>JBJXHM010000009.1:0-280637 GCA_046233115.1 Rhodospirillaceae bacterium N.6G | reverse complement strand
CGTAGGAAAACAGACCCTCGCTGCCGTCGTCTTGACCCCGCATCCTGCCTTCCCTTCCTGCTTCCCACTGCAAAAGGGAATCACATCTACCCTCTCAACGCGACTGGGTTTTTCAGCAGCCTGCTAGAGAACCAGCTCTTCCTCGCGCAGGCCCTGAAAGTAGACCATTGCGGTGAGGTCGCCGTGGTCGATGCGATAGGGCGTCGCTTCGCGCACAGCCGGCTTGCCATAGTAGGCGACGCCCAGCCCCACGGCCTGCAGCATACCGATGTCGTTGGCGCCGTCGCCGATCGCCGCCGCCTCCTCCGGCTTCAGGTCGTGCGCCTTCAGCAGGATCTGCAAGCGCTCGACCTTGGCCTCGCGGCCGAGGATCGGCTCGGCGACCTTGCCGGTCAGCTTGCCGTCGGCGTGCAGCAAGACGTTGGCATGGTGCTCGTGAAAACCGCAGACCTCGGCCACCGGCTCGGTGCAGAAGGTGAAGCCGCCGGAGCAGAGCACAGTGTAGCAGCCCTTGGCGCGCAGGCTGCGCACCATGGTCCGCGCGCCGGGCGAGAGCGTGATCGCCCGCACCACCTGGTTCGTCACGTCCCACGGCCGGTCCGCCAGCATGGCGACGCGCTGGCGCAGCGACTGCTCGAAGTTCAGCTCGCCCAGCATCGAGCGGCGTGTGATCGCCGCCACCGCCTCGCCGATACCCAGAACCGCCGCCAGCTCGTCCAGGGTCTCCGAGGTGATGGTGGTGGAGTCCATGTCAGCCATCAGCAGCCGCTTCAGCCGCTTTTCCCGCTTCTGGGCAACCAGGTCGATCGGAGCCACGCCAAGGGCATCGCGCGCAGCTTCCATCGCCATGTCGGCCTCGAGGCCGGCGAAGGGAATATCGACCGCCAGCCGCTCCGCCAGCCAGTCGGCTTGGCCAAGCCGCGCACCGAGGCGATCGAGCGCTCGGGTCACGCCCTGCAGATGCTCGAAGGTCAGGTCTCTTGCGGTCGGATTGCCGACCAAGGTAAGCACGCTTTCCATGCAGCGCATTAAGCGGAGAGCGACGCGCCACCACAAGGCGACAGGCGAGCCAGACCCGCGGACCGCATGCCGCAGGTCCCGCCATGCCTGACCCTGTCGAGATCCAGCCGTTGCTGGCCGTCGTCGGCCCCACCGCCAGCGGCAAGTCCGACCTGGCGCTGCACCTTGCCGAGGCCCTGACGGGCAACGTCATCAACGCCGACGCGCTGCAGCTCTATCGCGAGCTGCCGATCCTGACCGCACAGCCGGACCGCAATGCACTGGAGCGCGCACCACACCGTCTCTACGGCACCAGGAGCGTGACCGAGCCTGCTTCCGCTGGGCTCTGGTGCAACTGGGCGGCGGCCGAGATCGCCGCCGCCAGAGCCGCCGGGCGCCTGCCGCTGCTGACCGGCGGCAGCGGCCTCTACCTGCGGGCGCTGAGTCACGGCCTGGCCCCGATCCCGCCGCTCTCCGCCGAAGAGAAGGCCGCCGCCGCCGCGCTGCTGGAGCGCGAGGGCGCCCCCGCCCTGCACGCCCGCCTGGCCGCCGAGGACCCGGAGACCGCCGCCGCCATCGAGCCGGAGGACAGCCAGCGCCTGCAGCGCGCGTGGGCCGTCCTGCGGGCCAGCGGCAAGGGCCTGGCCGCCTGGCAGCGCGAGACCGAGCCCGGCCCGCCGCTCACCTGGCTGGTGCTGCTGCCCGACCGCGAGGTTCTGCGGGAGGCCGTCGCCAGCCGCTTTGACGCCATGTTGGCCGCGGGCGCCCTGGAGGAGGCGGCCGCGCTCGCCGCTCTGGATCTCGACCCGGCGCTGCCCGCGCTGAAGGCCGTGGGCTACCGTGAGCTGGCCGCCGTTGTCTCCGGCCGCCTCTCCCTGGAGCAGGCCCGCGACCAGGCGGTGACCGCCACACGCCGCTACCTGAAGCGCCAGACCACCTGGCTCAGACACCAGGTCATCGCCACGGAAAGCCGGGTGAAGGTCTGGCATGCGCAATATTCATACCAAATTGGGCAGGAAATCGTCAGTTTTTTGCGGGACAGGCGTTGACAGCTTGGCCTTTGTTGCTAGTTTGCCCGGCACGAGGCTAGGGGCTTGCCGATGACCGGAGCCTATGGCGTTGTCTGGCGCCATGGGGCCGGTGGGATTTGGCCCACCCGCCAGTTTGCGATGAAAGACGAACAGAGGAAGTCCAGGGTTATGACGGACGAGCAGATGACCGGCGCGAAGATGGTAATCCGCGCGCTGGTGGACCAGGGGATCGACACGATCTTCGGCTATCCGGGCGGCGCAGTCCTGCCCATTTACGATGCGCTCTTCCAGCAGAACGGCCTGCGTCACGTCCTCGTCCGTCACGAGCAGGCTGCGGTCCATGCGGCCGAAGGCTATGCCCGCTCCACCGGCAAGATCGGTGCGGTGCTGGTGACCTCCGGCCCCGGCGCCACCAACGCGGTGACCGGCCTGACCGACGCGCTGATGGACTCGATCCCGATCATCTGCCTGACCGGGCAGGTGCCGACCCACCTGATCGGCAACGACGCCTTCCAGGAGGCCGACACCACCGGCATCACCCGGCCCTGCACCAAGCACAACTACCTGGTCAAGTCGGTCGAGGACCTGCCTCGGATCATGCACGAGGCGGTCTACGTGGCGACGCACGGCCGCCCCGGCCCGGTGGTGGTGGACCTGCCGAAGGACGTGCTGCAGACCAGCGGCCGCTACGTCAGCCCGAAGGCCGTGGTGCACCGCAGCTACCGCCCGAAGATCGAGCCCGATCAGGCCGAGATCGCCCAGGCGGTGGAGCTGCTGGCCGGTGCCAAGCAGCCGATCATCTATGCCGGCGGCGGCGTCATCAACGCGGGCGCGGAGGCTTCCGAGCACCTGCGCACCCTGGTGAAGCTGACCGGCATGCCGATCACCAACACCCTGATGGGCCTGGGCGCCTATCCGGCCAGCGAGCCCGAGTTCCTGGGCATGCTGGGCATGCACGGCACCTACGAGGCCAATCTGGCCATGTACAATTGCGATGTCATGCTCTGCGTCGGCGCGCGCTTCGACGACCGGGTGACCGGCCGGCTGGATGCCTTCAGCCCCAACTCGAAGAAGATCCACATCGACATCGACGCCTCCTCGATCAACAAGAACGTGGTGGTCGACCTGCCGATCGTGGCCGACGCCGGCCTGGCGCTGGAGGCCATCGTCGACCGCTGGAAGGCCGCCGGGCACCAGCTCGATGCCGCGGCCATGGCCGACTGGTGGACCGCGATCGACGGCTGGCGCCAGCGCGACTGCCTGCGCTATCGTCAGGAGGGCGACGTGATCAAGCCGCAGTACGCGATCCAGCGCCTCTACGAGCTGACCAAGGACCGCGACTGCTACATCACCACCGAGGTGGGCCAGCACCAGATGTGGGCGGCCCAGTTCATCCGCTTCGAGGAGCCCAAGCGCTGGATGACCTCCGGCGGGCTCGGCACCATGGGCTACGGCTTCCCGGCCGCGGTCGGCGTACAGGTGGCCCACCCCGAGAGCCTGGTGATCGACGTGGCCGGCGAGGCCTCGATCCTGATGAACATCCAGGAGCTCTCGACCGTCGCCCAGTACGGCCTGCCGGTGAAGATCTTCATCGTCAACAACCAGTGGATGGGCATGGTGCGCCAGTGGCAGGAGCTGCTGCACGGCGGCCGCTATTCCGAGAGCTATTCCGCTTCGCTGCCCGACTTCGTGAAGCTGGCCGAGTCCTTCGGCGCGGTCGGCATCGTCTGCGATAACCCAGCCGAGCTGGACGAGAAGATCATGGAAATGATCGAGACGCCCAAGCCGGTGATCTTCGACTGCCGGGTTAGCCCGGACGAGAACTGCTTCCCGATGATCCCCTCGGGTGCGGCGCACTACGAGATGCTGCTGGGTCCGGAAGATCGGGCCGCGCACGAGGTCTCGGAAGACGGGATGGTCCTGGTCTAGGGGGGGCGGACGCCCCCCACCCTCTTCCTCTCCGCCTTCCGTTCCTTCTGTTTGGGAAACAAGACCATGAAGCAGGCAGCCATCGAGCGCCGCATCTTCGCCGTGCTGGTCGACAACGAGCCGGGCGTGCTGGCCCGGGTGATCGGCCTCTTTTCCGGCCGGGGCTACAACATCGAGAGCCTGACGGTGACCGAGGTCGATCCGGCCGCGCACCTGAGCCGCATCACCATCGTCTCCAGCGGCACGCCGCAGGTCCTGGACCAGATCCACGCCCAGCTCTCGCGCCTGGTGCCGGTGACCCGCGTCTGCGACCTCACCCACGAGTACGCCGGCGCCTACGTCGACCGCGAGACGGCCTTGGTCAAGGTGGCCGGAACCGGCGAGAAGCGGGTGGAGGCCTTGCGCATCGCCGACATCTTCAAGGCCGAGGTGGTGGACGCCGGCCTCAGCCATTTCGTGTTCCAGGCGACCCACCGCCCGGACAAGCTGGAGCGCTTCATCGACCTGATGCGTCCGCTCGGCCTGGTCGACGTCTGCCGCACCGGCGTGATCGCGATCAGCCGCGGCGCACGGGAGATGTGAGGGAAGTGAAAGCCCGGGGCGGATCGCGATCCGCTCACTGTTTCAAAGATGTAGAGCAGGAGTCAGACGCCAGATCGTTTCGATCTGACGTCATCCTGCTCTAAGGGCTTTCTCCTGCGTTGCGGTCACAGCCACACGAAGTCGCTGGCGGTCAATTGGTTCGCGCTCTGCAGGCCGGAAACGACGAAGGCGAGATCGCTGTCCCCGTCTCCGTCCCAATCGACCTGTACGAGACCCGAACCGTCGAAGCGCGCCTGGCTGTTGCCTGCGCCGTCGAAGGCCCGCCCCTTCACGTACTCGAAGACGCCATGCTCCATGCCGGTCGCGAAGACCAAGCTATCCCGCGAGGTCCCGGCATTGAAGCGCACCCCCTCGAAATCGCGGACATAGACATCGCCGTCTTCCCCTCCCTTGCCATCGAAGCGGAAGCGGTCGTCGCCTGACCCTCCGACGGCCCGGTCACCGCCGTTCATGTCCAGCAGATCTTCGCCGCTGCCACCGAAGAGGCGATCGTCGCCGGCTCGGGTTCGCCCGCCAACCAAGGTATCGTTCCCGTCACCTCCGACCACCCGGTCATCGCCATCGCCGCCGTTCAGGGAGTCGTTGCCGGCGCCACCGAACAGGCTGTCCTCCCCATCACCACCATTTCCCACATCACGGCCGCTACCGCCAAACAAGACGTCGTCGCCACGCTCACCCTGCAAACGGTCATTGCCCGCATCGCCGTAAATCAGGTCGCCTTCATCGCCGTAGACCCTGTCGTCCTCCCCGGCCCCAAAGATCCGGTCGTTGCCATCCCCACCGAACAAGCTGTCGCTTCCCGCGCCGCCGTAGAGGCTGTCGAACCCGCGTGAGCCATAGGCCCGATCGTCATCGTCACCGCCGTAGAGACGGTCTTTCCCGCCGTCACCAAACAGGCTGTCGTTGCCTGTGCTGCCCCCCGCCCGGTCGTTGCCGTCGCCGCCGTCCAGTCGGTCCCATCCGCGCCCGCCGATCAGCAAGTCGTCGCCGGCGTCGCCCGACAAGGAGTCGGACCCGTTGCCTCCAAACAAGGCGTCGTCCGCCAGGAAGCCGCCCACGATGTCCTTGCCATCCCTGCCGAAGATCGTGTCGAATCCCGTACCGCCGTAGAGTCGGTTTGCCTCGTCGTCGCCGATCAGGTCCGCACTCGAGAAATCTCCGACGATGCGCACCTCTTCCGGCTCTGCACTGGAGAGGTCGGACAGGGTGAAACGCGTGAGGGCTATGAGGAGCGTGTCGTCACCTCCGCCCAGCGGCTCGAACAGTTCGAACGCCGAATCCTGCACCAGAACGGTATCGTTGCCGTCGCCGCCAAAGATCCTGCTCGGACCGGCGCCCGTTGAGAGATAGTCGTTGCCCGCGCCACCGGCGAGCACATCATAGCCCTCACCTCCATAGAGCCGATCGCTTCCGTCGTCCCCGAAAAGGACGTCGTCGCCGGTCCCGCCCCAGAGGCTGTCACGCTGATCGCCGCCGACAAGAGCGCTATCGTCGCCGCTACCGCCGAAAAGGAGATCCCGGCCCCGACCGCCAACCAGTACAGCGTCATCGCCATCGCCACCGTAGATGCGATCGCTCCCCGAGTCGCCATAGATAGAGTAGTCGGCGCCACTCCCGGCATAAATCAAGTCGTCGCCGCTGCCCCCCCAAGCCCCCTTGTCGTCGCCGGAGCCGAGCACGAGGTGGTCATCCCCGTTGTCGCCCCGGAGGCTCCTGTCTGCGCCCAGGCCACCGTAGACGCGATCGTCGCCGTCACCGGCAGCCAGGGCAACATCGTCGCCCGCGCCGCCAAAGATCCGGTCGTTGCCTCCGTCCTGGTCCTGCAGGTAGGAATCGCCGCCGCTGCCGCCATAAAGCCGATCGTTGCCCGAGCCACCCCACAGCCCCTTGTCGGAGCCGCTGCCGGCATAGAGGCGATCGTTCCCGCCCGCACCCATGAGCTGGAAATCGTCACCCTTTCCGCCGAAAACTTGATCCGAGCCGCCATCGCCGCCAAGGAACCCATCGTCCGCAGCGCCGCCGTAGACTCTGTCGCGCCCGCCGCCGCCATAGAGAAAGGCGTCCTTGCCGCCTGCCCCATAGAGGCGATCGTCGGCCTTGTTACCGACCAGGACATCGGTACCGCCCTTGCCGAAGAGTCGGTCCGCGCCCGAACTGCCCATCAGGACATTTCGCCCGTTGCTGCCGGATTGCGTATTGCTGAGTGCAGAGCCGCTGTTCACGACAACCGCCTCGACGGAGCTGAGCGCGACGCCCACCGGCAAGCTCCCCTCGATCACGACGAGCGTGTCCGAACCCCTCCCGCCCCTGACACGCTCGCCGTCAACTGCGGTAGCCAGCATCACGAGAAGGTCATCGCCATCGCCGCCAAAGAGACCGTCCTGGCCCGTAGCGGCCATCAAGACATCATTGCCGGCATCGCCGTAGACCAGGTCGTCGCCGCTGCGGCCGACCGCATCTCCCACAACGAAATCGTGCCCGGAACCGCCGAAGGCCCGATCATCGCCGTCTCGTCCGGCCACATAGAGATCGTTGCCGGATCCTCCGTAGAGCCGGTCGGCCCCACTGTCGCCGAACACGAACGCGTCCTCACCCTCCCCGCCGTAGACCTGGTCGGCACCTTCCGAACCGAAGAGGAAGCTGTCGCCTTGCGAGCCGCCGAAGACCTTGTCGTTGCCGGAGAGCCCAAAGAGGAGGCGGTCTCGGCCTGATCCACCGAAGAGCCGGTCGGCCCCGTCGTTCCCCCTCAGGCTGGCGTCGTCTCCCTTGCCGCCATAGAGGCGGTCGGCACCAGTGCCTCCGGCCAGGAGCCTATCGTAACCGTCGCCGCCATAGATGCGGTCGTTGCCGCTGCCCCCGAACAAGGCCTGATCGTCCTCGGCGTCGCCGAAAATACGGTCTTGACCATCGCCGCCGACGATGAAGGGGTCGCCCCCCGCACCGCCATAGAGGCGATCGTTGCCTTCGTCACCGAAGAGCCGGTCGTCGTCGGCATCGCCGAACAGCGTATCGGCTAGCGACCTTCCATAGATGCTGTCGTCCCCGGCCAGACCGAACACGGTGGCCGCGATCTCGTTGTCCACCCTGATTTCATCGGCATCGTTGGTCCCGGTCGCCGGGTTGTCGCCTGTTCCAACGTGGATGTTTGCCATAAAGCTCTCTCCAAAAGGTGCCCAGGACCGGAAAGGGTTGACGACTCCGGCTCCTTTCACACGTACTGATTGGAGCTATAGTGCCAGTTGCGCGCAGAAGCCATTTCAAATTGCACTTGGCAGATTTTTTCAAAAGTTACGCAGAGTTCGCTGCGATCGTCGTGTGCAGCCTGGCGGACAATACGACCTGGAGCGATCGTGGCTGGCAGGTCTTGACAGGAATGAGGACCACCCCCTATATCCCCCGCCTCTGGCTGCCGGTGCTTCCGTCGGCCAAGCCTGGATGGCGGAGTAGCTCAGTTGGTTAGAGCAGCGGAATCATAATCCGCGTGTCGGGGGTTCAAGTCCCTCCTCCGCTACCAATATTTTCAATGAGTTAGAGTGATCGAGGTGCTCTCTTAGTCTCTTTTTAGTCTCACTGATGCGCACGCTTGGTCGCACGGTGCTGCCAAACGAGAGCAGCTTTGCCGCCAGCAGGCTCGTCAAGAATGTGGCTGTCCAATCTGGCGCTCAGCCTCGGTTCTTATGGCCGCCAGTCGGTGACTCGGGCGGTGGCGTTGAGGCCCAGGTTCGGAAACCACAGCACGACCGGATCCGTGGGCTTGGGTACGCCAATCGACAGCATATGTGCGCGGGTCACGGCGTAGCGTGAGCCGACGAGCACTGCATAGCCGTTGAGCCGGTCCGGCGGACTGATCCAGCCGACTAACCGTCGTGCTGCGTGGTGGATCATGCACTCGCTTTCGGGCTCGGCTCCCAGGTTAGCGCGACCTTCATCTCAGTCTCGGCGCCGGCCTTTGCGATAATGAATCCCGCCGAGCCTGACATCTTGAGGCCGATCTCGACCGCCACCTCCCTCGGCGTCAGGTCTAGCCCCATGATCAGGTCCTCAAGGCTTGCCGCGTAGGCCTTCAGCGTCGACATCGCCTCGTCGAAGCTCGTAGGCGCCTTGACGACGATGTCAGCCTCACCCTTCGCAGTCATCGGCACGGAGCCGCCCTTTGCCACAAGCGGCGCCAACGCCTCGCCGCCCGCAGCCCGCGCCTCCGAGGGATCAATCTCGACGGAGATCACGCCATGCTCGGTATGGAACTGCAGAATTCCAGCCATTGCTTGCTCCAAACACTTATCCTCGTATAGTCTATGCTAGTCCATAGGTTGCAAGCTAAAGAAATTTTGCCCGATGCCTGATCGTTACGCGCTCCTAATCGGAAACAGCAACTTCCGCCACAAGCAACTCGAGCGGCTTTCGGCGCCAGCCAACGACGTGTGCCAATTGGCCGACTTACTCAAAGACCCGGCGATCGGCGGCTTCACCACCGAGCTGAAGCTCGATATCGGCTTGGTGGACGCGCGCAGGGCGATCAAGCGGCTGTTCGAGGACCGCCATCCCGACGACCTCGTGCTGTTCTATTACTCCGGGCACGGGCTGCTCGACACGCGCGGCCGGTTCTATCTGGCGATGACGGAGACCGACCCGACGGACCCCGACGCTGGCTCGATCGACGAGACTTGGCTGCGCGGTGTCTTCGACGGCAGTCTGTCGGCCCGACAGGTCGCGATCCTAGACTGCTGCCACAGCGGCGGGTTCATCCCTGGCGATCCCATGCGAAAGGACGCCTCTGCCGGGCCGATCCTGACCGAGAAGACCTTCGACCCAACTGGGCATGGCCGGTTCATCATGGCGGCGACGACCGCCGCCACCAGCGCCTTCGAGCAGGAGGGCCGATCGCTCTACACCCGCCACCTCGTGGAGGGGCTGACGGGCGGCGCCGCGGCCCCCGAGAGCAACGCGGTGACGGTTCTCGACCTCCACGATTTCGTCAAGCGGCGCGTCGCCGAGACGGCGCCGGCTTCGATGCGTCCGCAGATTTGGCGCGACGCCAGTTTGAACCCTGACGCACATCACCTCACCATCGCGCGCAACCCGCATCCGCGCCCGAAGCTGCCCGACGAAGAGGTCGCCAAGCTCTGGTCGAAAGACATGCAGGCCGTCGAACTCGCGATCTATCAGCTGATGGAGGTCGCGCAGGGCGACGACACGCTGGCCGAGGACGCCCGAAAAGTTCTGCGCGAGCGGCTGAATGCCTCGGACAGTCTCCCCTACACGCTCGGCGCACGCATCGCGGCCTTTGTCAGCGACGTGCCTACGCCTGCCGAATTCGCCCAGTTCAAGGCGGAGATGGAAGCCGACATCGCCAGCGCCATCGAGGAACGCGACGCCGCGAGGAACGAGCTTGACCACGCCCTCGGTGTCGCAACCCATAGCGAGCGCGCGCGCAGCCGCACGCGGACCATCCTGATCGTTGTCCTTTGTCTCGCGAGCATCGCGGGCGTGAGCGCTTTGCTGCGCATCGGCGCTCTCGAGCTCGAGCTGGAGGAGCGAGCGGCAGTCAGCATCGGCGGAGAGGCTGGTAGATCCTCCGACCGCTGTACGCTGTCCCCCGTCGACCGCTGTACGCCGGGCTCGTGGTTCGTCGAGCGGAACGGCTTTCCTAAGATGGTCGTCATTCCCGCCGGCGACTTCACGATGGGATCGCCGGAGAGCGAGGACGACCGCTCCTCCAGAGAAAGCCCGCAGCAGGACCTCTCGATCGGGCGTTTCGCGCTGGCACAAAGCGAGGTGACCTTTACCCAATGGGAGGCCTGTGTGGCGGATGGAAGATGCACGTCCATTCCCACGCCCAATGATCGTGAAGGGGGGCGCGGCTCGCGCCCTGTGATCGAGGTATCCTGGAACCACGCGCAGGAATTCGTTGCTTGGCTCAACTCGAAGGTCGAGGGGTCGCCTTATCGCCTTCCCAGTGAGGCCGAGTGGGAGTATGCGGCCCGGGCTGGAGAGGCTGCCGCCTATCCATGGGGACCGACTTGGATTGCAGCGCAGGCGAATGGGGCCAACGCCGTCGGCCAGACAAGGAAGGTGGGCAGCTTCCCGGCGAACGCCTTCGGACTGGTGGACATGATCGGCAACGTCTGGGAGTGGACCAAGGATTGCTGGCGCGACAATCTCCGCGGTCAGCCCGCCGATGGCGCGGCGGTAACGGAGGGTCTTGGCGCCGACTGCACCCGCCGGGTAGTCCGCGGCGGTGCCTGGAACCTCGGTCCGAGGTTCCTCCGCTCAGCCTTCCGCGGCGGGTACGTGCCCCTCTACCGCAGCGACAACCTCGGGTTTCGCCCTGCCAGAACGCTTACCCCTTAGGCCTTTTTCTCTTAACCTTCTGAGGTCTGGGGGGCGCGACCCCAGCGAATTGGTTTTCGACTTATCTACATGAGCACGCACGATTCTCGACAACGCCCGCCGAACCGGGTTGGATACCGGGCGACGGTGTCAGAAATGCTCGATGGGTCATTCATTGCCGTTGATGCTTCCAGCATCGAAGACCGTCGATTTGATTGGAGCACTGATTTCAGATCTGATTCCCATATCGAGAACCCCGTGAGGTCTCCCACTAACTGACAATCGACTTTGCCCTCCTCCACACAAGAATTTACCAAAATCTCAATTTTATCTACCAGGAGAAAGATATTCGATAAAATTTATTATTGATAACTTTTATTTTAAATAACACTCTGTAATCTATTTTGAAATCTAATATGTATACTAATATGTATAAACGACAAATTTGTCGTCACGTCGCGACAAGACTGTCGTCAGCTGGCGACATATTTGTCGCCAGCGTGTCGGTCACCGCATGCGCTTCGAGCGGATCAGGTCCTCGCGCATGGCAGCGAGATCGGACATGTGATCCTTGTCGAGATGGCGGTACTTGCCGGTGATGCGGATGACACGGCTGTCGTCCTGCTTGCGGATCTCGACCGTGATGTAGCCCTTCTCCTTCAGCGTCTTGATGATCCGCTGCGGCTTGCGCGCGTTGTTGAAGCCGAACATCTCCATGAAGTGCTCGTTGCTGGCCACGCAGCCGAACGCGTTATCGAGCGAAAAGATCTCCCCCCACATCAGCTTCTCGTCGCCGCTGAGTTCGCGGTTGCACCAAATGTCCTTGGGGATGAAGGCGCCCTTGAAGTCGCGCTCGTTGGCTGGGATGCGGTCTCGGTTCATGGCTTGATTATACAGCATCGATGTCAGCGCCGCCGGCAGCGCTATCCCCTGTTGGATTGCTCGTCACGTCAGCAGCCCGATGCGGCTGCGCTGGTGCGACGAGCTGGAGGCGGGTTTCGAGTTCGCCGACACGGCGGCTCTTCTCCATTGCCTCCTGCATCAGCTGCGAGCGCTCATCTCGCAGCATGGTCACGATGTGATCGCGTGCAGACTTGTCGATCTTCAGGCTCGTGACTTCCTCGCGGAGCTTCGCGATCTCGTCCTCCTTCTCCTTCAGTGCGGTCTCGTCAGCATCACGGGCCGTTCCGGCATCTTCCGTTTCATGCCGGGACGTGACGGAAGTAACCGGCAGCTTCCGGGTCGTACCGGCTTCTTCCGGGATGTCCCGTGACATGGCAGCAAGCACCTGCTTGCGCTCATCGATGTAGATCCGGGCGCTCTCGCGGCGGATCACATGCTGTTCGCCCTTGATCCCTTGGGTGGTCGTGGCCTCCAGCTTGCCGCTGCGGCAGTAGCCGCGGATAGCCTCCGGGGAGCGGGGAAGGCCAAGCTCGCGGAAATAGACCACCGCCTCATCGACGGTGATCCACTCCTTGTCGTCGAAGAGCGATGGACGGGCATCCGTCTCGTTCCGGGACGTTCCGGCTTCTTCCGGCTGGGTCTGTTCAGTCTCCATAGATGCTCTGATTGTACCACATCGACCAGCGCGGTAGGGGAGGAGAGCAGCTTAATAGTCTGATCAAATTGCAGAATTTGGGCGGCATGGTAAACTGAGAGCATGAGCGAGCTGCTTCGACAGATCATCGTCCACGCACAGACCCTTTCCCCGGAGGAGCAGGAGATCCTGTCGCGGATGATCTCGCCGGAGCGACGGCTGCCGGTGATCGAGCTCTGACCATCATCGTGCGACATACCACCGGAGCGCTTGCCATCACCCAACCCCATGACAGTCACAACCATCGAGCTCTACGACGCGCTGCTCGCAGCCGGCGTCAACGAAGAGACCGCACGCAAGGCGGCGAAGTCTGTGCTGTCGCGAGAGGAGGCAAAGGACAGCCTCGTGACCAGTGCCGATCTCGAACGCGCTCTGCGCACCCAGACCATGTGGATCGCCGGGCTCTTCGTCGGCCAGGTCGCGGTCTTCACCGGCCTCCTGGCGCTCTTTTTCTGAAGCCGACGCACTGCCACCTCATCGTGAAAAATCCCCCGCAGACCCTGCGGGGGATTTCGCGCTCAGTACTCGCTGGCGAGCATGATCGTGAGGACACGTTTGGTGACGGCCGGGTCGGACTTGTCCGGCGAGTGGCCGATCAGCTCTCGGTCGTAGTAGTCGACTTTGAAGAACACGCGTTCCCCTTGGACATCGAGCGCACCGAAGTCGCGCTCGTTCCAGGAATCGTTGTCCTCGTCGAAGTCATCGAACGCGGCGACCGCCTTCATCACCTCGGTGACGAACTCCAGACCACCGGCCTGAATGCCGCTGGTAATGACAATAGAGCCATCACGCGACATGCCTTTTCGCAGCTCGTCATTGAGCCGCCGGACGCGCTCCTCCTGGGATTCACTCTCCGGACGATCTTGCGTCGGCGCCGCCGATGTCTTCGTTTTGGGATCAGTCTCTTTCTGCTCTGTCATCGGTCTCCCTCCTTCAGCCGCGGCCGAACCATTCGGACGCGCCATGCGAAGGGAGACTGAGAGCAGAGGATCGACCTCGGACAGCATACTTGAACAATAAAGGGGAAGGTACTTGACACTTTGCGGAGTACATGGTGCAAGTGTGATCTCGCAGTTAATCAGAATTTTCATTTCATACAGGAAAATTTGATAGATTAAAAAATAACGAATGATTATACTTGACAGCTATACAAAGGAAAGTGCCTTAGCGGCGTTTCTATACTCAAATACTTCGAGGGGAACGACTCAACAGAGCCATATTTTGAGGGTCGCACAACATTTGTTTTGCGACAGCCACCACTGGATGGCTCCGGATCACTCATCAGTTGCCAAAAAGGAATAGCCCGCGAACGGGCTATTGTAGGTCGATGCGCTCGCACTGGCGTGCGCGCATCAGATCGGCAATCAGGGTTAGCTGATCGGCCGAGATGACCTCTGTCAGCACGGCGATCGTGTTTTCGATCCCGGCTTCGAAGGCCTTCATCGGCGAAAGAACACTGCGCGTCAGGATGAGCTCCCCTTCCGCGATCCGCTGCGCGTTGAAGAGGTACGCTGCGGGGTCGAAGCCATTTGGAAAGATCAGTTTCGGCTCCTGCCCCTCCCCCACCATATGACCGCAATAGGCAACGAGCTGGCCCTTCAGGTTATGGATCGGGATCGCCAGACGCCCTCGCATGATGCCCTTGGGCGCATAGCCAGCACCGAAGTGCTCCAGGGTCTCGGTCGCGATGCCCAGACCCTTCAAGGCATCATGGGCTGGCTCCAGATAGTTGAGGGGTTTGAGGAGACGACGCTCCTCGTTCCCCTTTCTCTCGTTGGGAACGTGTCCGGAACTGGCACCCCTTTCAGGGGAACCGGTCCCGGCAATCCAGTGTGCCGCCTCCTTCATGCCGATGCCTTGGACGTGCGCGACGAGCGAGATCACGTCACCGCCTGTCTCGCCAGCAAAGCAGTAGAAGGCAGCCTTTGAGGGAGTAACGACGAGTGCTCGGTCTCCCCCACGCTGGCATTTCGGACAGGGGCCACGAATCTGTTTACCGTGTCGCTTTACTGCTAGGCCGAGCTGCTCAACGACGCGGTCTATCGGATGAGCGGCTTTTACATCGGCAAAACTGAGAAAGTACATGTCGTATCTCCTCTATTGGCGTCCTTAACAATAATATCACATTACTGTTAGGAATGAATTTTACAAGAGTGACTCAAATAATGATAGCAACCGATATCGTGATGTACTTCCGCAAAACGTCCTCGCCGTGACCTAGAGTTTTCCGGGTCGGATTTCCTGGTTTGGAGGAAGCGGTGTGATCATACCGTGCGGCCGTAAGGCCGAGCCAAACCGAAAGAGAAGCCTGCCAGGAGCCGCATTTGAGGCGGCGGGAAGCGGCGTTCGGCGGAGCGGGGTTCCCGGCGGCCCCGCAGGAGCGCCCCTTCGAGGGCGCGGGACCGAGGACGCCCCCGTGCAGCCGTCCTTGCCGGTTGCCACAGCGGTGCACGTAGGGCCTGGTCCGACGTCAGCCGGACGCGCGCATATTCGCCTTTATGAATTCTGAAAAAGGTAAGAGCCGGCCCGGAATATAGATGGGTTAGCGGTTGTCGCTTGATGCGGTAGCGAGCACGTTCTCGACAAACCGGCCGGCATAAATCTGCGCGGCAATCGCCATTATCAGATAGAAGGCGAACAGTGCCGCGGCGTATACCACGACGCGCGCCCCATTGTCAGTAGCCCACCATGCGAATCCGGGCAGGAGAACGAACAGGATCAGATTGACGATGCCGATGTCGCGCGCGGCCAGATAGGATTTGTGCGCATCGAGCACGCCAACTTCATTGGCATACGCGCGGTATATCCTATAGAAGAGCCGGCCTTGCTCGCCCGGCGCTGCCGGCAACGGGCCGTAGGTTCGTTCCAGGGCCGTGATATCGACACGGGCATCGGCAGGTCCCAGCTTCGTG
Source organism: Rhodospirillaceae bacterium N.6G (assembly GCA_046233115.1). Lineage (GTDB taxonomy): Bacteria > Pseudomonadota > Alphaproteobacteria > Kiloniellales > JACOMY01 > JACOMY01. Next base: position 265,236 of record JBJXHM010000009.1, on the reverse strand, counting down.
AAGGCGCGCGAGCCGGGCAACGGATGGCGCCAGCGACAATGGATGAGTCGATCGCGCAGACGCGCGGGGACAAGCCCGAGCAGGACCAGCTTGGCGAGCACGATGATCGCGAGCGAGAGCGAGCCCGGCGCGAGCGCGGCCTTGATCTTCTCCAGCGCATCCGCGCGCGTGAGCTGGGCCAGAACGATCGGCTCGAACGCAATCCAGGCGAAGGCAACGGCATGCAGTACCAGGGCCGCGCGGATGAGCCAGGCGTTTTGCGCCTTCAGTGACTGCGGCTGATTGCTCATGTCTGCGCCGGCGGATGCATCAGGGCGTACAGGCGGCACGGCGTCACGATCAGCAGGACTGAAGGCGGCGGACGTTCGGCGGCAAGTTCGCGGGCTGTCTGCCGGTCGAGGGGCGAAGACCCCTGATCGGCGAGATGGGAATGCCAAGTGCCGACATCAAAAAGCGTGCTGCCGCTGACGCAATGCCGGGCGCGGATTTCGTTTTTGAGCCCGCTCGTGCCGAGAACGAAACAGTCCGCCGCGCGCACGCTGTCCGGCGGCGCGGGCAGCAGATCGACTACCGTGACGGCTTTCAGCCGGGCGCTGCACATGCCGATCATGACGCCGCCGGTTTCGACATTGGGGTAGCGGCCGGTCTCGGCGTAAATCTGACCCAGGACACGGGGCGCGATGCGCAGGGTCCAGCCTTCCATCGGCTCGATGGGGATAACCGTGAACGGCGCGACCGGTTGCGCGTGCCAGCGCGTGTCCGGGGAGCCGTCCCCTGTCGCGCTGATGATGATTCGGCCGTCATCGCCCGGCGCCTCCATCACTTCGGTGAGCGCTTCGGTCAGCCCGGCGGTCATGGATGACAGGCGCATGTCTGTCATGGGCATGGTCAGGGAGCCGCAGCCTTGGCCGATCTGGATTTCGGCAAGCCCGTATGCGGGATCAAAGAGCAAGCTGCGGACACGCGCGGAATCGATGGTGGCGTATAGCTCCGCGATCAGGTCGGACAGCGTCGGATTGTGGTCGGCGCCCTCAACCAGAAGGAAGCCGCCGTGGCCGCGCCCGAACAGCGCCGCTTCCGCAAGCCGGGGCTTCACCTCCTTTGGCGAAAGAGCCGACAGCGCTTCGCGGACGCCAAGCGAGGCGGTGGTGTTGAGGGCGAAGGCGGCACGGCGCGGCAGCGCGGCCTGCCGCCCTTCCCTTATCCCAAGGTCTGCGACAAGGTCGGCTTCGCGGACCTGCGGCGACTGACCGAGATGAGCGAGTTCCCGCGCGAGCTCGGACGCCTTCGAGGCGGCAAGGGGAGAGCGCGCCAGCGCGTGCCGCGCCATGTTGTGGGGCATCAATGTGCCGCGGTCGCAAAGCACTGGGATCTCGATGCCGCAGCGGGCAAGGTGCAGGGCCATCTTCGAGCCGACGCTGCCGCAGCCCAGCATCGCCACGGGGCCGGTTGCTGGCGCGCCCGAAACGCTGCGCAGCAGGACGGGGTTGGTCTGGTCAATCTGCATGGCTGGGGCTACGGGTTCGTCATCGCCGGCGGCAAAGAGCGAGGATCGGCCCTTCGCGGCGCGCACCTCAAGAACATAGGGCACAAGCTCGATGTCAGAGGACGAGCCGATCAGGTGAAAGGGCCGCCGGGCGCACAGGACGATGGCGATCGGCACGGGACGTTCAAGAAAATATCCGGCAACGCACCGCTCAAGGCTGGCGAAAAACGCATCGAGCGCGCGGTCGCAGCGCAGTTCCGCCGCACGGGCGCGAAGCGCGGCAAGGCTCGTGACGGTTTCCGGCATGTAGGAGCCGGCGACGAACGCCTTGCCGTCCGGCAGCTTGTCCGACCACACGACGCAGCAAACGGTGTTGCCGAGGCCCGCTTCGTCCACCCTGCGGGCGGTGAACAGCTCGCTATCGCTACGCTTGAGCGGCACCGCGTCCATGCTCGCCTCGATGAGGGCGGCTGCGCCGTTCGAGGGGCGCGCATCCACGGAACCGGACCGGTAGTAGCTGGATTTAAGCACGCGGTGGCCGCCCTGGCGGTCCACCATCGCGCGGCAGCCTTCCGCGTCGATGACCAGCATGTCGCAAAGGTCGCGCCGCAGCGCCGGCTCCCATCCCTGTTGCGAGTCGATCAGCGCGCCCTCGGCGGCGCGTTGGAGCCAGAGCACGAGCTGGTGCACGAGGTGAAAGGCGCCGGCTTCGACAAGGCCGAACTGGAAGAAGTACTCCCGCTGATTTCCATCGACAAGGCACGGCCGGGGCAGCGCATCCGGCGGGCCGGGCTGGAGATGCGGTAGATCGCGGGGAAAATCCGCCCGAAGATAAAAGGTCGGCGAGGACCACGGATATGACGGGCCGAGCCTGACAGCGGCAGTTTCAACGCGACGCACGCCGTTCTCGCTGACCCCGTCCGCCTTCATGTGCAAAGGCATCTCGACATCAAGGTCGAGTTCGATACAGGCGGCGCTGTCGGTTACGCGCGCAATCCGGACATCCCGGCACTGCGGGTGACGGATTGCCGCGGCCACAAACTTTTCTGCATGGGCACGGAGAGCTTCTCCGGACATGAAGGGATTAGCCGTGCGGACGGGCGTGCGCCGCCGTTGCCCCGATGCCGAGCGCCGGCGCCGCGAGGGCGGCGGCCTTGGCGAGCTTGCGCGTGATGCCGCTCGCCTTGATCTCGAATTCGAGCGACTGGTTCTCGTCGGCCCAGTATTCGTCGGTGCAGTAAAAACGCTCGCTATCGCCGCCGAGGATGTCGTTGTATTCGCGCTTGGCCCGCTCGTGCGGCGGGTTGTCGTCATCCTTCTTGATTGGCTTTGAGCTGGCGACGATAACCGCGCCCTTGCAGGTCTGCGACAGCGCGTTGCGCGCGTCCGGGTCAACCTTGACCTTTTCGCCAAGCTCGCTCCAGCGATCGAAGCTTAGGCTCCGCCATGAGCAATGGTGCGGCGTTTGCAGCAGATCGTAGGTCAGCCAGTCGGCGTTCTTCTTGCCATGGCGCTGCCACAGCCGTTTCCAGATGGCCACGCCGGCATCGCCGCCGGTCAGGAACCGACATTTGTCGCTCACGCCGCCGCCCGCGAGCGCAAAGCGCAGGATGACCGAGGAGTCGTTCTTCTCCAGCTCTTCTTTCTCTTCGTCATCCGCGGCGGTTAGCGGCCCAAGCAGTCGGGCTTCGAACGCGCCGTCCTCGGCGCGGTTGCACGCCGAGAAGATATCGTCGAGCTTGACGACGATACCTGGAATGTCGTCGGTCTTACCGTCCACGTCCTCGCCCATGATGAGGATGCGGTCGCCTTCGGCTGTGTCAAACCCGTCCTCGCGGAACAGGGCAACGCGGCGGCGCGCCTCCTTCGCCCACGCCTTGGCGTCATCGCACAGCGTGTGGTTCGGGCTCGCGCGCCGGAAGACGATGGGCGAGGACCACATTTCCCGGATGAAAATCTTGTCCTCATCATTCGACCATTCGCCCGGCGGGCCGAGATGGAAGTGGTTGCGCAGCCCGGTGATGTGGTCCTGATCGGGATGGCTGAGCAGGAACGCGTCCACATACAGGCGCCCCTGCTTGTCGCGCTTGAGCCGGTCCCGCAGGTCCGACGCCACATCGGGCGTGTCGTCGTCGTCATCGTCGGCGGCGCCGCGGATATTGAGGTCGATGATAATGGTCTGGCCGTTGTCCAGGCGGATGAGGGTCATGTCGCCGTTGGACACGGGGAAAAAGGTGGTTGAAGCCGGCATTTCCTGCCCCTTTCGATATCGGCCCTTTGATATGGGTACGCGGCTGGGGGGCGTCAACCACATGTTGGGGCATTCACCGTCCGGCACCGCTATGACTGGTGTGGCGGGCCTTGACGTTGACCGTGTTCAGGAGATCGCGGATCGCCGCTTTCAGCTCCCGCAATGTCCAACGGACCGGAGCTGACGGCTCGTGAAACTACCTTCCAAGTCTGACGGTATTCAAAAGTTGAAGTGAGTCGGCATTGACAAAGGCATCGATGATGAAGGCGATCATCGACGATCACAGCTGAAATCGGTAGAGCCCGCCCGGGTCCAAGGCAACTTGAGAAGCTCATCAAGCACCTTCGGCGGTTTGAAGTATCCTCCAAAGGCCTCGGCCGTGCGGAACAACATGTAGCTGTTGCCGCGCCCTTCGGACACCTCACCGCAAAGGTCGATCATCTTCTCCATGGTGGCCACCGTGGTGGTCACGTTCAGCACCAGCATGCCAGCAGTGAGCCCGAGGTGATCCTTGTATAGGCCGCGGCCGACGTAGTTGCGGTATTGCAATATGTTGCGGAGATGGCTCTTGCGATTGAAGGTTGACGCGCGTGATGGCTCGGTCGCCCGGTCGGCTTCGACGACAAAAAAGCGATAGGCTTTGCCCTGGGGCGTCGCATACTCCAGCCCGAATAGCGCATCGGGGATGAGGTCACGGGTCTCCTCCTTCCCGGTTACCGGGTTCTCAAAAGGCACCGGATGACGCAGCGTGGCGCCAGATCGCGCCAGGATTGCCTCCTGCGGGATGTAGGTCAAAGTGGGATCTGAGAGAGTGGCAATCTCGATCGAAGCGGTGATGGCGCTCACCATGTAGCGGTGCGTCCAGGGGCCACTAGGTGCCGGCGCGTGGTCGCTCCAGAGGCCCTTCTCCTTCAGCGCCTGCTCGGCCGGCGCGCCGAGTTCGTAGACCAGATCCTGATAGCGTGCGTCAAACGTACGGAACTGCTGGATCGGTCGCGTGAGATAGGCGCCGCCGTGTGGCGTCCGGTCTTCGTTGAAGAGGTCGGTCAGGCGGTCACGGGCGCGCTTCTCATTGCGCCGGAGATGCCGCGAGAAGGCATGAAGGTAGGTCGAGGACAGCGGCCCATGGCGATGCAAGGCCTGGAACCACAGAAGGTCACGCTCCTGGGGTGTTACACGCTTGCCGGTCGAAAGGGGCCGATCGCGGCGGCGGCGTTGAATGGCATCATAGGTTCCTGTGGCGTCCATCTCGCTATTCTAGCATCCCCGCCTACCAATCAGGCTTGGTGCTGGTATCCGCGTCGTCCGGGTCGTCATTGTGCTTGTCACTCGGGGGCTTAGGCGATGACTTCTTACCTCCAGAGCGTGACGGCTTGGACTTGGTCGCGGTCTCCCCGTCGGAACTGGCGCCCTCTGGTCCCGCAGTGTCCGCTGCGTCCTTCGCCACGTCCTCGCGATCGGCCCTTTCTCCGTCGCCATTGAGTTCGCTGTAGTGAACGGCGTAGTGCGCCCGCATAGCCTTGCGGAGCTCCGCCTGCTCGTCACGGGTCATCGTCGGCAAGTCTTCAAGATGACCGTAGGGAAACTGCAGCGGCAGGGCACCTTGCGTCACCCCACGGATCAACGCGGCGAAGCTGAGCTTGGGTTGGGATTCGATCAGTTCAGCTTCGCAGCCGAGCATCGGCGCCAGTGCGCGGGCGTCGCGATTGGACACACCGCCGGCGAACTTGATCGAGGTGTTGGCGGCGAATGCCTCCTGCAGCTTCGGCTCCAGCTGGCCCAGATACTGGTGCGCCAGCACCATGCCGACGTTGAACTTGCGCGCCTGGGCCAGGATGATCCCGATGTTCCGGTCGAAATAGTCGGCCGCCTCGTCGATGTAGACGAAGGTCGGGGTACGCTTCCGCTCAGGCAGGGTCGCGCGCTCCTGCGCTGCCTGTGCGATCAGCGCGATGAAGAACCGCCCGAAGATCTCAGTCCCCTGCTCCTTCAGCAGATCCTTCGCGGTGTTGATCAAGATCACCTTGCCGGCGTTCATCTCGGCAAAGAGGTCGAGCTTCGAGCGCGGATGCGAGAACATCCGCTCGAAGGTCTGGTTTTCGAGGATACCCCAGAGGCGGCGCAGCACCTGGCGCTTGGTCTGCTCGAACTCCTTGGACATGAACTCAGTATCGAAGAAGTGCCGCGCGGTGCCGGTCAGCTTTGCGATGTGCTCAGCGAAGCGCACGTTCGATCCCGGCTCCATCAGCTGGCGCAGAGTCTGGATGGTCGCGTCGGGGATATGCAGCATCAGCCGCGTGACGTAGCGGAAGATGACGTTTTGCTTCTGGGTCATCTCGGCGGCCAGCAGGGAGCCCAGCACGAAGTCGTAGAGTTCCAGGATCGAATTGGTCAGCCGCTCACGATCCAGCTGCGAGTAGCGATCAAGGCGATCGAGGCCCACGTCGAAGAGGTTCAGCGACATGGGATACTCGACGTCGGTCGGATCGATCAGCACGATCCTGTCATGCAACAGCTCGCCAGGGGCAAAGCACTTCAGGCTCGCGACGTTCCGGATGAGGTCGCCCTGGCTGTCGATCACGACGACGGAGCGCTCTCCCCTCTCGACGGCCTTCAGATCCTCGGCAATGAGATACTGCAAGGTCTGCGACTTACCGTGACCGGAACCGGCGACGATGTGATGATGCTCGAAGCGGGCGCTCGCCGGGATGGTGACGTCAATCGTGCCGTCGAAGAGATCGGAGAGCGGTGTTCCTCCGAGGTAGGTCTCGACCAGCTCCTCGGGATTGCGGATGTCCGATTTGGTCGGCAGCCGCGGAGCGCGGTTGAAAGCCTTGGGGTCGCCGGGATTGCCGCCGGACGCTGCGACGAGGTTGCGCTCCAGCCGGTCACGATGCCTGGCGAAAAGACCGGCCCTGTCGAGCTCATCATTGAAGGGCGTCACCGCGATCGTCTCGACGATTTTCGGCAGCCCAGGGAGTGCACGAATGCGCAAGGTCGGGACGGTCACGTCGTCTTCGGCACCTTGCGCAGGCGTCGGTGTCGCCCGCCACACCGGGTCGCAGCAGGTGCAGAGAGCGAGGATTAGCAGCTCTCGTGTCTTGTCAAAGTCGTCGAGAAAACCGCGCTGAACATCGAGGGAGTCACGTAGCGCCCACCACTCGGATACCGATCGTCGTTCCGTCCAGTCGATGCGCGGCAGAACGAACATCTCTTCGTAGTCGAGAAGCCGGGTCAGCAGCAAGACGAAGGCGCGGCGCTCATCGTCGCCTGGCTCATGGCCGCAGCGTTCAAGCACCTCGTCGGCCAGCTCGGCAGCAAAGGATGCCCGTTGCTCCTCGCTGTCAAGTTTATGCCGGCGGAAGAGAGCGACCGTGCGGTCGAAAACCTCGCGCGTTAGGACCTCGTCCTTTGGGCGGAAGAGCCCATGGGCGAAGGCGTGGACGCGGGCCGCAAAATGGATCACAGGCCTCTCAGCATCACGAGTCTGGCCTCAGCTTTTGGCAGGGCTTCGATCTCGGAGGCCTCGGTGCCGTCCCAATGCTTCGCGCTTTCCATGACCTGCCGGAGGAAGGAAGTGACAACACGAAGCCAGGCCTCTTTGCGGGCAAGCTCGATCACGCTCGGGCAGGAGAAGTAGCGACCATGCAGCAGGTCGCGGACATAGATGGTCTCGCGCTTTTCGTGGAACCACCAGTATCCACCGGCCAAACCGGTACAGATGGCCAAGAGACCGCCATAGGTCATGCCCAGAGCCAATCCAAACGCAAAGAAGGCTACAGCGAAAGAGCCGATTGCGATCAAAAGGGTGTTGCGGATCAGGGTCGGCTGAATGGCTTCAATCAGTACAGCCTCGTCAAATCGGTAGCGCTTGATGATCTCATTTTCATCGGCGTCGCGATCCAGTTGCGCCCAAAGCTTGAACTGAACGCGGCCGATTCGCCCGACGCGGCCGGATGTCTGTTCTCTTCTGAACAGCAGCTTCATGGTCATCCCCCCTCTGAATGACGATCACGGCATCTTTTTTCAGATCGGAACAATTCTTGCGTGAGACGTCAAGTGGTTATGAGCCAACCTGAGCTCCGAAGGTGCCGAGCTCTATGCCTTCTTCATGCCGTGAGACTTGCTCAGTGAGACGAACCGCTCGATCCGGCGATCGACCTCGTCGCGGTCAGCTGCGTAACTTTGCCGGCAGAGGTTCTTCATCTTGCCCGCCGCGCTCGGAAATGCCTTCGCCGTGATCTCCGGCATGGTGAGCCTGTGCGTCTGCGTGCCGGTGCGGGCGTAGGCGGTGTAGGGTGGCAGCTCACAGAGGGTGTCGTCGTCCCGCTGCAGACGGAACTCCGGCTCGATCCAGGGAGCGTCCAGTGCACCGATGCGGAAGGCGACGATTGTGCCGGCCGAGCCGATCAGTGCGGCGCGGAGCTTCCGCGGTAGCTGCTCCAGGTACTGGTTGGCCAGAACCAGGGAGATGCCGAACTTGCGCACACCGGACAGCATCTCTGAGAGCGCTCCAGGTGCGAAGTGGTGGCACTCGTCGGCATAGATGTGGAAGGGGCGGCGATCGTCTCCTCGCGAAAGGGCGGCGACATGCAACTGGCTCATCAGCAGCGAACCCACGAGTGCCGACTTCTCCACCCCAAGGTCACCCTGCGGCAGAGAGACGATCAGCACCTTCCCTTCTCTCAGGATGGCTGCGAGATCGATCGCCGACTTCGGCTGGCCGATCATGCGACGCACGGCAGGGTCAGCGATCAGTGCGCCCAGCTTGTTGAGGGTCGAGAGCGTGCGTTCGCGCCGCTCGCGCTCGGTCATGTGCTGCTCGAACTCGACCGCCCAGAACTCTCGGATCAGGGGATCTTGGATGTGGCCGATGACGCGCTTTCGGTAGGCCGCATCGCTCAGCAGGAACTTCAATCCGATCAAGGTGCCGCCGGGCATGTCCATCATCGCCCGCGCACCGTTGAACAGCATCTGATCGAGCACCGGCGTCGCCACGCCTTCATAGCCCCAGGCCGCCTTGATGCCGTCGGTCAGCGCGGAGGCGACAAAGGCTCTTCTCTCGTTGGGAACCCGGTGAAAGGGATTGTAGCCGATGCAGAGCTCGGACGGGTTCAGGTAGACGACGTCCGCGCGCCTGGCGCGCGGAACATGTCGAAGGATCTCCTCGGCAGCGTCGCCGTGCGGATCGAAGAATGCGAGGCCCTCGCCGGCGAGGACATCCTCGATCGCCCAGCGCACCAGCGCGGTCGACTTCCCCACTCCGGTCTTGCCGATCGCCCAGGTATGGGAAAAGCGCCGGTCGTTCACAACCGGTCGCAAGTGATAGTCACGGATGGCGGGATCGAACTGCTTTTCGAGGCCGAGGTTCATGGTCGGTGAAGGCGGCGCGCCAAGCCACCGCGCATGCCTCTTGCGGTGGGAGAAGCGCGGGACGTGTCACGTCGCCGTCATCGAATGAACTGTCCTCTCCCATTATACCGGCTTGTCGGCCGCGGTCTCATGCTGCCGGTGGAGCTTCAGGTCTCCACCGGAACGGTGCCCACCTGGCTCCCGCAGGGAACGGCACCGCCCACAGTCGTCTGGCCGGAAGGCCATGACTTCACCTGTCTCACCCCCGCGCGCGTGTTCAAGGACATCGCGCGCGCGTGGGCGGCTCCGTGCTGTCCGTAAGGCAGCATGAGACAGGTGAAGTCATGGCGGGACGCCTGACGACTGTGGTGCGGAATGAGTCGAAATGTTCCCCTATGTCTGGGGATCGGTCGAGCCCGAATATGGGGATACAGGCGGCACATGCCTTGGCGCATCGTGACGGGCGGTCTCGCCCGCCCTGGCGCCCGCAAAAACTGCCGCCAGCGACGCGATCTCGCCAACCTGATCCTGGGCTGGTAGGATCGTCGTCCCTCGGAGGTTTGTCGAAACCGGGGCGTCGCGATGCTCCCTCTTCTGGAGGCATCGTGATGAGGATACTTTCAAAGCGCCAGCTGAAGGAGCTGGTCCTGTACTCGCCCCAGCATGTCGCACGGCTGGAAAAGGCAGGCGAATTCCCCAAGCGGGTTCAGCTTGGCCCGAACAGAGTGGGATGGGTTGAGGAGGAGGTGCTGGACTGGCTCCAATCGAGGCTCGATCGCCGCGAAGCACCTGACCGACACTCCTGAAAAGGAGCCAGGGTGACCGGGTGTGCACAACCCGGTCACCCCACCACTGTTTTATCCGCCATAGCCCTGCTGCCGGTCGTGCCCTGATGGCGTATGGGTTAGGAGCACTTGAATGCCCGTCTAAATTGGACCGCCCCTCGCGACGCGAAACCACGAAGGATGGTGCCGTACCGAGTAGCACATGAAGCTGGCCGGATAGCAGCTGGGTCGAGCGCATTGGTTAGATGGACACTGCTAATACTCGTCGGTCAAGGCAAGAGCTAGCAACTCACGCGGTCGCGACACATTCTTAGCTGAGGGTTGCGATGTAGATGTCCAACTGTTACCTTATCAATGGTAGTGAGGACACGTGAGATGTGATGGAGCAGACTATCATGGAATTGGCTTGAATCGTTCACTGTGGGCGGCAGCAGGCTGATGGACAAAAAACAGATAAAAAGAATAATTTCAGTATGACGGAGAAAAAAATGAACACGCTGAGCAAGAAATATATAGAAATAGCCAAAAAAATAGTAGAAATGTCTAACAACCTCCGGATCAAACATGCTGGAGAGTTCAATTCAGTTGTAGGATATTGTTGTTATTTTAGCAAAAACGATGATGATTTTGAATCTATGAACAAATCTGTTTCATCTAGCGGCATACTAGCAAACAATACAAAGACCGGTCCAGTATATGTAGTGCCAAAAATTTTAACGTCGGCAGGAACGCTGGAAGTATTTAAGGTTAGAAAATTTGACCCTACACGGGTAGAGCTTGGAGATGCCGATTTTACACTGGAAACTTATGAAAATTTCAAGACGGCCGTTCAAAACAGAGAGGGATTTCGTCTTATAATCAGAGAAGATTTCGAAATGATAGAGTTAATTGATCCAAATTTTGATGTAAGAGCATATTTTTCAAATCCACCTGTTACCGAACACAAGGGAATTAGAGAAATCTTAAGGAATACTAATTCTTTAAATGATTAAATATTACTTCCATACCAAGGTTATTAATTTCTATATGACTGATTAAACTGCTTGAAAGCGAAGAACTATGAAAATAACAATTCACCAACCAAATTATCTACCACGACTTAAGGTGCTTCAAAAGATTGTTAGCGCTGATATCTGGGTAGTTCTTGATTCGGTACAATTTGCGATGGGCGACTGGCAAAATAGAACAAAAATTGTACCTTTGAAAGAAGCCAACACGGCATTTTGGATGTCTCTCCCCGTAACGCTTTCTAACAGACATCAGACAAAAATACGCGACGTGTTTATAAATAATTTTGATCATGTGATAGAAAAACATGAAAAAAGCATATATCACGCCTTTCACTCATCTAAATACTGGAATGAACTATCCAACTACTGGGATGACGTAAAATCAAATGTTATATCTCCAAGCTTGTTAGATATTTCGTTAAGCACAACTATCACTGCAATTACACATTTTGCGAGGCTCCCGGACATTAAGTTTGCCAGTGACCTACCTGTCCATGGCAAGAAATCAATTCTGATGGCAAACATTTGTGATTTTTTTGAGGCCAATTATTATCTAGCTGACACCGGGTCGATGTCCTATCTTCGAACAAGCGATTTTAATAACACGCGGGTCCTCTGGCAGCGTTGGACTCCTCCGTGTCCGCCTTTACGAGAAGCGTTCCCATGGAGAGATATCTCTTTTCTATCCTTTTTGGCCGCTCATGGACGAGAACGGCTCCGCGATCACCTTCTATCGGGTGTTTTTTCCCCAGGTCTGAGCGACTAAATTGTTCTCAATTTGTCAGGAGCAGCGCGAAATCTACCACTGCCGGAAGCTGCTTCAGGCCTTCTACTTCATCCGCTCGGAGCGCCGATTGGTGGAGTTGCTGGAGTTGGATCTCCTATTCCGCTGGTTTGTCGAGCTCCCGGCTGACGAGCCAGCCTGAGAGCACTCGACCTTTTCGAAGAACCGCGACCGGCTTCCGGAGGGCGAGATTACGGCGCGGTTTCTGATCGAGGTGCTCCTGCAGCCGCGAGTGAAACGGCTAGACACCTAGAAAAGCCGGTAACGAAGCGGCGGTAGGGCTGATTTCCTGTCACTCGGAATGGCCGGAGGCGGAGAATGGGTCAGCAGGGCTTATTTGATACGGACGATCGGCTGAAGGAGCTTTCGGCAGCCGATGATCCCCTTGAGCGTTGTCGGCGGTGGGGGATTTCGAGCTGTTCGGGGGTGATCTGGAAGCAGCCCTGAAGTGCTCCGACCGCTCTACGGGCGGTCGTCCCCCATCCGATGCGATGCAGATGTTCAAGGTCCTGGTGCTGAAGACGCTCTATATGCTGTTCGAGGATCAGACGGAGCATCAGGTGAAGGATCGGCTTTCCTTCATGCGCTTCCTCGGCCTGGAGCTGTCAGACAAGGTCCCCGACGGGAAGACGATCTGGCTCTACCGCGAGCAGCTGGCGCGGGCAGGCGCGATCAAGGGCCGGCGCACCTGGTTCGAGACCGTCCATGAGATGCAGACCTCGCTCGATCGCTACCTGGAAAGCTACAATACCAAGCGGCCACATCAGGGCCATGGCATGAACGGCAGAACGCCCTTCAAAGCCATCCGCGATGACATCCCCTCACGAAAGGAGAAGAGCAAGACCATAAACATCAGACCTCACACCTCACACCGAACCCATGGTGTCAACCTGACCCCTGCCCAACGGCGGCACTGTCAGGCGATTATCGAATCTGTACAAATGATCATCAACGAAATCGGCTGCCTGCCGATCTGCACACTTTAGCTTGATCGCCGTCCTGCGCCCCGGCACAGTAAGCGGACAGAACGCCGACCACGAATCCCCATAGAGAGACGAAAAGATCATGATCTCAAAAGCTTCGCCTCATCTCCGTAGAGTTGGGTTGTCAGATTCGTATTTCCGGAATCCAGCAGGTGACCGCGTCCGTGCCTTTCTTTCTTCGGTGCGCATTCCGAGTGATTAGTCCGCCGAGCAATCGCGGAAAACGAAGAAGTAACCTAAGCGCCAGTGAATTATAATCAGAACTCCCGACAAGTTGGAAGGTACGATGACCCATAAAAGCGGCAAAGTATCACTCTTATCATGGATAAGAAAGACAATAGATAAATATAGAAAGCAATCGCTATTAGTAATAGCTACTATGGCAGGCGTAGTTTTTATATTATCACAGTTTTTCCCGTTCATTGATAAATTTATTAAGGATAGTACCGTAATTTCTACTATTATTTTATTTATTGTAATTGATATAGCTATTGCCTTGGACTATTTTCGAACCGAAAAATCCTTCGAATGTTTAGAAAATCAAGATGAGAGCTTACCAGAATTAATAGATGCTGTGCCCGGATGCACTCGGGTGGATCTGCTAGAGTATGCTGCTTCCACAACTTTACCACTTATTCGTGCAATACAGCGGCGAGGCGTTCCGGTTAGGATTTTAGTAAAGCATCCAGACACTACAACCGGGCACCAAAAGCAAAGGAGCATAACAACAATTGATACAATTTGCAATTCGATATTTGATGATTATAATGGTGACTTTGAGATTCGATGCTATAAATTACCCTTTTCTCTCCGAGGTAGGCATCTTTATGGAGAGCTGCTTGAGTTAGGTTGGCTTACGCCTGATACAAAGCGCGAAACGGCTTTCGGACACAATAATCCTTCCTGTCTAGTTCCAATCCGAGGTGGAAGAAATGTGTTTCTAAAAGATTTTTTTGATCGCACCTTTGTTGAATATTGGGATCACCCAGATACCGAACCCGCCCACGACGTTTTATCTCGATTGTCACAGTGACGGCGAGACCAATGTGAGAAACTATAAAATTATTTTTAAATTAAAACTTGGTTTTCAATATACCAACTTCGCGCTTTATCTGACGTTATTTTTGCAAGCAAGTGAGAGCTTCGGCTTGGGGAGAAGATTTTCTCCTTTCCTGTAAAATATTCTAACATCCCCCGCCATTCTATAGCGGAGCCTGCTATTAATGCCGCGGGCCAGGCACCACGTGCACGGGGCAGTGCTCGCAACTTCACACCTATCACGTCAGATAGTATTTGCAGCCAAAGATGTGAGTTTGCTCCTCCTCCCGCAACTCCCCATGCCAATGCCCCGTTGCCAACATCGAACTGTGAAGCTACGATCCGATGGCCTAGTCCTTCAAGGATGGCACGAGCACTCGTTGATGTAGGAATCTGGAATTCCCCATTGTTTGGATTCACAAACCCGAAAGTTCCGTGCTCCGTTCCAATTCTATCCCATGAGGGCACGGTGAAGAACACACCTCCTGCTCCAGAAAGAGAGTTTGCAGCAACCCTGTCCATTTGGCTGAGACTCAATGGAAGATCATGTGATGGAAAATTCTCTATAGCATAGGCCTCGACTTGGAGCCCGTACCCAGGAACTGATAACAGCCATTTGTAAGGAAGAATAGGGTATGCTTTCTTTGAATTCAAAATTGGCGCGATGTCACTACGGACTTCTAGAATACTACCAAATGTACCTAAATATAATACCCTCTCTTCTTTTAAAGTAGCTCCACTATATATTGCACACCCAAAACTATCAGGAGCACCAGCACAAACTATGACTCTGTTTTGAGTATCATAATTTGATGGGTTCAATACGCCACAGATCTCTGTAGGAGATTTTAACGGGATTTCGGGAAATATGCGTTGAAACTCTAGAGCTCTTTGGCATATATTAGGATTCTCTATAAATCCTAATTCGCCAGCAGTGATATTATTCATAGAAAGACGCCCTGTTAGTCGAAAATTAATGTATCCAATTAAGTCGCAGATAGTAACCTTCCCCATATGTTGCTCTACTGTTTTGCTGACTATGTATCTGAGACGATTAATTGTGCGGTCAATTCCGGCATTTGTAGTATCTATATTTGGAACTTTCCAATATGGAGTAAATATTGATTTTCCTACGTTGTTATTTGAGAATGCAATAATTACTGGAGAAATTCCTGTTATTGCAATCGCGCGGACAACATATTTCTTAAAAATTACTTTTACTATAATAGTTTCTATAGCACTATGAGTTTTTTCGAAAATATTATTAGGATATTCCGAATCAATAACACCATTTACTAATATCGATGGTGATCTTATTGTATTGCTTTCGATAACCTCTTGAGATTCACTAATTGCTATTAATTTTATATAGGTTGTTCCGATATCAACTCCTATTACTGCATCTTCTGACATGTGATCTCTCCCCCATAATACGCACCTAAGAGATTAATTTTTTTATAAGAAAAGATCCGCAAGCTGACACCTATCTTCAATAATAAATACATTATCTAAAGATTTTGACGCTCCTATATCCGGAGAATGACGCGTCTTTATTCCAATAAAGTCTACATTAGCTCTTTTGCTGCATTCAAAATCTGCTCTTGTATCACCAATATATAATGTTGAGGAGGTAGAACATTTAGATAATTCTATGAGTTTTATTAATCTTAAAGGGTTGGGTTTCAAGAGCGTATATGGATTTTCGTCTGTCCTGCCGGAAATATAAGAAAATAATTCTATAATGTTATTTTTTTTCAGTAAACTTTTGATTATTTTCTCACTATTGTTGCTAAGAATAGATATTTTTCCAAATTTTTTGTATGAGTGTTGTATAATATTAAGTGCATTTTCGTCTATTTGCGATGCATTTCCTGCCTCCATTTCTATTTTTTCCAATAGAAAGTGATAATATCTGTCAATATTTTTCTTTTTATTACTATCATTGCCTGATAATCTCCGCGTATCGCTCCATTCTTTAAATAGATTTGCGCCCTGTTTAGTGTAGTTAATGCACTCACCTATAGGTTTTGAATGTACATTCAAATGCTTTACATTATGTTCGCTCCTGTGACTTTCAAATAAATCAACTATCGGGCCATCGAAATCAAAAATAATATGCTTTTTTGATTTCAATAACGCTTTAGAACTGCTAAGTTTATTTTTGTTATGGACTGACATCATCATTTCTGACAGAACTCCTTAAGGTGTGGCATGTGGATTTTTCGAGATTATGGTTGATGTATTCACTAGATCTCTGAGATAATTCTCTAAGGCTATTAATGCTTCTCGCATTTCCTGCATGTAAGAATGACGATTGTAGACGGCTGCGATACCGCTCAACGTGCCCGAAATGTGGTTTAGCAGCTTTTCTGTCACATGGATCGGCGTTCCAATCTTAGCGTGGATCGAACTAAATGTCCTACGAAGATCGTGGAGCGTGTAGTGATCGACTTCCTCCAATCCCGCGTCAAAGCGCTCCTTGACCTTGCCCCAACCGTTGAAGATAGCGGCGCCTTCGGTACGCGCGGGAAAGACCTGTTCGCCGAGCCTCGGAAGCGACAGGAGCAGTTCGCGTGCCATGTCTCCGAGCGGCAGGGTATGCGCTCGACGGTTCTTCGTGATCGTCGCCGGGAACGACAATGTCCCCTGGTCGAAGTCGATCCAGTCCCACCGTAGCGCTGCAATCTCCCCTCTTCGCTGGCCGGTCAGGATCAGAAGCTGCACGATCGCTCCAAAGGGATAGGCTTCATCACGCGCTGCGCGCAGCACGGCGGCCAGCTCAGCGTCGGTCAAGATGCGATCCCGAGATGCAGCGCGCACGGACATCCTGGGCGCGGGCGAGGCCTCAATGTATCCCTGGCGCACGCACCAGTTCAGCATCGTTCGGATCGCGACATAGGCATGCTGCTGCTCCGAAGGGGTGTCGCTGAGCGACGCCACGACCTTCATGATATCGAGGCGCCCGACTTCCGAGAGCATCTGGTCGAACTGGAAGTGGCGTTCGAGGAGGCGACGATAGTCGGAGGCAGTGCGCGCGGCGTTGCGACGCTCTGAGTCAACCAGGAAGCGGACCTTCGCCGTCTCGAAACTGATCTGCTCCAGCGACGGCGGGACGATCGCCTGCACCTGCTCGAGTTCCACCTGCAGGCGCTTGGCCTCGCGACGCGCGTCGGCCAGCTTCATGTCGGGATAGCGGCCGATGGTCTTGAGCCGCCTGCGCTCACCATACATGATGAAGAAGGATTTGGCGCCGCCCTGCGAGACCCGTACACCGAACCCCGGCAAGGCATCGTCCATGAACTTCTGCTGACCCGTCGCCGGGGGGCGCAGCTGCCGGATGGAGATGTCCGTTAGTCTCATCTTAGTCTCAGGAATCGCGTCCGCAGGGGCGGTTCTCAGTGTGTCACTATGTTCACCTTGTAGCTTAAATCAAATTGGAAATCAACAATTTGCGCTGCCAGATGAGAAACCATGTTCACGTTCAGAACCTGTATCATAATCCGCGTGTCGGGGGTTCAAGTCCCTCCTCCGCTACCACCAAATCTCTGATATGATCATGGAAATTGATGCGAGAGCGCGGTCTGCTCGGACCCTTGGCTCTCTTGCACCTTCACTCCCTATCGGAAGGACCGAGTGAAGCGGCGTGCTGCCTCACATTCCTTGCAGACGGTCGCGAGAGGCCGCGCGGCAAGATCGCTGGATCAGGGCTGCGCTCTCAAAGTTGCGGTCTAGAACAAATCCCGAGCAGACGGAATCGCCTGCGACGACGATCTGCTTTTCAATCAAGAGCCTAGGGCATAGCAGCCGCTCGGTCACGAACGCGGTGACGCGCTGGGCCTGACCGACTTGGTCGTAAGCTTCATTGCCGAACCGCGCATTGGCAAGAACCGCCGGCACCATCTTGCCGACCGGCTGCGCCGCGACCCGGTGATGTGGCAGCTGGTCGGTGGGCGCGCGGCGCTGCGTCGGCCAGCGCGATGGGACGGTTCGAGACCGCGATGCTGACCCGGCCCGAGAACCTCGCCGTTCTCGCCGATCTGCCGGGGTGCTGGATCGACGCGGTGCATGACCTCCGGCTTCCGAAGAGCATCACGCTCGACATGGACGGTTCCGAAAGCCCGGTGCACGGCGATCAAGAGGGCGGGCTGCGCCCCGCGCTTCGCGCCCTGGAACGGCCACTTCCAATCAAAGTGCCTGCATCCGCTCTTCGTGTTCAACCAATTCGCCGATCTGGAGCGGTGCGCGCTGCGGCCCGGCAACGTCCACAGTGCCGACGGCTGGGAGGAGGTCTTGCGGCCGGTGCTGCGCGCTACTCTGCCACTGCTCGGCCCTCGATCGCCCGCCGCCGGTTCCGTGCCGACGCCGCCTTCGCCATCCCGGCCCTGTTCGATCCGCTGGAGACCGAGGGGGGATTACGCCATTCGCATCAAGGGCAATCCGAATCTGCATGAGCGCATATCCTGGCTCAAGAAGCGTGGGCCGGGCCGCCCGTCGAGGCTGCCTGCGCATGACCGGGGCCGTCGCCAAATCATCAGTAGATTTCGCTGGAGACGGCGGAGCTGTGCCTGGAGAATGGCAAGACCATGCTTCTCGCGACTCAGGGCGACCGATCGGGCGCCTCGGGCTTGAAGGGCGTGTTATTCGACGGCATTGTCATCAGCAAGACGCCAAACGGGGACTGTCGGTCAAGAAGCGTCGCTTCAGGCCAAGTGAAAAACAATAGCCCCCACGTGATATACGGGTGTAATCTATGCGATATGCTCATCATTGGCTGCAGCTTGTGCGTTCAGTCGCTGTGCCACCGATGTTCGTCATAGTTTTCATTGCATTGTTCATGGTGCAAACGACCGCCGAGGCGCAGGTCACGATCGACCGAACCACAGGGGACACGGCCGAGACAAGTGAGGATACTTCGCTAGACGAAGAGCAATCCGAGGAAGACAGGGCAGAGGAAGCGCAGGCGAAGGCAGAGGCGGCTGAAGTCCGCGAAACAGTCTCCGAAGAGACGGCAAGAGCCGCATCTGAATCGGCCCGGCATCTCGACGATGTCGTCAATGCCGCCCAGGAGGTGGAAGAGGGAGCAGCAGACGGGCCCGAGTCGACCGGGCCGGGCGCAGAGCAGGCGGCTCGCAGTGCAGCAGAAGCGGTCGCCGATGCAGTCATCGACGACACTGCGCGCGACGACAAGACGGGATTGTCCGTCGAAGTCCTCGACCCTGCCATCGCATCCTCGGAACTGGAGCTGCGGCTCGTGCCGCTAACACAGACCGAGCTCGGAGATCTGGCAGCGGCGTGGCAGGAAATCGTGCGTGCCAAGACTGAAGACGTGATGGCGGCCCAGCTCGCGATCTTCCGCACTGAAGGGACGGTGGCGGATGCCGCCCGTACGCATCTCACCGAGCTCGTGACCCTGCGTAAGGACCTGTTCGACAAGTACTCCAAGATATTGGATGCATGGGAATTGAAAGGCGGCAATGCAGAGACGATCCAGGAACTGAGGCTCTACCGTGCCGCGATCATCGTCGAGGAGACCCGCACGGCGGACTTCGAAACTCTGGTCGCCCAGTTGCTTGCCTGGCTGACCGATCGCGACGGCGGTGTGGAGGTTGGCATCGAGATTGCCGTGATCGTTGCCTCGCTGATCGGCCTAATATTTCTTGCACGCATCTCTCGTAGCCTTTGCCGTAAGTACATCAGTCGCGTTCGGCAGATATCGAAACTGCTTCAAGCGTTCCTCGTCGGCTTCGTCTACTGGCTGGTAATGGCATTCGGTCTGATGGTCGTGCTGTCCGGGCTCGGGATAGACATCTCGCCGATCTTCGCGTTGATAGGTGGCGCCTCCTTCATCCTGGCCTTTGCCTTTCAGGATACCCTGGGGAACCTGGCGAGCGGGCTCATGATCATGATCAACCGCCCCTTCGACGAAGGCGACTATGTGGACGTGGGGGGTGTGGCCGGCACCGCACGATCGGTAAACATCGTCGCCACCACCGTGGTCACGCCTGATAACCAGGTGATCGTGATTCCGAACAAGAATGTGTGGGGCACCGTTATCAGGAACGTGACGGCAAGCACCACACGCCGGGTCGATCTCGTTTTCGGCATCTCCTATGAGGATTCCATTCCGGACGCGATCCGGGTCATGGAGGAGACCGTCAAGGCACACCCCCTGGTGCTGGCCGAACCGCCTCCGATGATCCGGGTGAACGAGTTGGCGGACAGCTCAGTCAACTTCGTTTGCCGGCCCTGGACGCGGACCGAAGACTATTGGACGGTCTACTGGGACCTGATGCAGCAAGTGAAGCAAGCCTTCGATGCGGCCGAGATCTCTATTCCTTACCCCCAACAGGATATTCACGTGAAGACAGCCTCCCCTCCGGCGCACCTGGCCACTTCACACGCCTCCTTGCAGGAACCCGTGAGGGAGAGCGAGCCAGAGCCTTCACGGACGCAGAAGACCGATGACCCTGCAAGCTTCGCTGAGGGCGACGAGGGGTATGACGAGCAGGACCAGGAGGGCGAATCGGAGCGCTAGAGCGATCCGTGATTATGGTCCTTGCAAACAATGGACACTTCCTGAATGATTCTTCTCGAGTCTGAACTGCGCTCTACTGGAAGGATACTCACATGGCATCCAGCGAAATTCTGGCGATCTTAGCCGCACTCTTGGCAGGAGAGCCGGACCCTGCGTTCGACATGCTGAGGGCCGGAGGATACGACGAGCGCTAGCCGGTCGTCGTCGAAGATTGCCCACGCCCGGTACTTACGCTCAAGGTCGAAGTCGAGGGCCAGACGATGCTGTGCGGGCGGGTGACCGTGCAGGAAAACCACGATGCCGACACTGGAAACGTCGTGCCTCTGGCGTTCGTCATCCTGAAAAGCAGGTCGACAGCACCGGCGGCGGATCCGGTGGTCTACCTGCATGGCGGGCCCGGCGGGTTCGTGCTTCAGGACATCTGGACAACCAGCCAGGTCTTCGATTTCGCGCGCGACAGGCGTGACGTGATATCGTTTGACCAGCGCGGAGCGGGCATCTCGAACCAGACCGTGGCTTGCTATGAGGAGATAGCCGCGGAGTTTGTACAATTCGCAAAGCCGGGCGCGAACCAGTTCGCTCCGGATGGCCCGCTGGCCAAGTGTCTGAAAGAAATCAAGGCAAACGGCGTCGAAATAAACAACTACAATACCTACCAAAACGCCAAGGATGTGAGCGCCATCGTATCCGCGCTCGGCTACTCCGGGTACAATCTCTACGGCATTTCATACGGAACGAAACTTGCACAGGAAGTGATGCGCACGGCGCCGGAAAATGTGCGCAGCGTCGTGCTGGACAGCATCAGCCGCGTCGACAATCCCGCCTACGATACCAACGGCGTCCCCGTGGATCAGGCGCTTGGCTGGGTCGTCGATCTCTGCGCCGAGGACGAACAATGCGCCGCGGCCTACCCGGACCTGGAGGGCACCATCAACGCTGCCCTCGCGCGGTTGAAGAACGAACCCATGACCATTCTGGGCGCAGAAGTGGACGAGGCCTTCATCAGCCAGATCATGGAAGCCGGCAACACGTACCACAACGGGCCGTTCATGGCCTATCTGCCAAGAGCCTTCACGGACCTGGCAAAGGGCGACGCCTCGACGCTCGAAAAGCTCCTGTCCGACGGCTTCGCCGAAAAGCCGATGACGCCAGAAGCGCTCACCGCGTCTTACTCCGGGCTTTCGGCGAACGACAAGGCGATCGCCGAAGCACTGGTGTTGCAGGCGCAGCAGATGGAGCTGTCCGAGCAATCTGTACACAAGCTCTTGTCGACATTGGCCGACGATCGGTCGCCCACAGGCACGGCAAACACAGAGCAACTGCTCGATGACGCATTGTCGAACACCGTCCGGTCGATGGGATCCGATGCCATCATCGCCATGACCCGGGACTACGTGCTTCTCGGAGCCCGAGAGCCCAACAAGATGGAGATCATCGCCTTTGTCGACGCTCATGTGCCGGTCGCTTTCAAGACCCAGATTCTCGGGCTTGTGGACGCCATGAGCGATGCGGATGTGGATGCCTTCTTCCGACGTGCCTCTCTCGACACCTCACGGCTGACCCTCTTCTCCCGGCTGTACTTCGCGCTCGGAATCTATGCCTGCCAGGAGGATTTCCCGTTCAACTCGCCCGAAGGCTTCGAGGCGGCATCGGCCAAGTACCGCTTCCCGCTCATCGACAAGGGTGTGCGGGATGATACCTACTCCATCTACGGATTCTGCGACCTGTTCGAGAAATTTCCGCGCGAGGGCTTCCACGAAGCGGTTGTCAGCGATATCCCGGTCTTGGCCATGGCGGGGATGAAGGACACCCAAACCAACCCGAGCGCGGCAGATTCGGTCGTGCGTACGCTGTCCAACGGGCAGGCGCTGACCTTCCCCGAGGCCGGGCACGGTGTCTCGACTTTCTCACAATGCGCCGAGGATATTGCAGAATCCTTCATCGAGAACCCGGTGGCCAAGGTGAACGACGGCTGTATCGACGGTCTGAAGCCGAAGTTCCTTCTGCCGGACGGGACATTCTCGGGCGGTTAGCCTGCCACCTGTTGACGAGCCTGACCCGCGCCGAAACTGAAAGCTGCGCTTGATGAGCCACTGCGCCGTAGCAGCGCCCACGGCCCCACACAGGTCGGACAGCGGCGCTGTGGGATGTCACGAATGCCCGAGATGAAACCCTAGCCGAACCAGGAGTGCCTGACCGTGTCAAACTCGACCCGCTCGAAACATAGGCATTGCCTCATCGCCGCTGTGCTTTTGGGGGCCTTGGCCATGTCCGGCACTGCCGTCGCGCAAGAAAAGGAAGAGGAACTGAGCCCGGAGGTCCAGGCCAAGCTGGAAAAGCTGAACGCCTTCCGAGACAAGCTCGCGGAGTTCCTGCCGACCGTTAACGTGATCGACCCCGCGGTCCTGCCCATCACCTTTCCCTACCGGGAAATACAAGAGCATGTGGTCGTCGACGTGGACTTCGGTGACGGCCTGGCGCTGCCGTTCATGTTCGACACCGGTGCGCCGACCTACGTCACGCCGGAGATCGCGGCCGCCCAAGGGGGGGGAGGTCATCGTCGAGACGGCCGGCCTTGCCGCAGGCAATGTCATCGTGTGGGCTCCACTAATGCTCATGTCCGACATGACTCTTGGCGGCAGTCTACCGGTCGGCAGTCCCACCGGGCAGATCGGCTGGGCCTCGGAAGGCGCCTTCTACTGCATCACGCCCTATGGCCTGATCGGCGCGCCGTTGATGCGCAATGCGGTATGGCAGGTCGACTATGGTGCGCAGGAGATCACTGTCGCTGCGAACGTGGATCAGCTCGACCATATCGAGGGGGCCGTCGCCCTGCCCTTCACGATCAAGGACAAGACGCTGTCTCCCTCTCCTCATGTCGAACTCGGCGTGGGCAACGGCACGCTGGAATTCGTCGTCGATACCGGTGGTGGCATTCCCCTGACCATCAACACGGCGGATCTTGCCTCGGTTGGTGTCGCGTTGCCGGACGGCGCCCCGACAAGCGCGGCATTGGCCGGGGGCGCAGGAGGTTCATTCGAAATGCAGCTTGGGATTTCGACCATACCGATCCGATTTGGCGACAGGGAGCTCTTGGTTCCGGTAACGGTCGGCGACGGCATGGCACCCGGTGTCAACGGCAATGTCGGGCATACCTTCCTCAAGAACTTCGTCGTCACCTTCGATTGGTCCACCCAGACCATACATCTCGATCCCCTGTTCGAGGGCGACACACTTCCGCCACTCCCCGACCCGGGTGGTGCTGCGATCGGCCTGCAAGGCGACAAGCTGGTGGTCAACTCGATTCCGAAGGGAGGCCCGGCAGATCTGGCCGGACTGACTCTCGGTGAAGTCGTTACCAGGGTAGACGGCACCGACGTCACCGGCATCACGCCGGACGCGTTCTGCGCGCTGAGCGAAACCAAGCTGTCGACGATCACCACGGCGTCCGGAAAGACCTACGACATTTCACCGATCGAAGGCTTCTTCCGCGACGGCCAGTAGTCATCCGCGAATTCGGCGTTGGCACAAGAAGTGACGCGCAGAGGTTGATGTGGTTGTCACCGGGCAGCTCCGAAGCCAGGTCTGCGCCGTTGAACGCCATCTCCGCGAGCTAGATCGCCTGGCCGAGACCTCGCAGGAAGGCTTCT
Source organism: Rhodospirillaceae bacterium N.6G (assembly GCA_046233115.1). GTDB lineage: Bacteria > Pseudomonadota > Alphaproteobacteria > Kiloniellales > JACOMY01 > JACOMY01. The sequence continues at coordinate 241,362 of JBJXHM010000009.1, read as the reverse complement.
CGGTTGCCCCCGACGCCATCGTCGTGCTGGCTTCAGATGGCAACGCCCCAAGGGTTTAAAACGGCCAGGTGAAACCGCTCGAAGTCCTTCAGGTTTCGGGTCACGAGCACCAGTTCGCGGACGATCGCAACGGCGGCGATCTGAGCATCGGCGGCGGAGGGCGTTTGGCCAGCACGATCGCCCTCAGCCCTATCCGGTAACGTTTCCTGACTGTGGGGGCGGGTGCCCACAGAGCCAAGATCCCGGAGCCAGCAAGGGGAAATCCCTCACCCCTCCGGAAGATCCGTCGTGCAGCCGACCTCGGCGCGGGCTTCGATGTCGGCCATCTCCCCCGCGTCAGGATCGGCTGCCGCACTCCCACCCTCAAGACGTGTATAGGCATCTGTTCTGAGCGCCGCTCCCTGGCAATCATAGGGCACACACACTTCGGCCAAGCTCCTATTAACGCTCAAAATATCATCAACTCAGAATAATTTTTCACCGCTACCAAAAATGCAGCCAAGTTAAACTAAAGAAGACTATTGCTACTTAATGTCATTTTTTCATATCTTGTATCGTTAGCATACTAACAAATGTGCCGGCGGAGAGCGCTTATGGCTACAATTTATGGCAACCCTGGGAACAATGTCCTCATTGGAACGAGCTCGATCGATACGATCTACGGTCTGAATGGAGATGATGGGCTCTACGGTCTGTCCGCCGCCGACAGCCTCTTCGGCGGCAGCGGCAGCGATTCCCTCTTTGGCGGCAGCGGCGATGACACTCTCTTCGGCGGTAGTGGTAGTGAAACCTACGTCTTAGGCGGAAACGGCGACGACAGTCTCTCCAGCGGTGGACTCGGCTATTTTTTCTACGGGGGTAGCGGCGTCGACCACCTCACCGGGGGCACTGGCCGCGACATCGCTTTCCACGGCGGCAGTGGCGCGGACAGCCTGTTCGGCGGTAGCGGGTGGGATGGCTTCTTTTACGGCGACGACGGCGACGATAGCCTTTTCGGTGATGGGGGGTCTGAGTTCTCCTTCTTCGGAGCCAGTGGAAACGACAGCCTCTTCGGCGGCGACGGGGATGAGTTCTCGTTCTTTGGCGGCACCGGCAACGACAGCCTGTCCGGCGATGCGGGAGACGATTCTCGATTCTACGGAGCCGATGGTAACGACATCCTCTCGGGCGGCAGCGGCATCGATGTCCGCTTCTACGGCGACAGCGGCGCCGACAGTCTGTTCGGCGGTGCCGGCGAAGATTGGGCGCTATTTGGCGGTAGCGGCGACGATAGCCTCTCCGGTGACGATGGGGATGATTTTGTCTTACACGGCGGTAGCGGTGCCGACGCCATCTACGGCGGCCGTGGGGACGATGAACGATTCTTTGGTGGCAGCGGCGCCGACAGCATCTTCGGCGACAGTGGCGGCGACTTCCGGCTCTACGGCGGCGACGGTTCCGACAGCATCTTCGGCGGCAGTGGATGGGATCAGGCATTGGATGGCGCCGCTGGCGACGACAAGATCGTCGGCGGCACCGGGAATGACCACGATCTCAGAGGCAACATCGGCGCCGACAAGCTCTTCGGCGGCAGTGGCATTGATTGGAGCCTCTATGGGGGAAGTGGCGACGACAGGATCGTCGGCGGCGTTGGGGAGGACTTGCTCTTCTATGGCGGCAGCGGCGAGGACCGACTCTTCGGCGGTGACGGCAACTTCGACCGGAGCATTTTCGGCGGCCTAGGCGACGATAGCCTCTTTGGCGGCAGCGGAAGGGATTTCTCGCTCTCAGGCGATCAGGGCGATGACTTCGTCAGCGGCGATAGCGGCAACGACTACATTCTCTTTGGTGGCAGCGGACAGGACGGCCTCAGCGGGCGCGCCGGCGATGATACTTTCCTCTTTGGTGGCAGCGGCGACGATCGCCTTTCCGGCGGTCAGGGGTCCGATGGATACCTTTTCGGCGGTAGCGGCGCCGATACTCTGCGCGGTGGCGGTCAAGACGATTCCTTCCTCTTCGGTGGCAGCGGAATCGACAGCTTGCTGGGCCAGAACGGCAACGATACCATGAACGTTTCCAGCCAGGGCGAGCTCGTGGCCGGCGACCTCTTCGACGGCGGTGCCGGCTCGGATACCCTGATGCTGGCCGCGGGTGTCTCGCTGCCAGCCGGCGTAACCATGACCAGCATCGAGTTCGTGATCTACGGCTGAGCGCCAGAGAGACAGGTCGATCGACGAAGGGCAAAAGGCCTCGCTTGTCGTGGCCTGCTGCACCGAGAGGGTTCGGGGATTGAGGCGAAGCTCAGCTTGATGGGTCTGGGGCCTGCAGCGAAGCGCTATCCGGAAAATCCGTCGCGCGACCCACCTCGGCCCAGGCTTCGATGTCGGCGAGTGCGGATCGCAGGCGCTCGGCGGTCACGTCGACGCCGAAGGCGCCCAGGACCAGGTGGCGCGGGGCGTCCTCGGCGCCGGCGATGCGGACGATGGCCGCCGCGGCGCGGGCCGGGTCGCCCGGCTGCTTGCCGCTCTTCAGCTTGGTGTTGTTCAGGCGCCCGCCCACCGTGTCGGCATAGTCGTGGATCGCCGTCTGCGTCTGGGTCAGGGAGCGGCCGGCCCAGTCGGTGCGGAAGGGACCGGGTTCGATGCAGGTCACCTTGATGCCGAGATGTCCGGCCTCGGCGGCCAGCGAGTCCGAGAAGCCCTCGACCGCATGCTTGGTGGCGGCGTAGTAGCCCGAGCCGGCAAAGCCGATGATGCCGGCGACCGAAGTGATGTTGATGACATGACCGCTGCGCTGACGGCGCATCAGCGGCAGCACCGCGCGGGTCATGGCGAAGAGCCCGAAGACGTTGGCATCGAACTGGCGCCGGATCTCGGCATCCACCCCCTCCTCGATGCTCGACATGTAGCCGTAGCCGGCATTGTTCACCAGGATGTCGATCCGGCCGAAGCGGGCCTCCGCGGAGGCGACAGCGGCGTCGATCTGCGCCTGGTCGGTCACGTCCAGATCGACCGCCAGCGCGGTCTCGTCATGTCCGGCGACGAGCTCGGCGACGCGGTCCTTGTCGCGGGCCGTCACCACCACCCGGTCGCCCTTGGCGATGACCTGCTGGGCAAGCTCGTAGCCGAAGCCGGTCGAACAGCCGGTGATGAACCAGACGGGCGCCTCAGGGTTAGCCATGGTCTTTTCCTCCCTATCGGGCAGCCTCCGGCCAAGGTCGGGGCGACGGAGCCGACACCAGCGCCATCGCCGAACGCTACAGGCATTCAAGAGGAGAGAGCACCGGCAGGATGCATGCCCAGGTCACAAACCGATCGACGGCGCAGCACCACCAGGTGCGCGCCCGCCGCGTGGATGCTCCTAGTCCGACCGACCGACGCGCAAAAGACCAGAGCGAACTCGGCAAAGCTGCTTTCCGCAAGGCGATGGTACGGAAAGAGAAAGGGCTAGAGCCAGACGAAGTCAGCCGCGGTTAGCAGCGCGGCATTGGTGACGCCGTCCACCAGGAACGCTTGATCGGTGGCACCATCGCCGTCCTGATCGACCTGGATCTGCCGCGGCCCGGCGTAGCGTGCCTCGGAGTTGCCGGCACCGGAGAAGGCCGCGCTCTCGATGTAGCTGAAGCTGCCCGCTTCAAGCCCCGTGGCGAAGACCAGCCGGTCCTCACCGTTGCCCCCATTTGCGAGCGCCCCGTCAAAATCGCGGATCGACGGTCCCCCCGAACCGCCGCCGCCCAGGTCCTCGCCGTTGAGGCGGAAGGCGTCCTTACCGGAGCCGCCGAAGGCGATGTCGCCCGTCTGCAGCAGGATGGTGTCCGCACCGCTCTCGCCGCGCATGCGATCCGCCTCGGCGCCGCCGAACAGCAGGTCGTCGCCGTCGCCGGCCCGAAGCGAATCCGAGCCGTCCAAACCGCGCAGAACATTGGCGCCGTTGTTCCCCTCGATGGTGTTGTCCAGGCTGTTGCCGCCGCCGTCGATGTCACCCTTGCCACCCTGCAGGCGCAGGTTCTCGACAAAGTCGTTCCGACCGCCATCGGGCAGGGTGAAGTCGGTCTCGGCGCGCACCAAGTCCGTCCCCTCCCCGGCAGCCTCCTGCACCACGTCGCTTGCGGTATCGACGACGAAGGTATCGTCGCCCAGGCCGCCGACGCCGCTGTCGCTGCCGGCGCGGCCGTTCAGGATGTCGTCGCCGCTCATCCCGACCAGCAGGTTGTCGGGGGAGTTGCCGATCAGGGTGTTGGCCCGGCTATTGCCGACCAGGCTGGCATCGCCCGCGGCCTCGTTGAGGTTGGCGCGCTCGACGAAGCCCTCGGCACCGCCGGCGAGCGTGTAGGCCAGCGCGTCGGAACGGAGCACGTCCTCGGCCCCGCCGGCCGCGGTCTCGCGCACCACGTCGGCAGCCGTATCCACGATGAAGGTGTCGTTGGCCCGCCCGCCGTCGGCCGTGTCGATCCCGCTGCCGCCGTTCAGCCGGTCCGAGCCGGTCCCGGCGTAGAGCAGGTCCGTGCCGGATCCGCCGCCCAGACGGTCGTTGCCGTCGCCACCATAGAGGGCGTCGTCACCGCTGCTGCCGAAGACCGTGTCCCGGCCATCGTCTCCATAAAGCGAGTCATCGCCGCTCTGCCCGCGCAGCTCGTCGTCACCACTCCCGCCAAAGAGGGAACGGTCGTCGCCCTCGCCCCCGAAGAGGTAGTCGCTGCCGCTGCCACCAAGAAGGTAAACATCAGGGCCGCTGCCTCCGCTGAGGCTATCATCGCCAGCGTCACCGGAGAGGAGAACGTCCCGCTCGCTCCCGCCGTACAAGCGATCGGCACCAGGCCCACCGTAGAGGTTGAAGTCCTGGCCATTGCCGCCGGAAACGGTATCGACGCCGCTGCCTCCGAAGAAATAGGCGTCGCGGCTGTCGCCGCCGACAATGACATCCTTGCCACTGCCGCCGTAGAAGGAGGCATTGACGATGCCGCTCTCTCCCAAGAGGGAGTCGTTCCCGGCCCCGCCGAAAAAGTACAAATCCCTGCCGCTGCCGCCGAACAGCGTGTCGTTCCCGCTGCCACCGTAGAAGTAGGCATCGACGGTACCCCCGCCATAGAGGGTGTCATCGCCGCTGCCGCCGGAGAAGAAGACATCGACGTTCGGCCCGCCGAAGAGACTGTCGTTGCCGTCAGCACCGTCGAGACTCTCGTCTGCGCCGCTGCCGCCGAACAGGCCGTCATCACCGCTACCGCCGAAGAGCGAATCGGAATTGCTCAGGCCGTAGAGCAGATCGTCCCCGCTCAGCCCGAAAATCTGATCGCTGAGGATCGAGCCCTCGAGGCTGTCGTTTCCGCTGCTGCCGTAGAGCACTGACATCGCGTCTGCTCCGGTTCAAGCTGCGCCCGGTGCCCCTCGCAAGCGTCGCTCACCTCGACCAGCCCACACACCGGTTCCTGGCACTCACCACAATTGCGAGCCTAGCTCGTTTCAGGCGATTGACCAATCAAAACCATAAGATGCTGATTCCGCGTCCTTCGCATCCGAAGCATGCTCGCCATCATCCAGTGTGACTGGCGAACGCCCTAGCCTTGGCGGACCACGTCTACTGCTGTGGTGAGCAGGCGGGCAACGGTCGAGGTTGCGACCCGCACGTTCAGGCGGTTAAGCACAGCCTCAGAGCCGCGCCCTCGCCGGGTCCCGACGGTAGCAGGCGCAGGCGGTCAGCATGCCGTCTGCCAGCATCTGCTCCTGCGTCAGCATGTGGGCGTCCCTCTCCGGCTCCAGGTCGAAGATCCAGGCACAGCCTTCCGAGCAGAGGTAGTGCTCCTCGCCCTTGTGGTGGCGGTGACGGAAGATCGGCTCGTCCTCCTTGTCGAACATCACCAACGGGAACTGGCCCGCCTGGAGTGGCGCGGCAGCATCGCCGAGGTCGCCTGCCGCTGGGGCTTCAACGACCAGCCGCAGTTCAGACGCCACGACAAGTCCTGTTTTGGCCACCCCCTCCGAAACCCGCATGGCGGCCGCCGCGATCGGCCGAAACCGGACTCACTTCACACTAAGGTACAGGTTTCACTGCACGAATCAGTGAGCCAGCTTCGCCCGGAGTTGAATGGCGGGTGAGCGGCCGAGTGCGCACATCTTCCTCAGTCAGAAACCGGCGGGGCCAGCCCCCGCAGACGGAGGCAGCGATGTCCTACAGAATCCTTTCTCTCAGCCTTTTCGGCCTCCGCGCCCGAGCCCTCTGGCAGGACCGGCATCACCCGGCGGCCGGCCAGACGCCTCTCTGCGCCGCGGTCCGGCCGCCCTGGGCCGACAAGCCGCCCTTCCTGCGAGCCAGGCAGGGTCATGGTTGAGCGCCGCCATCGGACCCGCCTTCAAATCAGCACAGAAAGGCCCAAGAGGCCGACCGGGCACCGACCCACATCAGGTGTCGAACCATCGAAGGACCGAAACGATGCCTTCACCAACCCCACAGACCCCGCAGCCGAAGGGCGATTGCGCAGCCCGCAAAGCGGCGCTGCGCAAGCGGCGAGAGGACCTGCTGGACGAGGCCCTGGAAGAGACCTTTCCGGCCAGCGACTCAATCGCGCCGGCCAGAGTCACCTGATCCGGCGGCCTGCTGCCGGCATCGAACACCCTGATAGCAAGCCACAAGCCCACGTCGTGGAACGTGCCCCTCTCCTCCCCCCAGCCGTTCCATGATGCCGGGCCAGCGGAGCGACCTGCCCCCCTCCCGCCGCTCCGCTGGCCCCCCGATTGCCGAGACGGCGACCGGCCAACCGGCCGTCGTCCCACCCCGAACCCACTTCTACGGAGGATAGGACCATGTCGACTGCATTGAGTTCTGTTCCGAACATCGACCTGCAGGGCCACACCGGCGTCCGCCAGGAGGGCCTTGAGGCCGTCTCGGCCTCGCTCCGCCTGCTGCTGGCCGACCTCTTTGCCCTCTACCTCAAGACCAAGGGCTTCCACTGGCATGTCAGCGGCTCGCACTTCCGCGACTACCACCTGCTGTTCGACGCCCAGGCGAGCCAGATCCTGGCCGCCACCGACCCGGTCGCCGAGCGTGCCCGCAAGCTGGGCTGCGCCACCCTGCACTCGATCGGCGACCTGGCCCGCAACCAGCGCCTCGCCGACCAGGACCAGACGCCCGGCGCGGTCGAGATGCTGGACGAGCTGAAGAGGGACAACGCCAAGCTGGTCGGCTTCCTGAACCAGCTTCACGACCTCTGCGACCAGCACCGCGACGTCGCCACCGCGAGCCTGGTGGAGAACTGGATCGACGAGGCCGAGGAGCGGATCTGGTTCCTGACCGAAGCCGGCCACCAGGATTGATGGTCTGACGCTCTGCAGGGGCGGACGGCAGCCGATGCGCTGCCGTCCGCCCTTTTGTGCTTGCCCTCCCGGGAGACACCATGATGACCGACAGTTCCGGCGGACGCGACCGCCCCCCGCTCCGCCCCGCGCAGATCGCGCTCCGCCTCTGCCTGATCGCCGCGATCGCTGGTAGCGCAGCGACGGCCTTCGCCTATACGGCCGGCTGGCTATCGCCTGGCCGGATCGACGGCAGCGAGATGATCGACAGCCTGCAGGCCAGCGGCGGCAGGCATCCCGGCTACCGCCGCGCCCACGCCAAGGGCCTCTGCGTCGCCGGCCACTTCACCAGCAGCGGCCTTGGCCAAGCGCTCTCCAGGGCCAAGGTCTTCGCGCCGGGAGACACGCCGGTCATCGGCCGCTTCTCGGTCGGCACCAGCGACCCCGCCAGCGCCGACGGCAAGCTCTTCTTCCATGCGCTGGCGCTGAGCTTCCAGCTCGCCAACGGCGAGGTCTGGCGCACCGCGCTGGATCACACGCCGATCTTCCCGGTGGCCAACGCCGCCGACTTCATCGCCTTCCAGCGGGCCATGGCACCGGATCCTGCGACCGGCAAGCCCAACCCCGACAAGCGGGCGGCCTTCCTGGCGGCGCACCCGGAGACCCGGGCCTTCATCGACTGGCTGAAGACCGAGCCGCTGCCCTCCAGCTTCGCCAACGGCACCTACTACAGCATCAACGCCTTTCGCTTCACCGACGGGGAGGGACAGGTCCGCAACGTGCGCTGGTCGCTGGTGCCGGAGGCGCCCTTCGCGGCGCTGGACAAGAACGACCTGGCGAGCCTGCCGCCCAACTTTCTCTTCGAGGATCTGGTGACCCGGCTGGCGAGCGGCCCGCTGCGCTGGCACCTGACGGTGACCATCGCCCAGCCCGGCGACCCCACCAGCGACGCGACCAAGACCTGGCCGAACGATCGCGAGACCATCGACGTCGGAGTCCTCAGCCTGGAGGAGGCTTCGCTGGAAGCAGACGGCCCCTGCCGCGACATCACCTTCGACCCGACGATCCTGCCCGACGGCATCTCGATCTCGGACGACCCGCTGCTGCCGGCCCGTTCGGCCGCCTATGCCAGCTCGCTCTATCGGCGAGACGGGGAGCCCTTTGCACCCAGCGTTCTCGCCAAAGACCCCGCCATCCGGGAGGCCCTGCAATGACCCGCCGTTCCGCCGCACGCTCCCCGGATCGCTTCTCGCTGCTCTCCAGCCTGCTGCACTGGCTGATGGCGGTCCTGATCATCGCCATGCTCTTCATCGGGATCGGCATGGTCTCCACCGTCAGCGAGCTCCGCAGCTGGCTGATCGACCTGCACCGGCCGCTGGGGATCCTGATCCTCTGCCTGGTGGCGGTCAGGCTGGTGGCGCGCCTCACCGTGCCGCCTCCGCCGCTGCCGCAGGACCTGCCGCGCTGGCAGCGGCTGGTGGCCCAGGGTTCGCACCTGCTGCTCTACGCCCTGATGATCGGCCAGCCCCTGGTCGGTTGGGCCATGCTCTCGGCCGGCGGCTATCCCGTCACCCTCTTCGGCAGCTTCGACCTGCCGTCGATCACCCCGGTGAATCCCGGTCTCTACGCGGTTCTCCGGCAAGCGCACGGCCTGCTCGCGCTGCTGCTCTTCGCCACCATCCTCGGTCACCTCGCAGCCGCGCTCTACCACGCCTGGATCCGGCGCGACGGCGTCTTCGCCGCGATGCTGCCCTGGCGCGGTCGCGGCTGACCGCGCGAAGCCACAAGACCCGACGCGAAAGGGCGCCACTGTTCCACGCAGTGGCGCCCTTCTTGCTGTCTTCGGCAAAGGACAGGGGCTCGCGTCAGCCCGCGAGGGTTTCCTCGAGGCAGCGGATCAGCGCCTCGTCGTCGACCGGCTTACCGAAGAATCCCCTGGCGCCGCCAGCCAGGGCTCTACGGCGGGTGGTATCGTCGACATAGGAGGTCATGAAGAGGATCGGCGGCGCCTCGCCCTCGCGGCTCAGCAGCTCCTGCAGCTCCAGCCCGCTGAGTCCCGGCATGCAGACATCGAGAATCACGCAGCCGATGTCCCGCCGCTCGCGGCAGGCGAGATAGTCCTCGGCCGAGGCATAGAGGCGGCAGCGGTAGCCTAACGAGCCCAACAGGCCGTTGAGCGCCTCGCGGATGGCCAGGTCGTCATCGACGACGGCTATTTGGGCGACCTGCTGCACGTTTCGCTACCTCTCAACGGCAATCTGTCGGGCTTTGCGCCCGCCTCCGCCTATTTGAGGTCTTTCACCCGACCAAACCACTATACATTGGTCTAGGCGATCGCATCGCTCATGAGGGTCGCTTGCCCAGGTGTTCGGCCATGCGCACCAGATCGGCCAGCGAGCGCGCCTGCATCTTGCGCATGACGCTACCGCGGTGGAGCTTCACGGTGATCTCGCTGATGCCGAGATCGCCGGCGATTTGTTTGTTCATCAGCCCCTTGACCACGCCGGCCATGACCTCGCGCTCGCGCGGGGTCAGGCTGGCCTCCAACGCCTGAAGATCCTGCAGCGACTCCTCCTCCCGCCGCCTGGCGCGGTCGCGCTCCAACGCCGCGATGACGGCGTCCAGCATGTCCTGGTCGCGAAATGGCTTGGTCAAGAAGTCGGTAGCCCCGGCCTTCATCGCCTGCACCGTCATCGGGATATCGCCATGGCCGGTCATGAAGACGATCGGCAGGCTGTTGCCGCTTTTTGCCAGGTGCGACTGGAGATCGAGCCCACTGGGCCCGGGTAGGCGCACGTCCAGCACCAGGCAGGTCGGCCGGTCGGGCAGTTTGGCGTCAAGGAGTGCCTGGGTGGCGGCGAAGGCCATCACCTCCAGGCCAACGGAGCGCAGCAGATCGCTCAGCGCCTCCCGGATCGACTCGTCGTCGTCCACCACCAGGACCAGGGGGGCGTCGCTCTTCTCCATCCGCTTCTCGGGCATCAGTCATGGCTCTTCGCTGCGGCCGCGCACGGCAGGGTGAAACGAAAGACGGCGCCGCCGTCAGGGTGGTTGGCGGCGGTCAGACGGCCGCCGCGCGCTTCGATCAGCGAGCGGCAGATCGCCAGCCCCATCCCCATGCCACCGACCCTGGTGGTGAAGAAGGGTTCGAACAACTTGGGCGGGACCGTCTGGTCGATACCCTTGCCGCGGTCGCGCAGGCTGACCGAGACCTCTTCCGCATCGGCCAGGACCTCGATCGAGATCTCGGGCCGGGCGACCCTGGCCTCCTCCATCGCATTGAGGCCGTTCGAGATCAGATTGATCAGTACCTGCTGCAACTCAACCCGGTCGGCGAGCACCGGCGGCAGATCGGCCGCAAAGTCCTTGCTGATCCGGCCGCCCTTCTGAGCCAGCTCGCGCTCCAGCAGCATCTCGGCCTCGAGGATCACCTCGCGCAGGTCCAGCTCCGCTTCCCGCCGCTCATGCTTCACCAGCATGCCACGGGTGCGCTGCAGGATCTCGCTCGCCCGCCTGCCGTCGCGCACGCTGCGCTCCACCGCCTTGATCGCCGACTCCAGGTCGGGCGGATCACGCCGGAGCCAGCGCAGGCAGGTCTGCGCGTTCATCACCAGGGCGCCCAGCGGCTGGTTCAGCTCGTGTGCGATCGAGGCCGAAACCGCACCCAGAGTGGCCAGTCTGGAGGCACGTGCCAGCTCGGCCTGCGCGATCATCAGCGCCTCCTGCATCTCCTCGCGCTGGGTGATGTCCAGGACCGCGACCACCACCCGATCGAAGGCCTGTGGATCCTCCGGCAGGTTGATGCTGTAGAGCACGGTCAGACGGGTACCGTCGGCGCGGACCAAGGAGCCCTTGCCTTCGATCTGGCGTTTTCCCTCGAAGATCGCCTGGACCACGCGCAGCAGCTCCGGTGCATCGGTCTCGAGAAAGGGGGAAAGCGGACCCAGGACTGCATCGCGGGACGGCACCTTCAGCAGGGCGACTGTCGCCGCATTGACGTCGGCCGTCTGGATCAGATCGGCCAGTCGGGCTGCCAGGTGAGGGTGCCCCGCCGCATGGCGCCCGAAATCCTCGACGCCACCGGCCTTCAGCCGGGAAAGTTCCGCCCAGAGACGGGAATAGTCTTGTTCCCAGAGCGACACGCTCGTCTGCTGGAAGATCGAGCGATAGCGCTGCTCGCTGAGGCTGAGCGCCCGGTTCGCCCGGATCAGCAGATTGCGCGCCTTTTGATTGCGCAACAGCAAGGCCGTGGTGATGGCGATGGCGGCCAGCGCCGTGGCGCAGCGTAGCGCGGCGCCGAAGTCCGTCGCGCTGCCATGCGCGATCGCCAGCGACAGCAGGGTGAGGAACACCGTGGCCGCGCCGGCCAGCAGCAGGCCGTGCCGGGAGAGGCTGTCCGAGGCCAGCAGCAGTACCACGACGTAGAGCACCGCGATCGCGCCATGCACGTCGGTGAAGGTGTCGATGGCGAAGACCGCGGCCCCCAGCAGCAGCGCCAACCCGACCCACAGCCGGCGCTGGCCTGCTGCTCCCTTGCCCGCATCTAAGTTGTCCGGAGTGGCACGCATCGGCGGCCTCTCTCCCCTTTTGGTTGTCGAGACCACCTAGCCACGGTTCGAAGGACCGTACCAAGCGGAAATGAGCGGACGACGGCGTGCCGTACTTGCCCGCCTTTTCCCGGTGGAGGGTCAATCAAGGTACGGTTCTGTCATACCATCGTATGATTCACGCCGATCATGCCCGGTGCCATGTCTGTTCACATTGATGAATTTGGCGGGAGCACTGACATGGATGGCTATATCTCCTCGGACACGATCTTGCGCAGTGTTCCTCAGTCCCTGCCCGGGAAGCCAGACGGCGCCGCTCCCTTCGACAGGACCGTGACCAACGCTCCGGCGCGGTCACAGCCGAAGCGCCGACGCCGCCGGATCCTCCTGGGCGCCCTGGCGCTGACCTTGGTTCTTGGCGCCGGAGCCGGCTGGGAATACTGGACCGTCTGGCGCTTCGAGGTCTCGACCGACGATGCCTACGTCAAGGCCGACAGCGTGACCATCAGCCCGCAGGTCAGCGGCTATCTCGACAGCGTCCTGGTCACGGACAACCAGCAGGTCAAGGCCGGCGACGTGCTGGCGACCATCGATGCACGAACCTACCAGGCGCAATTGGACCAGGCGACCGCGGAGCTCGCGGAGGCCGAAGCAAACGTACAGAGCCTGCAAGCCCAGCTCGACCAGCAGCAGTCCCTGATCGAGGAAGCCAAACAGACGCTCAAGATCGACGAAGCGGCCCAGAGCTTTGCCAGCCAGGACGACAAGCGCTACGTCAAGCTGGCCAACGAGGGCTACGGCTCGGTACAGCGGGCGCAGCAGGCCTCGGCGCGCATCGACGGCGCGAGGGCGACCGTCGCCAAGGATCAGGCCTCGATCACCGCGGCCGAGCAGCAGGTGGCGATCCTGCAGGCCAATCTGGCTCAGGCCCAGGCCTCCCTCAGGACCAACAAGGCCAAACAGGACCTGGCCAACACCAACCTCGGCTATACCATCCTCACCGCACCGGTGGACGGCGTGGTCGGCCATCGCGCGCTGCGTGAGGGGCTCTACGTCGAGCCAGGCATGAACCTCCTGGCCGTGGTGCCGCTGCAGGCGACCTACGTGGTCGCCAACTTCAAGGAAACCCAGCTCACCGGCGTCGAGTCCGGCCAGCCGGCCGAGGTCGAGGTCGACACCTTCCCCGGCCAGACCATCAAGGGCGTGGTCAACAGCCTGGCACCGGCCAGCGGGCAGGAGTTCGCGCTGCTGCCGCCAGACAACGCCACCGGCAACTTCACCAAGATCGTGCAGCGCATCCCGGTGAAGATCACCTTCGCCGCCGACGCCCCCCTGGCCGGCCGCCTGCGGCCCGGCATGTCGGTCACCGTGACGGTCGATACCCATCCCGAAGCCGACGGCAAGCCTCGGACAACGGCCGGCAACCAGTGATGGCCGCCAGGAGGAGCCCGATCCATGAGCGCACAGCAGTCGGTCGCCGCCAGCCCGCCGGCAGAGGAGAACGCCTCCGTCACCACCTGGGTCGCCGTATTCGGCTGCATGCTGGGTGCACTGATGGCGGTGCTGGACATCCAGGTCACCAACTCCTCGCTGCCCAACATTGAGGGCGGCATCAGCACCGGCGCCGACAACGGTACCTGGATCTCGACTTCCTACCTGATTGGCGAGATCATCATGATTCCGCTGACCGCCTATCTCTCGAAGGTCTTCGGCTTCCGTCGGCTGCTGCTCGGCTGCACGACCCTCTTCCTGGCCTTCTCCATCGGCTGCGCGCTGGCCAGCAGCCTGACGCAGATGATCGTGATGCGCGCCTGTCAGGGCTTCTTCGGCGGCGTCATGATCCCCATGGCCTTCACCATCGTGCTGACCAAGCTGCCGGTGCACCAGCAGCCGGTCGGCATAGCAACCTTCGCACTGACCGCGACCCTGGGGCCGTCGCTAGGCCCGACCATCGGCGGCTATCTGACCGAGCACTACGGCTGGCCCTACATCTTCTTGGTCAACCTTGTGCCCGGTGCGCTGATGCTGGCGCTGCTCATTCCGACCCTGGAGCGCGAGCCGCTACGCCTGGAGCTGCTCAAGGAGGGCGACTGGTGGGGGATCGCCACCATGGCGATCGGGCTGGCCTGCCTGCAAACCGTGCTCGACGAGGGCGAGAAGGACGACTGGTTTGGCTCTCCCTTCATTGTCCGCCTCTCGCTGGCGGCCTTCGTCTTGCTCACCGCCTTCGTCATCATCGAGTTCAAGGTCACCAAGCCCGCGGTCGAACTGCGTCTGCTGCTGAAGTACCGCAACTTCACGCTAGGCACCCTGGCCGTCATCCTGCTGGGCGTCGCGCTCTACGGCTCGGTCTACGTGCTGCCGATGTATCTCGACGTGGTGCAGGGCTACAACGCTGAGCAGGTCGGGCTGGTGCTGGCATGGGTCGGGCTGCCGCAGCTGCTGATCATCCCGCTGGTGCCGAAACTGATGCAGCTCATCGGCCCCCGGCTGCTCTGCATCATCGGCCTCGCCATCTTCTGCCTCAGCTGCTTGATGAACGCGCACCTCAGCTTCAACGACAGCGGCGACCAGTTCATGACCACCAACATCATCCGGGCGGTCGGCCAGGCAGTCGTTCTGACCCCGCTGACGGCGATCACGATGATCGGGCTCTCACGGCAGGATTCGGCCTCGGCCTCGGGCATTATCAACATGATGCGCTCATTGGGCGGCGCGGTCGGGACCTCGGCACTGGCCACCATCATCTCCAAGCGCGAGCAGTTCCACTCGAACATCATCGGCCAGTCGGTGACCTCCTACGACATTCCGGTGCAGAACTTCATGCAGCAGCGCCAGTCCTACTTCATGGCCCACGGCGGCGGCGGCACCCAGCAGGCCTATCACCAGGCCGAGGTGCTGCTGGGCAACCTGGTGAAGCAGCAGGCGAGCATCATGGCCTACTCCGATACCTTCGCGGTGCTGGGCCTCCTGTTGCTGCTGGCGGCGATCCTGGTTCTCTTCATGCGTCCGGCCCAGTCCTAAGGACGCCAAGCGCGGCCGCCTCAGAAATCTCGTTTCTCGGCTGCGCGCTGTAGCTTTTCGATGATCTGGAAGATGACGGCGCGTTCGTCGGGGCTGAGAGCCGACAGCAGTCGCTCCTGCCTTGCCTGCATCCCCGGCAGCACCTTTTCGTAGATCTCGCGGCCGGCATCGGTCAGCTCGGCGTTGAGCACCCGGCGATCCTGATCCGGCCGGTGAGTCGTGACCAGCCCCTGCGCCTCCAAACTGCGCAGGGTTCGGCTGATCATCGCCGGATCCATGTTGGTCATGATCGCGATGTCGCGAGCAGCCGCCGCCATTCCGGAACCGATCGTGGCGATCACACGCCACTGCCCCTGAGTCAGATCGCACTTGGACTGGAGGATCGCCACGGCCTGCGCATTCATCGCCTGATGCAAGCGCACGATCCTGTAGGTCAGGAAACTCCTGACGTCGCGATTGGGAGGTTGTGCGTCCTGGCTCATCGACACTCATTTATTGACCAATCAATTCTTGACTTATCAAATAATCAATCCACACTCAAGCCTGAAGGAGGAGCATTCCGTGGTCCGGGCCGATAGCGGGCACCCGTGACCGAAAGACTCGATCCGGTTCGGCATCGAGGACAGGAGGAGAGAATGCGACTCCGTCTACTGCTCTTGGCTTTCGCAGCCGCCTTAGGCCCCCACAGCGTTCGCGCCGACTGGCAGCCCTCCGGCCCGATCACCATGATGATAGCGGCCACGGCCGGCGGCGGCGTCGACACCCAGGCGCGCCTGATTGCCGAGGCTCTGGAAGAACGCCACGGCTGGCAGATCATCCCCGAACAGCGTACCGGCAAGGGGGGCGCCGTCCTGGCAGCCGCCCTCAAGGACGAGCCGTCGGACGGCACCGCGATCGGCTTCCTGGTCGGTGAGGCCCTGACCTACAACATGATTGCGGCCGGCGATCCCGGCTACACGCAAGCCGACTTCACCCCATTGACCACCACGGCCGCCCTCGCCGTGGGCGTCGTGGCCCTCACCTCCAAGGGCTGGAAGAGCTGGGAGGACATGGCCGCTGCCGCCCGTGCCGGAGAGACCATTCGCTTCGGCGCGATGTCGCCGCGCTATGCCGATCTCGCCTATTTCATGGGACAGCACGAGGGACTGGATTTCAACATTGTCACCCTGGGTGGCGGCAAGGCGGTCATGAACGCCCTGAACGCCGGCGACATCGACGTCGGCTGGGGGGCCGGCATCCAGAACAGAGCCGTGCTGGCGGGCGACATGGTGACTCTCGCGTCGGGTCTCGACCACCCCTTGGCCGTCTCGCCGGACGCACCGACGATGAGCGATCTGGGCATCGCCTTCACCGGAGAGGACTACTTCATGGTCATCGCCCCGGCCGGCCTCCCCGCCGAGGCCCGCGAGGCCCTGACCAGCGCGATCATCGCGGTCGTGGAGGATCAGACGAGCAAGGCCAACGGCTTCGTCCGCAAGGCCTTCGGTGGGCCGGTGGTGATCAGCGGCAAGGCACTGGAGACCCTGCTGAAGGAGCAGGCGACAGAGGCCCAGGCCCTGCTCCAGGCCGTCTCCCAGTAGCACCTCGGCCTCGGCCCGGGTTCGCCGCAAGGGAGGCCCCAGCATGTCGCAAGACCGCATCCTGGCGATCGTCGTCCTCCTGTTCGCCGGCCTGCTGCTCTCTCTCTGGATACCGCTCGACAGCAGCGGCGTGCTGATCGAGCAGCTACGCGGGCGAAGCCAGATCGGCGACGGCCTGGCTCCCGGCATCGCCGGCGTCCTGCTGCTGGTCTCCGGTGGGTGGCTGCTGGTGAAGCCGAGCGACGGCGCCCGGCTCCGCCTCGCCAATCTGAAATGGATCCTGCTCCTGGTCGGGCTGCTGGCGGCGGCCCTGGCGCTCATGGTCTGGACCGGCCCGGCACTGGCCTGGCTGCTGGACCAGGGGCCCTACCGGGCGTTGCGCGCCAGCCCGCCTTGGACCTACCTCGGCTTTGTCGCGGGTGGCCTGCTCCTGATCGCCGGTTCGATCGGTCTGGTCGAGGGCCGGCTCACTCCTAGGCAGTTCCTCTTCGCTCTGCTCGTACCGCTGTCTCTCGCGCTCCTGATCGATCTCTCCTTCGACGATCTGCTGCTGCCACCGAACGGTGATCTCTAGTGGACCTGCTGCACCATCTTTGGCTCGGTCTCGCGGCCCTGTTCGATGGGCCTGCTGCGTTCACGGTGGCCGGCATGGCACTGCCGGCCGCTCCCCTGATGGTCGTCGGCGGCCTCTTCGTCGGAATCCTGGTCGGCGCCACGCCGGGGCTTGCCGGTCCGACCGCCATGGCCGTGGCGCTGCCGATCCTCATCTCCATCTTCGGCTACCGGGCCGACGCGCTCCTGCCGGTTCTTGGCTTCCTGATCGGTCTCATGAAAGGGGCGACCCTAGGCGGCGCGGTGCCGGCCATCCTCTTCAACACGCCCGGCACGCCGGACGCGCTGCTCACCACCCGCGACGGCTATCCGCTCTGCCGCGCAGGCAAGGGCGGCCGTGCGCTGCGCATAGCCCACTTCGCCTCGGTCAGCGGCGACAGCCTCTCGGATCTGGCGCTTTTTTGCTTTGCCCCTTTCCTGGCCGTGCTGGTCGAGAGCCTGCTCGACCTGCCGGAAAAGACCGCCCTGATCCTGCTTTCCCTCGCCTTCGTGGCCGCGGTGGTCGGCCCCAGCATTGCCAAAGGCCTGCTCTCCTTGAGCCTTGGCTTGCTCGTCGCCTGCGTCGGTACGGGCGAGTCCTTTACGCCTCGCCTCACCGTAGGCAGTCATGCCCTGGCCGACGGCTTTCCAGCCGTCAGCGTGATTCTGGGCGTGCTCATCCTCGGTGAGATCTTCGTCGCTCTGGAAGATCTGCGCCAGAATCGCGGCAAGCGGGACAGCCGGCAGGCGGCCCCACCCGTCGGCGACGAGCGGCTGAGCTGGTCGGCGCGAAGGCGCCTGCTGCCCTTCGTCCTCAACTCAGCGGCGATCGGTACGGTGATCGGCGCGCTGCCGGGCATCGGCTCCACCATGGCAGCGACCCTGGGTTACGCCTCGGGGCAGCGCCTGCATGTCCGGCTGAAGCGGCCCGGTCCCGCCTTCGGCGAGGGCGCCGAGGCCGGCGTGGCAGCGACCGAGGCCGCGAACTCGGCCGTCTCGGGCGCCAACATGATCCCGCTCCTGTCACTCGGAATTCCCGGCAACGCCGCCGCCGTCTTCCTGCTGTTGGCCATGGACAGCATCGGCGGGCTCAACCCAGGTCCCTCGATCTTCCGGCTGCCTGCCAGCGGCACCAACCCCGAACTGGTCCTCGCCTTCGGCCTGTTCGGCGCGATGGCGCTGGCCAACCTGCTGAACTGGCTGCTGGGTGGGGCGGCGATGCGGGCCATGGCGGTGACGGCGCGCGTCCCCAGGCCGCTGCTGCTGCCGGCGGTCCTTCTGGTCAGCCTGACCGCGGTCTACCTGCAGGAGCCGCGGCTCAGTGCGGTCTGCATGACCTTGGGCTTCGGCCTCCTCGGCTATCTCTTTCGACGGCTGGAAATTTCGGTCCTGCCGTTCGTCATCGCCTTCGTGCTGGCCGGAAACCTGGAAAGCAGCGCGCGCCAAGCCTTCGCCGCGACGGGCGGCGACCCCTTCTTCCTGGTCTCGAGCCCCCTCGCCGCCCTGCTCACTCTCGGCGCCATCGCCATCGTAGTCGCCCTGTCACGCGGCACCCGATCCGGACGGTGCCGTGCAAACTCGACAAACCCTAGCGGCGAAGGCCCAGACGGGCGCTGACGCCGCTGCGGTCCAGCAGCGGGCGCCACCAGGCCTCGTTGGCGAGGTACCAGTCGACAGTGAGCGCCAGTCCCTCCTCGAAGGTACAGGAGGGCCGCCAACCGAGGTCCTTGGCCATCTTCGAGGAATCGATCGCATAGCGGAAGTCATGGCCGGGCCGGTCCTGCACGAAGGTGATCAGCCGGTCGTGCGGCGCCTTCTCCGGGAAACGCTGATCGAGTACCGCACAGATCGCGCGCACGACCTCGATGTTCCGCTTCACCGTGGTCGAACCGATGTTGTAGGCGGCGCCGTCTTCCGCACGCTCGAGCACGTCAAGAAGGCCTCGGGCGTGATCCTCGACGTAGATCCAGTCGCGGATGTTCTCGCCCTTGCCGTAGACCGGGATCGGCCAGTCGTAGAGCGCGCTCAGGATCACCACCGGGATCAGCTTCTCGGGGAACTGATAGGGCCCGTAGTTGTTGGAGCACATGGTCATCACCACCGGCAGGCCATAGGTCTCGTGCCAGGCCCAGACCAGATGATCGGAAGAGGCCTTCGAGGAGGAATAGGGGCTGTGCGGCTCATAGGCCGTCTCCTCGGTGAAGAAACCCTCCAGCCCGAGCGAGCCGAAAACCTCGTCGGTGGAGACGTGATGGAAGCGGAAGGCGGCCTGACGCGCAGCGGACAGGGTGGACCAGTAGGCCCTGGCCGCTTCCAGCAGCGTATAGGTGCCGATGATGTTGGTCTCGATGAAGGCCGCCGGTCCGTCGATCGAGCGGTCCACGTGGCTCTCCGCCGCCAGATGCATGATCGCGTCGGGCTGGTGCTCGGTGAAGACGACATCCATAGCATAGCGATCGCAGATGTCGTGCTTGACGAAGCTGTAGGCATCCAGCTTGCTCACGTCTGCCAGGTTCGCCGGATTGGCCGCATAGGTGAGCTTGTCGACATTGATCACCTGGAAGCCGCGTCCGATGGCCTGGCGCACCACCGCCGAGCCGATGAACCCACTCCCACCTGTCACGATCAGTTTCATCCAGCTCCTTCCCGATCCGACTGCCGCGCCCGGCTGGCCGACCCGCGGCGCATTGACAGCCGCGTACTTGGCCGCATCATTGCTTCTTGATCGGCTCCAGAGTCAGCCGTTGGTGGCGGATGTCGCAGCTATCGCAAGGGACACTCGCCGCCGGATCGTCGGCCTGGCGCCAGATGACGAAGGCCAGCACAGCGATGGCGAGCGCCGCGAGCACCGAGACCAAGGACAGGAGGAGTATGACCCGCCTGGCCATCAGATCCGCCCTCCACCAGGCCTCAGCCCGGCCGAGCTGCGCTGTTGGGTGCAGCCGAGGCCGCCGGTGATGCCCGGATCGATGCCCGGATTGATGCCCCTCGTGATCCACGGGGGGCCGCTTCGCTTCCTGGGACGGGGCGCAGCTATTGGCACGCTGCTACTCCTTTCGCTCCTGCTGTCGGGTCTCACCGCTGCCGGGCGCGCCGACGCGGAGGCGGGACGGCCGGTCGGGATGGAGTTGATCTTGCTGATCGACGTATCGGCCAGCGTCGATTCTGCCGAGTACGCGCTGCAGGCGCAAGGACTGGCCAGGGCCTTCGCCAGCAGGCCGGTGCGCGAGGCGATCGCGACGATCGGCGGCGGCCTCGCCGTCGCGGTGATCCAGTGGGGCGACAAAGCAAACCAGCACCGCGCACTGGGCTGGGAGGTGATCCGCGACGGCGCCGATGCCGAGCGCTTCTCGCAGGCGCTCGCCGCCATGCCGCGGCTGATCCCCGGCGGTCACACCGCGCTGGGCGATGCTCTGGCCAAGGCGCTTCAGGAGCTGGAGAGCAACGGCTACCAGGGCCTGCGCCGGGTGATCGACCTCTCCGGCGACGGCCTCAGCAACGACGGGCAGCCCCTGCGCAGCGCCCGACGCGCGGTGCTGGATCGTGGCATCACCATCAACGGCCTTGCGATCCTGAACGAGCTGCCGCTGCTGGCCGACTACTTCCGCGACAATCTGATCGGCGGCCAGAGCGCCTTCGTGGTGACCGCCGCCGACTACGTCGATTTCGCCACGGTCATCGCCGAGAAACTGGTGCGCGAGATCGGCGCGATCCCGGTCGCACAGCGTGATCGACCGGCGGGGGTCTCCCGTCCGCCGACCGCACTGGCGGCGCGGCTCCCGTGCACTGCACCAACCATCGCCAGGTCCAACTGGCCGATCGTCCATTATAGACCTTGGCAAGGTCGAACAAATTTGGTCCGATAGCCTGAAGGTCTCCGATCCGCGTGACGCATGGGACCTGACAAGGGAAGGGTTGCACTGCAACCAACAAGGTGAACAGCGAGGACTGCAGATGACGAAACGAACAGAGATCAGCGCGAACATGATCAAGGACAGGCTGGCTGAGGGCAAGCTCACCCGACGCCAGTTCACCGCCTTGCTCGGCGCAGCGGGCATTGGCATAGCGACTGTGCCCATGGGTCCGCGCTTGGCTCAAGCGGCCAGCACCGACGTCACCTATTTCACCTGGGGCGGCTACGACATTCCCGAACTCTTTGCGCCCTACATCCAGAAGTATGGTGGACCTCCGGGATTTGCGTCCTTCGGCGGCACGGAAGAGGCACTGACCAAGCTGCTGGGCGGCTACGTCGCAGACGTCGCCCATCCCTGCAACTCCTCGATCCCGCGCTGGGTCTCCTCCGGCCTGTTCCAGCCGATCGACACCGCCAAGCTCTCCAACTGGCCGGACGTCATTCCCCAGCTCACCCACCTCGAGGGCGCCAACCAGGACGGCAAGGTCTTCTTCGTGCCGTTCGACTGGGGTCAGACCTCGATCACCTACCGCACCGACATGGTCGATTGGGAAGGCAAGGAAGAGTCCTGGAGCGTGCTCTGGGATCCGCGCTACGAGGGCCGCCTGGGCGTCATCGCGTCCGCCGGCGACACCTGGTGGTGCACCGCGATCTACGGCGGCGTCCCCTTCTCGGAGATGACCACCGACGCCAACTACGAGAAGGTGGCCGGCCTGCTGCGCGAGCAGCGCCCGCTGATCCGCGAGTACACCGACGACATGACCACGCTGGAGCAGATGCTGGCTTCCGGCGAGTTGGTCGCGGCCATGACCTGGAACAGCTCGCCGGTCGAGCTGAAGAAGCAGGGTATCCCGGTGGCCTTCGCCAACCCCAAGGAAGGCGCACTCACCTGGGTTTGCGGCATGATGCTGCACAAGGATTCCAAGAACGTCGACATGGCGCTCGACATCATTGATTCGCTGCTCAGCACCGAATCGGGGCATTTCCTGATCAACGACTACGGCTACGGCCACTCCAACATCAAGTCTTTCGCGACTGTCTCGCCGGAGCGCCTGGCAGAGCTCGGTCTCTCGACCAATCCCGAAGACGTGCTGGCCGCCGGCAAGTTCCAGATTCCGCTGCCGGAAGCCTTCACATCGAAGATGAACGAGACCTTCGAGGAAATTAAGGCGGGCTTCTAAGCCCCGTCCTCATCTATTGAGCCAGGCTCGGCGCCGCGATCGGGGAGGAACGCGGCGCCGAGCCAGCCCCCTATAGGAGCAGGCTAGTGATCGATCGTACGATCTCTATGGAGACCGCTCCCCGCGCCACAGGTTCCATCAGAGGGCGCCTCTACGCCCGAATGGTCAGTAGTGAACCGATACGCGGGCTGGTCCTCCTTTCACCGACACTTCTGGTTATGTTGGTTGCCATGTGCGCGCCCTTCGCGCTGATGGTAGCGTTCAGCTTCTGGACCCAACACACCTTCGAGTTCGATACCACCTTTACCCTGAACAACTATCAGACCATCGCCGCCCGCGACATCTACTCGACGCTGTTCATGCGCTCGCTCGGGATCTCGGCCTCCTGCACGGTGGTGACGGTGCTTCTGGCCTATCCCATGGCCTACTTCGTCGCCTTCCATGTGCGTGCGCACAAGATGATCTGGATCATCATGATGACGCTGCCCTTCTGGACCAGCTATCTGCTGCGCGTCTTCTGCTGGAAGATCATCCTGGGCTACAACGGCGTCATCAACTCCGGCCTCGAGGGCCTCGGCTTGATCGCCAAGCCGCTGGAATTCCTGCTCTATAGCCCGACGGCCGTGGTAGTCACCCTGACCCATGCCTGGGCCGCCTTCGCGATTCTGCCGATCTACGTCTCGCTGGAGAAGATCGACCGCTCGCTGCTGGAGGCGGCGACCGACCTGGGTGACGGACCGGTGAAGCGCTTCCTCGGCGTCACCCTGCCGCTGTCACTGCCAGGCGTGATCGCCGCAACCCTGCTGATCTTCGTGCCCACGGTCGGCGACTTCGTCACCCCGAACCTGGTGGGCGGCCCCGACGGCGCGATGATCGCCAACATCGTCCAGGCCCAGTTCGGGCGGATCAACAACTGGCCGATGGGTGCCGCACTCTCGATCTCCAGCATGGTGATCATCGCGATCATCGCATTGGTCTACATGTGGATGGCCAACCGCCTGATCGGGAGGTCGAA
This sequence comes from Rhodospirillaceae bacterium N.6G, assembly GCA_046233115.1. Classification (GTDB taxonomy): domain Bacteria; phylum Pseudomonadota; class Alphaproteobacteria; order Kiloniellales; family JACOMY01; genus JACOMY01. Next base: position 218,246 of record JBJXHM010000009.1, on the reverse strand, counting down.
ATGAGCGAGGTCTCATACATCGACCGGCCCAACCGGCCGCTGCACCTCTACGCGCTCGCCTACCTGGCCTTCCTCTACATCCCGGTCCTCTTCCTACCGCTCTTCTCCTTCAACAACGGCACCTACATCGCCTTCCCGCTGAAGGGCTTCACCACCGAGTGGTACGAGAAGATGTTCGTCGACCAGGCGATGCTCAACTCGCTGCTCAACTCGTTGAAGGTGGGCGGGGTCGCCTCGATCGCGGCCACCCTGCTGGGCATCTTCGGGGCCAAGGCGGTGACTCGCTATCGGATCCCCGGCAAGAAGCCTATGGTCTTCGTGATCATGCTGCCGCTGGTGGTGCCCGGCATCCTGCTGGGCGTGGCGCTGCTGATCATGATGAAGCAGCTCGGCATTGAGCTGTCGCTGATCACCGTCACGATGGGTCACGTGCTGATCTGCGTGCCCTTCGCCATGGCGACCCTGATCCCTCGCTTCGAGGGTTTCGACAAGTCGATGGAGGAGGCCTCGGCGGACCTGGGGGCCAACGCCTGGTGGACCTTCTGGCGGGTGACCTTCCCCATGGTGCTGCCGGGCGTGGTGGCGAGCCTCCTGCTCTGCTTCACCATCTCCTTCGATGAGTTCATCATCGCCTTCATGCTGGCCGGCAACGAGGCGACCCTGCCGATCCACATCTTCAGCCAGCTCCGCTTCCCCGCCCGCCTACCACCGGTTCTGGCGCTCGGTTCGGCGATCATGGCCGTTTCCTTCATCGTCGTCTTCTTCGCACAGTGGCTCACCCGGCGCGGCGTGAGCAGCCAGTCAGCCCCGGGGGCATGAACATGAACTCGAAAAAGCCGTATCTGCACATCGACCGCGTCGCCAAACATTTCGGCTCGGTCATCGCCGTCGACGAGGTCTCGATCGACATCGCCTCGGGCGAGTTCTTCTCGCTGCTGGGCGCATCGGGCTGTGGCAAGACCACCTTGCTGCGGCTGCTGGCGGGCTTCGAATCGCCGACCAAGGGCGAGATCTACGTCGACGGAGCCCCCATGTCACAGGTCCCGCCGCACAAGCGCCCAACCAACATGGTGTTCCAGAGCTACGCCATCTTCCCCCACCTCAACGTGCGCAAGAACCTGGCTTACGGCCTACGCTTCGACAAGATCGATAGATCGGAGATGAACCGGCGCATCGACGAGGCCCTGGAGATGGTGCAGCTCGCGGGCTACGGAGAGCGCAAGTCGAACGAGCTCTCCGGCGGCCAGCGCCAGCGTGTGGCGCTGGCCCGGGCGCTGATCAAGCGGCCGAAGGTCCTGCTGCTGGACGAGCCGCTGGGTGCCCTCGACAAGAAGCTGCGAGAGGGCATGCAGCTGGAGCTGCGTGCCCTGCAGCAGGCCATTGGCATCACCTTCGTCTTCGTCACCCACGACCAGGAGGAGGCGCTCACCCTCTCCGATCGGATCGCGGTGATGGCGCGGGGCCAGGTGCTGCAGATGGCCTCGCCGAAAGAGCTCTATGCCCAGCCGACCTCGGTCGAGGTAGCGGACTTCATCGGTCAGATGAACTTCATGGATGCCACGGTGCTGGAGGCCAAGGACGGCCAGGTGGTGCTCGACGCCGCTGGCCTCGGCCGAGTCACAGCTCGGAGCAACAAGAGCTTCATCCAAAGCGGCCGTCCGGTGGTGGTGGCGATCCGGCCGGAGCAGTTCCGCGTGCTGGACAGCGCGCCGGAGGGGCGGCCGTCGGTCAAGGGCAAGATGAAGACTGCTTCCTACCTCGGCGACCGCAGCCACATCTACGTCGAGGTCGAAAATCAGGCCCAACCCTTCGCGGTCTCCGCGCAGGAAGGCCTGCTGCCCGGCGGCACGGAGAGCGGGGGCGACATCTACCTCTCCTGGCCGGAAGACGCCGTCCTGGTGCTGCCACCGGCCTGAGTACGACGCTGTCGTGGGAGCGGCCGGCAAGAGGCTCGGCCGCTCCCACGCCTTTTCAGACGGCCGGCTCCTGCTGCGTCACGCAGTGGATGCCGCCGCCGTTCTCATAGATGCGGTCAACGTTGAGGCTGATCACGCGGCGGCCGGGGAAGAGCGCAGCCAGGGTCTCGACCGCGCGGGCATCGGCGGCGGCGTCGCCGAACTCAGGCGTATAGACGGCGCCATTGCCGACATAGAAGTTGGCATAACCCGCAAAGAAGTCGGGCTCGGTGGAGCGCTGGATCTCGGCATAGGGCAGCTCGACGATCTCGAAGGAGCGGCCGCGCGCGTCCCTGGCAGCACGCAGGATCGCCTTGGCCTCGCGATAGCAGCGGCCATAGTCCGAGCGATCCCCGCTGATGCCGCTCATCAGCACCAGCCCCGGCCGGACGAAGCGGGTGGTTCCGTCGATATGGTCGTCGGTGATGTCGCCGCCCGCAATGCCGGGGAGCCAGACCACCGTCTCGACGCCCAGCAGCCGCTTCAACGCCGCTTCGATCTCGGCCCGGCTCTTGCCCGGATTGCGGTTCTCGTTCACCCAGCAGCTATCGTTCAACAGCAGGGTGCCTTCGCCGTCGAACTCGATCCCGCCGCCCTCGCCGACGATGCCGGCCCCCAGGCGCGGGCAACCGAGATAGCCGGCGATCGCGGCGGCGACCCTGCCGTCCAAGGAATGGGCCTGCTTGCCGCCCCAAGCGTTGAAGCCGAAGTCGACCAAGGCCTTGCCGCCCTTGCCGTCGATCAGGAAGACCGGTCCGCTGTCGCGCGCCCACATGTCGTCGGTGGCGACATCGAGCAGCGCGACCCGGGGGCCGCAGAGCCGGCGCACCAGGGGATGCAGCTCGGCTGCGGCCAGCATGGTGACCGGTTCCTGCTCGGCAATGGTGGCGGCCAGCCGTCCCAGGGTCTCCTGCACCGCCTCGTAGTAGCCCTGAGGGCGGCTCGGCCAGGTGTAGATCGAGGCGGTCGTGGGCCAGCACATCCAGGTACGACTGTGCGCTGCCTCCTCCGCCGGCGCGAAGAAGCCGCCACTGGCTGCCGACCGCATCCCTTCCTCCTCCAAAAAAGAAAACGGCCTGCCGTCGAGCCCCGACGGCAGGCCGTTGACCCTAAAGCAGGTGGTCTTAGGAAGCCATGACTCTCGTCAGCGCACTGTCGACCGCAGCGACGATCTCGTCGATATCGGACTTGGTGGCGATGAAGCCGGGGCTGAAGCAGAGCGTGTTGTTGAGGCCGGTCAGCGAGCGGTTGGTGGCGCCGATCAGGACACCGGACTTCTGCGCGCAGTCGGCCACCACGGCCTGGACCATGGGCTCGGGCAGGGCGGCCTTGCTGTCACGGTCGGAGACCAGTTCGGCACCCTGGAACAGGCCCTTGCCGCGGACCTCGCCGATCACGGCGTGCTTGCCCTTCAGGCCTTCGAGCTGCTCCATCAGGTAGTCGCCCATCTTCTGGACGTTCTCCAGCAGGTTCTCCTGCTCGATCACCTCGACGTTCTTCAGCGCCGCGGCCGGGCCGGCGGTGCAGCCACCGAAGGTGGAGATGTCGCGGAAGTAGTTGAGGTAGTCGTCCGGATCGCTCTTGAACTCGTTGAAGACCGCCTCGGTGGTCACCGTGCAGGAGATCGCGGCATAGCCGGAGGCGACGCCCTTGGCCATGGTGACGATGTCGGGCTGCACGCCGAACTGCTGATAGCCGAACCAGGTGCCGGTCCGGCCGACTCCGCAGACCACCTCGTCGATGATCAGCAGGATATCGTACTTCTTGCAGATCTCCTGCACCCGCTCCCAGTAGCCCTTGGGCGGGACGATCACGCCGCCGCCGGCGGTGATCGGTTCCAGGATCAGGCCGCCGACGGTGTCGGCGCCCTCACGCAGGATCACCTCCTCGATGGCGTTGGCGGCACGCACGCCGTAGTCCTCGACGTCACCCCACTGCGAGCGGTACTCCAGGCAGTGCGGGACCTCGACGAAGCCCGGGGTGAAGGGGCCGTACTGGGTCTTGCGCTCCTCCTGGCCGCCGGAGCTGAGCGCGGTGATGGTGGTGCCGTGGTAGTCGCGCTCGCGGTAGAGGATCTTGTGCTTCTTGCCGCCGTACTTCTTGTGCGCGATCTGGCGGACGATCTTGTAGGCCTTCTCGTTCGCCTCGGAACCGGAGTTGGAGTAGTAGACCCGGCTCATGCCCGGCATCTTCTCGATCAGGCGCTCGGCGAAGAGCGCGCCCGGAACGGTGCCAGCAGCGCCTGCAAAGTAGGGCAGCTTGACGAGCTGGTCGCGCACCGCGTCGGCGATCTCGGTCCGGCCATAGCCGACGTTGACGGTCCAGACGCCGCCCGAGGTGGCGTCGAGGTGCTTGCGGCCGGCCGCGTTCCAGACCCGAAGGCCCTTGCCCTCGATGATCACCAGCGGATCGACCGTCTCGTACTTCTTGTGCTGGCTCAGGTGATGCCAGACGCGTGCGCGGTCGGCCTCGATGATCTCGCGATAGTCGTTCTTCTGGGTCTGCAAATTCATGGCCTTGACACTCCCGCTGCGCTCTCGCCCGGACGAAACTGTCTACACTATCGCAGCAGCCTCCAGCCCTGCAAAGCGCATTCCCATCCTCCCGGCTATGCAGTCATCTCGGGTCCGGACCGCTCGCGCTCTTGCCCGGCAACCGGCTGGGAGACACGATGGCCGAAAGCGCGCAGCAGGGAGAAGCGACCATGACCACGACACAAGTCCCCAGTGAAGGCACTTTCGTCGGCCGCGTCTGGCTGCCGGAGCGGGCCGGGCCTGCCCTGGTGACTCTACGCGATGGGCTGGTGGCGGACATCACCGACCGTGCGGCGCCGACCATGAGCGCGCTCCTGGAGATGGAGGACCCGGTCGCCTGGGTCGCGGCCGCCGGCGGCGAGACGCTCTGCAGCCTGGAGGAGCTCTTCGCCGATTCGGAGGTCGCCGGGTCCGCACCGGATCGCCGCCACCTGCTGGCGCCGGCTGATCTCCAGGCGGTGAAGGCCTGCGGCGTCACCTTCGCCAGTTCCATGGTCGAGCGGGTGATCGAGGAGCGCGCCGGCGGCGACCTCTCCAAGGCCAAGGCGGTGCGCGAGAAGATCGGCGACCTGGTCGGCGCCAGCCTGCGCGACCTGGTGCCGGGCTCGCCCGAGGCGGCCAAGGTCAAGGCGGCCCTGATCGAGGAGGGGCTCTGGTCGCAGTACCTCGAGGTCGGCATCGGCCCGGACGCAGAGGTTTTCACCAAGGCGCAGCCACTCTCCGCAGTGGGCTGGGGCAGCCCGGTCGGCCTGCACCCCGTCTCCTCCTGGAACAACCCGGAGCCGGAGATCGTGCTGGCGGTGAACAGCCGGGCCGAGGTCAAGGGCGCCACCATCGGCAACGACGTCAACCTGCGCGACGTCGAGGGCCGTTCCGCCCTGCTGCTGGGCAAGGCCAAGGACAACAACGCCTCCTGCGCGCTGGGCCCCTTCGTGCGCCTCTTCGACCAGAGCTACGGCATCGAGCAGGTGCGCCAGGCGGAGCTGGACCTGACGGTCGAGGGCCCCGACGGCTTCGTCCTGGAGGGCAAGAGCTCGATGCGGATGATCAGCCGCGATCCGCTCGACCTGGTGGCGCAGGCCTGCGGCCGTCATCACCAGTACCCCGACGGCTTCTTCCTCTTCCTCGGCACCCTCTTTGCGCCGACCCAGGACCGCGACAAGCCGGGCGAGGGCTTCACCCACAAGGTCGGCGACCGGGTCACCATCGCCACGGCGGAGCTGGGCGCGCTGGTGAACGAGGTGCGCCTCTCGACCGAGTGCCGCCCCTGGACCTTCGGCGCCGGCGCGCTGATGCAGAACTTGGCGCGCAGGGGTTTGCTGTAACTCTGGGTCACAGCCAGACGAAGTCGGTGCTGGTCAGCAGGTTGGCGGCCGTGAGGCCGTTGACGGTCACCACCACGTCGGCGACGGCATCACCGTTACGGTCGACCTCCAGGAGGTTGGCACCGGCAAAGCGCGCCTCCGAGTTGCCGCCGCCCGAGAAGGCCGCCCCATCGACGTAGGTGAAGCTGCCGCTCTCGAGCCCGGTCTTGAAGACGAACCTGTCCTCGCCGTTGGCCCCGTTCAGACTGACCCCGTCGAAATCCTGCACCGCCTGGGTGCCGAGCGAAAGATCGTTGGAAAAGAGGAACGAGTCGGCGCCGGAGCCGCCGAATGCGGTGTCGTCCTTGCCCATGTTGAGCGTGTCAGCACCGCTCTCGCCGCGGAAGAGATCGGCCCCCTGGCCGCCGAAGAGCGTGTCGTCGCCCTCCCCGCCCTCGATCGTGTCGTCGCCCTGGTTGCCAGCCAGGCGATTGGCGCCCGAGTTGCCTTCGATCCTGTTGTCGAGGCTGTTGCCCGTCCCGTTGATGTCGCCCTTGCCGCCCTGCATGCGCAGGTTCTCGACGAAGGCCGTGGCCGTGCCGTTGGGGAGCGTGAAGCTCACCTCCGCGCGCACCAGGTCCGTGCCCTCGCCGGAGAACTCGGTTACCTGATCGCCGGCCGCATCCACCACGAAGGTATCGTCGCCCAGCCCGCCAGCCAGGCTGTCCGAGCCGCCGCGGCCGTTGAGGATGTCGTCGCCGGTCATACCCGTCAGGTTGTTGCCGGCGGAATTGCCGAGAATCGTGTTCGCATGCTCGTTGCCCTGAAGACTCGCAGGACCCGCGCCCTTGTTGATGTTGACTCTCTCGACATGGCCGTCGGGACCGTCGAAGAGCGTGTAGGCAAGCGCGTCGGAGCGGATCACGTCCTCGGCCCCGCCGGCCGCGGTCTCGATCACCACATCGGCAGCCGTGTCGACGATGAAGGTATCGTTGGCCTTGCCGCCCGAGGCCGTATCGACACCCGAACCGCCGTTCAGCCGGTCGGAGCCGATGCCGGCGTCCAGGGTATCGCTGCCGGAGCCGCCGCCGAGGCGGTCATTGCCGTCGCCACCGTAGGCCCTGTCCTTGCCGTCGTCGCCGAAGAGGGTGTCGCGGCCGCTGTCGCCGGCCATGGAGTCGTCACCGTCCTGGCCGCGCAAGGCGTCGTCGCCGGAGTTGCCGGACAGGCTATCGTTGCCCGAGGCCCCGCGCAGGTCGTCCTTGCCCAGACCGCCCTTCATGATGTCGCCGACCGTGCCGCCGTTCAGATAGTCCGCACCGCTGTCGCCATAAAGGAAATCGAAGCCTTCGCCGCCATAGAGAGAGTCATCGCCGCTGGCGCCGCTCATGGCGTAGTCGTTGCCGCTGCCGCCGAAGATGCTGTCGTCGCCCTCGGCGCCGAAGACGCTGAACTCCGTCCCGCTGCCGCCGAAGATGCCGTCCTTGCCGGACCCGCCGTAGAGGCCGAGCTCGTTGCCGGCTCCGCCATAGAGCTTGTCCGCGCCGCTGCCACCGAAGAAATAGCGGTCCTCCCCTTCACCGCCGTCCAGCGTGTCGTCGCCGGCCTGGCCCAGCAGGTGGAAATCCAGCCCCTGCCCGCCAAAGATCGTGTCGGCACCGCTGCCGCCGACCAGGCTGCGGTCGTCGCCGCTGCCGCCATAGACGAGATCGTCGTCGGCGCCGCCGAAGAAATTGGAATCCGCGCCGCTGCCTCCCCGCAGCAAGTCCTCGCCGGCATCGCCGATCAGCAGGCTGTCGTTGCCCCCGCCTCCGGAGAGATAGTCCTTTCCGGAATCCCCGCGCAGGAAGCCATCATCACCCTCCCCGCCATAAATCTTGTCCGCGTCGTCGCCGCCGATCAGGAAATAGTCGGCGCCGTCCTCTCCGCGGATGGTGTCGTTCCCGCTGCCGCCGAAGAGGTTGGTGTCGTCGCCGCTGTCGCCCTCCACGATGTCGGTGCCGTCATAGCCGTGCAAACCGTAGTCCTTGCCCGAGCCTCCCCAGACGTTGTCGCCCCCGGATCCGCCGTAGAGGTCGGCATCGTCGCCGTCGCCGCCGGAGACGTTGTCGCCAGCCGATCCGCCGAAGAGCCAGGAATCCGCACCGCTGCCGCCATAGACGAGATCCCCACCCAGCGCCCCGAACAGACCGTAGTCGTCGCCGGTGCGTGCCAGCAGCAGATCGTCGCCGCTGCCGCCGCCCAGGAAGGAATCGTTGCCGGTGCCGCTTTCGACTCTATCGTCACCACTGCCGCCGTAGAGGTAGACGTCGTGGCCCTCGCCGCCGAAGACAGAGTCGGTCCCGTCGTCGCCGACGAGCCGGCTGTCGTCGCCGCCCCCACCGGCAATCTGATCGTCGCCGGCACCGCCGTAGAGCGAATAGTCCCGCTCGTCGGAGGCACCGCCGGAGACGAGATCGTTTCCGGCGTCGCCGAAGAGAGCCTTGTCGCCCCCGCTGTCGCCAAAGAGGGAATCGTCGCCCGCCCCACCGAAGAAGGACTGATCGTTCCCGCTGCCGCCGAAGAGCGTGTCGATCCCGGAGCCGCCCAGAAAGGTGAGGTCGGTCGCGAGGCCGCCGAACAGGCGATCGAGGCCGCTGCCGCCGAAGGCGATCCGGTCGTTGCCGTCGCCGCCGGAGATGCTGTCGTCTCCCCCATCCCCGAAGAGCGAGGCATCCTGCCCGCTGCCACCGAAGACGCTGTCGTTCCCATCACCGCCGTAGAGGAAAGTGTCCTTTCCGCTATCGCCGAAGACGCTGTCGGTGCCGCTGTCGCCCTTCAGCGCAAAGTCGTTTCCATCACCGCCCCAGACCGTATCCTTGCCGCTGCCACCCCAGAGAACCACGTCCACGCCGCTGAGGCCGATCACCCGGTCGTCGCCGTCGCCGCCGTAGAGGCCCTGGTCGTCGCCGCCCTCTCCACTCACCCGATCATCACCGCTGTCGCCCTTCAGAACCAGGTCGTTCCCAAGACCGCCAAACAGGGAATCCGTCCCGCTTCCTCCAAAGAGAGCGGCGTCGCCGCCCGATCCACCGAAGACAGAATCGTCACCATCGCCGCCGTAGAGGCTGGTGTCGTAGCCCTCGCCGCCGCCAACGGAGTCGGAGCCGCTGTCGCCGAACAGCGCGGTGTCGTCACCCTCCGCGCCGAAGACGGAGTCCTTGCCGCTGCCGCCGAAGAGGGATAAGTCGGACTGGACGCCACCGAAGACGAAGTCGTCGCCGAGACCGCCGAAGAGCAAGCCGTCGTTAGCCCCTTCGCCGTTGAGGAGGTCGTTCCCCTCACCGCCGTAGAATCTGCCGTCGAACCCCGTCGCGCCGTAGATGACATCGCTGCCGGCACCGCCGAAGAGGTAGGCGTCGAAACCGGAACCAGCCAGGATCCAATCGTCACCGCTGCCGCCCACGAGTGCCTGGTCGTCCTCGTCGCCGCCATAGATCCGGTCGCTGCCGCTACCGCCGAAAGCGGCATCGCGCCCGCTTCCTCCATAGAGCGAGTCGTCGCCCAGCAATCCATAGAGCCGGTCGAAACCGCTGAAGCCAAAGATGGTGTCTGTCCCGTTCGTGCCGGTAAGGCTCTGGTTCAGGCCCGGCGTGCCATAGATGACGGCCATGTGGTCTCCCCCCGACACCGACAGCCTCGGATCAGCGCCCAGCCTGCTCAGGATTCGGTTTTTGTTGTTTTCCAAATTTCAGGTATAGGCCCTCCAGCATCTCCCACAAATCAAATTGCACCCCTCTTGAAAAAATGATCTTTCCGCCGCTTCCAAAAAAAAGACGCCACACCGTAAGGTGTAGCGTCTCAGTTCTGCCCACTTTTGTCCGGGTTAGTTGATTAGAATCAATCCGCTATTACCAACCAGGACACGCAGATCAACTCTTGAGATCAGTCGATCGAGGTCGTCTCCAGCATGAAGCGGCCCATCGGGTTCTGGAAGAAGTCGTGGACGTTCTTGCGCGAGGCGTTGCGGAAGGGGCTGTAGTAGAGCCCGATCCAGTTCACGTCCTCCTGCGCCTTGCGCTGCAGGTCATAGTACATCTGCTTGCGCTTCTCCGGGTCGGTCTCGACCCGCGCCGCCTTCACCAGTGCCACCACCTCGGGGTTGTTGTAGCGGGTGTAGTAGGACAGCACATCGGGATCGGAGCCATCCAGCACGAAGCCGGTCTTCTGGTCCGGGTCGATCACGTCGTTGGTCCAGTAGTTGGTCGAGATGTCGTAGGTGCCGTCGACGATGGTGTCCCAGGCTTGCCCCGCCTCCTGCTTGATGATGTTGACCGTGATGCCGACCTTGGCGAGCTGGTCCTGCACCAGGACCGCCACCTGCTCGTAGTTCGCGTCGCCCGCCTGCACCACCATGTCCAGGGTCAGGTCCTCGACGCCGGCCTCCTTCAAGAGCGCCTTGGCCTCCTCGAGGTTCAGCATGTAGCGCGGGTTGTCGGGGTTGTAGTACATGCCGCCGGCCGGAATGTAGGAGTTGGCCGGCGTGCCGTAGCCAAAGGTCACAGCCTTGATGATGGCGTCGATGTCGATGGCCTCGGCGATCGCCTTGCGCACCCGCACGTCGTTCAGCGGCTCATGCTCGTGGTTGATCAGGATGTGGTCCATCCGGCTGGAGGGGTCGAGGTGAACGTCGATGTCGGGGTTCTTCTCCAGCTCGGCGATCCGGTTGAAGGGCACGAAGATCATTGCGTCGATCTCGCCGGCCTGGAGCTGCAGGATGCGGGTGTTGTCGTTGGGGATGTAGATCCACTCGACGCCCTTCAGCTTCGGCACCCCGGCATCCCAGTAGTTCTCGTTGGCTTCCAGCACGATGCGGTCGCCACGCTTCCAGTCGACCAGGCGGAAGGCGCCGGCGCCGACCGGCTTCTCGGCGAAGGCCTCGTAGTCGCCGGTGACGGCGGCCTCCGGCAGGATCGCGGCGGCGAAGAGCGCCAGCACCGAGAGGAAGGGGGTGGTGGGCTCGGACAGGGTGAAGACCACGGTGCGGTCGTCAGGCGTGGCGATGTCGGTGATGACCCCGAACATGGAGCCGAAGACCGAGCCCTCGTCGTCGCGCAGCCGCTCGATCGAGAACTTGACGTCACTCGCCTTCACCGGGCTGCCGTCGCTGAACTTGGCGCCCTCGCGCAGGGTGAAAGTATAGGTCTTCCCATCCTCGGAGATGGTCCAGCTCTCGGCCAGGTCGGGCTCGATGCCGGTGGCCTCGCGGGTGTTGCGGACGAGCTGGGCGTTGATGTTGTTCATGACCCAGACGTCGGCATTCTGGCTGACCAGGATCGGGTCCATGAAGACGCTGTCCTGATCGCGGCCGATCTTCAGCACGCCGTCGGCGGCGACGGCCGTGCCCATGCCCAGCAGGGCGGCGAGGAAGACCCCGCAGAGCGCTTTGATGAGTGTCATCCCTGTTCTCCCTTGTTGCGATCCGGGAAGGTCCCGCCGCGGTCGATCGCATTTCCGCGGCGGATTGTTCTCGTTCTTGCCCTTGCCCCTGTTCTACAGGGCTCAGGAGGCCATGGCGACCTGCGGGACGGCCTCCAGCAGGCTGCGGGTGTAGTCCTCGCGCGGCCGCGCGAAGATCTCCTCGGCCGGGCCGGTCTCGACCAGGCGCCCCCGCTTCATCACTGCGATGCGCTGGCAGAGGTGCCGTACCACCGCCAGGTCGTGGCTGATGAACAGCAGGGTCAGGCCGCGCGAATGGCGGAGGTGCAGCAGCAGGTTCAGGATCTGCGCCTGGATGGTGACGTCCAGCGCCGAGGTCGGCTCGTCGGCCAGCAGCAGCTCCGGCTCCATCGCCAGCGCCCGGGCGATGCCGACCCGCTGGCACTGCCCGCCGGAGAGCTGGTGCGGCTTGCGCCCGGCCAGCTCCTGTTCCATGCCGACCTCGTGCAGCAGGCGGGCGACCCGCTCCGGGATCTCCGCGCGCGGACAGAGGCGGTGCACCCGCAAGGGCTCGGCCAGGGTCTCGGCGACGGTCATCTTGGGATTGAGCGAGGTCAGCGGGTCCTGGAAGATCATCTGCACCCGGCGCCGCCAGCCCTGCTCACCACCCCCCTTGTTCCCACTGGTCAGATCGAGTTCGCGGCCGTCCAGCAGGATCTCGCCGCCGTTGGGCGTCACCAGGCCGACCACGGCCCGCGCTAGGGTGCTCTTGCCCGACCCGCTCTCGCCGACCAGCCCCAGCGCCTCGCCCTGCCTGAGGGTGAGGCTGACCCCGTCGACCGCGGCGAAGGCCTCCACCGGCTGCCGGCGCAGGACGGCCGCCAGGCTGCGCGCGCCAGGAAAATGCACCTGGAGATCGCGGACCTCCAGGAGCGGGCCGCCGGGCGGCCGCTCCTCCAGGGTCTCGTTGTCGGGCGTCTCGCGCCCCTCCAGCGGGAAATAGTGGCCGGGCGGAATCAGGCCCGGCTGCGAGCGCAGCAGCTTCTGGGTGTAGCGATGCTGCGGGCGGGCCACGACCTCGGCCACCGGCCCGGCCTCGACGATGCGCCCGCGCTCCATCACCACGACGTCGTCGCAGAACTCGGCGACCAGGCCCAGGTCGTGGCTGATGAAGACGATCGAGAGCCCGCGCGAGCGCTGCAGGTCGCGCAGCAGCGCGATGATCTGGGCCTGCACGGTGACGTCGAGCGCCGTGGTCGGCTCGTCGGCAATCAGGATCGCGGGGTCGCAGGAGAGCGCGGCGGCGATCATGGCGCGCTGGCGCATGCCGCCCGAGAGCTCGTGCGGGAAAGCATCAACCTGCCGCGGCGGGTCGGAGAAGCCGACCTCCTCCAGCAGCGCGATGCTGCGTTGGCGGGCGGTCTTGCGGTCCATGTCGCGGTGCAGGCGCAGGCCCTCGGCGATCTGCTCGCCGATGCGCATCACTGGGTCCAGGTGCGTGGTCGGGTTCTGGAAGACCATGCCGATGCGCCCGCCGCGCACCTCGGCCAGCGCTTGCTCGGAGAGCTGCAGCAGGTCCTGGCCCTCCAGCAGCACCTCGCCCCTGGGCACGCGCGAGACCCCGGCCGGCAGCAGCGAGATCAGCGCCCGGCTGGTCACTGTCTTGCCCGATCCGCTCTCGCCGACGATGCCCAGCACCTCGCCGGCCCTGAGGTCGAAGTCGACATCCATCACCACCGGACGCCAGTCCTGCTCGACCGCGAATTCCACGGTGAGGCCGCGGACCTGCAGCAGCGGCGCGCTCATTCCTTGGTCCCCAGGAGCTGCGCCAGGCCGTCGGCCGAGAGCGAGAGGCCGAGCCCCAGCAGCACGATGGCGAGGCCAGGGAAGAGGCAGATCCACCAGGCGCTGGCCAGGAACTGCTGGCCCTCGGCGATCATCACCCCCCATTCGGCCGCCGGCGGCTGCGCCCCCAGCCCCAGGTAGCTGAGCGAGGCGCCCAGCAGGATCACCAGCACCATGTCGGTCATGGCGAAGACCAGCGCCGGCGCGATCGCGTTGGGCAGCAGGTGGCGCAGCATGATGCGCCCGTTGGAATAGCCAAGGACCCGCGCCGCACCGACGAAGTCGCTCTTCTTCAAAATCAGCACCTGGCCGCGGGTGAGCCGCGCATAGGAGACCCAGCCGACCAGCGCCAGCGCGATATAGAGCGAGACCAGGCCCGGCCCCAGGATCGAGATGATGGCGATCACCAGCACGAAGAAGGGAAAGGCGATGGTGACCTCCAGGATCCGCATCAGCACGGTGTCGACCAGGCCGCCGAAGAAGCCGGCCAAAAGCCCGATGGCGTTGCCGATGAGGAAGGGGAAGAGCACGCCGAAGAGGCCGATCTGCAGGTCGATGCGGGCGCCGTAGAGGATGCGCGAGAGGATGTCGCGGCCGTAGTTGTCGGTGCCGAGCAGGTGGTCCCCGCCCGGCGGCTGCAGGGTGTTGGAGATGTCCTGCTCGATCGGTGAGAAGGGCGCAATCAGGTCGGCCGCCAGCGCCAGCAGGATCCAGCCGCCGGTCACCGCCATGCCGAGCAGCAGGGTGACCGGCAACCCGCCGATTCGGCTGCCTCTGAGGCGCTGGAGGCTTCCGGTCGCCAGGCTCACAGCTCGATCCGCGGGTCGAGGGCGACGCTGACCACGTCGACCAGGAAGTTGGTGATGATGATGCCCAGCGCGAAGAAGAGCGTGATGCCCTGCACCAGCAGATAGTCGCGCGAGAAGATCGAGGCGACCATGAGCTGGCCCATGCCGGGTAGGGAGAAGACCGTCTCCACCACCACGGTGCCGCCGATCAGCCAGGAGAAGGCCACGCCCAGCAGGTTCACCGTCGGCACCAGCGAGTTGGGCAGGACGTGACGATAGAAGAGCGCGGTCTCGCGCAGGCCCTTGGCGCGCCCGGCCTGGACGTAGTCGGCCTGGAGCTGGTCGATCAGGGTAGCGCGCAGGTTGCGGGTCAGCACCGGGGCCAACGCCACGGCGATGGTGAGCGCGGGCAGGAAGAGGTGGTGCAGGTGGTCGAGGAAGTCCTCGCCGTAGCCCGAGACCGGGAACCAGCCCAGCGCCACCGAGAACAGCATGATGAAGATGATGCCGAGCCAGAAGGCCGGCAGTCCCAGGCCGGCGGTGCAGAACATGCGCACCAGGTGGTCCGGCCAGCGGCGCTGGTTGCGCGCGGCGACGATGGCGAGCCCCATCGCCAGCAGGATCGAGAGCAGCAGTGCGAAGGCCAGCAGGAAGAGGGTCGGCGCCAGCCGCTCGGCGATCACGTCCATCACCGGCACGCGGTAGATGATGGAGCGCCCCATCTCCCCCTTCAGCAGGTTGTAGAGAAAGTAGATGTATTGCAGGAAGATCGGCTCATCCAGTCCGTACTGCTCTCGCACCGCGGCGATGATGCTGGGCTTGGCGCGCGGCCCCAGCAGCACCCGGACGGGATCGCCGGGGATCGAGCGCACCAGCACGAAGGTGATGATGCTGACCCCCAGCAGGACCGGGATGGTCTGCAGCGGACGGGTAAGGACGAACCTGAAACGACCCATCGCCCGCCTAGCCGCGATTTGTATCGAGGAAGCCGAGCAGGGTCTCGAAGTAGGCCTCGGGCTCTTCGTAGAAGGGCATGTGCGAGGAGTTCGGGAAGACCTTGATGCAGGAGTCCGGCAGCGCGTGGTGCATGCGCATGGAGCAGGCCGGCGTCAGCTCGTCGTGCTGGCCGCAGACAACCAGGGCCGGCACCGCGATCAGGTGCAGCTCGGCCAGCCGCGACCAGTCCTTGTAGTTGCCGGTGAAGGTGAACTCGTTCGGCCCCTGCATGGTGCCGTAGACCGCCATGTTCCAGTCGTCGAGCGAGCGCATCAGCGAGGCCGGCCAGTCGTCCAGCCGGCAGACATGGCGGTAGTTCAGCAGGGTGACCGCGGCCTCGTACTCCGGATGGGTCAGGCTGCCCTCGGCCTCGCGGCGCTGCATCATCTCCACCGTCTCCGGCCCGAGCGCGGCGCGCAGGCGGTTCAGCTCCGAGACCAGGTGGGGGATATCGCCGGCGCCGTCGGCCAGGATCAGCGACTTGGCCCGGCCGGGAAAGGTCAGCAGGTAGTCGCTGGCAAGGAAGGTGCCCCAGGAGTGGCCGAGCAGGTGCATCTTCGGCAGGTCGAGCGCCTGCACCACCTGCTCCAGCTCCTGCACGTAGCGCCCGACGGTCCAGAGCGAGAGATCATCCGGCTTGTCGGAGTGGCCGCAGCCGAGCTGATCGTAGGCGATCACCCGGTAGCCGCGGTCCGCCAGCCAGGCGTGCGGGGCCGCCAGGTAGTCGCAGGGCAGGCCCGGACCGCCGTTCAGCAGCAGCAGGACCTCCTCGCCCTTGCCCCAGCTGTAGGCGGCCAGCGTGTGCCCGCCCCCGATCTCGATCTCGATTGTCTCCTCGGCCGGCCGGTCGTCCCACATGGCAGCGTGCCCTCTCCGGTCAGGCGTTGGCGGCGAGGAAGGCCGATAGCACCGCATCGTAGGCCAGCGGCTCCTCGTAGAAGGGCATGTGCGAGGAGTTCTTGAAGACCTTGAGCTCGGCGTTGGGGAGGGCGTGCTGCATCCGCATGGCGCAGGCCGGCCCCAGCTCGTCGTGCATGCCGACCGTGATCAGCGCCGGGCAGGTGATTGCGTGCATCCGGTCCAGCCGCTGCCAGTCCTTCAGATTGCCGATGTAGAGGAACTCGTTGGGGCCCTGCATGGCGCCATAGACCTCCATGTTCCAATCCCCGAGCGAGGCGTTCACCGGTGCCGGCCAGTCGTCCAGGCGGCAGACGTGGCGGTAGTTCAGCAGGGTGATCGCGGCCTGGTACTCGGGATGCTCCAGGGTGCCCTCGGCCTCGTGGCGCTGCATCATCGCCACGGTCTCCGGCCCCAGCGCTGCGCGCAGGCGGTTCAGCTCACCGATCAGGTGGGGCATGTCCCCGCAGGTGTTCTCCAGGATCAGGGTCTGCAGGTTCTCGGGATAGGTGATGGCGTACTCGATCCCCAGCCAGCCGCCCCAGGAGTGGCCCAGCAGGTTGACCTTGCCGAGGTCCAGCGTGCGGCGCACGCACTCCAGCTCCTCGACGTAGCGCTCGATGCGCCAGAGCGCCGGGTCGCTGGGCTTGTCGGCGCGGCCGCAGCCGAGCTGGTCGAAGGCCAGCACCCGGTAGCCCAGGTCGGCGAAGGGGGCGTGTGGCGCCCGCAGGTAGTCGCAGGGCAGGCCCGGCCCGCCGTTGACGCAGAGCAGCACCTTGTCGCCGGACCCGAAGTCGTCGACCACCACCTTGTAGCCGCCCTCGATCTCAATCTCGTGCGTACGATCGGGCTTACGTTCGTCCCACATGGAAAGCTCCCCCTCGACGGATCCGGCGCCCGTGAAGCGCAGGAGCCGGCGTCGCGGGCGGCGCAAATCGGGCCTCGGCGACGGGATCAGCCCCGCCGCGCCTCGATTCTTAGCCTAACAAGCCTTCCTCTGAGGAAAAAACCTGAAATCCGGCGGGTATTCTGCGTCAGATTGCGTCCTGCAGCGGCTCATGCCTGTCCGACGCACCAGGGATCGGGCTGCATGTCGAGCGGCTGGCCGGCCTCGCCCGGCCTGGGGAAGCGCGCCTTGAAGGTGAAGGCCCACTGGGTCGGCCCGAAACGCTCCAGGTGCCAGAGCTTGGCGAGCGCCTCGTCGATGGACGGGCGGTGGCCGGCCGGTACCCACCAGAGCGCCTGGTAGGCTCCGTCGAAGCGCTCGAAGAACTGGCGGCGGCGCGCCATCACGGGGGTGTGCTGGCTGCGGTAGACGAAGTCGAAGAGGGCGTCGGCGTCACGCCAGACCGAGAGGTTGACGATCAGCAGCGGGTCGGCCGTGGGCTGGAAGGCGGTGGCGTTGCCGGCCTCGGTCTGCAGGCGCCAGACGAAGCCCGGCGTGGCATCGGCCAGCGCGTTGATGCGGTCCAGGTTGACGAAGAAGTCCTGCACCCGAGGATCCCCCTCCGGTGCCACCAGGCGGCCGATGTTGACCTGTGCCAGTTCCCACTCCATTCCGAGCCTCCTCTCGCCGAGTCCCGGACCCTAGATCGCTTCGCCGGTGGCAGGCAAGGAGGAGCCCCGGCCGGAGGACCGGCCGGGGCAATCGATCAGAACATGACCCGCGTGCCGACCACGAAGAAGACGCCGTCGACGTCCTCGCCTTCGTAGCGGGCGAGGTCGGCGGTACCGGCGAAGATCCGCTCGTAGTTCACGCCGACGTAGGGCGAGACCAGCCGGTCCACCAGGTCATAGCTGAGCCTGGCGCCCGCCTCCAGCCGCGGCCCGAGCGAAGCGATGCCGCGGTCGGGATCGTCGGTGAAGGGCAGGTCGAACTCGATGCTGGGCGTCAGGATGAGCCGGTTGGTGATCAGCAGTTCGTACTCGCCGTCGAAGCGAAAGACCGGATCCTTGGAGACGAAGAGGTCGAGGTCGACCTCGAACCACTGCGGCGCCAGGCCGTGGATCCCGAAGACGCCGAAGACCTGGTTGGGTCCCTCTGGCGTATCCACCCGGACACCGCCGACCGCATCGAAGAAGTCGGAGATCGGGACCTGGACCCGCGCCTGGTTCTCCAGTCGCTCGAAGACGCCGTCCTTGATGTCGTACTCCGCCTCGCTGCGCCAGACGAAGCGGACCTCGTCGCTGCCGACGAAGGCGTCGAAGTCCCAGGCGAAGAGACTGTCGTCCGGCTTCACCCGGTATTCGAGCTGCTCCGCCTGGAAACCCCAGAGCAGCGGTTCGGCCCGCGCCTGGCCGACGCCAAGGAGCGCCAGGCAGAGCAGACCAGGGGCGAGGGCGATCTTGGCTCCCTGCATCGCCTCACCCTCCGACCGAGGAGGGGGCCGGCCCGCCCTCGACCACCACCTTGCGGAACATGCCAGCCTCGGCGTGGTAGGCGAGATGGCAGTGGAAAGCCCACTGGCCGGGCGCATCGACCTCGGTCTCCATGTAGACCGTGGTTCCCGGGGCCACGCTGACCACATGCTTGATCGGGTTCCACTTGCCGCTGCCGTTGTCGAGGATCGACCACATGCCGTGCAGGTGCATGGGATGGGACATCATCGTCTCGTTGACGAACTTGAAGCGCACCCGCTCGCCGTAGCTGAGTCGAATCGGGTCCGCGTCGGCATACTTCACGCCGTTCACCGACCAGATGTAGCGCTCCATGTTGCCGGTGAGGCGCAGCTCGATCTCACGGGTCGGCGCCCGCTCCGCATAGAGCGGCCGCTGTGCCCGTAGATCGGCGTAGGAGAGGAACTTCCCGCCGTCGGCCGCGTGCGGGATGAGACCGCTACCGGGCGCGTAGAAGCCGTCGCCGGCCGGTTGGCCGCCGCCCCCGTGCGCGCTGTGGTCCGTGCCGCCCTGGTCCATGCTACCCTGCATGACGCTGCCATCCGGCATCACGTGGCTGCCGCCTGCCGCACCATGCGCGCTGCCGCTCATGGTGGTACCGTCCGGCATGACGTGGCTGGCCGCTCCCTGACCCATGGCGCCGTGGTCCATGCTGCCGTGGTCGCCGTGCGCCATGCCCATGTCAGCCATGGTCAGCAGCGGATCGGCGGAGAGCGCCGGCACCTCGGCGCTCATGCCCTGGCGCGGCGCCAGGGTGCCGCGGGCATAGGCGCTACGCCCCATCGACTGGGCGAAGATGGTGTAGGCCTTGTCCTCCTTGGGACGGACGATCACGTCGTAGGTCTCGGCCACCGCGATGCGCAGCTCGTCGACCACGACCGGCTGGACGTTATTGCCGTCGGCCTGCACCACCGTCATCTTCAGGCCGGGGATGCGGATGTCGAAGTAGGTCATGGCCGAGGAGTTGATGAAGCGCAGGCGCACCCGCTCTCCCGGCGTGAAGAGAGCGGTCCAGTTCTGCTCCGGCCCCTTGCCATTGATCAGCGGCACGAAGCCCTGCAGGTCCTCGATATCGGTCGGCATCATCCGCATGTCGCCCCAGGCCATGCGGTCGGAGACGGTGGCGCCCAAGCCCTTCTCCTCGGCATCACTGAAGAAGTCCAGGAGCGTGCGCTGCTTGCGGTTGTAGTAGTCCGCCGACATCTTGAGATTCCGGAAGATCCGGTTGCCGGAATGGGGGTGGGCGTCGGTGAGCTGGACCACGTAGTCGCGGTCGTAGCGGAAGGGCTCCGGGTCCTTGGGCTCGATCACGATCGCGCCGTAGGCCCCGTCCGGCTCCTGGAAGTCTGTGTGGCTGTGGAACCAGTAGGTCCCGGCCTGACGGATGGGAAAGCGGTAGGTGAAGGTCTCGCCCGGCGCGATGCCCGGATAGCTGATGCCGGGAACGCCGTCCTGCTCAAAGGGCAGGACCAGGCCGTGCCAGTGCACCGAGGTCGGCCCCGAGAGGTTGTTGGTCACGTGAATCCCGACCTCCTCGCCCTCGCGGAAGCGCAGGACCGGGCCCGGCGAGGCGCCGTTGAAACCAACGCCGGTCTTGGTGAATTCGCCGCTGTCGATCGTCACGCGATCGACGCTCAGGCGGTACTCGTCGGCCTGCGCAGGCTGCTGCAATGCGGCGCCCAGGCCCAGGCCTAGGCCCAGGCTCAGAGCGCCGGCCCGGAGGAATCCAGAGCGTGTCATGTGCCTCTTTCCTTGCTGATGGGAGATGGCGGCCGCGGCCTGCCGAAACAGGCCGCGGCACGGCTCAAGCGGTCAGTTCAGGATGAAGCTGCCGACCATGCCGGCCTGGTAGTGACCGGGCACGGTACAGCCGAACTCCAGATCGCCGTTTTCCGGAAAGGTCCAGATCAGCTCGCCGGACTGCCCCGGTTCCAGCAACAGGGCGTTGCCGCCGTCGTGCATGCCGTGCCCCATGCTCGCCTGCATCAGCTTGGCGGCCTCGTGGTCGATGTGCGTCGGCTGCAGGACGCCATGGTCCATCAGCATCAGCATCTCCTGCTGATGCTCTTCGTGCATCGCCGGGGTCGCGATGGCGAACTCGTGCAGGAAGCCGCCCTTGTTCTCGACTCGGAAGCGGACGGTCTCGCCCGCCGCTACTTGGATCGTCTCGGGCTCGAAGTAGTTGTCTTTCAGCACCACGCTGACCGTGCGGTCGACCTTTGCCGCACTGCCGGGCGCACCGGCGCCGTGCATGTGATGGCCGCCGCTGCTGTCGGCGAAGGAGAGGGTGGGCAGGGCAAGCGCAAGGGCGGTCGCCGCCAGCAGGCGACCCATAGAAAACGTCTTCATGGAGAGAGTCCTCGTCTGTCGGGGGAATCGAACGGCGGCGGCCACGCCCTCGTCAGCGCGAGGGCGAACAGGGCCGCAGGTGAAGTCCCCTAGACTCGAGGAGGTGGTAGTTCGGTTTCCGGCTGGAGCCCGCGCAAGACCTGGTCTTGCCAGGTGAAGGCTATGCGACTGCAAGCGACAACAAAGGACGTCTCCTGCTGGCGCAGGTCGGCCGATGCTCCGGTGCAGGAGCCCATGATCGTGCCACAGCAGATCGCCAGATCGGCACTGCCGCAATCGTCGCTGCCGCAGTCGCCGTCACCCTGGTGCCCGCCATGGCCCATATGATGGCCCGCTGTAGTATCGCCCTGCATGGCAACCGACTCGCCGTCCAGCGGGGCGGCGGCGAGCGCGATAACCATCAGGAGGGCGAGCAGGACCTTCATGACTCTCGATTAATCTGCTTCAGAGAGGCGGTCAAGCGAAGGCGCCGCCGCTCGCAGAGCCGTTATCGGCTGCCACGTCAGCTCGCCGCCTCGGCCGCCTGCTTGCCGCCCAGCTTGGCGGCCAGGGCGGCCTCCAGGAAGTCGTCCAGGTCGCCGTCCAGCACACCCTGGGCGTTGCCCTTCTCCACCCCGGTGCGCAGGTCCTTCACCATCTGGTAGGGCTGTAGCACGTAGGAGCGGATCTGGTGGCCCCAGCCGATGTCGGTCTTGCCGGCGGCCTCCGCCTCCGCCTCCGCCTCGCGCTTGCGCAGCTCGTGCTCGTAGAGGCGGGCGCGCAGCATCTTCCAGGCACTGGCCCGGTTCTTGTGCTGCGAGCGCTCCGACTGGCACTGCACCACGATGTTGGTCGGCAGATGGGTCAGGCGGACGGCCGAGTCGGTCTTGTTCACGTGCTGGCCGCCGGCGCCCGAGGCACGGTAGGTGTCGACCCGGACGTCTTTGTCCAGGATCTCGATCTCGATCTCGTCCTCGACCTCGGGATAGACCCAGACCGAGGCGAAGGAGGTGTGGCGCCGCGCTTGCGAATCGAAGGGCGAAATGCGGACCAGGCGGTGCACGCCGGCCTCGCCCTTCAGCCAGCCATAAGCGTTGTGGCCCTTGATCAGGATGCTGGCCGACTTGATGCCGGCCTCTTCGCCCGCGCTCTCCTCCATCATCTCGACCTTGTAGTCGTGATGCTCGGCCCAGCGGGAGTACATGCGCAGCATGATCTCGGCCCAGTCCTGGGCCTCGGTGCCGCCGGCACCGGCGTTGACCTCGAGATAGCAGTTGTTGGCGTCGGCCTCGCCCGACAGCAGGCTTTCGAGCTGCGCCTTCTCCAGGCGTGCCTGCAGGCGCGAGATGTCCCGCTCGGCCTCGGCGATGCTCTCCTCGTCCTCCTCTGCCTCGCCCAGCTCCAGCAGGGTCAGGCTGTCGGCAAGCTGGCCTTCCAGTTCGCGCTGGGTCTCGACCCGGCGCTGCAGGCCGTTGCGCTTGCGCATCACCTCCTGCGCCTGGGCGGGATCGTTCCAGATGTCAGGGTCGGCGGCCTTCTCCTCCAGGACCGCTAGTTCCTTGAGCGCTGAGTCCCAGTCAAAGATGCCTCCTCAGCAGGTCCAGTGCCTGCTTGATGTCTTCGACCTGCTGAAACACCTCTGCCTTCATCGCCGCTCTCTACCCTGATCCGATTGTCGGCCGCACCGGCCGACGTCACGCTGGTTCAGAGGTATTGTCGTGGAGGCCCTTCGTAAACCCCCAATTTCGGACGGCTGCCCTTCAGCCCTAGGCAAAGCCGAGGCGGTAACGCAGGGCTTTCTCAAGTTCCACGATCAGCAGCATGACGATGCCGACTGCGATCACCAGCAGACCGTCGGTGAGCGAGACCGGACGGGTGTCGAAGACCGCCTGGAAGGGCGGCAGGTAGGTGAAGGCGAGCTGGGCCAGGGTGACGGCCCCTACCCCCAGCAGCACCGCGCGCGTGCCCACCACGCCCCGCCAGGTCAGCGAGCTGCCGTGCACGTAGCGCACCGAGAAGAGGTAGAAGGCCTCCATCACCACCAGGGTGTTGACCACCAAGGTCCGCCCCTCCTGCAGCGGCAGGCCGCGCTGTTCGGCCCAGGCGAAGACGCCAAAGGTCCCGGCCACGAAGAGCAGCGAGACGAAGACCACCCGCCAGACCAGCGAGAGGGTCAGGATCGGCTGGTCGCGCCGGCGCGGCGGACGGTGCATGGCGCCGGGCTCGGTCGGCTCGAAGGCGAAGGTGAGGCCCAGCGCCACCGCGGTGATCATGTTGACCCAGAGGATCTGCACCGGGGTCACCGGCAGGGCCAGCCCCAGCGCCAGTGCGGCCAGGATGGTCATGGCCTCGCCGCCGTTGGTCGGCAGGGTCCAGACGATGCCCTTCATCAGGTTGTCGTAGACCGTGCGCCCCTCCCGCACCGCGGCGACGATGGAGGAGAAGTTGTCGTCGGCCAGCACCATCTCCGAGGCCTGCTTGGCCGCCTCGGTGCCCTTGCGGCCCATGGCGACGCCGACGTCGGCGCGCTTCAGGGCCGGAGCGTCGTTCACCCCATCGCCGGTCATCGCCACGGTCAGCCCCTCGGCCTGCAGCGCCTCCACCAGGCGCAGCTTGTGCTCCGGCGTGGTCCTGGCGAAGACGTCGGTGGTGCGCACCGCCTCGCGAAAGCCGGCCTCGTCCAGCCCCTCCAGCGCCTTGCCGGTCAAGACCCGCGGATGCTCCGCCAGGCCGAGCTGGCGGGCGATCTCGCCGGCGGTGACGCCGTGATCTCCGGTGATCATGACGACGCGGACGCCGGCCGCGCGGCACTCGCTCAGGGCCTCGATCACCTCGGCGCGCGGCGGGTCGATGAAGCCGACGCAGCCCAGCAGGATCGCCCCGCGCTCCAGGTCCGGGAAGGTCAGGCTCGTCTGATCCGGCAACGCGGGCTTCACCGCGAAGGCCAGCACCCTCTGACCGCGAGCCGCCAGTTCCTCGGCCGCGGCATGCCAGACCGTGCGGTCGAGCGGCCGGTCCCCCTCGGCATGGCGCTCCAGGTCGCACATCTCGAAGACGCGCTCCGGCGCGCCCTTCACCAGGATCAGGCCGCCACCCTCCACCCCGCCGTGCAGGGTCGCCATGAAGCGATGCTGGGCGTCGAAGGGGATCTCGTCCAGGCGGTGATAGCCGGCGCGCAACCCGGCGACCTCGACACCGGCCTTGGCCGCCAGCGCGACCAGCGCCCCCTCCATCGGGTCGCCGTCGCAGATCCAGGTGCCGGAGGCCTGGCGGACCTCGGCGTCGTTGCAGAGCGCGGCGGCCCGGACCAGTTCCATGGCCACCAGGTCGCCAGCCGGATCGAGCGGGCCGGCGCGGCCGCTGAAGCACCCCTTAGGCTCGTAACCCACGCCCGCGATCTCCAGTCGGTCTCCGGCGGTGGTGAGCGAGCGCGCCACCATCTCGTTGCGCGTCAGGGTCCCGGTCTTGTCCGAGCAGATGACCGAGACCGCGCCCAGGGTCTCCACCGCCGGCAGCCGTCGGATGATCGCGTGGCGCGCCGCCATGCGCTGCACGCCGATCGCCAGGGTGATGGTCATGATCGCCGGCAGGCCTTCCGGGATGGCGGCGACGGCCAGGCCCACCACCGCCATGAAGGCCTCGTCCAGCGCCACCCCGCCGACCAGCCAGGCATAGAGGAAGGCCAGCGCAGAAGCGCCCAGGATCACCAGGGTGAGCTGGCGAGCGAAGCTGGCCATCTGTTGCACCAGCGGCGTCTTCAGGGTCTCGACCGCGCCCAGCAGCTTGGAGATGCGCCCCAGCTCGGTGCCGATGCCGGTACCGACCGCCACGCCGACCCCCTGACCGGCGGCGACGAAGGTGCCGGAATAGGCCATGGAGCTGCGATCGCCCAATGCGGCCTCGGACTTCACCGGCGGCGTGCTCTTCTCCACCGGCACCGATTCCCCGGTCAGGATGGCCTCGTCGAGCCGCAGAGCGCGCGCCTTCAAGAGGCGCAGGTCGGCTGGAACCCGGTCCCCGGCCTCGATCAACACCAGGTCGCCGCGTACGATCTGCTCCGCCGGCAGGGTCAGGCGGCGCCCCTCGCGCACCACTGAGGCCTGCGGGTCGATCATCCCCTTGATCGCGGCCAGGGCCTGCTCGGCACGGCCCTCCTGTACGAAGCCGATAGCCGCGTTGGCCAGCACCACGCCCAGGATGACCAGGGCGTCGAGGACATGGCCCAGCGCGAAGGAGACCAGGGCGGCCGCCAGCAGGATGTAGATCAGCAGGTTGTGGAACTGCAGCAGGAAGCGCTGCAGGGCGCTGCGCCCCGGCCCCTCCGGCAGGCGGTTCGGCCCCTCTTCGACGAGCCGCCGTTCGGCCTCAGCCGCGCTCAGGCCCTCGGCGCCGGATCCGAGCAGCCGAAAGGCCGCCTCGACCTCGGTCGCGTGCCAGGGTTCTTGCCAGGGGTGTTGTCCGTCCGCCTGTTCCGCCATCGCGCCCTCTTCCGATTGAATGGCCGCGACCGCACCTCCGGATCATGCGCCGGCCGCCGGACAAGCCGGGCGGATTCTGCATGCGAGAGGACCGGCAGCAAGGCGACAGAATGCCGTGCGCCAGAGCGTTTCAGTGTCCGGAGCGGATCAGGCCGTCAGTCGAAGACGTGGCCATGCTCCAGGCGTTCGTCCAGTCCGGCGGCTTCGGTCAGCGCGGCGACGTTCTGCTTGGTGAAGAAGCCCTGATAGCCGTGGCAGCGCTCCACGTACTCGGTGATCAGCAGGGAGAACTCCGAGTGCTTGGAGAAGATCTGCTTCAGGTCGGGCTCTTCCCCGCAGGAGCCGACGACGTGGGCCAGGAAGGCGACGCCCATGCCCTTCAACTGCTCGACCACGTAGTCGATGTTCTTCTGACCGCTGGCATGGTCGCCGTCCAGCACCTCGTAGGCGATGTGGTGCATGCGCCGGCCGAAGTTGCGCACGAAGGTCTCGGTCGGCATCGGCAAGCCCTCGAAGGAATTGACGAAGGAAGGCGTGTTGTTCGCGGTGAAGACCTTGGCCGGAGACTGCTTCTCGTCGCTGACGTGCGGGTTGCGGTTCACGTTGGTCGAGGAGTTCATGTCGGCGATGTTGTAGGCGCCCCAGAAGTAGTAGTTCGACATGGTCAGAAACTCGAGGATCGCATCCTCGCGCTCGCCCGACAGGATCCGGGTCGCCATGTGGTCGGCACCCAGCACCAGGTCGGCCAGGCCCAGGTGCGCCACCCCGGCCGCAGCCGCATCCAGCGCGCCCTGCTCCTCGCTGCTGAGGCCGATCGGCTGGCCGGCGCCGATCTCCTCCACGTCGTTCAGGTCCAGCGCCGTATAGCCGATGCGGTTGCCGGTGAAGTCGGAGGGATAGCTGAAGGTGAAGTGCGCGTTGGCGAAGAAGGCGTTGCCCTCCTCCTCCGGCGTGTGGAAGCGGATGTCGTGCGATTCCAGGACTTTCTGGGTCTCGGCCAGGTCCTTGGTCTGGAACAGCTCGCCGATGTAGCGGGCGTTAGGCTTGGAGCGTGCGCGCGGGTAAAGCAGGTTGAAGCGGGTGGTGTCGTCGACATAGTCGGCCGCCAGCGGCTCCAGCACGATCATGCGCGGCTGCTGCGCCTGGCTGCGCAGGAAGAAAATCCGGTGGGTCTGGTTCTGCCGGACGCAGTCCAGGCGGTAGGGCGACATGCGCACCAGTTCGCAGAGATAGGCCAGCCCGTCACCGCTCTCGACCTGCACGATAATCCCACGCATGAGGCCCAGCAGGTCCTCCAGACCGCTCCGGCGGCGGCGCTCGTAGATCTTCAGGCGGTACTCGTTGAAGAAGGCCGAGTTCTCCTTATCGCCGGCCGGCGTCACCGTCATGATGTCCAGGGTCATCCCACTCTCCCTCTGCGTTTCCTCTGTATTTTCTTTTGGTTAGGCGTCAGCTGCGATCAGCTCCGGATAGGCCGGATGCCAGTACTTGTCCCGCAGGGCTTGGGCCAGCTCCTGTTCGCTGCGCGCGGGGGCGAGGCCGCCCTCCTGGGCTGCCCTGGCCACCGCCAGGGCGATCGCCAGCGCGGTATCGGCCACCGACGACAACGGCGGCAGCAGGGCGCCCGCGCCCTCCTTCAGGATCGGCGCCTGGCTGCTGAGCGCCTCGGCGGCGGCCTTGAACATCTCGTCCGAAACCCGGGTGGCACCGGCCCCCAGGATACCGAGCCCCATGCCCGGGAAGATATAGGAGTTGTTGCACTGGGCGATGGGATAGCTCTGGCCGCCGTAGGAGACCGGCTCGAAGGGGCTGCCGGTGGCGATCAGCGCGCGCCCCTCGGTCCAGGCGATCAGGTCGGAGGGCTGCGCCTCGATCCGCGAGGTGGGGTTGGAGAGCGGGAAGATGATCGGCCGCTCCGCCTCGGCGGCCATCGCCTGCACGATCTCCTGGGTGAAGGTGCCGGGCTGTCCCGATACGCCGACCAGCACCGTCGGCCGGGCCTGGCACACCACCTCCAGCAGGCCGATATGCCCGTCCGGCCCGGCCCAGGACGCGACCTTCTCGTGCGGCTGCAGCAGGGTGGTCTGGAAGGGCAGCAGGTCCGGGGTCTGGTCGGTCAGGAGGCCCGGACGGTCGATCATGTAGAAGCGTCCCCGCGCCTCGCTCTCACTCAGTCCCGCGGCCATCATCGACCGCACCATCTGCTCGGCGATGCCGCAGCCGGCCGAGCCGGCGCCGAAGAGCACCACCCGCTGGTCCTGCAGCGCGGTGCCGGCGGCCTTGACCGCGGCCAGCAGGGTGCCCACGGCGACCGCGGCCGTGCCCTGGATATCGTCGTTGAAGGTGCAGAGCTGATCGCGGTAGCGCTTCAGCAAGGGCGAGGCGTGCTTCTGGGCGAAGTCCTCGAACTGCAGCAGCACCTTGGGCCAGCGCCGCTTCACCGCCTGCACGAAGAGGTCGAGGAAGTCGTCGTAGTCCTGGCCGGTCACCCGCTCATTGCGCCAGCCGATGTAGAGCGGGTCGGCCAGGCGCTCGGCATTGTTGGTGCCGACGTCCAGCAGGATCGGCAGGGTGGTGCTGGGGTCGATCCCGCCGCAGGCGGTGTAGAGCGAGAGCTTGCCGATGGGAATGCCCATGCCGCCGGCCCCCTGGTCGCCCAAGCCCAGGATGCGCTCGCCGTCGGTCACCACGATGACCTCGACCTCTTCGATCGGGGCGTTGGCCAGGATGGCGTCGATCCGGTCGCGTTCGGGGTAGGAGATGAAGAGGCCGCGCGGGCGCCGATAGATCTCGCTGAACTGCTGGCAAGCGGCGCCGACCACGGGCGTGTAGATGATCGGCATCATCTCCGCCAGATGGTCCGACACCAAGCGGTAGAACAGCACCTCGTTGGTGTCCTGCAGCGCACGCAGGTAGATGTGGCGTTCCAGGTCGTCCTGCTTGCGGCTGTAGGCCTCGTAGGCCCGCTCGGCTTGCAGCTCCAGGGTCTCGATGTGCGGCGGCAACAGCCCCTCCAGCCCGAAGCGCGCCCGCTCCTCCGCGCTGAAGGCCGTGGCCTTGTTCAGCAGAGCGTTATCGATCAGATCGGCCCCCCGCTCGGCGGTCCGCACCGCGTCTCCTCGTGCCCGTTCGTCCATGTCTCGTTCCTCCCGCTTTCTTGCCGGGCCGGCGCCCGGCCTGTTCGTCACTGCTGTCGTTTGCTGTCGCGCAGGAAGTCGGCCATCGCCTGCACGTAGGCGGCGATCTCAGTCACCTGCTCGGGCGTGAGCAAGCCGGTGAAGTCCGGCATGCCCTCGCTCTCTAGCGCCGGGCTCAGCACGACCTCGGCCAGCGACGCGATCGTGTCCGGGTCGGAATAGCCGAGGTTTGGGACGTTGCCGCCGTTGTTCGCACCCGGAACGCCGTGGCAGGCGATACAGTTGGAAACGTAGAGCGCCCGGCCGGGCTCGACCTCCTCCGGATCGTAGGGCACGCCCTGGAGCAGCCGGCTGGGTAGCAGTTCCACCACCGGCGGCAGGCCAGCATCGCCGTCCAAGGCGAAGACATAGATGCGGCCCGGATTGCGCCGCTCGGTGGCACGCTGAAGCTGTCCGTAGAGCCCGCCCCAACCGACTGCGATCGCCACGTACTGCTGTCCGTCCAGCTCGTAGGTCATGGGGGCGGCCACCACGCCGGAGCCCACCGGCACCTCCCACAGCGCCTCGCCTGTGGTGGCGTCGTAGGCGAGAAAGCGGCCGTCGGCGGTCCCCTGGAACACCAGATTGCCTGCGGTGGTCAGGGTGCCGCCGTTCCAGGGCGAGCCATAGTCGACATGCCAGACCTCCCGCCCGGCGACGGGATCCCAGGCCAGGAGCTGGCCGAAGGGGGCCGCTTGCGGCGGCACGCTGTTCAGCCGGTAGCCCAGGTTCCAGCCCAGGTTCGACATGATCGAGCCCGGAACGTGCGCGTTCGCCCGCCAGTCCGGGTCGCTCTGCTGGGTCAGCGGGATGCCCTGGACCGGGATGTAGACCAGGCCGGTCTCGCGGTTGAAGGACATGGGCTGCCAGCCATGAGCCCCCAGCGCGCTGGGAATGGCCTCCCAGGCCGCGGTCTCGGAGCGGGCTTCCGGCACCTCGATTGGACGTCCGGAGCGGTCGTAGCCGCCGGCCCAGTTGATCTCGACGAAGGGACGGGCGGAGATGAAGCTGCCGTCCAGACGGTCGATCACGAAGAAGAAGCCGTTCTTGGAGGCCTGCAGCAGCACCTTGCGGGGCGCGCCGTCGATCTCCAGGTCGGCCAGCACGATCTGCTCGGCGGCGCCATAGCCCCAGCTGTCGCCCGGCGTGGTCTGATAGTGCCAGAGATAGCGACCGCTGTCGGGGTCAAGAGCCACGATGGAGGAGATGTAAAGGTTGTCGCCCCCGGCCGGGCTGCGATGGTGCCGGTCCCAGGGACTGCCGGTGCCGGTGCCGATATAGAGGATGTTCAGCTCCGGGTCGAAGGCCATGGCGTCCCAGACGGCGCCACCGCCGCCCAGCTCCCACCAGCGTCCGGCTGGATCCCAGGTCTCGGCCGCCGCGACCAGGGAGGGCTGCGCGACCGGCTGGGCGGGATCGCCGGGAACGCTGTACCAGCGCCAGACGAGGGCACCGGTCTCGGCATCGTAGGCGCTGACGTAGCCGCGCACCCCGAAGGCATCGCCGGCGTTACCGATGATCACCTTGCCGTTGTAGACGCGCGGCGCGCCGGTGATGGTGTAGGACAGGGCGCGGTTCTCGATCGTGTCGACCGACCAGAGCGGTGCCCCGGTCACCGCGTCGATGGCATGGAGATAGCCGTCGAAGGCGCCGAGGTAGACCTTGCCCTCGTAGAGCGCGACGCCGCGGTTGACCACGTCGCAGCAGCCCTTGGCGGCATAGTCGGCCGGAACCTCGGGATCGTAGCGCCAGAGCTCTTCGCCGGTCTGCGCGTCGAAGGCATAGACGATGGACCAAGGGCCGGTCACGTACATGACGCCGTCGACCACCAGCGGCGTCGCCTCGAAGCCGCGCTTGGAGCCGATGGTGGCGGACCAGGCCAGGCCCAGGCGCTGCACGTTGTCGGAATCGATCTGGTCGAGGGTGCTGTAGCGGGTCTCGGCGTAGCTCAGGCCATAGCTCGGCCAGTTCCGGGAGTCCTCGGCATTGGCGATGATGGCATCCTGATCGACCGCGCCCGCCGCATCGGCGATGGCGTCGGGCCCGATCGTCTCGGCTTCAGCCGCAGCCGCGAGCCAGAGGCCGGCAAGCACCAGGGCGAAGGTCCGTCGCATAGCATCCTCCCGTCGCCAACAGGGCAGCCGTCTTCCCCGGTCTCTCCCCCCGTCCGTTGACAGTGTGCAACCGACGACGGCCCGACGCAAAGGGTTATCGGACAGGCTCCAAAGCCACCCGAGCGGCGTTTCCGCCGCGTCGAGGCTCCGGATCCTTGCCAGAGAAATACGTAGAAAGAGTGCTAGGTCAGTGCCTTGTATTCAGGCGTGAGCCTGCTCAAGACCTCGGGTCCGGCTTCGGTAACCAGGATGGTGTGCCCCAGACTCATGGCGAGACCCGCCTCGGCGTCAGCCAGGATTGCGTGTAGAAAGAGCACCATTCCCGTCGCCGCCGGCATGGGATTGCCGAGGTAGAGCATCGGCGGCACGTCCATCCAGGATGGACGATAGGTAGCACCCAGAGAGTAGCCGCAGGCGGACATGCGGGCGTGGCCGAAACCGGCGGCATCGAAGACCCGGCGATGGGCGGCATCGATGTCGCCCAGCGGCCGGCCGACCTGGGCGGCCGCGGTCATCGCCGTCAGCGCATCGAAGGTGACGTGGAACATGCGCTCCTGGCGCGGGTCGCCGCGGCCGATCGGCAAGGTACGCATGAGGCAGGCGTTGTAGCGGCGATAGCTGGCCGCGAACTCCAGGGTGAGCTGGTCCACCGGATCCAGGTTGCGGAAGCCGGTCGAGCCGCGCACCAGCAGCGCCCGTTCGGCCGAACCCAGCACCGGGCCGGAGGGGGCTGGATCGCCACCACCGGCCAGGATGGCGGCGGCACCGGCCGCGGCGATCTTGCCCTCGAAGGCGCCTGGACGTGCCTCGGCGGTCATGGCTTCCAGCGAATCGTCGGCCAGTTCTGCCGCGCGACGCACGTAGACGATCTCCGCCGGCGACTTGGTGACGCGCAGGCTGCGCACGATCATCGAGCCGTCTTCCAGGCTGCACCAGCCCGCCAGGCGGTCGCGGACATAGTCGTAGTTCCGGGCCAGCAGGCCGAAGGTGTCGCGCTCGATGCCGATTCGGCTGCCCTTCAGACCCTTCTCCTCCAGGATCGCGAAGAGCTCCTCGCTGGGGTCCTTGCCTTCGGAATCGTACCAGAGGCGGATGTCCTCGATGATCGAGGTGATGCGTGCCTGTTCCAGGTCGGGCCGGCGGGTCAGCAGGGTCAGCGGCTGGTCGTCAGCTGTCAGCACCAGGCACTGGAAGAACACGTAGCCGCTGGTGTCGAAACCCGTGAGATAATAGTGGCTTTCCTGTCCGAAAATGAGGAGCGCGGAGAGGTCCGCTTCCCTGAGTTTCGCACGTGCCGCCTCGATGCGGGCCTCGAACTCCGCCCGCTCGAAATGCAATGCCATGTAGCCTGTCTCCCAACCCGATTGAGCCCTGGTGCGGCCCGCCGATCCCCCGGTTGCGACAATCGAAATCGCGAAAGACGGTTGATCCGCTGGACCATGTCGATGAACATATGTGATCACAAGAGGCTGACCGGCGGCAACGTGGGAAACCCCACTGACACCGAACCGTCGGCGAGAGGCTAGGCAACCAGATTGGGAGACCGGTACATGACCAAACGTAAACTGCTGGGCGGAGTCTTTTCCGCCGCCCTCGTCGTCTGGGGCGGCGCGGCTGTGGCCGAAGACAGCATCACCTCGGTGTCCTGGGGCGGTAGCTTCCAGGAAGCCGAGCGCAAGGCTTTCTACGAGCCTGCGGCCGAGGCCCTCGGCATCACCATCAAGGAGGACACCACCAACGGCATGCAGGACGTGCGTGCCCAGGTGCAGTCCGGCAGCCCGACCTGGGACGTCGTCGAGTTGGGCTCCAACTCCTGCGTCCAGTTGAAGGAAGAGGGCATGCTGGAGCCCTTGGACTACAACGTGATCAATACCGACGGCGTACCGGCCAACCTGGTCGACAGCCACTGGGTCGGCATCATCTTCTTCTCGACCGTGCTGGGCTACTCGACCGAGGCCTATCCAGAGCCGCCGAAGACCTGGGCTGACTTCTACGACACCGAGAAGTTCCCGGGTGCGCGCTCCATGTATCGCAAGCCCTACTACGTGCTCGAGAGCGCGCTGATGGCTGACGGCGTGCCGCACGAGCAGGTCTATCCGATCGACGTCGACCGGGCCTTCAAGAAGCTGGAGACCATCAAGGACGACGTCGCGGTGTGGTGGAAGTCGGGCGCACAGTCCGCCCAGCTCGTCACCGACGGCGAGGTCGAGATGATCGGGGCCTGGAACGGCCGCATCGGCAATGCCATCAAGGCGGGTGCCAAGGCGGCGATCTCCTGGGACGGCGCGCTGCTCGACTTCGACTGCCTGGTGGTGCCGAAGGGTGCGCCGAACAAGGAACTGGCCATGAAGGCCATCAACGAGTTCCTGAAGCCGATCCCACAGGCCAACCTGCCGAAGTACATCAACTACGGGCCGGTGAACCTGAAGGCTTTCGAAACCGGCCTCATCGATGCGGACGTGGCCGAGGCCCTGCCCTCTTCGCCGAAGAACGTCGCCGTCTCGGTGATCTTCGACCCGCAGTGGTGGAACGGCAAGTACGACGAACTGCAGGAGCGTTTCGACCTGTTCATCGCCGAGTAGGCATTTTCCCAATTGGGAGAGGGCCGTCCGGCAGACCCGGACGGCCCTTCTTGCTTAGATTCCCTACGATGAGGCCGCAATGTCGACTGATCTTTCGCTCCCATTGTCCATCCGCAACGTGACCAAGGCCTATGGTAGTTTCAAAGCCCTGGACGACGTTTCCCTGGAGGTCGAGAGCGGCGAGTTCATAACCCTCCTTGGCCCCTCCGGTTCCGGCAAGACCACGCTGCTGATGGTGCTGGCTGGCTTCGTACGCCCCGATAGCGGATCGGTCCGCTTCGGTGAGGACGAGATGGTGCTGACCCCGCCGCACAAGCGCGGCGTCGGCATGGTCTTCCAGAACTACGCCCTCTTCCCCCACATGGACGTGTTCCACAACGTCGCCTACCCGCTCCGCCTCAGAAAGGTCGGGAAGGCGGACCAGAAGGAGCGGGTGCTGAAGGCCCTCGACCTGGTGGAACTGGGTCATCTCGCCGGGCGGCGCGTCGACCAGCTTTCCGGCGGCCAGCGGCAGCGCGTAGCGCTCGCCCGCGCGATCGTCTTCGAACCGCGCATCCTCTTGATGGACGAACCGCTCTCAGCGCTCGACAAGAAGCTGCGCGAGACCATGCAGATAGAAATCCGCCACCTGCACGAGCGGCTGGGCATGACCACGGTCTATGTGACCCACGACCAGCGCGAGGCGCTGACCATGTCGGACCGGGTGGCGGTGATCAACCAGGGCCGCTTCGCCCAGATCGACAAACCCGGGCATCTCTACGAGCGGCCGCAGAACCGCTTCGTGGCCGACTTCATCGGCGAGTCCTCCTTCCTGCCGGTCGCAAGCCAGGGCGGACAGATCCTGCTGGACGGCGTGCCGCTGGTGCTGCCGGACGATTCGTCCGCCGGCAGCGGCGAGAACCTGCTGGTGGTGCGGCCCGAGAAGCTGGAGGTTCTGACCAACGGACAGGACGGCCAGGGCCTAAACCTGATCCGCGGCCAGGTGAAGGAGATGGTCTACCAGGGCGAGAGCTTCCTGCTCTACGTCGGGCTGCAGAGCGGCCAGACCATGGCGATCCGACAGCCCACTCGGCGCGAGACCCTGGCCAGCATGCCGAAGGAAGGCGAACCGATCTTCCTGGGCCTGCACCCCGAGGACACCATCGTCGTCCCGAACGCAGACTGATCGAAAGGAGCTGGCCCATGACCGTCTCCCTCTCCGATCGCATCCAAGCGGAAACCGACCGGGAAGCGCCCAATCGAGAGGCCCTGCGCAAGGATGGCGAGCAAGAGCATCGCAAGCTGCTCGGCCTCACCACGCCCTCCTTCCTGCTGCTCGGCATCATCCTCTACCTGCCGATCGGCTGGCTCTTCTGGCTGTCGCTCTACGACAAGGACGACAAGTTCACCTGGGAGAACTACGACCGCCTGTTCGACCCGCTCTACATCAAGACCTTCGCCACCACCTTCGAGGTTGGCGTCCTGGTCACCGGGCTCTGCATCGCGCTGGGCTACCCGCTGGCCTACTTCCTGACCCAGCTTCCCCGGCGTGCGGCGGGTATCTGCATGATCGCCGTGCTGCTCCCCTTCTGGACCTCGCTGCTGGTGCGCACCTACGCCTGGCTGGTGATCCTGCAGCGCAAGGGCCTGATCAACACCTGGCTGCAGGACTGGGGCCTGATCGATGCGCCGCTCAAGCTGGTTCACAACCAGACCGGTACGGTGATCGGCATGACCCACATCATGTTGCCCTTCATGGTGCTACCGCTCTATGCGGCGATGAAGTCGATCCCCACCGACCTGATGCGGGCCGCCTCCAACTGCGGCGCCTCGCCCTCCAAGGCCTTCTGGCAGGTCTTCTTCCCGCTCTCGCTGCCGGGCCTGGCGGCCGGCTTCACCCTGGTCTTCGTGCTCTGCCTCGGCTTCTACGTGACCCCGGTGCTGCTTGGCGGCGGACGGGTGCAGATGTGGGCGATGCGGATCGAGACCAACGTCGCGGTCTACTTCAACTGGGGCGCGGCCTCCTCGCTCGGGGTTGCCCTGCTGCTGGTGACCTTGTTGATTCTCTATTTCGCCAACCGCCTGTTCGGCATCAATAAGATCTACGGGCGCTAGGAGGGCAACGGCAATGAAGTGGTTCAACCGACAGGCCTCCGACACCCAGATCACCCACGGTCAGCGCCTCTGGCTCTATGTCCTCTGCGGCCTGGTGATGTTCTTCCTGATGGCGCCCAGCCTGCTGGTCATCCCCATGTCCTTCTCGGATTCCCGCTTCCTGCAGTTTCCGCCGGAGACCTACGGGCTGCGCTGGTACGAAAACTACCTCTTCTCCATCGAGTGGATGGACGCGACCAGGATTTCCTTCACGGCAGCCATCCTGACCGCTTGCCTCGCTGTGCCGGTGGGCACGGCAGCGGCCTACGCCCTGCACGTCTCGGGCGTGCGCTATGCGCAGCTTCTGCAGATGGCGCTCACCACGCCGATCATGGTGCCGGTGATCCTGATCGCGATCGGCGTCTTCTTCCTCTACGCCAGGCTGGGGCTCAACAACTCGATCCTCGGGTTGGTCTTGGCACACTCGATGCTGGCGCTGCCCTTCGTCCTGATCACGGTCTCGGCCGGGCTCAAGACCTACGACATGAACCAGGAATTGGTGGCGCGCTCGTTAGGGGCTTCCAGGCTCAGGGCCTTCCTCACCGTCACCCTGCCGCAAATCCGCTTCTCGATCATCTCCGGGGCGCTGCTGGCCTTCCTAACCTCGCTCGACGAGGTGGTGGTGGCCCTCTTCATTTCCGGCGGCGAGAACGCCACCCTGACCCGGCGCATGTTCAACGCGCTGCGCGACGAGATCGACCCGACCATCGCCTCGATCTCGACCCTGCTGATCGCCGTCTCCTGCCTGCTGCTGGTGCTGGCGCAGATCTTCGGCAAGGAGCGTCAGTCCCAGTACCGTCCGCAAGAGGAGACCTAAGACCCGATGGGTGACCGTGAGCAGCTCTTGGCCTGGATCGAGGCCGAACGGGACGAGATCCTGACCTTCTTCCAGGACTTCATCCGCGCCAAGAGCCCGAACCCGCCGGGCGACACCACCGAGGCCGTGGCCCACATCACCGGCTTCCTGGAGCGCCAGGGTGTTCCCTTTCGCTTGGTCGACCCGCAGCCGACCATGGCCAACGTGGTCGGCACCTTCGAGGGCGGAGCCGCCGGCAAGCACCTGGTGCTGAACGGCCATATCGACGTCTTCCCGGTCGGCGCCGACCCCAAGGCCGAGGGCTGGACCCAAGAGCCCTGGGGCGGCGAGGTGGTCGACGACAAGATCTACGGCCGCGGCTCGGCCGACATGAAGTGCGGCACCGCCAGCTCGATCTGGACCTACGCGCTGCTCCACCGCCTGAAGGACAAGCTCAAGGGCAAGCTGACCCTCACCTGCGTCTCCGACGAGGAGAACTTCGGCCCCTGGGGCGCACGCTGGCTGATGGAGCACGAGCCGGAGGTGCTGGGCGACTGCTGCCTGAACGGCGAGCCCTCCAGCCCCTTCTCGATCCGCTACGGCGAGAAGGGGCCGGTCTGGATCAAGTTCACCATCAGCACCAAGGGCGGGCACGGCGCCTACACCCACTCCACCGCCTCGGCGACCCGCGTCGCCGCCAAGCTGATCAACGACCTGGCGGCGGTCGAGGACATGGTCTTCGAGCTGCCCGACAACCTGATGCGGGCGCAGTCGGCGGCGATCGAGGCCTCGGACCGTGCGATGGGTCCTGGCGCCGGCGAGATCATTCCCAAGGCGACCCTGAACATCGGCACCATCAACGGCGGGCTGAAGGTCAACATGATCCCCGGCCTCTGCACCTTCGAGGCCGACATCCGCCTGCCGGTGGGCGTCGCCAAGGAGACGGTGATGGCAGAGGTCGAGCGCATCGCCTCGGCCTATCCGGAGGCGAGCTGGGAAGAGATCAACTGCAGCCTGCCCTCCTACTGCGACCCCTACGGCGAGATGGTGGAGATCATCCAGAACAATGTGGAGCAGCTCCGTGGCTTCCGCCCCACCCCGGTGGTGAGCCTGGGCGGCACCGACGCGCGGCTCTGGCGCCATGCCGGCATCCCGGCCTACGTCTACGGCCCCTTCCCCACCGGCATGGGCTCAGGCGACGAGAACGTGCCCGTGGAGGACTACTTCCACGTCCTCAAGACCCACGTGCTTTCGGCCTACGACTACCTGATGTCCGCCTCGTAGACACCCGAAGGAATACGCCGCTCACACCGGTTGTGATCTGCAGGTACGCTACATCTTACGCTCACCGTCGTCCTTCGGCTTGACCGAAGGACCACTTTCCGCATGCTCGTGTCTTGCATGTATTGCGTCTACATCATGACAAGCCGTAGCTACGGCACGCTTTACATCGGCGTGACGAACGACATTGCGCGACGAGCGTGGGAACATCGGGAAGGCCTGGTAGATGGATTTACCAAGCAACACGCCTTGAAGATGCTGGTCTACTCTGAAGAGTTCGACAGCATCACCGAGGCCATTCGGCGCGAGAAGCGCCTCAAGCTCTGGAAGCGGTCCTGGAAAATTGCGCTGATCGAAGCGCAGAATCCCAACTGGGAGGACCGCTACCCGCTGCTCTCCTGAATGGAGAGAGGTCCTTCGGTCAAGCCGAAGGACGACCTGGAGAGGGTGGCCAGCAGGTGCTCTCAAGACCCACGTGCTATTACCCGATGTCGGCCTCGTAGCGGCTGCGCCACAGTAGGAACTCCACCATCACCGTGGCGGCCATCAGGGCCGTCATGTTGGCCAGGTCCTGGGGCGGGCTCACCGTGTTCACGTCGAAGCAGACGACGTCGAGCCCGGCGAAGGCCGCCACCAGGTCCAAGGCCTCGGCCGCGCTGGCGCCGCCGTAGACCGGGTTGCAGACCCCCGGCGTCACCGAGGCATCGAGAAAATCCATGTCGAAGCAGAGGTAGACCGGCCGGCCGCCGACCGTGGTCTTCACCTCCTCGATCACGGCGTCCAGACCCTCGGCGCGGAGCTGACGCAGCGGAATCACCCGGTAGCCCAGCTTGCGCGGATAGGCCCAGGCCTCGGGATGGCGGGTGGTGCCGCGCAAGCCGATGTGGAAGGAGGCCGCAGTCTCCACCAGCCCCTCCTCGGCGGCGCGGGCGAAGCTGGTCGCGGTGGTGTCCTCGACCAGCGGATAGCAGTCGCTGTGCGCGTCGATGTGCAGGGTCACCAGGTCCGGGAAGTGCGCCGCCGCGGCGCGGAGCTGCGGCAGACTCACCATGCCGTCGCCACCCATCGAGAGCGGCCGTGCGCCAGCCTCGTAGATTTCGCGCGTCGCCCGCTCGATCACCGCGAAGGACTCCTGGACCCGGCTCGGCGTCACCGCCGTGTCGCCGAGGTCGACCAGCTTGAGCGCCGCGCGCAGGTCGAGCCCGCTTTCCGGATCATAGGGGCCAAGCTCGGCCGTGGCGGCCCGGATCGCCGCGGGGCCGAGACGTGCGCCGACCCGCAGCGCGGTGCCGTGGTCGAAGGGATGGCCGAGGACGGCGAGGCCGCCGGACTCGGGGGCTGCGGCGAAGGGCGCGCCGAGGAAGCTGGCCTCTGGACGCGTTAGGTTCTGGCTGGTCATGATGACAACCTGCCGTGCCCTGAGAGCCGGCGCCAGACGAAAGATCCGGAGAGACCATGACCAGACCACCGCTGCCCCGTTCCCTCTGGGCCGCCACCGCACGACCGGCGCCCGAGACCCCGCCGCTCCAGGGCAACGTCGAGGCCGATGTCTGCGTCGTCGGCGGCGGTTTCACCGGCCTCTCGGCCGCACTGCACCTCGCGGAGGCCGGGACCAGGGTGGTGCTGGTGGAGACGGCGGAGCCGGGCTTCGGCGCCTCGGGCCGCAACGGCGGGCAGGTGATCCCCGGTTTCAAGCTCGACCCCAACCAGCTGATCAAGCGCTTCGGCCGCGAGAAGGGCGAGGCGATGGCGCGCTACTCCGGCGGCACCGCCGACTTCGTCTTCGACCTGATCGCCAAGCACGACATCCAGTGCGACGCGACGCGCGGCGGCTGGCTGCACGGCATCCACAACGACACCGCGCTGAAGGCTGCCGAATCGCGGGCGCAACAGTGGGCCTCGCGCGGCGCCCCGGTGAAGATCCTGGGCCGCGAGGAGGCCGAGCGCCTGTCGGGCGTCAAGGGCTACCTGGCCGTGCTGGCCGACGACCGCGGCGGCAGCCTGAACCCGCTGGGCTATGCCCGCGGCATCGCCGATGCGGCGATCAAGACCGGCGCCAGCATCCACGGCGCCTCGCCGGCCACCGGCATCGCCAAGGAGGGTGCGAAGTGGCGGGTCTCCACCCCCGGCGGCTCGGTGCTGGCCGACCAGGTATTGCTCTGCACCAACGCCTATACCGACGATCTCTGGCCGGGGCTGAAGCAGTCGGTGGTGCCGATCTTCTCCTACCAGATCGCCACCCGGAAGCTCAGCGACAACGTGCTGGGCTCGATCATGCCCGAGGGCCATGCGCTCTCCGACACCCGCCGGCTGCTCACCTACTGCCGCAAGGATCCCTACGGCCGCCTGGTGGTCGGCGGCCGCGGCGAATTCTACGAGTCTGAAAAGCCTGAGGACTACAAGAACGTGGTGCGGGCGCTGCGCCGCATGTTCCCGCACATCGAGGAGGACGCCTACGACTTCTACTGGGGCGGCATGGTGGCGATGACCGCCTCGCACCTGCCCCACTTCGCCGAGCTGGCGCCCGGCGTGACCGCAGCGCTCGGCTTCAACGGCCGCGGCGTGGGCATGGCCAGCGCCACCGGCGCCCAGCTCGCCAAGCGGGCGCTGGGCACCCCCTTCTCCGAGCTGCCGCTGCCCAACGCGCCGATCAAGCCGATCCCCTTCCACTCCCTGCGCCAGCCCTTCATCAAGGCCCTGGTGCACTGGTACCGCTGGCTGGATCTCCGCGACGACAAGCGACAGAAGTCGCTTGGCTAAAGCCTGACGGCTTTCTCGGCACCGGCCTGCACCACCGCCCGGCCGCCCACGGAAGTATCATGGCAATGGGCGGCCGGGCGGGGGTGCGGGCCGGTGCCGGGTGCGACAGAGCGCGACGCGCTCTGTTGCCAATAGCTGACGGCAAGCTTGCGGCGGCACCTTCCCTAACGCATGTTGGGCGCAGCCACGCCAGCCCCCAGTGGGAAAGAAGGACAGGCCATGTTCACCACCGCCCGACCCTATCGGTTCCACATCGAGCTGACCGACAAGTGCAACGCCGCCTGTCCCATGTGCCAGCGGGTCAGGCCGATGGATCACTGCCACACCAACTATGACAAGGTGCAGAAGGTCGAGCTGACTCTGGCCGATTTCCAGGAGCACTTCGACGATGCCTTCTGCGCCCAGGTCGACGAGGTGGAGTTCGGCGGCGGGCTGGGCGACGCGCTGGCCGCCAGCGAGTGCCTGGAGGTCTGCGATCACCTGACCCAGCGCGGCGTGCGCGTGCTGATCTCGACCAACGGCAGCCTGCGCTCGACCGACTGGTGGCGCGAGCTCGGCCGGGTGATGCAGCGCAACGATTCCTTCGTGGAGCTGCATGTCGACGGTCTGGCCGACACCAACCACCTCTACCGGGTGAACACCTACTTCGACAAGATCATGGCCAACGCCGAGGCCTACCTGGCCACCGGTGCGGTGGCGGAGTGGCACTTCATCCTGTTCAAGCACAACGAGCACCAGGCCGAGGAGGCGCGCAACCTCAGCCGCGCCATGGGCTTCCGCAAGTTCGTGCTGATCGACACCATCCGCTTCGGCAAGAAGAAGCACTTCGCCTACCAGGCCCCCAGCGGCGAGATCCGCTACCTGGAGCCGCCGAGCTATACCAGCGCCCAGTTCGCGGCCGCCCATGCCGCCACCCTGCCGCCGGCAGCCGACCAGCAGGCCGGCATGCCCGACCCCGACGGCATGCGCGCCAAGGCGCTGGCCGGGGTCAACGGCATCTTTTGCAAGTCGCAGATCAAGAACAGCGCCTACATCAACACCGACGGCTACGTCGCGCCCTGCTGCTGGCTCTCCGGCTCGCGCGAGGAGATCGTGATGATCGAGCGCGCCGGCTACGACCGCGAGGCCTTCAACATCCGCAAGCGCGCGCTGTCGGAGATCATGCGCGACGAGCCCTTCGCCAGCGTCTACGAGCAGGACTGGATCGCCGGCGCCAACGCGGTCTGCCTGCGCAAGTGCGGCGCCATGCGCCGCAACACCCGCCAAGCCGTCTAGGCAAGGGTCTCGGCACCAGGCGAAACCATGTTTGACCAGCGGGCGACCAGCCGGCCGCCGCACAGCGTCGGGGGGAGACCATGACCGACACGACAGGACCTGATGGGACGGCGACTGATGGGAAGGCGGCTCCCGAAACCGCGCTCGGCCTGGCGGCGGCGATGCTGGCGGGCAAGCTGGATCCGGTCGGCCTGACCGAGGCCAAGCTGGCGGCGATCGAGAGCTACGACGATGCGACCGTCTTCACCCTGCTGACGGCGGAGCGCGCGCGGGGCGAGGCCGAGGCCGCCGCCGAGCGCCTGGCCGCGGGTGGGCCGCTCGGCCTGCTGGACGGCGTGCCGCTGGCCTGGAAGGACCTCTTCGACATGGCCGGCGAGGTCACCACCGCGGGCTCCAAGCTGATGGCCGACCAGCCACCGGCGGCCGCCGACGCGACCGTGGTGGAGCGGCTGAAGGCGGCCGGCATGGTGGCGCTCGGCCGGGTCAACATGACCGAGTTCGCCTACTCCGGCCTCGGCCTCAACCCGCACTTCGGCACCCCGCGCAACCCGCAGGCCAAGGACGTGGTGCGCATTCCCGGCGGTTCCTCCTCCGGCTCGGGTGCCGCGGTGGCGGCCGGCCTGGCGCCAATCTCGATCGGCAGCGACACCGGCGGGTCGGTGCGCATTCCCGCCGCCTTCAACGGCCTGGTGGGCTACAAGTCGAGCCACGGCCGCTATCCGATGGACGGCGTCTTCCCTCTGGCCGCCAGCCTCGACACCCTGGGCGTGCTCTGCCACTCGGTCTTCGACGCGGCCCTGGTCGATGCCGCCATGACCGGCAAGCTGGCCCCCGACCTCACCCGGCGCAGCGCCGAGGGCCTGCACCTGATCGTCCCCAACAACGTGGTCTTCGACAAGGCCGAGCCCGACGTCATCGCCGCCTTCGAGGCCACCCTGCTCCGCCTGGCCGAGATTGGGGTGACCAGCGAACGGCGCAACATCCCGCAGTTCGACGCCTTCCTGAAGCTCTCGGCCGAGCGCGGCACCCTGATTTCCGCCGAAGCCTACTCGGTGCATGCCGAGCGCCTGGCCGGCCCGGAGATCGAGGCCTACGACCAGCGCATCGTGCAGCGCCTGCTGATGGGCAAGACCATGACGGCCGCCAACCTGATCGCCATCCACGAGGCCCGCGCGCGCCTGGTCGCCGAGATGGCGGCGGAGCTGGGACCAGACTGCATGCTGGCCTATCCGACCGTGGCCCACGTGGCGCCGC
This sequence comes from Rhodospirillaceae bacterium N.6G, assembly GCA_046233115.1. Taxonomy (GTDB): domain Bacteria; phylum Pseudomonadota; class Alphaproteobacteria; order Kiloniellales; family JACOMY01; genus JACOMY01. Next base: position 175,935 of record JBJXHM010000009.1, on the reverse strand, counting down.
CACTGGAGCCGCTGCTGGAGGACGACGACCTCTACCTGCAGACCAACCTCTTGACCTTGCGCAACACCACGCTGGGCAACTTCCTGAACTTCTGCGGCGTCACCCTGCCCTGCGGGCGCGACCGCAACGCCATGCCGGTGGGCTTTCTGCTGTCGGCCGCACACGGCCAGGACGAGGCGGTGCTCGCCGCCGCCCTGGCGATCGAGGGCACCGTCACCCGCACGATGTGAGCTGCCCATAGAGCTTGTAGCGTTTTCGCGGCACCGGCCTGTGCAACCGGCCCTAGGGGTAACAGTTTAGTCCCGTTACATGGCTAACACTCTTACATGGCTAACACTCTTCGCGGTCCATAGGCTTTTTCCGCCCCCATCGGGGCGGAAAAAAAGGCGGATCAGTCGACTCATAAACAAAAAATGAAAAGTGCGGGCTAGTGATCAGGTTCGTAGCGCTAACCCTTTACCGGCGGACGCTGGACTGAAGCGCCGACTGGCACGCCCGCAGATTACGCCTATCGCGGGCCTAGAACCGACGGGTGCATCTCATGTAGCGCGAAGAATACCCCTCTGCGATGTATCTTAGAAAATTTAACAACCACCGCCGGAATTCCTGTAAGAACGCTAGCGCCATTGACCACAATCGACTGAACGTCTAGCATTTTCCTGCAATGTCAGTGGCGATAGAGGGTGACATCAGAGTCACTGGAGTTTTATCTGCCGCTGACCGTGCGAAACAAAACTCAACCATGGGGGGAAACATGAAAACTGCCATCGCCATCATCGGTCTGGCCGGCGCGCTCGCGTTTTCGACCGCTGCTGTTGCACAGGGCAACTCGGAACCCGGAGAGGACCGCTACAACGAGATACGGCAGAACGCAAATCCCGACGCCCAATGCGGCACCGGGGCCCTATCCGGAGCGTTCGGCCTTTGGGGCAAAGACTTTAACCGCGGAATCCAGAGCCCGACCGAACACCCCGACAGAGGGGCGGGTACAGACCACGGATTCTACAACACTGAACCCTGCGGTAATGCGCCTGACTCCGCTCCCCCCGACTGATTACCTTGCCGACCTTTTCGGGCATGGACCCTGCGGCACGGGGTCGTTTCAGTCGTGGTTCTTGGTGGCGGCACCTGTCTCGCGACTGCCTATCTCTGCGAGGCTGAGCAGAACACTGCTTTCTCGTTCCCGAGCAATGCCCTACCTGGCTACGAAATGAAGAGCTCGGCCTAGCGGTAGGTGCGGCGCTCTATCGGGGTCTGCTCGATGCGCTCGACCAGGCCGGCGAGGAAGGCCTGCTCGGCGCGGTTGGTGCGGGCCGCCGGGTTCCAGGTGAGGAAGACCTCCAGCTCCGGCGGGTCCTCATAGGGCGGCAGGCGCCACAGCAACCCGTCGGCGACGTCGCGCGCCACCACGTGCACGGGCAGGGCGCCGATCCCCAGGCCCGCGATGGTCATGCGCCGCACCTCCTCCAGATGGGTCGAGCGGCCGACGATGCGCTGGTCCAGGCCGGCCTCGGCCCGCAGCAGCGCCACCGGGCGCAGCACGTCGTTCAGGCTGTCGGTCGGGAAGCTGATCGAGGAGTGGCCCCTGAGATCGCTCTTCGCCAGGCCCTTGCGCCCGTAGAGCGGATGCCCCGGCCCGCAGAAGAGGCCGAAGTATTCGCGGTAGAGACAGCGATACTCCAGCTTGGGGTTCTGCTCGTGCACCATGCAAATGCCGAGCGAGGCGCGCCGCGCCATCACCTCGCCCACCGCGGCGATGGAGGCCATCACGTCCAGCGTCAGGGTCGCCATCGGATGAGTCTTGTGGAAGGCCAGCAGCCAGTCGTCGAACAGCGGGCTGACGGCATGGGTCACCATGGCGATGCGGACGTGGCCGCGCACCTCGTCGGTCACGTCGCGCATCAGGGTCTTGAGGCGCACCACAGAACCGTAGATGTCGATGGCCTCGCGATAGAGCAGACGCCCCGCCTCGGTCAGGCGGAAGCTGCTGGGCGAACGCTCGATCAGGCGCTTGCCAAGCTGCTCTTCCAGACGGCGTAAAGCATTGGAAACACTGGGCTGCTTGCGCCCCAGCCGTTCCGCCGCGGCGGTGACGCTACGCGCCTCGGCCAGGGCCACGAAGGTGTGCAGCAGGTTCCAGTCGAAGTCGCGCCCGGCCTGCAGGATTTCCGCGCCGCGCGCGTTCTCTTCGGTCGCCATTACCATTCATATCAAGAATACTCATCATTATCACTATCTATTTCGAAAATGGTTACACGCGTGAGACGCTTCCCGCTGTGTTCCGGCCCTCGAGGCGCGGGACAGAGTGCTGCGACCAGAGACGAAGGGAGCGTCAGATGCTCAAGACCGTGACCGGCCTCCTGGCCGGTATTGCCGTTGCCGGAATGGCCATGAGCGCCCCGGCCTTTGCCGACGACCTGGAGAAGATCAAGGAAAAGGGCGAGATGTCGATCGCGCTGACCGGCGCCTATCCGCCCTTCTCGCTGATCAACGACCAGAACGAGGTCGTGGGCTTCGACGTCGCCATCGGCAGCGAGATCGCCACGCGCCTCGGCGTCGAGCCGCTCATCGTCACCACCGCCTGGGATGGCATCCTGGCGGGCCTGCTGGCCGGCAAGTACGACACCATCGTGGGCTCCATGACGATCACGCCAGAGCGCCAGAAGGTGGTCGACTTCGTCGGTCCCTACTACCGCAGCGGCCGCGCCATCTTCATCCCGGCCGATTCCAGCGCCGCCACGCTGGATGACCTCAAGGGCAAGAAGATCGGCGTGACCCTGGGCGAGACCCACGAGAAGTGGGCCAACGCGCAGGCCGATATGGACTGGGACATCCGCACCTACAAGGGCCTGCCCGAGCTGATGCTGGAGCTGGAGCACGGCCGCATCGACGCCTTCATCATCGACTCCATCCCCGGCAAGGTGGCGATCGACGCCGGCAAGCCGATCAAGATGATGGACCTACCGAACCTGGAAGGCGGCAGCGTCGAGATCGGCATCGCCATCCGCAAGGACAATCCCGAGCTGAAGGCGGCTATGCAGAAGGCGCTGGACGAGATGATGGCCGACGGCACCTACGAGAAGATCGCCGTCGAGTGGGTCGGCGCTGACATCCGCTAGCCCAACCCTCCTGAAGCACACCGGCAGGGGAAGCCTCGCTTCCCCAGCCGGTAGCTTCCCGCCACTCACGCTCTCCCCGAGGCGCCGATGGATTTCGAGCTCATAGGACGGGTCTGGCCCTTCTTCGCCGAGGCCGCCTTGATCACCGTCGAGATCTCGGCGCTGGCCATCGTGCTGGGCCTGGCGCTGGGCTTCGCCGCGGCGCTGGCCAGCGTCTCGCGCTACCGCAGCCTGCGCTGGCCGGCCAGGGCCTACGTCAGCCTGTTCCGCGGCACCCCGGCGCTGATCCAGCTCTTCCTGCTCTATTTCGGCGGCCCGCAGGTCGGCATCCAGCTCGATCCCTTCGAGGCCGGCGTGATCGGGCTCGGGGTCAACATCGGCGCCTACATGTGCGAATCGATCCGCGGCGCCATCGTCTCGGTCGACCGCGGCCAGATGGAGGCCGGGCGCTGCCTCGGCCTTAGCCAGACCGCGGTGATGCGCAAGATCATCCTGCCGCAGGCCGCCCGCCTGATGGTTCGCCCGCTGGGGGTGAACGCCATCGCGCTGATCAAGGGCTCGGCGCTGGTCTCGACCATCTCGGTGGTGGAGCTCTCCTACACCGCCCACCGCTACATCTCCTCGACCTACAAGCCCTTCGAGATGTTCATCCTCGCCTCGGTCTTCTACCTGGTGATCTGCACCCTCTTCTCCTGGGGCGTGCGCCGGGCCGACCGCCGGGTGGCGCTGGACTAGCGGCCGATGAACCTCGATTTCACCATCCTCCCCGACTACAGCGACATCCTGCTGGCCGGCACGCTCTGGACCATCGCGCTGACCGCGCTCTCGATGTTCTTCAGCTTGGCCGTCGGCATCCTGATGGCCGTGTCGCTGCTCAGCCGCCATGCTTTGCTGCGCTGGCCGGTAGCCGGCTTCGTCTGGCTCTTCATGGGCACGCCGTTGCTACTACAGCTCTACCTGATCTACTTCGGCCTGGTGCAGATCGGCCTGGACCTCAACGCCTTCACCGCCGGGGTGATCGCGCTCAGCCTGCACTTTGCGGTCTATAACTCCGACATCATCCGCTCGGCGATCCAGGCGGTGGACAAGGGCCAGTACGAGGCCTCGCGCAGCCTGGGCCTCAGCCACCTGCAGACGCTGCGCAAGACCATCGTGCCGCAGGCCGTGGCCAACGTGACCCCGGCGCTGGGCAACATGATGATCGCGCTCCTGAAGGAGAGTGCGCTGGTCTCGGTCATCGGCGTCATGGAGCTGACCCTCTCGGCCCAGCGCGCGATCTCCGACAGCTTCCGGCCCTTCGAGTTCTATCTCGCGGCCGCAGCGATCTACTACATCCTCAACCTAGGGCTGGAGAAGGTGGTTCGCGTCGCCGAGCACCGCTCCGCCCGCTACCGCTAGGCCCGAGCCATGAGCGAGTCGATCATCTCCATCCGCGGCCTGAAGAAGAACTTCGGCGACGTGCAAGTCCTGAAGGGCATCGACATGGAGGTGCAGCCGGGCCAGATCGTGGCGCTGATCGGCGCCAGCGGCTCCGGCAAGTCCACCCTGCTGCGCACCATCAACCAGCTCGAAGAGGTGACCGAGGGCGAGATCTGGTTCGACGGCGACCTGGTGAACAAGGTCCTGCCGCACCGCGCCCGCGAGCGCCACCTGAACCGGCTGCGCCAGGACATCGGCATGGTGTTCCAGCACTTCAATCTCTTCCCGCACCTGACCGCGATCGAGAACGTGACCCTGGCCCCGGTCATGCTCGGCCGCGCGAGCAAGGCCCAGGCGGTGGAGCAGGCCAAGGCACTACTGGCCAAGGTCGGGCTGGCCGAGCGGGCGGACTACTTCCCCTCGCGTCTCTCCGGCGGCCAGAAGCAGCGGGTCGCCATTGCCCGGGCGCTCGCCATGTCGCCAAAGGTCATGCTGTTCGACGAGGTGACCTCGGCGCTGGACCCCGAGCTGGTCGGCGAGGTCAACCGGGTGATGAAGGGCCTGGCGCAGGAAGACATGACCATGCTGATCGTGACCCACGACCTGCGCTTCGCCGAGGACGTCTCTGACCACGTGATCTTCATGGCCGACGGACTGGTCGCCGAGGAAGGGCCGCCCGCCCAGGTCTTCCGCGCACCCAGGGAAGCCCGCACCAAAACCTTCTTGCAGCAGGTGTTCGATGACTGAGGTCCCGCGTTCGCACCTCTTCTACCAGAGCCGCTCCCCGCGGCCGCTGCTGGACCGCGCCGAGGGCGTCTACATGTGGGACGTCCACGGCAAGCGCTACCTGGACGGCTCCTCCGGCGCCATGGTCTCCAACATCGGCCACTCGCACCCGGTCGTGCTGGAGGCCATGCGCAAGCAGATGGAACGATCGACCTTCGGCTATCGCCTGCACTTCGAGACCGAGGCCTCGGAGCGGCTGGCGGCCAAGACCGCGAGCCTGGCACCTGCGGGGCTGGAGCGGGTCTTCCTGGTCTCCGGCGGGTCGGAGGCGGTGGAGAGCGCGATCAAGCTCGCCCGGCAGTACGCGCTAGCGGTCGGCCAGGGCAGCCGCTGGAAGGTGATCTCGCGCAGCCCCAGCTATCACGGCTGCACCCTGGGTGCGCTGGCGCTGACCGGCTACACGCCGCTGACCGCGCCCTTCGAGCCGATGATGCAGGCCATGCCGAAGATCCCGGCGCCGAGGGCCTACCTGGATGGCCTCGACCCCGAGAGCGCGGAGACCGGCCGCCACTACGCCGACATGCTGGAGGCCAAGATCCTGGAGGAAGGGCCGGAGAGCGTGCTGGCCTTCATCGTCGAGCCGATCGGCGGCGCCTCGACCGGCGCACTGGTGCCGCCGCCGGGCTACATGGCGCGGATCCGCGAGATCTGCGACCGCTACGGCCTGCTCCTGATCCACGACGAGGTCATGTGCGGTGGCGGGCGCACCGGCCGCTTCTTCGGCGCCGAGCACTGGGACGTGGTGCCCGACATCATGACCATGTCCAAGGGCTTCGGTGCCGGCTACGTGCCGCTGGGCGCGATGGTCGCCCGCGAGGACCTGGTCGACGCGGTGATGGATGCCGGCGGCTTCGCGCACGGCTTCACCTCGGCCGGCAACCCGCTGGCCTCGGCCGCCGGCCTCGCCGTCATCGAGGTGATCGAGCAGGAGGGCCTGCTCGGCCGCGCGGCGGAGATGGGCGCCCTGCTGAAGTCCCGGCTCTCGGCCCTGATGCAGCGTCACGAGCTGATCGGCGACGTGCGCGGCAAGGGCCTGCTGCTGGCCTTCGAGCTGGTCGCCGACCGGGCCAGCATGGCGCCGCTGCCGCGTGGGCTGAACGCCTACAGCCGCCTGGTCGACATCGCCTACGACAAGGGGCTGATCATCTATGCCCGGCGCACCCGCGACGGCACCGAGGGAGACCACTTCCTGGTCTGCCCGCCGATGATCACCACGGCCGAGCAGGTCAACGAGATCATCGAGGCGCTCGACGCCTCGCTGACGCAGTTCGCCGGGGAGATCGGGCGCTAAGCCCTCAAGCCCCAAAGGCAGGCGGATAGACCAGGGTCTCTTCGGGAGTGTCGTCGCCGGGCCGCGCGATCAGGGTGTGGCCGATCGGTTAGGGTGAAGTCAGCCGCTGCGCGCACCAGGCTGAAGCCGGCGCGCTCGTAGAAGCTGGGCTTGCCCAGCACGACGATGGTGGAGGGGAAATCCTTTCCCTTCGCGCGCCAACCGGGAAAGACCTCCTCTACGCAGAACACAAGCTCTTTGGTGAGCCGCGTTCCGATTGCATAGGCACCACGCACGCTCTCGTTCGGTGATTCGGCGGCGTTTTGGAAACGCGGTAGAACGGCCAGCGCCGCAAGACAGGCCCACCCCTCCGGCGCCCGCATCCGGGAGAGCGCAGCATAGCCCGCAATCACGCCGCGCCAGGGCTTGATCCGCTCCAACCACATGCCGCCGTCGGCGCGCAGACGGCGCACCAACAGGGCCTCGTCCGGTCCTCCGAAGGCCGCCTGCAGCAGTCAGTCGATCTCCTCGTAGTGACGCGGCAAGGTATCGCTGTTGGTGTCGGGACCGATGACCATACCCCGCACTAGCCCTCCACCCCCGGCAGCGTGTAACCCTCCAGCGTGTGCCGGAGCGTGCGCTTGGAGATCTTGCCTGTGGCGGTGAGCGGCAGGGCCTCCAGGAAGACCACGTCGTCGGGCACCTGCCACTTGGCGACCCGCTCGGCGACGAAGGCCAGGATCTCCTCCTTGGTCACCTCGCGGTCGACCGCCTTCACCACGCAGAGCAGCGGGCGCTCGTCCCACTTGGGGTGTGGCACGGCGATGACAGCGCAGTTCACCACGGCGGGATGTCCCAGGGCGATGTTCTCCAGGTCGATCGAGCTGATCCACTCGCCGCCGGACTTCACCAGGTCCTTGGTGCGGTCGACCAGCTGCAGGAAGCCGTCCGGCGTGATCTTGGCAACGTCGCCGGTCCGAAACCAGCCCTCCGGGTCCAGCGAAGCCGCCGTTGCCGCCTCGTCGGCGAAGTAGCCCTTGGCGATGAAGGGGCCGCGCACCAGCAGCTCGCCGCTGGTGACGCCGTCATGCGGCAGCGCTTTGCCGTCCTCGTCGACGATCTTCATGTCGACGTTGAAGAGGCGGCGCCCTTGCGTGGCCTTGTAGCCGATGCGGGTCTCGGCATCCTCCGCCTGCATGGCCGGCGAGAGCACGGTGGTGGTGCCGACCGGGCTCATCTCGGTCATGCCCCAGCCGTGGCGCACCTCGATGCCGAAGTCCTTCTCGAAGGTCTCGATCATCGAGCGCGGTGCCGCCGAGCCGCCGATCATCACCAGCTCCAGGCCCGCCGGCGCCCGTCCGCGCGCCTTCATCTCGGCCAGCAGGCCCATCCAGACCGTGGGCACGCCCCAGGAGGTGTTGACCCCCTCGTTCTCCATCAGGTCGAAGAGCGAGGGGCCGTCCAGCTTCGGACCGGGGAAGACCAGGCTGCCGCCGGCGAGCGGCAGGGAATAGGGCAGGCCCCAGGCGTTGACGTGGAACAGCGGCACGACCGGCAGGGTCTTGACCCCGGCGGTGAAGGTCCTGAGCCCGGTGACGATGCAGCTCAGCGCATGCAGTACAGTGGAGCGATGCGAGAAGAGCGCCCCCTTGGGATCGCCGGTGGTGCCGGAGGTGTAGCAGAGGCCGGCACCGGCCCGCTCGTCCACCTCGACCCAGTCGAAATGCTGGCGCTGGCCGGACAGCAGGCTCTCGTAGCAGAGCAGGTCCGGCAGGTCGTCGGACTCCGGCATGTGCTCGGCGTCGGCGAGCGCGACATAGTGCAGCTCGCCGTGCCAGCGTGCCTGCATCTTGGCGACGATCGGGGCGAAGGTGGTGTCGAAGAAGAGCACCCGGTCCTTGGCATGGTTCACCACGTACTCGAGCTGGCCTTCGAACAGCCGGGGATTGATGGTGTGGCAGACCGCCCCGATCCCGGCCGCGGCATAGTAGAGCTCGAAATGGCGATAGCCGTTCCAGGCCAGGGTCGCCACCCGGTCGCCGGGACCGACCCCCAGGGCCTTCAGGGCGTGGGCAAGCTGGGCGATCCGCTTGCGCGCCTCGGCGTAGCCATAGCGGTGCAGGTCGCCCTCGACCCGGGCCGAGACCACCTCGACGTCCGGGTAGGTGTCCGCTGCGTAGTCGATGATGGCGGGGATCGACAGCGGCCGATCCATCATCATGCCTTCAAGCATGGTGCTCTTCCCTCCCTGGTGGGACCACCGGCGGCCGGCGCAGGGGTCCCGAACTGCGTTCCTGCGGACAACTTAAACCGCCCTCGGTCCGGCGCCAATCGGTTCGCTCTGCGAAAACGGGTTCTGCATGTCTGGACAAGGCGATACCAAGCCTGCCAAAAAGGGGCCACCTAAGCGCAACACCCGAAAGAAGCCGCCTTCATGTCGTCGCCGGTCACCGAAGCAGTCCCCTCGCGCCGCATCGTCACCCTGCAGGAGATGCGCGACCTGGTGGGCAAGTCGATCGGCGTCTCGCCCTGGTTCCTGATCGACCAGGATCGAATCGACGCCTTCGCGGAGGTGACGGAGGACCATCAGTTCATCCACGTCGATCCCGAGCGCGCGGCCAAGGCCGGCCCCTTCGGCGGCACCATCGCACACGGCTTCCTCACGCTGTCGCTGCTGGTGCGCATGGCGGAGCTGTCGGTGCCGCTGCTGGAAGGCGATCCGCCGGTGATCAACTTCGGCCTGGACAAGATCCGCTGGCTGGTGCCGGTGAAGGCCGGACAGCGCATCCGCGCCCGCTTCACCCTGGCGGAGATGAACGAGAAGACTCCGGGACGGCTGCTGTTCCGCCACAGCGTCACGGTGGAGGTCGAGGGTGAGGACCGTGCCGCCCTGGTCGCACACTGGCTGACCGCCGCAGTGACGGACACGACGGCAAAAGCATGACCGGCCGCGAACAACTCACCCTCGCCCAGCTCAAGGACCGCGTCGGTGAGGAGCTGGGCGTCTCCGACTGGATCGAGGTCGACCAGGCCCGGATCGACGCCTTCGCCGAGGTCGGCATCGACCATCAGTTCATCCACGTCGATCCCGAGCGCGCCGCCGCCGAGACCCCCTTCGGCGGCACCATCGCACACGGCTTCCTGACCCTGGCCTTGCTGGCGCCGATGAGCGCCACGGCCCTGCCGGAGCTGGCCGACCGGGCCATGGGCATCAACTACGGGCTTGAGAAGATGCGCTTTCTGGCGCCGGTGCGTTCCGGCCGCCGGGTGCGCGGGCGCTTCCGCCTGCTGGAGGTGAGCGAGCGCCAGGCCCGGCAGGTCCTGATCCGCTATGGCGTCACCGTGGAAATCGAAGGTGAAGAGAAGCCGGCCCTGGCCGCCGAGTGGCTGGCCCTGTCGGTGATGAAGGAGGAGCAGTCGTGAGAGAAGCCGTCATCGTTTCAACGGCACGGACGCCGATCGGCAAGGCCTACCGCGGTGCCTTCAACGACACCCAGGCCCAGGCGCTGGGCGGGCACGCGATCAAGCATGCCGTGGAGCGCGCCAAGGTCGACCCGGCCGAGATCGACGACGTGATCCTTGGGGCGGCCCTACAGCAGGGCTCGACCAACATGAACATCGCCCGCCAGGCGGCGGTGCGCGCCGGCCTGCCGACCTCGGTCGCCGGCATGAGCGTCGATCGCCAGTGCGCCTCCGGCATGATGGCGATCGCGACTGCGGCCAAGCAGATCATCGACGACGGCATGACCGTCACCGTCGGCGGTGGCCTGGAGTCGATCTCGCTGGTACAGAACGAAAAGCAGAACCTCTATCGCTTCCGCGACCCCTGGCTGGTCGAGCACTGCCCGGCCATCTACATGTCGATGCTGGAGACCGCAGAGATCGTCGCCGCGCGCTATGGCATCAGCCGCGAGGCGCAGGACGAGTTTTCCCTCACCTCGCAGCAGCGCGTCGCCGCGGCCCAGCAGGCAGGCCTGCTCGACGACGAGATCGTGCCGCTGCCCTCGATCAAAAAGGTGCAGGACAAGGCCACCGGCGAGATCCGCGACGAGGCTGTCACCCTGGAGCGCGACGAGGGCAACCGCCCGAGCACAACCCTGGAAGGCCTGTCGAGCCTCGCGCCTGTGTTCAAGGACGGGCAGCAGGTGAAGGCCGGCGCCTACATCACCGCCGGCAACGCCTCGCAGCTTTCCGACGGCGCCTCGGCCTCGGTCTTGATGGAGGCCAAGGAGGCAGAGCGGCGCGGCCTGCAGCCCTTGGGCATCTATCGCGGCATCGCGGTCGCCGGCTGCGAGCCGGACGAGATGGGCATCGGCCCGGTCTTCGCCGTGCCCAAGCTGCTGGAGCGGCACGGCCTCACGGTGGACGACATCGGCCTCTGGGAGCTGAACGAGGCCTTCGCCGTCCAGGCACTCTACTGCCGCGACCGGCTGGGCATCGATCCGGAGCGCTTTAACGTCAACGGCGGCGCGATCGCGGTGGGGCATCCCTACGGTATGTCGGGCGCCCGACTGGTCGGAACCGCGCTGATCGAGGGCAAGCGCCGCGGCGTCAAGTACGCCGTGATCACCATGTGCGTGGGCGGCGGCATGGGAGCGGCCGGCCTCTTTGAAATCGCATGATTGCCGGCAGTTAGAGGGTTGCACACCACCGCCGGATAGGAGCTAGACTAGGGAAGTGGCGAGACTTGAGGTTCCCGCATAGACCGTAACGGCAGCGGGAACCGATCAAACAGAAACCTTGGGAGGATTCGCATGTTGAAGCAGAGTTTGATGGCTGCTGTGGCGATCGGCGCGCTTTTGGCCGTCGGCGGCGGGGTTCAGGCCGATACGGTCAAGATCGGCTACATCGACCCACTGTCCGGGGCCTTCGCCAATGTGGGCGATGCCGGCAAGAAGCACTTCGAGTACTTCGCCGAGAAGCTCAATGAGAACGGCGGTCTCAATGGCGACACGATCGAGGTCGTCGCCTTCGACAACAAGATCAATCCGAAAGAAAGCCTGATCCAGCTCCAAAAGGCGATCGACGAGGGCATCCAGATCGTCGTCCAGGGCAACGGCTCCTCCATCGCGTCGGCGATCATCGATGCGGTGAACAAGCACAACAAGCGCAACCCGGACGATCCGGTGCTGTTCCTGAACTACGCGGCGGTGGACCCGGCCTTCACCAACGACCGCTGCAGCTTCTGGCACTTCCGCTTCGATGCCGACGCCGACATGAAGATGGAAGCGCTGACCGACTGGCTGGCGACGCGCGACGACCTGAAGAAGGTCTACATCATCGGCCAGGACTACTCCTTCGGCAAGGCGGTGGCGGCTGCCGCCAACCGCATGATCAAGGAGAAGAGCCCGGACAAGGAGATCGTCGGCGACGAGCTGCATCCCCTGGGCAAGGTCAAGGACTTCAGCCCCTACATCGCCAAGATCAAGGCCTCGGGCGCCGATGTGGTGATCACCGGCAACTGGGGCACCGACATGACGCTGCTGGTCAAGGCTGCCGCCGACGCCGGCCTCGACGTGCCGATCCTCACCTACTATGGCGGCGGTCTCGGAACTCCCACGGCGATGGGCCAGTCGGCGGTCGGCCGCGTCATGCAGGTGACCGAGTGGCACAAGAACGTCGAGAACCCGCAGATGGACGCGGTGATCGACGACTTCGAGGCCAAGGAGGGGGTCGACCTCTACTACTACCGGGTCAAGACCCTGATGGAGATGCTGCAGAAGGCGGCGGAAAAGGCCGGCTCCAGCGATCCCGAGGCCCTTGCCAAGGCATTCGAGGGCATGGAGTACGAAACCGAGCTGGGCACGGTCACCATGCGGTCCGACAACCACCAGCTGATCCAGCCGCTCTATCTCTCGACCTTCTCCGAGGGCACGCCCCGCGACGTCGAGGGCAGCGGCTTCGGCTTCAAGACCGACTCTCGGATCGAAGGGCCGGCCACTGCGACCGAGACGACCTGCGTCATGGATCGTCCCAGCTAAGCATCCAGATAGACCTTCCGACAGCCCGGCGGCGGACCCGTCGCCGGGCGGCTCGGAACCGACGCGGGGCAAGCGATGGAAGTCATCGTCTTCTCGGCATTGAACGGGCTGCTCTACGGCTTGCTGCTGTTCATGCTGTCCAGCGGACTCACCCTCATCTTCTCGATGATGGGGGTGCTGAATTTCGCCCATGCCAGTTTCTATATGATCGGCGCCTACCTGGCCTACACCATCGCCAGCGGGGTCGGCTTCTGGCCGGCACTGTTCCTGGCGCCGGTGCTGGTCGGGCTGATCGGCGCGCTGGTCGAGCGCTATGGCCTGCGCAAGGTGCACGGCAACGGCCATGTCGCCGAGCTGCTCTTCACCTTCGGGCTGGCCTACCTGATCGAAGAGGCGGTGAAGCTGATCTGGGGCAAGCTGCCGGTGCCCTACAGCGTGCCCGAGTCGCTTGACTGGGCGATCTTCACCCTCTTCGACACCACCTATCCGGCCTTCCGGGTCTTCATGATGGTGGTCGCCGGCCTGATGTTCGTCGGCCTCTGGTTCCTGCTGAAGAAGACGCGGGCCGGGCTGATGATCCAGGCGGCCCTGACCCATCCGCAGATGGTCGGGCAGCTGGGTCACAACGTGCCGCTGATCTTCATGCTGGTCTTCGGCATCGGCTGCGCGCTGGCCGGCCTCGCCGGCGTCATCGGCGGCGCCTTGCTGGTGACCGAGCCCGCGATGGCCTTCACCCTGGGGCCGATCGTCTTCGTGGTCGTGGTGGTCGGCGGCATGGGATCGCTGACCGGTGCCTTCGTGGCCTCGCTGCTGATCGGCTTGCTGCAGACCTTTGCCATCGCCATTGATGCCTCGCTGGCCGACCTCTTCGCACTGGTCGGGATCGAGGTCGATCCCAAGGGCGAGCTCACCGGCGTCACCCTGGCGCAGATCGCACCGATGCTGCCCTTCATCCTGCTGGTCTTGATCCTTATCTTCCGGCCGCGTGGCCTCATGGGAGCACGGGAATCGTGAGCACCACCGCCTTCCTGCGCGCCCTGCTGCCCTGGCTGCTGGCCATCGTCCTGCTGGCGGTGCTGCCCTCGATCTTTCCATCGCGCACGGCGCTGACGGTGATGAACGCGATCGGCACGCAGCTCGTCTTCGCGCTCTCCTACAACATGCTGCTGGGCCAGGGCGGCATGCTCTCCTTTGGCCATGCCGTCTACTTCGGCTTCGGCGGCTACGGCGCGCTTCACGTGATGAACCTGATCGAGACCGAGGTGATCGACTTTCCGGTCTTCGGCCTGCCGCTGGTCGGCTTCGCGGTCGGGCTCCTGGCCGGGGCGGTCATCGGCTGGCCCTCCTGCCGGCGCTCCGGCGTGCCCTTCGCGATGATCTCGCTGGGGATAGGCGAGCTGATCGCCGCCGCCGGCCTGATGTTCGTCTCGATCTTCGGCGGTGAGGAGGGCATCTCCGGCGACCGCATGGTCGGGCCGGAGCTCTTCGGCCTTTCGCTCGGCCCGATCGGCGAGGTCTACTGGTTCATCGCCTTCTGGGCCTTCCTTGCCACCTTGGCCATGTGGGCCTTCACCAAGACGCCGCTGGGCCGGCTCTCCAACGCGGTCAGGGACAATCCGCAGCGCGCCGAGTTCATCGGCTTCGACCCGCAGCGGGTGCGCTACCTCGTCTTCATCATCGCCGGCGGCTTCGCTGGGCTAGCCGGCGGCATGTCGGCGGTGAACTACGAGATCCTGACGCCCGAGACCTTCTCCGCCGTGGTCTCCGGCGCGGTGCTGATCATGGCCTTCATCGGCGGCATCGGCACCTTCTACGGACCGATCCTGGGGGCCCTGCTGATCGTCGTCATGCAGTCGCTGCTGTCCGACTACACCGAGGCCTGGCAGTTCTACATCGGCATCCTCTTCGTGGTGATCGTGATGTTCGCGCCGGGCGGCCTGGCCGGAATGGTCGAGCGCCTGCGCCTGGCGATCAAGCGGGGCGAGCTGGGTGAGGTCGGACCGACCTGGGCGCTGGGCGTGCTCTCCGCACTCGCCATGACCCTGGGGCTGATCGTCGTGGTCGAACTGGTGTTCCGCTGGCGCGAGCAGTCCGATCCGATGGAGGTCCTGGGCGTCAGCCTCAGCCACACGGACCCGCTGTCCTGGCTGCTGGCGGCCGTCCTGCTGGCGCTGGGTGCGCTCGGCCTGCGCCAGGCACCGAAACGCTGGGGCCGCATCCTGCGCGGAGAGACGCCATGACCGCTGCGCTCACCCTTCGCGGGCTGACCAAGTCCTTCGGTCCGGCCCAGATCATCCGCGGCGTGAACCTGGAGGTGGCGGCCGGCGAGCGCCATGCCGTCATCGGCCCGAACGGCGCCGGCAAGTCAACGCTCTTCAACCTGATCTCCGGCGCCTTTCCGCCGTCCGGCGGCGAGATCCTGCTGCGCGGCAAACGCGTCTCCGGCCTGCCCGCCTACGAGATCAACCGCCGGGGGCTCTCGCGTTCCTTCCAGGTGACCAACATCTTCCAGAACATGTCGGTCTACGAGAACCTGCGCTGCGCGGTGCTCTGGTCATTGGGCTATCGCTACACCTTCTGGCGCTGGGCCTCGCGGTTGGCCGACGTTACCCGCCGCAGCGACGAGCTGCTGGCATTGCTGCATCTGGAGCACACGCGCGACATTCCGGCAGGCCAGCTCTCCTACGCCGACCAGCGCGCGCTGGAGATCGGCATCACCATCGCCGGCGGCGCCGAGGTGGTGCTGCTGGACGAACCCACGGCAGGCATGAGCCACGCGGAGACCGACCGGGCGGTCGACCTGATCCGCCGGGTGACCGAGGGGCGTACCCTGCTGATCGTGGAGCACGACATGGGCGTGGTCTTCGGCCTGGCCGACCGCATCTCGGTCCTGGTCTACGGCGAGATCGTGGCCAGCGGCACGCCGGAAGAGATCCGCGGCAATCCCAAGGTGCGCGAAGCCTATCTGGGCGAGGAGGCGATCTAGCATGCTGACCGTCAGCGATCTCCACGCCTACTACGGCAAGAGCCACATCCTCCAGGGCGTCGACCTGGAGGTCGGCGGCGGCGAGGTGGTGAGCCTGCTCGGCCGCAACGGCGTCGGCCGCTCGACCCTGGTGAAGGCAGTCATGGGCGAGGTCCCGCCGCAGGGCTCGATCCGCTTCAAGGAGCGCGAGATCGTCGGCCTGCCGAGCCACAAGATCGCCCGGCTGGGCCTGGGCTACGTGCCGGAGAACCGGGACGTCTTTCCCTACCTGACCGTGCGGCAGAACCTGATCCTCGGCATCAAGGACATGCGCAAGCCCGGCCGCTGGACCATCGACTACATGCTGGATCTCTTCCCCAACCTGCGCGAACGCGCCGACAGCCCGGCCGGTGTGCTGTCGGGCGGCGAGAAGCAGATGCTGACCATCTGCCGGACCATGATGGGCGATCCCGAGCTGATCATGATCGACGAGCCGACCGAGGGGCTGGCGCCGCTGATCGTCCGCCAGGTCGGCGAGCTGATCGCCGAGATCGCGCGCAGCGGTATCGCCATCCTGCTAGTCGAGCAGAAGCTCTCGATCGCGCTGGACATCTCGCAGCGGGTCTATGTGATGGGCCATGGCCGCATCGTCTTCGAGGGCACGCCGCAGGACCTGCGCGACACGCCCTCGGTTCGCGAGGAGTGGCTGGAGGTTTAGCCCAGCGGCTTCACGACAGCTTCATCGTCACCATGCCGGCGACGATGAGCAGCGCCGCGACCACGCGCTGGAACGTCATGGCCTCGCCGAGGAAGACGACGCCCACCGCGAAGGCGCCGATCGCGCCGATGCCGGTCCAAATCATGTAGGCGGTGCCGAGCGGCAGCTCCCGCATCGCCAGCGCCAGCAGGCCGAAGGAGCCGACCATCGCCGTCGCCATGATCGCGGTCGGCAGGATGCGGGTGAAGCCCTGCGATTCCTTCATCGCGTAGGCCCAGACGATTTCAAGAAGTCCGGCGACAAGCAAAAGGACCCAAGCCATGGCACTCTCCATGGTCGGGTCGTCCCGACGCTTTGCCCGACAGTGGGGGAGGTCGTCCTCCGATACCGCAAATGGGGATCGGCGGTGCCGGTTCAAGGCCGCGGCCGACGCCTTGCGACCTAGAGCAGGATGACGTCAAATCGAAACGATTTGCCGTCTGAATCCTGCTCTACAACTTTGAAAAACAGAGCGGATTCACGTGATCAAGTGATTCCACCTGATCGCGATCCGGTCTAATCGGTTTCGGCGATGCTCGCCAGCGCCTCGCGGTCGGCTAGCGCCACCATGTTGCCGGGCTGGAGCTGGATCAGCCCCTCGGTCTTCAGCTTGGTGAAGGTCCGGCTCACCGTCTCGGTGGTGAGGCCCAGGTAATCGGCAATGTCGGTCCGGCTCATCGGCACCGAGACCGGATTCTCGGAGCGTCCGGCCTGCTTGGCGCGCCGCGACAGCACCAGCAGGAAGGAGGCGATCCGCTCCTTGGCGGTCTTGCGTCCCAGCAGCAGCATCTGCTCCTGCGCCTCGGCCAGCTCGTGCCCGGCGATCACCAGCAGGCGGCGCTCCATCTGCGGGAAGCGCTGCAGCAGGTCGTCGAGCTGCCCGCGGCGGAATCGGCAGACCTTGGTCTGGGTAATGGTCTCCGCCGAATAGGCATAGGCCGATTCGGATGCTAGCCCCAGGAAGTCGCCGGCGAAGAGGAACCCGGTCACCTGCCGCCGACCGTCGGCCAGCAGCTTGTAGATCTTGATCGTCCCCTCGGTCACGTTGAAGAGATGCTCCGAGGGCTCACCTTCGTCGAAGATGTTCTGCCCGGGCTCGAAGGTGTGGCGCGTTGCGATGGCGTCCACCGCCGCCAGGGCCGCGTTATCGAGCGGCGCACAGACCGTGAGGGAGCGCACGCCACAGGCCGCACAAGCCTGCGGGATCGCAGTGGGGTCAACCAGCCCCTGCCGGTCTTTGCGTCCCTCCGTCTGAACCATCGTATTCGCGCCTTCCAAGAACGCTCGCCCCCTCAATCTACGCGGCATTTGACCCAGATCAAAGCGCGTGATGGCGCAGGCTCCTTAGCCTGTCCCATCGAGCGGTCTGCGACGCGAAGGATAAGATGGGACTTTTACCTCGTACAGCACCTGGCCTCCTCGTGCGCTCCTTGGACGAAAGTCGCTTCCCACTGGCCCATCCGCTGGCCAGGACAGCAATGCCTCAGCTTTCGCTGGAAGAATGGGAAGGCTTCCTCCGCGATCATCTGCAGCAAGAGTCAAGCGGCCTGCTCACGGTCGAGAACAGCCGGGGCATCATGCTGGCCTTCGCCGCCTACTGCGTGCGTCCGGACATCCAGCTTCGGCGCTGTCTGGTGGCCGATCCCGTGATCATCATGGACCTGGTCGGAGCCAAGATGGTGGCCGAGTTGCTGGACCAACACCTGCAGGTCGAGGCCGCGCGGCTGAACTGCTCCGGCTTGCGGCTGCAGCTTCCCCTGGCTGAGGGCAAGCCCTGCGAGGAACGCGGCCTCAGCGCCTTCCGCTGCTGCGGGCTGGCGACCGATTCGCTGCGCCTTTCCAAGTCGCTGCTGCCGCCGCAGCCGGCAGCCTGATTCACACGATCGGACTGGACCCGCCGGCCCGCCTGCCATAGGGTCCTGCCGCCATGGCGCCGGACCTTCCCCATCTCACCCTGCTGCCCGGACGCCACAAGCGTCTGGCACAAGGTGTTCCTTGGGTCTACTCGAACGAGATCGAGATGGACGCGGCCGCGCGTGCCTTGCCCGCCGGCGCACTGGTCCACCTGGTGACCGCGTCGGGCGAGGCGCAAGGCACGGCCGTCTTCAACCGCCAGAGCCTGATCGCCGCGCGCCTGCTGAGCCCGAGTTCGCGGCAGGCGATCGACGCCGACTTCTTCGCCAAGCGGGTCGAGCGCGCGCTGGCGATCCGCCAGGCCCTCTACCCGGATCCCTTCTATCGCCTGATCCATGCCGAGGCCGACGGCCTGCCCTCGACCATCGTCGACCGCTTCGGCGATGCGCTGGTCCTGCAGCTCAACTGCGCCGGCATGGAGGCCCTGAAGGAGCCGCTGATCGAGGCGCTGGACCGGGTTCTGGCGCCCAAGGTTCTGCTGCTGAACGACGAGGCGGGGTTGCGCCAGCAGGAGGGGCTGCCGGGCGGGGAGCGCCTGCTGCGCGGGCAGCCGGCCGATCCCCTGCCGCTCCTGGAGAACGGTCTGACTTTCTTCGCCCGGCCCAGCGGCGGCCAGAAGACCGGCTGGTTCTATGACCAGCGAGAGAACCGCGCCTGGGCTGCCCGCTTCGCAGCCGGACGACGGGTGCTGGACGCCTACTGCTATGCCGGCGGCTTCGCGGTGACCGCGGCCAAGGCCGGGGCCACCTCCGTACTGGGCCTCGACCGCTCGGAGGGGGCGCTGGACCTGGCGCGACGGGCCGCCGAGGCCAACGGCCTGGCCGAGACCTGCCGCTTCGAGAAGGCCGAGGTTTTCGGCCGCCTGGCCGCACTCGCCCGCGAGGGCGAGCGCTTCGGCCTCACCATCGTGGACCCGCCGGCCTTCGCCAAGACCCGCAAGGACTTGACCCAGGCGCTGAAGGGCTATCGCAAGCTGGCGCGCCTGGCCGCCGGGGTGACCGAGCCGGAGGGCTGGCTTTTCATCGCCTCCTGCTCGCAGCTCGCCGACACGCCCTCCTTCGCCGCTGCGGTGGCGAGCGGCCTGCAGGACGCCGGCCGCAGCGGCCGCATCGTCCGAATGAGCGGCCCCGCCCCCGACCATCCCCAGCATCCCCACCTGCCGGAAACCGCCTACCTGAAGGCGCTCACGATCGCACTGGACTGACCCGAATCGCGGTCAGGTGGTCCACCTGATCGCGTGATTCCGCTCAATCTTTCATAGTTGTAGGGCAGGACTAAGACGTTAAATCGCTTCGATTTGACGTCATCCTGCTTCAGGTACCCTACTCGCCTGCCAGCCGGATGTCCTTTGCTGGCTGCGACGCGGGCTCGCGCAGCGGCAGGTCGATCCGGAAGACCGTGCCCTCGGCGCTGCTGGACTGCAGCGCGATGCTGCCGTCGTGCGCCTCCACGATCTCGCGCGCGATGGCGAGGCCGAGGCCGGTGCCGCCGGCACGGGCAGAGCCGCGGAAGGGCTGGAAGAGGTTGGCCTCGGCACGCGGCGCCAGACCCGGGCCGTTGTCGGCGATGGTGATCGACCAGCGCCCCTCTTCACGGCGCACCACCACCTCGATCCGGAGCTGCGTGGCGCCGGCCTCGAGCGCGTTGCGGGCGATGTTGGCCAGCGCCCGGTAGAGCTGATCGCGGTCGGCAAAGGCTGAGAAGGCCGGCGGCACCTCCGCAGACCACTGCGCGGCCCCGGAGAGCACCGCCGGCAGGCCGGCGCCGACCTCCGCCACCAGGTCCGCCACCGCGACCCGACTGGGCCGCACCTCCATCTCGCCGCCGCGCGCGAAGGTGAGGGTGCGCTCGCAGAGATCAACGGCACGGTCGATCGAGCGGATCAGGGTCGGTGCCATCCGGCGCACCCGGGGGTCGGCGCTGTCGGCCAGGGAGTCGGAGACCAGGCGCGCGGTCGAGAGGATGTTGCGCAGATCGTGGTTGATCTTGGACACCGCAGTGCCCAGCGCCGCCAGGCGGGTCTTCTGGCGCAGCGCGTCGCGCAGGCCCTCCTGCATCTCCTCCAGCGCGTGCTCGGCCAGGCCGATCTCGTCGCTGCGGCTGCCGGCGCCGCGGTAAACCGGGCTGCCCTCCGGATCGGCCTGAAAGGCGAGCATGCTCTCGGTCACGCGCCGCATCGGGCGGACCAGCAGCAGATGCAGGGAGAGATAGACCAGGCCGGCGGTGATGGCGGAGATCACCAGAGACAGCAGGAAGATGCGGAGGCCGAAGCTGCGCAGGTCGTCCTTCAGCGGCAGGTCGTCTAGCACCACCTCGACCGTGCTGGCCGGATGCTCCGGCGAGCGGCCGATCACCCGGATGATCTCGTTGTTGTAGCTCACCAGGTCGGTCAGGGCGTAACCAATCAACTGGAAGGCACCGGCATCCAGCAGGTCCACGGTCTGGGTGATGTCGTCAGGCGGCATCTCCGCCATCAGCATCAGCTTGCCGTGGGTGTCGGTCCGCACCGAAACCGAGTAGGCGCCGACATGGGCCAGCAGCTCCGCCTCCAGCTCCGGGTTGATCACCAGGTTGGGGGTGGCGGCTAGCCCGAGGACGGCCAGGTGCGCCGCGGCCAGGCGCTCGTTCAGCCAGCTCTCCCAGTAGCGGCCGACCGAAGGCGCGAAGATCAGCACCTCGGCAAGCATGACGAAGCCCAGCGTCAGCAGCAGGAGCCGCGCGGACATGCTTTGCCAGGGCTTCGGCAGGTTGATCGCCATGACTGTTCTTCGCTTTGCGGGGCCGGCCTAGACCGACACCTGGAAAGAGGAAGTCGGCACCTTATTAACCCAGACGTTTCAACAAGGCGACCAGGACGCGCGTACGCCGGGAAAAGAGTTTCGGTGCGTAGTAGCTTCCGGCCGCCCGCTTGGAGACCTCGCCCAGGGTCGGATAGGGCACCATGGTGGTGGCCAGTGCCGCGATCGGCAGCCCGCGTTCCAGCGCCAGCACCCAGGGCTGAATCAGCTCCCCGGCGTGGCGGCCAAGGATCGAGGCGCCGAGGATCTTGCCCTTGGGGGTCACCACGACCTTAACGGAGCCGCCCGTCACGCCCTCCGCCTTGGCCCGGTCGTTGTCAGCGAAGGACCAGCGCAGCAGGTTGACCGCATGGCCAGCGGCACGGGCCTCGGCCTCGGTCAGGCCGACCTGGGCCAGCTCCGGGTCGGTGTAGGTCACCCGCGGCACCACCAGCCTGTCGGCCTTGGCCGGCATGCGGAAGGCGATGTTCTTGATCAGTACCGTGGCATGGGCGCCGGCCAGGTGGGTGAACTGCTCACCACCCGCCGCATCGCCGGCCGCGAAGACCCGCTTGTTGCTGGTGCGCAGCCGCCGGTCGAGCGTGAGCCGGCCCCGCTCCAGCGCGATCCCCGCCGCCTCTGGCGCCAGGCCCTCGTAGTCCGGCTTGCGGCCGACGGCGACCAGCAGGTGGCTGCCGGCCAGGGCCTCGCGGCCCTCGGCGCCGCGCAGCTCCAGGCGCAGGCCGGGGCCGTCGGCGGCGGCGCTCTCGGCCTCCCAGCCGCACTTCACGACCACGCCCTCGGCCTCCAGCCGCTCGGCCAGCAGGGCCGCCTGCTCCGCCTCCGCGCGCGGCAGCAGCCGGTCGCGCTCGACCAGGGTGACGCGGCTGCCGAGCCTGGCGAAGGCCTGTGCCATCTCGCAACCGATCGGGCCGCCACCCAGCACGATGAGGTGCTCCGGCAGTTCGCTGAGGTCGAAGAGCGTCTCGTTGGTGAGGTAGGGCAGCGCCTCCAGGCCGGGGATCGGCGGCACCAGCGGCCGCGAGCCGGTGGCGATCACGAAACGGCGCGCGGTGATGCTGCGAGTCTCGGTCTCCACCCGATCGGCGGAGACGAAAGCGGCACTCTCGCGTAGCACGGTGACGCCGAAGCCCTCGTAGCGCTCCTGCGAATCCATCGGCGCGATGGCAGCGATCACCGCCTTCACCCGGGCCATGACACGGGTGAAGTCGACCCTGGGAGGCTGCGCCTCCAGACCCAGCGCCATGGCCCGGCGCCAGGCAACCGCCGCATCGGCTGCCGCCAGCAGTGCCTTGGAGGGCACGCAGCCGCTGTTCAGGCAGTCGCCGCCCATCGCGCCGCGCTCGATCAGCACCGTCCGAAGGCCGAGCTGCGCGGCGCCGGCCGCCACCGACAGCCCGGCCGAGCCGGCGCCGATGACGCAGAGGTCGGCTTCGATCTTCTGCTTGCTGTCAGACATCTGTGTTCCCTGGAGGTCCTTCTCAGGCGTCGGCCTTGCGGTGCCGCTGCCAGCGCTTCCAGGCTACCGGCAGCAGGGCCAGGACCGCCAGCCCCGCCAGCGGCAGGATCACGCGAAGGTCGAGGATGACGGAGAGGTCGGGCTCGTCACCGCGCGCCAGCACCATCCCCAGGCCGTTGCCCACCGCGGCATAGACCAGCACGCCGGGAATGATGCCGAGCGCAGTGCCCAAGCAGTAGATCCAGAGCTTCACGCCCAGCAGTGCGGGCACCAGGTTGACCAGCCAGAAGGGAAAGATCGGCAGCAGCCGCAGCACCAGCAGGTAGCTCAGCGCGTCCTCCTGAAAGCCTTTCTCCATGCGCTTGAGCCAGGGGCCGGCGCGCGCCATCAGGCAGTCGTGCAGCGCACCGCGGGCGGCCAGGAAGACCACGATCGACCCCAGGGTGGCGCCCAGCACCACCCAGAACGAGGCCACCAGGGTGCCGAAGAGATAGCCGGCAGCCACGGTCACCAAGGTGGCGACCGGCAGGGACAGCGCGGTGACGATGCAATAGAGGAGGAAGAGCAGCAGGCCGGCGAGAAGCGGATTGGCATCGACCTCGGCACGCAGCCATTGGCTATGGCGCGAGAGGGTCTCGAAGGAGAGCCCGCCCTCCAGATAGAGCAGGATCAGCGCGGCGGCACTGGCCAGCACCAGCAGGGCGAAGGGCAGCCATCGCCGGCGTCCGCCTCGTGCCTGCAGACCCTTCTGGGTTCCGCCGCCTTCTCGCATGTCTGCCACGTCCATCCTTGCCCACCATCCAATAACGACGTCACCGCGAGCGCCGGTGCAAGGGCCTGTTACGGCGGCAGCCGCTGACCCGACGCTCCCCGGCGACGCGTCCCAGAGGTGGCTGCCCGCTGCGATATCGGCTTCGCGCCGCGGCTCCCCGCTCCTCCCAATAGATGACCCGCGCAGCCCGCCACCGCACCACGCGCCGCGTCAAAAGCCCGTGATGGCTGCGGGAGCGCCCGCCTGAAAGCAGATCTTGACGGGGAAATGCGAAGGTCATACCCCTCTGCCCACGGCCCCGGTCGGGCGGCCCCGACGAAGCGGCGCAGGGCTGCGGTCACCGTCATTGACAGTGGCCCCTTCGCCCCCTTATATGCCGGGTTCGCGGGCGCTGCAGCCGACTTTCTGCGCAGGCGCCCTATTGCCTATTTCTGACCCTAGGAGTGTCCAAGGTGAAGCGCACCTTTCAACCGAGTGTCGTGGTCCGCAAGCGCCGCCACGGCTTCCGCGCACGCAAAGCGACGGTCGGCGGCCGCAACGTTCTGCGTCGGCGCCGGGCGCAGGGCCGCAAGCGTCTCTCGGCCTAGGGCCGGCCGATCCCAGGGGCGATCCCAGCGGGCGATCCCAGGGGCATGGCGCAGCGCCTGAGCCATCTGAAGACGCGCGCCGACTTCCTCAGGGTTGCCGGACGCGGCCGCAAGTGGGCGATGCCCGGCTTGGTGCTGCAGGCCGCCCCCAGGGACGACTTGGGGGATGACATCGGGGACGAGGTCGATCAGGACGGCCAGGGTCGGGCGATCCTGCCGCGATTGGGTCTGACGACCAGCAAGAAGGTCGGCAATGCAGTCGCGCGAAATCGTGCGCGCCGGCGGCTGAAAGCACTGGCCAACGAGGTGCTGCCGCTTTACGGAAGGGCTCGGCTTGACTATGTGCTGATCGGTCGGCCGGCGACAGTGGATCGTGACTTCGCGGACCTGCGTGCCGACCTGCTGACTGCACTCGATCGCGTGAACCGCGAGCGGGCTAAAGCGTCCAAGCGGCTCCCCAACCCAGACCAAGGCTCCCAGGGCAAATCCGGCTGATGCGCGTTGAAGACCAGATCGTTCGCCTGCTGCACTGGCTAACCATCCTGCCGCTGCTGGCCGCTATCTGGATCTATCGCCTCTTCCTCTCGCCCTTTCTCGGCCGGCAATGCCGCTTCCTGCCCACCTGCTCCAGCTACGCCGAAGAAGCCTTGCGGCGGCATGGGGCAGTGAAGGGCAGTTGGCTTGCCGTGCGACGCTTGGCTCGCTGTCATCCCTGGGGCGGGTCGGGATACGACCCGGTACCCGAGCCGCGCGGCGAGCGGCATGCAGCCGGTGATTCGCTGCACCACACCCGATCAACGCAACGACAAGGCTGAACCAGCAAGGCTCTTTCATGGATCACCAGAACCTAAAGAACCTCATCCTGGCCATCGGTCTGTCGATCGCGATCGTGCTGGGATTCCAGTTCTTCTTCGTGCCTACCCCGCAGCCGCCCAGCCCGCAGGAGCAGCAGCAGGCAGCCGAGCAGTCGGGGACGGCCGACAGCAGCGCCTCGGTGCCCAGCGTCGCCGGCGCCGCCAAGGTGGAGCCGCAGACCCGCGAGGAACTGCTGACCGCCAGCCCGCGCCTGCCGATCGATACGGCGCGCCTGGGCGGGTCCATCTCGCTGCGCGGCGCGAAGATGGACGACCTGCTGCTCAAGGACTACCACACCGAGGTCTCCAAGGAGAGCCCGAACATCGAGCTGCTGGCGCCTAGGGGCAGCGAGTATCCCTACTTCGCCGCCGTGCGCTGGATCGCGACCGACGACACCGTGGTGCCCGACGGCGATACCCTGTGGCAGACCGACGCCAAGAAGCTGACCGCCGACAAGCCGGTGACCCTCTACTGGGAGAACGGCCAGGGCCAGCGCTTCGAGATCGATGTGCTGGTGGACAAGGACTACATGTTCACCCTGACCCAGCGGGTGATCAATTCCAGCGACAAGCCCGTCCAGGTGCGCGCCTACGGCCTGATCAACCGCGTCGGCTACCCGGTCACCCGCGACAACACCTTCATCGTGCACGAGGGCCTGGTCGGGGTCCTGAACGAGACCTACGAGGAGGTCAGCTACAGCTCGGTCGAGGAAGCCCCGCCGATCTCCGCCACCAACCCGACACGGACCATCTCCGAGAAGAGCAAGGGCGGCTGGCTCGGCATCTTCGACAAGTACTGGACCGTGCTGCTGATCCCGGAGCAGAGCGCCGATTTCGACGCGCACTTCTCCTACAGCTCGGTCAACGGCGGGAACACCTACCAGACCTCGGCGACCTACAGCCCCTACGACGTCGCCGCCGGCGCCACGCAGGAAGACAACTTCCGCCTCTACGCCGGTGCGCGCGAGCCCTCCCTGATCGACCACTACAACGACACGCTCGGCATCGATAAGTTCTACCTGGCGGTCGACTACGGCTGGATCTTCTTCCTGGCCCGGCCGATCTACCTGGCGCTGAACTGGTTCTACGGGCTGGTCGGCAACTTCGGCGTGGCCATCCTGCTGCTGGTGGTCTGCGTGCGCATCCTGCTGTTCCCACTCGCCAACAAGGCCTACAAGTCGATGGCGAAGATGCGCAAGCTGCAGCCGAAGATGCTGGAGCTGCGGGAGCGCTACAAGGACGACAAGGTCCGCTTCCAGAAGGAGATGATGGGCCTCTACAAGAAGGAAGGGGCCAACCCGGTGGCGGGCTGTCTGCCGATGCTGGTGCAGATCCCGATCTTCATCGCGCTCTACAATGTGCTCTACGGCACCATCCTGATGCGCCACGCCCCCTTCTTCGGCTGGATCCAGGACCTTTCCGCGCCCGATCCCACCACCTGGATGAACCTCTTCGGCCTGCTGCCCTATAGCGTGCCGAACCTGGGCATCCTGCACTTCTTCTCGCTGGGCGTCTGGCCGCTGCTGATGGGCTGCACCATGTTCCTGCAGTACCGTCTGAACCCGCAGCCGACCGACCCGATGCAGGCCAAGATCTTCGCCTGGATGCCGGTGGTCTTCACCTTCATGCTGGGCCAGTTCGCGGCCGGCCTGGTGATCTACTGGGCCTGGAACAACACGCTCTCGATGACCCAGCAGATCATCATCATGCGCCGCCAGGGTATCCCGATCGGCGGCAAGCTGCCGCCGATGCACTTCGGACACCACCATGGATCCGGCGACAAGGACGAGCCCGAGCCCGAGCCGGAGCCCAAGGCCCTGCCGGAGAAGAAGGAGGCTGCCGCAGCCAAGTCGCGCTCCGCCTCGAAGAGCGGCCAGCGCCGTTCCAGCAACCCCGCCGCCAAGAAGCGTCGGCGCTCGTAATGCGGGGTCGCCATGATCGCAGAGTGGGGCCTGACGCCAATCGAGTGGATTGAGGACTGCGCCGCGCCGTGGGGAAGCACCCCGGTGCGGGCTGCAGGCTGACCGCCATGTCTGAGACCGAAGAGGATCCCGAGGCCGCGGAGTTCGCGCGCTGGCTCTTCGCGCAGAGCTGCGACTTCGTCGCCGGCGCCTCCAGCGAGAAGCAGCTACCGCCGCCGCTGGGGCCGGAGGTCGCCTTCGTCGGCCGCTCCAACGTCGGCAAGTCCAGCCTGGTGAACGCCCTGACCGGGCGCACCACCCTGGCCAAGGTCTCGCGCACCCCCGGCCGCACCCAGCAGATCAACTTCTTCGAACTCGGCCGTCGCCTGGTCCTGGTCGACCTGCCCGGCTACGGCTACGCCAAGGCAGCCAAGACCCGGATTGACGCCTGGACCGAGCTCACCCGGCGCTACCTGCACGGCCGTAAGGACCTGGAGCGGGTGCTGGTCCTGATCGACGCCCGCCACGGCCTGAAGCCGAGCGACCGCGAGGTGATGAAGGCCCTCGATGAGGCCGCCCGGCCCTACCAGGTGGTGCTGACCAAGGCCGACCTGGTCAAGGGCGCCGAACGAGAAGCCCTGCTGCAGGAAGTGGCGGCACAGGCCAGCCGCTTTCGCGCCGCCCACCCGCGCGTGGTGCTGACCTCCTCGGCCAAGGATATGGGCATAGCGGAGTTGCGCCAGGAACTGGCTGCGCTGGCGCCGCGCGACGCGGCACACTAAGCTCTCGCCGGCACGCGAGGAGCGGTTCAAGGGAGGGACGGGTCGATGGCAGAGAAGAACATCAGCGATACCAAGGCATGGCTGCGTACCGCCCGCGTGATCAGCGAGGCCCTGCCCTACATGCGCCGCTACGCCGGCCAGACCTTCGTCATCAAGTACGGCGGCCACGCCATGGGCAACCCGGAACTGGCCAGCCTCTTCGCGCGCGACATCGTGCTGCTGAAGCAGATCGGCATCAATCCGATCGTGGTGCACGGCGGCGGCCCGCAGATCGGCCAGATGCTGGACCGCCTGGCGGTCAAGAGCCAGTTCGTCGACGGCCTGCGCGTCACCGATGCGGAGACGGTGGAGATCGTCGAGATGGTGCTAGCCGGCTCCATCAACAAGCAGATCGTCACCGCCATCAACGAGGCCGGCGGCACCGCCATCGGCATCTCCGGTAAGGACGGCCGGCTGATCCGGGCGACCAAGCTGCGCCGCACCCAGCGCGATCCCGACTCCAACATCGAGAAGATCCTGGATCTCGGCTTCGTCGGCGAGCCCAAGACCATCGACCCACACATCCTGGCAGGCCTGGAGCACTCCGGCATGATCCCGGTGATCGCCCCGATCGGGGTCGGCAGCGCCGGCGAGACCTTTAACATCAACGCCGACACCGCCGCCGGCGCCATCGCCGCTGCAGTTGGTGCCTCGCGGCTGCTGCTGCTGACCGATGTGGTCGGCGTGATGGACCAGGACAAGAACGTGATCTCCGACCTGGACGTGGCCCAGATCGCGCGCCTGCGCGAGCAGGGCGTCATCTCCGGCGGCATGATCCCCAAGCTGGAGACCTGCGTCTACGCCGTAGAGAACGGCGTCGATGCCGCCGTGATCCTGGACGGACGCGTGCCGCACTCCATGCTGCTGGAAATCTTCACCGAGCACGGCCTGGGCACCCTGGTGCACCGCAAGCCGCTGGAAAGCTGAACCCGAGACGAGTTGAGGAGGGGCCCGATGGACAAGGCCGCGTTGGAAAAGAGCATCTTGGCGGCATGGGACGCGCGCGACGGCATCTCGCCCTCGACCCAGGGCGCGACCCGCGAGGCGGTGGAGACCGCGCTGGCCGGACTGGATGCCGGCGAACTGCGCGTGGCCGAGAAGCGCGACGGAGCCTGGCAGGTCAATCAGTGGCTGAAGATGGCGGTCCTGCTGTCCTTCCGCCTGAACGACATGAAGCCCATTCCCGGCGGCCCCGGCGAGAACAGCCCCTGGTGGGACAAGGTGGATTCCAAGTTCGCCGGCTGGGGCGAGAACCGCTTCCGCTCGGCCGGCTTCCGCGCCGTGCCCAACGCGGTGGTGCGCCAGTCGGCCTACATCGCGCCCGGCGTGGTGCTGATGCCCAGCTTCGTGAACCTCGGCGCCTATGTCGACAAGGGCACCATGGTTGATACCTGGGCCACGGTCGGCTCCTGCGCGCAGATCGGCAAGAACTGCCACATCTCCGGCGGTGCCGGCATCGGCGGCGTGCTGGAGCCGCTGCAGGCCGGACCGGTGGTGATCGAGGACAACTGCTTCATCGGCGCCCGCTCCGAGGTGGTCGAGGGCGTGCTGGTCGAGGAGGGCTCGGTGCTCTCCATGGGCGTCTTCATCGGCGCCTCGACCAAGATCATCGATCGCGAGACCGGCACCATCTACCGTGGCCGCGTGCCGGCCTACTCGGTGGTGGTGCCCGGCACCCTGCCCGGCAAGCCGCTGCCCGACGGCAGCCCCGGCCCCGGCCTCTACTGCGCGGTCATCATCAAGCGCGTCGACGAGGGCACCCGCGCCAAGACCTCGATCAACGACCTACTGCGCGACTGAGCGCCGGGACCATGTCCAGCCGCATCGACCCCGTCGCCTTCGCGCAAGAACTGATCCGCTGCCGGTCCGTCACCCCGACGGAGGGCGGCGCGCTCGACCTGCTGCAGCGAACCCTGGAGGGCCTGGGCTTCCGCTGCAGCCGGCGGATCTTCGAGGCGGCGGGGACCGAGCCGGTGGACAACCTCTACGCCCGGCTGGGCACGCAAGGGCCCAACCTCTGCTACGCCGGCCATACCGACGTGGTGCCGCCGGGCGATGGCGCGCTCTGGAGCGTCGATCCCTTCGCCGGTGCGGTACAGGACGGCTGGCTGATCGGGCGCGGCGCGGTCGACATGAAGGGAGCGATTGCCGCCTATGTCGCCGCTCTCTCCCGCCTGCTGGAGGAAGTGCAGCCGAGAGGCTCGCTGTCCTTGCTGATCACCGCGGACGAGGAAGGCCCCTCGATCAACGGCACCCGCAAGATGCTGGACTGGGTGCTGGCTGAGGGCGAGCGGCTCGACGCCTGCATCGTCGGCGAACCAACCAGCGTCGAGCTGATCGGCGACATGGCCAAGATCGGCCGGCGCGGCAGCCTGAACGGCTGGCTCAAGGTGAAGGGCGTGCAAGGCCATTCCGCATACCCTCACCTGGCCGACAACCCGGTGCACAGACTGGTCAGTCTTCTCTCCCTGCTGACCGAAGAACCGCTGGATCAGGGCAATGACCACTTCCAGCCCAGCAGCCTGCAGGTGACCACAATCGATGTCGGCAACCCGGCGACCAACGTGATCCCGGCCGAGGCATCCGCCCGCTTCAACGTGCGCTTCAACGACTGCCACCACAGCAGCGACGTAGAGGCCTGGGTGCGCGAGCGCATGGCGCGGGTCGGCGGCGACATCGACCTGGAGATCCGCGTGTCCGGCGAGTCCTTCCTGACCCCGCCCGGCCCGCTGAGCGATGCGGTGAGCGCAGCGGTGGCGCAGGTCACCAGCCGCCAGCCGGAGCTGGGGACCACCGGGGGCACCTCGGACGCACGCTTCATCAAGGACGCCTGCCCGGTGATCGAGCTGGGCCTGCGCAACGAATGGGCGCACAAGGTTGACGAACGTGCGCCTCTGGACGACATCGAGACCCTGACCCAGATCTACTTGCGTGCCGTGGAGCGCCTTGCGGCCTAAGCAGAAATCGGGGCGGAGCGCCGCGGCGTGCCGCCCCCCGGTCCTGACGATAACCCTGTTGAGGAACCGGCCAGCCGCCGGTATCCGGAGATCCGAGCGGAGGCGGGTGATGTTCCCAACCGGCGAAGAGCTGCGCCGCGGCCTGGCCGCCGTCCTGCCGCTCTTTACCTTCAAGGACAGCGGTTTGGCCCTGCTGCAGGGGGATCGCTGGACGGCCTGGCGCTCCTTCCTGGCGAGCACCCTGGCCTTTCCGCCCTTCCTGCTCTTCGTCCTGGTGCAAGAGCGCGAGGGCCCGGTCGAACCGCTGGGGCTCCACTTCTTCCTGGTCTGGATCCTCGCCTACGTCCTGCTCTGGACGACCCTTCCCCTGATTCTGCTGGAAGTCGCGCGCAACAAGACCTTCGCGCCGCGCCTACCCCACTTCATCACGGCGTTCAACTGGCTACTGGTGCCGATCGCCTATCTCAGGGTCTTCGTCATGATCCTGCCGGAGCCCTTGAACGGGCTGCTCATGCCGGTGGTCATGTTCTACGTGCTGGGGCTGAAGTGGTTCCTCGCTCGCAAGAGCCTGGGCATCAGCACCTGGGGCGCCGTGGCCATCGTGGCGGTCGGCTTCTTCCTCTCGATCAACATCGTGAACCTGGCCTTTAGCCTGACCGAACTCGACATCAAGCTGCCGCAGTAACCGGCCCACACCTGCTAGCGGAAGTAGCCTCGACCTCGCCGACTGCCAGGCGTGCGCGCAAGGCAGGTAAGATTGGGACGCCGCCTTCGGTGAGACAACCGTGCGTAGTTCTTAGATAGCGGTGCAAAGGGAGAGTGGTCCTACGGTCAAGCCGCAGGACGACAAAATAAAGGAATATCAAATAGTTGTCGTCCTACGGCTTGACCGTAGGACCACTGGACGTATCCAGAAGCGAAACGCAAGAGCGCTGCCAGCGCCGCAGCTCTGCTTCAAAGCTGGAGCGGAGCGCGATCCGATCTAACGATCAATAGTCCACGCCGGTGAGGCAGAGACCCTGCGGCGGCGCCGTGGGGCCGGCGGCCCGGCGATCGCGGGCCTCCAGGATCTCATCGATCCGCTCCGGCGCCCAGCGACCGTCGCCGATCCATTTCAGGGTGCCGGCGATGATGCGCACCTGGTTGTGCAGGAAGGACTGCGCGGCCAGCTCCAGGTGGATCTCCTCGCCCTCCTGCCGCACTTCCAGGCGCTCCAGGGTCTTCACCGGCGACTTGGCCTGACAGCCGGTCGCACGGAAGGAGCTGAAGTCGTGATGGCCCTGCAGCTTCGCCGCCGCGGCACGCAGCGCCTCCAGGTCGAGCGGGACCGGCACCCACCAGACCCGATGGCGGTCGAGCGCGGCCGGCGCCGGCCGGTTCAGGATCCGATAGAGATAGTGCCGCCTGACCGCGGAGAAGCGGGCGTGGAAGTCGGGGGCGACCGGCGCCGCCTCCCGCACCACGATGGGTAGCGGCTTCAGGTGGTGGTTGAGCGCCAGGCAGACGACCCGCGGCTCGCTCGGCCGCGCGATCTCGGCGTGGACCACCTGGCCAATGGCGTGGACCCCGGCATCGGTTCGGCCGGCGGCGACGACGGTCACCGCCTCGCCGGTAAAGGCCTCGATCGCACGCTCCAGCGATTCCTGGATCGAGGCGCCGGAGGTCTGCCGCTGCCAGCCGACGAAGTCGGTCCCGTCGTACTCCAGGGTCAGGCGGTAGCGGGTCACGAGAGCCGGGTGCCCTTGGCAATCGGAAAGCCGCGCAGGAAAGCCTCGGCCGGCTGCGCCGCCTTGCCGGGCCGCTGCAGCTCCAAGAGGCGCAGCGCGCCCGCGCCGCAGGCAACGGTCAGGCGCTCATCCAAGATCTCTCCGGGCCTGCCCTTCCCCTCGGCCAGGGCGGCGGCATGCAGCTTGATGCGGGTTCCCTCAACCTCGAAGTGGCTGCCGGGCCAGGGCGTGAAGGCGCGAACCTGGCGCTCCAGTTCCACGGCCGGACGGGTCCAGTCCAGTCCGCTCTCCGCCCGGCTGAGCTTCTTCGCGTAGGTCACGCCCTCGGCCGGCTGCGGGCGGGCCTGTAGGTGCCCCTCCGCCAGGGCGGCGAGGCTTTCGACCAGCAGGCGGGCGCCCTGCTCGGCCAGGGCGTCGTGCAGGCTGGCGCCGGTGGTCTGCGGGCCGATCGGGACCCGGCACTCGGCCAGCACCGGACCGCTGTCCAGGCCCTCGTCCATCTGCATCACGCTGGCACCGCTCTCGCGGTCGCCGGCCAGAATCGCACGCTGGATCGGCGCCGCACCGCGCCAGCGCGGCAGCAGCGAGGCATGGAGGTTGATGCAGCCGAGCCGCGGGACCTGCAGGATCGCCTTGGGCAGCAGCAGGCCGTAGGCCACGACGATCGCGGCATCGAGATCCAGGTCGCGGAAGGCCTGGTGGCTGGCCGGGTCCTTCAGGCTCTCGGGCGTGCGCAACGGCAGGTCCAGCGCCTTGGCGGCGGCCGCGACCGGCGTGTCGCGTAGCGCCTGCTTGCGGCCGGCGGGCCGGGCCGGCTGAGAATAGACGCAGACGATCTCATGCCCCGCAGCCAGCAAGGCATGGAGGGTCGGCAAGGCGAAATCGGGTGCGCCCATGAAGGCGAGACGAAGCGAGGTCATGGCGGTCCTTCCTGCGCCTGTGCCAAGCGGCCGGTCAGGCCGTGGCCAGGGTGCCCTGCTTCTTGGCCTTCAACAGCTTGCGCAGGATCATGTTCCGCTTCAGCGCCGAGATGTGGTCGACGAAGAGGATGCCGTCCAGGTGGTCGATCTCGTGCTGGATGCAGGTCGCCAGCACGCCGGAGGCCGACAGCTCCTGCGGTTGGCCCTCGCGGTCGAGGTAGCTGACCTTGATCGCGTCGGGCCGCACCACGTCGGCATAGTGTTCGGGCAGCGAGAGGCAACCCTCGTTGTAGGTCGAATCCACGTCCGAGACCCAGGTCAGGGCCGGGTTCGCCATGGCATGGGGCTGGCGTTCGACCCCCTCGGGGGCGACGTCGACGACGATCACGCGCTTCAGCACGCCCACCTGCGGCGCGGCCAGGCCGATGCCGGGTGCCTCGTACATGGTCTCCAGCATGTCGTCCATCAGGCGCCGGATCTCGTCGTCGACCGCTGCGAGAGGCGCGGCGACCTTCTTGAGACGCGGATCGGGAGCCACGAGGATGGGAAGCAAAGCCATCGGCCGGATACTCTTTAGAACGATTTGAACCAACAGGGACAGACCTAAGCTGGGTAGAGGCCGCAGCGCCGTCAAGCGAACGGCAGCCATGCCGGAGCCTAGGAACTGCCCTCCTTCTCCTCCGAGGGCGCCACCAAGGTCAAGGTCGCGGGCACCTCGACCTCCTCCTCCAGCAGCTCTTCGGGCAACTGCTTCTTGGCCTTGGCGCCGAGACTGCGCAGCTTGTCGGCCTGGCCGATCAGGTTGCCGCGTCCCTGCTTCAGTTTGTCGAACGCGGCATCGTAGCTATCGCGGGCCTGGGCCATGCGCTGCCCCAGCTTCTGCATGTCCTCCACGAAGCCGACGAACTTGTCGTAGAGCAGGCCGCCGCGCTCGGCGATCTCCTCGACGTTGCGAGTGCGACGGTCGATGGTCCAGAGGTTGTGCACGGTGCGCAGCACCACCATAAGGGTGGTGGGGGTGGAGAGCACGATGTTGCCGCGCAGGGCCTCATCCATCAGCTCGCGATTGGCCTGCAGCGCGGCCGAGAGCGCCTCCTCGATCGGCAGGAACATGATCACGAACTCGGGGCCCTGCCCGGCGATCGTACCGTAGCCCTTGGCCGAGAGGCCGCGCAGGTGCTCACGCAGGGAGCGGACATGGCTGGCGAGCTGCGTCTTGCGCTCCTCCGGCGTCTCGGCACCGACATAGAGCTGGTAGGCGGTGAGCGAGACCTTGGAATCGATCACGATGCGCTCACCGTTTGGCAGGTGGACGATCACGTCGGGCCGCAGCCGCTGGCCGCTCTCGTCGCTGTGGCTCACCTGGGTGGTGAACTCCTCGCCCTCGCGCAGGCCGGAGCGGGCGAGCACGCTGGACAGGATCATCTCGCCCCAGGCGCCCTGGGTCTGGCTCTGGCCCTTCAGCGCGCGGGTGAGGTTGCGGGTCTCCTCGTTCATGCGCGTGCCCAGGTCGGCCAGGCTCTTGATCTGCTGGCCCAGGCCCGCGCGCTCCTTGGCGCTCTCGCGCTGCACCGTCTCAAGGCTGGTCTGGAACTCGACGATGCGCCGGCGGAGCGGGTCCAGCAGGCCGGTTAGCTTCTCCTCGTTCTGCTTGGCGAAGCTGTCACCCTGCTTCGAGAGGATCTCGGACGAGAGCAGCTTGAACTCCTTGGTCATCTGCTCGCGCGCCTGCTGCAGCAGCGCCAACTTCTCCGCCGCCTGGCGCTCGACCTGCTGCTGCGCCTCGCTGAGTCGCGCCAGCTCGTGCCGGGCGGCCTCCCCGGCCTCGCGCGCGGCGGCCAGCTCCGCCCGCAGCTCCGCTTCGACGCGCCGCTGTGCCTCGAGCTGCCGGTTGCGTTCCTCCAGCAGCACGGCGCCGGCGGCAAGCTCCGCCCGCCGTTCCCCCAGGGCCGCCTGGTCAGCCTGCTGCGCCTTGCGCCCGCGCAGCCAGACCAGGGCCAGCAGCGCCACTGCCGCCACCAGGCCCACTACCAGAATCAGAGTCGCTCCGCCCTCCGCTGCCACGGCGGACACCTCCACATCCTTGATCAAGAACGGTTCAGTTTAGGCACACCGCCGAGTCACGCCGAGTCTCCCAGCTAGATCAGGCCCTTCTCCATCGCCCGGATCACGATCTCGGTGCGGTTGCGCGCGCTTAGCTTGTCGCTGAGGTTGCGCAGGTGCAGCTTCACCGTGGTCTCCTGGATCGAGAGCGCACGGGCGATCTCCTTGTTGGAGGCACCATGCGACAGGCGCTGCAGGACCTGCGCCTCGCGCGGCGAGAGCGTGCCCGCCGCCTTCTCGATGGTCTCCTGCTCGCGTGGATCGCGGATCATGGTCGAGGGCACGTAGCGCTCACCCGCCACCACCACCCTCAGCGCGTTCACCAGCGCCTTGCCGGCCAGAGTCTTGGGTACGAAACCGCGGATGCCGAGGCCGTAGGCCTCGTCAACGTCAGGCTTGGAGACGGAGCCGGAGAGCAGCACGATCGGCAGGTCTGGATAGAGCTCGCGCACCCGGGTGATGCCGCTCAGCCCCCGCATGCCCGGCATCCTCAGATCGAGCAGGATGACGTCGAAGCTCTCCTTCTCCAGCAGCTCCAGCGCCGCATCGAGGTTCTCTACGGAACTGATCTGGATGGTGGGATCGTCACGCGAGAGGATAGCGATCATCCCGTCGCGCACGAGGTCGTGGTCGTCTGCCAGTAAGACCTTCATCTCCGTGGCTCCTCCCTTGACGTCCGCTCTTTCGGGCCCGTCACGACCTGGCGGTCGTGGAGATCGGGACCACAGCGGTTCTCTTTGTCCACCTTAGATTCCTCAACGATTCCCGCTCTATGGCAGGACGTCTACATGATAAGGCTGCTCCCTCGGGCACCGCGTTGCAAGTCCCATTGGCCCTGGGCGAGCCGGTCCCGCATTGCCTCACCAGGGTTTAGCGGGCGAGCATGGTCTCCAGCGAGAGACGATCGACCGGCTTTTTCAGCACGCCGATCACGTTGTTCGGCAGCATCCCCAGCCCGCGCCTGAGACCGGTGCAGATGATCACCGGTAGGTCCGCGCGCAGATCGAAACAACGCTGGGCCAAGGTGGTGCCGGCAATCTCCGGCATCTGCTGATCGGAGATCACCAGGTCCCAGATGGAGGGATCGTCTTCGATGAGACCCAGGGCCTCGATCGGGTGGTCCAGCACGTCGGCGCGATGGCCCATGCCCTCCAGCAGGGTGGTGAGGGCCTCGCCGGCAAGGAGATCGTCGTCGACCACCAGGATCCGGGCCGACTCGCGCAGGTTCATCCGATAGAGCGGCAGCACCAACTGGACGCGGGTGCCGAAACCGGCACTGCTGTGGAGCGAGATCAGTCCGTGATGGGTCCGCGCGACCTCCTCCGCCGCCGAAAGGCCGAGGCCACGGACCGAGGCGTTCCCCTTGGTGGAGAAGTCCGCCTCGAAGACCCGCTCGATGACCTCCTGGGTCATGCCGCAGCCGGTGTCGTCCACGGTGAGGCAGGCCTGCCTGGCCGCCAGCGGGCGCCGCCCGCGGCTGGCCGACGCAAGCCACCGGCCGCTCAGGTCGGTCTCATCGCTGATCTCGGAGAGGTTGACCTCGATGATGCCCCGTTCCCGGCCCAGCGCCTCGCGGGCATTGACCAGAAAGTTCATCACCATCTGGCCAAGTTGAGCGTGGTCGCCCAGAACCGGCAGCTCCGGCCTGGAGGCGCGCAGCCGCAGCTCCTGGCCCGGCGAGAGCGTAGCGCGCACCATGTCGCTGGTGTCGCGCGCGAGGCGCACCAGGTCGATGCGGCCCCGGCGGATCCGACGCTCGCTGGCCGAGCTCTGCAGGCGCTGGACGATGCCTTCAGCGTGGCCGAGCGCGCTGCCGATCTTGCCCAGCAGGTCGCGCGCAGAGTCGGAAAGCGTGGCATCGCCCTCCATCGCATGGCGAAAGGCGGAGATGGCAGACAGCACGTTGTTGAAGTCATGCGCCACCACGCGGGCAAGCTGGCCCACCGCCTCCAAGCGTTCGGCCTCGTAAAGGCGCTGCATCACGCGCTGCTGCTCGGCCTTGGCCTTCACCTGTTCGGTGATGTCGCGCATCACCCAGAGGATGCCGCCGCCGGGCAGCAGGTTCAAAGACAGCTCCTGATCGATCTGGCTACCCTGGATGTCTAGCGCGCGCACCTTGCCGTTCCAGGCGTTGCTTTCGCGCAGGATCGGCAGCGCCTCGTTCTCCAGCCGCTCGCGTTCCAGCGGCTCGTAGAGCGAGCGCCAGGGCAGATTGATCAGCTCCGCCGCGTCGCTGTACTTCATGATCCGAGCGAAGGCAGCGTTGGCGTAGTCGAAGAGACCCAGGTGATCGGTGATCGCGATCCCGTCCGCGGCCTCCTCGATTGCGGCCAGACGCCACTGCATCTGCGCCTCGGCGCCCCGGATGTCGCTGATGTCGCGATGGATCGAGATGCGCTGGCCGCCGTCGGTTTCGTGTTCGATGATGCAGATGTGCCGCCCCGACGCGGTGATGCGTTCCCAGCAGTCGCTGCCCGGTCCACCGATGTTGTAGCTCTTGGCGTTGAAGTGGCGACGGCTGCCGCTGGCGAAGGCCCCCCCGCTGATCAGCGCCTGCCACAGCTCCCCCTCTTCCATGCCCGGGCGGCAGACTCCCTGGGCCTCGGGATAGATCTCGAAGAAGCGGCGGTTGGCGAGCAGCAGGATGCCGTCCTTGTCGAACAGCAATAGACCGTCATCCAGAGAGCGCAGAGCGTCGCTCAGCGCGGCCTCCGCAGCCTCCGCCCGCAGGCGCGCCTGGTAAAGCTCGTTGCTCTTGTCCTCCAGCAGGCGTTCGGCTTCCTGCCGTGCCCGGATCTCCCGGCCCAACTTTCGGTCCAACAGCTCTTCACGTTCCATCGACAGAACCCATGCCTTTCGCAGAAGAGTCCTCGCGATCCACAGCCGATCCGCGCATTCGGCCACTCCCTTCATGCCCATCAGCGAGGCGTGAAGTCCTCTCGCAAATCATGCCACCCGCTCGCGCATTGCGCTAGCCGGGAATCCAGAGGCGGACCGTAGTCCGCCCAGAGCAGGATAGAGCGGATACACGCGGTCCGGTGATTCCACCTGATCGCGATCTGCTCTCTAGCGATCCGGCAGTCTGATCCTGAAGCGGATAGCGCGAGGCTCTGCCCCGTAGAATACCTGGCGCACGATCTCGGTCTTGATCTGCAGATGATCGAGTGCTCCGAGGATCACGCCCTCGGCCAGATCGGCCAGGTCGGGCTGGGCATGGTAGAGCAGATAAAGCCAGTGCCCGTCATTGCCGTCGACCGTGATCATGGGAACCAGTCCGCCGGGGTAGAGCTTCACGAAGTTGGCCTGGATCAGGGCACTCAACGAGGCGAGATTGCCTTCCAGATCCTGACCGTCGGACCGAAGCGGCGGCTGGTTGGCGACCACGTAGGCCAGGGTCCGCCGGCCGCATTCGCGCAGGATCCTGTCCCTCGGCACCCCGGTCTCCGCGTTGAGGGCATCGACCAGCCGCCAGAACTCCTCGACCGGATAGCGGCCGACGCTGGTGTAGGCCCCATCCCGAGGGATGGCCGCCCGCGCGAGCACAGACTCCAGCGTCAGCGGCCCAAAGCCGTCCTCGGCGTAGCTCATGAGCGCACGGAAAACGACACCCTTCATGCTCTCGTCCGGTTCCTCTCCAACCTCTCAAACTGCCGCCGCTTCTCCCGCCTAAAGTAATGGCCTGTCTTTGTATTCTGCGTCACGCACGTCCTGCCCTCTAGGAAGAGCGAAGACGACGAACCGCACAACAGCCTATTTGACCGTCAAGAGACGGCCGCGATAGGCTCTCGAGATCAAGCCAGTCTGGGTTCGACTCATTTAGAGCAACAATCTGGTCCTAAATAGGGGGTATTATGGTCAAAATCGCATCCTTTGCCGCCACCTGCGCCCTTGTGGGTCTGGTCTCGCTGTCCTCGGCCGAGGCCGAGACGCTGGTGATCGGCAACTGGGACGGCTACATGCCGCCGGACCTGCTGGAGAACTTCGCCAAGGAGAAGGGCGTGGAGGTCGAATTCACGCCACACGCCACCAACGAAGAGATCATGGGCAAGCTGATGGCCAACCAGGGCCAGGGCTATGACGTGGTCTTCCTCTCCAGCCCCTTCGCCCAGGCGCTCAACCACCTGGGTATGGTGGCGGAACTGGACCACGACAAGATCCCGAACCTGAAGAACTACTACAGCCAGGTGGCGGAGCTGCCCTACGACCCCGGCAACCACTATTCGGCGCCTTACACCTGGGGCACCACCGGGCTCTGCTATCGCGCCGACCTGGTCGAGGCGGCGCCCGATAGCTGGAATGACATCCTAATGCCGAGTGACGCCAACAAGGGCAAGATCACCATGCTGCAGACCGACCGCTGGCTGATGGAGCCGGCGCTGCTGGTGCTGGGCTACTCGGTGAACGAAACCGATCCCGACAAGCTGGCCGAGGCGCGCGACCTGCTGATCAAGGCCAAGCAGGACCTGCTCGCCTACGACGACACCACCTTCTACTCCAAGCTGGTCTCGGGCGAGGCGGTACTGGTGCAGGGCTGGGACGGCTGGTGCAACTACGGCATCGCCGAGAACGACCAGATCAAGTTCGTGGTGCCGAAGGAGGGCTCGGATCTCTGGGTCGATACCATGGTGATCCCGGCCGCCTCGGAGAACAAGGAGCTGGCGCACGCCTTCATCGACTACGTGCTGCGGCCCGAAGTGCACTCCTGGGTCGCCGCCAACATTCTCTACAAGGTGCCGAACGAGGCGGCGATGGCCGAGATCGACCCGGCGCTGATCGAAACCTTCCCCAACCTCGGCATGACGCCGGACGAGCTGATGCAGCTTGAACTGCTGGAGGACCTGGGCGAGGGCCAGCGCCCCTTCACCCGCGCGGTGCAAGAAGTGCTCTCTGCCAACTAACCCGCAAACGATCGGGGCCGGCAGCAGCCGGCCGGCCTCCTCAGGTGCCGCATGACCCGCTCCAGCGCCTCGCTTCTCCTGATGGCGCCCGGCCTCGGCTGGCTGGCGCTCTTCCTGGTGGTTCCGGCCGGCATCGTCTTCCTGCTGGCCTTCTTCCAGCGCGGCCTCTACGGCGGCATCGACTATCTCTTCACCTTCGAGAACCTGGAGCGGGCGCTGGACCCGCTCTACCTCTCGATCCTCTGGCGCTCGGCCTTGGTGGCGGGCCAGGCGACCCTGATCGCGCTTCTGATCGGCTATCCGGCGGCCTATGCCATCGCCAGGGCGAGCGGTCGCTGGCAGCCGGCCCTGCTGGTCCTGGTGATGCTGCCCTTCTGGAGCAACTTCCTGATCCGCACCTATGCTTGGATCGTGCTGCTGAACCGCAAGGGCATCGTCAACGAGAGCCTGATCGGCTGGGGCCTGATCGACGAGCCCTTGCCGCTGCTCTACAACGAGGGCGCGGTGATCACCGGCCTGGTCTACAACTACCTGCCCTTCGTGGTGCTGGCGGTCTATGCCTCGCTGGCACGGATGGACCGCAGCCTGCTGGAGGCCTCGGAGGACCTGGGCGCGCCAGCCTGGCGCAGCTTCCTGCGCATCACCCTGCCGCTGTCGCTGCCGGGGGTGGCGGCTGGCGCGGTCTTCGTCTTCGTGCTCTCCATCGGCAACTTCATCACCCCCGACCTGCTCGGCGGCGGCCGCATCCAAATGGTCGGCAACTTGATCTACGACCAGTTCCTGACCGCACGCGACTGGCCCTTCGGCGCCGCGCTCTCGCTGCTGCTGATCGCGGTCATGCTGCTGCTGCTCTTCGCCCAGGCGCTCTTGGTGCGCCATGCGGGCGGCCGGCGCCGGGCGGTGGCCTAGGCCGATGCGCTCGCCCTGGCTGTCGGCCCACCTGCTGCTGGTCTACCTCTTCCTCTATGGCCCGATCCTGCTGCTGATGGTGCTGAGCCTGAACGACTCGGGCCTGCCCACCGCCTGGTCCGGCCTCTCCTTCCGCTGGTACGAGGCGCTGGCCGAGAACGCGGCGATCCAGCGCGCGGCGGTGAACAGCCTGATCGTGGCCGCGGTCTCCACCGTCATCGCCACCGCGCTGGGGACGCTGCTGGCCCTGGGGGTGGAGCAGCGGCGCGGCTCGGCGGGGCTGGATGCGCTGCTCTTCGCGCCGATGATCGTGCCCGACATCGTGCTGGCGATCGCGCTGCTCTCCTTCTACTACATCCTGA
This sequence comes from Rhodospirillaceae bacterium N.6G, assembly GCA_046233115.1. Classification (GTDB taxonomy): domain Bacteria; phylum Pseudomonadota; class Alphaproteobacteria; order Kiloniellales; family JACOMY01; genus JACOMY01. The sequence goes on along the minus strand of JBJXHM010000009.1, from coordinate 134,656 downwards.
AGCTTTCGCTCGGCCTCCACTCCATCATCCTGAGCCACGTGGTCTTCAACATCGCCTTCGCCTGCGCCGTGGTGCGCGCCCGCCTGAAACACTTCGACTGGGCCATGATCGAGGCCTCGGAGGACCTGGGCGCGCCACCCCACGTCACCTTCTTCCGGGTCACCCTGCCGGCGATCCTGCCGGGCGTGGTGGCCGCCGCCCTGCTGGCCTTCACCCTCTCGATCGACGAGTTCATCATCGCCTTCTTCACCGCCGGCCCCGGTCCCGCCTCCACCACCTTGCCGATGCAGGTCTATTCGATGATTCGCTTCGGCGTGACGCCGGAGATCAACGCGCTGGCGACCCTCTTCCTGCTGACCAGCTTCACCCTGGTCCTGATCGCCCAACGCCTGAGCGGCCGGCGTGGGAGCCTGACGTGAGCGCGCCCGCCCTGGTCGCGGTCGAGCGCGTGGTGCGCCGTTTCGGCGAGATCGCCGCGGTCGACGAGGTCTCGCTGGAACTCAGGGAGAACGAGTTCTTCGCCCTGCTGGGGCCGTCGGGCTGCGGCAAGACCACCCTGCTGCGCCTCATTGCCGGCTTCGAGCGACCGGACTCGGGCCGCATCCTGATCGCTGGCCAGGACGTGAGCCAGGTCAGGCCGCGAGCCCGTCCGGTCAACCTGATGTTCCAGTCCTATGCCCTCTTCCCGCACATGACGGTGGCCGGCAACGTCGGCTACGGCCTGGAGATGGAACGCCTGCCGCGCCGCGAGATCCAGCGCCGGGTCGGCGAGGTGCTGGAGATCACCGCGCTCTCGGCGCTGGCCAAGCGCAAGCCCGACCAGCTCTCCGGCGGCCAGCGCCAGCGCGTAGCGCTGGCCCGCGCGCTGGTGAAGCGGCCCAAGGTGCTGCTGCTGGACGAGCCGCTGGCCGCCCTCGATCGCCAGCTCCGCGAGCAGATGCAGCTGGAGCTGAAGCGCCTGCAGAACGAGGTCGGCATCACCTTCTGCATCGTCACCCACGACCAGGAAGAGGCACTGGTCATGGCCGACCGCGTTGCCCTGATGCGCGCCGGCCGCATCGCCCAGCTCGGCCCGCCGCAGGAGCTCTACGAGCACCCGGCCAGCCGCTTCGTTGCCGGCTTCATCGGCCGCATGAACGTCTTCGAGGGCGAAGCCACTGCCGATGGCCTGATCCATCCGCGCCTCGGCCTCCTGCGCGGCCCGACACCGCAGGGTTTGCCGGCAGGCACCGCCGCGACCCTGGCGGTGCGCCCGGAACGCCTCTCGGTTGGCCCGGTCGCCGAGGGCCGCGACAACCGCCTGGAGGGACGGGTCAGGGAGGTCAGCTACCGCGGCGGCGACCTGCTGCTGCTGATCGCTGTCGAGGGCCTGGCCGAGCCGCTGATCGCGCGCCTGGGCGTCGAGGCCTTGGCGGCGATCCCGGAACCGGGAGCACCGCTGCGCCTGGGCTGGGACGCCGCCCATTCGCGCCTCTTGACCGAAGACTGAGCGGCCCTTGGCCGACCCAGGCGACAGCCCCCATATTGGAGACCGACAAGGAGGACCTTCATGACCGGCAAGACCATCGCTTTCTTCCCCGAAGCCGCCTTCGGGCCGGCACTCAACTCGGTCGGCATCGCACAGGCCTGCGAGGCGCTGGGCCACCGCGCCGTCTTCCTCTGCGACCCGGGTTTCACCGGGGTCTTCGAGGGCTATGGCTTCAAGGAGTATCCGGTGCCGATGTCGGAGCCGATGGAGCCGGAGGAGATGGCCAAGTACTGGTCCGACTTCATCAACGGCCACATCCCGAATTTCAATAAGTCGCCCTACGAGCAGATCGACACCTACGTGAAGGACTGCTGGGAGGCCATCGTCTCCACCTCGGTCTGGGCCGAGAAGACCCTGCCGAGCACCCTGGCCGAACTCGACCCCGACATGGTCTGCGTCGACAACGTGATCCTCTTCCCGGCGATCAAGCGCTTCTGCGAGGAGAAGGGGCGGCCCTGGGTGCGCATCATCTCCTGCTCCGAGAACGAGATCCCCGATCCCGAAATCCCGCCGCACCTCTCCGGCTGCGGCGAGACCGACAAGGCCTGCTTCGAGGCCTTCGAGACCCGCTTCAACGAGGTGGTCGGGCCGATCCACGCGGATTTCAACCGCTTTCTGGAGGAGTGCGGGGAGGCGCCCTATCCGCCCGGACAGTTCTTCGAGGCCTCGCCCTCCATGAACCTGCTGCTCTATCCCGAGCCGGTGATGTTCAAGCGCTCCCAGCCGCTGGACCCGGCCCGCTTCCAGTACCTGGAAGGCTGCGTCAGGAGCGAGGCGGCCTACGAGATCCCGGCCTTCGCTGCCAACCAGGGCAAGCCGCTGATCTACCTCTCCTTCGGCTCGCTGGGATCGGGTGACACCGCCCTGCTGAAGCGGCTGATCGCCTGCCTGGGCAAACTGCCGGTCCGCGCGCTGGTCAATGTCGGCGACTACCTGGACGACTATGAGGCGCCGCCGCCCAACGTGCACCTGGACAAGTGGTACCCGCAGCCCTCGGTCATCGCCCAGGTCGACGCCGTCATCCACCACGGCGGCAACAACTCCTTCACCGAGTGCCTCTACTTCGGCAAGCCGGCGATCATCATGCCCTATGTCTGGGACGGCCACGACAACGCGACCCGGGTGCAGGAGACCGGCCACGGCCTGAAGATGCACCGCGCGAACTGGACCGAGGCAGAACTGGCGGCCGCCATCGAGACCCTGCTGACCGATCAGGCCATGCACGAGCGGCTGGCCAAGGCCAAGGCGCATATGCAGAGCCAGCGCGGGACCGAGAAGGCCGCCAAGGTTCTGGTCAGCCTGCTGGAGGGCTAGAGACCATGTCCGTTGCCAAGCTGAACCAGCCGCGCCAGGTCGGGGACCTGAAGGACTGGGGCGTCATCCCGACCATGCTGGAGGGAGAATCAAAGACCTCCGGCGTGCTCCTGCACCGCAATGCCGACGGCTCCAGCGAGTGCGGCATCTGGGTCTGCACGCCCGGCACCTGGGCCTGCAAGGTGGAGCGGGACGAGTTCTGCCACTTCCTGGAGGGCCGCTGCACCTACACCAGCGAGGGCGGCGAGGTCATCGAGATCGTGCCGGATACCATCGCCTTCTTCCCCTCCGGTTGGACCGGCACCTGCGTGGTCGAGGAGACGGTCCGGAAAGTCTACATGATCCGCTGACCTGTTCCGCTTCCCCCTTTGTGGAAGTAACCCTGACCCATTGAACGGTTTATTCGCGCGAAACGGCGCTGTAGGATTCTCTTGGCAAGATGTCAGGAGGCTCCTACAGGCTGTGCGACTGATTCTCGTTCTTTCAGTACTTACGTGTATTGGCCTGGCCGGCTGCGACGAACAGGCGCCGCCAGAGCAGAAGAAGGTCGTCCGCGCAATCCGCTCGATGGAGGTGGTCGACCGCAGTTCCGGGCAGCTTCGCAGTTTCCCTGGCGTGGTGCGTGCGGTCGATATCTCCAACCTCGCCTTCGAGGTCGCCGGCAACACCCGCGAGGTCATGGTCGCACAGGGAGACCGCATCACCCGCGGTGCGGTCCTGGCGACCCTCGACCCAGCCCCCTACCAGCTCAACGTCGAATCGACCGAGGCCGACCTGGGGCGGGCCCAGGCCGAGCTCAACGAGAAGACCACCGATCTCGATCGCCAGCGCCAGCTCCATGCCAAGGGCTGGGTCGCCAAGGCCGCGCTGGACCAGTCGCAAGCCGCCTACGACAGCGCCGTCAACCAGTTGCGCTATGCCGAATCGCGTTTGAACCTGGCCAAGCGCGACCTGGAGAAGACCGTGCTGCGAGCCCCCTTCGAAGGGGTCATCGCCAAGCGCATGGTCGAGCCCTTCCAGGAGGTGACGCGCGGCGAGACCGTGTTCGAGGCCTACATCGAAGAAGCCATGGAGGTGGCGATCAATGCGCCCGAAACCGTGGTCGGCGAGATCGAGCTGGGCCTTCCGGGTCTCGCGGTCTTCGCCAACCAGTCCATTGGCGCGGTCGACGGAAGGATCACCGAGATCTCCTCGGCCGCCAACGAGGCCAACACCTTCGAGGTGGTGCTGACCCTGGAGGAGTCGCCGCCCTCGGTCCGGCCCGGCATGTCGGCGACGGTGGAGCTGATCCTGGCCCAGGAGACCGGCGAGGAGGCCTTTCTCATCCCGCTGTCGGCGGTCCTGCCGGGCGAGGAGCCCAGCAAGGGCTACGTCTTCGTCTATGACCCCGACAGCTCCACCGTGCACAAGCAGCCGGTGGCCGGCGGCGGCGTTCAGGACAACCTGGTGCTGGTGCGCGCAGGCCTCGAGGCCGGCGACATCATCGCTACGGCCGGTGTCTCCTTCCTGCAAGACGGACAGGAAGTGCGCCTGATGGGCCAGCCCTAGAGCGGGAGCCGCGCCATGGAAGGCATCACCCGCTTCTCGCTGAACAACTCGCGCACCACGATCGCAGTCATCCTGCTGATCATCCTGGGCGGCGTCTGGAGCTTTCTCGATTTTCCCCGTCAGGAAGACCCACCGATCGTGATCCGCGAGGCGGTGGTCTCCGCCTTCTTCCCCGGCATGCCGCCGGAGGAGATGGAGCAGCTCATCACCCGGCACATCGAGGCCGAGATCCGCACCATGCCGGAGATCGACGAGATCACCTCCGACACCAAGACCGGCCAGGTGGTGATCCACGCCGAGACGCGCGACGAGTACAACGACTTGCCGGAGATCTGGAAGCGCCTGCGCAACCGCATGGACGACCTGGCACGCAGCCTGCCGCCCGGTACCGTCGGCCCCTTCGTGAACGACGAGTTCGGCCTGACCGCCATCGCCACGGTCGCGCTCTGGGCCGACGGCTTCAGCCTGGAGGAGATGCGCCAGGTCGCCCAGGACATCCGTGACCGCCTCTACGTCCTGGAAGGCATCCGCAAGGTCGAGCTCTACGGCGTGCAGGACGAAGAGGTCACCCTCAAGTTCTCCAACGCCAAGCTGGCGCAGGCCGGGGTTTCGACCGCCGACCTGATCACCGCGCTAAAGCAGCAGAACGTGGTGCTGCCCGGCGGCCATCTCGACGTCGACGGCCAGGAGGTCACCATGCGGGCCAGCGGCAACTTCGAGTCGCTGGCCGACATCCGCCAGGCGCTGATCCCCTCGAAGGACGGCACCACACTGGTGCCGCTGCGCGACCTGGTCGAGATCGAACGCTCCTACAAGGACCCGCCGCTGGCGCTGGCCTACTACAACGGCGTGCCGGCGATCGTGATCTCGGTCTCGATCACGCCGGGCGTCAACAGCGTCGCCTTCGGCAAGGAGCTGACCCTGCTGCTCGACCAGATCGAGAACGAGCTGCCGATCGGTTTCGTGCTGGACTACGCCACCTTCCAGCCTGACCTGGTGGTGGTCGCGGTCGACGGCGCGCTCTCCAACGTCTACCAGACCCTGGCCATCGTGCTGGTCGTGGTCATGCTGTTCCTCGGCCTGCGCACCGGCCTCATCGTCGGCTCCTTCGTGCCGATCACCATGCTGCTGGGGCTGCTGATGATGGCCCCGATCGGCATCGAGCTGGAGCGGGTCTCGATCATCTCCGCCATCGTCGCGCTCGGCATGCTGGTGGACAACGCCATCGTCGTGGCGGAGGACATTCGCAGCCGCCTGGAACGCGGCGAGGAGCGCAAGGCCGCGGCCCTGGCCTCCGGCCGCAGCATGGCGGTGCCGCTGCTGACCTCCTCACTCACCACCATCCTGGCCTTCGCGCCGATGTTCCTGGTGACCGGCCAGACCGGCGAGTACGTCTTCTCGCTGCCGATGGTGGTCACCATCCTGCTGCTGGGCTCCTGGTTCCTGGCGATGTACATGGTGCCCTCGCTCTGCTTCTGGTTCATGAAGGTCAAGGCTGAGCCGACGGCAGGGGGCGAAGCAGAGGGAGAGGCGGAGACGGTGCCGCCCAAGCCCAACCGCTTCACCCAGGCCTTCACCCAATTGCTGCGGCTGGCGCTGCGCTGGCGCTTGGCAGTCATCGCACTCACCCTGGTGCTGCTTGCCGGGGCGGGTGTTGCCGGATCGGGCCTGGTCAAGAGCTTCTTCGGTACCAGCGAGCGCAATCAGGTCCTGGTCTACATCGACCTGCCGGCCGGCTATCGCATCACCGCGACCCGCGACACGGTTGAATCCTTTACCGAATGGCTCTCCGACAAGGAGATCAACCCGGAGGTCGAGAGCTCCATCGCCTATGTCGGCACCGGCGGCCCCCGCTTCTTCCTCTCGCTCTCCCCGGTCGATCCGGCCTCCAACGTCGCCTTCATGATCGTGAACACCGAGCGCGCGGACCAGGCCCCGGTCCTGACCGCCCGGCTGCAGGACTATCTCGACGCCAACTATCCCGACGTGAACGCCAGGGTGAAGGAGATGTGGCTGGGCGGATCGGAGCCCGGCCTGGTCGAGTTCCGGCTGAGCGGCCCCGATGCCGAGATCCTGTTCGAGAAGGGCCGCCGGCTCGCGGGCGATCTGAACAACCTCCCCGGCATCGCCTTCGTGCACAACGACTGGGAAAACAAGGTCCTGCAGGTGCAGGTGATCATCGACCAGTCTCGCGCCCGGCGCGCCGGCATCACCTCGGAAGACATCGCGCTCTCGCTGGAGGCCTTTCTCGACGGCCGCAACGTCACCGAGTTCCGCCAGGGCGACCAGGCGATCCCGATCATCGTGCGCGCCGAGGAGAGCGCGCGCGAAACCCTGGGCGACCTCTGGAACGTCAATGTCTTCTCCTCGGCCAAAAACAGCAGCGTGCCGCTGACCCAGATCGCCGAAGCCCGCGGCATCTGGCAGTTCAGCCGCATCGCCCGCTACAACCAGCAGAAGACGGTCACCGTCTCCACCAAGCACCGGACCCTGCAGGCGACGCAGCTCGTGGCAGCGATGCAGGACGACCTGGCCGCGCTGGATCTGCCAGCGGGCTACAAGATCGAGATCGGCGGCGAGATCGAGAGTTCGGAGGAGTCCAACGAGAAGCTGTTCGGGCCGCTGCCGGCCTGCATCCTGGGCATCTTCCTGCTGCTGACCTGGCAGTTCAATTCCTACCGCCGGCCGACGATCATCTTCCTGACGATTCCGATGGCCTTCGCCGGCGCCATCGTCGGGCTGCTGGTCCTGCGCGCGCCCTTCGACTTCTTCTCGATCCTGGGGTTCCTCAGCCTGGCAGGGGTCATCATCAACAACGGCATCGTGCTGATCGACCGGATCGACGTCGAACGGCAGACCACCTTCGACGCCTTCGAGGCGGTCATCGCCGCCACCGTCTCGCGCTTCCGCCCGATCATGATGTCGGCCATCACCACGGTGCTGGGCGTGCTGCCGATCATCCTGGTGCGCGACCCGCTGTTCTACTCGCTGGCCTGTGTCATCGCTTCGGGGCTGGCGCTAGGCACCATCCTCACCCTGGTGGTGGTGCCGGTGCTCTACGCCCTCTTTTTCCGCATCAAACCGGACAGCGCGCTCGCAGAAGAGCCGCTGCCGGACTTCTACGACTTCCTGGACGAGCCGAAAGGCGGCTAGCTCCCTGCGTCAGCCGATTGCAACCTTCGGCGGTTCGAGTGAAGATCCCGTCATCCGGCTTGGAGAGGAAGCATGCCTGAACTCATCACCATCGACATTGCCGCCCTGTTCGGCGACGAGCCGGCGGCAAGGGCCGCGGTCGATCGCGCGATCCTGGCAGCCGTGGAGCGGGAAGGCGGCTTCGTCGTCGCCGGATTTCCCGGCGCGGCGGACCTCGACGCCCGCACGCGCACGCTGCTGAGCTTCTTCGACCTGCCGACGGAGGCCAAGCGTGCTGTGGCGACGCGGGCGGTCGAACCGGAAGGCAAACGCATCTACCGCGGCTACGTCTGCGCCTTCGATCCCGAGGGCTGGGCCCACAACGAGTTCTTCGACATCGGCCCGGAGGCGCCGGTCGCAGGCCCGCCGATCCCGGGCATGGAGATCTTCGCCGAGACCAATATCTGGCCGGATCCGGAGCCGGCGGCGGGCTGGCGCGCGCTGATGGTCCGCCACTATCGCGAGCTGGGCGCGGTGGCCGAACAGATCATGCTGTCGGTCGGCCGGGCCGCCGGCTTCGAGGAAGAGGACTTCAAGGCCCGTTTCACCGGCGGCAACTCCACCCTCAGGCTGCTGAACTATCCCCAGCCGCCGGCCGGTGCCCTATCGGCCGAGAAGGCGCCCGAGATGCGGCTGACTCAAGATGGCAAGGTCCTGGCCGCCGGCCGGCACCACGACGCCTCCGGCCTCTCGCTGCTGTGGCAGGAGACTCCCGGCCTCGAAGTGGAGGCCCCGGACGGAAGCTGGCGCCCGGTGCCGCTACGCGCCAACAGCCTCTCGGTCCATCTGGGCGACGTGCTCTCGGTGATGACCGAGGGCGCGATTCCGGCTACGCCACACCGCGTGGTCGATCACGGTGTCCACAGGCACTCGGTCGGCTTCTTCCTGGAGCCCGCGCTCTCCGCCAGGCTGGCCCCGATCGGCGCCGCCGAGCTGGCCAGTGCCCGTCCCGGTGCCGGCACCTATGGCTGGCACCTGATGAGCGTCTTCAGCCAGCGCCCGCGCCACAAGGACCTGGTGCCGGCTCCGCAATAGCCCCTTTCACCGCACCCAGAGGGTCATGGGCTCTTCCAGCCCGCGGATCGGCTGCTGCCCACGCTCTTCCAGACCGGCCAGCAGCGCCGCCTCGCAGCCCTCGCCGCGCGCCTGCTCGATCAGGTCGGCGCTGACCGCCAGGCGAACGCCCAGCGGACGGGTCAGGCTTTCCAGCCGGCTGGCGACGTTCACCGTGTTGCCGATCACCGCGAACTCCAGGCGGCTGGAGCCGATGTCGCCCAGCACCACCGGCCCGTAGTGCAGGCCGAAGCCGGCCCGGATCGGCGGATCGCCGGCGGCCTCGCGCTCCCGGTTCAGGCCCGCCAGGGCCTCGCCCATGGCCGCGGCGCAGGCCAGTGCGTTGCTCGCGTCCCGGCCGCTGCTGCTGGGGGTGCCGAAGGTCGCCATCAGGCCGTCGCCCAGGTACTTGTCCAGGGTGCCCTGATGGCGAAAGACCTCGCGCTCCATCAGGCCGTGAAAGGACCGCAGGGTGCGGATCACCTCTTCCGGACTGCGCCCGGCGGCGAAGGCGGTAAAGCCGACGATGTCGACGAAGAGCACGGCGACGGTCTGGTTGCGGACCTGCTTCAAGGGCTCGTCGTTGTGCGACAGCTCCTCCACCACGTTGGGCGAGAAGTAGCGGGCGAGGTTCGCGCGCTCGCGCTCCAGCACGGCGTGGCCCAGCAGCAGGCGGTTCGAGCGGTGCACCGTCAGCCCCAGGATCGCGGCCACGATGGCGAAAACGACGACCTCCTGGGCCCGCACCTCCAAGCGCAGGCTGAAGGGATCGAGGAGGGCCGCCATTCGCGCATTGTCGGGAAAGATCTGCGACAGAGGATTGTCCGTCGGCGGCGCCTCGGAGAAGTACGCGATCACCACGACCCCGCCGATCCAGATGATCGCCACCCAGAGCCCCATGGCAAAGACCGTGCGCCAGGAGTAGGCCAGGGTGGCGCCGGCCAGCAGCACGAAGAAATAGATGAAGTTGTCGAAGCGGTACTGCATCGCCAGCGGCCAATCGACCGTCGAGAAGGGATTGGGCGCAATGCAGACCAGAGTCATGAGCAGCAGGTCGCTGTAGATCAGGGTGAGCTCCGCGCGCGACTGTCCGACCCGACCCAGGCGGCGCTGCGCCCAGCCGATGGCGGCGAAACCCAGCAGCAACACCTCGTAGTAGACCACCTCCCAGCTGGAATTGATGAACGGCAGCAGGCAGGCGATCACCGCCAGGGCGGCCCAGCGCGAGCGGACCGCCAGATCCAGGGCCTGGCGCTTGTCGCGCTCCAGCGCCTGGCGGGCGAAGGCGCGCGCCGGCTCTTCGTCCCGTTCGAGCCCCAGGCCCGCCCGCGCCTGCTCGGCAAAAGTCGTCATCGCCCTCCCTCACTCCCCCGTCGCCGTCCAGCGGCGCTTGCGTCGGACCCTCATCTTGGGCATCTAGGGTATCATGGACGTCTGGCCGCTGATAACGCAGCTTCTGCCGGACCTGCGGGCCTACGCACGCACCCTGGCAGACAGCGATCAGGACGCCGAGGATCTCGTCGGCGACGCCATCGAGCGTGCGATCAGGAGCGGGACGGCGCCAGAGGAGCTGACGAGCCTCAAGCCCTGGATGTTCCGGATCATCCGCAACCTCTCGTTCGACGAATTGCGGAAAAGACGGGTGCGCAGGGAATATGCGCAGGCCCTGACACGTCTAGAGGGCACAGGACGAGCGTCGGGACTGACGGTCGAGGATTCGGCGCTGCTGCGCCGCGCTTTCGAGGCCTTGAACCCCCGCGAGCGCGAGATCCTCTTTCTGGTGGACATCATGGGCCTCTCCTACGCCGAGGCGGCGGCGGTCCTGGAAGTGCCCAAGGGCACGATCATGAGCCGGGTCAGCCGTGCGCGGCAGGCCCTTCTGGCACGGATCTCCCCCAAGGAGGGAGATGGCCGCGCCGTTGCAGCGAAGCGAAGGTAGGGCATGACGATCGGCGAAGAGGACTGGGTGCTGCTGAACGGCTACGCCGACGGCGAACTGGATGCAGCGGGAGCGGCAATCCTCAGGCGGCGTCTCGGCCAGGAGCCGGCACTGGCCGAGGAGCTGGCGCGGATCCAGGCGCTGAAGGGGGGCCTGGCTGGTCTGGCCCCGAGGCCGGTCCAGCCGGCCGCACCCCAGCCTTCGCCCACAGCCCCACTGCCGGTGATGACCCGGACCCGCAGCCCGATCTGGTCGCTGGCAGCCGCCGTCACCCTGCTGGTCGCGATCGGCTTCAGTGCCTTCGCCCTGCTCTCCCCGGCACCGCAGCCGCTGCAGCAGGCCCTGCTGGAGCCTGTCGGCACGGCTGCGACGGGTACGGAGACCACGCCGAAGGAGGTCGCTGCGCTCGAGACCGGGACCGCACGCGGCAGCCGGCTGGGCGAGATCGTGGCCCCCGATCTCACTGCCTCCAACCTCTCCCTGTCCGAGATGGCGCTGCGTCGCGACGGCGAGGCCGAGAGCGTCACCATGCACTACCTAGGCCCCAACGGCTGCCGCGTGACCCTGGTCGCACGCGAGCTGGACTTGGCCGCGCTACCGGAACCGGCGCCGCTCAGCGCCGAATGGCAGACCGCACGCGCCCGCTACAGCCTGACCGCCGAGGGCATGGACCCGGCCCGCTTCCAGGCGATCGCGTCCTACGCCGAGGCCCAGGTTCGCCAGGCCGACGAACAAGAGATGCTGCGTTTGGCCCTGCAGGAAACCACCGCGAAATCTCACCCCTGCGCCTAGAGCAGATCGAGATCTGCTCTATCTTTCAAACTTGTAGAGCAGGGTTCAGACGGCAAATCGTTTCGATTCGACGTCATCCTGCTCTAGACTGGCGTCTCGGGCGGAGAGTAGGCGCGACGGACCGCACAGGATGATCCCCTTCTATCTCGGGCTCGGCAGCCGCTACTCCTACCTGGCTGCCTCGCAGCTCGCGCGCATCGAGCGCGCCACAGGCTGCCGCTTCGACTGGCGCCCGCTGAGCTCACCCGAGCTGATCCGGGCGGCGAATGGCGGGCGCTCCCCCTTCGACCCGGAAAGGCGGTTCGGACAGTATCGCGAGGCCTACCGTCACCACGACGCCGGACTCTGGGCTCAGCTCTACGCTATTCCCTACCGGGAGCCCAGACTCGAGGTCCTCGACCCGAGGGACATGGCGATCGCCTGCTGGCTGGCGGAAAAGATCGGCCAGCGCGAGGCGCTCTGCCGGGCCTGCCTGAACGCGGTCTTCGCCGAAGGCCGGCCGATGGACCGCCAGGTGGTGATCACCCTCGGTATGTCGGTCGGACTAACCAAACCGGCCCTTGAGCACGCTCTGGACGATCCCCGACGCATCGCCGCACATCAGGCCGTCATCGACGAGGCTCTCGGCCTCGGCGTCTTCGGCGTGCCTTCCTTCGTCATCGACGGCCAGGTCTTCTGGGGTAACGACCGGCTGCCCCTGGTCGAGCATCGCCTATCGCGGTCGGCCTGATACTGGCGCGGCCGTAGTCCTGTTCTAGATCCCAGAAACATAGAGCGGATTAACGCTACCAGGTGATTCTACCTGATAGCGATCCGTTCTGGTCGCTGCCTCAGTTGGTCGGCGCCGGAAAGTTGGGACGATCCACGTTGTAGTTCGCAGCCAGATAGTCCAGCACGATGGCCTTGGTCTCGGGGTCCAGCTCAGGCATGCCCTGTTCCTCCACCATCCATTCCAGCAGTTCCTCCCAGTGTGCGCGCGTGAGGCCCTGCTGGGCGACCAGGCGCTCGGAATGGCAGGCGACGCAGCTGTAGTAGGTCTCTTCCACGCCGGGGGCATCGACCAGCACGCCGTACTCGTAGTCGCTCTCTTCCTGGGCATTGAGCGGCGATAGGGGAGGGAAAAGGCAAAGACCGGCCACGGCCGCCCTCAAGAGGGTGACAGACTTCATCGATAGCTCCCGTTGGTGGTGGCGGGAGGCCCCGTCCGTCCGCGACGAGGCCTCCACTGAGACTAGGCGACGCGAACCGCGACGCGATGCATGGTGTTGTTCAGATAGCCCTTGGGATTCCAGTCGATGGCGAAGGGCTGCATAGCGCCCGCACTGTCGGTCGCCCGCGACCAGATCTCATAGTAGCCGGCCTTGGGGAAGCTGACGTTGACCCGCCAGTTCTGCCAGGCACCGGGGTTCACCGGCGGATCGAGCTCTGCCGGGATCCAGGTGGTGCCGAAGTCGATGGAGATGTCCATCGCCTCGACGGTGCGGTCGCCGGACCAGGCGTGCCCGCGGACCAGCGCGGTCATGTCCAGCTCCTCGTTGTTCGCCGGCGTGGTGATGAGGGACTTCACCGGCATGCGCTCGATGATCTCGAAGTCCTCCTTGGCGACGTCCTCGCCCGGCGCCACGGGATGGTTGGGCACGCGGTAGGCGGTGCCGGTCATCTTCGGACCGTCGTGGACGACATCGCGCAGCCAGACCCGCTTCAGCCACTTCTGCGAACAGGAGCCCGGCCAGCCCGGCACCACCAGGCGCAGCGGCGCACCGTTCATCGGGTGCAGCGGCCCACCGTTCATCTCGAAGGCGATCAGCACGTCGTCGGTCATCGCCTTGGCGATCGGCAGGCCGCGCGAGATCGGCAGCTTCTCCGGATCGCCAGATAGGTGGGTGTCGGCGCCCACGTGGGCGGTGTAGACCACGTTGGACTTCACGCCGGCCTTGGCCAGCACGTCCTTCAGCCGGACGCCGGTCCAGTTGGAGCAGGCGACCGCGCCGGTGGTCCACTGGTTGCCCTTCGCCGGTGGATTGAAGGCAGCGCGCCCATTGCCGCCGCATTCAATCACCAGCGCCATGGTCACCACCTCGAAGTCCTTCTTCAGGTCGTCGATGGAGAGCGTCATGGGGTTGTCGACCAGACCATCGATAGTCAGGGTCCAGGTGGCGGCATTCATGTCGTCCGGCGGCAGGCCGTTGTTGCGGATGAAGTGCCGGTCGGTCGGCGTGATCGGATCGTCCAGCAGGTGGGCCGGGGTCTCGGCATTGACCGGGCGATCGTTCAGCAGGGTGAGGCCATCCTTGCCCTGAAGCACGTCCTCGGACGCGAAGGCGGCCGGGATCAGGCCCTGCGGCATGGTGCGGTGGAAGGGGATCGACATGCCGAGCATGGCGCCCATGGTGGCGAGCCCCGCCCCCTTCAGAAAGCCACGACGATCGCCGTGACTGACCCGTCCGAAGAAGGCCTCGTCGGCCGCGGCCGGATCCTGTGAATAGAATTCGCTAACGGTCGGAAGCCGATCGTCTCTCGGTGCCATGACTGTCCCTCCCAAGGGGTTTTCGTTGAAGTCTTTGCACCCCCTAGACGTCCGGGAAGGTCGGTCTATTCCATCTTTCGACGGATTTCTGAATTTTGGTTGCCGAAAGGCCGGGCTGTTCCGTCCTAAAGTTCTGTATCGAAAGGAATTCCTTGCAGACGCCGGTGCCTCAGACGTTGAAGCGGAAGTGGAAGACGTCGCCGTCGGTCACGGTGTAGTCCTTGCCTTCGGCCCGTAATTTGCCGGCATCGCGCGCGCCAGCCTCGCCGCCGCAGGCGACGTAGTCGTCATAGGCGATGGTCTCGGCGCGGATAAAGCCGCGCTCGAAGTCGGTGTGGATCTCGCCGGCGGCCTGAGGTGCCTTGGCACCGCGGCGCACGGTCCAGGCCCGGGCCTCCTTGGGGCCGATGGTGAAGAAGGTGATCAGGTCCAGCAGCGCATAGCCCGCCTTGATCACCCGCGAGAGGCCGGTCTCCTCCAGACCCAGGGTGTCGAGGAATTCCCGCTTCTCCTCCGCCTCGGAGAGCTGGGCGACCTCGGACTCGATGGCGGCGGAGACGACGACGAAGCCCGCGCCTTCGGCCTTGGCGCGTTCCTCCACCGCAGCCGAGTAACTGTTGCCGGTCGCAGCGGCCTCTTCCTCGACGTTGGCGACGTAGAGCAGCGGCTTGGCGGTCAGCAGGTTGAGCTGCTTCACCTGGGCGCGCTGGTCCGCCGGCACGGCCACGCCGCGGGCGGGCTTGCCCTCCTGCAGCACCGGCAGGATCAGGTCGATGGCGGCCAGCTTGGCGGCGGCCTCCTTGTCCTGTCCGCGCGCCTTCTTCACCGCCGCGTCGCGCTGGCGCTCCAAGGACTCCATGTCGGCGATCAGGAGTTCGGTCTCGATGATCTCGGCATCGCGGATCGGATCGACCGAGCCCTCGACATGGGTCACCTCGCCGTCGAAGCAGCGCAGCACCTGCACGATGGCGTCGGTCTCGCGGATGTTGGCCAGGAACTGATTGCCCAGTCCCTCACCCTTGGAGGCGCCGCGCACCAAGCCGGCGATGTCCACGAACTCCAGCTGGGTCGGCACGATCTTGGCCGACTTCGCCAGCTTGGCCAGGACCTCCAGCCGCGGGTCGGGCACGGAGACCCGGCCGACGTTCGGCTCGATGGTGCAGAAGGGATAGTTGGCGGCCTCGGCCGCGGCGGTCTCGGTCAGCGCGTTGAAGAGGGTCGACTTGCCGACGTTCGGCAGACCGACGATACCGCAGTTGAAGCCCATTGCTCACTCCTAAGCCCGAGCGGCAGGACGGTTCGCCCTCGGGAGAATGGATTTGTCGGAACCCCTCTAGGGCTCCGCGGTGCCGCGCCCGGCATTCTTGGGTGCCGGCGCCAGGTGGGAGACGCGCGACATGTAGGCCTCGTGCCCCTCGCCCAGCAGCACCGGCAGCTCGCTGGCCACGGCCTCGAGGAAGGGGTCGAGCCAGGCCTCGTCGGCGGCATCGAAGTTGCCGAGCACGTGGCCGGTCACCAGATGCTTGTGGCCGGGATGGCCGATGCCCAGCCGCACCCGCCAGTAGTCGCGGCCGATGTGCTGGTCCAGCGAGCGAATGCCGTTGTGGCCGCCCGCTCCGCCATCCAGCTTCACCCGGATGCGCCCCGGTGCCAGGTCCAATTCGTCATAGAAGACGAAGACCTGCCGGCTCTTCAGCTTGAAGAAGCGCAGCGCCTGGCCGACCGAGCGGCCGGAATCGTTCATGAAGGTCTCGGGCTTCAGCGCCAGGCAGCGGACATCGCCCACCCGGCCCTCGGCCGCCTGCCCCAGGAAACGCTTGCGCCAAGGCTGGAAGTTGTGGCGCTCGACGATGTCGTCGACCGCCATGAAGCCGACATTGTGGCGGTTGTAGGCATAGCGCGCGCCGGGATTGCCCAGTCCGACCAGCAGGATCATCTCCGAGCCCTCCAAGCGCACTCAAGTCCGGTCAGGGAGCGGCCGGCCGCGCACCATCGCCCGCCCTTGCGCGCGATGGTGCCGTACCGTGCCCGGTCGGGAAGAGGATTACTCCTCTTCCTCCTCCTCTTCTTCCTCAGCGGCTTCCTTGGCCTCCAGCGCCTCGGAGCGCACCGCCGAGGGAGCGGCGATGGTGGCGATGGTAAAGTCGCGGTCGGAGATCTCCGGCTCTGCGCCTTGCGGCAACTTCACCATGGAGACGTGGATGCTGGCCGCCAGTTCCACACCGGTCAGATCGATCTCGATCGTCTCGGGGATGTTGTCGGCCGGGCAGACCAGGCTGATCTCGTGGCGCACCACGTTCAGCACGCCGCCCTGCTTCAGGCCCGGCGAGGCTTCCTCGTTAACGAAGTGCACCGGCACGTTGACCGTGACCGTGGCCCCCTTGCCGACGCGCAGGAAGTCGACGTGGATCGGCGTGTCGCGCACCGGATCGAACTGCACGTCACGGGCCAGCACCCGCTCGGTGCCACCGTCGACGGCCAGCTCGTAGAGATGGGTGTAGAAGCCGGGGCGGTGCAGCTTCTGGAAAACCTCGTTGTAGTTGAGGTTGATCGTCACCGGCGGGCGCTTGTCGCCGTAGATGACCGCGGGGATCAGACCCTCACGCCGGGCTGCGCGGGCGGCCCCCTTCCCGGCCCGCTCTCTCGGCGTAACGATCAGGGAATGAGTCTCGGACATGTTCCGTTTCTACCTTCGTCAACAACAAAAAGAGTGCGCCCCGAAAGCCGCCCACTGCTCGGGCCGGCCGTCGGGGAGTGCACTCCCAGGACTTCCTCCCGGTCAGCGGCCTCCAGGGGTGCCGCCCGACCCGACGGGGGAAGGATGAAGCGCCGCCTAGTCGAAGAGGCTCGACACCGAGCGCTCGTCGGATATGCGGCGCATGGCCTCGCCCAACAAGGGGGCGATGGTCAACTGCTCGATCTTGCGCGAGACGCGGACCGCCTCGGTCGCCTGGATCGAATCGGTAATCACCAGGCTTTCCAGCGGCGAGGCCTCGACCCTGGCCACCGCCCCGCCGGAGAGCACCCCGTGCGTAACATAGGCCGAAACGCTCTTCGCGCCGGCCTTCATCAGGGCCTCGGCCGCATTGCAGAGCGTTCCTGCGGAATCGACGATATCGTCCACCAGAATGCAACGCTGGCCGGAAACGTCGCCGATGATGTTCATCACCTCGCTGACCCCGGCCCGCTCGCGGCGCTTATCGATGATCGCGAGGTCCGCGTCAAGACGTCTCGCGATGGTGCGCGCCCGGACCACGCCGCCGACGTCCGGCGAGACGATCACCAGGTCGTCGCCGTTGAAGCGCTCGACGATGTTTTCGATCAACACCGGGGCGCCGAAGAGGTTGTCGGTCGGGATGTCGAAGAAGCCCTGGATCTGGCCAGCATGCAGGTCCAGGGTCAGCACCCTGTGGGCCCCGGCGGTGGTCACCAGATTGGCCACCAGCTTGGCCGAGATCGGCGTGCGCGGCCCGGACTTACGGTCCTGACGGGCATAGCCGTAATAAGGGATGACGGCGGTGATGCGCCGGGCCGAGCCGCGCTTCAGCGCGTCCAGCGAGACCAGCAGCTCCATCAGGTTGTCGTTCGCCGGGTAGGAGGTCGACTGGACGATGAAGACGTCCTCGCCGCGCACGTTCTCCTGAATCTCGACGAAGCACTCCATGTCCGAGAAGCGCCGCACGCTGGCCTTGGTAATCGGAATGCCCAAGTAGGCTGCAATGGCCTCGGCCAGAGGTCGATTGCTGTTGCCGGTCAAGATCTTCATCGCCCGCCCCTAGACCAGGATTGAGAGCGCAGGCGCCCCCACCTGTGCACTGAATCCCGGCCCACTCTCACCCTTGCCGAGCAGAAGCTCATGGCCGACTCTCATCGTTTGAAAGGCCCCGCGCTGCAGGCACCGTACCCCGACAGCGCACCCCCGAAACCGCGCCCTCGGCGCCAGTCCGTCGACGCAGAGGCCGCCGTCCCAGTGCCACGGGCGCGCGGACTGTAATCGTTCGGACTTGTGCTGTAAACGGCCCAAAGGCCTAAGCCGGCGACAGATAGTCCCGCCCGTCGGCGGCCTCGTCGCCCTGCGGCGGGGCGCCTCCTGTGCGGTCGGTCGAGGCAAAGCGAAGGAGAACGCGCGTCGGTAGCAGTCTCACCGAACCGCATGTTACAGTCTTTCCTTGCTGCGCAGCACCGCGACGATCCCCTCGACCGCACCGCGCGCCACCAGCGTGGCGACCTGCCCCCAGCGGCCGTCGAGGCTGCCTGCCGGGACCTTGTTCTCCTGCTTGACCGAGCCCAGAACCTCGCCGTCCAGGCCGTCGCGCACGGTCCAGACCAGCGTGATCGCCTGCTGCCCACCCTCCGGACTGCCCATCTCGATCTCACCGTCCACCAGGAGGCGGTCGGGCCGCGGCTCGCGGAGCAGGCGGATGCCCTGCTGGGCAAGCTGCAGGACCAGCGCCTCGCCCAGCTCGGTATCGCCGCTACCCGGCGCACCCTGGATGCGCCCCACGGCCATCTCGGGCACCGGTACCGACGGCACCGGGCCGGGCTGCAGCGTGGCCTCCTGCACGTTGGGTTCCGAGCCTGATACCCAGGGCGCCAACTGCGGTGCCGCCTCCTCGGCCGCCGCCACCAGGATGGTGGGGTCGCCGGATGACCAGGCACCGATCGGCACCACGAGGTCCTGACGCGCCTCGCCGCGGCGCACGCCGCTGGGGCTCAAGACCTCCCAGGAGATCAGCAGACGCTCCTTGGCCCGGTCGAGCGGCGCGCGCTCGACGTGGACCACCAGGTCGGCCCCGATGGCGCTTCTGGAGACCGAGCTCGCCTGCACGCCGCCGCGGGTCAAGCCCTCGGCCAGCAACGCCGCCCCGGCGTCCTCCAGGGCCGACTCCAGGCCGGTCGGCTTGCGCACCAGCAGCTCGCCGCCCTCCGGCGGCACCAGCAGCGGGTTGGCCTGCTTGTCGCCCATCTCGAAGGGCCGCGGCAGCTTTCCGCAGCCGGCCAGGACCAGGCCCAGCAGCAGCGCCAGGCCGAGCACTCTCAGAACCGCCAGCGGCAACCCTCCCCCTACATCATCACGCAGGTGGCGAGCAGACCCAGCACGCAGAGGCTGGCGAAGATGAAAACGTGCGGCATCAGCCACGAGCAACCCCAAAGACATTGGAAACGAACAGCACGGCGGCAACGAACGGCACGCCGCAGCGGACTGTCTTTCCCCGGTTCAAAGGCACAGCATCACCCTGCCAGTAGATCCAGGGTCCCGCGCGACAGCGGCGTCGCACCGCCCTCTCCGACCAGGCTGGTGCGGCCCAAGGTCATCGCCAGGCCTGCCGAGTCGTCGAAGATGATCATGTGGCAGAAGAAGACCATGCCCGGCGCAACCTCTACCGGATTGCCGTGATAGAGCATAGGCCAGTCCATCCAGTTGGGCGCGAAGACCGCGCCAAGCGAATAGCCGCAGGCGTTCAGCCTGGCTTCGCTCATCCCGGCCGCGTCGATGACGCGGGTATGGGCATCGAAGGCCTCGCCGACCAGGCGGCCCGGTGTCAGGGCCGCCTCGACCGCCAGCAGGGCATCCTTGGCGACCGCATGCATCTCGCGCTGGCGCGCTGGCACTGCTCCCACCGGGACAGTCCGCATCATGGCCGCGTGGTAATGGCGATAGACCCCGGCCCACTCCAGGGTGAGCTGGTCCTGGTGTGACAACCGGCGCCGGCCGCTGTGGTAGCGGCAAAGCAAGGCCTGCGGTCCGGAACCGATGATGAACTCGTTGGCCGGATCGTCGCCGCCGCCGCGGACGATGGCGGCCTGCATCGCCGCCAGGATCTCGGCCTCGTCGCCGCCCGGCACCGCCAGCGGCAGGGCGGCCTCCAGGGCGTCATCGGCCAGCGCCGCGGCCCGGGTGACATAGGCCACCTCCTCCGCGCTCTTCACCAGGCGCAGGCGGGTGACCAGCATGGAGGCGTCGACCGGGGTGGCGAAGCCGGCAAGGGCAGCCTCCAGCCGCTTGCCGTTGCGCGCGGTCAGGCCGTAGGCCTCGTACTCGACGCCGAGGCGGCCGCCGCGCAGTCCCAGCTCGTCCAGGATGGCGCGCAGCTCCATCGCCGGGTCGGCGTCCGGCGCATCGACCCAGACGCGGACGTCGGCAAGACGCGAGGTCAATTCCGCCTGCCGCCGGTCGGGCGCGCGGGTCAGCAGCACCTGGCGGCCGTCGGCGGTCAGCACCAGGCATTGGAAGAAGACATAGCCGAAGGTGTCGTAGCCGGAGAGGTAGTACATCGACTCCTGGCGGAACATCAGCAGGGCATCGATGCCCGCGCCGACCATGGACTGCCGGGCAGCGGTCAGACGCCGCTCGAACTCGGCCTCGCTGAAATGCAACGGCACGCCCGCTACTCCTCTTCAAGCACGATGGCGGACAGCAGCGAGCCGTAGTCGCGCTCGCCGCGCTTGGTAGCCCGCCGGTAGGAAAAGAACCGCAGCTCCTCGGCGCAGGTGTCGGCCGGCTCGACCGAGACCTCGGCCAGGCCGGCGCGGGCCAGACGGTCGGCCACGTAGCCCTTGAGGTCGAACAGCAGGCGGTCGCCCTGTCCCGGCGCGAAGTAGGCTGCATTCTCCGCGTCGGCGGCCAGGAAGCGGGCCTCGAACTCCGGTCCCACCTCGTAGGAGGCCTGGGCGATGCAGGGGCCGACCGCTGCCCGGATGCGCCGGCGCTCGGCACCCAGGGCCTCCATCGCAGCCAAGGTGGCCTCGCCGACGCCGTCGAGCGCGCCACGCCAGCCGGCATGGGCCGCGCCGATGACGCCAGCCTCCGGGTCGGCGAAGAGCAGCGGGGCGCAGTCGGCGGTGAGGATGCCCAGCACCAGGCCGCGCCGCGCCGTCACCAGGGCATCGGCCTCCGGCCTGGCCTCCTGCGCGATCGGCGCCTCCAGGGTCACCACCTCGGCCGAGTGGACCTGTGCCAGGGTCGAAAGATCGTCGTAGTCGCGGCCGAGGGCCGCCATGGCGCGGCGCCGGTTCTCACGCACCGCCTCCGGCCGGTCGCGGTTGCCGAGCCCGCAATTCAGCGCCGCGAAGGCGCCCTGGCTGACGCCACCGGAGCGGGTAAAGAAGCCGTGGCGGACTTTGGGCGCGGTGCTCAGGGCTGTGGCCGTCAACATGGGCGGCAGTCTAGTGCCTTCGCCGGCGCTCCGCGATAGCCGACGCGCACAAGAGCCTTGCATAGCATCCATCTCTTGAGGCTGGATCTGCAGCAAGATCGAAGGAGCCTCTCATGTCCATCGAAGTCTGGTTCGCCTATGCCCTGGCGGCGACCGTGCTGCTGCTGATTCCCGGCCCGACCATCCTGCTGGTGGTCAGCCAGTCGCTGGCGCATGGCCGCAAGGTGGTGCCGGCCGCAACCGCCGGCGTTGCGCTGGGCGACGCCACCGCGATGACCGCCTCCTTGCTGGGCATGGGCGCGGTGCTGGCGGCCTCGGCGACGCTCTTCACCGCGCTCAAGTGGATCGGCGCGCTCTACCTGATCTGGCTGGCCTGGAAGCTCTGGCGCAGTGCTGGCCAGCTCTCCCGCGCGGCGCTTGCCGGCGCACTCCCGGAGAAGCCGCGGCCGATGGCGCTGAAGCGGATCTTCTGGAACGCCTACGTGGTGACCGCGCTCAACCCCAAGGGCATCGTCTTCTTCGTCGCCTTCCTGCCGCAGTTCGTCGATCCGGCCCACCCGGTGGTGCCGCAACTCCTGCTGCTGGGCGGCACCTTCCTGGTGCTGGCGACGATCAAC
Source organism: Rhodospirillaceae bacterium N.6G (assembly GCA_046233115.1). GTDB lineage: Bacteria > Pseudomonadota > Alphaproteobacteria > Kiloniellales > JACOMY01 > JACOMY01. Next base: position 112,989 of record JBJXHM010000009.1, on the reverse strand, counting down.
GCCGCCGCCTATGGCTACCTGGCCGGCAGCCTGCGCAGCAAGCTGACCAGCCCGCGCCTGATGGCCAACGCACAGCGGGTCGGCGCCGGCTTCCTCTTCTCCGCCGGCCTGCTCACCGCGGCCTGGTCGCGGACACAGTAACAGTCCGATCAGACGCGCGGCTGCAGCGGGAAGCCGGCCGGCCCCGGCAGGCCGGGTCCCTGCAGGGCCAGCGCCAGGAAGCGCTCGCCCATGGCCTCCGGTGCCACCAGGCGGCGGCAGGCGGCCGTCACCCTTGCGGCCTGCGCAGGCGGCTTGCCGGCCGTGAGCGCCCGCACGCGCTCCTCCAGCCCCAACGCCTGCAGCAGGGTGGCCTGCGAGACCGGGCCGTAGGCCTCCGCTCCCTCGGCCTCGGCTGCCTCGGCCAGCGTGGCGAAGTCGACCTGGACCGAGAGGTCGACCAGGCCCGGCCGCTCCAACACCGCTACCTTCCGGTGGCCGGCCACAGCCTGCAGGCTGCCCTGCCAGGGCCGGGCATCGTAGCCGTAGTCGATCAGCAGTGCGGCACCGCCCTCGACGGCAAGGCGCCGGCCCAGCTCCCCGGCCTGGATCCGGGCGGCCGGCGCCAGCTCCAGGATCGCGCCCGGCGGGGCGTCGGCCGGCAGCAACGAGGCTGGTAGGGGGCCGGAGAGCGCGAAGGCCAGGCCCTTGGGACCGCGCACCACCAGGCGCTCGTGCCAGGCCTCGGGGCCGCGCTCGAACTGGCGGATCGGCAGGGCGTCGAAGAACTCGTTGGCGACCAGCAGCAGCGGCCCCTCCGGCACCTCGGCGAGGGAGTCGTGCCAGGCGACCGCCGCACCGGCCAGGGTCTCGCGCTGGATCGCGCGCAGGCGCGGGCTCACCTCCACCAGGTGGAGGCTGGCGGCGGCCCGGCAGGCCGGCACCAGGGCCAGGCTCCGCAGCAGGTCGCTCATCAGGCTGCCACGGCCCGGCCCCAGCTCGACCAGGCGGAAGGCAGCGGGCTCTCCCAGGCGCTGCCAGGCCTCCAGGCACCAGAGACCGAGAAGCTCGCCGAAGACCTGGCTCAGCTCCGGCGCGGTCACGAAGTCGCCGCCGCGTCCGGCCTCGTCGCCCAGCGGCGCCTGGCGGGTGTAGTAGCCCTCGCGCGGGTCGAGCAGGGCGGCGGCCATGAAGTCCGCGACGGTGAGCGGGCCCTCGGCGGCGATCCGCCGGATCAGCCGCTCCTCCAGCCCAGTGCTCACTTCTTCGTGTCGTCTGGATTGGAGGCGGTGGGCGGCAGCGGCCCGCGCAGCCGCCAGAGGAAGATGAGGCCGACCAGGATCATCGGCAGCGACAGGAGCTGGCCCTGGGTGACGGAGCCCAGGAAGTAGCCGAGGTAGGAATCGGGCTCGCGGAAGAACTCGTCGAAGAAGCGGGCGAGGCCGTAGCAGAGCACGAAGGCCGCCCCGACCCGGCCCGGCCGGGCCAGCCAGCCGCGGGTCACCAGGATGCGCAGGACGATGAAGACCAGCAGGCCTTCGGCGAAGGCCTGGTAGAGCTGCGAGGGATGGCGCGGGATGCCGCCGGCCGCCGGATCGGGAAAGATCATGGCCCAGGAGACGTCGCTGGCCCGGCCCCAGAGCTCGCCGTTCACGAAGTTGGCGATGCGGCCCAGGAAGATGCCGATCGGCGCGCCGGCCGCGGCCAGGTCGGCCAGCACGAAGAAGTGCATCTTGTGCCGCCAGGAAACGTAGAAGAGCGCGGCGATGACGCCAAGGAAGCCACCGTGGAAGGACATGCCGCCCTCCCAGACCTTCACGATGTCCAGCGGGTGGGCGAAGAAGTAGGAAGGCTGATAAAACAGCACCATGCCCAGCCGCCCGCCAACCAGGATGCCCAGGGTCGCCCAGAACACCAGGTCGTCGACTGCCGCCACCGTGGCCGGGCTCTCCGGCCGGCGGGCCAGCGCGCGGCAGTAGACCCAGGCCAGCACGATGCCGACGATGTAGGCCAGCGCATACCAGCGCACATGCAGGGGACCAAGGCTGATGGCGACCGGATCGATCGCCGGAAAGGGAAGGGCCAGAAGCGGGGTCATCAGCGGTAGATGTCGTCCTTCATGAGATAGTCGTGCAGGTAGCGGTGCACGCCATCCCTAACAGAAAGGAAGGGCCGTTCGTAACCGGCCGCACGCAGGCGCTCCATGGAGGCCTGGGTGTAGTACTGATAGCGCTCGCGGATCGCCTCGGGTGTGGGGATGTACTCGATCTTGGGGCTGCGGTTGAGCGCGGCGAAGACCGCACCGGCCATGGCGTTGAAGCTCTCCGCCCGGCCGGTGCCGACGTTGAAGAGGCCGGAGGCCGAGCCGTGCTGCAGCAGCCAGATCATGACCTCGACGCAGTCGCCGACATAGACGAAGTCGCGCATCTGCTCGCCGTGGGCGATGCCCGGCCGGTGCGACTCGAAGAGGCGCACGAAGTCCTGCTGCTGGAGCTGACCGAAGAAGTGGTTGGCGACCGAGCGCATGCCGTCCTTGTGATATTCGTTGGGGCCGTAGACGTTGAAGAACTTGAGCCCCGCCCACTGCGGCGGGCGCGGTCGGCCCTCGGCCACCTCGCGCAGTGCCCAGCGGTCGAAGAGGTGCTTGGACCAGCCGTAGCCGTTCAGCGGCTTCAGGCGCGACAAGGCCTCCGGCGAGGGGTCGTCCTCGAAGCCCTGCTCGCCGTCGCCGTAGGTGGCGGCGGAGGAGGCATAGATCAGCGGCACCCGGCTTTCGGCACAGCACTGCCAGACGGACCGCGAGAGGCGGAAGTTGTTGGAGACCAGGAGGTCGATGTCGGTCTCGGTCGTGGCCGAGATCGCACCCATGTGGATCACCGCCTTGAGCCCACGCCGGCCGGAGAGCCAGGGCAGCAGGTCGGCCGGTGCGATGATGTCGTCCAGCGCCAGCTTGGCGATGTTCTGCCAGCGCTCGTCGCTGCCGAGTCTGTCGCAGACGACCACGCGTTCGCCGCGCTCAGCCAGCGCCGCGGTGATGTTTGAGCCGATGAAGCCGGCACCGCCCGTCACGAGATACATGCCGGCCCTTATAGGGTGCCGCCATCCCCGCCAGCAAGCCCGGATCGGCGGCCCCGATCCCGGACGTCTCGACACTTCACGACCGCGCGCGCATGCGGTTAGGATCACTTTCGATGACCCAGTCAAACGACACGCTCTTCGGCCTCGTCCGCGATGGCCTGCCCTTCAACAGCCATCTGGGCATCCGCCTGGAGAGCGTGGAGGCCGACCACCTGACCTGCCGCCTGCCGTTCAGCGAGGCGTTGATCGGCGACCCGCAGAGCGGGCGGATCTTCGGCGGCGCGATCTTCGCGCTGCTCGACTTTGCGCTCGGCACCGCCTGCGCGCAGGCGGTGGCACCCGACCGCGTGGTCGCCACCATCGACCTGCGGCTGGACTATGCCCGTGGCAACGATCCGGGGCGCGACGTCTTCGCCAGGGGCGAGTGCTATCGCCTGACCCAGCAGATCGCGTTTGCCCGCGGCTCCGCCTACCACCACCCCGACGAGCCGCCGCTGGCCAGCGCGCAGGGCACCTTCATGATCTACGACGTGCCGCCCGAATGGCACCAGGGCAAACCATGACGATCGACCTCTCGCGCCAGCTCGAGATCGCGCGCATCCGCGACGACGTCGCCGCCTTCCTGGACAGCATTCCCTACGCCCGCCACCTGGGGGCGATCGCTGACCTTTCCGACGGAAGAGTCCGCCTGACCCTGCCCTTCTCGCAGAGGCTGGTCGGCAATCCCTACCTGCCGGCGATCCACGGCGGCGCACTGGCCAGCCTGCTGGAGCTGACCGCCAGCGTGGAGCTCCTGTGGCAGCATCAGTCGATCGGTCTGCCGAAGGTGATCACCACCACGGTGGACTACCGCCGCTCCGCCGGACCGAAGAGCACCTTCTCCCAGGCCGAGGTGACCCGCGTCGGCCGCCGTCTGGCCACCGTGTCGGTCGCCGCCTGGCAGGATTCGATCGAACGCCCGGTCGCCACCGCCCAGGCCCACTTTCTGCTGCAGCGCTAGCACAGGAACTCCCGACGACAGCAGGCAAGGAACGGCCATGCCCCTCTCGCTCCGCTCCCTGATCGCTTCTTTCGTGGTCGCGCTGGCCCTCGTGCCGGCAGCAGTAGCGGATGAGCCCTGCGGCGGCCTGGACTCCCCCTGCAAGCTCGATGACGGCGTCTACTACGTGGCCCTGCCGTCGAAGCCCGTGGGTGCACCGCTGGTGCTCTGGCTGCACGGCTATGGCCGCTCCGGAGCAGTCACCGTTGGCAACGCGGAGTTGGTCGCCACGATCACCGGCCGCGGCTACGCACTGATCGCGCCCAGCGGCCAGCGAGACGAGAGCGACCGCACCGACTGGGACGTCGAGGACGGGGTGGCCATGCCCCGCGACGAGATCGACTACCTGAAAGCGGTGTTGGCCGACGCGGTGTCACGCTTCGGACTGGACGGCGGCCGGGTGCTGGCCGCCGGCTTCTCGCGCGGCGGCTCGATGGTCTGGGACCTGGCCTGCAGGGCGCCGGAGACGGCACAGGCCTTCGCCGCGGTCGCCGGCGCCTTCTGGGAGCCGATGACGGAGGACTGCGTCGCCCCGGTCCACCTGACCCACACCCACGGCTTCATGGACCGCCTGGTCCCCTTCGAGGGGCGGGAGCTCGAGTGGAACGGGCACCACTTCACTCAGGGCAACGTGATGGCCGGCATCGACGTCTGGCGCAAGGTGAACGGCTGCCCTGGTGCTGCCGAGGATGACGTCAGCGACCCCGTGCTCTGGCGCAAGACCTGGAGCGACTGCGCTGCCGGCTCGCTGACTCTCACCCTCTGGAACGGCGCCCACGGCGTCCCGCCCGGCTGGGTCACGGGCGTATTGGACTGGTTCGAGACGAAGCAGTAACTCCGACCGCACTCCGAACAGGTCACTCGCCCTGCAGAGGGCTTGCCGGCACCGCGCTCTTCGTGGCCGGCGTCTGCACGATACCCTGGTCCTGCAGGGTCTGCACCAGATGCGGCGGCAGCGGCTGCAAGGGCGGACAGTCCTTCTGTTCGGCAAACGCGTCCAGGCGCTTGTTCCGCCGCGCGTGGTCCAGCGGAAGATCCTTGTCGCTTGAGACCTTGTCGAGGTTTGGCACTGAACCGGGTCCAACCTGGGGCGTGCCCACCACGAAGGCCAGGACGGCAGTGTTGATACGCTCGTCGAGGCTGTCGCCGAACCCGACGATCGGGCCTCAGCCGCTGGCCGCGAGATCTCCGGCCTCGGCAGCGTGCCGGCCGGCACGGCGCCACTGCACGATCTCGGCCAGGATCGAGAGCGCGATCTCCTCCGGCTCGATGGCGTCGATGGCGAGCCCGGCCGGCCCGTGCAACATCGCCAGCCGCTCGGCCTCGACCTCGCCGGCGAGTTGCCCGGCAAGTGCCTCCACCTTGCGGCGGCTGCCGACCATGCCGAGGTAGCCCGCCCGGCTCCGCAGCGCCGCGGTCAGCGCCTCGCGGTCACGCTTGCCCTGGGTCGCGACCACGACCGCATCGGCCGGACCGAGATCCAGGTCGGCGAGATCGAAGCCCGCGTGCCGCTCCGCCGCCGAGACCAGGCGCTCCTGATCCTCCGGCAAGGCAGCCAGCAGCGCGCGGTAGCCCATGGCCAGGGCCAGGTCGGCCAGGCGCTCGGCCACCGGCGAGGCGCCGCAGACCACGACGCGCGGCGCCTGGCGTAAGGGTTCCAGGAAGAGCTCCACCGTGCCGCCACTGGGACAGCCGGAGCGATAGAGCTCGACCCCGTCGAGGTCGAGCGGCTCAACCACCTCCTCGCGCGGCCGCACCCGGATCAGGCGCGGCGAGCCGCTGCTCAGGACCTCCTTGGCCACCCGCAGCACCGCGCCGGTGACGCAACCGCCGCCGACGTGGCCGTAGAGCCTGCCCTCCGCGGTCACCACCGCCTTGGCCCCGGCCTTGGCGGAAGTCGCGTTGGCGGTGCGCACCACCGTGGCCACGCAGCAGTCTACCCCCTGGCGGTGCAGGCGCTCGATGGTCTCGTAGAGGCTCTCGTTCCTGTTCATGGCGGAGTTTTCCCTAAAGCTTCGCCAGTGCCGGCTCCAGCGCGGCCAGACTCTCCAGGCTGTGCGCGGCGGCGAAGTGGTCCAGCAGCGGCCGGGCGGCGCTCATCGCCCGATTCACCGGCTCGTAGTCGCGCCAGCCCAGCAGCGGATTCAGCCAGATCAGGCGGCGGGCGCGCCGCTTCACGCGCTGCAGTTCGCGGACCAGCAGCTCAGGCGCGCCGGTGTCGTAGCCGTCGCTCAGGATAATGACGACGGAGCGCCCATTCAGCGCCCGCTTGGCATAGCGCTCGTTGAAGACCTTGAGGCAGCCGCCGATCTCGGTGCCGCCGCCGAAGCCTGAGGCCATCAGCGACAGCCGTGTCATGGCCTTGATCGGATCGCGCTCGCCCAGGCTCTCGGTGATGCGCAGCAGGCGGGTGTGGAAGAGGTAGGCGTCGCTCTCGGCCCAGCCGCCGACCAGCCCCTTCACGAACTGCAGGAAGATGCGGCTGTAGGGGTCCATCGAGCCGGAGACGTCCAGCAGCACCACGATCCTGACCGGCTCCTCTGGCCGGGCCCGCCAGGCCAGATCCAGCGGCTCGCCGCCCTTGGCCAGGCTGCGGCGCAGGGTGCGGCGCAGGTCCAGCCGCTCGGCCGCCGCGGCCAGGCGGTAGCGCCGGACCAGGCGGTGGCGCAGCGCACGGGCCAGCCTTTCCGCCGCGCGCTCGGCCTCGGCCAGCTCGCCACGGTCGGCCAAGTGGCGCAGGTCGCGGCTGTGCAGGTAGGTCTGGCGCGAGGCGATCAAGCGCCCCTCGCCGGCCTCGGCCTCGCCCTCGCCGCCGCCCTGATCTGGCATACCGGCCGCACCGCTCCGCTCCTCCGTGCGGGCGAAGTGGTCGTTCCAGACGCCGGGGCGCTGCGGCTGTCGATCGCGTGCCGGCCGCTCCAAGCTGTCGTGCTGCCGGCCGCGGCGGAACCAGTAGGCCTCGAAGAGGTCGTCGAAGCCCTCCCACTCCTGCTTGCGCTTGGCCAGCAGGGCGCGCAGGCGCAGCCGGCCCCCGGCCAGGTCGTCCAGGGCCAGATCGCCGGCCAGCGCCACCGCCGCTTCGGCCTCCGGCAGCCCCACGGTGTAGCCGTTGAGGCGCAGGTGGTTGACGAAGCCGACCATCCTGGCCGCCGCGGCATGGGTCTGGGCAGGATCGAGCCGCAGGGTCATGGGTCAAGCCGCCCGGCCGACCAGGCGGCTCACCACCTCCGGTGCCACGGCCTTCTGGTCGCCCTCGGTCTTCAGCAGGCAAACCAGGCTGGCCTGCAGCGCGGTCGGGTCGGCGGCGGAGAGATCGCCGATGCCCAGGCCCAGCAGGGCCGCGGCCCAGTCCAGGGTCTCGGCGATGCCGGGCAGCTTCTCCAGCTCCTCGCGGCGCAGGGCCTGGACGAAGCGCACCACCTGTTCGGCCAGCCGGCGGTCGAGGTCCGGCACCCGGGCCAGCACGATGGCCAGCTCGCGCGCCTCGTCGGGGAAGTCGACATAGGCGTAGAGACAACGCCGCCTGAGCGCATCGGAGAGCTCGCGCGTGGCGTTGGAGGTCAGCACCGTCGCCGGCCGCGAGCGGGCGGTCAGGGTGCCCAGCTCCGGCACGGTGATCTGGTAGTCGGACAGCACTTCCAGGAGATAGGCCTCGAAGGCCTCGTCGGCGCGGTCGACCTCGTCGATCAGCAGCACCACCGGTTCCTCGCTCAGGATCGCCTCCAGAAGTGGCCGGCGCAGCAGATAGGCCTCGGAGAAGATCTGCGCCTCGATCGCCTCGGCCGCCACCTGGTCGTGCTCGTGCACCTTGATCGCCAGAAGCTGGCGCTGGTAGTTCCACTCGTAGAGCGCCGCACTGGCGTCCAGGCCCTCGTAGCACTGCAGGCGGACCAGCCGCCGCCCCTCCAGCGCGGCCAGCGCCTTGGCCACCTCGGTCTTGCCGACCCCGGCCTCGCCCTCCAGCAGCAAGGGCCGGCCGAGCGCCAGGGAGAGCTGGAGCGCGGCCGCCAGCGGCGGGTCGGCCAGATAGCCGACCGCCGCCAGCCGCTCCGTCAGGGCCCGGATCGGCTCCAGGCCCCCGGACCCGCCGGGCTCGCTAGTCATGCAGGCCCAGGGTGTCGGCCACCGACCAGACCCGCCAGTGGTCGTGCGGCATCTGGGTGTGGGTCAGCCCCAGGTGCGCGAAGGCATCGGCCACCGCATTGGAGAAGGCTGAGACCCCGCCGACGTTGGGGCTCTCGCCCACGCCCTTCGCGCCGATCGGGTGATGCGGCGAAGGCGTCACCGTGTGGTCGGTCTCCCAGTGCGGGGTCTCGACCGCGGTCGGCAGGAAGAAGTCCATCAGGCTGGCGCCCTGGACGTTGCCGATCTCGTCGTAGCGGATCTCCTGGCCCATCGCGATCGCCAGGGCCTCGGTCAGCCCGCCGTGCACCTGGCCCTCGATCACCATCGGGTTGATCCGGGTGCCGCAGTCGTCCAGCGCGTAGAAGCGACGGATGGTGCTGACCCCGGTATCGACGTCGATGTCGAGGACGCAGATGTAGGCGCCGAAGGGATAGGTCATGTTCGGCGGGTCATAGTAGCTGACCGCCTCCAGACCCGGCTCGATCCCCGGAATCGCCTGGTTGTAGGCGGCAAAGGCGATCTCCTTCATGGTCTTGAAGCGCTCCGGGTTGCCCTTGACCTGGAAGCGGTCGACCTCCCACTCCAGATCGTCGTCGTGCACCTCCAGCAGGTAGGCCGCGATCATCTGCGCCTTGGCGCGGATCTTGCGCCCGGCCATGGCGGTGGCAGCACCCGCGACCGGCGTCGAGCGCGAGCCATAGGTACCGAGGCCGTAGGGCGCGGTGTCAGTATCGCCCTCCTCCACCGTGATCTGGTCGGCCGGCAGCCCGATCTCGCTGGCCAGGATCTGGGCGAAGGTGGTGGCGTGCCCCTGGCCCTGGCTGATGGTGCCGAGCCGGGCGATAGCGGAGCCAGTTGGATGCACCCGTATCTCGCAGGAATCGAACATGCCGAGCCCCAGGATATCGCAGTTCTTGACCGGCCCGGCACCGACGATCTCGGTGAAGAAGGAGAGACCGATGCCCATCAGGCTGCGGGTCTCGCCGCGGGCGAAGGCGGCCCGGTTCTCCGCCTGCTCGGCGCGCAGTCCGGCGTAGTCGACCGCCTGCATCGCCTTGTCGAGCGCCGTGTGATAGTCGCCGGAATCGTATTCCCAGCCCAGCGCAGAGGTGTAGGGGAACTGCGCCTTGGCGATGAAGTTCTTCATCCTGATCTCGGCCGGGTCCATTTCCAGTTTGCGGGCCAGCACGTCGATCATGCGCTCGATGAAGTAGGAGGCCTCGGTCACCCGGAACGAGCAGCGATAGGCCACCCCGCCCGGCGCCTTGTTGGTGTAGACCCCGTCGACCCCGACATAGGCCACCGGAATGTCGTAGGACCCGGTGCAGATGTGGAAGAAGCCGGCCGGGAACTTGGTCGGGTCGGCGCAGGCGTCGAAGGCGCCGTGGTCGGCCAGCACGTGGCACCAGAGCCCGGTGATCCTGCCGTCGCTGGTCGCCGCGATCTTGCCGGTCATGTGGTAGTCGCGGGCGAAGGCCGTGGTGGAGAGGTTCTCCATGCGGTCCTCGATCCACTTCACCGGCAGGCCGGTGACGATGGAGGCTACGATGGCGCAGATATAGCCCGGATAGACGCCGACCTTGTTGCCGAAGCCGCCGCCGATGTCGGGCGAGATGATACGGATGTTGTGCTCCGGGATGTTGGAGATCAGCGAAGCCACGGTGCGCACCGCGTGCGGCGCCTGGAAGGTGCCCCAGACCGTCAGCTTGCCGTTCACCTTGTCCATCGAGGCGACGCAGCCGCAGGTCTCCAGCGGACAGGGGTGGACCCGCTGATAGGTGATGGATTCCTCGGCCACGACCTCCGCAGCGCTGAGCGCGGCCTCGGTGCCCGCGGCGTCACCGGCATCCCAGTAGAAGATGTGGTTGTAGTGCTTGCGGGCACCATGCGCGCCTTCGGTCTTGTCCTTGATGTCCTCGCGCAGCAGCGGCGCGCCCTCGTCCATGGCCTTGTGCGGATCGACCAGGACCGGCAGCTCCTCGTAGTCGACCTCGACCAGCTCGACACCGTCGGCGGCGGCATAGCGGTCCTCGGCGACCACGAAGGCGACCTCCTGGTTCTGGAACAGCACCTTCTCGTGCGCCAGCACCGCCTGCACGTCGCCGGCCAGCGTCGGCATGTAGTGCAGGTTCAAGGGGATCAGGTCCTCGGCGGTGATCACCGCCAGGACGCCGGGTACGGCCAGCGCCGCCTCCTTGTTGATGCCCTTGATCCGGGCATGGCCGTAGGGCGAGCGCACGAAGTCGCCGAACAGCATGCCCTTCAGCTTGATGTCGTCGACGTAGTTGCCCTTGCCCTGGGTGAAGCGCGCGTCCTCGACGCGCTTGCGGGCACAGCCGAGGCCTTGCAGCTTCTCGGCACGCTCCGCGGCAACCGGGGTCTGCTCGTTCATTCCGCTGCCTCCGATACGCTGGACTGGCTGGCCGCTGCCGCCTGGATCGCCTTCACGATGTTCTGGTAGCCGGTGCAGCGGCAGAGGTTGCCGGAGATGCCCATGCGGATCTCCGCCTCGCTGGGGTTCGGGTTCTCCTGCAGCAGGCGATAGGCGCGGGTGATCATGCCCGGCGTGCAGAAGCCGCACTGCAGGCCGTGGTGCTCGCGGAAGGCCTCCTGCAGCGCATGCAGGGTGCCGTCGGGCTGGACCATGCCCTCGATCGTGGTGACCTCGGCCCCGGCGGCCTGGATGGCGAAGACCATGCAGGACTTCACCGAGCGGCCATCGAGGTCGACGGTGCAGGCCCCGCAATGGCCGGTCTCGCAGCCGATGTGCGGGCCGGTGATGTCCAGCGCCTCGCGCAGGAAGTGGATCAACAGCATGCGCGGCTCGGCCAGGGCTTCTACCCGTCGGCCGTTCACCGTCATGGAGATGGCTTGCTTGCTCATGGCTCTTGACGTCTCTCTTTGAAAGGATCAGGCGGCGCGGGCTTGCGCCTCGGTGACGGCGCGGCGCAGCAGCACGCCCGCGAGCTTGGTGCGGAAGCTGCTCGGCCCACGGCCGTCGGACACCGGATCGCAGATCGCCTCTACGGCGTCCGCGGCGGCATCCAGGGCGGCCTTGTCCAGGCTACTGCCGACCAGCGCGGCGGCCGCATCGGCGGCATGGAGCGGGGTATCCGAGAGGTTGGTGAGCCCGATGCTGGCAAAGCTGCAGCGCCCGCTCTCCAGGGTCAGGACCACGGCGACGGCGGCGGTCGCATAGTCGCCGATCTTGCGCTTCTGCTTTTCGTAGGCCCAGCCGTGACCGTCCGGCAGCGAGGGGATCTCGACCGCGACCAGGATCTCGGTCTCGGCGAGCGAGGTGAAGAAGGCGGCCTCATAGAAGTCGCGGGCGGCGATCCGGCGCTCGCCCTCGGGGCCGCGCACCAGGTAGTGCGCGTTCAGGGTCTGCATCAGGGCCGGCATGTCGTTGCCGGGATCGCCGTTGGCGACGTTGCCCCCCAGGGTACCGAGGTTGCGGATCTGCGGGTCGGCGATCTGCAACGACGTCTCGCGCAGGATCGGGCAGGCGGCCGCCAGCGCCTGGGAGGCGATGATCTCGGCCTGGGTCGTCATCGCGCCGATGGCGATGGTGTCGGCCTCCACGCGGATGCCTTTCAGCTCGGCGACGTCGGCCAGGTCGATCAGGTGCTCCGGCTGGGCCATGCGCAGCTTCATCATCGGGATGAGGCTGTGGCCGCCGGCGACCACCCGGGCCTCGCCGCCGTGCTGGCTGAGCAGCGCCAGCGCCGCCCCCAGGCTGTCCGGCCGGTGATAGTCAAAGGACGCGGGAATCATGGCGTCATCTTTCCTCCCAGTTGTGCCTTGTCGTTGTGCCTTGTCGGTCTTAGTGGGAGATCATGAGACGCCGCGCGCCGTGCTCCAGGGAGACTGCGCGGAAGCGCGCAGGTTCTGCACGAAATGCGGATCGCCTGCACGAAATACGGAAGCCCCCCGTTCAGGGTCAACCCAGGTTCAGTCCAGGCCGAGCGCCCGCTGCACGTCGCCGAGCCTTGAGCGGCTGACCGGAACCTCGCTCTCCTTGGGGTCGGTGAGGAGGCAGATCCCCTTGTCGCCGTCACGGCGGAAGCCCTCGACCTTGGTCAGGTTGACCAGGTGGCTGCGGTGGGTGCGCAGGAAGCGCTTCTCGGCCACCGCCTTCTCCACCCGCGAGATCGACCAGGGGCAGAAGTGCTCCCCCTCGCCATTCAGCAGCCAGGTGTAGTGGCCGTCGGCCCGGACCGCCGCGATCTGCTCTGCCGCCAGGAAACGGATCGCGCTGTCGCGCTCGTAGGGGATGCGCCCCTCCTCACGCGTGCCGGCAGCCCGCGGCTCCGACAGGGCCTGGGAGTAAACGGCGCGCGGTGCGGCGCGCTGAGCCGCGACCTCCTCAAGCTTGGCTGCAAGCGGTTCCGGAACAGGCTCGGCGGCTTGCTCCGGCTCAGCGACCTGCTCCGGCTCTGCAGCAGCCGGCGGCGCGGCGCCGGCGGGCTGCGCCGCCTCGGAGGGAATCGCGATCAGCAGGAAGAGGCCGCAGATCAGGAAGGAGGCGAGCGAGACGAAAAGCGCCAGCGAGTCGCTGGAGAGGATCGAGCCCGGCACGAACTCGGCCTCGCGCGACAGCTCGAACAGGGTGAAGGCCATGGCGGTGTAGTGCATGGCCGAGACCGCCAGACCCAGCACCAGCGCCCCCACCAGGGTCTGGGTCAGGCCGCGCTGTCGGTAGGCCAGCTCCAGCCCCAGGATCGAGGCGGCGATGGCGATCAGGCTGGCCAGGACCAGCCCCAGCGGTTGGTAGACCAGGATGCAGTTGCCGCGGATCGCCGACATGCCGAGGTAGTGCATGCCGACGATGCCGAGCCCCGTTAGCACCCCGGCACCGACGATGCGCAGGTGGCTGCGCCGGCCGAAGTGCAGCAGGATCAGGCCGAGCCCGGTCACCAGGATCGCCAGCAAGGCCGAGAGCAGGGTCGGCAGGGGGGCATAGGAGATGCCGATCGGCAGGCGCACCGCCAGCATGCCGACGAAGTGCATCGACCAGATGCCGGCGCCCAGCGCGATCGCGGCCTTGGCGATCACCGGCTTGCGCCTGGCGCTCGGCAGCGCACTCAGCCCGTTGGTGAGCCTGAGGGCGGTAAAGGCCGCCATGATCGCCACCAGCACGGAGGCGAAGACCAGTAGCGGATTGTACTCGACAGTCAGCATGTCTTCCCGGGGCGCCAGGCCCCTGTCAGGTCAGGCAGCGACTATGCCATGGCAAGTAGGGGAATCCCAAGAATCTCCGGAACGCACTCCCGTGCGGAATCCGCGTGACTTCTCCACAAAGACCATGACTTGCCGGGTACGGTTGTGCCACCTTTCCGCCTCCTTGGAGCCAGACCTTTTGAAAGGAAGAGTAGGTATGCGACAGGTCCTTAACCCCTTGATCTCGCGAGGCATGCTGCTTGCCTCCCTGGCCTGGCTCCTGGTGTCGCTCGCCCCGGCGGCGCCCGCCCAGGCCAGCGAGACCCTGGATCGCATCGCGGCGCGCGGCAGCATCAACCTCGGCTATCGCGTCGACCGTCCGCCCATGTCCTTCGTCAACGACAAGGGACAGGTCGTCGGCTACTCGATCGACCTCTGCCTGACCATCGCCCAGGCGGTGAAGGACACCCTGGGCCGGAGCGACATCGCCACCACCTTCGTGCCGGTCACCGTCGAAAACCGCTTCGACGAGCTGGCGAAGGGTGAGATCGATATCCTCTGCGGCGCCACCACCAAGACCATCTCACGCCAGGCAAAAGTCGACTTCACCGACCTCACCTTCGTGACCGGCGCGACCCTGATGAGCGTCGCCGACAATCCGGTCTCCGGCGTGCGCGGCCTGGCCGGCAAGAAGGTTGCCGTGGTCGAGGACACCACCACCATCGAGGTGCTGGAGCAGCGCCTGAAGCAGACCGGAACCCAGGCGACCGTGGTGCCGGTCAAGACCGCGCAGGAGGGCCTGGATGCGGTCAGCAAGGGCGAGGTCGCTGCCTTCGCCGGCGATCAGGTCGTGCTGATCGGCCTGGTCATCACCCAGACCTCCGGCCAGCGCTTCGCGATCTCGAACGAGCTCTTCTCCTTCGAGCCCTTCGCGCTGGCGGTGCCGCGCAACGACGCCGACTTCCGCCTGATCGCCAACTCGGTGATCGCCTCGCTGAACCGCACCGGCCGGATCACCCCGATCTACGAGCGCTGGTTCTCCCGCTTCAGCAAGGAGGTGCCCGAGCTGCTGCGTGCCCTCTATATCCTAAACTCCACGCCGGAATAGGGTGACAAGACTCGTGCGCGACGAAGGCGACATCGAGAGCTTTCACGCCCACGTCTACTTCGACGCGGAGAGCCTGGAGCAAGCCCGGGCTCTCTGCGAGGCGGCGCGCGAGCGTTTCGGGGTCGAGATGGGCCGCGTCCACCAGCGGCCCGTCGGCCCGCACCCGGACTGGAGCTGCCAGCTCGCCTTCCCGCCGGCGCTGTTCCAGCGGGTGGTGCCCTGGCTGGCGCTGAACCGGGGCGGCCTGACGGTCTTCATCCATCCGAACAGCGGCGACGCGCTGGCCGACCACCGCGACCACGCGCTCTGGATGGGCGCGATCAGGCCGCTGAAGTTGTCGCTGTTTGACGAGAAGACAGCCAAGTCCTAGGGCTAAACCGAACAGCGCTCAATTGGTCATGGCTGGGCTTGTCCACTGCTGTCCGATTACGCAAATTCTGTTGCGGAATATACAAATATTATAGTCACCCCCGGACTTGATCCGGGGGTCCACGTGTTGGTATTGCTGCAACCCGGAACACTAGGACGCGAAACCAAAACGTAGATGGCCGGGTCAAGCCCGGCCATGACGACTGTGGTTTGCCTCAGTTCTTACACACTCTATCGCGTTCCTTGTGGGCTCAACACCATAACAACGCGCTGAAAACCCTAAGCAGCCGCACCCAACCCCAATCCCAGCTTCTCGGCCAGCGCCCGGCCCTCGGCCTCGCTGACGGCGCGCAGCGGCGGGCGCAGGTTGGCCCAGCGGGCATCGCCCGTCTCCATCGCCAGCAGGCGCTTCTGCCCGGGGATGGCGCCCGGCCCCTGGATCAGCTTGCGGAAGGCGGAGATCTCGGTCTGGGCGGCTTCGGCGCCGGCCAGGTCGCCGGCATCGAACAGCTCCACCACCTTGGCGATGGGACCGGCGTTGATGTTGGCTGTCGCGGTAATGCAGCCTTCGCTGCCGAGCTTCAGGCCATCCAGCAGGAAGAGCTCGGAGCCCGGGTAGACGACCAGGTCCTCGATCTCGAAGAGCTGCTGCATGTTCTCCCAGTCGCCGGAGCTGTCTTTGATGCCGGCGATGGCCTCGGGGAAGTCCTGGCGCAACCGGCGGACCAGGGCGGGCGGGATGCCGACCACCGCGATCGGCGGGATGTGGTAGAGGTAGATCGAGGGCCTCTTGGGCTTCACCTTCTCGATCAGGCGGGCGAAGTATTCGTAGAGCCCCTCCTCGCTCACCCCCTTGTAGTAGAAGGGCGGCAGCACCAGCACGCCGGCAGCCCCCCGCTCCAGGCAGGCCGCGGTGAGACGCGCGGTGTCGCTGAGCGCGGTCAGGCCAGTGCCGGGGATCATGCAGGCCGGGTCGATACCGCCGGCGATCAGCTTGTCCAGCGCCTCGATCCGCTCGTCGATCCCGACCGAGAGCGCCTCTCCGGTGGTGCCGAAGGGCGCCAGGCCGGCGCAGCCCTCGTCCAGCAGCCGCTTGCTGAACTCCAGGAAGAGGTCGTGTGCGATCGAGAGATCGTCGTTGAAGGGCGTCAGGACCGGCGAAATCACGCCGCGGATCGGGGAAACCGACATGTGCAGTACCTCTTGTAACGGACGCCAGACCAGGTATCAGCATGGCAGCCCCAGGTGCAAGCCGCGCTTCGACAGGGCTGCTGTTCCCCTGGAGCGGAGAAACAGCTTTCCGCCCGGCCGCTTTGGCCACTATCTTCCCGGCGATCATGACCGAGACCAAGACGACCCACCGGGCCAAGACGCCTCCGCCCCGGGCCTGGCAGCGTATGCTGTCCGGGCGACGGCTCGACCTGCTGGACCCCTCGCCGCTCGACATCGAGGTGGAAGACATCGCCCAGGGGCTCTCGCGCGTCGCCCGCTGGAACGGCCAGACCAAGGGCGATTGGGCCTACAGCGTCGCCCAGCACTCCCTGCTGGTGGAGAAGATCGTGGCCGAGCTGCGGCCCGGCTACCGGCCGCGCTGGCTGCTGGCCGCCTTGCTGCACGACGCCGCCGAGTACGTGCTGGGCGACCTCATCACCCCCTTCAAGGCCGCGGTCGGACGTGACTACAAGAAGCTGGAGCTGCGGCTGGGCGAGGCGGTGCACATCCGCTTCGGCCTGCCGGCGACCCTGCCGCAGCACGTGACCGACACGATCAAGCGCGCCGACAAGGCCTCGGCCTACTTCGAGGCGACCCAGCTCGCCGGCTTCGGCGAGAAGGAGGCCCGCACCTTCTTCGGCGCGCCGCGCGGCATCAAGGTACCCGTCTTGCAGCCGATCCCGCCGGACGAGGCCAAGGCCGCCTTCGTCGCCCGCCACGCCAAGCTGCTGGCCGCCGAGTCATGACCTGGCTGGCGCTGCTGCCCCTGCTGGCCTGGCTCTACCTGCTGTCACTGCACGGCGGCTTCTGGCTGGCCCGCCCCCGGCTCGACAGGCCGCCCAAGCGCGACCTCCGCACCTGGCCCTCGGTCTGCGCGGTGGTGCCGGCACGCAACGAGGCCGACGTGGTCCGGCGCGCGCTGGAGAGCCTGGCGGCGCAGGACTACCCCGGCAGCTTCACCGTCCGACTGATCGACGACCACAGCGAGGACGCGACCGGCGCCGAGGCCCGCGCGGTCGCCGAGACCTCGGGCGGGCGGATTTCGGTGATCGCCGCCGGCGAGCGGCCGCCCGGCTGGGTCGGCAAGCTCTGGGCGCTGGCGTGCGGCACCGCAGGTACCCCGGCCGAGGGCGCTCCGGAACCGGACTACTGGTGGTTCACCGACGCCGACATCGCGCACGAGCCCGACACCCTGCTCCGCCTGGTCGAGAAGGCGGAGGGCGAGAAGCTGGCGCTGGTCTCGCTGATGGTGCGCCTCTCCTGCACCAGCGGCTGGGAGAAGCTGCTGATCCCGGCCTTCGTCTTCTTCTTCCAGAAGCTCTACCCCTTCCCCTGGGTCGGCCGCGACCGACGCGGCACCTCGGCGGCGGCCGGCGGCTGCATGCTGGTGCAGGCCGAGACCCTGCGCGCGGCCGGCGGCATCGCGGCGATCAAGGGCGCGGTCATCGACGACTGCAGCCTGGCCGCCCGCCTGCGCCCGCCGGCGCGCCGGGCAGGCCTGGGGCTCTTCCTCGGCCTCACCTTGCGCTCGCACTCGATCCGCCCCTACAGCGACCTGGGCGAGATCTGGAACATGGTGGCGCGCTCGGCCTACACCCAGCTGCGCTACTCGCCGCTGCTGCTGGCCGGCACCCTGCTCGGCATGCTGCTGCTCTACCTGCTGCCGCCGGTCCTGCTGGTGAGCCTGCCGCTGCACGGCAACCGGATCGCCGCCGCGCTGGGCGCGGTCACCTGGCTCTTGATGGCGCTGGCCTGGCTTCCCACCTTGCGCCTCTACGCCCTGCCGGCCTGGCGCGGCCTGCTGCTGCCGCTGGCCGGCCTGCTCTACACCGCGATGACCTTTGACTCGGCGCGGCGACACTGGCAAGGCAGGGGAGCAGCCTGGAAGGGACGAATCGGCGCCGGCAACCGCCCGGCCGCCTGAGCGTTTCGCGAGCGGAAAGC
Organism: Rhodospirillaceae bacterium N.6G; assembly: GCA_046233115.1. GTDB lineage: Bacteria > Pseudomonadota > Alphaproteobacteria > Kiloniellales > JACOMY01 > JACOMY01. The sequence goes on along the minus strand of JBJXHM010000009.1, from coordinate 94,975 downwards.
AAGAAGGATGGCGCCCGCCTTGACCGTCGACAGCCAACGAGAGGCCCGGCTCGAGACTCCCTCCGGCAAGGGGGCGAGCGACGAGAACTTCCCGGTGGGCTCGCTGCTGGTTTCGCGCGCCCTGCGCCCGGCGGTGGCGCGCTACTACGCCTTCGCGCGCGCCATCGACGACATCGCCGACAACCCGGCCCTGCCGGCCGAGACCAAGATCGAGCGGCTGCAGCGTTTCGCCGAGGCGATTCACGGCCAGCACGCCGAGGACCCTGCGCTCGCCAAGGCCGTCGCCTGCCGCGAGGCCCTGCTGGCGCACGACGTGCCGCTGCGCCACGCCAGCGACCTCACCATCGCCTTCATCCAGGACGCCCGCCAGTCGCGCTATGCCGACTGGCAGGACCTGCTGGGCTACTGCGAGAACTCGGCCAATCCGGTCGGGCGCTTCCTGCTGGCCCTGCACGATACCGAGGATCCGGCCGCCTATCGCGCCTCGGATGCGCTCTGCACCGCGCTTCAGGTGATCAACCACCTGCAGGACTGCGGCGACGACCTGCGCACCCTGGACCGCTGTTACCTGCCGCAGGACTGGATGGCGGCCGAAGGTGCGGCGACCGAGGAGCTGACTGGCAAGGCCCTGACCCCGGCACTGCGCCGGGTGCTGGACCGTTGCCTGGACGGTACCGAGGCGCTGCTGGACGAGGCGCACAGCCTGCCCGGCCGTCTGCGCAGCCGCCGCCTGGCGCTGGAGGCGGCCACGATCTATCGCCTGGCCCGTCGCCTGACCAAGGCCCTGCGCACCCGCGACCCGCTGGCCGAGCGGGTCGCCTTCGGCAAGGGCGCGATGCTGCTTGCCGGGCTCGGCGCCTGCTGCGCCGTCTTCCTGGGCGTCGCCGAGGGGAGGCGCGTGAAGTGACGGCCCCGCTTAACGAACTCGGCGGGGAGACGCTGACCGAGGAGGCGGCCCGCGCTCACGCGGCCCAGGTGGTCGCCGCCTCCAGCACCTCCTTCCTCGCCGGCATGCGCGCCCTGCCCAAGGCGCGGCGCGAGGCCATGTTCGCGGTGTACGCCTTCTGCCGCGAGGTCGACGATATCGCCGACGAGCCTGCGCCACTGGACGAGAAGCTGGCCGGCCTGGAGGCCTGGCGCGGAGAGATCGAGGCGCTCTACCGGGGCCACCCGACCAGCCTCACCAGCAAGGCGCTGGAAGGCCCGGTCGCCGCCTTCGGCCTGCCCAAGGCCGAGTTCCTGGCGGTCATCGACGGCATGGAGATGGACGCCCGCGGCCCCATCGTGGCGCCCGACTTCGAGACCCTGCTGCTCTACTGCCGGCGCGTCGCCGGTGCGGTCGGCATGCTCTCGATCCGCTGTTTTGGTGCCAGCGGCCCCAAGGCCGAGGAGCTTGCGGTGGTGCTGGGCGAGGGCCTGCAGCTCACCAACATCCTGCGCGACCTGGTCGAGGATGCCGAGGACGGCCGCCTCTACCTGCCGCAGGAGGCGCTGGAAGCCGCCGGCATCAGCGCGCGCGAGCCGGCCGCGGTGCTGGCCGATCCCGGACGCCCCAAGGCCGCCGCCTGGCTCGCCCATCACGCCCGCGCCCGCCTCAACCGCGCCAAGGTCATCATGCGGGACCTGCCGCGCCGGCCGATGCGGCCACCGGTGCTGATGCACGCCGTCTACGAGAAGATCTTGGACCGGCTGGAAGCCCGCGGCTGGGAGGTGCTGGAGCCGCGCGTCAGCCTCTCCAAGTTCAGCAAGATCGCCGTGCTGCTACGGCACGGCCTCTTCTAAACCCATGTCTCCACGCGCCCATGTCGTCGGGGCCGGCCTGGCCGGCCTCTCCGCTGCCTTGCGCCTGGCCGAACAGGGGCTTGAGGTGCATCTTTACGAGGCGGCGCCGCAGGCTGGCGGCCGCTGCCGCAGCTACTTCGACCGCGCGCTGGGCGTCACCCTGGACAACGGCAACCACCTGGTGCTGTCCGGCAATCATGCGATCCGCGACTACCTCATTGCGGTCGGTGCCCAGGACGAACTGATCGGCCCGGAACAGGCCTGCTTCCCCTTCTACGACCTGGAGCGTCGCCAGGGCTTCCAGCTCACGATCTCGGAGGGACGCCTGCCCTGGTGGTTGCTGCGCGCCTCCACCCGCATTCCCGGCACGCGGATGCTCGACTATCTGCGCGCGCTGAGATTGCGCCGCGCCTCGGCCGAGGCCACCGTGGCCGCCTGCCTGCCGGAGCGCGACCGCCTGTGGCGCGCCTTCTTCGAGCCGCTCACGGTGGCAACGCTCAACACCCAGCCAGAGGAGGCCAGCGCCCGGCTGCTCTGGCGCATCCTGGACGAGACCTTCCTCAAGGGCGGGACCGCCTGCCGGCCGCGCATCGCCAGGCATGCGCTCGCCGCCACCTTCGTCGACCCAGCGCTCTCTAAGATTGCGGAATTTGGAGGCAAAATCTACCTTGGCGCTCGTCTGCGCCGCATCGACTGTGGCGAAACCGCCGCAGAGCGCCTTCATTTCGAGACCGAGTCGCTGGATCTCGGCCCCGAAGATCGTGTGGTGCTGGCGCTGCCGCCCTGGAACCTGGCCGACCTCCTGCCCCGGCTCGACCCCGGTCTGGAGCCTCGCCCAATCGTGAACGCGCACTTCTGTCTCGATGCGCCGGCCCCGCTGCCGGCCGACAAGCCCCTGCTAGGCCTCCTGGGCGGAACCGCCGAGTGGATCTTCGCGCGGGAGCGCGTGGTTAGCCTGACGGTCAGCGCCGCAGAGGCCTTAGACCTTGTTTCACAAGAGGAATTGGCTGCGCGCCTGTGGCAGGACACGGCCCTGGCCCTGGGCCTGACAAACCAGCTGCAGCCAAAGATCCGCATCATCCGCGAAAAGCGCGCCACCTTCGCCGCCACGCCGGAGGCGGAGCGCCGCCGCCCCGGTCCCGCTACCCACCTCGAAAATTTAGTGCTGGCAGGGGATTGGACCGACACGGGGCTGCCTGCCACGATCGAGGGTGCGATACGCTCTGGGGTCAATGCTGCATGTGCGAAGAGCGCTTGTAGACGCGGAGTCGCTTGATTAGCTTTGCAGTGCCCGGGCACATTTTTCAGCTTGTGAAGACAGCATGGATCTCTCGTTAGAACTGAGGCGCCGGCTCGCGGTCGAGAGCGCGATCGAAGATGCCGGACAGGCGCTGAAAGACCTACAGAAAGCGGACGGCCATTGGGTCTTCGAGTTCGAGGCCGATGCCACGATTCCGGCTGAATACATTTTCCTTCGTCACTTTTTGGGCAATATCGAAGAGCCGGCCTATCCGGAGCTTGAAGGCAAGCTCGCGACCTACCTGCGTAGCATCCAGGGCGAGCACGGCGGTTGGCCACTGTTCAAGGACGGCGACTTCAACATCTCCGCCAGCATCAAGGCCTACTGGGCGCTGAAGCTAGCCGGCGACGATCCCGACGCGCCGCACATGCGCCGCGCGCGCCAGGCGATCCTGGACAACGGCGGCGCCCAGGCAGCCAACGTCTTCACCCGCATCGCCATGGCGCTGTTCGGCCTGATCCCCTGGCGGGCGGTGCCCTTCATGCCGGTGGAGATCATGATCTTCCCGCGCTGGTTCCCCTTCCACCTGGAGAAGGTGTCCTACTGGTCGCGCACGGTGATCGTGCCGCTCTTGATCCTGATGCACTTGCGGCCGCAGGGGCGCAATCCGCGCGGCGTACGCATCGACGAACTCTTCCCCGATCATCCCGATCGGCTGAGCTACAAGATGAACACCACGGGTACCAAGCTGGGCGCCTGCTTCGCCGGCCTGGATGCGGTGGTGCGCCGGGTCTTCCCACTGCTGCCGCGGCGCTGGAAGCAGCGTTCGGTCAGCCGCGCCGTCGACTTCATCACGCCCCGCCTCAACGGCGAGGACGGTCTGGGCGGGATTTTCCCGGCCATGGCCGGCGCGGTCATGGCCTTCGACGCGCTGGGTTACGAGCGCGACCATCCGGACTTCGACATCGCCTACCGGGCGGTAGAGAAGCTACTGATGGACCACGGCGACTTCGCCTACTGCCAACCCTGCCTCTCGCCGGTCTGGGACACCTGCCTCGTCTGTCACGCCCTGCTGGAGGCCGGCGAGGACCCGCTGGGCCAGCCGCTGGCCAAGGCCTTCGAATGGCTTCTGGAGCGCGAGATCACCAACCTGAAGGGCGACTGGGCCTGGCGGCGGCCCGACCTGGCGCCCTCCGGCTGGGCCTTCCAGTACTGGAACGACTACTACCCCGATGTCGATGACACCGCGGTGGTGGTGACGGCGCTGCACCGGGCCAACGACGTCCGCTACAAGCCGGCGATCGAGCGCGCGGCCGAGTGGATCTGCGGCATGCAGTCGAAGAACGGCGGATGGGGCGCCTTCGACGCGGACAACACTTACACCTACCTGAACCACATCCCCTTCTCCGACCACGGCGCGCTCCTGGACCCGCCGACGGTCGACGTCTCGGCGCGCTGCCTCTCGATGCTGTCGCAGCTCGGCTACGAGCGTGACCATCCGGTGGTGGCCAAGGCCATCGCCTACCTGAAGAACGAGCAGGAGGCCGACGGCTCCTGGTACGGGCGCTGGGGCACCAACTACGTCTACGGCACCTGGTCGGCGCTGACCGCGCTGAACGCCGCCGGCGAGGATATGCAGCAGCCCTACGTCCGCCGCGCGGTCGCCTACCTGAAGGACTTCCAGCAGGAGGACGGCGGCTGGGGCGAGGATGGCGCCACCTACTGGAGCGAGCGCCGCGGCGAGGTGAAGGGCTCCACCCCCTCGCAGACCGCCTGGGCGCTCTTGGGCCTGATGGCGGCCGGCGAGGTCGATTCGCCCGAGGTCGCCCGCGGCATCGACCACCTGCTGCACGCACCGCGCGACGGCGCGAAGTGGCAGGAGGAGCTCTATACCGGCGTCGGCTTCCCGCGGATCTTCTACCTGCGCTACGACGGCTACAGCGCCTATTTCCCGCTCTGGGCGCTCAGCCGCTACAACAGCCTGAAGCAGGGCAACTCCAAGTATCCGGCCTGGGGGCTCTAGGGCTGCGTCTCGCCGTGACCGACCGTCCGATCGGCGCCGTCTGCGGCCTGAAGAGCGAAGCGGCACTGCTGGTGCGCGACGGCCGCTGCCAGGTCCTGCCCTCGGGCGCAGACAGCGCACGGGCCGAGGCGGCGGCGGAGCGGCTGGCCGCGCAGGGCGTCTCCCTGCTCCTGTCCTTCGGGCTCTGCGGCGCGCTGGCCCCTGAGCTCAAGACCGGCGACCTGGTGCTGCCGGAGAGCGTGGTGGCGGAGGGGCAGCCGAAAACGGCCTGGACCTGCGACCCCGAGCACCTGGCACGCCTGCGCGCTGCCCTGCCACCCCCGCTGGCAGGGCGCAGCCATGGCGGCCGCCTGCTGGGGCTCGCACGGGTGATCGATGGCCCCGAGGAGAAGCTGCACCTGGCGGCACACCACGACGCCGTAGCGGTCGATATGGAAAGCCAGGCGGTGGCGGCCGTCGCGGAACGCCATGGCCTGCCCTTCCTGGTGCTGAGGGCCTGTTCCGACGAGGTGGACCAGCGGCTGCCCGAGGCGGCGCTACGCGCGACCCGGCCGGACGGCAGCATCAGCATCGCGGCGGTGCTGCTGGCCCTGGCCCGCCGCCCCGGCGACCTTGCCGACCTGCTGGCCCTGGGCAAGGGCAGCAAGCGTGCCCACAAAAGCTTAGGCCGCGCAGTGGAAACCGGCGGCCTAGCTTAGTCCAAACTGCCTGAGAGCCTTACTCGGCGGCAGCCTGATCGCGGTTGCTGCGGTGGCCGCCCGGACGCGGGGTGCCCCCATTGGCGTCGATCTCCTTGACCGCGCCGTCGACCAGGCGGTCGAAGACGAACTCGGCCGGGCGCTGCTTGTCCAAGGAGATCTCCTTGGCCATGGCGCCCTCGGTGCGGATGCCGGTGAGCGAGACCCAGAGCGCCTTCCAGGGGCGCTTCACCGTGTCCTCGACGGCGGTGCCCTCATAGCCGCAGTGGACCATGCAGTCGGCGCACTTCTCGTAGTTACCGGTGCCGTAGGAGCCCCAGTCGGTGTTGTCGATCAGCTCGCCGTAGGTCTTCGCGTAGCCCTCGTTCAGCAGGTAGCAGGGCCGCTGCCAGCCGAAGACGTTGCGGGTCGGGTTGGACCAGGGCGTGCACTTGTACTCCTGGTTACCGGCCAGGAAGTCCAGGAAGAGGCTGGACTGGGTGAAGCGCCAGGGCTTCTTCTCCTTGGCCCGCTCCTTGCCCAGACGGAAGAGGTCGCGGAAGAGGTTCTTGGTGTGGCTGCGGTTCAGGAAGTGCTGCTGGCCCGGCGCCCGCTCGTAGGCATAGCCCGGCGAGATGGTGACGCCCTCGACCCCCAGGTCGCGCGCGAAGTCCATGAACTCGGCGACCTTCTCGGCCTGGGCGTTATTAAAGAGCGTGCAGTTCAGGTTGACGCGGAAGCCGCGGTCGCGCGCCGCCTTGATCGCCTTGATCGCCTTCTGGAAGACGCCCTTCTGGGCGACGGCCGCGTCGTGCTCCTCCTCCAGCCCGTCCAGGTGGACGGAGAAAGTGAGGTAGGGGGTGGGCTTGAACTCGTCCAGCCGCTTTTCCAGCAGCAACGCGTTGGTGCAGAGGTAGACGAAGCGCTTGCGCTTGACCAACTCGGCCACGATGGTCGGCATCTGCCGGTGGATCAGCGGTTCGCCGCCGGGGATGGAGATGATCGGGGCGCCGCATTCCTCGGCGGCCTCGATGCACTCCTCGACCGACAGGCGGCGGTCCAGGATCGCCTTGGGATAGTCGATCTTCCCGCAGCCCGGACAGGCCAGGTTGCAGCGAAACAGCGGCTCCAACATCAAGACGAGCGGATAGCGATTGTTACGGCGTATGCGCTGCTTGAGAATGTAGGCGCCGACACGAATTTGCTGGATCAACGGTACAGCCACGACGGAACGCTCTCCCTCAACCTCTGCAGGACGGAATGCATGTGAGAACGGCTGGCCTCAATGCAAGATCGCGCTTGCTGCAAAAGTCCCCGATGCCCATGTGAATGTTGCATTGCACAGTAGCACCGATTGCTGCCACGCAAGCTCGAGAGCTGTCAAAGCCGAAATCGAGGTATCAGCCCGTGTTGAAGCTGTTTTTACCCATTTTCCTGATTGGCGTGTTGTTTATGCCAAACCTCCAGGCTGCGGCGGCCGAGCCGGACAGCCCCGAGGCCGCGGTGGAACAGCTCAATGGTGCCATCCTGAGGGCCCTGCACAGCCCCTCGGCCAGCAACTTCAACACCCGGGTGGCCATGCTGCACCCGCTGATGGTTTCGGCCTTCGACTATCCGTTCATGGCGCGCATCGCCGCCGGGCGCTACTGGAAGGACTTCTCCCCCGCGCAGCAGGAGCGCTACGTCAAGCTCTTCACCGATCTCTCGGTAGCGACCGCGGCCAGCCGCTTCAAGGCGCAGCCCAACGCGGCCCTCGCCGTCACCGGCCAGCGCGACGGCCCGCGTGAGACCAAGCTGGTGGAGACCACCCTGGTGCTGCCGAGGAAGGATCCAAGGGTTATCTCCTACCTCATGCGCAAGGACGAGCAGGGCAACTGGCGCGCCATCGACATCTTCTTCGAATCGCGCGTGAGCGAGCTCTCCACCAAGCGCTCGGAATACACCTCCATCCTCGGCAAGGAGGGTATCTCCGGCTTCCTGACGGCGCTGCAGAAGAAGTACGACGAGTACAAGGAAGAGGACTAGCCCCCCTTACTCCGCCGCGCTGAGCAGCGAGGCGTTGCCGCCGGCCGCGGTGGTGTCGATGCAGACCGTGCGCTCCGCGCAGTAAGCCGCCGGCGCCAGCACCGGCCGGATCGGTAGCAGGATCGGCCCCTCGCGCCGCGCGCAGGCACGGCGCAGCCGCAGGGCCTCGGCCCCCGCGCCCGCGAAGGCCAGCGCATCGCAGGGAAGCTGCTCGATCACCGCATTCGCCGGACGGCCCTCGGCGACCGCGAGCGGCAGCACCTCCGCCATCAGAGGCTTGAGAGTCTGGACCGCGCCCTCCGCCATCGCGATCACCGCGTTGCCCAGCGCCAGCGCCTGCACCGTCTGCGCCAGCAGGCTCTCCGGATCGGGGCCGAGGCAGAGCACCAGGCCGCGCGGCGGCATGAAGAGCTGGTTCGATTCGCCGGTCGGACCCGGCAAGTCGACCGGGCCGCTGTCGATGGAGGCAGCGGCGGCCACCGCCTCGGCGGCACGGCCGCGCAGCGCGGAGCGCAGCACGCCGATGCGGTCCTTCGCCTCCACCCAGGCCGTAGCATCCAGGCTGGCGGCCAGCGACGCGGCGTCCGCCAGTCCGATCTCCTTGCCGCGCTCCTCGGCCGAGCGCTCCGCGTGCTCGGCCCGCCGGAAACGGCGGACGTAGAGTGGTCCGCCGGCCTTGGGACCGGTGCCCGACAGGCCCTCGCCGCCGAAGGGCTGGGAGCCGACCACGGCGCCGATCTGGTCGCGGTTGACATAGAGATTGCCGACATGGAGGTCGTCCACGATCTCCTGCACCCGACGGTCGATGCGGGTGTGCAGACCGAAGGTGAGGCCGTAGCCCTTGGCATTGATCGCCGCCACCACGGCCTCCAGCTCGCCGGCCGAGAAGCTGGCGACGTGCAGCACCGGGCCGAAAACCTCGCGCTCCATCTGCCCGATGCCGGTGACCTTGACCACGCTCGGCGGCACGAAGAGCCCCCGCTCCGGCACCCGCCCCTGCTTCAGCAGCCGCCCGGCCCGCCGCTGCTCGTCGAGGTAGCCCTGGATCTGATCGTAGGCTTCGCGGTCGATCACCGGCCCCAGGTCGGTCGAGAGCTGCCAGGGATCGCCGGCCGTGAGCAGGTCGACCGCCCCCGACAGCATCTCCATCAGGTCGGCCTCGATCTCCTTCTGCACGTAGAGCACGCGCAGCGCCGAGCAGCGCTGTCCGGCCGAGCGGAAGGCACTGTTCACGATATCACGCACCGCCTGCTCCAGCAGCGCGGTGGAATCGACGATCATGGCGTTGAGCCCGCCGGTCTCGGCGATCAGCATGGCATCCGGCGCGCTCTTGGCGAGCTGGCGGTCGATCAGCTTCGCCACCTCGGTGGAGCCGGTGAAGGCGACGCCGCCGATCCGCGGATCGGCGGTCAGCGCCGCCCCCAGCCTGCCATCGCCCGGCAGCAGGTGCAGCACCTCGGCCGGGATGCCGGCCCGCTGCATCAGCCCCACCGCCTTGGCGGCGATCAGCGCGGTCTGCTCGGCCGGCTTGGCCAGCACCGCGTTGCCGGCGGCCAGGGCCGCCGCGATCTGGCCGGTGAAGATGGCCAGCGGGAAGTTCCAGGGCGAGATGCAGACGATCGCCCCACGCGCCGTGGTGTGGCCCGGCAGGCGTAGCGCCTCGTCGGCGTAGTAGCGCAGGAAGTCCACCGCCTCGCGCACCTCGGCGATACCGTCCGCCAGGGTCTTGCCCGCCTCGCGGCAGGCCAGCGCCAGGAACTCCGCCGTCTCCGCCTCGTAGAGCTCGGCGACCTCCAGCAGCAGGCGGCGGCGCTCCTCGGCCGGGCGGGCGGCCCAAGCCGCCGCAGCCTCGGCGGCGATCGCGACCGCTGCCAAGGCCTGCGCCGGGTCTGCCTCCACCACCTCGCCCACGACCTCCTCCGGGTCGGCCGGCGCGGTGACCGTCCGGCTCGCGCCGCTGCCTGCTGCCGGCGTGATCGGCCGGGCCTGCCAGCGGTGCGGAGCGGCGAAGGGCGCACGGCCGGCCTCGATCCGGGCCAGGTCCTGCGGGTCGGTCAGGTCCCAGCCCTGGGAGTTTCGGCGCTTGCCGAAGATCTCGGCGGGCCGCGGGATCCGCGGGTTGGCCGACCCGCCCCAGGAAGCGGCCAGCGCGATCGGGTCCTCGGCGATCCGCTCCGGGCTCACGCTCTCATCGACGATCTGGTTGACGAAGGAGCTGTTGGCCCCGTTCTCCAGCAAGCGGCGCACCAGGTAGGCCAGCAGGTCACGGTGCGCCCCCACCGGCGCATAGATCCGGCAGCGGTTGCCGGCGGTCTCGCGCACGATCTCGTGCAGGGCCTCGCCCATGCCGTGCAGGCGTTGGAACTCGAAGCGGCTACGGTCCTCGCCGGCCATCTCCAGCACCGCCGCCAGGGAATGGGCGTTGTGGGTGGCGAACTGTGGGTAGATGCGGTCGGTCATGGACAGCAGCTTGGCCGCACAGGCGATGTAGCTGACGTCGCTGTGCGGCTTGCGGGTGAAGACCGGATAGCCGGAGAGGCCCATGACCTGGGCTCGCTTCACCTCGGTGTCCCAGTAGGCGCCCTTCACCAGCCGCACCATGATCCGCCGATCGAGTTGCCCGGCCAGTGCGTAGAGCCAATCCAGCACCCTGGGAGCGCGGCGCCCGTAGGCCTGCACCACGATACCGAAGCCGTCCCAGCCGGCCAGCGCCGGGTCCTTCAGGGTCTCCGCGATCACGTCGAGCGAGAGGTCCAGGCGGTCGGCCTCCTCGGCGTCGATGTTGCAGCCGATACCGGCCGTCGCCGCGGCGCGGGCGAGCTGACCCAGCCGTTCCACCAGCACCGGCAGCATGGTCTCGCGCTGGCCCCACTCGTAGCGCGGATGCAGCGCCGAGAGCTTGACCGAGATGCCGGGATTGGCACGCACGTCACCGGAGCGGGCGACCCGGCCGATGGCGGCGATGGCGGCGGAATAGGCGCGGTGGTAGCGCAGCGCGTCGACCTCGGTGCGCGCCGCTTCGCCCAGCATGTCGTAGGAGTAGCTGTAGCCCTTGGCGACCAGGGGCTCGCCGCGCCGCATCGCCTCGACCATGGTGCGGCCCAGCACGAACTGCGCCCCCATCTCCTTCATCGCCTGGCCGACGGCCTTGCGCAGCACCGGCTCGCCCAGGCGCCGGGTCAGGCTGTGCAGAGCCCCCACCACCGAGTCCGAGCTCTCGTCCAGCACCTTGCCGGTCAGCAACAGCGCCCAGGTCGAAGCGTTCACCAGGATCGAGCCGGAATCGCCGAGGTGCTTGCCCCAGTCATGCGGGGTGATCTTGTCGCGGATGAGCGCGACCACGGTCTCGCTGTCCGGCACCCGCAGCATGGCCTCGGCCAGGCACATGAGGGCCACGCCCTCCTTGGTCGAGAGGCCGTACTCGGCCAGAAAGGACTCCATCACACCGATCTGCCCGCGGGACCGGACCTGGCGCACCAGCTCGGCCGCTCGGCTGCCGATCGCCTTGCGCCGGCAGGTGTCCAGGTCCGCCAGGTCGATCAGGCGCGCCACGCAATCGGCCTCGTCGGCCAGGATCTCGGCGCGCATCTGCTTGCGGATCTCGTCCAGCATGACCACTCCCCCGCTACACGGCATCGGATCTGAGACGGGAGTGTGGGACAGCCGCGCCCAATGCGCCAGACCGCAGGCGCTAGAGCTCCTACTCCTCCTCGGCGCCCGAGAGGTGGCGGACGCGCCGGATCAGACGGGTCGTGGAGGCGTCGAGGTGCTCCGGCAGGACGTCGCCCTCGATCGGGCCGATCAGCGCCTTGGCCAGCACCTTGCCCAGTTCCACCCCCCACTGGTCGAAGGAGTTCACCTGCCAGATGACGCCCTGGCAGAAGACCTTGTGTTCGAACAGTGCGATCAGCCGGCCCAGGCTGTAGGGGTCGAGCAGTTGCTGCAGCAGGACGGTCGAGGGCCGGTCGCCGGGGAAGCTGCGGTGCGGCGCCAGACGGTCGATCTTGGTCGCATCGACACCGGCGGCCCGCATCTCCTGACGCACCTCCTCTTCGGTCTTGCCGAAGGCCAGCGCCTGGGCCTGAGCGAAGCAGTTGGCCAGCAGCAGGGCGTGATGGTCGCCGAGATGCTCACGCGGGCAGGCATTGGCGATGAAGTCTACCGGGATCACGTCGCTGCCCTGGTGCAGCAACTGGAAGAAGGAGTGCTGGGCGTTAGTGCCGGGCTCGCCCCAGATGATCGGGCCGCTCGCCCGCGTGATGGCCGCGCCCGCCAGGGTCGTGCGCTTGCCGTTCGATTCCATGTCGAGCTGCTGCACGTAGGCGGGAAGGCGCTCGAGGCGCTGGTCGTAGGGGATCAGCGCAACGCTGGGATAGCCCAGGACGTTGCGCCGCCAGACCCCGATCAGGGCCAGCAGCACCGGCAGGTTCTGCGCCAGGGGCGCCTCGCGGAAGTGCCGGTCCATGGCCGCCGCGCCGGCGAGAAAGGCCTGGAAGCGCTCGGCACCGATGGCGATCGCGATCGGCAGACCGATAGCCGACCAGAGCGAATAGCGCCCGCCGACCCAGTCCCAGAAGCCGAAGACCCGCGATTCCGCGATCCCGAAGGCGGCCGTGCCCTCCAGGTTGGTGGAGACGGCGGCCAGGTGGCGGCCAGCCTCCTCACCCAGCGCCTCTTCCAGCCAGGCCCTGGCCGAGGTGGCGTTGCGCATGGTCTCCAGCGTGGTGAAGGTCTTGGAGGCGACGATGACCAGGGTCCGCGCCGGGTCGAGCCCGGCCAGCACGTCGGTCAGGTGCGCGCCGTCGACGTTGGAGACGAAGTGCAGCCGTGGGCCGTCCGCATCGGGCGCCAGCGCACGCACCGCCACCACCGGCCCCAGGTCGGAACCGCCGATGCCGATGTTGATCACGTCGGTGAAGGGCGCCCCGGAGAGGCTGGCGTAGCCACCGCCGCGGACTGCCTCGGCGAAGGTCAGGAAGCGCCGCCGGGTCTCTTCCACCTCCGGCAGGATGGCCTTACCGTCTAGGGTCAGACCGGCATCGACGCCGCCGCGCAGCGCCATGTGCAGCACCGCCCGGCCCTCGGTCTCGTTGATCTTGCTGCCGTCGAAGAGCTGCCCGCGCCGCTCTTCCAGGCCGCTGGCCTCGGCCAGCGCCAGCAGGGCCGCAAGCGCCGCCTCGTCCAGCTTCTCCTTGGAGAAGTCGAGTGTCAGGTCCTCGAAGCCCGCGGAGAGGGTCTCGGCCCGCTTCCGGTCTGCGGCGAAGAGCTGGCGCAGGTGCAGCGGCCGCAAACGCTCTCCCGCCTCCTCGAGCGTCTTCCAAGCCGCCGTCAGGGACTGCCCCATCACCTCCTCCTCTACCGCCTGTTGGCCACGCAATTTCCCCGTCCCCAGGACAGGCAATACGCAATGCGGCGGGCCTTGCCTAGAGGAAAGAACCTTCGATTTGCTTCATCGAAATCAGCGATTTCCATTCTAAATCAAAGACGAATGGATTTTCGTCGGCGGTAGCGGGTGCGTCAAACCGCGACGGCCGCACCACTATCAGCGCTACCGACGGTGGCACGGAAGGCGGCGAAGAGCTCTCGGCCAAGGCCGTACTGGCTCTCCGTCAGGTCGGCCTTGGCCAGCTCCCGCCGGTCCCACTCCCCGGCGTCCACCAAGGCCTCCAGTCTGCCCGCCACGGCATCGACCCGGACCAGGTCGCCCTCGCGTAGGCGGGCAATGCCGCCGCCGTCGAGCGCCTCGGGGCTGAGGTGGATCGCCGCCGGCACCTTGCCCGAGGCGCCGGACATGCGCCCGTCGGTCACCAGGGCGACCTTGTAGCCCTTGTCCTGCAGCACGCTGAGGTAGGGAGTCAGGCTGTGCAACTCCGGCATGCCGTTGGCCTTGGGGCCCTGGAAGCGGACCACGCAGACCAGGTCGCGGTTCAGCTCACCGGCCTTGAAAGCGGCCTTCACTTGCTCCTGGTCGCTGAAGATGCGGGCCGGCGCCTCGACCACCTGGTGCTCGGGGCTGACGGCGGAGACCTTCATGCAGGCTGCGCCCAGGTTGCCGCGCAGCAGTTTCAGCCCGCCGCTGGCCTGGAAGGGGCGGCTGGCCGGGCGCAGGATGTCCTCGTTCAGACTGGCCCCGGCGCCGGGCTCCCAGGCGACGCTGCCGTCCTGCTGCACCTTGGGCTCGCTGGTGTAGAGCGCCAGGCCGTCGCCGGCCACAGTGCGGGTGTCGGGGTGCAGCAGGCCGCTCTCCAGCAGCTCGCCGATCATACAGCCGAGCCCGCCGGCAGCGTGGAAGTGGTTCACGTCGGCCAGGCCGTTGGGATAGACCCGCGCCATCAGCGGCGTCACCTCCGAGAGCGCGGCGAAGTCCTCCCAGCCGAGCTCGACTCCGGCGGCACGCGCCATCGCGATCAGGTGGATCAGGAGGTTGGTCGAGCCACCGGTGGCGAGCAGGCCGACGATGCCGTTGACGAAGGCCTTCTCGTCCAGCACCGCGGAGACCGGGGTAAAGGCGTTGCCGCCGGCCGCGATCGCCAGCGCGCGCTGGGCACCGGTCCTGGTCAGGGCATCGCGCAGCGGCGTGTTGGGATTGACGAAGCTGGCGCCGGGCAGGTGCAGGCCCATGAACTCCATCAGCATCTGATTGCTGTTGGCGGTGCCGTAGAAGGTGCAGGTGCCGGGGCCGTGGTAGGAGGCCATCTCCGCTTCCAGCAATGCAGCGCGGTCCAGCTCTCCGGCGGCGAAGCGCTCGCGCACCCGCGCCTTCTCCTTGTTCGGCAGGCCCGAGGTCATGGGACCGGCCGGCAGGAAGACCGCCGGCAGGTGACCGAAGGTGGCCGCCGCCATCACCAGACCGGGCACGATCTTGTCACAGACCCCGAGGAAGACCACGGCGTCGAAGCAGTTGTGAGTCAGCGCCACCCCGGCCGCCAGCGCGATCACGTCGCGCGAGAAGAGCGAGAGCTCCATGCCCGGCTGGCCCTGGGTCACGCCATCGCACATGGCCGGCACGCCGCCCGCCACCTGCGCCGTGCCGCCCACCGCGCGCGCTGCCTCTCGGATGAGGTCGGGGAAGCGCTCGAAGGGCTGGTGGGCCGAGAGCATGTCGTTATAGGCGGTGACGATGCCGAGGTTGCCGGCCTTGCCGCCGGCGACGGCCTGCTGGTCCAGCCCGGCCGCGGCGGCGGCATGGGCCAGGTTCCCGCAGCTCAGGTGCGCCCGGCCCGGTCCCGCCTCTATCGCCCGCCGGCAGCGCTCCAGATAGGCACTCCGGCGCCCTTGGCTGCGCTTCACGATGCGGTCGGTGACGTCCTGGAGGGTGGCGTTCAGGGGCATGGTCAGGCTCTCCCGCTGTGGTTCCGGTTCCGCTCTACTTGCTTTCTAACCTTGGTCGGTTTCGTCGCGGCGCAACCGCAATGCCTGGATGATCGCCCCTGCAGCTAGCCCTCGATCTCGCGCCAGCGGCGGCCATCGCGGTGCATCAGCATCAGCGAATCCTCCGGTCCCGAGCCGCCGCTGTCGTAGAGGCTGGGCTGCCGTGCAGAGGCGGTCCAGGCCTCGATGATGGGATCGGCCCAAGCCCAAGCAGCCTCCACCTCGTCACCCCGCATGAAGAGGGTCTGGTCGCCGCGAATCACGTCCATCAACAGCCGCTCGTAGGCGTCCGGCATGCGGACGCCACTGGAACCCAGGGCCTCGGCGAAGGTCATGTCCAGAGGCGTCTCGATCAGGCGCATACCGCCGGGTCCCGGCTCCTTGACCGTCATCCTCAACGTGATCCCCTCGTCCGGCTGCAGGCGGATGATCAGTGCGTTGCCGCGCAGATGACCACCGTGTTCGGGGAAGATCGAATGCGGCGGGTCCTTGAAGACCACGGCGATCTCCGACAGGCGCGCGCGAAGCCGCTTGCCGGTGCGCAGGTAGAAGGGCGTTCCGGCCCAGCGCCAGTTGGCGACCTCCACCTTCAAGGCGACGAAGCTCTCGGTGTGGCTATGCGGGTCGCCGACCTCCTCGCGGTAGCCTGGCCCCTGCGCGCCTGCACGGTACTGTCCGCGCACCGTGTCGCGTCCAATGTGTTCCGCACCGATCGGCTCCAGCGCGCGGATCACCTTCAGCTTCTCGTCGCGCACCGCGTCGGGGTCGAAGCGGGCCGGCGGCTCCATCGCGGTCAGGCAGAGCAGCTGCATCATATGGTTCTGCACCATGTCACGCATCGCGCCGTTCTTGTCGTAGTACTCGCCGCGGCCGCCGACCCCGATGGTCTCGGCCACGGTGATCTGCACGTGGTCAATGTGATGCGCGTTCCACAAGGGCTCGAAGAGGGCGTTGGCGAAGCGGATCGCCATCAGGTTCTGCACCGTCTCCTTGCCCAGGTAGTGGTCGATCCGATAGAGCTGGCGCTCGTTGAAGTGGCGGGCCAGACGGCTGTTCAGGCTGCGTGCGCTGGCCAGGTCCCGACCCAGCGGCTTCTCGATCACGATGCGGCAGTCGGGCGAGGCCAGGCCCCGCTCCGCCATGCGCTGGGTGATCGGCGTGAAGTAGCGCGGCGAGACCGAGAGGTAGAAGGCCCGCACCTTCTCCCCCGGCGGCCCGATGATCTCGGCAAGCCGCTCCCAGCCCTCCTCCGCGGTCGCGTCCATGCTGATGTAGCGCAACATGGCGAGAAAGCGCTCCACCACCTTGGGCTTCAGCAGGCTCGCCTCAAGGTGCTCCTCCAGCGCGGCCTTGGCCTGGGCGCGGAAGGCCTCGTCGTCCAACTCGCTGCGCGCCGCCCCGATGATACGCGAGCCCTCGGGGACCTGTCCGGCCGAGAAGCGCAGATAGAGGCTGGGCAAGAGCTTGCGGTGCGAGAGGTCGCCGGTCGCGCCGAAGACCACCAGGTCGAAGGGATCTACCGGTATGGTTTGTCTCGCCATCCTGTCCTCATGATCCGCTGCACTCTGAAATCCAACGCCGACGGTCTACCAAGGTTCAAGACCGCATAGTGGCGCGGCCCGCTTCCGCTGACTCAGAAGAGCCCCAGGAAGAACTGCATGACGAAGGCATTGGTGATGTCGACGAAGAAGGCCCCCACCAGCGGCAAGATGATGAAGGCCTGCGGCGCCGGGCCGTGCGTCTTGGTGACCGCCGTCATGTTGGCGATGGCGGTCGGCGTGGCGCCGAGCGCGAAGCCGGCAAAGCCCGCGCTCAGGACCGTCGCCAGGTAGTCGCGTCCCATCAGGGTGAAGACCAGCCCCACGGAGAAGGCCACGACCGCCACGACCTGCGCCACCATGATGATCAGCAGCGGGCCTGCCAGGTCCGCCAGCTCCCAGAGCTGCATGCCCATCAGGGACATGGCGATGAAGAGACCGAGCGAGAAGTCCGAGACCACGGCCAGGGCCTTGGTGCGTGCCGGCCAGGGCAGCTTCGGGAAGACCAGCGGCAGGCTGTTCGAGAGGACGATGGCCACCAGCAGGCAGGAGACGAAGAGCGGCAGCTTCAGCCCCATGGCCAGGAAGGCCTCGTCCAGGAAGTAACCCAGGACGATGGCCACGTGCAGCACCAGGATGACCCGCATGAGGCTCACGTGGTTGATCTGCTCGGTCTTCTCGCGCTCGTGCGGGATACCGACCAGAAGCTGCTCGCCCTCACCCTCTCGAACCTGGAAGAACCGCAGCAGCAGCATGGCGATCGGGCCGCCCAGAAGGCCGGCGATCACCAGTCCGAAGGTGGAGGCGGCGATGCCGACCTCCAGCGCATTGGCAAGCCCGTAGTCGGCGGCGATGTTGGGCGCCCAGGCGATCACCGTGCCGTGGCCGCCGATCAGCGACGCGGAGCCAACCAGCACGCCCATCGCCGCCGGCTGACCGATGGCGCCGGCCGCGGCCACCCCGATCAGGTCCTGCACCACGATGTAGCCCAGGGTCAGCGCCAGGAAGATCAGCAGCGGTCGCCCGCCCGCGAGCAGGTCCGCGATCCGTGCGTTGAGGCCGATCGTCGTGAAGAAATAGACCAGCAGCAGGTCGCGCGTGGTCAGGTCGAACTCGAGCTGCAGGCCGAAGAGGAGGTAGAGCAGCAGGACGACCAGCGCGGCCAGGATGCCGCCGGTCACCGGTTCGGGAATGTTGAAGCGCAGCAGGAAGGCGACTCGCTGGTTCACCTGCATGCCGACGAAGTAGACGACGATGCCGATCGTATAGGCCAGGAAGATGTTGACCTCTACCAGCGTGCCGTCCACTGCCCCCTAGACCTCCCCTGCGTTCTTCTCTTCTTCCAATGCCCTGATACTAGCAGGCGAGAAGTCGTAATGTCTGCTGCAGAACTGGCAGACGGCTTGGACGCGCCCATCGTCGAGGGTCATCTCGGCCAGTGCCTCGGGATCCAACGCCGCCAGGATGCCGGCCAGCCGCTCGCGCGAGCAGCGGCAGCGGTCCACCAGCGCGGTCTCCTGGTGCAGGGTGACCTCCTCCTCGTGGAAGAGGCGGTGCACCAGGTCGCGCGGCGGCAGACTGCGGTCCATCAACTCGCCGTCGGTCAGGGTCGACATCAGGATGGTGGCCCGGCGCCAGCCTTCCTCGCGGGCCTCCAGGAGGTCGGGATGCTCGCTGCCGTACTCGCTGGCAGGCAGGCGTTGCAGGATCATGCCGGCAGCCTGCCAGGGCGAAGCCATGCCGTTCGACAGGTGAATGGCGGTGGGAAGCTGCTCGCTCTGCTGGAAATAATGCAGCACGCAGTCGGCCAGGGTGGCGCCGGTCAGTTCGACGATGCCCTGATAGCGGCGCGCCTCGTCGTTGCGGTCGACGGTGAAGGCCAGATAGCCGGCCCCGGCCAGCCGCGGCAGCGAGGGAGCCGGCTCCTGCTCCAGCAGGGCCGCCAAGGCCGGCTGATCGCAGTCGGCATAGCCGCGGATGGCGCCGCCGGCCTCGACGTCGGCCACCATGAAGCGCAGCGGGCCGTCGCCCCTGATCTGCAGGGTGAAGACGCCGTCGTACTTCATCATCGAGGAGAGGCCGCCGGCCAGCAGCAGGAACTCGGCCAGCAGCTTGGCCACCGGCAGGGGATAGTCGTGGCGGCCGAGAATCTCGTCCAGCGCCGGCCCCAGGCGGATCACCCGGCCGCGGACGCCGGCCGTGCCGATGACGAAGGGAAGGACCGAATCCTCCCCACTTGCAGCGGTCATGGCTGCCCTCTCTCCAAACGTGACGGAACCGGACCTGCCGGAGCATCGTCAACGCGCATGCGCCCGTCTCAATTGCTCCGGAGTCTCGTTCGTGTGAGCAAAGCCTCGTCGCAGACGATCCCGCCTGCTGCGGACCTGCTCTAGTGGCCGAGGCACCAGGTAAGGATGCCCTTCTGCGCATGCAAGCGGTTCTCGGCCTCGTCCCAGACGGCCGACTGCGGACCGTCCATCACATCGGCCGTGACCTCCTTGCCGCGATAGGCGGGCAGGCAGTGCAGGAAGATCGCCTCAGGAGCGGCCTTGGCCATGACCTCACCGTTCACCTGGTAGGGGGTGAGCAGGCGTCGGCGGCGCTCGCTGTCGCCGACGTCGTCACCCATCGAGACCCAGGTGTCGGTGACCACGCAATCGGCACCGGTCACGGCCTGGTCGACCTCCGTGGTCACCTGCACCGATCCGCCTTCCGATTCGGCCCAGCGCAGCAGCTTCTGGTCCGGCTCCAGCCCGTTCGGGCAGGCCAGCCAGAGCTCGAAGCCGAAGCGTACGGCCGAGTGAATCCAGGTCGCAGCCATGTTGTTGCCGTCGCCGACCCAGGCCACCTTCCGGCCGGCGATGGGGCCGCGCCGCTCCTCGAAGGTCATGAGGTCGGCCATGAGCTGGCAAGGGTGGGTGCGGTCGGTCAGCCCGTTGATCACCGGGACGGTCGCGTAGTCGGCCAGCTCCAGCAGCTTCTCCACCAAGGTGGTGCGGATCATGATCGCATCAACGTAGCGCGAGAGCACGCGGGCGGTATCGGCGATGGTCTCGCCGCGGCCGAGCTGGGTGCCCGAGGGCTCCAGCACGATAGCCTGGCCGCCGAGTTGGTGGATACCCACCTCGAAGGAGACGCGAGTGCGGGTCGAGGGCTTCTCGAAGACCAGCGCGATCGACTTACCGGCCAGCGGCTTGGGATCGCCTCCCGGCGGCTCGCCGCGCTTGTAGGCCATGCCGCGGTCCAGGATGTCCCGCAGCTCGTCGGGGTTCAGCGCGTCGATGTCCAGGAAGTGCCTGGGCGCATTGGAAGATCCGCTCATGCCGCTGCCGTCCTCTCGGCCGTGGCTGCCGCCACCCGGTCGAGAATCGAGAGGGCCTCGTCGATCTCCGCTTCCGAGACGACCAGCGGCGGGATGATCCGCAGCACGTTCTCCGCCGCCGGGACGACCAGAAGACCGGCCTCGCGCAGGGCGGTCAGCATCTCGCCCGCCGGCGGCTGGCACTGCAGCCCGCGCAGCAGGCCGGCGCCGCGCGCCTGGGTGTAGACGCCGGGGTGCTTGGCGGCCAACGCCTCCAGCCCCTTGCCCAGATTGGCACCACGCGCCGTCACCTGGTCGAGGAAGCCTTCGGAGAGCAGCACGTCCAGCACGGCATTGCCCACGGCGGTCGCCAGCGGGTTGCCGCCGTAGGTCGAGCCGTGGGTGCCGGCCACCATGCCCTGGGCGGCCTTGGCCGTGGCCAGGCAGGCACCCAGCGGGAAGCCGCTGCCGATGCCCTTGGCGGTGGCGACCACGTCGGGCTCGATCCCGGCCCACTCGTGGGCGAAGAGCTTGCCGCTGCGGCCCATACCGCACTGCACCTCGTCGAAGAAGAGCAGCAGGCCGAACTCGTCGCAGACCCTGCGCAGCTCACGCAGGAAATCGAGGTCGGCGGCACGGATGCCGCCCTCACCCTGGATCGGCTCCACCAGGATGGCCGCGGTCTCGTCAGTGATCGCGGCACGGATCTCGTTCATGTTGCCGAAGGCCGAATGGTCGAAGCCCGGCACCTCCGGCTCGAAGCCGGCCAGGTACTTGGCGTTGCCGGCGGCGGCAAGCGTGGTCAGGGTGCGGCCGTGGAAGGCGCCTTGGCAGCCGATGATGCGCCAGCGCTGCGGGTTGCCGGTCTCGTCGTGGTACTTGCGCACCAGCTTGATGCCGCACTCCACCGCCTCGACGCCGGAGTTGGTGAAGAACACCATGTCGGCGAAGGAATTGGCGCAGAGCCGCTCGGCCAGCCGCTCGGCCTGGGGAATCCGGTAGAGGTTGGAGACATGCCAGAGCTTCCGGCCCTGCTCCTCCAGCGCGGCGACCACCGTTGGGTGGCAGTGGCCCAGCGAGTTGACCGCGATGCCAGCCGCGAAGTCCAGGTATCGTCGCCCGTTCTCGGCGAAGAGCCAGCAGCCCTCTCCCCGCTCGAAGGCGATGTCGATCCTGGCGTACGTCGGCATGAGACCGCCGGTCATTTCTCAATCCTCTCTCGGCATGGTCAATGGATCAGTAAAGGCCCCAGAAACCGGCTTGCACCAGCTTGGGGCCCCGATCTGCGACTAAAGCGACCGTTTGCCAGGCTGTCAACGCCGCGCAGGCGCCGGAAGCAAGCAAAAAACGCCGGTCAGATCCATGATTGACGGCCGTAAAGGGCGCCTGCAGCGCTCCGCGGGCTGCGGCTCAGGCCTTCAGGTGCCAGCCGCGTCGTACCAGGTGATGGGCGAGAAGCAGCAGGCCCAGGTTCAGCGACACCAGGTAGGCCGCCCCCACCAGGAGCGAGGCGTCGGCGACCCCGAGGAAGCCGTAGCGCACCCCGTCGATCATGTAGAAGAAGGGATTGACCAGCGCCAGGGTCTGCCAGTCTTCGGGCAGGCGGCTCAGCGAGTAGAAGGTGCCGGAGAGGAAGGAGAGCGGCATGATCACGAAGTTGGTGACGGCCGCGATGTGGTCGAACTTCTCGGCCCAGACCCCCGCCAGGAAGCCCAGCAGCGCCAGCATCAGGCTGGCGTTGACGGCGTAGAAGAGGGCTGCCAGCGGATCGGCGAAGGGGATCTCGACGAAGAGGCTCATCGCCAGGGTGACCGAAAAGCCGACCAGCAGACCGCGGGTCAGCGCCGCGGATGCGAAGGCCAGCACCATCTCCCAAGCGGCCAGCGGCGGCATCAGCAGGTCGACGATGTTACCCTGGATCTTGGAGATCATCACCGAGGAGGAGGTGTTGGCGAAGGAGTTCTGCAGCAGCGCCATCACCACCAGGCCCGGCGCCAGGAACTCACCATAGGAGAAGCCGGCCGCCATGCCGTGGCGAGCCAGGGCCAGGGTGAAGATCGAGAGGAACAGCAGGGTAGTGACCACCGGCGCCAGCACCGTCTGGGTGAAGACGTTCAGGAAGCGCTGTACTTCTTTCAGATAGAGCGTCCAGAGGCCGCGATAGTTGACAAGTCCCACCCGTCGTGGCGCGAGCGAGCGGGGCGACCGACGGTCCGCATCACTGTCGGAAAGCGGGAAGGCGGCGGAGCTGGTTTCGTCCAAAGGCATGGTGGCTTCACATATTGCCAGAGGGCGAGCGCTGCAAGGCTCGGATCGGCAATGCTATCATGCCAGCGATGGCAAAGATGCTATGGTCTTCTCCCCTTTCCAGCGTGCAGCGACAGTCCTGCCGATGAAGCGGCTAACCGAGAAATCCCTGCGCAATCAGGCGCTTTTCTATCTCTCCCGCTACGCCGCGAGCCGGCAGCGGGTGGAGCGGCTGCTGACGCGCCGGCTGGCCAAGGCCGAAACCGAAGAGCGCTCCGACATCGACGCGACCGCTATCCCCAGCCTGCTCGACGACCTGGAGCGGCTGGGCCTGCTGAACGACGAGACCTTCGCCATGACCAAGGCGCGCAGCCTGGCCCGGCGCGGCCTCTCCGAGGCGGCGATCGCCCGTCGGCTGGCCGTCGAGGGGCTCGACCGGGGAACCGTCGAGGCCGCGCTCACGGGCCTGGAAGGCGCCCTCTCCGACGAGGTCTCGCGCGCCTGGATCTACTGCAGGAAGCGCGGCCTCGGCCCCTATCGCGCGCCCGAACTGCGCGACCAGCGGCGCAATGCAGACCTGGCGGCCCTGGCCCGGCGCGGCTTTTCCTACGAGACCGCCCGGCAGGTGATCGACGCCGACGCTGTGCCCGAGGAGATTGCAGCCGAGGCCCGCTAGAGTGGCGCCGCTGTGACTGGACAAGCGGGCATCCGCTGTGGCCAGCTAGCGCGCAGAGGGGCCACCGACGCCGGCCACATCCGAGAGGACAGTCCTATGCCGCTTCGCCGTCTCCGCTTGCCGTTCGCCCTGTCCCTGCTGCTGGTGCTGGTCGCGCTGTCGGCACCGGCCTCGGCAATGAACATGATGACCAACGCGGCGACGCCGGCGGGCGCCTTCGACAAGGCCATGGGCCTGATCGATCAGAAGCGCTACGACGACGCCATCGCGCTGCTGGAAGGGGTGGTCGAGGAGGAGCCCAACAGCGCCGACGTCTGGACCCTGCTGGGCTTCGCCTATCGCAGCACCGGCAAGACCGAGCCCGCTTTCGCCGCCTACAACAAGGCGCTGTTGCTCGACCCCAACCATATCGGTGCCAACGAGTACCTGGGCGAGCTCTACCTGCAGGTCGGCGACCTGGCGAAGGCCAAGGCGCAGCTCCGCGTCCTGGAGACCACCTGCGTGGTCGGCTGCCCCGAGGCGCAGACCCTGCAGTCCTCGATCGAGGCCTACGAGGCGAAGCAGTAGCAGGACTCAGCCTTCAGCCGGCGGCCGGCTCCAGCGCGGCCAGCTCTTCGGCCGTCTCGACGATCAGCACCGACAGCGGCTCCTTGCGGCCGCGGATGGGTGTGGTGGCGCGCTTCGCGTCAGGCAGCTCGATGCCGGCGCGCGTCACCGTCTCTTCCGAGACCACGAGCAGCGCCTGGTGCTCCTTGGTGAGCTGCTCCAGCCGGCTGGCGGTGTTGACCGTATCGCCGATGGCAGTCAGCGCACGGGCCTTGCCGTAGCCCATCTCGCCGACCACCGCGGTACCGACGTGGATACCGATCCCGATTCGCAAGGGCCGGTCCAGGTCGTGGGCGAGCGAGCGGTTGATGTCGCCGATTGCGTGGCCCATCGCGGCCGCGGCGGCGAGCGCCTGGCGGCAGGCGGCTTCCGGCTCGCCGTCGAGCCCGAAGAGAGCCATGACGCCGTCGCCGATGAACTTGTCGACGTGACCGCCCGCCCCCTCGAGCGCCAAGGCGATCGCCCGGAAATAGCGGTTCAGCAGGAAGACCACGTCATAGGGCAGCATGGCCTCGCTGATCGTGGTGAAGCCGCGGATGTCGGCGAAGAGCACGGCGATCTCGCGCTCCTCGCCCGGCCGCGGCCCCGGCCTGCGGGTGACCTCCCCCGTCCCCACGCCCGGCGCGAGCAGCGGCTCCACCTCGACGTTACCCAGCGGACGGAGCTGGCAGGCGAGCCGAACGTCTGCCGAGGCCTTTACGCCCCGCAGAACCCGGGCCTCTTCCGGCCGGGGCGGCGGCAGGTGGCGGGCACCGGCGGTGACCCTGACCCGGCAGGTGGAGCAGCGCCCGCGCCCTCCGCAGACCGAGGCATGCGGGATGGCATTGAGCTGGCTCGCCTCCAGGACCGAGGTCCCCAGCGGTACGGTCACGGTGCGACCGCCGGGATAGCCGATCCTGACCGAGCGGCTGCGCCGCTGCCGCAGCATGCGCACCAGCCGGCCGGCCAGGGCCAGCACCAGGAGGCCGGCGTAGATCAGCAGCAGGGTGCTGCGCAGGTCGTAGACCGCCGCCACCGCTGCCTCGTCGGGCAGGTTGAATCCCTGGATGCGTGCATTGAGCCAGGCCGGGTCATCGGCAAGATACATGATCTCACGGCCGGCCGAGAGCACGCCGGCCAGCGCGAGCAGGGGAAAGACCAAGAGCAGCGCCAAAACCTGATCGCGCCAGCGCGCGAAGCCGTGTTTCAGGCGCAGCCAGTACCAGATGCCGAGCGCGCCGTGGGTCCAGGCGATCAGCAGCACCAGCACCTGCTGAATTCCCTGCAGCGGGTCGAACAGGAAGAAGATCAGCAGGATGTAGTCGTAGTCGACCTTCAGGCCGTAGACCGCCCGGGCGTAGGCCGTGCCCAGCACGTGGATCACCAGCAGCGGCGGGATCAGCAGTCCCATCAGCATCTGCACCATCTCCGCCGGCGGCATGCGGTGCAGCTTCTTGCGGGAGAAGAAGGCGAAGACGCCCAGCAGCATGTGCACCAGCGCCACCACCAGCAGCAGGACCATCACCGGCAGATTGGTCCAGACGGCATGGAAGACCGCCCGGCCGGCCTCCATGGCCCCCAGCCCGAGAATCCCGGCAGCATGGTTCAGCAGGTGGCTGGCCACGAAGGCGAAGAGGAAGAGCCCGGTGTACAAGCGGACGCGGCGCAACACGGATCGGAGGGCCTCCTTCGCCCGATCGGCGCCGCTGCGGACCGGCAAGGGCCGGTCTCCGCCCCCTACCCCACCGCAGAACGCGGCACCGACCGGCTCCAAGAAAAATAGCGCCCATACTCTAGACGCCGGGGCGGCCAAGCGCCAAGTAGAGCGGTCAGTCTTCCGATCACGTCGAAGAGAACACCCCCACATGGACCGCGACACGCCGGAGAACGCCTCGCCCGACACTGCGCCGTCAGAACCGGTGGAGGCTTCGCTGCTCACGACCGACCGGCAGAGCCGGCGAGCGGAACGGCGGCGACGTCTGAGCGAGCGCCGCTTCGACACCACGGTTCCCTCGCCCTGCATCGCCGTCTGCCAGATGGATTCCAGCAACCGCCGCTGCATCGGCTGCAAGCGGGACCTGGACGAGATCCGCGACTGGATGATCATGACCGCCGAGGAAAAGCGGAGCGTGCTGGACCGTATCCGCAACGAGGCGGGCTAGAGCACCAGCGAAGAGCCTGGATTTCGGCAGCCCGGAAGTGCCAGTCTTCCCTCTCTGCCGAAGCGAAGCGCGAGGTTATCATGCCCTATGCGACCGGAGAGGGCGCACACCTGCACTACGAGGACAGCGGATCGGGTCAGGAAATCCTCTTCCTGCACGAGTTCGCCGGCGATGCCCGTAGCTGGGAGGACCAGGTTCGCCATTTCGCACGCGGCTGGCGCTGCCTGATTCCCTGCGCGCGCGGCTATCCGCCCTCCGACACACCGCAGGATGACGACGCCTACAGCCAGGAGCTGATGACCGCGGATGCGATCGCGATCCTGGACGCCGCTGGCGTCGGCAAGGCCCATGTCGTCGGACTGAGCATGGGCGGCTACACCGCCCTGATGCTGGCCGCAAGGCACCCGGACCGGCTGCTGTCCTGCACCGCGGCGGTGGCCGGTAGCGGAGCCTACAAGCCCACGCGCCAGGCCTTCATCGACGATAGCCTGGAGCATGCCCGGAGCCTCGACCGCAGCGGCAGCTTCGATGCGACCGCTTACGGGCTGGGCCCGACGCGGGTGCAGTTCGCCAACAAGGACCCGATCGGCTGGCAGCGCTTCGTCGATCACCTGGCCGAGCACCCGGCCCATGCCGCAGCCAGCATCCTGCGCGGAATCCTGGCCAAGCGGCCCTCGCTCTATGATCTCGAAGCGGAGCTGAAGGCAGTGCGCACGCCGCTGCTGCTGCTGGTCGGGGACGAGGACGAGCCCACGCTCGACGTCAATCTCTGGATGAAGCGACTGATGCCGACGGCGCGCCTCGCGGTCGTCCCGGCAACGGGCCATCTCGTGAACCTGGAGGAACCGGCGGCCTTCAACGCCCTGCTCGAGGCCTTCCTGGGGGAGGTGGAACGCGGCAGTTGGCGCCCGCGCGATCCCCGCGCCGGATAGAGCGGATCGCGTTCCGCTCCCTGGCCATTCGTCGACCTGAGGCTCGGCGCTACTTGCCGTCGTCTGGGTCGTCGCCGACCTCGCGATCGATCTCACGAAGGTCGGCGGCATGGAGCGACTGCCAGTCGGCATAGGCGACGCGGGAACGGTCGCGGGCAGCAGACAGCTCGGACACCAGCCGGAAGGCCTCCCCGCGGGTCAGATGCGCGGCATCCTCCTCGATCTTCGCGGCGATCTCGGACAGCTCGCTGGCTCCGAAGAGGGCAGCCGATCCCTTGATCGCGTGGCAGACCCTGATCAGCTTTTTCTCGTCCATCTCCTTGGCGGCGTGCTGCAGGGCCTCCAGGTTGCCGTCCAGGTCGGCCAGGAAATCGCCGATCAGCTCCGACGCCAGTGCACCACCGGCGCCCGCCACCAGATCATCCAGGGCGCTCTGATCCAGCGGCCCCTCGTCGACAGCCTCCAACTGCGGCCGGTCGCTCGGCTCGAGGTCACCGGTCCCTTTCAGCCAGCGCCGGAAGGCCTGGGCCAGGCGCGCCGGATCGACCGGCTTGGCCAGGTGGCCGTTCATCCCGGCAGCCAGACAGCGCTCGATATCCTCCGTCTTGGCGTTGGCGGTGAGTGCCAGAATCGGGACGTCTCGGCAGATGCCGTTGCCCGAGCGGATCGCCTGGGTGGCACGCAGCCCGTCCAGCCCCGGCAGGGAGATATCCATCAGGATCAGGTCGAAGTAGCTCTCGTTGGCTCTCGCCAGCGCAGTGGTGCCATCCCCGACCGCCTCGGCCTCGATTCCCATGCGCTCCAGATAGGCCAGGATGAGGCGCCGGTTGATGCGCTCGTCCTCCACCACCAGCATCCTGAGATCACCAGTGAAGCCCTTGTGCGCCCCATCGTTGCCGATCGCGTAATAGCCTTGCGGCGGCGATCCCAGCGGCCGCAAGGCACGACGGATCGGGGCCTCGAAGACCAGCTTGCCGCTCTCCAGTTCAAAGCGTCCGCCCATGGCCGCCAACATCCGTTCCGCGACCAGGAGCCTGGGCCGCGCGCAGAGAGAGGCCTGCTCCAAAGTGGTGCGTCCTTGCACCCCACAGCAGCCGATCTCGGCGTGCAGCAGTAGGCCTGCGGTCGAGCGGACATCCGGCAGCGCGACCGTCAGGCGCATCGAGATCTCGCCGCAGAGACAGGAGGTCACCGCCTCGTCCAGCAGCAGCAGGGTTACCTGGGTCAGACGCCGCAGGTCGCCGCGCAGACGGTCCGGGACGGAGGATTCGAGGCGGCGGACCAGGGTAACGCCACGCGCCTCAGCCTTGGCCTGAAGCAGCGATACCGGCACGCGCCAAAGCTGAGCCGTATCGAACTCCGCGGTATCGAGAGCGAGCTGGCTTACCCCCGGATCGGAAAGCATGACGCTGTCCTCGATCAACCCCGCGAGCAAGCTGCAGGTCGCACGCGCACTGCCAATGGCCGCCCCTCCGCGCGCCAGAGGCGCTTCGCTCTTGAGCTGAGCCAAGGTATCGCCCAGCAGTTCCAGGGGGAGCTGCGTGACGCTACCGAGCGCGGTGAGATAGGAGGCCTTCTCGTTAGCCATTCTGCCGGATTCCTCCAGCAGTTCCTTGTAGGGCGTGATGTCGATCCTGAGCCCGGCCCGGCCGCCGTCGCCGGTGCGCCGCTCGTCCACCAGCATCCAGCGCCCGTCCCCCAGCCTGACCTCCAGCGGCCCGGTGGGATTGCGGTGCAGCCGGAGCTGTTCGGCGATCCAAGCCTCCTGGTCGGGATCGGCATCGACGAAGACCCCTTCCCGGACCCCCATCCGCAGCGTCTCTTCGAAGGTCATGCCTTGCCGGATCGGGAAGCGCAGCAGATAGCGGTAGCAGTCGTTGAAGAGCAGCAGGCGGTCGTCGGCATCGAAGTAGGCGAAGCCGTGCGCAAAGGTGTTCAGGGCGTTCTCGATACGCGCCTGTCCGGACTTCGCGCCGGCAAGCCGCCGATCCGCCCGCCGCAGCAGGTAGACCAGACCCGAGGTCACGACAAGAAACGAGAGCAGCGTGAGGCTACCGACCAGGATCAAGGTCTCGGTATCCGCCCGCACGCGTTCGGCCAGGCGCTGGTCGCGCAGGTCATGGCGCTCGCTGGTCAGCAACGAGAGCCCCTGCAAGGTCCCGTTCAGGGTCAGCAACTCGCTATCGAGGCGCCTGAGCAGCGCGACGCTGATCGGCCGTTGCGCCAGCTCGACCTCGGCCTCGTTCAGAATGGTCAGGAAATCGTTGAGGGTTCCACCACCAAGCGCCTCATGGCCATCGACGGCGCCGATCCCGCCCTTCAGCGCTTCCAAGTGGACTTCCAGTGCGCGCACACGGCGCGCGAGCTCGCTGTCCAGACCCTCGGCTGCATCATCGTGCAGATGCGATTCGCGCAGAAGCCCGACCACCACGCCCTGCAGGCGCAAGGCCTCCTTGTCGGCCTGAATCAGGTGCCAGAGGGAGCTATGGGCGGACTCCAACTGAAGGTCGTCCCCAAGGTAGAGGAACCGCTGCACCACGGTATAGGCACCAGCGATACCCCCCAGGGTCACCACGGCCAAGAACAGGGCCATCCCCCATGCGAGCCGGCCGCTCATATCTTGCCTCGTTCAGCCGACACCCTCGTCTCCCTCGGCTGTTTCAAACGGCATCATGCCTCAGTCGGCAGCGCGGATAAATTGAAATCCTTCCCCATCCTTTTCCTGCTTAGCGAAAAGCCGGGCGAACACGACCCGGCGCCCTACGAGAACAGGGCACCGCAGACTGTGGAACGGAGGCGATCCGCTCCATGTTTTGATGAGATAGAGCAGGATTCAGACGCCAGATCGACTCGATCTGACGTCATCTGCTCTAGCCGTCCTTCATCTTCAGGGCGGCGATGAAGGCGGACTGCGGGATCTCCACGCTGCCGAACTGGCGCATGCGCTTCTTGCCTTCCTTCTGCTTGTCCAGCAGCTTGCGCTTGCGCGAGATGTCACCGCCATAGCACTTGGCGGTCACGTCCTTGCGCATGGCCGACACGGTCTCGCGGGCGATCACCCGCCCGCCGATCGCCGCCTGGATCGCGATCTTGAAGAGCTGGCGCGGGATCAGGTCCTTCAGCCGCTCGCAGAGCTGGCGGCCGCGGGTCTCGGACTGCGAGCGATGCACGATCATCGCCAAGGCGTCCACCGGCTCCTGGTTCACCAGGATCGAGACCTTCACCAGATCGCCCTCGCGATAGGTCTCGATGTGGTAGTCGAAGGAGGCATAGCCGCGGGTCACCGACTTCAGGCGGTCGTAGAAGTCGAAGACCACCTCGTTCAGCGGCAGCAGATAGGTCACCATGGCCCGGTTGCCGACGTAGGTCAGCTCCACCTGCTCACCGCGGCGGTCCTCGCAGAGCTTCAGCACGGCGCCCAGGTAGTCGTCCGGCACCAGGATCGTCGCCTTGATCCAGGGCTCCTCGATGGTGTCGATCTTCACCGGGTCCGGCAGATCGGCCGGATTGTGGATCTCCAGCAGGCTGCCGTCGTTCAGGTGGACGCGATAGACCACCGAGGGGGCGGTAGTGACCAAGTCCAGGTCGAACTCGCGCTCCAGCCGCTCTTGCACGATCTCCAGGTGCAACAGGCCGAGGAAGCCGCAGCGGAAGCCGAAGCCCAGCGCCGCCGAGGTTTCCGCCTCGAAGTGGAAGGAGGAGTCGTTCAGCGCCAGCTTGGCCAGCGAATCGCGCAGCTCCTCGTACTCCGCCGCCTCGGCCGGGAAGAGACCGCAGAAAACAACCGGTACGGAGGGCTTGAAGCCCGGCAGGGGCTTGGCCGCCGGCTTGCGCTCCTCGGTGATGGTGTCGCCGATCTTGGTCTCGTGGATGGTCTTGATGCTGGCCACGAGGTAGCCGATCTCGCCCGGCCCCAGCTCCTTCTGCGCCACCTTGCGCGGGGTGAGCAGGCCGACCTCGTTGGCCTCATGCGTGGCGCCGGTGCCCATCAGGCGGATCTTCGCGCCCTTGCGCAGCACGCCGTTGACCACGCGGGTCAGGATGACGACACCGAGATAGGGATCGTACCAAGAATCCATAAGCAGCGCCTGCAGCGGCGCCGTGGCATCGCCCTTGGGCGGCGGCAGGCGTTTCACCACCGCCTCCAGCACCGCGACCACGCCGCTGCCGGTCTTGGCCGAGATCTCCAGCGCGTCGCTGGCATCCAGGCCGATGACCTCCTCGATCTGCTCCTTCACCCGCTCCGGCTCGGCCGCAGGCAGGTCGATCTTGTTCAGGACCACGACGATCTCGTGGTCGTTGTCGATCGCCTGGTAGACGTTGGCCAGGGTCTGCGCCTCGACCCCCTGGCTGGCATCGACCAGCAGGACCGAGCCCTCGCAGGCGGCCAAGGAGCGGTTGACCTCGTAGGCGAAGTCGACGTGGCCGGGCGTGTCGATCAGGTGCAGGTGATAGGTCTCACCGTCCTGGGCCGTGTAGGTCAGCCGCACGGCCTGCGCCTTGATGGTGATGCCGCGCTCGCGCTCCAGATCCATGGAGTCGAGAACCTGCTCCTTCATCTCGCGGTCGGACAGGCCGCCGCAGAGCTGAATGATGCGGTCGGCCAGGGTCGACTTGCCATGGTCGATGTGCGCGATGATGGAAAAGTTCCGGATATGGGACAGGTCGCTCATGTCGCCTTCGTTCGCAAAAACCCTGAGACGGCGCAAGTGCCTCTGCGCGTCAGGGCGAGGAGTTGCCCGACGAAAAAAATCTGCTGTGGCCGTACACACCGGGCGACTTAGGCCCGTATAGCATTTCAAGAGCAGACCTCAGGTCCCCCAACCACAGTGGGCTGCTCTAGCTCGATGTGGTGCGGCTCGCTGCCGCCCCTTCCCCCCCTCTCAGGCTGGCGGGTCGCACCACCTCACTTCTTCTTCAGTTTACCCCCGCAGGCTGCCGCCCGTCGCCTTGCCGACGGCCGCGACCACCTTGGCGATGACCGCGTCGATCTCGGCATCGGTCAGGGTCGCCGACTTGGGCTGCAGGGTAACGCCGATCGCCAAGGACTTCTTGCCCTCCGGCAGGCCCTTTCCCTCGTAGAGGTCGAAGAGGCGGACGGAAGAGATCAGCGCCCGGTCGGCGCCGCGTGCGGCCCGGACCAGGGTCTCGGCCGGGACCTCGCGGTCCAGGATGAAGGCCAAGTCGCGCTCGACCGGCTGGAAGGCCGAGATCTCCGGTGGCGCCTTGGCCTTCCCCTTGGCCTTGGGGAAGGGCACGACATCCAGGAAGATCTCGAAGGCCGCCGTCTTGCCCTTCAGGCCATAGGCTGCTGCCACCTTGGGATGCAGGCTGCCGAAGGCGGCGAGCACCTTGGGGCCGAGCCGGAGCTGGCCGGACTGGCCGGGGTGGTACCAAACCGGCGCATCGGTGCTGGTCTGCAGGTTCTCGACCGGCGCGCCCAGCACCTCCAGCACCGCCATGACGTCGGCCTTGGCGTCGAAGGCGTCGACCGGGCGGCTGCCGCCCTGCCACTGCCGCTCCACCGCCAGGCCGTGGCGCAGGCCGCTGGCCAGCCAAGGCTCGCCGTCGGGCGTGTCGTCGCGGTAGATCGGGCCGACCTCGAAGAAGCCCAGGTCCGGGCTGCCGCGATCGGCATTGCGCTGCAGGGCCGCGGCCAGGTTGCCCAACACCGAGGGCCGCATGACGTCGAGCTCACTGGAGATCGGGTTGACCAGCCGCAGGCTCTCCTTCACCTCGCCGAACAGCGCCGCCTGGCGCCCGTCCATGAAGGAAAAGGTGATGACCTCGTCCAGGCCGCGCCAGGCCAGGGTCTGGCGCACCTGAGTGCGGCGCCGCTGTTCCGGCGTCAGCACCGCGGCCGGTAGGTGGCCCTCGCGCGGCAGCGGCGTCACCGGCACGGCGTCGTAGCCCTCGATGCGCAGCACCTCCTCCACTAGGTCGGCCTCGCCGTCGATGTCGGGGCGCCAGCTCGGCACCAGAGCGGAGAGCGCGCCGTCCTCCGGGGTCACCTCGAAGCCCAGGGTCTCCAGGATCGCCTGCTGGCGCTCCACAGGCACGGCCACGCCGCCCAGGGCCTCGACCCGCTCGGGCCGCAGGCTCACCCTCTGGGCCAGCGCCGGGATGGTCCCGGCCAGCACCGGCCGGCTGGCCTCGCCACCGCAGAGCTCCAGGATCAGCCGGGTGGCCACGTCGACGCCCCACTCCAGGCTCTTCGGGTCGATGCCGCGCTCGAAGCGGTAACGCGCGTCGGAGCTGAGGCCCAGACGGCGGCCGGCCCGCGCCACGCGGATCGGATCGAAGTACGCGACCTCCAGGAAGACGTTGCGGGTCCCGGCGGTGCAGCCGCTCTCCTCACCGCCCATGATGCCGGCGATGGCCTCCGGCACCTTCTCATCGGCGATCACCAGGGTCTCGGCATCGAGGCGATAGCTGCGCCCGTCGAGCGCCAGGATCTCCTCGCCGGCCTTGGCCATACGCATGGTGACGTCGCCGGCGACCTTGTCGGCGTCGAAGACGTGCAGCGGCCGGTTCAGGTCGTAGGTGACGTAGTTGGTGATGTCGACCAGCGCCGAGATCGGGCGCAGACCGATGGCCTCCAACCGCCGCTTCAGCCAGGCCGGGCTCTCGCCGTTGGTGACGCCGCGGAAGTAGCGGCCGGCCACCGCCGGGCAGTAGGCCTCGGCCTCGCCTGCCTCGATGTGCCAGGCGATCGGGCTGTCGAAACTGCCGCTCACCGGCTGCAGATCGGAGGGCTTCAGCCGACCCATGCCGGCCGCCGCCAGGTCGCGCGCGATGCCGCGCACGCCCAAGGCCTCGGCATGGTTCGGCGTGATCGCGACCTCGATCACCGGGTCGTTCATCCCCAGCAGCTCGGAGAGCGGCGTGCCGACGGCGACGCTGCCCGCCTCCAGCTCGATGATCCCGTCGTGCGAATCGGAAATGCCCATCTCGCGCTCGGAGACCAGCATGCCGTTCGACTCGACGCCGCGGATCTTGCCCGGCTTCAGGTCCAGGCCGGTGCCCGGTATGTGGCTGCCAGGCGGGGCGAAGACGCCCAGCATGCCGGTCTTGGCATTGGGCGCGCCGCAGACCACCTGCGAGACGCCCTCGGCATGCTCGACGACGCAGACGCGCAGACGGTCGGCATCGGGGTGCTGCTTGGCCTCGCGCACGTAGGCGACGCGGAAAGGCGCCAAAGCCGCGGCCGGATCCTCGACGCCCTCGACCTCCAGGCCGATCAGCGAGAGCTTGGCGACGATCTCGTCCAGCGAGCGGTCGGTCTCCAGATGGTCCTTCAACCAGGAGAGGGTGAACTTCATGTCTCGTCTCCCCGGTTACAGGCCGCGCACCATGGAGGGAACCTCCAGGGGCAGGAAGCCGTAGTGGCGCATGCGGCGGACGTCGCTCTCGAAGAAGGGGCGCAGGTCGGGGATGCCGTACTTCAGCATCGCGATACGCTCGATCCCCATGCCGAAGGCGAAGCCCTGATAGCGGGTGGAGTCGAGGCCGCAGTTCTCCAGCACGCGCGGATGCACCATGCCGCAGCCCAGGATCTCCAGCCAGTCCTTGCCGGCGCCGATGGCGAGCCCACCGCCGGAGCGGTCGCAGCCGATGTCGACCTCGGCCGAGGGCTCGGTGAAGGGGAAGTAGCTCGGCCGGAAACGGACCGGCAGGTCCTCCACCCCGAAGTAGGCGCGCAGGAAGGTCACCAGCGTGCCCTTCAGGTGGCCCATGTGGATCGCCTCGTCGATCACCAGGCCCTCGACCTGATGGAACATCGGGCTGTGGGTGGCGTCGTGGTCGGAGCGGAAGGTGCGGCCCGGGCAGATGATCCGGATCGGTGGCTTCTGGCTCATCATGGTGCGGATCTGCACCGGCGAGGTGTGGGTGCGCAGTACCTTCTGCCGGCCTTCGGCGTCCGGCGGCAGGTAGAAAGTGTCTTGCTCCTGGCGCGCCGGGTGGTCCGGCGGGATGTTCAGGGCCGAGAAGTTGTGGAAGTCGTCCTCGATGTGCGGGCCCTCGGCCCAGGCGAAGCCCATCTCGCCGAAGACCGCGACCAGCTCCTCGATTGCCTGTGGCAGGGGGTGCAGCCGCCCGACGGAGCTGCCGCGCGCCGGCAGCGAGACGTCGATCCGCTCGGCCTGCAGCCGTGCTTCCAGCTCGACGTCGGCCAGCGCGGCCTTGCGTTCCTCGATCGCTGCCTCGACTGCCTGCTTCAGGATGTTGAGGGCGCGGCCCGCGTCCTTGCGCTGCTCCGGCGCCAGGCCGGAGAGGCCCTTCAGCTTTTCGGTCAGGCTGCCCTTGCGGCCAAGAATGGCGACGCGCGCGGCCTCCAGGGCCGCACTGTCGCCGCTGTCGGCCACCTGCGTCAGCAAAGCGGCCTCGAGCGCGCCAAGTGCCTCGGCGCTCCAATCCTGCATCTCGTCCCTCACTTATCGGATGTGCGGCGGATGCTTAGCGCCGATCGCAGGGGATGCCAAGGCTCGCTGTCGCTCGTGCGACCCCACGATCGGCAAGCCCCCGCGCACTGGCTATCTCACTCAGCTAACCTCGCTCGGGCACCCCGTTCGTGGCGGGATGCCCCGTGCGTCGTGCTAGCGACCCAGAGCTGCGCCGGCCTGCTCGACCAGGCTCTTGAAGGCCTCGGGCTCACGGACGGCGAGGTCGGCCAGGACCTTGCGGTCGAGACCGATACCGGCCGTCTTGAGCCCGTGCATAAACTGCGAGTAGGTCAGGCCGTGCAGGCGCGCACCGGCGTTGATCCGCTGGATCCACAGGCCGCGGAAGTCGCGCTTGCGGTTGCGGCGGTCGCGGTAGGCGTACTGCAGGGCCTTCTCCAGGCGCTGCAGGGCCGGACGGTAGTTGCTGTGCGACCGGCCGCGGAAACCCTTGGCCTGGTGCAGAACCTTCTTGTGGCGGGCATGGGCGGTGGTACCGCGCTTGACGCGTGCCATGGCTTAATCTTCTCCTGTCTTCTTTGGGTGTCTCGAGAGCTCGCTGGCGCTTAGCCGTTCGGCAGGAAGTGCCGACGCACGGTGCGCGCGTTGCTCTCGTCCAGCACGAAGGTGCCGCGCGCATGGCGCTTCATCTTCGGAGACTTGGCGGAGAAGTTGTGACGCTTGTAGGCGACGCCGGCACGGACCTTGCCGCTGGACGTCAGCTTGAAGCGCTTCTTGGCGCCACTCTTGGTCTTCATCTTCGGCATTTCGGACTCCTTGAGCACGAGTGTGGAGGAAGCCGCCGACGCTGATCGCGACGGCTGGGCGCGGCCAAGGCATGCCTTGGAGCCCGACCGCTGTTGGCTTCGGAAAGCGGGGTATATAGAGACAGCCGCGCGGACAAGCAAGCCAAACCCGCCGGTCCTCCGCCGCGCCGACGCAAGGCTGCTCCGCGCCGCCCCCGCCAAGAGACTCAGCGACGCGACAGGTTCTCCTCCAATCCGGCATCCAGCAGCGCCTGGCGCGCCGGCAGGGCCAGCCGGTCGGCGACGCAGAGCCGGCGCGGAAAGATCCCGACCGAGCCTTCGGTCATCGAGATGTTGGCGTCGAAGACATGCGCGTCGATCCCAGCGTCGCGCAGCACCGCCTGGGCGAAGCTCAGCAGCACCGGGTCCTGGGTCTCGATCAGGGTGTGCATGCCGCGCTCGCTAGAGGCCCATCCGGGCCAGTACCTTCTTGGCCGCAGGCCGGGCGCCGCAGCGCGCCAGCCAGGCCACGGTGCTGCCATAGGGCGCCAGGTCGCCGCCGCTGACCGCGACCCAACCCAGGACCGAGACCAGGTTCACATCGGCGACGGTGAAGCGTTCGCCCACCAGATAGCCGGTCTTGTCGATGTGCGTTTCCAGCGCGGCCAGCGGCCGGCGCAGCTCTTCCATCGCCGGCGGAATCTTGGCCGGGTCGCGCGCACTCTCCTCGCCCAGGAAGCCGTTCATCAGCATGATCAAGGCCGGCGGCTCGATCGCGGTCGCGGTCCAGAAGGCCCAGCTCAGCATCTGCCCTTCCTCGGCCAGGTCCTTCGGGCCGAAGTCGCCGCCGTACCTGCGCGCGATGTAGTGGTTGATCGCGTAGGACTCCCAGAGGTGCAGGCCGTCGTCGTCCAGGCTGGGCAGCTTGCCCATGGGGTTGACCGCCAGCAGGCCCGGATGGGTGGCCGCTTCCTCGGCAGTAACGGAGATCGCCTCGTAATCCAGGCCGATCTCCTCGGCCAGCCAGAAGCAGCGATAGGCACGCGTGCGCGGCGCGCCGAAAATCCTCAATGTCATACTGAAACAGGGTCCTTCGCTTGCCTGCGGCGGTTGGGCGACCAACTTCTAGACAATCCTGCCAAAGAACGACAGCGTAAGAAGCGACAGGAGCCTTGCGCGTGAAGCGCCGCTATCGACGAAGGACACGTGAGCATGGACGACAAGACCCGTACCGAGCTGGAAGCCGCCGCCTTCCGTCGCCTGGTCGAGCACCTGCGCAGCCGGACCGACGTGCAGAACATCGATCTGATGAACATGGCCGGCTTCTGCCGCAACTGCCTCTCGCGCTGGTATGGCGAGGCCGCCGCCGAGAAGGGCCTGGAGATGGACAAGGACGCCGCCCGCGAGATCATCTACGGCATGCCCTACAGCGAGTGGCGCGACAAGTACCAGACCGAGGCCAGCGAGTCGCAGAAGGCTGCCTTCTCCGAATCGATCAAGCAGCACGGCTGAGGCACTAGAGCGCGATGCGCTCTGTTCGAGTCGGCACCGGCCCGCACCCCCTCCCGGCCGCCCACGGAAGTATCCTGGCAATGGGCGGCCGGGAGGGGGTGCGGGCCGGTGCCGTGTAAACGCAACAGGACTAGGCCGACTTTCCGGCTTATCCACAGCATTCCACAGGCCGCGGCCGTTGCCCGACAGGGGTAACGGTCACTACTCTCTGCGCCCTTGGAACAACGTCCCGGCAAGGAGGCCAGCATGGACGACGAGAGCGGCGCCTTTGCGCCCGACACCGGTAGCGGGGCAGCCCCCGAGAGCGGCCCTTCGGAGCCCTCGGTCGGTGGCATCGCAGCCGATCGCCTGCGCTCCTTCATCGAGCGGATCGAGCGGCTGGAAGAAGAGAAGGCAGCCCTGGCCGGCGATATCCGAGAGGTCTTCGCCGAGGCCAAGGGCAACGGCTTCGACACCAAGATCATGCGCCAGATCCTGAAGCTCAGAAAGCTGGAGCAGGACGACCGGCAGGAGCAGGAGCACCTGCTCGACCTCTACAAGCGCGCACTGGGCATGGAGGTCTGATCCTCCTCAGCCGAACGTCGGTAGGAAACGAAAGGGGCCGCCCGGAGGATCTCTCCGGGCGGCCCCTTTTCGTTCTGGCGGGAAACCGACCGCTCTACTGCAGCTGGCTGGTCTTGCTGTTGAAGAGCGCCAGGCCGCGCAGCAGGTCGAGCGCACGGCTGAGCTGATAGTCGTTGGTCGGGGTGACGCCGCCGACTCCGGTCTCCTCCGGCTTGGCATCGTCGCTGACCGCGCCTTCGTCCGCCTTGGGCTGCTCGCCCTCGGTCTCGCCGTTGGTTGCGCCCTGCGGGTTCGCCAGCGAGCCGCGCAGGTCCTCCTCGTGACGCAGCCGGCCGACGTCGATCTCCTCGATCTTGGCCAGCGCCACCT
This sequence comes from Rhodospirillaceae bacterium N.6G, assembly GCA_046233115.1. Classification (GTDB taxonomy): domain Bacteria; phylum Pseudomonadota; class Alphaproteobacteria; order Kiloniellales; family JACOMY01; genus JACOMY01. Next base: position 56,784 of record JBJXHM010000009.1, on the reverse strand, counting down.
CGATGTCGGGCTCGATGCCAGTGGCCTGGATCGAGACGCCGGACGGCGTGTAGTAGCGCGCGGTGGTGAGGCGCATGGCGCCGTGACCGGGTAGCGGGATGATGGTCTGCACCGAGCCCTTGCCGAAGGTGCGGGTGCCCATAAGGATCGCGCGGCGATGATCCTTCAGCGCGCCGGCAACGATCTCGGAGGCCGAGGCCGAACCGTCGTTGATCAGCACCACGACCGGCTTGCCGTCGGCCAGGTCGCCGGGCCGGGCGTTGTAGCGCTGCATGTCCTCTTCCTTGCGACCGCGGGTCGAGACGATCTCGCCCTTGTCGAGGAAGGTGTCAGAGACCGAGATCGCCTGGTTCAGCAGGCCGCCGGGATTGTTGCGCAGGTCCAGCACATAGCCGATCAGCTTGTCGCCGAGCTGCTCCTTGATGTCGGCGATGGCCTCTTCCAGGCCCTCGGTCGACTGCTCGTTGAACTGGGTGATGCGGATATAGCCGACGTCGCCCTCGACCCGGTGGCGCACCGAGGCGACGGTGATGATGTCGCGTACCAGGGTCACCTGAAAGGGATCCTCGTCGCCACGCAGGATGGTGATGGTGACCTCGGTACCGACCTTGCCCTTCAGGCGGTCGACCGCCTCATCCAGGGTCAGGCCCTGAACCGATTCGCCTTCGATCTCGGCAATCAGGTCACCGGCCTTCAGGCCGGCACGGGCCGCCGGGGTGTCGTCGATCGGCGCAATCACCTCGACCAGGCCGTCCTTCATGGTGACCTGGATGCCGAGCCCGCCGAACTCGCCCCTGGTCTGCTCCTGCATCGACTCGAGCTCGTCACGGTCGAGGTAGCTGGAGTGGGGATCGAGGTTGGTGAGCAGGCCGCGGATCGCCGCCTCGATCAGCTCCTCGTCGGTGACCTCGTCGACATAGTCGGCGCGCACGCGCTCCAGCACATCGCCGAACAGCTTAAGCTGACGATAGGTTTCCTTGGTCGGCTCCGCGGCGTGGAGCGGCGCAATGCCGATGAACACCACGAGGGCCACGCCCGCGGCCGCGGCCAGGTGACGAAGAGTCATTCCTTTCATGTCCTCATTGTTTGGCGCGCGCGAACCAGGGCTCCGGATCGATGGGCCTGCCGTTGCGCCGCAATTCAACATACAACTCTGGAGTCTGCTCGGATCCTTCGGCGAGGGCGCCGACCGGCTCTCCCGCCACCACACGCTGCCCCAGCAGCGCGTCGATCATCCCAAGTTCCGCTAGCACCGAATGATATCCCCCGCTGTGTTCAAGGATCAAGACGAGGCCGTAGCTGCGGAAGGGTCCGGCATAGACGACGACACCGTCGTAGGGCGCCGTCACCGGAGAGCCCGGCCGGCCCTGCAGGCGCAGACCCTGCCGGTCGTTGCTGCCCTGGGAGAAGTGCTTGGTCACGCTGCCGGCGATCGGCCAGACCAGCCCGCCCGGCGTCTCCGGCATTGGCGGCAGGTCGCGCAGCGAGACCTGCTCCGGCGCAACGGCGACCTGCTGGCGCTCGTCCGGCCGCAGGGTGCCGCCATTCAGTGACGTCGTTCCCGTCTGCTCGCTGCGACTGCTGGCGATCTCCTGCAGCATGGCCTGGTCGACCCTGCCTTCCGCCGTCAGCGCCACTTCACGGTCCTTGGGCGGCGGCGGCGGCACCTTGGGCGGCCCCAGCGCGACCCGCCTGGCCGCCGAATCGATCAGCTCTTTCAGGTCCTTGGCCGAGCTGGCGAGTGCGATGGCCTCGCTCTCGGCCTCGCTGCGCTCCTTCTCCGTCACCTTCAAGAGGTCGTGGCGGCGCTCCAGCAGCGCGGTCAGCCGCTCCTCCTCCGCGCGCAGGGAGCGCTTGGCCTCGAGCGCCTCGGCGTTTTCCTGCTCGATCTGCTGCTCCAGGCCTTTGAGGTCGGCCACCTCGTGGCGCAGGCGCGCGGCCTGGGCCTCGAGTTGCGGCACCAGGCGCCGCATCACCAGGCCGGCCCGCACCGTCTCCTCCGGCGCACCAGGGCGGGCCACCAGCACCTCGGGCGGCAGCAGCGAGAGACGCAGGAGAGCACCGGAGAGGACGGAGAGCCGCTCGCGCGCGACCCCCAGCTCCTCGCGCCTCAGCGCCGACTCCTCGAGCAGCGTCTCCAGGGTCATCTCGACCTGGATCAGTTCCTCCTCCCAGTACTTGGTCTTCTCAGTGACCTCGGCCAGCTCCTCGCTCAGCGACTCGCTCTCGCGCGCCAGCGCCGACTGGCGTGCGGAGAGCTTGTCGGCCCGCTCCTGCGTCGCCGCAATCGCGGACTCCAGCTCCTTCAGCTTGTCGGCCTGCTCGCCGCCGGTCTGGGCCCAGGCCCGGGAAGCGACCTGCGGGGCGGCCAGCAGACAGAAGCAGGACAGCAGCAGCGAGGCGGAGCGGAACAAGGTGACGGAAATCCAGAGGTCAGGCCGCGACCGTGGCCGCGAGAGGTTGCAGGAGAGAGCGCCCGGTCATCGCCGCCGGCTGCGGCAGCCCCAGAAGCTCCAGCAGGGTCGGCGCCACGTCGGCCAGCCGGCCGTCGTGCAGGCTGTCGAAGCGGCGTGGCGCCACGGCCAGGATCGCCGGGACGCGGTTCATGGTGTGTGCGGTGTGGGCCTGGCCGGTCGCGGCGTCGGACATGCGCTCGGCGTTGCCGTGGTCGGCGGTCACCAGCAGCGCCCCGCCGGCGGCGGAAACCGCCTCCTCCAGCCGCGCGACGCAGGAATCGACGCAAGCCGCCGCCTGGATCGCCGCCTCCAGGTTGCCGGTGTGGCCCACCATGTCACCGTTCGCATAGTTGACGATGATCAGGTCGAAGCGCCCGGAACCGATGGCCTCGACCAGCTTGTCGGTGACCTCGATGGCCGACATCTCCGGCTTCAGGTCATAGGTCGCGACCTTGGGCGAGGGTACCAGGATGCGCTCCTCGCCGGGGAAGACCGCTTCCTGGCCGCCGTTGAAGAAGAAGGTGACGTGCGCGTACTTCTCGGTCTCGGCGATGCGGAGCTGATGCCAGCCCCGTTCTGCAATGCAGGCGCCCAAGGTGTCTTCCAGGGTTTCCGGCGGGAAGAGGGTGGAGAGAAAGGCGTTGTGCTCGCTCGAGTACTCCACCATGCCCATGGCCGCCGAGAAGGCCGGCAGCGCGCCGCGCGGGAAGCCGTCGAAGGCAGGATCCAGCAGGGTGGTCAGGATCTCGCGCGCCCGGTCGGCGCGGAAGTTGGCCATGATCAGGCCGTCGCCATCGGCCATGCCGGCATAGTCGCCGATCGCGGTGGGCGAGACGAACTCGTCGCTCTCGCCGCGCGCGTAGGCCTGCTCCAGCGCGGCCTTGGTGTCGACCGCGCGCTCGCCCTCGGCGCCGACCAGGCAGCTATAGGCACGGCTGACGCGGTCCCAGTTGCGGTCTCGGTCCATCGCGAAGAAGCGGCCGCAGAGCGTGGCGATCGGCGCCGCGGTCTTGGCCTCGAAGTCGGCGATGAAGGGGCCTGCGCTCTTCGGCGGGGTGTCGCGCCCGTCGAGGAAGGCGTGCACCAGCACTTCCAGCCCCTCGGCGCGCAGGATCTCGGCCAGGCCGGCCATCTGGTCCTGGTGAGAATGCACCCCGCCCGGCGACAGCAGGCCCGCCAGGTGCACCCGCCCCTGCGCTCGCCCGTTGGCGGCCTTCACCTTGGCCACGAAGTCGGCCAGCACCGGAGAGCCCGCCAGGCTGCCGTCGGCCAGCGCGGCGTCGATGCGCGGCAGGTCTTGCATCACCACGCGGCCGGCGCCGAGGTTCATGTGGCCGACCTCGGAGTTGCCCATCTGTCCGGACGGCAGACCGACCTCCAGCTCGGAAGCGTCGATCAGTGCGTGCGGACGGCTGGCGATAAGCCGGTCGAGACAGGGGGTGTCGGCCAAGGCGATGGCGTTGTCGGGCGCCGGCTCGCGCGCGCCCCAACCGTCGAGAATACAGAGAACCACCGGACGCGGACGCCCGCCGTCACCACCACGATTCGACACAACCGTCATTCCGCGAAACCTCCGACCGACGAAATCCACTCACCTCTACCTGGGCCTTATAGACGGTTTCTCCAGGCTTGATGAACCGGGAAAGCGCGGAAAATGAGGCCCTCCGGGGGCAGAGGCGCGGCCAAAAAGCCCAGTACGGTCCGGAGCGCCAGTTACGGTCCGGAACGAATGAGGTGCGCACCCGGCAGACCGGTCAGCGCCCGAGCGTTTTCGGCCAGCGCCAGATTATGGCGCCGATTCTCCGCGCTGCGAAAGGCATGCTCACGAAAAATCGCCTCGGCGCGTCCGCCCTGGCGGGCGGCGATCGCCTCCAGCAGCAGACGATGATCCTCGTGCGAGCGCAGCAACTGGCCATGGCCGTGCGCGATGTCCTTGAGGTCGAAGATGATCGAGGAGGCAGAGGCGAGCGGCAGCAGGGACACTTGGCGGATCGCCACTCCGATCGCCCGATTGCCGCAGCCGCCGATCACGGCATCGTGGAAGCGCTGGTTCATCTGGGTCCAGGCCCGCCGAGTCTGCAGCTCGGTCATGTCGCCTGCCATCAGGACCTCCGCCTTCTGCAGGCAATCCCGCATGGTCTCGGCCACCTTCGCCGGCAGGCCGCGCTCCGCCAGCAGGCGCGCGGCCATGCCCTCCAGCTCGCCGCGTACCTCGATGGCATCCGCGATCTCCTCCGCGGAGAAGGCGCGAACCCGCGAGCCTCGGTTGGGCTGACGCAACAGCAGGCCTTCGGTCTCCAGGGCGCTCATCGCCAGGCGGGCCAAGGTACGGGAGACCTTCAGGGCCTCCGCCACCGCCACCTCACGCAGCCGCTCGTCGGCGGCGAAGGCGCCGCCCAGAATCGCCTGGCGCAGCGCCGCCGTAGCAGCCTCCAACTGTGCACTCATCCCTTTTGTCCACCATTTTGCATGCAAATAACCTCAATCCGCCAATCTAGCGCCGTTCTCTTCGCTTGACCCAGCCCCTTTTGCATGCATTCCTCTCTGCGACAGAGTGAGACAGGGCAAGGAAACGAATCATGGCTGACGGACAAGGCCCCCTGATCGAGGCGATCGAACGGCCGCATTTTTCCCATCCGCCGCTGGCCCAGAGTCGGCCGCCGCGCTGTCCGCCCTTCCTGGAGATCAGCTCTGCGGACCAGCTCCTGCCTTACCTGGAGCATGTGGCGCGGCGCCCCTACAACCACGGCCTCAATGCCTGCTGGGACCTGAAGCCGGGCGAGCGGGTGCTGCTGAGGGTCGACAACTGGCACAGCCCGATGGTGATCGAGGCCTGCAAGAAGATCCTCGAGAAGTACCAGATCCGCTACGACATCAAGCACATCGACCGCGGTCCTGTGCGGGAGTGGGTCGGGGCCGACGAGGTCGACTACTACCTCTTCCGCACCAAGGAACTGGCCCAGTGGATGGACGAGTGGGAAGAGATCTCGGCCAAGCAGGAATACGACAAGATCTTCATGGGCTACGGCGGCCCGGTGCTGACCGACACCTACGTGAAGATCCAGCGCATGCCCTTCATCACGCCGGAGATCCTGGCCTCGCCGGCGCACGCCATGCCGGCCGAGCTCCTGACCGCGCTGGACCGCTGGACCTGGGACCGGGTCAGGAGCTGCCGGCGCGCCCACATCACCGACCCCGAAGGCACCGACATCGAGCTCACCAACCACGCCGGCTATTGGGATTCGCGGCGCGAGCGCTACAACGCCGACATCGTCGGCCGCACCTGGGAGGGCAACTCCGAGTTCGGCGCCACCTACCTGCCGGGGCACATCACCGGCCGGCCCTGGATCTACCTGCCCGGCAAGGAAGACGGAAACGGGGTGATCGCCGGCACCACCAACCACATCGCACCCTGCGACTGGACCCAGCTCAAGGTCGAAAACTCCAAGATCGTCCAGATCAACGCCGGCGGCGAGTTCGGCGACAAGCTGCGCGACGTGATGGAGAAGACCAAGGACATCGAGTATCCGGGCTTCCCCGGCAAGGGCCTGCTCTACTGGTGGGAGGCCTCGATCGGCACCAATCCGCACATCCACCGGCCGCGCAAGGACTTCCCCTCGGGCTTCGTGAACTGCCTCTACGAGCGGGTGCGCTCCGGCGTCATCCACATGGGCTTCGGCACCATCATCTCCTCGATGGACGAGCGGCGCGCGGCACGTCTGGGCCATCTGGTCGGCCACTGGCACCTGCACCTCTACTTCCCGACCTATCGCCTGGAGCGCGAGGGTGACAACGAACTCCTGATCGAGAACGGCCGCCTGCTGGGCCTGGACGATCCCAAGATCCGCAAGATCGCCGCCAACTACGGCGACCCGGAACTCTGGCTCGACGAATCCTGGAACCCGGCGGTGCCCGGCCTCAACATGGGCGGCGACTACTGGGAGCATTACGCCAAGGATCCGCTGCACTGGGTGAAGTCGGAGCTGAACATCTGCCGCAACTACCACCCGCTGTTCATGCAGATGGTGGGCGCAGACAACAAGTACTGTCACGGCAAGGGCGCCGCCTTCTGGAAGGGCGGCTGCTGCGATCACAGCGGGGTCACGGCGCACAGCCTGACCGGCAACTGCTGCGGCTAGGCTCTTAGAAAGACAGTCCTCGGCGAGCCGTCACCCTGCGAACAAGCGGGGATCGGCTCGCCGCACAAGCAACGAAGAACGGGGAGGTATCGATGACTTTGAAGGCCCTGGGGGCAGCCGCCCTCATCACCACGGCCCTGGCCTGGGCCGCGGACGCTGCAGCCAAGACCCTGACCTTTGCCGAGTTCGGCCCGAACCGCGGCACCCGCGCCGCCGCGCTGCAGTGGTTCGCCGACGAACTGGATGCCCGCTCCAAGGGCGACCTCACCATCGAGTTCTTCTGGGGCAAGTCGCTGCTGACCACCAAGGCGGTGCTGCAGGGCGTCGGCGACGGCGTGGCCGACATGGGTTCGGTCATCGGCTTCTTCACGCCCAAGGAGCTACGTGCCTACAACCTCGGCGACCTGCCGGTCCAGAACTCCGACGTCTGGGTCGGCATGCGCGCCCTCTACGCGCTCTCCAGCGACTACCCGGCATTGAGCGCAGGTTTCGACGCCGCCAATGTGGTCTACATCTCCAACTACTCCACCGGCCCGATCCAGCTCATCTGCACCGCCAAGGTGGAGACCCTGGAGCAGCTGACCGGCAAGAAGGTTCGCGGCTCCGGCCCCTACGGCAAGACCCTGGCGGCGCTCGGAGCCGAAGTGGTGCGCATGGGCCAAGGCGAAGTCTACCAGGCGCTCGACAGCGGCCTGGTCGACTGCAACCAGAACTACTACTACTCGATGAAGGCCTATAAGCAGTACGAGGTGGCGCCCTTCGTGCTGGAGCTGGACTGGGGACAGAACATGTCCTTCGGCATCATCATGAACAAGCAGAGCTACGCGGACCTCAGCGACAACCAACGCAAGGTGCTGCACGCGGCGGCCTCCGATTTCGTCGACCACTTCGCCAAGGCGATGATCGAGAGCCAGATCGCCGACAAGGCGGCGATGGAGGCCGGCATCGACGGCAAGACCATCGAGGTCGTGGTGCTGAGCCCGGAGGAGCGAAAGACGCTTCTGGAGACCAGCCGTCAGCAGATCGACGCCTGGGTGGCCGACGCCAAGGGCGACGGGCTGGACGGAGCGGCGATCCTGGCGGCCTACGAGGCCCTGATCGCCAAGTACGCCAAGGAGAAGGAGGACAAGGGCTACCCATGGACCCGCTAGGCGCGGGTCTGCAGCCCGGCCGACCGACCTGGTTGGAGCGGCGCTTCGGGGATCTCGCCGGCCTCGGCCTGGGCCTACTCTGCCTGCTGGTCTCGCTCTCCGTGGTCAGTCGCTGGGTCTACCGGAGCCTGGTCCCCGACGAGGTGCTCTGGGTGCAAGAGCTGATGGTGGTCGTGGTGCTGGCGCCGCTGGTGCTGGTGACCGCGGCGCGCGAGCACATCGAGGTCAGCATCTTCACCAAGACGGCCGGCACCGGGACCCAGCGCCTGCTCGCCTGCCTCGGCCATCTGGTGGGGCTGGTCTTCGTCGGCTTCCTCGCCTGGGCGGCCTGGCGCCTCTTCCTGGGCGCCTGGGACTCGGGCGAGTACTACGAGGGCGACCTCCGCCTGCCGCACTGGCTGGGCTACGGCCTCTTCTTCGCCGGGTTGGCGGCCTTCGCCCTGCGCCTCCTGGCGATGCTGGGACGAGACCTCCTGGCCGGACGAGACCGCTAGATCATGGACCCGCTGCTGCTGGCGGGTGCGGCGCTGCTGGCCGTCTTCCTGCTGCTGGTGCTGCGTGTGCCGATCGCCTTCTGCCTGGGGGCGGTGGCCTGCGTCGGACTGCTGCTCTTCTTCTCCTGGCGTCCGGGCAGCGAGATGGACCTGGCGCGCGGACTGCGCCCGACCCTCTCGATCATCGGCTCGACCAGCTTCGGCTTCGTCCACAACTACCCGCTCTCGATGATCCCGCTGTTCATTGCGCTGGGTCACGTCGCCTACCATGCCCGCATCACCACCGACCTCTACCGCGCCCTGCGCCTGCTGCTGGCGCGGGTGCCCGGCGGGCTGGCCATGGCCTCGGTGATGGGCTGCGGCGGCTTCTCGGCGATCACCGGCTCCAGCGTCGCCTGCGCCGCCGCCATGGGTCGGATCGCGGTGCCGGAGATGCTGCGCTACGGCTACAGCCCGGGCCTGGCCAGCGGCGCGGTGGCGGCCGGCGGCACCTTGGGCTCGCTGATCCCACCCTCGCTGCTCTTCGTCATCTACGCGATCTTCACCGAGCAATCGGTGAAGTCGCTCTTCCTGGCCGGAGTCCTGCCCGGCCTGCTGTCGCTGCTGGGCTTCCTGCTCACCGTCTGGCTCTGGGTCAGGATCCGGCCGGGCGATGCGCCGATGCCCGAGGTCGAGGAACAGCGCCAGCCGCTGCTGCCGGCCTTGCTGGCGGTCTGGCCGACCCTGGTCTTGCTGGTCGTGGTCGTGGGCGGCATCTACCTGGGTATCTTCACCCCGACCGAGGCGGCGGCGGTCTCGCTGCTGCTGGCCGCGCTGATCGGTTTCGCCACTGGCCGGCTGACCTGGGCCGGGCTGGTCGAGGCGGTGGCCACCGCGATCCGCCAGACCGCGATGATCTTCGCCATCGCGCTGGCGGCCAAGATCTTCGTCGCCTTCGTCTCGCTCACCCGGATCACTCCGGCGGCGCTCGACTGGGTCACTGGTTCTGGTGCACCGTTGGTCCTCATCCTGGCCGGCCTGGTCCTCTTCTATCTGCTGATCGGCATGTTCCTCGATTCGATCGGGATCCTGGTGCTGACCCTACCCTTCACGGTGCCCCTGGTCGAAAGCTACGGACTCGACCTGATCTGGTTCGGCGTGGTGGTGGTGAAGCTGCTGGAGATCGGCTTGATCACCCCGCCGATCGGTCTCAACGTCTTCGTCATCAAGTCGGTCTCGCCGGCCGAGGTGAGCCTGGAACGGGTGTTCCGCGGCGTCGCCTGGTTCCTGTTGCTGGATGCCCTGGTGCTGCTGGCGATCCTCACCATACCGGCTTTATCGCTCTGGCTGCCCTCCAGCGCGCTCTGACGCCGCGCCGGTTCGACGCCACAAGAAGCGACACGCTATCAATGGGTTTCAACGGCATCGAAGATCAGTCGCCGTGGATCGGCCGAACGATCGCAATACTCCTAAAAATTGATTGTTCTGAACGCCTACACGCGATGAAAACGATCCCATCACCATGATTTATCGTTACATTGTAACGATTGCCTCTTAAATGTGCAGAGATTTCATCAAAAGGGGACGCATCGGCTAACGCGATGCAATTCTTGGCCGAAATCTCCAGAAAGCATCTTGACGCTCTTCTGCGAGTAGGCCAGGCTTAACCGTGTGAAATACTAATAGAATGAGCTTTCCTGATCCTAGTCATGGGGCTAGCGGTCAGGCTTGCCGTGGGAGGGAAAAAAGGATGAAGAAAGTCTTCCGTAAGCTTGGACTGTTTGGCGTGCTGGCCGCGGGTGCCTTGGGCATGGGCCTCAGCGGACCGGCCAAAGCCGAATCGCCGGACGGCATGAAGCTCTATGTCTTCTCGTCGGGACAGCTGACCCTGGCGAAGTCGATCCTGCAGGCGGGCGCCGAGGGCAAGACCACCATTCCGGTGCTGATGGCTGTGATCCAGCATCCGAAGGGCAACGTGCTCTTCGACACCGGCAACAATGACAAGATCATCACCGATCCGGACTACTGGGGCCCCTTCATCGCGGCGCTGGATCCGGGCCGTGACCCCGACGTGGCCGTCGATGCGCAGCTGAAGAAGATCGGGCTGACCACCGATGACATCAACTACGTCGCTTACAGCCACATGCACGCCGATCACGGCGGCAATGCCTGCAAGTTCATGAACTCGACCCACGTCTTCCAGCGTGACGAGATGCGGGCGGCCTACTGGCCGGCACCGGGCTACGCCACCTTCTACATCACCACCGACTTTTCCTGCCTGCGCGCTGGCACGGGTTACCCCATGGCCTCCAGCGCCAAGACGATCGAGCTCGACGGTGACCTCGACCTCTTCGGCGACGGCAGCGTGGTGGTGAAGCGGGCGGTCTCCCACACCCCGGGCTCGCAGATGCTGATCGTCCGCCTGCCCAAGACCGGCACGGTGCTGCTGGTCGGCGACGCCATCTACCTGCAGGAGAACCTGGACGGCAACAAGCTGCCGGGTGTGGGCAGCGTTTATGCGCCGAGCCAGATGCTGGACACCTACGCCTATGCCAAGCGGCTGGTGGACACCGAGGGAGCGAGCGTGATGTTCTCGCACGATCCGGATGCCTTCAAGGCTCTGAAGCACGCTCCCGAATTCTACGAGTAGGCCAGACGGCATAGCTGACTGACCGCACAGGCGGGGTCGGCGGACCAACCCGAGCTTCGGACGGCCCGCCGCCCCGCCTGAACTGTTTCTTCACCATTTGTTTCAGGGCGTAGGCGTCCAGATGTCCCCTTCTCCCTTGGTCGTCGCCGAGCGCCTGACGAAGCGCTACGGCTCGCGCCTTGCCGTCAACGACGTTTCCTTTCAGATCGCGCATGGAGAGATCGTCGGCCTGCTGGGGCCCAACGGGTCCGGCAAGACCAGCATCCTCAGAATGCTCTCGGGTTTTCTCGCGCCCAGCGCCGGCCGCACCCTCGTCGAGGGCGAAGATGTCTCCGGCGGTGCGCTTTCGCTGCGTGCCAAAATCGGCTATGTGCCGGAGGACGGCCCCGCCTACGACCACATGCGGGTCGGCGAATACCTGCGCTTTGCAGCCGCGATTAAGGGCATCCCGCGCAGCCAAATCACCGGCGCAGTCGACGAGGTGCTGGACCGCCTGGCGCTGACCCAAGTCGCGCGCCTTCTGATCAGCAAGCTCTCGCGCGGCTACCGCCAGCGCGTCGCCCTGGCACAGGGCATGATCCACAAGCCGAAGCTGCTGATCCTCGACGAACCCACCAACGGCCTCGACCCCTATCAAGTGATCGAGCTGCGCGAACTGGTGCGCTCTCTCGCCGGCCAGCAGGCCGTCCTCATCGCCTCGCACGTGCTGAGCGAAATCGAGCGCATCGCCGACCGCGTGCTGATCCTGCTGGACGGCGATCTGCTCGCCGAGCGATCGCTGAAGCAGGCTTCCGGGCCGCTGCACCTGAAGCTGCGCGTGCAGGGCCCTCAGGCCGAGATCGCCCGCACCATCACCGGCGTTGCCGGTGTCCACAACGCCGAGACACAGGCAACCAGCGCCGGCCTCTGGACCGTCGAGGCCGAGCGCCGCCCGGGCCTGGCCGAGGCCCTGGTCGCAGCACTCGTCGCCGCCGGCCTACCGCCCGCCGAGATCACCGAGGAGAATCTGGACCTGGAACGCACCTTCCTCGAGACCACGCGCCAGGCACGCAGGCGGGAGGTCGCCTGATGCGCTTTCTGGCCCTCTGGCTGAAGGAGGAGAAGGCGCTTTTCTCCTCGCCGATCGCCTATGTGGTGGTGGCGGTCTTCCTTGCCCTGATGGGCTATATCTTCTCGGTCCGCCTCTTCGTGCAGCAGAATGCGACCCTGGTGCATCTCTTCTTCCAGATGTTCTCGCTCTTCCTGCTGATCGTGCCGATCATCACCATGCGCATGGTCGCCGAGGAGCGGCGGCAACGCACCCTGGAGGTGCTGCTGACCTCACCGATCAGCGATCTGCAGGTGGTGCTGGCCAAGTACCTGGCCGGCCTCTCGCTGATCGTGCTGATCGTCCTGCTGTCGGGCAGCTATGCCGTGGTGCTGGCCTTCGTCGGCGAGCCCGACTGGGGGCCGATCTACTCCGGCTACATCGGGCTGGTGCTGCTGGGCAGCGCCACCGTCAGCCTGGGACTGGCGGCCTCCTGCCTCACCGCCAATCAGGTCGTGGCCGCCGCCCTGTCGCTGGGCCTCTTCCTGCTGCTCTGGATCATCGACGACGTGAGCTATCTCTTGCCCGCACCGATCGACAACCTGGCGACCGGGCTGTCGCTCTCCGCCCACTTCGTGCCCTTCGCCACCGGGTCGCTCTACCTCTCCGACCTCGGCTACTTCCTGAGCCTGACCCTGGTCGGCCTCTTCCTCGGCGTGCTCGCGCTGGGACGGCGCTGAGGCAGGGCCATGATCGGAAACCGCAAGACCTGGGCAATCAGCCTGTTGCTGCTGGCATCGGCCGGCCTGGCCGCTTTCCTGCTCGGCCTCTTCGGCCCCTGGGAAGGCGACCTCGCCAACAGCCTGCTCTTCGCCGCCGCAGTGCTGGCCTTCACCCTGCTGGCAGTCAGCCTGCTGGGCCTGGCGCCGGCGCTGCAGCGCGGCTCCGCCCTCGGCCGCCTGCGCAGCCTGCTGCTGATCATCGCCGTCGTGGCCGGCGCGCTCGGTGCCAATCTCGCCTTCTACCGCAACGACGTGCACTTCGACGTCACCCGCGAGGCGAACTTCACCCCGCCGCCGGAGGCGTTGGAGTTGGTGGCCGGCCTGGACCGGCCGCTCACCCTCTCCTACTTCTACAACAAGGGCGACGGCGATGCCCTGCGCGCCGTCGAGCTGCTGGAGATCCTGGGCCGCAGCAGCCCCTACTTCACCCTGCGCACCGTCGACATCGACAAGGAGCCGGAACTGACCAGGGCCTACGAGGTACCCGCCTACAACACCGTGGTGGTCGAGGCCGAGGGCCGGCGCATCATGCAGCCACGCACCACGGACCTCACCCAGATGGCCTATCTGGCGCTGCGTGCCCTCCGCGGCCAGGTCGAGACGCTCTGCTACGCCAGCGGCCATGGCGAGCTGGTGCTGGCCCCAGCCGCGGGCCACCTGCACTACACCCACCGCGAGACCCTGCGCGCCGAGCACGGCTACGGCACCGAGGACGAGCTGGTGGCCGAACCCGATGGCGGCGAGCGCCTGGCCGCGGCGCTGGACTCGGTCGGCTTCTCCACTGAAGCGCTGCCGCTGGAGCAGATCCAGCGGGTTCCGGACAGCTGCACCATCGTGGCCGTCGCCGGGCCGCGCCGGCCGATGAGCGACCACGCCGCCGAGGTGCTGCAGGACTATCTGGCCGGCGGCGGCGCGCTGCTTCTGCTAATCGACCCGGAGACGCCGGCAGGCCAGGGGCTGGGAACCTTGCTGGCCGGCCTTGGCCTCGGCGTGGAGCCGGGTACCGTGATCGACCCGACCAACCACTTCGGTGCCGATCTCGAGGCGGTCGCCGTGCCCTCTTACGCGCGCCACCCGGTGACCGAGGGGCTGGGGCTTACCTACTTCGGCGGCGCGCGCTCCCTCACCTTCGGCCTGCCGCCGGAGAGCGTGACCATCTTCCCGCTGTTCGGCAGCAGCCGCGACAGCTACCTGCAGTACGCCGACCAGGAGGAGGACGAGGCGGAAGCCTCGCCGCGGGCCCAGCGCATGCTCGGCCTGGCGGCGGAAGGACGCCTGCCGGACAGCCCGCCGGAGGCACGGCCCTTCCGCATGGTGGCGATCGGCGACAGCGACTTCCTCACCAACGCCGGGATCAACACGGTCTCCAACGGCGACCTCGCGCTCTCCGCCGTGCGCTGGCTGGCCCGCGACGAGAGCCTGCCGCAGATCCGGCGTCGCGGCCCCGGCACCGACCGGGTGGTACTGACCAGCAGCGCCATGCAGACCATCTTCCTCAGCGTCGGGGTGGCCCTGCCGCTGCTGGTGGTTCTGGCCGGAGCCCTGGTCTGGTGGCGCCGGCGATGAGCAACGCAAGCCGCACCCTGATCGCGGGCGCCGGCCTCCTGGCCGCGATTGCCCTGCTGCTGGCCCTGGTGCTGACCGGGCGGCCGCCGCCGAAGGTCAACTTCGATCGCTTCGAGGCCGGCGGACTCTTCACCTTCGACCCGCAACAGGTGACCCGCGTGACCTTGGAGCTGGGCGGCCATCCCATCACCCTGACCCGGATCGGCGAGAACAGCTGGAGCCTGGCCGACGGCACCGAAGTGGACGAACGGGAGAGCGAGCATCTCCGGCTGGGCCTGCGCTTCCTGACCGTCACCAAACCGAGCCGCGTGCTGGCGGAGGGAGCGGTCTCCGAAGCCGACAGGAAGGCCTTCGGCCTGACCGCACCCGCAACCCGGGTCACGCTCTTCGATGGCGAGCGGGAGCTGGGCCAGATCAGCTTCGGCGACCCGACTCCAGCCGGAACCGACCGCTATGCGGCGGTCGCCGGCCAGCCGCAGATCTACATGATGCCCCCGCACCTGCCCGCGGAGTGGGAGGCACTGGGGCACCTGGAGGCGGAACAGAAGGCGGGAGCCAGCCAATGACCAGCCGCGTTCTGGCCAGCCTCTGCCTGCTGTTGCTGCTGGGCGGCGTGGCCAGGGCCCATGTCGTGGTGACGGCGGAGCTGGTGCAGCAAACCCTGGCACAGGTGAGCGCGCTCAGGGCCGTCGCCACCTCCGACGTGCCAGCGGAGGAGCGCGCCGATGCACTCTTCGAGCTGGGCGGCCTGCTGGCCCGGACGACGGAGATCCTGAACCGCGACTACGTCACCCACGACGGCCTCTCCAGCCTGGAGGCCTCGGCCCTGATCGCGCAGCTCGCCGGCCGCGGCTACCGCTTCAGCTTCGACGAGGACCTGGTGCGCTACCGCCAGCCGCTGGAACCGATGGAGCAGGCGATCGCCCTGGCCCCGGACGATCCGCGGGTGCCCGACACCCGCTTCGCCCTGCTGGCCATCCGCTTCTACGAGAGCTTCACCACCGATCCCTCAGTGGCGATCGGTATGGACTACCCGGCGCTGCTGGCGCACATGGAGAGCGTGCAGACCTTCCTCGACCAGTACCCCGGGCACCGGGCCGCCGACGAGGCGCGCTTCATCCTGGCCGTCGACTACACCCGCGCCGCCAGCATGGCGCCCGATGCGGAAACGCGCACGGCCTACCGCGAGGCGGCCTTCGATTCGCTGAGCGCCTATGTCCACGACCACCCGCTCAAGGATCTGCGCACCCTGATGGCGCGCCGGCTGCTGGAGGGGCTGGAGCCATGATTCGCGGCCTCCTGCTGCTGTTCGCGCTGACCCTGCCGCTCGGCGCGAGCCAGGCGCACGACGCCGGGATCAGCACCTCGCGCATCACCGTGGAGGGACGCGAGATCCAGGCACAGGTGAACGCGCTGGCCCGCGACTACGACAAGGCCCTGGAGATCCAGCTCTCCGATGGCCCGACCGGGGAAGTGAACCCGCTCGCTCTCTCACTCTTTGCCGAGGACATCGAGGCCTACGTCGCCCGGCACGTCAACGTGCGGGCCGGCGAGGAGGACTGCAGCCTCACGAGCGAGTCCCTGACCGCGGTTGACGTCCACGTCACCGCCCGGCTGGCCTGGAGCTGCCCGGATAACGGCAGAGCCATCACCTATGGAGTGACACTGTTCCACGAGATCGACGAAAAGGCGCGCCATGTGGCCCTGGTCGAGGGCGGGGAGAACGCCCGGGAGACGATGCTGGACAAGGAGCAGTCCGAGCTGTCGCTGATCGGTCCCGCCACCCCCTTCCTGGTGGTGGCCAAGGACTTTCTGGTCACCGGCATCGAGCACATCTTCCTCGGCTATGACCACATCGCCTTCCTGATCGCGGTGATCGCCTGGGGCCGACGCTTCTGGCCGCTGTTCAAGGTGGTGACAGCCTTCACCGTCGCGCATTCCATCACGCTGTCGCTGGCGGCGCTGGGAATCGTCACCCCGCCGAGCTGGCTGATCGAGCCGCTGATCGCGGCCAGCATCGTCTTCGTCGCGGCGGAGAACTTCTTCGTCCACAACATCGCCAAGCGCTGGCGCGTCACCTTCCTCTTCGGCCTGATCCACGGCTTCGGCTTCGCCGGCGTCCTGCGCGAGATCGGCCTGCCGCAGGACGCGCTGGTGCCGGCGCTGGCCTTCTTCAACGTCGGCGTCGAGGTCGGCCAGGCAGCGATCATCGCCATCGTGTTGCCGCTGCTGCTGCTGTTCGATCGGGCGACCAGAACCCACGAGACCTATCGCACCGGCCTGGTCTACGTCGCCTCGACGGTGATCCTCCTGCTCGGACTCTACTGGCTGACCGAGCGCACCGCGCTGGCTGCGATCTCGTAACGAAACCGCAACGGGACTATCATTGGTCTCCGCAGCCGCCGAAAGCTAGACCGATGGCATCGGGATGCCCGGCAGGCAAGGCGGAGGACGGCCGGTGACGCAACAGCACGACAAGCGCAGGACAGTCCAAGACTACCTCGACGAGACCCCGGTCTGGCCGGACGGGACCGAGACCGCGTCCAGCCCGCTGACCACCATGCAGCAGCGGATCTGGTGGCTTGCCGCAGCCGGCAAGTTCTTCGAGGGCCTGATCGTCTTCATGACCGGCATCGCGCTGCCGCTGATCGCCAAGGAGTTCCAGTTGCAGGGTGCGGCCAGCCACGGCCTGGTCACGGCCGCCACCCTGGCCGGCATCCTGGTCGGCGCCACCGCGCTGGGCGGACTGGCCGACCGCTACGGGCGCAAGACCCTGTTCGTCGTCGAGATGGCGATCTTCACCCTCTTCCTCGCCGCCCTCAGCCTCACCCCCAGCTTCTCGCTGCTGATCCTCTTCCTCTTCGGCCTGGGGGTGGCATTGGGCTGCGACTATCCCACCGCACACCTGATCATCTCGGAATCGATCCCCTCTCGCTCGCGCGGCAAGCTCATCTTGGGCGCCTTCGCCTTCCAGGCGGTCGGCATGCTCTGCGGCGCCGGTATCGGCTACCTGATATTGGCACTTGCCCCCTCGATCGAGGCCTGGCGCTGGATGTTCGCGGTGGCGATCCTGCCCTCGCTGGCCGTCCTGGTCGCGCGCCTCACCATCACCGAGAGCCCGCACTGGCTCTACGCGCACGGACGTCACGAGGAGGCCGAGCGGGCTGCCATGCGCCTGCTGCAGCGCGTGCCGCTCTACCCGAGGGAGGTCCGCCTGGCCCACCGCGAGGCCAGGGCGGTGCCCAAGGGCGAAGAGGGCGAGCAGCGACACGGCTTTCGCAGTCTCTTCACCCGAAAGAACCGGCGCGCGACGATCCTGGCCTCGGTGCCCTGGTTCCTGCAGGACCTGGGCACCTACGGCATCGGCATCTTCACGCCGACCATCATCGCGGCCTCGCTGGGCCATGAGAAGCAGCATGCCCAGACCCTGTCCGACCTGGTCGCCAACGATCTGCTGGCCGCCAGGGGCGCTGCCTTCCTCGATCTGCTCTTCATCGTCGGGATCGTCTTCGCCATCCTGTTGTCGGACCGGCTGGGCCGCATTCCCCTGCAGATCGGCGGCTTCATCGGCTGCGCGCTGGGCCTGGCGATCGCAGCGCAGGCCAGCAGCTACACCGGCGGCACCCAGCTCACCCTGATCGTGATCGGCTTCATGCTGTTCAACTTCATGACCAACCTCGGTCCCAACGCACAGACCTACGTCATCGCCGGCGAGGTCTTTCCTACCAAGGTCCGCGGCAAGGGCGCGGGCTTCGCCGCCTCCTTCGCCAAGATCGGCGCGGTGGCGACCGCCTTCCTCTTCCCGGTCCTGATGGGCGCGATCGGGCAGGAGGCGCTACTCTACTTGCTGGTCGGCGCCTGCCTGCTAGGCGCCGCCGTCACCTGGGCCTTCCGCATCGAGACAAAGGGCAAGAGCCTGGAGGCCCTCGACGGCGCGCACCACACGGCTCACCAGCCCGGCGGGACGGACGACGCAGTAGGCGCCGTCCGCCCTGCCAAAGCCGGATAACCTCTACTTCTTCTTCCGCTACTTTTTCTTTCGTTTCGGGGGAATCAGGTCGGTGATGGTGCCCTCGAACATCTCGGCGGCGAAGTTCACCGTCTCCGAGAGGGTGGGATGGGGATGGATGGTATGACCGATGTCGGTCGCATCCGCCCCCATCTCGATCGCCAGCGCCACCTCGGCCACCAGGTCGCCGGCATTAGGACCGACGATGGCGCAGCCCAGGACCCGGTCCGTCTCCTCGTCGAACAGCAGCTTGGTCATGCCCTCGTCACGGCCGAGCGACAGCGAGCGCCCGGAGGCGGCCCAGGGGAAGACACCCTTGCCGTAAGCGATCTTCTTCGCCTTGGCCTCGGTCTCGGTCAGGCCGCACCAGGCGACCTCGGGATCGGTGTAGGCGACAGAGGGGATCACCCTGGCGTCGAAGGCGCGCTTGTGGCCGGCCGCGACCTCGGCCGCCACCTTGCCCTCGTGCACCGCCTTGTGCGCCAGCATGGGCTGGCCGACGATGTCGCCGATGGCGAAGATGTGCGGCTGGTTGGTGCGCTGCTGCTTGTCGGCGGCGACGAAGCCGCGCTCGTCCACCGCGACGCCGGCCGCCTCCAGGTTGATGGTCTTGCCGTTGGGCCGGCGCCCGACCGCGACCAGCACCCGGTCGAAGGTATCGGTCTTGCTGCCGTCGGGTCCCTCTATGGTGACCGCAAGGCCCTTCTTCTGCGCCTCCACCTTGGTCACCTTGGACTTCAGCAGGATCGCCTCGTAGCGCTTCTCGATGCGCTTGTGCAGCGGCTTCACCAGGTCCTTGTCGGCGCCGGGGATGATCTGGTCCATCAGCTCGACCACGGTGATCTTGCTGCCCAGCGCGTCGTAGACGCAGGCCATCTCCAGCCCGATGATGCCGCCACCCAGTACCAGCAGGCGCTTGGGCACGTCCCGCAGCTCCAGCGCGCCGGTGCTGTCGATCACCCGCTCGTCGTCGTGCGGGATGAAGGGCAGGGTCACCGGCTCGGAGCCGGCGGCGACGATGCACTGGTCGAAGGAGACCGTGGTGGTGCCGCCTTCGGCCTTGGCCAACTCGATGGCGTTGGGGCCAATGAAGCGGCCGACGCCGCGCAGCACCTTGACCTTGCGTCCCTTGGCCAGCCCGTCGAGACCGCCGGTGAGCTTGCCCACCACGCTCTCCTTCCAGCCGCGCAGCTTGTCCAGGTTCACCTTGGCCTTGCCCAGGTCGAGCCCGTGCTCGGCCATCTCCTCGGCCTCGGTGATCACTTTGGCGGCGTGCAGCAGAGCCTTGGAGGGGATGCAGCCGACGTTCAGGCAGACCCCACCCAGGGTCGGGTTACGCTCGATCAGGATCACGTCGAGCCCCAGGTCAGCCGCCCGGAAGGCCGCGGTGTAGCCGCCGGGACCGGAGCCCAGGACCACCAGGCTCGCATGGTGCTCGCCCTTCTCGATCGCCTTGCTTGGGGCCGCGGCCGGTGCGGGCGCCTCAGCCTTGGCCGGCGCGGGTGCAGGCGCGGGTGACGGCGCCGGCGCCGAGGCCGCGCTCTCCAGGGTCAGGATCAGGCTGCCCTCGCTGACCTTGTCGCCGACCTTGACGGCGATGCCGACCACCTTACCGGCGGCCGGTGCCGGCACCTCCATGGTGGCCTTGTCGCTCTCCAGCTCGATCAGCGGGTCCTCCGCGGCGACACTGTCGCCGACCGAGACCATCACCGTGATCACCGGCACGTCGGAGAAATCGCCGATGTCCGGGACCTTGACGTCCATCTCTGCCATCGCTCCCTCCCCCGCTACAGCATCAGCCGGCGCACGTCGGCCAGTAGGTATTTCAGGGTGGCGCAGAAGCGTGCCGCCAGGGCCCCGTCGATGGCGCGGTGGTCATAGCTGAGCGACAGCGGCACCATGTTGCGCGGCACGAAGCTCTCGCTCGCCGGATCCCAGACCGGGGCCATCTTGGAGCGGGTGACGCCCAGGATCGCCACCTCCGGTGCGTTCACGATCGGGCTGAAGGAGGTGCCACCGATGCCGCCGAGCGAGGAGATGGTGAAGCTGGCCCCCGACATGTCGGCAGGCCCCAGCTTGCCCTCGCGCGCCTTGGCCGAGAGCTGGCCCAGCTCCTTCGAGATCTCGATGATGCCCTTGCCGTCGGCGCCCTTGATCACCGGCACCACCAGGCCCTGCGGCGTGTCGGCAGCGAAGCCGATGTTGTAGTAGGACTTGCGGATCAGCTTGTCGCCGTCGGGATGCAGCGAGGAGTTCACCTCCCAGTGCTGCTTCAGGGCCGAGACCGAGGCCTTGATCAGGAAGGACAGCAGGGTGACGCGATAGCCCTCGGGCTTGGCCGCCGTATCCAGCTCCTTGCGATAGAGGTCGAGCTCGGTGATGTCGGCCTCCTCGTTGTGGGTGACGGCCGGGATGTTCAGCCAGGAGCGGTGCAGGGCGGGGCCGGAGATCTTCTTGATCCGGCTCATCTCCACATCCTCGACCGGGCCGAACTTGGAGAAGTCCTGCGCCGGGATCGGCGGGATGCCCATGCCGCCCGCGGGTGCGCCCACAGCGGCCGGCGCCGCGCTCTTCGCCTCCTGCTTCAGGGCGGCGGCGACGTCGTCGCGCAGGATGCGCCCCTTGCGGCCGCTGCCGGCGATCTTCGCGAGGTCGACTCCGAGCTGCCGGGCAAAGGCCCGGACCGAGGGCGAGGCATGGGCCTGGGCGAAGCCGGCCTCGTCGACTGCGGCCAGCTTGCCCGCCGCCGGCGCCGCGGCCGGCGCCGGTGCCGCGGCTGGCCGCGGCTGCGGTGCCGTCGCCTCGGGCTCTTGCGGTCCCTCGGGGTGCGGCGCCTCGACCGGCGCCTGCACGTCGCCAGCCTCCAGGATCATGATCAGGCTGCCCTCGGAGACGGTATCTCCCTCCTTCACCTTGATCTCGGTGACCTTGCCGTGCGCCGGGGAAGGCACCTCCATCGTCGCCTTGTCGCTCTCCAGCTCGATCAAGGGGTCCTCCTCGGCCACGGTGTCGCCCGGCTGGACCATCACCGTGATCACCGGCACGTCGGAGAAGTCGCCGATGTCGGGAACCTTCACTTCGATGAGAGACATGTCGTCGTTCCTCTTGCTTGTTCCTGCGCCGCCTAGCAGCGGCGCGAGGCAAGAAGCCGGGCCTCTTGCCCCCCTGCTGTCTTGTTATGCCGTGCGCGGGTTGGCCTTGTTGGGGTCGATCCCGTAGAGGTCGATCGCCTTGGTCATCTCGGCCTTGGTGACCGCCCCCTCGCGATAGAGCGCCGCCATGGCCGCACCGGCGATGTGGTCGGCATCGACCTCGAAGTGCCGGCGCAGCCTGACCCGACTGTCCGAGCGGCCGAAGCCGTCGGTCCCCAGGGTGTGGTAGGGCAGCGGCACGAAGGCTCGGATCTGCTCGCTGTAGGCCTTGATGTAGTCGGTGGCGACCACCACCGGCCCCTTGGCCTTGTCAAAGCACTGGGTGACGTAGGGCACCTTGGGCTCGGCCAGGGGGTCGAGGCGGTTATGGCGGGCACAGTCCTGCCCGTCGCGTGCCAGCTCGTTCATCGAGGTGGCCGACCAGACGTCGGACGTCACCTTGAAGTCAGCCTTCAGCTTCTCGGCCGCGGCCAGCACCTGCATCAGGATGGTGCCGGAGCCCATGAGGTTCACGTGCTTCTTGCCCGGCCGCGCCGTCGCCTGCAGCCGGTAGAGCCCCTTGACGATGCCCTCCTCGACGCCCTCGGGCATGTCGGGGTGGCTGTAGTTCTCGTTCATCGTCGTCAGGTAGAAGAAGACGTCCTCGTGATCGACGAACATGCGCGTCAGCCCATGCTGGACGATCACCGCCACCTCGTAGGCGAAGGTGGGGTCGTAGCTGATGCAGTTCGGCACGGTGCCGGCGATGACGTGGCTGTGGCCGTCCTCGTGCTGCAGCCCCTCGCCGTTCAAGGTGGTGCGCCCGGCGGTGCCGCCGACCAGGAAGCCGCGGGCGCGGCTGTCGCCTGCCGCCCAGGCCAGATCGCCGATCCGCTGGAAGCCGAACATGGAATAGAAGACGTAGAAGGGGATCATCGGCACGCCATGGACCGAATAGCTGGTCGCGGCCGCGATCCAGTCGGCCATGGCGCCGGCCTCGTTGATGCCCTCCTGCAGAACCTGCCCGTCCTCCGACTCCTTGTAGAACATGAGCTGGTCGGCGTCCTCGGGCTTGTAGAGCTGGCCCTTGGGATTGTAGATGCCGAGCTGGCGGAACATGCCTTCCATGCCGAAGGTCCGGCTCTCGTCCGGTACGATCGGCACCACGTGGCGGCCGATCTTCTTGTCGCGGCAGAGCGTGTTCAGCACCCGCACGAAGGCCATGGTGGTCGAGATCTCGCGCTCGCCGGTCGACTTCAGCACCGCGTCGAAGGCCGAGAGCGGCGGGATCTCCAGGTCGTAGTCGGGCCTCGGGATGCGGTGCGGGAAGGCGCCGCCCAGCTTCTCGCGGTGCGCCAGCAGGTAATCGCGCTGCTCGTTGCCCAGGCGGATGTAGGGGGCATTCTTCACCTCCTCGTCCGGCACCGGAATCTTGAAGCGGTCGCGGAAGGCGAAGAGCTGGTCCTCGGCCATCTTCTTCTGCTGATGGGTGATGTTCTGGCCCTCGCCGGCCATGCCCATGCCATAGCCCTTGACCGTCTTCACCAGGATCACGGTGGGCTGGCCCTTGGTCTCCACCGCGCGCTTGAAGGCGGCATAGACCTTGTGCGGGTCGTGGCCGCCGCGCTGCAGCTTCCAGATCTCCTCGTCGGTCATGTCCGCGACCAGGGCCGCGGTCTCGGGATAGCGGCCGAAGAAGTTGGCGCGGGTGTAGGCCCCACCCTTGGACTTGAAGGCCTGGTAGTCTCCGTCGACCGTCTCCTGCATCAGCTGGCGCAGGCGGCCGGTGACGTCGCGCTCCAGCAGGTCATCCCAGCCGGAGCCCCAGATCACCTTGATCACGTTCCAGCCGGCGCCGCGGAACTCGCCCTCCAGCTCCTGGATGATCTTGCCGTTGCCGCGCACCGGCCCGTCCAGGCGCTGCAGGTTGCAGTTCACCACGAAGATCAGGTTCTCCAGCCCCTCGCGGGCGGCGATCGAGAGCGCGCCCAGGCTCTCCGGCTCGTCCATCTCGCCGTCGCCCAGGAAGCACCAGACTTTACGGTCACCACGGTCGATCAGGCCGCGGTGGTGCAGGTAGGACATGAAGCGGGCCTGGTAGATGGCGCAGAGCGGCCCCAGCCCCATCGAGACCGTGGGGAACTGCCAGAACTCCGGCATCAGCCAGGGATGGGGATAGCTGGAGAGCCCCTTGCCGTCGGTCTCGGCCCGGAAGTTGTCCAGGGTCTCCTCGTCAATCCGGCCCTCCATGAAGGCGCGGGCGTAGATGCCGGGGATGGCATGGCCCTGGAAGAAGACCAGGTCGCCGCCCTGGTCCGGCCCACGGGTGCGCCAGAAGTGATTCAGCCCGATGTCGTAGAGCACCGCCGAGGAGGCGAAGGAGGCGATGTGGCCGCCATACTCACTGGAGACCTTGTTGCGACGCACGACGGTCGCCATGGCGTTCCAGCGGTTGATGGTGCGGATCCGCCACTCCAGCTCCACGTCGCCTGGATAGGGTGGCTCGTCCTCGGCCGGGATGGTGTTGACATAGGCCGTCGTCGCGCTGAAGGGCAAGTTCGCCCCGTGCTCGCGGGCAGCAGCGACGGCCCTGTCCAAGAGGAAGTGCGCGCGGTCGGTGCCGTCGCGCTCCACCACGTCTTCGATGGCGTCCAGCCACTCCTGGGTTTCCACCGGGTCGAGATCGTCTTGTCTGTCGGTCATAGTCCCCCCTGTTCGCTGGGTTGGCGTTCTTGTCCCGGCCCGCGTCGTCCGCGCAGGTCCGCAGGCGAAAGTCAGTCTGTGGCACCTCCCTGAAAGGCGGCGTATCCGGCCGAGCCCGCTTCACGCGGCCTGCGCAACAGGTCGACGCCGGCACCTGCGCGCCGCGCCACACGCTCCACCTCTCGCTCTCCAGCCATCGTCTACCCCCTTCGTCGGGCCCTTTCGTCGGGCGGGTCTAGCGGATCAGAATCGCCCGAAAGTCGTTGACGTTGGTCAGGGTCGGCCCGGTGACCACCTGGTCGCCGAGCGCGCCGAAATAGCCGTGCCCGTCGTTCTCCTCCAGGGCCGTCACCAGGCTGCGCCCGATGGCGTTCCCGCGTTCGATGCTGTCGGACAGCAGCAGCGCGCCCGCCACCTCGGCGCCGCCGTCGACCCCGTCGGTGTCGCAAGCGATCGCGCTGATGCCGGGTGCTGCCTTGAGGGCCTCGGCCAGGCCCAGCAGAAACTCCACGTTGCGCCCGCCGCAGCCCTTGCCGCGCAGGGTGACCGTGGTCTCCCCGCCCGAGATCAGGACGCAGGGCGCCGGCAAGGGCTGGCCATGACGACGGACCTGGAAGGCGATGCCGGCCATCACCTTGCCGACCTCCCGCGCCTCGCCCTCCAGCGCATCGCCCAGGATCATCGGCGTGACCCCGGCCCGGCGGGCGACCTCTGCGGCCGCCTCCAGCGCCGCCTGCGGCGCCGCGATCATCTCCCAGCGCGACCTGGCCAGGCGTGAATCGTCGGGGCGCGGCGTCTCGTTCGCCGGGTCCTCCAGGGCCGCGGCCACCGCCGGGCTCGGCTTCAGGCCATAGCGGCGCAGGATCTCGCGCGCGTCGGCCAGGCTGGTGGTGTCCCCGACCGTGGGGCCGGAGGCGATGACCGCCGGGTCGTCGCCCGGCACGTCGGAGATGATCAGGGTGACGGTCGCGGCCGGATGGGCCGCAGCGGCCAGGCGCCCGCCCTTGATCGCCGAGAGATGCTTCCTCAGGCAGTTCATCTCGCCGATGTTGGCGCCACAGGCCAGCAGATCGCGGTTGACCGCCTGCTTGTCGGCCAGGGTGAGCCCCGGCGCCGGCAGGGCCAGCAAGGAAGAACCGCCGCCGGAGATCAGCGCAATCACCAGGTCGTCCTCGCCCAGGCCTGACACCAGCTCCAGGATGCGCGCGGCCGCGGCCTCGCCGGCGGCGTCAGGCACCGGGTGCGCAGCCTCGACGATCTCGATCGACCTGCAGGGCACGGCATGTCCATAGCGGGTGACCACCAGCCCTTCCAGAAACCCGTCCCAGGCGGCCTCCAAAGCCGCCGCCATGGCCGCCGAGGCCTTGCCGGCCCCGACCACGACGGTGCGTCCCTTGGGCTTTTCCGGCAGGTGGCGGGCCAGCACACGATCCGGCATGGCGGAATCGACGGCTGCCTGAAACAGCGCCCGTAAGAGGCTGCGATCCGCATCACTCATCTGCTACGACAAACCTCCCCTGGAATTGCGACCCGAATCCGATGCCGATCTGTCTGCGGCAAGCACCCTGACCGGGTTTTCGAGGCATTCACCCTTTGCCCCTTCCTCTTGGACACACAGCATAGCAGACTGGCCACAAGATCAACCGCCATTCGCACCGGCGGTTCCGTAGACTATAAGAGAAGGCTTGCCGATCGCCGGCCATCGCCGCGGTGAGACTGCTGCGGTAGCCCGTTCTGCGGCGAGAAGACAGACGGAACCACAGCGAGACCTAGGCGTAGATTTGAGAGGCAGGCCGGCAGCGACGGCGGTCGCGCCGCAGCGACAAGGACCGAGAGACGCGTGACGAAGCCGAAGACAGAGCGCAGGGCGCGGCGCCGGCATCCGCTGGTGATCGCCGCCGCAGCCTTGCTGCTGCTCGTCGTGGCCGCGGTGCCGGCGATCTGGTGGATCGCCCGCGACCAGGTGGCCGGCGCGCTCGACAACGCCCAGCGCGACGCCCGCAAGGACGGTATCACCTTGGCGCACCAGGGCCTCAGCTTCTCCGGCTTCCCCTTCCAGCTTTCCGCCACCCTGAACCGGCCGCGGGCGACCTGGAGCGACGGCTCCTGGCAGGGACCAGAGCAGATGGTCGGCCGCACCTCCTTCAGCGATCCAACCCTGCTGCGCTTCGACGGCAAGGGGACGCATCGGCTGGTCCTGGACGGGCTTGGATTCACCATCGACAGCGAGCAGGCCGATGCCCTGGTCGAGATCGGCAGCGCCGGCGCCGAGGGCCTGCAGGCCGCCCTGGCCGACGCCAAGGTCGATCTGGACCAAGGACTGGGCCAGGCCCTGGTGAAGCGCCTGGATCTGGCCGCGGCGCCCTTGCCGCCGCTCTCCGACCCGACCCAGCGGACCACGGTCGTGCTGAATCTAGAGCAGCTCACCCTGCCGCAGGTCCTCGGCGCCGCGATTCCCGACCTGGGCGCGGAGATCCAGAGCGGTAGCCTGCGCGCGCTGTTGACCGGTCCGCTAAAGCCCGGCCCGGCGCCGATGATGCTGCGGGCCTGGCGCGACGGCGGCGGCTACATCGACCTTGAGCAAGCCGAACTGACCTGGGGCCCCTTCTCGCTGGAGGCGGGCGGGCGCCTCACCTTGGACCAGGAACTGCGGCCGACCGGGACCCTGAACCTCGACATCGCCGGCGCGCCGGCGGTGCTGAAGGCGCTGGCGGCCGCCGGCAAGTTCGATCCCAGCCAGGCCAGGACCTACGGCAAGCTGCTGGAAGGCATCGCCCAGCCGCGCGACGGCAAGCCGGGCCGCTGGATCGCCCTGCCCCTGGTCCTGCGCGACGGCCACGCCTACCTGCAGCTCCCGCTGGGCCGCATCCCGCTGGCCCGCGTGTCCCCGGTGGTGCCGCTGGGCTGAGCGGCGGTTCGATGTCCGGTCAGGACCTGGACGCCCCCTTGTCTTGCTTCTTTGGCGCGTCGTCCTCGTCGTCCTGGAGGATGCGGTACTTGGCACCTTCCAGGTCCTCGAACTGGCCGCTGCGCAGGGCCCAGAGGAAGGCGACGAGACCGATCGCACCCAGGAAAAGCGCGGCGGGGATCAGGTAGATGAGGGCGTTCATTCCGCCGCGACGACCACCTCGGCAGTGGCCTCCTCCGGCGCCCGGCGGCGCTTGCCGGCCGCAGCCCTGAGTGCATTGGCGGTCACCACCAGCGAGGAGCAGGACATGAAGATCGCGGCCAGCAGCGGCGTGATCTCGCCGGACATGGCCAGCGGCACCGCCACCAGGTTGTAGCCGATCGCAATCGAGAAGTTCTGCAGCACCAGCCGGCGCGAGCGCCTGGCCACGCTCACCGCCTCGGGCACCGGCGCCAGGGTCTGGCCCTGGAACAGCAGGTCGGCCGCCACCTGGCTGGCCTCGCTGGCCGCCGCCGGCGAGAGCGAGGCGTAGGCGGCCGCCAGGGCCGGCGCGTCGTTCAGGCCGTCGCCCACCATCGCGACCTTCTTGCCGGCATCGGCCAGAGCCAGCAGGCGTGCCGACTTCTCGGCCGGGTTGACCCCGGCCTGCCAGGTCTGAATGCCCAGGCGCCGGGCCACGTCCGCCACCGCACCCGGCCGATCGCCGGACAGGATCTCCAGGCTCAGCCCCTGGGCGCGCAGGGCCGCCACCGCCTCGGCCGCGTCGGACCGCAGCGCGTCGTGGAAGCGGAAGCAGACCAGCCGGCCGCCGGGGTGGCGCAGCCACAGCAAGCTCTCGGCGCCCGACTCCCCGTCACCCGCATCCCCATCCTCGGCACCGACGTGGGCGGAGGAGCCCAAGCGCAGCTCGCCCAGCGGCAGCCGGGCAATCAGGCCGGCCCCCGGCACCTCGCTGACCTCCGCGTGCAACAGCGGCACCGGTCCGGCGGCCCGGACCAGGGCCTGGGCCAGCGGGTGGCGGCTGGCGGCGGCGAGACCGGCGGCCAGGCGCAGGTCGGCCGGCGCCATCGCCTCGCGGTTCAGCAGCACCGGACGCCCCAGGGTCAGGGTGCCGGTCTTGTCGAAGACCACATGGTCCACCTGCGCCAGACGCTCCAGCGCATCGCCGCTCTTGACCAGGATGCCGGCGCGCAGCAGGCGGCCGACGGCGGCGACCTGGACCGCCGGCACCGCCAGGCCCAGCGCGCAGGGACAGGTCACGATCAGCACCGCGATGGCGTTCATCAGCGCCGACTGCCAGGTCAAGCCCAGGACCAGCGCCAGCACGAAGGTCACGAGCGCCAGGACGTGCACCGCCGGCGCATAGATCTGGGCGGCCCGGTCGGCCAGGCGGACATAGCGGGCACGGCCCTGCTCGGCCGTCTCCACCAGGCGCAGCACTTCACTGAGCAGGGTGCGCTCGCCCGAGGCCGTCACCCGGATCAGCAGGCTGCCGTCCAGCGCCAGGGTACCGGCGTGGACCTTGCAGTCCGGGCCGACCGCTTGCGGCAGGCTTTCGCCGGTGATGGCGGAGACGTCCAGCGCGGCATGGCCCTCAACCACCTGGCCGTCGGCCGGCAGGTGCTCGCCAGGCGCCACCAGGAAGAGGTCGCCGGGTTTCAGGTTGGCGGCGGCACGGCGCTCGCGGGCACCACCCGGCAGCACCACCAGGGCGGTGTCGACCTTCAGCGCCAGCAGATTCTCGGCCGCCGACCGCGCCCGGCCGCGCATCATCCGGTCGAGCAGGCGGCCGATCAGCAGGAAGAAGAGCAGGGTCACCGCGGCGTCGAAATAGGCCTCCTGGCCGCCGCGCATGGTCTCGAAAAGGCTCATCGCCGCCGCCAGCACCACGGCCAGCGAGATCGGCACATCCATGTTGAGGCGCCCGGCGCTCAAGGCCGTCATCGCCGAGCGGAAGAAGGGCCGGCCGGCATAGGCGACCGCCGGCAGGGCGATCAGCGCCGAGACCCAGTGCAGCAGGTCGCGCGTTGCCGGGCCCATGTCGCCCCCCATGTCGCCCCAGAGGCCGCTCCAGACCGAGACCGACAGCAGCATGACGTTGCCGGCGGCAAAGCCGGCCACCGCCAGACAGCGCAGCAAGAAGTTACGCTCCTCGGTGTCGCGGGCCTCCAGGCGCCCGACCTGGAAGGGTGCCAGATGGTAGCCGAGGCCAAGGATCGGCAGCAACAAGCTGGCCAGGTCGGTCTCCTGGTCGCGCCACAGCAGGCGCAGGCGCCGGGTGGTCAGGTTGACCCGCCCCTCCAGCAGGCCCTGCTGTCCTTCGATCGCACGCTCGATCTTCGGCACGCAGCCCGCGCACTCCAGGTTCTCGATCACCAGGGTCAGGCGGCGGCGCCCCTCCGGCAGACGCTCAACCGAGTCCTCGGAGGCGGCGACCAGGGCCGCGACCTGGTCGGCGACGTCGGGCAGCGATGCGGGAATGCAGCAGGCAGCCAGCGGCTGGCTCGCGGTGTCGTCGCCTTCCGCCTGCTTGGCCATGATCTAGTCCAGCCAGAGGCGCGAGCGGGTCTCGAAGGGCGTTCCGTCGGCCGCGCTGCCGCGGATCACCAGGTCCCAGTTGCCGGAAAGCGGCAAGTCCAGCGGGGCCCGATAGCGGCCGGCCGCCACCTCCACCATCGGCAGGGTCCGGTCCTGCCCGTCGTTGGTCGGCCGGACGAACTCCGCTTCCAGGATCAGGCCGCGCACCGGCTGGCCATCCGGGCCGTTCAGAGTCAGCACCACCTGGGCCTCCTCCTGCACCACATTGCCGTGCCAACCGAGCGCCCGCTGGGCCGCCGCGGCCTCCAGGCGCTGGTTGTACTGCAGCCCGTCCTGATAGGCGTTCTCGTCGATCACCCCGGTGAAGGTGTCGAGTGCCAGCCAGATGAAGACGGCATTGGCCAGCAGCATCACGCCGAAGAAGCCGATCAGCCAGTACAGCAGCTTGCGTCCGGTGAAGGGGCGCGCGGAGGTGGTCGGGTGGAAGTCCGACATGGGGCTCTAGGGTCCTCTGAAGACCGAGCCGACCGAGGTCGCCTGGCCGGTCTCGTCGGTCAGCACCAGGTCGATGTCGGTGATCGCACCGGAGAGTGCGTCGGCCGGCGCGGCGATGAAGATGCGCTTGGACTGCACGCTGTCGCTGGGTGCGGTCACCTCCGGCGTCTCGGACCCCAGGACCGAGACCTGGGCTCCCTTCAGGCCAGTGACGCTGAGAGTGTAGTCGTGCGGCGCGGTGGTCTTGTTGATCACCTTCAGGGTGTAGCCGTTGCGGATGTCACCGTTGGACAGCTTCACGAAGAGCGGGTTGCGATCCGCCAGCAGGTTGAGGTCCAGGCTGGTGCGGCTGACCAGACCGACCAGCATGATCACCGAGACCAGCACGATCAGGCCGCCGTAGAGGATGGTGCGCGGCCGGACCAGATGCAGCTTGCGCGTCTCGCCGCGCGCCTCGGCCTCGACCCCTGGCAGAGTGTCGTAGGCGATCAGCCCGCGCGGCTTACCGATCTTGTCCATCACCTCGTCGCAGGCGTCGATACAGAGCGCGCAGGAAATGCACTCGAGTTGCATGCCGTCGCGGATGTCGATGCCCATCGGGCAGACGGCGACGCACTGCTTGCAGTCGATGCAGTCGCCGTGCGCGGCCTGCACCTGCCCCTTGCGCAGGGGACCGCGTGGCTCACCGCGGAAGTCGCGGTAGGTGACGAGGAGCGAATCCTCGTCGAAGAGTGCCGCCTGGATGCGCGGCCAGGGGCACATATAGGTGCAGACCTGCTCACGCATGTGACCGCCCAGCCAATAGGTCGTGAAGGTAAGCCCGCCGATGAAGGCATAGGCCACGATCGGTGCGTCGAAGCTGAGCAGGTCGCCGGCCAGGGTCGGCGCATCGGCGAAGTAGAACACCCAGGCACCGCCGGTGAGCAGGCCGATGACGACCCAGGCGGAGTGCTTGGCGAGCCGGCGCCCGAGCTTGCCGAAGCTCCAAGACTTCTTGTCCATGCGGATACGGGCCGAGCGGTCGCCCTCGATCAGCCGTTCCACCAGAATGAAGAGATCGGTCCAGACCGTTTGCGGGCAGGTGTAACCACACCAGACCCGTCCGGCCAGCGAAGTGACCAGAAAGAGCGCCAACGCGCCCAGGATCAACAGGCCGGTGAGGAAGTAGACCTCCTGCGGCCAGATCTCCAGAAAGAAGAAGTAGAAGCGCCGGTTGGGCAGGTCCAACAGCACCGCCTGGTCAGGCTGTCCCGGACCGCGGTCCCAGCGGAACCAGGGCAGAAGGTAATAGATCGCCAAGGTGACCGCCATCACGATCCACTTGACCCGCCGCCAGTAACCATGGACCAGCTTGGGGTAGATCTTGGTCTTCTTCTTGTAGAGGGAGTCGCGCTTTTCCTTGGTGTTGACCGCCTCGACCGCGATGGTCTCGACCGGAGCATGCTCCTTTGACTCATGTTCCGTCGCGGAGGCCGCGTGAGGGTCGGCCGCGGCGGCCGCAGCCGCCACGGTCTCCTCAAGCTTCAGCTTCGGTTCTGCCTCAGCCATAGTGCGCTCGCCCTTCCCTCTCCTGGTGCGTAACGGCTACTTGCCGCCGCCCAGAGAGTGCACATAGACGGCCAGCAACTTGAT
This sequence comes from Rhodospirillaceae bacterium N.6G, assembly GCA_046233115.1. GTDB lineage: Bacteria > Pseudomonadota > Alphaproteobacteria > Kiloniellales > JACOMY01 > JACOMY01. The sequence continues at coordinate 25,124 of JBJXHM010000009.1, read as the reverse complement.
GGTATCGTCGCTGAGACGCCCCACCCAAGGCGGCATCATGCCCGCGCGACCAAAGGTCAGGGTCTCGATGATGTCCGCCTTGCTGCCGCCGTAGAGCCAGATCGCATCGGTCAGGTTGGGTGCACCCAGGGCCTGGTCACCGACCCCGCCCTCTTGGTGGCAGGCCACGCAGTTCTGATCGAAGATCTCCTTGCCTTTCGCCACCATCTCCTGGTCTTCGGCGTGGCCGGAGAGCGAGAGCACGTACTCCGCGACCTCGTCGATCTCGTCGCGTGACAGCACGCCCTCGCGGCCATAGGCCATCATCACGTTCTGATGCGACTCGCTGTTAGCGTTGCGCACCCCGTACCTGATGGTCTGATAGATCTGGTCGAGGGACCCGCCCCAGATCCAGCTATCGTCGTTCAGGTTGGGGTAGCCCTTGCTGCCCTGCGCGCCCTGGCCATGGCAGGGCGAGCAGTTCACCGCGAAGGCGGAGCGGCCACCGGCCTGAACGAAGCCCGCGAGCTCCGGATCGTCGGCGATCTGCTGCAGATCCTCAGAGGAGATCTTCGCCATGTAGGGCTTCTGCTCGGCGGCAGCCTCCTCCATCGAGCGTTCCAGAGAGGCCCGGCTGGACCAGTCGAGCACGCCACGGGTGAAGCCGCCGAAGAGCGGGATCGCCGGCATGAAGATGACATAGATGACCGCCCAGATCACGGTCAGGTAGAAGATGATCACCCACCAGCGCGGCAGCGGGTTGTTCAGCTCCGTAATCCCATCCCACTCGTGACCCGTGGTCTCGACGCCGCTGATCGCGTCCTTCTGGGGCGTTCCGGCCATGGCGGTCTACTCCTCGTCCAAGGGCATCTTGGCGGCGCGGCGGAACTTGTCGCGATTGCGCGGCCAGAAGGTATAGGCGACGACGGCGGCGAAGAAGGTGATGAAGAAGATCAACCCGATCGTCGGCGCAACGGAGGCGACAGTCTCGTAGGTCATCGCCGCCCCCTATCTCAGGTTCTCGTTCGCGTCGTAGACGCTGAAGTCGACCAGGGTGCCCAGCATCTGCAGGTAGGCGACCAGGGCGTCCATCTCGCTGACCACGGCGGGATTGCCGTCGAAGTCGGCGACGACCGCCTTCGGATAGCGCTCCTCCACGTCCAGCGCGCCGTCACGCTCCGGATCGGTCTGGGCCAGCAGGTCCTTGCGCGCGCTTTCGATCATCTCGTCGGTGTAGGGCGTCCCGAGCGCGCGGTGCGTCTCCATCTCCTCCTCGATGTTGTCGAACTTCAGGCGGTAGTTCAGCAGGTGCCCGTAGGCCGGCATGATCGACTCCGGCACCACCGAGCGCGGGTTCAGCAGGTGCGCCACGTGCCAGTCGTTGGAGTAGCGCCCGCCGACCCGGGCCAGGTCCGGCCCGATGCGCTTGGAGCCCCACTGGAAGGGGTGGTCGTACATCGACTCCGCCGCCAGCGAGTAGTGGCCGTAACGCTCCACCTCGTCACGCAGCGGCCGCACCATCTGGCTGTGGCAGTTGTAGCAGCCCTCGCGGATGTAGATGTCGCGGCCCTTGAGCTCCAGCGGGGTGTAGGGGCGCACGCCCTGCACCTTCTCGATGGTGCTTTCCAGGTAGAACAGCGGGGTGATCTCGATCAGGCCGCCGATGGCGACCGTGATCAGGATACCGACGGTCAGAAGCAGGGAGTGCTTCTCGAAGACCTCGTGCTTCAGTCCCATGGAGAAAGCCCTCCCTTACTCGGCCGGGGCCGGCTGCGAGACGGCGGGCTTGGCGGCGGGCGCCGCCTCCTTCGCCTCGTCACCGCGCACCGTGCGCCAGAGGTTGTAGGCCATGACCAGCGCGCCCAGCAGGTAGAGCAGGCCGCCGGTGGCGCGGATGATGTTGAAGGGACGCTTCACCTCGACGGTCTCGATGAAGGCGTACTCCAGGAAGCCCTGGGCGTCGTAGGCCCGCCACATCAGGCCTTCCATGATGCCCGACACCCACATCGAGGTGATGTAGAGCAGGATGCCGATGGTCGCGACCCAGAAGTGCCAGTTCACCAGCTTCATGGAATAGAGCTCGCGCCGGCCCCAGAGCTTGGGCGTCATGTAGTAGAGCGCGGCGAAGGAGATCATGCCGACCCAGCCCAGCGCACCGGAGTGCACGTGGCCCACCGTCCAGTCGGTGTAGTGGCTCAGCGAGTTCACCGCCTTGATCGACATGACCGGGCCTTCGAAGGTGCTCATGCCGTAGAAGGCGATGGCCAGCACGAACATGCGGATGACCGGGTCGGTGCGCAGCTTGTCCCAGGCGCCCGAGAGGGTCATCAGGCCGTTGATCATGCCGCCCCAGGAGGGCATCCACAGCATCACCGAGAAGACCATGCCCAGGGTCTGCGCCCAGTCCGGCAGCGCGGTCCAGTGCAGGTGGTGGGGACCGGCCCAGATGTAGAGGAAGATCAGCGACCAGAAGTGCACGATCGACAGGCGGTAGCTGTAGATCGGGCGCTCCGCGCGCTTGGGCACGTAGTAGTACATGATCGCCAGGAAGCCGGCGGTGAGGAAGAAGCCCACCGCGTTGTGGCCGTACCACCACTGGGTCAGCGCGTCCTGCACACCGGAGAAGGCCTGCACCGACTTGGTGCCGAAGAGGGAGATCGGCAGCGCCAGATTGTTCACGATGTGCAGCATCGCGATGGTGATGATGAAGGCCAGGTAGAACCAGTTGGCGACGTAGATGTGCGGCTCGACCCGCTTCCACAGGGTGCCGAGGAAGACCAGCAGATAGGTCACCCAGACAATGGCCAGCCAGAGGTCTGCGTACCACTCCGGCTCGGCGTACTCCTTGGACTGGGTCACGCCCAGCAGGTAGCCGGTGGCGGCGATGACGATGAAGAGGTTGTAGCCCCAGAACACGAACCAGCCGGCATGGCCGCCGGCCAGGCGGGCCTTGCAGGTCCGCTGCACGACGTGGAAGGAGGTGGCGATCAGCACGTTGCCGCCGAAGGCGAAGATCACCGCGGAGGTGTGCAGTGGCCGCAGTCGCCCGAAGGTGGTCCAGGGCAGATCCAGGTTCAGGCCGGGGAAAACCAGCTGCCAGGCGATGAAGTCGCCGGCCAGCAAGCCCGCCACCGCCCAGAACATCGAGGCGATGATGCCGGCGCGGATCACCCCGTCCATGTAGGTGACGCCGGTGCCGCGGTGCACCAGCGCGCCCTCCGGCTCGTCGAAGGCTTTGGAGACCAGGGCGAAGATGCCGATCACCGCGGCGATCATGAAGAGATAGCCGTGGAACTCCATCACCCCGTCCTTCGCCTTGGCGGCGAGGAAGAGGCCCATGAGGCCACCTATGGCCAGGAGCCCGATGAGCAGCGGATTGCCGTGCGACGGCCGTCCGGACTCCCCTCCTGCGTAGTGTTGGTCTGTCATCGTCTGCTGGCTGCCCCCTTGACGTGCGGCTCATGCGAAGACGGCACGCCAGGGACCCGTCGCCTGGGCCGTACCTTGGCGCACCGCAATTGCGGCTGAATTCTGGCAATGCCCATAGTGCTACTCATTGATTTGAATCAACAAGCCTTTGAATGTTGTGCGGTGCAGCAAATGCGCGCGCCGGCCGTGTCCCGAAAGCCACGGCCTGCGACGTGGTGCAGCCCCGCCAAAGCGCTCTTGACAGCCCCCGAGGCCATCACCATAGTCCCGCATCCGCGCCGGGGGGCCTTTGAACCGCCCGCGCCGGACCGGTTTGGGGCCGTAGCTCAGATGGGAGAGCGCCTCGTTCGCAATGAGGAGGTCAGGGGTTCGATTCCCCTCGGCTCCACCAAACCGGATCAAGGACTTAGCGAGAATCAGCGAGGGTGTCGGCAGGTACGGGCTGGGGTTCAACGGCGGCATCAAGCGCATTGATCTCAGCCTCCAGCTCCTCGCGGGTCGGGGCGGTTAGCCATTGGCGCTCGTCTGCTTCCTCGGGCCAGTGCTTGACGAGAAAGAAGTTTGGCAGCCGCACCGCTGCGCCAACTTCGATGACCTCGTTTTCATCGTAGCCATCGAAGAGGTCTTGCAGGTCGTCATGCGTGCAATCCCATTCGTGGGCGTCCCAGAATAGCGTCGCCTTCAGTACCTCGGCTGGATCGTTGGCGGCAATGAAGTCCATCAGGTTGTGGAAGGCTTCCATGTCGTTACACTCGAACTCGAACTGTTCATCTGCGTTCCTCGCAGGCAGGCGCTCTGCTGTGCGTCTCTCGTGATCGTTGTACGCTTGCCATAACGCACGCAGCTCTTCGATCTTACTCATCTCTCCGTAGCCCTCGCTGCTCTGCTGAGAAAATCCGGGTGGTGATGCCCATAGACCCGCTCGACCATCCCTTCGGTCAGCCCGACAGCGCGGGCCACCTCGGTCGTCGGAACGCCGGCCATCACCATCCACGTAACCGCCGTGTGCCGTAGCGTGTGCGGCGTCACTCCTGGCAGCCCGGCGCGCTCCGCTGCCCGGCCGAATGCCTTCCTGATGCTGGCCACCTGCTGGCCCTCGTAGTTGATGACATAGGGGCAGATCGCAGCCTCTCGCGCCTCGACCAGTGCGGCGTGTGCGTCCTTGTTGATCTTGCTCACCGGCCGACGCTTCTTCCCGCGGCCCTCGCCGAAGTCGATCGTGCGCAGCCGCAGGTCCACTCGATCCCAGGTCAGGTCGAGGATGGCGCCGCCGCGCGCTCCCGTCGCGATGGCCAGGACGATGAAAAGCCGGACATGCTCGCTGCCGCAAGCGTCGATCAGCGCCTGCACCTCGTCGCGGTCCAGGTAGCGCTCACGGGCAGGCGGTGCCGGCGGATATTCCACGACAGCCGGGTTGGCCTTGCCCAGCGTTCGGTTCAGCGCGGCCTGCAGGGTGGCCAGCTCCTTGCGCGTGGTGGCGTTGCTTAGCCCCTGGTTGCGCCGCTTGGCGATCCAGGTCTTGCAGACGTCGCGCGTCACCTCCTCGGGCAGCAAGTGGGCGAAGTGCTTCTGCATGCCCTTGCCCCAGAGGTAGCGCAGGCTGTCCGGCCGGGCGACGCGGGTGGCTGCTTCTTCGAGATAGACCGCCATGATCTCGCCTACCGTGCGGGCTGGCGGGCGGAAGAGGCTCGCGATGTACTGCGATGCCGCCTCTCGTGTAGCGATTTCCGCCGGTAAAACTCGGCGACACTTATTCCCTCCTTCGTCTCTCCAGACGGCGCACCATCGGCCTCTGTGCTGCCCTGGCCGTGCGTTTGGTGGGATGATTTTTGACTCGTCCCCTCGCTTTGGCATGCCTCGTACTCCTCCACAACGTGCAGAGGGATACGGTAGCGTCTCTTGCCGACGACGAAATGCCGAATCTTGCCCGAGCGCAACATCTCCGAGATGCAGGTCTTGGACACGCCCCAGCGCTCGGCCAACGTGGCGGGGGTGAAGTGGAAGGGCAGATCCTGCCTACTGGCTGCCATCGCTCAGGGCCTCCCGTACCGCCTCCATGACGCGGATCTCCTCGTCGGCCGTCTCCTGCCTCATGCGGCCGGCTTCGACCCATCGCGGATAGACCTTGCGGCGCATGGCGATCTCGCGCTCGATGCAGCGGATCATCTGCGTCTTGCTGACCGGCGGCAGAGCATCGGAAATAAGATCACCCATCGCTCTCCTCCTCCGGCTCTTCATCGTCCGACTCAAGCCACCACTTCTCCGGCGCGCTCCATAGCGCCGGGAGCCGCTGCCAAAGCCAGCCATGCAGCGGCCCTCCGGGACAGCGCTCGCTATCGTCGAACCATGCGTTCTCTAAGCTGTCGAAGCACTCGACATAGAAGCACGTTTCACCGCCCAGCTCTGCTGGGATCAGGAGAAGCCATTCGTCCTTCGGGAAGTCTCCGTCATTGATATTTGGCATCACTCCCCACAAAGCGCCCTCAGTCGTGCCCTGCATCGCTCTCCTCCTCCAGATACCAGCCACCTTCGTGATGACATTGCGGACATGGCGGAAAGTCAGAATCGCCTGGATCGTCGAACCATTCCGGGTCTATTCCGTCGCCGTCGCACTCGGGGCACACGACCCATTTTCGATACCAGCCGCCGCGGCCGTTGCAGATGTTGCAGTATTCCTCCAGCATCGAGGGCCAGACGGGAGCGACGAACTTCGAGCCACGACACTTCGGGCACACGACCCACTCGCGCTCTTGCTGGTCAGTCATCGTCGCCGCCTTCCTCTTTGGCCTGGGCGATGGCCTGGGCGATGGCGTCAGCGCAGGCGAGGTGCCAGGCGAGACGAACGGGGAGAGATGGCGTCCCGTCCAGATCACACAGGCGTTCCATCACGTAGCTGTAAAAGGGATCTCCGCTCTTGATCAGCGTCATAAACCGCCCGTCGTCAGTCCGCTCGATCTCCCACCCCTCAGGCAGCACCGGCTCAGCGTAGTCGGCGAGGATGGCATCTGCAGCCGCGGTGATCTTGCGCCAGTAGTCGCGATCAGCCTTACTCGCCGTCATCCACCGCGCATGCACGATGTTTCGCATGGACAGCGCCGCTTCCTGTTTCTCCTCCCTCGACACCTTGCCGGCGGCCGGCTGCGGCTCGGCCAGCAGCTCCAGGAGGGCGGAGAGGATAGCGTGATCTCGGGACAGCATTGTGGAGTTGCGACACTGGGCAATTCCAGCTTTCAGCCACTTGCGCATCTCGGGGGTGGTGGGCTTATCCATTGGGCTTCTCCTTGAGAGCGCGGATCTGGCGGGCGATCTCCACAGAAATCGCCTCAACACCGCGCGAGAACAGGCTATTTTGGTTTCGCCGTATCGACTTGGCGGCGTTTTCTGCCTTCGCGTCGGCCACCCGCGCCGCCTCCTCCAGCGCCTCCCGCCGGTAGTGCGCGGCGATATCGACTAGCACGGTTGCCGGGTCATTGGTCCGCAGCCAATCGAGGATGTCGAACTCGGCCTCGCCAAGGGCATCGAGAGTTTCCGCATCTCCGTCTGGCGCATCGTGATTTCCGTGAGCAGTGAGATAAGCCACCCACAACTGCCGCAGCGCCTCCTCCGGTATCTCAGCCATCGCTCCGATCCTCCCAAGCGTCTTCTGCATTGCTCAGAGCCGCGAATGGGGGCGTATTCGGCTCCACTCCGCAGAAAGGATTCCCGCAGCCGACCCTGAACTGCATGTCAGTGTCGCTGTTTGCGAGCCGTACCTGTTGCACGGCCGCCGTGCCGCAGAACGGGCAGCGCTTCAGATCGTTTCGCTGCTTTGTCCCTGTCCACTTCTCAGCCATCGCTCTTCTCCTTCAGCGCTCGAATGCGGGCGGCGATCTCCTGCGCGATGCCCTCGACGGATGCGTGCTCGTCGGCGATCTGGGCGGCCTCCTCCAGCGCCCGCGATCTGGCGTGTGCAATCGCTCCATAGATCAGGGCATCTATGGTTAACGGGTTAAGCATCCCCCGCCTCCTTGATCAGCTTCTCCAGCTCCTCGCGGGTCGGGGCGGTGAGGAGCCTCCCGTCCTTGTCCGGCCCTGGTACGCGCGCCGCGAAGATGTCGGGCAAGCGAATGGCCTGCTGGATCTTGTAGATGTCGCCGTAGGTCTCGACGCCCCACGACGTCACGATCTCCATCGGGCAGGCGCAAGCGGCCTCCGGGTCTTCGTCGTCCCAGAACATATTCGCCGCCCCCACCTCGGCCGCGCGGTGCTGGGCGATGAAGCCGCGGAGAGCGCGAGTGGTGTTCATGTAGGCGTTGAACACCTCTTCTTCTCCTTTGCTGGCCATCCACGCATCCCGCGCATCGTCCCTGGCCTGCCAGAGCCGGATCAACTCGGCGAGTAGGGTCATTGCGTCACCTGCTCCTTCGTCTTGCTCGGGCTCCAGTGTGTCGGCGCCTGGAAGGCGTTCTTCCACTTGTGCCAGTCGCCGTTCCACTCCATCACCTGCCATCGGCCGCCGAGGCGCACGTACTCCGGCGGCGCGTTCTTCTTGTAGCGGCGCCACTTGTAGAGGCGGCCGTCATCCCCGATGATCCAGGAGCCATCCTTCGGCGCCGTCTCGATCGGCTGTAGGTCTGTCGCGGTCATGACGTCACATCGCCTTTCGTCACCGGCCGAGCGGTCACCTTCTCGACCAGAACGGTGTATTCACGGCTCTCTCCGTCATGGTTACCGGCGACCGCATCCAACTCGCCTTCGATCACCACCTTGAAGTGCTGGCCTTTCTCCACGGCCTTGAAGAGCCGTCCGTCCTTGCCAAGCACGTCGAGGAGCGCAAATCCGGATTTGATCTTCACTTCCCCACCTCCTGGAGCCTCTGCCCCTCGAACTCGTTAAGGAACGCCTCGACCGACGCGCCGTGCAGATAGTCGCGGCAGATTAGGTCAATCGCCCGGTCGAAGAACGCCTGGAACTCGTCCTGGCCCATACTGCTGAAGTCAGTGCTCTTCGGCATGTAGATCACCCTCCCGATTACGGCATCGACCACCAGGTCATAGAGGCCGAGCCTGACCTTGAGCGCCACCAGCAGCGCCTCAGCCGTGGCGAATGGCGCCCCGGCATCGACAGCCGCGTTGAGCATCGCCCATGCCCTGCGGTGGTAGGGCAGCGAGCGCGAGCGCTTGGGCAGCGGCATCAGGACGGACTCGCCGGCACGCTTGGCCAGTTTGTGGCGGGCCAGATCGCTCTTGGGGATCAGCGCGCCTTGGGCGGAGATCAGGAATTCCTCGCGGTGGGTCACGAAAAAGCCCTCGCAATTAGGGACGTGACGATCACGCAACCGAAGGTAATCCACGCAATCGCAGCGTGCTTAAATCCGTCCCTCATGCCTTCCGCGAAGCTCAACAAGATCTTGCGCTGGGCTTCCTCTAGCTCTTCGTCACTCATGCGGTGGGTCACGGCGCCATCTCCATCCCAGCGTCCACCGCCTTGTGCTGGCGCTGGTCCTGGATATGCTTCATCAGCCCGGCGTGGCCTTTCTGGCTGACGCGCAAGAGCTGGTTCAGCGTGTCGTTGTGGTGGATGCAGAGCGCGTCCAGGTCGGCCACGGTCTTGGCTGCGGTCGCCTCGCGCTTCACCTTGCCGATCCAGCGAATCCACTCGTCATCGTCGGCATCGGAAGAGGGTGCGGCCGGCGACGGAGCGTTGGCCACGGGAGCCGTCATCTTGGGCGGGGCCTTGGTGGGCTTGGCGTTGGAGGTCTTGGCGGCCTTGTGCTGGTCGTTGGCAGCGTTGCCGTCGTCGTCTTCCTCCGCGCTGATGCAGACGATGGCGGAAAGGCCGTAACGGCGAGCGTAAGTCAGCGCCGATCCCATTTTCTGCGGCTCGATGTTGCTCGGCAACGGCCACTCGCTGGAGACCTCTTCCCCGCTCTCATGCCGCAGCGTGGTGACGAGGACGAATCGCTCGCCGACGAACTGCGGCGTCTGGGTGACGGACAGGCCGTGCGCTGTTAGCACTGGCAGAGCGGTGTCGCGGATCTCGGCAAGGTCTGCGTACTTCGACTTAAAGTGCGGGTTCACCTTGTTCAGCGCGGCGTTCGTCATCTCCGCCTGCGCTGCGGCCAGTGCCTTGTTCAGACGCGGCGTGCCGGCGGTCTCCGGCTTCTCCAGGACTGCGCTATCCATCAGACTGACTCCTTGATTGTCATCGCGCCGTTCTTCGCGCGGGTGATGGTGATCCGGTCGAAGGTAAGCTTGCGAACATCTCTCGGCAGAAGCTCCTTCACCTCCTTCTTGCTGGCCTCGAAGCGGTCGAGGTACGGCTTCCACATGCCCCACTGCACCAGCGCGCCGGCCATCGGCAGCGCCCAATTGGGTGCGCCTTCGTTGGCCTGATAGGTGGACTCCTCCAGGTCGAAGGTGACGAAGCTGTCCAGGTCGATCTCCCGCATCTCCTCCGACAGCACGGCCACCGGGGCGGGCGGTAGGTCGAAGGGCGGCGTCTTGCTCTCCACGCAGGACCAGAAGGCGCGGGCGCGGCTCAGCAGATCGGTGGCGTAGTCCTCGTCCAGGTCGATGGTCTCGATCACCGGCTCGCGGGCGCCTTCGATGATGGAGAGGCGCGACGTGGTGGTGCCGGTGCAAACCATCTGCCAAGTCATCTGCGGCCAGTAGCGTTCGATGATGGCCTGGCGCTTCTCAAAGCCGCCGACATGCTTGGCGTCTATCGGCCCGCCGATGGCCTCATCGAAGGCGTCCAGCGTGCAGGCTGCCCAGGGCTCTGGCGGGTAGACCACCACCTCGCCATGCCGGGTCAGCGTGTTGCCGGTCTTGCACTCGTACCACTCCAGGTTCAGGCGTTCAGTCTCCTCGCCCAGCCTGACCGCCCAGACGCCGGACAGATCCTCTTCGGGCTCGTCATAGACCAGGCGGCGCCAGAGGGCGTTGATGTCGGTCTCGCTGCCGGTGCAGAGCGTCTTGACGACACTGCCGGTGATCTTGCCCTTGCGAGCGGCGAGCTGTGCTTCTGTCAGCATCATTCCCTCCTATCGGGACTGTCCGCGCAGCCTGCGCAGCGCCCAGACGTTGGTGGATGGTGTCGGCCTTGCGGTGGCGACGGCGGAGAAGGCGGAGGAAGCGCATCACACCCCCTCCCTCTCCAGGTCAGCCTTGGCGAGCTGGGTGGCGTAGGTGTCGGCGGATGCGGCGGCCTTCTTGCAAGCAGCCTTGTGCCTGGTGAGGAGCCACCAGATGCCGTTGGCAAGAGCCTTGGCGCGGGCGGCATCCTCGTATCGCTCGCTCTTCGCGAAATCGACGGCGTTCTGCTCGCAGAATTCCCGCTCCTGCTCCATCAGCAGGAGAATCTCGGTGTAAGCGTCGAAGGCCATCACTCGTCCTCCTGCGGCAGAAACACGTTCTCGGGATTGGCGCGGATGTATGCGGCGATCTCGGCGAATGTCTTGCCGTTGTCGTTAGCCGTTGTCAGGCAGCTTGCATCCCCCCAATACTCGACAAGCTCTCCGCAATTACCACGCAATAGTAATCTCCGCATGACGCGCGAACAGGGGAGCAAGTTTCTGGCGGCTTCTGGCTTTAGAAACCTGCTGCGCGGCGTCAAAACTTTTACGGCGACGCCCAAGCAGCAGTATCCGTCATACCCACGCAATACTCCGGTCTGCTGCGAGAATTTCCCGCTCTCCAGCGCTTGCAGCCAGCGCTCTTGATCTTCATTGAGCTGGTAGGCCATCACCACTCACTCCTCTGCATGTCGAAGCGCTCGGCGCGCTCCTGCTGCCGATCCCATGCCGCACTCGGCGCCGGGGCGGCCTTCTCGATGATGTCGTCGGTATGGCGGCGCAGGGCGGCCTCGGCGGCCGTCCACAACTCCTTGCCGAGCGGCGCGGTCACGTCGATGGAAGCGAACTCCCAGGCCGAGCCGTGCTGGCCGTAGGTCGCGCTCGCAACCTGGATGTCGTCAAAGTCCAGATCGATGCGGTCGTCGTCATAGACGTAGATGGTGACGGTGGCGCTTACCTCGACGTCGGGAATGATGATGCGGCCACCGACTGACAGGTTGATCTCGGTCGCGAACTCGACCTGATCCTGCCAGATGACTCCGAAGCTGATCATGGGCTCTCTCCCGTTGTGATGGGAGAGATGTAACATTCTATGTGACGTGCGTCAACTCATTTGACACATAAAATGTGACAGTCCGTTACAGCAGGTCTTCGAGATCCTGTACCAGGTAGACCCACTCAACAGCATCCCGCGCTAGCTCAATCTCTCGCGGTGGGTTGTATTGCGCTAGCACGATCTTGGTCGGGGTTTGGCGAACCAAGCGTTTGACGTATGCCTGCCGGTCGCCACCCTCTTCGGTTTGTTTCATCTCCACAACCACATAGTCCCCGTTGCGCGGAGGCTTGTCCGGGTTGACAATGATAATGTTGCCGGGCGCCTTCCAGGGCCACATGCTTTCGCCTTGTACGTACAGAGCAAACGCGCGTTTGCTGCGGAGTCCTGGCAGCCGACTAATGTGGTCGATGATCTGGCCATTCATATAGAAATCGCCTTCCTGCCCGCCGATAGCGGTTCCGTAAACCGGAACATCTCTCGGCATGCCGGCGGGCAAATCTACGACCCCCCCATATACCGCGTTAGGTGGGGCCCCTGCTTCTTCCTTATCGCCTGATAATGGGAATATGTCTGTAGCGTTGCAGTCAAGCGCCTTGGCAAGCTGAATTAGGGCGGTGTCTCGCGGGAGACTCTTACCCTTCTCCCACAACGACACCCTTTGACGGTCCACTCCGAGCGCACGCGCCAGGTCGGCTTGGTGCTTAAAGCCGGCGTTCAACCGTAGTTCTTTGAGTCGGTTTTTCCTCATGCACGTATTGTCTATGCGTCATCGTCACATTACGACGCACATTTAATTTGACATTCTGCCGGCTTAGTCACACTATCCGTGACATGAAGCTATCCGCATATCTTGAGGAGACGGGCCAGAGCTGCGCGGCGTTCGCCAGGCAGATCGGTGCCTCTCGTTTTTCCGTGTCGCGGTGGGCGCGAGGAGACATGCCGCGCCGAGAGTGGCTGCACCAGATCCGCGATGCCACCGCCGGCAGGGTCTCTGCTGACGACTTCCTCACCGACACCGACGCAACCGTGCTGCAAGGCGCCAGGGAGGCGCTGGGCAGCGCTGATAGGGAGAGAGGGGCATGAGACGTTTCAAGTTCACGGATGGGGATGGCGATACGGTTGTATTGACCCATTACCCTGATGGGCGTCCGATACTCCGCTGTCAGAATAGCACTGAAAGCGCGCGCGTTGAGCTTTCTCGCGATTCCTGCCGTGACCTAGCCGCCGCATTGCTCGACGGTCTGGACGAGCCCGAACAGCCCGCGCCGAGCGAGAAGAGCAAGGACGATTGGCTGGCCTACCTCTGGCGCGGCATCGAGGCCGGGCTCAAGCCGGACGAGGCGGCCAAGGCGGCTGACATGTCGGTGCGGGGGCGGGTCGAGGTCGGCGAGCCAACGACGAACGCCGGAAGGCACGACATTACTATTCGCTCGGTGTATGGCGTGCAGAGGGGCTGTTATACATTGCTGAGCGCCGAGCGAGACTACGATGGCGCGGCCCTTTTTCAGGTGTACGACGAGAGTGGGAAGCATCTTGGAGAGACTTGGATTTCGTCGTCCTCCTGGGCCGACCTGATCCGCCTCCAGCCCAAGCCGTCCAATGTCTGACGCCGCGCTCATAGCCGCCGCACTGTACGGCATCGGAGCGGTGAGCACTGCGGCATTTCTGGTCGCGATGTCTCGCGGCGGACTTTCCTGGAAATGGTGGCAGGTGGGCATGGCGCTTGCGTCGGTGCCGCTGTGGCCTGCAGCCGTGCCGGTAGCGGCGCTGGCCTGCCTGCTGGACGAGTAGAGGGGCGGTCGATGGCAGTCTCCAGCCCCTCCACGATCCGTTTCGCAATGTCGCCGATGTGCTCCATGAGCCGTCGCCCTCCTTCCATGACTGAACATGGGCGGAGGGCTTTTCGTGATCCCGAAAAAGTTGTGGACGACACAGAAATCGGAGGATGGCGCCGTGACGCCTGAGCAAACCGTCGATGAGGTGCGAGCGCTCATCGAGCAGGCCGGAGGGAGGCGCGAGTGGTCAGACACTCGCGATAGCTGGCTGGCGAAGGCCGCCCAGAGATTGGGCATCACCCACGGGCGGGCCAAGAGCCTGTTCTATCGGAAGGTGAAGGCCATCCCGGCGCACGAGTTCCTGAACATCCGGGCGCGCGCCGAGGCCCTCCAGCAGAGAGACGAGCATCGCCGTGCATACATCGAAGAGACCCGCACCCTGGCGGAGAGCGGCGGCATCGCTGCTCAGATGGCTGGCAACATTGCTTGCGCGCTTGAGCAGGCGGCTGACCGCCTGGAGGGTGTGAAGCGTGATGATTGAGAGCGTGCGCGCGCTGGAGGAGAGATGATGCCTCGCCGCGCCCAGCCAGAACAGCAACTCCAGCAGGCAGTCGCGCGCTTCCTCGCGCTGGCCCTGCCGGAAGGCTCTTTCTTCACTGCCTTTCCTGCCGGCGGTGGCGGACGCCTGCGCGGTGCCTTCCTGCGGTCTATGGGCCTAAGAGCCGGCGTGCCGGACCTCATGATCGTCTGGCAGGGCCACTATCACGGCATCGAGCTGAAGGCCGAGGGCGGCCGGGTGACCAACATCCAGAAGCTCTGCGCCGCAACCATCGAATATGCCGGCGGCCGCGTCGCCGTCTGCCGATCGCTCCAGGACGTCCAGGAGACGCTGGCCGAGTGGGGTATTCCGTTGAAAGCAAGAGTGGAGATTGCGTGATGAGGATGCCGAAGGACATCACACCGGAAGAGTGGCGTCAAATCGTAGCCCTGCACGACAATGGCATAGTCTGGTCGGAGATTGGCAGGCGCTTTGACATCAAGGGAAAGAGCCTGGCGGATAAGGTGAACCGCACGCCGCGCGAGCGTCTGTTTGTGCTGCCATCGCCGCGAAAGAAGGGCTACTCGCTCAGCGAAGGCCCTGTGGCGAGCATCATCAAGCTCAACCGTCCGGCGATGCCGCCGGCTCACCTCCCCGGCGCTCTGCGCGCCCAGGAGCAGGCCGAAGCGATGCGTGCCAGGGGCGCCAGCGAGGACGCCATCGCCAGAGCGCTGGGTCAGGTGCCGCGCAGTCTTCCGGCCGGCGATCCGTTCGGCATGGACCCGAGAAGCGGCAGCAAGCGACGCGCCACCGGCCAGGCGGCAATACCGCTGATGATGCGATGTTCCCTCCGCGAAGAGCCCAAGCGAGAGAGAAAGATCGCCGAGCAGCAGAAGGCGCCATTCCCGTCAGAGGTGAGGGCTGGAGAGACGGTCATCGCTGCTGTCGTTGTGACTTCCGGCCACTCGAAGGCGCATCTGATCGGCACCAACAACGACCCCGGAACGGTTGTGTGGCGTGCTGCAGCGGCGAAGGTGCTGATGCGCGACTTCGGCATGTCGGAGGCGGCGACGGCTCGCATCCTGGGGAAGGACCGGACATCGGTCAGAGGATATCGCGAGCGCTGGTGGAACGATACCGGCAAGCGGAACGCGCACTACCTGGCAGCGCTGCGAGAGCTTGAGAGCGCGCTGATGATCAAGGAAGCGGCGGAGTGAGCGAGAAGCCCATGCACGTTGCCTTCATTCCGGACAGGTGGGATGGGGGCACGCAGTCGATGAGTCATGACGTGGAGTACATCTACTTCCGCCTGTGCAAGGCGATGTGGGCGACAGGCATGGGCGTGCTGCGGGAAGACGCGGCGGCTGAGTGTAGGTTCCATCCGAAGACCGATGCCGCTGTCGAGAAGCTGCTTGCAATAGGCAAGCTGGCAGAGATTGACGGTCGCCTGGTCAACGAGCGCGCTCTCGCCGAGCATGAGTGCGGCGTGAAGGTACGGGATGCCCGATCCAAGGGCGGCAAGGCCAGGGCGAAGCAAATGTGGGGCGCTGATAGCTCAGCTAATAGCTCAGCTAATAGCTCAGAGGAAGCTAGCCTTATAGGTACCCAGACCCAGACCCATACACACTCTGTCGCTACGCTCCAGAGTGTGGGCGCGCAAGAGCGCGACGACGACCAGCACAAGCCCGAGCCTGAGAAGCCAAAGCCCAAGCGCAGCGCGACAACCTACATCCCGGATGACTGGCAGCCCAGTCAGAGCGGCATCGACGCGGCCCGCAAGAGGGGCTTGAGTGAGGAGGACATAGCCTGTGAAGCAGAGCGATTTCGAAACCACTACAGCAATCGTACCGGAGCGCAATTCCGGCACAAAAACTGGGATCGGACCTGGTACAACTGGGTCACAAGTCATCGGTGCCAGCCAGGAGCTGGCGGCAATGGACCCAGACGAGGTGGACCGGCGCCTAACCCAATGCTTGCCGCCCTCGCTAAAATTGGCGCTTGAGCGCTGGTCTCCAACAGCAGAAACCGATGTGAATGCTGTTGTCACTGCTATCAGCCAGTTCGAGTGGGCGATGCAATGCGCTCCAGTCGAAACGCTCAAGCCTCTCCTTGCCAAGCTATCGGTCTTGACCAAGGCCAAGGCGGAAGACGAAGCGTCTACCGCAGTCCGAGCCGCGGCCTACATCGAGGAACTGCAACGCTGGCCGGCAGACGTCGCGGTCTACGTGCTGCAGAGCCAGTCCAGGATCTCGCCCTGGTGGCCGGCATGGGCGGAACTGGAAGAGCGGCTGGAGATGTACGGCGGTGGCCGGCGTAAGCGGCTGGCGATGCTTCGGGTGATCAGGCGCAGGCTGGTAGGCGAGGAACCGGCGTCGACAGTGAGGGCCGTGCCATCGGCAGGCAGGGCAGCGCGTGATGCGATACGGGCAGCAGCGAAGGGGATGGCTGATGACTGATTGGGACAGGCTCTCGACCAGCGCGCCGATCGACAGGCTGGCCGCGACGGTGACGAGCGGATCTAGCGAGACCTACGAGCCGAAGGGGCTGTTTCCGGCCGATCAGGTCGGTCACATTCACGACAAGGTGCCGCCACCCTATCAGGCAGCGCCGGGTAAGTGCTCATGGACCGAGAACCTGATTGGCCAGAGCTTCGGCAGGCTGCGGGTGCTGGGCAAGTTCACCGGGCGCATCGGAAAGAACGGGCGGGCTCGATGGGTGGTTCGATGTACCTGCGGCGCCTACGAGGTGAAGCGCGCCAAGACGCTGAAGAGCGGGGCGTCGACCATGTGCGAGGCATGCCATCGGCTCGAAGCTCTCAAGAGCGGTGCCTATCAGCGCGGGAAGGCGGCAAAGGAGGCGGCCAATGGCACGTAGGCGAGGACGCAAGCGCCACACGGTCAAGCGGCAGCCCAACGGCCAGCCCAAGCGCTACGTCGGGCAGGTCAGCGCTACGCCGGAGCTGCTGGCCAAGCGCGCTGAGATCGGCGGAGACGGCCAGCCCGGCAATCAGCGTTACGGATCACTGATCGGCTGCTGGTTCATCCAGAAGCGGATCTGCCTCTCGCAATACGAGGCTGGGGAGCGCCTGATTGCCCTGGTCACGCTGCATGACCGCCTGATCCAGATCCCAAAGCCACCGCACGCGATTGACCCGGACGGGATCGGCGGGCGCTCGTTGGGCGAGGATGATCCGGTGCGGTTCCGCCGCGTGATGAGCCGCATGGCCGATGTCGAGGCGGAGCTGAGGCGCATGGATCGCTACGGTAGGCACTGGCACGCTGCCATCGCGGCAGCCAGGAACGAAACGCCGGAGGATGAGGGCCTGGCCTTCGAGGCGCTGCGCGAGCTGGCCCGCAGGCAGGGATGCTGCGGTAGGCTTGACACCTGCCGGAAAGTGGCGTAATGCAAGAAATAGACGATGAGAAATTGCGCCCGGAGATTGGCTCTCGCGGGCGCTTTGTGATTCGAGGGTACGAACCGTTCCCGCTCCATCGCATAGCGATGCCGGGCTTGGGGCGGCACTAGGGGCGACTGGAATCTTGCTGAGAGCCGCCCACCAAGATACGACCGCCACCTCTGCCGCAGGGCATGTGGCGGTTTTCGCCCGCCTAGCTCAATCGGTAGAGCATCGGCTTTGTAAGTCGGCGGTTCGGGGTTCGACTCCTCGGGCGGGCACCATCTAGATCCGGCCCAGCTTCCTCAGGCGGCGGATGGAAATCCGGACGGATTTTGGTGATGCGCCGATACGTGATGCAATCTCGTTGACGGATCCGCCTCGAGGGAATTCCAGTTCTACAGAATCCATCAGCTCGCCGCGCCGAAATTGGCGTATGGGAACGATGGAGCGCTCTGCGATGCGCATGTCGTACAGGATGGCATGAACGTTTGCCGCGCCAGTGCCGAGCGTCCGCGCAACGTCTGCGGGGCGCTCACCAGCGGCAAGCCGGACCCTGATTTGATTGGTCATGGCGGGCCTAGGCCCCGTTTTCCGTCGCGCCATAGGTGCCAACGCCCTGATGTGTTGAGGCGGGATCTGCCGCTCGCCGTAGAGGTAACGGCGAGCGGAACTGGCAGAGACCTCCAGGGCTCGGGCAACTTCTTCGACGAGCGGCGTCACCGATTGCTCTCGCAGAGCGGCTCGCCAGCGCCCTGCGATTGCCCGGATCATAGCGGTTAGATCGTTCTCGACGATGACGTCGCCAGTGTTGACTCCAGTTGCGACGAGTGCCATCAGGTAGCTATTTAGCGCAAGCGCCGGGCTCGATGGGGCAAGCTGAGTGTCGTGAATGCCAATGAGCCTGGCCAGTTCGATTTTGGAGAGGCCGCAGGCATCCAGGGCGACGTCTATGCGCCTAAGTTGCGTAGTTTTTGAGCGTTCGGTCATATCGCCAGCTCTAGCATCTGTTCGCACTCAGTGTTCTCTCAGCCTCCAGCCCCTTGCAGGCCAGCTCGACATAGCGAGGGATGGCCTGCTTGCCGCTGAGGTACTGGGCGACGGTGTTGCGGCCCATGCCAAGCGCCGTAGCGGCCCCGACGATGGTGTCGAGGCCGTTGCGGGTCATCCAGGCGCTGAGGTCAGTGGGGGTCATGCAGCGGCCTCGTCTTCGAGTTCGACCCACCAGCCGATGGTGTCGTCGCTCGCGTCGCCTAGCCAGGTGCGAGTCGGCTGGGCGCCAGTGCCAACGAAGTGCTTGCGCAGCATCTCCAGCGCCTCGGCCTCAGTCTCGGCGCTGCCGATCGGCTCGTTGATCACGCCGCGCGTGCGGTTGAAGTCGTCGCGGTGGCAGTCGAATACGGGGTAGGCGGTCATTGATCTCTCTCCTCTGGTCTACAATCGAGCCGGTCGGAACCGGCTCTCAGTAGATCACGCGGCGTCTTCCATCTTGGCCTCCAGGGCCAGCTCGATCTGGGCGCGCCACTCGGCGGCGGTCAGGCCCCACTCGGCCATGTCGTTGGCATCGGCCTCACCGGCCAGGGCGGTCTGCAGCTCGGCAACGCTGTTCTGGTCGTAGCAGGCTGCGGCGAAGGTGTTCTCGTTGATCTGGGCCATCTCTCGTCTCCTTGTCTCCGGGCGTCTCGCCCTTGCTATGAGATGAATATATGCACTGATCTGTGCGTTGGCAAGGGGAAATGCACTGATCGGTGCGAAATGTTTGGATCTCCGCAGGGTGGGGAAGTCAGGTATCCCGCTAGGTTCATACCCTGGAGGCCGCGGGTTCAAATCCCGCCCCTGCAACCAGTTCGGCGAGGAAGCGATGGCGAAGCGCGGACGACCGACCAAGCTGAAGCCAGAGATGGTTGAGCAAGCGTTCAAGCTCTGCTTGCTGGGTGCGACGAACGAGAGCCTGGCGGATTTCTTCGAGGTCACGCCGCAGACGGTTGGCAACTGGCTGGCAGAGCGCGGTGATTTTTTTGATGCCGTAAAAAAGGGCCGAGAAGAGGCAGACGCTAACGTTGGCTCTCGGCTCTACGAACGCGCCATGGGCTATACGCATCCGGAGGAGAAGATCTTCTGCAACGGTGGCGAGATACTGCGCGCTCAGACGCTCAAGCACTACCCGCCTGATCCTACGGCGGCCATCTTCTGGCTCAAGAATCGGAGGAGTGATCTGTGGCGGGACGTGAAGCAGATTGATGCCAATGTCACTGTTAAGCCGCTTTCCCGAGAGGAGCAGTTACGCAAGGCTAGAGAGCTGCTGGACGGAATGGGCCTTGATGCGTCTGGAGTGGGAGGAGACGCAGAAGGCGATCCCGCAGGATGACCAGCACGCCGCCCTGTTTCGGGAGCTGTGCCAGGGCGATCTGTTCTTCCTGCTGCGCTTCGTTCTAGGACGAGCTGACGCAGACTGCGACTTCGTGTTCGATCGCTGCCGGGAGGTGCAGAGGCAGCCTGACGAGTGCTTGGATCTCTGGGCCAGGCTCCACTACAAGTCGACGATCATCACCTTCGCGCTGACGATCCAGGACATCCTGAATGATCCCGAGATCACGGTAGCCTTCTTCAGCCACACCAAGGCGACGGCGGCAAAGTTCTATCACCAGGTCAAGCGAGAGCTGGAGACGAATGTCTGGCTGCGGGCATGGTTCCCGGACGTGCTGTACGCCAGCAAGGCAGAGGCGTCGGCTGGTGGGCTTTGGCACAACGAGCAAGGACTGATCGTCAAGCGCAAGGGCAACCCCAAGGAGGCAACGCTCAGCTATTGGGGCTTGGTCGATGGGATGCCGACCGGCGGTCATTACAGCCATCGCATCTATGACGACATCATCGATCCTGGAACGGTGACGACGCCGGAGAACATCTCCAAGGCGAAATATTCCTACAACATGAGCCAGGCGCTTCGGACTGATGGTGGCATCGAGCGAGTGATCGGCACACGATACCACTTCAACGATCCTTACGCCGAGATCATCAACAAGGGCCTGCTGTTCGTCCGCAAGCATGTGGCGACCAAGAACGGCCAGCCCGATGGCGAGCCCATCCTTCTCAAGCCCGCGACGCTGGAGTCGATGCGGATCAAGATGGGGCCTTACGTCTACGCCTGTCAGATGTTCCAGGATCCGCGCGTCGATGGTGCGATGGGCTTCAAGGATGCCTGGCTGCGGTATTACGAGGGCGCCTCGGACATCGTCAGCAAGGGCTGCAACATCTATATGCTGGTCGATCCGGCCAACGAGAAGAAAAAGGACAGCGACTACACCGCAATCTGGGTCTGGGGCCTCGGGACGGACGGCAACATGTACTGGCTGGACGGAGTGCGGGACCGGCTGAACCTAACAGAGAGGGCCGATGCCGTCATCAGGCTACATCGCAAATGGCGCCCCTCCGTGGTGGGCTATGAGCGTTACGGCGTGATGGCCGACATTCAGTACATTCACGAGCGCAACGACCGGGAGAACTACCGCTTCGGCATCGTTGAGGTTGGAGGCCAGACCCCGAAGCCCGATCGCATCCGGCGTCTGATCCCGCGGTTCAGCAACGGCGAGATCTACATTCCGCGCCACATGCTGCGGACGGACTACGAGGGCCATAGCGTGGACCTGGTGCAGGCCTTCGTGGAGGAGGAGTTCAAGGCATTTCCGGTAGCGGCGCACGACGACATGTTGGACGCTGCCAGCCGTCTGTTTGACATCCCGCACGCATGGCCGGAGTTCGAGGAGGAGTACGACGAGCCGCGCCAGGTCGACCTGGTGACGGGATACTGAGGAGGGAGATATGAAAGACAAGGCGATGGTCGATAGTGTTCCGAATGGTGTTGGTGCGTTCTGGACTGACCGAACAGCCGGCCTTCTAGTGCCACAGGACGGAGAGGGGACGTGGACGTTGGAACTGGTGAAGGGCTTCCCGGAAGACTGCATCAAGATCCAGGTAGGCGGGAGCCGTGACGACATGCTGGCATTTTTCCGCCTCGGGCTCGAGAGGCTTGAAAGGGGCGCTTGATGCCTAACACCATCACCGCCCGCATCACCCAGGACGCCGACGGCGCCTACCTCGCCATGATGACGCCCGAGGATATGGCCCGCATCGGCCTTGCCGGCACGCTCTCGGCGTTCAGCCTTGAGCAGATGTGGGCGAACCTGGTGAGCCTGTCCGGGCAGCACCGCGTGGACGAGGTGGAGATGATCCTGCGAGCGTCGATCGTCCAGGTGGATGACAGGACGTTCCAGCCGCCGCCGATCTACAGCGAGATTGGAGGGATTGTGGATGGTTAAGATTCCGATGCCTCACTGCGCCGTGTGTGGCCGCGAAGTGGCTGAGCTGGTGCGATGGGATGATCCAGAACACAGGGGCGTGATATTTGAGGCGCGCTGTCATGGAGCGCGCGAGAAGACCATCTTCACCCATAGCGATTTGAAATACATGCGGCTTGACCCTCAGCCCGGCATAGCGTTCGTCCAAGCGAAAGCGCTGGTTGATGGCTGATAGCCACGACTGGAACCCAGAGTGGAGCGTCTGCCGTCGATGCGGAATGGCGCAAGAGGACTTCGTTGACTTCGGCATCGAGTGCTCCCCGCATGCGAAGGCGATTGCAGAAGAGCGCCGCCCGGCAGCCAGAGTGCTGGCAGACGAGCGCCTTGCTCGGCAAGCGGCCGAACTCCGCGTGAAGCAGCTAGAGGACGGCATCAAGCGAATCATGGGTGATATCCAGAATGCCTGACAGCTACGCCCAGCCCGCCTTCGCCGAGCCCGAGGACGGCACGACTCAGGACGACAGCCAGCAGGCCGCTTGGTATGAGCAGCTCAATGTCGCCGAAGACCTGAGCGATGCCCGTCTGGCAGAGATCGGCGAGCGGGTGAAGCGTGAGACGGAGATTGACGACGAGAGCCGCAAGGAATGGCTCGATCGTGTGGAATCAGCTCTGGATCTGGCCCGTCAGGTCGAGAAGGAGAAGAACGAGCCCTGGAAGCGAGCAGCCAACGTCAAGTGGCCGCTTATGACCTCGGCGGCTATCCAGTTCGGCGCCCGCGCCTATCCCGCGATCGTGCAGGGCAGCGACATCGTGAAGGGCAAGGTGATCGGCCTGTCTACTGATGAGAAGACGGCCCGCGCCGAGCGCATCGCCACCCACATGAGCTATCAGCTTGCGACCGAGATGCCGGAGTGGGATGGCGAGACCGACAAGCTGCTGCACATGCTGCCGGTGGTGGGCTGTCTCTTCCGCAAGGTGATGTGGGACGTCGAGCACAGCCGGCCGGTGACCGAGCTGTGCCTGCCTGAGGACGTCATCGTCAACTATCGGGCGCGCGACCTGGAGACGGTGCCGCGTGTCACGCATCGCATCAAGTTCTATCCCTACGAGATCGAGGAGCGCCGCCGTGATGGCCGTTTCCTCGACATCAAGCTGGACGAGACGAGCGAGGAGCAGCCCGAGGACGAGAGCGGGCCTGTGCGCTTCCTGGAGCAGCACTGCCGGATCGACCTGGACGACGACGGCTACGACGAGCCGCTGGTGGTCACGATCCACGAAGAGTCGGCCAGGGTGGTCCGCATCACGGCGCGCTTCGATCCCGAGGACGTGCTGTTTGACGGCGATCGCATCGTGCGTATCGAGCCGCGGCAGATGTTCACCAAGTTCGATTTCATGCCGGCTTTGGATGGCGGTTTCTACGGCGAGGGCTTCGGCACGCTGCTTGGGCCTATCAACAAGGCGGTCAACACGACCATCAACCAGCTTCTGGACGCTGGCACGCTGAGCAACGCTGGCGGTGGCATGATCGCCAAGGGTGGCGCCATCAAGAAGGCGTCTATCTCCACCATGCCGGGCCGGTGGGAGTACGTGGACGCGACGGGCGCCAAGCTGGGCGACAGCGTGTATCCCTGGCCGCATCGCGAGCCCTCGCCTGTCCTGCTGAACCTCATGCTGGCAATGGTCGAGGCAGGCAAGGAAATCTCCGGCTTGAAGGACGTGCTGACCGGCGACATTCCGGCCGGTGGCGCGAACATGCCGGCGACCACGGTGATGGCGCTGATCGAGCAGGGCCAGAAGGTCTTCAATGCGATCTACAAGCGCGTGTTCCGATCGCTCAAGCTGGAGTTCGCGAAGATCCGGCGGCTGAACCGGATCTATCTCGACCAGGATCGCTATCTGGCGGTGATCGACTGGAAGCCGCCTGGTGGTCCGCCGATGGGTGGGATGCCGGGCGAAATGCCGGGGATGCAAGGGGCGCCGCAGATGATGCAGGCGCCCTCTTCGTTTGGGCCTCCGGGAATGCCGCCTAGCATGATGCAGCCGGGTATGGGTCAGATGCCGCCCATGCCGCAGCCTCCGACGCCGCAGGACGACTACGCCGACGAGGACTGCGATGTGGAGCCCGTGTCCGATCCTTCGGCGGTGTCTGACCAGCAGAAGCTAGGCAAGGCGCAGCTACTGGCACAGCTCACCGGGCTCTTCCCGGAGCTGGACCGCCGCGAGGTCGTGAAGCGCGTGCTGGAAGCCGGGCATTTCACCGATGTGGATTCCCTGCTGCCGCCGCCGCAGCCGATGCCGCCGCCGCCAGAGATGATCAAGCTGCAGCTCGAAGCGCAGATGGCGCAGGCCAGGGCGCAGGAGGCGCAAGCGAGGCTCCAGCTTGAGGGCATGAAGCTACAGCAGGCGGGCGCGATCGCCGGGCAGAAGGCGCAGATGGATCAGCGCAAGCAGGAGCTGGCCGAGGCCGAGTTCTTGCGTGAGAGCGTCAAGACGGGTGCCGACCTGGCCGGGGCGCGGGCTGACTACGCGCTCAAGACGGCGCAGACGGTGAGGGAGCTGGAGGAGGCCGAGGCTGTGCAGCCTGGCATGCAGGTGGAGCAGCGCAAGGTCGAGGTTGCTGCGATGCAGAAGCGAGGAGGAGAGAATGGTGGAAGTGGAGGATCTTAAGCAACTGACCAAGAGTGCAAGGTCACTATACAACAAGCTTGTTGTGCTGGAGCGTGACACAGATCCGAACGATCCGAACATGGAGACCTATCTGAAGAGCGTAGAGATCTCAATTGCAGATGTCAGGGGCGACATCGAGGAAATCGAGGGCAAGAGGGGGCGTCTCAGGGGGTGGGCTGAGATGTACACGGTGCCAGCATGACCCCGACTGAGGACGAGTGGGCCGAGTGGATCGCTCACCCGGTCACGCAGGCGGTGGTCGAGTGGCTAAAGAGAGATTCCGACCTGGTGGCGAATAGCCTGGTTTCTCTCGCGGCCGAAGACGCCGCCATCTTCATGGCCCGCGCGGCGAAGATGCAGGAGCGCAGCGCGCTCGCAGCGGACCTGGCGCAGATTTTCATGGCGCCGGACGGGCATAAGGAGCTGTTCGAGACCGATGATTGACCCCGAGAAGATCACCCCGCTTGGCAACCGCGTCCTGGTCCGACTGTTCAAGCCCGAGGAAAAGACCAAGGGCGGCGTCTTCATCCCCGAGACCACGCGCGGCCGTGAGCTACACGGCCAGCAGCATGGCACGCTGATCCGCATGGGCAGCAACGCCTTCCGGGATTGGGGCGACGGCGCCGACAAGCCCGCAGTGGGCGACACGGTGCTTTTCACCCGCTATGCCGGGCAGACCGGCTTCGCTGATAGCAGCGAGGACGACAAGGACACCCATCGCATCATCAACGACGAGGACGTGACGGGCGTAATCAGGGCGTAGCACGCGCTCTGACCAGCAGCAGGCCGCCAGCGAGCGGCCTTTTTTTAGGTGATTATATACCTTGCAAACACGACTGAAAGAGTCCACATTAGAGGGCATAGGAAGGATGCCCGAAGATGTCTCGACTCAGTGCCCCGTATCTCCACGATGAGGAAGCAGCTCACAGCTTCCTA
>JBJXHM010000008.1:0-291902 GCA_046233115.1 Rhodospirillaceae bacterium N.6G | reverse complement strand
CCCCAAGCCCTTCCGATGGACCAAGTCCGCCGACGACATCCTCGCATCCATCGAACGCTTCTGCCGGCGAAACGCCACCGAACAAACACTCTCAATCAACCGAACTTCTGAACCAGGACACTAGGGCCGAAGCGGAGCCATCGTTACCGGAGGAATACGGCAGGGTCCTGTGCGATCCGATAAAGAGTAGGTGCCGCCGTCCCGGTCGCTAGCCCTGGTTCGCCAGCGCCAGCCATTCCTCCTCGCTCAGCACCGTGACGCCCAATGCCGCCGCCTTGGTGGCCTTGGAGCCGGCATCGGCACCGACCACGACGTAGTCGGTGCGCTTGGAGACCGAGCCGGCCACCTTGGCGCCCAGCGCCTCGGCGCGGGCTTTGGCCTCGCTGCGGGTCATCTCGATCAGGCTGCCGGTGAAGACCAGGGTCTTGCCGGCCAGCGGCGAGCCGCTCTGGCTAGGCGCGGCGACGTCCTGCACCTCAAGCTGCCCCTCCAGGCGCTTGAGGACGGCCAGGTTGTGCTCCTCCTGGAAGAAGAGGCAGAGGTCGTCGGCCACCGCGATGCCGATCTGGTCGATATCGCAGAGCGCGGCGAAGGCCTCGCCCACCTCCTCCGGCTTGGTCGCCTCCGGGGCGACGGCGCGCTCCTCGGCGGCCTGGCGCATGGCATCGTGCCAGTTGGCCAGGCTCTGGTAGCGGCGGGCCAGCAGCTTGGCCGTGGCCTCGCCCACCTGGCGGATGCCCAGCGCATAGATGAAGCGGTCGAGCGGGATCTTTCGGCGGTCGTCGATGGCGTCGAAGAGCTTGCTTGCCGAGCGCTCCTGCCAGCCCTTGCGCTCCTGCAGCTTCGGTCCCGCCTCGCCGTCCCGCTCGCGCAGGGTGAAGAGGTCGTCGGGCGTCTTGATCAGACCCTCTTCGAAGAAGAACCTGATGTGCTTCTCGCCCAGGCCCTCGATGTCGAAGGCACCGCGGCTGGCGAAGTGGCGCAGCTTCTCCACCTGCTGGTAGGGGCAGGCGAGCTCGCCGCTGCAGCGCGCCACCGCCTCACCGGGCTCGCGCACCACCGGGGTCTCGAGGGTGCAGGGACAGGTGGTCGGAAAGGCATAGGGCGCGCTGTCCGCCGGCCGCTTTTCCAGCAGTACCGAGACCACCTGCGGGATCACGTCGCCGGCGCGCTGCACCACCACGCTGTCGCCGATTCGGATGTCCTTGCGCTTGATCTCGTCCTCGTTGTGCAGGGTGGCGCGCGAGACCACGACGCCGCCCACCGTCACCGGCGTCAGGTGCGCGACCGGGGTCAGCGCCCCGGTGCGCCCGACCTGGATCTGAATCGCCTCCAGATGCGTGATCGCCTGCTCGGCCGGGAACTTGTGGGCGATGGCCCAGCGCGGCGCCCGGCTGACGAAACCCAGGCGCGCCTGCAGGTCCAGCCGGTCGACCTTGAAGACCACGCCGTCGATGTCGTAGTCGAGGTCGGCCCGCTGCTCGGCCACCTCATTGTAGGCCGAGACCGCTGCCTCCACCCCCGCGCAGAGCCGCCAGAGCGGATTGACCGGAAAGCCCCAGGCCTCGAAGGTCTCCAACGCCTGGTGGTGGCTCGTCCCCAGCGCGCTCTCGGCCGGTTCGCTGAGCTCGCCCCAGGCATAGATGAATAGCCGCAGCGGCCGGCTGGCGGTGATCTTGGGGTCAAGCTGGCGCAGCGAGCCGGCGGCCGCGTTGCGGGGATTGGCGAAGACCTTGAGGCCCTGCGCCTCCTGCCGGGCGTTCATCTCGCGGAAGTCGCCCTTGCGCATGTAGACCTCGCCGCGCACCTCCAGCACAGCCGGCACGGCCTCCGGCAGGCGGTCCGGCACCTCTTTCAGGCTACGCAGGTTCTCGGTGATGTCCTCACCCTCGCTGCCGTCGCCACGCGTCGCCCCACGCACGAAGCGGCCCTGCTCGTAGCGTAGCGAGACCGAGAGGCCGTCGATCTTGGGCTCGGCCACCACGGTCTCGGCGGCATCTCCGTCTTTGCCCAGGAAGCGATGCAGGCGGGCGAAGAACTCGCGCAGGTCAGCCTCGTCGAAGGCGTTGCCGAGGGAGAGCATCGGCACCGCATGGCGCACCTTGGCAAATCCCTGCGATACCGGTGCGCCGACCCGCTTGGAAGGCGAGTCCTCCCGCACCAGGTCGGGGAAGCGGGCCTCGATCGCGCGGTTGCGCTTGACCAGCGCGTCGTAGTCAGCGTCAGAGATCTCGGGATCGTCCTCGGCGTAGTAGCGCTCGTCGTGGTGACGGATGATCTTGGCCAACCGCTCCAGCTCATCGGCGGCCGCCTCGGGATCCAGCGCCTCAACCGGGGTCTGGCTGGGGTCGGTCATGGGTTCAGGTCTCCAGGAGCTTGGCGGCGGCCAGGCGCGCCTCGTCGGTGATCTCGGCACCGGCCAGCATGCGGGCGATCTCTTCCGCGCGCTGGGTCTTCTCCAGCGGCCGGACCTGGGTCATGGCCCTGGCGCCGGCGCTGCTCTTCTCCACCTGCAGGTGGCGGCTGCCGCGGGCGGCGACCTGCGGGCTGTGGGTCACCACCAGGACCTGGCAGCTCTCGGCCAGGCGCGAGAGGCGCAGGCCGACGGCCGCCGCGGTGGCACCGCCGATACCGGCATCGACCTCGTCGAAGACCAGGGTTTCGGCCGAGCCAGTCCGGGCCAGCACGACACGCAGCGCCAGCAGGAAGCGGGCGAGTTCGCCGCCCGAGGCGATCTTGCCGATCGGGCCGGGCTCGGCTCCAGGATTGGTGGCGACCAGGAACTGCACCCGCTCGGCCCCGTCGCCCCCCCAGTCGGCCTCGTCCAGCGGCTCCAGCGCGGTCTGGAAGCGGGCGCGCTCCAGCTTCAAGGGCGGCAACTCGGCGTTGACCGCCTTGTCGATGGCGGCAGCGGCCTTGTGCCGGACCGCGCTCAGCGCCCGGCAGGCCTCGCGGAAGGCCGCCTCCGCCGCGTCGCAGCGCCTGCGCTTCTCGGCCAGTCCGGCCTCGCCGTCCTCCAGCGCGGCCAGGCGCTGGGCAACCTCCTGCTGCAGCGCCGGCAGGGCCTCGGCCTCGACCCCGTGCTTGCGGGCCAGATCCTTGATCGCGAAGAAGCGCTCCTCGACCCAGGCCAGACGCTGCGGGTCGAGATCGGCGTCGCTGCCCAGGTTGGCGATCTGGCGGCCGGCCTCCTCCAGCTCGCCCAGGCTGCGCTCCAGACTCTCCAGCAGGCCCTTCAGACGGTCGCCAGCCTTCTCCGCCACCCGCTCCAGGCTACGCAACGCCTGCGCCACCAGGCTCTCCGCCTTGCCGCTGCCAAAGAGGCTCTGCTCGGCATCGGCCAGCGCATCGAGGATGGCGCCGTGATGCAGCAACAGCTGACGCTCCTCGGCCAAACGGTCCAGCTCGCCCTCTTCGGGGCTCAGCGCCTCCAGCTCCTGCAGGGCGTGGCGCAGGCTCTCCTCCTCCGCCCGCGACTGGGCCAGCCGGGCCTCGGCCTGGCGCAGGTCGGTCAGGGCCGCCTTCCAGCCGGCATGGGTCTCCGATAGCGCCGCAAGTTGCGGCCGGGCCCGGCCATAGGCGTCGAGTAAGCCGGCATGCCCCTTCCAGTCCATCAGGCCGCGCTGCTCGAACTGACCCTGCACCTCGACCAGCAGGTCGCCCAGGCTGCGTAGCAGCGAAGCGCTGACCGGGCGGTCGTTGACGAAGGCGCGGCTGCGCCCCTCGGCAGTCAGGTTGCGCTTCAGCAGCAGCAACCCGCCCTCCTCGGCCAGGCCCTGCTCCTCGGCCAGCGCCAGGGCCGGGTGCTCCTCCTCCAGCTCGAAGGCGGCAATGACCTGGGCCTGCTCGGCGCCGGAGCGGACCAGCCGTCCTTCGGCCCGGGCGCCCAGCGCCAGGCCCAGCGCGTCCAGCAGGATCGACTTGCCGGCACCGGTCTCACCGGTCAGCACCGTCAGCCCGCCGGCGAGATCCAGGTCGAGCCGGTCGATCAGCACCAGATCGCGTATGGAGAGCCGGGTCAGCATTGCCGCGTCCGCATCCCGCCTGCCAGAGTGCTCTGAGCTCTGCTTGAACCGGCACCGGCCCGCACCCCCGCCCGGACACCCACGGAAGTATCATGGAACGGGGTGGCCGGGCGGGGGTGCGGGCCGGTGCCGTGCAGACCCAACATGCGCTAGAAGGGCCAGGCCCCGGCGATCCAGGAGTCGGGCTGCTCTTCGGGGCGCAGATCGACACCGGTCAACAGGTAGTAGCTGTCGCTGTACCACTGGCTGCCCGGGTAGTTGTAGCCGAGTACCGCGGCGGTGGCCTGCGCCTCGCGGGTCACGCCCAGCGCCAGGTAGCATTCGACCAGGCGGTGCAGCGCCTCGGGCACGTGGGTGGTGGTCTGAAACTGGGTGATCACCGTGCGATAGCGGTTGATCGCCGCCAGATAGTCGCCGTGGCGCTGATAGAAGCGGGCGATCTCCATCTCCTGACCGGCCAGGTGGTCGACCGCCAGGTCGCGCTTCAGGCGTGCGTCGCGGGCGTACTGGCTGTCGGGATAGCGGCGGATCACCTCCTCCAGGGCCGCGCGCGCGTCGCGGGTCATCTGCTGGTCGCGGCGTACGTCGGAGATCTGCTCGTAGTAGCAGAGCGCCTTGAGGTAGTGGGCGTAGGGCGCGTCCCTGCTGCCGGGATGCAACTGGATAAAGCGGTCCAGCGTGTTGATGGCATCGTCGTAGCTGTTGTTCAGATAGTAGGCATAGGCTGCCATGAGCTGCGCCCTGGGCGCCCACTCGGAATAGGGATAGAGCCGCTCCACGTCGTCGAAGAGGCCCGCCGCTTGGCGGTATTCACCGGCCTGCATGGTCGCGACCGCCCGATCGTAGAGCTCGTTCACCGAGGCCTCGTTGGGATCGGTGGGGATCACCTCCTTATTGCTGTTGCAGGCCGCGAGGCCCAGGACCAACAACAGCCCGAGTACGAGGTGACGGGACCGGCAACCGCTGAACGCGGTCGGCAGGGCGGAAAGAAAGGTCATTGAGGGCGCTCCAACGGCAGCCGGACGCGGCCGCAGCCGCACTTCGAGAATCGCATCGGCCCCTATCTAGCACTTGGCCGCGCGCCGCAAAAGGCGCGAAGCCCAAGCACTGCCGCCGCACCAGGCCTAGCCGCTGTCGCGCTCGTAGCAGATGATCGAGAGGTAGCGGGCCGGCAGCTCGATCAGTTCCTCCGGCCCATGCGGCGCGTCGGCGTCGAAGAAGAGCGAGTCGCCCGGCTCCATCACGTAGGTCTTGTCCGAATGCCGGTAGCCGACTCGCCCCTCCAGCATGTGCAGGAACTCGACTCCGGCATGCTGGAACAGCGGGAAGACGTCGGATTCCTCGGTGAGGGTGATGAGATAGGGCTCCACCGCCACGCCCTTGCCGGTGCTGTGGCCCAAGAGCTGATACTGGTGGCCGGCACGGGTGCCGCGGCGTTCGATGGTGAGCCCGTCTCCGGCCTTGACGAAGGTCGCCTCGCGCGCCTCCTCGAATCGGCGGAAGAAGGCGGTGACCGGCACCTGCAGGGCCCGCGACAGCGCCTGCAACGTGGCCAGCGACGGCGAGGTGGCGCCGTTCTCGATCTTCGACAGCATGCCGGTCGAGAGCCCGGCCGCGCGCGCGGCCTCGGCGACGGTCATGTCGAGCGCCAGGCGGAAGGCCTTGGCCTCGCGCCCGATCGAGACCTCGAGCGTGTTTTCCTGTGCGCCGGTCAGCGCGTGGGGGTCCTGCTGCTTCGGCGTTTCCAGCCCGGCCGCCGTCCCCAAATCCGGTTTGCCTCCCGGCTCCGGCCCGGCCGTTTTCGCCGCCTTGCTCCTAGCGATGGCGTGTCTCCTGCAGAAAAATCCGTAACCCTAGGTGAACAATCTAGAACGCCCGGACGGCGCGTTCCAGCCAAGCTGCGACATAAATTTTAGGCAACCCCACTGCCTGCCCGATTTCTGGGCACCTGATCACCTGTTGCGCAACAGTAGCCGCACCCCCCTCCTGGAACAGAAGAAACGTCGCTCATTTCTACGGAATAAGCGGCTCACCCCAAAGAAACTTCCAGCAGTAGTTCAAAATTAAATTGTGGCAATGCCCATTTTTTACTCACTACATGCCAGAAATACGGAGCTGAGGACAACCCTATCCTATTAAATTTTGTTAGAGTGTGTCGATTTCAAGGGTTAAGCTGAAGAGTAAGGGCCAGTGAGGCAGCGGGCTTTACCCACGACTCCCCGGCCTGAAGCGATCGGCATTGGGCGGAGCATCCGACAAGGAAGGCCCCGGATCGGCTCCGCCGGATAGCAAGCAGCGGCCTTCTCACACGAAACGTAACCAACGAAACGTAACCAACACGGGGGTGCACAGTATGGAAGGAACCGATTTCCAAGCCGCGATCGATATGATGAACACCATCAACATGGAGGTGTACTACTGGTGGTGCACCGCCATCATGGTGATCATCCATGCCGGCTTCCTCGCCTACGAGATGGGCGCTTCGCGGATGAAGAACGCCCTGGCATCGGGCGTGAAGAACATCCTGGCCTTCGCCTTCCTGGTTCCCACCTTCTACCTATTCGGATGGTGGATCTACCTTGCCTTCCCGAACGGCTTCGTGCCGGTCGATGCGGCCGACGGCCTGCCCTGGGCCCTGGCGATGGGCCCGAACCTGGGCGACAACGCCTCCGGCGTGTTCTGGGCCGCCTTCACCCTCTTCGCCGCGACCACCGCCTCGATCATGTCGGGCTCGGTGATCGAGCGCATCCGTGTCAGCGGCTTCGTCATCCTGGCCATCCTCCTGGGCTCCGTCGTCTGGATCCTGGGCGCCTCCTGGGGCTGGCATCCGGAGGGCTGGCTGACCACGGAGTTCGGCTTCCACGACTTCGGCGCGGCCGGCTGCGTGCACACCGTCGCGGGCTTCTTCGTGCTGGGCGTGCTGATCAACCTCGGCCCGCGTATCGGCCGCTTCAATGCCGACGGCAGCGCCAACCCGATCCTGGGACATAGCGTGCCGATGGCGCTGATCGGCCTGATGCTGATCATCGTCGGCTTCTTCGGCTTCCTCGGCGGCTGTGCCATCTACATGGGCAGCGAGCAGTGGGTGAACATCTTCGGCCAGCCGATGACGCTCTCCTCCGTCGCCTTCAACACCCTGATGGGTTTTGCCGGCGGCATCATCGGTGCCTTCCTGGTCACCCGCGATCCCTTCTGGATGATGTCAGGCGCGCTGGCAGGCATCATCTCGGCGGCCTCGGGTCTGGATATCTACTATCCGCCGCTGGCCTTCCTGATCGGCTTCATCGGCGGCTGCATCATCTATCCGGCCAACACCCTGATCGAGAAGTTCCGGATCGACGACGCGGTCGGGGCCTTCGCAGTGCACGGCGTGTCCGGTGTCTGGTCCATGGTGGCCCTCGGCATCTTCGCCGCAGGCTATCCGCAGGCCAACCCCGACTGGCCGGCCACGAACCTGGGCGGCATGATCGCCAGCGCAGTCGTGATGGCGGCCCTGGGCTTCATTCCCGGCTATGTCGTCTCCCTGGTCCTCAAGGCCTTCAACATCCTGCGTGTGGGTGGCGAGGCAGAGATCATGGGGCTCGATGCGGCCGAACTGCCGATCCGTCCCTATCCGGAAGCGGGCGTGCCGCAGGCAGCGCCGCACCCGGCCGAGTAAAGCGCGTCACAGCTTAAGGAGACCGAAACCATGCATTCCGTACCTTTCGAGAGCTGGGAAGGCGCCAAGGAGATCTTCACCTTTGCGCACAGCCCGGGCGTGATGGCGATCTGCCTGATCGCGACCGTTGTCGTCATCGTCGGCACGATCGTGGCGTCGGTGCGACACGAGAACCACAGCTTCGCCAAGGCGAAGAACGGGCACAAGTAAGGCCCAGGCTCGGGAGACCTGGCGAGAGGGCCACCGCCAAGACCAAGGCGCGACCCTCTTGCCCTAGGTTTCCCACAGCCGACAGCCCTATCATCGGCCGCGCCGGAGGTCCCCTCCGGCGCGGTTTTCTTTTCGGGGAACGGACCGATGGACTGGGGGCTTGTCGCAGAGATTTTTCTGCTCTGCGTGATAGGCGGCGTGATCGCCGGGTTCGGCGCCGGCCTCTTCGGCCTGGGCGGCGGCACCACCACCGTGCCGATCCTGAACTACCTGCTCCCGCTTGCCGGGGTGGCGCACACGGCGATGATGCATGCCGCGCTCGCTGCCTCGCTGGTGCTGATCGTGGTCAACACCTCGGCCGCAGCCTTGAAACGCTGGCGGTCAGATGAGTTGGATCTGCACCTACTGGGCCGCCTGCTGCCACCGCTGGCCCTGGGTGCGGTCATCGGCACGGTCCTGGCCGACTTCGTGAACACGCTCGTACTCTCCCTCTTCTTCCTGCTGATCGTCCTGAACTCCATCCGCGTCTGCATCCAAGGCCTGATCGCGCAGTCGCGCGGCGGTGGCCAGCAGACCGGCGACGCACCGCTGCGCCCGACCACGGCCGGTCTGATGGCGGCGATGAACGGCCTGGCGGGAGCCCTGGGCGGAATCGGCGCCGGCACCATCATGGTGCCCTTCCTCAGCCGCCACGGGCTCGACATGAAGCATGCCGGCGGCCAGGCAGCCGGCCTCTCGATCGTGATCGGCCTGATCGGCTCGGTCGGTTATGCGGTGATCGGCCTCAACGAGGTTGGGATGCCGCCTGGCAGTATCGGCTATCTCTACCTGCCGGCCGTCGCCGGCCTGGCCCTGGGCGGGCTCGTCACCTCACCCTATGCCGTGCGCCTCTCCCACCGTATGGACGAACTGCTGCTGAAGCGCCTCTTCCTGGCCGCCCTGCTGGTAATCCTGCTGGCCATGGTCCTGAAGATGGTCGGTATCACCTGAGCGATGGATCTGCCGACTCTTCTCGTGATTCTGGCCGGCTGCGTCGCCGCCGGTGCGCTGGCCGGGGTCTTCGCCGGCATGATCGGAGTCGGCGGCGGCTTCACCGTGGTGCCGGTGCTGAACTACCTGCTGCCGCTGGCCGAGGTTCCGGAGCGGCAGGTGATGCACGTGGCGCTCGCCACCTCGCTGGCGCTGATGATCGTCAACACGGCCAGTGCCGCCTGGTACCGCTGGCGCAGCGGCGACCTCGCCCCGCCGCTGTTCGGTCTGCTGGCCGGCCCGGTAATGCTGGGGGCTCTGGCCGGTGCCTTCGCCGCCGGCGATCTGCCCGACATGGCGCTGCGCCTGGGCTTCGTCGGCTTCATCGTGCTGGTGTTGCTGCGCCGCCTTTGGCTGCAGCTTCGCCCCAAGGCGGTCCAGCGGCCGCATCATCGCGGCGACGGCAGCCTGCCGACGCCGGCGGTCTGGGTCCCCTACTTCTTCGTGACCGGCGTGGTCGGCGCCATGGCCGGTGGCGGCGCCGCCACCATGACCCTGCCCTTCATGGCGGCCAACCGCTACTCCATGCAGGAGGCGGCGGCGCAGGCGGCCGCCCTCAGCGCCGCCATCGGCCTGGTCGGCAGCAGCACTTACGTCGTCACCGGCAGCAGCCACGAAGCGATGCCGGCCTTTAGTCTGGGCTTCCTCTACCTACCGGCGCTCGCCGGCCTGATCCTCGGCGGCCAGCTCGGCGTGCCGCGCGGCATCAAGCTGGCCCGCGGCATGAGCGACGCGCGGCTGCGCACCGTCTTCCTCGGCTTCCTGGGCGCCGTGCTGATCGCCATGCTGGCCAAGGTCCTGGGGGCTTAGCCCCGACCCTACCCCTGCGCCGCGCCGACCAGGTCGCGATGCGCGATCTCAAGGTGCTCGCGCACGATGCGCACGGCGTTCTCGGTGTCGCGGGCGCGAATCGCCTCGTAGAGCGCGTGGTGCTGTTCGTTGTAGTCGCGCTGGCGGTCGGGCGAGAGCACCTTGTCGCGCATCCGTCCCCACTGGGCATGGCTGCGCACCGCGTTGATCTGGCGGTAGAGGCCGATCATCAGCGGGTTGCGGGTGCAGTCGGCCAGAGACTGGTGGAAGGCCGCGTCGGCGCGGGTGAAGGCCTCGCGGTCGCGCACGTTGCAGGCCTCGACGTCGGCCAGCGCCTCGGCCATGCGGTCGAGGTCGCGCTGGGTGGCATGCAGGCTGGCCAGGCGCGCCATCTGCGGTTCGATCGCCAGGCGCACCTCGATCAGTTCGATCGGGCTGGTCCGCTCGGCGACGTCGTCCTCCTCGGCATCGCTACGGTGGTTCACGAAGGTGCCGCTGCCGACTCGGCGCACCACCAAGTTGCTCTCCTCGAGCTGGCGCAGTGCCTCGCGCACGGTGGAGCGCGATGCGCCATAGTGCTGCGCCAATTCGCGTTCGGCCGGAAGCCGCTCGCGATAGCCGTAGCTGCCGTCCATGATGGCCCGTCTGAGCTGGGCTGCTATCGAGGCGGCACCGCCGACGGCACTGGGTAGGCCGCCGCGCATCGCTTCCGTCTCCCGCTCTTCCATGGACCTTCCTTTCGCGCGCTCTTCGTTCCCTCGAACCTCCCTATACCAATTTAGACCATTAACGGTCCATTAAAAAATTTTGGTTTCAATTGGGTACGATATGTGATGTCATTCTTTTCCAGGGGATCGGTCGTCCAAACGCTTCTCGAGAAGGGGTGCAAGGGCGGCCGCCAGGGCTTGCCGCAAGCCTCCCGAGGAGGGGTGCGGCAGTCTCGTCTAGCCAGGCAAATGACTAAGCAAGGGAGAATGAGCGGGATGGCTCAGAACACCGATCTGGAAGCCTACGTGGAAGCCCCCGGGCGGGCGGAAATGGTCAAGGCGGTGCGCGAGAAGATCGACGCGCTCGGTATCGACTACATCTATTACCAGTTCATTTCCGTGACCGGCCGCATCGTCGGCAAGGGCATTCCCGCCGACCACTGGGAAGCGACGGCCGCGCGCGGCTTCCAGCTCGTCTACGGCTCCACCGCCAACCTCTTCCTGAACCGCCACGGCGACTACCTGGGCTACGGCCCGGAGGCCTCCGAGCTGGTCGGCATCCCCGATCCCGAGACCTTCTGCCAGCTGCCCTGGGACAAGCGGGTCGCCCGCGTGTTCTGCACCCTCTTCCGCAACCGCGAGGAGCGCGAGGATCCCGGTGCCTTCCTGACCGCCGACTGCCGCGGCAACCTCCGTCGCATCCACGAGGAGTTCAAGGCCAAGCACAACGGCCTGCATATGCGTCACGGCACCGAGCCGGAGATGATGTGGCTGAAGCGCGAAGAGGACGGCAAGCTCACCGGCTACACCAAGCCGAACTGCTACCACATCGACCAGTTCGAGATGCTGCGCCCGGTCTTCCTGCGCTGCATCGAGTACGGCCGTGCCATGGGCCTGGACATGATCCAGGGCGACCATGAGGACGCGCCGGGCCAGCTCGAGCTGAACTTCATGTACGACGACGCGCTGCGTACCGCCGACCGACTGACCACCTATCGCCAGATCTGCGCCCAGGTGGCCCGCGAGTTCGGCCTGATCGCCTGCTTCATGACCAAGCCCTTCATGAAGGTCTCGGCCTCGGGCTGCCATCACAACGTTTCGCTCTGGTACGGCGGCGAGGATCAGGTCAACAGCTTGGGCAACGACGACCTGCCCGGCATGGCCGACACCTTCTCCTACCGCAAGGGCGGCGAGAACACCTTCATGCCGGATGCCTCGCTGGATCCCCGCAAGCCCGGCCCGATCGGCCTGAAGGCGATCGGCGGCGTGATCGAGCATCTGGGCGCGCTGACCGCCATCGGCTGTTCCACCGTCAACTCCTACCGTCGTCTGTGGGACACCGGCTATTGGGCACCGGTCTTCGCCGACTGGGGCTACCAGAACCGCACCTGCGGCCTGCGCGTCTCGGCCCCCGGCCGTTTCGAGTACCGCGCCGTGGACTCGATGGTGAACCCCTACCTGATGGCCGGCGCCATCCTGAAGGCCTTCGACGACGGCATCGATCGCAACCTCGATCCGGGCGAGCCGGAAGAGCGCAACATCTACGCCGCCATGGAGGCCGGCAAGCAGGTCAAGAAGCTGCCGATGAGCCTGGGCGAGGCGCTGGACCGCCTGAACCACGACGAGGTCATCCAGTCCGCCATGCCGGGCGAGATGCTGAAGGTCTTCACCGAGTACAAGCAGGACGAGTGGGAGCGTTTCAACGCCACCGTCACCGACTGGGACGTCGCGACCTACCTCGACTGCCTGCCGTAATCCCCTGTTGGCTCGGGCGTGGGCCTAGCCCCGTCCGAGCCGCTTTTTTTCCTACGGAACGACCATCCAAGGAGAGGTACCCCTACCATGTGCGGAATTGCCGGCCTCATCCACAGAGGCAAGTCGTCGAACATCGGCGCCGAGATGACGGCGATGCTGCGCGCGCTGAAGCACCGCGGCCCGGACTCTACCGGTTTCGCGATCTACGGCGAGCCCAGCGAGACCGACTATGTCATGCGCTTCAAGGTCGCCGAGCAGGAGGACCTCACCAAGGGCATCGCCATCCACCAGCAGGTGAAGGACCGCCGCAAGACCGTCGACGAGCGCCTGGCGGCGATCGGCGCCAAGGTCTCCAAGGCCGAGGAGGCGACCGAGTACGCCTTCCGCTATGCCTTCAGCTATGACGGCGACCTGACCAAGCTGGCCGAACAGCTCGAGGACATCGACAACGTCGAGATCCTCTCGATCGGCCGCGGCCTGGAGCTGATCAAGGATCTGGGCGACGCCGATCAGGTCTCCAACCAGTACAAGCTCGGCGGCTTCTCCGGTACCCACGGCATCGGGCACACCCGCATGGCCACCGAGTCCGACGTCGACATCCGCTCGGCCCACCCCTACTGGGCCTATCCCTATTCGGACATCGCCGTGGTCCACAACGGCCAGATCACCAACTACTGGAACAAGCGGCGCGACCTGGAGCGTCGCGGCCACCGCTTCGTCTCCAACTGCGATTCCGAACTGCTGGCGGTCTACACCGCCGACAACCTGGAGCAGGGCCTGAGCCTCGAGGAATCCTTGAAGCGCTCGGTCGAGGAGATCGACGGCGTCTTCACCTACTTCGTCGCCACCAAGGACGAGCTCGGCATGGCCAAGGACACCATGGCCGCCAAGCCGCTGGTGCTCTTCGAGAGCGACGAGGTGGTGGCGATCGCCTCGGAAGAGATCGCCATTCGTACGATCTTCCCGCAGGAGATCGACACCTTCGACCCCTATGACGGGGAAGTCCGGGTATGGAAGGCCTAGTGTGATGCAAGACGATCGCTCGCATGCCATGGGCATGCACACCGAACAGCTGCGCGGCCGCTCGCAGCAGATGTTCTTCGAGCCGGACGAGGATGAGAACTTCGTCTACCCCGACGGTTTCGACGTCGACTACAACAAGCGCGCCGAGTTCGACGCCAAGGAGATGTCGAGCAAGGAGGTCAACCTCAAGGTCCGCGAGCTGATGAAGTCCGGGCACGGCACCATCGTGATCAAGAATCCGATGGCGCGCCATGCGCTCGGCGTCGGCATCCTGAACCGCCTGAACCTCTACTTCGAGGGCTCGCTCGGCTACTTCGGCATCGGTCTGATCGACGGGCCGAACGTGCGCATCTCCGGCCGCGTGGGCTGGTCCTGCGCCGAGAACATGATGGCCGGCACCGTGGTGATCGAGAAGAACGCCGGCTCGCTGTTCGGCGCGGCGATCCGCGGCGGCGACCTGGTCTGCAAGGGCCACGTCGGCGCGCGTACCGGCATCGACATGAAGGGCGGCACCATCATCGTCGGCGGCGACACCGGCGCCTTCTCCGGCTTCATGATGCAGCGCGGCCGCATGGTCGTCTGCGGCAACGCCGGCCACAACCTGGGTGACTCGATGTACGACGGCACCATCTTCGTCGGCGGCGAGGTCAAGTCGCTGGGCGTGGACTGCGTGCCGGCGGAGATGACCGACCTGGACCGCGCCTGGCTGAAGCGCAAGCTGGGCATGTACGACATGGTTCCGGCCCAGGGCGTCGACCACTTCGGCAAGTACGTCGCCGGCAAGCAGCTCTGGAACTACGACAACCTCGAGCCGTCGGAAAAGAAGCTGGTCCTCTAGCTTCACCGTCCCTCCAGCCAGTTACAGGAGATAAGCACCATGGCCAATCAGCCTATGCCGGAGGAGCGCCGCGAGAAGAAGCCCCTGGGCCGCGACCGTTACCGCCTGGGCAATTCCTTCGTGTTTCCGCCGCATGTCATCGACGACATCCACATCAAGGCAGAGCTCGGCCGCTACCGCATGCGCGGCTTCTCGCTCTTCAAGCAGATCCCGCACTGGGACGACCTCACCTTCCTGCCCGGCACCCTCACCCGCTTCGTGATCGAGGGCTACCGCGAGAAGTGCGAGACCAAGACCGTGCTGGGGCCGATGTGCAAGAACCCGATGGTTCTCGACATCCCGGTCTACATCACCGGCATGTCCTTCGGCGCGCTGTCCTACGAGGCCAAGATCGCGCTGGCCCGCGGCGCCACCATGGCGGGTTCCGCCACTTGCTCGGGCGAGGGCGGCATGATCCCCGACGAGCGGCGCTACTCGATGAAGTGGTACTACCAGTGCATCCAGAGCCGCTACGGCTTCAATCCGCACCACCTGCGTCTGGCGGATGCCGTCGAGTTCTTCATCGGCCAGGGCTGTAAGGTCGGCCTGGGCGGCCATCTGATGGGCCAGAAGGTGACCGACCAGGTCGCCGAGATGCGCTCGCTGCCGGCCGGTATCGACCAGCGCTCGCCGGCCCGCCACCCCGACTGGCTGGGTCCGGACGATCTGGCGCTGAAGATCGAGGAGATCCGCGAGGCCACCGACCACCAGATCCCGATCCAGCTGAAGCTGGGTGCCGCGCGCGTCTACGACGACGTCCGCATGGCCGCCAAGACCGGCCCGGACGTGATCTACATCGACGCCATGGAGGGCGGCACCGGCGCCGGCCCGCACATCGCGACCGAGGAGACCGGCGTGCCCGGCATCGCCGCGGTGCGCCAGGCCCGCAAGGCCCTGGACGACGTGGGTGCGACCGGCAAGGTCTCGCTGGTCTACGCCGGCGGCATCCGCAACGGCGCCGACGTCGCCAAGGCCATCGCGCTGGGTGCGGATGCGGTCGCCATCGGCCATTCGGCCCTGATGGCGCTCAACTGCAACAAGGACATCCCCGAGGCCGACTACGAGGCCGAGATGGGCGTCGAGCCGGGCACCTGCTACCACTGCCACACCGGCCGCTGCCCGGTGGGCGTGGCCACCCAGGACCCGGCGCTGCGCAAGCGCCTGGACCCGGACGAGGCGGCGGAGCGCGTGTACAACTTTCTCCACACGCTCACCATGGAGTGCCAGATGCTGGCCCGCGCCTGCGGCAAGACCAACATCCACTCCCTGGAGCCGGAGGATCTGGCGGCGCTGACCATGGAGGCCTCGGCCCTGGCCGGCGTGCCGCTCGCCGGCACCGACTACACCGTCGGCGTCGACGACTACCACCACTTCTAAGGGCTGAGCGCCGCCGCCCCTGCCCCCCCACGACTGGCGGGGACCGGCGGGGGCCGGCGGTGCCGAAGGAGACCAGACAATGGCAGGAACCTCTTACAAGGGCTCCGATATCAAGGACATCGATCAGTTCCTGAAGGACACCTCGGGGCTGGGCAGCGAGCGCGAGAAGGAGATCGGCCAGCACATCGGCTATCGTTACGACGTCAACCTGCTGCCGGACTACGAGCGCCTGACGCCCTTCTTGAAGAAGTACATGGAGATCATGGGCTGGGACGACCTCAACTGGCTGGAGGACGTCCACATGGGCTACGAGGAGGGCCGTCCGGCCGTCTTCGACCGCAACATCAACGGCTGGGTCACCATCCCGGAGGGCACGGAGCTGCCGGAGACCCAGCAGGACCGCGACATGCTGGCCCGCGAGATGCTGATCAAGTTCCAGATGTCCAAGCGCCACCCCATGGTGGAGCTGAACAAGGCCTACCGGAAGTTCTAAGCGGAGCTTTCAGGGTACCAGGGAAAGGGCGTCCAGTGGGCGCCCTTTTCTTTTTGGGCGCAGGGAACCTTGAAGGAAAGCTGATCGCTCGGCGCAAGATGGCAGTGTTCGAGGGCCCGTTCCGGCGATTCCCGGAAGAGATTGGGGAAGAGTCGGCTTCCCAATGAGAAAAGGGTACCGAGCCCGCCTTCGAGCGCTATCTGAGGAAGACCTGCCAAGAGAATGAACAAGCCCAGACCGGCCGCATAGCAAGCCAGTAAGGACCAGACCGACGCCAAGGCGGAGAATCCGGAGTGCAACAGGATTGCAGGGTCGAGCGCTAACGCCGGAGACAGGAAAGACTCGATCTCTCCGCCCATCAGATGATGCCGGTTCGGCAGTTCATGTATTGGATCTGGTCAAGGCCGGGCTTTGTCGCAAGTCAATAGCGCCCGAAAGCCGTAGATCAATCCAGAGCAGCGCTACCCCGGCACCCGGCCCCTCACCGCCCACGCGCGGGCCGAGAGGGTGATCGGGCGGTCCGACTCGGCGCTGCAGAGGCGATCCAGCAGGCGCGACTTCAGCTTGCCGCGAAGCCCCTCGTCGAGACCGCTGACGTAGGAGCCGGACGGGCCGACGCCGGTCAGGAAGGGCGCCCAGTAGTCATCGAAGGAGGCGAAGGTCAGCTCGGCGGTCAGCCCCTGCTCCTCTACCTCCGCCAGCCCGCTCTGCCGCCAGAGCGCCGCCAGCTCCCCCTCGCGGCAGAGCGGCATGTTGCGTTCGTGGCGTTCGGCGGCAGACGGATCTATCTCGACCGCCGTGTCCCAGAGGAGGCGCAGCATCTCCATGCCGCCGCCGTAGTCCCAGACCGCGGCCCCCACCCTGCCGCCGGGTCGCGTCACCCGCGCCATCTCGGCCACGGCCTTGGCGTTGTCGGGGACGAAGTTCAGGACCAGCAGCGAGACAACGGCATCGAATCGTCGATCGTCGAAGCGCAGCGACTGCGCATCGCCGACCTCCAGCGCCACGCGCTGCGCATCGAGCTGCTTCCTCGCAAAGGCCAGGTAGGTGTCGGAGGCATCGATGCCGGTCACCGTCACCGACGGCCCCCTGTCCAGCAGCGCCCGGGTCAGCGATCCGGTGCCGCACCCCACTTCTAGCACCCGCTCCCCGTCGCCGATCCCGACGAAGTCGACCAGCAGGGGCGCGAGCAGGCGGCTCCAGCGCCCCATGAGCTGCACATAAGCGTCTCCGGCTTGCTGCCACATGGCCTTTTCTCCCAGGTGGAGTCTCCGCACCATCGGCATCAAAGCCGATATCCGATGTCCACTTTAGCAAATATTCAAAGCCAGCCCAAGACACACGAACTCATATATTGGATTGATCCATCACGAATGGTTAATACGACTGATCAAAAATAACACCTACCATCAAAACATATTTTTGAAAACTGTGATACAACCAGTACAATATATCGTTTATTGTGGCACGGGACACAGCTTTGCGGGCTCATTCCGCCATGAACCCAGTCGACCGGTGGCCCACCGTCCCGCACCGGCTACTCCCCCATCCCCAGCTCCCGTGCCGCGACCACCAGGCCGCGGACTCGCGTCGCTGGTTCGGGCATGGCGTCGACCAGGCCAAAGAAACCCGACCAGTTGCCGGCCTTGGCCTGGTCCAGCGCGATGGTGAGCAGCGCCCGCGCGCGGCTGTCGGGGTCGACGATGCTGCGCGCCTTGAAGACCGCGCCAGGCAGGTCGCCCTTGTCGGCGATCAGCTTGGCCAGGAAGGCGCGGGTGCGGCCGCGCAGCGGCGCGTCCTTGATCATCCGC
Organism: Rhodospirillaceae bacterium N.6G; assembly: GCA_046233115.1. Classification (GTDB taxonomy): domain Bacteria; phylum Pseudomonadota; class Alphaproteobacteria; order Kiloniellales; family JACOMY01; genus JACOMY01. The sequence goes on along the minus strand of JBJXHM010000008.1, from coordinate 274,127 downwards.
GCCACCGTCAGCGCCTGCTCCATGCGGCCGACCTCGCCCAGGGTCTCGGCCAGGCTGCTCATGATGCGCGAGGTGGCGTAGTCGTCGGCCGCGTCCTCGCCCATGCTCTCGACCTCGTCAAAGAGGTCGTCGGCCTGGTCGTCGCCGGTCTTGGCAAGCTCCGCCGCGATGCCGAGCAGCGCCAGCGCCCGCTCCTGGTCGAAGGTCACCGCCCGGGCAGCGTCGAGCGCCTGGACCGTCAGCCCCATGCGCAGGTAGCCGGCGCTCGCCTGGACCAGCACGCCATCGCGGGTGACGCCCTCCGGCAGACCCTCGCCAACCTCCAGCGCCATGTCCGCCATGCCGGAGCGCCCCATGGCAGAAGCCAAAGCCACCAGCAGGAAATCTTCCAGACGCTGGTTCTCGACCGCCAGTGCGATCTCAAGCGCCTCGCGGAACAGGCCCTTGGCCGCCGCGGTCTGGCCGCTGGCCGCACGCGCTATGGCGAGATCGCTGAGTGCGCCAACGCGCCGGTCCGCCGCCTCGATCTGGCGGACCAGAGCCTCGGCCCGTGCACCTGCCGCATGCTCCGCCAGGCTCAAGGCCACCAGTTCCAAGGCCCGGTCCCGCTGCCCTCCCGATTCGAGGCGGGACAGCGTCTCCTCGGCGCGCTCAATCTTGCCGGCCGAGGCCTCCTGCTCGGCGAGAGTCGCGAGTGCCCGCTCGCGCCAGCGCTTGTCCTCGATCCGCTCCGCCGTTTCCAGGGCTGCGTCGTGCTGGCCCGCGAGCGCCTCGGCCAGGACGATGAAATGCAGCACGTCGATGCGCCGCGACGGCGAGACCTGGTTCAGCGCGGTGGTGAGCGCCTCGCCGAACTCGCCGGCCTCGGCCTCGGCCTTGGCGATGGAGGCATAGGCCGCAGCCCGGTCTTCCGGCGAGGCGATTTCCTCGGCGGTGCTGCGCGCGCCGGCGCGGTCGCCGCTGGCGGCCTGCTGCATCACGATCAGCAGGCGGGCGCGGTCCTGGTCGGCAGGGTCGGTGATGCCCTGAAGCGCGCGCCGGGCGGCGCCGAGGCGGCCGCTGCGGGCGTACTCGGCCACCAGGGTCGCCAGCAGGCGTTCGGCGGCCAGCTTGTCGGCGACGCTGGTGAGGACGCTCGCGACCTCCAGTTCGCGGCCGGCGGCGGCCAGGTCGACGGCAAGGCTGAGCCAGGCCAGATCGCGGACCTCCTGCTTGCTGATCTCGCGGATGGTGGCGGTCGCCTCCTTGAAGGCGCCGGCGCGGGCCTGGCCATCGGCGACCTCCTGCAGCGCCAGGAAGCGCGCGTCGTCCTGCGGCATCTCCAACGCGATGTCCTTGGCCTCGCCCAGCAGCCCCAGGCGGCAGGCCTCCTTGGTCCCCTCCTGACAGAGCGTCAGCACCGGCCCCTGCGCCAGCGAGGTCTGGCCGGCAAAGCTCAACAGGACGAGCAGCGTTGCCGCGGCAAGGCCCAGTCCAGTCCGTCTCAGGGGCGGCTTAGGATTGCACGGCACCGGCCCACGCCCCTGCCCGGCCACCCACGAAAGGATCCTGGACTGGGCGGCCGGGCGGGGGTGTGGGCCGGTGCCGCCTTGAGAAGGGGCTAAACAGCCCCTTCTCAAACCGACCGACAGGCCGCCAAGACTCCTAGCTCGCCGCATCGCCCTTGGGTTCCCTCATCTCTTCGGAGTGCGCGCACATGACACCAAAGCCTGTCATGCCTGCAAGCCCCCAAGTCGCTTTCATTCAAATGGCTTGGCCGATCATCTTGCCACGTGGGGACTCACAGCCCCATTGTGCAAGAGCAAAGGCGACGATCTTGTGTCAACAAGGAGGGAAACTATGCGCTTTGTCGTCCTGTCCCTGGCCCTTCTCTTGGTGCTTCCGACCTGGCCGGCAAAGGCCGACGACGTCACCCTGAGACGGGAGATCATCGCCGCCTTCGAGGCCATCACCCTGGCCTTCGAACAGCAGGATCGCGCGGCCATCAAGGCCCTCACCACCCCGGACCACATCGCCATCACGCCCTACTATGGCGGCGCCAAGGACATCGACTACCAGCTCGAGACAGCGAAAGATCTGATCTTCACCCAGAAGCCGATCTCGGAGCTGAGAATCGAGGCCATCGGCCCCACGGCGGCCTTGCTCTACTTCGTTGCCGAAATGGGCGGCAGCTACAAGGGCAAGCCGCTCGCCCCCAGGGCCGGCGTCACGCTGATCTTCCAGAAGGAGGACGGCAAGTGGCTGGAGCACGTCTACCAGGAAACGCCGCTGGACTAGGCGGCCAGCGACCTTTCTGGGAATGGGCTGCTCGACCATTCTCGCGGCGGCACCGGCCCACACCCCCGCCCGACCGCCCAGTGCCAGGATACTTCCGTGGGCGGGGGTGCGGGCCGGTGCCGTGCATCAAGAAACAGTCTCTCAGTCGCGGCTGATCTCCACCACGCCGAACTTGGCATCCAGCTCGAAGTCGTAGAAGCCAGGCTCGCACTCCGCGCGCTTGACCTCATAGGGCTCGTCGTCGCCGCTGTCCTTGGTCATGGTTCCGCCGGCGCAACCGAAGGCATTCAGCGCATTCTGGATCTGGTTGGCCTCCGCATCGCTCACGGGCTGATCGTCGGCCAGGGCCGGCCCCGTCAGCAGGGTCATCGCCAGGATCGCTGTCGCTGCACATCTCATCATCGGGCTTCCTCCGCCTCAATTCATTGCGGCGGAGATGCTAGTGCAGCGACCGATCTCGCCGCAAGACAGGCCGTCCCGGCCGGAAAACCCTTGGCCTCGTTGCACTCCGCCCCCTACCGTTACCCTCCGGGTCGCGAAGAGGGAGAGTCGTCGCATGCCAGAGAATCCCCAGAGCGGAGGGCAAAACCGCCGGGATTTCCTCGGAACCCTGCTGGCGAGCTCTGCCGTCGGTGCGCTCGCCCTCGGCAAGGCCTGGCCTTTCCGAGCCGCCCAGGCAGCAAGCAGTGCCGCGGAGCCCGCGCCCGAGGGGGCGGACATCGCTCATGTCAGGGTCTATCCGGCCCTCGGCATCTGCCGGGTGGGCGGCAGCCCCAAGTGGTTCCTCGCACCGGAAATCCCCGGCCTGCCGCCGGAGCCCGACGGAACCTACAAGACGGCGGACTTCTTCAAGGACGGCGACTACCGCATCAAGCGTCAGGCACAGCGCTTCCGGGTCTATGCCTTCGATGCCGAAAACCGGGTGATCGGCGAGGTCACCGAGGCGCAGGCGCGCATCACCTGGCAAGTCGGCCTGGCCAACACCAAGGCCGCCTGGTACGGCTTCAACAACCCCCTGGACAACGGCGCGCTGGCCCCCGGACTGCCGGGCCAGAAGCGTAACCAGTACATCGTCCCCGACCGGGACCGGCAGGCCATGCTGATCGTGGACGGCGGCACCAAGGAGATCTCCGGCCGTGCCGTCAATCCTGACGGCCAGGACGCCCGCCACCGCCTGGTCGGGCAGTTCTGGAACGGAACCGCGGTTCCCCTGGGCACCCTGAGCACCGATCCCGCCGGACGCCTGATCGTCATTCCAGCCGAGGGGCTTGCCGGTTCGCCTTCCGGCGCGCCGATCACCAGCTTCGCCGACAATGACGGCTGGTACGACGACTGGTGCGACGGTCCGGTCGCCGCCATGGTCACCCTGGCCGACGGCCGGACCCTGGAGGCAGAGTCGGCCTGGGTCGCCTGCGTCGGTCCCAACTTCGCGCCGGAGATCCCGCCGATCACGACGCTCTACGACGTCGTCGAGGACCTCAACGTCGCGCAGGGCTGGACCCCGGCCGACCCACGCCCGCTCTCGTTCCGCAAGCACATCTATCCCACCCTGCGCCGCGTCGCCCTGATGGCCTGGCTGACCGACGCCGCGCACCTGCGCGAAGGCTGGATGGAGATCGGCGACTTCGGGGACCCGGACTTCGTCAAACGCCTCGCCGATCCCGGCGCCGAGGCGGCAGACCTGCGCAAGGCGGTCTTCGCCCAGTTCCGCAACCCGGGCAACAACGGTCCCGAGGCCTTCCGCGACGAGCGCCTGAAGATCCCCTACATGCTGGGCGATGGCGTCAACTACAACGGCAGCCCGCTGCAGTGGTTCCAGTTTCCGAAGCTGCAGTACGCGCGCCTGCAGGCCTGGGCCGACGGCGACTTCCTGGACGACTTCGACCAGGTGCCGCTGGACGGGGTGACGGCGCTGGAGGACCTGCCGCTCGCCGAGCAACCGGCCGCCCTGACCGAGGCGGCGCTGGAGCCCTGCTCGGGCGGTGCCTTTCATCCGGGGGTGGAGCTGACCTACGTGCTGCGCAACGCGGCGCTCTACGCCCGCCACCACGACGCCACGCGCGAGCCCTTCCGCCTGGCCCAGGGTGAGCGCCCCGCGCTGACTCAGGACCTGGGACTGCTGCTCACCCCCGAAGTGGTCTTCGACGGCAAGGATGGCGTGCCGCCGGCGATCGGCCCGCAGATGGCAGGCGACCTGACGCGCTGGATGGGCCTGCCCTGGCAGTGCGACGTCTTCAGTTGCCAGCACGTGACCCTGCAAGAGGACTTTCCGCATGCCGTCTGGTGGCCTGCCTCGATCCCGGTGAACGTACTGTCGGAGCGCTTCTACGACCTGGCTATGCGCAGCGACCTGGACGCAGAGCAGCGCAGTAAGTTCTTCCACACACGTCTACCCTGGTCGCGCTCCGTCCCTGGCATCGGCTATCACGCCAATGCCAGCTACTGGGACGGCATCAGCAACATGATCGCGCTGTGGGAGCGCATGGGCTTCGTGGTCAAGCGACCCGGTCCCAGCGACCCGGACCGCCCGGCCGACCTGCCGGCGGAGATCTATGTCGAGGTCGGGGCCGCCGAGACCCGCGAGCTGCGCTTCGACTGGTCGGCCGGGCACGGCATGCTGCCTTGACCGCAGCAAAGGCGGCTCCGCCCACCGTGGTCGGGGGTGGGATCGCCGGAGCTGCCGCCTGTCTCCGCCTCGCCGACCTCGGCCACCCGCCGCTGTGGATCGCACCGCCGCTGGCCGATGACGACAAGCCGGGAGAGCACCTGGCCGCAGCAGCGCGTCCCCTCCTCGCCCGCCTCGGCGCTCTCGACCTGCTGGAGGCGCCCTACCACCGCCCGGCACAGCTCCTGGTCTCCTGCTGGGGCTCCGACCGGCTGCAGCAACGCAGCGCGATGCAACACCCCGAAGGCCCGCCCCTGGTCCTGAACCGGCCAACCTTCGAGCGGGATCTGGCCGCCCGCGCCCTGGGCCGCGTGCGGCAGCGGATCGAAGGCCCCGTCGCCGCCGTCGCACGCTGCGGCGAGGGTTGGCGGATCGAGACGGGGGGTGGACCTGTGGAGGCCGGCTACCTGATCGATGCCAGCGGCCGCAAGGCGGTGGTCGCCGGCTCCAGGAGCACGCGCCTGCGCGCCGACCGTCTCGCCGCCCTGACTTGTTTCCTCGCGCGCGATCCTGCCAACGACGTCGCCGTGACCCGCACGACGCTGATCGAGGCACAAGCCGACGGCTGGTGGTACGCGAGCTTGCTGAACGACATGCGGATGGCCCTGCTCTACTTCTCCGACGGCGACCTCCTGCCCAAGCAGGTCACCCGGCAGGCGCAAGTCTTCCCGGAGCTTCTGGCGAAGACGCGCTACGTCGGCCCCTGGCTGGACTCGGCCGGCTACCGCGCCGATGCCCCCCCCAAGCTCGTCAGCGCCGGCACCACCTGGCTCGCCCCGGCGGTGGGCGAGGGCTGGGCCGCCGTCGGCGATGCCGCAGCGGCCTTCGATCCGCTCTCCTCGCACGGCATGACCACGGCCCTTTGGTCGGCGCTCAAGGGGGCGGAGGGCGTAGCGGCCGCACTCGCGGGAGACGGGGAACCGCTTGCGCGTTACGCCGACAGCCTGGCCCACGGCGTCCAGGACTTCCTGGCCCAGCAGGCGACGGTCTATGCCAGGGAGAGCCGTTTCGACGGCCCCTTCTGGCAGCGCCGCCGCAAGATGACGAAGCCCTAGACCAGGATGGGCACGCCGATCACCAGCGGGTGCAGCAGGATGAAGGCGGCATAGACGGCGAGCGCAAGAAACAGGCGCCACAGGCCGATCCCGGCCAGATCCAGCCGCGCGCGACCCTGCAGCACCGCCGCGAAGGGCAGTCGGCTGGTGCTCATCACGATCGGCCCCCAAAGTGGCCCCAGGGTCAGCGAGCGGCGGTAGTCGATGTGGTACATGCCGCCGACCGAGAGGATCAGCAGGCCCAACATCAGGATCACGGTCGCCAGGTCGCCGTTGGCCAGCAGGTGCGCCACCGCATAGAGCGCGACGCCGCAGAGGAACGGATGCCGCGTGACCGAGAGGATGCCGCTGGCCGGTGGCTTGGCATCGCCCTCGCCCAGGCGCTCCTCGCCGCCCACCGCCGTCGGCGAGGGCGTGGCCAGACCGATGACGAAGAGCAGGGTCGCGGGCAGCATGATCAGCATCGTCAGATGCCGGGTCCAAAGCGGCGGATCCCAGAGCGGATAGAAGGGAGCCTTGCCGTAGGACAGCAGCATCCAGACGAAGGCCACGGCGATCACCAGGGAGTAGAGCGCGCGGAAGCCCTTCTCGCCAAGGCGCTGGAGCAGGGCACGACGGATGCTGACGCTGGACAGCAGGAAGTGTCCAAGGACGAAGGCGACGGCGGCCGCGAGGAGGTCGTTGAAGTCCGTCAACATCGTTGCCAGTGATGACGCCTTTCTCACGCCGGGTCCAGGGCCAATCCGCGGGGGCCGTAGGGTCTAGTTCAGGACAATTGACTAAGAATCAAGCTGTTACATCGAAGTTCTAACGTCACGGTCGGCGGGTCTGTCGCAGCAGGTCAGTAGGAGGCCTCGTAGTCGGCGCAGACCTCCGTCATCGCCTTGCCCTGCAGGAAGGCCAGCTCCCCGCGCTTGTGCTGGCAGTAGATCTCGGCGAAGCCCTCGGGGAACCAGCCGGTCACCGTGGCATCGGCGGCGAAGCGGTCCAGCGCCTCGGGCAGGGTCAGCGGCAGGCGATGGAAGCCCTCGGCCGCCAGCACCTCGGGCGCAAGCAGCGAGAGGTCGCTCTGCGTCGCCTTGGGGGCCGGCAGGCCCTCCTCGATGCCCTGCACCCCGGCATGGATGATGGCGGCGAGCGCCAGGTGCGGCGAGGCCGCCGCGTCACAGGCCCGGTACTCGAAATTGTACTGCCGGGCGATGGTCTCCGGGTCCTTGCCGGTGGTGGGGCAAAGCCGAACCGCCGCCTCGCGGTCCTGGGCGCCGAGGTTGTTAAAGGCGGCACTCCAGCGATGCGGGGTGAGCCGGGTGTAGGAGACCACCGAGGGTGCGGTCAGCGCTACGATCGCGCCCAGGTACTTCAGGATACCGGCGATGAAGGCGCCGGTGACCTCGGCCATGCCATGCGGGCCGGCCGGATCGTAGGTCGCCGGATGGCCCTCGCCGTCGAGGAAGCTCATATGGATGTGCACGCCGTTACCGACGCCGGCCGGGCTACGCAGCGGCGTGAAGCTCGCCTCGTCCCCCAAGCGGTGGGCGGTGCTGCGCACGATCTCGCGCAGGATCGAGGCTTCGTCTGCCGCCCTCAGACCGCGTGCCGGCGCCACCGTCACCTCGTACTGGTCGGCGCCGTACTCCTTCATGATGGTGTCGGGCTTCAGCCCGCCGGTCCTGAGCGCCGCCACCACGGTCTCGCAGAAGGCCGCCTGCGCACGGAAGCCGCCCAGGCTGTAGGCATCGCCGTGCGGCCGGGCCGCGCCCTTGAGGTGGAACTCATGCTCGAAGGCCATCAGCAGGTCGAGGCCGGCGACCCGCTTCAGCCGCTCCAGCGCGCCGCGCAGCAGGCTGCGGGTGCAGCAGAACCAGGGGCTACCGTCCAGCTCCAGGATATCGCCGAGGAAGAGGTGGTCCGCCGGGCCGCCGTCGCCGAACTCGACCCGCGATTCGGCGGCCGGGTCGGGGCGCATGATCAGGTCGCCCAACGGGCCGAAGGGGGTCTCAGCGATCAGGTCGAAGCAGGTGATCTGCACGTTGGTCGGGGTCCAGCCCAGGCCCCGCTTCAGCCGCTGCTCGAGATCGACCAGCGGAAAGGCCTTGCCGCGCAGCCGCCCGGCGATGTCGGGCGCCCCGACGAAGACGAGTTCCTCTCGTATCACGCTTGCTGTTCTCCCCAGATCCGACGGGGGACAAGATCGCCGCTTCACCGCCGCGACGCAAGCTGGCTTCTCTTGGCCATCGAGGCCCGCTAGTGTCTCGCCATCATGGCAAGCGACTCCTCTTCCACCCTGCTGAGCCCCGGGGATCCGGACCCGGTCGAAGCGCTCGACGGCGCGCCCGATTCGGACCTTCTGCTGGTCTGCGAGCACGCCGGCCAGGCGATCCCGACCGCGCTCGGCGACCTCGGCATCGCCGCGGCCGAGATGCAGCGCCACATCGCCTGGGACATCGGCGCGGCGGCGGTGACCCGCCGGGTCGCCGCCCTGCTCTCGGCGCCGGCGGTGCTGCAGCGCTACAGCCGCCTGGTGATCGACTGCAACCGCCCGCCGGAGGTCGCCGCCTCCATGCCACGAGTCAGCGACGGGACCGAGATTCCGGCCAACCACGACATCCCGGAGGCCCAGCGCAGCGCCCGCGTCGAGGAGATCTTCCGCCCCTTCGAGGCCGCGATCGCGACCAGGATCGATCGGCACCGGCCGCGCCTGCTGGCCGACATGCACAGCTTCACCCCGGTGATGCAGGGCTTTCAGCGGCCCTGGGAGGTCGGGCTGCTGTACAATCGCGACGACCGCGCCGCGCACGCGCTGATGCGGGCGCTTCTCGCGCGCCGGCCGGGCCTGGTGGCCGCCTTCAACGAGCCCTACCGCGTCTCCGACCTCAGCGACTACACCATTCCCACCCATGGCGAGAAACGCGGCCTGCCGCATGTCCTGATCGAGATCCGCAACGATCAGATCGACCATGCGGCGGGGGTGGAGACCTGGGCCGCCCTGCTGGCCGACTGCTTCAAATCCCTCATCGAGGACCCGACTTTATGCCCAACGCCATGAGCGACCCGACGACCCGAGAGATTGCGCTGGATCCCAGCCAGTCCGCCCTGCTGTTCATCGACGTACAGAACTACAACGTGACGGCCAAGGGCGGTGAGTACGCCGGCATGGATCCGGAGGCGGTCGAAGAGAAGTACGGCTGGCACTTCCGCCTGCTGCAGGCGAAGACGATCCCCAACATGCAGGCGCTGCAGCGGGCCTGCCGCGCCGCCGGGATCGAGGTGCTCTACACCACCATCGAGAGTCTGACCAAGGACGGCCGCGACCGCAGTCTCGACTACAAGATCACCGGCTTCAACGTCCCCAAGGGAAGCTGGGACGGCAAGGTGATCGACGAGATCGCCCCCCTGGAGGACGAGATCGTCCTACCCAAGACCTCCTCCTCGGTCTTCATCTCGACCCACATCGACTACATCCTGCGCAACCTGGGGGTCCGCCAGCTCGTCCTAGCCGGCCTGCTGACCGACCAGTGCGTCGAGTCGGCGATCCGCGATGCCTGCGACCTCGGCTATCTGGTAACCCTGGTGACCGACGCCTGCGCGACCATCACCCAGGAGCGCCACGACACCTCGCTGCGCGCGATCAAGGGCTACTGCCGGCAGGTGACGACCGCTGACCTCATCGACGAACTGAAGTAAGTCGCGAGAGAAAGGGCTGAGGTTGTCCCTGTCGTTGATCAATCGCCACGGATCGACGTCCGGTCTCGTCAGGCCGCAGTCCTCCCTTTCTATCCGCCGTCGCCGACGTCATCGAGGTCAAGCGGCCGGTAGCTTCCTTCGGGAATGCCTGCTTCACGAAAGGCTTCGACATACGCGGCGCTCAGCCCATCCGGTCGCTGGAAGCGACGAAACAGCCAGACGATGTCGGCGATCTTGATGCCCGGGCGCAAGGCATAGAGCCGATCGCGCGCCGCGCCGGCCTCCCGCTCTCGCCCCAGCTTGGTCAGGATGGCAAGCTCCAGTGCAACCGACCACCAATAGTGCGGCTGAGCGCCCCTGCGGAACTCTGCCAGCGCCGCCTCGTAGTCGCCCTTCATGAAATGGTAGTTGGCCATGCCTCGGTACCAGGTTTCCCGAACCAGGCCGGGGTTGAGATCGATTGCGCGGCGCAGCAGGGCCGCGCCCAGTTCGAGGCGCCCGGTCCAGACGAACCAGTAGCCGATCTGACCCTCGACCCGGCGGTCACCGCCGAGCGCCAAGGCGTTCTCGGCAGCCGCATAGAAGCCCTTGCGATCGCCCATCAAGAGGAAGACCTGGCCCAGAGCATAGTGTGCGCGCGGCGCTTCGGGATTGAGCGCAACCGCTTTCCTTGCCGCCGTCAGGGCACGTTCCAGCTTTTCGGCATGGCTGCCCTCGTAGTAGTTGGTAAAGAGCATCACGTCGGTCCGCAGCGCGTCGGCAAGCTGTGCCCATCCGCGCCAATAGCCCGGTTCCTGCTCCACGACACGGAGAATGCAGCCACGGATGTGTTCCTGCAATTCCCGCGTGTCGAAGAATCCGACGCGATACACCGAACACTCGTAAGAGGAGAGCTGATCGGGCGGCTTGGTTCGCGCCCGCCTGGCATCGATGCGCTTGATTGCGCCGTCGGAGTCACCCACCGCCGAGGCGACCTTTTCGGTGATGCGGATCTGGACATCGAAGATGTTTTGCGCGCTCAGCGATTCATCGAAGGCTTCCGACCAGACTTGAGCACCCGTGACGGCATCGCTAAGGCGACCGGTGACGCGGAGGCGGTCACCGTTTCGGCGGACGGTTCCTTCCAGCACATAGTCGGCCCCAAGCGCCTTGCCTACATCGCGCAGGTCCATCGCCTGGCTGCGATTGGCCGAAGTCGACTGCCGCGAGAGAACATTGAGGTCCCTGAAACGCCCGAGTTCGACGGCGAGGTCCTCGCTGATCCCATCGGAGAGATAGTCCTGCGTGGGATCGCCACTCAGGTTTTCGAAGGGCATCACAGCGATGGTCGGGCCGCTTGGACGAGCCAGCGCCTCCTCCTCGTCGAATGGATCGGTATAGGGATTGGCGATCCACAGAAGCGCGGTGATCACGACCAGGATCGCGACTGCACCAGCGGGAAGCCAGCGCTGCCATCGAGGGCGAGATAGCACCTTCCCGACCGAGGCCGGGCCGTCAAGCTTCACCCGGAATGCCTCTACCGGTTCGGCGATGTTCTTGAGGGTCAGCGCCCCCATCGGCTCGAAAGTGACATCCGTCTTGCCCGCGGCCTGTTCCACCACGGTCCGCGACACGCAGATCCCGCCCGGGTCCGCCTCGCCCTCCAGCCGCGCGGCGACATTGACGCCGTCGCCATAGAGATCCTCATCCCCGCCTTCGCGCTCGACGATGACATCGCCCAGATTGATGCCGATACGAAGTTGCAAGGCCGAACCCCGGGCCCGCCTCTCGGCCATCGCCCTTTGCACCTCGGCCGCGCAGGTGACCGCCTCCACCACGCTGGCGAACTCGACCAACGCGCCATCGCCCATCAGCTTCACGATACGCCCGTCGTGCGCAACGATCAGCGGGTCGAAGACTTCCTTGCGGAGGTGCTGCAGCTCATTCAGGACGCCAGCCTCGTCCTCGCCCATGAGCCTCGAGTAGCCCACGACATCGGCTGCGAGAATTGCGGCAAGGCGTCTTTGCATGCACAGCACCCCTGAGCTAGCTAAGACTAGCCTAGAGCAGCGTCGCCACCCAAGGTCCTTACGCGGCCCAACGCCAGCGCCTGCAGACAAGTTCAACTATAACAATCAAGTAACATGCTCGGCACACTTCAGTGACGCATAACAACTGGCGATGCGGTCTCGTTCGCCGTCTGAGGCGGCAGTATCGAGCATGTTCGTGCCTGCGACTTGCATGCTGGCCGCCCCGGCTTTGTTTCAGGGCGGCTGGATTGACTGTGCCGATACGAGCCCGCTTTCAGGACAGCCTCCTAGCTCGGCTGCTTGACGACCCTGAGGTAGGGCTTGAGCGTGTTCCAGCCATCCGGGAAGGCTTTGGCGGCCTCCTCGTCGCTAAGCGCCGGGACGATGATCACGTCCTCGCCCTCATGCCAGTTCACCGGGGTCGCCACCTTGTGCTTGGCGGTGAGCTGCAGCGAGTCGATGACGCGCAGGACCTCGTCGAAATTGCGTCCGGTGCTCATGGGATAGACGATGATCAGCTTGATCTTCTTGTCCGGTCCGATGACGAAGACGTTGCGCACCGTCGCGTTGTCGGCCGCGGTGCGTCCCTCTGCGCTGTCATCTTCGCTTGCCGGCAACATGCCGTAGAGTTTCGAGACCTTGAGGTCGGTGTCGCCGATCATCGGATAGTTGGGGGCGTAGCCCTGCGTCTCTTCGATATCGGCCGACCAGCCGGTGTGGTTCTCCACCGGATCGACGGAAAGCCCGATGACCTTGACGTTGCGCTTGTCGAATTCCGGCTTGATGCGGGCCATGTAGCCCAACTCGGTCGTGCAGACCGGGGTGTAGTCCTTGGGGTGGGAAAAGAGCACGCCCCAGGAATCGCCCAGCCACTGGTGGAAGCTGATCTTCCCCTCGGTGGTCTCGGCGGTGAAGTCAGGGGCGGTGTCGTTGATTCTGAGGCTCATCGTTCGAGTCCTTGTCAGTCTGACTGAGACCAGAGTCCTCCCAACTCTACGGCTACCGCCGGACAGGCCCCCTACAGCAGCCACAACACAGCAGATGGTGCGCCCGGGGCGCGCTTGTAAGCGCTCGAGCGAGAAATCCTCAGGTCGGTCGCGCAGGCTCTCTTGCCTCCAGGCCAAGGCTCGTGTGACCCAAGGCCCTCTTTTGTGCGCTGCGGTATTGGCCTATCTTTGATGACGTCGCCACCGCGCAAGAGAGAGGGGCCGCGCAAGAGCATGGGCCGAGAGCTCGTTCCAGGAAACCCTGACAGCAGGCGTTTCGACCACGAGAAGCTGATCGCGGAGTGCCGCGACCTCCCCTGCCTGAAGCAGCTCGTCCCCTGCAGACTGGGGCGCGATTTCTGGGTCTTCGGCTATGGCTCGCTGATGTGGAATCCCGGCTTTGCGCACACCGAGATGCGCCCCGCCCTGCTGCGCGGCTATCACCGCCGCTTCTGTATCTGGTCGCACAACTACCGCGGCACGCCCGAGTGCCCCGGCCTAGTCCTGGGGCTGGATCGCGGCGGCTCCTGCCGCGGCATGGCCTTCCACGTGACCTCCAACGAGAGCGAGGCGGTGCTGGACTACCTGCACGAGCGCGAGATGACGACCCGGGTCTACCGCCCGCGCCTGGTCGACCTGGAGACTTCGGTGGGCAAGGTGCACGGTCTCGCCTTCGTGGTCGATCGGCGCCACATCCAGTACACCGGGCGCCTCAGCCTGGAGGCAACGGCGACTCTGATCGCCGATGCGGCCGGAAAGCGCGGCCCCTGCTCGGAGTACCTCGGCAACACGGTCAGGCACCTGGAGCAGCTCTCGATTGATCCCGGTGAGCTGCGCCCGCTGCTGCGCCTCGTGCAGCGCCGCTGCGCCGAGACTCGCGGCTGACCCTCAGGCAGCCTCGTCCGGCGTGCGGAGTTCCAAGCTGAGCGCGTGCACGCGGCCCCTCAACTCCTCCGCCAGCACCGCATAGACCGCCCGCTGCCGGGCCACCCTGCCGAGACCGGTGAAGGCATCACTCACCAGCACGACTCGGAAGTGGCTCTCGCCGGCCGGGTTGTGGCCGGCATGACCGGCATGCAAGTGGGACTGGTCCTCGATCACCAGTTGCGTCGGCTGGAAGGCCGCCCTCAGCTTGGTCTCGATGGTGCCGGCTACGCTCACGGGCTCTCTCCTTGCTCTTTCCTGAGTGGCGCCCCCACCCCTCTCAGCCGCCGCGGCGCGCGGCGTCAAGGGGCAAGGAATCGCAGTCTTTCACCGGTCTCGCTTCCGCCCGCTCCGAGCCGGCAAAAGCCCCCATGGCCCGCTTGTCTCGCTGCCTTGCTCCACCCATACTGCGATGCATGCGCAGAGGCATCCCACCAGACCCCTTGCGGGCCCCGTTCGACAGCGGCCAACCGGCGCCGCGACGCTGCATGCACCGCGGGTGCGTGGAGGCGGGGGAGTTCCGTGCACCGGTCTCGCGCAGCCAGCTCGACCGCTACTACTGGTTCTGTCTTGAGCACGTCAGGGCCTACAACGCGCAGTGGGACTACTACAAGGGGATGACCTCCGCAGAGATCGAAGCTCATATGCGTGCAGATCAGACCTGGCATCGGCCCTCCTGGCCGCTGGGCTCCGGCATGCCAATCCACGACCCGCTCGATCTGCTGGGTCAGCAGACCCAGAAAAAGCCGCCTCCCCGGCCGGTTAGTCCGGAAGAAGCGGCCCTCGGGGTGTTGGAGCTTCCGCTCCACAGCCCCTTTTCGGAGATCAAGGCCCGCTATAAATCACTGGTCAAGCTGCTTCATCCCGACGCCAACGGCGGCGACCGCCAGGCCGAAGAACGCTTGAAGGAAGTGAACCGGGCCTATAGCACTTTGAAGACAGCTTACAGCCACACCGCCTGAACGAAGGGCACCAGGGCGCCTCAGCGGTTTTGAATGGCGCCCCACGCCCGCTCTGCCGTCCGGGAAGAGCAGGCCTGACGATTGCGATAGAGAAGGAACAGCCGACCGATGCCCAGCGACTCCATGGTGCAAGACAACCTGCCGCCCAGCATGCAGCCCGATATCACGCTGAGCGTCCGTCAGACCTTCGGGCTCGACAGCGATATGGAAGTCCCCGCCTTCGCCGAGCGCAACGACTACGTTCCGCCGCTGGACGAGGCCTATCGCTTCGATCATGACACGACCATGACGATCCTTGCAGGTTTTGCCCACAACCGTCGCGTGATGATCCAGGGCTATCACGGCACAGGCAAATCGACGCACATCGAGCAGGTCGCCGCCCGGCTGAACTGGCCGCTGGTGCGCATCAACCTGGACAGCCACGTCAGCCGCATCGACCTGGTCGGCAAGGACGCCATCGTGCTCCGCGACGGCCAGCAGGTGACCGAGTTCCGCGAAGGCCTGCTGCCCTGGGCGCTGCAGCGCCCGGTCGGCGTGGTGTTCGACGAGTACGACGCCGGCCGCCCGGACGTCATGTTCGTGATCCAGCGCGTGCTCGAGGCCTCCGGCCGCCTCACCCTCCTGGACCAGAACCGGGTGATCCGCCCGCATCCGGCCTTCCGGCTGTTCGCCACCTCGAACACCGTGGGCCTGGGCGACACCACCGGCCTCTATCACGGCACCCAGCAGATCAACCAGGGCCAGATGGACCGCTGGAACATCGTCGCGACCCTGAACTACCTGCCGCACGACGACGAGACCAACATCGTGCTGGCCAAGTGCCCCAGCTACGACACCAAGGAAGGCCGCGAGAAGATCTCGGCCATGGTGGCGCTGGCCGACCTCACCCGCTCCGGCTTCATCAACGGCGACCTCTCGACCGTGATGAGCCCGCGGACCTGCATCACCTGGGCCGAGAACGCGGAGATCTTCCAGGATCTCAACTTCGCCTTCCGGGTGACCTTCCTGAACAAGTGCGACGAGACCGAGCGCCCGATCGTGGCCGAGTACTTCCAGCGCTGCTTCGGGACCGAGCTGGCCGAGACCGGCGTGCGCACCGTCATTTCCTAACAGACTGCCGAACAGGCCCGGATAGATGCACGATCGCGAGAATCCCCTCGAGCGCTTCAAGCGGACGACAGCGGCGACGGTGCGGGCGGTTGCCCGCAAGCCGGACATCACCGTGGCCTTTCATCCTTCCGGTCAAGGCGTCGTCGGCGACGAGGTGAAGCTGAGCCCGCCGCCGCGCGACCTGCCGCACGAGGAGGTGCTGCGTGCCCGCGGGCAGGCCGATTCCTCGGCACTGCGGCTGCGCCACCACGACCAGAAGCTCCACGCCGGCAACCGCCCGCACGACCCGATCGCGCGCGAGGTCTTCGACGTGGTCGAGCAGGCCCGCTGCGAGGCCCTGGGCAGCAGCGCCATGGCCGGCATGGCGATGAACCTGGACGCGGCGATGGAGGAGCACTATCGCTCGCGCGGCTTCAACCGCATCGCTGACGCCTCCGACGCCCCGATCTCCGAGGCGCTCCGCGCGGTGGTGCGCCAGCAGCTCACCGGCCGCAGCCTGCCGCCCTCGGCCCAGCACGTGGCCGATCTCTGGCGCCCGCTGCTGGACCCCAAGATCCTCCAGGACATCTCCGAGCTCGGCGACCATCTGAAAGACCAGAAGGACTTCGCCCAGATCGCCCGGCGCTTGATCCAGCACCTCGAGCTGGAGGACATGATCGAGGAATCGGAGGCCGACGAGTCCGAGGGCGACAGCGAGCAGCAGGACAGCCAGGACTCCCCGGCCGAGAGCCAGGGCGGTGAGCAGGAGGCTGGCGAGGCCCAGGCCAGCATGGAGGGGCAGGAGGTCGAGGCGGCCGAGGCCGACGGCGGCGAGGAGGCCAGCGCCGAGGCCGAGGGCGAGATGACCGCCGGCGCCGGCGAGGAAGATCCCGGCCGTCCGGGTCGCCCGCCACAGAACGACGACCTCTCGAACGTTCGGCCCGGCGACATCTACACCGCCTACACCACCGATTTCGATGAGGTGGTGCTGGCCCAGGACCTCTGCGATCCGGACGAGCTCAGCCGCCTGCGCATGATGCTGGACCAGCAGTTGGCGCACCTGCAGGGCGTGATCGCGCGCCTGGCCAACCGCATGCAACGCCGCCTGATGGCCAAGCAGACCCGCGCCTGGGAGTTCAACCTGGAAGAGGGCATACTCGACACCGCGCGGCTGGCCCGCATCGTCGCCAACCCGACCCAGTCGCTGTCCTTCAAGCGCGAGTCCGACATCGACTTCCGCGACACCGTGGTGAGCCTCTTGATCGACAACTCCGGCTCGATGCGCGGCCGGCCGATCAGCGTGGCGGCGATGAGCGCCGACATCCTGGCCCGCACCCTGGAGCGCTGTGCGGTGAAGGTCGAGATCCTGGGCTTCACCACCCGCATGTGGAAGGGCGGCCAGTCGCGCGAGAAGTGGATCGCGGCCGGCAAGCCCTCGCATCCGGGCCGCCTCAACGACCTGCGCCACATCGTCTACAAGGAGGCCGACGCCCCCTGGCGGCGCGCACGCAAGAACCTGGGCCTGATGCTGCGCGAGGGCATCCTCAAGGAGAACATCGATGGCGAGGCCTTGCTCTGGGCCCACAACCGCCTGATCGCGCGGCCGGAGCAGCGCCGCATCCTGATGGTGATCTCCGACGGCGCGCCGGTGGACGATTCCACCCTCTCGGTCAACGCCGGCAACTACCTGGAGCGCCACCTGCGCGAGGTCATCGAGATGATCGAGACCCGCAGCCCGGTGGAACTGATCGCCATCGGCATCGGCCACGACGTCACCCGCTACTATCGCCGGGCCGTCACCATCGTCGATGCCGAGCAGCTCGGCGGCACCATGATGGAGCAGCTCGCCGCCCTCTTCGACGAGGAGGAGGAAGGCCAGCAGCAGCGCCCGCAGCGCCGACGCCGCCGGGCCTGACGCTCCTCAGAGCCAGACAAAGTCGATCGCGGTCAGCAGGCCTGCGGCGGTGATGCCGTCGACCAAGAAAGCCTGGTCGACTACCCCGTCGCCGTCCTGATCCACCTGGATCTGGCGCGTGCCGGCATAGCGGGCCTCCGAGTTGCCGCCGCCGGAGAAGGCGGCCGCTTCGATGTAGGTGAAGCTGCCGACCTCGAGACCTGAGCGGTAGACCAGCTTGTCGCCGCCGAAGCCATCGTTGACCAGTTCGCCATCGAAGTCGCGCACCACCGGGCCGCCGGAGCCGCCGTTGCCCAGCGAATCGCCGTTGAAGCGGAACTCGTCCTTGCCGGAGCCGCCGAAGACGATGTCGCCGGAGCCCATCTGGATACGATCGGCACCGCTCTCGCCCTCCATGCGGTCGCCGCCGCTGCCGCCAAAGAGGCGGTCGTCCCCGTCGCCGGCCTCCATCGAATCGGCACCGTCCAGGCCACGCAGGACGTTCGCGCTGGTGTTGCCCTCGATGGCGTTGTCCAGGCTGTTGCCGGTGCCGTCGATGTCCCCCTTGCCTCCCTGCATCCGCAGGTTTTCGACGAAGGCATTGGCTGACCCGTCCGGTAGGGTGAAATCGGTCTCCGCGCGCACCAGGTCCGTGCCCTCGCCAGCCTTCTCGCGCACTAGGTCCGTCGTCGTATCCACCACGAAGGTATCGTCGCCCAGACCGCCGAAGGCGGTGTCCCCGGCCGAGCGCCCGTTCAGGATGTCGTCGCCGCTCATGCCCTGGAGCACGTTGGCCAAGGAGTTCCCGACCAGGGTGTTGGCGCTGGAGTTGCCAATCAGGCTGGCTGCGCCCGCCTGCTCGTTGATGTTGGCCCGCTCGACATGACCCTCGGCCCCGCCGGCCAGCGTGTAGGCGCCAGCGTCCGAGCGCAGCACGTCCTCCGCCCCACCCATTGCCGTCTCGCGCACCACGTCGGCTGCCGTATCGACGATGAAGGTGTCGTTGGCGCGGCCGCCGGAAGCCGTATCCACCCCGCTGCCGCCGTTCAGCCGGTCGCTGCCTATGCCAGCGAAGAGCGTGTCGACGCCTGAGCCACCGCCTAGCCGGTCGTTTCCGTCCCCACCGAAGGCAACATCGTTGTCGTCAGCTCCAAAGAGGGTATCGACGCCGCTGTCGCCGTACAGCAGGTCGTTGCCCGCCTCGCCCCGCAAGCGGTCCGTGCCGGAGCCGCCGAAAAGATTGAGATCATCGCCTTCGCCACCGCGGATCTGGTCGTTTCCAGCATTCCCCGCCAGCAAGGTATCGGCGCCGCCGCCGCCGTACAAACGGTCGTCTGCATCACCGCCGAAAAGATTGAGATCATTGCCCTCGTCACCGTGGATCTGGTCCGCGCCGCTATCCCCGTAAAAGAACGAATCTTTCCCGTCTCCTCCGAAGAGGCTATCGGAACCGCTGCCTCCCAAGAGCAAGACGTCGAAACCCTCGTCGGCAAAAAGGCTGTCGTCACCACCTCCACCGTACAGCACTTGGTCGTCGCCAGACCCGCCGTAGATCAGGTCATTTCCCGGGCCGCCATAAAAGGCGCTGTCATTCCCGTCGCCGCCCTCGATGCTATCCTGGCCGCTTGCTCCCTGAAGGTTGGCGTCGTCGCCGCTACCTCCGAAGAGGCGGTCCCGGCCGGAGTCGCCTCTCATGAAACCATCATAGCCGCTACCGCCGTACAAGCGGTCGTCTCCATCTTGTCCTCTAAGAGCGTAATCAGAGCCCTCGCCACCGAATATTCTGTCTGCGCCACTGTCCCCGAGAAAGATGTAATCTACCCCGTCTCCTCCGAAGAGGCTGTCGTCACCCGAGCCGCCGAAGAATTGCCGATCGTCGCCCGAACCACCGCTCAGTGTGTCGATACCCGGCCCACCATAGAAAGAACTGTCAGACCCGGTTTCGCCAGAGAGCCAGTCATTACCCGGGCCGCCGTAGAAAAAGAGATCGTTCCCGTCGCCACCCTGGATGCTATCCTTGCCGCTTCCTCCAAAAAGAAAGGCGTCATCGCCGCTGCCTCCGAAGAGGCCGTCCGAACCGCTGCCTCCCAAGAGGAAGTAGTCGTCCCCCTCGCCGCCAAAAACGCTGTCGTCGCCCTCCCCACCGGAGAGTGTATCGTCGGGTCCACTTCCTCCGAAGAGCGAATCATCGCCGCTGTCTCCGAAGAGCTTGTCGCTGGGGGTGAGCCCGTAAAGCCGATCATCGCCGGACAACCCGAAGATCGAGTCCGTCACGCTGGTGCCTAAGATCGAGTCGTCAAGGCTTCCGAATCCAAAGAGAACAGCCATCACATTTTCTCACTTTTTACGTCTATCTCTCTTCTCTGGCAGTTCCCCAAGGATAAAGAATTTTTTTATGAATTCAATATTCATACACTCACAACGATTTGTTGATCATAAGAACGGTACTTCAGTACAGTACTTTTTATTACACTTTCTATCCTGTGCAATACGAACCAGAGGACGCAAACGGAGACCCTTGCGAAGTCAAGACAGGTCAAACCATCGACGCCGAACGATTGACGAAAGGCCGGTATCCATGGTGCGGGTGAAGCTCTGTTCGGGTCATACCTTCGTTGCGCAGACTTTCGCTCCGGTGGAGGCAGCAGCCCGGAGCCTGGGGCGACGACCGCCGGCTCGGTTGAGATGTGATTGCCCAGCCAGGTCAGGGAGGATCGACCAAGCCTCCTTACCGAGACTACAACCAGAGGAAATCGGTCGCGGTCAGCAGGCCTGCGGCGGTGACGCCGTCAACCAGAAATGCCTGATCGGCAACTCCGTCGCCGTTCTGATCCACCTGAATCTGGCGGGTGCCGGCATAGCGGGCCTCCGAGTTGCCGCCTGCCGAGAAGGCGGCCGCGCCGATGTAGGCGAAACTGCCGCTCTCCAGGCCGCTGGCAAAGACCAGCCTGTCCTCGCCGAAGCCCCCGTTCACCACCTGCCCCGCGAAGTCGCGCAAGATGGGATCGCCCGAGCCCGACGTGCCGAGACTGCTGCCGTCGAAGAGGAAGTTGTCCTTCCCAGAGCCGCCAAAAGCGGTGTCGCCGTCGTTCATCAACAGACTGTCGTTGCCACTGCCGCCCTCGAGACGGTCGTCCCCGGCGCCGCCCTCGAGAACGTCGTCGCCCAGCTTGCCCGCCACCTCGTCGTCGCCGCCACGCCCGCGCAAGCGGTTGGCGCCGGTGTTCCCCTCGATCCTGTTGTCCAGGCCATTGCCGGCCCCGTCGAGATCACCCATCCCGCCCTGCATGCGCAGGCCCTCCAGGAAGCCATCGGCACCGCCCGGCAAGGTGAAGTCCACCTCGGCACGCACCAAGTCGTTGCCCTGGCCGGAGCTTTCCCAGAGCCGGTCGCCGAGGGTGTCCACAACGAAGGTATCGTCGCCCAGGCCGCCGATCAGGCTGTCGCTGCCGTCGCGGCCGTTCAGGATGTCGCTCCCCTCCTCACCCTGCAGAAGGTCGCTTGCGCTGTTGCCCAGCAGGGTGTTGTCGAAGGTATTGCCGCGCAGGCCAGCGTCGCCGATCCCCTCGTTAATGTTGGCCCGCTCGACATGGCCCTCGGGTCCGCCGGCAAGGGTGTAGGCCTCTGCGTCGGATCGGAGGACGTCCTCGGCACCACCCGCAGCGGTCTCGCGGACGACGTCGGCCGCGGTGTCCACGATGAAGGTGTCGTTGGCTCTGCCACCAGCGGCCGTGTCGACACCGCTGCCGCCATTCAAACGGTCCGAGCCGGTGCCGGCATAGAGCAGGTCCGTGCCCGAGCCACCGCCCAGGCGGTCGTTGCCGTCACCGCCGTAGACCCGGTCGAGTCCCTCGATGCCGAAAAGGGTGTCACTCCCCTCGCCGCCGGACAAGAGGTCGTCGCCAGCCTCGCCGCGCACGACGTCGTCGCCACTGTCGCCGAGTGCGGTATCCGCACCTGAGCCACCGAAGAGCCGGTCACTGCCACTGTTGCCGCGTAGATGGTCGTCGCCCGAGCCGCCCGCCACCAGGTCATCGCCGGCCACGCCACGCAGGTGGTAGTCGTCGCCGTCGCCGCCGAAGAGGCTGTCCGCTCCGCTGTCGCCCATGCCGAAATCGCGTCCGCCGCCGCCGTAGATCAGATCATCCCCCGACCCGCCGCTGACAATGTCGTTGCCGTCGTCGCCGAAAACGCTGTCCGCACCGTTCGCACCCAGCCCGAAGTCCTGTCCCGAGCCACCGTAGATGCGGTCGGCGCCGGAGCCGCCGAAGACCACCCGATCGACACCCGATCCGCCGAACAGGCGATCCGGGCCGCGGCCACCATAGAGAGAGATGTCGTCGCCTGCGCCGCCGAAGATCTCGTCACGACCAATATCGCCGAAGAGGCCACTGTCCGTCCCCTTGCCCCCGAGGACGCTGTCGTCGCCCGATCCACCGGAGAGCCGGCTGTCGCTGCCGCCGTCGCCATAGATGCGGTCAGCGCCGGAACCGCCGTCCAGCCAGGAATCGCCGCCCGCGCCGCCGAAGA
The DNA here is from genome assembly GCA_046233115.1 of Rhodospirillaceae bacterium N.6G. Classification (GTDB taxonomy): domain Bacteria; phylum Pseudomonadota; class Alphaproteobacteria; order Kiloniellales; family JACOMY01; genus JACOMY01. Next base: position 252,052 of record JBJXHM010000008.1, on the reverse strand, counting down.
GACTGTCGGCATCGAGACCGCCCAGCAAGCTGGTGTCGGCCGCAGCCCCGCCGAAGAGGCCGTCGTCGTCCTCGCCCCCCTGCAGGTAGGTGTCCTTTCCCGAGCCGCCGTAGACGAGGTCCTCTCCCGCATCCCCGAAGAGAAGCCAGTCCGCACCGGACCCGCCGTAGATCCGGTCGTTGCCGGTGACGCCGAAGAGCAGGCTGTCGTCGGCGCCGTCGCCAAAGATCCAGTCGTCTTGCGCGCCACCATAGAGGACCATGTCGCCGCCGGAGCCGCCGGACAGCCGGTCCTGGCCGGTGGCGCCGAAGAGGAAGCGATCCTCGCCGCTGTCGCCGTAGAGCGAGTCGTCCCCGGTGCCACCGAAGAGGCGAAAGTCCTCGCCCGGTCCACCGAAGATCCGATCGCCGCCGCCGCCCCCAAGTAGGGAGGTATCGTCGCCTGATCCGCCAAAGAGGCTGTCGCTGCTGCCAAGCCCGTAGAGACGGTCGGATCCGCTCTGCCCGAACATGATGTCCGGGAACAGGCTCCCGGTCAGCACGTCGTCTCCTTGGACACCCAGATAGATGCCCATCGTCCTTACGCCTGTGCTGCCTCTCTCGGCGAGCAGTCTAGCACAGAGTTCCGTCCCTCAGGACCCTCGGCGGGTCTTTGCCTGCTTAGAGCCAGATGAAGTCGGCTGCGGTCAGCAGGTTGGCCGCGGTGACGCCGGTGATCCGAAAGGCCTGATCGGCGCTGCCGTCGCCGTCCTGGTCGACCTGGATCTGCTCCGAACCGGCGAAACGCGCCTCGGAATTGCCGCTGGCCGAGAAGGCAGCCGCGCCGACATAGGCGAAGGTCCCGACCTCGAGACCCGTGGCGTAGACCAGATGGTCGTGTCCCTTGCCGTCGTTCACCAGCAAGCCGGCGAAATCCATGATCTCCGGCCCACCGGAACCGGCGTTGCCCAGGCTTTCGCCGTCGAAGAAGAAGGTATCCTTGCCGGAGCCGCTGAAGGCAACGTCGCCGGAGTTCATCAGCAAAGTGTCATCACCCCCACCGCCGTAGAGGCTGTCGTCACCAGCGCCACCGTCCAAGGTGTCGTCGCCCAGGTTGCCCTCCACTAGATCGTCGCCGCCGCGCCCGCGCAGGTCGTTGGCGCCCGTGTTGCCCTCGATCCCATTGTCCAGCCCGTTGCCGGCGCCGTCGATGTCGCCTTTCCCGCCCTGCATGCGGAGGGACTCGATGAAGTCGTTCGGGCCGCCGCCGGGCAGGGTGTAATCGACCTCGGCCCGAACCAGATCGCTGCCCTCGCCGGACTTGTCGCGCACCTGGTCTGTCGCCGTGTCCACCACGAAGGTATCGTCGCCCAAGGCACCGACAGCGGTGTCACTGCCGCCGCGGCCGGTCAGGATGTCGTTGCCGTCACGGCCGAACAGCAGGTTGTCGCCGCTGTTCCCGACCAGGGTGTTATCGAACTCGTTGCCGCGCAGGCTGGCGTCGCCGATACCGTTGTTGATGTTGGCGCGTTCGACGTGGCCCTCCGGACCACCGGCTAGGGTATAGGCCTGGGCGTTGGAGCGCAGAACGTCCTCCGCGCCACCGGCCGCGGTCTCGCGTACCACGTCGGCTGCAGTATCGACGATGAAGGTGTCGTTGGCCTGTCCTCCCGATGCCGTATCCACGCCACTGCCACCGTTCAGCCGGTCCGAGCCGATCCCGGCATAGAGCGTATCGCTGCCGGTTCCGCCGCCCAGGCGGTCGTTGCCATCCCCGCCGTAGGCCCTATCGTCGCCGGCATCGCCGAAGAGGGTATCGCGGCCACTGTCGCCGGCCAGGACATCGGCCCCGTCCTGGCCGCGCAGGGCGTCATCGCCAGAGCCGCCGAAGAGTCCGTCGCTGCCGCTGTCGCCCCTGACATCGTCGTCGCCCAGGTCGCCGTAGAGCCCCCGGTCGGCACCACTGCCGCCAAACAGGCTGTCCACACCCTCGCTGCCGTAGAAGAGGGTATCGTCGCCGGCCCCGCCATAGAGCCGGTCATCGCCGCTGTCGCCGAAGAAGCCCAGGTCGTCACCAGCGCCGCCATAGAGCGCATCCAACCCTTCGCCGCCGTAAAACAGCAAGTCCAGGCCGCTGCCGCCGTAGAGGAGGTCGTCCCCGTATCCGCCCTGGAAGATCCGGTCGCCGCCGCTGTCGCCCAGCAAGCTATCGCTGCCCGCGTCGCCGTAGAAGCGGCCATCGCTCTCGCCGCCGCCATAGACCCGGTCGTCGCCGTAGCCACCATAGAAGCGCAGGTCCTTGCCCCTGCCGCCGAAGAGATCGTCGGCGCCACCGTCACCGTAGAGTAGCGAGTCGTCGCCGCTGCCGCCCCGGACGATATCGTCGCCGGCCACGCCGAACAGGGTCGGCGCATCGCCGAACAGCCTGGAATCGCTGCCGCTGCCGCCGTAAAGGCTGTCGGAATCGGTGCCCCCGACGAGGCTTCGGTCGTCGCCGGCGCCGCCGAACAGGCTGTCGTTCCCATCGCCGCCGAACAGGCTGCCGTCGTTGTCGTCCCCGCCGTAGAGGCCGTCCGTTCCCCGGCCGCCATAGGCCTTGGCGTCGCCCCCGGCATCGCCGAAGATCAGGTCGTCGCCGTCGAAGCCGACCAGCGAGACGTCGATGGCGCTGCCGCCGTAGATCCGATCGTTGCCGGCCTCCCCGGACAGACTGACGTCGATGCCGCTGCCGCCGTAGATCCGGTCGTCACCGGACCCACCGTTCAAACGTGCGTCGGAGCCGTCGCCGCCGAACAGGGTATCGGCGCCGTATTCCCCCAGCAGGTTGGTGTCGTCGCCGGCACCGCCGAAGAGGGTATCGTCGCCGCTATGGCCGCTGAAACGATTGTCACCCTGCAGGAAGGTGTCGTTGCCGTCCCCGCCGTAGAGGCTGTCAGCACCATCGCCGCCGCGCAGGTAGCTGTCGTTCCCACTGCCGCCGAAGAGCCCATCCCCATCGCTCAGACCATAGAGCCGGTCCGATCCGCTGAGACCAAAGATACTGTCCGCGAGATCGCTGCCGGTCAGCGTGTCGTCGCCGGTGGTACCGAAGTAACTAGCCATAGTACTGCGCCCTGCCTTGATACCCCTCCATCAAAGCCCACTAGCGCACCCTCTGCCAACAGCTAGTAGCAGGAGAACCGAAGTATATCCTGAGCGTTCATTCGCAATGATACACAGACAATCCATCTGCCCAACCGGGCCGCGCATCCGACCTCCTGCTAGACTGCAACCAGCTTGTCGGCCCAGGCGTCCAGCTCGGCGCTGTTGCCGTGGATGATCTGTTTGGCCAGGGCCGTCAGCTCCGTCAGGTTCTCCGCGCTGGCGTCGTCCATGTCGTCGTTGCCCAAACCCGGGATCATCGCCGCGTCCAGCCGGGTGTAGGCCTTGCCCAGGAACTGATCCATCTGCCAGTTGGCGCTATGCGCCTGGCCGTGCATCAGGATCGAGATGATCGGCGAGCCATGCCCCGGTGAAATCCAGTTCAACGGCCCCCAATCCTTGGCGTCGTCGTAGTCGAACCGCCGCGTCTGGTAGCCGGTGCCGAGCGACAGCAGCTCCATCTCGACGTCGGGCCAGAGCGCCCTGGCCTCGGCGTAGGCGCAGATTGAGGGCTGATTGGCGAAGACGCCACCGTCGACCAGCACATGCGCCCGGCCGGTGCGGATGTCACTCAGCCGCTTCGGCTCGAAGTAGGTCGGTGCCGCGGAGGTGGCGCGCGCGGCGTCCTTGAAGAAGAAGTCGCCCGCCCCCTGACCCAGCTCCGGGCCGCCGAGCATGAAGTGGGTGCGTCTGGCCTCGATATCGTAGGCGGTGATGACGACGTTGGTGAGCGCTTCGCTCAGGACCGCGTCGCCCAGGTGGTGCGACAGCAGGCCCTCCAGGGGGGCCGCATCGTACTTTTCCTGCAGCAGGGGCGCCGGGTTGAGTCGGCGGAAGGCCTCGCGCAGACCGCGGAAGCGGTCTTTGGCGAAGATGGTCTCGCCCTCGTCGTGATAGAGCTTCACCAGGCTGCCGGCGCTCATCGCCGGTTTGCTCGGATCGTTGCGGCCGGGTGCGGTCAGGCCGGCTGCGATGATGCCGCCGGTCGAGGTGCCGGCGACCATGTCGAAATAGGCGTGCAACGGCGCCGTCTTGCCCCGAGCCTGCAAGCGCCGCTCCAGCTCTGCCAGGATCAGCGCCGGCACCAGGCCGCGGATACCGCCGCCGTCGATCGCCAGAATGGCCTTCCGTCCCCCTTCGATCGCCATGACCTCACTCCCTGTGATGAACGAGATTGCCGGCTGCCGGGCGACGGGCCTACGCCTGCCCCTCGCGCGCCGCCTTGAAACGCGCCCTGCTCTCGGCCGGCCAGAGCGCACGCGGGTCGTAGTATTCCGGCACGGCGGGCACGCCCTCCGGCAGCACGACCCAGGGCCGCTTGGTCGAGGTGTAGATGTGGACGTCCGGCGCGATCGAGGCCCCCTGGTCCAGGGTGCCACTGCGCAGGAAGTGAATGCGCTCGCCGGCGCCGGTGTAGTTGCTCCACAGGGTGATGCCGCAGTCGGGACAGCGCCACAGGGTCTGGCCGCGGCCGCTGGCGGAGGGCAGGACATGCCGCTTCGGCTGCCCCTGAAGCAGCTCCACCGCAGCGGCCTCGATCAGGATGTTGACGGCGAAGGCCGAGCCGGTCTCGCGCTGGCACCAGGAGCAGTGACAGCCGTGCACGAAGAGCGGCGGGGCGGTCAGGCGATAGCGCACCGCGCCGCAGGTACAACCGCCCTCCATCGGATGCCGGGGGTCCTCGCCCATACGCGCGCTCCTTCCGCTGCCTTGCCCATAGCGCTACAGCAAAGCCCGGCGGCGATCAATCGCACCGGAACAGGCCGGCTGCCTACAGCGGCCAGACCAGCAGGATCATCGGGACGGACACGGCGATCACCAGGATCTCCAGCGGCAGGCCCATGCGCCAGTAGTCGCCGAAGCGATAGCCGCCCGGACCCATGATCAGGGTGTTGTTCTTGTGCCCGATCGGGGTGAGGAAGGCGCAGGAGGCCGAGACCGCCACGGTCATCAGGAAGGCATCGGAATCGACCTGCAGGCGCTGCGCCAGCTCGTAGGCGACCGGTGCGGCGATGACCGCGGTCGCGGTGTTGTTCATCACGTCCGACAGAGTCATGGTGACCACCATCAGCACGGTCAGCACCACCCAGGCCGCCGCACCCTCGGTCAGGTAGAGGATGCCGCCGGCCAGCAGCTCGGTGCCGCCGCTCTCCTCCAAGGCGCCACCGATCGGGATCATCGAGCCCAGCAGCACGATCACCGACCACTCGACCGACTGGTAGAGCTCGCGCAGCGGCACGATCTTGAAGACCACGAATAGCACCACCGCCGCCGCCAGCGCCACCGGCAGGTAGAGCACCCCGAAGCTGGCTAGCAGGATGGCAAGCGCGAAGATCCCGACCGCCAAGCCGGCCCGCTCGCGGCGGATCACCTGCAGGCCGCGCTGGGCCAGCGGCAGGGCGCCGATGCGCTGGCAGGCCTCGGGCAGGCTCGTCGAGGGGCCGACCAGCAACAGCACGTCGCCGGCGCGGATGGTCAGGCGGCGCAGGCGCTGGCGGACCCGCTGGCCCTGGCGCGACAGGCCCAGCAGACGCACGCCGAGGTTCTGCAGGCTGGGGGTGAAGACCGCGGTTCGCCCGTCAATGACCGCGCCTTCCGGTACCACCACCTCCATCAGCTCCAGGTCCTGGCCCTTCAGCACCTCGTCGCCGTGGCGCTCCTCGATCAGGGTGAGGCCCAGCGCCCCCACCCGCTTCTCGATCGCTTCGGGACCGGCCTGGACCACGAGCACGTCGCCGGGTTCGATCGGCAGCGCGCGCACGCCGGAGAAGATGCGCTTGCCGCCGCGGAAGAGGCCCAGGTACTCGACGCTCTCCTCCTCGTCCCGTTCCAGCTCGGCCAGGGTCTTGCCGATCGCCGAGGCGCCCTCGGGCACGGTGAGCTCGGCGATGTAGTCCTTGAGATCGAAGAGCTCCTGCTGGGCCCTGCTCTCCGCCCGGCTCTTCGGCAACAGGCGCCAGCCGATCAGGGCGACGAAGAGAACACCCGCGGCCGCCACCACCAGTCCCACCGGCGCGAAGTCGAACATCGCGAAGGCGCTGCCCTCGACCCGCTCGCGGAAGGCGGCGATGACGATGTTCGGCGGCGTGCCGATCAGGGTGATGAGCCCGCCCAGGATCGAGGCGAAGGAGAGCGGCATCAGGGTCAGCGCCGCACTGCGCTTGGCAGCCTTCGCCGCCTGCAGGTCGACCGGCATCAGCAGCGCCAGCGCGGCCACGTTGTTCATCACCGCCGAGAGCCCCGCTGCCAGGGTCGACATCACCGCGATGTGGCGGAAGAGGCTGCGCTTGGCATCGACCAGGTAGCCCGCCACCAGCTCGACCACGCCGGAGTTGGAAAGCCCCCTGCTGATCACCAGCACCAGAGCGATCACCACGGTCGCCGGATGGCCGAAGCCGCTGAAGGCCTTGTCCACCGGCACCACGCCGGCCAGCAGGGCCACCACCAGCCCGGCGAAGGCCACCAGGTCATAGCGCCAGCGGCCCCAGATCAGGAAGACGAAGAGCAGACCCAGGATGGCAAAGAGCAGCACTTGATCCTGGGTCACGGCGCCTCCTTCACCTCTCTATCGGGTCAACCCCATCCATCTTCGCGATCCGAGCCCGGCAACACCAAGGTCTTTGTCACGCCCTCAGGCCAAGCGTTCCGCGTGCCAGGCGATGTGGTCGCCGATGAAGCTGGAGACGAAGTAGTAGGAGTGGTCGTAGCCCGGCTGCATCCGCAGGGTCAGCGGCACGCCCTTGGCCCTGCAGGCCTCCTGGAAACGGTCCGGCTGTAGCGCCTCGCCGAGGAACTGGTCGTCGGCGCCCTGGTCGATCAGGATGTCGCCCTTCCAGCCCAGCTCCACCACCAGCGCGGTGGCATCGTGCTTGCGCCAGACCGCCGGGTCCTGGCCCAGGTAGCCGCCCAGCGCCTTCTGGCCCCAGGGCACGTCGCTGGGGTTCACGATCGGCGCGAAGGCCGAGACCGAGCTGTAGCGGTCGGGGTTGGCCAGCGCCAGGGTCAGCGCACCGTGCCCGCCCATCGAATGGCCGGTGATGGAACGCTTGCCCGCCTGCACCGGGAAGCTGGACTCGACCAGGGCCGGCAGCTCCTCCAGGCAGTAGCTCAGCATCTGATAGTGCTGCGACCAGGGCGCCTCGGTGGCGTTCACGTAGAAGCCGGCGCCCGAGCCGAAGTCGTAGCTGTCGACGTCCGGCACGCCCTCGCCGCGCGGCGAGGTATCGGGGAAGACCAGCATCAGGCCGGCCTCGGCGGCGTAGCGCTGGGCGCCCGCCTTCACCGTCGCGTTTTCCCAGGTGCAGGTGAGGCCGGAGAGATAGTAGAGCAGCGGCACGGCGCCCTCGCGCGCCTGCGGGGGCTGATAGACCGAGAAGGTCATGCGGGTCCCGGTCGCCTTGCTCTCGTGCGCGTAAACACCCTGCACGCCGCCGAAGCAGGCGTGCTCTTCCAAGGTCTCGAGGCTCATACCCCCTCCCCTCGCTTTGTTTCCGAAAGAGAAACGCGGCCCCGGCGGGTCGGCCGGGGCCGCGGGACGCCCTGCCTAGTAGACGACGACGCTGCGGATCGACTCGCCCGCGTGCATCAGGTCGAAGCCCTTGTTGATCTCCTCCAGCGACAGCGTGTGGGTGATCATCGGGTCGATCTCGATCTTGCCGTCCATGTACCAGTCGACGATCTTCGGCACGTCGGTGCGACCGCGCGCGCCACCGAAGGCGGTGCCGCGCCAGCTCCGCCCGGTGACGAGCTGGAAGGGACGGGTCGAGATCTCCTGCCCGGCGCCGGCGACGCCGATGATGATGCTCTCGCCCCAGCCCTTGTGCGCGCACTCCAGCGCCTGACGCATGACGTTGACGTTGCCGATGCACTCGAAGGAGTAGTCGGCGCCACCGCCGGTCAGCTCCACCAGGTGGGCCACCAGGTCGCCCTCGACCTCCTTCGGGTTCACGAAGTGGGTCATGCCGAAGCGCTCGCCCCACTCCTTCTTGTCGTTGTTCATGTCGACGCCGACGATCATCCGCGCCCCGACCATACGCAGGCCCTGCAGCACGTTGAGCCCGATGCCGCCCAGGCCGAAGACCACGCAGTTGCTGCCCGGCTCCACCTTGGCGGTGTTGATCACCGCACCGACGCCGGTGGTGACGCCACAGCCGATGTAGCAGACCTTGTCAAAGGGGGCCTGAGGATGAATCTTCGCCAGCGCGATCTCCGGCAGGACCGTGAAGTTGGAGAAGGTCGAGGTGCCCATGTAGTGGTGCAGCTTCTGCCCCTTGTAGGAGAAGCGCGAGGTGCCGTCCGGCATCAGGCCCTGGCCCTGGGTGGTGCGGATCGCCTGGCAGAGGTTGGTCTTGGGGTTCAGGCAGTACTCGCACTCGCGGCACTCGGGCGTGTAGAGCGGGATCACGTGGTCGTCCGGCTTCACCGAGCTCACGCCAGGCCCCACCTCGCGCACGATGCCCGCGCCCTCGTGGCCCAGCACGGCAGGAAAGAGCCCCTCGGGGTCGGCGCCGGACAGCGTGAACTCGTCGGTGTGGCAGATGCCGGTCGCCATGATCTCGACCAGGACCTCACCTTCCTTCGGGCCCTCCAGATCGATCTCCTCGATCTCCAGGGGCTTGCCAGCTTCAAACGCGACGGCTGCGCGTGTCTTCATCGTATTTCCACTCCGAGCTTGGATTGACTTTTCTCCCTGGCCGGATGCTAGTCGAAGAGGCCGGGCCGCGAAAGCACCGTCCGGGAGTTTTGCCCGCTTTAGCCATGACCGGGAGGCTGCCATGCAGAGCGTGGACCTGTGTATCCGTAACGCGCGCCTGATCGACGGCGGGGGCGGCCCCTCCTATCGCGGCGGCCTGGCGGTCCAGGACGACAGGATCGTGGCCCTGGGCGAGATCTCGGCCTATCGCGGCGGACGCGAGATCGATGCAGAGGGTCTGGCGCTCGCCCCCGGTTTCATCGACGTGCACACCCACGACGACCGCGCCCTGCTGTCCCAGCCGACGATGGACTGCAAGGTGAGCCAGGGCGTGACCAGCGTGGTGACCGGCAACTGCGGCATCAGCCTGGCGCCGCTTGGCCTCCAGCAGCGCCCGCCGCCGCCGCTCGACCTGCTGAGCCCGGAGCCGGAGGCCTTCTTCGCCGACTTCGGCGCCTACCTCGACCGCCTCGACGCGGAGCCTGCTGCCCTTAATGCGCTCTGCCAGGTCGGCCACGCCAGCCTGCGCGTCGGCCACATGTCCGCCCTGGACCGGCCGGCCGACGAGAGCGAGATCGCCGCCATGCGCCGTAGCCTGGAGCGGGCGCTGGAGGCCGGCGCCATCGGCCTCTCGACCGGGCTGGGCTATGCGCCGGCAGCAGCCGCGCCGACCAGCGAGCTGATCGCGCTGGCCGAGGTGGTGGGCGGCAACCATGGCCTGCACACCACCCACATGCGCGACGAGAGCGACCACATCGTCGAGGCGCTGGAGGAGAGCTTTCTGATCGGCCGCGAGGCCCACGTGCCGCTGGTGATCTCCCACTTCAAGTGCAGCGGCGAGGCGAACTTCGGCCGCGCGGCCGAGACCCTGGGCCTGGTCGAGGCCGCCCGCGCGCAGCAGAAGGTGGGCTTCGACGTCTATCCCTATGCCGCCTCCTCCACCGTGCTGAAGCCGGACTACGTCGCGGAGGCGCGCCGCGTGCTGGTGACCTGGTCGGACCCGCATCCGGAGCAGAACGGCCGGGATCTCGACGCGATCGCCGCCGACTGGGGCCTGGAGCGGATGGCCGCGGCCGAGCGGCTGCAGCCGGCCGGTGCCATCTACTTCTCGATGGACGAGGCCGACGTGCAGCGCATCCTGAGCCACCCCGAGAGCATGATCGGCTCCGACGGACTGCCGCATGACAGCCACCCGCACCCGCGGCTCTGGGGCACCTTCCCGCGCGTGCTGGGCCACTACGCCCGCGACCTCAGCCTCTTCCCGCTGGAGCAGGCGGTGCGCAAGATGACGGTGCTACCGGCGGCCACCTTTGGTCTCACCGACCGCGGCCGGCTGGCAGCGGGCCAGGCCGCCGACCTGGTGCTCTTCGACCCCGCCGCGATCGCCGACCGCGCCACCTTCGAGGTGCCCAAGCAGCCCGCCGCCGGCATCGCCGAGGTCTGGGTCAATGGCCGCAGCGTCTGGCGCGAGGGCGCGGCCACCGGCGCCCGGCCCGGCCGCGCGATCCGCGGCCAGGCGCTCTCCTTCAGCTGATCCCGCTGCCGGCTCAGAAGGTCAGCGAGATCTTCAAGGAGCCGCTGTTGCGGGCGGTGGTGCCGGAGAAGATACCGTCGTACTGCACGCGCGCGGCCAGGTCGTTGCCCTCCCCGAAGATGCCGATCCGCGCCAGCTCCACACCGGCGGAGACGCGGCCGAAGACCTGATCGCCCGGCAGCACCAGGTCGAAGCCATCGGCACCGGCCGGGGCCGAGGCCAGGCGGGCGTCGGTGCTGACGTCGCCGGTGCTGGAGAAGGTCACGCCGCCGCGGGCGAAGGCGCGAAGCGCCAGGCCGTTCTCCATCGGCCGGACCGCGCCGATCTCCACCGCCGGCGTGCCCAGCACCGTCACCTCGTTGAAGCCGTCGACCGTGAGGTTGAGCGAGCCCGCGCCGCTCTCGGTGAAGCCCTCCTGGTGGCTGTAGAGGATGTCCAGGTCGGCGAAGGGCTGGGCATAGAACCAGTCCTGGGTGAAGCTGTAGGCCCCCCGGAAGCGGCTGGAGAAGCTGTAGACGTTGGTCGAGCTGTTGGCCGTGCCGCCGAGGCTGCCGAAGGAGGTCGCCCGGCTGTTGTCGAAATCGCCGAAGCTGCCAGCCACCGCCAGGGCCGCCAGCCAGGGGCCCGGATCGTACTTGATCGCGCCGCTCACCGAGAAGACGTCGCCGTCGATGGTGAGCCGCTTGTCGTTGGAACGGATGCGGCTGTCGTCATAGGAGGCCGAGAGGCCGAGGAAGACGTCCGGCATGACCTCCTTCTGCACGCCCAGCGCGTAGGTGAAGACGCGGTCGCCGTAGCCCTGCACGCCGTCCTTGGAGCCCTGGTCGAACAGCCCGCCGCTGACCGAGGCCCAGGCGCAGTTGCCCTGGCGCAGGTAGTCGGCGGTTGAGGTGGCGGCGTACTGCTGGCAGCTCAGGCTGCGGTCCAGACGCTGCTCGGAGAGCCAGATGTTCTCGGCAGCGGGCGCCAGCAGGATCTCGCCCTCGAAGGCCGAGAGGCTGTCCTGGAAGCTGCCGGAACTCATCTGGGCCAGCTCGTTGAAGAGCTCGCCGCTGTCGCCGCCGCCCGCATCCCAGACGTCCTGCAGGTGCTGGGCAAAGCGGCTGCGTCGCTCGCTGAGGCCCAGGCTGCTGTCGGTGAAGTTGGCATCGACACCGAGGCTGAGGCCCCCGCCCGATGTGGAGGCGAGATCGAAGGTAAAGAGGTCACTGCCCCCGAAGGTCGCGTTCTGCGAGGCCGTCCCGCCAACGGTCAGGATCTCCACTCGGCGGTTGGGCATGGGGTTGGTGATGCGGAGCGCCACGCGCCCGCTTAGCTCGGCATCGCCCGCGACGTCGATGCTATCGGACTCGCCCGAGGCGAAATCGGCGTCGATGGCCAGACGGCCCCCGGCCTCCTGCAGGAAGTTGCCGTCGATCGCCAGGCTCTCGTAGCTGGTACCCTGACCGACCTCCAGGGTGCCGCGGTTCACCAGGTTCGCCTGATAGCGGCTGGCGCCCGTGATCACGCCCTCGTTGATGATGGTGGCCGCCGCCGGAGCGACCGCCTTGGCCGCGGGGGCAGGCGAGGCCAGCGCGCCGTCCTGGTTCGAGGCCAGCACGTCACCGACGAGGGTGCCGGCGTTGTTGATGGTCAGGGTCGAGCCGAAGGCCGTGTCGCGATCGCCCAGATAGCGCACCGCCACGCCCGAGGCCGCGCTGACGCTGCCGCCGGAGTTGATGGTCAGCACGTTGTTGCGGCCGGCCGAGACCAGCACGCCCGCGCCCTGGTCCGCGTCGCTGCCGCCGACTACGGTGCCGTTCACGGTGATGTTGATGATGCCGTTGGAGTTGAGGTCGGTGCCGTTGTCGTCGTCGCCCTGGCTCTGCGCGAAGATGCCGACACTGCGTGCGCCCTCGGCATAGATCGTGCCGGACTGGACGATGGTGACATCCCCGGCATCGCCGTCGCCGCCGCTGCCGGTGGAGCCGGCGAAGGACCCTGCATCATCGCCGCCGAAGCCGCCGCCGTTGCCGATCGACTGCGCCAGGATGCCGAAGGCGTCGTCACCCGAGGTGGAGATGCTGCCGTCGTAGTCGATCGAGACCAGGCCGCCGTCGCCGTCGTTGGAGCCGGAGAAGCGGTCGGCATCCAGTTCCAGGACCAGCAGTCCGCCGGTCGAGTCGCCGGCGATGCCGCCACCGCCGCCGATCGACTGGGCGACGATGCCGTGCGCGCCGTTCCCCTGGGTGACGATCCGGCTGCCGGCCTGCGGCGCGATGGTGACCGCGCCGCCGTTGCCGGCCGCCCCGCCGCTGCCGCCGATGGTAACGCCGAGAACCAGGTACTCGTCGGAACCAGTGCCGCCGTAGCCGCCGCCGCCGCCGATCGACTGCGCCAGCAGACCGAAGGAGCGGTCGCCGGAGGTCGTGAGGTTGAACCCGCTCTCGATCGTCACCGCGCCGCCATTGCCACCGCTGCCGCCGCTGCCGCCAACGCCCATGTTCAGGGTGCTGAAGGGGTCGTTGGAGATCAGGCTGGTGCGCGCCGCATTGCCCTGGCCGCCCAGGCCGCCGCCGCCGCCGATCGACTGCGCCACCAGGCCCATGGCGTCGTCGCCCTGGGTGGTGATGTTGACGAAGCTCTGCCCGTCGGTACCGACATTGACGTCGCCGCCATGGTCGGCGCGCCCGCCGCTGCCGGCGAAGATGCCGCCGACGACGATGACGCCGTTGGGGTTGTCGGAGCCGTCGCCGCCGCGCCCGCCGCCGCCACCGATCGACTGCAGCACCGCGCCGTGCGCCATGTAGCCGTGGGTCCGGATGGAGTTGTCGTTGTTGTCGTCGAAATAGGCGGTGACGCTGTTGCCGTCGCCGCCGTCGCCGCCGGTACCGCCGATCGTCGATTCGATCTCCACGGTGCCGCGGAAGACACCGGACTTGGTGCGCGAGGTACCGCCCACGCCGCCGCCGCCGCCGATCGACTGCGCCAGGATACCGTCGGCGAAGTCGCCATGGGTCTCAATCTGACCGGCATGGGTGATGGTGACCCGGCCGCCGTCTCCGCCGCCGCCGCCGCTGCCGCCGACCCCCAGCCCCAACAGCAGGGCCGGCGACTCCAGGGGGAACGCGGTCCCGGAGACCTCGGCATCGGCCGCCACCGACCCGCCGACGCCGCCGCCGCCGCCGATCGACTGCGCCAGCACGCCGATCGCGCCGTGGCCCTCGGTCAGGATACCGATGCCCCGGGCGCTGTTCTTGCTGCGCGTGGTCACGCTCACCTGGCCGCCGTCGCCGCCGTCGCCACCCGTGTTGCCCACGGTGACGCTGGCCGACCCGCTGACCTCAACGATCGCCTCGCCGAGCGAGATACCCGCAGCGAAGGAGTTGCCCTGGGAGAGGCCACCGCCGCCGCCGACCGACTGCGCGATCAGGCCGAAGGAGTCGTTGCCCTGGGTATGGATGGTGCTGTCGCGCTCGCTGGTCACCGTGACCTGACCGCCGTCGCCGCCGTCGCCCCCGCTGCCGCCGACCCCGATGCGGGTGGTCAGATGAACGCCGAGGCCGGCGGAAGAGCTGGCGCTCAGCCCGGCCGCGCCGGCGTCGCCGCCACCGCCGCCGATCGACTGCGCCACCACGCCGCTGGCGGCACTGCCCCTGGTGACGATCTCCGCCTCGTCCCTGAGGTTGACCGTCGTGATGCCGCCGTCGCCGCCGCCGCCGCCCTGGCCGCCGATCGAGGTGGAGAGCGCCCACTGGAACAACCCACCGCCGACGCCGAGTGCCACCGGGTAGGAGCGGGAATTGCCGCCGTGGCCGCCGCCGCCGCCGATCGACTGCACCAGCACGCCATGCGAGCCGGTGCCCGCGGTGGTGATCCGGGTGCTACCGGAAAGGTTGGCCGTCGCGCTGTCGCCGTTGCCGCCGGCGCCGCCCCTGCCGCCGATCGCTTCCGTACCGGAGACCGAGGCCGGCAGCAGACCCGGGAAGACCTCCGCCAGGGCCAGGGCGATCGAGCGTCCGCCGATACCGCCGCCGCCGCCGATCGACTGCACCAGGACGCCGAGCGAATCGCTGCTGTTCTCGTTGAAGGCGTCGGGGTTCCGGTAGTCGTAGTCGGTTTCGATCACGCTGTCGTGGAGATCGACCTCGGCCGCGCCGCCGTTGCCGCCGCCACCGGCATCGCCGCCGACCGCGGCGCTGTAGGCGAAGACCAGGTCGACGTCGGCGCCATAGCCGGCGCCGCCGCTGCCGCCGCCGCCGCCGATCGACTGCGCGACGATGCCGATGGAGTTGCTCTGCGTGGTCTGGAGCGTCAGTTGATCGAAGTTGACGCTGGCCTCGCCGCCGTGGCTGCCGCTGCCGCCGCGGCCGCCGATGACGAAGTTGGTGAAGGAGAGGATGCCGACGCCCACCGCATTGCCGCCGCTGCCGCCGCCGCCGCCGACCGACTGCGCCAGCACGCCGTAGGAGGTCTCGCCCGAGGTCGCGATGTTGGCCTGACCCAGGCGGGCCCCGCTGTTCTGGTCGAGGTTGCCGACATAGACCGAGCCGCCGCTGCCCGCGGTCCCACCGGTGCCGCCCACGCCGACACCGGCGATCAGCAGGCCCTCGTCGAGCGCGAAGCCGCCGTCGCCGCCGCCGCCGCCGATCGACTGCGCGGTCACGCCATTCGACCAGTCGTCGCCGGTCTCCACGGAGCCGTTGGAGAAGAGGACGGTGACCGAATCGCCATTGCCGCCGTCGCCGCCGGCGCCGCCGACCGACCCGATGCCGAAAGCGCCGCTGGCGGAGCCGCCGCCGCCACCGATCGACTGCGCGAGAATGGCGGTCGAGCCCAGACCGTTGGTCTGCACCAAACCCTCGTTCAGGACGTAGACGTCGTTGCCGTTACCGGCCGAACCGGCCGAGCCGCCCACCGTGAGCTTGCCGAACGAGAGTGTACCGGCGATGCCGCCGCCGCCGCTGATCGACTGCGCCACCAGGCCCTTGGCGCTGTCGTCGAAGGTCCCGATGACACCGCTGTTTGTGACGCTGACGTTGCCCGCGCGCCCACCCGCGCCGCCGTCGCCGCCGAGCGCCAGAATGGCGGCGTCGGTGACGGAGCCGGCGCCGCCGCTGCCGGCGATCGACTGCGCCACCAGGCCGTTGGAGAACTCTCCGAAGGCAAGGATGGAGGCACCGCTGCTGACGGAGACGTCGCCGCCGTCGCCGCCGTTGCCGCCGTTGCCGGAGGAGCCGCCCAGGATCGAGCGGAAGTCGCCGCCGGTGCCGCCGAAGCCGCCGATCGACTGCACCAGGACGGCGGTCGAATCTGTCTTGTTGGTCTGGATCTGGCTTCCCGAAGCAGCGGTGAAGGTGACGTCGCCGCCGTTGCCGCCGTAACCGCCGCCGCCGGAGGTGCCGACGATCGCATTGTTGTCGCCGCCGTCGCCGCCCTCGCCGCCCAGGCTCTGGGCGACGATGCCGAAAGCGCCCTCGCCCCGGGTCTCGACCAACGCGCCGTTCTCGACCGTCACCCGCAAGGTCCCGCCGAAGCCACCGTCGCCGCCGTCGCTGTCCTGGCTGCCGTCGTCGCCGTCGCCGCCGTTGCCGCCGCGGGTTGCCGCAACCACGCCCAGCACGCCGTCACCGCTGGTCGAGACGCTGGAGCCCGAGCTGAGGGTCAGGCTGGAGAGTCCGTCGGTCTCGTCCGCACTGCCGATCTGGATCCGGCTGCCGTCACCGCCGTTGCCGGCATCCTTGCCGCCCGAGCCACCGTCGCCGCCGTTGGCGCCCTGGCTCAACGCGAAGATGCCGGCGGAGAAACCATCCGGCTCGTCGCGGGCGTTGACGATGACCGAGCCCGAGTTCACCACCACGATCTGGTAACCATCGTCACCCTTGCCGCCGTCGAAGTCGTCGGCATCTAGGCCACGGCCACCGCTGGAGCGGGCATAGATGCCGCGCACGCCGTCCTCGGTCTTGCCGGCCTCGTCCCAGTAGACCTCGACATTGCCGGAGTTGGTGATGGTGATGCGGCCGCCGTCGCCGCCCTTGCCGCCGTTATCGCCGCCCTTCTCGCCGTCGGCCTCGGCCGCAATACCCCAGGCCGCGTTCTTGCCGCTGGCGAAGTCCACCGAAGCGCCGATGGTGACCGAGCCGCTGTTGTCGATGGCGATGGTCCGGGCCTCGCCCCCGGCGCCGCCCTGCTGACCACCAAGACCACCGTCCTGGTCGCCGCCCTTACCGCCCTTGGAGACCGCGTAGATGCCGAGCGCCGCGTCATCGGTGTAGGTGAAGAGCGAGATCACACCGCTGTTGGTGATGGTGACGTCGCCGCCGCGGCCACCCTTGCCGCCGTCGTCGGTGCCGATGCCCTGGTCGGAGAGGGTGCCACCACCGTCACCGCCCCGGCTCTCCAGGAACACGCCGGCCACAAGGTCATCAGGATCCGGGTCGCCCTGAAGGCTGACGTTGCCGTAGTTCAGAAAGCTGATGTCGCCGCCGTGGCCGCCGTCGGTTCGGGTGCTGTTGTCGCCCTCACCGCCGAAGCTCAAGAGCTCCACCGCGATGGGATCGTCGTCGTTCCCGAGAATGTAGATCGAACCGAAGTTCTGGATGGTGTAGTCGCGGCCGTCGTCGCCGTCGGTGTCGTCATCGCCGTCGTCGGCCTGAAATCCCAGGGTGACGGCGCCGGTTTGCGTACCGCTCTGGATCGTGCAAGGCGAGGGTCGGCCGTCACAGGCATCGGCTTGAGCCGGCGTCGTGCCTCCCGAAGCGAGGAAGGCCACCAGGGCCGAGGAGCAGAGCCAAACCAGCCGTCTCGCCCTGATTGCACCTGGCACGCCGGTCCCGATTCCGCGCGCGCGCGTTGCCATAGCGGAGCCCATGTTCCCCCCTCCGTATGTAACAAACCACAATTTCTGATACTTGATTCGGCTGCCGGCTGCCAAGGCCTTACCTCACCCTAACCGACAATAAAGCACGCGCATGTGAAAGAAAGGGTCGATCAACCCTTATGAATCATTCACAAATTTGAGAACTGGCTGGAACAAGTGCAGGACAAATGTAACATTCCCGTAACAGTTAGCGCCGCCTTGGCGGAACCACACGGCAGAAGTGTCCTTTCGCCTGCAGCGTTTTGCAGGCCCTGAGCGCCTCGGACTGCTGCAGATTGGCAAAGCGGGCCTGGAATCGGGCGGCTCCCACGCCCTTGGCGCGGGTGATGCGCTGCTGCGAGAAACCCAGTGCCGAGGTCAACTTGCGGAGGCTGCGCATCTTTCGGTTGGCCAAGCTGTAGGTGCGGAAGTTTCCGACGTGGATCGCCCAGGGGCCGCGTGCCATGCGCGGTGCGGCACCGTAGATGCAATCGGCAGGGGTGAGCACCACCGGCGCCGTTTCGCCCTCTTCGGCCGGCAAACTCTCGACAGGGACCAGCAGCGGCGTACCGCGTTGCGGCTGGCGGCTCGGCGCCAGGTCCTCGTCCTTCGCGTCCAGGCTGTCGAAGGCCCGCTCGACCAGACCCGTCGCCTCCTGGCGCCGCTCCTCCTGCGAGTGCGCGCCCAGCACCACGCCGATGACGCGGCGCCCGTCGCGCTCGGCCGAGACCACCAGGTTGTAGCCTGACTTGCAGGTGAAACCTGTCTTCAGACCGTCGGCACCGGCCAGGCTGGAGAGGATGCCGTTGATGTTGCCAAGCCAGGAGGCGCCGTACTGGAAGCCGCCCATGCCGAAAATGTCGTAGCGCTGTGGCAGGTCGATCAGCAGCGCACGGGCCAGGATCGCCATGTCGCGTGCGGTGGTGACCTGCCGGTCGTCCGGCAGGCCGTTCGCATTGACGAAGTGGGTCTTGGTCATGCCCAGGCGGCGCGCAGTCTCGGTCATCCGCTCGGCAAAGCGGTCCTCGCTGCCGGCCACCGCCTCGGCCAGTACCACGGCCGCATCGTTGGCCGAGCGCAGCACCATGGCCTCGATCGCAGTGCCGACCGTGATCTTGTCGCCCTGGTGCAGGCCCAACGCCACCTCGGGCTGGGCTCCCGCTGACTTGGAGACGGTCAGTTCCTGGTCCCAGGAGAGATGCCCCAGCGCCAGCGCCTCGAAGGCGAGGTAGGCGGTCATCAGCTTGGTGAGCGAGGCCGGGTGCCAGAGGCGATCCGCCTGCTCGGACTCCAGCACCTGGGAGTCCTCGAAGGAGACGCTGATCAGGGCCGCCTCCACCGCCCGCGCGGTGGGTAGCAGCAGCAGCAACAGCAGACCGATCAGCAGGACAACCACCAGCGGACGCCGGATCGTCACGCGATAGGTCGTCTCGGGGGAGTGTCCCCCTTCTTCTCCGGATCGGGCCATGGCCAGCCCTCCTCAGCTCCGCGCCCCGCGCTCGACCTCCGCCGAGCGGATGGCCGGGAGCGGCCGGCCGCCCATGCGGGTGCGCTGCGGCGTCTGCTTGAAGCGCTCGCGGTAGCGCTTGGCGAAGTGCGAGGCCGAGACGAAGCCGCAGGCCAGCCCCACCTCGGTCACCGAGAGGCTGGAGTGGGTCAGCAGCCAGTGCGCACGCTGCAGGCGCAGCTCCACGTAATGGGCGCGCGGGGTGCAGCCCAGATAGCGCTGGCACAGCCGCTCGAGCTGGCGCACCGAGATGCCGGAGAGGTCGGCCAACTCCGCCGTCGACAGCGGCTCCTCCAGGTTGGCCTCCATGAAACGCACGGCCTCCAGCAGTTTGGGATGGCCGACGCCGACCCGCTGGCGCAGCGCCATCCGCTGCTCGACCTCGAGGCCGCGGATACGCTCGTGCAGGAAGTGCTCGGCCACCTGCAGCGCCAGGTCGTGGCCGTGGTCGCGCTCGATCAGGTGTAGCATCATGTCCAGCGAGGCGGTGCCGCCGGCGCAGGTGAAGCGGGTCCGGTCCAGGCAGTAGAGCGCGCTGCGCACGTCGAGTTCGGGATACATCTCCATCAGGCTGGGCTGGCAGTGCCAGTGGATGGTGCAGGCATAGCCCTCCAGCAGGCCGGCGGCGGCCAACAGGTGGGTGCCGTCCGAAATGGCGCCGATCCGGGCGCCGCGCCGCGCCTGGCGGCGTAGCCAGGCGAGGGTTGCCTTGTCGTCGAAGAGATGCGCGTCCAACCCGCCGCAGACCACGACGCTGTCGTAAGCGGTCTCGTCGTCGGGTCCGGCCTGCGCGTTGATCTCGATCCCGTTGGAGCAGGCAAGCGACTTGCCGTCGGAGGTCACCACCCGCCAGTCGTAGAGCCTGCGGCCGGACAGGATGTTGGCGACGCGCAACGGCTCCACAGCCGCGGTGAAGGCCAGGACCGCAAAGCGGGGCAGCAGCAGGAAACCGAAGCGGTTCACCCCTGCTCCCTCATCGTGCTGGCCCAGACGTTCGCCCATTCCGCTCCCTCAAGGTCATACCGAAAGCCGCATGCCGGCCGCTTCGCGTGCCAGGATCTCACGCGCGGCCGCGCCGTCGGCCTGCATTTGCTCCATAAGGGCCGGCAGACCGTCGAACACCATCTCACCGCGCAGACGTCGCACCAGAGCCACCCGCAGATGACGACCGTAGAGGTCGCCGGTGAAGTCCAGGAGATGGGCCTCGAGCAAGGGCCGGTCGTAGGCGAACATCGGCGAAATACCGAGATTGGCGACGCCAGGGCGCCACTGCAAGGGGGCCTCCCCCTCAATTGCAGCCTCGACGGCATAGACTCCGTAGGCCGGACGCAGCGAGCAGCCGAGGTCCAGGTTCGCCGTCGGCATCCCCAGCTCGCGCCCGCGCTTGGCCCCGTGCAGCACCCTGCCCTCGATTTCCCAGGGCCGGCCCAGGATGGCGGCGGCACCGGCCATGTCGCCGGCGTGCAGCAGCTCGCGCAGGCGGGTGGAGGAGAGCGCCTCGCCGCCCTGGGCCAGCCGCTCGATCACGGTCACGCCGAAGCCGTAGCGCCGACCCAGCGCTTTCAGCAGCGCCGGATCGCCGCCGCGCTTGGCGCCGAAGAAAAAGTTGTCCCCGACCGCGACGTGCGACACGCCGAGCCCCTGGACCAGCACCCGCTCGACGAAGGCTTCCGCCGAGAGGCCGTAGAGCGCCCGCTGGAAACGCAGCACGTAGGCGAGATCGAGTCCCAGCTCCGCCAGCCGTATTATCTTCGTGCGGAAGGGCGTCAGGCGGAAGGGCGCGACCGCACGGCCAAAGACCTCGCGCGGATGGGGTTCGAAGGTGAGCACGCCGCTGGGGCAGCCCAATCTCTGGGCCTCGGCCTGGGCGGCCGCGATCACCGCGCGGTGACCACGGTGGACACCGTCGAAGTTGCCGATCGCTATGGCGGCGCCACGGGCGGCCTGGGGCAGAGCTGTGTAATGGCGATAGAGCCGCATGGCCGGCAAGATGGCCAAAGCTTGGCCCGGCGTCCAGCCTTCCTGCAGTCTGGCGGACCACCCGCCGCGGCTAGGCCAGCCAAAACCAATTTCAGGCCAATTTCAAACCAAAAACAGCTAGATTTGTCGAATTGGCTGCTTTAGGCTGTCGCACCATCGAGCCTGCGGAGACACCCGAAGGAGAGCTGCGCCATGGGCGAGAACAGCCTGAGCAAGGACGACTTCCTACCGAGTCTCATCCGTCCGCGGTCCTCCTTGGTGCTGCAGCCTGGCCTCGCCCGGCGTCGAGCCGACCGCGAGCTCTATCGCGTTCCTGGCGGCGGCAGCCTGGTGATCGCACTGAATCCCGGAGACCGGCTGGAGATCAAGGACCCGGAGGGCCTACAGCCCGGCGAGATCGCCGCCTTCACCCTGACCGGCAAGCCCGCCTTGGGCCAGCTCGGCGCCCGCGACGAGGGGCCGGCCACGGCCCTGCAGAGCGCCCTCACCGACGGCAGCGAGAGCGCCAAGCGCAGCCTGGCCGGCCTGACCCGCCGCGGCGTGACCCTGGCCGAGGCCCGCGGCCAGAGCCTCTTCGGCAAGGAGAGCGCGCCCGGCGCCGCCGCAGCCTTCACCGCCACCGCGCCGCTGATCGTGGCGATCACCGCCCCCGGCGACGACATGACTCCCGACGAGCAGTGTCCGCCGACCGACCTTGAGGCGACCGTCGCCCGCGCCAACCCGCTGGCCGGCAACGACCTGCCGCTGCCTGATCCGCTGGCCGACCCGCGCCTCGACCTGAGGGTCAAGGCACGCACGGCAGAGGCCTATGAGGTGCGCGCCGGCGACTACATCCAGATCATCGACGTTGCCGGCCGCGAATGTTCGGACTTCGACTGTTTCTCTGCCGCCGCCCTGCAGCGCGGCAAGGAATTCAAGCTCGACATGACCAACACCCATTCGATCATGGGGCACATGGAGCCGGGGCCGGGCCTGCACGACAAGTACTACGACTTCAACGCCCAGGCGATGCTGGAGGTGATCCAGGACACGGTCGGGCGGCACGACACCTTCGGCGTGGCTTGCACCGCCAAGTACTACGACGACATGGGCTTTCCGGGCCACGTGAACTGCTCGGAGAACTTCAACCGGGCGCTGGCCCCCTACGGCGTCGAGCCCCGCGCCTCCTGGTCGACCATCAACTTCTTCTACAACACGGCGCTGGACGACGCCCACGTCTACAGCCTGGACGAGCCCTACAGCCGGCCGGGCGACTATGTGCTGCTGCGGGCGCTACAGGACATGGTCTGCTGCTCCTCGGCCTGTCCGGACGACACCACGCCCGCCAACGGCTGGAATCCGACCGACATCCACGTCCGGGTCTACGGCTCGGAGACGCTTTTCAAGAAATCGGTGGCCTATCGCATGACGACAGATGCAGCGCCGCGCGAGACGCGCGAGACCGGCTTTCATCCCCGCACCTCGGCGCTGACCCGCCACATCGCCGAGTACCGCGGCTTCTGGCTGCCGAACCACTATCACAACGAGGGACCGGAGGCGGAGTACTGGGCCTGCCGCGAGGCGGCGATCATCATGGACCTCTCGGCCTTGCGGAAGTTCGAGGTCTTCGGCCCCGACGCCGAGACCCTGCTGCAGACCGCGCTGACCCGCAACGTGCGCAAGCTGGCCGAGGGCCAGGTGGTCTATTCGGCCCTGTGCTACGAGCACGGCGGCATGATCGACGACGGCACCCTCTTCCGCCTGGGGCCGGACACCTTCCGCTGGATCTGCGGCGACGACTACTGCGGCGTCTGGCTGCGCGAACTGGCCGAGAAGCTGGGCCTCAAGGCCTGGGTCAAGAGCTCCACCGACCAGATGCACAACGTCTCGGTCCAGGGCCCCAAGAGCCGCGAGATCCTGGCCGATGTGGTCTGGACGCCCGACGCCCGCCCGGCGGTGACCGAGATCGACTGGTTCCGCTTCACCGTCGGCCGCATCGGCGACCACAACGGCGTGCCGATCGTGGTCAGCCGCACCGGCTACACCGGCGAGCTGGGCTACGAGGTCTGGTGCCACCCGCGCGACTCGGTGACGGTCTGGGACGCGGTGATGGAGGCGGGCCAGCCGCACGGCATCAAGCCGCTGGGTCTCACCGGGCTGGACACCCTGCGCATCGAATCCGGCCTGATCTTCTACGGCTACGAGTTCGACGAGCAGACCGACCCCTTCGAGGCCGGCATCGGCTTCACCGTGCCGCTGAAGTCCAAGGAGGACGATTTCGTCGGCCGCGCGGCGCTGCTCCGTCGCAAGGAGAACCCGCAGCGCAAGCTGGTCGGCCTGGAACTGGACGGCAACGACATCGTCGGCCACGGCGACTGCGTGCATGTCGGCCGCCCGCAGATCGGCGTGGTCACCAGCGGCACGCGCTCGCCGATCCTGCGCAAGTCGGTGGCGCTGGCACGCCTCGACATTGCCTACTGCGAGCCCGGCACCGAGGTCGAGGTCGGCAAGCTGGACGGCCACCAGAAGCGCCTGCCGGCCAGGGTCGTGCCCTTCCCCTTCTACGACCCGAAGAAGGAAAAACCGCGCTCTTAGAGCGGGCGGTCCTTACCGACGCTCCATTTCACAGGCGCACTACTGCACCGGCCGGACGTCGACGTTGATCAAGACCGTCGCTTCGCTGCCGCGGTTCTCGGACCAGTGGGCGACGCTGGCATCCTCGACCCACTGTTCGCCGGGCCGGTGCGAGACCAAGCCTTCGCCATCACGGTGCTCGGTGTAGTCGCCGCTCACCAGGTAGGCCACCACGGGATGATGCGCGTGGCTGTGGTAGAAGGTGACTGCACCCGGCTCCAGAACGATCTTGCGAATGCGCAGCTTGTAGCCCTTAAGCTCCGGAATCTGTCCCTCGAGGAGCAGGTCGGTGGACTCCGCAAGGGAAACCCCCACTGCTTTGGTCGGTTTCTGGTCATCGGCCCTCGCCAGCCCGATTCCGATCCCGAAGAGCAGTCCGATTGCGACGATGGAACCAAGTTGTCTCGTGAAAAGTATTTGGGTCATTTCTGTGCCTCCGCACGTAGCAGAGCCAACCGCATGTTCTAGTCATCTCTTCCGAGCAGCTTGGTCTGGCCCTGCCTTTCCCAGTATAGGGCAATGGGCCAGCGGCGACCAGACGAGCGGAATGCAGGGGCGCCAGTGTCGAGCAACGCGAGGCTGCGCTCGCAAAGCACGCCGGCTCTGCCACAGGGATCGTCATGCAATGCGGCTTGCGCGGAGGCAAGCGAAGCTGACAGGCTCGCCCTCCCCCACGTGAGTTCGAGTCTTCAGCGATGGCAAAAACACGCAACGTCCTTCTCCTCGTCGGCGACCAGTGGCGGGCGGACAGCCTGGGCTGCATGGGCCATCCGCTGGTCAAGACCCCGCGCCTGGACCGACTGGCCCAGGAAGGCACGCTGTTCCGCCGGCACTATGCCAACGCCAGCCCCTGCGGCCCCTCGCGAAGCTGCCTCCTGACCGGCAGTTACCTGATGACCAACCGGGCGGTACGCAACGGCACGCCGCTAGACCGCCGCTTCACCACCCTGGCGCTGGAGGCGCGCAAGGCCGGCCTCTTCGCCGCCCTCTTCGGCTATAGCGACAGCGGCGTGGACCCGCGCGGCCTCTCTCCGGCAGACCCGGAGCTGCAGCTCTACGAGGGCGTGGCGCGCGGATTCGAGCCGGTCTGCCGGGTCGACGAGTCGCTGCGGAGCTGGCGCGCGCACCTAATGGCCAAGGGCTACTCCGAGATACCCGAGACCTACCGCGACATGTTCGAGCCCGCCGACGGCAAGCCCGGCGGCCCCTCGCGCTTCGCCCAGGAAGACAGCATGACCGCCTTCCTGGCCGATCGGGTGATCGACTTCATGCGGGTCAACCAGGATCGAGGCTGGCTCGCCTACGTCTCGATCTGGCATCCCCACCCGCCACTGCGCCCGCCGGCGCCCTGGCACCTGCTCTACGATCCGGCCGAGACCCCGCCCGCGGCCCCGCCGGCCGATCCGGCGCTGCACCCCTACACCCGCTATCGCCTGGAGACGGCCAACGACCTGGTCGAGTACCTCGGCCGCAATGCCGAAGGCGGCAGCCTGGACACCGCGACCATCGCCCGGATCCGCGCCAACTACTACGCGCTGATCAGCGAGACCGACTTCCAGATCGGCCGCCTGCTCGACGCCCTGGAGGAGAGCGGCCAGGCCGAGGACACCCTGGTGATCAGCACCGTCGACCACGGCGAGATGCTGGGCGACCACGGTCTCTTGGGCAAGCAGTCACCCTTCGAGCCGGCCTATCATGTTCCGCTCATCGTCCGTGCGCCGGGGCAGAGCGGCGGCGGCTCGGTCGAGGCCTTCACCGAGTCGGTCGACCTGATGCCGAGCGTGCTGGACTGGCTGGGCGCGCCGCAGCCGGCCCAGTGCGACGGCCGCTCGCTGCTGCCCTTCCTCGAGGGGCGGACGCCGGACGACTGGCGCCGGGCGGTCTTCTGGGAGCACGATTTCCGCGACGTCGCCAAGGGCAAGCCGGAGGCGGCGCTGGGCCTGCAGAGCCGGGACTGCAACCTTGCCGTCCTGCGCGGTGAGCGCTTCAAGTACGTCCACTTCGCCGCCCTGCCGCCACTGCTCTTCGACCTGGAGGCCGACCCGCTGGAGACCCGGAACCTGGCGCAGGACCCGGCCTACTTCGAGGTCCGGCTGCAGATGGCCGAGGCCATGCTGGCCCACCGCCAGCGCCATGCGGACCAAAGCCTGACCGGGCTGGAGATCACCCCGGCGGGCCTGAAGGGCGACCTAGCCGCCGCCGGCCTGGGACACACGCTGTAGCTCCGACCCGTTCCAATCCACACTCGGGAGAAGTCATTTTTCGGCCGCTTTCCCGGAATTCGGGCTTGGAGAAGCGGTAGCTGCGTCCGATATGCACAGGTCTGTACGAAACACGTGGTCGAAAGGCAGGGCTATGGGCGGCGGGGGTGTGCGGTTTATCGGGGTGGTCCTTCTGCTGGTCACCTGTGGCCTGGTCGGGCTGCAGTCCTGCTCCTCCCCATCCTCCGGCCGGGCGCTGATCGAAGAGGTCTCGCAATCTTGAGCAAGACCAGCGACAGGAAGCGGCGCTGCGGCTGGCGAATGCGCGGCGGATCAGGATCCTGCCCACAGCCGGCGTTCTTGAGCAAGGCCAGCGACAAGCACCGGCGGATCCTACGGTCCCGCGGTATCTGGCCGATGGCGCTGACCGTGATCTTCGGCCTCTCCACGGTCGGCCGGCTGCTGCAGGGCGAGATCATCGACTTCGGCCAGGGCGCGCTGATGACCGCGCTGATGGGTGCCGGCGCCTGGGCGCTGCGCCGTGGGCTGGTCTACCAGCGCGGCGAGGGCGGCTTTCCCGGGCGTAGCGCGGGCGCGGCGCTGATCGGCCTGGCGACTGGCGGGATGGCGGTGATGCTGGCCGGCCACGGCTGGCTCGAGGGCGCGATCCTGGCGATCGCCGCCGGGGCCGGCACGGTGCTGGCCTATGGCTACGACAGCCCCGTCGGCGGCCTGACGCTCGGCCGCAAGGCACCGGCGGCGGCCCCGATGTCCAGCGATGCCGAGCGGCTGATCGCCGAGGCCAAGGCCAAGCGCGACCGCCTGATCAGCGCCCGCCACAAGCTACAGCTCGGTCCCTCCAACAGCGGCCTGAGCGGCCCGCTGATGGACCAGGTCGGCAAGCTCGCCGCCGCCGCCGACGAGATCCTCGACAGCGTCGGCAAGGACCGCAAGGAGCTGCGCAGCGCGCGGCGCGCCATGTCCGGCTACATCCTGGGCCAGCGCATCGACCGCGTGGTGGCGCTGACCGATCGCATCCTGGAACGCATCCGTGAGGATCCGCGCGACCTGCGCCGGGCGCGCAAGTTCATGAACGTCTACCTCGACGGCGCCGCCGAGGTGGCCGAGCGGCTGGTCCGCCTGCAGCAGAACGACCGCGAGGCCGCCGCCGAGATGACGCCGCGCATGGTGGCCCTGCTGGCGGCCATGGAGCGCGCGGCCGAGGAGCTGCACCAGAAGTTGCTGGCCAACGACACACTGGACCTGGACGTGCAGATGGAGGTGCTGGAACAGCGCATCCAGCGCGAAGGTCTTTCCTGAACCAGGAGGCGAGGATGAGCGACAAACCGACCAAGACTGCCACCAGCGACGAGGCCATCATCCTGCCGCCGCCGCCCGACGACCTCTCCGAGCGAGAGGTGAGCCAGAGCGCGGTGGTGCCGCTGACCGAGGCCCCGCCGGATCGGGCCGACCGCATCCGCAGCCTGATGCAGCAGATCGACCTGGACGACAGCGGCTCCATCATGTTTTTCGGCGCCAAGGCGCAGGAGGAGGTGACCGAGGTCTCCGACACCATGCTGGAGGGCGTGCGCAACAAGGACACCGGGGCCGCCGGCGGGGCCTTGAACGACATGCTGGCGACCCTGCGCGGCTTCAGCGTCTCCGACATCGACCCCAACGACCAGCCAGGCTTCTTCGGCCGCCTGCTTGGCAAGGTGAAGCCGGCCGCCAAGCTGATCCAGCGCTACGAGACGGTGAAGGGTCAGGTCGACGACATCACCGACCGGCTGGACCGCCACACCACGCAGTTGCTGACCGACATCGCCACCCTGGACAAGCTCTACGAGGCGACCCTGGCCTACTTCCACGACCTGGCCGACTACATCGCCGCCGGCGAGGCCCGGCTGGGCGAGATCGACGCCAGCGAGCTGCCGGCCAAGGAGAAGGCAGCCGAGGGCGGCGAGATGCTGGCGGCCCAGGCTCTGCGCGACCTGCGCCAGGCGCGCGACGACCTGGAGCGCCGGGTGCACGACCTGAAGCTCACCCGCCAGGTCGCCATGCAGGCGCTGCCCTCGATCCGCCTGGTGCAGGAGAACGACAAGAGCCTGACCTCCAAGATCCGCTCCACCGTCACCAACACCGTGCCGCTCTGGCGCCAGCAGCTCGCGATCGCGGTCACGGTCGCCCGCTCGGCCGAGGCCGGCCGCACCCTGAAGGAGGCCAGCGACCTCACCAACGAGCTGCTGACCGCCAACGCCGAATCGCTGCGCCAGTCGAACCAGGAGATCCGCACCCAGGTGGAGCGCGGAGTCTTCGACATCGAGGCAGTGGAGAAGGCTAACGCCAACCTGGTGGCCACCATCGAGGACTCGCTGCGCATCGCCGACGAGGGCAAGGCCAAGCGCGCCGACGCCGAGGCCCGGCTGGTTGCCTGCGAGGCCGACCTGAAGCGCAGCCTGGCCGCCGCCAAGGCCCGCGCCGAGGGCAAGGCCGCCGCCCGCTAGATCGGAGATACCCACGATGATCTTCAGGAAGCTGCTGGGCGAGTTCATCGATGTCATCGAGTGGACCGACGACAGCCAGAACACAATGGTCTGGCGCTTCGAGCGCTACGGCAACGAGATCAAGAACGAGGCCCAGCTCACGGTCAGGCCGGGCCAGGTCGCCGTCTTCGTCTCCGAGGGACAGATCGCCGACGTCTTCCCGCCCGGCATGTACACCCTGGAGACGGCGAACCTGCCGATCCTCTCCACCCTGCAGGGCTGGGTGCACGGCTTTCAGAGCCCCTTCAAGGCCGAAGTCTACTTCGTCAACACCAAGCGCTTCGTCGACCTGAAGTGGGGCACGCGCAACCCGATCATCCTGCGCGACCCGGAGTTCGGGCCGGTGCGGCTGCGCGCCTTCGGCACCTACGTGGTGCGCATCGTCGAAGCCGGCACCTTCATCCGCGAGATCGTCGGCACCGACAGCCACTTCACCATCGAGGAGGTGGAGAGCCAGCTGCGCAACATGATCGTCTCGCGGCTGGGCGTGGTGCTGGGCGAGAGCGGCATCCCGATCCTGGACATGGCGGCCAACTACGCCGACCTCGGCCGCTTCATCACCAACGCGATCAGCCCCCGCTTCCTGACCTACGGGCTGGAGCTCTCGCAGTTGCTGGTCGAGAACGTCTCCTTGCCGCCGGCGGTCGAGGAGGCCCTGGACAAGCGCAGCCAGATGGGCCTGATCGGCGACCTCAGCCGCTATCAGCAGTTCCAGGCGGCCGAGGCCATGGCCAAGGCCGCCGCCCAGCCCGGTGGCGCCGCCGGCGACGGCCTCGGTATGGCGATGGGCCTGATGATGGCCGGCAAGATGGGCGAATCTTTCGGTGGTCCCTGGGGTAGCCAGCCAGTCCAAGCCCCCGCCTCACCCCCTGCTCAATCCTCTACCCCGGCCGCACCGCCGCCGCTTCCCGGCGGAGCGGTCTATCACGTGGCGCTGGACGGCAAGGCCGAGGGACCCTTCGCGCTGGGCCAACTCCAGACCCTGGCGCAGAGCGGCCGGCTGACCGCCGCCAGCCTGATCTGGGCCGAGGGTATGGCCGGCTGGGCGCCGGCCGGCGAGCAGCCGGCTCTGGCCGCCCTCTTCGCCCGGCGCCCGCCGCCGCTGCCGACCGGGACCTAGGACACCATGCGCCTGGGTCCCTGGGGCCGGCGCCCGGAGCAGGAGACCGAGCGGCCGGCGGCAGCGCCGGCGGATACCCTGGAGGAGGAGCGCGAGCTGCGCTTCGACTGCGAGTCCTGCGGCGCCAGCCTGACCTTCCTGCCCGGTAGCAGCGAGATCACCTGCGCCCATTGCGGCCACCGCAACGCGATCCCGGACAGCGGCCGCGAGCAGGGCCTGGAGGAGATCGACTACCACCAGACCCTGGTCCACCTGGAGCGCCATGCCGAGCTGGGCCGGCAGCGCCAGGTCGCCTGCCAGTCCTGTGGCGCCGAGTTCTCGCTGGAGCCCGACAGCCACGCCGGCGCCTGCCCCTACTGCGGCTCGGACGTGGTCACCGACACCGGCCGCGACCGGCCGATCAAGCCGGCCGCCCTCGCCCCCTTCGAGCTGGACCGCGAGACCGCGCGCCAGGCGCTCAGGGACTGGCTGAAGCGGCTCTGGTTCGCGCCCAGCGGCCTGGCCCAGTTCGCCCGACGCGAGGGCGCGCTCGCCGGGCTCTACACGCCCTTTTGGACCTTCGACGCCCGCACGCAGAGCCGCTACGTCGGCGATCGCGGCGTGATGATCCAGGTGCCGCGGCAGGTGCCCAGCAAGAACGGCATGAAGACGGTCATGGTGACCAAGATCCGCTGGACCCGTGTCTCCGGCCGGGTGGCACGGCACTTCGACGACGTGCTGTCCGGCGCCAGCGCCAACCTGCCGGCCGATCAGGTCCGCGGCCTGGCCCCCTGGCGCCTGGGCGACCTGGTGCCCTATCGCGAGGACTACCTGGCCGGCTTCCGCAGCGAGGCCTATCAGGTAGAGCTGCCGCAGGGCTTCGAGGCCGCCAAGCGCGACATGCAACAGGTCATCCGCGGCGACGTCTGCGCCGACATCGGCGGCCATACCCAGCGCATCCACCGCCTGGAAACCCGCTACGACGACATCACCTTCAAGCATGTGCTGCTGCCGATCTGGATGGCGGCCTATCGCTATCGCGGCAAGGCCTACCAGGTGCTGATCAACGGCCAGACCGGCAAGGTCTCGGGCGAGCGCCCCTACAGCGCCGTCAAGATCGCCCTGGCGGTCCTCGCCGGCGCCATCGTGCTGGCGGGCGCCTACTTCCTCTTCCAGTCGTCCGGCCAGTAGCTGGTCGAGCGCCCGCGCGGACCGCCGGTCCGCTGCGCTATACATAGACCCATCCGGGCGTTCGATGCTAGGATCACTCCGGCTGTACCGTCAGCCGCCGCAGAAACCACAAATAATAGCAGCGGGAGGAAAAGAAATGCCCGAAGATGGAAGACCAATTGGGTTCGGCTTCTTCGCGAACGAGAACGAGAATCCCATCGCGAACGAGGCAGCCGTTCGGCATGCCTTGAGCCATCTCTTCAACAAGGTCGCCTTCGACGCTTCCTTCGATCATCTCGACCACGCGGTTCAAGCGGTGCAGGAAGCGGCACGGCACAAGGCCGGTGATCAGGGGGACCCGCTGCCCGACCCTCAAGACTTCACAGACGGCCAGGATTTCTCTTTCTAGCTGTTGGGTCCCGGTGGAGAGCCTTCGGCACTCAAAGATCGTAGTGGCGTCGAAAGGTCCTCCGGTCAAACCATAGGGCGATAAAAACAAATGATTACAAAAGGTTGTCATCCTCCGGCTTGACCGGAGGATCTCTTTCCCTTTGCCGAAATGCTAGCGTCTTCCGACCAGGCGGCCCCTCACTAGTCCGCTTCGGCGCCGCCCCACAGCCCCGCCAGCTTGTCCGGGTTGCGGACGACATAGATCACCTGGATCCGGCCGGCGTCGACCGCGATGGTCAGGCTTTGATCCAACGCCCCGTCCAGATAGACCAGGAAGCCCGGCTGGCCGTTGATCCGGCGCTCCTCGAAACGCGTGACCCGGCCCTCCTCGCGGGCCTTGCGGGTGATGCCCAGGAAGAAGCGGGCGACACGGTCGGCGCCGAGGATCGGCCTGAGCGCCGCGAGCTTGACGCCGCCGCCGTCGGCATAGGCCACCACGTCGGCCTTCAGCAGGCTGCCGAGGCGGCTTGCATCGCCGCTGGCCAGCGCTTCGGCGAAGCCGCGCAGCAGGTCGCGGTGCGCCTCCGGCGTCGCCGGACGACCCGGACGGCTTTCCGCGACGGCGCGCCTGGCCCGCGCGGCGAGCTGCCGGCAGGCCGCCTCGCTGCGCTCCAGAGTGTCGGCCACCTCCTTGAAGGAGAGGTCGAAGACATCGTGCAACAGGAAGGCCGCCCGCTCGGCCGGCGTCAACCGTTCCAGGGTCAGGAGCAGCGCGAAGGAGAGGTCGTCGGCCAGTTCGACCAAGCTCTCCGGCGTCGTCTCCTCCTGGTCCAGGATCGGCTCGGGCAGCCAGGGACCGACATAGACCTCCCGGCGCGCCCGGGCCGACCTGGCCTGGTCGAGGCAGAGCCGTGTCACCAGGGTCACCAGGTAGGCCTCGGCATTGCGCACCTGCTCCGCCGGGCGCTTCAGGATGCGCAGGAAGGCGTCCTGAAGGATATCCTCGGCGTCGGCGCGGCTGCCCAGCATGCGGTAGGCCAGCCCCATCAGGCGGCCACGGCTGGCCTCGAAGCTGGCAGGCAGGTCGCTCATGCCGCGCGCGGCACTACATCCACCGGGCGCTCGTCGACCTCTACCCGCTGACAGGTCTTGGCAAAGCCCAGCCCCAGCTTGATCATGGGATAGACCCGGCTGAACTGCAGGCCGAAGGTGAGGTCGAGCACCGCAGCCTCGCCCCAGGCGGCAGCCACCGCCCCGCGCGCCGCATCGACCTCCGGGCTGCGGCTCGCCATCGCAGTGGCGAAACGGTAGGCCAGGAGCGTCTCCCGGTCCATCGCGGCCTCGTCGGCGGTCAGCACGGCCGTCACCTGCTCGGCCGTCATGCCGCCCTCGCGCGCCATCTTGACCACCAACTGCACGCAGGGGCCGCAGTCCTCGGTCAGCACGCCGACCAGCTTGGCGGTAAAGTGCGCA
This sequence comes from Rhodospirillaceae bacterium N.6G, assembly GCA_046233115.1. Lineage (GTDB taxonomy): Bacteria > Pseudomonadota > Alphaproteobacteria > Kiloniellales > JACOMY01 > JACOMY01. The sequence continues at coordinate 219,893 of JBJXHM010000008.1, read as the reverse complement.
ACCGCCGGTACTGCCTCGCGGTGGCCAGACAGCGCGGCCAGCTGCTGGAATGCCTCAAAGGCAGTCGGCGAGAGCGCGAGGATCCGCTCCATGTAGCTCACATCATAGTCGTAGTGTTCCGAAAAGGCCTTCATCGCCGCTCTGGGATCGGTCATCGTCATCTCCTCCGCTTCCGGGTCCGGCAGGTCGCCGTCAGCGATAAGACGAGACAGTCCGGCTCTTTGTGACATCTCCTTTACCTTTTTTTGCCTCCACCGGGTAACGCGCTTCTGGACAGCTATTCCTCAGCTTTGGGTGGATCTACGCAAAGAGTTCAGGCTTTCCTCATCAGCACCCCCGTTTCCCCTCAAGCATCGCGACGGCTCGCCTCCTACATTCCAAGACACAGGATGGTTGTCACCCCAAACGGTGACGCCGACTGAGCAAGGAAAGGACAGAGCGATGGCAGTCATTACTGGAACCGATGGACCGGACGCCCTGACCGGGACCAACAGCGTCGACACGATCTTCGGGCTGAGCGGCAATGATACCTTGCTCGGCGAGGGCGGCAACGACAGCCTCTTTGGCGGTTACGACATCGATACGCTCTTCGGCGGTGACGGCGACGACTACCTCGATCTGGGACTCGATCAGATTCTCGACAGCGCCGTCGGTGGATCAGGCAACGACCACATCGTATCGGTGCGCTCCAGCAGCGACCTGCTCTACGGTGGATCGGGCAACGATATTCTAGAGGGCGGGTTCGTCCTCCATGGCGGCGACGGCAACGACACCCTCTCCTCGGGCACCGCGTTCAATCTGATGAACGGCGGCAGCGGCGCCGACCAGATCTACATCGGATACGACGTGTCGGACGATACCGCCTTCGGTGACTCCGGCAACGACGAGATCACGCTGGCAGCCGACCAGTTCAGCGACGCCGCCTATGGCGGAGCCGGCGACGACACCCTCACGGTCGACGGCAGCGGCACCGACGGCCTCTACGGCGGAATCGGCGACGACATCCTCTGGGGTGGCTTCGCCGCCCTGGGAGCGGACGGTAACGACGACATGCGCGGCACCGACGCCCTGAACGTCCTCGGGGGCGGGACCGGCGACGACGTGGCGCGCGGCCTGGGCGGCAACGACGTGATCTATGGCGGCGACGGTGTCGACACCCTGCTGGCCGGCGACGGAGACGACTCCCTGAGCGGTGGCGACGGCAACGACCGGATGGTCGGCGGCTCGGGCAGCGACACTCTGAAGGGCGAGCTCGGACGCGATCGACTAAACGGCGGCAGCGGCTCCGACACCGCGACCGGTGGCCTCGGCAACGATACTTACATCGTCGACACCGCCAGCGACCTGGTGCTGGAGGACATCGCCGGCGGTATCGACGTGATCCGCTCCAACGCCGTCTCCTACACCCTGGGCAACGGCGCAGACGGCCATGTCGAGCGAGGGAACATCAATTCCGGAATCGGCAGCGCCGACCTGCGCGGCAACATCTACGATAACACCCTCTTGGGCAACTCCGCCAGCAACCGCCTCTTCGGCATGTCGGGCAACGACATCCTGAACGGACGCGGCGGTGACGACATCATGATCGGCGGACGCGGCGACGACACCTTCGTGGTCGAAGCGGCCGGCGACCAGGTGCGCGAGCAGGCCGGCCAGGGCCACGACCTGGTCCGCGCTGAGGCCAGCTATACCCTGCCCGACGGCACCGCCACCGCCTTCGTCGAGGACCTGCGTCTGCAGGGCGGCTTCGGCAACCTCGACGGCGGCGGCAACGCCCTGGACAACACCATCGAGGGCAACAGTGGCGACAACACGCTCTCCGGCTTCTCCGGCGATGACCTGCTGGAGGGGCACGACGGCGACGACCTGCTGCTGGGCGGCAGCGGCTTCGACCGGCTGGAGGGCGGCAGCGGCGCCGACAACGTGCTGATGGACGGGGCCGAAGTGGTCTTCGGCGGCTCCGGCGGCGACGTCTTCCGCTTCGACGGCAATGCCCTGGGCAGCGGCGGCAGCGGCGGTCCCGCCATCCGCGACTTCGACGGGGTCAGCCTGGGCGCCGGCAACGGCGCCGACAAGCTGGTCTTCGCCAGCGGCCTGGAGGTCGGGAGCTTCGCCTATATCGGCGCCTCTGTCTTCTCCGGCGGCGGCAGCTCTGAGGCCCGCTTCGACGGCGCCCGGCAGGTGCAGGTCGACCAGGACGGCGACGGCAGCGTCGACCAGGCCTTCCTGATCGACGGTCTCAGCCAGGCCGGGCAACTCACCGCGACCGACTTCAACTGGCTGTAGGGCGAGAGAATCGGATCAGGCGACGGCTTCCCGCTCGGAGGCCGTCGCCGCCTGGCCTGCCAGCAGCGGCTCCAGCGCCTTGGGCAGCGGGCCGCCGGTCGCCCAGTCGAGATAGGCCGCCGTGTGCAGGATTGGCAGGTCGCTGCCACCGGCGATCTGGGTCATGCAGCCGATATTGCCGGTGGCGATCGCCACTGCCCCGGTCTTCTCGATGTTCGCCACCTTGCGGTCGCGCAGGCGCCGGGCGATGGCCGGCTGCAGCAGATTGTAGGTTCCGGCCGAGCCGCAACAAAGGTGCCCCTCGGCCACGTCCCTGACCTCGAAGCCGGCCTGGCGCAGCAGCGCCTTCGGGGGTTCCTTCACCTGCTGGCCGTGCTGCAGCGAGCAAGCCGAGTGATAGGCCAGGGTGAGGCCGCCACGACCCGGCAACGTCGGCTTCAGCCCGACTTCGCTCATCACCTCGCTGATGTCGCGAGTAAGGCCGGCGATACGCTGCGCGCGCTCTGCCCAGACCTTGTCCTCGCGCAGCATGAAGCCGTAATCCTTGACCGTGGTGCCGCAGCCCGAGGCGTTGATCACCACGAAGTCGAGCCCGCCCTCGTCCAGCACCCGGGTCCATGCGGCGACGTTGCGCCGGGCGGCCGCCAGCGCCGGCGCCTCCTCGCCCATGTGGTGGGTGAGCGCCCCGCAGCAACCGGCCCCCTGGGCCACCACCACCTCGACGCCGTGCCGGGTCAGCAGGCGGATCGTAGTCTCGTTGATCTCCGGGGCCAGTACCTGCTGGGCGCAGCCGGTCAGCAATGCGACACGGTAGCGGCGCGGCCCCTCGGCCGGAAAGACCTGCGGCCGGTCGTCGGGAGAGGGTGAGGGAATGCGGTCCGGGGCTAGCGCCAGCATGGCCTTGGCGCGCCCCTGGAACAACCCGTCCGGCACCAGCCCAGCGAAGGGCTTTGCCAGGCGCGCGCCGACCAGGGCAAGACGGAAGCGTCCGGGATGCGGCAGCAGCCAGGCCAGAAGGCGGCGCAGCCAGCGGTCGGCGAAGGGCCGGCGGTAGCTGCGCTGGATGTAGGTGCGGGCATGATCCACCAGGTGCATGTAGTGCACGCCGGAGGGACAGGTGGACATGCAGGAGAGGCAGGAAAGGCAGCGGTCGATGTGGCGGGTCACCCGTTCGTCCGCCGGCCGGCCGGATTCCAGCATGTCCTTGATCAGGTAGATGCGCCCGCGGGGGCTGTCCAGCTCGTCACCCAGCAGGGTGTAGGTCGGACAGGTCGCCGTGCAGAAGCCGCAGTGCACACAGTTGCGCAGGATCTTCTCCGATTCCGCGACAGCGGGATCGGCAAGCTGTGCCAGCGTGAAGTTGGTCTGCAAGGCCTCACCCTCCCTGTGGCGGCGCGCTCACCCTCGCTGCCGGGTACCGGTTGCGCGGAAAGCGGCAGTGCTCCTGGCCAGCCGCTTCCCGTCTTCTTATTGGTCCTCTCGTTCTTGGTTCCCTTGGGGCGAACCCTTCGACCGGCGCTAACCCAGGCGGTCGCGCAGGGCGTCGTAGACTCGTCCCATCGGCTGCTTGCGGACCGCCTGCAGAGCATGTCCGCTGGGGTCACGGCCCTGCACCTCCTTGGCCAGGTCCTCGAACTTCTGTCGGTAGGCGGTCACCAGGTCGCCGACGCCGGCCTCCTGCACCTGCTTCGCCACCTGATCGCGCGAGGAGCGGCGCAGATGTTCCCACAGCACCGCGAAGAAGGCGTCCTTCTGGCCGTTGTTGTAGGCCGAAAGCGCGGCGGCATGGTCTTGCTCGCTGCGCAGACCGAAGACCAGATCGTTGGCCAGCGCATTGAGGTCGCGCTTGGTCGCCCCCACCAGGGCCTCCATCTGCGCCAGGGTCTGAGCACCGGGCGTGCTGGCCGGACGAGCGGCGGGCTGTGCAGCGCTGCCGGTGCCCTTCACCACCGATAGAGTGGGCTCCTTCGCAGCGACCCGAGCCGGGGCAGCCGGAGCGGACACCTTCGGCGCGGCCGGAGCCGGGGCTGCGGGAGCCGGGGCAGCGGAAGCCGGTGTAGCGGGAGCCGGGGCTGCCTTTGGCGGAGCTGCTGTGGTCGGAGCCGGAGCCACCGGAGCTGGCGGAGGAACTGTGCGCACCGGAGTCGGGGCTACCGGGGCGGGGGCTGCCCGAGGAGGGGTTGCCGGTGCAGGAGCTGCCGGTGCAGGAGCTGCCGGTGCAGAAGCTGCCGGTGCAGAAGCTGCCGGTGCAGGGGCCGCCGGAGCGGGAGCCGCCGGAGCGGGAGCTGCCGGTGCAGGGGCCGCCGGTGCAGGGGCCGCCGGAGCGGGAGCCGCCGGAGCAGGGGCCGCCCGAGCCGGAGCTGCCGGTGCAGGAGCCGCCGGAGCAGGGGCCGCCCGAGCCGGAGCTGCCGGAGCAGGAGCCGCCGGAGCAGGGGCCGCCGGAGCAGGGGCCGCCCGAGCCGGAGCTGCCGGAGCAGGGGCCGCCGGAGCAGGGGCTGCCCGAGCCGGAGCTGCCGGAGCAGGGGCCGAGGCCGCAGCATCGCGCTGCTTCGCCGCCGCCGCCGCGACCTTCTCCAGCGCGGCCATCACCTTGTGCAGTTCGCCGTTGCTGCTTGACTTGGCCTCAGGTGCGGCAGCCTTCGGGGCGGGTGCCGGTTTCGCCGCGGGAGCCGCTGCCTTGGGAGCGGGCGCCTGCTGCCGCGCGGGAGGCTTGGCGGGCTTGCCGGCGGCGGCGGCGGGCGGCGCCACGCGCGCCAGCAGCGCACGCAGCGAGCGGACCTCGCGGCGCAGGCGGCGCAGCTTCAGGCCGTTGCTGATCCAGGTAACGATGATCCAGATCAGCGCCAGCGGCGCGCAGAGCCCGGCGACGATCATGGCCTGCTCGTTGGGCAGCAGGCTCATGAGGTTCTCGAGGCCGACGAACTTGTCCATGTAGAAGGCGGCGGCAGCCAGCCATGCGACGGAAAGCAGTAGGGCGATAAAGCCGGAGATCATCGTGGTCTTCTCTCTTCCCCTCGTGCCGGGATCTTGTCCGCCGCGGCCTGCAAGCTGCAAACCGGACGCGTAGAATAGCAATATCCTTGCAGGCTTTTAGCGCAGCGCCGGGCGTCCGTCCAAGCCTTACGCTCTGCAATACCGCCTCAGCGGCCGCGACAAAAGCTATAGGCCAGCCCCGGCCCCGCCCCTGACAGCGCCGTCAAACCATACCAATGTCTGGTCCTAACGCGTTGGCTGGCAAGAGACAAGCGCCACCATGCCTCGTCCCTTGGGTGCGCGGTCGCCGAGGCGCCCGGCCGCTAGACACCGGCATAGAGACGGCCGGGATTGAGGATCCCCTTGGGGTCGAAGGCGGCCTTGAGGCGCCCGGCCAGGGCTGCCGATTCGGCGACCTGTGGCAGGAAGGGCGGCAAGACCGCGCGCCGCGCCACCTCCGCCCGGATCAGGGTGGCATAGCCACCGACGCTCCGCAGCGCGGCCGCCAGTTCACCGACCTCCGCGTCGGACGGCCGCGCCAGCCAGAGCAGGCCGCCACCCCAATCGAGGTAGTGGTCTTCCGGTGCCGGCCAAAGCAGGTTCAGCAGGTCGGCCGCGCGGGCCGGCGGCAGCGAAAGGCGCCAGATATCGGCTTTTTGGCGACCGGCCAAGGGATGGCAGTCCCTGACCTCGCGCCAGAAGGCGAACGAGCGCATGGCATGCAGTTCCTCGCCCGGCGTGCCCAGCTCGGCCAGCAGCGCGGTCAGGCCCGCCTGGCGCGCCGTCACCGAGGGCTCGGGGCCTTCCAGCCGGATCGCGGTGACCGAGGCCTCGGCGCCCGCGACCAGATCGACCTTGCTAGCGACGGCCAGCGGCTGCGGCAGATAGGCCGCGGCCGAGACGTCGTAGGCCGAGCCCAGCGCCTTGACGAAGAGCGCATTGGCGGCAACGGCCGACAGTCCAAAGTACAATAGGGTTCGGGTCTTCTCCGGCCGAGGCAGCACCTTGACGGTGATGTCGGTCACCGCCGCCAGAGTGCCCATCGAGCCGCTGACCAGCTTGGAGAGGTCATAGCCGGTGACGTTCTTCACCACCCGGCCGCCAGTCTTGAAGCACGCCCCTTCGCCGGTGACTCCGGCCACGCCCAGGACGTGATCGCGCGCCGCACCCGACTTCGGCCGTCGCGGGCCCGAGAGGTTGCAGGACACCACGCCGCCCAGCGAGTCGCCGCGCGGCGCCGTGCTGTCACCGGAGAGCAGCGGCCCCAGGTCCATCGGCTCGAAGGCCAGCATCTGCTGCCGTTCCTCCACCAGCGCCTCGATCTCGACCATCGGTGTCGCCGCCCCGGCAGAGAGCACCAGTTCCTCCGGCTCGTAGAAGCGGATGCCGGAGAAGGCCTCCAGACCGACCTCGGCCTCGACCTGCAGCGGGCGGCCATAGTCGCGCTTGCTGCCGCGTCCGATCAGCTCCAGCGGACGGCCGGCAGCACTGGCCTCTTCCAGCAGATTCGCCAGTTCGCTCTCGTCCTTGGGGGTCAGGCGTTCCATGCGGGTCCTCTAGAAGCGCGGCAGGTCGGGGAAGCGCAGCTCGCCGCGGTGGACGTGCATGCGGCCCAGCTCGGCACAGCGGTGCAGCTCGGGGAAGACCTTGCCGGGATTGAGCAGCGCATCGGGATCGAAGGCGCACTTGACCCGCTGCTGCACGGCCAGGTCGGTCTCGTTGAACATCTGCCCCATCAGGTCGCGCTTCTCGACGCCCACACCGTGCTCGCCGGTCAGCACGCCGCCGACCTCGACGCAGAGCGTCAGGATATCGGCGCCGAAGGCCTCGGCCCGCTCCAGCTCGCCCTCCTTGTTGGCATCGTAGAGGATCAGCGGATGCAGGTTGCCATCGCCAGCGTGAAAGACGTTGGCCACGCGCAGGCCGTACTTCTCGCTCATCTCGCGCATGCGCTCCAGCACCGCCGGCAACGCGCCGCGCGGGATGGTGCCGTCCATGCAGTAGTAGTCGGGGCTGAGCCGCCCCACCGCCGGAAAGGCCGCCTTGCGCCCGGCCCAGAAGCGCTGGCGCTCGGCCTCGTCGGCCGAGGTGCGCGAGACCACGGCCCCCTTCTCGCCGGCAATCCGCGCCACCTCCGCCACCAGATGCTCGACCTCGGCCTCGGGGCCGTCCAGCTCGACGATCAGCAGCGCTTCGACGTCGAGCGGGTAGCCGGCCTTGACGAAGGCCTCGGCCGCCTGGATCGCCGGGCGGTCCATCATCTCCATGCCGCCCGGAATGATTCCGGCGGCGATGATCGCGCCGACGCAGTCGCCGGCCTGCTCGCTGGAGGGAAAGCCCAGCAAGACCGCCTTGGCGCTGCTCGGCTTCGGCAGGATCCTGACCGTGACTTCGGTCACCACCCCCAGCAGCCCTTCCGAGCCGGTCATCAGGCCCAGCAGGTCGAAGCCCGGCTGGTCCATCGCCTTGCCGCCGATGCGCATGATGGTGCCGTCGATCAGCACGATCTCCAGCCCCAGCAGGTTGTTGGTGGTCAGCCCGTACTTCAGGCAGTGCACACCGCCGGAGTTCTCGGCCACGTTGCCGCCGATGGTGCAGGCGATCTGGCTGGAGGGATCGGGCGCATAGTAGAAGCCGGCGTCCTCCACCGCGTTGGTGATGCCCAGGTTGGTGACCCCCGGCTGCACCACGGCGCAGCGGTTCTCGTAGTCGATCTCCAGCACCCGGTTGAACTTGCCGAGCCCCAGGATGATGCCGTCGGCCAGCGGCAGGGCGCCGCCAGACAGCGAGGTGCCAGCACCGCGCGGCACCACCTTCACCCCCTCTCGCTTGCAGAAGGCCAGCACCTCGGAGACCTGCTGCGCCGTCTCCGGCAGCACCACCAGCAGCGGCGGTTGACGATAGGCCGTCAAGCCGTCGGACTCGTAGGCCTTCAGCTCCACCGCTTGGTCGATCACCCCCTCGCCCGGCACGATGGCGCGCAAAGCTGCCGCCAGCTCTCCGCGACGGGCCAGGACGGTATCGTCGGGCTTCGGCATGGCAAGGCTCATGGCACGCGTCCTCTCCCAGTCCTTGTTCTCTTGGGAAACTGGCAGTCTTCCGCGCCAGAGACAAGCCGCTGCCGCAAGGAACGGAGAGACCCGGAGGCCCGCTGCCAGGCAGCCTGAAGCCTCGACCGCAGAGTCATGGAGAAGGAGAGAAGCTGCATGCCGACCGACAACGCCCCCTATGCTACCGACGAGGCGCGCTGGCAGGCCGTGCTCGCCCGCGACCGTGCCGCCGAGGGCCACTTCTTCGTCGGAGTCGTCACCACCGGCGTCTACTGCAAGCCCAGTTGCGCCGGCCGCCCGAAGCGCGAGAACGTCCGCTTCTTCGAGACCGCCCCGGCGGCGCGTGCTGCCGGCCTCCGGGCCTGCAAGCGCTGCAAACCGGACGGGTGAAGCGGAGGGGTGGAGGGGCGCGCGCTCTGTCGCTCCCCCCTGTCCGCCGGGTTTGCACATTGACCCTGCCGGCTGCCGGCAGGACAATCCCCCCCGTGTGAACGGCCCCGCCCGTGCCGGGGCGCAATGCGAGGAGCTGCAAGCCCATGACGACCTACTACACCGAGGATCACGAGTGGATCTCGGTCGAGGGCAACACCGCCACGATCGGCATCACCGAGCATGCGGCCGAGCAGCTCGGCGAGGTGGTCTACGTCGAGCTGAAGGCCGCCGGCGAGGACTTCGCCAAGGGCGACGAGATCGGCGTGATCGAGAGCGTCAAGGCCGCCAGCGAGATCTACGCCCCGGTCAGCGGCTCGATCGTGGAGGCCAACGGCGCGGTGGTCGATGCCCCCAACCTGGTCAACGAGGGGCCGGAGAGCACGGCGTGGCTCTACAAGGTCACCATCGCCGACGCCAGCGAGTTGGATGATCTGATGGACCTGGAGGCCTACAAGGCCTCGCTCGACTAGGCGCCCGATCGGCGGGCCGACGGCTCACTGGGCGCGTGCGGTCCCCCGCCGATGCAAGGTCGGCCGAGAATGAGCCGGCCAAGTAAGAGCCTGCTTGGGCGAAACTGCCGCTGGGAGTTGCCAAGATGACCTTTTCGCTGACCGACTATCTGCCCTACGACTTCGCCAATCGCCGGCACATCGGCCCTTCGCCATCGGAGATGGAGGAGATGCTGAAGGTCCTGGGCATCGCCAGCCTGGACCAGCTGATCGACGAGACCGTGCCGCCGGACATCCGCCGCGACCACAGCCTGGAGTGGGGCCGGCCGCTGTCCGAGCGCGAGATGCTCTACCGGGTGCGCCAGGTGGCACAGCAGAACAAGGTGGTGACCTCGCTGATCGGTCAGGGCTACTACGGCACCATGACCCCGCCGGTGATCCAGCGGAACATCTTCGAGAATCCGGCCTGGTACACGGCCTACACGCCCTACCAGCCGGAGATCAGCCAGGGCCGGCTGGAGGCGCTGCTGAACTACCAGACCATGGTCAGCGACCTGACCGGGCTGGAGATCGCCAACGCCTCGCTGCTGGACGAGGCGACCGCGGCGGCCGAGGCCATGGCCATGGCCCACCGCGTCGCCAAGTCCAAGTCCGACCGTTTCTTCGTCGACGAGAACTGCCACCCGCAGAACATCGCGGTGATCGATACCCGCGCCGCCCCGCTGGGGATCGAGGTGCAGGTGGGTTGCCCGGAGCGCGACCTGGATCCGAGCCAGGTCTTTGGCGCCATCTTCCAGTATCCCGGCACCTACGGCCATGTGGTCGACCGCACCGAGGTCATCGCCGCGCTGCACGCCAACCAGGCGATCGCGGCCATGATCGCCGATCCCCTGGCCCTGGCGCTGCTGAAGCCGCCGGGCGAGATGGGCGCGGACATCGCGGTCGGATCGACCCAGCGCTTCGGCGTGCCGGTCGGCTTCGGCGGGCCGCATGCCGCCTACATGGCAACCAAGGACGCCTACAAGCGCTCCATGCCCGGACGCATCGTCGGCGTCTCCATCGACGCGCGAGGCAACAAGGCCTACCGCCTGGCGTTGCAAACCCGCGAGCAGCATATCCGGCGCGAGAAGGCGACCTCCAACGTCTGCACCGCGCAGGCCCTGCTGGCGGTCATGGCCTCGATGTACGCGGTCTTCCACGGCCCCGAGGGCATCCAGGCCATCGCCCAGCGCATCCACCGCAAGACCGTCCGCCTGGCCAAGGGGCTGGAGAGCCTGGGTTTCGAGGTCGAGCCCAAGAGCTTCTTCGACACCGTCACCGTGAAAGTCGGCCCGCTGCAGGGCGTGGTGCTGGAGGCGGCGCTGCGCAACGGCGTCAACCTGCGCAAGATCGGCGCCGACCGGATCGGCATCAGCCTCGACGAGAAGACCCGCCCGGCCACCCTGGAGGCGGTCTGGCGTGCCTTCGGCGGCGACCTCAGCGACAACCGCTCGCAGGATTACCGCCTGCCGGAGGCCCTGCTGCGTGACAGCGAATACTTCACCCACCCGATCTTTCACATGAACCGGGCTGAGGCGGAGATGACGCGCTACATGCGCCGTCTGGCCGACCGCGACCTGGCGCTGGACCGGGCGATGATCCCGCTCGGCTCCTGCACCATGAAGCTGAACGCCACGGCGGAGATGCTGCCGATCTCCTGGCCGGAGTTTACCGAGATCCATCCCTTCGCCCCGACCGACCAGTCGCAGGGCTACCGGGCGCTGATCGAGGATCTCTCCGACAAGCTCTGCCAGGTGACCGGCTATGACGCCATCTCGATGCAGCCCAACTCCGGCGCGCAGGGCGAGTACGCCGGGCTGATGACGATCCGTGCCTATCACCATGCCCGCGGCGAGACCGAACGCGACGTCTGCCTGATCCCGACCTCGGCGCACGGCACCAACCCCGCCTCGGCGCAGATGGCCGGCATGAAGGTGGTCGTGGTGAAGTCGGCCGACAACGGCGACATCGACGTCGCCGATTTCCGGGCCAAGGCGGAGGCGGCCGGCACGAACCTGGCCGCCTGCATGATCACCTATCCCTCCACCCACGGCGTCTTCGAGGAGACGGTGCGCGAGGTCTGTGCGATCACCCACGAGCACGGCGGTCAGGTCTATCTGGACGGCGCCAACATGAACGCCATGGTAGGGCTGGTGCAGCCGGGCCATATCGGCGCCGACGTCAGCCACCTGAACCTACACAAGACCTTCTGCATCCCGCACGGCGGCGGCGGCCCCGGCATGGGGCCGATCGGGGTGAAGGCCCACCTCGCCCCCTACCTGCCGGGCCATCCGGAGACCGACGGGCGGCCGGGAGCGGTCTCCGCCGCGCCCTACGGCTCGCCACTGATCCTGCCGATCTCCTGGGCCTACATTCTGCTGATGGGCGGTAGCGGCCTGACCCAGGCGAGCCGCGTCGCGATACTGAACGCCAACTACATCGCCAAGCGGCTGAGCGGCGCCTACGAGGTGCTGTTCAAGTCGGCCAGGGGCCGGGTCGCGCACGAGTGCATCATCGACACCCGCCTGCTGGCCGAGAGCGCCGGGGTCAGCGTCGACGACGTTGCCAAGCGCCTGGTCGACTGCGGCTTCCACGCGCCAACCATGAGTTGGCCGGTGGCCGGCACCCTGATGATCGAGCCCACGGAATCGGAGCCCAAGGCGGAGCTGGACCGCTTCTGCGAGGCCATGCTGGCGATCCGGCGCGAGGCGGCGGACATCGAGGAGGGCCGCATCGATGCCGCCAACAACCCCTTGAAGAACGCCCCGCACACGGTCGAGGACCTGGTCGGCGCGTGGGACCGCCCCTACAGCCGCGAGCAGGCCTGCTTCCCGCCGGGCGCCTTCCGGGTGGACAAGTACTGGCCGCCGGTGAACCGCGTGGACAACGCCTACGGCGACCGCCACCTGGTCTGCACCTGCCCGCCGGTCGAGAGCTACGCCGAGGCCGCACAGTAGGTAAGGCAGGCAGCAACAGAACCGGGTAGGCAGACCTGCCGAAGTCCCTCGGGGGAACAGACGTTCGCTAGGGGTCGGTCAGGACCGACAGGCCTCCCCCTCCAGGCGACCGCTTTTGGCGTTGTGCTGGACGAGGCGGTGCCGCTCGTCCAGTGACGACAACAGAACGGCAATGGCGATGCCGAGGGTCGCCCCCAACACCGTGTCCGCAACGCGTGCAATCGCCATCTCGGCGCCCGCCACCTGGGGTGAGGCCAGATGGGTCATCAGCAGCGCCATGGGGGTTACCAGGATCTGTCCAAGGCCATAGTTCGAACCGATGATCATTTCTGTTCCGAACTGAAGCAACAGCAACAGGCCGAAAATGGTCCAAATCGAGGGGTCCTGCATCAGGAAGGCCCAGGCCAGGACAGAGCCCAGGATCGTCCCGGTCATGCGCTGCAGGGCCCGGTTCATGCTGATATGCAGATGCGCGCCTTGCAGGACGGCGAGGGCCCCCATCGCGGCCCAGGCGGGGTAGGCAAGGCCGAGGCTATGACTGACGAACAAGACGGCCGCGGTGCCGATGGCGACCCGCGACGCTACGGCCAACTGCTGACCGATAGGGCGTAGCGGATCGGCGGGAAAAGGCCTCTCTGCCGTCGCGTGATGACGTAGCGCCTCGCTGGCTGCGCAGATCGCCCAGGCCAGCACCGCCACAGCAGCGGTCGCGGCCGTACGCTCCAAGACCGCCTGGATGGTTTCCACACCTGCCATCGAGGCGCCGGCCGCAAAGACGAAGATCAGCGCGCCAGGCGGTCCGAACCGGCCCCTCACCGTGACGAAGAAGAAGATCCCACAGGCAAGGGCCAGCACCACGAGTTGGAGCGTGACCGTGGCTCCGGCCCAGACGGCCAGGGACATGACGAAGACGGCCAGCGTCTGACACAGCGCCGCCAGCAGCACGATGACGCTGCGGCCGCCCCGCGGCGAAAACCTGCCGAAGAGCGCTACCAAGGCCCCCAGTGAGGCGAAGCCGATCAGATGCGACCAGGGCGAAAGATGGGCAAGCGGCAGGGCGATCGCCAAGGCCGCGGCTGCCTGCAGCCCGGCAAGCGCCGCATTGCGTAGAAAGGGTTGCCTTGCCAGTGCAAGGCTATCTCTAAGCTGCTGCGCGTGCAGCAGGTGGCGCGCGGCTTCGATCCGGTGCATCGTCATGCTTGCCACTTTGCCCGCGAGCCTCTCGGAATGGCCGGCTATCGTCATGGCTTGGTTGCCTCGCGGCATTCTTCCTCCAGGCGCACCATGCGCCCTTCGATGGTTGCAAGATGTGTGAGCATCACCTGGATGTCGGCATCGGATAGGTCGACCAGCATCTCTTCCTCCGCCTTGCTCAGCTGCTGCTGGATTTCGATCACGCGGCGCTCCCCTTTCTCGGTCAGGAAGATCAGGCGAGCCCGCCCGTCTGCTTCGTCGCGGCGTCGCTCGATCAAGTCTTCGCGGCTGAGGATGTCGAGGACGCGCACCAGGCTTGATCCATCGACACCCACCAGGAGCGCGAGTTCCTTCTGCGTGATGCCGCCCCCGGTTTCCTTCAGGTGGATCAGCGGCACCCAGGTGGCGTCCGTGAGACCGACACTAGCCAGCTGCGCATCCAGCAGGCGCCGCCAACGCCGGGCGAGCAGGGAAAAGCGGATTCCGAAGCGGGAACGGGCGGAGCGTCGATCGATGGACATGACGTCGACATAGGCTTATTAAGTTTGAATTGCAAATCAAATTAAATAAGCCTGGCTTCGATGCCTTGGCTTCAGCCGGGTCCCTCCGCATCGCTCTTCTCTGAAGGCTTTGCTGTCGCACGGGGCGCAAAGCAGGCCAAAGCAGGACCCTGCGGCACCGCTCCCGCGAGGCAGGTCGCAGATTGGCTGGCGTCTGCCGGCTTTGAGCCGGCAGCTTGACCGCGGAGGAGAGGAGCATAGCTCATCTGGTCTAACCGCCAGCGTCCTCCCACGACCGGGAGACGGCGCGATTGGGAGCTGATCGACCTTGTTCCTCTCTGTGTTCGACGTCTTCAAGATCGGTGTCGGCCCCTCCTCCTCGCACACCATGGGGCCGATGTCGGCCGGCCGACGCTTCATCGACCTGCTGCGCTCGGGCGAGGGCCGTATCGCCGGCGCCGGTGAGCCGGCACGGCTGAAGGCGACGCTCTATGGCTCGCTCGCCTTCACCGGCAAGGGGCACGCCAGTGACCGGGCGATCGCGCTGGGCTTCCTCGGCATCGCCCCGGCCGAGCTCGATCCCGACCGAGCCGAGGCCGACCTCGCGCGCCTGGCCAGCGAGCGACGCATCCAGCACGAGGGCCTGCCGGAGCTGGCCTTCGACCCGGAGAGCGACCTCCATTTCAACTACGACGGCCCGCTGCCGGGCCACGCCAACGGCATGATGCTGGAGGCTCTGGACGCCAAGGGCGGGCTGGTGCTGCGCCAGGTTTTCTACTCGATCGGCGGCGGCTTCATCGCCACCGAAGAAGAGCTGGAGGCGAGCAAGCAGGGCGGACCGCAGCACGCCGCCGTCGACTGCCCCTACCCCTTCGCCACTGCCGCCGAGATGCTGCGCTTCGCCGCCAGGAGCGGCCTCACGATCGCCGAAATGAAGCGCGAGAACGAGCTGGCGGTGCGGCCGGCCGAGGCCGTGGATCAGGGCATCAAGGAAATCTGGCAGGTGATGAACGGCTGTATCGACCGGGGCCTCACCGGCGGCGGCATCCTGCCCGGTGGCCTGAAGGTGCGCAGGCGCGCAGGCGCCATCCACCGGGCGCTCAAGGAGGAGAGCGGGCGCAACGACTGCCAGCCGCACGTGGTGAACGACTGGATCTCGGTCTACGCCATGGCGGTGAACGAGGAAAACGCGGCAGGGGGACGGGTGGTGACCGCGCCGACCAACGGGGCGGCCGGCGTGGTGCCGGCGGTGCTGCGCTACTACCTCGATCACTGCGTGGCGGAGCGCAAGGACCGCATCGACACCTTCCTGCTGACCGCCGCGGCGATCGGCGGCCTGATCAAGCACAACGCCTCGATCTCAGGCGCCGAGGTCGGCTGCCAGGGCGAGGTCGGCTCGGCCTCCGCGATGGCCGCCGCCGGGCTCTGCGCCGTCCTGGGCGGCTCACCCGAGCAGGTGGAGAACGCCGCCGAGATCGCGCTGGAGCATCACCTGGGCATGACCTGCGACCCCGCAGGCGGTCTGGTGCAGGTGCCCTGCATCGAACGCAACGGGCTGGGCGCGATCAAGGCGGTGGCGGCCGCCTCACTGGCCCTGCGCGGCGACGGTAAGCACTTCATGCCCTTGGACAATTGCGTGGAGACCATGCGCCAGACCGGGCTGGAGATGAGCGAGAAGTACAAGGAGACCAGCCTGGGCGGGCTGGCGGTCAATCTGCCGGAGTGCTGAACCGCTCGGCGGGTTGCATCTCCCCCCTGGCCCATGCCATGACACTGGCCGTTTGCTCGGGGCCAAGATCACAGCCCTCGTTTTCTCGACACCGCAGGAGCAGATCCGGTGCGCGTAGGACAGGTTACCGGCCCACTTCGCTGGGTCTTCGTCGTTCTCTTCCTCACCCTTCTCGGCTCAGTCAGCGCCCAGGCGCAAGGAGTCCCAGGCAGCACGCAAGGCGCGAGCGGCGATGCCAGCCAAAGCGATCCGGGCACGCTCGCCGCAGACAAGGCCCGGCTGCTAGCCGACCTGCTGCGCGACCCCGAAGTCCGCGACGCGCTGATCTCGCAGCTCGACGCAGCCGCCCAGAAGGCCACGGCGGCAGCGAGCCAGAGCAGCGAGACGCCCGATACCCAGGGCGCGGGTGACCACACCCCGGCCAATGCCGACGAGCAGCCGCCCTCGTTCATCTTCCAGATCGCCAAGCTCACTCAGGAGATGGCAGAACGCATTGCCGAGCAGGCTGCGGACTTCTGGGACCGCCTGCTGCGCGCACCGGCGAACTTCTCCGCGATCAACCGCATCAATTTCAAGGTCCTGACGGATGCGCTCTGGGACCTGGCGCTGGTGATTGCGGTCACCGTCGGCGTCTTCCTGGTGCTGCGCTTCCTGGCCCGCAGGCTCGACCGAACCTTGGGCCGGATCGCCAGCGAGGTCGGCATGCTGCAAACCGCCTTCCTCATCACCGCCCGCGTCGTCGTCGATGTCCTGGTGGTGAGCTTGGCTTGGGCCTCGGGGTACCTCCTGACCGTGGCAGCGCTCGGCAGCTTCGGCCGGATCGAGGTCCTGCAGACGCTCTACCTCAACGCCTTCCTCATCATCGAGCTCTCGCGTGTCGCGCTACGCGCACTCCTGTCACCGACGGCCGGGCAGCTTCGCCTGGTTCCGGTTACAGACCATGCCGCCAAGGTCCTTGCCACCTGGCTGGGCGTGGCGATCGAGATCGTCGGCTACGGCAACCTCCTGCTGGTGCCCTACATCAAGTCGAACATCTCCTACTTCGCCGGGCTCAGCGTATCGGCGCTGCTGTCGCTGATCGCGCTGATCATCCTTTCGGCCCTGGTGATCGCCAACCGCCACAGCGTCTCCGCCTGGCTCTACCGCATCATGCGCTTGCAGCCGAAGCACCGGCTGCTGCGCCTGCTGGCCCGTACCTGGCACGTCCCCTGCCTGCTCTACCTGGTGATGCTCTGCGCCATGGTGATCACCAATCCGGGCGGGACCTTCCTGCCGGTGATCATCGCCTCGGGCAAGATCCTGGCGGCGATCGTGATCGGCGCCATGGTGGCGACCATCCTGAAGGCGGTGACCGCGCGCGGCATCCGCCTGCCGGAGCAGGTCACCTCGCAACTGCCCTTGCTGGAGGGCCGCCTCAACGCCTTCGTGCCAAAGTTCCTCTTCGTCGTGCGCTATCTGATCATGCTGATCGTGATCGCCTTCACCGTGCACACCCTGAACCTGATCGACATCCAGGCCTGGCTGACCAGCAACGTCGGCGCGGCGCTGGCCGAACACCTGATCAGCGTCGGCGCGATCCTGCTGGTCTGCTTCGCCCTCTGGCTGGGCGTCGCCTCCTGGGTCGACTTCCGGATCAGCCCCGATGTGGGCCGGCCCGCCACCTCCCGCGAGACGACCCTGCTGACCCTGGCGCGGAACGCCTTCACCGCAGTGCTGATCGTCTTCGCCCTGATGTTCAGCCTGTCGGAGATCGGCATCGACATCGCGCCGCTGCTGGCCTCGGCCGGCGTCTTCGGCCTGGCCATCGGCTTCGGCGCGCAAAAGCTGGTGCAGGACGTGATCACTGGCATCTTCATCCAGTTCGAGAACGCGATGAACGTCGGCGACGTGGTGACGGTCGGCGGCACCACCGGCACCATCGAACGGCTCACCATCCGCTCGGTCAGCCTGCGCGACCTCGACGGCGTGTTCCACCTGATCCCCTTCTCGTCGATCGACATGGTCTCGAACTACATGCGCGGCTTCGCCTACCATGTGGCCAACATCGGCATCGCCTACCGCGAGAGCATCGACGATGCCAAGGAGGCGATGCACGATGCCTTCGCCGAGATGGTGGCCGATCCCGAGTGGCGCGGAAAGGTGCTGGGCGAGCTGGAGTGGTTCGGCCTCACCGCCTTCGGCGACAGCGCCATCAACGTGCGCGGTCGAATCAAGTGCCTGCCCGGCTACCAGTGGGCCGTCGGGCGACGCTACAACGAGCACATCAAGAAGATCTTCGACGAGCGCAACATCGAGATCCCCTTCCCGCACCAGACCATCTACTTCGGCGAAGACAAGGAGGGCAAAGCCCCACCGATGCACATGGTCATGGAGCGTCGCAGGCGCCCGCAACACAAGGACGACACCGCGACGGAGGAGACCATGGCTCAGGTCGACAAGGACATGGCCAAGCCCACGGAGGACGCACCGAACGACGGCGAGAGCTAGAGCAGATCGCGATCAGGTGGAATCACCTGACCGCGTGAATCTGCTCTATCTTTCAAAGTTGTAGAGCAGGATTCAGACGGCAAATCGTTTCGATTTGACGTCATCCTGCTCTAATCACCCCTCGCCAAAATGAAAGGAGCGGCAAGCCCGGCTTGCCGCTCCACTTCGTTCGGGATCCCGCGAAAGAGGCCTACAGCGCCCGCAGCATGATCGAGGCGTTGACGCCGCCGAAGCCGAAGCCGTTGCAGAGCGCTGCGCGGAGCTGACGGCCACGGGCCTTCAGGGGAATGAAGTCCAGATCCTCGTTACCCTCGTCCGGCCGGTGCAGGTTCAGGGTCGGCGGCATCATGCCGGTGCGGAGCGCCATCGCGGTGAAGATCGACTCCACCCCGCCAGCCGCCCCCAGCAGATGGCCGATGGCCGACTTGGTGGAGGAGATGGCGATATCCTTCAGACGGGTACCGAAGAGGCCGCGCAGGGCCGCCACCTCGCCCTTGTCGCCGACCGGGGTCGAGGTCGCGTGGGCGTTGACGTAGCCGATCTCGCTGCCGTCGCTGCCGGCCATGGCGAGACAGCTCCGCATCGCCTGCATGTGGCCCGCCCCGTTCTCCGGCCCCGCGGTCAGGTGGTAGGCGTCGGCCGAGGTGCCGTAGCCGGCGATCTCCACCAGTGGAGTGGCTCCACGTGCCTGGGCATGCTCCAGGGTCTCCAGCACCACCAGGCCGGAGCCCTCGCCCATCACGAAGCCGTCACGGTCGCGGTCGAAGGGACGCGAAGCCTCGCTCGGCGAGTCGTTGCGGGTGGAGAGCGCACGCGCCGCAGCGAAGCCGCCGATCGACAGGCGGTCGATACAGGCCTCGGCACCGCCGGCCAGGACCACGTCTGCCTCACCCGAGTGCAGCATCCGCATGCCGTCGCCGATCGCCTGGACGCCTGCCGCACAGGCGGTAACCGGCGTCCCGATCGGCCCGCGGAAGCCATAGCGGATGGAGACGTTGCCGGCTGCGAGATTGGCCAGGAAGATCGGGACCACGAAGGGCGACAGGCGGCGATAACCACGCTCGTCCAGGATCACCTTGCTCTCGGTGATGGTCGGGAAGCCGCCGATGCCGGTGGCGATGATCGTGGCGGTGCGCTCCTTCTGCTCGTCGCTTTCCGCCTTCCAGCCAGCCTGTGCCAGGGCCTCCTCGGCGGCTGCCAGCGCATAGACGGTGAAGAGGTCGACCTTACGCCGCTCCTTGGACGAGACCACGCTGTCCACGTCCAGCCCGATCGGATCGTCGGCCCGGTCGGGCACCAGTCCGGCCATCTGCGAGGGGAGGTCCGAGACCTCGATCCGCGAGTTGTGTCCGATACCGGACTTCCCGGCGATCAGCCGATCCCAAACCTGGCCGACGCCGCAGCCCAGCGGCGAGACCAGTCCCATACCGGTAATCACGATCCGTTTCGACACGCGCAATCCTTCCCGGGACCGGTGAAGCACGCGCGTCTCACGCCAGATCACCTTTCCGTCCCTCAAAAAACGCAAGAGGCGGCACGCCAGCAGTCAAGCCAGCACCAGAAGTTCGTCCAACGCCAGCCGGACACCCCGCCCCTTCCTTACCAAGCCGTTACTAACCGATTTACCGGGCCGACGCGAGCACCCGATTTCAGGGTCACGCCAGCGGCCGTCAACCCCGTCGCTCCGGCAAAAGCAAGAGACAGCCCTGGGTCTGACGGCCTTCCAGTCGGCGATGCGCCGTGCCGGCCTCGACAAGCGGAAGTTCCAACCCGATGTGGACCCGAAGCAATCCTCTTTCCAGGGCCGAAAAGAGGTTTCCGCTCATTTGTATGACCTCGGCGGTGGTGCCGGCGTAGTGCGCGTAGTTCGGACGCGACAGCCGCGCCGACTTGGAGGCCAGGGAGGCCACGTCGTAGGGCTCGATCGCGCCCGAGGCCTGGCCGTAGGAGACGATGTGGCCCCGGACCGCCAGGGCCGCGAAGGATCGTGCGAGGTTGCTGCCGCCGATACCGTCGAAGACCACGTCGGCACCGCGCCCGCCAGTGATCTCCATCACCCGCTCGGCCAGGTTTTCCCGGCCGGTCACCACCGCGCTCGCACCGGAGCGCCTGGCTAGTCCAGCTTTGGCAGGGTCGCCCACCGCCGCGATCACCGTTGCCCCCTTGGCCATGGCCCACTGGCAGAGCAAGTGCCCGGCGCCGCCGGCCGCGGCGTGGACCAGGACGGTCTCACCGGCCTGCAGCGGATGCACCCGGTGCAGTAGGAACTCCGCCGTCATGCCCTTCAGCAGCACGGCCGCGGCGGTCCGGGTCTCGATCGCATCGGGCAGCGGTACCACCAGCTCGGCCGAAAGCGTGCGCACCGAGGCATAGGCGCCGGGCGGCATGCAGGCATAGGCGACGCGGTCGCCGGGGCCGAAGCCCTGGACGCCGGGGCCGGCATCGACCACCCGGCCGGCCGCCTCCACGCCCAGCACACCGCCGGGATCGACCAGTGGGAAGTAGCCGGTGCGGCAGTAGACGTCGATGAAGTTGACTCCGACCGCCTCCTGTTCCAGCCGGATCTCGCCAGGACCGGGCGGCGGCGCCTCGATCTCGCGCCGGACCAGGACCTCGGGGCCGCCGCGCGCGGAGAGCACCACCGCTTCGCCCCTGAGCCCGGCCCCGCCGATCACCGCAGGCGCCGGCCTCGCCGCGGGCGCGTCCGCCTGGCGCAGGACCCTGATGCCGCCGGCGGCCGCCTTGGCGCCCGTGAAGTGGCGCTGCACCGCGCGAAAGCCGGCCTGGTAGATGTCGCGGCCGACCAGCCGGGCCAGTTCCTCCTCACGTCCGGGCGGGGTGCGGAAGCTGCTGCGCCACTCCCAGAAGGTGCGGCTGCCGTCGGTCACCGGCTTCAGGCGCAGGTGGGCGACGTAGTCGATCAGTGGCAGCGGCGCCTCGAGGATGCAGTAGCTGTAGCCGGGCTCGTGATCCGACAGCGCCAGAAGCTGCTCGCGCAGCAGCGAGCCGTCCTGCAGCGCGAAGCGGCGGACCGCACCCACCTCGTCGCCCGACCGACCATTCTCGATATGGCTGTCGGCCACCGCCGGATGCCAGTCGCGATGGCCGTTGAAGTCGCGCAGCAACGCCCAGACCTCCGCCAGCGGTGCATCGACGATGGTGGAGCGCCGCACCGTGACCATGGCGCCTGCCTTCCCCCCGGCCGCTAGCGCGAGAAGCGCTCGATCAGCGCGGTGAAGCCCGCCTGAAACACGCCGTTGCCGATGGTCTGGATCAATTCCTCCTCGCGCGCCGGGTCGCAGTCGAACTCGGCCGACCACTCGACGAAGGCGCGGTCGCCGTCGGTGACCGGCGTCACCTTCAAGGTAGCGACATAGTTCTCCACCCCCATCGGCGAGGAGAGGATCGCATAGCTGCAGGTGTAGTCGTAGTCCGACAGGCTCAGCAGCCGCTCGCGGATGTTGCCGCCATCGCGGGTATTGAAGTTGCGCACCGCGCCGACCCGGTCGGCCGGCCTGCGGTCCTCGATGCGGCTGTTGGCGATCGCCGGGTGCCAGTTGGGCAGGCCGTTGAAGTCGCGTACCACTGCCCAGACCCGGTCCGCGGAGGCCGGCACGACGGAGGAAACGTAGACCCGGGCCATGGCCCTACTTCTCCTCTCCGGACGTGCCGCCCTTCTCCGCCTGCTTGGCGCCCAGCACGGCCTTGGTCAGCTTGCCGATGTCGCCGCCCTCGATGCCGATCTCCTGCAGCAACTGATCGACCAGCGGTGCTTGTGCACGGTAGCGGAGCGCAGAGCTGACCACGTCGTCGGCCAGCGACTGTCCGCCGCCGGACCCGCCGCCATCGCCACTGCGCCCGCCGAGCCCGTCGACATGCAGGATCTTGATGCCCTCGATCCGCTCCATCGGCTTCACGCTCTCGCGGATGATGGCGTCCAGCCGCTCGACCAGCCGCATCTTCAGCTCGCCGGCACGACTCTCGGGGGTCAGGATGTTGGCGGCCTCGTTGGCCTGGCGCTTGCCCTCGGCCTCGATCTCGTAGCGCAGCTTGGCCGCCAGCGCGCGGATCTTCTCGGCCTCGGACGCGGCCTCGGCGGTCATGATGTTGACCTCGCAGCGGTCGGCGGCGGCCCGCTTCTCGGCCTCGGCGGCGAGCTGGATGGTGATCGCCTGGCGCTCCGCCTCCTGGCGCGCCTGGATCAGCTCGATCGCCTTGCGCCGCTCGGCCACCTCCTTCTCGCGGGCGGAGAAGACCTGCTCCTCGGCGACCACGGCCTGGGCACGAGCGCGCTCGGCCTCGGCCTGGGCCTCGGACTGGGCGCGCGACTGCTCGGCTATGGCAATGGCACGAGCCTGCTCGGCCAACTCCAGGGCCTGGCGGCGCTCCACCTCCAGGCGCTGGGTGTCGCGTTCGCGGGTGATGCGCTCCTCGTCCAGGGTGCGTTCCTGGGCGATCCGCATCTTCTCGACCTCGAGCTGGGTGGAGATCCGCGCCTCCTCGGTCTGACGCTCGCTGCTGGCCCGTTCGCGGGCGACCTGGGCCTGCTGGTCGGCGCGGCGGGCCTCGACCTCGCGCTGCTGGTCGAGCCGCGCGTACTCGCTGTCGCGGTCGATCTCCAACGAGATCTTCTCGGTCTCCAGGTTCTTGTTGCGGATCTGAATCAGGGTGTCCTGCTCGATGTCGTTGCGGATCTTCTTGCGCCGCTCGATCTCGTCGGTCAGCCGGGTCAGACCCTCGGCGTCGAAGGCGTTGGAGGGATTGAAGAACTCCATGTTGGTCTGGTCCATGCCGGTGAGCGACACGCTCTCCAGCTCCAGCCCGTTCTGCAGCAGGTCGGCAGCGACGGCCTGGCGCACGCGCTTCACGTAGTCGCCGCGCTTCTCGTGCATCTCCTCCATGGTGGTCTCGGCCGCGACCGAGCGCAGCGCATCGACGAACTTACCCTCGACCAGCTCCTTCAGGCCGTCGGGTTGCAGGGTGCGCCGGCCCAGGGTCCCGGCCGCGGTCGCCACTGCGTCAGCTTCCGCCTTCACCCGGACGTAGAACTCGGCCACCACGTCGACCCGCATGCGGTTCTTGGTGATCAGCGCGCTCTCCCGACCGCGACGCACCTCCAGGCGCAAGGTGTTCATGTTGACCGGCGTGATCTCGTGCACGATCGGCAGCACGAAGGCGCCGCCGTTCATCACCACCTTCTGCCCGCCGAGGCCGGTCCTCACGAAGGAGGTCTCCTTCGAGGAACGGCGATAGAGGCGGTTCATCGCCCAGATGATCAGGGCCACGACCAAGGCGACCAGGACGATCGCCAGTACGATCCATGCGATGGTTGCTCCCGACATAGCGTCTCTCCTGCTCTCTCGGTCTCTTGTATCGGCCTAGAGCGCGTTGCGCTCAGGCGGGGCGGCACCAGCCCCCACCCCCGCCCGACCGCCCACGGAAGTATCCTTGGAATGGGCGGTCGGGCGGGGGTGGGGGCTGGTGCCGTGAAAACTCAACATCCCTAGCTCCGGCCGATGTTCTTGAAGCGCCGTGTCTGGGCGGTCAGCGCCTGCTCGGTCGGCAGGCGCTCCATCGACGAGGCGCCGTAGAAGCCATGCACCTCGGGGCAGTGCTTCAGGATGAGCTCCGCGTCCTCCGGCATGGCGATCGGCCCGCCGTGCACCAGCACCAGGACATCCTCGCGCTCGGCCGCGGCCGCCTTGGCCCAGGCGCGGATCGGCTCCACGCAGTCCTCCAGGGTCATCGCGGTCTCGGCACCGATCGACCCGCCGATGGTCAGCCCCATGTGGCAGACGACGATGTCCGCGCCGGCCTTGGTCATGGCCTTGGCGTCGGCCTCGGAGAAGACGTAGGGGGTGGTCAGCAGGTCGGCACGGTGGGCGGCGGCGATCATCTCCACCTCCAGCCCGTAGCCCATGCCGGTCTCCTCCAGGTTGGCGCGGAAGAGGCCGTCGATCAGCCCCACGGTGGGAAAGTTCTGCACGCCGGAGAAGCCGAGGCCGATCAGCCGGTCGAGGAAGTGGTCCAGGATCAGGAAGGGGTCGGTACCGTTGACCCCGGCCAACACCGGGGTGTGCTTGGTCACCGGCAGCACCTCCTGCGCCATCTCGCAAACTATATCGTTGGCGTTGCCGTAGGCGAGCAGGCCGGCCAGCGAGCCACGCCCGGCCATGCGATAGCGCCCGGAGTTGTAGATCACGATGAGGTCGATGCCGCCGGCCTCCTCGCACTTGGCCGAGAGCCCGGTGCCGGCGCCGCCGCCGACGATGGGCTGGCCGCGTCGGGCCATGTCGTGGAACTTGGCGAGCAGGGTCTTGCGGTCGATCCTGGGCATGCTGGCTCTCCTAGCGCCGGGCCTGCATCAGCGCGCGGAACTGGTCCGCCAGCGCTGCCGCGAAGGCCGGGTCGTTGATGTGATAAGGCAGGCGGATCACCTGCCGCTGGCTGGTCTTGCGGATGCTGCTCTCCAGGGCCTCGAAGAGTGCGCGGTCGGCCGCCGGATCCCAGAAGGGCTGGCCCGGCGCGTCGATGCCGGAGAGCCCGCCCTCTGGGATCAGCAGCCGCACCGGTCCTTCGCAGCGGTTCAGCTTCTCGGCGATCCAGCGGCCCATGGCGGCGTTCTCCCCCGCCGTGGTCCGCATCAGGGTCACCTGGGGATTGTGGATGTAGAAGGTGCGGCCCTGGTACCGGGCCGGCACGCTCTCGCGCGCACCGAAGTTCACCATGTCGAGCGCGCCCAGGGAGCCGACGTAGGGCAGGCGGCTGCGGATCACCGCGCCCAGCCGGTCCTCTCCGGCGGAGAAGACGCCGCCCATCATCAGGTCGGCGATCTCCGTGGTGGTGACGTCAAGGAAGCCCGACAGCAGCCCGGAATCGGCCAGCTTCTCCATCGAGCGACCGCCGGTGCCGGTCGCGTGGAACACCAGGCAGTCGAAGTCCTCCTCCAGCGCCGCGGTGGCGGCCTGGACGCAGGGCGTGGTCAGGCCGAACATGGTGACCCCGATCGCCGGCCGCTCGGCCGCCACGGTCTCGCTGCGGTGCGCGATCATGCCGGCCAGCGCGTTGGCGCCGTTGGCCAGGACCTGTTCGGAGATGCGGTTCAAGCCCTGCACGTCGGTCACCGAGTACATCATGCAGATGTCGGCCGGTCCGACGTAGGCGCCGACGTCTCCCGAGGCCACAGTCGAGATCATCACCTTGGGCAGGCCGACCGGCAGCGCCTGCATCGCCGGCGTGGCCAGCGCCGTGCCGCCCGACCCGCCGGCCGAGATCACCCCGCCCAGGTCTCGCCGCTGCGGCAGGAAGCGGGCGAAGGCCTCCGCCATCGCGGCGACCGAGCTGCCGCGGTCCTTGGTGAAGACCGCCTCGGCCCCTCGGGGATGGCAGCGCGCCACCGCCGGCGGCCCGACGTCGGCCGCCGAGGGCCGCTGGCTGGTCGAGAGATCCACCGTCACCACCGAGAGCCCCTGACGGCGCAGCAGGTTGGCGATGAAGGTGAGCTCGCGCCCCTTGGTGTCGAAGGTGCCGGCGACGTAGGCGGCCCGCCCGATGGTCCGCGCCACCGGCACCGTGGTGCGGTCCGGCAGGGTCGCCGTCACCGCGGTCTCGACGTCCAGGACAGAGCGCACCGGCTCGGCACTATCCGCTTGGGCCGGACGGCTGACGCGGCTCCAGCGGGTCGGTGCGGCCTCACGCCGATAGACCGCGTCAGGCAGCGGCCCGCTCCCTTCCGGCGCTGCCGGGGCCGGCTCGCCGCCGCCCTGGCGGCGGATGCGGAAGACCCGGGGCGCCTCGACCGCCGGCAGCTCGTCTTCGTCTTCCTCGGGCCTCCGCCCCGGATGCAGGTCCTCGTCGGCGCGGGTGCCCATGCCCAGCAGGCGCTGCTGCAGCCCGCGGTCGGCGGCCAGCTCGGCAGCCGGCATCTCGCGCAGCAGCCGGCCGTTCACCATGATGCCGACCCGCTCGGCGACCTCGGTGGCAACGCCGATGTTCTGCTCGATCAGCAGGATGGCGATATCGCCCTCTTCCACCAGCCGCCGCAGCAGGCCCTCGACCTGGCGCACGATGACCGGCGCCAGACCCTCGGTCGGCTCGTCCATCACCAGGAGCTGCGGGTTGGCCAGCAAGGCCCGCCCGATCGCCAGCATCTGCTGCTCGCCGCCGGAGAGCTGGGCACCGCCGTTGCTGCGGCGCTCCTGCAGGCGCGGGAAGGCCTCGTAGACGCGGGCGACGGTCCAGTTGCCCTTGCGGCCGGAACGGGCGGCGAGCCTCAGGTGCTCGTCGACCGAGAGCGAGGGCCAGACCCGGCGCCCCTGCGGCACGTAGCCGACGCCGCGCGCCACGATGGCGTTGGGCGACTGGCCCAGGATCGACTGGCCGGACAGCAGGACCTGGCCACCGCTCGCGGGCGTCATGCCGACGATGGTCCGGCAGAGCGTGGTCTTGCCCATGCCATTGCGCCCGACGATGGCATAGATGCCCTGGTCCAGGGTCAGACTCACGCCCTGCAGCACGTGGGCGTGGCCGTAGTAAACCTGCAGGTCCTCGATCCGGAGCAGCGGTGCGTCAGCCATCCGCCCCTCCCAGATAGATGCGCTGTACCTCGGGGTCGGCCTGGATCTCCTCCGGCGTGCCCTCCTTGAAGAGTGCGCCGTTGTGCATGACGCTGACCGAGGTGACCACGCGCAGGGCTACGTCGAGGTCGTGCTCGATGATGATGTAGCCGATATGGGACGGCAGCGCGGTCAGGATCTCGATCAGCTCGCGCCGCTCCACCGGCGAGAGCCCGGCGGCCGGCTCGTCGAAGAGGATGAAGCGCGGTGCGCCGGCCAGCGCCATGCCGATCTCGAGCTGGCGCTGCTGGCCGTGTGCCAGGTCGCCCACCAGGGTGTCGGCGAAGGCGTCGAGATGCACGGCGTGCAACAGCTCGGCCGCGCTCTGCCGTGCGGAATCCTGTGAGCCGGCGCGCAGCAGCGAGAAGCGGTGGCGCATCACCCCGCGCGCGGCCATGAAGAGGTTGTCCGAGACGCTGAGGCCGCGGAAGAGAAGGGAATGCTGATAGGTGCGCCTGAGGCCGCGGCGGATGCGCTCGTGCGGCGGCAGCGCGGTCACGTCCTCGCCGAAGAAGCGGATGCGCCCGGCGGTCGGCGGGAAGTCGCCGGTAATGGCGTTGAACAGCGTCGTCTTGCCGGCGCCGTTGGCACCCAGCACGGCGCGGCGCTCGCCCGACGCGATCTCAAGGGACACGCCGTCCAGCGCCACCAGGGCGCCGAAGGTGCGGCTCACCCCCTCCAGCTTGAGGGCATGAGCCGCACCCGCCCGGGCGATCCGATGCTGACCGCTTTCAGCTTGCTCGGCCATCATTGAACTCCCGGGCGGCCTATCGCGTCGCGCGTCCGGTCATGCCCTAGGGGCATTCCGGGTTGGTGCGCGAGACCGGGCCCAGCTTGAGGAACTCCTCGCGCGGGAAGCCCATGGTCTGGTCCACCTGCGGGATCACCTTGATGACCTTGTTGTAGAGCTTGCCGTCGTCGCCTTCGGCCAGCTCGGTCAGGAAGATGTCGGCCACCGCCTGGCGGTTCTGGTCCAGGGTCACCAGTCCGGTCGGCGTGTCCAGCTTCAGGCCGGAGAGCGCGGCACGGAAGGCCTTCTG
The DNA here is from genome assembly GCA_046233115.1 of Rhodospirillaceae bacterium N.6G. Classification (GTDB taxonomy): domain Bacteria; phylum Pseudomonadota; class Alphaproteobacteria; order Kiloniellales; family JACOMY01; genus JACOMY01. The sequence continues at coordinate 192,142 of JBJXHM010000008.1, read as the reverse complement.
GTCATCCGAGAGGTTGCCCTTCACCTCGTTCAGGGCCGTCACGATGGCCAGCGCGCCGATGTAGTAGCCATGCGCGAAGAGCGAGGGCGAGGGGAAGCCGTCCGGGAACTTCTTCTGATAGGCGGCGACGAAGGCCTTCCACTTGGGATCGTCCCAGGTGTCGGCGATCGGGCCGGCCGAGGGCGTACCCACCAGGTAGTCCTTGCCCAGGCGCGCCTCGGAGCCCATGACGGTCTGGTCGACCGTGATCGAGCCGCCGATCATCGGCTTGTCGCCGCCGGCCTGCTGGTACTGGCTGAGGAAGTTGACGGCGTCGGCACCGCCCAGCGCCACGTAGATCGCATCGACCTCATCGGGGATCGAGGCGACGATGGTCGAGTAGTCCTTGTTGCCGATCGGCACCCAGAACTTCTCCGGCACCGTACCGCCGGCCTTGCAGAATTCCAGCATGAAGCCTTCCACCTGCGAATAGGGGAAGGAGTAGTCCTCGGCGATCACCACCGCGCTCTTGTAGCCCTTGTCCTCATAGGCGTAGGTGCCCAGACCGGCCTGCCACTGTACGCCGTCGGTGGTGAAGCGGAAGAAGTTGGGCGCCGCGTCGCGCAGGGTGGTGTCCTGCGCCGCCGAGGTGCCGTTGACGAAGGTCGTCTGCGGCTGGGTCTTCGCGTAGTCCCGCAAGGCCAGGCCCTCGGAGCCCGACAGCGGGCCCAGCAGGATATCGACCTTGTCGTCCTCGACCAGCTTGCGCGCGGCCTTCAGCGCGCTGTCCGGCGAGGCATCGGACGAGCCCTTGATGATCACCAGCTTCTTGCCGCCGGCCATCATGCCGGCCTCGTCGAAGGCGAGATCGGCGCCACGCATGGAGTCCTCGCCCAGCACGGTGAAGGCGCCCTCCAAGGTGGCGAGCACACCGATCTTGATGGTGTCGTCCGCGGCGCTGGCCGAGCCTGCGATCCCCAGCGACAGGGTTGCAGCCGCACCCGCCAGAAGTAGACGTCTCGTTAGGTTGGTCATGAACCTCATCCTCCCTAGGTTGCCTGGCAGCCGGCCAAGGTCGGCCTGGTGACATGCCCGGTCAGTTGCTGCGACGGCCTCTGCCTTATGGCTTGCTGCCGACGCTGCCGCTCTCGTCGCGGCCCTTGGCCAGCTTGGCCCTCAACCTGTCCCACAGGCCGAGCAGTCCATCCGGCGAGATCAGGACGACCAGCAGAAAGGCTGCCCCGATGACGGTGTTGAAACGCTCGCGGTCGATCAGATCGATCGCGAAGTTGTCCAGGAGCACGAAGACCAGAGCGCCGACGAAGGGACCGATCGGTCGCCGGAGACCGCCGAGAACGGCGATCACCAGGATGTCGATCATCGGCCCCAGCTCGATCGAGCCCGGCGAGATGCGCCCGTTGAACCAGACGATGAAGAGACCGCCCAGCGCGGCCAGGAAGCCGGCGAGCGCGTAAGCCATGATGCGGTGGCGCGCGACGTTGAAGCCCAACGCCTCCATGCGCCGGGGATTGTCGCGGATCGCCTGCAGGGTCAGCCCGAAAGTCGAGCGGCGGAAGTAGACCACGCCGAAGTAGGCGAGCGCCGCCACGCCCAGCGCCAGGTAGTAGAAGGGCATGGGCTCGCGCCAGTCGATGCCGAAGACCGGCGGTGGCCCGACTCCGGCGAAGCCGTTGAAGCCGTTGAAGATGTCGTAGTTCTGGCGCGCGAAGTTGGCAAAGCCGACCCCGATCGCCAGGGTGATCATGATGGTGTAGATGCCCTGGGTCCTGACCGACACGGCGCCGATCAGGGTCGCTGCCACCACCGCGATCGCCAGCGCGATCGGCAGCACCAGCCACCAGGGCAGATGCAGGCTGATCGGCGCGGTGCTCTCGCCGAAGATCGCCCACATGTAGCCGGCGATGCCGGCGATGGTCAGCTGCGCCAGCGAGACCATGCCCCCCAGCCCGCCCAGCACCATCAGCGAGAGCGCGACCAGGCCGAGGAAGAGGGTCTGGGCGCCAATCTGCACGATCCAGAAGGGATCGGCGATGAAGGGATAGAGCACCAGCAGCACCAGCATCAGCGCGTTGCGCAGCAGCGGCCAGGTGTTCCGGCTCTGGCTGTCGGTCAGCTTGTCGGTGATCGCCACCATGGGCCGCTACCTCCGCTTGCCCATGATGCCCTCGGGCCTCAGCGCCAGCACCGCCACCATGATGAGGTAGGTGTAGACCACGCCGTAGGTGCGCGAGTAGGCCAGCCCGAACTGCTCGGCCATGCCGATCAGCAGCGCCCCGATCGCCGCCCCGGTGATCGAGCCCATGCCGCCGACGATCACCACCACCAGCGAGGCCAGCAGGTAGCGCACGTCCTCGCCCGGCGCGATCGAGAGGAAGGAGCCGCCGATGACGCCGCCGAGCCCGGCGAGCCCCGCCCCGATGGCGAAGGTGAGCGCGAAGACGAGCTGCACGTTGACGCCGGTGGCCGACAGCATGGCGCGGTCGTCGACGCCGGCGCGGATCATCATCCCGACCGCAGTGCGGTTCAGGAAGAGCCAGAGCGCGATACCGATCATGACCGCGATCAGCAGCACGAAGAGGCGGTAGGAGTTGTAGACCTTGACCCAGGGCATCGGCATCGCGCCGAAGAGGAAGTCGGGCACCTCGAACTGGTAGGTGGTGCCCGACCAGATCGCCAGCATCAGGTCGGCCATGACGATGGAGATGCCGATGGTGACCAGGGTCTGGCGCATCTCCTCGCCTTCCATCCGGCGCATCACCAGGGTCTGCAGACCCAGACCGAAGACCGCGGTGGCGAGGAAGCCGGCGGCCACGCCGACGAACCAGTTGCCGCTCCAGGCCGCCACGTCGTAGCCGATGTAGGCACCCAGCAGCGCGATCGCGCCGTGCGCCAGGTTGACGTTGCGCATCAGCCCGAACACCAGGGTGAAGCCGCTGGCGACCACGAAGTAGAGCCCGGCCAGGGTCAGGCCGTTGAGGAAGGTCAGCAGGAAGAGCCTGACCTCCTTGCCCGCCTTCACGTCCATGCCGGCTGCCCCGGCGGCGATCACCGCCACCAGCAGCAGTCCGGCCAGGCCCCAGAGGCTATAGCGCAGGTTCGCGGTCACCGGCCCCCCTTCCAGCTCTGCGACCCGGCCGTCAGATCGCCACGCGGCCGCGTTCGGCCTGCATGTCCGGTGCCCGATGGAAGCTGCCGTCCTTCATCACCGCCAGGATCCGGTCGCGGTCCTGCAGGATGCGGATGTTGGCCACGGGATCGCCGTCGATCAGCAGCAGGTCGGCCAGATAGCCAGGCTTGATCTGGCCCAGCTCGCCCGGCCTGCCCATGATCTCGCCGCCGTAGCGTGTGGCTGCGACCAGGGCCTCGGTGGGGCTCATGCCGACCAGGTCGACCAGATACTCCAGGTCCTTGGCGTTGGTGCCGTGCGGGATCCAGGCGAAGCCGTAGTCGCCGCCCGGCAGCACCTTGATGCCGCGCTTGTGCATCTTGCGCATGGTCTCGACCGCGATCTCGGCCTCGCGCTTGTACTTGAGGCCGAGCGGGCCGTTGGGATCGACGCCGAACTCCTTTGCCACGGTCGAGGTCATGATCAGCCAGGCCAGGCCGGGGGCGACGAAGTGCTTGTCCTTCTTGGCCTCCAGCATGTCCAGGGTCTCCTCGTCGGCGAAGGAGGCGTGGTAGATGTTCTGGATCCCGTGGCGGATGCACATCTTGATCGACTCGTTGGACCGCGCGTGCGCGCAGACCTTCAGGCCGCGGCGCCGCGCCTCGGAGACGGCGACCGCCACCTCCTCGTCGGTCATCGGCGTCTCTTCCGCCGGCACGCCCGCGATCTCCTCGCCCGAAAGGTTCAGCTTGATCAGGTCGCAGCCGTACTTGATGAAGCGGCGCACCGCGGCCCGCATTTCCTCCGGCCCGGAGACCACCACGCCGAAGGAAAGCTCGGGGATGTCGATGTGCGGCGGCGAGGTATCGCCGAGCCCACCCAGGGTCGCCAGTTCCTGGCCGTTCGCCAGCATCCTGGGACCGGGAATCAGACCGCTGTTGATGGCGTTGCGGATCACCACGTCGAGGCGCGGCTTGGCCGCGGCGGCACCGACGATCGAGGTCCAGCCCATGTCGAGATAGCGCTTGGCGATCGCGGCGCTGAACAACGTGTGCTCCTCCGGCGGCATGCGCTGGATCGCGTCGAGGCTGGGCTGGTCGTTCCAGGAGAGATGGGTGTGGGCCTCGGTCATGCCCGGCATCAGGGTGGCGCCGGCGCCGTCCAGGACGGTGGCGCCGTTGGACGAGATGGTCCGGCTGCCGCGGCCGACGTGCTTGATGCGATTGCCCTGGATCAGCACCTCGCCGAGGTAGGGATGCTCGCCGCTGCCGTCGAAGATCCTAACGTTGGTAAAGAGAACACCGCTCATATCCGCGTCTCCTTCGTCGAGCCCCCCGGGCTCTTCCCCGCTTCCTCCGGCCGGCGCTCTTCACGGCGCTCAGCCTTCTTGATCTTGCCTGCGACGCCCTTTCCGGCGTCGCTAGCGCTGTGCGCTCATGAAATCCTTCAGCAGCCGGTTCACCGTCTCGGCCGCCTCGAAGGTGGTCCAGTGTCCGCAGCGCGGCAGGACATGCACCCGCGCGCCCTTGATCTTCTCGCCCAGGCCGCGCGCGACCGAGGGCGGCGCCACCACGTCGTCCTCGCCGGTCACCAGCAGCGTCGGGCAGATAATCCTGGCGGCATCGGCCGCCTCGACCGCCGCCAACGCGGCGCAGGTGGCGCCGTAGCCTTCGCCGCTCTGCCGCATCACGCTCTCGCGCACCGCCGCCAGCACCGCCGGCTGGCGCTCCTTGGTGGCGCTGGCGGTGGCAGCCTGCACGATTGCGTCGGCTATGTCGGCCATGGCCGCGGCCCCGCCGCTGCGGGCCAGCGCGGCGCGGGCCTTCAGTCCCTCGCGTGCGGCCTCGGGCGGCGCGCTCAAGGGGCCGAAGAGCACCAGGCTGGCGACCAGCTTCGGCGCACGCAGGGTCAGGTGCTGGCAGAGGATGGTGCCGAGCGAGTGGCCTACGAAGTGGGCCCGCTCGATCCCCAGTTTCTCGGTCATGGCCAGGATCCGCTCGACGATCCCCTCCATGGTCAGCCGCTCCGGCAGCGGCGAGCGGGCGGAGCCGGGCAGGTCAGGCCTGACGGTGCGAAAGCGCTCGCCGAAGACCGCCATCTGCGGGGTAAAGGTGTTGGAGCTGCCGCCCAGCCCATGCAGCATCACCACCGCCGGCCCCTCGCCGGCGATCTCGACCGCCATGCGTTCGACGATCTGGGTGGGCATCGCCGCGGCCTAGAGCGCCGCCACCGGATTGGCCAGGCGGCCGATTCCGGTGATCTCCATCGTCACCTCGTCGCCGTCCTTCAGGTAGCGCGGCGGGTCGAAGCCGATGCCGACGCCGGCCGGCGTGCCGGTGGCGATCACGTCGCCCGGCAGCAGAGTGATCCCGGCAGAGATGGTCTCGATCAGGGTCGGCACGTCGAAGATGAGCTGCGCGGTGTTGGCCTCCTGCCTGAGCTCGCCGTTGATCCAGCAGCGCACCTCGGTATCGGCCAGGTCGATCTCGTCGGCCGTCACCGCCACCGGCCCCATCGGGCAGAAGCTGTCCTGCGACTTGCCCAGCAGCCACTGCGCGTGGCGCCCCTGCAGGTCACGCGCGGTCACGTCGTTCAGCAGGGTGTAGCCCCAGACGTAGTCCAGCGCCTCGGCCTTGGCGATGTGACGCCCGGCCCGGCCGATGATGACCGCCAGCTCGACCTCGTAGTCGATGGCCTCCGACACCGTGCGGTCGATCATGATCGGCGCGCCGGTCGGTACCACGGTCTCCGGCACCTTGGAGAAGATGATGGGATGCTTCGGCACCGCCCCGGCGGCGGCCGAGCTGTCGAAGCCGCTGGAGGCGAACTCCTCGGCATGGGCGTAGTAATTCTTGCCGACGCAGAAGATGTTGCGGCGCGGCCGCGGCACTGGCGCCAAGAGGGTCACCTTGGCGGGGTCAATCCTGCGATCGGCAAGTTTGGGTGGCCGGCCTTCCAGCATGCGATCGACCAGGACCAGCACGCCCTCGGCGGCCTCAGCAGGGCTCAGCTCGAAGGGCTGGATCTCGGCCTCGTCAGACGCCCAGACGCCGAGCGCCGGCTCACCGCCCAGCTCGAAGGCTACCACCCGCATGAAGTCTCTCCCTGATGCTACTTCTTTGTTGACTTAGCCTGGTTCTTCATTGATCCAAAACTGAACCAATCCCTTCGACTTATGGTCGCACCCTCTCCAAATCCTGTCAACAGACTAAAAAACACCGCTTGCACCGAACCAGTTCTGGTTCAATAATGGTTCACCATGAGTAGTCTGGAAGATCGGCCGCGGCGGCTGCACCGCCAGGAGCGCGTGGTGGAGAGCCTGCGCGGCGACATCGTCGAGGGCCGCTTTCCGCCCGGCAGCCGCCTGCCGCCCGAGCGCGAGCTGGCCGGCCGCTACGGCATTGCCCGCAACACCCTGCGCCACCTGTTGCAGGAGCTGGCGGACGACGGCCTGCTGGAGCGCCAGGTCGGGCGCGGCACCTTCGTCGCCGAGCCGAAACCAGTTCCGGCGCGCGAGCGGACCAACGGCCGGGCCTGGGGCGGCGACCTCTCCAGCTCGCTGCGTGGCGCCAGCCCCGCCGACCTGATGGAGGTCAGGCTGATCATCGAACCGCAGGTGGCGGCCCTGGCCGCCAGCCGGGCCACCGCAGACGACCTGGCCACCATCGAGGAGGCGCTGCGCCGCTCCATCGCCGCCAAGGGCCTGGCCGAGTTCGAGCACTGGGACGCGCAGCTCCACCTCTCGATCTTCCGGTCCGCCAAGAACGCCCTGCTGCTGGACTACTGCACGGCGATCAATGCGGTGCGCAACGAGCCCGACTGGTTCAGGCTGAAGCAGCGCAGCGTCACGCCGGAACGCCGCCTGCGCTATGACCGCGAGCACAGCGACATCGTCGATGCCCTGCGCCAGCGCGATGCGGAGGCGGCGCGCAAGGGACTCTTCCGCCACCTCTCCGGCATCCGCGACACCCTGCTCTCGCTGGGCGAGTAGACCGCCCCGCGAGGCGCTGCGACCCTCGCCCTCTGGTCGAGCGAGCTCGTTTCTGCTTACCTGCGCAGCAACGTTTCCCGGAGCGGCGGAAGGGCGGGCGCCACTTGACCGATCACGACCTCAGGACCAACCCGCGACGCAGCAGCGACGGGCTCTACTACGCCCTGGCCTTCCTGGTGGGCACGACGGCCGGCGGCATCGGCGCCGTCTTCCACATCATCGTCGACCAGCTCTTCGCGCTCTACAACCACCTGCGCGACCAGATCGACAGCCAGTTGCTGCAGATTCCGATCTTCATCGCCATCTCGGTGGTGATGGTCGCCGCCGCGCTCGCGCTCACCCGCCGCTTCGCGCCAGAGGCCAGCGGCAGCGGCGTGCAGGAGATCGAGGGCGCGCTGGACGGGGTCCGCGAGGTCCACTGGCGGCGCGTGCTGCCGGTCAAGTTCGTCGGCGGCGTGCTGGCGCTGGCCTCCGGCCTGGTGCTGGGCCGCGAGGGACCGACCATCCACATGGGGGCAGCGATCGGGGCAGCCACCTCCGAGGCAGGCCGGCTGGACGACACGGAGCGCAAGGGCCTGATCGCGGCCGGAGCGGCAGCGGGTCTAGCGGCGGCCTTCAATGCGCCGCTGGCCGCGGTCCTCTTCATCATCGAGGAGACCCGCCGGCAGTTCCCCTACACGCTCAAGACCTACAGCGCCGTCATCATCGCCTCCGCCCTCTCCGGCTTCGTGACCGAGGTGATCGCCGGCGTCGGTCCCGACCTGAAAATCATCGTCAGCAGTCCGCCGCTGTGGCACTACCCGATTTTCATCGGCCTGGGCGTGCTGCTGGGTGCCTTCGGGGTGCTGTTCAACCGAACCTTGCTCACCTGCCTGGACGGTACCGACGCGCTGACCCAGCGCCAACCCTACCTCTTCCCCCTGCTCTTCGCCGCGTCCATCGGCGTGCTGCTGGTGCTGTTGCCCGACGCGACCGGCGGCGGCGACGGCCTGGTCACCCGTATCCTGCACGGCGAGCAGCACACCCTGGGCCTGCTGGTCCTGCTCCTGGTTGTCCGCGCCGCCACCACTTTCGGCAGCTACACCTGTCGCATTCCCGGCGGAATCTTCGCGCCGATGCTGGCGCTGGCCACGGTCACCGGCCTGACCGTGGGCACGGTGGTGGCCCTGCTGGTGCCCGGCGGGTCTCAGCTCGACGCCATCGCGATGGCGATCGCGGCCATGGGCGGGCTCTTCACCGGCACGGTCCGAGCACCGCTGGTCGGATGCGTGCTGGTGATGGAGCTGACCGGGTCCTACGACCTGATGCTGCCGGTCATGGTGACCTGCCTGATGGCCAACATCACCGCCCACCAGCTCCGCGGCGAGCCGATCTACGAGATGCTGCTGGAGCGCACCCTCAGGCTCGCCCGCCAGGCCGTGCCGAAGGAAACGCCGGATAGCGAGCGCGTCCCCGTGGAGCTGGGCATCGGCAAGGGCGATCCCGCCGACGAGAAGTAGAAGAGCTGGTAGGCCACCGTCGCGAGAGGTTGGAGAACCGCAGTGCGGAAAGCTCAGGCGGCCTCGGTCGCGCAGATGATCTCCGCCGCGGCGATGAATCCGCCGCCGAGGAGGCGGTCACCGCGGTAGGCGACGGCGGCCTGGCCCGGCGCCACCGCGCCCTGCGGCGAGAGTAGACGCAGGCTGGCGACGCCCTCGCCGAGGCTCTCGACCCGAGCAGGCGCCGGCTCCTGGCGGGAACGCAGCTTGACTTCGATCTCCTCGCCGGGCGCCAGTGCAGTGAGCCAGTTGGTCTCGCGCAGCAGCACCCGGTCCTGGCTAAGCGCGCTTTCCGGCCCGACCACGACCTGACGCCTGGCCGCGTCGAGCCCCACCACGTAGAGCGGGCCGGGCTCGCGGTCGAGGCCGAGGCCGCGGCGCTGGCCGATGGTGTAATGGATGATCCCGGCGTGTTCGCCCAGCACCCGGCCGGAGAGGTCGACGATCTCGCCGGCCTCGGCCGCGCCCGGCTTCAGGCGCTCCACCATGGCGGCATAGCGGCCGCTGGGCACGAAGCAGATGTCCTGGCTGTCCGGCTTGTCGGCGACGACCAGATCGCGCTCGGCCGCCATGCGCCGGACCTCGCTCTTCGGCAGGCCGCCCAGGGGGAAGCGCAGGAAGTCGAGTTGGTCGCGCGTGGTGGCGAAGAGGAAATAGCTCTGGTCGCGGCTGAGGTCGCAGGCGCGATGCAGTTCCGCCCCCTCCGGCCCGACCAGGCGCCGGGCGTAGTGCCCGGTCACCAGCGCCGCTGCGCCCAGCTCTCGGGCGGCGTCCAGCAGGTCGGCGAACTTGACCTTCTGATTGCAGCGCACACAGGGAATGGGGGTCTCGCCGCGGGCGTAGCTCTCGGCGAAGTCCTCGATCACCTGACGGCGGAAGCGCTCCTCATAGTCCAGCACGTAGTGGGCGAAGCCCAGGCGCGCGGCCACCGCGCGGGCGTCTCGAATGTCCTGCCCGGCGCAGCAGCTCCCCGGCTTACCCACGGCCTGGCCGTGGTCATAGAGCTGCAGGGTCAGGCCGACCACCTCGTAGCCGGCCTCATGGCAGAGCGCAGCCGTCAGCGCCGAGTCCACGCCGCCAGACATGGCCACCACCACCCGCGCACCGGTGGGCGGGCTATCTGTGCCGAAAAGATCCGTCATGCTGCTGGCAATAGGGCGCCGGAGCGGACAAGACAAGACCGAAGCGCCGCTTGGCTGCTGCCCTGTCCGCGCAAAGTCAGGCTCAGCCGGTTCGGCTGCGCGGCAGGTCGGGGTCGCGGGCCGGCAGGCCGAAGGGGCGGTCGTGCTCCAGCGCCGGGATTCGGCGGCGGGCCTCCAGAACCTGCGCCGGGTCGATCTCAGCCAGCACAAGGCCCTCCTCCTCGCCGGCATCGGCCAGGACCGTGCCCCAGGGGTCGACGATCAGGCTGTGGCCGTAGGTCTCCCGCCCGCCGGCATGGACGCCGCACTGGGCAGCCGCCAGCACGTAGCAGCCGGTCTCGATCGCCCGCGCGCGCAGCAGCACGTGCCAATGGTCGCGCCCAGTTGGCCGGGTGAAAGCCGAGGGCACGGTCAGGAAATCCGCGCCGGCCTGGGCCAGGTGGCGATAGAGGTGCGGGAAACGCATGTCGTAACAGATGGTGATCCCGAGACGCCCCCACGGCAGGTCGGCCACCACCGCCTCGGTCCCGGGCGCGGTGTAGCTCGATTCCCGGTAGGTCTCGGCCGCACCCACCGCGGCGTCGAAGAGATGGATCTTGTCGTAACGCGCCGTGATCGCACCGTCGGGACGGATCAGATAGCCGCGGTTCCAGAGCAGCCGGTTGGCGGCCTTCAAGGTCAGCGAGCCGACCTGCAGCCAGATGCCATTGTCGGCCGCCATGGCCTGCAGGCGCGGCAGCGCCGGATGGCTTTCCTCCGGCTGCACCTCGCGCAGCACCTTCTCCTTGTCGGGCTGGATCTGGGTGCAGTTCTCGGGCAGGCAGATCAGGCTGGCGCCCTGGCCGGCCGCCTCCGCCACCAGCGGTTCGATGCGCGCGAGGTTGCCCTCTATCTCGGGCCCAGCGGTGAGCTGGACCAAGGCGGTCTTGAAGGACCCGCTCACGCTGCCGTCTGCAGCAGCGGGTCCAGGCCGCCGCGCGCTTCGAGGTCGTAGAGGTCGTCGCAGCCGCCAACGTGCTTGCCGTCGATGAAGATCTGCGGCACCGAGGTGCGTCCGGCGGCGCGATCGATCATCTCGCGTCGGCGGCCAGGTTGCGCCATCAAGTCATACTCGGTGAATTCCACGCCCTTGGACTCGAGCAACTTCTTCGCCCGATAACAAAAGCCGCACAGAAGACTTGTATAGATCTCAACCTGAGCCATGGGCAGTCTGCTCCTCCTCGTCTGCAAAACCATATGGGGACTCGCGCAACACCCGGGCAAGGGTCAGCACGGTGATCTTCTTCGGTCGCGCCCGTCTCAGCACTTTGGAAGCTTCGTCAAGGGTCGCGCCGGAGGTCATGACGTCATCGATCAGCAAGACATGACGACCTTCGACCAAAGATGCCGCGGCTGGCGACAGGGCGAAGGCCCCTGCGACGTTGCGCCGCCGCGCCGCGCGCGAGCGCCGGCCCTGGCTGGGCGTCGCCTTCACCCGGCGCAGCAGGTCGAGCGCCAGCGGCACCCCGCTCTCACGTGCCAGGGCCTGGGCCAGCAGCGCCGACTGGTTGTAGCGCCGTCGGAACAGGCGCCAGCGGTGCAGCGGCACCGGCAAGATCAGCTCGGCCTCCTCCAGGAAGGACCAGCCGGCGACCTGCATCCAGCGGGCGAAGGGCAAGGCCGCCTCGGTGCGGTCGCCGTGCTTGTAGGCCAGGATCAGCGGCCGGCTGGCCGCATCGTAGAGCAGGGCCGCGCGCGCGGCGTCGAAGCTGGGCGGCTCGGCGATGCAGGCGGGGCAGAGCGCGCCCTTGCCCTGGTCGAAGGGAAAGGGCAGCCCGCAGCAGGCGCAGCAGGGCTCGCCCAGGAAGGTCAGACCGGACCAGCAGGCCGAGCAGAGCGAAGACTGCGCCGGCACGATCTGGCCGCAGCCGTAGCAGCGCAGCGGCAGGATCGCGTCCAGCAGGAAGCGGCCACCACGCGTGAGCGCGTGCGGCAGCCGCCGCTGCCCGTACTGTCCCCTCTCGTCAAGGCTCATGACGCCATCCTGGACCTTCCGCGGCCCGCCTGCCATAGCAGGCCGCAGGACCAAACCTCCGGGAGCGACGATGTCAGAGCAGAGCGCCACCCCCAAGCTCTTCGATCGCGGCGCGCTCCGCCGCAACCGCGGCCGCGCGGCGGTGGACTTCGCCGGCTACGACTTCCTGCTACGCGAGATCGGCCGGCGGTTGCTGGAGCGCCTTGACGAGACCCTGCACAGCTTCCCGCTGGCGCTCGACCTCGGCTGCCACGACGGCATCCTGGCCGACCTGCTCACCGAGCCCGACCAACCGGCCAGGGCGCGCATCGGGACCCTGCTGCAGTGCGACCTCTCCGCAGCCATGGCCGACCGGGCACGCGCCCGCGGCCCGGCGACCTTCGTCGCCGACGAGGAGTGGCTGCCCTGCGGCCGCGCCAGCCTGGACCTGGTGCTCAGCCTCTTCAGCCTGCATTGGGTGAACGACCTGCCGGGGGTGCTGGCGCAGGTCCGATACGCGCTGAAGCCCGGCGGGCTCTTCCTCGCCGCCCTGCCCGGCGGCATCAGCCTCGCCGATATCCGCCAGACCCTGCTGCAGGCCGAGAGCGAGACCGCCGGCGGCGTCAGCCCCCGCGTCGCCCCTTTCGTCGAGGTGCGCGAGGCCGGGATGCTGCTGCAGCGTGCCGGCTTCCAGCTTCCTATGGCCGACGCTGACCGCCTGCCGATCGACTACCCCGACCCTCTGGCGATGCTGCGCGACCTGCGCGGCATGGGCGAGAGCAACGCCCTGGTCCAGCGGCCGCGCGGCTTCCTGCGCCGCGATACCCTGGCGCGCTTCCTGGAGGCCTACCCGCGCCGCCCGGACGGCCGGGTCGAGGCTGAGGTCGAGGTGGTCTACCTGACCGGCTGGGTGCCGGAGGGCTGAGCTAGTCCTCCGTCAGCCCCAGATCGGCGAGGCTGGCGAGCCGCAGGTCCATGGGGTCGCGCCGGCCGCGGATGGCGCGGCCCGGGCGCAAACGGAAGCCGGCCAGCAGATCGGCCCGGCCCTGCACCTCCACCTTGCGGGCCAGGTCCTCGGAGATCACCACCGCGACGCCCTCCTCCTTGGCAAGCTGCTCCAGCCGGCTGGCGACGTTCACGGTGTCGCCGGCGGCGGCGAGCTGGGCCTGGCTCTGCCCGCCGAGCTGGGCGATCACCACCGAGCCGTCGTGCAGGCCCACCCGCACCCCCACCTCCGGGCGCCAACGATAGAGGTCGGCGACCGCCTCGCGCGCGCAGGCGAGCGCTCGCGCAGCGTCGTCGGGCTGCGGTTCCGGCAGGCCGAAGATCACCATGGCGCCGTCGCCCTGGAACTGTTCGATGACTCCGCCCTCAGCCAGCACGATCCGCTCCAGCCGGCTGTGGTAGTCGACCAGGAAGTCGGCGGTGTCCTGCAGCGAGCGCTGCTCGCTCTCGCCGGTGAAGCCGCCGAGGTCGATGAAGAGGATCGAGGCCTCCTGCAGCCGGCGATCGAAATCCGGTCGTTCCGAGGCGGCCAGGCGCTCTGCCATCAGCGGCGAGACATAGCGCGCGAGGTTGCTGCGCTGACGTTCGGCCTCGGCCCGCCGCAGCCGCTCCTCCATGGTCCGCGACACCACACCCAACGCCGAGCCCAGCAGGATGGTCACCGTGGGTGCGACCGCGGCGATCCAGATCAGTTCTTGCGTCAGCGCCAGGAAGCCCAATGCCCACCAGGCCGCCAGCAGCAGCGCGGTCGCGGTCAGGGCGAGACCGATCGCCAGAAAGCGCCCCAGCCCCCAGGCAAGCAGCCCCAGGACGAAGATGGCAGCGCTGTCGAAGGCCCGCGTCTGCGCGTTGCGTAGCAGGCTGCTGCCGTCCAGCAGGTTGGCGCTGCCGCTAGCCAGCAGCTCCACCCCCGGCAGGTCGCTGGCGTAGGCAGTGCGAAAGCGCTCGCCCAACCCAACCGCCGTGGCCCCGATCATCACCGCCTTGCCGGCCAGAGCGTCCGGCGGCAGCGTGTCATCCAGCAGATCCTGCAGGCTGTAGGTCGGGATCGTGCCCTCGGGCCCATAGGGGTTGAGCGGCAGGGCCAGATTGACGTCGAGCGGGATCGCCTGGTCGCCAAAAAGCAGGCGCCCCTCCAGCGACAGACCCAGGCGGTCGGGCAGCAGGCCGCGCTGCTCGGCCGCCAGCACCAGCGGGAAGGAAGGCAGCACGAGGTGGTGAAACAGCACGGCCGGGTAGAGATAGGCTGCAGACGCCGAGCCGAGGAGGATGACGTTGACATGGCCCTGCCGGCTGCTTTGCCGCAGCGGCGGCGCCGGCTGCAGCACCCCCTGTGCCCGCGGCGGACGCAGGGCGCCCTCGGAGGGGGTGACCACGACGGAGAAGGCACTTTCCTCCAAGGAATGAAGGTCGAAGTTCATCGGCGCCGCCGCCTCCTGGAACAGCAAGGCCAGTCCCAGCACCACGCGCGGCGTCACCCCCAACACAGTCTGCAGCCGGCGATCGCCTTCGGAGGGCAGGCCCTCCGAGGGGCCCGGCTCCGCATCGATCAGCAGAATGTCGACGCCGATGCTCTGGGCGCCGGCCGCTTCGGCCCTGGCCACAGCCTCCGCCAGCAAGGCGCGCGGCAGCGGCCAGCGCCCCTGTGCCAGCAGGGTCTCGTCGTCGATCGCCAGGATGGCGACCTCCTCGGGCGCCGGTCGGGGCCCGCGCGCCTGCATACGCCATTCCAGACTGCGCAGTTCCAGCTCGCCGAAGACCGCCTGGCCGCCGCCGAAGAGGTAGATCAAGGCGATCGCTGCCGAGATCGCGGCGGCCAGGAGCGCGCTCCAAAGGCGGCGTCGCGATCCGTCCCTCTGCACTCTCTTCTCCCGCTTTCCGGCTCCAATGCTGCGAAGAACGACACTAGACTTCGCCGGGGCCTTTGCAAAGCCGGGCGGATGTCGCCTGCTGGGCTGCGGGCAGGGGTCGCAACACAACCGTGGCGCTAGGCCTTGCCCAATCGAAAACTTTGGCTAGCCTAGCGGCTCCTTACACTGGATTTGGACCGGGAGGGTCGTCATGAGGAGCTTCTGGAAGATCGGCTTGCTGCTGGCCGCAGGCGTCGTCGCCGGCGCGTCGCAGGCCTCGGCCGCCAAGGACGGCCTGACCATGGGCATGGTCCTGGAGCCGCCGCACCTGGATCCCACCGCCGGGGCGGCCGCCGCCATCGACGAGGTGGTCTACGCCAACGTCTTCGAGGGCCTGACCCGCATCAACCAGAACGGCGAGGTCAAGCCGGCGCTCGCGACGAGCTGGGAGATCTCCGACGACGGCCTGACCTATACCTTCCATCTGGCCGAGGGGGTCACCTTCCATGATGGCGCGGCCTTCGATGCCGACGACGTGGTCTTCTCCTTCAACCGGGCCATGGCCGACGACAGCGTCAACGCGCAGAAGCAGCTCTTCAGCGCCATCGACAAGGTCGAGGCCAAGGACCCCAGCACCGTCGTCGTCACCCTGAAGCAGCCGGCCGGTAACCTGCTGTTCAACCTGGGCTGGGGCGATGCCGTCATCGTCGATCCGGCCTCCGCCGACAGCAACAAGCAGACCCCGATCGGCACCGGCCCCTTCAAGTTCGACCGCTGGGTCAGCGGCGACCGGATCGAGCTCTCGCGCTACGCCGACTACTGGGGCGAGCCGGTGGCGCTGCAGAAGGTGACCTTCAAGTTCATTCCAGACCCGGCCGCCGCCGCCGCGGCGATGCTGTCGGGCGATGTCGATGCCTTCGCCAATTTCCCGGCACCGGAGCTGGTGCCGCAGTTCGAGTCCGATCCGCGCTTCGCCGTGGTGGTGGGCTCCACCGAGGGCGAGACCATCCTCGCCATGAACAACACCAAGAAGCCCTTCGACGACCTCAAGGTGCGTCGCGCCGTCTCCTACGCGATCGACCGCCAGGCCATCATCGACGGCCTCTTCGGCTTCGGCACGCCGATCGGCACCCACTTCGCACCGCATCACCCGGCCTACGTCGACCTGGTCGACCGCTATGCCTACAATCCCAAGAAGGCGAAGGAGCTGCTGGCCGAGGCCGGCTATCCCGACGGCTTCGACACCACCCTGAAGCTGCCGCCCCCGCCCTACGCCCGGCGCGGCGGTGAGATCATCGGCGCGCAGCTCGCCGCGGTCGGCATCCGTGCGGAGCTGATCCCGGTCGAGTGGCCGCAGTGGCTGGAGCAGGTCTTCCGCAACACGGACTACGACCTGACCATCGTCTCGCACACCGAGCCGATGGACATCGGGATCTACGGCCGCGACGGCTACTACTTCAACTACGACAGCGCGGCCTTCAAGAAGCTGCTGGCGGAGCTGAACGAGACCACCGACGAGGAAAAGCGCTATGCCCTGCTGCGCCAGATGCAGGAGCAAATCACCGAGGACGCGGTGAACGCCTACCTCTTCCAGCTCGCCAAAGTCGGCGTCTGGGACGCCAAGCTGGAGGGCCTCTGGCACAACTCGCCGGTCCAGGCCAACGACCTGACCGGGGTGCACTGGAAGGAATGACGCCGGGCGGCCTACCCGCCCCACTCGTGCGGCCCCTGCCTCGGCGGGCGGCCGCATGAGTATCTTTCTGGCCAAGCGAGGGCTGGCGCTGGTCGTCACCCTCCTGGTCGCCTCCCTCATCATCTTCCTGGTGATGGAGGTGCTGCCGGGCGATCCCGCGCTGGTCATCCTCGGCACCGGCGCGCAGGACGATACCCTGGCGGCGCTGCGCCAGCAGATGGGGCTCGACCAACCGATGCTCGAGCGCTACCTGGCCTGGCTCGGCGGGCTGCTCTCCGGCCACTGGGGTGACAGCTACACCTACGGACGCCCGGTGCTGGCGCTGATCGGCGAACGGGTGCTGGTCTCGCTGCCGCTGGCCTGCCTCGCCATCCTGCTCTCGACAGCGATCGCGCTGCCGCTGGGCGTCGCCGCCGCGGCCCGGCACGGCCGTGCCTCCGACACAGCCATCATGGGCTTCGTGCAGCTCGGCGTGGCGGTGCCGAACTTCTGGTTCGCGATGCTGCTGATCCTGCTCTTTGCGGTGAACCTGGGCTGGGTCCCGGCCGGCGGATTCGCCGGCTGGGACACCGGCGTAGGGGCCGCCCTGGTCTCGCTGCTGCTGCCGGCCATCGCGCTCGCCCTGCCGCAGGCCGCGATCCTGGCCCGCGTCACCCGCTCCTCGGTCCTGGAGGTGATGAAGGAGGACTACGTCCGCACCGCCCGGGCCAAGGGCCTGACCCGCGGCCAGGCGCTCTGGCGGCACGGCGTGCGCAACGCGCTGATCCCGGTGGTCACCATCATGGGCCTCCAGTTCTCGTTCCTGCTGGCCGGCACCATCATCATCGAGAACGTCTTCTACCTGCCGGGGCTCGGCCGCCTGATGTTCCAGGCGATCGCCCAGCGCGACCTGGTGGTGGTGAAGGACCTGGTGATCCTGCTGGCTGCCGCGGTCATCCTGATCAACTTCCTGGTCGATCTCAGCTACGCCCTGCTCGACCCGCGTCTCAGGCTCGGCGGCGATGACGGCTAGCGCACTCGCAGGGACGATCCTGGGCTTGGTCCGGCGCGGCAGTCGAAACAAGGCCTTCCTGATCGGCGGCCTGATCTCGGCCTTCTTCCTGGCCGTCGCCCTGCTGGCGCTGGTCTGGACGCCGCACTCGGTTTTCGAGATGGCGATGCGCGAGCGCATGCAGGGCCCGAGCGCCGCGCACTGGCTGGGCACCGACCAGTACGGCCGCGATCTGCTCTCGATGCTGATGGTGGGGGCCAGCAACTCGATCGGCGTAGCCACGGTGGCGGTCGGCGTCGGGCTACTGCTGGGCGTGCCGCTGGGCGCGCTGGCCGCCGCCAAGCGCGGTTGGGTCGACGAGGTGGTGATGCGCTTCAACGACTTCGCCTTCGCCTTCCCGGCGCTGCTGTCGGCGGTGATGATCACCGCGATCTTCGGGCCGGGCGGGGTCAACTCCATCATCGCCATCGGCATCTTCAACATTCCGGTCTTCGCCCGGGTGACGCGCGGCGGCGCGCTCTCGCTGTGGAAGCGGGAGTACGTGCTGGCCGCCCGTATCGCCGGCAAGGGGACCACCCGCATCACCGTCGAGCACATCCTGCCGAACATCGCCTCCCTGCTGATCGTCCAGGGCACGATCCAGTTCGCGCTGGGCATCCTGGCCGAGGCCGGGCTCAGCTATCTCGGCCTCGGTACCCAGCCGCCGCTGCCGAGCTGGGGCAAGATGCTGGCCGAGGCGCAGACCATGCTGTTCCTGGCGCCGCAGCTCGCGATCCTGCCGGGCCTGGCGATCGTGCTGGCGGTGCTGGGCCTCAACCTGCTGGGCGACGGGCTGCGCGACCTGCTCGACCCGCGTCTCAGGCGGGCGCGCTAGCCATGGCCTTGCTGGAGATAGAGGACCTGCGGGTCGAGATCGCCACACCGGAGGGACCGGCCGCGATCCTGGACGGGATCGAGGCCACCCTGGACCGCGGCCAGAGCCTGGGCCTGGTCGGCGAGAGCGGCTGCGGCAAATCGATGACGGCCTTGGCCGCGATGGGGCTGCTGCCCGAGCGGGCACGTGCCAGCGGCGCCATCCGGCTGGACGGCGAGAACCTGCTGGCGCTCTCGGAGGCTGAGCTTTGCCGCCTGCGCGGCCGCCGCATGGCAATGATCTTCCAGGAGCCGATGACCGCCCTGAACCCGGTGAAGACCATCGGCCAGCAGGTCGCCGAGGGGCCGCGCCGCCACCTGAAGCTGGGCCGCGCCGAGGCCGAGCGCCGGGCCGCGCTCTGGCTCGACCGGGTCGGCCTGCCGGGGTCGCGCTTTCCGCTTTCGCTCTTCCCCCACCAGCTTTCCGGCGGACAGCGCCAGCGGGTGCTGATCGCCGCCGCCATGGCATCGGGTCCCGAGCTGCTGATCGCCGACGAGCCGACCACGGCGCTGGACGTCACCATCCAGGCCCAGGTGCTGGACCTGATCGCCGAGCTGGTCGAGAGCGAGGGCCTGGCACTTCTGCTGATCACCCACGACCTGGGCGTGGTCGCCGAGATGGCCGACCGGGTCGCGGTGATGTACTCCGGGCGCATCGTCGAGGCCGGGCCGGCGCAGCAGGTCTTCGCCGAGATGGCCCACCCCTATGCCCGCGGCCTCTTCGCTGCCATGCCGCAGGCGCCGGGCGCGGCGGAGCAGGCAGGCGGGCGCCTGGCGACCATACCCGGCCGCGTGCCCGATCCGGCCGAGCGGCCACCCGGATGCGCCTTCGCCCCGCGCTGCGCTCTGAGCCAGGCCGACTGCAGCCGGCCGCCGCCACGCCGCGCCATCGGCAAAGAGCACTGGACACGCTGCTTTTTCCCGCAGCAGGGAAGCCTGCTGCCATGACCGCCGCCCCGCTGATCGAGGTCCGCGATCTCTCCAAGGACTACCTGCTGCCGCGTCGGCGCTTCAGCCAGCCGCGGCCGCGGCTGCGCGCGCTGATCGAGGTCAGCCTGTCGCTCGGGCCCGGCCTCAGCCTCGGCATCGTCGGCGAGTCGGGTTGCGGCAAGTCCACCCTGGCCCGCCTGGTGACCGCACTGGACCGGCCGAGTGGCGGGCAAGTGCTGTTCGAGGGCCAGGACCTCTTCGCGCTCCCCGAGGTGCAGCTGCGGCCGCTGCGCCGCCGCTTTCAGATGGTGTTCCAGGACCCCTACGGCTCGCTCGACCCGCGCCACAGCGTCGGCCGCTCCATCGCCGAGCCGCTGCACGCGCTGGAGCAGCGGCCGGACCGGAGGGCGGCGGCCGAGCGGGTCGCCGCGGCCTTGAACGAGGTGGGATTGAAGCCAGCCGACGCCGGTCGCTATCCGCACGAGTTCTCTGGCGGTCAGCGCCAGCGCATCGCCATCGCCCGCGCGATCGTGACCCGGCCGAGCCTCGTGGTCGCCGACGAGGCGGTCTCGGCGCTGGACGTCTCGGTCCAGGCGCAGATCCTGAACCTCTTCCTCGACCTGCAGGACAGCCAGGGGCTGGCCTACCTCTTCATCAGCCACGACCTGGCGGTGGTGCGCCACGTGGCGCAGGAGGTGGCGGTGATGTACCGGGGCCGGGTGGTCGAGCAGGGCCCGACGGCCGCGGTCTTCGCCCGACCGGCCCATCCCTACACCCGCAGCCTGCTGGATGCCGTGCCGCTGCCCGACCCGGCGCGACGGCGCCGTGGCGGCCAGGTACAGGTCCAGGTGCCGGACAATCCCCTTCAGCCGCCGCCGGGCTGCGCCTACGCACCCCGCTGCCGCCTGGCGACCAGCCGCTGCAGGGAGGCCCCGCCCGCCCTCACGCCGCTGCGCGACGGGCAGAGCGCCGCCTGCTTCCACCCGCTCGATTGAGCGGAAAGGACTACTTGGCCTCGGCCGGGGCCGGCTGCGCCGCCGGCAGCTGGATCCGCAGCAGCACGAAACCGATGATCGCGGAGATGATGGAGCCCATCAGCACGCCGAGCTTCACGGCGTTCAGGTGCTCCGGGTCGTTGAAGGCCAAGGTGCCTATGAAGAGCGACATGGTGAAACCGATGCCGCAGAGACAGGCGACGCCGTGTATCTGCTTCCAGTTGACCCCGGTCGGCAGCTTGCAGAGGCCGATCTGCACGCCCAGCCGGCAGAACAGGAAGACGCCGACCTGCTTGCCGACGATCAGGCCCAGCGCGATTCCCAGCGGGATCGGCGCGATCACGTCGGCGATGGCGAGCTGGCCCAGTGCCACTCCAGCGTTGCAGAAGGCGAAGATCGGCAGCACCAGGAAGGCGACCCAGAGGTGCAGCTCGTGCTCCAGGTGCTTCAGCGGCGAGGCATAGGCGCCGCTCTCCTTCGACTTCAGCGGGATGGTGAAGGCCACCAGCACGCCGGCCAGGGTTGCATGCACGCCCGACTTCAGCACCGCCACCCAGACGACGACGCCGATCAGCACGTAGGGCGCCACCCGCCCCACGCCCGCGAGGTTCAGGACCACCAGGAAGGCCAGCCCGATGCCGGCCACCAGCAGCGAGATCATCGAGACGTCGGCGGTGTAGAAGGCGGCGATGATGACGATGGCGCCGAGGTCGTCGATGATGGCGACCGCCAGCAGGAAGATCTTCAGCGCGACCGGCACGCGCGAGCCCATCAGCGCCAGGATGCCCAGCGCGAAGGCGATGTCGGTCGCCGCCGGAATGGCCCAGCCCTGGACCGCCACCGGGTCGGAGAAGTTCAGCAACGCGTAGATGCCGGCCGGCACCGCCATGCCGCCGATCGCAGCGAAGATCGGCAGCGAGGCCTTGTCGAAGCTGGAGAGCTCCCCCTCGACGATCTCGCGTTTGATCTCCAGCCCGACCAGAAAGAAGAAGACGGCCATCAGACCGTCGTTCACCCAGAGCAGCAATGGCTTGGCCACCTCCAGGGGGCCGATCTGGACGGCGATCGGCAGGTTGAGGAAGCCGTCGTAAACCGGCGCCAGGCCGGTGTTGTTGACGATCATGGCCAGAACGGCCGCTGCGATCAGCACCAGACCGCCGGACGTTTCCTGCTTGAGGAAATCCTCGATCTGGGCCTGTAGGTTCTGGATCATCCTGCCTCCCTTCGCCGGCTGGCCCTCAAAGGTACGGAGGATCGCCGCCAATTCAAGCAGAGGAAGCGTGAAAATCGACCGGCGGGCGGTTGGGCGGGCGGTTGGGCCCGCGCCGACCTATTCTGCCGCTACGGCTTTCTCGGCCGGGAAGAGACGGTCGAGAAAGGCACGGAACCAGGCATCCTGAGCCGGATCGTGGAGGTCGCCCAGGCGATCCTGCTCGTCCCGGCTCTGCGCGCCGGGCTTGCCGAAGGGCGCCCATTCGGCCTCCTGCCAGCGCCGGAAGCCGGCGCGCGTGATCTCGGGATGGAACTGGAAGCCGTAGGTCCTGGCGCCGTAGCGAAAGGCCTGGTTGGGGAAGGCCGTACTGGAGGCCAGCAGCTCCGCCCCCTCGGGAATTCCGAAGGTGTGGAAGTGCGCCTGCGTCACCACCAGGGGCCCCGGCAGGAAATCGCGGCCGGCCTCGGTGGGCGTGATCTCGTAATAGCCGAACTCGTGAACCTCGTCGGGCAGCGGACCGACCGCAGCGCCCAGACGGTGCGCGATGATCTGTCCGCCCAGGCAGAAGCCGAGCAGCGGCACACCGGCCTCGATGCAGGCCCCGGCATAGGCCAGTTCGTCCTCCAGGAAGCGGTTCTCGGCGATGGTCTCCACCCCCTGGCTACCGCCGTAGATGACGACGCCGTCGGGACGCAGCTCCTCCAGCGACTCCAGTCGATCTCCCTCGAAAGGCCGGCGCACGATCAGCTCCGCCCCGCGCCCCGCCAGATGTTGCGCCGCCCGATCGTCATTGGGCGAGCGGTTGTGCTCAATCAAGAGATAGCGTTGCGACACAGTCACTCCCCTTCTGCGCGCATGCGACTCCGCGCGCCCCAGAATGGCCCAAGTCTTGCCACGCCGTGGTTGGTTTCTCTCGCTCGCCTGAACACAGTTGTATCCAATTTCCCCATCAAACGACGATAGGGGACGAAGGCACGATGAGGAAACTTGCCACCTGCCCGCCGGCCGCCCCGACAGCCTCTGAGGCGTCGATTGGCCGTCTGGCCCGACTTCTGAGCAGGTTCATTCCGGCAAAGCAAGCCAAGAACCGCAAGAAGAAACCGCTCGCCGTCACGCATCTCTACGGACTGCCCAGGCCCGGCGCTCTCTGAACCATCGGCGGGGCTCGGATCGAGTCCGCCAGCGCCTCCCTTTGTGCAGTGCAGCGAAGTCGCTCCGAGCGAGGGTGACAAATTCGCGAGAATCATCCGCAAGACTGCCGGTAACGCGTTGCGTGACCCAGATTTTCGGGTCACACTCTGCGATAGGAACTCCCACTGGGTTTTCCATCGCAAGGTTCGTCGCAACGTCAGCCAAGGCTTCGTCCAACGATGGTCGCACTCGCAAATCCGCCGCCCTTTCCGCGGGACCTGCCCTCCAGCATCACCAGGAGTTTCGACGGACCGCTGTTCGATCCGGCACGTCACCTGGCGCTCGAGGCGCCAAAGACCCTGCTGACCCTGGAAGACCTGGGCTACGACGCCGAGACCCGCGCGAGGACGCCGTCACAGGTGGCGGTGGCCGGTCCTTTCCGGGTGCTGTCGGACGAAGGCGTGGCGGCGCTGCAGGAGGTGCTGCGCGGGCTGGCCCCCGATGCCGACCGGGCGGCGGGACGGCGCCTGTCCGTCTTCCTGCGCCGCAGCGTGCAGCGCAGCGCCTTTGTGCGCGCGCTGGCCAGCGACCCCGACGTGATCGGTCACCTCTCGGCCATGGCCGGGACCCCGCTCTGCCCGCACTCGATGCCGGGCATGCAGGCCTTCGTCAACTTCGCACCGGAAGAACTCACCCGCAGCGTCGATAGCTGGCACGTGGATTCCATCAGCTTCGATGCCGTGATGATGGTGAGCGACCCGGCGACCCTGGCCGGCGGCCGCTTCGAGTACTTCCTCGGCAGCCGTGCAGAGATGGCAGCACTGATGGGGGTCAAGGACGAGCGCGAGTTGGTCCTGGGCTACGACCAGCCGCTGCCCGAGGACCGGGTGGTCAAGGTGGAGTTCCCGGGCCCAGGCTATGCCGTCTTCATGCAGGGCGACATGGTGTTCCATCGCGCCGCCCCACTAACGCAGCCGGGCGAGCGCATCACCCTGGTCGCCGGCTTCCTGGCCCGCGACCTGGCCTATCCCGACCGCACCAACACCGGGCACATGCAGAACTGGCAGGAAATCGACATCCTGACCGACACTGCCCGGCACGCGGCCTGGCTCTCCCGCGAGAAGCTCTCCGCCCTGCTGGAAACCCTGAACTACACCCCGGGCGACCCCCGCCTCGGCCTGGCCGAGGCGCTGGAAGAGGCCATCGCCGATGCCCGGCGGGTGGCCGAGGAAATGCGCATGGCCGCAAGCGGCGGAACTGCCTCCACCCCATAGCCCTCTCGCTCATCGGCCGTCCTGGCCAGCGAGTCGGGGAATCAGACAAGCGATTCCCGTAACAGGAGAATCTTGTCTTACATCTTGACGCGGATGCTTGCGTTCTGGAATGTAGTGTATCTTGTCAATCTGATAAGAAGGTTGCCAAGGATGTCGAGTCAGACCGTGATTCTCCTGAGCGGTGACGAGGCGCTGCGCAAGAGTGCCGCCGGTGCCATCGGGACGGACGACGACTACCGTCTGATCGTCTGCCGCACGGAGGCCGAGGTGTCTGCGCGCTTGGATGAGGTCGCCGCCCAGCTGCTGATCTGCGACCTGGAAGCCGTCGGCGGCACGGCCAGGAACGTGCTGGTGGATGCGCGCATCTCGCATCCCTCGGTTGCCAGGGTGCTGGTCGGCCCGGCCAACCTGGCCGAGCGCTGTGCGGAGACGGCGCGCCGCTCCGCCAGCTATCTCTACATGCTGAAGCCGGTTCCGCAGGACCTGATCCGCCTGACCGCCAAGCGGGCGCTTGAGCTGAGCGAGATCTCGCGCCGCCACCGGGTGCTGTCGCGCGAACTGAAGATCTCGATGGACGACGCCATCTTCGGTGCGCACGAGGGCTACTCGGTCAAGGGCGGCTGGTCCCAGTTCGAGAAGCTGGTCTACGTCAGCGCCAAGATGGCGGAGCTGAGTACCGAGGCACGCCAAGCAGCGCAGACGACCTTGCCGGTGGTGATCCAGGGCGAGACCGGCACCGGCAAGGAGCTGCTGGCGCGCGCGATCCACTTCAACTCCGCGCAGATGAACGCACCGATGCATGTGCAGAACTGCGGCGGCATCCCGGACGAGACCCTGCATTCAGAGCTCTTCGGACACGTGCGCGGCGCCTTCACCGGTGCCATTGCCGACCGCCTGGGCCTGTTCCGGGCCGCCGACGGCGGCACCGTCTTCCTGGACGAGATCTCGGAGATCTCGCCCTCCTTCCAGGTGAGCCTGCTGCGCTTCCTGCAGGAGGGCGAGGTGAAGCCGCTGGGCTCGGACCGCATCCATCACTGCAAGGTGCGCATCATCGCCGCCAGTAACCGTCCGCTGGAGCGCCTGGTACAGGAAGGCAGCTTCCGCCGCGATCTCTACTACCGCCTGAAGGGCTTCGAGCTGCACATCCCGGCACTGCGCGAGCGGCCGGAAGACATCCCGGCGCTGACCGAGTTCTTCATCGAGAAGTATGCCGGCGTGGTCGGACGCCGCGTGGTCGGCGTCACCAAGGATGCGCTGGAGAAGCTGCAGCTCTACGACTATCCCGGCAACGTGCGCGAACTGGAGACCGAGATTCGCCGCATGGTCGCGATCGCCGAGCAGGGCGGCTACATCGGCCAGCGCCACCTCTCCCCCGCGATCCGAGATCTGACCCCCAGCCGCCCGGCCAAGGCGAGCTTCCAGCCCT
This sequence comes from Rhodospirillaceae bacterium N.6G, assembly GCA_046233115.1. GTDB lineage: Bacteria > Pseudomonadota > Alphaproteobacteria > Kiloniellales > JACOMY01 > JACOMY01. The sequence continues at coordinate 166,952 of JBJXHM010000008.1, read as the reverse complement.
CCGGCGCCTCCTTGAAGGAGATGGTGGAGAACCTAGAGCGCCACCTGGTGGCCGAGTCGCTGGAGCGCCACCACTGGAACCAGAGCCGCGCGGCCGAAGAGCTGGGCCTCTCCCGCGTCGGGCTGGCCAACAAGATCAAGCGCTACCACCTGCAGGCGTGACGGCAGATTGCCGTCAGAACTGAGGCGGCAAGCCTGCCGATTTGAGGATGCCGTTTGCCGTGTGGCGCGACTTGGTATCGCTGAGCGTCAGCTTCTGGGCTTTGTCCGGATGATGCCAGACTTCATGACTACCCGTGCCGGATCGCGGAAACTCCCAGCCCGCCTCTCTCAAGATCCGTTTTAATGGTTTCAGATAGTCATTCACGCAGCCACAGGTACAGGAACGCGCCGCTGCTCAACAAGCTTCTTCTTGAGCAGGCCGGCCTCCCTGGGGACGACCTCCATCTCGATGGTGACCGTCCCGTCGACCCGGCCATAGTCCTCCTCGCCGATCGAGAGGTCAAAGGCCATCCCAGCAAGCTTGAAAATCAGGTCTTCCAAGCTGTTAGCATCCGCATAGAGGCCTTCCAGGCTGGTGTCTCGGACGTACCAAACCTTGGCCACCTCATCGAACTCGGCGACCACTTCCGCCCTTATGTCCAACATGGTTCGCCTTCCTTCGCCGCCCACCTATCCACATCATCGGTCCCGTTATCCACGCAAGCCACAGAGTCCATGGAGGGAATATAGCGAAGCCGCTACTCTTTGCCGACTCAATGCTGAATTTCTTCAGCACCACACCCGAACCAGCGGCCGGCCTCCTACCGCCGGATGGGAGCTTTCTTCGCTAATTGAGGGCTGGCAGAGTGTAGCCGTCTCCCTTCCCCTGCGGAGCACCAAGAATCGATGTCCGACGAGCCCAAGGTCATTCCCTTCCCGCAGTCGCGCGTGCCCGGCCGCAACAAGACCAAGCCGGTGACCGAGCTTGGGACCACGGCCCTGGGCCTGGCGCTGGATCCTAGCGGACGCAGCCTGAAGGGACACTGGTGCAGCCGCTGCCAGGGCGTCTGGTACGGACTGGGCCAAGAAGTAGCCTGTCCTGCCTGCGGCAATCGCCACGGCTAGACTGCAAAGCTTCTATACAAATCTGCACGCAAAGTTTCTTTACAGTTACGACGCAATCGGGCCGGCGCTTCTTCTGCTGCAGCGCGGTAAGCACCTCTAAAGAAGCGTTCCTTGCTCCCTGCCTCAACTTGGCACGCTTTTTGCTTTCAAGGATAGCGAAGGCCCCGCACGGTCACCTTGCCCTCCCTGGGCGAAAGCACCCAAGCGGCGCCGAGCGATAGGGAGGTGAACCCATGGCAAACCTGTTGTGGCTGCAAGGAGGGGCGTGCTCCGGCAACACGATGTCCTTCCTCAACGCCGAGGAACCCAGCGCCTGCGATCTGGTGACCGATTTCGGCATCAACGTGCTCTGGCAGCCCTCGCTGGGCCTGGAGCTGGGCGACAACGTCAAGGCCATCCTGAACAAGTGCGTCTCCGGCGAGATCCCACTCGACATCTTCGTCTTCGAGGGCACGGTTATCAACGCGCCCGACGGGACCGGCGAGTGGAACCGCTTCTGCGGCCGGCCGATGAAGCAGTGGGTGCAGGAGCTCTCGGCGGCGGCCCAGTACGTCGTCGCGATCGGCGACTGCGCCACCTGGGGCGGCATCCCCGCCACCGCCCCCAACCCCTCGGACAGCCAAGGCCTGCAGTTCCTGAAGCGGGAGCGCGGCGGCGCGCTGGGTGCCGGCTTCACCTCGAAGGCCGGCCTGCCGGTGATCAACATCCCGGGCTGTCCGGCGCATCCCGACTGGGTCACCCAGATCCTGGTGGCGGTCGCCACCGGGCGCGGCGGTGACCTCAGCCTGGACCAGTTCCAGCGGCCCAAGACCTTCTTCTCCAGCTTCACCCAGACCGGCTGCACCCGGAACATGCACTTCGCCTACAAGGTCTCCAGCACCGCCTTCGGGCAGCGCAAGGGCTGTCTCTTCTACGACCTGGGCTGCCGCGGACCGATGACCCACTCGCCCTGCAACCGCATCCTCTGGAACCGCGTCTCCTCGAAGACCCGCGCCGGCATGCCCTGCCTGGGCTGCACCGAGCCGGAGTTCCCCTTCTTCGACCTGGCGCCCGGCACGGTGTTCAAGACCCAGACCATGATGGGCGTGCCGAAGGACCTGCCGGAGGGCGTCGACAAGAAGGGCTACGTGAAGCTCACGGCCGCAGCCAAGGGGGCCGCCCCCGCCTGGGCCGAAGAAGACATCTTCGTCGTCTGAGGATGACGGAAAGGGAAGGAAACAGCACCATGTCCGCCGTACAAACGCTCGACATTTCACCCGTCGGCCGCGTCGAGGGCGACCTCGACGTCCGCGTCGACATCGAAGACGGCGTCGTCACCAACGCCTGGACCCAGGCGGAGCTCTTCCGCGGCTTCGAGGTCATCCTGCGCGACAAGGACCCGCAAGCGGGCCTGGTGGTGACGCCACGCGCCTGCGGTATCTGCGGCGCCTCGCACCTGACCTGCGCCTCCTGGGCGCTCGACACGGCCTGGCGCACCACGGTGCCACGCAACGCCATCCTGGCACGCAACCTGGGCCAGATCGTGGAATCGATCCAGTCGCTGCCGCGGCACCACTACGGCCTCTTCATGATCGACTTCACCAACAAGAACTATAACGGCAGCCAGTTCTTCGAAGAGGCGGTGAAGCGCTACGCGCCCTTCACCGGAACCTCCTACGAGGCCGGCGTCACCATCTCCGGCCGGCCGGTCGAGATCTATGCCTTGCTGGGCGGTCAGTGGCCGCACTCCTCCTTCATGGTGCCCGGCGGAGTCATGTGCGCCCCCACCCTGACCGACGTGACCCGCGCCTGGTCGATCCTGGAGCACTTCCGGCGCAACTGGATCGAGCCGCTCTGGTTCGGCTGCTCGATGGAGCGCTACGAGGAGATCCAGTCCTACGACGACTTCATGGCCTGGCTGGACGAGCGGCCGGAGCATGCCAACTCCGACCTCGGCCTCTACTGGCGCATGGGCATGGAGATCGGCCTGCAGAACTACGGCCGCGGCCACGGCAAGTACGTGACCTGGGGCTACCTCCCGCACGAGGACCGCTACAACAAGCCCACCATCGAGACACGCCAGGGCGCCGTCATCATGAAGTCCGGCGTCTACGATGGCGCCAGCGACAGCTTCAAGACCATGGACCAGGCCTTCGCCCGCGAGGACACCAGCCACGCCTGGTACGACGAGGGCGGCGAGGTCCACCCCTTCGACCGCAGGACCAACCCGGTCTCCAAGAACCCGATCGACATGGACGGCAAGTATTCCTGGGCGACCGCCGTGCGTCATGCCGAGAACGGCCGCCTGGAAGCCGGACCGCTGGCCCGGCAGCTTGTTGCCGGCGGCGACCACGGCGAGAGCTGGCAGCACAGGGACCCGCTGATCCTCGACATGTACCGCAGGATGGGCGGCGCCTCGATCCTGCTGCGCCACTTCGCGCGCATGCACGAGCTCTGCAAGCTCTACCGCGAGGCGGAGCGCAATCTGCGTGAATTCCGCCTGAACGACGAGTGGTACGTGAAGCCGACCGAGACCGACGGTCGGGGCTGGGGCGCCACCGAGGCGATCCGCGGCGCCCTCTGCCACTGGATCGAGATCAAGGGCGGCAAGATCCAGAACTACCAGATCATCGCGCCGACCACTTGGAACGTCGGCCCCCGGGCCAAGGACGGCGAACGCGGGCCGATCGAGGAGGCCCTGATCGGCACGCCGATCAAGGACAGCAGCGACCCGGTCGAGGTCGGACACGTCTGCCGCTCCTACGATTCCTGCCTGGTCTGCACCGTCCATGCCCACGACGCCAAGACCAGCAAGGAGCTGGCGTCCTTCCGCACCGCCTGATTTCGCTCGACTACCCCCGACCGGGGCGGGAGCCTGCGGGCTCCCGTCCGTTCGCGCGAGACGCGACGCAACCCGGTATCGTGTTATGACGAAGCGAACCAGCGGAGGCCGACATGGCGGCGATGGAGGACTCGGTGCCCGATCCGACCCAAGGGCCGGAAGAATCGGCCAACCAACGGGCCGCCTTTATCAAGCGCTATGGCGTGGCGCCCTCTGAAGCCGACCACGCCACCCTGCTGCGCATGATCGAAGACCTGTTGAACGAGGGATTGAAGACCGAACTGGAACCCTTTCCGGAGACCGATCGCGAGTTCGCCGCCATTCTGGACCGGCTGCGCGGACTCTCGGCCGACCAGCTCCGCGAGAAACTGGTGATCAGCGGCTGGTACCTGAAGCCCTATGGCGAAGAGCAGATGCGCTGTCAGGAGTGCATGTACTTCCTGGTGCACAAGCGCTGGTGCGATCTGCCGGAACTGAGCTTGCCGGCGGAGCCCGACTGGTGGTGCCGGCTCTGGCGGATCTGAGGAGACGGCGGTGAGCGACGACAGCCTACGCAAGGAGATCGCCGAGACCTTGGCGACCGGACTCGAGACGGAAGCCTGGCCGCGGGCCGAGACCTCCGAGATGGTGAACGAGATCGTCGGCCGCCTGCGCCGGGTGCCGACCGACGATCTGGAGGCCAAGCTGTCGATCGCCGGCTTCACCGACCACGTGATCGAGGCCGACGAGATCGAGCAGCCCTGCGAGACCTGCATGTACTACCTGCAGCACCGCCGCTTCTGCGAACTGCCGGAGCTGATGGTACCGGTGGAGCCGACCTGGTCATGCCGGCTCTGGCGGATCTAGAAGCGGAAGCAAGGGCGATGAGCCTGGCGATCATCGGCTGCGGCAACCCGAACCGCAGCGACGACGGCGCCGGACCGGCGGTGATCGCGCGCCTCGGCGGCTGCACCCTGCCGCCGGGCGTGCAGCTCTACGACGCCGGCACCGACGGCATGGGGGTGCTCTACCGGGCACGCGGCATGACCCACCTGGCGATCGTCGATGCGCGCCGGCCGGAGGGCACGCCCGGCGCGGTCTACGAAGTGCCGGGCACTGTCCTGGAGGCACCGCCGCCAGCCAGCTTCAATCTGCACGACTTCCGCTGGGACCATGCGCTCTACGCCGGCCGCCGCATCCACGGCCAGGCTTTTCCGCACGCGGTGAAGGTCTTCCTGATCGAGGCTGCCTCCCTCGACCTGGGTCTCGCCCTGAGCCCGGCAGTCGAGGCTGCGGTCACGACCGTGGCGGAGCGGCTCTGCGCGCTGGCCGCGACCTACGAAGCGGGAACCTGGCAGTGACCGCGCGGATCAGCGTGCGCGGCGGCTCGGTCTACCTGCCGGCGGAGACCGCCGAGCGCTACTTCCGGGACGTGGAGGCCGTCGCCGTCCTGATCGACGACAGCCTGCTCCGCATCCTGCCGCTGCACCGTATGGCCACCGGCGGCACGCTGCTGAAGCGAAGGACGGCCGCCGGCGACCGGGTAGCGTCGGCCTGGGATGCCTTCGCCGAGCGCGGGCTGGCAACCTGGGAGGCCGAGGACCTGCCGGCCCGCTGGTCGGCGAGCAGCGGCAGTCTCGACGTTTGCCTCGACAACAAACTGTAAACTAAGTTTTCATATTGAAAAATAAATAGACAAGAATTCGCAGCTCTGTTTTGCTGTTGCCAAGACCGCGTGACAGACATGGGCACGCAAAGACGGGAGAGTTGGGCATGGCAGCGCGTAGTCGGAGAGAAGAGCTGATGGCCGCGGCCCTGAACGCGGTCGAGTCCACCGAGGCCTCCGACCAAACCAAGGCCGAGATGCTGATGGAGATCGCCATGGGCCTGCAGCAGAAGCCGCAGAGCCCCGCCGACCTGGAGGCTGCCGTCACGCTCTACCGTACCGCCCTCGAGGTCGCCCCTGAGGAGGAAATCTTGTTGGCCGCGCGGGTGCAGGCCCGCCTGGGTACCGCGCTGATGGCACTGCCGGCGGCCGATGCCGACCCGCTGTTGCAAGCCCGCGACGCCTTCGAGACGGCGCTTGCCGTGCTCGCTCAAGAGGGCCTGCCGGAGGAGGTGGCGGAGGCCGAGATGAACCTGGGCCTGGCGCTGCAAGGCCTGGCAGGGGCCGGCCGGGCGCGCATCCAGGACTGCATCGCCGCCTACCAGCGCAGCCTCAGGACCTTCGACCGGACCGCCCATCCCAAGGAATTCGCGATCCTGCAGAACAACCTGGCCACCGCCTTCCTCTCCATCCCCTTCACCGACGAGCGTTCGCGAATGCGCGAAGCGCTGGCGGTGCAGTCCTTCGAGGAGGGGCTGGCGGCGGTCACCCTGATCGACCATCCCGCCGAGTACGCCATGCTGCAGAACAACCTGGGCAACGCGCTGCAGTATGCCTCTTCCAGCCACCGCGTGGAGAACGGCTTCCGCGCGCTGGAGGCCTACGACGAGGCGCTGAAGGTGCGCAGCCGGCGCGACAGCCCCGGTGCCTATGCCAACACCATCGCCAACAAGGCCAACTGCCTGGCCAACCTGCCCGACGATCCCGCACAGCCGGCGGCGGGCAACCCGCGCCACCTGGCGCAGGCGATCGCGCTCTATCGTGAGGCGGGAGGGATCTTCGAGGCCCTTGGCGAAGCCGAGAAGGCGGCTGTGACCGCCGAATCCCTGGCCGAACTGGAGGCCGCAGCCGACAGCCACAGCATGAACGCGACCGTTTGACCTGGGACTCAGGAGAGGAGGAACCATGACCGTCGGGATCGTCATCGTTAGCCTGGTGCTGGGCATCGCGGCCGCGCTCGCGGGCGGCGCCGCGTCTGGCCTCAAGATCGGCGGCGAAGCTCTGGGCAAGGAGCTGGCGGCCTACATGGGCGCGCTCTACGGGCTGCTGGCCGGGGTGCCGGCGGTGGTCGTCGGCATCGTCATCCTGCTGCTGATCTAGGGAGGAAGCGCCATGATCGGAACGGCAATCGACTCCGCCAAGCTGCTCTTCGCCGGCAAGCTCTTCCGCGACAACGGCAAGGCCATGCGCCAGCTCGCGCTGGGCAGCGCCGTCGGCGCGGTGGTCGTCATCGTCCTCGGCCTCTTCCTACCGCTCTGGCTGGCGGCGGTGCTCGGCGGGGCCGCCAGCGGCCTGCTGCAGCCCCACCTCTTCAAAGACCTCAAGTACGCCTGAGCGAGACCATGGCCGACGGCGGACCAGCACTGCAGGACAGACCGCGCGAAGGCCGCGATCTCGAGGCCTTGCTGTCCGACATCGCGGCCCTGGAGGCGCTGGCGGCCGACTGGCCGGAGGGGCAGCGCAACGCCGCCGCGGCCAGGGTCGAGGCGGTCGACGCGCTGAACGCCGAGGCCTTCCGCCGCCTGATCCGCGCGCTGAAGGAGGTGCCCGGCATGGCCGCCGCACTGCGTCAGGCGGCGAGCGACGAGGTGGTCTATGCGGTGCTGCGCCGCCACGGCATCCTGAGGCCGACGCTGGCCGAGCGGGCCGAGGCGGCCCTGGCGACGATCCGGCCGACCCTGGCCGGCCATGGCGGCGACGTGGAGCTGGTGTCGGTCGAGCCGCCCGAGGTGGCGGTGCGGCTGACCGGCGCCTGCGACGGCTGCCCCGCCTCCGCCCTCACCTTCTATGCCGGGGTGAAGAAGGCGATCCTGGACACGATGCCCGAGATCGAGACGGTGCGCCAGGTGAAGGGTGCTGGAGGTGGCAGCGGTGCCGGCTACCTGACCTCGCCCTTCGCCGCCGCCAAGGAGGCACCCTGGCTCGACGTCATGGCGGCGGACTCCCTACCTGAGGGCGAGACCCGCTTCCTCGAGCTGCAGGGCCGCGGCCTGATCCTCTCGCGCCTGGAGGGCCGGGTCACCTGCTTCGAGAACGCCTGCGCCCACATGGGCATGGCCCTGGACGGCGGCGAGATCGAGGACGGCATCCTCACCTGCCCCTACCACGGCTTCAGCTACGCCCTGGCCAGCGGCGAGTGCCTGACCGCACCGGAGGTGCAGCTTCAGCCCCATCCGGTCCGCCAAGAGGGCGCACGCCTCCGCGTGCAGCTCGGCGACTAGCCATGCGCGTCTCGCTCGCCCCCAGCTTCCAGCCGCTGAAGGCGCCGGGCACGGCCGCCACCGGCCAGCCGCTGCTGGATCCGGCCGGCCCCCGGGTGGTGCTGGGCTGGAGGGCGGAGGCTTGGGCCGAGGCTATCGTTCCCAGCCCGGCCAGCCTGTTCGGACCGCGCGGCCTTTGCCTGCATCCCGACGGCTCGCTCTGGGTCGCCGACACCGGCCATCACCGCCTGCTCGGCTGGCGCCAGGTGCCGGAGAGCGACAACCAGCCGGCCGACATTGTGATCGGACAGCCCGACGCCGCCAGCGAGGGCCGCAATGCCAAGGGCGCGGCGGGTCCGGCCAGCCTCAACGTCCCCACCGGCGTCTGCGCCTGGGGCGAGGGGCTGGCGGTGGCCGATGCCTGGAACCATCGCGTGCTGCTGTGGCACCGCACCCCGGAGCGGAACAACCAGCCGGCCGACCTGATCCTGGGCCAGGCGACGGCAGGCGAGATGCTGGCCAACCGCGGCAGCGATCGCCCCTCGGCAGCAACCCTGAACTGGCCCTACGGCGTCGCCGTCGTGGCGGGCGTCCTGGCCGTTGCCGACAGCGGCAACCGCCGGGTGCTGCTCTGGCAGGACCCCTGCCGGACGGGACAGCCGGCGGACCTGGTTCTCGGGCAGAGCGATTTCACCTGCCGCGACGAAAACGGCGGCAGCGCGGTCGGCCCCGCCGGCATGCGCTGGCCGCACGACCTGGCCTTCTGGCGGGACCGGCTGGCGCTGGCCGACGCCGGCAACAACCGGGTGATGCTCTGGCAGGGCCTGCCGGCGGCGCCGGGCGCGGCCGCCGAGGTCTTTCTCGGCCAGGCCGATGCCGCCGCTTGCGACCACAACGGCGCCGCCTACTACCCCTCCGCCTCGACCCTCAACATGCCCTACGCCCTGGCCGCGAACGACGACCTGCTGATCGTGGCCGACACCGCCAACTCGCGGCTGCTGGGCTTCCCGCAGGGCGAGACCGGCGCCGCGGCCAGCCGGCTCACCGGCCAGCCGGACTTCGCCAGCAAGGGCGACAACGCCTGGGGTCTGCCGGCGCGTGACACGCTCTGCTGGCCCTATGGCCTGGCGCTGAAGGAGCGCTGCCTGGCGATCGCCGACAGCGGCAACAACCGCGTGCTGCTCTGGGACCTGGCGCCATGAAGCAGGAGGCCGCCCGGATCACCGTCACCGGCCAGGTGCAGGGCGTGGGCTTCCGCCCCACGGTCTGGCGCATCGCCACCGAGCTCGGCCTCACCGGCGAGGTCTGCAACGCGCCCGACGGGGTGGAGATCCGGCTCTGGGGCCACGACCTGGCACGCTTCGAGCAACGGCTGCGGGCCGAGGCCCCGGCGCTGGCCCGGATCGAGAGCCTGGTGGCCCGGCCGCTGGACGCGCCGGCGCCGGAGGGCTTCCGCATCGCCGAGTCCAGCCTGGGGCCGATGCGCTCTGCGGTGACGCCGGACTACGCCACCTGCCCCGACTGCCTGGCCGAGGTACGTGATCCCTTCGCCCGGCGCTTCCGCTATCCCTTCGCCAACTGCACCAACTGCGGCCCGCGCTTCTCCATCGTCGAGGGCGCACCCTACGACCGGGCGCGCACCACCATGCGCGCCTTCGCCCTCTGTCCCGACTGCGCGGCCGAGTACGGCGACCCGACCGACCGCCGCTTCCACGCCCAGCCGATAGCCTGCCATGCCTGCGGCCCCAAGGCCTGGCTGGAGCATCTCGGCGGCGGCGCGGTCAGCCATGACGCCTTTTCCATGCTGGACGCGGTCGATGCCGCCGGCGGGGCGCTGCTGAAGGGCCATATCCTGGCGGTCAAGGGCATCGGCGGCTTCCACCTGGCCTGCGACGCCACCTCGGCCCAGGCGGTGGAGCGGCTGCGCGTTCGTAAGCGGCGCCGCGCCAAGGCCTTCGCCCTGATGGCCCGCGACCTGGAGGTAATCCGCCGCTACTGCCGCGTCAGCGCCGAGGAAGCCGCCCTGCTGCAGAGCCCGGAGGCCCCCATCGTCCTGCTGGAGGCGGCGGGCGAGGCCCTGCCGGAGGCGGTGGCGCCGGGCCTGATCCTGCTGGGCTTCATGCTGCCGGCGACGCCGCTGCACCACCTGATGCTGCGCCGGCTGGACCGGCCGGTGGTGATGACCAGCGGCAACCTCTCCGGCCGGCCGCAGGTGACCGATAACGAGGAGGCCCGGCGGGAGCTGGCGGAGATCGCCGACTTCGCCCTGCTGCACGACCGCCCCATCGCCAACCGGATCGACGATTCCGTGGTGCGCCTGGTCACCGGCCGCCCACGCCTGCTGCGCCGCGCCCGCGGCTATGCACCGGCCCCGCTGCTGCTACCGCCGGGCTTCCGGGGCGCGCGCCCGCTGCTGGCCCTGGGCGGCGAGCTGAAGAACAGCTTCTGCCTGGTCAAGGATGGCCAGGCGATCCTCAGCCAGCACATGGGCGATCTGGAAGATGCCGCCACCGCCGACGAGGCCGCGCACAACCTGGCCCTCTACCGGCAGCTCTACCAGCATGAGCCCGAAGCGATCGCTGTCGACCTGCATCCCGAATACCTTTCGAACCAGCGCGGCCGCGCGATGGCCGAGGCCGAGGGGCTGCCGCTGATCGAGGTCCAGCACCACCATGCCCACATCGCCGCCTGCCTGGCCGAGAACGGCCGACCGCTCGACGCCCCGCCGCTGCTGGGCATCGCGCTGGACGGCCTGGGCCTCGGCGCCGACGGCACCATCTGGGGCGGCGAGTTCCTGGCCGCCGACTACCGGGGCTTCGAGCGGCTGGGCTGCCTGAAGCCGGTGCGCCTGCCGGGCGGCACGGCCGCGGTGCGCGAGCCCTGGCGCAACGCCTATGCCCACCTGATGGCCGAGATGGGCTGGGCCGAGTTCGCCATGAACTTCCAGGACCTGCCGGTCTTCGCCCGCCTGGCCGAGGCGCCGCGCGCCACCCTGGACGCGATGCTGGCCAAGGGGCTGAACAGCCCGCTAGCCTCCTCCTGCGGCCGGCTGTTCGATGCCGCGGCCGCGCTCTGCGGCCTGGCCTGGGAGCGCCAGGACTACGAGGGCCAGGCCGCGATGCTGCTGGAGGCCGCGATCGACCCGGCCGCCCTGGCCGAGCCCGACGAGCTCGCCTACCCCTTCGCCCTCCCGCTGCTGGGCGGCAAGGGCCTGCCCTACATCGAGCCACTCGCGGTCTGGCGGGCGCTCTTGGGCGACCTGCTGCTGGAGACGCCGCTCGGCACCATCGCCGCGCGCTTCCATCGCGGGCTGGCCAGGGCCGTGGTGGCGCTGGCCTGGCGGCTCAGCGAGCAGGGTGCGCGCTTCGATAGCGTGGCACTCACCGGAGGATCGTTCCAGAATACCACCCTCCTCCGCCTGGTTGCAGCGGGGCTGGAGCGCTGTGGACTGACAGTCCTCACCCATGAGGCCGTGCCGGCCAACGACGGCGGCCTGGCGCTGGGCCAGGCGGTAGTGGCGCTGGCCCGCCTCGAGAAACAGGGAGACTAGCCATGTGCCTGGGTATTCCGGGGCAGATCATAGCCATCTCCGACGCCGAGCGAAGGCTGGCGCGGGTCGAGATCTCCGGCGTCAGCCGCGAGGTCAACCTGGCGCCCGTCGTACCCGACGACGGCAATCTGGACTCCCTGATCGGCCGCTGGACCCTGATCCACGTCGGCTTCGCCATGAGCCTGATCGACGAGACCGAGGCCGCCAAGACCCTGGCCCTGCTGGCCGAGCTGGGCGAGGTGCAGGAGGAGCTGCGCGCCATGCGCAGCTCCGCCGCGGAGTAGGCGCCATGAAGTACGCCAGCGAGTTCCGCGATCCCGTGGCAGCCAAGGCCGTACTGGCCGCCATCGCCGAGGCCGTCGAGGCAATCGGCGCCACCGAAAAGGAGCCGGTCCGGATCATGGAGATCTGCGGCGGCCACACCCACGCGATCTTCCGCTACGGCCTCGACCGCCTGACCCCGCCGGGCCTGGAGTTCATCCACGGCCCCGGCTGCCCGGTCTGCGTGCTGCCGATGTCCAGGGTGGACGAATGCATCGCCATCGCCGAGCGGCCGGAGGTAATCTTCACTACCTTCGGCGACGCCATGCGGGTGCCCGGCACCGCCAAGTCGTTGCTGCAGGCAAAGGCCGAGGGCGCGGACGTGCGCATGGTCTACTCGCCGCTAGACGCGCTGGCGCTGGCCCGCAAGCACCCGGATCGCGAGGGGGTCTTCTTCGGCCTGGGCTTCGAGACCACCACGCCCTCGACCGCCTTCACCATCCTGCAGGCAGCCGCGGAGGGCATCGCCAACTTCACCGTCTTCTGCAACCACATCACCGTGCCCCCGCCGATCAAGGCGCTGCTGGACGACCCCGATATGGAGCTGGACGGCTTCGTCGGCCCCGGCCATGTCTCCATGGTGATCGGGCTGGAGCCCTACCGCTTCATCGCGCGCGACTACGGCAAGCCCATCGTGGTTGCCGGCTTCGAGCCCCTGGACCTGCTGCAGTCGGTGCTGATGGTGCTGCGCCAGATCGCCGAGGGCCGAGCCGAGGTCGAGAACCAGTACGCCCGCGTGGTGCCGGCCGAGGGCAATCCCGCCTCGCTGGCCGCCGTCGCCGAGGTCTACGAGCCGCGCGAGCGCTTCGAGTGGCGCGGGCTGGGCGAGATCGACAAGTCCGGCCTGAAGATCCGCGCGCCCTACCTCGCCTTCGATGCCGAGACCCGCTTCGGGATCGGCTACGGCGCCGGGCCGCGCAGGGTCGCCGAGCCGGAGGGGCTCGCCTGCGGGGCGGTGATGACCGGACGGATGAAGCCGACCGGCTGCCCGAAGTTCGGCAAGGAGTGCACGCCGGAGCGGCCGCTGGGCGCGCTGATGGTCTCCTCCGAGGGGGCCTGCGCCGCCTACTACCACTACGGCCGCGACCGCATGGAGGCGGCGGAGTGAACGCGCCCCTGCCACGCCAGCCAACCGGCGCCGCAGGCGACAGGGTCACCCTGGCCCAGGGCGGCGGCGGCAGGGCCATGCGCCGCCTGATCGACGAGGTCTTCCTCGCCGCCTTCCGCACCGAGGCGACCGGCGAGATGGAAGACCAGGCGCGCCTCTCCGCGGCAGCGCTGGCCGAGCCAGGGGCGCGACTGGCCTTCACCACCGACAGCTTCGTGGTCTCGCCGCTGGAGTTCCCCGGCGGCGACATCGGCACGCTTGCTGTCAACGGCACGGTGAACGACCTGGCCGTCGGCGGCGCCCGGCCGCTCTGGCTCTCGGCTGCCTTCATCATCGAGGAGGGGGTGGAGATCGCGCTGCTGCAACGCATCGCCGCTTCGATGCGGGCCGCGGCCGATGCCGCTGCCGTCGCCATCGTCACCGGCGACACCAAGGTCGTCGGCAAGGGCATGGCCGATCAGCTCTTCGTCACCACCGCCGGCGTCGGCGCAATCCCGCCCGGCCGCGAGATGGCGGCGAGCCGGATCCAAGCCGGCGACGTCGCCCTGGTGAACGGCGTCCTCGGCGACCACGGCGCGGCGATCCTGGCCGCGCGCGGCGATATGGCGCTCTCGACCGACGTTGCCTCGGACTGCCGGCCGCTCAACGGCCTGATCGAGGCGGTCGCGGCCGCGGCACCGGGCCTGCGCGCGGCGCGCGACGCCACCCGCGGCGGCCTGGCCTCGGCGCTGAACGAGATGGCCGAGGCCGCGGCGCTTGGCATCGAGATCGAGGAGGAGGCCCTGCCGCTGCGCCGCGAGGTGGTCGGCGTCTGCGAGATCCTGGGCCTGGACCCGCTCTACCTGGCGAACGAGGGCACCCTGGTGCTTTTCGTGCCGGAGGCCGAGGCCGCCGCCGCGCTGGCGGCGATGCAGGCCCACCCGGCCGGCCGCGACGCTGCGGCCATCGGCCGGGCTGTGTCGGGACAACCCGGCCGTGTCACTATGAGAACCGTTTTCGGTGGCAGCCGGATCGTAGACATGCTGGTCGGCGAGCAACTGCCACGAATCTGCTGACGGAAGAGGGCGAGATGGAAGGCTTTCTGGCACTGGGTTTCCTGATCGGGATGCAGCACGCGCTGGAGGCCGATCACCTGGCCGCGGTCGGTGCCATGGCGGCCGGGAGCAAGGACTCCAAGCGGCGGCTGGCGCTGCGCGGCGCCGTCTGGGGGGTAGGCCATACCATCACCCTCTTCCTGATCTGCGCCAGCGCCATCCTGCTGGGCTTCACCCTGACCGACCGCTGGGCCGCCGCGCTGGAGTTCGGCGTCGGCGTCATGCTGGTGCTGCTGGGCCTGGACGTGCTGCGTCGCCTCTACACCAAGCGCGTGCACTTCCACGTGCACGACCACGACGGCGGCACCCGCCACCTGCACGCCCACAGCCACCAGGGTGCGACCCGCCCCCACGGCAGCGATCCGCACCGCCATCAGCATCCGCAGGGCTTCCCGCTGCGCGCTTTGGCCGTCGGGCTGGTGCACGGGGCCGCGGGCTCCGCCGGGCTGCTGGCGCTCGCCGTCGCCGCCACGCAAGACGCCTGGACCGCGATCGCCTACGTGGCGATCTTCGGCCTGGGCTCAGTCCTCGGCATGGCGCTGCTCTCCTTCGCCGCCGCCTGGCCCTTGACCGCGGCCGAGCGGCACGCGCGCTGGCTCTACAAGGGCCTGTCGCTGGGCGCGGCGCTGCTGGCCGTCGGCCTCGGCGTCGAGGTCATGAGCGAGACCGGCGCGCTGGCCTGGGGGCTTGGCTGATGCACGAGTTGGGCCTCAGCCGCAGCGTGGTGGCCATCGTTGCCGAGCATGCCGCCGGCCGCAAGGTCCGCCGCGTGCGCCTGGCGATCGGCCCGCTGGCCTGCGTGGAGCGCCAGGCCCTCAGCTTCTGCTTCGAGATCGCCGCGGAGGGCAGCAGCCTGGCCGGGGCGGACCTGGAGTTCGTCGAGGCCGAGGGCGATACCTTCGTGATCAAGGAATACGAACTGGAGGAGGCAGCCTGATGTGCGGAACATGCGGATGCAGCGACCCCAAGGACAGCGTGGTCCTGACCGACCTGGAGCTCAACCAGGCCAAGGTACTGCGCCAGGGAGCGACCGACCTGCACCAGGTCTTCCAGGACGCCGGCTTCACCTTCGAGGAGAGCCGGCACCAGCATGCTCATGAACACGGGCATTCCCATGACCATGGGCACGACCATCATCATGATCATGGGCACGACCATCATCATGATCACGGGCACAGCCATGATCACGATCATGACCATGGCCACGATCATCATCACCACGACCATGACGCGCCGCACGTGCACGGGCCGCATGGCGAGGTGGTCAGCCTGGAGCAGGCGGTGCTGGCCAAGAACGACCGCATCGCCCAGCGCAACCGCGGCTGGTTCGAGGGCCGCGGCGTGCTGGCGCTGAACCTGGTCAGCTCCCCCGGCGCCGGCAAAACCACCCTCTTGGAGCGCAGCATCGAGGCGCTCGCCGGCAAGGTCGACATCGCGGTGATCGAGGGCGACCAGATGACCACCCGCGACGCCGAGCGCATCCGTGCCGCCGGCGCCCGCGCGGTACAGATCAACACCGGCGCCGGCTGCCACCTGGAGGCCGACATGGTGGCCAGCGCCCTGCCCGCACTGAAGCCCAAGACCGGCTCCCTGCTGCTGATCGAGAACGTCGGCAACCTGGTCTGCCCGGCCATGTTCGACCTGGGCGAGCACATGAAGGTGGCGATCATCTCGACCACCGAGGGCGAGGACAAGCCGCTGAAGTACCCGCACATGTTCCGGGCGTCGCAGGCGGTGGTGATCAACAAGATGGACCTGGCCCCGCACGTCGACTTCGACCTGGAAGCCTGCCGCCGCAACATCCTGGAGGTGAACCCCACCGCCCGCCTGTTCCAGGTCTCCGCCAAGACCGGCGAAGGCATGGAGGACTGGCTGGCCTTCCTGGAGGAAGAGCGGGCGGGGTTGGCTGTGGATTAAGGCGCCAAACGACAGGGCTCAGGCAAAGGGATAGTCGTCCTTCGATCAAGTCGAAGGACGACATCCGTTTGAAATTCTTTGTTTTGTCGTCCTACGGCTTGACCGTAGGACCTGCTTGAGCAAGCCAGAAAGACGACGAAGAGCACAGCGCCATCCGACCCCGCCCCCCTCACCCGCCCGGGCGGGAGAAGTCGAACTCCTCGGCGAAGTGGCAGGCAACCTGGTGCTCCGGCGCGATCTCGCGCCAGGCCGGAACCTCTCTTGAGCAGCGCGCGCGGGCAAAGGGACAGCGGGTGTGGAAGCGGCAGCCCTCCGGCGCCGACAGCGGGTTCGGGATCTCGCCCTGCAGGCGGATCGGCTCGAAGCCGGCATCGGGGTCGGCCTGCGGAATGGCCGAGAGCAGCGCGTGGGTGTAGGGGTGGCGCGGGTGGAAGAAGAGCGACCTCGTCGGCGCATACTCGACGAAGGAGCCGACGTAGAGCACCGCCACACGGTGCGAGATGTGCGCCACCACCGAAAGGTCGTGGGCGATGAAGAGAAAGGCCACGCCCATCTCTTCCTGCAGCTCCTTCAGCAGATTCACGATCTCGGCCTGGATCGAGACGTCCAGCGCCGAGACCGACTCATCGCAGACCACGAAGTCGGGCTGCGAGACCAGCGCGCGGGCGATGCAGATGCGCTGGCGCTGCCCGCCAGAGAAGGCGTGCGGGAAGCGGCGCAGGTGTTCCAGGTTCAGCTTGCAGCGCGCCGCGATCTCGCGGACACGGGCATCGATGTGGGCGCGGTCGGTCATGATCCCACCGGCGATCAGCGGCTCGGCGATGATGTCGCGCACCGTCATCCGCGGATTGAGCGAGGAATAGGGGTCCTGGAACACCAGGCTCATGCGCGGCCGGAACAGGCGCAGCGCCTCGCCGCTCAGCGCCGAGAGCTCGACGGGTCCCGCCTTGAAGACCATGTTCATGTGCTGGCGGAAGCGGCGCAGCTCGCCGCCCTCCAGCTCGGCCACGTCGACCTCGCCCTCGGGGCCGTGGAAGATCACCTGGCCGGCGGTGGGGTTGATCGCGCGCAAGATGGCGCGGCCGACCGTGGTCTTGCCGGACCCACTCTCGCCCACCAACCCCACAGTCTCGCCGCGGCGGATGTCGAAGCTGACCTTGTCGACCGCACGCAGCTCCACCGTCTTCTGGCGAAAGAGACCACCCTTCACCTGGATCGGAAAGCGGACTTCGAGGTCGCGGATCTCGATCAGGGTCTCGTTCATGCCGCCGACCTCCCGCTCTCCGCATGCAGCCAGCAGGAGACTGCGCGCCCCTCCCCCAAGGTCGTGGCGGCCGGCGCCTGGAGCGCACAGAGCCCGGCGATCGCTTGCCGGCAGCGCGGATGGAAGGCGCAGCCGCTGGGCCGCTCGGTCGGGCTCGGGATGTCGCCCGGCACCGGCTTCAGCTTGTGGTCCAGGGTCTCCAGGCTGGGGATCGCCTCCAGCAAGCCCTGGGTATAGGGGTGCTTGGGATCGCGGATCACCGCGCGCGCCGGTCCCCGCTCGACGATGGTGCCGAGGTACATCACCGCCACCTCGTCGGCGATCTGAGCGATTACCCCCAGGTCGTGGGTGATGAAGATCATCGCCATGCCCAGGTCCTGCTGCAGGCCGGCCATCAGCTCCAGCACCTGGGCCTGGATGGTGACGTCCAAAGCCGTGGTCGGCTCGTCGGCGATCAGCAGCGCCGGCCCGGCCGAAAGCGCGAGCGCGATCATCGCGCGCTGGCGCATGCCGCCGGACATCTCGTGGGCATACTGGTCGACCCGGCCCTCGGGGTTGGAGATGCCGACCTTGTCCAGCATCTCGATCGCCAGGCCACGGGCCTCCCTGCGGCCCAGGCCGCGGTGCAGGCGGATCGCCTCCACCATCTGGTTGCCGATGGTGTAGACCGGGCTGAAGGAGGCCATGGGCTCCTGGAAGATCATGCCGATCTCGCCGCCGCGCAGGCGCCGCAGCGACCGGCTGCTGGCCTTCAGGGACTCGATCTCGATGGTCCGCCCGTCCTTGGTGACGTAGTGCATCCGGGTCTCGGGCGAGAGGCTGGCGGAACCCGGCAGCAGGCGCATCAGCGCCTTGGTCGAGACCGACTTGCCGGAGCCCGACTCCCCGACCAGGCCCAGGGTCTTGCCGCGCTCCACCGTGAAGGCGACGTCCTGCACCGGGGTGACCAGGCCCTCGTCGGTGCGGAAGGAGATCGAGAGGTTCTCGACCGTCAGGATCCGGCCCATCAGCGCGCCTCCGAATAGGGGTCGGCGGCATCGCGCAGGCCGTCGCCGATGACGGTGAAGGCCAGCACCGCGAGCACCACGAAGCCGGCCGGGATGAAGAGCCAGGGCGTCTGCTCGATCACCCGCACGCTCTGCGCCTCCTGCAGCAGCACGCCCCAGCTCACCGCCGGCGGGCGCAGGCCCAGCCCGACGAAGGAGAGCGCGGTCTCCGACAGGATCATGTAGGGGAAGGAGATCACCAGATCGACGATGATGAAGCTGGTGAAGCTGGGCAGCATGTGCTGAGCGATGATGCGCTTGGGCTTGGCGCCCGCCAGCCTGGCCGCCACCACATAGTCCTCGCCGCGGATCGAGAGCAGTTGCGAGCGGATGCGCCGGGCCAGGGTCGGCCAGCCGAAGAGCCCCAGGATCACGGTCATCGCGAAGTAGACCTGGCTGGTCGACCACTCCTTCGGCATGGCCGCGGCCAGGCCCATGTAAAGCGGGATCACCGGGATCACGCGGATCACCTCGGTTACCCGCTGGATCACCCCGTCGATCAGTCCGCCAAAGTAACCGGCCACCCCGCCGATGATCAGCGCCAGCACGAAGGAGATCAGCACGCCCAGCACGCCGATCGAGAGCGAGGTGCGGGTGGCGTAGAGGGTGCGCGAGAAGACGTCCCGGCCGAGCGAGTCGGTGCCCCAGAGGTGCAGCTTGCCCTTACCGTCCAGCCCGAAGAGGTGGGTCTTGGTGGTGAAGAGCCCCAGGATGGTGACGGCATCGCCCTCCGGGAAGAGGGTCACGTAGAGGCGGGTTTCCGGGTCGGGCACCGAGATGGCGCGCAGGGTCACCGGATCGCGCTCGGTGCGTACGCCATGCACGAAGGGCACCAGCGAACAGCCGTTGTCGTCGCAGAACATCGGGATCTGCGGGGCACCGTCCAGGTACTTGGAATCGCGCGTGGTGGGACCGTAGGGCGCCACGAACTCCGCGAAAATCCCGAGCAGCGCCATCGCCAGCAGCACCGTGGCAGCCACCATGGCGGCGCGATGGCGGCGGAAGCGCCACCAGATCAGGGTCCACTGCGAGGCCGAGTAGTACTTCAGCAGGCGCTGGCGTTCCTTCTCCGCCGCGCGCCGCTCCTTCGGGGTGAGAGCGGCCCCCTCGCCTTCGGTCGGGTCGAGTGCGGTCATCGCTAGCCCCCCAGCTTGATGCGCGGGTCGAGCCACGCCAGCAGGATGTCGGAGAGGAAGTTCATGAAGACGATGGCGAAGGTCAGCAGCAGTAGGATGGCACCGGCCACATACATGTCGAGGTCGAGGTAGGCCTTCAGCAAGAGCTCGCCCAGCTCGGTCAGGCCCAGGACGGCGGCGACGATCGGCAGCTCCGAGAAGATGCGGTTGACGTCGAAGCCGATGGTCGAGACCACCGGGTTGATCGCCAGCCTGGCCGGGTACTTGATCAGCAGCTTGCCCTCCGGCACGCCGCGGGCGCGGGCCGCCGTCACCGAGAGCTTGTTCAGCTCGTCCGACATGGTGGCGCGCACGGTCTGAAGCTGGTAGGCGACCGCCGACCAGGCCAGCACGAAGGCCGGCAGCCAGAGGTGCTTGATCAGGTCCCAGAACTTGCCGAGCGACCAGGGCGCACGCTCGTAGGCGGTGGAGAAGAGGCCGCCGACGTCCGCTCCGAACCAGCGGTTAGCGAAGTAGAGCAGGATCAGCGCCAGCAGGAAGTTCGGCAATGCCAGACCCAGGTAGGAAAAGACGGTGAGCCCGTAGTCGGCGGCCGAGCCGCGCTTCACCGCGGCATAGATCCCGATCGGAATCGAGACCGCATAGGTGATGATCAGGGTGGCGAAGAGGATGCCCATGGTCAGCCAGACCTTGTCGCCGATCACCTTGACCACCGAGGTCTCGAAGGCGAAGGCCTGGCCGAAGTCGCCGTGCAGGACGATGCCGCCGATCCAGTCGAGGTAGCGCAGCAGCAGCGGCTTATCGAGGCCCAAGTCGACGCGGATCGCCTGGATGTCGGCCTCGGTCACGTTGATGCCGGTGCCCGAATACTTGCGGAAGGCATAGCGATCGGCGTAGTCGCCCGGCGGCAACTCCATGATCAGGAAGACCATCAGCGAGACGAGGGCCATCGTCACCGCCATCCCGACCAGGCGCTGAAGGGTGAAGCGGAGCATGTTCGGGCCGTTTCCCTATGCTTTCGGCGTCTGTCCAGCCATCCGGTCCGGCGAAGAGGTCGGCCGCCGGGGCGCTCGCGACACCCCGGCGGCTTGCTTCGCCTCTCTGCCTACTGCTTCAGCCACCACTGCTGTGGCCTGTAGGGGTAGGTCCAGTAGTAGTCGTAGGTCTTCGCCGTCAGCGGCCGCACGTTCTGCAGGTCGTTGCGATAGACGAAGGGCGCCACGATGTCGCCGACCGTGCCGATCTTCAGCATGTTGTCGACGTGGATCTCGGCGATCTCCGCACCGATCCGGTTCGATTCCTCGCTGCCCAGCTCGTACTGGATGAACTGCTGCGAGAGGTCCCAGAGCTTCTTGATGTCCTCTGGCGGCTCCACACCCTCGGCGCCATTGCTCTTTTTCCAGGCGGCCCAGCCGAAGCCGGTGCCGGGATTGAAGAAGTCCCCGAAGGGCGGCACGAAGGCGGTCACGTCCTGACTGATGGTCGGGCCTGCATTGCCGTCGTACTTCCAGACCGTGAGGTCGAGGTCGTTGTTGTTGCCGGACGCGCGGTACTCGTCGGAGGTCACCTCCTTCAGGTCGATGCGCACGCCGACGTTGCTCCAGTAGTCGCGCACCAGCTCCTGCATCTTCACCGGCGCCCCCTGCGAGGAGTAGATGAGCTGGATCACCAGCGGCTTGCCGTCCGGCCGCTCGCGTACCCCGTCGCCGTTACTGTCGGTCAGGCCCATCTCGTCCAGCAGGGCATTGGCCGTATCGGGATCGAAGGCGATGTCGCGGTTCTTCATCTCCTCGGTGATGAAGGCGACGGTCTTGTGCTCGGCCGGCACGCCCTGCATCGGGGTGCCCTGGCCCAGGTAGACGATCTCGTTGATCTCGTCGCGGTTCATCGCCAGCGACATCGCCCGGTTGAAGCGGATGTCGTTGAAGATCTCGGCCAGGACCGGATCCTTGTCGGTGCGGTTGAAGGAATAGAAGACGTTCTCGCCGAAGGTCGGCGCGAAGGCGACGCTGTAGTGGCCGCGGCCCTCGTTCTCCTTCAGCAGCGGGAAGTCCTCCAGGAAGATCGCCTGCTGCTTCCAGACCACCTCGCCGTCCATGATCTTGAGGTTCTGGACCTCCTTCTCCGGCACGTAGGTCTCGGCGATCTCGCTGATGTAGGGAAGCTGCTGACCGGCCGTGTCCACCATGTGGAAGTAGGGGTTGGCGACCAGGTGGCGGCCCTCGGAGGTCTCCTCCACCAGGATGTGGCTCTCCAGTGTCGGCACCACGGCGCGGCCGATGGCGGCCGCCTTGTCGGCGTCCTTCAGCAGCGGCGAGGGCACGTCCTTCCAGTCGGAACCGCCGTAGTAGAAGTCGATCGCCTCGGCCGCGGACTCGAAGCCCTGGCTCTTGGCCAAGGTCTCGGCGTCGGGGTTGTACTTGGTCATGTACTGGCCCAGGAAGTGCTTGGGCTGGAAGGCCTGGCCGAAGTCGACCGCAAAGCGGTTCAGGATGCCCGGCGTCGGCACCGGGAAGGTGAAGCGCACCGTCCTCTCGTCCAGCGCCTCGACCTTGGCCGGCTGGCCGGAGAAGAGCCAGCGGTCCGGGGTCTTGTCGTAGACGTCGGGGTTCAGGATCAGGTCGTTATGCCAGAAGGCCACGTCCTCGGCGGTGAAGGGCTCGCCGTCGGACCACTTGTGGCCGGCGCGCAGCACGAAGGTGAGCTGGGTGAAGTCGTCGTTCCAGGACCAGCTCTCGGCCACGTTCGGCACCACGGTCTGCAGGTCGTCGGAATAGCGGACCAGGTTGACGTGGCGGGTCGACAGCAGGTCGGAGGTGCCGGACTCGGTGCCCTTGGAAAGGCCAGTCAGGGTGCCGCCATACTGGCCGATGCTCTCGTAGGGCGCCACCACCAGAGGCTCGGCCGGCAGGCGCTGGGCCAGCGGCGGCAACGCGCCGTTGCCGAGGATGCGGGCGTTGAGCGCCTCGATCTCGGGATTGGCGCTGAACTCCAGGGTGCAGCCGGCGGCGTCCTGGAACTCGGCCAGCTCGAACTGCTCCGGATAGACCGGGCTCAGGCCCTGCATCTCGGCGACGGTGACCGGCGGACAGGCCGCATTGGCCGCAGCGCTCAGAACCAGCGGAAGGGCGCTTCCCAGCAGGATACGCCTGGTCGAGACGAACATTCTTCACCCCCTTGGCAAACTGACGATCGCGCCAGGGGTTAGCCGCAGGGGATGACCGCATTCTTACACTGCCGTGAAGACTTCGCGTCGGCGATGGCAAAAAAGGGGCTTCCAGGCCCTTCATCAATCGATCCTTAACAAAGGGAAAGGCGCAGGACCCCTGCCCTGCGCCTTTCCCTATCTCGGATCATCGGTTCTCGCCCTAGCTACCTGGCGCCACCACCAAGCAGGGAGCACCGTGGGTGATGCGGAAGTCGCAGGCGGCGCGGGCCTCGGTCTCGGCCAGGCCGGAGACACGGCCGCGATAGAGCCGGTTGTCGCCCTTCACCACCTCCAGCACCTCGACGCTGCCATTGCCCATGGTCTGGATCGCCTGGGCTGCCGCATCGTGAGCGGCATCGGAAAGCGAGAAGGCACCGACCTGGATCGCCCAGAGGCCGTTGCCGGCATTGCTGGTCGGGGCTGCCTTGCTGGACGGGGTGGCGCTCTGCTGGGCGATGGCGGTGGTCGCCACCGTCGCCTGGGCCGTCACGCTGGGCGCGGGTGCCGAGACTGCTGCCACCGCCGGAGCCGCCTTGGATGCCGGCGCGGGCTCCGCCGGTGCCGCAGCCAGCGCGGTCGCCGGCGCAGGCTGCGGCTGGATCAGCGGCTTGGCCTTGGGCGCCGGCCCGCTGGCCGTGATGCGCGGCTGCAGGGCCGGCAGCTTGCCGCCCGCGTCGAGCGCGGCAAAGAGCTGCTTGGGATGGCCATGGTCGGCATGGGGATAGGCCCGGTCCAGCAGCGAGGCCGCCCAGGTGTTGCGCTTGGCCGAGCTATCGGCGCCAAAGACGACGGCGATCAGCCGCCGGCCGCCGCGCACCGCGGAAACCGAGATGTTGTAGCCGGCAGCCCGGGTATAGCCGGTCTTGATGCCGTCGGCACCGCCATAGCTATAGAGCAGGCGGTTGTGCGAGTTGAATGACTTACCCTGGTAGCTGAAGCCCGGTTCGGAGAAGTAGTGGTAATAGCGCGGGAAATCGTAGAGCAGCGCGCGCGACAGCTTGGCCATGTCGCGCGGGGTCGAGAGCTGGCGGTCATCCGGCAGGCCCGAGGCATTGTAGAAGTTGGTGCGCCACATGCCCAGGCGCCGCGCCATGGCGGTCATCTGGCGGGCGAAGCCGGCCTCGCTGCCGCCCAAGGACTCGGCGACCACGACGGCGACGTCGTTGCCCGACTTGATCGCCAGCGACTGGATCGCTTCTTCCACCGTGATCGTGCCGCCTGCGCGCACCCCCACCTTGGAGGGTGGCTGCGAGGCCGCATGCTTCGATACCTTGAGCGGCGTATACAGGCTGACCCTGCCCCGCTCGATGGCATCGAACAGTAAATAAAGTGTCATCATCTTGGTGAGCGAAGCCGGGTAGTGTCGCCTATCGGCCTGTTCCTCGTAGAGGACCTCACCGGTGGTGGCATCGACGACGATGGCGGCTTGCCGCTCAGACTTCGCCTGGGCCACCGGGGAGAGCAAAAGCGCCGACAAGAGCAGCAGCAGTGCCCCCGTTCCCCTCAGATGTCCGCGAGCCATGACTGGAAGCTCCCTTCATCCCTTAAAAAGCACCCCTAAAGTCTTCATGAAGATCATATTTTACTCTGCGCCGCAATCCTAAAGATGGCAAAGAGGCCGGGATCATGTCGGAGTGAAGGCAGTGATGCGATCAGGCAACAGCTTGCGGCTTCTGTGCGACGGACTCGCAAAGCTCGGCAGGACTTGAGAGTTCATGTTGCACTGCACAAAAAAATGCTTGACCCGGAGAGGGCAGCCTCCTAAATAGCTTGGTCATGCTGCACCGCACAAAAGAACGGCGTGATGCTAGCAAAAGGGTAAGGGCCAGCACGAGAGTAAGGGATTGGCAGGGGTTAGGCCGGAGCGCCGTGCAAGCCGCTGCACCAAGTGGAGCTGATGGCTAAGTGACCCTAGGGGCGCCGGCGAGAGCGCACGGCACCGTCAATGCACGAAGAAGGAGCAAGATTATGGTTGCGAGCAAGAAGGTTGAAGACACCATCGCCGAGACCCTGAAGCCGGTCGAGGCCGCCGTGAACGTCGGTAAGGAGAGCTTCGAGCAGGCGATGAAGGCCGGCACCGAGGCCTGCCAGAAGGGCTACGAGCAGTACGTCGCCTTCGCCAAGGACAATGCCGAGAAGTTCTCTGAGAACGTGTTCAAGAACTACGGCCAGATCAGCGGCCTCCAGAAGGAGAACGCCGAGGCTGTCATGCAGTCCTCGACCATCCTGCTGAAGGGCTTCGAGACCGTCTCCAAGGAGCTGCTGGCTCTGACCCAGGCTTCCATGGAGTCCAACATGAACGCCGCCAAGGCACTCATGGGCGTGAAGACCATCAAGGAGGCGATGGACCTGCAGAGCGAGCTGGCGAAGACCCACATGGACAAGGTCATGGCCGACGGCACCAAGGTCGCCGAGATGTCCATGGCGGTTGCCAACGAGGCGTTCCAGCCGCTGCAGACCCGCGTGAACAGCACCATCGAGAGCATCTCCAAGGCGACCGCCGCCTAACGATCCTCCCGATGTGAGGAGGCCCCCCGGGGCCTCCGGCACGCTGAGATGCGAGAGCCCGTCACCCTCAGGGGGTGGCGGGCTCTTTGCGTCGGCAAACCACCTTGCATTCCGCCATGGTCTTGCCGGAATCGGGCCTGCCGGCTTCCTCACGATTGCGCGGTCGGGCGGATCACGATGTCGCCAATGTCAACCTCGGCAGGCTGCGCGATGGCAAACTGGATTGCGCGGGCGACAGCATCCGGCGCGATAGCCATGGTTTCCATCGCCTTTTGGGCGAGGGCCCGGACATCAGGGTCTAGAACAGCATCACTGGCAAACCCGGTTCGCACGTAGCCCGGAGAGATCCCGGTTACCCGTAGATCCGGTCCGGCCTCCTGGCGCAACCCTTCCAGCAGTGTGCGGACAGCGTTCTTCGTTGCTGCATAGACGGATTGGGTCGGCACGATCCGCAGCCCCGCAGTGGACACGGTCGTGACGAAATGGCCCGAACCCTGCTGGCGGAAGACAGGCAGGGCAGCAGCGATCCCATAGAGAACGCCTCGAAAATTCACGTCGATCATCGCCTCCCAGTCCTCCACCCGCAGGTCGTCCAGTCGCGAGATGGCTCCGACTCCAGCGTTCGAGACCAGCACGTCGAGACGACCGAAGGCCTCGCAAGACCGATCGACAAGGCCCTGCAGTGCAGCACGATCGCGAACGTCGGTCCGATGAACGACGACCCTACCACCAGCGGCCTCGATTTCATCGGCAAGGTCGCGAAGGCGATCCAGCCTCCGCGCGCCCAGCACGACTCGGGCCCCGCCGGCGCCCAGCCTGAGGGCGGTTGCCCGGCCAATCCCACTGCTCGCGCCGGTAATCGCAATCACCTTGTCTCGAACGCTGTCCATTGTATCTCTCCATCCAGTTACCGAGTGGAGATGTTGGCGCGCGCCACGGCCTGGCTATAGTCAATGGTCCGCAATGATCTCGAGATCGTCCGAAAAGGCATAAGGCCCTGACCGCCATCTATGATTTGCTCGATCTGCGCAGCGCTCGCTGCACCCGGTTCGAAGCCGCAGGGGCGTGGTCTCTGCGGTTTCCCGAGAAGCATGCCCTGAAGTTCGCAGCGGTCATCAGGGGCGAATGTTGGATGGTGCATCCCGATCATCCACCGCTCCGCATGCAACAGGGCGACGTCTTCCTGTTGGCGCAGACCCCCGCATACGTTCTCGCAAGTGACCCGGATCTATCTCCTTTGGACGGTACGAAGGTGATTGACTGGACCCGCACGGATATCGGGCGTTGCGGCGGCGACGACGTGGTTCTGATCGGCGGTAGTTTCCGGGTGAATAACCTGCACGAGCACGTGCTGAGCGATGCTCTGCCGCATCTGCTGCACCTTCCTCGCGACCTATCCTCGGCCGTCGCCTTAAGCCGTTTGCTGGAGGTCGTGGAAATCGAGTTCTGCCGGACCGCAACAGATTCGGACCTGTTGCGGCACCATCTCGCCGACCTGCTGGTTGTTCAGATGCTCCGCGCCTTCGCCGATCGCAAAGAGCAGGACGCGTGCGGACCGACCGCCCGCTGCAGTGACCTGATCGGCGCTCTGACCGATCCTCGCATCGGCGCCGCTCTCCAGCGAATTCATGCCGAGCCCGGACGGAAATGGACCGTGAAGGACCTCGCCGAGATCGCCGGCATGTCGCGGACCTCCTTCTCAGAGGCCTTTCATGCCGCGATCGGACGCCCTCCGATCGACTATGTGTCGCGCTGGCGCATGCAGGTCGCCGAGACTCTCATCCGTCAGGGCGACGGGATCGCCGATGTGGCCCATCGGCTGGGCTATGCTTCACAGACCGCTTTCGGGGTCGCGTTCAAGCGGCTCAAGGGCCATCCGCCGAGAGCTGCTCTGCGAGGTGGGGAAAAACGACTCTGAGCATCGTCGCCGCGCTGTTCTTCACACCTGTAGAGCAGGACCCCGAGAGCAAGACCCGGACGGCAAAACGGTTCGATTTGAGGTCGCTCTGCTCTAACGCCACTGCTTCTCCTCATTGATCCAGTGGCCGCCGGGGAGCGGGCCGGACTTGGAGAAGGCATCGATCACGTTCTTCAGCAGGCGCGAGATGGAGTTGTCGAAGTTCTTCGCCGGCAAGGCCTGACCGAAGGCAATGGAGCCGGTGGAGAAGACCGCGCCGTTGTTGGGGGCGGTGAAGTAGATGATGTCGCCGCGGATCCGGTAGTCCTGCGAGCCGACCAGTCCCTGATAGGCATAGAGCAGCTCTTCGGTCACCAGCACGTAGTTGTCGGTGTGACCGCCCGAAGACGCGATGATCTTGGTGTGCGGCGGCGTGCCCAGCTTGAGGTCGTAGCGGTCGAGCTCCACGCCGGCCGCGCCGCCGTGCGCCAGGCCGAAATCGCCGAAGATCTCCTCCTCGATCCCCTCGGTGATCCAGGCGACGCTGCGGTGGTAGCTGTCCGGCATCTTGCGGAAGGGCTGGCAGTGCTCGAAGCCCTCAGCGATGAAGCCGACGCCGACCAGCTTCTGCGGCGGTCGCCCGCGCATGCGCCAGAGCCCGCTCCTGGTGCCGGTGGTGGCCAGGTAGTGCTCGCCCGGTTGCGCCGCCCAGGCGCGCATGCCGGAATCGAGCTTGCGCACCTCCATGCACCAGGGCTCTTCCGGCCGGAAGCCGACACACCAGTAATAGCCGTTGCCGCCCATATAGACGATGCGCCCGCCCTCGGCGACATAGTCCTCGCTGGCGTCGAGCATGCGTTCTGAGACGTACTCCGGGTGGGTGCCGGTGATCACCACGTTGTAGGGCTTCAGACAGTCCAGCCCCTCGCGGTCCAGGTCCTCGTCGGTGATGACCTCGTAGTCGTAGCCCAGCGTCTCCAGCCAGGCGAGGATCGAGAGGTCGGCCGGGAACTGCCAGGTGATCCCCATGCTGGAGATGCGGTGCTTGGGCCGCATGTTGACGATCGGCCGGCGATAGGAGCTGTAGCAGACACCCAGCCCGTCCATGTAGGTGTCGTAGGTGGAGAGCCCGAACTCCGGGTTCTTGTACATCTCGACGTCGATGTCGGAGACGATCGGCGGCTGGCCGGTCATCGACTGCACGATCTGGGCGTCGAAACTCAGGTGCTCGTTGGCATAGGCCAGGTAGCTGGCCGTCGGCATCAGGAGCGCGATCGGCGCCTTGGGCTGCTTGGCGCGTACGAAGAAGACGACGTGCTCCTCCTCCAGCCCCTTGCCGCCGCCGCCGACCGCACGCAGGCGCATGGCGTAGACGCCGCTGCGCAGGCCCTCCGGCAGAGTGACCTCCCGGGTCACCTCCCAGTTGCAGTCGATCACCGCATCGGCGTGGAACTCGATGCCGCCGTACTCCTGCGGCGCCAGGCGGAAGCAGTCGTTCTTGCCCTTCCAGTTCCAGCCGGTCTGGGCGCGCACCGGTCGATTGTAGCCCTGGGCATCCAGCCTGTAGGGGCCGGTGTCGACCACGCGG
Organism: Rhodospirillaceae bacterium N.6G; assembly: GCA_046233115.1. GTDB lineage: Bacteria > Pseudomonadota > Alphaproteobacteria > Kiloniellales > JACOMY01 > JACOMY01. Next base: position 138,323 of record JBJXHM010000008.1, on the reverse strand, counting down.
TCGCCGATGCCCTCGTCGCTGTAGCCCGCCGTGGTGTCCCAGTAGGCGACGCAGCCGTCCGAGGGCGGGATGTGGCCGGCCAGGATCTTGTCCAGCTCATCGCGGGTCAGCGCCCGCTCATAGACGCCGGGACGGTCGATCTTGCCGCAATAGGTCTGCGCTACGAAGTGACCGCGCAGGTCGTGCCAGTCGCGCGCGCCGGCCATCAGGAAGGGGATGTCGGCGCCGTTCTTCGGTCGGAAGCGGAAGGTCTCGCGCACATGCGAGCGGTAGTCGATCGGCGCCGCCTTGCCCAGCCGGCCGTTGTAGCGGGTGAGCGCGCCCTCCTGATAGAGCGTGGCCTTGCCGGTCTTCCGCTCGTAGCTGACGGCGACCAGGTACCACTGGAAGGGATAGAGCGGAGGCTCGGCGGCGAGATAGTCGATCTCCTTGCCGTCGCCGACCCAGAACTCCAGGTGGCCCTTCTGGTTGATGCCGAGGCAATAGCCCTCGTTGCGCTGGATGTCCCAGCGACCAACCAGGGCCTGGCGCAGGCCGAGTCTGGGCAGGGTCGGATTGACGAAGGCGAAGAGGGTGAAGTCGCCCTCCAGCGCCAGGTGGCGCTCCGGGTCCTCGACAGTCAGGTAAGAGCCGACCTGGGTGAACTGCTTCTTCACCGGCCAGAGGCCGTTGCCGGCGCAGTCGATCTCTTCCTCCAGGAAGCCGGGGCCGTCGGGATGCTGGTCGCCGTGGATCAGCCGCACGAGCTGAGCCTCGGCCGCGCTGGCGCCGTCGGCGGTCACGTGAAACTGCAGGCTGTCACCCGGTTTGACCGAGATCTTGTCGGTGTATCCGAAGACTTTGATCTGTGCCATGGCGCTCTGTTCGTAATCCCCTACCCTGTTCCTGGCCGCAAGACGGCGATCAGGACTCCATCAGATCCTGGACACGGCGAAGGAAGACGCCGTGGTAGGCCTCGCCCTGCGAGCCGTAGACCTTCTCCTCCACCACTCTGGGCGCGACGCCGCGGTGGCCGGAGAGCGCGACGATGCGATAGGCCTTGAAGGGCTCGATCACCTCGATCGCGTACTTGTCCGGCTGCGGGTGGCGGCGGAAGTAGAGCAGCAGGCGCTCCAGGGCCTCGCTGTGCTGGCCCAGCGGGTTGTTGCGGTGTTCCTCCAGCACCTCGTCGCAGACCAGGCGCTTCAGGTAGTCGCGCTGCTTCTTGTCGAAATAGCGCCAGTAGATGTAGTCCTTGTCCTCGGTCTCGGTCGCTTCTTCAGGCAACATGACGCCTCCTTTCTCGGTGCGGGAGGACCGGTTCTCGCTGCGCTTCTTGGCGCGCCAGGCACGGAACTGCGGCTTGATGCCGAAGAGACCGCCCTTGAGGAAAATCACCACGAAGAGCATCAGGCCGCCGATCATCATCAGGCGCAGCGGCCCCAGGTCGATCAGCACCTTGTCGATGAAGACCACGATCAAGGTACCGACCACCGCGCCCTCGGAGCGACCGAGGCCGCCGATCACCATCATCGCCAGGCCCAGAAGCACGGTGTCGAAGCTGAAGATCGCCGGCGAGGCGCCGCGGAAGTGCGAGGCGTAGAAGCCGCCGATCGCGCCCAGCGCCACCGAGGAGATGACGAAGACCAGGATGCGGGCCATGCGGTAGTTGACGCCGGTGGCCTCGGCGAAGGCCTCCTTCTTCTCCGGCGCCATCCTGAGCACGCGGCCGAGCTGCTTTCCGTTCACGAAGCGGTAGAGGAAGAGGGCCGCGATCATCACCGCGATGCAGGCGTAGTAGCCAAGCACGAGTTGGCCTTCAGCCGACATGCTGTCCGGAATGTAGGAGTCAGCCCCGTAGAGCCCGCCCGAGGCCGAGCCGAACTCACGCGACTGGATCACGTAGACCCGGCAGAGCTCGTTCAGGCCAAGGGTGAGCAGTGCATAGTAGAAGCCGTCCAGCCGGATCGCCGGTAGTGCGATGATGACGCCGAACACCAGCCCCACCACCGCGCCGACGAAGGGCAGAGTCCACCAGGGCAAGCCGTACTGGATCGAGAGATAGGCGGAGACGTAGGCCCCCACCCCGACCACGGCGAAGGTCGCCAGCGAGAAGATGCCGGCGGTGCCGACCACCAGCATCCAGCAGAGGTTGATCGCCGCGTAGATGCCGAAGATGGCGGCCGCCGCCAGGATCGTGTTGGTCATCGAGGCCGGCACGAAGAGCGGCAGCAGCAGCATCGCCAGGAAGCCGAAGGCCCACCAGATCGGCCGCTTGTCGACGATGTGCTTCTCGCGGCGCAGGGTCTTGGGGTTGTACTCGCCGCGGATGTTGAGCACGCGACGGCGGGTCGGCCAGTAGCGCGTCCGGCTCCAGAGGTGCCGGCCGTGGCCCGGCCACTTGTAGTACCAGCGCAGGTGGCCGACCTTGTAGAGCTTGACCCGGTCGAGCTCCGGCTCGTCCCAGGGCTCTTGCGGGTTCTGCCAGTCCAGGATCGGCACCTCGTCGCTGGAGGGGCCGGGTTCCCAGTCGGCGATGGGATTCTTCCAGGTATCCGTCATGGATCAGGCCTCGCGCGCCTTGTCGAGTATCCCGGCGATGCCGCGCGGGCGGAGGATGATGATGAGGATGATCAGCGCGAACTGGGTCATCAGCACGTACTGGCCGCCCAGCAGCGAGGCGGTCAGCGCCTCGTTCACCCCCAGCACGATGGCGGCCACCACCGCGCCGAAGACGCTGCCGAGCCCACCCAGCAGCGCCACGCTGAGTCCCTTGATCAGCGGCACGATGCCGGAGAAGGGGCTGACGTAGTAGGTCTGCGACAGCAGCACGGCGGCGAGCCCGGCCAGACCCCCGGTTAGCGCCATGACCGAGAAGGCGGTGCGGCGGATGCCGATGCCGACGATGGAGGCGGCGTGGGGGTTCATCATCATCGCCCGGATCTCCAGCCCACGCCGGCTGGAGCGCATCCAGCGCAAGGTCACGGTCAAGAGCACGATGGAGGAGATGATGGCCCCGGCCGCGTTGGAGGTGACCACCACGTCGCCCAGCTTGATCTGCCAGAAGCCGAAGACCTCCGGCAGCGACTTGGAGCGCGGCCCGAACCACCAGAGCAGGGCCTGCGAGCCCAAGAGGCTGATGGCCAGGGTGGCGATCAGCCCGCGCACCACGAAGTTGGGCTTGTCGTGGATCGGGATGAAGGCGACCGCGCAGACAAAGACCCCGCAGAGCCCGCCGGTCAGGATGCCGGCCGCCATCACCGCCCAGCCGTCGGCGATGATGTACTGCCCGACCAGCCAGGCGCCGTAGCCGGCGCAGGCGAAGGTGAAGCCGTAGGCCATGTTGATCAGGCCCAGGCTGGACCAGGTGATGGAGATGCCGATGGCCAAGGTGCCGTAGATGCAGGCCAGGGTGACGGCATTCACCAGGACGAAGCCAAGGTTCATCGGCTCAGGCCTCCCGTCGCGCACTGCCGGAGAGCGAGACCGAGGCCTCGCCCTTTAGCGCCCCGGCGTGCATGTTGATCATGCGATCGACCCGCCCTTCCAGCAGGTTCACGTTCTGCTCGGCGATCACCATCGCGGCCTCGCCCAGCTCGACGCTCATGAGCGCGTCCATCACCCCCTTGCCGATCTTGGGTGCGAGGCCCAGCGAGGGCTCGTCGACCAGGAAGAGCGAGGCTTCGGCCATCAGGCCGCGACCGATCGAAACCATGCGCCGCTCGCCGCCGGAGAGGCGGCCGACCGCGGTCTTCATCAGCTTGCGCAAGGGCGGAAAGACCTTGAGCACCCGCTCCTTGCGCTCGGTCCGCTCGCGCCAGGCGCGCGCGGTGAAGGCGCCGCTGTCGAGGTGCTCCTCCACCGTAAGGCCGTAGAAGATCTCATCGCCCTGCGGCATCAGCGCCAGGCCACGGCGCACCACAAGATGGGTGTAGCGCCCAGCGCCCTGGCTGCGGGTGCGGCCGACCTGGTGGCCGTTTAGCAGGATCGAGCCGCGCTGCCAGCCGGTGAGCCCGGCGATCGCCAGGAACAGGGTCGACTTGCCGTGGCCGTTGAGGCCGACGATGCCGATGCGCTCGCCGGAATAGACGATGAGGTCGAGGTCGTGGATCACCCGCATCGGCCCGTAGCCGGCGGAGAGACCCTTCACGTTCAGGATTTCCTTGCGCTGGCTCATCGGCGGCACCCGCCTTCCGGGGTCATTCCAGTTCCCCCTCGCTCACGTCCTCGAAGTAGGCGGCGTGGACCTTGGGGTCCTCCAGGATGTCCTGCAGCAGGCCCTCGGCGATGGTCTCGCCGGCGTCCATCACCATCACCCGGTCGGCAATGGTCTGCAGCAGCTCGATCCGGTGCTCGACGATGACGATGGCGATGTTCAGCTCCTTGGAGAGCAGCCTGATCAGATGGTCGATCTCGTCGACCTCGGAGTTGATGAGGCCGGCCGCCGGCTCATCCATCAGGAGGAGCGGACAGCGCCGCATCAAGAGGCAGGCCAGCAGCAGTTTGCGCCGGTTCAGGGTCTCGAGCTGCTCGGCCGGAATGGACTCGTCGACCTTGAGTCCGACCAGCTCGCAGCCCCACTCGGCATTGAGCTTGGTTAGGTAGGGCCGGTAGGCCTGTCGGGCCGCCTTCAGGACCTCGGCGACGGTCAACTCCTCGGGCACCACCGGGGTCTGGTAGGTGCGGCCGATACCGAGCCTGGCCCGCTGAAACAGCTTCAGGCCGGTGACGTCGCGGCCCTGGAAACGCACCCGGCCGGACTTCGGGGGGATGCGTCCGCAGAGCACCTCGAAGAGGCTGGTCTTGCCGGCACCGTTCGGACCGATGATCCCCAGCACCTCGCCCGGCCTGACCGAGAGCGAGATGTCGCGCAGGATCTCCCGCCCGCCCAGGTCCAGGTAGATGCCGCTGCAGGAGAACAGCGGCTCCGAGGGCGCCGCGGCAGCGGCACCGCCCGGGCCAGCCGAGAGGCTCAGCTCCACCATGGCGCGGGCTGCAGCGCGGTCTCTTTCAGCTCATAGGGATAGATGATCTTGTGCTCGCGGTCCTGGACCTGGAAGTAGAGCTGGCCCATGCCCTTATCGAGCTCGGTCGCGGAGACCTCGAAGCCGTTGTCGGGGAAGTGCGCGCCCTCCTGGTAGGCGTTGTTCATGTCCATGTAGCCGCAGACGCCACGATAGGGATTGGCGCGGATCCAGTCGCAGACCGCGGCGAAGTCCTCCGGGTTGCCCACGGCTTCCCAGGCCGCCTTCAGGTAGTAGGCGATGTCGTAGCCGTTGCCGGTGTAGCAGAGGCCCATGATACCGGGCCAACGCTCCTGGTACTTCTTGCGGAAGGCCATGCCCTTCTCATCGGCATAGACACCCAGCACGGTGCTCCAGCAGAAGCCCTCGGCGGCACCGCCGGCCAGCTCCAGGAACTCCGGCTGCGAGGGGCCGTACTGCAGGTAGACCAGGCTGTCGGGCACCGGGTTGGCGCGGAACTGCTTGCAGAAGGAGGCGTACTCGGCCGCCACCCAGTGGTCGATCATGATGGCGCCGGCATCGACCTTGTGCAGGTCCTGGATGACCGGACCCCAGTCCTGCACCGGGAACTGGATGTCGGTGATCCCCGCGAGCTCGAAGCTGCTGTTCTTCAGCGCGTCCTGGGTGCAGCGCGAGATCGTCTGGTTGTAGCCGATCTGCTCCTGCACGATGTGGACGCCGCGGTTCTTCGGGGTCCAGACACCCTGCTTCTCCATGTCCTGCAGCCAGGTCGGGAAGGTGTAGCCGTAGTGGACCTCGGACGGGTCGGTCTGGAAGACGTGGCTGTACTTCTCCGGATACTTCTTCACCTCGTCGGTGGCGGCGCGCTGGGTGTTGCCCTGCAGATAGGGGCACTTGTATTTCGCCGAGGCGTCCATCGCCGGGATCGGCACGAAGAGGAAGGCGTTGGAGATCGCGTGCACCTTGGCGTCGACCAGGTTGCGGATCGCCGCCACGCAGCTCTCGGCAGAGAGCTTGTCGACGTCGACCACTTCGAGCTTCAGCTCGCGGCCCAGGATGCCGCCGGCCTCGTTGATCTCCTCCTGCGCCAGGATCGTGCCCTGCAGGTGATCGAGGTCGTCGGCGACACCGGCCGCCGCGGTCTGGGAGGTCGGCAGGCCGATCACGATTGGCTCGGCCGCCCAGGCGCTCTTCTTGGAAACCCAGGGCATCGGAAAGGCGGAGCTTGCCGCGATGCCGGCACCCGCCGCCATGCCGCCCATGACGGTGCGGCGCGAAACTTTCTTTCCCATTCGTCTTGTCTCCCTCGTTCCACCGCGCCGGCCTCCGTGGCGGAGGCCCGGCCGCCAGACGCGGAGCCTGAACGGCCCCTGTCTTTCCTCTAGAGAAGGCTACGCATTTTGATTAGACAGCGTCAAGGCGTTTTGAGTAACCTCATTTCATTAAGTTTCTTTAGACGAAACCTCTGGTTCGCTGAGCACAGAGAGGAGCGCTTCGGAATGGCTAGAAGAATAGCAGGGAGGCCTGATATTTGTGCAGGAGGGAGTGCGATCGTCCGCGTCGCCTCTCACCGAAAAGGCACTAGTCATTTTGATTAGATTTGGCTACAGCAATGTCTCTAGAGGCTTTTCGGCTGTCGGTCCCTCCCCCTTCCAGGGTCCGGGGCGGACAGTTGGAGCGACTCACGAAAGCGGCTTACAGCTTGTGCAGGCCGCGGCCGGGACGCTATGTGGAACCCCATCTACAAGGATGCCGTCCCGTGCTCGCCGATCCCGAACACGGCGATCGAACAGCCAGGGAGGTCAGGTGCCGGAGACGTCCGAATCGTCGCGCCCCATGAAGATCGTCATCGCCGACGACCACTGGGTCGTCCGCGAGTCGCTCAAACAGGTGATGCGCAGGGTCCGGCAGGGTGCGGAGGCCTTCGAGGCGACCACCTTCGAGGAGGCGCTCGCCCTGCTGCGCCAGCATCCCGACATCGATCTCATGCTGGTCGACCTGATCATGCCTGGCTTCGACGAGTTCGCGGGCCTGAAGCGGCTGCGCAGCGAGTTTCCCGAGACCCCCATCGTCGTGGTCTCGGTGCACGAGGACCTGGACTACATCGTCCGCTCGATCAGCCACGGCGTCATCGGCTACATTCCCAAGTCCGCCGGCGCGCCAGAGATCATCCAGGCGCTGGAGCGCGTGCTGGCGGGCGAGGTCTCTTTCCCGCGCCACATCCTGGAGCGTGGCAGCGCAGCGGACCCGGCTCCCGCCGCCTCGACCGAGCCGCGCCGGCAGGCCGCTGCCAGGTCGACGGAGATGCCGCAGCGCGCGGCCGAGCCGCAGCCGCTGACCAACCGCGAACAGCAGGTGCTGGACCAGCTCGGCCAGGGCCACTCGGTGCAGCGCATTGCCAGCGAGCTGGGCGTCAGCCCCCACACCGTGCGGGTGCACCTCAGCAACCTGATGCGCAAGCTGGGCCTGAAGGACCGCTCGGCCATGATCCACTACGCGGTGAACCAGGCGCGCGCCGGCGGATCGGCCTGATGGGCGAGGCCTCCGGGTCGGAGCGGCCGGAAGCGGCACGCGAGGCCGCGGTCGCCGACGCCCTGGAGGCCATCGAGTCCGGCCTGGCGGTCTGGGACCGCGAGCAGCGCCTGGTGCACTGCAACCGAGCCTTCAAGCTGCTCTATACCTCGATCGAGGAGCAACTGAAGCCCGGTCTCGCCTTCGCCCGCTTCGCCCGCCTGGCGGCCGAGGCCAATGATCGCTCGCTGGGCGAGGGGCCGGAGAGCTGGTCGGCGGCGCTGGCTGCTGCCTTCGCCCAGGGCAGCGTCACCGAGCAGCTTCTGGCCGACGGGCGCACCCTGGAAATCCGCCACAGCCCGACAGCGAGCGGTGGCGTCACCCTGGTGAACGAGGTGACCCTGGCCAAGCGCGGTGAGCGCGCGCTACGCCGCGCCAAGGAGTTCGCGGAGGCCGCCAACAACGCCAAGTCGCGCTTCCTGCGCGCCGCCAACCACGACCTGCGCCAGCCGCTCGCCACCCTGAAGATCCTGATCTACAGCTGCATGGACGAGGAGAGCGAGGAGCATCGCCGCGACCTGCTGCATGCCATGGACATCTCGGTCGGGATCATGGAGGACCTGCTGGGCGCGCTCTTGCAGATCGGCCAGCTCGACGCCGGCAAGATCGTGCCCCGCGTCTCCACCTTCCAGATCTCGCAGGTCTTCGAGCGGCTGGGCGTGCAGTTCGCCCACCTGGCTCAGGACAAGGGCCTGCGCTTCCGGGTCTTCAGTCCGGCCGTCCCTGTGGTGACCGACAAGGCGCTGCTGGAGCGCATCCTCAGCAACTTCGTGGCCAACGCCATCCGCTATACCGAAGTCGGTGGCATCCTGATCGGCTGCCGGCGGCGCGCTGGAAAGCTGCGGATCGAAGTCTGGGACAGCGGCCGCGGCATCGCCCCGGAGCAGGCCCAGCGCATCTTCGAGGAGTTCTATCAGATCGACGACGGCAAGCGGACCAAGCGCGGGCTGGGTCTGGGCCTCAACATCGCCCAGCGCCTGGCCGCCCTGCTCGGCCACGAGATCACGCTGCGCTCCGAGCCCGGCCGCGGCAGCGTCTTCTCGATCACCCTGCCGATCGGCGACGTCTGGAACAGCAAGGTCGGCGACAGCGAGATCAGCGAGATGCTCGGCGGCGAGTTCGTCGGCCTGCCGCTGCTGCTGATCGAGGACGACGAGGTGCTGCGTCGCGCCACCAAGGAACTGCTGGAGCGCTGGGGCATCGCGGTCGAGGCGGTGGGCAGCGAGGACGAGGCGCTCGAGCGCCTGGCCGAGGGCTTCGAGCCGAAGTTCGCCATCGCCGACTACAGCCTGCGCGGCAAGCACGGCACCGACGTCCTGCGCAAGCTGAGAGCGGACGACGGCCAGCCCCTGCCCAGCCTGATCGTCACCGCCGACACCGATCCCGCGCTGATTGCCAGGATCAGGCAAGAGGGCTTTCCGGTGCTGATCAAGCCGGTGAGCCCGCCGCGCCTGCGCATTCTGATGCACGCCCTGCTCTACGAGCCCGATTCGGTGGCGGGTGCGCCGTGAGCGACGGCTCACCCATCCCGATCGGCAGCCTGGTGCCGCTGACCGGCCCCTCGGCCGCCGACGGGGCCGAGTTCCGCAACGGCGTCATCCTGGCGGTGGAGGAGCTGAACGCCGAGGGCGGCATCCTCGGCCACCCGCTGGCCCCGGTCTTCGTCGACACCTGCCGCCAGACCGCCGACGAGGTGGTGAGCGCCACCCGGCGACTGATCGAGGACCATGGCGTCCATGCCATCATCAACGGCTACAACATCGGCTCGCAGAACGCCGAATACGAGCCGATCGCGGATGCCGGCATCGTCTACATCCACCACAACACCCTGCTGCAGCACCACGACACGGTGATGAGCGACCCGGAGCGCTACTTCGGCTGCTTCCAGGGCGACCCGGCCGACTACTGGTACGGCCAGGGCCTGATCAAGTTCATCTCCTGGCTGCGCGACAGCGGCCAGTGGCGGCCGGAGAGCAACCGCATCGCCATCATCTCCGGATCCAAGCCCTATTCCATCGTCATCGCCAACGCCATGGCCTCGGCCGCCCGGCAGTTCGGCTGGGACGTGGCCTTCGGCCCCAAGGTGACGGTGACGCCCCGGACCGAGTGGCGAGAAGTGCTGGAGGAGGTACGCGCCGTCGATCCGGCGGTGGTGGCCAACACCCACTTCTATCCGGGCGACCTGGCGCACTTTCACCTGCAGTTCATGGAGCGGCCGATGAACTGCCTGCTCTACCTGCAGTACGGCGCGATGCACCAGAGCTTCGTCGAGATGGTGCAGGAGGAGGCAGTGGGCGTTATCGTCGGCACCGTCATCGGCCTGCTGCGCGATGAGATCGGCCAGGCCTTCGCCCAGCGCTACCAAGCCCGCTTCGGCGAGGCCTCGACGCCGCAGGTCGGCTGCCAGTCCTACACCGCCATGCGCCACTACGCGCTGGCCGCAGCGCAGGCCGGTGGCACAGCCGGCCCTGGCGGCCCCGGCGACCATGCGCAGAACCGCCGAGTCGCCCGCCACCTGACCGACACGATCTATCGCGGCGTGGTCGGCACGGTGCACTACCACCCCCACTGGCAGTCGGCGATCCCCTACCCGAACTGGACGCCCGATCCCTCGCTCGGCATGCCGCACCTCTTCTACCAGATCCAGGACCACATGAAGGAGCAGGTGCTGATCGCCCCTGAGCCCTACAACACCGGCCGTTTCGTCCTGCCGCCCTGGATCACGCGCAGTTCCTTTTTCAACAGATTCTGAATCAGATCCTGCGCGAGTGCCGTTTCCACGTAGTCCACATCATCCGGTTCGCTGGACGATGGGCGCGATTGCGATGAGTCCTTGAACAAGGTCTCCCGTTCCGGAAACCACCTTTGGCGCACGATCTCGTTGGACTCCGAGAAACAATCCGAAATCTCCCGGTACAGTTCGTTACTCAATTTACAGGGCTCCCCCGCAAACGACTCCTGCCCAAGAACACCAAACAAAACATTCATTGCCGCAGATTGAGAGACACTAATTCTTTTTGGAAGGTTTTTATTTATCAACACCACGCTCTTCTGAAATTTCCGATCCAAGGCAGGATTTGACCGGTTTGGCTGAAGCCTCAAATGATCAATAGGCATCTGAACCGCATGACAAAAATCCTTGACGATATCACCCTGATAGAGCTGCTCCGGCTCAAAGAGCTTTACGATTATGTTATCCATACCGAAGACACCACCCCAGGCGTCTATCAGATTGTGATACTGCAGATAGGGCGCTTCTTTACGCTCGATCGCGTAAGACTCCAGACTCGATTTGGTTTGCCCGCGGAGCGCAGTCGAGTAGGAACTCTCAATGTATTTTGCCTGATCACGCAGATAGACAACGACCTTGCAGCGCTCTGATAGTTGATCAAAAAGCCCTTTAAATCGAACAACGCTATCAAATCGTACTCTTGTAAGCAATTCACACGAGTATATTACAGAATGAACCTTTCTACCTAAACTCTCAATCTCAGAAAGAATCGAATTCAATGTTTCCTCCCTAAACTCTTCCACGTCTTGCCCTATTTCTATTCCCAATTTCTTCATCATAAGCGTTAACCGCACCCTCTTCGAGGACAAGTTGTCGCTCGCATAGAGGCTTAGTCGCAGCTGGTTTTGTGCACCAAGACACCTCAGATAGGCGAACCCCTGTTTCTTTAACAATTTTCTATTTGTCGCTAGATACTTTTGAATTGAAGTTGATCCGGTTTTTGGCATGCCAATGTGAATATAGGATGTCTTGATCACTGCACGCCCTCTTCTACTCTCTCATGCAACGAGACGCCGAATTATCTAAGCCATCTAGGCGTCTAAACTAACTTTCTTGGATTTTTTATGGATACGGACACCGCTGGCCAACATGAAATCGACCAGGTGTTTTGGGCTTACGCCGCGGTGGACAAAGGTGGATAGCGCGTTCATGCCCTGCTCAGACAGATCGACATTCAGCAAAGGATCCTCTTCACCCTCGCAAAACAAAGGCTCGAACGCGTTTGATGCGAGTATCTTTCGAGCGATTGCCATGGCTTGCCCCCTCGCTTCCTTGTCCAGGTCCCGGACAGCGCTGTTGGCTACGCGCACCAGCTCGAAGGCGGACGGCGCCAGATAGGTCATTGGCGCAACTCTACGGCGCTCGCTGCCAGGCCAAACCTTCGCCAGCAACAGGCGACGCACGGCCTCCAGGTCTTCGTTGTCGGAGAGAGGCACGGCCTCCAGCCCAACGATCGGCGACAGTCGTTGAAGCACGGCGGGAAGATCGTCCTCAAGCTGATAGGAGTCGTACCAGGCCGCCAGTGTCTCCGTCCCCCCCGCCCAAAGATAGGCGCCGTAACAGACCTGCATCCGCTTTCCGGCCGGCAGGACGGGCAACACCACCGTGACGTCGAACCCGCCCTTTCGAAGCACATCGACCAGGGCGAGCACCTCGGCGGCAGCGCCCGGGTTGAAGTCGCCTACTTCTATACAGACCGAACCCTGGTTTTGTCCGGAGCGGAGCACGACCGGAACCATCTTATTCAGCGACTTGGCAACTTTCCTTGACGGAAGCGAATCGTACCAGGCAACAGCGTCAAAGAGAGGAGGATTCTTATAGAGCACGCCGTGCATGCCGATCTTCTGGATGGCACTCCGGTCGACCGAGCCCTTGATGGCGAGGTCGCTAAGGCCTCGATCAAGCCCAAGGGTCCGAACACCGCCGCAGTCAAGGACCACCACGACACGTCTTCCGCTCCTCACTGTGCCGCTTGCGCCCATGTTACGCTACCTGTCATCCGCCGCGGCACCGCCACGGTGATTGTTGCCTCTCCCCAACCGTCTAGCCAATCATAGACACGAACGGTCACCTCGCAGACATCCAATGGGATGGCCACGCCCTCAAGAGATCGGGTGAAGCGCTGCTTGCGCAGGTGCAGAAGCCTCGTCACGCATCCGCCCACGCGGCTCCCGTCCGGTACCAAGACCTCCCAGCAGTCGGTAAAATCATCCCAGCCAGTATCCGGATGTTGCACCGTCCCGTCAAACCGGAAGGTGGCCGCCCCATCCGGCGTGATGATAACCTCAAGCGCACCTGTATTGGATCGCCCACTCCGTATCATGTCGCAGAATTTTCGACGATACGAAAATTAGCTTTGCATTATAGCTCCATTTCATGATATTTAACTCGATAATATTTTGCCAACTATTCTTCTGCAGAACCTTTTCCTAAATACACCAGATATATCAGGCGCTATTATTTACTATCAATTCGGCGCAATCGAAAAGCAGACCCGCCACCCGCTCAATAAACACCTTACCCATAGCTGCGGAAAGGTCATGACGATAGCCGCCAAGTCCGATCCTTCCACCACTGAACGCTCTTTCGCACAGAACGATAGCAAAACGCCCCCCCAAGTGCTGTCACCAAGGTCCGGTATCCCCCGAAACGTCCGGCCCTGTGCTTTCCTAACCTGCCTAACAGCCACCGCTGCGCCCGGAAGAAGTCGCAACCCAAGTCGACCCGAGAGCCCATACCGTCCTTCTGCTGGATCAGGCCGGCTGGCACCTCCCCCTTTAATTGCAGGTCCCAGACTGCCTCACCCTCGTGCGCCTGCCGGCCCGCGCACCGGAGTTGAACCCAGCCAAGAACCTTCGGCAGTTCCTGCGCGATAACGATCTCTCGAGCAGGGTTCTCAAGAGCGACGACGACATCCTCGACCGCTGTTGCGACGCCTGGAACCAGATCACCGATCAGCCCTGGCACATCATGTCCCTTGAACTGAGCGATTGGACCCATGGGTCCTACACAAACCTGGTTGGCGTCAGAGGCTGGCGAAGGAGAGCCTGCGATCCAACCAGAATCCTTTCACTTTCTTTCAAGCCGCAGTCGCTGACGGAGCAGGTCCCTCAAGAACGATTCTAGAAAATCGGTGCGGCTCAAAAGCGAAATATCCTCTTGATCCAAGACATCTTCAGATTTTGACTTTGAGCTGAACAGGCTCTGCCGGTCAGGAAAGTAGCGGGCGCGGACCCTTTCATTTGATGGCGCGAACTGAGCCCTGATTGACTGCGCGTCAGCCTCCGGCATGAGGATCCGCCGGCCAGAAAAATCCTCCCTGACCAATAGCTTCTGCATGGTTCTGAAGGACTCCAGGGCTTGGAGAGCCTGCTTGTTGGTGAATTGGCAGTTGATCGCCCGAACCTGAGCGAGGATGCCAGCGTCGAGAGACGGGTTCCTCCGCGTGGGCTGCGTGTTGGAGAAGGACGGTGAGATGTTCGTTGCCGAAAGAAAATCGGCGACAACGTCCCCATCAACCAGCGTATTTCTGTCAAACGTTCTCACAATAATATTTTCATAACCAAAATTCTTTTCCCACAAATCAATTAGATATTCATAATCAATATATTTATCCCTGGATTTCTGATTTACATACTCTGAGAACGATCGCTTATCTCCACGGCGCACACGCATGGTATAATTGCTAATTATATAATCCACCTGCTCCCTTATATAGAGAACAATCTTATACTCACCGCCAATCGGGAAAATCAGGTCGCGCAACCGTATCATTTCCGGCGCACTGAGCCGGAACAGCGATTCGCAAGAAAGAACAAGCGTATGAACCGAAGGATACAGATCACTTACCTCGTCCACAAATCTATCTTTAATTTCCTTTCTTACAGACTCACTGTCCATTCCGACTTTTAATTCAAGTTTAGGAAAATGTGTTCTTATATCCTTTTCCATTTTTGTTTCGATATCTTGCGCATAAAACACAAGAGCTTTTTGATTATACTTTCCTAATGAGCTCAAATAGCACACGCCATCACCCAAGAGCTTTTCTCTGTTATCGGTAAAATAGCTCTGAATCGATGTGGATCCGGTCTTGGGCATCCCGACGTGCAGGTAGGTCTTGCGCATGATCACCTTCGATGTATCTGTTGCATGGGATGAAGAGGACGTTGCTCCCGCCTCGGTGGACTAGGACGGACCAACGCCATCGCTGCCGCTCCGGAACGGCGAAAGGAGGATGCTTGGTGCAACGCCGAGCGGGCCGCGTCGGTCCAACCGGAGGACGTGCACCGCATCACGGCCCCTGTGGATCTTGCCGAGAGCTGACGCTTGCAGCCGAGCTCTTGAGTGCTTCGAACTCCCTCACCTTCTTGCCGTTCTGGACCATCAACTTTGCAATCAGGAGAATGATCGCCTGGCCATCTCGCTCCTCTTGCGAGGATTCCTCGCGACCCGACGCTGCCGTCCCGCCCGCGCCTGAGGAAAGGGGACCGTTGGATTGCCCGTCCAGTTCCAGGACCTCGGCAATAACGTTTCGAGCCCGGCCTCTCTCTTCAGGCGCGAGGTTCGCTATGACCCTGTTCGCCAGGCGAATAAACTCGCCGATGTCAGTCCATTCGCACTTACGATTGACACCACGTAACGCTCTTTTATTAAATTCCTTAGCAGACACTTCTAAAATCCCTCCTTATATGGCGCATATTCTCCCAATTATTGTGCCTCAGACACAGAAACCGAACAAGGGAATAATTGAGATACAACCTCAGCGGATCGCGTTCGTGCCCTCTCTGCTTCGCTGCTGAGCAGCTGGCGAAGTACCACCGAGCTTCCACTGGCGTCCGCCCCCTTGGATGCCGCAGCAGGTGGCCGATACCTCCCTGGAGGACGCTGTTCGCGGGAAGCCGCATAGCGTAGCCGCCCCCTTTGGCCCCGAGATACTTGTTGACGTTCGGCAAGGCAAGGGCGGCATCACCCCGGGAGCGCCGCCGCAGCTTCCGGTCGCGCTTGCGCACCACGACCGGAACCAGGAGATTCCGCCGGCCATCAGCGCTGTCGAGCTTGCCAGGGCGCAGGCTACGGCGCTCCCGGTCGTCGACCTCGTTGAACACGAACAAGGGGTGCTGGCGGGGGCACCTGAAGTGGCCTCTATCGGCTGGGCCTTCCTGGGCGCATGGGTCGGGCTGGCGGTGCTGTCCACGTCTGGCAAGATGGACTTAGGAGGCTTGCGCCGATGAACCCGGTCGATCCACGGCTCGGACAGATCGTTGAGTGCAGTGAGATTGGCGTCAGCAGCCAACCAATGCGTTGCTAGGCACCCCAGGTGGCTCGGTGACGCGATCCCACGATCTATCGCCTTGCCGCCGACAATCCAACGCATCGCCGAATCGTGAGAAGGCCGCTCACTGCCTGGCCAGGTTTTCACCTGGCAAACTCGATGCGCCGCGCGGGGCAAGGACGGAATCGCTCTACCCAACGACTTGGCAGCCTCCCTTGACGGAAGCGCGTCGCACCAGACAGCAGCGTCCGAAAGAGGAGCGTTCTCATAGAGCACGCCATGCGCGCCGAGCCTCTGGACGGCACTCCAGTCGGCCAAGGCCTTGAGGGACAAACCAGGTACCTGTGCGACACCCTGCTCAATCGAAGGTGAGCTTATTATCGCCTTTTGCGCGGCCTTTTCCTGTACTGTAACCGCAAAAGCGGTGTATTGGGGTTTCGCACCCGTGCCAACATATCCCCCCGCCCGTCCAATTACCATATCCTCCATCTTAGACAATTATAACAAAATAACCTATCCATTTGGTCAGGCTGTTCGCAAAAATTGGAGCGGTGTCTTTCCGTTCTGGCCATAATTGAAAATATTTTGTCATCTATTTTGAGATAGGGAAAGACGACTACTCTCCTATGCTGCCGATTTTTACTAGAAAGACGATTCGGAAAAGGACCATATGTTTGGAAGAGTCCAATCTTAGAGCCGTTACGGTCTGCGATACAAAGTGATAGCGTATTGCAAAATCTGTCAGCGCAACGTATATGCCCCATCAGGAAGCTGGAGAAACGTCCTTCTCGGACGAGTTGATACGAGTCTGTGGTCCCATTGTTCAACGAAAGCGCGCTTGGGTCGACCTGGTCGGTTGCCCTGAACTGCTATCTTTGGCTGAGTCTCTCACCATGGACACGACGTTCGCTGCCCCCCGAGGCGAGCAACGTTGGTTGCTGCGCTCGCGCGGACCGTGCCTCTGCAGAAGGCCCGTTTCCCCTCGCTCCCACCCCCTCCGGGACCGCACTCGCGGTCTCACGTTGCGTCAGACAAGAGCGAACGGAATAGAGCGATGACGACCATTTCAGGCAACAGCACGGGCGACGTCCTGACGCTGAACAGCGCCGCAGACCTGGCGCTGGGTTTCACCGGCAACGATACCCTCAGCGGACTCAGCGGCAACGACATTATCCGGGGGCAGGTCGGCGACGACTGGCTCTTCGGCGATGCCGGCAACGACAGCGCGACCGGCCAGACCGGCGACGACCACCTCTACGGCGGCGACGGCAGGGACAGGCTGAACGGTGGAACCGGCAACGACGTGCTCTTCGGCGGTGAGGGCAACGACTTCCTGCGCGGCGGTCAGGGCTTGGACACGCTCTACGGCGGTCTCGGCGACGACACCTTCCGCATCGACGCGAGCGGCTCGGTCATCGTCGAGGAAGCCGGCGAAGGCATCGACAGGGTAATGTCGAACATCGACTTCGACCTCGGCACCTCGGGCACCAATGTCGAGAACCTCAACATCATCGGCACCGCCGTTGTGGGTATCGGCAACGCCCTGGCGAACACCATCTGGGCCAACAACGGCGAGAACACGCTCTTCGGCGCCAGCGGCGCGGACCGCCTGCTGTCGCGCCTCGGCGACGATGTGGTCTACGGCGGCAGCGGCCACGACATCATCAACAGCGCCGCCGGAGACGACACCGTCTTCGGTGACGAGGGCGACGACCGTCTGAACACGAAGATGGGCAACGACGTCGCCTACGGCGGTGGCGGCAACGACACCTTGATCGACGACAGCGGCGATGCGCTGCTGTTCGGCGACGACGGCGACGACCAGTTGATCGGTTTCAGCGGCGCCGACACACTTTACGGCGGCTCCGGCAGTGACTTCATCGTCGGCGGCCTGGGTGCCAGCGCCATCGACACCCTGGGCGGCGGTTCCGGTGACGACACCTTCTTCCTGGACGGCGGCGAAGTGCTGATCGAGACGGCCGGCGGCGGCATCGACCTGGCCATCGCCCTGGTCGACGTCTCGCTCGCCACCAACGTCGAGAACATTCAACTGCTCGGCACTGACGAGACCACCGGGGCCTACATCCTCGATGAGGACATCGATGCCACCGGCAACGCCCAGGACAACGCCATCTTCGGCAACTCCGGCGACAACGGCCTTGCCGGTGAGAGCGGCTCCGATCTCATCTACGGTGGTGACGGCGACGACACCATCGTCGGCGGCTCCGGCAGCGACACGGCTTACGGCGGCAGCGGCGACGACATCTTCTTCATCGCCTCGGCCGGCGACCTGGTTGGCCTGGAGAGCTACGATGGCGGCAGCGGCGCCGACACCCTGATCCTGGGCGACGATGTCGACACGGCCGACCTCAGCTTCACCGGCATCGAGGAAATCATCGGCGGCCTGGTGGAGGTCACCACCATCGACGGCAGCAACGGCAATGACCAGCTCTACGGTACCGAGGGGCCGGATGTCATCTTCGCCGGGAATTCCAATGACCGGGTCTATGGCCTGGGCGGCAACGACCGGCTCTACGGCGGCAACGGCGAGGACAGCGTCTTCGGCGGCAGCGGCGACGACCTGGTGTCCGGCGACCAGGGCCAGGACAAGCTCTTCGGTGGCAGCGGCAGCGACAGCCTCTACGGCGGCGACGGCGATGACAGCCTGCTGGGGGCGTTCGGCGACGACAGCCTGTCGGGCGGCCAGGGCCAGGACCGTCTCTACGGCGCCGAGGGCAACGACAGCGGCTTCGGCGGCCAGGGCGACGACAGCCTGCTCGGTGCGGACGGAGACGACGTGCTGTTCGGCGGCGACAACAACGACCGGCTCTTCGGCGGCAGCGGCGCGGACATCCTTAACGGCGAGCAGGGCCAGGACAGCCTGGTCGGCGGGTCCGGCAGCGACACCTTCGCCTTCGACGGCAGCAGCCTCAGCAACCAGCAGGGCAAGGTCGTGGACTTCAGCCAGGTCCAGGCCGACAAGATTGCGATCGATCTGCCCAGCGACAGCGGTAGCTTCATCGGCAGCTCCGCCTTCAGCGGCACCGCCGGCGAGGTCCGCGTCAACGGTAACTACGTCGAGGTCGACACCAGCGGCAACGGCCACGCCAACTTCAGCTTCCAGGTCGAGGGCGTGACACCCAGCGCCCTGACCGCCGGGGACTTCCTGTTCAGCTAAGACGGATCCGGGCGGGCGGCAACGCCTGCCCGCGTACCTCGGCAAAAGAAAAGGGCGGGTCTGCTGGTGCAGGCCCGCCCTTCTCCGTTTGGCGTTGCGATGACCGGATCAGTCGATGCCGGGCCGACCCAGCTTGATCCAGCGCTTGATCTCCTTGCCCTTGAAATCCAGCGCCATGGGCGAACGCACGCCCTGCAGCATGGTGACGTCGTAGAGTTCGACGATGTGGCCCTCGATCCAGAGATGATGGTCGATCTTGCCGGTCTTCAGGTTGACCACCACCAGGCCGCACTTCGGCAGCATGTCGGCGTCTTCCAGCACGTCGTCCAGCGGCAGACCGCCGAAGGTCTTCATATCGCGCGGCATGGAGACCCCGACCACGGCGTAGTCGCCGATGAAGGTGAGGCCTCGGCCATAGCCCGGCAGCAGCGCCACCGGGGTGAACTGCCAGTCGCCCGGCTCCATGTAGCCGAGCTCGCCCAGGCCGGAGTTGATCACCCAGAGCTTGCCGTCGTGCCAGCGCGGGCTGTGCGGCATGCAGAGCCCGCGATAGACGATCTCGCTATCGGCGATCGACATGATCAGGCCGCCGTCGCCGCGCAGCTCGCGCCAGCCGTGGCGCTCGTCGCTCTCGGCGATCGCGCTGACGTAGGCGGCGCGGCCGTCCTTCATCGCCAGGCCGTTCAGGTGGCAGCGGTCCTCGGACTTGAGCTGGGTGATGAAAGGCGGGCGCCAGATCGGTACGAAGCTGGCGCTGGGGCTGGTCCGCGCGAGGCAGGAGAATGCGGTGTTGGCGAAGACGCACTCGCCCTCGGCGTTGATCGCCAGGTCATGAGCATCGACGTTGCTGGTGACGTAGCCCATACGCGGCACATAGACCCGGTCGTAGTGCTTGTGGTTCTTGCCCGGCATCAGGAGGTTGTCCATGCGCCAGATCTGGAACAGCGTGGCGACCCAGAGGGTCTGGCCGTCGCCCCAGAGGCCCAGGCAGCGCTCGAAGCTGGCCTCGTTGATCCGCACCTTCTCGCTCTGGGTGGCACCGATCAGCAGCAGGCGGCTGGCCTGGTAAGTGCTGAAGGCGATCGAAGCCTCCATCTCGCGCATCCAGGCGGAGAAGCCCTCCGAAGGCGTGACCTTGGAGGACTTGTCCTTCTTCTCCTCGGCACCGCCGCCGTCGGGGTCGGCCGATTCGTAAGAATTCTCCGCGCCGTCGGTGCCCTCTTCGGCATCGTCGTCGTCGCGCTCCAGGACCTCGGCCTCTTGCGGCTCTTCGTACTTCTCGTCCATCGGCCAGACTATCCCCTCGTCGCTTCCCTTGCCTGTCACACGCAGTGACCTATGCCCCTCACTAGCGCGCCTGGACGCTGGACGCCATGCTTTTGCGTCGGCCGGGCGGCGACGCCTCTATTCCAAAGGCTGTGAAACTGGAAAGTGGAGGCCCGGGCCGGAATCGAACCGACGTACAAGGATTTGCAGTCCTCTGCATAACCACTCTGCCACCGGGCCAGTGCTTGGAAGGGGACGCGGGCTCTGCTCTTGCATGTCCCGCGCTCTCGCGTTTGTCAGGCTCCCTGCAGGGAAGCGAAGGACAGCGGCGTCCGAAGCGGCGGTCCTTGTAGACCGCTCCGGCGCTGCCTGCAAGCGTCCTTCGCGTCAGGACCCGAAACGGGGCTCCGCCACCCCGCGGATGCCGAGGTCGTGGATGGCGAAGACGCTGCCGCGCAGCACCCCGTCGCCGGGAAAGCGCGGCAGCGGCGGCTTGGCCATGGAGGTCACGTAGAGGATGTCCAGGTTGGGCCCGCCGAAGTTCACGCTGGTGACCTTCTTCACCGGCATCTCGATCACCCGCTCGACCGCGCCGTCAGGCGTGTGGCGCACCAGCTTCGCGTCGTAGACCAGCGCGGTCCACACACAGCCCTCGGCATCGACGGTGGAGCCGTCGGCCGCACCACCGCCGCTGGTGTCCATCTTGCAGAAGGTGCGCCGGTTGGAGACGCCGCCGGTCTCGATGTCGTAGTCGTAGGCCCAGATCTCTCCGGTCCAGGTGTCGGCGAAGTAGAAGGTCTTGTCGTCCGGGCTCCAGCAGGGGCCGTTGGAGACGATGATGTCGCTGTCCAGCTTGTGCAGGGTGAAGTCGGGATCGAGGCGATAGAGCGCGCCGTTCGGCCCCTCCTCCATGGTGTCCATCGAACCGGCGACGAAGCGGCCGCGGCGGTCGACCTTGCCATCGTTGATGCGGTTGTTCGGCTTGTCGCTCTCGGGGTCGACGATGAGCTCGGTCTCGCCGGTGCGGAAGTCGAGCGTGTGAAAGCCGGTCGCCAGCGAGCAGATCGCCCCCTCGCCGTCCTTGCGCAGTGCAATCGAGCCGATCTTGGCCGGCACGTCCCAGGACCGGACCTCGCGCCCGTCCGCGGTGCAACGGAAGACGCGCCCGTCGAAGGAATCGATGAAATAGAGACGCTCCTGCTCCGCGTCCCACAGCGGGCCCTCGCCAAGGGTCGTCTTGACGTCGATCAGAACCTCGATGCGCATGGCCTTTCCTCTCCCGAGAATCTCTCTTTCTTGCTGTCGTGACTAGCCCGCAAAGGGCGGTTCGGGTAGCCCGGTGACCCCCAGACCGGTGATGGCGAAGAGCATCCCAGCCTCCTTCTCCTTGTGGTACTGGCCGTTGCAGGGCCGCGCCATGGAGGTCACGAAGGCGATGTCCAGGTTGGGGCCGCCGAAGATGATGGAGGTGGTGGAGAAGACCGGCAGGCCCACCATCCGGTCCAGCACCCCGTCGGGGTCGAAGCGCAGCAGGCGGCCGGAATAGACCTCGACCGACCAGAGGTAGCCCTCGGAATCGACCGTCGCCCCGTCCGGCAGGCCGCGGAAGTCGGTGAGGTCCGCGAAGACCCGGCGGCTGCGGACCCGGCCCGCGTCCTGGTCGTAGTCGTAGGCATAGATCTTCTTCACGCCGGTGTCGGCGAAGTAGAGCGTGTTGCCGTCCGGCGAGAAGCAGGGACCGTTGGAGCAGATGAAGCCGCTGTCCAGCACCGAGACCGAAAGGTCGGTGTCGAGGCAGAAGAAGGTGCCGACCGGATCGCGCTCCTCGAAATCCATCGAGCCGGCGACGAAGCGGCCGCGGCGGTCGGTCTTGCCGTCGTTCAGGCGCGGGCGCAGCTCGCCCGGCTGGGTGGTCTTCACCGGCGTCAACTCACCGTTGTCGAAGTCCAGCAGGAAGAAGCCGGAGCGCAGCGCCACCACGGCCCCACCCTTGGCCCTGAGCGCCAGCGAGCCGATCGGCTCCGGCATGATCCAGCACTTGCGGTCGCCGCCCTTCAGGTCGCAGCGATAGACCGCGGGGCCGTAGCTGTCGATCCAGTAGAGGCGTTCACCCTCGGGGTCCCACAGCGGCCCCTCGCCCAGGCTGTCGCGCTGTTCGGAAAAGACTTCGATCTTCAGCATGGCTGCTCTCCGGATCCTCTCTACTCGCCGATCTCGCGCTTGGCGCGGCGCTTGTGGGCGGCCAGCGCCATCAGGCGGCGGTCGCGCCAGGCCTGTCGCGCGCCAAGCTCGCTCTCCGGCAGCGCCATCCGGCGGTCGGCCTCGATCCGGTCCATCACCGGGCCGGTCCAGTCGGCCCGCGCCATCGTCGAGGGATGGATGCGGCTGTAGATGCTCTCGTAGCGCTCGGCGTAGTCGCGTACGCCGCCGGGTGCGTTCAGGTCGATGGTCTCGAAGGGCCCCATGAAGGACCAGCGCAGCGCCAGGCCCTCGCGGATGCCGACATCGACGTCCTCGATCGAGGCATAGCCCTGGTCGACCAGACGAAAGGCCTCCTCCAGCAGGGCGCCCTGCATGCGGTTCATGACGAAGCCGTCCAGCTCGCGCTGCATCACGATCGGCGCCATGCCACAAGCAGTCATGAAGTCTCGCGTCCGCGTCATGGTCTCGGCCGCGGTCCAGGGCGCCGGCACCAGCTCGCAGGCCGGCACCAGGTAGGGCGGGTTGATCGGATGCACCACCAGACAGCGCGCGGCACCCGGCAGGCCCTCGGTAAAGGCCGAGGGCAGCAGCGCCGAGGTCGAGCTGGCGATCACCGTCTCCGGCGCCGCCAGGGCATCCAGCTCGGCGAAGACGCCCTTCTTCACCTCCAGCCGCTCGGGCGTGCTTTCCTGCAGGTGGACGGCACCCTCCAGCGCCGCCTCCAGGCTGTCGGCCAGATGCATGCGGGCGCGCACCTCCGCCGGCTCCTGGCCCTCCAGCAGGCCCTCACGGGCCAGCGCCGGCAGCATCTCCTCGGCGAAGGTCAGCGCCGCCTCGGCCGTGGCGCGGTCCCGGTCGAAGACCGCGACCTCGCAGCCGGCCCGCGCGAAGACCAGGGCCCAGGCCCGGCCGATCAGTCCGCCGCCGACACAGGCGACCTTGCCCTTCGCATCCTGCCCACCTGCCGTCATCTCAAAGCGCCTCCACGTTGCCGTCCACCGGGAATGACTGTCCCGAGAGATTGCGCCCCATGTCGGACAGAAGGAAGGTCGCCATCGCGGCCACGTCGACCTGCGGCGTCATCCGCCTGAGCGAGATCCGCTCCAGGTACTGCCCGCGCATCTCCTCGTGGCCGATGCCCATCTGGGCGGCACGTGCGGCGATCACGCCCTCCATGCGCGGCCCCTCGATGATGCCGGGCAGGATGGCGTTCACCCGGATGCCGTCCGGGCCCAGCTCCTTGGCCAGGCTCTGGGTCAGGCCGATCACCCCCCACTTGGCCGCCGAGTAAGGCGTGCGGAAGGCATAGCCGAAGCGCCCGGCCGCCGAGGAGAGGTTGACGATGGCGCCGCCGCCGGCGCGCTTGATCAGCGGCACGCCGAAGTGGGCGCAGAGGAACTGACCGGTCAGCCCGATTTCCAGGCAGCGGCGCCAGTCGTCGGGCTTGATCTCCTCCACCCCGCCGGTCGGCCCGGCGATGCCGGCGTTGTTGACCAGGCCGTCGAGGGTGCCCCAGCTCGCCTCGATCTCGGCGAAGAGCGCGGCGAGACCGGCCTCGTCGGCCACGTCGGTCCGGCTGGCACGGTGCTCCGGATGGGCCTTGGCGAAGTCCGCCAGCGCCTCATCGGAGACGT
Organism: Rhodospirillaceae bacterium N.6G; assembly: GCA_046233115.1. Classification (GTDB taxonomy): domain Bacteria; phylum Pseudomonadota; class Alphaproteobacteria; order Kiloniellales; family JACOMY01; genus JACOMY01. Next base: position 114,445 of record JBJXHM010000008.1, on the reverse strand, counting down.
CGCAGACCCAGACCTTGGCGCCGGAGGCGACCAGCAGATCGGCGATCGCCCGACCGATGCCCGAGGCCGCGCCCGAGATGAAGACCTTGAGGCCCGGCCGCACGCCGCCGATGCTCCAGTCCTTGGGTATTGCCGACATGAAAGGTCTCTCCGCTGTCAACTGCGCCGCTCGCGCAGCGCGATCACCGCGCCCAGGACCACCAGGCCGAAGAGGATCGCGCGGGTCGCGTAGGGTAGGGTGGTGCCGGCCAGCAGGGTCTGCAGCCCGGTGAAGAGCAGCACGCCGCCGACCATGCCCAGATAGCTGCCGCGCCCGCCGGTGATCAAGGTGCCGCCGACCACCACCACGGCGATCGAGGGCAGCAGGTACTCGTCGCCCATGCCCAGGCTGGCCTGGCCGGAGAAGCCGGTCAGCAGCGCGCCGACCAGCGCCGCGCAGAAGCCGGAGAGCATGTAGACCAGCACGATCATGCGATCGACCTTGATACCGCTGAGCGCACTCACCCGCTCACCGTTGCCCAGGCCGTAGACCCGTCGACCGAAGGGCGTGCGGGTCAGCAGCAGCACGGCGGCAGCGACGAAGATCACCACCAGGAAGACCACCGGCGTCACCCCCAGCGAGCGGTCGGTCATGAACCAGCGCATCAGCGGTGCGGAGAAGCCGGCCGGCGTACCCTGCGAGTAGAGCAGCGCCGCCCCCTGCAGGATGCCGTTCATCGCCAGGGTCATGACGATCGGCGAGAGACCCAGCACGGCGATGCCGATGCCGTTGACCGCGCCGATCAGCGCGCCGATCGCCAGCACCAGCGGCAGGGCGTAGAGCAGCGGCGCATCCTGACCGTTCAGCAGCCCGGTCAGCAGGATGCCGCTGAGCCCGATGGTCCAGGGCACCGAGAGGTCGAGACCGCCGGTCAGGATCACCGTCCCCTGCCCCAGCGCCAGGATCAGCAGGAAGGAGGAGAGCACCAGCAGCGAGTTGTAATAGGTCCAGCTGAAGAGCGCGTGGCCGATCACCAGCTCGGTCACCAGCACCGAGATGACGAAGCAGATGTAGGCCGGCAGCGCATAGCGGATGGCCTCGCGGTGACGGACATGGAAGGGCGGCCAGAGTGTTTTCGCCGCGCCCCCCTCGCGCCCGGCCTGCCCGGTCAGCGCCAGGCGGTTGAGCTGGCGACCTCCCTGGCGCGGTAGCTGGCCATGGCTCGCCGCACGCAATCGCTCCAGCGACTTGCGCAACCAGACCGCCAGGCGGGCACGTCGGCTGAGCGCGCCGGCCAGCACCGCCAGGATCAGGATCACCCCCTCGGCCACGGTCGAGTAGTAGGCCGAGACGTTCAGAACCAGCAGGATGTTGACCACGATCATCAGGATATAGGCACCGAAGATCGAGCCCACGACGCCGCCGCGTCCGCCGCCCAGGGTGGTGCCGCCGACCACGACGGCAGCGAAGATCTGCAGCAGCATGGGGTTACCGACCAGCGGGTCGCCGGAGCCGGTCATCGCCGAGATGAAGACCCCGGCGAAGCCGTAGCAGCCGCCTGCCAGCACGTAGACCCAGAAGCGGACCCAGCCGACGCGCACGCCTTGGGCGCGAGCGGCTTCCATGTCCGAGCCCACGGCATAGACGGCGACGCCGAAGCGCGAGTTCTTCAGCCAGAGCCAGAGCAGCACCAGGATGCCGATCAGCACCAGCGGCATCGGCAGCACCTCGGTGATGGCGTCTTGCGCCAGCGCCTCGGAAAGGCCGTAGGGCACCATGCCGCCGGGCTTGTCCATCACCAGCAGGGTGAGGCCCTGGACGATGAACATGGTGGAGAGCGTGACCACGATGGGCTGCAGACGCAGCACCGCCACGAAGAAGCCGTTGAAAGCGCCGATCAGCCCGCCGATGCCGACGCCGACCAGCGACCAAAGGAGCATGCCGCCGACAGTGTCGGGCATGTTGCTGGCCAGCACCACGTTCACCAGCGAGACCACGGCCCCGGCCGAGAGGTCGAAGCCGCCGGTCAGGATCACCAGGGTCTGGCCGGCCGCCGCCATCGCCAGGGTGGCGCCGCCGGAGGAGAGGAAGCTCACCTCGAAATAGCTGATCTGGCCCGGCGTCAGCAGGTCGTTGAACACCATCAGCGCGACGAAGACGCCGATCGCGACCAGGAGCCCGCGATAGCCGCCGAGCCGGAAGCGCAGACGGCCCTGACCGGCCGCCCCCTCGGTCAGGGCGCTCACTCCGCGGCCTCCTGCATGACGTGGCCGCCGAGCGCGGCGTGGACGATGTTCTCCTCGGTCTGCTCGGCGCCGGTCACCTCGGCAGCGAGCTGGCCCTTGTAGAGCACCATCACCCGCTCGGCGACGTGGACCAGCTCCGGGATCTCACTGGAATAGAACAGGATGGCGCCGCCGGCCTCGACGAAGGCGCGCATCAGGCGATAGAGCTCCTGCTTGGTGCCGACGTCGACGCCGCGGGTGGGATCGTAGAGCAGCAGCACCCGGCTCTCGGCCAGCAACCACTTGGCGATCGCGATCTTCTGCTGGTTACCGCCGGAAAAGGCACCGGCGCGGGTCCAGAGCGCGCGCTGGTCGACCTGCACCCGATCGAAGACCTCGGCCACCGCGCGCCGCTCGGCCTTCACGTCGATCAGGCCGTGGCGGGTGAAGCGGTGGATCACCGGCAGCGAGGCATTGTGCAGGCCGGAGAGCTTGAGGAAGAGCGCCTCGGTCTTGCGATCCTCGGGCACCAGCGAGATGCCGATGCGCGCGTCGACCGCATCGGCCGGCGAGGTCATCACCACCGGCTTGCCGTCGACGTAGAGCTGGCCCCGCGTCAGCACCGAGGAGCCGAAGCAGGAGAGGAAGAGATCGAGCTGTCCCATGCCCTGCAGCCCGGCGATGCCCAGCACCTCGCCGGCCTTCAGCAAGAAGGAGACGCCGTTCAGCTTTCCGTCGGTCGCCAGGTCCTCGCCACGCAGCACCTCCTCGGGCTCGACGGGCGAGGGGTGCCGGTCCGGGAAGACCTGGCCGATGGAACGGCCGACGATCTTGCCGATGACCTCGTCGTCGCTCATCGCGTCGACCCTGTCGCTGGCGATGTGCTGGCCGTTGCGCAGGATGGTCAGGGTCTCGCAGAAGTCGCGCACCTCGCGCAGGCGGTGCGAGATGAAGACCACCGTGGTGCCGCGCTGGCGCTCCGCCTCGATCAGGTCGCCCAGCCAATCGACGTCGCGGCCGCTGAGGGTCGAGGTCGGCTCGTCCAGCAACAGGATCTTGGGCTTGCGATAGAGCGCGCGGGCGATCTCGATCTTCTGCTTCACCGCCAGATCGAGATCGTGGATCTCGTCGGAGAGGTCGATGTCCTCCAGGCCAAGGCGCGCCAGGTGGGCGCCGATCTCGCGGGCCGCCGTACGGCGGCGGGTCAGACCCAGGCCGTTGCGCGGCGCATAGGGCAGCAACATGGCGTCCAGGATGCTGAGGTCCCGGACCAGCGTCATTTCCTGAAAGGCGGTCTGGATACCCAGCGCATGCGCCACGCGCGGGCTGGCGATACGGGCGGTCTCTCCGAAGATGCGGAACTGGCCACTATCCGGGGTCTCGAGCCCACTCAGCAGCTTCACCAGGGTGGACTTGCCGGCGCCGTTCTCGCCCAGGAGGGCATGCACCTTACCGCGTCCCACCTCGAAAGAGACGGAGTTCACCGCGCGGGTGGCGCCGAAAGACTTGTCGACCGCCTCGACCGCGATCGCAATCTCTCCCGCCACCTCTCCGGCCGTCCCGCTCGCACTATCAGACGACGCAACGTTCATAACGCTTCCAAGAGACCCGCCTGCGCCGGAAGGCAGGCCGCAGCGGCCCCACCGGCATCAATCTGTTCCCAGAGACGGGCCGGGCCGCACGACCTTGGTCGCACCGCACCCGGCCCTTCACCTTGGCTGTCAGCCGAGCCCTTGGCTTAGGGCTCGGGCTGGCCGATCAGAGCGGCGCTGAAGCCGACCTCGGGGGTTTCCTCGGAGAAGATCGAGGCGAACCAGCCGGGGTTCGGCACCAGGGCCGGCGGGAAGGCGTTGCAGCCGGCGGCCATCTCTTCCCAGGACCCCGTCTCGCAGTACTTGACGTTGTCGTTGGTGACCAGCGGCAGCGGCAGCACGATCTTCTTCGGCACTTCCTTGCCCTCCAGCGCCTCGACCGCGCTCTTCAGCGCCAGCGCGCCGGAGTAAGGCGGGGAAGCGTAGGAGATGCGCGGCGCACCCAGCGGGCAGTAGGGGCAGGAGCCGCCCTCGACCGCGGTGCCCTGCGGCAGCATCTGGATACGGCCACCGTTGGCGCCCTCACCCGCGCAGGGGATCAACTGGTCGGCGGTCTTGCCCTCTTCCAGCTGCATGGCGTTGGCGGTGTAGCAGCCGACCTGCATCCACAGGCCGTCGATCGATTCCCAGCTCCTGGTGGCCAGGATCTTCGACAGCTCCGTGCGGGTCACCGCCTGGCTCCACATGCCCACCGCCTCGGCGACGATGTTGATGTCGGGATACTTGGCGAAGACCTCCTTGGCGGCCTTGGTGCGCAGGGTATCGACCGAGGTTCCGGGCACGCCGGTCAGGACCACGATGTCGCCCTTGCCGTTCAACTGATCGGCCAGCCACTGCGCGGTCACCCGACCGGCCTCTTCCTGGTCGATCGAGATGTTGTAGGCACACTCCTCGGTGATCTCGGCGTCGTAGGCAAAGACCAGCACGCCCTTGTTGCAGGCATTGCGCACCACGGAGTTCAAGGCCGTCGGCGAGATCGGGAAGACAACGATGGCCTCGGCACCCTGCTGCACCATGGCATTGATCTGCTGGATCTGGCGCTGAGCGTTGGGACCGGCCACCTGGATCTGCAGGTCGACCTTGTCGGCCATGCTGGAATGGGCCGCCATCGCCTTGACCATGTTGGCGGCCTCGGCCTGCCAGTCGTTGCCGATGTAGCTCATCGACAGGAAAATCTTGTGCTTGTCGGCGGCCGAGGCGGATTGCGGCGCGAAGCCCGCCATCAGCCCCAGGGCAAGCGCCGAGCAGACTCCAAGCGTACGCCCGAATAGATTCATAGCTCTCCTCCCTACGTTCTTGCCGTCCGCATTCTTGTCGGACGACTGCTTGCGCCTCTGTCGCGGCGGCAGCGCGAAACCCCCGGTAAAGCCCCCAAAGAGGCCGCAGGCAGGCCGCGATACGCGTTGACCCTTTCACACTTTTGATCAAAGATCAACGGCCGAAAGGGAGAGCCAAGACGCGTGGGCGAAAAGTTTGAAGGGGCTGCCATACCGCTGGACCCGGCCCCGCGTGAGACCTTGCAGGATCACGTCTACCAGCGAATCAGGGACCTGATCCTGAGCGGGGAGATCGCCCCTGGCCGTTCGATCACGATCCAGAGCCTGGCCACGGCCTTCGCTGTCAGCCACATGCCGGTGCGCGAGGCCCTGCACCGCCTGACGGCGGAGCGCGCGCTGACCGTGGTGTCGGGGCGGTCCATGGGGATTCCGCCGCTCTCGGTCGAGCGCCTGGCCGACCTCAAGCGGGTGCGCAGCGAGGTGGAGGGCATGGCGGCGGCCTGGGCGGCCGAGCGGATCGACGCCGAGGGTCTTGCCCGGCTGACCCAGCTCAACGAGACGCTGGACGCCGCGGCCGAGGTCAACGACATCAAGGGCTACCTGCACGCCAACCGGGACTTCCACTTCACCGTCTATGCCGCGGCGGGCTCATCCACCCTGCTATCGATGATCGAGAGCCTCTGGCTGCAGATCAGTCCCTACTTCAACCTGCTGCACGCCTCCGGCAACTACGTCGAATCGAACGAGCACCACCGAGCGCTGACTCGGGCGCTGCAGCGACGCGACCCGGAGGCGGCGCGCGACGCACTGAAGGGTGACATCGCCGCCGCCGCCGAGGTGCTGGACCGGTTGTTCGACTGAGTCCGGTCCGAAAGACTAGGAAGGCAGCTTGCTGAAACGGATCAGGATCTTGCCCTCGCCGTCGAGGAAGTAGAGCAAGTCGCCCTCGATCCGGTAGGACTTGGTTTCGCCGAGCGCGTCGAGAAAGCGGCGCTCCTGTCCATCCACCGCCGGCAAGCAGGCCATGCGGGTCATGGCCATGGGGCCGATGGTGATCGCTTCGCCGGAGATCTCGGGCGTGCCCGAGTAGGAGTTGCAGCCGGCGTTGCCGCTGAGCTTGCCGTCGCGCGACACCTTCATGGTGGTCTGCAGGCTGTCGATCACGCCTTTGCCGTCGATGTCCTCTGCAAGCCAAGAGGTACCGGGCAGCGCCTCCTGAGCCACCGCGACGCCGGAGGCCAGCAGCAGCAGCGCCAGCCCGGCAAAGCCGGCCAGGATCTCGGTGCGAAGGGATATTGCAGTCTTGGACATGGAGCCATCCTTTCACTCCCTCATATAGGTCGCACTTCAGGAGAGACCCAGGAGGGGATTTGGCAGGAGCGCGGTAACTTCGTGGCATCTGCTTGACAGGGACCGGCAGGTCCGGCATCAGCAGGGCAGCGTCTGGCACACGCCGCATCAGGGCCATCCTTCGCCTCTATCGAGGAGAGACTGATGGAAAGACATGCGAGCGATGCCACCCTACCGATCATCGACCTCTACCCGCGCTACGCCGAGGGCGCAACCGCACGGCGCGCCCTCGCCGAAGAAATCGGCCAGGCCTGCGAGACCATCGGCTTTTTCTATCTGCGAAACCACGGCCTAGACCCCTCGACCATCGCCGAGGCAAGGGATCAGACCCAGCGCTTCTTTGCCGAACCCGAGAGCGAGAAGCTGGCGGTCGCCCGGCGCCGGGGCAGCTACCGCGGCTACATCGCCCCGATCCGCTTCTCCAGCAACGAGGACGGCAGCAACCCCGTGCGCTACGAGGCCTTCCTGGCCGGGCCCGAGGTCGCGGAGCCCTCCCCGCTGGTTTGGCCCAACCTCTGGCCCGAGCGACCGCCAGGCTTCGCGGAGACGATCCGCGCCTACTACCGCGGCGTGACCGAGATCACCGACGCGCTGCTCCTCTGCTTGGGCCTGACACTCGTCGGCAGCGAAGAGGCACTGCTGGAGGTCTTCCGCCAGCCCATGACCAACATCTCGCTGCTGCACTACTTCCCGCGGCCACCGGGCAGCGAGCTCGACGCCAACCGCGGCCACCACGACACCAACTGCCTGACCATCCTGCTGCCCGATCCGATCGGCGGGCTGGAGGTGCTGCGCCGCGACGACCGCTGGGTGGCGGCGCCGCCCCTACCCGGCTGCTTCACCTGCAACATCGGCACCATGCTGGCCCTCTGGTCGGGCGGCCGCTTCCGCTCGACCCGCCACCGCGTGCACCCGCCGCGCGGCCGCGACCGCTACTCCATCGCCTACTTCGCCTCACCCGGCCACGACACCCTGGTCGAGCCGCTGGACCCGGCGCAGCGCGACGGCGAGCGCCGCCATGCCGGCGAGGAGTTCGCCGCCTTCGTCCGCCAGTTTGACGAAGACTGACCCCATCGGCGGCACCGGTCCGCTCCCCCTCCCGGCCACCCAATAGGATACTCGCGTGGGCGGCCGGGAGGGGGAGCGGGCCGGTGCGAAGCGGTGAGTCCCACTCACCGCGGACTGGAAGGGCCAGGCCCGACCATGCTAGCAGAGGCGTAGTTTCACCCCTTTTCGGACGAGCCCAGGGATGCAAGAGCGCCCCAACACCTTCTTCTGTGTCGACGGTCACACCTGCGGCAATCCCGTGCGCCTGGTAGCCGGCGGTGCGCCGCCCCTGAAGGGCGACAGCATGAGCGCCCGGCGCCAGGATTTTCTGGCCCGCTACGACTGGATCCGCACCGGCCTGATGTTCGAGCCGCGCGGCCACGACATGATGTCGGGCTCCTTCCTCTACCCGCCGACGCGGCCCGACTGCGACGTCGGCGTGCTCTTCATCGAGACCTCCGGCTGCCTGCCGATGTGCGGTCACGGCACCATCGGCACGGTGACCTTCGCGCTGGAGCGCGGCCTGGTGCAGCCGGCCACTCCCGGCGAACTGGCGCTCGACACGCCGGCCGGCCGGGTGCTGGCGCGCTATGCCTGGGACGGCCCGCACATCGCCTGGGTGCGCATCACCAACGTCGTGAGCTACCTGGCCGAGACCGGGGTGGAGATCGACTGCCCGGAGCTGGGGCCGCTGACCCTCGACATCTCCTACGGCGGCAACTTCTACGCCATCATCGAGCCGCAGGCGCGCTACGGCGGGCTAGAGCAGCTCAGCCCCGGCGACATCCTGCGCCTCTCGCCGCAGGTGCGTCGCCTGGTGAACCAGGCGGTGAGCGTCGAGCATCCGGAGGATACCACCATCCGCGGGGTCAGCCACGTCATGTGGACCGGCCAGCCGACCAAGCCCGAGGCCCACGCCCGTAACGCCGTCTTCTACGGCGAGAAGGCGATCGATCGCAGCCCCTGCGGCACCGGCACCTCGGCCCGCATGGCCCAGCTCGCCGCCCGCGGCGCGCTGAAGCCGGGCGACGACTTCCTGCACGAGAGCATAATCGGCTCGCTGTTCAAGGGCCGGGTAGAGGCGGCCGAGACCCTGGCCGGCCGGCCGGCGATCCGCCCCTCGATCGAGGGCTGGGCGCGCATGACCGGCCTCAACACCCTCTTCCTCGACCCGCGCGACCCCTACGTCGAGGGCTTCCAGGTGGTGTAGGCGTCCGGCGCCGCTATACCATCCCCACCGGCGGACGGCGGCGGACGCCGGTGGCGGCCTGCAGCACCATCGCGCCCAGCAGCACGGCGCCGCCGACCAGGGTGGTCTCGCTCGGCGTCTCGTCGAGCAGCACCCAGACCCAGATCGGCGCCAGCACCACTTCGCTGAGCGAAAGTAGGGTCGCCTCGGCCGCGGTCAGGCGTTTTGCCCCGGCGGTGAAGAACAGCATGCCGACACCGATCTGCAGGGTGCCCATGGCCGCGGCGAGCCCGATGTCGTGTAGCGAAACGAAGGGCGACTTGCCTTCGCCCAGCACCACCAGCAGCGAGACCACGAAGCCGATCAGTGCGGCCCAGGCCACCGCCGGCATGGTGTCGCGCAGCTTGGCCGCGCGCAGGGTGACGGCGAAGACCGCGAAGCCGCAGGCCGCCAGTAGCGAGAGCAGGTTGCCCAGCAGATCGCCACCCTCCAACCCGCTCTGCACCATGATGCCCACGCCGGCGCAGGCGACCAGCATGGCCACGATGGTCAGGCGCCGCACCGCCTCGCCCAGCACCAGGCGCCCCAGCAGGGCCGCCAACAGCGGCGCGATGCAGATCATCATGACGGTGTTGAAGACCGTGGTCAGCGTGATCGCGACGATGAAGAGCATCATCGCCACTGCGAGCCCGGTGCCGGCCAACAGCCCCGTCCAGCCCAGCGCCCGTATCGCCGGCACCGGCGAGCCGCCGCTGCGCCAGGCCAGGGCGACCAGCACAAAGATCAAGGTCGAGAGCGAACGGTAGACCAGCACCTGCCAGGGATCGGCCTGCTCCATCCAGCGCATGAAGAGGCCGGCCATCGAGAAGCAGAGTCCCGCCGCCAGGACCAACAGGGCGCCTGCCAGTGCATCGCCCCTGGGCGTTCCGGCGTCCAGTGGCACGGCGTCGGACATCGAACGGACCCTTCCTTCCCCAACCGGCATTGTTCAATCGCTGCAAGGCTCTGCGGCCCATCCGGCAATTGATGATCTGACGGCAAGAGAGACCCGCACGCAAGGGCCGCTCCGCAAGGCTGTCGCGCGAAAAGTCGCCTTGACCGCAGCGGTCGCCGACCGCCTCACTCGACACGAGGGCAGAGGCAGGACGGCATGACCGCAAGCGACGAGACGAGGCAGAGTGGGGAGATCGCAGCCTGGCTGCCCTGGCTGGTGTGGGGGCTGGGCGCCCTCTTCTTCCTCTACGGTTTCTTCCAGCGCGTCGCCCCCAGCGTCATGCACGACCACCTGATGGCCGAGTTCCACCTGACCGGCGCGACGGTCGGCAACCTCTCCGCCCTCTACTTCTACACCTACGCCTCGCTGCAGATCCCGGTCGGGCTGATGGTCGACCGCTTCGGACCGCGTAGCCTGCTGTTCCTCGGCGCCGTCGTCTGCGCGACGGCGACGCTGCTGTTCGCCTGGTCCGTCGATTCCAGCCTGGCCCACCTCGCCCGGGCCCTGGTCGGCTTCGGCGCCGGCTTCTCCTTCGTCTGCGCCATGACCCTGGCGGCGCGCTGGCTGCCGGCCGGCCGCTTCGCGCAGGTCACGGGCCTGCTGATGATGTCGGGCATGATCGGCGGCTTCCTCGCCCAGGCGCCGCTGGCCACCCTGGTCGAGGCGGTCGGCTGGCGCGATTCGCTCGCCGCCTCCGGCTTCGTCGGGCTGGTGCTGGCAGCCCTGATCTGGCTGGTGGTGCGCGACTTCCCACCGGGACCGCGCCCGGCCAAGGCGGCAGGCCAGGGCCTCGGCGGGCTGATCGGCAGCCTGCTCGCGGTCCTCGGCCGCAAGCAGAACCTCATCACCGCCTGGATGTGTGCGGCGATGACGGCACCGCTGCTGGCCTTCGCCGGCTTCTGGGGCGTGGCCTGGCTGATGCAGACCAAGGGCTACGACCGGCCGGGCGCAGGCGCGGTGGCCTCGCTCCTGCTGGTCGGCTGGGCCCTCGGCTCGCCGCTGGCCGGCTGGCTCTCCGACCGCTTGCGCCGGCGCAGGGTGGTGTTCCAGGGCGGCTCTCTGGTGGCACTGCTGGCGCTGTCCGCGCTGCTCTACCTGCCCTGGCTGCCGCAACCGCTGCTCTGGGCCCTCTTCCTCATCACCGGGGCCTCCTGTGGCTGCATGTCGGTCGCCTACGCCCTGGTTCGCGGCTACAACGCACCAAGCGAACTCGGCGCGACCTTCGGCTTCGTCAACGGTGCGACCACGGCCACCGGCGCCATCTTCCAGCCGCTGATCGGCTGGCTGCTGGATCTGGGCTGGAGCGGCGAGAGTTTCGAGGGCGCACGAGTCTACAGCGCCGACAACTTCCAGTCCTCGCTCTCGGTCCTGCTGGTCTTCCTGGCCTCCGGCTTCCTGCTCAGCCTGCTGTTGGACGAAGCGCGGGACGACTCGACTTCGTCATAGGATTTCCATCCAGGATCGCTAGACTGCGTCACCTCCATAGAACGCGTGACCGCAAGCGCAGCACCGAGAGAGGGGCAAGCCATGCGCCGCCACAGAATGGCGAAGATCGTTGCGACTCTGGGACCGGCCAGTTCGACGCCCGCCAAGATCCGGGCGCTCTTCCTCGCCGGCGCCGATGTCTTCCGGCTCAACTTTTCGCACGGCGAGCAGGCCGAGCAGAAGGAGCGGATCGAGATCATCCGCAAGCTGGAAGAAGAGGTGGAACGCCCGATCGGCGTGCTCGCCGACCTCCAGGGCCCCAAGCTTCGCCTTGGCCGCTTCGCCGAGGGCAAGGTGGAGCTGAAGACCGGCCAGGACTTCCGCCTGGACATGTCCGACCAGCCGGGAGACGCAAGCCGGGTTCCGCTGCCGCATCCCGAGATCTTCGCCGCCCTGGACGAAGGCCAGATCCTGCTGCTCGACGACGGAAAGGTCAGCCTCAAGGTGCTGAAGCACGGCCCGGACTTCGCCGACTGCAAGGTCCTTGTCGGCAGCGCGCTCAGCGATCGCAAGGGCGTAAACGTACCGGGTGCGATCTTGCCGATCTCGCCCCTGACCGAGAAGGACCGCTCCGACCTCACCTACGCGCTGGACATCGGCGTGGACTGGATCGCGCTCTCCTTCGTGCAGCGCCCCGAGGACGTGGCCGAGGCTCGCCGTCTGATCCAGGGCCGGGCCGCCCTGCTCAGCAAGATCGAGAAGCCGGCGGCGCTGGAACACCTGGACGAGCTGATCGAGCTATCGGACGCCATCATGGTCGCGCGCGGCGATCTGGGGGTGGAGATGCCGCTACAGGTCGTGCCGCGCTGGCAGAAGGAAATCGTGCGCAAGTGCCGGCAGATGGGCAAGCCGGTGATCGTGGCCACGCAGATGCTGGAATCCATGGTGACCTCACCCACGCCGACCCGCGCCGAGGTCTCCGACGTGGCGACCGCAGTCTACGACGGTGCCGACGCGGTGATGCTGTCGGCCGAGTCTGCGGCCGGCAAGTACCCGGTCGAGGCGGTGACCATGATGGCCAAGACCATCCGCGCAACCGAACGCGACCAGTTCTTCAAGTCGATCGTGCATGCGCTGCGGATCGAGCCGGAGGCGACCGGACCCGATGCCATCTCCCATGCCGCTGCCCAGGTGGCGGAGACCATCGGCGCCGGTGCCATCGTCTGCTACACGACCTCGGGCTCGACCGCCAAGCGGGCCGCGCGCGAGCGCCCGAACGTGCCGCTGCTGGTGCTGACCGAGAACCAGGCGACCGCGCGCAGCCTGGCCTTGCTCTGGGGCGCACACTGCGTCCTCACCGGCGACGTCCACAGCTTCCAGGAGATGGTGAACAAGGCCGGCCAGATCGCGCTGGAGTTCGACTTCGCCAAGCCGGGGGTGAAGCTGGTGGTCACCGCTGGCGTCCCCTTCGGCACGCCGGGCGCCACCAACGTACTCCGAATCGCCCGGGTCGAGGGCCGACAGCGCTCGTCCGCGCGCGCTGCTCGATAGTCGTTGGGAGGGCGAGACAGTCGAGCTGCACCATGGTCCGGCTGCTGACAACCTTCATGGAGCAAGGTCAGGCGCCGGCGGGCGATCCCCTTCCGGCGCCTGACCCCACCGCTCACGTCCGGGAAGAGGCGCTCTCCCCTGACGCTTTCCTGGCGCTCTACCGTGAGGTCGGCGATCCGGTGCAGTGGGACGAGCGGCTGCGCATGCCGCCGGACGCGCTGAGCGCCCTGCTGCAGAGCGACGCGAGCTACCTCTTCGTCCTGTACCTGGGTCCGCGCCAGTCCGGCCTGCTGGAAGCGCTCGCCGGAGCGGAGGGCGAGATCGAGATAACCAACTTCGGCCTGGTCCCCGGCGTGCAAGGCAGAGGTCTGGGGGCCTATTTCCTCGACGTCGCATTGCGCGCCCTCTGGGCGCAGCAGCCGCGGCGGCTCTGGCTGCACAGCGACACCAACGATCACCCCGCCGCGATCAAGACCTACGAGCGCGCCGGATTCCGGGTCTTCGACCGCCGCTGGATGGAGTTTCCCGACTGAACGCCGCGTTGTGGCCGACTCAGCAGCCGGGATCGGGGTGATAGGTCAGCTCGGCGATGTCCGCGGCCAGCACGAAGTCGCCGTAGTCGAAGAGCTGCCGGTCCACCACGCCATTCACGTAGAGCCTGAGCGACACCTCGTGCGCCGGCAGAGGTTCCGGGTCGCTGGCCAGGAAGAAGGCCAGGCTGATCTTGTAGTAGGGTACATCGGCGAGCGAGGCGATGCGCGCCTCCTCGTCCTGGAAGGGTCCGAAGATCGCGGCCGAGGCCTGCACCAGAGAGTCCGGCCCCTCCTCCGACCCATCGAAGATCGGCGCCACCAGAAGATGCTGCCCCGCCTTCGCCGCCTTCAGCACCGCCAGCGAATGCGCGGTGGGGAAGAGCGTCCCCTTGGGCAGCTCGATCGTCAGGTCCTTCGGTTCGCTGAAATAGGCCTTGCCGGCCCCGGTCTGATCCAGCACGGCACGCCCGCGCCTATCGCTGGAGGGGAAGTAGGTGGAGCGGTCCTTCACCTGGAAGCGCAAGACCCGGCCGTCCTTCGCCTCCCAGGAGGAGACTGCGGAGCCGAAGCGCAGCTCCTCTCCCTCAGGGGCGAATAGACGCACCCTCAAGTCCAGGTCCGTGGCCCAGCCGTCGCAGACGTCGGTCCAGTTCATCACCATCCGGCCGCTCGCTGCCGAAACGGCGTTGGAGCCGGCAACGGACGACAAGGTCAGACGATAGACCGCCTTGTGCGGAATCACCTGTGCTTGCGCCGCACCGCAGCAGCAGCAGACAACAGCGATCAGGGACAGGAAACGGACCAGGGACATAGTCGGCGCTCTCCGGCAAAGACTGCGTATTAAACTAGAGATGCTGCGGCGCAGCAACAAGCGGGGGCCAGCAGCGCCCTGCCTGCAGTCCTTGCAATGACCCAAGCAAGGTGGCGAGAGTGGGGCGAGTGGCAAGTAAGTCAGCACTTTGCCCCGCGAGCGTTGGCAAAAGGCAACAAGCGAAGAAAATGGAAGAGAGGGAACGGTCTTGGCACCCCGACTACTGATCACCCGCCCCATGCCGGACGACGTGCTGGCCCGGGCCGAGGCCAGCTACGAGGTCACCAGCAACCAGGAGGATGCCGACTGGGCCGCGACGGAACTGGCCAAGCGCGCGGCCGGCATGGATGCCATTCTCACCGCCCCCGGAGCGCCGCTGACCATGGCGGTGATCGAGGCACTGCCGCCGGAGGTGCGCATCGCCGCGACCTTCTCCGTCGGCTACGACCACATCGACATCCCGGCCGCCAAGGCCCGCGGGCTGATTGTCACCAATACCCCCGACGTGCTGAGCGACGCCACGGCGGACATCACCTTGCTCTGCATGTTGGGGGCAGCCCGGCGCGCCTGGGAAGGCCAGCAGATGCTGCGGCGCGGCGAGTGGAGCGGCTGGACGCCGGTGCAGTTGATGGGCGTGCACCTCGGCGGCAAACGCCTGGGCGTGCTGGGCATGGGCCGGATCGGCCGGGCCGTGGCGACGCGGGCGCGCGCATTCGGCATGGAGATCCACTACCACAACCGCAGCCGCCTGACGCCCGAGCTGGAAGAGGGCGCAGTCTTCCACGAGACCCCCGAGGACCTGCTGCGGGTCAGTCAGGTGCTGTCGCTGAACGCACCGGCCACGGCGGAGACCGAGAACTTCCTGAATGCCGAGCGGATCGAGCTGCTGCCCCCAGGGGCCATCGTGGTCAACACCGCGCGTGGCAACCTGGTGGACGACGACGCCCTGATCACCGCCCTGCGCTCCGGCCGGGTGCGGGCAGCTGGCCTGGATGTGTTCCGTGGCGAACCGAAGGTCAATCCGGACTACTTCGACCTGCCCAATACCTATCTGCTGCCGCACATGGGCAGCGGCGCGGTCGAGATCCGCAACGCCATGGGCTTCCGCTGCCTCGACAATCTCGACGCCTATTTCGCCGGCAAGAAGCCGCCGCACCGCATCGCTTGAGACGCCGATCGCGGACCGAAAGGGTCCGCGATCCAGGTCTAGTTGGACTGGTAAGTGGGGTCGGTGCCGCCCTAGTCCCACACCACCTCCAGCTCTTCGCGGAAGGCGAAGCGCAGCAGGTGGCGCGCGATCACGTCCTCCAACTGGTCGCGCTGCGCGGCGTCGCCGGCGGTGACGGCGAGGCGGAGCACGCCCTCGCCGGCCTCCAAGCTACAGACGCCCAGCGGCAGGGTGATGCTGCCCGACTGCGCGTCGAAGGCGACCTCGCAGCGATGGGCGAAGTGCTTGCAAAGCTGCTGCAGATAGCGGCTAGCCTTGTCGGTACGGACCTCTGCCTTGGCCGTCGACGGCCGCTCCGTCGTCTGCTGGTCGGAGTCGCTCATCGGCCCTCCTCCAGGCTCTCGGCCGCCGCCGTCAGGGTGCTCGCGATGCGCTCGGCCGTCGCCTGGTCGACCGGTCCCTGCCGCAGGCGCTTGCCCAGCGCCTCCTTGAGCCTGTCCATAGCCTGGAAGACCGGCACCAGGGCCTCCTGGTCGAGCGAGATGGCTTTGCGGGTGCGCAGCTCCTCAGCCGCATCGCGGTTGGCCTGCAAGAAGGCCTCGCCCTCCGGGGTCAGGCGGTAGCGCTTGCGCGACCCCTCCGCCGTCTCCACCGCGGCGTAGCCCATGTCGTCCAGCCAGGCCAGGGTCGGATAGATGACGCCGGGGCTGGGGCTGTAGGTGCCGGAGAAGCGCTCCTCGATCTCCTTGATCAGCTCGTAGCCGTGCCGCGGCCGCTCGGCGATCATGGCCAGCAGCAGCAGGCGAAGCTCGCCGTAGCTGAAGAGACGGCCGCCGTGCCGGCCGCCATGACGTTCGTGTTGATGATGGTGATGCCTGCCGCGGTGGCGATGACGCTCCGCGGGGCCGTTGGGGTTTTCGTACTTCATTCTCATGCCAATCAAGATAATTCCCGTTATATCGGGAATCAAGATATATCGTAATTGTCGATATAACGGAATGACGCAGACCAGCCACGCATAGGTTGCAGGTCCCGCCCCTCTGATCGGAGGTGGATCCCGGCGCCTATCGACAACGATGTAGGAGCGCAGTTCTGCGCTAACCCTTCAGCAGGTCGATTTCCTGATAGTAGAGGGCAGCACCCGGGTGCAGCGGCGGCATCCCGATATCGGTCAGTGCCGTCTGCAAGGAGACGCGTGGCGCCAGCGGTGGCGCGTTCTCGGCCATGTAGGCCTCCGAAGCCTCGCTCCAGAGCGAGCGGGTGATCTCGTAGACCAGATCGGCGGGCAGGTCCTCGGCGACCAGCCAGAGCGCACCGACCGACAGGGTCGGCGTCAGCGGGATATGGTCGTAGAGGCCCGACTGGATGGTCGCGGTGCGGAAGGGCGGCCGCATCTCCTCGACGCGGTGCGCGGCCACCCCCTCGAAGGGCAGCAGCTCGATCAGGTAGTCGCTGGCGAGCGACCGGATCGCGTTAGCCGGCACACCACCGATCAAGAGGAAGGCATCCAAGGTCCCATCGCGGACCGCCTGGGCCGCGGCCACGTCGGACAGGCTCTTCACCTGGACCGTCGCGTCGTTGACGCCGAAGGCCCGCAGCACCGCCGCGGAATCGCGCTGGGTGCCCGACCCCATGGCCCCAAGCGACACGCGCTTGCCGGTCAGGTCGGCCAGGATGCGAATGCCGGCCCCGCGCCGGACCACGAGCTGCAGGTACTCCGGGAAGAGGTAGGCGATGGCGCGCAGGCGCCGTCCCAGCTCCTGCGGCAGGCCGTCGAGCTCTCCTTCGGCGCAGCGCTGCGCCAGATCCGCCTGGCAGAAGGCCGATTCGACCTGGCGGGAAAGCAGGAGCTGCAGGTTCTGGTAGGAGCCGGCGCTGGTCTGGGCGACGGCGACCAGGCCGGGCACGCCGCAGACGTCCTCCATATCGCAACCGCGGCCGTCGGTCGGGTTGCTGATCGCAGAGGCGATCAGGCTGGCCAGCGGATAGTAGAGCCCCGCGGTCGAGCCGGAGGCGATGCGGAAGAAGCGCCGTGCCGGAACCTCGCCGGCGCTTGCCCCTGCGGCGGCGAATCCGAGGCCGGCCGCGCCCGCCAAGAGACCGCGTCGCGTGAGCGGGGCGAGCCGTCCGAACGAGGCCTCGTCCCCTCTTTGCTTGGCTTCGCTCCCGGTCTTCATCGCCCCGCGACTAGCCTGCGGCCGCAGCCAGGGCACGGATCCGCTGCACCATGGCGAAGAGGCCGTTGGTCCGGCTGGGCGAGAGGTGGCCTTCCAGGTCGAGGCCGCCCAGCAGGCCGCGCGCATCGACGGCCAGGATCTCTTCGGGGCTGCGGCCGTCGTAGAGCCGCAGCAGGATGGCCAGCAGGCCGCGCACGATGTGGGCGTCGCTGTCGGCGCGGAAGTGCAGATGCCGGTCGGTTCCGCGCTCGGCCACCAGCCAGACCTGGCTGACGCAACCCTCGACCTTGTTCTCGGCCGTGCGCTCCTCAGCGCTGAACGCGGGCAGGCCGCGCCCCAGCTCGATCACGTAGCGGTACTTCTCTTCCCAGTCTGGCAGGAGCTCGAAGGCCTCCTGCACCTCGGCGAAGCCCTCGCTCAGATTGGCGGTTCCCTGATCGTCCGGCATCAGGCGGTCTCCATCGGCTGGCTGATCTCCACCAGGGCTCCGTCGCGCAGCGCCCGGTAGAAGCAGTTCGGGCGGTTGGTGTGGCAGGCGGGCCCCACCTGCTCGACCAGCAGCAGCAGGCAGTCACCGTCGCAGTCGAGCCGCGCCTCGACCAGGCTCTGCACGTGGCCAGAGGACTCGCCCTTGCGCCAGAGCTGCCGGCGGGACCGCGACCAGTAGCAGACCCGGCCGTTCGCCAGGGTCTCGCGCAGCGACTCGGCATTCATCCAGGCCATCATCAGCACCTCGCCGCTCTTGGCGTCCTGCGCGATCGCCGGCACCAGGCCGCGTTCATCGAAGGCTACCTGATCGAGAAAGGCCTCTGTTCCAGCCGTCATCCTGCTCCCTTTCCGCCTGGCACGCTGTCGTCCTAATGTCGGCACCTTCACCCGCGAGGGCAAGCGCCCTTTCCCCCAGAGACCGGACCAGAGACCGGCAACAGAGCGGAGAACAGCCATCCTGGACCAGAGCCTGAGCCTTCTCCTGCTCGCGCTGGCGATCGAGGCCCTGGTCGGCTATCCCGACCGCCTCTTCACGCGCCTCCGCCATCCGGTGGTCTGGATCGGTGCCCTGATCGCGCGCCTGGAGCGAACTGTCAACCGCGAGCGCTACACCGACTCCACCCGGCGCCTTGCCGGGCTGGCCAGCCTGGCCCTGATCCTGGCCGCAAGCCTGGTTCCCTGCTGGCTGCTGCAGGCGGCTTTGGCAGACCTGGTCTGGCCACTGGGCCTGGTCTTCCTGGCCCTGCTGACCAGCAGCCTCTTCGCTCAGCGCAGCCTGGACCGTCACGTCGCCGCCGTGGCCGAGGCGCTGGAGCGCGACGGACTGGAGGCCGGGCGCAAGACCGTCTCCAACATCGTCGGCCGCGATCCCGCGAGCCTCGACCAGGTGGCCGTCGCCCGCGCAGCGATCGAGAGCCTGGCCGAGAACTTCTCCGACGGCGTGGTGGCACCGGCGCTCTACTGCGCCCTGGGCGGCCTCCCCGGCTGCGCCGCCTACAAGGCGGTCAACACCGCCGACTCGATGATCGGCCACAGGAGCGCGCGCTACCGGGCCTTCGGCTGGGCCTCGGCCCGCCTGGACGACGTCCTGAACCTGCCGGCCTCGCGGCTCAGCGTGGTCTGGATCCTGCTCGCCGCCCTGTTCCTGCCCGGCTGCGATCCGGCGGCCGCCTGGCGCGCCGTCCGCCGGGATGCAGGCAAGCACCGCTCGCCCAACGCCGGCTGGCCGGAGGCTGCCTTCGCCGGCGCACTGGGCCTGCGCCTGGCCGGCCCGCGCCGCTATGGCGACGAGGTGGTGGCGGATGCCTGGATGGGCAGCGGCCGCGCCGAGGCCGAAGCCGCAGACATCCGCCGCGCCCTCCGCCTCTACCGGGCCGCTGCGGCCGTCCAGGTCGGTGCCGTCGCCCTGCTGCTGCTCGCCGTCAGCCTGTGAGGCCGAACAGCGCCTCACAGTCGACATGGGCCTCCAGGTGTGCGGCCAGAGCGTCCAGCGCCGCCTCGACGCGGGCCTCGTGGTTGTAAGCGCTCGGCGCCGCGCCGAGCCGCGCCAGCCAGGCCGCGCGCTGGCGATCGTCGGCGAAGAGGCCGTGGGCATAGCTGCCGGCGACCAGCCCGTCGGCCGAGGTGGCGCCATCCAGCCGGCCATCCTCCAGCCGCAGCAAGGGGCGGGACCGGTCAGGCCCCTCGGTGCGGCCGATGTGCATCTCGTAGCCGCGGAAGGGTATCTCGTCGGGCAGGCTGTGGCCGGCCACCTCGACCAGGTGCTTGTCGCCGGCCAGATGGGTCTTGACCTGCAGCAGTCCCAGGCCCGCCACCTCGGCCGGCGGTCCCTCGACGCCGTCCGGGTCGGCAATGGTCCGGCCGAGCATCTGATAGCCGCCGCAGAGCCCCAGGATGCGGCCGCCACGCCGGCGGTGCGCCGCCAGGTCCTGGTCCCAGCCCTCGGCCCGGAGCGCCGCCAGGTCGGCAATGGTCGCCTTGGAGCCCGGCAGGATCACCAAGTCGATGTCGCCCGGCAGTGCCTGGCCGGGGCGCAGCAGCAGCAGGTCTACGCCGGGCTCGCCGGCCAGCGGGTCGAGATCGTCGAAGTTGCTGATCCGCGGCAGCAGCGGCACCGCGATCCGGACCCCGCCCGGCCGCCGCAGCGCGCCGCCGTGCTCTGCCAGGTCGAGCGCGTCCTCGGCCGGCAGGCGCGCGGCCTCCGGGAAGAAGGGCACCAGCCCCAGCGCCTGCCAGCCGGTCATCCGGGCGATCGCCGCCATGCCCTCTTCGAACAGGGTCGGATCGCCGCGCATACGGTTCACCAGGAAGCCGCGGATCATCGCCGCATCGGCCGGGTCCAGCACCGTCTTGGTGCCGACCAGGCTGGCGATCACCCCGCCGCGGTCGATGTCGCCAACCAGCACCACCGGCACCCCGGCGGCACGCGCGAAGCCCATGTTGGCGATGTCGCCGGCGCGCAGGTTGATCTCCGACGCGCTGCCGGCCCCCTCCACGATCACCAGGTCGTGGGTCGCCCGCAGCCGCTCGAAGCTCTCCAGCACTGTCGGCAGCAGGGCGGCCTTGCGGGACTGGTAGTCGCGTGCCTGGGCGGTACCGGCGACCCGCCCGCGCAGGACGAGCTGCGCACCGATCTCGCTCTGCGGCTTCAGCAGCACCGGGTTCATGTCGACGCTGGGCGCCAGGCCGGCGGCGCGGGCCTGCAGCGCCTGCGCCCGGCCGATCTCGCCGCCGTCGGGGGTGACCGCCGCGTTGTTCGACATGTTCTGCGGCTTGAAGGGCACGACCGAAAGGCCGCGCTGCCGGGCCAACCGACAGAGACCAGCGACCAGCAGCGACTTGCCGACGTTGGAACCGGTCCCTTGCAGCATGATCGCACGGCCCATAGCCCTGCCCGCCTCTCTCAGAACTCGATTCCTTCCTGGGCCTTCACGCCGGCTTTGAAATGGTGCTTCACCAGGCTCATCTCGGTCACCAAGTCGGCGGCCTCGATCAGCGGTTCCTTGGCGTTGCGGCCGGTGACCACGACGTGCAGGTCCGGCCGGCGCGCGGCCAAGGTCGCCACCACTTCATCCAGATCCAGGTACTCGTAACGCAAGGCGATGTTGAGCTCGTCCAGGATCAAGAGCCGCAGGTCGGGCTCTGCCATCAAGGCCTTGGCCTGCTCCCAGGCGGCCTTGCAGGCGGCGATGTCGCGCGCCTTGTCCTGCGTCTCCCAGGTGAAGCCCTCGCCCATGGCGTGCCAGCTCACCTGATCGCCGAAGGCCTTCAGCGCCTTGGCCTCGCCGGTGTCCCAGGCGCCCTTGATGAACTGCACCACGCCGACCCGGCCGCCGCGGCCCAGCATCCGTAGCGCCAGGCCGAAGGCCGCGGTCGACTTACCCTTGCCGGGGCCGGTGTGGACGATCAGCAGGCCCTTCTCCAGGGTCTTACCGGCCACCTCCGCGTCCTGCACCGCCTTGCGCTTGGCCATCTTGGCCTTGTGGCGGGCGCTCTCGTCACTCTCGGTCACGGGGTTCTCTCCTTCACGCTCATCGGCAGGCCGGCGACCATGAAGACCACGGCACCCGCCCCGGCGGCAAGGCGCTGGTGCAGGCGGCCGGCCTCGTCGCGGAAGCGGCGCGCCAGCGCGTTCTCCGGCACGATGCCGAGACCGACCTCGTTGCCGACCAGCACCGTCAGCGCGCTGCGCTTGGCGAGCGCCGCCTCCAGCGCCGCCACCTCAACCTCCAGGTCGGCCTCGGTCAGCAGCAGGTTGGTGAGCCAGAGGGTCAGGCAGTCGACCAGCAAGGGCTGGCTGGAGGGCGCGCGCCCCATCGCCTGGGCCAGCGCCAGCGGCGCCTCCAGGGTGCGCCAGCCGGCGCCGCGGCGCTCCCTGTGCAGCGCGATGCGCTGACGCATCTCCTCGTCGCGCGCCTCCGCGGTGGCGACGTAGGTCCAGGGCGGCGGCAGGGCCGTGATCAGGGCTTCGGCATGGCGGCTCTTGCCCGAACGGACGCCACCCAGAACCAGGGTCACCTGCGGATAGGTCAAGACGAAAGCGCTCCCCTTTGCGCGCGACCGGGACAGAGAAGGTCGTCAGCGCGATTGACAGCAACCCACTTCGACCGTCAAGAATAACCTCGACGGTCCCGCGCCGGTACCACCGGCCGGGTGAAAAGGGAATGTGGTGACGGGGACGGACCGACCGTCGTCGAAAGCCGCAGCTGCCCCCGCAACTGTGAGCGGTGAGCTGGATGTCGGGAACCACTGAGGCCTGTCACGAGACGGCAGGGCTTGGGAAGGAGACAGCCAGCAGTGAGCCGCGAGCCAGGAGACCTGCCGTCATACGCGTTCTCGCGGGAGCGATCTGAGCGGGGTGTCTCAGACGAAGCCCTTCGGTCCGGCAAACCTGCTCGACCAAGGTCGAGATGTTCCCTTGCGAGGACAGGTTGAGGCTTGTTCTAGGGAACTTGTGACTATGCTCCTGCGCGCTCTCGCTCTTTCCGTGGCTGCGGTACCTCTCTTTGCCGGATCGGCCTTCGCCCACCATGTCATGGGCGGTGCCCTGCCGGCCTCCTTCATGGACGGCCTGCTGTCCGGCGTCGGCCATCCCCTGCTGGGCTTCGACCATCTGGCCTTCGTCATCGCCGTCGGCCTGATCGCCGCCGGCCTGCGCACCCGCATCTCCATGCTGCTGCCGCTAGCCTACCTGCTCGCCATGGCGGCCGGCCTGCTGCTGCACATCGGCGGCGTGATCCTGCCGGCGGCCGAATGGGTCATCGCCATCTCCGTCCTGGTGCTGGGCCTGCTGGTCGCACGCGGCCAGAGCCTTTCGCCGGCGGTCCTTGGCGGCCTCTTCGCGGTGGCCGGCCTGTTCCACGGCTTCGCCTTCGCCGAGTCGATCATCGGCGCCGAGCCGACCCCGCTGGTCGCCTACATCATCGGCCTGGTCGGCGTGCAGTACGCCATCGCCCTGGCCGCCTTCGGCATCGCCCGCGCGGTTGCCGGCAAGGAGGTTGCCGCGACCCCGATCGGGGTGCGGGTCGCCGGCGGTGTGGTCGCCGGCATCGGCCTCACCTACTTCCTGGAGGGCGTTGAGAGCGCCGTCTTCAGCGGCATGGAGTCTGCCGCTCTGGTGACGAGCCTGCCCGTTTTCGGCTAAGCAATCCTCGGGCCGCGGCGGGCAGGTCGCCCCCGCGGCCCGATGTTTTTTGTAAGCGACTGGATTTTCTATGGAACCGACGGTCCTGCGAGTCTGCGTCACCTGCAGGCGAGATCCCACCCACGAGGTGGCGGAGAGCGAGCGCGACGGTGCGCGCTTCCTCCGGCAGATCGAGGCCGAGGCCGACGCGCTGGCCGAGGCCGGCATCGCGGTCGAAGAGGTGCGCTGCCTCTCTGGCTGCAAGCGCGCCTGCACCGCGGTGATGGCGGCCCCCGGCAAGTGGACCTACGTGCTCTGCGACCTGGACCCGGAGACCGACGGGCCGGCGCTCTTGGATTACACGCGCCGTTTCCACGGCAGCGACAACGGCCAGGTGCCCTGGCGCGAGCGACCGGAGAGCCTGCGGCGCAAGACCCTGGCGCGAATTCCCCCTTTGGACCGGCCGAAACGGGCCGAGAGAGGCGAGGCTGCATGACCGCCGCAAGCAAGATCCCAACCACCGTCATCACCGGCTTCCTGGGCGCCGGCAAGACCACCCTGGTGCGCCACGTGCTGGAGAACGCCGGCGGCCGGCGGGTCGCCGTCATCGTCAACGAGTTCGGCAGTCTGGGTATCGACGGCGAGATCTTGAAAGGCTGCGGCATCGAAAGCTGCGGCGAAGAGGACATCGTCGAACTGTCCAACGGCTGTCTCTGCTGCACCGTCGCCGACGACTTCGTGCCGACCATGGAGGCCCTGGCCGGCCGCGCCGAGCCGCCCGAGCACATCCTGATCGAGACCTCCGGCCTGGCGCTGCCCAAGCCGCTGCTGAAGGCCTTCGACTGGCCCTCGCTGCGCTCTCGCTTGACCGTCGACGGGGTGATCGCGGTGGTGGACGGCCCGGCGGTGGCCGAGGGCCGCTTCGCCGACGACCCGGCGCTGGTCGAGCAGCAGCGCCTGGCCGACGAATCGCTGGACCACGACAACCCGCTGGAGGAGGTCTACGAGGACCAGCTCTCCGCCGCCGACCTGGTGATCGTGAACAAGAGCGACCTGATGGACGCTGAAGGGCTCAGCCGGGTCTCGCGCGAGGTCGCCGCCAGCCTGCCGCGCGCGGTGAAGGTGGTGAACGCCCGTGACGGCGCGGTCGACCCGGCGGTGTTGCTGGGCCTGGGAGCCGCGGCCGAGGACGACCTCGACGCCAGGCCCTCGCACCACGACGGCCTAGACGATCACGAGCACGACGACTTCGACAGCTTCGTCCTGGAGCTACCCGAGCAGGCCGCCCCCGATGCGCTGCTAGAGCGCCTGAAGGATGTGGTCGAGGCCCATGATATCCTTCGGATAAAAGGCTTCCTCTCGGTCACGGGAAAGCCCCTGCGGCTGCTGCTGCATGGGGTCGGCAAGCGCTTCCGCCACCACTATGACCGGCCCTGGAAGCCGGACGAGACACGCGGCAGTCGCCTGGTCATCATCGGCCGCAGCGACATGGACAAGACCGCCATCGCCCAGGCCCTGGCGGGATGATGCGCCATGCATCTCCTGGTCCGCGAGACCCAATCCCTTGACGAGGCCGAGCCGGCCGTAGACCTGGAGCAGTCTCCGGCCGACCTGCTGTTCCTCTCCTTCACCGACAGTGACCTGGCCGCGGTCGCGCAGGCCCGCCGGCCGCAAGGGCTCAGCCTGCGCCTCGCCAGCCTGGCGCGCCTGCGCCACCCGCTGTCGGTCGACCTCTACCTGGAGAAGACGGTGCAGGGCTCGCGCGCGGTGGTGCTGCGCATCCTGGGCGGGCTGGACTACTGGCGCTACGGCGCCGAGGAGCTGTCGCGGCTCTGCCGGCAGCAAGGCATCCCGCTCGCCCTGCTGCCGGGCGACGCCTGCCCCGATCCGCGCCTGACCGAGCTCTCCACCCTGCCGCCGGCCGAGCTAGAAACGCTCTCCCGCTACTTCCTGGAGGGCGGGGCGGACAACATGGCTCGACTGCTGGACTATTCCGCCTACCTGGCCGGCCGACGCAGCGAGCCGGCGGAGATTGCCCAGCCCCTGCCGCAGCAGGGCTACTACCGTCCGGGCGAAGGCGCAGTCTGCAAGCTGGACCTCCTGGCCCGGCGTAACCCGGAGCGACCGCTGGCCGCCCTGGTCTTCTATCGCTCCTACCTGCTGGCCGGCGACCTGGCGCCGATCGACGGGCTCTGCCAGGCGCTGGAGGCGGAGGGCTTCGACGTCTGGCCACTCTTCGTCGCCAGCCTGAAGACGGCGGAGACCGCGGCCTGGTGCGCGGGCCTGCTGCGCGCCGCGGCCCCCAGGGTGGTGGTGAACTGCACCGCCTTTTCCGCCCAGAACGACGAGAGCGCCGGCACGCCGCTGGAGGCTGCCGGCGCGCCGGTGCTGCAGGCCATCCTCGCCGGCTCCGACGAGGCGCTCTGGCGCCGCTCCGACCGCGGCCTCTCGGCCAGCGATCTGGCCATGCAGGTGGTGCTGCCGGAGCTGGACGGCCGCCTCATCGCCGGCGCGGTCTCCTTCAAGGCCAAGAGCGAGCCGCTCGCGGACCTGGAGTTCGGCGTCACCCGCCACCGCCCCCATCCGGCCGGCATCGCCGCCGTCGCCGGCCGCGCCGCGGCCTGGAGCCGGCTGGCCGAGACCCCGGCGGCCGAACGCCGTCTGGCCCTGGTGCTCTCCGACTATCCTGGCGGCGGCGGCCAGATCGCCCATGCCGTGGGCCTCGACGCCCTGGCCAGCAGCGGTGCGATCGCCGACCTGCTCGCAGGCGCCGGCTATGACGTGCCAGCCGCAGCGCCATCGCCCGAGGCGCTTGCCGGAGCGCTGGAAGAAAGCGGCAGTAAACCCTTCTTATCCCTAGAAGAGTACCGTGCGTTTTGGGACGAGCTGCCGGAGGCTTTCCGGGCCGCGGTGACAGCGGCCTGGGGCGCGCCGGAGGAGGATCCGGCGCTCCGCGACGGCGCCTTCCTGGGCCGCTGGCTGCGGCACGGCCGGCTGACCATCGCGCTGCAGCCCGATCGCGGCGACAGCCTGGACCGCAAGACCAGCTACCACGACCCCGACCAGCCACCACGCCACGCCTATGTCGCTTTCTACCTCTGGCTCCGCCAGGCCGAGGCGATCCATGCGATGATCCACCTGGGCACCCACGGCACCCTGGAGTGGCTGCCGGGCAAGGCGGTCGCGCTCTCGGAGAGCTGCGCCAGCCAGGTGCTGGTCGGTGCCCTGCCGGTGATCTACCCCTTCATCGTCAACAACCCCGGCGAGGCCGCCGCCGCCAAGCGCCGCCTCTCGGCCGTGGTGCTGGGCCACCTGACCCCGCCGCTGCGCTCGGCCGGCGCCCAGGGGCCGCTGGCAGAGCTGGAGCGTCTGGTGGACGAGTACGCCGCCGCCGACGGCCTGGACCAGCGCCGCATGGGCCTGCTGCGCCAGGAGATCCGCCGGCGTGCCGAGGAGACCGGCCTGACCGAGGAGTGCGGCGTCACCCGCGACATGGCGGACGAGGAGGCGCTGGCCCGCCTCGACACCTACCTCTGCGACGTGAAGGACCTGCAGATCCGCGACGGCCTGCACGTCTTCGCCCGCCCGCCCGAGGGCGAACGCGCCGAGGCCCTGGCCGCCGCGCTGGAGCAGGGCAATGCCGGCCTCACCCGCGCCGAGGCACTGGCCCGCATCGCCGCCAGCGCCCGCGAGGAGGCACAGTCGCTGCTGGCCGCGCTGGACGGACGCTTCGTGCCGCCGGGGCCGGCCGGCGCTCCCACCAGGGGTCGCGCCGACGTGCTGCCGACCGGGCGCAACCTCTTCACCGTCGATCCTCGCGCGGTGCCCACCCGCTCCGCCCTGGTGCTGGGCAAGCGCGCCGCCGACGAACTGATCCGACGCCACCTGCAGGAGGAGGGCGACTGGCCGCGTGCGCTGGTCATCGACCTCTGGGGCAGCGCCACCATGCGCACCGGCGGAGACGAGCTGGCCATGGCGCTGGCGCTGATCGGGGCCGAGCCGCTGTGGGACCAGGGCTCCAACCGCGTCAGCGGCTTCGAGGTGCTGCCGCTGGCCCGGCTGGAGCGGCCGCGGGTCGACGTGACCCTGCGCATCTCCGGCCTCTTCCGCGACGTCTTCCAGGCGCAGATCGACCTCTTCGACCGCGCCGTCCAGGCGGTCGCCGCGCGCGACGAGGCCGACGACATGAACCCGCTGGCCGCCGCCTGCCGCGGCCTGGACGAGGCCGCGCGGCGCCGCGCCACCTGGCGCATCTTCGGCGCCGCCCCCGGCAGCTACGAGGCCGGCGTCACCCAGCTTATCGACCGCGGCGCCTGGGAGAACCGGGCTGTGCTGGGCGAGAGCTACCTGGCAGCGGCCGCTTACGCCTACGGCACCGGCCTGGAAGGCGCCGCCGCCGGCGCCGACTTCGCCGCACGGGTCGGCGCCTCGGACGCGCTGGTGCACCTGCAGGACCACCGCGAGATCGACCTGTTGGAGAGCAGCGCCTTCGCCGCCTTTGAGGGCGGCTTCGCCGCGGCGCAGGAGCGGCTCGGCAAGCGCGGCCGGGTCTACCACACCGACATTTCCGATCCCGAGAAGCCGCAGGCCCGGACCCTGGGCGAGGAACTGGCCCGCATGGTGCGCGGCCGCGCCGCCAACCCGGTCTGGATCGAGGGCATGATGCGCCACGGCTACCGCGGCGGCGCGGAGATGGCGAAGAGTCTGGACAGCCTCTTCGCCTTCGCCGCCACCAGCGGCCTGCCGCTCAGCCGCCAGTTCGACCTGCTGCACGAGGCCACCCTGGGCAACGAGCGGGTCGAGGCCTTCCTGGCCGAGGCCAACCCGGCCGCACGCGAGGCCATGCGCCGCCGCTTCGCCGAGGCGCTGCGCCGCCAGCTCTGGCAACCGCGCCGCAATGCGGTGGCCGCCGACTTGCTGGAGCCTGAGCTATGAGCAGCCCGATGAAAAGCCGGGTGAAGGGCCGGGTAAAGGGCTGGTGCCCCAGCCTGCTGCGGCCGATGCAGGCCGCCGACGGCTGGCTCGCCCGCATCAAGCCGAGCCGCGGCCTGCTCAGCGCCGCGGCCGCGCGTGCCATCGCCGCGGCGTCGACGCGTCTGGGCAACGGCCGGCTGGAACTGACCCAGCGGGCCGGCCTGCAGGTCCGCGGCCTACAGGAAGCCGATCTGGAGGCCTTCGCCACGCTCGTGCTGGACCAGGGCCTGGCCGCCGCAGATCCGGCCCTGGAGGCCCGGCGCAACATCATCGCCTCACCCTTGATCGGCTTCGATGAGGACCTCAAGGAAGACCCGCAAGAACTTGTTTCGGAACTGGAAAGAGCGTTAGCCGAACGGCCTGCTCTGGCCGCCCTGCCGGACAAGTTCGGCTTCCTGGTGGACGGTGGCGGGCTGCTGCCGCTGACCGGGATCTCCGCCGACATCGCGCTACGCTGTGCCGAGCGCCGGATCGAGCTGGGCAACAGCCTAACCCTCACCCTGCCGCCGGAAGTGCCCATGGGCGCGACCGCCATCGCCCTCGCCGAGGCCTTCGTCGCGGTCGCTGCCGGCCGCTTCCGCCGCCTGCGTAGCCTGCTGGAGTCCGAGGGCGCCGCCGCGCTGCTGGCGCGCGCCGGGGTCGGTTTGGCCGCGCAACCGCGCGCGCCGCAGCGGGCCGAATCGCCGTCGCCGGGTCTCTATGGCCGCGGCGAGCGCGTCGCAGCGCTGGCCGTCTGGCCCTTCGGCGCGCTCACCGCCGATGCGCTGGCCGCGGCGGCCTGGCTGGCCGAGCAGTGGGGTGACGGGCAGCTGCGCCTCACCCCCTGGCGGGCACTGGCGATCGCCGGGGTAGCACCGCGCGACTGGTCGGCTTTGGCCGAGGCGCTGGTCTCTCAAGGCGCCATCGTCGCGCCCGGCAACCCGCTGCTGTCGGCGGCCGCCTGCCCCGGCCTCGGCGCCTGTGGCGAGGCTGCTGCCGATACCCGCAGCTTGGCACGATGCTTGGCCGCCGAGACGGCGCTACCCGCCGGCGGACTGCATGTCTCCGGCTGTAGCAAGGGCTGTGCCAATCCGCGGCCGGCTGCACTCACCCTGGTCGCAACCGAGACCGGCTGGGCCCTGGTGCGCAACGGCCGGGCCGATTCTCCGCCCGCGCGACGCGGACTTACCCAAGACGAGGTTCTGGACCTGGCACGCCATGCCTGATTCCTACGACTATATCCGCGACGGGGCGGAGATCTATGCCCGTTCCTTCGCCATGATCCGCCAGGAGAGCCGGCTGGAAGGCCTTACCTTCTGGGAGGAGCGCGTGGCGGTGCGCATGATCCATGCCTGCGGCCAGCCGGAGATCGCCCAGGACCTGCGCTTCTCGCCCGACTTCGGCGAGCGCGCCCGCGCGGCGCTGGAGGGCGGCGCGCCGATCCTCTGCGACGCCCAGATGGTGGCCCACGGCGTCACCCGCAGCCGGCTACCGGCCGACAATCCGGTGCTCTGCACCCTGAACGATCCGGAGGTGCCGGCGCTGGCCAAGCGCCTGGGCACCACCCGCACGGCAGCGGCGCTGGAGCTCTGGGGCGAGCGCCTGGCCGGCGCGCTGGTCGCCATCGGCAACGCGCCCACCGCCCTCTTCCACCTGCTGGAGGGGCTGCAGCGCGGCTGGCCGCGGCCGGCCGCCGTGATCGGCATGCCGGTCGGCTTCGTCGGTGCCGCCGAGTCCAAGGAGGCCCTGGCCGAGAGCGGGCTCGCTCCCTACGTGGTCCTGACCGGGCGCAAGGGCGGCAGCGCCATGGCCGCCGCGGCAGTGAACGCCCTGGCGCAGGAGCGCGAGTGATGGCCGCCACCCTCTACGGCCTGGGCGTCGGCCCCGGCGATCCCGAGTTGCTCACGGTGAAGGCGCTGCGCCTGCTACAGCAGGCACCGGTGGTTGCCTACTTCGCCGCCCGCAATCGGCCAGGCGTGGCCCGCAGCATCCTGGAGGGTCTGATCCCGGCGGGCGCCGAGGAGATCCGCCTGGAATACCCAGTCACCACCGAGATTCCGGTCAGCGATCCGCGCTATTCCGAGTCCATGGGCCGCTTCTACGACGAGTCCGCCGCACGCCTGGCCGCGGTGCTGGAGAGCGGCCGCGACGTCGCCCTGGTCTGCGAGGGCGACCCGCTGTTCTACGGCTCCTACATGCATGTCCACCGCCGTCTGACCGGCCGCCATGCCATCGAGGTGGTGCCGGGGATCACCGGCATGTCCGGCTGCTGGTCCAGGGCCGGCCTACCGATGACCTACGGGGACGACGTGCTGACCGTGGTGCCCGGCACCCTGCCCGAGGAAGAGCTGGCCCGGCGCATCGAGGGCGCCGACGCGCTGGTGGTGATGAAGCTGGGCCGCAACCTGGGCAAGGTCCGCCGGGTGCTGGCGGCCGCCGGCTACCTCGACCGCGCCCTCTACGTCGAGCGCGGCACCTGCCAGGAGGAAGTCCGTCGCCCCCTGTGCGACGTTGGAGAGGGCCGCGCGCCCTACTTCTCCATGGTCCTGGTACCGGGCCAAGGGCGCGCACCGTGAGCGGCAGCCTCATCGTCGTCGGGCTCGGCCCCGGCGATCCCGCCCTCACCGCACCCGCCGTCACCGCGGCGCTGGCCGAGGCCGAGGACCTGATCGGCTACGAGACCTATCTGAACCGCGTGCCGGAGCGGGCCGGACAGGCACGCCACGCGAGCGACAACCGGGTGGAGCTGGAGCGCGCCCGCCATGCCCTCGAGCTGGCAGCGGCAGGGCGGCGGGTCTGCGTCGTCTCCTCCGGGGATCCCGGCGTCTTCGCCATGGCCGCGGCGGTCTTCGAGGCGCTGGAAGCGGGGCCGGAGGCCTGGCGCGGCCTGGAGGTCTCGGTGCTGCCCGGCATCTCGGCGATGCAGGCGGCCGCCGCCCGCATCGGTGCGCCGCTGGGGCACGACTTCTGCGCCATCTCGCTCTCCGACAACCTGAAGCCCTGGGAGCTGGTGGAGAAACGCCTGCGCGCCGCCGCCTCGGCGGGCTTCGTGCTCTCCTTCTACAACCCCATCTCCAAGGCTCGGCCCTGGCAGCTCGGCCGCGCCTTCGAGGTTCTGGCCGAGATCCTGCCCGGCGAGACCCCGGTGATCTTCGCCACCGCGGTCAGCGACGGGCGCGAGGAGATCACCGTCACCACCCTGGCCGAGACCGAGCCGGCGCGGGCCAACATGCGCACGCTGGTGATGGTCGGCACCGCCGAGACCCGTCTGGTCGAGCGGCCAGAGGGACGGCCCTGGGTCTACACCCCGCGGCGGGCGAGCGCCTCATGAGCGGCCGTCAACCAGGCGAGCGCGGCCTCCGCGGACTCGACGCTCTCGACCCCCGGCAGCTCCGGCCGGGCCAGCATGATCACCGGGATCCGCAGCTTGCGGGCCGCCTCGATCTTGCCGTAGGTGGCACTGCCGCCGGAGTTCTTGCAGACCAGCACCTCGATGGCATGATCGCGCAACAGGGCCTCCTCGGCGGCGGCCTCGAAGGGGCCGCGCGCGGTGATGACCTCGGTATTGGGCAGCTCCAGCCGGCCCGGAGGATCGACGCTGCGGATCAGGTAGTGGTGCTGCGGCGCGGCCGCGAAGGCCGGCAGCTCCAGCCGTCCCATGGCCAGGAAGACGCGGCGCGGCTGCTCGCCCAGGGCGGCGACGGCACCCTTGGCATCGGGCACCTCCTGCCAGAGGTCGCCCTCCAGCCGCGGCCAGGCCGGGCGGCGCAGCCCCAGCAGCGGCACGCCCGCCGCCACCGAGGCCCGGGCGGCGTTGGCCGAGATCTGCGCGGCATAGGGATGGGTCGCATCGACCAGGCAGTCGACCCGGCGCTCCATCAGATATGCGGTCAGGCCATCGACGCCGCCGAAGCCGCCGACGCGGGTCGGCAGGGCCGCGGCCGCCGGGTGCCGGGTGCGGCCGGCCAGCGAGAGCAGGGCGTCGAAACGGTCATCCCCGGCCAGCAGTCGTGCCAGCGCCGAGGCCTCGGTGGTGCCGCCGAGAAGCAGGATCTTCATCGCCCCTGCTTACGGCCCGCACCCGCCGTCGCGCAAGCCCAGGGAGAGCGCGCATGAGCGAGCCCTGGCTGGCACTGATCGGCATCGGCGAGGGCGGCCTCGCCGACCTCAGCCCGCGTGCCCAGACCCTGATCGCCGGAGCCGAGTTGGTGGCCGGCGGCAGCCGCCACCTGGCGTTGGCCGACACCCTGATCCGGGGCGCACGCCTGGCCTGGCCCTCGCCACTGGAGCAGGCGCTGCCCGAGATCCTGACCCAGCGCGGCCGGCCGGTGGTGGTGCTGGCCAGCGGCGATCCCTTCCACTACGGCATCGGCGCGCGCCTGGCCCAGGCGGTGCCGGCCGAGGAGATCCTCTGCCTGCCCGCACCCTCGGCCTTCTCGCTGGCTGCGGCGCGCCTGGCCTGGAGCCTGCAGGACCTGGCCTGCGTCACCCTCTGCGGCCGGCCGCTGGAGACCCTGGCCCCGCACTTGCAGCCCGGCCGGCGCCTGCTGGTCTTGAGCGCCGACGAGACCACGCCGGGCAAGGTCGCGGCCTACCTGACTGGGCGCGGCTTCGGCGACAGCCAGATCCACCTGCTGGAGGCGCTGGGCGGTCCGGCCGAGCGCTGGCGCCAGACCCGCGCCAAGAACTTCTGGATCCCCGACGCCAACCGTCTGAACCTGCTGGGCATCGAGCTGGCCGCCACACCCGAGGCCAGGGTGATCCCGCTGACGAGCGGCCTGGAGGACGGCTGCTTCGAGACCGACGGTCAGCTCACCAAGCGCGAGATCCGCGCGCTCAGCCTCTCCAGCCTGGCGCCGCGGGCCGGCGAGCTGCTGTGGGACATCGGCTGCGGCTCCGGCTCCATCGCCATCGAGTGGCTGCTGTGCCATCCCGCCAACCGCGCCATCGGCATCGAGCCGGAGGAGGCCCGCCGCGATACCGCGCTGCGCAACGCCGCAGCCCTGGGCGTGCCGCGGCTGGAGCTGGTGGCCGGCAAGGCGCCCGAAGCGCTGGCCGGTCTGCCCCAGCCCGACGCCGTCTTCGTCGGCGGCGGCGGCAGCGGCGAGGCTGTGCTGGAGGCCGCCTGGGATGCACTTAGGCCCGGCGGCCGGCTGGTCGCCAACGCGGTGACGATCGAGACCGAGTGCGCCCTGGCCGAGCGCTTCGCCGCCTGGGGCGGTCGCATGACCCGCATCGCCGTGGAGCGCTCCGATGCGGTCGGCCGCTTCCACGCCTATCGGCCGGCGATGACGGTGACGCAGTGGCGTTGCGTGAAGCCATGAGCGCGCTCTACGCAGGCATCGGCTGCCGCCGCGACTGCCCGGCCGAGGAGATCCTGGCACTGCTGGCCGAGGCGCTGCGACGGGCCGGCGCCGAGGAGGTTGCGGGCCTGGCCACCGCCGAACGCAAGCGCGACGAGGGCGGCCTGATCGAGGCCGCGCGGCGCCTGGCCCGCCCGCTGCGCTACCTGGCCGACGCCGAGCTGGCCGCGGTGCAGGCCGCCACCCCCTCCCCCGCCGCCGAGCGCGCGCTGGGCCTGCCCTCGGTGGCCGAGGCGGCTGCGCTGGCCGCGGCCGGACCAAGGGCGCGGCTGCGCCTGGCCCGCATCAAGTCCGAACGCGCAACCTGCGCCCTGGCAGAGGCGGAGGAAGCCGCATGACGATCCACTTCATCGGCGCCGGCCCTGGCGCCGCCGACCTGCTGACCCTGCGCGGCCGCGACCTGATCGCCGCCTGCCCGCTCTGCCTCTATGCTGGCTCGCTGGTGCCTGACGCGGTGCTGGCGCACTGCCCGCCCGGCGCCCGCATCGTCAACACAGCGCCGATGAGCCTGGAGGAGATCATTGCCGAGTTCGAAGCCGCCCATGCCGCCGGCCTCGACGTCGCCCGCCTGCACTCCGGTGACCTCTCGGTCTGGAGCGCGCTAGCCGAGCAGGTGCGCGCGCTGAAGGAGCGCGGCATCCCCTACAGCGTGACGCCGGGCGTGCCGGCCTTCGCCGCCGCGGCGGCGGCGCTGGGCCAGGAGCTGACCGTGCCGGAGGTGGCGCAGTCCCTGGTGCTGACCCGCACCTCCGGCCGCGCCTCGGCCATGCCGGAGCGCGAGACGCTGGAGGCCTTCGCCGCCAGCGGTGCCACCCTGGCGATCCACCTCTCGATCCACGTGGTGGAGAAGGTCGCCGAGCGACTGCTGCCCTTCTACGGCCCCGACTGCCCGGCCGCCGTGGTCTTCCGCGCAAGCTGGCCGGACCAGCGCATCCTGCGGGCGCCGCTGGCGGAGATCGCGGCCGAGGTACAGGCCTCCGGCATCGACCGCACCGCGCTGATCCTGGTTGGGCCGGCACTGGCCAGCGACGACTTCCGCGCCAGCGCGCTCTACGACGCCGGCTACCAGCGCCGCTACCGCGGCCGCGACGATAACCCTGCAGCGGAGGGGGGCCAGTGAGCGACCAGCGCGCCTTGGCGGTCGAAGACAGCGACCTCGACCCGCGTCACCGCCGGGTCCAGCAGCGCCTGGGCGGTCGCCGCCGCCCGCTCGGCCACCGCCGCGCCGATCGGCAGGCCGGCCTGCCGGCAGAGCTCCAGCACGTGCAGCGCCGAGTTGGCACCGCGGATCGCCGAGGCCAGGTCCGGCCCGGCGCCCAGCGCCTCGGCCTGCCGGGCCAGCCACTCGGGATCGACCTGACCGCGCTTGGAGTGCAGGTCGAGCAGGCCCTGCGCCAGCTTGGTCATCTTGGCGAAGCCGCCGGCCACGGTCACCCGCGGCACCGGGTGCTGGCGCAGGTACTTCAGCATGCCACCGACGAAGTCGCCCATGTCGATCAGCGCCGCCTCCGGCAGCCCCAGGAGATCCTTCACCGCGGCCTCGGAGGTGGAGCCGGCGGCACCCGCCAGGTGGCTCAGGCCCTCGGCACGGGCGACATCGATGCCGCGGTGGATCGAGGCGATCCAGGCCGAGCAGGAATAGGGCACCACGATACCGGTGGTCCCCAGGATCGAGAGGCCGCCCAGGATGCCGAGCCGCGGGTTCCAGGTCTTGGGCGCCAGCCGCGCGCCCTCCGGCACGACGATCTCGATCTCGAGGTCGCCGGCTGCGCCCTGCTCCGCCGCGACCTCGGCCACGGCCTGGCGCATCATCCGGCGCGGCACGGGGTTGATCGCGGGCTCGCCCGGCGGCAGCGGCAGGCCGGGCTTGGTGATGGTGCCCACGCCCTCCCCGGCACGGAAGACGACGCCGCTACCGGCTGCACCCAGGCGGACGCGGGCCTTGATCAGCGCGCCATGGGTGACGTCGGGATCGTCGCCGGCATCCTTCACCACCCCGGCCTCGGCCCAGCCCGGTCCCAGGTCCTGGCAGGCCAGCGCGAAGGCCGGCTGCTGGCCCTGCGGCAGGGTCACGGTGACGGGATCGGGAAAGGCGCCGGTCAGCAGCGCCTGGTAGGCGGCCTTGGTCGCCGCCGTGGCGCAGGTGCCGGTGGTCCAGCCGCGCCTGAGATCCTTGTCGTCCCGCTCGCTCATGGTGCTGGTGATAGCCCGGCAGGGGAGAGCACGACAATGCAGCTTGGAGGCCGGCGATGACCGAGACCCTACCGCCCGGCCTGCTGATCGCGGCGCCCAGGTCCGGCTCCGGCAAGACCACCGTGACCCTGGGCCTGCTGCAGGCCTTCCGCGCGGCCGGGCTCTCGGTACAGGCCTTCAAGTGCGGCCCGGACTACATTGACCCGGCCTTCCACGCCCACGCCACCGGCCGGCCCTCCTACAACCTCGATTCCTGGGCCATGCCGCCGGCGATGCTGGCGGCGATCGCGCGCCGGGCGGCGGGCGCCGATCTGGTGCTGATCGAGGCCTCGATGGGCCTCTTCGACGGCGTCGCCCGGGCGGGCGCCAGCGGCAACGGCGCCAGCGCCGACATCGCCGCGCTGACCGGCTATCCGGTGCTGCTGGTGCTCGACGTCTCCGGCCAGGCGCAGTCGGCCGCCGCCATCGCGCTTGGCTGCGCCAACCTGCGCAAGGACATCCGGCTGGCCGGCGTGGTGCTGAACCGTGTCGCCAGCCCCCGCCACCGCCACCTGACCGAGGCCGGCATGGCCGAGGCCGGCATCCCGGTGCTGGGTGCGCTCGGCCGCGAGCAGGACCTGACCCTGCCGGAGCGCCACCTGGGCCTGGTCCAGGCCGGCGAGACAGCCGACCTCGACGGCCGGCTGGTGGCGCTGGGCAAGGCGATCTCGGAAGCGCTCGACCTCGACGCGCTGCGCGCGGCGGCCAAGACCGGCCACATCGAGCCGGCGGAACCGGCTGCCTGGTTGCCGCCGCCAGGGCAGCGCATCGCGCTGGCCCAGGACGCCGCCTTCTCCTTCCTCTACCCGCACCACCTGGAGGGCTGGCGGGCGCAGGGGGCGGAGATCCTGCCCTTCTCGCCACTGGCCGACCAGGCGCCCGATCCGAGCTGCGACCTCTGCTGGCTGCCCGGCGGCTATCCGGAGCTGCACGCCGGCCGGCTCGCCGCCAACCGCGTCTTCCTTCGGGGCCTGCGCAACTTCCCTAGCCGCGGGCCGGTGCACGGCGAGTGCGGCGGCTACATGGTGCTGGGCAGCGGTCTGATCGATGCCGAGGGCGAGCGCCACGCCATGGCCGGGCTGCTGGGGCTGACCAGCGACTTCTCCAAACGCAAGATGCACCTGGGCTATCGCAAGGCGCGGCTGCTGGGCGACTGGATCCTGGGGTCGGCCGGCAGCCGCTTCGCCGGGCACGAGTTCCACTACGCCCGCCTCTCCCACCCCGGCGAGGACACGCCGCTGTTCCAGGTTGAGGATGCCAACGGCGACGTGCTAGGCGACGCCGGCACCCGCCGCGGCTCCGTCAGCGGCTCCTTCTTCCACCTGATCGCCCCGCTGGAAACCCGATAGCATGGCCCCTTCCCCGACCCACGACGAGGCGAGAGCACCGCAGGAGAACGACGGCGAGCGCATGGCCGCTCTGAGCCGCCTACCGCTCTTCGTCAGCCTGCGCGGGGAGCGCTGCCTGGTCGCCGGCGGCAGCCCGGCCGCGGCCTGGAAGGCAGAGCTGCTCTCGGCTGCGGGCGGCGAGGTACTGATCCTCTCCCCCGAGCCCTCAGAGGAGGCCCTGGCGCTGGCCGCGGCCCCGCCGCCCAGCAGCGAGCACGGCCCCGTCCGCCTGGAGCAGCGCGCCTGGAGCGCGGCCGACCTGGCGGGCCTGGTGCTCGCCGTCGGCGCCTTCGATCAGCAAGAGGAGGCCGAGCGCTTCCTGGCGGCGGCCAAGGCAGAGGGCGTCATTGCCAGCCTGGTCGACCGCGCCGAGACCTCGGCCGTCACCTTCGGCAGCATCGTCAACCGCTCGCCGCTGGTGATCTCGATCAACACCGACGGGGTGGCGCCGCTGTTCGGCCAGGCGGTGCGCGCGCGGATCGAGGCGCTGCTGCCGCAGGGCCTGGCCGGCTGGGCTGCCACCGCCAAGAGCTGGCGCGAGAAGGTGAAGGCGCTGCTGCCCGGCCGCGCCGGGCGCCGCCGCTTCTGGCAGGCCTTCCTGCGCGAGGCGCTGGAGCGCCCCGACGGCCATGCCGACCCCGAGGCCTGGACCCGCCTCTCGGCCGCCGCGGCGGCGGATGTCACCGATGACAAGCGCGGGCGCATCACCCTGGTCGGCGCCGGACCCGGCGATCCCGAGTTCCTGACCCTGCGAGCGCTGCGCGCCCTGCAGTCGGCCGAGGTCATCCTCTACGACGACCTGGTGCACCCGGCTGTCCTCGACCTGGCGCGGCGCGAGGCGCGCTGCCTGAAGGTCGGCAAGCGCGGCTACGGTCCCTCCTGCAAGCAGAGCGACATCAACGCCCTGCTGCTGGAACTGGCCGAGGAGGGCCTGGAGGTCGTGCGCCTCAAGGGCGGCGACCCGATGATCTTCGGCCGCGCCGGCGAGGAGCTGACCGCGGCGCGGGCCGCCGGCATCGCGATCGAGGTGGTGCCCGGCATCACCGCGGCCCAGGGCGCCGCCGCGCGGCTGGGCATCTCGCTCACCCACCGCGACCATGCCCGCCGGCTGCAGTACCTGACCGCGCACGCCAAGAGCGGCCGCTTGCCTGACGACATCGAATGGAGCGCGTTGGCCGACCCGACCGCCACCACCGTGGTCTACATGCCCAAGCACACCCTGAGCGACCTGGTGGCGACCGCACTGAGCCACGGCCTCGACCCGCTCACCCCGGCGGTCGCCATGGCCAACGCCACCCGCAGCGACGAGTTCGTGCTGGCCGCGCCCATCGCCGAGTTGCCGGCCCGCCTGGGCGGCGACCTGCCCGAAGGTCCCATGCTGGTCCTGATCGGCTGGGTCTTCGGCGAGGAGGAGGCACTGCAGGCAGCACCCGCACTGGCCGCGGCGC
Organism: Rhodospirillaceae bacterium N.6G; assembly: GCA_046233115.1. Lineage (GTDB taxonomy): Bacteria > Pseudomonadota > Alphaproteobacteria > Kiloniellales > JACOMY01 > JACOMY01. The sequence continues at coordinate 76,131 of JBJXHM010000008.1, read as the reverse complement.
TGCTGGAAGCCTGACAAGGCTTCGAGGGCCATCAATCGGCGCGCGTCGACCTCTCGGGTGAGGATCGCTCTACGGCGCGCCATGATCCATACGGAACGATTGAGACAACAGGATTCTTTTCGCATATATTGGTAGTAAAGTAGGTCCTGACCTTACCATGACCTCTGCGTCTTAGCTGCTCAAGCGGTGTGGCTGCAGGGTCCTGGATGCCGAGCCCTGGACGGTTGGCTTGGATGGTCCCGCTTCAGGGTTTGAGATCCGGTTCCGACGACCAGCACCATAGGGAGCACGACACCATGCCTATCTACAACGGCGACGACGGCGACAACACCCTCTACGGGTCCGCTTCCAGCGACGAGATGCTCGGGTTTGGCGGCGACGATCTTCTCTACGCAAACGACGGAAACGACAGCAAGCTGCGCGGACAGGCCGGCGACGACACCGTGTTCGGTGGCAGCGGCAACGACTCCCTGCTGCAGGGCGGGTCCGGTGTGGACAACGATCGCCTCTATGGCGACTCAGGAAACGACGTCGGCTTCACGGCAGGAGACGGCATTGACTGGCTGTTCGGCGGTGATGGGGACGATGCAACCCTGCGAGGCAGCTCCGGCAACGACTACATTTTCGGAGGTAGCGGCAATGACGTCAGCCTGCTGGGTCAGGACGGCAAGGACAAGCTCTACGGCGAAAGCGGCTTCGACCAGGTCTTCGGCGGCAGTGGGGACGATACCTTCTTCGTCCGGGTGGGAGAGCTGGCCACGGGGGAGCAGATCTTCGGCGGCGACGGTGACGACACGCTGTTCGTCTATGGCGGCCGCCCGGTCGCTGCCTTCCTTGATCTCGACTCGGTCGAGAGGATTCTGCCGGCGGAGGGTGGGCAGCCGACCTCCGGCGACGACATCCTGATCGGAACGACGGGCCCCGATGTGATCGACGCCCTTAGCGGTGACGACCTGGTTCTCGGCCTCGCCAGCAACGATACCCTGCAGGGCCAGGAGGGCGACGACAGCCTTTACGGCTCCAGCGGGCTCGACAGCCTCTACGGCGGCAGCGGTCTCGACAAGATCTTCGGCGGCGATGGCGCCGACACGTTGACAGGCGCCTCCTCCCCGGACCTCCTGAACGGCGGCAGCGGAAGCGACACCGTCTACGGAGGCGGAGGCAATGACACGGTCCATGTCGATACCCTGAACGACGTCGTGATCGAGACCGCAGCCGGTGGCCTGAACGACGTCATATGGTCGGCCGCGACCGACTACACACTGGCCGGCGGCGCCGATGGCCATGTCGAGCAGGTCAACCTGCGCCCCACGGTCGCGAGCGGACGACTGGTCGGCAACGAGTTCGACAACACGCTGCTCGGCAACAGCGGCAACGACATCCTGCAGGGCCGCTCGGGCAGCGACATCCTGAACGGTCGCAGCGGCATCGACACGCTCTTCGGTGGCGCCGGATCGGCTTCGGACACCTTCGTGGTCGACACCGCTGCCGACTCGCTGGCCGACGGCGTCTTGGGCGACCAGGATCTGGTCCGCGCCGAGGCCGACTTCACCCTGCCCGACGGCTCCGGCAACGCCTTCATCGAAAACCTGCGCCTGCAGCAGCAGTTCGGCAACCTGAACGGTGGCGGCAACAGCCTGGACAACACACTGCAGGGCAACACCGGCAACAACACACTGCAGGGCTTCTCCGGCGTGGATTTCCTGAAGGCCGGTGCCGGCGACGACCAGCTCTTCGGCGGCGCCCAGCAGGACACCATGCGCGCGGAGAGCGGCAACGATACCCTGCTGATCGAGCACGAGGACATCGCCTTTGGCGGCTCAGGCCAGGACTGGTTCCTGATCCGCGAGCTGGAGATGAACAGCGGCATGCAGGTCCTGCGCGACTTCGACGGCGTCAGCCTCAACGGCGCAAATGCGGAGGACAAGCTGGTCTTCGCCACCGGCCGCGAGGTCGGCACCTTCGCCTACATTGGCGCCGCCCAGTTCTCCGCCGGCGGCAATAGCGAGGCCCGCTTTGCCGGCGGCAACCGCGTCCGGATCGATCGCGACGGCGACGGCGAGTCGGATCTGCTGCTGCGCATGAACGACCTCTCGGAAGCCGGACAGCTCACCGCGACCGACTTCCTCTGGCAGTAGAGGAACTCCCGGTCAGCCGGAAAGGCCGTCGCCCATCGCCGCGGCCGCGGCCTTGAGGCCGCCCAGCACCATCTCCTCGGCGCTCTCGCTGCGGCTGCCGGCGCCCTGGGCCTCGAGCGCCTGGCGGTAGGGTACGGTCAGGCTGGCAGGGGCGATCAGACCCAGGGATCGGTCCTTCCAGTAAGGCCGGGCGGCGGCCAGTTCGGCACCGATCAGCAGGCCGGAGAGGCGCGCCCTGGCCGTCGCAGGGGCGAGCCCGTGCAGCAGCGATTCGGCACGCAGCGGGAAGAGGCGCCCGGCCAGGTCTTCAGGATGGCGCAGGGCCGCGTCCACCGCGGCGAGGAAGGCCGGCCCGTCCTCGCCCTCCCCCGCCATGGAGTGGCGCAGCACCGACTGCCGGGCCAGAAGAGAATAGAGTTCCCCGGTCATGAAGGTGCGGAAAGAGACGACCTCGCCATCCTCCACCGCGATCCACTTGCTGTGCGTGCCCGGCAGGCAGAGCGAGCCCTCGAAGCCCGGATGCTTTGCGAGGAAGCCGGCGATCTGGGTCTCCTCACCACGCATCACGTCGCCGGGCGACTCCTGCGCCAGACCGGGCAGGATGAAGACGGCCAGGCGCGGATCCTCGGTCGCCACCGCCATCGGCGCGTCGGAGGCGGCAGGTCGGCAGGGCAGGAAGCGATAGGGCGCCTCCTGCCAGCCCTGGCGGGCACCGACCATGCCGCAGGCGAGCACCCGGGTAGCGCTTCGCCCGGAGAGCCAATGGCCCACGCTCTCCAGCAGCGCCGGCTCGAAGTCCGCACGCTCCAGGCTGTTCATGCCCTTGTCGGAGGTCGCCTCGGCGACCTCCCGGTCAGCCTCGATCAGCCAGGCCCGCAGGTTGGAGGTGCCCCAATCCACGGCGATCCATCTCTCAGCAGCCATCGTCTCCGCCTCGCTCGCGTTCGCTCCCGGCCCCTCTCTAGCAGATCGAGGAGCCAGCACCCAAGCGCCGGAACCAGCGGGAAAGCGCCCCGCCTCAGCTCAGCCAGACGAAGTCGGCGGCGGTGAGCTGTCCGGCGAGCGAGACCCCGTCCACCAGGAAGGCCTGATCGGCCACGCCGTCGCCGTCCTGGTCCACCTGAATCTGACGGGTCCCGGCAAAGCGCGCCTCCGAGTTCCCCCCAGCGGAGAAGGCATTGCTTTCGATATAGGAGAAGCTGCCAACCTCCAGCCCGGTGGCGAAGAGGAAGCGGTCGCCCTCGGCACCATCGAAATCACGGATGACGGGACCGCCGGACCCGGCGCCCCCCAGGCTATCGCCGTTGAAGAGGAAGGCGTCCGCGCCGCTGCCGCCGAAGGCGATGGCGCCACTCTGCATGGCCAGCGTATCGGCGCCGCTCTCGCCCTCCAGGCGGTTGCTGCCGCTGCCGCCATAGAGCAGATCGTCGCCCACCCGTCCCAGCAGGGAATCGTCGCCGCCGAGCCCCTGCAGGACGTTGTCGGCGGTGTTGCCCTCGACGCTATTGTTCAGCTCGTTGCCGGCGCCGTCGATCGCGCCGAAGTCCTGCTGCAGGCGCAGGTTCTCGACGAAGGCGCTGGCGGTGCCACTGGGCAGGGTATAGCCGACCTCCGCCCGCACCAGGTCGGTGCCCTCGCCGGCGAACTCGCGAACGACGTCGCCCACCGTATCGACCACGAAGGTGTCGTCGCCGCTGCCGCCAAGGAGCAGGTCCGACCCGCCCTTGCCGTTCACGATGTCGTCGGCCGAGGCGCCGGCCAGGGTGTTGGCAAAGGCGTTGCCGACGAGGGTGTTCTCGATGGCGTTGCCGGTGAAGTCGGCGGCACCCGCGCTCTCCTCGATGTTGGCCCGCTCGATGAAGGCCTCGCTGCCGGTGCCGAGCGTGTAATCCGCCGCCTGCGAGCGCACCACGTCGCCGCCGCCACCGCCCGCGGTCTCGCGCACCACGTCTGCCGCGGTGTCGACGAAGAAGGTATCGGTCCCGCTGCCGCCGACTGCGGTGTCGATGCCGCTGCCGCCGTTGATGATGTCGTTGCCCACACCACCATAGAGGACGTCGCTGCCGCTGTTTCCGAACAGCGTGTCCCTGAAGAACTGACCGAAACCGCTGCCGCCGAAGGCCGTGTCGTCGCCATCGCGACCGACGAGGGTATCCCCGCCGCTGCCGCCGAAGAGCTGATCGTTGTCGGCCCCTCCGTCCACACGGTCGTCGCCGTTGTCGCCGTAGAGCCCGCGATCCTGCCCGGCCCCGCCGAACAGGAAGTCGCGGCCCTCACCACCGAAGAAATCGGTGTCGTTGCCGCTGTCGCCGGCGATTCGGTCGTTGCCATCACCGCCGAAGAAGCTGGCGTCGTTGCCGCTGCCCCCGTAGAAGCGGTCCAACCCGGCGCCGCCGACGAACGAGAGGTCGGCGCCCCTGCCGCCGAAGAAGAGGTTGTTGCCGCTGAGGTCCAGCAGCCTGGTGTCGTCGCCGTCGCCGCCGAAAAGGGTGTCGCTGCCGCTGCCGCCGGAGAGGATGGAATCGTTCCCGGTATCGCCGGAAATGGTGTCGTTGCCATCGCCGCCGATCAGGCTCACGTCGATACCGCGCCCACCGTAGATGCTGTCGTCACCATCCCCGCCTCTGAGCCGCAGGTCGTCGCCGGTGCCGCCCCACAGCCCGTCCGCACCGGCCCCGCCGGCAAGCTCGGTGTCACCGCCGCCATTCCCGGAGATCAGGTCCGCACCGCTGTCGCCGAAGAGACTGCGGTCGCTGCCGAGGCCGCCATAGAGGCTGTCGTCGCCGGAGCCGCCAAACAGCAGGCTGTCGTCGCCGGCACCGCCGTAGAGCCGGTCGTCGTTGTCCTCACCCTCCAGCCGATCGCTGCCGCTGAGGCCGTAGAGCAGATTGATCCGGCTGTCGCCGCGCAGCGAGTCGTTGCCGGAGGTGCCGGCCCGGGCCAGCACCTCGATCGAGGAGAGCACGACGCCCAGCGGCAGGCTCGCGCTCTCCGCCAGCAGCAGGGTGTCCACACCGTCGCCGCCGTCGTAGGTCTCGCCGGCAACGATCTCTCCTTGGCTCGCCACGACCAGCAAATCGTCCTCACCGCCGCCGTAGAGCGTGTCGATGCCGAGCCCGCCGGAGAGCGTGTCCGACCCGGCGCCGCCGAAGACCTTGTCGTCGCCGCTGCCGCCAGCGAGACCGCGATCGTCGCCGGCCGCCCCGAACAGGTAGTCGGCGCCGCTACCGCCCGAGATCTCGGAATCGTTGCCGGCTCCGCCTTGGATCGCGTCTATGCCGAGGCCCCCGAAGAGGGAGGCGTCGTCGCCGCTGCCGGCGTTGATCTCGTCGTTGCCGGTCCCGCCGAAGAAGGAGCTGTCGGCGCCACTGCCACCGTAGAGACGGTCGATCCCCGAACCGCTTGCGAGGTTCGCGTCGGCTCCCTGGCCGGCGTCGATCCGATCGTTTCCGTCTCCGCCACGGAGCGCCGCATCGCCGCCGGAACCACCATAGATCCGGTCGTCGCCCGCCCCACCGGACAGGCTGACGTCGCCGCCGCTGCCACCGTAAAGACTGTCCGCTCCGTTGCCGCCGAGGAGCCTCTGGTCGTCGCCGTCACCGCCGTAGAGACTGTCGTCGCCCTCGCCGCCGAAGAGGCTGCGGTCGGCGCCGGACCCCGCGGTGAGGCGGTCGTTACCCTCGCCGCCGTCGAGCGAGACATCGTTGCCGGTCCGCCCCGCTATGCTGTCATCGCCGCTGCCGCCGAACAGAGAGCTATCGCTGCCGGTGCCGCCGAAGAGCGTGTCGGCGCCGCTGCCGCCATAGAGCCAGCGGTCGATGCCATCGCCTCCGGCAATGGTGTCGTTGCCAAGGCTCCCCTTCAGGTTGCTGTCGACGCCACTGCTGCCAGCGACGAGATCGTTGCCTGCGGCACCGTCCAACGAGTTGAAGCTGCCACCGTCCTGGCCGCTACCGCCGTAGAGGGCGTCGTCTCCCAGTCCGCCGAAGAGGTCGCTGTCGTTGCCGAGCCCGCCAAAGAGCTGGTCGGCGCCGCTGCCGCCGAAGAGACCGAGGTCGTCGCCGCTGCCACCGGCCACGACGTCCTGTCCGCTGTCGCCATAGAGGTCGCTGTCGGCACCGCTGCCGCCGTAGAGCCCGTCGTTGCCGGTGCCACCGAACAGCGACGCGTCCTTGCCGCTGCCGCCGGCCACCCGGTCCGACCCACTGCCGCCGTAGAGCAGCGAATCGAAGCCGCTGCCGCCGTCGAGGCTGTCGTCGCCCTCATCACCATAGAGCTGCCGGTCGTTGCCGAGATCGCCCATGACGCTGTCGGCGCCGGACCCGCCGAAGAGGGTCAGGTCGTCTCCCGACGCGCCGGCCACCAGATCGTTTCCGGTATCGCCCTGCAGGTTGAAATCGCTGCCCGAGCCGCCGAAGACGCTATCGGCACCACTGCCGCCATAGAGCGCCTGGTCGTTGTCCGCCGCACCGTCCACGAGGTCGGCACCGCTGCTGCCATAGAGCTTACGATCGTTGCCGGCACCGCCGAAGACGGCATCGTCGCCGCTCTTACCCCAGAGATAGGCATCGACCGCCGAGCCACCGTCGACCCGGTCGGTACCGCTGTCGCCGTAGAGCGAGTAGTCCGATCCGCTGGCACCATAGACGCTGTCGTCGCCCTCGCCGCCGTAGAGCAGACGGTCGCTGCCGTCACCGCCGAAGAGGCTGTCGTCGCCAATCTCGCCCATGATTGCGCTGTCGTCGCCGGCTGCACCGGAGAGCAGGTCCTGCCCGCCGGCGCCGTAGAGGAAGGAATCCTCGCCGCTGCCGCCGAAGACGCTGTCGGCGCCGCTGGCGCCTTGCAGGATGATGTCCTTACCGCTGCCGCCGTCGATGGTATCGCCGCCGTCCTTGCCGACCAGGAAGCCATCGTCGCCGTCACCGCCCCAGATCAGGTCGTGACCACTATCGCCGAAGAGCGAATAGTCGATGCCACTCTCACCGCTCAGAACGTCATCGCCGCTGCCGCCGTAGAAGGTCGCGTCGATGCCGGAGCCCGCCAGCAGCGTGTCGTTGCCAAGTCCGCCTTCGACCGCGAAGTCGCTGCCGTCGTCGCCGGTGATGGTGTCGTCGCCGTCGCCGCCGCCCAGACTGTAGTCATTGCCCGAGCCGCCGGCGATCCGGTCCCCTCCGCTGTCGCCGAAGAGGCCATAGTCGCTGCCACTGCCACCGGTGATCCAGTCGACGTCGCTGCCGCCGAAGAAGTAGCCGTCGTCGCCAGCCCCTCCGATCAGGGTGTCGTTGCCGCGAGCACCGTAGAAGATGGAATCGTCACCGGCCACGCCTGCCAAGACATCTTCGCCAAGCCCACCCTTCAGGACGGCATCGTTGCCGAGATCGCCGAAGAGGCTGTCGTTGCCGGCACCGCCGTAGAGATAGTGGTCCTGGCCGCTATCGCCCGAAAGCGTGTCGTCCCCGGATCCGCCGTAGAGGAAGGAATCGAAGCCACTGCCGCCGAACAGCAGGTCGTTGCCCAGGCCGCCGTAGAGGCTGCCGTCGTTGCCGTCATCGCCGTGCAGACTGTCGATGCCGTCCTCGCCGAAGAGGAGGGAATCGGCAGCGGAGCCTCCGTAGACGCGGTCCGCTCCGGCTCCGCCGTAGAGAGAGAGGTCGAGGCCGCTGCCGCCGTAGAGCCGGTCGTCGCCGTCGTTGCCGAAGGCGATGTCGATGCCGTCGCCGCCCTCGGCGACGTCGTTCCCGCTGCCGCCGATCAGCCGGTCGTCGCCGCTGCCGCCGGCGATGCTGTCGTCGCCACTCTGGCCACGCACCTGGTCGGAACCGCTGGCCCCGGAGAGCGCCGTGTCATCGCCGTCGCCACCGTAGACCAGGTCGTTGCCGTCGCCACCGTAGAAGAAGGAGTCGTCTCCGCTGTCGCCTCTCAGGCGGTCGCTGCCGTCGCTGCCCAGAAGCGAGAGGTCCGACCCGCTGCCGCCGTAGAGCACATCGTTGCCGCTGCCCCCATCGAGGCTCTCGTCGTCACCCTGGTCGCCGTAGAGCGTGTCGTTGCCGTCGTCGCCGGCCAGGCGGAAATCGTCGCCGCTGCCGCCGAAGATCCGGTCTCGATCCCCCTCACCCGCCAGGTAGCTGTCGGCGCCGCTGCCGCCGTAAACCAGATCGTCTCCGGCGTCGCCCGAGAGGACGGCGTCATCGCCATCATCTCCGTAGAGGCGGTCGTCCTCCCGGCCGCCGAACAGGATGATATCCGTCCCCGATCCACCGAAGACGAGATCCTGGCCACAACCGCCGACGAGCGTGTAGTCCGCTCCGCTGCCGCCAACGACGCTGTCGCTGCCACTGCCGCCAAAGAGGTTCAGATCCTGCCCGACCCCGCCATCGACGGTGTCGTCGCCAAGCCCACCATCGAGACTGCTATCCGCACCGCTGCCGCCGAAGACGTCATCGTCGCCGCTGCCACCGAAGGCACTGCGGTCGGCGCCGCTGCCGCCATAGAGCAGATCCAGCCCCGTGTCGCCGTAGAACGCACGATCGTTGCCGCTATTGCCCTGCAGGAGGTCGTCACCGACGCCGCCGAACAGCGAGCGGTCGTGACCGCTGCCGCCGGCCAGGAAGTCCTCGCCGCTGTTGCCCTCAAGCACGCTGTCATCGCCATGGCCGCCGAACAGCAGGTCGTCGCCGCCGTTACCGGCAAGGCTGGTGTCATCACCACTGCCGCCCGCCAGGGTGTCGCGGCCGGCGCTACCGCGGATATCGCTGTCGGCGCCGCTGCCGCCGAAGACGGCATCATTGCCCTCGCCGCCCTCCAGCCGGCTGTCGGCGCCGCTCCCGGCCAGCAGGATGTCGATGCCGCTGCCACCGAAGAGGCCGCTGTCGTTGCCGCTGCCGCCCACCAGCAGGTCTCGGCCGCTGTCGCCGAAGAGATCGCTGTCGTCGCCGAGCCCGCCGTCAATCTGATCGTCGCCCAGACCGCCGGCCAGGCTGGCGTCATCACCGGCGTCACCGGACAGGCTGTCGTCGCCGTCGCCACCGTAGAAGAAGGAATCCTGCCCCGACCCACCGGCCAGCCGGTCGCGACCACTATCGCCCGCAAGGCCGCTATCGCCGCCGCTGCCGCCGGTGATCCGGTCCTTGCCGCTACCACCGAAGAGGTCCCGATCGTCACCACGCACGCCGGCGATCGAATCGTCGCCCGCACCGCCATAGATCAGAGAATCGTCGCCGGCCCCGCCAGAGATGAAGTCGGTGCCGCTGCCGGCGTCGAGCAGCGTGTCGTCACCGGTATCGCCGCGGATGTGGTCGTCGCCACTGGCACCGTAGAGGCCGAGGTCCGCCCCGCTGCCGCCGTAGAAAGTGTCCTCGCCGTCGCCGCCGTAGAGCAGGGAATCGTCACCATCGTATCCGAAGAGCCGGTCGTCGCCGCCGGCACCGAAGAGCCCGCTGTCGTCACCGCTGTCGGCGTCGATGGCGTCATCGCCGCTGCCACCCACCAGATAGCTGTCGTGGCCACTGTCGCCACGCAGGATATCGTCGCCGCTGCCACCGAACAGGGCCTCGTCGTCGCCGGCCCCGCCACGCACCACGTCGAAGCCCTGCCCACCCTCGACCTGGCTGTCGTTGCCGCCGCCGCCATAGACCAGATCGGATCCGCTGCCCCCCCAGAGGTAGGAGTCATCGCCGTCGCCGCCGTTCACCAGGTCGCGCCCGCTCTCACCCAACAAGCTCTCGTCCCGGTCAAAGCCCCCCAGCACCGTGTCGTCGCCGAGGCCGCCGTAGAGCTTGCTGTCGTCACCGGCTCCGGACGAGATGCGATCGTCACCGCTGCCGCCGAAGTGAGAGACGTCCGCGTCGCGCCCGCCGTTGAGCTGGTCCTTGCCGCTGTCACCGAAGAACGCGCTGTCGTCACCCGCGTCGCCGATCAGCAGGTCGTCGCCCGCACCGCCATAGAACTGCCGGTCGTCGCCGGAGCCGCCGTCGAGCCGGTCGCTGCCGCTGTCGCCGGTGAAGGAGAGGTCGGCGCCACTGTCCCCATAGAGACTGTCGGCTCCGGTTGCGCCTTCCGCACTGTCGGCCCCGTCGCCACCGCCGGCGCGGTCGTCGTCCGCACCGCCGTAAAGCTGGTCATCGCCGCTGTCCCCCAGCAACTCGTCATCGCCCAGCCCGCCGAACAGGCGATCGGCGTCGCTGCCGCCGTGAAGCTGGGAATCGTCGCCCTCGCCACCATAGAGGCTGTCCTCGCCGGCACCGCCGAAGAGCGAGAAGTCGGCGCCGGTCTCCGCCGAGACGCGGTCGTCGCCGCTGCCGCCGAAGAGAAAGCGGTCGAGCCCGCTGCCGCCGGAGAGGCTATCGCTCCCGTCGCCGCCATAGAGGCTGACGTCGTCCGCATCGCCACCGCTGACCTGGTCGTCGCCGTCGCCGCCGAAGAGCTTGGTATCCTTGCCGCTGCCGCCTTCCAGGGTGTCGGCACCCTCATCGCCGGCGAAGAAGTAGTCGTTGCCGCTGCCGGCGCTCAGGCGATCGCCGGAGCCGCCGCCGTAGAAGAAGGAGTCATTGCCGCTGTTGCCGGCCAGGCTGTCGATCCCGGCGCCGCCGAAGGCGGAAACATCGTCGCCGTCCCCACCGAAGACAGTGTCGGCGCCGGCATCGCCGAGCAGCGTGCGGTCCGCACCGGTCCCGCCGTAGACGCGGTCCTCGCCGTCGCCGCCTTCCAGCGAAGAATCATTGCCGCTGCCGCCGAAGAGGAGATCGTCATCGGCCCCACCGCGCAGGGTCGCGTCGTTGCCGTCGCCGCCGTAGAGGGTGTCGTCACCGCTGCGGCCGAAAAAGACGGAATCGATGTCGCCGCCACCGAAGAGTACGTCGGCGCCACTGTCTCCACTGGCGACCTCGCCGCTGAGGAAGGTATCGCGACCGGAGCCGCCGTAGACCCGATCGTCGCCGTCGCCGCCGACCAGGATGTTGTCGGGCCCGCTGCCGCCGGTGATCGTATCGCTGCCGTCGCCGCCGTAGAGCTGAAGGTCGCGTCCGTCGCCGCCGAAGAGGAAATCCTTGCCGGAACCGCCCAGCAACGAGGTGTCGTCTCCAGCGTCGCCGGTGATGACGTCGTTGCCGCTCTCGCCCCGGAACGCGGCGTCGCCACCGGAATCGCCGGAGAGGTAGTCGTCGCCGCTGCCGCCGAGGAGGTAGCTGTCGGCGCCGCTGCTGCCGTAGACCGCGTCATTGCCCGTGCCGCCGTCGAGGACGCTATCGTTGCCGTCCCCTCCGACCAGCACATCGTCGCCCGTGTCACCAACGAGGGAGAGGTCGTTGCCGATACCGCCGTAGAGCCGGTCGTCGCCGGAACCACCGGCCAAGCGATCGTTCCCGGCATCGCCGTAGGCCCGGTCGTCGTCGGCACCGCCGTAGAGCCGGTCCCCCTGGGCGCCGCCGAACAGGCGATCCGAGCCGTCGTCGCCAAAAACGCTATCGCTGCCGTCGCCACCGGAAACGCTATCGTCGTCACCGGCGCCGCCATAGACGCTATCGTCACCGGCGCCGCCGAACAGCGAGCTGTCATGACCGCTGCCGCCATAGAGACTGTCGGCACCACTGCCGCCGGCCAGGCCACGATCGGCACCGCTGCCGCCGGAGATCAGATCCTGCCCGCTGCCGCCGTACAGCAGGCTGTCGGCACCGTCCTCGCCCAAGACGCTGTCGTCACCGCTGTCGCCGTAGAGGGCGCTGTCGTTGCCGCTGCCGCCGGCAACCAGGTCGTCGCCCCGGTCACCCGACAGGAAGAAGTCCTCGCCACTGCCGCCGGCCAGGCTGTCGTCGCCATCCGCGCCGAAGAGGTAGGTGTCCGCGCCGTCGTCGCCGAACAGCCAGTCAAGACCGCTGCCGCCGCGCAGCAAGCGGTCGTCGCCAGCACCGCCGAAGACGCTATCGCTACCGCTGTCGCCGTAGAGTCCAGCATCGTCATTGCTGCCGCCATGGACAGCATCGTCGCCGTCGCCACCGATGAGAGATGTGTCGGTTCCGCTACCACCGAAGAGACTATCGTCATCGGCCTGACCATTGATCCGGTCGTTGCCGCTCAAGCCATAGATACGATCTGCGAGATTGGTGCCGTAGAGGCTGTCGTTCTTACCGGCTGTTCCAAAGACTACGGCCATTGCTCTCCCCGATCGCGCTCTGCCCTGCCAGATCTACCCCATCACAGCAACGTTACTGCCGCTGACAGAGATGCTCAAACTGTCACCCGCTGTCACTTTAGACACAAGACGCGCAAGAGGACAACCGAAAGCTAGGCTTTGGGCCGATGGTCAGCTACTTCTGGCAGAATGGCTCGATAGATATTAACGAGCGTACAGCATCTCTCGTGAAACTGAGCTATTGTAGTGCTTTAGATCCATCATGTTGATCAGGCATCATTGAGCCCCGATCCGGCTTCCGCCAGGCAGCACCTTCATTCAGCCTGTCTTTGATGCCATCGCGCCAAGTGTCACAAAAGAATCATAGGGATTCTCTCTGATTGCTTGTGAGAAGAGGTCATTTCCCTCGAAAAGGGAGCAGGTGCTCCGCCGGTGCCGTGGCCGTGACGTACGGCGATTGGGAGGCCTCTTCAGATCGCGTAGCGGGCCAGCGCCGTCTCGTCCCACGCAATCCCGAACCCCGGCTCCTCGCTGATCACCACGCGACCCGCCTCACGCTGTAACGGCTCGGCGCGGATCGGCTCGGCCCAGTCAACGAACTCGACCCACTGCGCGGTCGGGGTCACCGCCAGAAGGTGCGCCGAGAGGTCGGGGAAGAGATGGCAGGAGAGCGGAATGCCCTCCGGCTCGGCCATGGCCGCACAGCGTAGCCAGGCGGAGGGCCCGCCGATCTTCATGAGATCCGGCATATAGAGGTCGCCGGCACCGGCCTTCAGCGCGCGGGCGAACTCCCTGGGACCCCAGAAATTCTCGCCGAGCTGGATCGGCGTGCGGGCCAGGTCGCGCAGTCGGGCATGCCCCGCCAACTCGTCGCTGGGCAGCGGTTCCTCAATCCATTCGAGGCCGACATGATCCAGCGCCAAGACCCGCATCTTGGCCTCCGCATAGGAGAGCGACTGGTTGTAGTCGGTCATGATCCGGACCTCGCCGCCGACCGCACGGCGCACCGCATCGACCACGGCCAGATCCTCGCTGAGGGTGGGGTAGCCCAAACGCAGCTTCACCGCAGAGAAGCCCTCGGCCACCAGTTCCTCGGCTTCCTTGGCCGCCGCCGTGGCCCCGATGATGCCCAGGCCATTGGAGTTGTAGGCAGGCAGGGCCTTGGGCCGGCCGCCCAGGTAGCGCGCCAGTGGCAGCTCCGCCCGCTTGGCCGCGGCATCCCAGGCAGCCATGTCGATGGCGGCCAGTGCCATGGTGACCAGACCGGCCAGGCCAAGCAGCTTCAGCTTGCCGGCCAGGAAGCGCTCGATCTCGTAGGGTTCCAGCGGCTGGCCGATCAGCAGGGTGCCCAGCTCCTCGATCAGGCGCGCGGTCGGGCCCAGCACGCTGGGCGTATAGGTAAAGATGTAGCCGAGCCCATGGCTGCCGGCCTCGCCCTCCAGGTCCACGGCGATCAGCGGCGCATGCTTTACCTGTCCGCTGGCCACCACCAGGGGCCGGCGCAGCGGCACCAGCAGCGGCCGCACCGTGATCGCCCCGATCCTGTCCGCATCCTTGGTCATGATGCCTCTCCTCGAACTCCGTCCGGAAACACGAAGGCCGGCCGCTCCCCGCTAGGAAGGAAGACAGGCCGGCCCCTGGAGTTACCTGGCCGCTGACCCTAGATCGCGCCTAGAGCCAGCTGGCGATCACGCGAACCACCAGCGCTCCGACGCGCGCCAGCCGTCCATCGGATAGTTGCCGGCCACCGCCTCGTCGTGCTGGAGGCGGTCGCTGAGGCCCATGATGTTGTTGGCAAAGGCCCAGACCAGGGCGCCGCCGTCGTCGCGCACGATGGCCTGCATCTCGGCATACATGTCGCGGCGCAGATCCTGGTCCAGCTCGGCCCGTGCCATGACCAGGAGCTGGTTGAAGCGCTCGTTCTTCCAGAAGGTGTCGTTCCAAGCCGCGTCGGCGGCATAGGCGGTGGAGAACATCCAGTCCGAGGTCGGACGGCCGCCCCAGTAGCAAGCGCAGAACGGCCGGTTCATCCAGATCGAGGACCAATAGCCGTCGTTGGAGACGCGCTCGACGTTGATCTCGATCCCGGCCTTCTTGGCCTGCTCCGAGTAGAGCACCGCAGCATCGACAGCGCCGACGTAGGCCGCCTCGGCCGCGGCCAGGTCGATCTGCAGGCTGGAGAGGCCGGCCTGCTGCAGGTGCCACTTGGCCTTCTCCGGATCGTAGGTGCGCTGCTCCAGACCCGCGTCGAAGAAGGGGTCGTTCGGGCCGATCGGCGAGTCGTTGCCCAAGGTGCCGTGGCCACGCAGGATCTTGCGCAGCAGGTCCTCGCGGTCGATCGCGTACTTCAGTGCCAGGCGTACGTTCTGGTCGTTGAAGGGCGCCGTATCGGTGCGCATCGGGAAGGTGTAGTGCAGGTAGCCGGTGTTCTCGAGGATGTTGATCCCCGGCACCTTGGCCAGCCGGCTGACGATCTTCACGTCGACCCGGTCGATGCAGTCGACCTCTCCGGTCTGCAGCGCGTTGACCCGGGCCGAGGGGTCGATGATCGCCAGCGCCGTGTACTCGTCGAAGTAGGGCGCGCCTTCCTTCCAGTAGTTCGGATTGCGGGTCATCTCGACCCGGATGCCCGGCTCGAAGTTCTTCAGGACCATCGGCCCGGTGCCGATCCCCTGCTGCCAGTCCATCTTGCCGTCCTTCTCCGGGAAGATGATCAGATGGTAGTCGGAGATCAGGTAGGGGAAGTCCGCGCTGCCGGACTCCAGGGTGAAGACGACGGTGTCGCTGCCGTCCTTCTTCACGTCGGTGACCGACTTCAAGATGCCGGCCGCACCGGACTTGCTGTCCGGCCCGCGGTGGTGGTTGATCGAGGCGACCACGTCATCGGCAGTCATGGTCTTGCCGTTGTGGAACTCGATGCCCTTGCGCAGCTTGATCGTCCAGGTGGCCGCGTCCGCCGAGGCCTCCCAGCTCTCGGCCAGCTCCGGCGCCAGGTTGCCGTTCTTGTCGATCACGGTCAGGTTGTTGCAGATGGACCAGCCCATCGCCAGATCGAAGCTGTCATCGTAGACCGCTGGATCCAGGCTGTCGGTTGTCGAGCCGGCGCCGATGCCGATGCGCAGATGGCCGCCCCGCTTGGGCTCCGCCGCGCGGGCCGAGCCAGTCCAAAGGTTCGCGGCCGCGACCGCGCCCACACCCAAAAGCGAAGCGCGCTGCATAAAAGCCCGGCGTCCCAGACGTTCGCGCACGATGGCCTGCAACAGCTGCTTCTCTTGTCTGTCGTCCATTTCGTTTCACTCCTGATTTTGGTGCTGCGCGACGGCCTCCCTTGTGTCCCGCAGCATGAGCCATTGTTCGTGGAATCAAGAGGCTAAGGCAAGGCTTCTTGGATCTCGTCTTCAAACTTTCGAAGTAACATCATGAACGGTATCTATAACAGAAATCCTGTTACAAACCCACTTGCGCGTTAGAAATCCTGTGATAGCCTGTTAGAAAGGCTACCAGGGAGGAAGCCGCACGTGCGAGCCGAAATGCGCCGCCAAAAGATGCTGGAGGTCATCCGCAGCCACTCGTCCGTCTCGGTGGAGGAGCTTGCGGCCAGGCTGGACGTCAGCCGCATGACCGTGCATCGCGATCTCGACGCGCTCAGCCAGCAGCGCCTGGTGCGCAAGATCCGCGGCGGCGCCACGATGCAGCCCTCGGTCCTCTTCGAGGCCGACTATGCCCAACGCGCGCAGCTCAACCGAAATGAGAAACAAGCGCTGGCCCAGGCGGCGGCGGACCTGATCGAGCCGGGCATGGCGATCGCGCTGGACGACAGTACCACCGTCGCGTCCATCGCCCCGCTGCTGCGCGACAAGCGCCCGCTGACCGTGCTCACCAACGCGCTGCCGCTGATGGTGGAACTGGGCGAGGTCGACGAGATCACGGTGATCTCGGTGGGTGGCACCTACGACCGCACCGCGCGGGCCTTCTTCGGCCGGGTGACGGAGGATGCGATCTCTTCGCTCTGGATCGACCTGGTGATCATGTCGGCCTCCGCGGTGCGTAACTGTACCACCTATTACTTCAACGCCGACATCGCCCGCACCAAGCAGGCCTTCCTCGATATTGCCGACCGCAAGGTCGCGATCATCGATTCCTCCAAGTTCCTGAAGTCGGGACTGCACAAGTTCGTCCACCTCTCGGCCTTCGACGAGGTGCTGGTCGCCGGCCCACTGCCGGTCGAGACCGAGGCGATGCTGAACGAAGAAGCCGTCCACTACCGCAAGGTGGACCAGGGCGGCCACGACGAAGCGACCCCAGGGGAGATTTCGCCATGAGCGGCAAGACGCTGCGCTCTGCAGCCTTTCTCAACGCCAAGACCGGGCGATCCTTCTCGATCGCGCTGGACCACGGCATGCAACTGGGTCCGGTCCCCGGCCTGAAGCAGGCCCGCCCGATCATCGAGGCGGCGGTAGAATTGGGCGCGGAAGGACTCTTGCTGACGCCGGGGCAGTTGGAGCGCAATGCCGACATCCTGGCGGTACGCGGCCGCCCGGCGATCATGCTGCGGGTCGATCAAACCTCGATGTGGCGACAGGGCAAGCCCACCGGCTATCCCGAGGGCCACACCCGCCTGGTCGGCTCGGTCGAGGACGCCATGCGCCTGGGCGCCGACGCGGTCATCACCTTCCTCTTCACCGCGCACCACGACCCCGACTTGGAAAGCCGCTCGATCGAGATCTGCGGCGCCATGGCGGAGCGCTGCCGCAGCCTGGGTATGGCGCTGATCGTAGAGCCGATGGCGGCGCGCGGCGGGCTGGTGCCCGACCCCTTCACCGCCGAGGCGATCGCGATGAACTGTCGGATCGCCGCCGACATGGGCGCCGACATCCTGAAGACCGACTGGTCGGGCGACGCCGAGAGCTTCGCCGAGGTGGTAGCAGCGGTCGACATCCCCGTCCTGCTGGCCGGTGGAACGGCGCTGGACAGCGCCAAGAAGACCAGGGCCATGGTGAAGGACATCATGTCGAGCGGCGCCAAAGGATTGGTGTTCGGCCGCAACATCTTTCAGGCCGACGATCCCAAGCGGATGATGCGCGACCTGCAGAGCCTGGTACACACGAGTTAAAGGGGTCTCTCGAAACCGGAGCCGAAACGGAGGCACCGGCAAGAGAGATCGAGAAGGGGCGGTTCAGCGCCCGCAATCGGTGGGGAAGCCGCGCCCGGGCAAGAGGGGCGATCCCCGAACAAGTGGAGGAAACCATGAAGAGACATGAGGCTAGGAAACGCGGCGTCTGGCTAACGGCAGTGGCTGGCCTGGCGCTCGCCATTGCTGGTTCCGCCAAGGCCGAAGAGACGCTGACCTTCGTCTGGCACGCCGGGACCTGCGCGGACGCCATCGTGAAGATCGCCGAGCGCTATCCCGACAAGAACGTGAAGATCGTGCCGGCCCTGGTTCCCTACGGGCCGGAGTGGCACAACAAGATCGCGTCCGAGTTCGCGATCAAGGGCGACGGCTTCGACTTCGCCATGTGGGACAGCCAGTCCACCGCCGAGTTCGCCGGCGCCGGCCATGCCTATTCGATCAACAAGGTCTTCGAGGAGTCCGACGTGCTGGACGCCTCGCTCTTCCCGCGCGCCTCGCTCGCCCGCTACGGCGAGTACCCGGACAACTCCGGCGAGTTCTGGGGCCTGCCGGTGAATCAGGACGCCTACGGCTTCATGTACCGTAAGGACCTCTTTGAGAATCCCGACGAGCAGAAGGCCTTCAAGGAGAAGTACGGCTACGACCTGGCGGTGCCGCAGACCTACCAGCAGGCGCGCGACATCGCGGAGTTCTTCACCCGGCCGGACCAGGACCTCTATGGCTGGGGCCAGATGGGCGGCCGCGAGTACGACTTCGCCACCACTGCCTCCAACTCCTTCCTCTGGTCCTTCGGCGGCGAGCTCTACAACCCCGAGACCTACGAGGTCGAGGGCTACCTGAACGCGCCGGCCTCGGTCGACGGCGTGCAGGCCTATGTCGACATGTTCAAGTTCGGCCCGCCGGGCTCGCAGAACTGGGGCTGGGACGAGGTCAACGCCGCCTGGCAGCAGGGCAAGCTCGCCATGGCCATGCAGTGGTACTACTTCAACGGCTCCAACTCCGACCCCAAGGTCAATCCCTATGCGGAGCAGACCGGCTTCACCAACCTGCCGGGCGCGATCGGCCGGGACGGCAAGTTCCGCCGCCAGTTCTCGGTCGGCGGCCAGGGCATGGGCATCAACGTCTACTCCAAGAAGATCCCGACCCTGATCAAGTTCATGGAGTGGTATTTCCAGCCCGAGCAGCAGAAGGAATACGCCGCGGTCTGCCAGACCGGCCTGAAGAGCGTGCTCGAGAGCGAGGAGTGGCAGCACCTCAACAGCTACAACAAGCACTTCGCCGAGGCGCTGAACTACACCAACGACTACTGGCACCTGCCGGAGTATCCGATCCTGCTGGACGAGCTGCAGGACGAGATCTCCAACGCGGTCACCGGCAAAAAGACGGTGCAGGAGGCACTCGACGACGCCGCCAAGCGTAACGAGCGGACCCTGCGCCGGGCCGGCTACGACATCAAGCGCGGCGACAGCACGCCCGAGGTGCCGGACCAGGTGATTACCCCCGTGGGCAAGGACGAAGTCGAAGTCCTGTCCGCCAACTAGGCCGACTAGAGACCGCCCGGCCCCCAAAGCGGTCGGGCGGTCCCCTTTCTTCGGGTAGTCTTAGAGGGGAGTGACGCGACGGTGCCGAGAGACGATCTCAGCAGCAAGGCAGCCGCAGGGTCGGCGGCGGCGAGCGGCGATCCGCTTCGCCGCGCCCTGCATTTCCTGCCGGTGGTGCTGCTGCTGCTCTACAGCTTCTACAACATCGGCCCGATCTTCTGGCTGATGATCTCCTCGATCAAGGATCGCCAGGACCTCTTCACCTTTCCGCCGACCCTGATCTTCGAGCCGACCTGGGCCGGCTATCAGGCGGTCTTCGGCGTGGGCGAGGCGGCCGGTGCGGCCTCGGCCATCGGCCTGGTCGAGGCGCTGATCAACTCGGTGGTGATCTCGGTCTCCGGCACGGTGATCGCAGTGACCCTGGGCACGCTCGCCGGCTATGCTTGCTCCCGCTTCGCCTTCCCCGGCCGCAACGACTTTCTCTTCTTCGTGCTCTCGACCCGCATGCTGCCGCCGGTGGCGGTGCTGGTCTTCTACCACATCATGTTTTCCGAGGTCGGCCTGGCGGACACCCGGATCGGGCTGATCCTGATCGCGACCTTCATCAACGTCGGGCTCGCGACCTGGATCATGAAGGGCTTCTTCGACGGGGTCTCGACCGACATCGAGCGCATCGCCATCAACTGCGGCTACTCCCGCTTCTACGCCTTCCGCCGGCTGGTGATCCCGCAGGTGCTGGGCGGCATCGCGGCGACCAGCGGCTTCTGCTTCATCTTCGCCTGGAACGAATTCGCCTTCGCCTCGATCATCTCCACCACGCAGGCCAAGACCCTGCCGGTGAAGATCGCCTCGGCGATGGGCGCCACCGGGCTGGAGTGGACCCAGATCTGCGCCGCCGGCACGGTGCTGATCGTGCCGGTGGTGATCCTCTTCTACTTCCTGCGTCACTACCTGCTGATGGGAATGACCTTCGGCGTGCTGGGGCGGGCGCGATGACCCAGGGAAAGCGCTTCGAGCTCTCGGACCGGGCCATCATCTGGCTCTTCCTGGTGCCCTGCCTGGTGCTGCTGGTCGCCATGGTGGGCTACCCCTTCGTCTCGCTGGTGGTGCTCAGCTTCTACCGCTTCTCGGTGCTGCGCCCGGCATCCGGGCAGGACTACATCGGCCTGGAGAACTACGACTTCCTGCTGAGCGACCCGGAGCTGTGGGAGCGCTTCATCTTCACCGGCCAGTTCGTGATCCTCTCGGTCGCCTGCCAGTTCGTGATCGGCATCTTCGTTGCCTATCACCTGCAGAAGAACTTCCGCGGCCGCGACCTGATCTTCACCGCGCTGATGATGCCGATGATGGTCTGCCCGATCGTGGTCGGCTTCCTCTGGCGCTACATGTTCAATTCCGAGTGGGGCGTGGTGAACTACCTCGCGACCCTGCTGGGCTCCGACAAGATCGACTGGCTGGGGGTGACCGACAACGCCCTGGTCGCCGTCATCATCGCCGACACCTGGATGTGGACGCCCTTCGTGATCCTGCTGGCCACCGCCGCCTTCCGCGGCATCCCGCAGGTGATCTACGAGGCGGCCGACATCGACGGCGCCTCGGCCTTCTATCGCTTCACCCGCATCACCCTGCCGATCTCCGCGCCGATCCTCTTCATCGCCCTGCTGCTCAGGATGATCGACTCCTTCAAGCAGTACGACCTCTTCTTCGCGATGACCGGCGGCGGGCCTGGCTCCACCACCCAGACCGTGTCCTTCACCCTGGGCAAGGTCGCCTTCAGCTACTTCTACACCGGCGAGGCCTCGGCCCTGGCGGTTATCCTGCTGCTGATCATCATCGGCCTCTCGCTGGTGCTGGTGCGCTACCTCAACCTCTTGAGCCGGAAGGCCAGGGGCTGAGCCATGGCGAAGATTTCCATCGACAAGCTGCGTGTCAGCTTCGGTGACTTCCGTGCAGTGGACGAGATCTCGCTGGAGATCGAGGACGGCGCCTTCGTGGTCTTCCTCGGCCCCTCGGGTTGCGGCAAGACCACGACGCTGCGCTGCATCGCCGGCCTGCAGGAGGCGCACGCGGGCTCGATCCGCTTCGACGAGAGCGAGATCCTGGGCCTTACCCCCAGCGCCCGCAACGTCGCCATGGTGTTCCAGTCGGTCTCGCTCTACCCGCACCTCTCGGTCGCCGGCAACATCGCCTTCCCGCTGAAGGCGCGCGGCGAGTCCCGCCAGGTGGTGCGCCGTCAGCTCGACTGGGCGGCCGAGATCCTGGACCTGGGGCCGATCATGAAGAAGCGGCCGGGCGGCCTGCCGCCGGGCGCGCTGCAGCGCGTGGCGCTGGCCCGCGCCATCGTGCGCAAGCCCAACGTGCTGCTGCTGGACGAGCCGCTCTCGGCCGTCGACGAGCAGTTCCGCGAGAACATGCGCTGGGAGCTGGGCCACATCCAGCGCGAACTGGGGGTGACCACGATCTACGTGACCCACGACCAGCGCGAGGCCATGGCGCTGGCCGACCGCATCGTGCTGATGCGCGATGGGCAGATCGAGCAGTTCGGCACCGCCGACGACCTCTATTTCCGGCCGGAGACCGCCTTCACCGGCTACTTCATCGGCTCGCCCTCGATGAACTTCTTCGCCGCCGCCCTCGACGACGAGGAGGTCCGCCTGGAGGGTGCGCCGCTCCGTGGTGCTGGCATCGAGCCCCTGAAGGCCGCCCTTGCCGGCCGCAATGGCTGTCGCCTCGGCATTCGTCCGCAGGACCTGGCGCTGGTCACCGGCACGGCCCTGCCCAGCCTTTCGGGCGCCAGTGAGGTCCTGCCGTTTCAGCAGGGCCGAGAGCGGCTCTTTTCCTTCAAGCTGGGCGAGCGCGTGTTCCAGGGCCAGGACCGTGCCGAGGGCCAACCGGCGGAGATCGGCCTGGACCTCTCCCGCGCCTTCCTCTTCGACGCGGAGGACCACCGGGTCGACCTCTCCGCGAGCCCGGCGGAACTGCGGCCATGAGCTTCCTCACCATCGACGATCTCGCCAAGCGCTTCGGCGCGCAGCGGGCACTGGACGGGCTCTCGCTCGACCTGGCCGAGGGCGAGGTCCTGGCGCTGCTGGGGCCGACCGGCGCCGGCAAGTCCACCACGCTCCTCTGTGTCGCCGGGCTGGAGAAGCCCGACCGCGGCCGCATCGGCCTGGGCGGCCGCGACATGACCGGGCTGCCGGCGAACCGGCGCGACGTGGCCCTGGTCTTCGAGGGGCTGAACCTCTTCCCCACCCTCACCGTCCGCCAGAACATCACCCTGCCGCTGCTGGCGCCCGGCCGGAAGGTGGAGGCCGCGGAGATCGAGGCCCGGCTCAAGACCGTGACCGAGCAGCTCCGCATCGCCCACCTGATCGACCGCAAGCCGCAGGGCCTCAGCGGCGGCGAGACCCAGCGGGTGGCCCTGGCCCGCGCGCTGGTCCGGCGTTCCTCGCTCTACCTGCTGGACGAGCCCCTGAGCGCGCTCGACCTGAAGCTGCGCGAGGACCTGCAGGCGGAGCTACGCGGGCTGCACGCCCACTACGGCTCCACCCTGCTTTACGCCACGCACGACTTCCACGGCGCCACCGCGATCGCCGACCGCCTGGCCCTGGTCGCCAAAGGACGGGTGCTGCAGCTTGGCCGCCTGGCGGAGATCATCGCGGCACCGGCGACGGCGGCCGTGGGCCGGCTGATCGGCAGCCCGCACATGGCCTTCCTGAGGGCTCGGCGCCAAGGCGGTGAAATCCGCCTGGAGGGGCAGGAGCGCGCGCTGCCGCTGGCCGGCTTCCGCCCCACCGGCGAGGTTCCCGAGACGGTGATCGTCGGGGTCTGGCCGGAGGATATCGCCCTGGTCCAGGAGGGAGGCTTCGCCGGCACGGTCTATGCCGTGAACCGCCGCGGCATCGACAAGGCGATCCAGATCGACGGCAGCTTCGGCAGCTTCCGCAAGGCCGTGCCGCTAGAGCTGCCGGCGCGGCAGGACATGCGCGTCGCCTTCGATTTCGATCCGGCCAGCGCCTTCCTCTTCGACGCCGGCAGCGAGGCCCTGCTCAGCCGCGCCCAGGGCCTGGAGGTGGCGGCATGAACACGAAACTGCACGAACGGCTCTTCACGATCCTCTCGGCGATCATCTTCCTCAGCGTCGCCCTGATGATCCAGCCCTTCGATTTCGACCTCTTCACCTATGGCTTTCCCTTGCTGCTGGTCGGCATAGGCGGCTTCATTGTTCTCGATCACGTGCCGGCCAGTCCGCCAAAGGAAACGGGGCCGGAGGGGGAGGAGAACGACGATGTATAAGATGAAGAAAATCCTGAACGACCCGGCCGAGGTGGTGAGCGAGATGCTGGACGGTCTGGTCCTGGCTTCCGACGGCGCCATGACCCGCCTGCCGGGACAGGACGCCGTGGTCCGCAGCGCGATCCCGGACGGCAAGGTGGCCCTGCTGATCGGCGGCGGCAGCGGCCACGAGCCGCTGTTTCATGGCTTCGTCGGACACAACATGGCCGACGGCGCCGCTGCCGGCGGGGTCTTCGCCGCCCCCTCCCCCGACGTGATCCTGGAGGCGACCAAGGCGGTCCACCGCGGCCGCGGCGTGCTCTACCTCTACGGCAACTACGCCGGCGACAACATGAACTTCGACATCGCCGCGGAGCTGGCCGAGGAGGAGGGCATCGAGGTCCGCACCGTCCGGGTCTGGGACGACGTCGCCTCGGCCCCAGCCGGGCAGGAGGAGGAGCGCCGCGGCATCGCCGGCGACGTCTACATGATCAAGATCGCCGGCGCCGCCGCGGCCGAACTGGACAGCCTGGCCGCGGTCGAGGCGGTGGCGGTGAAGGCGCGCGAGAACCTGCGCAGCCTGGGCGTCGCGGTCCGTGCTGGCTCCCTGCCCGAGACCGGCAAGCTCACTTTCGAGCTGCCCGACGACGAGATCGAGGTCGGCATGGGCGCGCACGGCGAGGCCGGGGTCAGCCGGCAGAAGCTGACCGCCGCCGACCCCCTGGCCGACCAGATGATGGAGGTCCTCCTGGCCGACCTGCCGCTCGGGCGCGGTGACGAGGTGGCGCTGCTGTTCAACAACCTGGGTGCCACCACCTATATGGAGATGCTGGTGGTCAACCGCCGGGTCCGCGCCATCCTGGCCGAGCGCGGCGTCAGCGTGCACAAGACCGACATGGGCGCCTATCTCACCAGCCAGGAGATGGCCGGCTTCTCGATCAGCCTCCTGAAGCTGGACGCGGAGTTGAAGCGCTACCTCGACGCGCCGGCCTCCTGCTTCGGCTTCAGCCGCTAGCCATGGATGCGCAAGCGACCCGGGCGGCCCTGCTGGCCGTCGCCGAGGCCGTCATCGCCGCCGAGCCGGAACTGACCGACGCCGACCGCGCCATCGGCGACGGCGACCACGGCATCGGCATGCGCCGCGGCTTTCAGGCAGTGAAAGAGAAACTGGCGGGTGGCACGCAGGAGACCCCCGGCGCCGTGCTGAAGGATAGCGGCATGGCGCTGTTGTCAAAGACCGGCGGGGCGGCGGGCGCGGTCTTCGGCAGCTTCTTCCGGGCCGGTGGCCAGGCGCTGGGCGAGACAGAGGTTCTGGATGCCGCGGGCTTCCGCAGCTTCCTCGCCGCCGGGCGCGACGCGGTGATGAAGCGCGGCGGTGCGGCCGAGGGTGACAAGACCATGCTGGACCCCCTGGCCCACGCCCTGCGTGCAGCCGAAGACGCGCCGGACCTGAAGGCCGCACTGGCCGCTGCCGCCGTCGGGGCCAGGGAGGGCTGCGAGGCGACGAAGGCCATGTGTGCGCGCTTCGGCAAGGCCAAGACCCTGGGCGAGCGCGCGCTGGGGCATCCCGATCCGGGGGCGCTCAGCCTTACTCTCATTCTGGAAGCCTGGCACGACTTCCAAGCGTGATCCTTGCGTTGCCCGCAGGGAAACGAGGCACTAGTCTGTCCGATGAGAGGAAGCCGATCGCGGTATTGAATAGGGAGAACCGCCGATGTGGGCCCTAGAAGGTGAGTATATGGAGACGTGCAACTGCGCGTTTCTTTGCCCTTGTATTACCTCCAATCTTGTCGACACCCCGACCGAAGGTGACTGCAAGGCAGCGGTTGCCATGCATATCACCAAGGGAGAGAAGGACGGCGTCAAGCTGGACGGTCTTTCCCTCGTCGTGATGATCCTCTCCCCAGGCCCCATGGCGGAAGGCAACATGACGGTCGGCCTGATCGTCGACGAGACCGCGGACGAGGCGCAGACGGAAGCCATTGCCGCCATCGCGTCGGGTGCGGTTGGCGGTCCGATGGCGGCTCTGGCGCCCCTGGTCGGGACCATGGCCGGTGTCGAAAAGCGGCCCATCACCTTCGAACGCGACGGTCTCAAGGTCTCGGTCACGGCAGGCGATCTGCTGGATCAGGCGATCGAAGCCCTGCCCAGCGCCGCAGATCCGGCCGAACCGATCGCGCTGGAAAACACCGCCCACCCGGTCAATCAGCGCCTGGCACTGGCCAAGGCCACCAAGAGCGTCATGCATGTCTTCGGCATCGACTGGGAGGACATGACCGGCCAGCGCAACGGCCACATGGCCCCCTTCTCCTGGCAAGGCTAGCGCCAAGCCACCAGGCGCGCAGGAGAGGATCGTGACCGCCATCGACCGGACCTTGGAGGGCGCGATGCGGCGTGACCGCCTAGTCACGCTTGCTGCCCTCGCCCTCCTCGTCCTGCTCTCCTGGGCCTATCTCCTGACCGGCGCGGGGACCGGCATGTCGCTCTTGCCGCCATCCGAGGAAGGCATGCAGGGGATGGCCGGCATGATGACGCCGGCCACTTGGACGTTCGGCTACGCCGTTGTCATCTTCTTCATGTGGTGGGTGATGATGCTGGCGATGATGCTGCCCTCTGCGGCGCCGATGATCCTGCTCTTCGCGGCGATCAATCGGAAACAGCGAGAGCGCGGCAACCCGGCCGTCCCGACCAGTCTCTTCGCGGCGGCCTACCTTCTCGCCTGGGGCCTCTTCAGCCTGCTCGCCGCGGCACTGCAGTGGGGCCTGGAGGCGAGCGGCCTGCTGTCACCGATGATGGCCAGCAACAGTGCCGTCCTGGGCGGCATCCTGCTGCTGCTGGCCGGCCTCTACCAGATGACGCCACTGAAGCAGGCCTGCCTCAAGCACTGCCGCTCGCCGCTTTCCTTCATTATGACCCGCTGGCGGCCGGGCGCGGCCGGGGCGATCCGCATGGGGATGGAGCACGGCACCTTCTGCCTGGGGTGCTGCTGGTTCTTGATGGGGCTGCTGTTCTTCGGCGGTGTGATGAACCTCTACTGGATCCTGGGCCTCGCGCTGCTGGTGCTGCTGGAGAAGACCATCCCCGGCGGCCATTGGCTGAGCTATGCGCTCGGCCTCGGCCTCAGCGCCTGGGGCCTCTGGATGCTCTTTACAGCTGTGTAATCGCTTCATCGTAAATCTAGAAAATCATTTGAAACACCACGATAGCCTGTTGAAATACCGCCACCCTCCCGATGATGAAAGGGAGGACGCTGGTACGCGATCAACCAATGAAAATTGTAATAAATCATGACCATTGACAGAAATTGGCGCTTGGTGCCAGTTTGCCGAACAATCGGCGGTTCTTCTAGCGCAAGGGAAGGCTGTGCCAGCGACTCCGACCAGAGCGATGACGAAGACGGGGCGGTACCGCGATCGACACCGGCGGATCTTGGGCAGGAGGCGCGAGGCGCGCACGCCCTAAAGGCCGCTGGCTGCGAAACTCGCCCCGAACACCACAATAGCAGGCGATAGCACGCCGCTCCGATCCGGGAGACCCACAATGGCAACGATCATCGGTACCAGCGGCAACGACGCCCTCTTTGGCTCCTCGGACGGTGATACGATCATTGGCCTCAGTGGCACCGATCGGCTTTACGGGTTCCTTGGGGACGACACGCTTTTTGGCGGTGCAGATGACGACTACCTCCTTGTTGGCGGGTACGGCAGCGATCGGATCTACGGCGGCCCCGGCTTCGAAACCTTCCTCCTTGGCAGCGACGGCAACGACTACGTCTACGGCGGCGCAGCGAAAGACGTCTACCTGGACGGCGAAAGCGGTTCGGACAGGGTCTTTGGCGGCGCCGGCGACGACACGAAACTCTTCGGAGGATCCGGCAACGATGTGGTTTTCGGCGGCGCTGACTGGGACGCCAGCCTTGCCGGCGGAGCTGGCAACGATTCGATCTTTGGCGGAGCTGGAATCGACTTCTACATCTATGGCGGCCCGGGCGGCGACCGTATCTATGGCGACTCGGGTGGGGACGTCTCGATCTACGGCGACGGCGGCGATGACTTCATCTTCGGCGGCTCCGGCCCGGACGGGAACGTCTTTGGCAGCAGCGGCGCGGACAGACTCTACGGCGGAGCCAGCAACGACAGGACCTTTTACGGCGGCGACGGCGACGACCTGATTTTCGGTGACGTCGGCGACGACGGACAACTCTTCGGCGACAGCGGCAAGGATACCCTCTTCGGCGGGGCCGGAAACGACACGACACTCGGCGGCGGCAGTGGCGACGATGTCATCTACGGCGGTCCCGGCGCCGACCGCGTCTATGGCGGCCTGGGCAGCGATACCATGCTGGTCACCAGCCAGGGGGATCTGGCCGCGGGCGACAGCTTCTTCGGCGGAGGCGGCGGCAGCGACACCCTGATTCTCCAGCAGGCGGCCTATCTGGTCCCCGGCATCGCCATCTCCGCGGACCGGGTGCTGAGCTACGGCACCAGCGGCAATGACACCATCGAGAGCGACAGCCGGCTCGACCTGATCGCGGCGCTCAGCGGCGACGACACCCTGGTGGTCGAAAGCCAGGGCGACCTTGCCGCCGGCCAGACCTTCGACGGCGGCGCCGGCAGCGATACCCTGGCGCTGCACAACCTCGCGACCGCCACGTCACTGACCACGGCGACCAACATCGAGGTCTTCGCCTACTACGGCACCGACGCCGGCGACACCATCGTTCCGGGACCGCGCACCAACCTGCTGTTCGGGCTCAGCGGCAACGACAGCCTGCTCGACGTCTTCGGCAGCAACGAGGGTATGTTCGGCGGCAGCGGCACCGACGTGCTCTACGCCCCGAGCATCGTCATCACCACGAATTTCGACAACGTCAGCCTTTTCGGCGGCGACGCCACGGACGTCGTCCTCGCGCGCAGCGGCGACGACAGCCTGATCTACGGCGGCACCGGCGACGACGTCATCTACGGCGGCAGCGGCAACGACCGCAAGGTCTACGGCGGCGACGACAACGACCTCATCGGCGGCGACGCCGGCAACGATGCGCTCTACGGCGACTCAGGCGACGATAAGGTCCGCGGCAACGACGGCGACGACAGCCTCTTCGGGGGGCTGGGCGGAGACACCCTCTACGGCAACAGCGGCCTGGACAGGATCTTCGGCGGCAACGACGGCGACCGTCTGTACGGCGGCGACGGCGACGACAGCGTCTTCGGGGGGCTGGGCGGCGACACGCTCTACGGCGGCAGCGGCCTGGACAAGATCTTCGGCGGCTCGGGCGGCGACGCCTTCTTCACCACTGGTCAGGCCAGAGTGACCGCCGGCGAGACCTACGACGGCGGCAGCGGAGCGGATATCGTCCTGATGCTCGACGTGGCCAGCCTGCCCGACAGCGTGGTGCTGACCAACGTCGAGTTCCTCTACTGGCGGGGAACCGACGCCGATAACAGCATGACCGGCGCCGAAGGGCTGTTCAACCAGTTCAACGGCAGCAGCGGCCGCGACCGTCTCTACGGTGCCACCGGCAGCGACAACCTCTCCGGCGGCTCCGGCGACGATCTCTCCCTCTTCGGCGGCGACGGCAGCGACAGCATCAGCGGCAACCAGGGGCGCGACCAGGACCTCTACGGAGGCAGTGGCAACGACCGCCTGAACGGCGACGAGGATTTCGACTTCCGTCTGTTCGGCGACAGCGGCAGCGACCGCATCTACGGTGGCGACCAGCGCGATAGCCTGCTGGCCGGTGGCGACGGCAACGACAGCCTCTTTGGCGACAGTGGCAACGACATCAGCCTGCTGGGACAGGCCGGAAACGACACGCTGGCCGGCGGCAACGGCAGCGACCGCTATTTCTACGGAGGCAAGGGCGACGACCGCATCACCGGCGGTAGCGACAGCGACCGCGCCGTCTTCGGCGACAGCGGCCAGGACCGGCTCTATGGCGACGGGGCCGCGGACTCGGGCTTCTACGGCGGCAGCGGCGACGACCGTCTCTACGGCGGCGAAGGCGACGAGCGCAGCTTCCGCGGCGACAGCGGTGCAGACAGGATCTACGGCGGCGACGGCCAGGATCGCCAGATCTTCGGCGGCGACGACGGTGACCGCATCTACGGCGGTGCTGCAACCGACGGCCTGTTCGGGGATGGTGGGGACGACAGCCTGCGCGGCGGCAGCGGCTTCGATCGCCTCTTCGGTGGCAGCGGTAAGGATGTTCTGTCCGGTGACAGCGGCAGCGACAGGATGGTCGGCGGGAGCGGCGACGATACCTTCTTCGTCACCGACCTCGACGACAGCATCGTCGAGCATCCGGGCGGCGGCATCGACACCGCCTCGATCTTCGTCAGCGGCTATACCCTGGCCGACAACGTGGAGATCATGCGCAATGCCCAGGACGGCATCGCCCGAACCCTGATCTCCTCCTCCGGCGGCGCCACCGTCTTCGGCAACAGCGCCGCGGACCTGCTGCGCGGCCAGGGCGGCCAGGACAGCTTCTATGGGGCGGCTGGCGACGACGACCTTCGCGGCCTCGACGGTGACGATCGTCTCTACGGCGACAGCGGCGACGACAAACTCACCGGCGGACGGGGCAACGACTCCCTGGACGGCGGCGTGGGCGAAGACAGCGACCTGCTCTACGGCGGCATCGGCGACGACAGGATCGCGCTCGGCAACCGCGACACGGCCGCGGGCGGCACCGGCGACGACCTCTTCCTCTTCGACGGCGACGAGACCGGCGAGACCCTGTTCGGCGGTACCGTGGTCGCCAACCTGGTGATCACCGACTTCGAAGGCCAGCTCTTCGGCGGCGGCACTAGCCACGACAGCCTGGTCTTCGCCACCGGGCTGGAGGTCGGCAGCTTCACCTACATCGAGGCTGCGACCTTCGGCGGCGGCGGCAACAGCCAGGCACGCTTCGACGCCGCGCTGGGGCAGGTCGAGGTCGATCAGGACGGCGACGGCAGCCTCGATATGGCCTTCAAACTCTCCGGCATGACCGCCGCGAACCAGCTCACCGCACTCGACTTTGTCTGGAGCTAGGGGAATAGTGGCGGGAGTTTCGACCGGCCAAGAGGATGATCAGACGTGAAGGCAGCCGTGTTTCGCGGGGCGCATCAGCCCCTCACGATCGAAGAGGTCTCGATTTCCAATCCCGGCCCGCACGAGGTGCTGCTCCGCACTGCCGCCGTGGGCGTCTGCCACTCGGACCTGCACTTCATCGACGGGCACTACCGCACCCGCAAGCCGGCGGTGCTGGGCCACGAGTCCTCCGGCATCGTCGAGAAGGTCGGCTCCGAGGTCACCTATGTGAAGCCGGGCGATCACGTCATCACCTGCCTCTCCGTCTTCTGCGGCCACTGTGAATCCTGCACCACCGGGCGGCCCTACAACTGCGCCAACCCGGAGACCGCACGCGCCAAGGATCAGGAGCCTCGGCTGTCGCAGAACGGCGAGGTGATGCACCAGTTCTTCGACCTTTCCTCTTTCGCCGAGCAGATGCTGATCCACGAGCATGCCCTGGTGAAGATCCGACCGGACATGCCGCTGGATCGGGCTGCCCTCATCGGCTGTGCCGTCACCACCGGCTTCGGCGCGGTCATCAACACGGCCGACGTCGAGGTGGGCTCCACCCTGGCGGTGATCGGGTGCGGCGGTATTGGCCTCTCCGCCATCAACGGTGCTGCCATCGCCGGCGCCGGACGGATCATCGCTGTCGATGTCAGCGCCGAGAAGCTGGAGACCGCCCGCCACTTCGGGGCCACCGACCTGGTGAACGCAGCCGATGGCGACCCGGTCGAGCAGATCAAGGACCTGACCGGCGGCGGCGTGGAGTATTCCTTCGAGGCGATCGGCCTCAAGGCCACGGTGGAGCAGGCCTTTCGCATGCTGCGGACCGGCGGCGTCGCCACGGTGATCGGCATGGTGCCGCTGGGCCAGATGGTCGAGATCCATGCCGCCGACCTGCTCTACGACAGGCGCCTGCAGGGCTCCAACATGGGCTCCAACCACTTCCGGGTGGACATGCCGCGCTACGTCGACTTCTACCTGCGCGGGCTCTTGAAGCTGGACGACATGATCTCCCGCCGCATCCCGCTGGAGCAGATCAACGAGGCCTTCGAGGAGATGCGCCAGGGCCGGGTCGCCCGCTCGGTGGTGGTGTTCGAGCAGTAGTGTCGGGCGGGGCCGCTGCAATCCACAGCGGTCTCTTGTCTTGCATAGAGCGCCGCATGCTCCCCAGAATGCTTCGGGTACTGACAAGTGACCGAAATCGGCCAGCGTCGGGTGGAGCAAGCAGGACTGTCTGAAGGATGGCTCAAGCGTTCCTAGTAACCAAGGCGGCACGGCCGGCGCCGCAAAGCGTCGATGCCGAAGGCCGGTCGCTCGCGCCCGTCATCGACGGGGTGACCGAGTTCGCCCCCATCACGCACGAGGACGAACGCGGCAGCCTCTGCGAGGTCTATAACCGGCGCTGGGGCTTCGACGACATCCCCATGGTGCATGCCTACGTGGTGACGGTCCGGCCCGGCAAGGTCAAGGGTTGGGCCTGCCACCGCCGGCAGGTCGACCGCTACTTCTTCTTTAGTGGCACGGCAAAGCTGGTGCTGTTCGATGCCCGTGCCGCCTCCCCCACCAGCGGGCTGGTGACGCAGAAGGTCTACTCGCCGATCAAGCGCACCCTGGTCTCGGTGCCGCCCGGGGTGTTTCACGCCGTGCAGTGCATCGGGCAAGACGAGGTGGTCATGTTCAACCTGCCGAGCGAGCCCTACGACTACGAGACCCCCGACAAGGTGACCCTGCCGCTGGACAGCGAGGAGATCCCCTACCGCTTCACCGACGCGACCGGATACTGAGCGATGGCGCCGCCGCCGGTGACGGTCGTCACCGCGACCTATCACCATCCCGAGGCGCTCCGGCTCGCGATCTCCACCGCGCTGGAGCAGAGCTTCGGCGACTTCGAGTACCTGGTCGTCGGCGACGGCTGTACGGACGAGACGGAGGCGGTCGTTCGCAGTTTCCGCGACAGGCGGATCCGCTGGTCGAACCTGGCGCAGAACCGGGGCAACCAGGCCGACGTCAACCGCTATGCCCTGAAGCGTGCCCGCGGCAGCTACATCGCCTACCTCAACCACGACGACCTCTGGTTTCCCGAGCACCTGCAGACGCTCTATGACTGCATCCGCGAGGGCGGCTTCGATCTGGCGGCCAGCCTCTGCCTCTCGATCAGCCCGCCGCCGCAGATCCATCGCCAGATCGTCGGCCTGCCGGTGGTCTCGGCCGACCGGAAGGATTTCCAGGTCCACAGCATGACCAGCACGGTGATGCACACCAAGGCCGTGGCGGAGGCCGCCGGCGGCTGGCGCAAGTGGCGCGAGCTCGACGGCGTGCCAACGGTGGACTTCTTCGAACGGGTGCGCCGGCAGACCCACAACCATGCGGTCGTCCCTCGCGTCACCTGCCTGAAGTTCCACTCCGCAGACCGGCTGAACTCCTACCTCACCAAGGATGCAAGCGAGCAGCAGGCCTGGTACGCCCGCATGAAGCAGGATCCAGACCTGCGCCACCGCGAGATGGCGCTGGCCTTCGCACTACGCTCGGCCAAGGTACCGGTGCCGAAGCTGAAGCAGCCGAAGAAGCCCAAGCAGGCGCCTCCCGGCTGGCAGATCGAACAGTTCCGCCGCCTGCGCGGCCTGCCGGCGATGCTCGACCTGGGCGACGCGGAGCAGGTGCCGCTCGCCGAGGAGCTGCCCCCGCCGACGATGGACGGCCTGCTGCGCTGGAGCGCGGACGGCGAGATCTGGCTGACCGAGCCACCCGAGGCTCGATCAGGCGCCCCCGGGGACTGACCGCCTCCTAAAGCCAGACAAAATCCGTGGTGGTCAGCAGGTTGGCCGCGGTAACGCCATCGACCAGGAAGGCCTGATCGACAGAGCCGTCACCGTCCTGGTCCACCTGGATCTGGCGGGCCCCGTCGAAGCGGGCCTCCGAGTTGCCGGCGCCGGAGAAGGTCACATCGCCGATGTAGGCGAAGGTCCCAACCTCCAGCCCGGTGGTGAAGACCAGCTTGTCCTCGCCGTTGGCTGCGTTCACCGACAGCCCGTCGAAGTCCCGGATCACCGGTCCGCCCGACCCGCCAAAGCCGAGCGGCGCACCGTCGAAGCGGAAAGCATCGGCGCCCGACCCGCCGAAGGCCGCATCGTTCTGACCCAGGTTCAGGTTATCCGCCCCGCTCCCGCCGTAGAAGGTGTCCGCGCCCTGGCCGCCGAACTGTGTGTCGTCGCCGTCGCCGCCGGTCAGCAAGTCGTCGCCCTCATTGCCGGCCAGGCGGTTGTCGCCGCTGTTGCCCTCGATCCGGTTGTCCAGGGTGTTGCCGGTCGCGCTCAGGTCTCCGGCGTTGGCTTCGAGACGCAGGTTCTCGATGAAGGCGTCGGCGCTCTCGCCCGGCAGGGTGAAGTCGCAGGACGCCCGCACCAGGTCCACGCCGTTGCCGGC
Source organism: Rhodospirillaceae bacterium N.6G (assembly GCA_046233115.1). Taxonomy (GTDB): domain Bacteria; phylum Pseudomonadota; class Alphaproteobacteria; order Kiloniellales; family JACOMY01; genus JACOMY01. Next base: position 42,435 of record JBJXHM010000008.1, on the reverse strand, counting down.
CATCTCCCGGACCACGTTGTTGGCGGAGGCGACCACGAAGGTGTCGTCGCCGCTGCCGCCCGCAAGGGTGTTGCTGCCGCCTTGGCCCCGCAAGGTGTCGGCGCCGCTACGGCCGAAGAGGATGTTGGAGAAGTTGTTCCCCACGATGTGGTTGTCGGCCTCGTTGCCGTCGAACCGGGCGGCCCCGGCGGCAGTGGTCAGACGAACCCGCTCGATGAAGCCGTCGGCACCGCTGGTCAGGGTGAAGTCCGCCGCATTGGATCGCAGGCTATCGAAGCCCCCCGCGGCGGTTTCGAACACCAGATCGGTCACGGTATCGACGATGAAGATGTCGTTGTTGGCACCGCCGTAGGCCGTGTCGCTTCCTGAGGCCCCGTTCAGGCGATCGCGTCCCTGGCCACCGAAGAGGGTGTCGTCGCCGCTGCCGGCCACCATCGAATCGCTTTGGCTGCCGCCGTAGAGCAGGTCGGCACCATCCCCCGCATAGAGGGTGTCGCTGCCGCTGCCGCCGAACTCTGTATCGTTACCGCCTCCACCACGCAGGGTGTCGTCGCTGTCGCCGCCGTCCAGCGTATCGTCGCCGGCGCCGCCGGTCACCTTGTCCCGCTCCCCGCCGCCGTAGAGGGTATCGTCGCCGCTGCCACCGGCGATACGGTCGTTGCCGCTGTCGCCGTAGATCTTGTCATCGCCGCTGTCGCCTCGCAGGGTATCCCGCTCGCTGCCGCCGTCCAGGGTATCGCTGCCCGCGCCGCCGCGAACCTCGTCATCGCCCTGGCCACCGTAGGCCCAGTCGGACCCGGTACCGGCCGAGATGCTGTCGTTGCCCGATCCACCGTAGAGGCGGTCGCGGCCGGCATCGCCGCCGAGCGAATCATCGCCGCGACCGCCGAAGCCGGTATCGTCGCCCGCGCCGCCAGCGATGCGGTCCTTGCCGACCCCGCCGTAGAGCGAATCGTTGCCGCTGTCACCCTCCAGCCGATCATTGTCGAGATCGCCATAGAGGCCGTCATCGCCGCTGCCGCCGTAGAGCGTGTCGTCACCATAGTCGCCATGCATCGAAACGTCGTCGCCGTCGCCGCCGAAGAGGGCGTCGTCACCGGTACGCCCGCTGAAGCTGTTCACGCCGCTGTTTCCGAACAGCACGTCGTTGCCGGGCGTCGGACGTTGCGGGCCGAGGACGACCTCGATCGAGAAGAGATTGGTTGTCGCCAACGCGGCACCGCTGCGCAGGATCAAGGTGTCGTCGCCCGCACCACCGTTGTAGCTGTCACCCGGGGTCGAGTGGCCCGAGCCGACGATGACGGTGTCGTTCCCGCTGCCGCCGTAGACCGTATCCGAGCCGGAGCCACCGGAGACCACGTCGTCACCGGAACCGCCGAAGAGCGAGCGGTCGTTGCCGGAGCCACCGAACAGACGGTCCCGTCCAGAGCCGCCGAACAGGCCGAAATCATTGCCCTCGTCCCCGAAGACCCGGTCGTCACCGTCGCCGCCATGCAGGGACAAGTCACTGCCCGACCCGCCGAAGACGCTGTCGTCGCCGCTGCCACCCTGCAGGGTGCGATCGCCGCCCGACCCGCCGAAGATCTTGTCGTTCCCACTGCTGCCCCAGAAGCGACTGTCGTTCCCCTCGCCGCCGTAGAGGCAGTCGTTGCCCAGGCCACCGTAGACCTGGCCATCGTCACCGCTGTCGCCCGAGACCGTGTCGGGCCCAACATCACCGAAGAGGAAGAAGTCCCGTCCGCTCCCGCCGAAGACCTGGTCGCGGCCGCTGGCGCCACTGAGACTGGTATCGTTGCCGTCGCCGCCGTAGACGGCGTCATCGCTCGCATCGCCGGAGAGAGTGCGATCACTGCCGCTCCCGCCGAAGACCTGGTCGTCGCCGGCACCGCCCCACAGCTGCGAGTCGTCACCGCTGTCGCCGTAGACCCGGTCGTCGCCGCCCTGGCCTCGCAGGAGGAAGTCGTTGTCCTCACCGCCGAAGATCCGGTCATCGCCGGCACGGCCGCTGGCTTGGTCCCTGCCGCCATAGCCAAAGATCGCATCGGGGTCGGTCGATCCCACGATGCTATCGTTCCCTGCCCCGCCCAGGAAGGCGGTCAGCGTCACCTCGACCGACACCAGGCTGGCCCCGTCGAGGCTGGCGCCGTTCACCAGCATAACCGTGTCGGTACCGCTGCCGCCGTCCAAGGTCTCGCCCGGTCCCGCCTGGCCGGGCAGCACGTGAAAGACATCGTTGCCAGAACCACCAGCCAGCAGCGGATCCTCCCCCGATCCGGCCAGGAGCGTATCGTTCCCGGCCCCGCCATAGAGCCTATCGAGACCGCTACCCCCGTAAAGCTTGTCTCCGCCGCTGTCGCCTAGGAGCGCGTCGTCCCCCTCGCCGCCAAAGGCGAGATCTGAGCCTGAACCGCCGTAGAGACCGCTGTCGTGGCCGGGCCCACCTTGCAGGACATCGGTGCCCTCCACCCCATAGAGGCGGTCGTCACCGCTGAAGCCATTGATATGATTCGGGTCTGCGTCTCCGACCAGGACATCATTGCCGCTGGTCCCGTTGATCGGGACAAAAGTTATCGTCTCTATGGCGTCAAGAATGGCGGTGACGATCCCGGAAGAATTGGAAGTGGTATGGGCCTCCCCTCCAGTATCCTCCGCCAAGGACTTAAACTGCGCTTTGGTCGTGCCATCGCTACCAATGGCGATGGTGAAGATCTGCACCGGAGCACCCGGGTCCTTTGCGAGTTCTCGCACCGTGTCCCCTAGGCTGCCGTCCTTTATCGACGCATCGCCAATAAGAATGATCTTTCTGGCAACAGCGTCTGGCCGCCATTCTCCAGCACGGCCGTCCAGAGCCCGAATCAGGCCGGAGTTGACATACTCTGGGAAGTCACCGCCACCCGACGCAGACATACTGTTGATTGCTGCGTAGGCCGCCGCCTTTCGGGCATCAATCGTGTCTTGATCTGTGAACGTCAAATAGGTCCTGGTTGCAGGATCATTGTAACCCACCACTGCTATTCGAGAGTCGGTTACTCCATGCTCACCCTCAAACACCGCATCAACTATTGCCTTAGCCTGAGACTTTATGGCATTGATATCGTCCCACATGCTTCCGGTCGTATCAATAACGAAGGCAATGTCCTGACCTATAGGCGCACTAACCATCAGAAAACCCCCTATATTTTGTCGCCCTCCAGCTTATTTAAGAACATATCGCATAATGCCCGGGCAGCACGAAGAGCGACAAGGGAAGAAAACTCTAACACATCCCGCCACAGCAGCAAAGCGCATTGGACAGTCAAATATCATTCAGTCCTATGAAGTGATCACCGACCAGACCGGAGTGAGAGCCGATGTGCTCGACCCAAACGTAGACCGCATCGCAGGTCGTCGTGGGCTTTCGTTTGCGCGAGAGCGTGTTGCGCTCGAAAGTGAAAGCAACACTACAGCCAGACAAAATCACCGACTGTGAGCTGATTGGCAGCAGTAAGGCCGCTCATCTCGAAGCTGTATTCGGCCGTGCCGTCACCGCTGGCGTCAACCTCCAAGGTGCCACCGCCTGCATAGCGCGCCTGGCTGTTACCTGCACCCGAGAAGGCAGCGCCGTCGATGTAAGAGAAGCTCCCCACCTCCAGCCCCGTCACGAAGACCAGCTTGTCCTCGCCATTCGCAGCGTTCAGGCTCACCCCGTCGAAGTCCCCAACCTGACCCGACCCGACCCCGCTCGAGAAGCGGAACCAGTCCGCACCCGATCCGCCGAAGGCCGTGTCGGCATGTGCGAAGGCGATGGTGTCCGCGCCGCTGCCGCCGAAGAAGCTGTCCTCGCCCTTGCCGCCGAACAGCAGGTCGTCGCCCTCCCGACCCTCGATCGTGTCGTCGCCCTGGTTGCCGGCCAGCCGGTTGGCGCCCGTGTTGCCCTGGAGGGAGTTGTCCAGGCTGTTACCCGTCCCGTCGATATTGCCGGAGCCACCCTGCATCCGCAGTGCCTCGATATAGAAGTCGGACCCGCCGTCCGGCAGGGTGAAGTCCACCTCGGCGCGCACCAGGTCGCTCCCCTGGTTCGCGACCTCCCGCACAGTGTCGTCAGAGGTGGTGACGACGAAGGTGTCGTCGCCGCTGCCGCCGGTCATGGTGTTGGTCCCGCCGCGGCCGTTCAGGCGGTCGTTGCCGCTGCGCCCCAGCAGTACGTTGGAGAAGGAGTTGCCGACCAGCAAATCATCGCTGTCGTTGCCTGCCATCGTGGCGGCGCCGGCCGCGGTGTTGATGTTGGCCCGCTCGATCAGCACCTCGCTTGCGGTTCCGATCGTGTAGTCCGAGGCGTTCGAGCGTAGCACGTCGTCGCCCTGACCCGTCCCGTCGAACAGACGGTCGGTCTTGGTGTCGATGATGAAGGTATCGTTGTTGTCGCCGCCGTAGGCCGTATCCGCCCCCGATTCGCCGTTCAGCCGGTCACGCCCCTGGCTGCCGAAGAGGACATCGCTGCCGCTGCCGCCGACCATCTGGTCGCTACCCTCGTCGCCCCAGAGACTGTCCGCACCGTCGCCAGCCAGGATCCGGTCCTTGTCGGAACCGCCGAAGAGCCAGTCGTCGCCACTGTTGCCACGGACCTCGTCCTTGCCACTGCCACCGTAGAGGAAGGAGTCGCTACCGCTGCCGCCCCAGATCGTATCGTCGCCCGCAAAACCGAGCAGCAGACTGTCATCCCCTGAACCGCCCCAGAGGCTATCGTCCCCCAGGTCGCCGTAGAGCGATCTGTCCGCGCCTGCACCACCATAGACCTTGTCGTTGCCGCTGTTGCCCCAGAAGCCGTAGTCGGCTCCGGAATCGCCGTAGAGCGTGTCGCTCCCGCTGCCACCGCGAAACGATCGGTCGGTGTCATCGCCGCCATAGAGGCGGTCAGCACCGGTCCCGCCGAAGAAGCCGCTGTCCTGGCCGACACGGCCCAGCAGGCGGTCGTCGCCGCTACCGCCGAAGAAGGAGGAGTCATTGCCGCCGCTACCAAAGAGGCGGTCGTTGCCCTCACCTCCGTAGGCCCTCGCATCGTCGCCGGAGCCTCCGGCGACAGCGTCCGCACCGCTGCCACCGAAGAGGAAGCTATCGGCGCCCGACCCTGCGCTGAGCGTGTCGGCGCCGTCGTGGCCGACCAACTGCAGGTCGTTGCCGTCACCGCCGTAGAGGCCGTCGATACCGGACCCGCCGGAGAGCGCGGTGTCGTCCCCCGCGCCGCCATAGACCCGGTCGTTGCCGCTTGAACCGCCAAAGTTGCTATCGTTGCCGCTGTCTCCGAAAATCCTATCGTCGCCGTCATTGCCGACGAGGAAACTGTCGATCCCGCTGCCGCCGAACAGGGAGTCGCGCCCGCTGCCGCCGTAGAACGAGGAGTCGGCGCCGTCGCCGCCGTAGATCCAGTCGTTGCCCGACCCGAAGCGATCGCCGCGCAGCAGGACATCGTTGCCGCTGTCGCCATGAATGCTGTCGTTGCCCGAGTTGCCTTCCAACTGAACGTCGGCACCGCTGCCGCCGTAGAGCGTGTCGCTGCCACCGTCACCGCGGAGGCTGACGTCGTCGCCGAGCCCGCCGAAGAGCTGGTCCCGTCCTTCGCCTCCAAAGAAGGAAGAATCGTCGCCGGCATCTCCATAGACGAAGTCGGTGCCGTCCTGCCCGGCCAGTTCGAGGTCGACCGAGGAACCGCCAAAGATCCGATCGGTGCCGGAACGCCCCAGCAGCTTCAGGTCGAAACCGCTGCCGCCGTAGATCCGGTCGTTGCCATCGAAGCCGATCAGGAAACTGTCGTGCCCCGCATCGCCGAAGATGCTGTCGTTTCCAGAATCGCCATAGAGGCTGGTGTCGTGCCCCGATCCGCCGTAGAGCCGGTCGTTGCCGGAGAGGGCCCTGATCGTGTCGGCGCCGCTGAGACCATAGATCCGGTCGTCGAGGTTCGTGCCAACCAGGGAGTTGTTCTCTCCGGCAGATCCGAAGATGAGGGCCATGGCGCGGTCCCTTCCCAAAGCGTTTCCGGATCGCTCTTTGTGGCCTTCCGACCCTATGTCGATCCTTGTCTCAAACTATAGACAGAGATGGCGCCTCCCGGAAACCCGGAACCCCCTGCAAAACCTTAGGCAAACTCACCGGTCAGGGTAGATTCTATGGTTTCGTTGTCGGCATTGGCCCTAAGCAACGATGCAACTTCTCGACCGAGACCACCCTTTCCTGAGAGCAGAGCGCGATCGGCGCTAGAGCCAGAGGAAATCGCTCTCCGTCAGTTGTTTGGGGCCGGTGAGGCCGCTCATCTCGAACGTGTACTCCGCCGTGCCGTCGCCGCTGGCGTCGACCTCCAGAATGCCGCCGCCGGCATAGCGCGCCTGGCTGTTACCTGCACCCGAGAAGGCAGCACCGTCGATGTAGGAGAAGCTCCCCACCTCCAGCCCGGTCACGAAGACCAGCTTGTCCTTGCCGTTGGCGGCGTTCAGGCTCACCCCGTCGAAGTCCCCAACCTGACCCGACCCGACCCCGCTCGAGAATCGGAACCAGTCCGCACCCGATCCGCCGAAGGCCGTGTCGGCATGCGCGAAGGCGATGGTGTCCGCTCCCTTGCCACCGAAGAAGCTGTCCTCGCCCTGACCGCCGAACAGTAGGTCGTTGCCGCCGCCGCCCTCGATGGTGTCGTCGCCCTGGTTGCCCGCCAGGCGATTGGCGCCCGTGTTGCCCTCGATGACGTTGTCCAGGCTGTTGCCCGTCCCGTCGATGTTGCCCTTCCCGCCCTGCATCCGCAGGGTTTCGATGAAGTGGTCGGTGCCGCTGTCGGGCAGGGTGTAGTCGACTTCCGCGCGAACCAGATCGCTACCGTTTCCGGAGAACTCCCGCACCCGGTCGGCCGTGGTGGTGACGATGAAGGTGTCGTCGCCGCTGCCGCCGGTCATGGTGTTGGTCCCGCCGCGGCCGTTCAGGCGATCGGCGCCGCTGCGCCCCAGCAGCACGTTCGAGAAGGAGTTGCCGACCAGCAAGTCATCGCTGTCGTTGCCCACCATCTTGGCGCTGCCGGCCGCGGTGTTGATGTTCACCCGCTCGATCAGGACCTCGCTGGCGGTCCCGATCGTGTAGTCCGAGGCATTCGAGCGCAGCACATCGTCGCCCTGACCCGTCCCGTCGAACAGACGGTCGGTCTTGGTGTCGATGATGAAGGTATCGTTGCCGTCGCCGCCGTAGGCCGCATCCGCCCCCGATCCGCCGTTCAGCCGGTCGCGCCCCTGACTGCCGAAGAGGACATCGTTGCCGCTGCCGCCGACCATCTGGTCGTTGCCCTCGTCGCCCCAGAGACTGTCCGCACCATCGCCCGCCAGGATCTGGTCTCGGCCGGAGCCGCCGAACAGGCTGTCGACCCCGCTGTCGCCGCGGATCTCGTCGCTGCCGCTCTCGCCCGCCAGCGCGCGGTCATCGCCGCTGCCGCCAAAGATGCTGTCGTCGCCGCTGTCGCCGTAGAGGAAGGAGTCGTTGCCCTCGTCACCGAAGAGGCTGTCAGAGCCGCTGCCGCCGAACAGGGCACGGTCGTCATCCGAGCCGCCGTAGACCGAGTCGTCGCCGCGGGCGCCATAGAGGTAGCTGTCGCTGCCGACGCGGCCGTGAAGCAGATCGGCGTTGTCGTCGCCGAAGATGGACCTGTCGTTGCCGCCACTACCGAAGATGGTATCGGTTCCCTGGCCACCGAAGAGCTGGGCATCGTCGCCATCGCCGCCGGCGATGGTATCGGCCGCGCTGCCGCCGATGAAGTAGCTGTCGTTGCCGGAGCCACCGATAATGGTGTCGAGCGAGGCCCCGCCGAAGAAGAACCTGTCACCACCGCTGCCTCCGACCATCAGGTCCCGGCCGCTCATCCCCAAGAAGAAGTAGTCGTCGCCCTGGCCGCCGTAGATGCTGTCGGACCCGCTGTCGCCGAAGAAGTGGGAGTCCGCGCCGCTGTCGCCGGCCAGCATGTCGTTCCCGAGCCTGCCACGGAAGCCGCTGTCCAGTCCGCTGCCGCCGTAGAGCCGGTCGTTGCCGCTATCACCCCAGAACTCGAGATCGTTCCCCTGGGTGCCGAAGAGCGTGTCCTTGCCGCTACCGCCGAAGAAGGAGACGTCGTCGTCGGGGCGGGGGTCATAGCGATGCCCGCCGGCGATAATCGTGTCGTCCCCCTCGCCGCCGAAGACGTCGGTGTCCGCGCCGAATCCGGCATAGAGACTGTCGTTACCCGACCCGCCGAAGAGGAAGCTGTCGTTGTCGTTGTCGCTGTGCAGCCAGTCCTCGCCGGACCCGCCGTACCAATAGCCATGGTTGCCACCGAAAGCGAAGATGCGGTCGTCTCCAAGGCCACCATAGAAGAAGCGGTTGTCCCCGAACTCTCCGTTGATCCTGTCGTTTCCGGTATCGCCGAAGAAGAGGGAATCGTTTCCGGAGCCTCCATAGACGGCGTCGCTGGCGGAGCCGCCGTAGAAGGCGTAGTCATTGCCGTCCCCGCCTTCTAGACCATCGGTCAGGTTGCCGCCGAAGAAGGAGGCATCGTCGCCAGCACCCCCGAAGAGCCCATCGAAGCTATCGCCGCCAAAGAACAGACGGTCCGACGAGGGTCCTCCGAAGAGGGTGTCCCTGCCGGACCCTCCGTAAAAATAGCTGTCGAGGCCGGTATCGCCGAAGAGGAAGTCACTGCCCGTTCCGCCAAACAGACTGACATCGTTGCCGTCATCGCCGTCGATGCTGTCATTGCCGCTGCCACCGGCAAGGGACCTGTCGGACCCGGTACCGCCAAAGACCCAATCGTCACCGGAGTCACCCAGAAGCGAGGTATCGTCGCTGCCGCCGCCGAAGACGCGGTCGTCCCCATCTCCACCATAGGCGCGGTCGTTGCCGGTGCTACCAACCAGCGTGTCATTGCCCGACCGCCCGAACAGCGTGTCGTTGCCGAAAATGCCGTAGAGGCTGTCGTTGCCGGAGAGCCCATCGATCGTATCGCCGTAGAAGCCTCCGGTCAGAGAATCGGGGCCGTCGGTTCCGGTAATGATCGCCATGATCGCCTCCCCACTTTTCTAAGTTCTCGAGGTAGGGCAATTTCCTAACTAGAGCCAGAGAAAATCAGATGCTGAGATCTGATTGGCAACGCCGAGGCCGTTCATCAGGAGCGTCACGTCGGCATTGCCGTCGCCGTTCTGGTCTACCTCCAGGGTGTCGCCGCCGGCATAGCGCGCCTGGCTGTTACCGGCACCGGAGAAGGCGGCTGCATCGATGTAGCTGAAGCTGCCGACCTCCAACCCGGTGTCGAAGACCAGCTTGTCCTCACCATTGGCGCCGTTCAGGCTCACCCCGTCGAAATCGCCGATCCGCGCCTCGCTCAAGGCCGCCGGCACCAGGAACTGGTCCTGACCGGACCCGCCGAAGCCCGTATCCTCGAAGCCGAGGTCGATCCTGTCCGCACCGCTGCCGCCGTAGAGGCTGTCCGCTGACGCGCCACCGAAAAGCGCGTCGTCGCCGTCACGCCCCTCGATCGTGTCCGCGCCCAGCTTGCCGGACAGGCTGTTGTCGCCGCTGTTGCCCTGGAGCGAGTTGTCCAGGCTGTTGCCGGTGCCGTCGATGTTGCCGAAACCACCCTGCAGGCGCAGCAACTCGATGAAGGCATCCGTTGAACCGTCCGGCAGGGTGTAGTCGACCTCGGCGCGCACCAGGTCGGTACCCAGACCGGAGAACTCGCGCACGCGGTCGGTCGTGGTGGTGACGATGAAGGTGTCGTCGCCGCTGCCGCCGGTCAGGGTGTTCGTGCCGCCGCCGCCGCCGTTGAGCCGATCGTTGCCGCTCTTGCCCAGCAGTACGTTAGAGAAGGAGTTTCCGACCAGCAGGTCGTCATTCCCGTTTCCGACCATCTTGGCGTCGCCGGCCTCGTCATTGATGTTCACCCGCTCGATCATCACCTCGGCCGCGGTTCCCAGGGTGTAGGTGGCCGCGTCAGAGCGCAGCACGTCGTCGCCCTCGCCCGCCGCATCGAAGATCAGGTCGGTCTCGGTGTCGACGATGAAGGTGTCGTTGCCGTTGCCTCCGTAGGCCGTATCGCTTCCCGACGCACCATTCAGCCGATCGCGCCCCTCGCCGCCGACGAGGATGTCAGAGCCGGTGCCGCCGACCATCTGGTCGTTCCCCTCGTCGCCGACCAGCGAGTCCTCGCCGGCGCCGCCGAAGAGGGTGTCGACCTCGGCGCCGCCATAGATCCAGTCGTCGCCGTCGTCACCGCGCAGTTCGTCCCGGCCGCTGCCGCCGACCAGGTAGTCGTTGCCGTCATCGCCGTGGATCTCATCGGCCCCGGAGCCGCCGACGACGCCGTAGTCGTTACCCGTGCCCCCGAAAATCGTATCGTCGCCGTCGTCGCCGTGCAGGACGAAGTCGCCGCCGCTGCCGCCGTAGAGTGAATCGTTGCCGGCCCCGCCCGTGAGGCTGCGGTCGCTGCCCGCGCCGCCGAAGATGCCGTCGTTGTGCGAACCGCCGTAGAGCGCGGTGTCGTTGCCGGAGCCACCGTAGATCAGATCGTCGTTCTCACCGCCCTCCAGGCCGGTGTCGGCGCCGCTGTCGCCGAAGACAAGGTCATTGCCAAGCTCACCGCGCAGATCCTGGTCCAGGCCGACACCGCCATAGACCCGGTCGTCGTCACCGCCGCCGAAGAGGTGGCGGTCGTCGCCGCTGTCGCCGTAGAGCTTGTCCGCCCCGCTGTCGCCATAGAGCGCATCGTCCCCATCCTCGCCGCCGAAGAGGGTGTCGTCGCCGTCACCGCCGATCAGATAGGCTTCGGCCCCGACCCGCCCGTAGACCGTGTCCGCGCCCAATCCGCCCTTGAGGTCGCTGTCGTCGCCGCGCCCACCGAAGATCACGTCGTTGCCGGCATCACCTTGGAAGCCGCTGTCCTCGCCGTCGCCGCCGACCAGGCGGTCGTCGCCGCTGCCGCCCCGTAAGGCAATGTCGTTTCCGCTACCGCCCTGCAGGGTGTCACTGCCCACACCGCCGTAAAGGTAGCCGTCGTCGCCGCTGCCGCCGTAGAGCCCGTCCTTGCCGTCGTCACCGTAGAGCCAGAGGTCAGTGCCGGAACCGCCGTAGATCATATCGTCCCGGGCGCCACCGTAGAGCGAGATGTCGGTTCCGCTGCCGCCGAACAAGGTGTCGTCGCCGCCGTCACCGGCCAGGACACTGTCTGCACCCTCTCCACCCTCAATCCAGTCGGCGTTGTCGCCGCCGTAGAGAGAAATGTCGATGCCGCTGCCGCCATAGACAGTGTCTGTGCCATCGCCGGCGTAGATGTAGGCGTCCTTGCCCGATCCGCCGAAGATCAGGTCCTTGCCGGATTCGCCGAGGAGTCCGGCATCGTCACCGTCACCGCCATAGAGGAGGTCGTCGCCGGCCCCGCCCCAAAGTCCGCCGTCCAAGCCGGAGCCACCGAAGACGGAATCATCGCCGCTGCCGCCCCACAGCGACGCGTCGGAGCCGCTCTGGCCGTAGAGGCCGTCCCTGCCGCTGGCGCCGAACAGGGCAAAGTCGTTGCCGCCACCACCGCCCGCCAGGCCGTCGCCGTATAGCCGATCGTCGCCCTGGTTGCCCTGGAGGAAGAAGTCGTCGCCCCCACCGCCGCGAACCGTGTCGTCACCGGCGCCACCGTAGAGGAAGCTGTCGCCCCCATCCGCGCCGAAGATCCGATCCATGCCGCAGCGTCCGAACAGCCTCTGATCGTTCCCGGACCCGCCGAAGAGGGTGTCGTCCTCGTCGCTGCCGACCAGCGAGACATCGTTGCCACTGCCGCCGTAGAGGGTGTCGCTGCTGCCCGCGGCGTCGATGGAACCGCCGTAGAGCAGTGTGTCGTTGCCGTCGCCGCCGAAGACCCGATCGGAACCGGAGCCGCCGTCCAGGCTGACGTCGTCCGCGTCGCCACCGTAGACGTAGTCGTCGCCATGGCTACCGAAGAGGTACTTGTCCTGGCCGGAGCCGCCGAACAACGTGTCCGCGGCGGTCCCGCCGTCCAGGCTGTCGGTGCCGCTGTCACCGAAGAGGGTATCGCTGCCGCCGTCGCCATAGAGGCTGTCGTCGCCCTGGCCGCCATAGAGGCTGCCGTCGGCTCCACGGCCGCCGAAGATCACGTCGTTGCCGGCGGCACCATAGAAGCTGAGGTCATCGCCATCGTCGCCATAGAGCCGATCGGCCCCGGCCTTGCCAAGCAGGCCGAAGTCGGTCCCGCTGCCACCGTAGAGCCAATCGTCGCCGCCGCCGCCGCTCCAACGGCCATCACTGCCGGAACCGCCGAAGATCGTGTCGTTGCCGCTGTCGCCGGAGAGACTGGTATCGTCACCCTGGCCGGCGATGATGATGTCGACGCCATCACCGCCGAAGGCCGAATGGTCGTTGCCCGACCCCAGATCGAGGATGTCGTTGCCGGTGAGGCCGCTCAGGGTATCGGCCCCGCTGAGCCCCAGGATGGTGTCATCGGCGGAGGTGCCGAGCAGAGAGTCGGGTCCGTTGGTTCCAGTGATCGTGGCCATTTTGAATTCCTGCTCGGCTCTGAATTTTCGATGCGACCCTATCTACAGGCAAGGGTAGATACAAGGCACGCAATACGCTTGCGTCGCGTTGACGGGCAGGGCAGCGGCCAAGTCCGATCCGCCGCAAAAGGACCTAAAGCCAGAGGAAATCCGTCGTGGTCATCTGATTGGCAGCACTGAGACCGCTCATCAAGAGGGTGACGTCGCCGTTGCCGTCACCGTTCTGGTCGACCTCCAGGGTATCGCCACCGGCATAGCGCGCCTGGCTGTTGCCGGCACCCGAGAAGGCGGCCGCATCGATGTAGCTGAAGCTGCCGACCCCGAGACCGCTGTCGAAGACAAGCTTGTCCTCGCCGTTGGCACTGTTCAGGTTCACCCCGTCAAAGTCGCCCAGCACGGCACCGCCGAGGACGGCCCCGATCACGAACCAGTCCTCGCCGCCGCCGCCGAACGCCATATCGTCTAGGCCCAGGTCGATGCTATCCGCGCCTCCGCCACCATAGAAAAGATCGCCGCCAGCGCCGCCGAAGAGGGTGTCGTCGCCGCCGCGCCCCTCGATCGTGTCCTCCCCCTGGTTGCCGGCGAGCCGGTTGTCGCCGGTGTTACCCTGGATCGAGCTGTCCAAGCTGTTTCCGGTCCCCTTGATGTTGCCGAAGCCGCCTTGCATCCGCAGGTCATCGATGAAGAAGGTGGAGCCGCTGTCGGGCAGGGTGAAATCCACCTCCGCGCGGACCAGGTCGGTGCCTTGGCTCACGAACTCCCGGACCTGGGCTGCCGTGGTGGTGACGATGAAGGTGTCGTCGCCGGAGCCCCCGACCATGGTGTTGCTGCCGCCACGACTGTTCAGGCGGCCGGCACCGCTGCCACCCAGCAGGGTGTTGGCAAGGGAGTTGCCAATCAGAAGGTCGTCGTTCTCGTTCCCGACCATCTTGGCATTGCCGGCCTCGGCGTTGATGTTAACCCGCTCGATCATCACCTCGGAGGCGGTGCCCAGGGCGTAGTCGTCGGCATTGGAGCGCAGCACGTCGCCTCCGCTGTCGCCGAACAGCAGGCTGTCCGCGCCACTGTCGCCGCTCAGACCCTGATCCGCGCCCGATCCTCCGAACAGCACGTCGTCACCCAAGCTACCGTTCAGAATGTCAGTCGCGCTCAATCCGTAGATAGCGTCGGCCTGGGAGGTGCCATCGAGGCTGTCGGGCCCATCGGCTCCGGCAATCGTAGCGATTGCCTATCCTTTCTATCAATCAATTTTTACAGCAATTTACTGCCAGTATCAGGCCAACACAAGGAAGCATCAACATCAATTGATTGCATATCGCAGCGCCTGTTTCCCTAGCCAATGCAGCATTACCCTGAAACAGACACCCAGGGCCGCCGCCATCGCCTGCAGTCGCCCGACCACCGAAACCCTCATTATTCACATGCATTTGGAACGGGAGTCCGATGCGGATCGATTTACCCCACCCGCTATCTTTGTGAAGCAGGTCCGAGGGCATGTCAGGGGAGCCATGATGGCCAAGACCTTTTTACCAGGGGAACCGGGAACAGCTCGTGCCGAGGCGTGAGGGGGCGTTGCCGCACAGCCACGACAGATCTGCCCGGCAGCTCGCTTTTCGCTGGGCAGCGGCGCTGTTATGGTCGGCCTTCATTCCTCTCGATGAGGGCAGCAGCAGGAAGGGCTGAGGGCATGGCCGAAACCACCATGACGGTAGCGGAAATCGCCGAGGCGGTACCGGACGGTGCCCTGCTGGGCGTGCCGGCCGACTATTCGGGGGTGCCGATGGCGGTGACCAAGGCGCTAATCGCGCGCGGGGCCAAGGGCCTCCGGCTCTACTGCTTGCCGCTCACCACCATCCAGGGCGACCTCCTGATCGGCGCCGGTGCCGCCGGCGAGATCGAGGCGGCGGCCGTCACCCTGGGCGAGTACGGTCTGGCGCCCCGCTTCTCGGCCGCAGTCGAGAGCGGAGAGATCGTCATCCGCGATTCCACCTGCCCGGCGCTGCACGCCCAGCTTCAGGCGGTGGAGAAGGGCGTGCCCTTCATGCCGCTGCGCGGCCTGATCGGCTCCGACCTGTTGCGTTACCGGCCCGACTGGCGGGTGATCGACAATCCCTTCGAGAGCGGCGGCGATCCGGTCGTGCTGCTGCCGGCCCGGCCGCTGGACGTCACCGTCTTCCACGCCCCCTATGCCGACCGCGACGGCAACGTCTTCATCGGCCGGCGCCGTGAACTGGCCACCTTGGCGCATGGCTCGCGCAAGCTCTACGTCACCGTCGAGCGCCTGGTGGAGGGGAGCTTGCTGGAGAGCGAGGCCAGTGCGGCCTGTGCGCTGCCGGCCTTCTACGTGGACGGCATCGCGGTGGCCGAGCAGGGCGCCTGGCCCTGCGGCCTCAGCGACCTCTACCTGCCCGACGGCAAGGAACTGGCCCGCTACGCCGCCCTGGCACGCAGCAAGGAGGGCTTCGACGACTACCTGGAGGGCCTGGGCCTGGCCGCCAGGGTCGCGGCATGAGCAAGGGCCGCGAGGAACTGCTGATCAGCCTGCTGGCCGACCGGCTGGCCGGCGACCGCCATGTCGCGGTGGGCGCCGCCTCGCCCATTCCCGGCGCCGCCGCCCTGCTGGCCCAGGCGGAGAGCCGGGCTGAGGGGCGGCGCATGCACGTCACCATCCTGCACTCGCGCCGCTTCAACCCCTTCTCCGACGGCTCACGCGAACTCTTCGACGCGGCAGCCCAGGGGCGGATCGACAGCTTCTTCCTGGGCGGCGTGCAGATCGACGGCGAGGCCAACATCAACCTGGTCGGCATCGGCGCCTACCCGCAGATGAAGAAGCGCTTTCCCGGCTCCTTCGGTTCCGGCCTACTCTACTACGTGGTGCCCAAGGTGATCCTCTTCCGCGAGGAGCACTCGCCGCGCAGCCTGGTGCAGAAGGTGGACTTCGTCTCCGCCCCCGGCTCCAGCGCGGCCGGCGTCTACCGGCCGGGCGGCCCCTCGGCGCTGGTGACCGGCCGCGCCGTCTTCGCCTTCGACCGCGAGAAGCGGCGCTTCCGGCTGGAACAGCTCCACCCGGGCGAGACGGTCGAGGGCATCCGGGCGGCCACCGGCTTCGACTTCGATCTGGGCCGGATCGGCGAGACGCCGCAGCCGAGCCCGGCCCGGCTGGACCGCCTGCGCCGCGAGATCGCGCCCAAGGTGGCCGAGTTCTATCCCGAGTTCGCGGCGCGAGTCTGGGGCGCAACCCCGACTCCGGCCATTGAAGACGCAGCCGCAGAAGCCTAGACTTGAAAGACGATCCTGAATGAGGAGCGCTGTCCCTTGCTGCTGAGAAACCTTGCCGCCATGGCCGCCCGCCGTCTGGCCAGCGACCCCCGCGTGCGTGCGAAGGCCAGCGAGTTCGCTCAGACCCAGGCCAAGCCCTTCGTCGAGCGCAAGGCCAAGGCTGTCCAGACGGTGGTGCGCAACGCCGAGCCCGGCACCCATCCGGCCCGCATCGCCGGCCGCGCCGTGCGCCGCCTGATCGACGGCTAACCCGGTTAAATCGCTGCGGGAACCTCCTCGCCGCGCACCTTCACCGTGATGTCACAGTCGCCCAGTTCCTGGTGGAAGGAGGCTTCCAGGGCCTGTCGGCGGCGGTCGATCTCCGACAGGCTGAGTTCCTGCGGATAGCCCAGATCCACCTCGACGAACATGTGGCCGCCGGCGCGCCGGGTGCGTACGCCGTGGAAGGTGGCGTAGCTCTCGTCGTTGGCCGCCAGTGCGCGCAGGATCGCCAGATGCGCCGCCTCGTCCAGCCCTTTGTCCAGGATATCGGGCAGCCCCTCGCGCAGCATGTCGATGGCGGTCAGGATCATGAAGCAGGCGACGAAGATCGCCCCCAGGCCGTCCAGCCAGTGCGCCACCATGGTGTCGTAGGTGATGGCCGCGATGGTCAGCGCCAGCTGCACCACCCCCGAGGAGACCAACTTCACCCAGCGCGCGCGCATCTGCGACTCCAGGATGGTGCTGCGCTCGACCTCGGCGGCCTTCCGCATGGCCCACCAGGCCAGGAAGTTCTCCGCCGTGTTCACCGCCGCCACCGAGGCGCCCAGGGCCAGCCCCAGCGGCGAGAGCACCTGAGGATCGCCGGTCAGCGCGTCGATGGAGCCGGTGAGGATCAGCCCGCCGCCGCCCAGGAGACCGACTGCGATTCCGAGGTTGGCGAGCTGTTCGATCTTGCCGTGGCCGAACTCGAAGTCGGTGAAGCGGCCGCGGTGGATGCGCCACATGGCGACGAAGGAGAAGACCTCCAGCCCCACCATCAGCACGATGCGCACCAGCTCCGCCTGCATCGTGAGCGAGCCGGAGGCGAAGGCGACGACCGCGATCACCGCCAGGATGCTGATATCAGCGAACAGGGTATAGAAGAGCGCGCGTTCGCGCTGCTGCTCGGCCTCGCTCAGGCTGCGGTGCACGGCCATCGCGCGGCTCCTAGAGGCGCAGGCGTGCGAGGATGACGTCGATCAGCCCGATGTCGGGGAAGTCGACGTAGGCGGCATGGCCGACCGGACAGCGCGCCTTGTCCTCCTCCTGCAGGTCCATCACCAGTAGGGCTTGGGCCACGCCGGCCTCGCGCCCCTTGGCGAGCGCCGCCAGGTCGTCGGCCTTGATCGTCGAGGCGCTGCCGCGCGTCAGGTAAACCGTGGCGTCGCGCGGCTTGGCCTCGCCCTCGAAGATCACGCTGGCCCGGGTGCCCGGTTGCAGCAGTGGCACCTCGGCGTCGGCCACCGGCACGTCGACCAGTAGCTGCTCGCAGTCGATCCAGGAGGCGACTGGCGTGCCGACGTCGACCGCCGCGCCCTCGCCGACGATGGTGCTCCACAGCACCGCCCCCTTAGGCGCCTTCACGTGGCCTTCGGTCAAGTTCTTGAAGTTCAGGTCCTCCGCCGCGGCCTTGGTTTCGGCGTTCGCCAACCTGGCCTTGGCCTCTGCGAGCTGATAGCTGGCCTCGGCGATGGCTGCGTCGAGCTCGTGCAGCGTGCGTGCACCCCAGTCCGGGTCGGAGCCGTCGTCTAGGATGATGGTGCCTGTCTTGGCTGCAGCCAGGCGGGTCAGCAGCTTGCGTTCCTCGCTGCGCAGGCCCTCCAGGTGCCGCTCCAGGGCCAGGCTGCGCGTGCGGGACTCATCCAGATCGGAGAGCGCCGCGGAGCCGGAACTGGCCAGGCTCTCCTTGCGGGCGGTCAGCCGCTTCAGCGCCTCCAGCTCCTGGCCGCCGCGGTGCAGCCGCTCATCGAGCCCGACCAGTTCCTCGTTCAGCTCTTCGATGAAGGTGGCCCGGTACTCTTCGAACTGCTGCTTGCGGTCGGTCCTGAGCTGGTCCAGCTCGGCGAGGTAGGTCTCGGCGGCCGCCACCAAGTTCTCCGCCTCGTCGACGTCCGCCAGGGCGGACTCGAACTGGCTGCGGTCGGCCTTGGCGTTGCGCACCCGGACGATCTGCCCCCCCTCGCCGATCCGGTCGCCCGGCTTCGGCAGCTTCTCGGCCACCTCACCGTAGATCGGCGAGGTTGCCAGGTGAATCCAGGTGGTCACAGCCGCATCGCGTATCAGGGTAGAGCGCAGGTAGGGCCCCAGCATGAAACCGATGTAGACGACCAGTGCGATGGCCACGAACCAGGTAATGTAACGGCCCTTGCCCTTGGCCTTCGTCTTTTCCGCCGCCATTCCGCCCTCTCGTCCCCTCGTCCCGAACTCAGCCTCGGCATCGCGCGTAAGACTATCAGCTTTGCTTCCAGTGTCGCAAACCTCGGACAAATTAAAGGCGCCCCCCGCAATTTATGCCGTTCCCTGCAGTAGCGACCTTCCCCGCACCTCTTGATTGCGTTTGCAGCTAGACCATACCGCGCCGCTTTGATAGACTGATATTTAGACAACTACTCACACCAGAGGAATATCGGCAAGACCATGAACAGAACACCCGATATCGACGCCGCCAATATGGCGTAAAAGTAAATTTCTAGATCAATGTTAGACGCAGAAAGAGAGGGTAACTTTTTGATATAAATCAATATTATTTCATTCTCCTATTCTGATGTGCACACCAAGGGACAAGAGGAGCACTGAACAGGCTAGGCCCGCCGCGACAAGGAAAGGAACTGGACGATGGGTGCGTTCCAAGGATACAAGCCAGAATTTCCAAACCCCTATCCGGATCATTGGACTTCCGTATCGGACTTCACCTACCTATCTGACCTCTACATCTGCCGGGCCAGGACCGGGTTGACGTCTTCGAGAGACCGAGAAACACAGTATCTTGTCTACGGCGAATACCGCGTCGCCTTCAAGGTGGACGGCAGGCGTCAGGAACTGGCCGTGCCGAGCGGCATGTTGACCGACCTGGCCTCGGTTCCCGCAATCGCACGCCCGATCGTCGACCGGGTGGGCCCGCACCTTGAAGCCTCGATCGTGCACGATTTCCTGTTCCTGGCGTGGCAGGACCTAGCTGGTCACAAAGCCCGGAAGCAGGACTTCCACTTTGCCAATGAAGTGCTGCTCGCCGGTCTGAAGTCCGCCGGAATGGGCCTGCTCAAGAGGCAATTGATCTATCGAGCGGTTTCTAGCTTCGTTGGCTATCAGATCTACCGAGATGAGAATGCGGGGACACGCTACGTCAAGGTGCCCCCGATGTCTCCGTGAAGGGGAGGTCACAATGCGGACGCGAACCTGGCTAGCCGCCCTTTCGGTTTGGGGGCTCACGCTCTGCTCCCCTGCTATGCAAAGTGCGATGGCGGCCGACGAATTGATCGATGCGATCGCCAACAAAGTCTACCGGCCGAGTGACTGGAAGGAGGAGATCAGCGAAGAGGCCAAGGCTCTGCACAGCCGCTTTCTCTTCATCGCCGACCTTCATGCTGATACTTTCCTCTGGGAACGAGACGTCATCGGGGGAACCGCTTTCGGTCACGTCGACCTGCCGCGCCTGCAGGAAGGGAACGTCGCCCTACAGGTCTTCGCGCTCGTTACCAAGACGCCCGTCGATGCCAGGAAGCCGGTCTGGGCGGAGCTGATTAATCCCGATGCCAGGCGCTGCATCAAGGAAGACAATCGCGACCAGGTCAGCTGGCTGCGCCTCCTCCAAGGCCGTTTCCCGATCGCGCGCAAGGACCTGCGAGTCCGCGCCGTCGATGAAATCAGCTTGCTGCTGAAGGCGGTCCACGAGTCACGTAGCCTTGCGGAAAGGGCCCCGGGCCAGCGCCCCTACTTCAAGCTGATTGCCACCGCCCAGGACTTGCGGGACTTGCTGGATGAGCGCCGCCAGTGCAAGCCCGCGGTCGGCGTCCTGATCGCGATCGAGGGCGCCCACTGGATCGGGCGCGAGACGGCTCAGATCCAAGCCGCCGTCAAGGACCTCAAGGCGCTCAAGGTGCGCATGGTGGCGCCAACCCACCGCTTCAACAATCAGTTCGGGGCTGCAAGCGAAGGCTGTATCCAGACCAGCGGCCTGACCCCGAGCGGCCTGGAGTTGCTGCAGCAGGTCGAGAGCAATGCCATGCTGGTCGACCTGGCACATGCCTCAGACCGGGCAATCGAGATGGCCCTCGACACCCTCTCAGCCCCGGTCGTGATCTCTCACACCGGCATTCGCCGTCTCTGCCCGACCAAAGGCGATGACGAAGACTGCGACTATGAACGCAATCTTCCCGACCGGCTGGTGCAGGCCATCGCACGGAACGGCGGAATAGTCGGAATCGGCTTTTGGCCGGAAGCGGTCGGCCGCGGCATGCAGCGCCTGGCCCTGGCCTTCGCCGCAACCAAGGAGATCCTGAGCGACCGGGACTTCGCTGCGGAAATGCGGCTGGCGGACCCGGCCTTCGATCCCGTCCGCCACATCGCGCTCGGTTCGGATTTCGACGGGGCCGTGAAGACTCCCTTCGACGTCGCACATCTGGCAGCGTTGACCGACCTGTTGATGACGACCAGGGCCGCCGACGGCAGGCCCGTCTTCGACCTGGACGATCTCAGCGCGATCTACGGCGGCAACGTCTGTCGCCTGCTGGCGAAGCAGCTTTCGGGCGGCAGCGAAGCCCTGGCCGACGAGGTCTGTAGAGACCTGGTGCGCGATCAGGCTTTTGCCTGCCCTTGGCAGCGGCCGCGATAGCGGTGCGGCAAGGTCAATCCAGTCGCTTCTGCAGGTAGATCCGCCGGAAGCCGGCCTCAACGCGCCGGTCGATCTCCGTGAAGCCGCTGGCGATGTAGAGGCCATAGGCCCCCTTCATGACCTCGTTGGTGTAGAGATCGAGACAGGCGATGCCGCGGTCCCGTGCCTCGGTCTCGGCAAAGGCCAGCAGACGGCGGGCAAGACCGCGGCGGTGCGCCTCGGGGGCGACTGCCAGGTTCTCGATGTGCAGCACCTCGCCCTTGGGATAGAGGTGGATGTAGGCCAGCATCCGGCCTGCCTCCTCCAGAACATGCAGCGTGCCGGCCTCGGCCGCAGCGGCAAAGTCGGCCACCATAGGGGCGGGCGCCCGGCCGATCTCGGCCACGAAGGGCTGATAGGCGGCCTCGGCGATGGCACGGACCCGCGCTATGTCCGCGGGTCCGGCCAGGCGAATAAGAAAGGATCGCTCTTCGGACACTCCGGTCATGCCTTGTCGATGACCGTGGGCCAGGCGAAGCGGCTCTTGTGAATGGCTTCCTCCATCTCGTCGGTGCCGCGCCGGCGGATGATCCGCTCCCAGCGCTTCTGGGCGTTCTCCATCGCCTCCTTAGGTGATTTCTGCCCGGTCAGCATGGCCTGGATCTCCTCGTCCAAGGCATTATCTAAGGCCGTCTGTCCGGCAAAGTTCAAGGTCGGCGCCGAGCGGCGAATGGTCTCCTGAATGACCGGGACCAGGTAGTCGTGATAGGTCTCGATCACCAGCGGCTCGTTGAAATTGGCCACCTGGAAGGGGTCGAAGTAGCCGCTGGGGTTGCCCGACATCCAGCTGAAGGTTCGGGTCGAGCTCAGCCACTGCAGGAAGAGGTAAGCCGCCTCCGGATACTGGCTGTGCGAAGAGACGTCGGCGTTGATGTTGTAGTAGATCACCG
Organism: Rhodospirillaceae bacterium N.6G; assembly: GCA_046233115.1. Classification (GTDB taxonomy): domain Bacteria; phylum Pseudomonadota; class Alphaproteobacteria; order Kiloniellales; family JACOMY01; genus JACOMY01. Next base: position 20,842 of record JBJXHM010000008.1, on the reverse strand, counting down.
AGCGGCGGACGAGATCGTCGCCATAAAGCCGGCCGGGGGGCAGGTAGGCGCCCAGTTCCCCGGAGATCGGCGTCGCCTTGGTGCCGTCGGCTTTGATCCGATCATTGAATTTCGCCAGGTTGGTGTAGGTCGAGATCTGCCCGGTCAGCCCGTTGCTCATGCCCGAGTAGGCCTCGGCATAGCCCCAGGACAGGATGTCCGGGTGCGACCACTGCATCATCGCCAGATGCTCGGTCGCGCACTGGATGCACGCCTCGCTGTTCAACCTGGGCTTGGCGTCGTCGTCGAACCAATAGAAGTTCGGGTTGGCCATGCTGGCAAGGCGGCCGTAGAAGATCGAGAGCCCCCAGAAGGGACTAAGCATGTTGCCGTTGCCGTACATCTTCTGGCCGGTCATGCCGGTCTTCCCGGTCAGGAAGGCGGAGATGGCGTCGCATTCCTCCCAGGTGCGCGGCGGCCCGAGCTGATAGCCGTGCTGGTCGGCGAAGGCCTTCTGGAACTCGGGATTCTCGTAGGCCCAGCGGTTATAGACCCAGGTCTGGAAGTCCCCGTCGAGCGAGACCGAGTAGTAATTGCCCTTGTATTTGTAGAGCAGGTCCTCGATCTCCGCCGTTGGCGTGCCGCGTTCGGGATCGCCCCAGTCCGGCTTGTACTTCTCGACGAAGTCGTTCAACGGATAAGCGCCGCCGGCCTCGACCAGATCCCCGACCGAGTTCCAGGGATGGGTATAGATGTCGAAGGCGCCGGACCCGGTGGTGACGTCTTGCAGGACTTTCTTCCAGATGTCGGTCGAGGAGGCGCCGACGATTTCCAGGCCGACGCCGGTCTCCTTCTCCCAGATCTCCTGCACCGTGGGCGCGCCAGCGGGAAAGGGCTCGGTCAGTTGGCCGATCGCGCCATCGGAGAGCAGGATCGAGATCCTCTCCGGTGTCTTGCCGGCAGCCTTCAACTGCTTCATGCCCTCGATCGCACGGCCTTCGGACATGCTCTCGTTGTACTGAAAGCGCTCGGCGCCCGGAAAGCCGGTTGGGCCGCCGGTCATGCCGGGCGCGTGGCCCTCGGCCGCGCGGGCCGGCCGGATGTAGCGCGGCATGATGCCGACAGCAGCCGTCAGGGCGGCCCCTCCGGCGGCAGTCTTCAAGGCTGTCCGTCTTGAAATACGGGACGTCATCGTCTGTCCTCCCCAATGAGCTTCTTATTGTTTCGGCCGCCAATGACTGGCGGCCCTTCACGTCATCGGCCGTGGGACTCCCGACCGGGAACCCCCGGTGCCGTGAAGTGTTGCTCAAGGACAGGACGGTTGCAAACGATGCTTTCTGCTTTACCGAGGGCCGAGCGGCCTCACGGAATGGCTTTGTCCAGCCCGCGCGCGATCCGCTTCTCGGGGTCGTAGAAGGGAAGCTCGACCACCCGGCAGGGCTCCCGCTCGCCGGTCACGGCCTCGACCTGCAGCTCGCGGCCGCTCCAGTCCCCCGCCTCCAGGATGCGGAGATAACCGATGCCGCAGTCCAGGGTGGGCGAGTAGGCGCCGACCGTCACCCGGCCGACCAGCCTGTCGCCCTCGTAAACCCGACCACACATGGCCGGGATCGCTGCCGGGCAGGTGATGCCGTAGAGCAAGGTGCGCCGATCGGCCTCCAGCAGGGCCGCACGGCCGACGAAGTCCCCCTTCTCCAGGTCGATGAAGCGGCCGAGCCCGGACTGGAAGGGCGTCATGCTGCGGTCCATGTCGGTCTGGTTATCGAGGATGCCGGCCTCGACCCGGCGCATCTCCATCGAACTGGAGGAGGAGAAGGCCATGCCGTGCGGCGCGCCGGCCGCCAGCAGATGGTCCCAGAGGCGGCGATAGTCGGTCTTGTCGCCCTGGCTGTAGATCTCGAAGCCCAGCTCCCCGGTCCAGCCGGTCCGCGAGACATAGAGCTCCTGCCCACCCAGGTCGAAGAAGCCGGAGCGGAAATAGCCCATGCTCTCGTCGATAGCACCACCGGAGGCCGCCCGCATCACCTCCAGCGAGGCCGGCCCCTGGATCTGCAGCACCCGCGACTTGGGATCGGAGACGGTGATGTCATAGCCGGCGCTGTGCGCGACCAGCCAGGCCTCCAGCGGCCCGTCGGGCTGCACGTACCAGAAGCGGGTCTCGCCCAGGCGGAAGAGGATGCCGTCCATGAAGACGCCGCCGCCCGGTGTGCAGGCGATGCCGTAGCGGCCCCTGCCCTCCTTCAGGCTGGCGACCGGCGTGGCGAAGACATACTCCAGAAAGGCGACGACGTCGGGGCCGGAGATCTCCACCGGGCGCTCCGGCACGTCGTAGAGGGCTGCCTTGCGCCTGAGGGTCCAGTAGCTCTCGACCGGGTCGTCGCCGTTGAACATGGGGTAGAAGCGCCCGGCATAGACGCCGCAGACCATCTCCGGCGTGGCATAGCAGTCGCGGTAGGGCGAGGGCTCGAAGCGCCGGGCGCTGATGCGCAGGACAGCGTCGCGGTCGGCGTGAATGGAACTGAACATCGGCGTCTTTCCCCTGTTTCCGCTCGAAAGCTTTTCTGAAGATCTCAACGCTGGGGCTTCCCCCAAGCCGACACCGCTTCCTCCGGTGGTCTCCTTCAAATTAGCGACCTGCGAAGGGTCGCGAGAGTCATTTGATCCGATGCCAAGAGTTAGATTAGCTTACCTCTGTGACAGACTGGCTCCCCTCCCTCAACGCGCTGCGCGCCTTCGAGTGCGCCGCGCGGCACCTGAACTACCGCAAGGCCGCCGAGGAGCTGCACGTCAGCCCGGCGGCGGTGAAGCAGCTCGTCCGCAAGCTGGAGGAAGCCGTTGGTCGGCCATTGCTGCTGCGCCAGGGGCGCGGCCTCGCGCTCTCGCCCGGCGCGGTCGCGGCCCTGCCGACCCTGACGCGCGGCTTCGGCCAGGTCGCCGAGGCGGTGGAGACGCTGCGCCGGCGTGAGACCGGCCGCGGCCTGGTGATCACCAGCGACCCCTCCTTCGCCGCGCTCTGGCTGGTGCCGCGGCTGCCGGCCTTCCGCAAGCTGGAGCCGGAGATCGGCGTCCTGCTCGACTCCTCGCCGCAGATCGCCGACCTGCGCCAGGGGGCTGCCGACCTGGCCCTGCGCTTCGGCCAGGCGAGCGACGACGGCCTGGTCCGGCACCGGCTCTTCGACGAGACCATGGGCGCCTACTGCAGCCCGGCGCTGGCACAGAGTGAGCCGGGGCTGCGCTCGGTCGCGGACCTGGGCCGCCTGCCGCTGATCCGCTGGGATCTCGGGGATTTCCCCTGGGCCAGAGAAACCCGGCGCTGGAACAGCTGGCGCCACTGGCTGGCGGCGGTGGGTGCGGAGGAGGTGGCGCCCGGCGAAGGGCTGCGCTTCAACGACTACAACCTGGCGGTCCAGGCCGCCATCGCCGGCCAGGGCGTGATCCTGGGCAGCCGCCCGGTCCTGCACGACCTGGTCGCCGCCGGCCTGCTGGTGAGCCCGCTGCCCGAAACTGCCGAGACCAAGCTCGGCTATGACCTGGTGATGACGCCGAGCGCGGCGACGCGGCCGGAGGTCACGCACTTCCGCGATTGGATTCTGGCCGCGGCGCGGGGGGAGGAAGGCGCGTAGCGCGCGCCCTCAGAACTCCCGTGCTGCCTGCAGGTAGCGGTGCAGGCGGCGGAGCTGGCGGATCCAGCGCGGTGCGCTGGTGCCCCAGCTGCGTTCGCCCTGGGCGCGGCGCTCGATCAGGCGGGCGATGGCCTCTTCGGGCAGGGCCGGCAGCAGGGTCACGGTATCCATGTAGGTGGGATAGAGCAGCAGGGCGGCGGCCACCAGTTCCTGCAGGGTGAGCTGCCGGTTGCGCCGCGCCACCGTGACCTTGTCGCGCGTCAGGCCCCAGCCGGCATAGAAGGGCATGCCCCAGCAGGTCACCTGCTTCTTGCGCATCAGCGCCTCGAAGCCAGAGAGCGAAGAGATCACCTGCACCTCGTCGGCCTGGTCCATCAGGTCCAGGATCGGCCCCTTCTCCAGGAAGAGGTCGCAGTGCGCCCTGGCCGCCTCCTCCTCCATCCGGCCCTTGCGGTTGCCGGAGATGAGGTCGGGATGCTCCTTGTAGACGATGAAGGCCTCGGGGTTCTCGCGGCGCACGCCGGCCAGCAGCGCGGTATTGTCCGGCACCGAGACCAGGCCGTAGGTGATCGAGGCGTCGTTCGGCACCTGGCCCGGCACCAGGATCACCCGGCGGCCCTTGGCCAGATCGCGCAGGTCCGGCAGGTCGGGATCGGCAATGTTGTACTTGGTGAGCCTGGCCTCGAGGATCGTCACCCGAAGCCGCTCGGCGCGCTCCACCAACTCCTGGGTATAGTCGGTCTCCAGGATAATCCGCTCCATCCTGGTGGGCTTGGTGGCGTCGTAGTAGAGGCTGAGATCGTCGATCGAGAGCGAGGCCGGCCGGGTCAGGTCCGAGCCCAGGCCGATGGAGCGCAGGAAGCCGTCCTCGACATGCACCAGCGGGCGCTGCTTGGCGCCCAGCGCCACCATCTGCGGCTTGGTCGGCATGCCCCAGACAGCCAGGCGGTCGATGGCGGTGACGTCGGCCTGCGCCAGCTTCTCGAAGGAGACGAAGCTGACGTCGCGCGGTGAGGCCGCCAGCGCCCGTCGCATGATCGGCCACTTCCAGCGGGTGAAGCCGACGCAGAGCACCTTGCCGCGTCGCCGCTCCAGGGTATCGCGCCAGGAGGCCAGGCGGTCCACCGCCTCCAGGCAGTCCATCGGCCGGCGGGTGATGGGATCGGCGTAACGGCTGTAACGCAGGTAGGCCGCGGCGATCAGGTCCAGGAGGTCGAGCCCCCGTCCCTCGGCCCGCCGTGCCAGAGCCTGCTCCGCTTCCACACCGGTCGCGCGGTCGTGGGTCAGGCCCCAGCCGGCATAGAAGGGCACGCCGAAGCAGTGCACCTCGCGACCGGCCATCAAGGCCTCGAAGCCCATCAGGCTGGAGACGACATAGACCTTGTCAACCAGCGCCAGCAGGTCCCAGGGATTGATCTCCTGGGCCAGCAGCTCGCTGCCCTCCGGCAGGTCCTCGGGCTTGAAGTGGGCCGGCCGGTGGCCCGCCAGCGCGTCGGGGTGGGTCTTGATCAGCAGGCGGGCGCCGGGGTTCTCGCTGCGCGCGGCCGCCAGCATGCGCTTGAAGGTCTCGGACCCGGCGCAGGCGCCGGGGATGGCCTGGTCGTTGCCGGCCTGATCCAGCAACAGCACCACCGGCCGCCCATCGCGCGCCAGGTGCGATAGGTCCCGCGGCGGGGCATTGTTGTACTTGGAGAGCTTGCGGGTCTTCAGCGCGTCCAGCACCTGCTGTGCCTGGTCGCGCAGCGCCGGACTGCGCCAGGCCGCGGCATCGCGCAGCATGCCCTCCAGCCGCGAGGGCCGACGCGCGTCGAAGAAGATGCCCTGGTCGTCGACCACCATGGAGAGGGTCGGCGCCCCATCCCGCCCGAGCCAGACAGAGCGCAGGAAGCCGTCCTCCAGGGTCCAGAGCGGCAGCCCACGCTGCCCCGCAAGCCTGGCCGCTACCGCCGCGGAGGGGCGATGTCCCCAGCCGAGCATCAGGTCCACCTGCGGCAGCTTTTTCAGCAGCTTAGGCCGGGCCAGGCAGATCCGGCGGGTTTCCGGCAGGAAGCTCGCGAGCTGCGGCATCGCCAGGGTGCGCTTCGAGACCGTGCCGGCGCAGGCGCTGCTGCCGGCCAGGCCCAGGCACGGCCCGGCGGGAGAAACGGTATCGGAAGCTGTGGACATAGCACTCGCGGCTGCAACGGCGGACCCCTCCTCTGCGTCCCGGCGCCCCCATCCGTCAAGTCTCTTGGCCGCCGGGCTTGCACGGCACCGGCCCGCACCCATGCCTAGTCGTCTCACTCGGCGCCCACGAAAGCATCCTGGAACTGGGCGACCGGGCGGGGGTGCGGGCCGGTGCCGCTAAACTTGAGCGCACAGCGCTCTACGGCGTATGCAAAGCGGCGCGGAGAGGCTATTCACCCAGACGAGCCGCCGGGAGGATCGTGCCGTGCTACGCAAGACCCGCTATTCCGCTTACCGCCTCTTCCGCGAGGGCTTGCGCGACCACAAGGGCTGGGAGCCCGTCTGGCGCCAGGCCAAGCCGAAGCCAAGCTACGACGTGGTCATCGTCGGCGCCGGCGGGCACGGCCTGGCGACGGCCTACTACCTGGCCAAGCGGCACGGCATCACCAAGGTGGCGGTGATCGACAAGGGCTGGCTCGGCGGCGGCAACACCGGACGCAACACCACAATCATCCGCTCCAACTATTTCTATCCGGAGAGCGCGGCGCTCTACGACCTGGCACTCCGCCTCTACGAGGGCCTGTCGGAGGAGCTGAACTACAACATCATGCTGAGCCAGCGCGGTATGATGATCCTGGCCCACTCCGAGGCCGAGTTCGACATGATGACGCGCTCGGCCAACGCCATGCTGCTGAACGGCATCGACGCCGAGATCCTGACGCCGGACGAGGTGCAGCGCCGTCTGCCGCTGTTGGACATGCAGCGCTGGGCGGTCTGGGGCGCACTCAGTCAGCCGCGCGGCGGCAATGCCCGCCACGACGCGGTGGCCTGGGGCTACGCGCGGGCAGCGGACTCGCTGGGCGTTGATATCATTCAGAACTGCGAAGTGACCGGCTTCCTGAAAGATGGCGAGCGCATCGTCGGGGTAGCAACCAGCCAGGGACCGATCGCGGCAGGACGCGTCGCCATGGTCGCCGCCGGGCACTCGGGCGTGCTGGCCCGGCATGCCGGCTTCCGCCTGCCGCTGGTCTCCTACTGCTTGCAAGGCATGGTCAGCGAGCCGATCAAGCCAGTGCTGGATACCGTGGTGATGGCGCCGGCGGTCGGCACCTACGTCAGCCAGTCGGACAAGGGCGAGTTGGTCTTCGGCGCGGGCATCGACCGCCAGCCCTCCTATGCCCAGCGCGGCAACTTCCCGACCACGCAAACGGTGGTCGCCGGGCTGCTCGCCATGTTCCCGGCCTTCTCGCAGCTCAAGCTGCTGCGCCAGTGGGGCGGCATCGTCGACGTGGCGCCCGATTCCAGTCCGATCCTGGGTCCCAGCCCGGTCGAGGGTCTCTATCTCAACTGCGGCTGGGGCACCGGCGGCTTCAAGGCGATCCCTGCCGGCGGCTTCCTGCTGGCCCACATTCTGGCCACCGGCGCGCACCATGAGATCTCCAGGCCCTTCGACCTGGACCGCTTCACCAGTGGCGCCCTGATCGACGAGGCTGCAGCCGCTGGAATCGCGCACTAGTTTTCCTTGTTCCAGACGAAACACGCCGACGACCGCGTTACTTGACCTGCAACAACGACCAGGGGTTACTTGTCTTTCGAGCCTGATATTGGGAGGAAAGACAAATGGCCGTCATCTTTGGCACCGCGGGTGCGAACAACACGTTGTTCGGGACCAGCCTCACCGACACCATCTACGGGCTCAGCGGCAATGATCGGCTCTACGGGCTGAAGCAGGAGGATACGCTCTTCGGCGGATCGGGCGGGGATCTCCTGCTCGCCGGCGGCGGAGGTCAAGATACCCTCTTCGGCGGCGACGGAGACGACACGAGCCTTACCGGCCAGACCGCGGCGGACCAGATCTTTGGCGGCGGCGGCGACGACAGCGTCCTGATCGGCCTGCACGGGCCCGACCTGATCTTCGGCGGCGAGGGCGACGACAGCAGCCTGCTCGGCGGATCCGACAACGACGTCCTCTATGGCGGCGACGGCGGCGACAGCTTCCTCTTCGGTGGCGAAGGCGACGACGAGATCTTCGGCGGACGCCAGGCCGACCGGGTCTTCCTCGGCGGCAGCGGCGCCGACGTCCTGCGCGGCGAGGGCGGCGCCGACCGGGAGTTCCAAGGCGGATCAGGAGACGACAAAATCTACACCGGTACCGGCTCCGATTCCGTGGTCTACGGCGGCGATGGTGACGACGCCCTCTTCGGTGGCGACGGCCTCGACTTCGGCTTCATCGGCGGCAGCGGCAACGACAGCATCTTCGGCGGCGACGGCTTCGACCTGACCTTGGCCGGGCTCAACGGCGACGATCTGATCTACGGAGGCGACCACGCGGACAGCTACCTCTACGGTACCGGCGGCAGCGACAGCGTCTTCGGCGGCGCCGGCGCCGACATCTCGCTGTTCGGCGGCACCGGCAACGACCTAGTCAGCGGCGGCTCCGCCACCGACCAGTTCCTCTATGGCGACCGTGGCGACGACCGCGTCTACGGCGGCGACGGCGGCGACCGCCACCTCGAGGGCGGCGGCGGCAGCGACACCCTGGACGGCGGCCTGGGCAGCGACGGCTTCTTCTACGGGGGAACCGCCAACGACACCCTCTTCGGCGATGCCGGGGACGACTTCCTGCTCTACGGCGGCGCCGGGCTCGACAGCGTCTTCGGCGGTGGCGGCGACGATACCCTGGGCATCGCCCGCCAGTCCGAACTGGTGGAAGGCGACCTGTTCGACGGCGGCGTCGGCGACGACACCCTGATGGTGGGGCACGGCGTGAGCCTGCCGGCCGGGATCATCCTGACCGGCATCGAGCACATCATCTACGGCTGAGGCTCATCCGCTCGGCAGGGTGAAAGCGACGCAAACAAGCGATACACAACGTTTGCGCAAACGTTTTGGGTGACGTAATCTGCAACCCTACCCGTCTCGTCCATCGCGGCGACCGGCGAACCAAGAAGCGGCTCCAACGCCAAGAACTGCGAGCCCGAGGAGGACGACCATGGACACCCGATCGGCTCTCGCGAGCCTGCAGGTTCCTGCCCTGAGCGAGGAACAGCGCGAACGCTTCGACAGAGACGGCTTCTTCATCCTGGACGCGGTCTTCACCTCGGCTGAATGCCGCGAGATGGGCGATGCCTTCGACGCGTTGCTGGCCCGTGACGGCCAGGACGCCGGCATGGAGGTCAGCCTGGAGGGCGAGGACGGCCGCCTCTACAATCCCCAGGAGGGCCGGGGCATGGGGCTGGTCACCGGTTCCACCCGCATCTCCAACATCTTCAACAAGACCGCCGCCTTCGACCGCTGCCTCACCATCGGCCCGCTGCTGGCGGCTTCGGCCCACCTGCTGGGCGAGATCAAGCTGCACGGCGCAAACCTGCGCGAGCCGCACAAGGGCTTCGGGCACCAGCCGCTGCATTCCGACGTGCAGAAGCGCTTCAAAGGCGACTGGTGGCTGGTGAACTCGCTAATCATGTTCGACGACATGACCCTGGACAACGGCCCCACCCGCATCGTGCCGGGCTCGCAGCACTGGCCGGAGCTGAACGTGCCGGGCGAGAACGTGATGCCGTCGGAGGTCACCGATCCCGACCTGCTGGCCTTCGACGCCTATCCGGAGGACTCCTTCGCGCCCTATCAGGGCGAGATCCTTGTGACCCTCCCCGCCGGCTCCGTCGCAGTCTTCAACTCCAGCTGCTGGCACGGCGGCACCTTGAAGAAGACCGACGCGCGCCGGCGCATGCTGCACCTGACCTACACCCGCCGCGATCTGAAGCAACAGCTCCCGCAGCAAGAGTACCTGACCGAGCCGCTCTACCGCCGCCTCAATCCGGCACAGCGTTTCCTCTTCGACGTGGCGGCCTTCCCGGCGTGGGAGGGCATTGAGGCCTGACAAACGCAGGACCGTCCGTCTCCAGAAAGGCGCTTGTTCTTGACTTAAAGGCTCAGGGTGGCAGTATCAACTTCGCTGTAACAGGTCTCCCGGAGGTATCGCCATGGCCGTCTTGTTCGGAATGACGGGAATCAATGACTCTCTTACTGGAACAAACGACAACGATACCATCTATGGTTTGAGCGGTGCCGACAAACTCTACGGTCTGCTCGGCGAAGACCGACTCTACGGGGGATCCGGCGGCGACTTCGGCCTCTGGGGCGGCAGAGAGGCCGACGCGCTCTTTGGCGACGCCGGAGACGACCTCTCGCTTTTCGGCGACGGCGGCCACGACCTACTGCGAGGCTTCAGCGGCAACGATCACAGTCTCTTCGGCGGCACGGCGCAGGACCGCGTCTTCGGCGACAGCGGCGACGATGCCGTCCTCGTCGGCGGGCTAGGACCGGATGAAATCTACGGCGGTTGGGGCAAAGACGTCCGCCTCTTTGGAGGCTCAGGAGACGACAAGCTCTTCGGCGACTATGGCTCGGACAGCCTCCTCATAGGCGGCACCGGTAACGACGTCATCTTCGGCGGGGAAGCCCTGGACGTGAGTCTCCTCGGCCAGCGGAACAGCGATACGATCTACGGCGGCCGTCATTCCGATCAACAGCTTCGCGGTGGTGGCGGCGATGACCTGATCTACGGCGATGGTGGCTCCGATTCCTACCTCCTGGGCGGCACCGGCAACGACCTGATCGGAGGCGGCACCGGGAGGGACTTTCGCCTCTACGGCGATCGCGGGGACGACCGGATCTACGGCGATGACGGGAACGACGTCGATCTGAACGGTCGCGGCGGTGCCGATACCATCAGCGGCGGCACCGGCAAGGACGGTTACCTCTACGGTGAGACCGGCAGGGACACCTTGAGCGGCGACGAAGGCTCGGACAAGAGCCTCTACGGCGGCTTCGGCGACGACCTGCTGTTCGGCGGAAGCGGAGACGACAGCTTCCTCAGCGGCGACGAGGGTCGCGATCTGATCTACGGCGGCACCGGCAACGACTCCTTCCTCAATGGCGGCGACGGGATCGACAGCGTCTTCGGCGGCGACGGCAACGACACCCTGAGCGCGCTCTATCAGCACCAGATCGAGAATGGCGATCTCTTCGACGGAGGAGCCGGCAGGGACACCCTGCTGATCGGACGACACGTGACCCTGCCGCCCGACGCGGAGCTGATCAACATCGAAAGGGTCTTCGTCATCGGGTACGGCTGATACCTGCCACAGGCCGATGCAGGCTCAAACTAGCTCCGCCGCCCGACAAAGCGCGGCGAGTTTGGCCTCGGCGAGGTCCGGCGTCAGTAGACCCAACCCGCAGTCGGGCGCCACCACCAGCCGCTCGCGATCGATGTGCTGGAGAGCTATCTTCAGCCGCGTGGCGATTTCCTCCACCGTCTCCACACGGCTTCTGGCAACCGCAACGACGCCCAGGATGACCGTCTTGTCGGGATAGCGCTCCAGCAGCCCGAGATCGTTGTGGCGGTGCGCGTCCTCGATCGAGATCTGGTCGAAGGCCGCGGCGTTGACCGCCTCGGCCAGACGGCGGTAGCAGTCCGGGTCGGCCTTCCGGTAGACCTCGTCGTCCAGGTGCTCGGGATAGCCGCAGCACATGTGGACACAGCGCGTGACCGAGGCGGGCAGGCCGCGAAAGCAACGCTCCAGCCCGTCCATTCCGAAGCTCAGCGCATCCTCGACCTGCCGGGCGAAGAGCGGCTCGTCGACCTGGATGTAACGGCAGCCGGCCTCGGCCAGCGCCAGCGCCTCACGATTCACTGTGTCCGCCAGCACCCGGTTCAGCCCTGGACGGTCGACGTAGTGACAGTCGGCCACGGTATCCATGATGGTCAGCGGCCCCGGCAGGGTGAACTTGACCGGCCTGTCGGTCAGAGCCTGGGCCGCCTTCCAGTCGTGCACGGCATAGCCCGGCCCGGAGTGGGTCACCACACCCCGGATCGCTGGCAGGTCGGTCTTGTAGGCGCCGTCGCGCAGCACCCGCGTCTCCAACCGCGCGAAGTCGAAGCCCTCCAGATGGCGGCAGTGGTAGTGAATGTAGTTCTCACGGCGCACCTCGCCGTCGGTGGGGATGTCGATGCCGGCGCGGACCTGCGCCTCGATCACCTCCGCCGCCGCGCGCAGGAAGAGCGGCTCATGCTCGGGGTCCTCTGCGTAGCCCAGGGTGACACTCGGGTCATTCATTCCGCTCGACTGACGGCTTGCGTCGAACCAGTCGCGGATCGGCACGTAATCTGGCTTCGGGTAGGAGCCGATCGTCGTGGTGATCAGTTTGGTCGCGCCCATCGCATCAGGTTCCTCAATCCGCCGTCTCTCGCCTATAGCGGACAAGCCGGCCCTACTGCCAGAGGAAGTCTGTGGCGGTGAGTTGCCCGGCGCTGCTGAGGCCGTCGACCAGCACGAAGACGTCGGCGCTGCCGTCGCCGTCCCGGTCTACCTCCAACGCCCGCGATCCGGCAAAGCGGGCCTCGCTGTTGCCGCCGCCGGTGAAGGCCGCGGCCTCGATGTAGGTGAAGCTGCCGACCTCCAACCCGGTCCTGAAGACGAAGCGGTCCTCGCCGTTAGCCCCGTTCAGGCTGAGCCCGTCGAAGTCCCGGATCACCTGGCCGCCCGTACCCAGTCCACCGCCGAAGAGGAACCAGTCCTGACCCGAGCCGCCGAAGGCACGATCGTCCTTGCCCAGTGACAGGGTATCGGCCCCGCTCTCGCCTTCCAGACGGTCGGACTCCGCGCCACCGAAGAGCCTGTCGTCGCCCAGGCCACCGACCACCCGGTCACTGCCCTGATTGCCGGCCAGTCGGTTGGCACCGCTGTTGCCCTCGACCGTGTTGTCCAGACTGTTGCCGGTGCCGTCGATGTCGCCCTTGCCGCCCTGCAGGCGCAGGGTCTCGATATAGGCGGCCGCCGAACCGTCCGGCAGGGTGTAGCTCACCTCGGCGCGCACCAGGTCAACGCCACCGCCCGAGAACTCGCGCACCCGGTCGGCCGCATCGTCCACCACGAAGGTGTCGTCGCCGGAGCCGCCGACCCCCACGTCGATGCCCCCGTTGCCGTTCAGGATGTCGGCGCCGCTGCCGCCGAACAGGCGGTCGTCGCCGCTGGCACCCAGCAGGGTGTTGGCATAGCCGTTGCCGCGCAGCTCGGCCCCGCCCACGCCCTCGTTCACGATCACCCGCTCGACATGACCGAAGGAGCCGCCCTCCAGCGAGAAGGCGCGCGCGTTGCAGCGCACCACGTCGTCGCCGCCGCCAGCGCTCTCCAGCACCCGATCGCCCGCGGTGTCGACGATGAAGGTGTCGTTGCCCACCGCGCCGAAAGCGGTATCCACACCGCTGCCGCCGTTCAGGCGGTCGTTGCCGCTGCCACCGCCGATGGTGTCGCTGCCGCTGCCGCCGACGATGCGGTCGCGGCCGGAGCCGCCGGCGATTCTATCGTCGCCGTCAGCACCGAACAGCAGGTCGGCGCCATCGTCGCCGTAGAGCTGGTCGTCGTCCGCTTCGCCCCGCAGGCTGTCGTCGCCGCTACCGCCATAGAGCAGGTCGGCCCCCTCGCCGCCAAAGAGCCAGTCCAGGCCCTCGTCGCCCTGAAGCTTCACGTCCGCACCGGCACCGCCGTAGAGACGGTCGTCGCCGGTGCCGCCGAACAGGCTGGTGTCGTCGCCGGCGTCGCCGAACAGGCCGTCCTGGCCGCTGCCCCCGAAAAGGTAGCGATCGCTTCCGGAACCACCATAGAGGCCATCGTGGCCGGTCACGCCGTTGAACACGGCATCGTCGCCGCTGTCGCCGAAGATCAGGTCGGCCCCGCTGCCGCCGCTGATGCGGTCGTCGGCGCCAGCGCCGCCATAGAGCCGGTCGCCCCCCTCGCCGCCGTAGAAGAAGCCGTCGCCACCGCTGCCACCAAAGACCTGGTCCGCGCCGCCGGCACCAAAGAGCGAGCGCTCCGCACCGCTCTCGCCATAGAGCTGGTCGTCGCCATCCTCGCCGAAGATCGCGAGGTCCGCGCCAGCGCCCAGCACGATGCGGTCGTCGGCGCTGCCGCCGAACAGGCTGGTGTCGTCCCCGGCACCGCCGAACAGGCTGTCCCGGCCGCTGCCGCCGAAGAGATAACGATCGCGGCCGGAGCCGCCGTAGAGGCCGTCGTCACCGGTCACGCCGTTGAACACGGCATCGTCGCCGCTGTCGCCGAAGATGAGGTCGGCCCCACTGCCGCCGCTGAAGCGGTCATCGGCGCCAGCACCGCCATAGAGACGGTCCGCCCCCTCGCCGCCGTAGAAGAAGCCGTCGCCGCCGCTGCCGCCATAGAGCCGATCGGCGCCGCTGGCACCGAAGAGCGATCTGTCGGCGCCGCTGTCGCCACACAGAAGATCGTCGCCCACTGCACCGTAGGCCGCCAGGTCGGCGCCCTCTCCCAGCACGATGCGGTCGTCACCGCTGTCGCCAAAGAGGCTGGTGTCGTTGCCGGCGCCACCGAAGAGACTATCCCTGCCGGCAGCCCCGAAGAGAAGTCGGTCGTCGCCGGAGCCGCCGTAAAGGCCATCATTGCCGGTCGAGCCGCTGAGAATGGTGTCGTCGCCGCTGCCGCCGAAGATCAGATCGGCCCCGCTGCCGCCGCTGAAGCGTGCGTCGAAACCAACGTCGCCGAAGAGCCGGTCCGTCCCCACGCCGCCGTAGAAATAGCGATCGCCGGCACTGCCGCCAAAGACGGTGTCGTCGCCAGCACCGCCGAAGAGGCCGAGGTCGCTCCCCGACCCGCCGTATAGGGTGTCATGGCCGCTGAGCCCGCCGAGGCGGTCGTCGCCGGCTAGCCCGAAGATGCTGTCATCCAGCGTCGCGCCGGTCAGCGTATCGTTGCCGCTGGTCCCCAGGTAAAGCCCCATAGACGGGCATCCTCACCGCTTCATTTTTGTCTTCGACGGCACAACGCCGTGCCGAGGGCCGCAGCTTACTGAGTTGGCCAAACTTCAACAAGAACTAAGAATCATAATTACTTTCCAATAGGAGACGAACTGCAGCACCGCTCCATCTAAGAAAGCATCAGCCGCCAAGGTCGCGTGCCTTTTTACTGCCAGAGAAAGTCTGTAGCGGTGAGCTGCCCGGCGCTGCTGAGGCCGTCGACCAGCACGAAGACGTCGGCGCTGCCGTTGCCGTCCCGGTCCACCTCCAGCGCGTGCGAGCCGGCAAAGCGCGCCTCGCTGTTGCCGCCGCCGGAGAAGGCCGCGGCCTCGATGTAGGTGAAGCTGCCGACCTCCAGCCCGGTCCTGAAGACGAAAAGGTCCTCGCCGTCCGCCCCGTTCAGGCTCACCCCGTCGAAGTCCTGGATCACCTGGTCGCCCGTAGCCAGAGCAGCGCCGAACAGGAACCAGTCCTGACCCGAGCCGCCGAAGGCACGGTCGTCGTCGGTCATCGCCAGGGTGTCGGACCCGCTTCCGCCCTCCAAACGATCGTCGCCGGCACCGCCATACAGACGGTCGTCGCCCAGCTTGCCTTCGACCAGGTCGTCGCCGCCGCGCCCGCGCAGGTCGTTGGCGCCCGTGTTGCCCTCGATGCCGTTGTCCAGGGCGTTGCCGCTTCCGTCCAGGTCGCCCTTGCCACCCTGCATGCGCAGGTCTTCCACAACGCCCTCGATACCGCCCGGCAGGGTAAAGTCGACCTCCGCGCGGACGAGGTCGACACCCTGCCCCGAGATCTCGATCATCCGGTCGCTCTGGGTATCGACCACGAAGGTGTCGTCGCCGCTGTTGCCGATCAGGCTGTCGCCGCCGTCGCGGCCGTTCAGGATGTCGCCGCCGCTGTTCCCCTGCAGCAGGTTGCCGTCGCGGTTGCCGACCAGGGTGTTTGCGAACTCGTTTCCGATCAGGCTGCCGCCACTGACCGCGCTGTTGATGTTGGCGCGTTCCGCGTGGCCCTCCAGGCCGCCAGCCAGGCTGTAGGCCTGGGCATCGGAACGGATCACGTCCTCGAAGCCGCCGGCAGCGCTCTCGCGCACCACGTCGGCTGCGGTATCGACGATGAAGGTGTCGTTGGCGACGCCGCCGGCAGCCGTGTCGGCGCCGGATCCGCCGTTCAGACGGTCCGAGCCGATCCCGGCCTCGAGCAGATCCACGCCACTGCCGCCGCCCAGCCGGTCGTTGCCCTGGCCGCCATAGAGGCTGTCGTCGCCGGTACCGCCGAAGACCGTATCGCGGCCGCTGTCGCCGAAGAGCCGGTCGTCGCCGCTCTGCCCGCGCACCGCGTCGTCACCGTCGCCGCCATAGAGCGACAGATCGTTGCCGTCTCCGCCGAAGAGCTCGTCGTCACCGCTGCCTCCGTGAGCCTGGTCGCTTCCACTGTCGCCATAGACCCGATCCTGGCCGGAACCACCGCGCAGAGAGGCGTCGTTACCGGAGCCGCCGAAGAGGAGATCGGCACCGTCGCCCCCCTGGACGACGCTGTCGTCGCCATTGCCGCCGAAGAGCGAATCGTCCCCCAACTGCCCATCGAGCAAGAAGTCGCCGCCGGTGCCTCCGAAGATCAGATCCTGGCCGCTGCCACCGCGCAGGTTGCTGTCGCCGCCACCGTCGCCATAGACGCGGTCGTTGCCGGAGCCGCCGTTCAGGAACTGGTCGACACCGCGACCGCCGAAAAGGCGATCGTTCTGCAGGAAACCATAGAAGAGGCTATCGTCTCCGTCGCCGCCGTAGAGCCTGTCCGCTCCACTGTCGCCGAAGAGCCTGCCGTCCGCGTCGTCGCCACCGAAGAGGCTGTCGCTGCCCGAACCCCCGAAAAGCGAGTCGTCCTTGCCGGTGCCGCCATAGAGACGATCATCGTCATCATCACCGTCCAAGGCGCGATCGTCACCGCTGTCACCCGAAACCCGGTCGTCGCCGAGGCCCCCAGAGAGACCAAGGTCGTCGCCGTCGCCTCCGAAGACGCTGTCAGGGCCAGTGCGGCCAGACAGAAAGCTGTCGTCGCCGCTATCCCCGTAGAGGCTGTCCGGACCTTCGTCGCCGAACAGGGCCACGTCGGCCCCGCTGCCGCCGAAGACGCGATCTGCGCCCCTGCCGCCAGCGTTGTCCACGTCTGTACCGTCACCCAGGATCAGGGTGTCGTTGCCCTCGCTCCCAAAGACCTCGCCATCGAAGCCGGAGCCTCCCCTGATGACGTCATCACCGCTGCCGCCGTGGAAAAAGAAGATGCGTTCGTAGCCTTGCAGTACGTCATCGCCGCTGCCACCGAAGAAGTCAAACGCCCTCACGTGTTCGCCGAAGAGACTGTCGTTGCCGAGGCCTCCAAAAAATCCGCTTGGGCTGATCACGGAACCGCCGGTCGCCACCCCGGCGACGCCATAGATCATGTCGTCACCCTCGTCGCCGTACAGGGTGGAGACACCGCTGAGGATATCGTGGTCGCTGCCGCCGAAGATCAAGCGCTCTCCGTTCAGCCTGTCCGCTCCGGAGCCGCCGTAGAGCCGGGCTGCGTTGGCCGTCGAGGCGAAGATGCTGTCGTTCCCCCCGCCGCCGAACAGCAGGCTGTCATTGTCCGCAAGGATGGTGTCGTCGCCGGACCCGCCGAAGACAAGGCTGTCGGTCCAACTGTCGCCATCAGTGACGATAATGTCGGCGCCGCTTCCCCCATCGATCGCAGAGTCGTAACCCGCACCGGCATCGATGGAATCGTTGCCGTCCCCTCCAAACAGCGAATAATCATCGCCTTGGTCGCCGCGCAGCCAGTCATCGCCGCCAAAGCCTCTGAGCTGATCGGCACCCTGCTGGCCGAAGATGGTGTCGGAAAGCAGACTACCGTTCAAGGAGTCGTTGCCGCTGGTCCCCAGGTAAAGTCCCATGGCATCATCCCCCCCTGCGGCTTCTTCACTTTCCTTTGCCCCGCAACAAAGCACTCGGATTTAGGCTTTGTTTTCGAGAGTGAGACTACCAGCTACTGCCAGAGGAAGTCTGTGGCGGTGAGTTGCCCGGCGCTGCTGAGGCCGTCGACCAGCACGAAGACGTCGGCGCTGCCGTCGCCGTCCCGGTCTACCTCCAACGCCCGCGATCCGGCAAAGCGGGCCTCGCTGTTGCCGCCGCCGGTGAAGGCCGCGGCCTCGATGTAGGTGAAGCTGCCGACCTCCAACCCGGTCCTGAAGACGAAGCGGTCCTCGCCGTTAGCCCCGTTCAGGCTGAGCCCGTCGAAGTCCCGGATCACCTGGCCGCCCGTACCCAGTCCACCGCCGAAGAGGAACCAGTCCTGACCCGAGCCGCCGAAGGCACGATCGTCCTTGCCCAGTGACAGGGTATCGGCCCCGCTCTCGCCTTCCAGACGGTCGGACTCCGCGCCACCGAAGAGCCTGTCGTCGCCCAGGCCACCGACCACCCGGTCACTGCCCTGATTGCCGGCCAGTCGGTTGGCACCGCTGTTGCCCTCGACCGTGTTGTCCAGACTGTTGCCGGTGCCGTCGATGTCGCCCTTGCCGCCCTGCAGGCGCAGGGTCTCGATATAGGCGGCCGCCGAACCGTCCGGCAGGGTGTAGCTCACCTCGGCGCGCACCAGGTCAACGCCACCGCCCGAGAACTCGCGCACCCGGTCGGCCGCATCGTCCACCACGAAGGTGTCGTCGCCGGAGCCGCCGCCCCCCACGTCGATGCCCCCGTTGCCGTTCAGGATGTCGGCGCCGCTGCCGCCGAACAGGCGGTCGTCGCCGCTGGCACCCAGCAGGGTGTTGGCATAGCCGTTGCCGCGCAGCTCGGCCCCGCCCACGCCCTCGTTCACGATCACCCGCTCGACATGACCGAAGGAGCCGACCTCCAGCGAGAAGGCGCGCGCGTTGCAGCGCACCACGTCGTCGCCGCCGCCGGCGCTCTCCAGCACCCGATCGCCCGCGGTGTCGACGATGAAGGTGTCGTTGCCCACCGCGCCGAAAGCGGTATCCACACCGTTGCCGCCGTTCAGGCGGTCGTTGCCGCTGCCACCGCCGATGGTGTCGCTGCCGCTGCCGCCGACGATGCGGTCGCGGCCGGAATTGGCGACGACGAAATCGTCACCCGCGCCTGCGAGGATGGTGTCGTCACCTGCCCCGCCGACCAGAAGATCGTCGCCCTCCTCGCCGCGCAGGCTGTCGTCGCCGCCGTCGCCGAACAGGCCGTCGGCGCCCGCACCGCCGTAGAGGCCGTCTTTCCCCTCGCCCCCGAAGAGGGCCTGGTCGTCTCCCTCACTGCCATAGAGTCGGTCGTCGCCGCTGCCGCCGTAGAGCGAGCTATCGCTCCCTGCGCCGCCGAAGAGGTGGTCGTTGCCGTCGTCGCCGAACAGCAGGTGGTCTTTCCCCGACCCGCCATAGAGCGCATCCTCACCGTCGCCGCCGAAGGCGTCGTGATCGGAAGAAGCGCCAAGGTCGATCCGGTCGGCGCCGCTAGCGCCAAAGAACGCCGAATCGCCTCCGGAGCCACCAAAAAGGCTGTCGGTACCGCTCGCGCCCAGAAAGGAGGAGTCGGCCCCTGACCCGCCATAGAGGCGATCCCTACCCGACCCGCCAATGAAGGTCGCGTCCGCGCCCTCGCCGCCGAAGAAGCGGTCGTTGCCAACGATAGCATAGAAGATGCTGTCGTCGCCGCTGCCGCCGTAGAGGCGATCCGCACCCGAGCCGCCACTGAAGGAGGCATCCCGGCCACTGCCGCCGAAGATGCGGTCCGGCCCGCTGCTCCCGGACAGGGCGCTGTCGTCGCCGGCACCGCCGAAGAGGCTGTCGGCCCCGGAGTTGCCGCGGATGAAGTACTCCGGTCCGTCACCACCATAGATCCTGTCGTCTCCGTCGCCGCCCAGGACGTCGAAGTCAGTCCCCGACGCCAGGAGGACGAGGTCGTCGCCGCTGCCGGCGACGACTCCACCATCACGGCCGGAGCTACCGCGGATCTCATCGTTGCCGCTACCGCCATAGATCACGTCGGTGTTGGCGCCCACTGCGACAACGAGGTCGTCACCCTCGCCGCCGAACAGCGAGAAGCTCCCTTGGACCCGGTCGGCGGAGGAGCCTCCGAAGAGCTGCAGAAATCCGACCAAGCTGTCGCTGCCGGAACCGCCGTAGAGACGCCAGGAATTGAGCGCCGAGGCCAGGATGCTGTCGTCGCCATCCCCCCCGAAGAGGGAGGTATCCCGATCGCCGAGCAACACATCGTTGCCCGACCCGCCGAACAGCAGGCTGTCGCTGGCGAAATCGCCATCCGAGATCAGGGTGTCGGCGCCACTGCCCCCGTCCAGACCGACGTCTATTCCGGAACCGCCGTCGATCGTATCGTCGCCGAGGCCGCCGAACAGCGACAGGTCGTTGCCGCTCTCGCCACGCAGGAAGTCGTCACCGTCGAGCCCCGACAGACGGTCGTCGCCCCCGGCACCGAGCATGGTGTCGGCAAGGTTGCTGCCGCTCAAAGCGTCGTTGCCGCTGGTCCCGAGGTAAAGAGGCACGTCGACTCTCTCCCTTTGGCCGCTCGGTGACCGGCGGCGGCCTTCTCCTCCTGATGGTCAAGGACGGCACGATGTCACCTAGAAGACAAGACTAAAGACGCTCATGAGAACTTCTCGCGCCGAAAACCAGCAATGCGCGAATACTCAAACAGCTCGGCGTGCTCGACAGTTTCGACAGCCTTACCTCCGCACATCGAAAGTCGGCCACCCCATGCCAGACCTCACCGAACTCCGATTCCGCGAGCGCGCCGGATCTTGGAAGCCTGGAGCAGGATTCACGCGATCAGGTGATTTCACCTGATCGGCGAACCACTTTAGAGCCAGACGAAATCGGTCGAGGTCAGCAGGTTGGCCGCGGTGACTCCATCGACGATGAAAGCCTGGTCGATGGTGCCGTCGCCGTCCTCGTCCACCTGAATCTGCCTCGGACCGGCGTAGCGCGCCTCGGAGTTGCCGCCGCCGGAAAAGGCAGCCGCACCAATGTAGGCGAAAGCCCCGGTTTCGAGACCGGTCGCGTAGACCAGCTTGTCCTCGCCATTGGCCGCATTGGCCAGCACCCCGTCGAAGTCGCGAATGATCGGCCCGCCGGTGCCGTTGTTGCCGAGCGGCGCCCCGCTGAAGACGAAAGAATCGCCACCCGAACCACCGAAGGCGACGTCGCCGGAAGCGAGGTGTAGGGTATCGGCCCCGCTCCCGCCCTCGAAACGGT
>JBJXHM010000007.1:0-355183 GCA_046233115.1 Rhodospirillaceae bacterium N.6G | reverse complement strand
CCCTCCCGGCCGCCCACGGAAGTATCCTGGCAATGGGCGGCCGGGAGGGGGTGCGGGCCGGTGCCGATCAAGCAGAGCGCAACGCGCTCTAGCCTGAGGCCGCGGCGCGCGCCGCAGCCCGGCTGCCTTTCGGCACGCGGAAGAGGGCTTCGCTGATCCAGTCGGCGGTGTCGCGCAGGTCGAGCCCCATACGGCCGATCTGCGCGCGCGTCATCTGCCCGGCGATGGCGATGCCGCTGATGCCGTAGCGCGGCCGCTGGGTGGCGTCGGTGACGATCGCCGCCGCGATCTCCAGCCCGTTGAAGAGCTGGCCGAGGTCGAAGGCGTAGCCCTCTCGTTTCGCTTCGACGACGGCCGCACGATACTCCTCGAAGCTGGGCGCGGTCTGCCATTTGATGGCCTCGAACTTGGCGCGGAGCCGGCTCTCCTCCTCCGCCATCAGCGCGGCGTAGCAGCGCCCGACCGCCCCAGCATAGGCCGGCAGGCGGGCGCCGGGGTTCATGTCGACGCGGACCGTGCGCGAGGAAGAAACCCGGTTCACCAGCACGATGCGCTCCTCGCCGGTGACGCTCCACAGGCAGATCAGGCAGTTGTGCTCGCGCGAGAGCTTGTCCAGCTCCGGGTTGATCATGTCGGCCTGGCTCGCCCCCAAGAGCGGGGCCGCCAGGTCGATCAGGCCGAGGCCCAGGCCATAGGTCTTGTCCTCGGGATCGAAGACCACCAGGCGCTCGGCCGCCAGGGTGCGCAGGATGTTGAAGCAGGTGCTGACGCTGACCCCGGTGCCGCGCGCAATGACGTTGACGCCGGCGGGCGTGCTCTGGCCGGCAACGAAGCGCAGGATCGCGACCGCGTTGCTCACCGCGCCGACCGCCTTGCCTCCAGACTTGTCTCCGGACTTGCCGCGTTCCGTCACCGTCTCGTCCATCTCTCGCGTTCCGTCGGGTCGCACGGCCCGGCCACAGAGCTCGCCATTCAGAATAGCGAATGGCTTTTCCTTTCTTGCACAGGCCTTTGCGCCCTGGCAACCGCTTCCTCTCGGGTCAGGCCCTGAGCCGCAGCCGCCACACCTTGAGCAGCAGAGGCACCAGCCAGATCGCGAGGGTGACGATCCCCAGCAGCGCCGCAATCGGCCGCTCGAAGAAGGCCAAGAGGTTGCCGTCGGCCTTGATCATGGAGGTCATGAAGCTGTCCTCCAGCAGGTTGCCCAGCACCAGGCCCAGTATCGCCGGCGCGATGGGAAAGCCGTTCTCCTCCATCACATAGGCGACGACGCCCAGCGCCAGCATGATGCCGACGCCGAAGACGGTGTTGTTCACCGCGAAGGAGCCGACGATGCAGAACAGCAGGATCAGCGGCATAAGGATGTCGCGCGGCACCCGCAGCAGCTGCTTGGCCGACTTGATCGCCAGCAGGCCCAGCGGCAGCAGCAGCAGGTTCGCCAGGAAGAAGGAGATGAAGACGGCGTAGATCAGCTCCGGCTGCTCCAGGAAGACCGTCGGCCCCGGGTTCATGCCCTTCACGTAGAGCACGCCGATGACGATGGCGGTGATCGAATCGCCCGGAATGCCAAAGACCAGGGCCGGGACCCAGGCGCCGCTGAGACCGGCATTGTTGGAGGCGCCGGCATCGACGATGCCCTCGGGGTGCCCCTCGCCGAACTTCTCCGGCTCCTTCGAGAAACGCTTGGCCACCGCGTAGGAGATCCAGGCGGCGATGTCCGCGCCGGCCCCTGGCAGGGCGCCGACCAGGGTGCCGATGACGCTGCCCCGCAGCAGGTTCTTCTTGTAGCGGAAAAGGATCGGCCCGACACCGGCGAAGACATTGCCGATGCCGGGCTGCTGCACCCGCGGCAGCGGCTTCAGCGCGGTGACGCTGCGCAGCACCTCGGCTAGCGCGAACATGCCGATCATCGCCGGGATGAAGCTGACGCCGGCCATCAGCTCGATGCTGCCGAAGGTGAAGCGCGGCTGGCCCGACATGGGGTCGAAGCCGACGGTCGCGATCAGAAGGCCGATCAAGAGCGAGAGCGCGCCCTTGATGCGCTGGTCGGTGGAGACGAAGGCGGCGCAGGTGAGCCCCAGGCAGGCCAGCCAGAAGTACTCGAAGCTGGAGAACTTCAGCGCGAAGCGGGCCAGCAGCGGGGCAGAGAAGGTCAGCACCAGCGCACCGAAGAGGCCGCCCAGGATGGCGGCGAGCAGTCCGACCCCCAGCGCAACCTCGGCCTTGCCCTTGCGGGTCATGGCATAGGCCTCGTTGGTGTAGGCGGCAGAGGCCGGGGTGCCGGGAATGCGCAGCAGCGCGCCCGGCAGGTCGCCGGCGAAGATCGCCATCGCGGTCGCGGTCACCACCGCGGCCAGGGCCGGCACCGGCGGCATGAAGAAGGTGACCGGCACCAAGAGCGCGGTTGCCATGGTGGCCGAGAGCCCCGGGATTGCGCCCATGAAGAGGCCGAAGAGGGCCGACAGCAGCACCACGATCAACACGTAGGAGTCGAAGACCAGCGGCAGCGCCTTCAGGAAGGTGTCCATCGCCTCACCACGCGTAGTCTTGCAGCAGGCCCCAGGGCAGCGGCACCCGCAGAAACTGGCCGAAGAGCTGCTGGGTCACGATGGTCCCGACCACGGCGATCGCCAGCGACGAGGCCCAGGTCTCAAGCCCGCGCAGCCAGACCAGAAGGACGAAGAGCATCGCGAGCGCGGTGATGACAAAGCCCAGGAAATCGGAGGCCAGGATGTAGAAGACCAGCAGCCCCAGCACGATGAGGAAGTTGCCGACGTGCCGCGGCGAGCGCATCCAGTCCTGGACCTCGACCCAGGGCCGGCCCCCTCTGGCTCGCAACCCGCGGACCACCAGCACCGCCCCCAGGAGCGCCATGAAGACGGCGACCACACGCGGGAAGAAGGCGGCACCGTAGTCCTGGCCCGGCATCTCCGAGAAGCCGCGGGTGAAGAAGAAGATCAAGGCCGCCAGGACGATGAAGAAGGCGCCCGAGACGGCATCGTTCACTTTCATGCTGGGGCTCCCTGCAAAGCCCGCCTAGGAAACGCGGAGCGTCCCGGAACGGCATCGGCCGCACCGAGACGCTGGATGAAAGCGGCAGGTCTACTTCTTCAAGCCGACCTCACCCATCACCTTGCCGAAGTCCGCGTCGGCCTTCTCCATGAAGGCATAGGCCTCGGGCCCTGGGCGCCAGATCATGCCGAAGCCCCGGCTTTCCATGAAGGACTTGTACTCCTCGCTGTCGTAGGCCGTCTTCAGGGCGGCGATCAGCTTCGTGGTGATGTCCTCCGGCAGGCCCTTGGGGCCGGCGATGACGCGCCAGGCGCCGACGGTCCAGTCGGAGCCAGTGGCCTCCTTCAGGGTCGGCACGTCGGGGAAGATCGCGAGCCGGGTCGCCCCCATGTTGGCCAGCGGGCGAACCTCGCCGGCCTCGATCAGGGCGCGGCCCTCGGCCAGCGAGGAGGTGACGATGGCGACGCCGCCGGCGACCATGTCCTTCAGTGCGGGCGCGGCCCCCTGGCTCGGCACCCAGGGCGCACGGGCCGGATCGACGTCTTCCGAAAGCAGCCAGCCGGCGAAGCCCAGATGCCAGATGCCGCCTTGGCCGGTGCCGGAGGCCTTGAAGCTGCTCGCCGGCTCTTCCTTGATCGCCGTCAGCAGCTCCTCGGCGGTCTTGTAGGGCGAGGCCTCGCTCACCATCAGGCCGCCGGGGTCGAGGTTCACCTGACCGATTGGCGTGTAGTCCTTGTAGGAGAGCTCGGTGAGGCCGGCCCAGTGCATCATCGCGATCTCGACCGTCACCACGCCGATGGTGTAGCCGTCGGGCTTGGCGGTAGCGATGGCCGCATGACCGACCACGCCGCTGCCGCCGGTGCGGTTCACCACGTTGACCGGCTGCCCCAGTTCCTTCTCCAGCAGGCTGGCGAGGATGCGCCCGACCGCGTCGGTGCCGCCGCCGGCGCCCCAGGGGACGATCATGGTGATGGGTCGGTCCGGCCACTCGGCCTGGGCGTTCGCCGCACCGAAGAGGGTCGCCGCGGCGAGCGCAAGACCCGCCACCTTTACCAAGGCCACCTTCATCAAAGAACGTCTCTTCATTGTCTTCTCCCCGATTTTGTCGTTTTGCCGTCCGCTTCTTGCTGCCCTGCGGGCAGTCCGGCGGCGGCTGTTCTTGGACGTGACCCAGAGCGTCTCGGCGCGTTCAGCGGTAGATCAGCGTGGGCAACCACAGCGAGAGCCAGGGCACGAAGCAGAGTAGCAGCAGAACTGCACCCAATGGTATCAAGAAGGGAGCCGTGGCGAGCACGCAGCGTTCGAAGGCAACGCCCGATACCTTCGAGAGCACGTAAAGGACCATCCCGACCGGCGGGGTCAGCAGGCCGATCATCAGGTTGAGGATCAGCAGGATTCCGAAGTGCACCGGGTCGATTCCCAGTTGCAGGGCGACAGGCAGCAGCACCGGGGTCAGGATGGTGATGGCGGCGATGGTCTCCATGAAGCAGCCGACCACCAGCACGATCAGCATGATGATCAGCAGGACCGCGACGGGATCGCTGGTGAAGCCGAGCAGCTCTCCGGCGAAGAGCTGGGCCACCTTGTTGGCGGTCAGGATCCAGGCGAAAATGGCCGAGGCGGCGACGATCATCATGATCGAGGCCGTGGTCTCGATGGTCTCCTGCGAAACCCGGACGATGGCGCGCCAGTCCAGGGTGCGGTAGACTACGATGCCGAGGAAGCCGGCGTAGGCCACCGCCGCGATCGCCGCCTCGGTGGGGGTGAAGGCGCCGCTGAGGATGCCGCCGACGATGATCACCGGCGTCATCAACGGCAGCAGCGCGTCGACCAGGCTGCGCCCGAAGACGGCGAGGCGGAAGCGCGCGTCGCGCGGGTAGTGGCGCAGCCGCGCATAGACCGCGACCATGACCATCAGTGCGACCGCCATGATCAGGCCCGGCAGGATGCCAGCGGCGAAGAGCTGGCCGATCGAGGTGTCGGCCACCACGCCGTAGACCACCAGCGGCAGCGAGGGCGGGATGATCGGGCCGATGGTCGAGGAGGCCGCGGTGATGCCGACCGAGAGGTCGGTATCGTAGCCGGCCTCGCGCATCGCTCGGATCTCGATGTTGCCGAGCCCGCCGGCATCGGCAACCGCCGCCCCCGACATGCCGGCGAAGATCACGCTGGCACCGACGTTGACGTGGCCGAGGCCGCCGTGCATCCAGCCGACCGTGGCCTTGGCCAGCGCGAAGATCCGCTGGGTGATGCCGGCTTGGTTCATCAGGTGGCCGGCCAGGATGAAGAAGGGAACGGCGATCAGGGGGAAGGAGTTGATACCGTTTACCATGTTGTGCAGCACGACCAGGCTGGGCATGCCGTTGACCGCGATGAAGACGAGCGAGGCCGCACCCAGCGCGACCGCGACCGGCGCGCCGGCGATCAAGAGCGCGAAGAGCAGGCCGAAGAGGAGGGCGAGGGTCATGTCCGGGCCCGCTCCTAGTCGCCGTGTTCGGAGAAGCTGTGCTGGCGCAGATCTTCCAGCACCGCCTCGGGCTTCTGGCGGAACTTGCGGCAGAGCCACAGCAACGAGAAGAGGGTCATCAGCGCCAGGCTCGCCGCCACGCTCCAGTAGAGCAGGCTCTTGGGGATCTCGGCCGAGGCCATCTTGGTCTTGGTCTTCAGCGCCAGCAGCACCGCAGTCCAGGTCATGATGCCGTAGAAGAGGCAGCAGACCGCCTCCATCACGACGGCCAGCCCCTTGCCGGCGGCGGGCGGCAGATAGCGGTAGAAGAATTCCAGGAAGATGTGCCCGCCCTTGCGGGTCACCGTGATGGCGCCGAGGAAGGCGGCCAGGATCAGCATGTAGCGCGCGATCTCCTCGGTCCAGGCCAGGCTGTCGTTCAGGACGTAGCGGGTGAAGAACTGCAGGAAGACGATCACCGCCAGCCCCCAGAGCGCGATCAGGCCCGGCAGGTCGACCAGCCTGGTCCCTTGGTCGTCCAGCAGGGAACGGCCCAGCCCGCCGTCCGGTTGGATGGAAGGGCGGTCCCTCGCGGCCCGCCCTTCCTCGCTCTGTCCCGAGTGGGTCACCTCGGTCGCGCCTGCGTTTCGCTTCGCGCCTAGAGTTTACCCAGACGCTCGAACTGCTCCAAGGTGTAGGGCACGTCGGGGCTGGTCAGCATCGGCTCGACCGCCTGCTTGAAGGGTGCGCGGTCCACCTCGTTGACCTGGATGCCCTGGTCGCGGAACCAGGCGATCAGGTCCTGCTCGGCCTGGTAGATCTCTTGCGAGACCTGGGCCGCAGCCTCCTTCAGCACTGCCTCGACGATCGGGGCGTCGTCGCCGATGCGGTCCATGGCGTCGGCCGAGACGATGATCAGTAGAGAGTTCAGGATGTGGCCGGTCAGGTTGATGTTCGACTGCACCTCGTAGAACTTCTTGAACTGGATCGTCGGCAGCGGGTTCTCCTGGGCATCGACCACACCCTGCTGGAGCGCCAGGTAGACCTCGGAGAAGGCCATCGGGGTCGGGTTGGCCCCGACCGCTTTGGGGAACATCAGCATCACCGGCGAGTTCGGCACGCGGATCTTTAGTCCCTTCATGTCCTCGGGCTTCAGGATCGGCTTGTTCGAGGTGACGTGGCGCTGACCGTAGTAGACGAGCGCCATCACCGTGTTGCCGGTGGCGTCCTTGTAGCCCTCCGACAGCTCCTTGAAGAGGTCGCTGTCGCGATAGGTCTTCCAGTGGTCGTAGCCGCGCATGATGAACGGATAGTCGGAGATCGCGATCGGGCCGTAGTAGCGCTCGACGAAGCTGGGGCCGGTATAGATGATGTCGACCGCGCCGATGCCGAGGCCCTCGTTGATCTCCACCTCCTTACCGAGCGAGGAGGCCGGGAAGACCTCCACCTCCACGCGCCCGTCGGTGCGCTTCTTGATCTCTTCGGCGGCCCACTCCGCCACTTTGTGGTAGTTCGAGCCGGCCTCGTAGACGTGGGCCCACTTCAGCACCTCGGCGGCCGTGGCCGGGGTGCCGGCGGCTGCGATCAGGCAGCCCGAGACGGCCGCAAGAACGATGTTTTTCAACGACATGGTGCGTCTCCCTGAGCTTCGCCCGGCGCTACGGCCGGGCCTTTCTTGGGTCAGGCGCCACCCCTCTGACGGCGGGGGTTTCAACTTGCGCCAATAACTGATATATCTAATATACTAGTTATTGGCATGTTGCAACCGGCTCTGCTCGTCTAGTCTCGGGAGCGGCACCCCCGCCGGGGCAGGCAGGCCGACCGGGACGGCGCCAGCCGGCTATGCGCGGGGAGACAGGGGAGTGTGTGAGAGCGACCGACATGAGCCGAGATTCCGCCCCGCGCGAACCTGCGCGACGCCGGCGAACCGCCAACCAGCCGCCGGTCGGTCCGGCGCGCTTCGCCCGCGCCGCCTCCTCCACCATCGCCGAGGAGATCTATCGCCGCCTGCACCGGGCCATCGTTTCGATGGAGCTGACGCCGGGCACGCCGGTCTCGGAGAAGGAGATCGCGCAGGCCGAGGGGGTGAGCCGCACGCCGGTGCGCGAGGCCATGCTGCGCCTGGCCGACGAGCGCCTGGTCGAGGTGGTGCCGCAGTCCGGCACCTACGTCGCCCGCATCCCGCTCTCGGCCCTGCCCGAGGCCCTGGTGGTACGCCGGGCGCTGGAGGGGGTGACGGTCAGGACCGCCAGCCGCAAGGCCACGCCCAGCCAGATCCTGGAGCTCAGGGCCCTGATCGAGCGCCAGCGCGAGACCGCGGCGGCTGGCGACCGCGAGGCCTTCCACCGCGCCGACGAGGCCTTTCATGCCGCGATCGCGGCCGCGGCCGGCTATCCCGGCATCTGGGACATGATCCTGCAGGTCAAGGTGCAGGTCGACCGCTATCGCCGCCTGACCCTGCCGCAGGAGGGCCGCATGGAGCTGATCGTCGGCGAGCATGCCGCGGTGGTCGAGGCCATGGCAGCGGGCGATGGCGAGGCCGCGGTCCGTGCCATGGAGGAGCACCTGGACAAGCTGCAGCTCGACATCGCCGTCTTCCGCGATCTCTGGCCGGACTACTTCGTCCACGACGTCGCCCTGGACGAGCCCTCCAAACCCTAGCCCCGCTTGCCGGCCTGCGGCGGGGGAACCCCTTCCACCGCAAGCGAGAGCGAGCATGACCAGCACCACACGCCAGGCGGTGAGCGCCGCCGAGGCCAAGACCTTCGACACCGAGGCACTGCGCCGCAACTTCCTGCTGGAGGACCTCTTCGCGCTCGGCCGGACCCAGAGCACCTACCTGCACCTCGACCGTCTGGTCGTGGGCAGCGCCGTGCCGCTGGACCAGCCGCTGGAGCTGCCACCGGGCGCCACGGTCGGCACGGAGTCCTTCCTGGACCGGCGCGAGCTCGGCATCTTCCTGATCGCCGGGCAGGGCAGCGTCGAGGCCGACAACCAGCGCTACGAGTTGGCCCCCAACGACTGCCTCTACCTGCCGATGGGCAGCGCCGGAGTCCGCTTCACCAGCACCGATCCTGCCGAGCCCGCACGCTTCTACTTCGTCAGCGCCGCCGCCCACCAGCGCCACGCCGCGGCGAAGATCACCCAGGACGAGGCGATCCGCCTGGACCTGGGCAGCCAGCCGGATGCCAACCGCCGGGTGCTGCGCCAGTACATCCATCCGGCACGCTGTACCTCCTGCCAGCTGGTCATGGGCATGACCGCGCTGGAGGACGGCAGCGTCTGGAACACCATGCCCTGTCACCGCCACGAGCGCCGCTCCGAGGTCTATCTCTACTTCGACATGACGCCGGAGACCCGGATCTTCCATTTCATGGGTGAGCCGGAGGAGACCCGGCACATGGTGGTGGCCGACCGGCAGGCCATCGTCTCGCCGAGCTGGTCGATCCACTGCGCCGCCGGCACCGGGCGCTACGCCTTCGTCTGGTCGATGGCCGGCGACAACCAGGTCTTCACCGACATGGACGCGGTGGCGATGGACGCGCTGCGGTGAGCCGGGGGATCGAAGCCTTCTCGCTGGCCGGACGCACCGCAATCGTGACCGGTGCCAGTACCGGCATCGGCCAGGCGATCTCGGCGACCCTGGCGGCGGCCGGTGCCCGCATCGCCGCCGTGGGCCGCTCCTCCCTGGCCGAGACGGCGGCGCTGATCGGCGAGGAGAGAGTGCTGGCGATCGCCGCCGACCTCTCGACCACGGCCGACATCCCCCGCATCGTGGAGGAGACGCTCGCCTGGTCGGGGCGGATCGACATCCTGGTGAACAACGCCGGGATCATCCGCCGCCAGGACGCCCTGGACTTCACCGAGGCCGACTGGGACGAGGTGATGGACACCAACCTGAAATCGGCCTTCTTCCTGGCCCAGGCGGTGGCCCGGCCGATGATCGCCCGGGGCGGCGGCAGGATCGTCAACGTCGCCTCGCTGCTGTCGTTTCAGGGCGGGATCCGCATCGCCTCCTACACCGCCAGCAAGAGCGGGCTTGCCGGCCTCACCCGGCTGCTGGCCTGCGAGTGGGCCGGCAAAGGCATCAACGTGAACGCCATCGCGCCGGGCTATGTCGTCACCAACAACACCGCCGCCCTGCGTGCCGATGCCGAGCGCTACCAGGCGATCCTGGCGCGCATCCCGGCCGGCCGCTGGGCCGAGCCCAACGACATCGCCGGCGCCGCCCTCTTCCTCGCCTCCGACGCCGCCCGCTACGTGCACGGCACGGTGCTGCCGGTGGACGGAGGCTGGCTCGCCCGCTGACCGGCCGCACAAGCCGAATCGCCGAGACGAAAGAGCGCGCGCGCTTTGTGCATCTTGGGTTCCTTGCATCCAGGAGTCATCTCCTGTCTGGAGGTGCTCCATCTGCCGCCGCCGCGCCCGCAAGGGGCGATGGCACGTCTCGGAGAGTGCCAGGCTAGCCGTTCGTGACCGCCGCCCCCTGATCATTCCCGACCTCGAGGCCCGGCAGCGTGGCTGCCGGCACCCTCCCTGCAGGACCGTAGCACCGTGTCGGTACTGCGCCCGTGAGGGGGCCCAACGCGAGGTAAGGAGGAGAGGCATGTATCGGGATTACCTGGGGAACGAAGTCACCGCCGAGTCCGAGAGCACCGTCACCGGAATCAACGACTTCATCGAAGGCTTTCTCGCCTACGAGAACAAGGCCGCCAACATCCTGAAGGCCAGCGAGGCAGAACCCGACAACTGCCTGGCCAACGCCTACACCGCCCTCTTCTACATGTTCCTGGAGAGCAAGGAGGCCCCGGACCTGGCGCGCCCCTTCGTCGAGAAGGCCGAAGCCGCCGCCGCCAAGGCCAGCCGTCGCGAGCAGATGACCACTGCGGCAGTGCGCGCCTGGATCGACGGCGACGTGGCCGGCAACATCAAGCTCGCCAACGAGATCGCCGAGGCCTATCCGCACGACCTGGCGATGGTGAAGCAGGCCCAGTACCACAACTTCAACCTCGGCAACTGCGCCGGTATGCTGGTGCTGGCCGAGAAGGTCGCCGACCAGAATCAGGACGTGCCGCACATGCACGGCCTCTCCGCCTTCGCCTTCGAGCAGTGCCACCTGCTGGAGGAGGCCGAGGCGGCCGCCCGCAAGGCGATCGAGATGAAGCGCAAGGAGCCCTGGGCGCACCACGCCCTGGCCCACGTCATGCTGACCCAGGGCCGCACCCAGGAGAGCATCGACTTCCTGACCGACGTCAGTGAGACCTGGACGGACCTCAACTCCTTCATGCTGACCCACAACTGGTGGCACCTCTCCCTGAACCACCTCGCCCAGGGCCACTACGACAAGGTGCTGGACTTCTACGACCGCCACGTCTGGGGCGCCTGGAAGGAGTACTCGCAGGATCAAATCGGCGCGGTCTCGCTGCTGATGCGTCTGGAGTTGGTCGGCGTGGATGTCGGCGACCGCTGGCAGGATGTCGGCACCTACCTCAAGGTCCGCGCCGACGACTTCGTGCAGCCCTTCCTCACCATGCAGTATCTCTATGGCCTTGCCCGTGCCGATCTGCCGGAGGCCGACAGCCTGATGGAGAACCTGCGCGGCTTCGCGCCCAAGGCCCCGGCGGTCGCCCGCCAGGCCTGGTCGGAGGTCGCGGTTCCGGCCTGCGAGGGGCTGCTGGCGCACGCCCGCAAGGACTACGAGACCGCCTACGGCAAGATGGCGGCCGCCCTGCCGCGACTGCTGGAGATCGGCGGCAGCCATGCCCAGCGCGACCTCTTCGACCAGGTGCTGCTGGACAGCATGCTGGAGACCGGCCGCTATGAGAAGGCCCAGCAGATGCTGGAGATCCGCCGCGGTTTCGACCCGCTGGCGGTGCCGACCAACACGGCGCTGGCCGGCGTCTACCGCCACCTGGGTCTCGAGCGCGAGGCCCAGCGTGCCGAGGCGCGCCTCGCCGCCGCCTGATGCCTGGGAAGGATGCGGTCAGGCGAAAAAACCTGATCGCGTCCTGACCTAGCCGCCCTCCGCCTGCTTCAGCAGCTCGACCAGCGGATTGGGCTCGGGCTGTGCCACCCGGCGCAAGGTGTTGGTGTCGCGGTGATCGAAGGCCGGGGTCTCGCCGCGCAGCGCCAGATCGGTGCGGGTCACGTAGGACCAGCTGTCGTCGTCGTTGAAGGTGATGTCGATCCGGTAGTAGTCGGTGCGGAAGGCGGCCTCCAGGAAGGGGTTCGAGCAGATGCCGAAGACGGTGTCGCCGCGCCGCGCCTCGACCGTGATCGTCTTGTCGTTCGGCTTCGCGGTCCCCCCCGCCAGCACCACCTGTCCGCGCGGGATCGCGATGGTCTGCATGATCAGGCCGGTCGCCGGCTCCCACAGCCAGTAGCCCACCTGGTCGTGGAAGGTGGTCAGCTCCTCCGGCGTGTTGATGTGGATGTGGTACCGCAGGCCATAGAAGAGCTGCGGGCCGTTGGGCTGCGGGTCGATCGGGTCCATGCGGATGTGCTCGCGGAACACCCGGCGCTCGGGACCGTCCTCTTTCGGGGCGATGTCGACCCCCTTGTCGGACTGCCAGACCCCGGCCAGGCGGCGCAGCGGCCCCAGGTTGGCCAAGGTGTCGGGGGCGATGTCGTCCGGCTCGGAGTAGATGTCGTCGGGGATCTCGGTCATTGGCATCTCGCTGGGGCATCTCACTGGGTTGGTTGGGCGTCAGTCTGCCGGGCAGGTCGGTCGATCTCAAGCAGGGGCGAAGCGATGCGTCAGATGGCCAAGGCGATTGCAGCGCGGCAGCCGCCTCAAGATCCTTTGCGGGCTTCCAGGAGCTGACGCAGCAAGCCCTCGCGGCGGCTGAGCCACCAGGCGTACTGCTCCGGCCACTCGGCCCAGGCATCCAGCGGCGGCTCCGGAAGCTTGGCCAGCTCATGCAGCGGCCAGAAGGGGTCGAACAGCGACTGGCGGCCGATGGCGATGAGGTCGGCCTGGCCGTCGAGGACGATCTGACCGGCCATGGCCGCATCGACGATCAGCCCCACCGCCTGGGTCGCCACCCCCACCTCCTGCCTGATCCCGGCGGCATAGCGCACCTGGTAGCCCAGGGTCCGCTTCATTGTCGACGCGGTGGCCGAGCCGGAGAGCCCGCCGGTGGAGCAGACCACCAGGTCGACACCGGCCGCCGCCAGCTCGCGCGCGAAGGCCAGGGTCTCCTCGAAGGTCAGCCCGCCCGGCTCATAGTCGATGGAGGAAACCTTGTAGAACAGCGGCATGTCATCGGGCACGGTGGCCCTGAGCGCCCGTGCGACCTCCAGGCCGAAGCGCATGCGGCCGGCCAGGTCGCCGCCATATTCGTCCTCGCGGGTGTTGGTGGCCGGCGAGAGGAAGCTGTGCAGAAGGTAGCCGTGCGCACCATGGATCTCGATGACGTCGAAGCCGGCCGCGATCGCACGATGGGCGGCGGCAACGAAGCTCTCGACGATGCGGGCGATCTCCTCGTGGCTCAGCGCCTTGGGCACCAGCCAGTCGGGCCCCAGCGGCTGGTCGGTGGCGGCGACCACCGGCCAGGGCCGGTCGCCGCGCGCCAGGTCCTCGGCACCGAGCGGGCCGTTGCCGTACCAGGGCCGCTGCATGCTGGCCTTGCGGCCGGCGTGGGCGAGCTGGATCGAGGCCTTGGCCCTCTGGCCGTGCAGGAAGCGCACGATCCGCGCCAAGGGCTCGATCTGGCCGTCATGCCAGAGGCCGACATCGCCGTGGGTGATGCGGCCGGCCGCCTCCACTGCCGTGGCCTCGACCGTGACCAGCCCGAAGCCGCCCTGCGCGAAGCCGCCCAGGTGCACCAGGTGCCAGTCGTTGGCCAAGCCCTCCTCGGCCGAGTACTGGCACATCGGCGGCAGGGCCAGACGGTTCTTCACGGTCAGGCCGCGGACGGTGAAGGGAGAATAGAGTGCCGAAACGGCGGCTCGCACCGCCTCCTCGCCCTCGGGCATACCGACGTCGTCGGCCTTCCAGTCTGCCAGTGCCATGCTTCCTCCTGTTGCTGTCGGGCGGTTCCGCCGTCGAAAGGCGTCCTTGTCCTACCGCCCCGTATCCTACCGGCCCGTGTCGTCGGGTACGGTCTGGGGGCTGGGTTTGGGCTGCGGTTTGGGTTGGGACGCAGCCGGCTGGGCGTGCTCCTCGCCGCCTGTCGGGTCCACGGTGGAGACGGTTTGAGCGACCACGATGGCCTCGGCGAAGGGAACGCGCTCGTCGTCGGGCGCCCGGCTGCGCCGGCTCATGCGGTAGAAGGCGAAGAACGCGGTCACCACGTGGATCGCGGCGGTGTAGGCGAAGAGCATGTCGACGCCGTAGCGGCTGATCACCAGCGAGGCCAGGATCGGTCCGCCAACCGCGCCGAAGGCGTAGATCAGCAGCAGCCCGCTGGCCGCCTCGACATAGCCCTCCGGGTCTATGAAGTCGTTCATGTGCGCGACCGAGATCGCATAGAGCGGGAAGGCGAAGATGCCAAAGGCGAAGGTGACGGCGAGGATGCCGTCCTCCCAGAAGCCCGAGAGCAATACCATGGCGATGCCGGCTGCCGCCGCGCCCAGGCAGCAGATCATGATCACGATGCGGCGGTCGACCTTGTCCGAAAGCCGGCCCAGCGGCCATTGCCCGACCGCGCCGGCGATCACCGTGATGCTCATGAAGAGCGCCACCGCCGTGGTGCCGCCCATCTTCTGCTGCGCGAAGATCGGCGCCAAGGCCCAGAAGGCACCATTGGCCAGGCCGACGGAGAAACAGCCGACCACGCCCACCGGCGACAGCCGGTAGAGTCGGATGAGGCGGAGCTTCACCGCCTCGATCGGTCGCGGGGCCTGAGCCTTGGTGAAGGCCACCGGCACCGCCGCCAGCGACACCAGGATCGAGGAGAGCGCGAAGAGGGTGAAGGATTCCGGGGAATCGAGGGTCAGCATGACCTGGCCCAGGGTGATCACCGTCAGGTTGATGATGGTGTAGGCCGAAAAGACCGCCCCGCGCGTCTCGTTAGTCGATTTTTCGTTCAGCCAGCTCTCGATCACCACGTAGATGACCGCGAAGCAGAAGCCGGTGATCGCACGCAGCATCCACCAGACGACGGGCAGGAAGATCAGCACGTGCACCAGCACCACCGCCGAGGCCAGCGCCACCATGGCGGCGAAGGTGCGGATATGCCCGGCCCGGCGCACCAGGTAGGGGCCGAAGAGACAGCCCGCCCCGAACCCGAGGAAGTAGGAGGAGCCCAGCGCGCCGATGTCGAAGGCCGAGAAGGCCTCCCCCTGGGCGCGAATCGGCAGCAGGGTGCCCTGCAGACCGTTGCCGGCCAGCAGGATTGCGACGCTAAGCAGGAGGGCGGCGACAGGCGTGATGGCAGCGATCATCCGGAGAGAGGCCTCGTTCCGTCGGCGTCGAAGTCTATGGCCCGGCCAGCAAAGAACAGGAGCGGTGCTCTTGTCCAGTCGGCCGATCGGTCAGCCTCATGCCACCGGGGAGGGCTGCCCCTTGCCGACGTCGGCCTGCGCCACCGAGACCGACTTCACCACCCCGTAGCAGGCCAGGCCCGGCTTCAACCCCAGGGCGTCTGCCGAACGCCGGGTCACACGCGCCAGGATCCGGTCCTCGCCGGAGCGCAACTGGACCATCACGCCCGGCCCGGCCCCCTCGCGCAACGCAACGATCTCCGCCGGCACGATGTTGAGCGCCGAGATGCGTTCCGGTGCCGTGCAGGCCAGCATCACGTCCTGCGCCTCGATGCGCACCCTGACCGAAGCGCCCGGCGGCGCCGAAAAACGTGGCAGGAAGAGCCGGCTGGCCGAGAGCGCGACCTCGGTCAGCCCATCCTCGTGGTGGTGGGCGACGCGGCCGACCAGGACCGAGCCGGCATCGCGTACGCCGATGGCCGGTACGCTGTCGGGATCGGAGAAGACGTCGGCCACCACGCCGGAGCGCACCACCCGCCCGTCCTTGATCGCCACCACCGTGGTCGCCAGGCGCGCGATCTCGGCCACCGAGTGGCTGACGTAGAGCACCGGCACCTCGGCCTGGTCGCGGATGCGCTCGATGAAGGGCAGGATCTCGGCCTTGCGCGCCTCGTCCAGCGAGGCCAGCGGCTCGTCCATCAGCAAGAGGCCGGGGGCCGAAAGCAGCGCGCGCCCGATCGCCACCCGCTGCTTCTCACCGCCCGATAGCGCGCCCGGCCGTTGCTCCAGCAGGCCTTCGATGCCGAGCAGCGCGATGATGCGCTCGAAATCGTCGCGTTGCTGCTGCCGCCGCCGGGCGAACCAACGTCCGTAGAGCAGGTTCTGGCGCACAGAGAGATGCGGGAAGAGCCGTCCCTCCTGGAATACGTAGCCGACCCGGCGGCGATGCGGCGGCAGCCAGACCCCGCTTTCGCTATCGAAGAGCGTCTGCCCGCCCAGCTGGATGTGCCCCGCGTCGGGGCGCAGCAGGCCGGCAACCGCGTTCACAACAGTGGTCTTGCCGGCGCCGGACCGGCCGAAGAGCGCGGTGACGCCGGCCGGCGCCTCGAAGGCAAGGTCCAGGGAGAAGCGGCCGAAGTCGTGGCGGAGGTTGACGGAGAGGGTCATCGGCCGGCCACCCTCCGCGCGATCCGCCGGGCGACGACCTCCGACAGCAGCAGTGCCGTCATCGCCACGGCGACGGCGACCAGGACCAAGTGCATCGCCGCGGTCTCGCCCCCCGGTACCTGCAGGAAGGCATAGATGGCCGACGCCAGTGTCTGGGTCTGGCCCGGAATGTTCGAGACGAAGGTGATGGTGGCGCCGAACTCTCCCATCGCCTTGGCGAAGGCGATGATGGTGCCGGCGATGATGCCCGGCAGGATCAGCGGCAGGGTCACCGTCGCGAAGACCCAGGGCCGGGAGGCGCCCAAGGTGGCGCTGGCCTCCTCCAGCTTGGGATCCACCGCCTCGACCGAGAGGCGGATCGACCGCACCATCAGGGGAAAGGCCATGACGCCGGCGGCCAGCGCCGCCCCGGTCCAGCGGAAGGCGAAGACGATCCCGATCTCCTGCAGCAGGCTACCGACCGGACCCTTGGTGCCGAAGGTCAGCAGCAGCAGGTAGCCGGTCACCACCGGCGGCAGGATCAGCGGCAGATGCACCAGCCCGTTCAGCACCTGCCGCCCGGGGAAGCGCCAGCGCGCCAGGGCATAGGCGACGAAGACCGCGAGCGGCAGACTGACCAGGGTGGCCCAGAAGGAGACCCGAAGGGACAGCGCGACCGCCGTCCAGGCCTCCTCACTCAGCCACTCCATGGCCGAGCCTTAGGGGGCGACGACGACAAAGCCCTGCCGCTCGAAGGCCTCGCGCGCGGCGGCCCCGCGCAGGTACTGAAGGAACTGCGCGGTCAAAGGGTTGTCGCTCTCGGCCACCGCGGCGGCCGGATAGACGATCGGCGGGTGGCTGTCGGATGGGAAGGTCGCAATCACGGTGACATTATCGTCCGCAACGGCGTCGGTTGCATAGACGATTCCCATCGGCGCCTCGCCGGTCGAGACCAGCGCCAGGGCGGCACGCACGTTGTCGGCCTGCGCCACCTTCGGCGCGACCTGCTCCCAGATACCGAGCGATTGCAGCGCGGCCTTGCCGTAGATCCCGGCCGGCACCGCATCGACCAGCGCCATCGCCAGGTGCCCCTCGCCCAGCAGCCCGGCGAGATCCATGCCGGCCGTGATCGCGACCGGCGGCACCTCCTTGCCATGCGCAATCAGCACGATGCTGTTGTTCAGAAGGTCGAAGCGCGTGGCCGGAACGATCAGACTCTCCGCCTCCAGCTTGTCCATCCAGCCTGGATTGGCCGAGATGAAGATGTCGGCCGGCGCCCCCTGCTGGATCTGCCGCGCCAGGGCCGAGGAGCCGGCGAGCGAGACCACGACCGCGTTGCCGCTCTCCTCGGCATAGCGGTCGGAGATCTCGTCCATGGCGTTCTTCATGCTGGCCGCGGCGAAGACCGTGACCTCGTCCGCCTGGGCGCGCCCGGGCGGGGCCAGCGTGGCGAAAGCGGCGAACAGCAGGCCGGCGAACAGCAGTCCGGCGCCCGGCAGCGCGCGGCGCGTGGTCTTGACTCCGATCACTCTTCGGTTTCCTCCTAGCGATATATCCTATCGGGAATATCGCTAGGCTAGATCTGACGAGCAAGCGTTATTTTCCATCGGACATATCGCTTCGGAGCGCCTGC
Source organism: Rhodospirillaceae bacterium N.6G (assembly GCA_046233115.1). Taxonomy (GTDB): domain Bacteria; phylum Pseudomonadota; class Alphaproteobacteria; order Kiloniellales; family JACOMY01; genus JACOMY01. The sequence continues at coordinate 337,520 of JBJXHM010000007.1, read as the reverse complement.
AGAGCGTCGATCGCCTCGCTGCCGGCGGCTTCGGCGGCCGCCTCGAGGCGCCGGTAGTGGTCGAGAACGGCCGCGCCGGTCGCGGTCAGTGCCGCCTTGCCGCCGCGCTCCCCGCCCCGGCTGCTTTCGACCAGCGGGGCCTCGAACATGGCGTTCATGGTCTCGACCAGGGTCCAGGCGCGCTTGTAGCTCATCTTCATGCTGCGTCCCGCCGCGGCGATGGATCCGGTCTCGTGGATCGCCTCCAGCAGGTCGGCCTTGCCGGGCCCCAGCATCGTCTTGTCGCCAAAGACCAGCCGGATACGGAGCCTTGCTTCGGCTGTCGTTCGATCGCTCATGGCGCAAAGGTCCGCCGATCCCCGGCGAATTGCAACGCCGGCTTGGCCTCCACCAGGATGCGGCCGGGTTCCTTGCGCATTTCTTTGCTAGTGTCGGCCGGCGAGACCACACATCTAGGTGGAACAGACCAGCGATAAGGGAGAAGTGCCATGGCCAAGCAGGTCGCAGACGTCATCGTGGAAGCCCTGATGGAAGCCGGGGCCAAGCGCTGCTACGGGATCGTGGGCGACACGCTGAACCACGTCTCCGACGCCATGCGCCGCAAGAAGATGGAGTGGGTGCACGTCCGCCACGAGGAGGTCGCGGGTTTCGCCGCCGGCGCCGAATCCTACATGACCGGAGAACTCACCGTCTGCGCCGGCTCCACCGGCCCCGGCAGCCTGCACTTCGTCAACGGCATCTTCGAGAGCCACCGCAACGGCGCACCGGTGGTGCTGATCGCCTCGCAGATCGACCGGGTCGAGGAAGGCCTGAGCTTTCCGCAGGCGGTCGACCAGAAGAAGATCTACGAGCAGTTCTCGGTCTTCTGCGAGGCGATCTCCCATCCCGACCAGGCCCGCAGGATCGTCGTGATGGCGGCTCAGGCGGCGCTGACCAAGCGCGGCGTCGCCGTCATCGTCGTCAACGGCGACATGACCAAGGAGAAGACCGAGGACGCGTACCACTGGCGCGTCTCCCGCCCCCGCCCGGTCGTCCGCCCCGCCGACGCGGAGCTGGAAGAGCTGGCCGGCATGATCAAGGCGGCCAAGAAGATCACCCTCTTCGGCGGCTACGGCTGCCGCGAGGCGCACGACCAGGTGGTGGCGCTCGCCACCAAGCTGAAGGCCCCGGTCGCCCATACCTCGCGCGCCAAGGAATTCCTGGAGTACGACAACCCCTACAACGTCTCGATGACCGGCATCATCGGCATGAAGTCGGGCTTCGAGGCGGTCGAGCACTGCGACCTGCTGCTTTGCCTGGGCACCGGCTTCGCCTGGACCCAGTTCTATCCCAAGGGCGCCAAGATCGTGCAGATCGACATCGACCCGGCCAACCTCGGTAAGCGGGTGCCGGTCGACCTGGGCCTGGTCGGCGACGTCGGCCCGACCATCGACGCGCTGCTGCCCTTGCTGGAGGAGCGGACCGACGATGCCTTCCTCAAGGCCGCCCTGGCCGAGCACGAGAAGAGCCTGAAGGCGCTGGACGAGCAGACCCGCGAGCCCGCGCCGGAGCTGATCCATCCGCAGTTCGTCGCGCACAAGCTGAACGACATGGCGGCCGAGGACGCCGTCATCGTCGCCGACTGCGGCACGCCCTTCGTCTGGCTACTGCGCTACCTTCGGGCCAACGGCAAGCGGCGCTTCCTCACCAGCCTGCTGCACGGCTCCATGGCCAACGGCTATCCCATGGCGATCGGCTGCGCCAAGGCTTATCCCGACCGCCAGGTCATCGCCATGTGCGGTGACGGCGGCATGACCATGCTGCTGGGTGACCTCTTGACCCTGGTGCAGGAGGAGCTGCCGGTGAAGCTGCTGGTCTTCAACAACGGCACCCTGGGCTTCGTCGAGATGGAGATGAAGGTCGAGGGCCTGCTGGACTCCTTCACCGACCTGAAGAACCCCGACTTCGCCAAGCTGGCGCAGGCGATCGGCATCTACGGCCGCCGGGTCGAAGAGGCTGGCGACCTCGAGGCCGCCATGGGCGACTGGCTGGCGCACGACGGGCCGGCCCTGCTAGACGTCAGGGTCAATCGCATGGAACTGGTGATGCCGCCCAAGGTCCAGGTCGGCCAGGCCGTCTCCACCGCCGTCTACGGCGTCAAGGCGGTGCTGGACGGCCGGCTGGGCGACGTCTGGACCATGATCGACAACAAGGTGCTGCGCTGACCGCCGGCGGCTAGGCCGGTGGGTAGGCAGGCGAGTAGGAGGATCCGCCGGCGATCCTGTAGTCCTGCAGGGAACGACCTCAGGCGGAAAGCCCGGCCGCGCGGCGCTCCTCCTCGATCTGGGCGTCCTCGCCGATCGGCACACGGCGCAGCACCCGCTTCTCCGCGGGATCGAAGTCGGTGCGGGCATGCTGCAGCACGCGATTGTCCCAGATCACCAGGTCGTGCAGCTGCCAGCGGTGCTGGTAGACGATCTCCTGGTCCGTCTCGACCGCGGTGAAGAGCTGCTCCAGCAGCGCGTCGCTCTCCGCCCGCTCCATACCCAGGATCTCGTCGGTCATCAGGCGATTGACCATCAACACGGTGCGCCCGGTTTCGGGGTGCGGCCAGGCGATCGGGTGGGTCGCATTGACCCCGGACTCGCTCACCGACTCCTTGGAGAAGCGGTCGCTGCCCTTGTTGATGCCGTAGTCGTAGATGTTCTTGGCCTCGCGCGACCCGACCCGCTCCTTCAGCGCGGTCGGCAGGTGGTCCCACGCCAGCGCGGCATTGGCGAAGAGCGTGTCGCCGCCGGTCGAGGGAATGGCCTCGCCATAGAGCGCGATCGCCTTCAAGGGATGCTTGTAGAAGACGTGGTCGGCGTGGAACAGCAGCGGACCGGTCGGAAAGGCGCCCTTTTCGTGGGCGTTGGAGATGTGCATGACCTTGCCGCCATGCTTCATGTTTCCGCCCTGGTGCGAGACCTCGCCAAAGACCTCGGCGAAGGCGATCTCCTGCTCTTCGCTCAGCTCCTGGCCGCGCACCAGCAGCAGGTGATACTCCAGGAAAGCCTCACGCAGACGCGCCTGGTCGGCCGCAGCGATCGGCTTGGTGAGATCCAGCCCGACGACTTCCGCGCCGAGGGGCTTGGACAGCGCTCGCAGTTCAAAGGTCACCGTTTCCTCCTCATAAGTCTCGCTTGCTTGTCAACAAGGGAGCCTGGAGCGGCTCAGTCGTCCGCCCAGACCCGGTCGTGCACCTCGATCCCCAGATCGTCGAAGCCCGCCTGCAGGCCCATGATGTCGAAGAGGTGCTTGCCCTTCTTCAGCTCCACACGGATCTCCTGCTCCCGCGCGGCCCGCTTCTCGGCATTGGCGATCGCGGTCGCCAGGAGATCGCGCGGCACGGCGAGGACGCCGTCTCCGTCGGCCACGATCACGTCGCCGGGGCGCACCAGCACACCGTCACAGACCAGCGGCACGTTGACCGCGCCGGCACTCTTCTTGTCGGGATGGCCGGGCGAGATCGCGGTCGACCAGACCGGAGAGTTGAGGCCCGCCAGCGCATCGACGTCGCGGATCGCGCCGTGCACCACGATGCCGGCGATGCCCTTCTCCTTGGCATAGGTCGCCGCCATCTCGCCCCAGAGCGCGCCCTGCTCGCCGCCGCCGTTGGTCAGCACCAGCACCTGTCCCTTCTCGGCAAGCCTGAGCGCCATGTGCAGCATCAGGTTGTCACCCGGATAGTTGTAGGCGGTGACCGCCTGCCCGGCGATACGCAGGCCACCGTTCAGCGGCCGCATGCGCGAGCTCATCAGCGCCATGCGCCCGGCGACGGTGCCAAGGCCCTCGTGCAAGTCGGCGACGCCGATCTCCGCGGCACGCGCCACCAGGGCCGGATCGACGGACGGAATCTTCTTGTAGATGACGGGCGCAATCATGGGGAAAGGACCTCCAGAGATTTCGGATTGAGCAAGCTGTCGGGGCGGCCGCCGTCCAGCAGGCAGCGTGCCACCTGGGCGACGTTGAGCGACATGCCGCGCATGCTGGACTGGGTGACGCCGGCCACGTGCGGCGAGAGCACGACCGAGTCCAGGGCGAGAAGCGGATTGTCGGCGGCCGGCGGCTCTTCCTCGAAAACGTCGAGGCCGGCGCCGCGGATCTCTCCCGCCTTCAGGGCGGCGACGAGCGCGGCCTCGTCGACCAGGCCGCCGCGAGAGGTGTTGACCAGAAAGGCGCTGGGCTTCATCGCCCGCAGCACCGACGCGCCGACCAGGTGGCGCGTCGCCTTGCTCAGCGGTACGTGGATGGAGATCACGTCGGCCTCGGCCGCCAGCGTCTCCAGGCTGTCCCGCTTCTCGACACCGATCGCGGCCATGCCCGCCGCATCGACCATCGGGTCGAAGCCGAGCAGGCGCATGGAAAAGCCGTCGCGGCAGATCTTGGCGAGGCTGCGGCCGATCTGACCGAGGCCGACGATGCCGAGGCTGGCGCCGGTCAGGTCGTCCAGCACATTGGTCCAGCGGATGTCGAAGCGTCCGGCCCGCACCGCGACGTCCATCGTCCGCACCTGGCGGAAGACGGCCAGCATCAGGGCGACGGCGCCCTCGGCGACGGCGCTGGCGTTGGCGCCGCCGGGCGTGTTGGCCACCTGGATGCCGCGGCGCGTCGCCTCCTCGACGTCGATGTTGTCGACGCCGGAGCCGTGCTTGACCACGGCACGCAAGGCCGGTGCCGCGTCGAAGAGGGCAGCGTCGGTCGGATAGGTACGCACCACCAGGATCCGGGCATCGGCCAGCGCGGCGGCATGCCGGTCCGCCGGCAGGTCGAAGAGGCAGGAGACCGGATAGGCCTCTTTCAAGTCCTCGATGCCGGCCGCGTGCATGGGATCGGCGATCACCACGCCGCCTGCAGGCGGCGGACCTGAACTCACACTTGTCTTGGTCACGGACGCGGGTCTCCCTCAGGATTGGAACAGGGACGGGATCACGAGGGTCAGCTCCGGCACGTAGGTGACCAGGAGCAGCACCGCGATCTGGGCGATCAACATCGGCCAGAGAAAGCGCACGATGCGTTCGACGCTGGTGTCCGAGATGCCGGCGGCGGTGAAGAGCGTGTAGCCGAAGGGCGGCGTGCCCATGCCGATCGCCAGGTTCACCACCACGATCGCCCCCAGATGGATCGGGTCGAGGCCCAGCTTCAAACCGATCTGGGTCAGCAGGCCGGCCAGGATGATCATGGCGGCGATGGTGTCCATTACCGCGCCGACCAGCAGCAGCAGCAGGTTGACCAGCAGCAGGATCACCACCGGGTGGTCGGAAAAGTCGAGGATCAGGCCGCTGATCCTGGCCGGAAGCTGCTCCAGTGCCACCAGCCAGCCGAAGGCCGCCGACATGCCGACGATGAAGATGACCATGGCCGTGGTGCGCATGGCGCGCAGGAAGATGACCGGCAGGTCGGCGAGCTTCAGCTCGCGGTGCAGGAAGAGGCCGACCACCAGGCCGTAGAGCACGCCGATCGCACCGGCCTCGGTCGGGGTGAAGACGCCGCCGTAGATGCCGCCCAGCACGATGACCGGTGCCAGCAGCGCCCAGATGCCTTCCCTGAGGGCCGAACGCACCTCGGCCAGACTGGCCGGGCGAGTGTCGAGCGGCACCTTGGCGATGCGGGCATAGATGCTGGAGACGACGCAGAGCGCCAGGCAGCAGAGCAGGCCCGGCAGGATGCCGGCGAGGAAGAGGTCGGTGACCGAGACGTTGGCGATCACTGCCCAGATCACCATCGGGATCGAGGGCGGGATCATGATGCCGATCGGGCCGCTGGCGGCCGAGAGCGCGGCAGCGAAACCGCGCTTGTAGCCGTGGCGCTCCATCTCCGGGATCATGATCTTGCCGATCGCCGCCGTGGTCGCCGGTGCCGAGCCCGAAATCGCACCGAAGAAGGTGGCCGAGAGCACCGCGACCATGGCGAGGCCACCGCGGAAGTGCCGCGCCAGCACCATGGCCAGCACCACCAGCCGGCGCGACAGCCCGCCGGTGTGCATCAAGTCGCCGGCCAGGATGAAGCAGGGCACCGCCAGCAGAGTGTAGATGCTGACTCCCGCCATCAGGTGCTGCACCAGGACCACGGTGTCGATGTCCGCGATCATAAGCGCCAGCACCACGGCGATGCCGATCGCGAAGGCGAAGGGCATGCCCAGCAACAGCAGGACCACCAGCCCCAGAGTCAGCATCAGGTCGAAGCCGGTCATAGCGCCTCTCCGCTCGACGGAACCAGCGGTCGCTCCGACAGCAGACGCGCCAGGCCGTGGATCGCGATCAGCACGCCGGAGACCGGGGCGGCGGAATAGAGCGCCTGCAGGGGGTAGCGGATCGCCGCCGAGCTGTTGCCCCAGGTGAGGTCGACGAAACGCCAGCCGGCGGTCACCATGTAGACCCCGAAGGTGACGATGGCCGCCAGCACCAGGCGTTCGACCAGCCGGCGCAGTCCAGGCCCCAGGCAGTCGACCAGCAGGGTCAGGCGGACGTGGAAGTTCTCGCGCACCCCGACGCTGGCCAGCAGCAGCACCACCCAGAGGAACTGGAAGACCGCCAGTTCGCCGGTCCAGGTGAGCGGGCTGTTCATCACATAGCGGAAGAAGATCTGCAGCAGCAGGCAAAGGATAAAGCCGATGGTCAGCAACAAGCAGACCGCCAGGGTCGCCTTCGCCAGAAAACGGCTGACGGCGTCGAGGAAGCGCGAGACCGGCTGAAGCGGCCGGCTAAGCGAGGTACCCATGGTCTGCCACCCGATGGTCGGAGAAACCGTCTGGTCCTGGTCCCGGGTTCAGGCCCCTCGGGGGAGCGGAGCGCCCAGCAGTACCGCTGCCGTGCGCCCCGCTCCTGCCCCAGTGGTCCCCCGGGCGTCCCGTCTTCAGTTCGCCATCCAGGCGTCCATGAAGTCGCTGCCGATCTTAGGACGGTACTCGTTATAGAGCGGCTGCATCTTCTTCTGGAAGGCGGCCGGGTCGGCGACCTGGTTCACCGCCATCCCCTTTTCCTTGAGCTTGGCGATGAGGGCCTGCTCCTGGGTCTCGGCGAAGGCGCGCTCGGCGCTGCAGGCGCTTCTGGCGGCGTCACGCACCAGCGCCTGGTCGTCCGCACTAAGCTTGTCGAAGACGCGCTTGGAGATCAGGAAGGGGGTCGCGGTATAGACGTGCTGAGTGAGCGAAAGGTACTCGGTCACCTCGTAGAGCTTCGCCCCGTCGATCACCCAGGTCGGAACCTCCAGCCCGTCGATCGCGCCCTGCTGCACGGCGGTGAAGACGTCGCCCCAGGCCATCGGCACGGCGCTGCCGCCCAGGTTGTCGAACATGCCGATGAAGATCGGGCTTTCCATCACCCGGTACTTCACCCCCTCGACGTCGGCCGGCTGGGTAACCGGACGCTTGTTGTTGATCATGTTGCGGAAGCCGGATTCGCAGAAGGCGAGGCCGACGATGTTCTTCTCGGCCAGCAGGTCGAACAGCATGTCGCCCTTGGGCCCGTCCAGGGTCTGGTGCGCGTCCTCGCTGCTGGCATAGAGGAACGGCAGGTCGTTGATCTGGAACTGCGGCACCACGTTGGCGACGATGGAGTTGGTGATCAACGCCGCGTCGACCGTGCCGAGCTGCAGGCCCTGCACCATCTCCTTCTCGTCGCCGAGCTGGCGATTGGGATAGAGCTGCACCGTGAAGTGGCCGGGCTTCGCCTCCTCCAGGCTCTGCTTGAACGCGCGTGCGGCGTAGGCGTAGACGTCGGTGTCGGCGTCGGTGGTCGCCCAGCCCAGCTTGATCGTCACCCCGTCTTCCGCCGCGCTCTCCAGCGGCATCGCATGTGCCACGACGAGCCCCGTTGCCAGTGCCAGCAAGGCACGACGCGTAGTCCGAACTGCCATTGTTTCCTCCCAAGGTTCTTTGCATACAAGCAGCTATGTTGTATACAATGAATAAGCCACGCATTCCAGAGGGCTGTCAAGCCCACAAAGTCGGTTTTGCGTACCATCGAAAGTTCTCAATAAATTCATCTGGATATAAGATATGTGCGTGAACTCGCAGAAGGAGCGAAGCTGTGGAGAGACTAACATTGCATGCAGATGCCCCTGCCTGTGCAGGGCCTGACCGGGAACCGCGTCCGCCGCGCAGTCCGCTGCCCGCTGGTGCGGTGGACTGTCATGCCCACGTCTTCGCCGGCCCTGCCCGTTTCCCCTTCTCCGCGCGCCGCGCCTACACGCCGCCGACCTCTACCACCGCGGACTACCTGGCGATGCTTAATGCCACTGGCCTGCACTACGGCATCGTGGTCCAGCCCAGCGTCTACGCGCAGGACAACGCCTGCCTGCTGGACGCCCTGGCCAACGGCGGCGGCAGGTTGCGCGGCGTGATCGATCCGGGCCCGGAGGACCTGGAACCGGAGCGCCTGCAGGCCCTGGACGCCGCCGGCGTCCGCGGCATCCGCATCAACCTGCTGGCCCGCGGCGCGATCACCGGCGCGGAGCTGCAGGACCTCGCAGAGCGACTGCAACCGGTCGGCTGGCATCTCGACATCATCCCCGACGGCATCGGACGCCTGGTCGAGCTGGCCGAGGTCATTCCGGACCTGCCGGTCGAGGTCGTGGTCGAGAAGATGGGCGCCATCGCCGCCGGCCAGAGCTGCGGCGAGGCCGGCTTCGTCGCGCTGCAGCGGCTGATCCAGGCTGGCGCCGCCTGGGTGAAGCTCTCGCACGGCTATCACATCTCCGCCGAGGGCCCGCCCTACGCCGACACCCTGCCCTATGCCCATGCCCTGGTCGAGGCAGCCCCCGACCGCCTGATCTGGGGCTCGGACTGGCCGCATCCCATGCTGGCGGGACCGATGCCGAACGACGGCACGCTGCTGGACCTGCTGGAAGCCTGGGTGCCGGAGGCCGCCCTGCGCCGCCTGGTCCTGGTCGATAACCCGGCCCGCCTCTACCGGCTCGGCGACTCCTCCCCGATCACTGACGCCTGAAGGCCGTTGAAAGTCTAGAGCATCTTCGCCTCACACCGGCTCGGCCGTGATGCTTTAGACTGCTGTTTAAAAAAGCAAATCGTCGTCGCAAGTGATTCCACCTGCTCGGGATTGGCTCTAGCCGCCCTCTGCGGCCTTCTCCTCCGGCTGCTCGAGGAGGCGGCTAGCCTTGGCGCCCTCCTGCCGCGCCACGGCATGCGCCAGCACGCGGCCGGCCTCGATGTGCGCGACCATGATGCCACGCGCCCAGGCCGGGTTGTGCGCGGCGAAGGCCTCGGTCAGCTCGCGGTGGTGCCCCATGCTGCGGTCGAGGTCGCGCCGGCTGAAGAGGTTGTAGGACCTGAGGATGAAGTTCAGGTCCACCAGGTTGGCGGCGAAGCGGCTAAGGTAGAGGTTGCCGGAGAGCGCGATGATCGTGGTGTGGAAGATCTTGTTAATCCGGGCGATCCGGGTGAGGTCAGGCGGCTCCTTTGCCGCCTCCGCCTCCATCCGCGCGCAAAGGCCCTCCAATTTCATCAGGTCCTCGTCGGAGATGGTCTCGGCGACCAGGCCGACGGCGAAGCTCTCCAGCTCCGCCCTGAGCGCGAAGATCTGGTCGATCTCCTCCGCCGGCATCGCCCGCACCACGGCACCGTGGTTGCGCTTGAACTCCACCAGGCCGTCGGTTTCCAGCCGCTGCAGCGCCTCGCGCACCGGCGTCCGGCTGACGCCGACCTTGGCGGCCAGGGTCACCTCCGGCAGGTGCTCGCCGGCGGCGAAGCGGCCGTCGAGGATCTGCTCGCGCAGCTCCTGGTAGGCCCGCTCGCCTGCACTCAAGGTCCGTCTGACGGCCTCCCGATCCTTGCCTGATTCTCGCACCGCATTCCCATTTCAATTGCTTAGGCGACATTGTATACGATCTTGAAGGCCACAGGCAAAGCTAAAGGGCGCGCGAGCCCGAACCGGCAGCAGGCAGCACTCTTGCCCGAGCGGCCGGTAGACCGGGTTGCGCAAGAAAATTAGGACAGAACTATTGCCACTTTGAGCGATCTGCGCTTTCTATGGCCTGTCGACCGGCCCACATGACAGACTGGTCCCGAAAGCGATCGCCACCGTTCGAGAATGTCGAGGAAACCGACCATGAGCGACGAGGCCCCCCTTTCCCTGCACGTGCCGGAGCCCGAATGGCGCCCTGGCGACACGCCCGATTTCTCCAAGGTGGTGATCCCCAAGGCCGGTGCGGTGCGCCGCCCGGAGGTCGACGCCAACCCGGAGGAGATCCGCGACCTTGCCTTCACCATCATCCGGGTGCTGAACCGCCAGGGAAAGGCGGTAGGGCCCTGGGCCGGCAGCCTTGGCGACGAAGAGCTGCTGACCGGCCTGAGGCACATGATGACGCTGCGCGCCTTCGACCAGCGCATGCTGACGGCCCAGCGCCAGGGTAAGACCTCCTTCTACATGCAACACCTGGGCGAGGAAGCGATCGGCTGCGCCTTCCAGATGGCGCTGGGGCCACGCGACATGAACTTCCCGACCTACCGCCAGGCCGGCCTGTTGATCGCGCGCGACTACCCCATGGTCGACATGATGTGCCAGATCTACTCCAATGCGCGCGATCCCCTGAAGGGACGCCAGCTGCCGGTCATGTACTCGGTCCGCGACCACGGCTTCTTCTCGATCTCCGGCAACCTGGCGACCCAGTACATCCAGGCTGTCGGCTGGGCCATGGCCTCGGCGATCAGCCGCGACACCGCGATCGCGGCGGCCTGGATCGGCGACGGGGCGACGGCCGAGAGCGACTTCCACTCGGCCCTGGTCTTCGCCTCGACCTACCGGGCGCCGGTGGTGCTCAACATCGTCAACAACCAGTGGGCCATCTCCACCTTCCAGGGCATCGCCCGCGGCGGCTCCGGCACCTTCGCCGCCCGTGGACTGGGCTTCGGCATCCCCTCGCTCAGGGTCGACGGCAACGACTACCTGGCGGTCCACGCCGTGGCGCAGTGGGCGATCGAGCGCGCGCGCCGCAACCTCGGACCCACCATCGTCGAATATGTGACCTACCGTGCCGGCGGGCACTCGACCTCCGACGATCCCTCGGCCTACCGGCCGAAGCAGGAGAGCGATGCCTGGCCGCTGGGCGACCCGGTGCTGCGCCTGAAGGAGCACCTGATCCGCCGCGAGCTCTGGTCGGAGGAGCGCCACCTGCAGGCCGAGGCCGAGATCATGGATGAGGTGATGGCGGCGCAGAAGGAGGCTGAGGCGGTCGGCACGCTCCACACCGGCCAGCACCCCAGCCAGCGCGACATGTTCGAGGACGTCTACGCCGAGATCCCGCCGCACCTGCTGCGCCAGCGCCATGAGACGGGGTACTGAGCCATGCCCAGGATGACCATGATCGAGGCAATCCAGAACGCCCAGGACCTGGCCATGGGCCGCGACGAGACCGTGGTGGTCTTCGGCGAGGACGTCGGCTACTTCGGCGGCGTCTTCCGCTGCACCGCCGGCCTGCAGAAGAAGTACGGCAAGCACCGCTGCTTCGACGCGCCGATCAACGAGAGCGGCATCGTCGGCGCCGCCATCGGCATGGCGGCCTACGGCCTCAAGCCCTGCATCGAGATCCAGTTCGCCGACTACATGTATCCAGCCTACGACCAGATCGTCTCCGAGGCCGCGCGCCTGCGCTACCGCTCGGCCGGGCAGTTCACCTGCCCCATCGTGATCCGCATGCCGACCGGCGGCGGCATCTACGGCGGCCAGACCCACAGCCAGAGCCCGGAGGCGCTCTTCACCCACGTGACCGGCTTGAAGACCGTGGTGCCCTCCAACCCGGCGGATGCCCGCGGGCTGCTGCTGGCGGCTATCGAGGACCCCGACCCGGTCATCTTCCTGGAGCCCAAGCGGCTCTACAACGGCCCCTTCGACGGCCACCACGACAAGCCGGTGGTGCCCTGGAAGAAGCACGACCTGGGCGAGGTGCCGGAGGACTACGTCACCATCCCGCTCGGTAAGGCTGCGGTCCGCCGCGAGGGCCAGGCCGTCACCCTCTTGGCCTACGGCACCATGGTCCATGTCGCCGAGGCCGCGGCCCAGGAGACCGGGGTCGATGCCGAGATCATCGACCTGCGCTGCCTGCTGCCGCTCGACCTGGAGGCCATCACCGCCTCGGTCGCCAAGACCGGGCGCTGCGTGATCGTGCACGAGGCGACCCAGACCTCCGGCTTCGGCGCCGAGCTGGCCGCCCTGGTCCAGGCCGAGTGCTTCTATCACCTGGAGGCGCCGATCCGCCGGGTGACCGGCTGGGACACCCCCTACCCGCACGCCCAGGAGTGGGACTACTTCCCCGGCCCCGCCCGCATCGGCCGCGCGCTCTTGGAAACGCTGGAGGCCTGAGATGGGACTCTTCACCCTGAAACTCCCCGACGTCGGCGAAGGTGTCGCCGAGGCGGAACTGGTCGAGTGGCTGGTGGCCCCCGGCGAGCTGATCAAGGAAGACCAGGTGCTGGGCACGGTGATGACCGACAAGGCCAGCGTCGAGATCCCCTCGCCGGTGGCCGGCAAGGTGGTCTGGCTGGGCGGCAGCATCGGCGAGACCCTGGCCATCGGCTCCGACTTCGTCCGCATCGAGGTCGAGGGCGCGGGCAACACCACGGCCGAAGCCCCGGCAGCCGAAGCCCCGGCAGCCCTGGCCCCGGAACCCAAGCCCGCTACGGCGAGCGAGGCACCCAAGGCAGCCCCCAGCCCGGCACCCGCCCCGGCACCCGCCCCTGCGCCGGCCTCTGCGCCGGCCTCTGCGCCGGCACCCGCTCCCAGGTCCGCCGCGGCGGCCGGACGGCGCGGCTACGGCCCGATCCGGGCGGAGGGCGAGAAGCCGCTGGCCTCGCCCTCGGTGCGCGGCCGGGCGCGCGAAGCCGGGGTCGACCTGCGCCAGGTGGCCGGCAGCGGCCCCGCCGGGCGCATCACCCACGAGGACCTCGACGCCTTCTTCCAGCAGGACGCCAAGGGCGGCGGCCAGCGCCGCATGCCGGCGGCCGACACCTCGGTCACGGAAGTCTCGGTCATCGGCCTGCGCCGCAAGATCGCCGAGCGCATGGCGCTGGCCAAGCGGCGCATCCCCCACATCACCATCGTCGAGGAGATCGACGTCACCTCGCTGGAGGACACCCGCGCGCAGCTTAACCACAGCCACGCCTCCGGCCGCGGCAAGCTCACCATCCTGCCCTTCCTGATGCGCAGCCTGGTCCGCGCGGCGGCCGAGCAGCCGCACCTCAACGCGCATTACGACGACGAGGCGCAGATCGTCCGCCAGTACGGCGGGTTGCACATCGGTATCGCCACCCAGACCCCGAACGGCCTGATGGTGCCGGTGGTGCGCCACGTCGAGGCACTGGACCTCTGGGAGACCGCGGCCGAGCTCAACCGTCTGGCCGAGTCGGCGCGCAACGGCACCGCCAAGCGCGAGGAACTGAGCGGCTCCACCATCACCATCACCTCGCTGGGGCCGCTGGGCGCCATCGCCACCACGCCGATCATCAACCATCCGGAGGTCGCCATCGTCGGCGTCAACCGCATGGCGGTCAGACCCTGGTGGGACGGCAACCAGTTCGTGCCGCGCAAGATGATGAACCTCTCCTGCAGCTTCGATCACCGGGTGGTCGACGGCTGGGACGCAGCGGTCTTCGTGCAGCGCCTGAAGCGCCTGCTCGAGGCCCCGGCAACGATCTTCGTGGAGGGCTAGGACCATGCAGGACATGGCATGCAAGCTGCTGGTGATCGGTGCCGGCCCCGGCGGCTACGTCTGCGCGATCCGCGCCGGGCAGCTCGGCATCGACACCGTGATCGTCGAGCAGGGACGCCTGGGCGGCACCTGCCTCAACGTCGGCTGCATCCCCTCCAAGGCGCTGATCCACGCTGCCGACGAGTTCCACCGCCTCACCCTCTTCGCCGACCACGCGCCCTTGGGAATCTCCGCCTCCAAGCCCGCGATCGACCTGGCCAGGACGGTAGAGTGGAAGGACGGCATCGTCCGCCGCCTGAACGGCGGGGTCGGCGGCCTCTTGAAGAAGGCCGGCGTGAAGTCGGTCACCGGCAAGGCCCGCTTCGTCGACGGCAAGACGGTGCAGGTGGAAACCGACATCGGCAGCCAGATCATCCATGCCGAGGCCATCGTCATCGCCACCGGCTCGCTGCCGCAGGAGCTGCCGGGCCTGCCCTTCGGCGGCGAGGTGATCTCCTCGACCGAGGCACTGGCGCTGACCGAGGTGCCGAAGCAGCTGGCGGTGGTTGGCGCCGGCTACATCGGCCTGGAGATCGGCACCGCCTTCGCCAAGCTGGGCGCCGAGGTCACCCTGGTCGAGGCCACTGACCGCATCCTGCCGCTCTACGATGCGGAGCTGACCCGCCCCGTGGCCCGTCACCTGGAGGGCCTGGGCATCGCACTGCTGACCGGGGCCAAGGCCAAGGGGCTGACCGGCAAGGGCAAGAACAGGTCCCTGCTGGTCGAGAGCGAGGACGGCAAGAGCCGCAAGATCCCGGCCGACAAGGTACTGGTCACGGTCGGCCGCCGGCCGCAGACCGAAGGCTGGGGCATCGAGGAACTGGCGCTGGAGATGAACGGCCGCTTCCTGCGCATCGACGAGCGCTGCCAGACCTCGATGCGCGGCGTCTATGCCATCGGCGACGTCACCGGCGAGCCGATGCTGGCCCACCGCGCCATGGCGCAGGGCGAGCTGGTGGCCGAGATTGTCGCCGGCAAGCGCGAGGTCTGGGACAAGCGGGCGATCCCGGCGGTCTGCTTCACCGACCCCGAGGTGGTGACCGCCGGCCTCTCGCCGGAACAGGCCAAGGCGGCCGGCCACGAGATCCGGACCGGCCTCTTCCCCTTCCAGGCCAACGGCCGGGCCATGACTCAGGAGCGCGAGGACGGCATGGTCCGGGTGGTGGCGCGCGCCGACAACAACCTGGTGCTGGGTATCCAGGCGGTGGGCGCCGGCATCTCCGAGCTCTCGGCGGCCTTCGCCCTGGCGATCGAGATGGGCGCCCGCCTGGAGGACATCGCCGGCACCATCCACGCTCACCCGACCCAGAGCGAGGGCCTGCTCGAGGCCTCCCTGCGCGCGCTGGGCCAGGCAATTCACATCTAGGAGGAAGGAGGCGCGGCGGCCTCATCCAGGAACCAGTGGGTCTCGCCGCGGCTGCGCGCCCTGGCCGCGGGCAGGTCGGCGCCCTCGCGGATCGCGGTCAGCACGGCGCGCTTGCCGACGCCGCAAACCAGGAAGACCAGATCCCCGCTGGCGGCCAGCGCAGGATAGGTCAGAGTGATGCGCGGTTCCGGGCGCGCCCCCTCGACGCCGACCACCCAGCGCTCCCGCTCTTCCAGGCTCGGCGTGCCGGGAAAGAGCGAGGCCGTGTGACCGTCCTCGCCGACCCCAAGCAGCACGATATCGAAGAGCGGCGCCCCCTCCCGGTCGGCGGCAGCCGCAAAGCGGCGGAGGGTCCCTTCATAGGCTGAGGCCGCAGCCTCGGCGTCGGCAGCATTGGTGTCCACGGGATAGATGTTCTCTGACGGGATCGGAACCCGGTCGAGCAGCGCCTCGCGAACCATCCGGAAGTTGCTGTCGGGATGGTCTTGCGTCACGAAGCGCTCGTCGCCCCAGAAGAGGTGCAGCCGCGGCCAGGGCACCTGCTCGGCAAAGCGCGGTTCGGCCAGCAGGCGGTAGAGCAGCCTCGGCGTACTCCCTCCTGCCAGCGCCAACGCAATGCGGCCCGGGATCCGGGCAAAGGCCCGGCAGAGCCAAAGGGCAGCGTTCTCTGCAAGGCTCTCGGCGTCGGCGGAACGATGGATCTGCATGCTTTCCCTCCCGGCCCCTCACTCTCGCCCGAGCCTACCAGCGCCGGCAACCATGACCCATGGGATCGCGGCTCTTTGGGAGGCCGTCAAGCCTTGCATCACCGAATGGGACCAGAGCGTTAATGCCCTGGCGACGGGGCAGAATCGCCCAGCGCACCCACGAAACCTTACACCTCGTCGTCTCTGTCACCGGCATATGCGAAACTCGTATTTTCTGAATCAATAGTATACGAATTTCGGAATTCTATGTTGATCATCTGATGCGTTTCGGATAGCGTTTTTGCATCGCACAAGATCGGGACCGGCGACAGGCCGCCTGCACAGCAACCGCGAAGGGGACTCGCTCCATGGCGCTTCTGAAGATGGAAGAGTGGTACGATCTGGCGCGGGACACCAACTGGACGCCCCGCTACGTCTCGGAAGCGGCGCTCTATCCGGAGCCGATGTGGGACTCCTTCGACGTCCCGGTGGAGAGCTGGGAGAGCTTCGACGAACCCTACAAGGTCAGCTATCGGGACTATGTAAAGGCGCAGCGCGACAAAGACGTCGGTGCCTATTCGGTGAAGGCGGCGCTGGCGCGGGCCGACTTCTTCAAGCAAGCCTCGCCGCACTGGAAAGCGCTGCTGGCGCTACACTTCAGCACCGTCTGCTGGGCCGAGTTCCACTCCGCCTCGGGCTTCGCGCGCATGACCCGCTTCAGCCGGGCGCCCGGCATGCGCAACATGGCGACCTTCGGCACCCTCGACGAGATCCGCCACGGCCAGATCCAGATCTACTTCGCCTACGAGTTCCTGAAGCACGACGCCGTCTTCGACTGGTGCCACAAGTCCTCGAAGACCGAGAACTGGATCATCATCAGCCTGCGCCACGCGCTGGACGACTGCGTGCACACGCGCGACGCGGTCAGTTCCTCGATCATGCTGAACATGGGCCTGGAGCAGGCCTTCACCAACCTGCAGTTCGTGGCGCTCTCCTCCGACGCAGCCAAGTGCGGCGACCACACCTTCGCCACCATGCTGCAGAGCATCCAGACCGACGAGGCGCGCCACGCCCAGATCGGCGAGCCCACCATCCGCATCCTCTGCGAGCACGGCCGCAAGGCCGAGGCGCAGCAACTGGTCGACGTCTCCTTCTGGCGCATGTGGAAGCAGTTCTCGGCGCTGAGCGGCATCGGCATGGACTACTACACCCCGCTGGAGCACCGCGAACACTCGCTGAAGGAGTTCATGGACGAGTGGGTGCTGGGCCAGTTCGCCCGCACCCTGAAGGCGCTGGGCCTCGACCTACCCTGGTACTGGGACTACCTGCAGTACGACATCTCGACCTTCCATCACTCCCAGCAGCTCGGCGTCTACGTTTATCGCGCCGCCCAGTGGTGGCGGCCAATCGCCTGCGTCTCGCCGGCCGAACGCGACTGGCTGGAGGAGAAGTATCCCGGTTGGAACGACACCTTCGGCAAGTGCTGGGACGTGGTGATCGACAACATCCGCGAGGGCCGCTTCGAGAAGACCGTGCCGGCCGCTCCGCCGCTGGTCTGCAACATGTGCGGGCTGGAGGTCGCCGGCGTCCCCGGCAGCCACTGGCACCCCATCGCCCACACCCTGGACCTGGATGGTCGCCGCTACACCTTCTGCTCGGAACCCTGCAAGTGGATCTTCGAGCTAGAGCCCGCCCGCTACAAGGGCCACCGCAGCATCATCGACCGCGTGGTCGACGGCACCGTCCCGCCCGGCGACGACGGCTTCTACGACTACATGGGCCAGAGCCCGGACGAGCGCGGCGTCTGCGGCTACGACTACCAGTGGGTGGACGGCTACGGCCGGCCCGCCATCGCCGCCGAGTAGCCTGCACCACAGAGGGAGAGCACGCGCCATGGCCGACTTCCCGCTCGTCTTCAACATCCAGGGCGACTACGGCTACAAGGTGCTGGTCGTCGACGAAGAGGACAGCATCGCGACCGTCATCGAGAAGGCGGCCGACGCCATCGTCGGCGTCCTGGTCGCCCCCTTCCCCGACGGCACCGTCCTCAAGGCCCGCGTGCACGGCAGCGAGGCGCCGCTGGCCGACAGCCTGACGGTCGCTCAGGCGGGCCTGCCGCAAATGGAAGCCCTCGACATCTATGTGGCGGGCTAGCCGATGACGACCTACCGCAAGGTCTGCGCCCTCGACGACGTCTGGGAAGGCGAGATGGAGGTCTTCGAGGTCGAAGGGCGCGAGGTCCTGATCGTGCATGCCGAGGGCGGCGAGATCCGCGCCTACAACCCGGTCTGCCCGCACCAGGACCACCCCCTGGTCGAGGGCGAGCTGGAGGGCTGCGTCCTCACCTGCTCCGCCCACCTCTGGCAGTTCGACGCCGTCACCGGCGAGGGCGTGAACCCGACCGGCGTCGCGCTGGAGGCCTATCCGGTGCGCACCGAGGAGGATGCCGTCCTCGTCGCCTTACCGCCACCAGCCTAATAAGGAAGCCCCCAAGATGGCCGAGACCGAGACCAGCGCACGCTACGTCGGCCCCGTGATGAAGACGGGAGAGATGGGCTCCGCCGTCGCCGAGGCCGTTCGCGACGACAACCCTGGCCGCGAGATCCTGATCGAGGAGCATGCCTCCTACCTGCGCATCAAGGTCGCCGGCGCGTGCCTGCTGACCTTCGCCAGCGTCGCCGACCTGCTGGGCCGCGACGTCCAGGCCAGCGACATCGAGGCCGAGATGCCGGCCTTCGAGGGCTTCATCCGCGTCGATTCCGAGAAGATGCGCTTCCTCGCCGAATAGCAGAGCCGCCAAGGAGCACCCCGATGAGCGTCGAGATCCGCGGAATGAAGACCTGGAGCGGCCTGGCCAAGAACAAGCGCCGCCCCAGCGAGTACGAGGTGGTCACCACCAACCTGCAGACCCGCCACCGTTACGCCGATCAGGCCTACGAGCTCTCGCCTGCGCCCGAGCTGGCGATGAACAACTGGTACCGGCGGCACGTCTTCGAGAGCCCGCTGCAGCACGAGGATTGGGAGGCCTGGCGCGACCCCGACGGCATCATCTACCGGGTCTACACCCGCCTGCAGGACAGCCAGGAGCAGTACATCGACGGCCTCCTGGACGAACACGACGAGATCGAGCACGACGCCTCGCTGAGCCCGGCCTGGCTCGACACGCTGGAGCGCCTCTACACGCCGCGACGCTACCTGCAGACCGCGCTGCAGATGGGGGCTGCCTATCTGGTGCAGATCGCCCCGGCCAGCACGCTCACCGCCGCCGCCGGTTTTCAGGAGGGCGACGAGTTCCGCTGGCTCTCCCGCATGGCCTATCGCACCTGTGAGCTGCGCAAGACCCACCCCCAGCGCGGCTTCGGTACGACCGAGCGGCGGGCCTGGGAGGAGGACCCGGCCTGGCAGGGCCTGCGAGAGCTGCTGGAAAAGGTGCTGGCGACCTACGACTGGGGCGAGAATTTCGTCGCCTTCAACCTGGTGGCCAAGCCGGCCGCGGACGAGACCCTGCGCGAGTTGGGCACCACCGCCCGGCACTTCGCCGACCCGCTCCTGAGCCTGCTGGCCGACAACCAGCTCCGCGACGCCGACCGCTCGCGCCGCTGGAGCGCCGCCCTGGTCGACTTCTGCCGCGGCAAGGATGGCAACGCGGCGGCCATGGCCGGCTGGATCGAGACGTGGATGCCGCTGGCCAAGCAGGCGATCACCGCCTACTGCGAGGCCCTGCCGGAGAGCCCCAGGGCCGCCGAGGCCGCGATCGGCCGGCTGGAGGCCTTCCACCGCAGCCTCGGGCTGGGCGCATGAGCTTCGGCCGGGACTGCCTGGCGGGACACCGCCCGGGCACCTCGGCCTTGCAGGGCCGCTGCCGGGTGTCGATCGAGGGGTGCGATCTCTCCGTCACCACGGAGGCGGACGAGACCCTGCTGTCCGCCCTGCTGCGCGCCGGCATCGGTCTCGCCTACGAATGCAACGCCGGCGGTTGCGGGAGCTGCAAGGTCACCCTGCTGGAAGGCGAGGTCACCGAGGACCGCGCCGACTGTCCGGGCCTCAGGCCTGCCGACCGGCGCCGCAACAAGCGGCTGGCCTGCGTGTCGCGACCGCTGAGCGACTGCCGGATCGAGGTCAGGCAGGACCCCGCCTACGTCCCGGTGATCCGGCCGAAACGAAAAGCTGCCCGGCTGCTGGAGCGCCAGGCGCTGACCCGCGACCTCTGGCGGCTGCGCCTGCAGACGCAAGGCCCGGCCCGCTTCCTGCCCGGCCAGTACGCCAAGCTGACGGTCCCGGGCCTGGCGGCGCCGCGCAGCTACTCGCTCGCCAACCTCGCCAACGAGCGCGGCGACTGGGAGTTCCTGGTGAAGCGGGTCCCCGACGGCCGGGTCTCGACCGCGCTGACCGGGGACGAACTCGACGGCCGGGAGGTCCTGCTCGACGGCCCCTACAGCGTCGCCCATCTGGACCAAGCCTCGCCGCGCCGCAGCATCCTGGTCGCCGGCGGCTCCGGCCTCGCCTACGCGGTCTCGATCCTGCGCGGCCTGGCCGCGATAGGGCGGGCCGGCGAGACCCTGCTCATCTACGGCGCAAGGACCACGCGGGATCTGGTCGATCCAAGCTGGTTCGCGGACATCGCAGGCTTCGATCCGGCCCACCAGTACCAACCCGTTCTCTCCGAGCCCGGCGATGCCGAGGCCTGGGACGGTCCCAGCGGACTGCTGCACGAGCACCTGGACCGCGTCCTGCCACGGGACCCGAGCGGCCTGGACTTCTACCTGGCCGGGCCGCCGCCGATGGTCGATGCGGTGCGGCGCCTGTTGATCCTGGAGCGCCGGGTCCCGGTGACGCAGCTCCGCTACGACCGCTTCTTCTGACCGCCCGAGAGGAGAGCCGACCGATGCCGCGTGACCACCTCTTCCCCACCGCCGACGCCTGGAACTGGCGCCGGGACCTCCCCTTCTCCCGCGCGGTGGCGGTGGGCGACCAGGTCTTCGTCAGCGCGCAGCCGAGCCTTGATGCCAAGGGCCAGGTCCAGGATCCCGGCGACATCGCCGCCCAGACCCGTAACGTCTTCGAGAACCTGAAGCAGAGCCTGGCCGAGGCCGGACTGGGGCTGGAGGACCTGGTCCGCCTCAACACCTACTACCTCTTCGACGGCCCCGACGAGGAGGCGACGGCCTACTGGGAGGCCATGACCCGCGTGCGCCTGGAATACTTCCCCGACCCCGGCCCGGCGGCGACCGCGGTCCGGGTGAAGGGGCTGCCCTACGCGGGCCTGATGATCCAGATCGAGGCGGTGGCGCTGCGTGGGCGCTCGCGCCAGGAGCGCCAGCGCATCATGCCGGCGGGAAGCTGGGACTGGAGCATCGCCGTGCCGCTGTCGCAGGGCTGGAAGATCGGCGAGCGCATCTTCGTCGGCGGCCAGATCTCCGCCGACGAGACCGGCGGCTCGGTCCACGTCGGCGACCTCGACGCGCAAGCCCGCGCCATCTTCCGCTTCATCGAGCGGGTGCTGGCCGACGCCGGGGCCGGGCCGGACGACCTGGTCCGGGTCAAGGTCTGCTTCAAGCACGACAGCCGCCTGCCGTCCGGCCAGAGCTACGCCGACCGCATCATGCAGGTCGCGGCCGAAGAACTGGGCGATCCTGGGCCGGTGCTCTCGGCCTTCAGCGTCGACCTGCTCTATCCGGGCCTCGACCTGGAGATCGACGCCATGGCGATCGTCGATCCGCACCGCAAGACGCTCGCGCCCAGGGGCCTCGGCGGCCGCTACCAGCCGGCCCCCTTCTCGGACGGCATCAGCGCCGCCGGCGAGACCTATGTCGGCGGCCAGGTGGCCCTGGCGGAGGACGGCGCGGTGCTGGCGCCGGACGACGCCGCCGGCCAGGCCCGCATCGTCTTCGCCCGCCTGGCCAAGGTGCTGGCCGAGGCCGGCCTCGGCCTCGAGGAGGTGGTGAAGCTCAACCTCTTCCTGGTCGGAGAGGACGCGGAGATCGAGGCGCTCTTTCACCGGGTGGCAGCGATCTGGGCCGAGGTTGCGCCCGCGGCGCACCCGGCGATGAGCGCCGTCCGGGTGGAGGAACTGCCGCGCCCCGGCCTGCTGGTGCAGGCGGACTGCGTGGCCCTTGCCTGACAGAACCGAACCCAGAAGGACAGAGGAGGCAGAAGATGATCGGCAACCCGGTACCCTGGCCCAACGGTGCGCGCGTCGCCTGTGCGATTACCTTCGACATCGACACCGACAGCATCCTGCACCTGGAGCACCGCGAGAAGGCGCCCACCATGCTGTCGACCATGACCTGGCTGAAGTACGACGAGATCGCGATCCCGCGCATCCTGGAACTCTATCGCCGCTACGAGATCAAGCAGACCTTCTTCTATCCGGCCTGGTGCATGGAGCGCTATCCGCATCTGGTCGAGATGATCCTGAAGGACGGCCACGAGATCGCCGCGCACGGCTACCTGCACGAGAACCCCAACGCGCTCAGCCCCGAGGACGAGCTCTACTGGTTCGAGCGGCAGATCGCGGTGATCGAGAAGATGACCGGCAAGCGCCCGCGCGGCTGGCGCGCGCCGCTCTACAACTTCTCCAAGTACTCGCTGGACTACATGATCGAGCAGGGCTTCCTCTACGACGCCAGCCTGATGGGCGACGACGTCCCCTACGTCCTGCGTTCCAAGGCCGGCCAGGTAATCGAGCTGCCGAGCCACTGGGCGATGGATGACTGGCCCCACTACACCCACGCGCCGGACATGCACTACATGATGCCGATCAAGTCGCCGGACGAGGCGATGAACGTCTTCATGGCGGAGTTCGAGGCCATGTACGAGCACGGCGGCCTCTGGGTCACGGTCTGGCATCCCTTCGTCTCCGGCCGCCTGTCGCGCGCCCTGCGCGTCGGCAAGATGATCGAAGAGATGCAGAACTGCGGCGGCGTCTGGTTCGCCACCATGGAGGAGATCGCGCTGCACGTGCAGGACTGCATCGACAAGGGCTCCTGGACGCCCAGGGTGGACGACCTGCCCTACTACGACGGCCCGATCCCGGAAATTTCCCAGCGCGCGCTGGCATAGGGCAAATCCGTCACGCCTTCGTTTCGGCCGTAAAGCAAGGGAGTCTTGGTTTCCAAGATAGTCTCGTTGCCGGAGAAACTTGCTTGCTCGCTGTGTCCGGCTGGGGCATCGTCCAGGTTGAGAATCCAACCTACGTCTCCCCTTTTATAGAGACGTCCCAAAAGGCAACGGCAGATGGCAACGATATACGGCAATCCCGGCCTCGACGACACGCTGGCCGGTACCAGCGACGCGGATAGAATCTTCGGCCTCAGTGGCTCCGATCGTCTCTACGGTCTCTCCTCCAACGACGGGCTCTATGGCGGTTCCGGAAACGACAGCTTTCTGATCGGAGCGGACGGAGACGACAGCATCTACGGGGGCGACGGCTACGATCATTCCCTCTTTGGTGGGTCGGGCGCCGATCGAATCTTCGGCGGAAACCATTTCGGCGGTAACTTCTTTGGCGGGTCGGGCGACGACCTCCTCTTTGGCGGCGGTACCGAGGGCGCAGACAAGCTCTATGGCGGGGACGGAACCGATCGCCTCTATGGCGGTGGTCGCTTCAACTTCTTTTTCTACGGAGGTGCAGGTCCGGACCTCCTGGTCGGAAGCTATCGCGGAGACGGAGCGTTCTTCGGCGGTGCCGGACCCGACACAATCGAGAGTCTAGGCGATAGAGACACGTCGCTCTACGGCGGCGAAGGTGCCGACTCCCTCTTTGCCGGAAGCGGCGACGATACAAAGGTTTTCGGCGGCAGCGATGCCGACGTCATCGATGCTGGATCGGGATTGGATTCTCTTCTCTGGGGGGATTCCGGCAATGATACGATATTTGGGGGACAGGGTGATGATCTTTCCCTTCGAGGCGAAGACGGTAGGGACATTCTGTTCGGCGCTGGAGGTAATGACAGTTTTCTTTTCGGTGACCGAGGTAACGACAAAGTCTATGGCGGTGCTGGATCGGACAAAAAACTGGATGGGGACGACGCAGACGATCTCGTCTTCGGTGGCGGAGGCGATGATTCACAGCTAGATGGGGGCGGCGGAGACGATCTCGTCTTCGGTGGCGGAGGCGATGATTCAGATCTAGGTGGTGGCAAAGGTGATGATATAATTTACGGAGGCGATGGCAATGATACTAACATTGGCTCCGGTTATGGAATCAATACTATCTTTGGAGGCAGCGGCAACGATACGGCTCTGCGAGGCGGCAAATTCTCTGACCATATCTATGGAGATAGCGGAAACGACAGCGATCTCCGCGGCGCTAACGGCATTAACTTCCTTTTTGGAGGCGACGGGGACGACAGTCGTTTCCAGGGAGAGACCCTGACCGACTATCTGTTCGGCGGAAACGGGGACGACCAGTCGCTGGAGGGCCGTGGGGGCAACGACGCCATTTATGGCGGCAGGGGCAACGACAGTTTCCTGGAGGGTGGAAACGGCGACGACAGCATAAGGGGCGAGGCAGGCTCCGATCATGCTACAGGGGGAAGTGGCAAGGACACCCTGTTCGGCGGAGAAGACGACGACACCCTGTTCGGCGACACGGCCAATGACCAACTGGTCGGCGGGACAGGCAGCGACATCCTCTTCGGTGGCCAGAACCGGGACCGGCTGAACGGCGCTTCGGGCAGTGACACGGCCTATGGCGGCAACAACGACGACACCTTCATCATCGACCGCAAGAGCGATCTGATCTACGACGGCTCGGGCCAGGGTGACGACGTGCTGCGGTCCAACGCCGCCGACTACACCCTGGGAACCGCCGCCGAGGTCGTGATCGAGCGAGTGAACCTCAACACAGCCGCCAGCGATGCCAGGATGGCCGGCAACGAGAACGACGACCTCCTGGTCGGCAACTCCTTTTCCAACGTATTGCTGGGCAGGAGCGGCGCGGATCGCCTGAACGGTCGCGGCGGCACCAACACTCTGGCCGGCGGATCGGGCGACGACACCTTCGTCGTCACGACCGGCGCCGACCGCGTCAGGGAGTTCTCCGGAGCGGGAACCGACCTGGTGCGGGCCGAGGTGGACTTCACCCTGCCGGACAGCGGTACCGACGCCTTCGTCGAGAACCTGCGCATGCAGGGCGGCTTCGGCAACATCGACGGGGCGGGCAACGGCCTGGACAACAGCATCGAGGGTAACACGGGCAACAACCAGCTTCGCGGCCGGGGCGGCGATGACCGAATTGAGGCTGGCCTGGGCGATGATAGACTCGACGGTGGTGCCGGCGATGACCTGCTGTTAGGAGACAGCGGCTCGGACACCCTCCTCTTGAACGGCAGTGACGCCGCCTTCGGCGGATCGGGAGGCGACTCCTTCCTGTTCGACGGTGGCACGCTGGGCAAGGCCGGGTCCGGCGGCCCGGTCATCCGGGACTTCGACGGCGTGCTGGCGAACGCGGCCAACGGCGAGGACAAGCTGGTGTTCGCGACGGGATTGGAAGTGGGAGCCTTCACCTACATCGAAGCTGCGACCTTTTCCGGCGCCGGCGACTCGGAGGCCCGCTTTGCCGGGCCACGGCAGATCCAGGTGGACCAGGACGGCGATGGTTCCGTGGACCAGGCCTTCCTGGTCGATGGCATAACCGCCGCCAACCTGCTGACGGCGACTGACTTCCTGTGGCTGTAGTTCCTGGAGAACAGGCAGGGCCGGAGCCATTTCAAACAGGGCGCAAAGCGTTCTAGACCTGCGGCACGCCCCACTTGTAGACGCGCATGCCGACCATGGTCTCGACCGTGGCGATGCGCTTGTCGGAGTAGCAGGATTCCTCCAGGAAACCCTGCAGTTCGACCGGGGTCTCGGTCCAGGTCTCGACCATCAGGTCGAAGCGCCCGCCGACCACGCCGACCCAGATCGCCCGCGGATTGCGCGAGAACTCCAGCGCCAGGTCGTGCGGGCTGCAGCCGGGGGCGACGGTGATCCCCAGCATGGCCCAGGAATTGTAGCCGACATGCACCGGGTCGATCACCGCGAGGAAGCGCAGGTGCTCGTTCTCCTCCAGGTGATTCACGCGGGCCCGGACCGCCCCCTCCGACACGTCGAGTTCACGCGCGATCGAGGAATAGGAGCGGCGCCCGTCCTCCTGCAGCAGGGCCAGGATCTGCCGGCTCAGCGGATCCAGGCTCTTCTTGCTGGTACCGGGCATCACCGATGCCTGGACCGGCCCCCGCTTCGCGCCGGCCCCGGACCGGTCTTTCTCTTTGGTCATGGCACCCCACTGCGCCTCATTGCACGACCGTGGCGACCTCACAGAGGTAGGAGCGCAGCGGCATCGAGCCACTGATCGGGTCCGTCACCGCCTCGCTGATCGCGCCGTTGAGATTGCTGCTCTCCGCGCCGACGGCAGCCCTTTCCGGCCGCTCCGGATCGGCGCAGCCCTGCCACCAGCCGGCGGTGGCGCTCACCACCCGTGGGTCCAGGTTCGGCTTGAAGCGCGCCCTCGCCCGGAAGGCCCCGTGCGGGGTCTCGACCTGCAGCCAGTCGCCCTCGACGATGCCGCGCACCGCCGCGGTCTCCGGGTGGATCTCGATCAGAGGATCGGGCTCGCGCCGGCGCAGCGCGGGCAGGCCGCGGTGCTGGCTGTGGCAGTAGTGGGTCGACTTGGCGGAGGTCAGCACCAGCGGATAGCGCACCGCCAGGTCCGGCCGGCTGAGCGGCCCGGTCGCCGGTTCCACGAAGAACGGCAGAGGGTCCTGGCCAACTTCCTGAAGCTGCTCGGAGAAGATCTCCACCAAGCCCGAGGGCGTGGCGAAGCCGGCCGGCCGGCCCTCGACGAGCTCGGCATACTTACGATAGCGCACCGGCCGCGGCACGGAGATGCCCTCCGGCTGCCGGCGCAGCTCCTCCAGCGCCAGTCCGCTGGGGGCGAGCTGGGCGCGGTAGCCCTCGTCCTGATCGCCGCCCCAGAAGTGGTTGGCGAGGCCCAGACGCTTGGCCAGCTCGGCGACGATCCAGTGGTCGCTGCGCGATTGGCCCAAGGACTCGATGACCGCAGGACGGAGCTGCACGTAATCCGCCGCCGCGCCGTCGAGTCCGAAGTCGGTGCAGAGGCCCTCGCGCTCCCAGGGTGTGTTGACCGGCAGCACGATGTCGGCCAGCGCCGCCGAGGGGGTCATGAACATATCGATGTGGACGGCGAACTCCAGGGCGCGCAGGGCCTCCAGGCCGCGGGCCGCGTCGGCGCGCGACAGCAGCATGTTGGTGCCGAAGCAGACCAGGCCTCGCACGCGGTAGGGCTCCCCGTTCAGAATCGCGCCGAAGAGCTCGTCGGTGGTGACATAGCCCCAGGCTTGCGGCCCGAAAGGTCGCGCTTCCAGCCCAACGGTCTTGGCGATCTGCGCGTCCGACAGCAGTTCGCGGCCGCGCACGTCGGCAACCGGCAGCATATCGAGCAGGACATTGCCGCCCTGGCGGTCGTAGCTCCCGGTCAGGGCATAGAGCAGCGCGATGGCGCGCGAGGTCTGGCTGGCGTTGGTGTGCTGGGCAAGCCCCGACCAGGTGTAGAGCGACAGCGCAGCGGCCTCGGCGATCGCAGCGGCCGCCCCGCGCAGCTCGTCGGCCGGCACCCAGGTCAGTTCCTCCACCCGGTCCGGCGGATAGTCGCGGCAGAGATCGACATAGTGCTCGAAGACGGGACGGCAGCGCTGGATCTCGCCGTTGCGATCGCGAATCGCGTAGCTGCCGCGGAGCGCCGGGCGCGCGCCCGCCGTCTGGTAGGCTCGGGTTTCCGGATCGTAGAGCAGCGGCGCCCCGCTCGCCGCGTCGATCGACACCCGCTGGGCCGGATCGCCGGAGGCCTCGAGGTCGGCGGCGCTCAGCAAGCGGCCGTCGCTCTCCCGCAGCAGGAAGGGCGCGTTGGTCCAGTCGCGGAGGAAGTCAGCGTCGTAGGCCTCCCGCTCGATCAGCAGGTGGGCCAGGCCCAGCGCCAGCGCCCCGTCGCTGCCCGGCCGCACCCGGAGCCAGCCGTCTGCCTTGACCGCCAGACCCTCGCGGCGTGGATCGATGACCAGCAGCTTGGCGCCCCGCGCCTTGGCCGCGGCGACCCGCTTGGCGAAGGCCAGCCAGGTGGTGCTGGGATTGTGCCCCCAGAGCAGGATGCAGTCGCTGTTGGCGAGGTCGGGCAGCGGCGTCGCAGTGCCGAAGGTGAGCGCGAAGATCTCGTCGGTGTGGAAATTGCAGATCTCGGTGCTGTTGACGGCATTGGGACTGCCGAAGGCATTGCGCAGCCGGTCGACCCAGGAATAGGCGTCCTGCAGGCCGGTACCGGCCGGCGTGGTGATGCCGAAGGCGACGCTCTCCGGCCCGCTCTCCGTGGCGATCCGCTTGAGGTTTTCGGCAATGCTGTCGAGCGCCTCATCCCAGGAGATCCGCTCCCAGCCAGGATCGGCGGCGTCCTTCGGATTGGTGCGCCGCAGCGGATGCAGCAGCCGGTCGGGGTGGTGCACCAGCTCGGGCGCGGCACGGCCCTTGCCGCAAAGCGATTCTCCGGTGGGATGGCCCGGCAGGGGCTCGAGCGCCACGAAGCGCCCGTCTTGCACAACCGAGACGCAGCCGCAGCGCGAGGTGCAGAGGGCGCAGTAGCCGGGGACGCGACGTTCGGAGGGTCGCTCGCTCATTGCTCATGATCCATGGCTGAAAGCATAGCGACAGGCCGAAGCGGTCTTCAACAAGGCTATGCTGGGCCTCGGTCCTCCTGCTCCAGCAGGGCGGAGCCGCGGATCGCCTCGACGAAGGCGGTGACGGCCGGCGAGGCCGCACCGTCATGCCAGATCAGACCGACGGTCAAGGTCGGATGCAGCCCCTCCAGCGGCACCGCCGCCACGTCCGGCGGCAGGCTACGCCGGGCCGAGTGGTTGAGGAAGGTGATCCCCATGCCGGTCGCCACCATGGCATAGAGGTCCGGCAAGTCGTCGGCCTCCGCCACCGGCTCCAGCACGAAACCGCCACCGAGGCAGGCCGCCTCCACCGCCGCGCGGAAGGCACCCCAGCGATGATTGCCGGCGACGAAGTCCTCCTCCGCCAGATCGGCCGGCGCGACCGAGGCGGCCGAGGCGGCCCAGTGCTCCTGCCGGCAGATCAGCACCAGTCGCTCGCGGCTGATCGGCAGGCGCGGGATCTCGGCGGGCACGCCGGCGAGGATCGCGAAGCCCACGTCGATGCTGCCGCTGCGCAGCGCCGCCACCTGCTCTTCGGTCGCCATGGAGTTCAGGGTGACTTCGATGCCGGGTTGGCACGCACGAAAATCCACGATCAGCCGCGACATGGGGCCCGGCATGGCAGCGATCCCGTAGCCGACGGCGAGCCGGCCGCGAGGCCCCTCATTGGCCCGCCGCACCACCGCCTGGGCGCGCTCGGCCTGCCGCAGCAAAGCCGCGGCCTCCGGCAGGAAGACGCGACCCGCCTCGGTCAGCGCGACGCGGCGCGTCGAACGCTCGAACAGCCGGCTGCCGAGCGCCGCCTCCAGGTCCTGCACGGTGCGCGACAGCGCCGGCTGGGTCACGTTCAGCGCCCGTGCGGCTGCCCGGAAGTTCATGCTGTCGGCCACGGCCAGAAAGGCACGGCAGTGACGCAGATCGAAGACCGCCATGGCCACGCTATAGATAAATTACAGGCATTAATTGAAGCTTAAATGCGATTGGACCGGCTATCAATAGCCTCGCTAGCATCGGTCAACAGTAACGTGGAGCGCAGAGCATCCGCCGAACGCCCCCGCCCATCCGTCAGACAAACAGCGAGGCCTCTAGATGAACCGACGCAAGTTTCTGAAGAGTGGCGCCACCGCCGGCATCGCCGCCGGCAGCCTCATGGCCGCGGCCCCAGCCATCGCCCAGGACCGCCATCGCTGGCGCTTCGTGACGCTCTGGCCGAAGGGCCTTCCGGGCGTAGCCGACGAGTTCCAGATCTTTGCGGACTTCATCGAGAAGGCCTCCAACGGCCGCCTAACCATCGAGATCTTCGGCGCCGGCGAGCTGGTCCCGGCGCTGGAGACCATCGACGCGGTGCAGAGCGGCTCTGCCGAGATGGGCCATGGTGCTCCTTACTACTGGAAGGGCAAGGTGCCGGCTGCCCAGTTCCTGGCCGGCATGCCCTTCGGCATGATCACCCAGGAGATGACCGCCTGGTACCGCTACGGCGGCGGCCAGGCCATCGCCGACGAGGTCTATGCCGAGATGAACTGCAAGGTCTTCCTCGGCGGCAATACCGGCGTGCAGATGGGCGGCTGGTTCAACAAGGAGATCAACACGCCGGAGGATCTGGCCGGCCTGAAGATACGCATGCCGGGCCTGGGCGGCGAGGTGCTGAAGGCGATCGGCTCCAACGTGGTGCTGATGCCGGGCGCGCAGACCCTGACCGCACTGCAGACCGGCAACATCGACGCGGCCGACTGGGTCGGCCCCTTCAACGACATGGCCGGCGGCCTCTACAAGGCGGCCAAGTACTACTACTACCCCGGCTGGCACGAGCCGACCACGGTGCTGGACCTCTTCGTGAACCAGGAGGCCTGGGCATCGCTGGACGAGGAGCTGCAGGCCGTGGTGACCCTGGCCGCCGGCAAGCTGAACGACCTGATCTTCGCCGGCTACATCGCCCGCAACGATCAGGCCCTGCAGACCCTGACCGGAGAGCACGGCGTGGTGCTGAAGCGCTTCCCCGACAGCGTGCTGACGGCGCTGGGCAAGACCTCGACCGAGGTGATCTCGGCCATCGCCAAGGAGGATCCCTTGAGCGAGAAGGTCTTCAACTCCATCGTCGAGTTCCGCAAGGGCGTGAAGAACTGGACCACCATCTCCACCGAAGCCTTCCTGGCCGCCCGCAACCTGGACATCGGCGAATTCGCATGATGAGCGAACAGCGCCCGCAGCCGGAGCTGTCGGCCAAGGAGAGTCGGCAGCTGACCCTGTCGATCGTCCAGATCAACGCCCGGGACGACGACGTCCCGGGCAACCTGGCGAAGGTCCTGCGGTTCCTGGAAGAGGCCGGCGAGCGCGGCAGCGACCTGGCGGTCCTGCCCGAAACCTTCACCGGCACCGGCCTCTCCTCCTCCGAGGCGCACAAGGCCATCGCCCAGACCATCCCGGGGCCGGCGACCGAGGCCATCGCGGCCATCGCCAAGCGCTATTCCATGATGGTGGTGGGCTCGCTCTACGAGCGTGGGGCCGACGGGCGCATCCACAATTCCGCACCTTTTGTCGGCCGCGACGGCGAGATCCAGGGGATCTACCGCAAGACCCACCTCTTCGATCCGGCTCTCAGGCCCGACATCCCGCAAATCCGCGAGTCCGACAAGGTGACGCCGGGCGAGGAGCTGGTGGTGGTGACCACCAACGTCTGTAAGGTCGGGGTCGGCATCTGCTCCGACCTGCGCTTCCCCGAACTCTTCCTGGACTACGCCATGCAGGGGGCGGAGCTGGTGGTGGTTCCCACCGCCTTCCTCTCGCCCCGGATCGACCACTGGGAGTTCCTGCTACGGGCCAGGGCCACCGACAACCAGTATTACGTCGTGGGCTCCGGCATGGTCGGCGGGGTGCCGGGCACCAACTTCGGCTTCGTCGGCCGCTCGATGGTGGTCGATCCCTGGGGCGTCATCCTCGCCCAGGCGCCGGACCGCGAGTGCCTGACCACCACCACGATCGACCTGGAGGCCGTGCGCGACGTGCGCGCCTGGTGGCCGCTGAACGAGCAGCGTCGCCCGCCCCTCTACGCCCACCTGCGCTAGGAGCCATGTTCGACCGCCTGGCACGCCTCTTCGAAGCCACCAGCGAGGGCAGCGGCCGGATCGCGAGCTGGGGCATGATCCTGGTGGTGCTGATCGTCACCGCCGTGGTCGTGCTTCGCTACGCCTTCGCCACCGGCTTCGTCTGGCTGCAGGAGCTCTACGTGGCGATCCACGGCGCCACCTTCATGCTGGGGGCCGCCTACACCCTGAAGCATGGCGGACACGTGCGGATCGACGTCGCCTACGGCCGTTTCGGGCGCGGCTACCGGCGCTGGGTCGACAGCCTGGGCGTGCTGTTCCTGCTGATCCCGACCTTGCTGCTGATCCTCTGGACCTCGCTGCCCTACGTCGGCGATTCCTGGCAGCGGCTGGAGGGCTCGCGGCAGAGCGGCGGGCTGCCCGGCGCCTTCGTCCTGAAGAGTGTCATCCCGCTTTTCTGCCTGCTGATGCTGGGCCAGGCCGTGGCCATGCTGATCCGCACCCTGCAGGGGCGCGGTCCGGCGGACGACCAAGTTCAGCACTGAACGAGGTCAGCCCTCCTTGGATCTCTCCTTCTTCGCCGACAACCTCAGCATCCTGCTGTTCTTCGGCACCATCGCGGTGGTGATCGCCGGCTTCCCCGTCGCCTTCGCGCTGGCCGGCACCGCGCTGCTCTTCGCCTGGCTGGGTGCCGCGCTCGGCAGCTACGACCTCCGGGACTTCGACTTCCTGCCGCTGCGCCTCTACGGGATCATGACCAACGAGGTGCTGGTCGCGATCCTGCTCTTCGTCTTCATGGGCGTGACCCTGGAGAAGTCGCAGGTGGCCGAGCAGATGCTGCGTGCCATCGGCCTGGCGCTGCGCCGGGTGCGCGGCGGGCTGGGCTTCGGCGTGCTGGTGGTGGGTGCGCTGCTGGCGGCCTCGACCGGGATCGTCGGCGCCACCGTGGTGGCCATGGGCCTGCTCAGCCTGCCGATCATGCTGAAGGCCGGCTACGACAAGCGGCTGGCGACCGGCATCATCTGCGCCTCGGGCACCCTGGGCCAGATCCTGCCGCCCTCGATCCTGCTGATCATCCTGGGCGATTCGCTCGCCAACGCCTACGTCAAGGCACAGCAGAAGGCCGGCAACTTCGGCTACGAGCCGGTCTCGATCCTGGACCTCTTCGCCGGTGCCGTGGTGCCCGGCCTGCTGCTGGTCCTGCTCTACGCCCTCTACGTCGCCTTCGTCGCCTGGCGCCGGCCGGAGGCCTGCCCGCCGCTGCAGGCCGAGGAGGGCGAGCGCGTTACCTTCTGGGCGCTCGCCGGCAGCATGGCACCGGCCATCGTGCTGATCGTGCTGGTGCTGGGCTCGATCCTGGGCGGCATCGCGACCGCCACCGAGGCAGCCGGCGTCGGCGCCAGCGGCGCGCTGATCCTGGCCGCGCTCTACCGCCGCCTCTCCTGGGCGGTCTTCCGCGAGATCCTGCTGGCCAGCCTGAAGATGACGGCGATGATCTTCATGATCTTCGTCGGCGCCTCGGTCTTCTCCATCGTCTTCCGCGGGCTGGGCGGCGAGCACGTGGTCCACGAGATCCTGAACGGGATGCCGGGCGGCGAAACCGGCGCCATCATCTTCGTGCTGGCGGTTATCTTCGTGCTGGGATTCGTGCTGGAGTACGCCGAGATCGTGCTGATCATCATCCCCACGGTGGGACCGATCCTGCTGCAGGGCGACATCGACCCGGTCTGGTTCGGCATCATGGTCGCGGTCTGCCTGCAGACCTCCTTCCTGACCCCGCCCTTCGGCTTCGCCCTCTTCTATCTGGGCGGCGTGGTACCGCGCAGCGTCACCACCCTGCATATCTACCGCGGTATCATCCCCTTCGTCGGCCTGCAGCTCATCGCGCTCGCCGCGATCTTCCTGCTGCCCGAGCTGACCACCTGGCTGCCTGACCGCCTGTTCTGATCCTCCCTGGCGCTTTAGGCCTTGCCGAAACCTCGCGCCGACGCTCTTCTGGGCGGTAGCGTGACGGAAGGAGAAGAACGAGCATGACGCTGGAGAGCGGTAGCCTGCCGATAGGCCTGGCGGCAAATGAGGAGAGGCAGCAGATCGTCGAGGCAGTGGGACGGATCTGCGACCGCTTCGACGACGACTACTGGTTGGAGCGCGAGCGCCAGCACGCCTTCCCGATGGACTTCCACACCGCTCTGGCGGAGGGCGGCTGGCTCGGTATCACCATGCCGGAAGAGTACGGCGGCGCCGGGCTGGGCGTCACCGAGGCCGCGCTGATGATGCAGACCATCGCCAACTCGGCTGGTGCGATCGCGGCCTGCTCGTCGGTGCACATGAACCTCTTCGGCCCACATCCCCTGGTGCTCTACGGTACGCCCGAGCAGAAGCAGCGGCACCTGCCGCGCCTGGTCAGCGGCGAGGACCAGGTGGCCTTCGGCGTGACCGAGCCCGGCGCCGGGTTGGACACCACCAGCATCACCACGCGGGCCGAGCGCCGCGGCGACCGCTATATCATCAACGGCCAGAAGGTCTGGACCTCGACGGCGCAGGTGGCCTCGAAGATCCTGATCCTGACCCGCACCACGCCGCTGGAGGACTGCGCCAAGCGCACCGACGGCATGACCCTGTTCTACAGCGACCTCGACCGCAGCCGTATCGCCGTGCATGAGATCGACAAGCTGGGCCGCGCCGCGGTCGATTCCAACGCCGTCTTCATCGAGGATCTGGAGGTGCCGCTGGAGGACCGGATCGGCGAGGAGGGCCAGGGCTTCCGCATGCTGCTGGACAGCCTGAACCCGGAGCGGATCCTGCTGGGTGCGGAGGCCGTCGGCGTCGGCCGCCGGGCGCTGGCCAAGGCCAGCGACTATGCCCGCGAGCGGGTGGTCTTCGGCCGGCCGATCGGCAAGAACCAGGCGATCCAGCACCCTCTGGCGGAGAGCTGGATGGCGCTGGAGGCGGCCGACCTGATGGTCTGGTGCGCCGCAGGCCTCTACGATAGCGGCCAGCCCTGCGGCGCCCAGGCCAACGCCGCCAAGTTCCTGGCTGCCGACGCGGCCTTCGAGGCCTGCGACCGGGCGGTGCGCACCCACGGCGGCTTCGGCTATGCCAAGGAGTATCATGTGGAGCGCTACCTGCGCGAGATCATGATCCCGCGCATTGCCCCCGTCAGCCGCGAGTTGATCCTCTGCTACATCGCAGAGCGCGTGCTGGGCCAGCCCAAGTCCTACTGATCCTTCGCCCCTTCGGACAGGCCGACCGTGGCCAGCGGGCGCGGCCGGCCGGTCGCGGGATCGGCGGTGCCGCTGCGCCATTCCGACATCGCCGCGGACACGGTGGCGCCGAACAGCGCCACGGCCCAAGCCAGCTCCAGCCAGAGCAGCGCAAAGGGCAGCGCCGCCACCGCGCCGTAGATGGTCTTGTAGCTGGAGATATAGACGACGTAGTACCCGAACCCGGCCTTCAGGAGCTGGAACAGGACCGTCGCCACAATGGCGGCGGCCGCGGCGCTGGTCATACGAATGCGCCCGCTGGGTCCCAGCCAGTAGATCAGGGTGAAGCCCAGCCACTCCGTGGCCGCCGGCAGCAAGGTGCCGAGAAAAGAGATCTCGTCGCCCAGGACGTGGCCGTACTGGCGCTGGGTCGCGGCCAGGAGCTGGGCCGAGAGCGAGATGCCAATGGCGAAGAGCAGCGGTCCCAGGGTCAGGATGGTCCAGTAGGCCATGAAACGCACCGCCAGGCTGCGCGAGCGCTCCACCCGCCAGATCGCATCGAAGGTGTCGCTGACGGTGTGCAGCAGCATCATCGCGATGAAGGCGAGGAAGAGGACGCCATAGCCGGTGAGCTGGCGGGCCTTGGCGACGAAGTCGTTGATCGCGTCGGAGACGGTCTGCTCCACCGTCGGCACGACGTAGCCGAGCAGCCGGTCCAGCACCGAGGCCTGCATCTCCTGGAAACCGGGGAAGGCAGAGAGCAGGGTGATGACGATGGTCAGCAACGGCACGATCGCCAGGGCCGACTGGAAGGCGAGTGCGGCGGCGCGGGTGAAGAGCTCGTCATGCCAGAAGCGCAGGCCGACGTAGCGCCAGAACAGCCAGGTCGCCAGCAACCGGTGCCGCAGCCTTGCCAGAACCACCGCTCCCTGTCCACTCGCCGGCGCTTGCCGATCCGGGGCCTCTTGCCGATCCGGGGCCTCTTGCCGATCCGGGGCCTCTTGCCGATCCTGGGCCGCCTCGTCGCCTTCCGGGTGCACGCCCTCTCCCTCTCCCCAACTGGAAACCCTTTCATCCTGCGATGGCGACAGGTCGAGGATCAAGTGGGGCAGCCCGCTGCACGAGGCCTTGCGCGGCAGATCAGGCGAGCCTGTTGCCTTCTTGCAGGAAATAGCGCGCAGGGGTCACGCCGAAGACCTGGCGGAAGGCCTGCACGAAGGCGCTGAGGCTGTCGTAGCCGCAGTCCAGTGCCACCGTGGTGACCGAGCGCCCGCCGGCCAGCCCCTCCAGCGCCACCAGCAGGCGCGCCTGGCGCTGCCACTGCCGGAAGGTCATCCCGCACTCTCGCCGAACCGCCCGGATCAGGCTGCGCTCGCTCATGCCCAGTTCCTGGGCCCAGTCAGCCAACCTGCGGCCATCGCCCGGCGTCTCGGCCCAAACCGCCGCGATCCGGCGGAGGCGCGGGTCGGCCGGCTGCGGCAGGCGCAGCGGCTCGGCATCGTGCGCTCTCAGCTCGCTGACCACCACCGCCTCCAGCAAGCCCCGCAGCTCCTCCGGGCAAGGCCCCTCGACCAGACGGAGGACCGCCGCACGCAAGAGGTCGGTCACCGCGATCACCTTGCAGCCTCGTAGCAGCCCGGAGCGCGCACCGCCCAGATAGAGCGTGCGCAGCGAAACCGGGGTGCGGCAGACGATGGAGTGGACCGTCCGCGGCGGAATCCAGAGCGCGCGCAGCGGCGGCAAGACCCAGAGATCGGCCGCGACCGCCACCCGCATCACCCCCTGGCGCGCATAGACGAGCTGCGCCTCTTCGTGGCTGTGCGGCGGCAGCAGGTCACCGACCGGGTGATCGGTGGCCAGGGTCCGAATGGCGGGCGTCTGGGGCGCCTCGAGAGAATCTGTCATATTAGCGATATCATTTGACACTATAGCGGAAGACTGACAAGGCAGTTGCTGCGATCTCTTCTCAAACGACATGCGAGGAGAAGAGTTCCGCCATGACACGTCCTTCCGCCAAGGGATCACCCGGCTTGATGGCCTTCCTGAACCTGGCGCACTTCGTCGACCACTACTGCCTGCTGATCTTCCCGACCGCGGTGCTAGGCCTCGCGGAGGCCTGGAGCCTCAGCTACGACGCGGCCCTGGCGCTCGGCAGCGGCGGCTACATCGCCTTTGCGGCGACGACGCCGGCCGCGGGCTGGCTGGGAGACCGCTGGGGCCGGGTGACCACCCTGCGGCTCTTCTTCCCCGGCCTCGCGCTGGCGTTGCTGGTGATCGGCACCGCCGAGGGCGAGGAGCAGCTCGTCCTCGGCATGGTGCTCCTGGGCATGGCGGCGGCGATCTATCATCCGGTGGCGACCGCGCTGGTGGTGCAGAGCACCGGCGGCAGCGGCCGCGCCCTGGCGATCAACGGCCTGTGGGGCAACATGGGCGTGGCCGCGGCGGCGCTGGGCACCGGGGTGATCATGGATGCACTGGGCTGGCGCTGGTCCTTCCTGTTGCCGTCCGCGGTGCTGGCGGGGGTGGCTCTGCTGTTCCTGCTCTTCGCCCGCAAGGCCGCGGAGGGGCCGGCGGTGCCCAAGAAGACCGGCGGCGGCGCGGCCAAGGCGGCGCTACTGTCACCCTACCGTGCACTGGCGCTGGTCGCGCTCTCGGCCTTCTTCGGCGGCCTGGTCTTCAATGGCGTCACCTTCGCCTTGCCGAAGCTGTTCGAGGAGCGGCTGGGCGACCACCTGCCGGACCTGGCCTCTCTGGGCCTGGTCACCGGACTGGTCTTCGCCACCGCCGGTTTCGCCCAGCTACCGGTCGGCGGCCTGCTGGACCGCGGCGGCGCGCGCTGGCCGCTGGTGCTGGCGACAGCGCTGCAGACCCTGCTCCTCGCCTGCCTCTTCCTGACCCAGGGTCCGGTCGCACTGCCGGTGGCGGCGGTGCTGCTGCTGCTGGTCTTCGGCGAGATCCCGATCACCGCCTGGCTGTTGGGCCACGTGGTGCCGGAGCGCTGGCTCGCCCGGGTCTACGGCGTGCAGCACCTGCTGTCGCTCGGCGTTGCCGCCCTGGTGCTGCCGCTGATCGCCTCGCTCTACGCGGTGACCGGCAGCAGCGGTGCGCTCTTCGGGGTGCTGGCGCTGGCGACCGCGATCATCTCGATCGCAGCCTTCTTCCTGCTGCGAGAGCGCAAGGGCTACGCCCCCTCCTCGATCTCTTCCTCGTCGCTGCCGCGGTAGCCCTGGGCAACCAGGTACATCTCGCTGGAATCCTTGCGACTGGCCGGCGGCTTGGCGTGGCGCACCTTCTCGAAGCGCCGCTTCAGAAGCGCCAGCAGCTCGTTCTCGGTGCCGCCCTGCAGCACCTTGGCGACGAAGGCCCCGCCCGGCGCCAGCACCTCCATGGCGAAGTGGGCGGCGGCCTCGGCCAGCGCCATGGTGCGCAGGTGATCGGTCTTCTTGTGGCCGATGGTGTTGGCCGCCATGTCCGAGAGCACAAGGTCGGCCGGACCGCCCAGCGCCTGCTTCAGGCGTTCCGGCATGTCGTCATCCAGAAAGTCGCCCTGGATGATCGTAGCCTCGGCCAGGGGATCGACCTCCAGCAGGTCGATGCCCACCAACCGGCACTTGCCGCCGGTTACCTCGGTGACGACCTGCATCCAGCCGCCGGGCGCGCAGCCGAGGTCGATGACCCTCTGGCCCGGCGCGATCAGTTCGAAGCGCTCGTGAAGCTGCAGCAGCTTGAAGGCGGCACGCGAGCGGAAGCCGCGCGCCTTGGCGTCCTGCACGTAGGGATCGTTGAGCTGGCGCTGCAGCCAGAGGGTAGAGCCTACCGGCCGCCCGCGTGCCGAGCGCACCCGCTGGCTGAGGCTGCGGTTGCCACCGCTGCTCCGTCCACCGCCACCGCGGCCATCCCGGCCGCCGGCCCGCCGTCGCCTCTGATCGCTCACCGCCCCTCCGTCCCGATCCTGCTCGCGTGCGTCCCGCGTCGTCTGCCGGCACTCACGCCGACGCCATCTCCTGCACCTCGATCGGCAAAGACCTACCGGGACGGCGCATCAGGCTCAAGAGGATGCCTTCGCGCACCCCTCGGTCGGCCACCCTCAGCCGCGGCACCGGAAAGCGCTGGCAGAGCGCAGCCAGGATGGCGCAGCCGCTGACCACGAACTCGGCCCGCTGCGGGCCGATGCAGGGGTGAGCGGCGCGCTCTTGCTCCGACATGTCCAGGATGCGCTCGACGATGCTGTCGATGGTGTTGCGGTTGAGGAAGGCTCCGTCGACCCGCCGCCGGTCATAGCGCGGCAGGCAGAGATGGATGCCGGTCAGGGTGGTGACCGTGCCGGAGGAGCCCAGCATCTGCACCTGGCCGTGGCCCAGTTCGGTGCCGAGATGGCCGTCGGCGAAGCACTCGCCCAGCGAGGCGGCGACCTCGCGGACGATGGTGTCGTAGCCATCTCGGGTGCTGGCGTCCGGCCCCAGCCGCTCCACCAGGGTGACGACGCCGTAGGGCAGCGAGGTGAAGGCGACCGGGCTCAGGCGGCAGCCGCCGGGTGCCGGCGCCACCTCCAGGTGGCTGACCTCGGTCGAGCCGCCACCGATGTCGAAGACCAGCGCGTGGCGGCGGAGCGGATCCAGCAGCGGCGCGCAGCCCGACAGGGTGAGGGCGGCCTCTTCGCGGGCGGAGATGACCTCCAGGTTGATCCCGGTCTCGAGATAGACCCGCTCCAGGAAGTCGGTACCGTTGCTGGCGCGCCGGCAGGCCTCGGTGGCGACCGCGCGCAGCCGGGTGACGCCGCGCCGGCGGACCTTGGCGGCGCAGACCGCCAGCGCCTCCAGCGCGCGCTCCACCGCCGCCTCGCTGAGCGCGCCGGTGGCGTCCAGCCCCTCGCCCAGACGGATGATGCGGGAAAAGGCGTCGACCACGTGGAAGCCGTTGCGCGAGGGCCTGGCGACCAGCAGGCGGCAGTTGTTGGTGCCGAGGTCCAGCGCGGCAAAAATCTGCTCGGGTCGCGACCGACGTCGCCGCCGGCCTTCGCTCCGTCCGATTTTGCCTGTTGCTGCCTCCATCTTAGCTCCCGAGCGGGCTTTAATGCCTCTGTACAGCGAAGCCTAGCAGGCGGACACGAAGACGCCAAGCAAGCCGACCGTCGCTTGACCCGGCCCAGCGACAAGTTTACCGAAGTCTGAGGTTGAAAAGCGGTCCAGCTCCCGCTATATCGCGCACTCCGCTGTGTCGCAGACGGCGCATGGCCTATTTGGCCGGTCCCTTGGGGGATAGTTTAGCGGTAGAACTCTCGGCTCTGACCCGAGCAGCCCTGGTTCGAATCCAGGTCCCCCAGCCACAAGCCGGCGCTACCTTCGGCCAGTCGATCCCACCCAGAAACAAGAAGCAGCGCGCTGTGCGTGGTCGGATCCTGCACACCTATCCATACACGACGAACTCCAGGCTGGTTAGCGTGACGCCTGCCGGCAGAGTGATGCCGGCCCCCAGGATGAGGGTATCGACGCCGCCCCCGCCGTCGAAGAGATCGCCAGCCTCAAGCTCGCCCTGGCTGGCGACGTTCATTGTGTCGTCGCCATTCCCACCGTAGAGGCTGTCGGCGCCGCTGCCGCCGTAGAGGAAGGCATCGTCGTCCGCTCCGCTGTTCAGAACGTCATCCCCACTGCCACCGAAGAAAGACGAGTCGCCACCCTTTCCCCCGGAGAGCCGGTCCGCGCCGCCATCGCCGAAGAGGCAGGCGTCGTCTCCCGCCCGCCCGCTCAGACCGTCATCGCCGTCGCCACCGTAGAAGCTGACATCATTGCCGTCGTCGCCTGCTACGAAGTCGTCGCCCAGGTCGCCGAAAAGCGCGCTGTCGCCAGCGGTACCACCATAGACGCGGTCGTCGGACGTGCCACCGTAGAGTGACCGGTCTTCCCCGCCACCGCCATAGAGCAGGTCTCTGGCATCGCCTCCGAAGAGTCCGACGTCACCATTGCGGCCGCCCAGGAGCGTATCGTTGGAGATGCCGCCATAGAGAGAATCGGAATCGTCGCCACCGAAGAGCAGATCGGAACCGTTCCCGCCATAGACCCCATCGAGACCGCTACCGCCCATCATGGAGCGATCTTGGCCACCCCGCCCGAAGATCAGGTCGTTACCGCTGTCGCCGTAGAAGAAGCTGTCGTTTCCCGCCGCACCATAGAGCTTGTCCGACGCAGTGCCACCGAAGAAGGAGAGATCCTGTCCGGCCCGGCCGCTCAAGATATCGCTGCCGCCGCCGCCGAAAAATGCCTGATCGTTGCCGCTGTCGCCAAAGAGGGTATCGCTCGTACGGCCCCCCAGGAAGGAGAGGTCCGCCCCCGCCCCGCCACCGAGAAGGTCGCTGCCGTCACCGCCATAGACGAAGCTGTCGGCGCCGCCGAAGCCCAAGAGTTCGTCGTCCCCGCTGTCCCCGAAGATGGAGCGGTCTTCGCCGCCGCCGGCATCGACCTTGTCGGCACCGCTTCTGCCGTAGATCGCGCCATCGTCGCCTTCTCCGGCAACTATGCTATCGTCGCCGGTGTCCCCGAAGAGCAGAGAGTCGTTTCCGCTGCCTGCAAAGATAAGATCGTCTCCCGGGCCGGCCAGCAGCAGTTCGTCGTCGCCGCTGTTGCCGATCAGCACGTCGTTTCCGCTGCGGCCGAAAAGGTAGCGGTCGCCCCCGTCACCGCCCCAGATGCGGTCGTCACCGTCGTCCCCGTTCAGCGACAGGTCGTCCCCCCCGTCACCATAGAGGAGGTCGTTGGCATTGCCGCCGAACAGAGAGGTGTCGTCGCCTGACCCTCCATAAAGGAGGTCCTGGTCGTTGTCTCCGAAGAGGCTTACGTCTGCACCGCTGCCACCGAAGATGAAATCTCCGTCGCTTCCCCCAAAGAGTGCACGATCGCTTCCCTGATCGCCGTAGAGAAAATCCCGACCTTCGTTCCCGTTGAGAACAAGGTCACTCGCGCTCCCGCCGAAGAGCCAGTCGTTGGCCGAGTTGCCGAAGAGAAACCTGTCGGAACCGGGGCCACCATAGACCCTGTCAAAGCCCGATCCCCCGGACAGGACGCTATCGTTGCCGCTGCCACCGAACAGGCTGTCGTTCGCCAGCAACCCGTAGAGCCTATCGGACCCGCTGCGCCCCAAGATGGTATCGGCGGCCGTGGTTCCGTGGAGGACGTCGTTTACTCCCGTCGTGCCGTAGATAACCGCCATAGACTCGTTCCTCGTCACTGGGCCCAGTGCCCGCAGTCTATTGCATTCCCGGCCGAGAGACTATTGGCCAATGCCTGCAATGCAGCAAAGCACGGTATTGCGCCAGAAACGAGAGAGCGTCTGGACTTCAGGTCAGTCAGATCGACGACGCTTGCTTATCCCCAGCCAAAACAGCCAAGCGCCACTGATCGGCTCGACCGCATGAGCCCATCCACCTTCGAAGCCTCCGGCGCCACCCAGACAGTTCGATACGTATCCAAGAAGGCCAGCCAAATCTTTCCCAATCGCGCTTCCCAATCAGTCGAGGAAACGGTCGCCGACATCCAGTGGGCGCGGGCGCTCGGAAAGCGCCGGGTGGACCTCGCGCACGCCGGCAGGCCCGACCGTCAGGTAGTATCCGCCCTGGTCGCGCTGCATGACGGTCAGTTCCTCCATCAGCTTCACCTCGGCGTCGAAAAAGGCCTCCAGCGAGGGCGCGGTCTCGCGCGGCGCAGCCTCTCCGCGGAGGATCGTGTAGACCGGGGCGTCGCGCTCGCGAAGCTGCCCGGAGGGAACCCCCAGGGTGTAGGTCCCGGCATAGCCCTGGTGGATCATGAAGCCCACGGCGGTCTCCGGCAGGTCTGTGCCGGCCTCGCGAGCGAAGGCGCGGATCTCGGCGGTTATGCCTGCAAGCTGCAACACGCTGGCGACATCGCTGCCGCGGAAGAAATGGCCCCGCCGGCGGCCCATGCGGAGATAGAACCAGACCAGCATCTCCGGCGGACTGAAGCCGAGTGCGCGCTTGGCTCGGGCTAGATCGCTCATCAAGCAGCCCTCGAAGCTGGTCATGCCATCGAGGAAAGCTTCGGCGTCCGCGCGCCGCGTCTCATGAAAGACGAAGGGCCGCCGGGCCGCCAGATCCTGCAGACGAACCGTCAGGCCCTCGATCACGTCTTTCGCGCCCGGCAATTCCGACACCCTTCCCTCCCGTTCTTGCCGACTACGCGCCCAAAACCCAAACAACGCGCACCCTCGGATTCATCTTAACAGAAAGAGCTCTGCCTTGCGTGACTGCCGAAGAGGCACGGTACCTTGACTGAGAGTGTTTACTTCTCAGCGAGTTCAATCAATCGGACAGGGTGGACCAGCACTCTTCTGGCAGATAGCCTTGTCTGTAACGGGGCTGTGCAACAGCGAAGACGATCAGAACGCGGAGGAGGAGCAGGGTGCATCCTTTCCCTTTTAGGGCTTTGCGAGTGGCAGGGGTAGTCGCGGCCATTCTGGCCTTCTCGGCACTCGCAACCTTGCCGACCGATGCCGCCGAGCAGGGCTTCCTAGGCCGGGAGACCGCCGCCGAGGTCGCCACGCTCTACATCAGCCCCGGCTGCCCCTATTGCCGTCAAACGCTGGAAGAGCTGCAGCGGCCGGAGCATGCCGCCGCCCTCGCCACGGGCGACTGGGCCATCCGAGTGGTGCCGGCCTACTTCGACACCTCGGAGCTTAGGGTCGACATGCTGGCGCGCTGCACGGGAGGCGGCTACCTGGCGACGATGATGCTCTTCATGGAACAGCAGCCCGCCTGGTCGATGACCTATCATCGCGAACGCAAGACAGGGGTCACGATCGACGATACCCAGCAGACCCTGGCACTGCACGGCATCGTCGTCGACCGAGGCATCATGACCAAGGATGTGTTTGTGCAGTGTCTTTCTAACAAGGAAGGGGCCAAGCGTCTCATTGCCGACTACCAGGCCAGAAGCAAGGCGGACAACCTAAGAGCAGTGCCGATGCTGATCGCCGGAGAGGAGCGCTTGACGGGCACGCGGGTCCTCGACTGGATCAAGCAGAACCTGCGGTAGGTCAGAGAGAGGGCGCGCCATGACAGACTGGATCTCTCCGACGCGCCGACGCTTTACCGCCTGTTTGGGGGCGCTGGCGGTCGGTGCCGCAGGCTGCGCGCAGACGCCCCAGCCGCGCACGGCACCAGCGCAACGCCCGACTGACGCTGCAGGAAACCCACTGCCGGCCTGCGAGCGCGCCACCGAGTCGGTCGGGTCCTTCTACTACGTGGCCTGGACCGACGGCTGGACCTTGCACCAGGATGTGGGCGCCGACATCCATATGCCGAAACTCTACTTCCTGTTCGTGCCGTCACGGCCGGACCTGCCCCAACCCATCGCCACGGTCCTGCTGGGTGCGCAGTCCCAGCGGCCCTACCGAGGGCTGGGCAGCCGCGCCGCAGTGCGCATCGCCTTTGCCGGCGGCCCGACCCTGCTGCGCGTGGTACCGACGACGCGCAACTCGTCCGGCGACCATTCGCTCGAGTGGCCGGTCGAGGACGCCGCCCTGCAGGCCCAGATCCTGAAGGGGGCGCGGCGCTCGGCCAGCTACAAGATCAGCATCGAGGACCCAGACAGCGGTGCGGTTTTCCGGCAAGCGACCTGGAGCCTGATCGGATTCACCGAAGCCCTTGGCCAGGCCGAGCAGGCCTATCGACGGATCTCTGACCAGGAAGCCGCCGGCGCCTGCGCCTACAACGGAGTGCCG
The DNA here is from genome assembly GCA_046233115.1 of Rhodospirillaceae bacterium N.6G. Taxonomy (GTDB): domain Bacteria; phylum Pseudomonadota; class Alphaproteobacteria; order Kiloniellales; family JACOMY01; genus JACOMY01. The sequence continues at coordinate 293,069 of JBJXHM010000007.1, read as the reverse complement.
CCGGCGGGCGCCGGGACCGGCGGCTGCTACGTGACCACGGCCTGCTGCGAGGCCATCGGACTTGCCGATGACTGCTGGGAACTGACGACGGCACGGCGCTTCCGCGACAACTGGCTGGCCGAGCAGCCCGGAGGCCGCGAGGAGATCGCGGCCTACTACCGGAACGCGCCCGCCGTGATCGCCGCGGTCTCCGCGCGGCCGGACACGGCTGCGCTCTGGTGCCGGCTCTACGCCTGGTATCTTCTGCCGTTCTGCATCCTGTCGCAAGTTGGGCTCAAGCAAACGGCCTACCGCCGCTACCAGGCCATGGTTAGCTATCTCTCTCGGATCAGCGGGTAGAGCAGGACGGCGTCACATCGAAACGGACTGCCGTCCGAATCCTACTATGCGACCTTGAAGATCGGAGTGGATCGCGATCAGAGCCACAGGAAATCCGTCGCGGTCAGGAGGTTGGCAGCCGTGACGCCGTCAACCAGGAAGGCCTGGTCCGTGACCCCGTCGCCGTCCCGATCCACCTGGATCTGGCGCGTCCCCGCATAGCGCGCCTCGGCGTTGCCGCTGCCGGAAAAGGCAACCCCGTCGATGTAGGTGAAAGAGCCCACCTCCAGTCCGGTCCGGAACACCAGCTTGTCCTCGCCAGAGCCACCATTGACGTCCGCGCCAGCGAAGTCGCGGATAACCGGCCCCCCCGAGCCGCCAGTGCCGAGCAGGCCGCCGGTGAAGCGGAACCAGTCTCCGCCCGAGCCGCCGAAGAGAATGTCGTCATTGCCGACGGTCAGGGTGTCTGCACCGCTCTCGCCCGACATTGTGTCGCCGCCGAGACCACCGAAGAGCCTGTCGTCGCCCGCTCCGGCCTCGATCACATCGGTCCCCTGATTACCGGCCAGGCGATTGTTGCCGCTGTTGCCCTCGATCGAGTTGTCGAGGCTGTTGCCGGTGCCGTCGATGTCGCCACGGTTGGCCTGCATGCGCAAGGTTTCGACGAAGGCCGTCGCCGTGCCGTCCGGCAGGGTGAAGTCCGTCTCCGCGCGCACCAGGTCTGTACCCTGGCCCGCCAGCTCCACGAGCTGGTCTGTCTGCGTATCGACCACGAAGGTGTCGTCGCCCAAGCCCCCCACCAAGCTGTCGGAACCGCCGCGACCGTTCAGGATGTCGGCGCCGCTGTTGCCGATGAGGTGGTTGTCGGCAGAGTTGCCGAGCAGCGTGTTGTCCTGGCTGTTGCCGACCAGGCTGGCCGCACCCGCCCCGCTGTTGAGGTTGGCGCGCTCGACGTGCCCCTGTGAACCACCGGCGAGCGTGTAGGCCAGCGCTTCGGAGCGGATCACGTCCTCGAAGCCGCCGGCCGCGGTCTCGCGCACCAGGTCGGCGGCCGTGTCGACAATGAAGGTGTCGTTGGCCTTACCGCCCGCGGCCAGATCGACCCCGCTGCCGCCGTTGAGACGGTCGGAACCGATGCCGGCATAGAGGGTGTCGGTGCCGGAGCCTCCACCCAGACGGTCGTTGCCGTCGCCGCCGTAAGCTGTGTCCTGCCCCTGGCCACCGAACAGTGTGTCGAGACCACTGCTCCCTTCCAGGCTGTCGTCACCGCCCTGGCCGCGCAAGTAATCGTTGCCTGAACCACCGATCAAATCGTCATTACCATAACCTCCGCGCAGATCATCATTGCCCAAATCGCCATTGAACAAGAGATCGTCTCCGCTGCCGCCGGAGAGGTTGTCGTTGCCAGCACCACCATAGAAGTAGGCGTCGACGCCACTGCCCCCTGAGAGGCTGTCGTCGCCGCTGCGTCCGAAGAAGAAGGCGTCGTCCCCATCGTCGCCAGAGAGGCTGTCGCTACCGCTGCCGCCGTCGAAGACGACATCGTTGCCGCCGCCGCCGGAGAGTCTGTCGGCGCCGTTGCCAGCGCTGAAGAAGATGTCGTCCCCCTCATCGCCGAAGAGGCTGTCGTCACCGCTGTCTCCCTGGAAAAGGGAGTCATCCCCCGCGTCACCGGAGAGGCTGTCGTTGCCGCTGTCTCCGTGGAAGAGACCATCTTTTCCACTGCCGCCAGAGAGGCTGTCGCCGCCGGCGCCGCCGTAGAAGGTCCTTTCATCCCCACTGCCACCGGAGAGACTGTCGGCGCCGCTCCCTCCGAAGAAGAGGGAGTCCTGCCCATCGCCGCCAGAGAGGCTGTCAGCGCCGCGACCTCCGTAGAAGGCGACATCGTTTCCACTGCCGCCGGAGAGGCTGTCGGTGCCGTCATCGCCGTGGAACAGGCTATCACTTCCCGTGTCGCCGAAGAGGCGGTCGCCGCCGACGCCTCCGAAGACGCTGCCGTCGGCCCCACCGCCGCCGGAGAGTTTGTCGTCACCGCTCCCTCCAAATAACCTGAGATCGTTCCCACTGCCGCCGGAGAGATTGTCGGCCCCGCTATTTGCGCTGAAATCTGTATCGACTCCACTGCCACCGTAGAGGCGGTCGTCGCCGCTGCCTCCGAAGAAGAGGGAATCATTCCCGTCGGCGCCAGAGAGGCGGTCGGCGCCGCTGTCTCCGTAGAAATTCCTGTCAGACCCACGGCCGCCGGAGAGACTGTCGTTGCCAAGGCCTCCATAGAAGCGGGAGTCGTTCCCATCGTCGCCGGAGAGAATGTCAGCGCCGCTGCCTCCCAGGAAGAATTCATCGTCCCCGCTGTTGCCGTTGATGCGGTCGGCACCGCTGCCTCCGCGGAAGTCGAGATCGCTTCCAGTGCCGCCGGAGAGACTGTCGGCGCCGTTGCCACCGAGGAACAGCCCATCGTCCCCACTGTCGCCGTAGAGGCAGTCTTCGCCGCTGTTTCCTCGGAAGTTATCGTCGCTGCCACTGCCGCCGAAGAGGCTATCGTTGCCGCTGCCTCCGAAGAAGGTGTGATCGCTCCCATCGTCGCCATAGAGGCTGTCGTCGCCACTGTCTCCGCGGAAGACATCATCGTTCCCGCTGCCTCCGAAGAGGCTGTCGTTCCCGCTGCCTCCGAAGAAGGAGCGATCGATCCCGCTGCCGCCGAAGAGGCGGTCGCTAAGGTCGCCTCCATAGAACCAAGAATCCCAACCGCTGCCGCCGGAGAGGCTGTCGTTACCGCTGCCTCCGTCGAAGCTGAAATCCCCCCCACCGCTGCCGAAGAGGTTGTCGGTGCCGCTGCCGCCATAGACGAACTGATCGCGCCCACTGCCGCCAAAGAGGCTATCGTCGCCGAGCAGACCATAGAGTCTGTCATTCCCGCTAAGACCGTAGATTGTGTCAGCCACGCTGGTTCCGAAAAGGGTATTGTTCACCCCGGCGGTTCCGTAAATAAGAGCCATTGCGCCAGCCTCGGATGGACTTTTCTCGGACACTCGCAAGTATACATGAAATAGGACAATTAGTTAAGAGCAATTAATAGTTGTCAATAAATGAACACAACCGCATCTCAAGACCTGCACATCTATGCTTGTTTCGCTCAGCACATTCAATGTCTGCCCGAAAATGCACAGCGCCAAACCAATGTGATATAGCTCCAAGACCAGCGGCCGGACGCGTCCAGGTCCCCCAGCCAGCGTCCCTTTGCAGACTGCCCCCTTTACAGCCACAGGAAATCCGTCGCGGTCAGGAGGTTGGCAGCCGTGACGCCGTCAACCAGGAAGGCCTGGTCCGTGACCCCGTCGCCGTCCCGATCCACCTGGATCTGGCGCGTCCCCGCATAGCGCGCCTCGGCGTTGCCGCTGCCGGAAAAGGCAGCCCCGTCGATGTAGGTGAAAGAGCCCACCTCCAGTCCGGTCCGGAACACCAGCTTGTCCTCGCCAGAGCCACCATTGACGTCCGCGCCAGCGAAGTCGCGGATAACCGGCTCCCCCGAGCCGCCAGTGCCGAGCAGGCCGCCGGTGAAGCGGAACCAGTCTCCGCCCGAGCCGCCGAAGAGAATGTCGTCATTGCCGACGGTCAGGGTGTCTGCACCGCTCTCGCCCGACATTGTGTCGCCGCCGAGACCACCGAAGAGCCTGTCGTCGCCCGCTCCGGCCTCGATCACATCGGTCCCCTGATTACCGGCCAGGCGATTGTTGCCGCTGTTGCCCTCGATCGAGTTGTCGAGGCTGTTGCCGGTGCCGTCGATATCGCCACGGTTGGCCTGCATGCGCAAGGTTTCGACGAAGGCCGTCGCCGTGCCGTCCGGCAGGGTGAAGTCCGTCTCCGCGCGCACCAGGTCTGTACCCTGGCCCGCCAGCTCCACGAGCTGGTCTGTCTGCGTATCGACCACGAAGGTGTCGTCGCCCAAGCCCCCCACCAAGCTGTCGGAACCGCCGCGACCGTTCAGGATGTCGGCGCCGCTGTTGCCGATGAGGTGGTTGTCGGCAGAGTTGCCGAGCAGCGTGTTGTCCTGGCTGTTGCCGACCAGGCTGGCCGCACCCGCCCCGCTGTTGAGGTTGGCGCGCTCGACGTGCCCCTGTGAACCACCGGCGAGCGTGTAGGCCAGCGCATCGGAGCGGATCACGTCCTCGAAGCCGCCGGCCGCGGTCTCGCGCACCAGGTCGGCGGCCGTGTCGACAATGAAGGTGTCGTTGGCGCGCCCGCCCGCGGCCAGATCGACCCCGCTGCCGCCGTTGAGACGGTCGGAGCCCGTACCGGCGTAGAGCAGGTCCGTGCCCGAGCCACCGCCCAGACGGTCGTTGTCGTCTCCGCCGTAGAGTCTATCGTCGCCGTCGCTGCCGAAAACGGTGTCCTGGCCGCTGCCGCCCTGGCCATGGTCGTTCCCCTCCTGACCGCGAATGACATCGTCGCCACTTCCCCCGAACAGCAGGCTGTCGTTGCCGCTGCCTCCATTGAGGCTATCGGAGCCCTCGCCGCCGTAGAGGAGGCCGTCGCTCCCGCTGTCGCCATAGAGGCGGTCGGGGCCCGCGCCCCCCACCAGCCTGCTGTCCTTGCCCTCTCCTCCGAACAGCCTGTCGCTGCCCCAATCGCCGCGCAGATTGCTTTCACTGCCAGTCGCGCCATAGATGCTGTCGTTGCCGGAGCCACCATAAAAATCGGAATCCGTGTCGGGGCCGGAAAACAGGGTGTCGTTTCCGCTGCCCCCGAAGAAGTAGCGGTCCGTCTGTTGCCCCCCGAACATCAGGTCATCGTCGTCCCCGCCGAAGAAGAAGCTGTCGCCCCCATTGTCGCCGAAGAGGGAATCGGCACCAGAACCGCCCGCGACAAAGGTCTCATTGTCGTCACCTCCGGTGATCGTGTCGTCACCGCTGCCGCCATAGAGCTGCTGGTCGAACCCGTCATCGCCCCGAATGAAGTCCCTGCCGTTGCCGCCTGCCAGAAAATGATCGCTGCCAAGACCGCCGTAGATCGTGTCGTGCCCGCCGTCGCCGAAGAGAGAGGCATCGATCCCGAAACCGCCAAAGATGTAGTCGCCGCCGCGGCCTCCATAGATGAGGGAGTCGTCGCCGTCGCCGCCGACCAGGATGTCGGCGCCGGCACCGCCATAGATCAGGCGGTCGTCCCCGGCTTCTCCAGCAAGAGCATCCGTGCCGCTGGCGCCAAAGAGGCGGGAATCCGGGCCGCTGCCTGCCGTCACGATGTCGGTTCCAGAGCCGCCGTAGAGATCGGACTCCTTGCCGCTGCCACCGATGAGGAAATCGTCACCGTCTTGGCCGTAGAGCTTGTCCGACCCGTCGAGGCCGTAGAGCGTGTCCGATGCGCTGAGCCCGAAGACACGATCAGCCAGGTTGGTCCCGACCAGAAGGTCAGGGCCGTCCGTACCGGTAATGTCGGCCATAGGGGATATCCTCACATTCTGTGCGCATCGCGCCTAACCGAACTTGTACCGATCTTGCCGTCGAGAAATGCCCGGTTCTTCGATCCAGACTCGCCGACTTGGCGCCCTAAGACGTCAATGTTGGATCAGTCGTTGCCAGGATGCAACCGACTGACCGCCGGAAATAACTTCTAGAAACACAGAATATGAGAAAACCAACCAAGCCGAGCTACTGTCAGTCGATCCGGCTTAGAAATGCATCTGAAGCAACCATTGCTTACTCTTGACCGTTTAGATTGGCGCCCCTCCCGTGCTATTGGGTGATGCCACAGCCAAGGCTGCGCACTGCGAGAAAGAGGGACCTATGGCCACGATTTTCGGCACCGTCCTCAATGACACGCTGACCGACACCGATCAGAGCGACACGATTTCCGGACTAAGCGGCTTTGACCGCCTCTTTGGCCTGAGTGCTGACGATCGCCTGTTCGGAGGCAGCGGCCATGACCGTAGTTTTGCCGGCGGCCCCGAGAACGATACGCTGCATGGTGATAGCGGCAACGATCAGAGCTTCTACGGCGGCCCTCACGACGACCGGCTCTATGGCGATGACGGCGATGATAGCTTCTTCTATGGCGGCTACGGCGATGACGTCCTGTTCGGGGGGAAGCGGACATGACCGCGGCCTCTATGGCGGGTTCGGAAAGGACGACATACGCGGCGGCAGCGGTAACGACACCCTGAGCGGTGGCCTTTATGGCGCCGGCACCTTTGAAATCCCCTCTATGGACGACGATACCCTCAGGGGGCAGGAAGGCGACGATCGGCTGACGGGAGACACCGGCGGCGACACGCTGTTCGGTGACGAGGGCTCGGACAGGGCCTACGGCGGCGATGGTAACGACCGCCAGGGCGGCGGATCTGGCACGGATTACCTCTATGCCGGCACCGGAAGCGACCGCCTGAACGGCGGCAGCGGCGTGGACACGGCCTCCGGCGGCCGCGCCAATGACACCTTCATCGTCGACACGGCCGCCGACGTCGTGCGCGAGACCGCCGCCGGCGGTGCCGAGGACGTGACCCGCTCCGACGCGCAGGCCTACACCCTCGCCGGCGGTGCGGAGGGCTACCTCGATCGGGCCAACATCAACAACGGACCGGGCGTCGGTGATGCCAGTCTGGTCGGCAACAGCCACGCCAACACCCTGATCGGCAACTCCTTCGGCAACCTCCTGCAAGGCAACAGCGGTGACGACATCCTGAACGGCCACGGCGGTGACGACCGGCTCGAAGGTAACCTGGGCGACGATAGCCTCGATGGCGGAGCGGGGGACGGCCGCCTGGAGGGGGGCAGCGGCGCTGATACCTTGCAGATGCGCGACGGCGACCTGGCCTTCGGCGGATCGGGAGCGGATGCCTTCCTCTTCGATGGGGCCAGCCTCGGCAATGCCGGCTCGGGCGGCCCGGTGATCGCCGATTTCGATGGCGCGCTGGCCAGTGCCGCCAACGGCGAGGACAAGCTGGTCTTCGCCACCGGGCAGGAGGTTGGCAGCTTCGCCTACATCGGCGCGGCTGCCTTCTCGGCCGGCGGCAACATCGAGGCCCGCTTCGCCGGAGGCCGCCGGTTGCAGGTGGATGACGACGGCGACGGGGTCGTGGACCAGGCCTTCCTAGTGACCGGAGTCACTGCCGCCAACCTGCTGACCGCCACGGACTTCGTTTGGCTGTAGAATGGTCCTCCGCGAAGGGCCGCGGCAAGTAGAAGGGCCGGCAGCCGGACGGGACAGGCTGAGCGGCGCCCCTCCGGGGATTGCCGCCCCGTGATCTCAGTTGTTATAATTTACAAAGTGAGTAAGACGACCCGCCGCGTGGCGGGCCGGCGGAAGACCGGGATTCGAGGGATCGAATGCGAGAGCTGCAGCGCGCAAACCTAGCCAGTCGCGCGTACGACGAGTTGCGCGCCAGCCTAATGGCGGGCGAGTTCGAGCCCGGCGAACCCCTGCGGCTGCGCGTCCTCTCCGAAATGCTCGGCACCAGCCAGACGCCGATCCGCGAGGCGCTGATGCAGCTGGTGGCGGAACGGGTCCTGACCTTCGAGCCGGGACGCTCGCCTCGGGTCCCGGAACTCACCCTCAGCCGCTTCCTGGAACTGCGCGAGATCCGTGTGGTGCTGGAGGGCCTCGCAGCGCGCAAGGCAGCGGAGCGTGTGACTCCGGCCCTGATCGCAGCGCTGCGCAGCCAGCACGAGCGTCTGGCCCAGGCCAAGGCCGCCCAGCGTTTCAAGGACATGCTCTCCGCCAATCGCGAGTTCCACTTCACCCTGCATCGCGCCTCCGGCATGGAGACCCTGGTCTGGATGATCGAGTCCCTCTGGGTCCAGACCGGCCCTTATCTCAACTTCCTCTATCCAAGCGACGTGGCGGATGACGACGGCGTGCATCCGCACGAGGCGATCCTGACCGGTCTCGAAGCCCACCAGCCCGATGCCGTCGCCACCGCGATCGCGCGCGACATCGTCGAGGGCGGCGCAGCGATCCTTAAGCACCTCAAAGACTGAGGGGCCGCGCCTTAGCGTGGCCGCAGCATGACCTTCGAGGCCTTGCGCTCCTTGGCCAGCCGGAAGCCTTCCAGCGCGTCCGATAGGTCGAGACTGTGGGTGATCATGGCCTTCAACCGCGCGCCGTCGCGTGGCAGCAGCGCCAGCACAGTCTCCCAGCCGCGCGCGGTGGAGCCGTAGGCGGCCCGAAGCTGGAGCTTGTTGCGGATGAAGGGGGTGAGGTCCAGGCTCAGCGACTGGTGATGAATGCCGGCTGCTGCGAGGATACCGCCACGCTTCAGCAGCGGCAGGGCCTCGGCGATGCTGGCGGCGGCCCCGGTCGCCTCGATGACCTTGTCGACCGGCCGACCGCCGGTAAGCCCCAGCACCCCCTCGGCCAGATCGCCTTCCGCGAGGTCCAGCGTGTCGGCGCCCACCAGATTGCGCACGATCTCCAGGCGTAGCACGTCGTTCTTGCCGGCAACGATGATGCGCGCCGCGCCGCGCTTGTCGGCCATGTAGGCGCAGGCCTGGCCGATCGTGCCAGGTCCCAGCACCAGCACGGTCTCGCCGGGCTGCACCTCGGCCTCTCGCGCTGCATTCTCGCCGACGCAGAGCGGTTCGGTCAGGGCCGCCAGCTCGTCGTCGACGGCATCGCTCAAGGCAAAGCAGCTCCTGGCCGGTGCCAGCAGGTAACGCGCGAAAGCGCCAGGCCGGTGCAGACCGAGTGTCAGGCGGCTGCTGCAGAACTCCAGATCACCGCGTCGGCAGGCGGAACAGCTCAGGCAGGGGGCGGCGGGAGCCACGACCACCCGCTGGCCGGGCACCAGGCCCTCGATGCCGGGCCCCAGTGCCGCGATGCGGCCGGAGAACTCGTGCCCGATGGTCAGCGGCATCAGCGGCGTCATCCAGTCGTAGCCGGCCGACCAGTCGTAGACATGGACGTCGGAGCCACAGATGCCGGCAGCAGCGACCTCGATCAGGACCTCGCCGGCGCCGGGAGCCGCCGGCTCCGCGACCTGGACGAGTGTGAGGCCGGCCTCGGGGCTGGTCTTCTGGACTGCAAGCATGTCGTAGCGAACTCACTGCTGAAAACAGGGATACCAGGCGGACACTGCCCGAAAGAGCGAGCCGGGCGGCATTCTTGGTCACCATCCAGACCGAGAAATCAGCCTACAGGCCCAACATAGCCCCCGAGATGAGAATCTTGAGGGCGATTTCCATGCCCCCTACCCGGCGTTCTCGGCAACCTCGAAGAGCGTTATGGGCGGCATGGCGTCGGGATCCGAGAGCACGTCGATCAGGACCGTCTCGCCGGCCGACAGCGCCCGATCCAGCGCCGGACCCAGTTCCGCCGGGTCGCTGACCCGGATGCCGGTCAGCCCGCAAGCACGCGCGATCGCGGCATGGTCCACCGGCTCGAAGTCGCAGGCGTCGGTATGGGTGCCGAATTTCATGTCCTCGGCATGCTTCTGAAAGCCGAGGATCTGGTTGTTCAGGATCACCAGGACCACCGCAAGGCCCATGCGCTTGGCGGTCTCCAGCTCGGCCCAGGCATGGGCGAAGCCGCCGTCACCGGCCACGCAGATGATCGGCGCCTCCGGATTGCCGACCTTGGCACCCAGCGCCATCGGCAGCCCCCAGCCCAACCCGGCGAGGCCACGCGGCGAGAGGAAGCGCTGCCCGGCCCGGCGCGCGCGCATGTAGTTGGCGACCCAGATGGAGCTGTAGCTGGCATCGGCCACGACAATGGTCTCGGGCGTCAGGCGGCGGTCGATCTCGGCCATGATCCGCTCCGGCCGGATCGGCTGCTGGTCGCTCTCGATCCAGGGCTTGACCTGCTCGAAGTGCAGCCGGCGGCCCTCGGCGATCTGCGCCTCCAGGGCCGGCCTCGCAGCCTTGCGCTTGGCCAGGTCTTCCCTCGACAAGGCCGCGGTCAGCGCGCTCAGGGTCTCGCGCGCGTCGCCCACCAGGCGCAGAGCCTCGTAGTTGCGCCCGACCTCAGTGCCGTCGATGTCGATGTGGATGTAGGTCGCCGCGGTCGGATAGAGCGTCCAGGCGTCGGTGCCATTCTGGTTGGTGCGGTTGCCGACCAGCAGGATCACGTCAGCCTCGGTGACCATGGGCCGGAGGAAGTGGGCCGCGCCGTTCGCGCCCATGTAGTAGCCGACCGGGCCGACGCTCAGCGGGTGCTCCTCGCTGACGCTGCCCTTGCCCATGCTGGTGGTTGCCACCGGCAAGAAGGCCGTTTCCTGCAGTGCGGCCAGCGCCGCGCAGGCACTGGAGGAATGCACGCCACCGCCGGCGATAACCAGCGGCGCCTTGGCGCCGGCCAGCAGGGCCGCCGCCTCGACGATCGCCGCATCGGACGGCCGGGTACGGTCGAGCGGATAGTGGCCGCAGTCCTGCTTGCGCGCGGCCAGGCCGTCCATCGGTTGATCCAGCAGCAGGTCGGCCGGCAGCATCAGCACCACCGGCCCCGGCCGGCCGCTCGCCGCCTGGACGAAGGCCATGTCGATATAGTCCTCGACGCGCGAGGCCTCGGTCACCCGGCGAACCCACTTGGCGCAGGACTCGAACATGGTGATGTGGTCGAAGTCCTGGAAAGCGTTGCGGTCGGTGGCGTCGCGGTTGACGTCCTGGACCAGCGCCACGATCGGAATCGAGGCCTTCAAGGCCTCGCCCAGCGGCGCCACCAGCAGGGTCGCGGCCGGGCCGTTTTGCGCGGTGACCACGGCGACCTTGCCGGTGGTCCTGGCATAGCCGTCGGCCATGTAGCCGCCGGTGTTTTCGTTGCGATAGGCCACCTGCCTTATACCCAGGCTCTCAGCGGCAAGGTGCACCATGCTCGGCAGGCTCTGGCCGAAGATACGGTTCACGCCATGGCGCTTCAGCGCCGCCGCCAAGCGGTGGGCCACGACATCGCGATAGCGCAAGCTGTCCAGCCGAGACTGGTTACGCGGGTAGTCTGGAAGGTTCACCCGTCTCTCTCCGAGATCTATCAGTATTTTGTATTTTATAAAATATGTTGCCCGAGGGGCTGTCAAGCGGGAATGGAACGCGCGTGGACGCAAACCTTGCCTGCATGTCACTCTGTGCAGCGATAGGCCGCTTCCCGCAACGGAGCCGCATCGCCACTTGGGCGCTGCCCCTCCCCCTGAGATCGCCCCGCACAGGTCCGATTGCACGTTCAACGTCTGCAGATCCGGGCCTAAGCTCCTCCCCAGGGACCTCTTTCCGCTGCCGGGCAGCGCACCGACGCCGTGGATCGGTACCTTCGCGTCGACGTTGCGGCGGCCGCGGGCGGCACAAAGACCCTGTACCGGGGAGACTGAAGGGAGAGAGCATGACCACGTTGGAGATCGAGTTCCCGCTGCTCTTCAAGAGAGTCTGGTCCGCGCGGCAGCTGGCAGCCGAGATTGCAGCCATCGCCCCGGATCGGCTGCATGCCGAGTACAGGGAGCTGCAGCGAAGGGCGCCGCGACGGACGCAAACGGCCGGGAAGCAGTACTTCGTCGGCCATAGGGGGCGGACGCCGGACACGGCGGGGAGCTCCCGCCTCGAGGAGCGTCTGGCCGTCGCACTCTACAACCTGAAGCTGCGCTTGACCCTTCCGAGCGGTGAGGGCTTCCGTCTCCTGGACTACCAGGTGCCGCTCAAGGCAGTCCAAGCGGACCGCGGCGTCGGCAAGGTCGACCTACTGGGCGTGACCGAACCGGGACAGCTGCTGATCGTCGAGCTGAAGTACATCCACGATGGCGGGGGGCGCGGGGAAGCACCTCCCGTGGCCCTGATGGAGGGACTGCGTTATGCGTCCATCGTCCAGGCCAACCACGAAGACATTGCGCGCCAGGCGGAAGCGCACTTCGGGATGAGAATCCTCGAAAGGCCGCCGAAGGTGCTGCTGCTCGGGCCGGAGGCCTGGTGGGAGAGCTGGCTCACCCTCCGCGCCGCGGGCGCGTGGGCAGCCCCCTTTTCCCGGCTCCTCTCGGAATTCCAGGCACGAACGGGCGTCACCATCGAGCCTGTTGCGCTCGGCAAAACGACCGTGATCGGCGAAGCGGTGGAACCGCGGCTCGACCGCGTGCCATCGCTGCTTCCTGTTCGGCTCGAGAACGCGTGGGCGCCGGACAAGAGGAACGCTGCGCCTTGACCGCGCTACCCCTCAATCGACAGCGGCGGCGAGGTCGCTGTCGTGTAGGCTCTCGGGGTCGACCTGGCGGCGGATGCGGCCGCGCTGCAGGATCAGCACCCGATCCGACAGCATTTGGATGAACTGCAGGTTCTGCTCCACCAGAATCATGGTGAGACCGTCGCGCTTGCTCAGCGCCAGCAAGGTCTCGATCATCTCGTCGATGATCGAGGGCTGGATGCCCTCGGTCGGCTCGTCCAGCAGGATCAGCTTGGGCCGGCCGCAGAGGCAACGCGCCAGCGCCAGGATCTGCTGCTCGCCGCCGGAGAGCACCCCGCCCGCCCGCGACAGGAGCGGCTCCAGGCGCGGGAAGTCGGCCAGCACGGCGTCCAGGGTGCTGTCCGGCTGGCGCGCGCCGGCCACCGCCATCGCCAGGTTCTCGCGCACCGTCAGCCTGGGAAAGATGCGCCGGCCCTGCGGCACGTAGCCGAGGCCGAGCCGCGCCCGGCCACTGGTGCGCATGCGGGTGATGTCCTTGCCAGCAAAGCGGATCGACCCCGCGGTCGCCGGCAGGGCGCCGATCAGGGTCTGCATCAGGGTGGTCTTGCCCATGCCGTTGTGGCCGAGGATCCCGACGAACTCGCCTTCCTCGACGATGAGGTCCAGGCCCATGACCACGGGGATGCGCTGATAGCCCGAATGCAGGTTCTTCACTTCGAGCATGGTCAGGCCGCCTGCTTGCCGAGATAGACGTCGCGCACGCGGGGGTCCGCCATGACCTCCTCCACCGGGGCTTCGGTCAGGATCGAGCCGCGATTGAACACCGTGACCGTGCGGGCGATGCGGCGAATGAACTGCATGTCGTGCTCCACCAGGATGACCGCGTTGGACTTGGCCAGCTCCACCACGAGTTCGGCCAGATTCCCGACCTCCTGGTCGGTCATGCCTGCCGCCGGCTCGTCCAGCAGGATAAGGTCCGGGTCGGGGGCGATCACCATGGCCAGCTCGACGAGTTGGCGCTGTCCGTGCGCCAGTCGGCCGACGGTCTCGCCGCGCAGATCGGTGATGCCGACCCGCTCCATCGCCTTGTCGGCGCGGCGCCGGGCGGTCGCGGACCTAGCCGAGACCCGGGCGGTCGCGGTCAGCACGTTGTCCGCCACCGTCATGCTGTCGAAGACGTTCGGCACCTGGGTCTTGATCCCCATGCCGAGCCGGGCAATCCGATGACTGTTGAGCCCGGCGATCGAGCGGCCACGGAAGCGGATCTCGCCGGAGCTCGGCACCAGTTGGCCGGTCAGGCACTTGAAGAAGGTGCTCTTGCCGGCGCCGTTCGGACCGATCAGGCAACGGAGTTCGCCTTCGTTGACCTTGAAGTCGACCTTGTCGACCGCGACCACGCCGCCGAAGCGCATGGTCACCGCCTTGGTTTCGATGATGGCTGCATTCATTCGGCGGCTCCCGTCGCCAGCGAGGCGTCTCTCTGCGGCCGGTCCGGTTCCGGGGTCTCCGGGTCCGAGGCGGCCGAAGGCTTGCTCCGACGGGTGAAAAGCAGCGCGACGCCCGCCTGCAGGCTCGGCACCAGCCCACGCGGCACCAGCAGGACGAAGACCACCAGGATCACCCCCAGGATCAGGTTGGGGTCGAGCCAGCTCAGCCCGCCGGTCTGGTTCACCGTGCCCAGCTCGGTGATCAGGATCTGCAGCAGGATGCAGCCGATGATCGGGCCGACCAGGGTGCCCAGCCCGCCGACGATCACCCAGATGAGCACCTGGGCGTTCTGCTGCAGGCTGAACATGTTGGGGCTGACGAAGCCGGTGTTGGCGAAGAGGATCCCGGCGAGACCCGCCAGCGCGCCGCTGATCGCGAACATCGCCAGCTTGTAGAGCCGCACGTCGTAGCCGAGCAGCGAGGCGCGGGTCTCGTTGTCCCTGACCGCGACCACGGCGCGACCGAAGCCGCCGGACAACAGCAGCTTGCAGAAGAGATAGCAGAGGATGAGCGCGCCGACGGCGACGGTGAAGATGTCCTCCGGCCAGAGCACCTCCATCGGGTCGCCCGGCATGTTGAGCGGCGGCGTGCCGGGGATGCCGTTGAAGCCGCCCAGCCGCGCCGTGCCGATGGTCCACTCGTCGCCGGCGGTCTGGTTGAAGAAGCGGTAGAGGATCAGCGAGACCGTCAGGGTGATGACCCCCAGGTAGACGTCGCTGATCCGCTTCCAGAACATGAAGTAGCCGAGCAGCAGGGCGAAGGCGGCCGGAACCGCCATGCCGACCGGAACCGCCCAGCTGGTGTCGCCGAAGTTGATCGCCGCCACGGCATAGGCATAGCCGCCGAGCCCGAAGAAGGCCGCCTGCCCGAAGCAGAGGATACCGGCGAAGCCCCAGACCAGGCCAAGCGACAGGGCCAGCACCCCGAAGGCCGCGTAGATGGTGGCGTTGATCAGCAGGTAGATCTCGTCTAGCGCCGGCAGGCCGAAGAGGACCAGGAGGCCCAGCGCCGTCACCAAGGCCGTGCCCAGCAGGTTGCGTTGCCGTGCGGTGATCATAGCGATTTCCTGAAGAAGCGTCCGGTGATGCCTTCCGGCAGGATGCGGATCAGCACGATCGCCGCCGCCAGCAGCGCCACCTCGCCGATGACAGGGCTGGAGAGGAAGGTCACCGTTGTGTTGACCGTGCCCAGTAGCCCCGATGCCGTGACCGTTCCGGTCAGCAGTGCGGCGCCGCCGGAGATCACCGTGATGAAGGCCTTGGCGATGTAGGCGACGCCGATGGTCGGCACCACGCCGGAGATCGGCGCCAGCAGCCCGCCGGCCAGGCCGCTGACCGCCGCCCCGACGCCGAAGGTGACGGCATAGACGCCCGACTCGTTGATGCCCAGCGCCGCCGCCATCTTGGCGTTCTGCATCGTGCCGCGGGCGATCAGGCCGGCGCGGGTGCGCTTGAGGAAGAGCCAGCCGGCCACAACCAGCGCGGCTGCCACCGCGATCAGGAAGAGGCCGTAGGCGCCGGCGCGGTAGTCGCCGATCTCGATGCTCCCCAGGGGTGCCGAGACACCTGTCACGGTATTGCCGAAGATCACCGTGACGGCGCCGATCGTGGCCAGGCTGATTCCCCAGGTGGCCAGCATGGTGTCGATCATCCGCCCGTAGAGGTGCCGGATGATCAGCCGCTCCAGCAGCACGCCGAAGATGCCGACGGTGAGCGGCGCCACCACCAGCATGCCGAGCCAGAGCCCGAGGCCGGCATTGTTGGCCACGATGGTCGCGAAGCCGCCCAGCATCAGGAACTCGCCGTGGGCGAAGTTGATGATGCGCATCATGCCGAAAATGACCGCCAGTCCCAGGCTGATCAGGATCAGCGAGGCTATGGCGCTGCCCACTTGCAGCGCCATAGCCAGCAGGTAGTCCATCCTAACTCCTCCTGCGCCCGCCTACTTCGTCGGCACCTTCACGACGTACTGCTGGTTGTCGTTCGGGTTGGCGATCAGGTCGCAGACCGCCGCGGTGTCGGCGGGGAACTGCTGGTCGAAGCTCTCCAGCACCTTGAACCCCTTGTTCTCGGCCTCGCCGATGTAGACGTCGAGGATGTCGTGGTGAGTCTTGGGATCGATCGTCGTCCGTCCGGCCGGCCCGACGTAGCTGATCCCCGTCTCCAGGGCCTCGATCACCGGCATCCGGTCGGTGGTGCCGGCCATCTCGACCGCCAGCTTCCAGACCTGGAAGCCGTGGTAGGTCATGACCGACAGCTCGGTCAGCGGTTCGGCCTCGGGGAAGCGGTCGTAGTACTTCTTCACGAAGGCCTTGTTCTCCGGCGTGTCGATGTTCTCGAAGTAGGCGTAGGAGACGATGATCCCGTCGTGCTCGGCCGGCGTGGTCAGCACCTGGGCGTTGTCGATGCCGAAGGTGGTGGAGGCCATGGGGATCTGGTCCTTCATCCCGGCCGCCGCCCACTGGCGGTAGAAGCCGAGATGAGCGGCACCCACCAGCACCGACACGACGATGTCCGGCTTGGCCGACTGGATCTTCTGGATGGTCGAGCCGAAATCCGCGACGTCGAGCGGGAAGAAGTCGGCCTGGACCACCTCGCCGCCGTTCTCGATGGCGTACTTCTCGATCCACTTGGCGGTGATCTGGCCGTAGTTGTAGTCGGCGGCCAGGGTGTAGATCTTCGGCCCCCACTTCTTGATGATGTAGGGGACCAGCTTCTCCAGGGTCTGCGCCGGGGTCGAGCCCATGCAGAAGATGTTGCGGTCGCAGACGCCGCCCTCGTAGAGCGTGTTGTAGAAGTAGAGCGTACGGTAGCGGTCCAGCACCGGACGGATCACCTCGCGCGAGGCCGAGGTCATGCCGCCGAAGACGGCCGCCACGCGCTCGCGCGTCGCCGCCTCGGTGGCGTACTGCGTGTAGAGCTGCATGTTCGACTGGGCGTCGTACTGCAGCAGCTCCACCGGACGGCCCAGGATGCCGCCGTTCTCGTTGCACTCCGCAACCGCGAGTTCGAGGCACTTGATCATCGGCTGGCAGTAGATCTCCAGCCCGCCGGAGCCGTCATGGATGCCGGCGACCTTTATCGGGTCGGCGGCGAGGCCACTCTTGGCGATGAAGGGCATCGCGAGGCCGGTGGCGGCGGTGGTCTGAAGAAAGCGGCGACGATTGAGACGGTAAGCCATAGCGATAGTCTCCCAGAGTGACCGGCGGCTCTGCGCGGCGCGGTCGGATTGATCGGACTCGGGCGAGCCTCCCGCTCGCTGGCCCGGCTTGATGTCGCAGCGCCTGGCCGCGACATCTGCCGTGCACTGTTCTCGCTGGCGTGCAGGCCGCTAGCGGCCCGTTCGGGCTCAAAGGCCTGCACGCGGGGATACCTCTTTCGGTGGGTCAGGCGACCTGCAGGGTCGGTGCCGCCTCGGTCGCGTCACGATCCCAGTAGGGGACCATCCGGCGCTGCAGCATCTGGCGGAACTGCTTGGTGGTCTTCTCCAGCAGCTCGCCCGAGCCCCAGTTCACGATCACGCCATAGCGGCGGAGCAGGTCGAACATGTCGAGCTCACCGGCGCGGTAGCGCGCCGCGATCTCCTCCGCGTCCTCGGCCAGCCAGTCCTTGCGGTGGGCACGGATGCGGGCCCGCTCCAGCTTGGTGGCCTCGTGGTCGACCTCGTAGGCGGCGAGGTCAGGGTCGATCTCCCGGACGACGACGCCGTAGTCCTTGGTCGCGCGGCCGATCGAGACATAGCCGTCGGCCACGTCCTCGCAGACCTGCTGGGGATCGCGCTCCAGCGGATCGCCCAGGCCGCCGCCGCCCGCCGAGGGACGGGTGACGGTGTCGCCGGCCTCCAGCGGCACGTTGGAGAAGAGCGACCCCAGATAGCGCTCGCCCTGGGTCCCCGGATTGACCCAGACGCCGTGCGGGATCGAGGGCATGCCGCCCCAGAGGCCCCAGGTCACCGAGCGCTCGCGGTCACAGCAGTAGGAGACGACGGTGCGTTCCGCGTCGGTCAGCAGGCCGCCCTTCTCGACGCCCATGCCGCCGCGGTACTTGCCGGGACCGCCGGAGTCGACGCGCAGCTCGTGCCCACTGGTCAGCACCGGCGCCAGCCGCTCCTGCCCCTCGAAGGGCTGGGTACCGAGCTGCACGCCGAAGACCGGACCGGTGGCGCCCCAGCCGTCGCGGCCATTGCGTGCGCCCCAGCCGCCGACCATCCAGTCGTACCACATGAAGTAGGGCTTCTCCTCCAGCCGCCCGTCGCGACCGCCGATCAGCAGGTACTCCAGGTTGAAGGTGCAGGCCATCGCCCGCTCCGGCATGATCTCGGCCCAAAGCTCGAAGATCGAATTCATGATCTTCTCGAAGGGACCGGAGCAGAAGCCGGCGACCGGCGTCGGCCAGCTCGCGTTCACCACACTGCCCTCCGGCCCCAGGTCGACGTCGACCACACGATAGAAGCCCGAGTTCAACGGGATATCCGGGAACTGCATCTTGGTCCCCGCCACGATCGCCGCGAAGGCGCCGCCGTAGCAGGAGTTGAGGAAGGTCGAGATCGACTTGGGGTGCGACTTCGAGAGGTCGTAGTGCACCCGGTCGCCCTCGATGGTCATCTTCACCCGGATCGGCACGAGGCCCTCGCCGGCCGCGGGATCGACGTCGATGTAGTCCTCGGTCTCCCACACCCCGTCCGGAAGCTTGCTCACCCGCTGCCGGGTCAGGGTCTCGACGTAGTCCTGCGCCTCGGCGAAGGCCTGCTGGATCACCTCCAGCCCGTACTTCTCGACCAGGCGACAGATCTCCACCTCGGCGATCCGGGTCGCCTCGGCCTGGGCCTGCAGATCGCCGACAATGTCGGCCGGCGCCCGGGTGTTGGACGCGATGAGGTGCACGACGTCGGTCAGGTAGGTGCCCTTGCTGACGACGCGCACCGGGGTGATGCGCAGTCCCTCGGCCATGTGGTCGATGGCGCTGACGTTGAAGGAACCGGGCACGGCGCCGCCGACATCGGCCCAGTGGCCGTTCGCCTGGGCAAAGCCCAGAAGCGTGTCCTTGTAGAAGATGCCGCGAACGATGCGGGTGTCGTTGAAGTGGGTACCGCCCTGATAGACGTCGTTGACCACGAAGACGTCACCCGGATGGATGTCGTCCTTGAAGGCCTTGATCACGGCCTGCGCCGTGTAGTGCAGGGTGCCGACGTGGGCGGCGATGTCGCCGCTGCCCTGCATGACGGTGTTGCCTTCCGGGTCGCAGATCGCGGACGAGAAGTCGCGCGAGTAGATGACGAAGGAATAGCAGGTCCGAAAGATCTGCTCCGCCATCTGGTCAACGATGTTGATGAAGGCGTTCTTCAGAACCTCAAAGGTTACCGGATCGAGCTTCTCTGTCTGCTCGGCCATAATACTGTCCTCCTTTTCGATAGCGTGCGCGGGAGCCCGGATCAGGCGCCGGCCAAGGGGATCTCCATCTTGATGGTCATCCAGGCGTCCACCTCCGCGGTGACGCCGGGGGGAACGAGGACGGTCGAGTCGAGCTGCTCGATGATCGCCGGGCCGGTGATCTTGGCGCCGGCCGACAGGCCGTCACGCTCGTAGATCGGGGTCTCGACCGGTTCCGGCAGCTCGTCGAAGCGGACCATCCGCCGGCTGACCGGGATGGGCTCGGCGCCGTCGGGCTCGTGGGTGGCGAACTCCGCCTTGCGGGTCAGACCGGTGGCGGTGACGCCCAGGCGGTAGACCTCGACCGGGGCCTCCGGCCGGGTGAAGTTGTGCTCGCGGCCATGCTCCTCGTGGAAGGTGGCGACGGCGGCGTCCAGGGACTCGATCGGCGGATCCACCTTGATCGACATGGCCCGCCACTGGCCCAGATAGCGCATGTCGATGGAGCGCTGGAACACCATGTCAGCCTCGGCAACGCCCTCGTTCAGCAGGCGGTCACGACCCTCGGCCTCCAGTTCCTGGAAGGTGCGTTCGATGTCGGCCGGGTCCAGTTCGTTGACGTTGCCCAGATACATCTGCGTGATGTCGTGCTGGATATCGACCAGGAGGCAGCCCATCGCCGAGGTCACGCCGGGATTCGGCGGCACCAGGACGGTCGGGATGTTCAGGTCCTTGGCCAGGGCCGCGCCATGCAGCGGGCCGGCACCGCCGAACACCACCAGCGCGAAATCGCGCGGGTCGTAGCCGCGGCGGATCGAGATCAGCCGCACCGCGTCAGCCATGTTGGCGTTGGCGACGCGCAGGATGGCCAGCGCCGCCTCCTCCACGGAGAGCCCGAGCGGTTCCGCCGTCTTGGTCCTGATCGCCTCGATGGCCAGGGCCTTGTCCATCTGGATCGCACCGCCGGCCAGAGTGTCGCTGAGACGCCCCAGGACGACATTGGCATCACAATTGGTCGGCTCCTCGCCGCCGCGGCCATAGCAGGCCGGGCCGGGGTTGGAGCCGGCCGACTGCGGGCCGTTGCGCAGCGAGCCGGCCTCGTCGATCCAGCCGAGCGAGCCACCGCCGGCGCCGATGGTCAGCACCTCGATGGAGGGGAAGCAGATCGGATAGCCGTACTCGACGTGCCAGTCCTTGGTGACGCGCAGGCTGCCGCGGTCGCAGAGCGAGACGTCGGTGCTGGTGCCGCCCATGTCGAGCCCGATCGAGTTCTCGTAGCCGGCGAGGCCCGCGACGTGGCGGCTGGCGATGGCGCCTGCGGCAATGCCGGAGGCGGCCAACCGGGCGGCGAAGCTCTCCGCGGTCTTAGTGGTCATGACACCGCCGCCGGAGTGGAGCAGCAGCACGTCCTCATCGTAGCCGCCGGCCTCCATGCGCTCCTGCAGCCGCTTGGCGTAAGCGCCGGCCACCGGTGCCAGCACGGCGTTGGCGACCGTGGTCGAGAAGCGCTCGTGCTCGAAGATCTCCGGCATGATCTCGCTGGAGAGCGAGATGGTCGCGTCCGGCACCTGCTCCAGCAGGATCTCGCGCATCCGCTGCTCGTTCGCCGGGTTGGCGAAGGCGTTCACGAAGCAAACGGCGATGGTCTTCACGCCGCGTTTCGCGATGACCCGCGCGATCTCCCGCGCGCCCTCTTCGTCCAGCGGTGTCACCACCTTGCCGGCGTAGTCGATGCGCTCCTCCACCACCAGGCGGTCACGCCGGCGGATGTAGGGCGGTGCCATCTCCTTGTAGGTGTCCCAGAGATCGTCGCGGGTGCCGCGACGGATCTCGATCACATCGCGAAAGCCCTCGGTGGTGACCATCACCGCCGGCGGAAAGCGCCGGGTGATCAAAGCGTTAGTGGCGAGCGTGGTGCCGTGCGAGAAGAGCAGCACGTCTTTCAGTTCCACACCCGCGGTGGCGATGCCTTCCAGCACGCCGTCGATGGGGTCGACCGTGGTCGGCACCTTCGACACCCGCATGGCGCCTGTCGCCTCGTCCAGGATGCAGACGTCGGTGAAGGTTCCACCCACGTCGCAGGCAACCCTGACCGCCACCTCAGAGGCGTTTCGTGCTGCCGCCGTTCCAGTAAGTCCGTCCATTTTGCCTTTCGAGCCTCCTGATTGGCACGCGGCAGGGACGAAAATCCGTGCTGCGCGCAAAACAAAAGCCCTCCTGGTCGCAAGACCATGAGGGCTCTCTTGCCGTTGTCCGGCGGCGGCAGCACTGGCACCGACGGACCGATGTGATCGGAAAGGGTTTTCCGGCTACTTCTTTACGTTTCGCTTCGAGCTATCCGAGAAAAACTCGCTGGCATTGATAATGGCGACCGCAATTTCGTCGATGCTGACGCGGCGGGCCATAGCCTGTGCTCGAATCGAAGAATAGGCCTCCTCTTCCGACAACCCGTTACGATCCATAAGGATCGTTTTAGCGCGCTCAATACGCTTGAGGGCGCTCAGCTTGTGCTCGACCTTGCCCAATTTCTTGACAAGATCTCGCTCACGTTTAGCAACGGTAACCGACATCATGATGGTCGTCAACAGTCCGATGGCCCGCACCGGCTTCGCGACGATCGCCACCACCCCGGCATCGAGCACCGACTGCAGGATCGAGGGGTTCTCGTATTCCACGATGCCGATGGTGACCGGCGGTTGCGCCCCGGTCACCTTCAGGACCTCGTCGGGATCGGCGTCCGGGGCATGGAGCGCCCTGAACACGATCTGCACGTCCTCCGGCAGTTCCTCCGGCGGCGGCCAGGTCGCCGAGACGCGACAGCCGATCCGGCGCAGATGCGCCACCAGTTCCTCGGCGTTGCGATCCTGGGGATGGACCACCAACACGCGCATCGAGCGGATCTCTCGAAGGAGCTTCAGCGCGCCGTTGGGGGAGGATCTGGTCAAGGTCGCGTCGCCTCAGCTTGCCAGATCCGCGAGCGAGCCTTCGGCCGCGCCGTTGCCCCAGTCGTCCAAGTCGTGATCGACCATGTAGGGGTCCGGTTTGACCGGGCGGCTGGGATTGACCAGCACCTCGAACTGGCCGTCCGGCTCGACGCGACCAATGCGCGGCGAGAGATAGCAGTGGTGGTTGTCCGTATCCATGCGGACCAGCCCCTGCGGTGCATCGATGGTACGGCCCAGCAGCAGCGGCAGCAGCACCTCGGGATCGGTGCTGCCGGCATCCTCAAGGCCGTCGGCCAGTAGCAGGGTCTGGAAGTAGGCGCCCTCGCAGAGCGCGTTGGTGGTCGCCTCGGCACCGTAGCGGGCCCGATAGGCCTCGACGAAGGCCTGGTTGACCGGGCCAGGCAGCGACTGGAAGTAGGTGGCCGCCGTCAGGTGTCCGGCCAGCACATCGGCACCGATGTGCGCCACCTCGGTCTCCGTGGTGGTCAGGCTCGCGATCGGCAGGGTCGCCGGATCGAGCCCGGCATCGCGGTAGGCGCGGTAGAGGCAGGCGGCATTCTCGCCGACCACCGTGTTGAAGATCACATCGGCCGACTTGGCTTGGACATCGCGGATAATCTCGTCAAAAGTGGCCTGCCCGTCCTGGAACGAGACATAGCGTTCGGACACGATCTCGCCCTTGTGCTCGGTCACCAGGGTGGTCATGACGCGATTGGATTCGACCGGGAAGACGTAGCGCGTGCCGACCAGGTAGAAGCGCTTGCCGTAGTTGGCGATCAGATGGCGGGCCAGCGGCACGCTGTGCTGGTTCGGGACGGCCCCGGCGTAGATGACGTTGCGCGAAAACTCGAAGCCCTCGTACATTGCCGGATAGGCCAGGAGGGCATTGCGGCGCTCGACGATCGGCAGCATCGCCTTGCGGGTGCTGGACATGTAGCCGCCGATGATGATGCGCAGGCCGTCCTCGCTCAGCAGCCGTTCGGCGTAGCGGGCATACTCGGTCGGCGAGGACTGGGGATCGTAGACAACCGGCTCGACGGGGCATCCCCGGATGCCGCCCCTCTCGTTGACCTGCGCGATGGCGAGCAGCGCGCCATTCAGCTGTGTACGTTCGATCAGAGCCGTGGTGCCGGACTGGGAGAACAAAACCCCGATCCGCCAAGGCTCAGAGTGTTTCCGGGCCAAAGACGATTCTCCAAAAAAAATGAGGCCCCGACTCATGCCATTCAGCATGTAGACGGAAGCCTCATTGCTCCTCATGAACTACTGTTTGCCGAAGGCGAGGCTCTTGTCAACGCTGCCGGGCGCGCTCTTGCAGCCTATTGCTCTCCAAGCAGCGGCCAAGCGCATCTCGCCCCCTGCCCCACCAAGGTCTGCACAGATAGGCCGAAAAGGCAGACGGAGGCTGGCCGGGACCGGAGGTGGCGAGCGGGTGGGGCGCTAGGCTCATCGCTGCCCGATACGCGGCTTTCTGTCTCGCCCACAAGGCCCCGCTTCGGGAGCCCAGTCACCTCCAAGGCCACGCCTCTTTCGACGAGCGGGATCGCCCCTTGCGGCTCGACTGGCAGCATTCGCTATTCCCGCTCCGGCAATCCCTCCGCGAGTCTGGTCACGCAGAACGAGGCTCCTAAGTCGGTACCGACGGTCCGGGTCGAAAACCCGACCAGCAATGTCGATAGCCTTGGGATTGATTGGGGCCTGAGCGGCTTTACCCCTGCGCCAGCCACCCGCAGCCTCACCGTCGAGACCGGAAACTTTACTATTAAGGCCAGCGGCAGCGGGCGTCTCACCTCGACAGGCTTCGGTGACGACCCCAACGCTGCCCCCCTCAGCCACTCCTTCAAAGGTACGATCGATGGTGCCGGATCGGCCGTCGCCTTCGTCAGCAGGGCAATCGGCACGCCTCCAAATGGAGCGGACGGCTTCAGCATCGTCACCACGACCCGCGGAAACCTTCCCGGCATCTTCACTTTTGGTATCGGCGGCGCAGGCGGGTCGGATGAGTTCCTCCTACGTCGCCGCGCCAAGCGGCGTGCCAAGCTTTCCGACCAGCACCGACCTGGGGTCGACGCAGATCGACCTCGCCGGCGGCCTCGACCTGATCAAGGCGGGCACAGCGCCCCTGCGCGCCGAGGGATCCGGCAGCTTCAGCTCGATCTACTCCAACTACGGTGGCGGCCTCTCGATCGTCATCCCCTTCTAGAGCATCGTCGGCTCACATCCGCACGGCCGCGGCACTCTATCCATTTGTATTACAATATAAATTGTCATCTCAGACGAGCCCGCCCGCTCGGGGTTTGATCTAGGAGATTAAATCGTCGATCAGCGGATCGGGCTTGGCCAGTGCTTCGAGGTCCTCGAGGTTCGTGATCACGACGCGGGCCTGGTCGACTTCGACGCCATGCTCTCGCAGCGCCTTGATCGCGCGCGAGAGGTTTTCCGGCGTCATGCCCAACAGCGAGGCCAGCCGGCGTTTTTCCAGCTCCAACTCGAAGCTGCTGGAACCGCCGGTGCGCTGCTGCCGCAGCAGGTAGTTCGCCAACCGCTCGATCGAGCTACGCAGCTTCAGATCCTTCGCGTGCTTGACCATCATACGATAGCGCAGCGCCAGCTCGGTCACGATCGCCTTGGCAAAGGCCACGTCGCTGTTGAACACCTCGCGCACGTCTTGCGACGGCAGCAGGACGATACGGCTCTTCTCCAGGGTCCTGGCCGACATCAGGTAGGGTGCATCCTTGACGGTCGCGGCGAGGATGAAGGTCGAAATGGGCCGCACCGCCGCCATCATCGTCTCGCGGCCGTTCCAGGAGGCGAAGAGCTCCACCTGGCCGTCCACCAGGACATGCAGGAAGTCCGCGGGATCACCCTCGGTGATCAGTTGGATCTGCGGCGGGAAGGTCTGGACATAGGCGCCGCGCATCAGCCGTTCGAAGCTGGCCAGCTCCATGTCGCGGAACAGCGGCAAGGCCTGGATGTCCGCGAAATAGGGCTTACGCATCCTGCCCTTTCCCCCCCGTCTAGGTATGTCCGCCACGCATTCGCGTGCTTGCGGTTCTCTAGATCATTCTGCCAGCACGCAAAGCCCGAGCCCTCCAGAGCCAACCTGCAGGGATCTTGCCTAGACGCTTGATATTTTTTAAGCGACCCTCCGCCACCTGTCAATCACACCAACAACCAATGTAAAGTCCCCATATGATAAACGTATTTATCATGTAAAATAAAAATCATTTTGAAAAATAGATGCAATTTTTTAATGATCTTTTGATCGAGATCAATGGATAGGGCAGCTCTTTAGTTTTCTTATCAGCCTCAGAAGTGAAAAACAGGGGCAGATGAGGAGGAAAGCAGATGCACACACTGTCCGGCGTGACGCGGGCAGACCAGTACCGCGCGCTTGGTCTCAGCACCTTCGCATTCACGGTCTGCTTCGCGGTTTGGACGATCTTCTCGATCATCGGGGTCAAGATCAAAGGCGAGTTGGGCCTGAGCGACACCCAGTTCGGGCTGCTGGTAGCGACACCCGTGCTGACCGGCTCGGTCAGCCGCATCTTCCTCGGCGTCTGGACCGAGCAGCACGGCGGGCGCATCATGTTCCCGCTGCAGATGCTGGTCACCGCGGTCGCGGTCTGGCTGCTGACCTCGGTCAGAACCTACGAGGTCTTCCTGCTGGCGGCGCTGGGGCTGGGTCTGGCCGGCGGCTCCTTCATCATCGGCATCGCCTACACCTCGCGCTGGTTCGAGAAGGAGCGGCAGGGCACGGCACTGGGCATCTTCGGCGCCGGCAACGTCGGCGCGGCGGTGACCAACTTCGCCGCCCCGGTGCTGGTCGTCGCCCTGGGCTGGGAAGGGACCGCGCGGGTCTACGCCATCGTGCTGGCGATCACCGCGGTGCTGTTCTACCTCTTCGCCAAGACCGATCCCGAGCATGCCGAGCGCAAGCGCAGCGGCCAGGGCCACGTCTCGACCGGCGCGCAGCTGGAGCCGCTGCGGCGGGTCCAGGTCTGGCGCTTCGCCACCTACTACTTCTTCGTCTTCGGCGGCTTCGTCGCGCTGGCGAGCTTCCTGCCGCGTTACTACGTCGGCGCCTACGGGCTGGAACTGACCACGGCGGGCATCTTCGCCGGGTTGTACTCGCTGCCGGGCTCGGTGTTCCGGGCGCTGGGCGGCTGGATGTCCGACCGCTGGGGTGCGCGCTTCGTGATGTACCTCACCTTCTTCGTGTCGCTGGTGGTGCTCTTCTTCATGAGCTACCCGCAGACCAGCTACACGGTCCGGGGCATCACCGCGCCGATCGAGTTCGACTTCGGCCTGTCGGTCGGGCTCTTCGTCGCCCTGACCGTAGTCCTGGGCTTCGTCATGAGCCTGGGCAAGGCGGCGGTCTACAAGCACATCCCGGTCTACTACCCCCATCACGTCGGCTCGGTCGGCGGCCTGGTCGGCATGATCGGCGGGCTCGGCGGCTTCTTCCTGCCGATCTGCTTCGGCCTGCTGCTGGACTACACCGGGGTCTGGACCGCCCCCTTCATGCTGATGTTCCTGCTGGTCGCCGTCTCCACCGTGTGGATGCACGTCGCCATCCGGCGCATGGAGCGGGCCCGCCATCCGGCCCTGGCCGAGGAGACCTACCTCTCCGACGTGCCCGAAGCGCCGCTGCCGGAGTCCGGCGAGGCTCCCAAGGTCCCCATGGCAGGACGCACGTCACCGGCAGAGTAATCCCCAGAAACCTTGCGCGGGCCGCCGCGGCGGCCCGCTCCTTCCCTCTATTCGATTGAGAGGACACCATGACCGTCACTCAAAAAGACACCGTTGCCCGGGGGCATACCCTGGTCGACTGGCGGCCCGAGGACCCCGCCTTCTGGCAGAAGACCGGCAAGGCGATCGCCAGCCGCAACCTCTGGATCTCCATCCCCTGCCTGCTGCTGGCCTTCTCGGTCTGGCTGGTCTGGTCGGTGGTGGTGGCCAAGCTGCCCGCCATCGGTTTCAGCTACTCGACCGGACAGCTCTTCTGGCTGGCAGCCTTGCCAGGGCTCTCCGGTGCGACCTTGCGCATCTTCTACAGCTTCATGATCCCGATCTTCGGCGGCCGGCTCTGGACCACGCTCTCGACGGCGTCGCTGCTGATCCCGGCGGTCGGCATCGGCTTCGCGGTACAGGACCCCGAGACCCCCTACTCGCTGTTCCTGATCCTGGCCCTGCTGTGCGGCTTCGGCGGCGGCAACTTCGCCTCCTCCATGGCCAACATCGCCTACTTCTACCCGAAGAAGGTCAAGGGCAACGCCCTGGCGCTGAATGCGGGCCTGGGCAACGCCGGCGTCTCGGTGATGCAGTTCGTGGTGCCGCTGGTCGTCACCCTGGGCGTCTTCGGCGCCATCGGCGGTGAACCGCAGAATCTGTCCAACGGCTCGCAGCTCTGGCTGCAGAACGCCGGCTTCATCTGGGTCCCCTTCCTGGTCATCGCCAGCCTGGCCGCCTGGTTCGGCATGAACGACATTGCCGACGCCAAGGCCTCGCTGAAAAACCAGCTCACGATCCTGAAGCGCAAGCACAACTGGGTGATGTGTCTGCTCTACACCGGCACCTTCGGCAGCTTCATCGGCTATGCCGCGGGCTTTCCGCTGCTGATGAAGACCCAGTTTCCAGAGGTCAACGTCCTGGCCTATGCCTTTCTTGGCCCCCTGGTCGGCGCGCTGAGCCGCGCCGGGACCGGCTGGGTCTCCGACAAGTTCGGCGGCGGGCGGGTGACCTTCTACACCTTCATCGGCATGGTCGTCGCAGTCGCCGGCGTCCTCTTCTTCCTGTCGATCAAGGAGCAGCCGGGTGCCTTTTGGGGCTTCTTCGCCTGCTTCATGGCGCTCTTCTTCCTGACCGGGGTGGGCAATGCCTCCACCTTCCAGATGATCCCCTCGATCATGCGTCAGGAGATCCCGCGTCTGCTGCCGGCGCTCAGCGAGACCGAGACCCTGAGGACGGCGGAGCGAGAGAGCGCGGCCATCATCGCCTTCACCTCAGCGATCGCCGCCTACGGCGCCTTCTTCATCCCCAAGGCCTACGGCACCGCGATCGCGATGACCGGCCAGCCTGACCTGGCGCTCTGGGTCTTCGGCACCTTCTACCTGCTCTGCGTGGCGATCACCTGGGCCTTCTACACCCGCAAGGGCGCGCCGGTGCCCTGCTGAGCCCGCTCAGCATCCGGCACCCGGCCAGGCCCACCGAAGGAGAGACGAGATGAGCCATCTCTTGGACAGACTGAACTTCCTCAGCCCGAAGAAGCTCGAGACCTTCGCCGACGGCCACGGCGAGGTCACCCGCGAGAGCCGGGATTGGGAGGAGGTCTATCGCAACCGCTGGCGCCACGACAAGGTCGTGCGCTCCACCCACGGGGTGAACTGCACCGGCTCCTGCTCCTGGAAGATCTACGTGAAGTCCGGGATCGTGACCTGGGAGACGCAGCAGACCGACTATCCGCGCACCCGGCCGGACCTGCCCAACCACGAGCCTCGCGGCTGCGCCCGCGGCGCCTCCTATAGCTGGTATCTCTACAGCGCGAACCGGGTGAAGACGCCCCTGGTTCGTGGCCGCCTGATGAAGGCCTGGCGGACGCTCCGTGAGAGCTGCAACCCGACCGAGGCTTGGGCCAGGCTGCAGGGCGACCCGATCTTGCGCGCCGAGTACGTGACCCGGCGCGGCAAGGGCGGGCTGGTGCGCGCCTCCTGGGACGAGGCGACAGAGATCATCGCCGCAGCGAACGCCTACACCGCCAAGACCTACGGCCCCGACCGGGTCTTCGGCTTCTCGCCGATCCCGGCCATGTCGATGGTCAGCTACGCCGCGGGCTCGCGCTACCTGAGCCTGCTGGGCGGAGTCTGCCTCTCCTTCTACGACTGGTACTGCGACCTGCCGCCGGCCTCGCCGATGACCTGGGGCGAGCAGACCGACGTGCCCGAGAGTGCGGACTGGTACAACGCCGGCTTCCTCATCCTGTGGGGCTCGAACGTGCCG
Source organism: Rhodospirillaceae bacterium N.6G (assembly GCA_046233115.1). GTDB lineage: Bacteria > Pseudomonadota > Alphaproteobacteria > Kiloniellales > JACOMY01 > JACOMY01. The sequence goes on along the minus strand of JBJXHM010000007.1, from coordinate 263,870 downwards.
CAGACGCGAACCCCCGACGCGCACTTCTACACCGAAGCACGCTATCGCGGTGCCAAGTCGGCTGTGATCAGCCCGGACTATTCCGAGGCGGCCAAGTTCGCCGACATCTGGCTCAACCCGAAGCAGGGCACCGACGCGGCGCTGGCGCTGGCCATGGGTCACGTGATCCTGCGCGAGTTCCACCTCGACCGCCAGGCCGACTACTTCGAAGACTATGTCCGCCGCTACAGCGACATGCCGATGCTGGTCCGCCTGGAGGAGAAGGAGGGGCGCCTGGTGCCCGGCCGCTTCCTGCGCGCCGCCGACTTCGACGACGGCCTGGGAGAGACCAACAATCCGGATTGGAAGACACTGGCCCTGGACGAGAAGACCGGCGACCTCGTCGTCCCCAACGGCTCGATCGGTTTCCGCTGGGGAGAGAAGGGGCGCTGGAACCTGGAACAGCGTTCCGGCGACCGCCAGGGCGACCTGCGCCTCTCGCTGATCCTGGAAGAGCAGCACGACACGGTGGTCGGCGTCGACTTCCCCTATTTCGGCGGGCAGGCGACGCAAGGCTTCGTCAAGTGCGCCCATCCGGGCGTGCTCACGCGCTCGATCCCGGCCAGGCGCCTGACGCTCGCCGAGGGCGAGGTCCTGGTGGCCACGGTCTTCGACCTCTTCTGCGCCAACTACGGCCTGGACCGAGGGCTCGACGACGAGTGGGCCGCCAAGTCCTACGACGACGACGTCCCCTGCACGCCGGCCTGGGCGGAGAAGATCACCGGGGTGAAGCGCGAGGCCATCATCACCGTCGCCCGCGCCTTCGCCCGCAACGCCGAGAAGACCGAGGGCAGGTCCATGGTCATCCTGGGGGCAGGCCTGAACCACTGGTACCACATGGACATGAACTACCGCGGCATCATCAACATGCTGGTGATGTGCGGTTGCGTCGGCAAGCCCGGCGGCGGCTGGAGCCACTATGTCGGGCAGGAGAAGCTGCGCCCGCAGACCGGCTGGCTGCCGCTCGCCTTCGCGCTCGACTGGGCGCGGCCGCCGCGGCACATGAATTCGACCTCCGCCTGGTACGCGCACACCGACCAATGGCGCTACGAGACCCTGGACGTCAGCGAGATTCTGTCGCCGACGGCACCCGAGGGCGACTGGCAGGCCAGCCTCATCGACTACAACATCCGCGCCGAGCGGATGGGCTGGCTGCCTTCGGCCCCGCAGCTCAAGACCAACCCGCTGGAGGTCGCCCGGGCCGCCAAGGCGGCCGGTAAGGAGATCCCGGCCTACGTCACCGAGGAGCTCCGCGCCGGCCGGCTGGAGATGGCCTGCGAGGACCCCGACGCACCGGAGAACTGGCCGCGCAACCTCTTCGTCTGGCGCTCCAACCTGCTGGGCTCGTCGGGCAAGGGGCACGAGTACTTCCTGCGGCATCTGCTGGGCACCGACAACGGCGTGCTGGGCAAGGACCTGGGCGAGGAAGGACGCTCGAAGCCGGTCGAGGCCAAGTGGCACGAGGAAGCGCCGCGCGGCAAGCTGGACCTGCTGGTCTGCATCGACTTCCGCATGAGCACGACCGCGGTCTACTCCGACATCGTGCTGCCGACGGCGAGCTGGTACGAGAAGAACGACCTCAACACCTCGGACATGCATCCCTTCATCCACCCGCTGCAGGCGGCGGTGGACCCGGCCTACGAGTCACGGTCGGACTGGGAGATCTTCAAGGCCATCGCCAGGAAGTTCCAGGAGGTGGCGCCGGCGATCCTGGGCAAGGAAACCGACATCGTGGCGCTGCCGATCCTGCACGACACGCCGGCCGAGATCGCCCAGTCCGCGGTCAAGGACTGGAAGAAGGGCGAGTGCGACCTGATCCCGGGCAAGACCGCGCCCAACTTCGTCGCGGTGGAGCGCGACTACCCAGCGCTCTACGACCGTTTCGTCGCGCTGGGACCGCTGATGGACAAGGTCGGCAACGGCGGCAAGGGCATCACCTGGAACACCACCCACGAGGTCGAGCAGCTCCGCGCGTTGAACGGTGCGTGGCAAGAGGGACCGGCCAAGGGCTGCCCGAAGATCCTGACCGACATCGACGCCACCGAGGTCATCCTCTCGCTGGCGCCGGAGACCAACGGCGAGGTCGCGGTCAAGGCCTGGCAGGCACTGGGCCAGGCCACCGGCCGGGACCATGCGCACCTGGCGATGCCCAAGGAAGACGAGAAGATCCGCTTCCGCGACATCGCCACCCAGCCGCGCAAGATCATCTCCTCGCCGACCTGGTCGGGCATCGAGAGCGAGAAGGTCTGTTACAACGCCGGCTACACCAACGTGCACGAGCTGATCCCCTGGCGCACGCTGACGGGACGCCAGCAGCTCTACCAGGATCACCTCTGGATGCTTGCCTTCGGCGAAGGCTTCTGCACCTGGCGCCCGCCGGTCGACCTGAAGACCGTGGGCGAGGAGATCAACGCCGAGGCGCGCGAGGGCCAGCCCCATGTGGTGCTGAACTTCATCACCCCGCACCAGAAGTGGGGCATCCACTCGACCTACACTGACAACCTGCTCATGCTGACCCTGAACCGGGGCGGCCCGGTGGTCTGGCTGTCGGAAGAGGACGCCAGGACCGCCGGCATCGCCGACAATGACTGGGTCGAGGCCTACAACGCCAACGGCGCGCTGACCGCCCGTGCGGTGGTCTCTCAGCGCATCAAGAGCGGCACGCTCTTCATGTACCACGCTCAGGAGAAGATCGTGAACACGCCGGGCTCGGAGAAGACCGGGCTGCGCGGCGGCATTCACAACAGTGTCACCCGGGCCACCCTGAAGCCCACCCACATGATCGGCGGCTACGCGCAGCAGAGCTACGGCTTCAACTACTACGGCACCGTGGGCTCGAACCGCGACGAGTTCGTCATTGTCCGGAAGATGCGGAAGGTCGACTGGCTCGACCGGCCCGCCAGCGAGAAGGAGGCCGCTCGATGAGAGTGCGCGCACAGATCGGCAAGGTCCTGAACCTCGACAAGTGCATCGGCTGTCACACCTGCTCGGTCACCTGCAAGAACGTCTGGACCAGCCGCGACGGTGTCGAATACGCCTGGTTCAACAACGTCGAGACCAAGCCCGGTATCGGCTATCCCAAGGACTGGGAGAACCAGAAGCGCTGGAACGGCGGCTGGGAGCGCTCGGCCTCGGGCAAGATCCATCCGCGCCAGGGGTCCAAGTGGCGGATCCTGGCGAACCTCTTCGCCAACCCCGACCTGCCGCAGATCGACGACTACTACGAGCCCTTCGACTACGACTACGACCACCTGAAGTCGGCGCCGGAAATGCAGGCCTTTCCGACCGCCAGGCCGCGCTCGAAGATCACCGGCGAGCGGATCGAGAAGATCCAAGGCGGGCCGAACTGGGAGGAGATCCTGGGCGGCGAGTTCGCCAAGCGCAGCCAGGACTACAACTTCGAGGGCGTGCAGAAGGAGATCTACGGGCAGTACGAGAACACCTTCATGATGTACCTGCCGCGCCTCTGCGAGCACTGCCTCAACCCCTCCTGCGTCGCCTCCTGCCCGTCGGGCGCGATCTACAAGCGCGAGGAGGACGGCATCGTGCTGATCGACCAGGAGAAGTGCCGCGGCTGGCGCATGTGCATCTCGGGCTGTCCCTACAAGAAGATCTACTACAACTGGGAAAGCGGGAAGTCGGAGAAGTGCACCTTCTGCTACCCGCGTATCGAGAGCGGCAACCCCACGGTCTGCTCGGAGACCTGCGTCGGGCGCATCCGCTATCTGGGCGTCATGCTCTACGATGCCGACGCGATCGAGCGGGCGGCCTCGGTCGGCGATGAAAAGGACCTCTACCAGGCCCAGCTCGACCTCTTCCTCGACCCCAACGACCCGTCGGTACAGCAGGCGGCCCGCGCGGACGGGGTGCCGGAGGACTGGATCGAGGCCGCCAAGCACTCGCCGGTCTGGAAGATGGCAATGGACTGGAAGGTCGCCTTCCCGCTGCATCCGGAATACCGGACCCTGCCGATGGTCTGGTACGTACCGCCCTTGAGCCCGATCAAGAACGCCGCCGAGGCCGGCCTGATCGGCGAGGACGGCGAGATGCCGGACGTAAAGAGCCTGCGCATCCCGCTGCGCTACCTCGCCAACCTGCTGACCGCCGGTGACGAGGCGCCGGTCGCCACGGCATTGGAGCGGATGCTGGCGATGCGGGCCTTCATGCGCGCCAAGACGGTGGACGGCGTGGTCGACACCGGCATCGCCGAGCGCGTCGGCCTGACGCCCGCGATGATCGAAGAGATGTACCGGATCATGGCGCTGGCCGACTACGAGGACCGCTTCGTCATCCCTACCACCCATCGCGAGGCGGTCGAGGACGCCTACGACCTGCGCGGCGGCTGTGGCTTCACCGATGGCAACGGCTGCTCCAAGGGCATCTCCAAGGGGTCGCTGTTCGGCGGCCGCAAGAAGCTCACCACCCCGACGGAGGCTTTCTGATGCAGAAGACGCTGAAGTCCCTCTCCCTGCTGCTGAGCTATCCGTCCCAGGAGCTGCAACAGGCCATTCCCCCGATCCGTGCAGCGCTCGATGCCGACCGGCTCTTGCCGCTGCGCTACCGGCAGAGCCTGGCTCCGCTGCTGGATGAGCTGGAGAGCGGCGACCTCTACGTGCTGGAAGAGCGCTACGTTGCACTCTTCGACCGCTCGCGCAGCCTCTCGCTCAATCTCTTCGAGCATGTGCACGGCGAGAGCCGCGACCGGGGCGGCGCCATGGTCGACCTGCTGGAGACCTACCGGACTGGCGGCTTCGAGCCGACCGGGCGCGAGCTGCCGGACCACCTGCCGGTGCTGCTGGAGTTTCTCAGCACCCGCCCGCTGGCAGAGGCGCGCGGCATCCTGGCTGATGCCGTGCACATCCTGGAGGCGCTGCGGCTACGCCTCACGCGCCGCACCGCCCCCTATGCCGCGGTCTTTGCCGCACTGGTGACCATCGCCCGCCGGCAGCCGGACCGCGAGGCCCTGGCGGCGCTGGTCCAGGAGACGGACGAAGACCCGGACGACCTGGAAGCGCTCGACGCCGTTTGGGAGGAGAGCGAGGTCCGCTTCGCACCGGACCCGAATCAGGGCTGCCCGGCCAGCCGCGACCTGCTCGCCAGAATGGCGGCCCCGGCCGCCGCCGAACCCCCGAGGAGCTGAGCCATGACCTACTTCGTTTTCGGCGTGCTGCCCTACATCGCCCTCTCGGTCCTGATCATCGGGTCGATCGCCCGCTACGAGCGCGATCCCTTCACCTGGAAGTCGAGCTCCAGCCAGCTGCTGCGGCGCAAGCAGCTCATCTGGGGCTCCATCCTCTTCCATGTCGGCGTGCTGGTCGTCTTCTTCGGCCACCTGGTCGGCATGCTGACCCCGCTCTGGGTCTTCCACCTGCTAGGCATCGGCTACGGCTTCAAACAGGTGCTGGCGATCCTGGTCGGCGGCATCGCCGGCATCCTGGCCTTGATCGGCTCCGGCATGCTACTGCACCGGCGGCTCCTCGACCCCAGGATCCGGGCCACCTCAAGCTTCGCCGACATCGGCATCCTGGCGCTGCTGTTCCTGCAGTTGCTGCTGGGCATGGGCACCATCATCGCCTCGTTCGATCACCTCGACGGTAGCGTCATGGTGCTGTTCATGGAGTGGGCGCAGGGGATCTTCACCTTCCGGCTGGATGCCTGGCGCCTGGTGGAAGACGTGAGCTGGATCTACAAGCTGCACATCTTCATCGGCCTGGCGATCTTCATCCTCTTCCCCTTCACCCGGCTGGTGCACATGCTCTCGGCACCCCTGCGCTACCTCTGGCGGCCCGGCTACCAGATCGTCCGCTCACGGCGCCGCACGGCGCTGCCGGCGCGCGGCCAGCGGCCCCATCCGGCGGAGTAACGGCCATGGCAAGCAGCCTCTTTCCCGAGGTCGTGGTGAACGGCGTCACCATCCCGCAGGCGGAGATCGCGGCCGAGACCCAGAACCATCCGGTAAGCGCCTTCAAGCCGGGCTGGGCCTGGAAGGCCGCCGCCCGCGCCCTGGTGCTGCGCGAACTGCTGCGCCAGGAGATCGCGCGCCTCGGAATCGAGGCCGAGCCGCGCGCGCTGGGTGCCGGAAAGTGGGAGAGCGAGGAGGAGGCGTCGATTCGATGCCTCCTCGACCGCGCGCTCCAGGTCGCGGCCCCCAGCGAAGACGCACTGAAGGCGGCCTACGAGCGTGCGCCGGAGCGCTATCGCTCTCCACACCTCTTCGAAGCCTCGCACATCCTCTTCGGTGCCGCCGCCGAAGACCGCGAGGCCCGCGCGGCAGCGCGACGAAAGGCGGAGGCGGCGCTGGCGATCCTGCAGCGCGACCCCGCCGCCTTCGCCGAACTGGCCCGCAGCCAGAGCGACTGCGGCTCCGCGGCCGAGGGTGGGCGGCTGGGGCAAATCGCCGAGGGCGGCGCCCTGCCGGAGTTCGAGAGTCTGCTGACCCGGCTCCGCCCCGGTGAGATCGCCCCGGAACCGGTCGAGACGCGTTTCGGCCTGCACGTGGTTCGTCTCGATGCCAGGGCGGAGAGCCAGCGGCTGCCCTTCGAGAGCGTGCGCTCCCAGATCGCGGAGGCGGCGGAACGAACCGCCTGGGCGCGCGCGGCGAAGATCTACGTGGCACAGCTCATCGCCGCTGCGGAGATCGAAGGCATCGCCTTCGAGGCCGGCGGCGCCCCGCCCCCCGGTGCGGTCAGTCCCTGACCAGTTCCTCGCGGATCGCCAAGAGGTCCGCCCGCCGGTCGTCGTCGACCTTGGGGTACTCCAGATTGAGGCGATCGAGGTAGGTACAGATCACCTCTGAGATCACTAGCCGACCGAACCACTTGCTGTCGTTGGGCACCACGAACCAGGGCGCCCATTCGGTGCTGGTGTTCTGCAGCATGTCCTCGTAGGCGGCCTGATAGTCATCCCAATACTGGCGCTCTTGGTAGTCGGCGGTCGAGAACTTCCAGTTCTTGTCCTTTTCGTCGATGCGCGACAGGAAGCGCTTGCGCTGCTCGTCGCGGGAGATGTTCAGGAAGAACTTGATCACGCCGAAACCGTTGTCGGTCAGGTACCGCTCGAAGTTGTTGATCTCCTTGAAGCGCTGCTTCCAGATCTTCTTGCCGCGGTTCTCCTTCGGCAGCTTCTGGCGGTCCAGCAGCTCTGGATGGACCCGCACCACCAGCACCTCCTCGTAGTAGGAGCGGTTGAAGATCCCGATCATCCCGCGCTCCGGCATGGCCTTGGCGGCGCGCCAGAGGTAGTCGTGATCCAGTTCCTCGGCCGAGGGCGCCTTGAAGCTGGTGACCTGGCAGCCCTGCGGGTTCACCCCGGAGAGGACGTGCCGGATGGCGCCGTCCTTGCCGGCCGCGTCCATCGCCTGCAGCACGATCAGCAGCCCGTAGACATCCTGGGCGTAGAGCTTCTCCTGCAGGGCGGCCAGGCGCTCGACATTGGCGGCCAGGTGCTCCGCCGCACCGGTCTTGTCGGTGAAGCCGCCGGTGAAGTCGGGATCGAAGTCCTTCTTCAGGTTCACCTTCTGGCCGGGCTCCACCGCAATATCGCGGAGGCGGAAGTTGATCTCTTCACCCTCGCCCACCTGAAACCGGCGCTTGCTCTCAAAATCCAGCTTGAACTTCATCGCGGCGCTTCTCCCTTATCTAGCTCCCGCCGTCTCCCTGTGCCGCCTTGGCGGCGACCATCGGGGCGGTCTTGTCCAGGGCCTCGATCTCGCCCAGCAGCCGGCGGGCGTCGTCGGAGCCGGGTGCGGCGTAGTTCAGGTCTTTGAAGAGGCCGGTCATACGGGTGAAGTGCTGGCGCGCGGCCTCCTTGTCCTCGAAGCTGTAGGGGCGCGAGGCGACGGCCTGCACCCGCTCGAAGAGCTCCCGCTGGCGCTCGAGCGAGACCGAGGAATCCACTGCATCGAAGGCGTCCTGCTGCAGGAAGACCATGTCCAGGAAGCGGGCCGCCTGCTCGGCGACGAAGTCCTCCAGGCTGATGCCCTCTTCGCCGGTCACCTGCTCCATGCGCTGGATCTCGTCGCCGCGGCGCAGCAGCGCCATCATCTCGCCGACCGCCTCGTCCCAGCCCGAGCCCAGCTCCGTCTCGGACCAGCCCTTGAGCTGCTCGCGGTAGCGCGACCAGGAGATCAGCGGGTCTATCGCCGGATAGAAGCGCTTGTAGGCGCGGTCGTAGGAGAGGCCGAGGAAGCACTTAACGGCAGCCAGGGTGGACTGGGTCACCGGCTCCTCGAAGTTGCCGCCGGCCGGTGAGACCGAGCCGATGATGGTGAGCGCCCCGGTCGAGCCGTCGTTGGTGCGCATCATGCCGGCACGCTCGTAGACGCCCTTGATCGCACTGTCGAGATAGGCCGGGAAGGCCTCCTCGCCCGGAATCTCCTCCAGCCGGCCAGACGTCTCACGCATGGCCTGGGCCCAGCGCGAGGTGGAATCGGCGATGACCAGGGCCCGCAGCCCCATCTGGCGATAGTACTCGCCGATGGTGATCCCGGTGTAGATCGAGGCCTCGCGCGAGGCCACCGGCATCGAGGAGGTGTTGCAGACGATGACGGTGCGGTCCATCAGCGAGCCGCCGGTGCGCGGGTCCTTCAGCCGCGGAAACTCCGAGATGGTCTCCACCACCTCGCCGGCGCGCTCACCGCAGGCCACCAGCACCACCACGTCGACGTCGGAATGGCGCGCGATCAGGTTCAACAGCACGGTCTTACCGGCGCCGAAGGGCCCCGGAATGCAGGCCGCCCCGCCCATCGCGATCGGGAAGAAGGTGTCGATGATCCGCTGGGTCGTCACCATCGGCCGGTCGGGATAGAGCCGGGTTGAGTAGCCCGCGCCGAAGAGGCGCCGCGGCAGCGGCTCGCGCACCGGCCAGTCCTGCGCCAGGGTCACCGTGCGCTCCGCACCGGACTCCGCGGTCAGACGCACCACCGGGTCGTCGACGCCGACCAGGCCGTCGCGGATCCAGCTCACGGTCAGCACCTCGTTCAGCTCGAAGGGGACCATGATCTTGTGGGTGATCGGCCCCTCCGGCACGCTGCCCAGGCTGTCGCCGCCGCGCACCTTGTCGCCGATGCGCGCGGTCGCGGTGAAGGACCACTTGGACTCGGGATCGAGGCCCGGCACCTGCACGCCGCGCGGCAGGAAGACGCCGTGGCCGACGGCCAGCGCCTCCAGCGGGTTCTGCAGACCGTCGTAGACCTGGCCGAGCAGGCCCGGTCCCAGCCGCACCGAGAGCTGCAGGCCGGTCTGCTCCACCGGATCGCCGAGGCCGACGCCGTCGGCGCTCTCGAAGATCTGGGCGTCGGCGCTGTCGCCCATGACGCGAAGGATCTCCGCCTTCAGGTGCTGGTCCGGCCGGCGGGCCGGTCGGATGTAGATCACCTCGTTCTTGACCAGGCGGCCGTCGGCATCGGGGTCGAGCCGGAGCCGGACGATGCCCTCCTGCACGGCGGAGATGTGGGCGACGGGATCCTTGCTCATGCTGCCGCCTCCGCTCTTGCTGGATGCTCCAGCGCCTGGTGCAGCAGCTCCTCGAAGCGCGCGGAGGCCGCAACCGCGTCGTAGCGCGACCAGCGCTCGGCCAGCGACCAGCGCACCAGGTAGAGCGCCACTGCCTCGAAATCGAAGGCGTGCCCCAGTTCATAGCGGGTGCCGGCGGCCCAGGCGGCGTCGAGGACAATCCGCTCCAGCCCGGCGACATCGCCGCGCTCCAGCTTCTCCTTGGCCGGCAGAATCCAGGGGAAGATGCGGCCGACGCCGAAGTCCGGCTGGCCCCAGTTGGCGCGGATCTGCTCGACATAGCGGCCGAAGCCCCAGCGCGTCCCGCCGGCCGGTGCCTCCTCGCCGCCATGACGCCGGCGCAGCGCGGCAATCAGGGTGCGGATCTCCAGCCGGTCGCGCAGGGCGTCGCGCAGGGTCGGGCTGCGCACCCGGCCGATGACCGCCTCCGCCTGGGCGACGAAGCGGGCGTCGTCCTCGGCGGTGTCGATCCGGCTCCAGGCCAGGATGTGGCCCATCTCGGTCAACTCCGCGTGGTCCTCAGGGCTCAGCATCTTCAGCCGCTGGGCCAGGCGGTCGCTGTTGATCGGCGGCTCCTTCTCGGAGAGCAGGCCGATCGCCGGCAGGCTGGCCACCAGCATCACGTAGCGATCGTCGCCGCCGATCACTTGACCACGCCCTCCAGAAGCGCGCGGAAGCGGGGCTGCAGGTGCACCATCAGGGCCTCGGCCACCGCCCGGTCGGTCAGGTCGATGGAGACGCCGCGGTCGAGCAGCGCCAGGCGGATGCCGTGCGCGTCGTCGTCCGCACGCCCGAAGCTCACGCCCTCGCGCAGCATCTCGGCGGCCAGCGCGGCGACGAAGTGGGTGAGCGTGCCCTTGCGCAGCTCCTCCGGCTTGCGGCGCAGGTCGTCCAGGCCGACCGCCGAGCGCGGCAGCACCACCTCGACCTCGGCCGACTTGTCCACCTGCCCCTCCTCGCGGGCGCGGCCCGCCACCGCCAGGATCAGCTTCTCCAGCAGGCCCTCGTCGATCAGCGCGCCCGAAACGGTCTTCGCCACCTCTTCCGCGAAGCGCTGGGACAGCCGTTCCTTCAGGTCGAGGACGGTGTCGCGGGCGGCCGCACGCAGCGCGTCCTCACCGGCCCGGCGCAGGCTCTCGCCCTCCTTGCGCGCGGCCTCGATCCGGCGGTCGGCCTCGGCCTCGGCCTCCTCCAGGATGCGCCGCGCCTCGACCTGAGCGTCGGCGACTAGGCGCTCGGCCTCGCTGCGCCCGGCGGCCACGCCATCCTGGCGCAGCCGCTCGATCAGCGCCTCGACGCCGGCGGCGGTCTTCCTCGGGCCGGTCTTGTCGGCCATGCCTCAGCCCCCGATGCCGCCGGCCAAGACCAGCGCGAAGACGAAGGCGAAAACGGCGAAGCCCTCGACGATCGCGGCCGGTGCCAGGGCAAGGCCGAAGATCTCCGGCTTATTCTTCGAGGCGGCGATCGCGCTGGCGCAGGCCTTGCCCTGCCAGATCGCAATGTAGGTCAGTGCGATCCCGGTCAGGATGCCGATGCCGAAGAGCGCGGCACCGTTCTCGGCGGTCACCGTGCGCTGCAGCGAGAACATCACCACGATGCCGTAGATCACGACCGACGAGGGAATGGCGGCGACACCGACGAAGCGGCCGTAGCCGCTCTCCGTCTCCAGCATCGCGCCGATCGCGGCCTGGCCGGCGATGGCCACGCCGATGGCGCTGCCGATCGCACCGAGGCCGACCGGGGCGAAGATGCCGAGCCAGCCGAGGATGACCAAAAGCTCGTTCATTCCGGACTCCTTCTCTTGGCGAATGCCCGGAAGGGATAGCCTTCCTCTGCCAGGCCCCAGCCGAAGAACTCAATGTAGTTCAGCCGCAGGCCATGCACGACACCGCTCATGATCCCGATCAAAAAGTTGATGGCGTGGCCGAACAGCAGCACGACCAGCGCGAACAGCAGCCCCAGACCCGGCTGCCCCTTGGCGATCCCCGCCGCCATCTCGTTGAAGGTGACCGCCAGCGAGGCGCTGGCCAGGCCCAATGCGAAGAGCCGCAGGTAACTCAGGATATCGCCGAAGAGCTTGGTCACGCCGGTGACGCCGATCAGGCCGCTGCCGATCCTGAGCAGCCAGTCCTTGGGCGTCTCCACCGGGCGAGCCAGCGCGCTGCCCAGGAAGACCGCGACCAGCCCCGCGACCAGGGCCGCCATCCCGGCCAGATGCAGCCCACCCGCGCCCTGCCACCAGAGCCCACCGCCAAGGATCACGGCGATCCAGCCGAGCGGCGCCAGGCAGGCCGCGGACTGTCGTTTCAGCCAGGCCGCACAGCCCAGCGCCATGACGATGTGCAGCGCGCCGACGACCAGCGAGGCCAGCATCATCGCCTGGAAGTCGGTAACGTCGATGACCGCGATCCGGGCCAGCCACGAGCCCGCCGGCGGCGCCACCCCGAAGAAGGAGCCGGCGAGCAGGCCATAGATGAAGGAGGCCCCGGTCAGCGCGGTCAGCAGCATGCGGAAGCCGCGCCCGCCGGGGCTGCGCCCCATCTTCCGCCAGAAGCCCAGTGTGATCAGGCCGATCAGCAGGGCGTAGCCGGCATCGGCGAGAATCATCGCGAAGAAGAGCGCGAAGGACCAGAAGACCACCAGGTTGGGGTCCCAGGTGCGATAGCCCGGGCTGGTGTAGAAAGAGGTCAGGTCGAGGTCGACGCCCCGCTCCTGGTCGGGCCCCCGCAAGAGGGTCGGCGGCTGGTCCTCCGGCCCCGGCTCCGCCAGGACCAGGGCCAGTCCCTTCTCGACCGCCAGGGCCTTGATCTGCTCAGCCGCCTCGGCCGGCGCCCAGCCCTCCAGCGCGAAGATACCGTCGCTGTCCAGGGTCTGCTTGGAGACCACGGCCAACTGATCGCGGTCTTGCGCGGCGGCCAGGTTGGCCCCCAACAGCAGGCGCCAGCGGGTCAGCTCGGCCCGCTCGCCCTGTGCCTTGTCCAGCGCGATCTCGACCTCCTCCAGCTCGGCCTCCAGCGCGCTCAGCGGCCGCGAGCCGGTGTGGGCGCGCGGCACCGGCAGCAAGTCAGCCGCCGGCTCCTCCTCGGCGATCACGGCGACGAAGAGCTGGGTCGGATCGCTGCCGACGATGGCCCAGGGCAGCGCGATCCGCTCCAGCGCCGCCCGCTCCTTCATCGGCACGATGTAGAACCACAGGCGCTGCCCGGCCATCTGCTCGGGCGGCGGAAAGGTGAAATCGCCCCAGGGCTCCAGCGCGGCGATGTGGGCGCGGAGCGCATCGCGCCGGTCGGACAGCCGGCGCTGGAGGCCGCGGTTGGCGACGATCTGGCCGATCACGGCCTCGGCATCGAAGGCGACCTTGGGGCCGTAGGGACGCTTCTGCTCGGGCGCCTGGGCGATGAAACGGTAGGCGGTCTGGGCCCGCCGCCTGGCGGCCTGATCGCCCAGGGCCAGCGGCCCCGGCGTGGCCAGTGGAATGAGGTGCAAGACACCGAGCGCCTGCAGGCCGTCCAACACGTCGGACTTCTCTGCGGCGATGCCACAAAGGCTGACCCGGAGCATGGGGGCGATGCTCATGCCTCCGCTCCCGTCCGGTGCTTGCGCTTGGCGATCTTGGAGCGCACCACGGCGGCACGCTCGGCATCGCCCAGGTAGACGTTGATCTTGGCGATGTTGCCCTCGGTCTCGGGGATCAGCAGCTTGTCGAAGAGGTTGACCCGCTGGGTGATCTTGGCCACGGCCTTCTCCACCAGGGCCAGGCGCTCCTCGGCGACGCGAGCCTCGACCGCCAACCGCACCGCCTCGGCCAGCCGCTCGACCGCGGCATCGACCCAGTGCGGGCGCACCATGCGGCCATAGTCGGTGCGCCGGATCTCCACATCGGCCACCACCGGCAGGCGCGCGCCGGCCACGTTCTCGCTCTCCACCTTGACCTCGCCCAGGGTCACCAGGCCCTCTAGCTTGATGCGCGCATCGGCCAGCATCGGGATGTCGGCACCGGCCGCGACGACCAGGGCGGCGCGTTGCTCGGCCAGATCCTTGACCCGCTGGCGCGCCCGCTGGCGCTCCGCCATCAAGAGCTGGCGTTTCAGGTCCAGGGCCGGCAGGTAGCGCCGGAAGGCCGTCAGGTTCTCCTTCTCGTGGCGCAACTGGGCCTTGTTCAGCGGAATGCGCGCCATGACCGTCAGGCCGCCTGCTTCGGCAGGTACTTGTCGACCAGGGTCTGGCGGATCAGCAGCTCCTCCGGCCGGAAGCACTCGGCCATGGTCGCCCAGCCGAGGTCCAGCGCCTGCTCAAGCGGCAGCGAGACCTGCAGCTTCATGAAGCGCTCCTCGAAGAGCTGGCCATAGCGCAGCAGGCGGTGGTCGTAGTCGGAGAGCTCGAAGGCCATGGCCTGCTTGCGCTCGGCATCGCGGGCGCCGGAGTAAAGGCGGATCATCGCGTTCATGACCGCGCTGTGATCCTCGCGCGTCTCCTTGCCGATCACGTGTTGCTTCAGGCGCGACAGCGAGCCAAAGGGGTCGATCATGCCGTCGCGCAGGTAGAACTGCCCCTCGGTGATGTAGCCGGTGTTGTCCGGCACCGGGTGGGTCACGTCGCCGCCCGGCATGGTGGTGACCGTGAGGATGGTGAGCGAGCCGGCACCCGGGAAGACCGCCGCCTTCTCGTAGCGGCGGGCGAGCTGCGAATAGAGGTCGCCGAGATAGCCGCGATTGGAGGGCACGCGGTCCAGCGCGATCCCCACCTCCTTCATCGCGTCGGCATAGGCGGTCATGTCGGTCATCAGCACCAGGACGCGCTTCTTCTCCTCGACCGCGAAGCGCTCGGCCACCGCCAGCGCCATGTCGGGCGCCAGCAGGCGCTCCAGCGCCGGGTCGGAGGCCTGGTTCACGAACATCACGGTGCGGGCGAAGACGCCGGCGTCCTCGAAGGCGGTGCGGAACTGCCAGTACTCGTCGAAGGAGAGCCCGAGGCCGGCGAAGACCACGATGTCGGCCTCGGCCTGCACGCCGATGCGGGCCAGCAACTCGTTGTAGGGCTCACCCGAAGTCGAGAAGATTGGGATCTTCTGGCTCTCCACCAGGCAGTTGAAGAGGTCGATCATCGGCAGGTCGGTGCGGATCATGTGCGAGCCCAAGGCCCGCCGCGCCGGGTTGGCCGAGGGTCCGCCGATCTCCACCTGCGGGTCCTGGTCCAGCGGCGGCCCGCGGTCGATCACTCGGCCGTCGCCGGCAAAGACGCGGCCTAGGACGTTGGGCGAGACCGCGACCTCTGGCGGGTGACCGAGGAAGCGGGCCCGCGCACGCGTGGAGAGGCCGCGGGTGCCGGAGAAGACCTGCAGCGAGGCCTCGCCCTCACCAAGTTGCACCACCTGGGCCAGGCGCGGCGTCTCGTCGCCCTCCTGCACCAGCGCCAGGTCGCCGAAGCGCGGGCCCTGCGGGTCGTCCCGGGTTCCCGGCGGCAGGGCGATGCGGATCACGTCGCCGATCAGCGAGAGTACGCGGTCATAGGTGATGACAAGGCCAGTCATCGCGCCCATTCCCACCGACTCGGGCGGAAGGAGTTCGGGCGGGGCAGGCAAACCTGCCCGCTACCGCAGCTCGTCTTCACACTCTCGGCTAAGGTCACCTCGATCAGCCTCGCGGACAGTGGCGCTACCTCTCTGGAGAAAGGAAGGTGACGTCCTTGTCAACCAGGCTCTCACTGGGACGACAAAGCACCCCACCTGGAATCACCCAAGTGGAAGCCTTTTCTCTCTCCATCTGGGAACCTTGTTCCAAGATGGAGAGAGTGTCCAGGTCCGAGGACAGACTGCTCGCTACAACCAGACGAAGTCGGTGGCGGTGAGGAGGTTGGCGGCGGTGACGCCGTTGACCAGGAAGGCCTGGTCGACGGAGCCGTCACCGTCCTGATCGACCTGGATCTGCCGCGATCCGGCGAAGCGCGCCTCCGAGTTGCCACTGCCCGTGAAGGCCCCGCTGCCGATGTAGGCGAAGCTGCCCACCTCCAGTCCGCTGGCGAAGACCAGCTTGTCCTCGCCGTTCGCAGCGTTCGCCTTCACCCCGTCGAAGTCCCGGATCGTCGGCCCGCCGGTGCCGGCGTTGCCCAGGCTGTCGCCGTTGAAGCGGAAGGCGTCCGTGCCCGACCCGCCGAAGGCCACGTCGCCCGTGTCCATCAGGATCGTGTCGGACCCGCTCTCGCCCTCCATCCGATCGGCGCCGGTGCCGCCGAACAGGAGGTCGTCGCCGTCACCCGCCACCAGACTGTCGTCCCCGTCGCGACCGCGCAGCTGGTTGTTGCCGCTGTTGCCCTCCAGCGTGTTCGCCAGCTCGTTGCCGCCACCGTCCAGGTTCCCGAAGCCGACCTGCAGCCGCAGGTTCTCCACGAAGGCCGTCGCCGTGCCGCTCGGCAGGGTGAAGCTGGCCTCCGCCCGCACCAGGTCGGTGCCGTGGCCCGAGAACTCCCGCACCAGGTCGGCCGAAGTCGACACGATGAAGGTATCGTCGCCCGACCCGCCGGTCATGGTGTTGGTCCCGCCACCGCCGTTCAGCCGATCGTTGCCGCTCCTGCCCTGCAGCACGTTCGAGAAGGAGTTGCCGATCAAGAGGTCGTCGTTGTCGTTGCCCACCATCCTGGCCGCACCCGCGGCGGTGTTGAGGTTCACCCGCTCCACCAGCAGCTCGGTCGCGGTCCCCAGGGTGTAGTCGGCAGCGTCGGAGCGCAGCACGTCGTCGCCCTCGCCGGTGCCGTCGAACAGGCGGTCGGTCTTGGTATCGACGATGAAGATGTCGTTGTTGGCCCCGCCGTAGGCCGTATCGGTCCCGGAGGCCCCGTTCAGCCGGTCGCGGTTGCCCGCGCCGAACAGCGTGTCGCTGCCCGTCCCGCCGACCAGTTGGTCGTTGGCCGTGCCGCCGAAGAGCCGGTCGTCGCCGGTGCCCCCGAGCAGCGTGTCCAGACCCCGGCCACCGAACAGGCTGTCGTCGCCGTCCTGGCCGCGGACCTGATCGTTGCCGGCGCCGCCGTAGAGCGAATCGCCGCCGCTCAGGCCCTTCAGGTCGTCGTCGCCGCTGAGACCGTAGATCGTGTCGGCCGCCCCCGACCCGGTGAGCACGTCGTTGCCGCTGCTGCCGACCCGGATCACGTGCTCCACGTTGGTCAGGTTCTGACCCGCCAGCTCGGCCGTCGTCACCAGCACCAGGGTGTCGTTGCCGCTGCCGCCGTCGAGCGTCCCACCGTAGGCGTTCTCGCCCGCACCAACCAGCAAGACATCGTCGCCGGAGCCACCGACGAGGCGGAAGTTCACGCCGGAGCCACCGGCCAGGGTATCGTCTCCAAGGCCGCCGTAGAGGGCATCGTTGCCGGAACCGCCGTATGCACGATCCTGGCCGTCGCCACCGTACATCAAGTCGAAGCTGTCGCCGCCGAACAGCAGATCGTTGCCCGAGTCGCCCTTCATTCGATCGAAACCGCTGCCGCCGTAGAGGGTGTCCTTACCTGACCCCCCGGTCTGAGAGTTGCCGCCGTAGATCCGATCGTTACCGTTGTCGCCGTAGAGATTGTCGATACTCGAGGCCCGCGCGCGAAGGGTATCCGTACCGTCGCCGCCCGCTAGACGACTGAAGACGGTGAAAGACGCATAGACCGATGCATAGTCGTTTCCAGTCCCGCCGTAGGCCCTGCCTCCTCCCGACGAATCCAGCAAGGTATCGTCGCCGTCGTTGCCGCGCAGGAAATCGTTGCCAGAGCCTCCGAACAGAGTGTCGTTGCCATACTCGGCCCGGATGTTGTCTTCGCTGATACCGCCCGTGATCGTGTCGTCGCCGGAACCGGAGTACATCCTCACCGCTTCAAGATTGATGAGGGTGCTGCCGGTCGTGCCCCCCGGCCCGTCCAGGATGGGCTGAGGCGTGCCATCCGACAGGTCGAAAACAATGTTGGCATCGACGCCGGTAAGACGAAGCAGAACCGTGTCGACGCCACTGCCGCCGTCCAGTTCGTTGATGCCGCTGACACCATAGAGCGTGTCGGTACCTGAGCCGCCGGACAGGGTGTTGACGCCTTCTCCACCGAAGAGGCTATCGTCGCCCTGGCCGCCATAGAGGGTATCGTTCTCGTAGCTGCCGAAGAGGCCGTCGTTCCCGGTTTCGCCAAAGATCAGATCGTCACCGGCATTGCCGAAGGCACGACCGCCGCCGATAAGGGTGTCGTCGCCGGTGCCGCCGTAGAGGCGCGCGTTGCCGGACGAGGTCGCCTTCATGGTATCGGTACCGCCGTCGCCCAGGATCACGTCGTCGTCGGCGACGCCATAGGCATAGATGCGGTCGGTACCCTCGCCACCGTGCGCCAGGATGCGCACTCCGCCGGCAGTGACGTCAAAGACCTTGTCGTTCCCGTCATCGCCATACATCCGATCGAAACCGGCGCCGGCATAGAAGCGGTCGTTGCCGGACCCGCCGAAAAGGTAGTCGTTACCGGTGGAGCCGTAGAGCCGATCGAGCCTGCTTGCACCGAACAGACGATCGTTGCCGCTGCCGCCGGTCAGGTTATCGATGCCCGAGCTCGCGAAGAACTGCACCCGCTCGATCGAAAACAGCTGGCTGCCAGTGGTTCCGCCGGCACCATCGTTTATCGAGGCCGTGCCGTCGCCAAGGTCGAAGGTAAGGTTGCCGGTCCAGTTCCAGAAGAGAACGCGCGCGTAGTCGTCGCCTTCGCCGCCATAGAGCAGATCGGTTCCGCTGGGCGTGAGTCCCAGGGTATCGTCGCCGGAACCGCCATAAATGGTGTCTTTGTTGTCGTCGCCGTAAATGACGTCGGAGCCGGAGTCGCCGTGAAGCGTGTCGTCGCCCTGACCGCCGATGACCTGGTCGTCGCCCTGCCCGCCGAAAATCTGATCGCCGGCACTGCCGCCGTACTGAAGGTCCGCGCCGCTACCGCCATAGATCGTATCGGCCCCTGCGACTCCGTAGAGCGTGTCAAGGCCGCTGAGGCCGAAGATGGTATCGCCGACAGCGCTGCCGGTCAGCGTGTCGTTCAGATCGGTACCGGTGGTCGCGGCCATGACTCTTTCCCCTTGCACTGCTGTACGGCTACGCCCGCTTACGAGGCAGATCGAGCGCCCCTGTGCCACAGATTTTTAGAAAAAGGAAGTCGATTTACTACGGTAGTTTACGTAATTTTTCTCTGAAAACGACATATATTCAAAACTCGACTCGTATTCTTGAGAGGATCCCAAACATTGCGCAAAATCATACAAGGCGAGCGACGGCGTTCGGGTCCGATAAGCGCAATTAATAGGTGCACATCGAGAAGACAGAAGCAAGCGGAGCGAGCAGGGGCAGCCTTGCGCCGCCCCCTTCCCCGTTACAGCCAGACGAAGTCGGTGGCGGTGAGGAGGTTGGCGGCGGTGACGCCGTTGACCAGGAAGGCCTGGTCGACGGAGCCGTCACCGTCCTGATCGACCTGGATCTGCCGCGATCCGGCGAAGCGCGCCTCCGAGTTGCCACTGGCCGAGAAGGCCCCGCTGCCGATGTAGGCGAAGCTGCCCACCTCCAGTCCGCTGGCGAAGACCAGCTTGTCCTCGCCGTTCGCAGCGTTCGCCTTCACCCCGTCGAAGTCCCGGATCGTCGGCCCGCCGGTGCCGGCGTTGCCCAGGCTGTCGCCGTTGAAGCGGAAGGCGTCCGTGCCCGACCCGCCGAAGGCCACGTCGCCCGTGTCCATCAGGATCGTGTCGGACCCGCTCTCGCCCTCCATCCGATCGGCGCCGGTGCCGCCGAACAGGAGGTCGTCGCCGTCACCCGCCACCAGACTGTCGTCCCCGTCGCGACCGCGCAGCTGGTTGTTGCCGCTGTTGCCCTCCAGCGTGTTCGCCAGCTCGTTGCCGCCACCGTCCAGGTTCCCGAAGCCGACCTGCAGCCGCAGGTTCTCCACGAAGGCCGTCGCCGTGCCGCTCGGCAGGGTGAAGCTGGCCTCCGCCCGCACCAGGTCGGTGCCGTGGCCCGAGAACTCCCGCACCAGGTCGGCCGAAGTCGACACGATGAAGGTATCGTCGCCCGACCCGCCGGTCATGGTGTTGGTCCCGCCACCGCCGTTCAGCCGATCGTTGCCGCTCCTGCCCTGCAGTACGTTCGAGAAGGAGTTGCCGATCAAGAGGTCGTCGTTGTCGTTGCCCACCATCCTGGCCGCACCCGCGGCGGTGTTGAGGTTCACCCGCTCCACCAGCAGCTCGGTCGCGGTCCCCAGGGTGTAGTCGGCAGCGTCGGAGCGCAGCACGTCGTCGCCCTCGCCGGTGCCGTCGAACAGGCGGTCGGTCTTGGTATCGACGATGAAGATGTCGTTGTTGGCCCCGCCGTAGGCCGTATCGGTCCCGGAGGCCCCGTTCAGCCGGTCGCGGTTGCCCGCGCCGAACAGCGTGTCGCTGCCCGTCCCGCCGACCAGTTGGTCGTTGGCCGTGCCGCCGAAGAGCCGGTCGTCGCCGGTGCCCCCGAGCAGCGTGTCCAGACCCCGGCCACCGAACAGGCTGTCGTCGCCGTCCTGGCCGCGGACCTGATCGTTGCCGGCGCCGCCGTAGAGCGAATCGCCGCCGCTCAGGCCCTTCAGGTCGTCGTCGCCGCTGAGACCGTAGATCGTGTCGGCCGCCCCCGACCCAGTGAGCACGTCGTTGCCGCTGCTGCCGATCCGGATCACGTGCTCCACGTTGGTGACAATCTGGCTGGCGCCAAGCTCGCCAGAGGTGATCAGCACCAGGGTGTCGTTGCCGCTGCCGCCGTCAAGCGTTCCTCCGTAGGCGTTCTCGCCTGCACCAACCAGCAACACGTCATCGCCGCTGTCGCCCTTGAGCGCATAGTTCTCCCCGGACCCGCCGGCCAGGGTGTCGTCGCCGAGACCGCCATAGAGGTTGTCGTTGCCGGAATCGCCATATGCACGATCCTTGCCGTCTTTGCCTCTTAGGATATCGAAGGCGTCACCGCCAAAGATCGTGTCACTACCCGAATCGCCCCAAAGTTCGTCGCTACCGCTCTTGCCCGAGAGGTAATCCTTCCCGGATCCGCCGCTTTGAAAATCACCGCCGTAGATCTTGTCGTTGCCGTTGCCGCCTTCCAGGTTGTCCAAACCGGAACTGATGCCAAGAATGAGATCCGCGCCGTTGCCGCCGTAGGCACGGTTGAAGATGTCTGGCGAATCCTCGAAATCGATAACGTCGTTACCGTCATCGCCAAAGCCAAAGGCCTGGCCCGATTCGTTGAAGAAGGTGTCACCGCCGTCGCCGCCGTAGAAGAGGTCATTTCCGGAACCACCGCTCAACGTATCGGTTCCGCTGGCCCCCCAAAACCTGTCATCGGCGATGCCGCCGGTCAGCACGTCGGCACCCGACCCGCCGATTACCACCCCTGCCTCGAAGTTCACCAGGCTGCTACCGGTGGTACCGCCGGGCCCATCGAGGACGTGCTGGACGCCGCTGGCGCCGATGTCGAGGGTGATGGCGACGACCACGTCGGACAGATCGAGGAAGACGCTGTCCAGCCCACTGCCACCATCCATCGTGTTGATGCCACTGGTGCCAATGATGGAGTCGTCGCCGGAGCCGCCGGAGAGCGTGTCATTGCCCGAACCGCCGCGGACGACATCGCGGTCCAGTCCGCCATAGGCCCGGTCGTTACCACGCCCGCCGTTGACCATGTCGATGCCGGTCAGGCCGAACAGCAGGTCGTCGCCGTCGTTGCCATAGTCGAAGGTCCCGCCGTAGAGCGTATCGTTGCCGGTGCCGCCGTAGACACGGGCATTGCCGGAAGAAGTCGCGGTCAGGGTGTCGAAGCCGTTGTCACCGCCGATGGTATCCTTGTCGTCCAGGCCAAAGGCAAAGATCCGGTCGGTGCCCTCGCCACCGAAGGCGATGATCCGCACCCCGGTCGCACTGCTGTCATAGATTTTGTCGTTGGCGTCACCACCGTAGGCGATATTGAGACCGCTGACCCCGTAGATGCGATCGTTGCCGGACCCGCCGAAGAGATAGTCGTTGGCGGAGGAGCCGTAGAGGCGGTCGAGCCTGCTGCCTCCCAAGAGGCGATCGTTACCGCTGCTGCCCCGCAAGCGATCGGCGCCGGATCCCGCATAGAAGTTCACCCGCTCGATCGAGACGAGCTGGCTGCCGGTGGTCCCGCCTGCACCGTCATTGATAGAGGTCGTCCCGTTGCCGAGATCGAAGGTGAGGTTGTCGCTGCGGTCCGAGCGGAAAATGCGCGCAACGTCGCTGCCCTCGCCACCGTCGATCAGATCGATCCCGCTGGTGGCAGAGAACAGCACGTCAGTACCGGATCCGCCAAACAGACTGTCGGCGTTGTTGCCGCCAAAGAGGTAGTCGAACCCAGAGCTGCCGTAGAGCAGATCACTGCCCTGACCGCCGGTGGCACTATCATCACCATCGCCACCGAAGATCAGGTCACCGGCACTGCCGCCGAACTGCTTGTCCGAACCGCTGGCGCCGAAGATGGTATCGGCGCCACCCGCACCATAGAGACTGTCCTGACTGCTGAGCCCCAGGATCGTGTCGCTGCCGCTCCCTCCGACCAGACTGTCGTTCAGGTCAGTTCCCGTGATCACAGCCATGACTCATTCCCCCTCACTCAGTTCTTTGGCCCGACAACGCCAAACTATTTCATAATTTAACACTATCTTTCGGTAATTAAAAGACTCGTTGGTGTATTCACAACAACATTATTTATTCTAAACTCGACATTTTGCCAAAAAACGACTTACCTCAGACAAAGCCTCCTTAGAAAAAGACGACCTCGCATAAAACCAATAAAGATATTTCTAGAGAAAATAAGCGCGCAATGGATGTTAAATACACGCTGATCGGGGAGTTTCAGAACCAAGAGTCTCGCGATTCGGGAGGCGCGATCCAACCACGCTTACGACGCTGCGCCAGCACCCGCCGGCAAGCCGAGGAAGCAGGCCGCCCCCCTCAGTCGCCCTCGACCGCCTCGGCGCCGGCGACCACATCCAGCAGCTCTGTGGTGATCTCCTCCTGGCGGACCTGGCGCTCGCTACCGCGAAGCTGCTCCAGCTTGCGGCCGACGTTGTCCTTGGCCGATTCCATCGCCGCCAGGCGGGCCGCGTTCTCCGAGGCGATCGACTCCACCAGGGCCTCGGTGAGCTGCGAGAAGACGTACTCCTCCAGCAGCTTCTCGTAGAGGTCCTGCGGCGGCAGGGCGTGCAGCGGCGGCTGGTGCGGCGCCGCCGCACGGAAGCTCTCGGGGTCCAGCGGCAGCACCTGACGGCGCTCGACCGCGGCGGTGATCCCGTGGGCATAGCGGGCGAAGACCACCTCAACCCGCCCGATCCGGCCGGCGGCGATGCCGCTGTAAAGCACCGCGGTCAGCGCCTCGACACTGCCGGCCGCGGCGCGAGAGCGGGTCGCCATGGGGTGCACCCAGTCGGGTTTCAGCCCGCGTTCTTCGGCCAGCATGGCGCCACGCGTGCCAAGCACGAAGAGCTGCCGGCCAGGTTCATCTGCTTTCTCCACCGCCTCGACCAGGTGCTCGTTGAAGCCGCCGACGAAGCCGTTCTCGGAGGTGCAGAGCACCAGGGCGAGACCGGCGCCGGACCGTCCTCCGCCTGACTGCGTCCCTGGCGCCGGTGCCGACTGGCCCAGCAGCACCAGAGTGTCGGCCAGGCCGGCAGCCAGGATCTCGGCATAGCTGCGGATGCCGGGGAGCACCTGCTGCGCCTCCTGCAAGCGCATGCCGGCGAGCGAGCGCATGGCGCCGACGATGTCCAGCAGCGCGCTCATACCCTCGATGTGGGCGCGAATCTCGGCCAGGCGCGCCACCGGGCTAGCCCTCGCCCGCGAAGCCGTGCGCCAAGGTCGCGAGGCCCTGGCTCAGCCGCCCGCGCAGATCCTCCGACAGCGGCTTGGCGTCGGCGTCGAGAGCCAGGATCTCCGGCATCTCCTGCTCCAGCCAGACCCCCAGCGCGGCGCGGAAATCCGGGATGCGCCCCAACGGTAGGCCGTCCAGCAGGCCCTCGCCCAGGGCCAGCAGCAGCGCCACCTCCTCGCCCAGCGAGAGCGGCTGGAACTGCCGCTGCGAGAGCACCGCGCGGATGCGCCGGCCATGCTCGATGGTCTTGCGGGTGCGCTCGTCCACCATGGTTCCGAAGCGGGTGAAGACCTCCAGCTCCAGGAACTGGGCATAGTCCAAGCGCAGGCTCTCCGAGACCGCCTTCAGCACCGGCGCCTGGGTCTTGCCACCGACCCGCGACACGCTCTTACCCACGTCCACCGCAGGCTTCTGGTCCTCGTTGAAGAGGCGCGGGTCCAGGTAGAGCTGGCCGTCAGTGATCGAGATCAGGTTGGTGGGGATGTAGGCGCTCATGTTCCCGGCCAGAGTCTCGGCGATGGGCAGCGCGGTGAGCGAGCCGCCGCCAGCCTCCTTCGACAGCCGTGCCGAGCGCTCCAGCAGGCGGGAGTGGATGTAGAAGATGTCGCCCGGATAGGCCTCGCGTCCCGGCGGGCGGCGCAGCAGCAAGGAGACCTGGCGATAGACCGCGGCATGCTTGGTCAGATCGTCGATGACCAGCAGCACGTCCTTGCCCTGCTTCACGAAGTAGTCGGCCATGGAGCAGGCCGAATAGGGCGTCAGCCACTGCAGACCGGGCGCGGAATCAGCCTCGCCGACGACGAAGAGGCAGCGCTCCGGTGCGCCGTAGCGGCGCACCGCCTCGACCACGCGGGCGACCGACGAGGCCTTCTGCCCGACCGCGGCATAGACGCAGAGCACGTCGCTGTTGCGCTGGTTGATGATCGCGTCCATGGCCAGCGCGGTCTTGCCGGTGCCGCGGTCGCCGATGATGAGCTCACGCTGGCCGCGGCCGAGCGGCAGCATGGCGTCGACCACGAGGACGCCGGTGGCGAGCGGCCGGGTCACCAGCTCCCGCTCGACGATGGCCGGCGCCGGCTGCTCGACCGGCTCGAAGCCGGCCGCGGCCGGGGGCTCCTGCTCGTCCAGCGGCCGGCCCAGCGCATCGACCACGCGGCCGAGGAAGGCCTCGCCGACCGGCACCTTGGCGACCGCACCGCTACCCTGGACCAGACCGCCGGCCGAGACCGCGTCGGACTCGCCCAGCAGCACGCAGCCGATGACCTCTTCGCCCAGGTCGACGGCGAGGCCCGGCACCCCGCCCTCGAACAGCAGCAACTCGTCCAGCCGCGTTTCCGGCAGGCCGCTGACCGTGGCCACACCGTCGCCGACCCGGACCACGCGGCCCACATGCTCCACCCCCGGCGGCACGTCGATGCCGCCCAGCGAGCCGCGACTGTGGTCGATCCAGCGCTTCAGGTCCTCCGCCAGGCGGGTCATCGCGGCGTGCCCTCCGCCTGGTCGGGGTGATGCAGCGAGACCTCGGCACGGAGGGTCTTCAGGCTGTTACGCCAGGAAAAGCGCAGGATGGCGTTGGGGAAGTGCAGCTCGGCACCGGCGATCAGCGCCGCCTCCTCGGCGAAGTCCATCGCCAGGTCCGTGCCGAGCGCGCTGCGCAGCCGCCGCTGCCAGGTCTGGCGCGCTTGCGCCGAGAGCGCGAAGGCGGTCACCACCCTGAGCGGCAGCTCCACCGAAAGGCCCGCGCTCAGCCCGGCGCGCTCCTCGTCTGGCAGGGCCGAGAGGTGCTGCTCGATCCGTTCCAGCCAGGCCTCGGCGCGCAGCTCTTCGGGAATCTCGTCCAGCAGGCGCTCGGCGATGGCGATGCCAAGGTCGAGCGCACCGCTGCGGGCCTCGACCTCGGCCTCCTCGCGCTCGCGCGCCAGACCGCGCCGCGCCTCCTCCAGCAGGCGCCGGGCCTCGGCCTCGGCCTGCTCGCGGCGCTGTCCGGCCGCCTTCTCGGCCTCGACCGCCGCCGCCTTCAGCACAGCCCCGCGTTGGTCTTCGACCGACTGGCGCTCGGCGGCGATCGCCGCCCGCTCCGCCTCGGCCTGCTTAGCCGCCTCGGCGGCCGTCGCGAAGTCCTTATCGACCGCCGCACGCCGCTGGTCCACCAGCCGGAGGACCGGCCGGTAGAGGAAGCGGTGCAGCAGCCAGACCAGGATCGCGAAGTTGACCGTCTGGAGCGCGAGGGTCCACCAGTCGATCTGCATGGTCAGCCGGTATAGGGATTGGCGAAGAGCAGCAGCAGCGCGATGACCAGGCAGTAGATCGCCATGGTCTCGATCATGGCGAGCCCGACGAAGAGGGTGCGCGAGATGGTGCCGGCCGCCTCCGGCTGACGGGCGATGGCGTCCATCGCCGCGGCCACTGCCCGGCCCTCGCCCAAGGCCGGGCCGATGGCGCCGAAGGAGACGGCGATCGCCGCACCGATGATGGAGATCGTGGTTGCGTCCATGTTAGCTCCTCTGTTGGCCCTCATCGCCCAGGGCTGCACCGATGAAGACCGTTGCCAGAACCGTGAAGATGTAGGCCTGGATCAGGCCCAACATCAGCTCCAGCGCCATGAAAGGAATGGGCACGAAGAGTCCGGCCAGCGCCACCACCATGGCGATGACGAACTCCCCGCTCATCACGTTGCCGAAGAGGCGCACCATCAGCGAGAAGGTGCGGGTCACCTCTTCCAGCAGGTTCAGCGGCAGCATGATCGCCTTGGGCTTGGCGAAGCTGCCGAGATAGCCCCAGAGACCCTGGCCGCGGATGCCGTAGTAGTGCACCGCCAGGAAGACGATCAGCGCCAGCGCCGCCGGGGTCTCCAGCTTCGCGGTCGGCGCGTCGATGCCCGGCACCAGGCCGCTCATGTTGGCCACCACCAGAAAGAGGAAGAGCGAGCCCACCAGCGGCAGCAGGCGCCGGCCGCCGCCGGGCAGCACCGCGTCGATCTGGCCGACGATGCCCAGCACCACGACCTCGAGCGCGGCTTGGAAGCGGCCGGGCTTCATCGCCAGTCGGCGGGTGGCGAGCCAGGCCGCCAGCGCCAGGAGCAGCATGATGCCCCAGGTGGTGACCACCGCCTGTGCGACCGGGATCGGACCCAGGTGGAAGAGGATCCGGTCGGTGAGCGGAGAGCCCTCCATCAGCCTGCCCTCCGCGCCGCCCTGAGCGCCAGCGCGCGTGCCACCAGGAAGCCCAGGAAGGTGGCCAGCAGGGTCAGGGCGCCGAACTGCACGGCGAGGCCCAGCAGCAGCGCCGCCGCCAGCACCCGCCCAGCCGTCAGGGTCGCGGCCTTGCCCCAGCCCTCGCCCCTGCCGACCTGCTCGGCGGTCCAGCGCAGCACACGGAAATATCCGAGGCCGAAGAGCAGGCCGACCAGCAGGCCGATCACCGGAGAGGCCATGAGCTCCATCATTCGCGATTCATCCTCTTCCAGGCCAGGGTGGCGCCGATGACGAGCCCGAGGAACAGCAGCGAGAGGGTCCAGAAGATGCCGCTCTCGAAGCTGCGGTCGAGCCAGCGCCCGACGAAGATCCCGATCAGCGTCGGGGTCACGATCAGCCAGCCGAGCGCGCCGATCATCGCCAGGTTGCGGCCCATCGAGCGCTCGCCCTCGCGCTGCCAGCGCTCCTCGCGCTCGCGGCGGGTGCGGACCGCCCGGTCCAGACCCTTGCCGTTACCGTTGCCGTCTTCCTGCGGTGGGCGGGGCGCGGGCGCGGTCATGACGGTCCCTCTTCCCGCAGAGACTCCTCATGCATACGCAGGCGGGAGGGCAAGCCTTTCCCGTCGGGGCGCAAATAGCGATAGATCTCGCGCACCGCGGCCAGATAGAGACGCTGGGTGTCACTGCGCGCCGCCCGCTCGTCGGCCTGGTGCTGGCGAAAGCGCTCAAGCACCTCGCTTTCCAGCCGTTCCAGGTCATCGCCGGCCACCGCCTCGCGGCTCGCGATCGCAACCGTCTGGCCGCCGCGCACCTCCAGCATGCCGCCGCGCACGGCGACGTAGTGCTGCTGACCTACCTCGTCGCGCCAGCTCACCACCGAGACCGAGAGCGCGGTCAGGAAATCAGCGTGGCCCGGCAGGATTCCAAAGGCACCGGTCTCATCCTCGGC
The DNA here is from genome assembly GCA_046233115.1 of Rhodospirillaceae bacterium N.6G. GTDB lineage: Bacteria > Pseudomonadota > Alphaproteobacteria > Kiloniellales > JACOMY01 > JACOMY01. Next base: position 236,300 of record JBJXHM010000007.1, on the reverse strand, counting down.
CCGGACATGGGCCACGGAGGGAGCCTCCAGCACCACGGCGAAGGGGGTGGTGACGGTGAGCTTCACCCCGCCACCTCCTCGTCCTGCGCACTCCTGGAGGCGGCCTCCTTACCGCGTGCCTCCTCCAGATCACCGACCATGTAGAGCGCGCTCTCGCTCCAGTCGTCGGCCTCACCCTCCAGGATCGCCGTCACCCCGGCCAGGGTCGCCTCCAGCGGCACCGCGCGGCCAGGCTTTCCGGTGAAGGCCTCGGTGACCATGAAGGGCTGGGTCAGGAAGCGCATCAGGCGCCGGGCGCGCTTCACCGTGGTGCGGTCGGCCGCGGTCAGCTCCTCGATGCCCAGCAATGCGATGATCTCCTGCAGCTCGCGATAGTGGGCGATGGTCTTGCGCACCGCCTGGGCCGTCTTGAAGTGATCCTCGCCGACCAGACGCGGGTCCAGCAGGCTGGAGCTGGAACCAAGCGGATCGACCGCCGGATACATGCCCTCGCTGGCCATGTCGCGCGACAGCACGATGGAGGAATCGAGATGGGTGAAGATCTCGGCCACCGCCGGGTCGGTCAGGTCGTCGGCCGGCACGTAGACCGCCTGGATCGAGGTGATAGCGGCTGCCCCGACCGAGGCGATGCGCTCCTCGAACTCAGCGATCTCGCTGGCCAGGGTCGGCTGATAGCCGACCCGAGAGGGCAGCCGTCCGAGCAGGCCAGAGATCTCGCCGCCGGCCTGGACCAGGCGGTAGACGTTGTCGATCAGCAGCAGGACGTTTTCTTTGGACTCGTCGCGGAAATACTCCGCGATCGCCAGTGCGGTCAGCCCGGCCCGCCAGCGCGCGCCCGGCGGCTCGTTCATCTGCCCGAAAACCAGGGCGGTGCGCTCCAGCACGCCGGACTGGCTGAGCTCCAGCAGCAGTTCGTGCCCCTCACGCGAACGTTCGCCGATGCCAGCGAAGACGGAGGTACCGGCATGCTGCTCCACGGTGGTGCGGATCAGCTCCATGATCAGCACGGTCTTGCCGACGCCGGCGCCGCCGAACATGGCGGCCTTGCCGCCTTTCACCAGCGGTGCCAGCAGGTCGATCACCTTGATGCCGGTGTGGAAGACCTCCAGCGTGCCGCCCTGGCGGCCCAGGACAGGGGCCGGCGCGTGGATCGGGCGCAGCGGCACCGCCGCGGGCAGGGCCGGGCCGCGATCGACCGGCTCACCGAAGGCGTTCAGCAGGCGGCCCAGCACGGCCGGACCGACCGGCACCTGGATCGGCTTTCCGGTGGCACGTGCCGGGACGCCGCGCTTCAGGCCGGCCGTGTTGGCGAGCGCCACGCCACGCACCGTGGTGGCGTCAAGATGAAGCTGGATCTCGATCAGCAGCCGGCCCATCTCGCCCGCCTCGATCGAGACCGCTTCGGTGATGGCGGGCAGGCGGCCATGCGGGAAGCGCAGGTCGACGACCGAACCATGCACGGCGACCACGAGGCCGTCCAGGTCCGACGATCCCGCTCCGACCTTCTCTTCCGCCACCTCACTCACCTTGCCGGCCCCTTCCCATAGGTACCGTCGCAATCAACGAGCCCGACCACCGCCGGACCCTTCATCATAGGCACCTTCGACCCGCAAGTCTTGTCGCATCAAGCTCTTGAGGCAAGCCACCGGCGCCAAGCGGCAACTTGCCCTGCGGCATGGTAGCCATGTTCCTGCAGGCCCGATGTCCTGGTACCATATGAGAGGCTCCGTGACGCCACAGCAGACGATCGAGGAAGGCAATCATGACCAATCCAACCGCCGTTCCCAGTGGTGAGAAGCCTGCGCAGAGTCCCGCCAACGACAGCAGGCAGACCGCCCCGAACGGCGCCGGCGGATCAAAGGCCAGCATCCCGGCACCGCAGAGCCTGCCGCCGGCCCAGGACGGCGAGCTCGATCCGGCCGGCTACTCCGCCCTCTTCGAGGTGCTGGACCGCGCCATCCATGCCCAGGTCGCCCACCACACCCTGGGCCTTTCGCCCCGCGCGATGGTCAGCGCCTACCTCGACTGGCTGGGGGCACTGGCCTTCTCGCCGGGCAAGCAGGCACAGCTTATCCACAAGGCACAGCGCAAGTGGACGCGCTACCTCACGCACATTCCGCACTGCATGGCGGCCGGTCAGGATGGCAAGCCGAGCTGTTTCATCGAGCCGCTGCCGCAGGACCATCGCTACCGCGACCCGGCCTGGCAGAACCCGCCTTTCAACGCGATCTACCAGGGCTTCCTGCTGACCCAGCAGTGGTGGCACAACGCCACCACCGGCGTCAGCGGAATGACCGCCCAGAACGAGCGGGCGGTGGAGTTCGCGGCCCGTCAGCTCCTCGACGTGTTCTCGCCCTCGAACTACCTGGCGACCAACCCGGTCGTACTCGATGCCACGATGAAGCAGGGTGGCTGGAACTTGCTCCAGGGCTGGCAGCACTTCCTGGAGGATTTCCAGGCTCAGGTCTCCGGGCGCGGACCGGTGGTCAGCGACGACTTCGACGTCGGGCGCAACCTAGCGGTGACGCCGGGCAAGGTGGTCTACCGCAACCGCCTGATCGAGCTGATCCAGTACAGCCCCTCGACCGAGCAGGTACAGCCGGAACCGATCCTGATCGTGCCGGCCTGGATCATGAAGTACTACATCCTGGACCTCAGCCAGACCAACTCGATGATCAAGTTCCTGGTCGATCGCGGCTACACCGTTTTCGCGATCTCCTGGAAGAATCCCGATGCCGGCGACCGCGACCTCGACATGGACGACTACCGCCGCCTCGGTCCGGAGACGGCGCTGGAGGTCATCGGCGAGATCATGCCGGAGCGCAAGGTGCACGCCGTCGGCTACTGTCTGGGTGGCACCCTGCTGGCCATCGCCGCTGCCTACCAGGCCCAGCTACGCAAGGATCCCTTCGCCTCGCTGACCTTCCTCGCCGCACAGATCGACTTCGAGGACGCCGGCGAGTTGATGCTCTTCATCAACGAGAAGCAACTCGCCTTCCTCGAGGACCTGATGTGGGAGCAAGGCTTCCTCGACAGCAAGCAGATGGCCGGGGCCTTCCAGCTCCTGCGCTCCAACGACCTGATCTGGTCGCGCATGGTACAGGAGTACCTGCTGGGCAAGCGCACGCCGATGAACGACCTGATGGCCTGGAACGCCGACGGCACCCGCATGCCCTACCGGATGCATTCGGAGTACCTCAGCCGGCTTTTCCTCCACAACGATCTGGCCGAGGGGCGCTACAGCGTCGAGGGGCGGCGCCTGGCGCTCACCGACATCCGCAAGCCGCTGTTCGTCGTCGGTACCCAGACCGACCACGTCGCCCCCTGGCATTCGGTCTACAAGTTCAACCTGCTGACCGATTCCGAGGTGACCTTCCTGCTCACCAGCGGCGGCCACAACGCCGGCATCGTCTCGGAGCCCGGCCACCGGCACCGCAGCTATCAGGTGGCAAGCCGCCTGCACGGAGAGCCCTACATCGACCCCGACCTCTGGGCCGAGCAGACCCCGGCGAAGGAAGGTTCCTGGTGGCTCGAGTGGGCGGACTGGCTGGATCGCCACTCCGGCGCAAAGGTCGAGCCGCCCCCGCTGGGCCGGCCCGAGGCCGGCTATCCGCCGCTGCAGGATGCGCCCGGCAGCTACGTGCTGATGCCGTAAGACACCGCCGGAGGCGGCCTACTTGGCCGCCCCCTATTTGGCGGCTTGGGCGGTCGGGTGCAACAGCTGGTCCATGCGCCGCGCCTTGGCCAAGGCGGCCTCGCCGCCGCGGGTCTGGGCGATCATGCCCAGGTCGTCCAGGTCCTCCCGCTCGACCGGCTTCAGGGCGAGGTCCATGTAGTTGCGCCGCTCCGGATCACGCTTGATCCGCCAGTAGACCGGCGCCATACGGGCGAAGAGCAGACCCCAGCGGACCTGGCTCCACAGGAGCTGTGCCCAGTACTTGGGATAGAAGGTCAGCGGCGATTCGATCTTGAAGCCCGGGCGGCGGTCGCGGCGGTACTTGCGCCTGAGGAAGCCGCCCTCCAGCGGGTGCACACCCTCGATCTGCATGGTGCCGCCGAACCAGCTCATCAGCAGCAGCATGTTGCCGATCGAGCGGCCGACGGCGGCGTTGCGGCGCATTATGCGCTCCATGTGCTTGGGCGTGAAGTAGGTGCGCCAGGCATCCTGGTAGGCGCGGTCCCACTCCTCGTCCGACATCTTGGGATGCTTGGCGCAGGCATGGTTCAGGTCATAGCGGTTGAGGTCGGGATGCATCCAGACCCCGCCCTCCAGCATCTTCTTGTGATCTTCCGAGCCCGGCAGCGGCGTCAGATAGAAGAACTCCAGCAGGTCCAGCGGCAGCTCTTCCTTGATGATCTCGATGTCGTGCATCACCGAGTCGTAGCTGTCGCCGGGAAAGCCAATGATGTAGCCGGCATAGGTCATCGCCTTGTGCCGCTTCCAGGCCTGCAGCATCTCGCGGTATTCGACGATCCGGTTCTGCGCCTTCTTGGCCGCGGCCAGGTTGTCGGGGTTGATGTTCTCCAGGCCGATGAAGACGCGGTCGATGCCGGCGCGCACGCACTTCTCGATGAAACCGGGGATGCGGTGGCAGAGGGTATCGACCTGGATCACGAACTTGATGTCCAGCTTCTCGCCCTGGCGCAGCTCGATCAGGCGGTCGACGAAGGATTCCCACTGGCGGTTGCGGGCGAAGTTGTCGTCGGTGATGAAGAAGCGGTTCACGCCCTGCGCGTAGTTCTCGCGCACGATGCGTTCCAGGTCGTCGGGCGAGCGGAAACGGCTCTTGCGGCCCTGCACGTTGATGATGGTGCAGAAGGAGCACTGGAAGGGACAGCCGCGCCCCAGGTCGAAGGAGGAATGCGAGCCTGCAGTGCGGCCGACATGCTCGGCCGGCAGGATCGGGATCGGCGCACCCTCCAGCCCCGGCAGGTCCTTCATCCAGTTGTAGAGTGGCTTGAGCTGACCGGCCTGCGCGTCCTGCAGGACCTCGTCGAGCCGCCCCTCCTCGGCCTCGCCGGCGAAGAGGGCAATGCCCAGGTCCTGCGCCTCCTTCAGCTCGCTCGGCAGGTTCTTCAGCATGGAGAGGCAGCCGGAGACGTGGAACCCGCCGATCGCCACCGGCACGTTCAGCCTGCGGAAGGCGCGCGCGATGTCGAGCGCCCGCGGATACTGGTTCGACTGCACCCCGACCAGGGCCACCAGCGCACGGCCGCCCTCTTCGGCAAGCCGTCGGGCGATCTTCGCCGGCTGCACCCGCTGGTTGGTCTCGTCGTAGGTCGAGAGCCGCAGTTCCACCTCCGGCCCTAGCACCTCGCGTCGCTGGCAATCGACCGCCAGGCCGTTCAGCGCCGCCAAGGTATTTGACGGGATGGCAGAGGTCACCCATTGGATCGGATAGCCGTCGTCGTCGTAGTGCGTCGGCTTGATCATCACCAGGTGAAAGATTTCCGAGGAATTGCCCACCGCGCCCACCATTGTTGTATGGCCGAGGCATAACATAGATTGAACTGCGAGCGATAGAGACGCACGCAATGGCCCGGTCGGGACAAGGCGTGCAGCCATACGAGAAACTGCGGAACCCGAGCCGCCAGCCCTACGACCAGATGAAATCGGACGCGGTCAGCAGGGTGGCGAGAGTCACACCCTGGAGCAGGAAGACCTGGTCTGCGGCCCCGTCCCCGTTCTGGTCGACCTCGACCCGCTCCGTGCCGGCGAAACGCGCCTCGGAGCTGCCGCCGGCAGAGAAGGCCGCAGACCCGATGTAGCCGAAGCCGCCGCTTTCCAGTCCGGTCGCGAAGACCAGCTTGTCCGCGCCGTTGGCGGCATTCGCCAGGACGCCGTCGAAGTCCCCGATCGAGGCACCGGCCGAACCGGCACCCCCGATCGGATCGCCGTCGAAGCGGAAACGGTCCGCACCGGAGCCGCCGAAGGCGCTGTCGCCGCTCTCCACCAGGAGCGTATCGGCGCCGCTGCCGCCCTCCAGGAGGTCTCCGTCGGCCCCGCCGAAGAGCCGGTCGTCACCCGCGCCGCCCTTGATCCTGTCGGCCCCAGCCAGCCCACGCAGGCCATTGGCACCGCTGTTGCCCTCGATGACGTTGTCCAGGCCGTTGCCGGTCCCGTCGATGTCGCCCTTGCCGCCTTGCATGCGCAGCGCCTCGACGAAGGCGGTGGCGCTGCCGTCCGGCAGAGTGAAGTCGCTCTCTGCGCGCACCAGGTCGCTGCCCTCGCCGTCCAGCTCTTCGACCCGATCGGTCGCGGTGTCGACCACGAAGGTGTCGTCGCCCGCCCCACCGATCAGGCTGTCGCCGCCCTGGCGGCCATTCAGGATGTCGTCGCCCTCGCCGCCTTCCAGACGGTTGTCGAAAGAGTTGCCGAGCAGGGTATTGGCCTGGCTGTTGCCGGCCAGGCTGGCGTCCCCCGCAGCGCGGTTGATGTTGGCCCGTTCGATGAAGCCCTCGGCCCCTGTACCCAGGGTATAGGCCAGCGCGTCGGAGCGCAGCACGTCCTCCGCCCCGCCACTCGCCGTCTCCAGGACCAGGTCGCCGGCGCTGTCGACGATACAAGGTGTCGTTGGCGCGTCCGCCTGCAGCCGTGTCCACGCCGCTGCCGCCGTTCAGCCGGTCCGAACCGGTGCCGGCGTAGAGCCTGTCGCTGCCGCTGCCGCCGCCCAGGCGATCGTTGCCGTCGCCGCCGTAGAGCAGGTCCTTGCCGTCGCCGCCGAACAGCGTATCCACCCCGCTGTCTCCGGCCAGGCCGTCGTCGCCGGCCTCGCCGCGCAGGCGATCACTGCCCGAGCCTCCGAACAGATCCCTATCGCTGCCGCGACCGCCATAGAGCCTGTCACTGCCCGCGCCACCGTAGATCAGGCCGTCGTCGCCGCTGCCGCCATAGACCAGGTCGTCGCCCTCGCCGCCCAGCAGACTGCTGTCTGCGCCGCTGCCGCCCCACAGGCTGTCCTCGCCGCTGCGGCCGTCGATGATGCGGTCGTCGCCCTGATCGCCCCAGAGGCTGTCGCGGTCGTCATGCCCCACCAGGCTGGTGTCGTCACCGGCCCCACCCCAGACCCGATCACGGCCGGACAGGCCAAAGAGACCGCGGTCGGTGCCAGCGCCGCCATAGAGATAGTCGTTACCGGATTCACCGATGAGAAGGCTGTCGTCGGCCAGTCCGCCGAAGAGAGAATCCGACCCCGATCCCCCGACCAAGACGCTGTCGGCGCCGCTGCCGCCGTAGAGCCGGTCGGTACCGATGCCGCCGACGAAACCATAGTCGCTACCGCTGTCCCCGAAGAGACTGTCGTCACCCTCGTCACCGATGAGGAGGCTGTCGACGCCCTCGCCGCCATAGAGCGAATCTGCGCCGCTGCCGCCGTAGAGCTGCCCGTCGCTGCCGCTGCCGCCATAGACCCGGTCGCCGCCGGAGCCGCCGTAGAAGCGCCGGTCCTTGCCGGTATCGCCAAAGATACGGTCGCTTCCGCCACCGCCGTGAAATCCGCCGATCAAGCCGAGGGGAGAGCCGTCGTCGCCCGCTCCGCCGTAGATGACGTCATCGCCACCGCCGAAGATATCGTCGCTGTCGGAGCTGCTGCCGAAGTGGCTGTCGTCGCCCTCGCCGCCGAAGAGGGTGTCGTTGTCCGGACCGCCGATCAAAGAGGTATCGGCACCGCTGCCGCCGTAGAGCGTGTCGTCGTCGGCACCGCCGATCAACAGCCTGTCGGCGCCGCTGCCGCCCCAGATCGTGTCCAGGCCGCTGGCGGCTATCAGCCCATAGTCGTCGCCCTCGCCGCCGAAAATCAGGTTCTGACCGTCGCGCGCGACGAGGAAACTGTCATCGCCGCTGCCTCCATAGACACGATTGTCTCCGGAGCGGGCGTTGAGCGAACTATCCGACCCGCTGCCACCGAACAGGAGATCGGCACCCGACCCGCCGTAGAAGCGCTGGTCGTCGCCGTCATCGCCGTAGAGGCGGTCGTCACCGCTGTCTCCGCGCAGGGAATCCGCGCCCGCACCGCCGAAGAGACTGCGCCCCTCTCCCAACGCGAAGAGTGTGTCGGCCCCGGTCAAGCCATAGAGTGCGAAGACAGCGTCCGTTGCCGTCAGGGTGTCGTCGCCGCTTGTTCCCAACATTTCCCACCCCTGACTGCATACCAGTCCAACAAACGGCAACAATGCTTCACCAGCCGCATGCGAAAACGGTTCCAACCAGCAGAAACCAGCAGGTTTACCTGCGCAAAGTCAATCCAACGGGCGGCCCAAGGGGGCCCCGGCTGGCACGGGCGGAGCGGGAAGCGGCTGCGTCCCTTGACGGGACGGGTGAGCGCTTGATACGAGTGAAAGGTTAGGAAACCATCGGTGCGGATCACCCGCCGCCCCGGTCGGAAAGGCCAAGCGATCCAAAAGGATCGACAAGAAGGGCCGCGGAGGAAACGGGCGAGGAAATCGACAATCATGGGGGCAGAACACTGTAGCAGAGTGGTCGCCGCCGTCGAGGCAGCCAAGCCGGTCGACGTGAACGCCAGCATCCTGCGGTCCTGGCGCCGTTGCCTGGAGGAATACCACCTGCAGCCGGACCGCCTGGCGCCTCCCGACGTGATCTCCAGCGCCGAAATGCGCGCGCATCTGCAGCCGCTGGACCGCATGGTCCGGATGGCCGAGGCGGAGATCAAACGCCTCTTCATGCGGCTCGCCGACAACGACTACCTGGTCTCGCTGGCCAGCGCCGACGGGGTCAAGCTGCTCTACCGCTGCGACGAGCATATGCTCTCGCGCATGCGCAGCTATGGCGTGCTTCCCGGCTCGGTCTGGAATGAGGAGAGCCAGGGCACCAATGGCATCGGCACCTGCATCAAGACCCGCAAGCCGATCTCGGTGGTCGCCGAGGACCATTTCGGAGACTTTGCGGAGAAGCTGACCTGCACGGTGGCGCCGATCTTCGGCCACCACGCCCAGCTCCTCTGCGTGTTGAACGTCACCACCGACCGGCCGAGCGATCGGGCCAGCCAGCGCATCTTGCGCAGCATCGTCTCGCGCTCGGCGCAGCGCATCGAGAACGGCTACTTCGCGGTGCGCAATGCCGATTGCCGCATCCTCAGGTTGTCGCGCGACCAGGACTACATCGACCTGGCGAGCGAGGTGCGCATCGCGGTTGATGCCGGCGACCGCATCGTCGATGCCTCCAATGCCGCGCTGGCGCTCACCCGCCGGCCGATGGAGGAGCTGATCGGCGCCTCCTATTCCGATCTCTTCCTGGCCGAGGAACCGCTGGAAGAGGACAGCGCGCCGCGCCTAATCCGGGTTGCCGGACGGCAGGGTGGTGAGATCTTCGCGCGGATCGATTCGCGCCAACCGCGGCGCACGATCGTCGCCACCGCAACCCGCAAGGACAGTCTGGTCGAGAAGGCCGAGCCGGCACCTCGCCGAGCGGCGGCCGCCCAGGACACGCAGTGGCAGCGCGTCGACGACCCCTGGCTTGCCGAACAGGCCAAGCTGGCCGGCCGCCTGATCGAGCGTGGGATCCCGGTGCTGCTGCAGGGCGAGACCGGCACAGGAAAAAGTGCCTTTGCACGCTATCTCTATGAACAGAGCGGCCGTGCGTCGGCGCGCTTCGTCTCGCTCAACTGCGCCGCCATCCCGCAGCCGCTGATCGAGAGCGAACTCTTCGGCTACCGCCCCGGCGCCTTCACCGGGGCCGCCAAGGAAGGCGCGCGCGGGCGCCTGCTGGATGCCGACGGCGGCGTGCTCTTCCTCGACGAGATCGGCGACATGCCGCTGGAGATGCAGACGCGCCTGCTGCACGTGCTGTCTGACGGCGAGTTCACGCCGCTGGGCAGCAACGAACGCATCAAGGTCGACGTGGCAGTGATCTCCGCCAGCCTTCGGAACATTGCCGCCATGGTCGAGGAAGGCAGCTTCCGCGAGGACCTCTTCCACCGCCTGAACGGCACGGTGATCCAGCTCCAGCCGCTACGTAGTCGTCAGGATCGCCTGACCCTGATCGAGTCTGTCTTCGCCGAAGAGAACGCGCACCACGGCCGCGGCCCGCTCAAGCTCGATGAGGCGGCACGCGCCATTCTTAGCGCCCATCTCTGGCCCGGAAACCTGCGGGAGCTGCGCCATGCCGCGCGTTACGCCTGTGCGGTCAGCGACAGTGCCACCTTGAAGGTCAAGGACCTGCCGCCGGCCCTGGTGCAGGCGGTCAGCGGACGTGCCGGCGAGAGCCAGCACAGCCCGCGCCCGGCGGAGGAGAACCTTGTCCGCTCCGCGCTGGAGCGCCACGACTGGAACGTCACCGAGGCCGCACGCTACCTCGGCACCTCGCGCTCCACCCTCTATCGCAAGATGCGGCGTCTGGGGCTTGACCGGGAAGGGATGGTCTGAGCGACGCGCTTTCGGACAGCTTGCTAGCGGAGCAGCGTCGAGCGGCTGCGCGCCACGGTAACTCCACCGCAAAGGGAAAGTGGTCATTCGGTCAAGCCGAAGGACGACAATAAATCCTAAATATCAACATGTTGTTATCCTCCAGCTTGACCGGAGGATCTTTCAAGACCTTCTGGGCATCACCAGCTTCCCGCAAACCGCCCCCTAGAGACTGATCTTCTGCGCCCGCAGCCGGCTGAAGAGCGCCAGCATCTCCTCGACGCTGTCCAGGGTGAGCTCGTGGAAGCCGTGGCGGCGGGCCTTGTTCACGTCCAGCACGGCATCGTACTCGACGTTGAAGATGAAGTCGCCGAAGGGGCCGGTGGCGAGCTGATCCAGGGTAAAGGGCTGCAGCCCGTGCTCCGCTGCGATCCGCTCCCAGACCGGCCCCAGGCCGGCGAAGTGGTCGGCCAGCGAGATGGTCTGCGGCTCGTCGCAGTCGATGCCGAAATGCCGGGCGATCTCCGGGAAGGCATGCTTCCAGCGAAAGATGTCGCCATTGGTGATGTTATAGCACTCGCCCCAGGCGATCTCGTTGGTCGCCGCCCACTCCATGGCGCGGGCGAGCAACCGGGCGTCGGTGACGTTCACCAGGATCTCGTAGGCCTTGGGGGTACCGGGGAAGCGCAGCGGCAGGCCCAGCGCCTTGGAGATCGAGGCGTAGGTGGCGATCAGGTTGCCCAGGTTCATCGGGTTGCCGACGGCGAAGCCCATGACGATGTCGGGACGCAGCGCGGTCCAGCTCCAGTCCTTCCCCTTGGAGGCGTCGCGCAGGTAGTCCTCCTGGTCGAAGTAGAAGTTCGGCGGGAAATGGCGGGCCTGGCTTTCCTTGGCCGGCGAGCGATAGATCCCGAGGTGGGCGCCGTAGACCTTACCGCCCTGGCAGAAGACGATGTGGCGGAAGTCCGGCGAGACCTGCTGCACCACCTCCACCGTGTTCTGCAGCAGCGCCAGGTTGACCTCGCAGGCCTCGACCGGATCGGCCTTCTCCTGGTAGGCGGCGAAGTAGATGCGGTCGACGTCGGCGAGCCAGGGCCTGGCGTCGCGAAGCTGGTCCGGGTCCAAAAGGTCGAGCGAACGGTGCTCGGCATCGGCCTGGTAGTTCAGCGGCCGGCGCGAGACCGCCTTGACCCGCCAGCCCTCCTGGCCGCTCAGGTGTTCGACCACGTTGCGGCCGATGATGCCCATGGCGCCGAGCACCAGTGCCGTCTTCTCGTTCTTCATGGCTTCCCTCTCTTCCCTCGGTCTTGTCGCGCACTTGTTCAGTCGGCCACTCTTCAGTCGGAAACCCCGGTCGACTGCATCGGCGGCGACTCCGCCGTCACGGGCTCGCAGCCGTGCCAGGCCGCTTCGCGCGCGATGCGCCAGTCGATGAGGTCGGCGACGGAGATCGCCAGCAGCCCATGCTCGCAGGCGAAGCGGTCCAGCTGCCAGCCCCGCATCATGCTGCCGTCGGAATTGACCAGTTCGGACAGCACCCCGACCGGACTGCGCCGGGCCAGCCGCGCCAGGTCATAGGCCGCCTCGGTGTGGCCGGGCCGCTCGATCACGCCGCCGCGGCGCGCGCGCAGGGGAAAGACATGGCCCGGCCGGCGGAAGTCGGCGGCGAGGCTGTCGCGGGCGCCCAGCAGGTTGATGGTCCGCGCCCGCGCCTCGGCCGAGACGCCGGTGCCGGTCCCCAGCGCGTCGCAAGTAACGGTGAAGGCGGTGCCGTGCGGATCGGCGTTGTCACTGACCATCGGCGGCAGCGCCAGGGCGTCGGCCCGGCTGGCGTCCAGCGCCACGCAGAGGATCCCGGTGGTGTGGTTCACCATGAAGGCAATGCGGGCCGGGGTCATCAGGTCGGCGGCGCCGATCAGGTCGCCCTCGTTTTCCCGGCCCGCGTCGTCCAGCACCACCACCAGCTCGCCGCGGGCGATCCTGGCGATTGCCTCCTCGACGCGCAGGTGGGCGGCGGTGGCCGGACGGCCGCAGACCGCCAGCAGGCTGTTGAAGGCTTCGTTGGGGTCCATCAGCATCTTTGGGTCCTCTTCAGGCTAGGGCCGGACGAGCTTACGCTCGCCCGCCCTCCTTGCGGCTGTAGGCGATGACCATGCCCAGGATGATCACGCCGAAGATGATCTGGCGCAGCGATTCCGGCACCTGCAGCACCGACAGCAGGCTGGTCAGGAAGGTGATGAGCAACACCCCGCCGAAGGCGCCGAGGTAGGTGCCCTTGCCGCCCAGGATGCTGGCCCCGCCGATCACCACCGCGGCGATCGCCGGCAGCAGGTAGGGGCTGCCCATGTTCAGGTAGGCCTGGCCGGAGTAGCCCGCCAGCATCAGGCCGGCCAGCGCGTTGCAGACTCCGGACAGCACGAAGGCGCCGATCACCACCGCATGGGTCGGCACGCCGGAGAGGTAGGCTGCCTTCTCGTTCGAGCCCACGGCGTAGACGAAGCGCCCGAAGACGGAGCGGCGCAAGGCGAAGGACAGCAGCAGCGAGATCGCCACCCAAACCACCACCGCCCAGGCCAGACTGCCGACCACCATGCCCTGGCCGAGCGCGGTGATCAGATCGGAGGGCTGGGAGTTCGGCATCGACTGCGCCGTTCGATAGACGATGATGCCGCGCACGATGGTGTCGATCGCCAGGGTCCAGATGATCGAGGGGATACGCAGCAGGGCCACGCCCACCCCGTTCACCAGGCCGATGCCCGCCCCGATCCCCAGCCCCACCAGCAGCGACATGTCGCCGGCGAAGGGCCCGCTGGTGATCGAGGTCGCGGTGACCGCTGCGGCGGTCATGGTCCAGGGCGCGGAGAGGTCGATCCGGCCCAGCAGGATCACCACGAAGAGCCCCACGACCGAGATGCCCAGCACCGAGGCGACATGCACCTGCTGCAGCAGGAAGCGGGGCGAGAGGAACTGCGAGAAGACCGTGGAGGTGACGAGCAGGCCGACGATCAGCAAGGTGAAGACGGTCAGCGTCGCGCTGTCGACGTTGAGCTTGCGGGCGAGCGTTGCCATCAGAAGACATCCAGCCGGTTGCGGTTCTTCAGGGTCGCGATGCCGCCCACCGAGACCGCGAGGGCCAGGACGCAGCCCTGCACCGCCGGCTGCGCCAGAGGCGCCACCTCGGTGAAGAAGAGCAGCGCGCTGATGGTCTGCAGCACCATGGCACCGGCCACCGCCGCCGCAGCCGAGCCCTGTCCGCCGGAGAGCGCGACCCCGCCGATGACGGCCGCCGCCACCGCGTTCAGGGTGTAGGGCAGGCCGCCGTTGGGGTCGCCGCTCAGGGTCTGCAGCCCGAGGAAGAGGCCGCCGATCGAGGAGAAGAGACCGGCCAGCACGAAGGCCGCCACCCGCGCCCGCTGGATCGGCAGACCCGACATGTAGGCCGAGTGCTCGCTGGAGCCCACCGCCAGGATGGAGCGCCCCAGCGGCCGCGTCCGGATCGTCCCCCAGAACAGGCCGACGCAGGCGACCAGCAGCACCAGCGAGGTGGGGATCACCCCGAAGATTGTCATGGTCAAGAGGTCGCTGAGATCGAAGCTGACCTCGCCGCCGGGGATCGGCAGCACCAACAGGGCCAAGCCGGTGAAGATGGCGCCGGTGGCCAAGGTGGCGATGATCGCCTGCACCCGGCCGTAGACCACGACCAGGCCGTTCACCAGGCCGCAGAGCGCCCCCACCGCCAGAACCGCGATGATGCCGAGGATGATCTCGCCCCAGCTTCCGTTCACCAGCCGCGCGGCGACGCAGTTGGAGAGCGCCAGCACCGAGCCGATCGAGAGATCCAGGCTGCGGGTGAAGACGACGATGGCCTGGCCGACCGCCAGCACCGCCAGCACGAAGATCTGGTTCGACCAGATGGTGAGCGTGGCGCTGGTCATGCCGCGGGGATGCACCCAGAAATAGGCGATCACCAGCAGCACCAGCACGAGCCAGGCGACACCGGTCTGAACCCGGTCCGCCCGCAGCAGCTTTGCCGCCGTCATTGCAGTGCTCCTTCCACGGTGGCGGTGCCGGATCTGCGCCCGCCCATCGTCGCGTGCAGCAGACTCTCCTCGTCCAGGCTGTCGCCGGACAAGGAGGCGCCGATGCGCCCGCCGTAGAAGACATGGACCTCGTCGCAGAGCCCGATCAGCTCGTCGTAGTCCGTCGAATAGAACAGGATCGAGAGCCCCTCGGCCGCCAGCTCGCGCAGCAGCAGGTAGATCTGCTGCTTGGTACCGACGTCGACGCCGCGGGTCGGGTCGTTCAGCAACAGGACCTTGGGCGCGATCGCGATCCACTTGGCGATCGCCACCTTCTGCTGGTTGCCGCCCGAGAGCGACCAAACCGGCAGGTCCAGGTCAGGGGCGCGGATCTGCAGCCGCTGCACCAGCCGCTCCAGCAATGCGCGCTCCTGCTGCTGCTGGATCAGGCCGCCGTGGCAGAGCTTGGGCAGGGCCGACAGGGTCAGGTTGTCCCTGATCGACATCTCGATCAGCACCCCTTCGGTCTTGCGCTCCTCCGGGACCAGGGCCAGGGCCGAAGCAAGCTTCTTGGCCCGGCTCGGCGGCTGCGGGCGGAAGGCCTTGCCCTCCAGCCGGAGCTCGCCGGCCACGCCCCGGAGCACACCAAAGAGCGCCAGCAGCAACTCGTTCTGCCCCTGTCCGTCGAGACCGCCGAGGCCGACGATCTGGCCAGGCCTGAGGTCGAAGCTGATGCCGGAGAAGGCCTTGCCCCAGGAGAGGTCGCGCAGCGAGAGCCGTGGCTCGCTGGAGAAGTCGGCCGGCGGCTTTTGCGGATAGATCTGCTGGATCGAGCGGCCGATCATCATGCGGATCTGCTCGTCGCGGTCGCGGCTGCCGGCCTCGAAGGTCTCGACATGCTCGCCGTTGCGCAGGATCGAGCAGTTATCGGCGATCTCCTCGATCTCGCGCATGCGATGGGAGACGAAAAGGATGGTGACGCCCGCCGCCTTCAGCCGCCGCAGCAGGTCGAAGAGGTGGCGCACGTCCTCCGACGCCAGGGCCGAGGTCGCCTCGTCGAGGATCAGCACCTTGGGCTGGAGATAGAGCGCCTTGGCGATCTCGACCAGCTGCTGCTTGGCCAGCGGCAGGTCGGCGCAGCGCGCGTCCAGGTCGATCGGCGAGCAGCCCATGCGGGTCAGCATCTCGCGCGCGACCTCCCGCGCGGCCCCCCGGCGCAGGAATCCGGCACGCGTGACCGGCGGCGCGGACAGCGAGATGTTCTCGGCCACCGTCAGGTGCGGGACCAGCGATAGCTCCTGGAAGACGCAGACCACGCCCGCCTCGGTCGCCTCGTGCGGGCTCTTGAGCGCGAGCGTCTTGCCTTCCAGTTCGATGGTGCCCTCGTCGGCCTCGGTCACCCCCGCCAGGATCTTGATCAGGGTCGATTTGCCGGCACCGTTTTCACCCAGGATGGCGTGGATCGTCGCCTTCCCGATATCGAGGTCGACCTTCGACAGCGCCTTGATCGCCCCGTAGCTCTTCGAGACGCCGCGCAAGCGAAGATAGGCCTGCTCTGCCATGGTCCGCCTCCCCCTTGTTGTTTTCGTTCGCTCCGCGTCATCCCGGGGTGCCGTGCAGGCGGGGTCGGACCGCTGCACGCCTCCCTCGGGAAGTCGGCGGTTACATGTTTTCGGGCGTCTGGACGCTCAGCTCCTCAGGCGTGAAAAGCACCTCGCACTCGGCGTAGCCCGTCACGGTGTTGAAGCTGGGCGAGACATCGGGGAAGACGTTCTCGCCGGGCTTCAGGTCCTTGGAGTAGACCGGAGTGATCGGCAGGTGCACCGATTCCGGGATCGCGGCCCCCTTCAGCATGGCGATGGCCGCCTGCATGGCGATCGCCGACATGCCCGGCGAGCCCTCGACCGAGACGCCCGGCACGTTGTTGTTCAGCAGAGCCAGGCGGAAGCTGTTCTCGCCGTCGCCGCCGACCGGAACCGGCTTGTGGCCGGTCGCGACCAGGCCGTTCACCGCACCGGCCGCACCATGCTGGGCGACCACGCCGGCGATCTCGCCGTGAGTGGCGACCAGGTCGGAGACCAGCTTCTGCGCGGTGCCCTGATCCCAGTTACCCACCACCTCGATCACCTCGATGTCGGGGTACTGATCCAGGATCTTGCGGGCGCCGATGTGGCGGTCACGGTCGGTGGCGTTGCCCTGCACACCGCGGATCTCCACGACCTTGCCCTTCTTCTCGTCGCCCATCTGGTCGATGACGCCCTGGGCCTTGATGCCCTCCAGCTCGATCTGGCTCGGCTGGATGCCGACGATCCGCTCGCTATCGACAGTGTTGTCGAAGGAGACCAGCAGGACACCGGACTGCTCGGCGCGACGGATGACGGCGTTGAAGGCGCTGGGATTCACCGCAATGAAGATGATCGCGTCGAAGCCGACCTGGATGAAGTTGTCGATCGCGGCGATCTGGGCGGCGACATCGTTGCCCACCGAGACGATGCGCAGCTCTTCGATGTCCTTGGCGTTCTCCGGACGATTGGCCCAGGCTTTCAGGCTCTGGATCATCTGGGTACGCCAGGGAATGCCGAAGAAGCCGTTCACCAGGGCGACCCGATAGGGACCTTCCTTGGCCTCGGTCGTCAGCATCGCCGTGTCGGGCGAGGCCGGCCGGTAGCATTCCGGCAAGAAGGCATCGGCCGCCTGCACCGGTGCCGCGGTCGAGAGACTGAGGGCCAGGGCCGCGGCGGTGAGAAGACCGCCCCTGGCCTTCTTGGACAGATCGAACATGGTGTTTCCTCCCTTTACTCGTTGGTTGCGCACCAGGATTCTTGGTTAGGCCGCCTTGCGCACCGTCGGCATGACCTCTTCGGCCAGCCGCCGCATGGTGCTGTACTCGCGATCCTTGTTCTTGCCGCTGCAGTCCATCGAGGCCATCAACAGGGTGCCGAAGGGGCCGGACCGGCGCCGCAACTCGACGATCTTCTCGGCGACCGTGGCGGAGGAACCGTAGAGGCAGATGGCCTTGATCAGGTCTTCGACGGTGACGTCCTTGTCCGCCATCTGCGGGTCCGGCTTCATCACCGCGGTGTAGTCGACGCGGCTCAGGACCTCCCAGAGGTACTTGAAGTAGTAGTAATTGCTGCCCTCGGGATCGAGCAGCCAGTCCTCCGCCTGGGCATCGCTCTCGGCGACCAGGATGTTGCGGGCGACGGTCCAGTCCTCGCCGGTCGCCGGCCGGTTGGCCGCCTCGCAGCCCTCGCAGTACTTGACCCAGTGGCTGATCACCGTGCTCTCCGGCGCGAAGTTGGCCGAGACCGGGCGCCAGCCCTGCTTGGCCGCGAAGCTGACCGTGCTGGAGTTTGGCGACATGGAGGAGAGCGCGATCGGCGGGAAGGGCTTCTGGTAGGGCTTGCCCATGAAGCCGACGCCCAGTTCCGGCACCACCGAGTCGGTGATCTTCACCGTCCAGTGCTTGCCGACGATCTCGTAGGGCGGATCCTGCGACCAGATCTTCAGGATGGTCTTGAAGGATTCCGCCATGCGCTCGTTGCGGATGGTGGCGTCGGCATTGCCGAAGAGCTCGAAGTCGCTGGCGAGCCCGCCGGTGCCGATGCCGAAGATGAAGCGCCCTTTCGAGAGATGGTCGAAGAGCGCGGCCTCGCCGGCGACGATGGCGGGATGGTGATTCGGCAGGGCAACGACGCCGGTCGCGAACTTGATGTTCTTGGTGCGCGGCAGCAGCGAGGCCATGAACATCATCGGCGAGGCGATCGGTTCCGTGGTGGCCGAGAAGTGCTCGCCGACCCAGGCCTCGTCAAAGCCCAGCTCGTCGGCGTAGACGATCTTGTCGCCGTCCTCCTGCAGGGTCTCGTGCAGCGGGCGATGCGGCGGGTGCAGCGGCATCTGGAACAGACCAATCTTCATGAAACGTCTCCTCTCCGGTCAGTAGCTCTTTAGGGGGTGCACCGTCGTTCGGGCGCGGGTGAAGGGTTGGGAAAAGGCGGCGCCGACGCCGCATCAGGCCGGGCGCGCATCAGTCCAGGACCACGCGCGAGGCCTTGCCGTTCAGCCAGATCAGCGGATCGGGCCGGTCGTGGTCCTCGACCAGAACGTGGTTGACCAGGCCGATGAAGACGGTGTGGGTCCCGTACTCCACCCTGCGCTCGACCGAGCAAAAGAGGTTGGCAAGCGCATGCTCGTAGTAGGGCAAGCCGTCGTGACCGCTGTGCCACCCCTCGATCTCGAAGCGGGCGGCCCGGTCGGCCTTGCTGGCGAAGGTCGCCACGATGTCCTTCTGGTGGCTGCGCAGGAAGTTCACGCCGAAGACAGCGCGACGCACGATCACATCGTGGGAAAGCGAATCCCGGTTGATCGCGACCAGCACCGAGGGCGGGTCCATCGACAGCGAGCTGACCGACGAGGCCGCCAGTCCATACCAGGTGCCGTCATCGTCGGCCGTGGTGATCAGTGCCACCGTGGCCGCACAGGCCCGCATGGTGAAGCGGAAGGCCGCCTGCACGTCGGCCAGTTCCCTTGCCTCGCCAGCATGTCTCTTCCCCGGGCTCATGCGATCTCCCTTGTTGCAGCGTCCTGGCCGGGTCATTGGCGCCACGGCCTTGCCCTCTAACAAGCAAGTCTCATGCCAAGAAATGAAATCCTTTTAAATCAATGTCCTAAACGTATCGTCCTGTTGCAGATGCACGGACGTCCTGTCGCAGGGCTGTGTCAGGTGACGCAGTGACACAACCCTGCGACGGCAGCACCGCGACCGACCGGGATCGACGCTTCAGACGATCAGCCCGATGCCGAGGACCAGAAGGGCAGCGAACAGCAGCCTGCGGAAGAGCGCCTCCGAGATACGCCGGCGCAGCGCCTGGCCCAGGCTCATGCCGAGCAGCGCCGGCAGCACGGCGACCGCAGACAGCAGCGCCAGGTCCTCCGACAGCAGGTCGAGGCCGCCAAGCGAGACGCCCAGGCCCAGGGTCGAGAGGGTGAAGAGCAGTCCCATAGCCTGGATCAGACGGTCGCGTTCCAGCCCGATGGACTGCAGGTAGAGCACGCCCGGCACCACGAAGGAGCCGGTCATACCGGTCAGCAGGCCATTGGCGATGCCGCAGAGCGGCGCCGCCCAGCGCTGCTGGCGCGGCCCGATCGCGAGCCTGACCTTGAGCAGCCCCAGCCCGGCGTAGAGCAGCAGCAGGCCACCCAGGAGGGCGGTCAGCAGACCCAGGTCGCCGCCGCGCAGGACCAGCGCGCCCAGCGGGATGAAGAGGCCTGCCGGCAGCAGCAGGCTCCAGGTCCGCGCCAGCACTCTACCGACCCCGCCACCGGCGAAGGCCTGCCAGATGTTGGTCACCAAGGAGGGGAA
This sequence comes from Rhodospirillaceae bacterium N.6G, assembly GCA_046233115.1. Taxonomy (GTDB): domain Bacteria; phylum Pseudomonadota; class Alphaproteobacteria; order Kiloniellales; family JACOMY01; genus JACOMY01. Next base: position 216,560 of record JBJXHM010000007.1, on the reverse strand, counting down.
GAGCAGCAGGGCCATCGCCGTTGGCAGACCGAAGGGGATGGTCATCAGCGCCAGCGAGACGGTCGGCAGACCCAGGCCGACGATCCCCTTCACGCAGCCCGCCAGCAGGAAGATGGCGGCCAGCAGGGCAAGAGTTTCGACGCTCCACATCGCTGGCGAGCGCCGCCGGGGCCCTAACCTATCTGGCCGCGATGGCGCAGCAGGTGGTCGGCGATGACGATGGCCATCATGGCCTCGCCTACCGGTACAGCGCGGATGCCGACGCAGGGGTCGTGGCGCCCCTTGGTGACGATCTCGGTCTCGTCCATGTCGGTGGTGATGGTACGCCGCGGCGTCAGGATCGAGGAGGTCGGCTTGACCGCGAAGCGCACCACGACGTCCTGCCCGGTGGAGAGGCCACCCAGCACACCGCCGGCGTGGTTGGAGAGGAACTGCGGCCGCCCCTCCTCGGCCAGCCGCATCTCGTCGGCATTCTCCTCGCCGGTCAGTGCGGCCGAAGCGAAGCCGGCGCCGATCTCCACTCCCTTCACGGCGTTGATCGACATCATCGCCTTGGCCAGGTCGGCGTCCAGCTTATCGTAGAGCGGCTCGCCCAGGCCTGGCGGCAGGCCCTCGGCCACCACCTCGATCACCGCGCCGATGGAGCTGCCTGCCTTGCGCAGGCCGTCCAGGTAGTCGGCCCAGGCCGCGGCCGCCTCGGCATCGGGGCAGAAGAAGGGGTTGCGCTCGACCTCGGCCCAGTCCCAGCGGCCACGGTCGACCCGGTGCGGCCCCATCTGCACCAGCGCACCGCGCAGGGTGACCGCGCCGGGTCCGCGCAGATGCTCGATGGTCGCCCGCGCGACCGCGCCGGCGGCGACCCTGGCCGCGGTCTCGCGCGCACTGGAGCGCCCGCCGCCGCGGTAGTCGCGGATGCCGTACTTGGCCCAGTAGGTATAGTCGGCATGTCCCGGCCGGAACTTGCCGGCGATCTCGCCATAGTCCTTGCTGCGCTGATCCTGGTTGCGGATCAGCAGCTGGATCGGCGTGCCGGTGGTCTTGCCCTCGAACACGCCGGAGAGGATCTCCACCTGGTCGGGCTCACGGCGCTGAGTCGTGTAGCGGCTCTGGCCCGGCCGTCGCCGGTCCAGATAGGGCTGGATCCGACCCTCGTCCAGCGGGATCAGCGGCGGCACGCCGTCGATCACGCAGCCGAGTGCCGGCCCGTGGCTTTCCCCCCAGGTGGTGAAGCGAAAGGCCTCGCCGAAGCTGTTGCCGGCCATGCTCGACCTGCTAGCTGCCCTGCGGCTTGAAGTCGTCCAGCATCTTGGCCAGTTCCTTGGCCTGATCGACGTTCATCATGCCAACGACATGGTAGCCGCCGTCGACGTGATGCACCTCGCCGGTGACGCCGCCGGAGAGCTCGGACAGAAGGTAGAGGCCGGCCCCGCCGATGTCCTGCAGCGACACGTTCTTGCGCAGGGGCGCATTCAGCTCGTTCCACTTCAGGATATGGCGGAAGTCGCCGATGCCGCTGGCCGCCAGGGTCTTGATCGGCCCGGCCGAGAGCGCGTTCACCCGGATGTTCTGGTCGCCCAGGTCGGCCGCCAGATAGCGCACCGAGGCCTCCAGCGCCGCCTTGGCCACGCCCATGACGTTGTAGTGCGGCATCACCCGCTCGGCGCCGTAGTAGGTCAGGGTCAGCAGGCTGCCGCCCTCGGTCATCATCGGCACCGCACGCTGGGCCACCGCGGTCAGCGAATAGCAGGAGATGTCGAGCGCCAGCGCGAAGTTCTGGCGGCTGGTCTGCAGGTACTTGCCCTTCAATTCGTCCTTGTCGGCAAAGGCGATAGCATGGACCACGAAATCCAGCCGATCCCAGTGCTCACGCAACAGGGCGAAGGCCTGGTCGATGGAGTCCTCCTCCTGCACGTCGCAGGGAATCACCAGCTCCGAGCCCAGCGCGGCCGCCAGCGGGCGCACCCGCCGCTCCAAAGGCTCGCCCAGGAAGGTGAAGGCCAGCTCCGCGCCCTGCGCGGCTGCGGCCGAGGCGATGCCCCAGGCGATCGAGCGATCGTTGGCGACGCCCATGATCAGGCCGCGCTTGCCCGCCAAGAGATTTCCGGTCTTTGCCACGGGCTTGGCTGCTGGCTCAGTCATCTTGCTCTCTATATCCTTCGTACCCGGTTCTATCGCCCCGCCGCGCAGCGACTCGTCAGGCGCTGGGGGGACTTTCCGTCAGGCGCGGCATCCTACACCAAAGCCCCTGGGCTGCAAGAAAAGCCGTGACTGCGCGCGGATTTCACAAGCTTTCACTGTTATTTGCCCAAGCGGCTACTCATCGTCGTTCGGGCCGAGACCGCCTGCGGCACGTCTGCGTTCCAGGAAGCGCTCGAAGCCGCTCGCCTCGCGCGGCTGCTCCTTGGGATGCCACTGTTCCAGGAAGGTCAGCAGGTCGGGATCCGGCTCCTTCGGCAGCACCAGGCGCAACTCCAGCACCATGTCGCCGCGCGGCCCCGCGCTGTCGCCGGGCTGCAGCGGCAGCCCCCGGCCGCTGAGACGCAGCTTGGCCCTGGCACCCAGACCCGGCGGCAGCTTGGCGACGACGCTGCCGGTCAGGGTGGGAACCCGGACGGAGCCCCCCAGGGTTGCCTCCTTCAGGTCGATCGGAACCTCGAGCAGCAGGGTCGCGCCGTCGCGCCGGAACAGGGGGTGCGACGCGATCCGAAGGGTGATCAGCGCATCGCCGGCCTCGCCGCCACTGGGATTGGCCGAGCCCAGCCCGGCGAAGCGCAGGACCTGCCCCTCCTCCGCCCCGGCCGGAATCGGCACCCTGAGGTCGCGGTCGCTGGCCAGGATCAGGCGGTGATGGCCGCCGCGCGCGGCGAGCATGAAGGGGATGGTCGCGGTGTAGTGCTGGTCCAGCGCCTCGTGGCGGCGCGCCTTGCGGCTCTGCTTGCGGCCCAGATCGGGGCTGGCATAGAGCTCGTCGAAGAGGTCCGGCCCCGGCCCCGCGTCGGCCTCGTCGAAGTATTCGGAGAAATTGGCCGCCATCCCGCCCTCGCCCACGGCCTGCTGGTCGGGGTCGAGCCCGGCGGCCTCCATCGCGGTCCAGGGTTCCTCCGGCCAGTGGCCAGGGAAAGGCGGCGCCACGTGCAGGCGGTTGGCTTCCGCCTCCCAGGCCTCGCGGTAGGGGAAGTCCGGGTCGGTCGGGCGCCATCCAGCCTGCTCGCGGTCCGGCCACATCTCACGCACCGGGTCCGACGCGGCTGCAGACCCGCCGCGGTCCTGCCTGTCGCGCTCTCCACGACCGGGCGCGCCACGGCCGAGATCGGCATCGACCTCCGAGCGCAACGCCGGGTCGCTCAAGAGCGCATAGGCCTCGGTCAGCTCGCGGAAGGCGGCGGCAGCGACCGGGTCGCCGGGGTTGGCATCGGGGTGCAAGGCCTTCGCTCGCAGGCGGAAGGCCTGCTTGATTGCCGCCGGGCTGGCGGTGGCATCGAGGCCGAGCACGGCATAGGGATCTCGCATAGCCGCAATCTAGCGTCTTTTCGGCGCCCTGGGAATTGCCGGACACGCGTCCGCCGCCACCGCATTCGGGCTTGGCAAGTTTGCGCCGGCTGCCTACTCCTCTCTGGCGGATGGAGAGCGACCGGGCGCGCCAGCGAAACGGGATAAAGCCATGTCAAAGCGGCATGACATTGGACTTGCGCGCCAGGGTATTGAAGACTCTACGGAAAGCGACCTCGTACCCGCGTCGGCGGGAGCGCGCTCGCCCGGGCTGAAAGGAGCAAGGCTGCAATGGCAGCGATAGAGGACGAGCCAGATCCCTTCCGGCTCTTCGACATCTGGATGGCGGAGGCGAAGGAAAGCGAGATCAACGACCCGACCGGCATGGCGGTGGCTACCGTCGGCGCCGACGGCATGCCCTCGCTGCGCATGGTGCTGCTGAAGGGCGTCGATACCGGCGGCTTCGTCTTCTACACCAACTATGAGAGCCGCAAGGGTCAGGAGCTGCTGGCCCACCCCAAGGCCGCCTTGCTGTTCCACTGGAAGAGCCTGCGCCGCCAGATCCGGATCGAGGGCGAGGTCGCGCAGGTGAGCGACGAGGAGGCCGATGCCTACTTCGACAGCCGCCCGCGCCAGAGCCGCATCGGTGCCTGGGCCAGCCAGCAGTCACGCGCCCTGGAAGGCCGGCTGGAGCTGGAGAAGCGGGTCGCGCTCTACACCGCCAAGTTCGCGGTGGGATCGATCCCGCGGCCGCCCTACTGGTCCGGCTTCCGGGTGACGCCCGTGGCCTTCGAGTTCTGGAAGGACGGACCCTTCCGGCTGCACGACCGCGTCCGCTATACCCTGCCCGAGGCGGGCACGCAGAGCGAAGCGGCCTGGCAGCGCCGGCGCCTCTACCCCTAGAGGGTGGGCCAGGATCGGATGCCCCTCGGGCGATCGCGTTCCTCCGCTCTCTACCTTGGTGGTATAGAGGCGGATGGGACGGCGCTCCGGCGCCCCGATTTCACTTTGATGCAGGTCAAGGCAATGACCTTCGGCGGAATGCAGGCTTTCCCTTCGCCTTGACGGGGCGAGCCTGAAGGTGGAGTGAGTAAGGATGACCATCGCACGCATAGTCTGCTACCTGAGCGGTGCGTCGGCGAAAGACGAAGAGGCCCAGCAGGCCGATCGGGCCGCCGCGACCACCGCCATCATGCTGGGTTCCGCCTTCGGCGCCGGCCTGCGCTTCCAGCAGGTCTCGATCGATCCCACGCGCGCGGTCCCGCTGCTGGGCGAGGGCATGACCGGCGCCATGGCGGCACGCCTGACCGAGGACCTGGAGACCAGCGCCAAGGCCTCCAAGGAAGCTGCCGTCGCGCTCTATCAGGAGCTCTGCGGTGACAGCGGCCTGCCGACCCTGGCGGAGGGCGAGACCCCGCCGGTCGGGCGCTTCTCCATCGGCCTCGACCTCGACGTCGGCGCCGAGGAGGAGATCCTGGCCGAGCGCGCTCGGGTCGCCGACCTTACGGTGGTGGGCCAGGCCCGCCGCGGCGAGGGCGAGACCAGCCTGGTGCTGGAGGCCCTGCTGTTCGACAGCGGCCGACCGGTCCTGGTGGCGCCCAATGCGGGCATGGCCGAGTTCCCCAAACGCATTGCCGTGGCCTGGAACGGCTCGGCCGCGGCCAGCCGTGCAATCGCTCTTGCGATGCCGCTGCTCCTGCGCGCCAAGGAGGTGATCGTGATCTCCGGCGCCACCGACGACGCTCCGGCGGTCACCCAGCCCAGTGCCATTGCCGGACTTCTCACCGCGCACGGCATCGAGACCGCGACCTGGCGCTACCAGCCGGAGGACTGGCCGGTCTCGCGCTCGCTGATGGAAGAGGCGCACAAGGCCGGCGCCGAGATGATCGTGATGGGGGCCTACGGGCACAGCCGCATGCGCGAGATGCTGCTGGGCGGCGCCACGCGCGAGGCGATCAAGGCAAAGGACCTGGCGCTGTTCATGGCGCACTAGAGCGGAATGACGTCAAATCGGAACGATTTGTCGTCTGAATCCTGCTCTACAGGTTTGAAAATTAGAGCAGATTCACGCGATCAGGTGATTCAACCCGATCGCGATCTGCTCTAAAGTCCGTAAGGGGGGCAACGCTGTATGAAGAACCTGCACCTGATCCGACTGGAACTGGCCCGCGACGCGGGTCATCCAGAGGGCGACCGGCGTCACGGCTACGAGTTCGTGGCGCCGCTTGACGCGATGAGCCGGCTCGACCGGGAGTCCTGGGCCAAGTCGCGCGAGCGCTGCACCGTGCACCGTTTCCACGGCACAGAGGAGTCGATGCGCGGCCACCTGATCCATCGTGCCGGTGGTGCGGGCGGCTCGCAGTGGATCTTCCACTACGACGTCCAGGGCGATCCGGAGGAGGACGAGGTCGGCTTTCACTTCGAAAGCCACCAGTTCAATCAGGGCGACTATGTCTCGGTCCGGGAGATGGACGAGGAGACCCACACCTTCATCGTCGTCTCGGTCCGCCCGCTGGACCTCTGATCGGAGGGCTAGCTTAGAGCAGGATACCGTCAAATCGTTTCGGTTTGACGTCATCCTGCCCTACGGCTCTGCTTTAGCGCAGCGCCTTGTAGGCAGCAGAGGCCACCCCGACCACCAGGGTTCCCGCCGCAAAGCTGATTGCGGCGGAGATCACGCTGGTGATCCAGTAGGCACCCAGCAGGATCTCGCGGAACTCCTCGTAGGTCAGGACCTGGCCGGGTTGCACCTGGTTGGTCTGGATGTCGCTCGCCACCACCCCGGCCAGGAAGGCGGCCAGGAAGAAGACCGGCAGCAGCACCATGAGGAAGGCGAAGAAGAGTGCCATGCCCTGCCCCCTGGTCATGCGCCAGGCGGACGCCGGCCCGACCCTTTCGCCCACCGCCAGGGCGGCGAAGAAGGGCGAGAAACGCGCCAGCAGATAGAGCAGCAGGCAGAAACCCACGACCCCCATGATGCCGGCCTGCAGGCTCATGGACCCGCTCGCCAGGGAGCCTGCGGCCAGTGCCGTTACCATGGTGGCGGCGAGGAAGAAGACCAGGCCGAAGATCAGTAGCCACAGGAGATAGCGGACGTGATGGCCGCCGACCGCGGGCAAGAGCCGCGGCTTCTCCTCCAGGATGATCAGCCGGTGCCAGGAGACGGCGAAGAGCGTCAGCACGATCATCTGCACCACCATGGTGGCGGTGTCGCGCAGGCTGGAGCCGTCATCGACCTTGCTCATCTCCTCCCAGGGCACCGAGACCAGGGCCTGCCAGATCCCGTAGTAGACCAGGAAGAGGATGGCCAAAGGCAAGGCCAGGGCCTTCATCCAGTCGACCGGATTGCGGAACCAGGCGGCAAAGGCCGCGCCAGCCAGTTGGGTACTGCGTACGCCGAGTGAGGGAGATCCCTGCGGCACCGTTCTCGTCCTCGTAAGTTGGGCTGGTAGGGTCCTAGCTGGTCGGAGGCCGCGCCACCAGCGCCTTGAAGACATTGGAGGCGATCCCGACCGACAGGGTGATGATGAAGAGCGCGACGATCACCGACAGCGCGGACATCGTCAGATAGACCGCGTCGAAGTTCGCCGCTTCGCCTGCGGCCGGCGGGGGCGGGCCACCCAGCGAGAGGCCAAAGGCCAGCAGCAGGACCAGCAGCAGCAGGATGGCAGGCAACAGGCCCAGCACGAAGCCCCAGAAGATCGCCCAGGCCTGGCCGCGGGTCATGGCCCAGGCCTGCGTCAAACCCATCCGCCCGCCCAGCGCGGTCGCCGGATAGATCACCGAGACTCGAGCCGAGAAGTAGAGCGACAGCGCCAGCCCCACGATCAGGCCGGGGATCAGGAAGAGGCTGTTGCCGCCCGAGAGAAGCTGCACCAGGCTGAAGGCGGTGACGAAGACGAAGCCCGAGAGGAAGAAGAGCAGGATCACCCAGAACAGGAAGCGGACGTGATAGGCACCGACCGCGGGCACCGCACGGGGCGGCTCACCCAGCAGGATCCGGCGATGCCAGGAGACCGCGAAGAGGGTATAGATGATGGCATTCACGATGTTGCTGAGGAAACCGGTCAGCCCGCCGCCGAAGCCCATCTCGTTGGGCGCCTGCTCGGCCAGGGTCTGCAGCAGCGCGAAGTCGATCAACAGCAGCAGCAGCACCGGCAGCGCCGCGGCCGTCAGCCAGGACCGGAAGTCGCCGAACCACTGCCGGTAGGCCGCGGCCGCCAGCGCAAGGGCTGTCAGCGCACGATAGGGGGGCCGCTCGTCCATCACGTCACCAAGGATCAACTCTGTCTCTCCGCCCCCCCTCCTGACGGGGCGGATGGCCTTTTGCAAGGCAAATTCAGCGCTCTCAACTGTGGCTGGCCTGCGTCGCGATGCGGGAGGGGAGGACGAGGTCAGGGAGATGCCCCTTCCTCCACTCTGAGATTGTGCAACGCAGCGTCGGGCCATAGGCTCGTTACCACAGTCGAAGCAACGTGAGAGACCCGGACAGCCAAGATGGCCATACACGTAGCGCTTAACCACACGACCCAGTATCGCTATGAGCGGCCGATCGCCATGGGCCCGCAGGTGGTGCGCCTGCGCCCGGCGCCGCACAGCCGGACCTCCATCCTCAGCTACTCCTTGCGGGTGGAGCCAAAGGGCCACTTCCTGAACTGGCAGCAGGACCCGCACGGCAACTACCTGGCCCGCCTGGTCTTTCCGGAAAAGGTCGACCACTTCTCCGTCACCGTCGACCTGGTCGCCGACATGGCGGTCTACAACCCCTTCGACTTCTTCCTGGAGCCGGAGGCCGAGACCTATCCTTTCACCTACGACGCGCTGACCAAGCGCGACCTGGAGCCCTTCCTGGAGACCAGCGAGCCGGGCCCATTGCTGAAGGCCTGGCTGGCCGAGGTCGACCGGAGCGAGCGCCGCACGGTCGACTTCCTGGTCGGGATCAACCAGCGCCTGCAGCAGGACATCGGCTACGTCGTCCGTATGGAACCCGGCGTGCAGGACCCGGAAGAGACCCTGTCGCTGGCGAAGGGCTCCTGCCGCGACAGCGGCTGGCTGCTGGTGCAGATCCTGCGCCACCTGGGCATCGCCGCGCGCTTCGTCTCCGGCTACCTGATCCAGCTCACCGCCGATGTGAAGTCGCTGGACGGACCGACCGGGACCGACAAGGACTTCACCGACCTGCACGCCTGGACCGAGGCCTACCTGCCCGGCGCCGGCTGGGTCGGCCTCGACCCCACCTCCGGCCTGCTGGCCGGCGAGGGACACATCCCGCTGGCCGGTACCCCGCGGCCGGCAACGGCAGCGCCGATCTCCGGCGCACTGGAGCCGGCGGACACCACCTTCTCCTTCGACATGTCGGTGACCCGCATCCTGGAGACGCCCAGGGTCACCAAGCCCTACAGCGACGAGCAGTGGCAGGCGATCGACTCTTTCGGCGACGCCCTCGACCGCGATCTGAAGGCCAACGACGTGCGCGTCACCATCGGCGGCGAGCCGACCTTCGTGTCGGTCGACGATCCGGACGGGGAAGAATGGAACACCGGCGCGGTCGGTCCGACCAAGCGGCGCCTGGCCGACAACCTGATCGCCCGGCTGCAGCAGCGCTTCGCCCCCCAAGGCATGCTGCACTACGGCCAGGGCAAGTGGTATCCGGGCGAGCAGCTTCCGCGCTGGGCCTTCGCGCTCTACTGGCGGGCCGACGGGGCGCCGCTGCTGACCCATCCGACCGTGCTGGCCAAGGAGGACGAGGACCACCACCCGACCATGGAGCAGGCCGAGAGCCTGCTGCAGGGCATCGCGCAACGCCTGGAAGTCGATCCCGCGGCGGCACAGCCGGCCTTCGAAGACCCCATGCACTTCATCGCGCAGGAGCAGCGCCTGCCCGAGAACCTGGATCCCGCGACCAACAAGCTGGACGACCCACTGGCCCGTGCCCGGCTGGCCCGCGTCTTCGAGCGCGGCCTCAGCAAGCCGACCTGCTGGGTGCTGCCGGTGCAGCGCTGGCAGGCCAAGGCCGGCGGCCGGCACTGGCAGGCGGAGCGCTGGTCGACCCGTTCCGGCCGGCTCTATCTGATGCCGGGCGATTCGGCCGCGGGTCTGCGCCTGCCGCTCTCCCAGCTCGCCCACATCGGGCCGGCCGAGTATCCCTATGTGATCCCGACCGATCCCTTCCAGCCGCGCGATCCGCTGCCGCAGCCCGATCCGCGCCGCCAGCCCTTCACCGAGGGCATCGGCTTCACCGACCGGACCGAGCCCTACGAAGCCGGCGGCATCCCGGTCAGGACCGCGATGACGGTGGAGCCGCGCGACGGCAGGCTCTGCGTCTTCATGCCCCCGACCGAGACGGTGGAGGACTACCTCGACCTCCTGACCGCGGTGGAGGATAGCGCCGCAGAGCAGGGCCTGAAGCTGCACATCGAGGGCTATGCCCCGCCGAACGACCCGCGCCTGAAGATGATCAAGGTGACCCCCGACCCCGGCGTCATCGAGGTCAACGTGCAGCCGGCCGAGACCTGGGAGGAGATGCGCGCCATCACCGAGGGCCTCTACGAGGATGCGCACCTCAGCCGGCTGGGCACCGAGAAGTTCATGATCGACGGCCGTCACAGTGGCACCGGCGGCGGCAACCACGTGGTGCTGGGCGGTGCCACGCCGGAGGACAGCCCCTTCATCCGACGCCCCGACCTGCTGCGCAGCTTCATCACCTTCTGGCAGCACCACCCCGCGCTCTCCTACCTCTTCTCCGGGCTCTTCATCGGCCCGACCAGTCAGGCGCCGCGGATCGACGAGGCGCGCAACGACCAGCTCCACGAGATGGAACTGGCCTTCAGCCAGATCCCCGACGCGGCCGAGGCCGACGCGGTGCCGCCCTGGCTGGTCGACCGTATCTTCCGCAACCTGCTGATCGACGTCACTGGCAACACCCACCGCTCGGAGATCTGCATCGACAAGCTCTACTCGCCCGACGGCCCGACCGGACGGCTGGGCCTGGTCGAGTTCCGCGCCTTCGAGATGCCGCCGCATGCGCGTATGAGCCTGGTGCAGCAGCTCCTGCTTCGGGCGCTCACCGCGCGCTTCTGGAAGCAGCCTTACAGCGGCAAGCTGGTGCGCTGGGGCACCGCGCTGTACGACCGCTACATGCTGCCCCACTATGTCTGGGAAGACATCGTCGCGGTGGTGGAGGACCTGCGCCGGGCCGGCTATCGCATGGAGGCCGACTGGTTCGCCCCGCACTGGGAGTTCCGCTTCCCGCGCGCCGGCCTGTTGCAGCACGGCGACGTCGAGATCGAGATCCGCCAGGCGCTGGAGCCCTGGCACGTGCTGGGCGAGGAAGGCGCCGTCGGGGGCACCGCGCGCTATGTCGACTCCTCGCTGGAGCGGCTGCAGGTGAAGGTCCGAGGCCTCACCGGCGATCGCTTCGTCGTCGCCTGCAACGGCTTCAAGGTGCCGCTGCAGCCCACCGGCAATGTCGGCGAAGGCATCGGCGGCGTGCGCTTCCGCGCCTGGCAACCGGCCCGCTGCCTGCATCCCACCATTCCGGTCAACGCGCCGCTCACCTTCGACCTCTACGACCGCTGGACCGGCCGTGCGCTCGCCGGCTGCCAGTACCAGGTCTCGCACCAGGGCGGCGCCGCCTACGAGACCTTCCCGGTCAACAGCTACGAGGCCGAGGCCAGGCGGCTCGCCCGCTTCTTCACCTTCGGCTACAGTCCGGGTTCGCGGCCGGAGCCGCCCTCGATCGCCCAGCCCGACGCGCCACATACCCTGGACCTGCGCTGGGCCTACCGGAAACAGCCCTAGGGGCTGAACTGAAGAGGCAAGACCGTCGATGGACCGCTATCGCAACTCGATCGCCCTCAACGAGCGCGCCTGCCGGGTGCTGCCCGGCGGGGTCAGCAGCAACTTCCGCTATCACGCCCTGCCGGTGCCGCTGGCGATCGTCAGGGGCGAAGGCGCCTACATCTTCGACGCCGACGGCAACCGCTACATCGACTACATGCTGGGCAACGGACCGGCGATCCTGGGCCACACACCGGAGCCGGTAATCGAGGCAGTGCGCGCCACCCTGGCGCACGGGCAGGCCTTCTCGGCCGCGCAGCCGGCCGAGGTCGCGCTGGCGGAACGGCTGGTCGAGATCCTGCCGGCGGCCGAGCAGCTCCGCTTCGACGTCTCCGGCACCCAGGCCGACCACATCGCCTTGCGCCTGGCCCGCGCCCATTCCGGCCGCAAGCGCATCCTGAAGTTCGAGGGCCAGTACCACGGCTGGGCCGACGACATCATGGGCAGCGTCTCGCCGGCGCTGAACCAGGCCGGCCCGCGCGAGGCACCGCACGTCGTGCCGCAGAGCCGCGGGCAGAGCGACCAGGCCAGCAGCCTGCTGGTCCTGCCCTTCAACGACACCGCCTTGCTGGAGCACAGCCTGGCCGAGCATGGTCACGAACTGGCCGCCGTGATCCTGGAGCCGATCCAGTGCAATGCCGGCGTGATTGAGCCGGCGCCGGGCTACCTGCAGACGCTGCGGCAGCTCTGCAACCGCCACGGCATCGTGCTGATCTTCGACGAGGTGGTCACCGGCTTCCGGGCCGCGCTGGGCGGAGCGCAGGAGCGCTACGGCGTCACCCCGGACCTCGCCGTCTTCGCCAAGGCGGCGGCCGGCGGCTTCCCGCTCTCCATCGTCGCCGGCAAGCGCGCGATCATGCAGGAGCTGACCGAGGGTGTGGTGCACGGCGGCACCTACAACGCGCTGCCCCTCTCGATCGCCGCCTGCCGGGCCACGGTCGAGGTGCTGGCCGCCGACGGTGGCGCGATCTACCGCACGCTGGAGGCACGCGGCCAGGCGCTGATCGAGGGCATGAACGCGCTGGGCCGCAAGGTCGGCCTGCCGCTGCACTGCCAGGGCATCGGCGCGATCTTCTCCACCGTCTTCACCGAGACCCCGCCGATCACCGACTATCGCAGCTACAAGGCCAGCGACGAGACCCTGCGGCTTGCCTTCGTCGAGGCCCTGCAGCAGCGCGGCGTGCGCACCACCGCGCGCGGCACCTGGTTCCTCTCCACCGTGCTCAGCGAGGCCGATGTGGAGGCGACCCTGACCGCGGCCGAGGGCGCGCTGGAAGCCGTTGCCAAGCTGGAAGACCAGCGCATCAAGAGGAGTGTACCGGCATGACCCGCGGACTGGACCACGTCGTCCTGGCAGTCAGGGACCTAGAGGCCGCCGGCGCAGACTTCGAGGCGCAGGGCTTCACCGTGACCCCCAGGGCGCAGCACGGCTGGGGCACCGCCAACCACCTCGTGCAATTCGCCCAAGACTGCTTCATCGAGATCCTGACGGTGGACCGGCCGGCGCTGCTGGAGGCACACGGCAAGAGCCTGCCGCCGGGGTCCTTCGACTTCGGCGCCTTCAACCGCGACTACCTGGCCCGGCGCGAAGGCTTTTCCATGCTGGTGCTGGCCGGCAAGGACAGCCGCGCCGACTGCGCCGACTTCGCCCCGATCGGCGGCCACCCCACCTTCGACTTCGAACGCCAGGCCACCCTGCCCGACGGCAGCAGCGCCAAGGTCGCCTTCTCGCTGGCCTTCGCCAGCGACCAGGCGCTGCCGGACTGCGGCTTCTTCACCTGCCACAACCGCTTTCCGGAGGTCTTCTGGAAGCCGGCCTTCCAGCGGCATGCCAACGGCGCCGGCAACATCGTCCGCGCCGTCCTCTCCGCACCCGATCCCGACCGGCACATGGCCTTCTTCGACCGCTTCACCGGCGGGCCGGGCCGCCGCATTGCCGGCGGGCTGCGCTACCCGCTCGGCCGGCAGGAGCTGCTGGTGGTGGAGCCCGACCTGATCCCCGACCTCTTCCCCGGCCAGCACGCACGGCACGAGGGGCCGCACCTGATCGGCATCCAGGTCGATGCCGCCGGGCCGAAAGAGGCGCTGGATCTCCACGGCATGCTGCTGGGCTGGTCCGCGTCCTGAATCGGACAGATCACCCGGTAGGCGGGTGCATCTTACATTGGCCGATTTTGCCTGATAGAATTCGCGCTGGTCCGAAGTGGAAGCGTCATTGCAGGAGTAAGCGCGATGATGAGGGTTCTCTTCCTGTCGTGTTCCTTGCTGGTTCTGGCGGCCGGTAGCGCCTCAGCCGAGCCGGTCAGCGCCGCCCAGCTCGCCAAGGCCATTCCCGGCAACACCATCGAGGGCGTGCTGACCAACGCCGGCGGCTTCCAGTACTACTTCGCCCCGGACGGCCGGCTGAACGCCAGCGGCAAGACGGCTGCCTGGGAGCTGCGCGGCGCCCACCTCTGCCTGCGCTTCGACCCCGATCCGGTGAAGCGGCCGGAGTGCTATGCGGTCGACATCACCGGCGACAAGGTCACCCTCACCAGCAACGGCCAGGTCGCCGCCAAGGGCACCCTGCTCGCCGGCAACGCACGCGGACTCCAGTAGGGCTTGAGCAGGATGACACCAGATCGAAACGATCTGGCGTCTGAATCCTGCTCTACATCTATGAAATATAGAGCGGATTCACGCGAGCAGGTGATTCCACCTGATCGCGATCCGCTCTAGGCTACCTGATCGAGACCGGTGCAGGCCGCAGGCGCATGGTGACCGGTACCGCCATGACGGCCACGACGCCCGCGACCACCAGCAGGCCGAAGCCCACGACGTAGGGCGTGGCCAGCCCGAAACGGTAGACGAAGGCGCCGATCGGCGGGCCCAGCACCAGGCCCAGACCCTGGGCAGCGCCGCTCCAGCCGCCGACGCGGCCCTGGTCGCCCGCGACCTCGGCGACCACGGTCAGCATGCCTAGCGCGGTCGGGATCACCATGCCCATGCCGATGCCGAAGACCGCCATGGCCACGAGCTGTGCCATCAGCGCGTCGGCCAGCGCCAGGGTCGCCTGGCCGCAGAGCATGACCACAACGCCCAGCAGCATCGCCCGGAGGCCGCGATGGGTGGAGAGGCCGAGGCGCGCGATGGTCATCTGCGAGACCACCAGGCCCACGGCAGCGGCGGTCAGCGCGGTTCCGGCGCGCTGGGCGGCCTCGGTCCCCGACAGGCCGAACTGGTCCTGCATGCGGAAACCAGTCACCTGCAAGAGGATGCCGTAGGAGGTGAAGGTCAGGATCACCATCGCCAGCAACGGCCAGACCTGGCCGAAGCCGGTGCGCCCCCTGACCTTGGGGCGATTCAGCCGCTCCTGCTTGGATTCGGAGAGTACGAAGAGCACGATCAGCGCCGCCAGGGCGGTCACCCCACCGACGAAGAAGAAGGGTACGGTCGCGCCCCAGCCGGAGGTCACCGCGGCAATCCCCGGCCCCATCACCATGCCCAGCGCGAAGCCCGAGCCGATCACCGCGATCGCCCCGGTACGCCGGTTCGGCGAGGTCCGGTCGGCGACGTAGGCCTGGGTCGCCGGCACCACGCCGCCGGAGAGACCGCCCAGGGTCATGCGCGAGCCGACCAGCAGCAGGAAGGTGAGCGTGACCGAGATTGCACCGAGCTGGCGGAACTCGATGATCAGCCCGAAAGCGATGCTGACGACCGCCGAGGTGGTGATCGACAGCAGGATGATGGGCTTGCGTCCCAGCCGCTCGCTGGCATTGCCCCAGAAGCCGTTCGCCAGCACCCAGACCAACATGGAGGGCGCGACGATCATCGAGAGCTGCATCTCGCTGAGGCCGAGACCACGCCCGATCGGCGGCAGGACGGCGAAGACGAAGGAGAAGCTGGAGGACATCGCGAAGATCGAAAGGAAGATCGTCGCAAGGCCCAGCGGCGCCATGCGCCGGTCGTCGGAAGGCTGCGCGGCCTCCAGCACCGTCATCGAGTCTGTCCTTTCTGTGGTTTCGCGTCGGAAGGGGCTTCGATCAATGTCAGAAGACTTGCGAGGAAGGCCTCGTCGTCGGGCAGAGCCTCGCCACCGGCCGCCAGCGCCTCGCTGACCTCGGTCTTGCTATGCAGCCAGAACTGGATGACCGCAGCGGCCATGATCATGGTGAGCCCGGCCGGCAGGTCGTCTCGGATGACGCCGGCCGCCTGGGCCTGCTGGAACACCGGGACCGCGCGGCTGTTCAGCTCCCTGGAGCGCTGCCGGCGCTCCTCGGAAGGACCTTCCAGCATGCGCCAGAGATTGAAACGGAAGGCCAGCGGCCGCTCCTTCCAGTAGGCCAGGTAGCGGCGCAGCACGCGCCCCGGGCCCTCCTCCGGCGGCACGTCCGGCGCGGTCTCGGAGGCCATGTAGTCGAGGAAGTCGGCGGTGGTCCGCTCCCCCACCATGTTCCAGAGCGCTTCCTTGCCCTTGAAGTGGTACTGCACCAGGCTCTGCGAGACCTCGGCACGCGCGGCGATGTCCCGCATGGTGGCGCCGTGGAACCCACGCTCGGCAAAAGCGGCGAGCGCGACCTCCAGGATCTGGTCGCGGGCATCCGGCAGCGAGAAGACGGGCGTGAGTTCGGGCATGGTGAAAGGCTCCGGCCGCCCTGCCCGGCTCCCGGCAGCAGGATCGGCTGATCAAGCGGTCAGCCAACTAATCGCATGGTCAGCCTGGCCTGAATAGCGCCGTAGATGTCACAAGTCCCGGTCCCGGTTCACCTAGCCATGGTCTTGGCCCACCATGGTTCTTGGATCGACGATGCGGTCGAACTCCTCGGCGGTGACGTAGCCGAGATCGAGGCCGGCCTGCTTCAGGGTCATGTCGTGTTCGTAGGCGTGATGCGCGATCTCGGAGGCCTTGTCGTAGCCGATCTGCGGGCTGAGCGCGGTCACCAGCATCAGCGAGCGCTCCAGGAAGGCCTCGATCTGCGGCCGGTTGGGCTCCATGCCGACGACAAGGTACTTGCGAAAGGCCTCCGCACCGTCGGCCATGATCAGGGCCGACTGGATCACGGCATTGATCATCAGCGGCTTGTAGACGTTCATCTGCAGGTAGCCGGCGGAGCCGCCCATGCCGACCGCCACGTCGTTCGCCATCACCTGGACCGCCAGCATGGCCAGCGCCTCGCATTGGGTCGGGTTGATCTTGCCCGGCATGATCGAGGAGCCGGGCTCGTTGGCCGGGATCTCCAGTTCGTGCAAACCGCAGCGCGGCCCGCAGGAGAGCAGGCGGATGTCGTTGGCGATCTTGAACAGCGAGCCGGCCTGGGTCTTGTAGGCGCCGTGCAGCATGACCAGCGCGTCGTGGCTGCCCTGCACCGCGAACTTGTTGGGCGCGGTGACGAAGGGCAGGCCGCTGCGCCCGGCGATGGCGGCGGCCACCAGGCCGGCGAAGCGCGGGTCGGCGTTGATGCCGGTGCCGACCGCGGTGCCGCCCAGCGCCAGCTTGTAGAGGTCGCCCAGCGCGTAGTCGATGCGAGCCAGGTCCTCGGTCAGCAGCTCGGCCCAGCCGGAGACCTCCTGGCCCAGGGTCAGCGGCACCGCGTCCTGCATGTGGGTGCGGCCGATCTTCACGATGTCGCTCCAGGCCGCCGCCTTCTCGGCCAGGGCGTCGCGCAGGGCCGCGACCGCCGGCAGCAGGCGGCGCACCGTGATGATCGCGGCCGCCATGTTCATCGCGGTCGGGAAGGAATCGTTGGAGGACTGCGAGAGGTTCACGTGGTCGTTTGGATGCACCGGCCGCTTCGAGCCCAGCACGCCGCCGGCCAGCTCGATCGCCCGGTTCGAGACCACCTCGTTCACGTTCATGTTGGTCTGGGTACCGCTGCCGGTCATCCAGACCCGGAGCGGAAAGTGATCGTCCCACTTGCCCGCGGCGACCTCGCCGGCGGCCTCGACGATCAGGCGGCAGCGCTCGGCATCCAGCAGGCCCAGCTCGGCATTGGTCTCGGCCGCCGCCTGCTTCAGCAGGCCGTAGGCATGGATCAGCTCGATCGGCATCAGGTCGCGGCCGATCGCGAAGTGCTCCAGCGAGCGCTGGGTCTGCGCGCCCCAGTAGCGGTCCTCGGGAACCTCGATCTCACCGATGCTGTCGCTTTCGCGCCTCATGGCAGCCTCCTGGAATTCGCTGTGGTTGTGGGGGGTGGGCGGACGGCAAGCTGGCCCGGCTGCCAGCTTGCAGGAGATCGCCATGCCCTCTCAACCTATATGGCAACCCGACTGGTACTATGACGATCGCCGCCAGGTCGGACTGGACTTCGAGTCCGCAGAGCAGGTCGCCGCCTACGACGCCCGCCAGGGCACCGACAGCGCCTATGACCGCGAGACTCTGGCGCGGCTGAGGCTCGCCCCGGGCACGGTCCTGATCGACATCGGCTGCGGCACCGGCAACCTGGTCCGCACCGCCGCCGAGGCCGGCATCGCCGCGACCGGCTTCGACGTCTCGCCGGCGATGCTGGACTTCGCCCGCGGCAAGGCCGAGGGGCTGGCGCTGGCGCGCTTCCGCTTGGGCGGCTTCCTCAGCCTGGACTGGCAGGAGGAGCCGGTCGACGCGGTCACCACCAGCTATGCCCTGCACCACCTACCGGACTTCTGGAAGCAGGTGGCCTTCATGCAGATGCGCGACCTGCTGAAGCCTGGCGGCCGGTTGCTGCTGCGCGACGTCGCCTTCTCCTTCCCGGCCGAGGAGATCGCGGCCGGCGTGGAGGACTGGCTGCAGGAGATGAGCCACGACGACGGCCAGGGCTTCACCCGCGACGACTTCACCTGTCACCTGCGTGAGGAGTACAGCACCTTCGGCTGGGTCCTGGAGGGCATGCTGGCCCGCGCCGACTTTCGCCTGGTCGAGCGCCGCGACAGCTCACCGGCCTATTTCGACGGCCTCTACGAACGCGCCGAGGGATGAATCCCTTCAGGACTTGACGCGGAGCACCGCGGCAGCGACATCCAGGGCGTTGCAAGCGACAAGGAGGGCCCGGCCCATGCAGAGCGACAACCGACTCCTGGACGACCTGGCCCGGGTGCTCTCCGGCGCCATGGGGGCGACCTCCGGCCTGCGCGGCGATCTGGAGTCGCGCCTGCGCGAACCGCTGGAGCGCTTCGCCGAGCGGCTACAGCTCGTCACCCGCGAGGAGTTCGAGGTGGTGCGCGAAATGGCCGAGACCGCCCGCCAGGAACAGGAAGACCTGGCCGAGAAGGTCCGCGCCCTGGAGGCAGAACTGGCTGAGCTGAAAGCGAAAGCGCCCAAGCCGCGCAGCACCAAGGCGAAGGCGCCGGCCAGCAAGGCCTGAGGCCCGCGCGCAACCCGTCACCGCTCCTGGTGCGAGAATTCACCGCTGGGCTCTGCTGCACCGCATCAGACGACTTGCGGCACCACGCCGGAGAGTGGCAGGCTCACTGCCAGGGTTGCGGCAGGGGAAACGACCGCGACACGGCTGAGCCAGCCGGCATGCAGGACGTCTCCCAAGCCAAGGCCCGCCCGTGCGGATGTGGGACGGGGGCATGCGTCCTGGTCCGGGGACATTCGCATCAGCTTAAGGGGAGTTCAGCACGATGGTCAGCCTCGCAACCCAGCCCCTGGAACACGGCAACCCCATAGATCTGATCGAAGAACTGGTCATGGCCAACGACTGGGCCTTCGACCGCGCCAGCGAGTCGGAAATGGTCGTCGAGATCGCCGGGCGCTGGTGCAGCTATCACCTCTGCTTCGTGTGGGATATCGAGCTTCAAGCCGTCTTCTTCTCCTGCCATCTGGACGTCAAGACCACGCCGGCCAGCCGCCGCGCGGTCGCCGAGCTGCTGGCCAAGGCCAACGAGCGCCTCTGGCTCGGCCACTTCGAGCTGTCGCACGACGACGGCCTGGTGAGCTATCGCCACACCCTGCCGCTGCGCGGCACCAACGGCATGGCCGCCGACCAGCTGGAAGATCTGGTCGACTGCGGCGTCGGTGAGAGCGAGCGCTTCTATCCCGCCCTGCAACTCGTGGTCTGGGGCGGACGCGACCCCGACGAGGCCCTGCAGACCGCCCTCATGGACACGGTGGGCGAAGCCTAACCCTCCTCACGACAGAACAGACAAAGCCGGCCCGTTCCGCCGCCGGCCACCGCGGTTCCTGAGACCCGGCGGCAGGACGGCGGAGCGGGCCGGCGCCGTTTCGGCCCCTGGTTTCTTCGCCCCCCTCCTCTTCAAGAGACTGGCCTTACCCCCTGCCGCTGTCCTATCAGATGCGCCGTTGAGGAGCGGCCGAGGAGCGAGAGGCAATGGAGATCAGCGGACCCCTGACCCTGGTCGGGTGCGGAAAGATGGGTGGCGCCATGCTGGCCGGCTGGCTGGAGCAAGGCATTGCGCCGGAGCAGGTCTATCTGATCGAACCCAACGCCGAGGCCGTGGCCGGCTTCGTCGCCAAGGGCTGCCACCACGTCGAGACACCGCCTGCAGGCTCCCGCGTCGTGGTCATCGCAGTGAAGCCGCAGATGATGGGCCCGGTGCTCGAGCGCCTGGCGGCCGATGCCGACGGCGGGACGCTCTTCGTCTCGATCGCCGCCGGCGTCACCCTGGCGCGCTTCCGCCAGGCCCTAGGCGAGACCGCCACCATCGTGCGCTCCATGCCGAACACCCCGGCCGCGGTCGGCCGCGGCATGACCGTTCTGGTCGCCGGTGCCGAGGTCCGCGCGGAGGACCGCAGCCTGGCCGAGGCCCTGCTCTCCGCCGTCGGCGAAACCGCCTGGGTCGAGGACGAGAGCCTGCTGGATGCCGTCACCGCGGTCTCGGGCGGCGGGCCGGCCTACGTCTTCCTGCTGGCCGAGGTGCTGGCCAAGGCCGGCGTCGCCTCGGGGCTGCCAGAGGAGCTCGCCCAGCGGCTGGCCCGCGTCACCGTTGCCGGCTCCGGCGAGCTGCTGCAGCAGGCCAGCGAGAGCCCGGCACAGCTCCGCCAGAACGTCACCAGCCCCGGCGGCACCACGCTGGAGGCCTTGAAGGTGTTGATGGCGGAGGACGCGCTGCAGCCGCTGATGGACCGTGCGATCGCCGCCGCGACGCGCCGCAGCCGCGAGCTCGGCAGCTAGCATGGAGCTCAAGTCCAGCGCCGCCAGGGTCCAGGAGGCCCTGGACCGGGCCGGACTCGCGCTCACCGTGCGCGAGTTCCCGGCCTCCACCCGCACCGCCGCCGAGGCCGCCGCCGCCATCGGCTGCGAGGTCGCCGCCATCGCCAAGTCCTTGATCTTCCGTGCCAAGCAGAGCGACCGCCCGGTCCTGGTGGTGGCCAGCGGCATCAACCGCGTTGACGAGAAGCGGGTGGCCCGGCACCTGGGCGAGAAGCTGGGCCGCGCGGACGCTGCCTTCGTGCGCGAGAAGACCGGTTACGCCATCGGCGGCGTCCCGCCCTGCGGCCATGCCACCCCGCCGCTGGTCTTCCTGGACGAGGACCTCTTCGAGCTGGAGGAGATCTGGGCCGCAGCCGGCACCCCCAACGCCGTCTTCCGCCTGACGCCTGCCGACCTGCAGGCCCTGACCCAGGGCCAGGTCATCCGGGTGAAGCCGGACTGAGGGGGTCGGTCGAGAGAAGAAGATTCGTCCGCCCTGGCAAAGGGATAGCGATCCTCTGGTCAAGCCGGTACATCTTCTCAGTTCCGGTGGCATTCTAGCCGCGTGTGCCTGCAACAGCGTAACCCCAGTGGCGCCGGCGCCCCTTCGTCGACCTCCGGGCCGACGGGCTTTGACAGAGGCTCAGGAAATCCATAGCCTCAGGACTGAATGATCGGAAATAATAAGCAACATAGGCGGACCGTTCGGAGCTTGGAGGCAATGCCATGGCTGTCATTACGGGAACCGATCTGAATGATACGCTCACCGGCACGGACAAGAACGATCGAATCTTCGGGCTCGGCGCCTCCGACCGTCTCTACGGATTGAGCGCGGACGACAGTCTCTTCGGTGGCAAGGGAGACGACGTCAGCCTCTTCGGCGGCGCGGGCGACGACGTGATCCACGGCGACAGCGGCGACGACTCCGGCTTCTTCGGCGGCAGCGGGCAGGACAGCCTGTCCGGCGACCGCGGCGACGATTCCCTTCTCTATGGGGGCGAGGGCGACGATTTTCTCTTTGGCATCAACGGCAATGACGCCAGTTTCTTCGGCGGCCAGGGCAACGACAGGATTGTCAGCAACTACGGAACCAGCACCTATTTCTACGGCGACGATGGCGACGATCAGATTCTGGTCTTCGGCAATTACTCCTCCTACCAGAAGGCCTTTTTCGGCGGCTCAGGGGCCGACACCCTCTCGGGGGGGCGCATCAATTGGAGCTTCTTCGGGAACAGCGGCAATGACGTTATCTCAGGGGGCAGCATAGCGAGCTACCTGTTCTATGGAGGGGACGGCGACGATCGGATTTCAGGCCGCTTCGGGCGGGCCAGATACTTTTACGGGGGCGATGGAGCGGACATCATCAGTGGTGACCTAAGCTCATCCTTTTTTGGTGGCAGAGGTTCCGACACCCTCTTCGTAGGCGCCGGGCGCTACGGCGACCCCGGGATTGGCGATCACTTCTATGGCGACGCTGGCTCCGATCGTCTGATCGGCAACGAGTATGCAGACAGAGACTTCTTCGGCGGCGGCGGCAGAGACTACATCGCCGGGGGACCGGGCTATGATTCCGGTTTCTATGGAGGGGAAGGCGTCGACAGCATCTTTGGCGGCGCTGAAGTCGACCAGTCTCTCTTCGGCGACTACGATGGCGACACGATAGGCGGCGGTGAGGGCAACGACCTCTCCCTGTTCGGCGGCGGCGGCAAGGACAGGCTTGCCGGCGATGCGGGTGAGGACTCCTACCTCTTCGGGGGAACGGCCGACGACAGGATCTTCGGCGGTGCCAACGGCGACGCCCTGCTGTTCGGGGACGACGGCAACGACAGGATCTCGGGCGCCGTCGGCAAGGACAGCAATCTCTACGGCGGCAGCGGGGACGATGTCATCCGCGGTGCGCGGGGCAATGACGACGGCCTGTTCGGCGGCAGCGGCGACGACAGCCTCTACGGCGGCAGCGGTGCCGACCGGTTCCTGTTCGGCGAGGCGGGCAACGACCTGCTGGCCGGTGACGCTGGCCCGGACTCCTACCTCTACGGCAGCCGCGGCGACGATACCCTGTTCGGAGGTCTGGACAACGATGCCTTGCTCTTCGGCGACCAGGGCGACGACAGCATCGCGGCGGACCGTGGTGCCGACCGCCAGCTCTATGGGCGCGCCGGAAACGATGTGATCGAAGGCGGGCGCGGCAACGATTTCGGCCTGTTCGGCGGCATCGGCATCGACAGTCTCTTCGGCGGCGGCGGTGCCGATACCCTGAATGCGGACAGACAAACCGAACTGCAGGCAGGCGACCTCTTCGACGGCGGTGCCGGTGTCGACACCCTGCACCTGGCAGCCGGCGTTACCCTGCCGGCCGGCGTGACGCTCACCAGCATCGAGTTCGTGGTCTACGGCTAGAGTGCATTGCGTTCTGTTTGAATCGGCGCCGGCCCGCACCCCCTCCGTGTAAACTCAACACGCGCTAGACTGTGCTGCACTGATCCGGAATGGATGGGAGCCAGCCTGCGCAGTCGCAGACACAGAGGGACCAGTTCCGACGAGTCGCATGGGTAGCGCGCTTCGCGATCTGCAGCGCGTCTCCGCCCCGATCGGGGCGGAAAGAGCGAACCGGTCTTCATGGATCGCCGCACCGATCTGACTTGCCACTCGCCATTCACCACGGCGAACCTGTCAACGCGCAGCTTTTCTTCCCCCGTTCGCTCTCCTACCCTTGTCCGAGTTCGTGGTCGGCCATCGTGTTGAACCTGGAGAGGATCTCATGGCAATCACGGGAGGGTGCCTCTGCGGAGCGGTTCGCTATGCGCTGGAAGGAGAACCCGATTGGGTCGGACATTGCCACTGCCGCGACTGTCAGCGCTTCACAGGGTCTGCCTTCATGACCTTCGTGCTCTTCGAAGAGGCGAGCAAGGTTCGGTGGTTGGGCGAAATGCCAAAGGTGTTCCAGTCGTCACCGGGCGTCGAACCAATGCTCCAGATCTTTCTTGAGCAGCGATGTCCTTGGCTGGATGCCGCCGGCACGCTCCCCGGTCACGCACGCTTTCCACCTCACGCGAGGGATCGAGACCTGGAGTAGCAGGGAGTCCTTCTTTGCCCATCCTCCACGCACCGTGCCTCCAGTCAGGACGGCGGGCAGCTTTCCCGTGCAGAGCGGGTCGCGATCAGCCGAGGCGTGAATTTTCCCCATCTTTCAAAGCTATGGAGCAGGATTTAGACGACAAATCGTTTCGATTTGACGCCATCCTGCTCTAGTAGGCCGACAGGGTCGCGACGCCGGCGGCGATCACCAGGATGGCGACCCACTGGCCGGGGCTGATGTGCTCGCGCAGGAAGACGCGGGCCAGCATCACCGGCACGATGCAGAAGGTCGAGGCGACGACGATGGTCTGCGGCGCATCCTGGGCGACCCGGCTGCCCACCAGCAGGGCAAGGTAGGCGCCGCCGTCCAGCAGGCCCTGCAGCGCCAGAACCGGCCACCAGCGCCAGGGGATCGGTCGGCGCAGGGCGGGCATGACCAGGAGCACGCCCAGGGTCGCCAGCACCCCGAACAGCCGGATCGCCAGCAGCACCTGCAACTCGCCGAAACGCGGTGCGGCGGCCTGCATCGCCGCGATTCCGCTGGCCAGGCTGATGGCGGCGGCGAAGGCGATCAGGATGGTGAACCCGATGCCGCCCGGCCGTTCCGCCGCGTGCTCCTCGGCCTGGCCCCCCAGCCGGGCCACCACGACCACGCCGGCCAGGACCGCCGCCATGGCCAGCCACTGCACCAAGCTCGGCTCGATCCCGTCGGCCAGCGCGATCACCAGGTTCCAGACCGGATAGGCGGCGACGATGGGCGAAACCAGCGAGATCGGCCCGCGCACCATGCCCAGATAGAGCAGCAGAGTGCCGACCAGGATCAGGACACAGGTGGCCAGCAGCGCCGGCCAGCCCTCGGCCGGAAAGAGCAGCGGCATGCCCTGCGACCAGGCGTAGGCGGCCAGCAGCAGGAAGCTGCTGGTCATCACGCCGGCCAGTGCCGTCAGCACACCCAGGCGCCCGCCGGTAAAGCGCGACAGGTAGTCCGCGCTGCCCCATCCAAGCGCGGTCAGCGCCCCCCAAAGTGCTGGCGGCATAGGCCCTCCTCACCACTCTATCTCCTCTTCTTTCGGAGCTTTAGCATGGTCAGGCGGCGCCGAGATCCCTAGATTGGCGCCAGTGCGCTGTGCAGTTGGGAACGAGAGAGCGGGATGAGCGACGAGAATCGGGTGGTGCTGACGGATCGTGCGCAGGAGGCCATGCGCGACCACTTCCTGGGCTGGCAGTGCCGGGTCAGGCAGTACGCCATGCGCGAGACCGGCGGCCGCCCCAGCGAGGGCATGCGCCCCTGGGTGACGCCGGCCGGCCGCGAGGACACCTTGGGCCGCATCACCGTGCTCCTGAACAAGCTGGAGCCCGAGGAGTCCACGACCCAGTTCCAGCATATGTACCGCCGCACTCAGGACCCGCTGATGCGCCTGGAAGACGTGATGAAGACCCTGCAGGGCACCTTCTATCAGAAGTCCCGCGGCTTCAGCGACACCATCACCGCCCTCTTCGGCCCGGGCTCGGAGGCCGCCGCCCTGCTGGTCCACATCGGCGAGGCCAAGCTGGACTTCCGCGAGGGCCGGCAGAGCTACCTGCTGCCCTGCGCCGTACGCCAGTTGGCCGAGAGCGATCCCTACTGGCAGGCCACCTACTGGCACAACGCGCTCTTTAACCCCAATCTCCCCGGCGGCGTGAAGATCCTGGCCTTCCTGCCGGACTGGGCCCACGCCAGCTCGGAGCCGCCGATCAGGAGCTAGGCAACAGGCGCCGCTCTCGTCGGAGCCTCCGAAGACGCTTCCGGCGACACCTGGTCTTGTGCGGGATCGCTGTTGGGCGTGCGCAAGCGCTATCGGCCAAGCAAACGCGTGCCAGATTGTCTGATTGGCAGCAACAAATTGAGCTTATCTCTGCTCCCTCCAAGATCAAATTCGACCGACCTCTGTCGGACAACCACCAAGAAGACCTGTAATTCGATATTGTAGTTTATATCTCGCTCAGCTACCTGTCCCATCGATCAGGGGGTGCTCAGGCAAAATCCTGATCGGATCCGGTACAAATTTTGAAACATAGTTAAGTTTTTGTGGGGGAGCGTCATGGGCATCTACTACGGCACGACCGGAGTGAGCAACACCATCACCGGCTACGGCGACGTCGACACGATCTACGGGCTGAGCGGAGACGACCGGCTTTACGGCCTTTCGGGCGCCGACAGCCTCTTCGGTGGCAGCGGCAAGGATCAGGGCCTTTTCGGGGGTAACGGCTCCGACAGCATCTTCGGCGATGCGGGCAACGACGATAACCTCTTGGGCGACCTTGGCAACGACCGTGTCTACGGCGGCATCGGGAACGACACCTTCCTCTACGGTGGCTCCGGCGACGACCGGCTGTTCGGCGGGAACCACAACGACCTGAGCCTGTTCGGCGAAAGCGGCGTCGACACCGTCCGCGGCGACGATGGCAACGACCATGATATCTTCGGCGGCGACGGGAACGACCGCCTCATCGGCGACAGCGGTAACGACTTCAGTATCCGGGGCGACAGCGGCGACGACCTGATCTTCGGTGGAGAGGGAGACGACAGCGCCCTCTTCGGAGGCGCGGACAAAGACCTGATCTTCGGTTCCCTCGGTTCAGACCGGCGCCTCATCGGCGGAGGCGGCAACGACAAGATCTACGGAGGCAGCGGCAACGACACCAGCCTGCAGGGCAATGACGGCGACGACACGCTTCATGGCGATAGCGGCATCGACGCCTCCCTGGCCGGCGGAGGTGCCAATGACCAGATTCTCGGTGGGGACGGCGACGACAGCCAATTCTACGGCGGTGACGGAGACGATGCGCTCTTCGGCGGCGACGGAAGGGAAACCCGCTTCCTCGGCGACACGGGCAACGACCGCCTCTATGGCGACGGCGGCGTCGACACGCGCTTCTACGGCGGCAACGGGAGCGACACGCTCTGGGGCGGTGCCTCCAGTGACGCGGCCCACTACGGTGGAAACGGCGACGACAGCCTCTACGGCGATCAGGGCTCCGACAAGAGCTTCTTCGGTGGGGCGAGCAGCGACAGGATCTTCGGCGGCACCGGCAACGACTTCAGTTTCCTGGGCGATGGCGGCAACGACAGCCTTTCGGGCGACAGCGGCGATGACCGCCTTCTGTTCGGCGGCGGCGGCCTGGACGGTCTCTTCGGCGGCGACGGGATCGACAGCCTGTTCTATGGCGGCGATGACGACGATGCGCTCTACGGCGGGCTCGGCGACGACGCCTCTCTCTTCGGGGGTAGCGGCGACGACGATCTCTATGGCAAGGGCGGAGCCGACAGTGGCCTCTACGGTGGGACCGGTTCCGACCGTGTCTTCGGCGGCGCCAATCCCGACGGCCTCCTGCTGGGTGGGTCAGGCAAGGACAGCCTCTACGGCGACAATGGAAACGACAGCCTGCTCTATGGCGGTGACGGGACCGATCGTATCGCCGGAGGCAAGGGCAACGACGTACTGTTTGGCGATAGCGGCGAAGACAGCCTGCTCACCGGGGATAGCGGAGCCGACCTCATCTTCGGTGGGTCGAGCCGCGACAGCTTCCTCGAGGGCGGCAGCGGCGACGACACCCTCTACGGCGGGAAGGGCGTTGATGTCAGCCTTCGCGGCGGTGACGGAAACGACGACATCTTCGGCGGCAGCGGGGGCGACACGGGATTCGCCGGTGGCAGCGCCGACGATCGCATCTTCGGCGGGCTTGGAAACGAGTTGATTGTCTTCGGCGATTCCGGTGACGACCTCATCTACGGCGGTGCGGGCAACGACAGCTTCCTGGTCGGCAACCTCGGCAAGGATCGCGTTTTCGGCGGCAGCGGTCTTGATTTCGGGCTCGTCGGCGCATCCGGCGACGACCAGATCTTCGGAGGAACGGGCGACGATACGAGCCTGGGCGGAGGCACGGGGCAGGACAGGGTGGACGGCGGGCTGGGCGACGACAGCACGCTCGACGGCAGCGATGGTAACGACAGCCTCTACGGCGGCAGTGGCGAGGACCGCTTCTTGCAGGGAGGCGACGGCGACGACTGGCTCTACGGCGGCAGCGGAATCGACAGCCTGCTCTACGGCGGCAGCGGGGCGGATCGGCTGTCCGGGGGCGCAGGCAATGACTTCGGTCTCTATGGCGGCAGCGGCGCCGACATCGTCTACGGCGGCCTGGGATTGGACAACGCCTACGGCGGCAGCGGCGCGGACACCTTCATCGTCAAGAGCCAGGGCGAGCTGGTGTCGGGCGAGGTCAACGACGGCGGTAGCGGCACGGACACCCTGCTGCTCTATGACGGCGCGACCCTGCCGGCCGGTGCGGCCGCGCCCTCTGTCGAGTTCGTGAACCTCTACGGGACGAGCGCCGGCGAGGTCCTGCTGGGCAATGGCGTGGTCAACCTGATGCATGGCTTCGGCGGAGCGGACGTCCAGCGCGGCTTCGGCGGCGAGGATAGGCTCTATGGCGACAGCGGTTCCGATACCCTCCTCGGCCTCAACGACAACGACAGCCTTTACGGCGGCTACAGCCCCGACAGTCTCTTCGGCGGCCTGGGCGACGATACTGCCCACGGCGGCCTCGCCGTCGACCAGATCGGCGGCGGCAGCGGCTCGGATGTCCTGTTCGGAGACACCGGCCCGGATAAGCTGAACGGCGGCAGTGGCGTGGACACGGTCTACGGCGGCTCGGGCAACGACACGGTGACGGTGGACCAGACGGCGGACCTGGTGATCGAGACGGCCGCCGGGGGCTCACGCGACGTGATCCGCTCCGAGCTCTCGGCCCTGACCCTGGGGACCGGGCCGGACGGCTTCGTCGAGGTGGCCATCGTGGTGGACGACGTGACGGACGGCACTCTCGTCGGCAACGCGCTGGACAACCGCCTGCGCGGCAACTCCGGCGACAACCTGCTCGCCGGGGCCGAGGGCGACGACGTCCTGATCGGCGAGCTGGGGGCCGACACGCTCTCAGGCGGCTCCGGCCTGGACCGGCTGTTCGGCGAATCCGGGGCAGATGTCCTTGCGATGGAGAGCGGCAACCGGCTCTTCGGCGGCTCCGGCGGCGACAGCTTCTTCTTCGACGGCACAACCCTGGGGACCGCCGGCAGCCCCCTGCTCCAGGACTTCGACGGGGTGTTGGCCAATGGCGCCAACGGCGAGGACAAGCTGGTCTTCGCCACGGGGCTGGAGACCGGCAGCTTCGCCTACATCGGGGCCGCGGCCTTCTCCGGCGGCGGCAACTCGGAGGCCCGCTATGCCGGCGCGCGCCAAATCGAGATTGACCAAGACGGCGACGGCGCCCTCGACCAGGCCATCCTGATCAACGGCGTGACCGCCGCCAACCTGCTGACGGCAAGCGATTTCCTCTGGCTGGTCTAAGCCTCCAAGGGCCAGAGGGATGGGATTTTAGCTCCGGATGGCAAGCGAGCCGCGGCGCGACCGCCGCGTCTTTTGATTCCGCAACTCAGGAAAATATATTAAAAATAACAACAGCCCACGGATTGCCGGCGACGCTGTCGTCGCGACCCGATAATACGAACAAGAGAATTCCGGGAGCGCAGACAAGATGGCGATCATTCTGGGCACATCCGGTGATGACACACTCGTTGGCGGTAAGTATGTCGACACCATCTTCGGGGCGAGCGGTGAGGATTATCTCTACGGCCTGGGAGGGGACGACAGTATTTTCGGTGGTGCGGGAGACGACCTTCGCCTCTATGGCGGCAAGGGCAACGACGACATCTTCGGCGGAATCGGCAACGACATCGCGCTCGACGGCGCCAACGGAGCCGACAACCTCTTCGGCTACGACGGGCATGACCAGTTCTTCTGGGGCGGCAACGGCAACGATTCGATCTTTGGGGGCAGCGGCAACGACGTCAGCCTCTTCGGTGGCAGTGGGGCCGACCTGCTCGATGGCGGCAGCGGCAGCGACAGCACCTTCTTCGGCGACAGCGGTGCCGATACGATCTTTGGCGGCAACGGCAAGGATAGCAAGCTGGTCGGCGCCGTTGGCGACGACAGCATCTACGGCGGCGGACAGGCCGATACCGACCTCTCCGGCGCCTCCGGCCAGGACCGGATCTTCGGTGGCGGTGGTGCCGACACCAGCCTCTTCGGCGGCTCCGGCGACGACGCGCTCTATGGCGGCAAGCTCGGCGATTCCATTCTCAACGGTATCGATGGCGCCGATTCGATCTTCGGCGGTGAAGGCGATGACAGCGACCTCCGCGGCAGCACGGGCAACGACTCCGTCTTCGGTGGCAGCGGCGCCGACATCAGCCTCACCGGCGGCGAGGGCGACGACCTGGTCGAGGGCGACAGCGGGGCCGATGGTTCCCTCTTGGGCGGCAATGGCGACGATGTGATCGCGGGTCAGGACGGCGACGATTCCCTGCTGCAGGGCGGCTCCGGCGACGACACGCTTTACGGCGGCGAAGGCATCGACCTCGCACTGACCGGCAACAGCGGCGCGGACCGGGTCTATGGCGGATCCGGCGCCGACCTGGCCTTCGGCGGTGCCGGCGACGACACCATGAAGGGCGGCAGCGGCGACGACCAGCTCTATGCCGACGAGGGCAACGATACGCTCCGCGGCGAGGATGGCGACGATGTCCTAACCTCGCTCAGCGGGGTCGCGACGCTGTTCGGCGCCGACGGAGACGACAGCCTCTACGGCAACCAGGGCAACGACCGACTGGGCGGCGGCAGTGGATCGGACACGC
Source organism: Rhodospirillaceae bacterium N.6G (assembly GCA_046233115.1). Classification (GTDB taxonomy): domain Bacteria; phylum Pseudomonadota; class Alphaproteobacteria; order Kiloniellales; family JACOMY01; genus JACOMY01. The sequence goes on along the minus strand of JBJXHM010000007.1, from coordinate 186,317 downwards.
TCGATGCCGGCACCGGCTCGGACCGGCTGAACGGCGGCTCCGGCGTCGATACCGCCGCCGGCGGCAAGGCCAACGACACCTTCATCGTCGACACCGCCGCCGACCTGGTCCTGGAGACCGCTGCCGGCGGCGTCGAGGACGTGTTGCGCTCCGACGCCCAGGCCTACACCCTGGCCGGCGGCCTCGACGGCTTTCTGGAGCGCGCCAACATCAATAACGGCGTGGGTGCGGCCAGCCTGGTCGGCAACGACCTGGCCAACACCCTGGTCGGCAACACCTCGGACAACCACCTGGTCGGCAACAGCGGCGACGACATCCTGAACGGCCGCAGCGGCAGCGACAGCCTGGTCGGCGGGCGGGGCGACGACACCTTCGTGGTCGACAGCGCCGGCGACCAGGTGATCGAGCTCTCCGGCGAGGGCGTCGACCTGGTGCGCGCCGAGACCGACTTCACCCTGCCCGACGGCACCGCCACCGCCTTCCTCGACAACCTGCGCCTGCAGGCCGGCAAGGGCGACCTTGACGGCAGCGGCAACAGCCTGAACAACACCATCGAGGGCAACAGTGGCGCCAACGTCCTGCGCGGCCTGGGCGGTGACGATTCCATCCTGGCCGGCGACGGCGACGACCTGCTCTTCGGCGGCGCGGCGGGCGACGGGATGCGCGGCGAGAGCGGCGCCGACACCATCCTGATGGGCAGCGCCGACGTCGCCTTCGGCGGCTCGGGCCAGGACGAGTTTCGCTTCAACGGCGACCACCTGGGCGCCGGCATCTCCGGCGCGCCCATCGTCCGCGACTTCGACGGGCTGCTGGTGAACGCGGCAAACGGCGAGGACAAGCTGGTCTATACCACCGGGCTGGAGGTCGGAACCTTCTCCTACATCGAGAGCGCCGCCTTCTCCGGTGTGGGGAACTCGCAAGCGCGCTTCGCCGGGGCGAACCAGATCGAGGTCGACCAGGACGGCGACGGCACCGCCGACCAGGCCTTCCAGGTCGACGGCGTCACCCTGGCAACCCTGCTGACGGCGATGGATTTTGTTTGGCTCTGAAGCAGAGTGTCCACGCACCTGCACGGGCGGTCCCGCGACTTCAGCGGACTGGTATTCTGACCGAGTTTAGAGGCCACGTCTCTGCTTCTTCGACTTGGCAGGGCGGAGCTGGATTTCCGCCAGGGCCGGCAGAGCTAGCTGCTGCTCATGTCCGAACATCTTTTGGCCGAGTGCGCTCTCTCTTGGAAGACTCGCTCCCTGCACAATGCCGTCTTACGAAGACCTGCCCACTGCGCCCTTTCTCACCAGGCTTCTCAATCCAAGATCACAACCTTTCAAAATACACACGCACCACGGAACACCGGGGGGTTGACCATACCAAAGAATTTTGCGTATTATTAGAAATCCATAGGGCGTAGCTTATGATAGATTGACACCTAAATCTTCGTTTTTGGAGCTAGAGACTGCCATGTGGGAAGCGATTAAGCGGAACGCTATGCTTTGGTGGCGAGAGTCTCGAGCAAGAGACATCGATCTATATTGGACATATCTAAATAAGTTAGAGGCACAGTTTACCGCAGCAAAGTTTCAATTAAATGGAATTGAACCAACCAAAGAGTATTTAGACATAGCATCATCAATCAAAGAACTTCTAAAAAAATGCCGGAAGGTAAACGAAATGGGCGCAAAAAGATCTTGGAATTGCGCTTTTGAAGTGGAAAAACTACTTGTTTCTATACTAGATTCCGATACTATTATAAACGAAGCAAAACGACGCTACAATGAAGCAATACTTCTACAAATAGAATCAGTACAATCATATCAAAGAAGCTGGGATCACATACAAAAAGACGATGGATCTATAAACACATCAAGAGTTTCCTTCATGAAAGCAGAATATATATCACTTCTTAATGATTTACATTCTGAATATAATAAACATAGAATGAATAGGCTTGCCAGAAAAAATGCCTCTATGACAATTGCTATAACTGCTACCATTCTTGTTCTTATAACTTTGTACGAACAAATATTCGAACTTTCTTCGATCTACAACAGCTCTATATTTCCAAATAGATATGATGAACCGCTTATCACTGCGATTACCTTCGGAGCTTTAGGCGCCTTCTCAAGTCGACTATTTTCGTTTCAATGGAATTACAGGACTCTAGATTATGAAGAAATCAATTTTTCCTTTAGACCACGAGTCATAATCGTAAGGATTTTGATGGGGGTAATTGGATCTCTGGTTCTATTTTTTGCAATTTCAGGGAAGATGATTGACGGCACAATTTTTCCTGACTTAGAAATCATCAAACTCGGCGCAAGAAACGCCTCTGCTATCAATGGTTTGCAATCGGCGCAACCACTATTTCCTTACCTTGAAGATAACTATGGCCCTGACTTTGATCTAAATATGGCAAAACTCATGATCTGGTCCTTTTTAGGCGGGTTTTCCGAGCGTCTGATTCCTGAGCAGCTCCATAAATTAGAGGCCGGCACCAAAGAAAATAAACCCATCAACACCGAAAATAATTCATGAATACACCAAGTTTACTTGGAAAAATCGGAAAATTATAAACTTACAATTTTGTAAATTGAATTTTTCTGCAATCATCGCAAAATTTCTCAAATAGTATTTATCAATTTATTTCTAAAAGCAGAACCACAACGAACTCCCCCCGAACCCGCAAACCTGTCTTCATGATGTCCCGCATCACCAAGGAAGTGGTCGATGACCGTCAGCCGTTTGGCACAGTAGCTGGAGGGGTGCCGATCGGTCCGCCGAGCTGCTTGCGGATCTTGCGGTAGTCCAAGATGGTCTCGCAGCCCCACTCCATCACCCACCACAACACAGACCCCAACCCGCTATTCAGCGCCATCCCACCGATACGCGCCCGGTCCAGGCTCTACTGAACCGCCGCGCGGATCGCCGCCTCCATCTCGCGGACGGCGGGGGGCTCCGCCTTGGCGCCCTTCAGCAGGTAGAGCAGGCTGTCGGGCAGGGGTGGGAAGCCCTCGGCCTCGCCGAGGATGCGGAAGTCGGGCTCGATCGCGCTGCGGGCCAGGTAGCCCACCGCCAGGCCCGAGGCGATCGCCGCCTTCACGCTGGTGTAGTTCGCGCTGAGATAGGCCGGGCGCCAGGCGAGGCCGGAGCGGTCCAGCGCCGCCGTCGCCGCATCGCGCCAGGGACAGTCCCGGTCGTAGACCGCGAGCGGCAGCGGCTGGTCGGCCGCCGGCTGGAAGCTCGGGCCGGCCACCCAGTAGGTCGGCTCGACGAAGAAGGGACGCTCGCCCTCCAGCGGCGCGGCGGAATAGATCGCCAGGTCCAGCTCCCCGCGCCGCAGCGCCTCGGGAAAGGCCGCGGTGCAGCCCGAGCGCACGAAGATCTCGACGCCCCGGTGCCGGGCCGAGAAGAGCGCCAGCGCCTTCTGAAAGAAGACCTCGTTGTAATCGTCCGGAATCCCGACCCGGATCCGCCCCTCCAGCGGGTCGAGGAAGAGGCTGCCGACGCGCTCCAGCTCCACCAGGGCGCGGCGCGCCGCGGGCAGCAGGCGCCGCCCCTCCTCGGTCAGGCGCACACCCCGCGGGATGCGCTCGAACAGCCGGACCTTCAGCAGTCCTTCCAGGCGCTGGATCTGCAGGCTCACCGCCGACTGGGTGCGGCCGATTTCCCGCGCCGCCTGAGTCACATTGCCGGCCTCGGCGACGGCGGCGAAGCTACGCAGCAGATCGCTGCTGATGGCGGAAGCATTAAACGAACTCATGGCAACCATATAGACTATTCGTTTTTCTTGTTGCAAGCCGCCGCCTAGGGTCCGGTTAGCAACGGCAAGCGAAGGAAGCCCCCTCATGACCCTGAAACAGCGACGCGATGCAGCCATCGCGGCGACGATCGGCGAGATCAAGATCCTGCTTGCCGAGGGACCGACCCCAGCGCGTCTGGAGGCCGCCAAGGCGCCCCTGATGGCCCTTTGCGCCCGCGCCGAGCTCTTCCCGGAGAGCGATTTCCCGCTGCCGCCGGAGCCACAGCTCGATCGCAGCTACCTGGTGCACGAGGAGGCGGACGGCGGCTATGCGCTCTACCTCAACGCCAGCCGGCCGGGGCAACAGACGCCGCCGCACGATCATGGCGGCTCCTGGGCCATCGTCGCCGCCATCGCCGGCGAAGAGACCCACGACCTCTACGTCGCGGACCCGGACCAAGAGCAGTTGCCGCAGCACAAGGCCACGATCACTGTCAGGCCGGGGACCGCCGTCTCGGTGATGCCCGAGGGCCTGCATGCGATCCATGCCGAGGGGGACCGGCCGCTGATGCACCTGCACCTCTATGCCAAGGGCTTCGCCTGGCAGGGCCGGCGCCGGGAGTACGACCCGGGCAGCAAGATACTCAGCCACTATCACATGGAGGATCTGAGCTTCGTCGAGGACGCGCGCTAGCCCGTGCCGCTCGACTCGATCCTGCTGCTGGTCACGGTGGGCCTCTTCGGCGGTGCCTGGAACGCCATGGCCAGCGGCGCCACGCTCTTCACCTTTCCGGCCCTGCTCTTCGTCGGCCTGCCGCCGGTGACCGCCAACGCGACCAACTTCCTGGCGCTGCTGCCGGGCAACCTGGCCGCGCTACCGGCCTACCGGCAGGAGCTGCGCCAGGTCGGGCGCGAGGTCTGGCCCCTGCTCGCGATCTCCTGCGGCGGTGCGACGGCCGGCGCCCTGCTGCTGCTGGCCAGCGACGAGGCCCTCTTCGTCTTCCTCATTCCCTACCTGGTGCTGGCGGCGACCCTGCTCTTCCTCTTCGCCGACGGCCTGCGCCGGGCCCTGCTGCGCCGCTTCGGCGAGGAGCGTGGCCAGCAGAACATCTTCCCGCTGGCGATCCTCTTCTTCTTCTCGATCTACGGCGGCTATTTCGGCGCCGGCGCCGGGATCACCCTGCTGGCGGCGATGCAGATGCTGGGCTACCGCGACTTCCACCTGGCGAATGCGCTGAAGAACCTGCTGGCAGTGGCGCTGACCCTCTGCAGCATCCTGGTGTTCGGCCTGGGCGGCGCGCTCTCCTGGCCGGCCGCCCTGGCGATGATGGTCGGCAGTACCGCCGGAGGCTACCTCGGCGCCCACCTCGGCCGCCGCGCCCGGCCCGAGCGGCTCCGGGCCGTCGTCATCGCCTTCGGTTTCGCCCTCTCGGCCTACTACTTCTACAGCGGACCCTAATCACCCAAGGCCACGAAGCGCTCCTCATGATGATCCGCGTCGCCGAAGAGGTGGTCAATCATGATCAGGCGCTTGGCGTAGTGGCTGAGGGGGTATTCCCAGGTCATGGCGATGCCGCCGTGGAGCTGGATCGCCTCCTCCGCCACCTTGCGGGCAGCACGGCCGACGCCGGCCTTGGCGGCGGAGACCGCACGCTCGCGCTCCAGCCGTGGGGCGGTCAGCTTGGCGGCGGCCAGGATCGCCAGGGAGCGGGCGTCCTCCAGGGCCATGCGCATCTCCACCATGCGGTGCTGCAGCACCTGGAAGCTGCCGATGGTCACGCCGAACTGCTTGCGGGTCTTGAGATAGTCCAAGGTGGTCTCGCAGACCACCTCCATCGCCCCCACCGCCTCGGCCGAGAGCGCCACGATGGCGCGCGCCACCGCGTGCTCCAGCGCCGGGAAGGCGGCGCCCGGCAGGCCCAGCGGCTCAGCCGGGACCTCCTCCAGGTCGATCTCGGCAGCGCGGTAGCCGTCGACCGTCGGATAGCCGCGGCGCAACAGGCCGGGCGCGTCGCCCGCCACCAGGTAGAGGCCGATCCCCTCCTCATCCTCCCGCTCGCCGGAGCTCCGAGCCGTCACCAGCAGGCAGTCGGCGCTGTCGCCGTTCAGCACCACCGCCTTGCGCCCGGTCAGGCGCCAGCCGTCGCCCTCCTCGTTGGCCTGGGTGGTCACATGCGAGAGCTCGTAGCGCGCCGTGGGCTCGCCGTGCGCCAGCGCGAAGAGCTGCTTGCCCTCGATAAGGGGTGGCAGCAGCGCCTCTTTCTGCGCATCCGAGCCCAGCTCCTCGATCAGCCCGGCGGCGAGCACCACGCTGGCGAGATAAGGCTCGACCGCCAGGGCCTTGCCGAACTGCTCCATCACCACCATCAGGTCGACGCCGCCACCGCCGAGCCCGCCCTGCTCGGGCGAGAGCGGGGCGGCCAGCAGGCCCAGCTCGGCCATGGCCTGCCAGGTGGTGCGGTCAAAGCCCTCGGCCGAGCCGGCCGAGGCCTGACGGTGCTCGAAGGAGTAGCCATCCTTCAGGAAGCGGCCCAGGGACTCCTGCAGCAGCCGCTGATCCTCGTTCAGGGAAAAATCCATTGCCGCCTCACAAACCCAAGAGGGCCTTGGCCAGAATGTTCTTCTGGATCTCGTTGGAACCGCCGTAGATCGTGATCTTGCGGTTGTTAAAGTACTCCTTGGCCAGGGGATTGGCGTAGTCGGGGCCGATCGGCGCCTCGTTGTAGCCCTCCTCCAAGGCTTCGGAGACGAAGGGCAGCGCGTAGGGGCCCAACGCCCGCCTGGTCAGCGCGTTGATCTGCTGGCGCACCTCGGTGCCCTTGATCTTCAGCATGGAGCTTTCCGGCCCCGGCGCGCCACCGGCCTGGGTCTGGGCCAGGATGCGCAGGTTGGTCATCTCCAGCGCCATCAGGTCGATCTCGACCTGCGCCATCTCGCGGCGGAAGGCCGGATCCTCGGAAAGCGGCCGGCCGCCTTTCTTCTGGTCTTTGGCGATGCGCTTCAGGCGGGCCAGCATGGCCTTGCCCTGGCCGACTGCAGCGATGCCGGTGCGCTCATGCGTCAGCAGGTACTTGGCGCAGGTCCAGCCCTTGTTCTCCTCGCCGACCAAGTTTTCGGCCGGCACCTTCACATCCTCGAACCAGATCTCGTTCACCTCGTGGTCGCCGTCCAGCAGGATGATGGGGCGCACGGTGACGCCGGGTGTGGCCATGTCGATCAGGAGGAAGGAGATGCCCTCCTGCTTCTTCGCCGTGGGATCGGTGCGCACCAGGCAGAAGATCCAGTTGGCGTGCTGGCCCAAGGTGGTCCAGGTCTTCTGGCCGTTGACGACGTAGTGGTCACCCACTCGCTCCGCCTTGGTTCTGAGCGAGGCGAGGTCGGAGCCCGCGCCCGGCTCGGAATAGCCCTGGCACCACCAGTCCTCAAGGCTCAGGATGCGCGGCAGGTAGTGGCGCTTCTGTTCCTCGGTGCCGAACTTCATGATCACCGGCGCCACCATGGAGACGCCGAAGGGCACGATGACCGGGGCGCCGGCCTGGGCCGCCTCCTCATCGAAGATGTGCTTCTGCACCGCGGTGAAACCGGCCCCGCCGTACTGCTTCGGCCAGGACTGGGCGAGCCAGCCGCGCTTGGCCAGCGCACCCTGCCAGGCCAGGTGGTCGGCCTTGGTCAGATGCTTGCCGCCCTTCACCTTGGCCGCCACCGCGGGCGGTAGATCCTTGGCGAGAAAGGCCTTCACCTCGGCACGGAAGGCCTCTTCCTCGGGGCTGTAGCTCAGGTCCATGGCCGCTCCTCCAGCGTGTTGATTCGGTGCGGCGAGACGACCTCACCGCACCCTCACCCTCTTACCTGGCATCGCTCCAGGCCTGGAAGCTGCTGCCCTCGTCCGCGAGGCGCTTCAGCAAGGGGGCCGGCTGCCAGTTCTTGGGGTCGTCCTTGGCGTAGTCCGCCATCATCGCCACCACCTTGTCCAAGCCCTGGGCGTCAGCCCAGAACATGGGACCGCCCTGATGCGACGGGAAGGCGTAGCCGTGGATCCAGACCTGGTCGATGTCGACCGGGCGGAAGGCGATGCCCTCCTCCAGGATCTTGGCGCCCTCGTTCACCAGGGCGCAGAGCACGCGGCCGCGGATCTCCTCGTCGGAGATCGGGCGGCGGGTGATGCCCTTGCGCTTGGAGGCCTCAAGGATCAGCTCTTCGACCACCGGATCGGGGATCGGCTTGCGGTTGCCCTCCTCGTAGCGGTACCAGCCAGCGCCGGTCTTCTGGCCCAGCCGCCCCAGCTCGTAGAGCTTGTCGGCGATATCGACATAGCGCTCGGCCGGATCGCGGGTCGCGTCCTCACGCCGGCGGTTGAAGTAGCCGATGTCGATGCCGGCCAGATCGCCCACCGCGAAGGGCCCCATGGCGAAGCCGAAGTCAGTGATCGCCTTGTCGACCTGCTGCGGCAGGGCGCCATCCTCCAGCATGAAGTTCACCTGGCGCTGGTAGTACTTCAGCATGCGGTTACCGATGAAGCCGTCGCAGACGCCGGCCACCACCGCCACCTTGCCCATCAGCTTGCCGACCTGCACCGCGGTGCGCAGCACGTCGGGCGCGGTCTTGGTGGCGTTCACGATCTCCAGCAGGCGCATGACGTTGGCCGGGCTGAAGAAGTGCATGCCCAGCACGTCCTGCGGACGCTCGGTGGTATCGGCGATCTCGTCGACGTCGAGGTAGGAGGTGTTGGTCGCCAGCACCGCACCGGGCTTGGCCAGCTTGTCGAGCTTGGTGAAGATCTCCTTCTTCACCTCCATCTTCTCGAAGACCGCCTCGATCACGATGTCGGCGCCGGCCACGTCGGCCAGGTCCAGCGCCGGGGTGATCAGGCCCATGCGGGTCTCCACCGCCTCCGGCTTCATCCGGCCGCGCTTGGCGGTGGCCTCGTAGTTGCCGCGGATGCGGCCGAGGCCGCGGTCCAGCGCCTCCTGCGAGGTCTCGACCAGGGTCACCGGAACGCCGGCATTGGCGAAGCACATGGCGATACCGCCGCCCATGGTGCCGGCACCGATCACGGCGGCAGACGCCAGCGGACGCGGCTTCACCTCGTCGGACAGGGTCGGGATCTTGGAGACCGCCCGCTCGCCGAAGAAGGCATGGATCAGGGCCGGGCGCTGCGGCGAGTTCATGCAGCCCTCGAAGATCTCGCGCTCGCGCGCCAGGCCCTGATCGAACGGCAGGGTAGCCGCGGCCTCCACCGCATCGACGCAGGCGAGCGGCGAGGTCTGACCGCGCGAGCGGCGCTTGAGGTCGCTGCGGAACTTCTCGAAGAGCTCGGGCGCGGCCTCCAGCTTGTCCTGACGGTCGCGCACGCGCACCAGCGGAAGCTCCTCCTGGATCGCCCGCTGGGCGAACTCGATGCCGGCGGCGCGGACATCGGGGGCGTCGATCACGGCGTCGACGATGCCCAGGTTCAGCGCCTCTTTGGCCGGTACGTGGCGGCCGCTGGTGATCATGCCGAGCGCGGCCTCGACACCGGCCACGCGCGGCAGGCGCTGGGTGCCGCCGGCCCCCGGGATGATGCCCAGCTTCACTTCCGGCAGGCCGACCTTGGCCGAGGGCAGGGCCACGCGGTAGTGACAGCCCAGCGCCGTCTCCAGGCCGCCGCCCAGCGCGGTGCCGTGGATCGCGGCAACGGTGACCTTGGTCGACTCGTCCATGGCGGCAATGACCTCGCCAAGCCCAGGATCCTTCAAGGGCTTGCCGAACTCCTTGATGTCGGCGCCGGCGATGAAGGTCCGGCCGTCGCCGTAGAGCACCAGGACCTTGGCCTCGGGGTCGGCCAAGCCGGCGGCCAGCGCCTCCATCAGGCCTTCGCGCACGGCGTGGCTCAGGGCATTCACCGGCGGACTCATCACCTTGATCAGGCCGACATCGCCCTCGCGCTCATAGCCCACAACACTGCTCATCCGACATCCTCCTTCGGTGGGGCGACTCGGCCCCCTTGTCTCATTGCAAGCGCTTCGCTTGCTCTAGCTGATGGTCTCGCCGCCGTCGGCGACGATGGTCTGTCCGGTAACGTAGGCGGAACCCTTGCCGGCCAGGAACAGCGCAACCCCGGCGATATCCTCCGGTTCGCCCACCCGGCGCAAGGGGTTACGCTCCTCCGAGCGACGCAGGCGCTCCGGATCGTCCAGCAGGGCCTGGGCGAAGGCGGTACGCACCAGGCCGGGCGCGATCGCGTTCACCCGGATCTTCTGCGGTCCCCACTCCACAGCCAGGTTGCGCGCGAGCTGGGCCTCGGCCGCCTTGGAGACCCCGTAGAGCCCGATCACGCCGTTGCCGCGCAGGCCGGCGATCGAGGAGATCAGGATGACCGACCCGCCGCCGCGCGCCGCCATGCCCGGACAGACCAGGTTGCAGAGCTGGAAGACGCTCTTCACGTTGGTCGCCATGATCTTGTCGAAGACTTCGTCGGAGGCCTCGCTCATCGGCCCGTAGACCGGGTTGATCGCGGCGTTGCAGACCAGGATGTCGATGCCGCCCCACTCCTCGGCAACGGCGGCGACCAGGCCTTCCAGCTCCTCGCGCCGGCCGATGTGGCAGGCCCGAGCACTGGCAGTGCCGCCCTTGGCGCGGATGGCATCCACCACCGGCTGGCAGGCCTCCAGCTTACGGCTGGAGACAGAGACCTTGGCGCCGGCCGCAGCGAAGGCTTCGGCGATGGCCCGGCCGATGCCGCGGCTGGAGCCGGTGACGACGGCAACCTTGCCGCTTAGGTCGAACATGATGGCGCTTCTCCCTCCTGCCCCAGCGTCTTACCCTAGGTCGGTTCGCCGTAGGGCGTCTGGCTGGCGGTTCTGTAGCGATAGGTCCCGGAGGCGCGTCCTGCAAGGCGGCCGCTCGCATCGGTAACCGTCATCTCGGTGAAGAAGAGGCTGCGGCCGCCGCCGACACGGCGTGCCTCGCCGATCAGGCGGTCTCCCTCGGCGATCCCGAGGAAAGTTGTGGTCATGGAGAGCGTCATGGCACGCCGCACCCGCCCGGGGTAAGGGCACCAGCAGCCGCAGTACCCGCCGACCGAGTCCATCAGGGTCATCAGGATGCCGCCGTGCGGCATGCCGTGGCGGTTGGCATAGGCCGGATCGAGCGGCATCTCGGCCCGGCAGTAGTCCTCCTCCCACTGCACCAGGCGGATGCCCATGGTACGGAAGATCGGCGTCGGCGGCTCGACCGCGAGCGGGTCGTAGTCGGCGGGCGGTTCCGGCAGGCAGTCGAGATCGCTCAAGAGGCCACCTCCAGGGGCCGGGGCGGCAGGCTGGAGAGCATGCGGGCCAGTGTTACCAGTTGCGGCCCCACCTCCGCCCGCATCATCTCCGGATCCTTCAGGAAGGCCGGGCCGCCGCAGTTCAGCGCGTAGCTCTGTTCCTCGCCCGGCAGCGAGAGCGGCACGCCGACGGCATGGACCTCGCGCTGCCAGTCACCGAAGGAGCAGACAAAGCCCTGGCGGGCAAAGTCCTCGACCGCCGCGGCCAAGCCCTCGGCCAAACGCCCGAAGGCCTCCGGCTCGCGCTCCTGCAGTTCCTCCAACACGGCCTTGCGTTCCTCGGCGGAGAGGTTGGCGTAGATCGCCCGGCCCATCGCCGTGCTGGCCAGCGGAATGCGCGAACCCACGTCGAGCGCCAGGGTAATGCGGCTGCAGCCGCGCGCGCACTCGACATAGACCAGGTTCAGCCGGTCGCGCAGGCCCAGCGACACGGCGCAGTCGACCTTGTCGGCCAGCGCGCGGATCAACGGGCGTGCCCGGTCGCGGATCTCCAGCCCGCTCAGCATGGTGTAGCCTAGCCCCAGCACCGCAGGCCCGAGCTGATAGCCGCCATAGCGCGGCTGATGCAGCAGATAGCCCAGCTCGCAGAGGGTGTAGGTCAGGCGCGTCACCGTCGGCTTCGGCAGCCCGGTGCGCTGCGCGATCTCCTGATTGCCCAGCACGACCTCGCCCGGCCGGTAGGCACGCAAGACCTCCAGCCCGCGTGCCAGCGCGGTCACGAACTGGCGGCCGCGATCACCGCCACTGGTATCAAGATCCGTCATCGCGGCCGAGTATGGAGCGAGTGCGGCGGAAGCGCAATTCTGCGAAACGCATTTTCGCCTGTCGAACAGCATCGGCCCTAGGCTAGTCTCCCGCGGAAAAGCGAACCCTGGAGGATGAGGCCATGGCCCTGGACGCGGAGACCTTTCGACAGCTTCTGGACACCATCGAGCGCTTCGTGGTCGAGCGCCTGCAGCCAGCCGAGGAGGAGGTGGACCGCAGCGACAAGGTCCCGGACGCCCTGGTGCAGGAGATGAAGGACCTGGGCCTCTTCGGCCTGACCATACCGGAGGCCTACGGCGGGCTGGGACTCGACATGACCGAGGAGGTCGAGGTCGCCATGGTGCTGGGCCGCACCGCGCCGGCCTTCCGCTCGGTCTTCGGCACCAACATCGGCATCGGCAGCCAGGGCCTGGTGATCGACGGCACCGAGGAGCAGAAGCAGCGCTACCTGCCGGCGATGGCGAGTGGCGCCCTCATCGGCTCCTTCTGCCTGACCGAGCCCGAGCACGGATCCGACGCTGCCGGCCTCAGGACCTCGGCCCGCAAGGAGGGCAACGGCTACCGGCTGAACGGCACCAAGCGCTTCATCACCAATGCGCCCCGGGCCGACGTGCTGACCGTCATGGCCCGCAGCAATCCCGACGAGCCGGGCGCGCGCGGGGTCTCGGCCTTCATCGTCGAGGCCAAGTCGCCGGGCATCCGCCTGGGCAAGCCGGAACGCAAGATGGGCCAGAAGGGCGCGCACGTGTGCGACGTGATCTTCGAGGACTGCTTCGTGCCGGCCGACGCGCTGATCGGCGGCAAGGAGGGCCAGGGCTTCAAGACCGCGATGAAGGTGCTGGACCGCGGCCGGTTGCACATCTCGGCGCTGAGCTGCGGCATGGCCCGGCGCCTGATTGGCGACGCGCTGACCTTCGCGCTGGAGCGGGTGCAGTTCGGCAAGCCGATCGCCGAGCACCAGTTGATCCAGGCCCTGCTGGCTGACAGCGAGGCCGAGTGCAGCGCCGCCGAGGCGCTGGTGCGCGACACCGCCCGGCGCAAGGAGGCCGGCGAGGCGGTGACCAAGCTGGCCGCCGTCTGCAAGCTGACCGCCACCGAGATGGTCGGGCGGGTGGCAGACCGGGCGGTGCAGATCCACGGCGGCTCGGGCTACATCGCCGACTATGCGGTGGAGCGCTTCTACCGCGACGTCCGCCTGCTACGCCTCTACGAGGGCACCAGCCAGATCCAGCAGCTCATCATCGCCCGCGAGATGATCAAGGAGGCCCGGCAGTGACCTCGTCGAGCCCGCGTGTCCCGACAAGCGGGCAAGCGGCCCTGCCGAAGGACCGCTTCGCCTGGACCTGGGAGCCGGTCGACCACTGGGCCGGACGCCAGCCCGAGGCGACCGCCATGCGCGACCCGCTGACGAGCCTAACCTATGCCGAGCTGCGCGCGGCCATCGCGGACTGGGCCGAGGCCCTGGCGCAGCGGGGGCTCACGGCCGGCGACCGCCTGCTGATCCTCTGCGAGAACGGCTGCGCCACCGCGCTCGCCATCCTGGCCGCCCAGCGACTGAAGGCCTGGGCGATCCCGCTGAACGCCCGCCTCTCGGCCGCCGAGGTCGAGGCCATCGCCGAGCACAGCGGCGCCCGCCTGGTGCTGACCACCGACGGCGTCTCGCCCGACGCGGCAGCACACGGCCGCCGGCTCGGCACCAAGGCCGAAGCGCCCTTCGCGGAGCTGGGCGCCGCGATCGGCGAAGCCCCGGCGCCGCGTCCGCCCGAGCCAGTGAGCGACGACCCGGTCCGCCAGACCGCAGCCATGATCTACACCACCGGCACAACCGGCCATCCCAAGGGGGTGATGCTGAGCCATGATAACCTGATGTTCGTGGCCGGCCGCTCCTCGGCGACCCGCTGGCTGACTCCGGCCGACCATGTCTATGCGGTGCTGCCGACCAGCCATGTCTTCGGCCTGGCCTCGGTGCTCTGCGGCACGCTCTATCAGGGCGGCCGCCTGCTGTTCCAGGCCCGCTTCGATGCCGAACACCTGCTGCACGCGCTGGCCGAGGAGGGCATCACCATCTTCCAGGGCGTGCCGCAGATGCACAGCCGGCTCTGCGCGGTGATCGAAGCGGCTGGCGGCGCGGTGAGGGCACCGCACCTGCGCTATCTCTCCGCCGGCGGCGCACCGCTGGATCCCGGCCTCAAGGCACGGGTCGAAGCGCTCTTCGACCTGCCGCTGAACAACGGCTACGGCCTGACCGAGACCTCGCCGACCGCCACGACCACCCCCAGCGACCGCTACACGCCCGACACCTCGGTCGGTCCGGCGGTGCCGGACGTGGGCTTGCGCATCATCCTCTCCGACGGCCGCGAGGCGCCGACCGACGAGGTCGGCGAGATCCAGATCAAGGGCCGCCTGGTCATGCTGGGTTACTACCGCGATCCCGAAGCCAGCGGCGCGGTCATGACCGAGGACGGCTGGTTCCGTTCCGGCGACCTCGGGCGGCTGGACGCGCGCGGGTTCCTCTGGGTGGTGGGGCGCCTGAAGGAGCTGATCATCCGCTCCGGCTTTAATGTCTACCCACCGGAGGTCGAGGCCGCGCTGACCGCCCATCCCGACGTCGCGCTGGCGGCGGTGCTGGGCGCGAAGCAGGCCGACGGCAACGAGGAGGTGGTGGCCTTCCTGCAGCCCAAGCCCGGCCGCAACCTGGACCTGGAAGCGATCAGGGCCTTCGCAAAGGAGCGCCTGGCCCCCTACAAGCGCCCCGGCCGCTACGAGGTCATGGCGGAGCTGCCGGCCGCGGCGACAGGCAAGTTGCTGAAGCATAAGCTGAAGGACTATCTCTAGGCGCGCTGCGCTGATCTCTGCCGAATCACAGGAGAACAGCCTTTACCGTCAAAGCGCCTCCGGCCACCTCTGGGCCGAATGGATGACCGCGAGCACCTCGACTCCTTCCCGCACCCGGTAGGCGACGATGTAGGCCGTGCCACCGATCACAAGCTCGCGTGCCCCTTCGACGCGACCGACGCGTCCCTGTAGGGGATGGAAAGCCAATCCAGCGACACGCTCGATAGTCCGCATGACCATACGCTCTGCGGCTTCGGGGTCATCTTGAGCGATGTACTCGGCAATTTCGTCCAGAGCGAGCGCGGCCGGCTCGGTCCAGACGACATCAGCCATGCGGGAGGTATTTGCGGACGATAGCCTTCAGTTCCTCGTCCGTGACGAACTTCCCGGCATCAGCCGCCGCGATCCCGCGCCGAATCTGCGCTTCCTGCCACGCCGTCACCTCAGCCGTCGGCTCCTCGCTGGTGGGGTTGATCGCCTCATCGACGGTGAGCGGCGGCTTGCTGGTGCTGCTGTCTGTCATGCCGTAGAATAGACAATCGCCATTGGAACCACACCCGTCAAGAATGCGGTTGAATAAAGAGAAAATCAAGCCAGACAATTCTCGCTTTGCGTGTTGATTCGGTTCGTACGATCGGACGGGAAAAGACTGCCGGTTGTGAGAAAGGGATGCGATCATCCCAGCGCGGAAGACAGGGATGCTGACCCAAGCGATAAAAACACCATCGGAGGAAGCCCCATGCAAAGCGCGTTCGCCTCTGCCAGAGGCCACCAGCTCCACTACGTCCGCGAGGGGGAGGAGGGCCTGCCGATCTTCCTGGTGCACGGCGTGCCCTCGGCCAGCTTTCGCTGGCGGCCGGTGCAGCAGCTGATCTCGCCCTACCTCAAGACCTACGCCTACGACATCATCGGCATGGGCAAGAGCGACAAGCCGCGCGCCGCCCAGTGGGACTACACCTTCGAGAACGACGCCCACATGATGGCAGAGCTGATGGATCAGTGGGGCTACGAGAAGATGGTGATCTGCGGCGACGACTGGGGCGGCGGCATCGCCCTCATCTTCGCAGCCCTCTACCCCGAGCGCACCGAACTCCTGATCGCGATGAACCCGGTCTGCCTCGACATCTGGCCGGTGCCGGAGATCGAGGCGGTGGGCCGCGCCCACTTCATCGAGGACGACGCGGCCTTCCTGGAGGCCATGAGCGACCTGCCGGCGAGGGTCGCCCAGACCCTGCGCACCATGATCCACAAGCCCTGGAAGCTGACCGCACTGGACCAGCGCGAGTACGTCGAGCAGTTCCAGACCATCGACTACGCCAAGGGCGGCTCGCAGATGCTGGGCAACAACGCCTATGCCACCCTGAAGCTGGAGGGCATCCGCTCGCTGGCGGCGCGCGCGGCCTCGATGAACACCAGTTGGACCAGCGAGCTGGACTATACCCGCATCACTGCGCCGACCATGATCCTCTGGGGCGCGCGCGACATCTTCCTGGACCCCCGCGCCCGCTTCCGCCTGAAGAACGAGATCTCCAGCGCCCCGGTCAGGGTGCAGCTGATCGAGGAGGCCGGCCACCTGCCGGGTGTCGAGCGGCCGGAGTTCGTCGCCGAATCGATCCTCGACTTCGTCACCGAGCACCGCGGGCTCGACGCCCTGGCTAAGCGCTATCTCGGCGGCCTGGTGGAGGAGTGATCCTCAGCGACAATCCGCTACCCCGCCCTCGATCAGGGCGTAGGAGAGGCCGTAGCGGCGCTCGTCATCGGGTCCGAAGGGGGCGCTGATCACGCCATCGCGCGGTCGCTCGCCGACCCCGGCGTTCAGATAGTTGGCCAGGTAGTTGGCCATGTGCTTGGGCAGGGTAGACTGGTCCTCGTCCCAGAGCAGCAGGCACTGGTCGGCCACCGGGTCGGGCGGAAAGGCCGTGATCGGGAAGGAGGGCTCGAGGATGCGGCTGTCGGGAAAGACTCCCAGCAGGTTGCCGCCGGCGTGGTGGTGCATCACCAGGATGGTGCCGCGTCGGAAGCCGGCCGCGGCCAGCTCCTCGCCGATCTCGGCGATCGGCCAGTGCGCCCGGCAGATGCGGCAGTTCCGCTCCCGGAGGTAGTCTTCGAGGAAGCGCCCGCCCATCGCCACCAGGGTCGCGAGGCCTGCCACGGCGATGAAGAGCTGCACCCGCCGCCAGGGCAGCGCCGCCGGATCGAGCCGGGCGAAGAGATAGAGAGGCAGCAGCATCAGAATCGGGTGGAACCAGCGGCTCTTGAAGCTGCTGGCGCCGAAGACCAGCACCGCCAGCAGCATCAGTCCCAGCCCAAAGACCATGTGCAGCGCGAAGTAGCGGCGCAGGCCATCGGGGTCCGGGGCCGCGGTACGGCGCAGGATCGCCTCCGGGAAGAGGATCGCGAAGACCACGACGAAGGGCAGCGGGAAGTCGACGATGGCCAGCAGCAGCGAGACCAGCCCCTGCCAGCGCCGGGCGAACCAGTCTCCCGCCCCGCCCGCGGCGTCGGCCGAGACCACCTTGGCGGTCAGGTCGAAGAGCGAGTGGTCGCCCGTCATCCACCACAGCAGGTAGGGCAGGTTGATCGCCACCGCCAGCGCCAGCGCGATCAGGCCGCGCGCGCCGTAGACCCGCCGGCGGAGCTGCGGCAGCAGCGCCGCGGCCAACAGCAGGGCGGCGACATAGATCAGGAAGTTGTACTTCGACAGCGCCCCCAGCCCCAGGGTCAGCCCGAAGAGCAAGGCGTCCGGCCAGCCGCCGCGCTGCACAAGGCCGATCAGGAAATAGAGGTTGGCGGCGATCAGCGCGGCGACCGCGACCGTGTGGGTCAGGTCGTGCAGCGCGTAGTAGGCGAAGACGTAGATCAGCGCGAAGGAGAAGAGCGCCAGCGCCGCCCGGAGCTCGTCGCCCAGCGCCCGCCTGGCCGCCAGGTAGAGGAAGAGGTAGCAGAGCGCTTGCAGGCCGTAGTTCACCAGGGTGACGGCGAAGAGCGTGTAGCCGAAGGCCTGCTCCGAGGCCCAGATCAGCCAGCTGTAGAGCGGCGGTTGGCGGAAGCGGTAGCCCAGGGCCAGGTGCTGACCCAGCAGCGCTTGTTCTGAGTCGTCGAAGCCCAGGGTCGGCGAGACCACGAAGCGGATGGCGAAGTGCAGCCCCATGAAGGCCGCGATCAGCAGCAGGACTCCGGGCGCGGTCAGCAGGAAGGGCGTGCGGGCCGGCGCGGCTACGCTCTGCGGCAGACGCATCGCCTCAGCCGTTCCGGCCGCACGGCGCCGGCGCTGTCTGAACCTCGGCACGCTCCATGGAGGGGGTCTCTCGCTGTCGATCCTTTGCCAGCCGGCGGCATCCGGCACGTCCCTGCCGGATCGTCCCCGCCCCCGGCCCCTTGCCGTCTGCATATAGCCGCCTCGGCGCCGGGCCGCCAAGGGGGCAGGCTCGTGCGACTTTCTGCGGTTGGGGCGCCCCTGCCCGCTGTGCTATAGGGAAGTCTGCCCGATCGGCCCAAGAAGAAGAATAGGCCGGCAGCCACAGGCAGCAACGAGAACGGTCCGCCAGCCCATCAGCGCGATGACGACCGTCCGGGAGGATAACGAGTAGGACGAGGGCATGGCCGGACTCCATCATGCAGATCGCGTTCTGGAACTCTCCTCTTCACGAGAGGCCGCAGCACAGAGCGCCGTGGTCGCCTCCTGGCGCCGCTCGCTGCTGAACCACGGCCTGGCCCCCGATACCAAGCAACAGCCGCAGAGACTGAGCGCCGGAGAGCTGCGCGACGCGCGGGCCGCGCTGGAGCTGGTGATCGAGATCGCGCGCCCGACCCTGGATGCGCTCTTCCAGTCGGTCGGCGGGGTCGGCTGCTGCGTGCTGATGAGCGACGCCCGCGGCCAGATCGTCGACGGCCGGACGGCAGCGGGCTATCGCAGCACCTTCGCCGACTGGGGCCTGAGCGAGGGCGCGGTCTGGAGCGAGGCCAGCGAGGGCACCAACGGCATCGGCACCTGCCTGACCGAGAAGCGGCCGGTCACCATCCACCGCGACCAGCACTTCCACACCCGCAACACCGCGATGAGCTGCATGGACGCGCCGATCTTCGGCCCCGACGGCCGGCTGCTGGCGGCACTCGACGTCTCCTCCTGCCGGCTGGACCACACCGAGGGCTTCGCCGGACTGATCGCCACCGCCGTGGTCGATGCCGCCCGGCGGATCGAGAGCGACTTCTTCCAGGCCTCCTTCCCCGGCGCGCGCATCGTCATGGGACCTCGCCACGGCCGCGCCGGCGCGGTGCTGCTGGCGGTCGACGAGGACGACCTGCTGATCGGCGCCACCGCGGCAGCCCGCCGGACCCTGGGCCTGACCGACGCCACCCTGGCCGACCCCAAGCCCGCCGCCGACATCCTCTGCCACGGCGAGGCCGCCGGCGGCCTGGACGCGGCCGAGCGCAGCGAGCTGCGCCGGGCGATCGCGCGTGCCGGCGGCAATGTCTCCAAGGCTGCCAGGGCGCTGGGCATCGGCCGGGCGACGCTCTACCGCCGCATGGACAAGCTCGGCCTGGACTGATCCTTGCGCCTGCGGGCGGCTTTCCTCTCCTAAAGTTCCGAACTGTCTCAGTCCTGAGACAGATTCCTTCGCGTTCCTCCGCGCGCGGGCTGACCGGGTCCGGCCGCCAGGTCATCTCTGGTCCAGCCGACGACACCGGATCGGCAGCAATGCAGGAGGAAATTCGATGGATACGATCCCGCAAACAGAACAAATCGGCCAGTCCCCCTACAAGGCCCTCTATGGCAACTATATCGGCGGCACCTGGGTGGCGCCGAAGGCCGGACGCAGCTTCACCAACACCACCCCGATCACCGGCCTGCCGCTCTGCGAGATCGCGCGGTCCGACGCCGACGACATCGAGGCTGCACTCGATGCCGCCCACGCGGCGAAGGAGGGCTGGGCCCGCACCTCGGTGGCAGAGCGTGCCAATATCCTGAATGCCATCGCCCAGCGCATGGAAGAGAACCTGGAGCTGCTGGCGACCGCCGAAACCTGGGACAACGGCAAGCCGATCCGCGAGACCATGGCGGCCGACCTGCCGCTGGCGATCGACCACTTCCGCTACTTCGCCGGCTGCATCCGCGCCCAGGAGGGCTCGCTGGCTGAGATTGACGCCGACACGGTGGCCTATCACTTCCACGAGCCGCTGGGCGTGGTTGGCCAGATCATCCCCTGGAACTTCCCGCTGCTGATGGCCTGCTGGAAGCTGGCCCCGGCGCTGGCCGCCGGCAACTGCGTGGTCCTGAAGCCCGCCGAGCAGACCCCGGCCTCGGTGCTGGTCTGGGCCGAGTTGGTGGGCGACCTGCTGCCGCCGGGCGTACTCAACATCGTCAACGGCTTCGGGCTCGAGGCCGGCAAGCCGCTCGCCTCGTCCAACCGCATCGCCAAGATCGCCTTCACCGGCGAGACCACGACCGGGCGGCTGATCATGCAGTACGCCTCGGAGAACCTGATCCCGGTGACCCTGGAGCTGGGCGGCAAGTCGCCCAACATCTTCTTCAAGGACGTGGCCGACGAGGACGACGCCTTCTTCGACAAGGCGCTGGAAGGCTTCACCATGTTCGCGCTGAACCAGGGCGAGGTCTGCACCTGCCCCTCACGCGCCTTGGTGCACGAGTCGATCTACGAGCGCTTCATGGAGCGCGCGCTGAAACGGGTCGCCGCGGTGGTCCAGGGCAACCCGCTGGATGCCGCCACCATGATCGGCGCTCAGGCCTCCTCCGAGCAGAAGGAGAAGATCCTCTCCTACATCGACATCGGCAAGCAGGAGGGCGCCGAGGTCCTGATCGGCGGCCGCTCGCCGTCCCTCTCCGGCCCGCTTGCCGGCGGCTTCTATGTCGAGCCGACCGTGTTCCGCGGTCACAACAAGATGCGGGTCTTCCAGGAGGAGATCTTCGGCCCGGTGGTCTCGGTCACCACCTTCAAGGACGAGGACGAGGCGCTCGAGATCGCCAACGACACGCTCTACGGCCTGGGCGCCGGCGTATGGAGCCGCAACGTCAACACCTGCTACCGCTTCGGCCGGGCGATCCAGGCCGGCCGGGTCTGGACCAACTGCTACCACGCCTACCCCGCCCATGCGGCCTTCGGCGGCTACAAGCAGTCGGGCATCGGCCGTGAGACCCACAAGATGATGCTGGACCACTACCAGCAGACGAAGAACATGCTGGTCAGCTACGCACCGCAAAAGCTGGGCTTCTTCTAGGCCTCCCGAGAAACCCGGCTTGCGCGCCCCGGCCCTTCCCCAGAGGGCCGGGGCACCCTCTTTCCCATCATCCGGAGGGAGTAGCGAAATGTCCGAGAACCTGCCTGCCCCGGCACGGGTCACCGCGACCCCGGCGGCGCTAGAGCTGCTGCGCGAGATCCGCGCCGAGCATCCCGATATCCTGATCCACCAGTCCGGCGGCTGCTGCGACGGCTCCTCGCCGATGTGCTACCCGGCGGCCGAGTTCCGCATCGGCGCGCGCGACGTGAAGCTGGGCGAACTGGAGGGCGTGCCAGTCTATATCGGCGGCCAGCAGTTCGAGGCCTGGCGCCACACCCAGCTCATCCTCGACGTGGTACCGGGCCGCGGCGGCATGTTCTCGCTCGACAACGGCCGCGAACGCCGCTTCCTGGTCCGCTCGCGCGTCTACACCGAGGCGGAGCTGGCGGCCTTGGGGTCAGGCGAGAACTGACCCGCCCTACTCCGTCGGCTTGGCCCCGCCGGCTGCGGTGCGGCGCTCGATGTAGCCGGCGATGCGCTCTTCGGCCAGCGGGCCCGAGGGTGGCGGCTCGAACTCGGCCAGGGAGCGTTTCCAGATCTCGACCGCGCGGTCGGTCGCGGTGCGGCAGCCGCCCTCGCGCCAGGTGCCGTAGTTGGAGAGGTCGGCGACAAGCGGCTCGTAGAAGGCTTCGGCGTAGCGGTCCATGGTGTGCTGGGCGGCGAAGAAGTGGCCGCCGGGCTGCACCTCGGCCAGCGCCTCCCAGGCCAGGCTGGCCTCGTCCTCCGGCGCCGGGCTGCAGAGCTCGGCCAGGGTCTGCAGCGCCTCGATGTCGTTGATGAACTTCTCGTAGCCGAAGGAGAGCCCGCCCTCCAGCCAGCCGGCGGCATGCACCACCATCGTCGCGTTGGCCAGCATGGCACCCCAGTTGCCCATCTGGGTCTCCTGAGCCGCCTGCATGTCGGCCACGTTGGCGGCCGAGCCGGAGGCCGAGCGCCAGGGCAGGCCGATCAGGCGGGCGAGCTGGCCGGTGCCGAGCTGCAGCTTGATGTGCTCCGGCGTGCCGAAGGCCGGCGCACCCGACTTCATGTCGACGTTGGAGCTGAAGCCGCCGTAGCTGACCGGAGCACCGGGCTGGGCGAGCTGGGCCAGCGCGATGCCGGCGAGCGCCTCGGCGTGCTGCAGCACCAAGGCGCCGGCCAGGCTCACCGGCGCCATCGCGCCTGCCAGGCAGAAGGGGGTGATGACGCTCATCTGGCGGGCGCGGGCCATGTCGATGATGCCCTCGGCCATCGGCACGTCGATCTGGCGCGGCGAGTTGGTGTTGATGATGGTGGTGGCCCAGACTCCGTCAGTGAAGGCGTCGGCGGAGAGACCGAGACCGAGCTGGATCAGCTCCAGGCTCTCCTGCACCTGGGCGCGGCCGCGGGCGTAGACGAAGTAGGTCTTGTCGCCATTGGCGAGCTGCGCGCGCATCATCGCGTAGTGGCGCAGGTTCACCGGCACGTCCTGCGGCTCTGCCGAGGGGCCGTGCAGGTGGATCACATCGAAGGCCTGCTGCAGCTTGATGGTCTCTTCGAAGTCCTGCAGCGAACCGGGCCGCCGGCCGCGCTCGGCATCGGTCGCGTTGGGGCAGCCCGATCCGGCGGTGAAGAGCAGCGCCCCCTCCTCGTAGGCCTGCTCGCGCCGGGGATCGGCCGAGCGCAGACGCCAGGAACTCGGCGCCGTGGCCAGGGCTGCAGCCACGATCTCCGGTCCGATGTGGACCATCAGGCTATCCTCGTTCACCACCGCGCCGGCCGCCTTGAAGAGCGCGCGGGCCTCGTCGTGCAGGATCTTGATCCCCAGTTCCTGCAGCAGACGTAGCGCGGTCTCGTGCATACGCTGTACCGCTTCCTCGGAGAAGGCGGCCTGCGGCGTGAAGGGATGGCGCAGCCGGCGGTAGTCCACCTGGCGCGCCGCCGGCGCCTCGCGTCGCTTGGAGCGGCCGCGCCGCCGCCCGGCAGTGTCTTGCATCAGTCTTGCTCCTCCCTGTCAGTGGCGCCGGCTTGGGTGCCGACTTGGGCCTCGGCCGAGGCGTGAACCAGGGCATGGAAACGGGCGAACTCCTCCGCCTCTGCCCTGCGCCCGGTCAGGACCAGCAGGTAGTCCTGCACGTAGGCCAGGCGTGTCTCCATCGTCTCCGACGGCACGATGGCGTAGTAGCCAATCTGGGTCAGATAGAGGACGCGGGCGCGGATGAAGTCCTCCCCCGCGGGATAGCCCTGGCTTGCGAACATGGCGGTGAGCGCCGCGATCCGCTCCGCATCGGCCGCCGCCACGGCAGCGGCGACCCTGGCATCGCTGCGGCCCCAGTCCCGCACCGCCTGGTCGAGGCGGGCATCGAAGATCGCGCTGGAGACCCAGCACTCGAAGATGCTCAACACCGCCTCGGTGATGCTGGCCGCCGGTCGCCGCGCGCGGGTGACGATGGCCGCGGTGTTCTTGCCCTGCCAGTGGGAGAGCAGGGCTGCCAGCAGCTCCGCCCGATTCTTGAAGAACCAGTAGAAGCTGGAGCGCGAGGCCCCCAGCGTCTCGGCCAAGGTCAGCACCTTCACCCGCGCCACGCCCGCGCCCACCAGGGTCTCGAGCGCGACCCGGAACCAGTCCTCGCGGCTGGTGCTGACGCTGCGCTCGGCCTCGCTCATCCTGCTGTCTCAGCCCCGCATGCGAGCGCCTGCGGGGTCATGCGGCGAGGCGGGGATCACCCGGGCCCGGCGCCGCTCGCCGACGATGAAGGTGGTGAGTTCCGTACCGACCGTCGCCGCCTCGGGCACGACCAGGGCGAGCGCCAGACTCTTGCCGACCCAGTGGCCGTAGCCGCCGGAAGTGATGAAGCCGACCTGCTCCTCGCCGAGATAGAGCGGCTCGAAGCCGCCGGCGTCAGCGTCCAGCGCCTCGACTTCCAGGGTCGCCAGCAGCTGCTCCGGCGCCGGCGCGGCGCGGAAGGCCGCGCAGCCGACGAAGCCGCTCTTGGTCTTCGGGATCCAGCGGTCGAGCCCGGTCATCGCCGGCGTGTAGCCCTGCGTGAACTCGCGCGACCAGATGCCGAAGGACTTCTCCAGACGCAGCGCGTTGACGGCGTAGTAGCCGATCTCCTTCAGGCCGTGCGCCGCACCGACGGCCAGCAGAGTCTCACGCAGGGTCGGCAGTTCGCTGGCGGTGCAGTTGATCTCGTAGCCCAGCTCACCGGCAATGGAGAGCCGCGCCACGCGGGTACGGACCAGGCCGACATCCATCTCGCGGCAGGTCATGAAGGGCAGGGCCGCGTCCGAGAGGTCGCCCTCGGCGCAGGCGGCCAGGATCTCGCGCGCCTTCGGGCCGCTGAGGCCGAAACCGCTGACGGCATCGCTGATGTCGCGAACGACAGCCCCTTCGCCGGCCTGGTCCTCGAACCAGCGCAGGTGGAACTGGCGCAGGTAGTAGGAGCCCATCAGCCACCAGAGCCCCTCGCCCCAGTTGACCAGGGTGAGGTCGCCCTTGAGCCGCCCGTCCTCGCCCAGCATCGGCGCCAGCTTGACCCGGCCGGGACCCGGCAGGCGGCAGGCCAGCAGCCGGTCGAGCCAGGCCTCGGCGCCCGGCCCGGTCACCTCGTAGCGGGCGAAGGCGGTGGTATCGAGCAGGCCGGCGGCCTCGCGCACCGCGCGGCACTCGTCGCCGACGATGTCGAAGGCGTTGGAGCGCAGCAGGGTCGGCGTCTCCTCGAAGCCGGGCTGGGCGAAGTAGACCGGGATCTCCAGCCCCCAGAGTGCGGCCCACTGCGCACCGGCTGCGGTCATGGCGTCGTAGCAGGCGGGGCGGCGCAGCGGTCGGCCGGCGGGCAGGCGCTCGTTGGGATAGGTCATAACGAAACGGCGGGCATAGAACTGCCCGGTGGTCTGGCGCAGGTAGCTGCGGTTCGACGCGAAGTCGCCGTAGCGGGCGACGTCCATGCCGTAGACGTCGGCCTCCGGCTCGCCGTGGATCATCCATTCGGCCAGCGCTTTGCCGACGCCACCGCCCTGCGAGAAGCCGGCCATGACCCCGCAAGCGGTCCAGTAGCCGCGCTTGCCTGGCACCGGCCCGACCAGCGGATTGCCGTCCGGGGTGAAGGTGAAGGCGCCGTTGACCCAGCGCTTGATCCCGGCCTCGGCCAGGCAGGGATAGCGCTCGAAGCCCTTGGCCAGCTCCGGCGCGATGCGGTCCAGATCCTCCGGGATCAGCTCCATGCCGTAGTCCCAGGGCGCGCCCTCGACGTTCCAGTGCTTCGGCGTCAGCTCGTAGACGCCCAGCAGCATGCCCTGGCGCTCCTGGCGCATGTAGGTGTAGCCGTCGAGGTCGACGAAGAGCCCCATCTCGCGGTCCAGCGCCGCCACCTCGGGGATGTCCTCGGTCACCAGATAGTGGTGCTCCATCGGCGTCACCGGCAGGTCGATGCCGGCCATCAGGCCGACCTGCTTGGCCCAGAGGCCGCCGGCGTTGACCACGTGCTCGGCGGTGATCGTCCCCTGCTCGGTCACCAGCTCCCAACTGGAATCCGGGCGGTGGTTCAGCGACAGCACGCGGTTGCGCAGGATCACCTCGGCGCCGCGCTTCCTGGCGGCGGCGGCATAGGCGTGGGTGGTGCCGTGCGGGTCGAGGTAGCCCTCGTTGCTGTCGAAGAGGCCGCCGCGCAGGCCGGTGATGTCGGCCAGCGGGCAGACCTCCAGCGCCTCCTCGGGCGTCACCAGGCGCGCGGTCTCGATGCCCATGGTCTGGAACACCGCCCAGGCCGCACGCAGGGCCTGCCAGCGGTCCGGATCGGAAGCGACGTTGACGCCGCCGGTGAAGTGCAGGCCGCAGGACTGGCCGCTCTCGGCCTCCAGCTCCTTGTAGAGCTTGATGGTGTAGCTTTGCAGCGCAGCGATGTTGGGGTCGGCGTTCAGCGCGTGGAAGCCGGCCGCGGCATGCCAGGTGGAGCCGGCGGTCAGCTCCTTGCGCTCGATCAGCGCGATCTCGCTCCAGCCCAACTTGGCCAGGTGATAGAGCACCGAGGCCCCCACCACACCGCCACCGATCACCACGGCCCGATAGTGCTGCTTCATGGACACCTCCAGAATGAACTGGACGCGATGCTAACCCCTCTGGACAGAGGTGTCTAGACAGCTTTGTCCAGAGAAAGGGCTTTGGCCCGGCTGCCGCGATGACCGAAGAAGAAGGAAAGCGGAGGGAGGATCGCCATGCCCAGCTACCTGACCGAGGAAAACTCGGAGGCCGTCGTGATCGGCCGCATCGCGGCGGAGGCCGACCCGCGGCTGCGCCGGGTGATGGAGGCAGCGATCCGCCACCTGCACGTCTTCATCAAGGAGGTCGAGCCCAGCGAGGCGGAATGGGAGGCTGCGATCGCCTTTCTGAGCGAAGCCGGCCGGATCTCGGTCGGCGGGCGGCAGGAGTACATCCTGCTCTCCGACATCCTGGGCCTCTCGATGCTGATCGACGCGATCAACCACCGCCGGCCGAGCGGCGCCACCGAGACCACGGTGCTGGGCCCCTTCTACCTGCCGGACGCACCGGACCTGCCGATGGGCACCAACCTCTGCCGCGACGGCAAGGGCGAGCCCTGCCTCTACAGCGGCCGGGTCCTCGATCTGGAGGGCCGGCCGCTGGCGGGCGCGGTGCTGGACGTCTGGTCGGACAACGCCGAGGGCTTCTACGACGTGCAGCAGCCGGGCGTGCAGCCGGCGATGAACATGCGCGGGCGGCTGACCACGGGGGCGGACGGCCGCTACCGCTTCCTTTCGATCCGCCCGGTCGCCTATCCGATCCCGACCGACGGCCCGGCCGGCCAGCTACTGGAGGCGCTGGGGCGCCGTCCCTACCGGCCGGGTCACATCCACATGATCGTCTCGGCCTCCGGCCACCGCCGCACCGTCACCCACCTCTTCGACGGCGCCGACCCAGGGATCGAAGACGACTGCGTCTTCGGCGTGAAGCAGAGCCTGATCGTCGAGGTCCGCCCGGACGAGAGCGGCGAGGCCAGGTGGCGGGTGGATTATGACTTTGTGCTGGAGAAAGAGTGAACCAGTGTCAGAAGGTGAAGGTCGCGCCCAGGAAAGGGCCGGTCTCGAAGACGTCGTAGGCGAAGCGGCCGTTGGAGCGGTCGGTCGCGTAGTCGATGCCGTAGAACTGCCAGCCCAGCTTCATCGAGACCTGCTCCCAGGCCTGGTAGTCGAAACCGGTGGTCAGCAGCCACTGCAGCTTGTCGCCGCCGACGCCGAAGCCGCTGAACTCGGCGCGGGTCACGAAGCGCCAGTCCTCGCCGATCTCGGCCATGCCGCGCAGGTGGATCGCCGGCTCGACCCAGACCTCGGTGCCGCCCGGGCTGGCCGAGAAGGGCTGCACCGTGCCGGTGTTCACCTGGCCGTTGATGTCCACCGTCTGGTTCAAGGTGTTCAGCTTGACCCCGGCCCCGGCATCGAAGGCATAGCGCCGCTCGGCGCCAGACAGGCTGCGGAAGCTGCTGTCGTAGAAGCGGTAGGTGCCGATCAGCGAGGCCCAGCCCTGCTTGGACTTCACCGTCACGTCGGCATAGCCCGGCCCGGGACTGGTCAGCGGGATGCTGGTATCGGCCCCCAGGCTGACGTAGTAGAGGTCCAGCATCACCCCGAACTCGCCCTTCCAGGCCTCGCTGTGCACGGCCGCCGCGAAGTTCAGGTTCTTGAAGATGTCGGAGAGGCTGAGGTCGACGTTGCTCTCGTAGCCGGCGATGGTCGAGGTGCCGGTGGTGGAGACCGGCAGGAAGGCATAGGGGGTGATGGCGAAGCGCCAATCGTCATCCGCCTCGCCCGCCGTCGGCAAGGATTGCGCACACAGCGTCATCGGCGCCGCAGCCATCAACAAGACCAGGACCAGAAGTCCAGTCACGTGCCTGCCCATCAAGCCTCTCCGCCTCACCATTCCACCCGTCGCGCGAGTGGAACACGGCGGCGCGAACCGCGTCTAGAGCGTGTTGCGCTCTGTTTGAACCGGCTCCGGCCCCCCCCCCCCCCGATCGTCGCTACCCCGCTTCGCCCTCGCGCTCGAAGAGCTTCAGCAGGCTGTAGTAGTCCTCCTTGGCGCCGCCGCTCTCGGCATGGCGGCGCAGCAAGGACAGGGTGACGCTGGCCAGCGGCGCCGGACTGCCGTGATGCGCCGCCGCGTCGGCAAAGAGCTGCATGTCCTTGATCATCATCTCGGTGGTGAAGTCCGGTGGAAAGTCGCCGGACCGCAGCAGCTCCAGCTTGGCCCGCAGGATCGGAGAGCTGACCGTGGAGGCCCCCAGCACCTCCAAGATCGCCGCCCGATCGAGACCGGCCCGGCCGGCGAGCGCCAGGCTCTCGCCCACCAGAGCCGCCAGCGAGCCCACCATGTTGTTGATCACCAGCTTGAGGATGCGCGCCTCCTCCGCCGGCCCCAGGTAGAAGCAGGCGCCGGCGAAGAGGTGGAACAGGGGCAGGCAGCGCCTGTAGGCAGGCTCCGGCCCCGAGGCCAGGATTGTCAGGCTGCCCTCCTCGGCGTGCGCAACGGTGCCGGAGATCGGCGCGCGGAGATAGGCCTTGCCGGCGGCCAGCGCACCCACCTCCGCCGAGGCCTCTGACGACACGGTGCTCATGTCGCAGAAGACAGCGTTCGGAGAGATGGCTGACAGCACGACCCTGGCGACGTCCAGGAGTGCTGTGTCGTCGGGCAAGGTCGAGACGATCACGTCGGCGGCAGCCACCTCCTCGAGGGACCCGACCGCAACGGCCTCCGGGGCGACGTCCTCGAGCGCCCTGCGGTCGAGATCGAAGATGAGCGGGCTCAACCCGGCATCGGTCAGGCGCCGGACCATCGGCCGGCCCATGCTGCCGACCCCGACCCAGGCAACCCGCTCACGCATCGGCCGGCACGGGAGCCAGCCCCACCTCGACCAGCGCCGTGGTCTGGCGCTTTGCCAGGCGCTCGACGTCGAAGTCGCCGACCACTTCGTGGAACAGACGGTACCAGTTGATCTTGGCCTTGAGGTGCAGGAAGACCGAGCCCAGGCCGATCGCGGCCCGGTCCATCAGCACGAATTCGGCCGGAGGGCGCACGCCGCCGATCCGCTTCAGCTCGCGGTGCACCTTGGAGGCCACCTCGGCGCCGTAGGTCCCGCTCTCGCCGACGATCGACTGCTCCTTGTCGGTCAGGATCGGCTCGTAGAGGAAACGCGCCCAGAGGTTCAGGATCTCCAACATCTCCCGGCTCAGGTTCTTGAAGCCCCAGGCCTCGTAGGCCGCCACCATGCGGGCCTCGTCCTCGGCCTCCAGCGCGCGGTAGAGCTCGATCACGCCCCAGACGAAGCGCGGCGGGAAAACCCGGATGCAGCCGAAGTCCAGCAGGTTCACCTTGCCGTCGGGCTGCAGGGTGTAGTTGCCGAGGTGCGGGTCACCGTGGATCACGCCGTAGTCGTAGAAGGGCACGTACCAGGCGCGGAACATGTTGACCGCGATCCGCTTGCGCATCTCCTGGTCCTCGTGCGCCTTCAGGAACTTGAGGAAGTTCTCTCCGGTCAGCCAGGTCATGGTCAGCAGCCGGTCGGTCGAGAGCTCCGGCACCGGCTCCGGCACCGCCACGCCCGGCTGGTCGGCCAGCATCAGGCGGTAGAGCCGCATATGCTTGGCCTCGCGGCGGTAGTCCAGCTCCTCGCGCAGGCGCTCGCCCAGCTCCTTGTGGATCTCGCTGGTGTCGATCGCGCGGTCATACTGGCGGTAGATGCCGAAGGCGATCTTGAGCTGGCGGATGTCGGCCTCCACCGCCGAGGCCATGTCGGGGTACTGCAGCTTGCAAGCCAGGTCCCGGCCCTGGTGGTCGCGCGCGGCGTGCACCTGGCCCAGCGAGGCCGCGTGCAAGGCCTCATGGCTGAAAGAGGCGAACTTGGACTGCCAGTCCGCCCCCAGCTCGCTGCGCATGCGCCGGCGTACGAAGGCCCAGCCCATCGGCGGCGCGTTGGACTGCAGCTCGCGCAGCGCCTCGGCATACTCCTTGGGCAGGGCGTCGGGAATGGTGGCCAGGATCTGCGCCGCCTTCATCAGCGGCCCCTTGAGGCCGCCCAGCGCCTGGGTCACCGCCTCGGCATGCTCTCCCCGGTCGAGGTCGCGCCCGATCAGGCGGCGCAGGGCGTAGCCGGCGGCAAAGCCGCCGACCTGGCGCCCGACCGAGACATAACGCCGGCTGCGCCGCCCGAAACGGGAGCTCTCGTCGCCGATCTCGGAAGCGTCCTCCGGATCGTCGGCCGCCATGGGCTAGGCCACCTGCTCCAGCTCGTCGATGAAGCCGGTGAGCAGCGAGAGGCCGCGCGCCCAGAAGGCCGGATCGCGGGCATCGAGGCCGAAGGGCGCCAACAGCTCGTCGTAGTGCTTGGTGCCACCGGCCTTCAGCATCTCCAGGTACTTCTCGGCGAAGCCCTCCTCGGCCTGCTGGTAGACCGCGTAGAGCGAGTTCACCAGGCAGTCGCCGAAGGCATAGGCGTAGACGTAGAAGGGCACGTGGATGAAGTGCGGGATGTAGGTCCAGAAATTGCGATACTCGGGATCGAAGTCGAAGGCGGGGCCCAGGGCCTCGCGCTGCGTCTCCATCCAGATCTCGCCGAGCTGGTCGGCGGTGAGCTCCGCGGTGCGCCGTGCGTCGTGCACCCGGGTCTCGAAGCGGTGGAAAGCGATCTGACGCACCACCGTGTTCAGCATGTCCTCGACCTTGCCGGCCAGCATGATGCGGCGGCGCTCCGGGGTCTCGGCCCCGCGCAGCAGGGACTGGAAGGTCAGCATCTCGCCGAACACGCTGGCAGTCTCGGCCAGAGTGAGCGGCGTATCGGCCAGCAGGTGGCCCTGGGCGCCGGCCAGCACCTGGTGCACGCCGTGGCCCAGCTCATGCGCCAGGGTCATCACGTCGCGCGTGCGGCCCTGATAGTTCAGCAACAGGTAGGGATGCGCCGAGGGCACGGTCGGGTGGGCGAAGGCGCCCGGCGCCTTGCCGCTGCGCGCCGGCGCGTCGATCCAGTCCTGGTCGAAGAAGCGTTTGCCGACCGCAGCCATGTCCGGGGAGAAGTGGCCGTAGGCGTCCAGGACGGTTTGGCGCGCCTCATCCCAGGAGATCAGGCGGTCTTCGTCCTGCGGCAACGGCGCGTTGCGCTCCCAGTAAGGCATCTTCTCGTAGCCCAGCCACTTGGCCTTCTGCGCGTAGTAGCGGTGAGAGAGCTTGGGATAGGCTTCCACCACCGCCTGGACCAGGGCCTCGACCACCTCGTCCTCGACCAGGTTGGCGAGGTTGCGGCTGGCGACCGGCGACTTGAAGCCGCGCCACTTGTCCTCGATCTCCTTGTCCTTGGCCAAGGTATTGGTGATCAGCGCGAAGGTCCGGGTGTTCTTGCCCAGAACGCCGGCGAAGGCGTGCGCCGCGGCCTCGCGCATCTTGGGGTCACGGTCGGTCAGCTTGTCCAGCACCTCGGTCGAGGTCAGCTCCTTGCCGTTCAGCGGGAAGCGCAGGCCGGCCATGGTCTCGTCGAACAGGCGGGTCCAGGCGGCGCGGCCAGAGACGTACTTCTCGTGCAGCAGCCGCTCGACCTCGTCGCTGAGCTGATAGGGACGGAAGGCGCGCTGGTCGCGCACCCAGGGCTGCCAGCGGGCCATGGCCGGATGCGCCAGCACCTGCTCAAGGACCGCATCCTCGAGCTTATTGAGCTCCAGGGTGAAGAACAGCAGGTTAGTCGAGATCGCGGTGATCCGCTCCTGCATGGTCTGGTAGAACTGACCGATCTTGGGATCGGTCATGTCGCCGGCGTGCAGCAACTGCGCGTAAGAGCCGACGCGGCCCAGGCTCTCCTGCAGGTCCTGATAGGCGGCGATGGCCTCGGCGAAGCCGGCCGGCGAGAGCCGCGCGAGGCTGCCCTCGTAGCGTCCGCGGAAGGCCTCGGCCGCTGCCATGGCCTTGGTCAGGTCGGCCTCCAGGGCTGCGTCGTCCGGCCCGGCATAGAGGTCGGTGAGGTCCCACTCCGGCAACGCGCCGAGCAGGGAATCGATATTTTTCGCCGGGTTTTCTTGCAGTCCTTCGGGCATTTTACCTATCTCCTTACCTCCAGGCCGATATAGGCGCAGATGGCGGCCAAGCCAAGGCGCCAAAACCCAGTCGGAGAGGTCTGTAGCGGGGAGGATGAGGCAAGGCATGGATTACGGGGTTTGGTCTTCCCTGCCGGACATGCTGTTCAAGCAAGGGGCGATCGCGCCGGAAGCGCCGGTTCTCTGGGCCAAGCGCAACGGCAACTGGGAAGCGCTGAGCTGGAACGGCCTGACGACCCGGGTGAAGAACCTGGCAAAGGCCCTGATCCGGCACGGCATCGAACCGGGCGACCGGGTGCTGCTGGCCAGCGAGAACCGGCCGGACTGGGTCGTCGCCCACTTCGCGATCATGAGTGCCGGTGCCATCACGGTGCCGGCCTACACCACCCACACCGAGCAGGACTATGCCCACCTGCTGCAGGACTCGGGCGCTGGCGCGGCGCTGATCTCCAGCAGCACGCTGGCCAAGCGCTGCCTGCCCGCGGTCAGGACCGCCCCGGCCTGCCGCTTCGTGATGGTCCTGGACAGCATCGAGGCCGAGCTGGCCGAGGGCCAGACCCTGCTGGACTGGCACGCCGAGGAGGCGACCGCAGCCAGCCAAGACGGACTGGAGACCGAACTCGATAGCCGGCTGGCCGCGTTGGACCGCAATGCCGCCTGCATCTTCATCTACACTTCCGGCACCGGCGGCATCCCCAAAGGGGTGATGCTGAGCCACACCAACATCTTCACCAACTGCCGCAGCGCCTATGACCTGCTGAGCAGCTTCGGCCTGGAGCAACAGCAGCAGACCTTCCTCTCCTTCCTGCCGCTCAGCCACTCCTACGAGCACTCGGCTGGGCTCTGTTTCCCGCTCTCGATCCGCGCCCAGATCTACTACGCCGAGTCGGCCGACAAGCTGGCCGCCAACATGGCCGAGACGCGCCCGACCCTGATGACCGCGGTGCCGCGCCTCTACGAGTCCATGCGCCAGCGCATCCTGCACGGCCTGAAGCACCAGCCGGCGATCCGCCAGAAGCTGTTCCACAAGACGGTCGAGCTGGGCTGCAAGCGCCACTCCGGCCAGCCCCTCAGCCCGATGGAGCGGCTGCAAGACTGCGCGCTGGAGCGTCTGGTCCGCGACAAGGTGCGCCAGCGTTTCGGCGGGCGGCTGCAGGCCCTGGTCTCCGGCGGCGCGGCACTGAACCCGGAGATTGGCAATTTCTTCCAGGCCCTGGGCCTGGTACTGCTGCAGGGCTACGGCCAGACCGAGTCGGCACCCGTGGTCTCCTGCAACCGCCCGAACAAGGTGAAGATGGCCAGCGTCGGCCCGCCGCTGGACGGGGTCACGGTCAAGATCGCGGACGACGGCGAGATCCTGGTCCAGGGCGACAACGTCATGCTGGGCTACTGGCAGGACCCGCAGGGAACGGCGGCGGTGATCCGCGACGGCTGGCTGCACACCGGCGACGTCGGCCACCTGGACGAGGACGGTTACATCTACATCACCGACCGCAAGAAGGACATCCTAGTGGTCTCCGGCGGCGACAACGTCTCGCCGGCGCGTCTGGAGGGGCTCCTGACCCTGGAGGCGGAGATCGAGCAGGCCTGCGTGATCGGCGATCGCCGGCCCTACCTGGTCGCGCTGATCGTGCCGGCCAAGGCGGAGATGGAGACCTGGGCCAAGGCCAAGGGCAAGCCCGCCGACCTCGGCCGGCTGAGCCAGGACCCCGCCTTCCACGACCACATCGCCGAGGTGGTGGCCCGGGTGAACGCCGGTCTCTCGGTGATCGAGCGCATTCGCCGCTTTGCCATCGCGCCGGAAGGCTTCACCATAGACAATGAGATGATGACACCGACGATGAAGATCCGCCGCCACAAGATCCTGGCGGCCTACGGGCGGCAGCTCGACGCGCTCTACGAGAAGACGGGGTGAGCGTGACCCTGACCGCCGAACGGAGCCACTCTGACCTGAGCGACCATCAGCCCTTCGAGCTGATCAATCCAGGCCTGGACTCGCCCTTCCTGCTGATC
Organism: Rhodospirillaceae bacterium N.6G; assembly: GCA_046233115.1. Classification (GTDB taxonomy): domain Bacteria; phylum Pseudomonadota; class Alphaproteobacteria; order Kiloniellales; family JACOMY01; genus JACOMY01. Next base: position 152,319 of record JBJXHM010000007.1, on the reverse strand, counting down.
TGCGACCACGCCAGCAACCGCGTGCCGGCGGAGCTGGAGGACCTGGGCCTGCTGCCGGAGCAGCTGGAGCTGCACATCGCCTACGACATTGGCGCGGCGACCATGACCCGCGAGCTGGCGCGCCTGCTGCAGGCCCCGGCGCTACTCTCCTGCACCTCGCGGCTGGTGATCGACGCCAATCGGGTGACCGATCACCCCACCTCGATCGCCGAGGTCAGCGACGGCGTCACCGTGCCGGGCAACCTGCACCTGGACCAGGCCGAGCGCAGGCGCCGCATCGCGCGCTACTTCGAGCCCTATCACCGTGCGATCACGGCCGAGCTGGAAAGCGCGCTGGCCGCCGGCCGGCGGCCGATCCTGGTCTCGCTGCACAGCTTCACCGCGGTGATGGAGGGCTATCAGCGACCCTGGGAGGTCGGCGTGCTCTGGGACGAGGACGACCGCATGGCCGCGCCGCTGATCGCCGCGCTGACCGCGCGCGGCCTCACGGTCGGCGACAACCAGCCCTACAGCGGCGGCACCGACTTCGCCTTCACCATGCGCCACCATGCCTTGCCGCTGGACCTACCACAGGTTCTGCTGGAGGTGCGCCAGGACCTGATCGCCGAGGAGCGTCAGGCCAGGGGCTGGGCGGCCTTGCTGGCCGAGGACCTGGCGGCGCTAGCACAACGGACCGCCTAGGGGAGGAAGGTCGCATGGACAAGCCAAGCTTCACGGTCGGGATCGAGGAAGAGTACCTGCTGGTCGACCGCAAGACGCGCAACCTGGCGATCGACCCGCCGCCCGAGCTGATGCAGGAGATGAGCCGCGAGACCGAGGGCCATGCCGTGCCCGAGTTCCTGCGCGCCCAGGTCGAGATCGCGACCAAGCCCTGCAAGAACATCAAGGAGGCCGGCCGCGAGATCGTGGCGCTGCGCCGCCAGGTCTCCAAGGTCGCCGACCGTTTCGATCTCGGCCTGATCGCCTCGGCCACCCACCCCTTCGCCGCCTGGTCGCAGCAGCAGCGCAGCCGCGGCACCCGCTACGAGACGATCTCGCGCGACCTGCAGGCCGTCGCCCACCGGCTGTTGACCTGCGGCATGCACGTGCACTGCTGCCTGGACAGCGACGAGCTGCGCATCGACCTCATGGGGCAGGTCGCCTACTTCCTGCCGCACCTGCTGGTACTCTCCACCTCCTCGCCCTTCTGGGAGGGGCGCGATACCGGGCTCAAGTCCTACCGCCTGGCGGTCTTCGACGAGATGCCGCGCACCGGGCTGCCGGAGTCCTTCGAGAGCTGGAACGAGTACCAGCGCCACATCGACATCCTGGTCCATGCCGGGGTGATCGAGGATGCGACCAAGATGTGGTGGGACATCCGCCCCTCGGCCCGCTTCCCGACCCTGGAGATGCGGATCACCGACATCTGCACCTACTGGCGCGATGCCATCACCATCGCCGCGATGTACCTCTCGCTCCTGCACATGCTCCACCGGCTGAAGCGCGAGAACCAGCGCTGGCGGCGCTATGCCACCATGCTGATCGAGGAGAACCGCTGGCGGGCGCAGCGATATGGTTCGGACGCCGGCATGCTGGACATCGGCAAGGGCGCCATCGTGCCCTACGCCGACCTGCTGGAGGAGATCATCGATCTGGTTGCGACCGACGCCGGAGAGCTGGACTGCACCGAGGAGCTGCTGGGCGCGCGCGATATCCTGGCCCGCGGGACCAGCGCCCACAACCAGGTCGCGGTGCTGAAGCAGGCCGAGGAGGCCGGCGCCGACCACCAGGAAGCGCTGAAGGCCGTGGTCGACTGGCTGATGGAAGAGACCGTCCGCGACCTCTAGAGCAAATCCCGAATAGACGGAATCGTCAGCGACGACGATTTGCGTGAGCGAACATATGGCTAGAGCATCGTAGCCGAGCACATGCGAGGCGCAGATGCTCTCGTGTCAACCTCTGTCCGACCGTAAGGAAGCATCCGCTGTGCCATCAAGAGAGAGCGACGGCCGGCGTCAACGGGCGGTGCGAGCCTGGCTGGAGAGCGGCGCCGCCTTCGCCGGGGAAAAGCCCGAGATCATCGCCACCCACGGCAACCTGCTGTTCCTGATCGCGGCGCGCGCCTTCAAGATGAAGCGCGCCATCGACTTCGGCTGGATGGACTTCTCCACCCTGGCTAAGCGCGAGGCGGCCTGCCGGCAGGAGCTGGCGCTGAACCGCCGCACCGCACCGGAGATCTATCTAGCAGTCCACGCGGTGACCGAGGAGGCTGGCGGCTTCGCCCTCGACGGCGGCGGCCGGCCAGCGGAGTGGCTGGTGGAGATGCGGCGCTTCGATGAGGCCCAGCGGCTGGACCATCTCTCCGACCGCGGTGCCCTCACCCGCCGCCACATCAGCGACCTCGCCGATGCGATCGCGGCGTTTCACGCCGCCGCCGAGCCGGCCGCCCCTCGCGACTTTGCCACCGTGCTGGAGCAGGTCGCGCGCGAGAACCAGGCCGACATGGCGAAGGCAGCAGGACTCTTCCCGGAAGGGCCGCGGCGCGCCCTGGAAGCCGAAGGGCTGAAGGCCGCCGAGCGCCATCGCGGCCTGATCGCCGAGCGGGTCGCGCAGGGCTGGCTACGGCGCTGTCACGGCGACCTGCACCTGGCCAACATCGTCCTCTGGAAGGGCCGGCCGACGCCCTTCGACTGCATCGAGTTCAACGAGGACTACATCGCCATCGACCTGCTCTACGACCTGGCCTTCCTGCTGATGGACCTGGAGCAGCGCGGCCGCCGCGATCTGGCCAACCTGGTGTTGAACCGCTGGCTGGCGATGGCGCCGGAGCCGGAGACGCAGCTCCGCGGCCTGGCGCTGCTGCCGCTACTGCTCTCGCTCCGGTCCGGGATCCGGGCCAAGATCAGCGGCCTGCAGTGGCTGGAGGCCGAGGGCAAGGCCCGCGAGCGCCTGGCCGAGGAGGGCCGCCGCTACCTGGAGCGTGCCAGCGCCTACCTGGAACCGGCTCCGGCCGTACTGGTGGGCGTCGGCGGTCTCTCAGGCAGCGGCAAGTCCACCCTGGCCGCCAGCCTGGCCCTGGACCTTGGGGCAGCGCCGGGCGCCGTGCTGCTGCGCAGCGACGTGCTGCGCAAGCGGCTCTATGGCGTGGCGCCGGAGGAGCGCCTGCCGCAGGAGGCCTACGCCGAGGGCTGGAACCGGCGAGTAATCGAGACCTTGCTGACGCACACGAGCCGGGCCCTGGAGGCCGGACGCAGCGTCATCCTGGACGCGGTCAGCGCCGATCCGGCCCTGCGCGGGCCCCTGCAGGCCCTGGCGAAGGACCGGGGCCTGCCCTTCGCCGGCCTCTGGCTGGAGGCGCCCTTGGAGGTGCTTAAGGCCCGCGTGGGCGAGCGCCGAGGCGACGCCTCCGACGCGACCGAGGCCGTGGTCGAGCGCCAGGCCCGCAGCATCCACCCGCCGGACGACTGGCACCGGGTGCCGGCCGGCGGCAGCAGAGGCACGACCCTGGCGGCGGCGCAGAGCGTCCTTGGCAGCTTCCTAGGCCGGTAGCGGGATCTCGAGGTCGGGGTTGGGCACCTTGTAGCCGGCCTGGAATCCGGGGCGCGCCGCCAGGGCGAGATACCAGCGCTTCACGTTGGGATAGTCGTTCAGGTCGATCTCCTGCCAGTCGAAGCGGCTGATCCAGGGCCAGATCGCGATGTCGGCGACGCTGAGCATGCCGCCGGCGACGAAGTCCTTGCCCTCGAGCTGCCGGTCGAGCACGCCGTAGAGGCGCTTGCCCTCGTTGTGGTAGCGCTCCTGCGCGTAGGGCGCCTTGCCGGGATTGAACTTCACGAAGTGATGCACCTGCCCCAGCATCGGCCCCGGCCCGCCCATCTGCCACATCAGCCACTGGATCACCTCCCAGCGGGCGGCCTCGTCGTCCGGCAGCAGGCGACCGGTCTTCTCGGCAAGATAGAGCAGGATGGCACCGGATTCGAAGAGCGCCTGGCCGGTCTCATCGTCGACGATCGCCGGGATCTTGTTGTTGGGGGAGATCTTGAGGAAGGCCGGGTCGAACTGCTCGTCCTTGCCGATGTTGATGCTGTGCACGTCGTAGGCCAGCCCGAGCTCCTCCAAAGCGATGGAGATCTTGCGGCCATTGGGCGTAGCCCAGGTGTAGAGATGAATCATGCTTCGGCGCTTCCCCCCGTTATTTCCGGCCAACCGGACTCGTCCACCGGTTCCGAGGGTCAGTCTGCAGCAGCCTGTGCGAAGATGGTAGCGAAGATCCCGTCCAGTTCTTCCGCCAGGGCGTGCAGCGCCGGGCCGCCCTCTTCCATATAGGGTGCGAAGACGAAGCTGGGCGTCTTGTAGGAGAGGCTGGCCGTGCCGTCCGCGTTCTCGGTCAGGTAAAAGCGGATCGGCGCCTCGATCCCGGCGGCGACGCTGGCCGCCAGCATGCGCCGGGCGAAGTCGTTGCGGTAGACCCCGACCACCCGGTTGCCGGGGATGGTGATGCCCTGGTTGGCGGCGCCGCCGGAAGCGCTGGCCGTGGTCACCAGGCCCATCTTGTTGTCCTTGATCGCGACCTTCAGCCGTTCCCAGAGCTCCGGGAAGCTGTGGCTGGTGGCGGTCACCCGCCAGCCCTCGCGGGGGGCCGGATCGGCGGCGGCGGCAGGCAGCGCAGTCAGCAGGAAGGGTAGCAGCAGCAGCGGGACGAGCAGCAGGCGGGACATGGCGGTGCTCCTTGCATCAAGCTGCCGAGCACTCTAGCCGCGACGGCCGCTCACCGCCCGTCACGTCTGCTTCATGTCGCCGTCAGGCCAGCAGCAGGCCGAGAAAGCCGCCATAGCAGGCGAGCAGGATCAGGCCTTCGGTGCGGGTGATCATGTGGCGCTGGGTGGTGAGGAACCAGAGCAACAGGGTCGCGCCGAGCATGACCCAGATGTCGGTCTGCAGGACCTCGGGCGGGACGGCAAAGGGGGTGGCGATGGCGGTGGTGCCCAGCACGCCCATGATGTTGAAGAGGTTGCTGCCCATGACGTTGCCGATGGCGACCCCAGACTGGCCGCGCAGGGCGGCGACCAGCGAGGTCACGATCTCCGGCAGCGAGGTGCCGATGGCGACGATGGTGGCACCGATCACCGCCTCCGACATGCCGAACTTGCGTGCGATGCCGACCGCGCCCTCGACCAGCATGTGCGCGCCGCCGATGATCATCACCAGACCGATCACGGTGATCAGCAGGCTGATCCAGATGTTCGGCAGGCTGCAGCGCTCGGGTCTCTCGGCATCGCCGTTCTCCCGCGCCTTCCGGTTGCAGTGCCGCTCGTGCAGGTAGGCGAAGAGCAGGTAGCCGACCATGAGAGCCAGCAGTGCGACCCCGATGGTCCGGTCGACGAAGCCCAGGAACAGAACGCCGGTGCCGATCAGGGTGCCGGCGGCGACCGCATAGGCATCCCGGCGGAAGCCGGTACGCAGCACGATCATCGGCCGCGCCAGCGCGCAGAGGCCGATGACCAGCAGGATATTCGCGATGTTGGAGCCGACGATGTTGCCCACGGCAAGGGCGGGCGCCCCTGCGAGCGCGGCTTCGACCGAGGTCACGACCTCGGGTGCCGAGGTGCCGAAGGCGACGATGGTCAGACCGATCAGCAGCGGCGACAGGCCAAGACGCGTTGCCGTCGCCACCGCACCGCGCACCACCAGCTCACCGCCGACCAAGAGTCCCAGAAGACCGCCCAGGGTGAGAAGCGTGAGCAGCATATGGTGTGATTTCCCCCGGGATGCGCCTTAGGAACCGGCCTGGCGCACCAGAAAGCCGCCCCGCCTCGTCAGCGAAGCCATGTGGGGGGCCGCGCCTGGCAAGCCAAGGGAAAAGGCCTGTCGATTTGGCGATTCGGCCATGCTGTTGCGCCCTTGCCGCGGCTCGGAGATGACCGGGCGGCGAAAAGTCTTTGCGCCGAAAGCCCTCGGGGCGGCACTCTATGCGACGGGCAAGGGCTCTGGGGAATATCGATGGTTGCGCGCGTCGCGACGGTGGCCTTTCAGGGGATCGCGGTGGTGGATGTGGACGTGCAGGTCCAGGTCTCCTCCGGCCTGCCCTCCTTCACCGTCGTCGGCCTGCCGGACAAGGCCGTGGCCGAGAGCCGCGAGCGGGTGCGCGGCGCGCTGACCGCGCTGGGCCTGGCCCTGCCGCCCAAACGCATCGTGGTGAACCTGGCGCCGGCCGACCTGCTGAAAGAAGGCAGCCACTTCGACCTACCGATCGCGATCGCGCTGCTCAGCGCCATCGGCGTGCTGCCGGCCGAGGAGGTCGCGGGCCTGCTGGCGCTGGGCGAGCTGGCGCTGGACGGGCGGATCTCGCCGGTGGCCGGCGTGCTGCCGGCCTCGATCCACGCCTCGGCCAAGGGGCTGGGCCTGGTCTGCCCGGCGGCGCAGGGCGGCGAGGCTGCCTGGGCCGGCGGGATCGAGGTGCTGGCCCCGACATCCCTCCTGGCGCTGGTGAACCACATGAAGGGGACGCAGGTGCTGACCCCGCCCGAGCCGAAGGTGGAGGCCGGCAGCCGGACGGCGCTGCCCGACCTCGCCGACGTGAAGGGGCAGGAGACCGCCAAGCGGGCGCTGGAGGTCGCGGCGGCCGGCGGCCACAACCTGCTGATGATCGGCCCACCCGGCTCCGGCAAGTCGATGCTGGCCAAGCGCCTGCCCGGCCTGCTGCCGCCGCTCTCCCCGGCCGAAGCGCTGGAGGTCTCGATGATCCACTCGGTCGCCGGGACCCTGCCGGAGGGCGGCATCCTGCGCCACCGCCCCTTTCGCGACCCGCACCACTCCGCCTCCCTGCCGGCGCTGGCCGGCGGCGGCGTCCGGGTGAAGCCGGGCGAAATCTCGCTGGCCCACCTGGGCGTACTGTTCCTGGACGAGCTGCCGGAGTTCCACCGCGCCGCCCTGGAGGCGCTGCGCCAGCCGCTGGAGAGCGGGACCATCACCATCGCCCGGGCCAACAGCCACGTCAGCTATCCCGCCCGGGTGCAGCTGGTGGCAGCGATGAACCCCTGCCGCTGCGGCCACCTGGACGACCCGGCCCAGGCCTGCGCGCGCGCGCCGCGCTGCGCCGCCGACTACCAGGCCAAGATCTCCGGTCCGCTGTTCGACCGCATCGACCTGGTGGTCGAGGTACCGGCCGTCAGTGCCGGCGACCTCTCGCTGCCGCCACCGGCCGAAGGCAGCGCCGAGGTCGGCGCGCGGGTGGCGGCGGCGCGCCGGGTCCAGGCCGAGCGCTTCGCCGGGCTGGAGCAACCGCTGCGCTGCAACGCCGAGATGGAGGGCCAGCTTCTGGACGAGATCTGCGCCCCCGATGCCGGCGGCCAGGCGCTGCTGGCCGAGGCGGCGACACGCCTCAAGCTCTCCGCCCGCGGCTACCACCGGGTGCTGAAGGTGGCCCGCACCCTGGCCGACCTGGCCGGCGACACCGAAGTCGCCCGCCCCCACATCGCCGAGGCGCTGAGCTACCGCCGGCGCCACTACCGGGCGACCTGATCCCGTCTGCCTTGCCTTCGGCCGCTGTTTCGTCGAAAACTCTCTCTCAGTATAAAATACGATTGTTCAGGAGGAGAGATGTCCCTGGAACGCTTCAGTCCCGACGCCGCCCCGGAGCGCATCAACGAGGCGCTCATGCGCGACGGTGCGGCCATCGTCGAGGCGCTGCTCGATCCTGAAACCACGACAGACATCGTCGACGAGCTACGGCCCGAGTTCGATCGCGTCGGCACCACGACACAGAACGACTTCAACGGCTACTCGACCCTGCGGGTGAACTCCATCCTGGTGAAAGCGCCGAGTTCGGTGGCGGCAATCGCCCACCCGCTGGTGATGGCGGCCGCCGACAAGGTTTTGCTGCCAAGCTGCATCAACTACCGCATCGGCAGCACCACCGGCATCGAGATCTTTCCGGGGGAAAGTCAGCAGGTGCTGCACCGTGACGACGCAATCTATCCGCTGCGGGTGCCCGGCGTGGAGTGGCAGATCTCGGCGCTCTGGGCGCTGGACGACTTCACCGAGGAGAACGGCGCGACCCATCTGGTTCCGCGCGCGCACACGGCGCTCTATCCGAACCGCCCCCCGCCGGTCGATGCCAGCATCCAGGCCGACATGCCGAAGGGCTCGCTGCTGCTCTATCTGGGTTCGACCTGGCACGGTGGCGGCGCCAACCGCTCCAACCAGCCGCGCATGGGTATGGTCAACACCTATGCACTGGGCTGGCTGCGGCAGGAGACAAACCAGTACCTGGACCTGCCGCAGGAGGCGGTGGCGCGCCTGCCGGAGCATGTCCGACGCCTGGTCGGCTACCAGATGCACGGCGACATCCTGGGCTACTACAGCGACAGCGACCACACCGAGAAGAGGAATCCGGCCTGGGTCGAGGGCTGGAAACGCTCTTGCCTACCGGAGGCGTGACGGCGCGGCGTGATCGAGGGAGGCGGTGTGCCGCTCAGGCGGCCGCGTCCTCCTCCTCGTCGATCTCGTCCAGCGCCCGCAGACGGCCGACGAAGGCGCGGTAGAGCTCTTCCAGGCGCTCGGCCAGCCACTGGTGCTGGCGCGCCCAGTCGGCCCGGTTGGCGATGTCCGAGCCCTTGGCGGTGATGCCGATGCGGTGATCGCGGCCGGCCACGGCCGGGGTCCACTCCAGCGGATAGCCCACGGTCGCCTCGATCTCGTCCCGCTGTTGCTGCAGCCGGGCGAAGCGGACCGGCGCTTCCTCGCCGCTCAGCACGATCTCGGCGCGCAGGGTCTGGTCCCGGCGCCCCTGCGTCGCCAGTAGACGGATGCCCGGGCTGCCGATGCGGAAGGCGGTCCAGGACTTCGGCGCCGCCTTGCCCGACGGGTGGATCGGCCCGCCGCGCTCGCGCAGGTAGACCAGCAGCGAGGACCAGTAGTCGAGCTGGTAGCGCCGGCCCTCGGATAGTTCCTCGGTCTCGATCACCCGGACCCCGCGCCGCGCGCTGCGGGTCCAGTCGTTCGGACTGACCAGCAGGTGGAAGCGCGGCGCCGGCGCCGAGCGGTTGACCCGGAAGGCCTGCAGCTCGACCGCATAGAAGCTGAGCTTGGAGGTCGAGTAGCGGTTGAGCCAGTCCAAGGCCGCTCGGTGCTCCTCCAGGAAGCGGGTGGCGATCCAGACGATCTTACCGGCCTCCAGCCCGGCCGACTGGGCGATCAGGCGGCCCAGGTAGCCATCGTCGGTGTCGCCGAACTGCACCTCGATCACAACGCGGCTGTCATCGCGGAGGTCGCGGCAGATCAGGTCTGCGGTCAGCGGCCCGACGGTGCGGTCGGCGGCCTCCACCTCCATGTCGAGTCCGAGGGCCTGGTCCAGCAGGTCCAGGTTGTCGGCCTCCGCCAGCCAGGCGATCAGGGCCTCACGGCTGCCCTGCCACAGGGTCTTGGGGTCCAGGGCTTCCAGGCGCCCCAGCTTGGGTTCGCTCATGGGGGGTCTTCCTCCAGCTTTCGTTCAGCCGGTCAGCGGGCGGCCCGACAGCGAGATGCGGGACCTATGTCGGCTATGCGCGCCCGGACGGCGCGCGCTCCAGCGCTGTGGCGGCCCTTCGCGGGCGACCGGCGATCATGGTTGCGTCCCGGCCTGTTCGTCAGGCGGTGGGATCGGTAACGCGCCTCATGGTCAGGTTGAGGCGCCCGCCGCCGGCAAGCAGTCGCGAGCTGCCGGCGAGGATGCGGTCGACGCCGTGATAGCAGTGCCGGCTCTCCCCGCCCAGCAGCAAAACGTCGCCGCTGGCCAGGCGGAAGGAGCCGCTGGGGTCTCGCCGCCCCCTGCCGCCGATGCGAAAGAGCGCGGTATCGCCCAGCGAGATCGAGAGCACCGGGGCGTCCAGCGCCGCTTCGTCGGCATCGCGGTGCAGGCCCATCCGCGCCCCGGCCTCATAGCGGTTGATCAGGCAGGCCTCCGGCGGCGCCGCATAGCCGGAGAGGCTCTGCCAGATCGCCAGCAGGGTCTCAGGAATGGCCGGCCAGGGCCGCCCGGTGTCCGGATGCTGCGCCTGATAGCGGTAGCCGGCCCGGTCGGAGACCCAGCCCAGTGAACCGGCGTTGCTCATGGAGACGGAGAGCGGCTTCCCGCTCTTCGGCATGGTCGGCCGGTAGAGCGGCGCCTCGGCCAGCAGGCCCTCGACCTCTACCAGCAGCGCCCCCTGCCGCGCGCGGTCGAGCCAGCCCGGATGCCAGGCCAGGCCGTCTGGCCAGGTGGAACTCATTGCCCCTCGTCGTCGCCCTCCCCTCTGGTCGCCTCCTCTCTGCGCTGATCGGCCTCTCTGCGGGCCATGCGGATGCCGAGCCAGCGCACCGCGAGGTAGCCGATCAGCGAGAGCAGTGCTGAATAGCCGGCCACCTCGGACAGGACCGGCAGATTCCAGCGGTTTTCCGCCAGCAGCGAGATCAGCACCGAGGCCAGTGCGCTGAACAGCAGCACGCCCAGCACGGCGCGATAGAGCGGATCCTTGGGAAAGGCGGGCGTCTCTCGGAACAGCGGCATGGGCGCTTGACCTCCGGGTCTTGCGGCGTGGCGTGCGGCATTGGCACGCCCTCGGATGTGAAATTCAACCCTGCTAAGCCCGATCAGGCGTCTTGCAGGCCGTCACCGGATGCTTATATGTCCAACGAACGAAAGCCCACCAGTTCCCTGTACTTCCAATTCATGGGCCTTGCCGCCCAGGGAGGGCAGAGTCGGGCTTGACCCGTGACCCTGGGCCCGCGTGTTCGGTGCTTCAGTAGGAAGGCCGGCCAGAGGGCTGCTGAAAGGAGACCTTACGTTATGAGCAAAGTGATCGGCATCGATCTGGGTACCACGAACTCCTGCGTCGCCGTGATGGACGGATCGCAGGCCAAAGTCATCGAGAATGCGGAAGGCGCGCGGACCACTCCCTCGCAGGTCGCCTTCACCTCCTCCGGCGAGAAGCTGGTCGGCCAGTCGGCCAAGCGCCAGGCCGTGACCAACCCGGAAAACACCATCTTCGCGATGAAGCGCCTGATCGGACGGCGTTTCGATGACCCCATCATCGCCAAGGACCGCGAGCTCGTCCCCTACAAGATCGTCAAGGCGGACAACGGCGACGCCTGGATCGAGGCGCGCGGCGACAACTATTCGCCCTCGCAGCTCTCCGCCTTCGTGCTGCAGAAGATGAAGGAGACGGCCGAGAGCTATCTGGGCGAGAGCGTGACCGACGCGGTCATCACCGTCCCCGCGTACTTCAACGATGCCCAGCGCCAGGCGACCAAGGACGCCGGCAAGATCGCCGGCCTCAACGTGCTGCGCATCATCAACGAGCCGACCGCGGCCGCACTTGCCTATGGCTTCGACAAGAAGCAGAGCGGCACCGTCGCGGTCTACGACCTGGGCGGCGGCACCTTCGACATCTCGGTCCTGGAGATCGGCGACGGCGTCTTCGAGGTGAAGTCGACCAACGGCGACACCTTCCTAGGCGGTGAGGACTTCGACGCCAGGATCATCGACTACCTGGCCGAGGAGTTCAAAAAGGAGAACGGCATCGACCTGCGGCAGGACCGCCTGGCCCTGCAGCGCCTGAAGGAGGCGGCCGAGAAGGCCAAGATCGAGCTGTCGTCCGCCAAGGAGACCGAGGTCAACCTGCCCTTCATCACCGCCGATCAGTCGGGCCCCAAGCACCTGACCATGAAGCTGACCCGCGCCAAGCTGGAGGCCCTGGTCTCCGCCTTGGTCGAGCGCACCATGGAGCCGGTGAAGAAGGCCCTGAAGGACGCCGGCGTGACCGCCGGTGAGATCGACGAGGTGATCCTGGTCGGCGGCATGACCCGCATGCCCAAGGTCATCGAGACGGTGAAGGCCTTCTTCGGCAAGGATCCGCACCGTGGCGTGAACCCGGACGAGGTGGTGGCCGTCGGTGCCGCCATTCAGGCCGGCGTGCTGAAGGGCGACGTCAAGGACGTGCTGCTGCTGGACGTGACCCCGCTGTCGCTGGGCATCGAAACCCTGGGCGGCGTCATGACCAAGCTGATCGACCGCAACACCACGATCCCGACCAAGAAGAGCCAGACCTTCTCGACCGCCGAGGACAACCAGACCGCAGTGACCATCCGGGTGTTCCAGGGCGAGCGCGAGATGGCCGCGGACAACAAGATCCTGGGCCAGTTCGACCTGGTGGGCCTGCCCTCCGCGCCGCGTGGCGTGCCGCAGATCGAGGTCACCTTCGACATCGACGCAAACGGCATCGTCAACGTCTCCGCCAAGGACAAGGCGACCGGCAAGGAGCAGCAGATCCGCATTCAGGCTTCCGGTGGTCTGTCGGACGACGACATCAACCGGATGGTGAAGGAGGCCGAGGAGCACGCCGGCGAGGACAAGGCTCGTCGCGAGCTGGTCGAGGCCAAGAACCAGGGCGAGGCTCTAGCACACCAGACCGAGAAGACCCTGGCCGAAGTCGGCGACAAGGTCTCGGCCGAGGAGAAGCAGGCCATCGAGACCGCGATCGCCGAGCTCCGGACCGCGCTCGAGGGCAGCGACAAGGCCGAGATCGACGCCAAGGCGCAGACCCTGGCGCAGGCCTCCATGAAGCTGGGCGAGGCGCTCTATCAGCAGCAGCAGGCCGCTGAGGGCGCCGAGGGCCAGAGCAGTGGTGACGACAGCGGCTCCGCCAAGGACGACAGCGTCGTGGATGCCGACTTCGAGGAAGTCGATGACGACAAGAAGAAGTCCGCCTAAGGGCTGGTAACCAGAACCTGTTGACGTGACGAGACGAGGGAGTATCGGACAGGCCGCGCGCGGCTCAGGCCGCCCCTCGTCTCTGTCTTTCTGATCTCAAGGCGCGACCTTTATGGCTCAAGACTATTACCAGCTGCTCGGCGTCCCGAAGAATGCGGACGCCGCAGCGCTCAAGAAAGCCTATCGCAAGCTGGCCTTGGAGCTGCACCCCGACCGCAACCCCGACGACCAAGAGGCCGAGCGTCGCTTCAAGGAAGTGAACCACGCCTACGACGTGCTGAAGGATCCCGAGAAGCGGGCCATGTACGACCGCTTCGGCCCGGCCGCCTTCGACGGCTCCTCGGCCGGTCCCGGCGCCGGGCAACGCGGCCGCGGCGGCGGTTTCGACTTCGGCGGCTTCGCCGACATCTTCGACGAGATGTTCGGCGACTTCGCGGGCACGCGGCGCGGCGGGCGCGGCGCCACCCAAGGGGCCGACCTGCGCTACAACATGACTATCACCCTGGAAGAGGCCTTCTCCGGCAAGGAGACCACGGTCAGGGTGCCCGGTACCGAATCCTGCAACGCCTGCAGCGGCAGCGGCGCCGAACCGGGCTCCAGTCCGACCACCTGCCCGACCTGCAACGGTCGCGGCCGGGTACGGGCGAGCCAGGGCTTCTTCACCATTGAGCGCACCTGCCCCACCTGTCAGGGCGAGGGCCGCACCCTGGACAAGCCCTGCAAGGTCTGCAACGGCGAGGGCCGGGTGCACAAGGACAAGACCCTGCAGGTGAACATCCCCGCCGGTGTCGAGGAAGGCACCCGCATTCGCCTGGCTGGCGAGGGCGAGGCCGGGGTGCGCGGCGCCCAGTCCGGTGACCTCTACATCTTCCTCTCGATCAAGGACCACGCCTTCTTCGAGCGCGGCGGAGCGGACCTGCAGTGCATGGTGCCGATCACCATGACCACCGCGACCCTCGGCGGCTCGATCGAGGTACCCTCGATCGACGGCGGCCGGGTGAAGGTGACCATTCCCGAGGGCACGCAGTCGGGCCAGTCCTTCCGTGTCCGCGGCAAGGGCATGAGCGTCCTGCGCAGCCGCGACCGCGGCGACCTCTACATCGCGGTGAAGGTGGAAACCCCGGTGAAGCTCTCCCGCCGCCAGAAGGAACTGCTGCGCGAGTTCGAGGAGGCGAGCGACCCCAAGTCCAGCCCCGAGAGCCACGGCTTCTTCTCGAAGGTGAAGGAGTTCTTCGACGGCCTGAAGAGCTGACGCGGTCCGGGGTTTTATAACGAGATCGAGAGGGCGGGAGCGCGCGAGCATTCCCGCCCTCTCTGGTCTTGGCCCCGGAAGAGGTCTAGTCTTCCCGGGCTATGGACAGCGTCGCAGACAGCCTCCTCTACGCCGGCACGCTCAGCGAGCTCAAGGCGGCGGGCCACAAGGTCCTGCACGGCGGGCGCACGCCGATCCTGGTGGTCTGGCACCGGGACCGAGTCTATGCGCTGGACAACCGCTGCCCGCACCTGGGCTTCCCGCTCGATCGCGGCTCGATCGAGGACGGCATCCTGACCTGCCACTGGCACCACGCGCGCTTCGACATCACCAGCGGCTGCACCTTCGACCTCTGGGCCGACGATGTGCCGCCGGGCCGGGTGGAGCTCCGCGGTGAGGAGATCTGGGTGGCGCCCGAGTGCGGCTTCGCCGATCCGGCAAGGCACTGGCGACAGCGACTGACCGACGGCATGGCCCACAACATCGGCCTGGTGATCGGCAAGGCGGTGCTGGGGTCGCTCGACGCCGGCGCGAAGCCGCAGGAGCTGGTGCGCGCGGCCGCCCGCTTCGGCGCCCGCAACCGCGACGGCTGGAGCTTCGGCCAGACCATCCTCGCCAACCTGGCCGGACATCTCGACCGTCTTCCCGACGAGATCGCCTACTTGGCGCTCTACCAGGGCATCCGGCGGGTCGCCGCCGACTGCGAGGGCCAGACCCCGCGGCGCGACCGCCAGGCGCTGAGCGGCGCCGAGGCACCGCTGCCCACCCTGGAGACCTGGCTCGCCAAGTGGTCGGCCGTGCGCCAGCGCAACGCGGCCGAGCGCACCCTGCTGACCGCCGTCGAGGCCGGCGCATCGCAGGCCGAGGTGGCGGCGCTGCTGCTGGGCGTGGTCAGCGACCGCTACTTCGCCGACGGCGGCCACGCGCTGGACTACATCAACAAGTGCTTCGACTGCCTGGAGGTGGTGGGCTGGGACCAGGCCGCGACCCTGCTGCCGACCCTGGTCGAGGAGATCGTGACCGCGCGCGGCGGCGAGGAGAGCGACGCCTGGCGCAACCCCATCGACACCATCGCCCTGCAGGAGGCCGCCTTTGCCAGGCTGCCTGAGCTGCTGGCCGCGGCACCGGACGAGCACCCGGCACAGGCGGGCGAGCTGGAGGCCCTGGCCGACCGCCTGCTGGCCGAGGAGCCACAGGCGGTAATCGCCGCGCTGGAGGAGGCGCTGGCCTCCGGCCTGGCGCCGGCCGAGGTCGGCCGCGCGCTCGCCTACGCCGCGGCGCTACGCGTCGCCCGCTTCGCCACCAGCAACGAGTTCTCGGACTGGGACAGCGCCCACCACGTCTTCACCTTCTGCAGCGCCGTGCAGCAGATGCTGGCCCGGATCGGCAAGATCGACGCCCCCGCCCGCAAGCAGCGCTGCCTGCGCAGCCTCTACCACGGCGCCGTGGCCCTCTACCTGATCCGCTACCTGAACCGGCCGCCGGCGCGCCTGCCCGACCCGGCCAAGGCCAGCGGCCTGCCCGACGAGCCCAATGCCCTTTGCCGGGCGATCCTGGAGTCCTTCGACCGCCAGCAGCAGGTGAACGGCGCCGCCGCCCTGGTCGCCCGCTACCTGGACCTGGGCCACCCGCCTGATGCGCTGATTTCCACCCTGGCGGAGGCGCTGTTGCGCGAGGACGCCGGCTTCCATTCCTTCCAGATCCTGGACGCCGCCATCCGCCAGTTCGATGCCTGGCGCGGCGGGGGCCCCGGACGCAACATCCTGGTCGCGGCGACCCGTTTCCTTGCCGCCCATTCACCCACCGAACGTGCCCACCATCAGACCGCCCGGATCGCGCAGAAGCTGCACCGCGGCGGCCAGATCGAGGACAGCGACACCGAATGACCCCTGCCGTCTCCGTCATCATCCCGAGCTATCACGCCGAGGGAACCCTCGTCCGTGCCCTGAACTCGCTGCTGGAACAGACCCTGCCGGACTGGGAGGCGCTGGTGGTCAGCGACGACGGCAGCGACTACGCCGCCTTGGTGGCAGGTGCCGGGATCGAGGACCCGCGGATTCGCTTCTGCAGCAGCGGCAAGGTCGGCGGCGGCGCCCAGGGCGCGCGCAACGCCGGCCTGGCAATCGCGTGCGGGCGCTTCGTGGCGCCGCTGGACGCCGACGACCTCTACCTGCCGCGCCGGCTGGAGCTGATGCTGCCGCTGGCCGAGACGGCTGGTGCCGCCTTCGACGGCCTGCAGGTGGTCGACGAGAACGACGGCCGGGTCTATCAGCGCTACTTCGACGACGGCCAGCCTTGTACCTTGAACGGCAAGGCCTTTCTCGACCTCGACGTGCCGATGATGCCGCTGGTGCGCCGCGACTGGATTGAGGGCTGGGACCCGGCCATCGACCTATGCGACGACCTGGCCCTGAACCTCAAGATCTTCGCCCGCCAGCCGCAGATCCCGGTGGCGCCCTGGGTGCTACACGACTACCGCATCCGCGAGGGATCGATCTGCCACGCCCCCGATTCCGGCCAGCGTGCCGAGAACGGCTACCGCGCCCTGCTGGAGCGGCTCTACGCCGACGGCTACGGCCTGGGCGACCAGGCCCTGATCGGCTGGGCCATCGCCCGTATCGAGCAGAAGCGGGCGCTCAACAAGGCCTATCAGGAGGCCTTCGACGCCGGCCGCGTCCAGTCCTTCGAGGAGTTCCTGGAGACCCTCTAAGCCCCTACTTTCCAAGGTGAAGCTGCATCTTGGCGACATACTGGCGGGATTCTGATATAAGAATCGTCGATCTTGGCTGCAGAGGTCCAGTCGGCAGATCGGTGACGGAGTTTCGCTTCTTCCATTTCGCCACCGTCTTCGGGTTGATGCCATATCGCTTGGCAAGGGTCCTCAAGCTCTCTTGACTATGCTGTATCGCTCGACGGACTGCCTCTGTCGTCGTGGCGCTCCCGTGCAGAACCTGTCCCATGGTGCCTCCTTCCACTCCTGTGAAAACAGTGCACCATCAAAACCTGGGATCAAACACCTAGCCTTGCCCAAGGAGGTGGACCACTGGTCACCGACCACGATCCGGGAGAAGCTGGTCAAGATCTGCGCGAAGGTTGTAAGCCATGGCCGCTACGTCACCTTCCAACTGGCGGAAGTCGCCGTCTCGCGCGCTCTGTTCTCGGACATCCTCGATCGGATCGACCGCCTGCGACCACGGCCAGTGCCGACATGACAGCGCCAAGGCAGACCCGTGATGCTGCTGATCGCAGCACCAGTGCGCCTGGAAACGGTGCGTTCGGCCCGTCCGGCCCGCGAGTGGGCGGACAGGCGCACGACGTTCGAGAAACCGCGCATTCTCTGATGCCGTATGACTGCACCGGTTGCGCTCGAACCAAGCCTCAGACAAGCTCTTTGCCACGAGTGGGAGCCACATGCTCAATCCCGGCCGAAAGTGCTGCGGCGAGTGCCATAGCTACGCTATTCCCCCTTCCGGCTGGTCAGCAATCAGGCCACTTTGCCGTCAATCGATGGCTGATGGGCCGCCCGGACGGGAAATCTGGGCTGAATAGAGGCCCGAGGGCCGGGAGGAGGTCTTGACCGTGGTGTAGCTCTTCACCGCCTCCACGTCACCTTCCTTGTAGCCGAGCCCGCAATCCTTGACCCCGCCGAAGGGCGACATCTCGGTGCGGTAGCCGAGGACCTCCCAGACGTTGACCGTGCTGGTCTTCAACTCGCGGATGAAGCGGTTGATGTGGGTTAAAGACGGCCCCGCCGACGCACGATTTTTTCCTCCGATTCTGATAGAATAACTGTCCTGTGCGAGAATGTGCCAAAGAAGCTGGGAGGGAACCGGCCATGGCAGTCATCGTTGGGACCGCGAACCAATCCAGCACGCTGGTGGGGACCAGCGTGAGCGACGGGATCTATGGGCTCAGCGGAGATGACCGGCTCTATGGGCTCGGCGGCGACGATTCACTCTATGGCGGCAGCGGCGAAGATGGCGGCTTGTTCGGGGCGAGCGGCAACGACAGTCTCTTCGGCGGAGAGGGTGACGACGCAGGGCTTCTCGGCGGCAGCGGCCAGGACTTGCTCTTCGCCGCTACGGGTGACGACAGGGAATTGTTCGGCGGAGCTGATGGCGATCGTCTCTATGGTGGTAGTGGCGGCGATGGGACCTTTTACGGCGGAATCGGAAACGACACGATCTTCGGGGGTCTCGGAAGTGACCAGTTTTTCGCTGGTGGCGCGGGCGATGATCGGATCTTTGGCGGCGACAGCGGATATTTGGCGGATAGTTTGTTTTTCGGCGGCGCTGGTGCCGATCGGCTCTACGGAGACGAGGGGGCGGACAACAGCCTCTATGGCGATTCCGGTGCCGACCTCATATTCGGTGGCAGCGGCCCGGACGCCCGGCTCGAGGGCGGCGAGGGCGACGACAGGGTCTATGGCGGCACCGGACCCGAGTTCGGCCTCTATGGTGGCAGCGGGAGCGACAGCGTCGGCGGTGGGCCCGGAGGGGACCTCCACCTGGACGGAGGATCAGGATCGGATTGGGTCTTTGGCGGGGCAGGCGGTGACCAGCAGGTCTATGGCGGTCAGGGGGATGACTATCTCTATGCTGGTGACGGTGACGACATCTTCGTCTTTGGAGAGGCGGGCGAGGATCGGCTCTATCTGGGCTCGGGGAACGACAGTTTTGCCGTCGGTCGTTCCGGCAGCGATCGGCTGCGCGGGCAGAGCGGTGACGACCACCTCTTCGGCGACAGCGGCGTGGACACGGTCTTCGGCGCCGCCGGCGATGATCGGCTCTACGGCGGCGACGGAAACGATCGCCTGGGCGGCGGGTCGGGAGGCGACACACTGGTCGCGGGGATCGGCAGCGATCGCCTCAACGGCGGTAGCGGCGTGGACACGGCAGAAGGGGGTGTGGCGAACGATACTTTCATCGTCGACACCTCGGCCGACGTGGTCAAGGAGACGGCGATGGGCGGGGCCGAGGACGTGCTTCGCTCTGCCCTGCTCTCCTACACCTTGCCGAGCGGCGGTGAGGGACACATCGAGCGGGCCAACATCAACAATGGCGTCGGCGATGCGAGTCTCAGAGGCAACGAGTACGACAACACGCTGGTCGGCAACAGCGGTGACAACCGGCTCTTCGGGCGGCTTGGCGACGATATCCTGAACGGTCGCGGAGGCAGCGACACGGGCGTGGGGGCGCTGGGCGACGACACCTTCGTGGTGGACACCGCGAGCGATCAGGTGCGCGACAAGTCCGGCGAGGGAAGCGACCTGGTGCGTGCCGAGGTCAGTTACGTGCTGCCGGACGGTGGTCCCAACGACCTCATCGAGAACCTGCGAATGCAGGCCGGCAAGGGGAATATCTCCGGTCTTGGGAACAGCCTGGACAACACCATCGAAGGTAACACGGGTGCCAATGTCCTGGGCGGACTGGGTGGCGCAGATTCCATACTGGGCGGCAGAGGCGACGACATTCTGTACGGCGGGCCCGGCGTCGATCGCCTGAAGGGGGAGAGTGGAGCGGACACCATCGGCATAGAATCTGCCGACATCGTCTTCGGCGGATCCGGCCAGGACCGCTTCTTCTTCGATGGCGACTCCCTGGGCAGCGGGGGCTCCGGCTGGCCCACAATCCGCGACTTCGACGGAGTGTCGCTGAACGGCGGCAACGGCGAAGACAAGCTGATTTTCGCGACCGGGCTGGAGGTGGGGAGCTTCGCCTACATCGGGGCCTCGGCTTTCTCCGGCGGCGGCAGCTCCGAGGCCCGCTTCGCCGGCACGCGCCAGCTTCAGATCGACCAGAACGGCGACGGGACCAGCGACATCAACGTCCTGATCGATGGCTTCGCGGCTGCGAACCTGATGACCGCAACGGACTTCGTCTGGCCTGGCTAGTCGTCCAGGCGCTTCATCTGCTCGGGTGAAGGGCTCTAAGGTTGTCCGTTACCCCTCGTCCGTGAGCCCGGCCTTCCGCAGGCCCTCCATCACATGCTGGTAGTCCTCGGCCTCGGTGTTCCACTTCTCGAACTCGGCACGGATGGACAGGCCGGGCTTCAGCTCGAAGACCCGGGCCAGCGCGCGCGGCGCCTCCGGGTGCTCTAGTTGCCCGAGAGCCATCGCCAGCAGCAGGTGCGGCCAGAAAAAGTCGGGCATGGCGACGCGACGCACACGGGCTGCCGCCTTCTCGTACTCGCGGTGGTGGTAGTGATAGCGAGCGAAGCTGAAATGATACCAGTCCGGATGCAGCGGGTTCAGGTCCTGCGCCCGCCGGGCATGTGCGATCCCCTGCTCGAAGTCGCCAAGACAGATCAGGTAGAGTCCGACCAGGGACAGCACGTCCGGGTCGTTCGGGTTGAGCGCCAGCGCCCGCTCGGCCTCGGAATGGAAGGCCTCGATCTCCTTCCTGAAGAAGTGGACCATGGCGAGCCAGCAGCGCGCGTAGGCGTGCTGAGGATCGAGCGACAGCGCTCGTCGCGCCATCGCATCGGCCCGCTCGATCGGGTCGGGCCCCTTGGGATTCTCCTCGTGGCGGAACTCGGCGAGGTAGATGTTGGCCAGCAGGGCAGCCGCATCGGCATTGTCGGGGTCGAGTTCCAGTGCCCGCTCCAGCAGCTCGCGTGCCTCGGCATGGAGGTCGGTGCGCAGCAGTGCGGTGTAGCGGCGCGCACGCAGCACGCAGTCATAGGAATCGAGCTCGGCCGGGCTCTTCTTCATCGCCTGCTGCTGGGCCACCTCCTGCACCGAGACGCCGAGCCGGGCGGCAATGGTGCGGGTGACCTCGTCCTGGACAGCGAAGAGGTCCTCCATATCGCGGTCGTAGCTGTCGGCCCAGATGTGCAGCCCGTTCCGCCCGTCGATGAGCTGGGCGGTGATCCGGAGCCGCCCGCCGGCTCGCCGCACGCTGCCCTCCACGACGTAGCCGGCATTGAGCTCGGCACAGACATCGGTCAGGTTCATCCGCTGGCCCTTGAAGCGGAAGCTCGAGGTGCGCCCGACCACCAGCAACTCGCGGAAGCGCGCCAGGTTGGTGATGATGTCCTCGGTCAGGCCGTCGGCGAAGTACTCGTCCAGATCGCCGCTGAGATTGTCGAAGGGCAGGACCGCGATCACCGGGCGCTGCGACCCGACCGGAGCGACCGGCGACACCCGCGCGGCTGTCGGTGGCTGGACCGGCCCCGCGCCTTCCTCGCCCTCGACCCGGACATCACCGACGAAGCGGAAGCCGCGGCCGTGGACCGTGCGGATCAGGCGCTGCATGCGGCCGTCGTCGCCGATCGCCTGGCGCACGCCCTTCATGCAGGTGGAGATCGTAGCCTCGGTGACGATGCGGCCATCCCAGATCTCCTCGACGATCTCCTCCTTGCTCACCACGCGCTCGCGGTGGCGCAGCAGGAAGAAGAGCATGTCGAAGATCTGCGGCTCGACCTTGCAGGGCAGCCCGCCGCGCCGCAGCTCGAAGAGCCCGGTGTCCAGCTCGCAGTCGTCGAAGGCGTATATCATCGGCGGCTTCAGCCCAAATCCCCCGTTCGCCGGCGCCCGCTTCCCGCTTTCGGTGCCAATCCGGCGGGGCACGGCGGTGGCTTCTGCCCCCGCTGCCAGGCGCCTCCGGCGGGAGCCCAGCACTTCCTCAGCCACTCCTCAGATGGTCCTCAAGCGGCGACGCATCTTAGTCGCTACATTAAGACTCGCGCAACGGGCCGCTCCGGCTGCGCTCTCCAGCGATTCGAAAGGCCGAAAACCATGCCGATGGTGGATATCCATGTGATCAAGGGCGTGTTCAGCGACGAGCAGAAGCGCGACATGATCGAGAAGATCACCGACACCATGGTCGAGATCGAGGGCGAAAGCCTGCGCGAGGTAACCTGGGTCCGCATCCGTGAGATCAACAGCGGCGAATGGGGCATCGGCGGTCGGCCCTTCTCGGCCGACGACGTCAAGGCGCTGCAGGGCATCGCCGGCTGAACCAGGGGTGGCGCTGACCCGTCAAGGTCCTGCGGTGCCGAGGCGGCTGCGACCCTGTCGGGTCAGGCGGCCCCCTCGAAGCCGGCCTCACGCGGCCCCTGCAGGACCTGCGCGCTGTCGGCCAGATCAAGGCCCCCTTGTCGAATTTTTACAGTAGACCAGCATCTAAAAGAGATGCTCGAATTGAGATGTCAGGGAAAAATCCCCTCGTTTCCACATACTCTCTTCACGGCCCCTTCAAGCAGCGAGAAACCACAAGGCCTACCTTTCTGAAGACGCAACGGGGCATCCCGGCGCGCGCAACGGAAAAGGAAAGGACAAGACCATGCCTATGGTGGACGTACACGTGATTGAAGGGGTGTTCTCCGGCGAGCAGAAGCGGGAGATGATCCGCAAGCTGACCGACGCCATGGTCGAGATCGAGGGCGAGGCCCTGCGCGAGGTGACCTGGGTCAGGATCCGAGAGGTGAAGAGCGGCGACTGGGCCATCGGCGGCCGGCCGCTCACCAGCGGCGATGTGAAAGCCCTGCAGGGCGTCACCGTCTAGCCCACACCCCCAATCCGTACCTGGAAAAAGGCGGCCGCGTCACTTCCCTCGCGCGGCCGCCTTTCCGTCTCTAGCAGGCCCGCCTTACAGGCTGGGGCGGCGGTCCCACCAGGGTGCAGCCTCCTCCACCTGGGCAGCGACCCGGAACAGCAGGTCCTCGCGGCCGAAGGCGGCACTCAGCATCACCCCGATCGGCAGATCGTTCTCGGTCCAGCCCAGCGGCAGCGACATCGAGGGTTCGCCACTCATGTTCATAACCGCGGTGAAGGGCGACATGGCGCCGACCAACTTGCCGAAGGTCTCCAGATCGGTCCCGTTCATGTGCAGCGGCCCCAGCTTCGGTGCCGGCGTGGCCAGGGTGGGGCTCAGCAGCAGGTCATAGGTCCGGTGGAAATTGGCCATGGCCCGGCCCTGACGGTGAAAGCTGTTGATCGCGGCCGGATAGTCCTCGACCGAAAGCTCTTCGGCCAGCTTCACGCAATCCCAGGTGACGCGCTCCACCTCCTCGGCCGTCACCGCCTTGCCGCGCAGGCGGCCGTAGGTCTTCAGGCTGAGCGAGAGGTTGCAGGCGGCGACCCTGAGGATGGCCTGGCCCAACTCCTCGCCGTCGCCCGGCGGCATCGCCTCCTCCACCCGGTGGCCCAGGCTCTCCAGCAGGGCGGCGGTCTTCTCGACCGCAGCGAGGCAATCGGGATCGACCTCGGCATCGTTCAGCGGCTTGCGCTGGAGGGCGATGCGGAGCTGACCCGGCGACTGGCCCAGCTCCGCCAGGTAGGAGCCGGTCTTGGGCGGCGCCCAGTAAGGATCGCCGGCCTCGGGTCCGGCGGCGACGTCCAGCGCGGCGGCGCTGTCGCGCACGCTGCGCGAGACCACGTGCTGCGTCGCCAGCCCGCCCCAGCCCTCACCGTAGTCCGGGCCGGCCGGCACCCGTGCGCGCGTCGGCTTCAGGCCGAAGAGACCGCAGCAGGATGCCGGAATGCGGATCGAGCCGCCGCCGTCGCTGGCGTGGGCCAAGGGCAGGATGCCGGCCGCCACCGCCGCCGCCGCGCCGCCCGACGAGCCGCCGGAGCTACGAGTCGGGTCCCAGGGATTGCAGGTGTCGCCGGTCAGGCTGGTCTCGGTCGAGGTGGCGAAGCCGAATTCCGGCGTGGTGGTCTTGCCGAAGATGACGAAGCCGGCCTGCTTGTAGCGGCCGACCAGGGTCGAATCCTTCTCCGCCCGGAACTCCTTGAAGAGCCGGGAGCCCTGGGTGGTGATCTCGCCGTTCAGCAGGGCACCCAGGTCCTTCAGCAGGAAGGGTACGCCGCGGAAGGGGCCATCCGGCAGGCCGGCTTCGATGGCCTTGCGGCCGTGATCGTAGAGTTTCTGCGAGAGGGCATTGACCGCCGGGTCGAGGCTATCGGCGCGCGCGATGGCCGTCTCTAGGACCTCTTCGGCGGAGACCTCGCCGGAGGACACCAGCGCGGCCAGTCCCAGACCGTCCTGCTTCTCGTACTCCTCGACAGACAGCATGCCCTATCCTCTTTGCTGATGCGGGTGCAGCAGGCCCGCCGATTTCATCATGACCTCTTTGCCGCCTTGCCGCTCGGTGGCATCAGCGGGCACTATCTCACCCTCTCGCCAGAGAGCAACCGTCGGAATCATGAAGGGGGATAGTGATGTCCTGTCTGGATAGAGCGACCAAAGGCTTGGCGGTCGCGGGCCTGATCCTGGGGCTGGGGTTCTCAGCGTTCACGGGCGCGGCCCGCGCAGAGAGCACCATCACTTGGGGCAAGCCGGGCGAGATCACCTACGGAGACGTGCACGTGGCGGGCACTTCCGCCTCTTGGGACGTCTTCCAGCTGGTCTACGAGACGCTGCTGACCACCGACGAGACCTTCGCGCTGCAGCCGGGCCTGGCGGAGAGCTGGGAGCAGGTCTCGCCGACGGAGTATGTCTTCACCCTGCGTGAAAACGCCGCTTTCTCCAACGGTCGCAAGGTCGTGCCCGCCGACGTGGTCGGCACCTTCGAGCGCATCCTCGACCCCGAGACCGCCTCCTATTGGGCCAAACAGTTCGGCGACGTCGAGAAGGTCGAGGCGCTGGACGACCGCCGGGTCAAGGTGACCCTGAAGGAGCCGCACACTGCCTTCCTGCCGGCCGTCGCCCACATCTCAGCCGCCATCATCCCGATCGAGGAGTATCACGCAGGTACCTTCGACCCGGTGACCCAGATGCTGGGCTCCGGCCCCTACATGGTGGCCGAGCACAAGCAGGACGAGAGCTGGACCTTCAAGGCCAATCCCTACTATTGGCGTGAGGGCCATCCCCTGGCCGACACGCTCTACGCCCCGATCATTCCCGACGACGCCGCCCGCATCGCCGCGCTACGCGACGGGCGCATCGACTACACCTTCTTCGGCAACCCCGACGTGGAGCTGCTGCTGGCCCGCGACAACAACATCAAGGTCCTGCGCCAGGAGACCACCAACTACTTCCGCCTGGACGTGAACGCCAAGAACCCCGACCGGCCCTTCCACGACCAGAAGCTGCGCCAGGCGATGAACCTGGCGCTGGACCGCGACGCGATCCGCGACCTGGTCTTCGCCGGCACCACGGAGGTCGACTATCCCGTGCCGCGCGCCTTCGGACTGGAGGCCTGTCGCTCGCTGCCGACCTATGCCATGCCGCGCGAGGAGCGCCTGACCATGGCCCGCGACCTGCTGGCCGCGGCCGGCAACCCGGCGCCCAAGATCAGCATCATGGCACCGGCCTCCAATCCGCTCTATGCCCGCATCGCCCAGGTCATGCAGCAGAGCCTGGCCGAGGCCGGCTTCGTGGCCGAGATCGAGCAGGTGCCGGTCGCCGACTACCTGCAGCGGGTCTTCACCGACAGCGACTTCGACGTCTCGATCTCCTGGCTGGCCGGCTACACCGACCCCAGCATGGTGATCTCCTGGTGGAACCCCAACTTCGCGGTCTGGAACCTGGCCTTCTTCGTCGACGACCCTGCCCTCGACGAGGCGCTGGCCGAGGTGAAGCGCCTGCCCAGCGGGGCGGATCGCGATGCCAAGCTGGACGAGATCTGCGGGATGATCGACGCCGGCGCCAACCTCTTGGCCCTGGTCAACAAGATCGACTACGTGACCTATCGCGACGACCTGATCGAGGTGAAGATCGATCCCAAGACCGGGTCGTCCAACATGTTCCAGCACATCGCCGACTTCAAATCGCTGAAGCAGTAGCACCGGCGCCGCCGGAGAGCGAGGACAGCCGCCGCTCATGCGTGTGCTCAACTACCTGGGAATCAGGGCCGGTCTGGCCCTGATCACCCTTTTCGGCGTCGCGCTGCTGGTCTTCATCGCGCTGCGCCTGGTCCCCGGCGGCTTCGCCGACGTTGTGCTGGGCCCCTTCGTCACGCCCGAGGCACGCGAGATCCTGAGCGCCCGCTTCGGCCTGGACGGATCGATCTGGACGCAGTTCTTTCGCTGGTTCCTGGCCCTGCTGCAGGGCGACCTTGGTGTCTCTCTGGTCACCCGGCAGCCGGTCCTGGCGGAACTCCTGCGCCGTCTGCCGGTGACCGCGGAGCTGGCCTTCTTCTCGCTGGTCTTCGCACTGTCCATCGGCCTGCCGCTGGGTGTGGCCTCGGCCGCGGCCGCCACCCGCAACGGCGGCCGCTTCGGCCGGATCGTCGGTGCGCTGGGCGCCAGCGTGCCCGACTTCGTGCTGGGTAGCCTCTTCATCTTCGTCTTCTCGGTCTGGTCACTGGGCCTCAAGGCCGGCGGCTACGTCGCGCTGACCGAGGACCCGATCGGCAACCTGCTGGGCATGGTGCTGCCGGCCGTCACCCTGGGCGTCTTCGGCATGGCGCTGATCCTGCGCACCACCCGCGATGCGGTGCTGAGCGTGCTGACCGAGGGGCACGTGACCGCGGCCGTGGCCCGCGGCGAGCCCCCGCGCGAGATCCTGCGCCACCACGTGCTGCGCAATGCCTCGGTCATCGTGCTGACCGTCTCGGCCACCTATTTCGGCTACCTGCTGGGCGGCGCCGTCATCGTCGAGGTGCTCTACTCGGTGCCGGGCGTCGGCTTCTACATCTATTCGGCCCTGCTCAACCGCGACTATGCCGTGGTGCAGGGTGGCGTGCTCTTCGTCGCGGTGCTCTTCGTGCTGCTGAACATGGCGGTCGACCTGGCCTATGTCCTGATCGACCCGCGCATCGGCGCCGCCAGGGCGCAGCGATGAGCCCGGTCGGCATGACGCTCGCCCGGAGCGGCGGCGCACTGGCAGCGCTATGGCGCCGCGACCGCCTGGCGAGCCTGGCGCTGCTGGTGCTGGCGGTCTTCGTCTTCCTCGGGCTCTTCGGTCCCTGGCTGCCCCTGGGCGACCCCACTCGGATCGCCGCCGGCCCGCGCCTGGCACCGCCGAGCTGGAGCTTCCCCTTCGGCACCGACGAGCTTGGCCGTTCCTTCCTGCCACGCGTGGTCGAGGGCATTCGCTACAGTTTCCTGATGGCCAGCCTGGCGGTAGCGATCACCGCCGTGCTGGGCACCCTGCTCGGCATGCTCGCCGCCTACCTCGGCGGCCTCTTCGACCAGATCGTGGCCCGCTTCGCCGACCTGCTCTTCGCCTTTCCCGCCCTGCTGGCAGGCCTCCTGATGGTGGCGGTCGCCGGCCCGGGCGCGGCCTCGGTCATCACCGTGATCTCAGCCGCCACCCTGCCGCTCTTCATCCGGGTGATCCGCTCGGCCAGCCTGGTGGTCGCCGAGCGCGGCTTCGTCACCGCCGCCGAGGTCGCCGGCGCCTCCCCCTGGCGGGTCATCGGCCGTCACATCCTGCCCAACGTGCTCTCGGCCGCGATCGTGCAGCTCACCTACGCGCTCTCCATCGCCATGATCATCGAGAGCGCGCTCTCCTTCCTCGGCCTGGGCGAGCAGCCGCCGCGCGCCTCGCTGGGAGCCCTGCTGGGAACCAGCTCGGTCTATCTCACCATCGCGCCCTGGCTGGTCGGCTTCGCCGGCCTGGTGCTGAGCCTGGCGATCGTCTCGGTCAACCTGCTGGGCGACGGCCTGCGCGAAAGCGTCGACCCGCTGAAGGGGCGGCCGCTGACATGAGCGCGATCCTGGAAGCCCGCGACCTGGACCTGGTCTACGAGACGGCGTCCGGGCGGGTGCAAGCCCTGGACAGCCTGCAGCTCACCGTCGCCCGCGGCGAGACCCTGGCGATCGTCGGCGAGAGCGGCTCCGGCAAGTCGACCCTGGGGCTGGCCGCCGGCCGGCTGCTGCCGCGCGAGGCCAGGCTCGTGAGCGGCACGCTCCTGCTCGCCGGCCAGTCTGTCTTCGAGGCTGCGCCCGACGCGCTGCGGCGTCTGCGCCGCGAGGTGCTGGGCTTCGTCTTCCAGAACCCCATGGCGGCGCTGGACCCCACCATGCGCATCGGCCGCCAGGTGGCGCGGGCTGCCGGCGGCGCGCGAGAGTCGCGGGTGCTGGAGCTGCTGGGCAAAGCTGAACTGGAGCAACCGGAGAGCCTGCTGCGCCGCTATCCGCACGAACTCTCCGGCGGCATGGCGCAGCGGGTGGTCATCGCCATGGCCATCGCCAGGGGCCCAGCGCTGCTGGTCGCCGACGAGCCGACCGCCTCGCTCGACGTCTCGATCCGGGCCAAGGTGATGGCGACCCTGCTGACCCTGCAGCGCGATGCCGGCGCCAGCCTGATCGTGCTGACCCACGACCTGCACCTGGCCGCCCGCCACTGCCAGCGCCTGGCGGTCATGTACGCCGGCCGGGTGGTCGAGATCGGGCCCAGCGCCGCGGTGCTCAGCCGCCCCGGCCATCCCTACACCAAGGGCCTGCTGGCTGCCGCGGCCGGAACCGAGGCGCCGGGCGAGGCGCTGGTGCCGATCCCGGGCCTGCCGCCGCTGCTGCGCAAGCCGGCGGCCGACTGCTCCTTCGCCCCGCGCTGTCCCTATGCCGAGCGCCGCTGCCGCGAGATCAGGCCGGCGGCCCGCCCGGTCGGGCGCAAGGAGATCGCCTGCCACTTCGCCGAGCGGGTGATCGCGGAGAGCGCCCCATGAAAGCCGCGGCGCAGCCGGTCATCTCCCTCACCGGAGTCTCGCTCACCTATCGCGCCCGCGGCCTGGGCGGCGACAAGGTGGAGGCGGTGCGCGGCGTCGACCTGGAAGTGGCCCCCGGCGAGACCCTGGGCCTGGTCGGCGAGAGCGGTTCCGGCAAGACCTCGCTGGGCAAGCTCTGCCTGGGACTGATCCGCCCCACCGCCGGCGAGGTTCGCTTCAAGGGAGCGCCGATCGGCAAGGGACGCAGCGACCGCCGCACCTACAAGGGACGGCGATCGGTCGTCCTGCAGCACCCGGAATGGGCTTTGAATCCGCGCCTGCGCTGCGGTGCCTCGCTGGCAGAGCCATTGGAAATCCAGGGCAGCGGCGACCGCGCCGAGCGCCGGCAGGCCGTCGCCGCGATGCTGCGCCAGGTCGGCCTGGACGAGAGTGTGGCCGAGCGCTTTCCCGGCGCCCTCTCCGGCGGCCAGCGCCAGCGCGTGGCCATCGCCCGGGCGTTGATCACCTCGCCCGAGCTGGTGGTCTTCGACGAGGCGGTGAGCGCGCTCGACGTCTCGGTGCAGGCGCAGATCCTGAACCTGATCAAGGCACTGCAGGCCGAGCGCGGTTTCGCCGCCCTCTTCATCTCGCATGACCTGGCGGCCACCCGCTATCTCTGCCACCGCATCGCCGTGATGTACCGCGGCGAGATCGTCGAGGTCGCCCCGGCGCGGGCCTTCTACGACCGCCCAGAGCACCCCTACAGCCGCCAGCTCCTGGCCGCGATCCGCTGAGGAGGGCCGATGCGCCATCTGCTTCTGCCGCTCCTGCTGCTGGTCCTGATCGCCGGCGCCGCCCGCGCAGCCGGCGGCAACAGCGACAGCGGCAACGACCCGGCCGAACTGGAACGAACCTGGCAGGCCGCCTGGGTCTTCCTGCCGGACACAGGGCCGGAGGGCTACCGGCGGGTCACCATCGAGGCGCTACCGGAAGCGCTGGCTGCCCACGACGCGGCACTGCCGGCCGTGGTCTATGCACACGGCTGCAGCGGCCACTTCAAGGCCTCGGAGGTGACCGGCGCGTTCCTGGCCCGCGCCGGCTTCCTGGTGGTCATGCCCGACAGCTTCGCCCGTGCGGACAAGCCCGCGAGCTGCATCCCCGCCAAACGGCAGGGCGGGCTGCACCGGGACGTGCTCGGCTGGCGCCAGGCCGAGGTGGGCAAGGCGATCGGTGAGCTGAAAGCGATGGCCGGCGTGCGCCCCGACGCGATCTTCTTGATGGGGCTGAGCGAGGGCGGCATCACCACGGCCACTTATCAGGGCCAGCCGCTGGCGGGACGCATCGTCGAGGGTTGGACCTGCCACGCCGGCTGGCCGGAGTATCGCGGGCTGAACAGCCCCAAAGACGAACCGCTCCTAACCCTGGTCGCGGCCCGCGATCCCTGGTACCGGCTGCCGGTGCTGGCCGGCGACTGCGGCGCATTCATGGCGGGACGCAGCGATGCGCGCTCGCTGGTGGTCGAGGACCCACCGTCCCTCGCGGTCTCGCACTGGCTGACCAAGAACACGGGCATCCAGGCGGAGGTCCTGACCTTCCTGGAGCAGCACGTCGGGGATTAAGGCAGACGCGGATCGTCGTCGCAAGCGGGTCCGCCTGCTCGGGATTTGTACTGGCACAGGCTCTTCACTTGTCAGCCGAGGGGCTTTTTGTTTCCACTGTGACGGGCAGCCAAAAGGGCATGAGGAAGGGCCGCATGATCACCAGCTATGCCAGGAGCGAGGAGAGCGTCGAGCGCCTGAGCGGGGAAGCCGCGCGCAACAGTCTCGCCGACGCGGTCTGGATCGACCTCTTCGCCCCCAACGCCGAGGAGATCGCCGCGGTCGAGGCCGCGCTGGACATCACCATCCCGGCGCGCGAGCAGATGCAGGAGATCGAGACCTCCAGCCGGCTGAAGCGCGACCCCAAGGCGATCTACATGACGGTGAGCCTGGTCTCCAGGGTCTCCACCCCCACGCCGAACATCGGCGCGGTCACCTTCGTGCTGACCCACCAGCGCCTGGTCACCCTGCGCTATTCCGAGCCCTATTCCTTCCGCGTCTTCGCCAACCTGGCCGCCGAGGACATGAAGATCTGCGAGAGCGGCACCCAGGTCATGATCGGCCTCTTCGGCTCCATCATCGACCGGCTGGCCGACGTGATCGAGATGGCGGGCCAGGACGTGGAGGCGCTGGCGCACGAGGTCTTCGCGCAGGCCGACCAGCGCGCCGGCCAGCAGAACTACAAGGGGCTGATCCAGCGCATCGGCCGCATCGACGACATCATGAGCAAGGCGCGGGAAAGCATGATGAGCCTGACCCGCGCGCTGACCTTCCTCAGCCTGACCGCGGCCGAGATGGGCGCGAAGAAAGATCTGCGCAGCAAGCTGAAGACCGAGAGCCAGGACCTGGCCTCGATCAACCACTACGCCGACTTCGTGAACGACAAGATCACCTTCCTGATGGACGCGACCCTGGGCCTGATCGGGCAGCAGCAGAACACCATCATGAAGATCTTCTCAGTCTTGGCCATGGTGTTCCTGCCGCCGACCCTGATCGGCTCCATCTACGGCATGAACTTCGAGGACATGCCGGAGCTGGACTGGAACTTCGGCTACCCCATGGCCCTCATCCTGATGGTGTTGAGCGCCTTCGTCCCCTACCTCTTCTTCAAGCGGAAGGGCTGGCTGTAGCTCCTCCGCCTTACCGCTTACGTGCCAGGGTCAAACCGTCGGCAAAGGGGGCGAGCGCCAGGTCCACCCGCTCGTCGGCCCGCAGGATCTCGTTCAAGCGCCGCACCTCGCCCAAGCCCTCCGAATCCCTGTCGCCCAGCACCTCACCACCGCCGAAGACATTGTCGATCATGATCAGCCCGCCCCGGCGCATCAGCGGCAGGACCGCCTCGTAGTAGTCCACCCGCTCCTCCCAGGCGGCGTCGATGAAGCAGAGGTCGTAACTCCCCGCAGCACCCTCCCGCTGCAGCACGGCCAGGCTCTCCAATGCCGGCGCCAGGCGCAGGTCGACCCGTCCCTCCACCCCAGCGCGCTGCCAGTAGCGCCGCGCGACGGCGGTCCACTCCTCGCTGATGTCGAGGCAGGTGATCGCCAGCTCCGGCACTGCGAGCGCCAGGGCCAGGGAGGAGTAGCCGGTGAAGGTGCCGATCTCGAGATAGCGCCGCGCTTCCATGAGCTGTGCCAGCAGGCCCATGAACTGGCCTTGGTCCGGAGCGATCTGCATGATCGACCACTCCATGCCGGCGGTCTCCTCGCGCAGCTCGGCCAGCAGCGGCGCCTCGCGGACGCCGACCTTCAGGATGTAGTCGTAGAGGGCGGGGGTGATTTCCGGTGCACCTGAACTCATGCTCGGTCCTTTCCTCGAATGCACTTGCCCGGCGGTGTCGCACGGATAGTCGAAACCAAGCTAGGCCGCGATTTCCCTCTGCGTCCATGCCATCTTGCGCATGCCTCGCAACCGCAAACTGCCGAACCGGCCCTACGCCGTAGTCAGAGGGGAATTCGCTGTGATATCGCTCCCACTGGAACGGGCAGAGGGCCCGGAGGAAACGCAAAGGACTGGCAGAGCATGAGCATGAGTGGAAAGCGGGTCATCATCACCGCGGCGGCGGACGGTATCGGCAAGGTGACGGCGGAGGCCTACCTGGCCGAGGGGGCGAAGGTCGCGCTCTGCGACGTCCAGGCCGACAAGGTCGCTGAGATGCAGAAGGCGCACCCCGAGGTGCTGGCCGAGGTCTGCGACGTCTCCGACGAGGCGGCGCTCAGGGACTGGATGCAGCGCGCGCTGGACCACCTGGGCGGCTGCGACACCCTGATCAACAATGCCGGCATCGCCGGCCCGACTGCCCTGATCGAGGAGATCCCGACCGACCAGGTCAGGGCCTGCCTCAACATCGGCCTGATCTCGCACTTCATCTGTACCTCGATGGTCCTGCCGGCGATGAAGGCGCAGAAGAGCGGCCTGATCGTCAATCTCTCCTCGGCCGCCGGTCTCTTCGCCTTTCCGCTGCGCACACCCTATTCGGCGACCAAGTGGGCGGTGATCGGCGTCACCAAGTCGCTGGCCGCGGAGGTCGGCGCCGACGGTATCCGGGTTAACGCCATCTGCCCCGGCGCCATCGCCGGCGACCGCATCGACCGCGTGATCGCCGCCAAGGCGAAGGCCGAGGGCCGGCCGCTGGAGGAAGTCCGCGACGAGACCGCCGCGCGCGCCTCGCTGCGCTGCTTCATCCCGCCGGAGGACATCGCCGGCATGATCCTCCACCTGGAGAGCCCGACCGGCTGCCGCATCAGCGGCCAGGCCCTGGCGGTCGACGGCCACCTGATGTCGCTGGCCTGATCGCCAGGTTCCATCCCCGAGAGCGGATCATGGTCCGCTCTACTTCCAGCGTTGAAGAGCAGGATTCAGTCGACAGATCATTTCGATTAGATATCGTCCTGCTCTAGCGTGGCCCAGACGACACCGCTGAGAAAAACGCGCTCGTAGATGGAGAGCCCGTATTTGACAAGTAGATGACAGCGGTAAAGACTTCCCCATCCGAACAGTCCCGCCGACGTCGAGTCGCGCCGGCGGGACGGCCGGCATTGTGATCGTCCGCCTTTTTCACGGAATAACACAAAAGGGGAAGGACCAAGGCAATGGGCTTCATCGAGTCTATCTTCAATGCCATCAATGACGGTACCTGGGGCTGGTCGCTCATCCCCTTCCTCGTCATCCTCGGCATCTTCTTCACCCTGGCGACAGGGCTGGTGCAGTTCCAGTTCTTCAAGCGCATGTTCCGCGTGCTCTTCCCGGACAAGATCCCGGGTGAGAGCGGACACGTCAGCTCGCGCGCGGCCCTGCTGGTCAGCGTCGGCGGACGCGTCGGCGGCGGTAACATCGCCGGCGTCGCGGTCGCGATCTCGCTGGGTGGCCCCGGTGCGGTCTTCTGGATGTGGGCCATCGCCCTGGTCGGCATGTGCACCAGCCTGGTCGAGTGCTCGCTGGCACAGGCCTTCAAGCGCTCCGAGCCGGACGGCGCCTACCGCGGCGGGCCGGCACAGTACATCCTGCACGGCCTGGGCCCGCAGTACAAATGGCTGGCGGTCATCTACGCGATCTGCCTGATCGCCGCCTTCGCGCTGGGCTTCAATGCCTTCCAGGGCAACACCGTGGCCGGTGCCGCCCAGGATAGCCTCGGCGTTGACCGCCTCTGGACCGGGATCGTGCTCGCGGCCGTCACCGGGCTGGTGGTCTTCGGCGGCATCAAGCGCATCGCCCAGGTCGCCGACGTCGTGGTTCCGGTCATGGCAGTCGGCTACATCCTGATGGCGATCCTGATCATCATCATCAACATCGGCTCGGTCCCCGGCATGATCGTGAACATCGTCGAGAGCGCCTTCGGCTTCAACGAAGCGGTCGCAGGCGGCATGGGGGCAGCCGTGGCCCAGGGCCTACGTCGCGGCCTCTTCTCCAACGAGGCGGGCCTCGGCAGCGCGCCGAACGTGGCCGCCATCGCCTATGTCCGACACCCGATCTCGCAGGGCATCGTGCAGTCGCTGTCGGTCTTCATCGACACCATCATCATCTGCTCCTGCACCGCCTTCGTGATCCTGCTGGGCGACGTCTACGTCGCCGGTGCCGCGGCGGTGGACGGTGTGGTCCTGACCCAGGACTCGCTGGTGAGCCACGTCGGCGACTGGAGCGAGTACTTCCTGACCCTGGCGATCTTCCTCTTCGCCTTCAGCTCGATCATCTACAACTACTACCTGGGAGAGACGGCGCTGACGGTCTTCACCGAGACGCCGATGTCGCGGATGATCCTCCGGCTCTGCATCATCGCCCTGGTCTTCATCGGCTCCTCGGCGCCGGGGGCGACCGCGGTCTTTTTCTTCTCCGATCCGATGATGGGCATTTTGGCGCTGGTCAACCTCCTGGCCATCACCATGCTCTTCCCGGTCGCCATGCGGCTGCTCAGTGACTATCGCAAGCAGCTCAAGGCCGGCATAGAGCATCCGACCTTCGATCCGGAGGACTTCCCGGACCTGGACCTCGACAAGTCGGCCTGGATCCACAAGGACTGATCCGTCTCTTGCCGGGGGCGGCTACGCAAGCCGGCCCCGGCACCTTGACTCCGCTCCGCCTGAGAAGCGAGGCTGCTGCGCCGGCCGCGCGAAGAACGACGCGGCCTGCTGAGGTCTGAAAACGAGGAGATGCGAGCGATGGATCTGGGCTTGAAGGGGCGCAAGGCGCTGGTGACCGGTGGCAGCAAGGGAATCGGCAAGGAGATTGCCCGCTCGCTGCTCGCCGAGGGCTGCACCGTCTCGATCTGCGGACGCAACAAGGCCGATCTCGATGCCGCCCTGGCCGAGCTCGGCGGAGACCTCTCCGGCCAGGCGCTGGACGTCGGCGACAAGAGCGCGCTGGAAGCCTGGGTCACCCAGTCGGCCAAGGACATGGGCGGCCTCGACGTCGTCGTCGCCAACGTGAGCGCGCTCGCCATCGGCCAGAACGAGGAGGCCTGGCAGGCCGAGTTCAACGTCGACCTGATGCACACGGTCCGCCTGGTGGAGACCGCCCTGCCGCACCTGGAGAAGAGCGATGCGGCCGCGATCGTCGCCATCTCCAGCGTCTCTGGCCGCGAGATCGACTTCGCCGCCGGTCCCTACGGCACCTTCAAGGCGGCGCTGATCCACTACATCCAGGGCCTGGCCTTCCAGCTTGCCGGCAAGAACATCCGCGCCAACACGGTCTCGCCCGGCAACATCTACTTCGAGGGCGGGGTCTGGAACATGATCAAGGACAACGACCCCGACCTCTATCAGCGCGCACTGGCATTGAACCCGACCGGCCGCATGGGCAAGCCCGACGAGGTCGCCCGTGCCACGGTCTTCCTGGCCAGCCCCGCGGCCAGCTTCATCACCGGCGCCAACCTGGTGGTCGACGGCGCACTCACCCGCGGCGTGCAGTTCTAGAGCGGATCGATTCCATCCTCTGGGGCGTCGTGAGGCGGGGCGGAGATGCCTCTGTATAGCGCGCCGTTCACAGCTTTTCCGTCACCCCCGGACTTGATCCGGGGGGCCACGTTTTGGTGTTGCAGCAGTTTGGAAAACTGGGGCGAGAGGCCAAAACGTAGATGGCCGGGGCAAGCCCGGCCATGACGATCACCAATGTTGCTGAAGGCGACGCGCTCTAACCGGAGACCGTGCCGACCCGCGAGGCCATGACGAGGTCGTGCACATAGGCGATCTTGCGCCGGACTGGGTCGGTCAGCGCAAAGGGGTAGAGGTCGGTCTGCCCCATCGAGCGGTTGAGGGTGTTGAGCGCGACGGTGAGCGGGACCCAGGCCGCAACCAGGGCGCCCGCGTCGCCGACCGTATAGGGGTCGAGGTCGATGTCCGCGGTCAGGTCGCGATCCTCGTCCACCGGCGGTGCCATCTCCATGCCGAGCGCCGCCGCGGTCTCCAGGGTATCGACCATGTGCAGGTAGTGTGCCCAGGTCTCGGCCCAGTCCTCCCAGGGATGGGTCGTCGCGTAGGCGGAGACATGGTTCTGCTGCCAGCCGGCCGGCGGCCCCTCGCGGTAGTGGCGCTCCAGCGCCTCGCCGTAGTCCTGCCGCTCGTCGCCGAAGAGCGCACGGAAGGAGTCCAGCGCGCCGCCGTCGCGGACCAGGAGGTCCCAGTAGTAGTGTCCGATCTCGTGGCGGAAGTGCCCCAGCAAGGTACGATAGGCCTCGCCCATCTCGCTGCGCATCTTTTCGCGCGCGGCGTCGTCGGCCTCGGTCAGCGAGATGGTGACCACGCCCTCCGCATGACCAGTCATCACCCGTTTGGCCTCGCCCGGGTCGTCGGCCAGGAAATCGAAGACCAGGGGTTCGGGATGGCCGCCGCCCGGCAGGGCCCGCGGCAAGCCAAGGCGCAGCAAGGTATAGAAGAGCCGCCGCTTGGCGCCCTCGATCTTCTGCCAGCGCGTCAGGTTCTCCGAAGCCGACAGGTCGGGGACCGTCCGATTGTGCTGGCAGGCGAGACAGTAGTCGGCCCCCTGGCCGCTGGCCGGGTCAACCGGCACCATCCAGTTGCAGGCACTCACCTCCCAGTTCCGGCAGAAGCGCCAGCGCTGCGGATCGGACGCGCCACCGCCGGCCGCCGGTAGGGCGCGCCACAGCGCCTCTTCCGGCTCGACAGCGGCCATCCGGTCGGGGCCGGGCAGATAGCCCAGGGCGTAGCCGCAGTGCAGGCAGCTCACGTTCTCGAAGTAGAGCACCTGTCCGCAGTTCTGGCATTGAAACAGCTTCATTCACCACCTATTCGCAGCAGGATTCGATTTGGCAAGACCTGCCGTACCAATGCGAAAGGGCGGGCCCGCCTGCCGGCAGCCCCGCCCCTTCAATCTTGCTGAGCGAGCGCTGGCCCCTCTTCGCCGAGGGGCATCACGCCTCGCCGCCGGCTAGTTGGTCCAGCTGATCTGGACGCCTTCGGCAGCCAGGGTCAGCTTGGCGCCGGTCTGAGTCGAGTCCAGGCCGATGATGACGCCGTTCTGGTTCTTCATGCGCGAGGCGGCAACACCGCCGCCGACGGCGGCACCGGCCTGACCGGCGACGTAGTTGCCGGTGAAGTCCTCGAGCTTGTGCAGGTTGTAGACCTTGCCCGTCGCGGTGACGCTGGAGACGCCCAGATCCACCACGGAGAGGCCGTTCACGTTGAACTTGTAGACCTTGCCCTGATAGGTGAGCTCGCCCTCACCCCAGGTGACGCCGATGCCGAGAGCGACCGAGGTGCTCTCGATCTTGACCGTGCCGGACAGCACGTCCTCGGCCATGGCCGGACCGGAAAAGGCCAGTCCGCAGGCCGCGGCGACGAGAAAACCAAGCGTTGCACGTCTGTTCATCTTGAGGACTCCTAAAAGAGTTGGTGGTTGCGACAGCCAGCGGGTGTCGCCTGCGTGCCTCTCACCCGCGCCCTGTTTCGCAGATCGCCGGAATCGGCGCCAGCCACAAAATGCGCACAGCGAGATGCCCTGCTATGCAAGGCATCAAAGCGGGCGCCGGCGAGGCGTTCCCTGCGGCAAACCCAAATCGGACCCAGAGCCGAGGCTACCCTGCGACCGGCGACCTTGCAAAGAAACCTCGAGATTCACAGCCAGAGCGTGCGGCGCCGTCTCAGGCAACCGCACCGCAAGTCTTGAGGAAGGGCAGCCACTGGCGCTGGAAGCGGCCCACCGCGTCCTCCGCCCGTTTCAGGATCGAGTCGTAGCTCTCCTTCTTCCTGCCGTCCCTGTCGGTCCCGGTCAGCTCATGCACACGCCCGGCCACACGCTCGACCAGCCCGGCCTCCCCACCGTCGAGGGCAAAGAGCACCGCGACCATCAGGGGCGGCAGCATCACGGCGCTGCCGATCCTGGGCGCCGGCACCGGCAGCATGTGCTTGGCCAGATCCGGGTCCTGCACCAGTTCCCTGCCAAGTGCCGTGGCGACGGCATTGCCCGAGGACGGGCCGCCACCCGCCGCCTGCCGGTAGTCGGCCACCAGTCCCTGCGCCATGGCCGCACGCAGGATCAGCGCGGCCCCCTCCGGCGAGGACTTGGCGAAGAGAGGATCGCTCCTGATCGCGCCGAACCGCTTTGGCCCCTCCACCAGCAGGCCGAGCAGCCGGCCGGACATGCTGGTGCTCTGCATCGCCTTGGCCACCTCACCTGACTGCGGTGGCTGGCTCAGGCCGAAGAGCATCTCTTCCGGAATGCGCGGCGGCCGCGTCAGGTCCATCTCCGCGCTCTTGGTGAAGACGTCGTAGCGGAAAGCCTGGGCCGAGGCGACGCTGGCCATCTCCTCCATCATGGTGGGGTCGGTCAGCCAGGCCTCCGGCGCTTGGCGCCCCTTGCCGGAGACCCAGCCGCGATAGAGCGGATCGCCACAGAAATGCAGGCCGGCCGACCGCATCTCCGCGGCGACCTCGGCGAAGGACAGCGGATGCCAGTAGGCATTGAAGTACTCGTGGAAGAGATAGGTCTCGTCGTGCTTCGGCCAGCGCTCGACCCGCTGGTCGGCGGAGGGGTAACGCTCGAAGTAGACCTGCTTGGTCTCGCGCATGCGGCGCACCAGCCGGATCGCCGCCCGGCGCTTCTCCACGGCATCGCCCGGTGCCACCTCCGAGAGCCCCATCAGGAGCTTCTGCAGCGGGTCCATGGAGGCGTAGCCGGCACGCGTGTTGTAGGAGATCATCGCCAGGCCTTGCGGCGTCAGATGCCGCGTGATCACCCCGCGCAACTCCTCGCGGACGCTCTCGCCGACCCAGGAGTAGACCCCGTGCGCGGTGGCCAGGTCGAGCGGCGGTAGGTCGCCCTCGCCGATGCTGGCAAAGGAGCGTGCAAGGAAGCGTAGGTTCTTGAGCCCGGCGCGATCGGCGCGGGCCTGGGCTTCCTCGACATGCTCGGCATTGACGTCGATGCCGAAGAACCGGGACTCGGGAAAGCAACTGGCCAGGACCAGAAGCGTCATACCGCGGCCGCAACCGAAATCGGCATAGGTGAAGGGCGCCTCCAGCGAGGGCGCGGCGACGCCGGCATGCTGTGCAGCCGTCACCACCTGGCCCGGCGACTGGCGCGCATAGAACTTGATGGTGTAGGGGACGTCGGTGATGTAGCCCTGCGCGTCCGCTCTCTCGCCGCTGTCTGGCACGGCAGTCCGTCCTCCCCGAGGCTTGGTTTTCGGGATCAGACTAAACCAGGACGGCCGCGGGTGGGAATGCCCGCGGCCGCCTTTATCTTCGCCTCTCCCTGAAAGGCGAGCGAAACCCCCTGTTCGTGACGTCCTCGTCTAGACGAAGATGAAGTCGCTTCCGGTCAATTGCTCGACATGCTTGTAGCCGTCGAGCTCCACCCAATAGTTGGCGCTGCCGTCGCCGTCACTGTCGACCTCGACCTTGCCGTGACTGCCCTCGTCGAAGCGGACCTGGGCGACGCCGCCGCCGTCGAAGGCCGCATCGCCGATGTACTCCGCGGCGGAGCCGATCTCGAACATCAGCTTGTCCGGCTCCGGGTCGCCCGAGGCCTCGCTGACGAAGTCCTGGATCGAGCCCTGGCTGTGACTGAGGTCGCCGGCGAAGCCGAAAGTGTCGGAGCCGCTGCCGCCGGAGAGCCTGTCTCGGCCGCCACCGCCAAAGATGGTGTCGTCGCCCTCGCCACCGTAGACGCGATCCCAGCCCGAACCGCCGAAGAGGTTGTCCTTGCCCTCCGCACCGTAGAGGCGGTCCCAGCCGCGACCGCCGTAGAGTGCATCGTCGGACTCCTGGCCGAAGATCCAGTCGCGCCCATTGCCGCCGTAGAGGAAGTCGATGAAGGAGGTGCCGACCAGGTCTTCCTTGGCGATGTTGTGGGTCCCATGGCCGACGAAGACCTCGAAGTCCGCGACGGTAACGTCGGCGGTGTCGATGTGACCACCGAAGGAGAGGGTATCCCAGCCGCTGCCGCCATACATGACCTCGCCGGCTTCCAGCTCGTGGGGATTGCAGACCAGCACCACGTCGTCGCCAGCGCCGCCCTCGACCGTGTCAAGGCCGCTGCCGCCGATGAGCAGGTCGTTGCCGCCATTGCCATTGAGGGTGTCGTCACCGGCACCGCCCTCGATCTGGTCGCTGCCGCCGTTACCGTTGCCACGGTCGTCGCCGTCGCCGCCGAAGATGCTGTCGTTGCCGGTAGCGCCGATCGCCAGATCGCTGCCGCTGCCACCGAACAGGACGTCATCGCCGTCGCGACCACGCAACTGGTCGTCGCCGTCGTCGCCGCTCAGGGTACTGTCGCCCTCACTGTCGGAGACGCTGTCGTCGCCGCCGCCGCCGCTTAGCACGTTGTTGCCGATGCGGCCCTCGATCACGTCGTCATCGCAGCCGCCCGCAATGGTATCGTCGCCGGCACCGCCGTAGAGGACGTCGCGCCCCTGTCCACCGAACAGGACATCGACGCCGGAGCCACCGACCACCCGGTCGTCGCCCTTGCCGCCATAGGCCTGGTCGTCACCCTCCTGGCCTTGCAGGGTGTCGTTGCCCTCGTCGCCGAACAGCAGATCGTTGTCATTCTGCCCCTTGAGAAGGTCGTCCTCCAGCAGCCCGTAGAGGCTGTCGTCGCCGTCGAGGCCGAGAATGACGTCGGGGGATTCCGTGCCGAACAAGGTATCGGGGCCATCGCTTCCGGTGATGGTCGCCATAGTTATCAACTCCTGATCGTCGTTATTGAAGCTCGCGATCCGATCTGACGGCGGGGGGGCACGGGCGCCCGCAATGGGCGACCGATAGAGACTCGCCTCCCTGCGCTCACCGTCCCTTCGCCGTGTCCAGGGAAGCTAGTTTCGGATCCGGATAATTTCAACAAACAGTTTCTGAAAAATGTCAGTTTTTAATATGAATGAACGGCACTGCCGGGCGGCACACGCTCATGATCCTATTGATATACATAAAAAAAGCGGCCCGGCAGCCCTTCCGGGCAGTTCCGTACCGCTCTTGAGGTCGGCTCCTCCGGCGGGCAGAAGCCCGCCGGAGGGCTGTGTCTTAGCTGTGTGCCAGGACCGCCAGCAGCAACAAGGCCACGATGTTGGTGATCTTGATCATGGGGTTCACGGCAGGGCCGGCGGTGTCCTTGTAGGGATCGCCGACGGTGTCGCCGGTCACGGCCGCCTTGTGGGCCTCCGACCCCTTGCCGCCGTGATTGCCTTCCTCGATGTACTTCTTGGCGTTGTCCCAGCAGCCGCCGCCGGCGGTCATGGAGATCGCCACGAAGAGACCGGTGACGATCACGCCCAACAGCATGGCGCCGACCGCAGCCAGCGCGTCCGACTTGCCGGCGATCGCCAGCACCACGAAGTAGACCACGATCGGCGAGAGCACCGGAAGCATCGAGGGGATGATCATCTCCTTGATCGCCGCCTTGGTCAGCATGTCGACGCAGCGCCCATACTTGGGCTTGGCCTTGCCTTCCATGATGCCCGGGATCTCACGGAACTGCTTGCGCACCTCCTCGACCACGGCGCCACCGGCACGGCCCACGGCCATCATGCCCATGGAACCGAAGAGGAAGGGCAGCAGGCCGCCGAAGAAGAGGCCGACTACCACGTAGGGGTTGGAGAGGTCGAACTGGACCGACACGCCCTGGAAGTAATCCGATCCGCCCTCGCGGGAGAAGTAGATCACGTCCTCGGTGTAGGCGCCGAAGAGGACCAGGGCACCCAGGCCGGCGGAACCGATGGCATAGCCCTTGGTCACCGCCTTGGTGGTGTTGCCGACCGCATCCAGCTCGTCGGTCACCTTGCGCACCGAATCGTCCAGTTCCGCCATCTCGGCGATGCCGCCGCCGTTGTCCGTCACCGGACCGTAGGCGTCCAGCGCCACCACCATGCCGGCCAGCGCCAGCATGGTCGTCACCGCTATCGCGATGCCGAAGAGGCCGGCGATGGAGTAGGTCGCGATGATGCCGGCGATGATTATCAGCGCCGGCACCGCGGTCGCCTCCATGGAGACCGCCAGGCCCTGGATCACGTTGGTGCCGTGACCGGTCTCGGAAGCCTTGGCGACCGAGCGCACCGGACGGTACTCGGTCGAGGTGTAGTACTCGGTCACCCAGATGAGCAGGCCGGTGACAACCAGGCCGACGACGCCACAGAAGAAGAGGTCGAGGCCGGTGAAGCTGACCTTGCCGGAGCTGTACTCCGTGCCCAGCCCGATGCTCCAGGCGGTGACGCCCAGGATGGCCGGGATCGACAGCACCGCAGAGGCGATGAAGCCCTTGTAGAGCGCCCCCATGATCGACTTGCTGGCGCCCAGCTTCACGAAGTAGGTGCCGATGATCGAGGTGATGATGCAGACAGCGCCGATCGCCAGCGGATACAGCATGAAGCTGTGCA
This sequence comes from Rhodospirillaceae bacterium N.6G, assembly GCA_046233115.1. Taxonomy (GTDB): domain Bacteria; phylum Pseudomonadota; class Alphaproteobacteria; order Kiloniellales; family JACOMY01; genus JACOMY01. The sequence goes on along the minus strand of JBJXHM010000007.1, from coordinate 109,909 downwards.
TGATCTCCTGGCCGGCGAAGAAGATCGACGACAGCACCATGGTGGCGACCACGGTCACCGCATAGGTTTCGAAGAGGTCGGCGGCCATGCCGGCGCAGTCGCCCACGTTGTCGCCCACGTTGTCGGCGATCACCGCCGGGTTGCGGGGATCGTCCTCGGGAATGCCGGCCTCGACCTTGCCCACCAGGTCGGCGCCCACGTCGGCACCCTTGGTGAAGATGCCCCCGCCGAGACGCGCGAAGATGGAGATCAGCGAGGCGCCGAAGCCCAGCGCCACCAGGGCGTCGACCAGGCCGCGCCCCTCGATGTGCAGGACCGCGGTCAGAATGGTGAAGTAGCCGGCGACCGCCAGCAGAGCCAGGCCCGCCACCAGCATGCCGGTCACCGCACCGGCCCGGAAGGCGACGGAGAGGCCCTGGGCCAGGCCGCTACGCGCTGCCTCGGTGGTGCGCACGTTGGCCTTCACCGAGACGTTCATGCCGATGTAGCCCGCCGCACCGGAGAGGATCGCTCCGATCAGGAACCCGATGCCGACATGCAGCCCCAGCAGCAGCCACACGATCACGAAAATCACCGCACCCACAATGGCGATCGTGGTGTACTGTCGATTGAGGTAGGCCCGCGCGCCCTCTTGGATCGCGCCGGCGATTTCCTGCATGCGGGCCGAGCCCGCCGGGGCCGACATCACGGCCTTGGCGGTCACGACGCCATAGACCAGTGCCAGCGCACCGCAAATCAGGACAAAGATTAAGAGTCCACTCATCGTTCTTGGCTTTCCCCCTTATTCGTTGCGCGCCCATGCTGTCAGCGCGCGCCTCACCGATACGCACACGATCACAGTTTGCATGAGACCTTTTTTGCTAACCGCACTGCTTGATACGGCTACAGTACGGGCCTGGACCTTGCCAGAAGGCCCGGCGTCTGGCAACGCTCTTGACTGACCGCGGGACGGCCGGGGAGAAGGCCGTAAGCGCCTGTTACGTCAAGGCAACGCTGCGCCGGCGGCGCAAGCTGAACCAGGCGATGCCGGCGAAAAGGACGGCCAGCGGCCCGATCACCACCAGGTTCAGGATCGGCCAGCCGGCCCCGGCGAAGATCGCGCCGGAGCTGAGCGCCGTGGTCGCCGTGGTTCCTGTCACCAGCAGCTCGTTGAGGCCCAGGGTGCGAGCCCGCTCGCCGCTGCGGTAGGCCTCGGTCACCAGAGTGGAGCCGCCGATGTAGAGGAAGTTCCAGCCGACCCCCAGCAGCACCAGCGAGCCCAGGAAGTGAGCATAGGTGACACCGGTCAGGTTGATCACCGCGCAGGCGATGATAAGCAGCGCCCCGGTCGCCATGACGTTGGTGACGCCGAAGCGACGCATCAGCCGTCCGCTGACGAACGACGGCAGGTACATGCCCAGCACATGCCACTGGATGACCGAAGCGGCATCCCCCATCACGAAGCCACAAGCCACCATGGAGGTCGGGGTCGAGACCATGATCAGGTTCATCGAGCCGTAGCCCAGCATCGCGCCCAGGGCGGCGATCACGAAGACCGGCTGGCCGGCGATTTCCACCAGCCGTCGCGGCGCCGCCTCGGCCTTCTCGCGCGGGGCGCCCGGCCGTTCCAGGTCAAGCTTCACGGTGGCCAGCACCGGCAGGATGGCAAGCGACAGCACCGACATCAGCAGGTAGCTGCCGGCGAAGCTATAGACGAAGAGCTCGCTGCCCTGCACCGCCAGATAGGGTCCCGCGATCGCCGCCGCCACGCCGCCCGTCAGCACCGTCGATATGGCGCGCGAGCGCCGCTCCGCCGGCACCGACTCGGCCGCGGCGAAGCGGTAGTAGTTGGCCACGGCGGTGGCGAAGCCATAGCAGCCGAGCCCCGCACAGAAGAGCCAGAAGTCCTGCTCGACCAAGGCGTAGGCCGCCACCAGACCGCTGGCACAGCCGACCAGCGAGCCCAGCGCAAAGACCGGCTTCCAGCCCAGCCGACTGATCAGGAAGGAGGCCGGGGCGGAACCCGCCATCAGCACGACGAAGGTGAGTGCCAGCGGCAGGGTCGCCAGATAGGCCTCGCTGCCCGCCAGCATGGTGCCGGCCAAGGCGCCGACCGTCATGTTCAGGGACAGCGCCGTCTGGTGCAGGCCCATGCAACCGGTCAGTAGATAGACTGTGGAACGCGGAGTCATGATCGGCGACCCTACTGCACCGCAAAGGGCGTTACTAGCGCCGCCAACCCGCCGCGAGGGCATAGCAGCCAAACGTCGCGGCGCGCCGCAAAGGAAGCCTAGTCAGAAGTGTGTCCAGCCACCGCGCTCCAAGGTGAGCGGCGTGCCGTCCCGGTCCAGCACCGCGACGCCCTCGCCCGCCACCATCTCGCCGATGTCGGTCAAGGCGATGCCCAGGGACTGCGACAGCGCCGATACCTCATCCAGTCGCTCCGGCGCGACGGTGAAGCAGAGCTCGTAGTCGTCGCCGCCGGTCAGCGCCAGCGGGAAGCTCTCGAGGTCGAGCGCCACCGCCTCCTGCACCTCGGGTGAGAGCGGGATGCGCTCCGCCAGCACCCGCGCGCCCAGGCCGGAAACCTCGCAGATGTGCCCCAGGTCGGCGACCAGGCCGTCGGAGACGTCCAGGCAGGCCGTCGCCAGGCCGCCGGTGGCCAGCGCCCGGCCCAGCGCCAGGCGCGGTTCCGGCAGGCGATAGGACTCGGTCAGGCGGCCCTGAGCGGCCTCGGAGAGGTCGAGCAGGCGCCCGTAGCGAACCAGCAGGCCGAAGGCCGCATTCCCTAAAGTACCGCTGACCAGGACCCGGTCGCCCGCCCGCGCCCCGCTGCGCCTGAGCGCCCGGTCTGGCTCGACGCTGCCCAATGCGGTCAGCGAGAGACTCATGGGACCGGGGCCACTGGTGGTGTCGCCCCCCAGCAGAGAAACGCCGTAGCGCTCCTGGTCCAGGCCCAGGCCGCGGGCGAAGTCGGCGATCCAGTCCTGATCCCAGCCCTTGGGCCAGGCGCAGGTCAGCAGATAGCCGATCGGCTGTGCCCCCATTGCCGCCAGATCGGAGAGATTGACCCTGAGCAGCTTGCGCCCGACCGTCTCCGCCGGGTCATCGGGCAGGAAGTGGATGCCGCTGATCATGGCGTCGGCGGTGGCGACCAGGGCATGCCCCGGTGGCGGAGTGATCAGCGCGGCGTCGTCGGTGAGCCCGAACGCCGACTCGCTGGTGGCGAGCGGCGCGAAGCAGCGGCGAATGATGTCGAACTCGCCGGCCACGGCGGGATCCGGCTAGCGGGAGGCCTCGGCGAAATCCGCCGGGCGCAGCGACCGGGCGAGGCGATCCAGCAGCTTGTTGACGAAGCCGGTCTCCTGCGGGTCGTGAAAGGCCTCAGTAACCGCGACGTACTGGGCGATCGCCACCTTGGCCGGCACCTTGGGCGCGGACTGCAACTCGTAGGCCGCGGCACGCAGGATCGCGCGCAGCAGCGGCTCCACCCGCTCCAGCACCCACTCCTGCGGCAGGTAGGGCGCCAGCAGGGTGTCCAGCGACGGGCTGGCGGCACTGACCTCCAGCACCAGCGCAGTGAAGAGCTTGCGGTCGGCACCGGAAAGCGAGACCTCGTCGATCTCCTCGTCCAGACGCTCGGACAGGAACTGGGTGATCACGCGCTCCGGCGTCTCACCGCTGGCCTCGATCTGATAGAGCGCCTGCACCGCGGCCAGACGAGCCGCCAGCCGGCGCCGCGCGACCTCGTCGCTGCGCTTGCCGCCGGGCTTCTTGGCCGGCGCGCTTGCGGCGGGGGCGTCGCCGGGAGCGGCTTTGGCGGGATCACTCACGGGGCACGGCCTCACTGGTCGGTCGGATAGAGAAAGCGATCCTGCAGCTCCATCATCCGCAGGCAGGCCTTGGCGGCATCGCCGCCCTTGTTCTTCTCGCTGACCTTGGCACGGGCCCAGGCCTGGGCCTCGTTCTCCACGGTCAGAATGCCATAGCCGAGCGGCAGGCCGCGCTCGGCCGCCAGGTCCATCAGCTTGCGCGCACTCTCGCCGCAGACATAGTCGTAGTGGGTGGTCTCGCCGCGGATGACGCAACCCAGCGCGATGTAGCCCTCGAAGGGGCTGTCGCTGGCCTCCGCCATGGCAATCACCACGGGGATCTCGAAGGCACCGGGCACGGCGACGCGCTCGTAGGAAACGCCGGCCGCCTCGAGCGCCGCGACCGCACCCTCCACCAGCGCATCGGCGATGCCCTCGTAGAAGCGTGCCTCGATGATCAGAACCTGAGCCTGCTCGGCCATGGACCTAGTCCTCTTCCTCTCCGCCCCGCAGCGGCTTCTGGTCGGAGATGGTCAAGCCATAGCCCTCCAGGCCGATGAAGACGTGTTTCGTCGTGTGCAGCAGCATCAGGTCCTTGACCCCGAGGTCCAGCAGGATCTGTGCGCCAATGCCGTAGTCCCTGAGCTCCGGCCCCGGCTCCTCTTCCTTGTGGCCCAAGCGTTCGGCCACCTGCTCGGCCAGGCTGCGCCCGCCGGGCTCGCCGATCAGGACGACGACGCCCCGGCCCAGGCTGTCGATCTTAGTCAGGGCCTCCCAGAGTTCGCCGCCACGGCCGCTGGAGAGATCGCCCAGCACATCGTCCATCAGGTTGAAGGCATGGACGCGCGTCGGCACCGGTCCGGGCGCGGTGATGTCGCCCTTCCAGAGTGCCAGGTGCTCGCCGCTGCCGAAGCGGCTGCGGTAGAGCGCCAGCTTGAAGCGCCCGCCGTAGCGGCTGTCGATCTCGCCCTCCAGGCTGCGCTCCACCACCCGGTCGTTCTTGCGCCGATAGGCCACCAGATCGGCGATGGTCGCGACCTTCAGCCCGTGGCGCTGGGCGAAGGCGATGATGTCGTCGCGCCGGGCCATGGTGCCGTCGTCGTTCATCACCTCGCAGATCACCCCGGCCGGGTTCAGGCCGGCCAGGCGGGCGATGTCCACGGCGGCCTCGGTGTGGCCGATGCGCTCCAGGACGCCGCCCTCGCGGGCGACCAGCGGGAAGACATGACCGGGCGTCACGATGTCGTCGGCACTCTTGCCCGGGTCGATCGCCACCGCGATGGTGCGGGCGCGGTCGGGTGCGGAGATGCCGGTGGTCACCCCCTCCTTGGCCTCGATCGAGACGGTGAAGGCGGTCTGGTGCCGGGTGCCGTTGTGCTGCGACATCAGCGGCAGCTTCAGCTCCTGGATCCGCTTGTGCGTCATCGCCAGGCAGATCAGGCCGCGGCCGTACTTGGCCATGAAGTTGACCGCATCGGGCGTGCACATCTGCGCAGGAATGACGAGATCGCCCTCGTTCTCGCGGTCCTCGTCATCGACCAGGATGAACATGCGGCCGTTGCGGGCGTCTTGGATCACGTCCTCGATCGGCGAGAGGAGGTCGTGGAAGGCCAGTTCACGCGGGCCCTTGGCGGAGGCGGAGGAAGACATGGCAGCTCAGCTCTTGTCCACAAGCCGCGCAAGGTACCGCGCGACGAGATCGATTTCCAGATTCACCGCAGCGCCGGGGCGCAGCCGATGGAAGGCGGTGACCTCAAAGGTATGAGGGATGATGTTGACGCCGAAGCAGGTGGAGCCGTCGGCTTGGTCCTCCACCTCGTTGACGGTGAGCGACACGCCGTCCACCACAACCGACCCCTTGGGCGCGAGAAAGCGGCTGACGGAGGCCGGTGCGCGGAAGACAAAGCGATGGGAGCCGCCCTCCTCTGCCAGGCTCTCGACAGTGCCGGTAGCGTCGACGTGGCCACTGACCAGATGCCCGCCCAACTCCGCGCCCAGCGCCAGCGCACGCTCCAGGTTGATCCGGTCGCCGATCGCCCAGTTGGCCAGGGTGGTCTTAGAGAGCGTTTCGGCCGAGGCGTCGAAGGAGAGGCTGTCAGCCCCCTTCTCCACCACGGTGAGGCAAGCGCCGTTGCAGGCGATCGAGGCACCGATCGCGATCTCGGCCGTGGGATAGCCGGTGGCGATCACGAAACGCGTGTCGCCGCGCTTCTCGATTGCCCGCACCTCGCCCAGGTCGGTGACGATACCGGTGAACACCCGGCCTTCTCCCTTGTCGCTCGCTGAAACCCTGCGCGGACTTAGGGGTTAATACCCGGCCGGGCAAGCCTCTTCGGTAAATGGCTGTTTTGCAGATCTGTTAATGGCCGTACTCGACCATGACGTCGTTGCCCAGCCGTTCGACCCTGCGCTGGGTAAAGCGCGGCGCCTTGGCGAGCTCCCTCAGGCCCAGTCCGGCCACGCCCGGCACCCCGTCGCCGCCGATCGCCACCCCGGCCTGGAACACAACCAAGCGATCGACCAAGCCGGCCGCCAGCAGCGAGGCGGCCAGGCGGCCGCCGCCTTCCACCAAGAGCCGGGTCAACCCACGTCCGCCCAGGAGTTCGAGGGCATCCGCCATGTCCAGGGTCTGGGTAGCACTGCCCGGCACCTCCAGCACCACGACGCCGGCCTGCTCGTAGGCACGACGGCGCTGGCGGTCGGCATCGTCGCGGGTCAGGAGCCAGGTCGGCAGGCTCTTGGCGCCGCGCACCAGCTCGTGCGTCAGCGGCAGGGCCAGGCGCCCGTCGGCTACCAGCCGGACCGGGCGGCGGCCCTCCATGCCCGGCAGGCGCACGGTGAGCCGCGGGTTGTCGGCGATTGCGGTGGCGCTGCCGACCATCACCGCATCGTGCTCGGCGCGCAGCAGGTGGGCGCGCGCACGGGCCTCGGGTCCGGTGATCCACTGGCTCTGGCCGCTCACCGTGGCGATGCGGCCGTCCAGGCTCATCGCCAGCTTCAGGGTGACCATCGGCCGGCCCAGCCGCTGGCGCAGGAAGAAGCCGAGGTTAAGCGCTTCGGCTTCGATCCGGCAGACCCCCTCGGTGACCGCCAGCCCGGCCCCGCGCAGCCGGCGGTGGCCGCCGCCGGAGACGCGCGGGTCGGGATCGTCGGTCGCGGTCACCACGCGGGCGAGACCGGCCGCGATCAGAGCATCGGCACAGGGCGGCGTCTTGCCGTGGTGGGAACAGGGCTCCAGGGTGACATAGGCGGTGGCGCCCTCGGCCGCCGTACCGGCAGCGGCCAGCGCCACCTGCTCGGCATGCGGCCGCCCGCCGTCCTGGGTCCAGCCGCGCGCCAGGATCCGCCCTTCGCGGACCAGGAGGCAGCCGACCGCGGGGTTGGGCCAGACCCGGCCCAGACCGCGCCGCGCCAGGCCCAGCGCCATGGTCATGTAGGCCCGATCGACCGTCTCGCCGGGTGCCGCCTTCGCCATCGTCGTCAGTCGGCGTCGCTCAGCCGTGCCAGCTTGCCGACGAACTCCTCGAAGTCGCGGGCCTCGCGGAAGTTGCGGTAGACCGAGGCGAAGCGGACGTAGCCGACCTTGTCGAGGTGGGCCAGCGCATCCATCACCAGCTCGCCGATCACCTTGCTCGGGATGTCGGTCTCGCCGGAGCTCTCGAGGCGGCGCTGGATACCGTTCACGACCCGCTCCACCCGCTCCGAATCGACCGGCCGCTTCTGCAGCGCGATCATCATCGAGCGCATCAGCTTGTCGCGATCGAAGGGCTCGCGCTGGCCGGTGCTCTTGACCACGGTCAGCTCGCGGAGCTGCACCCGCTCGAAGGTGGTGAAGCGCGCGCCGCAGTTGGAGCACTGGCGGCGCCGTCGGATGGCCGAAGAATCCTCCGTCGGCCGGGAATCCTTCACCTGGGTCTCGTCATTGCCACAGAAGGGGCAGCGCATCTCACCTCCTCAACCTCTACCGCCCGATAAGCTGCCCCAAGTGGCCCCGAATCTCAAAGCGCGGATCTGAGACTCTTACGGCTAAACCTAGAAGCCCGTGTAGATCGGGAAGCGGCCACAGAGCGCGTGGACCTGCTCCAAGACCTTGGCTTCAGCCGCGGAATTGTCCTCCGGGTGGTCACGCAGTCCGTCCAGCACGGTGACGATCATCTCGCCGATCTGGGCGAACTCGGCCGGGCCGAAGCCGCGGGTGGTGCCGGCCGGCGTGCCGAGTCGCACGCCCGAGGTCACGGTCGGCTTCTCCGGGTCGTTCGGCACGCCGTTCTTGTTGCAGGTGATGCCGGCCCGCTCCAGGCTCTCAGCGGCGATGTTACCGGTCAGGCCCTTGGGGCGCAGGTCGGCCAGCATCAGGTGCGTGTCGGTGCCGCCCGAGACCAGGTCCAGCCCGTTGTCCAGCAGGGTGCGCGCCAGGGACTGGGCGTTATCCAGGATGGTCTGGCAGTAGAGCTTGTACTCGGGCTTCAGCGCCTCGCCGAAGGCTGCGGCCTTGCCGGCGATGGCGTGCATCAGCGGCCCGCCCTGCAGGCCAGGGAAGGCGGCCGAGTTGATCTTCTTGCCGATCTCCTCGTCGTTGGTCAGCACCATGCCGCCGCGCGCGCCGCGCAGAGTCTTGTGCGTGGTGGTGGTGACGACGTGGGCGTGCGGCAGCGGCGAGGGGTGGACCCCGGCCGCAACCAGGCCTGCGAAGTGGGCCATGTCGACCATGAAGTAGGCCCCCACCTCGTCGGCGATGGCGCGGAAGCGGGCGAAGTCGATGTGGCGCGGGTAGGCCGAGCCGCCGGTGATGATCAGCTTCGGCTTGTGCTGGCGGGCCAGGCCCGCGACCTCGTCGAAGTCGATCTGGCCGTCGGACTCGCGCACGCCGTACTGCACGGCATGGAACCACTTGCCCGAGAGGTTCGGCTTGGCGCCGTGGGTCAGGTGGCCGCCGGCGTCGAGCGAGAGGCCCATGATGGTGTCGCCCGGCTTCACCAGGGCCAGCATCACGCACTGGTTGGCCTGTGCGCCGGAGTGCGGCTGCACGTTGACGAAGTTGCAGTCGAAGAGGCGCTTGGCCCGATCGATGGCCAGCGCCTCGGCCACGTCGACATGCTCGCAGCCGTTATAGTAGCGCCGGCCGGGATAGCCCTCGGCGTACTTGTTGGTCAGCACCGAGCCCTGGGCCTCCAGGACGGCGCGCGAGACGATGTTCTCCGAGGCGATCAGCTCGATCTGGTCGCGCTGGCGGCCCAGCTCGCCGGTGATGGCGGCGGCCAGTTCCGGGTCGGTCTCGGCCAGCGGTGAGGAAAAGAAGGTCTTCGGGGCGGCATAGGAAGCGAGGGTGCTGCTCGACATGGCGGCTTGTCCTTTCAACTGGGCAGTCCGGTCAACTGGGTAGGCCGGTCAACTGGGTGGGCCGGTCAACTGGCGGTCCGGCCAGTTGCTGTTCCGGCTCGGGCGCTCGGCGGCGCTAACCGAGCTTCTCGACGCGACGTTGGTGGCGTCCGCCGGCGAATTCTGTAGCAAGGAAGACGCGCAAGCATTCCTTCGCGACCTCTTCGCCGATGATCCGTGCACCCAAGGCCAGGATGTTGGCATCGTTGTGCTCGCGCGAGAGCCGCGCGGTGGTGACATCGTGGCAGAGGGCGGCGCGTGCGCCGGCCGTGCGGTTGGCCGCGATCGAGATGCCGATGCCGGTGCCGCAGACGATGACGCCCAGGGCGGCACGTCCGCCGGCCACCGCGGCGGCGGCGGCGGCACCGAAGTCGGGATAGTCCACCGACTGCAGACCGTCGGTGCCGAGGTCGAGCACCTCATGGCCCAGGGCCGCGAGTTCGTCCTTCAGGACGGTCTTCATGGCGAAGCCGGCATGGTCGCTGGCGAGCGCTACGGTCAGAGCCACTGGGCCTGGTCCCCCTTTCCCCTCTTGGCACGCCCCCGGAACGGGCTGCGCAGGAGGGATCTAACCCAAGCGGGCCGGCACCACCAGTGATCAATGGTCTTGCCGGCTTCCCGCCAACGTCAGGGCAGCGCGGCCGGACGCTCCGCCGCCGAGAGCTCCGCCATCGCTTGCTCCAGGATGCCGCAGAAGCCCTCGGCCAGCAGCGACGGTGGACGGTGCGCCGGTGTCAGGATCGCCACCGGAAGGACGGTGGCCGGCTCGAAGGGCAGGAAGGCGATCCCCGCCCCGCCCTCACGATAGCTCCGGTAGCTGGCGGCCGTCATCGCATCGAGGATGCAGTAGCAGAGTCCTGCCTCGACGAGATGCAGGCCCGGCAGGAAAGTCCGCAGCTCGAAGCGCTGGTTCAGCCTGGCGCCGGCCCGCGCGAAGTGGCCGACGATCGCCTGATGAGTCTTGTGCTCGCCATAGAGCGCCGCCAGTGGCTTGCCGTCCAGGTGCTCGGGCGTGACCAGTGGCAGCGCGGCCAGGGGATCGTCGCTGCGCATGGCGCAGTAACAGCGCATGTCGAAGCTGCGGATGTCGATCGAGCCGCGCGGGGCCGGCGTCTCGGCAAGCCCGACGTCGTACTGCTGCGAGGCGATCCACTCCTCGATCACCAAAGAGGAGCGCATCATGATCGAGACCTTGACGTCCGGCCGGTCCTTGACGAAGCGGGCGACCACCGAGGGCATGAAGAAGCCGGAACTGGCCGGGTTGCAGGCGATGCGCAGGCTGCCCTGCTCCAGGTTGCCGATGTCCCGCATGATCCGCGCGGACTGCGACAGGCGGGCCAGCACGTGCTCCGCCTCCTCCAGAAAGTAGTGCGCCTCGGGTCGAGGAATCAGCCGCCCGCGCTCGCGTTCGAAGAGGCTGAAGCCCAGCTCGCGCTCTAGCCCGACAAGCATGGCGCTAACCGCTGGCTGGGTCCGGCCCAGGGCCCGTGCCGCTTCCGACACCGATCCGCTGCGCATGACCTCGCAGAAGGTGCGGAGCTGACGAATGGAGAGATTCATGGCTAACCATAAAGTTAATCTATCGAATCAGCAATATTTCCAATTTGAGTTTATCAGAGATTTCACTAGCCTGCTCTGATCCCTTCACCACAGTTCCAAAGACCAGGGGAGGCGCAAGGCTTGGACCGTTTCGTGCGGACCCTTTTGACGGCGTTGATCTGCATCGTGGCGCTCGGCCAGTTCGTGCAGGTCATCACCCGCTATGTGCTGGAAGTTCCGGTCATGGGGCTGGAAGAAACCCTGCTCTATCCGACCCTCTGGCTTTACATGCTGGGCTCGGTCAATGCCTCGCGCGAGAACACGCAGATCCGCGCCAACGTGCTGGAGATCTTCATCAAGACCGAGCGCGGCCACGCGATCCTGGCGCTGGTGGGCGAGATCATCAGCCTGATCGTGCTGCTGTGGCTGACCTACTGGGCCTGGGACTACACCCGCTACGCCCTCCGGGTCTGGCGCGAGAGCCCGACGCTCTACATCCCCACTTTCTACGGCGACGTGGCCCTGGTGGTCTCGCTCGGCCTGATGGTGCTCTACACCCTCTGGCACCTCAGCCGCCACGCACGCGCGCTCGCCAGCGGCGACTACCGCATCGGCGATCACCATGCCGCCGACTACGAGACCGTCGCCTTCGACCAAGCCCCGGACAACAACAAGGACGCGCGCTGATGGTCGAGATCGCTTTCCTGGCCATCGGGGTCCTGGTGCTGCTGCTGACCCTGGGCGTGCCGCTGCCCTTCTGCTTCGGCGGCGCCCTGATGGTGATGAGCCTGATCGGCGGCGTCACCATGAAGGGCAATATGCTCTGGGGCTTCCAGCAGCTCGCCAATCCGGTGCTGCTGGCGATCCCGCTCTTCGTGCTGGCCGGCACCATCATGAGCGAGAGCGGCATCGCCGCCAGCCTGCTGCGCTTCGTCAACGCCTTCATCGGCCATGTCCGCGGCGGGCTTGGCGTGGTCGCGGCGGTGAGCTGCGCGGTCATCGGCGCGATCTCCGGCTCCGGCCTCACCGGCGTGGCCGCCATCGGCCCGCTCTTGATCCCGGAGATGGAGAAGCGCGGCTACCCGCGCGAGTACGCCACCGCGCTGATCGCCAACTCCTCGATCCTGGGCCTGCTGATCCCGCCCAGCGTCACCATGATCCTCTACGGCTGGGTCACCGACACCTCGATCCTGGCCTGCTTCCTGGCCACCCTGGGGCCGGGCCTGCTGATCATGCTGAACTTCTCGCTGGCCAACCTCTGGATGTCGCGCAAGTTCCCGCTGGTGCTGGACGATAAGCCCAGCTTCCAGGAGCTCAGCGCCAACGTCGGCAAGCGCGGCGTGATCGCCTTCCCGGCGCTCTTGATGCCGGTGATCATCCTGGGCGGCATCTACGGCGGCGTCATGACCCCGACAGAGGCCGCGGCCGCCGCCGCCATCTACGCCATCCCGGTCGGCTTCCTGATCTACCGCGGGCTCACCCTCTCCAGCTTCCTCGCCGCCGGCAAGGAGGCCGCGACGGCGGTCGGCGCGATCATGCTGATGATCCTCTTCTCGATGATCTTGAGCCAGATGTTCGTGATGGAGGGCGTGCCGCAGCAGCTGGTCCAGGCGATCTTCGCGGTCACCGACGACAAGATCCTGCTGCTGATCCTGGTGAACCTGCTGCTGTTCCTGGTCGGCATGGTGGTGAACGACGCCACCGCGATCATCCTGCTGGGCCCGCTGCTGCTGCCGCTGATGCAGGCGATCGGCGTCAGCCCGGTGCAGTTCGCCGCCATCATGGGCGTGAACACGGCGATGGGCGGCGTCACCCCGCCCTATGCCTCGATCCTCTACTTCGGTGCCCGGGTCGGCAAGGTGAAGGTCACCAAGGTGATCCGCCCGGCCATGACCCTGATCCTGGTCGGCTACGTGCCGGTGGTCTTCCTCACCGCCTTCTGGCCCGACCTCTCTTTGTTCCTGCCCCGTTTCTTCGGGTACTGACCCACAAACCCAAGAAGGAGACCCGGTTACCATGAGACACAGCCTGATCGCGACCGCGGCGCTGGCCGCTCTGATTGGCTTCGGCAGCGCCGCCGAGGCCGTCGAACTGAAGCTCAGCCACGTGCGTCCGCAGGGCGCCACCATCGACCTGGAGCTGAACCAGTTCGCCACCCTGGTGAAGGACGCCACCGCCGGCGACGTGGAGATCAAGATCTTCCCGGCCTCGGCGCTGGGCGACTACACCACGGTGCAGGAGCGGGTCTCGGTCGGCGCGGTCGAGATGGCCTGCCAGCCGGCCGCCTCCGGCGCCGACCGCCGCATGCAGATCAGCTCCTTCCCCTACCTCGCCGACGGCTGGGAGCAGGCCAGGAAGATCTACGGCCCCGGCGGCGCGGTGCGCGAGGCCATGGCGGAGCTCTACGCCAAGCAGGATATCACCATGCTGGCCGCCTATCCGGTCTACTTCGGCGGCATCGCGCTGAACCGAGACGCGGTCTCGCCGGGCGATCCCGACGTCGCCAAGGGCATCAAGGTCCGCGTGCCGGGCATCAAGAGCTTCCAGATGCTGGGCGATTCGCTGGGCTACATCTCCTCGCCGATCCCCTTCTCCGAGGCCTTCACCGCGGTCCAGACCGGCGTGGTCGACGGCGTCATCGGCTCCGGCGCCGAGGGCTACTATGCGTCCTTCCGCGACGTGACAAAAACCTACATCCCGGCCAATACCCACTTCGAGGTCTGGTACCTGATCATCAACTCCGAGACCCTGGCCGACCTGAGCGACAAGGACCGTGCCGCGCTGGAAGAGGCCGCGAAGGAGTTCGAGGCAGCGCGCTGGGTGGTCGCCAAGGAGGACCAGGGCCGCAACGAGCAGAAGCTGGCCGATGCCGGCGCCACCATCGTGGTGCTGAGCGACGCTGAGCTGGCCGCCATGGCTAAGAAGGTGCGCGCCGAGGTCTGGCCGGTGATCCTGGAGGACGTCGGCGCCGACTGGGGCCAGGCGATCCTGGACAAGGCCACCAACTAGCATCCAGGCAGGGACGGACGGACCGGGGGAGATGGTCGGAGGCCGCTCCCCCGGGTTCGTAGAGCAAACAAGAGGTCGAGGTGACGATGGATGCGGATTACGCGGTGATCGGCGGCGGGGTGGTCGGGCTCTCGCTCGCCTGGGGCCTCGTCAAGCGCGGTCGCCGCGTCCTGGTGCTCGACGGTGACGACGGCAGCTTCCGCGCCTCGCGCGGCAACTTCGGCCTGGTCTGGGTCCAGAGCAAGGGCATGCAGCAGCCGGCCTACGCCCGCTGGTCGCAGCGCTCCGCCGCCGCCTGGGGCGCCTACGCCGAGGAGCTGGGCGAGAGCCTGGGCCAAGGGGCGGGCCAGTCCTTGGGCCTGCAGCAGGACGGCGGCTACGACTTCCACACCGACGAGGAGACCCTGGCCCAGCGCGTCGCCGAGTACGAAACGCTGAAGGCCAAGCTGGACGGCGACTATCCCTTCGAGGTGCTAGGGCGCAACCGCCTGCTCGAGGAAGAGCCCCACATCGGCCCAAAGGTGGTGGGCGCCATCCTGCACCGCCAGGACGGCCACGTGAATCCGCTGCGCCTGCTGCGCGCGCTGGCCGGCGACGTCCGCCGCCTCGGCGTCAAGGTGGTGACCGGGACCAAGGTGGTCCGCGTCGCGCCCAAGGCCGGCGGCTTCGAGATCCAGAGCCGCGAGGGCGACCTCTACCAGGCCGGCAAGGTGGTGCTGAGCGCCGGTCTGGGCGCGATGGAGCTGGGGCCGCAGCTCGGCTTCCGCGCGCCGATCCGCCCGCAGCGCGGCCAGGTGCTGATCACCGAGCGGCTGCCGAAGCTGCTGCGGCGTCCGGCCAGCAGGGTCCGCCAGGTCGACGAGGGCGGGGTGCAGCTCGGCGATTCCCAGGAGGAGGTCGGCTTCGACGACCGCACCACCCTGGAGACCACCGCCGGAATCGCCGCCCACGCGGTGACCCTCTTCCCCTGCCTGGCCAAGGCGCAACTGGTGCGAACCTGGGGTGCCCTGCGCATCCTCTCGCCCGACGGGCTGCCGATCTATCAGCAATCAAAGACGATGCCGGGTGCCTACCTGGTCACCTGCCACAGCGGTATCACCCTCTCGGCCGCGCACGGCCGCTTCCTGCCGGCCTGGCTGGACGGCGCCGACGACGCCCCCGATCTGGAGGTCTTCAGTGAAGAGCGCTTTGCCCTTTCGTGAGCTCGAGCCGGCGACCGGGCGGGTCGAGGTCCGCTTCGACGGCGAGACCCTGTCCCTGCCGGCCGGCGCCAACCTGGCCGCGGCCCTGCTGGCGGCCGGGGTCGGCCACCTGCGCAGCACCCCGGTTTCCGGGGCCCCCCGCGCGCCCTACTGCATGATGGGGGCCTGCTACGACTGCCTGGTGGTGATCGAGGGGGTGCAGCGCCAGGCCTGCATGACCGAGGTCACCGCCGGCCTGGTGGTGGAGCGCGCGCCGCTCCGCGAAGGAGCCCTCGATGGCTGACGCCGACCTCCTGGTGGTGGGGGCCGGGCCGGCCGGCATGGCGGCCGCCCGGACCGCCGCCTTCTGCGGCCTCTCGGTGATCCTGCTGGACGAGCAGCCCGCACCCGGCGGCCAGATCTATCGCGCGGTGACGGCCGGCGGTGCCGGGCGCGGCGCCGTCCTGGGCCCCGACTACCTGGCCGGCGCCGCCCTGGCGCGAGACCTGGCGCACGAGGCCATCACCGTGATGCCGGGCGCCACCGTCTGGCAGATCGACGAGGACGGCACGCTCACCTTCACCAAGGACGGCAAGGCAAGGCAGCTCGCCGGCCGCCGCGTCCTGCTGGCAACCGGCGCCCTGGAGCGGCCGATGCCGATCCCCGGCTGGACCCTGCCGGGGGTGATGACCGCTGGCGCCGGCCAGATCCTGCTGAAGCAGTCCGGCGTGGTGGCCGAGCGCGCGGTGCTCGCCGGCTCCGGCCCGCTGCTCTACCTGCTGGCGGCGCAGATGGTGCGCGCCGGCAGCCCGCCGCTGGCCCTGGTCGAGACCCAGACCGCCGCCGACCGCTCGGCCGCCTGGAAGCACCTGGCCGGCGCGCTCAGGGGCTGGCGCCTGCTGGCCAAGGGCGTCAGCCTGCTGGCCGAGCTGCGCCGCGCCGGGGTCAGGCGCTACCGCGGCGCCCACGGCCTGGCGGTCGAGGGCGAGACCCGGGCCGAGGCCCTCACCTTCGAGGCTGCCGGCAAGCGCGAGCGCATCGCCTGCGACACGGTCCTCCTGCACCACGGCGTGGTCCCCAACACCCAGGCGACCCGCGCCCTGCGGCTGGAGCACGACTGGGACGCGGCCCAGCGCTGCTTCCGCCCGCGCTGCGACGCCTACGGTGCCACCACGATCGAGACGCTCTACCTGGCCGGCGACGGCACCGGCATCGGCGGCGCCACGGTCGCCGAGGCCGAGGGCCGCCTTGCCGCGCTGGCCATCGCCGAGAGCCTGGGCAAGCTGGAGAGCGCCGAGTGCGACCGTCGTGTGAAGCCACTGCTGGCCCAGAAACGACGCGACCTCGCCGCCCGCCCCTTCCTCGATGCCGCCTACCCGCCCTATGGCGAAAGCCTGAGCCCGGCCGACGCGACCATCGTCTGCCGCTGCGAGGAGGTCACCGCCGGCGCGCTGCGCGGCTACGCCAAGCTCGGTTGCCAGGGACCGAACCAGCTCAAGGCCTTCGGCCGCACAGGCATGGGCCCCTGCCAGGGCCGCACCTGCGGCCTCACCGTCACCGAGATCCTGGCCGCGGCCAACGGGACGACGCCGGAGACTATAGGCGCCTTTCGTCAGAGGTTCCCGCTGAAGCCCATCACCCTAGGCGAGCTGGTCGAGGCCGCCAACCCGGAGTGAGGCAAGCCGGAGCGGTCAGGACGAGAGTGCCGCCTCCCCAGCCAAAGCTTGAGGCCGGCAGTTGAGGATCGAGTCCAGGGCGCGAGCCACGTAGTCCTCCTTCTGGCCGACCGGGGCCGCGTAGTGCAGCGTTTCCTCGGCGTCCTCGCGGCCGCCGAGCCGGAGCAACACCCAGCCGGCCAGGTACTGCGAGGCCAGGCAGCCGCCGGCGGTGGCGACGTTGCCCTCGGCATAGAAGGGCTGGTCCAGGACCCGCGCGCCGGCCTCGATCACCCAGGGCTTGGTCCTGAGGTCGGTGCAGGCCGGACGCTCCCCCAGAAGCCCCAGCTTGGCCAGCAGCAGGGTGCCGGAGCACTGCGCGCCGACCAGCTGCCGTGCCGGATCCAAACGGATGCGGGAGAGAAACTCCCGGTCCTGGGCATAGTCGCGGGTCTTGCTGCCGCTGCCGATGAGGACGGCGTCGGCCTCGGAGGCGAACTCCAGGGGCTTCTCGGCCTCGACGGTGACGCCGTTCATGGAGGTGACGCTGGGCTCGGGACAGGTGATGTAGGCCTTCCATCCCTTGGGCCGCATCCGGTTCAGCAGGGCCGAGGCGATGAAGGAATCCAACTCGTTGAAGCTCTCGAAGGTAAGGATGGCGATCTGCATGGAGAAACCTCGCTTGCGGTCGATTGCACTTGCCGCCGGAGGTTGATCTTGAGAGGATCTCGGAGCAATAAAAACATTGCACTCGGTGCAAAATACCATGAACGACTATCGCGAGATCGCCGCGCAGATCGCGGAGGAGGTAGCAACCGGGCGCCTGCAGCCCGGCGACCGCCTGCCGCCGCAGCGCCGCTTCGCCTACGAGCGCGGGATCGCGCCCTCGACCGCCGCCCGGGTCTATGCCGAGCTGATCCGCCGCGGCATCGCCAGCGGCGAGGTCGGCCGCGGTACCTTCATCCGGGCTGCCCCGCCTCCGACGAGACCGCCCCTGGCCGAGCCCAGCCCGCTGCGCGTCGACATGGAGACCAACTATCCCATCCTGGCCGACCAGCACGACCTGCTGGCCCCGGCCCTGACGGTGCTGGCGACCCGGGGCGACGCACTGGCGGCCGCCCT
Source organism: Rhodospirillaceae bacterium N.6G (assembly GCA_046233115.1). Taxonomy (GTDB): domain Bacteria; phylum Pseudomonadota; class Alphaproteobacteria; order Kiloniellales; family JACOMY01; genus JACOMY01. Next base: position 92,233 of record JBJXHM010000007.1, on the reverse strand, counting down.
GGTCGCAGCGCCGGTTCAGGGCAGTGCCGCACAGCGTGCGACGGCGGCCGCGGGGCTGGCACGGCCGGGCTGGGAGGTCGATCCGGACTCCCTCCTCTTTGCTGGCAATGGCCGCCAGGCCCTGGCCGCGGCCTTCTCGACCCTGGTGCCGCGGGGCGCCAGGATCGGCTTCGAGGCCCTGACCTATCCGGTCGCGCGGGCGATCGCGGCCAGGCTGGGCATCGTTCCCGTGCCCCTGGCGATGGACGGCGAGGGCCTGAGACCCGACGCCATCGAGAGCGCGCACAGGACCGCACCGCTGCACGCACTCTACCTGCAGCCGACCCTGCACAACCCGCTGGGCATCACCATGCCGGCGGCGCGGAGGCAAGAGATTGCCGCGCTGCTGCAGAGCCTGCAGGGACCGGTCGCCATCGAGGACCGCATCTACTCCTTCCTGGAGGACCCGGCACCGCCGCCGCTGGCGGTCTTCGCGCCCGACCGGGTGGTCCTGGTCGAGAGCCTCTCCAAGCGGGTGGCGCCGGGCCTGACCCTGGGCTTTCTCTCGGCACCCGCGGCCCTGGTCCAGCCCCTGGCCAAGGCGCTGATCTCGGGCGCCTGGATGGCGCCGGGCTTCTTCCTCGACATCGGCTGCCGCTGGTTCGCGGACGGCACGGTGACGGCCCTGGAAGCGGCCAAACGGGCTGATGCGCGGGCGCGGCAAGCCCTGGCACGCCAGGCCCTCCAAGGCTTCGACATCAAGGCCAATCCTGCAGCCTACCACCTGATGCTGGAGCTTCCTGCCCCCTGGCGGGCCGAGGCCTTCGTGCTGGCCGCCGCGCGCCGGGGCATCGCGATTATGCCTGCCTCGGCTTTCGCCGCCGCTGCGGGGCACGCCCCCAACGCCGTGCGTTTCGCCCTGGCTTCCCCCTCGATGGAGGTTCTGGCCGCTTCGCTGCAGCAGCTTGCCACGCTGGCCCGCTCGGAACCCGAGCCGACCCTCTCAGGCTGGTCCGGCTAGCCTCTCGGCTCCGGCTTGCCTTGCCCCAGGCGCGGCTCTGTCCCGGCCAGCAAGCGCTGGATGTTGGTGCGATGGCGGAAGATGACGTAGAGGCCGCCCGCGATCACCAGGAGGCGATAGGGCAGGGGCCGGTCCAGGACGCAGATCAGGAGGATCGCGGTCAGGGACGCCAGCATCGAACTCAGGGATACGATCCGGAACAGGGCGAGCACGAGACCGAAGGCCGCCGCGGCGCCCAGGCCGACCGGCCAGGACAGGGCCAATAGGATGCCGAGCCCGGTCGCGGCGGACTTGCCGCCGGTGAAATTCAGCCAGACCGATCGGCTATGGCCCAGCAAGGCGGCCAGCCCGGCCAGACCCACGGCCCAGGGCACCCAGACCTGCTGATCGAGGCCTGTTGGCGACGTAACGGACGGCAGGGTGTAGAGCCAGGCCACGAACCAGCGGACGAAGAGGATCGCTGCCACCCCCTTGAAGAGGTCGACGAGCAGAACCCCCAGCGCCGGCCATTTGCCGAGGGTGCGCAGGACGTTGGTCGCCCCGGTGGACCTGGAGCCATGCTCGCGGATGTCGATGCCCTCGAGCAGCCGGCCGGCCAGATAGCCGGTGGGCGTCGCCCCGAGGAGATAGGCGATCGCCACGCCAGCCGCATTCGCGATCCAGAACAGCAAGGCCGTCTCCTACCGGCAATAAGGCCGCTTGCCGCTACGTTCCTCTTCCACGTCGAAGTGGAGGTGGTTCTTGTGGTAGCGGTTGGCCTCCGGGCCCAGCACGGTGTTGAAGGGACCGCAGGCCGCGGCGTGCAGCTCGATCCAGAAGGCGCTCTCGTCGGAATCGCCGTCCCAGCCCTCCTCGACCGTCAGCACCCGGCCGTTCTCCAGGCGCAGGCTGTGGATGTCCAGGGCCAGGCCCTTGCCGTGCTGCGAGAGCTTGGCGCCGGAGACGCCGTTGCGGCCGCGGCAGGAATAGGAGCCGCCGGGGCCGATCGAGGCGACGCGGCTGCCCAGCTTCTGCTCCGCAATCTCCTGCATCGGACCGTCGATGAAGGCGCCCATCAGGACGGCGAAACGGCAGTCGAAGGTCGGTGGCGTATCGAAGCTGGCCGGCGCGTCGAGGCCGGCGACGTAGAGCTGCAACGGCACCGCGATGCCGCAGGCGCCCGGCCCCTCGACCGGCTCGACGAAGGCGGCAAGGTCGATCACCTGATTCCAGGCCGCGCAGGAGGCCGGCAGGCGAGCACTGCCGTTCATGATGCCGCCCGGGTTGCTGTACTTCAGATAGGCCGTTCCGTCGGGGATCTTCGGCGAACCCGAGCAGGCGCCAAGCAGCGCCAGCAGGGCGGCCACAAGGAGAAAGGGGGCGCGTGTCGCCACGCGGCCCCCTCTCCCAACATCACGGATCGGCTGGTGCCAATCCGAGTCCGGCACTTACTGACCCAGCTCGTGGTAGTTGCCGTCCTCGAAGATGTACCAGACGTAGGCGGCCGACTTCAGGTCACCGGAGTCGTTGAAGCCGATGGTCCCGACGACGGTGTCCCAGTCGTGCGAGCGCAGCACCTTGGCAACCGCTTCCGAATCGGTGGTGCCGGCCTCGTTGGCCGCCGCCGCCCAGACCTGGATCGCAGCGTAGGTGTTCAGGGTGTAACCCTCAGGCTCGAAGCCGCCCTTGCGGATCTCCTCGACCACGGCCTTGGCCGACGGCAGGTTGCGCGCCTCGGCGGCGTTGGTGAACATCACGCCGTTGGCGGCATCGCCGGCGATCGACACGAACTCCAGGGTGTTCAGCGAGTCCGGACCCAGCAGCTGCGCCTCCAGACCCTGCTCACGGGCCTGGCGGATGATCAGGGCGCCCTCGGTGTGGTAGCCGCCGAGGTAGATCACGTCGATGCCGTCAGCCTTCAGCTTGGAGACCAGCGCGGTGTAGTCCTGCTCACCGGCGGTGTAGGCCTCGTAGAGCTTCTCGGTGACGCCTTCGGCGTTCAGCATGGCCTTGGTCAGGTCGGCAATGCCCTTACCGTAGGTCGACTTGTCGTGCAGGATGGCGATGTTCTTGTCGCCATAGCGCTCGGCGATCCACTTGCCGGCATAGTCGCCCTGCTGGTCATCGCGGCCGCAGGTGCGGAAGATGGTGTCGACGCCCTCGGCGGCCGGGCCGTCGGTGAAGGCCGGGTTGGTCGAGGCCGGGGTCATCTGCAGGATGCCCTCCTCGATGTAGACGTCAGAGGCCGGGATCGACGAACCCGAGCAGAAGTGGCCGGCCACGAAGACCACGCCCTTCTGGACGAAGTCGTTGGCGACCGCGACGGCCTGCTTGGGATCGCAGACGTCGTCGCCGACTTCCAGCACGAGCTGCTCGCCGTTCACGCCGCCGGCGGCGTTGATGTCCTTGACCGCAGCCTTGGCGCCGGTCTGCATCTGCTGGCCGAAGGCGGCGTAGTCACCGGTCATCGGGCCGGCGGTGGCGATGGTAATGTCGGCCTGTGCGGCGGACAGGCCGAGGCCCATGGCCAGCGCAGCCGCGGAAAGGCCCAGTGAAAGTTTCCTCATAACTCTTGGTCTCCCATTGCTTCCCAATTCGATATCCACTCCGGGGGTCCTGGGTCGGTCTTGCCGGCCGCTTTGCCAGACGGGTCGGCCCGAGTGGAACTGCCCCTTCCCGCTGACGAGAACCGAGGCGAGCATGGCGGAAACTTAGGCATGCCCACCCCCAAAGGTCTAGCCCCTCAACATCCACACGCCCCGTCAGTTCCCCGCATTTTCGCGCCAGCCGAGTGGTCCGGCGCGCTCATAGAGCCAGGGATACTGCGCCACCATCTTGTAGGCCTGGGTCAAGCGGTAGGCCAGCGCCGCCAGCGCCCAGATGACGATGGTATCGACGATGAAGCCGACGACCGAAAGGCCGTCGCCGTCGAAGAGCGCATAGACCAGAAAGCGGTTCACCAGGGTCAGCCCCAGCCCATAGGGCAGGATCTGCCACAGTGGCCGCCAGGAGCGCGCCAGGGCCTGGCCCATCATGAAGCTGGCGCCACCGAAGACGATGCAGGTAAGGCCGATGAAGACCAGCGGGTTGTCGCCCAGGACCTCGCTCATCCGTGCCCTCCTTCCAGATAGGCGGCGCGCACCTCCGGATTGGCCAGCAGCTCACGGCCGGAGCCGGTGAGCTGGATCTGGCCATTGACCATGACATAGCCACGGTGCGCCAGCCTCAGCGCATGGTGGGCGTTCTGCTCCACCAGGAAGATGGTCACCTTCTCTTCCTCGTTGATCCGGCGGATGGCGTCGAAGATGCGCTTGACGATCAGGGGGGCGATGCCGAGCGAGGGCTCGTCCAGCAGCAGCAGGCGCGGACGGCTCATCAAAGCGCGGCCGATCGCCAGCATCTGCTGCTCGCCGCCGCTCAAGGTACCGCCGCGCTGGCGCTCGCGCTCCTTCAGGATGGGAAAGAGCTCGAAGACCTTGGCGATGTCCTCGTCGAAGTGCTCCGCGCCGATGATGGTCGCCCCCATCTGCAGGTTTTCCATCACCGTCATGCGCGGGAAGATCCGGCGGCCCTCCGGCGACTGGGCGATGCCCATGCGCATGATCTCGTAGGTCGGCAGGCGGGTGATCTCGTTTCCGCGGTAGAGGATGCGCCCGTTGCGCGCCTGCGGGTTGCCGCAGAGCGTCATCAGCAGGGTCGACTTCCCAGCGCCATTGGCGCCGATCAGGGTGACGATCTCGCCCTCCTCGACGTCCAGGCTGACGCCGCGCAGCGCCTGGATGTGGCCGTAGAAGGTTTCGACGTTCTCGACGGTGAGCATGGTCATGCCCCGGCCGCGCCGGTCCCGGCGCCCTCCTCCTCGTCCTCGTCCTCCTCGCCCAGATAGGCGCGGATGACGGCCGGATCGGCCTGCACCTGGGCCGGCGTGCCGTCCGAGATCTTCTGGCCGTGGTCCAGCACCACGATGTGGTCGGAAATCTTCATGACCACCGACATGTCGTGCTCGATCAGCAGGATGCCGATGCCCTCCTCGTCGCGGATCTTGAGCAGGAGCTGGTTCAGCTCCGCCGACTCGTTGGGGTTGAGGCCCGCTGCCGGCTCGTCGAGGCAGAGCAGCACCGGTTCCGTGCACATGGCCCGGGCGATCTCCAGGCGCCGCTGCGCACCATAGGGCAGGCTGCCGGCCGGCTCGTCGGCCCGCTCCTCCAGCCTGACCCGGGACAGCCATTGGCGGGCAAGCTCGATCGCCTCCTTCTCGGCGTGGCGATAGACCGGCAGGCCAAGAATGCCGGCGATCGACCACTTGGAGGCCTGCTGCAGCTTGTTGTGCTGGGCCACCATCAGGTTCTCCAGCACGCTCATCGCCGGAAAGAGGCGAATGTTCTGGAAGGTGCGCGCGACCGAGGCCACCTGCGAGATGCGGAAGCCCTCCATCTGCTCCAGGTAGTAGTGCTCGCCGCCGGGATGGTCGAGGCTGAGCCGCCCGACCGTCGGCTTGTAGAAGCCGGTCAGGCAGTTGAAGACCGTCGTCTTGCCGGCGCCGTTGGGGCCGATGATCCCGGTGATCTGTCCCTGTCCGGCCGCGAAGGAGACGTCGTTGATCGCGATCAGGCCGCCGAAGCGCATGGTCAGATGCTCGACGGTCAGCAGCGGTTTGGCGCCGCCCGGCAGCGGCATCTCGGCGGGCGCGCGCATCAAGCGGTGCCCTCCGAGGCCTGGGCTGACTTGGCCCGTCGATCCTTGAACAGGCGCACCGTCGGATTGCGGTGCGAGAGCAGGCCGCGCGGCCGCCAGATCATCACCAGCACCATGCCGCCGCCGAAGGCCAGCATGCGGTATTCCTGCAGCTCACGGAACAGCTCGGGCACGCCGATCAGCAGCACCGAGGCGATGACCACACCGACCTGGCTGCCCAGCCCGCCCAGCACCACGATCGCCAGGATCACCGCCGATTCGATGAAGGTGAAGCTCTCCGGACTGATGAAGCCCTGGCGGGTGGCGAAGAAGCAGCCGGCGAAGCCGCCGAACATGGCCCCCAGCCCGAAGGCGGTCAGCTTGGTGTTGGTCGGATTGATGCCCAGCGCCCGGCAGGCCACCTCGTCCTCGCGCAGGGCCTCCCAGGCCCGACCGACCGGCAGGCCGCGCATCCGCATCGAGAAGGCGTTGGTGATCAGCGCCATCACCAGGATGATGTAGTAGAGAAAGATGATGCGGTCGACCGAGCTGTACTCGAGCCCGAAGAAGTTGTGGAAAGTTTCGGTCCCCTCTGGCGCCTTGCGGCTGAACTCCAGGCCGAAGAAGGTGGGCCGGGGAATGCCGCGGATGCCGTCCGGACCGCCGGTGAACCACCACCAGTTGATCAGGATGACGCGGATGATCTCGCCGAAACCCAGGGTCACGATCGCCAGGTAGTCGCCGCGTAGTCGCAGCACCGGGAAACCCAGCATCACGCCGAAGAAGGCGGCCATGGCCCCGCAGACCGGCAGCGCCACCCAGAAGCCCATATCGAAGTAGAAGGAGGTCAGCGCGAAGGTATAGGCGCCGACCGCATAGAAGGCGACGTAGCCCAGGTCCAGCAGCCCGGCCAACCCGACGACGATGGTAAGCCCCCAGCCCAGCATCACGTAGGTCATGACCAGGACCGCCATGTCCATGATCCGGCGGTTGGCGAAGTCGAACCAGGGCAGCACGAAGGCGAAGACGATGAGAGCGGCGCCGATCCAGGGGGTGATGCGCTGGATCGAGAGGCTGCCGTCTTCCTTGAAGACGGCCGGGCCGCCCTTCGTGCCGCGCGTGAGGAGGAAGAGCCCGCGCAGGGTGAAGCCGAGCGCCGCCAGGGTGACCATCCAGCAGACGATGGTGCTGGCGAAGGGCTTGGGCAGCAGGCCGCCGGTGCCCTCTTCGCCCAGGGTCAGCAACGCGATCAGCATCCAGGCCGAGAAGCCGCCGGTGATGACGACCCCGGCCAGGGTCTTGCCGCCGTTGATCAGCGAGAGCGCGATCCGGCCGAAGAAGACCAGGACCATGGCGGTGATCACGTCGTCGAAGCGGTACTCCGCCTGCAGGCCTTGCGGGTTGTCGACGGTGCGCACGCCGACCATGAAGACGGTGAGCGCCAGGGTGATCAGGGCCGCCTTGCCGGCGTCCTTGATCAGCGGCTTCAGGAAGTCGGGATCGAGGAGCGCGGTTCCAGCCATGGCCTCAGACCTTCTCGATATCCGGTCGGCCGAGCAGGCCGGTAGGTCGGAAGATCAGCACCAGCACCAGGATGGCGAAGGCGGCGACGTCCTTGTACTCGACGCTGAAGTAGCCGGACCAGAAGGCCTCGATCAGGCCGATCAGGATACCGCCCAGCATGGCGCCCGGCAGCGAGCCGATGCCGCCCAGCACGGCCGCGGTGAAGGCTTTGATGCCGGCGAGGAAGCCGATGTAGAAATCGACCACACCGTAGTAGAGCGTCACCATGAAGCCGGCGACGGCGGCCAGCGCCGCACCGATCACGAAGGTGATGCCGATGGTGCGGTTCACGTCGACGCCCAGCAGCGAGGCCATCTTCTGGTCCTGCTCACAGGCTCGCTGCGAGCGCCCCAGCGGCGTCTTGGTGATCAGGTAGGTGAAGATCACCATCAGCACCACGGTGGTCACCACGATCAGGATCTGCATGTAGCCCAGCTTGACCACGAAGTCGGTCTCGCTGGTCAGGTCGAAGGCACCGCTGATGACCGGCGGCAGCGGCTTGTTGCGTGCGCCTTGCAGCAGCTGGACGTAGTTCTGCAGGAAGATCGACATGCCGATCGCGGTGATCAGCGGCGCCAGCCGGAAGGAGCCACGCAAGGGCCGATAGGCCAACCGCTCCACCGCCCAGCCGTAGGTGGAGGTCAGCGCCACAGCGATCATCAGCACCAGGACCAAGGCCAAGGGGACCCAGGTCACCCCCAGCACCCCCAGCACCAGATAGGCGATCACCGCGTTGAAGGCGCCGATCATGTAGACGTCGCCGTGGGCGAAGTTGATCATGCCGATGATGCCATAGACCATGGTGTAGCCGATGGCGATCAGACCATAGATCGATCCCAGGGTGACGCCGTTGATGAGGAACTGCAGAAAGGGTTCCATGCTGCCATCCAACCTCTCAGGACCCGACGTCGCGTTCGACCGTCCAGAGCTGGAAAGCCACAAGGGCCGCCCTCTGCCTTGATAACGGCAAGAAGAGCGCCTCCTTGAAGACCCCTCGACACCAACCCTGTCCAGCCTGGGAGAGACTCTTTCGTTGTCGCCGTTGGGCGCCGGTCCCCCTCTGCCACGAAGGCTAGACCAAGGAGAGGAAAGCCGGCAAGTCTTAGTGTCTTGTCAATGACGATCCCACCGCGACCGGGCCGCGATTACTTCTAGAAGGGGCCGCGGCCGCGGGCGATGAACTCCGGGCTGGCGCTGCGCGAACGACCGAGCAGCCCCTGCGGCCGGAACAGCAGTCCCGCCACCAGCAAGGCGAAGACCGCCGCCTCCTTCCAGGCACCGACTCCGATCGTCACCACCGCGATCTCGACCATGGCGATGACCAGCGCGCCCAGCAAAGCGCCGGCAGGGGAGCCGACTCCGCCCAGGATCGCCGCCGCCAAGGCCTTGAAGCCGATCACCGCCCCCAGGTGGAAGTTGACCGCCCCGAAGGTGAAGAAGGCGAAGCCACCGGCCAGCGCCGCCAGCACCCCGCCCAGGGTGGTGGCGAGCGCCACCGTCGCGCCCAGGTCCACGCCCAGCAGCGCCGCCGCGCCGGGATCGTCGGCCACCGCCCGCATCCGGAGGCCGCCACGAGACCTGCGCAGGAAGAGGCTGAGCCCGAGCAGGATCAGTGCAACCAGGGCCAACACCAGGCTCTGTCCCTTGCCCAGCACCAGGGGGAAGCCGGCGGCCTCGGCCAGGAGCCAGGTGCCGCCGTCGCGGTAGGGCAGCCAGTAGGTCTCCGCCCCCTGCAGCAGGCGGAAGGCCTCCTCGCCGGCGATCAGCAGCCCCAGCGAGGCGATGATCGCCAGCCGGCCGGACCCGCCGGCTCGCCGCCGGCCCGGCGCCAGGACGAAGGCACTGCTGACGTAGCCGGCCGCCGCCCCACCGGCCAGGGCCACCAACAGCAGCGGCAGGCCGACCCAGAGCCAGTCCGGCCCCAGCAGGAGCTGGGCCCAGAGCCAGACCAGCCAGGCCTGGAAGGCGGCGAAAGTGTAGATCAGGCCGTAGGCCAGGTTGAAGACCCCACCCACCGCCAGGGTCAGGGTGAAGCCGATCGCCAGCAGGCCGTAGAGTCCGGTGAGGCCGGCCAGCGCGATCGCCTGCTGGGCAGCATAGAGCAGGCCGCGCAACCAGGGTTCGCCCACCGCGGCCCTGGGCGCACGCTCCGCCACCGCCTGCACCGGCGGGCGCAGGAACTTCATGAGCTGCAGCAGATCGTAGCGGGAGAGCTCGCCGTAGTGGCTGCTGCGCAGCCCATCGAGCTGCCAGAGCCCGCCGGTCCGGGCCAGGGGTAGGAAGCGACAGGTCAGGCTCTCCGCCCCTCCCCCCACCCCGAGCCAGTCGAGACGGACCTCGCTCGGCCGGTCCGGGCCGGCGTCGTGGCTGCGGGCAGTCAGCGCCGAGGGCTCTTCGACGAAGGCCGGCAGCAGGTGCTTGCAGAGCACCACCGGTTCCGGGTCGGGACGCGCCTCGGCCCGGCTCGCGGCCAGACCGGCCAGCAGCAGCGGAAGAAAAATCAGGAAAAGAAGCAGCCATGCGAACCCTCGGCCGCCAGCTCTCTTGGCCCGGCAGGCCAATGCGACTATTGTCGCCGGCGAGAAGACCGGGTGCAGAATGACGCTCCCGCGCGAACGTGCGTGGGGCGCCTTTTGCGCCGACCCATTGCGGCCACGAGGAGAGACGACCATGAGCCCCGCAGAACCTGCCATCAAGCTGCATCAACCGACACGGGCCGCATTCAAGTGGGACGATCCGATGCTGCTGGAGGAGCAGCTTACCGAAGACGAGCGGATGGTCCGCGACGCGGCCCGGGAATACTGCCAGGAAAAGCTGATGCCGCGCATCGTCCAAGCGCACCGGCATGAGACCTTCGATCGCGAGATCATCAACGAGATGGGCGAACTGGGCTTCCTTGGCCCGACCATCCCGGAGACCTACGGCGGCGCCGGCGTCAACTACGTCTGCTACGGCCTGGTCGCGCGCGAGGTGGAGCGGGTGGACAGCGGCTACCGCTCGACCATGAGCGTGCAATCCTCGCTGGTGATGCACCCGATCTACGCCTACGGCAACGACGAGCAGCGCCGACGCTGGCTGCCGGACCTGGCCTCGGGGGCCAAGGTCGGCTGCTTCGGCCTAACCGAGCCGGACGCCGGCTCCGATCCCGGCGCCATGCGCACCGTCGCCAAGAAGGTAGACGGCGGCTATCGCATCTCCGGTGCCAAGATGTGGATCACCAACTCGCCGATCGCCGACGTCGTCGTGGTCTGGGCCAAGAGCGATCCCGACGGCAAGATCCGCGGCTTCGTGCTGGAGCGCGGGATGGAAGGCCTGACCACCCCCAAGATCGAAGGCAAGTTCAGCCTGCGCGCCTCGATCACCGGCGAGATCGTCATGGACAACGTCTTCGTCCCCGACGAGAACCTGCTGCCCAACGTCGAGGGCCTGAAGGGTCCCTTCGGCTGCCTCAACCGGGCCCGCTTCGGCATCTCCTGGGGGGCCCTGGGGGCGGCCGAGTTCTGCTGGCACGCCGCGCGCCAGTACACCCTGGATCGCAAGATGTTCGGCAAGCCGCTGGCCGCCACGCAGCTGATCCAGAAGAAGCTGGCCGACATGCAGACCGAGATCTCCATCGGCCTGCAGTCCTGCCTGCGCGTCGGCCGCCTGCTGGACGAAGGCAAGGAGCTGCCGGAGGCAATCTCGCTGATCAAGCGCAACTCCGCCGGCAAGGCGCTCGACATCGCCCGCACCGCCCGCGACATGCACGGCGGCAACGGCGTCTCGGACGAGTTCCACGTGATCCGCCACATGATCAACCTGGAGGCGGTCAACACCTACGAGGGCACCCACGACGTGCACGCCCTGATCCTGGGCCGGGCACAGACCGGGCTCCAGGCCTTCAGCTAAGCAAGACCCGCGCGGTCCGAACGGCCTGCGACGGGCGATTACGAAAGCAGCGGAGACGGGGCGGAATCGTGCAGGCAGGTCCGCCCCGCTTCACATCCGGGTGTGCCAAGGTGCGCTTCACCGGCCGGCCCCTTGTCAGGCGCCTGTCAGGTCCCAAGCTCTAGAAAAGAGGAAGCATGTCTGATCTCGCCCCCGCAGCGACGGTTTGGGCGCAGGGGCCTTTTTGGCACCGGCGCCCGCTCCGAAGCGGGCGAACCTGCTGGAGAGCCGAGTACCATGGTCTTCCCTTTTTCTTCATCGAACGGACCTGCAGTCGACCAGCCGGACAGCCCGGCAAGCCGGCGCCGGTTCCTTGCCCTGGGCGTGACGGCGGTCGCTGCGCCGCTGCTGCTCTCGGCCTGCAACTCGAGCTGCTACAGCAAGAGCGGCGAGGCGGCGGCGGCCTGCTCGGCCGAGATCAGCGCGGCACAGCGCATCAGGGCAGAGAACCGCCCGCCAGGACGCTGAGCCCGGCCCGGCTGGCCGCGAGGTCGCGGTAACGCCCCTGAAGCTTGCGCCAGATCGGCGGAAACCGCTATGTCTTCGCCTCAGGCGCTACCTGTTAGAGGAGGTTCGCGTGTCCGGCCTGTCACCTCGCAAGGCCCTACTCCTGCCGCTGCTGTCGCTCGCCGCGGCCCTGCTTCTGTCCGGCTGCGAAGGCGGCAGCCTCGGCTATCGCAATCCCTGCGACAGCCGGCCGACTTTCGAGTCCCGGCAGGCCTGCAACAACAGCCTGATCGACTTCGACCGCCAGCTGCGCGGCAACCGCGCCTATCGCACGCTTTAGGGCAGGACGATCATGGACCTGGGCCTCACGGGCAAGCGCATCCTGGTCACCGGCGGCAGCCGCGGCATCGGGCTTTCGATCGCCGAGAGCTGCGCCGCCGAGGGGGCCAGGGTCGCGATCTGCGCCCGCAGCCAGGCCTCCCTGGAAGCAGCCGCCGAACGCCTGAAGTCCTACGGCGGCGAGGTCCTGGCCCTCGCCTGCGACGTCGGCAAGGCGGCGGACCTGGATGCCTTCCTGACCGAGGCCAGCACGACCTTCGGCGGGCTCGACGGCCTGGTGAACAATCCCAGCGGCTTCGGCCGCTTCGACGACGAGGAGAGCTGGCGGGCGAACCTGGAGATCGACTTGCTGGGCGTGGTCCGCGGCACCCGCCGGGCGGCCGAGTTGATGGACCCGGAGCATGGCGGGGCGATCCTCAACATCTCCTCGATCTCCGGCATCGGCGCCAGCGGCAACATCTCTTATGGTGCGGCCAAGGCGGCTGTGATCCACGCCACCCAGTCCTATGCCTTGAAGCTGGCGCCGCAGCGCATCCGGGTGAACGCGATCGCCCCCGGTTCGATCGAGTTTCCCGGCGGCGTCTGGGACCAGCGTCGCCGCGAGGAGCCGGAGGTCTACAACACCACCCTGGCCCGCATCCCCTTCGGCCGCATGGGCCACCCGGAGGAGATCGGCAAGGTCGCCGCCTTCCTGCTCTCCGACGCCGCCTCCTGGGTCACCGGCCAGACCGTTAGCGTGGATGGCGGGCAGAACCTTTAGAGCGCAACGGCGACGGCCTCTACTCCTTGAGATCGCGCAGGAAGCTTTCCAGCCAGTGGATGTTGTAGTGCCCGTCGACGAACTCGGGCGCGTTGGCCAGGCGCTGGTGTAGCGGGATGGTGGTCTCGATGCCGTCGACCACGTATTCCTCCAACGCACGGCGCAGGCGCATCAGGCAGTCCTCGCGGGTGATGCCGTGCACGATCAGCTTGGCGATCAGGCTGTCGTAGTGCGGCGGCACGCTGTAGCCGGCATAGAGGCCGCTGTCGACCCGAACCCCCATACCACCCGGCGCGTGATAGCCCTGCACCTTGCCCGGCGAGGGCGCGAAGGTGCGCCAGTGCTCGGCATTGATGCGGCACTCCATGGCATGACCGTTGAAGGTGATGTCCTTCTGCTTCACTGAGAGCGCACCGCCGGCGGCCGCGCGGATCTGCTCGCGCACCAGGTCGATGCCGGTGATCATCTCGGTGATGGGATGCTCCACCTGCAGGCGGGTGTTCATCTCGATGAAGAAGAACTCGCCCTCCTCGTAGAGAAACTCGATGGTGCCGACCGAGCGATAGCCCAGCTTCTTCATGGCATCGACCGCGGTCTTGCCGATCTGCCGGCGCTGCGCCTCGTTGAGCGCCGGCGAGGGCGCCTCTTCCAGGACCTTCTGGTGGCGGCGCTGCAGCGAGCAGTCGCGCTCGCCCAGGTGGACGATGTTGCCCAGGCCGTCGGCCAGGATCTGCACCTCGATGTGGCGCGGCGCGCCGAGGTAGCGCTCCATGTAGACCTGGTCGTTGTTGAAGGCCGCGCGTGCCTCGTTGCGCGCCATCGCCAGCGCCTCCGGCAGGGCCGCCTCGTTCTGGGCGATCTTCATGCCACGGCCGCCACCGCCGGCCGCGGCCTTGATCAGCAGCGGAAAGCCGATCTCGGCCGCCACCGCCTTGGCTTCGCTCTCACTGGAGACCGCGCCTTCCGAGCCCGGCACCACCGGCAGGCCCAGCGAGCGCGCCGCCTCCTTGGCCGCCACCTTGTCGCCCATCAGCGCGATGTGCTCGGGCTTGGGGCCGATGAAGGCGATGCCGTGCTCCTCCACCATCGCAGCAAAGGTCGCGTTTTCCGACAGGAAGCCGACACCCGGATGGATCGCGTCGGCGCCGGTGATCGTCGCCGCCGAAATGATTGCAGGAATGTTCAGGTAGCTGTCGCGGCTGGAGGGCGGACCGATACAGACCGACTCGTCGGCCAGGCGCACGTGCATGGCGCCCTCGTCAGCGGTAGAATGGACCGCGACGGTCTTGATCCCCATCTCGCGACAGGCCCGGTGGATGCGCAACGCGATCTCGCCGCGGTTGGCAATCAGGATCTTCTCGAACACAGGCGCGCTCCCTCGCCAGCAGCCGCTCGCCGCCGATCGCCTAGGCGATCACCAGCAGGGCCTCGCCGTACTCTACCGGCTGGCCGTCGCGGACCAGGATCTCCTTCACCGTTCCGGCACGCGGCGAGGGCAGGTTGTTCATCACCTTCATGGCCTCGATGATCAGAAGGGTCTGGCCCTCGCTCACCCGCTCGCCGACGCTGACGAAGGGCTTCGCGCCCGGTTCGGGCGAGGTATAGATCGTGCCGACCATCGGCGAGGTAACGGCACCGGCCGGGTTGCCCGCCTCCGCCTTCTCCACCACCGGCGCGGTCACCGGAGCCGCTGGCGCCGGGGCCGGCAGCGGTAGCGCAGCGGCCGCCGCGATCGGCGCATGGGATAGCTGCGGTGAGGCTTGGCGGGCGACCTTGATGCGGCGGCCGGCCTCCTCCACCTCGATCTCGGTCAAGCCGGTCTCGCCCAGCATCAGCGCCAAACGCTTGATTTGCCTCTCGTCGATATCGAGCTTGCTGCCCATCGGCGGACTATCCTTTCAAGATGTGCTGGGCCAGCGCCTCCAGGGCCAAGCGATAGCCCAGAGCGCCGAAGCCGCAAATCACTCCCAGTGCCACTGGGGAGATGTAAGACTTGTGCCGGAAGGCCTCCCTCGCGTGGACGTTCGAGAGGTGCACCTCCACCAGCGGCAGGCCGACGCCACGGATCGCGTCCATGAGCGCGATCGAGGTATGGGTGTAGGCGCCGGGGTTCATGACCAGCCCGACGCGCACGTCCATAGCCTCGTGGATCAACTCGACCAGCCGCCCTTCGTAGTTGGACTGCGCGCAGGCGACATCAAGACCCAAGGCCCTGCCTTCCGCAACGCAATAGGCCTCGATGTCGGCCAGAGTCTGGCTGCCATAGACTTGCGGCTCGCGCCGCCCCAAGAGATTCAGGTTGGGGCCGTTCAGTACCAGAACCGAGGGTTTGGCCAAGCCCGTTGCTCCCCTTCCCTTGCTGTCTTCGAGCGGCTGCCTTTACCACAGCGCCTTCGAGCCGGGAAAGCCGGACAGCATGCGCCGGCCGGCCTTCTCCCTTGCAGCAATGGGTGGCCGGCCGGGGGTGAGGGCCGGTGCCCGAGTAGACTCAAAAGTCTCTAGTTGGTCGTGGCCTTGGCGCGCTCTTCGGCGATGACGGCAGCGATCTTGGAGGCAGGCGCCGCTCCCGGGATGAAGGTCTCGCCGATCACCATGGCCGGTGTCCCCTCGACGCCCAAGCGCCGGGCCAGGGCCGCGTTGCGCTCCAGCGCCCTGGTAATCGCCTCGTCCTCCATGTCGGCTTCAAGCTGCTCCCAGTCCAGGCCGGCGTCGGCGGCGGCCCGCTTCACCGTGGTCGGATTGGCCGGCCCTTTGATCGCCATCAGCGCCTGATGGAAGGCGGCATACTTGCCCTGACGATCGGCCGCCATGGCGGCCCGCGCGGCAAAGCCCGAATCCTCGCCAAAGATCGGGAACTCCTTGGCGATGTAGCGGATGTTGCCGTCCTGGGCGAGCAGGCCGAAGATCTCCGGCGTCACCCGCTTGCAGTAGGGGCAGTTGTAGTCGAAGAACTCGACGATGGTGACGTCGCCCTCGGGGTTGCCGGCGATCGGCGAAGCGGGATCCTCGTAGAGATCGGAGGCGGACTGGGCGATGGCCTGGTCGCGGGCGGCGGCGCTCGCCATCTCGTCGCGGCGCTGCAGCTCTTCGATCGCCTCCAGGATCACCTCCGGATGCTTCAGCAGGTAGGCCCTGACCAGCCGGCCGATCTCTTCTTCCTGGGCGGCGCTGAAGCCCTCCTCGTCGGCCTGAACCGCCGCGGGCAGGAGGAAGAGCATGACCAGAAGCCCGGTCAGGCTGCCGCGCAGGCGGCCGGAGAGGTGATGCATGATGTCGCTTGTCCTTTCGAGGGGTGGAGAGAAAGAGATCCGGGCGCCGGCGGTTCTGTGGACCCGCTCAGCGGCTCGCGCGCAGCCGGCGAGCCGCCTCGTTGTAGACGTCCTGGGCGCGCATCGCGTCGGCACTGCCGGGCGACAGCAGCTCCAGCGCGCGGCGCGCCTCGATGCCGGCGCGCTCATTGTCGCCGCGCGCCAACCAGTACTCGGCGAGCGAAAGCTGGACCTGGTCCATCTTGCCCAGCCGGTTGTAGGCGGTGGATAGAAGACGCCAGGCCAGCGCGTTGCTGGGCTCTGCCGCCACCACCTTCTTCAGGTTCTCGACCGCCTCGGCATCCAGGTCGGCCCGGTTCTGCTCGACCTGGGCCTGGGCCAGCAACAGGCGGATCTGGCTGGCCTGCGGCAAGGCCGCGACGGCCTGGCCAAGCGGGCCCAAGGACTCCGCGAGACGGCCGCTCTCGAACAGCATTTGCCCCTTCAGTTCCAGGTAGAAGGGGTCGTTCGGTTCGTCCACCAGCAGGCCGTCGACCCCCTTCAGCGCATCGTCCAGCCGGCCCGAGCGATAGTCCAGCAGGGTACGCGCATAGCGCGCCGGCTCGCTCTGGTCGCTCTGGGGATAGTTCCGGGCCACCATGGTGGGCGGCTCCAGAAAGCCGATGACCTTGGCTCTTGCCCGGTCGAAACGGGCCCGGTCGACGGCCGAGATGCTGCTGTTGTCCTTATAGGGCGACTGCCTTGCCTGGTTCTCCAGGAAGGTGATGCGCTCGCGGGTCAGCGGGTGGGTGGAGAGATAGGGGTCCTGGTTCCGGGCGAGCAGCACCTCCTGGCCCTTCAGGACATTCATGAAGCTCAGCAGGCCCTGGGGCGAGATTCCGGCCTCCGCCAGGTACTGGACGGCGGCCTGGTCGGCCGCCTGCTCGTTGGCACGGCTGTAGGACAGCAGGTTTCGCAGCGCGACATCCTGGCTACCGGAGATGACGGCGCTGGCGACTTCGCCGCGGCCCGACGCGATGGCACCCAGGATGCCGACGGCATAGGCGATCAGGGTGGAGGTGGTGGCGTCCTCCACCGCCAGCTTGCGCTGGGCGATATGACCACCTGCGATGTGGCCGGATTCGTGGGCGATCACGCCCAGCAGCGCTTCCGGGCTTTCCACCCTGGCCAGAAGCCCGGTGTTGAGGAAGAGGTTCTGGCCGCCGGCGACAAAGGCATTGAGGCTGCTGTCCTGAACCAGATACACGTTGATGGCTTCGGGGTTGAGATGAGCGGCCAGAAAGACCGGGCGCGCCAGGTCGCGGATGATATCCTCGATCTCGGTGTCCCGGATGAAGGCTATCCGCTGCTGTGCGACAGCCGGCTGGACGGCCGGAAGAATGCCCAGCGCAAGGACCAGCGCGCAAAGCTGTGCGGCAGAGAAGAGAGACGGTATGGCGTTAACACGAATGCTGCGTGACATGGCAAAGGGCCTTGAGGCTCTCTCGTTCGCTAGATCGACCAAACTTAGGGTGCTGGCTATGCCGGCGCAATGCGGCACGCCGAAGACCGGATTGAGGCAAGTCTCACTTTCCCGTGCGCCGCAGCGGCTGCACAGGCTGCGCGCCCTATCCCTACTGCTGGCCGCCGCCGTCACCCTTCAGGCCTGCGGGTCGGACGAGGACGTGCGGCTGGAGCCGGTGCCGGGCTTCGACGGCATGGTCGCGACCGGTGAACCCAACGCCGCCCTGGTCGGGCGCGCGATCCTGGCCGACGGCGGCACCGTTGCCGATGCGGCCGTCGCGGTCAGCCTGGCGCTGGCGGTGACCTATCCCTCGCGCATCTCGCTGGGCGGCGGTGGCGTCTGCATTCTGCTCGACCGAGAGCGCAAGCTGACCGAAGCACTCTCCTTCCTGCCACTGAGCTCGCCCGCCGGCGGCGTGCCGCCCGGTCTCACCCGCGGCCTGGAGGCCTTGCATGCACGCTACGGCGGGCTGCAGTGGCCCCAGCTCGTGGCTCCGGCCGAGAACCTCGCCCGCTTCGGCTTCAAGACCAGCCGGGCGCTGGCCGCCGACATCGTGACTGCCCAGGCCACCCTGAGCCGCAATCAGGCCGCGGCCAGCATCTTCCTGCCGAACGGCCGGCCGCTCGCCACCGGCCAGGTGCTTCGGCAGCCGACCCTGGCGCGCACCCTCTCCGGCGTCCGCGCCCAGAGCTCCAACCTCTTCCTGACCGGCAACACCGGGCCGACCCTGGCCAAGGAATCGACGGCCTTGGGCCTGCGACTGGACGAGACCGACCTGCGCATCCGCGTTCCGGAGTACCAAGTGCCGCTCCAGATCCAGTCCGGCACCGACTACATCTACCTGACCCCGCCGCCGGCCGCCAACGGCCTGGTCGCTGGCGAGATCTATCAGTTGCTGACCGAGCTGGCCGACTACGAGGATGCCGACCCCGGCCACCGCGACCACCTCTTCCTGGAGGCCTCGGCACAAAGCTTCGCCGACCGCAGCCCCTGGGTCTCTCGCCAGAACCAGCAAAGCCTGCAGGTTGCCAGCCTGCTCGACCCGACGCAGCTCGCGGGCCGATTGGGCGGCATCGGCAGCGGCGCGCACAAGCCGGCGAGCAGCCTGTCGCCGAGCCCGACCCAGGTGGTCGAGCCCCTGGCCGGGACCGCCTTCGTCGTCGGCGATCGCTACGGCAATGCGCTGGCTTGCAGTCTGACCAACAACGGCCTCTTCGGCAGCGGCCGCATGGCGCCCTCCAGCGGCATCCTGCTGGCCGCGCCGCCGCCCGACAACCTGGTGGTCTCACCGGTCGCCGGCCTGATCACCAGCATCGGCACCCAGCGCGCCCGCATGGCCGTCGCGGCCTCGGGCGGCGCGGCTGGCGCCACGGCACTGGCCCGCCTGATCCTGGACGTGACCAAGCGCGAGCTGAGCCTGCCGGCCGCCATGCGCGAGGTTCGGGTGCACCACAACGGCCTGCCCGACGTGGCCTTCGTCGAGGACCGGATCGACAGCGGCAGCGAACGGGTGCTGATCGAGCTGGGCCACAACCTGCAGAAGGTACCCGGGCTGGGCGACGTGCAGGCCTGGTATTGCCCCGACGGCATCCTGCAGAAGCCGGAGCTCTGTGCCGTCGAGACCGATCCGCGCGGTTTCGGGCTCTCCACCCTCGCCCCCTAGAGACAGCACAGCAAGAAGGAACGCCGCCGATGGTCCTCAAGATCGCCGCGCGCGCCGAGGTCGAGCCCTTCCGGGCGATGGATGTTCTGGCCGCCGCCAACGCCCTGGAGAGTCAGGGCCGCAGCATCCTGCACCTGGAGACCGGCCAGCCGGCCGCCGCCCCGCCACCGCAGGTCGTGGCCGCGGCCCAAGCCTGCCTGGCGCGCGGGCGCATCGGCTACACCGAGACCCTGGGCATCCCGCCGCTGCGCCGCGCCATTGCCGAGAGCTACCAGACGCTCTACGGCCTCTCGGTCGATCCGGGCCGCGTCGCGGTGACCGCCGGCTCCTCCGGCGGGTTCATGCTGGCCTTCCTCGCCGCCTTCGATGCCGGCGACCGCGTGGCCCTGGCCGCCCCCGGTTATCCGGCCTATCGCAACCTGCTGGCGGCGCTGGGGATCGAGGCGGTGTTCCTGCCGACAACCGCCGCCGACCGCTTCCAGCCGACGGCGAAGCAGATCGCCGATTACCCCGGACGCCTGGACGGCCTGATCCTGGCCAGCCCCTCCAACCCCACCGGCACCATGCTGGGGGCCGAGGAGATAAAGGCGCTGGCCCTGGCCTGTCGGGAACGCGGCATCCGCCTGGTCTCCGACGAGATCTACCACGGCATCACCTTCGGGCCGGAAGCGGCGAGCCTGGCCGACCAGCACGACGTCATCGTCGCCAACTCCTTCTCCAAGTACTACTGCATGGCGGGCTGGCGCCTGGGCTGGCTGGTGCTGCCGGACGACCTGGTGCGCCCGGTGGAGCGGCTGGCGCAGAGCCTCTTCATCTCCGCCTCCGAGATCGCCCAGCATGCCGGCCTGGCCGCCCTGGGCGCGCGGTCCGAGCTGGACCGGGTGGTCGAGGGCTATGCCGAGAACCGCCGCATCCTGGTCGAGGGCCTGCCGCGGCTGGGCCTCACCGGCTTCCTGCCTTCGGACGGCGCCTTCTACATCTATCTCGACGTCTCGCACCTGACCAACGACAGCAGCGAGCTCTGCGCCACCCTGCTGAACGAAGCCGGGATCGCGCTGACGCCAGGCCTGGACTTCGACCCCGAAGAGGGCAAGCGCAGCCTCCGGATCTCCTTCGCCGGCAGCAAAGAGACCATGACCGGCGCGCTCGAGCGCCTGGAGGACTGGCTCCAGCGCCGCTAGGCGCCGGAGACCCCCACGCGACATGCGGCGCTGGACCCGATACGCACGCTGGCTGTTCCATGCCGGCCTGCTGCTGCTGATCGTGCTGCCCTTCGCCTGGGTGCTGCTGCACCTGATCCTGCCGGCCTTCGTCACCCCGCTGATGGTGCAGCGCCTGACCGAGGGACACGGCTGGTCACAGAGCTGGAAGCCGCTGTCGGAGATCAGCCCCTACCTGCCGCTGGCGGTGATCGCCTCGGAGGACAACCGCTTCTGCCAGCATCGCGGCGTCGACTGGGGCGCGATTCAGGATGCACAGCGCGAGGTGGAGAGCGGCCGGCGCGACCAGGCCCGCGGCGCCAGCACGATCTCGCAGCAGACCGCCAAGAACCTGTTGCTCTGGCCGCAGCAGTCGCGCACCCGCAAGGCACTGGAGCTGACCTACGTGACCTGGATCGAGGCCTTCTGGCCGAAGCGGCGGATCATGGAGGTCTATCTCAACATCGTTGAGTTCGGTCCCGGCCTCTACGGCGCCGAGGCCGCCAGCCAGGCCCTCTTCGGCATCCCGGCCAAGGACCTGACCCGGCGCCAGGCGGCCCTGCTGGCGACCGCTCTGCCCAACCCGCTGGCCCGAGACGCCGGCAAGCCCAGCGGCAGCCACAGCGCCCGCGCACGCCGCATCGAGGGCCGCATGGGCAACCTGCAGGGCCTGACGGATTGCCTGGGGTTGACGAAGTAGACGCTGCGAGGCGCGCTTTATCCCAACTTCTTGTAGAGATAAGACCGCGAGATACCGAGCTGTTCGGCGGCTTTCTTCTTGTTGCCGCCGTTGGCTGTCAGCGCCGCCTGGATAAGTTCGTCCTCGACTCGTTCCAGCGCCGACTGTAGCGGCTCAACGCCTTCGACGGAGCCGCCCGCCGGGTGGGTCTCGTCGAAGGAGGCAGCGGTCAGCAGCGGCCCCTGGGCGAAGATGGCGGCGCGCTCCACACTGTGCTTGAGCTGGCGCAGGTTCCCGGGCCAGGCACGCGCCGCCAGCAGCGAGAAGACCTCGGGCGCCACCTCCAGAACCGGACGGCCGTGGCGCTCGGCGAACTCGGCCAGGAAGTGCTGCACCAAGGCCGGTAGGTCGTCCAGCCGCTCAGCCAGCGGCGGCACCGCCAGAACCACCGGCGAGATCCGGTAGAAGAGATCGAGGCGGAAGAGGCCGGCGGCGACCCGCTCCTCCAGCTTGGCATTGGTCGCCGTGATCAGACGGAAGTCGACCTGCTCGCTGCTGCCGCCCAGCCGTTCGACCCGGCCGTCCTGCAGCACCCGCAGCAGCTTGGCCTGCACCTGAGCCGGCGTTTCGCCGATCTCGTCCAGGAAGAGGCTACCGCCGGCGGCCTGCTCGAACTTGCCGGCACGGCCGCGGCGGTCAGCCCCGGTGAAGGCGCCGGCCTCGTAACCGAAGAGCTCGCTCTCGACCAGGCTGTCGGGTAGGGCTGCGGCGTTGACCGCGACCAGCGGTGCCTCGCGCCGCGGCGAGAGGTGGTGGATCGCCTGGGCCACCAGTTCCTTGCCGACGCCGCTCTCGCCGGTGATCAGCACCGGCACGTCCAGGGGTGCGACCTGCACGATCTCGCGCTTCAGCCGTTCGATCGCCGCGGACTCGCCAATCAGCTCGTCCAGGCCATAGCGCCGCTCACGCGCCGCGCGGGCCTCACGGCGGTAGAAGGCGACCTCGTCCTCCAGGCGGTTGATGCGCTGGTTCAGCGCCTCCAGTTGCTTCGGTCCCTTGAAGAGCACCCTGCCAATCGCCCCCAGAATGCGGCCGTCGGCGTCGCGGATCGGTGTGCGGTTGACCACGCGGGTCACCCCTCGCATCGACTGGGTCTCGCCGACCTCCGCCTTGCCGCTGGCCACCACCCGGTGCAGGCGGGTGTTCTCGATCACCTCCTCCACCGGACGGCCGACCGCAGAGCCGTGCCGCAGGCCGAAGAAGCCCTCGTGCACCGGCGCGATATAGGCCACCCGCGCCTCGGCATCGACCACGGTCATGGCGTCGAAGGGATCGGTCAGCAGGTGCTCGAGGATATCGTAGGCGAAGTCGACCCCGACCAAGAAGTCCAGCACCGCCGAGCCGGCCGCACTCAAGAGGAAGAGGTCCTCCTCCTCCATCGCCGTCCAGAGCACCGCCAGGCCCAGATCCGGCAAGCTGGCCAGTCGCCGGCTGCGCAGGCTGGTGACCAGGCCGGGACGCTTGATCGCGGCCTGAACGGCGGCCTCACGCCCCCGTCCCAGGGCAACCCGCAGCTCTCCCTTTCGGTCGAGCAGGATCAGGCCGTTCACTGCAGCCTTTGACGACATGGCCTAACCGTTTCTCTGCCTTCTTGCCTTCGAGAGGCAAGGATAGCGTCCTTGTCACGGCCATGCACCGCCAAACTGTCTTCGATGAGGACAGTTGACTCCGAACAACAGCCTGTGCTCTGGCGAGACGGTCAGACGGTCGCAAGCCCTTGTCCAGGCTCGTAAAGAGCGGGAGAAGGGGCAATGTCGACGGAGAGAAGGCACAAGCCCCCAGGCGCTGGCACGCTTCTTGCTTACGGCAAGGAGCAACGTAAGAACGAGAGGAACGCATGGAGAGCTCGACCCACCTGCCGATGCAGGCCCTGCCGCTCGTCGCCTGCGGCGCTGGTCCCGACCTGCTTCAAGGCGTGACGGTGCTGGACCTCACCACTTCGGTCGCCGGCCCCTACGCCACCATGCTGCTGGGCGACCTGGGTGCCCGGGTGATCAAGCTGGAGCGGCGCGGCGCCGGCGACGACGCACGCGCCTGGGGGCCACCCTTCCTGGAAGGCGAGTCGCTCTGGTTCCTGGCAGTCAACCGCAACAAGGAGAGCCTGGCGCTCGACCAGACCAAGCCGGAGGGCCGCGCGATCTTCGAGGCGCTGCTGGCCAAGGCCGACGTGGTGGTCACCAACCAGCCGCCGCAGGTGCAGAAGAAACTGCGCAGCGACTATGCGACTCTCTCGGCGCTCAATCCGCGCCTGATCTTCACCTCGCTCACTGGCTTCGGTCTCAGCGGCGAGCGGGCCGAGCGCGCCTGTTACGACCTGATCGCCGAGGGCTATTCCGGGGTGATGGACCTGACCGGCGCCGCCGGGGGCGCACCGCAGAAGGTGGGAACGCCGGCTGCCGATCTCTTGGCCGGTCAGGACGCGGCGCTGGCGACCCTGGCCGCCCTCTTCGCCCGCGAGCGCAGCGGCAAGGGCCGGCTGATCGACGTGGCGCTGGTCGAGTCCATGACCCGCTTCATGGCCTGCCGTATCCTGCCCTACCTCGGCAGCGGCGAGCTGCCCCGGCGCAGCGGCGGCACCGACAGCGTGATCGCCATCTATCAGACTTTCGAGACCGCGGACGAGCCCCTGACCCTGGGGCTTGGCAGCGATGCCATCTGGAAGCGCTTCTGGCAGGCCGTGGGCAAACCGGAGCGGGCCGAGGCGCCGGGCGAGGGCAGCAATGCCGCACGCCGCGCCAAGCGGGCCGAGCTGGTCGCGGACATCCAGGAGGTGCTGCGGGCCGAGGGGCGCGCCACCTGGCTGGAGCGCTTCGCCGCGGCGCGGGTTCCGGCCGGACCGATCAATCGGGTGGACGAGACCACCGCCGACCCGGCGCTGATCGAACGCGGCCTCTTCTACCGGCTCGGCGCCGGCGAGCGGGAGCTGCCGCAGGTCGGGCTCGGCATCCAGTTCGACGGGAATCCCAGTGGGGCGCGCCTGCCGCCGCCGCTGCTGGGCGAACACAGCGCGGCGCTGCTGCAGGAGTTTTTGGGCTATGACGAGGGCCGGATCGCGGCGCTCGCGGCCGCAGAGGTTATCTAGGAGCTAGGCGAGACCATCATGAGCTACGAGACCATTCTCTACGAGGAAAAGGGCCCGATCGGGACCATCACCCTCAACCGCCCCGACGACGGCAACATGTTCACCGCCACCATGTGCCTGGAGATCCGCGACTGCATCGAGCAGGTCCGCAACGAGACCAGAACCCGCGTCCTGATCATCACCGGCGCCGGCGACCGCTTCTTCTGTATCGGCGGACGCAAGGACGGTCTGGCCGACACCCGCCTCTATCCGGGCATCCTGCCGACCCTGGAGATGTACGAGGCGATCGACCGCCTGCAGAAGCCCGTGATCGCCAAGGTGAACGGCTTCGCGGTGGGCGGCGGCAACGTCCTGCAGATGGTCTGCGACATGACCGTGGCCAAGGAGAGCGCGGTCTTCCGCCAGGTCGGGCCGATGATGGGCTCCTTCGACGCCGGCTACGGCACCTGGTACCTGGAGGACCTGGTCGGCAAGAAGAAGGCCAAGGAGATGTGGTACCGCAATCCCAAGATCTCGGCCCAGGAAGCGCTCTCCATCGGTCTGATCAACAAGGTCGTCCCCGACGCCGACCTGGACAAGGAGACCGAGGCCTTCGCGCTGGAGGTCGCCGATCGCGGCAGCTTCGCGCTGGCAAGCGTGAAGGCCGCCTTCAACGCCCGTCACGGCGGCGTCAGCGGGCTGGCCCGCGTCGCCCACGACCTGCTGCTGCGCGGTTATCTGGAGACCGACGAAGCCAAGGAGCTGAGCAAGTCCTTCGGCGAGCGGCGCAAGCCCAACCCGGAGACCTTCGGCCACTAATGCGCCCCTTCCTCACCCTGCACGACCCGGCCAAGGCCCGGGCCTACTACGCCGCTGGGCTCTGGCGCGAGGAGACGCTCTATCGTCTCCTGGCGATCCAGGCCGAGACGCGGCCGGAGGCCCCGGCCCTGGTCGATGGGCGCCGTAGCCTCACCTGGGCGGCGCTCCGGGACGAGGTCGACGGCCTGGCTGCGGCCTTCGCCGCACTGGGCATAACCGGCGGCCGGCGCATCTCGCTGTGGATGTCGAACCGCATGGAGGGGGTCCAGGCCTTTCTGGCCGCCTCGCGGCAGGGCATCGCCTGCAACCCGTCGCTGCACCGGACCCACACCAGCGAAGAGGTGCGCCAGCTCGTCGAACGCCTGGACAGCGATCTGCTGATCAGCGAGGCCGGCTGGGGCGCCGACGGCGACGAGGCGGTGCGCCAGCGGGTCTTCGCCGAGACCGACTGTCTGAAGGCGGTCTGGGATGTGGCCGACTTGCCGCGGGGCGACGCCTCGAGCCTGGAGCCGGTGCACGACAATCCCGACAGCGTCGCCTATCTGGCCTTCACGTCCGGCACCACGGGCCTGCCGAAGTGCGTCATGCACTCTTCCAACTCTCTGCTGGCCAACGCCCGGGACCTGGCCCGCGACTGGTCGCTCGGCCCCGACGACGTGCTGCTGAGCCTGAGCCCGCTGTCGCATCACATCGCCTGGGTCGCGGTCGGCCAGTGGCTGGTCAGCGGCTGCTGCCTGGTGACCGACGATCCGCCGCCGGGCTGCGAGCGCCTGGACTGGGTGGTCGAGAGCCGGGCCACCTACGTCATGGGCGTGCCCACTCATGCCATGGACATGCTGGCGGCGCAAAAGGCCAGGGGCCTGCCGCGCCTGGGCTCGGTCAGGACCTTCTACATGGCAGGCGCAGCGATCCCGCCCACCGTGGCCGAGGCCTTCGTGCAGCAGGGGATCAAGCCGCAGAACATCTACGGCATGACCGAGAACTCCTCGCACCACTATACCCAGCCCGACGACCCCATCGAGATCGCGCTGGCGACCTGCGGGCGCGGCGGCCCGGCCTACACCATCGCCATCGCCGACCCGGAGGATCCCGACCGCCTGCTGGGTCCCGGCGAGACCGGTGAGATCGTGGGCAAAGGCGCCGCCCTGATGCTGGGCTACTTCGACAACCAGACCGCCGTCGACTCCAGCTTCAACAGCGACGGCTGGTTCCGTTCCGGCGATCTGGGGGCGCTCGACGAGGCCGGGAACCTGACCATTCACGGCCGACTGAAGGACTTGATCATCCGCGGCGGGCACAACATCCACCCCAGCCACATCGAGGCCCTGGCACTGCGCCATCCCGAGGTCGAGAAGGCCGCCGCCTTCGCCGTCCCCGACGAGCGCCTGGGCGAGCGGGTCTGCCTGGCGATCCTGGGCAAGGTCGAGGCTGAGCCGCTACTGGCGTTCCTCGCCGCCGAGGGTCTCTCGAAGTTCGACATGCCGGAATACTTTCTGCAGGTGGAGGCCTTTCCGCTGACCGCCTCCGGCAAGATCCTGAAGCGCACCCTGGCGGAGGACGCCAAGGCCGGGCGGATCAACCCCACGCCCGTCCGCTATCGCCCCAAGGAGCAGAAGACATGATGCCACGCCTGGAGCACCGCGGTCGTACGGCGCTTATCACACTCGACCGGCCGGAGGCGCTGAACGCGCTCTCCTTCTCCATCCTGGAGGCGCTCGGCCGGCTCTTCGACGAGGTGGCGGCGAGCGACGCCCGCACGCTCATCGTCACCGGCAGCGGCCCCAAGGCCTTCTGCGCCGGCGCCGACATCAAGGAGCTGCGCGGCCGCGACCTGATGGCCCAGAAGCGCGGTGCGGAACTGGGCCAGAGCGTCTTCGCCAAGCTGGATGCACTGCCCCAGACCTCGATCGCGCTGATCAACGGCTTCGCCTTCGGCGGCGGGCTGGAACTGGCTATGGCCTGCACCTTGCGCCTGGCACTGCCCAAGGCCAAGCTGGGTCTGCCGGAAATCAAGCTGGGCCTGATCCCGGGCTACGGCGGCACCCAGCGCCTGCCGCGCCTGGTCGGCGAGGCCCGCGCCATGGAGATGATCCTGACCGGCAAGACCGTCACCGCCCAGGAGGCCGCCGACTGGGGCCTGGTCAGCCGACTGGTCGAGCCCGACGGCATGGACGAGGCCCTGGCGCTGGCAGACGAACTGGCACGCTACAGCCAGCCGGTCCAAGGCTTCGCACGGGCCGCCGTCGCTCGCGCGCTGGACCTGCCTTTGAACGAGGGCCTGAAGGTCGAGGCCGAACTCTCGACCCTGGCCTTCCGGACGGCGGACGCAGAGGAAGGCATGGCGGCCTTCGAGGAAAAGCGGGAGGCGAAGTTTCAAGATGGCTGAGGGTCAAATCGTCATCACCGGCGGCAGCCGCGGCATCGGTGCCGCGACCGTCGTCGCACTTACCGAGGCCGGCCGCGAGGTGGTCTCGCTCTCGCGCAGCGGCGACGCGCCGGCCGGTCGGGCGATCGCCTGTGACGTCTCCAACGCGAGCGCGCTGAATGCCGCCTTCGCGGAGATCGCCCAGGCAGGGCCGATTACCGGGCTGGTCGCCAACGCTGGCCTGCACAAGACCGCGCCCAGCGCCGAGCTGGAGCTGGCCGACTACGAGGCGGTCATGGGCCTCAACGCCACCGCCGTCTTCCTGTCCTGCCAGGCAGCCTATCCCTATCTGAAGGCTGCCGGCGGCGGGCGCATCGTCACCATGGGCTCCTTCTTCGACAAGCTAGGGGTACCGCACAACCTGGCCTACTGCGCCTCCAAGGCCGCGGTCGGCGCCATGGCCCGCTGCCTGGCCGTCGAGTGGGCGGCCGACGGCATCACGGTCGTGAACATGGCGCCTGGATACATCGAAACGGATCTGAACAAGGACTACCTGGCCAAGCCCAAGGTGCGCGCCTGGCTGGAGAGCCGGATCCCACTGGCCCGGGCCGGCAGCGCCGAGGAGGTCGGCCGGATGGTGACCATCCTGATGCAGGAAGGGATCGGTTTCCTCACCGGCGAGACCATCTACTTCGACGGCGCGCATTCGATCAATCACTAGAAAAGGCTAACAGCCATGGCCGATATCATCGCCAACCAGGCGAATCGCCGCCGCTGGAACGAGGAGGAGCGCCTGATCCTGGATCAGGTGACCCGCCTGGCCGAGGAGGTGATCGCCCCGCGAGCCGCCACCTACGACGCCAGCGGTGAGTTTCCGAGCGACAACGTCGCGGCGCTGAACGAGCTGGGTCTCAACGGCCTCTTCGTGCCCGAGGCCTACGGCGGCTTGGCCGCCTCCTATCGCCTCTACCTCGAGTGCGTGATGGTGATCTCGGCCGCCTGCGCCTCGACCGGCATCATCTACGCCACCAACTTTCACGGCATCAAGCCGCTGATCGACTTCGGCAACGAGGAGCAGAAGGCGCGCCTGCTGCCCAAGATCGCCGAGGGCGGGCTCGCCTCGCTGGCGATCACCGAGCCCAACGCCGGCTCGGACGCAACGGGCATGAAGACCAGCTTCACCCCCGACGGCGACGAGATCGTGGTCGAGGGCGGCAAGATCTTCATCACCACCGGCGACCGGGCCGACCGCCTCCTGCTGTTCGGCAAGTGGAGCGAGATCGAGGAGCCCAAGGCCGCGATCTCCGCCCTGGTCCTGGAGGGCGACACGCCGGGCCTGGAGGTGGTGCGGCTGGAGAAGAAGATGGGCCACCACGCCTCCTCCACCGCGGCGCTCGCCTTCAACCGCTGCCGGGTGCCGCGCGCCAACCTGCTGGGCCAGCCCGGCGAGGGACTGAAGATCCTGCTGGCCGCGCTGAACAAGTCCCGGCCCAGCGTCGCCGCCCACGCCATGGGCATCGCCCGCGCCGCCTTCGCAGACATGACCGCCTACATGAACGAGCGCCAGCAGTCCGGCCGCAAGATCATCGACTTCCAGGGCAACCAGTTCATGCTGGCCGACCTGGCCGGTGACCTGGCGCTGACCGAGAGCTGGCTGGACTATGTCGCCGGCCTGGTCGATGGCGGCGAACGCGACTTCGGCATGGAGTCGTCGCTGTTGAAGCTGCGCGCCTCGGACCTGGCGATGCGGATGAGCGAGGCGGCGGTGCAGATGCACGGCGGCTATGGCTACTGCAGCGACTATCGCGTCGAGCGGCTGATGCGCGACGCCAAGATCACGCAAATCTGGGAGGGCACCAACCAGGTGCACCGCCAACTGATCGGACGGAGCTTCAAGCAGAAATGACCAGCATCAAGACCGTCGCCGTCTGCGGTGCCGGCGGCACCATGGGCGCCGGCATCGCCATCGTCGCCGCCCGCGCCGGCTTCCGCACCCTCTGCTACGACCAGCAGGCCGAGGGCCTGGAGCGCGCCGCCAAGCAGTCGGCCGCCTTCTTCGAGAAGTCGGTCCAGCGCGGCAAGATGAGCGCCGAGGACAAGCAGGCGACCCTGGACCGCCTGGTATCGACCACCGACCTGGAGGCACTGGCCGAGGCCGACCTGGTGATCGAGGCGATCTTCGAGGACCTCTCGGTCAAGCAGACGCTCTTCACCACGCTGAATGGGATCTGCAAGCCGGAGACGATCTTCGCCTCCAACACCTCGACCCTCTCGATCACCCAGATCGCATCGGGCTGCGGGCGCGAGGACCGGGTGGTCGGCATGCACTTCTGCCTGCCGGCGCAGCTCATGAAGCTGATCGAGATGTCGCCCGGCATCAACACCTCGACCGAGACCTTCGAGGCGGCCTGGGCCTGGACCGAGGCGGCCGGGCAGACGCCGGTGAAGACCCAGGACAAGCCGGGCTTCATCCTGAACGCGCTGCTGGTGCCCTTCAACAACGACGCCATCCGCGCGGTCGAGGCCGGCGTGGCCGAGCCCGCCGCCATCGACCGTGCGATCAAGGTGGGCCTGGGCTACAAGATGGGGCCGCTGGAGCTGATCGACCTGGTCGGCCTGGACACCCAGGTGCGGCTCTGCGAGGCCTTCTATCCCATCACCCTCGACCCGCGCGCCTCGGCGCCGCCGCTGCTCCGCCGCATGGTCGCGGCCGGCCACCTGGGCCGCAAGTCGGGACGCGGATTCTACAACTACGAGGGCAATGCCCTCTTCGGAGCCTGAGCCATGAACTACGAGATCAAAGTCGAAGGCCCCTCACGTTCCTTTCCGGAGGGCGACACCTTCCTCGCCGGCAGCCAGCCCTCCAGCCCGGTACTGATCCACGTCGGCGACTGCAGCGGCGCGGAGGTCACCCACGATCCGGCCCGCACCGCCGTCCTGGTTGAGCTGGACCGAGAGTGCCTGGGCGTCCACACCGGCGAGCAGGCTGGCGAAGAGGGCTCCAACATCCTGGGCTTCGCGCGCTACCGCAACGGCAAGGGCGAGCCCAGCAACTTGATCGAGCTGGTGCACCAGCCGGCCAGCCTGGAGAGCGCGATCGAGGCCGCCACCGCCGTCTTCACCGAGGCCGGTTTCGAGGTGGCGCTCTGCCGCGACCTTGCCGGGCGGATCATCGACCGGCTGGAGGTGCCGAAGCTGAACGACGCGCTGCGCTTCCTCGACGAGGGCCTGGCCACGGCCCAGGACATGGACCTCACCTGTCGTCTGGGCCTGGGCTATGCCGAAGGACCGATCGAGCGGGTCGAGCGCGGCGGCCTGGAGCAGCACTACCTCCGCTCCCGCGCGCTCTTTGAGGTCTACGGCACGCCGGCCTATGCTCCGGCCAGACGTTCGGTCGTGGCCCACCAGAGGAGCAAGAAGACGTGAGCAAGCCGCTAGACGGCATCAAGGTCCTGGATTTCACCACCCTGCTGCCCGGCCCCATGGCCGGGCTGATCCTGCGCGAGGCCGGGGCCGAGGTCATCAAGATCGAACGGCCGAGCGGCGAAGACATGCGCGCCTACGTCCCGCGCTGGGGCCAGGACGCCGCTAACTTCGCGATCCTGAACCGCGGCAAGAAGAGCCTGGGCATCGACCTGAAGGATCCGGCCGAGCGCGAGCGGCTGACCCCGCTGATCGCCGAAGCCGACGTGCTGCTGGAGCAGTTCCGCCCCGGCGTCATGGACCGCCTGGGCCTAGGCTACGAGGCGGTGAAGGCGATCAATCCGCGGCTGATCTACTGTTCGATCACCGGCTACGGCCACAGCGGTCCGAAGCGCTTGGTCGCCGGCCACGACCTCAACTACATCGGCGACGCCGGGCTGCTGTCGCTCAGCCACGGCAAGGTGGAGGACCCGGTGCTGCCGCCGGCCCTGATCGCCGACATTGCCGGCGGCAGCTATCCAGCGGTGATGAACGTGCTGCTGGCGCTGATCGCGCGCGAGCGGACCGGTGAGGGCACCTTCCTCGACATCGCCATGACCGACGGCCTCTTCACCTTCCAGTACTGGGCCCAAGCCGAGGGCCAATCGGTCGGCGCCTGGCCGAAGAACGCCGAAGGCCTGGTGACCGGCCGCACCCCGCGCTACCAGCTCTATCCCACCAAGGACGGTCTGTTGATGGCCGCAGCCCCGTTGGAGGACAAGTTCTGGGCCGCCTTCTGCGCCATGATCGCGCTGCCCGAGACCTGGCGCGACGACGAGAAGGACCCCAAGGGCACCGCGCAGGCGGTGGCGGCCCTGGTCGCCGGCAAGACCGCAGCGGAGTGGGAGCCGCTGCTGGCCGAGGCCGACTGCTGCTGCTCCATCGTGAAGACCACGGAACAGGCCTTCCAGGACCCACACTTCGCCGCCCGAGGCCTCTTCGCCGACAAGGTGGCGAACGAGGCGGGCGCCACCATGACCGCGCTGCCGATGCCGCTGGCCCCGGTCTACCGCGGCGACGGCGAACTCAGGACCGCACCGGCCCTGAACGCCGACGGCGAGGAGCTGCTGGGATGAGGGCGATCCAGGTCGCCGCCTACGGCCCGCTAGAGACGCACCGCCCGGCCGAGGTCCCCGATCCGACGCCGGGTCCCGGCGAGGTCCTGGTCGAGGTCGCCTGCTGCGACGTGAACTTCCCCGACATCCTGGTGATGGAGGGAAACTATCAGGTGAAGCCGCCGCTACCCTTCGTGCCCGGCAAGGCCGCCGCCGGCCGGGTGATCGGCCTGGGCGAGAGCGTGGAGCAGGGCCTGCTGGGCCGGCGGGTGCTGGTGCAGAGCGAATACGGCTGCTTCGCCGAGCGCATCGCCTGTCCCCTGCCGCTGGCCCTGCCGATCCCGGACGGCATCTCCTACGAGACGGCGACCGCCCTGGGCCTGGTCTACCAGACCGCCTGGTTCGCGCTGACCGACCGCGGCGGCTTCCGCCCCGGCGAGCGAGTCCTGGTGCTGGGTGCCAACGGCGGCGTCGGCATGGCGGCGGTGCAGCTGGCCAAGGCCATGGGGGCCGCCGAGGTGCTGGCCGGCGCACGCGGTGCCGAGAAACAGGCGCTGGCGCGCAGCTTCGGTGCCGACGCGGTGATCGACCTCGGCGCTGAGCCGCTGCGCGATAGCCTGCGCGAGGCGGTGAAGGAGGCCACCGGCGGCGCCGGCGTGGACATCGTCATCGACCCGCTGGGCGGCGCCGTCACCGAGGCGGCGCTGAGGGCGCTGGCCTGGCGTGGCCGTCTGGTTGTGGTCGGCTTCGCCGCCGGCGGCATCCCCGCGATCCGCGCCAACTACCTGCTGGTGAAAAACATCGCCGTCTCCGGCCTGCAGTGGTCGGACTACCGCGACCGCCATCCGGAGTGGATGGCCGAGGCCCAAGCCGAGATCTTCGGCCATGCGCTGGAGGGGCGCCTCACCCCGCATGTGAGCCAGGTTCTACCGCTGGACCAGGCAATCGAGGCGCTGGAGCTGATCCGCAGCGGCGGTGCGCTCGGCAAGATCCTGCTGACGACGGGGCTGGGGTCATGAGCCGGGGCGGCCTGCTGATCTGGAACGGCTGCCGGCCGGAGCGTATGGCCGAGTACGAGCGCTGGTACCAGGAAGAGCACCTGCCCGAGCGTGTCGGCATCCCCGGCTTCCTCAGCGGCAGCCGCTACGAGGCGCTGGAGGCGCAGGAGCCGCGCTTCTTCACCTACTATGAGACATGCTCGCCGGAGGTGCTGCTGTCGCCGCGCTACCGCGCGCTCCTGGCCGATCCCAGCCCGCGCACGCGGGCCATCATGCCCGCCTTCACCGGCATGAGCCGCACGGTCTGCCGCAAGCGCGCCTCCTGGGGCATCGCCGCCACCGGCAGCCTGGTCTGCCTCACCGGACAGGAGCCGGATGCGCTGGCTGCGATCGCCCGCGACCGCCAGGGCGGCGCCTGCCTCGGCTGGTCGCTCTGGCAGGCGGTGCCGGAGCCGGGCCGCGAGACCGAGGAGATGGCGCTGCGCGGCGGCCCCGACGCGACCGTCGAGGCCTGCCTCTTGCTGACGATGGCACGCCGCGAGGAAGCGCTGGAGATGACGGCAGCGCTGCGGAACACGGCCCAGGCCGCAGCCTACAGCCTGCTGTCACGCACCGAATCGCAGGAGGCGCGCCAATGACCGTGCTGCTGATCCAGGGCGCCAACATGGAGTATCTCGGCAAGCGCCAGCCGGAGCTCTACGGCACCACCACGGCCGCGGAGCTGGAGGAGATCCTGCAGCGCGAGGCCGAGACGCGCGGGCTCTCCCTCGACATCCGCACCACCAACGTCGAGGGTGAGGCCATCGGCTGGATCTATGCCGCCGCCCGCGACGGGGTGCAGGGCCTGATCATGAACCCGGCCGGCTTCCTCTATGCCGGCTACGCGCTGCGCGACTGCCTGCGCGGGGTCCGGCTGCCCTATGTCGAGGTCCACATGACCAACCTGGACAGACGCGAGATGAAGTCGGCGACAGCGTCGGAGGCCGACGGCATGATCACCGGTCTGGGCGTTGACTCCTACATCCTGGCGCTCGACGCCATGCTGCGGTTGCTGGCAAAAGGGCAGAGCGCATGAAGACCGCCGTCATCGCGGGCGCCACCGGCGTGGTCGGCCGCAACCTGCTGGCCCACCTCTCGACCCTGCCCGACTGGCAAGTCGTGGCGCTGTCGCGACGCAAGCCGGACCTGGAGGGCGACTACCGCCACCTCGCGGTCGATCTCTCCGACCCCGAGGACAGCCGGGCGAAACTGGCGCAGTTGAGCGATGCCACCCACGCCTTCTTCGCAGCCTACGTGGAGGTGCCGGGCGGCTGGCCGGCCCAGGTCGCGCCCAATCTGGCGCTGCTGCGCAACTTCCTGGACGGCTTGGAGACCGCCGCACCCGGCCTGACACACGTCAGCCTGATGGAGGGAACCAAGTGGTACGGCAGCCACCTGGGGCCCTTCAAGACGCCGGCCAAGGAGGACGACCCGCGCCACCTGCCGCCCAACTTCTACTACGACCAGCAGGACCTGCTGGTCGCCCGCCAGGCCGGGAAGGCCTGGACCTGGTCGGCGGCCCGTCCGCACGCCGTCTGCGGCTTCGCGCTGGGCAATCCGATGAACCTGGTGATGGCAATCGCGGTCTATGCCTCGATCTGCAAGGCACTGGGCATCCCGCTGCGCCATCCGGGCAGCCTGGCCAACCACCGCGCGCTCTATCAGGTGAGCGATGCCGGCTTGCTGGCCCGGGCGCTCACCTGGATGGCGGAGAGCCCGGCGGCCGAGAATCAGGCCTTCAACATCACCAACGGCGACCTCTTCCGCTGGGAACAGATCTGGCCCCGCGTCGCCCGCTTCTTCGAGATGGACTGGGCACCGCCGCAACCGCTGAGCCTGACCCAGATGATGAGCGACAAGGCCGGCCTCTGGGCCGAGCTGGTGGCCCGCCACGGCTTGCAGGACATCGCCTTCGACCGCTTGGTCTCCTGGGGTTACGCCGATTTCGTCTTCGCCGCCGACTGGGACATCGCCTCGGCGACGACCAAGGTGAAGCTCGCCGGCTTTCACGAGGTGCTGGACAGCGAGGAGATGTTTCTACAGCACTTCGCAACCCTGCGCGCGCAGCGGGTCATCCCGTGATCGGCACCAAGGTGACCTCGGCCCCATGACCATAGCCGTCAGGCTTCCAGCGCGCGAAGGACTCGACCCGCGGCTGGTCCGGGTAGATGCCGTAGACCGGCACGCCGGCGGCATGGGCGATGTGCAGCGGCCCGGTACTGGAGCTGAGCACCTGGCCGGCACCGGCCAGGTAGGCGATCAGCTCGCGCACCTCGGAGAAGCTCTCGACCAGGCCGACGCCGGGCTCGGCGAGGATGCCGCTGGCCTGCAGGGCTGCCAGGCGCTCGGCCGCGTCGACGCCCTGCACCAGGAAGTCCAGGCTCTCACCCGGCCGGCGGTGTTCGGCCAGCCAGGTGAGATAGTCGCCGACCGCCCAGTTGCGCGCCGAGCCGCCGCTGGAGAGCACCGCCACCCAGTCCGGCGAGGGCCGCGGCGCGCGCCACCCCTCGGGCAGGCGCAGCGCCGGCAGCGGCTGGAAGGCGGGCGCCGACAGGCCCATCCAGGCCAGCAGGCCGCGCGCCAGGTCCAGGTTGTAGGCCATCTCGCTCTTGGTCACCCGACTGCGGTGCTGGCGGATGCCCTTGCCGTAGTGCAGGTAGGTGGTGAGCTTGGAAAAGGGTCCGAAGCGGCGTTTCAGGCGCAGCGCGCGAAAGGCGCGAACCGTGGCCGGCGCGTCGTAGAGCGCCAGGCCCCAGGCCTCGCGGCCCAGCTCCTGCGGCGGCGGATCGCCCTCGACCCAGACCCGGGCGTAGAGCCCGTTCGCCAGCCCCCAGAGCGCGATGTCGCGGGCATAGGCGGAGCAATGCAGGGTGACATCCAGGCCGGCGCGCGCCACCAGGTTCGCCGCCGGCAGGCTCAGCACCAGATCGCCCAGACGGTCGCAGCGCGACACCAAAACCTGCTGCACCCCCGCTTCTCCCTCTTGGCCCGTCCGCTCACCGCGCCCAACTGCCTTGTCTGGCGCCGGATAACAAGCCCTCGCTTACCACTTTGCAGCGGCGTAGACAGGTAGGCCGCAGCCCCAAACCAGCGCCCGCAAGGGCCGAAGGAACCTTAGGAGACCCTGGAGATGGATGCCTTCATCTGCGACATGACCCGTACCCCGGTGGGCCGCTATGCCGGCGCGCTCTCCTCGGTGCGCTGCGACGACCTCGGCGCCCTGCCGATCAAGACCCTGCTAGAGCGCCATCCCGATCTGGACTGGGCGGCGGTCGACGACGTGATCTACGGCTGCGCCAACCAGGCCGGCGAGGACAACCGCAACGTCGCGCGCATGGCGAGCCTGCTGGCCGGCCTGCCGGAGAGCGTGCCCGGCGCCACGGTGAACCGGCTCTGCGGCTCCGGCCTCGACGCACTCGGCACCGCCGCCCGCGCCATCCGTAGCGGCGAGGCCGAGCTGATGATCGCCGGCGGGGTGGAGAGCATGAGCCGGGCGCCCTTCGTCATGGGCAAGGCCCAGACCGCTTTTTCGCGCGCCGCCGACATCTATGACACCACCATCGGCTGGCGCTTCGTCAACCCGCTGATGAAGAAGCAGTACGGCATCGATTCCATGCCGGAGACGGCGGAGAACGTGGCCGAGGACTATCAGATCTCGCGTGCGGACCAGGATGCCTTCGCGCTGCGCTCGCAGCAGCGCGCGGCGGCGGCACAAGCCTCCGGCCGGCTGGCCAAGGAGATCACGCCGGTGACGATCCCGCAGCGCCGCGGCGAGCCCAAGGTGGTGGAGAAGGACGAGCACCCGCGCGCCGACGTGACGCTGGAGGGACTGGCCAAGCTGCCCACCCCCTTCCGCGAGAACGGCAGCGTGACCGCCGGCAACGCGTCCGGCGTGAACGACGGCGCGGCCGCCCTGCTGGTCGCCAGCGAGGCCGCCGCCAAGCGCTATGGCCTGACCCCCAAGGCCCGGATCATCGGTATGGCGACGGCCGGCGTGGCGCCACGGATCATGGGTATGGGGCCGGCACCGGCCAGCAAGAAGCTGACCGAACGGCTGGGCATCGCCCTGGACGAGATCGAGGTGATCGAGCTGAACGAGGCCTTCGCCGCCCAGGCGCTGGCCTGCCTGCGCCAGCTCGGCCTGCCCGACGATGCCGAGCAGGTGAACCGCAACGGCGGCGCCATCGCGCTCGGCCATCCGCTCGGCATGTCCGGTGCGCGGCTCGCGATCACCGCGACCCAGGAGCTGATCGAGCGGCAGGCGCGCTACGCACTCTGCACCATGTGCATCGGCGTGGGCCAGGGCATCGCCTTGATGCTGGAACGGGTCTAGCCGCGCGCCGGCTCCCCCGGCTATGCTGCCGACCGGCGGCGATGCACAGTCTTGTATCGCCGCCGGGCAGATCGGTTTGGTCAGCGTCGCTCTAGGCCGGCGCGCAGGCGGGAGGGCAAGGTCGTACTCAATGTCCGAGCCAGTTGAGCTTGCCTTCGCGGCGGAGCTTGGCAATCTGGAGGAGGTTCAGGCCGCGGTGGAGCGCTTCGCCGAGCGGGAAGACCTTTCGACCAAGGCCAGCTACGCGCTCTCGCTCTGCCTCGAGGAGTTGCTGACCAACGTGGTGATGCACGGCGGTGGCCCCGAGAAGGGCACCACCATCGGCCTGGTCATGCTGCGCGAGGGCGACCAAGTGCGGGTAACGATCGAGGACAACGGTATGGCCTACGATCCCACGGAAACGCCGGAACCCGACTTGGATGCCCTGCTGGAAGACCGGCCCATCGGTGGACTGGGCGTCCATTTGGTGCGTGAATTGGCGCAGCAGTTCGACTACAGCCACGTGGACGGCAAGAATCGCGTCGTTATCGTGATCGACCGCAATCTGGGCGCAGGGTCCTGAGGCCAGGGTCCTGAGGCTTCGCCGGGGCAAGAGACGAGATGAGGAGAGATCCATGAGTGCCTTGCAGATGACCGAGGAACGTGACGGCAAGGTCTTGGTATTCGGGCTGGCCGGACGCCTCGACAGCGGCACGGCCAAGGATCTGGAAGCGACCCTGAAGCAGAAGCTGGACGACGGCGAGCAGACCATCCTGATGGACATGGAGGCGCTGGACTACATCTCCAGCGCCGGTCTGCGGGTGGTGCTGCTGGCGGCCAAGCGGCTGCGCTCCTCGGACGGCCGCTTCGCGCTCTCCGCACTCAAGGGCGAGATTCGCCAGGTCTTCGAGATCAGCGGCCTGCTGCGCATCCTCACCGTCTTCGACACCCGCGCCGAGGCGACCGACGCACTTGGCGCCTAACCCTTTCGGTAGCCGATCTCTACCCTGGCGTCCTTGACGCGCTTGACCACGCCGCGGGCGCCGGCGTGCAGCAGGGCGGTCTGCACCTCCTGGTCCAGCGGGTCGACCCAGACCAGGTCGCGGTCTTCCGGCGAGGCCGGGCGCGGCACCGGCGGGCGGTAGAGCGTGTAGCGCAGCAGGCGCCCGTACATCACCGAGATATCGGCGACCTCGTAGCCTTCGGCCAGCATGTTGCTCCAGGAGGCGGTGTTGCCCGGTGCGGCAGTGGCATAGAGGTGCCACACTCCCGGCGGGCGCAGCAGCGCCAGCCGGTGACGCAGTAGCCGCCGGTGCAGGTGGTGGCCGCGAAAATCCGGGTGCACCACCACGCCCTGCATCATTGCCAGCGGCACCGCTTCATCCAGGCCAAGCCGCTCGCGTGCCCGATCCTTGGTATCGAGACCGGTGAGCAGGGTGCCGAAGGCGATGAGCTGGCCGTCGAGACGGCGCCCCAGCACCGTGCCCCGCTTGCCGATCACCGACTCGAAGAAGCCCGGCGGTGCCGGCTTGAAGAGATCGCGGTCCACCAGGGTGCCGTAGGTCAGGCGCTGCAGCGCCTCGATCTCCGGCACCTCGTCCAAGCGCAGCGACACCCAGAGGCCGCAGCGTTCCTCCCGATCGTCACACAGCGGTTCTTCGCTCACCGGCGCTAGCTACCGATCACTTCGGCGTAGTTCAGCATCGCGAGCGGCGGATAGAGGTCCAGCCTCTTGGCCACCGGCACGTTGATGATCAGCGAGAAGCGCTTCAGGGTCTCGATCGGGATATCGGCGGGATTGACGCCCTCCACCAGGATCTGCTCGACCTTGCGGGCGGTGAGCTGGCCGACCGAGTAGTAGCGGCAGATCAGGCCCAAGAGGCATTCGCCGTTGCGCACCAACTGTTCGGTCGTGCCGAAGGTGGGCAGCGCCAGCTCGGCCGCGGCCGGACGAATCTTGTCCATGTGCGACCCGAGGAAGGTGTCTGGCGGATAGATCAGCCAGTTCGCGCCCTCTTCCTTGATCTCCTGCAGCAGGGCCTCGTAGCCCTCGACGGTCGGGTTGCCGTCGGCGTCCACCGCGAAGGTGCGCTCGATCAGCGGGAAGCCCGATTCCTTCGCCAGCTGTCCGAAGCGCTTCACGATGGCGACCGAGTTGGCCTCGGTCGGGGTGTAGAGCACGCCCAGCGCCTTGATCGGCCGGTAGGACTGAATGGCGCGGAGCTGCGCCTCCGGCGGCACCACGTGAAAGGCGCCGGTCAGGTTGCGGCCGGAGGAAGCGAAGCTGGGCACCACCTTGGCCCGGACCGGGGCCGCCACCATGGTAAAGACGACCGGGTATTCCTTGCTGAGGTCGAAGTCGTTGGGGTCGTCGTAGGTGCCGACCGTCGCCAAGGTGACCGGCGTTCCCCAGGTGTAGACCAGGTCCGGCTTGATCTCCTCGATCTCCTTGATGAAGCCCGGCACATTGCCCGGATCGCGCTCAGCGTTGCGCAGGATCAGTTCGGCGTCGATGCCGCGCTGGTGCAGGTAGTCCCGAAAACCGCGCTCCACGTCGGTCTCGCCGCGGTAGGTGATCTGATAGATCTTGAAGGGCCCCTTGTTCTTCTTGGCGCCTGCGGCGTCTCCGGCCTGACCGAGAGCGGACCAGGCCGGCAGGAGCGCGGCACCGCCGGCCATCATGGCCAGCGCCTGGCGCCGTCCGAATCTCTTCAATCGCTGCATCGCCTTATCCCCTTCCACTGCCGACCTTGGCCGCACCCGACGGGCTTCCCTTGCTGCCGAGCGACACGCCCGCAACGTAGAGGACTGCGCCGAGGGCCGACACGCACCCGACCACGATGAGCGCCATGTTGAAGCCGTAGCTGCCGAGGATCACTGCGGTCAGCGCCGGTCCGATGGCATTGCCGCTGCGTTCCACCAGGCGGAAGACGCCGTAGACCATGCCCTCGGGCACGTCAGGCAGATGACGCCGCCCCAACTCGCCGACAAGGGCCGACTGCGGCGTGATCGACAGGGCCTGCGCGACACCGATCTGCAGCACCATCACCGCTTCGCCCCAGGGCGCCTCCCACAGCAGCGGGTGCACCACGGCGCTGGCCGAAAGCGCGGCACCGACCAGGACGAAGCCCGGCCGGTAGCCCATGCGGTCGCTAAAGCGCGAAACCGCCGGCACCAGCACGATCATGGCCAGCGCATAGAGGGTCAGTACGCGCCCGATGGCAGCTTGGTCGAAGCCGCTGTCCGCCATGGAGAGCGGCACCAGGTAGAAGATCAGCGCCGCCAGGATCAGCTTCGCCGGCAGCGCACAGCCGAACAGCAGCATCGCCATGGCCGGCTTGCTCAGGACCCTGAGGATCAGCGACAGGCTAGGTCTGGACGGCCCGGAGAGGCGGTCGCGGCGCGCCTCCTGGGGCATGGCGAAACGGGTGACGGCCAGAGCCAGCAGTGCCAGGGTCGCCGAAGCGAGGAAGGCCTCGCGCTCGCCCAGGCGGTCGGCCAGGATACCACCCACTGGCGGCCCGCAGAGCGCGGCGACGAAGATCGCGGCCACCAGGATCGACAGACCTCGGGCACGGTTGATCCGGTCGGTGCCGTCGATGATCGCCCCCTGGGCGGAGACGAAGACCACGGCGTAGCCCACCGCGGTGAAGGAGCGGAAGATCAGCAGCTGCAGCAGGTCGCTGACGTAGGAACAGCCGGCAAAGCCGATGACCGCGAGCACGATCCCCACGCGCAGCGAGCGGCGGCGACCGAAACGCTCGGTATAGCCGTTGAGGAAGGGTTGCAGGATCGCGACGATCGCCATGAAGAGGACGATCGGCAGCGAGATCACCACCTCGCGCGAGAGCCCGGCGAAGGGCGAGGCCAGGGTCGAGATGAAGCTGGGCAGGAAGGGCCGGGTGAGTTCTTCTGCGAAGAAGAAGAGGAACAGCGGCGCCCGGATCGCGGCCAGGGCCGGCGGCGGCTCCTCGCGCGACTGGGTCAGTCGGAAGCGCTTGCCGAGCTGATGCAGGTCGGTCACCAGATCGGTCTGCTGCAGCGCCACGGCGCGCGCCTCGAGATCGCGCTGCCTCTCGGCCAGCCGCTCGATGTGCCGGTCCAGCATCCGCGAGGCTTCACCGAAGACACCGGCGGTCTCCACCGGCGCGTGAGAGCGCAGGTCGCCGCGGCCGATCGCCACCAGGCGCTGCCCCAGTCCGCGCAGCGCCCGGCCGGTCTCCGAGTTGAAGACCATCGCCAGCATCTCGAAGGTCACCAGCATCGAGGCCAAGAGGACGATGGACACGTCAAGCCAGATGTTACGCAGGGTACGCTCGACCAGAGAGCGGGGAATGGCGACCACGACCTGAGCCAGGGTTTCGTCCTGAACCTCGACCGGGATCGAGACCTTGAGCGGGTCGTCCCCGGCCTCGGTCGCTTTGGAGTGGGCCGCAGCCAGGATCTTACCGGAGGTCAGGACAATCTCGATCGAGGAGAATTCCGGACTGGCGTCGATCTCCTCCTTCAGGACCTGGTCGGCGCCGACCACCTGCTCGAGCGGGATGCCATAGTGCACTGCCTCCTCCAGCAGGCCCGACACCGTCTTGCCGATCACCGTGGCCTTGCTGTCCAGCTCCGGCAACAGCAGGCGCTCGGCACTGTCGAGTGCGCGCCAGGAAATGAAGACCAGCGCGCCGACCAGCATCACCGCCAAGACCAGCAAGAGGGGCAGGTCTAGGCGCCGCATGGCCCTGCCGTCCCTCGTCTAGCTGCTACGTCCCGCATATGTCCCCCCTCTGCCTCAGCCCCGCTGCGTTTCCAGCCCCTTCAAGCGTGCTTCCACCTCGTCCTGGGCACGATCCACCTCGTGGAAGGCCCAGCTCGAGTCCGGATCCCCTTCGCCGGCTGCCAGGTGGCTGGCCTCCTCCGCGCGACGCTGTGCCCCCGACAGCAGCAGCACCAGCGATACTACGGCCATCCCCAGAGACCCCAGGAGTGCATA
Source organism: Rhodospirillaceae bacterium N.6G (assembly GCA_046233115.1). Taxonomy (GTDB): domain Bacteria; phylum Pseudomonadota; class Alphaproteobacteria; order Kiloniellales; family JACOMY01; genus JACOMY01. The sequence continues at coordinate 50,075 of JBJXHM010000007.1, read as the reverse complement.
GATTGCAGCATTGCGTACCGCTTCGGCCGTGCTGTCCAGGTTCGCATCCAGGACCGACATGTCGGCGATGATCCGCACGCTGCCGGCCTCACCGCCGAAATCGTTCTCGATCGGCACGTCGAGATGGACGACGCGGGCGTCGATCATCGGCAGGTCCTGTCCGACGCGCGCCGGATCGCTACTGTGCAGGATCGTGCCCTGGGTCGAGAGAATGTCGATCGCCTGGATCGCCGGGTCCACCGCCAGCTCGCGCTGCAGACGCGAGCCCAGGGTGTCCTGGCCGGCGAGCGGAATGCCGAAGGAGAGCGAGATCTCGATATCGTCGACGATGCCCGCGCCGATCGCCTGCAGGCGCGACTGCACCTGGGTCAGGTAGGCCGCCTTGACCGATCCGTAATTCAGGTATGCGCCCAGCGCGAGGGCGGCTGCCACCACCGCTGCGATCGCAAAGAGCAGTACCAGACTGAGCCGCTGCAGCATCGTCGCGTCGGTCCCTTCGCCGCGGGAAGATCGTCTCGGTTTCCGTCACCTCACTAGCGAGCGGTGACAGACCCTTGTAGCATTGTCTTGGACAGGAACACCACGGGCCACCTTACCGGCGGCCCCCTACCGGGGAACGGCACGCTCCAATGCTCTTTGCAGTCCGAATCGGCCTGATCGCCGGCCTGGCGACGCTCGTTGGGCTGAGCTGCCTTTCGGTGCTGTCCGGCCACGCGGTAAAGCAGGGGCTGGAAGAACTGGAGATCGCCCGCTTCCGCTATCTGGTGAGCTCTCTGAAGAGCGCGGTCGAGGCCAACCTCAGCCTGGGCCTGCCGATCCAGGACCTGCCGGCGCTGCAGAGCAAGATCGAGCGCGACCGCGCGGACGAGCCCAACGTGCGGGCGATCGAGATCGTGGGGCCCAACGACATCGCCCTCTACAGCACCGACCGCGGCGCCATTGGCGACTCCATTCCCGAGGTCTGGCGCCTGGCGATCGAAGACAGCCACCAACCGACCTGGGTCGCCTTCGACCGCGGGGAGGTCGCCATTGGCGAGGCCATCGTGAACGACTTCGAGCAGGAGATCGGCCAGGTGGTGCTGATCGTCTCCCAAGAGCAGGTGACGCCGGCGACCACGCTGACCCTGCACTACGCGGCGCTGGGCTGGCGTATCGACCTAGTCATGACAGGGGTCGCCACGGTCGCCTGCTTCCTGCTGATGCTCTACCGCGAGCGCGCGATTCGACGCGCCCGCGCGGTCTGGCAAGGCCGCTGGAGCGAAGAGCGAAGCCGGGAGCCGAACCGGGATTCCGGCGCTTTCGGTCCCTCGATGGAGACCGCCTCGCGCCGCGCCCGTGAGCGCAGCGAAGAGGCCGTACGCGCCCTCGACCAGGCCAAGCGGCGCCTGATGGACCTAGACGATGCCGTCTAGCCGGACATACCGAGGCAGGGCGCGGGCCAAGCAGGGCCACCTCGCCAGCCGCCGCTCCGACATTTACTGCGCGTTGATGGGCCTCCTGGTGGCCCTTTCCGTCGCCATCGCCGGGCTCTGGACCATCGACCGGATGCAGGACGAGCAGGTCAGCAGCCTAATGGACTCGACCAAGCGCCTGGGCATCTCGGTCGGTCGCTCGGTCGCCCAGACCTTTGAACTGGCACTGTACTCCGGCATCCCCTTCGACCAGATCTATGGCGCCAGCGACTACCTGAAAGAGGTGCTGAACGCCAATCCGGAGCTCGCGGCGATCCGCATCGTGGAACGGAGCGCCGCGGCCGCCACCCCGCCCAAGGACTATTCCATCTCACGCGTGATCGACTCGGTCGACTCCGGCTTCTACCGCCCGCAGACGGTCGAGATACCGATCGTCCACAAAGGCCAGCGGGCCGGGACGGTGGAACTGACCCTGACCGGCGAGAGCACCTGGGGCGTGACCCTGCATCAGTACCTGCTGCTGGCCGCGGCCACGCTGCTGTCCGGGCTGGGCATCAGCATGATCGCGCGCATCGTCGTCGCCGAGCGGCTGGAGCTGCCGCGCGCCCACCTGATGGCGAGCCTCAGCGCCACCGCGCGCGGCAACTTCGCCGACTTCTCCAGGCTGCCGGGCCCCAGCCCGGTCACCCAGCTCAGCTATCTGGCCGAACGTGCGCGGGCGCCGGTACGTATCCGGGCGCGCGAGGTAAGCTACCTGGCGGAAGAGCTGAAGTCGATCGACATCGACGGCAGCATCACCCGCCGAGTCGAGCAGGCAACGCAGCCGGTCGAGGAGTGCTACCGCTTCGACCGACCGGCGCGCCTGGAGTTCGATCACTGGTGGCCCGGCTGGCTCAACCTGCTGCTGGTGCTGACCGGGACCATGACCCTGCCGCTGGTCAGCGGTTTCGCCGCCGACCGCGTTGGCTTCAACCTGCTGGCCAGTTCGGCCGGAGCGGCGGCGCTGGCCCTGGAGGCCCTGGGCGGCCTGGCCGGGCTGCTGCTGGCGCTGGCCTGGAAGCAGAAGAGCCCGCTGCGCCGCCTGATTCATCTGCTGGCCATCGTGGCGGCCGGCCTGGCGATCTCCTGGACCCACTACCTCAGGGACCTGACCCCCTTCCTGCTGGTCCGACCGGTCGCCGGCTTCGCCATCTGGTTCACCGTCTTCTCGGTGATCCAGGCGCCGGGGCGCAGCCTGCGGGGCCCCTGGTACTGCGGCTTCCTGCTGCTGACCGCTCTGGTGGTCGGCCCCATGACCGGCAGTCTGGTCGCCGATATTGTCGGCCGCCGGGACGCCTTCTACGCCACCGGCATCCTGGTGGTCCTGACCGGCCTGCCGCTCTGCTTCGTCACCTACCCGGCCCAGCGCCTCTACCACGGCAAGCGCCAAGTCTGGCGCCAGGCTGCCCTGGTCGCGGCCGGGGTGACTGCCTGTGCCGGCATCGTGGCGCTCTACGGCGGGGCGGTGATCGACCGGCACGACTATGCCCTGCTGGCGACTTTCCTGGGCTGCATCGGCGTGGGCATCGGCGTCGGCCTGCTGCTGAACCGCCTGACCTTGGTGCCCTTCTGCCTGGCACTGGCCATCGCCGCCATCTGGCTGCCCTACCCGATCAATGCCGTCCTCTGCGCCACGCTGTTCTTCCTGGGCCTGGCCATGGGGCTGCAGATCTCCCAGGGCTGGCGCAGGCCGACGGGTTTGGCAGGCCTGACCGCCGGGCTCTTCGGCCTGGCGCTGGGTCCGGCGATCACACTCAGCGCGCTCTACCTGGGGCTGGAAGCGCCGGCCTGGATCACGGTGCTGCTGTTGCTGCCGTTTCTGGTCTCCCTGATCATCAGAAGCGGCGGGCGGCGGCCCTCGCGGCGAGGAGAGGCCGCCTGATGCTGCTGCGCACGCGCCTCACCCTCTATCTTTCGATCGCCTTCCTCCTGGTGGTGGTCAGCCTGGTCATGGTCGGGCACCGCCGCGAGAGCCTGCTGGAATCCCGCCTGGCTTCGCTGGCGCTGGTCGGCCAGGAATCGGTCTGGACCGGCCTGGTGACCGACACCGTCGCCGAGCTGGCCGCGGAAGCCTCACGCCTGACCGGCGAGATGGAGCGGCGCAACCCGCCGACGACGACGGAGCAGATCAGGAGCTGGTTCGACCTGGCCTATCGCAACAACGAGCGCCGCCAGACGGTGGTCCAGGTGACCGATCCCCGTGGCAAGCTGATCTACAGTTCGCTCGGGACCCTCGACCAGGAACCCTTCCTGGACGCGGGCTCGCTGGACCATGTCGTCGCCACCCTGCGGCCGGTGGGCGGCCTGCAACAGACCTCGCCGGAAAGCTTCATGGTGCTGACGGCGGTTCCGATGCAGTCCTTCGGCAAGCCGATCGGCGTCCTGATCGTGGCCACCGACGCGGCCGGAATCCTCGACCGCTTCGCCGCCGGGATCGAGGCCGATGCCTTCCTGCTCAGCCTGCGCGGTCGGATGATCGAGTCGACCTCCGCTGCGCTCTGGGACGAGACCCAGCCCAAGGTGCCGCCGCGCGACACCAGTTTCAGCACGATCGACGCCGGCAAGCGCGACTACACCGTCACCGGCATCCCGGTTGAGAACCCCGAGGGCCAGGTCGTTGGCACCCTGGTATCGCTGCGCGATTCGACTGCCGAGTTGACCGAGATCCGCTACCTGGGCCGGCTGACCCTGGCCGGCGTCGGCGCCTTCCTGTTCCTGGTGCTGACCGCACTCTACCTCTACCTGCGCCATGCTTTCCGGCCGCTGGAGGGGGCGATCTCGGTGTTGCGGGCACTGTCCAGCGGCAACACCGAGGTCTCCCTGGAGGCCACCGGTTCGGGCGAGATCGGGCGCATCGCCGACGCGGTTTCGGTGTTCCGCGCCAACGCCATCACCCTGGAACAGCAGCGCCGCCATGCCGCCAGCAACCGGCGCCGCCAGGAACGGCTGATCCGCCAGCAGCTCTCGCTCCTGGCCTCGACCCTGGAGGGCAGCGGCAAGGACGATGCGCTGGACGACATGCGCAACCTGCTGGAGGAACAGCATGCCGGCACCCGGCGCAAGGCCGTCTCCGCCGAACTGGACGAGGACGAACAGCTCGGCCTGCTGACCCAGGTGCTGCGCTCCATGTCCAGCCGCATCACCGACCAGCACCGCCGCCTGACCCAGATGGTGGCGGAGCTGCAGGAGGCCATCGTCACCAAGACCAAGCTGGCCGGCCTGCAGCAGGAACTGGAAATCGCCCGCCGGCTGCAGCGCTCGATCCTGCCGAAGATCCTGCCGCCGCGCGACGACGTGGAGATCGCCGGCTACATGCAGCCGGCCCTGGAGGTGGGTGGCGACTTCTACGACTTCTTCTTCGTGGGCGAGGACAAGGTTGGCGTGGTCATCGCCGACGTCTCCGGCAAGGGCATCCCGGCGGCGCTCTTCATGGCGATCTCGCGTTCGCTGGTCAGGGCCAGCGCCCAGTCGCTGCGCCAGCCGGGCCTGGCCATCGACCGGGTGAACGCGGTGATGGCCAGGGAGAACGACGAGATGATGTTCGTCACCCTGTTCTACGGGGTCCTGGACCTGAAGACCGGCCGGCTGGACTTCGTCAACGCCGGCCACAACCTACCCTACATGCGCCACCCCGACGGTGGCGTCGAGCCGGTCGGCCAGATCGGCGACATCCCGCTGGCGGTGATGGAGGACTTCGAGTTCGCGGAGGACCACTGCCAGCTCCAGCCCGGCGACCTGCTGCTGCTCTACACCGACGGCGTGACCGAGGCCTTCAACACGGCGGAAGAGGCCTATGGCGAGGCTCGGCTGGAGCAGGTGCTGGCCAGCCTGCCCGGCGATGCCAGCAGCCAGGATGCGCTGGCTGCCGTCCGCGATTCGGTCAGCCGCTTCGTCGGCACCGCGCCACCGTCGGACGACCTCACCATGCTGGCCCTGAAGTGGCATCCCGGGGGCAAGCCGGAGGCCTGATCGCCGCCTTGCGGAGGGTCAGTCTTCCAGGCGGTAGACGCCGTCCCAGTCTCTCCCCGGCGGGGCCGACAGCAGGCGGTCGGCGCGGTGCAGCAGCAGCTTTGCGGCGACATCGTCCTGGTTCTGCTTCAGCCAGTCGTCGAGACGCCGGGCGGCGCCGGAGAAGTTCTGCGCCCGGTAGTCCGAGAGGGCGGCGGCATAGACCTTCTTGCGCGCCGCCAGGTCCGCGCCGGCCTCTTCGTTGCTGCAGAGCAGCGCAAAGATGCGTTCTGGCCGCTCGCGGCCCTTGAGGGCGGCAAAGTCCAGCTCCATGAAGCAGAAGGCCTCACCGGCGGCCCGCCGGGTCTCCTCGCAGACCACGATGGGGCTGCCGTAGAGCTTGGCGGCGGTCTGCAGGCGGGCGGCGACGTTCACCCGGTCGCCGATCACGGTGAAGCCGCGCGACTGCTCGGTGCCGACCTCGCCGGCCAGGACCTCGCCGGTGGCGACACCGCTGGCCGCATCGAGGCGTTGGCTGTCGGCGAAGCCTTCGGCAGCCAGCGCGTCGCGCAAGGCGGGCAGCCGGCGCCGCTGCTCCAGCACCGCGCGGCAGCAGGCCTGGACCTGCTCTTCGGGATCGGTGAAGGGCGGCCCCCAGAAGGCCATGATGGCGTCGCCGATGAACTTGTCGGTGATGCCCGCCTGCTCCGAGATCGGATCGGTCATGGCGGCGAGGAAGCGGTTCAAGAGCTCGATCAGGCGCGGCGGTGTCAGCCGCTCTGACCAGCCGGAGAAGTCGCGCATGTCGGAGAAGAGCACCGTCATGCGGGCCAGCTTGCCATCCGCCAGCTCGGCGTCGCGGGCCAGGATCCGTTCCACGATGCGCGGATCGACGTACTCGCCGAACAGCCGCTTCAGCTTACGGCGCTTGCGCTGCTCGGTCACGTCGCTGAAGACCACGATCACGCCGTAGCGCTCGGCCGCCTCGCCGTTGACCATGTGCAGGAAGGAGGAGGAGACGTGCAGGTCGAGCCGCTTGCCCTCGTCGTGGATCACCACGTCGCGGCTGTGGGTTACCTCATCGTCATAGATGGCACGCAGCACAACTTCATTGAAATCGTCGAAGCGCGCCTCACCTAAGAAGACCTCGGCGAAGCTGAGGCCCAGCACCTGGTCCGGATCGAGATCCAAGATGCGCCCGGCGGCACGGTTGAAGGTCACGATGCTGCCTTCGAGGTCGAAAGTGACGACCCCGTCGCGCATGTTGGCCAGCACCATCTCGTAGATGAGGCTGTTTCTCTGTTCCGCCTGTGCCGGACCCTTGCCCTTCGCCATCGCCAGCCCCTCCACCTCGGCCCGGACCTGTATCGCCGGGTCGGAGCCGCTTCTCAAGCACAACCTCGAGCCGGCCTTGCCTTCGGAGTGACGTGACAATGCAGGACCCTTACAGAGAGCCCCCGATCATCGACCAGCCGACGGCAGCCAACCCGGAGCCGGGGTTCTTCGAGCGGATCAAGAACGGCATCCTCTATGTCGTGATCATGGTGGTCTCGACCACGCTGGGCTTCCTGATCGGCCTGGTCGGCTCGGTCTTCGCGGCCTTCGTCACCGTGCTCGCCGGTTTGCTGCTGGGCAGCATCGCCGGACGCCAGATCGCCCGCGCGATCGCCCTGAAGCAGAAGCCGGAGATGCAGGTTGTCTGGACCCAGATGCGCCGCTGGCGCTATGGCGACCAGCCCGGCGGGGACCCCGGCAGGGACCTCTGAACGAAGGCTACTGGTAGCTCTGGCCGTCGAAGCGCCAGAGACGATGGCCGGAGCCCTGCGTCACCGCCACGTCGCGCATCTCGTTGGAGAAGCTGCCCGGGAACTCGAAGCCGCGGTTGGACAGAGGCCCCAGGATCGGGCTGTAGCCGCCCGGCGCCCGGCGGAAGATGCTGAGCTCGCTGGTCTGCTCGTCGCCCTCCTGCCAGGCGGTGACGATGATCGCCTCGCCACTGCCCGCCTGCCGGCCGAGCGACACCTCGCTGACGTCGAGCCAGGCATTGCCCTCATAGGGGCGACTGCGCGCCGCCGCACCGTAGCGGCTCTGCAGGAAGCGTCCCAGTTCGCCCGAGTAGGGCGGCTCCAGCGGCCGTATCGAGAAGACGTCGACCGCGGTCAGCGCCCCGCCGCCGCGCTCCAGTGCCGCCTTGGTCGCCGAATCGATGTAGCCGCTGACCGGCAGGCCATAGGTGCGCTGATAGTCAGCCAGCGCCTCGCGGGTGCGAGGGCCGACCACCCCGTCCACCGGTCCAGGCGGAAAGCCGCGGGCCAGCAGCGCGCTCTGGATCTCGACGATCTCCTGATGACCCAGCGGCAGGTCGCTCTTAGGTGTCGGCGGCTTCGAGGCGCAGGCCGACAGAAGCAACAGAGAGAGTAAGGCCACCACCGCCGCCCGCGCGAAACCAAACAAGGACACTTCGGGCAGGGCGCGGACGGAAGAGAGACACATCTGGGGACCCGCTCGTACCACGGTCACGCCACTCCGTTCGATCCGACAGCCGGCAGTCTAGCCGGGACCAGCCTGATTCGCATCAGGCCGCGTCCCGCTGCGCCTCATCCTCCAGGATCATCTCGGCCGCCTTCTCGGCGATCATCACGGTCGGCGCGTTGGTATTGCCCGAGGTGATGGTCGGCATGATCGAGGCATCGACCACCCGCAGCCCCTCCAGCCCCTTGACCCTGAGTCGCGGATCGACCACGGCGGCGGGATCGCTGCCCATCCGGCAGGTGCCGACCGGATGGAAGATGGTGGTGCCGATGTCGCCCGCCGCACGCACCAGGTCGGCCTCGCTGGAGACCGAGGGGCCCGGCAGGAACTCTTCCGGCCGGTAGGGCTTGAAGGCCTGGCTCTCCATGACGATGCGCCGGGTGATCTTGATCGAGTCGACCGCGACCTGCTGGTCGACCGGATCGCTCAGGTAGTTCGGGCTGATCGCGATCGGGGTCAGCGGATCGCTGCTCTTCAGCCGCAGTGCGCCCCGGCTCTGCGGGCGCAGGTTGCAGACCGAGGCGGTGAAGGCGTTGAAGTTATGCAGCGGCTCGCCGAACTTGCCCAGGCTGAGCGGCTGCACGTGATACTCCAGGTTCGGCATCTCGTACTCGGGGCTGGAGCGGGTGAAGGCGCCAAGCTGCGAGGGCGCCATGGTCATGGGGCCGCGCCGCGCCAGGCCGTACTGCAACGCGATCCCTGCCTTGCTGACCATGCTGTGCATCATGGTGTTCAGGGTCTTCAGACCCTGAACCTTGTAGATCAGGCGAAGCTGCAGATGATCCTGCAGATTGCCGCCCACGCCCTCCAGCGCATGGGCCACCGCGATGCCGTGCTCCTTCAGGTGGTCGGCCGGGCCGATGCCGGAGAGCATCATCAGGTGGGGCGAGTTGATCGCACCGGCCGAGAGCATGACGCCGCCTTTGGCCTCGATGTGCTTGACCACGCCCTTGTGCCGCAGTGTCAGGCCGGTGACGCGCTGCCCCTCAAGGGTGAGACCCAGCGCCTGGGCGTCGGTGAAGAGGGCCAGGTTCGGGCGGCTCAGCGCCGGCTTCAGGAAGGCGGTGGCCAGGGTCACCCGCTGGCCGCGGCGCTGGTTCACCTGGAAGTAGGCGCTGCCCTCGTTGCTGCCGCGGTTGAAGTCGTTGACCTTGGGGATCCCGTGTTCGGCCGCGGCGTCGCGGAAGCGATCTAGGACGTCCCAGGTCATCCGCACGTCTTCCACCCGCCAGTCGCCACCGCTGGCGTGCAGCTCGTCGCTGCCGCGGGCCTGGTCCTCCGAGCGCAGGAAGTAGGGCATCACCTCGTCCCAGCCCCAGCCGGGATTGCCGAGTTGGCGCCACTGGTCGTAGTCGCTGGACTGGCCGCGCATGTAAATCATGCCGTTGATCGCCGAGCAGCCGCCGATCACCTTGCCGCGCGGATAGTTGAGCGCGCGGCCGTTCAGTCCAGGCTCCGGCTCGGTCTTGAAGCACCAGTCGGCGCGCGGGTTGCCCATGGCGTAGAGATAACCGACCGGGATGCGGAACCAGATCCAGTCGTCGTTGCCACCGGCCTCAATCACCGCGACGCGGCGGCGCGGATCGGCGCTCAAGCGGTTGGCAAGGACGCAGCCGGCGGAACCGGCACCGACGATCACATAGTCGAAACTGCCCAGGCTCTCTTGCTTCGGCTCTGACGCCATGTCTTTTCTCTCCCTGACACCAAGCCGGTCCCAGCGGACCGGACACCGTCTTGCGGCAACCGCCTGGGCTAGACTAGCCGCAGTGCCGGTGCTCTGAAAACCGCCGCAGGGAACAAAGCTGCTAGGCAGGCAGGCTACCCGCGGCGCTATTGCAGTGGCGGCCCCGGCCTGCCGGATGCTACATGCCTACAAAATGAACAAAGCAGTGCCGCGTGCTGCGTACTATCTGGCAGGCGGATCAAGGTAGGTCATGGCTCAGCGGCACTTTCTCTTTGTGCAAACACCCTTCGGCAGTTTTCCGCGTCGCCTTGCCGAGCGGTTGCGCGCCGATGGTCACCGGGTGACGCGCGTCATCTTCAACGGCGGCGACCTCTGTAGCTGGGGTTTCGCCAACGCGCACTTCTTCCTCGCCCCCACCGGCAGCTATCCACGCTGGATCGCCGGGCTGCTGAAGCGCGAGGCGGTCACCGACCTGGTCACCTACGGCGACGGGCATTACTACACCGAGGTAGCGATCGAAGCGGCCGAGAAGTCCGGTATTGCTTGCGCCTGCCTGGAGCAGGGCTATCTGCGGCCCAACTGGATCACCATGGAGCCCCATGGCGTCAACGGCAGTTCCGGCCTGCCACACGACCCGGCAGTCTACTGGCGTCTCGGCCAGCGGGTCGAAGAACTGCCGGGCGCGCACGAATCGATGGGCAGCATCACCAGGAACAACATCCTGAACATCATGCAGTACAGCATCCTGTTCTACTTCCTGGCGCCCTTCTTCCCCTTCTACCGCTCGCCGGTCTATATGCCCGGCTACGTCACCGGCCTGGCCCACCTCTGGCGCTACTACTACGGCAAGACCCAGACCGCCCGGGTTGCCGCGGCGGAGCAGGCGATCTTTGCGCTGACCGGCCCCTACTACCTGGCCCTGACGCAGCGGCCAGGCGACAGCCAGATTTTGCGCCATTCGCGCTTTCCAAGGGTCCGCGACTTCTACCGCCACACCATCGAGAGCTTCACCCGCAACGCCCCGGCGGACAGCCACCTGGTGTTCAAGTGCCATCCCCTGGACCAGGGCCTCAGCGGCCACCCGCGCGGCATCCGCAAGGCCGCGGCCGCGGCTGGTGTCGCCGACCGGGTGCACTTCCTGGACGGCGGCCAGCTCGCCGAGCTGGTGAAGCATTCGGCCGGCGTGATCACGGTCAACTCCACCGCCGGACTGGCCGCGCTCAACTTCGGCGCCAAGTGCAAGACCCTGGGCAAGGCGATCTACGACATCCCCGGCCTGACCTTTCAGGGCAGCTTGGACGCTTTCTGGACCTCCGACGAGGAGCCGGACAACGAGCTCTTCCTGCGCTTCCGCCAGCTCATGGCCGAGATGACCCAGATCCTGGGCAGCTACTCGACCGAGAAGGGCATCGCCTATGCGGTCGAGACCTGCGCCGACCGGCTGGTCGAAGGCCTGCCGACGATAGAGACCATCGCGACCCGGCGCTGCGCCGAGGCCGTCTGAGCCGATGTGCGGGCGCTATTCCATCACCACCGCACCGGAGGCGCTACGCAACCTCTTCAAGTTCGAGGAACAGCCGAACCTGGCACCGCGGTTCAACGTGGCCCCCACCCAGTCGGTGCCGGCGGTGCGCCGCGACGCCGAAGGGCGGCGGCGGCTCTCGATGCTGCGCTGGGGGCTGGTCCCGCACTGGGCCAAGGACCTCTCGATCGGAGCCAAGATGATCAACGCGCGGGCCGAGACTCTGGCCGAGAAGCCGGCCTTCCGCCAGGCCTTCGCCCGGCGCCGCTGCCTGCTGCCGGCCGACGGCTTCTACGAGTGGCGGGCCGAGAAGGGCGCGAAGGCGCCCAAGCAGCCCTACCGCATCGAGTTCGAGGGGCGCGCCCCCTTCGCCTTCGCCGGCCTCTGGGAACGCTGGGGCAGCCGCGAGGAGGGCACGCGGATCGACAGCGTCACCATCGTGACCACCGACGCCAACGAGACCCTGCAGCCCCTGCACCACCGCATGCCGGTGATCCTCGGTCCCGAGAGCTTCGCGCTCTGGCTGGATCCGGAGGCCGAGCGCGAGGCGCTGGAACCGCTGCTGGCTCCCTATCCCGACAGCGACGGCGCCTATGGCCCGATCGGCTACTACGCGATCTCCACCGAGATCAACAAGGCGACCAACGAGGATCCCTCGCTGCTGGAACCGCTGCCCAAGACCAGCCTGCTGTAGGCGTTCAAGCGTCCGGTGCCGGCAGGCCGACCAGCTTGCGGCCCTCGTCGCTCTTCAGCGAGAAATCCGTGCCGGCGAAGGCCGCGCCGCCCTCGCCGCAGAGGAAGGCCGCCGCCTTGGCGACCCAGAGCGGCGGGATGTGCACCTCGGGGTCGAGCCGGCTCACCCGGTTGATGCCGGACTTGCGGATCGCGACCTGCATCTCGGTGGCCACGGTCCCGGGGCTGATCCCGACCACCCGGATGCCCCTGTCGCCGTACTCCCTGGCCGCACAGCCCGTCAGCGACAGCACCGCCGCCTTGGTCGCGCAGTAGTGGCTCCAGCCCTCCAGCACGCCGGTCGCGGCACCGGAGCTGATGTTGATGATGGTGCCCCCGCCGCCGGCCAGCAGGACCGGGATCGCCGCGCGCAGGCCGTGGTAGACGCCCTTCAGGTTGATGTCGACGATGGCGTCCCAGGCCTCGGGGTCGCTGTCGCCCAGGTAGGCGATGGGCTCGATCACGCCGGCGTTGTTGATCAGGACGTCGAGCCCGCCGAAGCGGGCGCGCGCGGTCTCGACCGCGGTTGCCAGGTCGGCGTAGCGGCTGACGTCGCCCTGGACCGCGACGGCCTGGCCGCCGGCCTGCCGGATCTCTCCCACGATCGTCTCCAGCGCGTCGCCGTTGCGGGCCATCAGTACGACCTTGGCACCCTCGGCGGCGAAGTGGCGGGCGATCGCCTCGCCGATGCCGCGGCTGGCGCCGGTGACGAGGGCTGTTTTGTTTGCGATGGTGGACACTGCTCTATCCTTTCGTCAGGCCACGAGCAGGCGTTCGATGTCCCGCCTCGCTGCTGCCATCCCGGCGTCGAGCGTCACCACATCGGCTGTCGTGGCCTCGACCGAGATGAAGTGGATGTTGGAAATCCCAAGGAATTTCAATAGGAAATCCAGATAGGGCTCGAGGAAGTTGGCCCCCTTCATCCCCCCACCCTCCTGGTAGTCCTTGGCGCCATAGGCAGCGCAGACGATGGCAGTATCGGCCTCGACCAGGCCGCCGAACCGCGTGCCGTCATAGGAAAATGTGTGACCGATGCGGACGATCTGGTCGATCCAGGCTTTCAGCGCCGCAGGAATACCGAAGTTGTAAATCGGTGCCGTGATCAGCAGGGTGTCGGCCGCCTGTAGCTCCGCAATCAACCCATCCGACAGCGTCGTCGCCGTCCGCAGGGCCGCTGTCATGTCCTCAGCCGGGCTATAGAAGCCCGCGATCGTGTCTTGCCGGATCTGTTCGATTGGCTGGACAGCCAGGTCTCGGCGAACGATCAGCCCATCGGGGCGGCGATCCCGCCAGCGCGCCTCGAAATAGTCCCCAAGCTCGCGTGACTGCGAGCCCACCCAGCGCGCACTCGAGTCCACTCTCAGAAGTCTCTGCATGACTGTCGTCCTCTGTGTCGATCGGTTGGCCTGACGTCGAGATAATCCATGCCCCAAGCGCGATAAATGTATTGACATGCACTAATTTCGTGCGAATTTCGCATTAATGGATCTTCGACTGCTTACGATCTTTCTGGAGGTGGAACGGCGGGGCGGCTTCGCGGCGGCCGCACGCAGCCTGGGTCAGGATCCCTCATCGATTTCCCGATCGATCGCTCTGCTGGAAACGGACCTGGGCGTCCGGCTGTTTCAACGGACGACCCGGAAGGTGTCGCTGACCGAGGCAGGCGCCCGTTTCGCGGAGCGAATCGAACCGGTCCTGGCGGAACTCGATCAGGCGCGAGAGGAGGCGACGTCCGACAGCGTGCAGCCACGGGGACGGCTTTGCCTCTCCGCATCGGTCGCCTTCGGGCAGGTCTGCCTGATGCCCCTGATACCGGCCTTCCTGACACGCTATCCGGAGATCGATTTGGATCTGCAGTTCACCGATCGCCACGTCGATCTGATTGCCGAACCTATCGATCTGGCGATCCGGCTAGGCCCTTCGGTGGAGGTCAACGTCATTGCGGCCAAGCTGCGTGCGACGTGCTACCGGGTCTGCGCCAGCCCGTCCTACCTCGAGCGCCATGGCTTGCCGCTTGACCCTCATGCGCTGCTCGCACATCGCTGTCTCTGCTTCGATCTTCCGGACTTCAGGACACGGTGGCTGTTCAGACGTCCCGGAGACGAGATCGAGGCGGTCACCGTGACGCCGCGGCTGACCATTTCGGGTGCCCTGGCACTGCGCGACGCCGCCCTGCGGCATCTTGGTCCCGCACTTCTCGCCGACTGGCTGATCCAAGAAGACCTACAGACGGGCCGGCTCGTCGACCTCTTCCCGGACCGTGAGGTGACGGCGACCACCTTCGATACGGCGGCCTGGATCGTCTATCCCAGCCGGGCACTCCTGCCGAGGAAGACCAGGATCATGATCGATTTCTTGCGAGAGACGCTCGGCACGGGGCCAGGCGACTTCCGGCCCACACCCCCGTCATGAGGAGAGCAAGCTCAGTCCCGACGGGACGATTTTCGTTCTTCGACCAGGCGACCTTCGGAGAACCGACAGACCCGGTCCATGTCGCCGACCGCCTGCAGGCCACCGGCCCCGATCAGCAGGGTGCCGTCATGCAGCTGCCGGATGCGCGCGGCCATCGCCCCCTCGCCGGCCTGCCCCAGGTCGACGATCAGCACCGCCGGCCGCTTCACCAGGGCGCGGATGATTGTGACGCAGAAGCGCTGGTGGGCCGAAAGCGCGCTGCCGGCGACTCCGACCGGGCGGCCCAGCCCGAAGCGCTGGACCCGCTCCAGCAGGCCCTCACGCGCCAGGGCCGGCCCGACGATTGCCCCCAAACGCTCGCGCACACCGCTGTGGCCCGGTAGGATCCTGCCCTGCAGCAGGTTGTGCTCCACGTCACGCGAGGCGACATAGCTGTCGGCCGCGAAGCTGGCATAGCCGTCTTCAAAACCGGACCAGCCGTCCCGCACCCGCCGGCGCGCCGCCAGGATCAGTCGGTCCAGCTCCGCATCCAGGCCGGAGAGGCCAGTATGCCGGGCCGGTTGCAGGCCCAGCGCCAGCGCCAGCAGGTCCAGCCGCTGGCCCTTGGACAGGCCCGCCAGGCCGCGTGCCTCGAAGGCCTCCAGGTCCGGGCGCAGACGCTCCAGCTCGTCGCGGTCGAGCGGCGACTGCAGGTCCGCCTCAGGCGCGTCCGGGTCGGCATCGAGCAGCCCGGCGACCAGCTCCTTGCCGGCCTCCGCACCCAGCGCGATCAGCCGATCTGACAGGCCTTCAGCCGACAGCACCGCCTGCAGGGCGGGATCGCTGGCGATGTCGAAGAAGGTACCGCCCTGAGCACGCGGGAAGCCGAAGAGGACGTTGCTGGCCAGGGAGGCCGCCGGGTTGATCTCCTCGGGCTCCCAGAAAGCGATTGCCGCCTCCAGCTCGGGCGCGGCCAGGATCTCTTCGCGCACGGCGGCCCGGACCCTTAGGATCTTGGTGACGAAGTCGGGTGCCCGCTCGGGGTCGAGGTGCCGCTGCAGCCCGAAGTGCATCAGGTCATCGCCCAAGCCCATGTCCGTGAGTAGCCCGACCAGCCGCTTGTCCATGGCCTTGGCATCCGCGACGCCGGCCCGGGCGTAGTCGACCCAGGGGGCGTGCAGCTCGGCCGGCGAGTTGCCGGAGAGCGCCGCCTCGCGCGCCCGGAAGCGCTCCTCGGACTCGGCCAGGTCGGGCGGACCGAGCTGGCGCTGGCGCAGGCCGTAAACCAGGTTGTCGCGCAGGCTGCCGTTGAAGACGTAGGACTGCGGCGTGGCATAGCCCAACAGCCTGCCGACCTCCGCCCCCGACAGCCGGGCCAGCGGGGTCTCGCCCAGCAGGATGCGCCCGTGCGTCAGCGGTACCAGGCCGGCGATCGCCTGCAACAGTTCCCCGCGGCCGCTCTCATCGTTGCCGACCAGCCCCAGGCTGCCGCCCGCCTCGACCGAGCAGGTGATGCCGCGCAGCTCGGCACCGCTGTTCGATTCGAGCGCGACCTCCTCCAGGGTTACCGGCAGCGCCTTCGGCTCACCTTCCTTGCCAGCGTCCTCGGTCAGGAAGCGGTTCTCGGGGAAGCGGTCCTGTGGCCCGAAGTTCTCGACGATGGTGGTGTACTTGATCGCCGACATGGCGTAGCGCTGATAGTAGCCCAGCAGGTCCTTCCAGGGACCGGAGATGTCCTGGTAGGCGGAGATCGAGGCGACCAATGCACCGATCGTCAGCTCCCCCTCGATCACGAAGTATCCGCCCACCGCGTAAAAGACGAAGGGCGGCATCTGGTTCATAAAATTGTTCAGGAACTTGATCAGGTACTTCTTCTTGTAGATTTTCAGCCGGATGAAATAGTTCTCGTGCAACCGGTCGGAGAAGTCGGCCAGGTGGTGGGCGCGGGTGGCGTCGACGTGCAGGCTCTCCGCCCCGGCGACGCTGCTGCCGACCTTATCGGCCATCACCCTGAGGTTGCGGACCCGGTCGCGCGCCAGCAGCGAGACCTGGCGCTGCAGGTGCGGGATCAGCCAGGCCTGCAGCGGGTAGAGCGCAACCGCCACCAGTCCCAGCCAGACGTTCTGGACGAAGATGAAGCCGATGTAGACCACCAGCGAACCGCCCTGGAAGGCGGGCGTGGCCACCGCCTCGGAGACGAAGTGGCCCAGGTCTTCCACCTCCGAGGTGATCATCGGAATCAGCTGGTCGCCGCTGGTGCGGCGGAAGACCCGCGGCCGGAAGCGCAGCGCCGCCTCGTAGAGCTGGTAGCGCAGGCGGCGCAGCATGCGCTCGCCGACGATACCCTTGTAGAGGTTGAGGACGAACTTGACCCCGTTGTTCAGCACGATCAACAGCAGGAAGCCGGCCGAGAGTAGCAGCAGATAGTCGATCTGCTGCAGCTCGAAGCCCAGGAAGTCGACCGGGAACCTGTGGCCCTCGATGGCGCCGTTGATGATCTGCTTGGGCACCTCGAGGATGAGGTAGACCAGCGGAAAGGACAGGCAGGTGATCGCCAGGATCATGAGCTGCTGGCGCTTGCTGTAGGCCCAGACGAATCCGAACAGCGTTTCCTTCATCGCGCCCCGCGCACTTCCCCCGGTCATCGCCCGGCTGTCTCGACTGACAGCCTCGCGGTAGCGGGCCGCGATTGCAAGTCGACAGATATCCGACCAATGCGCGCAGTCGCGTGAGAGGCGCGCCGGTGCGCGGTCAGAGGAAGCCTGGGTCCGGCGTCAGATCCAAGCCGGGGAAGACCCTGCCGGAGAGGTCGGCGGCGGAAAGGCCGAAGCCGGCGCGCAGCACATGGGCAGGGTAGAGGCGGATGTCCTGCGTCGGCAGCAGGTCGCGCCCCTGGTAGAGGTCGCCCTCGCCCAGGCCCGGCCAATCACCGTAGAGCCGGCCGCCGCGGAAGCCGCCACCGGCGAGCAGGGTGACGCCGCCGGTGCCGTGGTCGGTACCGCGGGTGCCGTTCTCGGCCACGGTGCGTCCGAATTCGGTCAGGGTCATAACCACGGTCTGGCCCCAGACCGCCTCGCCCAGGTCATCGCGCAGGGTGATGAGGACGTCGGCGAGCTGCTTCAGCCTGCGTCTGAGCGCCGGAGCCTGGGCGGCATGGGTGTCCCAGCCGGGAAGCGACAGGCCGACGACCCGCGCATCGCCCTTCAGCATCTCTGCGGCCAGTTCGGCGCTGGCCTGGGGCGTGGCCTTGCGTGAGACCAGCCCGTCGCTCAGCGCGTCGGTCACCACGTCGGCGGTGACGGCGGCCTCGTAGGCCTTGGCGAATAGCGGATCCCCGCCGTAGAGCGCCTCCAGCAGCGACTCGCCTGCTTCGTCCTCGCGCAGGTCGTTGCTCGGCGACCAGAACAGCGCCGGCGCCGGCCCGCGCAGCAACAGCATGCGTTCCTGGCCGACCGCCACGGCATAGCCCTTCTGCTGTCCCTTCGGCAGCAGGTCGATCGCCCGGTTCAGCCAGCCGTCCTCCAGTTCGCTGGCGGTCGCCGTCCCCATCTCCAGGATGTCCTGTCCCTCGAAGTGGCTGCGCTTGTCCCGGTAGGGCGTGGCGACCGCCGGCGCAAAGGCCAGTTCCTCCGCCTGCCAGAGCGGCAGCAGAGCCTCCAGCGCCGGATTGAGGGCGAAGCCCGGCGCAAGCTCGAGGGGGTCCTTGCCGACCGAAGCCGAAAGGCTGGGGCGCAGCGCCTGCCAGGTCGGGTCCTCGTAGGGCCGCAGCAGGTCAAGGCCGTCCAGGGCGCCGCGCAGGATGATGACGACCAGTCGCCGGTCGCCGGGGGCCGAGGCCCAGACCAGCGAGGGCGAAAGCAGCGCCGAGCTCAGCAGCAGCGCCTGGCTCCCTCTGAGAAAACCGCGTCGTGACAAGGTCGCCCGCGTTTCGGTGAAAAGCCTCGCCATGGGCCTATCTCCTCTGGAACTCGGGACTGGCGAGCAGCAGGACCGTCGCCTCCTGCGCCCTGGTGGTCTCCTGCATCAGGAGGGCCAGACGATCCGGCGAGAGCGGTCCGAAGGCCTCGTCGAAGAGCTCTTGCGGCGAGGTCTTCCGCAGCGGGCCTCCGGCCAGGCGGTCGGCGAAGGCGATGCGCTCGGTCAGGCCCTGCGGCGAGATCCAGGCGTCGGCCACCTCCGGCCAGCCGTTGGGTCCGGGCGCCGACCACGGCAACTGCCCCATCGCGTTGAGCGGCGCCAGGGTCAGCGGATAGTGCCCCGGCAGCGGATCGGTGCTCATCGTGCCGTCCTTGGTCTCGAAGGCCTTGTGCCTGGGCCGGGCCGCCTGCCGCTCCCTGCCGGGCGGCAGGGCGACGCGCAGCGCGGACACCAGGTAGTCGAAGGGCTGGCGCACCTTCCGGCCGTAGGTCTGCCAACTCGCCGGATGCTCCAGCAGCGCACGGTAGACCGGCATCAGCGCGGTATCGTTGTCGAGATAGGTCTCCGCCAGATGCTGCACCACCGCGTCCGGCGGCTCGTCAGCGAGGAAGTGCACGGCCAGCTTCCAGGCCAGGTGCCGGGCGGTGGCGGGGTGGCGCGCCAGATCGTCCAGCGCTTGCAGCACTGCGGCCAGGCCGGCCGGGTCGCCGCCGTAGCGCCGTCCCAGCACGGTCATGGTCCCCGGCTCCGAGAGGTCGGGGTCGAAGGTGCTGACGCCCTCGTCCTCGTCGACCGTCACCCCGGTCAGCAGGGTCGCAAACTGGCGTACGTCGTCCTGGCTATAGGCACCGCCAACGCCCAGGGTGTGCAGTTCGATGACTTCACGGCCCAGGTTCTCGTTCAGGCCGCGTTTGCTGCGCAGCCCCATGGGCGAGCCCGGACCGACCGAACGGTTCTGGTCGAGATAGAGCTGCATGACCGGATGCAACACGGCGGAACGCAGCAGCGCGCGGAAGTCGCCGGCGATGAAGGGGCGGATCGCCTCCGCCTCATAGGGCGCGACCAGGGCCCGGAGCGAGGCCTTGGCGACGGAGACGGTGAAGTGGTCGCTCCAGAAGAAGGCCAGGCGCTCGTAGAAGCCGTCCGGCTGTAGCACGCTCCAGAGCACCCGCTCGTGCGCCTCCGGAACGTAGGCGTTGCGCATGAAGCTGACCCGTTCGTGCCTGACGGCGAGGATCCTGTCGCCGTCCTTGACCTTACGCGCCTCGCGCAGCCGCAGGGTGATGTCCCTGAGCTGGCGAATGCGGCTCTTCGAGTCGCTCGCCACGAAGCCGGCCTTGCCGGCGGCACCGGCCGGTACCTGGTCCAGCAAGCTCTGCCGGTCCTGCGGCGGCGCTTGGTCCGGCTTGCGCCCGTAGCCGAAGCGCTGCGGTGCAATGAGGTCAAAGTCGTCGTCCATCTCACCCCTGCGGAGTTTCACCGGCGGACTCCGGCCTATTGCCAGGCCGCGTCAGATCAAATGTAGGAGGCAATTGTGGAGTTATCAGGAACGATCCTTTCCCCCGCCTCCGCCCCCCATCGCCTACGCGACTGCAAGTCAGCTATTCCCGGCTTGGCCCTGGCGGCACGGCGCCGGGCCGGCTAGCCTTTTGTTCGACCGACATGAAGCGACCTCTCTCTTTCCCAAACGAACGCGCCGCCTTCCGCGGCGGCTTTCGCGAAGCCGCCGGCGCCCCGGCGCTCGCCATCGGCGCGAGCTTCCTCGGCTTCGGCGCGCTGGTGCGCGAGTCAGGCCTCACCCTCTGGCACGGCCTGATCTCCACGGCGACCACCTGGGCGCTGCCGGGCCAAGTGGCCATGGTCGAGCTCTACGGGCTGGGGGCAGGACTGCTGGTGATCGCGCTGGCGGTCAGCGCCAGCGCCACCCGCCTGCTGCCTATGGTGATGACCCTGGTGCCGCTGATGCGCCATTCCGGGGTGAAGCGCAGCCAATTCTATCTTTCGGCACACTTCATCGCTCTGACCGGCTGGGCGGTGACCATGCGGGTCGGGCCAAACCTACCGGTGTCGCAGCGCTTGCCCTTCTTCCAGGGCTTCACCCTGGTGCTGTGGATGACCACCATGGTCGGCACGGCGATCGGCTATCTGCTGCCCGAAGTGCTGCCCAAACCAGTGACCCTGAGCCTGGTGTTCCTGACCCCGCTCTACTTCACGGTCCTTTTCCTCGAGGACCTGCGCGGCAAGCGCAAGGTGACGGCGCTGGCCGCCGGCGCCGTCCTCGGGCCGATCTTCTTCCTGCTGTCGCCGGACTGGAGCCTGATCCTGACCGGGCTGGTCGGCGGCACCATCGCCTTCTTCCTCACCGGGCGGGGCAAGACCTAGCCGATGCAGGAGACCTGGTACTGGCCGCTTCTGGTGCTGGCCGTGGCCGCGGCCGCGACCTACTTCTGGCGCGGCATCGGCGTGCTCTTCTCCGGCCGGATCAATCCCGACAGCGCCCTCTTCGCCTGGATGGCGGCGGTTGCCTATGCCCTGCTGGCCGGCCTGATCACCCGCATGATCCTGCTGCCGATCGGTCCGCTGACGGAGACGCCGCTGGCCGCACGGCTGCTGGCCGCCGCGATCTGTGTCATCGCCTTCCTGGTGACCCGCCGGCTCTTCCTGTCGGTGCTGATCGGCGGTGCCGTTCTCGCCGTCTGGCTGGCCCTACGGCCGGTGCTGTAGGGGGGCGGCGGCGAAGCCACCCCCCACCGGCAGCTTTAACCGCGCTTGGGCTCCAGATCGACGGACCAGAGCGCCTGGTCGGCAACGTCGCGCAGGGTCACGGTCATGATACCGCTCGCCGGATCGATCTCGACCTGACCGAAGAACTGCAGGCCTTCCGACGGCGGCAGGTTGGCGCCCTGCTCCGGCGTCGGGGCCTTCTGGTAGCGCACCTCCGGGCCAAAGGTGTTGTCCAGCTCGTTGGGGCCGAAGGTGCCGGCGTGCAGCGGGCCGGTCACGAACTCCCAGAAGGGCTCGAAGTCCTGGAACTGCGCCTTTTCGGGGTTGTAGTAGTGCGCGGCGGTGTAGTGCACGTCGGCGGTGAGCCAGACCGTGTTGGCGATGCCGGCCGCCTTGATGAAGCGCAGCAGATCGGCGATCTCCAGCTCGCGGCCCAGCGCCGGGCCGTCGCCGTTGGCGCCGTTCTCGTAGTGCTGCGGGTCGCCCTTGCCGTCCTTGACCTGCAGGCCGATCGGCATGTCGGCCTGGATCACCTTCCATACGGCCTTGGAGTTGGCCAGTTCCCGCTTCAGCCAGGCCAGCTGCTCCGCACCCAGGAAGGCGGTGTTGGGACCGGCCTCGGTCTCGCGGTTGGGGCCGTTCACGCCGCGATAGCTGCGCATGTCGAGCACGAAGACGTCAACCAGCGGCCCGTAGGGGATCTTCCGGTAGACGCGATAGGGCTCGACCTGCTGGCTGGCCAGCGGGAACATCTCGTGGAAGGCCTGGGCCGAACGTGCGGCCAGGCGGTTGACCGAACGCTCGGAGTAGCGCTCGTCGGTCAGGATCTCGCTCGGATACCAGTTGTTGCAGACCTCGTGGTCGTCCCACTGCACGAAGATCGGCACCTGGGCGTTGAAGGCCTGAACGTTGGCATCCAGCAGGTTATAGAGATAGGCGCCGCGGAACTCGTCCAGGGTCTCGGCGACCTTGGCCTTCTCCGGCGTCACCAGGTTCTTCCAGAGGGTCCCGTCGGCCAGCTCCACGCTCTCCTTCAGCGGGCCGTCGGCATAGATGGTGTCGCCGTTGTGCAGGAAGAAGTCGGGGTTGTGGCCGGCCATCTTGGCGAAGACGGTCATGCCGCCGCGGTCGGTGTCGATGCCCCAGCCCTGGCCGGCGACGTCGCCGCTCCACACGAAGGAGACCTTACGCAGGCCGGAGGGCGCGGTGCGCAGGCGGCCGACCTGCGGCTCGCCCAGCAGGGTGACCTCCTCCAGGCTGCGCGGGGTCACGCGATAGAAGATCTCCTGGTCGGCCGGCAGGCCCTCGACCAGCAGCTTCGCGGCCTGGCCGCGCGTCGGCAGGGCGTGCAGCGGCGGCAGGCGGCGGGCGTCCTTGAAGGACTCGGTCGTCGCCACCTCGATCAAGAGATCGGCCGGGCGGTCGACGCGGGCCCAGAGCACGGCGCTGTCGGCGGTGACGTCACCGGACTGCAGGCCGTGGCTGATCTGCGGGCGGTCGGCCGCACGCGAGATCGCCGGCAGCGCGAAGCCGCCGGACAGCAGCAGGGCAGAGCCGGCGGCACCGCGCAGCAGGCCGCGCCGCGAAGGACGGAAGGAGCTCATGGCTAGATCCTCATCAGACGGGGATAGGTGAAGAGCGCGGAGCCTCGTCGCAAGAGGTAACGCCCTGATCACCGTCCGATGACGGTTTGATAAATCATCGCTGCAGAGTCGGAATGTTCCGGAGTTTGGTATTATTTCGAAGCGCTTGGCGCTTCGATAAGGGGCGGCACCGGCCCGCTCCCCCTCCCGACCACCCACGCCAGTATCCTATTGGGTGGTCGGGAAGGGGAGCGGGCCGGTGCGAAGCAGTGAGCGATGCTCACTGCTTGCTGGCATCAATCCATCAGGGCGGCGACGCCCGGTAGAGTCTTGCCTTCCATCCACTCCAGGAAGGCGCCGCCGGCGGTCGAGACGTAGCTCAACTTCTCCGCCGCACCAGCCTGGACCAGGGCCGCAACGGTGTCGCCGCCGCCGGCGACCGACAGCAGCTTGCCGGCCTCGGTCAGCGCCACGACCTTGGCGGCGACCGCCATGGTGGCGCGGTCGAAGGGCGGGAACTCGAAGGCGCCGAGCGGGCCGTTCCAGACCAGGGTCTTGGCCTCCTCCAGCGCGGATTCGACCTCGGCGATGCTGGCAGGACCGACGTCCAGGATCATCTGGTCTGCAGGAATCGCGTCCAGCGGTACGGTCTCGGCCGCGGCACCGCTCTCCAGCTTGGCTGCGACCACGGCATCGGCCGGCAGCAGGATACGGCAGCCGGCGGCCTCGGCGGCCTTGTCGATCTTGGCCGCGGTCTCGGCCAGGTCGCGCTCGCAGAGCGAGGCGCCGACCTCGACGCCGCGGGCGTGCAGGAAGGTGTTGGCCATGCCGCCGCCGATCACCAGCACATCGACCTTCTCGATCAGGTTGCCCAGCAGCTCCAGCTTGGTCGAGACCTTGGCGCCGCCGACGATGGCCACCACCGGGCGGGTCGGCACCTCCAGCGCCTGCGAGAGGTGCTCGATCTCCTCCTGCATCAAGAGGCCCGCCGCCGCCGGCAGGTGATGCGCCAGGCCCTCGGTCGAGGCGTGCGCGCGGTGGGCGGCGGAGAAGGCGTCGTTCACGTAGCCCTCGCCCAGAGCCGCCAGCGCGGCCGCAAACTCGGGGTCGTTCTTCTCCTCGCCCGGATGGAAGCGCAGGTTCTCCAGCATCGCGAGGTCGCCGTCGCCAAGACCGGCGACGACGCTCTCGGCGGTCGGGCCGATGCAGTCGGTGGCGAAGGCGACCGGCTTGCCGATCGCAGCCGAGAGCGCCTCGGCGATCGGCTTCAGGCTCATCTCGGCGACCGGCTTGCCCTTGGGACGGCCGAAGTGGGAGAGCAGGATCACCTTGGCACCGGCCGCGCTCAGCCGCTTCAGGGTCGGCAGCGAGCGCTCGATCCGGGTCGCGTCGGTCACCTTGCCATCGCTCACCGGCACGTTCAGGTCGACGCGCACCAGCAGGCGCTTGCCCGCCAGTCCGCCCAGTGCCTTGTCCAAGCTCTCGATCGTCTTCAGCCCCGCCATCGTCACCCTCCGTCCTGGCACCCGCCGTCCGCGGTTCTCGTCCGCGGGCCGAGAGGGACCACAAAGCGGCACCGCAAGGCAAGGGCGCGCGCGCCGCTGCGGACCCTGTGCCGCAAGGCCTTGGCGCGGAAGACATTGACCGCGGCGGGGTGCGGCACCACCCTCTTTGCCATGAGCGACACCACCAATGCGGCGGCGGACGTGGAGGTCCGGAAGAAGCGGGGCCATCTGGGACCGCTGGAGCGCCGTGCCTACCGCATGAGCCAGGCAGCCAGCAGCGGCCTCTTTCTCGGCCAGAAGTGGCTCTCGGCGCGCCTGACCCGGCCGGTGCGGCCGGCCAGCCCGATCGAGGCGCCGCTGCCAGAGACGGCGGAGATCCTGGCCGACCTCAGGCGGCTCTTCGCGCGCGACCTGGAGAACGTGGAGCGTGGCTTCTACCCGCTCCCCGGCGACCTGCTGCGCCGGCCGATCTCGGCGCTGGCCGGGGCCACCGGCTTCTTCGCCGACCTGCCGGCGGTGGAGCGGCGTCGCCACAGCGGTGCCGGCAACGAGGTCTTCGAGCAGGGCGCCCGGCCGGGCCTGCCGCGCTACTACCAGCAGAACTTCCACTTCCAGAGCGACGGCTGGCTGTCGCGGGACTCGGCCCGACGCTACGACCATCAGGTGGAGGTGCTCTTCACCGGCGGTGCCGACGCCATGCGCCGCCAGGCGCTGGTGCCGCTGGCGAAGGCCCTGCGCGGCGGCCGGCGGGAGGAGAAGCGCCTGCTCGACCTGGGCTGCGGTTCGGGCGGCCTGCTGCCCTTCGTCAAGCAGGCCTACCCGCGGCTCGGCGTGCTCGGGCTCGACCTCTCCCAGCCCTACCTGGAAGAGGCCGCGCACCGACTCGCCCCCTATCGGCGCTGGCGCCTGCTGCAGGCCGCCGCCGAGGACCTGCCACTGGCGGCAAACAGCCTGGACGCGGTCACCGCCGTCTTCCTCTTCCACGAGCTGCCACGCAAGGTGCGGGCCCAGGTGGTGGCCGAGGCCGCGCGGGTCTTGAAGCCCGGCGGCAGCTTCGTGCTGGTGGATTCGATCCAGAGCGGTGACGTGCCGGCCTACGACGGCCTGCTGGAGTACTTCCCAGTGGCCTTCCACGAGCCCTACTACGCCGACTACGTGCGCCAGGACCTGGCCGCGCTCTTCGCCGAGGCCGGCTTCCGCGTGGAGAGCGTCGAGATCGCCTATTTCTCGCGCATCATGCACCTGGTGCTGACCGGGTGAGCAGCGGGCCGCTGGCGGCGCTGGCCGCAGGGGCCGAGGACAGCGCCCCCTTCCTCACCTTCCTGGAGCGGAGCTGGTCGCGCCGGGCGATCTGGCAGGAGGCCGGGGCCGCCGCCATCGGCCTGCGGGCGCTCGGCCTGGCGGAGGAGCGGCCGATCGGCATCCTGCTGCCGAACCTGCCGGGTGCGGTGGTCGCGCTCCTCGCCGTCTGGCTGGCCGGCGGCCGGGCCGCCCTGGTCGACCCGCGCCGGGCGATGGCGCAGCTGCACGACTGGGCCGAGACGGAGCAGCCGGCCGCCCTGGTCACCCTGGACCTCGCCAGCGTCTTCGAGCGCGCCCGCGCACTGGCCGAGGTCGGTGCCCCCCACCAAGAAACCTGCCGCCTGATCGTCATGCCCATGGCCAGCCAACTCGGCCTCTGGAAGCGTCTGATCACCCCGCTGCTGCGCGGCGGCGGCACCGCCAAGCGCCCCGAAGGCCTGGAGCTGGTCGCCTGGCAGTCCCTGCTGCGGCAGGGCGGCGGGCCGCTCCCGCACCCGGCCGCCGACATCCCCGCTCCAGAGCCCTGGCCCGAGCAGGCCCGGGCGCTGCTGGCCTGTCCGCTCGCCGAGCCGGCAGCGCTGAAGGCCCTGGTCGCGGCCTGGTGCGGTGCGGGTCAGATCATCCTGACGCCCCGCCTCGACGAACGATCGCTGGCCAAGGTGCGCAAGGCCGGCAAGCCCGACCTGGAGATCACGGCCCAGCTGCCCTAGCCAGGACACACACCCTCAGCCGAGGAAGTCCCCGGCAGCACCGAGAAGCGCCTCCGCCCCGGCCACCGTCTCCTCGACGATGGCCGCTGCCGGCTTCACCGCGTGGATCAGGTCGACGGCCTCGCCACCGATCACCACGCGCACGGAATAGTCTTCCTCGGCCGCGGCGTCGTAGCGGCTGCGCTCGGCCTCGGCCTCGCGTTTC
This sequence comes from Rhodospirillaceae bacterium N.6G, assembly GCA_046233115.1. Taxonomy (GTDB): domain Bacteria; phylum Pseudomonadota; class Alphaproteobacteria; order Kiloniellales; family JACOMY01; genus JACOMY01. The sequence continues at coordinate 23,868 of JBJXHM010000007.1, read as the reverse complement.
AGGCCCTCGATGTCGCCGTGCCAGCGCTCGGAGAAGGCGTTGCCCAGGACGCGGCCGCTGTAGTGCCAGGGCCAGTCCACGTCGCGTGCGATGTCGAAGACCTTGGTGCGCAGGGTCTCGTCGCCGCCGGTCGAGACCAGGCGGGCCTTGGCACTGGCCGGACCGCTCGCCTCTTCCGCCGCCCAGAAGCGGGTGCCCAGCATGACCCCGTCGGCGCCCAGCATGAGGGCCGCTGCCAGGCCGCGCCCGTCGGCGATGCCCCCGGCGGCGACCAGGACCTGCTCCGGCCCCGCCAGGTCGCGGACTGCCGGCAGCAGGCTCACGAGGCCGCGGTCCATGCCGTGGCCGCCGGCCTCCTGGCCCTGCACCACGATGATCTCGGTACCCACCTCGAGCGCCCGGCGTGCCTGCTCCAGCCGCTGCACCTGCCAGAGGCTGGGCACGCCGGCCGCCTTGCAGCGCGCCACGAACTCACCGGCCTCGCCGAAGGAAAACATGACCGCACGCGGCTTGCGGGCCAGGACCAGGTCCAGGAGTTCCGGCTGGCGGGCCAGCGACCAGGTGATGAAGCCGGCTCCCACCGGCTGGTTCCCGGCCTCCTCGAAGGCCTGCTCCAGCCAGGCCGCCTGGCCGTAGCCACCGCCGATCAGGCCCAGCCCGCCGGCCGCCGACACCGCAGCGGCGAGCGCCCCGCCGGCGATCCGGTCCATCGGTGCCAGCAGGACGGGATGCGTGATCCCCAGGGCCGAGGTCAGTCTGGTCTTGATCATGGAGGCCTCCATCGAACAGAGGCCCCCACTTATCCACCTGCCGCTAGCCGGCGGCAAGCGCCTGCCGCGCGTGCTTGGAACGCGCTCCCCCCGCGGGGGTTTCGGCTAGAGCCAGAGGAAATCCCCGACCGAGAGCTGGGCGGCCAGGCTGACGCCGTCCAGCACGACCTGCTGGTCGGCCGCGCCGTCGCCGTCCTGGTCAACCTCAAGCCGGCCCGCCACCTCGTTGAAGCGGGCTTCGCTGTCTCCGCCGCCGGTGAAGGCAGCGCTCTCCCGGTAGGTGAAGCTACCGACCTCGAGCCCGGTGGCGAAGACCAGCTTGTCGCCCTCGGCACCGTCGAAATCGACGATGGTCGGCTGCGCCGCGCCGCCGAGACCAAGCGTGGTGCCATCGAAGTGGAAGGCGTCACCGCCGGAGCCGCCGGTGAGCTGGTCGCCCGACCCCACCGCGAGGCTGTCGCTACCCTCGCCGCCGAAGAGGCTGTCATGACCACTGCCGCCCACGAGCGTATCGTCGCCGCGATCGCCATAGAGGGCATCACTGCCGGCCCCGCCGTAGACCCGGTCGGCGCTGCTGGCGCCGAAGAGGCCGCGGTCGTGGCCACTGCCGCCGTAGAGCCGGTCGTCGCCGCCGGCACCGTAGAGCAGGGAGTCATCGCCGCCGCCGCCATAGAGCCTGTCGCCCGCCTCGCCGCCGAAGAGCTGCGTGTCGTCGTCGAAACCGCCAAAGAGCCGGTCGCTTCCGCTGCCGCCGTCCAGGCTGACGTCATGGCCTGCGTCGCCGAAGAGGCTGTCCTCACCGCTGCCGCCGAAGAGCGAGCTATCATGCCCGGCTCCGCCGTAGACCCGGTCCTGCCCGTCCTGGCCCAGCAACTTCAGGTCGTCGCCGCGGCCACCGTAGAGGCGGTCATCGCCCGAGCCGCCCTGCAGCTTGATCTCGTCGCCCGAGCCGCCAAAGAGCGTGTCCCCGCCGTCCCGGCCATCGAGCCAGTCGGATCCGCTGTAGCCCCATATCGTGTCGTCGTTGGCAAAGCCGCTCAGCCTGTCGTCGGGGTTCACACCTTGCGGCGCGAAGATCTCCACCGACTCGATGGCGGTGACGTCCTGCTCGCGCGGCAGGGTCGCCCCCTCCTCCATGCGGATGGTCAGCCGGTCGAAGCCGCTGCCGCCGTCGAAGCGGTCGTAGATACCGTTCTGGCTCTCGGTCGCGGTGAAAACCAGCACGTCGTTGCCGCTGCCGCCATAGAGACCGTCGGCACCCGAGCCACCGTAGAGATCGGAGTCATTCCCGACCCCGCCGTAGACTCGATCGTCGCCGGAGCCACCGAAGAGCGCGCGGTCGTCGCCGCTGCCGCCATAGATCCGGTCGCCGCCATTGTCGCCGTAGAAGCCTCGGTCAAGGCCACTGCCACCCTCAATCCGGTCACTGCCGGTACCGCCGTAAAAGGCACTGTCGTCACCGTCGGCTCCGAACAGCGAATCGACGCCACGCCCCCCGAAGAGGAGACTGTCGGCTCCCGAGGCCGCGAAGAGGCTATCGGCGCCCAGACCACCCAGCAATGAGACGTCGTTGCCGGAGCCCGCGTTGATCCGATCGTCGCCGGCCTCGCCCAGGAGCGTCCGATCCTCGCCCGCACCGCCGTTGATGCTGTCCGCCCCGGACCCTCCAAGCAGCGCACTGTCGTCACCGCCATTCCCCAGGATCTGGTCGTCACCGCTACCGCCCAGCAGCGAGCGGTCGTGGCCGGCGTTGCCTCGGATCTGGTCATCGCCGGCATCGCCGAAGAGGGAGCGCTCATCTCCTTGGCCTCCGAAGATCCGGTCTGCCCCCTCGCCGCCATAGAAGCCGCTGTCGTTCCCATCCTGCGCATAGAGCAGGTCCTCTCCGCTGCCGCCGAAGACCCCGCTGTCATTGCCCTGGGCACCGAAGAGGCTGTCATCGCCGCTGCCGCCAACCAGCAGGCTGTCGTCGCCGGTCTGGCCGCGCACGATGTCGCTACCGTCGCCGCCGAAAAGGCTGAGGTCGTCGCCGCTCTCGCCCCTCAGGATATCGCCACCGGAACCGCCGAAGAGCTTGTCCCGGCCGGCGCCACCGCGAAAGGTGTCGCTGCCGCTTCCGCCATAGAGAGCGTTCCTGCCCGAGTTGCCGAACAGGGCATTGTCGGTCTCGTTCGCCACCAGGGTCAGGTCGTTGCTTCCGAGCAGACGCAGACGCTCCACCGAGGCGCCATCGTTCAAGGTGAAGTCCCGGCTGGTAAGCACCGTGTCGGAGCCCTCGCCGCCGGCCTCGAGGATGATGTCGAGGGGGCCGTCCCCGGCAGAGAAGCGGAAGCGGTCGTCACCGGACCCGCCGGCCAGGGTGTCGCTGCCGCTGCGCCCGATCAGCAGGTCGTTGCCGCTGCCCCCGGAAAGGCTGTTGTCGGAACTGTTGCCGGTCAGAGTATCGTCCCGGTTGGAGCCGCTGAGACCGGCAGCACCGGCGCTCTCGGCGATCTTCGCCCTCTCGATCTCGCTCCCGGACCCGCCGGCGAGGCTGTAATCGGTCGCCTCGGAGATCAGCAGGTCGCTGCCGCCGCCCGAGGCGGCCACCACCACATCCGTCAGGGTATCGACCACGAAGGTGTCGTTGCCGGCTCCGCCCTCGGCCGTATCGGTCCCCGACCCGCCATCCAGACGGTCGTCACCGCTGTTCCCCACCAGCAGATCGCTGCCGCTGCCGCCCTCGACATTGTCGTCGCCCTGGCCGCCGACAGCGGTATCGTCGCCAGCCCCGGCCCGCAGGGTGTCATTCCCCTGTTCGCCATAGAGCAGGTCGCTGCCGCTGTCGCCGTAGAGATCGGAGTCATTCCCGACCCCGCCGTAGACTCGATCGTCGCCGGAGCCGCCAAAGAGGGCGCCGTCGTCGCCGCTACCGCCATAGATCCGGTCGCCGCCCTTGTCGCCGTAGAAGCCGCGGTCGAGGCCGCTGCCACCCTCGATCCGGTCACTGCCGGTACCGCCGTAAAAGGCACTGTCGTCGCCGTCGGCTCCAAACAGCGAATCGACGCCACGTCCCCCGAAGAGGAGACTGTCGGCTCCCGAGGCCGCGAAGAGTCTATCGGCACCCAGACCGCCCAGCAATGAGACGTCGTTGCCGGAGCCCGCGTTGATCCGGTCGTCGCCAGCCTCGCCCAGGAGCGTCCGATCCTCGCCCGCACCGCCGTTGATGCGGTCCGCCCCGGACCCGCCAAGCAGGACACTATCGTCGCCGCCATTCCCCAGGATCTGGTCGTCACCGCTACCGCCCAGCAGCGAGCGGTCGTGGCCGGCGTTGCCTCGGATCTGGTCATCGCCGGCATCGCCGAAGAGGGAGCGCTCATCTCCCTGGCCTCCGAAGATCCGGTCTGCCCCCTCGCCGCCATAGAAGCCGCTGTCGTTCCCATCCTGCGCATAGAGCTGGTCCTCTCCGCTGCCGCCGAAGACCTGGATATCATCACCCTCGGCACTGGAGAGGATGTCATCGCCGCTGTCACCGGCCAGCAGGCTGTCGTCACCGCTCTGGCCGCGCACGATGTCGCTGCCGTCGCCGCCGAAAAGGCCAAGATCGTCACCGCTCTCGCCCCTCAGGATGTCGTCGCCGGAGTCGCCGAAGAGCGCATCCCGTCGAGCATCACCGCGCAACGTATCGCTGCCGCTTCCGCCATAGAGAGCGTTCCTGCCCGAGTTGCCGAAGACCACATTGTCGATCTCGTTCGCCACCAGGGTCAGGTCGTTGCTTCCGAGCAGACGCAGACGCTCCACCGAGGCGCCATCGTTCAAGGTGAAGTCCCGGCTGGTAAGCACCGTATCGGAGCCCTCGCCGCCGGCCTCGAGGATGATGTCGAGGGGGCCGTCCCCGGCAGAGAAGCGGAAGCGGTCGTCACCGGACCCACCGGCCAGGGTGTCGCTGCCGCTGCGCCCGATCAGCAGGTCGTTGCCGCTGCCCCCGGAAAGGCTGTTGTCGGAACTGTTACCGGTCAGAGTATCGTCCCGGTTGGAGCCGCTGAGACCGGCAGCACCGGCGCTCTCGGCGATCTTCGCCCTCTCGATCTCGCTCCCGGACCCGCCGGCGAGGCTGTAATCGGTCGCCTCGGAGATCAGCAGGTCGCTGCCGCCGCCCGAGGCGGCCACCACCACATCCGTCAGGGTATCGACCACGAAGGTGTCGTTGCCGGCTCCGCCCTCGGCCGTATCCGTTCCCGACCCGCCGTCGAGACGATCGGCGCCGCTGTCCCCCACCACCAGATCGCTGCCGCTCGCGCCGTACAAGGAATCTTGATCACTGCGGCCAAAGAGGGTGTCATCGTCCTCACCGCCGAACAGCCTGTCTAAGCCGCTTTCCCCATAGACAAGGTCGTTGCCGCCGTCACCGAAGACAGTGTCAAGACCGCTGCCGGCGAAGGCGGTGTCATCACCGGAGCCGCCACGCACGATGTCATTGCCCTGATCTCCACGGATCAGGTCGCTGCCACTGCCACCGGAGATACTGTCCTGGCCTACACCTCCGAAAGCTGTGTCGTCGCCAGCCCCGGCCTGCAAGCTGTCATGCCCCTGGTCGCCATAGAGCAGGTCGCTGCCGCTCGCGCCGAACAAAATATCTTGATCACTGCCTCCGGAGAGGGTGTCACTGCCGTCGCGCCCGTAGATGCTATCGTGACTACTACCGCCGAAAGCTGTATCTATGTCAGCACCGCCGACCAAGCGGTCTTGTCCCTCTCCACCGTAGACCAAGTCACTGCCGCTCGCGCCGAAGACCCTGTCGTTGCCGCTGCCCGCGAAGGCGGTATCGTCACCGGAGCCACCTCGCAAGGTGTCATCACCATGATCTCCAAAGATCAGGTCGTTCCCATCGTCTCCGGAGATACTGTCTTGGCTTTCTCCACCAAAAGCCGTGTCATCGCCAACGCCGCTGTCTAAGCTGTCATTGCCCTGATCGCCATAGAGTAGGTCCCTTCCGTCGTCACCGAAGACACTGTCGTTGCCGCTGCCCGCGAAGGCGGTATCGTCACCGGAACCGCCATACAAGGTGTCATTACCATGATCGCCGTAGACCAAGTCATTGCCACTCTCGCCGAAGAGGCCGTCGTTGCCATTGCCACCAAAGAGACTTCGGTCCTCACCCTCGCCGCCAAAGATTTGGTCCTGGCCGGTGCCGCCGAGCAGAGGGCCGTCGCCCCCCGAGCCACCATAGAGCCGGTCCACCCCGCTCAGCCCGTAGAGGCGATCATCGCCGCTGAGGCCGAAGATTAGGTTGAGGCCGCCGCTGCCGGTGAGCGTATCGTTGCCGCCGGTACCGACGATCGAATCGAAGCTGCTGACAACAGTCTCGACGCTGACCAGCCTGACGTCGCCCGGCAGCACTGCATTCAGCAGGTAGAGCGTGTCGTTCCCTGTGCCGCCGTTGAAGGTCTCTCCGGCAGCAAACTCGCCCTGACTCCCGACAACGAAGGTGTCGTCACCGGCCCCGCCGAACATCTTATCGCGCCCCTGGCCACCGAAAATCAGATCGTCGCCGGTTTCGCCGTCGAGGTGGTAGTCGGCGCCGCTGCCGCCGTAGATGGTGTCGCTGCCGTCGCCCCCGCGCAGCACCCGGTCGTTCCCGCTGCCGCCGAAAATGATGTCGTTCTGGGCGCTTCCGAAAAGGGTACTGTCATTGTCGGCACCGCCATAAATCACGTCAGCGCCGCTGCCGCCGCGCAGGTCAGTGTCTTTGCCGCTGCCACCAAAAATTGCATCCGGAGAGTCTCCGTCTCCGCCTATGAGATTGGCATCGGCGCCACTCCCCCCGAAGAGGGTGTCGGCGCCTTCGTTGCCCTGCAGCATCCTGTCGTTGCCGGCGCCGCCATAAATCATGTCAGCGCCGGCGCCGCCAGCCAGGAATTGGTCATTGCCAACGCCGCCATAAATCATGTCGGCGCCGCTGCCGCCGGCCAGGAATTGGTCGTTGCCGCTGTCACCGAAAAGCGTATCCGGAAAGTCTCCGTCTCCGCCAATGAGATTGGCATCGGCGCCACTCCCCCCGAAGAGGGTGTCGGCGCCTTCGTGGCCCTGCAGCCTCCTGTTGTTGCCGGGACCACCATAGAGGAGGTCCTCGCCGTCATGGCCGACCAGCCAGTCGGCGCCGCTCAGCCCGAAGATCGTGTCGTTTGCGTCGGTGCCGAAGACGGTGTCGTCGCCGCTGGTACCGTAGATCGTTGCCATCGTTCTGTTCCCTCGCCTTTCGGGAGGCTCAGCACTCCGGTCACCACGCGGGAGCAGCGCCTCTGGTCAAATGTCGCTCGAATACAATGCCGGCACGGCCGACCCCTCCCGTGGCCGCGCCTTTCCACTGAACCGCACGCTAGAGAAGAGGGATAGGGAGAGCAATGGATACTTGTATGACACCGTCCGAAAACCCAACTGTCTTGCCCCGCCGATCCCATCGGGGCCGTTGCAAGGGGTCTCGCCACAGAAGTGCCACTGGTCTGGCGCGGGCGGACTGCGGTAGGGTGATCGTTGCGATGGCGGGCGGGGCCTGGCTTGCCTGTCTCGGCCGCCGACGCACCCTGTCGATAGTCTGGACCTGCCCGAAACATGCCTGCGCCGATCCTTCGCCTGCGTTTCCTCGCCTTCCTTCCTCTTGCCTTGACGGCGCTGCTGCAGCCGCTTCAGGCGGCGGAGATGAACACCCTGAAGCCGGCGATCATGGTCAACGACCAGGTGATCTCCGCGCTGGAGGTGGAGATGCGGCTGAAGCTGGCACTGGTCTCCTCCGGCCTGGAGGATTCGCCGGAGGCCCGCGAGTTCCTCTACGACCAGGTGGAGCAGGCCCTGATCGACGAGGAGCTGCAGACCCAGGAGGCCGATCGCCTGGGCATCACCGTCAGCGCCGAGGACGAGGAGAAGACCCTGGAGCAGATCGCCCAGGGCAACGGCATGAACTGGGAGACTCTGAGTTCGCGGCTGGAGAAGGCAGGCATCCTGCCAGCCTATCTGGTCGACCAGGTGCATGCCCAGTTGCTCTGGCGCGCCCTCCTGCGCAAGGAGGTCCTGCCACGAGTCATCGTCACCGACGAGGACATCAACGAAGCTGTCGCCCGCATCCAGGCCCGCCAGGGGGAACCGCAGCGCTTGCTGGCGGAGATCTACTTGCCGATCGACAATCCCTCGGAGACCGCAGAAGTCCAGCAGACGGCCGACCGCGTGATCGAGCAGATCAAGCGTGGCGGCAGCTTCCCGGCGCTCGCCCGGCAGCTCTCGCAGGCGCCGACCGCCTCGGTCGGCGGCGACATGGGCTGGGTCGACCCTGGCAGCCTGCCGCAGGAGATCGAGGATGCGCTGGCCAAGATCAATCCGCACGAGCTGACCCCGCCGATCGTGACGCCAACCGGCATCTACATCATGCTGTTGCGCGACGAGCGGCCGACGCCGGAACGGCTGCTGACCGCCTCGGTGAAGATGATGACCTTCCCGGTGCGCAACTTCGAGAACCGCAGTGCCGTGAACCAGGCAGCCGGACGCGCGAGCCAGGCGCAGAAGGCGCTGAGCGACTGCGAGGCCTTCGAGGGCGTCGCCAAGCACTTCGACGCCACCGTCGAGGCGCTGCCCGATCCGCTGGAGGTCTCGCGCATGCCACAGAACCTGCGCACCGTCACCACCGGCCTGCCGATCGGCAGCGCCAGCGACCTCTTCCGCGCGCCGAACGGCATCGGCCTGGCCATCGTCTGTGCCCGCGAGGACAGCGGCGTCGACCGCGCGGCCGTGCGCGAGCGCTTGCTGACCGAGCAGGTCGACCGCCGCGCCCGCCGCTACCTGCAGGACCTGCGCCGCATCGCGACGGTGGAGATGCGCAACTGAGGAGATGCTTGCCTGAGTCTGCGCCATGCCCGCGCCTGACCTACCGCCGCTGACGGCGGTCATCCAGCAGCATGGCCTCAGCGCCCGCAAGGGTCTGGGCCAGCACTTCCTGCTCGACCCCGGCATCACCCGGCGCATCGCCGCAGCCGCAGCCCCGCTGGAAGGCCGCGACGTGATCGAGATCGGCCCCGGCCCCGGCGGCCTCACCCGGGCGCTGCTGGAGACGCCCTGCCGCAAGGTCTATGCGGTGGAGAAGGATTCCCGCTGCCTGGAGGCACTGGCAGAACTGGCCGCCGCCTACCCTGGCCGGCTGGAAGTGATCGAGGCCGACGCGCTAAAGCTGGAAAGCTGGCGCCTGGGGATGGCGCCACGCAAGCTGGTGGCCAACCTGCCCTACAACGTCGGCACGCCGCTGTTGCTGGCCTGGCTGGAAGCACTGGCCGAGGACCCCGGCTGCCTGGAGAGCCTGACCCTCATGTTCCAGAAGGAGGTGGCGCAGCGGCTCTGGGCCCGGCCGCGCGACGGCGCCTATGGCCGGCTCAGCGTCATCAGCCAATGGCTCTGCCGGGTCGAGCCCTGCTTCGACCTACCGCCCGGCGCCTTCCGCCCGCCGCCCAAGGTCACCTCCAGCGTCGTCCTTCTGGAACCGCGCGGCACGCCGCTGGCACCGGTATCGCTGGCCGCGCTGGAGCGGGTCACGGCCGCCGCCTTCGGTCAGCGCCGCAAGATGTTGCGCCAGAGCCTGAAGTCGCTCGGCGCCGCCCCGCGCGTCTTACTGGATGCGGCCGGCATCGAGGAGAGCGTGCGCGCCGAGACCCTGAGCGTCGAGGACTTCTGCCGCCTGGCCGCTGCCCTGGAGGATCTGGAAGGCCGCGCCTAGCTCTTGCGCTGGCGCGACGCCTAGTTCTTGCGCTGGCGCGACGCCCAGCTCTTGCGCTGGCGCGACGCCTAGCTCTTGCGCTGGCGCGCCCGGCGGCGGAGAATTGCGAGGCAGATCGCCAGGCAGAGCAAACGAGAGGACCCCCATGCCAAGCCACGACAGCAAGCGCCTCGGCAAGATCCATCGCGAGATGCACAGCCACCTGCCGCCGGACCCGGCACTGCGGGTCAAGGCCCTGGAGAGCCTGCTGGTCGACAAGAACTATCTGGACAGCGGCGCGGTCGACGCCTGGGTCGAACTCTACAGCGAGCAGGTGGGGCCGAGGAACGGCGCCGCCGTGGTCGCGCGCGCCTGGTCCGATCCCGCCTTCAAGGCGCGGCTGCTGGAAGACGGCACCGCCGCGGTCGCCGAGTTCGGCTTCGTCGGCCGCCACGCCGCCAAGATCGTCGCCCTAGAGAACACACCTGAGGTTCACAACGTTGTGGTCTGCACCCTTTGCTCCTGCTATCCGCTGGCGCTCCTGGGCGTGCCGCCGGTCTGGTACAAGGCAAACGAGTACCGCTCCCGCGTGGTGCGCGAGCCGCGCGCCGTGCTGGCCGAGTTCGGGGTGGTCCTGGACGAGGCGGTCAAGGTCCGCGTCTGGGACAGCACCTCGGAGACCCGCTACCTGGTGCTGCCGCAGCGCCCGGCCGGCACCGAAGGCCTGGACGAGGCGGACCTGGCCGCGCTGGTCTCACGCAACGCCATGATCGGCACCGCGCTGGCGGGCGCACCGCCAGCCCCAGAGGAGAATGCGGGGGTAACAGCGGGGGAGGCAGCCTGATGGACAGCGTTCACGACCTGGGCGGGGTCCAGGGCTTCGGCCCGGTCGACCGTAGTCACGAGGACGAGTTTTTTCACGCCCCCTGGGAGGCGCGGATGTTCTCCATGGCCGCCGCCATGACCAAGCCCGAGGGCTGGTCGCTCGACTGGTTCCGCCATGTTCGTGAGTGTGCACGGCCGGTCGACTACTTGAGCCTGGGCTATTTCCAGCAGTGGTGCATGGCCTACGAGGCGACCTTCCTGGACGCCGGAGTTGTGACTCTGGAGGAACTGGCGGCCGGCAGGTCACTGCAGCAGTCGCAGGCGCCGGAGTCAGCGCCACTGAAGGCAGAAGACATCGCCGGCAAGGCGCACTATCCGCACGACCCGCGCCGGCCGGGCGGCAGCCCGGCTTTCGCCGTCGGGCAGAGCGTGCGCACCCGCGCCGCCGGCTACCCCGGCCATACCCGGCTGCCGCGCTACGCCCGCGGCAAGCCCGGCGTGATCCAGGCCTGCTACGGCAACCAGCTTCTGCCCGACGCCGTCGCCTCCGGCCGGGAGGAGGCGCAGCCGCTCTATGTCGTGCAGATCCGTGCGGCCGACCTCTGGCCGGAAGCGGCCGACAGCAAGGACGAGGTCTGCCTCGACCTCTGGGAAAGCTACCTTGAGCCGGCCTGACCCCGCCGTTGCGCCCGCCGTCGCCCCGCTGCCGGCCCGCGATAACGAGCCTCTTTTCGCCGAGGCCTGGGAGGCCGAGGTGCTGGGCCTAGCCTACAGCCTGATCGAAGCCGGTCGCGTTACCAACGCCGACTGGTCCCAGGCCCTGGGGGCCGCCCGCAAGCGCCAGGAGGCCGCCGGCCTGGCCGACACCCGCGAGGCCTATTACCTCGCCGCCGTCGAGGCGCTGGAGCAGGTGGTGCAGCAGGCCGGCCTGGCTGGCGCCGAGGAACTGGCCGGCCGCAAGGCCGACTGGGTCGATGCCTATCACCGGACCCCGCACGGTCAGCCGGTCCATCTGGCCAAGGCCGCCGGGCCAGACAGCGCGGACTGACCGCCCCCAGCTGACACGCTGCACCGACAGAAGGCTCTTTCGCCGGCAGGCCTATGCTGTCTGCGAAGCACTGCCATGTGTGAGTGTTGATGTATGAAACATCATTCTTTAGATTGGATACTGGAATATGAAGGCGTGGAGAGGCAAGAATGATAACCGGACAACAGATGAAAGCGGCCCGGGCGCTGCTGGGGATCGACCAGCGGACCCTGGCGGAGCTGGCCGGACTCTCTCTGCCCACCATCCAGCGCATGGAGGCAAGCGGGGGAACGGTCCGGGGCATCGTCGAAAGCCTGATCAAGGTCGTCGAGGCGCTTGACCGCGCCGGCATCGAGCTGATTGGCGACAACCAGCCGAGCCAGTTCTTCGGGCGAGGCGTCAGGCTTAAGGAACCGGAGCAGCGGCCGCGGACGTGACAGCAGCAAGATCGGCAGGGGCGGTCCCGGAGGAGCCCGCGGAACCACCCGTCTGTCGACGAGACAGCCGGGGACCATGAAGACAGCAACACCCACCCGCCGACAGTCCTCCCCTCGCCAAACTGGCCCACGGCAAACTGGCGGTCCCAGCTTCATCGACCTCTTCACGCCGAAGCTGGTCACCGTGCTGCGCGAGGGCTATGGCCTGGCACAGCTCCGCCACGACGCGGTCGCCGGCCTCACCGTCGCCATCGTGGCGCTGCCGTTGTCGATGGCAATCGCCATCGCCTCCGGCGCTTCGCCGGCACAGGGGCTCTACACCGCCATCGTCGGCGGTTTCCTGGTCTCGCTGCTGGGCGGCAGCCGCTTTCAGATCGGCGGACCGGCCGGCGCCTTCATCGTGCTGGTGGCGGCCACGGTGCACGAGCACGGCATGGACGGCCTGTTCCTGGCCACCATCCTCTCCGGTATCATGCTGACGGCGATCGGGCTGCTCCGGATCGGCGCCTATATCAAGTTCATCCCCTATCCGGTCACGGTCGGCTTCACTGCCGGCATCGCCGTCATCATCTTCGCCAGCCAGATCAAGCACCTGCTGGGCCTGACCCTGACCCAGGCGGAGCCGGGGCCACTGCTGGAGAAGCTGCCGGTGCTGTGGCAGAGCCTACCCAGCCTGGATCTCGTCACCCTGGGCTTCGCGCTGGCCACCATCGCCGTCATCGTCGGGCTGAAACGCCTGCAGCCGCACTGGCCCGGCATGCTGGTCGCGGTGGCCGCCGCCGCCGCAGTGGCGGCGCTGAGCGGCGCCGAGGTCCCCACCATCGGTTCAGCCTTCGGCGGGATTCCCGAGAGCCTGCCGCTGCCTGCCCTGCCGTCCTTCGATCTTACGAAGCTGCAGGAGGTGCTGCCCAGCGCCATCGCCTTCACCCTGCTGGGCTCGATCGAATCGCTGCTTTCCGCCGTGGTGGCCGACGGCATGACCGGTCGGCGCCACCGCTCCAACTGCGAGTTGGTGGCGCAGGGCGTGGCCAACGTCGCCTCCGGCATCTTCGGAGGGATTTGCGTCACCGGCACCATCGCACGTACCGCCACCAACGTGCGCGCCGGCGCGCACGGCCCGGTCTCCGGCATGCTGCACGCGGTCTTCCTGCTGCTCTTCATCCTGGTGGCTGCGCCGCTCGCCAGCTACATCCCGCTGGCCAGCCTCGCCGGCGTACTGGCCGTGGTGGCCTGGAACATGATCGAGAAGCAGGCTTTCCGCACCCTGATCCGCGCCTCGCGCGGCGACGCCGCGGTGCTGCTCTCGACTTTTCTGCTGACCGTCTTCCGCGACCTGACCGAGGGCATCGTGGTGGGCTTCGCGCTGGGCGCGCTGCTCTTCATCCACCGCATGTCGAAGACCACCCACATCGCCAGCGACCTACCGCTGGTCACCGAGGACCGGGCCGACGACGCCAACGGCGGGCGCCGCCCCTACGACGAGGCCCGGGCCGCCGACCGCGACATCGTGGTCTACCGCATCTCCGGCGCCTTCTTCTTCGGCGCCGCCACCTCGATCGAGGCGGTGCTGGACCGGATCGGCGACAGCCACCGCGCCCTGGTGGTCGACTTCCAGGCCGTGCCGTTCCTCGATTCGACCGGCGCCAACATCCTGGAGGGCATGGTCGCCAAGGCACGCAGGCGCGGCATCCGCGTCGCCTTCACTGGCACCAACCACGCGCTGCGCAAGGAACTCTTCCTGCACGGGCTGAAGCCGCCGCAGGTGACCTACGAGCGCAGCATCGACCAGGCCCTGGCCAAGCTGCACAAGTACGCGTTGACCCCGGCCTGACCGCGGCCAACGCGTGTTGAGTTTACACGGCACCGGCCCGCACCCCCGCCCGACCGCCCACGGAGGTATCCTGGTATGGGCGGCCAGGCGGGGGTGCGGGCTGGTGCCGTTCAATTAGAGCGCCACGCGCTCTCACGCGCTCGTCTCCCTGCTCAGACGGTCTATTCCGCCGCCTTCTTCTCCGGGCACTTGGCGGCGACCCACTCGTCCAGGGCGGTGTTGGAGCCGCGGCCGAAGGCACCGTCGATCTTGCCGCTGTAGTAGCCGGCCGTCTGCAGGCGGCGCTGGAAGGCCTTGGCGTCGGGATCGCCCAGCTTCAGGGCCTCCTGAAAGTCTGCCGTGGCGTTCTCCGCGGCCCCATCGCGGCAGAGAATCCAGCCGCGCGTGTCGTGAATGGCTCCGGTATCGGGCGAGAGCTCGACCGCCTTGTTGGCGTCAGGCAGGGCCTTGGTCAGCTCGCCCAGGTTGAAGTAGCTCCAGGCGCGGTTGTTGTAGGCCGGCCCGTCGTCGGGCTCCTCCGCCAGCAGGCGGGTCAGGTAGTCGACCGACTTCTTCCAGTCCTCCTCGTTCATCGCGACGTTGGCCATGGCAGTCAGCGCGACGCGGTTCTTGGGGTTCTTCTCCAGCACAGCGGCGAAATCCTTGAGCGCGGCCTGCTGGTTGCCGGACTGGAACTCGAGGATGCCGCGCATCTCCTGCGCCGGGGTGAAGGCGGGGTTCAGCTCCAGCGCCTTGTTGACGTCGGCCAGCGCCTTCTCGCCGCGGCGCATCTCCATCAGCAGCACCGCCCGGCTGTAGTAGGTGCCGGCGACCTTGGGATCCAGCTCGATCGCCTTGTCGTAGTCGGCCAGCGCCTTGTCGGGCTGCTTCAGGGCCGTGTAGGCGTCGCCGCGGTTCTGGTAGACCAGCGCCCGGTTGGGCGCCAGCACAGCCGCGGTATTGAGGTCCTGCACCGCCTTCTCGTACTCGCCCATGTCGACCAGCAGGCCGCCGCGGTTCACGTAGGCGGTCTCGTACTTGGGATCGAGTTCGATCGCCTTGCTGTAGTCGGCCAGCGCGTCCTTCGGCCGGTTCAGGTGGGTGTAGGCAATGGCGCGGTTGTAGTAGACGCTGGGATCCTCGGAATTGAGCTTGATCGATTCCGCGTAGTCCTTCAGCGCCTCCTCGCTGCGGTGCAGCTGGTCCAGCGCATTGGCGCGGTTCAGGTAGATCAGCGCCAGGGTCTTGTCGACCGCCGCGCCGGAATCGATCAGCGCAGTGCAGTCGTCGTAGCGCTGCTGCGGATCTTCGCCGCGCGCACAGCCGAGAAGCTGCTGCCCGCGCGTGGTGGGGACGGCCTCGTCGCCCTCTGCGGGTTGCTGGATCGTGACGCGGGGCGTGCCCGTCTCGGTGGTATCGCCGGCGCCACTGGACGACCTGCTCTCGGTCGGTGTGGTTTCGGTCTGTGTGCTCTCGGTCTGTGTGCTCTCGGTCTGGGCCTGCAGCGGGCTTGCCGCGAGGCTGAGAAGCAGTAGGGCCAGAACGACTTTCGCAGGCATGGTCGGATCCTGATTGCTGTCTTCAACTGTGCGGTGCGTCACGCCCCACCGCTCTGCGCCGATCCCTCGTTTGCCCCCCGGCAACCCGCGGGGATATGGCCCTCGGCGACTGGACGGAAAAGCGTGTCAAATCCGCCGGCTGCCGGGAGCCCCCCTCCCCCTTCCTCAGTCCGCCTGAAGGTACCAGCTGTACTCCGTCGGCGAGAGCTGTTCGTAGAACTCGTCCATCTCGGCCATCTTGGTCGCGACATAGGCCTCGACGTAGTTGGCACCGAAGTAGTCCTGCAGGACCGCGGAATCCTGCATCACCTCCAGCGCGCGGTAAGGGCGGTTCGGGATGTGGCTGTCCATCTCGGGACCCTGGCTGCCGGTGCTGGGCGGACCGGGGTCGATCTTGTTGACGATGCCGTGGTGCATCGAGGCCAGGATGCAGGCCAGCGCCAGATAGGGATTCGCGTCGGCGCCGGCGATGCGATGCTCGATGCGGCGCGACTGGGCGTCACCCATCGGCACCCGCACCGCGGCGGAGCGGTTCTCGATGCCCCAGCAACTCCCGATCGGCGCGAAGTTCTTCGAGCGGTAGCGGCGGAAGCCGTTGGGGTTGGGCGCGAAGACCGCCATCGAGGCCGGCATCATCTGCAGACAGCCGCCGACGGCATGGCGCAGCAGCTCGCTGGGGCCGGTGCCGCCCTCGTCGAGCACGTTGCGGCCCTCGCTGTCGACCAGGCTGACGTGGGCGTGCAGTCCGCTCCCCGATTCCTCTGGAAAGGGCTTGGGCGCGAAGGTCGCCTGCAGGTCGTGGCGCCGGGCACAGCCCTTCACCACCCGCTTCAGCAGCACCGCGTGGTCGGCGGCCAGCAGCGGGTCGGGCACATGATCCAGGTTGATCTCGAACTGCCCCGGCGCGTACTCGGTGGTGATCGCGCCATAGGGGATGTTCTGCGCGTCACAGGCCGCGGTGATGTCGCCCAGGAGCCCGGCGAAGTCCTCCAGCTCGGTGATGCTGTAGACCTGGGTGGCGATCTCGCGCTGGCGGGTGCGCGGCGAGATCGGCGGGCGCGGCGCGCCGAAGCGGGTGCGCTCCTTGTCGATCAGGTAGAACTCCAGCTCCAGCGCCACCACCGGGGTCAGGCCCATCTGGGTGAAGCGCTCGACAACGCGGGCCAATACGTTGCGCGGCTCGACCCAGGAGGGGCGGCCCTCCGGGTCCTGCATGGTCATGTAGACCTGCGCCAGCGGCCGCTCGGCCCAGCGCACCGGCTTCAGCATGCCCTCGATCGGCACCAGCAGGTTGTCGGGATCGCCGTCGGAGATGCCCATGCCCAGGGGGTCGTGGGTACTGCCGGTCACCGACAGCAGGAAGACCGAGGCCGGGATGGTGATCCCGCGCGTCATGATCTTGTGCAGATCCTCGATCGGATAGCGCTTGCCGCGGATGATGCCGCAGAGATCGGAAAAGATACCGTCGACGAATTCGATTTCCGGGTGGGCTGCGATGAAGGCATCGGCCTCATCGCGGTTCGGGCTCAACATGGATACACCTTGCAGTTCGAGTGGATCTACGACCGAAGAATAGAGGGTTACCGCCGAACGGCGCCCTTTCATAGGCGCCAGCAGCCGGCTTGCGGTCAAGCCACTTGCAGTGCCTGAAGAGCAGTCCTTTGCGGCAAGAGCGAGGCTGATCGGCGGTCTTTCGTCATCAGACTGTCCCTTCCCGGTGCTATAGAGCCGCCTTTCTAACGGCACGTCGCAAGCCTGGGCGCTTGACCGGACGGCGTGACAAGCAATGCGCAGGACGACTCCGGCATGCCAGCCTCAGACCAGCCCCCCCAGCTCAGCTCCAGCGGCGATCCTTGGCTGTTCACGCCCGGGCCGCTCACCACCTCGCTTGCCGTCAAGCAAGCAAGCCTGCACGACCTGGGCTCGCGCGACACCCGTTTCCTCGCGGTCAACGACCGGGTGCGCCTGCGCCTGGCGGAACTGGCCGGCGCCGAGGAGAGCCACCTCTGCGTCCCGGTCCAGGGCAGCGGCACCTTCGCGGTGGAGGCCATGCTGACCACGCTGGTGCCGAAGAGCGGCAAGGTGCTGCTGCTGCAGAACGGCGCCTACGGCCAGCGCATGGAGACGATCTGCAAGACCGCCGGCCGCAGCCACATCAGCCTCGCCTGGGACGAGGTAGACCCGATCGAGCCGGCCAAGGTGGCAGCGGCTCTCGCCGCCGATCCGGCGATCACCCACGTCGCCCTGGTCTGGTGCGAGACCACCACCGGCCTGCTCAATCCGCTGGAGGAGGTCGCCGCGGTGGTGGCCGAGGCCGGAGTCAAGCTACTGATCGACGCGATGAGTGCCTTCGGCGCGCTGACGATCGATGCCAAGAGCCTGCCCTTCGAGGCGCTGGCTGCCTCCAGCAACAAGTGCCTGCAGGGCATTCCCGGCCTGGGCTTCGTCCTGGCGGAGAAGCCGGCTCTGGCCGCGGCCGCAGGCAATGCGGTCTCGCTCTCGCTGGACCTGCATGCCCAGTGGCAGGCCTTCGAGAAAACGGGACAGTGGCGCTTCACACCGCCGGTGCAGGTCATCCTGGCGCTCGACCAGGCGCTGGCCGAGCTTGACGCCGAGGGCGGCGTGGCCGCGCGCTTCGCCCGCTACAGCGACAACTGTCGGCGACTGACCCGCGGGATGCGGGCGCTGGGCTTCGAGACCCTGCTGCCGGACGAGAAGCAGGCGCCGGTCATCGTCACCCTGCTGCCGCCGGCCGGCCGTGCCTTCGACTTCCGCCGCTTCTACGACGCGCTGGCCGCCCGCGGCCTGCTGATCTACCCGGGCAAGCTGACCGAGCGGGACTCTTTCCGCATCGGCTGCATCGGCGACCTGGGTGCAGTCGAGATCGACCGCCTTCTGGCGGCCATCGAGGAGATCATGGCGACGGCCGCCGCCTAGGCTAGCCGGGTGCCATCAATCCAAATTCAGACGAAGAGGTCTCTCCCCGTGTCCTACCGCTATCAACGCCGCTACACCGGTCCCGTCCAGGCCGTCGTCTTCGACTGGGCCGGCACCATGGTCGACTTCGGCTCGCTGGCCCCGCTGGTCGCCTTCCTCAAGGTCTTCGAGAGCGAGGGCGTGCCGGTCAGCCTGGCCGAGGCGCGCGCCCCCATGGGCATCGAGAAGCGCACCCACATCGCCACCATGCTGGGCGAGGCCGACCTGGCCGACCGCTGGGCGAAGATCAAGGGCGAGCCGCACAGCGAGGCCGACATCGACCGCCTGTTCCAGGCCTTCCTGCCGGCGCAGATCGCCGCTATCGCCGAGCATGCCGAGGTGATCCCCGGCGTGCTGGATACTCTGAGCGCCCTGCGCGCGCGGGGCATCCGCATCGGATCCAACAGCGGCTACAACGGCGAGATGATGGCCGCGGTGCTGCCCGAGGCCGAGCGCCAGGGCCTGGTGCCCGACCACATGGTCTGCAGCTCCGACGTCGCCCGCGGCCGTCCGGGCCCGGCCATGGCGCTGATGAACGCGGCCGCGCTCTCGGTCGACTGCGTGGCCGCCTGCGTGAAGGTCGACGACACCGTCGCCGGCGTCGAGGAAGGGTTGAACGCCGGCTTCTGGACGGTGGGCCTCTCCTGCTCCGGCAACGAGACCGGGCTCAGCCTCGCCGACTGGCAGGCGCTCTCCGCCGGGCAGCAGGACGACCATCGCCAGGCCGCGACGCAGCGCCTCTTCAAGGCCGGCGCCCACTACGTCATCGACAGCAGTGCCGACCTGATCCCGGTCATCGACGACATCGAGCGCCGCCTGGCCGCCGGCGAGACGCCCTAGAGCGGATCGCGATCAGGTGGACTCACCTGATCGCGTGAATCCGCTCTATTTTCAAAGATTTAGAGCAGGATTCAGACGACAAATCGGCCGATTTGACGTCATCCTGCCCTAGCGTCCAGCCCGGCCCAACCGACCGTCGCAGGCCCCTCGTATCGCACGCGGGGCCTGCTGGTGTTTGCGGATCAGGCAAAGACCAAAGCGCTCCAGGGATCAGCACCACCGCCACTCTCAAATAATTGATCAGAAATACATCTGATTGAACTCGCCAATTTACCCCCTACACGCGGCAGACTGTCTTTCTCACCGTGCATTGGCTATGATCCCCTCACGACTTGGAGGTTCGGGTCATGGCCGCAATTACCGGAAACGACCTTCCCAACACCCTGACAGGTACGCCCGTCACCGACTATCTCTACGGGCTCTCGGCGAACGACACGCTTTTTGGCCTGGATCTGGGCGATCTTCTTTTCGGCGCCAGCGGTAACGACACGCTCTTCGGCGGCTCTGGAAGCGACCAGCTTGCCGGAGGCGATGACAACGATCGGATCTACGGCGGTGCCGGCAGTGACTGGGCCTATGGCGGCGCCGGCGACGACCAGATCACCGAGGCCTATCTCTTCGGTATCGGTCCCGACGGCTACGATGTTCAGTTCGGCGGCGCCGGCGACGACTTTCTCTGGGGCGGCCTGGACCGCGACGCGCTCTATGGCGACCAGGGCGGGGACACGCTGGGCGGCGCCAGCGGCCCCGATTTCCTCAGCGGTGGTGCGGGAAACGACAGCGTCTCGGGCCACAGCGGCGATGACACGCTCCAGGGCGGTAGCGGCGGCGACCGCTTGTTTGGCGGAGGCGAGAGCGACGAGATTGCAGGCGGGGCCGGTAACGACGTCCTGTCCGGTGACAGCGGCAAGGACAGCCTGACCGGCGGCGGCGGTAGCGACACTGCCTACGGCGGCGAGGGCGACGACACGATCAGCGACGAGGCCGCGGCCGGCGACGGCGCAGACCGCTTCTTCGGCGGCTCGGGGAACGACAGCCTGGCCGGTGGCGATGGCAAGGACTTGCTGGACGGCGGCAGCGAGCTGGATCGGCTCTTCGGCGGCAGCGGCAGCGACACGGCCTACGGCGGTGACTTCGATGACAGCCTATACGGCGCGCTGGGGAGCGACAGCCTGTTCGGCGGTGCCTTCTACGACCGCCTTTACGGCGGCAGCGGCGGCGATCGGCTCTACGGCGGCAGCGATGCGGACCGGCTGAACGCCGAGAGCGGCGACGACCGCCTGGAGGGCGCCGACGGAACCGATTTCCTCTACGGCGCGCGGGGGAAGGACAGCCTCTACGGCGGCAGCGAGGCCGACTTCCTCTTCGGCGGCCACGAAGCGGACAGGCTGTTCGGCGGCGAGGCGCACGACTACATCTACGGCGACTTCGGCAGCGACACGCTCTTCGGCGGGTCCGGCGACGACCGCTTCCACGAGCAGATCGTCGGCAGCGACGACGGCGACAACCTGGCCTACGGGGACTCGGGGAACGACAGCGCCCAGGGCGGCAGCGGGCAGGACGGCCTCTTCGGTGGAAGGGGGCAGGACAGCCTCGCCGGCGACGGCGGCAGCGACAGCCTCTTCGGCGGCAGCGGGGATGATACCCTCTCGGGCGACGCCGAGGCGGACAGCCTCTACGGCGACAGCGGGTCCGACCGTCTCTACGGCGGCTTCGGCGAAGACCGCCTGGAGGGCGGCGCGGGTGGCGACGACGCCGCCGGCGGCAGCGGCGACGAT
The DNA here is from genome assembly GCA_046233115.1 of Rhodospirillaceae bacterium N.6G. Taxonomy (GTDB): domain Bacteria; phylum Pseudomonadota; class Alphaproteobacteria; order Kiloniellales; family JACOMY01; genus JACOMY01. Next base: position 3,133 of record JBJXHM010000007.1, on the reverse strand, counting down.
GTGCTGCGCGGCCAGTCGGGCAATGATCGGCAGCTCGGCGACAGTGGCCAGGATACGCTTTTTGGCGCTAGCGGCACGGACCTGCTCTACGGTGGTGACGGCAATGACCGCCTGGGCGGCGGCAGCGGCAGCGATACGCTCTACGCCGGGATCGGCAGCGACCGCCTGAACGGCGGCTCGGGCACCGACACCGCCGTGGGCGGCAAGGCCAACGACACTTTCATCATCGACACCGCAGACGACGTCGTGCTGGAAACCGAGACCGGCGGAGCCGAGGACGTGCTGCGCTCCGACGCGCTCGCCTACACCTTGGCCGGTGGTCTGGACGGTTTTCTCGAACGCGCGAACCTCAACCGCGCGGCCGGGGCTGCGAGCCTGATCGGCAACGACCAGGCCAACACCCTGGTCGGCAACTCCTTCGCCAACCTGCTGCACGGCAACAGCGGCGACGATATCATGAACGGGCGCCAGGGCAGCGACAGCCTCTCCGGCGGCAGCGGCGACGACACCTTCGTGGTCGACACCCAGGGCGACCTGATCGCCGAGCTGGCCGGCGAGGGTAACGACCTGGTGCGCGCGGAAAACGACTTCACCCTGCCGGACGGCACCGCCACGGCCTTCTTCGAGACCCTGCGCATGCAGGCCGGCAAGGGCGACATCGACGGGACGGGCAACAGCCTGGACAACCTCATCCAGGGCAATACGGGGGCTAACCTGCTGCGTGGCCTCGGCGGCATCGACAGCATCGAGGGCGGTGCCGGCGACGACCGCCTCTTCGGCGGCGCTGCCGGCGACCAGCTCCGCGGTGAGAGCGGCGCCGACAGCATCCTGATCGGCGCCAGCGACACGGCTTTTGGCGGCTCCGGCCAGGACGATTTCCGCTTTGATGGTGCGGCGCTGGGACCGAACGGCGCCCTGATCGGCGACTTCGACGGTGCAAGCCTCAATGCAGCAAACGGCGCGGACAAGCTGGTCTTCGCCACCGGACTGGAGGTCGGAAGCTTTGCCTACATCGGCGATGCCGCCTTCTCCGGCGGCGGCAACACGCAGGCACGCTACGCCGGCAGCGGACAGGAGCTGCAGATCGATCTGGACGGCGATGGCGGCAACGACATCGCCTTCCGCCTTCAGGGCCTCAGCCTGGCAAGCCAGATCACCGCGAGCGACTTCGTCTGGCAGTGACAGGTTGCGCGCGGCGACCGCCCCAGCAGGACTTGACTTCGGCGGGACTTAACATCGGCGGGATTTTACTTCGATCGCCACGACAAACCCAAATGCCCGGGCCGCGCCACTTTCCGCCTCCAGCCAAGCTGATACGTCAGTCGCCGCGGCCGAGCACCCGGCCTGGCAGCGAACAGCGACCATTACTTGTGCAAAGCACCCGATGTTCAGCGCTTTTCACCGGCGCGCTTGACGATGATGGCGGCGTCGTCCCGCGCCGGCAAGCTGGCATCATTCCTTCTACCACGCCCTATGGGTGCAGGTATTTACAGCAATTAAACACTATAAAATCATTTATTCAGATCTGAATTTCTTATCAAATACGTCTTGTCCACAGTCTCCAGCCACACTACTGTCCGCTCGTTGCGGTGACACTGCGATTGCAGGCGAGCAGAGGGGGGACTGTGCCGTGGCCGTCTTGACCGGTGACAATCAGGTAAACACGCTAAGCGGAACGGTTTTGGCCGATACGATCTTCGGCCTCTCCAGTGGGGATTTCCTCTACGGCCTCGCCGGCAACGATACGCTGCTCGGCAGCAGCGGCGACGACCTCCTGGATGGAGGCGAAGGCGATGACCTGGCCGTCGGCGGCGGCGGCAACGATAGCTTCTTCGGCGGTCTCGGCGACGACGTCTTCAACGAGTACGCCTACCCCGGATCGGGCGACGACCGGGTCTTCGGCGGCTCCGGCAACGATACGCTCTTTGGCGGCGTCGATCGCGACACGCTTTACGGCGCTTCGGGCAACGATCGAGTCGACGGTGATGACGGGTCGGATATTCTCGCCGGCGGCCACGGCGACGACCAGTTGAACGGCTTCGCCCTGGACGACACGCTCTACGGCGGCAGCGGCTCCGACATCCTCGACGGCGGCCAGTTCAGCGACATGCTCAGGGGTAACAGCGGCAAGGACTGGCTCGTCGGCGGCAGCGGTGGCGACAGCCTCGAGGGCGGCCACGGCGACGACACGGCCTTCGGCGGCAGCGGCAATGACGCCATCATCGAGTTCGCCCTCTTCGGCAGCGCCCCGGACGGCGACGACCTGCAGTACGGTGGCGAGGGGCAGGACCTGCTCTGGGGCGGTCTCGGCGCCGACAGCATCTTCGGCGGCTCCGATGCCGATACCCTGGCCGGCGGTAGCGGCAATGACAGCATCTTCGGCGGCGACGCCGACGATCGGGCGGTGGGCGAAAGCGGCCAGGACCTCCTGATGGGTGGTAGCGGTAAGGACACGGCTTACGGCGAGGCCGGCAACGACGTCGCGCACGGAGGGACCGGCAAAGACCGGATCTATGGAGGCAGTGGCCACGACACCCTCTTCGGCGGCGCCAACTCCGACACCCTCTACGGCGGGTCGGGCGATGACGTGCTGGACGAGGCCGACATGGTGACCGATTCCGGCGGCGACGACTTCATGGTCGGTGACGCCGGCAACGACCTTGCCTACGCCGGCAAGGGCGAGGACACCCTCTACGGCGGCTCCGGGCGAGACAGCCTGAACGGCGGCAGCGACCAGGACATGATCTTCGGCGGCAGCGGCGACGATTTCGTGCGCGGCAACTCCGGCGACGACCGGATCTTCGGCGGCAGCGGTGCCGACACCGTGCTGGCCGGCGACGGTCCGGACGACGTCCGCGGCGACAGCGGTGACGACTGGCTGTTCGGCATGCTGGGCGACGACCAGATGCGCGGCGGCGACGGCGACGATTCCATCGAGAGCGGCAGCGGCCGCGATACCCTCTTCGGCGGCACCGGCAACGACACCCTGAGGGGTCAGACCGGCAGCGACCAGATGGTCGGCGGGACCGGCAGCGACATCCTCTTCGGCGGGCAGAACCGCGATCGGCTGAACGGTGCCTCCGGGACGGACACGGCCTACGGCGGCACCAACAACGACACCTTCATCGTCGAT
>JBJXHM010000006.1:0-369056 GCA_046233115.1 Rhodospirillaceae bacterium N.6G | reverse complement strand
CGGACGTGACCGGCGTGGTGCAGCTGCCCGAGGGCACCGAGATGGTGATGCCGGGCGACAACACGACGATGGAAGTCGAGCTGATCGCGCCGATCGCCATGGACGAGGGCCTGCGCTTCGCCATCCGTGAAGGCGGCCGCACCGTCGGCGCCGGCGTCGTCGCCAAGATCGCCGCCTAACGGCGCGCGACAGAAGAAGGAGTTGTTCTTGCTGCCTGCTGGGCAAGCGCTAGGAGTGTAGCTCAATTGGTAGAGCACCGGTCTCCAAAACCGGGGGCTGGGGGTTCGAGTCCCTCCACTCCTGCCAGAACAGGGCAGCAGAAGCAGCGGTAGTCGAGACGGCGGTCGGGTGGCACAGTGCACGCGGCCGCCGTTGGCTCAAGAACGGAGCCGCAGAGCTAAGAGTAAGGCGGGGCGCCGACGCCTCGCGGTTAAGTGATTGGAAAGGGTCCTTAATGGCCTTCAAGCCTGCCACCTTCTTTACAGAGGTTCGCCAAGAGGTCTCCAAGGTGACCTGGCCGACCCGGAAGGAGACGCTGGTCACCACCGCCATGGTCTTCGTGATGGTGACCTTGGTGGCGCTTTTCTTTTTCCTCGTCGACCAGGTGCTGAGTGTCGGTATCTCGGCTATCCTGGGCTTCGGAAGCTAGATAGGTTTAGGGCAAGGTCAGATGGCCAAGCGTTGGTATGTAATTCACGTCTATTCGGGCTTCGAGAAGAAGGTCGCCGAAGCGGTGCGCGAACAGGCGGAGCAGCTTGGCATGACCGATCTGATCGAGCAGGTCATGGTGCCCACCGAAGAGGTGATCGAGATGCGCCGCGGTCAGAAGGTGAACGCGGAGCGTAAGTTCTTTCCGGGTTATGTGCTGGTCAAGATGGAACTGACCGACATGACCTGGCACATGATCAAGAATACGCCGAAGGTGACCGGCTTCCTCGGCGGGCAGATGAAGCCCTCGCCGATCTCGGAGTCCGAGGCGCAACGTATTCTGGATCAGGTCAAGGAAGGCGTGGAGCGACCCAAGTCCTCGATCGTCTTCGAGGTGGGCGAGCAGGTCCGGGTGACCGACGGCCCCTTCGAGAGCTTCGTGGGCCTGGTGGAGGAGGTCGATCCCGAGCGCACGCGCCTCAAGGTTTCCGTCTCCATCTTCGGTCGTTCGACCCCGGTGGAGTTGGAGTACGGGCAGGTGGCAAAGCTCTAGCCGACTGCCTATCTGTTAGGGAGCGCGGGAGGCCGGGCCACGAAGACCCGTGGCGGCCGACGAACCGCGGAGCTCTCACCCGCAGCGGAAATGGTTCGCTGCGGCGTTCTCGTTTGAAGAGGGACTTGGTACATGGCAAAGAAAGTCGCGGGCTACATCAAGCTCGAGATTCCGGCAGGCAAGGCGAACCCCTCGCCGCCGATCGGACCGGCGCTGGGTCAGCGCGGACTGAACATCATGGAGTTCTGCAAGGCCTTCAACGCGGCCTCTGGCGACATGGAAGTCGGGATGCCGATCCCGGTGGTGATCACGGCCTACACCGATCGCAGCTTCGCGTTCGAGATGAAGACGCCGCCGGCCTCCTACTTCCTGAAGAAGGCAGCCGGGATCCCCAAGGGGCACAACACCCCGGGTCGCGGTACCGGCGGGACGGTCAGCGTGGCCCAGTGCCGCGAGATCGCCGAGATCAAGATGAAGGACCTGAACGCCTACGATCTGGACGCTGCGACCAAGATCATTCTGGGGTCGGCCCGGTCCATGGGCCTGCAGGTGTCGGAGTAGGATTATGGCGAAGCTCACCAAGCGTCAGAAGCAGGCACACGAGGGCCTGGATCGCGACAAGACCTACGCCCTGGACGATGCGATCCGCATCGTTCGCGAGAAGGCCACCGCCAAGTTCGACGAGACCGTCGAGATCTCGATGAACCTGGGCATCGATCCGCGCCACGCCGACCAGGCGCTGCGCGGCGTCGTCAACCTGCCGAACGGCACCGGCAAGGCGGTGCGCGTGGCGGTCTTCGCCCGCGGCGACAAGGCCGAGGCCGCGACTGCGGCCGGTGCCGACGTGGTCGGTGCCGAGGATCTGGTGGAACAGATTCAAGGCGGCCAGATCAACTTCGACCGGACCATCGCCACGCCGGACATGATGGCGCTGGTCGGCCGGCTGGGTAAGGTGCTGGGTCCGCGCGGCCTGATGCCGAACCCGAAGCTGGGCACCGTCACCAACGACGTTGCCGCCGCCGTCGAGGCCGCCAAGGGCGGTCAGGTCGAGTTCCGCGCCGAGCGTGCCGGCATCGTGCATGCCGGGGTTGGCAAAGTAAGCTTTGACGAGGCCGCACTTTCCGCTAATGTGCGCGCTTTCGTCGATGCGATCGTGCGGGCCAAGCCCTCGGGCGCCAAGGGAACCTACGTGAAGAAGGTCTCCTTGAGCTCGACCATGGGGCCGGGTGTCGCCGTGGACACCGCCGGCCTCTCGGGCTGACGGGTCCTAGATAACGGAATTCTCCGCTGTCCGTCCTTCTCTCGCGGGAAGGCCGGCGGCGGGCGAATCCGGGGTTTCCGCGTGCCCATGGGCGCAAGGTTTCTCCGGAAACACTGTCCAAGACTGCAGGCGTGGCCTTCGGGCCATTTAAGCTCCGTATCCGATGCGGTGCCTGCATAGACGGGGTGCACAGGGTCTAGTCTACCGCTTGACCGCGGCCGCTTTGCGACCAAGTTCAGGTGAATGGGATCTTGGCGAGTGCTCTCCTGGGCAGATGTCGGGGCAGGGGATGGTCCTCTGCCCGTTGGTAGAGCGCCCGGCGGTCCTGCGGCAGCCTCCTCGGTGAAGCGGTCGTGTGGGCAGTGGGGCGTCAAAGCAAGGTGGAGACGCATTCGTGGATCGTGCTGCTAAGGAAGCCCTGGTCGCCGAACTGCACGGCGCCTTTGCAGAATCCGCACTCATCATCGTCACCCATCAGACGGGTATGACGGTGTTCGAGAGCCAGGATCTGCGTCGGCGTATGCGTGAGTCCGGTGCCAGGTTCAAGGTGGCTAAGAACCGTTTGGCGCGTCTCGCCCTGGAGAACACCCCTTTCGAGGGGCTGCGTGGAGAGCTTACGGGCCCGACCGGCATCATCTGGTCGTCCGAGCCCGTCGAGGCTGCGAAGGCAATCGTCAAGTTCGCGAAGGAAAGCAAGAAGCTGACCATCGTGGCTGCCGGTTTCGGTTCGCAGCTCTTGGACGCCGATGGCGTCGAGCAGGTCTCGAAGATGCCGTCTCTGGACGAGCTGCGCGGCAAGCTGGTCGGCCTGATGCAGGCCCCGGCTGTCAAGCTGGTCAGTGTTCTGCCGGCGCCGGCGACCAAGGTCGCGGGTGTCATGCAGGCTGGCGCTTCGAAGCTGCCACGCGTTCTCAACGCCTATGCCCGGAAGGATGCGGCATAGGCCTGGACGAGGTGCCGCGGCTTAGCCCGCGATGGTGTGTTGTGAACAAGCATGAGGGACGGCGGGGCCTCTGGCCCGGTCCCTAAGCCAAGACCCTGAGGAGTTAGAAATGGCTGATTTGGAAAAGCTCGTTGAGGAGCTGTCGAACCTGACCGTGCTCGAGGCGGCTGAGCTCGCCACGAAGCTGGAAGAGGCCTGGGGCGTGTCGGCTGCGGCCGCGCCGATGGCCATGCCGATGATGGCTGCTGCCGCTGGCGGTGGCGATGCCGCCCCGGCCGCCGAGGAGAAGACCGAGTTCGACGTCATCCTGAAGGCTGCCGGCGAGAAGAAGATCAACGTGATTAAGGAGGTCCGTGCGATCACCGGCCTCGGCCTCAAGGAGGCCAAGGACCTGGTCGAGAGCGCGCCCAAGCCGATCAAGGAGGGCGTCCAGAAGGACGAGGCCGATAAGCTTAAGGAGCAGCTTGAGGGCGTTGGCGCGACCGTCGAGATCAACTAACCTTCAGCCGGTGCGCCTCGCGCATCGGCAAAAGTGAGTGCCCAGGCGGCGTGGAAGTCAGCTTCCGCGCCGCTTATGGGCGTTTGTGCATTGTGTCATGACGCAGCGGCCAATTTCGGGCCGCGCACGAAGGACGAGCCGCGGTCCCAGGACCAAGGCGCGATTGCCGGCGGCACGTAAGGGTGCCGCGTGAGCCTGCGGTCAAGGACTGCGGGCAGGAAGGGAAGAAGGGCGAGCCATGAAAAGGTCGTTTACCGGTCGCAAGCGCCTGCGCAAGAGCTACGGACGGATCCCCGAGGTCGCGGAGATGCCGAACCTGATCGAGGTGCAGAAGAGCTCCTACGATCAGTTTCTGCAGATGGGCGGTGACGCCGCCACCCGCTCGACCCTGGGTCTGCAGGAAGTCTTCAAATCGGTCTTCCCCATCAAGGACTTCTCCGAGCGCGCGGAGCTGCAGTTCGTGCACTACGAGCTGGAGGAGCCGAAGTACGACGTCGAGGAGTGCCAGCAGCGCGGAATCACCTTCGCCGCGCCGTTGAAGGTCACTTTGCGCCTGGTGGTCTGGGACGTCGACGAGGATACCGGTGCGCGCTCCATCCGCGACATCAAGGAGCAAGACGTCTACATGGGCGACATGCCGCTGATGACGGGGAACGGCACCTTCGTCATCAACGGTACCGAGCGCGTGATCGTCAGCCAGATGCATCGCTCGCCGGGCGTCTTTTTCGACCACGACAAGGGCAAGACCCACGCCTCGGGCAAGTATCTCTTCGCCGCGCGCGTGATCCCCTATCGCGGATCCTGGCTCGACTTCGAGTTCGATGCCAAGGACCTCGTCTACGTGCGTATCGACCGGCGCCGCAAGCTGCCGGCGACGACGCTGCTGCTGGCGCTGGATTCGGCCCGCACCGCGGCCGCCCGCGAGGCTGCCGCCGCAGAGGGCCGCGAGCTCGACCCGGTCGAGGTCCAGGGCATGTCGCTCGAGGAGATCCTGAACACCTTCTACGGCACGGTCTCCTATGTCCGCTCGAAGGACCAGTGGCACACGAAGTTCGACAGCGAGCAGCTCCGCGGCGCCAAGCTGACCCGCAACCTGATCGACGCCAAGACCAACAAGGTGGTGGCCGAGGCGGGCGTGAAGATCACTCCGCGCAAGGCGCGCCAGCTTGCCGAGGCGGGCCTGGAGTACGTGCTGGTCGCGCGGGAGGACCTGCTTGGCCGCTTCCTGGCCAGTGACCTGATCGACACCGAGACCGGCGAGGTCTTCGGCGAGGCCGGCGACGAGATCACCGAGCCGCTGCTGAACCGGGTCGAGGCGGTCGGTCTGGAGAGCCTGGACACGCTCGCCATCGACCATGTCAATATCGGCGCCTATATCCGCAATACCCTGGCGGTCGACAAGAATCGCACCCGCGAGGAGGCGCTGGTCGACATCTACCGCGTCATGCGTCCGGGTGAGCCGCCGACTCTGGAGAGCGCCGAGGCGCTGTTCAAGGGCCTGTTCTTCGACTCCGAGCGCTATGACCTCTCTGCCGTCGGCCGGGTGAAGATGAACGCCCGCCTCTACGGCCGCGAGAACGCCACCGACGATCAGCTCCGGGTGCTGCGCAAGGAGGACATGCTCCGCATCCTGCGCATCCTCTGTGACCTGAAGGACGGCGTCGGCGAGATCGACGACATCGACCACCTGGGCAACCGCCGGGTGCGTTCGGTCGGCGAGCTGATGGAGAACCAGTACCGCGTCGGCCTGTTGCGCATGGAGCGGGCGATCCGTGAGCGCATGAGCTCCGTCGAGATCGACAGCGTCATGCCGCACGACCTGATCAATGCCAAGCCGGCGGCGGCCTCGGTGCGCGAGTTCTTCGGTTCCTCGCAGCTCTCGCAGTTCATGGACCAGACCAACCCGCTGTCGGAGATCACCCACAAGCGGCGCCTCTCGGCCCTCGGCCCGGGCGGTCTCACCCGCGAGCGTGCCGGCTTCGAGGTGCGCGACGTGCATCCGACTCACTACGGTCGCATCTGCCCGATCGAGACGCCGGAAGGCCCGAACATCGGCCTGATCAACTCGCTGGCCACCTATGCCCGGGTGAACCAGTACGGCTTCATCGAGACGCCCTATCGCCGGGTGGAAGACGGCCGGGTCACCGCCGAGGTGGTCTACCTCTCCGCAATGGAGGAGGGGAAGTACACCGTCGCCCAGGCCAACGCCCCGCTCGACGAGAACCAGCGCTTCGCCGAAGATCTGATCTCTTCGCGCCGCGGCGGCGACTACATGCTGGCGCGTGCCGAGGACATCCAGCTCATGGACGTCTCGCCGAAGCAGCTGGTGTCGGTGGCGGCGGCCCTGATCCCCTTCCTGGAGAACGACGACGCCAACCGCGCGCTGATGGGCTCCAACATGCAGCGCCAGGCCGTGCCGCTGATCAAGGCGGAAGCGCCGCTGGTCGGCACTGGCATGGAGGGCACCGTGGCCCGCGATTCGGGCGTGGCTATCTCGGCGCGCCGCGGCGGCGTGGTCGACCAGGTCGACGCAACCCGCATCGTGGTTCGGGTGAACGAGAAGGAGAGCCACGCCGGCGAGACCGGCGTCGACATCTACAACCTGCTGAAGTTCCAGCGCTCCAACCAGAACACCTGCATCACCCAGCGCCCGCTGGTGAAGGTGGGTGAGATCGTGGAGAAGGGCGACATCGTCGCCGACGGACCCTCGACCGACCTGGGAGAGCTGGCGCTGGGCCGCAACGTGCTGGTCGCATTCATGCCGTGGCAGGGTTACAACTTCGAGGACTCGATCCTCCTGTCCGAGCGGATCGTGCGCGATGACGTCTTCACCTCGATCCACATCGAGGAGTTCGAGGTCATGGCCCGCGACACCAAGCTGGGCCAGGAGGAGATCACCCGCGATATCCCGAACGTCGGCGAGGATGCCCTGCGCAACCTCGACGAGGCCGGTATCGTCTACATCGGCGCCGAGATCCAGCCGGGCGACATCCTGGTGGGCAAGGTGACGCCGAAGGGCGAGAGCCCGATGACGCCGGAAGAGAAGCTGCTCCGCGCGATCTTCGGCGAGAAGGCCTCCGACGTGCGCGACACCTCCTTGCGGGTGCCGCCGGGCGTCAGCGGCACCATCGTCGAAGTGCGGGTCTTCTCGCGCCGTGGTGTGGACAAGGACGAGCGTGCCCTGCAGATCGAGCGGCAGGAGATCGAGCGTCTGGCCAAGGACCGCGACGACGAGAAGGCGATCCTGGAGCGCAGCTACTACAACCGTCTGAAGGATCTGCTGGTGAACCAGCAGGGCCAGAGCGGACCCAAGGGCTTTGCCGCCGGCACCGAGGTGACCGAGCTGGTGCTGTCGGAGTACACCCCCGGGCAGTGGCGCCAGATCACCGTGGCCGACGACAAGCGCCAGGCCGAGATCGAGGAGCTGGGCAAGGCCTTCGACCAGGCGGTCGGTGGTCTGACCAAGCGCTTCGACAACAAGGTGGCCAAGCTGCAGGCCGGCGACGAGCTGCCGCCGGGCGTGATGAAGATGGTCAAGGTCTTCATCGCGGTGAAGCGCAAGATCCAGCCCGGCGACAAGATGGCCGGACGGCACGGCAACAAGGGCGTGGTCTCGCGCATCGTGCCGGTCGAGGACATGCCCTATCTGGAGGACGGGACCCCGGTCGACATCGTGCTGAACCCGCTGGGCGTGCCCAGCCGCATGAACGTCGGTCAGATCCTGGAGACCCACATGGGCTGGGCCTGCCGCGGCCTCGGCCGCCAGGTCGCCGAGCTTCTGGACAAGGTGGAGGCCGACACCGACGGCCTGCGCACCAAGTTCAAGACGATCTATGGCGACAAGGTCTTCGACGACGAGGTGGCCGAGCTCAACGACGACCAGGTCGTGGAGATGGCACGCAACATCACCAACGGCGTGCCGATCGCTTCTCCGGTCTTCGACGGGGCGCACGAGAGCGACATCGTCGATGCCCTGACCGCCGCCGGCCTTCAGTCGAGCGGCCAGGTGACCCTGGTCGATGGTCGCTCCGGCGAAGCCTTCCACCGTCCGGTGACGGTCGGCTACATCTACATGCTGAAGCTGCATCATCTGGTGGACGACAAGATCCACGCCCGTTCGATCGGCCCCTACTCGCTGGTCACCCAGCAGCCGCTGGGCGGCAAGGCGCAGTTTGGCGGACAGCGTTTCGGCGAGATGGAGGTCTGGGCGCTCGAGGCCTACGGCTCCTCCTATACCTTGCAGGAGATGCTGACGGTGAAGTCGGACGACGTCTCCGGCCGGACCAAGGTCTACGAAGCCATCGTCAAGGGCGACGACAACTTCGAAGCCGGTATTCCGGAATCCTTCAACGTGCTGGTCAAGGAGCTGCGCTCGCTCTGCCTCAACGTCGAGTTGAAGCAGTCGAGCTACTAAGCGAGCCCAAGCCAGTCCGTGGAATTCGGCCTGGACCCGCTAGGGTCCGGGCCACACTCCGCCCCGCAGGAGAGTCCTGATGAACGAACTAGTGAATATCTTCGGCCAGCCCCAGGGCCCGCAGAGCTTCGATCAGATTCGTATCTCCATCGCCAGCCCGGAGCGCATTCGCTCCTGGTCCTTCGGTGAGATCAAGAAGCCGGAGACCATCAACTACCGTACCTTCAAGCCGGAGCGCGACGGCCTGTTCTGCGCGCGCATCTTCGGCCCGATCAAGGACTACGAGTGCCTCTGCGGCAAGTACAAGCGGATGAAGTATCGCGGCATCATCTGCGAGAAGTGCGGCGTTGAGGTCACCCTCTCGAAGGTCCGGCGCGAGCGCATGGGCCACATCGAGCTGGCGAGCCCGGTCGCGCACATCTGGTTCATGAAGTCGCTGCCGAGCCGTATCGGCTTGCTGATGGACATGACCCTGAAGGATCTCGAGCGGATCCTCTACTTCGAGGCCTACGTGGTCATCGAGCCGGGCATGACCGACCTGAAGCCGCGCCAGCTCCTGAGCGAGGACGAGTTCCTCGACGCCCAGGAGAAGTACGGCGAGGAGAACTTCATCGCCAAGATCGGTGCCGAGGCGATCAAGGACATGCTGTCCCAGATCGACCTGGACGCCGAGCGGGTGAACATGCGCGCCGAGCTGAAGGAGACCAACTCCGAGGCCAAGCGCAAGAAGCTGGTGAAGCGCCTGAAGCTGGTCGAGTCCTTCATGGACTCCGGCTCGCATCCGGAGTGGATGATCCTCGACGTGGTGCCGGTGATCCCGCCGGAGCTGCGGCCTCTGGTGCCGCTCGACGGCGGCCGCTTCGCGACCTCGGACCTGAACGACCTCTACCGCCGGGTGATCAACCGCAACAATCGCCTGAAGCGGCTGATGGAGCTGCGTGCGCCAGACATCATCGTGCGCAACGAGAAGCGCATGCTGCAGGAGGCGGTCGACGCCCTCTTCGACAACGGCCGCCGCGGCCGCGTCATCACCGGCGCCAACAAGCGCCCGCTGAAGTCGCTGTCCGACATGCTGAAGGGCAAGCAGGGCCGCTTCCGGCAGAACCTGCTGGGCAAGCGCGTCGACTACTCCGGCCGCTCGGTCATCGTGGTGGGTCCGGAGCTGAAGCTGCACCAGTGCGGCCTGCCGAAGAAGATGGCCTTGGAGCTGTTCAAGCCCTTCATCTACTCCAAGCTGGAGCTCTATGGCCTGGCCTCGACCATCAAGGCGGCCAAGCGCATGGTGGAGAAGGAGCGTCCGGAGGTCTGGGACATCCTGGAAGAGGTGATCCGCGAGCATCCGGTGCTGCTGAACCGTGCGCCGACCCTGCACCGCCTGGGCATCCAGGCCTTCGAGCCGGTGCTGATCGAGGGCAAGGCGATCCAGCTGCACCCGCTGGTCTGCACCGCCTTCAACGCCGACTTCGACGGCGACCAGATGGCGGTCCACGTGCCGCTGTCGCTGGAGGCGCAGCTCGAAGCCCGCGTGCTGATGATGTCGACCAACAACATCCTCTCGCCCGCGAACGGCAAGCCGATCATCGTGCCCAGCCAGGACATCGTGCTCGGCATCTACTACCTCTCGATGGAGGGCGACAAGGACGACGAGCCGACGCCGATCGCCAACATGGGCGAGCTGCAGGCGGCTCTGGATGCCGGTGCCATCACGCTGCACTCCAAGATCGTGTCGCGCTATCGCACCCGCGATGCCGAGGGCAACGACATCGTGCAGCGGGTCGAGACCACGGCCGGCCGCATGTTCCTCTCCGAGGTCCTGCCGAAGGATCCGCGGGTGCCCTTCGACGTGATCAACCGGGTGCTCACCAAGCGTGAGATCTCCGAGGTGCTGGACATTGTCTACCGCCACTGCGGTCAGAAGGAGACGGTGATCTTCGCCGATCGCATCATGGCGCTGGGCTTCAACTACGCCAACAAGGCCGGCATCTCCTTCGGCAAGGACGACCTGATCATCCCCGATGCCAAGCATCGCCTGGTCGAGGAAGCGCAGAACCAGGTCAAGGAGTTCGAGCAGCAGTACCAGGACGGCCTCATCACCCGCGGCGAGAAGTACAACAAGGTGGTGGACGTCTGGTCGACCACCACGGACCGCGTCGCCGAGGAGATGATGAAGGGGATGAGCGTCGTGAAGGGACGCGACATCAACTCCGTCTACATGATGGCGCACTCCGGGGCCCGTGGGTCGCCGGCGCAGATCAAGCAGCTCGCCGGCATGCGCGGCCTGATGGCCAAGCCGTCGGGTGAGATCATCGAGACGCCGATCATCTCGAACTTCAAGGAAGGCCTCACCGTGCTGGAGTACTTCAACTCCACCCACGGCGCCCGTAAGGGTCTGGCCGACACCGCCTTGAAGACCGCGAACTCGGGCTACCTCACCCGTCGCCTGGTGGACGTGGCACAGGACGCCATCATCACCGAGGACGACTGCGGTACCGAGCGTGCGCTGACCATCTCCGCGGTGGTCGAGGGCGGCGAGGTGCTGGCTCCGCTGACCGACCGTATCCTCGGCCGGACGGCGGCAGTCGACATCGTCGATTCGGCGACCGGCGAGGTGATCGTTCCGGCCAAGACCATCATCGACGAGGAACTGGTCCTGAAGATCGACCAGGCCGGCGTCGATACGGTCCAGCTCCGCTCGCCGCTGGTCTGCGAGTCGGCCAGCGGCATCTGCGCCACCTGCTACGGGCGTGACCTCGCCCGCGGCACCAAGGTGAACCAGGGCGAGGCCGTGGGCGTCATTGCCGCCCAGTCGATCGGCGAGCCGGGCACGCAGCTCACCATGCGTACCTTCCACATCGGCGGCGCCGCCCAGCGCGGTGCCGAGCAGAGCTCGGTGGAGGCCACGGTCGACGGCACCATCGCCATCCGCAACCGCAACGTGGTGGCCAACTCCGAGGGCATCCTGATCGTGATGACCCGCAACCTGGAGGTCGTGCTGAAGGACGAGATGGGACGCGACCGCGCCAACCATCGCGTTCCCTACGGCGCGCGCCTGCTGGTCGACGAGGGCAGCACGGTGGCCAAGGGGCAGCGCCTGGCGGAGTGGGACCCCTACACCATGCCGATCATCACCGAGAAGGACGGTGTGGCCGTCTATGCCGACCTGATCGACGGCGTCTCCATGCGCGAGGTGACCGACGAGCAGACCGGTATCGCCAGCCGCGTGGTGGTGGACTGGAAGCAGCAGCCGCAGGGCAACGACCTGCGTCCGCGGATCCAGCTCTCCGACGCCGACGGCAACCTGCTGAAGCTCTCCAACGGGCTGGAGGCGCGCTACCTCATGTCGGTGGACGCCATCCTCTCGGTGGAGAACGGGGCCGAGGTGAAGGCCGGCGACGTGTTGGCCCGCATCCCGCGCGAGACCTCCAAGACCCGTGACATCACCGGCGGTCTGCCGCGTGTGGCGGAGCTCTTCGAGGCCCGCAAGCCCAAGGACTTCGCGGTGATCAGCGAGATCGCCGGCCGGGTCGAGTTCGGCAAGGACTACAAGACCAAGCGCCGGATCATCGTCCGACCGCCGGAAGAGGACGCCGAGGCCAAGGAGTATATGATGCCGAAAGGCAAGCATATCTCCGTGCAGGAAGGCGACTTCGTCGAGCGCGGCGACCTCTTGATGGACGGCAGCCCCGTGCCGCACGACATCCTGGAGGTCATGGGCATCGAGGCCCTGGCCGAGTACCTCGTGAACGAGATCCAGAGCGTCTATCGTCTGCAGGGCGTGAAGATCAACGACAAGCACATCGAGGTCATCTGCCGGCAGATGCTGCAGAAGGTGGAGATCACCGGTACCGGCGACACCACCTTCCTGATCGGCGAGCAGGTCGACCGCGATGAGTTCGAGGCGGTCAACGAGCGCACCAAGGACGAGGGCGGCGAGCCGGCGGAAGCCAAGCCGGTGCTGCAGGGCATCACCAAGGCCTCGCTGCAGACTCGCTCCTTCATCTCCGCCGCCTCGTTCCAGGAGACCACGCGGGTGCTGACCGAAGCTTCGGTTCAGGGCAAGGTCGACTTCCTGGTGGGCCTGAAGGAGAACGTGATCGTCGGACGTCTGATCCCGGCGGGCACGGGCTCGGTGATGAACCACGTGAAGCGTATGGCAGCGGAGCGCGACCAGCAGCTTCTGGCCGAGCAGCGGGTCGAAGAGCCCGTAAACGACGGCCCGGACGACGAGCAGGCGAGCACCGCGGCAGAGTAGCGCCGCAGGCCAGACTCTTCGGAGTGCCGGGCCGGCAGAGACGGCTCTGCGTGGACGGAGAGTTGGACCAGCAAGATTTTGGGTGGTGGATCACTGGTAGGTCCGCCACCCTCTTTCTTTCGGTTGCCAGGTTAAGCCACACTCAGGCGGTCAAGGGGGGGGCTTTTTCCAGGACTCAGGGTCATAGCCAAACTGTTGAAATTCCAGATCAAAGCCCGACTGTACCGCTGCTGCGGTTTCTTCGTCGTAGTATGATTGGAAAGGTGTCTTGTTAAGACGTATGTTGCCCTTGTATTGGCCGATCTCGCCGAATTCCATGCCCAATTCAGCGCAAAGAGCTCTAACATCGTTCTCTAAAAACTCATATCGTATCCATCTATTTGCGGGGAATCTGTTATCAATAAAGGATATGTTTCTGATTTTCCTTGCAATATTGCGACCCAATACCCAGGGCTTAAACTTCTGTCTTATGGATTTGATGTCCTGGTTCTGTAGGTTTTTTCGGACTTGCAGTGGGGTTGCCATCCAAAACTGCGAAACAACCAAATCAAAAGGGTTTCTTACATTGCACACTTTTGTGTAGCTATCCCAGATTTCTGCACCGAGAGCGTCCTTGATAGCCTTGGCTGACATATGGTTCCAGAAGGTAGCACGCGCGAGCCGTTCTTTGTCATTTGTCCGCAGGGCGACGATACCAACTTCACTGATCAACTCTTCGCAGCCTTCTCGAATGTTCTCGGGGTCTGGACGACAGTAGCGCTCCAAAAATATCTCCACTGAGGTTCCGGCTGTCTTTGGTGTCTTGATGTAGATAAACTTATACTTGTGACTGACCAGCATCCCGCATCCTGCACGCATAGTTAGATACTTTTGCAATCCTGACTTGCTAGATGCCTAAAGTGCAACTCAGGTGCAACAGAGCAGTACTAGCTACCAAGACGACTAAGGGTCAACGCGACATCTGACGCGCCCAAGGGGAAGCCAATACAGCAAGCAAGAGGCGGGACGGCTGTGCTGCCGTACCCGCCCCTTGCAGTGGCACAGGTCGTGGGATCCAGGCGCGGACGAGGGCCGTCCGCGCCCGGCCTCAAGCGCGCTACACCAGAAGGAACTGGAAGTCCGTGCTGGTGAGCTGGCTGGCCGCGGAGAAGCCGGTCAGCGTGACGCTGAAGTCGGCCAGTCCGTTGCCGTCCGCATCGACCTGCAGCTCGTCGGTGAAGAGGATGAGGTTGTTGTTGAAGCGGACCTGCGCCAGTCCGTTGCCGTCGAAGAGATCGCTGCCGATGTACTCTCCGCCGGAGACGTCGAGGGTACTCGCCACCACCAGGAACTTGTCCAGACCGCCCTGCAGGTTGCCCTCGAAGTCGTTGATGTCACCCTCGAAACCAAAGGCGTGCAGATCCTGGTTGAAGCCGAAGGTATCGCCTCCGCTGCCCCCGAAGAGTTCGTTGTCGATCCCCGATCCGCCATAAATCAGGTCGGCACCGCTGCCGCCGTAGATGTTGTCGTTGTCGGCGCCGCCGGCCAGCGTGTCGTCGCCTTCGCCACCGGTGATGATGTCGTCGCCGGTGTCACCGACGATGTTGTCTGCACCGCTGCCGCCATAGAGATTGTCGGTCTCGAAGGCACCGTTGTCACCGCCGTACATCAGGTCCTGGCCGCTTCCGCCGTAGAGGAGGTCGTCGGAGACCCCACCATACTGCGTGTCGTCGCCCAGATCGCCATAGAGCAGATCGCTGCCTTGCTGGCCGATCAGGACGTCGTCGCCATTGCCGCCGAAGGCCGTGTCGCCGACCGAGCCACCCTCGAGGGTGTCGTCGCCGCCGCGGCCGTAGAGCAGGTCGTTGTTGCCGAGCCCCTGCAGGTGGTTCGCCAGGCCGTTGCCCCACATGGTGTTCTCGTCATCGTTGCCGATGCCGTTGACGCCGGTGACGTTCGCGACAGCCACGAAGTCGTCCAGGTTGCTGCCCATGACGAAAGCCCCGGTGAAACCGGAACGGACCTGGTCGTGACTGCCGGCCAGGGCATCCTCGAGGAGGACCTCGCCGCCGAACACGAAGAAGGTGTCGTCCCCGGACCCGCCGTAGAGCGTATCTGCCTCGTTCTGTCCGATCTGGCTGCCAGTGAGGATGTCCGAGCCCGATCCACCCCGCAGCGTGTCGATGCCGCTGCCGCCGCTGATCGAGTCCTGCCCGTCGGCACCGTCCAAGATGTCCTTGCCGGAACTGCCGGTGATGTCGTCGTCGCCGGCGCCGCCGTAGACGGTGTCGTCACCGAGCTGGCCGGCCAGGTCGTCGTTGCCGCCTTGCCCGAGAACCAGGTCTGCGCCGCGGCCGGCGGTGACGCTGTCATTGCCGCTGCGGCCGTAAGCGATATCGTCGCCGTCGTTGCCGACGATGCGGTCGTCGCCGCCGCCGCCGTCCAGAACGTCGTTGCTACTACCGCCTACGAGGTGATCGTCGGAGTCGTCTTCCACAATCGTATCATTGCCGGACCCGCCGAACACGGAGTCGGTGCCGAAGCCGCCGGAAAGGTAATCGTGCCCGTCCTCGCCTTCGATGCTGTCTTCCCCGCCGCCGCCATAAACAGCGTCGTCGCCGGAGCCACCCTCTAGGCGGTCTGCGCCGTTGCCGCCCTCGATGAGATCACTCCCCGAGTCGCCCTGGAGGTGATCGCGGCCGGTGCCGCCGAAGAGGGAGTCGTTGCCGTCGGCACCGCGGGCCGTGTCGTCGCCATCGTCGCCGACCAGGATGTCGTCCCCGACCATGCCGTCCAGGGTGTCATCGCCGCCGGCCCCAGCCAACGAGTTGTCTGCGGTGTTGCCGTTCAGACTGTTGGCCTGATCGTTGCCAATGGCGTCGACCGCGCCAGCGCCCTCCAGGGCGACGAAGATCTCAATGTTGGTAGCGAGCGACCAATCGACCGAGGAAATGACTTTGTCCGTCCCTTCGTCCGGCAGTTCGACCAGGTCTTCGCCGCCGTCGACGTGGAAGGTGTCGTTGCCCTTGCCGCCACTCATGACATCCGAACCCGACCCACCGGTCAGGTCGTCGTCGCCGGCCCCACCGAAGAGGAAGTCGTTGCCGGTCTGGCCCACCAGGCTGTCGCCGCCGCTGCCACCGTAGAGGCTGTCGTCGCCGGACTTGCCTTCGATCCGGTCGGCACCGCTATCGCCTTGGGCAATGTCCTGGCCATCTCCGCCAAAGAGAGAATCCTTGCCGAGACCTCCGCCCAGACTGTCGTCGCCGGCGTTTCCGAAGACAGCGTCGTTGCCTGTGCCACCGAACACGCTGTCGTGACCGGCGCCGCCCGATGCCGAATCGTTGCCGTCACCGCCAAACAGGATGTCCAATCCGCCGCGGCCGAGCAGGCGGTCATTGCCGGACACGCCGAATAGCTCATTGCTGGTGCTGTTGCCGATGATGCTGTTGTTGAGCGCGTTGCCGGTCGCATCGATCGCACCGCTGGATTGGAAGAGGAGCACGTCCTCCACGTTATCCGGCGCGACGAAGTTGATCTCCGTTACCACCGTGTCGTTGCCGCCGCCGGACAGTTCCACCACCTGGTCGCCGGCATTTTCGACCCGGAAGGTGTCATTGCCCAGGCCGCCGTACATGATGTCGGCGTGACGCCCGCCATAGAGCCGGTCGTCGGCGGCACCGCCATAGAGAACGTCCTTGCCAGACTTGCCGAACAGCAGGTCGTCGTCTTCGCCGCCATAGAGGCGGTCGCTCCCGTCGTCGCCTCGCAGGGTGTCGTTCCCGCTGGCACCGAAGACCAGGTCCTCGTCGTCACCGGCGTTGATGGTGTCGCCTGAAGAGACACCGAACAGCGAGTCATTGCCGTCGCGCCCGAAGATGGTGTCCACCAGGTTTGATCCGGTGATGCTGTCCGGACCGTTTGTGCCATAGTAAGCAGGCATGAACGCTCTCCTTCTGAGACACAGCAGGTACAGCGCTCCATGGCTGAGGTTAAACCTGCATGCGCCACTCAATATATCGCCAGGAAGGTAAGTATAGTGTCCCTTCTGGCGAATAAGTGACTTCATCCAGGCACGAAGTACCAGTTATGTGTCAGTTCTGTTGCCGTAGTTAGTCGCTAAAGCGACCAGTTCATTCGCTTCCCTTGTCGGCTAACGGTTAGAGAAGGCTCTTCCGTCAGCTATGTTACGGTAAGCGTGCCACAGCGGTGTGGAGAGATTCAACACAAAAGCGTTGTAAAGTTAGTTTGCACAAGCCGACATAGTGCCTCCGACAAGGGGGCGCTGGATCGCGGATTCCGGGGTTGTGGAACGGTGGGCCGCCACAGCTACGGCACGGCCGGGTTGCGGTATCGGGAGTGTCATGCGCTTGCTGCGAATCATTTAACCCGCAGAATCAATGGAGATAATCTGACGCGCCCGCCTTCACACGGTTCATTCCCTGTCTCGCGGGGGCTGCCAAGCCGGAGGGAACGGGAGCCGTCGGATTCGCTGCGGCGTCCTGATCCGAAATGATCACTTAGAAAACGTAGTTTCCTTCGAATCGCGGCTTCTTTACCGGTTCCTGCCAGTCCAAACTGCCGTCAATCGCGGGTTGGTGGACTTATTTTGGCTGCGCAGTGGAGTTCTAACGATCGTCTTGTCGGTGTTATCGGCCTGTCCGGCAGTTTGTCTGCTTGTCTGGCCAAGGCGCAATATGGTGCACCCTTGGGTAAGACAGCGTGGCTATGAGGCCAAGCGCTCCTAGGGCAAAACCGGCGGAGCTGGCAGATCTCTCTCACCTCGCGGCCGGCCGAGTTGGTGGCAAGCACGAGGGTTCGGCAGGAGCTCCGCCTTGGTCACTGTCCCTTCTAGAAGCGGTGGGCGCTGACCGCCGGGACCATGATGGCATCGAACTCCGGTGCGCCGCGCTCACGGTCGCGGAAGGCATTGAGCTCACCGACCAGGCGCGAGAAGGCCCCCTTCTCGTCGGCGACCGCGGCCGAGAGGTTTGAGAGGCCGTTGAGTTCGCTCAAGCCCCAGAGGGTACGATAGCGCCCGACCTGAACCAGCGAGCCTGAGGCCACGGCATAGGTGCCGCGATAGCTCACCGAGGGTGGACAGAGGCGGGCCAGGTCGCGCTCGTTGTCCAGCAGCCAGTGACGGAAGGTCTGGGTCTTGTCGTGCGGGACGTCAAAGCTCCACTCGATCACCATCGCGTCGATCAGGACCTGCTTGTTCAGCGCGTCGTCGACTGCCTCCAACTCTTCTGCCGAGACGCCGCGCCGGCGTGGATCGCGCAGCAGGAAGCTGACGCCGGACCGCACCTCGGCGTCGATGGCGGTGATTTCCGGTTCCGCCTTCTCCGCGACCCGGCTCAGCCGGTCCAGGGCGCTCGGCAGTCGTGCTTTGCTGGTCATGGGTCGAAAGCCTCCTTCACGATGGGCGCTGTGCGCGGGGAGAGCCAGTTGGGGAGAGACCGCTCGTCTCGTCGCCAGGGCTGCGCACCAGCAGTCCTTGCTGCACCAGTGGTTCTAGCATGCGTTCGAGTTCCTCTTCGTTGAGGCGCCAGCCGCAGTCGTCCAGAAGACGCAGGATGGCAGCTTCCGGCCGCTCCAGGCCGGCGCAGGTCTCGACCGTCTCCAACAGCGCCCAGGCCTCAAGGTTCAGTCGCAGCAGACGCGGCGGGTGGCGCAGGTAGGCCAGGCAGATGTCCATCTCCGGCACTGGGCGCAACCTGAGGTCGGGATTGAGATCAAGTCGTCCCATCGGGCAGCCTCGTCAGATCGAGCCCTTGATTCAGGCGGCTGTCGTAGGGATCGGGCGCAGAAAAGCGGCCGTGGAAGGCGTAAGCGGCCGCCCGGCAGCCGCCGTGCGAGCCCTGGCTTGCCGCGCAATCGCTGCAGGAGGCCTCGACCGCGCCTGATCGCAGTTCGCGGTGCAGGGGATGCTGCCAGGTTTCCAGCAGGCTGCTTTCGGTGACCCGGCCGAAGGCCACGTAGTCGCGCAGGTAGGCGCAGCCGATGGCCTCGCCGTCGGCGCGGAGGGCGGCCATCTGCCAACAGCAGTTGTGGTTGTTGGGGTGCCAGGAGTGGATCACCCTGGCGCCTTGTCCGGCAGCGGCCTCGAGCGCCGCCGTCTGCTCCTCCAGCGAGAGCGCCAGATGCGCCCAGTTCCGCCGGGCTCGGCCCAGGGGATAGAGCCGCAGGAAGGCGATGGCGGCGCCAGGCACCCGCGCCTTGGCCAGGGCCGCGATCGCTCCGGTCTCGCCGGCGTTGAGCCGGGTCAGGACGGTCAGCAGCTTTATCGGCACGCCGGCCGCGACCAGGTTGTCGATTCCGGCCAGGGTCCGGGCATAGCTGCCGGGGCTGCCAGTCATGGCGTCGTGGACCTCGGCGCTGGCGCCCCAGAGGTCGACGAAGACCTCGCCGACGCCGATCTCCTTCAGCCTGCGGGCGCGGGCCGGGTCGATCAGGGTGGCGTTGGTGCGGATCATGACGAAGGCGCGCTCCGCCAGTTCCGCGATCAGGGCCTCGAAGCCCTCGCGCAGGAAGGGCTCCCCGCCCTCGAAGTAGAAGGCGATCACGCCCTCCTCGATCGCATCCAGCAGGATCCGGCGCCAGGTGGTCATCTCCAGCTCGGCCGCCGCACTCGGCTTGTTGCAGTCGGCATAGCAGAAGACGCAGTCGTGGTTGCAGCGCTCGGTCAGGCAGACGGTCAGCTTGACCGGAGTCTCCAGCTGGCTCTCGTTGGCCAGCGGCGGCTGCAGGATCCCTTCGGCCGTGGCGCTCTCGGCCAGAACGGTGGCGCCGGGCCCGGAGGTTTGGAAGTGTTGTACCATCGGCGCTAGGCCGGCGTGCCGGAGGCTAGGCCCCGGCGCCGCCGCCCTCCCGCCGTGCGAGGGCCTTGGCCAAGGTTCGGGCGGCCGAGACCCGGCCGCAGCCGAAGCCGTGATGCCAGCGCCGGCCGGGACCGCCTTCCTGCACGCTCTCGCGCAGCAGGCGGCCGATCTCCGCGCCGGTCAGATCGGGCCGGATCTGAAGCAGCAGGGCGGCGATGCCGGCGACGTGAGGGGCGGCCATGGATGTGCCGGAGAAGGCGATGGTGGCAGCGGTGCGCCAGGGCGATTCGCTGCCCGGATAGCGCTGGCGGAAGCCCTTGGAGCGGGCGGCGTGGATCAGCCGCCCGGGCGCGCTGACGTCCGGCTTGCTGCCGCCGATTCGGGTCGGCCCTAGCGAGGAGTGGTGCCACAGCGCGCGATCCTCGGCCGTGTCGTAGTAGGCGCCGACCACCACGGTGTCGCGGCCACAGGACAGCGAGCCCAGGCTGTGCATCTCCTGCGCATGCTCGAAGCGGGACTGGTCGCCCTGGTTGCTGCCGGTCTCGTCGATGCGGAAGTCGTCGCGCTCGATCCAGCCGTCGATCACCAGGGGCTCGGCCTTGCCGCCTCCGGGGCTGGTGGCCAGGGTCAGCTCCAGGCTGGCGGGATGGGGCTTCGCGCCATGGTCTTCGTCTCGATGTCGGGCCAGCACGTCGCGAATGCGCTGCGGCTCCAGCCAGAGCGAGACCAGCAGGCGCCGGCCCGCGCCCTTGGTTTGGCCCGAACTGGTTTGGCCCGAACTGGTTTGGCCTGGTGCTGCGATCGCACGGATCGAGGCGAAGCCGACGCGGGTGCGGTGCGGCGGCCCGATCTCGCTCTCGTCGTCGTTCAGCACCGCCTCGGAGGAGGAGGGCAGCCAGACCTGGGCGCGTGTGCCGAAGGGGAGCCGGATCTCGTCCTGCGGCTTGTCGCCGGGTGGCACCAGGTGCTGCAGGCGGAAGCTCAGCGGCAGGCTGAGGCCGCCGCCTTCCTTGATCTTGGCCGAGAGCGCGATCTCGGCCGTCGCGCTGTCGGTCCAGAACTGGACCCGGTTCTGGGTGCGGTCGCCCGGCGGAAACAGCCAGGTGAAGCGGGTCTGGTCGCCGCTCTGCACCACCCGCCTGGCGTGGCAGCTCTGTTCGCGGAAGTTGCCGGCGGCCACGGTGATGCAGCGCCCCGGGAGGGTCAGCAGCCAGTCCAGCACCTGGTCGAAGGTGGCCCGGCCATCGTGCGGCCCGGCATTGCCGTTCAGGCTGATGTTGACCACCGCCGGACGGCCGTGCTGCGCCGCCTCCTTGAAGATGTAGAGCACGCCCATCAATAGGCGTGCCTGATCCAGCGCGGCGCCGGGCCGGGGGCCGGACTCCTTGGCCAGTTGCACGAAGACCAGATCGGCACCCGGGGCGACGCCGGCGTTGCGCGGCGGGCCGGAGACCACCGCATAGCCGTTGCCCGCAGCGATATCCATGACGTGCGTCCCGTGCGCCCCGCCCAGCGCCTCGACGTCGATGTAGTGGCGGGCGTGCGGGTCGTAGCCGAGGCGCCAGTAGGGATGGTCGGCCGCCTCCACGTAGGGCGGCGGCTCGCCCTTGGCCTTGCCGATCTCGGGGCAGGGGTGATGGCCGGGGTCCAGTGCCCAGTCGATCTCCGCGCGGCTGTAGACCCGACCGGAGCGCCCGCCGGGTCCCTCGAGCGCCGACCTGCCGCCGCCCTCGTTCTGGTCCCAGAGCGACAGCAGCCGCGTGGCCCCGTCGGCCGAGCGAAAGTTGGGGTGGGCGAAGTCACAGCCGAAGTCGACGATGCCCATGATCACGCCGGTCCCGTCGACCACGCCCTTCTGCCCGGAAACGCCGGGCTCCTCGGCCGGATTGATTCCCAGCTGTTCTGCGGTCGCCTCGATGTCGGCGACCGAGGTGTCGAGCTGCGGCTCGACCGCGGCCGCCATAGAAGCACCCAGCCCGCCGGCGAGGGTCGAGGCGCCGGCCTCGCCCTGTTTGTCGTGACGCGAGAGACGGACGATCTGGGACAGCGGCCCGTCGAAGAGCCTGTCCTGTTGGCTGCGGGTCAGGCTCTCCCAGCCGGCGATCTTCTCCTGCTGCCGCGAGGTCAGCGGCGCCAGGCCCTCGAGCGTGATCAGCAGGCCCTTGCCCTTGGGGGCCTTCAGCTCCCGCACCTCGTCGAGACTGAGCACCGCGCCGCTGTCGGTCGCGACCAAGTAGAAGAAGTGCTCTGCCTCGAAGGGTTCCACGCCCTTGGCCGGCTTGCTCGATGCGGCGAGGGCGGCCTGCAGCGCCTCCAGCGGAACCAGGAAGAGCGCGCGTCCGCCGGGCTGGCCCTCGCCTGCCAGCCAGGAGAGGCCTTCGGGGCTGGACTGGCCGAGGTTCGCCAGCAGCGTGAGCAGTCGTTCTCTGTTCATGCGCCTCTCCCCCTCTGGCTGGCTGCACCCTCGGGTCCGTCGGCTGTGCGCACCGCGCTGCCGATCTTTGTGTATCACCAGCATGACTGCCTTTGTTCCATTGGACAAGCACCGGCCACCTGACCGGATGGGCAGCGAGATTTACTTGCGCGGCAAGGCTGCGATATCGTCGTCGCCGGCAGTCGGTGACGGGTTTCCGCGATTTAGGGCTTGGCGATGGAATGCGCACACTGCGGCAGTGACGTTGTGGTGGGCCAGCGCTTTTGCATGGCCTGCGGGCAGCCCCTGTCACGAAGCTGCACGGCCTGCGGCGCGGCCCTGCCCGAGGGCGCGCGCTTCTGCATGGACTGCGGCCACAAGGTGGAGCAAGCGGCCGCAGTGGCCGAGTCGCTCTCCCGACCCCGGCTTTCCCGACCCAGCCGCGAGCGGCGCCAGATCACCGTGCTGTTCCTCGACATCGTCGGCTCGGTCGCCATGCTGCAGGAGCTGGAGCTGGAGGAATACGAGGCGCTGATCGGGCAGTTCCGCAGCCTCTGCGATGCCAAGGCTCGGGCGCTGGGCGGCACCATCCTGAAATACATGGGCGACGGCATCATGATCGGCTTCGGCTATCCGCAGGTGCGCGAGAACGCGGCCACCTCGGCGGTCGAGTGCGCGCTGGGCATCGTCGAGACCGTGGTGTCCTGGGAGGAGGCGCGGCGGGCGCGCGATCCCGAGGTGGCGGAGGCGGCGCTGCTGCGGCTCAGGGTCGGAATCGAGACCGGGCTGGCGCTGACCGGCACGGTGGCGGAGGAGTCCCAGGCGCTGCTGGGCGACGCTCCCAACATGGCGGCGCGGATCCAGTCCCTGGCGCCGATGAACCGGGTGGTGGTCGGGCCGACTACGGCCAGGATCGTGCGCGACTTCTTCACCATGACCTCGCTGGGACCGCAGGCGATTCGCGGCCGGCCCGACCCGGTGCCGCTGTTCGAGATCACCGGCATTTCGGGCCGCAGGCTATTGGGCCGCCGCGATCCCAGCCGGGCAGTGCGCTTCGTGGGCCGGCGGCAGGAGATGGAGCTGCTGCAGGCGCTCTGGTCCGCGGTCGAGGCGCAGCACGGCAGCGCCGTCCTGCTGGTCGGCGAGCCCGGCATCGGCAAGTCCCGCTCGGTGCTGGAGTTCCTCTCGGCCCGCGGCGAGGCCGCGGCGGCACCCGCGGTCCTGCAGTGCCTGCCGCAGACCCAGTCCGGTGACCTGGCGCCGCTTTCCGGCTACTTCCGCGGCCTGCCGGCGGAAGACCCGGAGGCCGATCAGGCCCGCGTCCTGGTCGGCCAGGCGCTCGGGGTCGGCGAGCCGGAGGCGGACCTGGTCGAGGCCTTCCGCCAGACCTTTGGCCTCGCCCGCAGCGAGGCCAAGGTCGCGATCTCCGCGGCGCTCCGGCGGCGCGCGATCCAGGTGGCGCAGCGCTGGTTCGAGCGCCAGGCCCGGACCCGGCCGCTGGTGCTGGTGGCCGAGGACCTGCACTGGGCCGACGAGGAGACCCTGAATTTCCTGAAGGCCCTGGTCGCGCACCAGAGCGGCCAGCGGCAGCTCGTGGTCATGACCGCGCGGCCGGAGTTCACCTGCCCCTGGCTGGCACGTCTGGGGGTGCATCAGCTTCCGATCGAGGGCTTCTCGCCGGCAGAGACCGGCGAGATGATCATGGCACGGCTCCAGGCCAAGGCGATCTCGCCCAGCCTGGTGGCGGCGCTGCACGCGCACAGCGGCGGGGTGCCGCTGTTCCTGGAAGAGCTGGTCGCCAGCCTGCTGGAGACCGAGCGGCTGACTCGCGACGGCGAGGTCGTCCGTCTGGTCGACGGCAGCGTCTCCGGCGTGCCGACAACCATCATGGATCTCATCATGAGCCGACTGGAGCGCTTGGGCAAAGCGCGCTGGCTTGCCCAGGTCGCGGCGGTCAGCGGGCGACAGTGCCCGATCTCCCTGATCGCCCGGGTCACCGGGCGCAGCCTGGAGGAGCTAACCCCCGACCTGGAGGCGCTGCTGGACTCGGGGCTGATCCTGGAACGCGGCGTCGGCGAGGAGGCGGTGCTGGAGTTCAAGCACGCCCTGGTGCAGGAGGCCGCTTACCAGACCCTGCCGCGCGACGTGCGTGAGAGCTATCACCTGAAGATCGCCGAGGCCCTGCTGGCCGATGCCGAGGCCGACGATGGATCGATGGGCCAGGCGCAGGAGATTGCCGCCCACTTCGACAGCGCCGGCCGGCCCGATCTCTCCTATCCGCAGTGGATGGCGGCCGGCGACCGCGCGGTCCGGCGCTCGGCCAACGAGGAGGCGCTGCGCCACCTGCGTGCTGCCGTGGGTGCCGCCCGCGAGCGCCGCGACCTGGCCGACCGCGAGCGCGCCAAGGCGGAGCTCTCGGCCAGGCTCGCCATGTCGGCCCCCTCGATCGCGGTGCACGGCTGGTCGTCGCCGACGGTGGAGCGGCAGTACCAGGAGGCCGAGCGCCTGTCGGAGAGGGTCGGCGACCGGCAGCAGAGCTTCGACATCCTGCGCGGCAAGCTGAACGTCTACCTGCTGCGCGGCGACCTGGCACCGGGACGCAAGACGGCCGAGGCGATCGACCGGATGGCGGCGGAGGAGGGCAGCACCACCTGGCGGATCGAGGCGCTCCGCTCGCTCGCCGTCTGCGACTTTCTCGGGGCCGAGTTCGAGCCGGCCAAGGCGCGGCTCTTGGAGATGCGCCAGCTCTATTCGGGCCGCGAGCATCATGACATCGCCTTCCGCTACGGCTCCAACCCCTTCGTGGTGGGCGAGAGCTGGCGCGCCTGGGCGCTGTCGCTGACCGGCGACCAGGCGGGCGCCGAGGCGGTGATCGAGACCGCGATCGAGGAGGGCCTGGCGACCGACCATGCCTTCAGCCTCTGCTATGCGCTCTGCTTCCGCGCCTCGATCCAGCAGTGCAGCGGCCAGGTCGCTGCGGCCGAGGAGACGGCGCGCCGCATCGTCGACCTGGCGCACCGCCAGGGCTTCCCCTACTGGGTTGCCTGGGCGCAGATCGTGCTGGGCTGGACCCTGGCCAAGCAGGGTGACCCCGCCTTCGGCTCGGAGCGCACGCGCGACGGCCTGCGCGGCCTGGCGGCCCTGGGCGCCCGCCAGATCCTGACCTACGGCCTCACCCTGCTCGCCGAGACCCTGGAAGACCGCCCGACCGCCCGCCAGGCGGTGATGAAGCGCGCCGCCCTCTCGATGGAGCGCACCGGCATCGTCTTCTACCGCCCGGCGCTGGAGACATTGGTCAGGCGGCTGGGGGATCCCGGCTGACGGTCTGCGACTTCAGCTCTACGGCGCGGCCTCGGCGATCTGCCACCAGAGCGGGGCGGTCAGCATCGAGAGGGGAATCCCGATGCCAATCATCAGCGCCACCAGGTCCGGCTCCAGGTCATGGTCGAGGGCGATGGCGCTGGCGCCCAGCATCGGCGGCATGGCCATCTCCAGCAGCGCCACGCGCGTGACCGGATCGCCCATCATGCCGGCCATCCGGTAGATCGCGTAGGCCGCGAGCGGGGCGAGCAGCAGCCGGTAGCCGAGGCCGGCGACGAGGGGGGCGAGGTGCTTGCCCAGGTGGCCGATGCGAATGGCATAGCCGACCGCGGCCATGGCCAGCGGGGTGAGCGTGTCGCTGAACGCCTGCAGCAGGAAGGTCAGGCTTTCGGGGCGCTCCAGGTGGTTCGTCGCCAGGGCCAGCAGGATCGCCAGGAAGGGCGGGAAGGTGGCGACCCGGCGTAGCAAGGACCGCCAGGTCCAGTGCTCGCCGCTGCACAGCGTGGCGATGGCGATGCCGAGCAGCGAGAGTGCCAGGTAGGACCCGAAGAGGTCGATGACCAGGCCGAGCCCCATCCACTGGCTACCGGCGTAGGCGGCGATCATCGGCAGGCCGACGAAGGAGGTGTTGCCCCAGCCGCCGACCAGGATCAGGGCGCCGAGCCGCTGTTTCGACCAGCCGAGCCAGCGACAGAGCGGGACGAAGACCGCGACCGCCAGCAGCGCGCCGAGCCAGGGCGAGGCGGCGGCCAGCCACCAGCCCTCGCTGATCGTCACGTCGTGCACCGCCACCAGGGCGGTCGCCGGCAGGGCGACGTTGATCACCCAGCCGACCAGCACCTTGGGCGCCGCGTCCGGCAGGCGGCCGCTGGCCCGAAGCAGGATCCCGACCAGCAAGCCGACCAGGATCAGCGCGACCTCGGGCACCGTTACTGAACGGTGGCGCTACCGCCCCGGCGGCTCCCGCTAGAAGTCCTCCGCCGTGAAGGCCTGGGCGCTGGCCGCGCCGTTGCGGGCGCGGTGGGCCTCGGTGGCAGCGTAGGGCAGCAGGTTCTCCATGTAGAAGAGCGCGGTCTTGACCTTGCGCCGGTTGAAGGCTGGGTCGCCCTCGCCGGCGGCCAGGCGGCGGGCCGCGGAGGCGGCCGAGGCGGCCAGCAGCGCGCCGCCGGCGGTGTAGCCGAGCTGGGCCAGGAAGGGGGTGGCGGCGGCCGCGGCGCGCTCCAGGTCGGCCTGCGCCGTCTCCATCAGCCAGCGGTTGCTGGCCTCGATCTGCGACAGGGCCTGGCGCAGCTCCGGCGCCATGGCCGCGACCGTGGCGTCCTCGCTGGCCTCGGCCCGGGCGATCAGGCCGTCCAGCCAGCCGATGACCAGGACCAGCCCGGTGCCGCCGTCGCGCAGGGTCTTGCGCATCACCAGGTCGAGCGCCTGGATGCCGTTGGTGCCCTCGTAGATCGGCAGGATGCGGGCGTCGCGGTAGTGCTGGGCGGCACCGGTCTCCTCGATGAAGCCCATGCCGCCGTGCACCTGCACCCCCATCGAGGCGACCTGGCAGCCGATGTCGGTGAGCCAGGCCTTGACCACCGGGGTCAGCACCTCTTCCAGCGCCTTGGAGACCGCCTTCTCCTCGGCGTCCTCACTGTGGCGGCTGCGGTCGATGGCGCCGCCCACGGCATAGGCGAGCGCGCGGCCGGCCTCGGTCAGCGCGCGCATGGTGGCCAGGCTGCGGCGCACGTCGGCGTGCTCGATGATGGCCACGGGGGCGGGGTCGCGGCTGCCCAGCGCCCGGCTCTGCTTGCGGTCCTTGGCGTAGGCGACGGCCTGCTGGTAGGCGCGGTCGGCGATGGCCACGCCCTGGATGCCGACCTCCAGCCGGGCCGCGTTCATCATGGTGAACATGTACTCCATGCCGCGGTTCTCTTCGCCGATCAGGAAGCCGATCGCGCCGCCGTCGTCGCCGAAGGACATGACGCAGGTCGGCGAGGCATGGATGCCCAGCTTCTCCTCCAGCGAGACGCAGCGCAGGTCGTTGCGCTCACCCGGGTTCCCATCGGCGTCGGGCAGGAACTTGGGCACGATGAAGAGGCTGATGCCCTTGGTGCCTTCGGGCGCGCCGGGAGTACGGGCGAGCACCATGTGGATGATGTTCTCCGACATGTCCTGCTCGCCGTGGGTGATGAAGATCTTCTGGCCGCTGATCTTGTAGTGCCCGTCCTCTGCGACCGCGCGGGTCTTCAGCGCACCGACGTCGGAGCCGGCCTGCGGCTCGGTCAGGTTCATGGTGCCGGACCAGAGCCCGCTCGCCATCTTCGGCAGGTAGGTGGCCTTCTGCTCCTCCGAGCCGTGCGCCAGCAGCAGGTCGAGCGCGCCGGCGGTCAAGAGCGGGCAGAGCGCGAAGGCCAGGTTGGCGGCGTTCCACATCTCGTTGGTGGCGGCGCCGACGGCGTAGGGCAGGCCGTGGCCACCCCAGGCCTCCGGCACGGTCAGCCCGTTCCAGCCGCCCTCGACGAAGTGGCCGTAGGCCTCGACGAAGCCCTTGGGCGTGCGCACCACGCCGTTCTCCAGGCTGCTGCCTTCCTGGTCGCCGCTGTGGTTGATCGGCGCCAGCTCCTCGGCCGAGAGGCGCGCGGCCTCGGTCAGGATCGCCTCTACCAGGTCGGGGCTCGCCTCTTCCATGCCAGGCAGGCGCGCGATCGCCTCCAGACCGGCGATCTCCTCCAGCACGAAACGCATATCGTCAAGCGGCGCCTGGTAACTCATGTCCGTCGTTCCTCTCTTCCTACGCCCCCCGAGGCGGAGTTTCCTCTGCTCGACCGTCGAGGTTCTGCTCAAACTTGCCACAAAACCGGCTAGAATGCAGAACAGCATCGCGACGGGGTCAAGCAGGACCTTCGCAGGCACGGGGGAGGTGCGCGAGATGGTTAATCCATTCACCGGGACTTTGGCCAGAGCGGGCATGCTGGCCGGGCTTTTGGCCGCGTCGGCGCTGCCGGCCTGGGCCAACGGTTTCGACGTCAACAACCTGGAAGTCCTGAACGACCGTCCCGTGCCGGAGGTCTGCTTCGACTTCAGCGAGGCCCTGCCGGAAGACCCCGAGGCCTACCTGGAGGACTACGTCCGAGTGACCCCCAAGGCCGACACTGCGGTGACCGTGGCGGGCGATCGGCTCTGCGTCTCCGGGCTCGCCTTCGGCACGCGCTACGACCTGCGCCTGCGCGCCGGCCTACCGGCCGCCGACGAGGGCTTCAGCCTCGGCCAGGACCTGATCTACGACATCTACGTGCCGGACCGGCCGGCCTCGCTCACCTTCCTCGGCGACCGTGGCTACATCCTGGTGAAGGACCTGGCCAAGGGGCTGCCGCTGCGTGCGGTCAACCTCGCCAGCGCCGACCTCAAGATCGTCAAGGTCAACGACCGCAACCTGATCCCGCAGCTCGCCAACGGCGATTTCAGCGGTCAGGGCCAGATGTGGCCGGGCCAGGTCGACAACTACGTCAGCGACAAGGGTGTCGAGGTCTGGAGCGGCAAGGTCGATCTGCCCAAGAGCCCGGCCAACCAGAGCCTGGACAGCCAGATCCCGCTGGCCGATCTGGGGCTGGAACCCGGCCCAGGCCTCTACCTGGCGCTGGCCCGCGACCCGGCGGCGGAGGAGTGGGACTCCTGGTCCAGCCAGTGGTTCATGGTCTCCGACATCGGCCTCACCAGCTTCCAGGGCGACAACGCGCTCTGGGTCTTCGCCCGCAGCCTGCTGAACGCCAGCCCGATGGACGGGATGGAGGTGCGCCTGCTGGCCAAGGACAACGCCGTGCTGGCAACCGCCAAGACCGACGCCGAGGGCAAGGCGACCTTCGACGCCGCGGTGCTGCGCGGGCCTGGCGGTAATGCCCCACGGGCGCTGCTGGCCTATGGTACGGCCGGCGACTTCGCGCTGCTGGACCTCTCCGCGCCCAGTCTCGATCTCAGCGACCGGCCGATCGCCGGGCGCGCGCCACCGGCGGCGCTGGAGGCCTATCTCTACAGCGAGCGCGGCATCTACCGGCCGGGCGAGAGCGTGGAGCTGGTCGGCCTGCTGCGCGACCGCGCGCTGAAGGCCGAGTCCGGCCTGCCGCTGACTTTCAAGCTCTGGCGTCCGGATGGGGTGGAGTTCACCAGCGACGTCGCCGAGGATGCCGGCGGCGGCGCCCACCTCTGGACCATCGACCTGCCGGGCACCGCGCGCACCGGCCTCTGGGAGGTGACCGCGCACCTCGGCCCCAAGGGACCGGCCATCGGCCGCGTCAGCTTCGAGGTCGAGGACTTCGTGCCGCCGCAGGTCGAGTTCGATCTGACGTCCAGCCAGAAGATGGCCGCCTTCGGCGAGCCGATCGCGGCCGAGATCGAGGCCAACTATCTCTACGGTGCGCCGGCGGCCAACCTGGCCGGCGAGTACAGCCTGATCGTGCAGGAGGCCGACAAGCCCTTCCCGGACTTCCCGCAGTACCGATTCGGCCTGGTCGAGAAGCACCTGCGCCCGCAGCGCAGCGAACCCGAGAGCTTCACCACCGACGCCGGGGGTAAGGCCAGCCTGCAGGCGACGCCCGAGACCCCGCCGGACGCCATGGCGCCGCTCAGCGTCACCCTGCGCGCCGGCGTCTTCGACATCGGCGGGCGCGGCGTCTATCGCCGGGTCACCCTGCCGATCGAGGACAAGCCCTTCTATCTGGGCATCCGGCCCGGCTTCGAGAACGGCTCGGTCGGCCAGGGCCAGACCGCCAGCTTCCAGGTCATCGCGCTGAACCGCAGCGGCGACGAGCAGTCGGTCGACGACGTGGCCTACAGCGTCTTCCGCGAGGACTACGACTACATCTGGTACCGCGAGTACGGTGAGTGGCGGGCGCGCTGGATCGTGCGCGACAGCCTGGTCGACCAGGGCACGGTCTTCCTGACCCCCGGCCAGCCCGGCGAGATCGACTTCAATCCTGACTGGGGCCAGTACCGCCTGGAGGTGCGTGCCGAGAACGGCAAGATCGCCTCCTCGGTCCGCTTCTCCGGCGGCTGGTGGCGCGATCCCACCGCCGACACGCCCGACGACGTCGAGGTCTCGCTGGACAAGGAGCGCTATCAGGCCGGCGAGACCGCCAGGGTCTTCGTCAAGCCGCCCTTCGACGCCCAGGTGCTGATCACCGTGGCCGACGCCTCGCTGCGCACCACCCAGACCGCGGAGATCGGCCGCGACGGCGGCTTCGTCGAGATCCCGGTCTCGGCCGACTGGACCGCGGGCGCCTATGTCATGGCCACCGCCTTTCCGAAGCAGCCGGCCTCCATCGCCGCGATGCCGACTCGAGCGGTGGGCCTGGCCTGGTTGGGCCGCGATCCCGCGCCTTACGCGCTGCAGGTCGGCCTTGACCTGCCCGAGCAGATCAAGCCTGGCCGCAGCCTCGAGATCCCGGTCAGCGTCGCTGGCGCGGCCGAAGGGGCGGAGGTGCATCTGACCCTGGCGGCGGTGGATGACGCGGTGCTGCAGCTCACCGGCTATCAGGCGCCCGACCCGGTCGACTGGTTCATGGCCAAGCAGGCGCTTGCGGTCTCGCTGCACGACCTCTACGGCTACCTGATCACGCCGGAGGGCGATGTCTTCGCCAAGCTGCGCAGCGGCGGCGACCGGGAGGGCCGCAACCTGGAGAGCCTGCCCGAGCGCTCGCACAAGGTGGTCTCGCTCTTCTCCGGCATCGTCACCTTGGGGGCCGACGGCAAGGCCGTGGTCACCCTGGACATCCCGGACTTCAACGGGCGGCTCCGGGTGATGGCGGTGGCCTGGTCGCCGGCCAAGCTGGGCAGCGTCGAGGACACCATGATCGTGCGTGCGCCCCTGATCGCGGAGCTGACCCTGCCGCGCTTCCTGGCACCCGGCGACAAGGCGGACTCATTGCTGGTCCTGCGCAACCTGGACGGGGCCGACGGTGACTATGCGGTGGAGGTCAGCGGCGACGAGACCGTCTCGGTCTCCGGCGGTGCGCTGGAGGCCAAGGGCCTGGCCCAGGGCCAGGAGGCCCGGCGGCCGCAGGTGCTGACGGCCGAGCGGCTGGGCGTCGCCCACCTGACCCTGAAGGTCAGCGGGCCGGAGGGCTATAGCCTGCAACGCGACTTCGTGATCTCGGTGCGGCCGGCCAGCCCCTTCGTCAGCGAGCGCAAGGTGGCGCTGCTGAAGCCGCAGACCAGCACCACGGTCAGTGCCGACACGGCGACCGGCTACCTGCCCGAGACGGCGGAGGTCGGGCTCAGCGTCTCGGCAACGCCGGACTTCGACATTCCGGGGCTGCTGGCGGCGCTCGACCGCTACCCCTACGGCTGTGCCGAGCAGACCACCAGCCGCGGGCTGCCGCTGCTCTACGCCAACCAGCTCGCCAGCGCGCTGGGGCTGGACAGCGACGCCTCGCTGGCGTTGAAGGTGCAGAGCTCGATCTACCGCCTGGTCAACCAGCAGAACGGCGGCGGCGGGTTCGGCCTCTGGGGCCCCTACGGCCGGCCGCAGATCTGGCTCAGCGCCTATGTCACAGACTACCTGACGCGGGCCAAGCAGGCCGGCTATCACGTGCCGGCGGCGGGCTACGAGGCGGCGCTGGACTTCCTGGAGGGCGCGACGCGGCGCTACCTCGACGACCCCGAGGACTTCGCCGCCTACGCCTATGCCCAGTACGTGGTGACGCGGGCCGGCAGGGGTGACCTCTCGGAGCTGCGTTACTTCTACGAGACCCGCTTCGACAAACTGCCGACCACCTTCGCCCGCAGTCAGTTCGCCGCCGCGCTCGCCTACCTGGGCGACCGGCAGCGGGCCGAGGCCGCCTTCGCTCAGGCGGACGTCGGCCGCGGCAGCGAGGCGGTGCTGTGGACCGACTACGGCAGTAAGCTGCGCGACGATGCCGCCATGGTGGCCTTGATGGCCGAGAGCGGTCTCTCTGCCGGTGACGTGTTGAAGGATTCGCTCGACCGGCTGGTCGGCGACTTCGGCGACAGCCGCCGCCTCTCGACCCAGGAGATGGCCTGGCTGGTGCTGGCGAGCCAGGGCCTGCTGGGCGACGCCGGGCAAATCAGCCTGGCGGTCGACGGCACGCCGCTTGCCGGCAAGCAGGAGGCCTTCTCGCGCAGGCTCACCCCCGGCAAGGGCGGGGCGCAGAGCCTTACGGTTGAGAACCGCGGCAAGGATCCACTCTACCAGGTGGTGACCGTCGCCGGCGTCCCCGAGGCGCCGCTGCCGGCCGAGGAGAACGGCTTCGTGCTGCGCCGGCGGGTTTTCGACATGAAGGGCGTTCCGGTGTCGCTGGCCGGCATGAAGCAGGGCGAGAGCTACGTCGTGGTGCTGGAGGGCCGCGCCACCGACGGCCGTCGCCATCGCGCGCTGCTGGTCGACCTGCTGCCGGCCGGCTGGGAGATCGAGAACGCGGCGCTGGGGCAGGGGGAGCCGCTGGAGAGCTTCCCCTGGCTCAAGGAGCTGACCGAGGCCGAGCACCGCGAGGCCCGCGACGACCGCTTCGCCGCCGCGATCGACCTGACCGAGAAGGAGACCGGCTTCCGCACTGCCTACATCGTGCGGGCGGTGACGCCGGGCGACTTCGTGCTGCCGGGGAGCTACATCGAGGACATGTACCGTCCCGACCTCTCCGCGCGTGGTGCGGCCGGCCGGGTGACCATCGCCGGACGCTAGTGAGGGGCTGATGGTTCGGCGGCTACCGCTCGTCGCCGCCCTCTGCCTGCTGGGGTGGAGCCTGCTGGCCGGCGCCTGGGCGGCGCTGGACGAGGCTTTTCCGCAGGACCTCGGGCGCTACCGCCAGCTCTCGCGGGCGGTGCTGGACCACGAGGGCCGGCTGCTGCGCGCCGTCACTGCCCCGGACGAGCGCTGGCGCTTCGCGGTCGAGCCCGCGGAGGTCTCGCCGCTCTACCGCGCCATGCTGCTGGCCTACGAGGACAAGCGCTTCGAGAGCCACGGCGGCGTCGATCCGCTGGCGCTGCTCCGAGCAAGCTGGCAGCTCGTGGCCTCCGGCCGGGTGGTCTCCGGCGCCTCGACCCTGACCATGCAGGCCGCGCGCCTGTTGGAGCCCCGGCCGCGCGGCCTGCTGTCCAAGGCGATCGAGATCTTCCGCGCCCGGCAGCTCGAGGAGCGGCTGAGCAAGGACGAGATCCTGGCGATCTACCTGACCCTGGCGCCCTTCGGCGGCAACCTGGAGGGAGTGGAGGCGGCGAGCCGCGCTTACTTCGGCCGCGGGCCGCTGCACCTGACGCCGGACCAGGCGGCCCTGCTGGTGGCGCTGCCGCAGTCTCCCAGCCGGACCCGGCCCGACCGCTTTCCCGAGGCGGCCAGGGCGGCGCGGGACAAGGTGCTGCGCCGCGTCGCCGAGGCCGGGGTGATCGATCAGGAAACCCTGCGCGAGGCCCTGGCCAGCCCGCTGCGCGCGCACCGCCAGGACTTCCCCTTCGAGGCGCCGCACCTGGCCGAGCGCCTGCTATCCAGGGGCGGCAATCGCATCGTCACCAGCCTCGACGCCAACCTGCAGGCTGCCGCCACCCGGGTGCTGGCCCGCGGCAGCCGGCGGCTGGGGCCGGGCGTCTCTGCCGCCGCGCTCATCATCGACAACGAGACCGGCAAGGTGCGGGCCTACCTGGGGGCCGCCGACTACTTCGACCTGGCCGCTTCCGGCATGATCGACATGGTGGAGGTGCCGCGCTCGCCGGGCTCGGCGCTGAAGCCCTTCATCTACGGCATGGCCTTCGAGGCGCGCCTGGCCCATCCCGACAGCCTCTTCGCCGATGCCCCGCGCAACTTCGCCGGCTACGAGCCAGGCAATTTCGACGGCGAATTTCACGGCGACGTCAGCCTGCGTGAGGCCTTGCAGCGTTCTTTGAATGTACCGGCGGTCTACCTGCTGGATCGGGTCGGGCCGCTGCGCCTGGACCGCCGCCTGACCGGCGCCGGCGTCGCGCTGCACTATCCCAGCGGCAGCGGCCGGCCGGGCCTGCCGTTGGCGCTTGGAGGCGTTGGCCTCAGCCTGGAGGACCTGGCCGAGGCCTATCTGGCGCTGGCCCGCCAGGGCAGCGGCCTGCCGCTGAGCTTCCTCGAGGATGAGGAACAGCCGGTGGAGCAGGTACAAGCGTTGCTCTCGGCCGAAGCGACCTGGCAGGTGGCGGAGATCCTCGAAGGCACGCCCCGGCCGCTCGGCTATCGCCTGGCGCAG
This sequence comes from Rhodospirillaceae bacterium N.6G, assembly GCA_046233115.1. Classification (GTDB taxonomy): domain Bacteria; phylum Pseudomonadota; class Alphaproteobacteria; order Kiloniellales; family JACOMY01; genus JACOMY01. The sequence goes on along the minus strand of JBJXHM010000006.1, from coordinate 334,749 downwards.
GCGGCGAAGGCCGGGACCACCGGCGGTATCGCCTACAAGACCGGCACTTCCTACGGCTTCCGCGACGCCTGGGCGGTGGGCTTCGACGCGCGCCATACCATCGCCGTCTGGGCCGGCCGGCCCGACGCCCAGCCCTGCCTGGCCTGCGTCGGCATCACCGCGGCGGCGCCGCTGCTGTTCCAGCTCTTCGCGCTGCTGCCGCCGGAGCCGGCGGCGCGCAGCCTCTGGCCGGTGCCGGAGGACGCCGGTCTGGCCGGACTGCCGCCCAGCCTGCGCCGGCTGGGGGCGGGCCCGGAGCGCGAACAGGAGGTCGCCACCCTGGCGATCTCCTTCCCGCCCGACGGGGCCGAGATCGCGCTCACCGGCTCAATCCCGCTCAGCGCCGAGGGCGGCGAGGGGCCCTATAGCTGGCTGGTCGACGGCCGGCCGCTGGCGGTGGGGCTGGCGCGCGCCGAGACCGCCTGGCTGCCCGAGGACGCCGGCTTCGCCGAGCTCACCGTGCTGGACGCCAGTGGGCAGAGCGCCGCCGCCCAGGTCCGCCTGCTGCGCCCCTGATCCCGGGGCGATGGCTCGCGGCGCCTCACGTCCTGCTACCCGACCGGTGTCACATTCGTTATTTGCGCGCGATTGGCTGGAGGCATAGCTCTGCTGTGTGACCGGGCGATGACCCTATCGCCGCATCAGAACCGGAAGAGCAGAGGAGAAGCGTGCCATGCAGCGCATGACGTCCCTATCCCTGGCAGCCGTCCTCTTCGGCGCCGCGTCCCTGGCGGGCGCAGCGCTCGAGGCCGGCAAGGCCGAAGCCTTCGACGGCAAGTGCTGGGGCATTGCCAAGGCGGGCGAGAACGACTGTGCGAACGCAGCCGGAACCCACGTCTGCGCGGGCCAGTCGACCGTCAACTACCATGGCGGCGACTGGAAGGCTGCGACATCGGCCGAAGAGTGCACGGCGGCCGGCGGCAAGACGGAACCCTTCGAGGGCGTGAACGAGTCCCTGGCCGGCTAGAGCGGATCCGGGCGGTGCCGGCTCGCCAGGGCTTGCGGTCAGGTGCCGCCCGATCACTCTTCAGGACGGTTCTGGGTTACGATTGCCGGCGGGTGCGCAGCGGGTGTAGGCAAGTGGGATCGGACCGCTCCCTGAGAGAGCCGGGACTCGACCGCACAAAGAGCCCGTTGCGAGGCGCTGAAACAAGAAGGAGGCAGGCTCCCATGACAGAGAAGGCAGGACCGAACCTTCGGGTGGCGCTTGCAGCGGCTCTGGTGGGGGCGGCCTTCGCTGCCAGCGCGGCGGCTGCCGAGCGGAAGGTCGAGGGCGTGCGCTGCTACGGCGTGGCCAAGGCCGGCGAGAACGACTGCGCCAATGCCTCCGGCTCGCACAGCTGTGCCGGCCTTTCTCGCGTTGACTACTCCGGCGCCGAGTGGCGTGACCTGCCGTCGACCAAGGACTGCGTGGAGATGGGCGGCTACCTGCGTCCCTTCATGGGCGTCAATTCCAAGCTGACAGGCAAGTCATGACCACCGGGGTTGGACTGCGCTCGGAACACCAGCGGGCCTTCCTGGCGGAGCGGCCGCAGTGCGGCTTCCTGGAGGTCCACAGCGAGAACTACATGTCGGACGGCGGTCCGCGACGCCGCGCGCTCTTCGACCTGCGGCGCGACTACCGGGTCAGCCTGCACGGTGTCGGCCTGTCGCTGGGCAGCGCCGAGGGGCTATCGGTCGACCACCTGCGGCGCCTGAAGGCGTTGATCGCCGACTACCAGCCCTTCCTGGTCTCCGAGCATCTCGCCTGGAGCCGCTTCGAGGGCCTCTACCTCAACGACCTGCTGCCCTTGCCCTACAGCGAGGAGAGCCTGGACTTGGTCTGCCGCAACGTGGAGCGGGCACAAGATGCGCTGGGCCGGTCTATCCTGATGGAAAACCCCAGCAGCTATCTGACCTTCGCAGTCTCGGTGATCCCCGAGGCCGAGTTCCTGGCCGAGGTCGCGCGCCGTACCGGCTGCGGGCTGCTGCTGGACGTCAACAACCTCTATGTCAGCGCCGTCAACTGCGGCCTCGACACCAGCGCCTATCTGGCCGCCCTGCCGGCCGCGGCGGTGGGTGAGGTCCATCTTGCCGGCCACAGCCGCCGGTCCCTGGAGGGACACCGCCTGCTGATCGACGATCATGCCAGCCGGGTGAGCGCGCCGGTCTGGGCGCTCTACGGGCGTGTGCTGGGGCGACTGGGGCCGCGTCCCACCCTGATCGAGTGGGATAGCGACCTGCCGGCGCTGCCGGTGCTGCTGGACGAGGCGGCCAAGGCCCAGGGCCTGTTGGACGCGGAGAGGCTGGCCGGTGCTGCATGACCTGCAAGACCGCTTCGCCGGGGCACTGTTCCAGGAACTGAGCGCCCCGCTGGACCAGGCTCTGGCTGGTGATCTCGGCAGCGCCGATAGTGGGCGCCTGGCAGTCTACCGCAATACGGTGCAGGGATCACTGATCGGCGTCCTGCGTGCTGCCTTTCCGATGACCGAGACCATGGCGGGCAGGGACAACTTCGCCTTCGCCGCCCGCCGCTTCGTCTCGGCGCGCCCGCCGCGCGAAGCGCGCCTGCTGACCTACGGCGTGGAGTTTCCGGCCTGGCTCGCCGCGTTCGGGCCGGCCAAGCCGCAGCCCTGGCTCGCCGAGTTGGCGCGTCTGGAGTGGGCCTGCAACGAGGCACTCTTCGCCGCCGATGCCGAGCCTCTGGCGCCGGAGCGGCTGACCGCGCTCTCGGCCGATGCGGTCGGAGAACTGGGCTTCGTCATGCACCCGTCGGTCCGCTTGGTGCGGTCGGACTTCGCCATCGACCGGCTTTGGCGTGTCCTGCACGAAGGCCGGCCGGCACCTGACCCGCGAGCGGCGGCGGAGACCGTCCTGGTGCTGCGCCCAGACCTGCAGGTCGTTCGCCTGCTGCTGGGCAAGGGCGAGGCGGTGCTGATCGAGCACCTCCTGTCGGGGGCGACGCTTGCGCTCGCAGCGGAAGCGGCCCTGGTGGCAGAGCCGGGGCTGGATCTGCAGGCGGTGCTCTTTCGCCACTTGCGGGAGAGAAGCTTCTGCGACCTGCGCTACACCGCGACGGTTCCGGATGCCGGCGACCGCGGCCTGGAGTGAGGAAAGCGCGATGATGTCTGTTCTCTTGTCCCTGAAGCGCCTCTACGAGCGTGTCTTCGCGTTCGTTGATCGCGTGACCGAAGGCTGGTTGCTGCCGACTCTGGCCCGCTTCACTTTTCTGGCGGTCCTCTTCGTCTTCTTCTGGAAGTCGGCCATGACCAAGGTGGGCGACGGGATTTTCGGCCTCTTTTCCCCGGCCACCGGCGCCTACTTCCAGATTGTCCCCAAAGCCGTGGAGGCGGCCGGCTATCAGCCCGCCAAAGTCGGTTTGACGGCGGACCTGGTGGTGCTGTTCGGCATGTGGGCGGAGATCCTGCTGCCGATCCTAATTGTGGTCGGTCTCTTCACCCGCCTGGCCGCCTTGGGGATGATCGGCTTCGTCACGGTCATGACCTACGTCGACCTGACCGCGCACGGCCTGAAGCCGGAGGTGGTGGGCGGCCTGTTCGACGCCTCTGCCGGAGGGCTGTGGGACCAGAGGCTGCTGTGGGTCTTGGTCCTCCTGGTGCCGCTGCTCAAGGGGCCGGGGCCGCTATCGCTCGACCGCCTGCTTGGCTGGTTGCTGGCACGGCGGAGCGGTCGGGTGCAGCCGCACGCGCCTCTACCTGGAAGCGAGGCAAGCGGACTGTCAGGGTAGGACGACGCCGGGGTTCATAATGCCATTGGGGTCGAGGGCCTGCTTGACCGCACGCATCATCGCGATCTCGCTGGCCGACTTGAAGGCAACGTTGTCGCCGGCGCGCAGACGGCCCAGCCCGTGCTCGGCGGAGATCGAGCCGTCCAGCGCCACCACCTCGCTGTTCACCCGGTCGATGATCGCCGGGCGCCAGGCCTTGAAGTCGGCCTCGCTCATGCCCTCGGGCGCCAGCATGTTGTAGTGCAGGTTGCCGTCGCCGATGTGGCCGAAGGGCATGATGCGGATGCCGGGATAGGCCTCTTCCAGGGCCGGCGTACAGCGCGCCAGGAACAGCGGCATCTGCGAGACCGGAACCGCGATGTCGTTGGCGAGGCCGGGGCCGGACTGCTTGCGCGCCCAGACGATGGCCTCGCGCCACTTCCAGAAGTTAAGGCGCTGTGCCTCGTTCTGGGCGATGACGCCGTCCTCCAGCGCGCCGGCCTCGAAGGCTTCGGCCAGGCAGGTCTCCATGAGCTGGGTGAGCTGCTCCTCGTCGGCGCCGCAGAGCTCCAGGATCAGCGCCCAGGTCGGGATCGGATCGATCGGTGAGACCATGTCAGGAAGCAGGTTCTGGGTCAGCGTCAGCAGGTTCTGCGGCATGATCTCGATCGCGGTGACCAGGTCACCGCTGGCAGAGCGCGCGATCTCCAGCACCTTCAGCGCCTGCTCGGGCTTGCTGAGCGCCAGCCAGGCCGTGGCCCTGGCGCGCGGGCGCGGATAGAGCTTCAGGGCGGCGGCGGTGACGATGCCGAGACTGCCCTCGGCACCGATGAAGAGCTGCTTCAGGTCGTAGCCGGTGTTGTCTTTGCGCAGCCGGCGCAGGCCGCTCCAGATCTCGCCGTTCGGCAGCACCGCCTCCAACCCCAGCACCAGGTCGCGCATGGAGCCGTAGCGCAGGACGTGGATGCCGCCGGCGTTGGTCGAGATGTTACCGCCGATCTGGCAGGTCCCCTCGGCACCCAAGGACAGGGGGAAGAGGCGGTCGGCCTCGGCTGCGGCCTCCTGCACGCTCTGCAGGGTGCAGCCGGCCTCTGCCGTCAGGGTGAAGTTGGCCGGGTCCACGTCGCGGATCCGGTTCATGCGGGCCAGCCCGATCAGCAGCCCGCCGAAGGGCGTGGCACCGCCGCAGAGCCCGGTGTTGCCGCCGTGCGGCACCAGGGCGACACCCGCTTCAGCCGCCAGGCCGACGACGGCGGCGACCTCCTCGGTGCTGGCCGGCAGGACCAGGGCCGGGGTATTGCCCTTGTAGTAACGGCGCTCGTCCAGGAGGTGCTGGTCGAGTTCGTCTCCGTCGCGGACCAGGGCCTTGGGACCCAGCCGCTCTTCCAGGCGCTGCAAGAGCTGTTCGATCTCGGTCGTCATGCAGGGACTGTAAGGGAGGTGGCGCGGGAAGCCTAGAGCCGCCGGAGGCGTTGCAGGCGCTTTGCCGCTGCCGACGCATCGACGCTCAAGTGCTTGAACTTCATGGATGACCCCGGTGCGGATCGGCAAGTCCGGTTTCGCTCCGGCCGACCTCAGAGGCCTGCTATGCGCCTGACGACGGGCGCCCCTGCATGGCGGTGATTTGCAGGCCAATAGATGATATATCATCTATTGGCAGGCCCGTCATTGAGGCTTCGGAATGAGCGAACCCCCATCTCCCACCTTCGGCAGGTTGATCGCGCAGACCGCCAGGCTGTGGCGCCGCGTCGCCGACCAGCGGCTGCAACCCTACGGCCTGACCGAGGCGACCTGGCTGCCGCTGCTGCGGATCGCGCGGGCGGCCAAGCCTATGCGCCAGAAGGATCTGGCCGCCTCGCTGTCGCTCGACGGCTCCTCGGTCGTGCGCCTGCTCGATAACCTGGAACGCGCCGGCCTGATCGAGCGGCGCGAGCAGGGGGCCGACCGCCGCGCCAAGGAAATCCGCCTGACCGCGGAGGGCCGCAAGACCGTCGCCGAGGTGGAACGCGTGGCCCGCACCCTCCACGAGGAGGCGACGCGGGGCCTGGATCCGGCTGCGCTCGCCTCCGCGACCGGGGTGCTGGAACAGCTCTGCAGACAGTTCAGCCAGGAGCTGGGGGAGGGCGAGGAATGAACATGCAGTCTCGTCCCCCTTTTGCCGAGACCGCTCCTCCGCCGGTTAGGCCGAAGGTCTCCATCTTCCTGCTGGCGCTGGTAACGCTCTGCGGCACCATGGCGATGCATGTCTTCGTGCCGGCCTTGCCGGCGGCCGGGGCGGACCTCGGGGCAAGCGCCTCGGCGATGCAGATGACGGTCAGCCTCTACATCGCCGGTCTCGCCGTCGGGCAGCTCTTCTACGGCCCGATCTCCGACCGGCTGGGGCGCCGCCCGGTCCTGATGGCGGGCATCGCCTTATTCACCTTGGCGAGCGTCGCGGCCCTCCTGGCACCGGGCATCGATACCCTCCTGGCGGCGCGTCTGTTCCAGGCGCTCGGCGGCTGTGCCGGGCTGGTGCTCGGCCGGGCCATCGTGCGCGACGTCTCGGGTGACGAGGACACCGCACGGCGCATGGCGCTGATGAACCTGATGGTGCTGTTGGGGCCGGGCGTGGCACCGCTGATCGGCGGCGCGCTCACCGCGGCGGCGGGCTGGCGCTCGATCTTCGTCCTGCTGTCGCTGCTCGGCTTCGCCGTCCTGCTGCTGGTCTGGAAGGCCATTCCCGAAACCGGCCGGGGTAGCCGGGTCATGACGGTCGGAGAAATCCGGCGTGAATACCTGAAGCTGCTGGGGTCTCGGCGCTTTATTAGCTACGCGCTGGGCGGTGGCTGCGCCACCACCTCGATGTACGCCTTCATTGCCGCCGCGCCCTTCGTCTTCACTCATGAGCTGCACCGCCCGGTCGAGGAGACCGGCATCTACCTCTCGGTGCTGATCTTCGGGGCCTGGTTCGGCAGCATGATCGCCAGCCGCTTGATCGGACGTGTGGCGATCCCGCGGCTGCTGATCACCGCAAACCTGGTCAGCTTCCTGGGCGCGCTGCTGCTAACCGCCATCGTGCTGACGGACCAGCTTTCGGTCTGGGCCGTGATCGCCTGTCTGCTGCTCTTCACCCTGGGTGCCGGCTCCTCCTCGCCGATCGCGATGTCGCTGGCGGTCAGCGTCAATCCGAAGGTGGTGGGCTCGGCCTCCGGCCTCTATGGCTCCACCCAGATGTTCGTCGGTGCCTCTTGCACCGCCCTCAGCGGTATCGGTGCCGATCCGGCGCTCTCGGCCGCGCTGGTCCTGGTCGGGGCCAGCGTGGTGGCGCAAACCTGCTTCTGGACCGCCGAGCGCGGCAGGGGTTGACCCGAAGGCAGATTAGGCAGGACGCGGCGCGGCAGCCCGGCGCAGGCGGTCGTTGATTGCCTCGCCCAGGCCTTCCTCTGGGATCGGCATCACCGCGATGGCGGTGAGGCCAGGGCGGTCGAGCCGGCGCAGCGAGGCAAAGAGGTTGGCTGCTGCCTCGAGCAGGTCGCCGGCGTCACTCAGGCTCTCGGTCACGGCGGCACCGGCCAGCGGCGGGCCGAAGGCGAGCAGGGCCTCGTCGGGGCTGACTTCGGTCGCGTTCAGGCGGACTGGCAGGCCGGGCGCGTAGTGGCTGGAGAGCTGGCCGGGGCTGCGCGGCGCCTCGCCATCGCTCTCCATCGCCAGCGAGCCGGCCAGGGCTTCCAGTTCCGCACGAGGCAGGCCGCCGGCCCGCAGCAGGCGTGGCCGCTCCCGCGAGAGATCCAGCACCGTCGATTCCAGGCCGATCCGGCAGGGGCCGCCGTCGAGGATCGCGGCCACCGCCTCGCCCAGTTCGGCGCGCACGTGCGCGGCCGTGGTCGGACTGACCTTGCCGGAGCGGTTGGCGCTGGGGGCGGCCAGCGGGCGGTCGGTCTCACGCAACAGGGCGAGGGCCAGCGGATGGTTCGGCACCCGTAGTGCCAGGCTGTCGAGGCCGGCCGAGCAGAGCAGCGAGATCCGGCTGTCGGGACGGCGCGGCAGCACCAGGGTGAGGGGGCCAGGCCAGAAGCGCGCGGCCAGGCGGCGGGCAAGCGGAGACCAGACCGCTTCCGTCTCGAAGTCGGCGGCGGCGGCGGCATGAACGATCAGGGGGTTGAAGCGCGGCCGTCCCTTGGCCGCATAAATCGCCGCGACGGCGGCGTCGTTGGTGGCGTCCGCGCCCAGGCCGTAGACCGTCTCGGTCGGGAAGGCGACCAGCTTGCCGCTGCGCAGCAGCGCGGCTGCCTCGGCGATTTCCCGGGTATCGGCCGGCACGGTTTTCCTTTCGGGTGATGAGGGGCACCCTCTCCTAGGCCCGTCGGCTGCCGTCTGTCGAGACCCGGGGGCCCGCAGCAACTGCATGACCGCCGTTGCCGGAGCGCGCGCCCTCGATCGCTTCCGTCCTATTCGTCCTGATAGTAGCCGACCGCCGAGGCCGTCTTGTAAATTCCGAAGAAGCTGCGGACCGACTTGTCGCCGCCGGGACCCGATCCGGCAAAGGCGATCACCTTTTCCGAGTCCGGGAAGAGCGTGATGTCGGGATGAATCATGGTGGAGATGCAGAGATAGTCGAGGTCGACGCTGCCGCTGTTGACCAGTTGATGGCTCGGCCCCTCGGGCGGGAAGGCGATGTAGTCGCCCGGCCCGACCGCAATCTCCTTCTCGTCGAGGCGCAGGGTTCCTTTTCCGGCCATCACGAAGATCGCTTCCTCATTGCTGAGGTGCTTGTGAAAGGGAAAGGCTGTCTTCCCTGGCGGGATGCGGTAGAGGGAGCAACCAATCTTGTTCCCGCCAGTCGCATTGGACAACCACTTGCGCTGAAAAACGAACTTTTTGCCGTTTCCGTCGGTCTTCCAGTCCAGTTCTTCTGCATGGACGACGTGCGGATCTCTTTTCATTGTTAGCCTCCCTGGGTTTTCTCTCAGGGAAGTCTTGTTCAAGGCCGCGATAGGAGGCAAGCCCCCTGGAGGCGGCGGAGGGTCGGGAGGCAGCGGCAGGCCACTTCCCCCGACCCTCCAAACGTTCCGATCGGTTTGCGGCTAGTTGCTGTGTCCGCCGGACATGGCTCCGACGCCACCGACCGTCACAGTTACCGTGACCGCGCCCGCATTCTCGAAGGTCAGGGTCAGCGGAAAGGTCTCGTCCTGCTTCAGCGGTGCCTTCAGGCCGATCAGCATGACGTGATAGCCGCCGGGCTTCAGCATGGTCGGGGTGCCCGGGACCACCTCGATCTTCTCGACGGGGCGCATCTGCATGACGCCGTCCTTCATGCTGTGCTCGTGCAGCTCGACCCGCTCAGCAACGTCACCGCTGGCCGAGACCAGGTAGTCGGCTGCCGAGCCGCTGTTGGTCAGCGTCAGGAAGGCGGCACCGTTCGGGGCCTGGCCGGCAGACGCGCGCGCCCAGGGTTGCTCGACCGTGATGTCGCCGACGGTGACGTCCTGCGCCATCGCGGTGAGGGGCAGCAGCAGCAAGACGGCAACAAGAGACAGGATACGCATGATGATTCTCCTTTCAGGGTGAGGGTGGAGTGGCTTCTCCACGGTTAGAAAGCTTTCTGCAGGCCGACCACGACCGACCAGTCGTTGGCCATCTGCGGACCGTTCAGGTTCTGGTAGAAGGGCACCTGGAACTCCAGGCCCAGGCGGTTGCCGCGCAGGATGCCTTCCTGGCCGACCAGGTTGATGCCGAAGCCGGCCTCGAGCAGCTCTCCGCCGTAGTAGTCTGGGTTGGCGGTCTGCACCGGCCCCATGATCTCACTGTCCTGGCCCTTGATCCGGCCCTGTTTGCGGCCGGTGAAGCGCAGCGAGCCGCTGATCCAGGGCCGCGGCTCGTAGCTGCCCCAGGCGGTGAGCTGGTAGGTGTTGCCGAAGGCCCAGTCCTGGCTGTTCTGGTTCAGGTTGATCTGGCTCGCGAACTGTGCGCCCCAGGCCCACTTGTCCAGTTGGCCTGTGTAGGTGATCCCGGGCATGGCGTCGACCGTGCCGGTGCCGAGCTGCATGGCGTAGGGTAGGCGCACCGTCGGGGTCATCCCCATCGGCGTCAGGATCTCGCCTTCCTTGGTGATCGAGCCCGAGGGCAGCGAGAGGCCGGCGTTCAGGTGGGCGTGATGCACCTCGTCCTCGTAGAGCTTGATCAGCGCCGAGACCTTGGTGTCGCCGAAGCCGGAGGTCTTGGTGGTGAACTGCCCCAGCTCCGTGGTGCCCATGGGCCCCTGGAAGGTGGTGTGGTTCATCTTCTTGGTGATGTAGTTGCCCATCACCATCAGGGTGGCCCAGTCGCTGGGCGCGTACATGGCGCCGAACATCTGCATGTTCATGTTCATCGAGGTCGGGACCACCCGCAGGGTCGGCGGCTGTCCCGGCATCCCGAAGAAGGTGTTGGGCACCGTCGTCACGATATCCTGGGCGCTGACGTAGTCGGTCCCGATCTTGTTGCCGCCCATGTCCATGTGCATGTAGCGGTAGGAGAGCATCCATTCGCCGGCCTTGTGCATGTGATCGCCCATGACCCCGATCGGGGCGTGGCTGTCGGCGTGGATAGGCTTGAGGCCGTCGCTGGTGAGGGACATCTCGGTGTCGTCGTGCGCCAAGGCGTCGAGCGGCGACAGCGAAAGACCGGCGGCAAGGACTGCCGCGGCTGTGCGCAGGTTCATCGTTTCACTTCCCTAGAATCGCTGCTGGAGGCAGGCCAACCCGGCGGGTCGAAGCCTGTTCCTTCGTCCGTTTTCTGTCGGTGGGACGCCTGCCGGCGTCCGGATGCTAGGGAGCTGCGGGTGGTCCCCGACCAAGGAAGCTGGCGGTCGGGGGCGGTATCTTGCGCGGCCGGTCGAGGCCGGCCAGCGCGGCGAGCACGATGGTGAAGAAGAAGAGGCTGAGCGGTAGGACGGGATCCTCCGCCAGGATCACGCTCGCGGCCATGGTGTAGAAGGGGCAGATCGCCAGGGTGATAGCCTGTGGCTCACCGTCGTCGCCTTCCTGCACCACCAGGAAGCCGCTGCCGGTACAGATGATCTGCGGGAAAAGGCCGTCCTCGCCGGGCTCGAGCGGCAGGTTCCACGGCGACGCGGCGAAACCGGCAAGGATCACCTTGATGCCGATCGCCAGTCCGGCCAGCCAGAGGCCGACCCCATGAAGAGCCTCTGCCCGGGTCATGCTGCCATCCTATGCAACCCTGGATCAGGGTCCGCAAGCGCTTGTGTCGTTGCGCCGCACAGTGCAAATGAGAATTACTTGCAATTAGAATGAGGACCTCCTAGCATCCTGAGACGCAATCGACAGCTCGGCCGGCGGTCCGGTGGGCGCCCGATCAGGAGAAGTGACATGCCGCACAGCGGACTCTTGGCAGACTGTGGAACCGACAACCTGAAGCTTGGCGAGCAGCTCTTGCTCTGGTCCTTGCGCAGTTGGGTCGCGGCGACCCGCGAGGGCCGTTGCGCGCTCTGCGAGATCGCCGAGCCCTTCGCGCTGATCAAGGCCGAGCTGGTGGCCGAGGCCCTGCACCGCACCTTCCTGCTGCTGCTGCGTCCCTCCAACCGGGGGATCCGGGTGCACTATCCGCGCTGCGGCACGATCGGCGAGGAGGAATCGCGGATTCTGCTGGCGGCGGGTGCTGCCTACCACTGCGACGAATGCCTGGCCGGCCGCCTGCTGGCGGGCTCCTTCCGGCCCGACACCGCCGCCGCGCTGGCCTCGGCCCTGCGCGCCCTTGCGATCCTGCTCGCCCGCCACGGCCTGCCGCTGCCGCAGCGCCTGCCGCCGGTCACCCGCCTGGCCACGCCGCTCAGCGACTACGGTTCGCCGGCCGGGCTCGCCCAGCTTCACTGATGGCCTGTGGGAGCGGTCCCGCGACCGAAAGAGGGGTGCTGCCAGCCATGACTGTCCAGAAGCGCATCTACCGGGGCCGTCCCCCGGCGCGGGTCCGGGTCGGACGGCCCGGCTCTAGCGGCTCCAAACCGACCGGCCGGTCCTGCCGTGCCTCCGGCGCTGCGACCCAGGGCGCCGAGCGGGGCTCTCTCCCCTCCGCACCGGCCTGACCGGCCGGTCGGGCGATCGCCTCGGGCGACCCAGCCCGCGGCTGAATCCTCTCAAAGTCTCGATCCGAAGGCGGTTTCGCGCTATCGAATGTGTGCGCTCGATTGCACTGCCTCGAGGAGACCCTGAGATGAGCGAGACCAAGCCTGCGCCGGATCTTGCGGCGATCTGGGATGCCCATACCCGCTACGAGTTCGAGACCAAGGATCCCGAAGCCACCCTGGAGACCATGGTCGAGGAGAACTACGTCAACCACATCCCCACCATGACCGGCGGTCGAGGGATGGAGACACTCAGGAAATTCTATTCCAGGTTCTTCATTCCCACCATTCCGGACGACTGGGAGGCCCGCTCGATCTCGCGCACCGTCGGCGAGAACCAGGTGGTCGACGAGCTCTACACCACCTTCACCCACACCAAGGAGATCCCCTGGATGCTGCCGGGCGTGGCGCCCACCGGCAAGCGGGTGGAGATGGTGGTGGTGGTGATCATCAGTTTCGAGGGCGACAAGATCATCCACGAGCATATCTACTGGGACCAGGCCTCGGTGCTGGTTCAGGTCGGTCTGCTCGATCCCAAGGGCCTGCCGGTGGCGGGTGCCGAGGTCGCGCGCAAGGCCTGCGACTGGTCGCTGCCCTCGAACGAGATGATCCCGAACTGGTAAGATCCTTGCCGGGAGAGGGCCGAGGCCTTACCTAGGCGCCATGGCACGAACCGCGGCGCCGCCGCTTCTCTCCCTGCAGGACATTAGGCTGACCTTCGGTGGCGATCCGCTGCTGCGAGGCGTGGAGTTCTTCGTCTTCGAGGGCGAACGGCTCTGCCTGGTCGGCCGCAACGGCTGTGGCAAGTCCACGCTTCTGAAGATCGCCGCCGGCACCATTGAGCCGGATGGCGGCAGCCGTCTGCTGAAGCCCGGTACCACCCTGCGCTACCTGGAGCAGGAGCCCGATTTCACCGGCTTCGCCACCGTGGCCGCCTATGCCGAGGCGGGGCTTTCCCCGCATGACGATCCGCACCGGGTCCGGCTGCTGTTGCAGGAGGTCGGGCTCAGCGGTGATGAGGATCCCGCCACCATCTCCGGCGGCGAGGCCAGGCGCGCAGCCCTGGTGCGCGTGCTGGCGCCCGATCCCGACATCCTCCTGCTGGACGAGCCGACCAACCACCTGGACCTGCCGGCTATCGAGTGGCTGGAGGAGAAGCTACTGGCCAGCCGCGCCGCGATGGTGCTGATCAGCCACGACCGGCGCTTCCTCACCGACCTCACCCGGCGCACTCTCTGGCTCGACCGCGGCGTGACCCGGCGGCTGGAGCGCGGCTTCGGCGCGTTCGAGGCCTGGCGCGACGAGCAGCTCGCCCTGGAGGAGCTGGAGCGGCACAAGCTGGACCGCAAGATCGCCATGGAGGAGGACTGGCTGCGCTATGGCGTCACCGCGCGGCGCAAGCGCAACCAGCGCCGCCTGGGTGAGCTGAACCAGCTCCGCCAGAACCGGCGCGAGGCGCGCTCGGCCGGCGGCCAGGTGGTGATGGCGGCGGCCTCGGCGGAGACCTCCGGCCGGCGAGTGATCGAGGCCAAGGGCCTCTGCAAGAGCTTCGGCGACCGCCCAATCGTGGCCGATCTCGACCTGGTGGTGCAGCGCGGCGACCGGCTGGGCATCGCCGGCCCGAACGGCACTGGCAAGTCGACCCTGGTCCAGCTCATCACCGGCGCGCTGGCCCCGGACCGGGGCAGCGTGAAGCTGGGCAGCAACCTGAACCTGGTCTCGCTGGACCAGAAGCGTGCCAGCCTGGATCCGAGCCTGTCGCTGGCCGAGACCCTGACCGAGGGACGGGGCGACCGGGTGCAGGTCGGCGACCAGCAGCGCCACGTGCGCAGCTACATGAAGGACTTCCTGTTCAAGCCGGAGCAGGCCGGCACGCCGGTCTCGCGCCTCTCCGGCGGCGAGCGTGGCCGCCTGGCGCTGGCGATCGCGCTGGCCCGACCCTCCAACCTGCTGATCCTGGACGAGCCGACCAACGATCTCGACCTGGAGACCCTCGACCTGCTGGAAGACCTGCTGGCCGAGTACCACGGCACCGTCCTGCTGGTCAGCCACGACCGCAGCCTGCTCGACAATGTCGTCACCAGCCTGCTGGTGCCGGCGCCGGAGTTGGGCGCCGGGCGCTGGCTGGAGTACGTCGGCGGCTACAGCGACATGCATGCCCAGCGCGGGGCGATCGCGAACGCCAAGCCTGTGGACGAGAGCGCGACGGTGAAGCCGCGCGAGGCTGCTCCGCAGCGCCGACCCAAGGTCCGCGAGAAGCTGAGCTTCAAGGAGAAGCACGCGCTGGAGACCCTGCCGGAGCGGATCGCCACCCTGGAGCGTCAGGTTGAGAAGCTGCGTACCGAGATGGCCGATCCCGGGCTCTACCAGCGCGATCCCGCCAGCTTCGACAAGCGGGTGCGCGACCTGGCCAGGGCCGAGGCGGCGCTGGCGGCCTCCGAGGAGGAATGGCTGACCCTGGAGATGCGCCGCGAAGAGCTGGAAGGCTCGGACGATCGGTTAAGCTGAGGCGTCATCGAGACTGAGGAGAGGGCAAGACCATGTTCGAATACGGTGGGATCATCGGCGTCATCGCGCTGATCCTCTTCATCTACGCCACCTTGAAGATCGTGAAGTCGGGTGCCTCCGACATGGAGAAGGCGATCTGGATCGTGCTGATCCTGGTGCTGCCGATCCTGGGCTTCATCATCTGGCTGCTGTTCGGCCCGGCCGGTCCGGGCAAGCGCTAGCACCCTGAGCGATAGTCGGTGAGGCGGCCGCGCCAGTAGACGAAGCGCCCCTCCGGCAACAGCCAGGCGGCCTCGCCCTCACTCGGCAGCCGGCGGCCGCCGAGCTGCTGCGGATTCCACAGGCGCGCCTCCCAGGGGGTCGGCACCAGGCCGCCAGAGGTTGCCCGCGGCCGTGCCTCAGAGCGCGCGGTGACGCTGCCGTCTTCGCCAAAGCGGAGGGAGACCCGGGCAGCTCCGCCGCCGCTCGGCAACTCCACCGCCACCGTCTCGGAATCGACTTCCTGCCAGGTGAGGCCGGGAACGGAGAGCAGCGCATCCGGCGCCCAGGGCAGCTCCGCCAGGTAGCGTATGGCTTCGGCTCGGTCGGCGGCCGCACCCTTGGCCGCCGCCAGCGGCAACAGCGAGAGCAGGCGGGCGTCGAGAAATCCCCGACCTTCGACGAAGGCGTCGACCACCTGCACCAGCGGCAGTGGGCCGACCTTCATGCTGGCCTGCCAGACAAAGCCGGGGCTGCCCGTCGCGACCAGGCTCACGGCCTCCATCTCGTGCCAGGACTGGTCGGGCGCGAAGCGAAGCTCGCAGTGCTGCTTCAGCCGGACCAGGCCGCGTGCGCCCGGTTCGGCACCGCAGGCCTCGGCGTAGCGGCGGAGCGCCCCTGGCAGCTCTGCAGTCACGGCCGGTGGTTCTGCCCGCCGCAGCCGCGCGATCAGGCGGCGTCGCTTCAGCGCCCGCCACAGCAGGACGGCCGTGACGAGCAGGTCGACGCCGACCAGCAAGGCGACGAGCCAAAGCCAGGACATGGGTTTCTCCGCTGCAGTGCGTGCGCACTCTGCCCTGTTCTAAGGCGAATCGCGAGCAGGTGGAGCCGATATATTGCGTGAATCTGCGTGATCTTTCACAGATGTAGAGCAGGATTCGGACGTCGAGCTGCTTCGATTTGACGTGATCTCGCTCTATAGCGATGAGGCGGCGCGAAGCCAACTCTGCGGAGTGGGCAAGTGGTCTTTCGAAGGTCAGATCTAGATTGTCTATCCCAGCGCTTCGGCCAGCTCGGCTCGCGACACACGCCGAAAACCCGGCGGCGTCGGCTCATCGGGCTGAGCGATGCGGATGCCGCCGACGACTTCCTCGGCGCGCTGATGCGCCAAGTTGGTCCAATCGTGCTCGAAGATCTGCGCGAAATAGAGCGCCACTTCAGCATCGTAAACGATCAGGCTGGCATCTCGGTTGTAGAGCGCCCCCTGATTGGTGAGGTTGTGGCTGCCGAGCAGCACCGTTTCTCCATCGACGATGATGCCCTTGGTGTGGCACCGCAGCTGCAATTTCACTCGGCTCATATCGAACCCGAATGCCTTCAGCCGTTCGAGCAGCGACTGCTGCTTGCGGCCGCTCTCGGCACCGAACTCGCGTCCGTCGCGGAAGATGATGCGTACGTCGAGGCCGTCTCGCTGCTTGTCGCGCAGCGCTGCGAAGAAGCCGTCGAATGCGTCTACGTTTTCGCTCAGCAGGTTGAAGGACTGGTTCTGCACGAGGATGCTGTCCTCGGCCTCGGCCACCATACGCGTAGCATGCAATAGAAAAAGCCGGTTGCCTCGAGTGTCGCGATCCGGGGTGAGAAGCGGCTGCACGTCTAGCTCGCGGTCGAGCACTAGCGGCTCGAAATAGCGGGCCCGGCGCCGGCGGGTCTCCTCGAAGAAAGCAACTTCGGGCACGAACAGATCGGGCAAGTCGAGCGCCACTATTTCGGTCACCGGTAGCCGGGTAGCCTCCTTGAAATCCCATTCGATATATTTCTGGAACATGCGCGCAAGATCGGCCTGGGCGATCACGGCGTGCCACTCGCGGTTATGCTTCCGCAGAGCGGCGGGGTCGGTCGAGTGTTCGCCTGCGGGGTCGATATCCGCCTGGTTGGAATCCTTCCAATTTCCGCTCGACAGCCAGAACTCCTCACCGTCGCGGCTGGCGACCTTGATGTGGTAGGCGCTCGGCACGATGCCGCTGGGACCCGCCGATGCCCACACATACCGAAAGCGCTGACCCAATTGCTCCTTGAGCGCTTCAACCGCTTTCCAAGTGCCTCTTTTCTGCGTCACCATCCTGAGTGACGTGTTGCTGCTCGAAAGCGCGGTCGCCAGAGCGTCGCTGATGTGATTGGGAGCCCACTCGTACATCGTTGCCGTCAGCTTGGTTCTGACCCGCCCGATGAAGGCCTCAAGATTGGGAAAACCCGAATCGGGACTGACGTGAAAGGTCGCCTGCATTCGTGCCTGAATGCGATCGAGCGAGAGGTTGGGCGGCTCTCGATAGCGGCCCGGACGTGCCCGGACCTCAGCAAAGGGGTCGTGGATTCCCAATGCAACCAGCTGATCCGACAGGGGCGCGGTGCGGACGTCGACGCCAATGCCGAGATAGGCGCTCGGGATTGGACGCTTGCCGCTTGCTGCGAGTGCCGTCGGCGACTGCTTCTGGCGCAGCTCGACCACTACGACCTGCTCGTCTGTGATCCA
Source organism: Rhodospirillaceae bacterium N.6G (assembly GCA_046233115.1). Classification (GTDB taxonomy): domain Bacteria; phylum Pseudomonadota; class Alphaproteobacteria; order Kiloniellales; family JACOMY01; genus JACOMY01. The sequence continues at coordinate 317,670 of JBJXHM010000006.1, read as the reverse complement.
GCCACTTCTGAACCGATAGCCCGCACGCACGTCGAGCACGTCCGGATCGTCGGCAAGCTCGCTTATCGCCAGCGCCACGGCCGCAGCAATGCCGGCGGCGGAGCTGGCGCCCGCGGGCGGCGCACCTGCGACGCTCACCCCCTGCGCCGTGTCTGCGGCGATACGCACCGAGATCTCGATCGGCACGCTCACTGTGAGGCGCATCGTCGATCCCCCAGCGCTGCTTGCCACGATCGGGGCCGCCGGCATGGCAACAGGCGGTACGGGGTCGGAATCGATACGCGGCGGCGCGTCCAGCAGTCCGCGGCGCGCATCGGCTAGCAGCGCCCTAAGGCGCGGCGCTGGCACCGCATAGTTGGCTTCCTTGAACAAGCCGGCGAAGTGCAGCGCGACCGCTTCGCCCGTGCGAAGGCTGAGGATCAGCGAGCCCGAATTGCCGCCGAGCGTCGAACAGTCGTGCTCCAGTTCCTTCTCGCCCGCCGCGATGATCGTCCCGGGTGCGAGCCGCTTCTTGTCGTAGACGTCCCCGAACAGCTTTTTGACCAGCGCCTGATCGGGCACCCGCCAGTCGCGCGCGGGATAGCCGATCGTCGCGACGTAATCATCGCCGTCGATCGTGCTCGCCAGCACGACCGGCTGGGCCAGCGGCGGTTGCTCCGGCTGTCGCGTCACGCGCAGAAAGGCTACGTCAGGACCATCGGTCGGTGCGATCCAGAGGATCTCGGCCACCTTGTATTCGGCAGCGGCGGAGCGCTGATACTCTTCGAGAAAGTCGATGCGCGTCACCATCGGCGCATTGTTGAGCCCTGTGCGGTAGGCAAATCGGGCATTGTCTCGCCGGCCGAACTCAACCGCTACATGGCGGTTCGTGACAATGATGTCGCTGTCGATCAGCCAGCCGGTGCCGACCCAGGTAAAGTCGGGGTGGTTGTTGACCTCGATGCGGCCGACCGCCGGAATCGCGCGGTCGATGCGATCGCGCGCACCGACGATTCGCGCCTTCCAGGTATCACTCGACGGACCAGAGAAGTCCTCGGTGACCTTGTTGTCGGCGATGATAAAGACCGGTCGGCCGACCGCCTTCACGATCGATTCCGCTGCGGCGGCCGCCTCCGCTACGACCTTGTCGTTCTTGTCGACCATCGGGAGCGAGGGGTCTGCGACGATCGAGAGCATGCGGTCGCGAAATTCCGGGAAATTGGCGCCCCCGAGCTTCTTCATTAGCTCCTTGGAAAGGCTCGTATCGCCCCTACTAACGTTGTCGACGATCGACTCGAGATGCTTTTCTTCCAGCTCTGCCATCGCAGGTTCCTCCACATGATCTCGTGTTAGTTACCCTTGATCGGCTATTGTCTTTATGAACTCCGCCGATAGGTCTGACTGCAAAAAAGAGGTAAAAAATGAAAAAGGCGGCCCACAACTCGACCATAGATTGCTGCATCGGAACGCGCAAGCGATAATGCTTACAATCGGAATCCCCCAAGTGGACCCCATGCATGATGACGTGACTGCCTAAGATTTGGCTCGTGCGCGACCGGTGAATTCTTGTGGCATCGGAGAGTGTCGGATCGCGCGGCCGACGGGCGCTTCTGCAGTCACGTGAGGTTTAGAGCAGGGTGACGTCAAATCGAAACGGTTTGTCGTCTGAAGCCTGCTCTACAACATTGAAACAGAGAGCGGATTCACGCGATCGGATGGGACCGCCAGATCGCGATCTGCCGGTATCATGATCATCGGAGCATTGGGAGCCAAGATGAGGCACGAGGGGGCAAAGCACCACCCCCGCCCAGCCGTCACAGGCTGTGTGCGCGCTCCAGGAAGGCGCGGATCAGGGCCGGGTCCTTTTGGCCGGGCGCGCTCTCGACGCCGGAGGAGACGTCGACCGCACGGGCGCCGCTGGTCTCCACCGCCTCTGCCAGGTTCGCTTCCTTAAGACCGCCGGCCAGCATCCAGGGCCGGGACCAGCGCCGGCCCGAGAGCAGCTTCCAGTCGAAGGCCACCGCGTTGCCGCCGGGCAGCGCGTTCGTCATCGACTTCGGCGGCTTGGCGTCGAGCAGCAGGCGGTCGGCCACCGGCTCGTAGGCCTGGACCTCGGCCAGGTCATCGCGGGTGGCGATCTTCACCACCTTCATGACCTGCCTGCCGAAGCGCCCGCGGATCTCGGCGACGCGCTGCGGCGGCTCGTTGCCATGGAGCTGGATCAAGTCGAGGGGCACCTGGCGCAGGATCTCGCTCAGCTCCTGATCGCCCGGATCGACCAGGAGGCCGACCTTCACCACGCCCTCCGGCACCCGTGCGGCCAGGCTCGCGGCCAGGTGCGGGGCCACGTTGCGCGGGCTCTTCGGGAAGAAGACGAAGCCCACGAAACCGGCTCCGCCGGCGACCGCGGCGGCCAGGCTCTCCGGGTCGCTCAGCCCGCAGATCTTGGTCTCAAGAGCCATCTCTCTTCCTCTCTAGCTGCCGCTTCCGGCCGGACCGCCCCCCGGGCTTGGTGCCGGGCTTGGTGCCGGGCTTGGCGGCGGGCCGGCAAGCTGCCGGTAGGCATCCGACACGATGCCGATGACGATCGCCCAGGGCAGGTAGCTCAGCCCCGCCTGGATCAGCAGGTAGATCCATTCGGCAAGGTCGCCCTCCTGGAACACCGCGGCCAGCAGGATCCCCACCAGGGTCGCCACGATCATCAGGACAAAATAGGCAGGGATGGAGCCCAGCACCACCGCCCAGAAGAGGGTGAGGGTCGAGCCCCTGGTCATGGCCCAGGACTGCCCCGGACTCATCTTCACGTCCAGCGCTGCGGCCGGGAACAGCATCGAGAGCTTCAGGTAGACCAGCACCGCGATGATGAGGGCCAGCAGCAGGATGATCCCCGCCGCGGTGCCGGCGGCGAGCCGCACGCCCGCCAGGGTGATCAGCGTGGTGATGAAGATCAGCGCCAGCGACAGCAGGGCGAAGCGCACGTGCTCGCCACCCACCGCCGGCACGACCCTTGGCCGCTCGCCGACCAGGGTGAGGCGGTGCCAGGAGACCGCGAAGAGTGTGAGCGCGACCACGTTCACCACCAGCATCGCCAGCATGCGGATCAGGTTCTCTTCGGTCAGGATCTCGGCGACCAGTTCCTGCTGGCTGCCGACCTGCTGGCCCATACTCTCGACCTGGCGCGCGAGCGCGATGCGCACCAGGGTGTCGATCACCGCGGGCAGCGTAAGCGCCGCCAGGCAGTCCCGCCAGCGTGCCAGCAGGATGCGATAGGAGCCCTTCACCAGCTCCATGGCCCGTAAGGGCGATCCGCTGCCGCCGCCAACGTAGGTCATGCCTTCCTCCCGCTCTCCCCTGTTCCGATGGCGGCGACCCTATCCGATTTGGCGACGCCGCCAAATCGCTTAGAGGTGGGACCTTACAGATAGGGCGGGGTGCAGGCCGAGATCAGCTCGGCCGGGCGGTCGCTGCGGTTGCGGAAGCGGTGCGGCCGGCGGCTGTCGAAGAGGTAGGCGTCGCCCTGGCGCAGCAGCCGGACTTGGCCGCCGACGGTGAGCTCGATCTCGCCGGAGAGCAGGATGCCGCCCTCGTGCCCGGCATGCTCGAGCATCGAGGGGCCGGTATCCGCGCCGGCGTCATAGCGCTCCTGCAGAATCTGCAGGCCGTGCGCCGCGGCATCGCCGACCTGGCGCATGGTGACCCGGCCGTTGCCGCCGTGCGAGAGGCGGGAGGTGAGGTCCAGGAACTCCTGTGCCGAGAAGAAGATCTGCTCGCCAAGGCCCTGATCGGGCTCGAAGAACTCGGCCATGGCCATGGGGATTCCGCCCAAGATCCTGCGCAGGGACGCCACCGAGGGGCTGGAGTGGTTCTGCTCGACCATGGAGATCTGGCTATGCGGCACGCCGGCGCGCTCGGCAAGCTGGCGCTGCGTCAAACCCGCTTTAAGTCGGGCCTCCCGCAGGCGCGCCCCCACATCGAAGTCTCCCAGCACGGCCTCGTCTCCCTCGTCTCCTCGCCGGTGGCCTCTCATATTCCTGTTGCTCAGGATCTTGTCCAGGCGTATGTGAGTCTCACTCTATCTTCGAGAAGGAAAGGGCGTGCGATGAGCGCGAGCGAGGATCTGATTGCGCGGCACCAGGCCGCGGTCGCCAAGGGCGTAGCCACCCGCAAGGTCTATGCGCAGAAGGCCGAGAACGCCGAGATCTGGGATGTGGACGGCAAGCGCTACATCGATCTGGCGGCCGGCATTGCCGTGCTGAACACCGGCCACCGTCACCCCAAGGTGATGCAGGCCGTGGCCGAGCAGAGCCAGCAGTTCACCCACACCTGCTTCCACGTCGCCCCCTACGAGGGCTACATCCGCCTGGCAGAGCGCCTGAACGAGATGACCCCGGGCGACTTCCCCAAGAAGACCATGCTGGCGACCACCGGTGTCGAGGCGGTCGAGAACGCGGTGAAGATGGCGCGGGCCTACACCGGCCGCTCCGGCATCATCTCCTTCTACGGCGGCTTCCACGGGCGCACCCTGATGGGCATGGCGCTGACCGGCAAGCTGGTGCCCTACAAGCGCGGCTTCGGCTCGATGCCGGCCGAGGTGCTGCACGCGCCCTTCCCGCACGACTACCACGGCATCTCGGTCGAGTTCGCCCTGGACGAGTTGAAGCGCATCCTGACCTCCACCGTCGACCCCGAGCGCATCGCCGCCTTCATCGTCGAGCCGGTGCAGGGCGAGGGCGGCTTCAACGTCGCGCCCAAGGTCTTCCTCGAGGGCCTGCGTGAGCTGGCCGACCAGCACGGCATCCTGCTGATCGCCGACGAGGTGCAGGCCGGCATGGCCCGGACCGGCAAGATGTTCGCGATGGAACACTATGGCGTGGTGCCGGACCTGGTCACCATGGCCAAGGGCCTGGGCGGCGGCTTCCCGCTGTCTGCGGTGACCGGCCGGGCCGAGGTGGTCGACGCAGCCAACCCGGGCGGCCTGGGCGGCACCTACGCCGGCCCGCCACTCTCCGTCGCCGCGGCCAACGCGGTCCTCGACGTGATCGAGGAGGAGAAGCTCTGCGAGCGTGCGGCCGTGATCGGCGAGAAGATGACCGAGCGCCTCAACACGCTGGCCCAGCGCCAGGGCATGGAGTGCATCGGCGACGTGCGCGGCCTGGGCGCCATGGTGGCCTTCGAACTGGTGACCGACCGCGCCTCGAAGAAGCCGGACGCCCAGCTCACCGCTGAATTGCTGGCCGAGGCCGAGAAGCGCGGCGTGATGCTGCTCTCCTGCGGCACCGCCGGCAACGTGGTGCGCCTGCTCTCCCCGCTGACCATCCCGATGGAGCAGCTCGAGGAGGCCATGAACGTCATCGAGGCCTCGATGGAGGCCGTCGTCGACGCCCGCGGCCACAAGGCGGCCTAGCGGGAGGGCGTATCACGCTTAGAAATAGCTATTTTTGTGCGAAGAAATCCTCCCCACCTGATAAAAAGTGCGGAGGATTTCTTCAATTTTGAGGGATTCTACATTGTAATTAGTTACAAAGAGAGCAAAAACTTTACTATTTTTGTTTCTATGACGGACATTTCGTGCAAACAAATAGCATACAATGATATTTATTTAATATCATAGCCGTTTTTTAAGATGGTTAGTGTTCTTATTAGTTCATTATTTAGCAATTTTTCTTTTTCGGCATCTGGAATAGATATTCCCAAATTTTCTAACTTATCAAGAAGTTCGATTTGATTATCGAATATTGCAAGTTCGGCAGAATCTTTCTTAATTGTATGTTTTGAGAGGCTTGGAGGATAACTGCTACTTGGGTCAAAAATCTGCTCTGATCGTGTGTTGCTTGAAAAAAGAAGCATATATGGCGCGTAAACGCATGATGATAAGAGAACTGTTCTTCGTTTCCAGTTTCTTGTCTTCATTGTTCTTTGACTCCTATGCGTCTGGCTCTCAATTCATTGCGTTGGGTAAGAGCTCAAGTCATCCATAGATATTAACAGTCTTGCCATTAGATTTCGCATGCTGTCATAATCTACCCCCATGTTTTTGCATAATGCGTCTAATTTTACGACGATATCATAGTTTCTTAACTTTCCATCGATATCATCAAGTATTTCAGTTACGATAATGTCTTCTTTAAATTTATAGAAATCAGATGTGCTTTCAGCTATAGTTTTATATACGCTCCAGTATACCGCAAAGTGCTTTTGAATCATAGTGTCCGTGGCTAGCCATTTCTTCTCAAATTCTCTCACATATCTGCATTTCCATGGCTGAGGCATGTCATGTTCCTTCTCTTGTCCGCTACAACCAGACCCAAAGAGGTATGCCGACCGCAACTCCAAATAGGCCTACGCCCATAGGGAATAAATAGAATGCTTGATTTAGTCTTTTGTAAAAGAAAGAGGTGAAAGAGAATATTGTGGATACTATGGTAACAACAAAGTATGCAGCGCATAGGTTCAGTAAAATCTTCTGATCGTCGGCTATATAGTCCAATCCCCTGTTTTCTAGATCCTGAAGGTATCCAGATAAGACCCCGATAACCCCCACGAGGAGGCCTGACACGCTTAGGGAAGCAGAGAAGATCGCACCAGAGAGTGGATGTCGATTTGGGCAGCTTTGCGTCACAGCAAATTCAACTTCTGCGTAAAATCCGCTATAAAGATGCAACACTTAATCGGGTGTGTCAAGTGACGTTGAGATTGGCATTGTGGGCGTACGCTTGGGGTGGCCATTTGATGTGATTGGCCGCGTTACTACACCTGCCCGTGCCGCGGTGTGGGGCCCGGTTGCCGGATATGTGGTGCCCATTTTCAGTTTGTGGGGGAACTGCTAACAGAGTTAATTGCGAGACACCGGGGGCAAAGGCACGAGAATGAAAGAATCGCGACATCCCATGTCCCTCTTCGGGCCGGACTTTCCCTTCGCTTATGACGACTGGATCACCCATCCGGGTGGGCTGGGGACGCTGCCGGCCGAGAAGCATGGCGCCGAGGTCGCCGTTATCGGTGCCGGGATCGCCGGGCTGATCTGCGGCTATGAGCTGATGAAGATGGGGCTGAAACCCATCTTTTATGAATCGGGCCAGCTCGGCGGGCGGCTGCGCTCGCAGCCCTTCGAGGGCGCGGACGGGGTGGTGGCGGAGCTGGGCGGGATGCGCTTTCCGGTCTCCTCGACCGGCTTCTATCACTACGTCGACCTGCTGGGGCTGGAGAGCCGGCCCTTTCCCAATCCGCTGACTCCGGCAGCCGGCTCCACCGTCATCGACCTGGAGGGCGAGACGCACTACGCCGAGACCCTGGCCGACCTGCCGCCGCTGTTCCGCGAGGTGGCCGAGGCCTACGACGCGGCACTGGAGGAGGGCGCGGGCTTCGGCGCGCTGAAGGCGGCGATGCGGGCGCGCGACGCCGAGCGGGTCAAGGCCCTCTGGGACCCGCTGGTGGCGGCCTGGGACGAGCGCACCTTCTACGACTTCGTCACCTCCTCCAGCGCCTTCCGCAAGCTCTCCTTCCGGCACCGCGAGGTCTTCGGCCAGGTCGGCTTCGGCACCGGCGGCTGGGACTCCGACTTCCCTAACTCCATGCTGGAGATCCTGCGCGTCAACCTGGGCGAGCTGGACGACCACCAGCGCTTCATCGTCGGCGGGGTCGAGCGGGTACCGCAGGGGCTCTGGCGCCAGGCGCCCGACCGCCTAGTGCACTGGCCAAAGGGGACCAGCCTCTCGGGCCTCAACGGCGGGGCGACCCGGCCGGCTGCGGTCGCCATCCGGCGCGCGCCCTCGGGGCTCCTGGAGGTGACCGACCGCTGGGGCCGCAAGGCCAGCTTCGAGGCCGTGGTGGCGACCTGCCAGAGCTGGCTGCTCACCACCGCCATCGACACCGAGGAGGCGCTGTTCAGCCAGCGGCTCTGGATGGCGCTGGACCGCACCCGCTACATGCAGTCCTCCAAGACCTTCGTCATGGTCGACCGGCCCTTCTGGAAGGACAAGGACCTCAGGACCGGCCGCGACCGCATGTCGATGACCCTGAGCGACCGGCTGACCCGTGGCACCTACCTCTTCGACAACGGCCCGGACAAGCCGGCGGTGATCTGCCTGACCTACTCCTGGATGGCGGACGCGCTCAAGATGCTGCCGCTGCCGGTGGAGCGGCGGGTGGAGCTGGCGCTCTCGGCGCTGGCCAAGATCTATCCGGGGCTCGACATCGCCGGCCACATCGTCGGCGACCCGATCACGGTCAGCTGGGAGGACGATCCCAACTTCCTCGGTGCCTTCAAGGGCGCGCACCCCGGCCACTACCGCTATAACCACCGCATGTACGCCCACTTCATGCAGCAGGACCTGCCGCCGATCGAGCGCGGCATCTTTCTCGCCGGCGACGACGTCTCCTGGACGCCGGCCTGGGTCGAGGGCGCGGTGCAGACGGCGCTGAACGCGGTCTGGGGCGTGCTGAACCACTTCGGCGGTGCCACCCTGGCCGACAACCCCGGACCCGGCGAACGCTTCCCGGCGCTCGGACCCATCACGCTTTCGGATTAAGGACAAGAACATGGACGCTGCTTACGAGGGCCTGAAGGTCCTGGAGCTGGCTCGGATTCTGGCCGGGCCCTGGATCGGACAGACCCTGGCCGACCTGGGTGCCGACGTGATCAAGGTGGAATCGCCTGACGGCGACGACACCCGCGGCTGGGGGCCGCCCTTCGTCACCGACGACCAGGGCAACCCGCTGGACGCCGCCTACTTCCACGCGGCCAACCGCGGCAAGCGCTCCATCATCGTCGACCTGAAGAGCGAGGAGGGCCAGGCCGTGGTGCGCCGCCTGGCGGCCGAGGCCGACGTGCTGGTGGAGAACTTCAAGAAGGGCGGCCTCGCCAAGTACGGCCTGGACTATGCCAGCCTGAAGGCGGTGAACCCGCGGCTGATCTATCTCTCGGTCACCGGCTTCGGCCAGGACGGGCCCTATTCGCCCCGCGCCGGCTACGACTACATCATCCAGGGCATGAGTGGGATCATGGACCTGACCGGCGAGCCAGAGGGCGATCCGCAGAAGATCGGCGTGGCCTTCGCCGACATCTTCACCGGGCTCTACGGCACCATCGCGATTCAGGCGGCCTTGGCCCAGCGCGGCAGGAGCGGCCAGGGGCAGTACATCGACATGGCGCTCCTGGATGCCATGACCGCGGTGCTGGCCAACCAGGCGCAGAACTTCTTCGTCACCGGCAAACCGCCCAAGCGCCTTGGTAACGCGCATCCCAACATCGTGCCCTACCAGGTGCTGCCGACGGCCGACGACCCCTTCATCATCGCCGCCGGCAACGACCAGCAGTTCAAGCGCTTCTGCGCGCTGCTGGGCGCGCCGGAGCTGAGCGACGACCCGCGCTATGCCACCAACCGCGAGCGGGTCGCCCACCGCGCGGAGCTGACCGAGATCCTGGCCGGGCTGACCGTGAAGTTGTCGCGCGCCGAGATCCTGGCGAAGCTGGAGGCCGCCGGCGTGCCGGGCGGCCCGATCAACACGGTGGAGCAGGTGATGGCGGACCCGCAGGTGCAGCACCGCAAGCTGCGGGTGGAGCTGCCCAGCACCGGTGCCGCCGGCGGCACCCACTCCTACCTGCGCAGCCCCCTGGTATTCTCCGACAGCGCCCTCACCCTGGAGCGTGGCGCGCCGCGGCTGGGTGAGCACACGGAGGAGGTGCTGAGGGAGATCGGCATGGGGGGTGAGGAGGAGTAGGGTCGGGATCGGGGGCGTCAGCCTCTGAGCTTCCTTTCTATGGCAGCGTTTGGGCCCCCGAGAAGGCACAAGGCTACCTGTTTGGAATTTGGCGAGGTGCGCCACTGGTGACCGAACCGCGCCGAGGTTGTCGGAACCTAGAGGCCCTGAAGTGGTTGCAGGTCCCGTAAGAATGGCGTCATCTAGTTCCGTGTCAGAGCCTCATTTTTCGTTGACAGGGTGTGGGGTGGAATTGCGCCTTAGTCAAAGTTCGTACCAGCGTTGCGTCGACTACTTAGAGATCCCTTTGAAAGAACCAGGGGATGGTTCACAATCTTCTGCTTGTCGTGGGAAGGCGTATCATCTGACGGAGCAATTTTCACGATGTTTGAGATTCAATCATTGCGAATGAACCACTAGAGCGGTAAAATATGAACCGTTGTTATCGGATTCTGACCGTGGCTTAGGAACGTTGGCGCGATAGCAGCGCGCGTATCTTGATGTCGTATCTCAGAGACAAAATAGTGGCGTCGTTTAGGGCAGGTGTCCTCTTTCCATGGTTTTTGATCTGAAGTGTAAAAATGGAATCGTTTGGAAATAATAGAGGTGGTATTCAACTCCAACGAAACAAACAGAAGGAAAAATAGAAATGAATTCTAAGGCAATTTTTGGAAAAAGGATTAAGAAGAGGGTAAGCGGCAAGAATATTTTTCTTCCAATAAGTATCGGAAACCATTTTTACTCCAATGAAATAATTTCTTCAATTTCGGAAGAAATACTTCCCGCTGGAGATAATAGCATAATAGTAGTTTGTGATCGATTGAGATATTTAACTTTTCGGCTTCGTGGTTCTCAAGAACATGATGCAAGAAATAAGACTGATAAAGAGCTGGCCGAATTTAAAAATAGACTGGCAAACTGTGGAATAAAACAGTCTCAAAGTGTTAAAATTTGTTCATGGTCGGACTTTGATTTGGAACCTAATTTTGTAGATCTTCTGGAAAATCTGAAATCATTTGTAAAGTGCAATCAGAATATTCTTGAATTTTTTAATGCACTTGTTAATGAAAGGCTTAGTAATTTTCAATTCAAGAAAGATAATATAAATATCTTGCTAGAAGAGACATACATTTTAGAGGAAACAGCGTTAAGCATTTATTTTACTGAAATAAAGGGATATAGTATTGAGATATATGCTAGGCAAACTCATGGCCTTGTGGATGAAATATACAGAAATTTTCACTCTAATCTATTGGGAATGTTAAATGTAGAAGTTACTAAAAGGGTATTTGTTGCTATTGATCAGGAAAATTCCTCTAATTCTAGATACGGATTGTCTGTAAACAGAATTAAAAGAATTTCATATTTATTTATAAATCGTCATTCTAAGGTTATTGAGACAGTTGTAGCGGTTGGTACACTCCTGTTTGTTGCTTATCAAGTGCTTCAAATTAATCAAAATATTGAACTTATAAAGAAAGATGATTTGTTAAATCAATATAGAATGGTTCACGAACACAAGCAAAGGATAAATTACCTTCTTCTTCAAATAGATGATGTGGATTTTGCGAAAGAAATGGCGTCCCGTTTCACGGGAGGGCAGAGTCTAGACTCCGTTATAGGATTTACTATAGCAAATGATTTTCAGAACCTTCTCGAATTGCGATGTAATACGGATGTATTTCGAGAAGACAGTAATCTGTGGGGGGACGTTCAACAAATGGTGTATCATGTTCTTTTGGGGCCAATCAACATAAATAATAATATCTCTCCAAAAGAATTTTATATAGGTGAAAAAAATATATCAACTAAATCAATGGCATTAAATACGATAAAGGAAGGTAGCAATATAGAATCCGATATAGAAGAATTAAGGCCATTTATGCTGAATTTTTGGGAAAAAAATAAGAGCTTTTACTCGGCTCAGTTTGTCAGCTTCACAAAAGAGCTAAGACGTGCTAATTTATTAAGTAACATTGATGATAAAATAAAATGGTCTGAGAGCGAACGATTTATTAAAATAATAGACGCAAGCAATAATGTAACAAAAATATTAAGCGAACCCATGATGGACAAGTTCTGTAAAATGCACTATCCATCGCGCGATTTATTTGATAAGATATTTGATTAGAATTTTGAGTTCTCGAGTAAATAATGTGGTAATTTATTAAATTTATGGCTGATTGACGCGGTGATAGATGGAAGATTAGGGCGATGCGCAGTTGGAAATGGAAGGTGTGAGAGGTATTTAAAGCACCGTTCGAGAGTGGAGCGGTCTCGCGCGATAGCCGGCCCGATCAACACGGTGGAGCAGGTGATGGCGGACCCGCAGATCCAGCACCGCAAGCTGCGCGTGGAACTGCCCAGCACGGGAGCGGCCGGCGGCACCCACTCCTACCTGCGCAGCCCCCTGGTCTTCTCCGACAGCGCCCTCACCCTGGAGCGCGGCGCGCCGCGGCTGGGCGAGCACACGGAGGAGGTGCTGCGGGAGATCGGCATAGGAGGAGAGGAGAAGTAGGGCGTTATCAGGCGTCCGGCGGCAACGTATCCCGATCGTTCTGGCGGCCGTCGCCTGCCGGGTCCTTCAGCCGTGCGACCAGGTGGGTAACGATCAGGCCGGCGACGGCGACCGCCGCGTAGGCGGGCGAGGTCAGCAAGGCGAAAGGCGCCAGGAGGCCCACCATGGTCCCGAAGAGGGGGCGACGGCCGTGCCGAAGAGCGCGCCGATGGCCGCGGCCGAGAGCGCCGTTGCGATCACGGACCTGACCCAGCCGGCGAGTCCCGGCCGGCCATAGTGCTTTGCGACGAAGATCAATGGAAGCGCCGCCGAAAGGGTGACGGCACCGGCGATCAGCAGGTTCGAACCGGAGATCGCCGCGCGTGACCCCAGGTTCGCAGCCATGCCCAGGGCGAAGCTGCTCGCCAGGAAGGACGCCAGAGTCAGGTAGGTCCCCCTGTCGCGGGCGGTGCGTGCCATGGTCCGTCTCCCATCCTCAGGCGCCGCGGCGGCGGTGGCGGGACCAGGTGGAGATCGCGCGGGCCAGGACCTGGTCGTAGCCGAAGGCGGCCAGCCAGTGCAGGCCCGGCCGGGTGATCAGCCAGGCGGCCCAGCCATGGCCCAGGCGGCGCCAGATCTCGGCGAAGGCGTCGACCCCGACCAGCAGCCGGCCGCTCTCGTCCTGCGCGATCAGGCGCCGCTCGGCCTGGTCCAGGGTGACGCCCAGCGCCGCCAGCTTCTCCGGCTCGGCCATGATGTCGGACCAGGCCAGCAGTGTGTTCCCCCGCTTGCCGGCACGCCGGCGATAGGCCGCCATCTCGTTGCGGCAGATCGGGCAGCTCCCGTTGTAGAAGGTGGTGAAGCAGCCTTGCTCAGTCTTCTGCTCGCTCATGGGTTTGTCTCGTATTTCTGTTAAGACAGCAATTTGTGTCATAACTGACGGAATCCAGGCCGTGTGGTGAAGAAAGTCGGCTGGTGCGGCAAGCTGTCCTGCGATAAGGCAGGTCGGGAGACAGGAGGGAGACCGGGTGAAGATCACGCGCATCGTCGTCTACGGGCAGGAGCAGCCCTTTCGCGCCGGCCCTTACCGCTGCCGGAACCGCAGCGAGGCGGGCTTCCTCTCGACCCTGGTGGAGATCCGTAGCTCCGAAGGGCTCAGCGGCTGGGGCGAGATCGCGCCGCTGGGCGCCTTCTACTCGGAGGCCTTTGCCGAGGGGGTGCGGGCCGGGCTGGCTCGCCTGGCGCCGGAGCTGATCGGCCGGGACCCGCGGGAGATCGGCAAGCTGGTCCGCGAGCTGGACCAGGCCATGCTGGGGCAGATGGACGTGAAGACGCCGCTCGACATGGCGCTCTGGGACCTCTTCGCGCGGGCGGCCGACCTGCCGCTGGCGGTTTGCCTGGGTGGGATCTACGGCGAGAGCGTGCCCCTCTATCGCTCGATCTCGCAGGCGGAGCCGGAGGTCATGGCAGCCGCGGCGGCCGGCTACCTGGCGGAGGGCTACCGCCGCCTGCAGGTGAAGGTCGGCGAGGAGCCGCTGCGCGATGCCGAACGGCTGGCGGCCGTAGCGGACGCGGTGGGGCCGGAGGTGGTGCTTTACTGCGATGCCAACGGCGCCTGGGGCAGCCAGGCGGCGCTGCGCTTCCTGGAGGCCACGCGGGCCTACGACTATGTCCTGGAGCAGCCCTGCGCCAGCTACGAGGAGAACCTGATCGTCCGCCGGCGCTGCGCCAAGCCCTTCGTGCTGGACGAGTCGCTGACCTCGCTGGAGAGCCTGCTGGCGATGCGCCGGGACGGTGCGGTGGACGGCATCACGATCAAGCTCTCGCGCCTCGGCGGCATCACCCGGTCAAGGCAAGTCCGTGATCTCGCCCTCGACTTCGGACTGCAGGTGACAGTCGAGGATACCGGCGGCGCCGAGACCGACAGCGCCGCCATTGCCCACCTCTGCCTCTCGACCCCGGTGGCGCAGCGCACGCACACGGTGGACTTCCACAACTGGGTCGCCCGCGGCCACGCCGATGCCGGTCCGCCGGTGGCCGAGGGAGCCATGCGCCTGCCGCCCGGTCCCGGCCTCGGGATCACGCCGCGGCCCGAGCTGCTGGGACCGCCGCTGTTCGAGATCGCCGGCTAGAGCAGGATGACGTCAAATCGAAACGATTTGTCGTCTGAATCCTGCTCTAAAACTTTGAAAATAGAACAGATTCACGCGACCAGGTGATTCCACCTGATCGCGATCTGCTCTAGACGGTCAGGCCACGGCCCAGACGATCAGGCCCGCGATGGCGGCGAAGCCGATGTACTTGTGGGCGTAGTAGAGCCGGCGGTTCCAGGCCTTGAAGCGGCGCATCACCCGGCGGAAGTAGTAGATCGGCGGGAAGATGAAGTTGAGGACGCCCACCTGCTCCTTCGAGGGGTCGTTCACCGAGGTGGTGGCGCGCACGAAGATCCGCTCGACCAGATAGGCGAAGGCCTCGATCGGCTTGAAGGTCAGCGGCCGTTTCACGTCGGCGAAGAGGATGATGCGCGGGATCTCGGTCTTGTTCTCGGCGGTGTGGATGTAGGTCTCGTCGAACAGCACCGACTTACCGTCGCGCCAGCTATAGGTCTGGCCGTCCACCGTGATGTTGCAGGCGTCGTCCTGCGGCGTCACCAGCCCCAGGTGATAGCGCAGCGAGCCGGCATAGGGGTCTCGGTGCAGCGGCAGCTTGCCGCCGGGCGGCAGCAGGGTGAACATGGCGCCGCGGATGTCGGGCATGGTCTCCAGCAGCTTCACCGTGTGCGGACAGTGCTCGCGCGCGCTCGGCATCATGTCGCCGTACCACTTGAGGTAAAAGCGGTTCCAGCCGTTCTTCATGAAGGAATAGAAGGCCAGGTCGTACTTGGGGTGCACCGGGTTGGGCAGCACCTCCTTGAAGATGAACTGCGCCTCCTCGCGGATCTTCTCCCAGTCGGCATCCAGCCGAGTCAGGCTGTCGAAGCCGGTCGGGTCCAGGTAGGGCCGGTTCGGCACCGCGGAGAAGAGGTAGAAGAGGCAGTTGATCGGCGCCATGAAGGCCGAATGGTCGGCGAACTGACGCGACAGCTTGTGGCGGACCGTGCCGCGGCGCTGGATATAGATGTTGCTCGCGATGAAGATCGCGACGATGACGGCCAAGGTGATCATGCTGTGCCCGGTCGCTGCAAGAGCCCGCCGATAGAGCTGGCAGGTTACGCTCTGTCAGTTCTCGCCAAATGGCCGGCTTCGGTCAAGATGGGGCACATGCATGGGTAGGTTGACAGGGAAGGAGACCGCAGCCTCTTTCCCTGACCTCACTCCCCCCTCGGTTCAATCTATCTTCCCAAATAGAGCAGGATGACGTCGACTCGAACCGATTTGCCGTCTGAATCCTGCTCTAGAAGTTCGAAGAAATAGAGTAGATTCACGCGATCAGGTGAGCCCACCTGATCGCGATCTGCTCTAGGTGCATGTCGGCGTTGTTGCGATGCCGCTGCTGCCAGGGCAGCAGGCACCGGGCCATTGCTACTTCTTCTTCTCGAAGTAGGTGACCTTGCCGCCCTTCTCGACATTGCAGACGTAGACGCCCTTGTTGTACTTCAGGATGATCTCCCAGGCGCCGGGCTTCAGCGGCGAGGCTTCGAGCACCTGGCCGTAGTCGTCATCGACAGCGTTGCAGGCGCGCACCAGTTCCGAGGGCGGCTCACCGGCGGCATGCTTCTCGAGGTTCTCCTTCTGCTCCGCGTGGGTCCGCACCCACTTGAACTCACCGGCACCGGTGAAGTGGCAGATGAAGGAAATACTGTTTGAACCGGTGGTGTGGCCCTTGACGTTATAGTTGCCCTGGCCGCCCTTTACCGGGTCCTCCGCCTTGATGTCCTGCGGGCGAGCGCCAAACTCTGCGGAGGCCTCGCCAATGCAGTACTTGCTCATGTCGTGCACGGCGATCTTTTCGGCCTGCGCCGGCGCCGAGAGAAAGAAGAGGGGAGCGGCCGCAACGGCAGCCAAGGTTGCGGATTTCGTCAGGAACGATACCATCGGTGATTCTCCGGTTTGTCTGTTCGGCAAGACGGCACTGGGCTCTGGAATGCGGGGGCCGCGACAGAGTTGAGCCTCAGTCACGGCGACCGGTAAGGCCATTTCTGACACCTACACGACACACCAGACTCTCCAAGTGTCCTCGGTCAAGCTTGGAGAACTTAAGACAAAAGCAATGGATTCCGAAGGGCTTACTGTGTCCGGAAAGCGAAGTCATTCTGTTCGTTAAGCGAAGTTCCTGCCCTTTGGTGCGCGGTAAAGATGATTGAAAAATAGAATTTTGATTTTCGTCTAGCGTGTGGTCCGCGCGCGGGCTCCGATGCGCGGGCGTCTGCCCACCAGTTCGGCCAGCAGGATGACGGCGCAGCAGGTTCCCATCAGGATCACCGACAGGGCAGCCGCGGCCGGGAAGTCCGATCCGGTCTCCGAGATCTTGGAGTAGAGCACCAGCGGCAAGATGTTCACCTGGGTCCCGACCAGCGCCAGCGCAGTGCCGTAGGCGCCGATGGCGACGGCCGCGGTCAGGCAGAAGGCGGCGACCAGGCTGGGCAGGATCTGCGGCAGCAGGATGTCGAACTGCGCGCGAACCGTGCTGGCGCCCAGCGAGCGGGCCGCTGTGATCTGCGTCTGGTCGAAGTTGGTGAGCGCCGGCAGCACCACCAGCACCACCCGCGGGATCAGATAGTAGCTGTAGGCGACCCCGAGCCCGATCGGCGAGAAGATGAAGCCGCCGATCACCGCCGGGTCCAGGCCGATCTCGGCCAGCAGCAGGGTGACGAAACCGGCCCGGCCGAACACCAGGATGAAGCCGTAGGCCACGATCAGGCCGGAGAAGGTGAGCGGCAGCGAGATCACGAAGAGATAGAGGGTGCGCGCCCGCTCGCTGAGCCTGGCCAAGTGCATCGCCACCATGGTGCCGACCACCAGCGAGGCCAGGGGCGCAGCGGTGCCCAGCACCAAGGTGCCCTGTACGCCCTTCCAGAAGACCGGATCGGCGAAGACCCGGCCGAAGGCCGATCCGCCGTCGGCCCCGGCCTCGCCGACCAGGACCGCCAGCGGCAGCAAAAAGAAGACGAGGAGGACGAGCAGCCCCGGGGCCACGAAGGCAAGGCGCAGGCCTGGCGGTAGCATGCTCGTCCTCTACGTTTTGCTGGTGACTACTGGCCGAGCACGGCCTTGGCCCAGGCCTGGTCGATCTCGCCCTTCATCTGCTTGGCCTTGGCGACGTCCAGCGGACGAAGCTGCGGGGCCGGCGGCATCTTGGCGGCAACCTCTTCCGGCAGCACAACGCCCGGCACCGAGGGGCGCACGAAGCCGTCGGCGAAACGCGCCTGGCCCTCGTCGGTCATGATGAAGTTCAGCCAGAGCTTGCCGGCGTTGGGATTGGGGCCGTCCTTCACCAGGCTAATTGCGTAGGGCGCGGCGGCGGAGGCCTCGGCGGGCATCACCACGGCGATGTCGTCGCCCATGCCGTCGGTGTACTTGGCCTTCAGGCCGTCGTTCTCATAGCCGATCCAGATCGGGATCTCGCCCTTGAGGAACTGGGCGTAGGGGGTGGTGCCGACCACGCGCAGCACGTTGCCGTCGGCGTGCAGCTTGGCCAGGTAGTCGATGCCGGGCTGGACGTTATCCATGTCGCCGCCGTTGGCGAAGGTCGCGGCGAAGACCACTACCTGGCCCTGGCCGGTCGAGCGCGGGTCGAGGTAGACGATGGCGTTCTTGTACTCCGGCTTGGCCAGGTCGGCCCAGCTGGTCGGCACGTTCTCGACCAGCTTGGTGTTCACCAGGAAGGCGACGTTGAGGGTGTGGATGGTGAACCACTTGCCGTCCTTGTCCTTGAAGGCGTCGGGCAGCTTGTCGAAGTTCACCGGTTTGAAACCGGTCACCACGCCCTTGTCGGCGGCGTCGAGCGCGGAGCCGGCGAAGTAATAGGCGGTGTCGGCCTGCGGGCGGTTGCGCGCCTTCTCAAGCGCCACCACGGTCGCCGCCGAGCCCAGGTCGTTGTAGACCATCTGGATGTCGGGATAGCGCTGGGTGAAGGCCTTGAACTGCGCCTTCCAGTTGGCCCAG
Source organism: Rhodospirillaceae bacterium N.6G (assembly GCA_046233115.1). GTDB lineage: Bacteria > Pseudomonadota > Alphaproteobacteria > Kiloniellales > JACOMY01 > JACOMY01. The sequence continues at coordinate 299,391 of JBJXHM010000006.1, read as the reverse complement.
GTCGGACCGGTGTCGAAAGAGACGATCAAGCCTTCCTCGGCAGCGGCCTCATGCAGGGCCTTCTCGCCGGCATAGAGCTCTCCACCCTCCTGGGCATGCGCCAGCAGGGGCAGGACAAGGGCGGTCGTGGCCGCCAAGGCAAAGGTGCGTAGCATCACCGGTTCTCCTCTCAGGTTTGCACCGCTAAAGGACGAAAGGAACGTGCGGAGCATGGGGTGTGGGACGGGTGAAGGTCGGACAAGGCGGACTCCTCGTTCAGCGGCCCTGCGCGGCGCGTGCGGTGAGCGCACCGGCGACGGAGGCGGCGAAGGCCAGTGCCAGCAGCACCACGGTGGCGGCACAGGCAAAGCCGGTGGCGCCGTAGAAGGCCTGCAGCAGCAGCACCGGATAGGTGCGGTTGAGGAAGCCCGAGACCAGGTTGGAGAGCTGGAACTCGCCGATCGAGATCGCGGCGACGGTGATCAGGCCGGTCAGCAGGCTGTGGCGCAGCCCCGGCAGCACGATGTCGAAGAGGCGGTGGCGCAGGTCGGCGCCCAGGCTGGCCGCGGCCCGCTCCAACTCGTCGAGGCCCAGGCTCTCCAGGTCGGCCAGCAGCACGTTCAGGAGGTAGGGCAGGGTCAGCACGACGTGGCCGGCGATCAGCAGCCAGGTGGAACCGAGGAAGGGCAGCCAGTCGCTGGAGAAGACCAGGATGAAGCCGAAGGCCAGCACCAGCTCCGGCACCGCGATCGGCAGCAGCGAGAGCACCCGGGCCGCAAGCTTCACGCCATCCTGTGCCGCGGTGTGAACCGCGTAGGCCAGGGGGATCGCGATCACCGCGTTCACCAGGCAGGTGACCAGCACCACGATCAGGCTGGTCTCGAAGGCGCGGCGGAAGGAGGGATCGGCCGCCAGCTCGGCGTACCAGGCGCCGGTGAAGCCGGTCGGCAGCAGGGTATTGGTCCAGCGCTCGCCAAAGGAGCCGACCAGCAGCAGCAGTATCGGGGCGAGCAGATAGACAATGTAGGCCACTGTGATGGCACGCATCCTACGACCCTGGGCTTCCTCACCTTGTTCGGGAGATATCTTACATATCACCCACTTTTTATCGTTTTATGACACACCTACAGGCGAATTGCCCGCGTTATCCTTCCAGCGCAAAGAGCCGCGCGGCCACGCACTCCAGCGCCTCTTCCAACGTTTCGACATAGCTGGCGCCGGCGACCCTGGGCGCATCCTCCAGGCCGATCACCAGTCGGTTGAAGTGCAGGCCGAGCGCCATCTCCGAGAGGGTGCCGTACTCGCCGCCGATCGCGATCAGGGCGAAGGCCGCGCGCGCGATCACCGCGTTGCGCGCCACCCCGATGCCACTGGCCAGCGGGATCGCGACATAGTCGTTGGCGCCCTGCCACTCCTCGTCCGGCAGGATCCCGATCGGCAGGCCGCCGGCCTCGAGATGGCCGCGGCTGGCCGCCTCCATCACGCCGCCGCGCCCGCCGGTGACCATGGTCATGCCGAGCTCGGCCAGGCGGCGGCCCAGGGCCTCCGCGGTCTCTCTCTGTCGCTCGGAGGCCGCCTTGGGGCCGATCACGGCCAGCGGCACGCGGCGCACCTTCGGCTGGCGGTAGAGCCAGGCCAGCGCCTCCAGCGGACTGGTGGGTTCGGCCTCGATCGCCGGCGCCTCCCGCCAGGCCAGCCGCCAGGGATCGAAGGCCTGGCTCTCGTGCAGCAACTGGGTGCCGTCCCGGCTGATGGCGAGCATGGATTTCCGCTCCTAGATTGGGTCCAAAGGACTTTCCAGACTCAGAGAGACTCTTGTAAGTTTTCTTACAGCCGCTTGTCCAGGCGGGAATCTGCAGGAGAGGAGGGAAGATGCCGACCACGGCAATCGACCGGGGCAGCGACGAGGGCGGCCTCAGCGAACGTCAGCTCCGGGTGCTCGAGGTCGTGCGCAGCCGCGGCTTTGCGAGCCTGGAGGATCTGGCGGCGCTCTTCGAGGTCTCGACCCAGACCATCCGCCGCGACGTCATCCGGCTCGACGCGGCCGGCCTGCTGCAGCGCTTTCATGGCGGTGTCGGGGCGCCGGACGACCGGGTGCGGCTGGGCTATCGGCGCAAGCAGGCGATGGCGGCGGATGCCAAGCTCAGGATCGCGGCGCTGGCCGCCGGGCTGGTGCCGGAGGGGGGTGCGGTCTACCTCGACGTCGGCACCACCGTCGAGGCCCTGGCGCGGGAGCTGCCGGGCCGCTCGCTGCGCGCCGTCTTCACCAACAACATGGCCGCCGCCCTGCAGCTGGGGGCCGACCGCTCGCTGGAGGTCTACGTCGCCGGCGGGCAGGTGCGTGGTGCCGACGGCTCCCTGGTGGGCGACGCCGCCGTCCGGGCGATGAGCGGGCTCGCCGTCGACATAGCCTTCATCGGTTGCTCGGGCTTTGCCGAGGACGGCAGCCCGATGGACTTCGACCCGCAGAAGGTGGCGATCAAGTCCGCGGTCCTGGCCAATGCCCGCCAGGCCGTCCTGCTGGCCGATGGCTCCAAGTTCCGGCGCTCTGCCCTGGTCCGCATTGCACCGCCGGGGAGCTTCGCTGCCCTGGTCACAGACGCGGCCCCGCCCGAGCCCCTGGAGCAGGCCTTTGAACGCGCCGGCGTGGCGGTCAAGGTGGCCTCTGTCGCTTGAGCTGCTGCGGGCTCCGCGGCGCGCGTGGTCACTCCCTCAGCGCGGCGACCCTTGGGGCGTAGGGGACGAAGAGGCAGTGCGGGTACTGCACCCCGAACTCGTCGTAGTGCAGGCAGACGTGGATCCGGTCGTCCGGTGACGGACGGCGCTTGAGGTCCGGCGGGACCAGGAACCTGCGCGATTCGACAATGACCATCGTGTCGCCGCGCGCATTGAGAGCGAACCCCTCGGCCGCCCGGCAGTGATTGTGCGAGCAGCACTCCATTGGGTACCACATATGCGCGCGGAGCGGTCGTGCTGTCGCCGTCGTCGATACGATTGCCGCTGCCAGGAGAAGAAAAACGCTACGCATGGGACCCTCCCATCTCGATGAGCGAGCATGGCTTCGTTGTCGTCGGGAAGTCCCTCTGCTAATCTTCTCTATTCCTTGGGCGGTGCTTGTTTCCGCTCGGATCGCTCGGATTGGTGCTGCGACCCATGCTCTACCGATTCGAAGAGTTCACCCTGGATCCGCTTAGGCGCGAGCTCAGACGCGGCAGTGATCTGCTGAGCGTCGAGCCGATGGTCGTGGATCTGCTCCTGGTCCTGCTGGCGCATCGCTCCAGGGTCGTCAGCAAGGAGGAACTGGTCCGCGAGGTCTGGAACGGCTGTGCGATCTCCGACTCGACCATCAGCAGCCGGATGGCGGCGCTGCGGCGGGCGCTCGACGACTGCGGCCGGGAGCAAAGGCTGATCCGCACCCACTCGCGTCGCGGCTATCGCTTCGTCGGTGAGGCGCGGGAGGAGGATGCTGAACCCGGGGAAGACCCTGGCCGCTCACCGACGAGGGTGGGCCTGCTGCGGAGGCTTCCCATACTGGCGGTCCTGCCCTTCGCCACCGGCCGGTCGGACCCGCTGGAGGAAGCCGCCGTCAACGGTATCGCCGAGGACATGATCACCGACCTCTCGCAGCTACGCTGGCTTTCGGTCCGCTCCAGGGGGGCCAGCTTCGCCGCGCGCGGCTGGGACCTGGACCCGCGCCTGGCGGGTGAGCGGCTTGGCGCCGACTACCTGGTCGAAGGCAGCCTCCGCGACCTGGGCGGACGGATGCGGGTCACGGCCCGGCTGGTGCGGGCTGCCGACGGCGCGGCGCTCTGGTCGGGCCGGCTGGACAGCGAGACCGGCGAGGGGCTCGATCGCCTGACCGAACGGCTGGTCAGCGGCCTCACCACGCAACTGGAGCTGGAGAGGATCGATGCAGCAGCGCGCAAGCCGTTGGAGCAGTGCCGTGCGATCGACCTCTACCTGCGGGGAATGGGCCAGCTCTATCGCTGGGACCGGCAGGGGCTGAGCCGGGCCTTCGATCACTTCAGCCGTGCGGCCGAGACCGAGCCGGACCTCGCCGCCGCCCACGCGATGGTGGCCTACTGCTTCGTACAGAAGAAGTCGAACGGCTGGATCGATCATGCGGCCGGGGACCCGGCCCGCTGCGAGCGTTCCGCCCGCCGCGCGGCAGAGCTCGCGGCCGACGATCCCGTGGCGCTCGCCAGGGCCGCCCATGCCGTCGCCAGCGTGGCCGGCGACATCGACAGCGGGGCGGTCTTCCTGGATCGTGCATTGGCGCTCGACCCCAATGCCGCGCTCGCCTGGTACGTCAGCGGCTGGCTGCGTCTCTTCCTCGGCGAGCCGGAGGTCGCCGCGGAGCACCTGCAGCGGGCGACGCAGCTTGGCGTCCTCGACCGGAACCTCTTCAAGGTGCAGGCAGCCCAGGCCTATGCCTGTTTCTTCACCGGTCGCTATGACGAGGGGGCGGCGCTGGCCGAGCGCGTGATGCATGCCCGCCCGACTTACCAGACGGCGATCAGGGGCGCGGCCGCCAATCATGCTCTGGCCGGGCGTCTGGACCGCGCCCGCAAGCTGGTGGCGCGCTCCTCGGCGCTGGATCCCGCGCTCAGCATGCAGCGGCTAAACAGCCTGATCCCCTTCCGGAAGCACGATCATTTGGGCCGGTGGATGGAGGCCCTGCACCGCGGCGGCCTGTCAGACTAGGCGCGTGGGACCCAATTTGCGCGCAGAACCTCGACGAGGGCTGCGATCTCGTGCTGGCCGTGGCCCCTGGCGATGGCGCGGCGGAACAGGCTGGAAATGAAGTCCGGCACCTCGCTGTTGATGCCGGCGTCGCGGGCCTGGCTCAGGATATGCTCCAGGGCGGCGTCCCAGACCTCCAGGGTGGCGCCTGGGTTTTCGAAGTCGTTGGCGTGGATGCGCAGCGCCATCTTGGCGAGCGGCGAGCCTTGCGGCTGCAGCGTGGCCAGGGTCTCGACCGAGATCCCCTCCGCCTCGCAGACTCTGGCCGCGTGCAGCAGGCCCAGGTAGCCGCAGAGCTCCTGCGTCAGCAGCGCCATGTCCAGGATCGCCGCAGCGCCAGGGTCGGACCCGGCATAGCGTAGGTCCCCGCCCAGGCAGTCGAGCAGCGGCTTGCAGTCCTCGTAGACCGCGCGCGGCCCGGCGAAGAGGATCTGGGCGTCGGCGGCACCGATGCCGTCCGGATAGGGCATGATCGCGCCATCCAGATAGTGCGCGCCGGCCGCGGTCACCCTGGCGCCGAGCTGTCTCGCCTCCTGCGGCATCCCGGTCGAGAGCTGGATCAGCACCCGGTCACGGAGGAGGGGGAGTAGGTCGGCCTCCTCGATCAGTCGGTCGGTGGCGGCGTAGTCGGCGATGCAGAGCAGGATCACCGGACTGGCGCTCACCGCTGCGGCGGCGCTCTCGGCCGCGACAGCGCCTGCGGCTGCCAGCGGTTCCATGCGCTCCGGTGTGCGGTTCCAGACCGTGAGCCGATGGCCGGCGTCGAGGAAGGTCCTGGCCAGGGCCGAGCCCATCGACCCCAGCCCGATCATGGTGATGTCCCTGCTCATGTCTGCCCTCCCGAAGCTGTTGCCGGAAGGTGCGTCGCCCGGACCAGGTCGACGCCCCAACATGCTCCCCCCTCGATCCGATTCTATGCCTAAGACGGCGGGAGTGGAAACCGCACAGTGCTACAGCAGGAAGGGATAGGCGCCCTCGTGCTTCAGGAGCGCGATCTTGGTTTCCACGCCGCCACGCGCCGAGAAGCCGCCCAGGCCCTGGGCCGAAAGCACGCGGTGGCAGGGAATGATGATCGGGATCGGGTTGGCGCCGCAGGCCGCCCCGACCGGCTGGCCGTAGCTGCCGAGTTCCTTGGCGATCTCGCCGTAGGTTCGGGTGCGGCCGAAGGGGATGGCGATCAGGGCCTGCATCACCGCTTGCTGGAAGTCGCCGCCGGCCGGCGCCAGCGGCAGGTCGAATTCGGTCAGGCTGCCGTCGAAATAGGCCTGGAGCTGAGCCACGGCCCGCTGCAGCAGCGGCGTCTCTGCCGGCAGCGAGCGGTCGGTCCAGTAGACCTCGACGATGTGCTCGTCCTTCTCCAGCAGGCCGACCCCGCCGATCGGCGTCATCAGGCTGGCTCTATGCATGGACCTTTTCTCCTTGGCTCCGTGAAGACCCTTGACGCTCCTGCAGCGGTTTGTGTCGATTGCAGCCTGCCGGTCGCACAGCGCTGAGGCTAGATAGCTGACATGGTCTTCACACTTCTGAAACATGGCCTGAAAAGCCAGTATTCGCCGCGGCCCGACTTCCGTTTCGCGGCGGATCTCAAGCCGTCCTACGACGTCGTCATCATCGGCGCGGGCGGGCACGGCCTGGCCACGGCCTACTTCCTCTCGACCTACCACGGTATCCGCAAGATCTGCGTGATCGACAAGGGCTACTTGGCCGGCGGCAACACCGCCCGCAACACGGCGGTCATCCGATCGAACTACATCACGCCGGAGTCGGTGCGCTTCTACAAGCAGAGCGTCGAGCTGTTTCAGACCCTCTCCGACGAGCTGGACTATAACCTGCTCTACACCCAGCGCGGACAGCTCACCCTGGCCCACTCTGACGCCACGGTGCGCACCTTCCGCATGCGTGCCGAGGTCGGCAAGCACTGTGGCACCGGGATCGAGATGGTGGACCGCCAGCAGATCCAGGAGCTGGTGCCCAGCCTGCACATGCCGGAAGACCACCGCTATCCGATCCTTGCCGGCCTGTGGCACCCGGACGGCGGCACCGGCCGCCACGACGCGGTGGCCTGGGGTTTCGCCGCACGCGCCATGGACCGCGGGGTCGAGGTGCACCAGCGCACCGAGGCCTTGGGCATCGTCAAGGAGGGCGACCGGGCGGTCGCGGTGGAGACCAACCGCGGCACCATCCGCGCCGGCAACATCGTCCAGGCCGTCGCCGGCTACTCCAGCGTGGTCTCGCAGATGGCCGGCTTCCGCCTGCCGATCCGCAGCTACCCGCTGCAGGCCATGGTGACCCAGCCGCTGAAGCCCTTCCTCGACCCGCTGGTCTCCTCGGCGGGCCTGCATGCCTACGTCTCGCAGACCTCGCGCGGCGAGTTGGTGATCGGCGGCGGCTCCGACCCCTACGAGCTCTACTCGACCCGCTCGACCCTCGACCTGAAGGAGAGCCTGATCGGGCATACCCTGGAGCTCTTCCCCTTCCTGGCGCGGGTGCGGCTGCTGCGGCAGTGGGCCGGCATCACCGACATGACCCCGGACTACAGCCCGATCATGGGCGAGAGCCCGCTGCGCAACTACTGGCTGGACGCCGGTTGGGGCACCTGGGGCTTCAAGGCCACCCCGATCAGCGGCAAGACCATGGCCGAGTGCGTCGCCGCCGAGAAGCAGCCGGCGATCCTGGAGCCCTTCCGCCTGACCCGTTTCAAGACCTTCGACCTGGTCAACGAGATGGGCGCCACGGCGGCCAGCCACTAAGCGGAGCAAAGCGATGAAGATCATGACCTGCCCGCTGAACGGGCCCCGCAACATCTCGGAGTTCGCCTGCGGCGGCGAGGTGGTGGAGCAGCCGGATCCCCGCGACCTGGACGATGCGGCCTGGGCCGATCACGTCTTCCTGTCGAACAACGTCCTCGGCGTGGTGCGCGAGTGGTGGTGCCACACCCCCTCCAGCTACTGGTTCATCGCCGAGCGCAGCACCGTGACCGACGAGATCCTGCGCACCTATCCGGCCAGCGAGCTCTTCAGCGAACGCGTCGACTTCGAGCCGCGCGAGGAGGCCAAGTGATGGCGAGCACTCCCAAGACCAGTGCCACCGGTGCCAGGCGCTCCAGCCTGCTCGACCAGGCCAATCGCCTGAGCCCGCCGGCCGGCCTGCTGGTCGACCACGCCAAGCCGGTGACCTTCTCCTTCGAGGGGCGCTATTACTGCGGTCTGGCCGGCGACTCTGTCGCCTCGGCGCTGGCGGCCAACGACGTCTGGCTGCTGTCGCGCTCCTTCAAGTACCACCGTCCGCGCGGCGTGCTGACCATGGCCGGCCAGGACGCCAACACCCTGGTGCAGCTTCCGGGCGAGCCCAACGTGCTGGCCGACCGCCTGCCGATCCGCGACGGCCTGGAGGTCATGGGCCAGAACTACAAGGGCAGCCTGAAGAAGGACCGCGAGGCCTATCTCGACCACCTCGGCCGCTTCATGCCGGTGGGCTTCTACTACCGCACCTTCAACAAGCCGCGCTTCGATCGCTTCTGGGAGCAGATCATTCGCGACAAGGCCGGCCTCGGCAAGGTCGACCTCAAGGCCGAGCACGGCTATTTCGATAAGGCCTACCTCTTCTACGACCTGGTGGTCGTGGGCGGCGGTGCGGCCGGCCTCACCGCGGCGATCACGGCGGCCAAGGCCGGCGCCGAGGTGCTGCTGGTCGAAGAGCAGCCGACCCTGGGCGGCGCGCTCTGCTACGCCCGCTTCGAGGCCGATGCGGCGGCGGGTCTGCGCCGGCGCGAGGCGCTGATCGCCGAGGCCGAGGCGACGCCGGGCCTGGAAATCATGACCGACGCGGTCTGCAACGGCTGGTTCGCCGACCATTACCTGCCGGTGATCAAGGGCGACCGGCTCTACAAGGTGCGAGCCAAGCAACTGGTCCTGGCCCAGGGCTCCTTCGAGCAGCCGGCCCAGTTCCGCAACAACGACCTGCCGGGCGTCATGCTGGGCTCGGCCGCGCAGCGGCTGATCCGCCTCTACGGCGTCAGGCCGGGCAAGCGCGCGGTGGTGCTGGCCGGCAACGACCATGCCTACGGTGTGGCGCTGGACCTGGACGACTGCGGCGTCGAGGTCGCCGCAATCGTCGAGCTGCGCGAGGGGCCGGGCGAGGGGCCGCTGGCCAAGGCGGCCGCCGACCGGAACTTCCGGGTGATCGCCGGCCACTGCGTGCAGGAGGCCGTGGCGCGCGGCGACGGGCTGCACCTGGGCCAGGTGCGGGTCTCTCGGCTGACCGGGCGCGGGACCTACGACCACGGCAGCATCGGCATCGACTGCGATCTGCTGGCTATGTCGGTCGGCTACACCCCGACCTATCAGCTTGCCCTGCAGGCCGGCGGACGTCTCTCCTACGACGACGCGGCCGCGCACTTCACCATCGCCAACCTGCCGGGCGGGCTCACTCTCGCTGGCTCGATCAACTCGGCCTACGACCTGGCCGCGGTCGAGGCCGAGGGTGCGCTGGCCGGCTGGCAGGCAGCGCAGGCGCTGGGCCTGGACGCCGGCAGCGAGCCCGCGATTCCGGACGACCGCGGCGCGGCCGGGATCAACCACCCCTGGCCGATCTTCAAGCACCGCCGCGGCAAGGACTTCGTCGACTTCGACGAGGACCTGCAGGTGAAGGACATCCAGAACGCCGTGGCCGAGGGCTACAACGAGTTGGAGCTGGTGAAGCGCTTCTCCACCGTCGGCATGGGGCCCAGCCAGGGCCGTCATGCGGCGCTGGCCGCGGCCCGCCTGGTGGCCGACGCCACCGGCCGCAGCGTGGCCGAGACCGGCGTCACCACGGCCCGCCCGCCCTTCAGCGCCGAGACCCTGGGCGTGCTGGGCGGCCGGGTCTTCGAGCCCGAACGCTTCACCCCCATGCACCACCGTCACAAGACCCAGGGCGCGGTCATGATGACCGCCGGCGTCTGGTGGCGCCCGGCCTTCTACGGCAACAGGGGCGAGCGGGAGGAAGCGATCCGGCGCGAGGTGGCGGCCGTGCGCGGCAACGTCGGCCTGATCGACGTCTCCACTCTGGGCGGGCTGGAGATCCGCGGCCCCGATGCTGCCGAATTCATGAACCGCCTCTACACCTTTGCCTACCTGAAGCAGCCGGTCGGCCGCTCGCGCTATGTGCTGATGACCAACGAGCAGGGCGTGGTGATTGATGACGGTGTCGCCTGCCGCCTGGACGAGCAGCACTACTACGTCACCGCGACCACCAGCGGCGTCGACCGCGTCTACCGCCAGATGCTCTGGTGGAACGCACAGTGGCGCCTGCAGGTCGACGTGGCGAACGTGACCGCGGCCTACGCCGGGGTGAACATCGCCGGGCCCAAGTCGCGCGCGGTGATGCAGAGCCTGGAGAGCGACGTCGACTTCTCGGCCGAGGCCTTCCCCTACATGGGCCTGCGCGAGGGCAAGATCGCCGGCATCCCGGCCCGCTTCCTGCGCGTCGGTTTCGTCGGCGAGCTTGGCTACGAGATCCACGTTCCGGCCTCCTACGGCGAGGCGCTCTGGACCCTGCTGCTGGAGGCCGGCAAGGCCGAGGGCATCCGCCCCTTCGGCGTCGAGGCCCAGCGCGTGCTGCGCATGGAGAAGGGCCACATCATCATCGGCCAGGATACCGACGCCATGACCACGCCGGACGAGGTCGACATGGCCTGGGCGGTCTCGATGAAGAAGCCCTTCTTCGTCGGCCAACGCTCGATCGACCTCCGGCGGCGCCATCCCTCGAAGCGGCGCCTGGTCGGCTTCACCCTGCCGAAGGACCAGCCGGTGCCGCTGGAGAGCAACATCCTGCTGGACAAGGCCGACGAGATGGTGGGCTTCGTCACCTCGGCGGCCCGGTCTGAGGCCTGCGGCCAGATCATCGGCCTGGCCTATGCCCCGGCGGAGACCCAGGTCGGCGACCCGCTGACCATCAAGCGCTCCAACGGCAGGCTGCTGGAGGCCACGGCCGCCAGGCCGCACTTCTACGATCCCGACAACAAGCGCCAGGAGATGTGATCGCCATGTCGGCCGCAATCCAACTTCGCCGCTCCTTCGCCTACGAGCGTCTCAAGGCCGCCGGCGCGCGCTTCGAGGACCTGGGTCTCTCGTCGATCGCCGTGGGCTATCGCAACGCCACCGACGAACTGGCGACCGCCCGGCGGATGGGCCTCGCCGATCTCTCGCCACTACCGCGCTTCGGCTTCAAGGGGGCCGGGACCTGCAAGTGGATGAAGGGCAGGGGCGTGACCATCCCAGAGGCGCCCAACCAGGCGGCGGTCCAAGAGGACGGCGGCCTGGCGCTGCGCCTGGCCAACGAGGAAATTATGCTGCTCGGCAGCCTGCAGGAAGGCGCCGCCGATCCGGCGGAGTTGGAGACCACCTGGAAGGCGAGCCGGGCCAAGGAGCGCGGCTTCCCGCTGCTGCGCCAGGAGTCCCACGCCTGGTTCCTGGTCAGCGGCAGCCAGACCGCGGCCATGCTGGCGAAGCTCTGTGGCGTCGATCTGCGGCCGGCCAAGTTCGCCGACCTCTCGATCGCCCAGACCTCGATGGCGCGCATGTCGGCGGTGATCTGCCGGCAGGATCTGGGCGGTACCTTGGCCTATCACCTTCTCTTCGATTCCGCTTCGGCCTGCTACCTCTGGGACTGTCTGATCGACGCCATGGCGGAGTTCCAGGGCGGTCCTTTCGGGCTCACCGCGCTGCGCAGCCTGATCGCGAGCTAGGCAAAGTTCCCGGCAGAGAATTTGTCGGGGAATGGCGGATATGGGGCCTTGTGCTGTCGTCCATGAGCTATTGCGGGTAGCGGCCCGCCATTAGTGTGCACTCACCGTAGCCTGCTGCGACGTCTCAACACAGTCTGACCGTCCTGACGAGGGGACCACCATGCCCAAGAGCGATATTGAGATTGCCCGCGAAGCGACCATGAAGCCGATCCGGGAGATCGGTACCAAGGTCGGTATTCCTGACGACGCCCTGCTGAACTACGGTCCCTACAAGGCCAAGGTTTCGCTGGAGTACATCGAGACCCTTGCTGACCGGCCGCGTGGCAAGCTGATCCTGGTGACCGCGATCAATCCGACCCCGGCAGGCGAGGGCAAGACCACCACCACCGTCGGCCTCGGCGACGGGCTCAACCGCATCGGCAAGAAGACCATGATCTGCCTGCGCGAGCCCTCGCTCGGTCCCTGCTTCGGCGTGAAGGGCGGTGCGGCCGGCGGCGGCTATGCCCAGGTCGTGCCGATGGAGGATATCAACCTCCACTTCACCGGCGACTTCCACGCCATCGGCGCCGCGCACAACCTGCTCTCGGCCCTGATCGACAACCACATCTACTGGGGCAACCAGCTCGGCATCGACAGCCGCCGCGTGGCCTGGCGCCGCGTGGTTGACATGAATGACCGCTCGCTGCGCCAGATCAACTCCTCGCTGGGCGGTGTCGCCAACGGCTTCCCGCGCGAGGACGGCTTCGACATCGTCGTGGCCTCCGAGATCATGGCGATCTTCTGCCTCTCGCGGAACCTGAAGGAGCTGACCGAGCGGCTGGGCAAGATCGTCGTCGCCTACACCCGCGACAAGAAGCCGGTGACCGCGGCCGAGCTCTCCGCGCCCGGCGCCATGGCGGTGCTGCTGAAGGACGCGCTGGCGCCGAACCTGGTGCAGACCCTGGAGAACAACCCGGCCTTCATCCACGGCGGTCCCTTCGCCAACATCGCGCACGGCTGCAACACCGTGATCGCCACCGAGACGGCCCTGAAGCTGGCCGACTTCGTGGTGACCGAGGCCGGCTTCGGCGCCGACCTGGGCGCGGAGAAGTTCTTCGACATCAAGTGCCGCAAGGCGGGCCTGAAGCCCAACGCGGCGGTGATCGTCGCCACCATCCGGGCCTTGAAGATGCACGGCGGCGTGGCCAAGGAGGAACTGGGCAACGAGAACGTCGAGGCGGTGAAGAAGGGCTGCGAGAACCTGGCCCGCCATATCCGCAATGTGAAGTCCTTCGGCGTGCCGGCGGTGGTCGCGATCAACCGCTTCATCACCGACACCGACGCCGAGGTGGCGGCGGTGCAGGAGGTGGCGAGCAATCTGGGCACCACCGCGATCCGCTGCAACCACTGGGCCGAGGGCAGCAAGGGCACCGAGGAGCTGGCCAAGCATGTGGTCGGCCTGATCGAGGGCGAGACCAGCCAGTTCGCGCCGATCTACGACGACGCCCTGCCGCTGTGGGAGAAGGTCAAGACCATCGCGACCAAGCTCTACGGCGCCGACGACATCCAGGGCGACAAGACCGTCCGGGCGCGCTTCCGCGAGCTGCAGGACCAGGGCTACGGCCACTTCCCGGTCTGCATGGCCAAGACCCAGTACTCCTTCTCCACCGATCCCAACCTGAAGGGCGCGCCCTCGGGCCATTCGGTCACCATCCGCGAGGTGCGCCTCTCGGCCGGTGCGGAGTTCATCGTGGTGGTCTGCGGTGACATCATGACCATGCCCGGCCTGCCGCGCGCGCCGGCCGCCAACAAGATTTATCTCAACGAGCAAGGGCAGATCGAGGGACTGTTCTAGTCTCTTACGCTTGATCTGACGGTAAAGAGCCGTTGCGGATGGAGACATCCGCAGCGGCTTTTTTTATCGTTGTTGGCTGGCACGATGGAAATGACGGTTCAGGCTGAGAAATTGCTGATTGATCTTCCGGCTTGATTGGATGATCTTTTTCATCCGATCAAGGCACCGGTCGATCGCCTGACTGATACGTCCTCCGGCCTCTCTTGCTCTTGCTGCGGCCGAATTCAGTAAACGCGTCTTGGTGGTCGGCGCAGCGTCATTAGACGCGTTAAAGGTGCTAGAGTGAGTGGCCAATTACTCGTTCAACGGTGCTGATTTGCGCCTAATAGGTGCGGTCGATGCCGACATTAGACCCGAGGATCCGGAGGTAATGTATGGACGTCCAGCTATCGAAATGACAGAATGACAGGATGTTGCTTTGTCAGGCGGAGCGTGCGCTGCGAATATCGCCCGGGCAATGAGTCGAATACAAGAAAGAGTTGGAAGCATGGCAACCCTCTACGGCACCAACGGCGTCAACGACGTCATCACCGGGACCAACGACGTCGATACGATCTTCGGGCTCAGCGGCGATGATGTGCTCTATGGGCAGGACGGCGCCGACCGGCTCTACGGCGGCTCCGGAAAGGATACGCTGAAGGGCCAGGTCGGCGAGGACACCAGCCTCTTCGGCGGCGCCGGCGACGACATCATCGAAGGCAACAGCAACAACGATTCCTTCCTCTTCGGCGACGACGGCTCCGACACCCTCTACGGCGCCCGCGCCGTGGATTACTGGTTCTACGGTGGGAGTGGGGCCGACACGCTCTTCGGCGGCCAGGGGGACGAGTCCTACTTCTTCGGCGGCTCCGGTGACGACGCCCTCTACGGCGGCCGCGCCGACGACTTTTTCCTCGTCGGCGGCTTGGGCATAGACAGGGTGTTTGGCGGTAGCGACAATGATGTGCTGGTCGTCCAGAGCCAGGCCGAACTCACGGTCGGCGACACCCTGGACGGCGCCGAACAGACCGACACCCTTCTGCTCTTCTCCGGCGCGACTCTGATCGGCGGCGTCGAGGTCACCGCCGTCGAGTACGTCAATTTTTACGGGACGTCCGGCAAGGACACGCTGGTCGGAACCACCCAGGTCAACACCATGCGCGGGCTCAGCGGAGCCGACCGGCTTTACGGCGAGGAAGCGGACGACAGGCTCTACGGCGATAGCGGCAACGATACCTCGCTGAGCGGCGGCGCCGGCAGTGACCTGATCTTCGGCGGCACGGGCGCTGACAACTTCCTGACGGGCGGTAGCGGCTCTGATGTCATTTACGGCGGTAGCGGCGAGGATTCGTTTTTCTTGGGCCAGGCGGGCAACGACACGCTCTATGGCGGTGACGGCGTTGATAGCGGCTTCAGCGGCGGCAGTGGCGACGATCGTCTTTTCGGTGGTGAGGCTGCGGACCAACTTTTTTTCGGTGGTTCCGGCGATGACGGCATTTTCAGTGGGACCGGTAGCAATCGTACTCTGTTCGGGGGAGAGGGAAACGACTCGCTGTTCGGCGGTGAGGACGACGACTTCCGGCTCTCCGGTAACACGGGCGACGACACGGTGAGCGGCGATGGCGGAAACGACACCTTTCTCTATGGCGGCTCCGGCAGCGACAGGGTCGAGGGCGGCTCAGGGAACGACCTAGGCCTCTTCGGCGGTGCCGGCGCCGACCTGATCTTCGGTGGCAACGGGTGGGACAGCTATGCCGATGGCGGCAGCGGCGCGGATCGCATCTATGGTGGCAGCGACAGCGATGCTTCGCTCTACGGCGGTAGCGGTGACGACGTCGTCTACGGCGGATTGGGCGACGACCTGGGTCTGAACGGCGGCCTGGGGTTCGATCTGATCTACGGCGGCTCCGGCGACGACGTTCTGGTGGTCAGCGACTTCTACACCAGTGCGGGCGAGGTCTTCGACGGCGGCTCCGGGACAGATACCCTGATCCTGCAGCCCGGCGTGACCCTTCCGGCCGGCGCCATCGTGACCGGAATCGAGAGCGCGACGATCTTCGGGGCCAACGGCGACAACTCGCTCACCGGCTTCACCTTCGACGACCTGATCTACGGCAAGGATGCAAACGACGACATCCGCGGCCTCAGCGGCAACGACCGTATCTATGGCGATAGCGGCAACGACATCGTCCGCGGCCAGGACGGCAACGACACCATGAGCGGGGGAACCGGCGTCGATACCCTCTTCGGCGACGAGGGCGACGACCTCATGTACGGCGGCGACGGCAACGATCGCCTGGGTGGCGGGTCGGGCAGCGACACGCTCTATGCCGGGATCGGATCGGACCGCCTGAACGGCGGTTCCGGCGTCGATACGGCCACCGGCGGCGTCGCCAAGGACACCTTCATCGTCGACACCGCGGCCGACGTGGTGCGCGAGACCGCGGCCGGCGGGGCCGAGGACGTGCTCCGCTCCGATGCCGAGGCCTACACCTTGGCCGGAGGGACCTTCGGCTATGTCGAGCGGGCCAACATCAACGAGGTGGCCGGCGAGGCCAGCCTGGTCGGCAACTCCCGCGCCAACACCCTGGTCGGCAACTCCGCCGCCAACCAGCTGTTCGGCATGAGCGGCGACGACATCCTGAACGGCCGCTCCGCCGGCGACACCGCCGTCGGCGGCCTGGGTAACGACACCTTCGTGGTGGATACGGCGACGGACCTGGTGCAGGACCTGGCCGGCGAAGGCACCGATCTGGTGCGTGCCGAGACCGACTTCACCCTGCCGGATGGCACGGCCACGGCCTTCATCGAGAACCTGCGCATGCAGGGCCAGTTCGGCAACATCGACGGCACCGGCAACAGCCTGGACAACACCATCCAGGGCAACACGGGCGACAACGTCCTGCGCGGCCTTGGCGGCGATGATTCGATCGAAGCCGGTGCCGGTGATGACCTCCTCTTCGGTGGCGCCGGCGGAGATCGCATGGAGGGTGAGAGCGGCGCCGACACCATCTTGATGCAGAGCGGTGACGCGGCCTTCGGTGGCTCCGGCGCCGACAATTTCCGCTTCAACGGCGAGGCACTCGGGGCCGGCGGGTCCGGTGGGCCGGTGGTGCGCGACTTCGACGGCGTCTTGGCGAACGCTGCCAACGGCGAGGACAAGCTGGTCTTCGCCACCGGTCTGGAGGTCGGCAGCTTCGCCTACATCGGAGGTGCAGCCTTCTCCGGCGGGGGTAACTCCGAGGCGCGCTTCGACGGTTCCCGCCAGGTGCAGGTCGATCAGGACGGCGACGGCACGGCCGACATCAACTTCCTGGTGAACGGCGTCTCGGCCGCCAACCTGCTGACGGCGACCGATTTCGTCTGGCTGTCGTAAGGGGGGCGAGCCCCTCTAGAACCCTTCCAGTACGATCTTGCCCTTGGCGCGGCCGCTCTCGATCATGCTGTGGGCGCGCTTCAGGTTGTCGACCGAGATCGGCCCGTAGGTCTCGGCCAGGGTGGTCTTCAGGCTGCCCTCGTCGACCAGGCGGGCGACCTCGGCCAGCAGCTTGCCTTGCGCTGCCATGTCGGCGGTCTCGAACAGGGAGCGGGTGAACATCAGCTCCCAGTGGATCGAGAGGCTCTTCGCCTTAAAGGGCAGCACGTCCAGGCTGGCGGGGTCGTCGATCAGGGCGAAGCGGCCCTGCGGGGCCAGCAGCTCCACGATCTGGGCCAGGTGCTTGTCGGTGTTGGTGGTGGAGAAGACGAAGCCCGGTGCGCCGATGCCGAGATCGGCGACCTCCTTGGCCAGCGGCTTGCTGTGGTCGACCACGTGGTGCGCCCCCAGCGCCTGCACCCACTCCCGGGTCTCGGGGCGTGAGGCGGTGGCGATGACGGTGAGCTGGGTCAGACGGCGGGCGAGCTGGACCGCGATGGAGCCGACGCCGCCGGCTCCACCGACGATCAGGATCGCGGGCGCAGCACCCGGCACCGGCTTCTCCACGTCCAGCCGGTCGAACAGGGTCTCCCAGGCGGTGATCGAGGTGAGCGGCAGGGCGGCCGCCTCGGCGAAGGAGAGCGAGGCCGGCTTCTTCGCGACGATGCGCTCGTCCACCAGGTGGAACTCCTGGTTGGTGCCGGGCCGCAGCAGCGCGCCGGCATAGTAGACTGCCTCGCCCGGCTGGAAGCCGGTGACCGCGGGGCCGACCTCGCTGACGATCCCGGCCGCGTCCCAGCCGAGGATGCGCCAGTTATCGTCGATCATCGGCCGCTGACGCACCTTGGTGTCGACCGGGTTGACCGAGATCGCCTTGATCTCGACCAGCAGGTCGCGTCCCGCGGCGACGGGGCGGGGGACCTCGATCTCGACCAGGGCATCGGGCGCGGTGATCGGGCCGGGCGTCTTGAAGGCTATGGCGCGCATGGGTTTGGCTCCCTGGAGCAAATCCCGAGCAGGTGGAATCACCTGCGACGACGATTTGCTGGTTTAATCCACGGTCTAGGCCATCTTCGCCGAGCTGGTGCGAGGCGACGATGGCCTAGGTTTGTCGTTCTGCCTCAGACTTGCTCGCTATCGGCCGAGAGCGCAAGAATGCACAAGGAAGGCACCTAGTGTCGAAAAACATCCTTAGTGTCGAAAAGGATACCGTGATGGCCCGCACCCGCCACAAGAGCCTGGACTGCAGCCCCGGCTGCGCGGTCGAGGCCACCCTGCAGTTGATCGACGGCAAGTGGAAGGGCGTGGTGCTCTATCACCTCTTCGAGGGCACCTTGCGTTTCAACGAGCTGCGGCGGCGGCTGGCCAACTGCACCCAGCGCATGCTGACCAACCAGCTCCGCGAACTGGAGGCCGACGGCTTCATCGCCCGCAAGGTCTACCCCCAGGTCCCGCCCAAGGTGGAGTACAGCTTGACCGACCGCGGGCGCAGCCTAGAGCCGGTGATCATGGCGCTGAAGGCCTGGGGCGATGCCCACGCGATGGGCAAGCCGGGGTAGGGCGGTCAGAAGAGGGGCGGCTGCTCCTGCCGCGCCGCGTGGGCGACAATCAGGGTGGCGTCGAGGCCGCGGTTCATCGTTGCGAGCAGGGCCTCGCCGCCGGCGGTGGAGAGGCCGGAGGCGCCGCCGGCCTCGTGCAGGGCGGCAAGCTGGGCCAGCTCCGCACGCTGCAAGTCCAGCAGGCGGAGGGTGCAGCCGCTGGTGCTGCCGCCCTTGGTGTCGCCTTGCGGTCGCTGGATCGTCCGCAGCGTCTCCGCGTCGAGGATCGGGGTCAGCTTCGCTCTCAGGGTCGGGCGCAGGCTGCAGCCGGTGCCCCCGGCATCCTCGCGGGCGCGCGCGATCATCGGGCTCAGCGTGTCGTTCAGCGCCTCGTAGCCCGAGCGGTTCACGGCATAGCTGCCGCGGGCCGCGCCCTGGCGTCGTTCCATCAGCGCGACGAAGGCGTTGAGCTCTGAGCGGTAGGCTTCCAGATCGGCGTCGATCGTGGGGCGGACGAGGGACTGCAGCGGGCTGCAGGCGGCCAGCGCGGCCGCAAGGGCGAACGGTGCCAACAGACGCGACCGCAGTCGTCCCGATTTCCCCTCTTGCCGCAGGCGCATGGCCCGACTTCCCCCCGCCGTGTCCCCTCGGAAACGCCATCGGCCCGGCCGACGACGACTCTACCTAGCCGGAAAGCGAGAGTCGGGAAACCGGCGAGTCCGCGCGGTCAGCTTGCCGGAGCGATGCGGTAAGCACAGCGCTGGTCGCCGGAGAGCAGGTGCTTGCTGCGGTCCACCCGGACGTCGGGCCCAAGCAGGTTCCGGAAGAGCTGCAGCTCGGAGCGGCAGAAGCCCTGGCAGGCCGTTGCCGCGGCGCAGATCGGGCAGTGGTGCTCGGTCAGCAGGAAGCTGCCGTCCTCCGCTCGCTCCAGCTCCGCCATGTAGCCCTCGGCCCGGCGCAGCTCGGTCAGGCGGTCGAGCCGTGCGTCCAGGCTGCGGCAGTCCTGCAGGGCCAGGCGGTAGCGTGCAGCCTGGGCTTCTTCTCGCCGCGCGATCAGCCGCTCCAGGCCCTCCGGACCGAAGAGCGCACCGACGTCGCCGATCAGGTGGGCGGTGAGCTCCGCATGGCCGTCGGGGAAGCGGGCGTGGCCGCGCGCGGTCAGCGACCAGCAGGCGCTGGGCCGCCCCACGCCCGTCTTCTCGCTCTCCTGCCGCAGCAGCCCGGCCTCGGCCAGCAGCGCCAGCCGCTGCCGCGCGCCCTGCTGGGTGATGCCCAGGCGCTCGCGCAACTGGGCGGTCGTCATCGGGCCGGAGAGCTTGATCGTCTTCAGAATGTCGGCGTCGCTGAGCGCCATGGCCCATCCTCGTCACAGCTTGCGGCGGACGGTTCAACGTCCGGCCTGGTTTTGAAAGATATTGCTTGTCTTTTTCATTGCAAGCTCTTCGCGTTCGTGATTTAGAAACAAAAAAGTTTCTATATCCTACTGCCGTTGGTGACGGCAGTGGGGCGGGAGGTCCGATGGCAAGCCGGAAGCAAGCGCGCGATCCTTGGCGCGAGATCCTGGGGGAGGGGCGTTGGGCACTCTTCCTGCTGGTGCTGGGGGGCATCTGGCTGCACGCCGCGGACAGCCTGGTGGTGGCTACGGTGATGCCCTCCGTGGTCGAGGAACTGGGTGGCATTGCCTGGACGCCCTGGGCCTTCGCGCTCTACGAGCTCGGCTCGATCGTGGCCGGCGCTCTGACCGGCCTGGCCTCGCTGCGGCTGGGGATCGGTCGCTCCCTGGCGGTCTTCGCCGGGATCTTCGGACTGGGCTGCCTGGCGTCGGGCTTCGCCCCTGACATGGGCTGGCTGCTGGCCGGGCGGGTGCTGCAGGGGCTCGGTGGCGGCGCGCTGACGGCGCTGAGCCACGTGGCCGTCACCCGCGGCTTTCCCGAGCGCAACTGGATCCCGCTGTTCGGCCTGGTCTCCGCGGTCTGGGGCGTGGCCGCGCTGGCCGGCCCCTTGGTCGGCGGCCTCTTCGCCGAGGTCGGTTGGTGGCGCGGTGCCTTTCTAGTCTTCGCCGCCAAGGGGCTGCTGGTCGCCGCGGCCGCGCCCTGGCTCCTGGCCCGGGGCGATCGGGGATCGGTTTCGGTCGGGGCCGTCTGGGTGCCCTGGCTTTCACTTTTCGTGCTGATTGCCGGCGTCTTGTCGGTCGCCACGGCAGGCTTGGTTTCCGAGGTCTGGTTGGGTGGGCTGTTGATTGCAGTCGGAATTGGGCTGCTCGCGCTCTTCCTCTGGATCGACCGGCGAGCCGTCACCGGTCTGCTGCCGCAACGGGCCCTCTCGGTTAGCCGCGGGGTGCGGGACGGCCTGGCCATGGCCCTGCTGTTCTCGGTTGCCACCATCGGGTTTCTCATCTACGGGCCACTGCTGTTGCAGCAGCTCTACGGTTTGAACGCGCTGACCTCCGGCCTGTTCGTGGCGATCGAATCCGTGGCCTGGACCTTGGCGGCGCTCGCCATCGGCCGGGTAGGGCCGGGAGGAGAACCGCACTGCCTGCGCCTGGGCGCCGTCACCATCCTCTGTGGTCTGGTTGGAATCGCGTTTCTGCTGCCGGCCGGCTCGGCCTGGCTCGTCCTGCCTTGCGTTGCCATGCAGGGGGCCGGCTTTGGTATGGCCTATGCCTTCATCACGCGCCGCGTGGTGACCTCCGCACCCGACGCTGAACGCGACTTGGCGGCCGGCGCGGTGGCGACCATGCAGATGCTGGGTTATTCCATCGGCGCCGCGGTCGCGGGAATCGCTGCCAATGCACAGGGACTAGAGGTAGCCGAGAGCGCAGCAGAACTATCGTCCTTGATTAAAGGTCTCTTCCTAACCTTTGTCCCCTTTGCCCTTTTGGGCCTCCTGGCCGCCTGGCGCTTGGCAGCCCTTCCCAAAGCGCCTATCACATCTTCGCCCGAGAACGTGCGCTAGCCTTGTCACAACTCCGCATTCCGGTTTAGAAAGACGTGCTATACCGGGGCTTGGATTCCCGAGGGATTAGATACAATGGGAGAATGCAGGATGCCTGTCAGCACCTATGCTGGACGGTTTCTTCTGATGATTCTGCCGGCGGTGTTGCTCTTGATGACACCGCTCGGTGGCGTGGCCGCTCAGCTCCAGCCGGTCGAGATCGGCGTCAACATCAACGAAGGGCAGACGCACCGCCTGGCGGACGTCCACCTGACCATCGAACCGCTGACCAAGGACAGCGACGTCAAGGCCCCGGTGTCGCTGACCGGCCCGGGGAAGGTGTCCTTGCCGGAGGGCCGCTACAAGCTGAAGGCTCAACTCGACCAGTTCGTCGTCGAGCAGAACTTCGCGGTCAATGGTCCGACCAACGAGATGGTCGTCCTAGACGTCGGCTTTGCGACCCTGGCTCTGATCCCGCAGATCGGCGCCAATCCGTACCGTCGCAACGTCGCTTGGCGCGTCCTCTCCTGGCGTAAGGATCGCGACGGCAACCGTAAGCTTTTGGCCGTGCTGACCGGCGCCCGCCCGCGCATCGCCCTTCCCGAGGGATTCTACATGGTCGAAGCGACGCATGGCGGCAAGCTGACCCGGCACACGATCGAGATCAATCGCGGCCGGACCTACGACTACACGCTGATCAAGCAGTAGCAGCCTCAAGATCCCAAAGAAAAAGGGCATCCCTTTGGATGCCCTTTGGCTTTTTTGGGGCAGCGTCGGTTACCGGTAACTGGCGGCACTGACGGCCACTACGAGAGCTCGACTTGCGCGCCGCCAGACCGTGCCAGCCTTTTCTTTTGGGTTGGCTGCGCTGGGCGGATCTGCTGCCCGGATCTACGGCCATGGCCTCCACCCCGATGGGGCGGAGGCCTTTGGCCTGTCATCAGTCCAGCTGCAGCATCGGTAGCTTCAGGCCCTGCTCGCGGGCGCAGTCGATGGCGATCTCGTAACCGGCGTCGGCGTGGCGCATGACCCCGGTCGCCGGGTCGTTGGTCAGAACCCGCTCCAGCCGGCGGTCGGCCGCCTCGCTGCCGTCGCAGACGATGACCATGCCGGCATGTTGCGAGAAGCCCATGCCGACGCCACCTCCATGGTGCAGGCTGACCCAGGTGGCGCCCGAGGCGGTGTTCAGCAGGGCGTTCAGCAGCGGCCAGTCCGACACCGCGTCGGAGCCGTCGCGCATGCCCTCGGTCTCGCGGTTGGGGCTGGCGACCGAGCCGGAATCGAGGTGGTCGCGGCCGATCACGATCGGCGCCTTCACCTTGCCTTCGCGCACCAGGCGGTTGAAGGCGAGCCCGAGGCGCGCTCGGTCGCCCAGCCCGACCCAGCAGATCCGCGCCGGCAGGCCCTGGAAGGCGATCCGCTCCTTGGCCATGTCCAGCCAGTTGTGCAGGTGAGCATTGTCCGGCAGCAGTTCCTTCACCGTCTCGTCGGTGGTGAAGATGTCCTCGGCCTCGCCGGAGAGCGCACACCAGCGGAAGGGGCCGATGCCGCGACAGAACAGCGGGCGGATGTAGGCCGGCACGAAGCCCGGGAAGTCGAAGGCGTGGCTCTCGCCCATCTCCAGCGCCATCTGGCGGATGTTGTTGCCGTAGTCGAGGGTGGGGACGCCGCTCGCATGGAGCGCCAGCATGGCCTGGACCTGGACCTTCATCGACTCCTTGGCCGCGGCTACCGTGCCGGACGGGTCCTGCTCGCGCCGGCGCTCCCACTCCGCCAGGCTCCAGCCGGCCGGCAGGTAGCCGTTCAGCGGGTCGTGCGCCGAGGTCTGGTCGGTCACCACGTCGGGGCGGATGCCGCGGCGCACGATCTCCGGGAAGATCTCGGCCGCGTTGCCGAGCAGGCCGACCGAGACGGCGCGGCCCTCGGTATGGGCGGTCTCGATCATCCCCAAGGCCTCGTCGAGGCTCGTAGCTTTCTGGTCCAAGTATCTGGTTTCAAGCCGCTTTTCGATGCGGCTCGGCTGGCACTCCACGGCCAGCATCGAGGCCCCGGCCATGGTCGCGGCCAGCGGCTGGGCGCCGCCCATGCCGCCGAGCCCGCCGGTCAGGATCCACTTGCCCTTGAGGTTGCCGCCGTAGTGCTGGCGCCCGACCTCGACGAAGGTCTCGTAGGTGCCCTGCACGATGCCCTGGCTGCCGATGTAGATCCAGGAGCCCGCGGTCATCTGGCCGTACATCATCAGCCCGACCTTATCGAGCGTGTTGAAATGCTCCCAGGTCGCCCAGTGCGGCACCAGGTTGGAGTTGGCGATCAGCACGCGCGGCGCGTCGGCGTGGGTGCGGAAGATGCCGACCGGCTTGCCGGACTGCACCAGCAGGGTCTCGTCCTCCTCCAGCGAGCGCAGGCTGTCGACGATGACGTCGAAGGAGGCCCAGTCGCGCGCCGCCCGGCCGATGCCGCCGTAGACCACCAGCTCCTCCGGCTTCTCGGCGACCTCCTGGTCCAGGTTGTTCATCAGCATCCGCAGCGGCGCCTCGGTCAGCCAGGACTTGGCACTGATTTCCGGTCCGCGCGGCGCCTTGATCCGGCGCGCGTTGTCGATACGGGGATTGCTCTGGGTCATGGGGGATCCTCGCTTTCTCTAGCTGGCCGCGGAGCGATAGTCCTGGCGTCCGATGAAGGCAAAATGGCTGCCGGGGTGGAGCTGCCGGCTGCGGGTCACCACCACGCCGCCGGACCAGGTGCGCCGGATCAGGCTGAGGCAGGGCTCGCCCCGGTCCAGCTTGAGGGCGCGGCGCATCTCCTCGTCCGGCATGATCGCCTCGATGCGGTGCTCGGCCGCCTCGATCGGGCCGAGACCGATCAGGTAGTCGAAGGGCGTCTGGCGGGTGAAGTCCTGTTCCAGGTAGCCCGGTGCGAAGGCCGGGTTGACGTAGCGGATGTCGAACTGGATCGGCTGCCCGTTCTCCAGGTGCACGATCGCCGAGTGGAACACCGGGCTGCCGGGCGCCACCTCCAGCGCGCGGGCCATCCAGGGCTCGGCCGGCAGCGACAGCAGGCGCAGCACGTGGCTCTCGTGCTTTCCGCCGCGCTCGGCGATCTCATCGTGGATCGAGCGGATCTCCAGCAGGACCGAGTGCAGCTTCTGGCCGGCGACGAAGGTGCCGGCACCCTGCACACGCTCCAGCCAGCCTTCGGCGCTCAGCTCGCGCACGGCGCGGTTCACCGTCATGCGCGAGGCCTCGAACTCCGCCATCAGGGCACTCTCGGAGGGCACGCGGCTGCCTTCCTGCCAGGTGCCGCTGCGGATCTCCCGCTTGATGTGCTCCTTGATGCGTTGGTAGAGCGGTTGATCGCTCTTGGCGACGGCCTCGCTCACGCTGGGCGCTTCCTTCGTCAGGGGTGACAGTGGGTCGGAGCTGCTTGTATATACAAGTTGGCGGACGAAGGCCAGTGCTTGCACGCGTCGCCCTGCCGGAGCGCGCGGGAAGAGGAGTGGAGATGACGGACGACACCATCCTGCATCGCGGCGAGGCGCCGCTCTTGGTCTCCATGCCGCATGCCGGCTGGGAGATCCCGGAGCCCGAGGCGAGCGGCATGCTGCCGCTGGCGCGCGAGAGCGCCGACACCGACTGGCACGTCGAGCGGCTCTACGACTTCGCGCGCGGATTGGGGGCGACCTTGCTGCAGGCCCGCTACTCCCGCTACCTGATCGATCTCAACCGGCCGCCGGATTCGGCCGAGCTCTACCCCGGTGCCAGCAACACCGAGCTCTGCCCGACCTCGACTTTCGCCGAGGAGCCGCTCTATCCGCCGGGCGGCGAGCCCGACGCCGAGGAGGTGGAGCGCCGGCGCGAGCGCTACTGGCAGCCCTATCACGCCTGCCTGGCCGAGGAGATCGGCCGCCTGCGCCGCAGCCATCCGCGCATCGTGGTATGGGAGGGGCACTCGATCCGCAGCCTGGTGCCGCGCTTTTTCGAGGGGCGCCTGCCGGACCTCAACTTCGGCACCGCGGGCGGGGAGAGCGCCGACCCGGCGCTGCTGGCGGCGGTCTTGCGCCGGGCCGAGGCGTTCGGCGACTTCACCCAGGTCGCCAATGGCCGCTTCAAGGGCGGCTACAACACCCGCGCCTACGGCCGGCCCCACGAGGGCGTACACGCGGTCCAGCTCGAACTGGCGCAGGTCGCCTACATGGACGAGGCCCCGCCCTACCGCTACGACGCGGAGCGCGCCGCGCCGATGCGGGCGCTGCTGCAGGCGCTGCTCGAGGAGGCGCTTGCCTGGGTAGCACAGGAATAGGCGTTAACTAGCTGAATGTAGGATTTAATTAGGATCGGCTGACCAGCCGTCCGAGCAGGAGGCCGGCGAGGAAGCCGCCCAGGTGAGACTGCCAGCCGATCAGCAGCAGGTCGCCGGTGACGCCGCTGGCCGAAACCAGGCCGATCACCGCGTTGATGGCGATCAGGATGATCAGCAGGCGGCGCTGCGGCGAGCCGGAGCGCATGGCCGGCGCACCGCAGGTGAGTGCCACGCCCATGATGCCGAAGAGGCCGCCCGAGGCGCCGACCACAAGCGAGGCCGGCGGGCCGAAGTCGTAGGGAAAGGCGACCTGCAACAGCGAGCCGGCGATGCCGGTGGCGAAGAAGAGTAGCACCAGCAGCAGTCCGCCCAGGTGGCGCTCCACCAGGGTGCCGAAGACCGCCAGGAAGACCAGGTTGTTCACCAGGTGCAGCCAGCCGCCGTGCAGGAAGAGCGAGGTGAGGAAGGGCCAGAGGGCAGGGGCCAGCGTCGCCTCTCCGGCCAATGCCGCCCTGACCTCGCCGGGATTGAGCGCGAAGTGGCCGAAGAACAGCGTCTCGTCGAGGGTGTCGAGCTGCGAGACGTAGAGCTGAACCAGCAACATGATCCCGCCGAGCACGAGGCAGGCCTTTCCCAGTCCCGTGGCGCCCCGCCCTGATCCAACTGCTGGCTGGCGCCGCTGCCAGCTCACGCTGGGGCCTCCAAGTATCCGCCGCGCACCACTGCGGCCAGCGGGTTGAAGCCGACGCGGTAGGCCAGCTCCGCCGGACGCTCGATGTCCCAGAGGCAGAGGTCGGCGCGCTTGCCGGCTTCCAGGGTGCCGCGGCTGGCGCCGAGTCCGAGCGCCCGCGCGGCCTCTCGCGTCACCCCGGCCAGGCTCTCCTCCGGCGTCATGCGGAACAGGGTGCAGGCCATCGAGAGCATCAGCAGGAGCGAGGTCACCGGCGAGGAGCCGGGGTTGCTGTCGGTGGCAATCGCGATGCCCACGCCCAGCCGGCGGCAGGCCTCCAGCGGCGGCAGCTGGGTCTCGCGCAGCACGTAGAAGGCGCCGGGCAGCAGCACCGCGACGCTGCCGGCCGCGGCCATGGCGGCCAGGCCGGCCTCGCTGGCGTACTCCAGGTGATCGGCGGAGAGCGCGCCGAACTCGGCCGCCAGGGCGGCGCCGCCCTGGTCGGAGAGCTGGTCGGCATGGAGCTTCACCGGCAGGCCCTCGGCCTTGGCGGCACGGAACACCCGCGCGACCTCCTCCGGCGTGAAGGCGATGCGCTCGCCGAAGGCGTCGACCGCATCGACCAGCCCTTCGGCGGCCAGGGTCGGGATCATCGCCTCGACGGCCGCGACATACCCGGGCTGGCGGCCGGCGTACTCCGGCGGCAGGGCGTGGGCGCCGAGGAAGGAGGTCTTCACCGTCACCGGGCGCAGCCGGCCGAGCGCGCGGGCGGCGCGCAGCATCTTGCGCTCCTGATCTAGCGCCAGGCCGTAGCCCGACTTGATCTCGATGGTGGTGACACCCTCGGCCAGCAGCGCGTCGAGCCGGGGCAGGGCCGAGGCGACCAGCGCGTCCTCGTCGGCTGCGCGCGTCGCCTTCACGGTGGAGACGATGCCGCCGCCGGCTTTGGCGACCTCCTCGTAGCTTGCCCCCTTCAGGCGCAGCTCGAACTCGGCCGCGCGGTCGCCGCCGTAGACCAGGTGGGTGTGGCAGTCGATCAGGCCGGGGGTGATCCAGCGCTCCTCCGCGTCGTGCAGGGCATGGGTCAGCTCCGCCGCCGGACCCGGTAGCTCCGCCATCGGGCCGACCCAGGCGATCTCCTTGCCCTTGGTCGCGATCGCACCGGCCTCGATGGTGCCGTAGGGCGCGCCGCCCGGTTGCATGGTCGCCAGCCGCGCGTTGATCCAGAGATGGTCGAAACGCTCAAGGGTCATTTGCCGAGAAACCTCTCACTCGATCCGTCGATGCAGCTCATTGTTTGCACGGCCTCACTTGTCTATACAAGTTTCAGCAAGCGACCGCGGCGCCGTTGCCTCCAGGGGCCGCCTCATTCGGGAGTGTGACCTCGAAGCCATGCCGGGACCACAGGACTTCTTTGCCCCCTGGGCCTTGCTGCCGCAAGGCTGGCGTAGCGATGTGCGCCTCAGCGTCGATGCCGACGGCTGGATCGTCGGCTTGGAGAGCGGGGCGGAGCCCGCCGGCTCGGAGCGGCTGGCCGGCCCGACCATCCCCGGCATGCCCAACCTGCACAGCCACGCCTTCCAGCGCGCCATGGCCGGTCTCGCCGAGACTGCGGGAACCGGCGAGGATTCCTTCTGGACCTGGCGCGAGGTCATGTACGCCTTCCTCGCCCGCATCACCCCGGAACAGGTGCAGGCGATCGCGGCCCAGCTCTACGTCGAGATGCTGAAGGGCGGCTACACCGCGGTGGGCGAGTTCCACTACCTGCACCACGCTGCCGACGGCAGCCCCTATGCCGACCGTGCCGAGATGGCCAAGCGCACCCTGGCCGCGGCCGCCGAGAGCGGCATCGGCATCACCCAGCTTCCGGTGCTCTACGGCTATGGCGGTTTCGGCGGCCAGCCCAGCGGGGCGGGGCAGAGGCGCTTTGTGAACACTCCAGACCAACTCGCTGAAATCCTTGTGTCTTTGCAGGATAAGATCGCGGCGAATCCGCAGGCCCATCTGGGGGTGGCGCCGCACTCGCTGCGGGCGGTGACCGAGACCAGCCTGGGCGGCGTGCTGGCGGCCCTGGAGAGCCTGGATCCCACCGCGCCGATCCACATCCACATCGCCGAGCAGACCAAGGAGGTCGCCGATTGCGAGGCCTGGAGCGGGCAGCGGCCGGTCGCCTGGCTGCTGGACCGCTTTCCGGTCGGCCCGCGCTGGTGCCTGGTCCACGCCACCCACATGGATGCCGCCGAGACCGCGGCGCTGGCGGCGAGCGGCGCAGTCGCCGGCCTCTGCCCGACCACCGAGGCGAACCTGGGCGACGGCTTCTTTCCGGCGGTTCCCTACGCGGCGGCGGGCGGGACCTGGGGCATCGGCAGTGACAGCCACATTTCGGTCAGCGCGGTCGAGGACCTGCGCTGGCTGGAGTACGGCCAGCGGCTGCTGGCGCGGCGGCGTACCCTGCTGGCGGGCGGGGCCGGCGGACACAACGGCGCCTGGCTCTATCGGCAGGCACTGGCCGGTGGTGCGCAGGCGCTGGGCCGGGCGATCGGGCGGCTGGAGGTCGGCGCGCGCGCCGACTGGCTGGTGCTGGACGCCGAGCATCCGTTGCTGGCGGAGCGCCAGGGCGATGCCTGGCTGGACGCGCTGGTCTTCGCCGGCAACGCCAGCCCGATCCGCGATGTCGCCGTCGGCGGCCGCTGGTGCCTGTGCGAGGGCCGCCACCACGACGAGGAGAGGATAGCCGCGCGCTATCGGGGTGTCTTGAAGGAGCTGCTGGCATGAGCGACGAGATCTACTTCACCTACCTGGGCGGGCCAGAGGTGGCCAAGCTGGCGCTGACCGACGCCGAGATCATCAAGGCCGTCGATGACGGCCTGGCCGCCCAAGGCCGCGGCGAGACCGTGATCGAGCCCCGTGTCCACCTCGAGCCTGATCCGGCTTTCCGTGGTCATTTCAACGTCTTGCGCGGCTATATTGCACCGCTGGGTGTGGCCGGGGTGAAGATCGTCGGCGACTACATCGACAACTACAAGCGCGGGCTCCGCTCCGAGATGGCGCTGCTGAACCTCTTCGACCCCCGCACCGGCATGCCGGTCGCCCTGGTCGATGCCGCCGACATCACCGACATGCGCACCGGCGCGATGACAGCAATCGGCGCCAAGTATCTGGCACGAAAGGATTCCAAGATCCTGGGCCATATCGGGGCGCGGGGCTCCTCCTACTGGAACGTGCGGCTGTTGGACTCGCTCTTCGACTTCGAGGAGATCCGCGTCCACTCGCGCCGGCCGGAGAGTCGCGAGGGCTTCGCCGAGCGTCTCACCCGCGACCTGGGCAAGCCGGTCACCGCGGTCGACACCTGGCAGGACTGCCTGGAGGGGGCCGACATCCAGGTCGAGGCCTCGCGCCTGGAGGCGCCGCACCCGCATTTCAAGACCGCCTGGGTGAAGCCCGGCAACTTCGTCGTCCCCTACGGCACCATGAGCGCCGTGGAACTCAGCCTGACCGAGGTGATGGACAAGATGGTGGTCGACGACTGGGGTCAGTGCAAGGGCGGCAAACTGGGCAGCCTGCGCGCGCACGTGGAGAGAGGGCGGCTCTCGGAGGAGACGCTCTACGCCGAGATGGGTGAGATCGTGGCCGGTAAGCGCCCCGGTCGAGAGAGCGACGGCGAGACCATTCTCTTCTGGCACCGCGGGCTCTCGCTCTCCGATATCGCCCTGGGGCATGCGATGCTGGAGAAGGCCAAGCGCCTGGGCCTCGGCCAGACCTTGCGCTACGCCTGAGGGCGTACCTGTAAGGCGCGAAAAGAGGTCGCCGCTCTGCGATCAGGGGCTTGCCTTCCGGGTGCCAAAGTGCGAGCGCTTCTCTCATGTTGTCGCGGCCGATTCGCTCCTCCACCTTCCGGCGGCGCAGACCCGATCGACCGGCGTCTCCTTCGCGCTACGGCCCGGGGCTGCTGGACCTTACCTTCGCGCTAGCCCCCCGGGCCTGGCGTGGCCTGGCCTTTGTCCTGGTGGTGGGGCTGGCCTTCTGGGCGACGCAGCCCGACCGGCAGTCGGTCGCCGACGATGAGGAATCGACCAAGGAAGCGATCGAGGAGGCGGAGAGCGACGCACAGCCGCCGGCCTTCAAGGGTGTGGACTACACCACCACGATCGAGGTCGCCGACAACGCCAGTCTGCAGAGCCAGTTGAGGGACTTCTCCGTCCTGGTACGCGAGCAGGACCGACCCCCCTTTTCCCGGGCCGGCCTGACCCAGCGAATCCGTCAGGATCGTGACGGTCTGATGAAGGTCGCCAACGCCCAGGGTTACTACCAGGCCAAGATCGAGGTCCAGGTGGGCGAGGGCGATCCGGTACCGGTGACCATCAAGGTGACGCCCGGTCCGCGCGCCACGATCGGCAGCTTCAACATTGCCTTTGTCCAGGGCGCCGATATCTCAAAGCTGAAGCAACCCGATTTGGAGGCACTCGGCATCAAGATCGGCGCTCCGGCCGTCAGTGCGGATGTCCTGGCCGCAGAAGGCAGTCTGCTCGACTATTTGGGCAATCACGGCTACCCCGACGCGACCGTGGTCAGGCGGCGCGTGACGGTGGACCTCGACGACAACAAGATGCAGGTGAATCTGACCCTGGATCCCGGCCGCTACCTGACCTTCGGGCCGCTCGCCATCGATGGCCTGGAGCGCACCGACGAGGAATATATCCGCCGCGTGTTGCAGTGGCCGGAGGGCCAGACCTTCTCCAACCGGAGGCTGGAGCGGGTGCGGCGCCGGGCGGTGGCCACCAACCTCTTCGGGCAGGTGCTGATCACCCGCAACGAGGAGGACCTCGTCGACGGCGACGAAGAGCCGGTGACCATGACCCTGAAGGAGCGCCCGCCGCGGACCATCTCGCTGGGGGTCGGTTTCGCCACCGACTTCAGCAACACTCCCTTCGGCTTCATCGGCGAGGCCTCGTGGGAGCATC
Source organism: Rhodospirillaceae bacterium N.6G (assembly GCA_046233115.1). GTDB lineage: Bacteria > Pseudomonadota > Alphaproteobacteria > Kiloniellales > JACOMY01 > JACOMY01. The sequence goes on along the minus strand of JBJXHM010000006.1, from coordinate 268,312 downwards.
GTAACATCCTGGGCCGCGGCGAGACCCTGCGTTTCAGTGCCAATGCCCAGCCGGACGAGCAGGCCGGCCGCATCTTCTTCAACAAGCCCAACTGGTTCCAGAACGACCAGTCGCTGCAGTGGCGTTTCGGCATCGTGAACGAGGACCAGATCTCCTACCGCCAGTTCTCGATCGAGAGTTCGCTGGGCGTGGAGCGGAAGCTCACCCCGCACTGGACGGTCTATGGTGGCGGCGGCTTCAAGTACCTGCTGGAGAACAACCTGATCGACGACAACGAGGGCAGGGAGAGCTATGTCCTCTACGACGTGCCGATGCGGGTCACCTTCGACAATCGTGACGACCGCCTGGACGCGACCGAGGGCTTCCTCGGCGTGCTGCTGGTGGATCCGACGCTGGTCACCCTCAACGAGACCGCCGCCTACGCCCAGGTGGCACTGAGTGGCACCCACTACATGAAGGTGCTGGAGGAGCCGAACATCGTGCTGGCCGGACGGGCCAAGGTGGCGACCCTGGCCGGCACCAAGCTCGGCAACATCCCCTCGGGCGAACGGCTCTATGCCGGTGGCGGTGGATCGGTCCGCGGCTATGAGGTGGATAGCCTGGGGCCGCTCAACGACACCAACGACCCGACCGGCGGCCGCTCGCTCATCGAGTTCGGCATAGAGGCGCGCTGGCGCTTCTGGGACGACTACGGCCTGGTGCCCTTCTTCGACGCTGGCCAGGTCTACTCCTCGACCTACCCGGACTTCGACGAGCCGATCCAGTACGCCGGCGGCCTGGGCTTTCGCTACTACAGCCCGGTAGGCCCGATCCGCCTCGACCTGGCCGCCCCGATCAACAAGCGGAAACGTGACCGTGCCCTCCAGTTCTACATCTCCATCGGACAAGCCTTCTAGGCCGCGCCGGCGCGTGTGGCGCTGGGTCCGGCGGGTGCTGGTGGCGCTGTTGCTGCTGATCCTGCTGCCGCCGCTCATCGTCCTGATCGCGCTCGAGACCGGCCCCGGCCAGCGCTTCGCGGTGAACCAGATCAACGGCTTCCTGTCGGGCGAGGAAGGCGGAATCGAGCTGGCCGATATGGGCGGCAGCCTCTGGAGCCGGCTGACCTTCGGCCGGGTGGCCATGAGCGACGCCGACGGCACCTGGCTGACCCTGACCGATATCACCCTGGACTGGAGCCCTTTCGCCCTCTTCTCCAGCGAGGCTGCAGTGAACCTGCTGGAGGTCGGCAAGGTCGACATGCCGCGCGCGCCGCTGCCCGACCCCAACGCGCCGCCCGAGCCGGAAACGCCGGATGAGGAGGGCCTGATCCCGGAACTGCCCAGCCTGCCGGTCGATATCGCGGTCAAGGAACTGCGGGTCAAGGAGGTCTCGCTGGGCGAGCCGCTGATGGGGGTGGCGGCCGACTTCGGCGTCTCCGCAGAGGCGCTCTGGCCCAGGGTCGGGGCGACCACGCTCTCGCTGCTGGTCGCAGGCCAGCAGCAGACCGAACTCAACGTCGATGCCGATCTTGCCTGGGCGCCCTCAAGCCAGGTGCTGACCCTGTCGCTGGAGGTGAAGGAGCCCAAGGGCGGCATGGTCTCGCGCCTGGCGGACCTGCCGACCCTGCCGGCGATCGACCTCTCTTTGAAGGGCGAGGGGCCGCTCAGCGCCTGGGAGGGGCAGCTCGGCCTGCTGCTGGACGGCAAGGAGGCGGTGACCGGCGAGATCGCGCTTGCGGGCGAGCCGGACCGGCGCTTCTCCCTCAAGGGCCGGGTCGACCCCAGTGGCAGCCTGCCGCCGGAACTCCTGCCCGAGGAGGCACGCCCCTGGCTCGCCGGTGGGGCGGAGCTCGACGTCGCGGCGGTGATGACCGACGAACTGGTGACGGTCGAGCGCTTCGAACTGAAGGCCAAGGTTCTGCAGCTCGGCCTCACCGGCAGCCTCGCGCCCGAGAGCGAGGAGGTGAAGGCGAATCTCGACCTCGCGCTGGCCGCCGACTCGCCGCTGCGCGAGATGGTGCCGGAGGTGGCGCTGGGCGCGCTGACGCTGCGGGCCGAGGCCGAGGGACCGCTCGGGCTGCCCGAGCTGAAGCTGGCCCTGGCGGTCGACGGCGTAAAGACGCAGGAGGCCGAGGTCGCCGGCCTCGACCTCTACCTGGAAGGCAAGCCGGAGGAGGGGCGCCTGCAGTCCAGCCTCGACCTCAGGATAAAGGACCCCAAGGTGCTGCTGCCCGACGTGCCGCCCTTGCCCTACGGCAGCCTCCGGGTGAACGCGCGGGCCCTGGTCGATCCCGAGGCTGGCAGCGCCGACCTCAGCAGCTTCAGCCTGCGCGGCACCGGCCTCGCGCTCACCCTGAACGGCGACCTGGCGCTGCCGGCGCTCGCCGGCGAGCCCGCCCTCTACCTGGACGCGGTGCTGCCCGACCTCGGCCAGTATGATCCCATGCTGGCCGGCCTGCCGCTGTCGCTGACGCTGGACAGCGGGCTCAAGCTGAACGGCATGGAGCAGCCGATTGCCGCCAGTGTGGACCTGACTCTGGTCGGCACCGGCGGCCTGCCCGACGGGATCGGCGAGGCTCTGGGCGACGGCCTCTCGCTCACCGGCGGCGTCACCTATGCGCCCGACGGCAGCATCACCCTGCAGCAGGTGAGCCTGCTGGGTCAGACCCTGCTGGTCGACCTGGACGGCGCGGTCGGCGACGCCGAGATGGCGCTGGACTGGAAGGTCGCGCTGCATGACCTGACCGCGCTCTCCGGTCTCTCCGGGGCACCGGCCAGCGGCTCCTTCGAGGCCGGCGGCCACTTCTCGCAGTCCGCCGCCGGAGCGCTCGCCGTCACCGCGACCCTGGACGGGCGCGATATCGAGGCCTCCGGCGAGAAGATCGGTACGCTCACCGGGGACATCTCGTTGGCCGGCACCCTGCCCGAGATCTCCGGCGAGGTCGCGATCGCAGCCCCCGAGAGCAGCTATGGCCCGATCAGCGTCTCGGCCAAGGTCGAGCCAAGCGGCAGCGATGCCTTCCGTATCGCGCCCGTGGCCGTGGCGCTGGGCAAAGAGGTCAAGATCAGCGGCGAGGTCATCGTGCCGACCGCCGGTATGCCGGTCAGCGGCAAGCTCAAGGGCGACCTCGCCGGCGGCAAGCTGCTGGCGAACCTGGGCGTGCCGCTGCAGGGGCGGGGCAATCTGACCGTCGATCTGACCGCCCGCGACGGGCAGCAGGATGCGGCCGTCGCCCTCAACCTCTCGCCCGGTCGCCTGGCCGACATCCAGCACGGCGGCATCCGGCTGCAGGCGCGCGCGCGCGATGCCACCGGCGCGCTGCGCCTGCAGGGGCGCCTCGACGGCAGCGACATTGCGGTCGATCCGGCGGCGCAGGTGCAGAGCCTGGCGGCCACCTTCTCCGGCACGCCGGAGGCGCTGGACATCACGGTCGAGAGCAACGCGCAGCTGCAGGAGCAGCCGGCGCGCCTGGCGCTGGCCGGACGGGTCGGGCAGCGGGGCTCGCGGATTACCATCGCACTGTCGCGGCTGGACGGCGAGGCGATGGGCTTCGGCTTCGAGCAGACCCACCAGACCGAGGTCGCCATCGGCCCCGGCGGCCCGGAGAGCGCCAAGCTGGGGCTGTCGGTCGCCGGCGCCGAACTGGCGCTCGACGCCAATCTCGCTGGCAGCAACAAGAAGATCGATCTGACCTTGAGCCCACTCGACCTGGAGCAGCTCAAGCCGCTGCTGGGCGAGGAGACCCCGGTCGGCACCATCGCCGCCCAGGTCTCGCTGACCGGCAACCGCACGGCCCAGGGCCGGATTTCGATCCAGGGCAACCAGCTCGCGGTGCTGGAGGACGGCCTGCCGGTCAATCCGCCGATCGACCTCAAGGTGAACGGGGCTCTGAGTGGCAAGGGCATGGCCGTGGACGGCAGCCTGGACGGCAGCTTCGGCAAGCCGGTCTTGCTGAAGGCGCAGGTGCCGCTGACCGTCTCCCTAGCGCAGCTCGGTGCCAACCTGGACAAGCAGGCCCCCTTCAGCGCGGATATCGACTGGGTCGGCGAGCTCGGTCCCCTGTTCGACCTGCTGCCGATCCCGGACCAGCGCCTGACCGGCCAGGGCACCATCGACCTGAGCGTCGCCGGGACCCTGGACGAACCGCGGGCCAGCGGTGAGGTCAGCATCAAGGGCGGCCGCTACGAGAACCTGATGATGGCGACCATCGTCCAGGACCTGACCGTCGTCCTGGTCGGCAACCAGCAGCGCCTGGAGATCCAGCAGGCCAGCGGCAACGACGGTCAGGACGGGCGGCTATCGCTGACCGGCGCCATCGACCTGGCGGCCGATCCGGCGCCCACCCTGCGCTTCGACCTGAAGATGACCGACTTCGCCGTGGCGCGGCGCGACGACATCTACGCCCGGCTGGACATCGACATGTCGGTGGACGGTGACCTCTCGCGCTCGATCGACGTGAAGGGCAAGATCACCAACGACGAGATCCGCGCCTCGGTCACGCCGGACTTGCCGCCCAGCGTCTCCGGTCTCGACGTGGAGCTGGTGCGCGACGGCAAGGTGCTGAATCCGCGGAAGGAAGAGGACGACAAGGACAAGGAGCCGGCGATCCCGATCAACCTCGATATCGAGGTCGATCTGCCACGCCGGGTCTTCGTTTCCGGCCTCGGGCTGGACTGTGAGTGGGGCGGCAATCTCCGGGTGCGCGGCACCGCGAACAAGCCCTTCATCACCGGCAAGCTCTCGCCGCGCCGGGGTTTCGTTTCCCTCTTCGGCAAGCAGTTCGACCTTGCCACCGACAGCAGCGTCGACTTCAACGGGTCCGCCAATATCGATCCGGCCTTGGACATCCGTGCCGTGAACAAGGGCGATGACATCACGGCCACGATCAAAATCGGCGGTACCGCTTCCAAGCCCAAGGTCACCATCAGCTCCGATCCCGACATGCCGCAGGACGAGATTCTCTCGAACGTGCTCTTCGGCCGTGGCACCGGCCAGATCTCGCCGGTCGAAGCGATCCAGCTCGCCGAGGCCGCGGCGATCATGTCGGGCGTCACCGGCAGCAGCAAGACCTCGATCGACTTCATCCGACAGACTGTCGGCGTCGACGTGCTGCGGGTCGAGGGCGGCGAGGGCGACGATGCCGCGGTCATCACCGCCGGCGAGTACATCTCGGAGGGCGTCTTCGTCGGCGTACGCCAGGGCACCACGCCGGGCAGCACCCAGGCCACGGTCGAGGTCGACCTCTTCTCCGGCCTCAAGTTCGAGGGCCGTGCCGGAGCCGACAGCGAGGCCGACAACGGCGCCATGCTGCGCTGGGAATGGAACTACTGAGAGGGGCGGCGTCGAGCGTCGTGCTTGATGCGGTGCTTTTCTGTCTTTGTCGAGAGGTCCTCGGGCCAGGCCGTAGGATCCCTATAAGCTTGGAGAGTTATTCAATACCGTGCGCCAAGGTGGAGAAACCGCGCGCTACTCTTGTTTCTCCGTATCCTGCCGGGCGCGCTCCAGCGCCTCCGGCGTGTCGATGTCCAGCAAGATGGCGGCGTCGTCCATCGGCACCTCGGCGACCAGTTCGGCGTATTCCTCCAGAAGCTCGCGGGCGCCCTGGTCGCCCTCGATGGTCTGGGCCTCGGCGAAGAACTGGCGGCCGAGCAGCACCGGGTTGCCGCGCTTGCCCTGAAAAGTGGGCAGGCAGATCGCCCGGCCCTCCAGCGGGTTGAAGCTGGCGATCAGGCGGTCGATCACCTTGGGCGAGATGCGCGGCATGTCACCCAGCACCACCACCGCCGCATCGATCCCCTCCGGCAGGGCGGCCAGTCCGCGTTTCAGCGAGGTCGAGAGCCCGGCGGCGTAGTTTCGGTTGTGTACCGACAGTAGGTCTAGGCCCTCCAGCGCCTCCTCGACCGCCTCGCGCTGATGCCCGGTCACCAGGATCACCGGCTCGGCCTGCGAGGCGAGTGCCGCCTCGACCGCATGGCGCACCAGGGGCTGGCCGGCCAGCGGCTGGATCAGCTTGTTGGCGCCCATGCGCCGGGCCTGGCCGGCGGCCAGCACCAGGGCGGCGACGTGCGCCGCACGCGGACTGCCGCTCAACTGGTCCTCGGGCTCCGGCTGCTCGACCGCGGCGGAGCGGGGCAGGGGCCGCTGGGCCGTGTCTTTCAGGAGGCCGCCCACGCCCATCGCCTGGATGTCGCCCGGACCGACCGGGATCTCGGCCACCAATCGTTCCAGCACCCAGTCGAAGCCGTTCAGCTTCGGCGAGCGGGCACAGCCGGGCAGGCCCAGCAGCGGCTTGCCGTCCTTCTCCGCCAGCAGGATCAGGTTGCCGGGATCGACCGGCATGCCGAAGTAGCGGATGGCACCGCCGGCCGCCTCGATCGCAGCCGGCACCACGTCGCGCCGGTCGACGATGGCCGAGGCGCCGGAAACCAGGATCAGGTCGCAGTCCGCGAGGCCGCCGATCGCCTGGGCCACCGCCTCGCTGCGGTGCGGGCAGCGCAGCTCGCGCAAGGGCGGGCAGTCCAGCGCGGCCAGGCGGCGGTTGGTGACCTCGCGGGTCTTGTCGAGGATCGAGGGCTTGAGGCCGGGCAGGGTCGTCTGCACCAGCCCGACCCGTTTGGGGGTCAGTGCCGCGACCGTCAGGATTGGCCCCTCGGCGGCGATCGCCAGCGCCTCCTCCAGCACCGCGCGCTTCAGTGCGAAGGGGATGATCTTGATGGTGGCCGCCATCTGCCTCGGCTCCACCAGGTCGTAGTTGCCGAGCGTGGCCACGGTCAGCGCTTCGTCCAGCGCGTTCAGACGGTCGATCCTGGCCCGGTCCACCCGCAGCAGGCCGCGGCGGGCGGCGATCAGGTTGCAGCGCCCGGTGAAGGCGGCCGAGGCGTTGAGGCCCGGCCCGGCCAGCGCCTGGGCCACGCCCGCAGCGGCCTCGTCCTCGTGCGCCTCGTCGGCGTCGAGCCGGGCGGCGATCACCTCGGCGATGCCGGCCTCGGCCAGGGCGACGACGTCCTCCGCCGAGAGCTGCCGCCCCTTCTTGAAGCGGGACTTCGGCAGCGAGACGGAGTGGGCGAGGTAGGCGCCCTCCGCCTCTGCCGTTGCCAGCGGACCGAAGTACATGGGACCGGCTAGGCCGCTTTCACCAGGGCGGGCGCACCCTGGCGGACCTGGGTCATCTTGGCGAGGATGGAGAGCGCGATCTCGGCCGGTGAGCGGGCGCCGATGGCGAGCCCGATGGGGCCGTCGATGCGAGCGAAGCTCTGCGGGTCGATGTCCTGCTCCTGCAGGCGGATCTGGCGCTTGCCGTGAGTGCGGGTGGAGCCGAGCGCGCCGATGTAGAAGGCGTTGCTGGCCAGCGCACGCACGAGGGCCGGATCGTCCAGCTTGGGGTCGTGGGTCAGCGCCACCACCGCGGTGCGGTGGTCGGGCTTCAGCGCGTCCATGGCCTCGTCCGGCCAGTCGTAAGTGATGGTGACGTCGGGGAAGCGGGTGGCGTTGGCCCAGGCCTTGCGCGGATCGACCACGATGACCTCGTAGCCCAGTACGCGGGCCATGGGGATCAGCGCCTGGGCGATGTGCACCGCGCCGATGATGATCAGGCGCAGTGGCGGGTTGAAAACCTGGATGAAGAGCCCGGTGTTATCGTCGATGCCGCTGCGGTCGGCGGCGAGCGCCGCCTCCAGCGCCGGCACCAGCGCACCCGGCGTGTCGAGGTCGCCGGCCAGGCTGTGTCCGTCCTGGTCCAGCAGGGCTTGCGCGCCGCTGGAGAGCTCGGTGACCAGGGCCACCGGCCGCTTCTCGGCCTTGGCCGCGGTCAGGGTGTCGTAGACTTCGCGCTGCATGGTTCTACTCCACCGCCTCGACGAAGACCTTGACCTCGCCGCCGCAGGCCAGGCCGACGGTCCAGGCCTCCTCGTCGGTGACGCCGTAGGTCAGCAGCTTCGGCGGCGCGCCGTCCATGACCTCGCGCGCTTCCATCACCACGGCGCCCTCGATGCAGCCGCCGGAGACGGAGCCGGCCAGGTTGCCGGCATCGTCCATCACCAGTTGGCTCCCGACCGGGCGCGGCGAGGAGCCCCAGGTGGCTACCACCGTTGCCAGCGCCACCTTGCGTCCGTTGTCGCGCCACTCGCCCGCCTTGGCCAGCAGGTCCTCACCCTCGGTTTTCGCAGTCTCGGTCATTTCGCTCTCTCCCTCGGGGTCTGCTTCAGGTCCTGCGCCCTTCCTCGCTCCACTCCAGCCGCGCTGAGCGGCGCTGGGTCGAGGTGCGGCTGAGCGCAGCCGCCAGATCGGACAGACTCGCCAGATTGTGCACCGAACGGAACTCGTCCACTTGCGGCAGGATCGCACGGGCACCCTGAGATTTTGGCGCATAGGCGTCGTAGCGCAAGAGCGGGTTCAGCCAGATCAGCCGCCGGCAGGACTTGTGCAGGCGCTCCACTTCCTCTGACAGGCCCTCGGCACCGGCGCGGTCGAGCCCGTCGGTGATCAGCAGCACCACAGCGCCCTGGGCCAGCACGCGCCGGGCCCAGTGCTTGTTGAAGTCGGCCAGGCAGGCGCCGATCCGGGTACCGCCGTCCCAGTCCGGGACCGCTTCGGAGACCTTGTTCAGGGCCTCGTCGGGATCGCGGAAGCGGAGCTGGCGGGTGATGTTGGTGAGCCTGGTACCGAAGAGGAAGACATGGACACGGTCGCGGTCGTTGGTCAGCGCGTGCAGGAAGTGCAGCAGCATGCGCGAGTACTGACCCATCGAGCCCGAGATGTCGGTCAGCACCACCAGCGGCGGGGTGCGCTCCCGCCGCTTGCGCCGCACCAGCGGCAGCGCGTCGCCGCCCTGGCGCAGCGCCGCGCGCAGCGAGCGGCGGGCGTCGATGCCGCGGCCGCGGCGGTCGGCCTGCCAGCGCCGAGTCTTCACCCGCTGCAGCGGCAGGGTGAGGCGGGCGATGGCGCGCTTGGCGTCCTCCAGCTCGGCCGCGCTCATGCCCTCGAAGTCCTTCTGGGCCAGGACCTCCTTGTCCGACCAGGTCATCGCGGCCTGGATCTCGATCTCGTCGTCCTCGTCCTCTTCCTGCTGCATGCCGGGCCGCTCGCCGGCCAGTGCCTCGGCCAGGCGGCGCGACAGCTCCTTCTGCTCCTCGTCGCTGGTCAGCTCCGGCGTCACCGTCGGCAGGAAGAGCGAGCGCATGCGGTCGAGGAACTGCGGGTTGCGCCAGAAGACGTGGAAGGCCTGGTCGAAGATCTCCTGCTGGTCGCGCCGCTTCACGAAGACCGCATTCAGCGCCCAGTAGAAGTCGTCGCGCCGGTCCAGGCCAACCGTCTCCACCGCCTTCAGGGCATCCAGGATGGCGCCCGGCCCGACCGGCATGCCGGCGGCGCGCAGGGTGCGTGCGAAGGAGATGATGTTGCCGGCGATCCCGCCGCCGCCCTCGCCGGGGAGTGGCCCGTCCATCGGAATTCGCCCTGCCTAGGCGTGCCGGATATCGGCCATCTCGCGCTTCACCTCGTTCAGCAGGCGCGCGGCCTCGCTGCCCTCGATCCTGGCGATGTCGTCCTGGTACTTCAACAGCACGCCGAGGGTGGAATCGACCGCCTCCTCGTCCAGGGTGACCTTGTCGAGCTGGGTCAGCGCGTCGGCCCAGTCCAGGGTCTCGGCGATGCCCGGCAGCTTGTAGAGCTCCTCCTCGCGCAGGCGCTGCACGAAGGCCACCACCTCGGCCGAGAGCCGGGCGCCGACGTGCGGGGCCTTGGCCGCCAGGATCTCGCGCTCGCGCCGGGCATCGGGATAGCCGACCCAGTGGTAGAAGCAGCGCCGCTTCAGCGCGTCGTGGATCTCACGGGTGCGGTTGGAGGTGATGATGGTGAGCGGCGGGGCAGGGGCCTTGATGGTGCCGAGTTCCGGCACGCTCACCTGGTAGTCGCTCAGGAGCTCCAGCAGGAAGGCCTCGAAGGGCTCGTCGGTGCGATCCAGCTCGTCGATCAGCAGCACCGGCGGGCCGCCCTCCTGCGGCGAGAGCGCCTGCATCAGCGGCCGCTCGATCAGGAAGCGGCGGTCGAAGATGTCGCTGGCGATGCGCTCGCGGTCGCCGGTGCCGCTGGCCTCGGCCAGGCGGATCTCCAGCATCTGGCGCGGATAGTTCCACTCGTAGACGGCGCTGGCCACGTCCAGGCCCTCATAGCACTGCAGGCGGATCAAACGGCGGCCAAGCGCAGCCGAGAGCACGCGCGCGATCTCGGTCTTCCCCACCCCGGCCTCGCCTTCCAGGAACAGCGGCCTGCCTTGCCTCAGCGCCAGATAGAGCACCGTGGCGAGGGGACGGTCGGCCAGATAACGCTGTTCGGACAGGAGGGAGAGGGTGGCGTCGACGGAGGTGGGCAGGTCGTGGGTCATAGGGGCTCCGGTGGGCGGGCTCCGGATGGAAGCACTTGGGCGGGGAGAGCGGGAGAAGCGGGAAGGGGCGGCGCGAGGGCCGCCCCTTCAGATGTTGCGGGATGGGGCGTCAGGGCTTTTGCGACCAGGCTCCGCTCTTCGAGAGGAACCAGGTACCACGCTTGGCACGGTCGTAGAGTTCCTTGGCGTAGACCGTGCCCACCACGCTCGCCGGCTGGTTCAGCTCCTTGGCGCGCTTCTCGTAAAGCTGCTTGCGCTTGGCGTTCACGCTGTTCACCAGGCCCTGGGCGCTGGGGTTGCGCGCCTCCAGGTAGCCGTCCCAGCGCTCGCCCACGTTGCCGTTGGCCAACTCCGTCTTGAGAGAGGCCGCCATGACGGGGCTGGTCTGCGCCAGGCCGAAGACCAGCGCCAGCGCCATCAGGAGCGAGGCTGCGAGAAGCAAGGGGCGTGGCAGCTGCGGGCGGGCCGCGCTCACCGTGAGGGTCGTGTTCGTACTGCTCATGAGTCTATTCCGTGCCGAAGATGTCGGGATTGTCGGCGATGTCGCTCTGCGCCGCCTCCTCGATGCGCACGCGCACATCGGCCTGAATGTTGAGGTTGATCGTGATCGGCTCCTTCGGCGCCTCGACGGCGACCTTGGGGGTGCAGGCCATCAGCGCCAGGACCAAGGTCGAGAGCGCCAACACCGCAAAGACGGGCGGAGTCTTGTTCATCATGACTTCCATCATACGGTAAGAGGGGGGCGCAAGTTCCAGCGCTTTCTTTCACACCTCCTCATAACGTCTCGAGGGCCGCGTTCACCGCGACCCTACAAGAGGTAGTGCCGGCTGCCGCGCGCAGCAAGGGACCTGGAGCGCGTTGTGCTCTGGTTGAATCGGCGCCGGCCCGACCCCCACCCCGCCGCCCACGGAAGTATCCTGAGAATGGCCGGCCGGGTGGGGGTGCGGGCTGGTCCCGTGTAGACTCAACAGGCGTTAGTTCTTCAGGCTCCAGGCACCGTCGAAGAGTTCGGGCGTGATTTGCCGGCCGCGCCGGAAGGCGGCCATGAGGTCGGTGAGGTCGACGCCGAAGGTCACGTTGAACTTGAAGGGATAGCCCTCCAGCACCGCCGGATTGTTGCCCTCCAGGGTCAGCGCCAGGTCGAGACCGCCGTCCGCGCCGAAACTGACCGTGGCGTAGAGGTAGGTGAAGTGGAAGTCGGCCAGCGCGTCCAGCGCGAAGAAGAGGTCCTTCTGCTCCTTGCTGACCTCGCCCAGGCCCAGGCGCTCGGCCGCGTTGGGAATGCGGATGACGCCGCCTTCCACCGCCTGGAGCCAGCCGTTGGCGATCGCCACCGACTCCTTGCCCAGGTCCACGGTCAGTGGGATCTGGCCGATGATGCGGCCCTCCAGTTCGATGTCGCCCAGGTCCAGGATCTCGGCCAGCTGGTCCAGCTTGACGTGGGTCACCTCCACCGTGGTGGAGAAGGCGTCGTCCGGCCCGCTGACGCGGAAGGGGCTGGCCTGAAGGCGGCCGCCGGCGAAGTCGGTCTGCAGGGTCTTGCTGTCCAGCGCCGGACCGCTCGAGGTGTCCGCGATCTCGAAGGTGAGCAGCAGGTCGGAGAGCGGCACGCCCACGTCCAGCTCGTCGATGGTGATGGTCTGGTCGTTCAGGGTGACCAGCGGATCGACACTGGGGAAGGTGAGATCGCCGTTCAGGCCCTTGATCTTGGCCGGCAGCAGGGTGGCGGAGAGCGACTTGAGGTCCAGCTTGGCAGAGATGTTGCTGCTGCGCGGCGACCACTCTCCTTTGGCTTCCAGCGAGACCTCGCCGGCGACCTCGGTCAGGTGTTCCAGTGCCGCCGAGAGGCTCTTCGGCTGCGGGCCGCCCTTGGCGAAGGTGACCGGCCCCCAGCGCGCGTCCAGGCTGCCGCGACCGCTGGCCAGGTCGTGCTGCAGATCGACGGCCAGCCGGCCCTGCCCGCCGGGCCCGCTGCCCTTGCCGGATAGGCGGTAGGTCTCGCCCTTGCGGGTGATGCTCGCGGTCATGCTGATGCCCGAGGCGCTCACCGCATCTTGGTCCAGCGAGGCCTCGGCGAAGCTGAGGCTGGCAGGCTCGCTCTCCAGGCGGGCGGGTGGCAGCGGCGTCTGCAGCTTGACTTTGGCGAGGCTCACCCCCTCGCCCGGCAGGGCGATCCGTTCCGCCTGTAGGGTCGCGGTGCTCTTCAGCCCGCTCTGGTCGAGGCTGCCGGCCAGGTCGAGCGTGACGCCACTTGCGTCAAGGCTGGAACCGCCGCCAGGCAACGTCAGTTCCAGGCGGTCCGCCGTGAGGGCGAGGCCCGGCAGCCAGCCCTTGTCCGGATCGCGCGCAAGGGCGATCCGCGTGACCTCGAACGAGGCCGGCCGGCGCAGCATCGCCTCGCCGTTCAGGCTGGCGCTGCCGAGCCCGACCTGGCCGGCCCGGTCGAGCGCGACGCGGGTCTCCCCGGGGCTGGCGCGCAGGCTCAGCGGCAGCTTCAGGGTCACGTCGCCGAGCAGCAACTCGTCCCGCTGCACCTCGGCCAGCTTGGCGTCGAGCAGGAGGTCGCTGGACAGCCGCTTCTCCTCGATCAGGGCGTCGCCGGTGAGCGACAGGCTGGTGATCTTGTTGCCCAGGATCGGCAGCGATTGGGCCGAGAGATCGAGCCGGCTAAAGGACAGCGAACGCGGGGTGAGGTCGGAGCCAAGCGTGCTGTCCAGCCGGCCGGAGAAGGAGAGCTTGGTGTCGAGGCCGCTGGTCAGCGAGAGCGGGCCGGAGACGGTGATGTCGATGCCCCCGTCTTCGTCCTCTTTGCTGCGCTGTGCGCTGGCCTGCAGCCCGGCCTCGCCCTGCAGCGGTAGCGTCAGCACCAGGTTGCGCCAGAGCGCGCCGCGGGTGTCGTCGGGCAGCAGAGCCAGCAGTGACCACTCGGGATCCAGCGCCGAGATCGACAGCCGGCTCTCCTCGGCAACCCAGGCGCGTAGCCGGGCCTTCTCCAGCAGCAGGTTCAGGTGCAGGCCGGCGCTGAGCCCCAATACCTTGCCCGGCACCGTCAGGTCCTTGGCGGAGATCTTCAGCCGTGTGGCCAGGCTGCCGGTCTCCAGCAGTTGGATCAGCTTGCCGCCGCGGTCGTGGATCAGGTCCACCAGCGGCGGCAGGGTGGCGCTGAGCTCGCTGTCGACCGTCAGCTCGCCGCCCTCCTCGACCAGGCCGAGGCGGGAGCCGGCATGGACCGCGTTGACGGTCAGCCTGGCGTCGATCTGCGGCCGGCTGTCCAGTCGGGTGATGGCGATGCGGCCTGAACCAACGGACCCGCCTTGGGCATCCTCGGCGGCGAGCGCGATGTCGAAGCGGCTGGGATCGGCGCTGAAGTCGACCGAGAGCTCTTCAACATAGCCGGCCAGCGGCGAGATGCCCCGGATCGAGAGCTGTCCGCTCGCCTTGGGCAGCGCGTCGTCCGGCAGGGTCAGCTCCACCGCTGCCGAGAGGGCCTCCACCCGGGCGTCGTCCAGATGCAGCGATGCGCCTTCCGCGGTCGCGGTCACCCGCATCGCCTCCTCGGGTGCCTGGAACAGCTCGATGTCGCCCTTGGCTTCGCCCAGCGGGGTGGCGATGGCATAGGCGAAGTGGCCCGACAGCGCCGTACGCAGCGGCCGCGCGATGCTGCCGTCCAAGGTCAGCCGCGTTTCGCCGTCTTCGTCGGTCAGGCTGATCTGCGCGTCCTGCAGCACGATCGGCGGGATCGCGCTGGCCTCTCCGACTTCGGCCTCCTCCGGCCCGCCCAGCAGGCGGTCAAGCTCGGGATCGTCGAGCAGGCCGCTTTCGCTCTCGGTGTTCAGCGTCAAACGCAGGCCGATCAGACGGACCTCGCGGACCTCCGGCTGCCAGGTCCAGGGCATCCAGCCCTCGAGGCCGGAGAAGCTGACCTCGATCGCGCTGGCCTGCAGGTTGCGGTAGCGCCCTAGCGCGACCTCTTCGACTCGCGCGCTGTCGGGGGTGACGTCGACGACCTGAAAGCTGGCGTTGTGGATGCCCTCGCTCGCCAGGCCATGACGGATCGCCACCTCGGCCGCCTCGCGACGCACCGCGACCAGGCCCGCGGCCAGCGCCGCCAGGAAGGCCAGAACGAAAAGACAGGCGAGAAGCAGGCGGCGCATGGCACTCGTCAGGCTGCGTGGTCCAACAGTCTTACGAAGGAAGACCCCGCCTGACCAGACGCTTGCTCTGGAAGGAGAGCGATGTGGCGTCGCGAGCGGTGTCCGGCTGCCAGCCTCTGCGGTAAGGGGTTAGCCGCCCTCGATCCGGTTTCCGATGCGGTCGGCCAGGATCGAGAGCGCCTCGTCCAGAGCGGCGACGCGGCTGCCCGGGTCCTCCGGCAGGCTGGCCTTGGTCACGATGATCTCGCGCTGGCTGGCCGCGAAGTCCTCGTGGCGCCCCTTCAGCAGGGTCCAGCGCACGTCCAGAACGGCGTCACCGGTCTCGTCCACGTCGAAGCGCAGCACGTTGACAGAGACACGCCAGTCGGGATCCTCGTAGGCCGGCAGCGGGCTCACCATCACCTGGTCGTCGCCGAAGCGCTTGGACAGGTCATCCACCAGGCTGGCGGCGATCAGGTCGCCCAGCGGCTCGCTCCAGATCGCGAACTCGTGCAGCGAGATGCGGTAGGCGCCCTTGCGGGTCACCATCTGGGTGCGGTCCAGATAGTCGGAGGTCGCGGCGGGATCGACGAAGATCAGCGGCGCACCGGGCGGTGCCGGCGTCTCGCTGCGCTTGGCGGCGTCGGTCAGGCCATAGACCTCGGTCGGCGGGGTGCTGCCACAGGCGGCGAGCAGGAAGAGGGCGAGGCCAGCGGCGGCGCCCTGTAGTGTCTTGGAGGGCAGGGTCTTGGAGCGCAGGCTCATTGGCGGTCGTCCCTCTTGCCGCGGAGAAGCGCGTCGGGATGGCGCTCCAGGTAGTCGGCCATCAGCCGCAGGGAGCGGGCGGCGCCCTCGAACTCCCGCAGCAGCTTGCGGATGTCGGTCAGGATCGGCGAGCGGTCGCCGATGCTGCGCTGGACCGAGACGAGGGTCTCGCCGGCCTGGTCCAGCATGCGCCCGGCCGAAGCCGATGTGGCGTTGATCTGGGCCACGATGCTGTCCATGCGCCCGTCCATGCCGTCCATGAAGGCTTCGATCTCGGCTGTGCTGTCGCGCAGGTTGGCCAGCGCCTCCTTCAGCTCCGGCCCCTCGACCAGGGCCTTCAGAGCCAGCAGCGAGGCCTTGGCGTCCTCCACCAGCGGCTCCAGCGGCAGGTCGGTGACCTTGCGGATCAGCGCCTGCAGGCGCTCCTTCACCACCTCGGCACGGCTGGGGCCGGTCGGAATCATCGGCGGTTCGTGCGTGCGGTCGAGGCTGGCGGCGGTGGCGTCTGCCTGGATGTCCAGATCGACCACCAGCGATCCGCCGATAAGCTGCTGGCTTGCCAGGTGCGCGCGCAGGCCGCGCTCGACCAGTTCCGCCACGGCGTCGTAGGTCTCCTCCGGCGTCGAGGGGCGGTTGCCCATCGCCGGGAAGAGGCTGGGCTGCAGTACCAGGGTGACGAAGACGTCGAAGGCGTTGCGGTCCTGGTCGTAGCTGAGGTCGATGCTGCGAACCTCGCCGATGCGAATGCCCTTGATCTCGACCGAGGCGCCGGGGGCCAGACCCCGTACCTGGCTGTCGAACCGCAACGCGAAGGGGACGCCGTTCTGGATCGGTGGCGGCGGCTCCGGCTGCTGCGCGGTAAGGTGCTGGCGGACCGCGTCCGTCACCTTCTCCTTGATGCTGTCCTGGATGTTCTGCGGGAGGTTTTCTTGCGCACCGGCGGTGCCGAGCGGCAGTGCAGCCAGCAGAAGGCCGAGAGAGAGGGCGAAGAAACCTCGCCGAACCAGCGAGCCCGCCGCGCGGCCCGATTCTTTGCTCCTCGCGACCATACGTGGCTCCCGCTCCCCTCAGAGAGCACCACTATTGCAGAACGACAGAGGGCGCTTCAACGAAGAAGCGCCCTCTTGCCTGGTGAAAGATCTTGAATGGCTAGCCGTTTGCTGCAGAAACAGCCCGCTTGGCCATCACCGAGATCAGGTGCTTCCGATAGCCAGCCGAAGCGTGGATGTCGCCGTTCAGCGAGCCCTCGTCGGCCGAGCTGGCACCGACCGCGTCGGCCGAGAAGCTGCCCGCCAGGCTGCTCTCGATCGCTTGGTCGCGGAACACGCTGGGTCCCGCACCGGTTACCGCCACCCGCACCGTCGAGCCGCTCTTGGCGACCATGACGCCGACGATGGCGTAGCGCGAGGCCGGGTTCGGGAATTTGGCGTAGGCCGCCTTCTCCGGCACTGGGAAGGAGACCGCGGTCACAATCTCGCCCTCGTCAAGCGCGGTCTCGAAGAGGCCCACGAAGAATTCGTCGGCCGGGATCTGGCGCTTGTTGGTGACGATGGTGGCCCCTAGCCCGACGCAACCGGCCGGATAGTCGGCCGCCGGGTCGTTGTTGGCGATGGAGCCGCCGATGGTGCCGCGGTGGCGGACCTGCGGGTCGCCGATCCCCTCGGCCAGCGAGGCCAGAGCGGGGATCTTGGACTTGACCAGGTCGCTGTGGGCGACCTCCGCATGGGTGGTCATGGCCCCGATCACCAGGGCACCGCCCTCTTCGCGGATACCCTTGAGCTCCGCGATCGAGCCCAGGTCGACAATGTCGGAGGGCTGCGCCAGGCGCTGCTTCAAGGTCGGGATCAGGGTCTGACCGCCGGCCATGAAGCGTCCGTCCTCGGCGCTCTCCAGGGCTGAAACCGCGTCCGCCAGGCTGGTCGGGCGGTGATAGCCGAAATCGTACATCTCGGTCGTCTCCTCCTACTTACTCGGCGGCAGCAGCGTGCTGGGCCAAGCGCCACACCTTCTCAGGCGTGGCTGGCATTTCCATGTGCATGATGCCCAGCGCATCGGTGATCGCGTTGATCAGCGCCGGCGGTGCGGCGATGGCACCGGCCTCACCGCAGCCCTTCACACCCAGAGGGTTGTGGGTGCAGGCGGTCTCGGTCATGCCGACCCGGAAGGACGGCAGATCGTCGGCCCTGGGCATGCAGTAGTCCATGTAGGACCCGGTGATGAGCTGGCCGCTGGCATCGTAGATGCCGTGCTCCAGCATCGCCTGGCCCACACCTTGGGCGATGCCGCCATGCACCTGTCCTTCGACGATCAGCGGGTTGATCACCTTGCCGAAGTCGTCGACGGCGACCCAGTCCACGATCTCGGTGACCCCGGTCTCGGGATCGACCTCGACCTCGCAGATGTGGGTGCCGGCCGGATAGGTGAAGTTCAGCGGATCGTAGAAGGCGGTCTCGTCGAGACCGGGCTCCAGGTCGGCCGGGTAGTTGTGCGGCACGTAGGCGGTGAAGGCGATCTCGCCCATCGTCTTTGACCTGTCGGTGCCGGCCACGGTGAAGTTGCCGTCCTTGAACTCGATGTCCTCGACCGCGGCCTCGAGCAGGTGGGCGGCGATCTTCTTGCCCTTGTCGATCACCTTGCCGCAGGCCCGGACGATGGCGGAGCCGCCGACGGCCAGCGAGCGCGAGCCGTAGGTGCCCATGGCCATCGGGATCTGCCCGGTGTCTCCGTGCACGATCTCGACGTTCTCCATCGGTACGCCGAGGGTGTCGGAGACCAATTGGGCGAAGGTGGTCTCGTGCCCCTGGCCGTGCGCGTGGCTGCCGGTCAGCACCGAGACGGTGCCGGTCGCGTTGAAGCGAACCTGCGCCGATTCCCAGAGACCCACGCCGGCACCCAGCGAGCCCACCACCGAGGAGGGGGCGATGCCGCAGGCCTCGATGTAGGCGGAGAAGCCAATGCCGCGCAGCTTGCCCTTGGCCGCGGAGGCGGCCTTGCGGGCAGCGAAGCCCTTGTAGTCGATCATCTCCATGGCCTTGTCGAGCGAGGCCTCGTAGTCGCCGATGTCGTAGGTGAGGGCCACCGGCGTCTGGTAGGGGAACTGATCGGGCTGGATGAAGTTGCGCTTACGCAGCTCCGCCGGGTCCATCTTCAGCTCGCGGGCCGCGCACTCGACGATGCGCTCCAGCAGGTAGGTCGCCTCCGGACGGCCGGCGCCGCGATAGGCATCGACCGGTGCGGTGTTGGTGAAGACGGCCTTCACGTTGCAGAAGATCACCGGCGTCCGATACTGCCCCGCCAGCAGGGTGGCGTAGAGGTAGGTCGGAATGCAGGACGCGAAGTTCGACAGGTAAGCACCCATATTCGCTTGGGTATCGACCTTCAGGCCCAGGAACTCACCTTGCTCGTTCATGGCCAGCTCCACATGGGTGATGTGGTCGCGGCCATGCGCGTCGGCGAGGAAGGACTCACTGCGATCTGCGGTCCAGCGCACCGGCCGGCCGGCCCGCTTGCTGGCCCAGAGGCAGACGGTCTCCTCGGCATAGCAGTAGATCTTGCTGCCGAAGCCGCCGCCCACGTCGGGGGCGATGACCCGGAGCTTGGTCTCCGGAATGCCGGTGACGAAGGCGCTGAGGATCAGGCGCAGCACGTGCGGGTTCTGGCTGGTGGACCAGAGGGTATAGCTGTCGGTACCGCTGTCGTACTCGGCGACGGCCGCGCGCGGCTCCATCGCGTTGGGGATCAGGCGGTTGTTCACCAGGTCCAGCTTGGTCACGTGGTGCGCCTTGGCGAAGGCCTCGTCGGCCGCGGCTTCGTCGCCCAGGATCCAGTCGTAGCAGAGGTTGTTCGGCGCCTCGTCGTGCACCAGCGGCGCCGTCATCGCGGCGGCGATGGAGACGTTGGCCGGCAGCTCCTCATAGTCGACCTCGACCAGCTCGGCGCCGTCGCGGGCCTGCGCCAGGGTCTCCGCCAGCACCACGGCGACGTGGTCGCCGACATAGCGGACCTTGTCGCGCACCAGCGGGAAGTGCGGCGGCGCCTTGTGCGGCTCGCCATGACGGTCGGTGACCGTCCAGCCGCAGGGGATCGAGCCGTAGCCGTCTTCTTCCAAGTCGGCGCCGACATAGACGGCGACGACACCCGGCGACTGCATCGCCGCGTCGATGTTCACGGACTTGACGACGGCATGGGCGTGCGGCGAGCGGACGAAGACCGCTGCCAGTTCACCCGTGCGATGCACATCGTCGACGTAACGTCCCTTGCCGGTCAGGAAGCGCTGATCCTCGCGCCGCTTGACCGCCTGTCCAACCGAACCGTCCGGCATTTCCTCATTTCCTCCCTAGGCGGCGCCCTGTTGGGCTGCGTCTTTGATTGCGGCGACGATGTTGTGGTAGCCGGTGCAGCGGCAGATATTGCCCTCCAGCCACTCACGGATCTCCTTCTCGCTCGGATTGGCGTTGTTCTTCAGGAGATCGACGGCGCTCATCACCATGCCGGGGGTGCAGAAGCCGCACTGCAGGCCATGATGCTCACGAAAGGCCTCCTGCATGGGATGCAGCTTGCCGCCCGATGCCAGGCCCTCGATGGTGGTCACCTCACCGCCGTCGGCCTGCACGGCCAAGGTGGTGCAGGATTTCACCGACTTGCCGTCCAGGTGCACGACGCAGGCGCCGCACTGGCTGGTGTCGCAGCCCACGTGCGTGCCGGTTAGGTTGAGGTGCTCTCGCAAGAATTGGACCAACAGCGTGCGTCCCTCGACCTCTTGGGACACCTGTCGCCCATTCACGGTGATCGTCACTGTGGGCATGCGTCTCTCCCTGCCTCTTACCTTGAATCACTGGTCGCGATTGTGGGGCCATCCCCTTGATTGACATATGGCTCTTCCGGGCAAGCCGGATCAGCCGACAAACAGGCTGTGCCCGCAGTCTCGGCCCAAAGTCTGTGTCTTGGGCCGGCGAGGGTCAAGCGCGAACGGTTCGCAATTGGGTGCTCAACCCCTTGTTTGGACTTTGGCGGGGAGCCTTCTTGGAGGGCCTTCCCCTGCCCGGACATTTCCCTTCGCTCGGCGCTGCGTCCTCAGCTCTAGGCGCCAGATTCGGACAGCGTGCCGGCCAGCGGCCTAGCCATAGACGATCGCGTCAATTCCGGTGAGGGTGACGCCGGCCGGCAAGGTGGCGCCGCCGCCCAGCAGCAGGGTGTCGGTGCCGGCACCGCCGTCGTAGGTCTCGCCTGCCAGAATCTCGGCTTGGCTCGCCACGAAGAAGGTATCCTTGCCAGCGCCGCCGAAGAGCTCGTCAATACCGGCGCCACCGAAGAGCTGGTCGTCGCCGGCCTCGCCACGCAGGGCGCGATCGTTCCCCGAGCCGCCGTAGATCCGGTCGTCATCGGCCCCGCCATGGAGCGAGAGGTCGAAACCGCGTCCGCCGAAGATGATGTCCGCGCCCGTGTCGCCGAACAGCATGGTATCGGCGCCCTTGCCGCCGTAGAGACCGTCGTCACCGTCGCCGCCGACCAGGGATTCTTCGGCGCCGCTGCCGCCAAAGAGCAGATCGTCGCCGCTGTTGCCGTCCAGGCGCACATCGATGCCGTCGTCGCCGTAGACCCTGTCGTTCCCGCTGCCGCCGTAGAGGTCGTAGTCGATGCCGTCGCCGCCGAACAGCCAGTCGTCGTCCCGACCGCCGTACAAGCCGTCGTCATGGCCCGCGCCGCCGTAGATCCTGTCGCTGCCATCCCCCCCGGCGATGTCCCGGTCGTGGCCGCTATCGGCGAAGAGGAAGTCGTTGCCGCTGTCACCTTTGAGGTTTGTGTCGTTCCCGCTGCCGCCGAAGATCGCGTCGTTCCCTCTGCCGCCCCAGAGGATGTAGTCGTCGCCGTCGTCGCCGTAGACCTTGTCTTTGCCGCCCTCGCCCCGCAGCAGCTTGTCGTCGTCGCCGCCACCGAAAAGGCTGTCGTCTCCCTCTTCGCCCAGGACGTTGACGTCATCGCCGCTGCCCGCGAAGATTCTGTCGTCGCCTCGGCCGCCGAAGAGGCTGCGCTCGAACCCGCGTCCGCCGTAGATCAGATCGTCGCCGTTGTCGCCGGAGAGCACGTGGTCCGAATCCCCGCCGCCATAGATCCGGTCGTTGCCGTCGCCGCCTTCCAGCAACGCCTCTTCGCCGGCTCCTCCGAAGATTACGTCGTCGCCGACGTCGCCGAAGAACTGGTAGTCGGTGCCGCCGCCACCATCCAAAAGGTCGTTGCCGGATCCCCCGAAGAAGGAGGCATCGCGGCCGTCGCCGCCGAAGAGACTGTCGTCGCGCTCGCCGCCGAAGAGGCTGCGATCATTGCCGGCATCACCGAAGATCCTGTCGTTCCCGCTGCCGCCGAAGAAGCTGCTGTCGTTCCCGCCGCCGCCGAACAGGCGGTCCGGACCACGGTTCCCGAAGAAACCGAGATCGTTGTCCTCGCCGCCGAAGAGGCTGTCGCTGCCGCTGCCGCCGCTCAAGCCGCGATCGTTGCCGGCCCCGCCCTCGGCCGTGTCGTTTCCATCGCCGCCGTCGAGCGAGAGGTCGCTGCCACTTCCGCCGAACAGCGTGTCGTCGCCGCCCAGTCCGTAGAGCCTGTCATCACCGCTGAGGCCATAGATGCTGTCGTCAGCATTGCTGCCCGAGAGGCTGTCGTTCGCCCCGGTCGTTCCGACGATCTTTGCCATTGATAAAGCGCTCCTCCGCACCCGCCGTCCGGCGAGGCCAAAAATGACGATTGCACAGGCTTCCTGTCGGGAGGTCCCGGCAAGGGTGCAGAGGGAAGAAGGGAACGGCCCACGCCATAACGCTTGCCGAACCGGTCCGGCTCTGCGCCGGGTAGCATGAGGGAAGAGCGCAGGGGCTACAAGTAACAGAAACTACAACTTAATCTAGGAGGTCTGCGTAGCTGGACGACGCTACGTTGGCTGATTACGGAGTCGGCCAGTCGAAGCCGACCCTAGATCAGCCCCAGGCGTACCGCTGCCACGCCGACCGCCTCCAGGCCCATCAGCAGGATCAGAAAGATGACGACGGCATGCATCAAGCGCCTTTGCCGCGGCGGAAAGGCGGTCTTCATGTAGTCCTTGGACTTGCGCGACTTGGCCAGGAGCCAGTGGCCGTAGGCGACCAGCAGCGCCACGGCCCAGGGCATGAGCGCGCCGCCCAGGATGCCGCCAATGTAGGCACCGCTGGCGAGCTGGCCGTCCATCTGCACCTGCCCGGGGGTGCGCACCAGCATGCGCAACCAGCCGGCCAGTAGGGCGGCCAGGATCAAGAGCGGTGTCCAGTACCGCCGGTCCAGATGCAGAAAGCCGGTCGGGCCGGGGGCTGGCGCTGCCGTGCCCGCGGCCGTCTCGGTCTGTGTCGCCTTTGCCATGATCCAGAGCGTTGTCCGAACTTGCGCCCCTCGTCAGGCTAGTTGCTGTGGGTCTCGGTGCCGTGGCTGGTGTCGCCGCCGCTGGGCTGCTCGTCGCCGCCGCCGAGGCCGAAGATGGCCAGCAGGATCAGCACAATGACGAAGAGGCCGGTGACCCAGATCCCGGTCTTCGCGCCCTTGCCGACGTCCTTGTTCAGTACCTCGTCGCTCAGCTCCGGCGGAATCTCGGGATGGTGGCCATGGGCATCGTGGTCGTGATCATGGTCGTGACCGTGGTCGTCGTGGTCGTCGTGGTCGGCCACGGGAGCCGGGGCCGGGGCGGGCGCCTGGGTGGGCGCCGGGGCGGCGCTGGGCGCAGGGGCCGCGGCGGCGGGCGCTTCGCTTGCGGCCTCACCGCCGGAAACCGCCTCGGAAAACTTCTCGAAGAACTGGCCGGCCATCTTCTTGGCGGTGCTGTCGATCAGCCGGCTGCCGATCTGAGCCAGCTTGCCGCCGACCTGGGCGTTGACGGTATAGGACAGCAGGGTGCCCTCGCCGGCATCGCTCAGCTTCACATCGGCACCGCCCTTGGCGAAGCCGGCGACACCGCCCTTGCCCTCGCCGCTGATGGTGTAGCCGTTCGGCGGATCGATGTTGGAGAGCTGCACGGCACCGGTGAAGGTGGCCGAGACCGGCCCGACCTTGGCCTTCACCTTGGCCTCGAAGCCGCCGTCTTCGGTCTTGCTCAGCTCCTGGCATCCGGGGATCGACGCCTTCAGCACCTCAGGATCGTTCAGGCCCTCCCACACCTTCTCGCGCGGGGCTGGGATCTGCTGCTCGCCAGTCATTTCCATTGGCTATTCCTCTCGATCTTCTGCGCTGAACCTCTGGGCGGACGGCCCGGGAGCGACCATAAGGGTTCCGGGCGATCATGTGGGGTCGGGCCCGCGTCCGGCAAGTGCGCCGGCCGTTCGGCCCGAGAGATCGTGGCGGCTTTTCGCAACGCAAGACTGAGACCACGTTCGCCGGCCGCGCGCAAGTCCAAGGCCAGCCCCCTGGCCCAGGCGGGGCTGGTTCGGTCTTGCGGCGTTCGCTGGTCTTGGCCAGCCGGACGCTCTCCGTCATACTCCCCCGGATGCGAGAGGCAGCGAACAAAGACCAAGAAGGGGGCACGATGGGTGTGACGGGCGTGTGGGACGGACCGGCTTTCAGGGCGGTTCGTAAGGGGTCGGGAGTCCTTGCGTTTCTGGCCTTTCTCTTCCTGCCGGGTCTTGCCTTCGCTGCGGAGGAGGTCGGCGCGCCGCACCTGGAGGGGGCCGAACTCGGCCTGCTGTGGGGCGTGCCCTTCGTCGGGATCCTACTGTCGATCGCGGTTTTTCCGTTGCTGGCGCCGCTGTTCTGGCACCACCACTTCGGCAAGGTCTCGCTGTTCTGGGCCTTGCTGACGATCGTACCCTTTGCGCTGGTCTTCGGCACCGGCCTCACCCTCTACGAGCTGCTGCACGTCGGACTGCTGGAGTACATCCCCTTCATCATCCTGCTGTTCTCGCTCTTCACCGTGGCCGGCGGCGTGCGTCTGACCGGCGCGTTGCGCGGCACGCCGATCGTCAACACCGGCATGCTGCTGCTGGGCACGATCCTGGCCAGCTGGATGGGCACCACGGGTGCGGCGATGCTGCTGATCCGGCCGATGCTGCGTGCCAACGAATGGCGTCAGCGCAAGACACATGTCTTCGTCTTCTTCATCTTCCTGGTCGCCAACGTCGGTGGCTCGTTGACGCCGTTGGGCGATCCGCCGCTGTTCCTGGGCTTCCTCAAGGGCGTGGGCTTCTTCTGGCCCACCGTTCACATGCTGCTGCCCATGTTGGTCGTGGCCGTACCGCTGCTGATCATCTTCTTCATCTTCGACAGCGTGATGTTCCAGCGCGAGCCGAGCCACAAGGACCCGATGGATGTCGAGGAACTGAAGACCAAAGAGCCGCTGGGCCTGGAGGGCAAGGTCAACCTGCTGCTGCTGGTTGGCGTGGTCGCGGCTGTGCTGATGTCGGGGATCTGGAAGCCCGGCATCGAGTTCAACGTCTACCATGTGCATGTGGAGCTGCAGAACGTCGTGCGCGACCTGCTGCTGATTGCGATCGCCTTCCTGTCGCTCTGGCTGACCAACAACGAGAGCCGCAAGGCCAACTCCTTTAGCTGGTTCCCGATCGTCGAGGTGGCCAAGCTCTTCGCCGCCATCTTCATCACCATCTTCCCGGTGATCGCCATGCTCAAGGCGGGCGAGGAGGGGCCGCTGGGCCTTATCGTCCAGGCCGTGTCGCACGGCGGCGAGCCGATCAATCCGATGTTCTTCTGGATCACCGGCATCCTCTCGTCCTTCCTCGACAACGCGCCGACCTACCTGGTGTTCTTCAACACCGCCGGCGGCGATGCGCATCACCTGATGAACGACCTGGGGACCACCCTGCTGGCGATCTCCTGCGGTGCGGTCTTCATGGGGGCGAACACCTATATCGGCAACGCGCCGAACTTCATGGTGCGCTCGATCTGCGAGGACCGGGGCGTGAAGATGCCAAGCTTCTTCGGCTACATGGCCTGGTCTGGCTTGATCCTGATCCCGCTCTTCGTCGTCGTGACCCTGATCTTCTTCCTGTAGGGAAGGCCAAAGCGAAGGGGCGCGATCCGGTCGGACCGCGCCCCTTTTTTGACTTGCTTCCCGGCTGCGGGTCAGTGGCTCAGCAGCACCGGGATCTCGGCGTGGCGCAGCAGGGTGCGGGTGACTCCGCCGGTGAAGATCTCGCGCAGGCGCGAATGGCCGTAGGCACCGGCGACCAGCAGGTCGCAGCCGTGGGCTGCGGCCATCGCCAGCAGGGTCTTGCCGGTGCCATCGCCTTCCTGCAGGTCGACGGTGTCGCTCTCTATGCCCTGGCGCTTCAGGTACTGGCTGATCTCCAAGGTCGAGATGGCGTCTTCGGATTCGGGCCGGACCGTGCCGACCAGCACCGAGTCGGCCTTCTGCAGGATCGACAGACTGTCGCGCACCGCGCGCACCGCCTCGCGCGTGCCTTTCCAGCCGATCAGCACCCGCTTGGGGGTCCAGTCGCCCTCGGCACCGAAGCCAGGTGGCAGCACCATGACCGGCAGGCCGCTGTTCATGATTACCTCTTCGGCCAGGCGCGTGCGTACGCGGTCCTCGAGATACTCGTCGCTCGGCCGGCTGACGATCAGCAGGTCGGCAGCGTGGGCGTGCTTGGCCAGCAGTTCCAGGTGCTCGCCGTCAGCGACGATCCACTCATGCTCAACGGCGTTGCGTTCGCAATAGGCCTCGAACTCCTGCTCGACCTCCTCGGCGTGGCGCTCGGCGCTCTTCTTGGCCTCTTCCAGGAAGACCTGCGAGGCGCCGCGGCCAGCGATGTACTGCATGCGCTCGGAGGGTCGCGTGACATAGAGGGCGGTCAGGAAGGCGCCGTGCTGGCGCGCCAGGCTCTTGGCGACGGCCATGCGCGAGACGTGGTTCGGGTCGTTCATCAGGTGGACCAAGATGGTCTTGAGAGCCATGCTCCATCCCTCTCCATTCGTTGTCTTCTTGGTGACGTCCACCGGCGTGTTCCGCCGCTAAGGCTAGACCGCCGGTGGCCCTTCCCGCAACCGCGCTTGGCACTCGGCGGCAGGGCCCCTTGACCTCGATGGCGAAGAGCGAACATCAAGGGGCATGCGGCAAGCGACCGAAGCGCCTCACCGGGCGGAACCGAGCACGCGCGACGGGCCAGTCCTGATCGGCAACGAGATCTATCGCAACTCCAGCTACGGGGCAAAGCATCCGATCTCGATCCCGCGAGTCTCGCTGGCGCTCGACCTGATCGAGCGGCTCGGCTGGAAGCCGGAGGACCGCTATCTGGACTGCGTCAAGGCACAGCCGGACCAGTTGCTGCGCTTCCACGACCCCGGCTATCTGGCGGCGCTGCAGCGTGCCGAGGCCCTGGGGGCGCTGACCCCGGCCGAGAGGGAGCGCTACCGCATCGGCCTGGACGGCAATCCCATCTTCAAAGAGGTCTTCTCCCGCCCGGCGACGGCCTGCGGCGCCTCGCTGGCGGCCGCCCGCCTGGTGCTGGAAGGCGGCGAGGTCTTCAGCCCGGCCGGCGGCACCCACCACGGCCGCCCCGACCGGGCCAGCGGCTTCTGCTACCTGAACGACCCGGCGCTGGCGATCCTCTCACTGCTCGACCAGGGTGTGGCGCCGATTCTCTATCTCGATATCGATGCTCATCACGGCGACGGGGTGCAGGACGCCTTCGCCGACGAGCCCAGGGTCTGGACCGTCTCGCTGCACGAGGCCGGGCGCTGGCCGCATCGCCCGCCTGCGCCGGCGGGCAGCCTGGAGGACCGGTGCGGCGGTCAGGCCCGCAACCTGCCGCTGCCGCGCGGCTTCAACGACTCGGAAATGGAGTTCCTGCTGGAGAGTGCGGTCCTGCCCCTGGCCGAACGGATCGAGCCGGCCGCCCTGGTGCTGCAGAGCGGCGTCGATGGCTTGGCCGACGACCCTATGAGCAAGCTGGCGCTGTCCAACCGCGCGATCTGGCAGGCGGTCGAGGCGGTGCGTGGGATCGCGCCGCGCCTGATCGTGCTGGGCGGCGGCGGCTACAATCCCTGGTCGGTCGCCAGGGCCTGGTCGGGCATCTGGGCGCGCTTGACGGATCGCCCGATTCCCGAGACCTTGCCAGAGGCCGCCCAGGCGCTCCTCTCCGAGGTCGTCTGGCGGCACAGTTGGGGACGCGAGCCGCCGCGGCGCTGGTTCACCCAACTGGCCGATCCACCCAACCGCGGCCCGATCAGCGATGCGGTCCGCGCCCTGCCGAAGGCGATCCTTGCCCCATGACGCGCATTCTTCTCGCTCTTTGTCTGGTTTTGGTCGCAGGCACGGCCGCCGCGGTGGACTTCGCCACCGGCGAGCTCTCTCTCGAGACCCAGGACGGCCAGACCCATCACTTCACCATCGAGCTGGCGGAGACGCAGGAGCAGCGCGCCCAGGGCCTGATGTTCCGCGAGGACCTGGCCCCGGACGCCGGCATGCTGTTCGTCTACCCGGCCGATCGGGTGCCGCAGATGTGGATGCGCAACACCCTGATCCCGCTGGACATGCTGTTCATCGACGATCAGGGGAGCGTGGTGGCCACTGCGAACAACGCGGTGCCGCACTCCGAGGTGATCATCTCCCCCGGCATCCCGGCCCGCGCCGTGTTGGAGCTGCCGGGTGACGCGATCGAGCGCCTGGGCATCAAGCCCGGCGACCGCGTGCTCTACCCGGCCTTCGGCAATAGCAACTAGAGCAGATCGCGATCAGGTGGGATCACCTGATCGCGATCTGCTCTATCTTTCAAACTTGTAGAGCAGGATCCAGACGGCAAATCGTTTCGATTTGACGTCATCCTGCTCTAGTCTGTAGCTTTCTAACGGCACCGGCCCGCACCCCCGCCCGACCGCCCACGGAAGCATCCTGGCATGGGGCGGTCGGGCGGGGGTGCGGGCCGGTGCCGCCGTAGCGTTAGGCGATCAGTCCTTAGCGCGCTCGACGTAGCTGCCGTCGGCGGTGGAGATGACCACGCGGGTGCCGACCGAGATGTGCGGCGGCACCATGGTGCGCGCGCCGTTGTCGAGGATCGCCGGTTTGAAGGAGGAGCTGACGGTCTGGCCCTTGATCACCGGCTCGGTCTCGGTGACCTCCAGGGTGACGCGCGGCGGCAGCTCGACACTGACCGGCACGCCCTCGTGGGTGCGCATGGTGCAGATCATGCCGTCCTGCAGGAACACCGCCTGGTCGCCGATCACGTCCTTGGGCACGCTCAGCTGCTCGAAGGTCTCGTTGTTCATGAAGGCGAAGTGGTCGCCCTCGTCATAGAGGAACTGGAACTCGCCCTCGTCGATGAAGGCACGCTCGACAGTCTCCTGCGTGCGGTAGCGCTCGGTCACCTTCACGCCGTCGGAGAGGCGGCGCATCTCGATCTGCGTCACCGGGGTGCCCTTGCCGGGCTGGATGTTGTCGGCCTTGAGGATGGCGTAGAGCTTGCCGTCGACTTCGACGACCTGGCCGACGCGCAGTTGGTTTGCGGAAACCTTCACGGGCGGAGGACCTCTTGCAATAGTGCGTTTGTCTTGCTTTGGGTGCAGGCCACGAAAGCGGGCAGCACCACGGAAGAGGCTGGACCTCTTCCCTGTCGGAGCGGTCTCTTACCAGCTTGACTCCGGAGAGCCAAGGGGCCTTGGGGCAGTATAGAGGAGCGCGCATGGCGCAGAGATGGTGGTCGCGGGAGGCCTATGCCGCGCGTCGGCCGATGTTATTGCAGCGCCAGCGGGTGCTGGCCACGATCCGCGCCTTCTTCAGCGCGCGCGGTTTCGTCGAGGTGGAGACGCCGGCGCTGCAGGTCTCGCCCGGTCTGGAACCGCACCTTCAGGCCTTCGAGACTGACCTGGTGCGGCCGGACGGTAGCCGGTTGCGGCGCTATCTCCATACCTCGCCGGAGTTCGCCTGCAAGAAGCTGCTGGCTGCCGGCGAGGAGCGGCTCTTCACCCTGGCCCGTGTCTTCCGCAACGGTGAGGCGGCGGCGACCCATCACCCGGAATTCACCCTGCTGGAGTGGTACCGCGCCGAGCCGGACATGGGGTTGCTGTATCAGGACTGTGAGGGCCTGCTGCGTGCGGCCGCCGAGGCGCTGGGCGTCACCCGTCTCCACTGGCGGGGCGAGGCGGTCGATCCCTTCCAGCCCTTCGAGCGGCTGACGGTGGCCGAGGCCTTCCGCCGGGATGCCGGGATAGACCTGACGTCCAGCCTGACCGACCCCGCCCGGCCTGCCGCCGAGCCGCTGCGCTGGGCGGCTCGGGCGCGCGGGATCCGGGTGGCCGACGATGACGACTGGGCCGACCTGGTGACCAAGATCATGCTGGAGCGGATCGAGCCCAACCTGGGACGCGGCCGCCCGACCTTCCTCTGCGACTACCCGATCAGTCTGGCGGCGCTGGCCCGGCCCAAAGCGGACCGCCCGGATCTCGCAGCACGCTTCGAGATCTACGTCGCCGGCCTGGAGCTGGCCAATGCCTTCGGCGAGCTGACCGATCCGGTCGAGCAGCGCCGCCGCTTTGAGGCCGACATGGGCTTGAAAGAGCGGCTCTACGGCCTGCGCTACCCGATCGACGAGGATTTTCTGGCCGCGTTGGCGCAGATGCCGCCCGCCTGCGGCATCGCGTTGGGCGTCGACCGCCTGGTCATGCTGCTGACCGGCGCTGACCGCATCGACCAGGTGCTCTGGGCGCCGGTGGACGGCGAGGGGTGACGGCTTGAGCGCCGTATGGAAAGAACGCGCCTTCGCGTCTGTGAACGTCGCAAACGTGCAGTGGTCCTGCGGCTCGACCGTAGGACCTGTTGACGTCGTGAAGAAAGCAGCCGGAGTGAAGGATAGAGATTTCTTCTCCTCCTACCAGCTCGGTATTCGCGCGTCGTTCGCCTTTCGCAGTGCATCCAGCCGGGCGTCCGACGATTTCTTCACGCCGGCGTTGGGGCTGATGACATAGCGGGTTCGGCCGCCGGCGGGGGTGAAGGCGAAGACCACGCCGGGGCGGATGCCGGCCGGGTTCCCCTGTGTGCTGGTTGCCTCGCTGGCGATCTCGGCGAAGCAGACGAAGAAGGCAAGCAGCGACTTGCCGGGATATCCGCGGATGAACCCAAGGTCGGTTGTATCGAGCCAACCCTCCTGCCTCAGGTCGCTTTGCGCCTCCTGCTGCGCGTCCGCCAGTTCCTCGCGCAGCGCGTTGCGCTCCTCTTCCGTCGCCTCGGGCTTCAGGCGCATCATCTTCCGCACCGCCGCGCGCAGGGCGCCCAGATAGTCCTGGACCGCGTTGACCTGCTCGTCGTCGACGGCGATCTCGTCTAGGGGTGAGCGGGTGAAGACCTCCTTGATGATCGCGCGCACCCTCTGCGGCGCCTCAACGCCGAAGCGGATGACCGCGAATGCGCTGTCAGGCGGAACCACCAGGAAGGCGCGCAGGCTGGCCTCCGGCTTTGGGTCCGCGGTTGCCTCCTTGGCCTCCGCGTGCAGTCGGGCAAGCTGCTTCGATCCCTCTTCACCCAGCAGGTGGCAGCGCTCGAAACAGCTCGTGAAACGCTCCAGATCGTCGTCGCTGAAGTTGGCCTCGGCCCAAGTGTAGGAGAGCTGCAGGCGGCCGGTCGGGGTGGCGGAGGCCTCGGTGCCGACGAAGCTCAGCATGTCGGAGAGCTCGACCGCACGGCCGAAGGACTCGCCGAAGAAGGGGAGGGTCAGGCCGCGCGTGACCTTGACCCAGGACTCCTGCCCGACGCTCACGCCCGAGAGCGTCCGCTCCACCCTGACCTCGGCGAAGCTGCGCGCGGCACCGCCCATGGAGGCGCCGCCGAGGGCCCGCGCCGGGGTGTCGATCAGGCCGACGTTCCAGGCGATGCCGCGCAGCCTGCGACTGGTCTCCAGATCGTTGGCAAGCAACGGCGTCACCCCCGGAAGCGGGTGCTGATCCGGGGCCACCTGGCTGTCGATCAGCAGGCTCGCGCCGCTGCCGGGGCGCCAGATTACGCTCTTGTAGAAGTCCTTGCCCGCGGCTGTGATGTCGGCGCTGAAGCTGGCCAGGCTCGCCTCGCTCCGGCTCATCGACAGAGCCACCTCACCGGCGATCAGGTCGAGGTTGCTGGCCTGCAGTCCCTCGGTGATCTCGCCCAGGGTCGCGCGTGCCTGGTCGAGGAACAGCTTCAGGTCTGCAAGAGCGCTGGTCGGGGGCTTGCCCAGCAGCGCGGCAAGCGCCTGGTGGAGCGTCTGATCGAGCCGGGCGGCGGCCTGGTTCAGCCGGTCGGACAGCGCCGCCGCGATGGCGCCGGAGAGGCTGACCAGCTCTGCCTTGACCGTGCCTACCGCGTTCTCGGCGATCGGCGCCAGCAGGGTGGCGATGCTGTCAGTGAGGTCCGTGCCGAAGAGTCCTTGCGCGTTGTCCATCAAGGTTGCGATCAGGTCGGCCGCCCGGCCGGCCAACAGCCGCCGATCACCCTCCGCATCGAGACCCAGGACGTCGCCCAGCAGCAGCCGCAGGCTCGCCGCGCCGCTGTCGTCGATGCGCTCGCGCAGCCTTTCGACCAAGAGGCCGCGGAGCAGGGACCCCGGCTGCAGGAAGCTCGCACCCTCGCCCAGGCCACGATCGATCGCTGCCAGGACCCGGTCGGCCTTGACCGCCGAGGCGATCAGGGTGCGGGCCGTGGCAGGGCCAAGATCGCCGATCCCGAAGGCATAGCCGATCCCGACCTCGCCCCCGGCCTGGGTCTGGCGCTCGGCACTCGCCTCGACGCGCAGCCGAAGGGCTGAGACGCCGGAATCGGCCGGTGGCCGGGTGATTCGCAAGCGGAAGGCGTTGCCCAGCTTGATCTCGCCGCTGGCCCGGCCGGTCAAGGTTCCTTCGCTGGCCAGGGGAATCCGCAGGGTGGCGCCGGTGCGTAGGCGCAGGGCTTCCTCGCCGGTCATCACGATCTCCTGCAGGGCCGGCGCGACAGGGGCGATGGGACCGGGCGCCGGCCGCTGGAAGCTCCTCGCCACCGCGTCGAAGCTGTCGATCCGGCGCACCCGCGCGAAGCTGTCCGCCACCGCCCGCCAGGTCGTGAGATCGCGGGGGTAGGCGAAGCCGTAGGTCAGGCGCCGCCGGGCGCCGAATGCTCCGGCCGCGCTGAGCCCGCCGAGGGTTCCGATCGGCACCGCGAGCTTGGCGTCGAAGGCGACCTCGCCACCAAAGCTGAGCTGGGTCAGCAGGGAGCCGGGCGGCGGCGTCCGGCCGAGGTCGGGCGCCAGGACATAGCCGATGTCGGCGGATGCGCTCAGGCTCAGGCCGATCGGGATGGCCTCCACCGGGGGGGCGGGGGCGCGCCACTCCCCATGCGGCCAGTCGAGGACGACGGGGCCGGCGGAGCCCTCCACCAGCTCCGCCAGGGTCGCGAACATGGTCTGTAGCCTGGAGGTGACGCCCTGGTGCAGAAGGACCCGCGCAACCCGGCCGATCACGCCGCGCACCTCGTCCGGCAGGGCCTGGAGCAACGCATGGGTCCCCTCGGCCATGGCTTCCAGAACGGCCTGCTGGCTGCTGCCAGGCTGCTCCGCCAGGGCGGCATAGACCGTGAAGAATCGCTCCAGCGCCGTGCTGTTCTCGCCGGTCAGCAGGCCTTGACCCGATAGTTCCAGCCAAGCCATCGCACCCGTCCTTCTGGTCTGGACTCATGCCGGCCAAGCTCTGCAGGTCAGGTCGATCTTGGCCGTGAGCCCGTGATCCGCAGCACTATAGCGGTGGAGTGGAGCGGCGGAAAGCGCGCGCCGCCAGCCGCCAACGAGCGCTCAAAGATGCTGCTCGCGGTCTCCAAATCCTCCGGAGAGGTTTCTTGCTGTCCGTGGAAAGGGGCTCGGGCATCGACCTGCCGGCTGTCCGTCTGGATCTAGGCCACGCTCGACAAGCCAGTGGTGCCTTTCGCCAGCTTTGGCCCGCAGTTCCTCCAGGAGGATGAGCCGAAAGCGATCGGGCGTTAGAGGGTTGATTCGTGCTGAATAATTGATGATCGCGATGACTGAACACATAGCTCAGACGCTCATTTAGTGAGCAAGAAAATGCAATTTTTTCGGATCAGATCGTCAATTTGTCACTTGGTTGGGTTTTCAGGGTCATAAAAACCGTATAACATTTTACCGTCACCACACCGTCTGCGTGTGAGGGGGGATCAGGAAGGCGCCGGCAAGCGAAGCCGAGGTCCTAGACTGGATCGGCTTCGCCTTTGGCGCCCTGGCGTCGATCGGGGGGACGGCGATATGTCGGTCATCACGGGAAATGGCAACAACAACGCACTGACCGGTACGAACAACGTCGACACGATCTTTGGTCTCGGCGGCAATGACGACATCCGGGGAAGAGGCGACATCGACAGCCTCTTCGGCGGCGACGGCAGCGATGACATTCGCCCTGGCAGCGGCAACGACACCGTCTACGGCGGGTCCGGAAACGACTACGTCCGAAGTTCTGAGGATGATGATCATATCGAGGGCGACACCGGCAACGATACGCTGTTCGGAGGGCCCGGCCTGGACAGCCTCTTCGGTGAGCTCGGTGCGGATACGCTCTACGGCGACAATGCCAACGATCTCCTCTTCGGCGGCCAGGGCATTGATGTTCTGAAGGGCGGTACCGCTGACGACACCCTCTACGGCGGCTCCGACACGGACCGGCTCTACGGCCAGGACCAGGCCGACACGCTCTTCGGCGACCAGGGCAATGACTCGCTGCTGGGCGGCGGGGCCATCGACAAGCTGTTCGGCGGCTCCGACCAGGACCGGCTCTTTGGCCAGGACGATGCCGACTTCCTCTACGGCGGCGGCCAGGTCGACTTCATCTTCGGCGACGACGGCTCGGACACGGTCTGGGGCGGCTCCGGAGCGGACCGCATCTACGGACTTTTGGGCAGCGACGTGATCCGTGGCGAGGCAGACCAGGACAGCATTTTCGGCGGTACCGACTCCGATACGATCTTCGGCGGCTTGGGCAACGACAGCGTGTTCGGCGGTGCGACCAGCGATTACCTTAAAGGTGACGAAGGCAGCGACACCCTCTATGGCGACGGCGAGAACGACAGGGTTTATGGCGGCGCCGATGACGACACTCTGCAAGGCGGCAGTGGTAGTGACACGCTCAACGGCGATGGCGGATACGACCAGGTCTTCGGCGGCGCCGGAGACGATTGGGAATTCGGCGGCGACGAAGCGGATGGCCTGTTCGGTGACAGTGGCAGCGACGTTCTCCACGGCATGAACGGCGATGACCTTGTCTACGGTGGTGCCGGAGTGGACTTTATCGACGGAGACCTCGGCGACGACACGCTCTTTGGCGGTACCGACGGCGACCATATGGACGGCTTTTCCGGCAAAGACCTGTTCTTCGGCGGCTCCGGTGCAGACATTGTGGATGGAGATGATGGTGACGACACGGCCTTTGGCGGCGATGGCGCCGACACCCTTGGTGGCGCCAACAATGACACCGGCAATGATACCTTCTATGGCGGTACGGGCAATGATTGGGCCAGACCGCGTGATGGCAACGACCTCTTCAGTCCGGGGGATGGCGCCGACAGCTTTGATGGCGGTGGCGGCAACGACACCCTGACCATCCGGGATTCGGAAATCAGCTCTGGCGATCAGTTCTATGGAGGGGGATCGACCGATAGCCTGCGCATCGATGTCGACTCGAACAGCTTCAATCTAGCCAGCGTCGCCAATCACTTTGGGTCGTTCGAGCGGGCCTATCTCTTCGGGAGCAGCGCGGCCGCCCATTACATCTATGGCGGGACGTCTGACGACCGGATCTATGGTGGCACTGGAAGGAACACGCTGCTCTCGGGCTTTTTGGGCGACGACAGGGTCTACGGCGGACTGGGCGACGATGCCCTGGTCTTCGGCGATTCGGGGGACGACAGGCTCTTCGGCGGATCCGGGACGGATTTTCTGAGGGGCGACAGCGGCAACGACAGGGTCTTTGGCGGTTCCGGCAGTGATTTCATTCAGGGCAGTGACGGCGACGACCGTCTCTATGGAGACGCGGGAGTAAACGTAGCCCTTGGTATGGGTGGCAACGACACCTTCGTGGTGCGCAGCCAAGGCGAGCTTCTGTCCGGCAGTACCTTGAATGGCGGAGCTGGAACCGACCATCTGATCCTGTCCGGGATCTCGGCGATTGCCGCCGGCCGGACCCTCGCCTCGATCGAAGCATTCACCATCTATGGAACCAGCGGCGGAGACAGCTTCACCGGGGGATCTTTCAACGATGTGATCTTCGGCGGAACCGGCAACGATTCCTTCGACGGAAACAGCGGATTCGATCAGTTTTACGGCGGTGATGGTGACGACGTCTTCGACGGCGGATTCGGTCAAGAACGCTTCGTCGGCGGCAGCGGCAATGACACGATCTTCATCGGCTCCGGCGACCTCCAAGTCTTTACGCCGCTGGACGGTGGCAGCGGCACCGACACGATGGTCTTCGTTAGCGGTGCCAGTTTTCTGCAGTCCAACTACCTCGAGTCGACCGGCTTCGAGCTGTTCTTGTATCTTGGGAGCAGCGGGCAGGACACCTTCCTCGGCTATGGCATCGACGATCGAATGTATGGCGCAACCGCCGACGATAGGCTGACCGGCCGTCTCGGCGACGACGGTCTCTTCGGTGGAACCGGCGACGACAGTCTCTTTGGTGCTGCGAATGCCGATAAAGCCTATGGCGGTAGCGGACTTGATAACCTCTACGGCGGCGACGCCAGCGACTCTCTGTTCGGCGGTCTTGGCAACGACGGCTTGTTCGGCGGCAGTGGCGAGGACTATCTCTACGGCGACGACGGCAACAATAGTCTCTATGGGGATGACGGCGACGACAATCTCTTCGGCGGTGCCGACGGCGGCAGTCTGTTCGGTGGCTCCGACAACGACAGACTGGCTGGTGGCTCAGGCAATGATCGCCTCTATGGCGGCAGCGGCCTGGACAGCGTCTACGGAGGAAGCGGCAGCGATATCCTCGAGGCCGCCAATGCGGGCGATCTGGAGGCGGGCGATTTCCTGCACGGCGGCAGCGGATCGGACACGCTGATCTTGCGTCCCGGTGTCGCCCTGCCGGCCGGGGTAGGCCTGACCAGCATCGAGACCATCATCGTGGAGGGCTTCAGCGGCGCCGATACGCTCCAAGGCGTCAGCGCCGCCGACACCGTTGCCGGGCTGAGTGGGGACGACCTGATCTACGGTTCCAGTGCAGGCGACTACCTTGTCGGCGGGTCTGGAAACGATACCGCCTTCGGCAACCTTGGCGACGACGCTTTCGAAGGGCTGTACGGCAGCGACACGGCCCACGGCGGCAGCGGTGATGACGTACTCGTCGGCGGGCTTGACGACGATCTGCTCTTTGGGGGCAGTGGCAAGGATCGCCTGCAAGGCAACGAGGGCGCCGACACCCTGATCGTCCGCAGCCAGGGTGAGCTGGTCACGGGGGAAACCTATGACGGAGGCGCCGCCGACGACATCCTGGTGCTGCGCGATGCAACCAGCCTGCCGGCCGGGGTCATGCTGGTCAGCATCGAAGCGGTCTCATTCGAGGGCACCTCGGCGGCGGACAGCATCGCAGGCACCTCGGGCAAGGACACCGTCGCGGGACTGAGCGGTGCCGACAGCCTCTACGGCGCCAGCGGCAGCGACATCCTGGAAGGCGATGCCGGCGACGACAGCCTGCTGGGGGGATCGGGCATCGACAGCGTCTTCGGCGGCAGCGGCGACGACATCATGATCGTCCGCAGCCTGGCGGAGCTGACGGCTGGCGAGACCTTCGACGGGGGCAGCGGGACCAACACCTTGATCCTGCAAGAGGCCGCGGAACTCATCCCCGGCGTTTCGCTGATCAACGTCGAATCCCTCTGGTTCGAGGGAACCAGCGGCAGCGACAGCATCGACGCGAGCAATGCGGACGACCGCGTGTCCGGCTTCTCCGGCGACGATGCGATCGGCGGCCTTGACGGTGACGACACGCTCTACGGCGGTGTCGGCAACGACAGTCTGATCGGCGGTGACGACAGCGACACCGCCGAAGGAGGCAGTGGTGACGACCTGCTGCTCGGGCGCAGCGGCCTGGACAGCCTCTACGGCGGCAGCGGTGCCGACCGGCTCTACGGCGGCCTGGGCCAAGACAAGGCCTTCGGCGGCAGCGGCGCAGACGTTCTGATCGTCAGCAGCCAGGCCGAACTCGCGGCCGGTGAAACCTACGACGGCGGCAGCGGCGTCGATACCCTGGTGATCCAGGAGGCCTCCTCGATTCCGGTCGGCGTCACCTTCCTGTCGATTGAGAACGCGGAGGTCGCGGGGACCAGCGGCGCGGACAGCCTGGCGGTCAGCAGCGGTGCGGACGGCATCGTGGGCCTCAGTGGCTACGACAGGCTCTACGGCCGCACCGGTAACGATTGGCTCTACGGCGGGTCCGGCGAGGACAGCCTCTTCGGCGGCAGCGGCGCGGACGTCCTGGCCGTGCTGAGCCAGGGGGAGTTGACGGCCGGCGAGACCTATGACGGCGGCAGCGGCGTCGATACCCTGTTCCTGCGGGATCAGGCGAGCCTCCCGGCCGGAGTGGTGCTGTCGAGCATCGAGGCCTTTGGCTTCGAGGGAAGCAGCGCTGGCGATAGCCTTGCGGGGATCGGCGGCTTCGGCAACGTCATCTATGGGCTCAGCGGTGACGACAGCCTGGTCGGGGCCGAGGGTGACGATAGGCTCTATGGCGGTGCGGGCTCGGACAGCCTCTCGGGAAGCGATGGCCTGGACTACGCCTACGGCGGCAGTGGGAGCGATACCTTCTTCGTCTCCGACCAGTCGGCGATCGAGGTGGGCGAGCTCTACGACGGCGGCAGCGGCAGCGATACCCTGATCCTCTCCGCTGGCGTGACCCTGCCGGCGGGCGTGGCGGTGCCCGGCGTGGAGGAGGTGAACCTCTACGGCACCAACGCCGCCGACAGCCTGGCCGGCAACGGCGTGGTGAACGTCGTGCGCGGCGGCGGCGGGTCCGACATCCAGCGTGGCTTCGGCGGCGACGACAGTCTCTATGGCGAGACCGGCGCCGATACGCTGCTGGGGCTGAACGACAACGACGCCCTCTTCGGCGGCAACAGCGTGGATACGCTGTTTGGTGGGAACGGGGATGACACCGGCGCGGGCGGACTGGCGGGAGACCAGATCGCCGGCGGCAGTGGTGCCGACCTCCTCTACGGCGACAGCGGGCCGGACAAGCTCTTCGGCGGCAGCGGCGTGGATACCGTCTACGGCGGCTCCGGGAACGACACCGTCACGGTGGATCGGACGGGCGATCTGGTCATCGAGACCGCGGATGGCGGCATCCGCGACGTGATCCGCTCGGAGATCTCGGTCCTGACGCTCGGCACCGGTTCCGAGGCGCACGTCGAGGTTGCCATCCTGCTGGACGACGTCGCCGATGGCGTCCTAGTCGGCAATGCCTTGGACAACCGCCTGCGCGGCAACACCAGCGATAACCAGCTGTCCGGCGCCGGGGGCGAGGACGTCCTGATCGGAGATCTGGGCGCCGACACGCTCTCCGGTGGCTCCGGCCTCGATCGCTTGTTCGGCGGGTCCGGGGCTGACCTGCTGATGGCGGAGAGCGGCAACCGTCTCTTCGGCGGCTCCGGTGTGGACAGTGTCTTCTTCGACGGCGCGACCTTGGGCACTGCGGGAACCGGCGGCCCCTTGCTCCAGAACTTTGATGGTGTACTGGCGAATGCGGCCAACGGGGCGGACAAGCTGGTCTTCGCGGCCGGGCTGGAGGTCGGCAGCTTCAGCTACATCGGCAGTGCCACCTTCTCCGGCGGCGGCAGCTCCGAAGCGCGCTATGCCGGGCCGCGCCAGGTCCAGGTGGACCGGGATGGCGACGGTGCCGCCGACCAGGCCTTCCTGGTGAACGGCGTCACGGCGGCGAACCTGCTGACGGCGACGGACTTCGTCTGGTTGTAGCCTGGCTCCGATTGGCAGCGCGCCGTCACTGGTCGTCGCCGGTCTGTGGGTGCTGTTCGCGGAAGTAGTCCCAGGAATCGACTTCGCGGCCGTCCGGTAGGATGCAGATGCCGACCTGGCCCGCCGCACTGTCGCGGATCTCGAAGCTGCCGCCGCTCTCCACACAGAATACGGCAGCCGGGTTGGCGAGTTGCGGTGCCGTCTCGGCCCTGTCGGCGGCCAAGGGGGCGGCCAACGGCGCCGACAGCAGAAGGGCGGACAGCGGCCCGAGGGCAAGAAGGGTGGGGCGGTCTTTGCCGGGCATAGCGGCGCTCCTCAACAGTGACGACAAGCCATAGGTGAGGGCGTCACCAAGGCCCTTTCAAGGTCTTCACTCAGCGGACTAGGGTAAGGGCCTGGTGACTCTGAAGGACCTGAGCCTTGGCCCAAATCTATGCTTATGACGATGTCATTCCGGTGGTGGATCCCGCTGCCTTCGTCCACCCGGCGGCAGTGATCATCGGCGACGTGATCGTCGGCGCCGGCTGCTATGTCGGGCCGGCGGCCTGCCTGCGCGGCGACTTCGGCCGCATCATCATGGAGCCCGGCTCCAACCTGCAGGAGACCTGCGTGGTCCATGCCTTCCCCAACCTGGAGACGGTGATCGAGACCGAGGGCCACATCGGCCATGGTGCGGTGCTGCATGGTTGCCGGGTCGGGCGCAACGCCATGGTCGGTATGAACGCGGTGGTGATGGACGAGGCGACGATCGGCGAGAATGCCATCGTTGCCGCCATGGCCTTCGTCAAGGCCAAGGGCGAGATTCCGCCGAACAGCCTGGCGGTCGGCTCGCCGGCGAAGGTCATCCGCCAGCTCACCGAGCAGGAGATCGAGTGGAAGCGCCAGGGCACGGGCATCTATCGCCGCCTGGCCGCCGAGGCCGGCCAGAAGCTGCGTGCCGTGGAGCCGCTGCCGGCGGTGGAGGAGGGGCGCCGCCGCATCCGCGCGCCGGACTACGACCCGCTCTTCGCCGCGCGGGACAAGATGGGGACGGACTGAGTCGAGCCTCAGAAGTAGGCGATGACCTCGATGCCAGTCAGCACTGCGCCAGCCGGCAGGGTGACGCCGCCGGCGAGCAGCAGAGTGTCGCTGCCGGCGCCGCCGTCGTAGGTCTCGCCGCCCTCGATCTCGGCCTGGCTCGCCACCACGAAGGTGTCGGCGCCGGTGCCGCCGAAGAGGCGGTCGCGCTGGGCGCCGCCGAACAGCAGGTCGGCGCCGCCGTCGCCGTAGAGCCGGTCCGCACCGCTCTCGCCCAACAGACTGTCGTCGTGGCGGCCGCCGAAGAGCCCTCTGTCGGCGCCGCGGCCACCGGCCAGCCAGTCATGTCCGCTGCCGCCGTAGAGGTTGGCGTCGCCTCCACGTCCGCCGATCAGGCTGTCATCGCCCTGGGCGCCGAAGAGGAAGGCATCATCGCCGTCCCCGCCATCCAGCAGGTCGCCGGCCGAACCGCCCAGCAGCGAAGTGTTGTCGCCGTCGTCACCGTAGAGCCGGTCGATGCCGGCGCCGCCGATCAGGGAGAGGTCCTGCGCGGTTCCGCCATGAATTCGATCGTTCCCGGTGCCGCCGAACAGCCGCCGGTCGGCGCCGCCCTCGCCATAGAGCCGGTCGTTGCCGTCGTCGCCGGAGAGATCGACATCGCTGCCGCTGCCGCCGAAGATGCTGTCTTTGCCATTGCCGCC
Source organism: Rhodospirillaceae bacterium N.6G (assembly GCA_046233115.1). GTDB lineage: Bacteria > Pseudomonadota > Alphaproteobacteria > Kiloniellales > JACOMY01 > JACOMY01. The sequence goes on along the minus strand of JBJXHM010000006.1, from coordinate 227,412 downwards.
ATAGAGGAAGGAGTCATCGCCCTCGCCACCGTAGATCCAGTCGGTGAAGGCGCCGCCGAAGAGAAAGGCATCGTCCCCGTCATCCCCCCGCAGCGTGTCCGCGTTGGCGCCACCATAGAGGGATTGATCGTCGGCTTCGCCGCCGTAGAGGCGGTCTAGCCCCTCCGCACCGAACAATCCGCTGTCGGCGCCTCGATCGCCATAGAGGCGATCGTTGCCACTCGCGCCCATGAGATAGAGATCTCGACCGTCGCCGCCGAAGACGCGGTCGGCACCAGAGTCGCCGACCAGGGTTTCGTCGGTCGCTGAGCCGCCCTCGAGCACGTCGTTGCCGTTGCCGCCGAAGAACGAGCGGTCCTTGCCCTGGCTTCCATAGAGATAGTCTTTGGCGGCACCGCCGAAGAGGCCGCTGTCGGAGCCGGAGCCTCCGAAGATCCTGTCTTCGCCCTGGTCTCCGTAGAGGCCGTTGTCATCGCCGGAGTTCGCGATCAGGCTGTCGTCGTCCTCGCCGCCAAAGACAGCGCGATCATCACCTTGGCCGGCATTGATGCGGTCCGATCCGGTGCCGCCGAAGAGCCCGGTGTCGGCGCCGGACTGGCCCAAGATCTGGTCGTCTCCGCTTCCGCCGTAGAGGTTCTGGTCGTCGCCGTCGTTGCCGCGGAGCAGATCATCACCCTCGCCGCCGAAGAGAGAGCGATCGGACAGCGAGCCGCCTCGCAGTGTATCGTCGCCGAGGCCGCCATAGAGCGAGAGGTCGGCACCGGACCCACCGAAGATCTTGTCGTTGCCGTCGCCACCGAAGAACGCGCGGTCATCGCCGTCGTCACCGAAGAGGCGGTCGTCCCCCGATCCACCATAGGCGCTGTCCTCGCCACTGCCACCGCGAGCGAGATCGGCGCCCGATCCGCCGTCCAGCAAATCGTCGCCGCTGCCGCCGATCAGGCTTGCATCGTCGCCGTCGCCGCCAAAGAGCTGATCCGGGCCAAGTTCGCCACGCAGCAGATCCGCTCCGCTGAGTCCGAGCAGCAGGTTCCGCAGGCTATCGCCGACCAGTGTATCGTTGCCGCTGGTCCCGACAAGAGTGGTCGGATAGGCGAGGACCGTTTCAATGCCGACGAGAGATACACCGGCAGTGAGAAAGGCACCGTTCATCAGGATGAGGGTGTCGAAGCCGCTGCCGCCGTCATAGGTCTCGCCGGAAGCGAGACCTCCTTGGCTGGTCACCACGACGGTGTCGGCACCGGTGCCGCCAAAGAGCTTGTCACGTCCAAGGCCACCGACGAGGACATCGGCTCCGGAACCGCCGCGCAAGTATCTGTCGTCGCCGGAGCCGCCGTAGATCCTGTCGTCGCCGCTGCCACCGATAAGGGAGACGTCCGCCCCCGACTGGCCCTCGAGGCGGTCGTCGCCCTCGTCGCCGAAGAGGGAGCTGTCGTTGCCCTCGTCGCCGGCGACCAGATCGTCGCCACTACCTCCGTACAAGGAGAGGTCGTTACCCTCTCCGCCGAAGAGCGTATCGGTGTTCTGGCCGCCGTAAAGACCGCTATCTACACCGTCACCGCCATAGACGGCATCGTCGCCACTGCCGCCGTATAGCCGGTCGTCGTCGCCGTTGCCGCCGAAAACGCTATCGTTTCCCTCGTCGCCGAAGAGAAGCCCATCGGCCGCGCTATCGCCATAGAGGCTGTCGTCGCCCACGCCGCCGAACAAGGAGAGGTCGGTACCCTTGCCTCCGAAGACCGCATCGTTCTTCTTGTCGCCGTAAAGGCCGCTATCTGCTCCGTCGCCGCCATAGACGGCATCGTCGCCTCTGCCGCCGAACAGGAGCGTGTCGGCGCCGGAGCCGCCAAAGAGGGAATCATCGTCTAGCGCGCCGATCAAGTCGTCGGAACCGCTGCCTCCATCGAGAGTATCATTCCCGGGGCCTCCGTTGAGGTCGTCCGGGGCATCGACACCATAGAGCCGGTCATCACCGCTGAGCCCAAAGATCGTGTCCAGCGCGCTGTCGCCGGAGAGGGAGTCACTGCCGCTGGTTCCATAGATGGTCGCGAGTGAAAGGATGCTCTCGACCCCGTACAGGTGGGCACCTCCCGGAAGGTCTGCGCCGTTCAGCAGGATGATGGTGTCGCTTCCATTCCCGCCATCGAAGATCTCTCCGGAGACAAGTTCTCCCTGGCTAAAGACCACGAAAGTGTCGTTTCCCTCCCCTCCGAAGAGCGAATCCTTGTCGCTGCCGCCATAGAGTACGTCGTCTCCCGTGCTTCCTTCGAGGGCATCGTCGGATGCGCCTCCGAAAATGCGATCCGTACCGTCCCAACCGTTCGCGGTGTCCGCGCCCTCTCCACCGAAGATGAGGTCGTCTCCGGTATATCCTGAAAGACGATCTGTGGAGCTGCCTCCATACAGACGATCGTTGCCGTCTCCACCGTTCAACTGGTCTGCGCCAGATCTGCCATAGATGGTGTCATCGCCGCCGCTGCCAAATAACCGACTGACAAGGTTTATTCCGGTAATGATATTGTCCAAGTCATTGCAGAAGGCATATTCAACGGGCGGGTCATCATAATACGGTGACGTTACATAGTGTATGCACCCTGGTTCGCTATCGGCTGCAGAAATGACCATGTCATCTTGGTCGCAGCCGCATGGGAGGAGCAGCACGTCGTCCCCCTGCGAGGCAGACAGGGCGCTCAAGGGGACGTCGGTCATAGCTGTCGCTTCCATCTCGTTGAGGACCGCCCGAGCGGCCCTCTGGCGCCCTCGAACGGGCCCGACCATACAGCACTAACGCAATGGTCGCAAACGGATGGTGATCGGATCTGACCGGACCGCGGCGGCGCAAGGCCGGAGGCAATGAAAGGGGGAGCGCGCCTCGTCGTTCGAGGTCTTCGGCGCGGTCCCCCGGCAGGCGCTACTCCGCTGCCGCCCGTTCCGCCGTGTAGCCCGGCAATTCGCCGCGGATGATGTAGCGCAGCATGGCCACGATTTGCTCTGGGTCTGAGGCGACCGCGAGCGCGGCGCCGTCGACCTCTTTCAGCGCGTGGTTGAGCGCCGGGTCGTGCAGGCTGATGTAGGGCTTCTCCAGCGCCGCGCAGTAGCCGGCGTCGAAGGCGGCGTTCCACTGGCGGTACTTGTCGCCGAAGCGGACCACGGCCAGGTCGGCCTCCTGGATCAGGGTGCGGGTGCGGATCGCGTTCAACTTGGCACCCTTGTGGTCGTGCCAGAACTTGTCGGCCTCGCCGCCCAGGATGGCGGCGCCGCAGTCGTCGGAGGCCTCGTGGTGGGTGACCGGGCTGGAGAATTCGACCGGCAGGCCGCTGGCGGCCGCGCCCTCGACGATGCGCTCGCGCCAGTCGGTGTGAATCTCACCGGAGAGATAGACGGTCCAGATGCGGTCGGGCGAATAGGCTGTCTGCATGATGGGCCTCCTCCGCGTTGGTCGCGGATCACAGTGGTCTCTGACAACACTCAGCGGTCTCTGACAATACTCTGGGGCCAAGTGCCCCCAGAACGCCAGGGCTGGGTGGTCCGTCCTTGTGGACAGATCCGCCCCGGCCGGGAGAGTCTTAGATGAGCGGGCGGGCCGCGTCACCCCTCTGTCTCACCGGTCCCGATGTCCTTACTCGGCGGGCGAGGGCAGGACAGGCTCCTGCCGTTCGGCCAGGGCCTGGCGGATGATCCCGACAGCGGACCAGAGAAATAGGGCGGCCATGAGGCCGGCGACGAAGAGGTCGGGCCAAGCGCTGCCGGAGAGGTAGACGGCGCCCGCGGCAGCCATCACCGCAACGTTGCCGATCGCGTCGTTGCGGCTGCAGAGCCAGACGGAACGCACGTTGGCATCGCCCTCACGGTAGCGCAGGAGCAACAGGACGCTGCTGAGGTTGGCGGCCAAGGCCAGCAGGCCGATGGCACCCATGACAGGCGCACTCGGCAGGCCCAGGACCAGCACGCTGTAGGCGGTCGACGCGAAGACCCAGAGCCCCATGGCGGCCAGGCTGAGCCCCTTGAACAGGGCGGCATTGGCGCGGGCCTTGAGCGAACGGCCCAGGACCAGGAGGCTGATCGCATAGGTCAGGCTATCGCCCAGGAAATCGAGTGCGTCGGCTTTCAGTGCCTGCGATCCGGCCAAGGTGCCGGCGGCGATCTCGACCACGAACATGGTCGCGTTGATCGCGATCACGATCCACAGCACCCGTCGATAGCCCGTCGAGAGGCCATCGAATTTTGGTTCGTTGTGGCAGCAGCCGGCGCTCACCTGTTCCCTCTGGCTCTGTCCGCGTTGCGCTTTCGCACTGCTATCACGCGGCAAGTCGCTGTGGTGATCAAGGGCAATTTGGCCAATGCAAGGGACTAAGTCTGCTCTTTCCCCACCGCCATCACGCCCTGCAGGATCAGGGTGGTGGCTAGGTCGGCGTAGTCGCTGCGGCTCATCGCGCCCTCCGGCCGGAACCAGAGGTAGACCCAGTTCAGCATGCCGAAGAAGGACATGGTGACCGGTTTCAGCAGGCGCCGCTCCTGCTCCAGCGCCGGGTTCACCGCCTTCAGCACGGTAGAGAAGTGGGTGACGAGCTGGCGCTCCAGCCCGCGCAGCTCCTCGGCCAGCTCCGGCGGCAGGGTGCCCATGGCGTTGATCTGCACCCGGTGCTCGTCGTCGGCGTCGCGGTAGCTCTCCAGCAGCTGGCCGACCAGCAGGCGCAGGCGCCGCTCGCCCGGCAGGCTGGGGTCGTCGACCTCGCTCAGGGCCTGCACCAGGTCCTCCAGGTGCGAGCGGATGATGTCGAAGAGCAGCGCTTCCTTGCTGTCGTAGTAGTGATAGAGCAGCGCCTTGGAGATCCCGCACTCGGCCGCGACCGCGGCAATCGAGGCGCGGTCGAAGCCGTGCTGGGCGAAGAGCTGCGTCGCCGTCTTCAGGATGGCGCGGCGCTTCTGGTCGTAGTCCTCTGCACGGGGCCGGGCCATCGTTCAGTCCCGGTTGCGCAGGTCGATCACGCGGCGCGCCTTGCCGGCCGAGCGCTCGACCGAGAGCGGTTCGCCGACCGCGACCTTGACCGAGACGCCGATCACGCTCTTCACGTGGTGGACCAGCTCGGCGGCGGCGGCCTTGCGCCCGGCCTCGTCGCAATCGGGCAGCGCCTCGGTCTTCACGGTCATCACGTCCATCCGCCCCTCGCGGGTGAGCTCGATCACGAAGTGCGGTGCCAGCGCCCTGCACTTCAGGAGCTGCTCCTCGATCTGGGTCGGGAAGACGTTGACGCCGCGCAGGATGATCATGTCGTCCGAGCGCCCGGTCACCTTCTCCATCCGCCGCATCGAGCGCGCGGTGCCGGGCAAGAGGCGCGTCAGGTCCCGGGTGCGGTAGCGGATGATCGGGAAGGCCTCCTTGGTCAGCGAGGTGAAGATCAGCTCGCCCTCCTCGCCGTCGGGCAGGACCCGGCCGGTCTCGGGGTCGATGACCTCCGGGTAGAAGTGGTCCTCCCAGATGTGCAGGCCATCCTTGGTCTCGACGCACTCGCAGGCCACGCCCGGGCCGATCACCTCCGACAGGCCGTAGATGTCGACGGCGTGCATGTCGAAGGCCTGCTCGATCTCCTGGCGCATGGCGTTGGTCCAGGGCTCGGCGCCGAAGATGCCGACCGCGAGCGAGGTCTCGCGCGGGTCGATGCCCTGCTCGCGGAAGTGATCCAGGATCGAGAGCGCGTAGGAGGGGGTCACCATGATGACCCGCGGCCGGAAGTCCTGGATCAGGGTCACCTGGCGCTCGGTCATACCGCCGGAGACCGGCACCACGGTGCAGCCCAGCTTCTCCGCGCCGTAGTGGGCGCCGAGCCCGCCGGTGAAGAGGCCGTAGCCATAGGCGACGTGGATCATGTCGCCGGCCCGCCCGCCCGAGGCGCGGATCGAGCGGGCCACCACCTTGGCCCACATCTCTATGTCGGCTGCGGTGTAGCCGACCACGGTCGGCTTGCCGGTGGTGCCCGACGAGGCATGGATGCGGGCCAGGCGCTCGCGCGGCACCGCGAACATGCCGAAGGGATAGTGCTCGCGTAGATCCTGCTTCACCGTGAAGGGGAACTTCGCGAGGTCCGACAGGTCCTTGAGGTCGTCGGGATGGACGCCGGCGGCGTCGAACTTGGCGCGGTAGACCGGCGAATTGGCGTAGGCGTGGGCCAGGGTGGCCTTCAGCCGTGCGCGCTGCAGGCCGGCGATCTCGTCCCTGGACGCCGTCTCGATCGGCTCCAGATCGCCGGGCTTGGGAGAGAGATCCTCCATGGGGGTGTCCTCCGGTTCTTGTTTGTTGCGCTCATTCGGGTCGGGCGGGCCGGGGAGGGGTTCAGGTCTCCTCCTCGGGGACGTGGGTGCCTTTGATCGTGCGCGACTGGCCGCGGAAGGTGGCGATGGTGCTGCCGTCCGCCTTGTTGACGGTGACGTCGTAGGTGCCGCTGCGGCCGTAGCGCGCCACCTCGACCGCCTCTGCGGTCAGCCGCTCGCCGGCGAAGGCGGGGGCCATGAAGGTCACCGCCGCATGCTGGGCCACGACCCGCTGGTTATAGCTGTTGCAGGCGAAGGCGAAGGCGGAATCGGCCAGGGTGAAGATGAAGCCGCCGTGGCACATCCCATGGCCGTTGCACATCGAGGGGGTCACGCTCATCGAGAGCCGGGCCCGGCCGGGCGCGACCCGGTCGATTTCCATGCCCAGGCCGCGCGAGGCCTGGTCGTCGGCCCACATGGCCGTGGCTGAGGCCTCCGCCAATTCCTGCGGGTCGCGCGGCATGCCGTCAGGCCTTTCCGGTGAAGCGGGCCGGCCGCTTCTCGGAGAAGGCGGCGACGCCCTCGGCGAAGTCCGGGCTGCGGCCGGCGTGACCCTGCAGGTCCCGCTCCAGCTCGAGCTGGTTGTTGAGGCCATGCTCGCTGGCGGCCTGGATCGCCTGCTTGGTCATACCCAGCGCATAGGTCGGTCCCGCCGCCAGGGTGAGGGCCAAGGCCTCGGCCGTGGTCATCAGGTCCTCGTCGGCGACCGCTCGCCAGATCAGCCCCCAGTCGGCGGCCTGCTCGGCGCTCAAGGGGGCGGCGGTCAGGGCCAGCGCCTTGGCCCGCGCCTCGCCCAGCAGGCGGGTCAGGAACCAGGTGCCGCCACAGTCGGGGATCAGCGCAATCTTGCTGAAGGCCTGGATGAACTTGGCCGACCTGGCCGCCAGGACGATGTCGCAGGCCAGTGCCAGGTTGGCGCCGGCGCCGGCGGCGACGCCGTTCACCGCGCAGACGATCGGCTTCTCGATCGAGCGCATCAGCCGGATCAGCGGATTGAAGTAGTGCTCCAGCACCTCGGAGAGATCCGCGCCCGGGGCGGCGGCCGGGTCGTTGAGGTCCTGGCCGGCGCAGAAGGCGCGGCCGGCGCCTGTCAGCAGGATGGCACGGCAGGAGGAGCGCTCCTGCGCCTCGCTCAGCGCCAGCCTGAGCGCCAGGTTCATCTCCGTGGTGAAGCTGTTCAGCTTGTCCGGACGGTTCAGGGTCAGGCGGGTCAGGCCGTTGGCCTCTTCCACCAGGATCGTCTCGCTCTCCATTGCGCTCTCCTCCGTGGCTTGCTTACCGATCGTGCGTCCGAATAGTGCGCCGGATTCCCGGGCTCGGGCGAAGCCTTAAAGAATCTTCTTGCATAAACCGTCCGGTCGGTCAATTATCTTCTCACTGCCGCGATAAGGCAGGTCCAACAAGGAAAAGACAGGGACGAGGAGGCCATGAGCGTGCAGATGCTGCGCCACAAGGACGCTGCCCGACCGGCTGCCTCCGGCGCCCTTCGACCGGCCTTTCCGCCATCAGATCCCGCAGATCCATCGAGGACCGCACGGCTGCTGTCGCCGGCGGCTTTCGCGCGCCCTGCTTTCGCACGCTGCCCTTCGGGCGCTAGACTTTTCCCCAACAAGAATCACCCAGTGGAGGAACAGCACAGATGACGTCTCTTTCGGTTAAGACCGCGAGCGCGGTCCTGCTGGCCGCGGCCAGCTTCGCCTTCGTCCAGCCGGCTGCGGCCGAGATCAAGCTGGGCTCGACCCTGGCGATCACCGGGCCAGCCTCCTTCCTCGGCGATCCCGAGGCCAAGACCCTGAAGATGCTGGTCGACCAGGTGAACGCCGCCGGCGGCATCAACGGCGAGACCGTGACCCTGATCCAGTACGACGACGCGGCCAATCCCAACAACGCGCGGACCTTCGCCACCCGCCTGGTCGAGGACGACGAGGTGGTCGCGGTTATCGGCGGCTCCACCACCGGCGCCACCATGGCGATGGTGCCGATCTTCGAGGATGCCGAGATCCCCTTCATCTCGCTGGCCGGTGCCGTGGTCATCATCGACCCGGTCAAGACCTGGGTCTTCAAGACGCCGCACACCGACCGCATGGCCTGCGCCAAGATCTTCGAGGACATGAAGCAGCAGGGCATCGCCAAGATCGGCCTGATCTCCGGCACCGGCGGCTTCGGCAAGTCGATGCGCGAGCAGTGCCTGGATATCGTCGGCGACTACGGCATCAAGGTGCTGGCCGACGAGACCTACGGGCCGAAGGATGCGGACATGACCCCGCAGCTCACCAAGATCAAGAACACCGCCGGTGTCGAGGCGGTGCTGAACCCCGGCTTCGGCCAGGGCCCGGCGCTGGTCACCCGCAACTACCGCCAGCTCGGCATGACCCAGCCGCTTTACCAGTCGCACGGCGTGGCCTCGCAGTCCTTCATCGAGCTGGCCGGCGACGCGGCCGAGGGCGTGCGAATGGCCGCCCCCAGCCTGCTGGTTGCCGAGAGCCTGGCCGCCGACGACCCGCAGCGCGCGGTGGTGGTGGCCTACAAGCAGGCCTATGAGAAGGAGACCGGAGAGCCGGTCTCGACTTTCGGCGGCTATGCCTACGACGCCTTCGAGATGCTGAAGGCGGCAATCGAGAAGGCGGGCTCTGACGATCCGGCGGCGATCCGCGACGCGCTGGAGGCGACCAGCGGCTACGTCGGCGTCACCGGCGAGTTCAACTTCTCGCCGACCGATCACCTGGGCCTGGACCTCTCCGCCTTCCGCATGGTGGAGGTCAAGGACGGCACCTTCGTCCTGATCGACTGACGGTTCCGTACCCCCCTGTCCTTCGCATCTGCGGAGGGCAGGGGGGGGGGTCCTTCGTGTTTGAGAGCGTGCCATGGCCGAACTCCTCCAGTTCCTGCTGTCCGGCGTCACCGTCGGCGCCATCTATGCCCTGGTCGCGCTGGGCTTCACCCTGATCTACAACGCCAGCGAGGTGGTGAACTTCGCGCAGGGCGAGTTCGTCATGATCGGCGGGCTGGGCACCGCCATCCTCTACGAGGCCGGCACCCCGCTCTGGCTGGCCGCGCTGGCCGCGATCCTGGCCGCCGTGGTGGTTGGGATCGCGCTCAACAAGCTGGCCGTCGAGCCGGCCCGCGGCGCCCCGGTGATCGCGCTCATCATCATCACCATAGGTGCCTCGATCTTCCTCAGCGGCAGCGCCGAGATCATCTTCGACAAGCAGTTCCACCGCATCCCGGCCTTCAGCGGCGAGGAGCCGATCGCCATCGGCGGCGCCACCATCCTGCCGCAGAGCCTCTGGGTGCTGGGCGGGGCCACCGCGATCTTCGCGCTGCTCTACCTCTTCTTCACCCGTACCCTGATGGGCCGTGCGGTGCTGGCGACGGCGAACAACCGCCTGGCGGCGCGGCTGGTCGGCATCAACACCGGCTACATCATGACCTTCAGCTTCGCGCTCTCGGCCGCGATCGGCGCGCTGGCGGGCGTCCTGGTGACGCCGATCACCTTCACCTCCTACGACGTCGGCGTCGGCCTGGCGCTGAAGGGCTTTGCCGGGGCCATGCTGGGCGGCATGGGCAGCCCGCCGGGCGCCCTGGTCGGCGGGCTCGCCATCGGCCTCACCGAGGCACTGACCGCCGGTTACATCTCCTCCGACTACAAGGACGCGGCGGCCTTCGTGGTGATCCTGGCGGTGCTCTTTTTCCTGCCGCAGGGTCTCTTCGGTGCCAAGCAGGTGGAGCGAGTCTAGGCCATGCGGCTCTCGGCCAAGCACTGGACCCTGCTGATCCTGCTGCTGATCGTGGCGCTGGCGCCGCTGCTCTTTCCCAGCTCCTTCTATTACCGGGTCTTCGCGCTGATCTTCATCAACGCCCTGGCGGTGACCGGGCTGGTGATCCTGCTGGGCTTTGCCGGCCAGGTGAGCCTGGGCCATGCCGGCTTCGCCGGCATCGGCGCCTATGCCTCCGCCCTGGCGCCGGAGCATCTGGGCCTGCCGCCGATCCTGGCGCTGGTCTTCGGCGCGCTGCTCTCGGGCCTCGTTGCCTTCCTGATCGGCCGGCCGATCCTGCGCCTCAAGGGCTACACCCTGGCGGTCGCCACCCTGGGCTTCGGCATTCTGGTGGCCATGGTGCTGAACAACGAGGCCTGGCTCACCGGCGGCCCGGACGGCATCCAGGTGCAGGCGCTGGGTCTGAAGGACCTGCTGAAGGATTTGGGGTTGAAGCTGAAGACCGCGGTCTTCTGGTACTACTTCAGCGGCCTGGTCTTCCTGGTGGGCGCCTGGCTGGCGTTGAACCTGCAGCACAGCCCCAGCGGCCGGGCGTTGCGCGCGCTGCACGATTCCGAGGTCGCGGCCAAGACCCTGGGGGTCGACGTTGCCTTCTTCAAGCTGAAGGCCTTCGTGGTCTCGGCCGTCTACGCCTCGCTCTCGGGCTCCCTGCTGGCGCTGATGAACGGCTTCGTGACGCCGGAGGTGGCGAGCTTCCTCCATTCCATCGAGCTGGTGACCATGACCGTGCTGGGCGGTGCCGGCTCGGTGATCGGCGGTTTCCTCGGCTCCGTGCTGCTGACCGCGCTGCCGCAGGCGCTGACCCTGTTCCAGGAGTACAAGCACCTGCTGCTGGGCCTGATCATGATGCTGGTGATGATCTTCATGACCGAGGGCCTGGTGCCGAGCCTGCAGCGGCGCTGGCGCGGGAGGGCGGCATGAGCCTCCTGGAGGTGCGCGAACTCGGCATCGGCTTTGGCGGCTTGCGTGCGGTCGATGGGGTCTCCTTCTCGGTCGCGGCCGGCGAGATCGTCTCGGTGATCGGTCCCAACGGCGCCGGCAAGACCACGCTTTTCAACATGATCTCGGGCCTCTACCGCCCGGACCAGGGCGAGGTGCTGCTGGGCGGCGACCGGGTGACCGCGCTCGCCCCGCACCGGCTGGCGGCCCGCGGCCTCTCCCGCACCTTCCAGAACCTGCAGATCTTCCCGCAGCTCACCGTGCTGGAGAACGTGATGACCGGCCGTCACCTGGCCGAGAGGCCGCGGCTGCTGGCCGACCTGCTGTCCCTGGCCTCCAGCCGCCGCAAGACCCGCGAGACCGAGGGCCTGGCCCGCGCGCTCCTGGCCAAGGTCGGCCTGGAGGGGCAGGAGGCCCTGGAGGCCGGCACGCTCTCCTACGGCGGCCTGAAGCGGCTGGAGATCGCCCGCGCGCTGGCGGCCGGTCCGCGCCTGCTGCTGCTGGACGAGCCGGCGGCGGGCTGCAATGCGGTCGAGACCGAGGAGATCGACCGCCTGATCGCCGCGGTGGCGGGCGAGGGCATCTCGATCCTGCTGGTCGAGCACGACATGAAGCTGGTGATGAAGATCTCCAGCCACATCGTGGTGCTGGACCAGGGCCGCAAGATCGCCGAGGGCAAGCCGGCCGAGGTCAGCCGCGACCCCAAGGTGATCGCCGCCTACCTGGGCAGCGAGGAGGAGGCGGGCCATGCTTAGCCTCTCGGGTGTGAAGACCCGCTACGGCCGGATCAAGGTGCTGCACGGCGTCGAGCTGGAGGTCGAGGCCGGCGAGATCGTGACCGTGGTGGGGGCGAACGGGGCCGGCAAGACCACCCTGCTGCGCTGCCTCTCAGGCCTACAGCCGCTGACCGCGGGCAGGGTCGTCTTCGACGGCCGGGACATCACCGGGCTGGCGGCGCACCGCCGGGTGCCGCTCGGCCTGGCGCAGTCGCCGGAGGGTCGGCAGATCTTCACCAACCTCTCGGTCGAGGACAACCTGCGCCTCGGCGCCTTCCACTACAGCGACGCCAAGGTCGGCCAGGACCGCGACGAGGTCTATGCGCTCTTCCCGGTGCTGCGGGAGAAGCGCCACCTGCCGGCCGGTGGCCTCTCGGGCGGGCAGCAGCAGATGCTGGCGATCGGCCGGGCGCTGATGAGCCGCCCGCGGTGCCTCTTGCTCGACGAACCATCGATGGGCCTGGCGCCCCTGCTGGTGAAGCAGGTCCTGGGCGTGGTCGCCGACCTGAAGCGCCGCGGCATCACCGTGCTGCTGGTCGAGCAGAACGCGATGGCGGCACTGGCGATTGCCGACCGCGGTTACGTCATGGAGACCGGACGCATCGTCACCGGCGGCCCGGCGCAGGCGCTGATGACCGACCCTGCGGTGCGGGAAGCCTATCTGGGAGTATAGATGGCGAGCTGATCCTGTTCTAGGCCGCCAAAGGGCTCGTCGAAAACGCTGACTTTCTCCAGTGCGCCGAAGAAGCGATCATGGTCCTCCTGGCGCTTGAAGGGATTGATGGTCTCGAGGATCTCTCGCAGATCGTTGCTCGAGGACACACCCGGCCACAGCCCTTGCAGGTTTTCGTGGTACTTGGTCGTAAGTCTCTTGGCGCTATCGAGATCTCCCATCAGGACACGCACGGCGATCCGCCAGGAGGGATCGTGGATGCTTGCGTTAGAGATTTGGTTTTGTAGGTCAATCGCCTCCTCATAGCGGCCGACAAGACAGAATGCGACGTCCATGACATAGGGATAGATCTCCGTATAGAAGGGGTTCAGGCGCATGGCAGCGACACCCGCCTCGATCCCTGCTTCCGTTTCGCCGAGGTAGGCCAGGATCATACTGCTCTGCGCGAGCAGGTCCGCGTCGTTGGGATTGAGTTTGAGGGCACGATCCAGGTGTGCCCTCGACCTATCGAAGTCGCGTTGGAACAACAGCATGCCGGCGAGCACCATATGAGGCCAGTGATCACAGGGGTCGAGCGCGAGCGCCCGGTTCGAGCCCTCGATGCCGCGTTCGATCGCGGCGTGCCAGGAGCCCCAGGCCGCCCAGGACCAGCTATTGAAATGGCTCATGGCGAGGCTTGCATGAGCACGGGCAAAATCGGGGTCGAGGTCGATTGCGGCCTGAAAATGCTCTTGCGCGGCCCGTTCGTCTTCCTCGGAGATGACGCGCATGTGGCTGAGCCCGTGCAGCCAGTAGTCATAGGCCTCGAGGCTGGCCAGCGGCTTGCGCCTGGCAACGGCGATCTCTTCGTTTTCGACCTGGACCGCCAGCGGGGCGACGATCGACCGGACGATACTATCGATGACCTCGAAGACATCCTTTGCCTCGGCGTCGAAGCGGTCGCTCCAGATGAGGCGCCCCGACCTCGGTTCGATCAGTCGCACGAAGCCCTGCAAGGCCTTGCAGGATCGGTCCAGCGTGCCTTCGACCAGATAGCGCACGTCGAGACTGTCGGCGATGTCGTGCAGATCGATGTCGCTCCCTGCGAACCTGAGCGAAGACGTGGCGGAGACCACGGAAAGCGACCGGAAGCGTCCCAGTTCCATGGCCAATGAGGCAGCGAGTCGGCAGGACAACCTCTGGGTGTCGATGTCGTCGTCGCGCGTCGTGAAGGCGAGCACGCCGATCGTGTTGGCAGGTTCGGCGCGGGCCGGCGTTTGCCGCTTGCCCGATAGAATGGATCGTCGGAGTTCCTCAGTCTCCGCCTCCGGCTCGACGCCTAGTTCTTTCAGCAGGATGCCCCGGCAGATCTCGTACTGTTGCAGGGCGGCACCCCGGCGCCCTTTGCGGCTGTGGGCCGTCATGATGCCGCGGTGCGCGTTTTCGTGTGCCGGATCGATGCCGAGCAGACGCTGCGCGAGATCGAAAGCGCCGTCGTAGTCGGCCTGCGTGATCGCCTCGTCCAGCAGCGCGTCGAAGGTGTCGAGGGCAAGCGACGAGAAGCGCGCGGAGGTCAGCCGGCGCCAGTTTTCGAAGGCATTGTCGCGTGTCTGGAAGTCAGCGAGAAAATCGCCGCCATAGCAGTCGAGCGAACGCTGTCGCTCTTCGGGCGTTCCCTTGGCAAGCCGCTCGAAGGTCACCGCTCGAAGGTCACGGCATCGGTGACGGCTAGTTCGGGGTCGATCCCGATCCCCTTGGCAGAGATGATCAGGGGCTCTCCAGCGTCCCGGTTCACCGCCCGGCGCAGCTGCGACAAGGCCTGGCGCAGCGAATTGCTGGCCTGAGCCTCGCCGCGGTCGCTTCACAGCAGCGCCATCAGATGCTCTCGCGAGAAGGTTTTGCCCGGCGTCATCGCCAAGTAGGCCAGCAAGGCAGCCGTCTTGCGCGTGTGGAACCTGATGACACCTCCGTCCTCGCCAGTGGCCTGGAAGCCACCGAGAACATGTATCGTCAGTCTGCCCACAGAATAAGCCTACGCCCAGAGGGATCCGACAACAACGCGGCGGCCCGCGATTTATCGAATTTTTCACAGCCATTTGGCGGGCAGTTTCGATCCGGGCCCTAGCCTTGCCGCAATCCGACCTCGCAGGTCGGTCGCCACGAGAACGAGCTAGGGAGCCGGACCATGTCGATCTTTCAAATCACGCCCGCAAGCGCAATGGCGCAGGCCCTTCAGGTTGCCGAGGACAGAGACCGACGCCAGGCAGCGCACCGTGCCGCTGCGGCAGCGGAGGACGGAAGTGTGCCCATCGATGACAGGTCCCAAGCAGGCTTTCGAGCGCAGGACCTTCGGGTCTTTGAAACCCTCGCAGCCTTGTCACGAAGCGCCGTTGGCGTCTTCAGGTCACTTCCGCGTCGGTCTTCCGCGGTGAGCCCGGCTCTGCCGGCAGGCAAGAGGACTTGAGCGACGGTGCGGGCATCTCGTCGCTCACCGTCGTAGCGTAGGAGGCAGGCGACAAACCGGTCGGACTAGGCGTCCTGTTGCTCCAGTCATCCCGCCTTATGCTAGGGTGCAGGGATCGCTCTGAGACGGAACACAGGACCCATGGATATTGCCGCCTGGCTCGCCTCCCTAGGCCTCGAGGCCTATGCGCCGGCCTTCGCGGAGAACCGGATCGGAGCGGACGTCCTGCCGGATCTCAGCGATCAGGACTTGCGAGAACTGGGCGTTGCGGCGCTCGGCGACCGTAAGCGCCTGCTGGCGGCGATCGCCGGACTCGGCGCGCTTGAGACAGACCAGCCGACAACCCAGGCGGCTACTGCGGCAGACGCGGGGGAACGCCGTCAGGTCACGGTGCTCTTCGCCGACATCGCCGCGTTCACCAAGATCTCCGAACGCCTGGGCGCGGAGGCGATGCATCAGGTGCTCAACCGCTTCTTCGAATCCGCCGACCGCATTGTCGAGGACTTCGGCGGCACCATCGACAAGCACATCGGTGACAATGTGATGGCGGTCTTCGGCGCGCCGATCGCCCATCACAACGATGCGGAGCGTGCGGTGCGCGCGGCGCTGGCGATCCACGAGGCGGCGCGCGCAATCCGGCTGCCGGCGGGTGACGGACTGCGGCTTCATATCGGCATCGCCAGCGGTCTGGTCGTGGCCGGCGGCACCGGCAGCGACAGTCACCGGGAGTACACCGTGATCGGCGACTCGGTGAACCTGGCGGCGCGGCTGCAGGGGCTGGCCGGTCCGGGCGAGACGCTGATCTCGGAGGCCCTGTACCGCGAGGTCTCAGGCCGCTTCCGGGCCGTGGCCCTGGGGCCGCAGGCGCTGAAGGGTATCGACCGGCCGGTTGCGATCTGGCGCGTCGAGGGGAGCCTGGACGCGAGCGGCCAAGCGATTGGAGAGGGGCGCGGCACGCCCTTCGTCGGCCGCCGCGCCGAGCTGGGACAGTGCCGGGCGATCCTCGCCGAGGTGGCGGCAGGGGGCGAGGGCCAGACCATCCTGCTGCGCGGGCCGGCCGGAATCGGCAAGACCCGCCTGGCGGAAGAGGTCGGGCTTGCCGCCCGTCAGCTCGGCTTCACCCTGCATCGCTGCCTGGTGCTGGACTTCGGCTCACGCAAGGGGCAGGGAGCGATCCCGGCCTTGCTGTGCAGCCTGCTGGGGCTGCCGTCCTCCAGCGACAGGGAGGCGCGCGAACGCGCTGCCGACGCGGCCCTGGCCCAAGGAGCCTACGGAGAGGAGGAGCGGGTCTTCCTCAACGATCTGCTCGACCTGCCGCAGCCGCTGGTGCTGAGCCGGCTCTACGAAGCCATGGACGAGGCCGCGCGGCGCGCCGGTCAGCGCCGGCTCCTGACTGCCCTGGTCGCCTGGGCCGGCCGGGAGGCGCCGCAGCTCATCCTGGTCGAGGACCTGCACTGGGCCGATTCCACCACGTTGCAGTGCCTGGCCGCGGTTATGGCCGCGGCTGCCGAGAACCCGGTGGCGCTGATGGCCACGACCCGTCCGGAGGGCGATCCGCTGGAAGACGCCTGGCGTTCGGCCAGCCTCGACCAGGCGGTCAGCATCATCAATCTGGGGCCGCTCCGAGCCAGCGAGGCGCGCGAGATGGCGGTCGGCTTCGCCCGCGCCGGGGAGCCCGGGTTGGCCGAGTGCCTGCAGCGCGCTGCCGGTAACCCCCTCTTCCTGGAGCAGCTTCTGCAGAACGCGGTCGAGAGCGCCTCGGCTTCGACCCTGGGCCATGTCCCGGGCTCGATCCAGAGTCTGGTGCTGGCCCGGATGGACCGGTTGGATGCGCTCGACAAACGTGCGCTGCAAGCTGCCTCCGTCCTCGGCCAGCACTTTTCCCTCGGCGCCCTGCGGCACCTGATCGAGCTGCCCGACTACGACTGCGATGCCTTGCTGCGCCACCAGCTTATCCGGCCGGAAGGCGAGGACTACCTCTTCGCGCACGCCCTGATCCGTGATGGCGTCTACGAATCGATCCTCACCCCGGCCCGGCGGCAGTTCCACGGCAAGGCGGCGGCTTTCTTCCAAGACGGCGACCTGGTGCTCCACGCCGAGCATCTGGAGCGCGCGGGAGACCCGGCCGCTGCCTGTGCCTACCTGCAGGCGGCCAACCTGGAAATGGCCAGCTATCGCGCGCACCGGGCCGCCGAGCTCCTGGCGAGGGGGAAGGACCTGGCAGAGGACCCGGCGGATCGGGTCGCGCTCGACCTGGCTCTGGGCGAGGCCTACCAGGAGAGCGGCGCGCCCGAAGCGGCGCGGGTCGCGTTCGAGGAGGCATTGGCCTTGGCGGGGGAGGATCGGGCACGCTGCCAAGCCCGGCTCGGTCTCGCCGGGGCCAAGCGGATCACCGACGATCTGCCCGGCGCCCTGGAAGACCTGGCCGTCGCCGAAGCCATTGCGGCACGGGACGGCCTGGTCGCCGAGGCCGCGCGGGCGCATTTCCTGCGCGGCAACCTGCTGTTCCCTCAGGGCGATATCGAGGGCTGTCTGCGGGAGCATGGCCAGGCCTTGGAGCTGGCCCGGCAGGCGGGGTTGGCAGAGCTTGAAGCGGCGGCGCTGGGCGGGCTGGCCGACGCTGAATACCTCCACGGGCACTACCATAGCGCCCATGGCCGCTTCACCGAGTGCGTCGCCGTCGCCCGCGAGCACGGCTTCGGCCGGATCGAGGTGGCCAACCTGCCGATGGTGGCGATCACGGCCCACTCTTGCGGCCCGGTACGAGCGGCGCTCGCCCTGGCACTGGAGTCGATCGAGGCGGCGCGGCGCGTCGGCCATTCCCGGGCGGAGATGATCGGTCATCACGCCGCCTATATCTGCTACAAGCCCATGGGGGATCTGGAGCAGGCCTATCGGCACGCCGGCAAGGCGGCCGAGCTTGCCGAGACCCTCGGTGCGCGCCGCTTCGTGGTGGAAGCGGAGTGCTTCATGGCGGAGATCGAGTACCTACAGGGCGGTCGGGGGACGGAACTCGATCGCGTTCGGAACGCCATGGCGATCACCCGCGAGATCGGGACGGCCTACATGGGCCCCTCCATCCTGGGGATGCTGGTCCTGGTCACCGACGATCCGGCCGAACGGCAGGCCGCCATGGCCGAGGCGGAGAGCATGCTGGCCGAGGGCTCGATCAGCCACAACCACATCTTCTTCCGCTGCAATGCCATCGACGCCTGCCTCAGGGAAGGCGACTACGATCAGGCAGCACACCACGCCGCCGCCCTGCGTGACTATTGCCCGGAGCCTGAGATGGTGACTCCGCTCTTCATTGCCGAGCGTGGCCTGGCCCTGGCACGGGTGGGCCGCGGCGAACGAGGCCCGGCGCTTGCCGCCGAGATCGAGCGCCTGCTTGCGCAAGGTAAGCGCCTCCAGCAAGAGGCGGCGCTTCCGGACCTGCAGCGGGCGCTCTCCGCAATGGAGGGGTGACTGGGAACGGGGCGCCGAGCGAAGCGCCCAGTCGAAGTCAGGTCAGTCTGGGGGAGCGTCCGCCAGGGTGCAGGACGCTCTCCGCGCGTAGGGCGCCGTCCTGCGCACCCATAGTCCTCCGCTCAGAACCCCAGCTCAGTGCTTGTGGCCCAGCTCGATCGGGGCGCCGAAGTCGCGGTGGTGGTCGGCCTCGCGCCACTCCTCCTTGCGGGCCAGCAGCTCGGTGACCGAGGTCAGGCCCTTGGCGGCGGCCAGCTTCTCCAGCGCGGCCAGCCAGTGGTGGTAGTAGCGGTCGCCCAGGTCGGGATCGCCGGCCGCCTTGGCGGCGGCGATCTCTGCGGCGAGGTGGTCGACCCACTCGCTCCACTCGAAGTGGCCCTGGTCGTAGAGCGAGAGGGTCATGGCGAAGGCCTGCGCCTCCCAGGGTTCCTTGAAGACCGGCCGGTCGCCGTCCTGCGGAATCCGGGGCATGCGCGGATCGTTGGGGGGGCTGCGCATCGTGGGTCAGGCCGGATCGATGTAGTCGTCCCAGAGGTCGATGTAGAGCGCGTCCTTGCCCGGCGCGGCATCACCCCAGAGCTCCTTGGCTTCGAAGCGCACGCTGTAGACGTTCTGCGGCTTCTCCCCGGCGCCGTGCGCGGCCGTGTCGGGATAGACGAAGACGCCGTGGTGGTGCTGGACCACGCCGACGTGGCCGCGGATGTACCGCGGCAGGCGGGTGTGGCCAAGCGGGTTGAGGTTGCGGGCGCGCACCCGGTCGCCCACCTTGAAGCGGGCCGGGACGTCCTCGTCGACGCGGGCGGAGGCGCCGGTGGCAACCAGGCCCGGCACCATATCAGCGGTCAGCATCAGGCGTTCTCCTTCGCCAGTTCGGCCATGCGGGCCTCGATCTCAGCCTCGGTGATCTTGCCCTTCTCGACCATCAGGGTCTCGACCGAGTGCAGCCAGTGCTCGTAGTAGCTGGTGTTGAGATAGCCGGGCGCGCCCATGCGCTCGATCGCGTGACGGAACTCGTCGACGTTGTAGTTGCCGCCGGCGAAGCAGGTCATCATCACGCCGAACATGTGCCGCTCCCAGTCTTCGTGGAAGACCGGCTCGTTTTGCTCCGGGTTGATCGGGCCCAGCCCGTCCATCCCGCCGAGATCGTGTACGCCGTTCATCGCTCTCTCCTTCTCGAGGGGATCAGGGGGTTTTCGGCAGGCCGACGCCGATCATGGAATCGCGGGTGACCAAGTCGGCCAGCGCCTCTTCGCTCATGCCCTCGGTGCCGGCTGGGCGCTCTGGCAGGACCAGGTAGCGCAGCTCGGCGTTGCTGTCCCAGACGCGCACCTCGGTCTCCTCCGGCAGGGAGACACCGAACTCCTCCAGCACACTGCGCGGGTCGCGCACCACGCGGGCGCGGTAAGGGGCCGACTTGTACCAAACCGGCGGCAGCCCCAGGGTCGGCCAGGGATAGCAGGAGCAGAGGGTGCAGACGACGACGTTGTGCACGCCCTCGCTGTTCTCGACGACGACCATGTCCTCGCCCTGCACGCCGGAGAAACCGAGCTCGGCGATCGCCTCCGAGCCGTTGGCCAGCAGGCGCTCGCGATAGGCCGGGTCGGTCCAGGCCTTGGCCACGACCTTGGCGCCGTTGCGCGGGCCGACGTTCTTCTCGTAGGTCTCGATCAGGCTGTCGACAGCGGCCGGGTCGATGAGCTGCTTCTCAACCAGAAGCGATTCCAGCGCCTTGACGCGGAGTTCCACGTCGGTGAGCGGTCGGTTGTGATGGTCTGATGACATGGTTGCCTGGGTCCTCCTGCTTCCGGAGTGAAGCCCTGTTCCACGAAGACGACGGCACCGTCTGTGCCGCGCCGCAAAGGGCCTCGTCTGCACCAATGGTTACGCATGTTGTCTGAGACGACAAGTCCCAAGGCATTCGATGGTATCACATCTATAGAGACTGCGCGTCACAGACGGGCCCCGGTGGCCCGCTATTCGGCGCGGCGACATGAGGGGAGGGGATGAGCCGAACGACCTGGGCCAAGTTGGCATCGCTCTACGGCGGTCTGCTTTGGGGGACCTTCTGGGTGCCGGTGCGCGAGCTGGATGCGGCCGGCATCACCGGCCTCTGGGCGGTGGCGCTGCTCTATGCCGTGGCCAGCGTGGGTGCGGTCCCCTTCCTGCTGTGGCGCTGGCGTCGGACCCTGGCGAACGGCTGGCGCCAGCAGCTCGCCGGCTTCTGCCTGGGTACGGCGATGGCGATCTATGCTGCAGCCTTCCTCTATACCCAGGTGGCGACCGCGGTGCTGCTCTACTACCTGGCGCCGGTCTGGGGTTTCGTGCTGGCGCGCCTGGTGCTGCGCGATCCGATCACGCCGGTGCGTTGGGCCTCGATGGTGCTGGCGCTCTCGGGTGCGGCCATCATCCTGGGCGGCGAGGGCTGGCCGCCGCTGCCCGGCAACGTCGGCGACTGGCTGGCGCTGGCCTCCGGCCTGCTCTTCGTCATCGGCTCGCTGATGATGCTTTCCTGGCCCAAGGTGGCGCCCGTCGACTACGCGCTGTCCTTCTTCTTCTGGAGCGGCACGGCGATGCTGATCGCGGCCTTGGTGCTGGAGCCGGCAGCGCCGGCCCAGGCCCAGGTGGCCGACGTCATACCCTGGATCGCGGTCTTCGTGTTCCTGGGGCTGATGCCGGGGGCGGCGGCGGCGATCTACGGCGCGACGGTGCTGAACCCAGGCCTGGTCAGCATCATCTACATGTCGGAGATCGGGGTCAGCATCCTGCTGGCGGCGCTGCTGACCGACGAGCCCTTCGGGCTGCGCGAGGTCGCGGGCATCCTGCTGATCGCGGTCGCCGCGGTGATCGAAGGGCTGCTCGACCTGTGGCGTGCGCGGCGCCTCGCTCGGTCCTGAAAAGCGAAGGGCGGCCCGCTTGCGCGGGGCCGCCCCTTGCCATCGCGTTCTCGACCGCGCGGTCAGGCGTCAGCCGCGACCTTGGCCGAGAGCAGCTTGTCCGGGTTCGGAACCATGCCGGAGCGGTCGTGCGCCGGAGCCTTGGCCAGCGCGTCCACCGCCTCCATGCCCTCGGTCACCTCGCCCCAGACGGTGTACTGGCCGTCGAGGAAGCGGGCGTCGGCGAAGCAGATGAAGAACTGGCTGTTGGCGCTGTTCGGCATCTGCGAGCGGGCCATGCCGCAGGTGCCGCGAACGAAAGGCTCCTTGGTGAACTCGGCCGGCAGGTTGGGGTAGGAGGAGCCGCCGGTGCCGGTCCCGGTGGGATCGCCGCCCTGGGCCATGAAGCCGTCCATCACGCGATGGAAAACGGTGCCGTCGTAGAAGCCGTCGCGGGCGAGCTGCTTCATGCGCTCGACATGCTTGGGCGCCAGGTCGGGGCGCAGGCGGATGGTCACTTTGCCGGCCGGCAGCTCCAGGACCAGGTGGTTCTCAGGGTCGTTGATCTCGGTCATAGACTCGTTCCTATCGATCGTTCTCGGGGTCGTTCGGTTACTGTGTGTCGGCCAGCACCTTCATGCTGATGATGCGGTCGGGGTTGCTGACCATGCCGCCGGAGCCGTAGCCCTTCTTGATCTTCTTGACCGCGTCCATGCCGTCGATCACGCGCCCCCAGAGGGTGTACTGGCCATTCAGGTGCTGGCAGTCGGCGGTGCAGATGAACCACTGGCTGTTGGCGCTGTCGGGCGCCGAGGTCTTGGCCATGCCGACCGCACCCTCGGTGAAGAGCTCCAGGTTGAACTCGTCGATCAGGTCGGGCAGGTCGGAGCCACCGCGTCCGGTGCCGGTCGGGTCGCCGGTTTGGGCCATGAAACGGTCAATCACGCGGTGCCACTTCAGGCCGTCGTAGAAGCCCTGGCGGGTCAGGGTCTTGATGCGCTCCACGTGCTGCGGCGCACGATCGGGCAGCATCTGGATCAGGACGGTTCCGTCCTTCAGCTCGAGGACCAGCGTGTTTTCCGGGTCGGTGATCTCCTGCGCGCTGGGAGACAGGCTGAGGAGGGGCAGAAGCAGGGCGGCGGCCGCGAGGCTTCTCAGCAACTTGGAAAGGGACATCGCTTTCTCTCTATCTGGTGGGTTCGGATGCGAACAGAGGGCTTCTCTCACAGGCTCTCGACCGATGTAAACTCTTCGCAAGGCAAGCGCGGCTGCCGATTTTTCCCGTCGTGGCCGCTGCCCGCGCCTTAACCCTTGAAGGCTTGCGGGGAATCTTCGCAAGTCCGAGGTGGGCATCAGCCTTGCCGCGCCTGGTCAATTCGCTGGTCCAGGACGTCGCGTCGGTCGAGGGCGCGCTCGATCGCGTCGACCATCAGTGCGGCGACCACCTGCGCGCCGGGATCGCGGGCGGCCTCCGCGGCTCGGCCATCGCCTTCTGCGGGGAAGAGCGCGGGGAGGTCCGGGAACCAGCGGCGCCGAACCCGCTCGTTAGAGCGCTCGAAACGCGCGACGATGGTTTTCGGCACCGGGGCCGTCTCGCGGCGCGGCAGTCCGGAGTAGTCGCCGCGCGCCAGTGCCGAGGTGAGGAAGCGCCAACCGGCGAAGTCGCCCTGGCTCGGCTCCGTCGGATAGATGCGGTTCACCTGCTCGAGGAAGCCCTGCACGCGGTGGTCCAGTGACTTGTTGGCGCTGTCCGGCCGTACGAAGGACTGGCGATAGGGAATCCCGGCCTTGTCGCAGAACTCGTGGACCAGATCGCCGTCGGGCCAGAGGTCGTTGCGATAGAGCGCGACCGAAACCCTGTCCCGGCCGAAGACCCGGGCCCAGAGCGCCAGCTTGCGGTCATAGTCCAGGTAGTCGGCCCCGGCGTCGCGCTCGACATGCTCGGCAAAGGTCCCGGCGAAACCGTTACGCAGCGAGGTGCTGTAGGCGCTGTGCAGCAGGTCGAGCTGCCGACGCAGGCAGATGACGATGCGGATCTCTGCTGCATAGGGTCGGAACAGGGCCCGCAGCCGGCGCATCGCCTTGAGGTCGAAGCGGGCGCAGAGCTCAGAGGAGAGAAGGATGCTGTGTGCGGAGACCGGCAGGGCCTCGATCTCGGCCGCGAGCTTGGCCCGGACCTCCTTGCGGTAGCGCTCGACCTCCGCCCGGCTGCCCAGCCCCTGCTGACCGTAGGTCGTGGACCGCCGGTCGCTGGAGCCGGACCGGCTCTTGTCGCGAGCGTAGAACGCGAGGCCGACGTTGTTCGGTTGTTGGAAGCAGTCCAGTAGCGCGATGCCCAACGTGCCGAGCGTATCGCGGTTGGCGTAGAGGAAGCGCTGGATCGTCGTCGAGCCGGTCTTGGGCATGCCGACATGAATGGTGATCGTACGACCGGCGGCAGGCTCGCTGCCGGAGCGGTCAAGCCTGAAGCGCTTGAACATGGCCGTGGTGGCGCACTCCGTAACGACAGGGAGAGTGGGAGCGAAGCATCAAGGGTGGAGTCAGTGCCCCTCTAGGTTTTGCAGGCGGCCCAGAGCCTCTTCGCGCTCCAGCACCTCTTTACCTAGATGCTGCAAATAGCTGAGAAAAATGGCGTTACAATGGTCGTCTTCCTTGGCGTCGCCGCTCTCCGGGCCGCCGGGACTCTCGGGCAGCCGGAGCTTGGCGCCGCAGAGAGCCGACAGGCGCTCGTTGTCCTTCTCGAGGGTCTCTCGAAGCCGTGCCGGCAGCGGGATGCGCAGCCCTTCGATCGGCGCGCTCCGCGCCTCGCGCAGAAAGGTGGTGACCGATTGCAGGTCGCGCCGCGCGTTCCGGTCCTTGGTCGCAAGGCCCCCGGCCATCAGACGGGCAAGGAACGAGAGCCCGGCGGGCTCGATGAAGCGCGGCGCTTGCCGGTCGATGGCCTCGGCGCGCTCGGTCGAAAGTGCCGGGAGCAGCAGGCCGCGCAGGCTGCGCCGCAAACCCAGTGCATCCTCGCTGCACTGGACGATATCGTTCGCCGGCGCGTCCAGGCGCTCGAACAGCAGGGGGTAGTCGACCGCTGCCCGGATCGCCGGGGCCTCACACCAGGCCTGGAAGTCGAGGCCATAGCCCTCGATCACCGCCTGGCCATAGCCGGCCAGCAATGCTGCGTCCTGGCGCAGCAGGGTCACGCCGAGGCGAAGCCTTGTCGGATAGGTCCGGATCAGGGTCCTCAGTCGCTCCGCGAGGGCCTCGTCGAGCAGGTTGCTGGGCAGCGAGAGGAAGGCCCTGGTCCGATCGTCCGGCGGCTTGTCGAGAAAGCGCTGGGCCCGTGCCAGCACTGCAGTCTCGTCGCCCGACCTGATCCATTCCGCCCTGCCCTTGGCCGTCAGGTCGGGCAGGCGCAGATCCTGGTAGTCGGACGCCGGTTCCCCCGCTGTCAGGGGCCAAGTGACCCACACGGCAGGGCCGAAGAGCCGTCCGCCCGGCGGCCTGATCTGGATGGCAAGCTGTGTAGCGCTCACGATTGTCGAAAAAGGTGGTTGAACTGCAGGTCAGGCCAGAAAGGCGCCGACAGAGATGATCGGAGACTCGGAGGGGACGCTTTCCGCTCTGCAACCTCGCGTCGGATAAGATGGGGTAGAGCGGTCAAGGGAGCAAGGGGCGTAGAAGGCCAGGCTGCTATCGCAGAGCGATTTCTCCGGCGGTTCCGGGGGCAGGGGCCTCCTGCCGACGATGGCGGGCTCCGGCTTTGGCAATTGCAACACTGTGGCGTTTCGCTATGTAGGGAGCGGCGCGCGGCCCAAAGGCCTACCTGCGCTGGAGAGGGATGCAAGTGGAGGACGGCTCTGCCCAAGGGCCGAGGATCAGGACATGGACGACGCAGCGTGAGCGAAGGCCGATCGGGCGGCGAAAGCCTGCTCTCGTTCGAGCGTCTCGCCGACTGGCTGGCCGAGCGCGCCGCGGATCCCTCGCTGCCGCCGCGGTTCGACCTGAGGCTCTGGCACGCGGGCACTGCGGCAGCGCCGGCGGCCGGCACGCGCTTGCTGCTCCCCTTCGATCGGCAGGGCCGGCCGGTCGAGGACCTTGCTGCGCTGATCGGTGAGCCTCTGCTCGGCAGCGGCTGCCGCCTGGTCCTGAGCGCCCGGCAGGCCGCCGGGCTCGACCTTGGTCAGGCAGCCGACCGGGTCGTGGTAGCGGGCACGGGCGATGCGGCCTGGCAGGCGCTCTGCCGCAACCACCCTTTGGACCATCCGCTGCTCACTGCGGTCTTCGCGTTGCTGGCGCATTGCCTCTCGTCCGTCGGGTCGCCATCCGGTGGGCGCGTCGGCTTCGACCCGGCTGCCTGGGGCCTGCGGGACCTGAAGCCGGCCCTGCTGGAGGCGGTGGATCAGCGCTTGCTGTTCCTCTCTGCCAGGGGGCTGCGCTTTCACTGCTTCGACAGTCTGGGGCTGGCCTGTCTTCGCCCCTATGCGGTGCCGCCGCCGACAGGGGCCGAGGCGTCCCTGCCAACGATCAGCATTGTCATGCCGGTCTACAATGCGGAACGCTACCTGGGCGAGGCGCTGGCGAGCATCCGCAGCCAGTCGGTCAGCGATTTCGAGCTGATCTGTGTGAACGACGGCTCCAGCGACGGCAGCGCGGCGATCCTCGCGGCCGCCGCGGCGCGCGATCCTCGTATCCGGGTGATCGAGCAGCCTAACCGCGGGGTGTCGGTGGCCAGGAACAGCGGCATGGAGGCCGCTCGCGGCGATTTTCTCTGCTTCGCCGACGCCGATGACATCATGCTGCCGGACTCGCTCGCGCGGCGCCTGGCACTGCTGGCCGAGTCCGGAGAGGTCCTCTGCGGTGGCCGCGCGGTCTTCGTCGACGAGACCGGCCGCGACCTCGGCATGGCCTTCGGCCAGTCGGCGCGGGTCTGGTTCGCCGGCAGCTATGCCATGCCCTTTCATCTGACCACGCTGATGGGCCAGCGGCCACTGATGAAGCGGGCGCAGTTCCCGGAGGGCATCGCCCACGCCGAGGACTGGGCCTACCTGGTCGAGATCCTGCGCGACGGCTGGTCCGCTGCGAGCTGTGGCGAGGCCCCGCTGGTGGCCTATCGTTGGCACGGAGGCTCCGCCACCAACGCCCACCGCGACCGGCATCTGGAGGGTTGCCTGCGCTTCCTGGACCGGCTGGCGCAGGCGCCCGCGCAGCCCCGCCTGGTGCTGCCACGGCCGGAACGGGCGCTGCTACTGTCGCGGCGGCGGCTGGAATTGGCCAAGGTCCGGCGCCTGCAAGCCCACTTCGTCACCTTGCTGCTGGCCGGTGAACAGGCGGCAGCGGCGCGCCTGGCACGCGAACCCGGTCTCGGTCGGGCACCGGCGCGGCCGAAGTGGCTGGACCGGGACTTCTTCGATGTGGCATCCGTCCGGGTGTTTCGCGAGCCGCGCGGCTCAGCGGCCCTGCAGCGGGCGGTGGGTGCGCGCCTGGAGGAGGTCTTCGACGGCTGTGCGCGGCTACCCGCCGGGCTGGCCAACGCCTACTTCGCCCTACTGCTCCGCCGCTACGTGCTGGACGCGGCCTGTGCGAGCGGGGCGGGGAGGCAGAGCGGCAAGCGGCTGCGGCTGGCGGTCGAGGGCGCGTTGGTCGCCGTCCGCCTCGTGCTTTTCCGGATCGGGCGTTTGCTCACCCGGCTCACGACCATCCGGCACCGCCCCGTCTGAAGGACGGAGACCCGCAACGAGAAAGGCCGCCGACGCGGGACGCCGGCGGCCTCTCGAAAGCCATGGCAAGGAGGGGCCTTCGCCCCTCGTGTGCTGGTTAGGCCATCGCCTTCTTCAGGCCCTCGTCCAGCTTGTCCATGAACTCGCCAGTGGTCAGCCAGCTCTGCTCCTCGCCGATCAGCAGCGCCAGGTCCTTGGTCATGAAGCCGCTCTCCACCGTCTCCACGCAGACCTTCTCCAGGGTCTGGGCGAACTCGCCAACCTCGGGGGTCTCGTCTTGCAGCGCGCGGAAGGTGAGGCCGCGGGTCCAGGCGAAGATCGAGGCGATCGGGTTGGTCGAGGTCGCCTTGCCCTTCTGGTGCTCGCGGTAATGGCGGGTGACCGTGCCGTGCGCGGCCTCGGCCTCGACGGTCTTGCCGTCCGGGGTCATCAGCACCGAGGTCATCAGACCCAGCGAGCCGAAGCCCTGGGCCACGGTGTCGGACTGCACGTCGCCGTCGTAGTTCTTGCAGGCCCAGACATAGCCGCCCGACCACTTCAGCGCCGCGGCCACCATGTCGTCGATCAGGCGGTGCTCGTACGAGATGCCGGCGGCCTTGAATTCGGCCTCGTACTCCTGCTCGTAGATCGCCTGGAAGAGATCCTTGAAGCGGCCGTCGTAGGCCTTGAGGATGGTATTCTTGGTCGAGAGGTAGACCGGCACCTTGCGCTGCAGGCCGTACTTCAGGCAGGCGTGCGCGAAGTCGCGGATCGAGCTGTCGAGGTTGTACATCGACATGGCGACGCCGCCGCCCGGGAAGTCGAAGACCTTGTGCTCGATGGTCGTGCCGTCTTCACCCTTGAAGGTCATGGTGAGTTCGCCCTTGCCCGGCACCACGAAGTCGGTCGCGCGGTACTGGTCGCCATAGGCATGACGGCCGATGATGATCGGCTGGGTCCAGCCCGGTACCAGGCGCGGCACGTTCGCCATGATGATCGGCTCGCGGAAGATGGTGCCGCCCAGGATGTTGCGGATGGTGCCGTTGGGCGAGCGCCACATCTTCTTCAGCCCGAACTCCTCGACCCGGGCCTCGTCCGGGGTGATGGTCGCGCACTTGACGCCGACGCCGTACTTCTTGATGGCGTTGGCGGCATCCACCGTCACCTGATCGTCGGTGGCGTCGCGATGTTCGATGCTGAGGTCGTAGTAGTCGAGGTTCACGTCGAGGTAGGGGAAGATCAGCTTCTCCTTGATCATCGCCCAGATGATCCGGGTCATTTCGTCGCCGTCGAGCTCGACGATGGGATTCTTCACCTTGATCTTCGCCATGGCGGAAGTCCGTCCTTATACCGTTGTCTGGCCTGTGCGGCCGGACCATAGCAGCCTTTTGCTGCGGTGCAAGATCGCATGCGCGCACGGCAGGCTAGCGGCGGACTAGCGGCAGGCTAGCCGCGCTGCAGCAGCTCCGGCGTCACCTCCGGGCGGATCGCGCGCAGGCAGTCCAGTACCGCTTCCGCATCGGCCACGCGATAGAGCGTCTGCTCGGTCGGGACCCGCAGGTAGTGCTGGCGCTGCATCGCGAGAAAGAGGCGCTCCAGGTCGTCCCAGAAGCCGTCGGGGTCGAGGAAGACCAGCGGCTTGGCGTGCAGGCCGAGCTGCCCCCAGGTCATCATCTCCACCGCCTCTTCCAGGGTGCCGATGCCGCCCGGCAGCACGCAGAAGGCGTCGGAGCGCTCTGCCATCAGGCGCTTGCGGGCGTGCATGCTCTCCACCACCAGCATGTGCTCGACGCCCGGATGGGCGACCTCCACCCGCACCAGAAACTCGGGGATGATACCGATCAGCTCGCCGCCAGCCGCGATCACCTCGTCGGCCAGCGCGCCCATCAAGCCCTGCTTGCCGCCGCCGTAGATCACCGTCACCTCCTCGGCGACCAGCACGCGGGCCAGCCGTCGGGCCAGTGACAGGTGTCGGGCCGGCAAGTCGCGCGACGCGCCGCAGAAGACACAGATACTGCCGGGCCAGCTCGCCATGGGTCGCCTTCCTGGATGGTCGGGCGCTCAGTCTAACCCAGTGTCGGCGCGCTCGCACCTGTAGCTCTGATGCCGCAGTCCTCGGGAGAGGTGCATCCGGTGGCGAAACGCCTTGCCCGGCGGCTAACAAAGGGCGAGGTCATGCTTTACTATTTCATTGCAGTCTGGCACTTGGCGGGTGGAGGTCCAGAATTCCTTCAGAATCGGCCTCCTAGCCCTCATCGACGTCGATAGAGAAAGAAAGTCTCCGACCTTGCGTTACGTGTTCGTTGCTCTCTTGATCGCCGGCATGGCCGGATACGGCCTCTACCTGGCCCGGCAGCCCAAGCCCGAGGCGCCGAGCGCAACGCAGACCGCGGCGGCTCCGGAAAGTGGGGCGGCCCAGGTCGCCACCGAGACAGCCGCCGAGGCCGAGGCAAACGCCAGCAGCGAAGGTGAGAAGGCGGAAACGGTCGAGGCGACGCCGACGGCGGATACGGCAAAGTCCGATACCACGGTCACGACTGCCCCGGCAGCCGAGGAAAGCCAGCCGGCCCCCGCGGAGACGGCGAGCGCCGAAGAGACCCAGCCCGAAACCGCGGCGACGAGCGGCGGTGAAGCAGCCGACAAGGCGGAGGAGGGGGCCACGACAGGGGACGCGGAGGCGGCCCTCGCCAGCGAGGGCGCTCAGGTCCCCGCGGACTCTGCGCAGCCAAAGAGCGGCAGCGAGGCAGAGACGGCGGAAGCGAGCGAGACCGCGACCGATGCCAAGGCAAGCGAAGTGGCCCCGCCCGAGACCAAGCAAGAGACCGCTGCTGCAGCGGTGGAGACGCCCGCCCCGGTAGCGACCGAAAGCACCGAAGCGGCACCCGCTGCCGAGAGCACGGCTCGTGACCTGGCCGATCAGACCGAGGCGGCGACGCCAGCGGGCACGACCACCGCCGGAGAGACCGCGAGCACCGCAGCGACGGCCACGTCTACGACGGCACCGGCCAGCGAGGCGGCCGAGACGATCACGTCTACGACGGCGCCGGCCAGCGAGGCGGCCGAGACGGCCACGTCTACGACGGCACCGGCCAGCGAGGCGGCCGAGACGACCGCGTCTACGACGGCGCCGGCCAGCGAGGCGGCCGAGACGACCGCGTCTGCGACGGCACCGGCCAGCGAGGCGGCCGAGACGACCGCGTCTACGACGGCGCCGGCCAGCGAGGCGGCCGAGACGACCGCGTCTGCGACGGCACCGGCCAACGAGGCGGCCGAGACGACCGCGTCTACGACGGCACCGGCTACTGAGGCGGCCGAGACGACTGCGTCCATGACGGAGCAGACGACCGAGGCGGCCGAGGCCGCTCTGGCGCGGCAGGAGGCTGGAGCGACGGAAACCGCCGTTGCCTCGAGTCAAGACCAGACCAAAGCGCCGAGCGAGAGCCCGTCTGCTGGCGAGCCGAGCGATGTGACTCCGGTCGCCACGACGGAACCCGCGGCGCCGGCTGAGCCGCAAGGCCAGCCTGAAAGGGAAACGGCGGCCGAGAGCGTTCCTCAGACCGCGGCCCCTGAAACCACCGCCCTTGAAACCACCGCCCCCGAAACCACCGGCCCCGAAACCACGGCGCCTGAAACCACGACCCCGGTAACGGCCGAGAGCGGAGTCGCCGACGAACCTCAGGTGGCAATGCTTCCGGCAGAGACGACAACCTCCAGCGAGGCAGCGCCGGCCCCGGCCGCACCCGCTGAAGCCGCGGCGCCGGAGACGGCGCCGACCTTCGACATCGTTCGGGTAGAGCCCGATGGTTCGGCCGTCATCGCCGGGCGCGCGCCGCCGGACTCCAAGGTGGTGCTGGAGGACGACAAGGGCACGATCGGCGAGGCGGAGGCCGACCTCGACGGCAACTGGGTGATGATTCCCGACCGGCCGCTGGAGCCGGGCAGCCGGGTCCTGCGCCTGGTAGCCTTGACCGAGGACGGCAAGCGCTGGGAGGCGCAGGACGACCTGGTGGTCTATGTGCCCAAGCCGGAAGCGCCGGAGACGGTCGAGGAGACCGAGACCGCGAGCCTGCCGAAAGCGAGCCCGAAGGAGCCGCTGGTGGTGTTGGCACCCAAGTCCGAGGCCAGCCCGGAGCCGACGCAGGTCCTGCAGGCGCCGGGTCGCACCCAGCTGGAAAGCGGCGCGTTGCGCATCCTCGCGGTCGACTACGACCTGGAGGGGAAGGTCCGCATCTCCGGCCAGGCGCCGGCCGGGTCCGAGATCCAGATCTATCTGGATAACCGTTTCTTCGGCCGCATCGAGGCCAATGCCAAGGGACAGTGGGTCTTCGCGCCCGAGACCACGATCGCCCCCGGCTTGCATCGCCTGCGCGCCGACCTGGTCGACGCCAAGGGCGCCGTGCTGGCCCGGGTCGAGACCCCCTTCGCCCGCGTCGCCCCGCTCTCGGTGCCGGATAACGAGGATTTCGTGGTGGTGCAGCCCGGCAACTCGCTCTGGGTCATCGCCCGGCGCAGCTACGGCCGCGGCATCCTCTATCACGCGATCTACGCCGCCAACGAGGGCCAGATCAGGGATCCCGACCTGATCTACCCCGGCCAGGTCTTCCTGTTGCCCGACCTGAACAAGGGCTAGGGCAGGCTCACAGGCCGACACGCTCGCTTGAACGCCGGCGCTTCGGCTTCCCGCCCAGGGGCGCGGGCCTGTAGGATGGCAGCCTGAGCCACCGGCCGAAGGGGAGGGCAATGCTCGATTCGCGTGTGCGGCCGGTGATCGACCCCTCCCTCGACTGGCTGGGCAAGCGCCTCGCGCACCTGGGGCTGGAGGCCAACAGCGTCACCCTGCTGGGCTTCGCCTTCGGGCTCGCCGGCTGCGTCGCGGTGGCCTTGGAGGCCTACCTCCCGGCGATCCTGTTGCTGGCGTTGAACCGCCTGGCCGACGGCCTGGACGGGGCGGTTGCTCGCCAGCGCGGCATGACGGAGTTCGGCGGCTACCTCGACATCGTCTGCGACTTCGTCGTCTACAACGCGCTGGTGGTGGCCTTCGCCCTGGCCCGGCCCGAGGCTCTGGTCCCGGCGCTCTTCCTGCTGCTGAGTTTCGCCGGGACCGGCACGACCTTCCTCGCCTACGCGATCCTGGCTGCCAAGCGCGGCGAGACCCACGCACGTCGGGGCCGAAAGTCTTTCTACTACCTCGGCGGTCTGGCCGAGGGGACGGAGACCATCCTCTTCTTCACCCTCTGCCTGCTGTTCCCGTGGCTCTTTGCCTACCTGGCCTGGGTCTTTGCCGCGCTCTGCCTGCTGACCACCTTGGGCCGAGTGCTGATGGCCTGGCGCGCCTTCGGACGCGGTTGACGCGCTACTCCGCCGCCGGGCGCACGCCGCTGGGCGGGTCGGGGTGCAGTTCCGGCCAGTCGGGCAGGTCCTCGTCGGGGTTCTCCTCGTAGATGCTCGGCCGCTTGCGCGCCCGGCGCCGGCGGCGCCAGGCCCGGAGGTTCTCGCGCAGCATCAGCGCCGAGGGGGTGAACAGCAGGGTCAGGAGGGTGGCGAAGACCAGGCCGAAGGCGATGGCGGTGGCGAGCTGGGTCCACCACTGAGTCGAGGGCGCGCCGATCGAGACATTGCGGGTGAAGAAGTCGATGTTGACCGCCAGCACCATCGGCATCAGGCCCAGCACCGTGGTGATGGTGGTCAGTGCCACCGGGCGCAGGCGCTGAACGCCGGTGCGCAGGATCGCCTCGCGCCGGCTCTCGCGGCTGCCGTCGCCGATGCGCGCCAGGCTATCGAAGGTATCGATCAGCACGATGTTGTTGTTCACCACGATGCCGGCCAGCGCGATCACGCCAATGCCGCACATGACGATGCCGAAGGGCTGGTCGGTGATCAGCAGGCCGATGAAGACGCCGATCGTCGACATGACGATCGAGGTGAGGATCAGAGTCACCGAGAAGAAGGAGTTGAACTGCGCCAGCAGGATCACCGCGATCAGGAAGAGCGCCGCCATGAAAGCCTGGCCGAGGAAGGCCTGGGCCTCGTTCTGGTCTTCCTGCTCACCGCGGAACTCGACCAGCACGCCGTTGGGCACCGCCTTGTCGGCCAGCGCCTGGCCCAGCTCGACGATCTTGTCGGCGACCAGGTAGGGCTCGCCGGTCGCAGGGTCGATGCCGACGTCGGCGCGGACCGTGATGGTGCGATAGCCGTCGACGCGACGGATCAGCGAGACCTTGGGCTCGGCCTTACGGGTCACGAACTTCGACATCGGCACGCTGCCCATCGGCGTCTCGATGCGGATCCGGTCCATCTGCGCCAGGTGGCGGTAGTCCTCCGGCAGGCGCAGCAGCACGTCGACCTCGTCGGTCGCCCAGTAGGGGCGGTAGTTGGTGACGATCATGCCGTTGGTCAGCATGCGGATGTAGGCGCCGACCAGGGCGATGTCGGCGCCGTACTTGGCGGCCTCCTCGCGGTCCACGTCCAGCACCCACTCGATGCCGGGAACCGACTTGCCGTCGTCGATGTCGACGAAGCCGCCAAGCTGCTGCATCGTCGCCACGATCTCGTCGGCGACCGGGGCCAGCAGCGCGGGATTGAGGGCCGAGATCTGCACCTGTACCGGCTTGCCGACCGGTGGGCCGGCCTCCTGCTTGCGGGTCTCGACGTGGATGCCGGCCAGGTCCGCGGTGCGCTCGCGGATGTCCTGCAGGATCTCGTTGGCGGGGCGGCGCTTGAACCAGTCGACGAACTCGAGGTTCACCGTGCCGATGATATCCTCGGCCTCGTCGCTGCGGGTGCCGGAGTTGGCCTGGGTGGTGCCGTAGACCGTGTGGAACTCGCCGCGCTCGGCTTGCAGCTCGAAGATCCGCGCTTCCACCTCGCGCATCAGGCTGTCGCGCTCCCAGATCGAGAGGTTGCCGCGGGCGTGGATCTGCAGCACGGCGTTGTCCGGCTCGATGTCGGGGAAAAATTCGACGCCGCGCCCGAAGGCACCGTAGAGCACCTGGACGCCGATCAGGATGCCGATGCCAAGTGCCACGATCTTCGTCGGGTGGCGCAGGCAGAAGGCCAGTGTGTTGAGGTAGACCCGGGTGACGCCCTTGATCTGGGAGAGGTCGACGCGGCTGTCGGCCTCGGTCTGGTCCACCTCCTCGACCGCCTCGCTTTGGCGCTCGCGTCGTCCCAGCGCGGCGCCCAGCGTCGGCACGAAGATCAGCGCCATCAGTAACGAGGCCGAGAGCGTGGCCAGCAGGGTGATCGGCAGGTACTTCATGAACTCGCCGACCACGCCCGGCCAGAAGACCAGCGGCAGGAAGGCCGAGAGCGTCGTCGCCGTCGAGGTGATGATCGGCCAGCTCATCCGCTTGGCCGCCTCGGTGAAGGCCTGGGCGCGGCCGGCGCCCTCCGACATGCGGCGCTCGGCATACTCGACCACGATGATGGCGCCGTCGACCAGCATGCCGGTCGCCATGATCAGGCTGAAGAGCACCACCACGTTAACGGTGAGGCCGGCGGCGGCCAGCACCAGGATGCCGGTGAGGAAGGAGCCCGGAATGGCGACGCCGACCAGCAGGCCGGAGCGCAAGCCGAGCACGCCGACGATGACGATCATCACCAGCAGCACGGCGGAGAGCACGTTGTTCTGCAGGTCGGTCAGCATGCGGCTGATGTCGGCCGACTTGTCCTGGCTGATCGAGATGGTCATGCCCTCGGGCAGGTTCGGCTTGGCCAGCTCGACGATGCGGCGCACCTCGTCGATGGTCTCGACGATGTTGGCGCCGATGCGCTTGGAGACCTCGAGGGTCACCGCCGGCTCGCCGTTCACCCGGGCGAAGGTCAGCGGGTCCTTGTAGCCGCGCCGCACCTGAACCAGGTCGCCCAGGGTCAGGACCGAGCTGCCGTCGCTCTTCACCGGCATGTTGATCAGGTCGTCGTAGGTCTCGATCAGGCCCGGCACCTTGACCGGGAAGCGGCCGGCGCCGCTGTCCAGCGAGCCGGCGGCGACCAGGCGGTTGCCGCGCTCGACCTCCTGGGCCAGATCCAGGATCTCCAGGCCGTAGGTATCCAGCCTGACCGGGTCGACGATCAGGTCGATGGCGTCCTCGCGGTCGCCGCCGATCTCCACCTCCAGCACGTCGGGGATGCCTTCGATCTGGTCCTTCAGCAGCTCGGCGGTGGCGACCAGGCTCTGCTCGGAGACCTGGCCGGAGAGGCTGACCACGACCACCGGGAAGAGGCTGAGGTTGATCTCCTTGACGATCGGTTCCTCGGCGTCCTCCGGCAGCTCGGGCTTGGCCAGGTCGACCTTCTCGCGGACGTCGACCAGGGCCTTGTCGGCGTCGAAGCCGGCCTGGAACTCCAGCAGCACGTTGGCGCCGCCCTGGTAGGAGGTGGAGCTGATCTCCTTCAGGCCCTCGATCCCGGTCAGCTCCTGCTCCATCGGCTTCACCAGCAGCCGCTCGGCGTCCTCCGGCGAGATTCCCTCCAGCGCCAGCGAGACGTAGATGTTGGGGATGTTGATGTCGGGGTCGGCCTCCTTCGGGATCTGCTGGTAGGCGACGATGCCCGCCAGCAGCAACAGGCAGAGGATGGCGATGATCAGCCTGGCGCGATGAATGCACCAGGAGATCAGGCCGCCCCCATGGCCGCCTCCTTGGGCCGGCGTGGCGCTCATGTCGCGGGCTCGGCCTTCGCCGCGCCGGCGGCGGGCTTCTCGGGAACCGGGCGCACCACCTCGCCGTCCTTGGCGAACTCCTGTCCGACGGTGATGACGCGGGCCTCGTAGGGCAGACCGCTGAGCCACACGCCGTCGGCCTCGTCGTCGATCACCTCGACGGGGACGAAGTGGGCCCTGTTGTCCCGGTCCACGATCTTGATCCCGAGCCTGCCCTCGCGGTCCAGGGTCAGCAGTGCCGGGGAGACCTTGTGGGCGGGCTCCGGAGGCAGGGTGACGATGACGTCGGCAGTGACGCCCGCCGGCGTGCTGAAGTCGCGGTTGTTGATCTCCAGTTCGACCCGGAAGGTGCGGGTCTGGGGTTCGGCCTCCTGCGCCAGGAAGGCGATGCGGCCGTCGACGGTGCGGCCGTTGGTCAGCCGCGCCTTGCCCGGGAGGCCGAGCTGCAGGGCCAGCACCTCCGACTCGTTGGCGTAGCCCACGACCCGGAGCGGGCTCAGCTCCACCAGGCGGGCGATGGGGTCGCCGCGCTCGGCATAGTCGCCGACCTCCATCAGCTGGCGCTCG
The DNA here is from genome assembly GCA_046233115.1 of Rhodospirillaceae bacterium N.6G. Classification (GTDB taxonomy): domain Bacteria; phylum Pseudomonadota; class Alphaproteobacteria; order Kiloniellales; family JACOMY01; genus JACOMY01. The sequence goes on along the minus strand of JBJXHM010000006.1, from coordinate 191,245 downwards.
AGGAAGCCGCTGAAGGGCGCCTTCAGCTCGGTGTGGTCGAGTTCGATCTGGGCGGCCTCGACCCGCGCCTGGGCAGCCTCCAGGGCGGCGGCGGAGGCCGCGCGCTCGGTCTCGGAGCGATAGCCCTTGGTGGCGAGCGTGCGCGAGGCCTCGTGTTCGATCTGGCGCTGGCGCAGCAGGGCCTGGGCCTCGCGCAGATTGGCCTCGCGGTCGGCCACGTCCAGGCGGGCCAGCACGTCACCCTGGCGGACCAGGCTGTTCTCCGGCACCAGGAACTCCTCGATCGTGCCGTAGGTCTCGCTCTTCAGGTCCACGGCGCGGCGTGCCTCGGTGGAGCCGCGCAGTTCGATCGTGCGGGCGTGCGGCTCGGCCTGCAGGTCGCGCACCCGCACGCTGGGTGCTTCTGCCAGGTGGGCCACCGGTGCCGGCGGCTTCTGCACCTCGGGCTCGCTGGCTTCCGGATCGAGGAAACCGGAGCCGATCCAGAGGATCGCGGCAATGGCGATGACCGTTGCCAGGATGAGGGAGGTCTTCATGACGGCTCTCGTGTTAGAGGGCGTCGCCGACCCGGCGGTCGGGCGCGGCCTGTATCTTGTCCTGCCGGGGGGCCTGCCGAGTGTCCTGACGGGGCTCGGCGGGGTCGTCGACCTCCTCCAGCAGGCGATGACGGTTGGCGACCAGGAAGTCGCGCTCGTTCCTGTAGAAGCTGTAACCCAGGTCGAAGACGAAACGATGAGCGCGGCGCGAGACCGCGGCGTCGCAGGCCTCCATCCGCTCCAGGGTCGCCGTCAGCTCCGCCACCCGCGCGTCGACGATCTTCAGCACATGGCTGCGCGGCAGCAGGTCGGACATGAAGAGGCAGAAGATGAAGTCGGAGCGGAAGCGGTCCGGTCCCGGCGGCTGCATCAGCGCCTCGATCAGGTGCGCGCGGCCGGCCTCGGTCAGGCTGAAGACGCGCTTGTCCGGCCGCTTGGCTTGGGCCTGCTCCGTGCCCTCGATCAGGCCCTCGTTGGCCAGCCGGGTCAGCGCCGGATAGATCGAGCCGAAGCCGGTGTCCTGGAAGTGGCAGAAGGGCGGCTCGTCCAGGCGTTTCTTGATCTCGTAGCCGCTGCTTTCGCGGCGCAGCAGCGCCGCGAGGCAGAGTGTTCTCGTATCCATGTTTTCAGCCTTCGTCGGCCTGCTTGCGCAGTGTTACGCGGGACGCCCGCCGATTATATCAGCCCGATATATGATGTTTCGATAGTTTTGCCAGAGGGGAAGCGCCGCCAAACTGCCGGCAACGGCGCCCCTGTGACCGATTTGCCGCGCCGGCTCGAAGCCAGCGCGAAGCGCCGCAACGGCGTCACGAGCGAGACATAATCCCTTGATGTGGTTGTTGTAATTCTTGTCTATCGAGACCAGCTCTTGGCTGGCTGCGGTGGCTCTGGCGGAGGAGCGCAGGGCTTGCGTGGGGCCAGGCGACGGCGGGCGCTTCGGGTGCGGTGCGTCACAGATTAATGATTGCTTGCGATGCTCCCCCGGCGTTGTAGTGGGGAAGCGACCGGAAGCGGTGGCGCAACGAACGAAGAATGACTGGAGGAGAGACCCATGGGGGAGCAAACCTCGGATAAGGAAGCCGTGCTCAAACAGGCCATCGTCGTCGGCGCCATGGCGATGATGGAAGGCGAGCAGAAGACCTGGGTCGAGCGCCTGATCGCCAAGCTCTATGCCGGTGTCAGCCTGGAGGAGATGAAGGAGCGTGGGGCGGAAGCGCTGGCGGTGACCGCGGTCGAGCTGCTGCGCACGGCCGAGACGCGTACGCCCAGGAAGCCGATCGTCCAGGTGGTCAGCCACGGCGCCGACCAGCCCAAGGACCTGGCCGTCCACTCGACCTTGCGGATCATCAACGACGACATGCCCTTCCTGGTCGATTCCGTGATCTCGGAGCTGACGGCGCAGGGGGTCGGCATCTCCTACGTGCTGCATCCCATCATCTCGGTGCGGCGCGACGAAGAGGGCAGGCTGGTTGCCTTCGAGGACGAGAGCTGTGAGAAGCGCGAGTCCTGGATGACCATCTCGATGGACCGCCTGACCGGTAACGATACCGAGGCCGCCCTGATCCAGGGTATCGACAATGTCCTCAGCGACGTCCGCCGATCCGTGACCGACTGGCGCCCCATGCTGCAGCGGGCCGAGGCGACGGCGCTGGAGCTGGCGCGGCGCAGCGGCGGCATCACCGAGAAGAGCGACCTGGCGGCGGCCGAGGCGGCCTCCTTCTTCACCTGGCTGATCGCCGACCATTTCACCTTCCTGGGCTTCCGCGCCTATACCTACGAGGAGCAGGACGGGGACATCACCTATCATCAGGTGCACGGCTCCGACCTCGGCCTGGCGACGGCGCCCGACTTCACGCTCTTCGACCATGCGCACAGCGGCAGCACCGTGCCGGAGGAGATACGCGCCTTTCACGACGCGCCCGACCAGTTGCTGATCACCAAGAGCGACCATCCCTCGCGGGTGCACCGGCGCATCCCGATGGACGTGCTGATCGTCAAGACCTTCGACGACGACGGCCGGCTGCAGGGCGAACTGCGCTTCATCGGCCTCCTGACCTCGACCGCCTATCACGCCTCGCCGCGCAACGTGCCGCTGCTGAAGGGCAAGGTGGAGCGGGTGATCGCGCGGGCCGGCCTCGATCCGCGTAGTCACGATGGCAAGGCCCTGCTGCACATCCTGGAGACCTATCCGCGCGACGAGCTGCTGCAGGCCTCGGAGGACGAGGTCTACAGCGTCGTTATGAGCATCCTGGCGCTGCAGGACCGGGCCAAGACCACGCTCTTCCTGCGCCGCGATCCTTTCGACCGCTACATCACTGCGCTGGTCTATACTCCGAGAGAGGGCTACTCCGGCGCGCTGCGCCAGCGCCTGGGCGACCTGTTGGCCAGCCAACTCAGCTCCACCGTGGCCAGCGCCAGCGCCTTCCTGCCGGAGGAGACCCGGCTGGCGCGCCTGCACTACATCCTGCACCGCAATCCGAACCCGCCGCCGCTGCCCGACCTGGAGGAGGTCGAGGCCCTGCTGGCCGAGGCCGCGCGCTCCTGGACCGACCGCCTGCGCCAGGCGCTGATCGCCGACAAGGGCGAGCTGGAGGGCCTCAGGCTGTTCCGACGCTACGCCAGCGGGGTCTCGGTCGCCTATTCCGACCGTTTCCCGCCGGTCCGCGCGGTCGCCGACTTCACCGATTTCGAGTCCTTGCTGGCCGGCGATGCCCTGACCGTGCGGCTGGGCTACGAGAAGGAAACCAGCCTCTTCCACATGCGTGCCGGCCGGCTGGACGGGCCACTGCCGCTGAGCGACCTGATCCCGATGCTGGAGAACCTGGGCTTCCGCGTTCTGCGCGACGATGGCCCCTACCGCATGGGCGTGATGGTGGAGGAGCAGCAGCGCACCATCTGGCTGCACGACCTGGCGCTGGAGGCGCCGGAGGACGCGGTGCCGGTCGCGGAGCTGAAGCCGCTGTTCGAGGAGGCCCTGACCCAGCTCTGGTGGTACCTGGTCGAGGACGACGGCCTGAACCAACTGGTGACCCGGGGCGGGCTGCGCGCGCGGGACGTGGCCCTGCTGCGTGCCTACACCAAGTACCTGCACCAGACCGGCAGCATGCTGAGTCAGGCCTACAGCATCCAGGCGCTGGTGGGCAACGCGGCGATCGCCCGGCTGCTGGTCGAGCTCTTCCACACCCGCTTCGACCCGCAGCGCGAAGGCGAACGCGACCAGCGTACCGAGGAGATCGAGGCGGCCCTGCGCGAAGGCCTGGACAAGGTCGCGAGCCTCGACGAGGACCGCATCCTGCGCCGTTTCTGGAACGCCATCGACAACAGCCTGAGGACCAACTTCTTTCAGCCCGACGCGGCCGGCAATCCCAAGGGCTACATCTCCTTCAAGCTGGACAGCCGCAAGCTGGCCGGCCTGCCGGAGCCCCGGCCCATGGTCGAGGTTTCGGTCTACAGCCCGCGCATGGAGGGCATCCACCTGCGCGGCGGCAAGGTCGCGCGCGGCGGCATCCGCTGGTCGGACCGGCCGGAGGACTTCCGCACCGAGATCCTGGGCCTGATGAAGGCACAGATGGTGAAGAACGTGGTTATCGTGCCGGTCGGCTCAAAGGGCGGCTTCATCGTCAAGCGCCCGCCCAAGGGCGGCAGCCGCGAGGAGGTCCAGCAGGAAGGCATCGCCTGCTACCGCCTGCTGATGCAGGGCCTGCTCGACATCACCGACAACCTGGTCGAGGGTGAGGTGGTGCCGCCGAAGAGCGTGGTGCGGCACGACGAGGATGATCCCTACCTGGTGGTGGCCGCTGACAAGGGCACGGCCACCTTCTCCGACATCGCCAACGGCATCTCGCAGGACTACGGTTTCTGGTTGGACGACGCCTTCGCCTCGGGCGGCTCTGCCGGCTATGACCACAAGAAGATGGGCATCACCGCGCGCGGCGCCTGGGAGAGCGTGAAGCGCCACTTCCGCGAGCTGGGCCACGATACCCAGACCCAGCCCTTCAGCGTGGTCGGCGTCGGCGACATGTCGGGCGATGTCTTCGGCAACGGCATGCTGCTGTCCGAAGAGATCAAGCTGGTCGCCGCCTTCAACCACCTGCACGTCTTCATCGACCCCAACCCCGACCCGGCGGCCTCCTTCGCCGAGCGCCAGCGGCTGTTCCAGCTACCGCGCTCGACCTGGGACGACTACGACAAGTCGCTGATCTCGACCGGCGGCGGTGTCTTCCCGCGCAGCCTGAAGTCGATCCCGCTCAGCCCCGAGATGCGCGAGATCCTGGGCTGCGAGGCGGAGCACCTGGCACCCAACGACCTGATCAACACGATCCTGAAGGCGCCGATCGACCTGCTGTGGTTCGGCGGCATCGGCACCTACGTGAAGGCATCCGGCGAGAGCAATGCCGATGCCGGCGACAGAACCAACGACGGGCTCCGCATCGACGCCGGTCAGCTTCGTGCCAAGGTGGTGGGTGAGGGCGCGAACCTGGGCGTGACCCAGCGCGGACGCATCGAGGCCAACTTGGCCGGGGTCAAGATCAACACCGATGCGCTCGACAACTCCGCCGGGGTCGACTGCTCAGACCACGAGGTCAACATCAAGATCCTGCTGCGCGAAGCCATCGCCCGGAACCTGCTGCCGGAGGCCGATCGCAACGCCTTGCTGGAGGAGATGACCGACGAGGTCGCCCATCTGGTGCTGCGCGACAACTACCAGCAGAGCCAGGCGATCTCTCTGGCCGAGATGACGGCGGCGACCGACCTCGACGCCCACGCCCGCCTGATGCGCAGCCTGGAGCGGATGGGGCGGCTGAACCGCAAGGTGGAGTTCCTGCCCGACGCCGACACGCTGACGCAGCGCCGACGTGCCCACCAGGGGCTGACCCGGCCGGAGCTCTACGTGATCCTGGCCTACAGCAAGATCCTGCTGTTCGACGAGCTGGTGGACTCCAGCCTGCCGGACGATCCCCTGCTGGCAACCGAGCTGGAGCACTACTTTCCCGACGTGCTCTCCGAGCGCTACGGACCGGCGCGTGACGGGCACCGGCTGCGCCGCGAGATCATCGCCACCGCTGTGGTGAACTCCATGGTGAACCGGGTGGGCTCGCTCTTCGTCTCGCGCATGGAGGACCGCAGCGGGGCGAAGCCGGCCGATATCGCCAGGGCCTATGCCGTGGTGCGCGACATTTTCGGTCTACGCGACACCTGGGCGGCGATCGAGGCGCTGGACAACCAGGTCCCGGCCACCTGCCAGCTCTCGATGCTGCAGGCCACGATGGATCTGCTGGAGCGGGCGACCTACTGGCTGCTCAGCCACCTGCAGAGCCCGATCGACATGGCTGCCGCGGTCGAGCGGCTGCGGCCGGGCGTTCAGGACCTGCGCCTCAACCTGGCCGCCGCCATGCCGGTCGAACGCGCCCAGAACCTGGCCGCCGAAACCGCCGCGCTCTCCAGCGAGGGCGTGCCCGAGCCGCTGGCCCAGGAGGTGGTGTCGCTGAAGGAGCTGGCCTTCGCCCTCGACCTGGCGCCGCTGGCCGAGCGCAGCAGCCGTCCGGTCGGCAGCCTGGCGGCACTGCACTTCGCGGTGGAGGAGACCATGGGCTTCGCCAGGCTGCACGCCCTGGTCGCCGCGCTCTCCAGCGACGACCCCTGGACCGCGCGTGCCGGCGAAGCACTCACCGCCGACCTCTTGACCCTGCAGGCCGAGGCGACCGCCGCGGTGCTGTCGGAGGCCAACGGCGAGGCCGCGGCCTCCGAGATGGTGCAGGCCTGGCTGGAGAAGAACGCCGCGGCCTTCGCCGGCGTCGAGTCGTTGCTGCAGGAGATTTCCGGGCAGAGCGATGCCGGCCTGGCCGCGCTGGTCGTGCTCCGCCGCAGCCTGGCGAGTTTGATCGAGCAGTAGTGGCTGGGAGGATGGCGCCCGCAGGTGGTTTGGCTTGCAGGTGCTGGGTTTTGTCTTGTCGATACTTGACGATTGCGTGGATGGCGGCTTGACCGGAGGACCTCTATCCATTCGCAAGAACAGAAACTATGAGACGAAAGAGAACGACCGCACCCTAGCAAGGGACCCTACTGGGTCCCCTAAGTCGCCGCGCGCTCCTTCCAGGAGCCCTCGGCGTCGCACTCCAGCACCCTGACGCCCGAGCGGCCGGTGGCGAGCGCCAGGCGGCCTTCCAGCAGGGCCAGCGCGTCCTTGCCGAAGACCTCGGCGCGCCAGGAGGTGAGTGAGGGTAGGTTGCGGCGCTCTCCGGCGGCCAGGCGCTCGATCTCGCCGCCGCTGGCGATCAGCCGCGGGGCGACGCCGTGCTGCTCGGAGGCCATGCGCAGCAGCACCCGCAGCAGGTCGACCATCGCGCCCGGGGCAAGCGCCGGACGGTCGCTCCGCTTGGGCTGACGCTCCAGCGCCAGCGGCTGGGCCTCGGCCAGCACTGCCAGGATGCGTTGGCCCATCTTGCCGCGCGCGGCCTGCAGGCTGAAGCCGCGGGCGTGGCCCAGGTGCTCGGCGTCGGGCGGGTTGTTGGCGGCGATCTCCTGGAGCTGCTCGTCGCGCAGTAGGCGCTGGCGCGGGATATCGCGCTGCTGCGCCTCGCGCTCGCGCCAGGCGGCCAGCGCCTGCAGGCGGCCGAGGAAGCGCGGATCGCGGCTGCGCACCTTGACCCGCTCCCAGGCGGTATCGGGATCGACGCGGTAGAGCGAGGGCTGGGTCAGGGCCTGCATGTCCTCCGCGATCCAGCTCGCACGATTGCGCTCCTGAAGAGTCTTGGCGAGCTCCAGGTAGACCGGGCGCAGGTGCACCACGTCGGCCAGCGCGTAGTCGAGCTGCCGCTCGCTCAGCGGTCGGCGCGCCCAGTCGGTGAAGCGCGAGACCTTGTCCAGGTGCTCGCCGGTGATGCGCTTGACCAGGGTGTCGAAGGCCACCTGCTCGCCGAAGCCGCAGACCATGGCGGCGACCTGGGTGTCGAACAGCGGCGTGGGCACGAAGCCGTAGAGGTTGAGGAAGATCTCCAGATCCTGGCGGCCGGCGTGGAAGACCTTGGTGATCGCCTGGTCTTCCAGTAGGGGACGCAGCGGCTCCAGGTCCAGGCCCTCGGCCAGCGTGTCGATGATTGCCGCCTCCTCGGGCCCCGCCACCTGGATCAGGCAGAGTTTCGGATAGTAGGTCTGCTCGCGCAGAAATTCCGTATCGATCAGGAGGTAAGGCGCGGAGCGATGTCTCGCGACGAAGGAGGCGAGAGTCTCGCTATCCGAAATGACAAGCATGGATCGATTGCTAACCGCAGCCGGCGCCGGCAGCAAGTGGCCAAGTGATCACCCGGCGAAGAAAGTCGCGTGCTTGGGCTGGACCGGGCGTTCGCGAGAGGGCATTAGAGAGCGTGAAAAGGCGGGCCTCAGGACCCGCACGCGATCGGACAAGCAAGGTTTGGAGAGGAAGGATCGGGGAATGACCGACAGCGACAGCATCGCCGAGGTGGCGACGTCGGGTGAGGATAACCTGTCCGATCTGACGAAGAAGGCCACTGCCGAGCAGAGTTCCGCGGCCGCCGGCGAGCTGGAGGACGCGATCGCGAGCGCCCCCAAGGCGAACGCCAACGATGCCGCCGGCGAGGCCCTGGTCTCCGAGGAGAGCGAGGCGGAGGAAAAGGCCGAGGCGGAGGCGCCGTCCAAGCCCAAGCCGGTACCGGCCGAGCCGCCGGCCAGGATGGAGAGCAGCTTCGGTGCCTCCGGCAAGGAGCAGAAGATCTCCCACTTCGATACCGAGGCCAGCCGAGCCTCCTGTCGCGCGATCTTTGACGAGCAGCCCTATGCCTGGCCAAAGGGCTTTAAGGCGCCCGAAGTGATCATGGACATCGGCGCCTATGTCGGCGCCTCCGCCGTCGCCTTCGCGCGCGCCTTTCCAAGCGCCACGATCCATGCCTACGAGCCGGGCAGCGCCGCCCGCAAGCTGCTGGAAGAGAACGTCGCGGCCTTCCCCAACATCAAGGTCCACGCCGAGGCGATCTGGGACCGTGACGAGGAGCGGCAGCTCTACGACGGCAAGGACGACCCGCTCTTCGCCAGTCTGGTGCCCTCGACCGCCACGCAGTCCAGCGGCGAGCTGGTGAAGGCGCTGCACGCCGATGAGGCGCTCTATGCCTTGAACCTGCAGCGCAGCGATGCAGTGAAGATCAACACCGGCGGCAGCGAGGTGGCGGTCCTGCAGGCCCTGATCCGCCACATGGAGGCCACGCCGGTCATCTTCATCACCTATCGCAGCGAGGCCGACCGGCGGCGCATCGACCTGATCCTCTGCGCCACCCATATGCTGCTGGCGGGGACCATCGAGGGGCCGCAGCGCGGGCAGCTCTGCTACGGGCTGCGCCGGACCATCGATCCGGAGGCGGCGGGCGACAGGGATGCGGTTCGGCTGCATCGCACCCCGTTCAAGTAAAGCGACACTGCGTCCGTTGCCGCGAGCCGGCCGGTCGCGCCACAGAAGACAGAACTTGGTCTTACCGCTGCCCTCCGCCGGTCGGGGGGCGCGGACTTTCATGAGGTAGGTTTTTTCGATGCACGCTTATCGCAGTCACACCTGTGGCGCCCTTCGCCGCGAGCAGATCGGTGAGGAGGTCCGCCTGTCCGGCTGGGTCCATCGCAAACGCGACCACGGCCAGCTTCTCTTCGTCGACCTGCGCGACCACTACGGGCTCACCCAGTGCGTCGCCGACGTCTCCAGCCCGATCTTCCCGGTGCTGGAAGGTATCCGGCCAGAGAGCGTCATCTGCGTCACCGGCCGCGTGGTCGAGCGCACGCCGGAGACGGTGAACCTGAAGCTCTCGACCGGCGAGATCGAGATCCAGGTGCAGGCCGTCGAGGTGCTGTCGCGTGCCGAGGTGACGCCGCTGCAAGTCGCTGGTGAGGAGGATGCCGGCGAGGAGACGCGGCTGACCTATCGCTTCCTCGACCTGCGCCGCGAGCGCCTGCACCGCAACATCGTGCTGCGTTCTCAGGTCATCGCCTCGATCCGCCAGCGCATGACCGAGAGCGGCTTCCTGGAGATGCAGACGCCGATCCTGACGGCCGACAGCCCGGAGGGCGCGCGCGCCTACGTGGTGCCCTCGCGGGTGCATCCGGGCAAGTTCTACGCCTTGCCGCAGGCGCCGCAGATGTTCAAGCAGTTGCTGATGATCGCCGGCTTCGACCGCTACTTCCAGATCGCGCCATGCTTCCGCGACGAGGACGGCCGCGCCGACCGCTCGCCGGGCGAGTTCTACCAGCTCGACTTCGAGATGAGTTTCGTGACGCAAGAGGACGTTTTCGCCGCGATCGAGCCGATCCTGGCCGGCGTCTTCGAGGAGTTCGCCGCGGGCCGCCAGGTCTCGCCGCCGCCCTTCCCGCGGATCGCCTTCGACGAGGCCATGCTGAAGTACGGCAGCGACAAGCCCGACTTGCGCAACCCCATCGTGATCGCCGACGTCTCGGAAGTCTTCGCCGGCAGCGGCTTCGCCATCTTCGCCAAGCTGGTGGCCCAGGGCTCGGTGGTGCGCGCGATTCCGGCGCCGGGCGCGGCCGCGCGCCCGCGCTCTTTCTTCGACAAGTTGAACTCCTGGGCGCAGTCGGAAGGCAAGGCCGGTCTGGGTTACATCGCCTTCGGCGAGGATGGGACCGCGAAGGGGCCGATCGCCAAGAACCTGGACGAGGCCCGGCAGCAGCGGCTTTGCGAATTGGCCGGCGTCGGGCCTGGCGATGCCGTCTTCTTCGTCTGTGACGCCCCCAAGGCGGCCGCCGCCTTCGCCGGCACGGTGCGCACGCGCCTGGGCCAGGACCTGGAGCTGATTGAAGAGGGTCGTTTCGAGTTCTGCTGGATCGTCGACTTCCCGCTCTACGAGATGAATGAGGATACCGGCCAGATCGAGTTCAGTCACAACCCCTTCTCGATGCCCCAGGGCGGGATGGAGGCGCTGGAGACCCAGGACCCGCTGACCATCAAGGCCTATCAATACGACATCGTCTGCAACGGCGTGGAGCTCTCCTCCGGCGCCATCCGGAACCATCTGCCCGAGGTGATGGTGAAGGCCTTCGAGATCGCCGGCTACAGCGCGGCCGATGTCGAGGAGCGTTTTGCCGGCCTGTTCAAGGCCTTGCGCTTCGGTGCCCCGCCGCATGGCGGCTCGGCTCCGGGCATCGACCGTATCGTCATGCTGCTGGCCGACGAGCCCAACCTGCGCGAGGTCGTGGCCTTTCCACTGAACCAGCGAGCGGAAGACCTGCTGATGGGGGCGCCGGCCGAACTGCCGCCTGAGCGGCTGCGCGAGCTGCACCTCTCGGTCACCCTGCCGCCGGCACGCAAGCCGGGTTAGAGTGCTGCTGACTTGAACGGAGCCGGTCTGCAGCCCTAACTCAGCGTGGACCCGGCCTGATCTGGATTCGCGCTAGGTGTAGAAGCCGTCCGGCTCCTGCACCTCGAGCGGCCGCATCATGTCGTGATCCTCGTGGCTGAGGATGTGACAGTGCCAGACGTACTGGCCTGCCTTCTCGAACTCGGCGGCGATCTCCAGCATCTGGCCGGTGCCGACCCAGACGGTGTCCTGCCGGCCCTGCTCTTCGGGGGCCAGCGCCTGCAACTGGTCAGAGATCCAGACGTCGTGCTGGCTGTAGTCGATGTCGAGGCCAGGATCGCTGTAGTGGCCATAGCTGATCTCGCCGTCACCGGTGGTGTCGTCCGGAACCCCGTCCTCGTCGGCGTCCTCGAAGGCGATGTCGCGTCGGCCGATAGCCTGGTACTGGGTCAGGTGCAGATGCACCGGGTGTGCATCGGCGGTGAAGTTGAAGACCTCCCACTTCTCGGTGGTGCCGGCCACCGGAGTCTCGGTCGTGGCGTCGAACCAGTTGAGCGGGCCGAAGTCGTTGATGGTCTCGGCGCTGCCGTCCTCGGCATAGACATGGAAGCTGCCCTCCTCGGCGGTGCCGAGCAGGGGCTGCACCCGCCCGTATTCGTCGGCACCCTCGAAGAGGCCGAGCTTGCGCTCCTCGTCGAAGGGGCCGCCGGTGATGTCCACGTAGTCCGGGTTCAAGAGGCTGCCGTCGGTGACCGAGGCGGTCTCGGCCGGGATCGCGTCATCGACGGTGAACTGCATCACGTTGCCCACCGGATCGTCGGGCGTAGCCGCCTCGGCATCGATCAGACTGTGGTCGTCCGCATAGCCCTTGAAGGGCGAGTAGTCAGGGCCGCTATTCAATAGCCTGATCGTGTCTCCGGGATCGGCATTGGTGAAGTCCACGACCAGGCTTACCCGGTCGCCTGGCGCGAAGGTGAAGGGACCGCCCAGTTCGATGGCGTTGGGCAGCAGACCGCCGTCGCCGGCGACCAGGTAGACAGCGATGCCGTCGGTGTCCCCGTCGAAGTCCAGGACGTAGAAGCGACTGTCGGACCCGTTGACCAAATCGAAGCGGTAGCTACCCTGGCCGACGTCGAGATTGGGCCAGGCCGTACCGTTGACCAGGATGTGGTCGCCGAAGAACTCCGGGAGGGCGCTTGCCGCGTCCTCGCCGTTCTCTTCAAAGAAGCTTTCGCCGACCTCCTCCTCGACAGAGCCCGAACCGCCTTCTCCGTCGGGCAGGGGATCGTCCTCGTAGCCAGGGAAGTAAAGCGCGCCTTCTTCGGTGAAGGCCTTGTCCTGGATTACCAGCGGGACCCGCACCTCCGGTAAGACGCCGTCGTCGACCAGCGCGCGTTCGTTGTCGTCGGTGAGCTGATAGAAGCCGGCGAGCCCCGCATAAACGTTGAGCCGGGTGATGCCCAGCGCATGGTCGTGGTACCAGAGCGGCGCGGCCTCCTGCTCGTTGTCGTAGGTGTAGCGGTTGCCGCTGTAGAAGGGACCGACCTCGGCTGGGCCCTTCGGCCCCTTGGTCTGGGTGTACCAAGCCTCGGGATAGCCGTCCGAATCAGAATCGCTTTCTGCACCGTGTAGGTGGGTGACGATCGGGGTGTAGCCGTCTTCCAAGGCCTTCACCACCGGGTCTGCGCGGTGGATCGAGTAGTCGACCGGCAGCAGGTGGCCGGTCAGCGGTAGCTGGTTCTGCCAGGTGACGGTGACGGGCGAGCCCTCCTCGGTCAGCAGGGTCGGCCCCAGATAGCCGCCAGTCCGGCCGATGCCGTAACCCCAGACGGTGGTGGTCAGCGCTTCGCCCTGCTGGTCGTAGATCCCGAAATCCCAGTCGTTTTCCCGAACCTGCAAGGTCACGTGCGATCGCTTGGTGAGGTCGATCTCACCCGGGATGACCAAGTCGTTGGTGTAGCCGTACTGGGTGAACTGGTTCGTCGCGTTCAAGATGGAGCCGTTCACTTGTGAGTGGCTGTCCTCCACATCTGAACTAGCTGAGATGTTGGTCTGTTCATCTGCAGACAACTTGAAGAAGTGGTCCGGATTTTGGTCCAGGACGCGATGCCATACGGGTGAATCCAGACTGTCGGCGGGTCCACCGAGGTTGTTATTTGGATGAGATGGATGTTTGTTGCTGTTGTTTCTCTCTGATTCCGGTTCAAATAGATCAGTCCAAGGGAAGGTACCGCTCAAACCGCCGCCCGATCCCCAGACAGCCTGAGACGGCTGGCTGTGGTTCTGTGAACAAATGTCCGTGTCGACTGCTACTACGGAGTCGAATAGGTTGTTGATCAGTTGGAACTGGCTAAATGAAGTCTGCAGCGGCATGTGATGTCTCCCGGTTACCTTATTGCTTTGTGCCGGCCAAGACACCATTCGCTGTCCGCCGGCAATGCGTTCCGTCTCCCAAGATTGGGAAAATGTTATTAGAAATACAGAAAGATTGGAATGAGTCAAGACAGAAAGAGCGCCGCCCATACCTAGTCATATTCTGCCAAGATGGACCCTTCTGGTTTCCTGCTCTGGGGTAGGGTGGCTTTGTATGCTTTTGGTGCCGCTGCGGACTAAGAGGGCTGCGATCGTTCTGGTGAGCGAATGTCAAAGGAGAACAATCAATACTAACTCTTTCAGAATTTTTACGAGAATGATGGGCAAAATGGCTTGCGATTGTCGGGTGGGCCTCGCTTGAGTGAACCTGGACTGCGATGACCCGGGCAGGCTATCTCCACTGTGGGCTCGCTGTCTTGGTGCGATCGTCGGGCACGCTCTTGCCGGTCCCAATCCGGTACCGCAAGATGGTGATCCTGACGCGAGAGGAGCAGCGCAGATGGGTACGCCGAAGGAAGACGGCTTCTACATGCCGGCAGAGTGGGCAGAACACAGCCGTTGCCTGATGGCCTGGCCGGTGCGCGAGGCGCTGTGGGGCAACCGACTGGAGGAGGCGCGCGAAGCCTATCTGGAGGTGGCCGAGGCCATCGCCCAGTTTGAGCCGGTGACCATGGTGGTGCCGCCGGAGGAGCTGGCCGCGGTCTCCATGCGCTCCGCTAAAGAGGTGTCTACCTTACCTCTTCAAATCGACGACTCCTGGATGCGTGACTCAGGCCCCACCTTCCTCGTCGACGGCAAGGGCAATCTGGCCGGGGTGGACTGGATCTTCAACTGCTGGGGCGAGAAGCTGCCGGGCTGGGACAAGGACGACGCCCTGCCGGCGGCCTTGCTGGAGCAGGCCGGTGTGCCACGCTACCGCGCGCCGCTGGTGCTGGAGGGCGGGTCTTTCCACGTTGACGGCGAGGGCACCCTGATCACCACGGAGAGCTGCCTGCTGCACCCGAACCGCAATCCCGGCCTCGACCGGGAGACGATCGAGCGGCACCTGAAGGACTACCTGGGAGTCTCCAAGGTGATCTGGCTGCTGGGCGATCCGATGGAGGAGGCGACCGACGGACATGTCGACAACCTGGCTTGCTTCGTGAAGCCGGGGGTGGTGATGGCGCTGGCGCCGGTGAACGAGCAGGTGGCCAACCACGATGCGCTCTGCGAGAACCTGAAGCGCCTGAAGGAAGCCCGGGATGCCGCCGGCCGCACGCTCGAGGTGATCGAGGTGCCGCAGCCCGAGCGCATTCACACGGACTACCACGGGGTGCCGTTCCACGGCTCTTACGTCAACTTCTACCTCGCCAACGGCGGGGTGGTGATGCCGGCCTTCGAGGACCCCAACGACGACACGGCCTACGGGATCATTTCCAAGGCCTTTCCCGATCGCAAGACCGTGGTCGTCCCCGGGTCGGACATCGTCTACGGCGGCGGCTGCATTCACTGCATCACCCAGCAGCAGCCGCGTCCCTGAGGCCGGCCGGGCCTTGTTCGCGCTCCGGCTCACGAACGGGGGTGGGCTGTAGGGTGGGAGCCACAGTCTCCCCGATAGTGCTGTGGAGCCGTTGCCTTTCCACTGTCGCTGCCGCATGACTTCGTCAGTCTATCTACGGTACTGGGGAGGTCCAAAGATGCGGAAGTTTTCCCGCGCTCTTGTCGTCGTCGCCTTGTTGTCGCCGGGACCGGCTCTGGCGCAGGAGACGCCAGTCACCCCGACGGACAATCCTGCACTCGCCGCCTGGCAGGAGTTCGTCGAGGCCGCGCCGAAGGGGGCGCTTGCCTTCGAGGAGGCTGCACCGCTCGGCGACGGCGGGATCGAGGTGAAGGGCCTTTCGATCAAGGTCGATCCGATGGGCGGTGACGAGGCGCGGGTCACGATGAAACGTCTGGCGATCGCCTCGATCCAGCCCTTAGGCCAGATGGAGGGGCCGCCGGAGCAACTCGACCTGCGCATCGAGGGGATGGTGCTGACCTCGGAGAACAGCGGGCTCGATCCGGAACTCTTCGCGGCGCTCGAGGCCAGCCAGATCACCGTCAACCTGACCCTGAACTATCTCTACCTGCCGCGCGGCGGTTTCCTGGCGCTGCAGGACCTGACCATCGACCTGCCGTTCCTGGCGACGGCCAGCCTCTCGCTCGATGCCGCCGGGGTCAACCTGGGGCGGGCGATCCTGGATAGCCGGCAGGCCTCGGAGGGCGTGATGCTGCGAGAGGCGCGCCTGACCTTCGAGGACAACTCGCTGCTGGCTCGGCTGCTCCGCTTCGAGGCCAAGCGTGACGGGGTAAGCTTCGAGGAGGCGCAGAACGCCTCGCTACGCGAGCTGACCGAGGAGCTGAATTGGCTGGACGTCGCCCGTGGCGGACGCATCTGGACCCTGGCCGAGTCGCTGGGTGGCCTGCTGATCGACGCGGGCGCCACCAAGGGGCCGCTCACCGTGACCCTGAGGCCCCAGACCGCCGTCGCGCTGAACGAGCTGTTCAAAGAGCATGGGCCGGAAGACATCGCCCGCATCCTGAACCTGCAGTCCAGCTACGCCGGCAGCCGGGCCCAGTTCGCCTCGACCGAGAGCGACACGCCCGGCCGACCCGACCTGACGCTTACCAGCGACAAGACGGTCTACAAGGAGGGCGAGACCGTGGTGGTGAGCTACGCTGGCCTGCCCGGCAACCAGCGCGACTGGGTGACCGTGGTGCCGCTTGGAGCACCGGCCGACAACTGGGGCCAGTGGACCTACACCGACGGCAAGACGGAGGGCACCTTCGAGGTGAGCGACCTGGCGCCCGGCTCCTACGAAGCGCGCGTCTATCTCGACTGGCCGCGCGGCGGCTTCGACGTGGTGCGCCGCTGGTACTTCTCGGTCGAGCCCTAGCGGCGAAGCCGGACCAGGCCGAGGAACGGCAGGGCGATGAGACGGGCGGCGAGGATTCTGGCCATGCTGTTGGCAGTGGCGCTGCCGTCGCTGCTCGGCTTGCGGCCCGTCGCGGCGCAGTCGAGTGGCGACAACCGCACCGTCACGGTCAACTACGTCTATGCCTCCCAGCTCGGCATCGGCACCTACGACGTCGGCGGCCTCTCGGTCGACGTCTATACCCTGCCGCTCGGCCTCGATTGGAACTTCAGCAAGGACCTGGACCTGGAGGCGCCGATCAGGGAAAGCCGGGACTGGGCGCTGGAGTTCAACTTTCCGGTCAGCTACGGCTTCTACCACCTGGACACCAGCGACCCGGTCTATGGCCACGTCGACGTGCGCCAGCAGACCATCGCGCTGGTGCCGGGACTGGCGCTTCGGGCGCCGGTCACCGACCAGTGGCGGCTGCGTCCCTTCGCCGACTTCGGCTTCGGCAGCGTGGTGACGACCCAGGGCGCGCCACCACCTGACAATCGCTTCTTCCTGATCTACACCGCCGGGATCACCTCGCTCTACGAGATCCCCTTCGGCGACGACAAGCAGTACACCTTCGCGCTGGGCAACGGTCTGACCTTCGCCGGCAATAGCGATGTCAGCGCCGACATCTTCACCGAGAACTACTGGTCGGTCGAGACCGGCGTCGAGCTGCGCCGCTCGCTGGGTTTCGACCTGGCCGACCTGGGCATCGGCAACAGCGACGCCGGCATCGGCAAGCTGGCACCGGAGCTGGGCGGCTACTTCATTCACTACTACTTTCCCAACCCGCTGACCTTCACCCGCTATCTGAACACCCCGCTGGAGGTCGACAACCAGTTCGAGTTCGGCGCCACCCTGGGCTCGGCGACCGACTGGGAACTGCTGACCATCCGCAACCCGAAAATCGGCGCCAGCTACATCTTCGGCGACGGGCTGGAGGTCTTCCGGGTCAACTTCGGATTCCCCTTCTGACCGGCCCATCACTGCTTAGTGCGCGTTGCGCTCAGTGCGGGCCGGTACCGCGTAAACTCGACTCGGTCAGCGCATCTCGAAGAGTTCCTGGTGGAAGTCGCGCTCGATCGCCAGGCCTTGGGTTGCGAAGTCGTCCCTCAGGGTGATGCCGAAGCGCCTGGGGCCGCAGAACCAGAGACTAGCCTCCCGCCAGTCCGGGACCGCCGCGCGGATGCGCTCGCCGGTCAGGTGGCCGTCGCGCGCGCTGATCAGCAAGTGCAGGCGGATCCGTGCCGCCTGGACGTCCTTGGCCAGCCGTTCGAGGGCCGCCTCGTCGACCTCGCGGGTGACGTGAAAGAGGTCGATCGTGGGGCAAGGCACGTCCGGGCCGGCCGCCGCCAGCTCCTTCAGGCGGGCGATGAAGGGGGTGATGCCGATGCCGGCGCCGATCCAGATCTGCCGAGCACGACCGTCGTCGAAAGTGAAGCAGCCGTAAGGCCCCTCGACTGTTACCCGCTGCCCAACCTTCAGCTTGTCGGCCAGGCCGGTGGTGTGGTCGCCCAGCTCCTTGGCGATGAAGGTGACCGTCGGGTCTTTCGGGGTCCAGGCAGAGGCAATGGTGTAGGGATGGGCGCCCTCGACCGGATTGGAGGTGACGAAGGCGAACTGCCCGGCCCGGTGACCCGGCCAGCCCTGGCCCAACCGGATCACCGTTTCAAGCGCGTGCACGCCCGGGAAAAAACAGAGTGCGGCGATCTCACCGCCGACGCGCCGTCCGGCCCCGATCCGGCTGAAGAGCGAGACCAGGGCGGCGTAGCTGCCACCCAGCAGCAGGAGCGCTAGCGGCAGACCCAGCGGCGTCAGCCACTCGTCGTAGTCGAAGAGCACGACGGTGTGAAAGACCAGGACCAGGTAGGCGAGGGGCATCAGCCGGTGGCTATAGCGGAACAGCCGGTAGGGGATCAGCTTGATCAGTGCGATCACCAGCAGCAGGACGACGCCGTAGAAGGCCCACTCGCCCATGCCCTCCGCCGTGTGACGCAAGCCGCGGAGGAAGGCCTCGATCGGATCGGTGATCTCCGGCCGCGGGCCGCGTGCGGGGCGTTCGATCAGGCTGGCCTGCACGGCCCACTTTGGGGCTTCGACCCAGAGCCAGTGGAAGACGGAGAGGCCGAGTGCGCCGATCCCCAGCCACTTGTGCAAGCGGTAGAGCTTGTCCAGGCCGCCCAGCGGCCGTTCCGGCCAGCGTGGGCGCAGAGAGAGGATCATCGCCACGCTCATCGCGCAGATGGCCAGCAGTCCGCTCGCCTGCAGCACCTGCGGGCGCAGGACGAAGACTCCGGTGCCGCTGGACAAGATCTCCGGATTGAAGGCGAGCCATAGCAAGGCGGTGAGGACCCAGAATCCCCAGAAATACCACAGGCCCCTCCGTGTCATCGTTTCTCCTTTCCCGGTGGTTCGAGCGGCGGGTCTGGCCTCGTTGGGATTGGACGCTTCCCGATTGCCTTTCGCGCCGCCCTCAAGCGGAGGAGAGACGACGACAAGAAAATGAACGCAATATCGAGAGGGCGGCGAGGAAGCGTGGATTGGCTACTTTGTCGCTGCCGTCTGCTTTGCCTTCTGGCGCTGCTCGGCCAGCTTCAGGGCCCAGACCTTGGCGAAGAGGCGGAAGGCGTCGTCCAGGCTCAGTTCCTTCACCGGACGGGGCGTGCTGGCCTCGTCCCAGGTGAAAGGATCGGCCTTGACCCCATCGAGGTAGCGCTCGCGTAGCAGGGAATTGCGCTCCAGCATCTCCTTGCGCAGGCGCTGGGCGATCTCCTGTGGGATACCGATCTTCTCCTTGCCGGAGATCTGCTGCACCAAACCTGCAAAGTTACCGCGGTCGGGATTCAAGGCGCGGTCGATCACCGGCGGGGCATAGGCATTGAAATGGCGCAGGAACTCGATGGTTTCGTGATCGAGGCTCTCGTTGAGGCGCGGCGGTCTGGTGGCGCCGGACAGGGCCGCCCAGTCCAGTCCGATCACCTCGCAGATGTCCTGGACCACGTCGCCGCCCGCGAGTTGGCTGCGGTCGAAAACGCGCGCGATGATGGCCTCTCGCCCGAAGACCGCCTCCCAGCGTCGGAGTAGACCGTAGTAGTCGAAGTTGCGCTCCAAGTTGGTCTGAGTCGGATAGACCAAAGGAGAGGTCCGACCGTTGACAATGTTGGTCGAGTACTGGCTGACCAGGAAGTCCGCCTGCTGACGGGCGTAGAAGATGATCTTGATCTTGTGCTTCAGACCGGCGAGCAAGTCGTGCAGCCGGCCGATCTCCTCTTCGGTGTTGAGGATCGCCGCGCAGTGCTCGCCGGAGAAGATGATGTTCTCCTTCACTGCGGCGAGGCGCTGGTGGAACAGTTGGGCGAAGCTCTTGCGATAGGCCCGGCGGCTTTCCTCGCTACTGATGCCCAGACGCAGCTCGATGTGGTGGAAATCCTGCTGGTGGGCATAGGCCGCCAGCTTGGTGTGGTTCTCAGGGCCCGCGAACTTCGGATAGAGAAAGCCCTTGTTGCGCAGCAGAGCATGGTTAGCCGCGAAGAAGCGCTGGATTGAGGTGGTACCGGTCTTTGGCGAGCCGATATGTAGGAAGATGGTCACGTTCGCGCTCCGTTTGGGCCGGTCCGCTCTGCCGGCCGAGAATCATCTGATAGAGTTACTTCTTTGTTTGGGGTAGCGCGCTGCGGGCGCCAGTGAAAGCAGACAAGGTGCCTCAAGTCGCCGCGCTAGACTGGATCGCGATCAGGTGGACGCACCTGCTGGCGTAAATCCCGCTCTAGGAGACTACTTGCGCTCGAAGATGGTGCGGCCATCGACGATGGTGCGCAGGACCTGGCCCTGGACCAGGTGGTTCTCGAAGGGCGAGTTCTTGGACTTCGAGAGGAAGCTGTCTGGGTCCAGCTTCCAGGGGAAGTCCGGGTCGAAGAGCACCAGGTCCGCCGGCGCGCCGATCGAGAGCTTGCCGCCCGGCAGGCCAAGCACCTTGGCCGGTGCTGCGGTCATCTTCTCGATCACCGCCAGCAGCGGCACCTCGCCGTGGTGATGGAGCGCGAGCGAGAGCGGCAGCAGGCTCTCCAGCCCGACGATGCCGTACTCCGCCTGAGCGAAGGGGACGCGCTTGGAATCCTGGTCGTGCGGGCTGTGGTCGCTGACGATGGCGTCGATGGTGCCGTCGGCGAGCCCGGCGGCGATGGCCTTGCGATCGTCTTCGCTGCGCAGCGGAGGCATCACCTTGGCGAAGGTGCGATAGTCGCCCACCGCGATCTCGTTCAGGGTGAAGTAGTGCGGGGCGGTATCGCAGGTGACCTTCAGCCCGCGCTCCTTGGCCTGGCGCACGACGCGCACCGATTCCGCGGTCGAGACCAGCGCCGCGTGGTAGCGCCCGCCGGTCATCTCCGCCAGGCGCAGGTCGCGCTCCAGCATGATCACCTCGGCGAAGGGCGAGAGGCCTGCCAGTCCCAGCCGGGTCGAGAGCTCGCCGCTGTTCATCACCCCGCTGGTGAGGCTCGGCTCCTGCGGCGTCTGTACGATCACATGGTCGAAGGCGCGCGCGTAGGAGAGCGCCCGGCGCATCACCTGGGCCGAGGCCACGGGGCGGACCCCGTCGGTGAAGCCGACTGCGCCATAGGCGCCGAGCAGGCCGAACTCGGTCAGCTCCTGGCCCTCGAAGCGGCGGGTGATGGTGCCGTAGGAGTAGATCTTGACCAGCTTCACGTCGCGCGCGCGCCTTGCCACGAACTCCAGTCCGGCGACGTCGTCCACCGGCGGGTCGCTGTTCGGCAGCGCCACCATGGTGGTGACGCCGCCCGCGGCCGCCGCCAGGCTGGCGGTGCGGATCGTCTCCTTGTGCTCCTCGCCGGGCTCGCGCAGGTTGACCCGAAGGTCGATCAGGCCGGGCGCCAGGCAGTGGCCACCGCAGTTGACCACGGCCATGCCGGAGGGCACGCCCTGGGCGAAGAGGTGTGGCCCGAGGTCCGCGATCTGGCCTTCCACCACAAGCAGCGCGCCGGTGACGTCAAGCTTGCTCGCGGGATCGAGCAGTCGGGCGTTGACGTAGGCGGTCGGCGGACTGTGGGCGAGAGCCATCCTTCTTCCCGTCCTATGGCTGGTCGCGTAGGGGGCGGGTCAGCGCGTCGAGCACCGCCATGCGCACGGTGACGCCCATCTCCACCTGCTGGCGGATCAGCGAGCGGCCGAAGTCGTCCGCCACCTCGCTGTCGATCTCCACCCCGCGGTTCATCGGGCCCGGGTGCATGATGATGGCATCGGGCTTGGCCTCGCCCAGCTTGTCGTAGTCGAGGCCGAAGAAGCGGAAGTACTCGCGGATCGAAGGCACGTAGGCGCCGTTCATGCGCTCCACCTGCAGGCGCAGCATCATCACGATGTCGACGTCTTTCAGGCCCTCGCGCATGTTGATGAAGCTCTTCACCCCCAGCCGCTCGATCTCCGAGGGCATCAGGGTCGGCGGGGCGATCACCCGGACCTGCGCACCCATGGTGCCCAGCAGGTGGATGTTCGAGCGGGCGACTCGGCTGTGCATGATGTCGCCGCAGATGGCGACCACCAGGCCCTCCAGCCGGCCCTTCACCTGGCGGATGGTGAGTGCGTCCAGCAGCGCCTGGGTCGGATGCTCGTGGCTGCCGTCGCCGGCGTTGATGACCGCGCAGTTGACCTTCTCGGACAGCAGTTTGGCCGCGCCCGACTGATCGTGCCGCACCACCAGCAGGTCGGGGTGCATGGCGTTCAGGGTCATCGCAGTGTCGATCAGGGTCTCGCCCTTCTTCACCGAGGAGGTGCCGACCGCCATGTTGATCACCTCCGCGCCCAGCAGCTTGCCGGCGAGCTCGAAGGAGGTGAGGGTGCGGGTCGAGTTCTCGAAGAAGAGGTTGATCAGGGTGAAGCCGGCGAGAAGGCGGCTGCGCGGGTCGTTGTGGCGGCCCCGGCTCTGCGCGTTCAGATCGACGTAGCTGTCGGCGAGATCCAGCAGGAAGGTGATTTCCGCCGGTGTCAGTCCCTCGATGCCCAGCAAATGGCGGTGGGGAAAGACGGATTGGTTGGATGCTGTCCCCTGGCTGGTCATGAGGCCCTGACATACTCCGACCTTGGGGCAAGCTCAAGATGGGATCGGCGGTGCTGTGACGATTGCGTCTTTGCCGCCCGGTCGTTAGCGTCCGACCCTTCTGTCGGGAGCGAAGGGCCAGGGGACGTGATGGAACTGACGCCGGCCATGCAGCGCTATGTGCTGCACTGGGGAGAGATGGGCGGCCGCTGGGGCGCCAACCGCTCGATCGCCCAGATCCAGGCGCTGCTGTTCCTCTCCGAACGGCCGCTGACTGCCGAGGAGATCGCAGGCACCCTGTCGATCGCGCGCTCCAACGTCTCCAATTCGCTGAAGGAGCTGCAGAGCTGGGGCCTGGTCAAGGTGGTCCACCAGATCGGCGATCGGCGCGACCACTTCGAGGCGCTGACCGATCCCTGGGAGCTGTTCCTGCGCATCGTCGAAGAGCGCAAACGGCGCGAGATCGACCCGACTCTGGAGATGCTGCGCGCCTGCGTGGTCGAGGCCGAGTCGGACGGCCAGACGCCCAAGGTGGCGCGCGAGCGGATGCGCGCGATGCTCTCCGTCTTAGATTTGCTGGACGGCTGGTACCGCGAGGTGAAGACCCTGCCGAAGGCGACCCTGCTGGGCCTGGCCAAGGCCGGCGGCAAGGTCGCCAAGCTGCTGGGGCGCGGCTGAGGCGGCGCCCCGGCCCCTCAGATAACGCCGCTCTTCCGCAGGCGCTCCAGTTCGGCTTCGTCGAGGCCCAGTTCTTGCAGCACCTCGTCGGTGTGCTGGCCCATGGTCGGCGGCGGTCGGCGGTAGGTGATCGGGGTCTCCGACATCTTGATCGGGTTGCCGATCAGGTCGATCCGGCCCTCGGGGCTGTCCGGGTAGGGGACCGAGACCCGCATGTTACGGGCCTGCACCTGCGGGTCGGCGAAGACGCCGGCCAGGTCGTTCACCGCGCCGGCCGGGACGCCCAGGCCGGCCAGGCCGTCCAGCCACTCCTGGCTGGTCTTGCGCTTGGTGATCTCTGGCAGCAGCTCGTAGATGGCCTTGCGGTTGATCACCCGGTCCTTGTTGGTGACGAAGCGCGGATCCTCCGCCATCTCCGGCGCGCCGGCGAAGGCGCAGAAGCGCTTGAACTGCCCGTCGTTGCCGGCCGCCAGGATGAAGTAGCCGTCAGAGGTCGGCAGGGTGGAATAGGGCACGATGTTCGGGTGCTCTGGCCCCTGGCGCGCCGGCACCTCGCCGGAAACCAGGTAGTTCAGGCCCTCGTTCACCAGCCAGGAGACCTGGGTGTCCAGCAGCGCCAGGTCGATGTACTGGCCCTGGCCGGTCTTGTTGCGGTGCAGGATCGCCGAGAGGATGGCGACCGAGGCGTACATGCCGCACATCACGTCGGCGATGCCCACGCCCACCTTCATCGGGCGGCCGTCGCTCTCGCCGGTGAGGCTCATGATGCCGCCCAGGCCCTGAGCCAGGTAGTCGTAGCCGGCGCGCGGCGCGTAGGGGCCGGTCTGGCCGAAGCCGGTAACCGAGCAGTAGACGATGTCGGGCTTCACCGCCTTCAGGCCGAAATAGTCGAGCCCGTACTTGGCAAGCCCGCCGACCTTGAAGTTCTCCACCACGATGTCGGCCTGCTGGGCCATGCGCTTCACCAGGGCCTGGCCTTCAGGGTTGGTGATGTCGATGGTGACCGAGCGCTTGTTGCGGTTGGAGGAGAGGTAGTAGGCGGCCGTGTTGCTGGCGCTGCCGTCGGCGTGCGGCAGGAAGGGAGGACCCCACTTGCGGGTATCGTCGCCCTCGCCGGGACGCTCGACCTTGACCACGTCGCAGCCGAGGTCGCCCAGGAGCTGGGTGCAGGTGGGTCCCGCCAGGATGCGCGTCAGATCCAGCACCCGCAAGCCGGCCAGGGGACCGGTACTCTCCTCGCTCATCGCAGTCCTTCCCTCAAATGACCGGTCCTTATAGCCAGGGCAGGAGGGCGCGCCAAGGTGCTGGAAGGACTGTCAGCTTTGCGCCAGCCAGTCGAGCAGTGCGATCAGCAGTGGCAGGCTCAACAGCGAGCCCGCGACCTGGGCGGTGATGACGTTGGCGACGAGCGGCGCGTTGCCGCCCATCTGTCGGGCCATGATGTAGGCCGAACCGGCGGTAGGCGAGCCGGCCAGCAGCACCAGGCCGAAGCGCGCGTCTGCATCGACCCCGAAGAGATAGCAAATAGCGAGTGCGATCACCGGCACCAGGGTGAGCTTCACCAGCACTGAGAAGGTCACCAGCCCGCCGCTCTTCCGCGCGGCCTCCAGATCCAGACCGGCACCGACCGCCATCAGGCCCAGGCAGAGCGCGGCCTGGCCCAGGATGGTCAGCACCATGGAGAGCGAGTTGTGCAGGCCGATGCCGGTCACGTTCAGCCCCAGGCCGACGAAGATCGCCAACATCAGCGGGTTCTTGATGATGGAGAAGAAGATCCGCCCGGCGTTACGCGCCGGCGAGCTGCCGTAGCGCACCAGCACGATGATGCAGAGCAGGTTGACCAGGGGGACGTAGAAGGCGACGGCCAGGGCCACCACCTCGACGCCCGGCTTGCCCTTCAGCGCCAGTGCGACGGCGAAGCAGAGGTAGCTGTTGTGCCGGATGATGCCTTGGAACACCGAGGTGAAGCTGGGGCCGTCGGCGGTGATCAGTCGGCGGGCCGCCAGCAGCAGGACGGCCAGGGTCAGCAGGGTGCCTGTGGTCGCCAGAAAGAGCGGCAGGAGAGTGAGCTTGCCCAGCGGCGCGCTGGCGATCGAGTTCACCAGCAAGGCCGGGAAGAGGACGTAGAAGATCAGCCGCTCCGCCTCGGCCCAGAAGTTCAGGGTCAGGAACTTGCGCCGGACCGAGAGGTGGCCCAGCAGGATCACCAGGAAGATCGGGACTATGGCAAAGAAGATGGTCAGCACGGTGTCATCGACAGCTCACTTGGCCGCCACCCCGGCGGTGCACGGCCCACCCGTCTTAGCCGCCGGGCCTCGGTCCTGCCAAGGGTGTGCTCACAGCCATAGAAAGTCGCTGCTGGTCAGGTCCATGGCGCCGTTGACGCCGGAGATGCGGACGACAATGTCGGCGCTGCCGTCCCCGTCGCGGTCGACCTCGACCTTCTGCGATCCGGCGTAGCGGGCCTCGCTGTTGCCGCTGCCGCTGAAGCCGTTGCCGCGAATGTAGTCGAAGATGCCGACCTCCAGCCCGGTCTTGAACACCAGCTTGTCGCCGTCGAAGCCCTGGTTGCTGCGGAAGTCGCGGATCATCTGGCTGCCGCTGCCCAGGTTGGCGCCGAAGAGGAACCAGTCTCCGCCCCAGCCGCCAAGCGCGACGTCGTCCTTGCCCATGGCGATGGTGTCGTCGCCGGAGCCGCCGGACAGCCAGTCGCCCTCCTGCCCACCGAAGAGGCTGTCGTTGCCGTCGAGCCCGAAGAGGCTGTCCCTGCCCTGGTTGCCGGCCAGGCGGTTGTCGCCGCTGTTGCCGGTGATGCTGTTGTCCAGGCTGTTGCCGGTACCTCTCAGGTCGCCAAGCCCCTGGACCAACTGCAGGTTCTCGATGAAGCCGTCGCCGCTGGCCTCCGGCAGGGTAAAGTCGATCTCCGCCCGGACCAGGTCGTCACCGCGTCCGCCGAACTCGCGCAGGCGGTCGCCGCTGGTGTCGACGGTGAAGGTATCATCGCCGCTCCAGCCGGCCATGGTATCGCTGCCGGTGAGGCCGTTCAGGACGTCGTCGCCGCTGTAGCCTTGCAGCAGGTTATCGCCGCTGTTGCCGGTGAGCGTGTTGTCCAGGGCGTTGCCGCGCAGCTTGACGCCACCGGCGCCGTCCAGCAGCCGAGCGCTCTCGATGTAGCCGAAGGCCCCGCCTGAGGGCAGGGTGAAGGCCGAGAGGTTGGACAGCACCAGATCGGCCAGGCCGCCGTCCACGGTCTCCATGACCAGGTCGCCGCTGTCGCTGACGACGAAGGTGTCGTTGCCGGCGCCGCCGAAGGCAGTATCTGGGCCGCTGCCGCCGTCCAGCGTGTCCTCACCGGACCCACCGTAGAGGCTGTCCTTGCCCCGTCCGCCGGAGCCGTAGTCGCTGCCGGACCCGCCGTAGAGGCCATCCGTCCCCTGGTCTCCAAAGAGGGCATCGTCGCCCTGACCACCCTCCAGCAGGCTGTCGTGGCCGCTGCCGCCGAAGATCAGGTCTCGCCCGCTGTCGCCGAACAATCCGGTGTCGCGGCCGCTGCCGCCGTAGAGGCGGTCGGTCGCCTCGCCGCCAAAGAGGGAGGTGTCGTCGCCGGCGTCACCGAGCAGGCGATCTTCGTCGATACCGCCGTAGAGGTACCCGTCGTTGCCCTCGCCGCCGTAGAGACGATCCTTTCCGAAGGAACCGTGGTCGCGGCGATCCGCCCCGGCGTCGCCGAAGAACCAGTCATCGCCCGATCCACCGAAGAAGTAGGCGTCGCCGTCGGCGCCCCCCGCCAGGCGGTCGCTGCCCGACTCCCCGAAGACGTAGATCTCAAAACCGCTGCCGCCCTCGAAGCTGTCGTCGCCGAGGCCGAGGAAGACATCCGATTCTCTGCCGTCGCCCCCGAACACGAAATCGTTGCCGCTGCCGCCAAATAGCAAGGAGTCGCCGTCGTCGTCGCCGTAGATCCGGTCGGCCCCGCTGCCGCCCCTGAGATCCCGGTCGCTGCCGTTGCCGCCGAAGACCCGGTCGTTGCCTGCCTCGCCGTTGAGCGCGCTGTCGTCGCCATTGTCGCCGCGCAGCAGGTCATCGTCCTCGCCGCCGAAGAAGAAGGAATCGTCGCCGGCTCGGCCGAAAAGGGTATCCTTGCCCTCCGCGCCCAGCAGGGTGGAGTCGTTGCCGTCGTCTCCCTGTACGCGGTCGTCGCCCTGCCCGCCGTAGAGGCCGCGGTCGATGGCGGACCCGCCGTAGATCCTGTCGTTCCCTAACCCGCCGATGAGCTTAAGGTCGCCGCCTGATCCGCCGTAGATGCGGTCGCCTCCGGTCACGCCCTGCAAATAGGTGTCGCCGCCGTCGCCGCCGAAGATGCGGTCATTTCCGGCATCGCCGACCAATTTGATGTCGTCGCCGCCCTCGCCGTAAAGCAGGTCGTCGCTGGCCCCGCCGTACACGAAGATGTCGCTTTGTGAGCCGCCGAAGATCGTGTCCTTCGCCTGATCGCCGAAGACGCCGTTGAGCCGGTAGTTCTGGGCGATGATCACGTCGCGCCCGCGACCGCCGAAGGCTCCGGAAATCGTGGAGGCGCCCCCGGTACGAGGAGAAATCAGATCGTTGCCCTCGTCGCCGAAGAGGCTGCGGGTGCCGTAAAGCCTGTCGTTGCCTGTCTCGCCGTAGACCTGCATGTAGCCGTAGAGCGTATCGGCACCGGACCCGCCGAACAGCAGGGCCGACTTGAAGGTGGCCGCAAAGATCAGATCGTCGCCCAGCCCGCCGAAGAGCGAGGTGTCGACGTCGGCGAAGATACTGTCGTCGCCGGCGGCGCCAAAGAGCAGGCTATCGGTCGCAAAGTCGTCGAGGCCGTAGATCCTATCGGCTCCGTCGCTGCCGTCGAGGGCGCTGTCCTGGCCGCTTCCGCCAAAGATCCGATCATTTCCCGATCCGCCGAAGAGGGACAGGTCGTCACCAGAGTTGCCCTCGATCAGGTCGTCTCCGCTGAAGCCGGACAGTCTGTCCGCGCCGTCTTGGCCAAACATCGTATCGATGCTGTTGGTGCCGACGAGCACGTCGTCTCCAGCACTACCGAAAAATAGTCCCATCGCGCCAGCCTATTCTTAGTGCGTGCAATCCTGCGAGTAGTGATTGGTGATTTCCCCACCCCGATAGCCGAACGCTAACGCATTCCACGTTGATCAGACAGGGAAATGTCGGCTCTATGCTTGAGGAAGAAGGGTTTTTCTTAGGCCATCAGCGCGGGCAGCCACCTGTCTACAACCAGACGAAATCGCTGGCTGTGAGCTGGTTGGGGGCGGTCAGGCCGGAGACGCGGAAGGCCAGGTCGCGCTGGCCGTCGCCGTCGAAGTCGAGGGCGACCCGATCGTCGCCGGCCAGACGCGCCTCGCTGTTACCCTGGCCGGTGAAGCCGGCGCCGTCCCGATAGGCGAAGAGGCCGCGCTCCAGTCCGGGGCCGAAGACGAAGCTGTCCTGGCCGCCGCCGAAGTCCCGCCCCTCGAAGTCCTTGATCAGTGGGCCGCCACTCTCGGCATTGGCGAGTGCGCTGGCGTTGAAGCGGAAGGCGTCACTGCCGGATCCGCCAAAGGCCCGATCCTCGATGCCGATCACCAGGGTGTCCTGGCCGCTACCGCCCACCAGCCGGTCATTGCCGGCGCCGCCCGTCAGCCGGTCGTCGCCATCGGCGCCGACCAGCACATCGTCGGCAAGGCCGCCGACCAGACGGTTGTCTGCAGCGTTGCCGCTGATCCGGTTGGCGAGGCTGTTGCCGAAGAGGGTCGCGTCGCCGGCCGCCGCGGTTAGGCGAGCGTCCTCGACATGGCCGTCGCTGCCGGTCGGCAGGCTATAGGAGGCGGCGTTGGACCGCAGCAGGTCGTGTCCCTCTCCGGCGATTTCCTGCACCTTGTCGCCGCTTTCGTCCACGACGAAGGTGTCGTCGCCCGGACCGCCCACCAGGGTGTCGTTGCCGCTGCCGCCGTTCAGGACGTCTGCACCGCTATTGCCTTCCAGCAGGTCGCTCCCTCGGCCGCCGATCAGGTGGTCCCGGCCGTCGCCGCCGAACAGGCTGTCCTTTCCGCCGGCGGCAAAGAGGCGGTCGGAGCCGCTGCCGCCGAAAAGCCTGTCGTCGCCGGCAAGGCCGCGCAGCTCGTCGCCGCCGGCACTGCCGTAGAGCAGGTCGGCCAGGGTGCTGCCGCTCAGGCTGTCGCTGCCGGTGCTGCCGACCAGGGTCAGGCCGCTGTCGGCCGTGTCCAGGGCGGCCTCGATGGTGATGAGCGCGCCGCCGGCGTGCAGGAAGTTGCCGCTGTCGAGCTCGGCCAGCCCGACGCCTTGCAGGGTCAGGGTCTGCTGCTCGCCGTCTAGCCCGAAGAGGACGGCGATCACGGTGGAGCCCGAAACCTCGCGCAGAGCGATGTCGTCGGCGCCGAAGAGGGTCTGCAGGTCGATCCGATCGTGCGCGGGGTCGAAGCCTTCGATGGTCTGGTGCGTGCCCCAGCCCCAGGACAGCAGGTAGTCGTCGCCGCCGCCGATGCCGCCCGTGCCGCCTTGGCCGGCCTCCCAGTCGGCGATCAGCGTGGTCACAGTAGGCGAGTCGTAGCCGCCGAACTGCGCGACGTACTGCAGGATGGAGGTTCCGTTCTCGTCGGTGGAGACCGCGCCGCTCAGCAGCAGCGAGAGCGTGCCCCAGGCGCCGCGCAGGTGGGCGGCGGCCAGGATGCCGGTCAGGGTCAGCTCCACAGTGACGGTCTGGCCGCCGCTGGTGTAGCTGCCGTTGGTGCCGAGGAAGTCGTCGAGGCTCTTGCCCTGCTGGGCGAGGCCGGTCTCGATGACCGAGAGGTTGTAGCCGAAGGCATCCAGGATCGCCGGCTCCTGGACCGCCGCGGTCATGAAGGCCTCCAGGCTGGTCGCGCCGTTCTTGCCGGTCCAGGTGCCGTCCCAGGTGTTGGAGGCCGCGCCGTTGCCGTAGTAGACGTCGTCCTGGTAGTAGCCGAGGTCGATCAGCAGCGCCTCGCCGAACTGGTAGCCGACGAATCCCAGGGAATTCATCGAGCGGTACTGCATGTCGGTCCAGCTGATCTCGCCGGCTTCCCAGGCCTCCCAGGTCGCATCGCCGACCCAGCCGCGAATTTGCCACTCCGTGATGATACCTGCCTGGTAGCGGTCCCAGTCGACGCCTGACTCGAAGGCGCGCAAGGCGTCCCGGAAATCCGTGAAGGAGCCGCTGTTCATCGTTCTTCTCCGCCGAGGTGATGCCCGGACCCTTTGGTATGACAGAAGTCGTCAAGTGGACTTTGTTATTAGTTGCCAAGTAGGGTGGCCGTGGAATGCGGCGGAAACTCGGCTCGAAAGGGGAGATCGCCCCCGTTTCTGCCTAGCTCTCGCCGCTATGTCAGACCGGAGCGTTGTCGAACGCGGTCGCCTGGCTGGTGGGGGCGCCGTCGTCCACCAGGAGGCTGGCGAGGCCGGGGGCCAGGGCGTGGCAGATCTCGTCGCGGATCTCGACGGCGGTGGCATCGCTGAGGGTTGGCGTGTGCGCGACGTCGATGGGTAGCGCCTTCCCCTCATGAACCAGGAAATCGACCTTGCCGAAATCCAGGCCGAGCTTCCGGCGCCAGGCACGGAGATCCTCCGGTACCGGGGCGATCTCTCGCTGCAGGTCCTCGTCGCCGTCGCGCCTGATGATCGGGTCGCGGCTGAAGCATCTATAGCAGAACTCTGCCTTGCCCAAGAAGAACCAGCGGTATATGAAATAGTATTGGCCGTCGTGGTTTGGGCGGAAGGCCTCGACGACGAAGCGCTTGTCCTGCCAAATCCACGGAGGGACCGCGGATTTGCTCGCATAGACCTTGTACTCTCCGCTGTCTGTCTGGTTTCGGCGCCAGAGGATATCGCGGCGGAAGCGATAGAGGAGGTGCTTGATCGGATTGATACTGGCCTTCACCTCGGCACGATAGACCTCCAGTTCCCTCCGCCCCATGTAGTTGGCGTCGGTCTTGACGATGACCGAGCCCTCGTAGGCTGAGGAGGGGTCGAGCAGGCTGGTGGAGACGCTCGTTTTGGCAATCGAGGGGGTGCTGGCGTTGGTATGTCTGGGGTAGCGCTGCGCCAGCTTGCGATAGTCCTCGGGAACGGCGGTTAGATCGACGTGCAGGATGGCAAGGTCGCCGCGCGGCGCCCCTTCAAGCCCCCAATGGACAGCAACATCCAGGCCTGAGGGAGACCAATAATCTTGTGCTAGGCGGGAGAGGATGTAGTCTTTTCCGAATGCCTGCCTTTTATGGACCAGAATGACGAGTTGCGGGTTCGATCTCCGCAAGGGTGTTCTCCTCGGGGTGTCTGGCTTCTATCTTGTTGCGGACAGCCGAGCGCGGTCGGCCTGCGGTTTGCTCTTGCCGCACGGCATGGCAATCCGTCTATCGCCGAGGCTCTTGGCCAGGTCCGCGCGAATGATCAGCGGGCCATGGCGCAGCAATCTGAACAGGGTCGACCCGTCCATCCCCAAGTCGGTCTTGCAGGGATGCAGAAGCACCGGCCGGTCGCGCGGGACTTCGCTCGGCTCGGGTATGAAAACGAAGCTGCCGGGTGCCAGGGTCTCCTCCAGCCGTGACGAGGTGTAGAAGCGATTTCGGTTGCCGGGACGCACGTAACGGCCGTCACCGCCGAAGTCCTCGACCGTCAGCCCAGCGTCGAGCGTTGCCGTGGGCACCAGCACCTCGTGATGACCACGCCAGCCACGGCTGTAGCGCTCTTCCAGGGCATCCAGCCCGGGCGTGGAATAGCGGCAGATCGGCATGAAGCTGCGCAAGATCCGCTCGTCCGGCAGCGGTCGATCAGTCTTGAAGGTGGCGAAGTGCTCCCAGTCCGGAACCTCCACCTTGGCGGTCACGGAGGTGGCGATGTAGGCCGAGCTGCTGTCCTGAAAGGCAGAAAAGAAGCTGCGCCAGCGGCCGGAGTAGAGCACGTCGTATTCGATGAAGTAGATGAAGTCGTAGCCGGGATTGAGGCGGCGAAAGGCCTGCGGTAGCAGGTCCTGCAATCCGGGAACGAGACTGCGCCCCTGCCAGTCGCGACGTGCCCGCTCGTAGGGGAGCTTGGAAAGCAGGTCCCGCGAGAAGAGGAACAGGTTGTAGGTCCGCGCCATGCTCCTATCGACTCGATAGCGGACTCGCGACCGGGTCGCGTCGAGGGCGAAAAAGGCGTCAAAGCCGGAAGGTAGGTCGTCGGCGATGCTGCGATAGCGGCGTAACAGCTCGCGATTTACGCTGTGCGCAACGAAGAGGATGGCTGTTCTAGCCATCATCTGCCCCCCCGAACCATTCAGACACTTGCTCTTGCTTCACCAGTACGGCTAGGTCGCGCCCCACAGTACAGCTGGTGCGGACAATTCTGACGGTACACGCCCTATCCGATGCTTCCCTCGCGGGATAGTACCCCCATGGGTTGCGGTAACACATGCCGAATGGTTGCTCGAATTGTGTCCGTTTGTCGCACTTTCTCTGTCTTGGGCGGTGATGTAAGCGAAAATCCTGAGCGGGTGAATCCTCTCGCGACGATTTTCTTGTTTCTTGACAGAGATCTAGAGCAGGACTCAGACGACAAATCGTTTTGGTTCGACGTCGTTCTGCTCTAGCGGCGGAGGTGTCGCAGACGTCCGAAGCCACTTTGCCGGGGGCGGGCCTTGCGTGCCCCTGTCTCGGCGAGGCGGCTATCGAGGCCGGGGTCTCGGAACTGTTGCTTCCAGGCGGTGATGGCTGCTTCCGGAAGGCGAATCCGGAGGGGCGGTGCTTCTTCGATCCACGCCCTGGTCGCCGCGATGTCATCTCTGGCGATGACCGGCAGGCCGGTGTCGCTGGCGATCTCTCTGGCGCGGTGATCCACCGCCAGGATCAGGGCGCGCCGCCCGTGCTGCAGGGCGCGGATGCCGCCATGCAGCCGGCTGCCGACGTAGTCGACCTGCGTGTCCTTCAGGAAGGCGTCGTAGGCTTTCAGGTTGGGCGGCACGATCGAGATCTTCTCGTCCCACGCGACGGACTTGGCATAGTCCAGGTCCTCGCGCATCTGGGAGAAGAAGTAGAGCTGGTCGTAGGAGTCTAGGAGCACGCGCATCAACTGGCCATCGGCTTCCTGTCCGGGCAGCCAGGCGGTGTGCGAAAAGAGGACGGCCTTGGATTTCGTCGAGTCGATCCCACGGCAGTGCTCCGGCGTTAGCGACCAAGTGGTTGGGCAGGAGGTGTTGACCGAGCCGATCGCGATCTTGTCGAGCTGTGCCTTGGTGAAGGAGTCACGGACCGAATGCAGCAGGTGTGGCGAAAGGCTCCGCTTCAGGAATTTTTCCGAGAAGGAAGAGATGTCTTCGGTCCGCCTTTCCCAGCCGGTGCCCAGCGTCACCGTCGGCGTCAGCGCGAACTGATCCGCGTCTGCCAGACTCACCCGCCAGAGGTTCCGCGGACCTATCTTGGAGGAGAGGATGTTGGTGCCGCCGACGAAGCAGAGGTCGGCCTCGCGGATCAAGCCATGGGATCGTGCCGACAGCGGTTCGTGGCTGGAAACCCGGTAGACGTAGGCGTCGGGAAAGAGTTCCAGCACGGTCCGATTGACCGCATCCATGATGATCTCGTCGCCGATGTTGTTGGTGCTGTAGCTGGTATCGACGACTGTGATCGTGCGCATGGTGGCGCTCCCTAGAGCGGATCGCGATCAGGTGGATTCACCGGATCTGATCGCGTGAACACACTCACTTCTTGTTCATATTGAGCATCTTCACCTTGCTTGCGCGCGGCTACGACTCTCTAAACACCTGCCTGACAAGGACAATCGTCACTGCGGACGACTCTGTCTGCTCAGGATTTGCTGTAGGCCGGTCTGGAGTGCCGCTTGCCCTAAAAGGGCGCCGCGCCGCGTCGACGGCCTCGGCGCCGGCCTCTGGTCTCTCCGTCCGGGGGCGCGCCCTCCGACTCCGTCTCGGCTTCGGCGCCGAACATGGCAATGGTGGCGTTGGTGAGCTTGCCCAGGCGCGAGGCGATCTCTTCCAGGCTGGGCGGGGCGCCGGGGACGTGGCCCTCCAGCGCCTTGCGGACGGCCCGTAGGTGCTCCGTTCCGGTGCCGCAGCAGCCGCCGATGATCTGCGCGCCGGCATCGAGTGCCATGCAGGCATAGTCGGCCATCAGCTCCGGCGTGCCGCTGTAGCAGATGGCGCCGTCGACCCACTGCGGGATGCCGCAGTTGGCCTTGGCCACCAGGCGGTCTCCGGGCTGTGCCGCGCGCTTGATCGCCACCAGAGTGGCGACCAGCTCCGCAGCGCCGGTGCCGCAGTTGGCGCCATAGGCAGCCAGCGGCACCGCCAGGTCGTGGGCCAGCGCCGCCCAGTCGGCCGGCGTCACCCCCATCATGGTGCGCCCGTTGGTGTCGAAAGAGAGCGTGGCGACGATCGGCAGGCCGGTGACCGAGGCCCCCTGGACCGCGGCGCGGATCTCCTCGACGCTGGAGATGGTCTCGATCCACAGCAGGTCGGCGCCGCCGGCGGCCAAGCCTTCGGCCTGCGCGGCAAAGGCGGCCACCCCCTCCTCGTGGGTCAGCGGCCCCAGCGGCTCGAAGAGGTCGCCGGTCGGTCCGATGGAGCCGGCGACCAGGACGTCCTTGCCGGAGGCCTCGATTTCCCGGCGCAGCAGTGCGGCGGCGGCCTGGTTGACCTCGTAGACCAGGTTCTCGGCCTGGTGCAGGCGCAGCCGGTTGGCGGTACCGCCGAAGCTGTTGGTCAGCACCAGGTCGGAACCGGCGTCGATGAAGTCGCGGTAGTGCGCGCGGATCTTCTCCGGTGCCGAGAGGTTCCAGAGCTCGGGTGCGTCGCCTTGCTGCAGGCCGCGAATGAAGAGGTTGGTGCCGGTGGCTCCGTCGGCCAGTAGCCAGCCGCGCGATTCCAGGATCTGATCGAGTCTGTTCATGCTGCTCAGATAGCGTCCCAAGCCGTCTCAAGAAAAACCAGGGGGTGAGGGGAGCGCCCGCGTCCTACCCGGGCTGACGCGAGGCGCGGGTACCGGCGAGGAACGGGCCCTGTCTCTCAGCTCAACGGCAACGCAAGCGGACTGCCTCGATCGCAGCCGCCGAACCCACCAGCGTGAATGGCAGCTTGCGCTCCTCGTCTTCGTAGAGGCCGCGCCCGCCCAAGGTCAAGAGCTCTGCCAGACCGGCGTCAAGCGGCGCGCGCCGGGTGAAGGGACGGTTGAGCAGCGACCAGGTGATGTCGACCTTCCTCACCCCGTCCAGGGTGCTGACGAAGACGCTGCCCTGGGCCAGCGCTTCGCTGGACGGCTTGCCCGGGCCAAAGTACTCGAAGGTGAGCCCGGCATCGCTGCGGCAGGCCACGGCCACGCAGACGCGATTGCCCGCACCACCGGCACAGCTACGTGCGATCGGGGTGTCGTCCTCCTGTCGCTCGTAGGTCCAGCTCTCGGTCAGCGGCCGGGGCAACTTGCGCCGGACCTTGACGGCCTCGACCGTCGCGACCGTCTCCTCGTCCGGCGCCGGCGGCACGATGTCGCTCAGCCCACCGGAGAGCACCCCGACCAGTGACAGGATAATGATCGCACCGCCTGGGCGACCCATCGCGGGTTTCCTTTCAAGCCCCCAACCACGTCCTGCACCCCAGATAGGTGCAGATTCCCAGCTGTCTACTCCGCCGCCACCGCGGTCGGTGCCGCGCCGCCGGAAAGCCGGGCGAGAAGCTGGGCTTCCTCCTGCTTGGCCTTGGCGATCGCAGCCTCCTTGACGTGGCCGTAGCCGCGGATCTTCTCCGGCAGCGAGAGCAGGGCCACGGCGATCTGGTGATTGCCGGGTGACAGCGCGCCCAGCACCTTGTCCACTAGAGCTTCGTAGTCGGCGATGAGCTGGCGCTCCTGCTTGCGCTCCTCGGTGCGGCCGAAGAAATCGAGCCAGGTGCCGCGATAGCGCCGCAGCTTGGCCAGCAGCCGGAAGGCCCGGAAGACCCAGGGACCGAACTCCCGCTTGATCAGGTGGCCGGTCTCGGGATCGCGACGGGAGAAGAGCGGCGGTGCCAGGTGGAAGCTGAGCTTCACGTCGCCCTCGAAAGCCTCCTTCACGGCCGCCTCGAAAGCGCCGCTGGTATAGAGCCGAGCCACCTCGTACTCGTCCTTGATCGCCAGCAGCTTGGCGTAGAACCGCGCCGCTGCCTCGGCCAGGCCGGTCAGGCCCGGCGTCGAGCGTCGCTCGGCCTCGGCCACGCGCTCGACCAGGCGGCGGTAGCGCTGTGCCAGCGCGCCGTCCTGGTAGTCGGTGAGGAAGCGGGTGCGGCGCGCAATCAGGTCGTTCAGGTTGTCGCCTGCCTCGCTGCTGGTCTCCTCCTGACCGCCCTCGGCGGTCCGCTCCACCGCCGCCAGGTCCTCGGCCGCGCGGCGGCCCCAGAGGAAGGCCTGCTTGTTGAAGTCGATGGCCACGCCGTTCAGCTCGATCGCCTGCATCAGGGCCGACTGCGAAATCGGCACCAGGCCCTTCTGCCAGGCGTAGCCCAGCATGAAGAGGTTGGCGGCGATCGAATCGCCCATCAGGCGGACCGCCAGGCGATGCCCGTCGAGGAAGGATGCGCGCTCCTCGCCAACGGCGTGTCGGATCTGTTCGACCAGCCTTCTACCGGGGATCGAAAGGTCGGGGTTGCGGGCAAAGTCACCGGTGATCTGCTCGTAGCTGTTGACCACGGCGTGACTGCGGGTCTCGTCCAGCTTGCCGCGCACATCGCTGGAGGCAGATACGACCAGGTCGCAGCCGATCAGCAGGTCGGCGCCGCCGGCGGCGATGCGCACGGCATGCAGGTTCTCGGGCGCCGGGGCCAGGCGGATGTGGCTGGTCACCGCGCCGCCCTTCTGTGCCAGCCCGGTCTGGTCGAGGATGGTGCAGCCGCGGCCCTCGATGTGGGCGGCCATGCCCAGCAGGGCGCCGATGGTCACCACGCCGGTGCCGCCGACGCCGGTGACCAGGATGTTGTAGGGCTGCTCCAAGCTCGGCAGCTTGGGCTGCGGCAGCACCGGCCAGGCCGCCACCTCCTTGCCGGCTGCGGCCTTGCGCCGGCGCGGCTTGCCGCCGTGTACCGTAACGAAGGAGGGGCAGAAGCCCTCGATGCAGGAGAAGTCCTTGTTGCAGCTCGACTGGTCGATCATGCGCTTGCGGCCGAAGTCGGTCTCCAGCGGCAACACCGAGATGCAGTTGGACTGCACCGAGCAGTCGCCGCAACCCTCGCAGACTGCCTGGTTGATGAAGGCGCGCTTCGGCGGATCGGGATAGAGGCCGCGCTTGCGCCGGCGGCGCTTCTCGGCTGCACAGGTCTGATCGTAGATGATCGCGGTGACGCCGGGGACCGTGCGCAGGTGGCGCTGCACCTTGTCCAGGTCGCGCCGGTGCTCGATGGTGACGCCGGGTGCCCAGTTGGTGCCGAGTGGGTACTTGTCCGGCTCGTCGGTCACCACGACGATCTCCTTGACCCCCTCGGCGGCGATCTGCCGGCTGATGATCGCCGGGCTCAGCGCGCCGTCGTGCGGCTGGCCGCCGGTCATCGCAACGGCGTCATTGAAGAGGATCTTGTAGGTCATGTTGACGTCGGTGGCCGCCGCCTGCCGGATCGCCAGCAGCCCCGAGTGCTCGTAGGTGCCGTCGCCCAGGTTGGCGAAGACATGCTCGGCGTTGGAGAAGGGCGCCTGACCGACCCAGGTCACCCCTTCGCCGCCCATCTGGGTGAAGGTCTGGGTGTTGCGGTCCATCCACTGGACCATGTAGTGGCAGCCGATCCCGGCCAGCGCGCGGCTGCCCTCGGGCACCTTGGTGGAGCTGTTGTGCGGGCAGCCGGAACAGAAGGTCGGGACCCGCTTCATCACGTCGGGCTCGGCCTGCAGGCTGGCCTCCTTGCGCTCCAGGAAGGCAAGGCGCTCGGCGATGCGCTCGCTGGCATGGAAGGGGGCGATGCGCTGGGCGATCACCCGGGCGACCCGGGCCGGAGTCAACTCGCCGTTGGAGGGCAGGATCCAGTTCCCTGCCTCGTCGAACTTGCCGACCACCCGCGGGCGCCGGTCGGCGTCCAGGTTGTAGAGCTGCTCCTTTAGCTGGTTCTCGATGACCGCACGCTTCTCCTCGACCACCAGGATCTCTTCCAGGCCGTCGGCGAAGGCGCGGATGCCCTCGCGCTCCAGCGGCCAGACCATGCCGACCTTGTAGACCGTGAGTCCGATCTTGGCGGCCAGCGACGCGTCGATGCCCAGGTCGTCCAGCGCCTGGCGCACGTCCAGATAGGTCTTGCCGGAGGTGACGATGCCGAAGCGGCGCTGCGGCGCGTCGATCACCCGCTGGTTCAGGCCGTTGGCGCGGGCGAAGGCGAGTGCCGCATAGATCTTGCGGAAATGCAGCCGCTCTTCTTCGCGGATCATCTCCAGCGCGCCGCCCCAACGGATGTTCAGGCCTTCGGGCGGCATGTCGAAGTCGTTCGGGTTGGTGATCACCACGCGCTGCGGATCGACGCTGCAGGAGGCCGTCGACTCCACCGTCTCGCCGACGCACTTGAAGCCGACCCAGCAGCCGGAGTAGCGCGAGAGCGCCCAGCCGTAGAGGCCGTAGTCCAGCATCTCCTGCACGCCGGCCGGCGCCAGGGTCGGGATCATGGCGTCCATGAAGGCGTATTCGCACTGATGCGCTGCGGTGGAGGACTTGGCCGCATGGTCGTCGCCGGCCAGCAGCAGGACGCCGCCGTAGCGTGCGCTGCCGGCCAGGTTGCCGTGACGGAAGACGTCGCCGCAGCGGTCCACGCCCGGCCCCTTGCCGTACCACATGGCATAGACGCCATCGACCTTGGCATCCTCGAAGAGGGTGGTCTGCTGCGTGCCCCAGATGGCCGTGGCGGCCAGGTCCTCGTTGACGCCCGGGCGAAAGACCACGTTGTTCTTGTCGAGGAAGCGCTTCGCCTGCCAGAGTTGCTGGTCCAGCCCGCCCAGCGGCGAGCCGCGATAGCCCGAGATGTAGCCGCCGGTGTTCAGCCCCGCCGCGCGGTCGCGTTGCTGCTGCATCAGAGGCAGGCGGACCAGGGCCTGGGTCCCGGTCAGGAAGATGCGTCCACTTTCGAGCGCGTACTTGTCGTCGAGGCGAATGGCAGCGTCGGGCATGTCGTATCCTCAAGGGCTGGCAGCCGGAGCCCTCTTCGACGAGGTCTCCTGTCGCTGGCAAGCATCGGGCTGGCGGTCCCCATCTTGTCGCAGAGTGGCCAGGCGCGCAAAACAACCTTGCTCGCCTCTCAAACATAGGTCAGCGCTGCTGCCCTGTCATCCCTCTTGCTCGATCGGGCCTCCGTCTGATTTCAACCGGTGGCGTCACTCCACCACCAGGGCCGGTGGCCCTCCGCGGCCCTCTTCCTCGATGCGGTCGATCAGGCTGCCGGGCTCCGGCGGCTCCTTGCGCTGGCGCAGGACCTCGTTCCAGAGGTGAATGGCCCAGGTGTTGGGCGTGATGTACTGGCGCACGTCGAAGTTCGCCTCGGTGGCGCGCATCGCCTCTTCGAAGGGCAGGGGGTAGAAGACGTCGCGCGGCTTGGCCACGCCCTCCAGCCCGGCCTGGCGCAGGAACCAGGAGACCGCCACCGGGCCGGTCGTGGCGAAGGGAATCACCGCATAGTAGGGCTTGCGCAGGAAGTGGTGGCGCAGCCAGGCACGCCGCCGCGTCGAGGGCAGCAGCCAGGGCAGGTAGGACTGGCGGTGCTCGAAGATGCCCAGCAGGTTCTTGGTCATCTGCGAGCCCTTGGGCAGGCGCAGCAGGCTCTTGTTGATGGTCTTGGCGTCCTGCACGCCCAGTAGGATCTCCTCGTCCGGCGGGATCGGTCGCAGGCAGTAGAGGTCGCAGTCGATCCAGGTGCCGCCGCGGGTGTTCAGCAGGGTGTAGCAGAAGTGGTCCGAGAAGGGGGAAAGTGAGTTCGAGCGGTGGTGGCGGAAGATCCGTTCGCGCGGCACCACCTGGTTGGCGTCCTTGATCTCCAGCCCCTCGGGCAGGCCCTTGACCTCGTCGTAGACATACATCTGTACCCGGTGACCGAGGCGGATGAAGGAACGCAGACAGCCCGACGCCATCGCCGGCAGCGACTCGCCGATCCACAGGGCGTGAAAGATGTCGTCGGTCTTCTCTTGCGGGCTCTTCGGGTCGGGGCTCTTCAAGTCGGGACCGCTCCTTTGCTACAAGATGGACCTTATAACCAGGCCGGGGACGAGTGGTCCAGCCGGGCTGGGCAGGTGAGGGAGGGTTGCAATGCGTGTTGTCGTGACCGGTGGCGGGGGGTTCCTCGGCCGCAAGCTGATCGGAGCCCTGCTCGGCGAGGCCGCGCCGCTGGGCCAGGTGGACGAGATTGTCTCGCTGGACCGGGTGGCGCCGCCGGGCGATGACCCGCGCATCAAGGCGGTGATCGGCGACCTGGCAGACAGCGCTCTGCTGGCGCAGGTCTTCGCCCAGCCGGTGGACTACGTCTGGCACCTGGCCGCTGCGGTCAGCGGTGAGTGCGAGGCCGACCTGGACCTGGGGCTCACCGTCAACTTCGGCGGCACCCTCAACCTGCTGCAGGCGCTGCGCCATGCCGGGCAGAGCCCGAGACTGGTCTTCGCCTCTTCGGTCGCGGTCTACGGCGGCGATCTGCCCGCGGTGGTCGACGACGACACCGTGGTGACGCCGGACGGCTCCTATGGTGCGCAGAAGGTCATGGGCGAGTACCTGGTGAAGGACTTCTCGCGACGCGGCCTGATCGACGGGCGCTCGCTGCGCCTGCCGACCGTGGTGGTCCGGCCGGGCAAGCCCAACGCGGCGGCCTCCGGCTTCGCCAGCGGTATCCTGCGCGAGCCGCTCTCCGGACAGCCCAGCGTCTGCCCGGTGGCGCCCGAGGCGGTGATGGCGATCATCTCGCCGCGCCGCACGGTCGAGGGCCTGCTGGCCGCGGCCAAGCTGCCTGCGGCCGCCTTCGGGCCGGGCCGGGTGATGAACCTGCCGGGCATCTCGGTCTCGGTCGCGGAGTCGGTGGAGGCGCTGCGGCGCGCGGCGGGCCCCGAGGCGGTCAAGCTCATCTCCTGGAAGCGCGATCCCAAGGTCGAGGCGCTGGTCGAGTCCTGGCCCAAGGGCATCACCTCCAAGCGCGCGCTCGCCGCCGGGCTTAGGCCGGACGAGAGCATCGATGCCATCGTCGCTGCCTACATCGAAGACGATCGGCCGGCGGCCTAGCTGGGAGAGAAGACATGAGCGGCGAAGACCTGAAGGCCCTGGCGGATGCCTGGGTGGCTGAGAACCGGCCGCGCTGGTCGGACTGGTGCGCCACGATCTGGGACTATGCAGAGACGGTCTGGCGCGAGTACCGCTCGGCCCGGCTCTACGTCGAGATCCTGCGCGCCGAGGGCTTCGAGGTGGAGGAGGGCACGGCCGGCATGCCCACCGCCTTCCGGGCGCGTTGGTCGAACGGTCCGGGGCCGGTGCTGGGTGGCTATGCCGAGTACGATGCGGTGCCGGGAAACTGCCAGGCGCCGGTGCCCTACCAGCAGCCGCGCACGGGGCTCTCGCGCTTCGCCGCCGGCCACACCGACCCGCACTCGGCCCTGGGCATGGGCGCGCTGGTCGGCTTCCTGGCCTTGAAGCACGTGATGCAGGCGCGCGGCCTGGGTGGCACCCTGGTCTTCTTCGGCGAGCCGGCGGAGAAGGTCTGCGGCTCCA
This sequence comes from Rhodospirillaceae bacterium N.6G, assembly GCA_046233115.1. GTDB lineage: Bacteria > Pseudomonadota > Alphaproteobacteria > Kiloniellales > JACOMY01 > JACOMY01. Next base: position 149,652 of record JBJXHM010000006.1, on the reverse strand, counting down.
AGCCCTTCCATGCCTCGCGCGGCTACTACGACGAGCTGGATGCGGCCTTCTCCTTCCATCCGGCCTACATGCTGCCGCTGTCGAACACCGTCGCCTGGTCGGTCCACTGCGGGGCCAACTGGGGCAAGGTCTACACCTTCCTCTGCGACCGGCCGCAGGACTGGAGCCTCGATCCCGGCGGCCCCATTCCGATGGCCCACACCACCGCGCGCGCACCCGGTGCCACCGACGCGCTGGTGCAGATGTACATGTCGAGCAAGCTGACCCGGGAATCGATGTGGGCCCATTCCGGCGCCTGGAGCCTGAACGAGGCGATCCTGATCGGCGGCCAGGCGACCTCCGACAACCTGGCGCCGCACATCTCCCAGATCGCCTATGCCGCCCGCGCGCCCAAGCTGGAGATGCTGCAGCGGATCTATGCCGTGCTGGACCGCAACGCGCGGCTGGCGGCCGAGATGGCGCACTGCCGGGTCGAGGAGGGCTGGGTCTCGCGCACCCGCCCCGGCCTGCCGAACCTGGCCTTCGCGCGCCTGACCTACGCCAACATGGCGCGCATCGGCGGCCCGGTCATGCCGGAGGAGGCCAAGCGCTTCGCCCGCGAGATCCAGGCCAACCTGGGCCTCGAGCCCATGGCCGAGCCCTTCATCGAGGAAGTGAGCGCGTTGATCGACCCGCAGGAGGCCGACGCCAAGCTGCGCGGCATGATGCAGGCCGATGTCGACCACTTCACCAACGACGACTATGTCGAGTACACCTGGCATACGCCCACCGTGCGCTTCTTCGTCGGCCGGCCGATGCTGAAGGCGCCGGCGCCGGGCTATCACTACCCCGACTGGGCGATGAACGCCTTGGGCGGCCAGGCCGATAGCATCGACCCCATGACCGCGGTCGCCGGGCGGGTCATCGCAGCAACCGCGATCGACCTACTGGGCGAGCCGGAGCACCTGGCGGCGATCACCGCGGAGTTCCGCGAGCGCACCGGCGGCGGCATCGGCGGCACGCGCTGGCTGGCGCCGCTGCTGACCGACGCCGATCCGCCGCCCTTGAGCTACCGCTGGCCGGAGTACGTGACGACCGAGCGTGGGCCGGAGTGGTGCATTCCGGTCCAGGACGAGGCAATCGAGCGCCCGGATGGGGGTACTTGATCCCTTCGATCACTTTTGCCGGCGCGGCACCGCTACCGCTTCCCTGCGGCCCTCTTGTTCTGGCGCGGACTCGCTCTTCATAGTAAGGCTGGGCTCATTGGAGCGGCATGCAATGCCCTGCATCCAAGAAATCCGCTCCCATCGCCTGGTTTTTGACGCAAGTCCTCTGTGCAAGTCAGCGTATTTGCCAAGGTCTTGCTGTAAAAGGAGGACCTATGCGTTTCCTGGCCGTTCACCCCGGACCGCTGATGTACACCAAGATCTTTCTGCGTCTGGAGCCCTTGGGTCTGGAGGTGGTCGCGGAGGCCGTGCGTCAGGCGGGACATGAGGTCCGGCTGATCGACCTGCAGGTCGACAGCCACGACTTCTATCATAAGATGGTCGACGACTGGCGCCCCGACGTCATCGCCTTCTCCTGCAACTATCTGGCCAACCTGCCCGAGATCGTCGACCTGGCGAAGGCGACCCGGAAGGCGCTGCCGAACTGCTACATCCTGGTTGGCGGCCACTCGGCCTCCTTCGTCGCCGAGGAGTTCCTGGAGCACAGCGAGGGGGCGATCGACTGCGTCCTGCGCGGCGAGGGCGAAGCGGTGATCGACCAGGTGATCGAGGCGGCCGCGCACGACCGTGCCGCGGTTGCCAAGATCCCCGGCGCGGTCACAGCCGAGGGCACGGGCCCGGCGCCGGTCTTCGTCAAGAATCTGGACGACCTCAGACCCGCGCGCGACCTGGTGCGCAAGCGCAAGAAGTACTTCATCGGCCTGCTCGACCCGGCCGCCTCGATCGAGTTCTCGCGCGGCTGTCCCTGGGACTGCAACTTCTGCAGCGCCTGGACCTTCTACGGCCGCACCTACCGCCAGGTCAGCCCCGAGGTTGCGGTGGACGAGCTGAAGCGGGTCAAGGAACCCGGCATCTTCATCGTCGACGACGTCGCCTTTATTCAGTCGAACCACGGTATGGCCATCGGCGAGGCCATCGCCAAGGCGGGGATCAAGAAGGAGTACTACCTGGAGACCCGCGGCGACGTGCTGCTGCGCAACAAGGAGGTCTTCAAGTTCTGGCGCGACCTCGGCGTCCAGTACCTCTTCCTGGGCTTGGAGGCGATCGACGAGGAAGGGCTGAAGAAGTTCCGCAAGCGAGTCAACATCAACCAGAACTTCGAAGCCCTGGAGTACGCCCGCTCGCTGGGCATGACGGTGGCGATCAACATCATCGCCGATCCTGACTGGGACGAGGAGCGCTTCCGGGTGGTCCGCGATTGGATCATGGAGGTGCCCGAGGTGGTGAACGTCTCGGTCGCCACCCCCTATCCCGGCACCGAGCTGTGGCATACCGACGGCCGGCGTCTGACCACCCGGGATTACAGGCTTTTCGACATCCAGCATGCGGTGCTGCCGACCCGTCTGCCGCTGGAGCGCTTCTATGCGGAGTTGGTGAAGACCCAGCAGGTGCTGAACAAGAAGCATCTGCGCTGGCAGGCGATCAAGGACTACCTGCCGATCCTGGCTAACCGCCTGGCGCACGGGCAGACCAACTTCTTCGGCATGCTGTGGAAATTCAATTCGGTCTATTCGACCGACCTGCTGATGGCCGATCATAAGCGCGCGGTGGACTATGCCATCCCGCTGCAGCCGGACGTGCAGAACAAGATCGACCCCAAGTCGCTCTACATCCACTCCGCCCGCGGTCGCCGCGGCCGGCAGATCGACGATGCGACGGAACAGTTTGTAGAGGCCTCGCGGATGGGCGCGACGCCCTGACCGCGGCTTGGGCCGCAGCCAAGCGTCGGGGCCGGAAAGGAGCGGCCATGGCAATGCCAAGGGATGGTGAAAGGGGGGCAACAGAGGCAGGGCCGACGCGCCGGCGCTGTCTGCTGCTGCTGGGCCTCGCGTCGGTTGCGCCCTTGCTCTCCGCCTGTTCGGCGGGGTGCAACGCGAAGAGCGGTGCGGGCGCCACGGCCTGCCAACAGCGCCAAGCAGAGCGCGCGGCGGTGCGTGATCGCAACCGTGGATGGGGGCGCTAAAGCGGATCGTGGTCAGGCGGACTCACCTGATCGCGTGACTCCGCCCTATTTTTCAAGAGTGCAGAGCAGGATGGCGAGAGGTCGTTTCGATTTGACGTCATTCTGCTGGAGGCCGGTTCGCATGCGATGGCACTCTGCTCCAGCTTGGCGCCGTGCTGTGCGTCAAAAGGGGGGAGAGCCAAAACCCTATTCTTCTGGCCGTCCAGGCCAGGCCGAGGCCTCGCCTCCGCATGAGGACCATTTCAGCCGGCGTCCAACGACGAAGGTCCCTGCCTTGTGAGCCCTTGCAGGCGGCAATTCTCGCACTCCCCAAAGTCTGGTGATGCCATGCGACCGCTGGTCGTGAAGCGGTCATGGTGCTTATCGAATTGTGATAATCTGTTTGAAATCAACCACTTTTGCTTGTGATTTTTTGGAGAGACTCTGGTTTGTGCGTTGACATTTGTGCGCCGCACAAACGAAACTCCGCGGCGGAGTTTATGCAGTCCTCTTTCCGGCGCTCGTTCGGCCTCGTCGGGTCAGGATGTCGGAGATGGGGAACTGGGAGCCAACTCGTGACGCGATCCGACAGATCGACCGAGCGTGTTGCTCTGTCGGACTGACCACTCCAGCCGAATCGGGTACAGAATGGCTGACAGCGGTATCCGGCTTTGCGTTGTGAAGCGGGGCGTGCTTGTCGCGTGGTGCCCGCGTGTGGATGGCTCTGAGAGAGCTGGTCTTGATAGTGAGTGAAACGGAGGAATCCTGTCATGAACGACGATCTGGTCTATGCGATCTTCAAGGAGCTGGCTGTTCTCGAAGGCAAGCGTTCGGTATCCGGCGAGTGGAGTTCGACCGACCCCAAGGACGTCAATCGCTTGCTGAAGACGGCCTTCACTGTTGTGCGCCGCGCCTCGGATCCTGGTGAGCGGCGCTCGAAGGCCAGTCGGGAGGAAGGTGATTCCGGCGAAGAGTAGCGCCGTCGAGTGGGTGAGTGCTGTCTGCAGTGAGGGTCGGTTAGAGGTCGTTACATGCCAATCATTATCGCTCATGGTCAGCCCAAATCGGGCAGCACTTTTCTCTGGTCCGCGTCGCTGGCACTCTCGTCGATCGTCAACGGCCAAGAGTACTACGCCTTCGTTCACGAGCGGTTGGGCGATGAGATCGCCGGTTTCCAGGCGAACATCTCCGCCTCGGTGATCGAGACCGTCGCCAGTCGGATCGACCCTGCGGACTACGTGGTTCTAAAGACGCACGGTCCCTTCACCGAAGAGATGCAGGACATGGTCGAGAACGAGAAGGTGATCGCCTTCACCTCGTTCCGCGATCCGCGCGATACGGCAGTCTCGACATTGGATGCCGGGGCTTCCGACCGCAAGAAGGGCTCGACACGTTGGTTTACCAAGTTCACCGACGTGCACCAGTTGGTGACGCCGATCATTCGGCAGTTCAGCAACATCGTGCCCTGGGTAGAGTGCCCGAAGGTCTTTTCGGTGCCCTACTATATGACCGCTGCCCGCCAATCCACGACGGTGGAACTGCTGGCCCGGCACCTCGGCTACGGTGTCTTGGGTCACCGCCTGGCGCGGCAGATGGACAGCGAGAAGACGGCGGTTCCCGAGTGGAACAAGGGAATCGCGGATCGCTTCATCGAGGCGCTGGAGCCCGACGAGATCGAGTTCCTGAACGAGAAGTTCGCGGAGGTCCTGCCGCGATACAACGAGATGCTGCGCCAGCGCATGGCTGCGCTTGGCCATCGGATGCTCTATGAATATCTGGTGGCATCGCGCGAAGAGCGCATGAGCGCCAAGCTGCGCGAACCGGCAGCCTAGAGCAGGATGATGTCAAATCGAAACGATTTGCCGTCCAATTCCTAGTCTAGAGGTATGAAAGATAGAGTAGATTCTCGTGACCAAGTGAGTCCGCCTGCATGCGATCTGCACTAGGGTAGTCGAGTCCTGTTGCCGATCGCTGATCCGTCGCCGTCACCGGTATCCGCAGATGGCGAGGAGCCCATCCAGGCACTGGGAGGTTTTCTGAGTAGGCGTCTTGGACCGCTCTCGCGGTGACAGAGTTTGCAATTCGAGAGTTTGTCATTTATCTAGATAGGCCACTCGGAACGGCGTGCCAAAGCAGTCTGATCTGGTCCTGAAGAGAGGATGGCTTGGTTGTGGTTTGAGGCAGTGTCGTTTGGGGTAGCGGCGCGGCGATCGCCTAGGTTGGGTGACCTGGGTCCTGCTTGGCCTCGGTAATGGTTCCCGCCGGAAGGTGCTTGACCGGTCGACACAGGGCTGGGACGGGGCGGCTTCGGGAGGGGACTGCAGTTGCGGTCTAAGGATACGCTCGTGTCGGAAACAAGGTTGGCTGAGTTCGTTTCCAGGCGTTCGCTCGCGGATATCGAGAGGTTGCTCGGATCCTTCGGCGGCAAGGGGTTCGACGCGCCAAATCATCTGGAAATCTTGACCAAGTCTCTGAGGAACTTGGAAAACGAGGGCGCCAGGACCTACCTGCGCAATCTTGGAGCCCTGATGAAGGAGAAGGGCTACGGCGCGCTGGAGCGCTGTGTCGTCGAAGAGATGATGCGCCGCGGCTTCAGCCGGGAGAGCGGCGAGCAGCGGATTTTTCGTTCCCTTGTCGACGACGGCCTGTTCGAGCAAGTGGTATCGTACGGCGCAGAGATTGCGGGCCATTGGGAGATCCGCCCGGATTGGTCGGCCGCGATGGGCCAGGCCGTCAGCGAACTGGTCGGCGGAACCGAAGAGGGGGAGACGCTGGACGCGGTGCTCGCCGTGCTCGACGCTTGCGGTGTCGCCTGTCTGCGCCAAGTTCTGGAGATCGAGGGCTGCCTCAGTTTGCTGCATGCTCCTCTCAAGACGGCTCGGGCCCTGTCCGACAAGCATCGGCTGATCTGGAACTATTCGGTTTCAGTCGCGTCCGTCAGCCACAAGGAGCTTTACCTTCTGGAACGCGCAGGCGAGGCGGACCAGGCCACGCTCTATGACGACATGCTCACCTTCTTCATGGACGAGAGCATGACCGCGAAGCTGGCCTTGTCGCTTGAGATCAGGGATCATCCCTCCATCGACGAGCCGGCGACCTTTGACAGCGGTATCCTGCTGTTGCTCGGTTTTTGCTGCTGGTTACCGGAGCGTTCGCTGCCAACCTCGCTGGCCGCGGAGTTTGTGCGGCGCGACGAGGCCTTGGGGACGATCCGCCTCATGCTGGATGCGATGCGGCGCAATGGTGAGGTCGGCCGGGCCTATGTGCACGACCTCTTCGATGCGGTGGCGGATGCCAGGAGAATGACCCTGGAGGTCGTGGGACAGCGAGCCGAGTTCGGCCTACTGGAGACGGCGGCCGAGGTCGAGACGTTGTTGGCCCAAATCCGCGAGGAAGGACTGCCGGCCAACCGCAGCTACCTGGTTGATCTAGCACTCGGTCTGATGAAGAACGATCAACTCGAGCTGGCAGCGCGGATCTGTGAGGAGGAGTCGGACTGCTTGCTGGCCGATGCGACCAGCGCGCGGTGTGTTGCCCAAGTCTACATGGCCGCAAAGGACTGGCAGCGTGCGGCGCAGACCTGGGACGTGCTGGCGGGGCTTTCGCCGTCTCCGCACTGGCCGTTGGCCAACGCCTACCGGGCCTTCGCGCGCGCAGCAGACGCGACGGCCGCAGCAGCCATTGCCGCCAAGATGGATCTCGACGATCCAGGCTACCTGCCGACCCTGCCGATGCTGGGCCATTCAGCCTGCACCATCGGCGATCAGGCTTTCGCGTTGACGGTGCTGGAGAAGGCCAAGGCGCAGATCGAGGTCCTGACGGCCGAGCAGCGCAACCTCTTGGCCAAGGTGCAGACCTACGCTCTGGGCGACCTCTCACTATTCGCTACGCCCGAGGAAGATCTCTCCGCCAGCGCTGCGCCCAGTGCCATCGTTATCGACCCAGGCTTTCACTATCGGTCGGGTCACCATTTCAACTACGGAAAGTTTTCGGTCGACTTCCTGTCTCGGGAGCTGGGAACGGCCAAGGAATCAGTATGGTTGCTGACAGGCGCCGATAAGAGCGAGCGTAACGACATGTCGTTGGAGCAGAACATCAAGGGGGTGTTCCGCTTCAATCCCTATGACTACAACTATCTGGCGGTCACCGAGGGAACCATTAAGACCCTGAATGAGGCCTTCTACCGGGACCTCTTGCGGATCTTTCGGGATATTGACCTCAGCAAATGCAAGGTGATCTACCTGCACTCGATGAAGGCCAACATGATTGTCGGCTTCAGCCGTTGGCTGGCGAAGGCCTTCGCCGATCGGCCGATCACTGTGGTCGTTGGCATCATCGAGGTCGACTACCTACTGGCGCCGAACGCGGAGCGTGCGCTCTGGTCTCGGGCCAACCGGCGCGGCATCAACCGGCTGTTCTCGATCCCGAGCGTCAGTCCGCTGCTCTATTGCGAGACACAGCGGGCCTGGCTGCATTTTCGCAAACTGACGGGCAACGATCTGCCGGTCCACCAGTTTCCCTACCTGGCAGCGTCTCTGGCCGGACAGATCAAGGCACCGAGCGAGAGGGCGCTGGCCAAGGAGTCCATCACCTTCGGCACCCTCGGCTCCTCCACGCCGACCCGCGGATCCGACCTCTTCCCGAGCCTGGTACAGTTCTTTGCGCCGCAAAAACAGGTGCACTGGGTGTTGCAGCTCAAGCGACGCTACGTTGAATCGCTCGGGTCCGACCAGGTGCAGTTCCTGGAGCAGGCCGTCCGCCGCGGCGTCTGCGAGTGGCATGACGACCGCCTATCGGTGGAGGAGTACTACGATGTGATGCGGCGGATCGATGTGATGATCCTGCCCTATCGCGATCGCTATGCGGTTTCCGGCTCCGGCGTGTTCTATGAGGCGATCCAACTCGAACGCCTGCTGATCGTGCCGCAGCAGACCTTCATGGGCAACGTGGTCAAGGAAATGAAGTATCCGGGCCACTTGATCGGTGAGGTGAGCGTCGAGGCGCTGGCGCGGTCGATGTCGCGCATCGTGGAGAAGTCCGAGTCCTACAAGCGGCGGGTGGCGATGTTCGGGGAGGAGGGGCGCGAGCGCCTGCCGATCGAACGGTTCCGTGCGCTCTTCCGTAGGACGTTGCTGACGGTTCCCAACACGTAGGTCCTTGTTATATATCGAAAATTCAGACCATCATCCATTTTCAATCAAAAATAGCCTGAACCCGATTGCGGTCGATCAATCAGCGTTGTTCTGCCCGCGATCGTCGGTGAGTCCGCCCTCATCTCAATGAGAGAAGTGATATCATCTAGGACGGCGAGTTCAATTATGATAGTTTGATAATCGAAGGTTGAGTGTTGCCGCCTGTGCGGGCTGCTCCAAAACGCACAGTGGGGCCTCGGCGGTCTGCAAGGCCCCATGGCCGATACGGCGTCGTAGGGGCACCGGTCAGATCGACAGCAGCTTGGCCTTCAGGGGAGCGAGACGAAGCCTGTTAGCAGCCGTGCCGAGCGGAGCTGCTGAGAGGGAGCTATGTCTTTGGCAGGGCAAAATGGGGACCGGCGTGGCATCGACTGAGAATGAAGTCAGGATCGCTCTGATCAGTCCGTCTCACTACGACGACGAGGGGTACGTCATCCAGTGGCGGCAGGCCTGGCAACCACCGAACACGGTCGCGGTGTTGAACGGTATCCTGGAGGACTGCGCCGCACGGCAGGTCATGGGCCCCGACGTCGAACTGCAGATGCAGTCCCACTACGAGATCGACGGCGTGCTGCCCATGAAGAGGATCGCTGCTTGGGTCCAGCAGGGTGCGCAGGGGAGTTGCGTCGCCCTGGTCGGGGTCCAGACCAACGAGTTTCCCAGGGCGATGGACATCGCTCTCTTCTTTCGGGCGCTGGACCTCACCGTCGTCGTCGGCGGCTTCCACGTTTCCGGCTGTATCGCCATGCTGCCGGACCTGCCGCCGGACCTTGTGGAGGCGCGCGATGCCGGCGTCATCCTCTTCGCCGGTGACGCGGAGGGCTGCATCGATGTCTTGCTGCGCGATCTGCGTCAAGGGACGGTCAAGCCGGTCTACAACTTCCTCAGCGATCTGCCCGGCCTCGAGGGGCAACCGCTACCGAGCCTGCCGCCGGAGTACGTCAGTGCGGACAGCATCTGGCACGTGACTTTGGATGCCGGCCGCGGCTGTCCCTATCAGTGCTCCTTCTGCTCCATCATCAACGTCCAGGGCCGCAAGAGCCGCTATCGATCCGCCGATGATGTGGAAGCCCTGATCCGGCGCTACCACAAGGAGGGGATCACGCTCTTTGCCATCACCGATGACAACTTTGCGCGGAATCGGAACTGGGAACCGATCCTCGATCGTCTGATCCACCTGCGCCGCAAGGAGGGCTTGAAGTTCACCTTCACGATCCAGATCGACGCCTTGGCCTACAAGATCCCGCGCTTTGCCGAAAAGTGTAGGCTTGCAGGTTGCTCGTCCCTGTTCATAGGGATCGAGAGCATCAATCCGCATAACCTTCTCGATGCCAAGAAACGCCAGAACAAGATCTGGGAGTATCGGGAGATGTTCCAGCTCTGGCGCCGCCTGGGCATGGAGGTCTACGCGGGCTACATGATCGGCTTCGCACACGACACGCCCGATTCGGTCGAACGCGACGTCCGCATCATCATGGACGAACTGCCGATCGACTATCTCCGCTTCGCAACGGTGACGCCGCTACCGGGGTCGGAGGATCACGCACGGCTCTACAAGCAGGGCGCCGACCTCGATCCCGACATGAACAAGTACGATACCGAGCATGTCGTGGTCGATCACCCCAGGATGACGCGCGAGGAATGGACGGCGCTGACCAAGCGGATTCCGGAGGTCTACTACTCCAAGGAACACATCGAGCGGGTGTTGCGGCGGAAGAGCCGGCCCTTGCGGCCCGGTCTGGTGAAGAAGCTGATTGCCTTCAAGGGCGCGCTCTCGATCGAGGGTGTCATGCTGGAGCAGGCCGGAACGGGTCGGATCAAGGTTCGCCGTCAGCGTCGGCGTGGGATGCCGCTGGAGAGCCCGCTGATCTTCTACCCAAGGCGGGCCTACGAGATCCTGCGGGCCAAGCTCCTCTGGATGCTGGTGACCCGTGAGGTCTTGGCAATCGCAAAGAAGGTGAACAGCGACGTGCATGGACGCAGGTACGTCGATCGCTCACTGGTCCCGGACAAGAATGAAGAGGAGGGGGCGGAGACCGGCGGTCTCATGGAGACCTACGGTGCGGCTGTCGCCCAACGCCGGAAGCTGGCAGCGAAACCGACCGCCTAGAGCAGGATGACGTCAAATCGAAAGGATTTGCCGTCTGAATCCTGCTCTACGTCTTTGAAAGAGAGAGTGTATTGCGTCTGCGCTGCCACCTATTGGGCAGCGAACTGGGGTGCCACCTTGGCGCTTTCCCGATCCGCATGAGCCATGGCCTGCAGAGCCTTCTCCCTCGGTAGGACGAAGATCTCGCCCAGGGTGGCGACGATATCGCACCAGTCCTCGAAAGCCTGGGCCGAGACCACGTCGCGGGCCTGGATTTGGAGGCGGGTCGACCAGCCGGCGCTGTACATCCGGCATTCCGAACAGTCGATATCGGGCGTGCAGCACTTCATCTGCTTGGGCATGAGATCGCTGCCGAAATACTGCATCGTCCCCTGAATCTTCGACCCGCAGTCGATCGCGATTCCGGTGAGGGGGTCGATGTCGAACATGCCGTTCGGGTCAGTGACCCAGTCGTTGTAGGCCCCGGTGTAGACGATGGTCTCGGGGAAATCCTCCATCAGACTACGCACGACCTTCCGGCACTCGATCAGGCCCGCCTTGTCGAAGGTAGGCGTCTTTCCGGGCTCGGAGAGGCGGAAATAGGCCTTATCGTTCTTGTCTCCCCGATTGGCCTTATCCATGAAGGCTGCTGTTGGGGAGTACATGTTGAAGGTCAGCGGGATGCCGTGATCCTTGCACATTTCCGCGACCTTCCGTGTGGCCTCCAGGTTCCAGGCCGACAGCGTATAGACCACGATCGCTCTCGGGTCTCCGCGATAGTTGATCAGCGCCTTCCTGAAGGCCGGCGCACCACGCATAATGGTGTCCGTATCGGGGTCACCCCAGGAGGAAATCGACACGCGGAAGGGAATGGCCGGATCGATCTTGACCGTTCCGTTGGTGCCGACGTTGCCATAGTCGAAGCACTCGCTCGCCGCAAAGAGCCGCTCCTGCTCCAGTGACGGTTCCGCACCGATGAAATAAGCCATCGAAACATGGCGTTCGTCGGCCTCCCGACGGAAGAACTCGACCCACTGTTCGAGATTGGCACTGGCGCCCGGCTGATAGGCAGTCGGACCCTCGAAGTAGTAGCAGCCCTCACAGAAGAGATTGCAGCGCTGACTGACCTCGTAGAAACGCGGGCGGCGAAAGACGCGGATCACGTCCTTCGCGGCCTCGAAGCGCGCCTTGAGATGGGGATCGTCTCGCAACAGCGCCTTGAGGCGGCTCAGAGTCTCCCGAGCCGGCGCTATGTCTGTCCTCTGTGACATCGTGAGCTCCTTCGAATCAGGAGTGAAATAACAAAAATTGTAGACCGTGCCAAAAGCCTGCGGCTTTCTATTCAGGCATGCAACAGGGACGAGCCCAGTGCGTGTGCGACAGAGTCCACAAGGCTAGGCAGCCGAGCCTGAAACGCCGACTGGCGTCCCGGCGGGCCAGGGCACCTCGACCCGCAACGCGGGGCCGGCGCTGCAGCGGTGATCGCGCTCCAGCAAGGCCCTGCGGACCGGACCCGTCTCGAAGTAGAGATTGGCCGGATCCGTACTCAACACCCGGGTCATCTCGGTCAGGTAAGCGACCCACCAGCGCTCGGCGAAGGCTTCTTTTGTCTCATTGTCCGGGGACGTAGCCAGGGTCTTGCTGCTCATGGTGATTCGCTCGCCCTCAAAGAGACTCTCGAGCCAGAGGGTCGGGAGGCCGAACTGATAGGCCAGGCGAGTCGGCAGCGCGGCAACGTCGATCTCCTGTCCGTAGAGGGAAAGGCGATAGCCCTTGTCGGCCGACCCCAGGTCGGTGTCGATGTCCCCGGAAACGGCGATCGCTCGGCCCTCGGAGATGGCCTGCTGCAGCGACCTCAAGAAGATGCGCGGGTGGCTGGCGGCGGTCACGCAGACGAAGTTCTCCGGCAGGAACTCGGGCGGGATGGCGTACTTGGAGAGCACGCAGGTCGGGATCTTGCGGTGGACAAGCATGGCCACGACCGCAGCATAGGCGCCATAGTGGCCGCCGGTCAGGAGACAGGGCTGCCCGCGGGCGATGATCTCCTCGAAGGCGGTCATGTCGCCGTAATCGGTCAGGGCCACGATCTCTTCCATCCGGTCGGGCTGTACCATCATGAGGTTGCGCAGGATGCGCTGTGCGCCGCCGCCCCAGCAAAGCCGTTCGGTCCAGTCGGTGCGCGACCAGCGCTCGTGATCGGCCAGTTCCCACAGACGGTCGAGCAGGTGTCCGGTCAGCGTCGGGTTGGGTAGGTTCATGGGGCCGGCCGAGCGGGCCTTCACCAGGCCGGTAGCAAGGTCATCGGGTACGATTGCCGACAGGAGGGATGCCAGCTCCTTGTAGGTCTGCTTCGCCTTGTCGGCGAGGCCCAGCCGGTTGTAGGCGGACGACAGGGCCTCGTAGACCCCGGGCGTCACCGTCTTGCCGCTGCGCGTCACTGGCTCCAGCCAGTCGACGACCTCCTGCCAGCGCCCGGCCTGTTCCAGCGAGCGGGCGTAGACATTCCAGAGCGCGGTGGTGCGGCCACCACTGGGAATAGCCGAGGGCGCCAGGCAGGTGCAGAACTCTCCTCCTCGCCCCTGCTCCAGCAGGGCCCGCCCCCTGACGGTCAACAACGCGACGTCGTCGGGACGGGAGGACAGGGCTGCATCGGCCTGCTGCTCGGCCGTTTCGAGATCGCCGTACTCGAGAAGCGCCCGACAGAGCAGAAGCTGCAGCATGGCGTCGTCGGGCTGTACCTCCAGGATCCTGGCTGCAAGATCCGCCGCCTCCTTATAGCGGCCCAGTTCGAAGAGGCAGCGACAGCGAAAAGTCCTCAGCCGGAGCTGAGTGGGGAAGGTCCTGAGGTAGCTGGTGGTCGCGGCCTCGGCCTCTTGGTAGCGGGCGGCTCCTATCAGTGCACGGCAGTGCAGCAGGGCGAAGCGGCTGTCCCTCTCGGACAGCTCCAGGGCGCGGGTTGCGAGAGCCGCAGCCTGGTCGTAGTGCTGGGCCTCGATCAGCTTGCGGCAGCAGGCAGCCAGTCGCTCCATCGTCTTGGCCCGCAAAGGCGCGTCCTGATCGGTCGTGCCGGCGGAATGGAATTCCTCGAGCAGGGCTCTGGCTTCAAGCAGCAGCAGACTCGACGCGTCGGGATGATGCTTCAACCCCTCTCTTGCAATCCATAGCGCGCCGGCAGAGGTTCCCCGCGCCAAGAGGTACTCCCCCGTTGCTTGCAGAGCACCGAGGTCTTCTGGGAGCTGCTCGGCCCTGCGTTGCAGCGTATCGTGATCGCGATGCGACCTGTCCGAGGCTATCAGCGCACGGATGGCCGCCAGCGACCAGACACTCTCACCGTTCCGAACGGTCGCTTGATGTGTGGATTCACGTATTTCATTCATTGTGATCACCCATTTAGACACCAAGTTTTATGCAACATCTGCGTGATATGCAATCCCCTCAATCTGTCACCCCGTGGCCGGAGTAAATTTTATCGTAAAGCAGTGTATAATTTAAAATTCAATAAAAACAATTAGTTAAATTCCATCAGAACAATTGATTGTGGCCGAAGATGGCATTGAATGTTTCTATTCTTACGATTGTTCTTCTATTGATGACAAGGTGTCGAGGACGCGTAGAAGTCATTCCAAAGAGGTGCAGGAGTGTGTAGAGTCTATGGTGATCGGAGCCTCAATGTGCCTATCTGCCATCAATGGAAGCCATTGACAGCGGGTGCTATTCACGGATCTGATCTATGAGTTTTGGTATCGTCATATGAATTCAATTCAATGAACTCATTTGAAGAAGGCAGAGGCGGGCAACCAATGATTGCTTTCTTGGTATCAAAAGGTTAGGTGCCGGTCTCCTGCGCGTGAATGTTAGAAGAAGATTGATGGACTGGGAGTAAAGGGATCTTCGGTAGCAGCGCCTCTAGCGCAGATAGCGCGACCTTCCCGTTAAAAGCGGGAAAGACCGGACTGGGGCCGCAAGTCGACTTGGCTCGTCTGGCAAGCTAGATAGGCTGCAGGCCCTGGGAGGGGGCGGCACTTTGTCGGATGCGGCAAAGGTAAAGACGACCCGGGCCCGGCAATGTGCAGTGCTGCCACCGAGAGGAGCAGGAACGCGCTGGCGGTTCCGAGGGGCTGCGGCTAGGCCCACTCCCGTCCCTGTTCTTTGCGAAAGACTGGGGCAGGGACCCGACGCCACCTCCGACCGACCTGGTGTCCTCCTGCTCCGGCCTCATTCGGCTAGAGCGGATCGCGATCAGGTGGACCCACCAGATCGCGTGAATCCCCTCTATCTTTCAAACGTGTAGAGCAGGATGCATGCGCTCCCCGTGCCGAGTCTCGCTGGGGAACAACAGCGGCACCAGCAGCGGCGCGATGTCCTGGGGTTTCGCCAGGGTCGAGGGATCCTCGCCGGGATAGGCCTTGGCACGCAGCCCGGTCGCCATCGGCGGCGGGAAGGCCAGGTTGACCCGAACCTTTTCGTTACGAGTCTCGACCGCGTAGCTCTCGACCAGGGCTTCCAGGGCGCGCTTGCTGGCGGCGTAGGGGGCCCAATAGGCGCGCTCCTTGCCGGTCTCGTCGCTGACGAAGAGGCTCCGGGGCGCCTCGGCCAATCCCAGCAGCGGGGAAAGGGAGCGGATCAGGCGATAGACTGCGGTGCAGTTGACGGTAAGCGTCTCGGTCCAGGTCTTGGGCTGGATATGACCGACAGGAGAGAGCTGCCCCAGGGTCCCGTGGGCAACTGCAAGACCGTCCAGCCTGCCGAAGCGCTGATAGAGGGCGGCGCCGAGCTGGTCGATGGCATCGCCCTCGTTCAGGTCCAGCGGCACAAGGGTCGAGGGCGCTGCCCCCAGCTTGCGCGCGGCGTCGTCCACCTCTTCCAGGGCGCCAACGGTCCGGGCGATCAGGATCAACTGCGCGCCGGCCTCGGCGGCGGCGAGCGCCAACTCGCGTCCCAGGCCGCGCGAAGCGCCGGTCACCAGCACCAACTTATCCGCCAAAGGTTTGCTCTCGCTCACGCTTCTTCCCTTGTCACGTCACTCTGTCTGCTGCTGCGGCGGCGGAGCGGCCGCAGCGCCAGCCGGCCGCAGCGCTGACAGCTGGCCAGGGCGACCAGCCCCGCCAGCAGCCCCAGCCCGGCATAGACCAAGCCCTCGCCGTCGATCGGCAGGGCCGGAACGTAGCTGTCGAAGGTGGCGCTGGCCAGATCCGGATCGAAATGATCGAGGAAGACCATTGGTCGCGACAGGGCTGTGGCCTCGGTCAGCGCGGCATAGGTCTCCTTCAGGCGCTGCGCGTCGGTCAGGGTGGCGACCAGGTTCTGGCCCTCGCGGCGGAACACCGGATCGGTTGCTTCCAGGAAATGGCGGACATAGCCGCTGAGGCTGAGGCCCATCTCGCCGGCGGCCTGCTGCAGCCGCTCCACCTGGATCATCGCCTGGTCCAGCCGCCCGCCCAGGCGCTGCAGGTACTGCTGATAGAAGGCCGGAAACTGGGCCAGCAACGCGGCCCCCGCGGTTCCCGCCAGGCCGTCGGCGATGCGTCCAAGGACCGCCATCGCCGTCTCGCGTCACACTCTTGCCGGCGGGCCGGCCATGGCTCAGGCGAACTCGCGTAGCAGCGAGAGCTGGCCGTCCGGGCGGCCGGCGTTGCGCTTGGCGTCGCGATCGGTCAGCGCGGTCGGATAGTCGCCGGTGAGGCAGGCGTCGCAGAACTGCGGCCTACCGTTGTCGCGCCCATCGTGGCCCATGGCACGGTAGAGGCCGTCGATCGAGATAAAGGCCAAGCTGTCGGCGCCGATGTACTCGGCCATCTGCTGCTCGCTCATGCGCGAGGCCAGCAGCTCATCGCGGGCCGGGGTGTCGATGCCGTAGAAGCAGGAATGGATCGTCGGCGGCGAGGCGATGCGCATGTGCACCTCCTTGGCGCCGGCCGCGCGCACCATCTGCACGATCTTGACCGAGGTGGTGCCGCGCACGATGGAGTCGTCGACCAGGATCACCCGGCGCCCCTCGATCATCGCCCGGTTGGCGTTGTGCTTCAGCTTGACGCCGAAATCGCGGATGCGCTGTGCCGGCTCGATGAAGGTACGCCCGACATAGTGGTTGCGGATGATGCCCAACTCGAAGGGGATGCCGCTCTCTTCGCTGTAGCCCAGTGCTGCCGGCACGCCGGAGTCGGGCACCGGGATCACCACGTCGGCGGCGACTGGCGATTCGCGCGAGAGCTCGGAGCCGATCTGCTTGCGGGCGGCATAGACCGAGCGGTTCTCCAGCAGCGAGTCTGGGCGGGCGAAGTAGATGTACTCGAAGACGCAGAAGCGGTGCGGCGCCGGCGGGAAGGGCTTGATCGACTGCAGGCCCTCCTCGTTGATGATGATCATCTCGCCGGGCTCGAGGTCGCGCAGGAACTCGGCGCCCAGGATGTCGAGCGCGCAGGTCTCCGACGCCAGGACGTAGGACCTGCCGTGCCGGCCCAGCACCAGCGGGCGCACGCCCAGCGGGTCGCGCACGCCGATCACGCAGTCGTCGCCCATGCAGACCAGCGAGTAGGCGCCCTCGACCTGCAGCAGGGCGGCGATCACGCGCTCGACCATGGTCTTGCCGTGGCTGCGCGCGATCAGGTGGACGATGACCTCGGTGTCCGTGGTCGACTGGAAGATGGCACCCTGCTCGACCAGCAGCTTGCGCACCGTGGTGGCGTTGGTGAGGTTGCCGTTGTGGGCGAGGCAGAAGCCGCCGATGGCGAGGTCAGCGAAGAGCGGCTGGATGTTGCGCTGGGCCGTGCCGCCGGTGGTGGAGTAGCGCACGTGGCCGATCGCGCCCTTGCCCTTCAGGGTGGTCATGATGGCTTCGCTGCCGAAGATGTCGCTGACCTGGCCCATGTCGCGGTGGGCATGGAAGCGCTCGCCGTCGAAGGAGACGATGCCGGCGGCCTCCTGGCCGCGGTGCTGCAGCGCGTGCAGCCCCAGCGCGGTCTTGCGCGAGGCATCGCCGTCACCCCAGATGCCGACGACGCCGCACTTCTCCTTGGGATGATCCTCGTCGTCCGTCGCCTCGGGCGCCGCTTGCTCGTCGAAGATCTGGCTCATGGCACTCTAGGCTCCCGAAAGAGATGGTTGGAACAGGCTGCTCGTGCTCACTGGCTACTCTCCGGCGGAGACAGAGTGCCATCCGTCGGTAGATTCTTGATAGCGTCCTCCAGCGATTCTCGGCTGGATTCGTCATAAGCCGGCTCTTGCGGTTCCTCCGCGGGCGCCACGCTGGGCTGCGGTGCCGGCTCGTTGCGGACGGCCGACGGGGCGCTCTCAGGGCTGATGACCTCCTTGCCCTCAAGCTCAATGTTCCGCTTGGCGGTCTCGCCGAGCGAGGTCAGGAACGAGCGAGGCAGAAGGTCCTGCAGCCAGGATGCGCCTTGTTGCATATAGGGTAGGGTGCGCGCGCTCCGAATCCAATCGGGGCGCTGGTCTTCGGGTACCATCCAGGCGAAGATCAGCCATGCCAGGCAGACAAGGGCCGCGCCGCGCACCAGCCCGAAGGCCAGTCCCAGGACGCGGTCGATCGCCGAGAGCCGGGACCCTTGCACCAGCTCGGCCAGCAGCTTGGCGAAGAGCGTGAGCAGGACCAGCGAGACCAGGAAGACCACGATGCCGGAGACGATGTCGGCCAGGATGGCCACGTTCACTGCCTGGCGGGCATAAGGCTGCACGAAGGGGAAGGCGTAGACGGTGACGATGCCAGCGCCGATCCAAGCGGAGAAAGAGAGGATCTCGTGCACGAAGCCGCGCATCAGCGCCAGCAGTGCCGAGAGCAGCACGACCGCCAGTACCGCGATATCGAGCACGCCGAAGCCGTCCCCCATCAGCGTTCTCCGCCCCTTGTCATACCTGCCTCTCGACCCGCCGACCCGGCGGTGACGCCCTGGCCCGTTGCGGCCTGCGCCGTGGCGCGAGACCTGCGGCTGTCCCCGGTGAGGTTCTTAGCGCTCCCGCCGCCACTTGCCAAGCGCGCCACCAGATCGCGCAGGTGGGTCAGCGGCTCGAAGGCCAGTCCCTCCGGCGGACTGTTGGCCGCCTTGCCGGCGCGTCCACGCGGCCGGGGCCCCAGCGCCTGCGAGAAGCCCAGCTTGGCGGCCTCCTTCAGCCGCAGCTCGGCGCGGGCGACCGGGCGGATCTCGCCGCCCAGTCCGACCTCGCCGAAAAGGATGGTCTCGGCCGGCACCGGCTTGTCGCAGGCGGCCGAGATCAGGGCGGCGGCGACCGCGAGGTCGGCTGCCGGCTCGCTGACCCGGAGCCCGCCGACCACGTTCAGGTAAACGTCCTTGGCCGAGAGCTGCAGGCCGCAGCGCGCCTCCAGCACCGCCAGCAGCATCGCCAGGCGGGAGGAGTCCCAGCCGACCACGGCGCGGCGCGGCGAGCCGGCCGGTTGCCCCGCGACCAGCGCCTGGACCTCGACCAGGATCGGCCTTGTGCCCTCGATGCCGGCGAAGACCGCCGAGCCCGAGACCGCCTCGTCCCGGTCCGAGAGGAAGAGGGCGGAGGGGTTGGGGACTTCCTCCAGGCCGGCCTCGGTCATCTCGAAGACGCCGATCTCCTCGGTCGCGCCGAAGCGGTTCTTGTCGGCGCGCAGGATGCGGAAGCTCATGCCGCGCTCGCCCTCGATGCTGAGCACGGCATCCACCATGTGCTCCAGCACCTTGGGGCCGGCGATCGCGCCCTCCTTGTTGACGTGTCCGACCAGCACCAGGGCGAAGCCGCGGGCCTTGGCGCTGCGGATCAAGCTCTGGGCGCTCGCCCGCACCTGGCTCACCGTGCCGGGCGCCGATTCCAGCCCGGTGACCCAGAGGGTCTGGATCGAATCGATGATGACCAGCCCGGGTGGCGGGCCGGCCTCCAGGGTCGCCAGGATCGGCTCGACCTGGGTCGCCGAGGCCAGCTCGACCTCGGCCTGGGCCAGGCCCATCCGTTCGGCCCGGAGGCGCACCTGGTCGATCGCCTCCTCGCCGGAGACGTAGAGCACCCGGCCGCCGGCCGCGGCGATGCGCGCGGCCACCTGCAGCAGCAGGGTCGACTTGCCGACACCCGGCTCGCCGCCGACCAGCAGGGCGGAGCCCGGCACCAGGCCGCCGCCGGCCACCCGGTCGAACTCGGCGATGCCGCTGGGCAGGCGCGGCGGCGGTGCGCCGGCGCCGCTCAGCCGCTCCAGGGTCAGGCCGCTCGCTGCCTTGCCCAAGCTCTTGCCGCCGCCCAGCGGGGCCGCCCGCGGCAGGGCCTCCTCGACCAGGCTGTTCCACTCGCCGCAGGCATCGCAGCGTCCGGCCCAGCGGGCGGAGGTCGCGCCGCAGCTCTGGCAGACATAACGGGTGCTGGCTTTGGCCAAGCCCTGGCATCCTCTCTCGCTTGCGGGCGCCCGTCGTGGCGCCCCCGCTACGCGGCGACTACTCCGCGACTACTGGGCGACCGTGCGCGTGATCGGCCCTTCGGCGCGGCCGTTGATGAACTGGTCGACGTAGTCGTTGCCCGATCGGTCGATCGAGCGGGTCGGGCCGTCCCAGATCAGCTTGCCCTGGTAGAGCATGCCCATGCGCTTGGAGATGCGCCGGGCGCTGGCCATGTCGTGGGTGATGGTGAGCGCGGTGGCGCCGAGCTGCTCGACGCAGGCGACGATCAGGTCGTCGATGACATGGCCCATGATCGGGTCGAGGCCGGTGGTGGGCTCGTCGAAGAAGATGATCTCGGGCTCGGTGGCGATCGCGCGGGCCAGGCCCACGCGCTTGCGCATGCCGCCCGAGAGCTCCGCAGGGAAGAGCTCCGCCACATCGGGGCCGAGACCGACCGCTGCCAGCTTCTCGACGGCGATCTCGCGGGCCTGGCGGGCCGCGACCCGCTTGCCGTGCATCAGTCCGAAGGAGACGTTGCGCCAGACGTTGAGGGAATCGAACAGCGCGGCGTTCTGGAACAGCATGCCGATGTTGGCGCGGTCCTCGTCGCGGTCGTCATGGATCGACTGGGCGGCCGGCTCGCCGTCGATCTCGATAAGCCCGGAATCGGGCCGCAGCAGGCCCAGGATGCACTTCAGCAGCACCGATTTGCCGCTGCCCGACCCGCCGATGATCACCATGGAGTCGCCGCGGTAGAGCTCCAGGTCCAATCCGTCGAGGACGACCTTGCTGCCGAAGCGCTTGCTGAGGCCCTGTACGCGGATCTTTGGGGGATCGTCCGGGGTCATCTGGCGAAGAAGAGTTCCGTGATGAAGTAGTTGAAGCAGAGGATCAGGATCGAGGCGGAGACTACCGCGTTGGTGGTCGCCTTGCCCACGCCCTGCGCACCACCGCTGGAGTTGTAGCCATGATAGCAGCCCAGCAGGGTGACCAGGAAGCCGAAGACGGCGGCCTTCACCAGCCCGGAGACCACGTCCTGAGTGACCAGCGCGTTCACCGTGTTCTGCAGGTAGCTGGCCGCGTTGAAGTCCAGCTTGTAGACGCTGACTAGAAAGCCGCCGAAGACTCCGATGATGTCCGCCACCAGCACCAGGAAGGGCATGGTCAGGGTGCCGGCCAGCAGCCTGGGCGCCACCAGATACTTGAAGGGATCGGTATAGAGCGTGGTCAGCGCGTCGATCTGCTCGGTGACCCGCATGGTGCCGATCTCGGCGGCCATCGACGCTGCGACGCGCCCGGCCACCATCAGGCCGGCCAGCACCGGACCCAGCTCGCGAGTGATCGAGACCACCACCACCTGCGGGATTGCGCTCTCGGCCGAAAAGCGGGCGAAGCCGGTGTAGCTCTGCAGCGCCAGCACCATGCCGGTGAAGATCGCAGTCAGCCCCACCACCGGAAGCGAGTAGTAGCCGATCTCGATGACCTGGCGCAGCACGTGGGTCAGGTAGTAGGGCGGCCGGACGGTCTGCCAGATGGCTTCCAGGGCGAAGAGGATCAGTCGGCCGACGGCGGCGAGGAATGCCAGGAAGGTGCGGCCGAGCGTGCGCAGAAGGCTCATGCGGTCAACCCTAGCCGCCCAGGTAGCGTCGTTGAAGCCGGTTGCCCAGCCGGGCCAAGACTTCGTAGCCGATGGTCTCTGCCATGCCGGCGACCTCGTCCAGGTCCGGCTCCTCGCCGATCAGGGTCGCGAGGCTGCCCACCCGGCAGAGCTCTTCGGGAATGTCGCTGACGTCCACGACCGTCAGGTCCATGGAGATGCGTCCGATGATGGCGGCTGACCGACCGGCAATGACAACCCTCCCTCGATTGCTCAGACCTCGGTCATAGCCGTCGGCGTAGCCGATTGCCAGCGTTGCCAGACGCTTCGGCTCTTTTGTGACGTAGGTGGCGTTGTAGCCGATGGTGGTATCGGCCGGCACCCGGCGGACCTGCAGGATCGGTGCCTCCAGGGTGGCTACGCGGCGCATGGGGTTGCTTTCGCCCGGTGTCGGGTTGCCGCCGTAGATGGCATAGCCCGGCCGCACCACCGACCACTTGGGCATGGCCGGGTTGGTGACGCCGGAGGAGTTGGCGAGCGACCGCGGTGCTGCGGCCGCCGCCGGTGGCAGTGCGTCGGCCATCGCGGTGAAGCGCTGTACCTGCACGGCGTTCAGCGGTGACTCCAGCTCTTCGGCCGCGGAGAGATGGCTTGCCACCAGGACGATCTCCAGGCCTTCCAGGCGCTGGGGCTCGCGGGCGAGCAGGGCGACCTCCTCGGGCGAGAAGCCGAGCCGCGACATGCCGGTGTCGAGATGCAAGGCGCCGGCCAGGGGCGGGCCGCCGGCAGCAGCGCGCTGCCAGAGCGCGAGCTGATCCGGGCTGTTCAGCATCGGAATCGCCCTGGCTGCCACCAGCGTGTCCAGGTCCTCCGGCAAGGGGCCGTTCAGCACGAAAATGCGCGCCTCTGGCAGCACCGCGCGCAGGCTCAAGGCCTCGACCGGCTGGGCCACGCAGAAGCTGCGGGCGCCGGCCGTCCAGAGCGCCTTCGCGACAGGGGCGAGCCCCAGACCGTAGGCGTTGGCCTTGACCGCCGGCGCCACCTCGGCGTCCTGGGCCTGCTCGGCGAGCAGGCGAAAGTTGGTGGCGATGGCATCGAGGTCGATGGTGAGGATGGCGCTGGGCGATGACATGTGGGGCTGGGAGGCTCCGGCCGGCTGCATTGGGACGTCACGCTCTCTTTAGCGTCTGGCGCGTGCTTCTGCCAGACCGCACCCGTCGCAGCGACTCTCCGTCAGGTGCGCGTTTGGATCCTCTCTAGGACATTTCCGGCAGGTGGTCCTCGCGTACCAGATCGCTGAAGCGGGTGAACTCGCCGTTGAAGTGCAGCTCCACCGTCGCGATCGGACCGTGGCGCTGCTTGGCGACGATCAGTTCGGCGATGTTGGCGGTCTCAGACAGGCGCTGGCGGTGCATCTCCTCGCGCTCGATGAACTTGTCGCCGGTCTCGTTGGCGCGCTGCACCGGCTTCTCGCGGGCCAGGTAGTACTCCTCGCGGAAGAGGAACATGACCACGTCGGCGTCCTGCTCGATCGAGCCCGACTCGCGCAGGTCCGACAGCTGCGGGCGCTTGTCGTCGCGCTGCTCGGTCGCGCGCGAGAGCTGCGACAGCGCGATCACCGGCACCGAGAGCTCCTTGGCAATGGCCTTGAGGCCACGGGTGATCTCCGAGACCTCCTGCACGCGGTTCTCGCTGGAGCGCGAGCCCACGCCCGTCATGAGCTGCAGGTAGTCGACGACGATCAGTGAGAGGTCCTTCTGCTGGCGCTTGAGACGGCGGGCGCGGGTGCGCAGCGCCGGCACCGACACCGCCGGCGTATCGTCGAAATAGAGCGGCAGGCTACCGAGGTGGCGCGAGGCCTCGAAGACGCGGTTGAACTCCTCGGTGGAGATGTCGCCGCGGCGGATGCGGTCGGAGCTGACGTTCGCCTCGTCCGACACGATACGAGTGGCAAGCTGCTCGGATGACATTTCCAGCGAGAAGAAGGCCACCACCTGGCGCTGCTTGGTGATGCTGCCGTCGGCGGCGCGCACCTCGCGCTCGCCGCTGGCGACGTTGCAGGCGATGTTGGCGGCCAGAGACGATTTACCCATGGCCGGGCGTGCGGCCAGGATCAGCAGGTCGCTGGCGTGCAGGCCGCCCAGCAGCTTGTCGATCGAGCTGAATCCGCTGCTGACCCCCGAGATGCCCTGATGGCGCATCGCGTTCTCGGCCATATTGATCGAGATCGACAGTGCCTCGGCGAAGGAGGTGAAGTCGCGCCCGGCCTGCCCGGACTCGGCCAGCTGATAGAGCCGCTGCTCGCTTTCCTCGATCTGCTGCTGGGCGCCGCGGTCCAGGTCGTGGCTGTGCGCCTCGTTCACCATGGTCTCGCCCAGGTCGATAAGCTGGCGACGCATGAAGAGATCGTGGATCAGGCGGCCGTAGTCGGTGACGTTGATGATGCCGACGCTGGCCGCCTGCAGGCGCGCCAGATAGGCCGCACCGCCGACCTCCGCCAGGCCCTGGTCGCGCTCGAAGTAGTTCTTCAGGGTGACCGCGTTGGCGGTCTGGCCACGGTCGATCAGGCGGTGACAGGCCTCGAAGATGCGCTGGTGTGCACCGTCGGCGAAGTGCTCCGAGCGCAGGAAGTCGCCGACCCGCTCCAGCGCCAGGTTGTTGGCCAGCAAGGCGGATAGCAGCGCCTGTTCGGCCTCCAGGTTGACCGGGGGCTCCCGGCCCGCCACCTGGTTCTCCTGTCCGCCCAGCATGAGGCCGTCCCGGTTGGCCGGCAGCCTGTTCTCTATCGCCATTGTCCTTGAAGCCTCGCCACTGTCACGGTCGTCAGTTTAGCAGGCTTGCCGGCCTTTCCGAGTGCCGCGTGAGCGGCCCGGGCTGTGGAAGGCGGGGATGCTTTTCTCGGCCGGCGAATCGGGCCGTCGGGCACCGATCCGATACGCGGGCCGAAAAGCAGAAGGGCTGCCCCGACGGTCGCCGGAGCAGCCCTTGCCGAACTGCGATGAGACGGAGGACGCGCTACTCGGGGCGCGGCTCTGCCTCTTCCTCGCCGGCCTCAGCCTCAGCCTCGGCCTGGGCGGCCTCGGCTGCGGCCAGCGCAGCCTCGATCGCCTCGTCCTCGGCCTCGGCGGCACGGCGCAGGCTCTCCGCCGTCACCATCTCGCCGGACTCGGCCTGCATCTCGGCCTCCTCGGCGGTACGGGCGATGTTGGCGGTGATGGTCACGCTGACCTCCGGGTGCAGGCGCACACGGATCGGGGTGAGCCCCAGGGTCTTGATCGGGCGATCCAGGACCACCTGGCTGCGCTCGACCGTCAGGCCTTCCTCGTGCAGCGCCACGGCGATGTCACGCGCCGTGACGGAACCGTAGAGCTGACCGGTCTCGGACGCCTGGCGGATCAGCACCACCGCGAGCCCGTCGATCTTGTTGCCGACCTGCTCAGCCTCTTCGCGCTTGGCCAGGTTGGTGGCCTCGAGCTGATGACGCTGGGCCTCGAAGTAGGCCATGTTCGCCTTGGTGGCGCGCAGGGCCTTCTTCTGCGGCAGCAGGTAGTTGCGGGCATAGCCCGGGCGCACCTTGACGATGTCGCCCATCTGGCCCCAGCCCTCGATCCGCTCGAGCAGGATAACCTCCATCATGGATCAGGCCTCCTTTAGCGAATGACGTAGGGCAGCAGCGCCAGGAAGCGGGCGCGCTTGATGGCGCGGGCCAGCTGGCGCTGCTTCTTGGTGGAGACGGCGGTGATCCGCGAGGGCACGATCTTGCCGCGCTCCGAGACGAAGCGGGACAGAAGGCGCACGTCCTTGTAGTCGATCGCCGGCGCGTTCGGGCCGGAGAAGGGGCAGGACTTGCGGCGCCGGAAGAAGGGCTTACGGACCGCGGTGTTGCGGGTGACGACTTCGATCGACATGGCTTACTCTCCCGTGCCCTGGGTTGCCGCGCGCACGCCCTGCTCGCGCATGCCGCCGTCGCGCGGACGGTCGCGACGGTCGCCGCGATCACCCCGATCACCGTCTCGGCCACGACCGCCGCGGCGGTCGTCACGACGGTCGTCGCGATCGCGGCGCTGCAGGATGGCGGAGGGATTGGGATCCAGCGCCTTCACCTTGATGGTTAGGTAACGCAGGATGTTGTCGTCGAAGCGCATGTTGCGCTCCACCTCTGCGATGCAGGCAGGCGGTGCTTCGACGTTGAGAAGGACGTAGTGGCCCTTGCGGTTCTTCTTGATCCGGTAGGACAGGTTGCGCAGGCCCCAATACTCCTTCTTGGCGACTTCGCCGCCGTTGTCGGAGACCAGCTGGACCAGCTTGTCGGTCAGTTCCTCGGCCTGCTGGGCCGAGATGTCCTGGCGTGCGATGACCACGCACTCGTAGTACGACATTACTTCTCTTGTGCTCCTTATGGCTCATGAGGGGCACGGGCTTGGGGCCCGGACCCATAGCCGGAAGGCCTTGGACGCCAGCCGGCAAGGAGTCCCGAGTGCTCTCGGGAAGGCGCGGGACTATACAGAGGCCCCGCAACAAAGCAAGAGATAGGTGCTGCATGGCTGCTTGACAGGTGAGCGCCAGCGAGTAGCTTCCGGTCTCTTTGCCGCAGCGGGGCCCACGCGGGAGCCCAAGGCGCGCGGCGGCGAGTGAAAAGATGAGAGGCGGATATGACGAGAGCCTTCGTGTTTCCGGGGCAGGGCAGCCAGGTGGTCGGTATGGGCACGGCGCTGGCCGAGGCCTTCCCGACGGCCAGAGAGGTCTTCCAGGAGGTCGACGAGACCTTGAAGCAAAACCTCTACCGACTGATGGCCGAAGGGCCGGCCGAGGAGTTGACCCTGACCGAGAACGCGCAGCCCGCGCTGATGGCGGTCAGCATGGCCGTGGTGCAGGTGTTGGAGCAGGAAGGCGGCATCAATCTGGCCGACAAGGCCAGCTTCGTGGCCGGCCATTCGCTCGGCGAGTACTCTGCGTTGGCGGCCGCCGGTAGCCTCAGCTTGCCCCAGGCGGCCTTGCTGCTTAAGCGGCGCGGACAGGCGATGCAGGAGGCCGTGGCCCCCGGTGTCGGCGCGATGGCCGCGATCATGGGCATGGAGATCGACGCCGTGGAGGCGGTCGCCGAGGAGGCGGCGCAGGGCCAGGTCTGCAGCGCCGCCAACGACAACGCCCCGGGCCAGGTGGTGATCAGCGGCCACACCGAAGCGGTGACCCGCGCGATGGAGCTGGCCAAGGGCCGCGGCGGCCGTCGCTCGGTGCTGCTGGCGGTCTCCGCCCCCTTTCACTGCGCGCTGATGGCGCCCGCGGCCGAGGTCATGGAGGCGGCGCTGGAGGCGGCCGAGGTGGCCCCGCCCAGCCTTCCGGTCATGGCCAACGTCACTGCGACCGCGGTCGACACTCCCTCCGAGATCAGGCGCTTGCTGGTGCAGCAGGTCACCGGCCGCGTGCGCTGGCGCGAGGGCGTGCTGGCGATGCAGGAGCAGGGCGTGGAAGAACTGGTGGAACTGGGCGCCGGCAAGGTGCTGTCCGGCCTGGCGCGGCGTATCCAGCCCGATCTCACCGGCACGGCCTGCGGCTCGCCGGAAGAGCTCGAAGCGCTGATCAAGCGCCTCTGAGATGGCGTTTGAGACTGCACGGCGCCGGCCCACACCCTCGCCCGGCCGCCCAGTCCAGGATACATTCGTGGGTGGCCGGGCGGGAGCGTGGGCCGGCGCCGCTTTGAGCATGGGCCGAGTGGCCCATGCTCAAATGGACAGCAAGTCCGCGTTAGTCAGAAAGGACGAACGATGTTCGAATTGACCGATCAGAAGGCCCTGGTGACCGGGGCTTCGGGCGGCATCGGCAGCGCCATTGCGCGCGCCCTGCACCGGCAGGGCGCCGTCGTGGGGCTCACCGGCACCCGGCGCGAGGCGCTGGAGGCACTGGCCGCGGAACTGGGTGATCGGGCGCATGTCCTGCCGTGCGACCTCAGCGACACCGCGGCCTGCGACGCGCTGCCGGCCCAGGCAGAGGAGGCTATGGGCGGGCTCGACATCCTGGTGAACAACGCCGGCCTCACCCGCGACAACCTGCTGGCGCGGATGAAGGACGAGGAGTGGGACCGGGTGCTGGCGGTGAACCTGACCGCCGGATTCCGGCTGGTACGCGCCGCGCTACGCGGGATGATGCGTCGCCGCCACGGCCGCATCGTCGGCATCACCTCGATCGTCGGCGTCACCGGTAACCCGGGCCAGGCGAACTACGCCGCCTCCAAGGCCGGCATGATCGGCTTCTCCAAGTCGCTCGCGGGCGAGGTCGCCTCGCGCGGGATCACGGTGAACTGTGTCGCCCCCGGCTTCATCGCCACGCCGATGACCGATGCGCTGAACGACAAGCAGCGCGAGACCATCCTGCGCGCCGTGCCAGCGGCCCGACTGGGCGAGGGCGACGACGTCGCCGCCGCGGTGGTCTACCTGGCCAGTGCCGAGGCGGCCTACGTGACCGGGCAGACCTTGCACGTGAACGGTGGCATGGCCATGATATAGCGCGGTATCGGACGGCGAAGGCCGGCTGGGAGGGGCTCTGCGCCGGGCGGCGCCGTGGCTGCGCCTTGCCGGAGCCGACGCACGACCGATTGGACAGGCTTCAGAATCGTGATATGAGGCGGCCCTTGTGGATGCCTCAGGAGGGGTGGCGGTAGCGCGTTTTCAGGTCCCTGGCCAAGTGGTTGGCCAGCTGGGATGCAGGAACGGAGCTCTGCCGGATGCTGGTGCCCGCAACAGGGTAAGAGCAGGTTTAAGTTTAGAAAACAATCGTCTATCAGAGGATCTAGTGGCATGAGTGACGTTGCCGAGCGCGTGAAGAAGATCGTGGTGGAGCATCTCGGGGTCGAGGAGGCCAAGGTCACCGAGAGCGCCAGCTTCATCGACGATCTGGGGGCCGACAGCCTGGACACCGTCGAGCTGGTGATGGCCTTCGAGGAGGAGTTCGGGTGCGAGATCCCGGACGACGCGGCCGAGAAGATCGTGACCGTCAAAGACGCGATCTCCTTCATCGAGTCCAACTCCTAAGAGATTACGGCAGCGGCCACAGCGCCCCGGAGCAGCCCGGCCCCAGGCTCAACGCCCTATGTGGCCGGGTGCGCTCACCGGGGACTGCGGTCGGGTTCTCGCCGAGAACCGGCCGCTGGCGTGCCGCTGGCGCCCCTGTACTGGAGTAGCGTTAGAATGCGTCGTGTTGCCGTAACCGGAGTCGGCCTCGTCAATCCGCTGGGAAGCGGGGCCGAGGCGATCTGGGAGCGTTTGGTTGCCGGAAAGTCGGGTATTGCCGCCATCGAGGGGTTCGACGTTTCCGATCTACCGGCGAAGATCGCCGGCCAGGTTCCTCAGGGTAAGGAAGAGGACGGCCACTTCGACGCCGATCGCTGGATGGAGCCGAAGGATCGCCGCAAGGTCGATACCTTCATCCTCTACGGCATGGCCGCAGCCGATCAGGCGATCGCCGATTCGGGCTGGCTGGCCGACAGCGAGGAGAAGCAGGAGCGGACCGGGGTCATGATCGGCTCCGGGATCGGCGGTTTGGAGTCGATCTACAACACCTCACTGAT
Organism: Rhodospirillaceae bacterium N.6G; assembly: GCA_046233115.1. Taxonomy (GTDB): domain Bacteria; phylum Pseudomonadota; class Alphaproteobacteria; order Kiloniellales; family JACOMY01; genus JACOMY01. Next base: position 120,701 of record JBJXHM010000006.1, on the reverse strand, counting down.
CCTGGCCGAGCGCGGGCCGCGCCGCGTCAGTCCCTTCTTCATTCCCTCGGCACTGATCAATCTCTGTTCGGGCCAGGTCTCGATCCGGCACGGTTTCCGCGGTCCCAACCACTCGGTGGTCACGGCTTGCTCGACCGGCGCGCATGCGATCGGTGACGCCGCGCGCCTGGTGGCGCTGGGCGATGCCGACGTCATGGTGGCGGGCGGGGCCGAGGCCGCGATCTGCCGCCTGGGCGTGGCCGGCTTCGCTGCCTCCCGTGCGCTCTCGACTGGCTACAACGACACGCCCGAGCGAGCCTCGCGCCCCTGGGACGAGGGCCGCGACGGCTTTGTGATGGGCGAGGGCGCTGGCATCGTGGTGCTGGAGGAGATGGAGCAGGCCAAGGCCCGCGGCGCCAAGATCTATGGCGAGATCCTGGGCTACGGCCTCTCGGGCGACGCCCATCACATCACCGCGCCGGCCGACGACGGCAACGGCGGGTTCCGCGCCATGCGGGCGGCGCTGCAGCGCGCCGGCCTCGGGCCGGAGAAAATCGACTACGTGAATGCGCACGGCACCTCGACGCCGCTTGGCGACGAGATCGAGCTCAATGCCGTCAAGCGGCTGTTCGGCAGTGCTGCGGAACGGGTTTCCATGTCCTCGACCAAGTCGGCGATCGGGCACCTGCTGGGTGCGGCTGGCGCGGTCGAGGCCATCTTCTGCCTCTTGGCGATCCGCGACGGGGTGGCGCCGCCGACCCTCAACCTGGAGAATCCTTCGGCGAGCTGCCAGGGCATCGACCTGGTGCCGCTGAAGGCACGCGAGCGGCGGATCGACATCGCGCTATCCAATTCGTTCGGGTTCGGGGGAACCAACGCGAGCCTGGTGCTTGGCCGAGTCTCCTGATAGCGACGCGGCTGACGGCGAGACGCTGAAGCCGCGCCGTCGCCGCAGCGGCCTGCGCTGGCTGCTGGGCGCCTTCCTGCTTATCGTCGTCCTGATCGTCGGGGCTGCTGTCGGGATCTATATCTACGGGCTTGATCTCTATCAGCGTCCGGGTCCGCTGCAGGACGAGAAAATCGTCCTGATCGAGCGCGGCAGCGGCCTCAACAAGATTGCCGAAATTCTCTACCAGGAGGGGGCAATCACCCAGCCGCGCGTCTTCACGATCGCCGCTCGGGTCGAGGGCCAGGCGGCTGCACTGAAGGCCGGCGAGTACGCCATCCCGGCCGGGGCCTCGATGCAGGAGGTGCTGGCGCTGCTGGTCTCGGGCAAGACGGTGCTGCACCGGGTGACCGTACCCGAAGGGCTGACCTCCTGGGACATCGTGCAGATCGTGAACGCCGCGCCGGACCTGGCCGGCGATCCGGTGAGCGAGGTGCCGCAGGAGGGGAGCCTGCTGCCCGATACCTACTTCTTCCAGCGCGGCGAGACCCGCCAGCAGATGGTCGACCGCATGCGCCGCGAGCAGCAGGAGGCGCTGGACCTGCTGTGGCCGACGCGGGCCGAGGGCCTGCCCTTCGATACGCGCCAGGAGTGGGTCACGCTGGCCTCCATCATCGAGAAGGAGACCGGCGTGGGCGAAGAGCGCGGGCTGGTGGCCGGTGTCTTCGTCAATCGGCTGAAGCGGGGCATGCTGCTGCAGTCCGATCCTACGGTGATCTATGCCGTGACCAAGGGGGAAGGCGGCGCGCTGGGGCGCGGTATCCGCCGGTCGGAGCTGCAGAGCAAGGACCCCTACAACACCTACACCAACGCCGGCCTGCCGCCCGGCCCGATCGCCAATCCGGGCCTGGCCGCGCTGGAGGCGGCGATTCGGCCGGAGCAGACCGACTATCTCTTCTTCGTCGCCGACGGCAGCGGCGGGCACGCCTTCGCCGAGACCTTGGCCGAGCACGAGCGCAACGTTCGTGCCTGGCGCAAGATCGAGCGAGAGCGTCAGCAGGGCGAGTAGGCGGCGTCGCCACGGGCGCTTTGGCTGAGTCGGCAAGAGAGTCCGGACTCGCGAGACCGCTCGTCGCGGTACGCGCGTGTCGCTGCCGCTTGTCTGGCGCCGCGACGCTTTGCTAGCGTTTCCGGATCATTCGGGTAAAAACGGCGTGATGGGGAAAGGGACGCTTACGGCGGACCAAGGCCGGCGGTGGGTGGAGCCATGATCAAGTCGATTATGAAATACATGATTCGCGACGGCGCGCTGGCGCTGGAGGACGCGAAGGGTAACGTCATGATGGTGGGTGACGGCAGCAAGCCGCGGTGCAGGCTGAAGCTGCACAAGCGCTCGCTGGAATGGAGCCTGCTGATCAATCCGCCGCTGAAGGTGTCCGAAGCCTTCATGGACGGCACGCTGACCATCGAGGACGGCGATATCGGCGACTTCACTGAGGTCGTGGCCCGCAACTACCATCACCTGGAAGCGCACTGGCTGGTGAAGCTGGCCTTCAAGCTGCAGCGCCACGGTCGCTGGTTGAAGCAGTACAATCCGGTCGGCAAGGCGAAAGAAAACGTCGCCCATCACTATGATCTCTCCGGGAAGTTGTATGACCTCTTCCTGGACCGTGACCGCCAGTACTCCTGCGCTTACTTTGACGGACAGCTCGACAACCTGGAGAAGGCGCAGCTCGACAAGAAACGGCACATCGCGGCCAAGCTGCTACTGGACAAGCCTGACCTGCACCTGTTGGACATCGGCTCCGGCTGGGGTGGCATGGGGCTCTATCTGGCCTCAGTGGCAGATGCCCGCGTGGTGGGCGTCACCCTTTCCGAGGAGCAGCACAAGCTCTCGCGCGAGCGGGCCGAGAAGGCGGGCCTGGCCGAGCGCTGCGATTTCCGCCTACAGGACTACCGCACCCTGACCGAGCGCTTCGACCGCATCGTCTCGGTTGGCATGTTCGAGCATGTCGGCAAGCAGAACTACGTGGAGTTCTTCAGCAAGCTGCGCGAGCTGATGACCGACGACGGCGTCTGCCTGCTGCACACCATCGCGCGCTTCAATGAGCCAGGTCCGATCAACCCCTTCATCCGCAAGTACATCTTCCCGGGTGCGGACCTGCCGACCCTGTCGGAGATGCTGCCGGTGATCGAGGACAACGGCCTCTTCGTCACCGACATCGAGATCCTGCGGCTGCACTATGCCGAGACCCTGAAGATCTGGCGCGAGCGCTTCAACCAGAACCGCGAGGCGGTAGCGAAGCTGTACGACGAGCGCTTCTGCCGCATGTGGGAGCTCTACCTGGTCGGCTGCGAGATGGGCTTCCGCTATCAGGGGCTGATGGTCGTGCAGGTCCAGCTCACCCGGCGCCAGGAGACCCTGCCGCTGACCCGCGACTACATGTTCGAGTGGGAGCGTGCGCAGGCCGCACGCGAGGCGCAGAAGACACGCGCAGCGGCAGAATAGGGGAGGGGCGCCAGCCCCTTCTCGCGTGTCTTCTGTCAATCGGCGGTTGCCCCCTTTCTCTCCCGGGCCCGCCATAAAAGTTTAATCCAACCGTCAGGGATCTGACCTCCGCCGTGCGCTAGCTGGCGCGCGTCGCTGGGGCCTGTGCGCCGTTGCGCGAACGCGCACCGCGCCGGCCTGCCGACGATCGCTAGCCTTATCGGAAGGATGCCAGCCCATGACCTCTTGGAACGAGAGCGGCCTGACCCGCGCGCAGGCCTTTGAACGCGCCGATGACACCGCGAGCAATAGCTCGTCGAACGCCTCGCTGGGCGAGTTGATCGCCGCCCGCCTGGGCCGTCGCGGCTTCCTCAAGGGTGCGCTCGCCGTCTCCGCGATCTCGGCGCTCGCCCCCAGCCAGATCCTGATGAGCGGCAAGGCCGCCGCGACGGCCCTGACCGGTGCCATCTTCGACGAGATCGAGCACGGGGTCGACGAGACCCACCACGTGGCGCCGGGCTACAAGGCCGAGATCCTGATCCGCTGGGGCGACAAGGTGGTCGCCGGGGCGCCCGACTTCGATCCCTTGCAGCAGACCGCCGCCGCCCAGGCCCAGCAGTTTGGCTACAACAACGACTTCATCGGCTTCGTGCCGCTGCCCTTTGGCTCCGGCAGCTCCGACCACGGCCTGCTCTGCGTGAACCACGAGTACACCAACGAGGAGGTCATGTTCCCCGGCATCGGCCAGCAGAAGGAGCCCTTCGCCGGCCTCACCTCCGAGCAGGTGGACATCGAGCAGGTGGCGCACGGCTGTTCGGTCCTCGAGGTGAAGAAGACGGACGGCCAGTGGCAGGTGGTGCCGGACAGCGACTATGCCCGGCGCATCACCACCGCCAACACCTACATGGACGTCACCGGCCCGGCCGCCGGCCACGCACTGATGAAGACGCCCAGCGACCCCGCCGGCAAGACCGTGATCGGCACGGTCAACAACTGTGCGGGCGGCATCACCCCCTGGGGCACCTACCTGACCGCCGAGGAGAACTTCCACGGTTACTTCTGGGGCGAGTTGGACGCCGGCCATCCCAATGCCGCCAACTTCGCCCGCTACGGCGTGCCCGGCAACTGGTACGGCTGGGGCAAGTTCGACGACCGCTTCGACATCAACACCGTCCCGAACGAGGCCAACCGCTTCGGCTGGGTAGTGGAGATCGACCCTGCCGACCCGACCTCCAAGCCGCGCAAGCACACCGCGCTCGGCCGCATCAAGCACGAGGGCGCGGAGAGCCTGGTCAACGCCAAGGACGGCCGCGTGGTGGTCTACATGGGCGACGACCAGCGCTTCGACTATGTCTACCGCTTCGTCACCGACAAGGCTTTCAACCCGGACGACCGCGCCGCCAACATGGACCTGCTGGAGAGCGGCACGCTCTCGGTTGCGCGTTATGACGAGGACGGCACCATGACCTGGCTGCCGCTGGTGCACGGTCAGAACGGTCTGACCGCCGAGAACGGCTTTGCCGACCAGGGCGAGGTCATGATCAAGACGCGGCTGGCCGCCGACCTGCTGGGCGCCACCAAGATGGACCGCCCGGAGGACATCGAGGCCAATCCCAAGAGCGGTCAGGTCTTCATCATGCTGACCAACAACAGCCGCCGGAAGGCCGGCCAGGAGAACGTCGCCAACCCGCGCACGCCCAACCTCTTCGGCCACATCGTCGAGATGGTCGCGCCCGACAACGACCACACCGCCGACAGCTACAGGTGGGACATCCTGGTGCAGTGCGGCAACCCGGCCGAGCCTGAGGTGAAGGCGGTCTGGAACGAGGCGATCAGCGCCAATGGCTGGTTCGCCTCGCCCGACAACTGCGCGATCTCGCCCGCCGGCGTGCTCTGGGTCGCCACGGACCAGGGTGGTGCCTGGCCCAAGACCGGCACCGCCGACGGCCTCTACGCCCTGGGCACGGAAGGGGCCGAGCGCGGTCTCGGCCGCATGTTCTTCCGCGTACCGGTCGGCGCCGAGCTCTGCGGTCCGCGCTTCACGCCGGACGGAAAGACGCTGTTCCTGGCCGTGCAGCATCCCGCGACCGACGGCGTGAAGGACTACGCGCCCTTCGGCAAGAACTCGACCTTCGAGGATCCGGCCACTCGCTGGCCGGATTTCCAGGCCGGCATGCCGCCGCGCCCCTCGGTCGTGGTCGTGACCAAGGAGGACGGCGGGGTCATCGGCTCCTAACCTCCTCCTCGCGGTGCTAGGGCAGGGGCGGGTGCGCGCGGCGTCACCCGCCCTTTCCTTCTGGGCCGTCACCTTTTCGCCCCATCGGGGGCCATTTCGTGGCTTTTGCGCCCTGCCGGAGAACCCCTTGCCGCCTTCCGCGTATTGCACTCATCGAGACGAAGATCGGAGGCGTAGCGATGCAGGCGGTGATGAAGGCGGGTGTGTTCGGGCTCCTGCTGCTTGGGCTCGGGGCTTGTAGCGGCCTCGACACGACGACGGAGCGTACCCTCAGCGGCGGCGCGATCGGCGCCGGCGTGGGGGCGGTGGGCACCGTCCTGACCGGCGGCTGTGTCGCCTGCGGTGCCGCGATCGGTGGCGTGGTCGGCGCCGGGGCCGGCTTCGCCTACGACCAGTTCCAGAAGGCCGGCATGTGATGTTGGTGCCGCGGACGCTCGCTCTCACCTGCGCCGCCTGTTAGATTCCCTCTTCCGCGCCTAAGTCCAGAAGCGGGCTCGGCGAGAATCGGGCCGAACTTGGAGGGAGAAGCAATGAGCAAGAGCGACCAATTCATCGACTACGGCCATGCCGAACTGGAGCGCTGGCGCAAGCGTCTGGCCGACATGGAGGCGCTGTCCGAGAAGACGCGCGCCGCCTTCCAGACGCATCTGGACGACATGAAAGTCCAGATCGACAAGTCCCAGGACGAGTTCCGCAAGGCGCAGGAGGCCGGCGGCGAACAGGCCAAGGCGATGCACGATCAGGCGCAGGCCTACCAGGACCGGATGAAGAAGGCCTGGTCCTCCTTGGAGGAGGGCTTCACCAAGGCCATGCGCGATCTGAAGGAGTAGACGGTCCGATCGGACAGAAGCGACCGCGCCCTTCCGCCGGCGTCTCGCGGAAGGGCGCAGCCGCGTTGCCTTACCCCGAAACCGAGAGGCAGCCGACGAGGGACTGGGTCAGGTCTTCGAGGACCTCCTGATAGACCGTCGGGCCTTTCGGCAAGGTGGCGCCCAGGGGATCCAAGGTGGCGCTGCGGATGTCGCTGCCGTCGGTCAGGCTGTCGATCAGCGCCGGCGAGAACTGCGGCTCGGCGAAGATGCAGACGGCGCCGCGATCCTTCACCACGTCGCGGATCTCGGCGATTCGCCGTGCGCCCGGCCGCTGATCGGGAGAGACCGTGACCGAGCCAGCCGGAGACAGGCCGTAGCGCCCTTCGAAATAGGCATAGGCGTCGTGGAAGACGATGAAGGGCTTCGCCTGCACCGGGGCAAGCTGCGCCGCGGTCCGCTTGTCCAGAGCCTCCAGCGCCGTCTTGAGCTGCGCCAGGTTCTCGGCATAGCGGGCGGCGTTCTCTGGGTCCTCATCGCTCAGGGCTGCGGCGAAAGCCGTGGCGATGATCTCGGCGTTCCGCGGATCCAGCCAGACATGCGGATCGAATTCGCCCTGCTCGTGGCCTGCCTCGGCATGCTCGTGTTCGTCGTGCTCGTCATCGTCGTGGTGCTCGTCATCGTCGTGGTGCTCGTCGTCCTCGGCGTGCTCCTCGTGGTCGTCATGGTGGTGCGGCGCCCAGATACCGCCCTCACGTGCAGCGAGAAGCGCCAGGTCGGGCAGCTCCGTGGCAGTGACCAGGTGGGCATCCTCGGCGAGGCTGTGCAGTGGCTCGACCATGAAGCTTTCCAGGGCCGGGCCGACCCAGAACACCAGGTCGGCCTCGTCGATTCGGCCGGCCTCGCTGGGGCGCAGGCTGTAGCCGTGCGGTGAAGCGGTGCCGTCCAGCAGGAGGTAGGGCTCGCCCACCCCCTGCATCACCGCGGCCGCAAGTCCGTAGAGCGGCTTGATGGTGACGACGACTTCCGGCGGCGCGGCCAGGGCCGATGCGGAGGGGCCAGCCAGGGCCAGGCTGAGCGCCACTGTTCGTCCGATTTTCGTCATCGTCGTGCTTCCTCTCTCCATAGGACCAAATAGGCGGCGGACGATAACGCTGGATCTTCGCAAAATGCAATAGTATAACAAATCCATTCTGAGCTAGTGTGCGGCCCGAACGCGCGAACGGGAAGTGAGATCGAGGGATGAATGCTGCCACGCAAGCGGGCGTGCCGGTTCAGGGCCGCTTCACCGGTGCCGGTCATGATCACAAGCGCTGTGCCGTTGCGGCCCTGGCGCGCGCCGAACAGCTCTGCCGGGAGCGCGGCGTGCGCCTGACCGAGATCAGGCGGCAGGTGCTGGAGGTGATCTGGTCGGGCCATCGCCCGCTTGGCGCCTATGACATCCTGGCCATCCTGGCGAACCGGCGGGGCGGCAAGCCGCAGCCGCCGACGGTCTACCGGGCGCTGGAGTTCCTGCAGGAGCAGGGCCTGGTGCATCGCGTGCAGTCCTTGAACGCCTTCGTCGGCTGTCCCCTGCCGGAGGAGCACCATTCCTGCCAGCTTCTGCTGTGCCGGGCGTGTGGTGATGCGGCGGAACTGGTGGAGGAGGCCGGGCTGACCCGGCTGCGGGCCGATGCCGAAGCCACCGGCTTCAAGGTCGAGGGCGTGATGGTGGAGCTGACCGGGCTCTGCCCCGCCTGCCAGCCGGCTGACGAGAGGGAAGACGAGCGAGCATGAGCCTGGAGGCCGGCGAAATTCTGCTGCAGGGTCGCCAGCTAGCCTTCGCCTACGAGGGCGCGGCGGTGCTGGAAGAGATCGACATCACCTTGCATCGCGGCGAGGTGGTGACCCTGGTCGGCCCGAACGGCGCCGGCAAGTCGACCCTGGCGAAGCTGCTGATCGGCGTGCTGCAGCCCAAGCGCGGTAGCCTCTGGCGTGCGCCGGGACTGGTGATCGGCTACGTGCCGCAGCACCTGCGTCTGGATGCGACCCTGCCGATGACCGTCGGCCGCTTCGTGTCGCTCGGCAACCCTGCGCGCGACCGCGGCCGGGCGGCGATGGCGCGGATGAAGGTGGACCACCTGGTGCGGCGGCAGATGCGCGAGCTCTCGGGCGGCCAGCAACAGCGCGTGTTGCTGGCCCGGGCGCTGTCGCGCCAGCCCGACCTGCTGGTCCTGGACGAGCCCGGCCAGGGCCTCGACATCGAGGCGCAGGGCGAGCTCTCGCAGGTGCTGGCCGAGCAGCGCGATGCCGGCCGTGCCGTGCTGATGGTCTCGCACGATCTCTCGCTGGTGCTGTCCTGCACCGACCGGGTGCTCTGCATCGACCGCAAGATCTGTTGCGCCGGCCCGCCGGAGCTGGTGATGAGCGACCCGGCCTATCTTCAAGGTCTGGGGCCGCAGGCGGCGCAGGCACTGGCGCTCTACCGCCAGCACGAGCATGGCGAGGTGGTGCCGCTGGCGCTGCCCAGGGAAAGTCGCGGCGGACGTGTTTGACGATTTCTTCGTGCGTGCACTGGTCGGCGGCAGCGCGATCGCACTGATCGCGGCACCGCTGGGCTGCTTCGTGGTCTGGCGGCGCATGGCCTACTTCGGCGATGCGCTCTCGCATTCGGCGCTCCTGGGCATCGCGCTGGGGCTCCTGGTCAGGGTCGACACCATCCTGACCGTGGCCCTGGTGGGCGCGGTCATGGCGCTGCTCCTGCTGCTCCTGCGGCGGCGTGGGCGGCTGGCGAACGACACGGCGCTCGGCCTGCTGTCGCATGGCGCCCTGGGGCTCGGCCTGCTGGTACTCTCCTTCATGGAGGGGCTGCGGCTGGACCTGCTGGGCTATCTCTTCGGCGACATCCTGGCGATCTCGCGCCAGCAGCTCCTCGTCATCGCGGCGCTCGGGGTGCTGGTGATGATCGTGCTGCTGGCGATCTGGCGGCGGTTGCTGCTGTCCAGCGTCGATCCCGACCTGGCGGCCGCTGAGGGCCGCTCCGGCGGCCTGGTCGAGGTGGTCTTCCTGTTGCTGCTGGCCCTGGTGGTGGCGGCGGCGATGAAGCTGGTCGGCGTGCTGCTGATCACCGCCCTGCTGCTGTTGCCGGCCGCTGCAGCCCGGGGGCTGGCGCACACGCCGGAGCGCATGGTGCTGCTGGCCGCCGGATTCGGCGTCGCTTCGGTCGTCGGCGGCCTGGAGGCTTCCTTCGTCTGGGACACGCCCAGCGGCCCCTCCATCGTGGTCGCCGCGCTCGTCCTCTTCATCCTCGGACAGAGCGTGACCGCCACCGGTAGGCTGCTGGGTCGGGCGGCGTGAGACCTCGCCTTGGAATCACCCGAATCGCGCTATAGGCGAGGGCCATGATGCGCACGTTGCTGCTCTTCGCTCTTCTTGTTTCGGCCGGCCTGGCGGCGCGGCCGGCCGCGGCCCATCCCCACGTCTGGGTGGATGCCTCGCTGAGCCTTGAGATGAGCGACGGCAAGGTGACCGCCTTGGACATCGTCTGGCTTTTCGACGAATTCTATAGCGAGCTGGTGCGCGGCGACTTCGATCAGGACGGCAACGGCACGCTCTCGCAGCAGGAGCTGGATGCGCTGGTCGGGGTCTCGGCCGCCTCGCTCTCGGAGCACAGCTTCTTCACCCACCTGCGGATCGGCGACGAACGTCCCACCGTGGCGGCGGTGCGCGACTTCTATATCGACGATGACGGCGAGCGGGTGGCCTACCGCTTCCGGGTGCCGCTGCGCCAGCCGGTCGACGTGAACAAGACGCCCTTCGCCGTGGGACTCTTCGACGAGGGCTACTACGTCGACATCGCGGTCGAGGACTCCAAGGTTGCGGTGCCGGATCCCGCCTGCAAACTGATCCCGAAGGAGGCGCTGGACGAACCGCTCTACTACGGCATGGTCTATCCCACTTACTACCACCTGGCCTGCGGAGGCGTGTAGCCGTGCGTGCGGGCTGGCTTCTCGGCATCCTGGTGCTGCTGCTCGCCGCACCGGTGCTGGCGCAGGGGCTGCCGGGCTTGGACGACGGCGGAGCCGCCGCCACGGCAGCCGAGCCGGGCTTCATCGCCCGCAGCTATGCCTGGCTGCTGCACCAGCAGGCGCTCCTGCACCGGGAACTGGTGCAGCTCATGCGCGCCCTGAAGGCGGGTGAGGGCGGAGCGCTGTTCGGCCTGATCGGTGGCGCCTTCCTCTATGGGCTGCTGCACGCCATGGGACCTGGGCACGGCAAGCTGATCATCTCCTCCTACGCCTTCGCCAGCGGCAGCGCCATCCGCTCCAGCCTGCTGCTGACCCTGGTGTCCTCGCTGGCACAGGCGGCAAGTGCGATCCTCCTGATCGGGGCCCTGGTGGTGCTGATGGGGCAGGGCGGTCTCACTACCACCCGCAACGTCTACTGGCTGGAGCTGGCGAGCTATGGCCTGATTCTGCTGCTGGGGCTGGCGATGCTGGTGCGCGCCCTGACCGGCAAGCGGGGCTGCTGCGGCCATGGCCATGGGCATGACGAGCACGAGCGTCATCATGACCATGACCACGGGCATGCGCACCACCACGGCCCGGCGGGCGGACAGGAGGCGATCCCGCGGCGCGACTTCTGGGCCATGGTCTTCTCGATCGGCATCCGGCCCTGCAGCGGCGCGGTGATCGTGCTGCTCTTCACCCTGGGGCAGGGCTTGTTCCTGGCCGGTGTCGTCGCCACCCTGGCGATGGCGATGGGCACGGCGATCGCCGTCGGGGTCCTGGCGGTGCTCTCGATCCTGGTCAGGCGTGGACTCTTCACCCTGACCCCGCGCGACAGCCGGTGGAGCGCACGGCTGGGTCAGGGCCTGGCCGTCACCGGCGCGCTCGCGGTGATGATCATGGGCTCGATAATGGTCTGGGCCGCCTGGCAGGTCCCGCCGACTTACTAGGGAGAGGTCTTGAAGGATCCTTCTTGCTGCTTCTGTCGCTGCGTTGCTCTGGAACCTGTCGAAGTGGATGGTGGTCCTACGGTCAAGCCGTAGGACGACAAAAAATCAAAGCTATCAAACTATTGTCGTCCTACGGCTTGACCGTAGGACCAGTATGACCTTGCCAGATAGATGGATGTTATGCGGGGTTTATCGGAATTTTAATTGGCTCTCCCTCCCACCTGACACCCCTCACTTCTCCCACGGTCCCCGCGGTCGCTCCGAGTCTGAAGGCGCGTCCCACGGCCCCGGCTGCGGGGCCTGGTCGGACGGCCGGCGGCTCTCGTCCGGCTGGGCGTAGCTGCGCCGGGGGGAGCGCGGCAGGGTGATGCGGATGCGCCGCGGCGGCGCGCGCGAGAGCAGCGGCACGTCGCGCTGGCGGAAGAAGATCACCAGGACGGCGCCGGCGACGAAGCCGCCGATGTGGGCCCACCAGGCGACCGGGGTGAGGTCGCCGGCCTGTGCCGAGAGGAACTGGAAGACGAACCAGCCGATCAGCAGCAGCCAGGCCGGCAGCATCAGCGGCACGAAGACCAGCAGCACCACCAGCCGGGCGAAGGGATGCAGCAACAGATAGGCACCGAGCACGCCCGAGATGGCGCCCGAGGCGCCGATGATCGGCACCGGCGATCCGGGTCCGGCCGCAACGTGCACCAGGCCGGCCAGCATCCCGCACAGCAGATAGAAGGCGAGGAAGCGCAGGTGGCCCAGGCAGTCCTCGACATTGTCGCCGAAGACCCAGAGGAACAGCAGGTTGCCGATCAGGTGGTCCCAGCCGCCGTGCAGGAACTGGTAGGTGAGCAGCGTTACCCAGCTCGGCACCATCTCCAGCTCGGAGCTGAGGTAGGCGTCGCCGCTGAAGACCGCCGGGATCAGGCCCAGGCCGTAGACCAGCAGGCCGCCCTGCTGCAGGCTGAGCGTGCTCTGATAGAGGTAGATCAGAAAGCAGCTCGCCATCAGGGCATAGGTGACGTAGGGCCGCTCGATCCGCAGGCGCGGATTGCTGTCCCCGAGCGGCAGGATGGCCATGGCCTAGCGCCTTAGATCCTGGCAGCCGGCGGGTTCGCGCGCCTAGTCATCCAGCCGGCACCAGATCGGCGTGTGATCGGAGGCCTTGTCGGCGCCGCGCGGGCCGCGCTCGATGTTGCTGTCGGCCAGGCGGTCGGCGGCCTGCGGTGAGAGCAGCAGGTGGTCGATGCGGATCCCCAGGTCGTTCTGCCAGGCACCGCCCTGGTAGTCCCAGAAGGTATAGCCGCGGGTCTTGGGGTGCATCTGCCGATAGGCGTCGGTGAAGCCCAGGTTGACCAGCCGGCGCAGGGCCTGGCGGCTTTCCGGCCGGAACAGGGCGTCGCCGCGCCAGGCCTGCGGGTCGTAGCAATCCTCGGGATTGGGAATGACGTTGTAGTCGCCCCCCAGGATCAGCGCCTTCTCCTCTTTCAGGAGGTCGGCCGCGTGCCGCTCCAGACGCTCCATCCAGGCCAGCTTGTAGGGGAACTTGTCGCTGGCCACCGGGTTGCCGTTCGGCAGGTAGATCGAGGCGACCACGAGGCCGTGGGTCTCGGCCTCCAGGTAGCGGGCCTGCTCGTCGCCCTCGCCGTCGGGCAGGGCGCGGTGGCGCACCTCGATCGGTGCGGTCGAGAGGATGGCGACGCCGTTGTAGCTCTTCTGCCCGACCAGCTCGTGCTCGTAGCCGAGCGATTTCAGTTCCAGCGCCGGGAAGCCCTCTTCCTGGCACTTAAGTTCCTGCAGCAGCAGGACGTCGGGCTTGAAGGCCTCGATCCAGGCGATGACGTTGCCGATCCGCGCCTTGATCGAGTTGACGTTCCAGGAGGCCAGCGTCGGCAAGGTGCGCTGGCCGTCAGATCGAGAAGGAGGTGCCGCAGCCGCAGGACGAAGAGGCCTGCGGATTGCGCACCTGGAAGGAGGAGCCGATCAGCTCTTCCACGAAGTCGACCTCGGCGCCGGCCAGGAATTCCAGCGAGATCTCGTCGACCAGAAGCTGCACCCCGTCGGTCTCGAAGACGTGGTCGTCGGCCTTCGCCTCGTCGTCAAAGGAGAAACCGTACTGGAAACCTGAGCAGCCACCGCCGGAAACGGCCAGGCGCAGCTTCAGGCCGGGATCGCCCTCGGCCGCCGCCAACTCGGCGACGCGCTTGGCGGCGCTGGTGGTCAAGGTCACGCGTGCGTCACTCATGCAGCCTTCCTCGTTGCCTCTTTGACCGGCGCCCGCTTCGGCGCCCGGGTCATTCTAATTTGTCGCCTTCTAATGTATGCCGCCGGGCCGGCGGATCAAAGGGGCGAGGGGTAGCAAGCTCTCTTGCCGGCGGCGATCAGAAAATTTCCTGCCGTCCGGGCCGAAGCTTGCGATTTCGCCGCAATCCAAGATGGTCTAGTGTCCGCCGCGCCATGAACCCGCCAGCACCCTATGCCACCTTGCCGGACCGGACGCGCGGCCGACTCGTTGCCGAGCCGGAGAGCCCGACGCGCACGCCCTTTCAGCGCGACCGCGACCGGATCATCCATTCCGACGCCTTCCGGCGTCTGCAGTACAAGACCCAGGTCTTCGTCTATCACGAGGGCGACCATTACCGCACGCGGCTGACCCACTCGATCGAGGTGGCGCAGATCGCCCGCTCGGTCTGCCGCGAACTCGGCCTCAACGAGGACCTGGCGGAGGCGGTGGCGCTGGCCCACGACCTGGGCCACACCCCCTTCGGCCACGCCGGCGAGGACGCCCTGAGCCAGGCCATGCAGCCCTTCGGCGGCTTTGGCCACAACGAGCAGGCCTTCCGCATCGTCACCGAGATCGAGTCGCACTACGCCGACTTCGACGGCCTGAACCTGACCTGGGAGTGCCTGGAGGGTCTGGCCAAGCACAACGGACCGATCGCCGATCCCAGGCCCTATTTCGTCGCCTACTGCGAGCGCCAGGACCTGGAGCTCGGTTCCTATCCCGGCGCCGAGGCGCAGATCGCGGCGCTGTCGGACGACATCGCCTACAGCAACCACGATCTGGTCGACGGCCTGCGCGCCGGCATCCTGCGGGAGGGGGAGGTGGACGACCTGCCGCTGCTGGGCGAGATCTATACCGAGGTGCGGCGCCTCTATCCGGGGCTGGAGCCGGGACGCCGGCGCCACGAGGTTGTGCGGCGGATGATCAACGCGATGGTGAACGACCTGCTGGAGGAGACCCGGCGGCGCGCCGCCGAGGACGGGCCGCAATCGGCCGCGGCGGTCAGGGCGCTGGGCCGGCCGCTGGTCGCCTTCTCCGAGCGAATGCAGGCCACCATCCTCGAGATCAAGCGCTTCCTCTTCAAGCACCTCTACCGCGACTACCGGGTGAACCGGATGATGGTGAAGGCACGCCGCATTGTGCGCGAACTCGTTCAGGCCTATCTGGAGGCACCCCAGTGCCTTCCCGACGATTGGCGACGACGTGCCGAAGCCGCGGAATCCGAGGCCAAGCGCGCCCGCCTGATCGCCGACTACATCGCCGGCATGACCGACCGCTACGCCATGGCCGAGCATGCCAAACTCTTCGATCTCTATGCCTGACTGTGACCGATGAACCTTTACAAGAGCTTTACCGCCGATATCCACGCGCTGATCCAGGGTCTGATCGACCAGGGCAGCCTGCCTGAGGGCCTCGATGTCTCCCGCGCCGTGGTGCAGCCGCCACGTGACCCGCAGCACCCGGAGATGTCCAGCAACGCCGCCATGGTGCTGGCCAAGCCCGCCGGCATGAAGCCGCGCGAGCTGGCCGAGCTGCTGGTCCGCGGCCTGGAGCGCGACGCCCGCGTGCGCGACCTGGAGATCGCCGGCCCGGGCTTCATCAACTGGAACCTGGCGCCCGAAGTCTGGCTGGAGGCCTTGCGCGACGTGCTGCGGGAGGGGACTGCCTATGGCACCAGCGACATGGGCGGGGGCCAGGCGGTCAACGTCGAGTACGTCTCGGCCAATCCGACCGGTCCGCTCACCGTGGGCCATGCCCGCGGCGCTGTCGTGGGCGACGCGCTGGCCGGCCTGCTGGAGAAGGCGGGCTACGCGGTCACGCGCGAGTATTACATCAACGATGCCGGCAACCAGGTCGACACCCTGGCGCGCTCCACCTACCTGCGTTACGGCGAGGCCCTGGGCCTGGGCGAGCCGGAGATCCCCGAGGGCCTCTATCCGGGCGAATACCTGAAGGAGGTCGGCGCCAAGCTGGCCGAGCGTGACGGCAAGACGTGGCTGAACCAGCCGGAAGAGGTCTGGCTGCCGGAGATCCGCGCCTTCGCGATCGAGGAGATCATGGGCTGGGTCAAGGAGGACCTGGCGAAGCTGGGCATCCGGCAGGCGGTCTTCACCTCCGAACGCAGCCTGGTCGAGGCCGGCAAGGTCGACGAGGTCTTCGAGACCCTGGAGAGCCGCGACCTGATCTACGTCGGCACCCTGGAGCCGCCGAAGGGCAAGCTGCCCGACGACTGGGAACCGCGGCCGCAGACCCTGTTCCGGGCGACCAAGTTCGGCGACGACATCGACCGGCCGCTGAAGAAGTCGGACGGGAGCTGGACCTACTTCGCCAACGACATGGCCTATCACCTGGACAAGTACCGCCGCGGCTTCCGGCGGCAGATCGACGTCTGGGGTGCGGACCATGGCGGCTACGTGAAGCGCATGCGCTCCGCCGTCACCGCGCTGAGCGACGGCGAGGCCAGCCTGGAGGTGAAGCTCTGCCAGCTGGTGAAGCTGACCCGTGGCGGCCAGCCGTTGCGCATGTCCAAGCGGGCCGGCACCTTCGTCACCCTGAGCGACCTGATCGAGGAGGTCGGCCCCGGCGTGGTGCGCTTCATCATGCTGACCCGCAAGAACGATGCACCGCTCGACTTCGACCTGGACAAGGCCCTGGAGCAGAGCCGGGACAACCCGGTCTTCTATGTCCAGTATGCCCATGCCCGGGCGATGAGCGTGCTGCGCCATGCCAAGGAGAGCCTGCCGGCGATTGCGGCCGAGCCCGCGGCCCTGGCCGAGGTGCCGCTCGAGTCCTTGACCGACTCGGACGAGTTGGCGCTCATTCAAAGCCTGGTACAATGGCCGCGAATCGTGGAAAGCGCAGCCGAAGCCGAAGAGCCGCATCGGATCGCCTACTACCTCTATGAGGTTGCATCGCGCTTTCACGGTCTGTGGACCAGGGGTAAGGACGAAGCCGAGCTGCGCTTCCTGCTTCCCGATCGGCCGGAGGTGACGGCGGCGCGCCTGGCGCTGGTTACGGCGATGGCCACGGTGGTGGCCTCTGGCCTCGAGGTCTTCGGCATCGAACCCTTGGAGGAGTTGCGCTGATGGCGGATATGATCCGCCCGGAGGACATCAGGCGGATCATATCTGACAGCGACCGCCGTGAGCCGGGCAAGAGGAGAGAACCGCAGCCGCTGACCCGCCGCGATGCGGTGGCGGAGCCCCCTCCGCAGCAGCCTCCCGCACGCGAACCCGAAATCGAGGACCAGGCGTTCGGCGAGGCCGGCTTCGAGGAGGAGTCCTACCCGGAGGAGGCTTTCGAGGAGGAAGCTTACGGGGAGGCGCGCTATGCTGAACCGGCGGGGGTAGGCCAGGGGATCTCCGGCGGCTACATCGATCCGCCCTCGATGCGGCGCGAGAGCGAGCTGCAGGAGACCCGTGCGCGCGAGGCCTATGCGCGCGACCAGCAACCGCCCTTGGAGCAGCCGCCCGCCCGCTCGGCGCCGCCCGTCGGGGCACCGCGCGGCAGCGGCCATGCGGCGCCGCGGACGGAGGCGCGAGGCCCCGGTCATCACGGCTACGACGGGCCGCCGTTGCGTGCTCTCGAGGAGCCTCTGGTTGCTGACATCGAAGATGAAGAGGAAGACGAGGTCGAGGCGGTAGCTGAGCGCAGGCCG
This sequence comes from Rhodospirillaceae bacterium N.6G, assembly GCA_046233115.1. GTDB lineage: Bacteria > Pseudomonadota > Alphaproteobacteria > Kiloniellales > JACOMY01 > JACOMY01. Next base: position 103,437 of record JBJXHM010000006.1, on the reverse strand, counting down.
CGCCGGCGCCTGCTCTTCCCCTTGCTGATCGCCCTGGTCGCGCTGGCCGGCTTCGCCGTCGTGCTGCTCTACGGCTTCAAGAGCGAGGGGCCGCGACAGGGGCTGGAGCCGCCGACCCTGGTGGCCCAGGTGGAGGTCGACAAGGTGAAACCCAGCGAGCCAGGCGGCCTGCAGGTGCCTAACCGCGACGTCCAGGTTCTGGACCACACCACCAGTCAGGGCGAGCCCGGTGCCGTGGTGCTGCAACCGCCGCCGGAGGAGCCGGCGCCGCTACCGCCGGTGCCGGAGCCTGAAAGCACTGCAAGCGCCGGGGAAGCCGCTGGGGAAGCCGCCGGCAGCGGCGATCAGATCGCAGCGGTGATCCAGCAGAGCGAGACCCAGGGCGGGCTGGAGGGCACGGCCCCGACGGCGAACCGGCTGGCCGCGCCCGGCCTGTCGATCCCGCCGCGGCCCAGCGCCAAGCTGGAGGGCAGGGAGGCTGCGGTCGCCGCGGCGCTCTCCGGCAAGCCGGTCGAGGCCGCTGCCGCGGCCGAACCCGCGGCTACTGCGCCTGCGCCCGCTCCGGCAGCCAGCCAGCCGGCGCCCGCCAGCACGGCTCCGGCCGCGACCGCGAGTGGGGCGTCCGGCTCTGTCCTGGTGCAGCTGGCATCGCTCACCTCCGCGGCGGCGGCGGAGAGCTCCTGGGAGACCATGAGCAAGCGCTACACGGCCGAACTCGGCGGGCTCAGCCACTCGGTGCAGAAGATCGAGATCGAGGGGCGCGGCACCTTCTATCGCCTGCGCGCCGGGCCCTTTCCCAGTCGCGAGGTGGCGCAGGAACGCTGCAACACCCTGAAGGACAAGGGCCAGGCCTGCATCGTGGTGGCGCCCTAGTCGATGACCCAATAGTCGATGACCCAATAGTCGATGACCCAATAGTCGATGACCCACCAGGCCCGTGCCCTCATCCTCGGCCTCGCCGGCACCGAGATCTCCGGCGAGGAGGCTCGCTTCCTGCGCGAGGCCGACCCGCTAGGCTTCATCCTTTTCGCCCGCAACATCGAGACGCCGGCGCAGGTCACGGCTCTGACCCAGGCCCTGCGTGCGCTGGTCGGTCGGCCCGATGCGCCGATCCTGATCGACCAGGAAGGGGGTCGGGTACAGCGCCTGCGCCCGCCGTATTGGCGAGCAGCCCCGCCCGCCGCTGGCTTTGGACTGCTGGCCGGGCGTGACCTAGCGGCGGCGCGCCGTGCCGTCTACCTGAATCATCGCCTGCTCGCCGACGAGCTGATCGCGCTAGGGATCACCGTGGATTGCGCGCCGGTGGTCGACTTGCGCCATGCCGGTGCGCACGAGGTGATCGGCGACCGGGCCTTCGGCGGTGATCCGATCCTGGTGGCCGACCTCGGACGATCGGCCTGCCAGGGCCTGCGCGACGGTGGCGTGCAGCCGATCATCAAGCACATTCCCGGCCACGGCCGCGGCCTGGTCGACAGCCACCTCGCGTTGCCAGTTTGCGAGACCGCCGCGGAACAACTGGCAATCAGTGACTTCCTGCCCTTCCGCCTCCTGCGCGACCAGCCCTGGGCGATGACCGCGCATGTCGTCTACGAGTCGCTGGATGCCAGCGCACCCGCGACCACCTCAGCGGCCGTGATTGAGGATCTCATTCGCCGCGAGCTGGGTTTCGACGGCATCCTGGTCAGCGACGACCTCTCCATGCAGGCGCTCTCCGGCAGCCTGGGCGAGCGGGCCCGTGCGGCCATGGCGGCTGGCTGCGATCTGGCCCTGCATTGCAACGGCGAGATGGAGGAGATGGCGGAGGTGGCCCTGGCGGTCGGTCCGATGACCCCAGCCACCCGCGAGCGGCTGGAACGCAGCCAGCGCGGCCTGGGAGCGGCCGTGCCCCTGAGCCCGGAAAGGCGGCAGGCCTATGTGGAAGAGCTTGAGAGCCTCTTGCCAGCAGCCTAGGCTCGCTCTAAAGCCTGAAGCGAGACCACCGAAGCACCGCCGATCAGCCCGTCTTCGCTTCAACCGGAGGGGAGCTGCCCCTTGACTCAGGACAGCGTGAGCCAGAAGAGCGCGATAGCCGCCGACTTTGAAGAGGACGCCGTTCCCGCCGGGGAGGAGGGCGAGCGCTTTCGTCTGGCCCTGGAAGGCTACGAGGGGCCTATCGACGTGCTGCTGGATCTGGCGCGCGACCAGAAGGTCGACCTAGCTCGGCTCTCGATTCTGGCGCTGGCCGAACAGTATCTCGCTTTCGTGCAGGAGGCCCGCAAGCTGCGCTTGGAACTGGCGGCGGACTACCTGGTGATGGCTGCCTGGCTCGCCTACTTGAAATCCCGCCTGCTGCTGCCCGAGCCCGAGACCGACGGCGACGAGCCCACCGGCGCGGAGATGGCCGCCGCCCTGGCCTTCCAGCTGCAGCGGCTGGAGGCGATGCGCAAGGCCGGCCAACGCCTGCTGGAGCGCCCGCAGCTCGGTCTTGGCCGCCTGGCCCGCGGCGCGCCCGAGTCGGTGACGGTCCACCGCGACACGGTCTACGAGGTCTCGCTCTACGACCTGCTGAAAGCCTACGGCGGTTGTCGCCAGCGCGTCGGCGGCGGGCGGCTCGAGATCCCGGCGGTGCAGCTTCACACCGTGGAGGAGGCCATCCATCGGATCGAGCGCATGATCGGGTCGCTGCCCGGGTGGCAGCCCTTGATGAGCTTCCTGCCTAAGGAGGTGGTGGGCGGCATCAAGTGGCGCTCGGCGGTGGCCTCGACCTTTGCCGCCAGTTTGGAACTGGTCCGTCAGGGCAAGGCGCAGCTGCGCCAGGACGGCACTTTCGGCCCCCTCTACCTTCAGCGCCAGAGCGACGAACAATGAGCGAAAGCGAGCGCTTCCAGTATCTGCGGTCGCTCGAGGCCCTGCTGTTTGCGGCGAGCGAACCGCTGACCGCCAAGGACTTGCAGGAAAGCCTGCCGACCGTACCGGACATTCCCGAACTGCTGGAGGAACTGGCCGGACTCTACGCCAACCGCGGCGTGGTGCTGCAACATGTCGGACGGGCCTACGCCTTCCGCACCGCGCCGGACCTCGCCCATCTCTTCAATCGGACCAAGACGGTGGAGCGCAAGCTCTCCCGGGCGGCGATCGAGAGCCTGGCCGTGATCGCCTACCACCAGCCGGTGACCCGGGCCGAGATCGAGGAGGTGCGCGGCGTGGCGCTCTCCAAGGGAACCCTCGACGTGCTGCTGGAGGCCGGCTGGATCCAGCCGCGTGGCCGTCGCAACTCGCCGGGCAAGCCGGTGCTCTGGGGAACCACGGAGAAGTTCCTGGACCACTTCGGCCTGGAGAACCTGACCAGCCTGCCTGGGCTGGAGGAGCTGAAGGCCGCCGGCCTGCTGGATCCGCGGCCGGCGATCACCGCGCTCGGCGAGCGGGCCGGCCTCTTCGAAGTGGCCGAGCCTTCCGGCGAGGAGGAGGACGAGCCTCTGGATCACGATTTCGGCGAGGCGCTGGTCCCCGATGAGGAGGATGAGCGCGAGCAGGCCGAGCTGCCGGAGCCCCTGGACAGACCGTCGCGATGAGTGAACTGGAGATGGTGGGCGTGGCGCATCGCTACGGTGAGCGCCTGGCCGTCGACGGCGTGGATCTGAGCGTCCGCGAGGGCGAGCTGGTCTGTCTGCTGGGACCGTCGGGCTGCGGCAAGACGACCCTGCTGCGGCTGGCCGCCGGCCTGGAGAACCTGCAGCGCGGCGAGATCCGGATCGGCGGCGAGGCGGTGGCGGGTGCGGGCCGGGACCTGCCGCCGGAGGAACGTGGGGTGGGGCTGGTGTTCCAGGACTTCGCGCTCTTTCCCCATCTCGACGTCGCGCACAACGTCGCCTTCGGGCTGCGCGGCCGTCCCGCCAGGGAGCGTGAGGAACGCACCCAGGCGATGTTGCAGCAGGTCCGCCTCGCCGACTATGCGCGCTCCTATCCGCACACCTTGTCGGGCGGTCAGCAACAGCGCATCGCCCTGGCCCGAGCGATGGCGCCGGCGCCGCGCGTAATGCTGCTGGACGAGCCCTTCTCCGGCCTCGACGCGACCCTGCGGCGCGCGGTGCGCGACGAGACGCTGCATGTGCTGAAGGCGGCCGGTATCGCCGCGGTGATGGTCACGCACGACCCCGAAGAGGCCATGTTCATGGCCGACCGCATCGTCCTGATGCGTGCCGGCAAGGTGATCCAGCAGGGCGCGCCTGACGCGCTCTACACGCGACCGGCCGACCGTTTCGTCGCCGGCTTCTTCGGCGAGGTCAACCTGCTGCCGGGCGAGGTGCGCGACGGCCGGGTGATCACCCCGATCGGCACGATGGAGGCCGGCGCATTCAGCGAGGGCAGCGGCGTCGAGGTGCTGGTCCGCTCCGAGGGCCTGCTGCTGGGCGCCCTTGCGGTGGCCGGCTCCCGGCGGCCGCTGGTCACGGCCAAGGTCGAAGCGGCACGCCTGCTGGGTCGGAGCAGTCTGGTGCATTTGAGCCTGGCACGAGGCGAGGGGCGTTCCGATATACATCTCCATGCGCGCGTTCCGGGGCGCTTCCTGCCCGAGGTGGGCGCGCAGGTTCCGGTCGCCGTAGACCCCGATCTGGTCTTCCTCTTTCCGTCCGGGTGACGTAAGGGAAGTGGGGTATGACGGAAACGGAAGGTGCGCGTTGCGGGCCGGATGGCTTTGGTCCATAGTCCGCACCAACTAGTGAGGGGACGGCACCCGACGGGGTGCCGCCCATCGTAAATGAGACGAGAGGCCGACGCCCGCCGGGCGCGGCCAAGGGAGCCAAGAGTTAGGCATGAAGATTATCGATAGTGCGAGCGAGCCCGCGACCCTTGCGTTCATCGGCAGCATGAGCATTTGGCACTGGCTGATCGTTCTGGCCGTGGTGCTTCTGCTGTTCGGTGGTGGCGGCAAGATCCCGCGCCTGATGAAGGACGTCGGCACCGGCATCAAGTCCTTCAAGAAGGGCCTGAAGGAGGAAGAGGGCGCGTCTGAGGCCGAGACTACGACGGCTGAAGCCAAGAAGATCCCGCAGGACGACGCCGTGGCCTCGACCACGACCGGTGAGAGCGAGAAGAAGACCGCTGCCGGCAGCTAATGCTGCAGCCAGTGGCCGCAGTTCGGCCCTGACAGGACGCTTCCATGTTCGATATCGGCTGGTCCGAGATGGCCATCGTGGTGGTTATTGCTTTGCTGGTCCTCGGACCCAAGCAGCTGCCCGAGGCGCTGCGGACCATAACGCAGTTCACCCGTAAGGCGCGCCGCTACGCGCAGGAATTCCGCTCGGGCATCGACAACATCGTTCGCGAAGCGGAGCTGGAAGAGGCGCGCCAAGCGCTGAGCAGCGTGAAGAGCGCCAATCCAACCAAGGCGATCTCCGACCTCATCGACCCCACCGGCGAGATGTCCAAGGAGATGAAGGATCTGGAAGAGACGGCGAAGAAGGAGACCGATCCTTCCAAGCCGTCCTCTTCGTCCTCCGCCACTGCGACGAAGACGGCGGAAGAGGGCGAGACCGGCGGGGATGACCAGGCGGCCAGCAAGATCGTAACCACGCCGCCATCGATCGCCCCTGGCAACTCGATCCGGCCACCTGCCGGTCCGGACATCTTCCGTGCGACCCCGCCTGCCGCCGAGGCAGCGGTCCCTGCGGGGCAAGTCGAATCAGCGCCGGCTCCCACAGCGGATAGGGCAAAGGCAGAGACGGATGGCGCCGGGAAGGCGGAGACCTCGTCCGAAACGACGACAGGTGAGTCCGCGGTGAATGAGCCTGCCAAAGAGGACGAACGGCGCCAGGTATGAAAGCGAACGCTGAGAGTCATCCCGACGACTACAAGATGCCCTTGATGGACCACCTGGTAGAGCTGCGCAATCGCTTGCTCTTCTGCGTGGCCGGGCTGGTGGTCGTCTTCGTTCTGACCTTCCTGCTGATTGCGCCGGACATCTACAACTTCCTGGTGGAGCCCCTGGCCGCGGCCATGCGGGCGCGTGGCAGCGAGCAGGCCGCGCGCATGATCTACACCAACCTGACCGAGTTCTTCTTCACCCAGGTGAAGGTCTCGTTCTTCTTCGCGGCCTTCATCTGCGCGCCGCTGATCCTGGTGCAGATCTGGGGCTTCGTGGCGCCGGGGCTCTACAAGAACGAGCGCCAGGCGTTGCGTCCCTTCATGGTGGCGACCCCGGTGCTGTTCGTGATCGGCGCGGCGCTGGTCTACTACCTGATCATGCCGATGGCCTGGCGCTTCTTCCTCTCCTTCGAGCAGCCGGCGACCCCCGATCAGCTTCCCATCGTGCTGGAACCGAAGGTCAACGAGTACCTCTCGCTGGTGATGATGCTGATCTTCGCCTTCGGCCTGGCCTTTCAGCTACCGGTGGTCATGGTGCTCCTGGCGCGGGTCGGTATCGTCAGCGCCGCGTCGCTGGCGCGCTCGCGGCGCTATGCCATCGTTGGCGTGGTGATCTTCGCGGCGGTCTTCACGCCGCCCGATCCGCTCTCGCAGCTCATGCTCGCCGCCCCGGTGATCCTGCTCTACGAGATCTCCATCTGGCTGGCCAAGGGCGTGGAGAAAAAGCGGGCCAAAGCTCAGGCCGAGGCCGAGGCGGAACTCGAGGAAGACGACGACTGACCTGCGGTGGCGCATGGGTGAGTCCGCCCGAGCGGCGGTTTACCGGCGCCCACGCATCATTCTATAAGAGCGCTCCCAAGGGCAGGCGCGCTGCCGCTGCTTCGGCACGGCCGGGCTGGCCGTTTTGTCGCTGCCGTGCCTGCCCCAGTGCTCGGGTCTTGTGAGGCTTTCCATGTACGACCTGAAATGGATCCGCGAAAATCCGGCGGATTTCGACCTTGGCCTGACCCGCCGCGGCCTGCCGCAGCGCGCCGAGGAGGTGCTGACCCTAGACCGCAAGTGGCGCGAGGCGGAGACCGCGCTGCAGGAGCTGCAGCAGCGCCGCAACGCCGCCTCGAAGGAGATCGGCCAGGCCATGCGGACCGGCGACTCCGTGGCGGCCGACGCGCTGAAGGCTGAGGTCTCCGCCCTCAAGGAACGGATGCCGGAGCTGGAGGCTGAAGCCCAGGCGCTGGAAGGCCAGATCGAGCATCTGCTCTCGGCCCTGCCGAACCGTCCGCTGCCGGAGGTACCGGACGGTGCCGACGAGAGTGCGAATCAAGCAGTCTTGCGCTGGGGTGAGCCCAGGGCCTTTGATTTCCAGCCCAAGCAGCACTTCGAGCTGGGCGAGGCGCTGGGCGGCATGGACTTCGAGCGTGCGGCCAGGCTGTCGGGTGCGCGCTTCGTGCTGCTCTCCGGGCAGATCGCCCGCCTGCACCGCGCGCTGGCGCAGTTCATGCTGGACCTGCACACCCGCGAGCACGGCTACCGCGAGGTCAACTCGCCGGTGCTGGTGCGCGATGCGGCGGTCTATGGCTCGGGTCAGCTTCCGAAGCTGGCCGAGGACATGTTCCGCACGCAGGAAGGCTTCTGGCTGATCCCGACCGCCGAGGTCACCCTGACCAACCTGGCGGCCGGCGAGATCCTGGAAGAGGCGACCCTGCCGCTGCGCTTCACCGCGCACACGCTCTGCTTCCGCTCCGAGGCGGGCTCGGCTGGCAAGGATACTCGCGGCATGCTGCGCCAGCACCAGTTCGAGAAGGTCGAGCTGGTCTCCATCACCCATCCCGACCGCTCCGAGGAGGAGCACGAGCGGATGACGGCCTGTGCCGAGACGGTGCTGCAGAAACTGGGCCTGCCCTATCGCAAGATGCTGCTCTGCTCCGGCGACATGGGCTTCGGCGCACGCAAGACCTACGACCTCGAGGTCTGGCTGCCGGGCCAGGACACCTATCGCGAGATCTCGAGCTGCTCCAACTGCGGCGAGTTCCAGGCGCTCCGCATGAAGACCCGCTTCCGGCCCACCGAGGGTAAGGGCGGCCGGCCGGTGCACAGCCTGAACGGTTCCGGCGTTGCCGTGGGCCGCGCGCTGATCGCGGTCATGGAGAACTACCAGCAGGCCGACGGCTCGATCGTCGTGCCCGAGGTGCTGCGCCCCTACCTGCACGGCGAAGAGGTACTGAAATCCGATGCTTAAGCCGATCGACGATCTCTCCAAGGCACGGATCCTCGTCACCAACGACGACGGCTACTACGCGGACGGGATCCGCGCACTGGAGCGCATCGCGCTCAGCCTCAGCCCGGACGTCTGGGTGGTGGCGCCGGCAAGCGAGCAGTCGGCCACCAGCCACTCGCTGACCCTGCGCCGCCCGCTCTACATCGAGCAGAAGGCGGTGCGGCACTTCACCGTCGACGGCACGCCCACCGACTGCGCGCTGGTCGCCTGCCATCACATCCTGAAGGACCGCCAGCCCGACCTGGTGCTCTCCGGCATCAATCACGGCGCCAACCTGGCTGAGGACGTGCTCTATTCCGGAACCGTGGCGGCCGCCATGGAGGGTGCCACCCTGGGCGTGCGCTCCATCGCCATGAGCCAGCTCTTCCAGCCGGGCCGGGTGATCGACTTCAGCGGGGCGGAGCAGCGTGGTCCGGCCATCGTGCGCGACCTCTGCGCTCTGACCTGGCGCCGCGAGACCCTGATGAACGTGAACTTCCCCGGCGTCCCGGCCGAGCAGATGGGCTCGGTCAAGGTGGTGAAGCTGGGCCGGCGCGACAGCGGCACCGATATCGTCGAGGGCACGAGCCCGGGCGGCCGGCCGCACATCTGGATCGGCCAGTACCTGACCAACGAGACCTCGGGCGCCAACACCGACCTGACTGCGGTCCGCGAGAAGCAGATCTCGGTGACTCCGCTCTACCTCGACATGACCGACATCGTCGGTATGTCCTCGGTCGCGGAGGTCATCAGCGAGTAGCTCGGTTCCATAGCGCGTGAGGGAGGAGAGGTGATGAGCGACGAGAACCCCAGCATCCTGTCTCACGTCTCGATCGGCGTGAACGACTACCCGACCGCGATCGCCTTCTATGACGCCGTGCTGGCGCCGCTGGGCATCGCCACCATCATGGACCTGGAGGACGCGCGCGCCTACGGCCGGGCCTTCCCGGAATTCTGGGTGCAGCGGCCGATCGACGGCGGCGCGGCCACGATCGGCAACGGCACCCACATCTCCTTCTTCGCCGCCTCCAAGGCCGAGGTCGATGCCTTCCATGCCGCGGGGCTGGCTGCCGGCGGCACCTGCGACGGCGCGCCCGGCCCGCGCGAGGAGTACGGCCAGCCCTACTACGGCGCCTTCCTGCGCGACCCCGAGGGCCACAAGATCGAGGCCACCTTCTGGGACGAGGCGCTCGCGCGCAAGCTGGGGATGGGGTGAGTCACGGGCGGCAGTTAGCCAACAGCGCTGCCTACGAAGGGAAGGACTTTGTCGCCGTTCCCCTGCCGATGACCTGGCCTTCGCCGTTCACGGCCTCCACCGTCCATTGATAGCGATGCGAGCCGCTCGGTGGGCAAGGGCCCTTGTACCTAAAGGCTCCGGCCGGCACCTGCGGTGCCGTATAGGGCACCGACCCGCCACCATGGTTGTAGGTCGGCACGTCCAGGTCCTTCATCTTGAAGCGAAGCGTCACCGTGCCGTTTGGAACTCCCTGGACCATGAAGGCCGGAGGCGTACTGGAGCAAGCTTCGACCCCGGCCCAGGAGAAGTCGACCTGTAACGGCGTTGCCGCGGTCAACTGGCTGGTGGTCCCGCCGTCGCTTCCCTTGGATTGACAGGCTGCCAGCCCGATCGCCGCAACGAGGACGGCGCTGATTTTCACGATCTTCATGCTCTCCCCCCAGTTCATTAATTGATTGCTTTGCCACCGCAGAAGCTGGCGGCGACTGGTTTTGAGGGCAATAGTGACCCGGCCGCAGGGGGAGGGCAACCCGGGTGAACCTTGACGCGACCAAGAGGGACTAGGTTCCGGGCGCATTAGCGGTGACTATCGCCCCAGTTCGCCGCGAGGGAGTTGCCCAGATGCTCGAGTCCCACTTCAAGCTCTCCGAACTCGGCGGGACGCTCCGGGGGGAGCTGATCGGCGGGCTGACCACCTTCCTGGCGATGTCCTACATCGTCTTCGTCAATCCGCACATTCTCTCGGCCGCCGGCATGGACCGCGACGCGGTCTTCGTCGCCACCTGCTTGGCGGCGGCCTTCGGCTCGCTGGTGATGGGGCTCTATGCCAACTATCCCATCGCGCTGGCGCCGGGCATGGGCCTCAACGCGTACTTCGCCTTCACCGTGGTCGCGACCCTGGGCTATAGCTGGCAGGTGGCGCTGGGCGCGGTCTTCCTCTCCGGCGTCCTCTTCATCGTCATCTCGGTGCTGCCGCTGCGCGAGTGGATCGTGAATGCGATCCCGCGCTCGCAGAAGCTGGCGATCTCGGCCGGCATCGGCCTGCTGCTTGCCATCGTTGCGCTGGAGAACGCCGGCATCGTGGTCGCCCATCCGGTGACCCTGGTGACCGTCGGCAATCTCACCGACCCCTCGGTCCTGCTGGCCGGGCTGGGCTTCGCGGTGATCGTGGTGCTGGACGCGCGGCGCGTACCCGGCGCCATCATCCTCGGCATCCTGCTGGTTACCGGCCTCGCCATGCTCTTCGGCATCGCCGAGCCCGGCGGCCTCTTCGCCTCGCCGCCCTCCATCGCCCCGACCTTCCTGCAGCTCGACCTGGTCGGCGCCCTCGACCTGGGGCTGGTGACCATCGTCTTCACCTTCCTGCTGCTCGACCTCTTCGATTCGACCGGCACCCTGGTCGGGGTGGCGCAGCAGGCCGGGCTGCTCGATGCCGAGGGCCGGCTTCCGCGCCTGCGCCGGGCATTGGTTGCCGACAGCAGTGCGACCATGGTGGGGGCGCTGCTCGGCACCTCGACCACCACGGCCTACATCGAGAGCCTGACCGGCATCAGGGCGGGCGGACGCAGCGGGCTCACCGCCGTGGTGGTGGCGCTGCTCTTCCTGCTGGCGCTCTTCTTCGCGCCGCTGGCCGGCAGTGTGCCGGCCTTCGCCACGGCGCCGGCGATCTTCTTCGTCGCCTGCGTCATGGCCCGTGCGCTGGCCGAGATCGACTGGCAGGACACCACCGAATCGGTGCCCGCTATGGTGACGGCGATCGCGATGCCGCTCACCTTCTCGATCTCGACCGGCATCGGCCTCGGCTTCATCGCCTACGCCGCCATCAAGTGTCTCAGCGGCCAGTTCCGCGCCGCCGGCCCCGCCATGGTCCTGCTGGCGCTGGTCTTCGTGGTGAAGTTCGCCTTGGCGTGAGCGTGAGACCGACGGCCTGGTAGCCGAAGGGTAGAATGCCGACAGCACCACTTACCGTTCGCATCTACCGTCCTGGATTCATGCACCGTAATCGGACAGGTATTGGTTTAGGTTTTCTGGCTACGGCACTTATGATAGGTTGAGTGCGCGTGATGGAGGCTAGACTGATCCAATGACGTTGGTTCTGGCGAGTGTGCTTCTAGGGTTGCTGCTGTCGAAAGCACCGGCAGTCGTGTCGAAGTTGCTTGCTCTCATCGACAAGGCGCCGGAACCAGGCGTCGTGCAGAGCGGAACGATCATATTCATTCTCATCGTCTGCATTGCTACAGTTATTATTTTCTATCGTACGCTGGCGACCGGGGAAACTCTCGGAGAGAAAATTGTGGTTACCGCATTTGGCGCTGGCCTATCTGCATTTTTCTATATTTGGTTGGATGAAAAGAGTTCAAATGATTCTGTTCTTCGTGCGCTCTATTTCATGCTCTGGTTCGTGTTGGTTATTTTTGCACCTCTATACGTCCTGCAAAGAGAAACGCGCAAGAGATTTAGCCAAAAAAGTGCACACCACGTGTTGCAGTGTCTACTTGCTATTGCAGCTGGTCTCATATTTTGTGGTGCAGTGCAGGGGGTCGTGCCAGCCTTCTTCGAGAGTAATCCGGAACTGGCGCGTAGCTTTGGGCCAGGCACCAGGGCCTTGTCCGATGAACGTTTCTTCCCAATAAAGCCGGGTGTCTTCGGTGCCGTGGCTTGCGGCGCTATCGTGACGGTCTTGGCTCCGTGGCGCGCAGACGGCGTGTTCCGCTTTGCACGAGGCATGGGGTGGGGCCTCTGTTCGGCCGCTCTAGCTGTTCTCCTCGCCGGTTCCTATGGGCTGGTTTTTCACCGAGCAGGACATCGTAGAGAGGCTATTGTGGATGCGGGCCTGCCCTGGATTTGGATCTTTGTATCGCCAGCCGTCTTCGCACTCCTTTTTGTGCTGTCTTTTGTGTTCATTGTCTGGCGGGACGGTCGGAGAGGGAAGCCTGATTGGACCTTCGACGGGCGGGGCATAGCGGCGGGTGCCATCGGTTGCGGACTGGCTGCCGCGATAGCGGTGGGGCCTCTGGAATTTGGCCACAATGCGACTGTCGTTCGCGTGTTTCTCCTTATTGGCCTCTATTCGCTTGTGGGTGGCCTTGCTGGGCTGGCTCTCTGGTTTTCCAGTTGGCTCTTTGCCAAGGTTATGCCGCAGGCGCAGGAGGCGTCTCCAACGGGTGAAGTGAAATGACTTTGCGTAGATACCTGATCCTTGCGTGTATCTTGGTGTGCAGCCAGAAAGCCATTGCCGAAACGCTCAACGAGCGTCTGTCGTCGCCTGGGTCTCATACGACTTTAGTTTTCGAGCTGCCGATCGTAGATCTTCAATCACTTCTCGTGGCCGTGGTTAGCCGCCCCATTTCTGGACAGGTACAAGATGTAACCGACGCGCTTAAAGACGACACGCTTGCTTGGCGATTGCAGCTTCATGAGATGGCGCTGGTGGGGAGCGAAGGACGGTTGGAGGCCCGTGGTCCCCTGATTGGCGACGTTCAGCTCCATGGCCGGCTCGGAAGCGGTCTGCTGTCAACTGAAGTTTCTCAGCGCGCCGATGTTCGGGCCGATGCCACATTGTCCCTGTCGCCAAAGGTGCGCGAGAACTGGAGCGTTGACCCTGAAATCAAAGGTGATCTCAGACTACATGAAGCTGAGATTTCTGTGTTGGGCATACGGCTTAGTTTAAGATCTCTATTGCAGCCGCTGGTCGATCAGATGGTGCAGAGAGAGCTGGCGAAGTTAGCCACGGCAATGCAGGATCCAGCGTTGCTCCAACGGTGGATCGAGCCGTTTTGGGAGACCTTCTGCGTCACGCGCCCGATTGGGCGGGCACCCGCGGCGGGCTACCTTGTGATGGTTCCTGAGCGCGTTGCAGTTCGTCCACTCGAGGTCACGTCGAAAAGCTTGCGTGCGACCCTCGTGGTCTCATCCAGCAGCCACGTCCAGGTGACTTCCGAGGCACTGACGTGCCCGCCGATCCCAGCAACGCTCGATATCCTCGAGTGACTCGGATGCTCGGGCTCACGTCCGTTTAGAACGTGTTGGGTTTGCACGGCACTGGCCCGCACCCCCGCCCGGCCGCCCATTTCCAGGATACTTCCGTGGGCGTCGAGTGGGACGACTGGGCGGGGGTGCGGGCCGGTGCCAATTCAAACAGAGCGCAACGCATTCTAGAATACCTGAGCACACAATAGGGTAGCAGTCTGAGATCATCAGTTCGCGGATTTCTTGCTTGCCGATCTCGCCCAAAGCTCGCGCAGAGAGCGCGCGGTTGCGTTCGTCCCGGTCGCCAACGCCAACGCCGACGACGCTCCGTCCAGCGAGGCAGTGAAACTTCACCCAACCGTCAGGGCAATCTGGCAAATCAAATGCCATGATGGCTCCACTTGGCGCCGCAAGCTTGGATGCTGCCCTCGATCCCCGTTGCGATACCGTCCTAGGCGTCGGCTATGTTGGTTGATCCTCTTAGGTGTCCAGAATGCTTAGCGAGCGGTCCAGCTTCTCCAGCACCGGCTCGACGTCGTCGTCGGAGAGGCACATCGGGGGGACCATGCGCAGCACGCTGCGGTTCGGGCCCGATTTGCTGAGTACCAGGCCCTGGCGGCGCGACTCCTCGAAGATCTTGGCGGTGGCCTCGGTCGCCGGGGTCTTGCTGGCCCGGTCGGTCACCATCTCCATCGCCAGCAGGAGGCCGCGGCCGCGCACGTCGCCGATGACGCTGTGGCGCTGCTGCAGGTCCTGCAGGCCGGCCAGCAGGCGGGCACCGACGCGCTTGGCGTTCTCCTGCAGCTTCTCCTCGCGGATGACCTGCAGGACGGCGCGGCCGGCGGCGCAGGACATGGGGTTTGAGCCGTAGGTGTGGAACAGGAACTTGTCGGCCAGCGCCTCGGCGATCTGGCGCTTGGCCACCACCGCGGCCAGCGGATAGCCGTTGCCGATGCCCTTGGCCATGACCACGATGTCGGGTATCAGGCCCTCGCGCTCGAAGGCCCAGAAGTGGTCACCGCTGCGCCCGAAGCCGGTCTGCACCTCGTCGATCACCACCAGTCCGCCGGCCGCGCGCACCCGCTCGGCCGCGCCGGTCATGTAGCCCTCGATCAGCGGGATGATGCCGCCATAGCCCTGCATCGGTTCCATGATCATGCCGGCCAGCTTGCCACTGGTGGCGAGTGCGATGGTGCGCTCGACCTCGCCCAGGTAGGGCTGGAGCTGGTCGCCGAAGATGCCGCGATAGGGGTTGGGTTCGGCCAGGAACTGGATGCCGGTTAGCAGCGGCATGTCGTGGCGGAAGCCGGCGATCCCGGTCAGCGACTGCGCGCCGATGGTGGGGCCGTGGTAGCTGCCGCGCAGCGAGAGAAAGTCGATGTTGCCGGTGTAGCCGCGTGCCATGGTCAGCGCCAGGTCGATGGCCTCGCTGCCGGAGTTGGTGAAGTGGCAGACCCAGTCCTCGCCCTTGGGCATGGTCGCGGCCAGCTCCTCGGCGAAGTGGGCCGGCACCGGGTGGTGGATCATGGTGGTGCAGTGCGGTAGCTGGTCGGCCTGGGCGCGCGCGGCCGCATTCACGGTCGGATGGGCATGGCCGACCGAGATGCAGACGTTCATCGCCAGCAGATCGATCAGCTTGTTGTCCTCGTTGTCCCAGAGGTACTGGCCCTGGCCACGGGAGATGATCAGCGGGTCGATGTAGGGAACGAACTTGCGCTGCGTGGCCGCGTAGTAGCGATCGCGCCGGGCGATGATGCCCTCGCTCGACCAGTCGACGGGGAGGGGCTCGCTGCTGGCGTCCATGGGTCTGGCTCTCCTGTTTCTCTCGTTACTCTCAGCCGGCTTCGGCCCTGATCTCGCGCTGCCGACGGGCGACGTAGTCGTCCAGGGCTTCGCGTAGGGAGGCCTCCATCGGTGGTTCCTCGTAGTCGGCCAGCAGCTGCTTCCAGCGCCGGTTCGCCCGTTCGTGCTGCCAAAGGCTGCCCTCGGCGGCCCACTGCTCGTAGGTGGCGTTGTCCGATAGCTCCGGCATGTAGAAGGCCTCGCGATAGTGCCGCAAGGTGTGGGCGCTGCCCAGGAAATGGTGGCCGGGGCCGACCTCGCGGATAGCGTCCAGCGCTTGCGCCTCTTCCGAGAGGTCGACGTTCTTGGCGAAGGCGGCCAACGCACCGCAGCGGTCGGCGTCCATCACGATCTTCTCGTAGCCTAGGGTCAGCAGGCCCTCCAGGCAGCCGGTGGCGTGGATGATGAAGTTCACCCCGGCGAGGAAGGCGCCGGTGAGCTGCGTGGCGCTCTCGTAGGCGGCCTGCGCGTCCGGCACCTTGGAGGCGGTGAGCGCGCCCACCGAGTGGAAGGGGACGCCCAGCCGGCGGGCCAGCGCCGAGGCGCACATCTGGATCTGCATGCCCTCCGGCGTGCCGAAGGTGGGCGCGCCGGTCTTCAGCGAGATCGGGCTGGAGAAGGTGCCGAAGACGCAGGGACAGCCCGGCCGGATGAGCTGGATCAGGGTGAGGCCGGCCAGGGCCTCGGCCAGGAGCTGGGCCAGGGTGCCGGCGACGGTCACCGGACTCATCGCGCCGGCCAGAATGAAGGGTGAGATCACGACACCCTGCCCGGCCCTGGCGTAGACCTTCAGTGCCCCGAGCATGGTGGCGTCCAGTACCAGCGGCGCGTTGCTGTTGATCACGGAATAGAGGCAGCAGTTCTCGGCGACGGTCTCCTTGCCCAGCACGATCTCGGCCATGGCGACCGAATCGGCGGCGCGTTCCGGTGCGGTCACCGCGCCCATGAAGGGCTTGTCGGTCAGAGTGAGGTGGGCCTGCAGCATGGCGAGGTGGCGCTCGGCCACTGGCAGGTCGGTCGGCTCGCAGACCACGCCGCCGGAGTGGTGTATCGCGTCCAGGCTGTAGTGCAGCTTGGTGACGTTGCGGAAATCCTCGATCGTGGCGTAGCGACGCCCCCGGTCCATGTCGTGCACGAAGGCCGGGCCGAAGGAGGGACAGAAGAGGGAGTTGTTGCCGCCGACCAGCACCGAGCGGGCCGGGTTACGGGCATGCTGCACGAACTGTGCCGGGGCGCTGGCCTGGATCGTCTGGCGGCAGAAGCCGGGCTCGAAGTAGACCCGTTCCCCCTCGATGCGGCAGCCGGCCCGGCGAAAGATCTCCAGGCATTCCGGGTCGTCGCGGAAGTCCATGCCGATCTCGGCCAGGATGCGGTCGGCGTTGTGCTCGATCAGCGCGAGACCCTCTTCGTCCAGCAGGGTGAAGACTCCGACCTTGCGCTGAATATAGGGTGCGGCCGGTGGGCGGACTTCCTGCTGTGCATCGCGCCTGCGCCGGCGCCGCCGCGTTTCGCCCTGGACCTCGCCGCTGGCCTCCATCGTCCTTGTCCTCTCATTCGCCGGGGCGACTCTCCGCCCCCCTCTTCATGCCGCAAGACGCTCCTCCGCGCTGCAGGCAAGACGGGAGATCACTTTTTCTTATGCTGCGGATCAGCCCACCGGCTCGGCGAAGCGGAGGGTTCCTGCCGGCAGGTCCGGCATCAGGTCGACGAAGGCGTCGCGTAGCGCGCCGATGACGCCCTCCTGCAGACGGAAGGGTAGGTCTTCCAGCTCGCCAACGCGATAGACCAGGTGGATCTCGCGCGAGAACTCGGCGAGCGGCAGGGGGTGCATCTCGAAGGGCCAGCCCTCGCGCAGGGCGTCGATCAGCAGGGTCGGGGTCAGGATGGTGAAGCCCTGACCGGCCGCCACCGCGGAGACCACCATGCTGGCGCGATCGGCGTCGATCACGCGGGGTAGGTGGAGGCGCACCCGGCGCAGGTGCTGGTCGACCCGCTGGCCCACCGCCGAGTTGGGCGAGAAGCGCACCAGCGGTAAGGACTGGGCCAGGTGCGCGAGGTCGCCGACCGGGCCGCCGTGCCCCTTGGGCAGCACCAGCAGGAAGCGTTCGCTCAGCACGCTCAGCCGCTCCAGCCCATCCAGGTCGTAAAAGGCGTCGGAGGTCACCGCCATGTCGATGCGCTTGGTCGAGAGGCCCTGCTGGTGGTCGGCCGCCAGCCCGGCGAAGATCGAGACCGCCGGAATGCCATAGCGCTTGCGGGTGATGTCCAGCACCACCGCGGTCAGGGTGGTGGCGATCGATGCCAGCATGGCGAGACGCAGCACCGGCAGTGGCGCCCCGTCGATGCGGCGCAGTCCGCTGCGCATCTCCTCCACCTGCGCCAGCATGGCCTGGGCGCGCTGGTGCAGGACGATCCCGGCCCTGGTCAGCTCCATCGGCCGAACGCTGCGGTCGATCAGGGTGCAGGCGAAGTGGCGCTCCAGGGTCGCTAGGTGCTGCGAGGCGGCGGACTGGGTGATGCCCAGCAGGCGGGCGGCCCGCGTGACCTGGCCATGCTCGACCACGGTGGCGAAGACCTCCAGCGCACGGAGGAGGTTGAACTCGAAGTTCTTGGCATGGGCCATGACGGCACTCTCGTCCCGGCTCCCGGAGCGGGAGACCATTAGTTTCTCTAATTCTATGCCAGGGTCATTGCCAAGAGGCTTTGCGACGGCGAGAGAGAAGCAGGGTGCACAAGAGGGCCAAAGGCATGGGGCAGTCGGCTGACATCGTTATCGTGGGCGGCGGGGCGATCGGGCTGTCCATCGCCTATCACCTGGCCAAGCTGGGTCGGAAGGATGTGCTGCTGCTGGAGCGCCATCAGGTCACCAGCGGCACCTCCTGGCACGCCGCCGGTATCGTTGGACCGCTGCGCGCCTCCTTGAACCTGACCAAGCTGGCGATCTACAGCACCGAGCTCTTTGGCGCGCTGGAGGCCGAGACCGGCCAGGCGACCGGCTACCGCCGCACCGGCGGCTACTGGCTGGCCTCCGACCCCGCCCGCCTGGTAGAGCTGGAGCGCACGGCGGCGCTGGGCCGGCTCTCCGGCCTCGATGCCCGTATGGTGGGGCCGGCCGCGGTCGCCGCCGCAGTGCCGCAGCTCGATCCCGACGGCTTGCTGGGCGCGCTCTGGGTCGGCGAGGACGGGCAGGTTAACCCGGTCGATCTCTGCATGGCCTACCTGAAAGGCGCGAAGGCCGGCGGGCTCCGGCTTCTGGAGAACACGCCCGTGACCGCGCTGGAACGGCGCGGTGACCGGGTGGTCGGCGTGGTCACCGCGGCCGGTGAGCACATTGCGGCGGGGCAGGTGGTGCTGGCTGGCGGGGTCTGGTCGCGGGACCTGGCCGCCACCGTCGGCGCCGCGGTGCCGGTGCAGGCGGTCGAGCACATGTACATCGTGACCGAGCCGGTGCCGGAGCTGCCCGATCCCTTCCCGATTCTCCGCGACCTAGAAGGCGGCATCTACATCAAGGAGGACGCCGGTCGCCTGGTGCTGGGCGGCTTCGAGCCCGAGGCCAAGCCCTGGGACCCGCAGGGTCCGACCGGCGACACCCCCTTCTTGGAGCTGCCGGAGGACTGGGAGCAGTTCGAGGGTTTCATGACCGCCGGCCTGGCGCGCCTGCCGCTGCTGAACAGCACCGGGATCCAGCACTTCATGAACGGTCCGGAGGGCTTCACCCCTGACACCAGGCAGGTGATGGGGCCGCTGCCGGGCATCGCCGGACTCTGGGTGGCGGCCGGCTTCAACTCGATCGGCATCGTCTCCTCGGCCGGCGCCGGCAAGGCGATGGCGGAGTGGCTGGTCGCGGGCGAGGCACCGATGGACCTCTGGGAGGTCGACATCGCCCGCTTCGCGGCTCCCGAGGCGACCCGCCGCTTCCTCGACCGCCGGGTGCGCGAGGCGGTCGGGGACCAGTTTGCCATGCACTGGCCCTTCAAGCAGAAGAAGAGCGCGCGCGAACTGCGCCGCCTGGCCCTGCACCGAACCTGGGAGGAGGCTGGCGCCGTCTTCGGCGCGCTGGCCGGCTGGGAGCGGCCGCTCTGGTTCGCGCAGGAGGGGGAGCCACAGGCGCTGCACTACAGCCAGGACCGCCAATGCTGGTGGCCGGCGGCGGCGCGCGAGGCCCGCACCCTGAGCGAGGCCGCCTGCCTCTTCGACCTCTCGCCCTTCGGGAAGGTCGAGGTGGCGGGGCCTGAGGCGCTGAGCCTGCTGCAGACCCTGGCCGGTGCAGACCTCGACGTGGGACCTGGTCGTGCGGTCTACAGCCAGCTCCTGAACGCCCGCGGCGGGATCGAGGCCGACGTCACCGTGACCCGCCTGGCCGAGACCCGCTTCCGCGTGGTCGGCTCGGCGTCGACGCGGCAGCGCGATCTGGCCTGGCTCGTCGCCGCCCGCGACCGCCTGGGCCTCCGGGCCGAGATCTTCGATGCCTCCTCGGCCGAGAGCGTGCTGGGGCTGATGGGACCGGCGGCGCAGGCCATCCTGGAGGCGGTCAGCGGCACCGATTGCAGCCACGCCGCCTTCCCCTTCGGCACGGCACGGGAGGTCGAGATCGGTATGGCCGTCGGGCGCGCCCTGCGGGTCAGCTTCGTCGGCGAGTCGGGTTGGGAGCTCTACCTGCCGAACGAGCTGGTCGCCACCGCCCACGAGGCCCTGCAGGAGGCGGGCGCCGCCCACGGCCTTACTCCGGCCGGCCTCTTCTGCATCGAGTCCTGCCGGCTGGAGAAGGGCTACCGCCACTGGGGCCACGACATGGGGCCGGAGGACACGCCGCTTGAGGCCGGCCTCGGCTTCGGGCTGGCCTGGGACAAGCCCGGCGGCTTCGAGGCCCGTGAGGCCCTGCTGCGGCAACGCGAGCGAGGGCTGGAGCGGCGCCTGCTGCTCTTCGCGCTGGAGGCCGAGGAGGTCCTGCTGCTGCACGACGAGCCGATCTACAGCGGCGGCCGCCTGGTCGGCCGCACCACCTCCGGTGGGCTCGGCTTCCGCACCGGCCTGGCCCTAGCCTTCGGCAGCATCGCCTGCCGGCCGGACCAGCTGCGCGTGGACCTGCTGGAGGCCGCCTACGAGATCGAGGTGGCCGGGCGCCGCTATCCGGCGCGGGCGCTGGCCCGGCCGCCCTACGACCCGGAGGGCCTGCGCCTGAAGGGCACGACTAGTGACTGCTGACGGGAGAGCTTAGCGATGGTGGAACGGGTCAGGGTCGCGATCGTCGGCGGCGGTGCCATGGGGGTTTCTCTGCTCTATCATCTAGCCAAGAGTGGCTGGAAAGATATTGTTCTGATTGAGAAAAACGAACTGACTGCGGGCTCGACCTGGCATGCGGCGGGGCTCTGCACCCACTTCGCGCACAGTCCCACGGTGATGGAGATGCGGGCGACCTCGGTGCGCCTTTACCGCGATATCCTGCCGGCGGAGGTGGGGCGCTCGGTGGGGTTCCACCCCTGCGGTGCGCTCCGGGTGACCCGGCTGGCCGAGCGGCTGGACGAGTTCCGACACGTCCAGGGCATCGGCCGCTTCATGGGCTACGCGTTCCGCATCCTCGATCCCAGGCAACTGGCCGAGGTCTATCCGCTCTGCAGCCTGGACGGCATCCTGGGGGCGATCCACGAGCCCTTCGACGGCCATGTCGACCCCAGCCTGGCGACCAACGCCATGGCCGAGGTCGCACGCAACCACGGCGCCCGCATCCGCCGGCACTGCCCGGTGCGGGCAATCCGCCT
The DNA here is from genome assembly GCA_046233115.1 of Rhodospirillaceae bacterium N.6G. Taxonomy (GTDB): domain Bacteria; phylum Pseudomonadota; class Alphaproteobacteria; order Kiloniellales; family JACOMY01; genus JACOMY01. The sequence goes on along the minus strand of JBJXHM010000006.1, from coordinate 82,535 downwards.
GCTGCCCACGGGCCGCTGGCGGCTGGAGACCGACCAGGACGAGATCGAGGCCGAGCAGATCGTCAATGCCGCCGGCACCTGGTGCCGCGAGATCGGTGAGATGATGGGCATCGACCTGCCGGTGGTGCCGATGCTGCACCAGTACCTGGTGACCGACCGGGTGGAGGCGGTGGCTGAGCGCCAGGCTGCCGGGTTGCCCGAGCTGCCGATCATCCGTGATCCCGAAGAGAGCTGGTACCTGCGCCAGGAGCGCGACGGCTTCATCTGCGGCCCCTACGAGAAGGACGCCCAGCCCTGGTCGGTCGACGGCGTGCCGCCGGAATTCGGCATGGAGCTGCTGCCACCCGACCTGGAGCGGGTGGAGGCGATCGTGGCCTGCGCGATGGAGCGCGTCCCATCCCTGGCCGAACCCGGCATCAAGACCGTGGTGAACGGACCCATTACTTTTACACCAGATGCCAACCCTTTGATCGGTCCGGCTTTTGGCCTGCCCAATGCCTGGCTGCTGACGGGCTCCTCCATGGGGGTGATGGAGGGCGGCGGCGCCGGTGCCTTCCTGGCCCGCTGGATGGGCGAGGGCGCGCCGCCGATGGATCCCCTGGCGATCGACGCTCGCCGCTTCGGCGGCTATGCCGACCGCAGCTATCGCCTGGACAAGGCGGTGGAGTGCTTCGGCCTGCAGTTCGGCATCCACTATCCCTACGAGGAGCGTCCGGCCGGCCGGCCGAAGCGGGTGACCCCGCTCTACGGGCGGCAGCAGGCGCTGGGCGCGGTCTTCGGCTGTGCCTACGGCTGGGAGCGGCCGAACTACTTCGGCCCACCCTCGGAGCTCACCTTCCGCCGGCCGGGCTGGTTCGAGGCGGTGGGGCGGGAGTGCCGCCGGGTGGCCGAGAGCGTCGGCCTCTGCGACCTCTCCGCCTTTGCCAAGTTCGAGGTCAGCGGGCCGGGGGCCGAGGCCTTCCTCGACGGTCTCGGCATCCGGCCGGCGCCCGGCAAGGTCGGCCGCCTGGGGCTGCTGCACGTGCTGACACCGGCCGGCGGCGTGGCGTCGGAGTTCACCGTGACCCGCCTGGGTGAGGAGCGCTACTACCTGACCAGCGCGGCGGCCGCGGAGCGGCACGACGAGGACCTGCTGCGTGCCCGTGCCGCCGGCCAGGCTGGGGTGGAGATCACCAATCGGACCGAGGCCCTGGGGGTGCTGGCGGTGATGGGGCCGGAGGCGCGCGCCCTGCTGGCGCCGCTGGCTGAGGCATCCTTGGAGGATGCGGACTTCCCCTGGCTCTCGGCCGGAAGCCTACGGCTGGCCGGAGAGGAGCTGCTGGCGCTGCGGGTCTCCTACGTCGGCGAGCTGGGCTGGGAGCTGCACCTGCCTCTGCAGCGCATGGGTGCGCTCTTCGACCGGCTGGTCGAGGCGGGAGCCGGGCTCGAGCTCGGCCACTTCGGGATCTACGCCGTCAACGCCATGCGGCTGGAGAAGGGCTATCCGGCCTGGGGCAGCGACCTCACCAGTGAACGCCTGCCGACGGAGTCCGGGATCGGCGGCTTCCTGCGCTGCGAGGGGCGCGACTTCGTCGGTCGCGAGGCCCTGCTGCGACGGCAGGAAACGGAGGCGTCATGGCGCCTGGTTCTTCTTGAACTTCAAGGGGATATCGACGCTTTCTACCAGCATGTCTTGCTGCTGGACGAGGAGCCGGTTGGCATGGTGACCTCAGCGGCCTACGGGCACCGGGTCGGCCGCAGCCTGGCACTGGCCTACCTGCGGCCCGAGGCAGCAGGGGCGGAGCACTTCGAGGTTTCGGTGCTGGGCCGGCGCTGCCCGGCCCGCGTGCTGCGGCGGCCGCCCTACGACCCTGACAACCTGAGGCCGCGCGGGCACGCCAAACAGTCATAGAAGCCGGCCCGGATTGCCTGGACCGACGCGACCCCCATCTGCAATGAACGGACTGGCGTTGCCGTTTTAGCGGTGGTCCGAGGGTTTTGCGTGAGTGAGGGAGGCGGACGAGGCAGATGCGTGCGGGGAGGCGGACGCCCTATGTGGTGCTGGCCGGGCTTGGTCTGGCGCTCCTGGCGGGCTGTGTCGGCAATGCAGGATCGGGGACCTACAGCCCCACCGCGAGTGGTGGTGGCGGCAGCTACACCGTGGTCGCGGGTGACAGCCTCTGGGGCATCGCCAAGGCGCACGGCGTTCCCCTGCAGAGCCTGATCCAGGCCAACCAGCAGATTCCGGCGCCCTACGTGCTGCAGGTGGGACAGCAAATCACCATCCCGCAGTCCCTCCCCAGCGAGGCCGCGGTCGCAGCCAATGCCGCCACGCCGATCGACGGCACCAGCTACGCCGTGCAGCCGGGCGACACGCTCTACGCCATCTCCCGGCGCAGCGGCATCCCGGTGCCGGCGCTGGCCCAGGCCAACGCGCTGACCGCGCCTTATGGCCTGCAGGTCGGACAGCGCCTGCAGCTACCGCAGGAGGCGCGCGATCCGGCGCTGCTGGCCGCCCGCGCGCAGCCGATCCCGGCGGCGCTGGCGACGCCGGTTCCGGTCGAACCCGTCTCCGAGCCGAGCGGCCCGCAGCCGGTCTCGATTGCTGCGGCCAATGCCGGCCAGCCGGCTGATCTGCTGGCCGACCTGGAGAGCACGTCGAAGACGACGCCAGCGGCAGCGGCCGCCGCCGCACCCGCTGCCGCAGCCGCAGCCGCACCGGCTAGCCTCACCCAGGTCGAGGAGGTGGCCGCCGTCGAGGACTCCGTCAGCGTGGAGGAGACTCCCGGCGGCGAGACGACGGCGACCGTGACCGAGACTGCGGTGGTGGCGGCCGTGGCGACGCAGTCCGGGCAGATACAGGTGCCGCCCGCCAAGCCATCGCGCGACGTGGCCCTGCCGGCCGCGGCCGTGGCGACTTCGGCCGCCGCCAAGCCTGCCGCAAACGCGGCGCTGCCGGCGCCGCCGAAGCGCGAGGGGCGCCTCTTCGACTGGCCGGTGACCGGCAAGGTGATCTCCACGCACGGTCCCAAGGCCGGCGGCCTGCACAATGACGGCATCAACATCGCCGCGCCCGAGGGCACGCCGGTGCGTGCGGCCGAGAGCGGCGTGGTGGCCTACACCGGCGGCGACCTCAAGGGCTTCGGCAAGCTGGTGCTGATCAAGCACAGCGACGGCTACGTCACCGCCTATGCCCACAACAGCCAGATCCTGGTGCAGCGCGGCGAGACGGTGCGCCGTGGCGACGTCATCGCCCGAGTCGGCAAGACCGGCAACGTCGACACCCCGCAGCTCCACTTCGAGATCCGCAAGGACGCCAAGCCTGTCGATCCGGCTCAGTTGATGGTCAGTGTGGCGGGGTAGGGGCCACGCTCTTGCTGGCGGCACCGAATGGGCGGAAGCTGGTCCTACGGTCAAGCCATGGGACGACAAAAAAGTAAATTATATCAATTAGTTGTTGTCCTTCGACTTGACCGTAGGACCTGGTTCCATTCGCCGGAAAAGTGACGTTCTTCTCTCAGAACCTGACGACCGCGCCCCTCACGGCTCCAGCAGGTAGGTGGCGATGGCCTGGCGGTCCTCGTCGGTGAGGAAGGCGGTGCTGCCGGAGATGACCTCGCCCATGCTGCCGCCCAGCGCGTCGCCCTCGGGCGTCAGGCCGGTCTTCAGCGCGTAGGCGATGTCGGCGGCGGTCCAGCCGGCCACGGTCAGGGCCGCGGCGGTGATCGCGGGGACCTTCTCGTTGCCGGGACCGCCGCTGCCGCCCGTCAGGGCTTCGCCCTCTTCCAGGCCGCCCAGCAGGTTGCGCGGGGTGTGGCAGGCGACGCAGTGGCCTGGGCCGTTGACGATGAAGGCGCCGCGGTTCCAGGCCTCGGAGCGACCGGGATCCGGCGTGTAGGGGCCGGTCTTCAGGAAGAGGGTCTGCCAGGGAATCAATGCGAAGCGGTGATCGAAGAGCGGATGGATCTTGTTCGGCTTGGCCCGGCCCTCGACGGCGGGCACGGTCTTCAGGGCGGCCCAGAGGTCAGACAGGTCCTGGTCGCTCATCAGGGTGTAGGAGCTGTAGGGGAAGACCGGATAGTAGGGCCGCCCGTCCGGCCGCTGCCCCGCGGTCATGGCGTCGGCGAAGTCCTGCAGGGTCCAGTTGCCGATGCCGGTGCGCTTGTCGGGCGTGATGTTGGGGCCGTGGAAGTCGCCGAAGGGCGTCTTGATCGCCGGTCCGCCGGCTAGCAAGGCGCCGCCGTTCGCACTGTCAGTGTGGCAGGCGACACAGCCGCCCATCCGCGCCAGGTAGGTGCCGCGCACCGGATCGCCGCTCGACTCGGCGACGCTAATGGTTCTGGGTGCCGGCGCCGCGATGAAGAGATAGATCGCGCCCGCGATGCCGGCCAGCACGAGGAGCAAAAAGAGGGAGAAGATGAAACGGCCCAACGCCGCCCCCTACTGCGGCTCGCGGAAGGCGCTGTGGCAGGCCTGGCAGGTCTTCACCAGCTTGCTGAAGGCGGGACGTGGGCCGCCCTCCGCCAGGTCCTGGATCTCAGCCGCGGTCAGCAGGGTGCTGGAGGGCGCAGCCAGCCCCAGGCTGCCACTGATAGCCTGCGGTTGCTGCTCGTCGTTTCCGCGCGGCGCCGTCTCGGCCAGGACCGTGCCCAGGGCGGCGAGTTGGCTGGCGTAGGCGCTGAAATGATCCCAGTTCTGCCAGATTGCCGGCAGGGCCTCGCTGGTCGGCCCGGCGCTGCCTTCGGGGAAGAGCGCGATCAACCGCTCCCCACTGCTACGCTCGATCACCGCGGCGGCTTCGGCGAGGGCTTCGGCGTCGTAGTCATCGACGCCCTCCAGCATCCGACCGATGTCCCTGGTCGCCTTGCCGACCGTCTTCATCAGGTTGCTGCGTTCGGCCACCACGCCCGTCGCATGCTTGTGCGCCTCGTGTGCCTCGGCAAAGGGCGTCATCGCGAAGAGCAGGACGAGGAGGGGGCGGACGGATCTGCGAATCATGGGGCTCCCTTTGTAAACAGGATCGGCCCCGAGGAGGGCCAGCGTTTTCGGCTCGAACGCTGACGCACTTCGCATCCCTTGGCGGCGCAAAGTACCCAGGATCTAGTGAAAGGAGGACAGAGACACCTAGGCCAAGGGTTTCGTTCGAGGTCGTTTTGCTTTGGTGTTGGTCGAGTTCAGTTGTCTTCCTTACGGAACTTGGTATGGCAGGTGTTGCAGGTGTTTCCAAGCGCCTGGAAGACGACGTCGGGAGAAAGCTTCGCCAGCGCCTCCGGGTCGCGCGGCACGCTGGGCTGGGCCGTCTGGCCCAGGGTGGATTGGCCAAGCGTGCCCTGGCTGGAGCTCTCGCCACCGGTTCTGGGGTTGCCGGCGGCAGCGACTAATCCTTCGGAGTAGAGCACCAGGTCGTCGGCCAGCGCCGCGAAGGTGTGCCAGTCCTGCCAAATCGCCGGAAGCGCATAGCTGTTGGGGCCGACGCTGCCTTCGGGGAAGAGCTTGGTGAGCTCCGAGCCGCCGTGCGACTGGATCAGCGCGGCCGACTGGCGGATGACCTCGGCATCGTAGTCCACTTCGCCCTTGAACATCGGTAGCATGGCCTTAACGGCCTTGGCGTTATCTTTCATCAACTGGCTGCGGGCCTTGATGTCGGCGGCGGCATCGTCGGCCTGTGCGGATGGCAGGATCTGTCCGCTTCCCAGACCCAAAGCGACGAGCAGGGCAGCTGCGCCGACTGCAATTGCTAAGCCTTTGGCCATCGATAACTCCTCTCGGTTGGGGGCCCGCAGGAGCGGATCGCGATCCGCTCCATGTTTCGAACTTGTTGAGCAGGATGACATCATCCTGCTCAAACGGGCCTGGAGCGAGAGTGTAGCGCAGAAGGGTGGCGCGGCAGAGAGGCTCCCCATCACGCTTTCGCGCGCAGGACAGGGCTCAGCGCTCGAACACCGTCTCACCGCCGATGATCGTCGCCTGCACCTCGATCTCGCGGATCTCCTCGACCGGGACGGTGAAGTAGTCGCGGTCCAGGATCGCCAGGTCGGCCAGCTTGCCGAGCTCCAGCGAGCCCTTGTCGGCCTCCTCGCGGCCGGCGTAGGCACCCAGCAGGGTGTAGGCGTTCAGCGCCTCGGCCGGGCTCACCGCCTGGCTCACGTCCAGGTCGCCGCCGCTGTCGCTACGACGCGTCACCATCGACCAGAGGGCGACGAAGGGATTGGGGTCGCAGACCATGGCGTCGGAGTGGCCCGGGGCCGGCACCCCGGCGTCGATCAGGCTGCGGTGTGGCCACATGTGCTGCATGGCCGCCGCGCCGCGGTTGGCGATGTAGGCATCGCCCAGGTCATACATGAAGCCGGTGGCGGAGCTGTCGATCACCTCCAGCCGCTTCAGGCGCTCCAGGATCGGCGGGGTGACGTAGCAGCAGTGCTCGACGCGCATGCGGTGGTCGGCCCGTGGCGCCTCGGTCAGGCAGTATTCGATGGCGTCCAGCGCGAAGTCGATGCCGCGGTCGCCCACCCCCTCGATCATCACCTGCAGGCCGGCCTTGTGGGCGGCCAGCGCGCGCGCCTTCAGGTCCTCCAGCTCGTAGAGCAGGATGCCGGTGTTGGGCACCGGCTCACCCTCGACCGCGGTGCCGATGTAGGGTTCGTAGTAGGCGGCGGTGCGGCCGGAGGTTGAGCAGTCGGGCAGCCACTCGACGCCGATGATGCGCAGCCGGTCGTCGCCGAAGCCGCTGCGGATGCCGGATGCGACGAAGGCTTCGACCAGGCCCTCCTCTTGGCCGGAGATGATGATGCCGACACGCATCGGCGTGGCGCGGCTGTCGCGCAGGATCTGATAGGCGCGGATCGAACGGCTGGAGGAGAGCGAGTTGTAGACCGTGGTGATGCCCAGCGCGTTCCACGCGCGGAAGACCTGGACCAAGCCCTCGGCCACGGTCTCGGGTTGGACTGCGGCCTGGATCTCGTTGACGAAGAGGATGGCGGCACTCTCCCGCAGCAGGCCGGTGAAGGCGCCGGTCTCGGGATGGCGGTCGAAGCGGCCGAACTCCGGGTCGGGGGTGTCAGGGCCGATGCCCAGCCGCGCCAGTGCGGCGGAGTTGGCCAGGCCGATGTGGCCGTCGGTGCGCAGGATGAAGAGCGGCCGGCCGCCGCTGGCGGCATCCATCTCGGCCAGGGTGGGATAGCCGCCGGACTTGTTCTCGTTCAGCCGCGCGCCGGCGATCCAGCCCTCGCCGCTGCTGGCCGCCTCGGCGATTGCACCGAGCAGGGTGTCGCGGCTGGGCACCCGCTCGGGGCTGAGGTCCATCCAGGTGGTCTGGCGCGCGGCTTGGGCATCGGGATGGCAGTGGCTGTCGACGATGCCGGGGATCGCGGTGCGGCCGGCCAGGTCGATTCGCCGGGTTTCGGGCCCGATCAGGCCCTCCAGCTCCTCGGGCTGGCCGAGAGCGACGATCCGTCCGTTCCGCGCCGCCAGGGCGGAGACGAAGCGGTGCTTGGGGGCCATCGTGGCGATCTTGCCGCCGGAGACGATGAGGTCGGCGTAGAGGCTGGCCATGTCGCTCCATCCAGAGTGGGGGCCGCCCGGCCAGTCCGACACCCCCGTTATGCGACGCCAGGGGGTGACGGTTTTGCGCTGGCAAGCGGCGAAGATGGCACGCATAGTCTCTCGCCATGCCAAGCAAGACCAGAGCTTTCCTGCCTGCGGAGGGTGAGGCCCGGTGCCGCTTCCCGAACTAGAGGCCGATCCCTATCCCTGGCCGCTGGAGCGGCTGGAGCCGCATCAGGCGGCCCTGGTGGTGATCGACATGCAGCGCGACTTCTGCGATCCCGCCGGCTATGTCGGCCAGCTCGGCCATGAGATCGAGCCGCTGCGCCGACCGATCCCGGCGATCCGGCGCTGCCTGCAGGCCGCGCGCGCGGCCGGCCTGACGGTGATCCACACTCGCCAGGGCTATCGCCCCGACCTGGCCGACCTGCCGCGCTGGAGTGCGCTCCTGGCCGAGCGGCGCGGCAGCATCGTCGGCCGCGAGGGACCGCTGGGGCGGATCCTGATTCGCGACGAGCCGGGCTTCGAGATCATCGAGGAGCTGGCGCCGCTGCCTGGCGAGGTCGTGGTCGACAAGACCGCCAACGGTGCCTTCACCGGCACCGACCTGGAGCGCATCCTGACCGGCCTGGGGGTGCGCGCGCTGGCCTTCGCCGGCAACACCATCGACGTCTGCGTCCACACCAGCCTGCGCGAGGGTAACGACCGCGGCTATCAGTGCCTGCTGCTGCCCGAGGCCTGCGGGGCGATCGAGCAGGGGCTGCACGACTGGGCGGTGCGCTCGGTCCTGGTCGAGGAGGGCGTCTTCGGGTCGGTCGCCAAGGTGGACGATTTCGTTTCTGGTTTAGAGAGAGCGTGAGGAGAGGGAGTTTTCATGGCTGCGCTGAGTGAGTTCGAGTTCCGTTACAACATGACCATCAAGGCCTTTCCCTCGCATGCCGAGCCGGCCTTCGAGACGGCGGAGCAGCAGGCCGAGATCTGGGGCCAGACCTGGGGCTGCGACAACGACGTGGGCCGCCTGCGCAAGGTGCTGGTGCACCGCCCGGGAGCGGAGATGGACATCATCGACCGCTCCAAGCGGATCGAGGAACTGGGCTCCTACGGCGACCTGGAGGGCGAGCGCTGGTACTGGCGCGGCGACCACATACCGCCCTTGGAGGAGCTGCAGGAGCAGCACGATGCGCTGACCGCGGCCTTGGAGGCCGAGGGTGTGGAGGTGGTGCGGCTGAAGCGCTGTGCGCCCGGCCGGCACAAGGCGATCTACACCCGCGACTCCTGCATCGGCGTGAAGGGTGGCGCCATCGTCACCCGTCTCGGCCCCATCGTCCGCCGCGGCGAGGAGGCGCCGGTGACCGAGACCCTGGCCTCGATCGGCATGCCGATCCTGCGCACCATCAACGGCACCGGCCTGATGGAGGGCGGCAGCTTCGTCTGGCTGAAGCCGAACCTGGCGGTGGTCGGCCGCTCGGCCCGGGTGAACGAGGAGGGCACGCGGCAGGTTGAGGAGGTGCTGACCGCCTCGGGTGCTGAGCTGATCCGCGTCGACCTCACCGGCTATCGCCTGCACATCGACGGCATGCTGGTGATGATCGACGTCGACACCGCGATCGTGAACCCGACCCAGATCCCCTTCTGGCTCTTGGAGAAGATGGACGAGCTGGGGATCCGCACCATCTCGGTGCACCCGGACGATCCGACCGGCATCCTGAACTGCCTGGCGGTGCGGCCGGGGCGGGTGATCATGCAGACCGGCGCCTCGCCGCGCACGGCCGACCTGCTGGACAAGCTGGGGATCGAGATCGTGCCGGTGCCCTACGCCAAGGTCTTCGAGGGCGGCGGCGGCATCCACTGCTCGACCTCGCCCCTGCAGCGCGACCCGATCGACTGATCGCCTTGACCGGAGCCTCCTTCGAGATCCGCAGCGCGCGGCCGGAGGACGCCCCGGCCATCCGGCGGATCTATGCCCCGCTGGTCGAGCAGAGCATCATCTCCTTCGAGGCCGAGCCACCGAGCGAGGCCGAGATGGCGGCGCGCATCGAGGCCACCTTGAAGGGCTATCCCTACCTGGCGGCGGTCTCGGGCGCGGACCTGCTTGGCTATGCCTACGCCGGGCCGCACCGGGCCCGCGCCGCCTACCGCTTCTCGGTCGACGTCACCGTCTATGTCGCGGAGCAGGCGCGCCGGCTGGGAGTCGGCCGACGGCTCTATGAGACCTTGCTGGCGGACCTCAAGGCGCGCGGCTTCCATGCCGCCTTCGCCGGCATCGCGCTGCCCAATCCGGCCAGCATCGCGCTGCACGAGGCGGTCGGTTTCAGCAAGCTGGGCGTCTACCGGGAGGTCGGCTTCAAGTTCGGCCGCTGGCACGACGTCGGCTGGTGGCAGCGGCTGTTGTAGAGGGGCGGCGTCTTGTTCCTTCGCTACACAATGTTCTTCGTTGCGTATAGTGGTCCTCCGGTCAAGCCGAAGGACGACAATTTATTGAAATGATTTACTTTTGTCGTCCTCCGGCTTGACCGGAGGATCACTCTCAGCATGGAGGTTTTCTACGGATCGGCGCTGCCTAGCCTCTTCCAGACACGGGCGCTAACCCCCATCCACCAGCGCCACCAAGCGCCCATCGGCAACCGGGCCCTCCGCAAGTGCGGTCAACTCGTCGGCGAAGGAGCGGTCGTCTTCCAGCGGGGCGACGCAGGTGCGGACCAGGCGCGCGGCCTCGGCCAGGCGCGGGGCGACGGTGGGGAGCGCGCGCTGCTCCAGCGCCTCGGTGGCCAGCAGCAGCTCCAGCGACAGCAGGAAGGCCTGGCGCTCGGCCAGCTCGGCCAGCTTCTTGGCGGCCAGGGGGCTGTGGGTCACGTCGTCCTCCACCCCGTCCGCGCCCCAGCGCATCGCCAGTGGCACCGGCTGGGCCAGGTGCTCGATCTCACCGAGCAGGCTCTCGCCGATCTTCATCAGCGGTGCGAAGCCGGAACGGCCGTTGCCCAGCTGGCTGAGGTTGTCCGGCAGCGCGGAGAAGCGGTTCGACACCAGCCGCGAGCAGCGCGCCAGGCAGGCGCCCGCCGACTGCGCCAGTGCGCGGGCCAGGGTGTCCAGCGCCAGGGTCAGATGCGGGGTGTGGAAGTTGCCGGTCGAGAGGATGCGGCCCTCCTCCACCAGGATCAGGGGATTGTCGGAGCTGCCGTTCACCTCCGGCAACAGGGCGGCCTCGGCCAGGTCCCAGGCGACCGCCTGGCTGCCGTGCAGCGGTGCCAGGCAGCGGAGCGAGATCGGGTCCTGCAGGCGCCGGGCCTCGCCCGGCCGCTCCAGCAGGCTGCCGGCCAGCAGGGATCGCAGCTCCGCGGCAGCACGGGCCTGGCCCGGCTGCGGCCTGGCGGCGGTCGCCGCCGCGCTCAGCGGCGAGAGGTTGCCGCGGAAGGCCTCCAGCGAGAGTGCGCCGGCGACCTGGGCCACGGCATAGAGCCGCCGCAGGCGCGCCAGTGCCAGCGCGGCCAGGGCGGCCGAGACCGAGGAGGCGTTGATCAGCGCCAGGCCGTCCTTGGGGCCGAGGCGCGCCGGCTCCAGCCCGGCCGCGGCGAAGAGGTCGGAGGCGGGGCCGAGCCTGTCGCCCAGGTGGCCCTCGCCGCCGCCGGCGACGAAGCGGCCAAGGTGGCCCAGGATGCAGAGGTCGCCGGCACCCAGCGAGCCGATCGAGGGCAGGATCGGGCGCAGGTCCCGGTTCAGCATCTCGGCCAGCAGCCCGGCAATCGCTGGGGAGAGGCCGGCCGCGCCGGAGAGCCGGCCGTTCAGGTGCACGAGCAGGGTGGCCCGGACCGCGGCAGCGTCGAGCTCCGGTCCGATCGCCTGCGCCCGGCCCTCGACCGTGCGCAGGGAAAAGGCGGCCAGATCCGCGTTGGAAAGGCGATGGGAGACCCGGGCGCCGAGGCCGGTGGTGAGGCCATAGACCGGCTCCTCGGCGGCCAGCGCGCGCTCGACCACGGCGCGGCCGCGGGCGAGCTGGTCGCGTGCCGTGGGACTGAGCCCCACCTCCAGGCGGCCGAGGGCCACGGCCTCGATCTGGGTCAGGGTCAGGCTGTTGCCGTCGAGATCGAGCCGCTCGGCCAAGGGAGAGGTGGGGTCCTAGTTGGCGGCCGACTTGGTCGGCTGCAGGTGGACGGCGCCCTTCAGCTTGTCCTCGGCGTCGGTCGGAACCATGGTGACCACGGTCTGCGGGAAGGGGATCTCGATCCCGGCCGCGTCGAAGGCCTCTTTCACCATCCGGGTCATGTCCCACTTGAGCTGCCAGTAGTCGCCGGCCGCGCACCAGATGCGCAGGCTGAGATCGACCGAGCTGCCGCCCAGGGTGCTGACGAAGACGTTGGGTGCGGGCTCGGAAAGCACGCGGTCGTCCTCGGCCGCCAGCTTCAGCATGGCGTCCATCGCCGGCTGGATCGGCTCGCCGTAGCCGATGCCGCAGCCGATGTCCATGCGCCGGGTGGCGTGGTGCGAGAAGTTGGTGATGGGCTGGCCCCAGATCTGGCCGTTCGGCACGGTGATGCGCACGTTGTCGGGCGTATCCATCTCGGTGGTGAAGAGGCTGACCTCGGCGATGGTGCCGGCAATGCCGCCGGCATCGACGTAGTCGCCGGTCCGGAAGGGACGGAAGATCAGCAGCATGACGCCGGCCGCCACGTTGGAGAGCGCACCCTGCAGGGCCAGGCCGACCGCCAGGCCGGCAGCACCCAGGATGGCCACGAAGCTGGTGGTCTCAATGCCGAACTGGTTCAGCACCGCGATGATGACGAAGGCGATGATCAGGTAGCGGATTGCGGCGGCGAAGAAGTTCGCGATCGCCGGGTCGATGTGCTTGGAGCGGCCCATGCCGCGCTTCATCCCGTTCGAGACCTTGCGCGCGATCCAGAAGCCGATGATCAGGATGACGATTGCTGAGAGCACGTTCAGCCCCAGGTTGACGCCCTCCGTGGTGAGGTAGGCGTAGGCCTCCTCGACCAACTTGTTCACCTCGTCGATTTGCTCATCCATCGTTCTTGTCCTTCCCCAAGGTCACGGAACCCGCGGTTACCGGTGCCCGCTGCTTTCGCCGCCCGGCCGATAGCGCACTGGACAACTGCCTATTAGCCGATGGCCGAAATAACGGTCCCGGTCAACACGAAAAGGTCGAACGCAAAGGGGCCGGGATGCACCCGAAAGCGCATCCCGGCCCCCTGATATCATTTTTGCTGGAGCCTATCAGACCCAGGGGCAGTGGCTGTTGGAGGCCCCGAAGGTGCGGCCCTCGGCGAAGCGCGAGAAGGAGAAGGGCTCCAGCTCCGCCACCCGGTTGCCGCCCGCGAGCAGGCGTGCCACCAGCTTGCCGACGCCGGCCATCTTGAAGCCGTGGTTGCTGTCCGCGACCATGTAGACGTTGTCGGCGACGTAGTCGAAGATCGGCACGTTGTCCGGGGTGAAGGCGCCGATGCCGCCGTTCGGGCGATCCTTGAACATCTTCCGGCTGCCCTTGAAGCGGGGCATCAGATAGCTCATCGCCGAGGTCATGTAGTCGGCGAACCAGGGATCGGCCTGATAGGCCGGGTTGGCCCAGCCGTAGGGGTCGACGGTGGCGTCGGGTCCGATCTTGATCGGGATGGTGCCGCCCTGGACGCCCATGCGCTCCATGCGCTCGGCGCCGTTTTTCCAGTAGACGTAGAGGTGATCGGAGATCTCCTCGCCGGTTTCCTCGTTGATCACCGGGGTGTTCATCAGTTCGACGTGCAGGATCGGCGGGTCGCGGTCGTCGGCGGTGCGATAGGGCTTGTCGATGTAGACCTCGCCCTCCAGCAGGCGCCAGTAGGTCCACATGTCCATCTCAGGCGCGCCGCCGTCGGGATAGTGACAGACCAGGCGGCTGGGCAGGCCCAGCATCTCCCAATGCTTGCCGATCCATGCGCCCAGACCGAGGATCACCATGTCGGCCTTGATCGGCCCCAGGTTGGTCAGGACCTTGCTGACCCGGCCGTTCTGCATGTCGTAGCCGGTGACCTCGACGCCGGAGAGCACCTGCACGCCCATCTGCGCGCACTTCTCGGCCATACCGGCGACGGCCTGACGGGTGCCGGCATAGCCCGAGGGCTTCTCGTGGTGGCAGACCTCGATCCGCTCGACGTTCATGTCGGGCCAGATGTTGCGCAGGAAATTCTTGGCGTCCTTGCCGACGTAGAGGTCGGTGGTGTAGCCGACCGCGTTCTGGCTGGCGACGACCTTCTCATAGTCGGAGATCTGGTTCTCCTCGCCGGCGGAGATGTAGCCGACCTGCTGGAAGCCCAGGCGCACCGGGTCGCTCATCCAGACGTCGACGGAGTGGCGCAGGATCGCGTGCAGGGGCTCGGTCATGTAGAAGTTGCGGACGCAGCCGCAAGCGATGCCGGTGGCGCCGGCACCCGGCGCGGTCTTGTCCAGCACCACGATGTCACGGCCCGAGCCGGTGCCGCGCGCCTCGAGTTCCATGGCCAGGTGCCAGGCGGTCGAGAGGCCATGCATCCCGGCGCCGATCACGACGTAGGTCTTCGCATCAGGCAAGATCGACATGATCCGAACGGTACCTCCTTTGCTGTTCAAGTGGGTTTGGATCGGCGGGCCGGCGCCGCAGACTCCAAACGGAGCGAATGACTGTTGCGGGGCGCGCCGACGGCTCAGACGAAACAATATGTCCGGCGCTCGGCGACCTTACTAAGATCCTATAACGCCGCGGCACAAAGTTGTATATACAAATTCCGACAGGAATGCATGATCCCTGGGGATGAAGCGGGCCAAGAGCGCGATCCCAAGGGACGAGTCTGGCTGGCGAACGAGAAGGGAAGGTGGCGATGGCGAGAGAGCGTGGGGCGCGGGCGGGCCGCCGGCAGAGCCGTGGCGGCGGATTGAAACAGCTCGCGTGGCGGCGGCTGCAGAATCCTTACCGGCCGATCGAGGTGCTGGAGGAAGAGCACCTGGAGGCAATCCACGCGACCTCGCTGACTATCCTGGAGGAGGTCGGCATGGACTTCCTGCTGCCGGAGGCGGTGGAGATCCTGCGCGCTGCCGGTGCGGACGTGACGCCGGGCAGCCAGCGGGTCCGCTTCGACCGCGACCTGATCCAGCAGGCCATCGCCACGGTGCCCTCCAGGATCACCCTGCATGCCCGCAACCCAGAGCGCCACCTGGATCTCGGCGGCCGCTCGCAGGTCTTCGCCAGCGTGGCCTCGGCGCCCAACGTCTCCGATCTCGACGGCGGGCGGCGCCCAGGCAACCACAAGGACTTTCGCAGCCTGCTGCGGCTGCTCCAGAGCTTCAACATCGTGCACTGCTTCGGCGGCTATCCGGTGGAGCCGATCGACCTGCCGCCGGAGACCCGCCACCTGGATTGCCTGGCCGACTTCGTGCGGCTCACCGACAAGGCCTTCCATGCCTATTCCCTGGGCCGCACCCGCATCCTGGACGGCATCGAGATCGCCCGCATCGCGCGCGGCATCTCCCGCGAGCAGTTGGAGCGCGAGCCCTCGGTCTTCTCGATCATCAATTCCTCCTCGCCGCTGCGCCTGGACGGGCCCATGCTGGAGGGGATCATCGAGCTGGCGCGGGCCGGGCAGGTGATGGTACTGACCCCCTTCACCCTCTCCGGGGCGATGGCGCCGGCCACCCTGGCAGGCGCGCTGGCGCAGCAGAATGCCGAGGCGCTGGCCGGGATCGCCTTCTCGCAGATCGTCAAGCCGGGCGCGCCCTGCGTCTACGGCGGCTTCACCTCCAACGTCGACATGAAGTCGGGGGCGCCGGCCTTCGGCACGCCGGAGTACACCCGCGCCGCCCTGATCGGCGGCCAGCTCGCCCGGCGCTATGGCTTTCCCTACCGCTCCTCCAACGCCAACGCCGCCAACGTGGTGGACGTGCAGGCGGCCTACGAATCGGAGATGTCGGTCTGGGGCGCGGTCATGGGCCACGCCAACCTGATGATGCACGCCGCCGGCTGGATGGAGGGTGGGCTCACCGCCTCCTTCGAGAAGGTGGTCGTCGACGTCGAGATCCTGCAGGGCATGGCCGAGGTGCTGGAGCCGGTCGCCGTCGACGAGGGCGCGCTGGGCCTGGCCGCCGTGCGCGAGGTCGGTCCCGGCGGTCATTTCTTCGGTGCACAGCATACCTTGGAGCGTTACGAATCAGCCTTTTACCAGCCGATCCTGTCCGACTGGCGCAACTTCGAGAGTTGGGAGGAGGCGGGGGCCGAGACCGGCACCCAGCGCGCTAACCGGATCATGAAGCAGGTCCTGGCGGAGTTCGAGCCACCGCCTCTGGACCCGGCGGTCGACGAGGAGCTGGAGGCTTTCGTCGAGAAGCGACGCGCGGAGGGTGGGGCGCCGAGCCTCTAAACGAACAGCGCTTCAGAGGCGTCCCAGAGGGCGTAGATGCCGAAGGCGAAGATCACCACGCCGGACCAGCGCTTCACCTCGGGCATCCAGGCGACGCCGATGTGGCCGCGTGCCAGCAAGACCGCCATCGAGATCGCCAGCCACCAGATCGCCGAGCCGAGGAAGACCCCGGCGACCAGCAGGCCCGCGGCGCCATAGCTGAGCGGCGTGCCGGCCAGGCCCAGGCTGGCGAAGATGGTGAGGAAGGTGATGATGGTGATCGGGTTGGTCAGGGTCAGCATGAAGGTGGTGAGGAAGGTGCCGGCCAGACCGGCACGCGAGGCGCCCTTCTCGGGCGGGGCGCCCGGAAAGAGGAAGAAGAGCACGCCCAGGATGACCAGGATCACGCCGCCGATGCCGCGGATCCAGACCTCTTGCTGGATGAGGAAGTGCGAGACGGCGGCAATGCCGAAGCCGGCCACCGCGCCGAAGAAGGCGTCGGCGACGGCCGCGCCCAGTCCCGCCGAGACGCCGCCGGGAATGCCGTAGTAGATCGCTCGCTTGATGCAGATGACCGCGACCGGCCCCACGGGGACGGCGATGATCATTCCGGCGGCGATCCCCTTCAAGAATATATCCAGCCAGAGGACCATGGTGATGTATCAGGCGGCTCCAACGACAACGGCAGCCGCTCGGCCTTCCCAAGAGTGCTCGGGAAGGACCACGGCCAGATTGAGTGCCGGCACCCTAGCGGTGCCGGCTTTCTCTGGCAAACCTGACGATTGTCTCAGCCGATACCGTCGGGCAGGGCAGCCTTGCGCTCGGTCATGAAGGCCTGCAGGGCCTCGTCGACCGCAAGGTCCAGCTCCGGCGCCTCGTATTCGGCCAGAAGCTGCTTCCACAGCGTGTTGGCGCGCTGTTCCGCGTTCTGCTCGCCCTCGGCCAGCCACTGCTCGAAGGAGTTATTGTCGGCGATGGTCGAGCGGTAGAAGGCGGTCTCGAAGTTGGCCTGGGTGTGGGCGCAGCCGAGGAAGTGCTTGCCCGGCCCGACCTCGCGAATCGCATCCAGCGCCTGACCGTTCTCGGTCAGGTCCACGCCCTTGGCCAGGACCTGCATCATGCCGAGCTGGTCGGCGTCCATCACCAGCTTCTCGTAGGAGGAGACCAGGCCGCCCTCCAGCCAGCCGGCTGCGTGCAGCACGAAATTGACGCCGCCCAGCAGGGTCGGCAGCAGGGTCTGCGCCGATTCGTAGGCGGCCTGGGCGTCGGCCGTCTTGGCGCCGCAGAGCGATCCGCCGGAGCGGAAGGGGACGCCCAGCCGCCGCGCCAGGGCCGCCATGCCGTAGAGCACCAAGGCAGGCTCCGGCGTGCCGAAGGTGGGTGCGCCTGACTGCATCGACATGGAGGAGGCAAAGGAGCCGAAGACCACCGGAGCCCCCGGCCGCACGAGCTGTGCGAAGGCCATGCCGGCCAGGGCCTCGGCCAGGGTCTGCGCCATGGTGCCGGCGACGGTGGTGGGCGACATGGCGCCGGCCAGGATGAAGGGCGTGACGATGCAGGCCTGCCCGGCCCGCGCGTAGACCTTCAGGGCCCCCAGCATGGTGTCGTCGAAGACCATCGGCGAGTTGGCGTTGATGAGCTGGATCATCACGCAGTTGCTGTCGACGAAGTCCTCGCCGAAGACCAGCTTGGCCATGGCCACCGAGTCTTCGGCGCGGCTCGGCGCCGTCACCGAGCCCATGAAGGGCAGGTCGGAATAGCGCAGGTGGCTGTAGACCATGTCGAGGTGGCGCTTGTTCACCGGAACGTCCACCGGCTCGCAGACCGTTCCGCCCGAGTGATGCAGGCTGGGCAGCATGTAGGTCAGCTTCACGATGTTCTGGAAGTCTTCGATGGTGGCGTAGCGCCGGCCCTCGTCCAGGGTGCGCACGAAGGGCGGGCCATAGACCGGGGCGAAGACGGTGGTGCCGTCGCCGATGGTGACCGAGCGCGCCGGGTTCCGGGCGTGCTGGACGAACTGGGCGGGCGCGTTCTCAGTGACCAGGGAGCGACAGAGCCCCTTGGGGAAACGGACCCGCTCACCGGTCACCGTGGCGCCGGCGTCCTTCCAGATCGCGAGCGCCTCGGCGTCGTCGCGGAACTCGATCCCGACCTCCTGCAGGATGGTCTCGGCGTTGGCCTCGATGATCTCCAGGCCCTCGGCGCTCAGCACCTCGAAGCAGGGGATGTTGCGCTGGATGAAGGGGGCCTTGGCCGCCTGGTGGCCGCTGCGCTTGGCGCGTCTGGCCTCGGCGCCGCCACCGCCGCGTCCGCGCCGTGCCCGACGCCCGCCTGCCTCCCCGATTGCCTCGATGTCTTGTTCCGCACCCGTCGCTTCGCTCATGAGACCTGCTCCCACAGACCTGGGTCGCACCTCTCGGGGGACTGGGCCGGGCGGCCGCCCCCTCCGAAAAGCCGACAATCTAGAGATCGATAATTCTGAGTGCGCTCTCTGCACTCTGTCGTCCCGGCGACCGCAGGCTCTCTGTTCGCGGCACGCAGGGTCTCTGCCGCGCTTCCATCCGCTTGCGCAAAGAGGGCCGCCACCGCATCATGCGGCCTAAGGCGTGGCCCAGAGGGGCGGCGCAACGGCCAGAGACATCCTATGTAAACAAGGTCCGGATCCGAGCCGGACGGCGCAGGCAGGTTTTGGGGGACAGGCAGGGTCATGTCATTGGGAGGACGATGAGCGTAGAGGCGAAGGCGCGAAAGGCGGCGCCGTGCGAAGAACGGATGAGTGTGACCTTCCGTCGTTTCGTCGAAGAAATCGGTCCGCGGGACACGACCCTGGGTGAACTGGTGAAGGCGCTTGGCGACCGCTCTCTGCTGGTCGCGATCGTGCTCTTTTCCCTGCCTAACTGCATTCCCGCACCGCCCGGGATCGGCTCGATCTTCGCCGTGCCGGTCCTGATCGTGACCTGGCAGCTGCTGTGCGACTATCCGGTCCTGCGTCTGCCGGGCGGCCTGGCGCGGCGCCGGATCTCGGCCAAGGCGCTGGGCTGGATCGCCAACAAAGGCATGCGGCCGCTGGTCTGGGTGGAGGAGCGCTGCTCGCCCAGGATGCCGCGGCTGGTCAGCGATCGCGCCCATCGCTGGATCGGCATCGCCATCCTGGTCCTCTCCGCCGTCGTGGCCTTTCCCGGACCGATGACCAATTTCCTACCGGCGCTGGCGATCCTCTCGATCACCGTCGGCCTGCTGGAGCGTGACGGGCTGATCGTCCTGGGCGGCCTGCTGTTCGGGGTGGTGGCGATCGTCGTCGCGCTGGCGGCCTCGGCCGCGCTCTTCGGTGGCGCCTACCTGGCGGTGCATCACCTGCTGGCGGGCTAGCGGCTTGAACGACGAAGCGAGGACCGGGTCCCACTGGTATCTGGCAGCAGACGTCGGGGGGACCTTCACCGACCTGGTCCTGTTGGACGCCGCGCGGGGCGAGGTCCTGCTGGACAAGGTCTCCTCTGCCGCCACCGCCTCGGGCGAGGGGGTGATCGCCGGCATCGAGCGGCTCTGCCAAAGGGCCGGGATCTCGTCCGGGAACATCGCACTCTTCGTGCACGGCTTCACCGTCGGCACCAACGCCTTCCTGACCCGGCGCGGCGCCCGGGCAGCGCTGCTGGTGACCGAGGGCTTCCGCGACGTTCTGCTGATCGGCGACCAGATGCGCCCGCAGCTCTACGACCTGCGCGTGGCCAAGCCGGCGCCGGTGGTGCCGCGCCAACGCACCCTGGAGGTCGCCGAACGGCTGGACGCCTTCGGCAAGGTGGTGACGCCCCTGACCGCGGAGGAGATCGAGCGCGTGGTCGAGGCCGTGGCGGCGCTGGCCCTGGAGGCGGTCGCGATCTGCCTCGGTTTCTCTTTCCTGGACGATCGGCACGAGGTCGCCCTGGCCGAGGCCCTGGCGGCGCGGCTGCCCGGGGTGCCGCTCTACCTCTCCTCGCGCGTCAACCCGGCGATCGAGGAGTATCCGCGGGCCAACACCACGGCGATCGCGGCCTATGTCGGTCCGGTGGTTGGCGGCTATGTCGCCCGGCTGGGGCAGCGCCTGGCCGAGGCCGGGGTGACGGCGCCGCTGCGGCTCATGCGCTCCGACGGCGGCATCGCCACGCCGCGCGCGGTCCAGGACAACCCGGCGCAGATGCTGCTCTCGGGACCGGCGGCCGGTGTGGTCGCTGGGGCCGAACTGGCCGCCGAGCTGGATCTCCAGGATCTGGTCACCTTCGACATGGGCGGTACCTCGGCCGACTTCTCGCTGATTCGTGGCGGCCGCCCGGCGCGAGTGCCGGAGCGGGTGGTGGCAGGCCAGCCCCTGCGCCTGCCGGCCCTGGACCTGGAGACCATCTCGGCCGGAGGCGGCTCGATCGCCACGGTTGACCTGGCCGGCGCGCTACGGGTCGGGCCGGATTCGGCCGGCGCCGAGCCGGGACCGGCCTGCTACGGCCGCGGCGGCAGCCAGGCCACGGTGACCGACGCCGCCCTGCTGTTGGGTCTGCTCTCGGCCGAGGACTTCCTGGGCGGGGACATGCCGCTCGACCCGGCGGCGGCCGAGGCCACTGTCCGGCGCGAGGTGGCGGAGCCCCTGGAGCTGGAGCCCGACGCCGCGGCGGCCGGCATCCTGGCGGTCGCGATCGCCAACATGGTGCAGGCGATCCGCACCCTGACGGTGGAGCGTGGCCATGACGTGCGCGGCTTCGCGCTGGTTGCTGCTGGCGGGGCCGGGCCGCTCTATGCCGGCATGATCGCCCGCGACCTGGGCATGGCCGAGGTGATCGTGCCGCCCTATCCGGGCCTCTTCTGCGCGCTGGGCCTACTGCAGAGCGACCTGCTGCACAGCCGCCAGCGGGCCTGGCGCCGTCGCCTGTCGGGACTGGCCGAGGCGGAGTTGGCGGGCGAGATGGCCGATCTCGCCGCCGCGCTGCAGGCCGACCTGGAGGCTGACGGCATCGCCCCCGAGGCGCGCCGCATCGAGTTCGAGGGCGACCTGCGCGCGCTCGGCCAGTTCCATCAGCTACAGGTGCCGCTGCCGAAACCGGGGCCAGCCGGCTGGTGGGATCCTCAAGCCTTGTCCGCGGCCTTTCACCGCTTGCACGAACAGGTCTACGGCCATGCCGATCCCGGCGAGGCGGTGGAGATCGTGAACCTGCGCGCCCGCGGCATCGGCCTCATGGCCCGGCCCGAGGTGCCGCGGCCGGAGCCGGCGGCCGGGCCGCTGCCGCCGCCGCTGGGCCACCGACGGGTGCTGCTCGACCGGGCGCTCGGCTGGCGGGACACCCCGCTGTGGCGCCGCCAGGACCTGGCTCCGGGGCACCGCCTGGTCGGTCCGGCCATCGTGATGCAGCGCGACAGCACCACGGTGGTGTTGCCGGGTCAGGAGATGCGGGTGCATGCCAGTGGCGCGCTGCGCATCGCCGTGAAGGGAGGAGACTGAGCCTTGGCGGGTGACGACAACAGCGTCGACTCGATCGACCGCGACGTCTTTCAGCAGGCGCTGGTCGGAATCGCCGAGGAGATGTCGGTCTCGCTGCGGCGGGCGGCCTATTCCTCGATCATCTGGGACATGTACGACTATGCTTGCGGGCTGTTCACGCCCGAGGGCGAAATGCTGGCCCAGGCGCGCACCATCGCCGCCCAGCTCGGCATCATGTCGACCGCCTACCGCCATATGATCGCCGCCCACCCGCTGCCCGGCTGGCGGCCGGGCGACGTCTACGTCTCCAACGATCCCTACCGCGGCTGCACCCACACGCCGGACATCGTGCTCTTCAGCCCGGTTTTCCTGGAGGGGGAGCTGGTCGCGGTCACCTCGACCATCGCCCACCACGTCGACATCGGCGGCAAGATCCCCTGCACAGAAGCCGCCGACAACGCGGAGATCTTCGCCGAAGGCCTGATCCTGCCGCCTTTGAAGCTGATCGACGCCGGCCGGCCGGTGACGCCGATCTTCGATATCCTGGCCGCCAACGTGCGCGACGCGCGCGCCAGCCTGGGCGACCTGCGCGCCCAGATCGCCGGCTGCCGCACCGGCGAGCGCCGCCTGGCGGAGCTCTACGGCCGCTATGGCGCGGCGCGGGCGGCGGCCCTGGCCGCGGCCTCGCTCGACTATGCCGAGGCCTATGTCTCGCGCCGGATCTCGGCCCTGCCGGACGGCACCAGCAGCGCCGAGGTGCTGCTGGAGGATGAGGTGACTGGCGAGGCGCCGCTGGTGATCGCCGCCGATATCACGGTGGCGGGCGGAGGGATCACCGTCGACCTCAGCCGAAGCGCACCGCAGCGCGACAACGCGCTGAACAACCCTTACGCCTCGACGCTCTCGATGGTGCACTACGCGCTGAAGTGCCTGCTGGCGCCCGAGATCGCCCAGAACGAGGGCTGCGACCGGCCGGTCGAGGTGGTGGTGCCGGAGGGCTCGCTGCTGAACCCGCGCCATCCAGCCGCCGTCTCGGTGCGCCACCTGACGCAGCAGCGCCTGGCCGACGCGGTCCTGAAGGCGTTGACGCCGCTGGTGCCCGATCGCGCCGCGGCCGGCTGCCAGGTGGCCTTTCCCACCATGGCTGCCGGCGGCTTCGACGACCGGCCGGAGATGGCGGAGGAGGGGGCGCCCTACTACATCATCTCCGACATCATCGGCGGCGGCATGGGCGGTTCCAGTGCGGGCGACGGCCTCTCGGCGGTCGATACCCACGGCGGCAACTGCGCGATCCTCTCGGCCGAGGTGATGGAGAGTCTCAGCCCCTTCCGGGTGCTGCGCAGCGAGCTGATCGCCGGCTCCGGCGGGGCCGGCCGCCACCGCGGCGGCCTGGCGATCCGGCGCGACTATCAGCTGCTATCGGAGAAGTGCATCCTCGGCGCCTACGTTCAGCAGAACCACGACTGGTCCGCCCCCTGGGGACTGGAGGGCGGCGGGCCGGGGCGTCCGGGCGGCTTCTGGCTCAATCCGGGCACGGACGCGGAGCGGCCTCTGCCGGGCAAGCTCTACGGCCTGGCGCTGGCGCGCGGCGACGTGTTGCGGATGGAGGCTGCCGGCGGCGGCGGCTGGGGCGATCCGGCGGAACGCCCGACCGCTCTCCTGACTGACGACCGAGAGGAGGGCCTGGCCTAGAGCAGATCGCGCAGTGCGTGGATGGTCGCGGCCGTGTCCTGTTCGCCATAGCCCTGCTCGATCGCTCGCGTGAACCAGGCCATCATCAGGTCCGGGAACGCGCTGTCGATGCCGGCTGCGCGGGCTTGATCCTGGAGTCTGGCGATCACGCCTGCCGCAACGGCAACCGTCCCGGCGTTCGGCCCGACGACGAAGTCGCCGCTTTCGATCGTCGTGAGCAGGCTCCGCGACCGATCGCCTTCCGGCATCAAGCGGGCGAGTTCCGAGAGCGGAATCCCCTCGGCCTCGCAGAGTCGGGCACCATGCAGGGTTCCCATGATCAGCCCTTCGAGCCTCGAGAGCCAGGCCAGGTCAAGGGCTGCGGGCGCACGCACGTTCCGGCCCAGGTAGCGGGACGCTCCGGCGAGCTCAAGGATGATGGCCTTGGCCTGTTCGAAAGCCGCCCGGTCCCCGGCTAGGAGGATTTCGGAGTCGGCGCGCCCGATACCGGCGGGATAGGCCATGATCGTGCCGTCGAGATAGCGCGCCCCCCGTTTGGCGAAATAGGCCGAGGCCGCTACGGCGTCCTGCGGTGTGCCGGTCGAGAGTTGGACGACGACCCGATCGCGGAGCAGTGGGTCGATCCCTTCGCTCGAAAAGAGTGCCTGCGTGGCAGCGTAGTCGCTGACGCAGACCAGCATGACCGGACTTGCGCCGACCGCATCGCTCACCGTGGATGCGATGCGGCCGCCGGCGCTTTCGATGCTGGAGCCCTTGTCTCGGGACCTGTTCCAGACAGTGATCTCTCGTTTCCGGAGCAGGCATTCCGCGAGCGATTTGCCCATGGCCCCGAGGCCGATGATCGTCACGTCACTCAATCAGCCACTCCCACCTACCACCTGGAGCGGCGCCTCCATCCGGACGTGTTCCTCGTCCGGGGGGGAGCGCTTGGGTACAGCGTCTTCCACTAGTGCCCGCTGTTGCCGTTCTCCAGCTTGTCCATGAGTTGCGAGACCACGTGGACCCGCGAGGCGCTGGCCAGAGAGATCGGCAGCTCCTGCTCGGCCCGCGCCTGGTCGATCTCCGAGATCAGGGCGGCGAGGGAGAGACTACGGGCGGAGGCCTCGTCGTCGAGCGCTCGCCAGAAGATCGGCTCCAAGGCCAGACTGGTCCGGTGGCGTGCAATGGTGAGGGATCGCTTGCGTAGACCCAGTTCCTGTTCCGTCATCAAAGTGGTCGCCTCCTATCGCGCCGGATGACATCCTGACCTCCCCCTCCAAGGTCCGGATTTTTCGGCCACCCCCCGGGAGTCCTGCTCTCGACCTGGGTGCCCGTTCACGTTTCAACGGTTTAGAGCGCGAAGCCGTCGGTCTAACCCTTCCCCAGACCGCTCCCGCCACTCTAGCATGCCGTTAATGTGGTAGCTGCGTAGCCGACGCCAAGCGCGAGGCTGGGGCAGATTTGCGGCGAAGTCGTGAATTCGGCCCATTTCGCGATATTGTGAGGACGATGCTCGACCTTATCCTGGTTCTCTTCGCGTTCGCGATCCTGCTCCTGGCCGTCAGCTTGCTGCAGCCCCTGGCGACGCGTCTCGCCGTCCCCCAGACCCTGGTGCTGGCCCTGCTGGGCGTGACCCTGGGCCTCTTCGTCGGCCCCTGGCATCCCGATGTCCTGGTGCGCCCGCTCGCCGATCTGAAGCAGGGGCTGATGCTGATGGACATCTCGGCGGAGGGCTTTCTCTATCTCTTCCTACCGCCGCTGCTGTTCACTGCCGGGCTCTCGGTTGACGTACGCCTGCTGCGTGAGGACCTGGCTGCGGTGCTGTTGCTGGCCGTGGTCGCGGTCTTCGTCTGCGTCGCGGTTGTGGGCCTGGCGCTCTGGCCCTTCACCAGCGTCGGATTGGCCGCCTGCCTGCTGCTGGGGGCGGTGGTGGGACCGACCGACCCGGCGGCGGTGGTCGGCGTCTTTCGCGACATCGGCGCACCGCGGCGGCTGACCACCCTGGTGGCCGGCGAGAGCCTGTTCAACGATGCCGCCGCCATCGTGCTGTTCTCGCTCTTCGTCGGGCTGCTGAGCCAGGGCGACGAGCTTTCCTTCCTCGGCGGCCTGGAAAGCCTGGCGGTCTCCTTCCTCGGCGGCACGGCCTTCGGGGCGGCGGCCGGCAAGCTCGCCGGCATCGCCTTCCGCTGGGTCGGGCGCTCGGCCGTCGCAGCGACCAGCATCACCTTCGCCGCGGCCTACCTGATCTTCCTGGTGGGCGAGGACTATCTCGGGGTCTCCGGCGTGGTCGCGGTGGTGGCTGCCGCCCTGGTGGTGGCGGTCGACGGGCCGACCCACCTGGTGCCCTCGGTCTGGCACTCGGTGCAGAGCGCCTGGGAGCAGATCGAGTTCTGGGCAAACTCCCTGGTCTTCGTGCTGGCCTCGATGCTGGCCGTTATCGCCTTTCCGGCGGTCGAGGTCTGGAAGCTGTCGCTGATCCTGCTGGTGGTGGCGGGGGCCCTGGTGGCGCGCCTGCTGGTGCTCTACTGCCTGCTGCCCTTCCTGGTCGGCTGCGGCCTCACGCGGCCGATCGGGACCAGGTTCAAGGCGGTCATTGTCTGGGGCGGCCTGCGTGGTGCCGTCACCATGGTGCTGGCGCTGGCGGTGGCGGGCGATCCGGACCTGCCGGAAGAGGTCCGCAACTTCGTCGCCCTGCTGGCGATCGGCTACACCTTCTTCACCGTGTTGGTGCAAGCGCCCAGTCTGAAGCCGGTGCTGCGTGTCCTGAAGCTGGACCGGCTGCCGCCGCGCGAACAGCAGCTCCGCGACCGCGTGTTGGCGCTCTCGGTGGAGGAGGTCGACCAGCAGGTGCGTCACGCGGCCGAGAGTTACGACCTGCCCGCCGAGCTGGCCGAGCGCGTGATCGCCAAGGAGCGTCCGGTGATGCCGGAACCGCGGATGAGCGAGGAGGACAGCCTGGCGGTAGGCCTGCTGACCCTGGTGACCCGCGAGCGCGAACTCTACATGCGCCATCTGCACGAACAGGTGATGGGGCGCCGCCTGGTCGGCAACCTGATCGCCAGCAGCGACCGCCTGCGCGACGCGGTGCGCGACGAGGGGCTCGAGGGCTGGCGCCGGGCCACCGGCTGGGTGCTGGAGTTCCGGCCCTCGCACCGCCTGGCGATCTGGATACAACGCCGTCTCGGCTGGCAGTATCCTTTGGCACAGGCCTTGGCCGACCGCTTCGAGCTGCTGATGATCACCCGCTTCGTGGTCGGCGAGCTCGACAGCTATGCCGAGGAGCGGTTGGCGCCGATGATGCAGCCGGCGGCGCGCAAGGCGCTGCACGATGCCCTGGAGAGCCGCCGCCGCGACCTCGATACCGCACTTGCCGCGGTGCGCACCCGCTATCCGACCTACAGCGAGGAACTGGCGGCGCGCTATCTGGCACGGATCGCGCTGCGCCTGGAGGCGGTGAGCTATAACCGTCAGCTCGAGGAGCAGCTCATCAGCCGCGAGGTGCATGCCGACCTGATGCGCAGCCGCGACCAGCGCAGCGACAGGACCTCGAGCCGCCCGACCCTGGACCTGGGGCTGGAGCTGGCCCGGATGATCGATCGGGTGCCGCTGTTCCACGAGTTGCCGCCCGACAGCCAGCGCCACCTGGCTTCCTGCCTGCGTCCGGGACTCGCCCTGCCGGGAGAGCCGATCGTGCAGAAGGGGCGGCGTGGCCGGCGCATGTACTTCGTGGTCTCGGGCGAGGTTCTGGTCGAACTGCCGGGCGGGGTGATCCGGCTGGGCCCCGGCGCCTTCTTCGGCGAGATGGCGCTGCTGTCGCGCGAGCCACGCAGCGCCACCGTCCGTGCCGAGGGCTACTGCCACCTGCTGGTGCTGGACGACCGAGACTTCCGCGAGGTCATCCGCCGCGATCCCGGCCTGAAGCAGCGCTTCGAGGAAGTGGCCGCCAGCCGCCGGGCATCGGCCGCCGCCAGGTAGCGCCGCTTTCCTCGGGCCTCAGTCGGTCCGCCACCAGCGCTCCATCGACTTCCAGCCGTCCAGGTTCCGGTTGGCGGCCAGGCGGCCGTGGGTCACCCCCTTGCCGTGGGCGTCGACGAACTGGGCGTACATCGGGATGATGGTGCCGCCGTCATCGCGCACGATCTGCTGCATCTCCCAGTACATCTGGCGCCGCTTGGCGCTGTCCAGCTCGGTGCGAGCCTGGATCAGCAGCTCGTCGAAGCGCGCATGCTTCCAGTGCGCGTCGTTCCAGGCGGCGTCCGAGGCATAGCCGGTGGTGAACATCAGATCCTCGGTCGGCCGTCCGCTCCAGAAGGCTGTGCAGAAAGGCTTCTGCAGCCACACGTTCGACCAGTAGCCGTCGTTCGGCTCGCGCACCACCTCGATGTCGATGCCGGCCTTGGCAGCGCTCTCGCGGAACAGCACGGCGGTGTCGACGGCGCCCTCGAAGGCCGTCTCCGCGCAGTGCAGCTGCACCTTGAGGCTGTCGTGCCCGGCCTTCTTCAGGTGGAACTTGGCCTTGTCGGGGTCATAGTGGCGCTGCTCCATCTCGGTGTTGAAGTAGCGGTTGGCCGGCGTGATCGGGCTGTCGTTGCCGACCTGGCCATAGCCCGCGAGGATCGTTTCCACCAACTGCTCGCGGTCGATGGCGTACTTCAGCGCCAGGCGCACGTCGTTGGCATCGAAGGGGGCGACGTCGCAGAACATCGGCATGGTGAAGTGCTCGGTGCCGGTCACCGCGTCGATCTCGATACCCTCCTTGCGCTTCAGCAGACGCACGGTGTTGAGATCGACGCCGTCGATGGAATCGACCTCGCCGGTGATCAGCGCGTTGGTGCGTGCCGTCGAATCCGAGAGCGCGATCACCTCCACCTGGTCGAAGTGGGCGCGGTCAGGCTTCCAGTAGTCGGGATTGCGCTCGCCGGCATAGTGCACGCCGGGATCGAAGTCGGTCAGCTTGTAGCCGCCGGTGGCGATGCCGGACTGCCAGTCGCTCTTGCCGTCCTTCTCCGGGAAGATGATGAAGAAGTATTCGGCCAGCACGTAGGGGAAGTCGGCGTTGCCGGTCTTCAGGGTGAAGATCACCCGGTGGTCGCCGTCCTTGGCGATATCTGTTACCGGCGCCACCAGGGCCTTGCCACCGGACTTGCTGTCGTCGCCGCGGTGGTAGTTGATCGAGGCGATCACGTCGTCGGCGGTCAGGCTCTTGCCGTTGTGGAAGGTGACGCCCTTGCGCAGGTCGAAGGTCCAGACCGCGGCGTCGGCGCTGGCCTCCCAGCTCTCCGCCAGCTCTGGAATGGCCTCGCCCTCGGCGTTCACCTCGGCCAGGCAGTTGCCGATGGCACCGGTCATGAAGTGGTTGATGATGCCGGTGCCGTAGGTCGCCGGATCGAGGGTCTCCGCGGTGTTGCCGTAGCGTAGGCCCAAACGGTAGATGCCGCCCTTCTTGGGCTCCTGCGCCCGGACGGCGCTGCCCAGGAGCGGCAGCGCGCCGGACCCGGCGAGCAGCCCGCCGGCGAGCAGCGACTGGTTGAAGTGGCGACGGGAAATGTCGGACGGTTTCATCGTTCTTCTCCTTGTTCTCGTTGCACCGGGTCCCCGTGGTTAGAATTCCCTGCCCAGCAGCTCCTCCTCGTAGGGGTAGCGTGAGATCGGCTGCAGGCCGGTCTCGGTCACCAGCAGTTCCTCTTCCAGCTTCACGCCCTCCAGGCCGTCGACCTCGCCGATGTAGCTCTCGACGCTGACCACCATGCCGGGTTCCAGCACGCCGTCGCGGCCGTAGCGCTCGAAGTCCATGGCATGCGCGATGAAGGGGGTCTCGCCATGCATGCCGACGCCGTGCATCACCGAGGTGTAGCGCTGGTCGACGTAGCGGTCGGGGATCTTCCAGGCGGCCTCGGCGATCTCGCGGAAGGTCATGCCGGGCCTGGTGACCTCAATGTTGTGCTGCACCTGGTCGTAGGCCATGCGGTAGAGCGTGCGCTGCTCGCCGCTGGGCCGGCCGGGGCCGCAGCGGAAGGTGCGCGAGAAGTCGGAGAAGTAGCCGTAGCAGCCGATGGTGTCGGTATCGAGCGCCACCAGCTCGCCCGGCCGCACCCGGCGCCCGCTGGCTTCGCTGAACCAGGGATTGGTGCGGGTGCCGGAGGTGAGGAGACGGGTCTCGACGAACTCGCCGCCGGTGCGGATCACCTCGCCGTAGAAGAGGGCGTAGAGCTCCTGCTCGGTGATGCCCGGCCGGACCGCCGCCTGCAGTGCGGCCACCGCCGACTCACTGGCGGCCATGCTGGCCTGCAGGCAGGCGATCTCTTCGGGCAGCTTGATCGCGCGGGCCTGCAGGATCTCCTGCTGGCAGTCGCCGACCACCAGGCCCTCGGCTTCAAGTGCGCGGGCCAGCAAGAGGCCGCAGCGGTCGAGGCCAACGCGCCGCTCGCCGCCACCGGCCGTGCTGCGCAGGAGGTCGGCGATCTCGGCGGCGAAGGCCCTGGGCGAGTCGCCGTCCTTGCCGGAAACCGAGGACCAGACCAGCTTGGAAGGGCGCGCCTCGTCCACCGTCTCCAGGCAGGTGGAGACGTGATAGCTCTGCGGATACTCGAAGAGCACAACCGGCCCTTCGAGCGGCACGAAGAAGTAGCGCGTCGAGTTGCGCAGGAAGTAGCCGAACATGTTGCGCGAGCCGGTGGCATAGCGCTGGTTGAAGGGATCGAACAGCAGCAGGGCGGCATAGCCCTGCCGCGCCATCATCGAGCGCAGGCGTGCCAGGCGGCCGGCCCGGAGCGCGCGGGTGTCGACCCCCTCCGGCTCGGTGTCGGACAGCCACATGCCCTGCCGGCTGTCCTTGCCGAGCGGATGCCGCATCGGCTGTCGGGTCGACAGCGCGTCGGGCGCAGCGGGCTCAAAGACCACGACCATCCTGACCGTCTCCTGGAACGGGCCGCGGCGCAGGCCTGGGGCCCCTGGTTCAGCAATCAGAGGAGTGTGAGGCCGGGGAGGGGGTGGACCTATGGGGATTGCCGCGGAATCTTGAGGAACTGCCGCAGCGACACTGCTGCCCTTACGAGCCCTTCTGGGTCTGGGCGCGATGGCGGCTGGGCGTGATGCCGTAGCGCTGCTTGAACTGGCTGGAGAAGTAGGCGGGGTCGGAGAAGCCGCAGGCCAGCGCGATGTCGCCCACCTTCATCCAGGAGTGGCTGAGGTAGGTGCGCGCCCGCTCGAAGCGGAGCTTCAGGTAGTACTGGTGCGGCGAGAGGCCGGTGACCCGGCGGAAGCGCCGCTCCAGCCCGTCGCGCGAGACGCCCAGGTCGTCGGCGATGGCGGCGAGGCTCAGCGGCGTCTCCAGGGCCCGCTCCATCAGCGCGATGGCGCGCAGGACCAGCGCGTCGTTGAGACCGGTCCTGAGCCGCAGGGTCAGGGCCTCGCGGTCGGCATCGCCGCGCAGCCGCTCGTGCACGAACCACTCGGAGACCTCGAGCGCCAGTTCGCTACCGCAGTCCTGCTCGATCAGCTCCAGAGTGAGGTCGAAGGCAGCGATGCCGCCGGCCGAGGTGAGGCGGCTGCGGTCGATGACGTAGAGCTCCGGCCTGAGCTCGATGTCGGGGAACTGCTCGGCGAAGGCGGCCCGGCTCAGCCAGTGGATGGTACAGGCGAAGCCGTCCATCAGGCCGGCGCGGGCCAGGAAGTAGGTGCCGTCGGCGACCGCGCCAAGGCTGGCGCCGCGGCGCGCACAGCGGCGCAGCCAGGTCCAGGCCGTCGGGCAGTCGTAGAGATGGGCGGTGCCGCCGCTGCAGACGAAGACCCGGTCGACCGGAAAATCCTCGTGGACGGCATGATCAGCCTGGATCTGCACGCCCGAGGAGGTGGGAACCAGGCCGCCGTCGGCCGAGACCAGGACCCAACGGTAGCGCGCCTGGCCGGACAGCAGGTTGGCCGCACGCAGGGGCTCGACCAGCGCGCTGAAGGCCATCAGCGGAAAGCCCGGCAGGACGAAGATGGCGGTGCGAAGCGGCGTCTCTCGGCTCACGCTGGCGCAGCAGACCTCCCGAATCGAGGCGGTACTACCGAAATCTAGCGTCTTGCGAGGCGCTGTTCCATCGGCCGGACGGTCCGGCCACTTAGCCTTCGCGCTTGCGGAAGCGGTCCAGGGTGACGACGTTGTCGCCGGGCGCCTGCTCCTCAGGCTCCTCCTGCGGCGCGGCTTCCTCCTCCGCGTTCTGCGGCTCCTCGTCTTCGGCCGTGTCGTCGTCGGACTGTACGGCCTTGTCGAACTGCAGGCCGAAGCGCACCGAAGGATCGGCGAAGGCGGTGACGGCGGAGAAGGGGATCACCAGCCGTTCATGCCGGTTGCTGAAGCTGAGGGTGACTGAAAAGCCTTCCTCCTCGACTTCCAGACCCCAGTACTCGTGCTGCAGCACGATGGTCATCTCTTCAGGATAGCGCGCGGCCAGATAGTCCGCGATCTCCACGCCCTCGGCACCGGTACGGAAGGTGATGAAGAGGTGGTGGGCGCCGGGCAAACCCTGCTCGGCCGCGATGGTCAAGGCCTCGCGCAAGACGCTGCGCAAGGCACGCTGCAGCATGAGGTCATAGCGCAGCAGGTCCTTACCAGGTGCGTCGCTCAAACTCCGTTCCTCCCCAACTCACCTCTCCAGTACTCACCAATCCGGCGGTT
Source organism: Rhodospirillaceae bacterium N.6G (assembly GCA_046233115.1). Taxonomy (GTDB): domain Bacteria; phylum Pseudomonadota; class Alphaproteobacteria; order Kiloniellales; family JACOMY01; genus JACOMY01. The sequence continues at coordinate 50,893 of JBJXHM010000006.1, read as the reverse complement.
TGATCCACCGGCTGCTTACCGTTCGGTCCAGATTCAGCGCGACTCCGACCGCGGTCGCAATCATTCCGGCACGATATCCGTCCCGATCAGACAATGCGACACATTTTCGGTTCGTCAAGTGGACGAAAAAAACATTCGGCCGGATGGCCGGGTGCAGGTCGTCGAAACTCAGGAGATGTAGTGGGGGGCTTCTGTTGCCCGGTGCCCCCCGAACCGCGCTTGCCTAATTTAGTTAGGCAGCGAGGGCCATACGGTTGTCGTTGGCACCTATAGATCGGCCCGATAACGGCGGTACCATGCCGGGAACCCAACAAGCCTTTACCACGCGTGTCGATCCTGTTTCGCCCCCATGGTGCCGGCTGGCCGGGTGATGAACCACGGCCGGCCGGTGAAATTGGTGGAGGCGCCGGGTACTGCCCCCGGGTCCACTACGCTTATTCCGCAAGCCAGTTTAGCGCCATAGCCGGACGAAGCCGGCACCGTCAGATGTAGTGCATGCACCGTCGGAAGGGAAGGGGCCGCGGACAAGCTATCCACATATCCACAGGGAGAAGCTGGAGCCTGCAGACTTCTCGTAGGGTGCCAGACTCGTCATTGTGCCCCTAGCCTTTGGCGCGCACCCCTCATGTCTTCGAAAGAGCGTGCTGCACACCATGGACGTCACCACAACGGATCGAACCCAGATGAGCGACGAGGCTCTGCCAACCAAGCGCGCCGTCGCGCCGGCCCTCGAAGAGATCCTCTACGATCCGCTGCCGGTGCTAGACCACGGCTTCGTGCGCGTCATCGACTACATGGGCGACGATGCGGCCATCGTACAGGCGGCGCGCGTCTCCTACGGGCGCGGCACCAAGAAGGTGCAGGAGGATCGCGGCCTGATCCGATACCTGCTGCGCCACCGCCACACCTCGCCCTTCGAGATGTGCGAGATCAAGCTGCACGTGAAGCTGCCGATCTTCGTTGCGCGCCAGTGGATCCGTCATCGCACCGCCAACGTCAACGAGTACTCGGCCCGCTACTCCATCCTGGACCGGGAGTTCTACCTGCCGGAAGCGCAGCACCTGGCGGCGCAGTCCACCACCAACCGGCAAGGCCGCGGCAGCCTCTTCAGCGACGACCAGGCGACCGAGGTGCAGGGTCGTCTGGCGGCCGGCAGCGCCAAGGCCTATGCCGACTACCTCTGGCTGCTGAACGATCCCGAGGGCACCGAGATAGAACCCGATCCGGAGCGTCCGGGCCTGGCGCGCGAGCTGGCGCGCATGGTGCTGCCGGTCAGCGCCTATACCCAGTGGTACTGGAAGGTGGACCTGCACAACCTACTGCACTTCCTATCGCTCAGGGCCGACCCCCATGCCCAGTACGAGATCCGGGCCTATGCCGACCTGATGATGGATCTGGTGCGCCGCTGGGTGCCGATGACGGCCGAGGCCTTCGAGGACTATCGCCTGGGCTCGGCGAGCTTCTCCCGCCAGGGTCTGGAGGTTGTGCGCCGCCTGCTGGCCGGCGAGGCGGTCACCCAGCCTGACAGCGGCCTCACCGCCCGCGAGTGGCGCGAGCTGATGGAGACCTTGGGGCGCGAGGTTTGATCGTCGCCTTCTTTGTTCGCAAACAGATAGTTAGGGCGCCTTCTTCACTCGAAGTTGGCGCCCTTCCTCTGCCTGGCTACTGGTGCGTCAGGCCGGCCCAGTTGGCGTCGGCCTTGGCGATGAAGCCGGGGATGTCGGCCTGCCACCAGCCTTGGACCTTGCGGTTGACGTTGAGGTAGAGCGTACCGTCGACGATCTTCCAGGCCGCCGGGTCGATCGGCACCTTGCCGCCCTGGGCCATGCCGTAGGCGCACCAGCCGCCATAGGCCGGCGCGTAGGTCTTGGGCTCGGCCAGGAAGCGGTCGCGGTTGGCGGCGTTGGCGAAGTACCAGGTGGCACCGTCGTACTCGGCCGTATAGGCCGGATCGCCTTTGGTCGGCGCACCCTCGGTGAAGTATGCGACCGGATCGTAGCCCAGGATCGCCACGCCCTCCTCGGTTTGAAAGACCAGCGGCTTGACCGGTTCGGCGGCCAGGCTCGCCCCGGCGACCAGAGCGCCGGCGGCGAAGACGGCCAGGACGAGCGTGCGTAGGATAGTCGGCATCTTAGGTTCTCCCACAGCCTTCATTGCGTTGACCCAGCAGAGATGGCCGAGCTCTACGCCGAAAACAGCAGGCCCGGCCGACACGCCGAATCAAGACGCGGTGAAGGGAAGGAGAGCTCCGGGCTCTCGACGCCCCGCTACTCCATCACGATGCTGGGAGCGCGGCTTTCGCCCAGGCCCTTCTCGACCTCCGCCCAGACCGCCTCGGCAATGGCGCGGTAGGTGGCGGCCTGACGGCTGTCAGGTGCTGCGACCACGATCGGCTGGCCCTCGTCGGAGGATTCGCGGATCGCCGGCTCCAGCGGCACCTCGCCCAGGAAGGGCACGCCGCGGGCCTCCGCTTCCTGGCGGGCGCCGCCGTGCGCGAAGATGTGATCCTCGTGACCGCACTTGGGGCAGATGTAGACGCTCATGTTCTCGATCACGCCCAGGATCGGGACGTCGACCTTGCGGAACATGTTGACCGCCTTCTTCACGTCGGCCAGCGCCACGGCCTGCGGGGTGGAGACGATGACGGCGCCGTTCAGCGGCACCTGCTGGGCCATGGTGAGCTGCGCATCGCCGGTGCCGGGCGGCATGTCGACCACCAGAACATCGAGCTTGCCCCAGGCCACGTCGCGCAGCATCTGCATCAGCGCCGACTGCACCATCGGGCCGCGCCAGATCATCGGCGTGTCCTCGCCGACCAGGAAGCCGATCGACATGCAGCGCACGCCGAAGCGCTCGTGCGGGATGATGGTCTTGCCGTCGGGCGACTGCGGCCGGCCGGAGAGGCCCATCATGCGCGGCTGCGAGGGACCGTAGATGTCTGCGTCCAAGAGACCCACCGAGAGGCCGCGTCCGGCCAGCGCCAGGGCCAGGTTGGTGGCGGTGGTGGACTTGCCCACACCGCCCTTGCCGCTGGCGACCGCGATGATCGCGCCGATGTCAGGCAGGCTCGCCTTGGCCGAGGCAGGAGTGCCTTCGCGTTGGGCCGGCGCCGGGGCCGCGCCCTCGCGGTGCGCGGTCAGCGCCACGCTGGCCGAACTCACGCCCGGCAGGTCGAAGACTACTTGCTCGGCGGTCTTACGCACCGCCTCCATCTCCTTGGCCTGGCGAGGGTCTATCTTGATCGCGAAACCGACGTTGCCGTCGCGCACGACCAGGCCCTCGATCAGACCGGCCGATACGATGGACTGACCGCCGCCGGGAAGCGGTACGGAGCGGAGCGCCTCGATGATCTGGGCCTCGCTTACCTTCGCCATGCTTGAAAACCCTTTCTAGCCACAAATATTGAGCGGACGGGGATGACCGTCCTAACAGGGTCCGGCCCTGCACGTCCGCGCCCGGAAGGCGCAGGAGAGATATAGACCTCGCGGGTGCGATCCGGTAGGCACCTGCGATGAGAGTTGCGGCGACGGCGTGCGCGGCGACGTCAGTGTGGTGACAGCGAGGAGCTTGAAACGCCTATGCCCTGGCAATCGCAAGGTGGAGGTTCGGGAGGCCCCTGGGGAGGGTCCGGCGGCGGATCGGGAGGATCCGGCGGCGGCGGTGGTGACGGCGGTCCCTGGGGCGGCAATCGCGGCGGAAACGGCAGCGGCGGCGGTGGCGGCGGCGGCGGTTTCGGCGGCGGCGGGCGCGGCCCGCAGGACCTGGAGGACCTGATCAAGCGCGGTCAGGACCGCATGAGATCGATGATGCCGCGCGGCGGTTTCGGCGGCCTGGGCATCCTGATTGCGATCGGCGTGGCCCTGCTGATCTGGCTCGGCTCCGGCTTCTACCGGGTGAACCCGGGCGAGCAGGGCCTGGTGCTGCGCTTCGGCGCCTGGGTGAACCAGGACAGCCTGGCCGATCCCGGCCTGCACTGGCATCTGCCCTATCCGATCGAATCGTCGGAGGTGGTGAACGTCGACCAGGTGCGTCAGATCGATATCGGCATCTCCGGCACCGGGCGCTCGCGTACCGACCAGAAGCTGCAGATGCTGACCCAGGATCAGAACATCATCGACATCGGCTTCACCGTGCAGTGGCGCATCGGCAATGCCGGTTTCTATCAGTTCAACATCCGCGATCCCGAGGATACGGTGAAGGCCGTGGCCGAGAGCGCGATGCGTGAGGTGATCGGCCAGACCGACATCCAGCCCGCCCTGTCGGAGGGCCGCGAGGAGGTCGCCCGCCAGGTGCGCGAGTTGATCCAGTCGGTGCTCGACGAGTACAAGTCCGGCATCTTCGTCAGCGCCGTCAACGTGCAGGACGCCCAGCCGCCCGAAGCGGTGCTGGATGCCTTCGAGGACGTGCAGCGCGCCCAGCAAGACCAGGAGAAGGTCCGCAACCAGGCAGAGGCCTACCGCAACAAGGTGGTGCCGGAAGCCCGTGGTTTCGCCCGCCGGGCGATCGAAGAGGCCAATGCCTACAAGGAGCGTGTCATCAAGAACGCAGAGGGTGAAGCACAGGCCTTCCTGGAGGTCTACAACGCCTACCGCCTGGAGCCTCTGCTGACCCAGCAGCGCCTCTACCTGGAGACCCTGCAGGCGGTTCTGGGCAACACCGACAAGCTGATCCTCGATTCCAAGGTGCAGGAAGGGATCGTTCCCTACCTGCCGCTGAACGAACTGCGGCCAAGCGGTAACAAGGGCCAGCCGGCACGCAGCGGTACCACCGCTGCACCGTCGAGCAACTAGCGGCCACTGACGGCTTAGAGCCAAGGAAAGATCGAAGACCATGCGTGGACGCTTCCCCCTAATCATCGGCATCGTGGTGATCCTTCTCGGCATCATCGTCTATGCCTCCACTTTCATCGTGTCGCAGACACAGCAGGCCGTGGTGCTGCAGTTCGGTGCCCCCAAGCAGGTGATCACCTCGCCCGGACTGCATTTCAAGCTGCCCTTCATCCAGAACGTCCGCTACCTCGAGCGGCGCGTTCTGAACCTCGATCCCGCCGAGCAGAACGTGCTGCTGGAAGACAACCGACGGCTCGTCGTGGACGCCTTCGTGCGTTACCGCATCGACAAGCCGCTGCAGTTCATCCGCTCGGTCGGCACCGAATCGATCCTCGATGTCCGTCTGGGCTCGATGGTCAACGACGCCATCCGTCAGGTCTTCGGTGAAGCCACGCTGACCGACGTCGTCTCCTCCGAGCGTGCGCGCCTGATGACGGACATCCGCACGCGGGTGAACGACAGCGCCAACAAGAGCGAGTTCGGCATCGAGATCGTCGACCTGCGTATCGGCCGCGCCGACCTGGCTCCGCAGGTGGCCGAAGCGGTCTATGCCCGCATGCGCGCCGAGCGCGAGCGGCTTGCCGCCGACTTCCGTGCGAAGGGCCAGGAGCAGTTCCAGACGATCACCGCCCAGGCCGATCGCCAGGCGACGGTGATCCGGGCGGAGGCGCAACGGCAGTCCGACATCCTGCGCGGTGAGGGCGAAGGTCAGCGCACAACTCTGCTGAACCAGGCGTTTTCCAAGGATCCGGAGTTCTTCCGCTTCTATCGGACGATGCAGGCCTATCGCAACGCCATCAATCCCGATACCACCTCTCTGGTGCTGACCACGGACAGCGAGTTCTTCAGCTTCTTCAATCAGTCCAATCCGGAAGGCGTGCCTGCGGTCGGGGCTGCTCCGTTGCCTGCGGCAGTCGTCACGCCGCAGGGCGATGGCGCAGCCGCTCAGGGCGGCAGCTCTGCCGAGACGGCCCCGGCCGCTTCGGGCGGCGGAACGAGCGAGTCCGCGAACTAGCCGGCCGCGAGGGAAACGTCGCTAGGACAGTGCCGGAGCCATGGAGACACTGCTTCCGGCTCTTGCACTGGTCCTGGTGATCGAAGGGGTTCTTTTGGCCCTCATGCCCAGGAGGCTGGGCGAGGTGCTGCGCTTTCTGGAGGCGCAGAACATAGACACCTTGCGCAGTCTCGGGCTCGGCGCCGCCAGTCTGGGTGCCGTTCTCTATTGGATTGTCAGATGACAATTAGACACTTTTTGTTCTTTGCGGCGTCATATTTCCGCCGATAAGCAGGGGCTCAATCCCACGTTAGGTGCTTCGTCGTACTTCATGGGACGCGACGCACCGACCTAATCTAGGATTCGATTTGACCTTGCACGGTGGTGTGCGTCTTGTCGTGCTGCCGCAGCAAATACGAAAGGGAGTAGATCCGTCCCCATGTCCTTCATCTCCAACGCATTCGGGGGAAGTGCGCTGCGTCGAGGCGTAGCTGCAGCCAGCCTGTCGGTCTTCCTCTTGCCCGGGCTTGCCCTGGAAGCGCACGCCCGCGGCGCACCGGATTCTTTCGCCGACCTGGCGAAGGAGCGCCTTCCCACCGTCGTCAACATCTCGACCAAGCACATCGCCACCAACGAAGAGCGCAGCGGCAACTTCGAGGAGTTCTTCGAGGAGTTCGGCAACGGCCGCCCGCCGGAGGGTGCGGCCCTGGGCTCCGGCTTCATCATCGACCCCAGCGGCTATGTGGTGACCAATCATCACGTGGTTGACGGTGCCGACGAGATCACCGTGCGCCTGCAAGACGATACCACCCTGGTGGCGACCCTGGTCGGCAGCGACGAGCGCACCGACCTGGCGCTGCTGAAGGTGGAAAGCGACAAGCCGCTGCCCTACAGCAACTGGGGCGACAGCGATGCCGCGCGCATCGGCGATTGGGTCATGGCGATCGGCAATCCCTTCGGCCTTGGCGGCACGGTGACCGCCGGTATCGTCTCGGCGCGCGGCCGCAACATCCGCTCCGGCCCCTACGACGACTTTATCCAGACCGATGCGGCGATCAACCGGGGCAACTCCGGCGGTCCGCTGTTCAACATGGATGGCGAGGTGATCGGCGTGAATTCGGCGATCTTCTCGCCCTCCGGCGGCTCGGTCGGTATCGGCTTCGCGATCCCTTCGCAGATGGCCAAGAACGTGATCGGGCAGCTCAAGGAGAGCGGCGAGGTCCATCGCGGCTGGCTGGGCGTCCGCATCCAGCGGGTGACCCCAGAACTGGCCGAGGGCCTGCGCCTGGAGAAGGATCATGGTGCGCTCGTCGCCTCCGTGACCCCCGACGGGCCTGCCGAAGCCGCCGGCATCAAGCAGGGCGACGTGATCATCAAGTTCAACGACCGCGTCGTGCCGGAATCCGACAAGCTGCCGCGCATGGTCGCCGAGACCCCGATCGGCTCCAAGGTGCCGGTCACGGTCTGGCGCAAGGGTAAGGAAGTGACGGTCTATGCCGAGCTGGGTGCGCTGAACGAGGCGGTGCTGGCCGCGTCGGCCCCGGCTACCGGCGGCGCCGCCCCGCAGGCTCCCGGTGCCGTGGCCGAGCTCGGCCTGGAGCTCTCCGAGCTCACCGGTCAGCTCCGTCAGGAGTTCGAGCTTCCGGCCGACATGACCGGCGTGATGGTGACCAAGGTCGAGGGCAATAGCTCCGCCGCGGCCAAGGGCATCAAGGCCGGCGACATCATCGTCGAGGTCGACCAGGAGCCGGTCGAGTCGGCCGACGACGTGTCCAAGCAGATCGCCAAGGCGCAGGAGGAGGGCTATCGCGTGGTGACCCTGCTGGTCTACGCCGACAACGACTACGCCTGGATCGCCGTGCGTATCGACGGCGAGACCAAGGACTAAGTCCCAAGGCGTTCCGACCAGGGGCGTCTGATCCGAAGCTGTCTCCCTCCTGCGGCGGGAGACGACAAGAGAACCGCTGTTCGGACCTGTCGGTCCGGGCGGCGGTTTTCTTTGGGCAGGGTGGTGGGTGTCAGTCCGGTGCGTAGAGGCGGCGGAGCTGGCGCAGGGCGCGCTCCGCCTGCGCCTGGCAGGCCGCACGGTCGGGCAGCGGCAGCACGCCGACGATCCGCCGGACCTGAAGGTCGCCCAGCAGCAGTCCGAGGTAGGTCTCGGCCGCCTCCAGGTCGCTGTCGAAGGCCAGCAGGCCCCGGTCGCGCGCCCTGGCCAGCAGGGCGCAGATCAGCGGGAAGACCCGCTCGCGCCCGCCCTGTGCCAGTGCCTGGCCCAGGGCGCCGCCCTCGGCGACGTCGGCCGCCGCGGCCCGGTTGATCGCCACCGCACGTTCGCCCAGCAGCAGGGCGAGGAGGAGAGGGCCGAGGCGCGCGAGCGTGTCCGCCGGGTCCTCCCGTCGATCCAGCGCGTCGCGCAGCATGGCCTCGATCGCCGCGGCATTGTCCGCCACCAGCGCCAGGAAGAGGCCGCGCTTGTCGCCATACCAGCTATAGAGCGTCTCTTTCGACGCCGAGGCCCGTCGCGCCACCGCCAGCATGGTGGTGCCCCGATAGCCCTTTTCCAGCAGTTCGGCAAAGGCGGCCTCCAGGATTTCCGCTTCCCGCGCCGCCCGTTTCTCGTCGCGCATGTCGTCACTCGCTCAAGGGGCTTTACAGAGACCGTACCCGGTAGTACGGTCTCTGTAAATCCGTACCAATAAGTACGGTTAGATGATCGCAGAAGGAGAGCGAGCGATGCGCAGGACGATCGATGTGGAACGGGTGTCGAGGGGCGGTCTCTGCGCCTTGGTGGTGGTGCAGGCGGTAATGGCGGCCGCACTCTTCTCGCGGACGCCGCCGCATCCGCCGCTGGCGGTGCCGCTCTTCGGCATGGCACCCTTCCTTGCTGCCTCGCTGGCGGTGGCTGCGGCAGCGCTCTGCCTGCAGGGGGCCGGGGGCCGCCTGGGCGCCGGCTTGGCTCTGCTTGCGGGCCTCCTGGGCCTGATCTCCTTCGGGCCGCAGAAATGGCTCGATCCGGCCCTGCCGGAGATCTGGCCTGCCGTCCTTGTCGGTCAGGTGGCGGCGCTGGCTGTCCTGGTTGCTGCCTTGTTGCGCCTGCGCCGGCCGCTGGCGAGCGCGGAGTGAGTGGCGGTCAGCCCGGGATCGCGATCAGGTTCTGCAGCAGCGGGGCCAGGTGGCGCTCGTAGTGGCGCCAGCGGCCGATCGAGCCGGCGTGGATCGGCTGGCGCACCTGCCAGTCGCTCGGGGTGTCGACCGGTCGCAGATTGCGGTCGAAGGCCAGGCAGGCAGGATCCCAGTCCAGACCCAGGTGCGCGATCAGGCGGCGGATCTCCGCCTCCGGCTCGGCGATGAGGTCCTCGTAGGAGAGCTCGTAGAGGGCCTCCGGAAAGGTCTCCCGCCAGCGCCCCATCAGCTCCGCATAGAGGTCGTAGAAGGCGGCGATGTCGTCCAGACCGGTGGAGAAGGCATGCTGGTCGTTGAAGTTGGTGAAGAAGATCGACAGGCAGGTGTCCCTGGGATCGCGGCGGCAGTGCACGATCCGGGCCTTGGGAAAGACCGCACGGATCAGGCCCAGGTTCTGGAAGTTGAAGGGGCGCTTGTCGACGACGCGCTGGGCATCCGCGCCGTAGCGCTGCAGCTCTTGCAGGTAGTCCAGGACGAAAGCGCCGATTCGCTCGGGGGAGGGGGGGCTCTTCTCGCAGGCGAGGCGGAATTGCTCGAAGAGGGGCAACTCACCGGCCCCGGCCGCCTGGGGATGGCTGGCGATGATCTGCTCCACCAGGGTGGTGCCGGAGCGCGGCATGCCGATCACGAAGACCGGCTGCTCCGACTGGCTGGCCGCGGCCGCGTGCTCCCGCACGAAGCCGGTGCCGAAGCGATCGGTCAGGGACTGAAAGGCGGTTGCGGTCGCGGCTGCGTCGAAGCGGCGCCGCTGGCAGCGGTTCGCCTCGGCATAGGCGGCGAAGGCCCGGTCGTAGTGGCCGGCGTCGTCCAGCAGCTTGCCCAGCGCATAGGCGCAGTTGCTGCGGTCCTTGTCGGTCAGGCGGTCGTCGGCCAGCAGGGACTCCAGGCGCTGGATCTCGCCGGCGCTGTCCTCCAGCCGGCCGGCCGCCGCCAGCGCCTGGTGGGCGTCCGGCAGGCCCGGCGCCAGGGCGATGGCGGTGGCGGCGGCTGCCCGGGCATCGGCCAGCCGGCCGAAGGCGCGCCTGACGGTGCTGAGGTTCACCCAGATGCGCGGGTTCTTCGGCGCCAGCCTGGCTGCCGTCTCCAGGTTCTCCAGGGCCTCGTTCCAGGCCCGCCTGCGGCTTTGCAGCAGTCCGAGGTTGCTCCAGGCTTCAGCCAGTCGAGGATCGAGGCGCGTCGCCCGCCGCAGGGTCTCTTCGGCCGCCTCCAGCTCCCCCAGGTCGGCCAGCGCGCTGCCCCAGTTGGCCAGGAACAGCGCCTGCCGCGGCTCCAGACCGGCGGCGCGGGCATAGGCGTTGGCCGCCGCCTCCGGCTCCTCCAGCTTCTGCAGCACCTGTCCCAGGTTGTTGTGCAGGCCGGCGATCTGCGGGGCTAAAGTGACCGCGGTCTCCAGCTCGCGCCGAGCCTCGCTCAGGCGGCCGGCGCGGGCCAGCAGGTTCCCCAGGTTGCTGCGCAGCTCCGGATCGGCAGGCCGCAGGGCCACGGCCTTGCCGAGCAGGCGGAGCGCGGTTTCGCCATCCCCGTTTTGGCGGGCGATCAGCCCGAGCGCATTCAGTGCCCGGGGGTAGTCGGGATCGTTCCGGCGAATGGTCTGAAGCAGCGACTTGGCTTTGGCGATCTCGCCGCGGCTAAGCAGGAACTGAGCCTCCGCCAGCCGAGAGGGCTTTGGCCCGGACTTCAAGCGTCCTGACATATCCTGACGCGCACCTCGTCGGTTGCAAGACCATTGACCGGAAGGCCTTTCCTCGAGCTCTTGTTGTTTTCGGCAAGGCTAACAGGGCGCCTTCTCTCCGGCTAGGTGTAAGCGGAGGACTTCGGCGGCGGGTTGGCCGACGAGCCTGCGCGTCCCGCTGGGGCGCGCCAGACAGGAGGTGTTGCGTTCGATGACCAAGATCTTACTCACCGGCTACGAGCCCTTTGCCAGCACGCCGATCAATCCGGCCGAACGCGTGGCCCGCGCGCTCGACGGTACCGAGGTCGCGGGGGCGACCGTGGTGTCGCTGGTGGTGCCGAATGTCTTCTTCCGCTGCATCGAGGTCGTGGCCGCCGCCATCGCCGAGACCAAGCCCTCGGCCGTTATCATGATGGGAGAGTACGGCGGCCGCGCGGTGATCAGCGTCGAACGGCTGGCGCAGAACCTGAACGACAGCACCCGCTACGGCCTGCTCGACAATGATGGCAACGCCATGCAGGGGCAGATGACCGCGCCGGACGGGCCGGCCGCCTACTACAGCAGCCTGCCGATCCGCGCGATGGTGAAGGCGATGCGCCAGGCCGGCGTGCCGGCCGACATTTCCGACACCGCGGCGACCTTCGGCTGCAACCACCTGATGTACGGCATCCTGCACCACATCGCGGTGCAGAAGCTGCCGATCCGGGCCGGCTGGATCCACCTGCCGCACCTGCCCGAGGTCGCGGCCATGGACCATAACCTGGGCCATCCCAGCATGTCGGTCGAGACAGCCGCTGCCGGCCTCACCGCCGGCATCTCCGCCATCCAGGCCCACGAGACCGACATCGACGAGCCGATCCTCTCGCCGCTACAAATCTAGCCATTCCTGAGGGTTTGAAAGAAATCCTTCAGCAGTCTCGAGGCCTCGCTTTCGAGCAGTCCGCCGACCACGACGGGGCGGTGGTTGCAGGTCGGCTGGTCGAAGACCCGCGCGCCGTGATCGACGCCGCCGCCCTTGGGGTCGTAGGCGGCGAAGGTCAGGCGGTCCAGCCGGGCCAGCGCGATCGCCTGGGCGCACATGGCGCAGGGCTCCAGGGTGACGAAGAGGCTGGCACCGGTCAGATGTTTCCGCCCCAGGAGCTGGGCAGCCGCACGGATCGCCAGCATCTCGGCGTGCGCGGTGGGATCGCGGTCGCGCTCGACCCGGTTTTGGCCGAGGGCAACGACCCGGCCCTCCGCGAGCAGCACCGCGCCGACCGGAACCTCGCCGGCGGCGGCGGCCGCGCGGGCCTGCTCCAGGGCAAGGCGCATGGCGTCGGCGGGACTTGTGGTGGGACTTGCGGTAGGGTTCATGTCGGGATTGGCGTCCGGTTTCAGGGACTGGTCTCCTGCTGCTGCATGTCTGCCCAAAGGCCGCGGTTGGGCCAGGCGACTTGCCGCTGGCCCCGTCAGCGGTTATCGAGAGCGCTCCAGCGCCCAGCCGTCAAGGCGGCCGTTCACGGGAAGCCCTACCGCCGTCATGGCCCAGTTGCTCTATTTCCTGCCCTTCATCGCCAGCTTCGTGCTGGGCCTGCGCGGCGATCCCTTCTGGTGGGCGCTCGCGCTCGCCATCGTCTCGATCCCGCTGCACCTGATGATGCGGGCAGAGGGCCATCGCCGCTACGCCATGCCCTACGAGGACTGGAGCCTCGCCAGTGGGAGCCTGCTGCTGGCCGGCCAGTTCCTGATCCTGGCCACGCTCTACGGCGTCGCTCGCGGCCTGGCGCTGATTGCCGGAGGAGTTGGCCTTGTCTGAGACCGAGACGGAGAAGGGCGAGCGCATCGCCAAGATCATCGCGCGCAGCGGCTACTGCTCGCGGCGCGAGGCCGAGGTCCTGATCGAGCAGGGCCGGGTCGAGCTGGACGGCGAGACTGTGGAGCGTCCCGGCACCACGGTGCGCCCCGGCCAGAAGGTGACGGTGGACGGCGAGCGCCTGCCGGCCAACGAGCCGCCGCGGCTCTTCCGCTTCCACAAGCCCGATGGCGTGCTGACCGCGGCGCGCGATCCGGCCGGCCGGCCGGTGATCGGCGACCTGCTGCCGGAGGAGCTGCCGCGGCTGATGCCGGTCGGGCGGCTCGACATGACCTCCGAGGGGCTGCTGCTGATGACCAACGACGGCGGCCTGAAGCGGCACCTGGAGTTGCCCGCGACCGGCTGGCTCAGGCGCTACCGGGTGCGGGTCTTCGGCAAGGTCGATCCCGCCGCCTTGGCCGAGCTGGAAAAGGGGCTGACCCTCGACGGCGAGCGCTTCGGCCCGATCCGCGCCGCGCTGGACCGGGTGCAAGGCGGCAATGCCTGGCTGACCGTGGCGCTGCGCGAGGGCAAGAACCGCGAGGTGCGCCGGGTCTGTCAGCACCTGGGGCTGACCGTCAACCGCCTGATCCGCACCTCCTACGGCCCCTTCCAGCTCGGTGCGTTGAAGCCGGGGGAGATCGAGGAGGTGCCGGCCAAGGTGCTGAAGGAGCAGATCGGCAGCATGCTTGAGGCAAGCGGAGGCAAGGGTGCGCGTCGTCGGCGGTAGCCTGCGCGGCAGGCGCCTGCAGGCCCCGCCGGACCGCAGCCTGCGGCCGACGGCGGAACGCACGCGGGAATCGCTCTTCGACCTGCTGACCCAGGGCCGGGCGGTCGATGGCGAGGACGCGGTCCGCGGCGCCACCGTGCTGGACGCCTTCGCCGGCACCGGCGCGCTCGGCATCGAGGCGCTGTCGCGCGGAGCCGAGGGCGCGACCTTCCTGGAGAAGGCGCCGGCCGCCTGCGACCTGATCCGGCGCAACCTCACGGCACTGGGGATCGCCGCCAAGGGCAGGGTGCAGGTCGGCGACGCGCTGCGGCCGCCGCCGTCCCGCCGCCCGGTCGATCTCTGCCTGATGGACCCGCCCTATGCCGAGGACCTCGGCGGCGCCGCCATCACAGCGCTCGCCCGCGCCGGCTGGATTGGACCGGAGACACTGATTGCGCTGGAGCTGGCCTCCAAGGAGCCGCCCGAGCTGCCGCCTGAAGTCGCTGTCCTGGACGACCGCCGCTACGGCCGAGCAAGGGTGCTGCTGCTGCGGTTCGGGGCAGGTGACGTCTAGGGCAATATCCGGGCGGAGAGTGTCGCTCTTCATTGCTGCGGAAGGAGGTCCTACGGCTTGACCGAAGGACCACTCTACGTGGGAAGATTCAAGAACTAGCGCGCCATCAATACCCTGCGCTCCTACCAGCCAACCACCGTGCCCTTGCCGCTTGCACTGGCCTTCTCGTAGGCGAGGCAGGCGATGGCGAAGTCGCCGATGGCGAGGCCGCGGAAGCTGAAGGCGGAGGGCTTGGCCGGGTCGTAGCCGGCGGCGAGTTCGCCGGACACCAGCGCCGTGATCTCGCCGCTGACCAGGGCGGCCGGCACCATGCGCTTGGGGCTGGCCTGTTCCTGGCGCTCGTCGTCGATGATGATGGTCCCGAAGGCCGCCATCGAGTCCGGCTTCCAGGGCAGCGCCATGTCGGTGATCGCGGCGAAGGCGCCCGACTTCAGCCAGCGCGCATCGAGAAAGGGCTCGATCTCGAAGGAGAGGGTGACGGAGCTGACGATCAGGTCGGCACCCTCCAAGGCCTCGCGCGGGGTCGCCGCGGCGCGGAAGGCGAGGCCCAGCCCCTCGGCCTGGCGGCCCAGGCGCTCGACGTTGGCGGTGCCGCGGCCGTAGCCGCGGACCTCGGCCAGTGGGAAGAGTTCGGCGAAGGCCTCCAGGTGGCTGCTGGCCTGCACCCCGCAGCCGATGAAGGCGGCGACCTTGGAGTGTGGATTGGCCAGCCGGCGGGCGACCACGGCGCTGAGGCCTGCGGTGCGCACGGCGGTGATCCAGCGCGCGCCGACGACGGCCAGCAGGCGGCCGGTCTCGCTGTCGTGCAGCAGGATGGTGCCGTCGATGCCGGGCAGGTCGCGCTCGGCGTTGCGCGGGCTCACCATCACGCACTTGACCACGCTGATCCGCGGCTGGTCGGCGGCCGAGAGCGTGGTCATGAGGTAGCGGCCGTCGCCCGGCAGCAGCGCTGACTTGGGCGCGGTCCAGACCCCGCCCGAGGCCTCGGCCCGGATCGCGGTCTCGATCGCCTCGACGATCTCCAGGGTGGTGAGGCCGAGTCCGGCCAGCGCGGCCTCGGAGAGCGCGAGGAAGCCTTGCTCAGCCTGCTGCATGGCGCTGTCCTAGTCCGCCGCAGCCTGCTTCAGCGCGTGCTGGGCGACATAGTCCTCGACCTCTCGGCCCAGGGTCTCCATGTGGTCGTTGAAGAAGTGGTTGGCTTCCTGCACCACGCGGTAGTCGATGACGATGTCGCGCTGATGCTGCAGCTTGTCGACCAGCTTCCTAACCGCCGGCTCGGAGATGAGCTGGTCGGAGCCGCCCTGGACCACCAGGCCCGAGGAGGGGCAGGGCGCCAGGAAGGAGAAGTCGAACATGCCCGCCGGCGGCGAGACGCTGACGAAGCTCGCGATCTCCGGACGGCGCATCAGCAGCTGCATGCCGATCCAGGCGCCGAATGAGAAGCCGGCGATCCAGCATTCCCGCGCGTTGGGATGATAGCTCTGCAGCCAGTCCAGCGCCGCGGCGGCATCGGAGAGCTCTCCCTCGCCGCGGTCGAAGGATCCCTGACTGCGGCCCACCCCGCGGAAATTGAAGCGCAGGACCGAGAAGCCACGGCGTGCGAAGGCGTGGTAGAGAGTATAGACGACCTTGTTGTTCATCGTGCCGCCGTGCTGCGGGTGGGGATGCAGCATCAGCGCGATCGGCGCATCGGCGGAACCGGCCGACTGATAGCGGCCTTCGAGGCGCCCTTCGGGGCCGTTAAAGATTACATCGGGCATAGGTCACAGAGCCTTTGTCAAAGCATTGCGTCGCCAGGTTCACGAATGAGGCGCTCGCGGGAGGGATAAGGCCGCACGGCAGCCGCTTTTCCGCCACATCGCCCGGAAGGAATTATAGTTCCGGTCTGTGACGAGAGCTTGATAGCTGAGCTCGGCCATGTATATCCCTGCGTTCAGAAGCTGCTATCCGTTCGAGAAAAGGCAAGGGATGCGCGCCGATTTGGCAAGCGGATTCGCCCTTTCGGAAGGCAGCGGGTTATAGCATGGGCTGAGCGGAAATGTTCAAGTCACTGAAGGCAGAAATCGACGCGACCATTGCCCGCGACCCGGCGGCGAAGTCCTGGGTCGAGGTTCTGCTCTGTTATCCCGGCTTTCAGGCGGTGATGACGCACCGGCTGACGCACTGGCTCTGGCGCCATCACATGAAGCTGCCGGCGCGCTGGATCTCGCAGGTCGCCAGGGTGATGACCGGCATCGAGATTCATCCCGGCGCCAAGGTCGGCCGGCGCTTCTTCATCGACCACGGCATGGGTGTGGTGGTCGGCGAGACCGCCGAGATCGGCGACGACGTGACCCTGTACCAGGGCGTGACCCTGGGCGGTGTCTCGCCCTCCGTCGATAGCGACTCGCAGCGCGATCAGAAGCGTCATCCCACCCTGGAGGATGGCGTGATCGTCGGCTCGGGCGCGCAGATCCTGGGTCCCTTCACCGTCGGCAAGAACGCCCGCGTGGGCGCCAACGCGGTGGTAACCAAGCCGGTGCCCGAGGGCGCCACCGTGGTCGGTATCCCGGCCCGCGTGGTCGGCCCCAAGGTGCTGCCCTTCGAGGCCAAGCCGAAGAAGGAGGATACGACCTTCGCCGCCTACGGCCTGCCCAAGGACGGCGTGCCCGATCCCGTGGCCCGCGCCTTCGACTCCCTGGAGGAGGAGATCGCCCGCCTGCATGCCCGTATCGACGAGCTGCAGGGCGAGCAGCGCCGGGAACACGAGCAGCAGGGCTACCGCTAGGGGCCACGGCCCCGGCGCCCTATGCCCGCACGCAGCTATCTCGACTACAACGCCAGCGCGCCTCTGAGACCGGAGGCGCGCGACGCCTTTGTGGCGGCGCTCGACCGCTTCGGCAATCCCTCCTCGGTCCATAGCGAGGGGCGCGCCGCCCGCGCCCTGGTGGAGGAGGCCCGCGCGGCCGTGGCCGCACTGGCCGGAGCGCAGCCGGCCGAAGTGATCTTCACCTCCGGCGCCAGCGAGGCCAACGCGCTCTGTCTGCAGTGCGCCGCCGCCGGAACCCGGCTGGCCTCTGCCGGCGAGCACCCCTCGGTGCTGGCGGTCGAGGGGCTGGTGCGACTGCCGCTTCTCCCCGACGGGCGGCTCGGCCTCGAGGCTCTGGAGCAGCACCTGCAGGATAGCGCCGAGCCCCTGGTCTCGCTGATGGCGGCCAACAACGAGACCGGCGTGATCCAGCCGGTCGCCGAGGCGGCCGAGCGGGTGCATGCCGCCGGCGGCCGCCTGCATTGCGATGCCGTGCAAGGCGCCGGGCGTCTGGCGGCCGAGACCTGGGCGGCGGCCGACTATGTCAGCCTCTCGGCCCACAAGCTGGGCGGTCCCAAGGGCGTCGGCGCGTTGATCCTGCGCGGCGAGGCGCCGCTCGTGCCGCTGATCGCCGGCGGTGGGCAGGAGCGCCGCCTGCGAGCCGGGACCGAGAACGTGCCGGCCATCGCCGGCTTCGCCGCCGCTGCCCGTGCCGCTCTGGCCGAGGGCCTGGCGGAACAGGTGCGCCTGGCCGGCTTGCGCGACCGCTTCGAGGCCGGTCTCCTGAGCCTGGTGCCGGATGCCGTGCTGCACGGGGCCTCGGCGCCGCGGCTGGCCAACACCTCTTGCTTCTCGCTGCCGGGCCGACGGGCGGAGCTGCTGCTGATCGCGCTGGACCTCGCCGGTGTCGCGCTCTCCTCCGGTTCGGCCTGCTCGTCGGGCAAGGTGGAGCGCAGCCCAGTGCTGACCGCCATGGGGGTGGCGCCGGAGCTGGCCGAGGGGGCCTTGCGCCTTTCGCTCGGCTGGGCCAGCCTGGCCGAGGATGTGGACAGGGGCTTGCAGGCGCTGGCTGCGGCGACCAAATCCGAAGGGCGCCGCGTCGCCTGAGAGAGACCTGATCATGACCGAACCGACGCGCAACGACGCGCCCCTGCCGATCTACCTGGACTACCAGGCCACCACGCCCTGCGAGCCGGCCGTGGTCGAGGCCATGCTGCCTTATTTCACCGAGATCTTCGGCAACCCGCACAGCGTCGAGCACGCCTATGGCTGGAAGGCGGAGGAGGCGGTGGAGGCGGCGCGTACCGAGGTTGCCGCTCTGATCGGCGCGGAGCCGCGCGAGATCGTCTTCACTTCCGGCGCCACCGAGGCCAACAACCTGGCGATCAAGGGGGCTGTCCGCTTCCGCAAGCAACTGGGGCGGCGCAAGGTCGTGACCCTGGCCAGCGAGCACAAGTGCGTGCTGGAGAGCGCCCGCGCGCTGGCCGTCGAGGATGTCGAGGTCACGATCCTACCGGTCGGCCCCGATGGCCTGGTCGACCTGGAACGCCTGGCCGAGGCGGTGGACGAGGAGACCGCGCTGGTCTCGGTGATGGCCGCGAACAATGAGATTGGCACCCTGCAGCCCCTGGCCGAGATCGCCGAGATCGTCCACGCCAAGGGCGCCTGGCTGCACAGCGACGCCGCCCAGGCGGCCGGCAAGGTGCCCTTCGACGTGCGCGCGCTGGACCTCGACCTGGTCTCGCTCTCCGGCCACAAGATCTATGGCCCCAAGGGCATCGGCGCGCTCTTCGTGCGACGCCGCCCGCGGATCCGCCTGGAGCCGCTGTTCAGCGGCGGCGGGCAGGAGCGGGGCCTGCGCTCCGGCACCCTGGCGCCGGCGCTCTGCGTTGGTATCGGCAAGGCCGCGACCCTCTCGGCCGGGAAGATGACGGCGGAGGGCGAACGGCTTTGGGGTCTGCAGCATCGTCTGCGCCGTAGCCTGCAGCAGGGCGTGCGCGAGGTCCGTTTCAACGGGCACGAGACCCTGCGCCTGCCGGGCAATCTGAACGTGACCTTTCCGGGCATCGATGCGCAGGCACTGCTGCGCGCGGTTCCGGACCTGGCGCTCTCCACCGGCTCGGCTTGCAGCTCCGCCTCGGTCGAGCCCTCCTATGTCCTGCGCGCGATCGGGCTGGACGAGGCGTTGGCGCGCGCCAGCCTGCGTATCGGGCTCGGCCGGCCGACCGGCGAAGCCGATGTGGACAGGGCCGCCGCCCGCTTGTCGGAGGCGGTGAACGCACTGCTGGTGCCGGAAGGCAGGCCAGCATAGCAAGCCCGAACAACAAACCTGGACAGCGGCGTGAGGCTCGCCTACTAGCTGGCCCCCAAGCAAGCACGACGCGAACCGGATCTTGAGAAGAGGTTGTTTACAGACGAATGCCAAAGATGACCTTCATCCTGCGTGACGGCACCCGCAAGGAGGTGGATGCGCCGATCGGACTCTCGGTCCTGGAGATCGCGCACCGCAACGACGTCGATATCGAAGGCGCCTGCGAGGGCTCCATGGCTTGCTCCACCTGCCATGTGATCGTGGAACGCGACTGGTTCGACAACCTGGAGGAGATCACCGAGGATGAGGAGGACATGCTGGACCTCGCCTTCGGCCTGACCTCGACCTCGCGGCTGGGCTGCCAGATCATCATCACCGAAGAGCTGGACGGTCTGGTCGTCGCCCTGCCGAAAGAGACCCGCAACCTGCTGGTCGAGTAGCCGGGCCCATGTCCGACAGCTTGAGCCAGGCGGGGCCGCTGTTCGGCGCCCTGCGGCAGGAGGCCGGCGCGGTCTGGCAGGCCTACAGCCACCATGAGTTTGTCCGGGGCCTGGCCGCCGGCAGTCTGCCCGAGGCCGCCTTTCGGCACTACCTGGTGCAGGACTATATCTTCCTGATCCACTTCTCGCGCGCCTATGCGCTGGGCGTCTACAAGGCTGAGACGGTGGAGGAGATGCGTCACTGCCAGGAGGCCGTCTCCGCCATCCTCGACGGGGAGCTCAGCCTGCACATCGATTACTGCCGCGAGTGGGGGCTGGAGGAAGCGCAGATCCTGGCCAGCGAGGAGGATCCGGCCAACCTGGCCTACACCCGCTACGTCCTGGAGCGCGGGCTCGCCGGTGACTTCCTGGACCTGCTGGTGGCCCTGGCCCCCTGCGCCGTCGGCTATGCCGAGATCGGGCGCCGCCTGCTGGAAGACTCGGCGACCCGCCGCGAGGGCAATCCCTACTGGCGTTGGATCGAGGCCTACGGCGGCGAGGAGTACCAGGAGCTCGGCCTCTCAGCCGTCACCCTGCTGCAGTCGGCCGCCGAGCGACGCTTCGGGCCGGCGCCCGAGCAGGGTGCCCGCTTTCCCCAGCTCGCCAAGACCTTCCGCCAGGCCACTCAGCTTGAGGTCGGCTTCTGGCAGATGGGTTTGGACGCGGCGGCGAGCTAGCCTGCCGCCTCTTCGAGCGCTTCCGGCAGCGCCTCGGCCAGGATCGCCAGGTCGTCGGGGGTGCCGGCGGAGATCCTGATGCAGCGGTCCAGCGGCGCCACGCCCGGCATGCGCACGAAGAGTCCGCGCGCCACCAGAGCCGCCAGCACCCGCCTGGCGTAGGCGCCGTCGCGGCCGCAGTCGACCGCGACGAAGTTGGTGGCCGAGGGGAGGGCTTGGAGGCCGCTCGCCCGGGCGATGATCCCGATCTCGCGCCGTGCCTCGGCGACCTGCGTCACCACCTGGGCCAGATGCTCCTGGTCCTCGATCGCTGCCAGCGCACCGGCCTGGGCCACGCGGCCCAGCCCGAAGTGATTGCGGATCTTGTTGTAGCTGTTGATGACCTCCGGCTCGCCGATGACGTAGCCGACGCGTAGGCCCGCCAGGCCGTGCGCCTTGGAGAAGGTGCGGAAGCGCAGCAGGTTCGGCCGGCTGGTGTCGAGCGGCAGCAGGGCCTTTGCCGGCATGAAGTCGCTGTAGGCCTCGTCCAGGACCAGCAGGCAGCCGTCGGGCAGGGCCTCCAGCAGCGCGGCGATGCGCTCGGCCGGCAGCCAGGAGCCCATGGGGTTGTCCGGGTTGGCCAGGAAGACCAGGCGCGCGCCCTCGCGCCGCGCCGCCGCGGCCAGCGCCTCGGGGTCCTCGTGGTCGCCGCGGTAGGGCACGGTCGCCAGGCGGCCGCCGAAGCCGGCGACGTGGTAGTTGAAGGTGGGGTAGGCGCCCAGCGAGGTGACCACGGTGACGCCGGGCTCGACGAAGAGCCGGACGGTGTAGCCGAAAAGGCCGTCGATGCCTTCGCCGGCCATGATTGCCTCCGGCGTCACGCCGTGGTGGCGGGCCAGCGCCTGGCGCAGCTCGAAGAACTCCGGATCGCCGTACATCCAGGCCTCGGCGGCGGCGCCCTGCATCGCGGCGACGGCCTTGGGGGAGGGGCCGAAGACGCTCTCGTTGGCGCCGATGCGCGCCCGGAACGGCCGGCCGAGCTGGCGTTCCTGGGCCTCCGGACCGACGAAGGGCACGCTGGCCGGAAGGCTGTCTACCAGAGGGGTCATCGGGACGCCGCTGCTGCTCGTCATCTGGCTTCGTTTCCTCCAGGTTCCGTGATTTGATCTCGGCATAGCCTCAGCGGAGCGTGCCCACAAGCGCGAAGCAGCTGGGCCGGCTGGGGCCTCTGTCTGTAGGGAGAATCGCAGGAGGCCATCCTGTCCTTGAAGCTCTATGAAGTCGCGGGTGCCGACGCGCGCTTTCGGCCCAGCCCCTATTGCTGGCGGACCCGCATGGCGCTCGCCCACAAGGGGCTCGATTTCGAGCCGATCGCCTGGCGTGCGGTGGAGAAGGAGCGTATCGCCAGGTCCGGCGGCGGCACCGTGCCGGTGCTTGTCGACGGCGACCGTTGGCTACGGGACTCCTGGCAGATCGCCGTCTATCTGGACGATCGCTTTTCTGCTCGACGGCCGCTGTTCGGCAATGCTGCCGTGCGGGCCAAGGTGCGTTTCCTGGACCACTGGACGACTTCAAATCTGCACCCGCTCGTATTCCGAGTCGTCGCCGGCGAGATGGTTCCCCGGTTGGCCGCGGTCGACCAGGACTACTACCGGGAACGCACGCTCGGACGCTTCGGCAAGCCTCTGGAAGACCTCGTCGCCGATCCCGAGACCGCCCTTGGCCTGTTGCGGCGGAGCCTGACGCCGCTGGAAGCGAGCCTGGCCGAGAGCCCTTTCCTCGGCGGCGAGGCGCCCGACTACGGCGACTATGTCGTCTTCGGTGCCTTCCAGTGGGCCAGGGTCGCCAGCAGCCGTCAGCTGGTGGAGCCCGGTAGTGCGATCGACGGCTGGGTGGAGAGGCTGCTGGATGCCTTCCAGGGCTTCGCGCGGGCTCAGCCAGCCTACCGGGATCTCGAGTCCAGCCGTTAGGGGCGACCTGTCGGCGGGCGGGCTGACGCCGGCAGGGACCGATCTCGGCCCATAAAAAAACAACAATAGCGTTGCTTTAGACTGGCAATGGCGACCTGCTCGCTCTATGTAGCAGACAGGGTGTGAGAGCCTTGGCCGACCTATCGTGGCCCTGCGGCGACGCAGGCAGCGGTCGAACGGCGAACGGTAGGCCCTTGCGCACCCTCTGGGGCGACCCGGCTTGTCCGCTTCGCTCTAGCTTCTTGTCTTTGTTGGCAGGTCCTCGCGGCAGGTGGATCCATCTGCCCGGATCTCGCTCTATCCGGCATACCCCCAAAAGGAGGACGCTCATGGCCGCTCCCTTCGAACTTCCGGCACTTCCCTTCGAGGATACCGCACTCCAGCCGGTGATCTCCGCCGAGACCCTCAGCTTCCATCACGGCAAGCACCACAAGGCCTATGTCGACAACCTGAACAAGATGGTCGAGGGCACCAAGTACGCCGATCTCTCCCTTGAGGAGGTGATCAAGGAGAGCGCCAAGGAAGGCAATGCCGGCGTCTTCAACAACTCGGCCCAGATCTGGAACCACACCTTCTACTGGAACTGTCTCTCCGCCAAGGGCGGCGCGCCGACCGGCAAGCTGAAGGACATGATCGACAGCGATCTCGGCGGTCTCGACCAGTTCCTGAAGGACTTCGCGGCGGCCGGCAACACGCAGTTCGGCAGCGGCTGGGCCTGGCTGGTTCTCAAGGACGGTAAGCTCGTCATCGAGAAGACCCCGAACGCCGAGACCCCGCTGACCGGTTCCGGCACCCCGCTGCTCACCATCGACGTGTGGGAGCACGCCTACTACATCGACTACCAGAACCGCCGCCCGGCCTACACCGAGGCTGTGGTGACCAAGCTGCTGAACTGGAACTTCGCTGCCGAGAACCTCGGCTAAATCGGGTCCGTTCTGCCAAAGAAAAGGGCGATGCCGGGTACTCGGCATCGCCCTTTTTCCTGTCTGGATTCGCCCCAGGGTTACTTGTGCGCCAGCACCTCGGCCGGGACCAGGGGCATGGTGTCCGCGGTGCTGTCCGGCGGCTGCCAGTAGAAGCGCAGGGTCGAGGTGTTCTTGCGCTCGAAATAGAGGATCAGCAGCGGGTACCAGCCCGGCTCCTTCACATGGAAGGTGCCGAGGTCCGAGAAGCGGTCCTTGTGCACGTCGGGGTCCTGGACCACCAGCAGGCCGTCAATCCTGAGCCTGACGCCGTCGTTCGACTCGAAGGCGAAGACATAGTCGCCGGCCTGCTCCAGGTGGATGTAGCCGGTGATGTTCGCCAGCACGCCTTCGGACCAGCGGCTGGTCAGCACCTTGCCCTTGCCGGAGCGGTAATTGAGCTTCTTGATCGGGTCGCCCGGCTTGCAGTCCCGGTCCTCCAGCCAGCCGTAGATCTGGTCAACGTGGCGGACCATGGCGTTGATGTAACAGACCGCCAGTCCCGGCTGCAGACCGTCACCGGACTTCAGCACCTCGGCACGGGCGCCGGGCGCTGCCAGGAGCAGCAGCACGGCGGCGGCGAGGGACAGGGGGCGTAGGAGCCTCTGCATGGCGTTACCTCCCAGGGTTGTTTCTTGGTTCTTGCATTCGGTGATCGGGGCCCCGGTCAGAAGGTCTTGTAGTCCGGGGCAACTTTCTCGATCAGGCGAGTGAGCGCGGCCCACTCGCGCTCCTTGCCGGGTTCGGCGCCGGGGCGGCCCCAGAGGCTGGCGCGGTCCTGCGCGCCCTCGCTGGGCAGGATCACCTCCTGGCCGGCGCAGAGCACGTCCACCTGGACCTTGCAGGCGTTCTCCAGGACATAGAGGTAGTAGAAGCACTCCCCGGCGTTGCGCCCGCAGGTCAGCAGGCCGTGGTTGTTCAGGATCATCAGGTACTTGTCACCCAGGTCCGCGGCCAGGCGGGCACACTCCTCGGCCTCCTCGGTCACCACGTCGTAGAGGTGATAGGCGACCTCCTTGCGGATCTCGTTGGCCTGCTGGGACAGCGGCATCAGACCGCACTTCATCGCCGAGACGGCGATGCCGGCGCGGGTGTGGGTGTGGGCGACGAAATTCACCTCGGGCCGTGCGGCCAGAACGGCTGAGTGGATGGCGTGACCGGCCGGGTTGGTCGGGTAGTCGCCGCCGATGACCACGCCGTCCAGGGTCACCTTGATCAGGTTGCCGGCCGTGACCTCCTGGAACATCAGGCCGTAGGGATTGATCAGGTAGCAGTCGGGCTGGTCGGGAAGACGGGCGGAGATGTGGGTGTAGAGCAGGTCGGTCCATCCGAAGTGCACGAAGGCCCGGTAGAGGATCGCCAGGTCCAGTCGGGCCTGACGCTCGGCCTCGCTCATCATGCTCTGCTTGGCAACGGCAACGGCGGTCATCGTGCTGTTCCTCGTTCTGGCTGGAGTTGCCTGAGCTTAACCATCGGGGGCGGTAAATGGACAAGAGTTTAGCGAATGGCTGTTGCCATCTTATCGTCACCCTCGGCAGGCTTGGGACCCGCGCGTCGACCCGGCTTTCCGGCGCTGCCACCACCAAGAGAGGTCTGCCTTGCCCGACTATCACAGGCTGAGTGCCACCGCCTTGCGGAAGGCCTATCGCGACCGCAGCCTTTCCCCGGTCGAGGCCGTCACCGCTGCGTTGCAGCGGATCGAGGCGGTCAATCCCCACCTCAACTGTTTCTGCGACCTCTATCCCGAGGAGAGCCTGGAGGCCGCGGCAGTGGCCGAGGCGCGCTACCGGACCGGCGTCAACCTGCCGCCGCTGCTGGGCGTGCCGGTGGCAATCAAGGACCTGACCCCGATCGCCGGCAAGCGCACCACCGCAGGCTCCAAGGTCTTCGCGAACCGCATCTCCGAGGAGGATGCGGTGATCGTCGGGCGCCTGCGGGCGGCGGGTGCCATCCTGATCGGCAAGACCACCACGCCGGAGTTCGCGCATGCCGGCTTCACCCGCAGCCCGCTCTTCGGCATTACCCGCAATCCCTGGAATCCGACCCGCACGCCCGGCGGCTCCTCCGGCGGCTCGGGGGCGGCTGTGGCCTCGGGCTGCGTGCCCCTGGCCGAGGGCTCCGACATGGGCGGCTCGATTCGCATCCCCTCAGGGCTCTGTGGCCTGGTCGGACTAAAACCCAGCTTCGGGCGGATCCCCTTCGAGTATCTGCCGAGCCAGCTGGAAACTCTGTCGCACCTGGGTCCGCTCGCGCGAACGGTGGCCGACGCGGCGCTGTTCCTGGAGGTTTGCCAGGGGGCGGATGACCGGGACATCTCCTCGCTTCCGGGAACTGCCGACCTCGCGTGCATCGGCCAGCCCATCGCCGGCCTCAGGCTCGCGCTCTCGCCGGATCTGGGTTTCTACGCGATCGAAGACTCGGTCGCGGCCAACCTGGAGGCGACAGCGGAGCGGCTCCGCCGCCTGGGCGCTGAGGTGGTGCCGATCGACTTGCCGCTGGGGCGCCACCTGGTGGAGGCCTGGGGCGAGCTCTGGGCGGTCTTCATGGAGGCCTTCTTCGGCCGCTACTTGGACGATCACCGACAGGAGATGGACCCGGACGTGGTCACCTTGATCGAGATCGGCCGCCGGCTTCCAGCCTCGCGCCTGAAGCAGATCGAGATCCTGCGTTGCGAGTTCTGGCAGCTGCTCAGCGAGCGGCTGTTCGAATTCGACGCGCTGCTCTGCCCCACCTGCAGCGTCCCGGCGCCGCCGGTCGAGATGCGCGACGCCGATTTCGACCGTGTCGACGCAGCCGGTCGCTATTGCGGCATGGACCTGACCGCGATCTTCAACCTGGTGAGCGCCTGCCCGGTGGCCTCGGTGCCCAGTGGGCTCTCACCGGAGGGGCTACCGACTGGGATGCAGATTGTCGGTCCGCGCTTCCAGGAGGGGCGGGTACTCCAGATCGCAGCGGCACTGGAGCGCGACCTGGGCGGTTTTCCGGCGCCACCGATGGCGTACCTCTAGGAGACCCAAGGCCAAGGAAACACTGCTGCGCGTGCGCCGAGGCTTTGAAACGGCGGTCAGGACTGCTATGTGCGCAGCAGAATCGCGACGGACAGAGAGATCATGGGTTACAGCATCAGCGACATCGCCGCGCGCATCGGCTGCGAGCTGGTCGGCGACGCCGGCGTGAAGATCAGCGGGATCACCTCGCCGGGCCAGACGCCGGGGCCTGAGGACCTGATCATCGCCTTCACGCCCGGCGCCGAACGTGCCGTAGCCGGCAAGCCGGTGGCCGCCGTCATGGTGGAGCAAGGCCAGGACCGGCCGGAAGGGCCGCGTGCCTATCTGGTGAGCCCGCGTGGCCGGGTCTCCTTCGCGCTGCTGCTGCAGCTTTTCGAGACCAAGCGCTTCGTCGCTGCAGGCATTCATCCCAGCGCCGTGGTCGACGAGACCGCGGAGATCGGCGAGGGCGCCTCGATCGGGCCGCTCTGCGTCATCGGCCCTGGCGCGGTGGTCGGTGCGGGCTCCAGGCTGCTGAGCCAGGTGACGGTCTCGCGCGGGGCCAGGCTTGGCGCGGAGTGTACGCTCTATGCCGGCGCGCGCATCGGCGAGGACGTGGTGCTGGGCGACAGGGTCGTGATCCAGTCGAACGCGGTGATCGGCGCCGAGGGTTTCAGCTACGTCAGCCGCGAACCCAACGCGATCGAGCTGGCCCAGCCGATGGACGGCAAGGTCCGGACCGAGAACGGCCAGGTCATCCGCATGCCCTCCATGGGCACCGTGATCCTGGAGGACGAGGTCGAGATCGGCGCCAATACGACGATCGACCGCGCAACCTTGGGCGCGACACGAATCGGCGCCAGGAGCAAGATCGACAATCAGGTGCAAATTGGCCATAACTGCCAGGTGGGGTCGGATTGCCTGATGTCCGGTCAGTCTGGGCTCTCGGGCAGTGTTAAGATGGGTAACGGCGCGGTGGTCGGCGGCAAGGCCGGTATCGCCGATCACAGGAAGATCGGTAACAATGCCATGGTGGCGGCGGCCGCCGGCGTCGGAGCGGACATTCCGGACGGCGAAATCTGGATCGGCTATCCGGCCGATCGCAAGGATCGGAAGTTCAACGAGTGGATGTCGGTTGGACGGCTGGGGCGTATCATTCGCGATACGGTGGATTTGAAGCGGCGCCTTGCGGCGGTCGAGGCGCGGTTGGCCGGACAGGGTAAGGAGAAGGGCTGAGGCCATGACCGAGATTGAGACCAAGGTTCTGGATATCGTTGCTAAGGAATGCCGTCTGGACCGTGACAGCCTGACGTTGGACAGCAAGCTGGAAGACCTGAACATCCAGTCGGTGGATCTGATGCAGACGATCTTCCAGATCGAGGAGACCTTTGACATCTACGTGCCGCAGGAAGGGGACGACTTTCAGCTCACCACCCTGCGCGACGTGACCGACGCGGTGGCCAACCTGGTCTCCGAGAAGACGGCGAGCGCAAGCTGACCTCCATGCATCGTGTTGCCATTACCGGGCTCGGCTGCGTCTCGGCCCTGGGCTTGGACGTCGCCAGCACCTGGGCCGGGCTCAGCAGCGGCCGTAGCGGCATTGCGCCGCTCGTCGATATCGAGGGCGAGCGCCTGATGGTGAAGGTGGCCGGCCAGGTGAAGGGCTTCGATGCGGCCGCCCTGCTGGACGAGCGCGTCGAGGATTTCACCGACCCCTTCTCGCAGTACGCCATCGTCGCCGCCCGCGAGGCCGCGGCCGATGCTGGCCTGACCTTTCGCGGCGAGCTGGGGCGGCGCACCGCCTGCCTGATCGGCACCGGGATGGGCGGGATGACGACCCTGGACGAGGGCTTCCACCGCCTTTACTACCAGCGGACCTTCCGCGCGCCGCCGCTGACCGTGCCCAAGGTCATGCCCAGCGCTGCGGCCAGCCAGGTCTCGATGGACCTTGGCATCACCGGGCCCACCTTCGGGCTGACCTCGGCCTGCTCCTCCTCCAACCACGCGCTGGGCGAGGCGCTCTGGATGGTACGCAGCGGCCGGGTCGACCAGGCTCTCGCCGGCGGCACCGAGGCGGTCGTCACCTATGGCTGCCTGAAGGCCTGGGAGGTGCTGCGGGTCATGGCGCCCGACACCTGCCGTCCCTTCTCCAAGGATCGCAAGGGCATGGTGATTGGCGAGGGCGCCGGCGTGGTCGTGCTGGAGAACTGGGAGAAGGCCAAAGCGCGCGGCGCCAAGATCTATGCCGAACTGGCCGGTGTCGGCTTCACCGCCGACGCGGGCGACCTGGTGCAGCCCTCGCCGGAAGGGGCGTCGCAGGCCATCGCCGACTGCCTGGCCGATGCCGGGTTGAAGCCGGAGGAGGTGGGCTACATCAATGCCCACGGCACCGCCACCAAGATCAACGATCAGGTGGAGACCCGCGCGATCAGGACCGTTTTCGGCGCACATGCGGAGAAGCTGGCGATCTCCTCCAGCAAGTCGATGCTGGGCCACGGCCTGGGTGCCGCCGGCGGGCTGGAGATCATCCCGACGGTGCTGGCGCTGCACGACGGCATCCTGCCGCCCACGGCCAACTACAACGAGCCGGACCCCGACTGCGACCTGGACTACATCCCCAACGAGCCGCGCAAGCAGCAGGTGGGCGCGGTCATGAGCAACTCCTTCGCCTTCGGCGGCCTCAACGCCGTTCTGGCGCTGCGGCACCCGGAGGCGTGACGCGGATCACGACCACTTCTGCTCTAGGGCTCACGCCTTCTTGGGCTTCTCCGCCGGCTTGAAGCCACGCCCTCGCCGGACGGCGTCGTCGCCCAGCTTGTCGCGCAGGCGGTCGATGGCCTCCTCCACCGCCACCTTGCGCTTGCGGTCGGGCTCCAGCAGGTTCGGCGGGTCGGCGAGGCGGGCCGGGCAGAGGTCGTCGCAGCCGATGCCGATCAGGCGGAAGGCGCGGCCGTCGACCTCGCGGGCCAGCAGGTCGCGCCCGGCCTCGAAGAGGCGCGCGGCGAGCTGGGTCGGATCGTCGAGCCGGCGATGGCGGGTGATGGTCCGGAAATCGGCCGTCTTCAGCTTCAATACCGCGGCGCGGCCAGCCAGCTCCGCCCGCTTGAGGCGGCGCGAGACCTTCTCGCAGAGCGGCCAGAGTTCGCCCTCCAGGGTCTCCAGCGACTCCAGATCGCTGTTGAAGGTGGTCTCTGCCGAGATCGACTTGGCCGGCGAGTCGGGCGAGACCGGCCGCGGGTCCTGGCCACGGGCGAAGGCGTAGAGCCGCTTGCCCATGCTGCCGAAGCGCAGCATCAGCTCCGCCTCCTCGAAGTCGAGCAGGTCGCCGATCCTGCGGATCCCGGCCCGCTCTAGCTGGCTGTTCAGCGCCTTGCCCACGCCCCAGATCAGGGTCACCGGCTGCCCCGCCAGGAACGCCGGCGCGTCCTTGCGCCCCAGCACGCTGAAGCCGTGCGGCTTGTCGAGGTCGGAGGCGATCTTGGCCAGGAACTTGTTGTAGCTGAGTCCGATCGAGACGGTCAGCCGCTCCTCCCGCTCGATCCTGAGCGCCAGCGCCGCCAGGGTGCGGGCCGGCGAGCCGCCGTGCAGGGCCTCGGTGCCGGTAAGGTCCAGGAAGGCCTCGTCGATGGAGAGCGGCTCGACCAGAGGCGTGGTCTCCAGCATCAGCTGGCGGATGTGCCGGCCGATGGTGCTGTACTTGCTCATCTCCGGCTTGATCACCACGGCGTCGGGGCAGAGCTTCAGCGCCTTGAACATCGGCATGGCCGAGCGCACGCCGTAGAGTCTGGCGGTGTAGCAGGCGGCCGAGACCACGCCGCGCTGGCCGCCGCCGACGATCACCGGCTTGTCCTTCAGCTCCGGCCGGTCGCGCTTCTCGACGCTGGCGTAGAAGGCATCGCAGTCGATGTGCGCGATCGAGAGGTCGTTCAGCTCGGCATGGCGCAGCACGCGGCGCCCGCTGCAGGCTTGGCAGCGCGGTCCGGGGCCCGGGTCCGGACTGAGGCAGTCGCGGCAGAGGGCCCCGGCCGTCATCGCAGCATCACTCCGCCGGCCAGAGCCAGGCGGCGCCCCGGACCCCGCTGGCGTCGCCGTGCTTGGGCGGCAGCAGCTGGGTGTCGCAACGATCGGAGAAGACCCAGTCCTGCAGCAACTCCGGCACCCGCCGATAGAGCCGCTTGATACCGGAGAGGCCGCCGCCCAGCACGATGGCATCGGGGTCCAGGATGTCGATGACGGTGGCGAGTGCGCGGGCCAGGCGCCCGCAGTAGCGTTCCAGGCTGGCCTCGGCTGCCGGATCGCCGGCCTCGGCACGGCGCACGATGTCCGGTCCCGAAAGCTCCTCGCCACTGACCTGGCGATGGTCGCGGGCGAGGCCGGGGCCGGAGAGCCAGGTCTCGATGCAGCCGCGCTTGCCGCAGTAACAGTCGGGACCGGGCGATTCTTCGGCTTCGGGCCAGGGCAGGGGGTTGTGGCCCCACTCGCCGCCGATGGCGTTGGCGCCGCGCCAGGCGCGGCCCTCGAAGACCAGGCCGCCGCCGACGCCGGTGCCCAGGATCACGCCGAAGACCAGGCGGTGGCCGGCGGCGGCCCCGTCGCTGGCCTCGGAGAGGGCGAAGCAGTTGGCGTCGTTCTGGACCCGGACCTCGCGCCCTAGACGGTGGCTGAGGTCGCGGTCCAACGGCTGGCCGATCAGCCAGGTGGAGTTGGCGCCCTTGACCAGGCCGCTGGCCGGCGAGATGGTGCCGGGAATGCCGACGCCGACCGTGGCCAGGCAACCGAGGTCCGCCTCGGCGGCCTCGACCAGGCCGGCCAGGGCTTCGATGGTAGCGAGGTAGTCGTCGCGCGGGGTCGCGATGCGCTTGCGAAAGCAGCAGTGACCCGCTGCATCCAGGGCGACCGCCTCGATCTTGGTCCCGCCGAGATCCAGGCCGATTCGCATCGCCGGCTGCGGTCTGGCCGCGTCCGTGCGCGTCGCCGAGGGGGCGTCGCGGCCGCGACTACTTGATCTTGGATTCCTTGAAGAGGACGTGCTTGCGCACGACCGGGTCGTACTTCTTCAGGGAGAGCTTCTCGGTCTTGGTGCGCGGGTTCTTCTTGGTCACGTAGAAGAAACCGGTCTCGGCAGTGCTGACGAGTTTGATCAGGGTGGTCGTGGGCTTGGCCATGGCTCTGTACTTTCTCTACCGCCGCGGATGGGGGCCGGAGCTGCCTGCTGCCGACCGCTTCGTCCTCGTCCGCCTGGTGGGTGTCTCGAAGCGCGAGACATTATGCGCTTTGCTTCGCCTGTCAAGCCTGACGGCTGCATGGCAGGCGCGGCAGATCAGGTGCCGGTGGCCGCCGGCCTCGGTTCGATCCGGCGCCAGAGGCTGTCCTGGCCGCCGTAGTCGATCAGGTGCGCCCCCTCCTTGTAGTGGAACAGTGGCACGGGATCGGTGGCGCCGGGCCCGATCGCGCGTTCCAGTACGAAGCGGGTGACGTCGATCAGCTCCTCCTGTCGGGCCTGCTCGACCGGGATCCAGGAGACATCGTCCAGCTCCCCGTCGCCCGGCCGGGCGTCCACAACCTGGTCGGTGACGGCCAGGAAGAAGCGAGTGTGGAAGCGAATCGGCGAACGGGTCGGCGTGATCGCCCGGGCCAGCAGCCGCGGTCGCTGCAGGGACGGGACCAGGCCTCGCTCGGCGAAGGCCTGCCAGTGGGAGGCATCGGGCCCGGTCTTGGGCGCGGGGCCACTGCTGCCGACCAGGATGCCGGTCTCCTCCCAGGTCTCGCGTAGCGCGCAGCGCAGCAGGCCGGGCAGCTTGCGCCGGCTGGCGGCATCAAGGCCTTCCGGAGGCGGGTGGAAGGCCTCCTGGAAGCCGGAGGGGCGATGGTCGGAGGCCTCGAGGCAGCCGCCGGGAAAGACCAGGACGCCGGGCATGAAGCGCGCTTTGCGATGGCGCCGGCCCATCAGCACAGTCAGGCCGTCGCGGCCCGGTTTCAGGAGCACCAGGCCGGCCGCATCGCGGGGCCGTACGGGAGACGTGGTCATGCCGGCGCGGCGCCCTAGTGGGCCAGGCTGGCGACGTTGCGGCTCATCAGCTGGCGGTAGAGATGCTGGTCCTGCAGCAGGCGCACTGCGATGTCGACGTCCAGCGCTGTCTCCTGGCGCTCCGGCGGGCAGCGGTTGCGGAAGCTGGCCAGGGCCGCCAAGTTTTTCTCGTCGATGATGCTGCGCTGGGTCGAGGGCTGGCTGCGCTGGTTGCGCGCACTCAGCAGCACCTCGGTGGCGGAGGCGGCACCGCTGGAGCAGATGTCGGGCAGCACGCCGCGGCCGCTCAGGGGATAGCCGGAGGGGGCGTGGAAGCGGGCCCAGGTCAGGGTCAACTCGCCGTCGTTGGGCAGACGCAGCAGGGTCTGTACGCTTCCCTTGCCGTAGCTCACGGTGCCGACCACCAGGGCGCGCTGGTTGTCCTGCAGTGCGGCAGCCACGATCTCCGAAGCCGAGGCCGAGTAGCCGTTAACCAGGACCACCATCGGCAGGCCGCGCAGCACGTTGTGCGGCTGGGCGTTGAACACCTGATGGCTGTCGGGATGGCGGCCGTGGGTGGTGACGATGGTACCGTGGTCCAGGAAGAGGTCGGAGACGCTGACCGACTGGTCCAGCAGGCCGCCGGGATTGCCGCGCAGGTCCAGGACCATGCCGACGAAGGGCTTGTCGGCGGCCTCTTCGGCCTCGACGATCGCCATTTGTAGTGCTCGCGTGGTGTCGTGGTTGAAGCCCTCGACCCGCAGGATCAGGACGTCGCCCTGGCGTCGCCAGGTCACGGTCTGCGGCACGATGAAGTCGCGGATGACGGTAATGGTCAGGCCCTTGTGGCCCTCGCGGTCGACAGTGAGGACCACCTCGCTGTCGACTGGTCCGCGCAGGCGCCGCACCGCCTCGCTCTGCTCGATGCCGGCGGCGGCGAGGCCGTTGATCGCGACGATGAGGTCGCCGTCCTCCAAGCCGGAGCGCTCGGCCGGGGTGTCGTGCATCACCTGCTGGACCATGACGCCCTCGGCCACCACGTCGATGCGGATGCCGACGCCGCCGAAGCCGTCACGATTGGCCCGGTTTTCCTGTGCCTCGCTGCGTGAGGCGTAGCGGGAATACTGGTCCAGGTTCTTGGCCACGGCGTCGAAGAC
Source organism: Rhodospirillaceae bacterium N.6G (assembly GCA_046233115.1). Lineage (GTDB taxonomy): Bacteria > Pseudomonadota > Alphaproteobacteria > Kiloniellales > JACOMY01 > JACOMY01. The sequence continues at coordinate 17,784 of JBJXHM010000006.1, read as the reverse complement.
GCTCTCGTAGATCCGCTCGCTGCCGGCCTTGGCGATGGCCGGCGAGGCGCCGACCAGGGTGCGGATTGCGCTGTCGGTCAGCTTGCCCCAGCCGGTCACGTCCTGGGAGCTGGGCGCATCGTAGAGACCGGCGGTCTCGCCGCGCACCGCAAGCTGCACCGATTTGCCCTGGCGCTCGATGGAGATGCCGGGATCGATCTGGCTGAGGCCCTCGACACCGGCCAGTGCCAGATCGTCGATCTTCACGTCGTCGATGTAGACCCGCTCGACATCGGCATAGCCGACCGAAAAGACCTGGGCAGATGTTTCGCTCGGCGCGCTCGCCGTGTCGCCGCCGGCAGCGCAGGCGCCAAGCAACAAGAGTGCCATGCCGGCAGCCAACCCGCCGGCCAAACCGCTGCACCCCCGCAAAGAATCGTTCATGGCAAAGAGAGCCCTCAAGGTCGCTCGTCAGGCAGGAAACGCTAAACCCATCCTATGGCGGAAACTAGATCTGCCAGGGCCAAAATGAGGCCGAATGCCGGTTCGGCCATGACAAGTTGGTGAACTGTTGCCTTCAGTCCTCATATGAGCACGCAAATGCCACAGTTAAGCGTGGGCGAGATGAGGTGCGGGCGGTAAAGGGGTGCCGCAGCTAGCGCCGTCGGCCCTTGCCAGCCTTGCCGCGGCCTGCCCGCTTGGGGCGCCTGGAGACCGGCGGTCGCCGGCCGGCCCGGTCGGCCGAGATCTTGGGAACGGCGCTCTTGGGCCAAGGCGAGGGACCGGCCTCGCCCTCGGTCAGCTCCAGGATCAGCGATCCGGTGAGCGCGTCGGCCTCGCGGAGGCGGACCATGACCGATTCGCCCAGGCGGAAGACTGCGCCCCAGCGCCGGCCGACCAGGGCATGCAGCCGCTCGTCGTGCTCATAGCGGTCGTCGGGCAGGGTTCCGACCGGTACCAGCCCGTCGGCGCCGCTCTCGGCCAGGCGCACGAAGAGGCCGAAGCGGGTGACGCCGGTGACCCGTCCGGGCTGGATGGTGCCGAGCTGGCCGGCCAGGAAATGCGCGGTGAAGCGATCCAGGGTGTCGCGCTCCGCCATCACCGAGCGGCGCTCGCAGCGCGAGATCGCCTCGCCCCATTCGGAGAAGAGCGGGCGCTCATCCGGATCGAGCCCGCCGTCGCCCAGGCCGTAGGCGGCGATCAGCGCGCGGTGCACCAAGAGGTCGGCGTAGCGGCGAATCGGCGAGGTGAAGTGGGCGTAGCGCAGCAGCGACAGGCCGAAGTGGCCCTCGTTCTCGGGCGAGTAGAAGGCCTGGCTCTGGCTCCGCAGCACCAGCTCACCCACCAGCGGCGCCGCGGCGGTGCCGGAGACCTGGCCCAGCACCTTGGAGAAGAGCGCTGGCCGGATTGGCTGGCCCTTGGCGAAGGGCAGGCCGAGCGCGCGCAGCACCTCGCCCAGCGCCTCGACCTTGGCCGGGTCGGGCGGTGGGTGGACCCGATACATGCAGGCCTGGCGCTTGGCCTCCAGGGCCTCGGCGGCGGCGACGTTGGCGGTCACCATGAAGAGCTCGATCAGGCGATGGCTGTCCAGGCGCGGGCGCGGGACGATGGCCTTGGGGCTGCCGTCGGCGGCCAGCACCACCTGGCGCTCGGCGATCTCCAGGTCCAGGGTGCCACGGGCGGCACGGGCCTGCTCCAGCGACGCGAAGGCCTGGTAGAGCGGCTTCAGCAGCGGCTCCAGCAGGGGGGCGGCGGTCTCGTCGGGCGAACCGTCCAGTGCGTCCTGCACCTGCTCGTAGGTCAGCCGCGCGTGCGAGCACATCAAGGCGCGCTGGAAGCGATGGCGCAGCAGCGCGCCGTCGCGGTCGATCCACATCTCGCAGACCAGGACCGGGCGGTCCTCATCTGGGCGCAGCGAGCACCAGCCGTTGGACAGGGCCTCCGGCAGCATCGGCACCACCCGGTCGGGGAAGTAGGTGGAGTTGCCGCGGCGCAGCGCCTCATCGTCCAGCGCGCTGCCGGCGCGGACGTAGTGGGCGACATCGGCGATGGCGACCAGCAGGCGATGGCCGCCGGGATTGGTCGGGTCGCTGTCGGGCTCGGCGAAGACGGCGTCGTCGAAGTCGCGGGCATCGGCGCCATCAATGGTGACCAGTGGCAGGCCGCGCAGGTCCAGGCGCGCGCCCAGGTCCACGGCCTCGGCGCGCTCGGCCTCTGCCAGGGCCTGGTCGGGAAAGACGTCGCGCAGGCCGTGCTCGTTGATGGCCACCAGCGAGAAGGCGCGCGGACTGTCCCCGGCGCCGAGGCGTTCCAGGATGCGGGCCTCGTCCTGTCCTCTTCGGCTGCCCGGTCTGCTGCTGGCCGGCAGCGCCTCGATCAGCACCAGCTCGCCCTCCTCGGCGCCCAGGCGGTGGGCGTCGGGGATGCGGTAGACCTCCTTCACCCGGCGGTCGGCCGGGATCACCAGTCCGGCGGCGCCGCGCTGACCGCGCTCGTAGCGTCCGACCAGACGCCGCTGGCTGCCACCGAGCCGGCGGATGATGCTGGCGCGATAGCGCTTGCCGCCAATCAGCTCCAGGCGGGCCAGCACCCGCTCGCCCACGGCGGGGGGCTGGCCGCCGCGGTCGGGCGCCAGGTAGACGATCCAGCCCTGATCGCCCTCCGCGGCCGGTCCGGCTGCAGGCTTTGCCAGGGTCTCGCCGTCCTCGTCCTGGCCGGAGACCTCGAGCACGGTGACGGGGGGCAGGCGGTCGACCGGCTGGTGCCGCTTGCCGCGGTGGCTTTCCAGCTCTCCCTCCTCCTTCAGCGCGCGTAGCTGCTCCTTCAGCCAGATGCGGTCGGCGCCGCGCAGGCCGAAGGCCTTGGCCAGGTCGCGCTTGGCCACCGGCGTGGCGCTGTCGCGGAGGTAGTCCAGAATCTGCTCGCGCGTCGGCAAGACCCTCTTCGGCGAGCCGTCCTTCGTCACGAGGCGTCCTTGGTTGCCGACTTGGCGCTCTTGGACTTGGGTTTGGTCGCGGTCTTGGCCTTGGCCGGTGATTTCGCGGGGGCCTTCTTGGCGCTCGAGGACTTGCCCTTGGCCGCCTTGTCCTTCTCGGCCTTCTCGTCCAGCAGGGCGACAGCCTGGTCCAGGGTCACGTCGTCCAGCTCGGTACCCTTGGGCAGGCGCACCTTGGCGGTGCCGCAGACCACCTCGATGCCGAAGCGGCTGCGCCTGGCCTCGACCGGCTTCTTCTTCTTTGGGTGCTTGCCCAGCTCACGGGTGTTGTCGCGCTTCTTCTGCCGCGCCTCGGCGATCAGGGTCACGGCCCGGTTGAGGCCGACGGTCAGCACCTCGTCATCGCCCTTGAGGTTGGCGAAGATCGAGCCGCACTTGAGATAGGGGCCGAAGCGGCCGATGGCGGCGAGGATGGGCTCGCCGGTTTCCGGATCGTCGCCGACCTCGCGCGGCAGCGCCAGCAGCGCCAGCGCGGCCTCCAGGTCCAGCTTGTTTGGATCCTGGCCGCGTGCCAGCGAGGAGCGCTTGGGCTTGGCGCCGTTCTCGCCCTCGCCGAGCTGGACGTAGGGGCCATAGGGGCCGACCCGCAGGCTGACCGGCAGCCCGCTCTCGGGGTCGATACCCAGCTCGCGCGGGCTGTTGCCGTTGCCGGCCTCCTCGTCGCCGGAGGGCAGGCTCAGCGGCCGGGTGTACTTGCATTCGGGATAGTTGGAGCAGCCGATGAAGCCGCCGCGCTTGCCCAGGCGCAGCCCCAGCCGTCCGGCGCCGCAGCTCGGGCAGAGGCGGGGATCCTTGCCCGGCTGGGCGGAATCGGCCGGAAAGAAGTGCGGCCCCAGCGCCTCGTCGAGCGTGTCGATCACGTCGGTGATGCGCAGCTCCTTGGCGCCGTCCACCGCGGCCTGAAAGGCCTCCCAGAAGTCCTTCAGGACCTTCAGGTAGTCGATGCGCCCGCCGGAGATGTCGTCGAGTTGCTCTTCCATCGAGGCGGTGAAGTCGTACTCGACGTAGCGGTTGAAGAAGGCGGTGAGGAAGGCGGTCACCACCCGTCCGCGGTCCTCCGGGAAGAAGCGGCGCTTGTCCAGGCGTACGTACTCGCGGTCCTGCAGCACCTGCAGGATCGAGGTGTAGGTGGAGGGCCGGCCGATCCCCAGCTCCTCCAGCTTCTTGATCAGGCTGGCCTCGCTGTAGCGCGGCGGCGGCTGGGTGAAGTGCTGCTCGCTCACCACCCCCAGCAACGCCAGCGCCTGCTCCTCCTTCAGAGGCGGCAGTCGCGCCTCGCCCTCGTCGCTCTTCTCGTCCTCCTCGCGGATGTCACGGTAGAGGCGCAGGAAGCCGTCGAATCGGATGGTGGAGCCGGTGGCGCGCAGGGTGGCGGCACTGCCGTCCACGTCGACGTCGACGCTGACCTGGTCGAGGACTGCGCTGGCCATCTGCGAGGCCAGGGTGCGCTGCCAGATCAGGCGGTAGAGGCCCAGTTCGTCCTTGTCCAGGACCGACTGCAGCTTGCCCGGCAGGCGGCCGAGGTCGGTCGGACGGATCGCCTCGTGCGCCTCCTGTGCGTTCTTGGCCTTGCTCTTGTATTGCCGGGGCGAGGGAGGCAGGTAGGCCTCGCCGTGCTCGGCGGCGATCACGCGTCTGGCCGCGGCGATCGCCTCGCCGGCAAGTTGCACGCCGTCGGTTCGCATGTAGGTGATGAGGCCGACGGTCTCGCCGCCGATGTCCACGCCCTCGTAAAGCTTCTGGGCGATCCGCATGGTGCGCGAGGCGCCGAAACCGAGTCGGCGAGACGCCTCCTGCTGCAGGGTCGAGGTGGTGAAGGGCGGGGCCGGGTTGCGCTTGACCTGCTTGGCCTCGACCTTGGCGACCTCAAAGCGGCTGGCCTCTTCGATGCGCCGGGCCGCGGCCTTTGCGGTCGCCTCGTTGCCGAGGTCGAAGCGGTCCAGCTTGCGGCCATCCAGGTGGGTGAGCCTGGCCCGGAATCCGGCCTTGTCGGCGGTCTGTAGATCGGCGTCGACGGTCCAGTATTCCTGCGGCCGGAAGACCTCGATCTCAGCCTCGCGCTCGCAGATCAGGCGCAGCGCCACCGACTGCACGCGGCCGGCCGAGCGGCTGCCCGGCAGCTTGCGCCACAGCAACGGCGAGAGGGTGAAACCGACCAGGTAGTCGAGCGCGCGGCGTGCCAGGTAGGCCTGGATCAGGTTTTCGTCCAGGTCGCGCGGATGCTGGAAGGCCTCGGTGACGGCTCTCTTGGTGATCTCGTTGAAGACCACCCGCTCAACCGCCTTGCCGGAGAGCGCGCGGCGCTTCGACATCTCCTGCATGATGTGCCACGAGATCGCCTCGCCCTCGCGGTCGGGGTCGGTCGCGAGGATCAGTTTGTCGGCCTTGCGGACCGCGGCGGCGATCTCCTTCAGGCGCTTCTCGGCCCGGCCATCGACCTCCCAGGACATCGCGAAGTCGGCCTCCGGCTGGACCGAGCCGTCTTTCGAGGGCAGGTCGCGCACATGACCGAAGCTGGCCAGGACCTGATAGTCCTTGCCCAGGTACTTGTTGATGGTCTTTGCCTTTGCCGGCGATTCGACGACGACGATGTTCATTGCCTGGCGCTTTGGAATCCCGATCCAACTCTGCTGATCCGGGTCGCAACCGTCTGTTACGAGGACCGGCGCGAGGGGGCGATTGGCGCTCGCCGCTCACATCCTGCTGCTGCCCGCTTAGCCGAAGATGGCTAGGCGATCAATGCCACGCGGTTTCCCGGCTGTCGTTCCAGGCGCCCTGCCAGCTCTAGTTCCAGCAGAAGGCTCTGGACGAGTGAGGGGGAGAAGTGGCACCGGCGAACCACTTCGTCAACAGCAAGCGGTACTGGGCTCAGGAGCTCCAGAAGCTCGGTCCGGCTTGCTTCGGCCTCCTCCGTAGCGGGTTCCCCGGGAGGGTCTTGGACCGGCCCCAGGCGATAGGGGGCGCCCGCCGGCTCGTGCAGCGGGCGACCCGCGAGCGGCCGGATGCAGTCGATCACATCGTCGCTGGTCTGCACCAGAGTCGCGCCCTGGCGGATCAGGCCGTTGGGCCCCTGGGCTCGTGGGTCCAGGGGCGAGCCCGGCACCGCCATGACCTCACGTCCCTGCTCCAGCGCCAGACGCGCGGTGATCAGCGAGCCGGAGCGTGGCGCGCCCTCGACCACCACCACACCCAGGCTGAGCCCCGATACCAGCCGGTTGCGCCGGGGAAAGTGCCGGGCCTGGGGCTCGGTACCGAGCGGCGCCTCACTGATCAGCAGGCCCTTCTCGGCGACCTCGGCCTGTAGTGCGCGATGCTCCGGCGGGTAGACGGAGTCGAGTCCGCCGGCGATGACGGCCAGGGTCGTGATCATATCTTTCGTGCCGGCGCCGGCGTCCAGTGCGCCGCGGTGCGCGGCGGCATCGATGCCTCGGGCCAGACCGGAGACCACGACGAGCCCCTCCGTCACCAGGCCGCCAGCCAGGTCGGCCGCGATGCGACGTCCGTTGCCGGAGGCGTTGCGGGCGCCTACCAGGGCGACCGGCGGTGCCTCGAGCAGGTCCAGCCGGCCCTTCACCGCCAGCAAGGGTGGCGCGTCTTCGATCGACGCCAGCGCGGCCGGATAGCCGGGCTCACCCAGGACCAGGAAGCGAGCACCCAGGCGCTGGAGCTTGCCGAGTTCGGCCTCGGCCCGGGTGAGGGGGGCCGGGGTCAGCCCGGCCCGCCGGCCACCACGGGCGGCCAGCGCCGGTAAGGCCTCTAGCGCAGCCTCTGCACTGCCGTAGCGGGCCAGCAGTTGGCGGAAGGTAATCGGACCAACGTGATCGGTGCGGATCAGGCGCAGGCGTGCCAGCAGCTCGCGCTCGCCGATTCGGTCCGGCTCCGGGGGACGACCTTTTTCCATTTTTACGCGTTCATATATCATGTCTCTCAATATATGAGAGAAGTCTAGGCGCCGCTGACAGCAGGCGTCAATCGCCGCCTCAGTTCTTCTTCTTGTCGCCGATCTTGGGTTCCGTGCCGGAGAGCAGACGGCGAATGTTGGCGCTGTGGCGGATCCAGACCAGCACCGCCAGGCCCGCAGTGACCTGGATGAGCTGCAGGTCGCCGCGAAACAGGAGGTCGCCGAGGCCGGGCGAGACGAGGTCGTCCAGGCCGAAGCCCCAGGGCAGAATCCAGGCATAGAGCGGTGCCAAGGCAATGGCGACCAGCGCGGCCAGCGAGGAGAAGCGCGTGGTGAAGGCGACCAGCAGCCAGGTGAGGCAGGAGAGGACGCCGACCCAGAAGGCCAGCGCCAGCAGGGTGCCCAGGGTCGTGGCCACGCCCTTGCCGCCGCGAAAGCCGAGCCAGACCGGGAAGAGATGGCCGAGGACCGCTGCGAATCCCGCGATCGGCGCGATCTCCGAGCCGCCGACCCAGAAGGCCAGCCCGACCGCCGCCGCGCCCTTGCCGCCGTCCAGCAGCAGGGTCAGAAAGGCCAGGTCTTTGCGGCCGGTGCGCAGCACGTTGGTGGCGCCAATGTTGCCGGAGCCCACCTTGCGGATGTCGCCCAGCCCGGCGGCCCGAGTGAGCAGCAGGCCGAAGGGCAGCGAGCCCAGCAGGTAGCCGCCGAGGAAGGCCAGGGCGAAGTAGGGCCAGGCGTAGGACCAGGAGATCGGATCGGGCACGGTCGGCGGCTCCGCTTGGCTTGTCGTGGCGCGTTCTTGTCGTGACGTGTTGCTGTCGTGACGTCAAAGGCTATCAGACTTCGTCGGCCGATGCGCACGAAGCCCCGGACCCAGGCTGCGACAACCCTGTCAAAATGTCTCGCCTTTTGGTGCCCGAGATTGCGAAGACGCCTGAAATCCCATATGAGAGGTCCTTCTTTCGCAACTGCGAAATAAAATTTGGAGCGAGCTCGGCATGGATTATGAGGCGATCGGCCTGGTGATGCGGCGTTTGGTGGTGGAGGCCGGCGCCGAGACGATGAAGTACTTCGGCGGTGAGGATCTAGCGGTTGAGGCAAAGGCCGACGAGTCGCCGGTCACGATTGCCGACCGTGCTGCCGACGAGATCATCGTGGCAGGCCTGGAAGCTGCCTTCCCGGAGATTGCGGTGGTGACCGAAGAGCGCTCCGAGACGCACGATGCCTCCGCCAAGGAGCGCTTTTTCCTGGTCGATCCGCTGGATGGGACCAAGGAGTTCGTCACTGGCCGCGGCGACTTCACCGTCAACATCGCGCTGATCGAGGGGGACCAGGCGGTCATGGGCGCAGTCTTCGCGCCGGCCAAGAAGCGCCTGTTCTGGACCGCCACGCCCGAGAGCGCGCTGCAGGAATCCGGCGAGATCAACCCGGCTGCGCCCGGCGAGACCTCTCCGCTGAAGGTGCGCGCGGCGGACAACGGCGCCCTGGCCGTCGTTGCCTCGGCCTCGCACCGCGATGCCGCTACCGACGCCTATATCGGCCGCTACAACGTTGCCGACTTCAAGAGCGCCGGCTCTTCGCTTAAGTTCTGCCTCATCGCGAGCGGCGAGGCTGACCTCTATCCGCGACTCGGTCGTACGATGGAATGGGATACCGCGGCCGCTCACGCCGTACTACGTGCTGCCGGGGGCTTGGTGGATCGGGCCGAGGGCGGGCCCTTGCGCTATGGCAAGCCCGGCTTCGAGAACCCGCATTTCATCGCTTACAGCCCGGATGTTCGCCTGCTCGACGCCTGATCGCCTGGCATCGGAAGCTTCTTGAAAGACCCTTAGTCGGACTGGACAATGAAAAATCTGACCCATCTCCAGCGTCTGGAAGCGGAGAGCATCCAGATCATCCGGGAGGTCGCTGCTGAGTGCGACAATCCGGTGATGCTCTATTCAATCGGCAAGGACAGCGCCGTGATGCTGCACTTGGCGATGAAGGCTTTCTATCCCTCGAAGCCGCCCTTCCCGCTGATGCACGTCGACACGACCTGGAAGTTCCGGGAGATGATCACCTTCCGCGACAACATCGCGAAGGATCTCGGCCTGGACCTCATCGTGCACGTCAACGAGGAAGGTGTGGAACAGGGGGTCGGTCCCTTCTCCCACGGCTCGGCGCTGCACACCGACATCATGAAGACCCAGGCGCTGAAGCAGGCGCTGGACAAGTACGGCTTCGATGCGGCCTTCGGTGGCGCCCGGCGCGACGAGGAGAAGAGCCGCGCCAAGGAGCGCGTCTTCTCCTTCCGTTCGGCTCAGCACCGTTGGGACCCCAAGAGCCAGCGGCCGGAGCTCTGGAACCTCTACAACGCCAGGAAGGCCAAGGGCGAATCGATCCGTGTCTTCCCGCTGTCCAACTGGACCGAGCTGGACATCTGGCAGTATATCTATCTGCAGAAGATCCCGATCGTGCCGCTCTACTATGCGGCTGTGCGCCCGGTGGTGGAACGCGACGGCACCCTGATCATGGTGGACGACGATCGCATGCCGCTGCATGACGATGAGAAACCGATGATGAAGTCGGTGCGCTTCCGCACCTTGGGCTGCTATCCGCTGACCGGCGCCATCGAGTCGGAGGCTGATACCCTGCTGGATATCATCCAGGAGATGCTGCTGACCACCACCTCGGAGCGGCAGGGGCGCGTGATCGACCACGATTCCGCCGCCTCGATGGAGAAGAAGAAGCAGGAAGGCTATTTCTAATGGCACACAAGTCCGACCTGATTGCCGAGGACATCGCCGGCTATCTGAAGTCGCAGGAGCACAAGTCGCTGCTGCGTTTCATCACCTGCGGTTCGGTGGATGACGGCAAGTCGACCTTGATCGGTCGCCTGCTCTACGAATCCAAGCTGATCTTCGAGGACCAGCTTGCCGCGCTCGAGGCCGACTCGAAGAAGATGGGCACGCAGGGCCAGGAGATCGACTTCGCCCTGCTGGTCGACGGCCTCGCTGCCGAGCGTGAGCAGGGCATCACCATCGACGTCGCCTATCGCTTCTTCTCGACCGACGTGCGCAAGTTCATCGTGGCCGACACACCTGGCCACGAGCAGTACACCCGCAACATGGCGACCGGCGCCTCGACCGCGCAGCTCGCCATCGTCATGATCGATGCGCGCAAGGGCGTGCTGACTCAGACCCGTCGCCACAGCTTCATCGTCTCGCTGCTGGGCATCAAGCACGTGGTGCTGGCGATCAACAAGATGGACCTGGTGAACTTCTCCAAGGACACCTTCACCGCCATCGAAGACGCCTATCGCGCCTTTGCCGAGCCGCTCGGCATCTCCAACATCGTGGCGATCCCGGTCTCCGCGCTGCAGGGCGACAACGTGACCGAGCCCAGCGAGCGGATGGACTGGTACCACGGTCCCACCCTGATGAGCCACCTGGAGACCGTGAAGGTCGACGACGAGGAGCAGAGCAAGCCCTTCCGCATGCCGGTCCAGTGGGTTAACCGCCCGAACCTGGATTTCCGCGGCTTCTCCGGCTTCATCTCGGCGGGTGTTGTCCGCCCCGGCGACCGGGTTAAGGTGCTGCCCTCGGCGAAGGAGAGCCGGGTGCAGCGCGTGGTCACCTACGACGGCGATCTCAACGAGGCGGTGGCGGGCCAGTCGGTCACCATCACGCTCGAGGACGAGATCGACATCTCGCGCGGCGACGTGCTTTGCACGGGGGAAGAGCCGGCCGAGGTTGCCGATCAGTTCGAGGCCAAGATCCTCTGGATGGCCGACGAGGTCATGCTGCCGGGGCGTCCCTATCTGATGAAGATGGGCAGCCGCACCGCCTCGGTGCAGATCGCCGCGCCGAAGTACAAGATCAACGTCAACACGATGGAGCACCTCGCAGCCAAGACCCTGGAGCTGAACGAGATCGGCGTCTGCAACATCGCGCTCGACCGCGAGGTCGCCTTCCAGCCCTATCAGGAAGATCACGCCATGGGCGGCTTCATCCTGATCGACCGCATGACCAACAACACGGTCGGCATGGGCCTGATCGACTTCGCGCTACGCCGTGCCTCCAACATCCACTGGCAAGCGATCGCCGTGGACAAGCATGCCCGGGCAGAGCTGAAGCAGCAGAAGGGCTGCGTGCTCTGGTTCACCGGTCTGTCGGGCTCTGGCAAGTCGACCATCGCCAACCTGGTGGAGAAGCGCCTGCATTCCATGGGGCGTCACACCTACACCCTGGACGGCGACAACGTGCGCCACGGCCTGAACAAGGACCTGGGCTTCACCGACGCCGACCGGGTGGAAAACATCCGCCGCGTTTCCGAGGTCTCGCGCCTCATGGTTGATGCGGGCCTGGTCACCATGGTCTCCTTCATCTCTCCCTTCCGGGCCGAGCGCCGCATGGCCCGCGACCTGCTGGAGGAAGGGGAGTTCATCGAGGTCTTCGTGGACACGCCGCTGAACGTGGCCGAGGAGCGCGATCCCAAGGGCCTCTACAAGAAGGCGCGACGGGGTGAGATCAAGAACTTCACCGGTCTCGACAGCCCCTACGAGCCGCCTGAGGTGGCCGAGATCCGTATCGATACGGTGTCGATGACGGCCGAGCGGGCTGCCGACAGCATCGTCGCCTATCTCTCGGCGAACGGCTATCTCGGCAGCGTCTGACGCTAGCCGGAGCCACCGAACCAGGAAAGAGGGGGAGCGTTCGCTCCCCCCCAGACTGCTGACAAAGGCCTGGCGCGAGCCGGGCCTTTGAGATTCAAGATGGTATGTTGAGAAAGCCAGAGCCGGAGCAGACGGTCCTTGAGATGGTGACGCTCGAGGGTCTGGTGCCGAAGGATCACTTGCTTCGTAAGATCGATGCGGTGATCGACTTTTCCTTCATTCGCGACCTGGTCGCGGACCTCTACTGCCCGGACAACGGGCGTCCTGCGCTCGATCCCGAGCTGATGTTCAAGGCCTTGTTCATCGGCTACCTGTTCGGGGTCCGATCGGAGCGCCAGTTGGTGCGGGAGATCCAGGTCAACGTCGCCTATCGCTGGTTCCTGCGTCTGAAGCTGAGCGACCCGGTCTTCGACGCTTCGACCCTGTCCCAGAACCGGCGCCGGCGCTATCGGGGCAGTTCGGTCGCCCAGGATATCTTTGACCATATCGTCGAGCAGGCCATCGCGGCCGGTCTCGTCGATGGCAGCGTGCTCTATACCGACAGCACGCATCTCAAGGCCAACGCCAACAAGAACCGCTTCGACAAGGCGGTGGTGGCCAAGTCGCGGGCTGACTACTGGGGGGCGCTGGACGAGGCCGTCGAGGCAGACCGAGTGGCCCACGGGAAGAAGCCGCTCAAGGCGAAGGCGCGCCAGCCCGTGGAGAAGGAGACCAAGATCAGCCGGACCGACCCGGAGGCCGGCTACATGGTCCGCGAGGGCAAGCCGAAGGGCTTCTTCTACCTGGACCATCGCACCGTCGACGGCCGCTTCGGCATCATCACCGACAGCCATGCCACACCGGCCAGCTTGCACGACTCGGTGGTCTATCTCGGCCGGCTGGACCGTCAGCGACAGCGCTTCGACCTAGACGTCCGGGCGGTCGGCCTGGATGCGGGCTACGCCACGGCCGGCATCGCCAAAGGCCTGGAAGACCGCGGTATCCTCGGTGTGACCGGGTACCGAAACCCAACACCGCCCCGTCCGGGCATGATGCGCAAGAAGGCCTTTCGCTACGAGCCCGACCAAGACGGCTATCGCTGCCCCGAGGGCCAGCTTCTTGCTTACGCCACCACAGACCGCACCGGCTATCGACACTACAAGAGCGATCCAACGCACTGCCGGTCTTGTCCGCTGCTCGCGTCCTGCACCACCAACGCCAATGCCCAGCGGACCATTACCCGCCATGTCTGGCAGGACGCACGCGATCAGGCCGACGCCCATCGCTTGTCCGATTGGGGCAAGCGCGTCTACAGGCGCCGCAAGGAGACCGTCGAACGTTCCTTCGCCGACGCCAAGCAACTCTTCGGCCACCGCTATGCCAGGTTCAGAGGCCTCAAAGGCGTCGCAGACCAATGCCTGCTCGCCGCCACCGCCCGGAACATCAAGAAAATGGCCCTCACGCTCGCGCCGAGGACCCTATCAACAGCCTGAACCCGCTCAAGACCCGGGCTCGGATCAAACCACCCCACAAACAGCAAGAACCCCGCCGAAAATCGACGGGGTTTGTCAGCGATCTGGGGGGAGCGTTCGCTCCCCCTTTTTTCGGTGCGCCCAGCATGGGCGCAGTCTTGTGGGTGGAAGTCCCACCATGAGCTGGTCACGGCGAGTGAAGTGAAGCGCAACTGCATGAGGGCGACCTCGTGTGGGGAGGAAGCGTGGAGCGAAGCTGCGGGCCGATGGACAAGAATCGGATAGGAGGCGCTGCGGACCAGGGCGAGCGGGCCAAGAACCGCGAAGCTCTCGTGACCGAGGGGAAGCGGCGTAGATCCGGCGGCGGTGCAGTGAAGGAGTGCGTCCTTACCTGGGGAGATCTCGCCTTGTGCCTGAAAGGGCGACGGTGTCGAGCCGGAGCGAGACGTCAGCAGAGGCCATAGTAGCCGGCGGTGTCTTGCGGGCGAAGGGCCCAACGAGGAGGAGTGTTCGAGTCCATGGCGATGCGCCCGGCAGGGCGTCAGATGCCCGCGGCAGCGGGGCGGCCTGGTGTAGGAGGCGGTGAAGCCGTCTCCGGGCCGGGCAGCGACGAAGCCGGCCGCCCGCGTCATGAAGCGGAGGACACAGGGCCAGGCCTGCTCGAGGCTGTCGTGGCGCGAGAGAACCTGCAGCGAGCCTGGAAGCGGGTGCGGGCCAACAAAGGTGCTGCCGGTGTCGACGGTCTGGACATCGACCAGACCGCCGCCCGGCTTCGCACGGCTTGGCCCGAGATCCGGGTCCAGCTCCTGGCAGGGACGTACCGGCCACAGCCGGTACGACGGGTGACGATCCCCAAGCCGGGCGGTGGCGAGCGCGAGCTCGGCATCCCGACGGTGACGGATCGCCTGATCCAGCAGGCTTTGCTGCAAGTGCTGCAAAGGATCCTTGACCCGAGCTTCAGCAGCCACAGCTACGGCTTCCGTCCGGGCCGGCGCGCGCAGGATGCGGTCCTTGCGGCCCAATCCTACCTGCAATCGGGCCGCCGGATCGTGGTGGATGTGGACCTGGAGCGGTTCTTCGACCGGGTCAACCATGACATCCTGATCGACCGGCTGCAGAAGCGGATCGGCGATGCCGGTATCATCCGGTTGATCCGAGCCTATCTGAACAGCGGGATCATGGACCATGGTGTGGTCCAGGAGCGGGTGATGGGAACGCCGCAAGGCGGACCGCTGTCGCCGCTGCTGGCCAATGTCCTGCTCGACGAGGTGGACAAGGAACTGGAGGCCCGCGGTCATTGCTTCGTGCGCTATGCCGACGATGCGAACGTCTACGTTCGCAGCCGGAAGGCGGGCGAGCGGGTGATGGCGATGCTGCGGCGGCTGTATGGCAGGCTGCGCCTGACGGTCAACGAGACCAAGAGCGCGGTCGGCAGTGTGTTTGGTCGCAGATTCCTGGGCTTCACCTTCTGGGTGGCCCCGGGCGGCGTGATCAAGCGCAGGGTCGCCGACAAGGCCTTGCGGGCGTTCAAGCAGCGCGTCCGGCTCCTGACCCGTCGCTCCGGCGGGCGCAGCATGCAGGAGGTAGCAGAGCGCTTGCGATCCTATGTTCTGGGCTGGAAAGCCTACTTCCGGCTGGCGCAGACACCAGGGGTCTTCAGAGACCTGGACAAGTGGCTGCGCCACCGCGTGAGAGCCATCCAACTCAAACACTGGAAGCGCGGCAAGACCATCTACAGGGAACTTATGGCACTGGGGGCGAACCCCGAGGTAGCGCGGCGGGTGGCGGCCAACAGCCGGCGCTGGTGGCGCAACAGCGGCCTGCTCCTCAATGTCGTCTTGAACCTGAAATGGTCCGACCAGCTGGGCCTACCCCGTCTCTCCTGACCTCAACTCCTCGAACCACCCGGCGTGGACCCGCATGCCGGGTGGTGTGGCAGGGGAGCGATCCATTAGGATCGCCCCCTATGCCGATTGCCGTTTTTGGCCTTGCCCGACGACCGTCTGTCGGGGCTGGGGCGCGTGCCGTGCCTCGCCTTTTTGCCAGATGACAGTCCGCCGCTTTTGTGCGCAAATTCCTAAGAGAGATCCAGTTGAAAAGTCGTCGATGAGGCGAAGTCTTTTGAGTATTGGATCGATTCTAAAATTTGTGACGCTGAGACCTAAAGACCAAGCAAGAAAGGCGGAAGGGTGATGTATGGGTTGCATCTTTATGGCGCGGCCTTTTCTAAGGCGTGCCGATTTTGGAACAAAGAGCGTGCAACGCTCTTTGTGGGTGCAGTATTCATCGCCTTTGTGGCGCAGAAAGGTGCAGTAAAGGCCGAGACGCCGCTGGAGCGTGGCACCTATCTGGTGCAGACGGTGGTGGCATGTGGCAACTGCCACACGCCCAAGGGGCCGGAGGGCGACATCCCTGGCATGGAGCTGGCCGGGATGGCTCCCTTCTTCGCGGTGCCGGAGTTCACCGCCAACACGCCCAACATCACGCCCGATCCCGAGACCGGCATCGGTCGCTGGAGCGACCAGGAGATCATCACGGCAATCCGCGAGGGGCGGCGGCCGGACGGGACGATCATCGGCCCGCCGATGCCGATCAACCTCTATCGGCATATGTCGGATCGTGACGTCGAGGCCATCGTCGCCTATCTGCGGCAGGTGAAGCCGGTCCACAACGTGGTGCCGAAGTCGACCTATAACATTCCCCTACCGCCCGCCTATGGTCCACCGGTCGAGAGCGTGCCGGAGGTCTCGCGAGACGAGCAGGTGGCCTATGGCGCCTATCTGGCCGGTCCCCTGGGGCACTGCGTCGAGTGCCACTCGCCGATGGGGCCGAACGGTCCCGATGTCGAGAACCAGCTCGGCGCCGGCGGCCTGGAGATTCCGGGACCCTGGGGGCTCAGCGTTTCGGCCAACATCACGCCGACGGGCCTGGCCGATCGTAGCGATGCCGAGCTCAAACAGATGATCACGACCGGGATCAGGCCGGACGGGACGGCGATGCTGCCGCCGATGCCCTACGGCTACTACGCCAAGATGACGGACGAGGACCTGGCAGCGATCATCGCCTACCTGCGGACCCTGCCGCCGAAATAGCCCTTGAGGACCTCACCGGCTCGTGCCTTGCCAAGGGATGAGCCGGGCCTAGACTCAAGGCGATGAGGCAAGACGATCTCAACGCTTGGGCAACCCCGACGGTGGCCCATAAAGTGGCGGCGCTTGTGGCACGGCGCGGTCTTCTGCTGGCGGCCCTGGGTGCGGCTGCGCTCACCGCCCTGGGGCCCGGAGGGGCGTCGGCAGGGCTGGGGATGCGGACCCGGCCGATCCCCTCCAGCGGCCAGGCCTTGCCGGTGATCGGCATGGGCACCTGGATCACCTTCAACGTCGGCGACGACCCGGTTCTGCGCGCTGAGCGACTGGAGGTGCTGCGCGCCTTCTTCGAGGCGGGTGGTGGGATGATCGACTCTTCGCCGATGTATGCCTCCTCGCAGGCCGTGGTCGGCGACTGCCTGGCCCGTCTGGGGCCGGAGCCTGGCCTCTTCTCGGCAACCAAGGTCTGGACCTCCTCCGGTGCGGCTGGGCCGGAGCAGATCGCGCAGTCGCGGGCCGCGTGGGGCCTGCCGCGCTTCGACCTGCTACAGGTGCACAACCTGCTGGGCTGGGAGGCGCACCTGGAGACCCTGGCGGCGATGAAGGCGGAGGGCCGCCTGGGCTATCTGGGCATCACCACCTCGCACGGGCGGCGGCACCAGGAGTTCGCGCGAATCATGGAGCGCTATCCGCTCGACTTCGTGCAGTTCACCTATAACCTGGTCGACCGCGAGGCGGAGCGGCGCCTGCTGCCGCTGGCCCAAGAGCGCCGTATCGCGGTCATCGTCAACCGGCCTTTCCGCGGCGGCCGGCTGATCGACCATCTCCAGTCCTACCCCCTGCCGGACTGGGCGGCCGAGATCGACTGCGCCAACTGGGCCCAGTTCCTGCTGAAGTTCATCGTCTCGCATCCGACCGTCACCTGCGTCATCCCGGCAACCAGCCAGGTGGCGCACATGCGCGAGAACATGGGCGCGGGCCTGGGGCGCCTGCCCGATGCCGGGGAGCGCGCCGCCATGCTGCGCTATGTCGAGGAACTGTGATGGCGGACTGGTCCAGCTATTCCCTCTCGGATTTCCTGCTGTTCGCGCCCGAGACCTACTTCCGCCTCTTCGTGCTCTACAACCAGGCGCTCTGGCCGGCGCAGGTCCCGCTGGCGGCTGTCGCCCTGCTGCTGCTCTACCTGGCCTGGCGGCGGCGCGGGCTACGGCTTATCGGCCTGGCCCTGGCCGCTGCCTGGGTGCTGGTAGCCTGGGGCTTCTTCTGGGACCGTTACCAGACCATCAACTGGGCCGCCGCCTACTTCGCCCTCGGTGCCCTGGCCGAGGCCGCGCTGATCCTGGCCGTCGTCCTGTCGAGGCCGACCTATACTCGTCGTGCACAGGCCGCAGGCCTGCTGCTGCTTGCTTTCGCGCTGCTGGTGCAGCCGCTGATCGGCCCGCTCGCGGGCCGCTCCTGGCAGGGGCTGGAGCACTTCGCGCTGGCGCCCGGTCCGACCGCTGTCGCCAGTGTCGCCTACGCGCTGCTGGTCTCGGGCCTCAAGCGCTGGCCGATCCTGCCGCTGGCGCTCGCCTGGTGCGCGATCGAGGCCGCGACCGCCTGGGCCCTCGACTGGCCGGCCGGCCTGATCGCTCCGGCGGTGGCGGTCATCGCTCTCCTGCTGGGCTACCCGCTACAGGCCGGCTGGCGGGCCCTGGGGGGGGGGGGGGGGGGGGAGG
>JBJXHM010000005.1:0-411806 GCA_046233115.1 Rhodospirillaceae bacterium N.6G | reverse complement strand
ACCCTGTGAACGAAAAGTAAGCCACGTCCCTTTGGGCTGGACTTTCCATATGCACATCCTCCCGGTTAGGCGATTTCCGGGAATGCTCCCATAGGGAGTGGGTGTTTGCAAGGTATATAATCGCCTTAAAGAAAGCGGGCACCCTGCCGTAGCGACGGGGCGCCCGATGGGAAGGTGAGGCGGCCGCGGGGTATCCCACGGCCGCTTGATCCAGGTCTACAGCAAGCCGATGCTGTCGAGGTCGAAACCGGTCACGCCCTGGAGCGTGATGGTGCCATGGGTGTTGGCGGCACCCACGGTCAGCACGACGTCGCCGTCGGCATCGCTGCCGGCCGAGACATCGGCCTTGCGCGCCCCGCCAAGCAGGATCTCGTCCTTGGCAGCGTTGAAGTCGAGGATGACGTCGTCGCCAAAGTCTCCGGTGAAGGCGAAGCTGTCATCGCCGGCATTGCCGATCATCTCATCGTTGCCGGCTCCGCCGAAGATGAGGTCGTCACCGAGCCCGCCGTAGATCTGATCGTGCCCGGTGCCGCCGAACAGGGAGTCATCACCGGCATTGCCGACCAGCTCGTCCCTGCCGCCGTCGCCGCGCAGGGTGTCGTCACCGCCGCCGCCGTTCAGGTAGTCGCCGTCGTTGCCGCCGCGCAGCAGGTCATCGCCACGCTCGCCCCAGATCTCGTCGGAGCCGTCGCCGCCGAAGGCCTTGTCGTTGCCGCTGCCGGCGGAAATCCAGTCCAGACCGCTGCCACCCTCGAGGCTGTCATCGCCCTCTCCACCGAAGAGATCGTCATTGCCGATCCCGCCGTAGAGCGCATCGTCGCCGAGGCCGCCGAAGATCTGATCCTGGGCATGACCGCCGAAGGCCCGATCGTCGTCGTTCCCGCCATAGAGCAGATCGCTGTGCTCGCCGCCGAAGAGGGCGTCGTCTCCGGCGCCGCCGACCTCCAGATCCTGGCCGCGATGGCCCACGATCCGGTCGTCGCCGGCATCGCCGTAGAGCCAGTCGCCACCGCGCTGACCCTGCAGCAGGTCGTCGTTCCGACCGCCGAAGATCTCGTCGCTGTCGTTGCCGCCGTTCAGGCTGTCGCGACCGCCTTCGCCCATCAGGGTGTCGTTGCCGTCGCCGCCGCCAATGGTGTCGCGTCCGGCACTGCCGTAGACGTCGTCGTCGCCGCCGGCCGCCACGATGCGGTCGTCGCCGAACCCGCCCCTGACGTTGTCGTCCCCGTCACGGGCGAAGATCTCGTCGTCGCCGCCCCGGCCGTTGATGTCGTCTTCGCCCTTGCTGCCGACCAGGAGGTCGTCACCGTTGGTGCCGACCAGGGTCTTGCCCGTCGGGGTCAGCTCCAGGTCATAAAGCAGGGTGGTGCCGGAGATCTCGTAGGAGACCGCGATCTGCGGCTTGCCGCTCTCGCTCTCGGAGCCCGGGATGAAGGTGATGACCTCCGGCCCGTGGGCCGCGACCTCGTCTTCCGGCGTGAAGTCGACGAAGCGGCCGGGGATGTAGTTCACGAAGAAGGACTCTGCCGGCTTCGTGATGTCGTAGATCATGATGCCGCTATCGCGCTCCAGACCGATGAAGGCATAGGTGCGACCGTCGATTTCGCCGGTGGTGACGGCCTCCGCCTCAGGCCCCTTGGCATCGGAGCGGTTCTCACCGTCGCCGCCATCGTCGTCGTTGAAGCGATAGGGCGCGACTTCGGCCAGGATCCGCTCGAAGTCGTCGCCCGAGTCGAAGATCAGCTTGCCGGTGGCGTCGAAGATCGAGAAGGAGCGCGAGGAGAAGGCGTGCAGGACGTCGATGTCGCCGTCGCCGTCGGTGTCGCCGTCCAGGGTGGAGACGGTCAGACGCTCCAGTCCGACGTCGCTGTCCTCATCGCCGTCGATCAGGCCCTTGGCCAGCAGGTCGGCTTCCAAGGCCGGATCCAGCAGGCCGTCCTCGACCAGGTCGGCAACGCGTGCTTCGTCGTCGCCGCGGCCATCACCCTCGTTGGCGGTCGCGATGTAGGTCTCGCCCTTCACCTCGAAGGCGGCGATGGCATCGGGCATGCGCAGGCCGACCAGGTTGTCGAAGCTCTCGATGTTGATGCTGCCGTCGTCTAGCGGGTCGAGCGCGCTCTCGCTGCTGTAGTCCAGCGTGCCCAGGCCGAAGATCTTCACGATCTCACCGCTGGAGAGGTCGATCTTGGCGATCGCGTTATTCTCCTGCAGGCTGGCGAAGGCGTACTGGCCGTCCGGGCTGACCGTGATGTACTCCGGCTCGATGTCCTGGCCGAAGCTGGTGTCGGGACGGATGCGGATGCCGGCCTCGCGGGCGGCCTCCTCCAGACCGTTGTACTGGGTGAAGTCGAGGATCTCGGCCTCCGGGTTCGCCGGATCGCTGACGTCAATCAGGGCGATGGTGCCCAGCGGGTTGTCGTCGTGATCGCTATCCTCGTTCTTCTCGCCCTCACCGGCGACCAGCAGGGTGTTGCCGTCCTTGGTGAAGGTGAGCTGATCGGGCAGGTTGCCGACCTCGACGGTGGAGAGTAGCTGCAGGCTCTGGGCATCGAAGAGGGCGACAATGCCCTTCTGCGACAGGATCGTGGTCTCACCGAAGACCTCTTCCTCGACCGGCTCGATGGAGATGGCAGCCGCGACTACGCCGTTCTTGATCGCGACCGACTGCACGCCGTCGAAGCCGGGCAGGCCGGTCAGGTCGAGCGAGGCAACCGCGACCTGCGGCTGGCTACCGCCATTGGCCGGGATCTCGAAGATGTCGATCCGGCCGAGCGCGCCGTTGGTGACGTAGAGCTTGCCGTCCTCCTGCGCGACCACCTCGGAGGCACCTTCGCCGCCCTCGCCGACGAACTCGGCGTAGACCGTGGCGGAGAGGGCCTGCGTGGCGACCGGGGCATCGACGGTGTCGCCGCGCTCGCCCAGGTTCTGGATGCGGCCGTCCTGGCCGGCCTCGGTGTCGGGGATGTTGAAGCCCGCACCGCTGGCCGGGAAGGTCTCCGTCAGGTAGGTCGAGAGGGCTTCCTGCTCGCCCATGTTCATGCTGACGCTGCCGGAGAAGGCCGGGAAGGGGTAGCCGTCGCCGCCGTCGGCCAGGAAGTTCAGGGTGACGACCTTGATGCTGCTGGGCGCGTCGTCCACCACCTTGCCGTCCTCGACCAGGATGCGGGTGGTGAGGCCGTTCTCGTCGACCAGCGACGCCGACTGGATGCGGCTGCCGGCGGTGACGACGTTGCCGTCGGCGTCCAGCACCTGGGCCGTGCCGGTGGGGTCGAAGGAGAAGTGGATGCCGCCCACCTGCGGGAACTGGCCGGGGGTGTTGCCGGCCTCGGTGGCCGCGACCGCGTGCTCCAGGATGACCTTCAGCTCGGCGGTGCTCAGTTCCACGATCACGAGCTGGTTGTCGAAGCGCAGCGAGTTGTCGATGTCGAGCTCGCTGATCTCTCCCTCTTCCTTGCCGGAGACCGGGTTGGCTGCGGTCGGCTCCAGGCTGGAGGTACCGTCACCATTGTCCACGATCTCGCCGATGGCGGCGCGGATGCCGCCGCCGTTCTTGATCGAGACCACGACGTCGTCGTCGAACTGCTGCGCGGCATGGAGGTTGGCATCGGCGGTGATGTTGCCGAGGTTGGTCTCCTCGGTGCGCACAACTTCGCGGCGGCCGTTCAGGAAGACCTCGGAGCGGCCGGCGATGTCGCCGTCCAGCGCGGTGACGATGGCGGTCACCTCCTGGGTCAGGTTCTTGACCTGCGTACCGAGCTCGGAGTTGGCGAGGGCGTCGTCGATGTCGGTCTCGCCGGTGACCTCCAGCACACCCTGTTCGTCGGTGGCGTAGGAGCCGGAAACGGCCTCGTCGATGCTGCCGGTCTTCACGTGGCCGGCGTTGTCGAACTCGAGCACCAGGCGGCCGACGTAGCTGTACTCGCCGTCGGTGGAGACGATGACGGTGGGGTTGCCGTCGGCGTCGGTGGTCTCGACCGGATAGCTGTCGGCGGCGCTGTCACCGGCGCGCAAACGGTCGTTATCGTCGGCCAGGATGGTGTCCGAGCCGCCGGCGATGATCACGTCGACGCCGTGCAGCAGGCCGGCCAGCTCGGTCTCCAGCGCGATCTGCTGCAGGTGGCTGGTGAGGATGATCTTGTCGACGCCCTGGGCGGTCAGCTCGTCGATCACCGGCTGCAGCACGGCTGCCAGTGCGGCCATGTCGTTGGTGCCGGGGCTGGAGACGTCCTCGATGGTGCCGGTGGAGGAGATCTGCGAGACCAGCTGGGTGGTGGCGCCCACCACGCCGATCTGCTCGCCGTCGACCGTCAGGATGGTGGCCGGCGCGATCTTTGCGTCGTTCGAGTCGGAACCGACCTGGAAGGGATCGGCCGGGTCGACCCGGGCGCTCAGCAGGTCCGAAGCGAAGGTGCTGGCGTTCAGGATCTGGTTGGTGAAGAGCTCACCCACGTCGAAGTCCTGGCTGAAGTCCAGGTTGGCCGAGAGGTAGGGGAACTGCACACCGGCCGTGTCGACTTCCTGCAGGTAGTTGACGTTGCCGTAGCGACCGAGGCTGAGGTCGTTGCCTTCCTCGCTGTCGTAGTTAATCGCGTTCTCGAAGAGGTCGGTGCCGGCATCGAACTCGTGGTTACCGATCGCCGAGGCATCGACGCCCAGCGCGTTCATGATCGCGACGTCCAGTCGGCCCTCGGAGTTGTCGATCTCCTCGAAGTAATCCTTCGCGCCGTCGCCGTTGACGTCGGTGGTGTAGATCTCGTCGAAGGTCACCAGCCCCTGGTCGATCGCCACCTGGATCTCGTCGTTGTCGAAGAAGCCGTCGCCGTTGGTGTCGATCGCGGCGTCCAGCTTGGAGGTGTCGATCAAGCCGAAGAGCTCGTTGTAGAAGCCTTCGAAGGTGTCGTTCAGCGCGAAGTCGCCGCCGGCGTTGTAGAAGGGGCCGGGGATGTAGTTGTCGCCGGCCGACAGCAGGATCGAGGCGACCCCGTCGGCCTCGGCCTCCTGCTCGAAGGCGTCGACGATGGCGGCGAAGTGCGGTGCATTTTCGATGGCATCCACGCCGCCTTCCAGATCGGAGGCGTGAAGGATCTGCAGCTTGAACATGGGAGGCTCCCCTCGTTTCCACGACAAGGGCGCGCCACCGGGGCGAGGGGAGCGCTATGCTCCACCCGCCGGGGGCACGCCCGGAAAAACGGGGAGACAGTGGGGAGAGCGGGTTGCAGCCGTCTTATCGTTTGAAAAAGCTTTCGCGACGGAATGGCTGCAGATTTGTGTCGTTGTGGACGGAGCGGTTGCTTTGGACGGCGGCCTCAGGCCGCGAGGGCGGCGAGGAAAGCGCTTTGGCCCTGCTCAAGGGTGCCGTCGTTGGCGATCTCGGTCACCCGTGCGCCGCTCGCGGTCCAGTCGACCGAGCGAGCCAGGCGGCCGTCGCTGTCTGCTGCAGCGGCTCCGTCGCGGTCGGCCAGGCGGCGGGCGATGGTGGCGGGATCGGCGGTGACATGGATCACCTCGACCCTGGGGAAGCGCCGGGTTGCGGCCTGGACCAGGGTGCGCGAGACATTGACCACGACGGCCTCGCCACGCTCCAGCCAGGTGAGCGCTTCGGCCGGGATGCCGTAGCTCAGTCCATGCGCCTGCCAAGAGAGGCAGAAACCGTCGGCTGCACGGCGCGCCTCGAAGGCCTCCGGCGTCAGGCTCTCGTGGTCCTCGCGCAGGGCGTCGCTGGGCCGGGTGATGCTGCGGCGGGGGAAGTGGAAGCCGCTGTCGGGGCCGAGCCGCTCCTTGGCTGCGGCTAGCAGGCTGTCCTTACCGGCGCCGCTGGGGCCGACGACAAGGATCAGGCGGCCGCGCCGCCAGGAGTCGGAGAGTCGTTCCGCTGCGGCGGCGAAGTGGTCCAGGCCAGGCGGCCGCGCGTCGGGATCCTTCGCGAGATCATCCCAGCGGCGCAGATCCACCGCTTCAAGGGCGTAGGGACGCCGGGCGAAGGCTTCGGCCTCGCTGGCCGAAAAGGGGCCGCCCTGGACGCCGAGCGAGGTCACCGAGGCCGGCGAGAGCCCGGCGAGATAGGCCGGGTCGGTCGCCGTCAGGTAGCGCTTGGCATTGACGTGCAGGCGGATCGGCTGGGTTACCGAGGGACCGAAGACCTGGCGCAACAGGGCGGCTCCGACTGCCTCGTGCCGGGCGTCCTTGCCGCGCGCGGCCAGGCCCTCGTCCTCGACCTGCAGGTGTCCGATGTCGTGCAGCAGGGCTGCGATGGCCTGGGCCTCGCCGGCCTCGGCGCGCTCGGCCAGCGCGGCGCACTGCAGCGCGTGCTGGAGCTGAGTGACGGCCTCGCCGCCGTAGCGCGCACCACCCTTGTCGCGCAGCAAGGCGAAGAGTGGCGCGACCGGGCTCATGCCACCCGCCGGCCTTCGCGCCAGACGCCACGAACCACCGGCAGGTCGTCCAGCAGGGTGACCCGCACCAGGTCCGCCCGCTTGCCCAGGGCGATCTCGCCGCGGTCGTCGAGACCGGCGGCCGCCGCCGGGTTGGCGGTGACCAGGCGCACGGCATGATGCAGGCTGATGGCGGGGATCCGCTCGGGCAGCTCGAAGGCGGCCTGCAGCAGGCTGAAGGGCACGTAGTCGGAGGAGAAGATGTCCAGTAGTCCGGCTTCGGCCAGCTCCTGGGCGGAGATGTTGCCCGAGTGCGAGCCACCGCGGACCAGATTGGGGGCGCCCATCAGCACGCTCATGTTGTGCCCGTGCGACTCCTGCGCCGCCTCCAAGGTGGTCGGGAACTCGGCGATGGAGACGCCGTTCTCGACCGCTTCGGCAACATGCTCGGGCGTGGCGTCGTCGTGGCTGGCCAGCGGGATGCCGCGGGCCTTGGCCAGTGCGGCCACATGGGCGCGGTTGGGGCCGGCCAGCCGGCGGTGGGCCTCCAGCCGGCGCTCGATGAAGCGGTCCAGCTCCTCCTCGGTCATCCCGGTCTTGCCGAGGTAGTAGAAGCGGAACTGTTCCATGCGCACGAACTGGCGCTGGCCCGGGGTGTGGTCCATCAGCGAGATCAGCCGCACCCCCGGCTCTTCCAGCAGGGCCTCGGTGGTGGCGATGGTGTCCTCGCAGGCCAGTTCGCAGCGTAGGTGGAGCAGGTGGTCGGCGCGTAGCGCGTTGCTGTTCTGGGCTGCGCCGATCGCCCTGGCCAGTCGGGTGACGTTGCCGCTGAGCGAGGTGCTGTCCTGCCGCTCGGAGCCGGCGCGCAGCGCGTCGAAGACCGTGGTGATGCCGGAGGCCGCGATCTGCGCGTCATGCGCGATCACCGCCGCCGTCACCGGCCAGGTCACGCCTGGCCGCGGCTTGAAGTGCGATTCCAGGTGGTCGGTGTGCAGCTCGATCAGGCCGGGGATCAGATAGTCGCCCTCGCAGTCCACCGCGCCGGCCGCGGCGCTCGTGCTGTCGATCGCGGCGATCCTGCCGTCCTTGGCCGACAGGCTGCCCTGCAGCACCGCGTTGGGCAGGACCAGGCGGCAGTTGGTGAAGCTGATCTCGCTCATGCGGCGTCGCAGGCTCCCTCGCGGCCGATGATCCCGACGTCGGAGAGTGGGATTCGGTCGACGCGGCGGAAGGGGGCGCCGGGTGCGGCCTCCTCGAACAGGCTCAGGGCGTCGATCCGCTGCTCCTTGGCCAGTTCGCCGGCGAAGTAGTCCGCCAGCGCAGGCGTCAGCCGCTCGGCCATGGCGCTGTCGAGCGGTCCGGTCAGGGTCATGTGAAAGCGGAAGGCCTCCATGACGTAAGGATAGCCCCAGCGGCGCAGCAAGGTCTCCTGCGCTTCGCTGAGACCGGCCCTGCGGCGGCGCTCCAGCTCGTCCGGCTCGGGCTGGGCGCGCAGGCGGTCCAGGTCGCGCACGCAGTCGGCGGCCAGGCTCTCCAGCTCGGCCGAGGGGCGGCTCGGCACCAGCGCCAGGAAGTGGCCGAGCAGGCGCACCTCCAGGCGGGGCAGGGTGACCTTGCTCGCGCGCGTGGCCAGCGCGTGGAGCGACTGGCGCAGGTCATGCAGGCTGGCGCCCGGCGCCAGGCGGAAAGGCGGCTTCAGGGTGGCGTGAAAGCCGTAACGGCGCGGCGATTCGGTGACGGCCTCCTGGGCCTCCCGGGTCAGGCCGGCCAGGATCGGCGGGATCTGCCGGGCGTCGCTGTCGCAATCGCGACCCAGCCAGGCGGCGCCCAGGCGGGCCAGCGGCGAGCCGGCCGGCGGGGCGTAGTAGATGGCATAACGTGGTGCGTTCATATCGCTAGCTTACGCAACTGCTGTGACAGAAGATCGACGATGGTCACGGTGACGACGATGATGATCAAGATGGCGGCGCTCTCCGCGTAGAAAAAGCCCCTGATCGATTCGAAGAGAACCTGGCCGATGCCGCCGGCACCGACGAGGCCCAGCACCGTGGCGGCGCGCACGTTGGCCTCGAAGCGGTAGAGCGAGACCGAGATCCAGAGCGGCAGCACCTGCGGAATCACGCCGTAGACGATCTCCTGGATGCGGGTGGCGCCGGTCGCGCGGATGCCCTCGACCGGCCGGGTGTCGATCGCCTCGACCGCTTCGGAGAAGAGCTTGGCCAAAGTGCCGGTGGTGTGGAGGAAGAGCGCCATGACGCCGGCGAAGGGGCCAAGCCCCACCGCGACCACGAAGAGCACGGCGAAGACCAGCTCGTTGATCGCGCGGAAGGCGTCCATCAGGCGGCGTACCGGCTGCACCACCCAGATCGGCGCCATGTTGGAGGAAGAGAGGATGCCGAAGGGAATCGAGGCGACCACCGCCAGGCCGGTGCCCCAGACCGCGATCTGCACGGTCAGCACCATCTCTTCCAGGTAGTAGTCCCAGTCCTGGAAGTTCGGATGAAAGAAGCCCGATGCGTACTGCAGCATGTTGTCGGCATCGGTGAAGAGATTGACGAAGCGGTACATCTCCGCTGGTGCCCAGCTCCAGATGAGGGCGAAGACCACGGCGCCGCCGATCAGCCAGCGATAGGCGGTGCGGCCCCAGTCGCGCGGCGGCAGGCCGACCTGTTCGGGGATAGGGGTGCTCACGGCTGGGCGCGCTCCCGATTGCCAACTGTAGAACAACAAGAGGGGGAGCGGCCTCCGGTCGAGGCCGCTCCCCTGGGACAGAAGAACGAGAGGGCTTAGGCTTGCGGAATGGTCGCCATCAGCTCTTCGTACTTCTTCTTCTCGGCCTTGAGTTCGTTCAGCTTGGCGTCCTTCTCGGCGTCGGAGAGGTCGCTGCTCTGTACCTTGGCCATCTCCTTGGCAATCGCCAGCAGGCGGATCGGGTAGAGCTGGGCGTCGGAGGAGGGCTTGAAGGGGGCCCACTGCAGGCCGGTCAGCACCTCGCGCGCGGCCTTCACCTGCTCAGGCGTGCCGAGACGGCCGTAGGAGAGGATGAAGGTGTAGACCTTGTCCTTCATCTCGTCCGACAGGTCCTTGCGCCAGACCAGCGGGTCCGACGGGATCAGCGGCGACTGCCAGAGGATCTTGATCTTGGCGCGCTCGGCCGGGTGCGTGACCTCCAGGCGGCGCATGTTCTCGGTGTTGTTGGTGGCGAAGTCGACCTGCTTGTTGGCGACCGACAGCGCATTGGTCTGGTGGTTGGCGTTGGTGACGCGCTTGTAGCATTCCTTCGGGTCGATGCCGCGGTCGGCATAGATGAAGGTGGTCGGCACCAGGAAGCCGGAGGTCGAGTTGGGATCGCCCAGGCCGAAGGTCAGCGACTTGTCGCAGGCCAGGACGTCTTCCAGCGAGTTCAGCGGCGAGTCGACGTTGGCGATCAGCAGCGACCAGTAGCCGGGGTTGCCGTCACCGTCGACGGTCTGGGCGAAGACCTCGCCGTTGGCGCGGTCGACGGCCTCCATGGCCGACTTGTTGCCGAACCAGGCGACGTCCACCTTGCCGAAGCGCATGCCCTCGATCACGCCGGCATAGTCGGAGGCGAAGAAGGGCTTCACCTCGAGGCCGGTCTGCTCGGCCATGTCGTCCAGGAAGGGCTGCCAGATGGTCTTCAGGTTCTGGCTGGACTCGGTGGAGATGATGCCGAAGTTGATCGACTCGGCGGAAGCCGCCGTGCCCAGGCTGGTGACGAGGGCGGCGGTGGCCAGACCCTTGATAAACGCGTTCATGCTCTAAACCTCCAGGTCTAAAGGTCGGGTGGAAAAGGAGAAGGAATACCGTCAGGCGATGGCCGGTTCCGGCCGTGCCGCGACCGGCGTCTCGCGACGCGGTGCCTCGCGCGCTTCGGGCAGGATCAGCTCCTCGCTGGCATCGCCGTAGAGATCCTGCAGGGCGTCGCGGGTGAGGCCGCGGCTGGGGCCGTCGTAGGCGATCCGCCCGTCGCGAAGCGCGATGGTTCGGGGAAAGTAGTGGCGGGCATACTCGACCTGATGCAGCGAGACCATCAGGGTGACGCCGTCCCGCTCGTTCAGGGTGGCCAAGCTCTCCATCACCCGCTTGGCCGAGGCCGGGTCGAGCGAGGCGATGGGCTCGTCGGCCAGCAGGACGCGGGCCTGCTGCACCATGGCGCGCGCGATGGCCGCGCGCTGCTGCTGCCCGCCGGAAAGGGTGGAGGCACGCTGCAGCGCCTTGTCGGCGATGCCGACGCGGTCCAGCGCCTGCATGGCCAGCAGTTTCTCCTCGCGGGTGAAAAGGAAGCAACTGGCGCGCAACGCCGGCACGCGGCCGAGCAGGCCGGTCAGCACGTTGGTCAGCACCGAGAGGCGGTTCACCAGGTTGAACTGCTGGAAGATCAGCCCGACCTCGCTGCGCACCGCCTTGGCCTCCCTGGTGAGGTGGCCCTTGTCCTGGACCAGGCGGCCGTGCACCGAGACGCGGCCGGCCACGCCCTTGTCGGCCCGGATCAGGCCGGAGACATGGCGGATGAGGGTGGACTTGCCGGACCCGGACGCACCGATCAGCGCCACGCGCTCACCGGCCTCGAGGCGCACGCTGACGCCATCCAGCGCCTTGCGACCGCCGAAACTCTTGGTCAATCCGTCGATTTCGATAGCAGCCATCACACCTCCGACAGCAGCTTCAAGGCCACCGACGAGTGACAGTCTGCCAAGAGGATGTTTCAGTTCGGTAACGGGTCGATGACACCTTCGTGCCGACGCGCCTGGTGAAGTCCCTCTAGGGCTAGCAGTAGCCCACGAACTCAATGCTGGTCATTAACAAGCTCGACCTAGCGCCTTGTGTCGATGCCGATGCCATGGCGGCCGAGGCCCGCCAGATGCGCGAGGGCTGGGCGGTCCTCCCTACAACTGCAACACGAGAGAGGGCATCGACGCCCTGGTCGAGACCTTGGTCCTTGATGTACTCTCACCGGATGAGGGGAGCTCATTTCCTGAGGGTGCCCTCCGCCCGGTGATTTCAAGCGAACAGAGGGTTGCACAACTACGACCTTGCTTTGACACGTCCCTTACTCTGATTGCCCCTGCTCAGTCGGAAACTGAATCGCTGGACCGTGTTGAGGTGTGCTTTAAGATCCGACACTGCTCCACCACTGGTCACAAAGGATTTGAGGATAGTCGCGAGCCTGCCGCTGGGATCCATTTGATAGGGAGTGCCTGATTTTTCGGAATTCGTGACTTCTGTTTGCAACTGCTCGTCGCTTAACTTCGAAAGCTCGCCGATCACGCTGCCCAAGTCTTCAGTGACACCAATCTGGATAGCCAGCAACGTCAGCAGCGCAGAGAAATCTTCGTGATCCACCGCTGCACGATAGTCCGTCTGCAAGCTGGCCTTTATCAGATGGTAGGAGTTGATGAAACGCAGAGCGCGCCGGGGCGAACCATCGAGGCCGGCAGCCAATTCGGTGATGAAGTCGCGCTCTGCTGCCGACATGGTGAGGGCGACAGCCCCTGCATCCCGGCCAGTTTCTTCAGTCTCCCTGCCGTCCCCCTCAGACTGGGATGTCTCTTCCTGGGTAGAGGGAGACGTCCCGGTCTTGCCGCGCTTCTGATCTGCGCCGCGTGGGTCTTTCTGGTCCTGAGGTCTCTGCTCGTTTGGAGTGGTCGGACCCATGTGATCTTGCAAGAGTTCTTGCAGGCTTTCCGCAGACATCGATCGAACCCAGTAAGGTATCTGGAAGATCTTCTCCAGGTAGTCGCCGGGGGAGGCCTGCTCGCCGTAGAGATCAGAGGCAACGTCGGTGTCGGCGAAATGCTCGTATTGTTTCAGTAGCGCGGCGCGGAGCCAGCGGACATCCACGGCAACGAAGACGACGAAGAGCGGAAAAGCAAGCAGCAGGTGAATGGCCTGCAACACTACGACTACCTGATCGGGCGGGCAGCGATCGAGATCGTCAATGTAGAGGACAATGCGCTCGAAAACCGCCGGAGGCTGTTCGTTCTCATCGAGCTTCGTATTGAGCAGCCGCTGTTTCTCGCTTTTGTCGAGTTCGTCTCCGGCCTGCTTTATCAAGGCATCTACCCGCTCTCTATGTTTGTTGCGGAGCGCCTTCGTTTCGTCTTCGGTGTCGGCCCGGTTCATAAGGAGACTCAACTCGTCGAAGTCCCTGCGGATCGTCGCAATGAAGCTAAGCTGCTGGCGGTAGTCGCCGCGCGCCACTCGGTCCCGCACGAAGTGGAGGACGCGTGCTCGCCCGCTTTGGCGTCGGTAGTCAGCTTCTATTTTGGCCAGGCGCTCGGTCTCGTGACGCAGACGTTGGGCAGCGGCCGCTTCCTCGATCTGGGCCTCTTCCAAGGAGGCGAGGGCAGCGTCCTTCTTGGCAGCTTCAGCTCGCGTCTTCTTCTCAATGTCCTGTCGCACACGCCTTTGCACACTCGTCAGCTTCTGGTGAGCACTGCGCAAGCGCTTTGCGGCCCAACCGGCATAGAGAGTGATTGGCGCCAAGATGCCGGCGAGGGCTGCCCCGTCACTCTCCGCCCCCCATCGTGAAAACAGCCATGTGAGACCCGCAGGAACGAATAGTACGCCGCAAACAAGCAGGATCGCCATGAGGCGATGGTGAGAGAGGAATTGGAGCCAGTCTTGGGCTGCGAGCGAGCTGCGGCTTGCCGAATAGAGCTCCAATGCACTGCGGAGGTTCGCGGCGTCCTTCTTGACGTCAGCGGTCAGACCCAGGTCATGCGCCGCCTCGCCGATCTCTTGTTTGACCGTCTCGTCGGCCAAGATGGATCCCCAGGCAGCATTGGCCCAGGTTTCCGGCAGCGCCGCCACCTCGGCGGATTTCTTGGCGTGATCGTCTTGCGCTTTCTTGAGCGCCTTTGCAGCCTCATTCTTGTCCTGCCGGCGTTTGAGGAGTTCTTCCGCCGCCTCCAAGGTCCATTCGCGTGCCGTGGCCAGGCGCTCGAAGACGGTATCGCTTTCGCTGCTCTTGTTCTGCTTTTGCGCCCAACGATCGAGTTCCGTGAAGATGTGATCGACAAGGCTGGCCCAGAGGTTCGTTTCCGCGTAGTGCCAGGCATTGAAGCGGATCTGAACGACGTGTCGCAGGAAGGTGAGCCCGCTGTCATCGTTGGCTTTCATCTCACAGCGCGACTTGATCGCATCATGAACACGGCGCATGAAAAAGGACTTGCCCGAGCCCCAGTCGCCGAAGACCCCGACGGCAAGGGGCGGCCGGAAGTCTTTCGCGCAGACCATGGCGGCAAAGGCCTCCGCCTCTCCCTCGGCGCCCGAACGATCGATCAGGTCTGCGCTCCAAGGATCGTCCGGCCGGACACTGGCCACCTTACGCGGTGCGAGAACTCTGATGCCAAGGCTTTTCACGGCCTCTTGGCGCGGCGGGATGAGATCTTGCCAAACTGATACTTTTTCTTGTCCTTCGCGTTTCTCTATGCAAAAGGTTGCAATCCTCCGACCCAATTCGAGCGGATCAATGGCGATATCGGCAAGACGTTCTAGGTTTGCTCTATCCAACAAGTGGGGGGTGGGATTCAATATTGAGAATAAGACATGGCGAACGCCAATGTAATGGTCCTTTCCTCCTGTATCATTTCTGATAGAGACAGCATCTTTTATTAAATCAGAGAGAGAGTCCTCTTGATCTCCTGCATCTCGGAGTATCTTCGCGGTCTTCGGATCGCTTGCCGTCAGGCGTGCGCGCATTCGTTGGTCAAAAATACTTGAGGCACCATCACGGTCCCCATAGCTTGCCGCTGCAACAAGGAAGGTTAGTGGGCTTCGACAATGTCTGTTCGGCTCAACTTCGATCACCGCCTTTTCCATCACGCTGCGCAAGCTCCCCGAATAGCCTGAGGAGTAGGGAGCCTTTCGCTTGGCGGGTTTTTTTTCCTGCATCAGGTAACCATCCTTCCGGCATCGATGAACAGCTCCTCCAAATCTCTGGAGTAGACATGCGTCGGGAACTGATCCGCCAGCCAAGCTAGACCCCGCTCCACCAGCACGGCATGCGCAGCGTCTCGGTGAGGAGGGTCCAGGTAGGGGTTTGGCAGAGCCAGGTGGCGGTTCTCCAAATAGGCTGCAGCAAAGATCACAAGGGCAATACGATCGTGTCGGCCTGAGCTTTCCAAAAGGAGGGGGGGACTGCCGGCAGCGGTAAGCAAGAAGTCTTTCACGCTGCGCAGGTGGCCAATGTCGGGAGCGCCCCGAAGCAGAAAACGGGGCAGGGGCCAGCGCGCCAGATCGTCCACCGGATCGAAGGAGTCTCGCCCCAATCGCCAATAGGGAGGGCCATAGTCGAGGAGTCCCTCCCTGAAGATCCAGGCAGCGCCATCGATCGGTCGGCCGCGTTGCTCGGAGGTTCTGCGCCATTGCCGATAGGCATCTTCCCCAAGTCCCATTCGTTGTATCGCCTCGATCAGGCGGGTGGCGGCGTCCGCCCAATCGACGAAGGCGCGGTCATCGCGCTCCGGCATGGTTTGGAACAGGTCTTCGAGCAGTATGGATGCAGCATGCAAGAGAAGGCGGTGAGCGTAGAAATCTTGACGGGGAGCAGCCGAGGGAAGGGCCACATCGAAGGGACTTGCTATCGCTTCAGACTGTAAAGCGCCTTCGGCACGTCCAAGTTCGGCGACACGTGCAGTGAAGCTTTCAAGATAGGCCAGGATGCCCGAGAGGGCCCCATCGAAAGACTCCCGTTCCGGCGCCACCTCCTCGGGCGGGGGTTCTCCGCCCTCGGGTGGGAGCGGCGCCGCCGGGCCAACCCCGCCGACGCCATCACCGCCTCCACCGGAGAGATAGAGGCGTCGTACGAACTCGGCGAGCGCGGTGAGGGTCGGGAAGGGAACCTCCGCCTCTCCGAGCAGCAGACCGTACTGGAACCCCGCCCTCGACGCAGCGAGTGCGATGCTGCGGCTGCTGACCGCCTCCGGACTAAAGTTCGGGGCCGCAACGTACCAGGCGGGCAAGTCGAGGGCCGGCATGTCGTCACGCAGGTCGGCCCGCCGGAAGCTTGCGAAAGCCAAACCGGACAGGCCATCGAGTGAATCGATGTACCAGGCCTCAGTCATGACCGCGCCCTTCCCGCCGTCACCACGGTCCGGACCTTAAGGCCGACCTTGGCTGCTTCCCGGTCGACCGCGCGGCGTCGATGACGCCATTGGAGCTCGGCAAGGCTCGGCAGGGGGCCGATTCGCAAGCGGTCGGCAATGCGTGCCTCTGCTGCGACGTCCGACGCCGATACGCGGAGTTCCTCGACGTCGGCTGGGCGAAAACCGTCCTTGCGGGCAACCTCGATATAGTCTTCGTCGGTTAGCACGCCTGCCGAAACCATGCCGGTCGTCAATCTGCGGGTCCGCTCCGGCAGTCCCTCGAGGATCTTGACGACGGCCATGTCCCGCGCATCCGCGGGCCAGTCTCCGGCCCAGTCTTGTAGCTCAGCCACCGCATTGGCATGGGTTTGCTTGCGCTTACCTCGCACGTAGACGCGCTGTACAATCGGTGCACAGCAGAGGTCATAGCTGTTCCGCAGCAATACCAGTGTTTGAGCGGGCACTGCCGCGGAGCGAAGAACAAGCGTGATGTCGCCAAAGTAGCGGATACCGGTCCCGTTCACCTCCATCGCACCGTAGTGAATATTTTTCGGCCGAATCCGGTCGCTATATCCTCTTTGGTTACAAGTTTCTGCGACCACCGCGTCGATACGTTCGCGGATCGTGGTTCCGGACATGTGCGTCCCGTGGATGCGATTGAGGGAATAGCGGTTCAGGTAACTGCCCCTATCCCGACCGGACGACGCAACATCGAGAAATGGAAGAGCGACGCGAGCTGGCAGGTTGTAGACCACCCGCATACCCGCTGTCGGAACTGCTTTTCCGAGGTGCGGACCCTGTCCTTGGAGCGTAGCGCGAATTATCTCGGCATTCGCGGTTCGGTATGCTGCACCGAGAGTACGATCGTTGCCGCCAACAATCCTGCCAAGTATATACTTCCAGTGCATCATCTTGTTCCCGCATCATGCGCGCGACGGAAAAGGACACCCCCTCTCAGCTCCGTCCCTATGCTCGCATAAGTAGGTTGGCGTGTCTACAGGTTGGTCCCTGTACCTGTCACTAGTACTCATCGCCCAAGATATCCTAAGTAGACCCAACTCGTGGCGAAGTGGTTTCCTGAGGCTTGGTTGGACTGCAACCGGCTCATTTATGCGGTATCGGAGAGTAGGCGATTTGGCGAGCCTCGGGCGCCTCTCCGCCCATTCGAGGACCTAGACAGGCCGAAGGCGCCGTTTCCGGGCCCACTGGTCCTGTGCGCGGTTTGGTTGTCATAAGACTTGATTAGGAGCGGCCGATCCACTCCAGGATGTCAATGTACTACTAACTTGGGGCCACGATCTCGGCGCCTTGAATATGAGCGGTCATGCCGCCGCCGCGAAGCTGCCGCTGTCCAGGATCCGGTCGGCCAGGCGCCGGCGCACCTCGGCGTCGTGGAAGATGCCGAGCATCGCCGTGCCCCCGGCGCGGGCCTCCTCGATCAGCGCCAGCACGGCCTCGCGGTTCTCTGCGTCCAGCGAGGCGGTGGGCTCGTCCAGCAGCAGCAGCGGGGTGGGGGCGGCGAAGCCGCGGGCGATGTTGACCCGCTGCTGCTCGCCGCCGGAGAAGGTGGCCGGCGGCAGCTCCCAGAGGCGCTGCGGCAGGTGCAGGCGCTCCAGCAGGTGGGCGGCGCGCTCGCGCGCCTTGCCCTGCGGACGGCCGCGGGCCAGCAGCGGCTCGGCCACCACGTCGAGCGCCGCGACGCGCGGGATCACCCGCAGGAACTGGCTGACGTAGCCCAGGGTGTCGCGGCGCAGCGTGCGCAGGCTGCGCGGCTCGGCGCCCACCAGTTCGACCCATTCGGCGCCGCGCCTGAGGCGGATGCTGCCGCTGTCGGCCGGATAGCTGCCGTAAATCATCTTCAGGATCGAGGACTTGCCGCTGCCGGAGGGGCCGTCCAGCACCAGGCACTCGCCGGCGGCAAGATCGAAGCTGGCCCCGGCGATCACCGGCAGGTGGAGGCCGCCCTGCAGGTGCAGGGTGAAGGACTTGGAGAGGTCGCGGACCTCGAGGATCGTGGTCATGGTCTCAGGCCTGCAGGATCGAGGACACCAGGAGCTGGGAGTAGCCGTGCTGGGGATCCTCCAGGATCTGGTCGGTCAGGCCCTGCTCGATGACCCGGCCCTGCTTCATCACCAGCATGCGGTCGGCCAGCAGACGAGCCACGCCCAGGTCGTGGGTCACCAGCAGCACCGAGAGCCCCATGTCGCGCACCAGCCCGCGCAGGGTGTCGAGCAGGCGGGCCTGCACCGAGACGTCGAGCCCGCCGGTCGGCTCGTCCATGAAGAGGAGGCGCGGGCTCGTGACCAGGTTGCGGGCGATCTGCAGGCGCTGGCGCATGCCGCCGGAGAAGGCCGAGGGGCGCTCGTCGATGCGGGTCACGTCGATCTCCAGCCGCTCCAGCCAGGAGGTGGCGGCCGAACGGATGTCGCCGTAGTGCCGGGCGCCCAGCGCCATCAGCCGCTCGCCGACGTTGGCGCCGGCCGAGACGTTCATGCGCAGGCCCTCGGCCGGGGTCTGGTAGACATAGCCCCAGTCGCTGCGCTGCAGGTGGCGCCGCTCGGCCTCGCCCAGCGCATAGAGGTCGCGCAGGACGCCGTCGCGGCCGCAGTAGGAGACCTTACCGGCGCTGGGTTCGAGCTGGCCGGCCAGGACCCGGAGCAGGGTGGTTTTGCCGGAGCCGGACTCGCCGACGAGGGCCAGGACCTCGCCGGGCCAGAGCGTCAGGTCGACAGCCTCGCAGCCCAGGCGTCGGCCATAGTGCCGGCTGACTGTCTCGGCGCGCAGGAGCGGGGGCGTTTCGCCGGTCATGCGCCTGCCTCCTGCGCCTCGCGCCGCTTGCGGCAGTGGTCGCTGTCCGAGCAGACGAAGAGGCGTTCGCCCTGGTCGTCCATCACCACCTCGTCGAGGAAGCTATCGGTCGCCCCGCAGAGTTCGCAGGGGCGGTCCCAGGCCTGGACCGAGAAGGGGTGGTCCTCGAAGTCCAGGCTGACCACCTCGGTGTCGGGCGGGATGGCGTAGATGCGCTGCTCGCGCCCGGCGCCGAAGAGCTGGAGCGCGGCCATGCGGTTCATCTTGGGATTGTCGAACTTGGGCGTGGGCGAGGGATCGGTCACGTAGCGGCCGTTCACCTTCACCGGATAGGCGTAGGTGGTGGCGATGTGGCCGTGCGTGGCGATGTCCTCGTAGAGCTTCACGTGCATGAGGCCATAGTCCTCCAGCGCGTGCATCACCCGGGTCTCTGTCTCCCGCGGCTCCAGGAAGCGTAGCGGCTCGGGGATCGGCACCTGGTAGACCAGGATCTGGTCCTCGCTCAGTGGCGTCTCCGGGATGCGGTGGCGGGTCTGGATGATGGTGGCCGCCTCGGTCTCCTCGGTGGTCTCGACGCCCGCGGTGCGCTTGAAGAAGCCGCGGATGGAGACGGCATTGGTGGTGTCGTCCGCGCCCTGGTCGATGACTTTCAAAACGTCGTCCGGGCCGAGCAGGGCGGCGGTCACCTGCACCCCGCCGGTGCCCCAGCCATAGGGCATGGGCATCTCGCGGCTGGCGAAGGGGACCTGGTAGCCGGGGATCGCCACCGCCTTCAGGATCGCCCGGCGGATCATCCGCTTGGTCTGCTCGTCGAGGTAGGCGAAGTTGTAGCCCTCGTCCCGCGCGCTCATTCCGCGGCCTCCTGGTCTTCGTCCTGCCGCTCCGCGATCTCGCGGCGCATGCGGCGGACCAGCTCCAGCTCCGACTGGAAGTCGACGTAGTGCGGCAGCTTCAGATGCTCGACGAAGCCGGTGGCCTGCACGTTGTCGGCATGGGCCAGCACGAACTCCTCGTCCTGGGCCGGCGCCCCGACGAAGTCCTCGCCCAGCTCGCGCCAGCGCAGCGCCCGGTCGACCAGCGCCATCGCCATGGCCTTTCGCTCCGACTGGCCGAAGGCGAGGCCGTAGCCGCGGGTGAACTGCGGCGGCGCCTCCTTCGAGCCCTTGAACTGGTTGACCATCTGCACCTCGGTCACCTCGATCTCGCCGACAACGACGGAGAAGCCCAGCTCCTCCAGGTAGACCTCGACCTCGACCAGGCCGACCCGAATCTCGCCGGCGAAGGGGTGGCTGCGGGCATAGCCGCGCTGGGTCGAATAGCCCAGCGCCAGCAGGAAGCCCTCGTCGCCGCGTGCCAGGCTCTGCAGGCGCAGGTCGCGCTCGGCCGGGAAGGCCAGGGGCTG
Organism: Rhodospirillaceae bacterium N.6G; assembly: GCA_046233115.1. Classification (GTDB taxonomy): domain Bacteria; phylum Pseudomonadota; class Alphaproteobacteria; order Kiloniellales; family JACOMY01; genus JACOMY01. The sequence continues at coordinate 392,115 of JBJXHM010000005.1, read as the reverse complement.
GCGGGTGAGGTCGCCCGGCTGGCTGGTGCCCTCGGCCTCGGCCTCGAGCAGACCGTCGCGACCCAGGATGTCGGTCACGCGCGGTGGCGGGGCTGGTGGTTCGGCAGCCGTGGGTGCGGCCGCTTCCGTCTCGCTCTCTGCTTGCTCTTCCGCTTCCAGTGTGAAGTCCAGCAGGCGGTGAGTATAGTCGAAGGTCGGACCCAGAAGCTGGCCACCGGGCAGGTCCTTGAAGGTGGCGGAGATCCGGCGGGTGAGCGCCATCCGCCCGGTCTCGATCGGCAGCGAGGCGGCGAAGCGAGGCAGGGTGGTGCGGTAGGCCCGCAGCAGGAAGATCGCCTCGATGCTGTCGCCGCGGGCCTGCTTGATCGCCAGTGCGGCGAGACTCCGGTCGTAGAGCGAGCCCTCGGTCATCACCCGGTCGACGGCGAGGCTGAGCTGCTGGTCGATCTGTGCGGTCGAAAGCTCCGGCACCGCGGGGTCGCCACGCCGTTCCTTTTCCAGCAGGCGGTGGGCGGCCGCGATCGCCTCGGCGCCGCCCTTGACGGAAACGTACATCAGCCGGCCTCCGGCCTGGTGGAACGGGGCAAGGCCGCGATGGCACTCGGCGCGGCGAAGATCAGGTCGACGCCGCGCGGGAAGAGAGCCGCGTTTAGCCGCACCTGCCCCCAGAAGTCCGCAGGCAGTGGGCTTGCCGAGAAGGCTTCCGGCCGGGCGAAACCGGGACCGGAGAAGCGGGGACCCACGGTGGTAACGCCCTCGACCTGCAGGATCAGGGTGGTGGAGCGGTCGGGATAGCGCTCGTCGCCCAGGGCGAAGCATTCGAGAGACGGCAGCGCCGTCGGCTCTGCGACCAGCGCGAAGGCGGCCTCGGCCGGGCTGGCGACCAGCGGTGCACCGCTGTGGAAGGCGAGCCAGCATCGCACCGACGGCGCTGTGGCCAGCGGCGGATCCAGCCAGAGCGGCGTATCGCTGTCCAGCAGGGTCAGGGCCAGCGCGGCCGCGGTCGGCAGCAGGGGGGGCGGTGCCGTGGCGATCCCGGTCAGCGGCAAAGGCCTGGCCGGCCGTGCCATGGCGGCAAGAAGCACCCGGAAGGCCGCCTGGCTCTCCAGCACCGCGTCGTCGAAGCCTGGTGCCAGGCCCTGCTGGTCGGCGAGGCCGGGGAAGATGGTGTCTGGAGGCATCAATCGTCTCCGCGCACGCGGGTGAAGAACTGGACGCGGGTGGCTGCGGTCTCCTCGGCCCGGTCTGCCCAGGCTGCGCGCTCTGCCTGCTCCAGCGGCAGCAGGATCGACTCGCGCAGGGCCTCGGCGGTGTCGGGCTGCTGATGCAGCGCATCGCAGAGTGCGGCCAGTTCCGACTTGCGGTGGGAGCGGCCCTGGGTACAGGCCTGTCCGACCGCGCCTGTGGCGAGACGCAGCGCACAGCGGGTGACGGTCATCTCCCCGAGGTTGAAGGGGGCGCCGTCGCCGCCGATGCGGCCGCGGACCATGACCAGCCCGGTCTCGGGGCGGCGGAGCCAGGTGTAGTCCGGCGTCTCGGGCCAGTCCTGCCAGGCGGCATCCAGCGCAGCCGGCTCGGCCCGGGCAAGGATGCCCATTGCCCACTGCCGTTCCGCTTCTGTAAGGTTCATACGTCCTATACCCTTGCCGAATTGGTCTAGTCGTCTCTATCAATATACAGACTACAGTGTTTCGGTGACAATCAAATGACGGACGAACAGATGATGAGCGGTCAGGTAGCGGGTGGCGAGATCCAGCGTGGGAACGGGGTTGCGGCCTGGCGCCAAATCGAGACGGTCCTGCGCGGTGAGATCGCCGGCGGGCTCTACCGCAGCGGCGAGCGCCTGCCGACCGAACCGCAACTGGCCGAGCGTTTCGGAGTCAACCGCCACACCGTCAGGCGGGCCTTGCTGGTGTTGGCACAGGCGGGACTGCTGTCGATCGAGCAGGGGCGGGGCACCTTCGTGCGCGACCAGGTGATCGACTATCCGATCGGCAAGCGGACCCGCTTCAGCGAGATCATCGCCGGCCAGCAGCACGAGCCCTCGGGGTCGCTGATCGAGTCCGACATCCTGGCCGCGCCCAGGGACATCGCGGAGAAGTTGGAGATCGAAACCGCGGCGGTGGTGATCCGCCTCGATATCCTGAACCTCTCGGACGAGATCCCGATCAGCTTTTCCAGCAACTGGTTCCCGGCCCGGCGCTTCCCCGACATGATCGAGGCCTATCGCTCCACCGGCTCGATTTCCGCGGCGCTGTCGCTTTACGGGCTGGCGAACTACAAGCGCGCTTGGACCGCCCTGGTCGCCCGCATGCCCAGCCGCAGGGATGCCGACATCCTGCGCCAGGCCCCCAACCGGCCGATCCTGATGGCCGAGAGCGTCAACAGCGACGAGGAGGGCAAGGCGATCCAGTACAGTCAGTCGCGCTTTGCCGGAGACCGGGTCCAGGTCAGGCTGGAGCTGTAGCCCTTCATCAGGACACTGCTTGGAGCGTGTTTAGTGTTCACGGCACCGGCCCGCACCTCCGCCCGGCCACCCAGTTCCAGGATACTTCCGTGGACGCCCGAGTGGGACGACTGGCCGGGCTGCGGGCCGGTGCTGATTCAAACAGAGCGCAACGCGCTCTAAAGCTGCGCCTTGAGGGAGAGCAGGTAGAGATCGCCCGGATTGGCCTCCAGTGCCTGCCGCAGCAATGCACGGGCGCCGTTTCGGTCGCCAAGGGCGGCGCGTAGGCGGACCAGGATCGACCAGACGTTCACCATCTGTGGGTCGAGCCGGACCGCCTCCAGGAAGGCCTGCTCGGCCGCGTAGGGGTTTCGCATGGCGAGCCAAGCGCCGCCGATCGCAGCGTGGGTCTCCGGGAAGTCGGCACGAGCCATCAGCGATTCCCGCCACTCGCGCATCGCCGCTGCCAGGGCGTCGGCTACCTCCAGATCGGCCGGGGCAGGGCTGTCGATGAGCGCTCGTGCGGCGGCGATCCTGACGGCGCGCCGCGGGTCGTTCAGGGCTGGGAGCAGCAGCCGGGCGCGCTCCTCCGGCGGCTGCAGGCGCTGCAGGCCGGCCGCGGCCTCGCGCACCAGCGGATCGGGATCCTGCAACAGCGGCAGCGCGCGCTGGGCATAGGCCGGATCGCCGGACGCGGTGAGCAGGTCGAGCGCGGTGGCGCGGACGATACCGGCCAGCGCCGCGTCCTCGGCGATCGCCAGCAGGTCGTGGGCGGCCGCTGCCGGGTCCAGTTGGCCGCGGGCGAAGGACTGCGAGAAGTTCGGGCCGCGGTGACGGCTGTTCGGAAAGCGCGCCGCGATCTGCTCTGCGGCCCAGGCCGCGCCCTTGTCGGCATGGCAGTCGGTGCAGGCGTTGGGCGCGCCGGTCTCCAGGCTCAGGTCCGGGCGCGGCACCCGGAAGGAGTGATCGCGGCGGCCGTCGATGCCCATGTAGACCCGCTCCACCATATGGCAGTCGACGCAGGCCGAACCCGGCGTGCCGGCCTCGTGGAAGGTGTGGGCGGGGGCGTCGAAGAGCCCGACGGGTGCGCTGGGAAAGCGCGGATTGCCATCCGGGTTGTGGCAGGCGGTGCAGACCGCGTTGCCGCTGAGCTTGGTGGCCGCCCGGTGCGGGTCGTGGCAGTCGCTGCAGCGCACACCGGCGGCGGCCATGCGCGACTGCAGGAAGGACCCGTAGACGTAGACCTCGTCCTCGATGGTCCCGTCCGGATGATAGAGGCCGGGCGTCAGCAGCGACAGGCGGTAGGTGTCATGGAAGGGCGTGCCCGGCAGGGGAGAGGAGGCGAAGAGGGGCTCGCGGCGGGAATGGCAGCCGGCACAGATCTCTATTTCCTTTTCCGCTCCCCGCTCATCGAAGGCCAGGGTGAAGCCCCGTGGCGAGAGACCGGGCCAAGTCGCCGGATCGTAGTCGCCGGGTGCCTCTGCCCAGGCGGCGTGGGCCTCGCCGGGGCCGTGGCAGGCCTCACAGCCGACGCCGATCTCGGCCTGGCTGCTGTGGAAGCGCTTCTCCTCCGGCGCATAGCCCTTGTCGTAGCCGGTGGCGTGACAGACGGCACAGCGGCCGTTCCAGTTCTTGTAGGGACCGCTCCAGTGCAGTCCGTTGCCGGGCGGTAGCACCTGGTCCGGATAGAGGTGATACCAGCGGTTTTGCTCGGCATCCCAGGCGAGGTCGAGCGCCTGCAGGCGTCCGGGTTCGGTCTCCACCAGGTACTGCTGCAGTGGGGCGATCCCGGCGACCCCCATGACCTCGTAGCGGGTCATCTTGCCGTCCGGACCCTCGGTCTCGATGAAATAGCGCTCACCCTCGTGGGTGAAGCGGCTGGTCAGCCCCTGGTGCTCGAAGCTGGCGTCCTCGAAGTCGCCCAGGACATGTCCCTCGACCGGCAGGGTCCAGGCCAGGTCGTGGTGTGAGCCGGTCCAGGCCTCGTACTCCGGCGCGTGGCAGACGGCGCAGCGCTCGGATCCGATGTAGGCGGGCGGAGCCATCTCCGCTGCCGTAGTGATCTGGGGAAAGCTGGAGACCAGGAGCGGAAGCAGCACGGCCAGGAACCGTCGCGGCCAGCCGCGTCCGATCCGGTGAGATTGGGTCATGCCTCTTCCCTTCGCGAGCGATCCCGAGTGCGATCCGAGCGGACTATGTCACCGGCTGTCGCTCCGGGTCACCTGGAATGCGTGTTCGGGATCAGCTCAGCGCGTGCACGGCTCTGGGCGTGCTGACACCACGCAAGGTGAAGTGCCCGAGGCAGTGGGTGGGGCGCTTGAGGCGCGCGGCGAAAGCCTCCGACAGCAGCAGGCGCCGGCCTAGCTGCTCGCAGAGCGCCTCGATCCGGGCGGCCTCGTTGACGGTGGGGCCGATCGCGGTGAAGTCCAGGCGCCGCGCCGCGCCGATGTTGCCGTAGAAGAGATCGCCGAAGTGGAGCGCAATATCGACCTGCGGCGCCTCCTCGCTCTCGCTCGTGCAGACCTTCGCCAAGTCGGCGATGGCCGTGAGGCCGGCCTCGGCGGCGGCGAGCGCGCGGGCGCAGGCCTCTTCCTCTGGCTGTTCGGTCTCGCTCAGCGGGAAGATGGCGAGCAGCCCATCGCCCAGGAACTTCAAGACCTCACCGCCCGCCGCCTCGATCGGCCGGCCGATCCGCTCGAAGAGCTCGTTGAGCCAGGCGATGATGCTCTGCGAGGGATTGGCCTCGCTGATCGCCGTGAAGTGGCGGACGTCGGCGAAGAGGATGGCCGCACGGATGTTCTGGCCGGAGCCGCGCTGAATCTCGCCGGCCAGCACCCGCTCGCTGCTGTGGGTCCCGAGGTAAAAGCCCAGCACCTCGCGCGTGAGCCGTGTCTGTGCGATGCGGTAGGCGGCGAGCGCCAGCACGGGCAACAGGCGCTCGATCTTGCCGATGTCCTGCTGAGAAAAGCCCTCGGGAGCATCGGACGTCACGGACAGCGCCAGTCCGCGCAAGGCCTGCTCGGTCGGGTAGGGGATGAGGCGGAGGTAGTAGTCCGTCGCGCCCGCGCTGCGCAGCGCCGCCAGCAGGGGAAAGCGATCCACGCCCTGCCCACGGGAAAGTCGATAGCGGCCGCTGACCAGATCCTGGTGCAGCAGATGATAGATCGGCGACGCGGCGTAGCCGGCATCGCTCTCGGGTCCATGCGGCATCTCCTCCGTCACGGTTCCGCCTGTTCGGGTCCAAATCGCGGTGATGGCACGCACGTTGGGATCGACCCTCGGCATGGAGAGCGAGACCCGCTGTAGCGGCAGCCCGGCTGCGGCCAGGCCGGAGCAGAACCGCGCCAGGATGGCGGAGAGGTCCTCCGTCGCCAGGGCCTCGCGGATGATCAGGTCCGAGAGCGCTTGGAGCCCGTCATCGTCCGGGAGCATCGTCCGGGGCCTCCGTCATGTCCGCTTCCTTGGAGTTTTCGTCTGCTGTCATGGATCTATGAACGAGAGCGCGGTTTGGCGAGGCCAAACTTGGCCGTCCCTGCTCCAGACACCGTTGCGCGCGGACCACCCCCGCCAAAGGCACGGTATCGGAAGGATTGAAGCAACTCCTGATCCTTCGCGTTTGCCTCTCTCACAGCACCGATGTCACGCGATGAGAAAATCCGTCGGGAAGGGGAAAAAGGTGGAAGCCCCCATCAACCATCATTATGTCGAAAGGGCGCAAAGATCGAATTGTGCCTCAAGTACAATTCTACGCCGATGTGCGTGACAATAACCGAAGGTGATATTGGAGCGCTACATGGCAAGCATGCAACCATCCTGCACGGCGAACACTTAGCCAAGGGCATCACTGCGACCAGAGAGCAGAAGCACTGCTGGCGGACCAGAGACCGCTGATCACGCCCTTGAGGCGGACGTCCCGGTTTCTAGACGAGACTGGCAAGTCGGCAGGGCTTCCGACCATCCGGAGCAGGTTCATCGGTAACGCGACTGAGGGGGAATGAGTAATGGCTTTCATACCTGGAACCTACGGGCCGGATTCGCTCTCCGGAACATCGTTTGACGATGAGATCGTTGGCTATGGCGGCGACGACACGCTGTTTGGCAACTTGGGGGGTGATGTCCTCAGTGGGCGTTACGGCAACGACACGGCTTACGGCGGCAGCGGCAACGATTATTTTTACGACAATTTCAACATCTTGAACTATAACAACGGAAACGATACCTTCTACGGTGGCAGCGGCAACGATTTTGCCATCGGGTATTTGGACAACGACCGGCTTTTCGGCGACAATGGCATCGATAGTCTCTACGGCGATTCCGGGAACGACTATGTTTTCGGTGGTAGTGGTGACGACGGGCTGCACGGTAACAGCGGCAGTGACCGGCTCTACGGAGGGTCAGGCAAGGATTACCTCTTCGCCGACGATGGTAACGATGCCTCGCTCTTTGGTGGCGTCGGCGACGACATGGTGTCCGGCGGCCGCGGCGACGATAGCCTGGCTTACGGCGGATATGGCAACGACACCCTCTTTGGCGGGGGCGGGAACGACACGGCCCTGCTCGGCGAGCAGGGGAACGACACGCTCTACGGTGGTAGCGGCGCGGATGGCAGCCTGTTCGGCGGCAACGAGCTGGACCAGATAGCCGGCGGCTCCGGCGATGACTTCTTCCTGTTCGGCGGCAGTGGCAACGACAGTCTCGACGGTGGCCCTGGCAACGACGTCTTCCTGGACGGCAGGTCCGGCGCCGATGTGGTGCGCGGTGGTGCCGGGGACGATTCCATTCTGGCCGGCTTTCTCGGAAACGACACGCTGTTCGGTGGGTCGGGGAACGACCGTGCGCTCTACGGCGGCAGCGGGCAGGATCGTATCTACGGCGGCAGCGGCAAGGATTCTTTCCTATCCGGTGGCTCGGGCGCCGACACGGTCTTCGGTGGCAGCGGCGATGACGGACCCCTCTACGGCAGGGACGGCCAGGACAGTGTCTTCGGTGGCAGCGGAGACGACAAGACGCTCTTCGGCGGCAGCGCGATCGACAGGATGTACGGCGGCGACGGGGCTGACGCCCTGGACGGCGGAACCAGCGTCGATTTTCTCTACGGCGGTTCCGGCAATGACACGATCTATGGCGGCGACGGGAACTTTAGTGACAGTATATTCGGTGGCAGCGGCGCCAATCTGATCTTTGGCGGCGACGGAGCCGACCGCATCATCACCTCCGGCAACGACGACCAGCGCGTCTTCGGCGACGCAGGCAACGACAACGTCGTGGCCACGTCCAACGGCAACGACACCCTGATGGGGATGAGCGGTGCCGATTCGGCCTTTTTCGGCGGCAGCGGCAACGACACCATCAATGGTGGGTCCGGCAGCGACGACTCCCTGAACGGTAGCAGCGGCGACGATGTGCTCCTGGGCGAGGAGGGGAACGACAGCCGGCTCTTCGGTGCCGACGGCAAGGATACGATCTTCGGTGGCAGCGGCAATGATCGAAGCCTGACAGGCGCAAGCGGCAGCGATCGGATCTACGGTGGCGATGCCGCTGACAGCTACCTCTTCGGCGGCAATGATGGCGATGTTGTCGATGGCGGCGACGGTGACGACGTCGGTCTGGAGGGCAATTCCGGCAGCGACCTGATCCGAGGCGGAACCGGCAACGATACCTCCTTGTTCGGCGCCGAGGATGGTGACCGGATCTACGGTGGGTCGGGCGATGACAGCTTGCTCTACGGCGGGACCGGCGTCGGCATCGACTACCTCAACGGCGAATCCGGAAACGATATCTCCCTTGTCGGCGGTAGCAGCAAGGACGTGATCAGGGGCGGCGCGGGCGATGACATCGCGCTGATCGGCGATAGCGGGTTTGATTACCTCTATGGTGGCCTCGGCGACGACACCAGCCTCTTCGGTGGCGACACTGCGGACACGATCTTCGGTGGCAGCGGCGCGGACCGCTCGCTCTACGGCGGAGAGGGCGATGACGCCATCTATGGCGGCAGCGGCGGGGACTGGCCGCTCGCAGGCGACTCGGGCAAGGACAGTGTCTTCGGCGGTACCGGCGCGGACCGGCTCTATGGCGGCAGCGGCGATGACCATCTCGACGCGGGCAATGGCCGCGACCAGGTCTACGGCGGCGACCAGAACGACGTCATCTACGGGCTCAGCGGCAAGGATACGATCTTCGGCGGCAGTGCCGATGATACCATCATCGGTGGTTCGGCCGACGGCGATACCATCTACGGCGACCAGGGCTACGACCTGCTGATCGGCGGGTCCATGAGTGACGTCGCCAGCGGTCCCAGCGACGACAGTCTGTTTGGCGGGGACAACAACGATACGATCCTCGGACTGCACGGCGATGACGTTCAGTTCGGCGGCGATCGCACCGACAGTCTCTTCGGGGACAGCGGCCAGGATCGTCTCTACGGCGGCAGCTTCAGGGACTATGCACAGGCCGGATCGGGCGACGATCTGCTCTACGGCGGCAGCGGGAACGATGAGTTTTTTGGCGGCTATGGCGACGACACGATCTACGGAGGCTATGGCAACAACAGTTTGTTCGGGGATGCCGGCAAGGACAGGCTTGTTGCCGGGTTCGGATCGAATCGTCTCTTCGGCGGCGACGATGAAGACGTCCTGATCGGACAGGACGGGGGCGACAGGCTCTATGGCGGTGGCGAAGCGGACAGCCTCTACGGCGCAGACAGCAACGATGTTCTCTATGGCGGGACGGGAGACGACAGGGCGTTCGGTGGCGCCGCCTACGACCGCATCGTTGGCGGGGACGGCGACGACGAGTTGCGCGGAGACGCCTACTACGACCGACTGCTCGGCGACAGCGGCAAGGACAGGCTCTTCGGCGGCGAGGGCGATGACAGGCTCTACGGCGGCTCGGGTAATGACCAGATGGTCGGCGGGACCGGCAGCGACGTCCTCTTCGGCGGGCAGAACCGCGATCGGCTGAACGGTGCCTCCGGGACGGACACGGCCTACGGCGGCACCAACAACGACACCTTCATCGTCGATCTGAAAAGCGACCTGATCTATGACGGGGCGGGCGAAGGCGACGACGTACTGCGCTCCGACGCCGACGACTACACCCTCGGCACGGCGGCGGAGGTTGTCATCGAGCGGGTCAACATCAACGATGCGGCCGGCGATGCCAAGATGGTCGGCAACGAGAACGACGACCTGCTGATCGGCAACTCCTTCTCGAACGTGCTGCTGGGGCGCAGCGGCAACGACCGGCTGAACAGCCGCGGCGGGACCAACACACTGGCCGGCGGGTCGGGCGACGATACCTTCATCGTCACCACCACGGCCGACCGGGTGCGGGAGTTCTCGGGCAATGGCACCGACTTGGTCCGTGCCGAGGTCGACTACACCCTGCCCAACGGCGGCAACGATTTCTTCATCGAGATCCTGCGGATGCAGGGCGGCAAGGGCAACATCGACGGCTCGGGCAACCAGTTGGACAACACGCTCGAAGGCAACACGAGCAACAACCACCTGCGTGGGCGCGGCGGCAACGATCTGGTGGAGGGCGATCGCGGCGACGACACTCTGGACGGCGGCGACGGCGACGATCTGCTGCGCGGCGGCAGCGGTGCCGACAGCATCGTGATGAACTCCGGCGACGCGGCCTTCGGCGGCTCCGGCCAGGATGCCTTCTTCTTCGGTGGCGGCGCACTGGGCGGGGCTGGCTCCGGCGGCCCGCTCATCCGCGATTTCGATGGCGTCTCCGCGAACGGCGGCAACGGCGAGGACAAGCTGGTGTTTGCCACCGGCCTGGAGGTCGGCAGCTTCGCCTACATCGGCGCTGCGGCCTTCTCCGCCGGCGGCAACTCCGAGGCGCGCTTCGACGGCCCGCGGCAGATCCAGGTGGACGACGACGGCGACGGTATCGCCGACCAGGCCTTCCTGCTGGATGGAGTGACTGCCGCCAACTTGTTGACCGTCAGCGACTTCGTCTGGTTGTAGCCTTGCTGGGCCCTCAGAGCAGATCGCGATCAGGTGGACTCACCTGATCGCGTCATTCTTCCGTATCTTTTAAAGCGGTAGAGCGGGATTCAGACGACAAACCGTCTCGATCCGACATCATCCTGCTCTAGCCACCAGTTGCATCACAACCAAACGAAGTCAGCCGCGGTCAGCAGGTTGGCGGCGGTGACGCCGTCAATCAGGAAGGCGACGTCCGATACTCCGTCGCCATCCTGGTCCACCTGCACCTGACGGCTGGTGCCCGTTACCCGCGCTTCGGAGTTGCCGCTGCCGGAGAAGGCGGCAGCGCCGATGTAGGCGAAGCTGCCGGCCTCCAGGCCGGTGGCGAAGACCAGCTTGTCCTCGCCGTTGCCGCCGTTCGCGGAGACGCCATCGAAATCGCGGATGAGCGGGCCGCCGGAGCGGCCGTCGATACCCAGGCTGCGGCCGTCGAAGAAGAAGCTGTCGCCGCCGGCGCCGCCGAACAGCCGGTTGCCGCTCTCCATCCACAGCTGATCTCCTCCGCTGTCGCCGAAGAGACCGTCCTGCCCCGAGCCGCCATACAGACTATCGCTGCCCGACCCGGCGCGCAGGACATCGTCGCCGGCCAGGCCGCGCAGGAGGTTACCGCCGGCATTGCCGACGATGCTGTTGTCCAGGCCGTTGCCGACGGCCTCGGCATCGCCGGCCGCGGTCTCCAGGCGCAGATCCTCGACAAAGTCGCGTGGCCCGCCGTCCGGCAGGGTGAAGCCGACCGCACTGCGCACCAGGTCATGGCCGTGACCCTGGAAGTCACGGACCTGGTCGCTGCTGGTGTCCACCACGAGCGTGTCGTCACCGGAGCCGCCGGTCAGGATATCGCTGCCCTGCTGCCCGTTCAGGATGTCGGCGCCGCTGCGCCCGAACAGCCGATCGTCGCCGCTGGCACCCACCAGCGTATTGGCCGCCGCATTGCCGCGCAGGTCGGCATCGCCGACGCCACGGCTGATGTTGATGCGCTCGACGAAGCTGAAGTTGCCATCCGCAAGGTCGAGGTCGTTGGCACTGGAGCGCACGACATCCTCGATGCCGCCGTTGGCCGTCTCGACCACCCGGTCGACGCGTGTGTCGATGAAGACGGTATCGTTGCCCGCCCCACCGGCTGCCGTATCCACGCCGCTGTCGCCGAAGAGCCTGTCCGCGTCATCATCACCGTAGAGGATATCGACACCGGAGCCGCCGCGCATGAAGTCCTGATCGAGCCCACCGCCCCCACCGTAGGCGACATCGTTACCGTCGTCCCCGAAGATCGTGTCGTTTCCCGCCTCTGCGAAGAGAGCGCTATCGTCGCCGTCACCCCCCCCAGATCACATCACGGTGGTCGCTGCCGACGAGGTAAGCGTCGTTTCCGGAATCTCCCAGCAGTGCATTGTCGTAATCATGTCCAAAGAGGAACGAGTCGTTTTCGGAGCCGCCGAACAGGCTGTCGCGGCCGCTCAAACCGGCAAGGCGATCGTCGCCGCTCTGGCCATAGATCCGGTCGGCGGCGCTGCTGCCGACCAAGGTGCTGTTGTCTCCAGCCGTTCCAACGACAATCGTCATGCCACCATTCCTGCGTATCTTTCCTAGCATAGCAACCGTATTGCTAGAATGCAGCTGAAACGTGTCCGACCGGCCGAAGACAATGCCTTAGACGATGCCTTTCTCCCCCGGATCACTCTAGGGGCGCAGGATCAGGCTACCGGTCAGTCGGCCGGCCTCCAGCGCGGCTTGCGCGGTGGCTGCCTCGGCCAGGGGGTAGCTGCCGGCCGGGCTGGCCTCCAGGCCCTCGGCCAGTCCTGCCAGCACCGCGGCCCCGGCCTCGGGATAGCGGGTCCGGTCGGCGGCATAGGCCATGACGCTGGGCTTGGCCAGGGCGGCCAGGCCCAGGTCCTCGATCCGCAGCGGCGGCACCGGTCCGGCGACCCAACCGATGCTGGCGACCAGTCCGAAGGGGCGCACGCACTTGAGCGAGCGCGCCACCATGGTGCCGCCGATGCCATCGACCACGAGATCAACGCCGCGACCGTCGGTGAGGGTGGCGACCTCGGATACCAGGTCGGTATCCCTGCCGACCACGACCGCGTCGGCGCCGTTGGCCCTGGCGACTTCCGCCTTCTCCGGCGTGCTCGCGGTGCCGATGACCCGGGCGCCCAGCCGCTTGGCCCGCCGGGTCAGCAGGCTGCCGAGGCCGCCGGCCGCGGCATGGACGAGGAGCGTGCTGTCGGCCCGGACCGGATAGCTCTCCTGCAGCAGCATCTCGACCGTCAGTCCGCGCAGCAGCGATCCTGCTGCCTGTGCGAAGGAGACCTCCGGCGGCAAGGGCAGGGCGCGCCAGGCCGGCAGCAGCCGGGTGCTGGCGTAGGCGCCCGGCGCTCCGGCGTAGGCGATGCGCTGTCCGACCGCCAGGCCCTCGACGCCGTGACCCAGGGCCTCGATCACCCCGGCCCCCTCGACCCCCGGCACCGCCGGCGAGGGCAGCGGATAAAGGCCACGGCGATGGTAGATGTCGATGAAGTTGACCCCGATCGCGTGGTGGCGCAGGCGGATCTCACCAGGCCCTGGCTCCTGTGGGGCGTGGGGAACCACCTGCAGGCCTTCCGGGCCGCCGGGGGATCGGATCTCGACCGCAGAGTCCATCGTACTGGCCATCGCTCTGGCTCCTTGTCTGTGTGTGTAGAGATTGTCTGTGTGTGTAGAGAAGATGGTGGCGGCCAGACCGTTAGAAAATTCCCTTTATTCTCCCATCTGATGTGAAGAAACTACCAGCATGGATTGGGAGCATCTCCGCCACTTCTCGGCCTTCGCACAGCACGGCAGCCTGGCCGCGGCGGCCCGTCTGCTGGGCGTCGAGCACGCCACCGTGGCGCGCCGGATCGCGGCGCTGGAGGCGGCGCTGGAGGTCAAACTGGTGGACCGGCGGGGCCGACGCATCACCCTGACGGCCGAGGGCGAGGCGATCGCCGCAATCGCCGGCCGGATGGGTGCGGATGCGGAGGCGGTGCGGCGTGCTGCGGCCGGAACGCGTGCGGATCTCAGCGGCAGGGTCGTGGTCAGCGCGCCGCCGGCCTTCGCCGCGGCCAGGCTCGCCGGGCCCCTGGCAGTGCTGCAACGGCAGCATCCCAAGCTGGTCGTCCAGGTGATCGGTGAGACCCGCAATGCCGCGCTGGAGCGACGCGAGGCGGACATCGCCGTCCGCCTCAGCCGGCCGGAGACGGGCGACTACAGCATCGTGAGGTTGGGCCAGATGGCCTTCCGCCTCTATGCCGGCCCAGCCTACCTGGCAGCGACGCCAGCGGAGGATTGGGTCTTCATTGGCTATGGTCCGGTCTTGTCTCGGGTGCCGCAGGAAGACTGGCTCTCCACCCAGGCCGGCAGCCGTCCCTTCGCCTTCACCGCCACCACCGCAGAGATCCAGCTCGCCGCGGCCAGGGCCGGCGCCGGCATCGCCGCCCTGCCGGACTTCCTGGCCGAGGGGCATCCCGACCTGGTCCGGGTCCGTCCGGAGGACCCGCCCTTCCTGCGCGATCTCTGGCTGGTGGTGCACAGCGACCTCAAGGACGCGGCGCCGGTCCGCGCCGTGGTGGAAACTCTGAAGGCGGCGGTCGCCGGGACCTGATCAATCCCGCTTCAACGGCAGGATGACCACCGTGCCGTCGAGCATGGAGGGGATCCAGAGGCTATCGCTCCGGCTATCCACCGCGAAGTCCGCGGGGCTCCGGATCTCCCGGCCCGGGACCAGCGGTTCGGCGGCACCGCCCGATGTGGGAAGTTGCCACAGCAGGCCGGGGGCCGGCCGAGCGAAATCGACCCAGTCTGAGATCAGCAGCCGGCCGTCTGGCAGCAAGGCGATCCCGTCGAGAATGCCGTGCGGTCCGCCCTCGATACGCTGCGGGGCTGCTCCCTCCTGCAGCAGGAAGAGGTCGCCGCCGCCGAAGCCCGCGCCGACCCCCACGACGTAGATCCGCCTGCCTGCCGGATCCATCGCGATGCCGTTGGCGCCGGGCAGGCCCTCTGCGTAGAGACTGACCGCGCCGTCGGTCAGGTCGACGCGGTAGAGCCGGTCGCGTAGCGTGTCGGAGAGCAGCAGGCTGGTCTCGTCCAGCACCGCCAGATCGTTCGCCAGCGCCGGCCCGTCCGCCGGGAGGGCGGCTTCGAAGACGCGTGCGCCGCTCTCCAGGCTGAAGCCCACCACGCGGTCGATATCGGCGACATAGAGCCGGCCGCCGACCAGGGCCATGCCCTTGGGCGAGTCCAGGCTCTCGTCTGCGGGCGGGAAGGCCTTGCGTTCGAGGAGCCGGCCATCGGCCGACACCAGGCTGATGAAGCCGTCGCCGTCCTTGGCCAGCGGCTCCAGCGCCGCTCCGAGGTTCGAGACGTAACGGCGATCGCCGGCGATCAGCACGCTTTCGGGGTTGGCGAAGCCGGTTATCACGGTGACGTCGGGGCTCGCCGTTTCGGCCGAGAGGCCGGGCGCGGCGGCGAGCAGCAGGGCAGGGAGGGCGAGAGTGGCCAAGCGGGTATAGCGCATCGATGAGTCTCCAGGGTGATCGGAACGACGGCAAGACTGCCGGCCGCGGCAAGCTCGGTCGGCGCGGTTTCGTGCGAAAGTGACCCCGTTTCGGTCACGGCGGGCTTCACCGCGCCGCAGTGGGGCGCTAGCGTCCGGTCCCATGCTGAGCGTCACCTGCCCCGACCGAGATCTCTCCAGCCGGCTCCTCGCGGGGCTGGCCAGGTTCCGTGCCACCGGGGCGCGCGGCCCGCTGCGCCACGACCGCAACCTCTTCTCCTACTGTGCGGTGGAGCGGGAGCGCTTCGCCGAGATGCAGCTCGGCTTCCCGGTTCTCGGCATCGTTCTCTCCGGCCGGAAGGAGGTCTGGCGTGGGGAGTTCGGCACGGTGCTGACCGAGGGGACGGTCTTCGTGCTGCCGGCCGAGAGCGCGCTGACCATCCTGAACCTGCCGGACGAGCGCCGGGGGAGCTACCAGTCGTTGGTCGTGCGGGTGGAGCCGGACATGCTGGCCCGCAGCGGCCTCCCAGCACGCCTGGCCGCGCGCCTGCCCGCGGGCCTGGAGGCAGCACCCGCCCTGCCGGCGCCGGAAGCCGTCTCGCCGGAGATCCGGCTGACCCCGCACCTGGTCGAAACCCTGCTGCACGCGGCCTCCGATATTGGCGAGGGGGCGGCGGACCAGGTGATCCGGCGCTCGCGCCTGACCGAGCTCCTGGCCCTGCTGGCCGAGGACCCAGCCGGCCGGCCGCTCTTCGCGCTCTCGCTGCGCGATCGGCTGGAGCTGGTCTTCGCCGAGGACCTGGCCCGGCCCTGGACGGCGCCGGCGGTGGCGCGCCGTCTGGGCCTTTCGGAATCGACCCTGCGCCGCCGCCTGGCCGGCGTCGGCACCAGCTTCCGCGCGGTGCTGCGCGAGGCCCGGATGAACGCGGCCCATCGTCTGCTCAGCGAGGGGTACGGCTCGCAGCAGGCGGGCCTTGCCGTCGGCTATGCCTCGCGCGCGCACTTCGCCCGCCACGTGCGCGAGGCCTTCGGCGCCAACCCGCTGGAGATCAGGACCGGGGAGATCAGGACCGGGGAGATCAGGACCGGGGAGATCAGGACCGGGGAGATCAGGACCGGTAGGCCGGCGCCGTGAACCCCCGCGATCCCCTGTCCTACTGGGGCAAGGCGCGGCCGCTGCCGGGCGCTCCTGCCTGGCACCCGCTGCCCTACCACTGCCTCGACGTGGCGGCGGCGCTGGAGGCCATCCTCGATGCCTGGCCGCGGCTGGAGGCGCAGTTCTGCCGTACCTTCGGCCTGGCGCAGCCGGCCTTGCGGGCGCTGCTGCTGCGGGCGGCGGCGCTGCACGACCTGGGCAAGTTCACCAGCTGCTTTCAGGCCAAGGGGCCGCCCGGCATGGAGCCGGTGCAGGCGGTCCACGGTTGCCCGGAACTCGATGAGGGCCATGCACGTAGCGGCCTCTGGATCTGGGACGCCTGGCGCAAGCGCGACCCTGGCCGCCATGCCTTGCTCAGACGCCTGGTCGTCGCGGCGCTCTGCCACCATGGGGCGCCGGTCAAAGTGAACCACGGCGATGTCAGCAAGTGGCCGGAGCAGGATCGCGCGGCCGCAAGCGCCTTCCACGCCGCACTGGAGGCACTCTTTCCCCTACCGTCGCTGCCAGAGGTCGAGGTGCGGGAGGCCGACATCTGGTTGCCGGCCGGCCTCTTCACCCTCGCCGACTGGGTCGGCTCCGACCAGGACTTCTTTCCCTATCGCCAGCCCCTCTCCCCGGGAGCGGCGCTGGCGGAGGATCTGGCCGGCTATTGGCGCGACGCCCGGCAGGCTGCGGCACGGGCAGTGGCGGACAAGGGGATCCTGCCCAGCCGACCGGCGGCGGACTTCGGCCTGGCCGAGATCCTGGGGGAGGGCGCGCAGCCGACGGCGCTGCAGGACTGGGCCGCGCGTGTGCCGCTGGACCGCGAGCCGCCCGGTCCGCGGCTAGCCCTGATCGAGGACTTCACCGGCTCCGGCAAGACCGAGGCGGCGCTGATCCTGGCGCAGCGGCTGATGGCGTCGGGCTGCGCCGGGCCCGGGCTCTACTGGGCCCTGCCGACCCAGGCGACCTCGAACGCGCTCTACGGCCGTCTCGGCGAGCGCTATCGCCGGCTCTTCGCGGCGGGGGAGCAGCCCAGCCTGGCGCTGGCCCATGCCGACAGCGCCCTGAACCTGCCGTTCCGTCAGTCGCTGCGTCCAATCGAGGCCGCGGCCAAGGACTACGCCGAGAACGAGACGCCGGCCGAGGCGGCCTGCGCAGCCTGGCTGGCCGACGACCGCCGCACCACTTTCCTGGCCGAGGTCGGCGTCGGCACCCTGGACCAGGCCCTGCTGGCGGTGATGCCGGCCCGCTACAACCTGCTGCGCCTGCTGGGCCTGTCGCAGCGGGTGCTGGTGGTTGACGAGGTGCACGGCTACGACCCCTACACCAACACCCTGCTGGGCCGCCTGCTGGAGTTCCAGGCAGCCCTGGGCGGCAGCGCGGTGCTGCTCTCGGCTACCCTCTCGACCAGGGCGCGGCAGGAGCTGGTCGCGCGCTTCCGGGCCGGTCTTGGCCTCGCGGACCTGCCGCTGGCAGAGCGCGGCTTCCCCTATGCCGCCCTGATCGGCCGCGCGGCGGTGGAGGAGCGGCGCATCGCCGGCGGCCGCGGCACCCGCCGCGACCTGCCGCTCGTCCGCCTGGACGGCCCCGAGGCGGCCGAGGCGGCGCTGGCCGAGACCGCGCGTGCCGGCGGCTGTGCCGGCTATGTCCGCAACACGGTGGACGATGCGATCGAGAGCGGCCGGCGGCTGCAGGCCCGCTACCCCGATCTGACGGTGGAGGTCTTCCATGCCCGCCTGGCGCTGGGCGACCGCCAGGCGCGCGAGACCGAGGTGCTCGCCCGCTACGGCAAGGACTCCGGCCGCGAGGACCGTGCCGGCCACATTCTGGTCGCCACCCAGGTGGTGGAGCAATCGCTGGACCTCGATTTCGACCTGCTGGCCAGCGATCTGGCGCCCCTGGACCTGCTGATCCAGCGTGCCGGTCGGCTGCAGCGCCACGGCCATCGCACCTGGCGTCCGCATCCGGCGCGCCTGCTGCTGGTGGCGCCGTCCTCCGAGTCCGCGACGCGGCTGGGGGCGGGGTGGTACGGCTCGGTGCTGCCGCGCGCCGGCAAGGTCTATCCCAACCACGCCCGCCTCTGGGCGGCGCTGCGCCTGCTGGAGGAGGAGGGGGCGCTGCCGCTGCTCGGCCGCAACCCGCGCGACCTGCTGGACCGGGTGCGGGACTGGCCCGAGGAAGCGATCCCGGAGGGCCTGCAGCTCTCGCTGCTGCAGGTCGAGGCGGCGAGCGATCCGGTGCGGGAGCAGAACGCGAGGGGCAAGCTGCTGACCCTGGCGGGCGGCTATGACCTGAGACGGAACGCCGGCTGGGCCGACGAGGTCCGCATCGCCACCCGCTATGCCGAGATCGAGACGAAGCCGGTGCGTCTGGCCCGGATGGAGGCGGGGCAGCTCCGTCCCTGGGTCGAGGCGGATCAGCCCTGGCGGGCCTGGCGTCTCTCCGAGCTCCGGCTGGCTGACTATCGGCTGAGCGCCTACTGCCCGCGCGACGCGGCCGAGAAGCAGCAGGTCGAAAGGCTGCGGGGCCAGTGGAAGGAGCGCCGCGACGACTGCGACCTGGTGGTGCTGGCGCCGGGGGAGGCTGGCCTCTGGCAGGCGCGGATCGAGGCCGGCGGCGAGGGCGCGGCCGGCCGCCTGCACACCGTGACCTACGACCCGGCCCTGGGCTGGCGCCAGGAGGGCGCGCGCCCCGACCGCGGCGCCTGACGGCGCGCCCGTGGCCGCCGGATGAGGTGACCTGGAACCGCCCTGCTGCTACCCTCGAAAGCGGCCGATTCTCTCGGTAGGATTTCTGACATTGTGAAGTGCCAGCAAAACCAATAGCTTCTGGCCAGAGTGTTCCCCGCACGCGCGGGGATGAACCGCAACGCCTTCATCGCAAATCTCCTAGTCGGTAGTGTTCCCCGCACGCGCGGGGATGAACCGGCGAGTTGGATGCGGTCGCCGGTAACCATGACGTGTTCCCCGCACGCGCGGGGATGAACCGGCCTCGTTCGGCATGAGGACGGCCACCTCCTCGTGTTCCCCGCACGCGCGGGGATGAACCGTGCTTACAGTCCGGCGAGGCCCACAGCAGCCCGTGTTCCCCGCACGCGCGGGGATGAACCGGCGACCAGGTCGCGGTAGAGGATCTTCTCGGCGTGTTCCCCGCACGCGCGGGGATGAACCGAGGCCATTACGCGTTGCGAAACGGCCAGTTGAGTGTTCCCCGCACGCGCGGGGATGAACCGGTAGTGGATGCTCGGTCTTCCGGCTTGCCTGGGTGTTCCCCGCACGCGCGGGGATGAACCGGTGCGGGTCCCGCTCACCGTGGCGCTGGTGCCGTGTTCCCCGCACGCGCGGGGATGAACCGGGACCGCCCAGCCCTTGGCCAGCGCCACCTCGGTGTTCCCCGCACGCGCGGGGATGAACCGCCCTTCGGACGATCCCCGCCGCTGCCGAGGACGTGTTCCCCGCACGCGCGGGGATGAACCGTTGTGCGCGAAGACCCGCCGCCGCCATGGGTCGTGTTCCCCGCACGCGCGGGGATGAACCGCTGGCGACGCCCAGCGAGCTGCTGGAGCTGTCGTGTTCCCCGCACGCGCGGGGATGAACCGGCCCGGTGCTGGTGGGCACCGGGCCTTGCGGCGTGTTCCCCGCACGCGCGGGGATGAACCGAGATGGTAGCGGCCGGCGGCCTGGTCCTGTGCGTGTTCCCCGCACGCGCGGGGATGAACCGCGCAAAAAGAGCGAGCTGGCTCGCCGCCTCGGCGTGTTCCCCGCACGCGCGGGGATGAACCGAACACCGCCCACACGCAGCTGGACGACGTGATGTGTTCCCCGCACGCGCGGGGATGAACCGTTGTCCTCTTCTGCGACGAGGGCCGCATTTTTCGTGTTCCCCGCACGCGCGGGGATGAACCGCCCCGCGTCCCGCCGAAGGCGAGAAGGTGACCGTGTTCCCCGCACGCGCGGGGATGAACCGCACGGATCAGATTGTCGCAAATCTCCTTCTCCGTGTTCCCCGCACGCGCGGGGATGAACCGGGGATGCCGACCAGGAACGCCCCCGGAATCTCGTGTTCCCCGCACGCGCGGGGATGAACCGCTCCCGTTCCGCAGGTCCAGCACCCCGTTCTGGTGTTCCCCGCACGCGCGGGGATGAACCGATCCGGTTCACGCCGCGCCGCAACGCCGAGGCGTGTTCCCCGCACGCGCGGGGATGAACCGGCCGTGCGGCTGCGCTCCGGGCAGGAATTCTTGTGTTCCCCGCACGCGCGGGGATGAACCGGCTTATAACAACCTAAAGTCTGTCATCACCGAGTGTTCCCCGCACGCGCGGGGATGAACCGAAACTCCTCCTCGCTCGACACATCCACGTCACGTGTTCCCCGCACGCGCGGGGATGAACCGGGCCTCCTCGCCCTGCCGCAGTCGCCACAGCAGTGTTCCCCGCACGCGCGGGGATGAACCGATGGGCCTGGTGTTCGACAAGGAGCTGATCGAGTGTTCCCCGCACGCGCGGGGATGAACCGGAGCGGGCGGAAGCCCAGCGGCTCGGCCGCTTGTGTTCCCCGCACACGCGGGGATGAACCGTTCCGCATGTCGGCCGAGATCACTGGATCGGTGTGTTGCCCACACACTTAGAATGAACCGAGGCACGGACTTCTAAACGAGACCAAGACTGAGTGTTCCCTGTATGTGCAAGGATGTACCGGTACAGGCGCAGCCGTCCAAGAGATTGAGGCTGTGCCCGCGCGCCCGTGAGGGAGAATGGGACGCACGCGTCCGCCTTTCGTCACCGATGCCGAACGGCAAGGCGAGTACGCATTGTCTATCTAGACTCGGGAGTTGACAGATCCTTGCAGCGCATTCGGCCATCGACAAATTGATATGATCTGCCGGCCAACAGCTGAATCGAGATCGACGCCCGGTTCGCATTCGGTCGATTGGGTGCAGGCATTGACAGCGCTGTGGCGACGTTCCAAGAGCAAAGTGACTCGCAACTGCGGGGATGATCCGATGATGGCTGATTTGGGTCGCTTGGATCGAGGTCGTTTTCTGCACACGCAGAAGCGGGGCCACCTTCCGGTGGCCCCGCATAGTCCTCCGGCAAGCCTCAATCAGGGCTCAACACGGGCTGGAAAACCAGGGTCCCAAGGCCAAACAAGATTCTTGAGGGCAACACACCTGACTATTTGGCATGGCGACTCCGATGTCGTTGTTCGCCGCGTCCCCGGTGGTGAAGATGGGACGGTGGTGGGGCCAATCGGTGCTCGAGACGTAACTGGGGCGGATGCCTCAAGATGGACGAATGGGTTATGCTGATCCAGCTATAACCGGTAGGTAAGTGGTAAACGTCCAAAATCAGCAATCATCTTGAAAAAAGCTTGACTTCGCCGCTGGCTTCGGTTAGCGAGTAGGTTGTGATCAGTGGATCGGGCTCATCAGCTCCCCTGTCATCGGCGCGAATCCAATCGAAGAGGAGGCGAGGATGGGACGCAACCCATCGGTAACAACACCGTAACCAGCGACGAGGAACTCGGAGCTTGCACCTCCGAGTTCCTCGAAGTTTTTCCCACACTTGCGCCGCTCGATCAAGTGGCGTATGAGTTAGAGTTAACACGTTTGACGATCATAAAGACGAAGATGTTCAACCTGATCACCACCCCCTGGCTGCCGATCCACCGCGCCTCCGGTGCCCGCGCGGTGATCGCGCCGCATGAGGTCACGGAGGGCTTCGAGGCGGATCCCGTGCTGGCGCTCGACTTCGGGCGACCCGACTTCGACGGGGCGGTGAGCGAGTTCCTGATCGGGCTGCTCTCGGTCGCCTGCGCCCCGCAGGACCTCGGGGACTGGACCGAGGCCTGGCTGCGGCCGCCGGAGCCCGCGCGCCTGCAGCAGGCTCTGGCGCCGCTCGCTTTCGCCTTCGATCTGGAGGGGGAGGGGCCGCGCTGCTTCCAGGACCTCGATCCCCTGGCCGACTGCGAGGAGCTGGCGCTGCGCCAGCTTCTGATCGAGGCGCCGGGCGCAAACACCCTGCGCAACAACGCCGACCTCTTCCAGAAGCGCGGCAGCCTCGACTTCACGCCGGCGGAGACCGCCGCCGCCCTGATCACCCTGCAGTGCTATGCGCCGTCGGGCGGCGCCGGACACCGCACCTCGCTGCGCGGCGGCGGACCGCTGACCACCCTGCTGACCCTGGCCCGCCTGCGCGCGGGCGCGCCGCTGCTCACCCTCTGGGACCGGCTCTGGCCCAACGTCCTGGACCGCGAGGAGCCGGCGCCGGCCCTGGATGCCGCGCTCTTCCCCTGGCTGGGCCCGACCCGCACCAGCACCAAGGGCGAGGTCACTACCGAAGGCCAGGTCCACCGGCTGCAGGCCTTCTTCGCCTGCCCGCGCCGCATCCGCCTGGTCTTCGACGCCGAGGGCCGGCCGCAGGGCTATCGCACCCGCAACTACGGCACCAACTACAGCCAGTGGCTTCACCCGCTCTCGCCCTACTACGACAGCAAGCAGGAAAAGCTGCCGCGCCACCCGCAGAGCGGACCGGCCAGCTATCGCGACTGGCTCGGCATCCTGGCCGGCGACGCCGAGCAGGACCTGGTCGCCGAGGTCGTCAGCCTCGGCAACGACCGCCTCGAGGAGCTGCCCTACCTGGCCGAGGGCGCCGAGGCGCGGCCGAGCGTGCTCGCCTTCGGCTACGACATGGACAACATGAAGGCCCGTGGCTGGGTGCAGCAGGAGGTGCCCTTCCACCCCGTGCTGAAGGATGATCTGGATGCCTTCCGAGCTCACCTGCGCGACGCCGTCGGCGCGGCGCGGGAGGCCGCGCGCCAGCTCCGCTATGCCGTGCGCCTGGCCCGCTTTGGCCGGGAGACCGCGGAGGGCGGCGTCGAGCTGCCGCCGGACCTGAACCCCGAAGCCGGACGCGAGGCCGCGCTGGCACTCTGGGCCGAGAGCGAACCGGCCTTCCGAGACCTCCTGCAGTCGCGGGCGGTCCGTGGGGCGGGCGGCTGGCAGGAGACCCGTGTCGCCTTTTTCAAGGAACTCAAGATGTGCGCGGTGCGCATTTTCAATGCCGAGGTCGACGATGCGGCCCTGGTGGACCGCTATCCGGCCCGGCTGGTGCGTGCGCGTCAGGCCCTGCGGCTGGCCTTCGAGCAGCGCGGCAGCGGCAAGCAGAAGGGCTCCGCCTGCGCCGTGTGGAAGGCACTTGGGCTGGCACCGCTGCCGCCGGTTAGGGAGAAGGCCGCATGAACCGCAAGGACGAGTACTGGCGCGCCGCGATCGGTGACGCGATCGGCGACTGGCGCAAGGCCCTGGGCTACGAGGAGAGGAGCAAGCGCGCCGATCTGGCCGAGCTGCGACGCCTGTCCCAAGGGTCGATCGCCGGCGGCATCGACAGCGCACGTGCCCTCGGCGTTGCCGACTACGTCGCCTTGCGGCGCCGGGTGGGGGCCATGCTGGACAAGAGCGACGGGATCTGGCGCAACGAGGGGCTGCGCCAGCGCTACGACTTCGACGCCTGGCTCGCCGCCGTCGCCGGGGTGCTGGCCTGGGTGCGCGCGGACAGCGGCGGGCAGCCGCTCGGCAAGGCCCTCGGCCAGAAGATCGGCGACGAGCGGCGGGCCTATCCCGAGCAGCGCTTCAAGCGCCTGCTGCGCCTCGACCGGCCGGAGGAACTGCTGCGCGAGGGCCAGCGCCTGGTCAACATGCTGGACCGCCGCGCGCCGGTGGCCGAGCTGTCGCGCCGGCTGCTGTTCTGGAACCCGACCTTCTGGGGCCACTACGAACACCAGGCCCTGGCGCTCCATTACTACGACCCGCACTACGATCCCCGGAACGACTTCGCCGCGCCGCTCGATGAGGCCGGGGAAGAGGCCGACGAGCGGGACCTGCCCGCCCTGACGGAGTAACACCATGTCCCGTTTCCTGCAGTGCCACGTGCTGACCGCCTATCCCGCGGCCAACCTCAACCGCGACGACGCCGGCCGGCCCAAGACCATGATCTATGGCCAGGCCGAGCGCCTGCGGATCTCCTCGCAGAGCCTGAAGCGCGCCTGGCGCACCAGCCCGGAGTTCCGCGAGATCCTGGGTGCCGAGGCCATCGGCGAGCGCAGCCAGCGCTTCGCCAAGCGGCTCTTCGAGCGCCTGACCGAGGCCGGCCTGGAGAAGAAGGAGGCGGCCGAGCGCATCCGCAAGGTCATCGAGCACGACAAGCTGGGCAAGCTGGAGTCCAAGGCCAAGGACGAGAAGGAGGGCGAGGGCGTCCTGCCGACCGATACCAACCAGCTCGTCCACCTCGGCCAGGACGAGCTGGCCGCGCTGGAGGGCCTGGCCGAGCGTCTGCTGGCCGACGATCTGCCCGACAGCAAGGAGGCCCTGATCCTGCAGCGCCACCCCAAGGCGGCCGACATCGCTCTCTTCGGCCGGATGCTGGCAGACAACACCGCCTTCAACGTCGAGGCCGCGGCCCAGGTCGCGCATGCCTTCACCACCCACCGGGTGACGGTGGAGGACGACTTCTACACCGCCGTGGACGACCTCAAGGCGCGCGAGCCGGGGGCCGATGCCGGCGCCGGCTTCGTCGGCGTCTTCGAGTTCGGCAGCGGCGTCTTCTATCACTACGTCAACGTCAACCTGGACCTGCTGGCCGAGAACCTGGCCGGCGACCGGGAGCTGGCGGCCAGTGCGGTCGAGGGCCTGGTGACCGCGATGGCGCTGGCCAATCCCAAGGGCAAGCAGAACGCCACCGCCGCCAGGGCGCGCGCCGGCTATCTGCTGCTGGAGGCCGGCAGCCGTGCCCCGCGCAGCCTGGCCGAGGCCTTTCTGCGCCCCCTGCGCGCCTATGACGAGGAGAGCGATCTCATGGCGCTTTCGGTCAAGGAGCTGGTGAAGCGGCGGGAGGAGATCGACCGCTGCTACGGCCCCTGCAGCGAGGAGTCCTACGCCATGCAGGTGGGTGGCGAGGGCACCCTGGCCGAGGCCCTGGCCTTCGCCCGCGGGCAGGCCGGCAGCGCCTGAGGCCATGCCGCGCTATCTCGCCTTCACCCTGACCGGGCCGATGGCGTCCTGGGGCGACATCGCGCCGGGCGAGCGGCGCGGCTCCTGGTCCCGGCCGTCGAAATCGGCGGTGCTGGGCCTGGTGGCCGCCGCACTCGGCATCCGCCGCGATCAGCCGGAGCGCCTGGCCGCCCTGCACGGCGGGCTCGGCTTTGCCGTGCTGGTGGAGCGGGCAGGGCAGCCCCTGGTCGACTATCACACCGCCCAGGCGCCGACCGCCGCCGCCCTGAAGCGCCATGCCAAGGCGCTGGGCCGGGAGCAGCTCACCTGGGCGGAGTCCCTGGACGCCGGCGACCTCAACACCGTGCTCTCGCAGCGCAGCTACTATCTGAACCCCTGCTACCGGGTGCTGCTCTGGCGACGGCCGGTGGAAGCAGGCGGCACGGAGGAGGCGCCGGAGCTGGAGATTCTCCGCGAGGCGCTGGAGCGGCCGCACTACCAGCTCTCGCTCGGGCGCAAGTCCTGCCCCCTGAGCCGGCCGCCGCACCCCGAGATCATCGACGCGGACACGATCGAAGCGGCGGTGGCGACCTTCAGCCTTACGCCCGAACGGGACCTGGAGCTTTGGTGCGACGGCGACGTCGCCACCGGCGCGACCGCCGCGGAACGCTCCAGCCGGCGCGACGCCTGGCGCTCCAGCGCGCCGCGGCGGCACGATCCGCGCGCCGAGCTGCTGTTCCGCATCCCCAAGGCCGAGGAGCCGGCGGCGTGAGTGCGACCGTGACGTCCGCAGTGCTGACCCGGGCGACCCTCAAGCGCGGCGGCCAGCTTGGCGCCACCGCCAACCTGCTGCTCGCCTCGGCGGTGGAGGACAACGGCCACAAGCTGGTCTGGAGCCTGCTGGGCGAGAGCGGCAGGCCGCGCGATTTCCTCTATCGCCGGGTGGCAGCGGACCAGTTCCTCATCCTCTCGGCGCGGTCGCCCTGCGATGCCACCAACCTCTGGCGTCTCGAAAGCAAGGACTGGGCGCCGGAGCTGTCCGTCGGTGACCGCCTGGCCTTCTCGCTGCGCCTGAACGCCACCGTCAGCCAGCCGACGCCGCGCCCTGAGGACCGCCCCTGGCCGCGCGGCCGGCGCATCGCGCTGGCCCAGGACGCCAAGGCCAAGGGCGAGGCGCTAACCGCGGCGGCGGCGGACTGGCTCGGCGCACGCCTGCCCGGGGCCGCGCTCTCGGCCGAGCACCTGACCGCGCTGGGCGAGGCCGAGGTGTCGCTCAGGCCCAGGACGGGCGGGCCGCACCGCTTCGACCCGCTGCTGGTCGAGGGGCTGCTGACCGTGACCGAGCCGGCCGCGCTCTTGCGGCAGGTCGTGGCCGGGATCGGGCGCAGCCGGGCCTACGGCTTCGGGCTGATGCTGCTGCGCCGCGCCTGAGGCCGGGCGGATGGCAGCAACACCGGACTTCGTGCCGCTGCGGCCGCTGCCGGTGAAGGACCGCGCCTCCATCGTCTTCCTGGAGTACGGCGAGGTCGACGTGCGCGACAGCGCCTTCGTGCTGCTGGACAAGACCGGCGTGCGCGTCCAGATCCCGGTCGGCGGTCTCGCCTGCCTGATGCTGGAGCCGGGGGTGACCATCACCCACGCCGCGGTGGCGCTGGCCGCCCGCGTCGGTTGCCTGCTGGTCTGGGTGGGAGAGGCCGGGGTCCGGCTCTATGCCGCCGGCCAGCCGGGCGGGGCCCGGGCCGACCGCCTGCTGCACCAGGCCCGCACCGCGCTGGACGAGGAGGCGCGGCTGAAGGTGGTGCGCGAGATGTTCCGCCTGCGCTTCGGCGAGGAGGCGCCCTCGCGCCGCTCGGTCGATCAGCTCCGCGGCATCGAGGGCATGCGGGTGCGCGAGCAGTACCGCATGCTGGCCAAGGACTACGGCGTCTCCTGGCGGCGGCGCGACTACGACCCCGAGGCCTGGGACGTGAGCGACCTGCCGAACCGCTGCCTCTCGGCGGCGACGGCCTGCCTCTACGGCGTGACCGAGGCGGCGGTGCTGGCGGCCGGCTATGCCCCCGCCATCGGCTTTCTGCATCGGGGCAAGCCGCTCTCCTTCGTCTACGATATCGCCGACCTCTTCAAGTTCGAGACCGTGGTGCCGGCCGCCTTCCGCGTCGCCGGGCGCGCTGCCAAGGGCAAGTCCCTGCAGGGGCCGGCCGAGCGGGCGGTCAGGCTGGAGTGTCGCGACATGTTCCGCCGCACGAACCTGCTGGAACGCATCGTGCCCACCATCGCCGCGGTGCTGGCCGCCGGCGGCCTGCCGCTGCCCGAGGCGGCGCCGGAGGGTATGCCCCCCGCCTTGCCGGAGGAGCCGAGCGGCGATGCTGGTCATCGTGGTTGAGAATGCGCCGCCGCGGCTGCGCGGGCGGCTGTCGCTCTGGTTGGCGGAGATCCGCGCCGGGGTCTACGTCGGCAGCTACTCCCGCCGCACCCGCGAGCGGATCTGGGAGGAGACCTGCGCCCTGATCGGCGCGGGCTCGGCGGTGATCGCCTGGCAGGCGCGCAACGACAGCGGCTTTTCCTTCGACAGCATCGGCGCCAACCGCCGCGAACCGACGGACATCGACGGCCTCACTCTGGTAAGGTTCCACCCGCTGGAGGAAGGCTCCGACGAGCCCTCCTGACCGGCCGCTCCCGGGGCCTGGAACGAAGCCGGAACGCCGGTAGATTTTTTGACATGGTAAAAATTACGCTTCTACAATGGCTTCCAGCCAGAGTGTTCCCCGCACGCGCGGGGATGAACCGCGCCACCGGCCTGGCAATACTCACCCAGAAAAGTGTTCCCCGCACGCGCGGGGATGAACCGCCTTAACTGCCTCAACTCGTTCTTTCTCAGTCGTGTTCCCCGCACGCGCGGGGATGAACCGAGGTCCAGGACTACCGGACCACCGAGGCGATGGTGTTCCCCGCACGCGCGGGGATGAACCGGGGACTCTATGGCCCCGTGGCGATTGCCGGGCGTGTTCCCCGCACGCGCGGGGATGAACCGGCGCGCCGAACTGGGCGCTGCCGATAGCTGACGTGTTCCCCGCACGCGCGGGGATGAACCGCCGGCCGCATGAGGCAGGAGACGGCCGACGAGGTGTTCCCCGCACGCGCGGGGATGAACCGGCATCATCCCCATCCAATACCTAGCTGAGCGGGTGTTCCCCGCACGCGCGGGGATGAACCGTGTCGCCGAGTTTTACCGGCGGAAATCGCTACGTGTTCCCCGCACGCGCGGGGATGAACCGAAGGGAGAGTGAGATGGAGACCGCAGTCCTGCGTGTTCCCCGCACGCGCGGGGATGAACCCGCCGAGACGGACGCCAGCTCGCCGAAACGCTCGTGTTCCCCGCACGCGCGGGGATGAACCGGTCAAGCCCTTCGCGCTGCCGAAGCGGCGGAAGTGTTCCCCGCACGCGCGGGGATGAACCGGCAGCAGGCGGAGCGTGCGGCGGCATGAGCGAGTGTTCCCCGCACGCGCGGGGATGAACCTTCTTCTGGTTCTCCGACGCCGACGGCTCGCCAGTGTTCCCCGCACGCGCGGGGATGAACCGTCGGCCTGCTTCATCCCCACACCGTTCATCTCGTGTTCCCCGCACGCGCGGGGATGAACCGGACGCCGGGTCCGGGGCGTCCAGGTCGACCAGGTGTTCCCCGCACGCGCGGGGATGAACCGAGTGCATGTCTCGTATCGAGGAGCTGGGGTGGCGTGTTCCCCGCACGCGCGGGGATGAACCGGTGTTGCGGGTATCGCCTGGCGCAGGCGGTGTGTGTTCCCCGCACGCGCGGGGATGAACCGTCGGCCTGCTTCATCCCCACACCGTTCATCTCGTGTTCCCCGCACGCGCGGGGATGAACCGGGCATGACCCAGGTCGACGTGGAGCCGATCCTGTGTTCCCCGCACGCGCGGGGATGAACCGAGCGGGACATCCTGCGGCCAGCCGCGCACCTCGTGTTCCCCGCACGCGCGGGGATGAACCCAGGACGAGGCGCTCGCATGGGCGCAGGGTTACGTGTTCCCCGCACGCGCGGGGATGAACCGCCCGCAGTAGGCGACACGGTGCTCTTCACCCGGTGTTCCCCGCACGCGCGGGGATGAACCGAGCTTCAAACTTCTCTCTCGGCCATGGAACCTGTGTTCCCCGCACGCGCGGGGATGAACCGACGCTCTCGCCGATCTGTGCCAGCGCGCTCGACGTGTTCCCCGCACGCGCGGGGATGAACCGTGGCCGCTCATGACCAGTGCTGCGGTGCAGTTGTGTTCCCCGCACGCGCGGGGATGAACCGGAGTGGGGATTGGAACGATGACCGACGAGAATGTGTTCCCCGCACGCGCGGGGATGAACCGGACACCTACACCACCCGCACGCTCGTGACCGCGTGTTCCCCGCACGCGCGGGGATGAACCGCCGCTGATGCGGACCTGGCCGGACGAGGTGCCGTGTTCCCCGCACGCGCGGGGATGAACCGAGCCGGTGAGTATTTTGAACTATGCCAAGGTTGTGTTCCCCGCACGCGCGGGGATGAACCGAGGAAGCCGAAAAGGCGCTCGACCAGGAAGCCGTGTTCCCCGCACGCGCGGGGATGAACCGCAAACATCATGCCGACCGACGCAGCCGAGATCGTGTTCCCCGCACGCGCGGGGATGAACCGCTGGCCCTCTTCCGCCGCTGGCGCCTCCCCGGGTGTTCCCCGCACGCGCGGGGATGAACCGCGATCCAGCGCCTCCTGCAGCTGCCCGGTCGGCGTGTTCCCCGCACGCGCGGGGATGAACCGCCACCGCTGGGCACGGCATGGAGCTTGGACACGTGTTCCCCGCACGCGCGGGGATGAACCGCCATTCCTCATTTGCAATCAGGCGATCGGATGGTGTTCCCCGCACGCGCGGGGATGAACCGGCCGATGGAGCGCCGGTGTTTTTGACCCGCGAGTGTTCCCCGCACGCGCGGGGATGAACCGACCACGGCGGCCATCCAGTTCGGAGCCCGTGCGTGTTCCCCGCACGCGCGGGGATGAACCGGGCACGCTTCCTTCCCACATGCCGGTTGCCGGGTGTTCCCCGCACGCGCGGGGATGAACCGCGCGCGGGATAGCCCTCATACTGCATGTACTGGTGTTCCCCGCACGCGCGGGGATGAACCGGCATGGGTTCCGCCGGAGCTGCGTGAAGGGTGGTGTTCCCCGCACGCGCGGGGATGAACCGGCCGTGTTCTCGGTGCGGCCCATCTCGTCCTCGTGTTCCCCGCACGCGCGGGGATGAACCGACGATCTTCGCCTGGTCCTTGTCGACCGCGGCGTGTTCCCCGCACGCGCGGGGATGAACCGCAGGACAGGTTCCTGCCGGACAAGCTGCGGGCGTGTTCCCCGCACGCGCGGGGATGAACCGCTCACGGCCCTGGTCGACGTGACTGAAGAACTGTGTTCCCCGCACGCGCGGGGATGAACCGAGGCCGGCGGGCTGGAGTGGCGCCAGGTCGACCGTGTTCCCCGCACGCGCGGGGATGAACCGACCGACAGCCGGCTGGAGAGCGAGGTCTGCGCGTGTTCCCCGCACGCGCGGGGATGAACCGGTCGCATCCGGCAGGTTCAACAGCGAGGCCTGGTGTTCCCCGCACGCGCGGGGATGAACCGTCCAACGGGCTGATGCATTGGGCCGGCCTGGTGTGTTCCCCGCACGCGCGGGGATGAACCGTTGGTCTGGGCACTGGCCAACCTGAAGCACTCGTGTTCCCCGCACGCGCGGGGATGAACCGGTCATCTTTCCGGCAGTCCACCCCAACATCGAGTGTTCCCCGCACGCGCGGGGATGAACCGCGAGTGGTGATTGTTCGGAAGAGAGCTATGGAGTGTTCCCCGCACGCGCGGGGATGAACCGCCAATGCCTGACGCCGGTTGGATCATAGCCGCGTGTTCCCCGCACGCGCGGGGATGAACCCGCCTGGCCGGCCTGCTGCTGGTCAAGCCGACCGTGTTCCCCGCACGCGCGGGGATGAACCGCCGTAAAGCTCATCTCCACGAAAGTTGACCGTGTGTTCCCCGCACGCGCGGGGATGAACCGGAAATCAGCCTCGACGGCTGCATGACCCACGAGTGTTCCCCGCACGCGCGGGGATGAACCGCGCGACCAGGGCGGGCCGCTGCCGTCGGTGGTGTGTTCCCCGCACGCGCGGGGATGAACCGGTCTCCAGGACGGCCGCGCAGGCGTAGTAGCCGTGTTCCCCGCACGCGCGGGGATGAACCGAGCCTGGACGGCGGCGGGCTGCAGCTCTGGACGTGTTCCCCGCACGCGCGGGGATGAACCGGTCTCATGGACAGCGTCACCGCGGCCCTGAACGTGTTCCCCGCACGCGCGGGGATGAACCGCCCTCATCCGGCGCCGTCCTCCAGCCGTAGCAGTGTTCCCCGCACGCGCGGGGATGAACCGCGGGGCGGACCTTCACCGTGACCAGCATGGCCGTGTTCCCCGCACGCGCGGGGATGAACCGGTCTCCGGGTCCGGGGCGTGCAGGTCAACCAACGTGTTCCCCGCACGCGCGGGGATGAACCGGGCGGGCGGGCGATTCCGGGCGGGCGGATCGTGTGTTCCCCGCACGCGCGGGGATGAGGCGGCGATGGTGTGCGCCGGCGTGGAGGCGTCATCGCCGCTACGCCTCGCGTGCGCGCTTCGCCCGCCACGTGCGCGAGGCCTTCGGCGCCAACCCGCTGGAGATCAGGACCGGGGAGATCAGGGCCGGGGAGATCAGGACCGGTAGGCCGGCGCCGTGAACCCCCGCGATCCCCTGTCCTACTGGGGCAAGGCGCGGCCGCGCGGATGGAGGCATCAGAACGGGTCTTGGAAGAGCCTCTCGGCCAGGAAGTCCACGAAGACGCGCAGTCTGGGGGAGAGGTGGCGGCTGGAGGGCCAGAGGAGGGTGAACTGGCCGGGATCGGCCAGATGACCCTCCAGCACCTGCTCCAGGCTGCCGGCCTCGAGGGCGTCGCGGGCTAGAAAGTCAGGCATGCAGGCAATCCCCAGACCGGCGATCGCCGCACCGCGTAGCGCCTCCATGTTGTTGCAGGTGAGCGGCGCCGGCCCGCGGAAGGGATCGACAGCCTCGGCGTCGGCAAGCTGCCAGGTCTGGAGCTGGCCGGAGTTGGGATAGCGGAAGCGCAGGCAGTCGTGTTGCTCCAGCTCGCCGGGGCGTTGCGGCCGGCCCCGCGCCTCCAGATAGGCGGGGGCGGCGCAAAGCAGGAAGCGGAAGGGACCCAGGCGGCGCGACATCAGGCTGGAATCCTCCAGCATGCCGCTGCGGATCACGGCGTCCAGTCCCTCTTCGACCGGGTTGACCAGCCGGTCGTTGAAGTCGATGTCGAGCTCGATCTCAGGGTAAAGCCGGCGAAACTCCGGGATCACCGGCAGCAGGAAGCGGTAGCCGATGGTCGGCAGGCTGACCCGCAGGCGACCGCGCGGCGTCCCGGCGCTGTCGGTGAGGAGCGTCTCGGCCTCCCGCAGGTCGTCGAGAATGCGCCGGCAGCGCTCGTAGAAGAGCGCGCCTTCCTCGGTCAGCGCAATGCGCCGGGTGGTACGATGCAGCAGGCGTGTGCCCATCGTCTGTTCGAGCTTGGCGACGTTCTTGCCGACGGCGGACGGAGAAATGCCCAGCGCCCGGCCCGCCGTGACGAAGCTCAGGTGTTCGGCCGCATGAACGAAGGAGACGATCCCGGTCAGGCTGTGCATCCTGCCAATATTAGAGCGTTTACCTCCGTAATTAAAAGAGTTTATGCCCGTTTATCCATGTGAATCTCCTTTTTAGGCTGCCGATCCAGTGGTCCGGCGTCCGTGGCGGCAAGGCCGATCCGGGTCGGCCAACCCCCTTTGCCAAGAGGATCTGCATGTCCGCTGTCACGCGCCCCCTACGCGCAATGCCCGACCACCCGCTTCTCGGTGCCGTATGCCTGGCGGCCCTGGCCCTGCCACTGTCCTTCACCGGCGGAGCGGTTGCCACGCCGGCGATCGCCCGCGACCTCGGCGGCGACCCGGCAGCGCTGCTTTGGATCACCAACGCCTTCATGCTGACCTTCGGGGCCAGTCTCATGGCGGCCGGCAGCTTGGCAGACCGCTACGGACGCAAGCGGGTCTTCGCGCTCGGGGTCGGCGGCTTCGCGGTGACCTCCTTGGCGCTCGGGGCTGCGCCGACGCTCTTGCTGCTCGACCTGCTCCGCGGGCTGCAGGGGCTGGCCGCCGCGGCGGCGCTGGCCGGCGGAACGGCAGCGCTCGCCCAGGAGGGAGAGGGGCGGGCGAGGGTGCGCGCCTTCAGCCTGGTCGGCACGGCCTTCGGTCTGGGCCTCGCCTTCGGTCCGCCGCTGACGGGGCTGCTGATCGACCTTCTGCACTGGCGGGCGATCTTCCTGTCGGGGACCTTGCTCGCTTTGCTCGCCCTGGGGCTCGGTCTGCCGCACATGCGGGAGACCCGCGACCCGGCGGCCGGGCGCCTCGACTGGCCCGGCCTGCTGCTCTTCTCGGCAACGCTCGGCTGCCTGACCGTGGCCGTGGTCGAGGCGCCGTCGGAGGGCTGGGCCAGTTACCCGGTGCTGGCGCTCTCGGCTGCCGTCCTGGTGCTGCTGCTGGGCTTCGTGCTGGTCGAGCGCCGGGCCCATCGGCCGATGCTCGACCTGTCTCTCTTTCGCTACCGGCGTTTCATCGGGGTTCAGCTCCTGCCGGTCGCGACCTGTGCCAGCTATGTCGTGCTGCTGGTCGTCCTGCCGCTGCGTTTCATCGGTATCGAGGGGCTGAACGAGATCGAGGCGGGGCTCCTCATGGTTGCCCTCTCGGCGCCGATGCTGGCCGTGCCCCTCCTTGCTGCGAACCTCACGGCCTGGATTTCGCCCGGGCTGCTGTCGGGTGGCGGCCTGTTGCTGGCGGCGCTCGGTCTCTTATGGCTGGGCCGCGTCGATCCCGGCGAGGGCGCTTTCGCCAGCGCGGCGCCGATGCTGCTGATCGGCTTCGGCACGGCCTTTCCCTGGGGCTTGATGGACGGCCTGTCGGTCAGCGTCGTGCCCAAGGAGCGCGCGGGCATGGCAACGGGGATCTTCAGCACCGTCCGGGTTGCCGGCGAGGGTGTCTCGCTCGCCCTGGTCAACGCCCTGCTGGCTGCACTTACCCTTTCGGGCCTGTCGCTGACCGCGACCGGCGATCTTGCGGAGGCTGCCCGGTTCTTGGCGGCAGGCGATCTCGCCCAGGCCGCGGGTCTGCTTCCCGACCTCGCCCGGTCGCGGCTGATCGAGGCCTACGCCGCCGCCTTTCGTGACCTGACCAGCCTCCTGGCGCTGGTGACGTTTGTCTCAGCGCTTGCCATTCTGGCCTTGCTGGGTAGGCGATCGGGCGAGGGCCCCAGCGGCCTTTCTTGACGTCCTGTCGTGGTCGACACGCGCGATGAAGTGGCGCGCGTGGGGGATCGGGTCGTGCAGGTACTGGTCGGGGCCCAACGCCGGAGGGGATCGCGCTTGATGCCGGGCTTCAGGAGGTACAGGGGCTGCGCTCAGACCGGCCTCCTGATCTTGCCTCCGGACCGGGCGCGGCGGTAGGTGGTCGGGCTCGCCCCAGCCCAGCGCTTGAAGGCACGGGTGAAGTTGGCGTGGTCCTCGTAGCCGAGCGAGAGCGCGATCT
The DNA here is from genome assembly GCA_046233115.1 of Rhodospirillaceae bacterium N.6G. Classification (GTDB taxonomy): domain Bacteria; phylum Pseudomonadota; class Alphaproteobacteria; order Kiloniellales; family JACOMY01; genus JACOMY01. The sequence continues at coordinate 357,368 of JBJXHM010000005.1, read as the reverse complement.
CCATGATCGTGAGCTGCGTCTCGCCCAGCAGGACCTTGGCTCGGGCGAAGCGGGTCGCGGCCAGTACCTCGCGATAGGTGTAGCCCTTATGGCGCAAGCGGCGCTGCAGGGTCTGGACACTCAGCCCGACCAGCTGTGCGGCACCTTCGATATCGCTCTTGCCGTCGAGCAGTCGTAGCGCGACCACAGATGAGATGGACCTGGCCGGCTCTCCGGCCTCGATCAGGGTCAGATCGGCCTTGATGTCCTGCAGCGTGACGATCCGATGGGGCCGGTTCACCGCGTGTTGCTGCAGCAGGTCCTCGGCGGCAAGCGCCAGCCCGGTCCCAGGGCGTCCGAAGCGGGCGGGGATATCCAAGGCCTCTTCCAGGAGATGGGCTGCCTGGTCGCGTGGGTAGTCCACCTCCACCCAGGCGGGCTGCCATGCCCGGCCCAGGTAGTGGCGCGCCAAGGAGAGCAAGGGCAGCAAGACATGGTCGGAGTGCTGCATGGTCGAGACTGCCATCGGCGGGGCCACGAAGCGCAGGATCCAGTGATCCTGTCCCCGCGCCAGTTCCAGGTGCGATCCGCTGAGGTGCGCCCAGCTGGTGTCGATCGCGCGCCGGAGGGCCTCGCCAAGGGTGCGCCCGCCCGTGGCGTACTCGGTCCACAGTCCGTAACCGCGATGGTTCATCCCGCGGCCGACCTCCAGCCCGAAGGTCCGCTCGCCGAGCTGCCGCGAGGCGCGCTCGAAGAGCCGCATCATCGCCTCAAGCGGTATCGGCACTTGCGGCAGCTCCCTGAGGGAGAGCGGCAGCCCTTCCTGTTCGAACAGCCTGTACAGAGCGCGCTCGCCGGCGCGCGCCTCGACGAGATCGGGCAGCGGTCCCATGCCCCTGGCTCGGGAGAACGCGATCGAATCGGAGGCCATAGCGTCAAACTCGCGGTTGGATTGAGGCAGTTCGATCAACCGCCTCTTGAACTGTCAACTATACGCCTGCTGCCCGCAAGACGGGAGCGGCGGATTGGCGTGAGGCAGCTCTGCTTCCTAGTCAGATCGAAACACGACCTCCCACCGCCAGGCTGTGCGCCGCCCGGGTGCACGCTGCTTGGGCCGCCGCCTCCCGATGCTCGACCCTTCCGATGAAGCGGCGGGAGCGGGGGACGGGGTCGTGCAGGTACTGGTCCGGACCCAGCATCTTGCGGGCGTTGAGCTGGGCGGTGGCAAGCAGGTCGAAGTCCACCGGCTCGATCCGGCAGTCCCAGCCTGGCTGCCGGCGGGTCCAGCCGCGGCGGTGATGGTCCAGCAGGGCCGCACGCAGGGCATAGCCGTGGTGGTCGAAGGTGACCAGGCCGTCGGTGACGTAGATGTGGTTGCCGGTGAAGCCCTCGGCCGGAAGGATCCTCTCGGCTCGGAAGCCGGGCAGGGGTGGTTGCTCCAGATAGACCCCGGCCAGGATGTGGCAGGCGCCATAGCCGAAGAAGATCCGGTCGGGCAAGGCCCAGCGCCGCACCGGGTTGCGCTTGATGCCGGGCTTCAGCACGTACATGCCGGCTGCGGAGCGTTGGCCGGAGGTTTAGCCCGCGTCCAGGCTGCGGCGCAGCTCGCGCGGGGAGCAGGCGAAGGCCTGGCGGAAGCGGGTGGAGAAGTGGGAGAGGTTGTTGAAGCCCAGGTCGAAGGCGATCTGGGTGATGCTCTGGTCCTGGTACTGCGGGTCGCTGAGACGGGCCCGGCAGAGCTCCAGCCGGCGGTGCGTGATCCACTTGCCGACCGAGAGGCCGGTCGGCTTGAACAGCTTGTAGAGATAGCTGGTGGAGATGCCGTTGGCCTCGGCCACGCTGTCGGGTGTGAGGTCCGGGTCGTCCAGGTTGCGCATGATGTAGCCGGTGATGCGGCGAAGCTGGGTGTGGCGGTAGCGCTCGCCCGAGCCACCGGTCGGCGCCAGGTAGCTGTGCAGGGTCGCCTCCAGCGCCAGGTCCAGGACATAGCCGGCGATGTTGCCCGCCAGCACCTCGCGGCTGCGGCGATCGCTCGTCATCGCCTCCTCCAGCATACGCGAGAGCGTCGTGCGCAGGAACCAGGCCGAGGTCTGGTCCAGGGTGAGCGGCCGGCCGCAGACGTCCTCCAGATCCGGCAGGCGGGTGGCGAAGGCATTGCGGTCGATGCGGAAGCAGATGTTCTCGTAAGCCCGGCTCACCTCGTAGCTGTAGGGCTCGTTGGTGTCGAAGATCAGGGCTTGCTGACGGCCGACCGTGCCGGTCCGCCCGAGCTGCTCGTAGGTGAAGGAGCCCACCACCGGCATCGCGAAGATCAGGGAGTTGTCGTGCTGCAGCGCGATGTGACGGGCCGTCCGCCGGAGCACATGGCGGCCGCAGCGCATCCGCGAGACCTGCATGTCGCCGATGGTGCACTGGCTGACCTCACCATAGAAGTTCTCACGCTCCAGCCGTGCCGCTTCGGCCGGATAGTAGGAGGAAGTGAGGATCGCACTCCACTGCTCGCGCAAGCCACGGCCGGCGCAGGGATCAAGCCGTAGATAGGAAGCTTCTCTTGCGAGCGGCGGCGCTGGTCTGTCCATCGGGCCTTTCTGTCATACAATCTTGAATCATAGCTCATCATGCTGCGCTGCAGCAGTCAACAGCCACTGTGCACCTCCTGTCGGTGGGGCAGGACAGCCAGAGGAGAGTTTTTGGATAGGCCTGCAAAACAAACCGCCTGCAGCTTCGGCGAGCATGGAGGTCCTGGAGGAGGGTACCCGGCCGGATTGTTGTCTGCCGCCGGGTAATGACCGGTGTCGGTCGAGGAAGCTGGTGTCGGTGGGGATGGGAGCTCATGCAACGTAAAGACTATCTGGCAGAGGACGCCGTCGGCCTGGCGGCTCTGGTGAAGAGTGGCGCGGTCACGCCGAAGGAGCTGGCGCGCCAGGCGCTGTCGATCGTCGAGGAGCTGGAGCCCAGCCTCGGCTGCATGGTGGAGCGCTACGACGCCGATATCGAGGCGCTGGACGAGACTGCCCTGCCGGAGGGTCCGCTGCGCGGCGTTCCCTTCATCATCAAGGACTGCCTGCTGGCCATGGGCGGCAAGGCGCTGCCCAACGGCAGCCGGCTCAGCGGTGGCTACGTGGCGCCGGCCGACAGCGAGCTGATGAAGCGCTTCCGTCAGACCGGCGTGGTCACCATCGGCCAGAGCAAGGCGCCGGAGTTCGGCTATAACGGCTCGACCGAGCCGGTGATCTTCGGCCCGACGCACAATCCCTGGGATCTGGAGCGCTCCGCCGGCGGCTCCTCGGGAGGCACGGCGGCTGCCGTGTCGGCGGGTTACGTGCCGATGGCGCACGGCAATGACGGCGGCGGCTCGATCCGCATCCCGGCCTCGTGCTGCGGCCTGGTCGGACTCAAGCTGACCCGCGGGCGCAACTCGCTGGGACCGGATCTCGGCGAGGCCCTCTTCGGCATGTCGGGCGAGCATGTCCTGACCCGGACGGTGCGCGACAGCGCCTGCATGCTGGACGCCACCAACGGACCGGCGCCGGGCGAGCCCTACATCATCGCCCCGCCGATGCGGCCCTACAGCGAAGAGGTGACCAGCGAGCCGGCGCCGGCGAAGATCGCCTGGGCGGTGCCGGGTCATTGGGGGCCCGAGCCGGTCGATCCCGAGGTCGCCGCAGCGGTCAAATCGGCCGCCGACCTGCTCGCCAGCCTGGGGCACGAGTTGGCCGAGGACTGCTTCGAGCACGACGTCGATGGCCTGTCGGAGGCGATCTCGACCGCCTGGGTGGTGGGCGAGGCCGGCTGGATGAAGGCGGTGGCGCAGATGACCGGCGTCGAGCCGAGCCCCGAGACCCTGGAGCGGGTGTCGTGGAACATCTACCAGGAAGGCATCAAACTGAACGCGATCGACTGCCTGGGCAAGGTGCTGGGCGGTTTCAACCGCGCCTGCCGGCAGATCGCGCCCTTCTTCGCGGCCTATGACTTCCTGGTGCTGCCGACCATCGCCAAGCAGCCTTTCAAGCTGGGCTACCTGAACCAGGACGCCGACATGACGCCGCGCCAGTGGTGGGACCACCTGATCACGGTGCTGCCCTTCACCCCGGTCTTCAACGTGACCGGCCAGCCCGCGATCTCCCTGCCGCTCTACCAGTCCTCCAGGGGCCTGCCGATCGGCATCCAGATCGTCGGGCGCTTCGGCGACGAGGCCGGCCTCATCCGTCTGGCCGGGCAACTCGAACGGGCACTGCCCTGGAAGGACCGCCATCCGCCCACCTCGGCCTGGGCAACGCTTGGCTGACCCAGAAAAGAAGAGCCGGCCGGACAAGGGAAAGCGAGCCCCCGATGGGGGCGCAACGGAAAGGGAGCAAGCAGTGAGAACAGGCAAACTGAGACTGACCTTGGCCGGCGGCGCCCTCGCGGCGGCCCTGCTGGCCTCGACGACGGCCCTGCCGACCCCGGCGGCGGCCGAAGGTGCCCTGATCTGGGGCATGCCGGCCGACGCCGATGCGCTTGATCCGCACGCCATGGGCGGTTGGCTCGGCCGATCCGTCACCCGGCAAATCTACGAGAGCCTGCTGGAGGGGGACCTGACCGACCCCGACGCCAAGTACGTGAAGCTGAAGCCGGCCCTGGCCGAGTCCTGGGAGGTCACCGAGGACGGCAAGGTCTGGACCTTCAAGCTCCGCGAGGGCGTGACCTTCCAGGACGGCACGCCCTTCAATGCCGAGGCGGTGAAGTACAACGTCGACCGCATCATCAACAAGGATGCGCCGCAGTACTATCCCAAGTCGGCGGCCTTCACGACCAGCTTCGCCGCCTGGATCGAGAAGTTCGAGGTGCTGGACGACATGACCGTCCGCTTCACCTTGAACAAGCCGAACTACGAGTGGTTCGCCGGTTCGATCCAGAGCTACGGCCCCTTCCTGATCATCAGCCCGACGGCGCTGGAGAAGTACGGCAACGAGGAGATCGCGCTGCACCCGGTCGGCACTGGGCCGATGAAGTTCGTCGAGCGCGAGCAGGGCGTGAAGATCGTGCTCGAGCCCTACGAGGACTACTGGGGCGAAAAGTCGAAGCTGGACGCTCTGGTCTTTGTGAAGCTGGAGGATCCCTCGACCCGGGTGAACGCGCTGCTCTCCGAAGAGATCAACATGACCAACTTCCCGCCGTGGGAGCAGATCGACGACATCAAGGAGGACGGGCGCTTCGTGCTCTCGACCAACGAGAACGTGCCCTCGATCTTCTACATCGCCATCAACATGAAAAACCCGATCATGCAGGACAAGCGGGTGCGTCAGGCGATGATCTACGGCTTCAACCGCGAGGCCATGACCGAGGAGCTGATGCGCGGTACCGCGACGCCGGCCTACGGCATGCTCTCGCGTGGCACCTACGCCTTCGATCCCGACTTCAAGATGTACGAGTATGATCCTGAAAAGGCGAAGGCTTTGCTGGCTGAAGCCGGCTATCCCGACGGCTTCGAGATCGACATGGAGATCTTCAAATACGGCCTGGGCGAGCTGTCCGAGCAGTGGTTCCAGCGCGACATGGCCAACATCGGCATCAAGGTGAACCTGATCAAGAACGAATGGATCGCTTACCTGGGCAAGTGGGCCGCCGGCATGCCGGAGGAGACCGGCATGAACACCATGGGCTGGGGCATGTCCATCCCGTCCTGGACCGGCGTGGTCTCTCGCTGCACCCTGCAGCCGCCGAACGGCGTCAACAGCGGCTGGTACTGCAACGAGAAGGTCGACGCGCTGCTGGACCAGGCCGTCGCCGAGGGCGACCAGGAGAAGGCGGCCGCCCTCTACCGCGAAGCCAGCAAGCTGATCATGGAGGATGCCGCCTTTATCCCCATGTACAACGACAGCCAGCCGATCTTCCTGAACGAGACGGTAAAGGGCTTCGTTAACCCGCCGGAAGACTGGTTCGACTTCTCCACGACCAGTGTCGAGGACTAGTTTGGTCCTGCAGGGAAGGGCGGTGCGGTGTCCAGCACCCGCCGCCCGCCTTGCTTGCTCTGATGCGTTTTAGCTAGGCGGGAGAGATGCTGGTCGCCCTCGTTTCGCGGCTGCTCCGGGTCATCTTCGTGCTGCTGGGCGTTTCGGTGGTGGTCTTCCTGCTGCTGAAGCTGGCCCCCGGCGATGCCGCCGCGACCCTGCTCGGCCCCATGGCCTCCGAGGAGGCCAAGGCAATCTTGCGCCAGGAGCTCGGCCTCGATCAGCCGATCTGGACCCAGTACGGCGTCTGGATGGGCAACCTGCTCAGCGGCGACTTCGGCGTCTCGCTGGTCTCCCGCAACCCGGTGCTGGAGGAGGTGCTGCCGCGCTTCGCCAACTCTGCGCTGCTGGCGGCCTCGGCCTTGGCGCTCTCCATGCTGGTCGGGATCGGCGTCGGCATCGCTGCGGCCGAGCGCAAGGACGGGCTCTTCGACCGCAGCTCCATGGGCAGCGTGCAGGTGGTGGGAGCGCTGCCGCCCTTCTGGCTGGGGCTGGTGCTGGCCTATGTCTTCGCCCTGTCGCTGCGCTGGCTGCCGGCGACCGGCATGACCAAGGCCTACGGCGGCGGCGACTTCCAGGACATCTTTCTGCACCTGATCCTGCCGGCGGTCACCGCCGCGGCCGCACCGGCCGCGGTGATTGTGCGCATGGTGCGCGCGGCCTTCCTGGAGGTGCTGGCGCAGGACTACATTCAGGTCGCCGTCGCCCGCGGCGCCAGCCGCCGGCGCATCCGCTGGCGGCACGCCCTGCCGAACAGCCTGCCGCCGATCCTGACCATCCTGGGCCTGCAGCTCGGCTACCTGATCGGCAGCGCGCTCTTCACCGAGATCGTCTTCGCCTGGCCGGGCATCGGCCAGCTGCTCTACCAGGCGATCCTCGGCCGTGACGTCGCCCTGGTGCAGGGCTGCGTCCTCTTTATCGCCGCCGCCTTCGTGCTGGTGAACCTGCTGGTGGACCTTGCCAATGACGCCATTGCCGCCCAGCGCGCCTGAGGTCGAGCCCGTCGCCGCCCGTCGCCGCCTGACTGCGCGCCTGGCAGGGATCGCCCGTGACCGGGCGCTGCTGTTCTCGCTGGGAACCATCCTGCTGCTGGTGCTGGTCGCGATCTTCGCGCCCTGGCTCAGCCCCTACGACCCGGCCGATGCGGCCGCACCCAAGCCCAACATGCCGATCGGCTCTCCTGGCTTCCTCCTGGGCTCCGACAACCAGGGCCGCGACATGCTCTCGCGCATCCTCTGGGGCGCGCGTATCTCGCTGCTGGTGGCGCTGGTGCCGACCGTCATCGCCACCGTCATCAGCATCGCCGTCGGCCTCTTGACCGGGTTGCTGGGCGGCTTGCTTGACGCCGTGGTCAGCTCCATCCTCGACGTGCTCTTCGCCTTTCCCATCGTGCTGCTGGCGATTGCGATCGCCGGCGTGCTGGAGCCGGGGGTGACCACCGTCATCCTCTCGATCACCGTGGTGCTGGTGCCCTACGTGACGCGGGTGGCGCGCACCGCGACCCTGCAGGTGCGCCAGCTCCCCTACATCGAGGCGGCGCGGGCCTCGGGCGGCAGCTTCGCCGACATCGCGCTGCGCTACGTGCTGCCGAACATGATCAACCCGGTGCTGGTCTATGCCACCACCCTGGTCGGCCTGATGATCGTGGTCGGCGCCGGCCTCAGCTTCCTCGGCCTCGGCGCACAGCCGCCGGCGGCCGACTGGGGCGCGATGGTGGGCGAGGGCAGCGGCGTGCTGCGCCGCGCGCCGCAGGTCTCGCTGCTGCCGGGCGCCTTGATCGCGATCACCGCGCTGGCCTTCAACCTGCTGGGCGACCAGCTCCGCAACCGCTTCGACCCGAGGGCTTCGCGATGAGTCCGAAGGGGACCGGGCTGCTGGAGGTCGATAACCTGGAGACCCGCTTCGCTAGCGGGCGGGGCGAGGTGCGGGCCGTCGACGGTCTCAGCTTCCGGCTGGAGGCCGGGCGCGTGCTCTGCATCGTCGGCGAGTCCGGCTCGGGCAAGAGCGTCACCGCGCGCTCGGTCATGCGCCTGGTGCAGCCGCCGGGCCGCATCGCCGGCGGCAGCATCCGTCTCGGCGGCCAGGACTTGCTGGCGCTGAGCGAGCGGGAGATGCGCGCACTGCGCGGCGACCGTCTGGCAATGATCTTCCAGAACCCGCTGACTGCGCTCAATCCGGGCCTCACCGTGGGCGAGCAGGTGGCCGAGGGCCTGATCCTGCACCGCGGTATGGACCGCCGCTCTGCCCGCAGGGAGGCGATGGAGCTGCTGCGCAAGGTCGGCACCCCGGCGGCCGAGGAGCGGCTGGACGAGTATCCGGCACGCTTTTCCGGCGGCATGCGCCAGCGCATCCTGATCGCAGCCGCCATCGCCTGCGGGCCGGAGCTGCTGATCGCCGACGAACCGACCACGGCGCTCGACGTCACCATGCAGGCGCAGATCCTGCGCTTGCTGAAGACCCTGCAGGCGGAGACCGGCAGCGGCCTGATCATGATCACCCACGACCTGGGGGTGGTCGCCGCCATCGCCGACGAGGTGCTGGTGATGTATGCCGGCCGCGCGGTGGAGCAGGGGCCTGTCGAGACCATCTTCGAGGATCCGCGCCATCCCTATACCATCGGCTTGATCGAGACCGCGCAGGCGCTGGAGGACGTAGAGCGGCCGATCGTGCCGATCCCCGGCAGCCCGCCGGTGACCCTGGGCGAGCGGATCGGCTGTGCCTTCGCGCCGCGCTGCCGCTTCGCCGAGGCGCGCTGCCGGAACGAGGTGCCGCCGCTGGAAGCGCTGGCCGCCGATCACCGGGTCGCCTGCCATGTCAAGCCGGAGGGGGGCCTGGCATGAGCGAACCGCTGTTGGAGGTGGCGGAGCTCACCAAGGTCTTCACCGTCGGCCGCAAGCTGTTCAGCTCGGGCGGCCGGCCGCTGAAGGCGGTGAACGGCGTGAGCTTCCGCCTGGACGCCGGCGAGACCCTGGGCGTGGTCGGCGAAAGCGGCTGCGGCAAGTCCACCCTGGCCCGCCTGGTGTTGCGCCTGATCGAGGCGACTTCGGGCGATATCCTCTTCAAGGGCAAGGACGTGCGCCAGCTCTCGCCGGCGGCCCTGCGCGCCCTGCGCGCCGACATGCAGATGGTCTTCCAGGACCCCAACGCCTCGCTGAACCCGGCGATGACCGTGGGCCAGACCATCACCGAGACCCTGCGCTTTCACGGCAAGGGCACGGCCGCCGAGCGCCGCCGCCTGGCGCAGGAGATGCTAGAGGTCGTCGGCCTGACCGCGCAGCACTACGACCGCCTGCCGCACGAGATGAGCGGCGGTCAGAACCAGCGCGTCTCGGTCGCCCGCGCGCTGGTCATCCGGCCGGAGCTGATGGTGCTGGACGAGCCGGTCTCTGCCCTGGACGTCTCGATCCAGGCGCAGGTGCTGAGGCTGCTGATCGAGCTGAAGCGGGAGTTCAACCTCAGTTACCTCTTCATCTCGCACGACCTGGCGGTGGTGCGCCGCATCTCCGACCGGGTGGTGGTGCTCTACCTGGGCCGGGTGGTGGAGACCGGGCCGACCGAGGCGCTCTTCTCCGGCGCCCGCCACCCCTACACCCAGGGCCTGCTGCGTTCCCGGCCGGTGGCCGACCCGCGGGCCTTGCGGGCGGCCGAGATGCAGGGCGTCCAGGGCGACCTGCCGAGCCCGCTGAACGTCCCGGCCGGCTGCCCCTTCGTCACCCGCTGCCCGCTTGCCATCGACCGCTGCCGCAGCGAGATGCCGCCGCTGGAGACGGTGGAGGCGGGGCACGAGGTGGCCTGCTTTCGGGCGGCGATAGGCGCTTGACTTAGAGTGCGCTCGAACCCGTAGCTTCCCTGGCGTCGTGATGAGAAGCAGGTGTCATGAAGATCGGAGAACTCGCAAAGCGCAGCGGGCTAACGGCCCATACGCTCAGATACTACGAGCGGATCGGCCTGCTACCCCGGGCGCACCGGGACAGCAGCGGTCAGCGTGACTACGACGCCTCGATCCTGATCTGGGTCGGGTTTCTCGGCCGGCTGAAGACCACCGGCATGCCGATCCGCGAGATGCTGCGCTACGCGGCCTTGCGCGAACAGGGTCGCAGCACCGAGCCGGAGCGCCGGGCGCTGTTGGAGGCGCACCGCGAGACGGTGCGGGCGCATGTCGCCGAGCTTCAGGCCTGTCTTCTCGTCCTCGACACCAAGATCGGCGGCTACGCCGAAGCGGAAAAGAGGATGCAAGACTATGACGCAGAACTCCCCAAGCGTCGGCGACAGCCGGCTGGAACGCGGGCGGCGGGCACTGGACGCGATTGACGGTGCCGCCGGCCGCAATGTGATCGAGGCGCTGGACGGGGTTGCCCCCGACTTCGCCACCTATCTCTTCGAGTTCCCCTTCGGCGACATCTACAGCCGGCCGGGCCTCTCCCTGCGCGACCGCGAGATCGCGACGGTCGCGGCCCTCGCGGCGCTCGGGACCGCCGCACCGCAGTTGAAGGTGCATATCGAGGCTGGGTTGAACGTCGGGCTCACGCAGGAAGAGATCGTCGAGGTGCTGATGCAGATGGCAGTCTATGCCGGCTTTCCGGCAGCCTTGAACGGTCTGCTCGCAGCCAAGGAGGTGTTCGCCCGGCGCGCGGCCGGCGAGGCGGGGGCAGCGGCATGATCGAGACCCGTCGCTGGTTTCTCGGCGCGACCGCTGCAATTGCAGGCTCGGGCCTGGCAAATAGGGCGCGCGCCTCCGCTCCCGAACGGCTGTGGGAGGGATTCAGTTCGCCGGTCGGCATGGGCTTCGACACGGCGGGCAATCTCTACGTGGCCGAGTGGGGCGCGGGCCGGGTCTCGCGGATCTCCAGGGCTGGCGAACGCACGACCTTCGCCAAGGGACTGTCCGGACCGTCGGGGCTGGCCGTCGGGCCGGACGGCAGCATCTTCGTCGCCTCCTACTCCGGCGACCTGGTCTGGCGCTTCACACCGGAGGGCGCGCGCAAGGTCCACGTCAGCGGCCTGGCAACGCCGGCGGGGCTGAGCTTCGACCGGGCCGGACGTCTGCTGATCGCCAACCGTAGGACCAACCAGATTCTCGCCGTCGAGGAGGGACGCCTGGTGCCGGTCATCGCCGGCCTGCGCACGCCGGTCGGCGCGGTGCAGACGCCGGACGGCGGCTATGTCGTCTCCAACATCGGCGGCGGTGTGACGGTCGTCCGGCCGGACGGAACCAGACTAGAGGCAGGGCAGGGCTTCGCCACGCCCGGCCCTGGTATCGCGCAGACTCCCGACGGGCGTGTCTTCGTGGTCGACTATGGTGGGACGACCGTCCGGGAGATCTCCATGGCGGGCGGTTCGCGGGTGCTGGCTGACGGCTTCTCCAGTCCGGTCGGTCTCGTACCTCTGCCGGAGGGGGATGCCTTGTTGACGGCCGACTGGGGCAACGGGGCGATCTGGCGGATTGAGATCGGATGATCCTCTCGGCCAGGATCCTGCTGCAACGGATCCTTGGGGGCCGTATCCCCATCTGTGATCCTGATCTCTCACGATCGGAGGCTCGAATGCGTGTTTGGAAGTGGATTTCTTGGCCGGGCTGTTCACTGTGACCTCGGCGGTTGGTACGCCTGCTTCGCCCGACGCCTCGTCCGCGGAAAGCGAGGCGGCCGTGCGCGACGTGGAAGCGGTTCGACTGCAAGCCATGCTGGAGGGTGATGTCGAAACCTTGGACCGCATCACGGGGGCAGACTACGTGCATGTCGAGAGCACGGGGCAGGTGCGGAGCAAGGCGCAGTTCCTGGAGGGCTTCAAGGACCGCGAGTATCGCTTCAGGAGCTTCGTGATCGAGCGGAACGACATCATGGTACTGGGGACGGTGGCGCTGGTGACGGGGCGTTATCGCAACGTCATCGAAACGCCGGCCGGGGTCCGGCCCGTCAAGTACGCCCGTCACATGAGGGTCTATGCCCTGCGGGACGGCAGGTGGATCAATGTCGCCCACCAGGCCACCGAAACCGCGCCCGACTTGAAGTGAACGGGACCTGAAGCGAACTCGGCCTGCCAGCATCGCAGCCGCTGGTTTCCCTCACCGCAAGGCCCGCAGGACCGGCAGTTCGTGGCGGCGGCGGGCCTCGTAGATGATCGAGGTCTCGATGCGGGTGACGCCGGGCCGGCTGGTGAACTGGTCCAGCGCGAGGTCCTTCAGGTGCCGGGTGTCCTTCACCACGACATGCACCACCAGGTCGTAGTGGCCGGTGATCAGGAAGGCCGAGCGCACTTCCGGCAGCTCCACGATTTCCTCCAGGAAGCGGTCGACCGTGCTGCGCTCGTGCTTGGAGAGCTCGATCATGAAGAGCGCTTCCAGCCCGATCCCCAAGGCCTCGGGCGCCACCTCGGCATGGGCGCCCAGCAGGACGCCGCTCTCGCGCAGGCGCCGGATCCGTTCGTGCGTCGTCGAGGCGGCGAGCCCGACCGCGGCGGCGATCTCCTTCACCGAGAGGCGTGCATCCTTCTGCAGGAGCCGGAGAATGCCGGCGTCCGTTCGGTCCAGGTCGGGAAGCGGTGCGCTATCCCGTAATTCATTCGGTCGATCATCTGGCATGCCGAGGATAATATCGCAGTGTAGTTGACTTGACAGAGGAAATCCGGAATGCCCGCCCTCCGCTTGCCCCGTCTGGCCGCCATCGGTGAGGCCGAGATCGCCCGCTTTCGCCGCGACGGCTTCCTGGTCGTCGAGAGCGTTCTGTCGGAGGGGCAGGTGATGGCCCTGCGCGAGAGCTTTCCCAAACTCTTCGCCGGCCGCTTCGACACCGGGGTCTATCCGGACGAGTGGCACTGGCGCGAGGGCATGAGCCTGCCGGACGTCACCCGCCACATCTGCAACGCCTGGAAGTCGGACCTGGCCGTCGCCGCGCTGGTGCTGTCGCAGGATATCGCTCAGGCCGCCGGCCGGCTGACCGGCTGGCCCGGCATCAGGCTGGGGCAGGACACCATCTGGTGGAAGCCGCCGCAGACCAAGCCGATCGCGCTGCATCAGGACTCCTCCTTCATGGACTTCCTGGAGCCGCCGCGCACCGTCACCTGCTGGGTCGCGCTGGACGACACCCATCGGGATGCAGGCACCCTGGAGTATGCGCCGGGCTCGCATCTCTGGCCGCTCACTCCCTTGCCGGAGGCCTTCCATGCCGAGGAGGACCACCGCGCGCCGATGCGAGCGGCCGCGTCGGCGGCGGGGATCGAGGTGCCGGAGCCGCGGTTCGTCGAGGTGCCGGCGGGCTCTGTCTCCTTCCATGCCGGGGAGATCTGGCATGGCTCCGCCGGCAACCGCTCCGGCGAGCGCATGCGGCGCTCGATCGGCGTCCACATGGTGCCGGCCGAGGCGCGCTTCAGCGACCGGCATGGCGGCTACATCTATCGCCGCTACCAGCGCACCGGCGATTCCACGCTGGACGAGAGCTTCTTTCCGCTGCTCTGGTCCGAGAGCGGGGAGCGCACGGCCTGGATCGAGGGCTACTGCGACAGCGGCAGGCGCGAGAACCCGGTCCGCCCGGCGGCGTGAGCCGGCAGAGGCTGGGGCCCCCTGCGACGGAGCACAGCGGCCTTCTGTGGTGGCCTCCTGCCTCTTGCCGGGTGATGATGGCCGGATGGAACAGGGGCTCTCCGCCGCACGGCTTCGTTTCACCCTGAAGGTGTTGGGGATCGGGGGATCGCTGCTCCTGCTCTGGAACGGTGTCTGCGACCTGATCTACGGCTATTCGGCCAGTCTGAGCGGGTCCGACTACCTGTCTTCGGCGGTCATCGCCACCGTGCAGACTGCCGACGGGCGGCCGCACTGGCTGGTGCTGATCGCGCAGACCGCGGGCTGGCTCTATCCACTCTACGCCCTGACCTACTATCACTGGTGGCTCGGCATGCGGCGCGCCGGGTTCTGGCTCGGCACGCTGCCGGTCCTCTTGCTGGTCTATGCCCTCTTGATGATCGGCGGCATCCAGCACGCCGGCTTCGCCTTCCTCAGCGTCCTGGAGCAGGCGCGCGCCGTCACCGGCAGTGGCGACCCGGCCTTCTTCGCCCTGGCCCAGCGTTACATCGTGGAGCACTTCGCCATGGGGGACCTGAGCGCCGCGCTGGCAATGATCGCCGGCTCGGGCCTCTTCGCCGTCGCCGTCCTGAGCGGCAGGACAGTCTACCCGCGCTGGTTCGTGCTGCTGTCGCCCCCTGGCGTGCTGGTCCTGACTCTGGCCGTCGGCAGCGCGCTGCCTGCCCCCTTTGCGGGCCTGGTGATCGCGCCTTTCGGGACCTGGTTCATGCTGGTGCCGAACATCGCAGGGGCGCTCTGGCTCTGGCGCCATCTGGAGCTTGTGGCCGATCCTGGTCCCCGCTTTGATCGGTCGCGAGGGGAATGATGCAGACCTCCGAGGACCTGGTGGACACCTTTGCCTTCACCCGCGACATGACGCCCGATGCGCGGGCGCGCCTCTGCGCGGCCGCCCAGCGCCAGAGCCTCGTACCGGGAGCCGACATCCTCCATCCGGGCGACCCGGTCGACGGAGTCTACCTGGTGCGCTCGGGTGCGATCCGCGTCTACTACATCGACGCGGCCGGGCACGAGGGCACGCTCTACTGGATCGAGCCGGGGGAGAGCTGCATCCTGGCTCTCAACAGCCTCTTCACCCGCATCCCCTATCCGGCCTGGGCGGCGGCGGAAAAAGAGGGGGCCGAGATCCTCGCGGTGCCGGGCGCGGTTTTCCGCGAGCTCTTCTCCCATGACAGCGCGGTCCAGACTTTCCTGTTCGAGCAGCTCTCGGGTCGGGTCTTCTCGCTGCTGCGCCTGCTGGAAGAGACGATGCGCCTGCCGCAGGAGAAGCGCCTCGCCCTGCTGTTGCTGACCCGGGCCGATGCGGCGGGCGTGGTGGCGCTCTCGCAGGAGGAACTGGCCCGCCATCTGGGCACGATCCGCGAGGTGGTCTCACGCCTGCTGCGCAACCTGGTCGGGCAGGGCCTGATCGCGCTGGCGCCGCGCCGCATCACCATCCTCGACAGGACGCGACTGGAGGCACTGGCAGACGAGGGGGCAGGGTAACGGCAAGGCCCGCCTTGCACGGGCCTCGCCCAGCGGCCAGGGGCTAGTGTGAGAGCGCTTCGACCGCTTCCTCGGTGCTGAGCACGCCGTTTGCGATCATCGCGTAGTTGACCAGGGCCGCCTTGTAGGCCTCCTCGCCGGGAGCTGCGACCGCATCGGCCACGACATAGACTCTGAAGCCGTTCTCCATCAGCGCGCGCATGTGGGAGTCGACGCAGAGATTGGCCACCAGGCCGCCAAGGACGACCGTGTCGATGTTCCGGGCGCGAAGCTGATAGATCAGATCGTTGCTCTCCGGGCCGTACATCTTGTGCGGCGCGACCACGATGGTCTCTCCGTCCTCGATGTAGGGTTTGAAGGGAGCGTAGAAGTCCGCACCGGATCCCTCGAAGCCGGCTGGATCGTTGAGCGAAACCCGCCGAAGGGCGCCCATGTCGAGAAGCTGGCGCTGCAGGGCGCCGGCCCGCGACCAGTCGCTGTCACGGTCGCTGTAGACCAGCGGGTCGACCGCCAGGGTCACCTTCTGCGCCTTGGCCGTACGCATCAGGATTTCGATGTTCGCGATGGTGTCCAGATCGTTCATGTTGTCGGCGAGGAGCGCATAGAGCTTGCCGTTCTCATCGAGGAAGTCGTTCTGAGGATCGGTGATCACCACGGCGGTGTGGGCCTTGTCGAGCAGGGGCAGTGCGGTCTCGCCTGCCGATGCGCCGCCGCTCGCTGCAAGAGCGAGCGGCAGGGAGAGAGTGAGGGAGAGCAGCAGCGTTTTCATCGCGTGAACCTTTCGTCGTTCGGCTTCTGATCGCCGACCGGCGCGTTGCGGCCCCCGTCGGCGCCAGTGACCTACGGCCTCGCCGAGGTCCGCGATGTAACAAATGCTCCACCAGGTCGGATGGCGATCCACCCTAGGGCCAGACGAAGTCCGTGGCCGTTAGCAGGTTGGCGGCGGTGATGCCGTCGACCAGGAAGGCCTGGTCGACCGAGCCGTCGCCGTCCCGGTCCACCTGGATCTGCCTCGGCCCGTCGTAGCGCGCCTCGGAATTGCCACTGGCGGAGAAGGCGGCCGCCCCGATGTAGGCGAAGCTGCCGGTCTCCAGGCCGGTCGCGAAGGCCAGCTTGTCCTCGCCATTGGCCCCATTCGCCAGCACGCCGTGGAAGTCGCGGATAGCCGGCCCGCCGGAGCCGCCGTAGCCGAGATGGCCGCCGTCGAAGCGGAACTGGTCCGAGCCCGAGCCACCGAAGGCGACATCGTCCTGACCCATCGTCATGGTGTCGGACCCACTCTCACCGTCGAAGCGGTCGGCGCCGGCCCCACCGAAGAGCGTGTCGTTGCCCAGGCCACCACTGAGCCGGTCACTGCCCTGGTTGCCGGCCAGGCGGTTGTCGCCGCTGTTGCCGGTGATGCTGTTGTCCAGCGAGTTGCCGGTCCCGTTGAGGTTGCCAAACCCGGCCTGCAGGCGCAGGTCCTCGACGAAGGCAGTGGCGGTTCCGGTGGGCAGGGTATAGTTCGCCTCGGCGCGCACCAGGTCGGTGCCTTCGCCGGCCAACTCGATAACCAGGTCGCCCTGACTGTCGACCACGAAGGTATCATCGCCCGATCCTCCGGCCGCGGTATCGCTGCCGCCCTTGCCGTTCAGGGTGTCGCTGGCCGAGAAGCCGCTCAACTGGTTGTCGGCGCTGTTGCCGAGCAGAAGGTTGACGTGCTCGTTACCGCCGAGGTTACCTCCGGCGATGCCGTTGTTCACGACCATACGCTCGACCCAGTCGTCGCCGCCGTAGCCCAGGGTGAAGTCCAAGGCGTTGGAGCGCACCACGTCCTCCGGTCCGCCTGCCATGGTCTCCTTGACCAGGTCTGCTGCGGTATCGACGATGTAGGTGTCGTTGTTCCGCCCGCCATAGGCGGTGTCGGCGCCGCTCGCGCCGTTCAGCCGGTCACGCTGGTCGCCGCCGAACATGACGTCGGCGCCGCTGCCGCCGGCGAGGCTGTCCTTGCCGGTACCGCCGACCATCGCGTCGTCACCCACGCCGCCGAAGAGCTGGTCGTTGCCGCCGCTGCCGAAGAGGTCGTCCTTGCCGGAGCCGCCCTTGACGATGTCGTCGCCGCTGTCGCCGTCGATCGCGTCCGACCCGGAATCGCCGTACATGCGGTCCTTACCGCTGGCGCCGGCCATGTGGTACTCGTTGCCGAGGCCACCGAAGATGACGTCATCCCCCAGGCCGCCCGCCATATAGAAGTCCCAGGCGGCGCCGCCGAAGAGGCTGTCGTTGCCCTGGCCACCATCGAGGTAGTCGTCGTTCCCATAGCCGCCATAGACCGTATCGTCGCCGGAGCCTGCGCTGAAGGCGAACTCGCTGCCGGATCCGAGAAAGACCGTGTCGTTCCCTGACCCGCTGGTGCCGTAGTCGCCGCCCGAGCCGCCGTAGAGCAGATCGTCGCCATCTCCACCCTGCAGCCCGTCATAGCCCAGCCCGCCGAACTGGGTATCGTCACCCGCGCCGCCGAAGAGCTGGTCGTTGCCGCCGCTGCCGAAGAGGTCGTCCTTGCCGGAGCCGCCCTTGACGATGTCGTCGCCGCTGTCGCCGTCGATCGCGTCCGACCCGGAATCGCCGTACATGCGGTCCTTACCGCTGGCGCCGGCCATGTGGTACTCGTTGCCGAGGCCACCGAAGATGACGTCATCCCCCAGGCCGCCCGCCATGTAGAAGTCCCAGGCGGCGCCGCCGAAGAGGCTGTCGTTGCCCTGGCCACCATCGAGGTAGTCGTCGTTCCCATAGCCGCCATAGACCGTATCGTCGCCGGAGCCTGCGCTGAAGGCGAACTCGCTGCCGGATCCGAGAAAGACCGTGTCGTTCCCGGACCCGCTGGAGCCGTAGTCGCCGCCCGAGCCGCCGTAGAGCAGATCGTCGCCATCTCCACCCTGCAGCCCGTCATAGCCCAGCCCGCCGAACTGGGTATCGTCACCCGCGGCGCCGAAGAGGGTGTCACCGCCGTCCTCGCCATACAACCGGTCCTTGCCGGTGTAGCCGTGAAGGGCATCGTTGCCGTCGCCGCCGTACAGTCGGTCACCACCGCTAGCGCCGTAGAGGTGATCCTGGCCCGACTCTCCGCTGATGGCATCGTCGCCGTCGCCCCCGTTGAGCGAGTCGTTCCCCGAGCCGCCGAAGAGGCTGTCCTCGCCAATCCCGGCGTAGCCCACGTCGTCGCCGGCGTCGCCGTAGATCCTGTCGTTCCCATCGGCGCCCATGAGCTGGTAATCGTCGCCGGCGCCCCCAAACAGCGTATCGTCGCCGTAGTCGCCGTAGAGGAAGCTATCGTTTCCGAAGCCGCCGAAGAGGGTATCGTCGCCAGACCCGCCGATGAAGGCGAGATCTCCGCCGGACCCGAGATAGATCCTGTCCTTGCCGGACAAGCCATGGCCGAAGTCGTTCCCGGAGCCGCCGAACACGAGGTCGTCGCCGTTGTAGCCGAGCAGCTTGTCAGTGTAGGCCCCGCCGAAAAGGGTGTCGTCGCCGGAGTTGCCATAGAGCTGATCGTATCCGGAGTTGCCGATCAGGGTGTCCTTTTCCGAGCCGCCGCGCAGCTTGTCGTTGCCGCTCTGTCCGGTCAGCGTGTCGTCGCCGACGCCTCCGAAGAGCGTATCCTTGCCGGTACCGCCGAACAGGCGGTCGCTGCCCGACAGCCCGTAGAGCGTATCGTTGCCCGATAGGCCGTAGATGAAGTCTGGAAGGTCGGTTCCGGTTAGAACGTCCGGACCGTTGGTGCCGAAGATCACCGCCATCGATAGACCCTCCCTCTGAGCGCGTTGGGACGCTGCCGCTTTTGTATGGAACGGTAGCGGATTTCTTATAGGAAATCGAGTTCTTTCCGGTTCATTCAGTAAGGTTCTACAAAATATTTGATATTCATGAGTACACAACCAGAAGTTATTGACAAAGAAAACAGATATAGAATCAGAATTGTCGGATTTGTTTGAAAAAGGCAATCAGTATTGGCAAGCCATCCCAGAGCCGGCGCGAGGAGGGGAAAAGGAGCGCACACAATGGCGATGCGGAAACCAATAAACCGGGTCAAAACCCTAGAAATAGTGGTGCATCCCCCAGGCGTCTCTTGCGTACAAGACCGGAGCGCATCGACATTGCCCCACCGAGGATCTGGTCGGCCAGGCTGGATAGCACGCCGTTCGGTCCTGTGACGGCTGCTTTCTGTTCCTGGCCGGGACTGGTAGCGCACCGCCACCGATCAGGGTGAGCCGCTGCACCGGAACGGCCGGGTTCTGGTAGCGCCCTGACGTCTCGACCGCCGCCACTCGTTGGGGTAGCTCAGAGCCAGACGAAGTCGGTAGCGGTGAGTAGAGCGGCGTTGGTGACCCCGTCGACCAGGAAGGCCTGGTCGACGGTGCCATCGCCGTCCTGGTCCACCTGGATCTGCCGGGTTCCGTCATAGCGTGCCTCGCTGTTGCCGCCGGCGGAGAAGGCACTGCCCTCGATGTAGGTGAAGGCGCCCACCTCCAGGCCGGTGGCGAAGACCAGCTTGTCCTCGCCGCTGCCGCCGTTTGCGAGCTGGCCGCTGAAGTCGCGGATCACCGGGCCGCCGGACCCGGCGACCCCCAGGACCTCGCCGTTGAAGCGGAAGCTGTCCTGGCCGGACCCGCCGAAGGCGACATCGCCGCTACCCATCAGGATGAGGTCGGCACCGCTGCCGCCCTTCATCCTATCGCCCTCGGCACCGCCGAAGAGTCGGTCGTCGCCGCCGCCGCCCTCGATGGAATCGGCACCGCCAAGGCCGTGCAGCACATTGGCGCCGCTGTTGCCCTCCAGGCTGTTGTCCAGACTGTTGCCACCGCCCTGGAGATTGCCCTGGTCAGCCTGCAGGCGGAGGTTCTCGATGAAGGCGTCGGCCGAGCCGTCGGGCAGGGTATAGTCGACCTCGGCGCGGACCAGGTCGACGCCCTGTCCGGCCTGGTCGCGGACGCTATCGCCCACGCTATCGACGACGAAGGTATCGTCGCCGAAGCTCCCGGTCATGGTGTCGCTGCCGGAGCGACCGTTCAGGATGTCGTTGCCGCTCCTGCCGTCCAGCAGGTTATCGGCGGAGTTGCCGAGCAGCGTGTTCGCCCGGGTCCCGCCGACCAGGGTCGCGGCTCCCGCCGCTTCGTTGAGGTTGGCACGCTCGATGAAGCCATCGCTGCTGCCGAGCGTGTAGGCCAGGGCGTCGGAGCGGAGCACGTCCGCGGCGCCGCCGGCTGCGCTCTCGCGCACCAGATCGGCGGCGGTGTCGACGGTGAAGGTATCGTTGCCCTTGCCGCCCACGGCGGTGTCGACGCCGCTGCCGCCGTCCAGGCGGTCCCTGCCGCTGCCGCCATAGAGGGTATCCGAACCGGAGCCGCCGCCCAGCCGGTCGTTGCCATCGCGGCCGTAGGCTCTATCGTCGCCCCTGCCCGAAAGCAGGGTGTCGGCTCCCGAGTTGCCGTCCAGGATGTCGTTGCCGTCCTGTCCGCGCAGGACGTCTTGCCCGGATCCGCCGATCAGGCCGTCGTTGCCGCTGCCGCCGTAGAGCGCGTCGTCGCCGAGGCCGCCAGAGAACCCTAGGTCGTCGCCGCTGCCGCCGAAGAGGACATCGGCGCCGCTGTCGCCGTTGAAGGAGACATCCTGCCCGGCACCGCCGTAGAGGCGATCCGCGCCGGAGCCGCCGTAGAAGGCGGTGTCCTTGCCGTCGTCCCCGCCGAGGCTGTCGTCGCCGAGGCCGCCCAGGAAGGAGCTGTCGTGACCGCTGCCGGCGAAGAGACGGTCGTCGCCACTGTCACCCTGGAAGCGGCCGTCGCTGCCGCTGCCGCCGAAGAGGCTGTCCGCGCTCTCGCCGCCCTGAAAGAAGTCGTCGTCTCCCTGTCCGCCGTAAAGCCCGTCCTCTCCGGAGCCGCCGAAAAACGCTGTGTCGTTGCCGACATCACCGAAGAGGAGGTCGCTGCCAGGGCCACCCAGGAAGCCATTGTCGTTGCCGCTGCCGCCGTAGAGTCTGTTGGTCCCGGCGCCGCCGTAGAAGAGAATGTCCTTCCCGCTGCCACCGAAGAGACGGTCGTCTCCCGACTGGCCGAAGAAGGAGCTATCATTGCCGGCGTCGCCCGAGAGGTGATCGGCCCCGGTCGCGCCGGTGAAGCCGCTGTCGTCGCCGCTGCCACCATAGAGGCTGTCATCGCCTGAGCCGCCAGCGACGGTGCTGTCGTTGCCGTCGCCGCCGAAAAGGCTGTCGCTTCCCGATCCGCCGAAGAGCTGGGTGTCGTTCCCACTGCCGCCAAAAAGAGAATCGTCGCCCGCCAGACCCGACAACCGGTCGTTCCCGCTCAGCCCATAGATTTGGTCGTTGAGGCTGGTCCCCGTAATGGTGCTGTTTTCACCCGCCGTCCCGAAAATAATCGCCATCGCCTTCGCCTCCGAAACAAGGGTAGTGAAAAGAAGTGCAGCATTGACGTCTTGCAGACTTGAGTCCGCAGGGGCGCAGTTAAGGTTGTCGGGGCATTCCGGCCGCCGGTAGCAGTGTTTTGTCAGGTTCGGCTTAAAGTAAATAGAAAATGCGCGGACCTGTGCAAAAGATGAGAGCGGAGCCGTGGCGGTGGCCTTGGCGGCGGCAGGGTCGCTGCCAGAGGCCTCCTTCGGGCAGCGATTCCCCCCGTCCGATTGGCTAGGCAGGTTCAATTCTCATTGAACTGCGCCCAGGCCGGGTGCAGTGTCGATGCAGATAATAAAAATCAGGGATGAAATCCTTCAGGAAAGATAACGCAACACGAGCAGGAGGAGAAGATGGCCAAGATCGAAGGTGGGTGTCTCTGTGGGAGCGTGCGCTACGAGAGCGATGCAGAACCGGCACTTGTGGTCAATTGCTATTGCAAGACCTGCCAGAAGAATTCCGGCTCCACCAACAGCTACAACTACGGCATGCCGGCGGGTTCGGTGAAGATTACCGGAGACACGGTCGCGGTCTACGAGGATCATTCGGGCGCCAGCGGCAAGCCCTTCTATCGCAAGTTCTGCTCGAAGTGCGGTTCGCATTTCCTCTCCGGCGGGCCGGCCTACGAGGGGCTGGAGTTCATCAAGGCCGGCACGCTCGATTCCGGCCACCTGCGTCCGGCCACGCACATCTGGTGCGCCGAGAAGCTCGATTGGCCGGCCATCCCGGAGGGCGAGACCCAGTTTCCCGGCAATCCAGGGTAGCGAAGGTCAAGCAAGCGGTCGGGTGGGATGATGACACGTCATTTCGATTTGACGCCATCCCACTTCACCGCGACGCGCCGTGGTCCGCTCAACCTCCCATCTTCTCGGCAAGGTAGCCGACGATCGCTTCGACGCTGTCCAGCTTGGCGTAGTCGCGCTCCGGGATCGCGATCTTCAGGCGCTCGTCCAAGGCGATGACGAAGTTGAGGAAGTCCATGGAATCAATGTCCAGCTCGTCGCGCAGCGGAGCCTCTTGATCGATCGCTTCCAGGTCCGCCTCGGGCGCGATGTTGCCCAGTTCTTCCAGGACGATATTGCTGATCTCGGCTTCGGTCATAGCGTCTCCGGCTCCTGTAAAAGGCTATCGATCTCCGAGAGGAAGAGGGCGCCGCGATGGCCGTCGCTGACGCGGTGGTCGGCGGCGAGGCTGGCCTCGACGATCGGCCTGACCGCCAGCGCATCGCCCACCGCCCAGGGGCGTGCCACCACCTTGCCGAAGCCGACGATCGCGACCTGCGGCGGATAGATGATCGGCTGGATCACCTCGACCCCGCGCTCGCCCAGGCTGGTCAGCGTGATGGTCGGGTCCGAGAGCTCGGAGCTGCGCAGCAGGCCGTGGCGGACCCGGGTGACCAGGTCGCGCAGGGCCTGCATCACCTCTTCCAGGCTGCGCTCCGCGGTGTTGTGGATCGCCGGGGCGACTAGGCCGCCGCCGCGCATCGCCACCGCCATGCCAACATGGATGTTCCGGCTGGGGCGCGCCGCGCCGTCGCTGTAGAAGCCGTTCAGCTCCGGCGTCTTGCGCACGGCGAGCGCCACCGCCTTCAGCAGCAGGGCGCCGAGCAGCAGGCGCTCGGCCGGCGGACGCCCGGCATTGGTCTCGGCGAGCCAGGACTGGGCGCGCTGCATGTCGATGCTGGTGCTGAGGTAGTAGTGCGGGATTTCCCGCTTGGACCGGGTCATGGCCGCGGCGATGGCCTGGCGCATGGCACCCAGGTCGAGGCCGCGCTGCGCGGCTCGGGGCTTGGCGGGAGCGGCGGCCTCCACGTCGCTGCTGACGATGGCGCCGCCTGGGCCGCTGCCCGACAGGGATGCCAGATCGATGCCTTGTCGCTGCGCCAGAAGCCGCGCTGCCGGCGAGGCCAGGAGCCTGCCGGCCTGCGGCGGCGCCTCGGTAGGCCGCACCTCGACTGGCTGTTCCGGCGGCGCCGGCCGGGTCGCCGTGGGAGACGTCGGTAGAGGAGGGGCCTCGCGCGCTGGGCTCGGCTCCTCCGTGCCGGCGATCCGCGCCAGCGGCGTGCCCACCGGAACGGTGGTGCCGGGGCTCACCAGCAGCGCCTCGACGACCCCGTCCTGAAAGATCTCGACCTCGATCGCACCCTTGTCGGTCTCGACCACGGCGATGATGTCGCCGCGCGTCACCCGCTCGCCCGGCTGCTTCAGCCACTCGACCAGTTGCCCGACCTCCATGTCGGCGCCGAGCGAGGGCATCAGGAAGTCGGTCATGCCCGCCCCAGGGTCGCCCTGGCCGCCGCCGCGATCGCCGCCGGCTGTGGCAGGGCTGCCTGCTCCAGGTGCTGGGGATAGGGGATCGGAACCTCGGCGCTGCACACGCGCGCCACCGGCGCGTCGAGCTGCCAAAAGCAGTGGTCCATGATCCCCGCGCTGATCTCCGCCGAGAGACCGACGCTGCGCCAACCCTCGTCGACCACCACCGCGCGGTGGGTCTTGGTTACTGAGGCCGTGATGGTCTCGACATCGAGCGGACGCAGGCTGCGCAGGTCGATGACCTCGGCCTCGATGCCCTCGCTGGCCAGGGCCTCGGCGGCCGCCAGGGTCTTGCCGAGCGAGCCGCCGTAGGTGATCAGGGTCACGTCCTTTCCGGCCCGGCGCAGCGCCGCCTGGTCGATTGGCACGGCCCCGGCGGCTTCCTCCAGGTTGCCGGCCATGTTGTAGAGCATGACGTGCTCGAAGATGATGACCGGGTCGGGATCCTCGAGCGCCGTCCACAGCATGCCGCGCGCATCTTCCAGGGTCGCCGGCGCCAGCACCTTGAGGCCGGGCACGTGGGCATACCAGCCCTCCAGGCTGTGCGAGTGCTGGGCGGCGAGCTGGCGTCCGGCGCCCGTCGCCATCCGGATCACCAGCGGCACGCTGACCTGCCCGCCGGACATGTGACGCAGGGTGGCCGCGTTGTTGACGATCTGGTCGAGCGCCAGCAGGCTGAAGTTCACCGTCATGACCTCGACGATCGGCCGCATGCCGCCCAGGGCGGCACCGATCCCGGCGCCCACGAAAGCCGATTCCGACAGCGGCGTGTCGCGGATGCGCTCCGGCCCGAACTCCTCCAGCAGGCCCTTGCTGACGGCGTAGCAGCCGCCGTAGTGCCCCACGTCCTCGCCCATCAGGAACACGCGCTGGTCGCGGGTCATGGCCTCGCGGATGGCCGCACGGACCGCCTCGCGGTAGGTGGTCTCGATGAGGCTCATGGGCCGGCTCCTGCCTGGTCTCTTTCATGCGGCGCTTCGGTATAGACGTCGCGGGTCAGCTCTTCGACGGGCTCCCAGGTGCCGGCCTCGGCGAAGGCCACGGCGGCGTCGACCTCGGCCGCGATCTCCCGCTCCATCGCCTCCAGGTCGGCCTCGTGCAGGCTTCCCGTCTCGCGCAGCCAGGCGGAGAAGCGGGTGATCGGACCCTTGCCCTTCCAGGTCTCGACCTCGGCCTTGTCGCGATAGAGCTGGGCGTCGAACATCGAGTGGGCGCGGAAGCGGTAGGTGCGGCACTCCAGGAAGCGGGGGCCCTGGCCGGCCCGCACCGCCTCCACCGCGCGCTTTGCCGCCGCCTCCACGGCGACCACGTCCATGCCGTCCACCGCCTCGGCCTCGATGCGATAGCTGGCCGCCTTGGCGTGGATATCGGTCTCCGATTCCGACAGGGCGAGCGCCGTTCCCATGGCGTAGAGGTTGTTCTCGCAGACGAAGAGCACCGGCAGGCGCCAGAGCGCGGCCAGGTTCAAGCTCTCATGAAACTCGCCTTCGGCCACGGCACCCTCGCCGAAGAAGCAGACGGTGACGTTGGGCCGATCCTGCAGCTTGTCGGCGAGGCCGAGGCCGACGGCCACCGGCAGGCCGCCGCCGACGATCGCATTGCCTCCGTAGAAGCCGGCGCCGGCATCGAAGAGGTGCATGGAGCCGCCGCGCCCGCGGCTGCAGCCCTCCTGCTTGCCGAACATCTCGGCCATGATCGCGGGCATCGCGACGCCGCGCGCCAGGGCATGGCCGTGCTCGCGATAGGTGGCGACCACGGCGTCGCCGGGCGCCAGGGTTTGCATCACGCCGACGGCATTGGCCTCCTCGCCGTTGTAGAGGTGGAGGAAGCCGCGGATCTTCTCGGCCTGGTAGAGCTCGGCGCAGCGCTCTTCGAAGCGGCGGATACGCAGCATCTGCCGCAGCAGCTCCAGCAGGTGGGCGCGCGAGAGGTTGGGTTTTGCGGTCATGTCAGCGCTCGTCGCTTTCCAGGGTGGAGAGGTCTCCCTCCGGGAGCCCCAGTTCGCGGGCCTTCAGCAGGCGGCGCATGATCTTGCCGCTGCGCGTCTTCGGCAGGTTGCTGCGGAAGTCGATCTCCTTCGGCGCCACCACCGCGCCCAGATGCTTGCGGGCGTGCCCCAGCAGCTCCTTGCGCAGGGCCTCGCTGGGCTCGAAGCCGGGTTTGAGGGCGACGAAGGCCTTGACGATCTCGCCGGCGGTCGGGTCGGGCTTGCCGATCACGCCGACCTCGGCGACCGCCGGATGCTCCATCAGGGCGCTTTCCACCTCGAAGGGGCCGATCAGGTGGCCGGAGGACTTGATCACGTCGTCGGCCCGCCCGACGAACCAGAAGTAGCCGTCGACGTCGCGCATCGCCAGGTCCCCGGTCAGGTACCACGGGCCGGCGAAGCACTTGCGGTAGCGCTCCTCCTCGTGCAGGTAGCCGCGGAACATGGCCGGCCAGCCGCGGCGCAGTGCCAACTCGCCGGCCACCATGGGCTCGCTCTCCTCGACCACGTCGCCGTCCTTGCGCCGGACGATCGCGGCCTCCACGCCCGGCAGCGGCCGCCCCATGGAGCCCGGCTTCACGTCCGCGGAGGCGTAGTTGGCGATCATGATGCCGCCGGTCTCGGTCTGCCACCAGTTGTCGTGAAAGGGCATGCCGAAGGTCTTCTGGCCCCAGACCACGGCCTCCGGGTTCAGCGGCTCGCCGACGCTGGCCATGAAGCGCAGGGCCGAGGTGTCGAAGGTGCGGGCAAAGGCGCTGCCGGCCTTCATCAGCATGCGGATCGCGGTCGGCGCGGTGTACCAGACGGTGACCGTCTCGTCCTGCAGGATGCCGTACCAGCGCTCGGCATCGAACTCGGCCTCCTCGATCACCATCGTGGTGCCGATGGTGAGCGGCGCGATGATGCCGTAGGAGGTGCCGGTGACCCAGCCGGGGTCGGCCGTGCACCAGAAGATGTCTTCAGGATGAATGTCCAGGGCGTAGCGCCCGGTCATGTGATGGACGATCACCGCCGCATGGCAGTGGATCGCGCCCTTGGGCCGGCCGGTGGTGCCGCTGGTGAAGTGGAGCAGCGCCATATCTTCCGGCTCGGTCGGGGTGATCTCGGCCTCCGGGCTCTCCGCCGCAAGCGCCTGGGGCAGGGCGATCAGGCCCTCGCCGGGATCGCCCCCGATTTCGTCGCCGCCGTCGATCAGCAGCACGTGCTTCAGGCCCGGGAGCTGCTGGCGCCAGGCCGCCACCTTGCGGCGGTAGAGCGCTGCCGTGGTGACCAGGACCCGGGCATCGCCCAGCTCCATCCGGGTGCGGATCGGCTCCGGCCCGAAGGCGGAGAAGAGCGGTGAGAAGACGCTACCGTTCTTCAGGCTGCCCAGCGCCGCGACATGGACCTCCGGCACGCGGCCAGCCAGGCAGAAGACCCGCTCGCCCTTGCCGATCCCCAGCCGGCGTAGCAGGTTGGCGAAGCGATTGGTCAGCGCCGCCAGCTCGCCGTAGCTGATCTCCCGCCGGGCCTCGCCGCGGCCGAGCCAGCGCAGCGCGATCTTCTCCGCACGGCCGTGCACGACGTGGCGGTCGACCGCCTCGTAGGCGATGTTGAGCCCGGCGCCGGGCAGGCCGTCGAGCTCGGCGCGGGCAGCCTCCCAGGTGAAGACGGCGCGCACGCGCTGATAGTCGTCCAGGTTCGGTGTCAGCCCGGATCCAGGCGTGGATGCAGGCCCGGACCCACTGGGGGCCTTGTGAATGACGTCCTCCGGCACCCTGTCTCTTTCCCTGATGTGTGTGGTCTCGCTTGTCACGGACCTTTCGAGAAAGCCTAGCGGTGCGCAGCATCTGCAACATTGACCTGGGTCAAGACCGCGGCCGGCCCGATGCCGGGGAGGCGGACGGTTGCTCGGATCGCTGGCGGCTGCCTATGGTGCCGCCGGATCGATAACCAGGGGTATGGAGCGGGGCATCATGGCAAGGGCGCGTAACGGCGGCAGCGGAACGCAGACGGCGGTCTCGAGCGGCGGTTATATTTTGCAAGCGGACACGAGCCCACCGCGGGGAGGGGGCGAGGGCTTTCGCCCGCACGAGCTCCTGGAGGCCGCGCTGGCAAGCTGCACGGCCATGACCTTGCGCCTGGTGGCACAGGAACGCGGCATCGCCTTGAACGCCGTCGAGGTGGCGGTGGAGCTGGACCGTAGCGATTCGGCCTCGGTCTTCCGCACCGCGATCGCCTTCGATGGCGCGCTGTCCGAGGCCGACCGCAAGCTCCTGACCGCCGCGGCCCGGCTCTGTCCGGTCAGAAAGACCCTGGAGAAGGCCATCGCCTTCGAGGAGGCGGCATGAGCGAGACCATCACCCTGACCCCGATCGGCTGGGTCCGCTCGAGCCGTGTCGAACCGACGGACGACGACTGGGATTCCGTCGCCAGCCGGATCGAGCTCGACCCGGCGCTGTTCCTGCCCGACGCCTGCCAGGGCCTGGAGGACTTCTCCCACATCGAGGTGGTCTATCACTTCCACCGGGTGGCGGAGTCCAAGATCGTCCCCGGTGCGCGCCACCCGCGCGGCCGTCAGGACTGGCCCAAGGTCGGCATCTTCGCCCAGCGCGCCAAGGGCCGCCCCAACCGCATCGGCGTGACCGCGGCGCGGCTAATCCGCGTCGAGGGCCTGACCCTGACGGTCAGCGGCCTGGACGCGATCGACGGGACCCCGGTCATCGACATCAAGCCCTGCATGGAGAGCTTCCTGCCGCGCGGGGAGCTACGGGAGCCCGACTGGGCGAAGGAGTTGATGCAGGGCTATTGGTGAGGGGGAGCGCTATCGTTGGGAAAAGGGGAGAGGCGTGCCATTCAAAACCATCGGTCTCAGCTAAGCGAGAGAGGCTTGGCGCGCTTCGAGGTGCTCGGGCGCGATAGAGACCGCGATCTCATTCGCTCGCTGGCACTACGTCTCGCCAAAGATAGCGAGGAAGCGTCCCTATTGCGCTCACTGCTTGACCAGGCTCTCGCCGGTGAGCCGCCCAAGAAGGGCGGTATCCTCGCTGCCCTGCGCAGGTCGCCCCTCGTCGGCGCGGACCTCGGCACTGCTCGCCAGCGTGAAGAGGGGCGCAAGGTCGATCTGTGACGCGCTACCTGCTCGACACCAACATCATCAGCAATGCGATCAAGCCGCAGCCGTCAGAGGCCTTGCTGGCCTGATGAGGAACTCAGCCAGACGACAGCCTAGCCTCTCCTCGCTGACGGTTGCCGAGATGCGGCGGGTAATACTTTTGTTTGTGGCAAGTTGAGTAATTGTGGGGGCATAGTCACACGATGAGTGGTTCCAAACGAAGCTATTTCAATGACAGTCCGATCGAGGCGGCAGACGATGACCGCTATGCCGTGACCGGTTTTGCGGAATCAATCGCCAAGAGCATCACCCGGATGCACAAGCCCGTGGGAACGACCCTCGCACTCAATGGACCGTGGGGGTCCGGCAAAAGCAGTATCGTCAATCTCATCCGATCAGCGCTCGCAAACGCCGATGATGACAACCTGGTCGTTTCGGACTTCAGATGCTGGTGGTACCGAGGCGAAGACGCGCTTGCGCTAGCCTTCTTGCAAAGCCTGCATGGTACCTTGCGGCTAAGTCTGGGCGACAAGGTGAGAGACTTCATCCCCGACATTACCCAGCGCCTGCTTCAAGCTGGTCCGACTATCGGCGCGGCGGTGACGCTCGCAAGCGGAGTGCCACTGACCGCGTTGTTCACGGGTGGATCGAAATTCGCAAGCACCTTCTTCCCGAAGGGAGATACGCTTGAGAAAACGTTTCGAAACCTCGCAAAGATTCTCGCCGACGAGGATCGTCGCTTTCTGGTGGTAATCGATGACATCGATCGTCTCTCGCCAGATGAAGCCATAGCGATATTTCGGCTTGTAAAATCAGTCGGCCAGCTACCCAATATCATGTACTTGCTAGTATTTGATCGCGATTTAGCTGAAAATGCCGTAAAGGAGCGGTTTCCGTCGGAAGGACCTCACTTTCTGGAGAAGATTGTCCAGGCTGGATTTGAAGTGCCTATGCCTCTCAAAACTGATTTGAACGAAGCGGTGCTTAACGCAATCCACGAGATTTGCGGTGATCCAGAAGAGGATCAGGCTGTCCGTGTAATGAATCTGTTCTACGATATCGTGGTTCCGTACATGACGACCCCTCGACACGTGGCAAGATATCAAAATGCAATCAGCGTGACATGGCCGGCAGTTGCGGGCGAAGTGAGCTTGGCCGACTTTATCGCCCTGGAAGCGCTTCGCCTGTATGAGCCATGCCTGTTTCAGGCGATACGCTTGGGAAAGGAAGCAGTGTGTGGTGTCTCCAAACAACATAGTGACAATCAGAGCCACGACGATCGACTAAAACCGTTCTTGGATGATTTACCTTTGTCGCGTCACAATCTTGCAAAGACAGTATTGAAACGTTTGTTTCCGAGATTGGAAAATACCGGGTATAGTGGGGATTGGGTTGGGCATTGGGATGCCGAACGTCGCGTTTGCATCGAGGCGCACTTCGACACATATTTCCGCCTAACCCTGAGCGATGAAGCTCTCCCGATAAAAGTTATCGAAGAGGTGGCAAGGCGCGCTAACGATGCCGATTTCATCAAAATGACGATGCGATCGGCCGCAATTACAACCCGCCGAAATGGCGAATCGATGGTCCCGGTTTTTCTCGATGAACTCACCACCCACGCCGCTCGCATCGACAAGGACAAGGTGGCTGCATTTCTAGGCGCGCTATTCGAGATTCATGACGAGATCGACCTCGGAGTCGATGCCGATCGTGGCTTCGGGGGATTGGCGAACACAAGCCGGCGTTATCACTGGTTGCTGCGCCGCGTCACGGGCAACCGCTTCACGCCGGAAGAACGGAGCCATATCCTTCTTACTGCGATTCAGAGTGCATCCTTGGGTTGGCTCGTGGATTTTGCTTCGTTGGCAATCGGCGATCACGCGGAGGATCGGAAGCAAGAACCGAGACGTGAAGAGGATTGCCTCGTGCAATCGTCCGCCATCGAGCCCTTGCGCAAACATACATTGGATGCCATCCGAGCCGCTGCTGCGAACGGATCACTGATTGGTCACCGGGATCTCGTCTATATCCTTTTTCGTTGGCGCGATTTGCTGGACGGCGACTGCACCGAGGTGTGCGCATGGACGGGTGCGCGTATCCTCGAAGATGACAGTGTTGTCACACTTGCTCGGGGTTTCACGGGACGCTCATGGTCTATGGGAATGGGCGGATTCGGAAGCCTCGGTGATCGTGTTTCCAAAGCTACCATGGTGGCACAAATAAGCGACGACACCGAGATTATTGATCCAGCTGCATTTCGGGTTCGACTGGAGGAAATCTCGGCAGGTGGAAATCTGGACCAGGAAGACTTGACCGTTGTCCGGACGTTTCTGGATGCATGGAATCGAAAGCGCGCCGGAAAAGGTGGACTGCTCGACAGTTAATACTCGAGAAGAGTGTTTACACGGACTGGTGGCTCCTGGCTTTGTCGGCCAATACGAACGCGGGCTGAAGGATGGATTGAATCTGACTGTCGTTGCTACTCCCAAGATGTATCGGTCCGTAGCGTAGAATTGGCGGTCTTCGGCGCCAGTTGGTGGCGATGTGGTATTCGGCCGGAGTATCGCGCCACTGTGGGCGAATAGCGGTCTGGCGGATGGGGTGGGATTCGAACCCACGAGACGGTTGCCCGCCTGGCGGTTTTCAAGACCGCTGCCTTCAACCTCTCGGCCACCCATCCGCTCGCGCCGCCCAGCGGCAGCTCGCCAGGCTGTCTAGCCCAGCCGCCGAGCGCTGATCAAGCGCCGCTTCGTGCCGTCCTGGAGTGGCCAGCTCGCGCTGGAAATGCTGTGCTCCGGGCGGACATGCCCTTTAGCCAAGCAAATCGTCGTCGCAGGCGGTCGCCTGCTCGGGATTTGCTCTAACGCCGCGCCGCCTCGTCCAGCATGGCGAGCGCCAGGTCGAGGGCGGCGCGGCGGACGTCGCTGCGGCCGCCGGGGAAGATGCGCTTCTCGACACGGGGCGTGCCGTCGCGGAGCTGGCAGGCCAGGTAGACCAGGCCGACAGGCTTGCTGGGCGTGGCGCCACCCGGGCCCGCGATGCCGGTGACCGAGATCGCCAGGCCGGCGCGGCTGTGCGCCAGGGCGCCCAGCACCATGGCCTGGGCGACTTCGGGGCTGACCGCGCCCTTGGTGCGGATCAGCTCCGGGTCGACCCCCAGCATCTCCTGCTTGGCCTCGTTGGAGTAGGTGACGAAGCCGCGGTCGATCACGTCAGAGGAACCAGGGATCTCGGTGAGGCAGGCGGCGATCAGGCCGCCGGTGCAGCTCTCCGCCGTCGCCACGGCGAGCCCCGCCCGCCGGCAGCGGGTCAGCACCAGGGCGGCGCGCCGGGTTAAACTGTCGTCAAACATGGGCTACTCCGAAGAGAAAGAGGGCCACCACGAGCGCCGCATAGACGCCGGCCATAAGGTCGTCCGCCATCACCCCGCGGCCGCCCGGCAGGCCCTCCAGGGCGTGGCAGGGCCAGGGCTTCAGCACGTCGAAGAAGCGGAAGCAGCCAAAGGCCGCGATCCAACCATACCAGAGCGACCAGTCGGCCAGGAGTCCCAGCGGCAGCAAAGCGATCCACTGGCCCGCGACCTCGTCGATCACCACCTCCGAGGGGTCCTTGCGGCCGGTCTCGGCACAGTACTGCCCGGCCGAGACCACGCCCAGCAGGCTGACCGCGACCACGGCGGCCAGCAGGCCCCAGACGCCCGTCAGCGCCAGGATGGCGATCCCCGGCGGCAGGGCGAAGAGCGAGCCCCAGGTCCCCGGCGCCGGCCTCAGGTGACCGGTGCCGAGGTAGGTCGCTGCCTCCTCCTGCCAGCTCCGCCCCCTCATGCCGTCTGCGCTGCGTCCTGCGCGTCCGGTGCCGGCAGCAGGATCGAGGCGCCGGCGAAGGCGGCGATGCCCTCGCTGCGGCCGGTGAAGCCCAGGCGCTCGCTGGTGGTGGCCTTGACCGAGACGCGGGCGAGCGGCACCCGGGCGATCTCGGCCAGGCGGCGGCGCATGGCCTCGCGGTGCGGGCCGATCTTCGGCGCCTCGCAGACGATGGTGACGTCCAGGTTCACGATCCGCCCGCCGGCCGCGGCCAGCAGGTCGCAGGCGTGGCTGAGGAAGCGGTCGGAGGTGGCGCCGCGCCACTGCGGGTCGCTGGGCGGGAAGTGCAGGCCGATGTCGCCGGCCGCCTGCGCGCCCAGCAGGGCGTCGACCAGGGCATGGATCGCCACGTCAGCGTCGGAGTGGCCCTCCAGGGTCCGGTCGTGGGCGATGTAGTGGCCGCAGAGCCAGAGGCCCTCGCCGGGGACCAGGCGGTGCACGTCGTAGCCCTGGCCGCTTCTTGCTTCCATCGGGGCCTCCATGGGCACCTCCAGCCTGCGCGCCGCGGCCTCGAGGTCGGCGGCGGCGGTGATCTTGATGTTGTCGGGATTGCCCTCGACCAGGGCGACGGCGAGACCGGCCGCCTCGGCGACCGCGGCGTCGTCGGTCAGCGCCTCGCCGATGACCGCGCGGTGGGCGGCCAGGATCGGCGCCAGGCGGAAGCCCTGCGGCGTCTGCGCCCGGTAGAGGCTCTCGCGCGGCAGGGTCTCGACCACCAGGCCCCCGGCGCAGCGCTTCACCGTATCGGTGACGGCCAGGCAGGGCAGGGCACCGGGATGGGTCTCCAGCGCGGCGATCACCCGGCTGACCAGGGCCTCGCCGGGCAGGGGCCGGGCACCGTCGTGGATCAGCACGCGGGCCTCCTCGGCGCCCTCCAGCGCGGTCAAACGCTCGAGACCCAGGCGCACCGAATCTTGCCGCTCGGCGCCACCCGGCACCGGCTCCAGCAGGTCGAGGCCGGCGGCGGCGGAATCGTAGAGGTCGCGGTCGTCGGGATGGATCACGGCCAGGACGCCATCGACCTCGGGGTGGCTGGCAAAGGCCGCCAGGGTCCAGGCCAGGACCGGGCGTCCGGCGAGCTGCTGGTACTGCTTCGGCAGCGCGCCGCCGAAGCGGCGTCCCCGCCCGGCTGCCACGATGAGTGCAAAGGTCTTGGCCATGAGGTCCCGTCGGTCAAACTCTGCGGCGACAGTGGCCAGAGCTGCCCCCCTGCGGTCAAGAGCGACAGTTCAGAAAGCTGCCTCTCGCGCGGACTTTGCTCTATAAGCCGCAGCGATGGATCCCGACACGCAAAGCCTGGCAGCGCTCCTGCTCGGCATCACCGCGGTGATGGCGATGACGCCGGTGACCCTGCTGTCCTGGCGCAGCGAGGGCAGGGGCTGGCTGTTCTGGTGCCTGCATGCGGTGGCGCTGGCCGGTGCTGCCGCGGCGCTGGCGCAGCAGGTGGCGCTGGGCTGGAGCGTGCACCTGGCGCTGGCGCTCTGGCTGTCGCTCACGGTGGTCCTGCTGCTCTATCCGCTGGTGGCGCTGCGCTGGCGCGGGACGGTGGCGCTGGCGCCCCTGCTCTATCCCTACCTGCTGCTGCTGGCTGCCGTCGCCACCGCGATCGAGCCGGTGCAGCCGCAGAGCGAGCCGGGGCCGCTGGCGCTCTCGGCCTGGCTTTACGCCCACGTGCTCTTCGCCCTGATCGCCTACGGCCTGGCCAGCCTCGCCGCCGTCGCCGGCCTGGCGGTGGTGCTGCAGGAGCTGGCGCTGAAGCGGCGCCGGCCCGGGGCGCTGTCGCAGCGACTGCCGGCGCTGGCCGACGGCGAGCGGCTGCAGATCCAGCTCCTGGCCTGGGCCGAGGTGGCGCTGGCGCTGGCGATCGCCAGCGGCATGGCGCAGGAGGTGGTGACCAGCGGCAGCCTGCTGCGGCTCGACCACAAGACCCTGCTGGTGTTGCTGGGCTTCCTCGCGATCGGGCTGCTGCTGGTCCTGTCGCGCCAGACAGGGTTGCGCGGGCGGCGGGCTGCGCGAATCGTGCTCTCTGCCTATCTCCTGCTGACCCTGGCCTATCCCGGCGTGAAGCTCATAACCGACCTTCTTGCCAGCTAGGCCTTTGTTTTTTCAGCATATCGGCGATGCGACAGGGTTCCGGGACGCTTCGGATTTGCTCTGGACCGGCGGCTGGGCTTGGCATAGATTGCCGTCAAATGAAGCAGTAAGTGGGAGTGCATAGAAAATGGGCAGGCAGGTTGACCCGCCCATAGCGACGCAGGCCGTGGTCGCTGCCCCGCTGTCGGGGATCAGCGACGCGCCCTTTCGTGCCGTGGTCAGGCGCTGGGGGGCGGAGCTGGTGATCTCCGAGATGATCGCCAGCCGTGCCGTGCTCGACGAGAACCGTCAGTCCCGGCGCGAGCGGCGCAAGCTGCCGCGTGAGGAGGGGACGGCGGTGCAGCTTGCCGGCTGCGACCCCGAAATCATGGCCGAGGCCGCTCGGGTCGCGGAAGGCGAGGGCGCTCCCGCGATCGATATCAACTTCGGCTGTCCGGCGAAGAAGGTGGTGAACCAGGCGGCTGGCTCCGCGATCATGGCCGACGAGGTCCTAGCGGCGGCGATCCTGCAGGCGGTGGCGACCGCGGTCGCGGTGCCGGTCAGCGTGAAGATGCGGCTGGGCTGGCGGTCCGACCGGCGCAATGCCGCGCGTATCGCCCAGATCGCCGCGGAGGCCGGCCTCAAGGCCGTCACCGTGCACGGACGCACCCGCGACCAGGGCTTCAAGGGCCGGGCCGACTGGGCCGCGGTCGGAGAAGTTCGCGCCGCCTGCAGCCTGCCGCTGCTGGTCAACGGCGACATCACCACGCCGGAGGAGGCCGCGGCCGCGCGCGACGCCGCCGAGGCCGCCGGGGTGATGATCGGTCGCGGCGCCTGCGGCCGGCCCTGGCTCTTCCGTGAGGCCAAGGCGGCGCTCTGCGGCAGCCCGCGTCCCGCGGCTCCCGACTACGCCGAGCGCGCGCAGTCGGCCTGCAGCCACTACGAAGACATCCTCTCCCACTACGGCACGCATCTGGGCCTCAGGGTCGGGCGCAAGCATGTCGGCTGGTATCTCGATGCGCTCCCGGGCGGCCGGGCCTGGCGGTCCAGGCTGCTGCCGAGCGAAGACCCCAAGGCGGTGCTGGCCGGCCTGGCGGCAGCGCACAGAGAGGCCGAAGAAAGGGCCCTCGCGGCATGAACAACAACGCCTCCAAACCGATCTCTCCACGCGCGGCCTGCGTCGAGTCCAGCGCCGTCCTCGGCGCCCTGCCGGCGCCGGTCTTCGTCGTCGACGAGGAGAACCGCTTCCTCTATCTGAACGTTGCGGCGGAGAACTTCTTCGCCGGATCGGAGGCCACCCTGCTGGGCCGGGCGCTGGCCGACTGGCTGCCCTCCGACAGCCCGCTCTTCCTGCTGCTGGAGCAGGTGCGCAGCGGCGGCAACAGCCTGTCGGAATACGGCGTCTCGCTGGACAGCCCGCGCTTCGGCAACCACTTCGTGACCCTCGACGTCGCGCCGCTCTCGGATCAGCCGGGGTCGGTGGTGGTCTCGCTGCAGGAGCGCTCGATCGCGCAGAAGATCGACCGCCAGCTCACCCACCGCAACGCCGCGCGCTCGGTCACCGCGATGGCGGCGATGCTGGCGCACGAGGTGAAGAACCCGCTCTCCGGCATCCGCGGCGCGGCCCAGCTTCTGGAGCTGAACTACGACGGCCGCGACCGCGAGCTCACCCGCCTGATCTGCGACGAGACCGACCGCATCGTACAGCTGGTCGATTCGATGGAGATGTTCGCCGACAGCCAGCCGATGGAGTACGAGGCGGTCAACATCCACGAGGTGCTGGGCCATGTGCGTAGCCTGGCGGCCAATGGCGCCGGCCGGCACGTGAAGTTCGTGGAGCGCTATGACCCCTCGCTGCCGCCGGTGCGCGGCAACCGCAACCTGCTGATCCAGGCCTTCCTGAACCTGGTGAAGAACGCGGCCGAGGCGGCACCCGACGTCGGCGGGATCATCAACCTTTCCACCCGCTATCGCCAGGGTGTGCGCCTGGCGCTGCCGGGGGCCGGGGAGAAGCTGCGCCTGCCGCTGATGGTGACGGTGGAGGACAACGGGCCCGGCGTGCCCGAGGACCTGCAGCCGCACCTCTTCGATCCCTTCGTCACCACCAAACCGCACGGCAAGGGCCTGGGCCTCGCCCTGGTGGCGAAGATCATCGACAACCACGGTGGCGTCATCGAGCTGGACAGCGAGCCCGGACGGACGCGCTTCATGCTCTATCTGCCATTGATGACCGAGGCGGAGGGCTGACGGGTGGCGTCGATCTTGGTGGCCGACGACGATCGGGCAATTCGGACGGTTCTGAGCCAGGTCCTGGCGCGCGACGGCCACAGTGTGCGCTCCACCGGCACCGCGGCGCAGCTCTGGCAGTGGGTCGACGACGGTCAGGGTGATCTGGTCATCACCGACGTGATCATGCCGGACGGCAGCGGGCTGGACCTGCTGCCGCGGATCCGCAAGCTGCGGCCCAACCTGCGCATCATCGTGATGTCAGCCCAGAACACCCTGCTGACCGCGGTGAAGGCGACCGAACGTGGTGCCTTCGATTATCTTCCCAAGCCATTCGACTTGAAGGAACTTTTGCGCCTCGTGAATCGGGCGCTGATGGAGCCCGGCACGGCTGGGCAGACCGGGGTCACCTCGGCTGCGGAGGAGGGACTGCCGCTGATCGGCCGCTCGCCGGCGATGCAGGACATCTACCGCGTGCTGGCCCGCCTGATGGGCACCGACCTGACGGTGATGATCTACGGCGAGTCCGGCACCGGCAAGGAGCTGGTGGCGCGCGCGCTGCACAGCTACGGCAAGCGCCGCGCCGGGCCCTTCGTGCCGGTGAACATGGCGGCGATCCCCCGCGACCTGATCGAGAGCGAGCTCTTTGGCCACGAGCGCGGCGCTTTCACCGGGGCCACCGCCCGCTTCGAGGGCCGATTCGAGCAGGCGAGCGGTGGCACCCTCTTCCTGGACGAGATCGGCGACATGCCGCTGGAGGCGCAGACCCGGCTGCTGCGGGTGCTGCAGGATGGCACCTACACCACGGTCGGCGGCCGCGCCTCGCTGGAGGCCAACGTACGCATCGTCGCCGCCACCCACCGCGACCTGCGCCAGCTGGTGCGCCAGGGCCTGTTCCGCGAAGACCTCTACTACCGCCTCAACGTGGTGCCGCTGCGCCTGCCGCCGTTGCGCGAAAGGGCCGCCGACGTGCCGGAGCTGGTCAGCCACTTCCTCTCGCTCTGCCAGGGCGAGGGCCTGCCGCCCAAGCGGCTGACCGCCGAGGCGCTGGAACGGCTGAAGGCGCATAGCTGGCCCGGCAACGTGCGCGAGCTGGAGAACCTGGTACGTCGCCTGACCGCGCTCTACAGCCAGGAGACCCTCAGTCTCGACGTGATCGAGGCCGAGCTGTCCGACAGCCCGATGGAGCCGAGCCGCTCGGCACCTGCCGGCGAGAGCCTGGGCGGCGCCATCGAGCGCCATCTGGCCGAGTATTTCTCCGCCCACGAGGGCGCCCTGCCGCCGCCGGGACTCTACGATCGCTTCCTGAAGGAGCTGGAGCGTCCGCTGATCGAGGCGACCCTGGCAGCGACCCGCGGCAATCAGCTCCGCGCCGCTGCTGTGCTGGGTTTGAACCGAAATACACTTCGTAAAAAAATAAGAGATCTGGACATCGAGATCAGCCGGCCGTTTAAATAGCTGTGGCTTTCCTGCCACAGGAGTCGCGGTGAAAGGTGACAGGGTCCATCGGGCATAGCGATACGAGCGGCCCAGGCGGCGCGGTCGGTTACGAAGGGCGCGGCGGAGCACTGCAGCGGCTCTACGAGCGGGCCAAGCGCGGCCGCGTGGAGCGCTGGCTGATGGTCGTGCTGCTGATCATGGCGGTGGTCTGCGGCGTGGCCACCTTCTTCGCCGTGACCGGACGCCTGCCGGGGTCCGTCGGCAACACCACCTTGATCATCCTGCTGCTGCTGGATCTGGCGCTGTTGCTCTGCCTCTGTGTGATCGTCGCGCGCCGGCTGGTGGTGATCTGGGCCGAACGCCGCCGCGGCCTTGCCGGTGCGCGCCTGCATGCCCGCCTGGTCGGCCTCTTCGGTCTGCTGGCGGTGGCGCCGGCGATCGTGGTGGCGATCTTCGCCGCCGTGCTCTTCGACTTCGGCCTCAGGATCTGGTTCTCCGACCAGGTCAGCACCGTGGTCAGGAACTCGCTGGAAGTGGCCGAGGCTTATCTCGACGAGCACCAGCGCGCGGTTGCCGGCGAGGCCGTGGCCATGGCCCGCGTGCTGACCGCGCAGGGGCCGATCCGACTGATGGACCAGCGCCGCTTGCAGGCTGTCCTGGCCCAGCAGGTGAGCGACCGCACCCTCTCCGAGGCGGTGATCTTCGACGGCAACCGGCGCGAACTGGCGCGCGGCGGCTTTCGGGTCTTCGCCGACTTCAACCCCCGTACCCTGCCGAACTGGGCCCTGGAGCAGGCGCGCAGCGGCGACGTGGTGATCCTGCCCTCTGAGGAGGACTCGCGGATCGGCGCCCTGGTCTATCTGGACAGCCTCTCGGACAGCTATCTCTACGTCAGCCGTCCGGTCGATGCCCGCATCCTGGGACAGCTCGACCAGTCCAGGGGCGCGGTCGCGCTCTATGGCGAGCTGGAGGGGCAGCGCCACGATCTGCAGATAACCTTCGCCGTGGTCTTCGCGTTGGTGGCGGCCCTATTGCTCCTGGTGGCGATCTGGATCGGTCTGGCGGTGGCCAACCACCTGACCAGACCGGTGAGCAGCCTGATCCGGGCAGCCGAGCGGGTGGCCGGGGGCGACCTCTCCGCGCGCTTGCCCCCGCCGCGCACCGGCGACGAGGTTGCCAGCCTGATCGGCGCCTTCAACCGCATGACCGAGCAACTGCAGCAGCAGCGCGGCGACCTGCTGGCGGTAAACCGTCAGAGCGAGGAGAGCCGGCGCTTCATCGAAGCGGTGCTGAGTGGCGTCTCCTCCGCCGTGGTCGGCCTCGATGCACTGGGGCGCATCCGCCTGGCCAACAATGCGGCCGAGGCCTTGCTTGGCGTCAGCAGCGAGGAACTCACCGGCAGCCTGCTGCGCGAGCGCCTGCCCGAGGTGCGCGGTCTGGTGCAGCGGGCGCGGGAGCGGCCCGGGCGCTATGCCGAGCGGCAGATCGCCTTCGACCGCGCCGACGGGCAGGTGCGTCACCTCTTCGCCCGCGTCCTGGCTCAGCGCGGTGGCGGACGGGCGGTGCAGGGTCTGGTCTGCACCTTCGAGGACGTGACCGACTTGCTGGCCGCCCAGCGCAAGGCGGCCTGGGCCGACATCGCCCGGCGCATCGCGCATGAGATCAAGAACCCGCTGACCCCGATTCAGCTCTCGGCCGAGCGGCTGAAGCGCAAGTACCTGCGCCAGATCGCCGACGATCCCGAGACCTTCGAACTCTGCACCGATACCATCGTGCGCCAGGTCTCCGACATCGGCCGGATGGTGGACGAGTTCTCCTCCTTCGCCCGCATGCCGGCGCCGGTGATGCAACCGGAGAACCTAACCCAGTTGATGAAGGAGGCGGTCTTCCTGCAGCGCCAGGCCAATCCGAAGGTTGCCTTCGAGCTGACCTTGCCGGAGGAGCCGCTGGTGCTGCAGTGCGACGGCCGGCAGATCAACCAGGCCCTGACCAACGTGCTGCTGAACGCGGTGCAGGCGGTCGAGGCGCAGGGCGAGCGGGCCGGCCAGATCGAGGTGGCGCTGGCCGAGACCGATGGGTCGGTCGAGATCAGCGTGGCAGATAACGGCCGGGGCCTGCCGGAGGGCGACTCCTCGCGGTTGACCGAGCCCTATGTGACGACGAAGGCCAAAGGCACCGGGCTCGGCCTGGCCATCGTGAAGAAGATCATGGAAGAGCACGGCGGCGAACTGCTGCTGAATAACCGACCGGACGGAGAGGGGGCCCAGGTGGTCCTCAGTTTCCCGGCCAAGCGCCTGGTGGAAGAGGCGGCGGCTGCAGAAAGGGTAAGTGGCGCATGAGAAATCCCCCCCTGGCGCGCGAAGTGCTGATCGTAGACGACGAGGCCGATATCCGCCTGCTGCTCTCGGGCATCCTGGAGGACGAGGGCTACTCGACCCGGGGCGCTGCCGACGCCGACCAGACACTGGACGCTCTCAACGAGCGTCTGCCGCATCTGATCATCCTGGACATCTGGCTCGAAGGCTCGCGGCTCGACGGCCTGGAGTTGCTGCAGATCCTGATCGAGCAGCATCCCGAGATTCCGGTGGTCATGATCTCGGGTCACGGCACCATCGAGATGGCGGTGACCGCCATCCGCAACGGCGCCTACGACTTCGTCGAGAAACCCTTCAAGACCGACCGGCTGCTGCTCTGCATGGAGCGCGCCATGGAGGCGGCACGGCTGAAGAGCGAGAACAAGGAGCTGCAGGAACGCGCCGGCATGCAGGACGACCTGATCGGCCGCTCCTCCGCCATCGGCACGGTGCGCCAGGCGATCCAGCGGGTGGCCCCGACCAACAGCCGGGTCCTGATCACCGGCCCGCCAGGCAGCGGCAAGGAGGTCGCGGCCCGCATGATCCACCGCCTGTCGCGGCGCGCGGCCGGCCCCTTCGTGGTGATGAACTGCGCGGCCCTGGCGCCGGAGCGGCTGGAGCACGAGCTCTTCGGCACCGAGGGCGAGCGCAACGTCGGCGGCAACCGCAAGATCGGCTGCCTGGAGCGCGCACACGGCGGGACCCTGCTGCTGGACGAGGTCTCCGACCTACCGCTGGAGATGCAGGGCCGCATCGTGCGCACCCTGCAGGACCAGTCCTTCGAGCGCATCGGCGGCAAGCGGCGTATCGAGATCGACATCCGCGTGATCGCCGCCACCAACCGCGACCTGCACCGCCTGATGCGCGAGGGCCGTTTCCGCGAGGACCTCTTCTACCGGCTAAACGTGGTGCCGGTGACCATGCCGCCCTTGAGCGAACGGCGCGAGGACGTGCCGCTGCTGGCCGAGCATCTGATGCAGCGCGCCGCGGAGGCCGCTGGCCTGACACCCAGGCAGCTCTCCAACGACGCGCTCGCGACCCTGCAGAGTTGCGACTGGCCGGGCAACATCCGCCAGCTCCGCAACGTGATCGAGTGGGCCCTGATCATGTCGCCGGGCGAGGCAGGTGAGGCAGTCACCGCCGACCACCTGCCGCCGGAGATCGCCGGCAACGCGCCGGAAGCGCTGCGCGGCGACGGCTCTACCGATCTGCTGGAGCTGCC
The DNA here is from genome assembly GCA_046233115.1 of Rhodospirillaceae bacterium N.6G. Taxonomy (GTDB): domain Bacteria; phylum Pseudomonadota; class Alphaproteobacteria; order Kiloniellales; family JACOMY01; genus JACOMY01. The sequence continues at coordinate 315,328 of JBJXHM010000005.1, read as the reverse complement.
GCTGCGTGAGGCGCGCGAGGTCTTCGAGCGCCAGTACCTGGAGGCGCAGTTGCTGCGTTTCGGCAGCAACATCTCACGGACCGCGACCTTCGTCGGTATGGAACGCTCTGCGCTGCACCGAAAGCTGCGCAGCCTCGGCATCCAGGCCGAACGCTGATGCGCCGATGACCAGAGCGGTGACGATCCGGCTGCGAGGGCTTGGCGCAGGCAGGTCCGGCAGCCAGGCTAGCCGGTGGCGGGGTGAGACGGCCCTGGCCGTGGGGATCGAAGGAGTCCGGCCATGAAAGTGATCATCTGCGGGGCGGGGCAGGTGGGCTTCAACATCGCCCGCTACCTCTCGACCGAGGCCTCGGACATCACCGTCGTGGATCAGCGCGCTGACATCGTTCAGAAGGCGGCCGACAGCCTGGATGTGAAGGGGATCGTCGGCTACGCCTCGCATCCCGACGTGCTGGCCGAGGCCGGCGCGGAGAAGGCCGACATGCTGATCGCGGTCACCCATATGGACGAGATCAACATGGTGGCCTGCCAGGTGGCGCACTCGCTGTTCGACATTCCGACGAAGATCGCGCGGGTTCGCAGCCAGAGCTACCTGAACCCGGTCTGGTCGGACCTCTACAGCAGCGGCAACCTGCCGATCGACGTGATCATCTCGCCCGAGATCGAGGTGGCCCAGGCGATCGCCCGGCGCTTCTCGGTGCCGGGTGCCTTCGACGTGATCCCCATGGCCGACGGCAAGATCACTCTGGTCGGCGTGCGTTGCACCGAGGAGACGCCGATCCTGGCAACACCGCTGTGGCAGCTCACAGAGCTCTTCCCCGACCTCTCGATCTCGGTCGGCGGCATCCAGCGCAGCGGCCGGGGCATGGTGCCGAGCGACGAGGAGCGGCTCCAGGCCGGAGACGACGTCTACTTCATCGCCGACACCAACCATGTCGAGCGTGCCATGGCCGCCTTCGGCCACGAGGAGAAGACGGCGCGGCGTGTGGTGATCCTGGGGGGCGGCAACATCGGCCTCTATCTGGCCAAGCTGCTGGAGACCGAGGCCCAGCACCTGGCGCTCAGGGTGATCGAGATGGATCGTGAACGAGCGGCTCAGGTGGCCCAGGCGCTGGACCACTCCGTGGTGCTCTGCGGCTCGGCCCTGGACCAGGAGGTGCTGGAGGAGGTCAACATCGAGACCGCGGAGACCGTGGTAGCGGTCACCGACGACGACGAGACCAACATCCTCGCCTCGCTGCTGGCCAAGCGTAGCGGCTGCCGGCGCGCTGTCACCCTGATCAACAATGCTTCCTACGGTGCGCTGACCGGGCCGCTTGGCATCGATGCGGTGGTGAATCCGCGGGCGATCACCGTCTCCAAGATCCTGCAGCATGTGCGCCGCGGCAAGATCCGACAGGTCCATCCCGTGGCCGAAGGCTTCGCCGAGGCGATCGAGGCCGAGGCGCTGGAGACCTCGGGGCTGGTCGGGGTGCCGCTGCGCGACGCCCAACTGCCGGACGGCGTGCTGGTGGGCGCGGTGGTGCGTGCCGGCAAGGTCTCGATCGCGCACGGCGACACCGTGATCCGCCCCGGTGACCAGATGATCCTCTTCGCCGAGCAGGGCGCGGTGCGGCGTCTGGAAAAGCTCTTCTCGGTCAAGCTCGAGTATTTCTAGACCCGGCCGCAGACGCCTCGCCCCGAAGCGCGTATGATACAGCCCTAACCTCGAGAACTACGAGGCAGAGGGGGCAAGGCGAGCATGGCCGTACTCTATGGCACTGCCGGCGAGAACAATACGCTGACAGGCGGCGGCAACCCGGATACCATTTTCGGTCTCAGCGGCGACGACGAACTCTCCGGACACGGCGAGGCAGACAGCCTCTTTGGCGGCAGCGGCGGCGACCGGGCTTACGGCGATGCCGGATCCGACCGGGTCTACGGCGACGATGGGCCGGACAGCCTGCATGGGGATACCGGCAACGACACCCTCTTCGGGGCCAGCGGCAGCGACCTGCTGCGCGGGGAGAAGAGCAATGACCGCCTTTACGGTGGGGTGGGTGTCGATCGGCTTTACGGCGGTGGTGCCGGCGACCCCAGCCTGGTCGGTGGCTCCGGAAACGATACGATCTTCGGCGACAGCGGCAATGATGCCCAGTTCGGTGGCAGCGGTCAGGACAGGTTGGTAGGCGCGCACGACAGCGACAGCCTGTTCGGCGGCGCCGAGGCGGACCGGATCTATGGCGGTCCGGGCGGCGATCCGTTGGCACGGGGCGGCGATGGCGACGATTCTCTCTACGGCGACAGCGGCAGCGACAAGTCGTTCTTCGGCGGTTCCGGCGACGACCGGGTATTCGGCGGCGCCGGCGACGACAGCTACCTCTACGGTGGCAGCGGCAGCGACACGGTCAATGGCGGGGAGGGCGAGGACTTCTTCCTCTACGGCGGCAGTGGATCCGGCGGCAACCTGCTGCGCGGAGGCGACGGTGTCGATTTCAAGCTGGTCGGCAGTTCGGGGCAGGACCGCATCTTCGGGGGCAGCGGCGACGATTCGGTGCTGAATGGTGGCTCCGGCCAGGACCGGATCTACGGCGGCGAGGGCGATGACTTCAGCCTCTCCGGCTACAGCGGCGGTGACACGCTGTTCGGCGGCAGCGGTGTGGACAGCGTCTTCGGTGACGCCAACGACGACAGCATCGTCGTGCTGAGCCAGGGCGAGTTCCTGCCGGGCGAGCATATCGACGGCGGCCTGCAGGACTTCGCCGATTCCTTGCTGCTCTACGAGGCAGCGACCATCCCGGCCGGGGTCTACGTCACCCGCATCGAGGTCCTGGCCATCTTCGGCACCAGCGCCAGCGATACACTGCAGGCGCTGGACGGCTATCAGTATGTCTCGCTGCACGGCCTCAGCCGGGGCGATCGCCTCTTCGGCGCCTCGGGGCATGACCTGCTCTTCGGTGGATCGGGAAACGACACCAGTCTGTCCGGCAAGGGCTTCGTCGATGGTCTTTACGGCGGTACCGGAAACGACTCCCGCTTCTTCGGCGGTGGGGGCGACGACAGCATCTATGGTGGCAGTGGCGCCGACGCCTCGCTGTCGGGCCAAACCGGCGCCGATACCCTGTTCGGTGGGGATTCCAGGGACTCCTGGCTGTTCGGCGGCGATGGCAACGACGCCGTCTTCGGTGACTCGGATATCGACCTGATCCTGGAGGGTAACAGCGGCAACGACGCCGTGTTCGGTGGGGACGGCGGCGACACGCAGCTCTACGGCGGTAGCGGCGCGGACGCCCTGTACGGCGGCAGCGATTCCGATCTCTTCCTCTACGGCGACGCCGGCGATGATTGCCTCTATGGCGACGACAGCAACGACCGGGTGGTCTCCGGCGGCAGTGGCAGCGACCAGCTTTTCGGTGGCCAGGGCGGTGACGTCGACTTCAGGGGCAACAGCGGTGCGGATGCCCTCTTCGGCGGCAGCGGTGACGAAACCCAGTTCGTCGGCGGAGAGGGTGACGATGTCGTGGCCGGCGGTTCCGGCAGCGACAAGACCCTGGCCGGAGGCTCCGGCTGGGACCTGGTCGACGGGGGCGACGGCAACGATACCAGCCTCAGCGGTGGTAGCGGCAAGGACCGCGTCGTCGGTGGCTCCGGGGTCGATGGTGGCCTGCAAGGTGACCACGGCAGGGACCGGCTGGAGGGAGGCTCCGGCAACGACAGAGATCTCTATGGCGGGGCTGGAGACGATGCGCTCTTCGGCGACGGCGGCGACGATTCCGGGCTGTTCGGGGGGTGCGGCTTCGACCGGATCTTCGGTCGGGCCGGTGACGACGCTTCCGTCTACGGCGGTACCGGCCTGGATCTGCTGGCCGGAGGCGGCGGCGACGACAGCCTGCTGTTCGGTGGTAGGGCCGGTGACGAGATCAACGGCGGCAGCGGCAGCGACCTCTCGCTCTTCGGCGACAGCGGCCCCGATCGCCTCTCCGGTGGGCTGGATCAGGACGCAGCGCTCTTCGGCGGTGCCGACAACGACCGGCTGTTCGGCGGCAGCGCGGGCGATCGTCTGCTCTACGGCGACTCCGGCGAGGACTTCCTGGCCGGCGACAGCGGTGACGACAGCTTCTTCTTCGGTGGCACGGGATCGGATGGCCTTTCCGGTCGCGCGGACGACGATGCCTACTTCTATGGGGGGCTCGGTGGCGACCGGCTGCACGGCGGTGCCGGCTACGACTCCTTCTTCTATGGCGGCAGTGGCAGTGACACGCTCTACGGCGGTGCCGGCTACGATGCCTACCTCTTCGGCGGCAGCGGCGTCGATAGTGTCTTCGGCGGCAACCAGAACGATACCATCGTGATCGCGAGCCAGGCCGACCTGCTCGCCGGCGAGACCTACGACGGCGGCGCCGGCGTCGACACCTTGATGCTGCTGGACGGCGCCAGCCTGGTCGCCGGCGTGGTCCTCTCCGGCATCGACAGCATCGTCTACGGCTGAGGAGCGGGTCGCGACCGATAGCCTTAGCGGCAGGCCGCCGCTTGCTGTGCTCCGGAGAGCTGTGCTGTCATTCTTGCCTTACTCCGGGTCACCCGCAGCAGCAGGAGGAAAGGCGTCATGGGGCGGCTTGCCTACGTGAATGGCCGTTACGTGCCGCACCGTCTTGGCCAGGTGCATATCGAAGACCGCGGCTATCAGTTCGCCGACGGTGTCTACGAGGTGGTGCCGATCGCCGCCGGCCACCTGGTGGACGAGGACCTGCACCTTGATCGCCTGGAATACTCGCTGGGCGAACTCAAGATCGCCATGCCGATGAGCCGGGCAAGCCTGAAGCTGATCTCCCGAGAGATGATCCGGCGCAACAAGCTGACCAACGGCATCCTCTACATGCAGGTCACCCGCGGTGTCGCTCCGCGCGATCACAAGTTCCCCAAGGGCGTGCGCCCGGCACTGGTGATGACGGCCAAGCAGAGCAAGCCGGTGAGCGAGGCACAGCTCCAGAAGGGGCTCAGCGTGATCACCCGTCCCGACATCCGCTGGCGCCGGCCGGACATCAAGTCGATCTCCCTGCTGCCGAACTGCCTGGCCAAGCAGGAGGCGGTGGAAGCCGGCGCCAACGAGGCCTGGCTGGTGGACGGCGAGGGCAGGGTGACCGAGGGCAGCTCCACCAACGCCTGGATCGTGACCAAGGACAAGCGCGTGATCACCCGCGAGGCGGAGCGGCGGATCCTGAACGGTATTACCCGGCGGGTGCTGCTTCAGGTCATGCAAGAGCAGGGCTACAGCGTCGAGGAACGGCCCTTCACCCTGGCCGAGGCCGAGGAGGCGAGCGAGGCCTTCCTCAGTTCCTCCTCCAACTTCGTGATGCCGGTGACCGCGATCGACGGGCGCAGCGTCGGCAACGGCGAGCCCGGGCCGCTGACCCTGGCCCTCCGGCGCGCCTACATCGCCAGTTTCGCACCGGATGGGTCGATCCTGTGAGGCCGCGCGCGCTTCTCTTCGACTGGGACAATACCCTGGTCGATAGCTGGGCGGTGATCCATCGGGCGCTGGAGGCGACCTTTCTGGCGATGGGGCAGGAACCCTGGACCCTGGAGGAGTGCAGGGAGCGGGTCAGGGCCTCCGCCCGCGAGGCCTTTCCGGCCCTGTTCGGTGCGCGCGCGGAGGAGGCGGCACGAATCTTTTATGACGCCTACGGAAAAGGTCATGTGACGGCGCTGGCGCCACTGCCGGGCGCGGCCGCCTTGCTGCGGGCCCTGAGCGAGGCGGGCTACCGTCTGGGCGTGGTTTCCAACAAGGCGGGGCACCTGCTTCGCCCTGAAGTTGCCGCTTTGGGATGGGAGCCTTACTTCGGCGCGCTCGTGGGCGCGAACGATGCTGCCGCGGACAAGCCTGCACCCGAGGCACCTGCCATGGCGCTGAGTGCCTTGGGGCTGGAGGCGGGCAAAGACGTCTGGTTTGTCGGCGATACCGACATCGACATGCGTTGCGCCGTCACCATTGGTTGCCTGCCGGTGCTCCTACGTGACGAGCCGCCGCGGGCAGGAGAGTTTGCGGATTGCCGTCCGCATGTCCATGTTGATTCTTGCCCAGCCCTGATGGGGCTGATCTTTGGCAAAGAGGCCGGGTGATCCGCTTGGATAATTGGGCCTCACCACCCGGAGTGATCTCCAACGTTCCCAAGACCATAAGAAGGCATGATGCAAATGGCCGCCGAAAAGCAACAAAACGTCCAAGATGTGTTCCTGAACCACATCCGCAAGAACCGCGTGCCCGTCACCATTTTCCTGGTGAACGGTGTCAAGCTGCAGGGCGTCGTCACCTGGTTCGACAATTTCTCGGTCCTGCTGCGCCGCGATGCGCACTCCCAGCTCGTTTACAAGCACGCAATCTCCACCGTGATGCCGGCGACCCCCGTCCAGCTCTTTGAGCCGGCGCGCGAGGAAGAGGCCGTCGAGGCCTAAGCGGACCGCAACGCCGATCGGGCAGGGAGATTGACCTCACCTGATCCGGCGTGGTTCCAATCGCAAACGAGCGCGTAAGAATCGAGCGAGATCGAGGCGCTGCGGTCGGGCGGGGGTCGTCCGACCGCACAGCGTCCCGGGGAGGAAGAAACGAAAGCGGCTCTTGTCTGCCCAGACCTGGCAGAGCGTGATTCCGCGGCCACGATCCGCCGCGATCTGAAAGCCCGCACCGAAGAGGCGCAGGGCCTGGCGGAAGCTATTGGCCTATCTGTGGTGGTGACCGCGACGCCCAGCGTCAACCGACGGACACCGGCAACCCTGCTGGGCAGCGGCCAGGTGGAGATTCTGGGCGAGCAGATGAAGGAGGCCGGCGTCGAACTGGCGATCCTCGACACCCCGCTGTCGCCGGTACAACAGCGCAATCTTGAACGAAGTTGGCAGTGCAAGGTGATCGACCGCACCGGATTGATCCTCGAGATCTTCGGTGAGCGGGCGCAGACCCGTGAGGGTCAGCTTCAGGTCGAACGCGCCGCGCTCTCCTACCAGCGCTCGCGTCTGGTGCGGTCCTGGACCCACCTGGAACGCCAGCGCGGCGGTTTCGGTTTCCTCGGCGGGCCGGGTGAAAGCCAGCTCGAGATCGACAGACGCCTCATCGCCGAACGGATCGAGCGTATCGACCGCGACCTCTCAAAGGTCGGACGCACCCGCGCCGAACAGCGCAAGGGCAGGGCGCTGCCGGTGGTGGCGCTGGTCGGCTACACCAATGCCGGCAAGTCGACCCTCTTCAACCGCCTGACCGAGGCCGGCGTGCACGCCCAGGACCAGCTCTTCGCGACACTGGACCCCACGATGCGCCGCCTGGCGCTGCCCGGCGGGCGCGAGTGCGTGCTCTCCGATACCGTCGGCTTCATCTCCGATCTGCCGACGCAGCTCGTCGCCGCTTTCCGGGCTACCCTGGAAGAGGTGCTGGAGGCGGATCTGATCCTGCATGTGCGCGACATCGCCCATCCCGACAGCGCGATCCAGCGCGAGGACGTGATCGCGGTGCTGACCGAGCTGGGCTGCGATCCCAAGGAAGGTCCGCCGATTATCGAGGTCCTGAACAAGGCCGACAGGCTGCCGCCGGAACAGCACCAGGCCCTGGCGGCGAAGGCGGCCGACGGGGGGAGCTGCCTGGTCTCGGCACTCACCGGCGAGGGGATAGACGGCCTGCTGACTTTGCTGGACGACACGCTGGGTAGCGCGGACAGTCTGATCCTGGTAGAGCTCGACCCCGGCCAGGGGCGGCTGCGTGCCTGGCTGCATGCCGAGGGACAGGTGCTGGCCGAACGCAGCGATGCGGCCGGTCGGCTTTGGCTCGACGTTCGCCTGCCGGCCCCGGCACTGGGCCGACTGCGGCGGGAAATCGGCAGTGAGGGCGGTGGCGCCCGGGTGCGCACCGTACGCGCCCATTGAGTCCGTTCATCCGGAACTGACGGCAAGTCTTTGCCGGCAAAGGCTTGACAGAGGGGGGGCTCGCCTCCTATCTCCCCGCTTAGCACTCACTGCCTAAGAGTGCTGATAAGTTCCCTCCGGGCGGGCTGCGAGAAGCGATCGCCCGGCAAAACCCCTCTGAAGGAGAGACGCGAGCATGAATTTCAGGCCGCTGCACGACCGCGTGGTCGTCGAGCCGCTCGAAGGCGAAGAGAAGACCGCCGGCGGCATCATCATCCCGGACACCGCCAAGGAAAAGCCGATGCAGGGCAAGGTGGTGGCAGCCGGTGCGGGCGCCCGCAGCGAAGACGGCAAGGTCACGCCTCTGGACGTCAAGACCGGCGACACCGTGCTTTACGGCAAGTGGTCCGGCACCGAGGTCAAGCTGGACGGCAAGACCCTGCTGATCATGCGCGAGAGCGACATCATGGGTGTGGTCGAGGCCTAAGGCCTCCGGAACGAGCCTGGCCCCACCTCTGGGGCGCTTGATCCAGACCGACCCGATACAACGATAGAAACGAGGAGATAGACTATGTCTGCGAAGGACGTTCGCTTCGCCGGAGACGCCCGGGCCCGCATGCTGAAGGGTGTCGACATTCTGGCTGACGCCGTGAAGGTGACCCTTGGTCCCAAGGGCCGCAACGTGGTTATCGACAAGGCCTTCGGTGCCCCGCGCACCACCAAGGACGGCGTCACCGTCGCCAAGGAAATCGAGCTGGCCGACAAGTTCGAGAACATGGGCGCGCAGATGGTGCGCGAGGTTGCCAGCAAGACCAACGATCTTGCCGGTGACGGCACCACCACTGCGACCGTGCTGGCCCAGTCCATCGTCCGCGAGGGCGCCAAGGCCGTGGCCGCCGGCATGAACCCGATGGACCTGAAACGTGGCGTCGATCTCGCCGTCGACAAGATCGTCGCCTTCCTGCAGGAGAAGTCCGCTACCGTTTCCGGTTCGGAAGAGGTGAGCCAGGTCGGCACCATCTCCTCCAACGGCGACGCCGCCGTCGGTCAGATGATCGCCGAGGCGATGCAGAAGGTCGGTAACGAGGGTGTCATCACCGTCGAGGAGGCCAAGAGCCTCGAGACCGAGCTGGACGTGGTCGAGGGCATGCAGTTCGACCGCGGCTACCTCTCGCCCTACTTCGTGACCGACGCCGAGAAGATGGTCGTCGACATGGAGAACCCCCTGATTCTCCTGCACGAGAAGAAGCTCTCCGGCCTGCAGCCGATGCTGCCGCTGCTCGAGTCCGTGGTGCAGTCCAGCCGTCCGCTGCTGATCATCGCCGAGGACGTCGAGGGCGAGGCGCTCGCCACTCTGGTGGTGAACAAGCTGCGCGGCGGCCTGAAGGTCGCGGCGGTGAAGGCCCCGGGCTTCGGCGATCGCCGCAAGGCCATGCTGGAGGACATCGCCATCCTGACCGGCGGTCAGGTGATCAGCGAAGACCTCGGCATCAAGCTGGAGACCGTCACGATCGACATGCTCGGCACCGCCAAGAAGGTGACCCTCACCAAGGAGGAGACCACCATCGTCGACGGCGCCGGCTCCAAGGACGACATCCAGGGCCGCTGCGGCCAGATCCGCGGTCAGATCGAGGAGACCTCCTCGGACTACGACCGTGAGAAGCTGCAGGAGCGTCTGGCGAAGCTGGCGGGCGGCGTTGCCGTGATCCGCGTCGGCGGCGCTACCGAGGTCGAGGTGAAGGAGCGCAAGGATCGCGTCGAGGACGCCATGCACGCGACCCGCGCGGCCGTCGAAGAGGGCATCGTCCCCGGCGGTGGCACCGCTCTGCTGCTGGCCTCTGCCGTTCTGGACGGCATCAAGGGCGAGAACCACGACCAGGAGGTCGGCGTCGGCATCGTTCGCCGTGCGCTCGAGGCTCCGGTCCGTCAGATCGCCGAGAACGCCGGCACCGAGGGCTCGATCGTGGTCGGCAAGATCCGCGACAACGGCACCTGGGGCTTCGGCTTCGACGCTCAGGCGGGCACCTACGGTGATCTGGTGAAGACCGGCATCATCGACCCGACCAAGGTGGTGCGCACCGCACTGCAGGACGCGGCCTCGATCGCCGGCCTGCTGATCACCACCGAGGCCATGATCGCCGAGACCCCCAAGCAGGAGAGCGCTCCGGCTGCTCCCGACATGGGTGGCATGGGCGGCATGGGTGGCATGGGCTTCTAAGCCCGATCAGGAGTGCGTCGGGCTCGCGAGGGCCCGGGGCACTCCGATCCGCCTAGCTGACGAAACGGAAAGGGCGGCGCCATCGGCGCCGCCCTTTTTGCTGTTCGCGGGGGGTGGGGAACGGCGCCGGTCAGGCGCGCACCGGCACGCCTTGGCTTGTGCTGGTCTTGGTCAGTTCTTTGTTCAGCTCCGCAATGTAGGCGTGGAAGGACTTTACGAAGGCCTCGTTAGCCGGTGTCTTCGCCAGGGCCTGCAGCTTCTTCGCGATGGAGGGGGCAACCTCCGCGATCTTGATGTGCAGTTCTTCGCTGTTGCGGGGCAGCAGGAAGATACGGGTGAAGGTGCTCTCGAAGAAGTTGCCGGACACATTCGTCTGGAAGTCCGTTTTGATCCCGTTCATCAGATCCACCACGGACTCTTCGAGAGTCGGACTGTCGTGCACCGCCATGTTGAGGCAGAGGCCCTGAACGCGGCTCGCCAGTGCGCTGCGAACCTTGCTCCCGTCAATCGGCTTCGCCTGGCCGGACAGTACCTTTGCCATCTTCTTCTGGTCGTCTTCCTTCAGAACCAGATCCCTGGAGAGCTCGATACAGGCGTTCAGGTGGTTAATGATCTCCTTGCCCGTCGCTGACACGGCATGCCAGCGGTAGCACGAGACGGGCCCATCGCCGCAAAAGCCGATGGTGTCGCCGGCGGCGACCAGATCGACCATGTAGCGCCAGTCCTCAGCGAAGCGCTGGCCCACGCGGAACTGCTGGCTCTTCATCACCTTGCTCTGACCCATCAGGGTGGAGATCTGGCAGTTGACCTGAAAGGAGTCTTGGTAACTCGAGTGGGCGCGGCGGCCCACCGTGATGTTCATGCTCTGTCCCTTGTCGTCGATGATCTGGGTCTGCCCGCCGCAGATACGGAACTGCCCAGTCTCAAGGAAGTCGTAACGCTTCTTAATCGAGTCCGGTAACAGCAGGTCGTCAGAGTCTAGGAAGGCAATGTACTTGCCCTTGGCCAGCGCGAGGCCGTGATTTCGCGCTGCGGAGACACCCTGGTTTTCCTGCTTGCGGTAGACGAAGGACTTGAAGCGCTTCGCGAAAGCCTTGGCCTTTTCCGCGGAGCTATCGCTGGAGCCGTCGTCGATGACCACGACTTCCAGGCTCTCGAAGTTCTGGTCGACAACGCTCTGCAAGGTCGTCTCGATGTAGCCTTCGGCGTTATACAGCGGAATGATCAGGCTGACCTCGAATTCAAAGGTCTCTTCCGGCGTCGCGTCGGACAGAGCCCGCAGACGCTCCAGCAGATCATAGTCCGTACCGGCTAGCGAGAAGCCGTACCCCTCGTTCGCCAGAGCGATGAACCCTTCGCGGAAGGCGTTGGGATCGTGCTGCTCCATGGCCTGGAGCTCTTCGCCGAAGTTGCAGAAGTGAAGCGTTGCGCCGGGTGCGGCATAGTCGCGAATCAGCGCATGCAAGAAGGAGAGATCATGAAGCGGTGAGGCAAAGACGGCCGCCTTCGCCTCGGGTGACTCGCCATTTAGTACCCTGTTTTCGGAATAGTAGAGGATATCCTTCCTGTCCCGGAGCGCGGCTCTCAGTGCCTCGGGTACCGCGCTGCGGGCATTGAAGACGAGGTGTACCGCGCCGCTTCCGGAGAGCGTGGTGATCAGATCGCTGTTCCGATCTGCTTTTTTCTCCGCCTCGGGACCGATGCTGTGCTCCAGTGCGACCAAGACCTCGCCGGCATTCTTGAAATGTCCGAGGCTCGGTAGCCGCCTATCGGACATAATAGCGAGCCTCTTGGGGTCTCGGACCGGCAGGTTCTGGAGCTTGTTCGGCTCCACTCCAACGAAGATCAGGTCCGAGTATCTCTTTCCGGCCGTGTCGATTGGCATGGGCGATACCGTAGTCTTTCCGTTTACGAAGCTGATGCAGGACTTGCTAGCAAACCAAGTGCGAGTACTTAGTGTTCAAAAACAGCAGAGCCCCGACGACCCCAGGTTCGCCAGCTCGTGCACCCGCTTCTAGGTCGACCCGGGTGCGCCAATCACCGTCTCCCCTTTTGGATGGCAAAGGTCACGAGTTCTGTCTCACATGTCAAACGTCGTGACGTCGCAACCGACAGCTTACCTGCCGGCTGCTCGGGGAGGCCGGGCGAGCCGACATTGCGACTCCGCGGCACCTTTTCTATCGCGCGTGCGCTATCTATGCGGACAGGACATAGCGTACTTTCGCCGGTCGACCCTAACAAAAAGGGGCTGTATCCGCGCAGTGTTACTGGTCCGTCGGCCCAAGGGGCAGCGGCCTGTGCCTTGCGGAACCACTGCGGAGGGGCTATGAGAGCCGGACGTGCGTTGTTGGCCGTTTTGGGACTCGAGGCCTAGGGCAGAAGCTTGGTCCGGGGCCGCGAGCGGGGCGGGAGGAGTTCGCGAGCTGAGACGTACAGTCTCTGTCTTAGCCTTGATCGGGCTTGTGTCGATCAAATGGCGGGCAGATTGATGTTTGGGACGATAGGGTGCGGTCCGTGGGAAGGGCTGTTGCCACAGAGAGGGAACACTGCGTGACGATCCTTTTCCACGCCGGGACGACCAAAACCGGTACCACCTCCCTTCAACACTTTCTGCGCAACAACCGTGAGGTACTGCAGAGCAAGGGCTACATCTTTCCGTCGTTCCTAGGTGCGGACAACCATACCAAGCTGGCAGCCTATGGGCTGGATACCGATGCGATCGCGCCGGTGAAGATGGACCTGAAGCTCACCGAACCGGAAGTGATCGAGGCCTTCCGCAAGGAACTGGATATCGAGTTCAAAAAGAATATCCGGCCCGGCAAGAAATACGTCCTGACCAACGAGCACTGCAGCGCCCATCTCCATACGACGGAGGAGATCACTAGACTTTACGATCTGCTGCGCTCGACCGGCCACACCATCAAGGTGATTATCTATTTCCGCGAGCCCAGTGAGTATCTTGCCAGTAGCTACTCGACCCTGCTGAAGATGGGGGCGACCCACGGGATGGAGTGCCCGACCGGACGGGCCCTGGATCGCAAGTACAACTACTTCAATATCTGCAAGCGCTGGGCCAAGGTCTTCGGCCGCGAGAACCTGATTGCACGGATCTATGCCCGCGACGCCCTGGTCGGCGGCGATATCCGCAAGGACTTCCTTGAGGTCATCGGTCTGGACGGGCAGGGGCTCGACTTCTCCGCCCCGAACGCCTCAAGCCAGAACAAGAGCCTTGACCATGTCATGGCGGGATTCTTGCGTGAGGTGAACCGTCTGGTCCCGCGCTATGTCGACAACCGCGTCAACCCCTTGCGCGCCGATCTGGGGCCGATTTGCGAACAGCTCTCCGACAAGGAAGGCATCCTGGTGCCGAAGGAGATCTCAAACGAGCTCCGAGAGAACCTGCTTGAGGATATGAAGGAGTTCAATCGGCGCTTCCTCGGCGGCCAGCAAAAGTGGCCCTTCAAACCTTACAAGAGCACCGGGCGCAAGCTGATACGCGCGCCTACTCGCGAAGAGGTGCTCGAGCTCTACAGCAAGGTCTGGGAAGCGAAGATAGCGCAGTTGCGCGGCTAGGCTCGGTCCCCGGTCGAGCGACTGTGATGGAGCGACTGCCCGGCCGCTGTCCCCGCCTACAGCGGATTGTTTTTGATCCGAACGAACGCACGGTCAATGACCTGGCGCGTGCTGTGCTCTGCTTCTCATTCCGGCCCGGTTGCGCCCCGTAGGGGCGCGGTCTCTACCCGCAGTCCTCTGGCAGCGCGGGCCTGGTAACGGGCTGCTCGATAGTGGACGCGCGGCTTTCAGCCATAGCGGTTTTCCGCGGCGCGCTTCTGCGAACGTGACCCACAGGCATCATCCGACCCTACCGTAGCGGAGCGACTTGGTGCATTTTTGATGATGATCTGGCATTGTGCTGGGTGTCACAATGGTGGAGGCGGCTTGAGGGAAATATTTGCATGACGGCCCAGAAACTTGCGGTGAATGAAAGTCTTTGCGCGGCCGACGGACGTGTTCTGGTGCTGGGCCACAGTCACACCAATTCCTTGTCTTTGGCTTTGGCTGAGGTTCCCAGTAGCCCCTTTCATGTGGTGAACATCAATACGCTTGAAGGCGCCACGCTGACGCGTGGGTGCCTTTTGCGGCTGGGAAAGCCGGCCCATGTGGTCTCGATGGTCGGCGGAAACGCCTATTACCAGGTGGCCCTGCTCGAACATCCGCAAAGGCTTCAAGTGCTGGGCGGCCCGGAGGATGCGGATATCGTGCCCGACCGGAGTTTGATACCCTACGGCATGATGCGGGACTTTCTGCTGCAGGCTTGCCGCGGGCATTTCCAGATCATCGAGCGCATTCACGAGACCTTCGCTCTGCCGCTGGTTCATGTGATCTCACCACCACCTCTGGCAGCCGAGGATATTTCGGACCTCCTACCGCCAGACTACCGCGATCGGGGCGCGTCTGGGATCGTGCCGCCCGGGTTGAGGTTGAAGGTCTACAGGATCCAAAGCGCGATCGTTCGTGAATTCTGCGAGAGTCGCTCGATTTCAGTCATCGAGCCGCCAGCAATTGCCTGTGATGCGCGCGGGTTCCTGAAACACGAGTATCGGAGTCTTACGGCAACGCACGCCGGAAAAGACTATGGTACTCTCGTTCTCAACCAGATCATGGATAGGATCGATGGCTAAAAACCATCCTTATATAGGCAAGCCGGACTACCAATTCTGGAACAAGGAGCCGGCGATTGCCACCGGTGAAAAGTTTGACCCAATCGTCAAGGTATCTTTCTCCTTGGATGCCGAAGAACCGATCGCGACAGCCGGAAGCTGTTTCGCGCAGCATGTCGCCAAGGAGCTGCAGCGGGTCGGGTTCAACTATCTGGTAACCGAGACACCTCATCCCATCATCCCGCAGCCCATCGCCGAGAAGTATCACTACGGTGCCTTTACCGCGCGCTACGGCAACCTCTATACGGCGCGTCAACTGCGTCAGCTACTGGAGCGCGCCTACGGACGCTTCGATCCGGTCGAACGGGCTTGGGTCGGAGCCGGCGGCGCCCTGGTCGATCCTTTTCGGCCGCAGATCCACCCTGGCGGCTTTATCAACGATGTCGAGCTGGAGGCTGATCGGACCAAACACCTCGCTGCGGTGCGTACGGCGATCGAGAGTCTGTCGTGCTTCGTCTTTACCCTCGGCCTGACCGAGGCCTGGGTTGACCGGCGCGACGGCGCTGTCTTTCCGCTGGCGCCGGGCGTGGCCGGCGGTTCGTTCGATCCGGACCTCTATGCTTTCAAGAACTTCACGGTCGCAGAGGTGATCGAGGACATGCAGTGGTCGTTGGCGTTCATTCGCCAGGTGAATCCTGCGGCGAAGTTCATTCTCACGGTTTCGCCGGTCCCCCTGAATGCGACCTATATGGACCGGCATGTCTTCGTCTCGACCGTCTACTCCAAATCGGTGCTGCGCGTGGCTGCGGAGGCCCTGACCGAGGTGTTCGACAACTGCGACTATTTCCCCTCCTTCGAGATCGTGAACAACCCCTACCACCGGGAGCGCTTCTTCGCTGAGGATTGCCGGGAGGTCCGGCCAGAGGGCGTCGCTTACGTGATGAAGCTCTTCCTGAAGCACTATGCCAACCTGGATGTCGACTTGATCGAGGGCGAAGCGTCGGTAGTCCGGCGAGAGGCCGCAAAGTCCGCCAAGGCAATTGCCAGCGAACGGAAAGCAGAGCGGGAAGAACGCCAACGGTTGAGGGCGGAGCGGCAGCGGCAACGGGAGGAGCGAGTCCGTCAGAGGGAGCTGGCGAAGCAAGAGCGCGAGGAACGGCGCCGGCAGGGTCAGCAGGGTAGGCGCCGGCCGGACGGGAAGAGAGCCGAAGGCGCTCCGGGCTCGGCACAAGCGCGCAAGCAGGGCGGCCAGACGGTGGAGCCGGCGGGGAAGGCCTCCAAGCAGGCAGACGACTTTCTGGAGGAGATGAAGCGCTTGAACGACATCCTCTGCGACGAGGAGAGCATCTCGAACAGTTGATTGGAGGACGGTCCGCAAGGCAGCAGGCAGTTTGATCGACGTCCCGGGTTCCGGCAGGCTTGGGCGGACTGCGGCTTGAGATCGCGCTTTCTGTGTCGCGGCTGCGTAGGGTGCGGCGAAATCGTTGCGACGCGGTCTCGAAAAGCTGCTCTATGCTTTTGAGAACTTGAGAGAATCTCAGCGGCTCAATGACTCCCATTCTGGGCCGTCCGTCTTGGGCTGCCCGCCCTGGTTGGCTCCCCCGCGCGTCTGCTTGGCAATGACGCTCTGAGCCGTTGTCTGCTATTCAAGTCACCACTAAGGAAGGGCCGACCGCACAACGTTGGCTCGCAAACATCAAAGGTATGGTGCGTCTGGCGCTGCAATCACCGCTGTCTTTAAGGGATTGTCTCCTGCAGATCGGGATGAGCGTAGCGGGTTGTGGGGATAGGCCGTTGGGCAGGGACGCTTCGTCAATTCTGGTGGTCGGTCACAGTCATGTCGGCTCGATGAAGCTGGCGTTGGCTGAACGCCCAAACCCGGCCATCGCACTGGTCAATTTCCATGAGGTTGATGATGAGGCCCTGGTCGAGAACCGCGGCCCCAGCGCGAAGCTACGGGAGCGCTATGCGCCGAAGCACCTCTTCTCGATGATCGGCGGCAATACCTTTCACCGTCTGGCGCTGCTGGACCACGCGCTCCCGCTCCAGGTACTGCAGTCGGCAGACGACCGCGACCTCGATCCCGGTCGCGTGCTCATTCCGTATGCGATGATGCGCGACCTGCTGGGGCGTTTGGCCAAGCTGCACTTCGAGATGATGGTCAAGTTGCAGCAGATCTTCGGGATGCCGCTGGTGCACATCATCTCACCGCCGCCGCTGCGTCTGGACGATCTGCGCGATCTCCTTCCGCCGGCCTACCAGGGGCGTGACGACTACGGCCTGGTTCCGCCGGCCCTGCGGTTGAAGATCTACCGGATCCACTGTGCGCTGCTGCGTGAGCACTGCGCGCGCAACGCCATCGACACGATCGATCCTCCGGCGGCTGCCTGCGATGCGGAGGGTTTCCTGCTGGCGGAGCTCCGCGACGACGCCACCCATGCCAACGGCCTCTACGGTGCGATGGTGCTACAGCAGATCCTGGAGAGGGTGCAGGCCGGGAGCGGTGTCCGAGCGGTTGGCGTGGCTTGCTCCGGGAGTGTGCGTTAGAGCGAATCGCGATCAGGTGGAATCACCTGGCCGCGTGTATCCACTCTAGGGCTGTGGACGGCTCCAGCCTGCGCTGATGGTCTCCTCGTGGGGCCATGGCCTCGGTCCGCGCTGCGCACCGAATGCCGCGAGGGTAGGAATTCTGCGCAGCTTGATCCGCTCGAGTGGCCCGCGGATCCGGTTGCGGTGCCGCGCGATCAAGGCATCCAGCAGTTGTCTGGTTATGCTGGGCAAGGCAGTGATCATCCGGTCATAGTAGTGCATCGGCGTCGCGGGTAGGCCACCGAACCGGTTTCTGATGAACACGGGTGGCGAGACACCAACCACCGGTCCGCCATCGAGTTCCTCGGTGATGTGGTGAATGGTCCAGCGTGCGGTCAGTGCCCGACGCGAGAAGGCGTCTTCGTGGGGGGCAAAGCCGGCGCCCCGACCCTTGCTGAGATCGGAGGGGTGCAGGTTGTAGGCGCCAAGCGGCAGGCTCTCGACGATCGCTCGGTCGATGACCTGGCCAAGGCAGCAGCAGATCAAGACGTCCGGTTGCCACTCGCGCAGCAGCTCCCGGAACCAGGGCGACTTGATCTCCCCGGTATAGGCCGGTGCGCCTGCGCAGAGAGCGGTCTCGATCGTCGAGCCGAGAAGTGCTGCGCCGGCTTCCGGGGAGAGGTACTTCCAGGCCCGCTTCCGCCGACCGATTCTGGCCCGTGGATCGAGAGGGTCGTCGGTCACCATGCCGACCAATCTCAGGGCCTGTGGGGCGCGACGCTGATGGCGGACGATCGCTTGTAGCGTGGCCCGACCAACCGTGAAGCTGGTCATTGCAAGGACCCTCAAGCCCTGCTGTCCGGCATCGGATATCTCGGAGGCAGCGGGTTGATAGAGAGTCCCCCAGCAGGCATCCGACCGGTCGATCCTCTGGCGGTCGAGATCGCCTCTCTGCAGTGCGAGCCAGAGGGACCGGGATAGCTTGGAATCGAGCATGGCGCCTCCGGATATCCTATTTGTGTCACCGTAACTGGAGCATCATTTCGTAAATGTCGTCGTTTCATTGTAATATTATGACCGCCTTCGTTTGGAAGGCGCTTTATAAGAAGCATTTTGACGCAAAGGTCTTCATAAAACAGAAATGTATATCAGATTGATGCTTGCTCTTATCAGCCCTATCGAAGCGCAAATGGCTGACAGAAGCATAAAGTATGAAGTTGATTTTTAAGAAATGCCGGCCGCAAAAAAATGCGGCCTAGTCGCGCCGGGGGAAGTCGGGTGGCACCGGTTCCAGGTGAGTACGGCGTGCTCAAGAAACTGTGGCGAGCGGCCTTCAAGAGTCGAATGCCGTGGCGGCTGTTAGGTTCTAGGCCTGGCCGGACGCGCGCCCGCCGTCAGCGGCGGGGCGCCTGATCTTCCACGAGGCGGGCGTCGGAAACACGGAGGGCAGCGGAAGCGGCGCTCGAGTTCCCCTCCTAGTTCCCCTGGCGACTGGCGAAGCGGACGGCTTCCTCGGCGGCGCGGAAGAGGGCGCTCGCCTTCTGCTGGCACTCGCGGTACTCGGACTCGGGGTTGCTGTCGGCGACCACTCCGGCGCCGGCCTGGACGAACATGCGCCCGTCCTTCACCACCGCGGTGCGCAGTGCGATGCAGCTATCCATGTCACCGTTGGCGCCGAAATAGCCGATGCAGCCGCCGTAGAGGCTGCGCCGGTCGGGCTCCAACTCCTCGATGATCTCCATCGCCCTGACCTTGGGCGCGCCCGACAGGGTGCCGGCCGGGAAGCCAGCGATCAGCGCGTCGATCGCCTCGAAGCCCTCGCGCAGGCGGCCCTCCACGTTGGAGACGATGTGCATGACGTGGCTGTAGCGCTCGATCACGAACTTCTCGGTCACCCGGACCGAGCGCAGCGCCGAGACCCGGCCAACGTCATTGCGCCCCAAGTCCAGCAACATCAGGTGCTCGGCCAGTTCCTTGGGGTCGGCCAGCAACTCCTCGGCCAGCGCCAGATCCTCCTCGCTGTCGGCGCCGCGGCGGCGGGTGCCGGCCAGCGGCCGGATGGTCACCTGGTCGCCGCGCAGGCGCACCAGGATCTCCGGGCTGGAGGCGACGACCGAGAAGTCGCCGAAGCTGCCGTAGACCAGGAAGGGCGAGGGGTTGAGCCGGCGCAGTGCCCTATAGAGGGCGAAGGGCGAGAGCGTGAAGGGCAGGGAGAAACGCTGCGACAGCACGATCTGGAAGGCGTCGCCGGCCAGGATGTAGTCCTTGGCCTTCTCGACCATGGCCTCGTAGTCGGCCTTGGTGACGTTGCTCTCGGCCTCCTTCGGCAGGGCCTCGGGCACCTCGCCCGCGGCGCGCTGCGGCGGCAGGGCGCGGTCGAAGTCGGCAACCACGTCGGAGAGGCGCTCCAGGGCACGGCCATAGGCGGCCCGGGCCGAGATCTCGACCGAGGGCCAGACCGGGGTGCAGAGCGTGATCATGTCCTCGACCCGGTCGAAGACGGCGACCAGGGTCGGGCGCATGAAGAGGCCGTCGGGAATGTCGATGACGGAGGGATTGTCCTCTGGCAGGCGCTCCATCAGGCGCACGGTGTCGTAGCCCATGAAGCCGACCAGGCCGGCCGCCATCGGCGGCAGGTGTGCCGGCAGCTCGATCCGACACTCACGGACCAGCTTGCGCAGGCTCTCCAGCGGCTCTTCATCCAGCGGCTCGAAGGCCTCCAGGTCGTAGCGGGCCTTGCGGTTGATCTCCGTCTTGCGGCCCTGGCAGCGCCAGATCAGGTCGGGGCGCGTCACGATGAAGGAGTAGCGCCCGATGGTGGCGCCGCCTTCGACCGACTCGAAGAGGGCGCTGAAGGGGCGCTCGCCGCAGAGCTTCAGGTAGGCCGAGACCGGAGTCTCCAGATCGGCCACCATGCGGGTGGAAAGCACCTGCGGCTTGCCGGCCTCGTAGGCGGCCGCGAAGGCGTCGAAGTCAGGATGGCTTTGCATGCGGCCTGCCTTTAGAGCAAATCTCCGGCAAAGGAAATGGGGCGCGCGGAGGATCTGCTGTCCAAACGAGGAGTGGGGGTGCGGGGGGCGATCACCTCAGGGCCCGACAGGCACTAGAAGCGGGAGAGCGCCTGGTCGAGCGCATCGCCGTTATAGCGCACCGGATAGACCGTCTCGAGGCTGGCGATGAAGCCGGCCAGGAGGTCCTCACGCATGTCGCGGTTGAGTGCCGACTGCAGGGTCTTGTAGCCCTCTTCGTCGCTGTCCGGTCCGACCTCGGTGATCCCGGTGACCTCGGCCAGCACGGCTCCATTGCCGGCCTTGACCGCGAAGGGCTCGCCCTTGGGGTGCTGGAAGGCGGCGCGCACCAACTCCGGCATGGTCTGGAGCTGCGGCGGGGTCTTCACCCGCGACATGGTGGGCGCGCTCAGCACCGGTTGGCCCAGGCTCTGCGCCGCCGCCTCGAAGGTCATCTCGCCAGCCTTGATCTTCTCGGCCAGCGCCTCAGCGTCGGCCAGCGCCAGGCGCTGCGCCTCCTCGGTGCGCC
This sequence comes from Rhodospirillaceae bacterium N.6G, assembly GCA_046233115.1. Lineage (GTDB taxonomy): Bacteria > Pseudomonadota > Alphaproteobacteria > Kiloniellales > JACOMY01 > JACOMY01. The sequence continues at coordinate 294,517 of JBJXHM010000005.1, read as the reverse complement.
AGACCGCCAGCACCTGCTGCTCGACGTCGGCGAACGGCCGGTCGGCCGCAGGCATGATCTCGTCGACGCGGAAGGCGAAGAAGCTGCCGTCCTTGGCCTCCTGCAGCAGGGAATCGACGCCGCTGTCGGAATCGAAGACCAGGCCCAGGAAGTCCTGCGGGTCGGGCAGGTCGGCCACTGGCTGGCCGTCCTTGCCGTTGCCGCGCCGGTCGATCGCCTCGATGGTCCGCAAGTTGAGCGCCAGCTGGCTGGCGGCCTCGTCCAGGGTGGCACCGGTCGAGAGCTCGGAATCGACCTCGTTGACGAAGGCGACCATCGCGTCGACCGCCTTCTCCATCTTCAGATCGTTGCGAACCGTCGCCTCCACCGTCTCGGGCGCCGCCGCTGCATGCGGCACCACCTCGGTGATCTCGATCACGTGCCAGCCGAGCGGCGTGCGCGCCAGCACGATGTCGCCGGCCTTGCTGTCGCCGAAGACGGCGTCGGCGAGCTGCGGCAGCAGGCCCTCGACCCGGGTCTTGGGCTGCAGCGGCAGGGCGGCCGGGGCGGAGCCCTTGTGCGCGCTGGAGGCATCGGCCAGGCTCTTGCCGGCCTCGATCTCGGCCTTGGCGGCCGCGGCGTCGGCCTCGCTCTGGAAGATCACCTGGCGCCAGGAGCGCAGCTCGGGCGAGCCGAAGCTGTCCTGCTGGGCGGCCACGGCGTCGGCTAGTTCCTGGTCGGAGACCTCCACCGAATCGAGGAAGGCGTCGGGGGTGATGTGCAGCAGGGTCACCCGGCGGTACTCGGGGGCCCGGAAGCTGGCCTTACGGTCCTCGTAGAGAGCCTTCAGCGTCGCCTCGTCCGGCGCCTCCAGGCTGTCGGCGGCCGGTGCTGGGACCGAGGCGTAGGAGAGGGTCCGCTCTTCCTGGCGCCAGCCGAAGATGCGCTCGGAGCCGCTGTCCGGCATCTGGGCTCCGTAAATCAGCGAGCTCAGGATGTACTGTCGCTCCAGATCGGCGCGGACCTCGGCCTCGTACTGCTCCGGGCGGATGCCGCTGCTCTGCAGCAGGGCGAGGTAGCGGTTCTGGTCGAAGCTGCCCTTGGCGTCCTGGAACTGCCGCTGCTGGGCGATGCGCTCCAGCACCTGCTCCGGCGCCACCGCGAGCCCCAGGTCCTGCGACAGGCGATCCAGCAGCGCGCGCTCCACCAGCACCCGCATGGCGCGCTGGGCGATGCCGGTGGCCAGCAGCATCTCGCGAGTCAGCGGCTCACGGGTGCGCTGCTGGAACTGCCGCGACTCGATCTGCAGCCGGTTCTCGTAGTCGGCCAGCGCGATCGCGGTGCCGTCGACGTCGGCGATCTCGTCGGGCTCGCTGCTGCTGGTTATGTAGTCTTGGATTCCCCAGAGCCCGAACGAGAGGATGAGCAACCCGAAGAGCACATAGACAGTGATTCGCACGAGGAGCGACTTGGAACGCAGATCGTCCATGGGAGTTTGGCTTCACCTGTTGTTGCCCGCGGCCTGCGATCGGTGGCATCGGCGGGCGGTCCTTAAGAAACGTCGGCGCATACTAGTGAGCCGGCTGGGCTTGAGCAACGGCCAAAGCCCCCCTGCTGCGGGTGAGGCCGCGGGCGTGGGGAGCCCTCCGGTGCCGTGTCATCTCAGGAAAGCCTGATTGCACGCCCGGCTTGGCGCTTTTGTGGCGATCGTGATAAGCCTCCCGGCCGCAACTGACCGTGACGATGAAGGGGAACAGCAAACCATGCGCTTGGTGGCCGGCAACTGGAAGATGAACGGATCTCTCGCGCTGACACAGGAGCTGGTCGCGGGCCTGGCCCGGCGCCTGGTCGGCGCAACGCCGGCGGCTGTCGTGGCGGTCTGCCCGCCGGCGCATCTGCTAGCCGCGGCTGTGGCGGCGGCAGGCCCCAAGCTGGCGGTCGGCGGACAGGACTGCAGCGACGAAGCCGGTCCCGGCGCCTTCACCGGCGAGATCTCGGCCGGCATGCTCGCGGAAAGCGGCTGTCGCTATGTCATCGTCGGCCACTCCGAGCGCCGCGAGCGTCACGGCGAGAGCGACGCCCTGGTGCGCGCCAAGGCCGAGCGATCGCTGGCGGCCGGCCTCATCCCCATCGTCTGCATCGGCGAGACCAAAGACCAGCGCGAGGCGGGCAGGGCGGTCGAGGTGGTGACCGGCCAGCTTTCCGGCAGCCTGCCCAAGGGCTACGGCGCCGACAACGTGGTGGTGGCCTACGAGCCGGTCTGGGCGATCGGCACCGGCCTGACCGCGACCACGGCCGACATCGAGGAGATCCATGCGGCACTGGGTGGGGTCATGGCCGAGCGTCGTGCCCCGATTCTCTACGGTGGCTCGGTCAAGGCGGCGAACGCCGCCGAGATTCTTTCCACGCCCGGCGTCGACGGCGCCCTGGTCGGCGGCGCCAGCCTGAAGCTGGACGAGTTCTGGGCCATCGTCGAGGCGGCCTGATAGCCGGCTCATCCTCTCTTATGTGTAGGTCTCATGTGTAGGGGGCGGGGCCGCCTTGAGGCCAAGAGGCTTGCCAAGAGGCTTGATTGCCGGCCCCTATCTGTGAGACAGACCGCCGCTTAGCGGTCGTCGCGGCATAGGGCTCGGGGCCTCGGGGCGAGCGGCCCCGGCCTATTCGGACTTGCGCGAGACGGCCGGCAACACGACTTCCGGATCGATATGGGCAACATCCTTCTGATCATTCACCTGCTGATCGCGCTGGCGCTGATCGGCATGGTCCTCATCCAGCGCAGCGAAGGCGGCGGTCTCGGCATCGGCGGCGGCGGTGGCGGCGGCGGCATGGGCGGCTTCATGACCGGTCGCGGCACCGCTAACCTGCTGACCCGCGTGACCGCGATCCTGGCCGGGCTCTTCATGATTTCCAGCATCGGCCTCACGATCTATCTGAACCAGGGAACCCGCAGCACCGGCTCGATCACCGACAGTCTGCAGCAGGATTTCCAGCAGGGCGCTCCGGCCACCGAGTCGGGCGGCAGCAGTGCTGCAGACGGCCTCACGCTGCCGAACGTCGGTGGCGGCGACGGCAGCGACAATTCAGCACCTAAGGTCGAGTAGACCCACGGTTACTGGCCCCTCCCTGACGGACGCAGGGGAGGGGCTCGATCTCGGGGCTTGCCGAGGCGGCCGGCATCTGCTGTTACTGTCCGCCCATGACGCGGTTCATCTTCATCACCGGCGGCGTGGTTTCCTCACTCGGCAAGGGCCTCTGCTCGGCCGCTCTCGGGTCCCTCCTTCAAGAGCGGGGCTTCCGGGTGCGTTTGCGCAAGTTGGATCCCTATTTGAATGTCGATCCAGGGACCATGAGCCCCTACCAGCACGGCGAGGTCTACGTCACCGATGACGGTGCCGAGACCGACCTGGACCTGGGTCACTACGAGCGTTTCACCGGCGTCGCCACGCGCCGGGGAGACAACGTCACCACCGGCCAGATTTACTCCAAGGTGCTGGCGCGCGAGCGCCGGGGCGACTACCTGGGGGCGACCGTGCAGGTCATTCCCCACGTCACCGACGCCATTAGGGAGTTCGTGACCGCAGGCGTGGAGGAGGCCGATTTCGCGGTCTGCGAGATCGGCGGCACGGTCGGCGATATAGAGAGCCTGCCCTTCCTGGAGGCGATCCGTCAGCTCGGCAACGAGCTGGGGCGCGAGCGCTGCCTCTTCATGCACGTGACCCTGCTGCCCTACATGCGCGCGGCCGGCGAGCTGAAGACCAAGCCGACCCAGCATTCGGTGAAGGAGCTGCAGTCGGTCGGCATCAGTCCGGACATCCTGGTCTGCCGCAGCGAGCAGCCGATCCCCAGCGACGAACGGCGCAAGATCGCGCTCTTCTGCAACGTGCGCCCAGATGCGGTGATCCAGGCCCTGGACAGCGACAGCATCTATGCGGTGCCGCGCGACTACCACGAGCAGGGGCTGGACCAGCAGGTGCTGCAGCACTTCGGCCTGCAGGAGGCGCCGCAGCCCTCTTTGGCCGTGTGGGACCGTGTGGTCGGCCGCGTGCGCTCGCCTGACGGCTCGGTTACCATCGGCGTGGTCGGCAAGTACACCAGCCTGCTGGACGCCTACAAATCGCTCGGTGAGGCGCTGACCCATGGCGGCATCGCCAACAACGTCCGGGTCAAGATCAACTGGCTAGACAGCGAGATCTTCGAGCGCGAGGGTCCGCTGCACGAGTTGGAGGAGGTCGCGGGCATCCTCATTCCCGGCGGTTTCGGCGAACGCGGGGCGGAGGGCAAGGTGCGCGCCGCCGGCTTCGCGCGCGAGCGCCAGGTGCCCTACTTCGGCATCTGCTTCGGCATGCAGATGGCGGTGATCGAGGCGGCCCGCAATCTGGCCGGCATCAGCGGCGCCGGCTCCACCGAGTTCGGTCCCTGCGAGGTGCCGATGGTGGGCCTCCTGACCGAGTGGACCAAGGGCAACGAGGTGGAGCGGCGTAACACCGGCGGCGACCTGGGCGGCACCATGCGACTCGGCGCCTATCCCTGCGCGCTGGCCGAGGGCAGCAAGGTGCGGGGGATCTACGGCGACGAGCTGATCTACGAGCGTCACCGGCACCGCTACGAGGTGAACGTGAACTACCGTCGCCAGCTCGAGGCGGTCGGTCTCAGGTTTTCCGGCATGTCGCCCGACGGGCAGCTTCCCGAAATCGTCGAACTGCAGGATCATCCCTGGTTCGTCGGTGTGCAGTTCCACCCGGAGCTGCGCTCCAAGCCCTTCGACCCGCACCCGCTCTTTACCGACTTCGTGCGGGCGTCGGTGGAGCAGTCGCGCCTGATGTAGTCCGCGCCAGAGCGCGTTGCGCCTGATTGATCGGCACCGGCCCGCTCCCAAAGAAGGGCCGGCGCCGATCCGCGCACTTGCCGCGGGCGCCCAGCTGGCGTAACCCCTGCCTCCATTATGCAGCAGGAACAGCCTCTGCCGCCGCCCTTCGGCGTCGGCGATCCCTTTCCCCTCGTGCACCTGCCCGACTCCAAGGGGCTGGAGCGCGATCTCTTCGGCGAAGTCAGCGGCAAGCCGGCCCTGGTCGTCACCTTTCCGGCCGGAGCGACTCCGGACCTCCTCTCGCTCTGGATCTCGGCGCTGAAGGCGCAGGCGCCGCGCATTCACGAGTGGGACGGCGAGGTCTTCGTCATCGTCGGCGGCCCGCCGGCCGCCCTGCCGCACGTTGACCTGGCACCGGTCCGCGTCCTGGTTCTGGCCGATCCTGCCCGCCGGGTGAACCTGATGCCGCCGGGCCGAGTCGGCCTCTTCCTGCTGGACGCCAACCAGCGCGTGATCGGGCTCGCCAGTCCTGACCACCCGGATCAGGCGCTGCCGCAGGCGGTGGAGCGCATGGGCCTCTGGCGACGCTGGCGGCTGAACGATCCCCAGGCCTCGGCGCCGGCGCTGATCATCCCGGATCTGCTGCCCGCGTCGCTCTGCCGGCGGATCATGGGTGCCTGGCAGCAGGAGCATCACGAGGGCGCGGTCTCTGCCGGCGGCAAGCAGAACTTCTACGACCCCAGCAAGAAGCGGAACCAGGAGCACGTGGTCAGCGACCGCGGCCTGCTGAGCGACATCACCCTGCTGCTGGTGCGGCGCCTGGGGCCGGAGCTGGCCAAGGTCTTCGCCTATCATCTGCCCTATCGCTTCGAGAACTTCATCGTGCTGGGCTACGAGGTGGAGCGGCACGACTTCTTCGGCATGCACCGCGACCGCTATCGGCCGGAGCACCCGCGCCGCTTTGCCATGTCGCTGAACCTGAACGACGACTACGACGGCGGCACCCTGCGCTTTCCCGAGTACAGCGACCGGCACTACCGGCCGCCGGCCGGCGGCGCCTGCATCTTCTCCTGCTCGCTGCTGCACGAGGCACTGCCGGTAACCCGGGGGCGGCGTCTGGCGATGACCACCTTCATCCTGACCGCAGAGGATGCCTCGGCTGCCCGCAAGCCGGAAGATGCGCCGACGCAGCCGCAGGAGCTGGCGGTCAAGCAATGATCCTCGCCTGGCAGGTAGGCCAGCCGCTGACCCTGATGACGCGGCGCTTCACCTTGCGCTCGCTCAATGAGCGCGATGCGACGCCGCTGCTGCTGTCCTGGCTGACCGATCCCAAGCTGATGCACTACCTGGGCGGCCCGCGGCCGCTGAAGTCGGTGCAGGACCTGGCCGCCTACATCCGCCAGCACGACAACGCCCGCAAGTTCTGGCTGGGCATCTTCCGCGACCGCCGCCTGGTCGGCTTCCTCTGGCTCGACGTGGCGCTGGACGACAAGAACGCGCGCAGCCATCACTTCATCGGCGATCGCAAGCTCTGGGGCACCGCGGCGGCCCTGGAGGCGCGCGCGGCGGTTATGGACTGGCTCTTCGGCTGGGGCATCAAGCGGGTCTTCGGCACCCCGGTGACCGGCTGCCGCACCGCACTGGCCGGCTATCGCCGCCAGGGCTTCACCTACGAGGGCACCTTCAAATCGGCGATGGCCCACCCCGACGGCAATCGCTATGACATCGCCGTCTTTCGCATGCTGCCGGAGGAGTGGGCGGCCCAGAAGCGCGACAAGGGCCCGCTGGGCGACCGCCGCGACGGACGGGGCGATCCGCCGCCACCGGCCCAAGACCTGCCGCCACGCGGCGGGGAGCCGTCTTAAATCGTCTTGCTAGGAGGCAGTTGATGAGCGCCATTACCGACATTTCCGCGCGGGAGATCCTGGATTCGCGCGGCAACCCTACCGTCGAGGTCGACGTGGTCCTGGAGAGCGGCGCCTTCGGGCGTGCGGCCGTTCCCTCGGGCGCCTCGACCGGCGCGCACGAGGCGGTCGAGCTGCGCGACGGCGACAAGGGGCGCTACGGCGGCAAGGGCGTGACCAAGGCGGTCGCGGCGGTGAACCACGACCTCTTCGACCTGCTCGCCGGCCGCGAGGCCTCGGAGCAGGTGGCGATCGACCTGGCGATGACGGAGCTGGACGGCAGCGAGAACAAGGGCAGCCTGGGCGCCAACGCCATCCTCGGCGTCTCGCTGGCGGTTGCCAAGGCCGCCGCGCAGGAGGCCGGCTTGCCGCTCTACCGCTACGTCGGCGGCACCTACGCCCGCACCCTGCCGGTGCCGATGATGAACATCATCAACGGTGGCGCCCATGCCGACAACCCGATCGACTTCCAGGAATTCATGATCATGCCGCTGGGGGCGGCCAGCTTCGGCGAGGGCCTGCGCATGGGCGCAGAGGTCTTCCACGCGCTGAAGGCCGCCCTGAAGAAGGCCGGGCACAGCACCAACGTCGGCGACGAGGGCGGCTTCGCGCCGAACCTGAGCTCGGCCAAGGAAGCCATTGATTTTATTCTATCGTCAATCGAATCGGCAGGCTACAAGACGGGCAGTGACGTGGCGCTGGCGCTGGACTGCGCTTCGACCGAGTTCTACCGCGACGGCCGCTATTGCCTGGATGGCGAAGGCCGCAGTCTGGACGCCGGCGGGATGACCGACTACCTGGCCGAGCTCTGCGCCGCCTATCCGATCATCTCGATCGAGGACGGCCTGGCGGAGGATGACTGGGCCGGCTGGGAGCAGCTCACCGCGGCGATCGGCGACAAGATCCAGCTCGTCGGTGACGACCTCTTCGTGACCGCGGCGAAGCGGGTCGCGCGCGGCATCGCCGAAAAGTCGGCCAATGCGGTCCTGGTCAAGGTGAACCAGATCGGCAGCCTGACCGAGACCCTGGAGACCGTCGACCTGGCGCACAAAGCCGGCTTCCGGGCGGTGATGTCCCACCGCTCCGGCGAGACCGAGGACTCCACCATCGCCGACCTAGCGGTGGCCACCAACTGCGGGCAGATCAAGACCGGCTCGCTCAGCCGATCCGACCGGCTGGCCAAGTACAACCAGCTCTTGCGGATCGAGGAGGAGTTGGGCCCGGCCGCCCTCTATGCCGGCGAGACTGTGCGGCGCGGGTAACACACCCCGGAAAAGCGACCCCGGCCAGCCGCGGGTCGCTTGACCCGGCACGCCGAAAGCTGGCTACATCGTGGCCATGAGATGGCTTCTTTCGGCTGTTTGGCGGCGCTTCGGCATGCTGGTGCCCCAGCTCATCGGGCTGGGGCTCTTTGCCTACTTCGCTTTCCACTTCGTGGAGGGCGAACGCGGCGTGCGTGCCTATGCCGAACTGGGGCAGGAGCTGAAGGCCGCCTGGGCGGAAGAGGCGACCCTGCGCCAGGAACTCGATTCGGCACGCGCCCGGGTGAACGCGCTCAGCGTGGAATCGCTCGACCCCGACCTGCTGGAAGAGCGGGCCCAGGTCATTCTCAACTATGCCCGACCCGAAGAGGTCGTGGTCATCCTCCCCGACGGCGAGGCCGCGGGCTGGGACTACCAGGGCAATTAACTCCTCGGATAGCCACTGGCACGACACGCGCTGAGCCTCGCTCCGCGATCGCGCTGCCTTGTCCGCTGTAGCGCTGGTCACTATTCTTCGGCTAGGGTCGCAACGCGCTCGACCGCCCCTCCCTTGAGGAGGGGCGGTCGGCTGCGACCGGCACCGGGGCCTTCCGAAAAGGGCTGGAGGTGCAGGACTTTGGCTCCGGCTGCGGCCGGAGAGGGTGCCTGTCTAGAACGACCTGTCGATAAGGGGAGGGCCTATGGCGACGAGAAGCGGCAAGACCACCAGCAAGAAGGCCGGACCCAAGGACGGCTTGGCCGGATATGACCGCGATCTGATCGCACAGCTCTACCATACCATGCTGCTGATCCGCCGCTTCGAGGAGCGCGCCGGACAGATGTACGGTATGGGCCTGATCGGCGGCTTCTGCCATCTCTACATCGGCCAGGAGGCCGTGGTGACCGGCCTGCAGGCCGCCGCCGAGCCCAGCGACACCGTCGTCACCACCTACCGCGATCATGGCCACATGCTGGCCACCGGCATGGACCCCAAGGGCGTGCTGGCCGAGCTGACCGGCCGCGCCGGCGGCTACTCCAAGGGCAAAGGCGGCTCCATGCACATGTTCAGCCGCGAGAAGAACTTCTTCGGCGGCCACGGCATCGTCGGCGCCTCGGTGCCGATCGGCGCCGGCATCGCTTTCGCGCACAAGTACCTGGACGAGAAGTCCTGCTGCCTGACCTACTTCGGCGAGGGCGCGCTGAACCAGGGCCAGGTCTACGAGACCTTCAACATGGCCGCGCTCTGGAATCTGCCGGTCATCTTCGTCATCGAGAACAATCGCTACGGCATGGGCACCTCGGTCGAGCGCGCGGCCGCGCACGCGCAGGAACTCTACCACCGTGGCCAGGCCTACGGCATACCGGGCCAGCAGGTCGACGGCATGGACGTGATCGCGGTCTACGAGGCCGGCCAAGAGGTCATCGCCAAGGTGAAGGCCGGCGAGGGGCCGCACATCCTGGAGATGCAGACCTATCGCTATCGCGGCCATTCCATGTCCGACCCCGCCAAGTACCGCACCCGCGAGGAGGTGCAGAAGTATCGCGGCGAGCGCGATCCGATCGAGAACCTGAAAAAACGCATTCTCGACGCCAAGATGATGACGGAGGACGACCTCAAGGCCGTAGACAAGGCGGTCAAGGATCAGGTCGCCGACGCCGCCGACTTCGCCCAGACCTCGCCGGAGCCGGATCCCGCCGAGCTCTGGACCGAGGTCCTGGTCGACGACGCCGCCTGAGCGGCCGGAGGGAAGGGAGAGCCCATGCCGATTGAAGTCCTGATGCCCGCCCTCTCGCCGACCATGACGGAAGGCAACCTGGCCCGCTGGCTGATCAAGGAAGGCGACGAGGTGACCGCCGGCTCGGTGATCTGCGAGATCGAGACCGACAAGGCGACCATGGAGGTCGAGGCGGCCGACGAGGGCAAGCTGGCCAAGATCCTGGTGCCGGAAGGCTCCGAGGGCATTGCCGTCAACACCCCCATCGCGCTGCTCGCTGCTGAGGGCGAGAGCTTGGAGGAGGCGAGCGCCGGCGGTGTGCCGGCCCCGGCGGTCGAGGCTCCGGCCTCAGTTCCAGCCCCGGACCCCGCGGCGGCCATCGCAGAAGCGCCCGCGCCCAAGGCGGCGCCCGAGCCGGAAGTCGACTGGGATGGCGAGACCGTCACCCAGACGGTGCGCGAGGCGCTGCGCGACGCCATGGCCGAGGAGATGCGCAGGAACGACCGCGTCTTCCTGATGGGCGAAGAGGTGGCGCAATACCAGGGCGCCTACAAGGTGAGCCAGGGCCTGCTGGAGGAGTTCGGTCCCAAGCGGGTGATCGACACGCCGATCACCGAGCAGGGCTTCGCCGGCCTCGGTGTCGGCGCCGCCATGTACGGCCTGAACCCCATCGTCGAGTTCATGACCTTCAACTTCGCCATGCAGGCGATCGACCAGATCATCAACTCCGCGGCCAAGACCCACTACATGTCGGGCGGGCAGATCGCCTCGCCGATCGTGTTCCGAGGCCCGAACGGGGCTGCCTCTCGCGTCGCCGCCCAGCACTCGCAGTGCTACGCCTCCTGGTACGCGCACTGCCCGGGCCTGATCGTGGTCGCGCCCTATTCCGCGGCCGACGCCAAGGGCCTGCTGAAGAGTGCGATCCGCAACCCGAACCCGGTGATCTTCCTGGAGAACGAGGTGCTCTACGGCCGCTCCTTCGAGGTGCCGAAGGCCGAGGACTGGACCCTGCCGCTGGGCAAGGCCAAGGTGCTGCGCGAGGGCAAGGACGTCACCATCACCGCCTTCTCGATCATGGTCGGCAAGGCGCTGGAGGCGGCCGAGGCTCTGGCCGAGGAGGGCATCGAGGCCGAGGTCATCGACCTGCGCACCCTGCGCCCGCTCGATACCGCCACCATCGTCGAGAGCGTGAAGAAGACCAACCGCCTGGTCTCCTGCGAGGAGGGCTGGCCCTTCGCCGGCATGGGCGCGGAGATGGCGGCCCTGATGATGGAGCAGGCCTTCGACTGGCTCGACGCCCCGGTGAAGCGGGTGCACGGCGCCGACGTGCCGATGCCCTATGCCGCCAACCTGGAGCGCCTGGCCATGCCGCAGGCCGAGACCATCGTCGCGGCGGCCAAGGAAGCCTGCTACCGCTAGCGACGCTGCGGAAAATAGAGAACAGCGGTCGCGGGCCGATGCCCGCCAGACCGTAGGAAAAGTCAGAGTGACGAAAAGGGGAGCTGCCTGATGGCGACCAACATCCTGATGCCGGCGCTCTCGCCGACCATGACCGAGGGCACGCTCGCCCGCTGGATCAAGCAGGAGGGCGACAGTGTCGCCGCCGGCGACGTGGTCTGTGAGATCGAGACCGACAAGGCGACCATGGAGGTCGAGGCGGTCGACGAGGGCACCCTGGCCAAGATCCTGGTCGCCGAGGGTACCGAGGGCGTGGCGGTCAACACCCCCATCGCCGTCCTGGCCGAGGAGGGTGAGGATGTGAAGGCAGCGGCGTCCGAGGCCGGCAGCGCCCCGGCACCGACCGCTCCGGCGCCTGCTCCCGAACCCGCCCCCGCGCCGGCTCCGATGGCGGCAGCGCCCGCGGCAGCCGCAGCGGCGGAGGTCGCCGCTGCGGCGCCGGCCCCCTCCGGTGAGCGCGTTTTCGCCAGCCCACTGGCCAAGCGGATGGCGAGTCAGGCAGGCCTGGATCTTGCCAAGCTGACCGGCAGCGGCCCGCACGGCCGCATCATCAAGGTGGACATCGAGGCCGCGCTGAAGGGCGGCAAGGCTGCACCTGCGGCAGCGCCCGCCCCGGCAGCAGCGGCCGCTCCGGCGTCGATCCCGGCGCCCAGCGGCCCCGGCGGAATCGCCTTCGCCGAGTCGATGAAGATCCCGCACCGGGTGGAGAAGCTCTCCTCCATGCGCAAGGTCATCGCCCAGCGCCTGACCGAGTCCAAGCAGCAGGTCCCGCACTTCTACCTGACCGTGGACTGCGAGATCGACGCCTTGCTGAAGACCCGCAAGGAGCTGAACGACAAGCTGGCCAAGGCCAAGCGCGAGGTGAAGATCTCGGTCAACGACTTCGTGGTGCGCGCCGTCGCCCTGTCCCTGCTGGAGGTGCCGGCGGCCAACGCGGCCTACGATGCCAGCGGCCTGGTCTTCTTCGAGCGCGCCGATATCTCGGTCGCGGTCGCGACTCCCTCCGGGCTCATCACCCCCATCGTGAAGGGCGCGGACGGCAAGGGGCTGGCCGCCATCGCCGCGGAGACCAAGGAACTGGCGACCCGGGCCCGCGAGGGCAAGCTGCAGCCCGAGGAGTACCAGGGCGGAACCTTCTCGATCTCCAACCTCGGCATGTTCGGCGTGAAGCAGTTCGAGGCGGTGATCAACCCGCCGCAGGGCTGCATCCTGGCGGTCGGTGCCGGTGAGGAGCGGGCGGTGGTCCGCGACGGCGCGCTGGCGATCGCGACCGTCATGTCCTGCACTCTCTCGGTGGACCACCGCGTGGTGGACGGCGCCGTCGGTGCCGAGTTCCTGGCCGCCTTCAAGCGCCTGATCGAAGACCCGCTCACCATGCTGCTGTAGGGGAAACCCGGAGAGGACAGGGACCGCCATGCAGGACAGGGGAAATAGCCATAGCGGCCACTGTCTCTGCGGTGCCGTCAGCTATCGGGTGGACGGCCCCCTGACTGCGGCCCATGCCTGTCACTGCGAGATGTGCCGCCGGCAGAGTGGTCATTTCGTGGTCGGCACCGGCTGCAAGCGCGAGCATTTCGTCCTGGTCCGCTCCGAAGGTCTCGCCTGGTATCGCTCGTCGGATTTCGCCAGGCGCGGCTTCTGCTCCGCGTGCGGCTCCGTCCTCTTCTGGGACGATGGCGGCGAGGAGATCAGCATCAACGCCGGCAGCCTCGACCAGCCCACCGGCCTCGCGGTCGAGCGGCACATCTTCGTCGCCGACAAGGGCGACTACTACGAGATCGACGACGACCTGCCCAAGTTCGCGGACGCCACGACGCCGATGCCGATAGGGTAGGGGCTGGCTCGCTGTAAGCCTACCGTCCGCTAGAACAAGATGACCTCAAATCGAAACGATCTGCAGTCTAAATCCTGCTCTACAACATTGAAAGATAGAGCAGATTTGCGCGATCAGGCGATACCATCTGATCGCGATCTGCTCTAGTCGCAGTCGAAGCGCCTGACGAAGGTTTCCTGCATCTGCTGGGCGAAGCGGGCGGCCGCGACCGGGAGGGTGCGACCGCGAAGCTGGCCGAAGTAGAGCAGCCCGGGCGGCACGTCGCGGGCGTCGATCGGACGGCTGACCAAGCCCTCCGCGGCACCGTCCAGCGGCAGGCCGATGGGGATCTGGAAGGCCAGGATGTTCTCCGCCACCGCGTGGTGGCGCAGGAACTCGAAGCTGTCCGATTCCACCGCCGGGCGCAGGCGGTCGGAGATCCGCCGCACCGCCAGCTCCATCAAGTGGCGCACGCCGTAGGCCTCGGTCGGCAGGGCGATTGGATAGCGCAGGCAGTCGCGCAGGCGCAGCATCTGCTTCTCGGCCAGAGGGTGGCCGGGCGCCATCACCGCATGCACAGGCTGGCGGATGGTCAGCACCACCTGGAACTCCGACAGCCTGACCGGCTCGAACACCAGGGCCAGGTCGGCGCTGAGGTCGATGATGGCCTGCTCGGCCGCTGCCCGATCGCGCACGATGACGCCGAAGGTCACCGCCGGATGGGCGCGCCGGTAGAGCGAGATCTGCTCCGGCAGGAAGAAGGGCAGCAGGGCCTGGCTGCAGGCGATGGCGACATGGCCGCGGCGCTGGCCCGAGAGATCCGCGATCTGCCCCTTCGCCCGCTCGATGTCAGAGAGATGCGCGCGGATGTGGTGGATCAGGATCTCGCCGGCCGCCGAGAGCCGCACGCCGCGGGGAAAGCGCTCGAAGAGCGCCACGCCCAGTTCCTCCTCCATCGCCAGAATCCGGCGGTTCAGCGCGCTGGAGGTGATCGACAGGGTCTCCGCCGCCTGCCGGATCGAACCGGCCTTGGCGACCGCATCCACGTAGCGCAATCCGATCGCGTGCCGCACAGGTTACCCCTTTTCGGAGAGTGCTGCATCTTTTGCAGCAGTTCGGGAAAAAAATAGCAGTATCCCGAAGCATACTCAATTGCTCTGCTGCCGGGGACGACGAGCGACGATCCAGTGAAGAGGACCGGCAAGCCCATGCTGGCAGCACAAGCCTTCGACATCCAAAGCCTGCACCGGGCCTATGCGGCGGGAACCCCTGTGCGGGAGGTCGTCGCCGAGGCCTATCGGCGCATCGCGGCGGCGGATCCCGGCATTTTCCTGTCGCTGGCGCCTCAGGAAGCGGTGCTGGCGGCGGCCGAGGCGCTGGGTCCCTTCGATCCGCAGGCCAAGCCGCTCTGGGGCTTGCCCTTCGCAGTCAAGGACAACATCGACGTCGCCGGCCTGCCGACCACCGCGGCCTGTCCGGCCTTCACCTACGCGGCCGAGAGCGACGCCTTCGTCGTCGACCTGCTGCGCCGCGCCGGCGCGCTGATGATCGGCAAGACCAACCTCGACCAGTTCGCCACCGGCCTGGTCGGGCTGCGCACGCCCTATCCGGCGCCCCGCAACGCCCTCGATCCCGAGCTGGTGCCCGGCGGCTCCAGCTCCGGCTCGGCGGTCTCGGTGGCGCTGGGCCTGGTGAGCTTCGCGCTGGGCACCGACACGGCGGGCTCCGGCCGGGTGCCGGCGGCGCTTAACGGCATCGTCGGCCTGAAGCCGAGCTTGGGGGCGCTCTCCTGCAGCGGTGTGGTGCCGGCCTGCCGTACCCTAGACACCGTCTCAGTCTTCGCGCTCACGGTGGAGGATGCCTGGCGGGTCTTCCGCGCCACTGCTGTGGCCGACTCGGCGGACCCATATTCCCGCCCCATGCCAGCGCCGGCATTGTCGGCACCGCAACCGATCCTGCGGGTCGGCGTGCCCGACCGTGCTTCCCGCATCTTCTTCGGCGATCGCCTGCAGGAGGCCGCCTTCGACGCCGCGCTCGAGGCGCTGGAGGCTTTCGGCGCTGAGGTTCGCGGCCTGGATTTCAGCCTCTTCTACGAGGTCGCCGCACTGCTCTACGAGGGCGCCTGGGTCGCCGAGCGCCATGCCGTCGTGGAGGCGTTGCTGCGCGACCGGCCGGAGGCGGTGCTGCCGGTGACCCGCCAGGTGATCGGACGGGCGACGGAGCTCTCTTCCACGGACGTCTTCCGTAGTTTCTACCGCCTGGCGGAACTGAAGCGTCGCATCCGTCCGCTGCTGGAGGGACTGGACCTGCTCTGCGTGCCCTCGATGCCGGAGGCGCTGACCCGTGCCGCCTACGAGCGGGACCCGGTCGGCGCCAACAGCCGGCTGGGCCTCTACACCAACTTCGTCAACCTGCTGGACCTCTGCGGCATCACGGTGCCGCTGGGACGGCGCGGGGATGGTCTGCCGGGCAGCATCACCCTGCTGGCGCGGGCCGGCGAGGACCAGCGTAGCGCCGCGCTGGCGGCCGCCCTGCAGCGCGCGAGCGTGCTGCCGCTGGGCGCCACCGGCTGGCTGCTACCGGCGGGAGAAGCGGCCGCCGAGGCGCCGGGGCCGGGCGAGGTCGCCTTGGGCCTGGTCGGCGCCCACATGTCGGGCCTGCCGCTCAATGGCCAGGTGACCGGCCTCGGCGGGCGTTTCCTGCGTCAGGCGCGCACCGCCGCTACCTATCGTCTCTACCTGCTGCCCGGCATGCCGCCGCAGCGCCCCGGCCTGGTCTACGATCCAGCCGGCAGCGCAGTCGCTCTGGAGGTCTGGGCGCTGCCGGAAGAGCGGCTGGGCGCGCTGATCGCTCGCATCCCGCGCCCGCTCGGCATCGGCACCCTGCTGCTGGAGGAGGGCGCGGAGATCAAGGGCTTCCTCTGTGAGGCGGGCGCGCTCGCCGGTGCCCAGGAAATCACCCGCTACGGCGGCTGGCGCGCCTTCCTCGAGGCGCAAGCAACATCCGGACCCCTTACCCCAGGCCCCCTTTTCAAGGAGACTGACTATGCATAGACGTGCGTTCCTCAAGACCGCTGGGGTCGCTGCTGGCGCCTCGGTCCTGCGCTTCCTGCCGGCCGAGGCGGCCGGGCGTAGCGACACCCTGGTCGTCGTCGCGGGCAATTCCATCAACAGCCTGGACCTGCACCGCAAGGGCACCAACCGCCCGAGCTACCAGATCACCGTCAACGTTTACGACCGCCTGGTGCGCTTCGGCGTCAAGCAGCTCGAGGACGGGGCGTTGTCCTACGACTCCTCGGTGATCGAGCCCGAGGCGGCGGAATCCTGGAGCCTGTCGGCGGACGGCACGTCGCTGACCTTCGTCCTCAGCCCCAAGGCGAAGTTCTGGGACGGCCGGCAGATGACTGCCGAGGACGTGAAGTGGTCCTTCGACCGTGCGGTCAGCCTGGGCGGCTTCCCGGCGGTGCAGATGAAGGCCGGCTCGATGACCGACCCGGCGCAGTTCGTCGTGGTCGACGAGCGCACCTTTCGCATCGACCTGCCGCAGCCCTCGAAGCTGACCCTGCCGGACTTGGCGGTGCCGGTGCCCTTCATCATCAATTCCAAGCTGGCCAAGGAACACGCGACCGACGACGACCCCTGGGCCACGGAGTACCTGCACAAGACCCCGGCTGGCTCCGGCGCCTACAAGGTGGCGCGCTGGGATCCCGGCCAGCAGTTCATGTACGAGCGCAACGACGACTGGGCCCTGGGGCCGCTGCCCAAGATCAAGCGGGTGATCGTGCGCGAGGTGCCCTCGGCGGCGACCCGCCGGGCGCTGGTCGAGCGCGGCGACGTCGATCTCTACATGGATGTGCCGCCGAAGGACGCCAAGGAGCTGGCCGAGGGCGGCAAGGTGCGGGTTACCGGCGCGCCGATCGACAACTGCCTGCACGTGCTCGGCCTCAACCTGGCCCACAAGCCCTTCGACGACGTCCGGGTGCGCCAGGCCATCGCCTACGCCATTCCCTATCAGGACATCCTGGCGGCGGCTGCCTACGGCCGCGGCCGGCCGATGTTCGGCGGTACCGAGACCGAGCCCAGCAGCATCGCCTGGCCGCAGCCCTTTCCCTATGCGACCGACCTCGACAAGGCGCAGGCGCTACTGACAGAGGCCGGCCTGGGCGGTGGCTTCGAGACCACGCTCTCCTTCAACCTGGGCCTCGCCGACTGGCAGGAGCCGACGGCGCTCTTGATCCAGGACTCGCTCTCGAAGATCGGCGTGACGGTGGAGATCGACAAGATTCCCGGCGCCAACTGGCGCACCGCCGCCCTGGTGGAGAAGCGCCTGCCCATGCACCTGGAGAACTTCGGCGGTTGGCTGAACTACCCCGACTACTACTTCTTCTGGGCCTACAAGAAGGGGCACCTCTTCAACTCGTCCAACTACGAAAACGACGAGGTCGAGGTGCTGGTCGACGAGACCCTGCACATGGAGCTCGACGACCCGAAATACGCGGCCAACGTGAAGCGGATGATGGCCATCGCCTTCCACGACGTGCCGCGCATCCCGCTCTATCAGCCCTATCTCGACGCCGCCACGCAGAAGGACGTGGTCGGTTACACCGGCTGGTTCCACCGGCAGCTCGATTGCCGCGGCATCGAGAAGGTCTAAGCGCAAGGGAGAGAGGAGGGCAGGGCCATGCGAACGAAGCTCGCACAGATCGGCAAGCGCCTGTTGCAGGCCCTGCCGTCCGTTCTGGGGATCATCGTCATCTCCTTCGTCCTGACACGGGCGCTGCCGGGCGACCCCGCTGTCTACTTCGCCGGCGCCATGGCCGACGAGAAGTCGATCGCCGAGGTGCGCAGCGCGCTCGGGCTCGATCGGAGCTGGCTGGAGCAGTTCTTCATCTACTGCGGGAACCTGCTGCACGGCGATCTGGGGCTCTCCCTCAACACCGGCCGGCCGGTGATGGAAGAGCTGATGACCCGGCTGCCGGCCTCGCTGGAGCTGACCTTCACCGGGCTCGGGCTGGCGGTCTTGATCGCGGTGCCGCTGGGGGTGCTGGCGGCGACGCGGCCAGGGAGTTCGGTTGACCATCTCTGCCGCCTGCTGGTCACCGCCGGAGTCTCGCTGCCGACCTTCTTCACCGGCCTCTTCCTGATCTACCTCTTCTACTTCCTGCTGGGCATCGCGCCCTCGCCCTTGGGGCGGCTGGACATCCTCTACTTCCCGCCCGAGCACACCACCGGCTTCTACCTCATCGACTCGCTGGTGGCGGGCGACGGTGAAACCTTCTGGGCTGCGGTGACGCAACTGATCCTGCCGGCGGTGACCCTCGGGCTCTTCGCGCTGGCGCCGATCGCCCGCATGACCCGCGCGGCCATGCTGAACTCGCTCTCCAGCGACTACGTGCGCACGGCGCGGGCCAACGGGCTGTCGCGCAAGACCGTGCTCGGCACCTATGCCTTCCGCAATGCGGCACTGCCGGTGCTCACCACGCTCGGCATGGTCTTCTCCTTCCTGCTGGGCGCCAACGTGCTGGTGGAGAAGGTCTTCTCCTGGCCCGGCATCGGCTCCTTCGCGATCGAGGCGCTGGTCGCCTCCGACTACGCCGCGGTGCAGGGCTTCGTGCTCGCGATGGCGCTGCTCTTCGTCGTGGTGAACCTGACGATCGACCTGGTGCTGACCCTGATCGACCCGCGCGTCGGTCTGGACGCCTGACGGAGGAGCCCCGCAGATGCAACAGACCCTCAAGCATGTCCGCTACGTGATGGCGGAGAACCCGGTGACCGCCGGTGCCTTCGCTCTCTTCGGCTTCATCGTCTTCCTGGCGCTCTTCGGGCCGATGATCGTGCCTTACGATCCGCTGGCGACCGATGCCACCAACGCGCTGCAGCCGCCGAGCTGGGCGCATCCCTTCGGCACCGACCAGCTCGGCCGCGACGTGCTGAGTCGGGTGGTTGTGGCGACCCGCCTGGACCTCGGCATCGCGCTTTCGGCGGTGGCGCTCTCCTTCTTCATCGGCAGCGCGCTGGGGGCGGCGGCCGGCTTCTGGGGCGGCTGGACCGAGCGGGTGGTGGGGCGGCTGGCCGATACCATCATGGCCTTCCCGCTCTTCGTGCTGGCCATGGGCGTGGTGGCGGCGCTGGGCAACTCGGTCGCCAACATCATCTACGCCACCGCCATCATCAACCTGCCGTTCTATGCCCGTGTCGCCCGCGTCGAGGTCGGCATCCGCCGCGGTGCCGGCTACGTGCAGGCGGCGCGACTCTCCGGCTGCTCTGACCTGCGCATCCTCTCGACCCAGCTCTTCCCCAACATCCTGCCGCCGATGATGGTGCAGATCTCGCTGAACCTGGGCTGGGCCATCCTCAACGCCGCCGGTCTCTCCTTCATCGGCCTGGGCGTGCGCCCGCCAGCGGCGGAGTGGGGGATCATGGTGGCCGAGGGAGCGACCTACATCATCTCCGGCGAGTGGTGGATGGCGCTCTTCCCGGGCGCCGCGCTGATGCTGGCGGTCTTCTGCTTCAACCTGCTGGGCGACGGTCTGCGTGACCTGGTCGACCCGCTGCGCCGCACCTGACGAGGAGAACCGGCCCATGAGCGCCCATCCCTTGCTCTCCGTCGACTGCCTGTCGGTCGAGTTCCGCACCCGCAACGGCACGGTCCGGGCCCTGGACGAGGTCTCCCTCGCGGTGGCCAAGGGCGAGGTGCTGGGCGTCGTCGGCGAAAGCGGCTCCGGCAAGTCGGTCACGGCCTACACCGTGATCGGTCTGCTGGACCCGGCCGGCCGCGCCGTCGAGGGCAGCGCGGCCTACGACGGGCAGGGCCTGCTGGGCGCTCGCGAGAGCCAGCTCGCCGACCTGCGCGGCCGCGAGATCTCGATGATCTTCCAGAACCCGCGCGCCGCCCTGAATCCGATCCGCACCGTCGGCCGGCAGATCGAGGACGTGCTGCTGCGCCACAACCAGGCGACCCGGCAGACGGCCAAGGACAAGGCCATCGAGATGCTGGAGAAGGTGAAGATCGTCGAGCCGGCGATGCGCTACTGGTCTTATCCCTTCGAGCTCTCGGGCGGCATGTGCCAACGGGTCATGATCGCCATCGCGCTGGCCTGCAACCCGCGGCTCCTGATTGCCGACGAACCCACCACCGGCCTCGACGTCACCACCCAGAAGGCGACCATGGACCTGGTGCGCGACCTGACCCGCGCGGAGAAGATGTCGGTGGTGCTGATCACCCATGACCTCGGCATGGCCGCGCACTACTGCGACCGTATCGTGGTGATGCAGAAGGGGCGGGTGGTGGAGAGCGCGCCGGTGGCCGAACTCTTCACCAGTCCGCGCCATCCCTACACCAGGAAGCTGATCGCCGCCTCGCCCGGCCCGCGCTCGCGCCTGGAGGACCTCACGGCCGTACCGGAGGAGCTGGAGCAGGCGCCGGCCCCGGTCGTCCTGCGCGCGCCGCCGAAGCCGGCCGCGAGCGACAAGCTGCTTGAGGTGGTCGATCTGGTGAAGGTCTTCCCGCGGCGCGGCGCCAAGGGCGGCGGCTTCTCCTGGAAGAAGCGTGCGAGCGAGGAGGAGGGCTTTCGTGCCGTCGACCACGTCTCCTTCACCCTGAAGCGCGGCGAGAGCCTGGGTCTGGTCGGGGAGTCGGGCTGCGGCAAGTCCACCACCTCCTCCATCGTCACCCGCCTGCTGGACCCGACTGCAGGCGACGTGGTCCTGGACGGCGAGAACATCACCGCCCAGAGCGCCCGGCGCTTCGCCCGGCTGCCGCAGCGCACCAAGATCCAGATGGTCTTCCAAGACCCGACCGACAGCCTGAATCCCCGCTATACGGCTGCGCGCTCCATCGCCCAGCCCTTGCAGCGTCTGAAGGGCATGACGGGTGGGCGCGAGCTCGCCGCCAAGGTCGAGGCGCTGGCCGACATGGTGGGCCTGCCGCGGAGCTTACTGTCGCGCTTTCCCCACCAGATGTCGGGTGGCCAGAAGGCGCGCGTCGGCATCGCGCGGGCCATCGCTGTCGATCCGCTGCTGCTGGTGCTGGACGAGCCGACTTCGGCGCTGGACGTCTCGGTGCAGGCAGTGGTGCTGCAGCTCCTTGACCGCCTGAAGCGCGAGCTGGGGATGAGCTACATCTTCGTCTCGCATGACCTCAACGTGGTGCGCCTGCTCTGCGAGCGGGTGATTGTGATGAACCGCGGCCGCATCGTCGAGGAGGGCAGTGCCGAGACCGTTCTGGAAAGGCCGCGCGAGGCCTACACCCGCAGCCTGATCGCGGCCATTCCGCACTTCGAGCCCGAACGCTTTGCCGTAGCCGCCAAGTAGTCGGGCGCCGGCCCTGCGCGTCCCGCCGTGATGGCGGCCTTGTTCCTGCTGCATGGCCTGGCCCGGACGCGGCCTTGCCTCCGGTAGCCCAGATCCTGGCTCGGCGCGTGCCTGTACCTGCCGCCACGACGGCCAACAGTGGTGCTTGCCCGCTCCCCCCGTGATGTGTTTGCTATCGGAGAGGCCGAGACGCCTCTCGCAAACCCGATCCCAGAGTCGCCGTGCAAGGAACCCAGTGATGCCCGACACCGCTTTCGACGTGATCATCATCGGCGCCGGACCGGGTGGCTATGTGACCGCCATCAGGGGGGCGCAGCTCGGGCTCAAGGTGGCCGTGGTCGAGCGTGCGCACCTGGGCGGGATCTGCCTCAACTGGGGCTGCATCCCGACCAAGGCCTTGCTGCGTTCGGCCGAGGTCTATCGCAACATGACCGAGGCGGACCACTTCGGGCTCTCGGCCGAGAAGGTCGGCTTCGACATGGCCAAGGTGGTGAAGCGCAGCCGCGACGTCTCCGGACGGCTCAACAAGGGCGTCGGCATGCTCTTGAAGAAGAACAAGGTGACCGTGATCGACGGCGAGGCGACGATCGCCGCGGTCGGCAAGGTGAAGGTCGCCAAGGACGGCAAGGCGGTCGGCGAGTTCCAGGCCAAGCACATCATCGTCGCCACCGGCGCCCGCCCGCGGGTGCTGCCGGGCCTGGAACCGGACAAGGAGCGGGTTTGGACCTACTTCGAGGCCATGGTGCCCAAGGAGCTGCCGAAACGCCTGCTGGTCGTGGGATCGGGTGCCATCGGCATCGAGTTCGCCTCCTTCTTCAACGCGCTGGGCTCTGAGGTCACCGTGGTCGAGTTGGTCGATCAGATCATGCCGGTGGAGGATGCCGAGATCGCCGGCATTGCCCGCAAGCAGCTCGAGAAGCAGGGCCTGAAGATCAAGACCGGCGCCAAGGTGACCAAGCTGGACAAGGGCGCCAAGGCGATCACCGCCACCATCGAGGCCAAGGGCAAGAGCGAGACCCTGGAGGTCGACCGCGTGATCTCGGCCGTCGGCGTGGTCGGCAACATCGAGAGCCTGGGCCTGGAGGCCCTGGGGGTGAAGACCGAGCGCGGCTGCATCGTCATCGACGGGCACGGCCGCACCAACGTGAAGGGGATCTACGCCATCGGCGACGTCGCCGGCCCGCCGATGCTGGCGCACAAGGCCGAGCACGAGGGCGTCATCTGCATCGAGGCCATCGCCGGCCTGGACAGCCACCCGATGGACAAGCTGAAGATCCCCGGCTGCACCTACTGCCATCCGCAGGTGGCCTCGGTCGGGCTGACGGAGGCGAAGGCCAAGGAGGCCGGCCATGAGCTGAAGGTCGGCCGCTTCCCCTTCGTCGGCAACGGCAAGGCGATCGCGCTGGGCGAAGACCAGGGACTGGTGAAGACCATCTTCGATGCCAAGAGCGGCCAGTTGCTGGGTGCCCACATGGTCGGTGCCGAGGTGACCGAGCTGATCCAGGGCTTCGTCGTGGCGATGAACCTGGAGACCACCGAGGAAGAGCTGATGCACACGGTCTTCCCGCATCCCACGCTCTCCGAGATGATGCACGAGAGTGTGCTGGACGCCTATGGCCGCGTGATTCACATGTGAGGCTCCACATGTGAGGCTGGGGCACATGTGAGATGAGGGCAGGGATGACCCGGGCGCAGGACCGGCGCCCGCGAAGGATTGGCCTGTCGCCGCTGTGCCTTATATAGTTGGGGAAAGCTACGCCTTTGGGCGACGGCATCCTTGCGGGAGAGACACTGGACTGGCCATGCCCGAGAGCATCGAGACGCAACCCCGCCTGCGCCACCCGGAAAAGGCGCACCGACCCGACAATCCGGTGAAGCGCGGCAAGCCGAAATGGCTGCGCGTGCGCGCGCCGGGCTCGGCCGAGTACGAGGAGACCAAGCAGATCGTGCGCGAGCACGGTCTCTCCACGGTCTGCGAGGAAGCGGCCTGTCCCAACATCGGCGAGTGCTGGAAGCTGCGCCACGCCACCATGATGATCATGGGCGAGATCTGCACGCGGGCCTGCGCCTTCTGCAACGTCGCCACCGGCAAGCCCGATGCGCTGAACCCGATGGAGCCGATGAACGTGGCGCTGGCGGTACAGAAACTGGGGCTGCGCCACGTCGTGGTGACCTCGGTCGACCGCGACGACCTGCCGGACGGCGGTGCCGAGCACTTCGCCAAGACCATCCGCGCCATCCGTGAGCTGAACGCCGAGACCACGGTCGAGGTGCTGACCCCCGACTTCATGCGCAAGAACGGCGGGTTGGAGATCGTGATCGCGGCGCGCCCCGACGTCTTCAACCACAATCTGGAGACCGTGCCGCGGCTCTATCCCTCGGTCCGGCCCGGCGCGCGCTACTTCCACTCCCTGCGCCTGCTGGCCGACGCCAAGCGCATCGACCCGCAGAGCTTCACCAAGTCTGGCCTGATGGTCGGGTTAGGCGAGTCGCGCGAGGAGGTGCTGCAGGTGATGGACGACCTGCGCGCGGCCGAGGTGGATTTCCTTACCATCGGCCAGTACCTGCAGCCGACGCCCAAGCATCATCCGGTGGACCGCTTCGTGACGCCGGAGGAGTTCCAGTCCTACGAGCGTGCGGCGCTTGCCAAGGGTTTCCTGCTCTGCTCTTCGACCCCGCTCACCCGCAGTTCCTATCATGCCGATGCCGACTTCGCGAAGCTGCAGGCAGCCCGGCGCAAGGCCGTGGCCGCGGCGGAGTAGCGGCCTTGGCTGGGTCACCAGCCGTTACAGACGTCGCCCGACCCAGAGGACCCGTCCGAGAAGCCTGACCTCATCGGCCGCCAGGCTCACCGCCGGGGCATAGGCCGGATTGTCGGTGGTGACCAGCAGGCGGTCGGCGCGCGGGTCCAGGGTGATCCGACGGACGAAGGGGCTGTGGTTCCGGCTTTCCCGAAAGAGATAAAGGCCATCGCACGAGGCGCGGGTCCAACCCCCGTCTACCAGGAGATGATCGCCCTCGGCAAAGGTCGGTGCCATGGCGTCGCCCGAGACTCGGACCAGGATGAGGTTGGTCAGGTCGCTCGGCCCGAGGCTGTGCAGAAATGCGCGCGTGAAGAGTATGTTCTGATCGCTTGCGCAGTATTGCGCAGGGTCCTCTGCCAGTCCGTCCAGGCGCTTGACGGGTAGGGATAGGTGTGAGCCCGCTCCCGCATCGTGGGGCCCCGGCGGCCGTCGTGCGGTCACGGCAGCATCGCCTGCCAGCCTCTTGGCTTCGCCGACGAGGGCATCCAAGGTCTGTGCCCGCAAGCGATGGCCGCTCTTTTCCGATAGGAACCGGTTGATCGTGCTGGGCGCAAGGCCTGCGCCGCGGGCCAGCGGCTGCCCTTTCACGCAGAGCAGAGCCATGATCTCGGCCAGCCAGGATCGTTGTTGCGCGACCGTTGCGCCGTAGGGGGGGCGCTCCAAAAGCTGCGCCAGTCTTTGCGGGGGGCCTGGTGACATCGGCCTCGTCTCGCCGCCTGACTATACGTAGGTGCGCAAGTTTGCGCTTGACCCTGCGCATTTTTCTATACAAGGATAGGATGTATAACAATCTTGTAACTGTTGTAATAGGAGAGGATTGGAGGTGCAGTCGTCGCTGTGCATGGCAAGGGCCTCTCTGGCAGGGCTCGGTGCCCCGCAAGGGCCACTTGGTATGCCGTTCGTTACGACAGGGTAGCTTGACGAGGCAACTAGACCAAAAGGAGTACAAAATATGAACAAGCTCGAAAGAGTTGTAAAGACCTTTCGTATACGGTCTGTGGCGCAGAGCCCGTGGGGAGGAGTCTGATGACCCGGCGGCGCTGCGGACGGCCGCGCAAGGATCCCTTTCACAGCCGATCCTCGGCCGGATACGGGCCGACGCCGGAACAGGAGAGGCGTCGGCTCATCCTGACGGGTCCGGGGGCACCGGCAGCTTGGGCCGAGTATCCGCTGGGTGTGTTGCGGGCGCGCGGCTGGCTTACCGAGCGCCAGCACGATGCGGGATGCCGCTATGCCTGGCTCTTTCGGGTCGCCATCGGGGGAGAGCGCCTTGCGGCCAGTAACCTGACAGGGCGCAGTTTCACCGGTCCGGAACAGCGCAGTGAGGCTTGGATCGCCGCACGGACACGGGACTACGGGCGTGCAAGGGATCTCTTGCAGGGCCTTGCCAGTCAGACCAGGCACCTGGTCGAAGACGTTAGCATCTACCAGCGCTTGCCGTCCTTTTGCCTGGAACGGCGCTACCTGCGCGGCCGTGAGCGGCGCATGCTCGCTCGCCTTCAGTTGGGGCTGGATCACCTGGCCGCGGAGTTCGAGGCCGAACTGCGTCCTGCTGCCTAACTGTCGGGGACGGTGCGGACGAGGTTGCGACCGACCTGCCGCGCCGGCCTCTGCTCTTGCCTTTATCTAGTGTGCTCTTTCATAGTGCAGCTGCTGGTTCTCGTGCGTTCTACTTTCCTGCGCCGGAGATTCGAGCCATGGCCAACAGAAATTCTACGGCTTCGTCGATCGGTATCTTTCCAGCTCTCGATGGCGGCCTCCTGGTCACGGTGGTCCTGGCCGGTATCGCGGGTACGCTGTGTTGGGAGATTTGGGCACGGCTCTTCGTGCCTGCGGTGCTGGGCGCCAATCCTTCGCCGGCCAACCTGGTCAAGGCGGTCTTTGGCATCACCAGTGACACGCTGGCGGAGATCATCCACTTCGCAACCGGCATCCTTGCCTATCCCATCGGTTACATAGTGGTCGTGAACCCTCTCAGAAAGCTGATTATTCCTGGGATACCCTGGTGGCTGCTCGGGCTGCTTTTCGGGGTGGCGATCTATGTCTTCGGCCTCTTCGTGATGGCCAACCTGATCGGGGGGCAGCCGGCCTTCATGGGGGCGGTCAAGCCGGCGATCGTCGCGCTGATCGGCCACTTGCTCTATGCGCTGGGGCTGGCGGCGATGGTGCGTTTGCGCCTGGGCAGGGGTAGCTGAGCATTCTCATTCAGGCGCCCCTGCAGGTCTGCTTGCCAGCGTAGCGTTCTTCCGTGTTAGATCACGGGCCTTGCGAGAGGCCAGACAACGGAAACGCTGCAAAGGAAGAGACGATGCGCGGGGCGGAACTCATTGCCAAGAAACTGGCCGACCGCGGCTGTCGCTGGGCATTCGGCATTCCCGGCGGCGAGGTGCTGGCGGTCATGGACGCGCTGAGCGCGGCCGGCCTCACCTTCGTTCTGGCCAAGCACGAGAACCCCGCCGGCTTCATGGCGGAGGGGAGCTGGCACGCCAGCGGCGCGCCGGGCGTGCTGCTGGCCACCATCGGCCCGGGGGCTGCCAACGCGGTGAACGTGGTGGCAAACGCGCTGCAGGACCGGGTGCCGCTGATCTTCCTCACCGGCCGGGTGAATCTGGGCGAGGGGGAGCGCTACACTCACCAGGTCTTCGACCAGCAGGCGCTGCTGCGGCCGATCGTGAAGGAGAGCTTCTGCGTCACGCCCGAGAACGTGGGCGCGGTCATGGACAAGGCCATCGCGCTGGCCTCGGCCGGTCAGCCTGGCCCGGTGCACATCGACGTGCCGATCTCGGTCGCCGAGGCGGAGGTCACCGAGGATGCCCTCGGTTACCGACAGCCGAAGCGGGCAGGGGTGACCGCGGCCGCCGCCGATCCGGTGCTGGCGTCGGCGCGCAGCCTGCTTGCCGGGGCCGAGCGTCCGCTGGCGATCGCCGGGGTCGATGCCGTCAACGACGAGGCCGGCCGGGCGATCACCGCCTTTTGCCGCCGCTTCGGGGTGCCGCTGGTAACCAGCTACAAGGCCAAGGGTCTGCTGGACGAGGCCGATGCCTTGGCCCTGGGCGGCGCCGGGCTCTCGCCCAAGGCCGACAAGATCCTGATGCCGCTCTTGGACGATGCCGACCTGCTGCTTCTGCTGGGCTACGACCCGATCGAGATGCGGGTGGGCTGGCGCGACCCCTGGCCGGCCGACAAGCCGGTGGTGGAGATCGCACCGGTCGAGCGCAGCCACGGCATGCATGCTGTCAGCCACCTGCTGCTGGGCCGCGTGCCGGAGACCCTGGGCGTCCTGACGAGCGGGGTGACGCCGCGCGAGACCTGGCGCAACGGCAGGATCGCAGAGGCGCGAGCGGCGCTGCAGGCGGCCTTCGCGCCGCAGGGCGAGGCCTTCGGTCCGGCCGCGGTCTTCCGCACCCTGCGCGACTGCATGCCCGCCAACACGCTGGCGACCGCCGACAGCGGCGCCCACCGCATCCTCTTGAGCCAGCAATGGCGCTGCGGCAGCCCGCGCGGACTGCTGCAGTCCTCGGCGCTCTGCACCATGGGCTGTGCCCTGCCGCTGGCGATGGGGCACAAGCTGGTGCAGCCGAAGCGGCCGGCCCTGGTCTTCGTCGGTGACGCCGGGCTCGAGATGGTGCTGGGCGAGCTCGCCACCCTGCGCGATCTGAAACTGCCGGTGATCGTCTGCGTGCTGGTCGACGAGAGCCTGGCGCTGATCGAGCTGAAGCAGCGCGGCAGCCAGCGCCGCAACCTGGGCGTGGACTTCGGCGGCAGCGACTTTCCGGCCGTGGCCGCGGCCTTGGGCGGCGAGGGACGCTGGATCGACGACTGCGAAACCCTGGCCGCGGAGGCCAAGGCGGCGCTCTCCCGCGACCGCTTCACCCTGCTGGCCTGCCGCATCGGCCGACGCGCCTACGACGGCACTTTCTAGGGAACCAGCGATGTATCCTGGCACGACGATGAGGCCGAACAGCGAGGCCGAGATCGACCTGCGCAGCGACACCGTGACCAAGCCCACGGCGGAAATGCGCGCAGCCATGGCGGCGGCGCCGGTCGGCGACGATGTCTATGGCGAGGACCCCAGCATCCTGGAGCTGGAGGCCCGCGGTGCAGCCCTGCTGGGCAAGGAGGCCGCCTGCTTCTTCGCCTCCGGCACGCAGTCCAACCTGGCGGCGCTGCTCAGCCACTGCGGGCGCGGCGAGGAGTACATTGCCGGTGATCGCTATCACATCTACGCCAACGAGGCCGGTGGTGGCGCGGTGCTGGGCGGTATCGCGCCCTGCGCGCTGCCGACCACGCCCGCAGGCGCGCTGACGCCCGAGCAGGTGCGGGCGGCGGTAAAGCCGGACGATTCCCACTATCCCATCACTCGCCTGCTCTGCCTGGAGAACTCGGTCTGGGGCCGGGTGCTGCCGCTGGAGCAGATCGCGGCCCCGGCCGCCGCGGCGCGCGAGGCCGGCCTTTCGGTGCATCTGGACGGTGCGCGCTACTTCAACGCCACCGTGGCCCTGAGGCTGCCGCCGGACGCGCTGGCAAACGAAGCCGATTCCGTCTCGCTCTGTCTCTCCAAGGGGCTGGGCGCCCCGGTCGGCTCGTTGCTGCTGGGACCGGCGGGCTTCATTGCGCGCGCCAGGCGCACCCGCAAGATGCTGGGCGGTGGCATGCGCCAGGCCGGGATCCTCGCCGCCGCAGGTCTCTATGCGCTGGAGCACAACCGGGCGCGCCTGGCCGAGGACCACGCCCGCGCCCGGCGCCTGGCCGAGGCGCTGGCGGCACTGCCGGGCCTCTCGGTCGATCCGGAGGCGGTCGACAGCAACATGGTCTTCGTGACGCTGCCTGCCGACCAGCAGGCAGCGTTGGGGGCCTTTATGGCTGAGCGTGGAATCGCTGTGAGTGCCGGCGCGCCGACCATTCGCCTGGTCACCCACCTCGACATCGACGATGCCAAGCTGGAGGCGGTGATCGCCGCCTTCGAGGACTTCATCCGGCAGACGACCTGACCGGCGGATCCATGCCGATGCACACACGCAGGCGCACCCCCAGACTGCTGCCGAGATAGCCGAAGAGCAGCCACCACCAGCCGTGCAGGCTGGCGGAGACCACGCCGCCCAGGAAGCCGCCGATGTTGCAGCCCCAGGCGAGCCGGGCGCCGTAGCCCATCAGCAGGCCCCCGACGAGCGCGGTCAGCACGTCGCGGGCAGAGAGACGCCAGACCGGGCTGAAGCGCGCTGCGAGGCCGGCCGCCAGCAGGGCGCCCAGCATCACGCCGAAGTTCATCACCGAGGTGGAATCGGCGAAGACCGAGCGCTCCAGCGCAACGGTCCGGCCCTGCCAGTAGGGCCAGGTCTCAACTGGCACGCCCAGGCCGGCGGCGATCTTGGCGCCCCAGAGCGCGAAGGCCGAGGTGATGCCCCAGGGCCGCCCCAGCACCAGGAAGGTGGCGAGCGAGACCGCGGCCAGCAGCAGGGCGCCCCAGGCCAGCGGCCAGGGGCCGCGAAGCAGGGAGACCCGGCGCAGCTCCGGCTCCAGCCCGCCGTGGCGTTTCAGCTCCAGGTGCCGGGCCGCCCACCAGATCAGCCCCAGGGCGGCGAGGCTTGCCAGCAGGGCGCCCTCGACGCCGAGTGCGGTGATCAGCGAGGTGCTGCCGAATCGCGGCAGACCGTTCCAGAAGGGCAGGTGCAGGGTTGCCAGCAGGGAGCCGAGGATGAAAGCGGCCAGGGTGATCGCCATGCGGGTGCTGCCGCCGCCCAGCGTGAAGAGCGTGCCCGACCCGCAGCCGCCGGCGAGCTGCATGCCGAGCCCGAAGCCGGCTGCCCCCAGGGCCGCGGCGATACCGAAGGGAAAGACGAAGCCGCCGGTCGGCAGTCCGATCTCCCGGCCGTAACCGATCAGCGGGAAGGAGAAGAGGATCACGGCGGCCATCAGCAGCATCTGGGCGCGCAGGCCGGCGCCGCGGCGCTCGCGCGCCATCCGCCGCCAGGCCGCGGTGAAGCCGAAGGCGGCATGGTAGAGGCCGATCCCTCCAAAGCCGCCCAGCAGCACTGCCGCGGCAGGACGCGGGCCGCCTGCTTGCCAGGCCAGCAGGCCCACCACGAGCAGGCCCAGCGCCGCCGCGGTCAAGACGGCGACCTGCGGTGCCCGACGAGGGCTCTCCAGGGTGACGGCAGTCATCCTTCCTCTCTACGATCATTCCTGCCCGTCAGGCGGTCACGTCGCGGTGAAGGAGGGCCTGCGGCTCGGCTGTTCACGAAGGCTTGCGGTAAGGGGATCATGCGTGAACTGAAGACGTATCCCATTGGTGCTAGGTTCATTTGCCGGATCTTCGCGGACGCGGGATCAGCGCCGGACCTCAACGACAGGACGCCCGATCTTCATGGTCAGCTCGACAGCCGTTCCAAACCATCCGCAGGGCCACCGCGATCCGCGGCTGGATTTCTTCCGCGGGCTCGGCATGTTCATCATCTACCTGGCACACACGCCTTGGAACAGTTGGACGCTCTGGATCCCGGCGCGCTTCGGATTTTCCGACGCGACCGAGATCTTCGTCTTCTGTTCCGGCGTCGCCTCCTCGATCGCCTTCTACAAGGTCTTCGCGCAGCGCGGCTGGGCTCTTGGAACCGCCCGCGTGGGCTTTCGTATCTGGCAGGTCTACTGGGCGCACCTCGGCCTCTTCATTGCCGTGGCGGCTTTGGTGGCGACGGTGGACAGCAGTTTCGGGCTGGGCAATCACTACAAAGACAGCCTGAACCTGATGTTCTTCTTCAATGATCCGCAGGCCCTGCTGCCGGCCTACCTGACATTGACCTATGTGCCCAACTATTTCGATATCCTGCCGATGTACCTGGTGATCCTGGCGCTGATGCCGCTGGTGGTCGCGTTGGGCCGCGTCGACCCTAAGGTGGCGATGGCCTTCGTGGTGGCGACCTGGGCGGTGGGAATGACCGGCGCGCTCGATCTCCAGGCGGAACCCTGGTCGGATCGCACCTGGTTCTTTAACCCCTTCGGCTGGCAGCTCGTCTTCTACACCGGCTTCTTCATCGGCCTCGGCTGGATCAAGCCGCCGGAGCACGATCGCCGCCTGGTGATCCTCTGCATCGCGGTGCTGCTCCTCACCATGCCGATCGCCTGGTACCGGGCGCGCTACTGGCTGGATTTCCTGCCGCTGCAGGATTGGTGGAATGCGATCCAGCCGCTGCGTGACAAGACCCACTTCGGTATCCTGCGCTATCTCCACTTCCTGGCGCTGGCCTATCTCGCCTGGGTCGCGGCCGGCGAGAAGGGCTACCGGCTGATGGCGGTGAAGCGCCTGCGCCCGCTGGTGGATGTGACCCGCAAGGTCGGCCAGCAGTCGCTCGCCGTCTTCCTGCTGTCGATGTTCCTGGCGCGCGTCGCCGGCATGGTCATCGACTGGGCCAATCCCAATGCCGATGTCACCGGCCGCAGCGACCTGGTCACCGCCCTGGTCAATCTCGGCGGTTTCGCCATCATAGCCGCGGCGGCCTATGCGGTGGCCTGGTTCAAGTCCCATCCCTGGAAGCGGACGTTGCACGAGCACAAGCACCACCCGGCGCGGACCGGCAGCCTACATCAGCCCAAGCCCCTGCCGTCCGCGCCGGAGCGCTAGAGCAGGATGACGCCACATCGAAAGCATTTGTCGTCTGAATCCCGCTCTACAAGTTTGAAAGATAGAGCAGATTCACGCGATCGCCTGGACACGGCGGCGACGAGGTATTGCTCGATCTAAAGCCGCGCGGAACCACGCATCAAGGAAGGCAAGAACGCGATTGGTTCGTCGCGGCCGCGATGCCGCAGCTCTAGGGCTAACGCGATTCGGCTTGTGCTTCATGCACTGGCTTGGAACCTCGCTCACTTCATGCGGATGCTGATGCTGCCCTTCTCGCCTTTGCTCAAGAAGAGCCGTTGCATCGAAGCCAGCTCGGCGATGTGGCTCTGCATCAGGTGCCTGGCGGCAAACCCACGGGGCGTTGTCCCGGCGGGCCGGTCAGTTCGTCGTTGCACCAGCTGACCCCGAATCGTTAACTCGTGCGTTTTATCACCTTTTAAACTTGATAGCTGTAGAATTGCTATGATAGTGTGAATATAAGTTCTATTTTTGCCGTATTGGTAGCTGTTCTCACGCGAATGGCATGCTACAATGGTGTGGTACACCCAGGAGGTCACATTGGCGCTATTCATCTCCCCGCTCGACCCTGTCGTCGATGCCAGTGGAACTCCCATCCCCTCAGCAAAGCTGCACTTTTTCGAGCCCGGAACGACCACGCCAAAGACTGTCTACACGGTGCCGCCTCCCGGTACGGCGCACGCCAATCCCGTCCTCTGTGACGCCAATGGAAACGTGCCCGCGATCTACCTTGATAGCGGGCTCTACAAGGTGCGTTTTGAGGATGGCAGCGGCAACCACCTCTTCACGATGAACAATGTCAACGTCACCTCCTCTGACCAAGGCAACATTGCGATTGCGGACACGGAGCTAACAGCCTTGAGGGCTGCGGACAGCGGCGTCGGCAATGCCAGCGGCGTCAATTACTTGACAGCCATGGAGGCTGCTTTCGCCAAGGCCAAGACGATGGGAATCGACACCATCGTCCACAACATGCCCGACACAACGATCTATGGCGTGCTAACCGGTCAGGAGACCTTAACAGTCGACCTGGGCGAACAGGGCAGCATCAACGGCACCAACACCCTGCGCGCGAAACAGCGCCGCATCGTGGGAGCGGAGGTCTATCAACCCTCTTACGTGATCAGCGCCCCCTTCTCTACCGGCGGCGCATATTACAGACATCAGGCGTCGATGGAACCTGGGCTCAAAGATGGCTCTGGAAACTACGACCTGATCGCGATCTGCCAAGGCAATCCGACCGAACGAGCAGAAGGGACAGTTGGTCAGCAGATCTATATGTCGACCTCGGACAATGGAGGAATGAGTTGGGGCACCGAGTTCAACCCGTTTTCGGACTCTGGAGAATGTACGAACCCCTTTACGACTGCAAACATTGATCCTTTGGACGATGGAGACCAAATCCATTGGCAACCGGGCCTCCTGAACCTGCAACGTTTCGGGATTGCCGATAAGTTATGGGCACGATGGGCCGTTGGTCGGGGGTCGAACACCCATCGGCAGTTCTTGCCCATCAAAACCAAGGGTCTGAATGGGGACAAGTGGACCAACCACCATTTCTGGTTCCGCCCTGGTGACGGCGACGTCAAACTGACCGAATGGGAGCCCGAACCTCCTTTCGGACGGCCCAACGGTTACAAATACCACGCCCTCTATGAGGGCGATCCGACACAACTTTTCGTGTGCCACGATTTCATCGCTACGGAGGATGGGCGAGTCCTCATGATGATGGTGAGCACACCAAGCGGTGGGTCGACCTCGGCAGGCTACAAGTACAATTTCGTCATGTGGACTGACAATCCCGGAGAAGCCGATCCAGAAGACATTAACTGGCATCTGGGCCCCTCCATTCCTATCGGTAAGCTCGATCCGGGCAGTCTCTGGGAGTGGTCAGTCGTCGAGGTCGGCACCAACCGCTTCGAGGCGATCCTGCGTCGCAATGAAGGCGGTGCCAGCACCGTGACGAATGTCGGAGAGAAGTTCGGAATCGCTCACTCGAACGACGGCATCACCTTTGGTGCCATTAAATGGTACGACTCGCGCTCGACCCGCACTCGTGCTTGGCACCGCAAAGTGAACCATGTGTGGCGCGTTACGGCAGCACTGGCTCACCCGAGACTGCGCCAGGGCGGTCAGCTAGGATTTGCGCGCGCAGATGGTGGCCTTGCTCAGGGCTACCCAGTGACCAGAGATACCCAGTTAGAGGTCGCGACGGACAGCGTTTCCCTGACCAGTTCGGACCATACCCTTTGGTCACCCGCGGCCACCGAAGCCTTTCAAATCGGTCGGAACAGGTATCTCCACACTAGAAACGGCGTTACCGAAACGCTGCACACAGAAGGGTGGCGCTCCGATACAGGTGCTGACAGTCTCGTCTACACTTGGAGCGATGGAATTTCGGCCGTTGACAGTCTGGTTATCAGGGAAAAGCACTCCTTCACCGAAATTATTCCGACGTTGAATGCCCAAAGCGTATTTGACCTCGCAGGAACCATTGATCTCCGCACGGCTCCTGAAGTATCTGTGATGACAATGTCCAACAGGCTCGGCACACTGGCCCTGGGCACTGATTTTACGTTTGACACAGCCACAGATAACTTAACCCTCTATGGAGGAGTTACGGGAATCAGCACGATATTTGTTGATCATACGTTTAAAAAAGACACCCATTTTCCGAGTAGTGTTGGGGACAGTATCGTTGATCTTGGATTCGATCACATCAAGCCGTATGAAGTGGAAGTAGAAATACATGTTGATGGCACCTTTCAGGAGTTGATGCCACAGCAGGATGTTCAGGTGGACTTAGCGGCAAGCCAGGTCGAGTTTCTCGTGGATGTCTCTAATGGAGACACGATCTCTATGATAACGGATCAGCAGATCCATGTGCCGACCAATATGGTCGACTACGATGCGAATGCAATATTTGCTATCTGGGCTCATGCGAGTCCGACGACCAGTAGTGGATCGGGCGGAACCGACGTTGCCGTCATGAAGCTGCTGACACCACCGGCAAGTGATAAGCTTGTGATCTTCCCGAACGACAATGCGGCTGTCTTTTTTGATGACCTGAACCACAGGATCACCAACGAGTCGGACAGATTTACGCTTTTCGGGTCACAGTCAGCGATGGCCTCTCTGGACGATCGCAGCCTGATTTCTATCCAGCGGTTCCAACGCTCCGACCCGCCGAGCAAGGGTCGGTCGGTTCCCATTGTTGGCGTAGCGGGAACCAACCACTTTGCCGAACTGCAGATGCGCGCCGACAACGGCCGCTATGTCCTCGAGGTGCGAGAACTGAGGGATCGCGCCGGGGTGATCGAGCCGATCACGGTCGAACGCGGAAAAGGGCGCAGGCTCGAGGATCCGACCGCTGTCTTCGGCGTACAGGTCTTCGTGGATCCCTCCCGCAACCTGGTCCGCATCGACGATGTCGACGTAGAGATGCCCGGGCCCTATTCGCTCTACTTTGGTGAGTTCTTGCTGAAGGACGACAAGCCGATCCCGACCTACGAAACTCTGACTTTTTATCTGGATGGCATCAAACAGACTTACCTGGACGACAATTTCAGTCCGCGCGGCGAACTGCCGGCTGCGTCATGGACCCCGAACCTCTTTTTGAACCCAGGCTTCCGTCTCGATCCGGTACGGGATGGCCGGCCCTACGCGACGACATCCAAGACGACGGTTCCGCCTTGGGCCTTCCTCAGTGCGACCAACACCGATAGCGCCACGGTGAGGCGCCAGACCCTGAGTGATGAGGAGGCCAGCGAGCGGCTCGGGTGGCGGCATGCCTTGCTGGTCGAGATCGAACCGACGACTTCACAGACAGCCATAGTGAAGATCGCTCATCCCTGGCGCGGTGTGCAATCCGTGACTGGGCCTCACTATTTCTGCGGTTACTTCTCGAACATAGAGGACTATACGGCAACTGGAGATTCAGCCCCGGATGACGGCATCCTAGTCCACATCGATTGGCTGCACGCGCCGGACGGAACCACTCCATCCGTGTCGACGCGGCTGCGGACCTTTCGGGTGTTCGAGGAGCGCTTTAGGATCGAAGGCTCGCTGCCAGTACCGGATCCGGTCGCAAACGGGATTGGCGCGGTCGATCGGACCGTGGACTGGTGCGCGCTCCAGATCACAATCGAGACAGAAGATCGATGCGCCTTGCGCCTGGAGCAGTTCGATCTCTATCGGGGGAGTGGCCCGAGAGACTGGACACCGACAACTGAAGACGTCGATTGGAGTCGTCTACGTCCTTACTTCCGTCAGAAGCGGTCGCGGGAGGTCGGTGGGCACATTGCAACCTCAGGCCTTCGCGCAAACACGGCTCAGGCCCACTTCGAGTGGGAACTCGAAGAGCCAATGGCATTTGCACCGCGGCTCTTGGTTAGTGGCGAGTTCGATGCGGTGAACGGGGGGCCCGGCGGAGCGGATACGGTGAGCTCAGTGACTCTCGACACTCTCCCCGCCGATCAGCTGACCGTACGTTTTAGGACATCCAATCTGCCATCAGCTAGTGGGTGGGAGATTGTGCGGCTCATAGGGGGGTCAACCCAAACGGATTCCTTTGTTGCCGATGGCCAGACGTCAATTTTCACGCTGATGGAGAATACGGACTGGCATAACAAACATACGGGCATAGCTTCCGTGTGGCTCAAGAGCGGCTTAGGGACCGTCTCCTTGGAGGGGGGGACAATCGAAGATTCGGTTGTAGATGTAGCCAGTCCTGATTACTATGAGAGTACGATCTATGATAATTATCGTGACGGGCCCTTCAAAGGAAATGGTACGGATAGTACCTTCCTTTTAAACCATAGCGTTAGTCATGTAACGGCAATCGATGTCATCACAGTTGACAGCTTGGGTGCCAGTGAAACGCTCGCTCCCATCGAAGATTACGTCATAGGGAGCACGGAGATAGCGAGCATCACCCACACGGAACTCTTACTCTCGAGCACGCCTGCGAGCGGTGACACAGTTCATGTCCGTCACAACGACGCCATTCATGATGGGCACTTCATTACCTTAGGGGTGGCTCCGGAGAATGGTGACACGGTGATCGTCGAGTTCGACTCTGTTTCAGATGCGTTCATTGCGGCGGATGCCTTTGCCTTTGATAGTGATACCCGCTGATTGGCCGAAGTTGTTGGCTGTCTTGAGTGTCGGACATTGCCGATGGGCGCGTGCAGAAGGAAGCCTGCACGCGCCGGGGACTCAATGTGGCTTGGGCGCTACTGGGAGCCTTCCAGTGCCGACGCCTGTCCTACCACTTCCTCCTCGCGTCAATGTTAGAGTGGGCGCCGCAAAGGCAATGGCACAGATATGAACAGTACAGCTTCCGCATCAGGTGTTCCCTATACAGGGTCTGCGGGCCGCAGCGCCCGGCCAAGCCAAGCTGGAATATGAAGGTTGATCGGCGTGGTATCGGGTGCGGTGTCCGCAGGCCCGGCCCTAGAGCAGATCGCGATCAGGTGGATTCACATGATCGCGTCAATCTGCTCTATCTTTCAAAGTTGTAGAGCAGGATTCAGACGACAAATCGTTTCGATTTGACGTCATCCTGCTCTAGCCAAGGTCGGGCATGGACTATCCCGGCCAAAATGAGGCTGGAGCATTGCAGCCGAGCGCTTTCGCACCGAACCTGGTCAGGTTGGCCGCTGCTATCTGTGCGGCACCGCCTGCCGGTAGAGATGCCAGCTGGCGTGGCCCAGCAGCGGCAGGACCACGGCCAGGCCGGCGAAGAGCGTGACCACCGTGGCCGCCAGCAGGGCGACGACGATAGCGCCCCAGCAGAGCAGCATCAGCGGGTTGGCGCAGAAGACCCGTAGCGAGATCCAGACGGCGGAGAAGGAATCGTCGCCATGGTCGACCACGGCCTGGAAGGCCATGCCGAAGCAGGCCAGCACCGCCAGGGCAAAGAGAAATCCCACCCCGACGCCGACCAGGATCAGGCTCCAGCCAGCCGAGGTTGAGAGCACCTCGCCGAAAAAGCCGGTGAAGGAGCGGTCCTGAACCACGCCGATCAGGCCGTGATAGAGCCCGATGCCGGCCCAGATCCAGAGCCCGAAGACCACCACCAGGGCGATGGCGAGGCCGGCGATGGCCGGGGCTGCACGTGAGATCAGCATCCGCAGGGCTTGGCGGATCGAGACGTTTTCGCCCTGCTCGCGCTGACGGCTCATCTCGTAGAGCACGATGGCAGAGAAGGGGCCCAGCAGCGCCGCGCCGCTCAGCAGCGGGAAGAGCAGCGGGATCATGTTGTCGTCGACCGCGGCCCAGACGCCGACGAACATCACCACGGGATAGAAGAGGGCGAGGAAGTAGAGATGGGTCGGGGCCGCACGGAAATCGTCCCATCCCAAGCGCAGCGCTTCCTTCAGATTGCCGAGGTCGAGCCGCTTGACCGCGACTTCCTGGCTCAGGGTCTCTTGCAGCAGCATGGGAGCCTCCTTCGGCTACAGCGATGCATCCCCCCCAACCGAACCGGACCCGGATCGAAACCCTCAGGACCTAGCTCGTAAGCCACTGTGGCAAGAGCCGGACTCCGGCCTGGCGATTATGCGACAGGATAGCACAGGCGGAGGCTCCGCGACAGGGCAGCCATGCCAGACCGGCCGGGTGTTGTGGGACGCGGAGGCTTTTGCTTGATTGGCGGAACACAGGCTGAGGCTAGGGAGCACCGGGTTGGACCGCATCACCTTGGACATTCTTTGGGGAAAGCTGACGGCGACGGTGGACGAGATGGGGGCGGTCTTGGCCCGCACCTCGATGAGCCCGGTGATCTACGAGATCCTCGACTTCGCCTGCGGGCTCTGCGACGCCGAGGGGCGGCTGGTCGCGCAGGGCAACGGCATCACCCTCTTCACCGGCACCTTCTCCGAGCAGGTGAAGCACCTGATCGCCAAGCACGGCGGCAGCTTCCGGCCGGGCGACGTCTTCATCTCCAACCAGCCCTACGACGGCGGCACCCATGCTTGCGACGTGGCCATCATGCGGCCGGTCTTTCTGCCGGACGGCCGACTGCTGGCCTTCGCGCTCTCGGTCGCGCATTGGATCGACGTCGGCGGCGCCAAGCCAGGCAGCATCCCGCCCGACGCCACCGAGGTCTATCAGGAGGGCCTGCGTTTCCCCAGCTTGCGGCTCTGCCGGGACAACGAGATCGACCCCGGCCTCTTGGACCTGCTGAAGGCCAACCTGCGCTATCCCGACCTTGCCATCGGCGACCTCAATGCGGAGCTGGCGGCGACCCGCATCGCCGAGCGGCGCCTGCTGGAGGTGGCGGAGCGCTATGGCGCGGAGGCACTGGAGGCTTGCTTCGGCCACATCCTGGAGCGTGACGCCGCCGCCAGCCGCCGTGCCGTGGCGGCCCTGCCGGACGGTTGCTACGAGGCCGAGGACTGGATCGACGGCGACGGCGTGGTGCGCGACCGCATTCCCGTCCGGGTGAAGGTCACCATCGCCGGCGAGCGCGTCTGCTTCGACTTCACCGGCAGCGCCGAGGCGCGCAAGGCGCCGATCAACTGCACCCGTGGCGCCCTGCTCTCGGCGGTGAAAACGGTCTTCAAGGCGCTGGTCGACCCGCAGGCGCCGGCCAACGACGGCTGGTTCCAGCCGCTGGAGGTGATCTGCCCGCCCGGCACGGTCTTCACCGCCGAGCCGCCATCGCCGGTCGGCTGGTACTACGAGGGCTCGGCCCAGGCCTCGGAGCTGGCCTGGAAGGCCCTGGCGCCGCTCTCGCCAGAGCGTTTCAGCGCCGGCAGCTACATGAGCCTCACCGTTGCCTACCTCTGCGGGCGTGGCGGCGGCGGGGCACGCGAGTACGTCCATATCGAGCCGGCGCACGGCGGCTGGGGTGCCAGCCGCGAGGCCGACGGCGCCTCCGCCCTGATCGCGCTGACTGACGGCGATACCTACAACTATGCCTGTGAGGTGATCGAGGCGCGCTTTCCCTTGCGGCTGCGCCGCTATGCGCTCAACACGGCCGACGGCGGCGGGGCAGGGCGCCGACGCGGCGGCTTTGGCCTGCTGCGCGAGTACGAGGTGCTGGAGGAAGGCAACTTCCTCTATTGCAGCGTCGGCCGCTCGGAGACGCCGCCCTGGGGCATGGCGGGCGGCCAGAGCGGGAGCTGCAACCGGGTCGAGGTGGTCCGCAACGGCGAGGTCCTGACCCTGACCCGCAGCCCGCACCTGGACCTGCAGGTCGGCGACCGCGTGCGTATCGTCACCGGCAACGGCGGCGGCTATGGCCCGCCGGCCGAGCGCCCGCCTGCCGCGGTGGCGGCGGACGTCGCCGCCGGCTATCTCAGCGAGGAGCAGGCGCTGGCCGCCTACGGCACGGACTGGCGCGCATGACCCGCGGCCGCATCCGGCTCGCCACCGACGTCGGTGGCACCTTCACCGACCTGGTCGCCTACGACGAGGCCTCCGGCCGGCTGATCACGGCCAAGACCCTGACCACGCCCAGGGACCCGAGCCAGGGCGTGCTGAACGCCATTGCCCAGAGCGGGGTCGGGGCCGAAGCGGTGGCCTTCCTGATCCACGGCGGCACCACGGTCATCAACGCGCTGACCGAGCGCAAGGGCGCGAAGACGGCGCTGATCACCACCGCTGGCTTCCGAGACGTGCTGGAGATCGGCCGCGGCAACCGGCCGGACCTCTATAACCTGCGCTTCCGCTCGCCGGAGGCTTTCGTGCCGCGGGCGCTGCGCTTCGAGGTGGCCGAACGCAGCGACTGGCAGGGCAAGGAACTGGAGCAGCTGGACGAGGCCGCCATCGCGACGATCGTCGCGGCCTGCCGCAGCAGCGGCGTGGAGGCCATCGCCATCGCCTTCCTCAATGCCTATGCCGACCCGGCACACGAGGCGCGCTGCAAGGCGCTGATCGCCGAGCTCTGGCCCGAGGTCTCGGTCACCGCCTCGCACGAGCTGACCCGCGCCTGGCGCGAGTACGAGCGCAGCAACACCGCGGTGCTGAACGCCTATGTCCGTCCGGTGATGGCCCGCTACCTGGCGCACCTGAGCGGTGCCTTGGAGGGGCAGGGCTTCCGACCGCCCTACCTGGCGATGCTCTCCAACGGCGGCTCGGCCGACTTCGCCTGGGCGGCCGAGCAGCCGCTGCAGATGGTCGAGAGCGGGCCGGCCGGCGGGCTCAGCGGCGCGGCGGCGGTAGGACGCGCGGCCGGCCAGCCCGACCTGATCGCGCTCGACATCGGCGGCACCACCGCCAAGTGCTCGCTGATCCAGGGTGGCGAGCCCAGGGTCGGCACCACCTACAGCCTGGAGCGCAGCCGCGTCGATCCCGGCTATCCCCTGCTGATGCCGGTCGTCGACATCGTCGAGATCGGCGCCGGCGGCGGCTCGCTCGCCTGGGTCGACGACAGCGGCAGCCTGAAGGTCGGCCCGGAGAGCGCGGGCGCCGAGCCGGGGCCGGCCTGCTACGGCCGCGGCGGCAGCCGTCCCACCGTGACCGACGCCAAGCTGCTGACCGGTGTGCTGGACCCGACGACCTTCGCCGGCGGGCGCCTGCCGCTGGACGTCGCCTCGGCCGAGACGGCGATGGCGCCGCTGGCCGAGGCCTTGGGCCTGGAGGTGCCGGCCGCGGCGCTGGCGATCATCCGGGTGGCCGAGGCCAACATGATCAACGCCCTGCAGCTCGTCTCGGTGCAGCGCGGCCACGACCCACGCGACTTCGCGCTGCTGGTCAGCGGCGGCGGCGGGGCCATGCACGGCGCGGCCTTGGCCCGTGAACTGGGTGCCGCCGAGGTGCTGGTGCCGCCGCATGCCGGCATCTTCTCCGCCTGGGGCATGCTGGCGACCGTGCCGCGCCTGGACCAGGAGCAGGCGCTGCATCGTCCCTTTGACGACGCCGCCCTGGCCGACAGCGCGGCCGGCTTCACCGCCATGGCGGAGGCCGCAGCCGGCCACTTCGCCCGCTTCGCGCCGGAGGCTGCGATCCAGCATCGCCAGGCGCTCGACCTGCGTTACCAGGGCCAGGAGCACTCGGTCACCGTGCCGCTGCAAGCGGGGGCGGGGTTCGAGGCCGTCCGCTGCGCCTTCGATGCCGCGCACGAGCGGAGCTATACCTTTGCCTTGCCCGAGAGCGCGGTGGAGCTGGTCGGCCTGCGCCTTTCCAGCCGCCTCGACTGGCCGACCCTGACCCTGCAGCCGGTCGCGGCGGAGCGGCTGCCGGAAGAGGCTCGCCCCAGCGGCCATCGCCGCCTGATCTTGCCGGAGGGGGCTTTTGAGGCCTGCCCGGTCTATCGGCGGGAGTCCCTGCCGCTGGACCTGGAGATCTCCGGCCCCTGCCTGGTGGAGGAGGAGACCACCACGACTCTGGTCCTGCCGGGGCAGGTGCTCAGGCGGGACCGGCTGGACCTGCTGCGGCTGCGTTTGGCGGGTTAGCGCAGCGGCAGGTAGATCTCCGTCAGCAGCTCGGTCGGCAGGGTATCCTGCGGGGTGTTGAGGTAGCGCTCCAGCACCGGCGCATCGGCCGGTTCCTGGCCGGACTGCGGTAGCCACTGGCCGAAGAGCCAGTCGTAGGCAGAGCGCATGTCGGCGTAGGGACCCTTGTGGCAGAGCCGGGCGTAGCGGCCGCCGCGCAGGGTGAGGGCCTCCAGGGGCGGCTCGGCCGGGGCGTCGGAGACCATGCCGGCATGGGCGCGGAGCTCTGCTTCCGGCACGGCGGAGGGGTCGCTGTGGTAGACGCCCAGCATCTGCGCCTCCGGGCCGATCAGGCCGCGTGCGCCCAGGGTGCGGAACAGCGTGTCGAAGGCCTTGCCGATCTCCATGTAGGAGCCGAGATGCGGCACGGCGAGCAGGCGTTGCTCCGGCAGATCCACGATGCGCACGGCCAGCGCGGCCGGGGTGGGGGCCTTGCCGGGGGTCTTGAAGACCTGGTGGCTGCCCTCGCGGCGGTACTGGGCCGGCGGCATGCCGTAGGTCTCGACGAAGGCGCGGGTGAAGGCGGCGGCGCTGCCGTAGCCGGCCTGCCTGGCGACGGTCTCGACCGGCTCTTCGCCGTTGGCCAGGTGGCCGGCGGCGCGGTGCAGGCGCAGGCGGCGCACCGTGGCGGCGATGGTCTCGCCCTCGACGGCGGTGTAGACCCGGTGCCAGTGGTGCGGCGAGAGGCAGGCGACTTCGGCCAGGCGGTTCAGGTTGATCGTCTCGTCCAGGTGGTCGTAGATGTAGGCCTTCACCCGCTCCAGGCGGTCGAAGTAGGGGGTGGCGGTCATGGTGCTCGCTCCTGCGTTGTGTTTCGCCATGACCCTAGCCCGCCGCCGCTTGATAGATCTTGCTGACTTCCGCCTCAGCCCTTCAGGGGAGGGAAGCGGGAGCGTTCGGCCGCCACCGTCCAGTCCATGTGGTTGCGCACGTACTCCTGCGCCGCGTCGCGCTTGGGCTGGTAGTCCCAGGAGGTGAGGCTGCCGACCTCCATGGCGGCATGCACAACCCGGCGCCGGCGCTGGCTGGCCATCACCTGGCGGCGCAGGGCCTCGGCGTCCCAGCGCTCGGCGACCTCGGCGGCAAAGGCCGCGACCCGCTCGGCCTGGGCCGGATCGGCGGCCAGGTTGGTTAGCTCCTTCGGGTCCGTCTCCAGGTCGTAGAGCTGCGGCGGGTCGCCTTCGCACTGGCTGTACTTCCAGCGGCCGCGGCGGATCATGAAGAGCGGCGCGCCGGTGCACTCGGCCAGGTACTCGACGTAGGTCACGTCGGGGTCGTCCTCGCCGCGGCCCTCGGCCAGCGGCAGCAGGGAGCGCCCGTCCAGGCTCTGGCCCAGATCGGGCGTCTCGGCGCCGCCGCGCGCTGCGGCCTCCAGGACCGTCGGCAGCAGGTCGATGAGCGAGCAGGCGTTGGGGACGGTGAGGCCGGCCTTCACGCCGGGACCGGCGATCACCAGCGGCACCCGCGCCGACTGCTCGAAGAAGGTCATCTTGTACCAGAGCCCGCGCTCGCCCAGCATGTCGCCGTGGTCGGAGGTGAAGACCACCAGGGTGTCGTCGGCGACGCCGGCCTCCTCCAGGGTCTGCAGAATCTGGCCCAGCTTGGCGTCGACGTAGCTGGCGTTGGAGAAATAGCCGTGGCGGGCGTTTCGCACCTGCTGCTCGGTGATGTCGTCGGCGACGTCGGCCATGATGCCGTGCAGGACCCGGCGGCTGTGCGGGTCCTGCTCGTCCCAGGGGATGGATACCTCCGGCAGCGGGATCTCCTCGTCCTGATAGAGGTCCCACCACTCCGGCCGGGCGACGTAGGGGTCGTGCGGGTGGATGAAGCCCAGCACCATGAAGAAGGGCGCGACCTTCTCCTTGGCGTAGTCGAAGAGGCGCCGGCGTGAGAAGAAGGCGACCTCGTCGTCGAACTCGAGCTGGAAAGTGGTGGCCGCGGTGCCGGCTTCGCGCACCGAGTCCATGTTGTGGTACCACTTGTCGATGCGCTGGTCCGGCTGCTCCCAGTTCGGCGTCCAGGCATGATCGGAGGGATAGACGTCGGTGGTCACCCGCTCCTCGAAGCCGTGCAGCTGGTCTGGGCCGACGAAGTGCATCTTGCCGGCGAG
This sequence comes from Rhodospirillaceae bacterium N.6G, assembly GCA_046233115.1. Taxonomy (GTDB): domain Bacteria; phylum Pseudomonadota; class Alphaproteobacteria; order Kiloniellales; family JACOMY01; genus JACOMY01. The sequence goes on along the minus strand of JBJXHM010000005.1, from coordinate 250,299 downwards.
GCAGGTGCGATAGCCCATGAGCCGCAGGTAGTGCGCCAGGGTAGGGACCGAGGCCGGGAACTCCGAGGCGTTGTCGTAGGCGCCGATGCGGCTGCCGAGCTGGCCCGCCAGGAAGCTGAAGCGCGATGGCGCGCAGAGCGGGGCATTGCAGTAGGCGGCATCGAAACGCGCGCCGCGGGCGGCCAGCTTGTCCAGGTTCGGCGTCTTCACCAGCGGATGGCCGTAGGTGCCGGTGAAGTGCGGGGCCAGCTGGTCGGCCATGACCAGGACGATGTTGGGGGGCTTGGGCACGGGCGCGGGCTCCTGCTGGACGTTGGACAAGAGCCTGCCTATAGCCTGCGCCCTGGCGGGCAGCGCCGCGGATCACGCCGGGCAATCGCCAAATGGCGTCACCCGGCCGGTCGCTTCTTCTCTGTTTTGAAGGTGTAAGGGGGCTACCGCCGCTTCATCATCTCTTCCGTGATCTGCGCCGGGAAGCCCTCGGCGCGCAGGTCGGTGCCGAGCGCGTCCTCCAGCAGCTTCACCACCTTGGGCGACCAGGCGTCGCCGCCGTACTGCTGCTGGGCGCGGCGGAAGATCTGCTCGACCAGGCCGGCGACCTCCAGCGGCACGCCGAAGCTACGGCCCATCTCGGTGGCGAAATGCAGGTCCTTGGCGGCCAGGTCCATGGTGAAGCCGATGTCGTAGCTGCCGTTCAGGATCACCTGGCCCTCGGTCTCGTGGACGAAGGAGTTGCCGGAGCTGGCGCGGATCGCGTGGAAGGCCTGGGCCAGGTCCAGCCCGCCGCGCTTGGCCAGCATCAACGCCTCGCCGACGCTCACCAGGTTGATGAAGGCCAGCATGTTGGTGATGACCTTGATCACCGCGGCCGAGCCCAGCGGACCCATGTGGAAGATCTCGCCGCCCATCGCCTGGAAGGCCGGCTTGTGCCGCTTGAAGACCGCGGCCTCGCCGCCGACCAGCACGGTGATGGCGCCGTCGGCCGCGCGGTGCACGCCGCCGGTCACCGGCGCCTCCAGGGTGTCGATGCCCTTGGAGGTGGCGCGGCGCGCGATCTTCTGCACCTCGCCGGGATCGTTGGTGCTCATCTCGATCCAGGTCCCGCCGGATGCCAGGCCGTCGAGCACGCCCTCCGGCCCCAGCAGCACCGCGGTGGCGGCGGCCGGCGAGGGCAGGCAGGTGATGACCGCGTCGCTCGCCGCGGCCACCGCGTGCGGGCTCTCGGCCCAGACGGCCCCCAGGGCCAGCAGCGGCTCGGCACTCTCGGGGCGCAGGTCGGTGACCGTGAGGGGGAAGCCGGCCTTGGCCAGGCTCGCGGCAAGGTGCTTGCCTAGATTTCCCAGACCGATGAAACCGTAACGTACCATTCTTGCCTCCTCAGATTAACGGCGGACCGGGGTCTGGGTCATCTCCAGGTGCAGCTTGTCGCCCGCGTAGGGATGCGCCAGCGCCACATCCTCATTCAGCTCCACGCCGAGGCCGGGCTCGCTCGGCGGGATCACGTAGCCGGCCTCCCAGGCGATTGGCTTCTTCAGCAGCTCGGCATGGAAGCCGCCCCACTCGCGAATGCTCTCCAGGATCAGGAAGTTGGGGGAGCAGGCGGCAAGCTGGACATTGGCGGCACCGACGACCGGACCGCAGTAGAGGTGGGGGGCGAGCTGGACGTAGTGCACTTCGGCCATGCCGGCGATCTTCTTGGCCTCCAGCAGGCCGCCGACACGGCCCAGGTTCATCTGCAGGATGGCGGCGGCCCCGCTCTCGATCACCCGGGCAAACTCCCACTTGCTGGTCAGCCGCTCGCCGGTGGCGACGGGGATCGAGGTGGCACGAGCGACCTTGGCCATCTCCTCCGGCAGCTCCGGTGGCGTCGGCTCCTCGAACCAGAGCGGGTCGTAGGGCTCCAGCCGCTTGGCCAGACGGATTGCGCCGGAGGCGGTGAACTGGCCGTGAGTGCCGAACAGCAGGTCGGCCTTGTCGCGGACCGCCTCGCGGATCTTCCGGCAGAAGGCGGCGGAGCGCGCGATGGCCTCCAGGTTCGGCATGTGGCCGTCGTAGACCGTGTAGGGGCCGGCCGGATCGAACTTCACCGCGGTGAAGCCGCGCGCGACCTCGGCGGCTGCGACCTCGGCCGCGGCGTCGGGATCGTTGTAGACCGGGGCGTCGCCCTGGTTGGCGCTGCCCTCCGGCGGATAGAGGTAGGTGTAGCTGCGCAGCCCCTCGTGCACCCGGCCGCCCAGCAGCTCGTAGACCGGCTTGCCGGCGGCCTTGCCGACGATGTCCCAGCAGGCCATCTCCAGCGCGCTGACCACGCCCAGGAGCGAGATGTCGGGGCGCAGCGCATAGCCGGAGCCGTAAACCCGGCGCCACATCTCCTCGATGCGGTGCGGGTCGCGGCCTTCCAGGTGGCGCTGGAACACGTCCTCGATCATCGCCACCACGGTTTTCGGGCCGAAGGTGGCGACATAGGCCTCGCCCAGCCCGCTGATGCCGTCGTCGGTGGTGATCTTCACGAAGATGAAGTAGCGGCCGCCCTGGTGCGGCGGCGGGTTGCCGACGACGAAGGTCTTGAGGTCGACGATACGCATCTTGCTGGCCTTTGCTGGGTGAAGGAGGAGCCTGGCGAGGAGACTATGCCGGCCCCCTGGTCCTCAAGCGTCTTTTCACGCCGGAAAGCTGCCCCAGGCCGTCACCGGCGCGAAAAGCGCGCCACCAGCTCCAGGTGGTGGGTCCAGGGGAACTGGTCGATCGGGCGCACCCACTCGAGATCGTAGCCGCCCTCGACCAGGGTCCGGGCGTCACGGGCGAAGCTCTGCGGGTTGCAGGAGACGGCGCAGACGACCGGTGGCCCGACATCGGACAGCGCGTCCGCGAGGGCAGAGGCCCCGGCGCGCGGCGGGTCGAAAACCAGGGCGTCAAGGCCGGCGAGGAGCGCCGGCTCCGGCGGACGGCGCTCCAGGTCGCGCCGCTCCGTGGTCAGCGCGGTGCCGTGGCCGGCGCTGCGTGCGGCTTGCTCCAGCGCGGCCAGCGGCGCGGCCTCGCCCTCGATGGCCAGCACCCGCTGGCCGCGGGCGATCAGCGGCAGGGTGAAGGTGCCGCAACCAGCATAGAGGTCGGCCAGGTTTCCAGCCTCGACCGGCAGCGCCTCCAGCACGGCGGCCGTCAGTGCCGCTTCCCCCTCCTTGCTGGGCTGCAGGAATCCTCGCGGCGGCGGCACCACGGCGATCCCGGCGAAGCGCACCAGCGGCGCGCGGCGGGCGGCCAGCGGCTCCAGCTCGGCCTCGGGATGGGCGAGCGAGAGGCGGGCCAGGTCCTGCACCTCGGCGAAGCCGGCGAGGGCCTCGCGCATCGCCAGGTCCGGGGCGGCCGGCAGGGTCAGCAGCAGGTCCAGGCCGGTCTCGGTGGCGGTCGCGGCGGCGGTGGCTTCCGCCCACTCCGGCAGCAGCGGAGCCAACAGAGCGCGCAGGGCTGCGGCGAGCGCGTTCAGTTCGGGCAGAAGCTGTCGGCAGGTGGTCTGATCAACAAGGCGGTGGCTGGCCCGCTCGCGGAAGCCCAGCAGCAGGGTGCGGCCCCGGCGCTGCAGCGACCAGGTGACCCGCCGCCGCCGTCCGGGCGGGGTGGCGAGCAGCGGCGCGACCAGCTCTTCGGCCGCTTCGAAGCCGCGTCGCTGCAGGGCGGTCACCAGCAGGGCGCGCTTCCAGCTGCGGTAGGCGTCATCCCGGAGTTGCTGCAGGTCGCATCCGCCGCAGGTCCCGAAGTGGGAGCAGGGCGCCTCCTGCCGTTCCGGCGCCGCTTCGAGCAGACGCGTCCGCCTGGCCCGGAGGCCCTGGCCCTCGGTCGCAAGCGGCTCGGCCTCGACCAGCTCTCCCGGCAGCGCGTCGAAGAGATAGACCGGCCGGCCCTGATGCATGGCGATCCCGTCTCCCCGCGCCCCCAGCTGTTCGATCCGGAGGGTGAGGGGGCTGCGGTCGATCCGCGCCGGCTTGCGGCCCTTGCGCGGCGGACGCCGCCTCAGTTCTCGGCCCACAGCCGAAGCAGATTCTCGCGAAGCTGGCCGAACTGCTGATCCTGCGGATGCTTGGGATCGTTGGCGGTGGTCGCGTGATGGATCTGGGCGAGCTGCATGAAGATCATGCGCTGCTCGGGGCTGCGGATCAGTGACTGGATCCAGCCGATGGCGCAGACCCTGGCGCCGCGGGTGATGGTCTCGACCCGGTGCGGCATATTGGAGGGATAGCACATCAGAGTGCCGGCCGGCTCCTTGAAGGTCATCTCGCCATAGCCGGTGCGCACGTGGAACTCGCCGCCGTCGTACTCCGAGGGGTCGCTCAACACCACGGTGAAGGAGAGGTCGGTGCGGATCGGTTGCGGACTGCCGGGGTTGCCCATCAGCGCCGCGTCGCTGTGGAAGTGATAGTACATCCCCGGCTCGTAGCGGTTGATGGTGATGGTGAAGGTGCGCGGCAGGGCGAAGGAGGTGAGCTGGGCGCTGCCGGTCAGGCGGCGATAGATCTCGTCCAGCAGCGGCCGGGCCTGCGGGTTGTTGCCGGTGAGCTGCAGGTTGCGCTTCAGCTCTGGATGGCCGGTCGCGGTGCCGTCCTCGGGGGCCACGGCGTCGATGCGCTGGCGCAGGGCCGCCACCTCTTGCGGCTTCATGAAATTCGGAATGCGGAGCATCATGGCCTTGGCGCCTTTGTCCTCTGTCTTCGGGATGCGGCAGGTGAATAGCAAAGCCCCTCGGCGGGGGCGAGGGGCTAGACCGGCTCCGCTGCCGTGCGGGCCGCGCTTTTGATCTGCGTCAAGCGGGGCGCTGGGCGGCGACCAGGAACTCGACGTTGCCGTCCGGCCCGGTGATGGGGCTCTCGGTGACGCCGAGGACCTGCCAGCCTTCCAGCCCTTCCAGGAAGGCCACGACCTTGTCGCAGGCTTGGCTGCGCAGCGCCGGATCGCGCACCACGCCGCCCTTGCCGACCAGGCCCTTTCCGACCTCGAACTGCGGCTTGATCAGCGCGACCAGGCGTGCGCCCGGGGCAGTCAGCGTCAAGGGGGCCGGCAGCACCTGGGTCAGGCTGATGAAGCTGGCGTCGGTGACCACCAGGTCGACCGGCTCCGGGATCTGCTCGCGGCTGAGGTAGCGGGCGTTGCAGCGCTCCAGCACCACCACGCGCGGATCCTGGCGCAGACCCCAGGCGAGCTGGCCGTGGCCGACGTCCACCGCATAGACCCTGGCCGCGCCGCGTTGCAGCAGCACGTCGGTGAAGCCGCCGGTCGAGGCGCCGACGTCCAGGCAGATGAGGCCGGTGGGATCGATCGCGAAGTGCTCCAGTCCCTTGGCCAGCTTCACGCCGCCACGGCTGACCCAGGGGTGGCCCTTGCCACGGAGGCGCAGGGCGGCGTTGGCCTTCAGGAGTTGTCCGGCCTTGGCGACCGGTTTGTCGTCGGCCAGGATCTGGCCGGCCATGATCAGCGCCTGCGCCCGGCTGCGGGTCTCGGCCAAACCCTTGTCGACCACGAGCTGGTCGGCGCGGCGCTTGTCTGTCTGGCTCATCACAAATTCTCCCAGGCGCGCCAGAGTCGGTAGAAGCGCAGGGTCAGCAGGACGGCGGCGACGGTGAGGCCGGCGGCCAGGCCGATCCAGATGCCGACCCCGGCCAGATCGGTGGCGAAGCCCAGCAGCACCGAAGTGGGGATGCCCACAAGCCAGTAGCCGACGATGGCGATGACCATGGGCACTTGCGTGTCCTTCAGCCCGCGCAAACATCCCATGGCGATGACCTGGCCGCTGTCGACCAGCTGGAACAGGGCGCCGACGGCGAGGAAGGCCACGCCGAGGCGCACCACCGTCTCGGCCTGCGGGTGTCCGGCGTCGACGAAGAGATGTAGCAGACTGTCGGGGAAGAGCAGCAGCGCTGCGGCGGTGCAGAGCGCCGAAATCAGGCCCAATCCGTAGGTGATGGCGGCCGCCCGTCCGGCGGCACCCTTGTCGCGGCGGCCGACTGCGAGTCCGATGCGGACGGTGCCGGCCTGCGAGACGCCGAGCGGGATCATGAAGGCGATGGCGATGAGCTGGACGGCGGCCCCGTGGGCGGCCTGGGCCTCGATCGAGATCAGGCCCTGCAGGTAGAGCGCGCCGATGAAGAAGGTGGTCTCGAAGAAGAGGGCCGCACCGATCGGCAGCCCGACCCTGAGGATCTCCTTGAACAGCGGCCAGTCGGCTCGCCAGAGCCGCCCGAAGATGCGGAAGCGGCTGAGCCTCGGATCCAGCAGGACGAAGACCAGCATGGCGAGGAAGACAACCCAGGCCGAGAGCGCGGCGGCGATGCCGGCGCCGAGGATCTCCAGCCTGGGCGCGCCCAGATGGCCGAAGACCAACGCATAGCCCGCCACCGCGTTGACCAGGATGCCGAGGCAGATGACGTAGAGGGCAGGCCGCGGCCGGTCCATGGCAGCCGCGAAGTTGCGCAGCACGAAGTACCAGATCCAGGCCGGCAGGCCGAGGCTCATCGGCCTGAGAAAGGACTCGGCCGCCAGCGCCACAGGCTCTGGTTGGCCAAGCAAGAGCAGGAGGGGGCGGATCTCCCACAGCAGCAGCACCGTCGGCAGCGCCACCAGGGTGGTGACCCAAAGGCCTTGACGAACGGTGCGGCGGATCTCGCGAAAGGCCCTACGGCCGCGCGCCTGGCTGACCATCGGCGCGACCGCGATGGCGAGGCCCAGCAAGAAGAGGAAGCCGGCGTGGTAGGTGCCGGAACCGACGGTCGCAGCGGCCAGGTAAGTCGGCCCCAGCCTGCCGGAGTAGACGATCTCCACGGTATGGATGCCGATCTGGGCGAGCTGCATCAGCACCAGCGGCCAGGCCAGGCTGGCAGTATGGCGTAACTCGAGCGTCCAGGCCGGCGACCAGGTCAGTCGCGAAGCCGTGTTAATTTCCGTTGGCGCTCCCTCGTCCGCGCTCGTTTCGGCGGGATACTTCATTGGCCGCACTATGCGCCCAGCCCGAGACTCCCCACCAGAGCGGGATATCGCAGGGCGGCACTGCGTCGCCCGCACCAAGACCTGCGCGGAAGGGAGAGGAGTAAGAGGAAGGCCGGCTGGGTCTGTTCGGTGGCGCGGGTGTCGCCTCCGATCACCCGCGCTTCCCGCTCGCGGCTAGTTCACGACCGCCTTGAACTCTTCGTAGTCGACGCGGCCGTCGCCGTTCTTGTCGGATTCGGCCAGGGCCTCGTCGACCGACTGCGGACCCTGGTACTCGTTCATCGACTGCATCGTGGTGGTCAGCTCATCACGGTCGACGTAGCCGTCACCACTGGTGTCGAAGTGGGCGAAGAGGCGCTGGAACTGATCCTCGGTCAGGGTACCGCCGCTCATTGCGGCGATGGCGGCGAACTCTTGCGCGCTGATCGTGCCGTTGCCATCGACGTCCAGCACGACGATCATCATCTTCACCGGACCGGAGTCAGCCGGCGCGCCGCCCAAGAGCAGGCCGAGTTCTGCCGGCTCCAGCTGTCCGTTGGCGTTGCCGTCGAGCTGACCGAACATCTGGGTCACTTCGGCCTCGCTCTGCGCCGATGCGGCGGCAGGCAGAAGGCAGGCGGCAAGCGCCACGCCGGCGAGGCTGCGGGTCAGAATTCTCATCGGGGGAAAGCTCCTCGTGGCTGGCGTCAGGATCGAGAGGCCAGCAGTTGTGCGGCTTCCAGGGCCGCGTAGGTCAGGACGGCATCGGCGCCGGCCCGTTTGAAGCACATGAGGCTCTCGAGCAGGACGCGATCGTTGTCCAGCCAGCCGTTGCCGATGGCGGCCTTCAGCATCGCGTACTCCCCGCTCACCTGATAGGCGAATGTAGGGAGCCCGAAGGCATCTTTCACCTCTCGTACCACATCGAGGAAAGGCATGCCGGGCTTGACCATCAGCAGATCCGCGCCCTCGGCGACGTCCTGGGCCACCTCGCGCAGCGCCTCCTGGCGATTCGCCGGATTGAGCTGATAGGTCTTCTTATCGCCGCGCAGATAGGACCCGGACCCGATCGCATCGCGGAAGGGGCCGTAGAAGGCGCTGGCAAACTTGGCGGTATAGGAGACGATGGAACAGCGCTGGTGTCCGGCCTCGTCCAGCGCGCTGCGCAGCGCGCCGATACGGCCGTCCATCATGTCCGAGGGGCCCTGCAGATCGCAGCCAGCCTCGGCCTGGATCAGGGCCTGCTTAACCAGCACCTCGACGGTCTCGTCGTTCAGGATCTCGTCGCCCACCACCAGGCCGTCGTGGCCGTCGGCGTTGAAGGGGTCGAGGGCGACGTCGCACATGACGCCGAGCTCCGGAAAGCGCGCCTTCACGTGGCGGACGGCCTGGCAGATCAAATTTTCGGGATTGATCGCCTCGGCACAGTCGGAGGTCTTCACCCGGCCGGGAACGTGGGGGAAGAGGGCGATGCAGGGAATGCCGGCCTCCAGCGCCTGCTCACAGGCGCGGGCCAGCCCGTCGAGGCTCAGCCGTGAGACGCCGGGCATCGACTCGACGGGGCCGACCTCGTCCTCCTCGGCGACGAAGAGGGGCCAGATGAAGTCGCTCGCAGACAGGGTCGATTCGGCGACCAGCCGCCGCATCCAGTCGCTCTGCCGCAGCCGGCGCAAGCGCGAGGCCGGGAACCGGCCGCTATAGGCCGCTATGTTCGACATGCTCTTTCCTTGCCATTTCAGGGTTTTGCGAGCCAAAGCTCCGCTCGAAAGTCTGCTTGAGCACCCGGTCCAACTCGTCCGCTGTGACGCTGATGCTCAGGTCGTGCAGCGAGGTCACGCCCAGCTTGGGATCGGCGATACCGCAGGGCACGATGCCGGAGAAGTGCTCCAGGGTCGGGTTCAGGTTGATCGCTATGCCGTGAAAGGTCACCCAGTGGCGCACGCGCACGCCGATCGCTGCGATCTTGTCCTCGCGGCCACCGCCACGCTCGACCCAGATGCCGACCCGTCCCTCCCGGCGCTCGCCCTTGACGCCGAAGGCGGCCAGGCTGTCGATGGCCCAGCCCTCCAGCGCCTGGACGAAAGCGCGCAGGTCCGGGCTGCGCTCGCGCAGGTTCAACATGACGTAGGCGATGCGCTGGCCGGGACCGTGGTAGGTGTACTGGCCGCCGCGGCCGGTCTTGTAGACCGGGAAACGGTCGGGGCTGCGCAGGTCGCCTTCCTTGGCCGAGGTGCCGGCGGTGTAAAGCGGCGGGTGCTCCAACAGCCATACCGTCTCCGGCGCCTCGCCGGCACGAATCTCCGCCACCCGTCGCTCCATGAAAGCGACGGCGTCGGGGTAGGGGACGGGGCTGTTGCTCGTCTTCCAGGTAACCATGGTCCTGCTTGATGAAGCCATTGGGGTTGGCTTGGCAAGACTTTCCCGGTTTCCTGATCTTTCGGCCTTGCGCGGCGGATCGGGCTGGCTAGGCTCTGGCGGCGGGCAACCCCGGGCCCCGATGACAGGATCCCTCCGGGGACCCCGCGGGGAGAATTCCAAGGGAGACGAGCGGTGCAGAAATCAGATACCGACAAGCTGACGCGCGAGGCCCTGGCCTACCATCGCGAACCGCCTCGCGGTAAGCTCGCAATTGCGGCCACCAAGCCCTTGGAAACTCAGCATGATCTGGCGCTGGCCTACTCCCCGGGCGTGGCCGCGGCCTGTGAGGCCATCGTTGCCGATCCGGCCCAGGCCGCGGAGATGACGGCGCGCGGCAACCTGGTGGGCGTGATCTCGAACGGGACCGCCGTTCTGGGACTGGGACCGATCGGACCGCTTGCGGCGAAGCCGGTGATGGAAGGCAAGGCGGTCCTCTTCAAGCGCTTCGCCAACATCGACGTCTTCGATATCGAGGTGGACGAGCGCGATCCCGACCGCTTCTGCGACGTGGTGGCGGCGCTGGAGCCGACCTTCGGCGGCATCAACCTGGAGGACATCAAGGCGCCGGAGTGCTTCAAGATCGAACAGCAGCTCCGCAGCCGTATGGGGATTCCGGTCTTCCACGACGATCAGCACGGTACCGCGATCATCGTCGGCGCGGCGATCCTGAACGGGCTGCGCCTGGCCGGCAAGAAGCCGGAGGACGTGAAGCTGGTGACCAGCGGGGCGGGGGCGGCGGCGATCGCTTCGATCAACATCCTGGTCGGCCTGGGGGTCAAGCGCGAGAACATCTGGGTCACCGACATCGAGGGCGTGGTCTACGAGGGCCGCGAGACCCTGATGGACGAGTGGAAGGCGCCCTACGCGCAGAAGACCGACAAGCGCACCCTGGGCGAGGTGATCGAGGGCGCCGACGTCTTCCTCGGCCTCTCCGCGCCGAACGTGCTGAAGCCGGAATACCTGAAGCTGATGGCCGACACGCCGATGATCATGGCCCTGGCCAACCCCCAGCCGGAGATCGACCCGCACCTGGCCCGCGAGACCCGTCCGGACGCCATCATGGCCACGGGCCGCAGCGATTTCCCCAATCAGGTCAATAACGTGCTCTGCTTTCCTTTCGTCTTCCGCGGGGCGCTGGACGTCGGTGCGACGACGATCAACGAGGAGATGAAGCTGGCCGCCGTGCGCGCGATCGCCGATCTCGCCATGGCCGAGCAGTCGGAGGTGGTGCAGCACGCCTACGGTGGCCAGGTCACCGGCTTTGGCCCCGACTACATCATCCCGCGCCCCTTCGATCCGCGCCTCATGCTGGTGATCGCGCCGGCGGTGGCGGAAGCGGCGATGCGGAGCGGGGTCGCCCGTGCGCCGATCGCCGACCTGGAGGGCTATCGCAACAGGCTGGAGAGCTTCGTCTTCCGCACCGGCCTGGTCATGCGTCCGGTGTTCGAGCAGGCGCGCGAGAGCCAGCGGCGGGTGGCCTATGCTGAGGGTGAGGAGGAGCGGGTGCTGCGCGCCGTCCAGGTGGTGATCCAGGAACGCCTGGCGAAGCCGATCCTGATCGGCCGGCCGCACGTGATCGAGACCCGCTGCAAGCGGCTGGGCCTGCGCTTCATCGAGGGCGATGGCTACGAGATCATCAATCCCGAGAGCGATCACCGCTTCGCCACCTACTGGAAGCGCTACCACGACCTGATGGCCAGGCGCGGGGTGACGCCGGACCGGGCGCGGACCGTCGTGCGCACCAACACCACCGTGATCGGCGCGCTCGCCGTCGACCTGGGCGATGCCGACGCGGTCCTGGCGGGCCCGCAGCCCAGCATCGCCAAGCACGCGGACTACCTGCGTGACGTCATCGGCTTCGACGAGAACTGCGACCGCTTTTTCACCATCACGCTGATCTCCCTGCCCAGGGACACGGTCTTCCTGGCCGACACCCACCTGACCGAAAATCCCACCCCGGAAGAGCTGGTGCGGATGACCTGCCAGGCGGCCGAGGAGGTGCGACGCTTCGGCATCACACCGAAGATCGCCCTGCTGTCGCATGCCAGCTTCGGCAGCGCAGAGACCGTCTCGGCGCGCAAGATGCGCGAGGCGGTGCGGCTCTTGCACGAACGCTACCCGGAACTCGAGGCCGACGGCGAGATGCAGGCCGACCTGGCACTTAACCCCGATGCACGAGACAAGATCTTGCCCGACTGCCGGCTGAAGGGCCGCGCCAACCTGCTGATCATGCCGAGCCTCGATGCGGCGAACATCGCCGGCACCCTGCTGCGTACCCTGGGCCAGGGTATCGCCGTCGGTCCGATCATACTGGGGGCCGCCCGCTCGGCCCACGTGATGAGTCAGGCCGTCACCGCGCGCGGCATCGTCAATATGACTGCGGTGGCGGCCGCCGATGCGGCCAGCCTGGCGAGGGCGAAGCAGGCGTGATCGCGGAAGAGGAACGGGAAGACAGCGCGACCGAGGAGGAGCAGGGCGGCGGCGAGTTCACGCTGACCGACGAGTTCATCCGCGAGGTCCGAGAGGCGCTCTCGGCTGAACTGCCGGAGCGGGAGGTGAGGGATCAGGTCCGGGCCCTGGCCGCGGACCTCTACCCGGCCGACCAAGCCGACCTGCTGGAGGCGCTGGCGCCGGACGAGCGCGAGCGCCTGCTGGCTTTGCTGGGCAGCGAGCTGGACCCGGTCACCCTCAGCTACCTCGATCCGACGGTGCGCGAGGAGGTGATCGAGACCTTGGGGCTCGACCGCCTGGCGCTGATCGTATCCGAGCTGGAGTCGGACGATGCGCTGGAGCTCTTCGCCGATCTGGACGAGGAGGCACAGCGCCGGATCCTCTCAGGACTGCCGGCGGCCTATCGCCGGGCGCTGGTCGAGGGCCTCACCTTCGAGGAGGACACCGCCGGCCGCTTGATGCAGCGCGAGGTGGCGGCCGTACCCTCGGCCTGGACCGTGGGCGAGACCATCGACTACATGCGCTCCGCCGACCACCTGCCAGACGACTTCTACGACCTCTATATCGTCGATCCGCGGCACAAGCCGGTCGGCGTGGTCCCGCTCAGCCGCGTGCTGCGCGCAAAGCGCCCGCTGCCCATCACCGAGGTGATGAGCGAAGAGCGGATGATGCCGATCCCGGTGGACAAGGACGAGAGCGAGGTCGCCGACATCTTTCGTCGCTATGGCCTGGTCTCGGCTCCCGTGGTCGATCAGGACGGTCGCCTGATCGGCTCGATCACGGTGGACGACGTGGTCGACGTCATCGACGAGGAGGCAGAGGAGACCCTGCTGCGCCTGGGCGGCGTGTCGCGTCCCGATTTCTATGAGGACGTCACCGACACGACCAAGGCCCGGATGCCCTGGCTCTTCCTCAACCTGCTGACCGCGGTTCTGGCCTCGCTGGTGATCGGACTCTTCGAGGATGCGCTGGCCCGCGTGGTGGCGCTGGCCGTGCTGATGCCGATCGTGGCCTCGATGGGCGGCAATGCCGGCACCCAGACCCTGACCGTCGCGGTCCGCGCCCTGGCAATGAACGACCTGACCCGCGCGAACGCGGCCCGTGTGATCGGCAAGGAACTGATCGTCGGACTCCTGAACGGAGCCTTGTTCGCGGTGGTGACGGGCTTCATCGCCCTCATCTGGTTCGACCTGCCGGAGGTCGGATTGGTCATCGGCGCGGCCATGGTGGTGAACATGGCCTTTGCAGCGCTGTCGGGAATTCTGATACCCCTGGCGTTGGAGCGCTTGAAGATCGACCCTGCGGTCGCATCTACTGTCTTCCTGACGACTGTTACCGATGTCGTCGGGTTCGTATCTTTCCTTGGATTGGCAAGCCTGGCCCTGTTGTAGGGCGAGAGGCGGGAATAGTAGGAAACAGGGCAATGGCGAAGCCAGAAAAGAAGCAAGAAGTCTACACCCGTGACCGGCCGAGCAAGCGCTTCGTCGATCTGGGCAAGCTCTACGAGCAGATGCATTCGGAAGGCGAGCAGCGCATGGGGCTGGCAGCGGAGAAGACTTTCGCGGGCCAGAGCCTCTATCCGCACATCAACCGCATCCGCGCGGAGCTGAGGGAAAACGGCTGCAAGACCCTGCTGGACTATGGTGCCGGCAAGGGCCTGGCCTACCGGCAGACGCCGCTGCTGCTGCCCAGCGGCGAGAGCGAGAAGAACCTGCAGACCTACTGGGGGCTGGACCGCATCGTCTGCTACGACCCGGGCTACGAGCCCTTTTCCGTGCTGCCGAAGGAGCGCTTCGACGCGGTGATCTGCACCGACGTGCTGGAGCACTGCCCGGAAGAGGACATGGACTGGATCCTGAACGAGATCTTCGACTACGCCACCCGCTTCGTCTTCCTGACGGTGGCCTGCTATCCGGCGCAGAAGCACCTGCCGAACGGCGAGAACGTGCACATCACCTTGCGCAAGCCGGACTGGTGGCGCCGCAAGATCGTCGCCGCCTCGGCCGGACGCACCAACCTGGTCTACCGGGTGATCTTCGACTCGATCCAGGAGGGGCGCCGGGTCAGCCAGGAACTGCGGGAAGCCGCGCTGGTCGCAACCAGCTAGCCGGCCAGGGTCGGCGGTCTTGCCGGCTCCGGATCGGGCGGCGGTCGAGGCAGGTCAGGCGGTCTACAGCCCGCGGGTGCTGAAGATCTACGACCAGGTGGTGCACGGGATCTCCAATCACCTGCTCTGGCGCTGTCCGACCGGCCGCCTGGTGGCGCACTACGAAGCCCATCTTTCCGAACGGCACCTCGATGTCGGGGTCGGCAGCGGCTTCTTCCTCGACCGGGCTCGCTTTCCGGTCGCCGAGCCGGCGATCACCTTGCTGGATCTGAACCCGGACTGCCTGGACTTCGCCGCCGAGCGCATCGCGCGCTATCGGCCGGCGCGGGTGCGGGCCGACGTGTTCCGGCCGCTGCCGGAGATCGGGCCTTTCCGCTCGATCGGACTGACCTACCTGCTGCACTGCCTGCCCGGTACGATCCCGGAGAAGGCGGTGGTCTTCGACCGCCTGGCCGAGCGCGCCGAGCCGGGCGCCTGCCTTTTCGGCACCACCCTGCTGCAGGGCGACGCGCCGCGGTCTTGGGCCGCGCGGCGGCTGATGGCGGCCTACAACCGCCGGGGCGTCTTCAGCAATGAGGACGACCGCTACCAGGATCTGGAGGCAGCCTTACGGGCACGCTTCGCGCGAGTCGAGATCGAGCGGCAGGGCTGTGCCGCCCTCTTCGCCGCCTGGGTTTGACCGCGGATCAGCTCTCTGTCTTGTCGTCGGCCTTGGGTTCGGCGCCGGGATCCGGCACCAGCACCCAGGCCCGCGCCAGGTCGTAGCCGAAGGCCAGGATGACCGGCCCGATGAAGAGGCCGATCAGGCCGTGCGCCAGGGTCCCGCCCAGCACGCCCAGGAAGATCACCACCATCGGAACCGGCAGACCGCGCGACATCACGATGGGGCGCAGCACGTTGTCGATCAGCATGGCGGGGATCATGTAGACGGTGAAGAGCAGCGCGGTCAGCGTGCTCATCTCGGCCCAGGCGTAGACGATCGAAGCGATCACCACGATGCCAGGGCCGATCTGGATGATCGCCAGGACCAGGCACAGCAGGGTCAGCACGCCGGCGAGCGGAATGCCGGCGACAATGAAGCCGATGCCCAGCAGCAGGGTCTGCAGGGCGGAGATGCCGATGACTCCGCGGGCGACATTGCGCACCGTGTTGCGGGCCAGCTCGACGAAGGCCTTGCCTCGGGCCGGTGTCAGCCGGTCTGCGAAGCGGGTGAGGCCGTGGGCCAGGCCGTCGGCGTTCGGCATCAGCACGCCGGCGATGATGAAGGCCAGGATGAATTCCAGCGAGGTGATGCCGGCATCGGCCGCCAGAGAGAGGAAGACGCCGGCAACGGCCGTCACCTGAGAGGAGTACTTGGTCAGGGCCTCTTCCAGGTTGCTGGAGGCGAGCGCCCAGATCTCGCTGACGCTGTCGCCGATGACCGGCCACTGCGCGACGGAGGCTGGCGGCGGCGGCACCTTCAGGGTCCCGTCACCGAGGTGCGAAATGAAGCCCTGCATCGAGCCGACGAAGCTGGTGACCATGACGCTGACCGGTCCCAGGATCACCAGGACGCCGATCAGGGTGAGGAAGATCGCCGCCAGCTTGCGCCTGCCGCCGAGCCAGCCGCTGATCGTCAGGAAGATGGGGAAGAGGGCGATCGCCAGGATCACGCCCCAGAGGATCACGGCCACGAAGGGCCGCAGCAGGATAAAGCACCAGGCCGCGATCAGGCCGATGACCACCAGGCGTGTGGCTAGGTCGATCGCGGTGCTGGTCAGCTGCTCGTCACCACCCCGCTCGGTCTTCATCTGTCCGCCCCCAGAGTGCCGTGGTTCCTGCAGCGCGTGCTGCAGCCCGCTCGTGACTAAAGCGTTACCTGCAATGTCCCTGTCCGTCCAACGCTTTCGCTGCACGCGGCGCAGGCGGGATGCGGTAGCCCTTGCAGGGCAGGGAGGGTCGGTTGCGCTTTCGGTATGGCTCGGTCGCGCCCTGCGGGCGTCATCCCGCGATCAAAGGGCTGGACTGAAGAGTCGGCCCTGTTGCAGTGCGGCAAACGGCCCTGCGCGGCGGCCGGGGCGGGCTAAATTGCCTCGATTCCTCGGCCTAGTTCCCTTTGCCAGCCAAGGTTTGCCGCTTTATATTCGCCGGCGAAGCAAGGCACCTTTAAGGCACCCCGGATTTCCTGGGCGGCGCCCGAGGGGCGCGACGCGAGTGTGAGGTCCGGTCCATGCAAGACGGCATTCTAGGGGAGTACTTCCCCATCCTCCTGTTCCTGGGCATCGCCGCGGCCCTGGCTGCGATCATGGTGATCGCGTCCTACGTCCTGGGCGACCAGCGTCCGGATTCGGAGAAGCTGTCGGCCTACGAATGCGGCTTCGAGGCCTTCGATGACGCGCGCGGGCGCTTCGACGTCCGCTTCTATCTGGTGGCCATCCTCTTTATCATCTTCGACCTTGAGGTCGCCTTCCTCTTCCCCTGGGCCGTCGGGCTTGCCGACATCGGGACCTTCGGATTCTGGTCGATGATCGTCTTCCTGGGGCTGCTGACCGTCGGCTTTGCCTACGAGTGGCGCAAGGGCGCGCTGGAGTGGGAGTAGGGACTGGCCATGTCGAAGCCTCTACAGGAATCGCGGCATGATCGCCAAGCACGGACAAGCCTGAGCAAGGACAAGGGTGAAGCACATGACTGACAACTCTGTCGCCCTGGCTCCGGGGCCGGAGCAGCAGAAGATCCTGGGTCGGGTCGCCGACGAGATCCAGACCCGCGGCTTCGTGCTCGGGAATCTCGACAAGCTGGCGGCCTGGGCACGCACCGGCTCGCTCTGGCCGATGACCTTCGGGCTGGCCTGCTGCGCGGTGGAAATGATGCACACGGCCTGTAGTCGCTATGACCTCGACCGCTTCGGCATCGTCTTTCGGCCGAGCCCGCGGCAATCGGACGTGATGATCGTGGCCGGTACGCTCACCAACAAGATGGCCCCGGCGCTGCGCAAGGTCTACGACCAGATGCCGGAGCCGCGCTGGGTCATTTCCATGGGCTCCTGCGCCAACGGCGGTGGCTACTACCACTACAGCTACTCGGTGGTGCGCGGTTGCGACCGGGTCGTGCCGGTCGATGTCTACGTGCCGGGCTGTCCGCCGACCGCAGAGGCCCTGCTGTACGGCATCCTGCAGCTCAAGAAGAAGATTCGCCGCGAGGCGGGTCTCAGCCGCTAAGCCAGAGGGGGTGACGCAAAAGTGGCCTTGACCGACGCACTCAGCGAACTCGGCGCGCATCTGAAGGAGGCGCTGCCGCAGGCCGTCACCGAGACCGACGAGGACCGCGGCGAGCTGATCGTCCGGACAAACGGGGGCAGCCTGCTGCGCCTGCTGACTTACCTGCGAGATGACCAGGCCTGCCAGTTCACCTGCCTGGTGGACGTCACCGCGGTCGATTGGCCGGAGGAGGAGGAGCGCTTCGAAGTCGTCTACAACCTCTTGTCGGTAAAGCATAATCAGCGTATACGCGTGACCCTGCGCACGGACGAGGAGACGCCGGTCCCCTCCGCCGTGTCGATCTTCTCTTCGGCCAACTGGCTGGAGCGGGAGGTCTGGGATCTTTACGGCGTCTTCTTCGACCAGCACCCCGACCTCCGGCGCATCGTGACCGACTACGGCTTCGAGGGACATCCGCTCAGGAAGGACTTCCCGCTCACCGGCTATGTCGAGGTGCGCTACGACGAGGAGCAGAAGCGGGTGGTCTACGAGCCGGTCTCTCTGGTTCAGGAGTTCCGGACCTTCGACTTCCAATCGCCCTGGGAGGGCATGTTGAACGCCAAGGACAATGCCTTGCTGCCCGGCGACGAGAAGGCCGGGTCCGGCGAGGCCTGAGGAGAGGGACATGGCTGAGGCCAGAATCAAGCCGCTGACCCTTAACTTTGGGCCGCAACATCCTGCAGCACATGGCGTTTTGCGTCTCGTCATGGAGATGGACGGCGAGGTGATCGAGCGTGCCGATCCGCACATCGGCCTGCTGCATCGCGGCACCGAGAAGCTGATCGAGTACAAGACCTACCTGCAGGCCGTGCCCTATTTCGACCGGCTGGACTACGTCTCGCCGATGAACCAGGAGCACACCTATGCGCTGGCGGTGGAGAAGCTGCTGGGCATCGAGGTGCCGCCGCGCGCGCAGTACATCCGCGTGCTCTTCGCCGAGCTGACCCGCATTGCCAACCACCTGCTGAACATCACCGCCTTCGCGCTGGACGTGGGCGCCATGACGCCGATGCTCTGGGGCTTCGAAGAGCGCGAGAAGATCATGGAGTTCTACGAGCGGGTCTGCGGCGCGCGCCTGCACTCGGCCTACTTCCGGCCGGGCGGCGTGCATCAGGACCTGCCGGCGGGGCTGACCCACGACATCCGCGCCTTCACCGAGACCTTCCCCAAGTTCGTCGACGACATGGAAAGCCTGCTGACGGAGAACCGAATCTTCCGCCAGCGCACCGTCGATATCGGCGTGGTGAGCCCGGAGGACGCTTTGGACTGGGGTTTTACCGGCCCGATGATCCGAGGGTCCGGTCTCGCCTGGGACCTGCGCCGGGCGCAGCCCTACGACTGCTACGCCGATCTCAGCTTCGGCATCCCGGTCGGCAAGAACGGCGACTGCTTCGACCGCTACCTGGTGCGGGTGGAAGAGATGCGCCAGTCGCTCGCGATCATCGCGCAGTGCCTGGACCGGATGCCGGAAGGGCCGGTGCACACGCCGAACCACAAGGTGTCGCCGCCGCGCCGGGCCGAGATGAAGCACTCGATGGAAGCGCTGATCCATCACTTCAAGCTCTACACCGAGGGCTATCACGTGCCGCCGGGGGCGACCTACACCGCCACCGAGGCGCCGAAGGGCGAGTTCGCGGTCTATCTCGTCTCCGACGGTAGCAACAAGCCCTACAAGTGCCATATCCGGGCGCCGGGCTTCGCGCACATGGCGGCGATGGACTTTTGCTGCAAGGGCCACATGCTGGCCGACAGCGTCGCCATTCTGGGTTCCATGGATATCGTTTTTGGTGAGGTCGACCGATGAGCGAGACCAGCTATCGCCCGCCGGTCAGCGGCGACTTCGCCTTCGACGCGGAGAACGAGGCCCTGGCCGAGCGGATCATTGCCCGCTATCCCGAGGGCCGTCACCGCAGCGCGGTGATCCCGCTGCTGGATATCGCCCAGCGGCAGAACGGCGGCTGGCTCTCCGGCGAGGCCATAGAGTTCGTGGCCAAGCGCCTGGGCATGGCGCCGATCCGGGTCTACGAGGTCGCCAGCTTCTACACCATGTTCAACAAGCAGGAGGTCGGCAAGTACCTGCTGCAGGTCTGCCGCACCACGCCCTGCTGGCTGCGCGGCTCCGACAGCCTGACCGAGACCGCGAAGAAGATCTGCGGTATCGAGAAGGGGGGCACCTCGGCCGACGGCCTCTTCACCCTGATGGAGGTCGAGTGCCTGGGCGCCTGCTGCAACGCGCCGATGGTGCAGATCAACGATGACTACTACGAGGATCTGGACGCCGACAGCTTCGCCCAACTGCTGGACGATCTGAAGAACGGCCGTCCGGTGAAGAAGGGCTCGCAGACCGGTCGTTTCGCCTCTGCCCGCAGCGACGGGCCGCACACCCTGAACAGCCTGGAGCCGGGACCGCTTCCCACGGGCATTCTGCGCGCCGATCAGGCCGAGGCCGAGGCCGCCGAGGTCGAGGTCGCGGCGGCGCCGGAGCCGGCGCCGGCACCGGAGCCGACTGCGGAGGAGAAGGCCGATGCGGTCGGCACCCGCCCGGGTGGGCTGGAAGGGCCGCGCTGGGGCAAGGCGGACGACCTGAAGCTGATCAAGGGCATCGGACCGGTCGGCGAGGACGCGCTGCACGGCCTCGGGATCTACCACTTCGACCAGATCGCGGCCTGGAGCGCGGCCGAGGCGGCCTGGATCGGGACTTTCCTCGCTTTTCCGGGACGGGTCGAGCGCGACGAGTGGATCGCCCAGGCAAAAGCCTTGGCTGAGGGGAAGGGGGCCTAGGCATGCTGCAGGACAAGGACCGGATCTTCACCAACCTCTACGGTCAGGACGACTGGGGCCTGGAGGGCGCGCGCAAGCGCGGCGTCTGGAGCGAGATCTCGACCATCGTCGACCTGGGGCCCGAGAAGATCATCGAGCACCTGAAGGCCTCCGACCTGCGCGGCCGCGGCGGCGCCGGCTTCCCGACCGGGATGAAGTGGAGCTTCATGTGGCCGAAGCGCGACGACCGGCCCCGCTACCTGGTCGTGAACGCCGACGAGTCGGAACCCGGATCCTGTAAGGATCGCGAGATCTTACGCAACGATCCTCATCGCCTGCTGGAAGGCATCGTCGTGGCCTGCTTCGCCATGGGTGCCAACGCCAGCTACATCTACGTGCGCGGCGAGTACTACAACGAGGCCTCGAACCTGCAGAAGGCGATCGACCAGGCCTATGAGGCGGGGCTGCTGGGCAAGCGCGCCGGCGGCACCGACTGGCATTGCGACATCTACCTGCACCGCGGCGCCGGCGCCTACATCTGTGGCGAGGAGACCGCGCTGCTGGAGAGCCTGGAGGGCAAGAAGGGCCAGCCGCGCCTGAAGCCGCCCTTTCCGGCGGCCTCCGGCCTCTACGGCTGCCCGACCACGATCAACAACGTCGAGACCATCGCCGTGGTGCCGGAAATCCTGCGCCGCGGGGTGAACTGGTGGAAGCAGTTCGGCCGGCCGCGCAACCACGGCACCAAGATCTTCTCGATCTCTGGCCACGTGGAGAAGCCCTGCAACGTCGAAGAGGCGATGAGCATCCCGCTGAAGGAGCTGATCGAGAAGCATGCCGGCGGCGTGCGCGGCGGCTGGGACAACCTGCTGGCGATCATCCCCGGCGGCTCCTCGGTGCCCTGCCTGCCGCAGGACATCTGCAACGAGGTGCTGATGGACTTCGACTCGCTGCGCGAGGTGAAGTCGGGCCTGGGCACCGCGGCGGTCATCGTGATGGACAAGTCGACCGACATCGTCGAGGCCATTGCGCGCCTATCGCACTTCTACATGCACGAGAGCTGTGGCCAGTGCACGCCCTGCCGGGAAGGCACCGGCTGGATGTACCGGGTGATGAACCGCATGGTGCGCGGCGAGGCCGAGAAGCGCGAGATTGACCTGCTCCTGGATGTGACGCATCAAGTCGAAGGCCATACCATCTGCGCGCTCGGCGACGCGGCGGCCTGGCCGATCCAGGGGCTTATTCGTCATTTCCGGCCGGAGCTCGAGCGCCGGATCGAGGCCTATCGCGCCCGCGCGGCGGCCTGATCGGGCGCGGCTGGGCTAGAGGACAAGGGGAACGAGGGCGGCCATGCCGAAACTCACCATCGACGGACGCGAGATCGAGGTACCCAACGGCATCACCGTGCTGCAGGCCTGTGAGCTGGCGGGCGTGGAGATTCCGCGCTTCTGCTATCACGAGCGCCTGTCGGTCGCCGGGAACTGCCGCATGTGCCTGGTGGAGATGGAGCGCGCGCCCAAGCCGATCGCGTCCTGCGCGATGCCGGTCGGCGACGGCATGGTGATCAAGACCGACACGCCGCTGGTGCAGAAGGCGCGCCAGGGCACCATGGAATTCCTGCTGATCAACCACCCGCTGGACTGCCCGATCTGCGATCAGGGCGGCGAGTGCGATCTACAGGACCAGGCCATGGCCTATGGCTACGACCGCAGCCGCTATGCCGAGAACAAGCGCGCGGTGCCCGAGAAGGAGATGGGTCCCATCGTGAAGACGGTGATGACCCGCTGCATCCAGTGCACCCGCTGCGTCCGCTTCGCCACCGAGATCGCCGGCGTCGAGGAGATCGGCCTGGTGAACCGTGGCGAGCACGCCGAGATCACCACCCTGGAGCGCGCGATCAACAGCGAGCTGTCCGGCAACCTGATCGACGTCTGCCCGGTGGGCGCGCTGACCGCGCGGCCCTATGCCTTCCACGCGCGCCCCTGGGAACTGCGCAAGACCAACACGGTCGACGTGATGGACGCGGTCGGCAGCAACATCCGGATCGACGCCCGCGGCCGCGACATCCTGCGGGTGCTGCCGCGGCTGCACGAGGAGGTGAACGAGGAGTGGCTGGCCGACAAGTCGCGCTATGCCATCGACGGCCTTAAGAAGGCCCGGCTCGACCGGCCCTACCTGCGCGATGCTCATGGCAAGCTGCAACCCTGTAGCTGGGACGAGGCCTTCGACGCCATCGCTCACAAGGTGACCGCGGCGGGGGGCGAGCGGATGGCGGCGATCGCCGGCGACACCTGCGACGCGGAATCGATGCTGGCGCTGAAGCTGTTGATGCTGTCGCTGGGCTCGGCCAACCTGGACTGTCGCCAGGACGGCGCCAAGCTGGCCGCCGGCCCCGACGGCGGGCCGGAGGGCGGCTACCTCTTCAACACCGGCATTGCCGCGGCCGAGGAGGCCGATGCGGTGCTGCTGATCGGCACCAATCCGCGCTGGGAGGCGCCGCTGATCAACACCCGCCTGCGCAAGCGCAGCCTGCGCGGCGGCTTGGCGGTCGGGGTGATCGGGCCCAAGCCCGACCTGACCTACAGCTACAGCCACCTGGGCGAGGGCCCCGAGGCCCTGGCCGCGCTGGCCCGCGGCGAGGGCGACTTCGCCGAGGTCCTGGCCAAGGCCGAGCGGCCGATGCTGATCCTGGGGCAGGGGGCGCTGGCCCGTGCCGACGGCGCTGCGATCCTGGCGCTGGCCCGCAAGGTGGCCGAGCAGACCGGCATGGTCGGTGAGGGCGCGCCGGAGGGCTGGAACGGCTTCAACGTCCTGCACACGGCAGCCGCCCGCGTGGCTGGCCTGCTGATGGGCTTCCTGCCGCAGGACGGCGGGCGCGACGTCGAGGGCATCCTCGGCGGCTGCAAGTCCGGCGAGATCGACCTGGTCTACCTGCTGGGCGCCGACGAGATCGACACCAGCCGCCTGGGCAAGGCCTTCGTAATCTACCAGGGCCACAGCGGCGACGCCGGCGCCAAGCGCGCCGACGTGATCCTGCCGGGTGCTGCCTACACCGAGAAGAACGGCACCTACGTCAACACCGAGGGCCGGGTGCAGCTCGGCCGTTTGGCGGTCTTCCCGCCGGGTGACGCGCGCGAGGACTGGACCGTTCTCAGGGCGCTCTCGGGCCGGCTGAAGAAGGTGCTGCCCTTCGACAACATCGGTGCGTTGCGTAAGCTCTTGATCGAGACCAACCCGCGCTTCGGGCAACTCGACCGCCAGGTCGCCGGTGCCTGGGGTAGCTTCGGCAGCGAGGGGCCGCTGGACGCCGCACCGCTGGTCTCCAGCATCCAGGACTACTACCGAACCGATCCGATCAGTCGCGCCTCGACCGTGATGGCGGAGTGCAGCGCGACCTTCGTGGGCGGCGCAGAGACGGGGGAGGCGACGGGCACCCATGGCTGAGCTCGGTTTCTGGTCCGGCTACGCTTGGCCGACCATCCTGATCATCCTTTCTATTCTGGCGCTGGTGGTGCCGCTGCTGGTGGCGGTGGCCTATCTGACTTTGGCCGAGCGGCGGGTGATCGCGGCGATGCAGCTGCGCAAGGGCCCCAACGTGGTCGGTCCCTTCGGCCTGCTGCAGCCCTTCGCCGACGGTCTGAAGCTGCTGTTCAAGGAGACCATCCTGCCGGCAGGCGCCAACCGGGTTGTGTTCTTGCTGGCGCCGATGCTGACCTTCACCCTGGCGCTGATCGCCTGGGCGGTGATCCCGGTCGATGCCGGTTGGGTGATCGCCGACATCAACGTCGGCGTGCTCTACCTCTTCGCGATCTCGTCGCTGGGCGTCTACGGCGTGATCATGGCGGGCTGGGCCTCGAACTCGAAGTATCCCTTCATCGGTGCCCTGCGCTCGGCCGCTCAGATGGTCTCCTACGAGGTCTCGATGGGCTTCGTCATCGTGACCGTCATCCTCTGCAGCGGCTCGCTCAACATCACCGACATCGTGAACGCGCAGCAGGACCTCTGGTACTGCATCCCGCTGCTGCCGATGTTCGTGGTCTTTTTCATCTCGGTGCTGGCGGAGACCAACCGCGCCCCCTTCGACCTGCCGGAAGGCGAGTCGGAGATCGTGGCCGGCTATTTCGTCGAGTACTCCTCGATGTCCTTCGCGCTCTTCTTCCTGGGAGAGTACGCGAACATGATCCTGATGAGCGCGATCACCTCGATCCTGTTCCTCGGCGGCTGGCTGGCGCCCTTCGGGATCGCACCCTTCACCTGGATCCCGGGTGTTTTCTGGTTCCTGCTGAAGATCGGCTTCGTGCTGTTCTGCTTCCTCTGGGTCCGCGCGACCTTCCCGCGCTACCGCTACGACCAGCTCATGCGGCTGGGCTGGAAAGTCTTCCTGCCGCTGTCGCTGATCTGGCTGGTGATCACCGCCGGTGCGCTGGTCGCCTTCGGCTGGCTGCCGACGGCAGGCGGCGCGTGAGTCGCGCTCATTCGGGGTCCAATCGCGGGGCCGAGGGCCGGTCCCGCCGCTGTGAGAAAGGTTTGGAGCAATGTCGGCAATAACCCACGGCTTTCGCAGTCTGCTGCTCGGCGAGCTGCTGTCGGGGATGAGTCTGACCTTGCGCTACTTCTTCAAGCCCAAGGTCACGCTGAACTACCCCTACGAGAAGGGGCCGCTGTCGCCGCGCTTCCGCGGTGAGCACGCGCTGCGCCGCTATCCCAATGGCGAGGAGCGCTGCATCGCCTGCAAGCTCTGCGAGGCGATCTGTCCGGCCCAGGCGATCACCATCGAGTCCGAGCCGCGTGCCGACGGCAGCCGCCGCACCACGCGCTACGACATCGACATGACCAAGTGCATCTACTGCGGCTTCTGCCAGGAGGCTTGCCCGGTGGACGCCATCGTCGAAGGGCCGAACTTCGAGTTCTCTGCCGAGACCCGCGAGGAGCTCTTCTACAACAAGGAACGCCTGCTGGATAACGGCGACCGCTGGGAATACGAGATCGCGCTCAACCTCGAGAAGGATGCGCCCTACCGCTAGGGCGGTGGGGTCGACTGAAAGGGAGGGGACGAGAGCCGTGCCGAGCGTGTTGACATTGGCGGGACCGGATAGCAGCGACGACCGGTGCCGCGAGGGGGTCCGATGATTGTCGAGACAATAGCCTTCTATCTCTTTTCGGCCATCACCATCGCCTCGGCGGTCATGGTGATCTCGGCCCGCAACCCGGTGCACTCGGTGCTCTTCCTGATCCTGGCCTTCTTCAATTCGGCCGCCCTCTTCGTGCTGATGGGCGCCGAGTTCCTGGCCATGATCCTGGTCGTGGTCTACGTCGGCGCAGTGGCGGTGCTCTTCCTCTTCGTAGTGATGATGCTGGACATCAACTTCGTGGAGCTGCGGCAGGGCTTCCTGCAGTACCTGCCGATCGGCGGGCTGATCGGGCTGATCCTCTTCGTCGAGCTGGCCGCCGTGGTCGGCGCCTGGGTGGTGGCACCCGAGGCCGCCGGCCTGGTCGAGCGGCCGACGCCGGTGCCTTCGGAGGTCAGCAACACCCTGGCGCTGGGCCGGATCCTCTATACCGACTACGCCTATCTCTTCCAGATCGCCGGCCTGGTGCTGCTGGTCGCGATGATCGGTGCCATCGTGCTGACCCTTCGCCACCGCGAGGGCGTGCGCAAGCAGTCGATCGCCAAGCAGATCCAGCGCCCGGTCAAGGACACCATCGAGATCAAAGACGTGCCCACAGGAAGCGGGGTCTGACGCCATGCCCGAAGCCATCGGCCTCACCCACTATCTGGTGGTTGCCGCGATCCTCTTCACCCTGGGGATCTTCGGCATCTTCCTGAACCGCAAGAACGTCATCGTCATCCTGATGTCGATCGAGCTGATGCTGCTTGCGGTCAACATCAACCTGGTGGCCTTCTCGACCCACATGGGCGACCTGGTCGGACAGGTCTTCGCCATGTTCATCCTGACCGTGGCCGCAGCCGAGGCCGCCATCGGCCTCGCCATTCTCGTCGTCTACTTCCGGAACCGCGGCTCCATTGCGGTGGAAGACATCAACATGATGAAGGGCTAGCCCGATGGATGCTGCCGTTGTCTTCCTGCCGCTGATCGGGGCCATCATCGCCGGCTTCTTCCGGCATTCGCTGGGCGATCGTGGCGCGCAGCTGGTGACCTGTATCCTGATGGTGCTGTCCTGCCTCTTCGCGCTGATCCTCTTCGCGCGGGTGCCGCTGGGCGGGGAGGAGGCCTGGGTCACGCCGCTCTTCACCTGGTTCGAGAGCGGGGCTTTCAAGCTCTCCTGGGCGATCAAGGTCGACAGCCTCTCGGTTGTGATGATGATGGTCGTGACCGTCGTCTCGACCGTCGTGCACTTCTACTCGATCGGCTACATGTCCGAGGACAAGTCGATCCCGCGGTTCATGTCCTACCTGTCGCTGTTCACCTTCTTCATGCTGATGCTGGTGACCGCCGACAACCTGGTGCAGATGTTCTTCGGCTGGGAGGGCGTCGGTCTCGCCTCCTACCTGCTGATCGGCTTCTGGTACGAGAAGCCCTCGGCCAACGCGGCGGCGATGAAGGCCTTCCTGGTGAACCGGGTGGGCGACGTCGGCTTCGCGCTCGGTATCGCCGGCATCTTCCTGCTGTTCGGCGCGGTCGACTTCGTCGATATCTTCCCCAATGCCGCGGCCGAGGCCGAGCGGAGCATCACCGTGTTCGGCATCACCGCGCCGGCCTTGGAGATCCTCTGCATCCTGCTGTTCATCGGCGCCATGGGTAAGTCGGCGCAGCTCGGCCTGCACACCTGGCTGCCTGACGCCATGGAGGGTCCGACCCCGGTCTCTGCCCTGATCCATGCCGCCACCATGGTGACGGCCGGCGTCTTCATGGTCTGCCGTCTCTCGCCGCTGTTCGAGGAGGCCTATGTCGCCCGCGAGGTGGTGACCTACGTCGGCGCCATCACCTGCTTCTTCGCGGCGACCATCGGGCTTGCCCAGAACGACATCAAGCGGGTCATCGCCTATTCGACCTGCTCGCAGCTGGGCTACATGTTCTTCGCCGCCGGCGTCTCGGCCTATTCGGCGGCCATGTTCCACCTGACCACGCACGCCTTCTTCAAGGCGCTGCTGTTCCTGGGTGCGGGCTGCGTGATCAACTCCATGCACCACGAGCAGGACATGCGGCGCATGGGCGGCCTGTGGAAGAAGATCCCGATCACCTACACCTACATGTGGGTCGGATCGCTGGCGCTGGCCGGCATCGGCCTGCCGCTCGGCATGATCGGGCTCTGGGACATCGGCTTCGCCGGCTTCTACTCCAAGGACATGGTGCTGGAGGCGGCCTTCGCCGCGCACACCGGGCAGGGCGTCTTCGCCTACTGGATGGGCGTGATCGCGGCGGTGCTGACCGCGCTCTATTCCGGCCGCCTGATCTTCATGACCTTCCACGGCAAGCCGGCCATTCCGGAGACCTACGCGCATGCCCACGAATCGCCGCGGGTGATGATCCTGCCGCTGGTGGTGCTGGCCTTCGGGGCGGTCTTCGCCGGCATGATCGGCTACTATTTCTTCGTCGGCGAGGGGCGGGCGGACTTCTGGGGTGCTGCCATCGTGTCAAAGCACGACACGGTTCAGGCCGCGCATCACGTGGCTGCCTGGGTCAAGTTGCTGCCCTTCCTGGCCGGACCGCTTGGCTTCCTGCTGGCCTACTATGCCTACATGGTGCAGCCCAGCCTGCCGCGTAGCCTGGCGACCAACCTCCGCGGTCTGTACCTCTTCCTGCTGAACAAGTGGTACTTCGACGAGCTCTACGACCGGATTTTCGTGCGTCCGGCGCAGGTGCTGGGTCGGGGCCTCTGGATCAACGGGGATCAGAAGACCATCGACGCCCTGGGGCCGGACGGGATCGCGGCGACGACCCTGCAGGTCGCCCGCCGGGCCGTCGCGCTGCAGAGCGGCTACGTCTACCACTACGCCTTTGCCATGCTGATCGGCGTCGTGGTGTTCATCACCTGGTACGTGGCCACGTAGGCGGCCGAGACGAGCGCAAGGGGAAAGAAGAGATCGCCATGAGCTGGCCTTTGCTATCGATCGTGACCTTCCTGCCGCTGGTGGGCGCGCTGTTCATCCTGTTGATTCGGGGGGACGAGGAGACCGTGGCGCGGAACGCCCGCTACATGGCGCTCTGGACCTCGATCATCACCTTCCTGCTGTCGCTCTTCATCTGGTTCAATTTCGAGCGCGGGACGGCGGACTTCCAGTTCGTCGACCAGACCGTCTGGTTGCCGGACCTGGGGCTGATCTACAAGGTCGGCGTCGACGGCATCTCGATGCCGCTGGTGCTGCTCTCGACCCTGCTGACACCGCTCTGCGTGCTGGCGAGCTGGGACTCGATCAAGAAGCGCGTGAAGGAGTACATGATCGCCTTCCTGGTGCTGGAGACCCTGATGGTCGGCACCTTTGCGGCGCTGGACATCATCCTCTTCTACATCTTCTTCGAGGCCGTGCTGATCCCGATGTTCCTGATCATCGGCGTCTGGGGCGGCCCGCGCCGGGTCTATTCGGCCTTCAAGTTCTTCCTCTACACGCTCGCCGGCTCGCTGCTGATGCTGATCGCGGTGCTGACCATCGTGTTCTACATGGGCACCAGCGACATCCCGACCCTGATGGAGACGGCGAACATGCCGGGCTCGATGCAGGTCTGGCTCTGGCTCGCCTTCTTCGCCTCCTTCGCGGTGAAGATGCCGATGTGGCCGGTGCACACCTGGCTGCCCGACGCCCACGTCGAGGCGCCGACGGCGGGCTCGGTGATCCTGGCCGGCGTGCTGCTGAAGATGGGCGGCTACGGCTTCCTGCGCTTCTCGCTGCCGATGATGCCACAGGGGACTGAGTTCTTCATTCCGCTGATCTTCTTCCTCTCCGTCGTCGCGGTGATCTACACCTCGCTGGTGGCGCTGGCGCAGCAGGACATGAAGAAGCTGATCGCCTATTCCTCGGTCGCGCACATGGGCTTCGTCACCCTCGGCATCTTCACCCTGAACCAGCAGGGCATCGAGGGCGCGATGTTCCAGATGCTGTCGCACGGCGTGGTCTCGGCGGCGCTCTTCCTCTGCGTCGGCGTGGTCTACGACCGCCTGCACACCCGCGACATCGACCGCTACGAGGGGTTGGCCAACAACATGCCGGCCTATGCCCTGGTGTTCATGGTCTTCATGCTCGGATCGGTCGGCCTGCCGGGGACCAGCGGCTTCGTCGGCGAGTTCCTGGTGATCGTCGGCGCCTTCCAGGCGAGCAGCTGGGTGGCCTTGCTGGCGGCCAGCGGCATGGTGCTGGGTGCTGCCTACATGCTCTTTCTCTACCGGCGCATCATCTTCGGCGTGCTGACCAAGCCCGACCTGAAGCGCCTGTTGGACATGAACTGGCGTGAGCGGGTGATCTTCGCCCCGCTGATCGCCCTGGTGCTCTGGATGGGCATCTATCCGGCGAGCTTCCTGGAGATCATCGGACCCTCGGTCCAGCTCCTGGTCGAGCGCTATCAGACCGCATTGCTGGAGGCGCAGGCACCCTCGCTGCTGGCGCTGCTCGGGCGCTAGGAGGCAGGAATGACGACCTCTATCGGCAACGATCTTCTCCTCGCGCTCCCGGAGCTCATCCTGGCGCTGGCCGGGCTTGGGATCCTGATGGTCGGCGCCTTCTTCGGGCGCGCCAAGGCGGCCAACCTGCTGTGGCTCTGCGTCATCGCCATCGTGCTGGCGGGCCTGGACATCCTCTTCTCCTTCGGCACGCGCGAGGTCGCCTTCGGCGGGCTCTTCGTGGTCGAGCCCTTCGGCAACTTCATGAAGCTCCTGGTGCTGATCGGCGCCGGCTTCTCGCTGGTGCTGAGCCACGACTTCATGCGCCGCGAGCAGATGGCGATCTTCGAGTACCCGGTGCTGCTGATCTTCGCCACGCTCGGCATGATGCTGATGATCTCGGCGAACGACCTGATCAGCCTCTACATGGGCCTGGAGTTGCAGAGCCTGGCGCTCTACGTCGTCGCCGCGATGAAGCGCGACAACGTCAAGTCCTCGGAGGCCGGCCTCAAGTACTTCGTCCTGGGTGCACTCTCCTCGGGCATGCTGCTCTACGGCGCTTCGATGATCTACGGTTTCGCCGGCACCACCTCCTTCCAGGGACTGGGGCAGGTCTTCACCGACATGGCCGCGCTGGACCAGGCGCCCTCGATCGGCCTGATCGTCGGCCTGGTGTTCCTGCTGGCTGGGCTCTGCTTCAAGATTTCGGCGGTGCCTTTCCACATGTGGACGCCGGACGTCTACGAGGGCGCGCCGACCGCGGTCACCGCCTTCTTCGCGGCCGCGCCCAAGGTTGCCGCCTTCGCTCTGCTGATGCGGGTGCTGCTGGATCCCTTCCTCGGCCTGCTGGTGCAGTGGCAGCAGATCATCGTGGTGGTCTCCATCGCCTCCATGGCGCTGGGTGGCTTCGCCGCCATCGGGCAAACCAACATCAAGCGCCTGATGGCCTACAGCTCGATCGGCCATGTCGGCTATGCCCTGGTGGGCCTGGCCGCCGGCACCGAGGAGGCCACGGTCGCGGTGATGGTCTACCTGGCGATCTACATGGTCATGACCCTGGGCACCTTCGGCTGCATCCTTCTGATGCGCCGCGACGGACGCCTGGTGGAGAACATCGACGATCTCAGCGGGCTCTTCTCGAACCAGCCGGTGCTGGCGGTGGCCCTGACCATCCTGATGTTCTCGCTGGCCGGAATTCCGCCGCTCGCGGGCTTCATCGGCAAGCTGTACGTCTTCCAGGCGGCGGTGGAGGCGGGGCTCTACACCCTGGCGGTGCTGGGCGTGCTGACCTCGGCGGTGGCGGCCTTCTATTACCTGCGCATCGTCAAGATCATGTGGTTCGACGAGGCGGCCGAGCCTTTCGACAAGCAGGTGCCGCGTGAGGTGAGCCTGGTGATCGGTCTCTCCAGCCTGGCCATGCTGCTGCTGGTGGTGATTCCCGATCCGCTCACCTCCGGTGCGGCTGCCGCCGCGGCTTCGCTCTTCGGAAAATGACCGGGAGCGGCCAGGGGCTACCAGCGGGCTACCGGCTGATCCAGTTCGAGCGGGTTGACAGCACCATGAGCGAGGCGGAGCGCCAGGCCCAGGCCGGCGCTGCCGACGGAGCCCTGATCCTGGCTCACGAGCAGACCGCCGGGCGTGGCCGACGTGGCCGGGCTTGGGCGACGCCGTCCGGCAACCTCGCGCTCTCCGCCCTGCTGCGGCCGCGTCAGAGCCTGCAACAGGCGGCCCTGCTGGGCTTCGTCGCGGGCCTGGCGCTGCACGACTGCCTGTCGGCCTATGCCGAGCTCACCGGACGTCTCTCGCTGAAGTGGCCGAACGACCTGTTGCTGGATGGTGCCAAGCTGGCCGGCCTGCTGCTGGAGAGCCGTAGCGACGCGCAGGGGCGGGCCGAGTGGCTGATCATCGGCATCGGGGTCAACCTGGCCTGGGCGCCGGACGACACGCCCTATCCGGCCATCGCGCTGTCGGCACTGATGAGCCCGCCGCCGGCCGAGACCCTCGCCACCGCCTGGGCCAGTGCCTTCGCTCTGCGCCGTGCCAGCTTCGACAGCGAGGGCTTCGCCGCCCTGCGTCCGGACTGGAAGGCTGCCGCGGCCGGCCTCGGCCGCACCCTGGCCGCACGCCTGGCCGACGGCCGTGTGCTGGAGGGGCGCTTCGAGGACCTGGCGCTGGACGGCAACCTGCTGCTCGCCCTGCCGGGCGAGGCGCAACCCCGCGCCATCGCCGCCGGCGAGGTCTTTTTCCCGGAAGGAGCGCGCCATGTTCCTGGCCATTGACTCCGGCAATACCAACTGCGTCTTTGCGCTGATGGACGGCGAGACGGTGAAGGGGCGCTGGCGGGCTGCCAGCGACCCGCGCCGCACCGCCGACGAGTATGCCGTCTGGCTGACCCAGCTCATGACCCTGGACGGCTTCGCCGAGGCCGAGATCAACGGCGTGATCCTGAGCAACGTGGTCCCGGCCGCCGACTATAACCTGCGCCGTCTCTGCGAGCGCTACATCGGCGGGCCACCCTTCACCGTCAAGGGCGTGGCGGCCGACTATCCGCTGAAGATCCATCTGGATCGACCGGATCGCCTGGGCGACGACCGCATCGCCAATGCCATCGGCGGGCATGCCCGCTACAGCGGCCCGCTGATCATCGTCGACTTCGGGACGGCAACGACTTTCGATGTGGTGGCGGCCGACGGCAGCTATCACGGCGGTGCCATCTCGCCCGGTATCAATCTATCGCTCGACGCCCTCTACAGCGGCGCGGCGCACCTACCGCGAATTCCGATCGAGAAGCCGCAGCGGGTGATCGGTCATGACACCGTGCCGGCCATGCAGTCCGGCATCTTCTGGGGCTACATCGGCCTGATCGAGGGCATGGTGAAGCGCATCGTCGAGGAGTACGGCGAGCCGATGACCGTGGTCGCCACCGGCGGCCTGGCGCCGCTCTTCCACGGCGCCACCGATGCGATCGACCATGTGGACCACGAGCTGACCCTCCGCGGCCTCTACATCCTCTACCAGTTCGCGCTTGCTCGATGAGCAGGGAACTCGATCCGGCTCCGGGTGCCGATCAGCTCATCTTCCTGCCGCTCGGCGGGACGGGTGAGATCGGCATGAACCTCAATCTCTACGGGCATGACGGTGTCTGGCTGATGGTGGATCTGGGGATCACATTTCCGGAGGACGGCAGCCTGCCGGGGATCGAGGTGCTGATGCCCGACCCGGGCTTCATCGTGGAGCGCCGCGACCACCTGATCGGCCTGGTGGTGACCCATGGGCACGAAGACCATATCGGCGCCGTGCCCTACCTCTGGTCGCGGCTGCGCTGCCCGATCTATGCGACGCCCTTCACTGCGGAACTGCTGCGTCGCAAGCTGGCCGAGGTCGGGCTGCTGGGCGAGGTCGAACTGCACGAGATCCCGCTTTCCGGTCATTTCACCCTCGGCCCCTTCGACATCGAGCTGATCTCGCTGACCCACTCCATCCCGGAGCCCAACGCCCTGGTGATCCGCACGGCGCTGGGAACGGTGCTGCACACCGGCGACTGGAAGATCGACCCCGACCCGCTGGTCGGTGACGACTTCGACGAGGCCGCCCTGCAGGCGCTGGCCGAGGAGGGCGTGCTGGCACTGGTCGGCGATTCCACCAACGCCATGGTCGAGGGCGCGTCAGGCTCCGAGGCGGAGGTGCGCGAGAACCTGACCCAGCTGGTGAAGGAGGCGCGCGGCCGGGTGCTGGTCGCCTGCTTCGCCACCAATGTCGCCCGGCTGGAAAGCGCCATGGTGGCGGCCAAGCGCGCCGGGCGGCGGGTCTGTCTGGTCGGCCGCTCGATGAAGCGGATCTACGAGGCTGCGACCCTGACCGGCTATCTCGACGCGCCGGCGCCGCTGATCAGCGAGGAGGAGGTCGGCTACCTGCCGCGCGAGGAGGTGCTGATCCTGGCCACCGGCAGCCAGGGCGAGCCGCGCGCCGCCCTGCCGCGGATGGCGCGCGGCGAGCACCGCCACATCGTGCTGGAGCCGGAGGATACGGTGATCTTCTCCTCCCGCGTCATCCCCGGCAACGAGCGCCCGATCCAGCGCCTGCAGGAGGGGCTGCGCGCGCTGGGCGTCACCGTGCTGACCGACGACGAGGTCTTCGTCCACGTCTCCGGCCATCCGGCGCGCGAGGAGCTGACCCAGATGTACCAGTGGGTGCGCCCGCGCATCGCGGTGCCGGTGCATGGCGAGCCGCAGCACCTGCGCGCGCATGCCGAGCTGGCCAGGGCCTGCCAGGTGCCGCAGGCCATCGTCGGCGGTAACGGTCAGGTCGTGCGTCTGGCGCCGCCGGAGGATGCCGGCATCATCGAGCGCGTACCCTCCGGGCGGCTGGCGCTGGACGGAACCCGCCTGCTACCGGTCGATGCGGTGGCCTTGAAGGAGCGCAACCGCCTCTCCGGCAACGGTGTGGTCATGGCCAGTATCGTGGTCGAGCAGGACGGCGAGCTGCTGGCGCCGCCGAAGATCACCGAGCGTGGCCTCGGGCTGTCGGAGGAAGAGGTCGAAGACCTGGTCGAGGCCGCTGAGGAGGGCTGCTACGAGGCCCGCAAGGCGATCCGCCGGGACGATGAGCGGCTGCACGAGCATCTGCGCCTCCTGTTGCGTCGCCGGGTCCAGGCGACGATCGGCAAGAAGGTGACGGTCGAGGTCCACCTGGTCCGGGTCTGAGCTTGCCGGGCGCCGCGTTAGGGCGCAGGGCAGGGGCCTTGCGACATCGGCCGGGCGTGCCACATTGGAGGAAGCCGACAGCCGTTCTGGACTCCGACGCAAGGGCCGGTCCGGGATTTGAAAAGAAGAGGACGAGAAAGAGATGATCGGTCGCTTGAACCACGTCGCCATTGCCGTGCCGGACCTGGAGAAGGCTTCGGCGATGTATCGGGAGACCCTGGGGGCCAAGGTGTCCGGGCCAAACCCGGAGCCTGATCATGGCGTCACGGTCGTCTTCGTCGAGCTACCGAACACCAAGATCGAGCTGCTGCACCCGCTGGGCGACAAGTCGCCGATCCAGTCCTTCCTCGACAAGAACCCCGCCGGCGGCATGCACCACGTTTGCTATGAGGTCGACGACATCCTGGCCGCGCGCGACAAGCTCAAGGCCGAGGGCGCGCGCGTGCTGGGCGACGGCGAGCCGAAGATCGGCGCACACGGCAAGCCGGTCCTCTTCCTGCATCCGAAGGACTTCTGCGGCACCCTGGTGGAGCTGGAGCAGGCCTAGGACGTTCGCACCATGGCCTGGCCCACAATGATCCTGACCTACACCATCATCTGGTGGGTGGTCATCTTTGCCGTTCTTCCCTGGGGCGCCAAGCCGCCGGAGGAGACAGAGATCGGACATGCCTCGTCCGCGCCCGAGAAGCCGATGCTCTGGCGCAAGATCCTGGCGACCACGATCATCTCCGCGGTGATCTTCGCCGGCGTCTACTGGCTGGTCGAGAGCGATCTGATATCCTTCAAGCCAGGGCCTGACTACTAGATCAGGCCGAACCGAGAGGGCCGAGCGCAATGAGCGGCTATTGCGATTCTGCGCCCGGCCATCCCTGGCACGGGCCCTATCACGACCGGGAGTACGGCTTTCCCATCGACAGCGAAGCCGGGCTCTTCGAGCGGCTGGTGCTGGAGATCAATCAGGCCGGCCTCTCCTGGCTCACCATCCTGAAGAAGCGCGAGGCCTTCCAGGCTGCCTACGCCGGTTTCGACGTCGACCGGGTGGCAGCCTTCGACGAGAACGATCGAGCGCGCCTGCTGAGCGACGCCGGCATCATCCGCAACCGCCTGAAGGTGAATGCGGCGATCGAGAACGCCCGGCGCATCCAGGCACTGCGCGACAGCCACGGTGGTTTCAAGGCCTGGCTCGATCTTCATCATCCGCTCGACAAGGCGGACTGGGTCAAGCTGTTCAAGAAGCGGTTTCTCTTCACCGGCGGTGAAATCGTCGGCGAGTTCCTGATGTCCAGTGGTTACCTGCCCGGCGCGCATCGCGAGGACTGTCCGGTCTTCGCAGAGATCGCAGCGCAAGACCCCGCCTGGATGCGGAGCGGCTGATGCGCCGGCTGGCCGCGCTGCTCTTCGCCCTGCTGCTGCCGCTTGCGGCGCGCGGGGAGGGGGAGGAGCCCGGCCGCTTCGACTTCTACGTCCTGGCGCTTTCCTGGTCGCCCAGCTACTGCGCCTCGGTCGCGCCCGGCCGCAGCCCGCTGCAGTGCGATTCAGGCTTCCCCTTCGGCTTCGTGCTGCACGGTCTCTGGCCGCAGTACGACAGGGGGTACCCTTCCTACTGCCCGTTCGATGAGGCAGGTCCCAGCGCCGCGACGGTTGCCGACATGCTGGACATCATGCCGTCCGAAGGCCTGGTGCGCTATCAGTGGCGCAAGCACGGGCAGTGCGCCGGTATCCCGGCGGAGGACTACTTCGAGCTGTCGCGCCGGGCCTTCACTTCGATTGCCGTTCCCAAGCTCTTCTCCGATCCGGCAGGGGATTTGCGCCTATCGGCGCAGGAGATCGAGGCCGCCTTCTTGGCCTTGAACCCCGACGTCTCCGAACAAGGGCTGTCACTGGTCTGCACAAAGAAAGGTCTCAGCGAGGTCAGACTTTGCCTAGACAAGGATCTCAAGCCTCGGACCTGTGCGGAACTTGAAAGAAAAGACTGCCGGAGCCGGTCCGTCGCCGTGCTGCCGCGGCGGTAATCGACAGAGATCGAGAAATGAATCTAAGGGATTTTAAAAGGTCAGAACCAATGACCTACTCCCCGAAAAGCATTTTGCTGCACTGCAGCAAAAACGAGGAGCGTCTGGGAAGCTGACAGCAAAAGAGCCGGACCAAGGTCCGGCTCACAATGCTTGGCCCGCTTAGGCCTCTTTTCCTCCCGGAACTCGGGTGGCGGCTGCGGGAGCCGCTCCAAACGAGTACGCGACATAGTGATACACGAGCTTTAGCCCCGCGTCATCAAAAATTGATTCGGATCTCGGATATGGCGGACGTTTATCGGCTTGTACGCTCTGGAGGAGGCGGTAAGGCGGTGGACTGCCCGAAAAAGCGGCAGCGCTAGCTGAGCAGCCGCTCCATTTCCGCGGCTGCGGCCTGCATCCGGGGCAGATGCCGGACGGCAATCGGCAGGCTCATGCGGTGCACCGGCGCGTGTAGAGAAAGCGTGGCCAAAAGTCGCTTATGGCTGTCGCGCACCGGAACGGCCAGTGCGATCATGCCTTCCATGTACTCCTCTGCGTCGCGGGCATAGCCTTGGCGGCGCGTTTCCTCGATCTCGCCCAGCAGCCTGACCTTGTCGGTGACGGTGGCGGGGGTGAAGGCGTCGAGCGTGATCGACTCTAGGAGGCGGTCGAGCTGCGGCTTGCGCAGACTGCTGAGATAGAGCTTGCCGCTCGCGGTGCAGTGGAAGGGGATCCGGCTGCCGACCGGAAGCTGGATGCGCAGCGGCCACTTGGTCTCGACCCGGTCGATGTAGGTCATGCCTTCGCGGTCGGGGATCGCCAGGTTGCAGGTCTCGCCCAGGCTTTCCGAGAGGGAGCGCAGGACCGCCAGGCGCGCGGTGCGCAGCCGGACCGAGGAGAGCACGCCGGTGGCAAGACGATAGAGGCGGGGACCGGGAGAGTAGGAACGGCCGTCGACCTCGCGCTGCAGGAAGCCCTCGGCCTCCAGGGTGGCGAAGAGACGATGGATGGTCGGCTTCGGCAGTCCGATCCTCTGGTTCACGTCGGTCGGCGTGATCGGCTCGCCGCAGGCCGCGATCTCCTCCAGCACCAGAAGCAGACGCAGGTTGGTCGGGATGGTCTCGCCGCGCTCGTCCGGTTCCTCGTCGTTCACGTCGCTGGCCTCCCGCAGTCGGAGATGGCCGCTATTGCCCGACTGCATTCATTCTTCAGCATGCAATTCTCCTTATCGCAGCCGGGCCGCGGAGGAAACAGGCGAGGTCGAGGCCCAGGATTGCGCCGCTCGCCAAGGATGCGGTCCGATCAAGAGGAAGCCGTGCGCCATCAATGGACAAGCCGGGCCGGGTTACCTATTCTCCGGCCTCCTGAAGGCCGGATGGGCCTTCTCCCCTTTTTGCTTCGCAGAGGTTTCCCCATGCGCCGTTCCCGCTATTTTCTGCCGACCATGAAGGAGACGCCGGCAGAAGCGGAGATTCTCTCGCACCGCTACATGCTGCGGGCCGGCATGGTCCGTCAGGCCTCCGCAGGAATCTATTCCTGGCTGCCGCTGGGCTTCCGCGTGTTGAAGAAGATCGAGCAGATCGTGCGCGAGGAGCAGGACGGCTGCGGCGCGCAGGAGGTGCTGATGCCGACCATCCAGTCGGCCGACCTCTGGCGCAAGTCGGGCCGCTACGACGACTACGGCAAGGAGATGCTGCGCATCAAGGATCGGCACGAGCGCGACATGCTCTACGGGCCGACCAACGAGGAGCTGATCACGGACATCTTCGCCAATTCGGTGAAGACCTACCGCGACCTGCCGCGCAGCCTCTATCACATCCAGTGGAAATTCCGTGACGAGGTCCGGCCACGCTTCGGCGTGATGCGCGGGCGCGAGTTCCTGATGAAGGACGCCTATTCCTTCGACCTGGATTTTGAAGGTGCCAAAAAATCTTACGAGAAGATGTTCATCGCCTATCTCAGGACCTATTCGCGTCTCGGCCTGAAGGCGATCCCGATGGAGGCCGATACCGGACCGATCGGCGGTGACCTCAGCCATGAGTTCATCATCCTGGCCGATACCGGCGAGAGCGCGGTCTATTGCGATCAGGAGTTCCTTACCTACGACGTGCTGGCCGAGAACATCGACTACGAGGACGCCGAGGCGGTCAATGCCGTGGTGAAGCGGCACACCAGCCGCTATGCGCGCACCGACGAGAAGCATGACCAAGCCCTCTTCGAGTCCGAGGTGCCGGCCGAGCGGCGCTACGAGGGCCGCGGCATCGAGGTGGGGCACATCTTCTACTTCGGCACCAAGTACTCCGACCCGCTCGGCGCCCTGGTGGCGACTCCCGACGGCGAGAACGTGCCGGTGCACAGCGGCTCCTATGGCATCGGCGTGTCGCGCCTGGTCGGCGCCATCATCGAAGCGAGCCACGACGAGCAGGGCATCATCTGGCCGGAGTCGGTGGCGCCCTTCAAGGTGGGGCTCATCAACCTGCGGATCAGCGACGAAGCCACCACCGCGCTCTGCGAGGAGCTCTATGGCAAGCTGCAAGCGGCCGGAGTGGAGGTGCTCTACGACGAGCGCGACGAGAGTGCGGGAGCCAAGTTCGCCGAGATGGACCTGATCGGGCTGCCCTGGCAGCTCGTGGTCGGTCCCCGCGGGGTGAAGTCGGGCACGGTAGAGCTGAAGCGCCGCGCCGACGGCAGCCGCGAGGAACTCTCGCCGGAGGCGGCGCTCGCCCGCCTCACAGCCTAAGGGACGGCGGCGCCCGTGATCTTCGGCTCCTTCGAGCGGCATGTCGCGCTGCGCTATTTGCGGGCGCGACGGCGCGAAGGCTTCGTCTCGGTGGTCGCGATCTTCTCGCTGGTCGGCATCTTCCTCGGTGTCGGCACCCTGATCGTCGTCATGTCGGTGATGAGCGGCTTCCGCCAGGAACTGCTAGGTCAGATCCTGGGGGTGAACGGCCACCTCTCGGTGCTGGGGATCAGCCAGCCGATCCGCGACTACGATGCGCTCTCGAAGCGGATCAAAGGGGTGCCCGGCGTGATCTCGGCCACACCGATCATCGAGGGCCAGGTGATGGCCACCGACGACGGCCGCGCCTCGGGGGCCCTGGTGCGCGGCATGCGACCGGAGGACCTGAAGGCGCGCGACCTCGTCGCCAGCAGCATCGTCGCCGGCAGCCTGGACGACTTTGCCGGCGAGGACGTGATCGCAATCGGCACGCGGCTGGCGCAGCGCTTCGCCATCACCGTGGGCGACGGCCTGACCCTGATCGCGCCGGAGTTCACCGTCACCACCTTGGGCTCGGTGCCGCGGATCAAGACCTACCGGGTGGTCGCGCTGTTTCAGGTCGGCATGTACGAGTACGATTCCAGCTACGTGTACATGCCGCTGGATGCCGCGCAGCTCTTCTTCCGGCTGAAGGACCAGGCCAACGCGGTCGAGGTCTTCGTCGAGAACCCGACCGAGGTCGAGCGCCTGCGGGTGCCGATCCGCCGCGCGGCCGGCATCGAGTATCGGACTCTGGACTGGCAGGACGCGAACTCCAGCTTCTTCAATGCGCTGAAGACCGAGAAGACGGTGATGTTCCTGATCCTCTCGCTGATCATCATCGTCGCCGCCTTCAACATCACCTCCGGCCAGTACATGCTGGTGAAGGGCAAGGGGCGCGACATCGCCATCCTGCGCACCATGGGGGCGACCAGCGGCATGGTCCTGCGCATCTTCTTCCTCTCCGGCGCGATGATCGGGGTGCTGGGAACCCTGCTGGGCGTGGCGGGCGGCGTTGCCTTCACCCTGAACATCCAGACGATCCAGGGCTGGGTTGAGGCCCTCGCCGGAACCCAGGTCTTCGACCCCACTGTCTACTTCCTGACCAAGCTGCCGGCCCGGCTGGACTGGAACGAGGTCGGCCAGGTCGTGGCCATGGCGCTGGGTATCTCCTTCCTGGCGCCGCTGCTGCCGGCCTGGCTGGCGGCGAGGCTCGATCCCGTGGTGGCCTTGCGCAATGAGTAGCAAGCCGGCGGGCCTTGCCCTGCAGGCGGTGGCCAAGTCCTTCCGCCAGGGCAGCAGCACCCTCACCATCCTGAAGTCCGCCGACCTGGAGGTGCAGGCGGGTGAGATGGTGGCGCTGGTTGGCCCCTCGGGGGCGGGTAAGTCGACCCTGCTGCAGATCGCCGGCCTGCTGGAGAAGCCGGACAGTGGCGAGGTGCTGATCGGCGGGGTGGCCACCGCCAAGCTGCGCGACGGCAAGCGCACGGCTCTGCGCCGCTCCATGATCGGCTTCGTCTATCAGTACCATCATCTGCTGCCCGAGTTCACGGCCCTGGAGAACGTGGTGATCCCGCAGATGATCGCCGGTCGCTCACGGCGCGAGGCGCGGGAGCGGGCCAAGGACCTGCTGACCAAGGTAAAGCTGGCCGAGCGCCTGGAGCATCGGCCGGCGAAGCTCTCCGGCGGCGAGCAGCAGCGCGTCGCCATCGCCCGCGCGCTGGCGAACCGGCCGAAGCTGCTGCTGGCCGACGAGCCGACCGGCAACCTCGACCCCAGCACCGCCGACGAGGTCTTCAAGCTGCTGCGCAACATGGTGGAGGCCGAGGGCGTGGCGGCGCTGATCGCCACCCACAACTATGACCTGGCCGAACGCATGGATCGCTCGCTGCGCTTGGAAGAGGGCCAGGTGGTGCAGGTCAAGACCGGCCCAATCGACATTGCCGAGGCATTGAGCAGCCTGAACGCCGATGAAGAGGAGGCCGAGCCGCGCCCGCTACCTGCCTCGGATAGCGATCCGGTGAAGCTGCTGGACCGTCTGTCGGAGAAGAACTCGGAAGATCTCCCCGGCAAGGAAGGGAACCCCAAGGATGAGAAGGACAAGCACTAGGGTCTCTTCTCTCCGGCTAGTCCGGTCGGAGCATGGCGCGCCGGCACTATAACCTGCCGCCACTCACCGCGCTGGCCACCTTCGAGGCGGCGGCCCGGCACGGCAGCTTCAAGCAAGCCGCCGCGGAGCTGAACGTCACCCCGGGTGCGGTCAGTCATCAGATCAAGGCACTGGAACAGGATCTTGGGCTGGCCCTGTTCGAGCGGCGGGCACAGGGGATTCTGCTGACCCCCGACGGCAGCGAGTTGCAGCAGGTGCTGGCCCGCAGCTTTCGCCAGACCGCGGCCGTCCTGGATCGCTTGCGCCGCAGTGCCCGGCCCTTCGGCGTGACCATCGGCTCCACCACTGCGATGGCGGCGCTCTGGCTGATGCCGAAGATCACCGCGTTCTGGCGCAGCCACCCGGACCTCAGGGTGAGCCAGCATGCCTCAGACCTGGAGACCGGTCCCGGCCTGCCACCGATGGACCTGCGTATTCGCTACGGCCGCGGCGTCTGGCCGGAGGAAGAGGCGGCACTGCTGTTCGCCGACGAGGTCCTGCCGCTCTGTAGCCCGGACTTCGCCAAGCGGGCGGGCTGCCCGACCTTGGAGGAACTGGCCAGTCTGCCGCTGATCCATATGCAGAGCGAGCAGGGGAGCTGGACCACCTGGCGGGACTGGTTCGCGGTGCTTGGCCATGACGGTGCGATCGATCGCAGCCTGGTGGTGAACAACTACATGATCGCGCTGCAGGCCGCCCAGGATGGCAACGGCGTCTGTCTGGGATGGCGCAACCTGACCCGCCCGCTGCTCGACCGGGGGCTGTTGCAGCCGCTGACCGCTCTCAGCATCGTGTCGCCGGGCAGTTTCTACCTGACCTGGCCGAAGGACGTGCCGCTCGTCGCCGAGGCCGCGACCCTGCGCGACTGGCTGATCGCCGAGGGCGGAGCGGTTGAGGTGGGCTAAACCGCGGGTGAATCTTTCGCCTCTTGCCGCATAGTCGCCGACCCTGGTTTGCTACCAGGAGCGGCACCCCTCGGATCCGGCTGGCGGCAGGCCGTCAGGGCGCTTTAGAGCAGGCAAGCGGGAGCGGGTTTCATGACGGCGGTCGAGGTGCAGGCTTTGGAGCGGGTGAAGGCTGGCATCGAGGAGGCGCGGGGTCTGCCGAACGCACATTATGTTGACCCGGCGGTCTATGCCGAGGAACGGAAGGGGCTCTTCTTCTCGACCTGGGCGGCAATTGGCTTCGGCAAGGATCTGCCCGATGTCGGCGATGCGCGTCCGGTCAGCCTGCTGGGCATGCCGCTCCTGATGGTGCGCGACCGCGAGGGCCGGGTCCGGGTCTT
Source organism: Rhodospirillaceae bacterium N.6G (assembly GCA_046233115.1). Lineage (GTDB taxonomy): Bacteria > Pseudomonadota > Alphaproteobacteria > Kiloniellales > JACOMY01 > JACOMY01. Next base: position 207,935 of record JBJXHM010000005.1, on the reverse strand, counting down.
TCAGAACACCTGCCGGCATCGCGGCATGATCCTGGTGGAAGAGCCGACCAAGATTCGTGGCGCTATCCGCTGTCCCTATCACTCCTGGGCCTACGCGCTGGACGGCGGGCTGCGCAGTACGCCGCACATCGGCGGCACCGGCGTCAATAGCCATCCCGCGATCGACCGAAAGGCGTTGGGGCTGGTGGAGATCCGCTCTCACCTCTGGATGGACGTGGTCTTCGTCAACGTCGACGGCCGGGCACCCAGCTTCGAGACGCATGCCGGCGGCCTGATCCGGCGTTGGGCGGAGTTCGACCAGCCGCTGTTTCATGGAGGGCCGGACAGCTCCTTCTCCCTGGAGGTCGCCTGCAACTGGAAGCTGGCGGTGGAGAACTACTGCGAGAGCTATCACCTGCCCTGGGTGCATCCGGGCCTCAACAGCTACTCCAAGCTGGAGGATCACTATCACATCGAAGAGCCGGACCACTTTTCTGGTCAGGGAACGCGGGTCTACCGGCCGATGATCGATGAGGCCGGCAAGCGCTTTGCCAGCTTCTCCGGCCTCTCAGAGAAATGGGAGGCTGCAGGCGAGTACGTCGCGCTCTACCCGAACCTGCTGCTGGGCGTGCACCGCGACCACAGCTTCGCGATCTTGCTGGAGCCGTTGAGCGAGGGCCGGACCCTGGAGCATGTCGAGATCTACTATGCCGAGGACGCCATGCGAACCAGCGACTGGGCCGGGATGCGGGCCGCCAACACCCGGCTCTGGCGCGGCGTCTTCGAGGAGGACGTCTTCGTCGTGGAGGGCATGCAACGTGGCCGTCACGGCCCGCTCTTCGACGGTGGCAAGTTCTCGCCGGTGATGGACAGCCCGACCCATTGCTTCCACCGCTGGGTGGCCGAGCGCATGTCCGCCATGCCGGCCACCTGACTGCCTTTCCATTGCCGCCGAAGCTGGGCTAGGTCTTGTTTTTGCAAGTCCTTCGCAATACAGAGGGAAACAGCGATGGCGGTCTGCATCGAACGGCGCGGTCTGGCCGCGTCCATCCTGGGGTTTCTGTTGCTGGCCTTGCCGGCCACGGCGGGCGAGGTGCGGCAGGTCCCCGGCCCGGCCGGACCGCTGGAGGGGGAGGTCCTGGCGGTGCCGGGTGCCGCCCATGTCCTGGTCATCCTGCCTGGATCCGGGCCGATCGACCGCGATGGCAACGCCCCGGCGCTGGGCCTTGCCAGCGACAGCTACCGCCTGCTGGCAGAGGCGCTGGCGGAAGAGGGGATCGCCTCGATCAGGATCGACAAGCGCGGCTTCTTCGGCAGCAGTGAGGCGATCGCCGATCCAACCGACGTGACCGTGGCGGGCTATGCAGCCGACGCCCGGGCCTGGGTGGAGGCGGCGCAGGATCTCGCTCCCTGCGTCTGGCTGGCCGGTCATTCCGAAGGCGGCCTGGTGGCGCTGGCCGCCGCGGTGGAGGCACCGCCGGGAGCGCTCTGCGGGCTGATTCTGCTCTCCACCTCCGGCCGCCCCATGGGCCGGCTGCTGGTCGCGCAGATGCAGGCCCTGCCTGCGATGGCACCGCTGTTGGCAGAGATCGAGGTGATCGTCGCCGGGCTTGAGGCGGGCCAAACGCGCGACAACGCCGAGGTCAGTCCGGCCCTGCAGGGGTTCTTCTCCCCGGGCCTGCAGCGTTACATGGTCGATGCCTTTGCCTACGACCCGGTCGCCCTGGCCGACCGCTGGCAGGGTCCGGCGCTGATCCTCCAGGGCGACCGCGACCTCCAGGTCAAGCCGCTGGATGCGGATCTCCTGGTCGGGGCGATGCCGCAAGCAGAGCGCAGCGACCTGGCCGGCGCGACCCACATGCTGAAGAGCGACCGGCCGGGCGATCCGCTCGCCACCTACCGCGATCCGGCCCTGCCTCTGCATCCCGATCTGGTGCCCGGGATCGCAGACTTCCTTGGGCGTCACGACCCGGAATGAACCTTTGAGCCAGATCATGGCCCTTGCCATGGGGGGTGGCGACAACTCACAAGAGGGGTAAGGACGGCGGACGCTACGGCCGCGCCGCGGGAGGTGCAGGTGGACAAGAAGCGACAGATCACTCTCTGGTACATGGCGCTGGCGCTGATCGGCATCTTCCTGCTGAACAGCCTCTTGCTGCAGGGCCGCAGCGTGCAGACCATCTCCTACAGCCAGTTCGAGGAGGATCTGGACAAGGGCCGCTTGACCGACCTGGTGGTCGGTAGCAACGAGATCCGCGGCAAGTACAAGGAGCCCCGCGATGGTGTCAGCGGCTTCGTCACCCAGAGGGTCGAGGTCGACCTGGCCAAGGAGCTGACCGACAAGGGCGTGCCTTTCTCCGGCGCGGTGGAGCAGACCTGGCTCACCAACCTGCTGTCCTGGGTGCTGCCGGTCCTGCTGTTCTTCGGACTCTGGCTCTTCGTGGTGCGCCGCTTCGCCGAGCGTCAGGGCTTCGGTGGGATGATGGCGGTCGGCAAGAGCAAGGCCAAGGTCTACGTCGAGACCGACACCAAGGTCGGCTTCGACGATGTCGCCGGCGTCGACGAGGCCAAGGAGGAGCTGCAGGAGATCATCGACTTCCTGCGCAACCCCAAGGAATACGGCAAGCTGGGCGCCCGCATTCCCAAGGGTGTGTTGCTGGTCGGCCCGCCCGGCACCGGCAAGACCCTGCTGGCGCGCGCGGTGGCGGGCGAGGCGGGGGTTCCCTTCTACTCGATCTCCGGCTCGGAGTTCGTCGAGATGTTCGTGGGCGTGGGCGCGGCCAGGGTGCGCGACCTCTTCGAGCAGGCTCGTGCCAAGGCGCCGGCCATCATCTTCGTGGACGAGCTGGATGCGCTGGGCCGCGCCCGCGGCGCCTTTCCCATGGCCGGCGGCCACGACGAGCGCGAGCAGACCCTGAACCAGTTGCTGGCCGAGCTGGACGGCTTCGATCCCAGCACCGGGCTGGTGCTGCTGGCCGCCACCAACCGGCCGGAGATCCTGGACCCGGCCCTGCTGCGCGCCGGGCGCTTCGACCGCCAGATCCTGGTGGACCGCCCGGATCGGCGCGGCCGCGAGCAGATCCTACAGGTGCACCTGCGCAAGGTGATCCTGGACGAGGACGTCGACCCGGAGGCGATCGCTGGGCTCACCACCGGCTTCTCCGGTGCCGACCTAGCCAACCTGGTGAACGAGGCGGCACTGCTCGCCACCCGCCGCCGGGCCAAGGCCGTCTCGATGGAGGACGTGACCCGCGCCATCGAGCGCATCGTGGCCGGGTTGGAGAAGAAGAACCGCCTGCTGAACCCGCAGGAGCGGCGCACCGTCGCCTTCCACGAGATGGGTCACGCCCTGGTTTCGCTGGCCTTGCCGGGGCTGGAGACGGTGCACAAGGTCTCGATCATCCCGCGCGGCGTGGGCGCGCTGGGCTACACCATCCAGCGGCCGACCGAGGACCGCTTCCTTATGACCCGCGAGGAACTGGAGAACAAGATCGCCGTGTTGCTGGGCGGCCGCGCGGCCGAGAAGCTGATCTTCGACCAGCTCTCCACCGGGGCCGCCGACGACCTGGCCAAGGTAACCGACATCGCGCGCTCCATGGTCGCCCGCTACGGCATGGACGAGGAGCTGGGTTACGCCAGCTACGAGAACGACCGCCCGACCTTCCTGGGCGAGCAGCACGGCAGCTATCTCGAGCGGCGCTACAGCGAGGCGACGGCCGAGAAGATGGACCAGGCCGTGCGCGACATCATCCATACCGTCTTCGAGCGCACTCTCGCCATTCTGGCCGCCAATCGGCCCACCCTGGAGCACTGCGCTGAGGTGCTGCTGGAGAAGGAGACCCTCAGCGAAGAGGACCTGCGAGACTTGAGTGGCGAACTGGTCCTGCCGCCAGAGGTCCTGCCGGAGCGTGCGAAGAGCTGAGCGGCGCTTGCGGCGGCGGCGGCTTTCGCGTTAAGGCGCTGGCATGAGCGAGAAGACCGACATCGAAGAGATCGCGCGCCGCCGCGAACAAGCCCTGGAGCAGGGCGGGGCGGCAGGCGTCGCCCGCCAGCACGACAAAGGCCGGCTGACCATCCGCGAGAGGATCGCGGCGCTGCTGGATCCCGACTCCTTCGAGGAGATGGGGCCGCAGGCCGGGAGCCTGGAGGAGGACGGCAGCCTGACGCCGGCGAACTTCGTCCTCGGCTTCGGCCGCATCGAGGGGCGGCTCTGCGTGGTCGGCGGCGAGGACTTTACCCTGAAGGGCGGCTCGCCTTCGCCGGCGGGTCTGCGCAAGTCGGTCTATAGCGAGCAGCTCGCCCTGGAATACCGGGTGCCGCTGATCCGGCTGCACGAGGGGGCAGGGGGCAGCGTCGGCTCGGCCGGCGGCGCCCGCAGTCTGAGCGCGCCGCTCTACGACCCGCCGCGCTTCCGATCCGTCGCGCAAACCCTGGCGAGCCTGCCGGTCGCGACCGCGGCGCTGGGACCGGTGGCCGGCATGCCGGCGGCGCGCCTGGTCGCCTCCCACTTCTCGGTGATGGCGCGCGATACTGCCCAGGTGCTGGTCGCAGGCCCTGCCGTGGTCGCCCGCGCGCTGGGCGAGAAGAAGAGCAAGGAGGAACTGGGCGGGGCGCAGCTGCACGGCCGCAACGGTACGGTCGACAACGTCGCCGCCGGCGAGCGCGAGGCCCTGGCGGAGATCCGCCGCTTCCTCGGCTACCTGCCGTCCAACGTCTGGGAGCTGGCGCCCTGCCATGCCTCCGACGATCCGGTCGAGCGCTGCGAGGAGGCCTTGGTGGACATCGTTCCGCGCGAGCGGCGCCACGCCTTCGACATGCGCAAGGCGCTGGCGCTGATCCTCGACCAGGGCAGCCTGTTCGAGATCGGCGGCGGCTATGGCCGCGGCCAGATCACCGCGCTCGCCCGGCTGAACGGCCAGCCGGTCGGGGTCTGGGCCAACGACGGGCGCTTCCTCGCCGGGGCGATGACGGCGGACGGGGCGCAGAAGGTGCGCCGCTTCATCGAGCTCTGCGACACATTCCATCTGCCGATCGTCAGCTTCGTCGATGAGCCCGGTTTCATGATCGGCGAGAAGGCGGAACGCGAGGCCACGATCCGTCACGGTACCGCGGCGGTACTGACCGCGGTGATGAGCCGTGTGCCCTGGGCCACGGTCATGGTGCGCCGCTCCTTCGGGGTGGCGCAGTCTGCGCATTACGGCCCGGGCGGCTATCTACTGGCCTGGCCGACGGCCGAGACCGGTGCGCTACCGGTCGAGGGCGGGGTTGCCGTCGCCTATCACCGCGAGATCGCCGCCGCCCCCGATCCTGATGCTAAGCGCCGCGAGCTGGAGGAGGCGCTGGCCGCCAAGCAGTCGGCCTTCCCGCGCGCCGAGGACTTTGCGGTGCACGACCTGATCGACCCGCGCCGGACCCGGCCGCTGCTCTGCCGCTGGGTCGAGCGCATCCAGCCCTTGCTGCCGCCGCTGCTGGGTCAGAGCGGGTTCTCCTACCGGCCCTGACCCAGGTGCGGTTCAGTCCTTGCGCAGGCGGTCGGCGATCAGGCTCAGCATCTCGAACATCAGCACGGTGCCGGTCAGCGATGTGATCTGGTTGGGGTTGTCCACCGTCGGCATGGGGCAAACCACGTCGGCACCCACGATGTCGGCGCCGCGCAGGCCCTGCAGGATCTCGATCGCCTCATAGGCGCGCAGGCCGCGGTAGCCGGCCTCCAGGTTGGCGACGCCCGGCGCGTCGCAGGGGTCGAGTGCGTCAAGGTCGAAGGAGATGTAGACCGGGTTGTCGCCGATCCGCTCGCGCAGGATGCGGATGGTCTCGGCCAGGCCGATCTTGGCGATCTCGTCGGTTGGCAGGACTCGGTAGCCAGTGTCGCTCTCGGCCGGGTCCTTGCGCGGCTTCATCGGGTTGCCGCGGATGCCGAGCTGGATCGAGTGGCTGGCATCGACGTGGCCCTCGTGCACGCTGTAGGCCGCCCAGTGCGCCGCCGAGCGCAACGCGCCCAGCCAGTGGCCCATGTGGTCGTAGTCATCGCGGTGCGCATCGAAGTGCACCAGCGAGAGCTTCCTCCCCTTGGAGAGCTTCGACTGCGGCCCGCCCAGAGCCTTCAGGATCGGCCCGGTCACCGCGTGGTCGCCGCCGAAAGAGACCGGCCGCGTGCCGGCCGCATCCAGATGCTCGAAATAGTCCTGGATGTGCTGGACCGAGATCTCGTTGTTGTTGGCCTGGGGCAGGGGGACGTCGCCCAGATCGTGGATGCGGCAGGCCTCCCAGGGGGTCAGGCGGTAGGCCTGATGGGCGCGGCGCAGCCGGCCGGAGACGTGGCGGACCGCGCGGGGGCCGAGGTGCTGGTCGCGCTCGGTGGAGCCGTTGCCGGTACTGTGCGGGATCCCGACCAGGCCGATGTCGCAGGCCTTGGGGTCTTCGTTCCATGGACACTTGAAGAAGGTCGGCACGCCGTACCAGTACCAATGGCGCATCTCTTCCCGACGCGCCTCGATCTCCGCCCAACTTGCCGACATAGGGGTCCTCCTGTCCGGATTCGTGATCCGGCGACGATAGAAAGGCCTGAGGGCTGCGGCAAGCCTGGGCAAGAGAAGAGGCCCCCACCAGGGTAGGGGCCTCCGCTCGGCACTCCGGTCATACGCGACAACTGGAGTGCCTATCGGGGAAAGGGACCTCCCTTACGAGGAGAAGAGGAAGTCCGTGGAGGTTAACTGCTCGGCATTGGTGTAACCCGGCAGACCGAAGAAGAAGTCGGTGCTGCCGTTGCCGTCCGCATCGACCTCGATCCGGCCGCCGCCGCCGGTGGAGTAGCGCACCTCACCGGCCACGTTGTTGAAGGCCGCATCACCGATGAAGACGCCGCTGACGCCGGAGGCGAACTGGATCGCCATCTTGTCGCCGCCGCCCGACAGCGTCGCCTCGAAGTCCTCGACGCTGCCCTGGTTGGAGGTCAGGACGGTGGCATCGAAGCTGAAGGTGTCATTGCCGGTACCGCCGAACATGTGATCGATGCCGTCGTCGCCAACGATGACGTCGTCGCCGTCACCGCCGTAGAGGTCATCGCCTCCTTCGCCTCCAAAGATGCTATCGTTGCCGGACCCGCCTTGCATGAAGTCGGCGGAAGAACCGCCATACATCACGTCGCCGCCGCTACCGCCGGTCATGGTGTCCTGCGCAGCACCGCCAAACATCTGGTCGTCGCCTAGACCGCCGTCGAGCGTGTCGGCATGGGCGCCGCCATAGATGTTGTCGCCGCCGGATCCGCCGAACATGACGTCGGTGCCGCTGTCGCCGCTGAGACTATCGTCGCCGGACCCGCCGTAGACATGGTCGATGCCGCTGCCGCCGAAGATCGAGTCATTGGCATCGTTGCCGTCCAGCGTGTCCTTGCCCAGACCGCCGAACAGCACATCGTCGTTGTCGCCGCCTTGGACGGTATCGTTGTCCTCGCCGCCGTAGAGCACGTCATTGCCGCCACCGCCGTTGAGCAGGTCGATGCCGGTGTTGCCGAACAGCGTGTTGGCGAGGCTGTTGCCGAGCATGGTGTTGTCGGCGCCGAAACCATAGCCGTTCACGCCGGTATAGCCGTCGACTGCGCGGAAGTTCTCGAAGCCGCTGTCCAGGGTCCAGGAGGTGGCCGCATAGACCCAGTCGACGCCACCGTCGTCGAACAGCGTCTCGCCGCCGTCGACCCAGAAGGTGTCGTCGCCGCTACCGCCGAACAGTGTCGAGGGCTCGACCCCGGTGGCGCCACCGATATAGTCATTGCCAGACCCGCCGTAGACCGTGTCGTCGCCGGACCCGCCGAAGGCGCGGTCATCGCCGTCGCCCGCGACCAGCAGGTCGTCGCCGCCATAGCCCTGGAGATCGTCGTTGCCCGACGCACCGTAGAGGGTGTTGGCGAATTCGTTGCCGAGCATGGTGTTGGCTTCGCCGAAGCCGTAGCCATTGACACCGCTGTAACCTGCGAGCGCTCGGAAGTTCTCGAAACCGCTTTGCAGGGTCCAGGAGATGGCCGCGTAGACCCAGTCGACGCCGCCGCTCTCATAGAGCGTCTCGCCGCCATCGACGCGGAAGGTGTCATCGCCGCTGCCGCCGAAGAGCTGGTCCGACTCGGGGCCGTCGCCGCCGCCTAGATAGTCATTGCCGGAGCCGCCATAGAGTGTGTCTTCCCCGGTGCCGCCGAAGGCGGTGTCGTCACCGGTTGCGCCGTAGGCCGCGTCCTTGCCGCTGCCGCCATAGAGGCCGTCGTTTCCGGCATTGCCATTGAGCACGTCGTCCCCGGCGGCACCGGCCAGCAGGTCGTCGCCGACACCGCCCGAGAGGTCATCGTCCCCGTCCTGGCCGTAGCCACGGTCGTTGCCGCTGCCACCTTGCATGATGTCGCTGCCGCTGCCGCCGTAGAGATCGTCCCCGCCGCTGTCGCCGACCAGCCAATCGCCTCCGGATCCGCCGAAGATCGAGTCCTCGCCGTCGCCGCCGTAGGCAAGGTCTCCGCCGGCAGCGCCATAGACCAGATCGTTCCCACTGGCGCCGAACACGGCGTCGTTGCCGCCGTCGGCATAGATCAGGTCGTTGCCGTCCCCACCGTCCGCGGAGTCGTCGTCGCCTCCGGCGCTCATGGTGTCGTCGCCGTCGCCGCCGGACAGGCTGTCTTCGCCGACCCGGCCGTAGAGGGTGTCGTTGCCGCTGTCGCCCTGTAGCGAGTCGTCGCCGGCGGCACCGAAAATCAGGTCCGCGCCGCTGCCGCCGACGCCGGTATCATTGCCTGACCCACCGGCCAGGCGGTCGTCGCCCAGGCCGCCGTCCATGACGTCGTCGCCGTCGTTGCCGCGCAGCGTGTCGTTGCCGCCGAGACCACTCAACGCGTTGGAGCCGGTGTTGCCGATGATCACGTTGTCGATGTCGTTGCCCGCACCCGCGAGATCGCCCTGGTTCGGGAAGAGGATCAGCTCTTCGACATAGGCCGCGCTGGTCTGGGCATAGAGCGAGAAGCTGACGCTTGAGATCACGGTATCGGAACCGCCATAGGGCGAATCCTCTACGATCTGGTCGTAGCCGTCGCGCACCCGGAAGGTGTCATTGCCGAGACCGCCGATCATAATGTCGGAACCGGATCCACCGTTCAGGTAGTCGTTGCCGTCATCACCCCAGAGCACGTCAGTCCCGGAGGTGCCGAAAAGGCTATCCGATCCCAGCCCGCCCCAGCCGGTGTCGTCGCCGGCGTTGCCGCGTACGACATCTATGTTCCTCCCGCCATAGAGCGTGTCGTCGCCATCCTGTCCACGCACCAGGTCGCTGCCGATCTCTCCATAGAGCGTGTCGTTGGCTCCTCTGCCGAAGATCTCGTCAACCGTATTCGACCCGAATATCGTGTCGGGGCCGTTCGTGCCGGTGTAGGTCGCCATGAGTGTTTCCTCCGTGTTCTTTTCTCTTTTGTTTTCTGTGTAGCACCAGAAGCGAGCAAAACCTCCAACGTCGCACCACCAATAGCCATTGGTGTTGCGTCAGAAGAAATGTCGAAATGGTGGTTAAAAGACTGATTCCATTCGGAATCATTCGAGAGTTACACTAGATATTCATGCATTGAGATTCCCTCTATCGACCACAACTGCCTATCCAAAAGGATAGGAGTTTTTGACTTAAGGTTAATTTTATCACAGGAGTCATGATGGGAAAAGCAAGAAAGAGATTCGCAATTTTGATACACGTTGCCAACGTATGAAAAGCCGTCAATGAACAGCGACCGTTGTCTGAAACAACGTCTGGCCGTAGACTCGCGGAAAGACACCCATCGTTGCAGGCAAAGAGGCGATGAGAACTGGGGGGCAGATTGCTGCCGGCGGGTATGCAATCAGGACCGTCAAGCCCTGACCCGCTTAAGAGAAAAGGAAGTCGAGCGATGCAGCACTGCTTGTCGCCATGGCAGCGTACGACCGCGCCCGCGCTTTGAAACCGGCGCGCACGCGGGTCAAACACCCCGCCAGACGGTCAAGCCGGCAGAGTGTGTGGCCGTTCCGAAGATAAACCCGAACTGGAGGAACTGCTTCTCCGGCGCTGTTCTAGCCGACGAAGGCCTTCTCGATCACGAACTCGGCCGGCATCGAGTTGGAGCCTTCCTTCAGGCCAGCCTTCTCGGCCAGTGCCTTGGTGTCCTGCAGCATCGCCATGGACCCGCAGATCATGATGCGGTCCTCGGCCGGGTCGAAGGGCTGCAGGCCCAGTTCCTCGAACATCTGACCGTTCTCGATCAGGTTGGTGATGCGGCCCTGGCGGTGATAGGGCTCCTGCGTGACGCTGGTGTAGTGGATCAGCTTCTCGCTGGCGTACTCGCCGACCAGCGGGTCTTCCTTGGCGTTGGCGACCAGATGCTCGCCATAGGCCAGCTCGGCCACCTGGCGGCAGGTGTGGGTCAGGATGACCTGGTCGAACTTCTCGTAGGTCTCCGGGTCGCGCACCAGGCTGGCGAAGGGGGCGAGGCCGGTGCCGGTCGAGAACATGTAGAGGCGCTTGCCGGGGACCAGGGCGTCCAGCACCAGGGTGCCGGTCGGCTTGCGGCCGAGGATCACCTCGTCGCCCGGCTTGATCAGCTGCAGCTTGGAAGTGAGGGGGCCGTCCGGTACCTTGATCGAGAAGAACTCCAGCTCCTCGTCCCAGGCGGGATTGGCCAGGGAATAGGCGCGCAGCAGCGGCTTGCCTGGCTTCAGTTCCAGCCCGATCATGACGAATTCGCCGGACCGGAAGCGGAAGTCGCCGGGCCGGGTGATGCGGAAGTGGAAGAGGCGGTCGGTCCAATGGTGCACCGACTGGACCGTTTGCCGCGAAAGCGACGCGGGGAGCGCGGGGCGCGTGTCTTCGGCCACCAGGCCTTCTTGCGGCATGACTCTCTCCAAGACTGCTCACGTCATCGGGGGATAAGCGCGTAGCTTATAGCCGAGTCGCGCGCTGCCTTGCCTGCAAAGCCCGTGACGCCGCCCCGATCCCGATGCAATGCTTATACCTGGCGATTGCTCTCGCAGCTGCGAAGAGCGGATTCTGGACGCTTCGTCGCACCTCTTGAAGGCCGAGAGCACGACGGCAGACGGCCTTTTCCACATGGCATTCCGAGGAGTCGCCGTGGGATGCTTGCAGCATGTCTCATGCCGACTTCATTCACCTCAGGGTGCATTCCGCCTACTCGCTGCTGGAAGGCGCGATCAAGCTGAAGGATCTGGTCGCCCGTACGGCCGCCATGGGCATGCCTGCGGTGGGCGTGTGCGATACCGCCAACCTCTTCGGCGCGCTGGAGTTTGCTAGCGCCGCCAAGGGGATGGGGGTGCAGCCCATCATCGGCTGCCAGATGCCGATCACCCGCCAGGACGGGCTGGACCAGCGCGCAGCCACGCCGCCGGAGCCCGACACCCTGGTCCTGCTGGTGCAGTCGGAAGCCGGCTACCGCAACCTGATGGCGCTGATCAGCGAGACCTATCTGGAGACCGAGCCGCCGCTCAGTCCGCAGATCGCGCTGACCCGGCTGGAGGGCCGCAGCGAAGGCCTGATCTGCCTGACCGGCGGTCCCGGCGGCGCCCTCAACCGGCTGCTCTGCCATGAGCAGAAGGATGCCGCCGAGGCGCTGCTGGACCACTTGGAGGCGCTCTTTCCCGGCCGCCTCTACATAGAGCTGCAGCGCCACGAGCGCGAGGCGGAGATCCAGGCCGAACCGGGTCTCGTCGAGCTGGCCTATGCCCGCGACCTGCCGCTGGTCGCCACCAACGAGGCCTTCTTCTCCGAGGCCAAGGTCTATCGCGCCCACGACGCGCTGCTCTGCGTCGCCGGCAGCACCTATGTCGGCGAGAGCGACCGCCGCCGCCTGACGCCGGAGCATCGTCTGAAGAGCGCCGAGGAGATGCGCCTGCTCTTCGCCGACCTGCCGGAGGCCTGCGATAACACCCTGGTGATCGCCAGGCGCTGTCACTATTTCCCCGGCCGCGTGGCGCCGATCCTGCCGGCCTTTCCCACCGTCGGCGGCCGCGACGAGGAGGCGGAACTGCGCGCCCAGGCCAAGGAGGGTCTGGAGCAGCGACTGGTCGGACACGTCTACGGCGAGGAGCAGAACCCGGAGAAGCGGGAAGCGTTGGCGACGCCCTATCGAGAGCGCCTGGCGCACGAGCTTAACGTCATCGCCACCATGGGTTTCCCCGGCTACTTCCTGATCGTCGCCGACTTTATCAAGTGGGCCAAGGACCACGGCATCCCGGTGGGGCCGGGGCGCGGCTCGGGTGCCGGCTCGGTGGTGGCCTGGGCCTTGACCATCACCGACCTGGACCCCTTGCGCTGGGGCCTGCTGTTCGAGCGCTTCCTGAACCCCGAGCGCGTCTCCATGCCGGACTTCGACGTGGACTTCTGCCAGGACCGCCGCGACGAGGTGATCCGCTACGTGCAGGAGAAGTATGGCCAGGACCGGGTCGCCCAGATCATCACTTTCGGAAAGCTGCAGGCCCGCGCGGTGCTGCGCGACGTCGGCCGCGTGCTGCAGATGCCCTACGGCCAGGTCGACAAGCTCTGCAAGATGGTGCCGAACAATCCGGCCAATCCGGTCACCCTGCAGCAGGCGATCGACGGCGAGCCGCAGCTCCAGGCGCAGATGGAGAGCGACGAGAGCGTCGCCGACCTGATCGGCATCGCGCTGCAGCTCGAGGGTCTCTACCGCCATGCCTCGACCCATGCCGCCGGCGTGGTGATCGGCGACCGGCCGCTGCAGGAGCTGGTCCCGCTCTACCGCGATCCGCGCTCGGACATGCGGGTGACGCAGTTCAATATGAAGTACGTCGAGGAAGCGGGCCTGGTAAAGTTCGACTTCCTGGGCCTCAAGACCCTGACGGTGCTGGCCGAAGCGGAGATCCTGATTCGCCGCCGTCACCCTGACTTCGACATCAACACCATCCCGCTGGACGACGCCGACACCTACACCATGCTGACCCGGGCGGACACGGTGGGCGTGTTCCAGCTGGAATCGTCGGGCATGCGCGACGTGCTGAAACGGCTGCGCCCCGACCGTTTCGAGGACATCATCGCCGTGGTCGCGCTCTACCGGCCGGGTCCGATGGACAACATCCCGAGCTACATCCGCCGCAAGCACGGCGAGGAGGAGCCTGACTACCTGCATCCGCTGCTGGAGGACATCCTGAAGGAGACCTTCGGCATCATGATCTACCAGGAGCAGGTGATGCAGATCGCCCAGGTGCTCTCGGGCTACAGCCTGGGCGGCGCCGACCTGCTGCGCCGCGCCATGGGCAAGAAGATCAAGGCGGAGATGGATGCCCAGAAGAAGACCTTCATCGACGGGGCGGTCGGGCAGAAGGTGAAGGCCAGCAAGGCCGAACAGATCTTCGACCAGGTGGCCAAGTTCGCCGGCTACGGCTTCAACAAGAGCCATGCCGCCGCCTATGCCCTGGTGGCCTACCAGACCGCCTATCTGAAGGCCAAGTACCCGGTCGAGTTCATGGCCGCCTCCATGACCCTGGACCTCGGCAATACCGACAAGCTGAACATCTTTCGCCAGGAATTGCAGCGGCTTAAGATCACGCTTTTGCCACCCGATATCAACCGCTCGGAAAGCCGTTTCTCGGTGGAGCCCGAGGCCGAGGGCAAGCAGGCGATCCGCTATGCCCTGGGTGCCCTGAAGAACGTCGGCGTCCACGCCATGCAGGGCCTGGTGGCCGAGCGCGGCGAGAAGGGCCCCTTCAAGGGCCTGAGCGACCTGGCCGAGCGGCTGGACCCCAAGCAGGTGAACAAGCGCAGCCTGGAATCGCTGTCCGCCGCCGGCGCCTTCGACAACCTGTCGCCGAACCGCCGCCAGCTTTTCGAGGGCGCCGACGTGCTGGTGCGCAACGCCGCTGCCGCCGCCGAGGCCAGAACCTCGGCCCAGGTCTCGCTGTTCGGCGGCGAGTCGATGCCGGCCCCGGACCTGAAGCTGCCGCAGGTGCCGGACTGGCCGCCGCTGGAACGGCTGCAGTACGAGTTCAACGCGATCGGTTTCTACCTCTCAGCCCATCCGCTGGACAGCTTCCAGACCTCGCTGAAGCGCCTGGGCGTGGTGCTGCAGGCCGAGCTGGCGGCGACCGCCCGGCTCTGGCCCGGCCGGCGCAAGCTCGCCGGCATCGTGGTCGGCAAGCAGGAGCGGCGCGCCAAGAGCGGCAACCGCTTCGCCTTCCTGCAGCTCTCCGATCCCTCGGGCGTCTACGAGGTGGTGCTCTTCTCCGAGGTGCTGGCGCGGACCCGCGAGCTGCTGGATGCCGGGGAGCCGCTGCTGGTGACGGTGGACACGCGCGGCGAGGGCGACGATCTGCGCATGACGGTGCAGGAGGTGGAGCTGCTGGAGAAGGCCGCGGCCGACGCCGCTCAGGGCATCCGCGTCTTCGTGAACGACCCCAGCCCGATCGAGGGGCTGCAGGCCTTGCTGCAGCGCCAGGGCAGGGGGCGGGGGCGCGTGTCTGTCGTGCTGGACCTGGCCCCGGGCGAAGAGCTGGAGTTCGAACTCAGCGGCCGCTTCAACCTCACCCCCGACAGCCGGCGCGCGATGAAGAACCTGCCGGGATTGGTGGTCGAGGACGTTTAGGGTCAGGCCGTCACGGCCGGCGGCAGCGGCGGCGGGGCGGCCGGGAGCTTGGGGCCGGCGCCGAGGCGCGGGTGGATGCTGGCGGCGACCACCCAAGCGCAGGCCAGGCCGGCGCCGGCCAGTGCGAAGGTCGCCGAGACCGGGGCGAAAAGCAGGACGACCCAGGCCGCAGCTGGGCTCAGCATGCCGGAGACGTCGCGGAAGCTCGAGTAGATCGCCGACATCTCGCTGCGCTCGGACGGCTTGACCGCCATCAGGAAGGGCAGCCCGGCGCAGATGTCCAGCAGGATCAGGAAAAAGGAGGCGACGAAGAGCGCCCCCACGGTGGCCCAGGGCCAGCCCGGCAGCACGGCGCCCAGAACGAAGAAGAGCGCGCTGCCCGCGAAGCCGGTCCGGACCGCGACACGCACCGAGCGACGTCGCACCCAGCGGGCGATGAAGGGGCTGGAGAAGAGCATGCCGTTGGTGAGCGACAGCGCGATGCCGGCGGTCTCCGCACCCAGGTCGTGCTCGACCGCGAAGATCGGCAGGTAGACGACATAGACCCACCAGCCGCAGGAGCGAATGACGGCGAAGCTCCAGCCGGCAACCAGTCGCGGCTGCGCCAGGAAGCGGCCGAGGAAGGCCAAGGGCATCTGCGGTTGCCGGCGGGCGCGGCGGATCACGCGGCCATTGCCCATGCGCAGCCACCAGAACACGGCCAGCAAGGTGAGGCCGAAGACGCCGGACAACAGGAAGGGGGCGGGGCGCCAGAGACCCTCCAGCCAGACCCCCAGTGCAGGTCCCACGGTCCAGGAGAGCGCAGCATAGAAGATACGGAGGCTCTCGCAGCGGCTGAGGTCGGCGTGCGAGACGCTGTCCAGGACATAGGCGTTGAGGCAGGTGAAGACCGTGACCGCAGCGGCGGTATAGAGGGGCAGGGCAAAGGGCACCGCGTCGGCGCCGCCGAGGCTGGCGATGAGGCCCGCTGCCGTGTAGAGCAGCGCGCCGATGGAAAACATGGCGCGCCGGGGAATGAATTTCAGGAACCAGGGGATCAGCAGCAGGAAGACGACAGTGGTCCCGCCGACCAGCAGGTAGCTGGAGGAGACCAATCCCGCGTCGCCCAGCGCCCGGTACATCGCCAGTGGAAACACGGAAAGCAGGATCCCGCGCGCCGCGGCGTCGCAGGCGGAGAGCATGGCAAAGCCGGTCACGCTGCGCGCCGACCGGGACGAGGAGGCCGGGGAAGGGATCGACTCCGAAGGGTGAATGAGGTGCATCTCGCCTGGCTCTGGTCCGCTCGCCTGCACTAGACGGCAGGTCCAACGCCGCGTCTCTTCTCTATGCGACATCCGGTTGTCGGATTGTAAAAGATTGTCGAAGCGCCGGGCGCATCTATGTTGCTTCTCGTTTCTTGTATAGATCGGTAATAGAGTTGAGAATTTAAACAATAAATGAATGGCAAAAGGGACGGGAGCGCGGGTCGCCAATGGTAACCCGCAGGCAGGCGCCGCATGGCGAAGTGACGTGCCGGTGAAAGCGGCGGCCGGTGCGAACAAGAGGAGTCTGATCTTGGCAGGGTGCCGCGCTGTCGCTGGCGTCTTGCCCCTTAGGGGCGAAGGCCAGGTGTGTTGTTCGATCCTTTGTTCGTCGGCAGCCTGCAGAAAGGCTCAGGTTTCGAAGAGGAAATCGCTTGCGGTGAGCTGGGCTGCCAGGGTCATGCCTTCCAACAGGAAGGAGATATCGCGGGTGCCATCGCCATCGCTATCGACCTCGATACGCTCGCTGCCGGCGAAGCGTACCTCCGGCGCGCCGTTGCCGCCGAATGCGGTGTCGCCGACGTAGAGCGGGTCGAGCTCCAGGAAGGGGACACGGAAGACCAGCAGGTCCTCGCCATTGCCCGCGCCCAGGCTCACCCCGTTGAAGTCGGCAATGACCTGACTGCCGGAGCCGAGGGCGGCCCCGAAGATAAAGGAATCGGCGCCGCTGCCGCCGAAGGCCGTGTCGTGCTTGCCGATGAAGAGGCTGTCGAGCCCACTGTCGCCGGCCAGGCGGTCGCCGCCCTGGCCGCCGAAGAGGGTGTCGTCGCCGTCTCCGCCCTCGATCCAGTCGACCCCCTGGTTGCCGGCCAGGCGGTTGTTGCCGCTGTTGCCTTCCAGGGTGTTGTTCAGGCTGTTGCCGGTGCCGTCAATGTCGCCATGGCCGCCCTGCAGGCGCAGGTTCTCGATGAAGTCGTTGGCGCCGCCGTCGGGCAGGGTGTAGCTCGCTTCGGCGCGCACCAGGTCGACGCCTTCGCCGGTTTTATCGCGGACCTGATCTTTGGCGGTGTCGACGACGAAGGTGTCGTCGCCGATCGCGCCCACTGCGGTGTCGGTCCCGCCGCGGCCGTTCAGGACATCGTCGCCCTGCCGCCCGAACAGCAGGTTGTCGCCGCTGTTGCCCAGCAGCGTGTTGTCGAACGCGTTGCCGCGGAGGCTGGCGTCGCCGATGCCGTTGTTGACGTTGGCCCGTTCGACATGGCCCTCGGCCCCGCTGCCCAGGGTGTAGCTGAGCGCATTGGAGCGGATGACGTCTTCAGCGCCGCCGGCTGCCGTCTCGTGCACCACATCACCGGCGGTATCGACGATGAAGGTGTCGTTCGCGACCCCGCCGGCAGCCGTATCCGAGCCGCTGCCTCCGTTGAGGCGATCGCTGCCACGCCCGCCGTAGAGGGAGTCCGAACCGGAGCCACCGCCAAGGCGGTCGTTTCCGGTGCCGCCGTAGGCCCGGTCGTCGCCGTCACCGCCGAAGAGCGTATCCGTGCCGCTGTCGCCGACCAGGAAATCCGGCCCCGCCTCGCCACGCAGGCTGTCGCTACCGACACCGCCATAGAGGCTGTCGTCGCCGCTGCCGCCACGCAGGTCGTCCTCACCGCCGAGTCCGGCCATCCACTGCGGCCCGGTGCCGACCGAAATCGTGTTGTTGCCGGTACTGCCAACAATGGTCTCGAAGCCGGTGACCTCGACCCCGGAGGGAAGGGTCACGCCACCGGGAATGACCAGGGTGTCGGTCCCGCTGCCGCCGAAGAAGCTGTCGCCGGTCACCAGATCCCCCTGCGAGCGGATGACGACTGTATCGTCGCCGGAGCCGCCGTAGACCGTGTCGACGCCGCTGCCGCCATTCAGCCCGCTGTCGTCGCCGTCGCCACCATGAACCCGATCGGAGCCGCTGCCGCCCTGGAGCGAGGTGTCGTTGCCACTGCCTCCGTAGAGGAAGTCGTCACCGCTGTCGCCGTAGAGCCCGACGTCGTCGCCGTCGCCGCCGATCAAACGGTCGTTATAGTCGCCGCCGAAGAGGGCGCCATCGTTTCCCGACCCGCCCCGGATCAGGTCGTTGGCGGAGTCGCCGTGAAACTGGCTGTCCTTTCCGGAACCTCCATAAAAGGTGTCCAGTCCCGATCCGCCGAAAGCGGAGGCATCGTTGCCCGAACCGCCGAAGATCGTGTCGACGTCCTCGCCGCCGAAGAAGAGACTGTCGCTGCCGCTGCCGCCATAGAGGGCATCGGGACCGCTGCCGCCGATCAGGGTGCTGTCACTGCCAGCGCCTCCGAAGAGGCTGTCCTTGCCGGATCGTCCGTAGAGCCGGTCGTTGCCGCTGAGACCGAAGAGGACATCGTCGCCGGAATCGCCGGACAGGCTGTCGTTGCCGTTCGTGCCGCTGAGTGTCGTCATGGCTGCGTCCACCTCCGCGTCGTAGGCTCACCCGCAGGGGCAACGAGGGCGAGCGCCGCACAAGAGACTAACAGAAAGGCATAGTTATCGCCACGGCCGGCGGGCTGACAGGCGAGGCTGCGCAGCCTAGAGCCAGATGAAGTCCGTCGCGGTCAGCAGGCTGGCAGCGGTGAGACCCTGGACGCGGACCACGATGTCCTCGCTGCCGTCGCCGTCCTGGTCGATCGCCAGGGTCTCGCTCGCGACGAAGCGGGCCTCGCTATTGCCGCCGCCGCTGAAGGCCTTGCCCTCTATGTAGGTGAAGCTGCCGACCTCCAGCCCGGACTTGAAGGCCAGCTTGTCGTCGCCCTTGCTGCTGGCGCCCTCGAAGTCGGTGATGAGCTGGCCGGCCGAGGCCAGATTGGGGCCGGTGAAGTAGAACCAGTCCGCTCCGGAACCGCCGGTCAGGGTGTCGTCCTTGCCGATCGCCAGGGTGTCGGCGCCGCCACCGCCGTCCATCAGGTCGGCGTCCTGGCCGCCGAACAGAACGTCATTGCCGAGGCCACCGTAGAGGCTGTCCGCACCCTGCAGTCCGCGCAGCAGGTTGCCGGCACTGTTGCCGTCGATCACGTTGTCCAGGTCGTTGCCGGCGCCCTGGAGGCTGCCGAAGCCGACCTGAAGGCGCAGATTCTCGACGAAGGCCGTGGCGCTGCCGCCGGGCAGGGTGTAGTCGCTCTCGGCCCGTACCAGATCGGTGCCTTGGCCGGCCAACTCGCGCACGATGTCTGTTTGGGTATCGACGACGTAGGTGTCCTTGCCGGGGCCGCCCTCCAGGGTGTCGCTGCCGCCGCGTCCGTTCAGCGTGTCGCTGCCGCCTCCACCAAACAGAAGATTGTCGCCGCTGCTCCCGAGCAATGTGTTGTTGTGGCTGTTGCCCTGCACCGTGGCGTCACCGATCCCGTTGTTGACGTTGACGCGCTCGATGAAGCCCTCGGACCCGGTCGAGAGCGTGAAGTCCAGCGCGTTGGAGCGGACCACGTCGGCGGCGCCCCCGCTCTGTAGTTCGCGCACCTCGTCGCCACTGTCGTCCACGATGAAGGTGTCGTTGGCGATGCCGCCGAAGGCCGTGTCGACGCCGCTGCCGCCGTTCAGACGGTCGCTGCTGGAATCGCCGAACAGGGTGTCGCTGCCGGACCCGCCGGCCAGGCGGTCGCCCTCGTCGCCGCCGCGCAGAGTGTCCTTGCCGTCGCCGCCGAAGAGGGTGTCCTTGCCGCTGCCGCCTAAAAGATGGTCGTCGCCGGCCTCGCCGCGCAGCTCGTCGTCGCCGCTGTCACCGGCAATCAGGTCGTCGCCGCTGGCGGCGCGGAGCTCGTCCTGACCGTCGCCGCCGTAGAGGTCGTCCTGGCCGGATCCCCCGAACAGCAGGTCGGCGCCGGACCCTGCCTCGAGGTGGTCGTCTCCGCTGCTGCCGTACTGCAGGTCCTTGCCGCTCCCTCCGAACAGCAGGTCGTCGCCCTGGCCGCCGTACTGGAGGTCGTTGCCGAGCGGGGCGGGGCCGAGAAGGGTGAATTCGAGGATCCGGTCGTCACCGTCACCGCCGAAAGCGATGTCGTCGCCGTCACCGGCCCGGAGGTCGTCAGCACCCTTGCCACCGTAGAGGAGATCAGCGCCGCTACCGGCCGAGAGGTCGTCCGCCAGGTCGCCGCCGTCCAGCCGGTCGCTGCCGCTGCCGCCGTAGAGATAGTCGAAGCCCTTGCCGCCATCGAGGTCGTCGTCGCCGCTGCCGCCCGCGAGGTGATCGCTGCCGTCATCGCCGTAGAGTCGGTCCTTGCCGCTGTTGCCGTAGAGCAAATCGGTGCCCTGCGCGCCGTCGAGGGTATCGTCGCCGCGCCCGCCGACTGCCCAATCGGACCCCGATCCGCCGAACCCCAGGTCGTTGCCGTCCGCTCCGGAGATGGTGTCGCCGCCCGAGCGACCGTCGAAAAGGTCCGCGCCACTGCCGCCAAACAGCCTGTCGTCGCCCGGGTCGCCGTAAAGGCTGTCCTTGCCGCTGTTGCCGTAAACAAGGTCGACGCCCGAGGCCCCGAAGTTGGTGTCGTCGCCGGCGCGTCCGACGATGTAGTCGTCGCCGCTGCCGCCGGAGAGGAGATCGTCGCCCACGCCATAGGTGAGGTGGGCGGGATACTCGCCGTAGAGCCGGTCGTTCCCGGCGCCGCCGATCAGCGTGTCGTCGCCGGAGCTGCCGGAGAGGGAATCGGCGCCGGAGCCGCCGAAGAGCGTATCCTTCCCTTTCGCACCGGCCATGAAGTCGTCGCCGCTGCCTCCGTACAAGAAATCGTCGCCGCTGCCGCCGAGAGCCGCATCTGCGCCGTTCTGGCCGAAGAAGCTATCGTTGCCGCTGCCACCGAGACCAACATCGTCGCCGCTGGCGCCATAGAGTCGGTCCGCACCCCAGCTACCGAAGAGGGAATCATGTCCAGAGTAGCCGAGAAGGGCGTCGTCTCCACTGGTCCCATACAAAGTGTTCGGGCCATTGGTGCCTACGATTGTGACCATCGTTTCCTCCCTTCCACTTCGAGGTGGCCGGATTATTCTGAACAGAGAGGATAGGCACAGTTCCCAGGGAAGGCAGAGGAGATTCTTGTAGGATCAGGTTCGGGAGGTGAACTTGGCACTTGCCTTTCCCGCGCCGCTCGCCTATGTCCCCCCTCGCTAACTCGCACGCGGGATCAGCGTTGCCTGGGGCAAATTCCCCAGATCCGACGCTCCGGTGGCAGGCCAGGTGGCCGGTCAATCCCCGCGGTGGTTAAACCGGAGAAGAAAGAATGGCACTCCCTGACGTTTCCATGCGTCAGCTCTTGGAAGCTGGCGTCCATTTCGGACACACCACGCGGCGCTGGAACCCGCGCATGGCTCCCTTCATCTTTGGTGAGCGCAACGGTGTCCACATCATCGACCTGCAGCAGACCGTTCCGCTGTTCCATCAGGCCCTGCTCGCCGTGCGCGACGTGGTGGCCGGCGGCGGCCGCGTGCTCTTCGTCGGCACCAAGCGCCAAGCCGCCGAGAAGGTGGCCGAGGCTGCCGGTAGCTGCGGTCAGTACTACGTCAATCACCGCTGGCTCGGCGGCATGCTCACCAACTGGAAGACCATCAGCCAGTCGATCCGCCGCCTCAAGGAGCTGGAGGGCAAGCTGGACGGCGAGGTCGACGGCCTGACCAAGCGCGAGCTGCTGACCCTGACCCGCCAGCGCGAGAAGCTCGATCGTGCGCTGGGCGGCATCAAGGAGATGGGCGGCCTGCCCGACCTGCTCTTCATCATCGACACCAACAAGGAGCACCTGGCGGTCAGCGAAGCGAATCGCCTGGGCATTCCGGTCGTCGCCGTGCTCGACTCCAACAGCGATCCGGAGGGCGTGAGCTTCCCGGTGCCGGGCAACGATGACGCGATCCGCGCGATCTCGCTCTATTGCGACAGCATTGCCGAGGCGGTGCTGGACGGCATCCAGCAAGAGATGGTGCGCTCGGGCATCGATATCGGCGCGACCGACACCCCGATCGCGGAAGCGGTCGAGGAAGAGGCCGGTGAGGCCGAGGCTCCGGCGGAGCTGGACGAGGCCGGTGCCGAGCTTGAGGCCGCTGCGGCCGAGGGCGCGGAAAGCGCCGCCGAGGAAACCGAGAGCGCCGAGACACCCGCCGAGACCTCGGCGGAGGCTCCGTCCGAGGCTCCGGCCGAGGAGAGCGAAGAAGCTCGCACCGCCGGCTAAGACCCGGTCTCGAGCGGCCGCTGCAGTCGGGTCCGACGCAATCGGATCCGACCCTAGTGCAGCCGGCCGAGCCGAGATTTGGCTTGCTTGCTTGTTTGGAACGAGCGGGGCGGGGGCGATCCCTTGCCAGCCGCTCGTTCCTGCTTGTCGCCTGATCGTAACGCTTCTGCTTTAGGAAGCCCTGGCGGAAGACTGAGGAAGAGGAAAAGAACAATGGCACAAATCACCGCTGCGCTGGTCAAGGAGCTGCGCGAGAAGACCGGTGCCGGCATGATGGATTGCAAGAAGGCACTGACCGAGAACGACGGGAATGTCGAGACCGCGGTCGACTGGCTGCGCAAGAAGGGCCTGGCCGCCGCCGCCAAGAAGTCCGGCCGCGTCGCCGCCGAGGGCCTGGTCGCGGTCGCCACCAAGGGCAATGTCGGTGCCGTCGTCGAGCTGAACTCCGAGACCGACTTCGTCGCCCGCAACGACTCGTTCCAGGCCTTCGCTGCCAAGGCAGCGGAGATCGCGCTCGCCGGTGCCGATTCGGCCGAGGGCCTGCTGGCTGCCGATTTCCCCGGCGCCGGCCACCCGGTGTCCGAGGAGCTGACCAAGCTGATCGCCACCATCGGCGAGAACATGGTGCTGCGTCGCGTCGGCCGCCTCAGCGTGCCGGAGGGCGTGGTCGCCAACTACGTCCACAACCAGACCGCCCCCGGTCTCGGCAAGATCGGTGTGCTGGTGGCGCTGAAGTCCGCCGGCGACGCGGAGCAGCTGGAGACCTTCGGCCGCCAGATCGCCATGCACGTGGCCGCTGCCTCGCCGCAGGCCGTCTCCCCGGCCGACGTCGACCAGGAGGCGCTGGAGCGTGAGCGCAAGGTGCTGAGCGAGCAGGCACTGGCCAGCGGCAAGCCGCCGGAGATCGTCGAGAAGATGGTCGAGGGCCGCCTGCGCAAGTACTACGAGGAGGTCTGCTTGCTGGAGCAGGTCTTCGTCATCGACGGCGAGACCAAGGTGAAGAAGGCCGTCGAAGCCTTCGCCAAGGATCTTGGCAGCCCGGTCGAAGTGGTCTCCTTCGTGCGCCTGCAGCTCGGCGAGGGCGTGGAGAAGGAAGAGGGCGACTTCGCCGCCGAGGTCGCGGCCACCGCCGGCCGCGCCTGATCCCGACCCGGAAGGAGCGGGTGCGATCGGGGGCCTCTCCTGATCGCATCCTGCTCCGCCTTGGCAAGCGGTGCTGCGGGACGACGGCAGGTCGGAGCGCCTTGTCGTGATCCTGCGCGCTGTTCTGTGGTAGCGGCGGCCGCAGGGGGCGCGTGCGACGGCGAGCATTTTTGCCCTTCTTCGACCGTGATAGGGTCTCGCCAGAGCGCGCTTCGCCTGTCATAACCTCTCCCGCTCGTTCGACCGGCGTATCGGGCCCGTGACTCGATGCCGGCCGCCCCATGATCACCGGCGCAGGAGAGGGGCCTTCTTTTCGATGATGCTGCCGCAACACTATCAGCGCGTGCTGCTGAAGATCTCGGGCGAGGCCCTCATGGGCGACGAGGGCTACGGCATCGACAGCAAGACCCTGCGCCGCATCGCGAGCGACGTGCGCGAGGTGCACGCCACCGGCAAGCAGATAGCGCTGGTGGTCGGCGGCGGCAACATCTTCCGCGGCGTCGGCGGCACCGCGCAGGGCCTGGACCGCGCCACCGGCGACTACATGGGCATGCTGGCGACCGTGATGAACGCGCTGGCACTGCAGAATGCACTGGAGATGCTGTCGGTCCCGACCCGCGTGCAGTCGGCGCTGCCGATCACCTCGGTCGCCGAGCCCTACATCCGGCGTCGGGCCCAGCGCCATATGGAGCGCGGCCGCGTGGTGATCTTCGCCGCCGGCACCGGCAGTCCCTTCTTCACCACCGACACCGCAGCGGCGCTGCGCGCCTCCGAGATGGGCTGCGAGCTGCTGTTGAAGGGGACCAAGGTTGACGGGGTCTACGATTCCGATCCGGCGAAGAATCCCGACGCCAAGCGCTATGACGATTTGACCTTCACCGAGGCTTTGACGAAACAGTTGGCGGTGATGGACGCCACGGCCTTGGCTTTGGCGAGAGAGAACCATATTCCGATCATGGTTTTCTCCATCCTTGAACCCGGTGGCTTCCAGCGCGTGCTGAACGGAGGCCAGAAGGGAACTCTGGTACACGATTGAGGGAGGCTTGCTGTGGCTGATCCGGACCTAGACGACCTAGAACGGCGAATGGATTCCGCGCTGGAGGTCCTGAAGAAGGAGCTGGCGGGCCTGCGCACCGGGCGCGCCTCGACCCAGCTTCTGGAGGCGATCGACGTCAACGCCTATGGCGCGATCATGCCGATGAACCAGGTCGGCACCATCACGGTCCTGGAGCCGCGCACCCTGGGTGTGCAGGTCTGGGACAAAGGCAACGTGTCGGCGGTCGACAAGGCGATTCGGGAATCCGGTCTCGGCCTCAACCCGGCCACCAGTGGCCAGCTCGTACGCATCCCGATCCCCGCGCTCAGCACCGAGCGCCGCCAGGAGCTCAGCAAGGTCGCCGGCAAGTATGCCGAGCAGGCCCGTGTCGCCATCCGCAACGTGCGCCGCGACGGCATGGAACTCTTGAAGAAGATGGAAAAGGATGGGGAGATGTCGGAAGACGAGCATCGCCTCTGGGCGGACGAGGTTCAGGCCCTCACCGACAAGCACGTGAAGCTCGTGGACGAGACCGTGGCCCACAAGGAAGCCGAGATCATGCAGGTCTAGGGCGCTCGGTGCCCTTAGTGCTTGGGTCCAGCAGACGACGAGGGATGAGGAGAGCCCCAAACGTGAACGCGCTTACCATCGCCCCGCAGGAACAGGGAAGCGGCCTGCACGTCGCCATCATCATGGATGGCAACGGGCGCTGGGCGAAGCGTCGGGGCCTGCCGCGCACGGCCGGCCACCGCAAGGGCGCCGACGCGGTGCGCCGGGCGGTCGAGGCGGCGGTGGAGCTGAACATCTCCACGCTGACTCTCTTCGGCTTCTCGGCGGAGAACTGGAAGCGTCCGGTGGGCGAGGTCTCCGACCTGATGGCGCTGCTGCGCTTCTATCTGGAGCACGAGATCGAGGAGCTCGACCGCCAGCAGATCCGCCTGTCGGTGATCGGCGAGCGCGGCCGCCTGCCGGGCGACGTGATCGACCTGATCACCCGGGCCGAAGAGCGGACCGGGAACAACAGCCGCCTGCTGCTGCAGGTGGCGATCAGCTATGGCGGCCGCCAGGAGATCCTGGAGGCCACCCGCGCTCTGGCCCGCGAGGTGGCCGCCGGACGGATGACCGCGGAGGAGATCGACGAGGAGGCTTTCGTGCGCCACCTCTTCACCGCTTCGGTACGCGACCCCGACATCGTGCTCCGCACCTCCGGCGAGCAGCGGCTGTCCAACTTCCTGCTATGGCAATCGGCCTACAGCGAGTTCATCTTCATCGACAAGCTCTGGCCCGACTTCAATCGCGACGACCTGGCCGCGGCGGTGGCGGAGCTGGAGGTGAGAGAGCGACGCTTCGGTGCCCTCGCAACTGCTTAGCGGTATGAGCGAGGCGCTGCGCTGGCGCCTCTTGTCCTCTCTCTTGCTGGCTCCCCTGGTTCTGGCGGCCATCGTGCTCGGCATGCCCTGGACCGGGTTGCTGCTGCTCGTCATCGTCGTCGTGCTGGCCTGGGAGTGGACCACACTGACCCAGGGACGCTTCTCGCTACGCGCCGGACTGCTGCTGATCGCCAGCCTGGTGCTCGCCGTGGTGCTGGCCAGCCAGCAGCTCTGGCTCTGGTCCTTGCCGGTGCTGCTTGTGGGCGGAGCCCTTGCGGCTGCACTGGCACCGGCACCGCAACTGGCCCGCCGCAAGCCGATCTGGATGCTCGGCGGTTCGCTGTACATCGGATTGGCCAGCCTGGCGCTCTACTATCTGCGCGAGGACCGGCCGGCGGGGCTCGACTGGACGCTCTGGCTACTGGCCATCGTCTGGGCAGTCGATGTCTTCGCCTATCTCGTGGGCAGCCGGGTCGGCGGCTGGAAGCTCTGGCCATCGGTCTCGCCGCGCAAGACCTGGTCCGGCTTTCTGGGCGGTACCCTGGCCGGAATCCTGGTCGGCCTCTGCGGCGCCTTCTGGCTGGAGGACCGGTCGCTCTGGGAACTGGGCCTGGGGGCCGGGCTGCTCGGCCTCATCGCACAGGCTGGTGATTTGGCGGAATCGGCGGTGAAGAGGCATTTCCAGGTGAAGGACGCGAGTGCCTTGATCCCCGGACATGGCGGGCTTCTCGATCGCGTCGACGGCCTGCTGCCGGCTTCCATAGCGCTTGCAGTCGCGCTATGGCTAGGCGCCTGAGGCGCTGACAAGGCAATAGCGGCAGGACCGTAGCGGCGACCTCGGTAAAGGGGGAAGGAGAACGGTGGCATGAGCGAGGCTTCGAGCCCGAGCGCTGTGGCGGAGGCGGTGGCCGGCGACACGGCGCCCAGGCGCATCACCATCCTGGGGTCCACCGGGTCGGTGGGGCAGAGCACCCTGGACCTGGTGACTCGCAACCGCGAGCGCTACGAGCTGGTGGCTTTGACCGCCGGCACCAGGGTGAAGGCGCTGGCCGAACAGGCGCGACTGCTGCGTCCGGAACTGGCGGTAATCGCCGATCCGCGGCTCTACGGTGATCTGAAGGAGGCGCTGGCCGGCACCGGCATCGAGGCTGCTGCTGGCCCAGACGCCGTGAGCGAGGCGGCGGAGCGGCCGGCCGACTGGTGCATGTCGGCGATCGTCGGCGCGGCCGGCCTGCAGCCGACCCTGGCGGCAATCGAACAAGGCAGGGTGGTCGCCTTCGCCAACAAGGAGACCCTGGTCTGTGCCGGTGACCTGGTGATGCAGCGCCTGGCGGCAAGCGGGGCGACCCTGCTGCCGGTCGATTCCGAGCACAACGCCATCTTCCAGGTCTTCGACGCCGAGCGCCGCGAGGGAATCGAGAAGATTCTGCTGACCGCTTCCGGCGGCCCCTTCCGCACCCTGCCGTTGGCCGAGATGGCCGGCAAGACGCCGGAGGAGGCCGTGGCCCATCCCAACTGGGATATGGGTGCAAAGATCTCGGTCGACTCTGCTACGATGATGAACAAAGGGCTGGAACTCATTGAAGCCGGCCATCTTTTTGGCTTTCCATCGAGCAAGATCGAGATCATCGTGCACCCGCAGTCGGTGATCCACTCGATGGTGGTCTACCTGGACGGCTCAGTGCTGGCCCAGCTCGGTACGCCCGACATGCGCACGCCGATCGCCCACACGCTGGCCTGGCCGGAGCGTATGGCGACGCCGGTGGAACGGCTGGACTTCCTGAAGATCGGGCGCCTGACCTTCGAGGAACCCGACCCGCAGCGCTTTCCCGCCCTGCGTCTGGCGCGCGCGGCGATGGAGCAGGGAGCCGGGGCCCCGCTGGTGCTCAACGCCGCCAACGAGGTAGCCGTCGCGGCCTTCCTGCGCCGCGAGATCGGTTTCCTTGAAATTGCCGCAGTCGTCGAGGAGACCTTGGCCAGCATGGGGCAGACTGCGGCTGATAGCCTGGATGCGATTCTTTCGGCAGACAGCGAGGCCAGGCGCGTGGCAGAAGCAGCCTGCAGCACCCGCGCGCAAGCCGCCCAATAGTGCAGGGCAGTAGGGCAGGGCTTAGGGTGCGGACCACGCTGATGCGATGCGGTAGGAGAGAGGCGCAGTACATGGATTTACGGAACGAGGTGCGCTGAGGTGGCCTGGCTGCTCGATATCCTGGAAATCCTGCTTCCCTTCCTGGTGGTCCTTACCCTTCTGGTCTTCGTACATGAGCTGGGGCACTTCTGGGTGGCCCGGCGCAATGGCGTTAAGGTGCTGATCTTCTCCGTCGGCTTCGGACCAGAGCTGTTCGGCTGGAACGACCGGGCCGGCACGCGCTGGCGAGTCTCTGCGCTGCCGCTCGGCGGCTACGTGAAGATGCTCGGCGACATGGATGCCACCAGCCGTCCGGATGACGAATCGCTGCAAGGGCTGGGCGAGGAGGAGCGTCAGCGGGCCTTTCCCACCAAGTCGCTGGGCGCCCGGGCCGCGATCGTGGCCGCCGGGCCGATCGCCAACTTCCTCTTCGCATGGGTCTTGCTGGCGCTGCTCTTCGTGATCGTCGGTCGGCCGATGACACCGGCAGTGATCACCGATGTCGTGCCGGCCTCCGCTGCAGCCGAGGCCGGATTGCAGCCGGGTGACCGGATCACCGACATCAACGGCTCCAGCGTCAGCCGGTTCGAGGACGTGCAGCGCGCGGTGCAGCTAAACCTGGACCAGCCGCTCGATCTCTCGGTAGAGCGCGGTGGCGAGCTGGTGCACCTGACCGCGCACCCGACCATTATCGAGGAGACCGACGCCAACGGCTGCGCGATCAAGGTCGCCCGGCTGGGCATCCGCGCGACCGGCACCGATGCCGAGCACCTGGGTCCCTTCGAGAGCCTCTGGGTCGCGGCCGACGAAACCTGGTCGATCGCGCGCGACACCCTGGCCGGAGTCTGGCAGATCGTGGTCGGCACCCGCACGACGGACGAGCTGGGCGGTCCGATTCGGATCGCCGAGATGTCCGGTCAGGTGGCCCAGATCGGCCTGGTTTCCTTGATCTTTTTCATGGCCTTGTTGTCGGTGAACCTGGGATTGATCAACCTTTTCCCCATCCCCATGCTGGATGGCGGCCATCTTCTGTTCTATGCCTATGAAGCCCTGCGGGGGCGCCCCTTGGGTCCGCGTGCCCAGGACGTGGGCTTCAAGATCGGTATGGGCCTGGTGTTGTCTCTAATGGTGTTCGCCACGGTGAATGACATCCTTCGGATCGATGCATGCGTGAGCTAGCGGGACGGGACGTTCGATGCGCGCACTAGCCGATTGGGCGGGGTGGTACCTCTCCCGCCGGGCCCGTGCTGTCCTCTTGTTGCTGGGCCTACTTAGCGTGGGTCTGACGGCGGCGGAGCTGTCGCCTACCCAGGCGCAGTCGCTGTTGTCCGGCGGCACCATCAGCGAGATCGTGATCGAAGGCGGGCAGCGCATCGATCCGGCCACGGTCCTGAACTACCTGGGCCTCCAACCCGGCGACTCCTTCGATGCGCGAGACCTCGATGCCGCGCTGTCGCGCCTCTTCGCAACCGGCCTCTTCGCCAATGCGGTCTTCGAGCGCGAGGGCGACAAGCTGATCGTACGGGTGGTTGAGAACCCGCTGATCAACATCGTCGCCTTCGAGGGCAACGATCGCCTGGATAACGACACACTGCAGTCGGAGATCCAGTCACGTCCTCGGACCGTCTTCACCCGCAGCCGGGTGCAGAGCGACACCCAGCGCATCCTCGATCTCTACCGGCGTTCGGGACGCTTCAACGCGACCGTTGATCCCAAGATCATCCGGCTGGATCAGAACCGTGTGAACCTCGTCTTCGAGATCAACGAGGGCAAGGCGTCCGGGGTCGATTCGATCAACTTCATTGGCAACAAGGAGTTCTCCGACGGCCGTTTGCGCGAGGTGATCACCACGTCTGAGAGCGATTGGCTGGGCTTCCTGGCGACCAACGATTCCTACGATCCGGAACGGCTGAACTTCGACAAGGAGCTGCTGCGCCGCTTCTACCTCTCCGAAGGCTACGCCGACTTCCAGGTGCTGTCGGTGGTGGCGGAGCTGGCGCGCAACAAGAGCGACTTCATCATCACCTTCACCGTCTACGAGGGCGAAGAGTACACCTTCGGCACGATCGACGTGGCCTCCACGATCAAGGCCTTGAATCCCGACGAAATCCTGGGACAGATCAGCACTGTCGAGGGCAAGACCTACGACGCGCTGAAGGTCGAAGAGAGCATCGAAGCGATCACCGATGCGGTGGGCAACCTGGGCTTTGCCTTCGTGCAGGTGAACCCGCGGGTCGATAAGAACGACGAGGCTCGCACCATCGGCATCACCTACGACATCGACGAAGGGCCGAAGGTCTTTGTCGAGCGGATCGAGATCAACGGCAACGTCCGCACTGTCGACGATGTGATCCGACGGCAGTTCACTCTGGTCGAGGGCGACGCCTTCAACACCACCAAGGTGGCGCGCTCCAAACGCCGCATCCAGAACCTGGGCTTTTTCCGGTCAGTGGACGTGAGCACGGAGCAAGGCTCGTCGCCGGACCGCACCGTTATCAAGGTCCAAGTCGAAGAGCAGTCGACCGGCGACCTCTCCTTCGGTGCGGGCTTCTCCACCGACTCCGGTCCGCTGGGCAACATCACCATCACCGAACGCAACCTGCTCGGCCTGGCGCAGGACCTGCGGCTCAACCTGGTGTTGTCGGGCAAGAGTTCGCAGATCGACATCAGCTACACTGACCCCTACTTCTTGGACAAGGACCTGTCGGCGGGTATCGACCTGTTCCGGACCACCAACGAGCAGTCTTCCTCCGACTTCGACCAGAAGAACCTTGGCTTCGGTCTGCGTGCGGGCTGGGACTACCAGGAAGATCTACGCCAGGTCGTTCGTTACATCTTCGAGCGCCAGGACATCACCAACGTCGGCAGCGGTGCCGCCACGGTCATCAAGGACGACGAGGGCGTCTTCTATACCTCGACCATCGGCTCGACCCTGACCCTGGACAAGCGCAACAGCCGCTTCGATCCGACCCATGGCTACGTCCTGGTGATCGACAACTCCTATACCGGCCTGGGCGGCAACTCCTACTATTTCGAGAATACCGTCGGTGGCGCCTACTACACGCCGATGTTCGATATCGAAGACTTGACGCTCAGGCTCTCCGCACAGGCAGGCAACATCGCGTCGATCGAGCCGACCCGCGTCAGCGAGCGCTTCTTCGTCGGCGGCTCTGACCTGCGCGGCTTTGAGAACGGCGGTGTCGGCCCGCGTGACGTGGTGACCGGCGACGCACTCGGTGCGAAGAACTACTGGACCAGTTCGGTCGAGTTGATCTTCCCGCTGGGACTGCCACAGGAGCTGGCGGTGCGCGGGCGTGTGTTCAACGATATCGGTGCGGCCTGGGGTATGGATGGCTCCACCGTGAACGTGCGGGACAGTGCGGCACCCCGCTTCTCGGCCGGTGCCGGTATCTCCTGGGACTCCCCCTTCGGTCCGCTGGTGCTCGACGTGGCCTATCCCTACATCAAGCAGGACTTCGATAAGACGGAGATCTTCCGCTTCAGCTTCGGCACACGTTTCTGATGGTGGACAGACGACAGCGGTCCACAGGGCAGCAACGGCGCGGCGGGCGCTGGGCCCTGGGCCTGTTGCTGGTCTATCTCTGTCTGCTGCCGCTCGCCGAGGGGCGCGCGCAGGACCAGGAGGCCCCGGCGGCCGAAGGCGAGAGCGGTCGCGGCGGGGTGGTGATCAACCTGCCGCCCGAGCCACAGCTCGCGCCCGCAACCGGGATCGTGGTGGTCGACGTGCAGCGCGTGCTGGAGGAGTCGGTCGCCGTGCAAGCGGTGCAGGGCCAGTTGACCGCAGCCCGTCAGGCCTTCCAGGAAGAGATGCGGGGACGCGAGGCGGCGCTACAGGACCGCGACAAGGAACTGGCCGCCAAGCGTGCGTCCATGGACGAGGCCCTGTTCCAGGAACAGCGGGACCTGCTGGCGCACGACCTGGCCGGCCTGCAGGAGGACATCAGGGTCTGGTTCCGCGCGCACGACCAGGCCCAGAACCAGGCCTTGCGACAGGCCCAGCAGGTTCTGCTGCGGATCGTCGGCGACCTGGCACGCCAGCGCGGCGCCTCGGTGGTCATCCCGAAGTCCTCGATCGTTCTGGTTCAGCCCAACCTCGATATCACCGAAGCCGCTCTGCAGCGTCTCAATGCCGAACTGCCGAGCCTGCCGGCCCCCGTGCTGCCCAGCCAGTCGGAACCCTGAAGCCGGATTTCCGGGCCCTCCGGCGCCCGGCTAGAGCGCTGTCGACAAACCTAGTGCGCTTCGCCATAAAGGGGCTCTGCGCCCAGCGCGCAGCGATAGAGGATTCCAGTGGTCTAGAGCGGACCTGCGCAGAGAGAACGGGGCGCGTGCGGGCCGGAGCGACGGGCCGGATCGATGGGCCGGATCGACCGGCGAGAGAGAAGAGGCAGGCTTAGAGAGGAATGTCTTCGGGAACCATGAGTGACGTCAGCGCGCCAGCCAAGCAGGTGACCCGCCTGGATATCGACGAGATCATGAAGCGCATCCCACACCGCTATCCCTTCCTGATGATCGAGCAGGTTGGTGAGATCGTGCTGGGAGAGAGCGCCGTCGGGATCAAGAACGTCAGCGTGAACGAGCCGCACTTTCAGGGGCACTTCCCCGACAAGCCGGTGATGCCTGGGGTCATGATCGTCGAGGCCATGGCCCAGACCGCCGCCGTGCTGGTGATGGAGACCTTGGGTGCCGATGCGCACGGCAAGATCGTCTACTTCATGACGATCGAGAACGCCCGCTTCCGGCGCCCGGTGCGCCCCGGTGACCGGCTGGAGATTCATGTGAAGAAGCAACACAATCGTGGACAGGTCTGGAAGTTCGCCGGTGAAGCCAGGGTGGACGGCAAGGTCGCCGCGCAGGCTTCCTACTCGGCGATGATCGTCGACGAAGCATGAGTAGCATCCATCCGACGGCGATCGTCGATCCGGCTGCCCAGATTGGCGAGAGCTGTAGCATTGGGCCCTTCTGCGTGGTCGGCCCCGCTGTGTCGCTGGCGGCTGGCGTGGTGCTGCACAGCCATATCGTGGTCGAGGGCAGGACTGAGATCGGCCCGGGCACGCAGATCTTCCCCTTCGCCTCCATCGGCCACCGCCCGCAGGACCTGAAGTACGCCGGCGAGGAGTCGCGGCTGGAGATCGGCAAGGGCTGCATGATCCGCGAGCATGTCACCATCAATCCTGGAACACAGGGTGGCGGCATGCTGACCAAGGTGGGCGATGGCTGCCTCCTGATGGTGGGCGCGCACGTGGCGCATGATTGCATCGTCGGCAACGGCGTCATCCTCGCCAACAACGCGACCCTGGCCGGGCACGTGGAAATCGGCGACCACGCCATCCTGGGCGGCCTCTGCGCGGTACAGCAGTTCGTGCGCATCGGCCGCAACGCCATGATCGGCGGCATGGCCGGCATCCGTCAGGACGTGATCCCCTTCGGGCTGGTCTCGGGTCGGCCCGGCCTGCTGACCGGCCTCAACATGGTCGGCCTGCGGCGCGCTTCTACCGATCGGACCGAGATCGAGGAGCTGCGCAAACTCTTCGACAGCGTCTTTGACCGCAACGCCGGCAATCTGGCCGACCGGCTAAAATCGCTGGACAAGGCGCCGACGGACGGCACCCTGGCCGCGGCCTTCCTGGGCTTCCTGCAGGCGGAGTCGGCGCACGGCTTCATGCAGCCGACGGAGCGGAATGGTCACTAAGCTCGGTGTCATCGCCGGCTCGGGCGGGCTGCCGCGCGAGATCATCGCGGCCGCCAAGGCCAAGGGATGGGACTGCTTCGTCGTCGGTTTCGTGGAGCAGACCGACCAGGAGACCTTGGACGCCGCCCCCTCGATGCTGACCCACCTGGGTGCGGCCGGCAAGATCATGGAGCGGCTGCGTGCTGAGGGGGTCAGCGACCTGGTGATGGCCGGCGGCATCCGGCGCCCTTCGCTACTCCAGATCAAGCCCGACTGGATGGCGGCCAAGTTCCTGGCCCAGGTCGGCTTTCGCGCCATGGGCGATGACGGTATCCTGCGCGCGATCATCCGCTTCATCGAGGAACGTGGTTTCAACTTCCTCTCGGTACCGCAGATCCTGGGCGAACTGGTCTTCGAGGAAGGCCTGCTAAGTCAAGTCGCACCGGACGAGACGGCGATGGAAGACATCCGCCGTGGCGTCGATGTGGCACACGCCCTGGGCAAGGTCGACGTCGGCCAGTCGGTGGTGGTGCAGCACGGCCTGGTGCTGGGTGTCGAGGCGATCGAAGGCACCGACGCGCTGCTGAAGCGCTGCAAGGACCTGGCACGGCCGGTCGAGGGCGGCGTCCTGGTGAAGACCAAGAAGCCGGGCCAGGAGGAACGCGCCGACCTGCCGGCCATCGGCCCACGCACCGTCGAGAACGCGGCCGACGCAGGCCTGCGCGGCATCGCGGTGGAGGCTGGATCAGCCTTGCTGATCGAGCGCGGGAAGACCGTGGCCTTGGCCAACCGGCACAAGATGTTCTTAATTGGTATGGCGTTCGACAAACAAGAAAGCCCGTCAGACTAGACCATGCCGCAAGCCGACGGTCCCTTGATCTTCCTCGTCGCCGGCGAGCCCTCCGGCGACCTCCTGGGTGCGCGCCTGATGGCGGCGCTGAAGCGGGAGACCGGAGGGCGCGTGCGTTTCCAAGGCCTCGGTGGCCCATTGATGGAAGCTGAGGGCCTGAAGAGCCTGTTCGACATCCGCGAGATCGCGGTGATGGGCTTCTTCGAGGTGGTCGGCCACATCCCGACCGTGCTGCGCCGCATCCGCGACTGCCGCGAGGCGGCGCTGGCGGCCAAGCCGGACCTCTTTCTCTCGATCGACTCGCCCTCGTTCTCGCTGGAGGTGAGCAAGGCGCTGAAGGGGCAGGGCTATCCGCTGGTTCACTACGTGGCGCCCTCGGTCTGGGCCTGGAAGAAGGGGCGCGCCAAGCGCATCGCGGAGTTCCTGGATCTGCTGCTCTGCCTGCTGCCCTTCGAGCCGCCTTACTTCGAGGTGCACGGACTGAAGTGCGCCTTCATCGGCCACCCGGCGGTCGAGGCGGCGGCGCAGCCGGTCGATCCCGGGGTCCTGCGCCAGCGCCTGGAGATCGAGGACGACCGGCTGCTGCTCTCGGTTCTGCCTGGCAGCCGCCGCGGCGAGGTGGAGCGCCATGCCGCCATCTTCGGCGAGACCCTGGGGCTGCTCGCCAGGGACTACCCCGGCCTGACCGCGCTGGTGCCGACCGTGCCGAACGTGGCCGAGCAGGTGGAGCGGGCGGCCAAGTCCTGGCCAGTGCCGGCCCGGGTCCTGCTGGGGCAGGAGGACAAGTACGCCGCCTTCGCCGCCTCGCGGGCGGCCATGGCGGTCTCCGGCACGGTCGGGATCGAACTGGCAGTCGCCGGCCTGCCGGCGGTGATGGCCTATCGCCTGTCGCCGATGAGCGCCATGATGGTGCCCTTGTTGGTGAACTTCCGCTTCGCCTCGATCGCCAGCCTGGTGCTGGATCGCCTGGTGCAGCCGGAATGCCTGCAGTTCAACTGCAATCCCCGCCGCATCGCCGAGACCCTGAAGCCGCTGATCGAGGAGACGGAGGAGCGTGCACGCGTCATCCGTGACGGGTTCGAGGCGGCCCGCAAGCTGGGGCAGGGTGGCCCTCCGCCCAGCGAGCGAGCAGCCAAGGCCGTTCTGGCACTGCTGTAGCGGCAAGGTCCGATAGGGAGCGGGGTGCAAAAGGAAAGGGGCGGGCCTGCGTCGGCAGACCCGCCCCTCTGTATCGATGCTCTGATCTTGCTTTAGGCGCGCTTGCCCAGCGGCACGTAGGAGCGCAGGGGCTCGCCGGTGTAGATCTGGCGCGGGCGCGAGATGCGCTGCTCGGGATCCTCGATCATCTCCTTCCACTGTGCGACCCAGCCGACCGTGCGGGCGACCGCGAAGAGCACCGTGAACATGGAGGTCGGGAAGCCCATGGCCTTCAGGATGATGCCGGAATAGAAGTCGACGTTGGGGAAGAGCTTGTGGCTGACGAAGTAGTCGTCCTCCAGCGCGATCCGCTCCAGCTCCATCGCCAGCTCCAGCAGGGGATCGTCGATGCCCAGCTCGCCCAGCACCTCGTGGCAGGACTTCTGCATCACCGTGGCGCGCGGGTCGTAGTTCTTGTAGACACGATGGCCGAAGCCCATCAGGCGGAAGGGATCGTCCTTGTCCTTGGCGCGCTTGATGAACTCGGGGATCTTATCCTTGCTGCCGATCTCGTTCAGCATCAGCAGCACCGCCTCGTTGGCGCCGCCATGTGCCGGGCCCCAAAGCGAGGCGATGCCGGCGGCGATGCAGGCGAAGGGATTGGCGCCGGAGGAGCCGGCGATCCTGACCGTCGAGGTCGAGGCGTTCTGCTCGTGGTCGGCGTGCAGGATGAAGATCCGGTCCATCGCGCGGGCCAGGATCGGGTTGATCTCGTACTCCTCGCAGGGATTGGAGAAGGTCATCTGCAGGAAGTTCTGCGCATAGGTCAGGTTGTTGCGCGGATAGGAGAAGGGCTGGCCGATGGCGTACTTGTAGGCCCAGGCCGCAATCGTCGGCATCTTGGCGATCAGGCGGTGCGAGGCCACCGTGCGCTGCCAAGGATCACGGATGTCGGTGGAGTCGTGATAGAAGGCCGAGAGCGCGCCGACCACGCCGACCATCACGGCCATGGGATGGGCGTCGCGACGGAAGCCGCGGTAGAAGTTGGCGATCTGCTCGTGCAGCATCGTGTGATAGGTGATGGCGTGCTCGAACTTCACCTTCTCCTCGGCGTTCGGCAGCTCGCCTTCGAGCAGCAGGTAGCAGACCTCCATGAAGTCGCTGTGCTCGGCCAGCTCGCCGATCGGGTAGCCGCGGTGCAGCAGCACGCCCTCGTCGCCGTCAATGTAGGTGATCTTGGAGCTGCAGGATCCGGTCGAGGCAAAGCCCGGATCGTAGGTCAGCAGGTTGCCCTGGTTGTAGAGTTTACGCACGTCGAAACCGGGGGCGCCGATGGTGCCCTCCACCTTCGGCAGGTCCCACCGCCGACCGTCCGCATTGTCGATTACGGTGACCGTCTCCTTGCTAGGTGCTGCGTCGTTCATTCCCATTTCTCCCTCAATGCGTGGCGACGGGGGGCCGTCGAGAGCGAAGTTTCGCAGCGCAGCATAAGCGGAGACTCCGCACAGCGCAATCGCTCTTAACTACCCCTTGTAGAGATTTGTTTTACAAAGAATTATTCCGATCAGAGAGGCAATAGTCGAGGCGCTCCAGGCAGCTCTCGCGCCCCAGGATCTCCATCACTTCAAAGATCGGCGGCGAGACCTTGGAGCCGGTGACCGCGGCGCGCAGCGGCTGTGCCACCTTGCCCAGCTTCAGCGGCGGATCTGCGATCTCCTCGGCATACTGCCGGGTCGTCGCTTCCAGTTCCTCGCGGTCCCAGCCGCTGGCCTCGAGCAGGGCGCGTAACCCGGCAAGGTGCGCAAGTGCCTCTGCAGTCAGCAGTTTTTCGGCCGCTTCCTCGTAGCTCGGCAGACCCTCGGTCAGATAGACGCCGGCGGCTGCCTCCAGGTCGTCCAAGCGCTTGGCGCGCAGTTTCAGACTCGCCATCCCGGCCAGCAGGCGCTCGGCCTGCAGCGCGGTGAAGGGCTCTTCGCCCCTGGCGGTGCGGCGCGCCTCCAGCAGCGCGACCAGCGCGTCGTCCGGGCGCTGACGCAGGTAGTGCGCGTTCAGGCTGTCCAGCTTCACGAAGTCGAAGCGGGCCGGGTTCTTACCGACATCGCCGATGTCGAACCAGGCTACCGCCTGCTCGTCGGAGATGATCTCTTCATCGCCGTGGCCCCAGCCCAGGCGCAGCAGGTAGTTGCGCAGTGCCTCCGGCAGGTAGCCCTCGTCGCGATAGGCGCCGATGGCCAGCGCGCCGTGGCGCTTGGACATCTTGGCGCCGTCGGCGCCGTGGATCAGCGGGATGTGGGCGAAGGCCGGAATCGGCCAGCCCATGGCCTCGAAGAGCTGGCGCTGGCGGAAGGCGTTGGTCAGGTGGTCGTCACCGCGGATCACGTGGGTGATTCCCATGTCGTGGTCGTCCACCACCACGGAATGCATGTAGGTCGGGCTGCCGTCGCTGCGCAGGATGATCATGTCGTCGAGCTGCTTGTTGGCGACCGTGACCCGGCCTTGCACCAGGTCGTCGATGGTCTGCTCGCCCTCGCGCGGCGCCTTGAAGCGGATCACCGGCTGGACGCCCTCGGGCGCTTCGGCCGGGTCGCGGTCGCGCCAGCGCCCGTCATAGCCCGGCGGACGGCCCTCGGCGCGAGCGCGCTCGCGCATCTCGGCCAGCTCTTCCGGCGTGGCGTAGCAGCGGTAGGCCTTGCCCTCGGCCAGGAGCTGGAGCGCGACCTCGCGGTGGCGCTCGGCGCGCTCCGACTGGAACACCACCTCCTCGTCCCAGTTCAAGCCCAGCCAGCGCAGGCCCTCCATGATGGCCTCGATCGCTTCGGGCGTGGAGCGGGCCTTGTCGGTGTCCTCGATGCGCAGCCGGAAGACGCCGCCGTGATGGCGGGCGAAGAGGCGGTTGAACAGCGCCGTGCGGGCGCCGCCGATGTGCAGGAAACCGGTGGGCGAGGGCGCGAAGCGGGTAACGGGGGTCATGGCAGTCCTGTCAGTCGAATGAAGCCGCGGCGAACGCGGGCCTTCGTCTAGCACGGCCTCCCCGGCTTTGCCACGCCGCAGGGGAGAGCTGCCGCACTGTCGCTGGATATGGGCGCGGGCGAAAACTGCAGTAGACTGCCGCGTCATGGTGGTGACGCTGATCCGGAGCAGGGGCGGGGAAGGGGCCCGCGGCAGAGGCCTGGCCTGGGCGGAAGGGCTGGTGGAGGCCGAGCGCGAACGCTGGCTGCTCTGGCTGCCGGTGGCCTTCGGTTCGGGCGTCGCGTTCTACTTCCTGGCAGCGCACGAACCGCCCTGGTGGAGCGGTCTGCTGCCGCTCGCCATCCTGGGCTTGGCCCTGCTGCGGCTGCGTGCACATCTGGTCGCTGCCTACCTGCTGGCCTTGGGCCTGGCCGTCGCCGCCGGCTTCTGCGCCGCCCAGCTCCGCACCGAGTTGGTGGCGGCGCCGCTGCTGACCGAGGAGGTTGGACCGACCAACGTCGAAGGCCTGGTCCTGGCGCTGGAGCGGCGACCGAAGGACAG
Organism: Rhodospirillaceae bacterium N.6G; assembly: GCA_046233115.1. Lineage (GTDB taxonomy): Bacteria > Pseudomonadota > Alphaproteobacteria > Kiloniellales > JACOMY01 > JACOMY01. The sequence continues at coordinate 169,056 of JBJXHM010000005.1, read as the reverse complement.
TCGCCTGCTGCTGCAGCCGAGCGCGATCGCGGCGCTGCCGTCCGACCGTCTGCCACGGCGGATCCGCCTGCGGGTCGCCGGTAGCGTGCCGCTGGCCGTGGTGCCGGGCGATCGGGTGCGGCTGCGTGCGGTCCTGCTGCCGCCACCGCCGCCGGTGGTGCCGGGCGGCTTCGACTTCGGCCGCCAGGCCTTCTATGCCGGCATCGGCGCGACCGGCTTCGTCCTGGGTGGAGTCTCGGTCGAGGCGGGGACCGAGGTCGGTGGCTGGCGGCTGTTCTGGGCCCGCCTGCGCGACTCTCTGGGCGGCCGGGTTCGGGCCAGCCTGCCGCCGGACCAGGCCGGGGTGGCAGAGGCCCTGCTGACCGGCCAGCGCTCAGGAATCTCAGGCGACCTGCAGGAAGACTACCGACGCTCCGGACTGGCGCACCTGCTGGCGATCTCGGGCCTGCACGTGGGCTTGATCGCCGGGATCTTCTTCTTTTCGCTTCGGGCCCTGCTGGCGCTCTGGCCGCGGCTGGCCCTGACCCTGCCGATCAAGAAGGTCGCGGCCCTGGTCACGGCCCTGCTGCTGCCGCTCTACCTGCCGATGGTCGGCGCCTCGGTGCCGACCCAGCGGGCCTGCTTCATGGCCCTGGTGGTGCTGGCCGCGGTGCTGCTGGACCGCCGCGCGATCTCGCTGCGGCTGGTAGCCTTCGCCGCGCTGCTGGTGCTGGCCTGGACGCCGGAGACCCTGCTCTCGGCCTCGTTCCAGCTCTCCTTCGCCGCGGTGACAGCCCTGGTCACCGCCTACGAGGCCTGGAGCCTGCGCCGGCCGGAGTGGGAGCGGGAAACGGCCTGGGAGCGGCGTCTCCTGGTCTACCTGCTGGGCGTCCTGGCGAGTTCGCTGATCGCCTCGCTGGCGACCGCACCCTTCGCCGCCTATCACTTCCAGCGTCTGGCGCTCTACGGCATCGCGGCCAACCTGGCGGCTGTGCCGCTGACCGCCTTCTGGATCATGCCCTGGTGCCTGGTCGCCTACCTGCTGACGCCGCTGGGGCTGGAGGAGCTGGCCTTCCTGCCGCTTGGCTGGGGTCTCTCGGCGCTGAACTGGATCGCCACCGAGGCCGCAGCCTGGCCGGGAGCCACGGTGGACCTGCCGGCGATGCCGCTCTGGGGACTCATTGCGCTGGCGGCGGGTGGGCTCTGGCTCTGTCTCTGGCGTAGTGCCTGGCGGCTCGCCGGTTTGGCGCTGCTGCTGGCCGGCGCGGCGAGCCCGGCCTTCCACCGCCCCCCGGACATCCTGATCGACGGCGAGATGCGTCTGATCGGCCTGAGCGGGCCGGAGGGCGACCTCTGGCTCTCCAGCAGCCGGGTGGAGCGCTTTGCCGCCGAGGTCTGGCTGCGGCGCCGGGCCCAGGAGGAGGCGCACTCCTGGACGCCGGGTGGGCCGACTGGCCTGGACTGGCTCGCCTGCGACAGTCTCGGCTGCCGCTACCGCCGGGAGAGCCGAGAGGTTGCCCTGGCCCTGACGGCCGAGGCCCTGGTCGAGGACTGCAGCGGTGTCGATCTGCTGATCTCGTGGGCGCCCTTGCCGCGCGGTTGCCTCCGCGGCGGGCGGCGCCTCGACCGCTTCGACTTCTGGCGCAACGGCACCCATGCGGTCTGGCTCTCACCGGAGATCGACATCACCTCGGTTGAAGAGGGGCGGGGCGTACGTCCTTGGAACCCATCACGAGGCAGCGGCCGGAAGGTTTACGTTCCTTGAAGGCAGATCGGTTGGACGAGGCCAAGTCTGATCCGCTGGAACTCGGACGTGCAACCTTTGCTCACTGTCCAAGTTGTCGGAGGAGGGCGAGATCATCGGCGAGGCCCCACTGTTCAGCCACCTTGCCCCCTGCCACGCGAAAGATCGAGATCTCTTCGACCTCGATCTGTCTACCGGTCGGCTCCAGGTCTCCCAAGAGACCCTGATGGGTGCCAGTAGCCATGAAGCGGGTGACGATCCGGTCGCCGTCGATGATCAGGTCGACGACGGTCTCGTGCCAATCGGGAAAGGCAGTCAGCGTTTCCCTTAGGAACGCTTCAATTCCGCTATGTCCGCACGACTGGGGCTGGCTATAGCTCTTTGACCAGTGGCCCACGAAGTCTTCGCTGTAGACATCCGGTATCGCTGCATAGTCATGCGAATTCCAGATCCAGTGTAGCCGGTTTATGAGAGAAGTCATGTCTTCGCGCGTCATAGTGCCGATCTCGCTCCTGAGGTCACCACGCACGCTAGCGCACGACTTGGAAACAGCCTAGAGGATCTTGGCTCCGACTCCGGCCCAGCGTCGCAGCGCTTCCGTCTGCTCACGATCCGATTCAGTACCGCCGTAGCAGACCGATCAGCCGGCCCTGGATCTTCACCCGCTCGGGCGGGAAGATGCGGGTCTCGTAAGTCTTGTTGGCCGGCTCCAGGGCGATGGCGCCGCCCTTGCGGCGCAGGCGCTTCAAGGTCGCCTCGTGGTCGTCGATCAGGGCCACCACGATGGAACCGTTGTCGGCCGTGTCGCTGCGGTTGATGATCACCGTGTCGCCGTCGTGGATGCCGGCCTCAATCATCGAATCGCCCTCGACCTCCAGCGCATAGTGCTCGCCGCGGGCCAGGAGGGAGGGAGGGACCTCGATGGTGGTGCTGTGATCGCGCAGGGCCTCGATCGGCGTACCGGCGGCGATCCGGCCGTAGAGCGGCAGCAGGACGGTCTCGCCGACTGGCAGGTCCTCGTCCTCGATGTGGGGGGCGCTCGCGGGCTCGCGGAAGTCGCCCTGGATCACCTTGGGCGAGAAGCCGCGCGGCTTGGGCTCCTGGTTCAGGTCCTCGGGCAGGCGCAAGACCTCGATCGCGCGGGCGCGGTTCGGCAGGCGGCGGATGAAGCGCCGCTCCTCCAGCGCCAAGATCAGCCGGTGTATTCCGGACTTGGAGCGCAGACCCAGCGCCTCCTTCATCTCGTCGAAGGAGGGGGAGACGCCGCGCTCCTCCAGGGTGCTGTGAAGGAAGAGAAGCAACTGATGCTGTTTGCGCGTCAGCATGAACCGATGTCCTTTGCTCTCGACTGCTCCCCTCCGGGTGCAGCAGCGAGCGGCAACCGGCGAGAACAAAATGCGAATACGCGAATCGTTCTACTTTGGTTCCTGTCGCCTGTCAAGGAAAGGTACCGAATCGGATTCAATTTTAACGAGAGAAATGCACCGCTATATACCGCCGTCCAGTGGCAGGATGGTGATGGCCTCACCGGCCTTGGCCGGCGGCGCGAAGGGCGGGCGGACGGCGAGTGCATCGGCCTGCGAGAGGATCGCCAGCATGGAGCTGTCCTGCCGCTCGAAGGGGAAGACGGTGGCCTCACCGCTCTCCGACCACTCGACCCGGCTGCGCAGATAGTCCTCGCGCTGGTCGTTGGCGCCGAGGTCGACTCCGAGCCGCGCGGTCAGCGTCCCGGGCTGGCTCGGCAGGCCCTGCAGGTGGCGCAGGATCGGGCGCAGGAAGACCAGGCCGCAGACCAGGGTGGAGACCGGGTTGCCGGGCAGCCCCAGCAGCGGCGTGGCGCCGAGCCGGCCGAACAGCAGCGGCTTGCCGGGCCGCATGGCGATCTTCCAGAAGTCGAGGTCGAGGCCGGTCTCGCCCAGCGCACTGCGCACCAGGTCGTGGCTGCCGACCGAGGCGCCGCCGGTGGTCACCAGCAGGTCGCAGCCGGCGGCACCGCGCGCCAGCTCCTGCAGGGCGTCGCTGCGGTCGGGGGCGATGCCCAGGTTGACCGGCAGGCCGCCCTCCGCCTCGACCAGCCCGGAGAGAGAGTAGGCGTTGGAGCTGACGATCTGGCTGCGACCGCGCGGGTCGCCCGGCAGCACGATCTCGTCGCCGGTGGCGAGAATGGCCACGCGCGGCCGGCGATGCACGGCGAGCCAGGGATGGTCCATCGCCGCGGCCAAGCCCAGGGCGCGCGCGGTGAGGCGCCGTCCCTCCGGCAAGGCGGTCTCGCCCTCCAGGAAGTCGAGACCCCTGGGGCGCACGTAGCGGCCGGTCTCGGTCGCTTCGGTCAGCGCGATGGAGTCGCCCTCGCGCTCCACGTTCTCCTGGATCACGATGGTGTCGCTGCCGGGCGGCAGCGGCGCGCCGGTGAAGATCCGTGCAGCCTCGCCCGGTCCGATCTCGCGGTCGAGCAGGGCGCCGGCGGCAACCTCGCCGACCACGGTCAGCGTGCAGGGCAGGCTGGCGACGTCCGCCCCGCGCACGGCATAGCCGTCCATGGCCGAGACCGAGGCCGGCGGCTGGGTGGTGCGCGCCACCAGCGGGCGCGCCAGGACGCGGCCGAGGCCCTGGTTCACCGCCAGGGTCTCTGGCGGCAGGGGCTGGAAGGCCTGCAGGATGCGGCTTCGCGCTTCGACGACGGACAGCATCAGTCTTGCTTGAAGTGGCCGGACTTGCCGCCGCTCTTCTCGACCAGGCGGATGGCGCCGATGGTCATGCCGCGGTCGACCGCCTTGCACATATCGTAGACCGTGAGCGCCGCCACCGAGACCGCGGTCAGGGCCTCCATCTCCACGCCGGTGCGGCCGGTCAGCTTGCAGGTGGCCTCGATCACCACGGCCGAACGCGTCTCGTCCAGGCTGAGCTCGACCTTGACCGAGGTCAGCGCCAGGGGATGGCAGAGCGGGATCAGGTCCGGCGTGCGCTTGGCCGCCATGATGCCGGCCAGCCGTGCCACGCCCAGCACGTCGCCCTTGCCCATGCGCCCGGCGGCGACCAGGGAGAAGGTCTCGGGCGCCATCAGCACCTCACCGCGGGCGGTGGCCAGGCGTTGGGTCTCCTCCTTGGTACCGACGTCGACCATGGCGGCGCGGCCCTCGGCATCGAAGTGGGTGAGCTTGCTCATGCGGCAGCTCCGCGGGCACCGGCCGGCAGCAGGGCGCGGGCGGCCGCGGCCACGTCGGCCTGGCGCATCAAGGATTCGCCGATCAGGAAGGCGCGGGCGCCCAGCGCCTGCAGCTCGGCCAGGTCCTCGCGGGTCTTGAGGCCGCTCTCGGCGACCAGGAAGCGGTCGCTCGGGATCAGCGTCGAGAGCCGCCGCGTGGTCTCAAGCGTGACCTCCAAGGTCTTGAGATTCCTGTTGTTTACGCCCAGCAACGCGGCGTCGAGCTTGAGCGCGCGCTCCAGCTCCGCCTCGTCGTGCACCTCGGCCAGCACGTCCATGCCCAGGTCGCCGGCGAGCGCGGCCAGGATGCGCGCCTTCTCGTCGCTCAGCGCCGCCAGGATCAGCAGCACGCAGTCGGCGCCCAGCGCCCGGCTCTCGACGATCTGGTAGGGCTCCAGCATGAAGTCCTTGCGCAAGACTGGCAGGCTGCAGGCCGCACGGGCCTGGCGCAGGTATTCGTCCTTGCCCTGGAAATAGGGCTCGTCGGTCAGCACCGAGAGGCAGGTGGCGCCGCCCTCGGCATAGGCACGGGCCAGGCTCGGCGGGTCGAAATCGGGCCGGATCAGGCCCTTGGAGGGGGAGGCCTTCTTGATCTCGCAGATCAGGCCGTAGCCGGCTGTCGCGCTGGCCCGGCGCAGCGCCTCGGCAAAGCCGCGCGGCGGCGAGGCCTCGGCCGCGGCAGCCTCGACCTCGGCGAGCGGCCGGGCCGCCTCGCGCCGGGCCATTTCCTTCAGGGTATCGGCACAGATCCGGGCCAGTACGTCGCTCATGTTTACTCCTCAGGCCTGGCTGTTGGTCAGCGCCACCAGGCGTTCCAGCACCGCCTTGGCCGCCCCGCTGTCCAGGGCCTCGGCCGCCAGGTGTGCGCCTTCCTCCAGGTTCTTGGCGCGGGAGGCCACGACCAGCGCGGCGGCAGCGTTCATCGTCACGATATCCCGGAAGGGGCCGCATTCGCCCTTCAGCAGAGCCAGGATGGCCTTCGCGTTCTCTGCCGCGTCGCCGCCCTGGATATCCGCCAGGGTCGCGGTCGGTAGGCCCAGGTCGGAGGGGTGCAGGGTGAAGGTCGTGACCTTGCCGTCGTCCAGCGCCGCCACCTCGGTGGGGCCGAGGGTGGAGATCTCGTCCAGCCCGCCGGCGCCGTGCACGACCCAGGCCTTCTCGTGACCCAGCGCGCGCAGGGTCTCGGCCAGCGGCACGATCCAGTCGGCCGAGAAGACGCCCAGCACCTGGTGCTTCACCCCGGCCGGGTTGCAGAGCGGGCCCAGCAGGTTGAAGAGGGTGCGGGTGCCCAGCTCGACCCGGGTCGGCCCGACATGGCGCATGGCCGAATGGTGGCGCGGCGCCATCAGGAAGCAGGTGCCGACCTCGCTCAGCGCGCGCTCGACCAGGGCCATATCGGCATCAACGTTGACGCCCAGCGCCTGCAGCACGTCGGCGGCACCCGACTTTGAGGAAAGGGCGCGGTTGCCGTGCTTGGCAACCGGCACGCCGGTGGCGGCGACCACGAAGCTGCTGGCGGTCGAGATGTTCAGGGTGCCCTTGGCGTCGCCGCCGGTGCCGCAGGTATCGATGGCGCCGGCCGGCGCGCGGATCGGCAGCATACGCGCGCGCATCGCACGGGCCGCGCCGGTGATCTCGTCGATGGTCTCGCCGCGCACCCGCAGCGCCATCAGGAAGCCGCCCATTTGTGAGGGCGTGGCGTTGCCGGACATGATGATGGAGAAGGCCTGCTCGGCCTCCTCGGCGCTGAGCGCCTTGGCCTCGGCAACCTTGCCCAACAGCGACTTGATCTCGGCCATATCTCCTGCGGTCTTGTCTTTCTCGGCCTCGCTCATGCCGCCAGGTCCCGCGGAATCTTCGCCAGATTGAGGAAGTTTTCCAACAGCTTGTGACCGTGTTCCGAAGCAATGGATTCGGGATGGAACTGCACGCCGTAGATCGGCAGCTCGCGGTGGCTGAGGCCCATGATGATGTTGGGCTCGCTGCGGGCGGTGACCTTCAAGCTCTCCGGCAAGCTCTCCGGCTCGACCACCAGCGAGTGATAGCGGGTCGCCTTGAAGGGCGAGGGCAGGCCGGCGAAGATATCCTCGCCCTGGTGCACCACATCGGACAGCTTGCCGTGCATCGGGGCCGGGGCGCGCACCACCCGGCCGCCGAAGACCTGGCCGATGGTCTGATGGCCAAGGCAGACGCCCAGCAGCGGCAGCCGCCGCTCGGCCGCGGCGGCGACCAATCCCAGGCAGATGCCGGCACGATCGGGATCGCAGGGGCCGGGCGAGAGCACGATCGCCGTCGGATTGAGGGCCAGGGCCTCTTCGACGGAGATCTGGTCGTTGCGCCGCACCACGGCTTCTGCCCCCAGTTCGCCCAGGAAGTGGTAGAGGTTGTAGGTAAAGCTATCGTAGTTATCGATCAGCAGAAGCATGGGTCGCCGCCAGGTCTCTCGACAGTCCGTCCGATTTCATACAGGTGGCGCCTTATAGCAGCCGTGCGCCAGGCCGCAAAGGTGATGACAGCCCTGTTGGCGACGCGGAGCGACCTGCTATCGCTGGTATGGATAGGCGCAGCGGAGGCTTGAACGAGGAGAGAAATGAGCCGATCGCCGAAAACGACTGGCAGCAAGACGGGTGGCAGCAAGAAGGCTCCGGCCAAGCGCAGCACGGCCAAGCCGCGGCAAAGCGCGGCCAAGACGCCGAGCAGGGCGGGGACGAAGACGACCCGTCGCCCGCCCAGCAAGCGTGCCCCGGCCAAGCGCAAGACCACCGGCCGGCGCAGCGGCGGCGGTCGTCGCGGCCTGATGATGCGCGTGGGCCTGGGTGCTGCCGGGATGACCCTGCTGCTGCTCGCGGTGCTCACGATCTCCTGGCCGGGCAGCGGACCGAGCGAGACCAAGGTGGCGGAGACCAAGGTCGAGGGCCCGGTCAAGGCGGCTGTAGCGAGCGCGGCGCCGAGCAAGCAACCGGCCAAGGCGCCCGAGACCAAGAGCAGCCAGTCCAGCACGACCTCGAAGCAGGAAAGTACGGCGAAGGCCGATCCGCCGGCAAAACCAGCCAGCGCTGACGCGCAGGAGCCGAAGACGGAACTGGCTTCGGCTCCGCCGCAGACACAGCCGCAACCACCGGCCGCGACCAAGGGAACCCCGGCGTGGAAGCGCTATGCGGTGCCCTACAGCGTGAAGCCGGGCCAGCCGATGATCGCCATCGTGCTGGATGACATCGGCCCCGCCAAGCAGCGCGCCGAGAATGCGATCAACCTGCCGGGGCCGCTGACCCTGGCCTTTCTGCCTTACGCCGACGACCTTCCGGCGATGACCGCGCGGGCGCGCAAGCGGGGGCACGAACTGCTGATCCACGTGCCGATGGAGCCCAAGGACCTGGCGCACAACGACCCGGGCAAGAACGCGCTGCTGACCTCGCTCTCCAACGCCGAGATCCGCCAGCGTCTGGACTGGGCGATGCACCGCTTTCCGGCCTTCGTCGGTATCAACAACCACATGGGCAGCGCCTTCACCGCCGACCGTGCCAAGATGGACGTGGTGATGCAGGGGTTGGCGCCGGAGGGTGCCCTCTTCCTCGATTCGATGACCAGCGGCGGCAGTCAGGGAGAGACGGCGGCCAAGGCGGCCGGGATCCCGACTGTGGCCCGCGACATCTTCCTCGACCACTACGGCAACGATCCCGGCCTGGTGCTGAAGCAGCTCGCCAAGGTGGAGGCGCTGGCGAAGAAACGCGGCTATGCCATTGCCATCGGCCATCCCCACGACGGCACTGTGACCGCGCTGGAGCTCTGGATCCCCGACGCGATCTCCCGCGGTTTCGCACTCGTGCCGATTTCCGCCTTGGTCGAGGCGCCGCAGCAAAGCGGGTTGTAGGAGGCTGACCCGCATCCCTGCCGCTTGCCAGGCGGCAAACAGCGGGCTATGTCGCCTGGCATGATCATCGACAGCGACAAGGTCGTCGCTCTGCTCCGCCGGGTGGCAGAGGAAGAGGTGATGCCGCGCTGGCAGAACCTGGAGAAGGACGACATCAGCTACAAGGGCGGCGTGGAGCCGGTCACCGTGGCCGACAAGGCCTCCGAGAAGGCGCTCACCGCGGGTCTCTCAGGTCTGCTGCCAGGCTCGTTGGTGGTCGGCGAGGAGGCGGTCGCGGAGGATCGCGACATCCTGGACCTGCTCTCCGGCGAGGACTGGGTCTGGATCGTCGATCCGATCGACGGGACCGGAAACTTCTCGCGCGGCGAACCCTATTTCGCGCTGATGGTCGCCCTGGTCCGGCAGGGCGAGACCGAGGCTGCCTGGATCTTCGCGCCGGCCCTGATGAGCCTGGCGACCGCCGAGCGGGGGGAGGGGGTGCGCCTCGACGGGGAGACCAGAACCATCCCGGTGAACGACAGCCCACCCTCGGCGCTGCGCGGCACCCTGCACGCCGGCACCTTCTCGCCGCGTGCTATGACGCAGAAGATCTCGCAGCGCCGTGACCGGGTGCGGGCGCAGCGCAGCATGCGTTCGGCCGGCATCGAGTACCTGCGCCTGCTGGCCGGCGAGTCGGATTTCTCCTTCTTCACCAAGCTGATGCCGTGGGACCATGCGCCCGGCTGCATGATGATTCAGGAGGCCGGTGCGATCGCGCGCTTCACCGACAGCCGGCGGCCCTACAGCCCGCTGCGCCACGAGGGCGAGGGCCTGCTGCTGGCGCCGGGCGAGGCGGCCTGGGACAGGCTCTACGAGACCCTGCTGGGCTGATCCGGCGCGTGGTCGTTCCGTTACCGAGGAGGGCTCCTTGGTCGCCGAGATCCTGAGCATCATCGCGCCGCTGTTCCTGATCGCGGCGCTCGGCTACCTCTGGGCCCGGCTCGGCAAGCCCTTCGATTCCGGGATGGTGACGCAGCTCACCGTTCTGGTCACCACTCCTGCCCTCATCGTCTACACCTTCCTGAAGTCGGAGATTTCGCTCGCCAGCTTCAGCGACATGGTGGTCGCGAGCCTACTGCTCTACTTCCTGGTGGGTCTGGTTGCCGCGATCTTCCTCTTGGTCATGCGCTGGCCGCATCGGCACTACCTGCCGGCGCTCATGTTCGGCAACGCCGGCAACATGGGCCTGCCGCTCTGCCTCTTCACCTTTGGCGAACAGGGCTTGGCGCTCGGCATCACCTTCCTCGCGGTCTCGGCGATCCTGAATTTCACCGTCGGAGTCTCGATTGCCGCCGGCAGCCTCTCGCCGCGCCAGATGGTGCGCATGCCCATTCTCTACGCGGTCGCCGCTTCGGTGGTGATCATGACCACGGGGCTGCACCTGCCAAGCTGGCTGGTAGAGAGCTTGCGCCTGTTGGGCGGGATCTCCATTCCGATCATGATCATGGCGCTGGGTGTCTCGCTGGCGCGCCTCGAGATCGCCAACCTCGGCAGGGCACTGGTGCTGTCGGCTGCGCGGATCGGAATCGGCATGAGCATGGGCTTTGCCGTCGCCGCACTCTTGGGCCTGGACGGCATGGCCCGCGGCGTGCTGATCCTGCAGGCCTCGATGCCGGCCGCCGTCTTCAACTTCCTCTTCGCCGAACGCTACAGCTCGGCCGGACCACAGGTGGCCGGCGTGGTGCTTGTCTCCTCGCTGATGTCCGTGGCGACGACCCCGCTGCTGCTCTGGGTGATCCTGCCGCTTTAGGGTTTAGCTCTGCGGTGTCCAGGGCTGGGGGCGGGTCTGGGCCAGGCTCTGGCGTGCGCTGTTGCCGTCGACGATGGCCTCCAGCCGCGGCCGCCCGCGCCAGGCGATGGGGATCCGGGCATCGCACCACTCCAGGGTGGCGATCAGCCAGATGTCCTGCAGCGAGAGGCAGCCGGCGAGGAAGCCGCTATCACCGGCCTTGTCTTCCAGCCAGTCGAGCAGGGAGAGCACGCGGGTCAGTTCCCGCTCGGCCATGTCCATCGGGATGGCCGCGCCCGGCTGGTGCTCGGCCTTGGTCCAGATCAGGTAGCTGCGGGTCACCAGCGAAGTCAGGAGCTGCTCCAGCCCGGTCAGGATCTGCGCATCGCGCCAGCGCGCCTCCGGCCGGACCGCGCCGAGCGCCAGCGGCGGCTCGCCCCGCTCCACCACCTTGGCGCCGGCTTCCAGCAGGTAGTCCGCGATCAGCCTGGTGCCGAAGAGCCGCAGGGAGCCGGCGACCAGGAAGGGAACCTGCAAGGCAGGGTTCAGCTCCCCAGCCTGCTGCGGCGGAAAACCGCTATCCTCGACCAGATCACAGTCCAGTTGAAGCTCCAGAACCAGGACCCGCGCGACCCGCGCGAAGGGCGATCCAGGCGCGTAGTAGAGCTGCATCATGCGTGGGGCCCTCCGTTTCCTCGCGGCAAGCCTAGCTTGCCCGCTCGGCGAGAGCACCCTCGTTTACCACGACGGCAGCCTTGCGATTTGCGAGCTATCCGGTGCGTGGAAACATCAGCCGGCCGCCGCTACCAGGCATGCACGCGTTTCTCCGGCGGCAGCCACATCGGGTCGCCCGCTTCGATGCCGAAGGCCGCGTAGAAGGCGTCGAGATGCTGCAGGGCCGCGACCGTACGATAGAAATTGGGCGGGTGGCCGTCACCGGCGAGGATCGCACGCAGGTAGGGCTCGGCCGCCTTCATCGTCCACATCTGCGCCCAAGCCACGAAACAGCGCTGCTCCTGGGTCAGGCCGTCGATCTCGACGTTCTCATCCGGGTGCTCGTCGAGGTACTCCATCAGCGCTTGGTGTGCCAGGGTGATGCCGCCGACATCCGCCATGTTCTCCCGGATGTTCAGCCTGCCGTTGGCATGGGCGCCGGGCAGCACCTCGAAGGCATCGGACTGTTCGACCAGCTTCTCTGCCTCTGCTTCGAAAGCGGCGGCATCCTCGGGCGCCCACCAGTCGCGGAAATTGCCGGTGGAGTCGTACTGCCGGCCGCCACTGTCGAAACCATGGGTCATCTCGTGCCCGATGATGGCGCCGGCACGGCAGAACTTCAGGGCAGGATCCATATCGATCGAAAAAACGGGGGGCTGGGTGATCACCGCCGAGATCTCGAACCCGTTGATCGAGGGGTTGTAGGCTGCATTCATCGCGATGGGCAGCGTCGATGCTGTGTTGAACTCGTCCAGTTCGACCGGGCGGGTCAGCTTGTCGGCGAGGCGATCCATGGAGAAGGAGCCGAGATTACGCAGATTCTGCACCGGGTCCGAGCCGATGTCGACGCTGGAATAGTCGATCCAATGGTCGGGATAGCCGACCTTGTAATAGAAGGAATCGACCTTCTTCAGGGCTTCCTGGCGTGTCGGTTCGGAGATCCAGTCGCGCGTCGGGATTCGACGGCGGAACACGTCCTGAAGCCGCTTGACCATGTCGAGGATTTCGGCACGCGTCTCCTCGGAATAGTATGCGTCGATGTAGATCTGGCTCGCCGGATGGCCGAGGTGGTCGATCATCAGCCTGTAGAAGGCATCTTCCCGCGGACGCTTGGTCGCGCCGCCGCTGAGCGCCTTGCTAAGCGCCAATGTGGGAGCGTCGAACTTGCTGGTGAGGAACTCGGCGTAGTTCTGGATGACTCGGAACTTTGCATAGTCCTTCAAATCCTGCAGGGGCCGTGACTGCCAGAGCTGGGAGAGGGCGGGCAGCAGGCGCGGTTCGAACATGTAGAAGGACTTGGGCTTCTCGAAGCCGATGGTGTCGAAGAAGAGGCTGACATCGAGTTCGGGAATCATCGCCTGCACGTCGTCAAAACTCTTGGTCGAGTATCGGTTTGCCGGGTTGTTCGCTTCTTCCGGGGTCAACAGGCCGGCGAAGATGGCAAACTCGACATCCAGCACCGTGTCGGCAACACGTTCGGCTTCAGCTTCAGGATAGCCGGCGATTTTCAGGACGTCGGCCACGTAGGTCCGGTAGGCAGCCACCCGAGGATCCCCCTCGGCGTTGCGCAGCAGGTCCGTGTAGTGCTTGTCCACACCGAACGATTGACCGATGACGAACATCGCGTAGCGGCTGTTGTCCGCAGGATCAGAGCTGGGGACGAAGAGGGCGAAGAGGGTGGGGCCTGCCGCGCGGGCCTGTTCGGCCATGAAGCGGGTCAGACCATCGAAGGAATCGATTGCGTCGATCTCTTCGAGCTGCTCCCGAACCGGCTCGACACCGGCGGCGTCGATCGCCTCGACGTCCATGTAGGCCTTGTAGAAATCGCCGACCAACTGGGTCGGACTGCCTTTCGGTGCGGTGGCAGTGCCCTCAGCGGCCTCTGCGCCGAGGGTGGCCATCTGTTCCTTGAGGCGCTTGACCATGATCTCGAAGACGCCCCATGAGGGCCTGCCTTCTGGCCGCTCGACACGGTCGAGCCACTTGCCGGATGCATAGCGGTAGAAGTCCTGGGCCGGATCGACCGAAGTATCCATGTTCTCGGCGGAGAAGACGAGCTGGTCCGGGCCGAGGCCGGGGGCTTGGGTGTCGTCGGCCGTAGCCGGTCCGGCCAGCAATGCCGCGATGCCTCCCATTGCGACAAGGCCTGATGCGACAAGGCCTGAGATCTTCGGGTTCATACGCTAACTCCTGCAACCGGTTGGCCGGTCGGTTTCCTAGAAATGGAAGACTGTCGTCGTCCTACCGTTGCCCTGTGATCGGCAGCAGATGCGCGGGTCTGGCGATGATGTTGTGCCCGCAACGGTCTGCTGAGTGGCAGGCTGCCACCATTGCTACCGGAAATTAATGTAACCCCCGGTTCCATCGCCCAAGTTGAACGTCAACAACTGCCCATCCTTCTTCTTGGTGATGATGGCCGTTCCTTGCTCACCATTGGTGCAGTGTAGGGTGGTGGTTTCGCTTTCCGCGTTGTCGGGTGCGTGCTCCAAGGAACCGGTGCAGGTGAGTTTGTGGCCGGTCATACTGAGCGCGTAGTGTCCCTCTCGATGACCGAAGATCCGGCCGGTCAGCGTGCCGCCTCCGATGATCTGTCCCGTACCAGAGACGTTGACATCCTGGTCGTCGCTAGCCGACTCGTCATTCTTGTCGCTCGACGACTTGCTGTGGTGCTCATGGACTTCGTCCATCGTGCGCACCCATCGGAACTCGCCCGCGTCGGTGAAGTGGCAGCGGAACTCGATCTTGTGCCCGCTCGTGGTCTTGCCGTCGACGTTGTAGTTGCCTTGACCGCCTTTGGATGGCTCGCCCGCCTTGATGTTGTTGGGCTTCACGTCGAACCGGGCGGAGGCCTCGCCGACGCAATAGCGGCTCATGTCGTGGACGGCGACGTCCTTGGCCTGCGCCGGTGCGGTGACGTAGACGGTGGCGGCCAGGAGTGCCGTGAGAGCCGTAGTTCTGGTCAGCAGAGGAGACATCGCTTTTCCTTCCGTAGCGGTGCTGGGCAGGTTTGGGCCTACCCTTGTCTTGCCAGAGCGAGGCTAAGCCGGTTTTCCGGCCTTTCAGTTAGGTTTTTCCGGACATTCTCGCTCATAGCGTAATAAGGTTCACTTCTGGCATAGATGGGTCACTATTCATGCTAGGGTAAAATAAAACCTCATTGAAGTATAAAATTTATCCGTAAACCGAAATTCCATCATCCTAAAGACGAAAATCGACGAGAATTGCCTAAGATCTATAACATTCTGGCAGGATTGCAATGACGGCGCCGATCGGGCCCGCTCGTTCTGGATGGCGAGTGTCGATCGGTTCGTCGGGAGCGGGGATCATGCGGCCGAAATCGGGGTCGGATAGCGCGGTCCGAGCGGCCACCCCGGACGCCCAACAGACGCTTTCTCCGCCGTGATGCCCCTCTGGTGTGCGAGGCCCTCCGCCGTCGAGCGCCGGGGATAGCAGAAGGCTTCGTAATCTGCGCTGTAGAGAGACTCCACCCGGAGGCGCTGGCTGGCGCTGAGGTGGAGTGGTGTCGGTGTGGACTGGTTCTGTCGCTCCAGTGTGGCCTTGGCGGCAATGAAGTCTCTGGCGCCGATGCGGCCGAAAAGCTCCAGCATGCCTTCGCGAAAATGCTCGACCCGCGCGATCAGGTCGTAGTCGATGCGGTCGATTGCGGTGTTATGCACCTGGGCACGGAAGTGCCTGTCGGTCAGCAGCGGATCTGCCTCGATGCAGGCCTCGATGTAGGTGAGGAAGAGATCGACCTTGCGCTCCAGGTCGAGCGACTCGCCGTAGCCGAAGCGGCGCATCGCAGCCAGATGCATCGGCGCGTTGTTGTTGCGCTTGTCTACGACGAAGTTCTTGAAGGCCGAGACGATCCGGTCTTCCGGATGGCGCACGAAGGTCGCCTTCACCACGCCAGTGTCGGACAGGGCCCGGAAGTGGCTGCGCCAGTGTTCGATTCCCTGGGTGAAATCGCCGGTCTGCGCGTGGATGACATCGCCGCAGGGCCGGCCCTTGGAGTACTCGTAGATCAGGGCGGCGGCGGCCGTACAGGCACACTTGGAATTCTTCACGAGGGCCAGGCGGCCATCGTCCGATTGCACCACGTCTCCGAGGACGAGCCTGATCTTGCGGTCCAGACGGTTCAGGTCGAGCCGATCGCGATAGCGCCGGACAAAGGGCGACAAAGCGACGTACCTGAAGCCGTTCTTCTCGTTGATGAGACGCAGATGCTTGCGGGCGATGTGCCCCATTGAGGACCTCCTTGCAGAACCGAAGGGAGGCCCCGTCGCCGGCGGTGACGGGAACCGGCGTCTTTTGCAGTGCAAAATGTTGAAGGGAGTATGGAAGGGTTCGGCGTAGCACTGCTGCGCGGGCGGGACATGGTTGGCCCGGCAGCCAGAGATCGCCGCGGGAAAGGTCTGCTCGAATCGGGTCGCTCCGAGTCGCCGTCAAGCCGTGGCAAGGGGCCGTGGCTGTTCCTGACGGGCAGAGAAGGCCTGCCCCGATGCGCTCGCAACCGACTTGCCATTTTCGGCTTGACCGCCGCCGCGGCTTGGCCTATCCAACGCGCCTCTCGGGGGCGCCGCCGCAAGGCACCGCGTCGCCGGGCCCCGGCAAGGGGGTGTAGCTCAGTTGGTTAGAGCGCTGGCCTGTCACGCCAGAGGCCGCGGGTTCAAGTCCCGTCACTCCCGCCACTTTCCCTGAAGATCTAAGGCTTTGTCGCCGGCATCGAAGACCCGATGCGGCTCGTTGCGCGCGGCAGCGACACACACCTCCCGTCCCGGGGAGGCGTGTGCCAGTCGTCCCTTGAGCTACAGCGCCGCGCTGACGCTGACGATGATGGCCTGGACCAGGCCGATGGCGCCGGAGATCGGGCGGAACTGCAGGCCGTCCTGATTGTCGACCAGGAAGGAGACCGTTGCATTGCGTGCCAGCGGGCTCTCTTCCGTATCGGTGATGCCCAGGATCGGCAGCCCGCGCACGTAGGCGTCACGCACCACGTCGACCACCGGGGGCGAGTAGGGGGTGAAGCCGGCGACCACCAGCAGATCCTGGTGACCCATGTTGGCCACCTGCTGCGAGGCCATGCCACCGCCGAAGTCCAGGATGCTGCAGCGCCGCTCCAGCCGGGTCATGCCGTAGGCGAAGTAGGTGGCGATCGGGCGCGAGCGGCGCAGACCGGCGACGTAGATGTGCCGCGCCGAGAGGCAGAGCTGGACTGCGCGGGTCAACTCCTCCGGCGTGACATCGCGGCGCAGCGCCTCCAGTGACGCGATCAAGGTGTCGACGCAGGTTTCCAGTGCGGCGCTGGCATCTTCCGTCCGGCCCGTCGCCGTACGTTCCTCGTAAACCTTCTCGCGGTAGATCGGACCGCCCTCGATCAGCCGCAGCTTGAAGACCTGCTGCAGGCTGCTGAAGCCGTCGTAGTCGAACTCCTTGGCAAAGCGGATCAAGGTCGAGGGCTGGACGTCCAGCGACCGTGCGATCACGGCTATGGTTTGAAGGGCGAGCTGGTTCGGTTGATCCAGCGCCAGCCGCGCGATTCGCTGCAGGTGGGGGCTGAGCGTCTCGAAGCGGTCGCGAATGCGCTCGCGCAGGGCATCGAAGGTCTCTGCGGAGTCGGTGTCTCGTTTGTGGCCAGGTTCCATCGAGTCAGTTAGAGCGAATTTTCATTCGGCATCAAGGGCAATTGCGAGTCGTTGGCATTTTTCCATAAGAATGCCCCATTTAGCGCTTGACGGTCAAAAGATTTCTTTCTAAGAGAAAATTTATTCAATACCGAGGGTTGGGCTATAAGGCTCTCACTGCCCCTCCACGCAGCGATTGCACGGCTCCCGCTCCGAATGGGAAGGAAACGATGACGATGACGAATAGACTGTCACGCAGAATCTTTTTAGGTGCCTCCGCCGCAGCCGCCGGCGTGACCTCGTTCTATGGCCCCTGGCGGACGAACCGGGTCTATGCGGCGGCCGACGACAAGCCGATCAAGATCGGCATCACCTCCGACGCCAGCGGGCAGTACGCTAACTCCGGTGCCAGCGACCGTCGCGGCATGCTGATGGCCATTGCCGAGGCCAACGCCAAGGGCGGGGTGCTGGGCCGCAAGATCGAGACCCTGCACCTCGACACCGAGACCACGCCGGCCACCGGCAGTCGCGTGGCGGAGCGCATGATCACACGTGAGGACTGCGGTTTCCTGGTGGGAGCGGTCAGCTCCGGCGTTGCCAATGCGATCAGCCAGGTCGCGCAGAAGTACGGCGTGGTCTACCTGAACACCAACTCCAGCTCACCGACCGAGTCCGGGGAGAACTGCCACCGGGTGAAGTTCGTCTGGGACGGCAACGGCACCAACTTCGCCAAGGCGGCGGTGAAGAACGCCATCAACAGCTACGGCCCGAAGTGGGTGCTGCTGACCAACGACTATGTTTGGGGGCACAATACCGCCAAGGCCACGCGCAAGCTGCTGACCGGTTCCGGCGGCTTCGTCGAGGAGGAGATCCTGGTGCCGCAGGGCACCCGCGACTTTTCCTCCGCGCTGATCAAGATCCAGCAGCTCCAGCCCGATGTAGTGGCGGCTGCCGTCGGCGGTGATGACCAGAAGGCGATGCGCCAGCAGGTGGCGCAGCTCGGCATGGGCGAGACGCCGGCCTGGATCAACAATCAGCAGGACTGGCCCGACGTCTATGGTCTGCCGCTGGACAACCTCTTCGGCGTCTTCGGCACCACCTGGTACTACAAGCTGGACCTCCCCGGAGTGGCGGAGTTCGTGCAGCGCTATCAGGCGGCCTATCCCGACACCACCATGCGGGTGCCGGGCAACGTCTTCTATAACGGCTATATGGCCACGCGCGAGCTGCTGCGCGCGATCGAACGTGCCGGCTCGACCAACAACATTGCTATCATCAAACAGCTCGAGGAACTGCGCATGCCGGCGGCCGAGCGCATGCAGCACCACGACGCCTGGATCGATCCCAACAACCACCAGGTCCAGCAAACGATCTACCTGGCCACCGCCAACCGCGGCACCGAGGACAAGGACGACATGTTCAAGATCCTCTCGAACTCCGCACCCGACGACGTGGCGGACGGCGACGCCATCGCCGCCTGCAAGCTGGAATCCTACGAGGAGACGCCGAGCTTCGATGCCTGATCATAGACCGAGGCGGGGAGGGCGGCGGGACGACGCTCCGGCAAGGGCACGCCCATGAGCCTGCTGCTGCCCCACCTCTTCAACGGTCTCACCCTAGGGCTGCTCTTCGCGTTGATCGCGCTGGGCTTCACCCTGATCGTCGGTGTGATGGAGGTGATCAACCTGGCGCATGGCTCGCTCTTTGCCCTGGGCGCCTACTTCGCGTTGACCCTGCTGGGCGGCGACTGGGTCCAGGAGAGCGCGGTGGGGCAGTGGTGGTCAGCCCTGCCGCTGGCCGGGCGCTACGTCGCCGCGCTCGCCATCGGGCCGGTGCTGGCCGGGCTGGCGGGCATGCTGCTGGAGCTCTGCCTCAGGCCGACCTACGGCAAGGCGCCGCTCTACGGGCTGTTGCTGACCTTCGGCGCGGCCCTGGTGATCGAGGAGCTGATCCGGCTGGTCTGGGGCACCGGCGAGCAGCACCTGCCGCTGCCGCAGGACATCAACGGCGCCATCCTGCTGGGCGGCCTGATCTTCTCCAAGTACAAGCTCTTCGCCGCCGGCTTCGCGCTGCTGGCGGTCGCCGGGGTCTGGCTCTTCTTGGAGCGCACGCCCTATGGCGCCATCATCAAGGCCGGCGCGCACGACAGCGAGATGGTGCGGGCACTGGGCTACGACCTCGCACGCCTGCGCCTGCTGGTCTTCGGCTTCGGGGCAGCACTGGCCGGTCTGGCCGGTGTGGTGATGGCGCCGATCTGGGGCCTGCGGCCACACCTGGGAGTCGACGTGGTGATCCCGGCCTTCCTGGTCATCGTGCTGGGCGGCGTCGGCAGCTTCTGGGGCGCGGTCGTCGCCTCGCTGCTGGTCGGCCTGGCGATCGGCATCACCGGTGCCTATGCCTCGGCCTGGTCCTTGATGTCGATGTACATCCTGCTGATCGCGGTGGTGGGCTTCCGCGCGCGCGGCCTCTTCGGCCGCAAGTCGGTGCTGGAGCGCTAGGCCGATGGCGACGCTCTCCGACATCTCGGTGCGCAGCACCGCCTGGCTCACCCCGCCGATGGGGATCGCCGCCCTGGTCGCGGTGACCGCACCCTTCTGGCTGGAGGGCGTCGGCCTCTACCACTACCTCGGCATCGAGATCGCGATTTGGCTGATCTACGCGCTCGGCTTCAACCTGCTGTTCGGCTACACCGGCCTCCATTCCTTCGGCCACGGTGCCTACCTCGGGGTCGGCGCCTATGCCTTCGGCCTGTTCCAGCATCACGTCGACGTCAGCCTCTGGGGCGGGCTGCTCGCCGCGGTGCTGGCGGCGGCCGTGGCGGGCGCCCTGGTCGGGGTCTTCGTCTCGCACCGGCGCGGTATCTACTTCGCACTGCTGACCATCGCCTTCGGTCAGGTCTTCTGGTTCTCTTCGATCAAGCTGCACGGGATCACCGGCGGCGAAGACGGCCTGCTGAACATCCCGCGGCCGCCGCTGAACCTGGGCCTGGTCAGTTTCGATCTCAACGACAACACGACCTTCTACTACCTGGCCCTGGTCTTCCTGGGGCTGACCCTGGTGTTCCTCTGGCGGCTGGTGCACGCGCCCTTCGGCCGGGTGCTGCAGGCGGTGCGCCAGAACGAATTGCGTGCGCAGTTCGTCGGTTACGAGGTCTGGCGCTTCAAGTGGGCGGCCTTCGTGCTCTCGGCCATGTTTGCGGGACTGGCCGGCGGCCTCTTCGCCATGGCCCAGCAAAGCGCCTATCCCGACGTCATGAGCCTGCAGCAGTCGGGCCTGATCGTGATGATGGTGCTGGTCGGCGGCGGGCTGGTCTGCTTCTGGGGGCCGGTGCTGGGCGTGCTGCTCTACTTCATCGCTCGCGACCTCTTGGGCAGCTTCACCGAGACCTGGCTGCTGTGGTTCGGCCTGATGTTCATCGCCATGGTGATGTTCCGGCCCGAGGGGTTGGCCGGCCTGCTGCGGGGCCTGCGCCTCGGCGGCAACCGGACGGTTGCCAAGTCGGCAGCGAAGCGGGCCCCTGAGCCGATCCCGGGCCTGGATTGACCGCCATGGCGCTCTTCGAAGCCAGCAACCTGCACAAGCGCTTCGGCCGCCGCGTCGTGCTGGAGGACATCTCGCTCACCTTCGAGGCGGGGCAGGTCAGTGGCATCATGGGGCCGAACGGTGCCGGCAAGACCACCTGCTTCAACGTGCTGACCGGACGCTACAAGCCCGACCGCGGTTCGATCCGCTTCGACGGCGAGGACATCGCCGGCCTGGCGCCGCAGCGCATCGCCCGGCGCGGCATCGCGCGCTCCTTCCAGATGATGAACCTCTTCGACCAGTCGGCCGTGGTCGAGAACGTGCTGCTGGCGCTGCCCGAGTTTCGCGAACGACGCCGGCGCATGACGTCCTCCGTCTTCGACGACACGGGCCTCCTGGACAGTGCCCGGGAGGTGCTGGAGCAGGTGGGCCTGCTGGGCCGGGAGTGGGAGCCGACGGCTGCGCTCTCCTATGGCGACCGGCGGGCGCTGGAGATCGGCGTGGCGCTGGCCGCCCGGCCGCGGCTGGTCTTCCTGGACGAGCCGACCTCCGGACTGGGGGTGGAGGGGACCGAGCGCCTGGCGCGCCTGATCGAGCGGCTGCGTGCGCGCTACACCATCGTGATGATCGAGCACGACATGCGCTTCCTCTTCCGCCTGGCTGACCGCATCTCGATCCTGCACTGGGGCCAGGTCATCGCCGAGGGCACGCCCGCCAGCCTGATGGCCAACAAGTGGGTTCGCCGCTCGGCCCTGGGAGAGCTGGCATGAGACTGGAGGTCCAGCGCATCGAGACTTTCTACGGCGAGACCCAGGCGCTCTTCGGTCTCTCGCTCTCGGTCGCCGCCGGCGAGGTGGTGGCGCTGCTGGGGCCGAACGGCGCCGGCAAGACCACCACCCTGCGCTCGATCCTGGGGCTGACGCCGGCCCGCAGCGGCGCCATCCGCTTCGAGGGGAAGGAGATCACCCACTGGCCGACCCACAGGATCGCCAACTTGGGCGTCGGCTGGGTTCCCGACGACCGTCGCGTCTTCCCCAGTTTAACGGTCGCCCGGAACCTGAAGCTTGCGGCAAAGAAGACGCGCTTTAGGCCCTGGTCTCAAAGGGAAATCTTCGATCTCTTCAGCGCGCTCGAGCACCTGATGGGGCGCGACTGCGAGAACCTTTCAGGTGGCGAGATGCAGATGGTGGCGATCTCGCGGGTGCTGCTGGGCGCGCCCGGACTGGTGCTCTTCGACGAGCCGAGCCAGGGTCTGGCGCCGAAGATCGTCCAGGACGTGATGAAGACGATCCAGCGGCTCAAGGGCGAGGGCCTCTCGGTCCTGGTGGTGGAGCAGAACGCGCTGGCGGCGCTGGCGGTGGCCGACCGGGTTTACGTCATGGACCGCGGCCGCATCTGCCACGAGGGTCCGGCCCGCGTGCTGCTGGAAGAGCCGGGCCGGCGCCGCCGGCTGATCGGAGTGTAGGGCGATGACGGCGATGCTGCAGGTCCAGGGCCTGGAAAAGATCTACCGCCAAGGCGCCTTTTCGCGCCGGCCGACCTTCCGGCTTCAAGCCGACTTCACCGTCGGCGAGCCGGCCGTGGTCGGCCTGATGGGCCCCAACGGCTCCGGCAAGACCACGCTGTTCGAACTGGTCACCGGCTCCAACAAGCCGAGCGCGGGCCGGGTGCTGGTCGACGGCAAGGACATCCACCGGGTGCGCACCGACCAACGCGACCGCCTGGCGATCCACTATCACCAGTCCTACCAGGTGCGCTCCTTCCGCTGCTTCGTGCCGAGCTGCCTGCTGGCACCGGCCGGGAGCGACTACCCGCTGGTGCACCTCTTCGACGAGCCGCAGTTCAACACCCAGGACGGCTACATCGGCTTCATGCTGGATTTCTTCCGCCGGCTGCGTGCGGAGGGCCGGCTGGTCTTCCTCTGCGTCCATCCCAACGAGCGCTTTCACCTGGAGATCGTGGAAGAGATCTGCGAGCGCTTCCTCTTCGTGCAGAAGGGGCAGGTGACGGCGCTTTCCGACTATGCGGCCCTGCTGGCCCACCCGCCGGTGCGCGCCTACCTGGGCGATTTGCTGGAGGAGACGGCGTGATGCGTAAACCCTTCCAACCAGCAGCCTATGCCCTGCCGATCGATGCCAGGACCGTCGAGTCCGCCTGGCGAGCCGAGGGCTTCAGTTTCGGGGTCTTCCGCGATCCGCCGGGCCAGGCCTGGATCGACTTCCTGCACGGCACCGACGAGTACGTGCTGGTGGCCGAAGGCCGCCTCAGGATCGAGGTCGGTGCGGAGGAGGCGATTTGCACGGCTGGCGACCTGGTCTCGATCCCCAAGGGCGTCCTTCACTCTCTCACCACGATTTCGCCTGAAGGTAGCGTCTGGTTCTACGGCTACGGTCATTGGGGGGATAGGAATGACTGAGCCTCGCCTGCGTGCCGCGCTCATCGGCAGCGGCATGATCTCGCTCTATCATCTGCGCGCCTGGCAGGCGGCGGGCGTGCCGGTGGTGGCTGTCTGCGATCTGGACCGCGGCAAGGCCGAGGCTCGCGCGCAGGAGTTCGGGATCGAGCGGGTGAGCGACGACCCGGCCGCGCTCTTCGCCGAGGGCGGCTTCGACTTGGCCGACATCGCCGCCTCGGTCGAGGGTCATGCACCGCTGACCCGGCTGGCTGCTGACCACGGTGTCCACGTGCTGCTGCAGAAGCCGATGACCGAGACGGTGGCCGAGGCCGAGGCGCTGATTGCCGAGGTCGGCGAGCGGGTGCGCTTCATGGTGCACGAGAACTATCGCTTCCGGCCGCACTACATGACCGTACGCCGCTGGATCGACGAGGGGCGGATCGGACGCCCGCGGCATGCCCAGATCGCGGTGCGCGGCTCCGGCCTCTGCCCGCGGCCGGGGCAGGAGCCTTTCCTGGTCGAGCGCCAGCCCTATCTCAAGGGGTTCCGGCGCAACCTGGTGTTCGAGACCATGATCCATCACCTGGACGTGTTGCGTCTGCTGGTCGGGCCGCTGCGCGTGGTCGCCGCGCGGCTCAACCGCCTGGCCGAGGGGCTGCCGGGCGAGGACACGGCGTCGATCCTGATGGAAGGGGAAGGGGGGCTGATCGCTACCGCGGACGGCTGCATCTGCGCACCGGGCTATCCGCCACTGCACGGCGATCGGCTGGAGATCGTGGGGACGAGGGGGACCGTGGTGATGGACTACAACCGCGTCTATCTGGTGGGCGCCGAGCAGGAGGCCGAGGAGGTCGATCTGCTCGGCCGCTATCAGGAGTGCTTCGATCATGCGATCGGCAGCTTCGTGGAGGGCGTGCGTGCGGGGACACCCTTCGAGACCGACCGCCTGGACAACCTGGAAACCCTGCGTCTGATGGAGAGCGTCTATCGCGCTGCCGGCCTGGAGGTGGTGTCATGAACGGGCAAGCTCCTGCAATCGGGCTGACGCCGAAGATCGACGTCGCGGCCCTCGACCGACTCTTCGACCTGAAGGGCCAGCGGGCCTTCCTGCCGGGTGGTTACGGCGCGCTGGGCGAGGCCATCGCCTGGGGCCTCTCGCGCTTCGGTGCGGAGGTCGCGATCGCCGGCCCCAGCGCCGACAAGGCGCAGGCCCTGGCCCAGAGCATCGCCGCCGGCGGCGGCAAGGCCGTCGGTCTGCGGCTCGACGCCCGCCGGCCCAAGGAGATCGAACGCGCCGTGGCCGAGACGGTGAAGGCCCTGGGTGGCATCGACATCCTTGTCAACTGTGTGGGTATCCAGCGCGAGCAGACCCTGCTGGAGGTGACCGAGGAGATCTTCGACGAGGTCTACGAGACCAACCTCAAGTCGGCCATGTTCCTGGCCCAGGCAGTGGCGCGCCAGCAGATCGCGCAAGGCCGGGGCGGCCGGCAGATCCACCTGCTGTCGGTGCGCTCCAGCCTGGCGCTGCGCAACCGTGGCTACTCGGCCTACTGCGCGACCAAGGGCGGGCTCCTGATGCTGGTGAAGCAGCACGCCATGGAACTGGCGCCGCACAACATCACGGTGAACGGCGTCGCCCCGACCTTCATCCAGTCGGAGCGCATCCGACCGCACCTCGAGCGTCCGGAGTTCGGCGACCATATCCTGAACCGCAACCCGCTGGGCCGCATCGGCGAGCCGATCGAGGTGGTGGGCCAGGTGATCGCCTTCGCCGCCAGTGCCGGCAGCTACGTGACCGGCCAGGTGGTCTATGTCGACGGCGGGGTGACGGCCAGCCAATGAGCAAGTCCAAACTGCGCAGCGCCCGCTGGTTCGCGAGCCAGGATCTCCGTGGCTTCGGCCACCGCTCACGGCTGATGCAGATGGGCTACGCGCCCGAGGACTGGGCGGGCAAGCCGGCGATCGCCATCGTCAACACCTGGTCGGCGATCAACCCCTGCCACGCCCACTTGCGCGAACGCGCGGAGGACGTGAAGCGCGGCGTGCTGCAGGCCGGCGGATTCCCGATCGAGCTGCCGGCGCTCTCGCTCTCAGAGAACTTCGTGAAGCCCACCACCATGCTCTACCGCAACCTGCTGGCGATGGAGGTGGAGGAGTTGTTGCGCAGCCACCCGGTCGACGGTGCGGTGCTGATGGGCGGCTGTGACAAGACCACGCCCGGCCTGCTGCTGGGCGCGATCTCCGCCGGGCTGCCGGCGATCTACCTACCGGCCGGGCCGATGCTGTCGGGCAACCTGCGCGGCGAGGTGCTGGGCTCCGGCTCGGACGCCTGGAAGTACTGGGACGACCTGCGCGGCGGCCGGATCGACCAGACCGAGTGGCAGGCGGTCGAGGGCGGCATCGCCCGCTCGCCGGGCCACTGCATGACCATGGGCACGGCCAGCACCATGACCGCGGCCGCCGAGGCCCTGGGCATGAGCCTGACCGGCGCCTCCTCGATCCCGGCGATGGACGCCAACCACCCGCGCATGTGCGCCGCCACGGGACGGCGGGCGGTGGAGTTGGTGCTGGAGGATCTGCGCCCCGCGGCGATCCTGACCCCGGCGGCCTTCCGGAACGCGGTGGCCGTCGCCATGGCCATGGGCTGCTCGACCAACGCGGTGATCCATCTGATCGCGATGGCCAGGCGCGCCGGCGTGGCGCTCGGCCTCGACGATTTCGAGCGGGCGAGCCGGCAGGTGCCGGTGCTGGCCAACATCCGGCCCTCCGGCAAGGACTACCTGATGGAGGACTTCTACTTCGCCGGCGGCCTGCCTGCGCTGATGAGCCGGCTGACGGCGGTGCTGGACCTCTCGGTCGGCACCATCGGTGGCATCGGCCTGGGCGAGGCGATCGCCAAGGCCAAGGTCTGGAACGACGCGGTGATCCGTCCCTTCGACGACCCGGTCTATGCCGAGGGCTCGCTCGCCGTGCTGCGCGGTAACCTGGCGCCCGAGGGCTGTGTGATGAAGCCGGCCGCCGCTGACCCGCGCTACCTGCAGCACAGCGGCCCGGCCCTGGTGTTCGACAGCTATGCCGAGATGAAGGCCCGGATCGACGATCCGGCCCTGGAGGTCGATGCCGACACCGTGCTGGTGATGCGCGGGGCAGGGCCGCAGGGCGGCCCCGGAATGCCGGAGTGGGGCATGCTGCCGATCCCGCAGAAGCTGCTGAAGGCCGGCGTGCGCGACATGCTGCGGATCTCCGACGCGCGGATGAGCGGCACCAGCTACGGCGCCTGCATCCTGCATGTGGCACCCGAGGCCCATGTCGGCGGTCCCCTGGCCCTGGTTCGGACCGGCGACCGCATCCGGGTGGACGTGGCCGCGCGTAGCCTGGATATGGAAGTCCCAGCGGAGGAGCTGGAGCGCCGCCGCCAGGCCTGGCAACCACCCGAGCCGCGCTTCTACCGCGGCTACGGCTGGGTCTACGCCCAGCACGTCCGCCAGGCGCACGAGGGCTGCGACTTCGACTTCCTGGAGAGCGATTTCGGGCCCAATCCCGGCGAACCGGAGATCCTGTAACGCAGGGAAGGGCGACAAGCCGAGGTCGCCTGTCCTAACCTGCAGGCGACCGACTGTGGGAGGTGAAGGTCATGCCGTTCGAGAACCCTTTGAAGCGTATCTGGAAGGAAGGCCGCACCGCCGCCAACGGCTGGCTCGCCATTCCCTCCGTCATCTCGGTCGAGGCGATGGCGCATGCCGGCTTCGACAGCCTCACCGTCGACCTGCAGCACGGCACCGCCGACTATGCCGACATGCTGGGCATGCTGCCGATCGTGCAGGCCAGCGGCGCCGCGCCCCTGGTGCGTGTGCCCTGGAACGATCCGGCCCAGGTGATGCGGGCGCTCGATGCCGGCGCGCTGGGCATCATCTGCCCGATGATCGAGGACGTCGACGACGCGGCGCGCTTCGTCTCCTACTGCCTCTATCCGCCGGCCGGCATGCGCTCCTCCGGTCCGATCCGGGCCAGGATCGCCTGGGGCGACGACTACGGCGAGGTGGCCAACAGCCAGATCCTGCCGATCGCCATGATCGAGACCCGCACCGCCTTCGAGGGGCTGGACGCGATCCTCGAGGTCGAGGGCCTGGGCGGGATCTACATCGGCCCCTCAGACCTCTCGGCGGCGCTGGGGCACAAGCCCGGCTTCGACCACCGCGGCGCCGAGATGCTGGGCGCGATCGAGCACATCCTGGACTCCGCCCGCGCGCGCGGCGTGCCGGCCTGCATCCACTGCCAGAGCCCCGACTACGCTGCCGAGATGGGCCGCAAGGGCTTTTCCCTGGTCACCCTGGCCTCCGACACCCGCTACCTGCAGACCGGCGCCAAGGAGGCGCTGGAGCGCTTCGCCGAACTACACAAGGGGTGAGACGGGCTGAGCCGCCGGTCGTCCTGCTGCTGAACGGGGTCGGCTCTGCCGGCAAGTCCTCGATCGTGCGGGCCCTGCAGCAGCAGGCCCGGCGCTCCTTCCTGCATGTCGAGATGGACGGCTTTCTCGACATGCTGCCGGCGCGCAGCTTCGGCCGGCCGGAAGGCCTGGTCTTCGAGCGCGGGGTGCAGCAGGGGGCACCCGTGGTCGCGATCCATTCGGGTCCGCTGGTCGAGCGGGCGTTGGCGGGTATGCGGGCCGCGGTCGCCGCGCTGGCGTCGGAGGGCAACGACCTCATCGTCGACGAGGTGCTGCTGGGCGAAGAACTGCAGGATTATCGCCGCCGGCTGACCGGGGTGAAGCTGCTCGTGGTCGGGGTGCTGGCGCCCTTGGCGGTGCTGGAGGCGAGAGAGGCGGCCCGCGGCGACCGCGAGATCGGGCTGGCCCGCTGGCAGTTCCCGCGCCTGCACCGGGGGATCGACTACGACCTGACCGTCGACAGCAGCCGCGAGAGCCCGGAGGCCTGCGCAGACCGGATCAGAGAAACCTTCGATCTCTAAGCGAAAAGCAAGCAAAACGCTTGGCTTGCAGGGACCTGCAGGGCAACAATGACGCTATGGATAGCAGCCCTCACCCGCTGGCGGAGAGCGTTCGGCAACAGCCGGCCGAGCACTATGACGTCATCATCGTCGGCGCCGGGATTTCCGGCATCGACGCGGCCTATCACCTGCAGAAGGACCTGCCCGACAAGCGCTTCCTGATCCTGGAGCGGCAGGAGAGCTTCGGCGGGACCTGGCGCACGCACCGCTTTCCGGGCATCCGCTCCGACAGTGATCTCTACACTTTCGGTTTCTCCTGGAAGCCCTGGCTGGGCGTGCCGCTGGCCACTGCCGAGGAGATCCTGACCTACCTGGGCGAGGCCATCGAGGAGCAGGGGCTGGGGCCCCACATCCGCTTCGGACAGAGCGTCCGCGCCGCCGACTGGGACAGCGAGGCGGCGCGCTGGCGGCTCTCCTGCCTGGATAGCGCAGGCGGTGAGGAACGCGAGGTAACCTGCGGATTTCTCTGGATGTGTCAGGGCTACTACCGGCACGACGAGCCCTACACGCCGGACTTTCCGGGGATGGAGCGCTTCAAGGGCCGCATCGTGCATCCGCAGACCTGGCCGGAGGATCTCGACACCCGCGGCAAGCGGGTGGTGGTGATCGGCTCCGGCGCCACGGCGGCCACCCTGATCCCGGCGATCGCGGCAGAGGCGCAGCATGTCACCATGCTGCAGCGTTCGCCGACCTACTTCGTGGCCAGGCCCAGGACGCACGAGCTGGCGCAGCGCCTGAAACCCTTGAACCTGCCGGACGAATGGTTCCACGAGATCATGCGGCGCTGTTACCTGCACGAGCGGGAGCTCTTCACCCGGCTGTGCCAGCGCCGCCCCGACCAGGTGCGCGAGGAACTGCTGGCCCAGGTGCAGGCCGAGCTGGGCGAGGACTTCGACATCGACCCGCACTTCACCCCCAGCTACCGCCCCTGGCA
Source organism: Rhodospirillaceae bacterium N.6G (assembly GCA_046233115.1). Classification (GTDB taxonomy): domain Bacteria; phylum Pseudomonadota; class Alphaproteobacteria; order Kiloniellales; family JACOMY01; genus JACOMY01. Next base: position 140,293 of record JBJXHM010000005.1, on the reverse strand, counting down.
GCAGCGCCTGGCCGTGGTGCTGGAGGGCGACCTCTTCAAGCAGATCCGCGCCGGCAAGGTCTCGGTGGTGACCGACCAGATCGAGGCCTTCACCGAACTCGGCATCCTGCTGCAGTCCGGCACCCTGCTGGAGGCCGACGTCATCGTCACCGCGACCGGTTTCGACCTCAGCGTGCTGGGCGACATCCCCTTCGCCCTGGACGGCCGGCCGGTCGACTTCTCACAGTGCTGGGCGCACCGCGGCATCCTCTTCTCCGGCGTGCCGAACCTGGCCTGGGTCTTCGGCTACCTGCGCCATAGCTGGACCCTGCGCGCCGACCTGATCGCCGGCTTCGTCTGCCGCCTGCTGGCGCACATGGACGAGAAAGGGGTCCGCAGCGTGACTCCAGAGCTGCGCCCCGAGGATGAGGGTATGGAGCCGCGCCCGCTGGTCGAGGCGGAGAACTTCAATCCCAGCTACATCCAGCGCCGCATCGATCGCTTCCCCAAGCAGGGCGACCACCTGCCCTGGACCTTCAGCCAGGAATACCACCTGGAGAAAGACGAGATCCCCAAGGCCGACCTGGAAGACGGGACCCTGGTCTACCGGTGATTCCTATCTCTCGTCGTTCTGCGGCTTGACCGTAGGACCAGCTTCCGTAGGCAACAGAGCTGAACATTGCAGCGCCGCGGCCAACGTCACGTGGTCCTACGGTCAAGCCGCAGGACGACAAGGGAAGGGGAAGAGTGCTACTCTGCTGCCACCTGGACGTCCTTACCGCCGGCAGCCTTGAGGTAGCCGTCGCGAGTCTGCGGGGTCTTGATGCCCAGGATCTTGCCGGCGACCAGGTTGCGCAGCATCTGCGCCGTACCACCGCCGATGGTGAACATGCGGGCGTCGCGGGCCATGCGCTCCAGCGGCAGGTTGCGGGAGTAACCCATGGCGCCATGGAGCTGCAGGGCGTCGTTGGTCACCTTGATCGCGGTCTCGGCGGCGATCACCTTGGCCTCGGCGGCCAGCAGGGGATCGGGGAAGCCGGTGCCGGTCTCGGTGGCGCTACCGGCCGCGCGCCAGAGCATCAGGCGGGCCGCGTCGAGCTGGATGCGCATGTCGGCCAGCATCCACTGCAGACCCTGGAACTCGGCCAGGGGGCGGCCGAACTGCTGGCGCTCCTTGACGAAGGCGAGCGCCACCTCGTAGGCGCCCTGGGCGATGCCCAGCGCCACGGTGCCAGCGCCGACGCGCTGGGCGTTGTAGGCGTCCATCAGCGAGGCGAAACCGCGCTTCAGGCCCTCGGGCGGCAGCAGCAGGCGGTCGGCCGGCAGGCTGAGGTCGCGGAAGTGAATGCGGGTCTCGGGGATGCCGCGCAGGCCCATGGCCGGCTCACGCGTGCCGACGACCAGGCCCTCGTCCTCGCCGCGCACCGCGATGAAGCCGCCGATGCCCATGTCGCGACCCTGGTCCAGGACCCGGGCGAAGATCAGGTGCAGGCGCGAGACGCCGCCGCCGGTGATCCAATGCTTGGTGCCGTTCAGGACATAGCACTCGCCGTTCTTCACCGCGGTGGTCTGCATCTCGGTGGCGGCACTGCCGGCCTCCGGCTCGGTGATGCAGATCGCCGGCTTGTCGCCGGCCAGCACCAGGTCGGCCGCCATGCGCTTCTGCTCGACCGTGCCGTAGCGCAGGATGGCGCCCAGCGCGCCCATGTTGCCCTCGACCACGATGCGCCCGCTGATGCCGCAGACCTTGGCCATCTCCTCGACCACCAGGATGGCGTCGAGATAGCTGCGGCCCTGGCCGTCCAGGGCCTCGGGGATGGTCATGCCGAAGAAACCGGCGCCGGCCATGGCCTCCACCGTGTCCCAGGGGTAGGCCTCGCTGCGGTCGACCTCGGCCGCCTTGGGCAGGCAGTGCTGCTCGGCAAAGGCACGCGCGCGGGCCTGCAGGGCCTGCTGCGCTTCGGTCAGCGTAAACATCCAGCTCTTCCCCCTTAGGTTTCTTGATAGCGCCAGCTCGCGGAATCGGTTCGCCAACCGATCACGGCCGCGTGAGCAGGACTATAGGTTAAAGGGAGATGGGATAAAAACGAGTTCTTTTCACCTCTAGCTTAAGGCGTCCTCAAGGAAAGGCGGTTCCTGAGTGGCCAGACTGCGCAGGGCTTGGCCCAGAGCGGCGATCAGGCGGCCCTTCGGGCTATCGGCGCGTTCCAGCAACACCAGCGGGCGGGTCAGCGGCGGGTTGCCGAAGGGCAGGGCGCGCAGCCCCAGGCTCTCCGGCCGCCGGCCGTAGGGCAGGGGCACGACCGAGACGCCGAGGCGATGGCGCACCATCTCCAGGATCGCCTCCAGGGAATCGATCTCCATGGCGCGCTTGACCGCGATGCCGCGCTCGCGCAAGGCCTGGTCGATCTGCTCGCCGGCCCAAGCGCGGCGGCTGAACTGGATGAAGGGCTGGCTTTCCAGCAGCTCGCGGTCGCGGCTGCCGGGCACGTCGGGCGGGGCGATCACCACCAGCGGGTCCTGGCGGATCGGCCGCGCGCGCAGGCCCTCGGGCAGGTGCTGCGGCTCGGAGGCGAGCGAGGCGTCCAGACTGCCGGCGCGAAGCTGGTCCGCCAGCTCGTTCGAGAGACCGCTGACCACCCGGATCGAGAGCTGCGGATGGCTGGCACGCAACGCGGCCAGGGCCGGAGGCATGATGCCACCCAGCGCCGTCGGCACCGCGCCCAGCACAAGCTCGCCGCTGAGCAGACCACCGGCCTCGTCGGCGAAGATACGGTCGTAGAGGCTGAGGATCTGGCGCGCCTCGACCACCAGTTGACGGCCGGCCTCGGTCAGGCGCGGCGGCCGGTGGCCACGGTCGAAGAGGGCGCAACCGAGACTCTCCTCCAGACCCTTGACCTGCAGGCTGATCGCCGACTGGGTGAGACCCAGGCTCGCCGCCGCCGCGGCGAAGCTGCCCTGGTCGGCGATCGAGACCAGGGTGCGCAGCGGCCTCAGTTCCATGGCGGCAGATCAGGCGGCAAGTAGCGACTCGGCCCTCGCCTTGGCCTGGGCCGCGCGCTGGGTGGCGCCCAGGCCCTCATGCGCCCGCGCAGCCATGCGCCAGTTCTGCGGGCTGGAGGGCTTCAGGCCGCAGCGCTCGTGCGCCAGCGCCAGGGCGAGCTCGAAGCGCCCGGCCCTGAGTGCGGCCTCCAGCAGAGTCCAGCCGATGATGTCGCGCTGGGCGAAGCTGCCGCCAAGGCGATGCGTGCGGTAGCGCACCGGCAGCAGCCGCTCGACGCAATCGTCGTAGAGCTCCAGCCCGAAGTCCTGCAACGCCCTGAGGAAGGGCATGCCGATCTCACGGCTCATGGCGACGTTGGCGTCGCTGGCGTGCTCGCAGTAGCGCTCGTTGGCGTTCAGCAGGCGCTGGGCAGACTGCTGCCGCCCGGCCGAGACGAAGCACATCATCGCGTGTACGTCGTTGAAGGCGTAGAGCGTGTCCTCGACCGCGCCGGCCCACTTGTCGGCCAGCGCCTGCCAGCGCTCGCCGACATCGACGTTCAGCAGCTTCAGGCGCCACAGCAGTGCTGCGGCGTCCAGCTCCTCGTACTTGTCGCCGTGCGGATCGCTGCTGCGCAGGTGGCGGTCGTAGATCTCCAGCACCCGGTCGACCTGGTTGAGGTCGAGGTGGAAGAGGCTGAGATGCCACCAAAGATGATTGCGGAAGTTGCTGTTCGCCCAGGCTTTTTCGCGGCTGGTCATGAACCAGATGCCACCGCCCTGGCGGCCTTGCATCTCCATCACATGGGCCACGGCATGGATCGCGTAGGGATGATCCGGACGGATCGCCAGCGCGCGGCGGCCAAGCTCCTCCGCATCGGCGAAGTCGCGGGTCTCCTCCAGTCCGAAGGAATAGAAGCCCAGCACGAACTCGTAGCCGGGAATCGACTCGTCCCACAGCGGGAAGACCCGGGCGACGCAGTCGCGCTGGCCGACGACGTCGCCCAGCAACACGTCGGTAAGGTGGATCATCGAGAGCGCCAGTAGGTCGAGCGGGTGGAGCACCAGCACCTCCTCCCAGCGCTGCACCGCGCCGAAGAAGTCGCCGTCGACCCAGGCACGGAGTGCCCGGATGTGGCCGCGCTCGCGCTCGTTGGCCTCGGCCCAGAGGGACTCGGCCGCCACCACGCTGGCCAGCATGTCGTCGTAGATCCGCGTCTCCATCGCTTGGGTCAGCAGCGCCGCCTTGAAGACATGCGCCATGATGAAGTCGGGATGGTCGGCCAGGATGCTGTTCGCCCCGGCGACAGGATCGTTGCGGAAGGCGCAAAAGTCTTCCAGCAAAGGCTCCAAAGCGGCCACAAGATCAGGGTTTGCGCAGGAAACGGGAACGCCTCGACAGTCAGACAAGCTCATAACGTCCACCTCCCGTGGGACCGGCCTCCGTCATGCCGGTTGTATCCTGACGAGTTTAGCCTAGGATCGCCGCCGTTGGCACGCCCGATGACGAAGGAACGGCGATCACGGACTGGCAAATGCCGGTGAACGCGAGCAAACTGCCGCCTTATCTATCGAGGGCTCAATAACGAAGAGGACGTCATGGCTAGCAAACGTAAGGTCATCATCACCTGTGCCGTTACCGGGTCGATCCACACTCCCTCCATGTCCCCCTATCTGCCGGTCACGCCGAACGAGATCGCCGAGGCGGCGATCGGCGCGGCCGAGGCCGGTGCGGCGGTGGTCCACCTGCATGCGCGCGATCCGGAGACCGGGCGTCCGAGCCAGGATCCGGAGCTGTTCCAGCAGTTCCTGCCGCGGATCAAGCAGTCCACCGGCGCGGTCCTGAACATCACAACCGGCGGCGGCCCGACCATGCCGGTGGAAGAGCGCCTGCGCCCGGCTGCACACTTCGCGCCGGAGGTGGCCTCCTTGAACATGGGCTCGATCAACTTCGGCCTCTTCCCCATGCTGAACCGCTTCAAGGAGTTCAAGCACGAGTGGGAGCGCGAGCACTTGGAGAAGAGCAAGGAGACGCTCTTCAAGAACACCTTTGCCGACATCGAGCACATCCTGCGGACCTGCGCCGACAACGGCACCCGCTTCGAGTGCGAGTGCTACGACATCGGCCATCTCTATAACCTGGCCTACTTCCTCGACGCCGGCATCATCAAGCCGCCGCTCTTCGTGCAGTCGGTCTTCGGCATCCTCGGCGGCATCGGTCCCCATCCGGAGGACGTGATCCACATGCGCCGCACCGCCGACCGCCTCTTCGGTGACGACTATCACTGGTCGGTGCTGGGCGCGGGACGCAACCAGATGCCGATCGCGGCCCAGGCCGCCGCGATGGGCGGCAACGTGCGCGTCGGACTGGAGGACTCGCTCTGGGGCGGGGCCGGGCGTTTGGCGGAAACCAATGCCGAGCAGGTCACCAACGTGCGCAAGATCCTGGAAGGCCTCTCGCTGGATATCGCCTCGGCCGACGACGCCCGCGAGATCCTAAGTCTCAAGGGCGGCGATCAGACCAAGTTCTAGCGCTCGCCCGGGCAGATCCGGGCAGCGCTCAGAAGGGTGACTGCCGAAACGGCGGGGCGAGGGTCTGTGAGGACAGGCCTTCCGGCCCCGCCGTTCCTTGTTGGCGCCTCGCCCCTATCCCTCTCGGCAAGCTCCACGTCCCGACAGGAGCGGCCCATTCCTCCGCGCCTTCATGGCTCAAGGGCGCCAGTCCGACGCGGTCGGCAAGCTCGGGCGGGCGCGTGAGGCCGCCGGGCTGTTGCTCGACTTGGTGACGCGCAATCCGAACGTGCCCGCATCCGTCTTCGGCCAGTTGGCCCGGCAGCTTCAGTCGGAGCGCCGCCTGGAGGAAGCCCTAGGCTACGCCCGTCAGGCCGCGGCCCTCGGTGATCGGCCCGCCGGCAAGCTGGCGGAACGGATCGAGACGCGCCTGCAGGCCAGCGTGGGGCCGGCAAAGGCTAAGCGGTCCATGGCCGGCGGCCGGTGATCGCGTAGCGCGGGTCGTTGTAGCCCGGCGTCGAGGGATGGCCGGTGGCAACCAAGGAATCGACCAGTGCTTCGTCCTCGGCGGTGAAGGCCTGCTCCAGGGCACCGAGATAGCCTTGGAAGTGCTCCAGGGTGCGCGGACCGGCAATGACGGAGGTCACCAGGCGGTTGTTCAGGACCCAGAGCAGGGCGAACTGGCCGGGGGTCATGCCGCGCGCTTCCGCATGCTGCTTCAAGGTCTGGGCGATCACCAGCGACTCCTCGCGGAACTCGGTCTCCATGAAGCGCTTGTCGCGACGGCCGGCGCGGGTGTTCTCTTCCGGCGTCTGGCCAGGCAGGTATTTGCCGGTCAGCACGCCGCGGGCCAGCGGCGAGTAGGGCACCACGGCAATGTCGTAGTGGGCGCAGGCCGGCAGGTGCTCGACCTCCGGCATTCGGTTCATGGCGTTGTAGTAGGGCTGGGAGACCACCGGCGGGGTCACACCCATGCGCTCGGCCAGCCGCATCATTTCGCCGATCTGCCAGGCCCGGAAGTTGGAGAAGCCCCAGGCGCGGATCTTGCCGCTGTCCAGGAAACGACCCAGGGTCTCGATCACCGGCTCCAGCGGCGAGCCGTCGTAGAGATGCAGGTAGAGGATGTCGAGGTAGTCGCTATCAAGCCGCTGCAGGCTGGCGTCCAGCGCGCGGTGCATGTGCTTGGGCGAGAGGCCGCTGCGGTTGGGGCCGGGGCCGACGGGATTGCCCAGCTTGCTGGCCAGGACCCAGTCGTCGCGATCCTTGGCCAGCAGCCGGCCCAGCATCTGCTCGGAGCCGCCAGCGCTGTACTGGTCGGCGGTGTCGATGAAGTTGATTCCGGCCTCGCGCGCGGCGTCGAGAATGCGGACCGCCTCGTCCTCCTCGGTGGTGAGTCCGAAGGTCATGGTGCCGAGGCAAAGCTTGGAGACCATGACGCCGCTGCGTCCGAGCCGTCGGTAATCCATGGTGACTGTCTCTCTATTTGATGAAGGGAAGGGGACGGACCAATGCAGGGCGATGCTGGCCCTGGCAGTCGAGGATGACCTGGGTGCCGGCCTCGCAAAAAGGCTTCTCGACGATGGCGATCGCGATGTTGCACTGCAGGCGCGGCGAGAAGTCCGTCGCGCGTGCCGTGCCCACCAGCCGGTTGCCGGCGAGGATGGGGCAGGGGTTCTCGATCGTGCCCATCGGGCTGCCGTCGATCTCCAGGCCCACCAGGCGGCGACGGCTGCCGGCCTCGCGCTTCCTCAGCAGCGCCTGCTTGCCGACGAAGTCCTGCGGGCGGTCCAGGTCAAGCAGGTGGCCCAGGTTGCACTCGAAGGGATCGCTCTCGGCATCGGTGTCGGTGGCATAGGAGAGCAGGCCGCTTTCCAGCCGCTCGGTCGTGCTGGGCGCGCCGGGGCCGATCCCGTAGGCCTTGCCGGCCTCGGCGACGCGCTGCCAGAGCCGGCCGCCCTGACTGCCGTCGCGCAGGTAGAGTTCGAAGCCACCCTGCTTGCTCCAGCCGGAGCGGGCCACCACCAGCGGAATGCCGTCGAGCTCGACCTCCCTGAACCAGAAGAACCTGAGCTCGCGCACCCAGTCGCCGAAGAGCTGGCTCATGACCTCGTCGGCCAGCGGCCCCTGGACCGCCAGTGGCGAGACGTCGGGCTCGCTGACCTCCACGTCGAAGCCCTTGGCCTCGGCCAGCGCGCGGGCCCAGTAGAGCATGTCGCTGTCGGCGATCGAGAACCAGACCAGGTTCTCGGCAAGCTTCAAGAAGACCGGGTCGTTGATGATCCGCCCCTGATAGTCGCAGAGCACGACGTACTTGCCCTGGCCGATCCGGCAGCGCGAGAGGTCGCGCGGCGTCATGTAGGCGGCGAGCGCCAGGGCGTCGGGTCCGGCGAGCTGCACCTGGCGCTCGACCCCGACGTCCCACATGGCGACACCTTGGGTCAGGCGCTGATACTCGGCCTGACTGTCGCCATAGGAGATCGGCATGTACATATGATTGTAGACCGTAGCGTGAGTCATGCCGGCAGCGACGGCAGACTCGAAGAAGGGGGATTTGCGAATACGGGACCCGAGTGCCAGTTTGATTTCCATAGTGACCTGCCAAGAGAAGGGCTGAAGGCCGGAGGGCTGCGGAGTATGCTGCGCAAGCGGCCTCGGCTTCAACAGGCAAGGTCGCAGCCGCGGGATCGTGGACCGCAGCAGGGCGGAGCGGCCACCGGGCCGTCCAAGGGGGCAGGGTGAACGACGTCAACAAGCGAAAGCCCAAGCCGGCCAATGGCTTGAGAGCCACGCTCATCGAACTCTACCACGGCGAAAGCGGTGCGGCGCGGGGCTTTCGCTACGGGCTCATCACCTTTGACATCGTCACCGTGATCTTCTTCGTCATCTCTTCGATGGTCCCGGAAGACATCTGGATCCTGGCCGTCGACTTCGCCTTGGGTCTGATCCTGGCTGCGGACTACGTGGCGCGGGCGATTGTCGCCAACCGGACCTGGCGTTATCTGCTGTCTTTCGGCTCGATCCTCGACCTGGTGGTGATCGCCTCGCTGCTGGCACCGCCGCTGCTCGATAACCTCGGCTTCCTCAGGGTGGTGCGGATGCTGCGGCTGCTGCGCTCCTACCACCTGCTCCGAGAACTGCGCCAGCAGTCCTCCTTCTTCCGCCGCAACGAGGAGGTGATCCAGTCCGCGCTGAATCTGGTGATCTTCATCTTCACCGTGACCGCCGTGGTCTTCGTGCTGGAGCAGCACCAGAACGACAATATCAATGACTACCTGGACGCTCTCTACTTCACGGTAACGACGCTCACCACGACCGGCTTCGGCGACATCACCCTGACCGACTCGATGGGGCGGGCCCTGGCGGTGTTGATCATGGTGTTTGGGGTCGCCCTGTTCCTACGCCTGGTCCAGACCATCTTCCGACCGCCGAAGGTCAACTGCCCCTGTCCCCAGTGCGGGCTGAAACGGCACGATCCCGACGCCATTCACTGCAAGCACTGCGGCGCCACCATCAACATTCCAACCGACGGCGAGTGGGTCTGAGGCGGATTGACCGTTTGTCTGCGGGTTTCGGTCGCCCGGCGGTAAGAATCCTTGAAACGCTTGCCCTTTACCTCATCAAATAGCATGCTTCTGGGGTGGAAAACCAAAGCAATAAACACGGGAGGCGCTCATGAGACTCAAATCTTTACTTGAAGACCGATCGCAGCACATCAATTGGCAAGTCGTGACCATTCCGTCAGCGGTGGTCACACAAGCTATCTCTGCTGCCGGTTGCGATGCGGTTATCATTGACCGTGAGCATGGCGCGATCGACTGGGGCGACCTGCATGCCATGATCGCGGCGACCAAGGGCACCGACTGCGCCCCCCTGGTCAGGGTCGGCTCGATCGACGAGGTCGAGGTCAAGCGCTGCCTCGACCTGGGGGCGGAGGGCATCTGCTTTCCCCTGCTGCGCACGGCCGATGACGCCGCGGCCTGCCTGGCCTCATTGCGCTATCCGCCGGAGGGGCGGCGGGGCTGGGGTCCCTTCATCGCCCATTCGCGCTGGGACGTTAGCCTGATGGACTACCAGTCCCGGATGGGCCAGCTCCCGGTCTCGATGCTGCTGATCGAGACTCGCGAGGCAGTGGAGAACATCGAGGAGATCTGCGCCGTGCCGGGCATCGACTGCATGATCCTGGCGCAGTTCGACCTCTCGGTCTCGCTGGGCCTGTCAGGCCGTTTCGAGCATCCGGACTTCCTGGCCGCCTGCAGCAAGATCGAGGCGGCCGTGCTGAAGGCCGGTATCCCGCTCGGCGGCGTTGCCTTCACCCAGGAACGCGCGGCCGCGCTGAAGGCCAAGGGCTATCGCATGACCGGAGGTTTCGACGTGCTCTGGCTGAAGCAAGCCGTTGCCTCGTCGCGCGCCTGGGGCGAAGCTTGATCAGACCAATCACGCTGCCCGAAGGATGTTCGCGATGCTGATCCTGAAACCCGGTTGCGAGTGCTGCGACCGTGACCTGCCGCCCCAGTCCCAAGAGGCCATGATCTGCTCCTTTGAATGCACCTTTTGCCGGATCTGCGCCGAGGAGGTGCTGCACGGGCGCTGCCCCAACTGCGGCGGCGAGCTGGTACGCCGGCCAATCCGGCCGAAAGAGAAGCTGGCGAAGTTCCCGGCCTCGACCGAACGCGTCTACAAGCCGGAGGGCTGTGGCCGGGTTCGAGTGGTGTGACCTACGAAATGCTTATCTCACGAGACGAGAAAGCCTGTGCAAGCAATTGGAAAGGCAAAGGTATTAGGAGTCTCTTTCCCGTTCATCCTGTTCCATTGCCTCGGCCAAACGATTGGCTTGGTCATGTGCATCGGCCCGCAAGCCCCTGATGACGCCCAGGCGGTCGGCCTCCGGGCGATTCTGGCTGAACTTGCGCTTGCCTTCGATCCGCGTGACCGCGAGTTCCAGGCCGACGATGCCTTTGAGCTGTGCGGCGATGAAGCTCTCCGGGGCGTCTGATATTGCCCAGGGAGCCGCGCGGCCGGATTCCTGCGATTGGGTGAGGGCGTCGACGATTTCCAGCAGGTCTCGCGGCTCTTGCAGCACCGACAGCCTGCCGTAGACGTGGACGGCCTCGTAGTTCCAGGTCGGGACCACGCGGCCGTGTTCCTGCTTCGAGGCGTACCACGAGGGCGAGACGTAACCCTGCCGGCCCAGGAAGATCGCCAGGCCCTCGCGGCCGTCCAGGTCGTGCCACTGCCGGTTGGCGCGTGCGACGTGGCCGATCAGGCGCCCGCGGTCGGCCTGATAAAGCAGGGGAAGGTGGGTCGCCACCAGGCCCTCGGCTCCCTGGCTGACCAGCGATGCCAGAGGGTTGTCGAGGGCCAGGGCCGCCAGCAGGGCGGGTTCATCGGCTGCAAAAGCAGGAGGTGTGTACATGAGCCGCTTTCTCGTTTGTCTGCGGCGCGGCAGAATGCACCTCGCTCCTGCGGTCCGCAAGCCAGCGCTGGTTCAGGCGATCCGGAGGCGAAGGGGGCTGCGTCGCCAGACGAGGCGAGGCGAGAGTAGAGAGTGAGACTTTGCCGGAGGTAGGCTTGATGTTGAGACTGACCGAGACCGACGCCCTGGGGCTGACGGAAGCGATGCTCCTGAAGGCGGGTCTCAAGCCGGGACCGGCGCGCGTGGTGGCGGAGCATCTGGTGGACGCCAGCCTGCGCGGCGTCGACAGTCATGGGCTGGAGCGGGTTCCGCAGTACCTGAACCGGATTCGCAGCGGTGACATCCGCGCCGATGCGGAACCGGAGTTCTCCTGGGCGCAGGAGGCGATCATGCAGGTACGCGGCAACGGCGGCCTCGGCATCCCGGCGATGCAGCTCGCCGCAGAACGACTGGCCCCACTTGCGCACGAGAAGGGAATTGCGGCCGCCGCCGTCGTCGACGTCACCCACACCGGGCGCATCGGCCGCTACGTCGAAGCCTTGGCGCAGAGCGGCTGCTTTGCGATTGCCTTCGGCGGTGGCTCTTACGAGCAGGGCGGTAAGGTCGCGCCCTACGGCGGTGCGCGCGGCGTGCTCAGCACCAATCCCTATGCCTTTTCACTGCCTGGAGGTGCCTACGGCCCGGTGGTGGTGGACTTTGCCACCTCGATCCTGGCCCAGGGCAAGCTGCTGCTGGCCAGGAACCGCGGCGAAGACCTGCCGCCGGACAGTTTGCTCGACCGAGACGGCAATCCGAGCCAGCGCGCCGAGGACTTCTACGACGGCGGCTCCCTGCTGCCCGCGGCCGGGCCCAAGGGCTACGGCCTGGCCCTGATCGCGGAGATGATCGGCTGCGCCCTCATCGGCTCGCCGCGGGAGTTCAACTGGCTGATCATTGCCCTCGATCTCGCACGCTTCCGCACGCCCTCGGCCTTTGCTGCCGCGGCCGAGCACTGTCTCGGTGAGGTAAAGGCGGTGCCGCCGCGCGAGGGCTTCGAGGAGGTCATGATCCCGGGCGAGATCGAACGCCGCAAGATGGAGGAGCGCCGCCGCGACGGCATCCCGGTCGATGCCGTCTTGCAGGAAGCGCTGCGCAACGCGGCGGAGGACCTCGGCGTGGAGCAGGGGGTGCTGGTCTGACCTACAGCGCCGCGTCGGCCGCGGCCAGGAAGGCGACCGCGTTGTTGGCCAGCGACGGCCCCAGGTAGCCGCCTTCCTGCACCAGCACGGTCGGCAGGCCCAGCCCCACCAGGCGGCGGGCCATGGCCTCGAAGCCGGCGGTGGTCATGCCGACGACCGACAGCGGATCGTCCTCGGCCATGTCGAAGCCGAGCGAGACCACCAGGGCCTGGGGCCGGAAGGCCTCGACCGCCGCCATCATCTCCTCGAAGCGGGCAAGGATGGTCGCGAGGTCCGATCCAGGCTGCAGCACGGTGTTCAATGTCGCCCCTTCACCGGCGCCGGCGCCGGTCTCGTCGGGATAGCAGAGGAAGAAGGGGGTGTAGTCGCTGGGATCGGTGTGCAGCGAGGCGAAGAAGACGTCGCCGCGCTCGTAGAAGATCTCCATCGTGCCGTCGCCGCCGTGGGTGTCGATGTCGACCAGTGCGACCCGTCCGAACTGCTTCACCAGACGCTCCGCGGCGATCGCGGCGTTGTTGAAGAAGCAGAAGCCGTTGGAGCACTCGACATGGGCGTGGTGTCCCGGCGGACGGCAGAGCGCATAGACCAGCCGCTCTCCGGCGATCGCACGGTCCGCCGCCTCGATGGCCGACTGCGCCGACCAGTAGATGGCCTCCCAGGTGCCCGCGACGATGGGGCAGGAGGTACCAGAGCTGTAGAAGCCCAGCTCTCCGATCACGCCCTTGGGCGCCCGGCTGATGCCGCGGAAGGCGTGGTAGTTGGGAACCGCCGGCAGGTCCGCACCCTTCTCGGCCACCCAGCGCTCCCAGGCGGTCTCGTGGAAGCGGACATAGCGCGCGCTGTGCACCGCCTCGATTGGGCCGCGCCCGTGATCGGCCGGCGCCACCAGCTCGTGGCCCTGGGCGGTCAAGGCGTCGCGCAGCAGGATCGCACGCTGCGGCTGCTCGGGATGGGGAATGAAGGCGCCCTGGCGGAAATAGTCCGCCGGGCCATGCAGAAGCTGGCGCTCGTCGAAGATCACTTTCATCGTTCTTCTTTTCCTTAAACCGGAGCGCGGAGGCTCAGTAGCCGCGCGACCTGTCCACCAGGCCGACCAGCGGCTGGCCGGCCCGGAAGCGTTCGATCTCGGCAATGGTGAAGCTGACGACCTTGGCGTCGTCGCACTCGCTGGCAACATGCGGGGTGACCAGCACGTCGGGACGGGACCAGAGCGGGTGAGAAGCGGGCAGGGGCTCCCGCTCGAAAACGTCGAGCGCGGCGCCGGAAAGCTGTCCCGCATCCAGGGCCGCAACCAGATCGGCCTCGACCAGATGCTGGCCGCGACCGAGGTTGATCAGGTAGGCGCCGGGCTTCATCTGCGCGAACAAGGGTGCGGAGAGCAGGCCGTAGGTCTCCGGCGTCAGCGGCAGCACGTTGATCAGCACGTCGCTTTCCGCGGCGATCTGGGCCAGCCCCTCGGGACCGCTGTGCAGGCGCACGCCCGCCGGCTCGTCGGCCGGACGGGTTCGGACCAGCGCAGCGGTCGGATAGCCGAGCCCGGCCAGCGCGCCGGCCACCGCGCGCCCCATCAGGCCGAAGCCAAGCACGCCGACCTTGAGGCGTGAGGGCGGCGCCTTGTTGAAGGCCACCCAGGCCTTGGCTTGCTGCTGGTCTAGGTAGCGGGCCATGCCACGGTGATGCCAGATCACCTGCCAGCAGGCGAAGCCGGCCATCATCGCCGCCTGCTCCTCGTCGCAGAGGCGCGAGATCAGGGTGCCTTCCGGCAGCTTGGGCTGCTGCACCAGGGCATCGACGCCGGCGGCGATGGAGCAGATCAGCTTCAGGTTAGGGAAGTGCTCGAAGCGCTCCGGTTTCGGCCGATAGCCGAGACCGTACTTGATGCGCGTGGGGTCCTCGACTTCCTCCGGCCGCAGCAGGGTGATCCAAGGGGCCTGCTCGGCGAAGTGCGGGGCGAAGATCTTGACCAGGTCGTGGGCGTCACAGAGCGAGACCAGCTCAACAGGCTCGGGCGTTGTCATTCAGGCACTAAACCTCTGCCAGCTTGCGGTGCCACTTTGAAAGTGGGCTCTCTTCGCTCCAGCCGGGCACCGCGGCCAGCAGGGCCTGGGTGTACTCGTGCTGCGGGTTGCCAAAGACCTCTGCCGTTTCGCCGATCTCCACGATCTCACCACGGCGCATCACGGCGATTCGGTCACAGATCTGGGCGGCGACGCAGAGGTCGTGGGTGATGAAGATCAGCGCCAGGCGGAAGCGGTCGCGGATGTCGGCCAGCAGGTCCAGCACCTGCGCCTGTACCGAGACGTCGAGCGCGGAGACCGCCTCGTCGGCGACCAGCACCTCGGGGTCCATGGCGAGCGCCCGGGCGATGCCAATGCGCTGGCGCTGCCCGCCGGAGAATTCGTGCGGAAAGCGGCCAAGCGCGCCCTCGTCCAGCCCAACAAGGGTTAGCAGCTCGCGCGCCCTGGCCTCGGCCTTGGCCCGCGGCACGCCGTTGGCGATCGGCCCCTCGGTCAGGATCCGGCCGATCTTGCGCCGCGGGTTCAGCGAGGCGTAGGGGTCCTGGAAGACCATCTGCACCCGCTTGCGCTCGCGCCTGAGTGCCGTGCCCTGAATCGCGCTCCAGTCCTCGTCCAGCAGCGCGATCTTACCGGAATCGGGGTCCAGCAGCCGGACGATGCAGCGCCCGGCAGTGGACTTGCCGGAACCGGACTCGCCGACGATGCCCAGGGTCTCGCCGCGGGCAATGCGGAAGGAGAGGTCCTTGACCGCCGGGACCACCCGGGCCTTGTTGAAGAGTCCGCCGCCGGAGCGGAAGGTCTTGTTCAGCTCCGACACGGTGAGGAAGGGTGCCTCTTCACCGCGCGGACGCGGCGGCGGCGGCGAGAGCGGCGGCACTGCCGAGATCAGGCGCTTGGTGTAGTCGTGCTGCGGATCGCTCAGCACCTGGTCGACGCTACCTTCCTCCACCACCTGGCCGTAGCGCATGACCACCACGCGGTCGCCGATCTCCGCCACCACGCCGAAGTCGTGGGTGATGAAGAGCACCGCCATGCCATGGGTGCGCTGCAGATCTCGGACCAACTCCAGGATCTGCGCCTGGGTGGTGACGTCGAGCGCCGTGGTCGGCTCGTCGGCGATCAGAAGCTTTGGTCCAAGCGCCAAGGCCATGGCGATCATCGCGCGCTGCCGCTGGCCGCCGGAGAGCTCGAAGGGGTAGGCGCGGATCGCCTTCTCCGGATCGGGCAGGCCGACCTCGCGGATCAGCGAGAGCGCCTTGGCCCGGCGTTCGCGCCCGGTGAGACTGCCATGCGCCTCGAAGACCTCGGCGATCTGCTCGCCGACCCGCATCAGCGGGTTCAGGGCCGTCATCGGTTCCTGGAAGATCATGGCGACGTCGCTGCCGCGCAGTGCCTGAAAGGCCTGCTCGTCGAGGGTCAGCAGGTCGCGCTCGCCCATCAGGATCGAGCCCTCGACCGGCCGTACCTCCTTGGGCAGCAGGCCCATGACGGCGTTGGCCGTCACCGACTTGCCGGAGCCGGACTCGCCGACCACGCAGAGCACCTCTCCGGCATTGAGGCTGAAGGAGATGTTCTCGACCGCGTGCGGCCGCTCGGCGCCGTCGGGCAGGGCGACGGTGAGATTTCGGACGTCGATCACCGCCATGTCGCTAGCGCCCCTTCCGTGCCAGACGCGGGTTTAGCGCGTCGTTCAGGCCTTCGCCGATCAGGTTCAGCGCCAGCACCGTCAGCAGGATCGCCACGCCGGGGAAGACGCTCATCCACCAGGCCTGGCGCAGCACGGTGCGCGCGGCGCCAATCATGTAGCCCCAGGACATGACGTTGGGATCGCCCAGCCCCAGGAAGGAGAGCGAGGATTCCAGCAGGATCGCGGTCGCCACCATCAGCGAAGCCAGCACGATCACCGGCGAGAGCGTGTTGGGCAGGATCTGCTTGAAGATGATGGCGCCCGCGCTCTGGCCGGTCAGCACCGCCGCCTGCACGTACTCACGTGAACGCAGCGACAGGAACTCGCCGCGCACCAGGCGGGCCACCGGCGGCCAGGCGACGATGGCGATCGCCAGCACGATGGAGCCGAGCGAGGGCTGCAGGATCGCCACCAGAACGATCGCCAGGGCAAAGCTTGGGATGGTCTGGAAGAACTCGGTGAAGCGCATCAACGCGTCGTCCAGGCGGCCGCCGAAGTAGCCGGCGATGGCACCGATCGGGATCCCGATCATCAGCGCGACGATGGTTGAGACCAGACCGACCAGCAGCGAGATGCGGGCGCCGTAGGCCAGGCCGGCGCCGATATCGCGGCCCAGGGTGTCGGTGCCGAACCAGAAGCCGTCGACGGCGAAGGGCGGCAGGAAGGGCCGCTGCACCATGCGCCAGGGCGACTGGGGGTAGAGCAGGGGGGCGATCACCGCGATCACGATCACGACCCAGATCAGGATCAGGCCGACGGTGGCCCCCCGGTTGCGCCGGTAGCGGCGCCAGAAGTCGCGTGTCTCGCTCATCGGGTCAGGCTAATCCTCGGGTCCACGACCAGGTAGATCAGGTCGGTGAGCAGGTTGAAGAGCAGAACCAGGGCGGAGGAAATCAGGAACACGCCCAGCAGGAGGTTGTAGTCGCGCTGCAGCAGGGCATCGAACATCAGCCGTCCGATCCCGGGCCAGGCGAAGACGGTCTCGGTCAGGACCGCACCGCCGACGATCTGGCCCGCCTGCAGACCGGCCAGGGTCACCACCGGCAGGATGGCGTTACGCAGGATGTGGCGGCGTAGGATCGGCCCCTGCGACAGGCCCTTGGCGCGGGCGGTCTTCACGAAGTCCTGGCCCGCGGTCTCCAACATCGAGGCACGGGTCATGCGGGCATAGACCGCCATGAAGAAGAGGCCCAGGGTGACCGCAGGCAAGACCAGATGCTGGGCTACGTCCACGATGTGGGCCCAGCCGGTGTAGTTGGCGCCCACCGTCTCGATGCCGTAGGCCGGCAGCCAGTCGAGCTGGACCGAAAACAGCAGGATCGCCATCAGCGCGATCCAGAACAGCGGCGTGGCATAGAAGATCAGGGCCAGGGTGGTGATCGCGCTGTCGGCCCAGCGTCCGACCCGCACCGCGGCCAGCGCACCGAAGGTAACGCCCAAAACGATCGAAATCACGAAGGCGGAGCCGGTCAGCAGCAGGGTCGCCGGCAGGCGGTCCATGATCAGCTTGGCTACCGGCATTTCCTGGCGGTAGGAGAAACCGAGGTCGAGCTGCAGGATACCCGAGAGGTAGCTCCAGAGCTGGACGTGGAAGGGCTGATCCAGCCCGAACTTCTCTTTAAGCTGCTGCAGGAAGATCTCATCGGCGGCACCGGCTTCGCCCGCCATCACCGCGGCTGGGTCGCCGGGGGCGGCGTGGATGAGGATGAAGTTCAGCACCGCGATCGCGATCAGGACGAGGATCGCCTTGAAGACGCGGGCGAGGATGTAGCCGGCAATCGCCATTCAGGATTCCTACGCGAAAGAGGACCGCAGACCGCCGCGGCCGCTTTGGAGGAAAGGCCGCATCCGGGACCGGCGCTCTGCCGGCGCCCGGATGCGGGGTCGCTTGGAAGGGGCCTAGCGGTCGAGCCAGGCGTCCTTGAAGCCGTCGTTCACACCGATCGCCGTCTTCACCAGATCTTTGACGTCACAGCGATAGATGGTCGGGAACTGCAGCTCCAGGATCCAGGCCACCGGGACCTCGTCGACCAGGATCTTCTGCACCTCGGTGTACATCTCCTGGCGCTTGGCCGGATCTGCTTGCACCGCGGCATCGGCGAAGAGCTGGTCCACCTTCGGGTTGGAGTAACCCTCGACGTTGTTCCAGGGCGAGCCCTTCTTGATGTTGGAGCTGATGTAGCTCCGTCCCACGCCCAGGGCCGGATCGCCGAACTGGTAGAGATAGGTGTAGGCGATGTCGTAGTCCCACTCCGCCAGCTTCTGATTCCAGCCGGCGACGTCGGTGGCAATCATCTCGACGTTGATGCCGACATCCTCCAGGTTCTGCTTCACGGCCTCGCCCCAGCGCTGCCAGGTCTCGCCGTAGGGCAGCGGCAGCAGACGCACCGGGGTGCCGTCGTAGCCCATCTCCTTCAGCAGTTCCTTGGCCTTGTCGGGGTTGTAGTCGTACTTGGTCACGTCGTCGGTGTAGAAACGCGTGGCCGAGGAGACCGGGCCGGTCGCGACCTTGCCGAAGCCGTTCCAGATCACGTCACGGGCGAAGTCGCGATCCATCGCGTACATCACTGCCTGACGGAAGAGCTTGTTGGAGGTCGGTCCTTCGCGGTTGTTCAGCCACATGAAGGCGTGCGGTGCGAAGTACTCCCAGCCCTTGCCGGTCGAGCAGACGCCGTCCATCTCGATCAGGCGCGGGATGTCCCAGTTCTCGACCGAGCCGCCCGGCAGCACGTCGACCTTGCCGGTCTCGAAGGCGACCGCGCGCGAGGCCGCATCGGGGATCACCTGCCAGTAGATGTCATCCAGGTAGGGCTCGCCTTCGATGTAGTAGTCATCGTTCTTGACCAGGTGGATGTAGGAGCCCTTTTCCCACTTGTCGAACTTGAAGGGACCGGTCCCGATCGGGGTGTTGTTCATCGGGTTGGTCTTGTAGTCCGTGCCCTCGTAGATGTGCTTTGGCACGATCGGCATGGTGCCGACCTCGAAGGCGCCGAGGAAGGGACCAAAGGGCTCCTTCAGCTTGAACACCACGGTGTTGGCGTCGGGCGCGGTGATCGATTCGGCGTGATTGAGGGTCACGCGGAAGCGGGGATGGGTCTCGCGCAGGAACTTGTCGGCGGTGAAGACCACGTCGTCGGCAGAGAAGGGCTCGCCGTCGTGCCACTTCACACCCTCATTCAGGTGGAAGGTGTAGGTCAGCCCGTCGTCCGAGATCTCCCAGCTCTTCGCCAGCGAGGGCATCGGGTTGAGATCGTTGTCGTAGCGCAGCAAGCTCTCGTAGATGTTGCCGGCCACCATCTGGGTCGGTCCGTTCTGGACCAGGCCCAGCATCAGCCCCGGCGGTTCCGGCTGGATCACCACGTTAATCGTGCCGCCGGACTTCGGTTCGGCGGCTGCCGATCCGATCAATAGCGCCGCGGCGGCAGCACCAAGCAACAGTCTTTTCAGCATGTTTCTTGCCTCCTCTCTGTTCGTCTTCAAGCTCGTTGGCTCTGTGCCCTAGTCTTGGTCCCAGCCCGGTTGTTCGCGGTCAAGGAGCCGCAGGAAGGCTGACCATTCGCGCAACTCATAATTGCTGGCCGCCGCCTGTTCATAGGCCCGCTCGTAGATCTGCGCTGTCTTCTCGGCCACCTCCTCCGAAACCGGGACCGGCTTCTGGCCGCTGGAGAGCACCGCGATCTGGGTTTTGCACGAGCGTTCCAAATTGTGCATCAGGATGAAGGACTCGGCGACCGATCGACCCGCGGTCAGCAGGCCGTGGTTGCGCAGGATCAGCACCCGCTTCTCGCCCAGGTCGGCCTGGATGCGCTGGCGCTCGTCCAGGTCGAGGGCGATCGATTCATAGTCGTGGTAGGCAATGCGGTTGTGGAACTGCAGCGACCACTGGTTCATCGACATCAGCCCGCAGTCCATCGTGGAAACGGCGACGCCGGCGACCGTGTGGGTGTGCAGCACGCAGGCCGCGTCGTCGCGCACCGCGTGAACCGCCGAGTGGATGGTGAAGCCGGCCGGGTTGATCCCCAGCCCGGTCGGGTCGTCGATGACGGTGCCGTCGATGTCGACCGTGACCAACGATCCCGGGGTCACCTCTTCGAACCGCATGCCCAGCGCGTTCAACAGGAAACGGTGTCCTGGTCCCGGCAATCGCGCGGAGATGTGCGTGTAGATGGAATCGTCCATCCCGAAGCGGGCGATAAGCCGGTAGGCGGCCGCCAGGTCGCGTTTGACGACCGCGGTGGGATCGCTCTGATGAAGAGGGGTCGCTGCTACCATGTCGCTCCTTTCGGACGGATAGGGCAGGGTCTCGCCAGTTCCAAGACGAAGCCTAGACGGAGAGAAAAGCGGCGCGCAAGAAATATTGTCGACAGTCGGCAGTGTTGTTGCGCCCCGCCGGCCGATCGTGGTTACTCTAACCCGGCCATGGTGGCGATGCACGCAGACTCCCGCAACCGGGAGCAAGGCCACAACGGGGAGCGAGAGAGGAGCTATGGCCAGAAGCGACGTCGAGGGGAGCACCCGCAGACCGGACCTGAAAGGGTTGTCGCCGGTGCGAAGCCGCTCGGTCGTGGACATGGTCCTGACGCAGCTAGAAAGTCTTTTTGTTGCCAATGCCTTCCGTCCCGGCGAGCGGCTCAATGAGGTGACGCTCTCACAGGCCATGGCGGTCAGCCGCAGCTCGCTGCGCGAGGCCGCACGCAAGCTGGAACAGCGCGGTTGGCTGGTGAGCAGACCCAACCGCGGCTTCTTCGTACGCAGCTTCGACGAGGCCGAGGTGCGCGACCTCTACGAGGCCCGCCTCTGCTTGGAGGCCTACGCTGTCAGAAAGGCCCTGCGTGACTTGGACGCGGCCCAGGCGCGCAATCTGCAGCGCCTTTTCGAGGCGCTGGCACATGCCGTCGGCAAGCGGGGCGAGCTGCCGATCATCGACCGTATCCTGGCCTTTCACCGCGGCCTGGTGGAACTGGCAGGGAATCGGCTGCTGCTCGAATCCTATGACAAGCTGGCGATGGACACCAAGCTGATCGTTGCGCTGATCGGCGGGGTGCAGGCCAATCCCCAGGCCTTCCTGCAGCGCAATCAGCCGATTCTCGACGCCGTCCTGGCGCGTGACCTGAAGGCGTGCCTGCGCGCATTGGAACATTACCTGAGCTTGGGACTGGGCGAGGTCGTGGTCTTCCTGCGCGAGGAACAGGCCGTCGAGGAAGCGGGCAAGTAGTTCGCCAGAAACGTGGCCGGCCGGCACCCCTCTTTGCGACTACCTTGCCTTGGGACGCCACATCGTGAAACCATTGATTCATCTAAGACGCAACAGGGCGACAGCGATCGCCTAAGGGGAGGCGGCTTCGGTGACTGGCTTGCGCATGGTAGTGGCGGCGATCCTGGCGGGGCTGACCGGCTTGGCACAGCAGGCCGAGGCCACGCCCGATACGGCGCGCAAGGCGGAAGAGGCCCAGCTTCTGGCTCGCATGGCGGAGGTGCGCCCCCTGATCGAACCGAAAGCAGAGCGCCCCAAGGCGCGCGGCCTGACGCGCCTGGTCCAGTGGTACAACTGGAACAACTGGAACAATTGGCCCAACTGGGTCAACCAGTGGGACAACGGCTGGCGGAACTACTGAAGGGAGGGCCGGCTCCCCGGTTCGGCAAAGTGCGATCTCAGCCAACAGAGCTTCTGGTCCTTCAGCCGACGCCCTTCTGCAACCTGGATTGCAGCTACTGCTACCTGCCGCAACGGAGCGACAAGACCCGGATGAGCCGCGAGACCCTGCATCGGGTCGGGCAGGTGATCCTAGGGCGCGGACGTCTTGCCGAGGAACTGACCCTGGTCTGGCATGCCGGGGAACCCTGCGTGCTGCCGGCATCCTGGTACCTGGACGCCTTCGAGATCCTGGAGCGCTACCGGCCGCGCGGCACCCGCATCACGCACTCCTTTCAGAGCAACGCCACCCTGTTCGACGAGGCCTGGCTCGCGCTCTTCGCCCGGCCGGACGTGCGGATCGGGGTCAGCCTCGACGGCCCGGCCGACCTGCACGACCGTTACCGCACGAGCCGAAGCGGGCAGGGCAGTTTCCAGGCGACCATGGCGGGGGTCGACGCCCTGCGCGCTGCCGGGATCGGCTTCCACATCATCTGCGTCCTGACTGCGGCCAGCCTGGCCGAGCCGCAGCGTCTGGTCGACTTTCTGCTGGGCGAGGGCTTCCCCCGGCTCTGCTTCAATGTCGAGGAGGTCGACGGCAGCAATGTTGCCAGCTCGCTCGCCCCTGGCAGGGCGGAGGCCGCCTTCGGCCGCTTTCTCGACTGCCTCTTCTCAGCCCTCGACCGGGCCGCAGCACCACCCTGGGTGCGCGAGGTGCAGTTCTGTGAGACGGCGGTGCTGGCCGGCGATGCGCAGGGCCAAGCCACCAACCACCAGGTCGCGCCCTTGGCCATCCTCTCGGTCAATGCCGGTGGCAGAGTTTCCACCTTTTCACCCGAGCTATTAGGAATCAAATCAGATAAATATGACGATTTCCTATTCTGTGACATTAATGACATTGAGCGTCCCGACGCGATCCTGCGCACGCCGGCCTTCCGGCGCGCCGCGGCGGCGATCGAGGCGGGCCGGCAGGCTTGCCGGCGCGACTGCGGCTATTACCGCTGGTGCGGCGGTGGCGCGCCGGCCAACAAGCTGGGCGAGAGCGGAGACCTGGACGCCGGCGAGACGCTCTACTGCCGTCTGACGGTCAAGACCTTGCTCAATCGCTATCTCGACAGCAAGCTGGACCGCAGCGAGGGGCAGAGGAGGCAGGCATCGTGACCGAGGGGGCGAGCCAGGAGCCGGTAAAGACGCCCGATCCGCCGCGGGAGAGGCGGCCAAATCTGGTGGTGCGGATCTCCCGCGGTATCGGGCACGGCCTGGCCGCGACCGCAAGTGGTCTCTATCACGCCGTTAACTGGCTCTTGCCGGGGCGCCGGCTGGTCGGGCTGGTGCTGACCGGCCTGATCGTGGCGGCCCTGCTGTTCCCGAAGGAGGCCCGCGACCACATCATGACGATCTGGCGCGCCATCGACCCGCCGCGTCCCAGTGGCCTGATCGTGGTCGATTCTCCGCAGATCTTCACGCGCGAGCGCCTGGTGAACGACCGCTTCACCGAGGAGCGCTGGCTGGCCGCCCAACTCGACCGCACCGACAGCCTGTTGGACGAGGGCCGCTTCGCCCGGCCCTATCTCTGGATGCAGGAGGCCGTCACCCGCTCCATGGGCGGCAAGCCCGAGGGCAATTCCACCACCGATATGGAAGTCGAGGAGAGCGATCGCCCGGCACCGATCTGGGAATACGAAGATGCGATGGCCTATCGCAACCGCATCCGCTACGCCAAGATCGCCACTCAGCTCGACGACGCCCACGACATCGATTCCAACACGCTCTACCGCATGAACTTCTCGATCTCGGTTCTACCCGACCGTGACGAGCATGCGGTCGCGGTGGTCAGGATCGCGATCAAGGAGAGCGACCTGGCCGGGGAGCTGGAGCACTACTACACCCAGCTTCTCAGCGAATACGTCGACGTGCTGCAGGAGACGGTGAACAACGTCTACGACGACCGCCTGAGCACCCTGGAACTCGGGCAGGGCTTCGCACCCTCCGAGGCCGACCAGGTCGACCACTTCCTGCGCTACGAGGTGGAGAAGCTCTTGCCGCGTCTGGCCCTACCGTCGGAGGGCTTCCAGAACGCAGCCTGGCAGCGCAAGACGGCCGAGACCTTCATCAACCGGACTCTCGGACGGCTGATGGAATCGCAGCTGGACTTCATCCACCAGCAGAACACCGGCAACGCCTACGCGTTGTCGGAGGGTCTGGGACCCTGGGCCAGCGAGGAGGATCGCGACCGGGTTTTCGGTTCCTTTCTCACCCTCTGTCAGAGCGGCCGGTCCAGCGTCAGGCGCAGCGAGGTGATCCCGCCCTATCTGCAGGACCGGGCTTTCGGCGGATCGGAACAGGCGGCGAGGGCCATCTCGAACTGTAGCGGGATGCCGCGGAACTGGGCGCTGCAAGCGCGCTTCCAGATCATCACCGCGCTGCGCGCCATTACCGCCCAGGTCTATGAGCTGAAGGACTACAGCTTGCCAATCGACGACGACGGCAAGTTCAAGGACGGTCCGCCCCTGATGATCGGCGATGACTTCTTCCGCCACCCCTGCGCCAGGACCCTGGCGGCTGGCCAGGCGGTGCGCGAAGCCGACGTGCTGGATGCGATCGCCTATGTCCTCTACGGCAGCAGCGGTGCTCCGCCGGGGCCGGCCCGAAACCAGCCGCCGCACTTCGATCACGGTTGCCAGCCCTTCGCCAAGGCCGTGCGGGCCGCCCGCCGCGACCTGGTGGGCGGGCTGGGGCCGGGCGTCCTGCCGCCACTCAGGATCGGCGTCGCCGAGTACGTGCGCCGTACCATGGAGCTGCTGCCGAGCCGGCGCCTCACCCGCAGGCTCTCGCACTTCTTCACCTTCGAACTGGCCAACTGCGCCCCCACGCGCTGCTCGATCAAGGTGTCGGACCGCTACGGCGTCAGGGGCGACGGCCTGCAGCAGAGCGCGAGCGCCAGGGCGCGCATCCACGAGTTCTACGAAAACCTCAACTGCGGGGCGCGGGCGCAGACCTATGCACTGACGCCGAAGAAGGACACCAGCTATCTGGGCCTGCAGCACTTCTCGCAGGCAACCATGGCCTTGCTGTCCGAAAACAGCGCTGTCGGCCCGGTGACGGCCTCGGCAGAGAAGCGGCGCAAGGGCCAGGTGGAGCAACCCACCATCATCGGCCTAGGCGACTGGGGCACGCTCGAGCTGCCGGGCGACTCCATGCAGCACTGCCTGCAGAATGCGGTCGAATCAGGCTCAAACCTCTTCTCATCGAGCCGCACCTTCTTCGCCATCTTCCAACAGGCTGAGCAGGAGAAGGGGACCCGACGCTCGTTCCTTCGCCTGCTGCGCCGTCAGTCGGACGTGACCACCCACTTTGGCTGGATGATCCTGCCGCACGCGGAGATGGGGGCCGAGATCGGCGACGATGCCCAGGTCGACGACAGCGTCCTGGTCTCCGCCCTGGTCTCGCTGCCGAGCTGGTGGGGCCGCGCCCAGATCGAGGTCCAGACCTGCTGGATGCAACGCAACGAGGTGGCGACCATCCTGCGCGCGCAAGACCTCTGCAGCGACGTCGGCGAGAACGGTGAGCCGATCGGCACTGCTACACAGCACCACGTCATGCACGTGAAGCTGCCGGGCACGGCCGAGGAGGTACTGTCGCGCATGGCCTTCTTCCCGCTGAAGGCGCCCTACCTGACCGAGGGGCGGGGGCAGCCCAACGTGGTCGAGGTCGGCCGTCCCGGCGAGGTGACATTGGTGGGGTCTCGCCTCTGGAAGAACCCGCGGGTGCGTCTGGGCCACCAGTGGGCCGACAGCGTCGAGGTGCTGCCCGACATGCGCGGCCTGATCGCCCATTTCGCCTGCGTCGAACCGGAACCCGGCTTGGCCGGGCAGGGCAGGGACCCCGGTGCGAGCGGCGACTTTCTGGGCAGCAACCGCCCGGTCAGGATCTGGACCAGCGAGGGTACCACCAGCACGCTCAGCGTCATCGTCCGCCCCTTCGCCTCCAGGAACCCGGGCGATGCGGCCAAGGATCCGCCCTGCTGGGAGCCGACGCCCTCTTCCGGTTGAGGGCCGCGCTACAGGCCAACGAAGAGGTAGCCCTCGCCGTGGGCGGTCTTGATGAAGCGGGCCTCGCGGGCATTGTCGCCCAGCTTGCGGCGCAGGCGCTGCACCAGCACGTCGGGGGTCCGGTCATAGCTGGCCCAGTCGCGTTGCGAGACGTGGTGCAGGATCTCGTCGCGCGTCAGCACGCGCCCCTTGCTGGCGAGGAAGAGGGCAAGCAGGCTGTGTTCGGCATGGGTCAGCTCCACCGGCCGGCCCGCGGGATCCTCGAGCTGCCGACGTGCCGTGTCGTAGTGCCAGCCGGCGAAGCTGATGCCGTCGCGCAGGCTGACGCGTTGCCCGCGCGTGCGCCGCAGCACATTCTTCACCCGCGCCCAGAGTTCGCGCTGGTTGAAGGGCTTGGTCACGTAGTCGTCGGCACCCATCTCCAAGCCGACGATGCGGTCGATGTCGTCGGTGCGCCCGGTCAGCAGGATGATCCCGACATCCGACTTGCCGCGGATCTCGCGGGTGAGCTGTAGCCCGTCCTCGCCCGGCAGGTTGATGTCGATTAGCAGCAGGTCCGCCTCCTCGCGGGACAGCAGGCTACGCAAGGCCTCGGCGGACTCGACCTCGCTGACGCGATAGCCCTCGGCCGTGAAGTAAGCGGCGAGGCGGGTGCGGACCACGGAATCGTCCTCCACCAACACGATATGCGTTGCCTTGACCGGGCTCTCCATCGGGGGGCAGCGTCTCCTGCGGCTGGAACCACCCTACTGTTTACAAATTTATACATTTCGGCAACGCCTTTGAACGCCCCGTTCACGCCTGATGCATAAGCTCTTCCGATCGACTGAGCCGACGCCGGGGGCGGTAGAGACGCTCCCCTCGGCCGGCAGGCCAAGAAAAGCAAACTCGCTTTAAACGTCCGAACTAGGGAAGCAACAATGAACAAGCTGACAATGGGTGTGTGCGGCGCAGCCCTTCTGGCGATGACGGCCGGAACCGGGGCACAGGCGGATTCCGACGACCCGATCCTGATCACCATGAACAACTGGACCAGCCAGAACGTGCTGGCCTACGTCACCGGCGACCTGCTGGAGAAGCTGGGCTACGAGGTGGAGTACGTGCCCTCCGACACCCAGCTCCAGTTCCAGGCCATCGCCGACGGCGACATGCACTTCCAGGTCGAGGTCTGGGAAGGCAGCATGCTGAGCGCCTTCGAGAAGGCCAAGGCGACCGGCAACCTGGTCGACATGGGCAACCACGACGCGGTCACCCGCGAGGACTGGTGGGTTCCGGCCTACATGGTCGAAAAGTGCCCGGGTCTGCCGGACTGGAAGGCGCTCGACAAGTGCGCGGAGCTCTTCGCCACCGCCGAGACCAGCCCCAAGGGCCGCTTCGTCGGGCCGCCGGCCGACTGGGGCAAGCACTATTCGGAGCGCATCGAGGCGCTGGGCATGAACTTCGAGGAGGTGCCGGTCGGCCAGGCCGCCACGCTCTGGGCCGAGCTGCAGGCCGCCTATGACCGCAAGGAAGGTGTCGTGCTGTTCAACTGGACCCCGAACTTCATCGAGGCCAAGTTCGACGGCGTCTTCGTGGATTTCCCCGAGTACGCGCCGGAATGCCTGACCGATCCGGCCTGGGGCATCAACAAGGAGGCCCTCTACGACTGCGGCGCACCGGCCAGCGGCTGGCTGAAGAAAGCCGCCTGGGCCGGCGTCGAGCAGGACTATCCGAAGGCCTGGGAGCTGTTCAAGAACATGAACTTCACCAACGCCCAGATCGCGGCGGCGGCGGCCATGGTGGACGTCGAGGGGCTCTCGCCGGAGGAAGCGGCCGAGAAGTGGATCGCCGAGAACGAGAGCGTCTGGTCTGCCTGGATGCCCAAGAGCTAAGGCACTTGCCGGGCGGCCGGTGGCCGGGTCTGCGAACTCCCTCCCGTAGCCCCCGCCGGCCGCCCGCTTTTCATCGGACCGAGGCCAAAGGCCCCTGTTGGGGTAGAACGGTTCGCACGATCCCCGCCTCTTCCGCCGGGCTCCACGCAAGGAGGTAAACCGCGCCATGACCGTCAAGCTGAGCTGCAGCGACCTTTGGAAAGTCTATGGCCCCAATGCGGAGGGCCTCTTCCGGGACGGCGCCCAGCCCAGTGACGAGACCCTGAAGAGCGGCGGCTACATCGGCGCCGTGCGCGACGTCTCCTTCGAGGTGCACGAGGGCGAGATCCTGGTGCTGATGGGGCTCTCCGGCTCCGGCAAGTCCACCCTGCTGCGCTGCCTCTCGCGCCTGATCGAGCCCACCGCCGGCAAGGTGCGCTTCGAGGGACAGGACATCACCCACGCCAACGAGAAGGCGCTGCGCTCTCTGCGGCGCCACAAGATGGGGATGGTGTTCCAGAACTTCGGTCTGCTGCCGCACAGGACGGCCCTGCAGAACGTCGTCTTTCCGCTTGAAATCCAAGGCTTCTCACGCAACGAGCGGACCAAGAAAGGACTGGAGCTGCTGCGCCTGGTCGGGCTGGAGGGGCGCGAGGCCTACTATCCGCGCGAGCTTTCCGGCGGCCAGCAGCAGCGCGTCGGCATCGCCCGTTCGCTCGCGGTAGAGCCCGACGTCTGGTTCCTCGACGAACCCTTCTCGGCACTGGACCCGCTGATCCGCCGCGAGATGCAGGACGAGTTCATCCGCCTGCAACGCACCCTGAAGAAGACCATCGTCTTCGTCACCCACGACTTCGAGGAGGCCGTGCGCCTGGCCGACCGCATCGCGATCATGCGAGGCGGCCTGGTGGTGCAGCTCGGCACGCCGGAAGAGCTGGTGGTCAGCCCCGCCGACGACTACGTCGCCGAGTTCACCAAGACCGCGCCCAAGGCCAAGCTGATCCGAGCTGCCACCGCGATGCAGCCGCTGGCCGGCTTCACCGGGCTCACCTCCGACGATGCCACCGTGCCGGGCGACGCCCCGATCGAGGTGGCGGCACCGACCGTGCTGGGAGCGAAGGGCAGGGCGATCGTGCTCGACGGCCAGGGCCGGCCGCAGGGCGAGCTGACGCGCGCGCGAGTGATCGAGCTGTTGTTCGGTTCTCCCGATGGAGCGGAAACTGAGGATAGCGAGGCCGGACCCGCCGCTGCCGAAGGGGCGGCCCGATGAGCCTGCAGTCGGCAAGCCTGGGCGAAGGCGAGGCCATCCCCTCACAGCGCTCGCTGATCCTCGGCGGCCTGGTGCTGCTGATCGCGCTACTGGTGATTCTGGAACCGGCCTGGAGCGCACGCTGGCCGGAGGCCTGGGTGATTCCGCTGACCGACTGGGTGACGGCGACCTTCTCCTGGCTCTCGAACGAGCTGAGCTTCGGGATCTTCACCTTCCGCGACCTGACCCGCGCCTTCGCCTGGCTGCTGGATCTGCCCTTCGCCGTGGTCGAGGCGGTGCTCTATCGCGGCTCGCGCGACCTGGGCACGGGGCCGGTGCCCTGGCTGGCGCTGGCGTCCTGCCTCGGCATCGTCGGCTATCGGTTGGGCGGCTGGCGGCTCGCCCTGCTGGCCTTCCTCGGCATCGCCTACCTGGCCATTTTCGGCGTTTGGAAGGACGCCATGCGCACCCTCTCGCTGGTAGTGGTGACGGTGCCGCTGGCCGCCTTCATCGGCATCTCGCTGGGCGTGCTGGCCACCCGCAACGCGCGGGCTGAGCGGGTGCTGCAGTTCTGCTTCGACATCATGCAGGCGACACCGCACCTGGCCTATCTGGGCCCGGTCGCCGCTTTCTTCGGCTTCGGCTCGGTCCCCGGCATGATCGCGACCGCGATCTTCGCCCTGCCGCCGATGGCCCGCTGCACCATCCTCGGGATTCGCACGGTGCCCAGCTCGGTGATCGAGGCCGGGGTGATGGCCGGCTGCAGCCCGCGCCAGCAGCTCTGGCGGGTGCAGCTTCCAGCCGCGCAGCAGACCCTGCTGGTCGGCGTCAACCAGGTGATCATGCAGACCCTGGCCATGGCCGTCATCGCCTCGCTGATCGGCGCGTCGGGGCTGGGCCACAAGCTGCTCTTCTCGCTGCAGCAACTTCAGCTCGGCAAGGCCATCGAGAACGGTGTGGCCATCGTCATCATCGCCGTGGTGCTGGACCGCCTGAGCCAGGCCTGGGCCAAGCTGGCCCCCAGCCATGTCGAGCAGGAGCAGGTCTGGTGGCGGCGCCACTGGGCGCTGCTGGCGGTGATCGGTACCCTGGTGGTGCTGTCGCTGCTGTCCTTCCTGTTCCCCACCGTCGCCAAGCTGCCGAAGAGCATGACCGTCACCACGGCGCCCTTCTGGGACCACGGCATCCGCTGGATGTCGAAAAACCTCTTCGACTATCTGGAGTTCCTGCGCGACGACTTCACGATCTATGTGCTGATCCCGGTGCGCAACTTCTTCCTCTGGCTGCCCTGGCCGCTGCTCATGGCCCTGGTCGGCTATGCCGCCTGGCGGATCGGCGGCAAGCGGCCGATGGTGATCTCGCTGCTGCTGGTGCTCTTCGTCCTGGTGACCGGCTTCTGGGAGCCGGCGATGCTGACGCTCTACCTCACCAGCCTGGCAGCGGTGATCTGCATGGCGCTGGGCGTGCCGATCGGCATCTGGTCCTCACGCCGGCCGCGGGCCGCGCGGGTGGTGCTGACCATCTGCGATACCCTGCAGACCTTTCCCTCCTTCATCTACCTGATCCCGGTCATCATGCTGTTCCGGGTGGGGGATCTGGCCTCGCTGATGGCAATCATCGGCTACGCCATGGTGCCGGCGATCCGCTACACCTATCTGGGCCTCACCCGCATCCCGGGGACCGTGGCCGAGGCGGCGATCGCCAACGGCACCACGCGCCGGCAGCGGCTGTTCAAGGTGGAGCTGCCGATGGCGATGCCGGAGATCATGCTGGGGCTGAACCAGACCATCGTGATGGCGCTCTCCATGACCGCGATCACCGCGCTGATCGGCTCCCGCGATCTGGGTCAGGAGATCTTGAAGGCCTTGCCCGACCTCGACACCGGCCGCGGCCTGCTCGCCGGCCTCTGTATCGCCGCCATCGGCCTGGTCTGCTCGCAGATGATCGAGAGCTGGGTGAAGCAGCGTAAGGTGCAGCTCGGACTCTCCGGCTAAGCCTGACGCAGGTCCGCCGGCAGAAAGTCCAGGGTCGGCGGGCCGACCTCCTGCTCCAGCATGCGGTTCAACAGCGCGTTCATCCGCAGCAGCAGCGGCCGCGCGTCCTCTCGCATCGCCAGGTTCTCCAGCTCGTGCGGATCGTTCTCCAGATCGAAGAGCTCCATCTCGTAGTGCGCCGACAGGGTCGCATAGTCCTGCGTCCGGTCCACCTCCAGCGGGGCGAAGTAGCGAGCGAACTTATAGCGGCCGTCGAAGACGAAGTTGATGAAGCCGCGGCGGGTGAGGTCGGGCTTGGCCTCGGAGAAGGGCGGCGCCCACTTGCCCGCAGCAATCGCCCGGCAGACCCGGATCATGTAGAGGGAGTCGATGGTCTGCAGGCCGACGTAGTTGAAGAGCACCGCCGGCCGCAGGGCATCGGCCGCCGCCGCCTCGGGATCCTGCAACAGCGGTGACGCATCGCGCCCCGGCAGGCCGGCCAGCAGCGGCTTGCGCATCTCGGCAGGCGTGCCGGTAAGCCCCGCCAGGGTCGGCAGCAGGTCGATATGGCTGGTCAGCGCCCGGCAGCGCCGGCCGCCCGGATGCGCGGGGTGGACGATCACCGCCGGAACGTGGCTCTCCTCCTCGTAGGGCAGCGGACCTTTCCCGCGCAGACCGCCGTGCGAGCCTGCCAGCTCGCCGTGATCGGCCGTGCGCATCACCACGGTGCCGTTCCAGAGATCCAGGGCGGAAAGGGCGTCAAGCAGCCCCAGCAGGGTCCGGTCGTTGTCCTGAATCAGATTGAGATAGTAGTTGTAGTAGTCCTTCCACATGGCCGCTGCGTCGGTCGGGATCTCGCCCAGGAAGGCCGACCAGCCGACCATGTAGGAGAGCTGCGCCCGCGGCCGGCCGGGCGTGTCCATCGGCTGCAGCGCCGAGGGCGAGGGAGGAAAGGACCAGCGCTTACGGAAGTGGCTGTTGGCGGGCGGCGGGTTGAGGGGCTGGCCGACCGCCGAGACCTGCTGATCCTGGCCCGGCTGGTTCATCAGACCGTACATGATGTCGTGCGGCGAGACGAAGCTCACCACCAGCAGCCAGGGTTTGCCCTCCGCGTTGATCCTCTGGGCGTCGCTGCGCAGCCAGCGGATCGCCTCGGCGGCGGTATAGGCGTCGGTGTCGTAGCCCTGGTCCGGGGCGCCGACCTTGTCGCCGTCGGGGGCGAAGCGGTCGAAGCCGTAGTCCTGCAGCGCCGTCGTGTAGTTCACCTCGTCGCTGGCCTTGATGATGCTGCGCTTCAGCTCGAACTTGCCGAAATAGGCGGTCTCGTATCCCAGCGCCTTGAAGACCGTGCCGATCGAGGGGCGGTCGCGGCGCAGGCTGGGGACATAGCCCAGCTCCATCTGGTCGAAGACGCCATTCACCTGGGGCGGTTGGCCGGAGAACATGACCCCGCGCGAGGGCGTACACATGGCCGCCCCGATGTAGTGTCGCTCGAAGGTCGTGCCACGCCGCATCAGCTCCTCGCGCGCCGGCAGGCTGTAGCCCTCGGCCGGCCGCAGGGCATAGCTCTCCTCGTCGGTGACGATCAGGATGACGTTGTAGGGCGGTCCCTCGGGCTTTGTTCCGGGCGTGTTGGCTTCTGCGGCCTTCACCTTGGTGACGAGCGGTAAGGCCGAGACCGCTCCGGCCGCCGCGAGCAGGCCGCGGCGACTGAAGCCCGGCGTCTTGCTCTTCTGCTTGGGCGGTTCTTTGCGGGCCATGTTACCTCCCCCTTGCCGGACCAACCTAGTCTATCAGGTCAAGGACCGATCGCCCGGTCAACCGCCGCGCGGGCCAGCAGGCGGGTGGAATCGAGGCAGGGCAGGGCGGCGTTCTCTTCGCTCAGGATCAGCGGGATCTCGGTACAGCCAAGCACCACACCGTCGCAGCCGGCCGTCTTCAGGCGCGAGACGATCCCCTGGAAGGCCGCGACCGAGGCCGGCTCGAAGCGGCCGTAAACCAGTTCGTCCATGATGATGCGCTGCATCAGCGCCCGGTCATCGGCCGAGGGGCGCACCGCCTCCAGGCCGCGCAGGGCCAGGCGCTCGGGATAGACCGGACTCTCCACCAGCCAGGCCGTGCCGGTGATGCCGAGGCGCGTGAGCCCGCGTACCTCGGCGGAGGCCGCCACGGAATCGGCGATGTGCAGCCAGGGTAGGGGCGACCTCGGCTCCACCAGGTCGAACACCTGATGGATGGTGTTGTCGGGTGATATCACGAAGTCGGCACCGGCCGCGGCCAGCTTCTCGACCGACCCCAGCATCAGGTCGGCGATGCCTTGCCGGTCGCCGGCCTCCAGGCAGCGGGCGTAGTCAGCCAGCGAGTAGCCGTGCAGGCTGATCTCCGGGTGGGCGTGCGGTCCGAGACGCGCCGGGGCCTCGCTGCAGATCGTGCGATAGCAGAGCGAGGCGCCCTCGGCGGAACAGGCGAGGATACCGACGTGCAGGACCACCGGTTCAGCCATCACGCCAGCGGTAGTAGGCGACGGTGGCCGGCAGGAACCAGGGCTTCCCGGTGTAGAGCGGCCGGGTCTGGAACTTCGGTTTGGCGAAGGCGCTCTCGGTCTTGCCCAGCACCTGCTGTCCCAGGCGCATGCCGAGATAGCTGGCCATGCCGACGCCGGAGCCGCAGTAGCCCATGGCGTAGTAGAGGCCATCGCGCTCGCCGACATGGGCCAGCTTGTCGAAGGTATAGGCGACGAAGCCCATCCAGGAGTGCGAGATCTTGGTGGTCTTCAGCTCCGGGAAGATCCGGCTCATCGACTGGTGCAGCCGGGGGCCGCTGATCCTGGGGTTGGTCTCGCCGGCGCTGACCCGGCCGCCGAAAAGGATGCGGGTCCGGTCCGGCGAGGCGCGGTAGTAGTAGACCACCTGGCGGGTGTCGGAAACGATGCGGTTCCTCGGCATCAGGCGGTCCATCACCTCCGGCGCCAAGGGCTCGGTCGCGATCATGTAGCTGCCGATCGGGATCACCCGGCGCTGATGCCAGGGGGAGAGGGGGCCGCTGTAGCCGTTGGTCGCCAGCACCACCTTGTCGGCCGTCACCTTGCCGCGGGCGGTGGCCAGGCTATAGCCCTTGCCGTCGCGCTGGATCGCGGTCACCGGCGTGTAGGAGACGACCTCGGCCCCGGCCTCCTTCACCAACCGCAGGAGACCCTGGTGATAGCGGCCGGGATCCACCGAGGCATGGCGCTCCATCACCATGCCGCCGTGATAGATCTCGGTCCCCAGCTCCGACTTCTGCTCAGCGCGGGTGACAAGATGAGCAGGTGTATCAAGCCATTTCGGCTTGTTCTTCAGATTATCTGTAAGCTCTTGAAAGGCCTTGGGGTTGTGCGCGGCATGGAAGCGGCCGACCACCTTGTAGTCACAATCGATGGCTTCCTGGCGCACGAAGTCGCCGATCCAGGCGAGTGATTCTACGCCCTCCTCGAGGATGCGCTGGGCAGCCTCCGGCCCATGCTTGGCGCTGAGCTCCTGGAAGCCGGGCTTCACGCTGCTGGAGATCTGACCGCCATTGCGGCTGCTGCAGCCGTAGCCGGCGGCCTCGGCGTCCAGCACCACCACCTTGCGGCCGGCACGCGCGAGCTGGAGAGCGGCATGCAGGCCGGTGTAGCCGCTGCCGATGACGGCGACATCGGCCGCGTGCAGTGGCTTGGTCTCGCTTTTCGGCTCCAGCGGGCTCACTTCCCACCAGTAGGGCGTGATCTTGAAATCGTCGGTGAAAAGGGGATTGCTCATGCTCTGTCTCACTCGGCCTCGCTGACGCGGTATTCGGATTTGGCCAGCCATTCGGGATGTGGCTCGATCCCCCAGCCCGGCTCCTCGCCGACCCGCGCCTGGCCGTCGACGATCTCGTAGGGATCCCGGGTGAAGAGTCCATCCTGCCAGGGGTAGTAGTCTTGGCCCTCGATCGAGAACTCCAGGTACTTGCCGGCGTTGGGGATGGCGCGCAGTAGGTGCATGGTGAAGAGGGTGACCAGGGAGAGGTTGGCGCAGTGCGGCGTGACCGGCAGCCCGGCGGCCTCCGCCATCCTGGCGACGCGCAGGGTGCGGTTGATGCCGCCCAGATAGAGGATGTCCGGCTGCACGATGTCGACCGCCCGCATGTCGATCATCCGCCGCCAGATGGTGAGGTCGCAGTCCTGCTCGCCGCCGGTGACGGCAATGTCGAGCGTGTCGGCGACCTCCTTGGTCTGCTCCAGCTCCCAGTAGGGACAGGGCTCCTCGTAGTGCTCCATGCCCTGGCCCTCCATCAGGCGGCCGATCTCGATGGCACGAGCCGGGGCGAAGCAGGAGTTGGCATCGGCCAGCAGCGAGACCTCGGGACCCAGCGCCTTGCGGATCGTCGGGATGATCTCCTCGCTGCGGCCCGGCCATTCATCCTGATTACGACCGACCTCTGCGCCGACCCGGAACTTGAAGGCGTCGAAGCCCTTTTCGTCGCGCAGCCGCAGGAAGCGCTCGGCCTCCTGGGCCGGGGTAATGTCGCGCTTCATCGAGGAGGCATAGGCACGCAAGGGGCCGGGCGATCCCCCCAGCAGGCTCGCCACCGGCAGGCCGGCTTGCTTGCCGCGCAGGTCCCAGACCGCGGTGTCGAAGCCGCCGATGGCGCGGCGGAGGTAGGAGCCGGGGAACTTGTGCTCGCGCTCCGTCACCAGGTCCAAGAGGTCGTCGAGGTCGGTGATCTCCACGCCCAGCACCCAGGGCGCCACCTGGCGGTGCAGCACCTGGGCGGTGATGTCGGAGTGATAGGTGGAGACCTGTCCCCAACCGCTGGCCCCGGTCTCGTCGGTCACCCGGACGAAGCCGACGAAGCGATTGGCGAAGGTTTCTATAGACTGGATCTTCATCGCGACCCTTTCCTTACCGCAACCCTGTCACTCAAGCGTGGCTAGCCCAGATCCTCAAGGATCATCGCTGCGCCCTTTTCGCCGATCATCATGCTGGGCGCGTTGAGATTGCCGGAGGGGATCAGCGGCATGATCGAGGCGTCGATCACCCTGAGCCCCTCGACGCCATGCACCCTGAGCCTGGGATCGACCACCGAGTCCGCCGGATCCGGCCCCATGGTGCAGGTTCCGCAGACATGGAAGATGGTGGAGCTGCGCTGCGCGATGTCGGCCAGCAGCTCGGCCTCGCTCTGAACCGCCTGGCCCGGCTTGATCTCGCGCTTGATCAGCGCGCGGAAGGGCGGAGTGGCGGCCAGCCGGCGCAGGATCTGCGCAGCCTCCAGCAGCTCCCGCCGATCGGCCTCGGTCGCCAGGTAGTCGGGCTGGATCAGCGGGGGCTCGGTCGGGTCGGGCGAGCGGATCTCCAGATAGCCACGGCTGGTCGGGTGGCAGTTGGAACAGCCCAGCAGGAAGCCGGGGTAGGGGTCCGGCTTCAACAGCGCCCGCTTGCCCTTGGGTGCGGTGACATAGCTGACCGGCGAGAAGTAGAGCTGGATGTTGGGCCGCGTGCGCTCGGGATTGGAGCGGATGAAGCCGCCGCCCTGGTTGACGCTGAGCGAGAGCGGACCGCCGCGGGTGAGGATGTAGCGCAGGCCCACCGCCAGCTTGCCCCACCAGGGCCGCAGGATGTCGTTGAGAGTGCGCCGGTTGGCCTCGAAGAGGTGGTCGAAGCCGATGTGGTCCTGCAGGTTTCGGCCGACCTGCGGCACCTCGCGAAGGACCTCGATGCCGTTGCGCTGCAGCAGCGTGCCTGGACCGATGCCGGAGAGCTGCAGCAACTGCGGGCTGTTCACCGCGCCGGCGGCCAGGATCACGCCGCGCCTGGCGGTGAGCGTGCGGGGCTTGCCCGCCTGCAGCACCTCGACGCCACTCGCACGATTTCCCTCGAAGAGGATGCGGGTTGCCAGGGTCTTGGTCAGGACCTGCAGGTTGGCGCGCCGCTTCGCCGGGTGCAGGAAGGCGGTGGCGGCCGAGCAGCGGAAGCCCTTGCGCGTGGTGATCTGGTAGATCCCCGCGCCCTCCTGGGTCTGGCCGTTGAAGTCGTCGTTGCGCGGGAACTGCAGCGCCTCGCAGGCATCCAGATAGGTGTCGCAGAGGGGGTGGACCTGGTCGCGGATGTCGGTGACGGTGAGGGGCCCGCCCTGGCCGCGCCATTCATCGGCACCGGCCAGATTGTCCTCCATCCCCTTGAACAGCGGCAGCAGATCGCGATAGCCCCAGCCCGGGTTGCCGAGCGCCGCCCAGCCGTCGTAGTCCTCGGCCTGGCCACGGATGAAGACCATGGCGTTGATCGAGCTGGAGCCGCCCAGCACCTTGCCGCGCGGCCAGTAGTTGGTCTGGCCCTGCAGGCCGGCGATGGGCTCGGTCTGGTACTTCCAGTTCAGGCCCTCGTGGTGGAAGGCCTTGCCGTAGCCGATCGGCATGCGGACCCAGAAGTTGAGGTCGCTGCCGCCGGCCTCCAGCAGCAGCACCCGATGGCGGCCGTCGGCGGTCAGGCGGTTGGCCAGAACGCAGCCGGCCGAGCCCGCCCCGACGATGATGAAATCCGCTTCCTCCACGCCGCGCTCCCCTGGCCCATTCCCCTGGCCCATTCCCCTGGCTCGACACCGCACCGGACGCCAAGAGCAAAGCCCGGACGCACCGGCTTTGGGAAGAGCCAATCTGCGGCTGAGACAAGCCGTCAGGCGATCTTTTCTGCGGCTCTTTCGGCAGCCCTGGTTCGTGCCGCGCGCCGGGCCGCCATGGCCTCGCGGAGCGCGTCCAGGCAGGGGCCACTCTTGGGCCGCGCGCGCACGGCCTCGAAGATGCGCTGTACCGTGGGAAAGCGTGAGATGATATCGTCCGGGCCGATCAGGCCGTAGGCGGCCCAGAGCGCCACCTGGATGTCGGCGAGGGAAAAACGCTCGCCCAGATGCCAGGGACCGCGGCCGGCCAGCTCACTCTCCAGCACCGCCCAGCGTTCCAGCGTCGCCGCGTGCGCCCGCGCACGGGTCTCAGCCACGTCCTCGGGATGGAGCGCATAGCGCTGAGGATAGAAGAAGCGCTTGGCCGGTGGCTGGATGTCGTTGGTCAGGAAGAAGTAGAGCGAGAGGAAGCGCCCCCTGTCCGTCTCATCTGCTGCGGGCACCAGCCGGCCCGCGCCATGACGTTCGGCCAGGTAGAGCATGATCGCCGCCGCCTCGTGTAGGTGCTCGCCCTCCGGCGTGGTCAGGGCCGGCAGATAGCCGGCCGGATTGATCCTAAGGAAGGCCTCTTCCCGGTGTTCGCCGGCCAGGGTGTCGACCGGGATCACCTCGTGCTCCAGTTCCAGTTCCTTCAACACCATCAGCGGGCCGGTGGCACGGGTCCAGATCGCGCCATAGAGGCGATAGGGCGTCGTCATTGGCCAGCCGTCTGCTTGCTTTGGGCCTGCTTGCTCTGGGCGGCGACACTCGCCGAGGTCTGGCCGAAGAGGATCTTGCGCTCCTCCTCGCTGGGCGGTCCCTTGCGGCGCAGTTCCTTGCCCAGGTCGACCGACTTCTGCACCGCCGGCCGCTCTTTGATCCGCTGCCGCCAGGCAGCAACCAGAGGCACCGCGTCGAGCGAGGCGCCCAGCGGCTTGGCGATCAGGACCCAGGGCCAGCAGATCATGTCGACGATGCTGTAGTCGTCGCCCAGGATATAGGGACGGCCGTCTGCCAACTTGCGCTCCAGCACGCCCAGACAGCGGTCGTATTCCTTGAGATAGCGCTCGCGGCCATAGACCTGCCCCTCGGGCGCATAGTTCACGAAGTGGCTGAGCTGGCCGGCCATTGGCCCCTGGTTGCCGACCTGCCAGAAGAGCCACTCCAAGGTCTCCTTGCGGCCCAGCGGATCGCTCGGCATGAAGCGTCCGTATTTTTCTGCCAGGTAGAACATGATGGCGCCTGACTCGAACACGCTGACCGGCGCGCCCTCGACATCGTGGTCGACGATGGCCGGCATGCGGTTGTTCGGGCTGATCTTCAGGAACTCGGGCTTGAACTGGTCTCCGGCGCCGATGTCGACGGAGATCAGGTTGTAGTCGACGCCCAGTTCCTCAAGCAGGATGGCGACCTTCCAGCCGTTCGGGGTGCGCCAGTAGTAGAAGTCGATCAAGGCCTACTCTCCGTGATAGTGGCTGGTGACGCCCGCCTCGACGAACGCCGCAATTTCTTCCGCGCTGTAGCCAAGCTCGGCCAGCACCGCCACGCTGTCGGCCCCCAGGGCAGAGCCGCCTTGCCGGTACACCGGTGCGGTCACCGAGAAGCGCGCCGCCGGTCGGGCCTGGCGGATCGGTCCGGCCAGCACATGCTGGAAGACCTGGATGATGCCGGTGGCCTGGATCTGCGGGTTGGCCTCCAGATCGCGGCGGCGCAGCACCGGCGCACAAGGGACGTCGTGCGCCTCCAGCCGTTCCAGCCAGTGTGCCGCGCTCTTGGTGGCGAGCACGTCCTGGGTAAGTTGCAGGCGCTCGTTGATGTTGCGCTGCCGGTCGGAGGGCGTGAGGAAGCGCGGGTCCTCCAGCCACTCCGGCTTGTTGAAGGCCTGGGTCAGCGCCCGCCACTCCTTGTTCGACTGCACCGCGACCGAGATGTAGCCGTCGGTGGTCTCGTAGATCAGGTCGATGAAGGACTGTGCCTCCTGCTGCGGCTTCTCGGCACCGACGAAGGTCTGGCTCGACATGTCGGATGCCCAGAGGAAGGCGATGACGGCCTCCAGCATGGAGAGCCGGACATGCTGGCCCACCCCCTTGCGTTCGCGCGCGAAGAGGGCGGCGGTGATCGCCTGGCTGGCGGTGATTGCGGTCAGCTTGTCCGGCAGGATGGTGCGGACCAGCCGCGGGCGCGCCTCGTCGGAGCCGGCCTGCACCGTGGTCAGGCCCGAGAGCGCCTGCACCAGGGGGTCGTAGACCGGCTTGCCGGAGTAGGGGCCCATCTCACCGAAGCCAGAGAGCGAGACATAGACCAGCGTGTCGTTGACCGCACGCAAGCTCGTCTCGTCGAGTCCCATCCGTTCCATGACTCCGGGGCGGAAGTTCTGCACGAAGACGTCGGCGCCGGCGACCAGGCGCTTCAACGCCTCCTGGCCTTCGGGTCGCTTCAGATCGAGCGTGAGCGAGCGCTTGTTGCGGTTGTTGTTCAGAAACGAGGCACTGAGCCCAGCCCGCGACTGCGAAACTTCGCGGGTGTGATCGCCGCCTTTCGGGTTCTCGACCTTGATCACCTCCGCCCCCTGGTCGGCGAGGATCATGGTGGCCAGGGGGCCGGCAATCATCTGCGTCAGGTCGACGATCCTGACGCCGTCGAGGGGACCGGGCATCGCGAGCAGTCTCTCTATCGTTTCAGTCGGTAAGCGCAGCTAACCAGCAGGCGGAGCCGAGCGCAAAGGACAAAGCGTCAAGGGTGCGT
Organism: Rhodospirillaceae bacterium N.6G; assembly: GCA_046233115.1. Lineage (GTDB taxonomy): Bacteria > Pseudomonadota > Alphaproteobacteria > Kiloniellales > JACOMY01 > JACOMY01. The sequence continues at coordinate 100,370 of JBJXHM010000005.1, read as the reverse complement.
GAACGCTGGTCACGCATCCTTGGCCCACAAGGCGATGATCCGCTGCTTGTTGCAGGAGCGATCATAAACGCAAAAGTCTGCCCGCCCCACAGCCTCACAACTACGAATGAATTTTCGCTTTGATCGTTTGTGAGTGAATTTTCGTTGCATATGTTCGTTTTCTGTGGCAATGTGCGCGTCTCTTTCTGGGAGGGACCAAAGAGATGGCTATCATTTTCGGTACAGCAGGTGAGAACAGCACCCTGTCGGGCACGTCGCTGCTCGACCTCATCTATGGCCTCAGCGGCGACGACCGGCTCTATGGCCTGACTGGCGACGATTCCCTCTATGGCGGATCTGGCAGTGAGCTGTCGGTCGCCGGGGCCGCTGGCGACGATGTGATCTACGGTGGCGACGGCGACGACCAGCGCCTCAACGGTGGCCGGAACGACGACACGATCGACGGCGGTACCGGCAACGACACCTCGCTTATCGGCGGAACCGGCAACGACGTCCTCTATGGCGGCGATGGCGAAGACTTCGCCCTCCGAGGCGGCGGCGGCGACGATTCCCTCTACGGCGGCGCCAACGAGGATAGGTTTCTGCAGGGCGCGTTCGGTAACGACTCCATCTTCGGCGGCGGCCACAAGGACACCGCGCTCTACGGCGGCAGCGGCGACGACTTCGTCTACGGCGGCCCAGGTGTCGACCGGCGGCTGGGCGGTGACAGCGGCGTCGATCGCATCTACGGCGGCAACGGCACCGACCTCAGAGCCTATGGCGGCGACGGCATCGACCTGATGAACGGCGGCGAAGGCGACGACCGGATCTTCTTCGGTGGTGACGACTTCGACCAGATGGAAGGAGGGTCCGGCAACGACTTCTCCTTCTTCGGCGACGCCGGCGCAGACGTGATGACCGGCAACAGCGGCGACGACCAGCTCTTCTGGGGCGGTATTCACGACGACAAGATCTACGGCGGCAGCGGCGCGGACGGCCAGTTCTACGGCGACAAGGGCGACGACCAGCTCTTCGGCGGCAGCCACTTCGACTTCTTCCTCTACGGCGGCGACGGCAAGGACACGCTCTATGGCGGCGACGAATCCGACAAGCAGCTCTACGGCGACAGCGGCAGCGACAAGGTCTTCGGCGACGACGGCGACGACTTCTTCCTGGTCGGCCGGCTGGGCAACGACCTGCTCTACGGCGGTAGCGGCGAAGACGGCTATGTCTTCGGCGGCAGCGGTGGCGACACCCTGTTCGGGGACAGCGGCTCGGACACGCTCTACGGCGGCAGCGGACGCGACGTGCTCTTCGGGGGCTTCGGCTTCTCCGACGTGCAGTTCGGCGGCGAGGGCGACGACACCTTCATCGTCAACAGCCAGGACGAGATCGAGCAGGGCAACACCTTCGACGGCGACGCCGGAATAGACACCCTGATCCTGGCCGATGGCGTCTCGCTGCCGGCCGAGGCGTTGATCACCGAGATCGAGTTCATCATCGTGGTCTGACCTTCGTGCGGTGACCCAGGGGGGGGAGGGGCGGCGAAACCCGAGAGGTTTTGCCGCCCTTTCCTTTTGTGCGCCGCAGCACCAAGCTCATCGCTCCGACCCGGTCGGCCATGCAGGGGCTTGTTGGCTCCGGGACAAGGCCGTTACCATGTCTTGGATCCGTAATTGAAGGAGCCCCGATCCAAATGACCCCCTTCGCGGTCGCCGGCGTGCAGATGCACGTGGCCGCTCTCCATGACAACGTCGAGGGCATGCGCCACCGGCTGGATATCCTGATGGCTCGTTTCCCCTGGACCCAGATGGTCCTGTTCAGCGAGCTCGCCCCCTATGGTCCGCTACCGCGCTTCGCGCAGCCCTTTCCCAACCAGGCGCTGGACAGCTTCTGCGCCGACGCGCGCCGCCACCGAATCTGGCTGATCCCGGGCTCCATGTTCGAGAAGACCGAGGACGGCCGCATCTACAATACTGCCGTGGTGATCAACCCGGAGGGCGAGATCGTCGGCAAGTACCGCAAGATGTTCCCCTTCCGACCCTACGAGACCGGGGTCGAGGCCGGCACCGACTTCTGCGTCTTCGACGTGCCCGAGGTCGGCCGTTTCGGCCTCTCCATCTGCTACGACATCTGGTTTCCGGAGACCACGCGCCAGCTCACCAGCCAGGGAGTCGAGGTGCTGCTGCACCCGGTCCTGACCGGCACCACCGATCGAGATGCTGAGCTGTCGATCGCGCGCGCCACGGCGGCGCAGTTCCAGTGCTATGTCTTCGACGTGAACGGGCTCGGCGCCGGCGGCGTCGGCCGCTCTTGCGTCGTCGATCCCAGCGCCACGGTGCTGCACCAGTCGGCGGGCCAGGAGGACATGTTCCCCTTCGAGATCGACATGGAGCTGGTGCGCCGGCAGCGCGAGACCGGGCTGCGCGGCCTGGGCCAGGTGCTGAAGAGCTTCCGCGACCGCTCGACCGACTTTCCGGTCTACGACCGCAGCTCCGGCAGCGATGCCTATCTGCACAGCCTGGGACCGCTGGAAATGCCGGGGCAGGGGACCCGGCGCGGCATCGAGCCCAACCTGCCCGACAAGGGCGCAGAAAGAGATTTGACGGAGGCAGACTTCGCCTCGCCGACGATAGCACCCTTCAAGAGTGCGGTGGGCGCGGAATAAGGTAAAACAAGAGGGGGATGGTCAAAGCCATCCCCCTCTTGCATTCTGGGAGGTAACGGGGAGGGTTTGTTATGCCGGACGACAGTGCCACGCCGTCGCCCAGCGGCCTCGGCGACTATTACAGCGCCTTGCAGCTACGCAACGACCGCTGGAGCGCGCTGAAGGATACCAGTGCACATCTTGCGCGCATCGGCTCTGGCGGCCGCGGAGAGGTCAAGCACGCCAAGATCGCCAGCGATCTCTTCGAGAACCTGGCGCCGATAGAGCTCTACTGGGCCTTTCCGGGCGCAGCGGCCGTGGATCACCTGCGCCGGCTGCTGGAACACAAGAACTACGAGGAGCTGGCCTTTGCGGTGCGCCGCGTGGTGCGCGCGCTGACCACCGGCGCCTATCGTCGCCGCCTGATCCCGCTCGCCCGCGAAGAGCAGGAGATGGAGGAGGTCGAGGACGAGGCCACCCTGCCGATCGAGGCGCGCGCGCTCTCCAGGCCCTACTTCGAGTGCCTCATCGTCGATGCGATGGCGGACTTCCAGGAGCGCTGGTTGCGCCAGAGCCTGGGCCGTATGCGCCGCTCGGAAGACAGCTACATCTACGAGCCGGTGATCGTACCCTCGATCGAGGACGCGCTGATCGCCATCCTCTTCAACCACAACATCCAGACCGTAGTGGTGCGGCCGGGCCTGACGCTGAAATCCAACAACAGCCTGGAGATCCTGACCCGCTACCTGCTGCAGGTCGCCGAGAAGGAGGACGTGGAGCACTTCCAGCCGGAGGACTACGGGCCGGAACTGGCCCGCCTGATCGGGCGGGTGCGGCCGGAGCTGGATGTCTTCCTGGTCACCGACCGCTCGGTCGAGGACATCGCCGGGCGCGACCTCGGCGGCTGCCGCCGGGTCTTCTACAATCAGGAAGACTTCCTGGAACTGCACCTGAACATCCTGCGCGGCGTCAATGCGCGCTACAAGACGCCCTTCTTCACCGCACTGAAGGAGTATTCCAAGCAGCCGACCGGCGTCTTCCACGCCATGCCGATCTCGCGCGGCAAGTCGATCGCGCGCTCGCACTGGATCCAGGACATGGGTGCCTTCTACGGCCCCAACATCTTCCTGGCCGAGACCTCGGCGACCTCGGGCGGCCTGGACAGCCTGCTGGAGCCGGTGGGGCCGATCAAGCAGGCGCAGGAGCTGGCCGCCCGTGCCTTCGGTTCCAAGCAGACCTTCTTTGCCACCAACGGCACCTCGACCTGCAACAAGATCGTAGTGCAGGCACTGGTCAAGCCCGGTGACATCGTCCTGGTCGACCGCGATTGCCACAAGTCGCACCACTACGGCATGGTGCTGGCCGGTGCCCAGGTGGTCTATCTCGACAGCTACCCGCTGAACGACTTTTCGATGTACGGCGCGGTGCCGCTGAAGGAGATCAAACGCCAGCTCCTGGAGCTGAAGGCGGCCGGCAAGCTGGACCAGGTGCGCATGCTACTGCTCACCAACTGCACCTTCGACGGCCTGGTCTACAACGTCGAACGGGTGATGGAGGAGTGCCTGGCGATCAAGCCGGACCTGGTCTTCCTCTGGGACGAGGCCTGGTTCGCCTTCGCCCGCTTCAACCCGACCTACCGCCACCGCACGGCGATGAACGCGGCCAACGTGCTGCGCGAACGCCTGCGCAGCGAGAAGCATGCACGCGCCTACGAGAAGCAGCAGGAGAAGCTGGACGAGGCCGACGACGAGACCCTGATCCAGACCAGGCTGCTGCCGCCGCCGCATGCCAGGGTCCGGGCCTATGCCTGCCAGTCGACGCACAAGACCCTGACCGCGCTGCGCCAGGGCTCGATGATCCACGTCAACGATCAGGACTTCAAAGGCGAGGTGGAGGAGGCCTTCCACGAAGCCTACATGACCCACACCTCGACCTCGCCCAACTACCAGATCATCGCCTCTCTGGACGTCGGTCGCCGACAGGTGGAGCTGGAGGGCTTCGAGTTCGTGCAGCGCCAGATCGAGGCCGCCATGGCCATGCGCCGGGCGATCTCGACCCATCCGCTGCTGCAGAAGTACTTCAAGCTGCTGACCTCGGCCGACATGATCCCCGACGCTTACCGCGAGAGCGGGATCCAGTCCTATCACCACCCCTCGCAGGACTGGAGCGACATCTGGGATAGCTGGGGCAACGACGAGTTCGTGCTGGATCCGACCCGGGTGACCCTGGCGGTCGGCGGTACCGGCTGGGACGGCGATACCTTCAAGACCAAGATCCTGATGGATCGCTACGGTATCCAGATCAACAAGACCTCGCGCAACACCGTCCTCTTCATGACCAACATCGGCACGACGCGGTCCTCGGTTGCCTACCTGATCGAGGTCCTGGTGCAGATCGGCAAGGAGCTGGACGAGCGGCTGGACGATGCCTCCAAGATGGAGCGCCTCTCCTTCGAGCGCCGGGTCCGCAGCCTGATGGAGGAGCGCCCGCCGCTGCCGGACTTCAGCCGCTTCCACAGCGCCTTCCGGGCGGACGACAGCACGCCGGAAGGCGACATCCGGACCGCCTTCTTCCTGGCCTACGACGAGGACAACTGCGACTATCTCGCCCTCGACGATCTGGCCCGCCTGCTGGCGCAGGACCAGGAGCGGGAGGTGGTCTCGGCCTCCTTCATCATCCCCTATCCGCCGGGCTTTCCGATCCTGGTTCCCGGACAGGTCATCTCCGAGGAGATCCTGGCCTTCATGCAGGCCCTCGACGTCAACGAGATCCATGGCTACCGCCCCGACCTGGGGCTGAGGGTGTTCACCGACGCGGCGCTGGCCGCACAGAGCTAGCGGCCCAGGCCGCCAACGACAGAGAAAGCCAACGACAGTAAAAAAACGGGAGAGCTTCACCGATGCCGAAGAAGACCCTTCGCAACATCTCTGAGATTCGCCGCTACTTCCATCGAAACGAGACCCCGATCTACTTCGTCTCGGCCACCAACTTCAACCTGCTGGGGCTCGACGAGTGGGTCAAGAATCTCAAGTACATCAACTACATCGACTGCTACGACGGCAAGCACCCCAACGTCATGGTGCCCTCCGAGCTGCCGCATGAGGAATTCCAGTCGATCGAAGACATCAACAACTACCTGCTGCAGCACAAGGAGGTCATCGACTACGTGAAGGACCGCGGCCCCAGCCCGGTCTTCGTCTTCCTCATGTTTGACGCGGAGACCGAGCGCCTGGCCAAGGAGCTCGGCGCCAGGGTCTGGTTCCCCAAGGCCAAGCTGCGCACCCGGGTCGACAACAAGATCGAGACCGTGCGCATCGGCAACAAGGCCGGCGTGCCCTCGGCCCCCAACACGCTCGCCGAGGTGAAGAGCTGGGAGAACCTGGTCGAGATCGCGAGCGAGGCCGGGCTGGGCAACGACCTGGTGCTGCAGTCGGCCTTCGGCGATAGCGGCCACACCACCTTCTTCATCAAGTCCGAGGCCGACTTCCGCCGCCACGAGCACGAGATCGTGGGCGAGGGCGAGATCAAGATCATGAAGCGACTGGTCTGCCGCGGCTCGGCGATCGAGGCCTGCGCCACCAAGCAGGGCACCATCGTCGGCCCGCTGATGACCGAACTGGTGGGCTTCCCGGAACTCACCCCCTACCGCGGCGGCTGGTGCGGCAACGAAATCTTCGCCACGGCCTTCCCGCCGAAGACCCGCCAAAAGGCCCGCCAGCTCACCTATCAGTTCGGAGAGCAGTTGAAGAAAGAGGGCTATCGCGGTTATTTCGAACTGGATTTCCTGATCGAGGAAAAGACCGGCGATATCTATCTGGGCGAGCTGAACCCGCGCATCACCGGGGCCTCCTCGATGACCAACCATGCCGCCTTCGCGCATGCCGATTCGCCGCTGTTCCTCTTCCACCTGCTGGAGTTCTCGGGCGTGCCCTTCGAGCTGGACGTGGAGGAGCTGAACGCGCGCTGGGCCGACCCGGACAACATCGATTCCTGGTCGCAGATGGTGATCAAGCACACCGAGGATTCGGTCGACATCCTGACCGACGCACCGCCGACCGGGATCTATCGCATGCTGGACGACGGCCGGGTGGTCTACGACCGCTTCGACTATCACCGCCGCGCGGTGGAAAGTGAGAAGGAGGCCTTCTTCCTGCGCATCCTGAAGCCCGGCGACTATCGCTACGAGGGCGCGGACCTGGGTATCCTGGTGATCCGCGGCCGCTCGATGACGCCCGGCTTCAAGCTGGCCGAGCGCTCCAAGCGCTGGATCGACGGCATCAAGGCGGCCTTCGCCGCCAAGCCGCTGCCCGCTGCCCATCCCGCGCCGGAGCTCTCCGACCCAGCCTTCAAGATCCTGTAGGGGGAGAAGGAGCCCTGCGGTGGAGCTGACCTTCCGTGCCATCGGCGAGGCGGAGCCCGGTCCCAAGTGGGCCGGGCTCTTCGCCGAGTACTGGCCGGCCTACCGCCAGTGGTGGTTGCAGGACGGCGCGCAAGCGCGGCCGACCTATCTCGCCTCTCGCCGGGCACTGAAGCACCATATGCCGGAACTGCTGCCGCTCTACGAGGAGCTCTGCGAGCTAGCAGGCGGCGGCGACTATGCCGCGCGTTTCCTCAGTTTCTACTGCCTGCCGGCTTATCTCTCCGGCTGCAGCCAGGCGATCGTGCCGGGCGAGGAACCGATCCTGGTCCGGAACTACGACTACAGCCCGCGGGCCTTCGACGCCCTGGTGCTGAACACCCACTGGTTGGGGCGGCGTGTGATGGGGACCAGCGACGGCCTCTGGGGCCTGGTCGACGGCATCAACGATGCCGGGGTCGCGGTCTCGCTCACATTCGGCGGCCGGCGGGTGGTGGGCGAGGGCTTCGGCGTGCCGCTGATCCTGCGCTACGTGCTGCAGACCTGCGAGACGACGGAGGAGGCGGGCAGGGCGCTGGAGCGCATCCCCACCCACATGAGCTACAACGTGACCGTGGTCGACCGCCGGCGTCACTACCTCACCGCCTACATGGGGCCGGACCGCAAGACCCTGCTCACCCACCAGGCGGTCGCCACCAACCACCAGGAGCGGGTGGAGTGGGTGAGCCACGCCCGCTTCTCGGCCACGGTGGAGCGCCAGCGCTTCCTGCTACAGCGCCTGACCCTGCATCGCGAGCCGGAGGACAAGTTCATCGGCGCCTTCCTGAAGCCGCCGCTCTATTCCACCGCCTTCGACGCCGGCTTCGGCACGCTCTACACCGCGATCTACCGCCCGCGGCACGAGACCATGACCCTGCTCTGGCCGACCGGCCAGTGGGACTTCTCGCTCACCGCCTTCCACGAGGGCGCCCGCCAGGTCGCAATGCCGGTGGGGGTGGAGGAGTAGCTCTGCTTTCCTGCCTCGGTCCCGGGGATTGCCGTAACCGTCATGAGAGGCCGGGAAACGGGGTAAGATTGCTCCTTGGCCTTGCATGCTTCGCTCCGCCTGCTACACAACCTCTAGGCTCAAGCAACGCAAACCACCACCACCACACAAGGCCTAGGATGCAGCAACGGAGAACCTCACCTCTCGTTCCGGAGTGGCCGATCGCGCTGATCTGGCTGACTTATCTCTTCTTCGCGCTGGCCGGGGGCACGCTGAAGCCGGATCTGGTAGGGCAGGGGGTCTCGATCGTCCTGCTGGTTGCCATCGTCGTGGTGATGCTGGCCGCCATTTTCCGGGTGGTCCATCACGCCGAGTGCCTGGCGGAGCTCTTCGGCGAGCCCTTCGGTACCCTGATCCTGACCCTCTCGGTCATCGGCATCGAGGTGGCGCTGATCACCGCCGTCATGCTGACCGGCGACAACAATCCCACCCTGGCGCGCGATACCATGTTCTCTGTGCTGATGATCGTGCTGAACGGCCTGGTGGGGCTCTGCCTGCTGGTGGGCGGCCTGCGCCACGGCTTCCAGATCTTCAACCTCTCCGGCGCCAACGCCTACCTGGTGGCGCTGCTGCCGGTCGCCACCACCGCGCTGATCCTGCCGCACTTCACCTCCTCGGCGCCGGGCGGCAGCCTCTCCACCCTGCAGGCGGCCTTCCAGATCGGCGTCTCGGTGCTGCTCTACGGCTTCTTCCTGCTGTTTCAGACGGTGAAGAGCCCCGACGTCTTCCAGCAGCCGGCGCGAGAGGCCGTCGAACCGAAGGCGGAGGCAGCGCACAGCCTGCAGGTGCAGAGCGTCGGCTTCCATGTGGCCGGCCTGCTGCTGGCCCTGCTGCCGCTGGTGCTGATGTCGAAGAAGCTGGCGGTCTACGTCGATTTCGGCATCGCGCAAGTGGGGGCGCCGGTGGCGCTGGGCGGCTTCATCGTTGCGGTCATGATCCTGGCACCAGAAGGCCTGACCGCCCTGGTCGCCGCGCGCCACGACCAGCTTCAGCGCGCCGTGAACATCTGCCTGGGCTCGGCCCTGGCCACCATCAGCCTGACCGTGCCGGCGGTCCTGATCGCTGCCTGGATCGTCGACCTGCCGGTAGAGCTGGGCCTGGACGCCGTCGGCATCGGGCTCTTGGTGCTGTCGCTGATCATCTCCATCGTCACCTTCGTCTCGGCCCGCACCAACTCACTGCAGGGCGCGGTGCACCTGATCGTCTTCCTGGCCTATATCGTGCTGATCTTCGACCAGGATCTCTAAGGTCTCTGCCACCTCCGAGCCGGAATGACATTGCACCCGAAGGCTATTCCGGCGATCCTTTGAGGAAAGCCCATAACCTTGTGACATTATTCGGGGAAAGATCATGGCGGACTACAATCTCGGAACTTACGGCCGGTCGGTGACCACCGGCAGTCCCGAGGCGCAGCGCTGGTTCGATCGCGGCCTGGTCTGGACCTATGCCTACAATCACGAGGAAGCCCTGGCCTGTTTCGAGGCGGCGCTGCAGGCCGATCCGACCTGCGCCATGGCGCAGTGGGGCATCGCCTACGCCATCGGCCCCAACTACAACAAGCCCTGGGAGGCCTTCGAGCCGGAGGAGAAGCCCGACGCCCTGACGCGCGCACGCACCGCACTGGCCGCGGCCGAAAAGGCGGAGGCCAGCCCGGTCGAAAGGGCGCTGATCGACGCGCTGGCGGCTCGCTATCCCGACGACGCCTCGGTCGAATGCTTCGATCCCTGGAACGACGCCTTCGCCGACGCCATGCGCGCCGTCCACAAGGTCCATCCGCACGACCTGGACGTGACCGCGCTCTTCGCGGAATCGATCATGAATCGCACGCCCTGGCAGCTCTGGGACCTCAAGACCGGCAAGCCGAAAGAGGGGGCCGACACGGCCGAGGCGATCGAGGTGCTGGAACGCGCATTCGAGAGCCTGCCCGGCGCCTGGACCCATCCGGGCCTGCTGCACATGTACATCCACCTGATGGAGATGTCGCCGCATCCCGAGCGGGCGCTGCGCCACGGCGACGTGCTGACCACCCTGGTGCCCGACGCCGGGCACCTGGTGCACATGGCCTCGCACATCGACGTGCTCTGCGGCGACTACCAGAACGTGGTGGCGCGCAACCAGGCCGCGGTCGCCGTCGATCGCAAGTACCTGGAGCACCGCGGGGCGGAGAACTTCTACTCGGTCTACCGCTGCCACAACTACCACTTCGTGATCTACGGGGCGATGTTCCTGGGGCAGCGGGAGCCGGCGCTGGCGGCGGCCGACGAGCTGATGGACACGTTGCCGGCCGATACCCTGCGGCCGATGGCCGACTGGTTCGAGGGCTTCGTGCCGATGCGCCAGCACGTCTTGGTCCGCTTCGGCATGTGGGAGGCGATCCTGGAGCAAGACCTGCCCGAGGACAGGGAGCTCTTCGCCGTCACCACCGCGATGATGCGCTATGCCCGCACGGTGGCGCTGGCCAACCTGGGTCGCACCGCGGAGGCCGAGACGGAGATGGCGGCCTTCAAGGCGGCCCTGGCGGCGGTGCCTGAGACCCGCATGCTATTCAACAACACCTGCCGCGATATCCTGAGCGTGGCCGAGTGCATGGCGAGCGGCGAGCTGGCCTACCACCAGGGGCGCCACGAAGAGGCCTTCGCCGCCCTGCGCCAGGCGGTGGAGCAGGACGATAACCTGCCCTACGACGAGCCCTGGGGCTGGATGCAGCCGGCCCGCCACGCGCTCGGCGCCTTGCTGCTGGAGCAGGGGCAGGTGGAGGAGGCAGAGCAGGTCTATCGGGCCGACCTCGGTCTCGACGCGACCCTGGCCAGGGCCTGTCAGCATCCTGACAACCTCTGGAGCCTGCACGGACTGGTCGAATGCCTGGAGCGGCGTGGGGCAGGGGACTCGGTCGAGGCGGGGCTGCTGCGCCAGCGGCTCGGCCGGGCGCTGGCACGCTCCTCGGTGCCGGTGCGGGCCTCCTGCTACTGTCGCGGCCGGCAGGCGGCGTGAACCCTAGATAGAAATTTCTCGGAACCTATCGACAGCGGGCGCGTTCGTTCAGCAGCATAAAACTGAACGGAGAAGCTCATGCTTGGCCTTGCGCTCCTATTCTTCATCGTCGCCATTGTCGCTGCAGTCTTCGGCTTCGGCGGTATTGCGTCGGCTTCGGCCGGGATCGCGCAGATTCTCTTCTTCGTCTTCCTAGTGCTCTTCGTCGTGGCCCTGCTGGCCCGCGCCATCCGCGGCCGCGGCCCGCCGGTTTAGAGCGGTCGACAGCGACCAGCGATGAGACGACGCCCGGCCCCGCTTAGGGCCGGGCGTCTCCGTCTGTGGCCTCAGCCGATCAGGTAAAGAGGAAGTCGGTGCTGGTGAGCTGGTCGGCGGCGGTGATCGCCACCAACCTGACCTCGAAGTCGGCGATACCGTCGCCGTCCCGATCGACCTCGAGGTCGCCATTCTTGCCGCCACGGTCGTCAAAGCGGGCTTGAGCCACGCCGCCGCCTGCGAAGGCGGCATCGCCGATCCATTCCCCCTTGCCGCCGACGGCCAGGCTCAAGAAATCCGTACCGCCGCCGACATGTCCGCTGAAGTCGAGAATGCGCCCCTCGGCACCCTCCAGCTTGTCGGTGAAGACGAAGGTGTCGCTGCCGTTGCCGCCCTTCAGGTCGTCCTGTCCACTGCCGCCATAGAGCGTATCCCGGCCGTCGCCGCCAAAGAGCGTGTCATCCTGGAAGCCACCGAAGAGCAGGTCCGTGCCGCTGTCTCCGGACAGGGTATCGGCGCCCGAGCCACCCTTCAGCTCATCGCCATTGTCGCCCCCCTCCAGGCGATCGATCCCGCTCTTGCCGTTCATTTCGTCGTCGCCGGCTCCGCCGAATAGCTGGTCGGAGCCGTCACCGCCGAAGAGGCTGCGGTCGTCTCCCCACCAGCCGTCGATGGTGTCGTCTCCCGAGCCGCCGAAGAAACGCAGGTCGTCGCCGGTTCCGCCGTAGATGCGGTCGCTGCCGTCGCCGCCGTAGAACGAGCTGTCGTTGCCGTCTTCGCCCTGGAGCAGGTCGCTGCCGCTGCCGCCGTCAAGGAAGGTATCGCGGCCGTCGCCACCAATCAGGAAGTCGGCGCCGCTGCCGCCAAAGAGAGAGGCGTCGTCCCCGCGGCCGCCGAACAGGCGGTCGTCGCCCTGACCGCCATACAGCTGCCGGTCCTGTCCGCTGCCGCCGCCGATGCGGTCGTTGCCCAGACCGCCGTAGAGCAGGCTGTCGTTGCCCGCATCACCATAGATCCTGTCGCTGCCGCTGTCGTTTCCGCCAAAGAAACGCGCATCCCGGCCGCGGCCGCCGGAGACGTCGTCATTGCCGCCGCCGCCGAAGAAGTAGCTGTCGTCCCCGTCCTCGGCCCAGAGCTGGTCGCTGCCGCTGCCGCCGTTGAAGGAGGCATCGTTCCCGGCTTCGCCGTAGAGCGTGTCGCTATCCCTGCCGCCGAAGAAGTGGCTGTCGTCACCCTCGTCACCGAACAGCCGGTCGTTGCCGCTGCCCCCCTTGAAGTCGCTGTCCTTGCCGCTGCCGCCGTTCAGCCGATCGGCGCCCCGGCCGCCGTCGAAGCCCCGGTCGGCACCGCTCTCGCCGAAGAGGCTGTCGGCCTCCGCGCCGCCCCAGAAGGTGAGGTCGTCGCCGGCGTCGCCGAACAGTTGGTCACTCCCCAACCCGCCGAAGAAGCCCAGGTCGTCGCCACTGCCGCCAAACAGCCTGTCGGTGCCGCTGTTGCCCTGGAACGATCCGTCATTGCCATCGCCGGCGGAGAGGCTGTCGTCCCCCTTGCCGCCGAAGAAGAAGCTGTCGTTCCCGCCGCCCCCGAAGATGCTGTCGTTGCCGCGCTCTCCCTCGAAGAGCCGATCCTGACCGCTACCGCCGAACAAGCGGTCATCTCCATCGCTGCCGACGAAGGAGATGTCATTCCCGTCACCGCCATAGAGGCTGTCGCTGCCGTCGTTGCCGTAGAACTCGCGATCGTTTCCGCTGCCGCCGAAGAGGCTATCGGCGCCACTGCCGGCGAAGAAATCCGTATCGTTCCCCTTGCCGCCGAAGAGTCCGTCGATCCCGCTTCTGCCTATCAGGGACCTGTCGCGGCCATCGCCACCATAGATCTGGTCGTCCCCGTAGGAACCGATCAGAACACTGTCATCGTTGGCACCACCGAAGAGAGAATCATTGCCTGACTCGCCGCGCAGCTCATCGAAGCCGCTTCCACCGAAAAGAGTGTCATCTCCTTGAAGACCTCTGATCCAATCGCTGCCGCTCAGCCCGTAAATCTGGTCGTTGTTTTTTGTGCCCAACAGGCGGTCGTGCTTGCCCGCCGTCCCGAAGATCTGCGCCATAGTCTCCTCCCAGTCGGCAAGCGCCACCATCAGAGGCGGGTTTACTGCCTTGTTTGTTTTGAATATTGAAGCTTGACGGTAGACCACGGGCGGAGATCGGGGAAGCGAAAAGCACTGTCCGCCGATCTGTCCGGGCATGAGGAAGCGCCGGCATCTTCCGACCGGACCATCACCCTCTCAGGTAACACCGCCTGGTCGCGACCCGCTCTAGAAGCCGAAGACGAACTTGATACCGTAGCTGATCAGGGCGACCGCCAGTACGCCAGCCAGCCAGAGGCCGGCGAACCAGAGAAGCTGTTTCTTTCGCATCGCCGTCAGGACCGGGGCCGCGCGGCCCCCTGCGTCCGTCGCATCAGTGATAATGCGCGGTATCGGCCCGCACCTTGCCGCGGAAGACCCAGTAGCTGTAGGCGGTGTAGCCGATGACGATCGGCAGCAGCACCAGGGTGCCGACCAGCATGAAGCCCTGGCTCTCGGCCGGCGAGGCCGCGTCCCAGATGGTGACCGAGGGCGGGATGATGTTCGGCCAGAGCGAGATCGCCAGGCCCAGGTAGGACAGCAGGAAGAGCCCCAGGGTCAGGAGGAAGGGGCGCCGCTCCTGACGCTTCACCACCGCCTGCAGCAGTGCATAGGTCAGGAGTGCGACCAGGGCAGGCACCGGCAACAGGATCAGCGTATTGGGCCAGGCAAACCAGCGTGCCGCGATCCGCGGATCGGCCAGCGGGGTCCAGAGGCTGATCGCCCCCACCGCGAGGATCACCAGGAACAGCAGCGGGCGATAGATCTCCCAGACCTTCTCCTGCAGGGCGCCTTCGGTCTTCAGCAGCAGCCAGCCGGCGCCCAGCAGGGCATAGCCGCAGAGTAGCGCGATGCCGACGAAGATCGAGAAGGGGGTCAGCCAGCCGAAGGTGCCGCCGGCATAGTCGCGGCCCTGCATCTCGATACCATTGATGAAGGCGCCCAGCGCCACGCCCTGCATGAAGGTGGCGAGCCAGGACCCGAATGCGAAGGAGAGATCCCACCAGTGATGCTCGCCCTCGACCTTGAAGCGGAACTCGAAGGCCACACCGCGGAAGATCAAGGCCACGAGCATCAGGATCAGCGGCAGATAGAGCGCAGAGAGCAGCACGGAGTAGGCGAGGGGGAAGGCTCCCAGCAGACCGGCGCCGCCCAGGATCATCCAGGTCTCGTTGCCGTCCCAGACCGGTGCGACCGTGTTCATCATGACGTCACGGTCCTCCTTCTCCCGGAAGAAGGGGAAGAGGATGCCGATGCCGAGGTCGAAGCCGTCGAGGATCACGTACATGATCACGCCGACGGCGATGATTGCCGCCCAGATCAGAGGAAGATCGATGCCCATGACGCCTCTCCTTCCTCTACTCGGCCACGTCCGGCGCCGCGGAGAGCGGACGCTTGGGATGCCGGTGCCGTCCGGGTCCGCCGATCGGTGCGGCCGGCGGCAGGCTCTCCAGGCCCTTCTTCATCAGCCGCAGGACGTAGTAGGTGCCGGTACCGAAGACCACCAGATAGACCGCGATGAAGATCGCCAGGGTGGTGCCGACCTCACCCGCTGAGTTGGGGGAGGCGGCATCGGCCGTGCGCAGCAGGCCATAGACGACCCAGGGCTGCCGGCCCATCTCCGTCGTGATCCAGCCGCAGAGCACCGCCACGAAACCGCTCGGCCCCATGATGACGGCCAGCCGGTGGAACCAGGTCGCGTCGTAGAGCCTTCGATTGATCCTGAGGATCAGCGAGACCAGGCCGAGAGCGACCATAGCGAGTCCGACCGCCACCATGATCCGGAAGGTCCAGAAAACCACGGTGGAATCCGGCCAGTCCTCGCGCGGCCAGGACTCCAGCCCCTTGACCTCGCCGTTCCACTCGTGGGTCAGGATCAGGCTGCCGACATGGGGGATGCAGACGTCGTAGTCGACCCGGGCTTCCTCCATGTTGGGCCAGCCGACCAGGGACCAGCAGACGCCCTTGGTGGTGGCGGGGAAGATGCCCTCGATGGCGGCGATCTTGGCCGGCTGATGCGCCAGGGTGTTCAGGCCGTGCTGATCGCCCGCCACGACCTGGATCGGCGCCACGATGGCGGCCATCCACATGGCCATGGAGAGCATGGTGCGCGCCCGCTCGTCGCCGCGCCGGCGCAGCAGATGCCAGGCGCCGACCCCGCCGACGACGAACGCGGTGGTCAGATAGGCCGCCAGCACCATGTGCACGAAGCGGTAGGGGAAGGAGGGGTTGAAGATCACCTCCAGCCAGCTCTCCGCATAGAGGCGGCCGTCGGCGTCGATGCCGTAGCCGGCCGGCGTCTGCATGAAGCTGTTGGCGGAGAGGATCCAGAAGGCGGACACCAGGGTGCCGAGGCCCACCATGCAGCTCGCAAAGAAGTGCAGCCCCTTGCCGACCCGGCCCCAGCCGAACAGCATGATGCCGAGGAAACCGGCCTCCAGGAAGAAGGCGGTGAGCACCTCATAGGCGATCAGTGGCCCCAGGACGTTGCCGCCCACATCGGAAAAACGGCTCCAGTTGGTGCCGAACTGATAGCTCATCACCACGCCGGAGACGACGCCCATACCGAAGGTAACGGCGAAGATCTTGACCCAGAAACGGTAGAGATCGTGATACTTGCTCTTCCCAGTGCGAAGCCAAAGGCCTTCCAGAACAACTAGGTAGGAGGCCAGACCGATGGTCAGGGCCGGAAAGAGGATGTGAAACGATACCGTGAAGGCGAACTGGATCCTGGCGAGGTCGACCGCCAAGCTCGTGTCCATTGGCCTTCTCCTTAGCAAGCCCGGGTCAGGCAGGGCTAGCAACCCGTCCCAGCCGTCCGGGGCTCATCCTGCCGAGAGTGACCCTGACTGGTAATCCATGCCTCGGCAAGCGCCAGACCGGGGCGCCTTCTGCCGCATGTCAGGCCGTCGCAGCGGCATCTGAGCGGCGAAATCGGCCAGAAAATCACGCTAAGCGATTGCGAAGAAGCCCAAATCGGCCAAAGCGGTACCGGACGACGCTGGCCGCCGCCACGCGCTCAGCGTTCGGCCGTCTTAGCTGCCTGCCACTCGGCCTCCAGCGTGTCGAGGTCACAATCCTCCATCCGCGCAGAGCGCGCCGCAAGAGCCGCCTCGATCGCCTTGAATCGGCGCTCGAACTTGGCATTGGCCTTACGCAGCGCGACCTCCGGATCGAGGCGCAGATGACGGGCCAGGTTGGCCAGCACGAAGAGGAGATCGCCGATCTCTTCCTCGGCGCGGTCTCTGGCGGCGGAGTCGTACTCGAGGTCGGCGACCTCGACCTTCAGCTCCGCCAGTTCCTCATCGACCTTGTCCAGGACCGCCGCGGGATCCGGCCAATCGAAACCGACGCCGGCGGCGCGCTTCTGCAGCTTGGCAGCACGCAGCAGGGCCGGGAGAGCGAGTGCCACGCCGTCCAGCCGGCTCGTGGGATTGCCGGCGGCTCTAGCCGCGCGTTCCTCCGCCTTGATCGCCTCCCAGCCCAAGGTGACGCCCGTGGCGTCGCTGCCCGCGGCCTCGCCAAAGACATGGGGGTGGCGTCGGATCATCTTGTCGGAGATCGCCCTGGCGACGTCGTCGAAGGCAAAGTGGCCGGCTTCCTCTGCCATGCGCGCGTGAAAGACGACCTGGAGCAGCAGGTCGCCCAGTTCGTCCTTGAGCCCAGGCATGTCGCCCTGGTGGATCGCCTCGGCAACCTCGTAGGCCTCTTCGATGGTGTAGGGCGCGATGCTGGCGAAGTCCTGTTGCAGGTCCCAGGGGCAGCCGCCGTGCGGGTCGCGGAGGCGGGCCATGATGTCCAGCAGCGCGTCGATGGCGGGTGAGGTGTCACTGTCGTCGGTCATGGCGGGGACCCTAGACAAGCCGGCAGTGGATGGGTAGCGACTTCGGAGTGCAGAGGCGAGGAACGTAGGCATCAGGGCTGGATAGGCTTGCTGCCTTACGGTGAACCGTTAATTCGCATAATATATATTATGGAACTTTTCGATGGACCGGAATCGGCTTTCCGGACAGCGCTTTGGCTTGGCGTCTTGGTCTCCGGCACGCTAGCGTCCCGCTCCATGTCCTATCTCTTCAAGGTTCTGGGGCCGCTGCCGCCCCAGACGTGGCCCTGGCCATGCAGCAAGCCCGAGGTCGAGCGTCTGCTCGCCGAGATCCTCGCCATCGTGGAGCCCGCGCTGGCCGAGGCCGCGGCCACTGTCGATCGGCCCTGTACGTTTGCTCCGGCCGACGAGCTACAGCGCTTCCTCTCGGTCTATGCCGAGCGGCCACTGACCGAGAACCGGCACGGCAGCGGCTTCAACGATTCGCTCTGGCTCTGGCTGGCGGTGCGCTGGCTCGCGCCCGACCTCCTGATCGAGAGCGGCAGCTTCATGGGCCATAGCGCCTGGCTGTTTCGCCGGGCCCTACCAGAGGCCCGAATCGAAACCCACGACGTGGAGCTGCCGCGGGCCGGCCGCCTGCGCGCTCCCGGCGTCGTCTACCGCCTGCAGGACTGGGCCGAGACCGAGATCGGTCCCTTCGATCCCGAGCGCGCGCTCTGCTTCTTCGACGATCACATCTCGCATGGCCTGCGGCTGCGCCAGGCGGCCGAGCGCGGCTTCCGCTACGTCCTGCTCGACGACAACTTCCCGGCCTGGCAGCTCCACGCGACAGGAGCGCCGCCGCTGCCGAGCCTGGCCATGCTGCAGGATCCCGCCTGGATGTCCGGAAAGCTGGCCGGAAAGGTAGAATGGCAGCGAAATCGCAAGCAATATGGTTATGATGAGAAGGATGACCCGGAGGCTGGACAGTTTACGGCAGTGCCCCTGGACCTGGTGAGCTACCGCTTTCCGGATCTGGCGCCGGCAACACGCCTGCCGCCGGGATCGAACCTGACCCTGGTGCGCCTTTCTCAAGGAAACACTGGACGAGACGCATGAGACCACACCGACTGTCGATGAAACGCAATGCCCTGGCCTTCGCCTTTCTCTCCCTGGTGCTATTGCCGGGAGCAACACTGGCCGACACGGTCAGCCTGACGCGCTGGGCGCCGGCCAGCCTGCCGACCCCGATGGAGCCCAGCGAGCTCCAGGCCGCGGTCAAGGACGGGACCCTACCGCCGGTCGCAGAGCGCCTGCCGCAGCACCCGCTGGTGGTCGAGGCCACCAAGGACCGTATGCTCGGCAAGTCGGGCGGCACCCTGCAGACCCTCATCGGCAGCCAGAAGGACAGCCGCCTGATGGCGGTCTTCGGCTATGCCCGTCTGGTCGGCTACGACGAGAACTTCAACCTGGTGCCGGACATCCTGGAGTCGGTCGATATCGAGGACAGCCGGCGCTTCACCCTGCATCTGAGGCCGGGCCATCGCTGGTCGGACGGTCATCCCTTCACCTCCGAGGATTTCCGCTACTACTGGGAGGACGTGGCCAACAATCCCGAGCTCTCGCCGGTCGGCCCCTCGATCGACCTGCTGGTCAACGGCAAGCCGCCCAAGGTCAGCTTTCCCGACGAGACCACGGTGATCTACGAGTGGGACGAGCCCAATCCCTTCTTCCTGCCGGCCCTGGCCCGCGCCACGCCGCTCTACATCTACCGGCCGGCACACTACATGAAGCAGTTCCACGCCAAGTACGCCGACCCGGAGAAGCTGGCGGAGATGGCCGACGAGGCCGGCAAGCCGAACTGGGCCGCGCTGCACAACAGCCTGGACAACCTCTATCGCATGGACAATCCGGAGCTGCCGGTGCTGCAGCCCTGGCTGGTCGTCACCCCGCCGCCGAGCCAGCGCCTGACCGCGGCGCGCAATCCCTACTTCCACCGCATCGACCAGAACGGCCTGCAGCTTCCCTATATCGACAAGTGGCTGCTGGCGGTGACCTCGGCCGGGCTGGTGCCGGCCAAGACCGCGGCCGGCGACAGCGACCTGCAGTCACGCGGCATCGGCTTTTCCGACTACACGCTGCTGAAGGAAGCGCAGAAGCGCGAGGGCTATCAGGTGCTGCTGTGGAAGACGGTGCGTCCTTCCAACTTCGCGCTCTATCCCAACCTGAACGCCTCCGACCCGGTCTGGCGGACCTTGAACCGCGACACCCGCTTCCGCCGGGCGCTCTCGCTGGCGATTGATCGCAACGAGATCAACCAGGTGATCTATTTCGGCCTGGGCCTGCCCGGCAACCAGGGACCGCTGCCCGAATCGGCGCTCTACAAGCCCAGCTACCGGGATGCCTGGGCGGAGTTCGACCTGAAGAAAGCCAACGCGCTGCTCGACGAGATCGGCTTGACCGAGCGCAACGGCAAGGGCCTGCGCCTCCTGCCGGACGGCCGTCCGCTGGAGATCATCGTCGAGACCGCGGGTGAATCGGAGGAAGAGCCGGACATCCTGGAGCTGGTGAAGTCGAGCTGGGCCAAGATCGGCGTCGGTCTCTTTACCAAGCCCAGCGACCGTACGGCGCTGCGCAACCGCATCTTCTCGGGCGAGGCCAACATGGTGATCTGGTTCGGCTTCGAGAACGGACTGCCGACCCCGGACATGGCGCCCGATTCCTGGGTACCGATCGCGCAGTCCGGCTATCAGTGGCCGAAGTGGGGCCAGTATCGCGAGACCAAGGGCCAGGCCGGCGAGCCGGTCGACATGGAGAAGCCCGAGCAGCTCCTCGTAGCCTTCGACGCCTGGCAAAGCGCCACCAGCGACGAGGCCCGGCGCGCAGCCTGGAACACGATCCTCGAGATCAACGCCGAGGAGGTCTACACCATCGGCATCGTCGGCCAGGTGCCGCAGCCGATCGTGGCCGACAAGGATCTCACAAACATTCCCAAGGAAGGCATCTATAACTGGGAGCCCGGCGCCCAGTTCGGCGTCTACCGCACCGATTCCTTCTTCTTCAACAGGTAGGGAAAGCGGGGGCTTCGGCCCCCTCCCCTCCAGCGCTACAGCGCGACCGTCAGGCCGTCGTAGCCCGGCTCCACGCCGGGTGGGCACTTGGCGGCCAGGGCGTGATAGTCGGTGGCCTGGTTCATGTGGGTGAGGATCGCGCGCTTGGGCTTCACCCGCTCGATCCAGCCCAAGGTCTTCTCCAGGTGGCTGTGGGTCGGGTGCGGCTCGAAGCGCAGGCAGTCCACGATCCAGACCTCCACGCCGTCCAGCGCCGCGAAGGCCGCCTCGTCCAGGTCGGAAGCATCGGTCGAATAGGCGAAGGCGCCGATGCGGAAGCCGAGCGAATGGGTGTGGCCATGCTTCTGGCGGAAGGGCAACACCTCGAAGCCGGCGGCCTCGAAGGGCGTGCCGGCCACGACCACGCGATCCTCCAGCAGCGCCGGATAGAGATAGCTCTCGGTGTGGCTGGAGGTGAAGATGTAGTCGAAGCGCCGGACCATGGAGCGGTGCGTGGTCTCGTCCATGTAGGCCGGAATCGCGCCGCGCTGCCGGTAGGTGTAGGCGCGCAGGTCGTCGATCCCGTGCACATGGTCGGCGTGGGCATGGGTCAGCAGCACGGCATCCATCCGCGCCACCGGGTGATCCAGAAGCTGCTCGCGCAGGTCCGGCGAGGTATCGATGATCAGGGTGCCTTGCCCCGGCGCCTGCCCCTCGATCAGCACCGAGACCCGCCGGCGCCGGTTGCGCGGCTCGGCCGGATCGCAGTCGCCCCAGTAGCCGCCTGGGGTGCCGTCCGGCAGCGGCACGCCGCCCGAGCCGCCGCAGCCCAACATGGTGATCTTCATACCCCCGCCACTCACGCTGCCACTCACGCCGCCGCCGGGCGTTCCGCGCGCGAGAAGAGGCGGAAGAAGTTATCACTGGTCGCCTGTGCGATCTCCGCCATGCCCACGCCCTTCACCGCCGCCAGGGTCTGGGCGGTGTGGCGGACCAGGGCCGGCTCGTTGCGCTTGCCGCGGTGCGGCACCGGCGCCAGGTAGGGCGAATCGGTCTCGACCAGCAGGCGGTCCAGGGGCACCTCGGCCGCCGTCTGGCGCAGCTCCTCCGCCTTCTTGAAGGTGAGGATACCGGCCAGCGAGATCATCATCCCAAGCTCCAACGCCCCCTTGGCCAGTACCGGACCGCTGGAGAAGCAGTGGATGACACCGGTGAAGGCACCCTTGCCCTGCTCGTCGGCCAAGATCTCCAGGGTCTCCTCGTCGGCGTCGCGGCTGTGCACGATCACCGGCAGGCCGCTCTCGCGGGCGGCGGCGATGTGTGCACGGAAGCTCTCCCGCTGCTGCGCACGCGGGCTGTGCTCATAGAAGTAGTCGAGGCCGGTCTCGCCGATACCCACCACCTTGGGGTGGCGGGCCAGCTCCAGCAGCCGCTGCGGGCCCGACTGGCCCTGCGCCTCGGCCTCGTGCGGATGCACCCCCACCGAGCACCAGACGCTGTCGAAGCGCTCCGCGATCGCGATCACCGTCTCGATCTCGGAGAGCTTGGTCCCGATCGTGACCATGCCGGCCACGCCCGCCTCGCGGGCACGCGCCACCACCTCGGCCAGCTCCTCGCCCTCGCGCTGCAGAAAGTCCAGATGGCAGTGCGAATCGATCAGCATCAGCCGCCGGCCTCCTCTTCGACATAGCGCGGGAAAATGCCTTGTGGTTTCAGCAGTTCGACGCCGCTCTTCAGGCTTTGGTCGTAGTGGTCGAAGCCGCGTTCCTCGGGCGCGACGGCAAGCTGGTCCAGCAGCTTGGCAGCAGACTCAGGCATCACCGGCTGCACCACCAGGGCGATGCGGCGCAGGCATTCCGCCAGCACGTAGAGCACCACGCCCATCCGCGCCGGATCGGTCTTGCGCAGGGTCCAGGGCGCCTGGGCGTCGACATAGCGGTTGGCGTCGCCCACCACCTGCCAGATCGCCTCCAGGCCCTTATGGAAGGCCTGGCGTCCGAACTCCTGGCGCACCGCGTCCAGCAGGGCAGCGGCCTGGCCCAGGATCGCCTGGTCGTCCTCGCTGAAGCTGCCGGCCTCCGGCACCTTGCCGGCGCAGTTCTTCGCGATCATCGAGAGCACGCGCTGCGCCAGGTTGCCCAGGTCGTTGGCGAGATCGTCGTTGCAGCGGCGCACCATGGCGGCGTGCGAGAAGTCGCCGTCGAGCCCGAAGGGCACTTCCCGCATCAGGAAATAGCGCACCTGATCCAGGCCGTACTTCTCGACCAGCTCGAAGGGGTCGATGACGTTGCCCAGCGACTTGGAGATCTTCTGGCCCTCGTTGGTCCACCAGCCGTGCGCGAAGACGCGCCGGGGCGGCGGCAGTTCGGCCGCCATCAGGAAGGCGGGCCAGTAGACCGTATGGAAACGCAGGATGTCCTTGCCCACCATGTGCAGGTCGGCCGGCCAGTAGGTTTTCCAGGAGCGGCTGTCCTCGTCGGGATAGCCGGCCGCGGTGATGTAGTTGATCAGCGCGTCGAACCAGACATAGGTCACGTGCGCAGGATCGTTTGGCACCGGGATGCCCCAGCTATAGGTCGTCCGGCTGATCGAGAGATCGTGTAGGCCGCCCTTCACGAAGGCGATCACCTCGTTGCGGCGCGAGGCCGGCTGGATGAAGTCCGGCCGGCTCTCGTAGAGCTCCAGCAGGCGGTCCTGCCAGGCGGAGAGGCGGAAGAAGTAGGAGGGCTCCTCCACCCACTCCACCTCCTTGCCGGTCGGCGCGAAGCGCTTGCCGTCCTTCAGGGTCAGCTCTTTCTCGGCGTAGAAGGCCTCGTCGGAGACCGAGTACCAGCCGGCGTACTGGCCGAGATAGATCTGGTCGCGCTCATAGAGCACCTTCCACAGCGCCTGGACCGCAGCGGCATGGCGCTCCTCGGTAGTACGGATGAAAGCGTCGATCGAGAAGTTCATCGCGCCGGTGAGTTCCCGGAAGGCGGCGCTCACCTGGTCGGCGTAGGCCAGCGGTGCCAGGCCGCGCTCCTTGGCGGACTGCTCGACCTTCTGGCCGTGCTCGTCGGTGCCGGTCAGGAACAGGACGTCGCGCCCGTCCAGGCGCATGAAGCGGGCGAGTAGATCGCAGGCAAGCGTGGTGTAGGCGTGACCGATGTGCGGCCGATCGTTCACGTAATAGATCGGCGTGGTGACGTAGTACCGCCCCTTTGCCTCGCCGTTTGTCTCACCGTTTGTCTCTGGCATCTCGCTCTCGCTCGCGAAGCTTCGCCCGGCCGCCTGTCGACCATGGCGCGGTCCTCGCATCATCCGTGGAAAGGGGCCTTTTGGCTTACAGGCAAGGTCCCCAACCTCAAGTCCCAAGCCCCTAGCGGGGGGGACCCGACCTAACCGACCTCGTCGAGGGCGATCAAGGCCGAGAGGAAGGCCTGTTTCCGGTCCAGGTTCTGACGCTCGCAGCTCTGTGCCAGCGCGCTCAGCTTTTCCCACAGGCTCACCCAATCCGCAAGCGCACGTCGGGCAAACAACCTCTGCGCCAGGCCCTCCTCTTCGGCGACCAGGGCCGGCGGCACCTTGTGCTCAGCCCCGGCCCGGATCATGCGGGCCAGCCACCAGGTCAGCAGACCGCTGGCGACGCGAAAGCTCTCTCCGGAGCCGGAGCGGGCGACCGCGTCGGAGAAGGCATGCGCCTCCTCCACGTCCATGCCAGGCCCGCTCCCCTGCCCGGCCCCTTGTCCCGCCCGGTTCAGCACCGCCAGCAGGCGGCGATAGAGCGCCAGGCCGCCGGCAGCCTCCAGCTCCAGCGCCTGTCCGATGCTGCCGTCGGCCAGCGCCGCCAGCAGGCTGCGTTCCTCGCTGGAAAGTTCGGGTAGCTGCTCGGCCAGCAGGCTTTCCAAGATCTCCGGTGTCAGCGGCTGCAGCGCCAGGGTGCAGCAGCGCGAGCGGATGGTGGGCAACAGCCGGCCGGGCGCATGGCTGACCAGCAACAGCAGGGCGCGCGGCGGCGGCTCCTCGAGCAGCTTCAGCAGCGCGTTGGCGGCCGAGCGGTTCATGTCCTCGGCCGAATCGACCACCAGCAGACGCCAGCCGCCGCCCGAAGCGGTGCGGCGCAGGCCCTCGCCGACGCGGCGCACATCCTCGACCACGATCTCGCCGCGCAGCTTGCCGGTCTTCTCGTTGACCCCGCGCTCCAGTACGAAGAGGTCCGGGTGCGCCCCCGCCGCCACCTGGCGGAAGACCTGATCGTCGGGGTCGAGCGAAAGGTCGCCGGTCAATCCGGTGCGCCCATCCGGCCGGGCCAGCAGGAAGCGTGCCAGGCGGTAGGCCAGGGTCGCCTTGCCGATCCCCTGCCGGCCGGTCAGCAGCCAGGCGTGCGGCATCCGGCCCGACTGCAGGGCGGAGACAAGGCGCTGTTCCGCCGCCTCCTGGCCAACCAGGCCGACGGTCAGGCGCGGATTGGCGTCGTCAACCATCGCTAGGCCTGGCGCCTTGCCGGCGCGTTGACGGCGGTGCGGACCCGACGGGCCACGGCCTCCGGGTCGCCGCGCGCATCGAGCAGGCGGCAGGTCGCTGGCTCCGCCGCCGCCAGATCGCGAAAGGCCTTGGCCAGCGCCCGGTGAAAGTCCAGACCGCGGGCCTCAAAGCGGGCAGCACCACCGCGTTCGGCAGCGCGGGCCAGCCCCTCCTCCACCGGCAAGTCGAAGATCAGCACCAGATCCGGCCAGAAGCGGCCGAGCACCATGCCGTGGAGGGCCTTCAGCGGGTTGATGCCGGCGCCGCCTACCACGCCCTGATAGGCCAGGGTCGAGTGCACGAAGCGATCGCAGATCACCCAGGTCCCTTCGGCCAGGGCCGGGCGGATCACGCGCTGGACGTGGTCGCGACGGGCGGCGTTCACCAGCAGGGCCTCGCTCCAGGCATCCCAGCGCTCTGCAGCGCCCTCGACCAGCAGACTGCGAATCTGCTCGGCCCCTTCGGTGCCGCCCGGCTCGCGGGTCAGCACCACCGTACGACCGCTCGCGCGCAGATCCTCGGCCAGTCGCGCGGCCTGGGTCGACTTTCCGCTGCCCTCGCCGCCCTCGACGGTAATGAAGCGCCCTTCCTGGCCCCGCCCTTCCTGGCCCCGCCCCTCCTGGCCCCGCCCCTCCTGGCCCCGCATCGTCCGGTCTAGCCGCCGGACAGCAGTTCGGAGACGCCCTGGATCATGCGCCCGATCACCCCGGCTTCCGGCACGCTGTGGCCGGCGATGATGGGGAAGTCGATCGGCGGCGTGCCCGGCGCCTCGACGCTGAGCACGGCCACCTCCTGCCCGGCCTGGATCGGCGCCGGAATCGGCGACTGGTACAGCAGCTTCACCTGCATGCCGTCACGCGAGGCACGCAGCAGGTTGACCGAGATCTCGGTGGGCGCCACCAGGGTGACGCTGGGCTGGTCGCCCATCCAGACCTCAGCCTCGTCCAGCATCTCGCCCGGTTTGAACAGGGTGTAGCGGGTAAACTCGCGGAAGCCCCAGGCCAGCAGCCGCTCGCCCTCCTCCGCCCGGGCCCGCTTGCTCTCCATGCCCATGATCACCAGGATCAGCCGTCGCCCGCCCTGGACCGCGGACGCGGTCAGACAGTAGCCCGCCTCCTTGGTGTGGCCGGTCTTCAAGCCGTCGGCACCAATCTCGCGATAGAGCAAGGGATTGCGGTTGCCCTGGGTGATATCGTTCCAGGTGAACTCGGTCTGCGAATAGATGTTGTAGTACTGGGGGAAGCGCCGGATCAGAGCGCGCGCCAGGGTCGCCAGGTCGCGCGCCGTCATGTAGTGATCCGGATTGGGCCAGCCGGTCACGTTGGCGAAGTGCGAGCCGCTCAGCCCCAGCTCCTGCGCCATCTCGTTCATCTCGCGCACGAAGGCGGCCTCGCTGCCCGCCAGGCCCTCGGCTAGCACGATCGAGGCATCGTTCCCCGACTGCACGATCATGCCGTGCAGCAGGTCGTCGACCGTGACCTGATCGCCGACCTCGACGAACATCTTGGAGCCGCCCATCCGCCAGGCCTTCTCGCTGACCGGCAGCTTGTCCTCCAGGCTGAGGAGGCCCTGGCTGAGGCGCTCGAAGACCACGAAGGCGGTCATCAGCTTGCTCATCGACGCCGGCGGCAACGATTGGTCCGGGTCCTTGGCGAAGAGCACCGCCCCGCTGTCGGAATCGATCAGGATCGCCGAGCGGGCGTTGGTGTCCAGCGCCGCCGCGCCGCGGCCGACCATCAGCACCAGCAGCACAATGAACAGCGCAAACGCCTTACCGGAGGTCAGCAAAGCCGGCCCTTGGAACATGAATCCCTCTCCCTCGTCGCTCTCGATGCCGGCATTAGTCCCTGCGATTCCGCCAAAATCACGGCAGTCGCACAGCGAACCACTGCGGCGCCTCGCCTTACGAGTTTAGAGCAGAGACCCTCGAGTCTGAGAGCATCTCGACGCTGTTGACGGTCAGAAAAATGCTCTACGCCCTTGTTAACAGGAGAAAATTACGAACACGCGCGGCTTCGTGCGTGTGCGCCCCGCTCTAGCTGCTGCCCTCGAAGACGAGATGGCTCTGGAACATCCCGGCCTCCGCCAACCGCTCGCGCGCATGCAGCGCGGCGGAGGCATCGATGAAGGGGCCCATCCGGACGCGGAAGAACTCCTTACCGGAGAGCACCACTTGCTCGATCGAGACATTGCCGAAGCCCTCTAGGTCGCGCTTCAGCTTGGTCGCGTTGCTCCGCTGAGCGAAACTGCCGAGCTGCAGGTAGACTGCGGACCTATCGCGCACCGGAACCGCAGAGACGAGCTGCGTCTCGGGGGCCCGGTAAGGTTCGCTTCCCTTGATCAGAGCCAGGCTCTCGGCCGGCAGAACCTCGACGCGGACCTTGGCGGTGCCCTGGTCGATGAAGCCGAGTTGGCGGGCGGCCGCCTCAGAGACGTCGATCAGGCGGTCGTGCGCGAAGGGACCGCGATCATTGATCCGGACCTTGACGCTGCGACCGTTGGCGAGGTTCGTGACCTTGGCGATGACCGGCAGAGGCAAGGTCTTGTGAGCAGCCGTCAGAGCATGCTGATCAAAGAGTTCACCGCTGGCGGTCTTGCGACCGTGGAACTTGCCCCCGTACCAGGAAGCAATACCCACCTTACTATAGGTCCAGTCCGCCTTCGGCCTGAAGAGTTGGCCGGCCTTGCGATAAGGCTTGCCGACTCGCATGGCTTTGACTTGTTGTCGGGGAGGTTCGGTAACGCTCTCGAGCGCTCCGGCCTTGGAGCTGGCTTTCTGGGTAGGCGACGCAACTGCGTTGTCCTTACCGGCGCATGCGCCCATGACGAAGGCCATCGACGCAAAAAGAACCAATATTCGCGCAGCCACGGGCATGGCGATTTTCTCCTACTACTGCAACCGTCCCAGCAGCGACAGGGTCGGGTAACCGTCCGCCGGCAAGCCCTGGCTTCGCTGATAGGCTCTGACGGCGGCCTTGGTCATAGGCCCGACCTTTCCATCGGGCACACCGCTGTCGAAGCCGATTGCATTCAATCGGGTCTGTATCTCACGTACCTGCTTGACCGTCAGGCGCTGATCCGCATCCGGCGGCGCGCCTACACTCAACGGGCCGAAGCCGGCAATGCGGTCGGCCAGATGGCCGACCGATATGGCATAGAGTTCGGAATTGTTCCAGCGTCTGATTGCACGGTAGTTATTGAAAACCAGAAAAGCTGGCCCCTGCCAGCCGGCCGGCAGCACCAGCGCGCCGCGGTCGATTCGTGGCACCAGGGCGCCGCCTCCTGGCCGGCGCACCCCCAGCGACTCCCACTCGGTCAGCGGCCGCATGGTCGAGCCGTCGGCCAGTGCATAGTCGAAGCCTGACGGCAAGACGACCTCATAGCCCCAGGGCTCGCCCACCTTCCAACCGTTGTTGCGCAAGAGGTTAGCGGCCGAAGCGAAGGCATCCGGCAGGTTGGCCCAGATGTCCGGCACCCCGTTACCGTCGTAGTCGACGGCATTGTTCAGATAGGTCGAGGGCAGGAACTGAAACTGCCCGGTGGCGCCGGCCCAGGAACCGACCAGGTTCATCGGCGTCCGCACGCCGCTCTGCACGATGCGCAGGGCCGCCATCAGCTCGCCGCGGAAGAGATCCTCGCGCCGTCCGTCCCAGGCCAGGGTTGCTACCGCCGGAATGACCCGGAAATCGCCGACCGTGCCACCGAAATTGGTCTCCAGGCCCCAGAAAGACATGAGGACCGGCGCTGGCACGCCGTAGCGCGCCTCGACGGTGCTGAGCACCTGCTGGTTCTGGCTCAGGCGTAGCTGCGCTTCGGCGATGCGGTTGTCGTTGACCCGGCGCATGTAGCGCCAGAAGCTCTGCACGAATTCCGGCTGGCGGCGGTCCAGGTCCAGGACGCCCTGCACCGGCTGGATTCCGTCCAGGGCCTGCCGCAGGGTTGCCTGCGATATGCCGCGGGATTGCGCCTCTTGGCGAAAGCCCTGAAGCCAGGTCGCGAAGCTGGTGTTCGCCGACCAGGCCGGCTCACTCGCCAGCACACCTGCCCCCGCAATGCCGGTCAAGAGCGACCGACGCGTGATCGTGGTGTCAGATGACAGCAAAGCCATCGCCCGTCCTTCCGTCTCGGTCGTTCCCTTCCCCGCCCCTTCATTGCCACAGCTCCCGCTCAGCGGCAATGCGATCCTGGGAGGGCAGTGGGCCGCAGGCACACGCGCTCGACCCTTGCCACACCCGACCATTTGTCCCAGCCTGTTTGCGGGAAATGGACAGCATGCGAGGAGACCAGATGCAAAACAGGATCTCTTCCAAGGGGTTGAGCCTCTTTGTCTTGGCCGGCGTAACCCTCGCCAAGGCCCTGGTCCCCGGGATGGCTGCCGGCCAGGAGTCCGGTGCGCGCGCCCCCGTCGATACCGCCCTGGTGCTGGCCGTCGATGCCTCGGGCAGCATCGATCCGACGGAGTTCGCCTTGCAGCGCGAAGGCATTGCCGCGGCGGTCACAAGCGCCGACCTGCTGGATGTCGTCTCCTACGGGCAGCACGGGACGATCGCCATCGCCTATCTGGAATGGGGTGGCCCCGGGACGGCCGAGGTCATGGTCCCCTGGATGCTGGTGAACGATGAGAAGAGCGCGTCCGGTTTCGCCGCGGCGGTTCTCGCAGCACCTCGCTCGCTGCAGTCCTACAACGCCATCGGCGATGCCATCACCAGCGGGCAGGCGCTGTTCGAGGCCTGTCCCTGCCTGCCGTCGCGTCGGATCATCGACGTGTCCGGCGACAATCCCGACATTCGCAGCATCGTCTCCGCACCGGTCGCACGGGACCGGGCCGTGGGCGCCGGCATCGTCATCAACGCACTGGCGATCCTGCAGGACGGCATGCTCGGCCCTCGCGGCAAGCCCTGGCTGGTCGAGGCCTACGAAGCGGAGGTGATCGGCGGGCCCGGCGCATTCGTGATGACGGCCCAGAACCGGCGCGACTTCGAGCGCGCGCTGCTGGATAAGATGCTGCTCGAGATCTCCGGCGGAGAGCCGATCCCCTCCCCGCCCCTACAGATAGCCGAAGACGGGGTCGGACGACCCAGGCTGCAGTGAGAGTTCCGAGATGTCGTCGACGAAGAGCGTGGTCTCGACCGAGGTGACCTCGACGCCGGCAGGCAGGGTTCCTTCCAGGATCAGCGTGTCGCTGCCGGCGCCGCCGTCATAGGTTTCGCCGGCGAGCAGCTCACCAAGCGAGGCCGCCAGGGTGTCGGCGCCGGAGCCGCCGTTCATGCGGTCCAGTCCGGAGCCGCCGAAGATCAGGTCCGCGCCGCTGCCGCCGAAGAGACGCGTGTCCTCGCCCGCTCCGCCGCTGAGGAAGTCGTCGCCGGCGCCGCCCAGCAGCGAGGCGTCGTTGCCTCCGCCGCCGTAGATCAGGTCGTCGCCGGAACCGCCCCAGAGGTCCCAGTCCCGGCCGCCACCGCCGGCCAGTAGGTCCTCGCCGCTGCCACCGTGCAGCAACTGCTCGTCGCCGGCGCCGCCGAAAATGCTGTCGTCGCCGAGACCGCCGAAGAGTTCCAGGTCATCGCCGGTGCCACCATAGAGCTTGTCGGCGCCGGCAGCGCCGAACAGCCCGTCGTCACCGGCAAGGCCGAACACGAGATCGCGGATCCCGGAGCCCCGCAGGTCGTCGTCGCCGTCGGTGCCGACGATGCTATTGCCAGCGGTCTGGCCGCCGATGACGACCTCGACCGAGGTCAGCGTCAGACCTGACGGCAAAGAGCCGTCGTAGATCAACGTGTCGCTACCGGACCCGCCGTCGAGATGGTCACCGGCCACCAACTCGTGGCCGGAGGCGGTGAAGATGTCGGCACCGGATCCGCCGAAGAGGCGGTCGCGCGACGACCCTCCGTCGAGGCGGTCGTCTCCCGCGCCGCCATAAAGGCTGTCGGTCCCCTGACCGCCGAAGAGCGCATCGCGGCCGCGCTCTCCGGAAAGGACGTCCGAGGCGGAGTCGCCATAGAGTCTGTCGCTTCCCTTGCCGCCGCTCACCTCATCGGCGCCGGCACCGCCGTAGGCACGATCGTCACCGATGCTCGCGACCAGTAGATCGGCGCCGCTGTCGCCGAAGACGCGGTCGTTGCCGGTCCCGCCGGTAAGGCTCACATCCTGGCCGCTGCCGCCATAGACCCGATCGTCGCCCGCACCGCCATCGAGCCGGCTGTCGCCGGCATCGCCACCGAAGATCAGATCGTCGCCACGGGCACCGTAGAGACCCACGTCCGCACCGCTGTCACCATAGATGCGGTCCTCACCATTCTGGCCCTTCAACAGACTGTCAGCGCCGTCGCCGCCGAAGAGTCGGTCAGCGTCGCTGCCGCCGAAGAGTCGGTCGTCCTGCGACGCCCCGTAGATGCGGTCGTCGCCATCCCGGCCACGCAGCAGGTCGCTGCCGCCGAGACCGCGGATCACGTTGTCCGGCGCGGTGCCGACAAGGGTGTCGCTGACGCTGGTGCCCACCAGGGTATCGCTGTCGGGCGCACCGAAGATCAGGGTCTCGACGGAAAAGAGCTCGACCCCGCTGCCGAGTGGTCCATAGGCCATGACGGTATCGTCGCCGCCACCGCCGTAGATTTTCTCACCCGACTGGGCCTCGCCCGTTGCGAGGAAGATGGTATCGTCACCGGCGCCACCAAAGACGCTGTCCCGACCCATACCGCCGCTCAGGCGATCATCGTCACCGCGTCCCCGCAAGGTGTCGTTGCCGGAATCGCCATAGAGGCTGTCGTTCCCGGAGCCGCCGTCCAGACTGTCCTTCTGGTCGCCGCCATAGAGACGGTCGCGGCCGCGGCCACCGTCCAGGCTGTCGCGCCCCCTCTGTCCCGCCAGGAAATCGTTGCCGGTGCCACCGAAGAGGCTGTCGCTGCCCGAACCGCCGCGGGCCTCGTCGCTGCCCGATCCGCCGTAGAGCCGGTCCAACGCCTGGCCGCCAAAGAGTGTGTCACCGTCGCCCCCACCGAAGAGGCGATCGCCGGAGGAGCCGCCGACCAGCCGGTCGCCCTCCGAGCCGCCGGTCAACGCGTCGTTACCCGAGCCACCGAAGAGCACGTCGCCACCCTGGTCGCCGGAAAGGCTGTCGTCCGCGTCCAGCCCGTAGATGCGATCATTGCCGCTCAGTCCCGACAGGCTGTCCGGGCCATCGGTTCCGGTGATACGGTCGTCGCCGCTGCTGGCCTGGCCGAGGATGATCACCCGCTCGATCGAGTCCAGACGGACTCCCTCCGGCAGGCTCTCCACCGAGATCAGCGTGTCGTTGCCGCCACCGCCGAAGACGCTCTCGCCGACCTTGGCCTCACCGGTCCCGAGCAGGA
Organism: Rhodospirillaceae bacterium N.6G; assembly: GCA_046233115.1. Taxonomy (GTDB): domain Bacteria; phylum Pseudomonadota; class Alphaproteobacteria; order Kiloniellales; family JACOMY01; genus JACOMY01. Next base: position 68,270 of record JBJXHM010000005.1, on the reverse strand, counting down.
AGGTGTCGTTACCCTGCCCACCAAAGGCCGTGTCACTGCCACTGCCGCCGGTGATGATATCGTCGCCACCGCGCCCGACCAGTCGGTCTAAGCCGCCGCCGCCGAAGAGACTGTCGTCCCCCTCGCCGCCGTCGACCTCATCACGTCCGGCAGCGCCGAAGACTAGATCCAGGCCGGCATCACCGTAGAGGCGGTCACCGTCCGCCAAACCGTAGATGCGATCATTGCCGCTCAGTCCCGACAAGCTGTCCGGGCCATCGGTTCCGGTGATACGGTCGTCGCCGCTGCTGGCCTGACCGAGGATGATCACCCGCTCGACCGAGTCCAGACGGACTACGTCCGGCAGGCTCTCCACCGTGATCAGCGTGTCGTTGCCGCCACCGCCGAAGAAGCTCTCGCCGGCCTGGGCCTCACCGGTCCCGAGCAGGAAAGTGTCGTTGCCTTGCCCGCCGAAAGCCGTGTCCCGGTCGCGGCCGCCGTCGATGACGTCGTCCCCGCCGCGCCCGACCAGCCGGTCCATGCCGCCGCCGCCGTAGAGCCTGTCATCCCCCACGCCACCGTCGACCTCGTCGTGGAAGAGGCCGCCACTGACACGGTCCGATCCGGCACCGCCGTAGAGGGTGTCGTTCGAGAAGCCGCCGCCCAGCCAATCATTGCCGGACCCACCGGCTATCGCCTTGTCGATGCCGCCGCCGCCGTAAATGAAGTCGCTGCCCGAACCGCCGTAAAGCCCACTGTCGTCGTTGCCGCCGCCGAAGATGAGGTCGTCGCCGGCGCCTCCGTAAAGGCCGTGGTCTTCGCCCAAGCCGCCGTAGAGGCGGTCGTCACCGGCATCTCCGCTTTGGCTGTCGCTGTCCGCCAGGCCATAGATACGGTCGTCGCCGCTGAGGCCATAGAGGCTGTCGGGTCCATCGGTCCCGGTGATGCGGTCGGCGCCGCTGGTCGGGCCGTCGCTGCCGGAATAGATGATGCGCTCGATCGAGGAAAGCACCACACCATCCGGCAGGCTCTCGTCCAGGATCAGGGTGTCGCTGCCGGCACCGCCAAAGAAGCCGTCGCCGCTGACCGCCTCGCCGCTGCCCACCTGGAAGGTGTCGTCACCCTGGCCGCCGTAGGCCAGGTCCGGGCCGGACCCGCCCCTTAGCAGGTCGTCGCCGCTGCCGCCGAAGGCAGTGTCGGCGCCGGCATCGCCGAAGATGCTGTCCGCCCCGCTGTTACCGATCAGGCCCCTGTCACCGCCGCGGCCGCCGGAGATCAGGTCATCGCCTTGGCCGCCCACCAGAGAGCGGTCGGCATCATCGCCGCCGAAGAGCGCATCCGCGTCACCGCCGCCGAAGAGACCGCTGTCGCCCCCCGCACCGCCGTAGAGCCGGTCGAGCCCGGTGCCTCCGAAGAGCCCGCTGTCGGCCCCGCTGCCGGCGTGGATCGCATCGTTGCCGGCCTGACCGCGCAGGGCGCTGGCGGCTCCCGAGCCGTCAACGATGACATCCGCACCATCGCCGCCGAACAGATCGCTGTCGTCGCCAAGTCCGGTATAGATCAGATCATTGCCGCTACCGCCATTCAGGTTAGAATCGTTTCCGAGTCCACCGAAGATCAGGTCATCGCCGCTACCGCCATAGAGGCTCCGGTCACTTCCGGTGTCGCCATAGAGACTATCATTGCCATTTCCACCGTCAGCACGGTCACTGCCGCCGCCGCCTCTGATGGTGTCGCTCGCCGCACCGCCGACCAGGATGTCGGCCCCGTCGCCGCCGAAGAGGTCGTCCTCCCCGGCGGCGCCGAACAGGCTGTCGGCATCGGCACTGCCATAGAGGTTGTCGTCGCCGCCGAGGCCGTAGATGCGGTCGTCGCCGCTGAGGCCGTCGATCGAGTCCTTGCCCGAGCTGCCGGTCAGGAGGTCGGCCCCGCTGGTCGCCCCATCGCTGCCGGAAACAATGACCCGTTCGACGGAATCCAGGATGACGCCGCCCGGGAGTGCCTTGTCGGTGATCAGGGTATCGGTACCGGCCCCGCCGTAGAAGGCGTCCCCGGCCACCGCCTCGCCGCTGCCGACCAGGAAAGTGTCGCCGCCGGCTCCGCCGCGCAGGGTATCGGCGCCGGAATTGCCGATCAGGATGTCGCTGCCGTAGCCGCCGGTTAGCGTGTCGTCACCGCTGCCGCCCGAAACCTGGTCGTCCCCGACATCGCCATAAACCCGGTCGTCACCCTCCGCACCGTAGAGGGCGCTGTCATTACCGCTGTCGCCATAGATGACGTCCCCGCCCGATCCGCCGAAGAGGCTGAGATCCTGGCCGCTCCCCCCCAGGATCAGGTCCTGGCCGGAGCCGCCGAAGAGGCCGGTGTCGTTGCCGTCGTCGCCGGAAATGCTGTCCGCGCCGAGATCGCCGAACAGCTGCGTGTCGTCGCCGCCGCCGCCGAAGACGCTATCGTTCCCAACGCCGCCGCCCATGAAGTAATCGTTGCCCGCGCCGGCCAGCACCTTGTCGGTACCGCTGTCGCCGAAGAGATGGCGGTCCAGTCCGCTGTCACCGACGATGCTATCGTTTCCACTGCCGCCGTAGAGCGACAGATCGTTAGCGCTGCCGCCGGTAACGGTGTCATCGCCCAAACCGCCGAACAGCAAGAGATCATTGCTGTAGCCGCCATAGACACGGTCATTGCCAGCATCGCCGTGGAGCTGGAAATCATATCCGGGACCGCCATAAACGGAATCGTTTCCAGCGCCTCCGTAGAGTCCTAGATCATTGCCGGAACCGCCAAAGACTCCATCCTTGCCGGCGTCGCCGTCGATACTGTCGGAGCCACTGAGTCCGCGCAGGACATCGTTGTCGCTGAGGCCGAGGATGGTGTCGTTGCCACTGGTTCCTTGCAGCAGGTCCGGACCACTCGTACCGACCAGAAAAGTGCCGCCGCCGTAGACGTACTCGACCGAAACCAGGTTCACGGCGCTCGGAAGGGCCGCATAGGAGAGGAGAGTGTCCGTACCGGCGCCGCCGTAGATGGTCTCACCGCTTTCGGCCTCGCCGGGCAGAATCAAGAAGACATCGTCACCGTCGCCGCCGAAGAGGGTATCGACACCGCTGCCACCGGACAGCGTGTCGTTGCCCGATCCCGCGCCTTCAGCACCGTCGCCCAGCATGACGTCGTTGCCTGACTCCCCGAACATCAGGTCGTTGCCGCTGTCGCCGGTCAGGTAGGTGTCGTTGCCGGCGCCGGCGCTGATGAAGTCGTTGCCGTCGCCACCACCGATGAAGCTGTCGTCACCACTGCCGCCCAGCAGGCCGTCGTCTCCCGCGCCGCCCCACAGGAAGGCGTCATCGCCGCTGCCACCATCGATGAAGTCGGCTTCTGCATCGCCGAAAAAGTTGGAGTCCTTGCCCGCTCCTCCGAGCAGCTCGTCAAGGCCGCTGCCGCCGAAGAACGAGGCGTCGTTGCCCTCCCCGCCCACCAGCGAGTCGCTACCGCTGCCACCGAAGAAGAAGGAATCGTTCCCGGCTCCGCCATAGATCGCATCGAAATCAAGGTTCCCGGAGACCGAGTAGTCGGCACCGCTCAGCAGGAAGATCCGGTCTGCCCCGCTGGTGCCGGAGATCTTGGAATCGGGGCCGCTGGTTCCGTAGAGCACCGCCATAGTTAAACTTCCCTGTTGCGCCGCCCAATCCCAGGAGCGGAGCGAGCCGGACCCGATGAAGGCTTAATTGGCAGGCGAAAACGGCCCGGCCGCCGCCGGTCTCCTGCCACTTGCCCCTTGACAGAACTGCCTAGCTCACTGACATAGCTGCTGTCCACTACAGGACAGAGCGAAGGATTGACCGCCCTAAGCGGTTCCCGGCGATTTGAGGGGCAGCTTGCACCGGGTTACCAACAGCTAAAGCGTCTTGCGATGGTTCGCCCCTCACTGTGTTAGGGTCGTGTTCCCGCGTCAGCGGCAACGACAAAAGAGGAGCGAAGAGCCATGACGTCCCAGCATCCCGAGACGATCGTCCTGCACGCCGGCCACCGCAAGGACGCGGCGACCAATGCCGTGGCGGTGCCGATCTACCAGACCACCAGCTACCAGTTCGACAGCACCGAGCACGCGGCCAACCTCTTCGCGCTGAAAGAGCTTGGCAACATCTACACCCGCATCATGAACCCCACCACGGCGGTCCTGGAGGAGCGTCTGGCGGCGCTGGAAGGCGGTGCCACGGCGCTGGCGCTCTCCTCCGGGCAGGCGGCCTCGGCCGTTGCGATCCAGAACGTGGCCCAGGCCGGTGACAACATCGTCTCCTCCACCGACCTTTACGGCGGCACCTGGAATCTCTTCGCCAACACCTTGAAGAACATGGGAATCGAGTGCCGCTTCGTGGATCCCGCGGACCCGGAGAACTTCCGCCGCGCGACCGACGACAAGACCCGCGCCTACTACGCCGAGACCCTGCCCAATCCCAAGCTGAACATCTTCCCGATCGGCGAGGTGGCCGCGATCGGGCGTGAGCTGGGCGTGCCGCTGATCATGGACAACACCGCCGCACCGGTGCTGTGCAAGCCGCTGGAGCACGGTGCGGCCGTGGTGGTCTATTCCACCACCAAGTACATCGGCGGCCACGGCACCTCGATCGGCGGCGCGCTGATCGACGGCGGTAACTTTGACTGGGAGGCGCACAAGTCCCGCTTCCCACTGCTGTCCGAGCCCGACCCGAGCTATCACGGTGCGGTCTGGATCGAGGCGGTGAAACCACTGGGCCCAATCGCCTACGCCATCCGTGCCCGCGTGGTACTGCTGCGCGATCTGGGCCAGGCGATGAGCCCCTTTAACGCCTTCCTCTTCCTGCAGGGCCTGGAGACCCTGCCGCTGCGGATGCGCGAGCACTGCCGCAACGCCGCCGCGGTCGCCGACTTCCTGTCCAAGCGGCCGGAAGTCACCAAGGTGATCTTCCCCGGCAACCAGGAGGGAGAATTCCGCCGCCGCGCCGATGCCTACCTGAAGGGCGGCTACGGCGGGCTAGTCGGCTTCGAGCTGGCCGGCGGCCAGCAGGCCGGGCGCGCCTTCATCGACGCGCTGCAGCTCTTCTACCATGTCGCCAACATCGGCGATGCGCGCTCGCTGGCGATCCACCCGGCCTCGACCACCCACTCGCAGCTCTCGGCCGAGGAGCAGGGCTTGAGCGGCGTCAGCGATGGCTATGTCCGCCTGTCGGTCGGCATCGAGCACATCGACGACATTCTGGCGGACCTGGAGCAGGCCCTGAACGCGGTCGGCTGAGCCAGGTAGCCCGGATCGCGACCGCAGTCCCCGGCGGGCTGCGGTCGCTCCGGGACTCTCTTAGAAGGCGTTCACCGGCAGTTTGAGGTAGCTGACACCGTTGTCCTCGGCCGGCGGCAGGTGCCCGGCCCGCATGTTCACCTGGACCGAGGGCAGAATCAATCTGGGCATGGAGAGCGTGGCGTCGCGCGCCTCGCGCATGGCCACGAAGTCCTCCTCGCTGACGCCGTCGTGCAGGTGGATGTTGTGCGCGCGCTGGTCGGCGACCGTGGTCTCCCAGGCGAAGACATCCCGTCCCTTGGCCTTGTAGTCGTGGCAGAGGAACATCCGCGTCTCGCCCGGCAGGCTCAGCAGCCGGCGGATCGAGCGATAGAGCGTGCGGGCGCTGCCGCCGGGGAAGTCGCAGCGCGCGGAGCCGTAGTCCGGCATGAAGAGCGTGTCGCCGACGAAGACCGCGTCCCCGATCACGTGCGCCATGCAGGCCGGCGTGTGCCCCGGGGTGGCCAGGGCCACGGCCTCCAGCGCTCCGATACGATAGCTATCGCCGTCGACAATGAGCCGGTCGAACTGGCTGCCGTCGCGCTGGAACTCCGTGCCGGCGTTGAAGGCCTTGCCGAAGGTGTCCTGGATCAGGGTGATCTTGTCGCCGATCGCCATCTCGCCGCCCAGGAGCTCCTGCAGATAGGGCGCCGCGGAGAGGTGGTCGGCATGCACGTGGGTCTCCAGATGCAGCACGACCGAGAGGCCCTGAGCCTTCACAGAGGCGGCGATGGCGTCGGCCGCCTTGGTCGAGGTGCGCCCGGCGGCCGGATCGTAGTCCAGCACGGAGTCGACGATCGCACAGGCGGTCGAGCCCGGATCGCGCACCACGTAGGACACTGTGTTGGTCGGCTCGTCAAAGAAGGCCGTCACCTCGGGACGCACCGCGCTGCCGCTCAGCGCCCGCTCCACAAGCTGCGACGCCGCCGCCAGGGCGACATCGCCTTCCTGCACCGTCGCATCGGTCATCTCAAACCTCCTTGATCCTGCCCAACGGCAGGATAGTCAGAACGATGGCAAAGCGCCTAGAGCGGGCGAGCCCTGCCGAGGCAGCGCCCGCCCTTTCGGCTAGCCCTAGAGCTGCTTGGTGGAGAAGTACCAGTCCGTGGTGTCATAGCCCTCGGTCAGGCGCTTCTCGGCGTCCTCGGCAGTTGGCGGCGGCGGCACGATCACCGGCTCACCCGGCTGCCAGGCCTCAGGCGTCGCCACCTTGTTGGCGTCAGAGGTTTGCAAGGCGGTCAGCAGACGCACGAACTCCTCGATGGAGCGGCCGTTCGACATGGGATAGTAGACCATGGCGCGCAGCACGCCGTTGGGGTCGATCAGGAAGGTCGCCCGCACCGCGGAGGTGTCGGAGGCACCCGGCTGGATCATGCCGTAGGCCTGGGCCACCTGCATCGAGAGGTCGGCGATGATCGGGAAGGGAATCTCGACGCCGAACTTCTCCTTGATGTTCCGGATCCAGGCGATGTGCGCATAGTGGGAGTCGATCGAGAGTCCCAGGAGCTCGCAGTCCAGTGCCTGGAAGCGGTCGTAGGCGCGGGCGAAGGCCATGAACTCGGTGGTGCAGACCGGCGTGAAGTCGGCCGGGTGGGAGAAGAGGATCAACCACTTGCCGCGGTAGTCCGACAGCGAGCGCGGACCGGCCGTGGTCGGTGCGGTGAAATCAGGGGCCGGCTCGTTCAGGCGCGGCATCGATGGGGTGGCTTGTTCGGTCATGATCTATCTCCTATCAGGGGGCGCAAGAAGCGTCATCGTGAGAGAGATGGAGATTGGAATTAATCTAAACCAATGAATAATCCCGCAAGACTAATCGGAAGAATCGATTTATGGCACCCCTACCGACCCTGAGGCAGCTGACCTTCCTGACCGCGCTGGCCGACGAGTTGCATTTCGGCCGCGCGGCGGAGCGCTGTCAGGTCACCCAGTCCACCCTCAGCGCCGGTTTGAAGGAACTGGAGACGATCCTGGATGTTGCCTTGGCAGAGCGCACCAAGCGCTCTGTGATCCTGACCGAGGCCGGCAAGGCGGTGGCCGAGCGCGCCCGCCTGCTGTTGCGCGATGCCGAGACTCTGGTCGAGGTGGCGCAGGCCGGAAAGAAGGGTTACGGGGGCACCATTCGCCTCGGCGCCATTCCGACCATCGGCCCCTTCCTGCTGCCGCGCCTGATCCGAAGCCTGTCGGAGGATCCGCAGGGGCCACGCCTGCTGCTGCGCGAGGATCTCACTCCCGGCCTGCTGGAGGGCGTGCAGGACGGCCGCCTCGACGCGGTGGTGGCCGCCCTCCCCTACGACATCGGCGAGCTGGAGCATGAGGTGCTGTTCGAGGACGATTACGTCCTGGCCTGTCGGCTCGATCATCCGCTGGCCGGTAGCGAGGTCGTCGACGGCCCGGCGCTCGCCGGCGAACGCCTGCTGCTGCTGGAGCGGGGCCACTGCCTGCAGCAGCATGCCCTGACCGCCTTCCCCGATGTCCAGCTGCATGAGGAGATGGCCTTCTCCGCGACCAGCCTCGGGACCCTGGTGGCCATGGTCAGTGAAGGGATCGGCATCACCCTGCTGCCGCGCCTGGCGGTGGCCGCCGGCCTGACCGAGGGCTACGAACTGGCCCTACGCCCAGTGAAGGGGGCCTACGCCCGCCAGGTGGTTCTGGCCTGGCGCAAGACCTCGACGCGCGGCGCGGCGCTCTCGCACCTGGCCCAGGCCCTGCGCGCGGCTCGCTCGGAAAGCTAACGTCTAGTCCTCCGCCGCCACACGCGTGAAGCGCCCCTGCCCTTCTTCGTTCAGGATGTCGACGGTGAAGCCGGCTGCCCGTCCGCTCACGTCGAGGCTGAAGACCACCTCACCCACCGATCCCACCGGCGCGTTCTCGTAGAGCGGTGCATAGGAAAAAATATCGCCGGTCCAATGCCGTAGCGGATAAACCTTAGGTTCCGGGCCAAGCTCCAGGGCAAGGCCGTCCGCATCCTGCACCACCCTGGCCTCGCCGAAGTAGTCGCTGCGGTAGCTGCCGGCGTAGCTGGTGAGCGGCGCTGCGGGACGCGGATCGCTCGGCGGCTCCTGGCCGACCAGGCTGCCGACCGGTGCGAGCAGAGGCGCAATCAAGGCACGATAGCCGGTGATCCAGTCGCGGGTGATGGTTCCGAACTGCACCAAGTCCATGAACTCCGCGGTCAGGGCCTCGACCGCGCCGATCGGCGAGCCGTTGCTCAGCACCACGATGCCCAGGTCCTCCGAGGGCAGCAGCATGAAGTTGGTGCCTGTCCCGAGGTAGAAGGCGCCGGAGTGGCTGATCATCACCCGGCCCGAGGGCTCGACCGAGACACCGAAACCGTAGCCGTAGCTGCCGGCCCGGGCCGCAAAGCTACTGGGCTGCCTGGAGATGATCTTGGGGGTGATCGCCGGCAGCAGGGCCTTGGCCGGAATCATCTGCGTCTCGCCCACCTTGCCCTCGCCCAGCACCATGATCATCCAGCGGGCCAGGTCCCCCACGGTGGAGCTGACGCCGCCGGCCGGGGACTGGGCGTCGGGCTGGCGCTGCGGCCCCTTGACGAAGCGCTCGCCGTCCCAGAGGTGACCGACAGTGCGGTTCTCGCGGGCCAGGAAGTCGGCGTAACGCGACGAGGTCAGAGTCATGCCGAGCGGCCGGTAGAGGCTCTGCTCCGAGAGACTGGCCCAGTCGGTGCCGGCGGCCCGTGCCACCGCCTCGGCGGCGGCGGTCAGGCCGAAGTTGGTGTAGGCCTCTTCCAGGCGGAAGGGCAGCAGCGTCAGGTAGCGCAAGCGTGCCAGCACGGCCGCCCGGTCGTAGCCCATGTCCTCCAGGTCGTCGCCGGCATGATCCGGCAGACCCGAGCGGTGCGCGAAGAGATCGGCGATGGTGACCTGGGCGGTGACCCAGGGGTCGGCCAGGGCGAAACCGGGCAGCAGCCCCGAGACCTTGCTGTCCCAGGAGACCAGAGCAGCGCCCACCTGGCTGGCGACCACACTTGCCGCCAGCGCCTTGGAGAGCGAGGCGATCTGGAAGACGGTGTCGGCCTCCACCGGCTGCGGCTGTTCCAGGTCGCGCACCCCGAAGCCCTTGGCGTAGACCTGCTCGCCGCGCCAGACCACGGCCACCGCGAGCCCCGGCACCCCGGTCTTCTCCAGCACCTCCTGGGCCAGATCATCGAGTCGGGCGATCGACGCCTCAACCTGCGCGTCCGGGATCTCGACCGCCGAGGTCAGCGGCGGCGGCAGGCTACCGTCGATCGCGCCGGCCGGGAGCGGCGCCAGCAGGGCCAAGGCCAGAAACAAGCCTTTGATCCGGATTCCACGCATCGCTCCTGCTCCCTGCACAACCTCGTCCGAACGCGGTCCCGGATTAGACCGCCGCCGGACGGAAGTACAGGGATCGGACGGTCAGGTGCTCATTCCGCTGGGCCTTAGCCTTTGTCGCCCTTGCCTTCCTCGCCCTTACCCTGGGCGGCGAGGCTCTGGGCCAGCTTGTTGAGGTCGCCGCCTTCCAGCCCGACCTCCTTCAGCATGGCGTCGAGCAGCGGCGCCTGGGTGCGGTACTTGAGGGCCGAGGCGACGATCTGGTCGGAGAGGCTAGCGTCCCCGGCGGCTTGCCCGGTGCCGGTTCCGGCGCTGCCTGGCACCGCGTGCAGCCCATCCATCTGGATGATCTTGATGCCGTCGATGTTCTCCAGCGGCTTCACGCTCTGGGCGATGATCTCCGGCAGGGCCTCGATCAGCTTCATGCGGAGCTGCATGGCGATCTGGTCGATCGAGAGCTGGTTGGCGGCCTCGTTCACCGCGCGCTGACCCTCGGCCTCCACCGCGTAGGAGACCTGCTTGGCGGCCGCCTCCAGCTTCTCGGCATCGGCCGCGCCCTCGGCCTCGATGCGCCGGCGCGAGGCCGTGGCCTCGGCCTCCGTGCGAACCGCCTCGGCCCGGTCCAGCGCCGCCCGCTTCTCGGCCTCGGCCGCCACCACCAGGCCGATTGCCTGCATCTCAGCCTTCTTGCGCGCCTCGATCAGCTCGATCTGCTTGTCGCGGTCGGCCCGCTCGGTCTCGCGCGCCGTGGTCACCAGCTCGGCGGCCTTGGCGGCAATGGCCCGGGCCTCATCGGCGGCCGCTTCGGCCTCCGACTTCTCGCGCGACTTCTGGGCGACGGCGATGTCGCGATTCTGGCTGGCCAGTTCGATCTGCTTGGCCTTCTCCACCGCGGCCGCCTCGATCGCCTGCTCCTTACCGATTTCCTGCTCCTGAACCTCCTTGTCACGGGCGATCTGGCGTTCGGCGACGACCTGCTCCGAGGCGATGCCGGCCTGGCGCACGCTCTGCTGCGCCAGGATCTTGGCCTCCTCCGCCTCGCGCTCGCGCTCGGCCTGCTCCCTGGCGATGAGGGAGGACTGCTCGGCCTGGCGGATCGAGATCTCACGCTGCTGCTCCAGGCGGGCATACTCGGCGTCGCGGGCGATCTGCAGGCTCTCCTGCTCGGCAATCAGGTTCTTCCGCCGGATCAGGACTTCGGTCTCCTGTTCGATGTCGTTGCGCTTCTTGCGCCGCTCCTCGATCTCCTGCGTCAGCTTGGTCAGACCTTCGGCGTCGAAGGCATTGTTCGGATTGAAGTAATCCTTGTTCGTCTGATCCAGGCCGGTGAGCGAGACCGACTCCAGCTCCAGCCCGTTCTTCAGGATGTCCTCCGAGACCGCGGCTTGCACCTTCTGCACGAAGTTCACCCGCTGCTCGTGCAGCTCCTCCATCGCCATCTCGGCGGCGACCGCGCGCAGGGCATCGACGAACTTGCCCTCGACCAGCTCGCGCAGCGCCTCGGGGTTCATGGTGCGCTGACCCAGGGTCTGGCCGGCGTTGGCGATGGAATCGACCGTGGGCTGGACCCGGACGTAGAACTCGGCCTGTACGTCAACGCGCATGCGGTCGCGGGTGATCAGCGCCTGCTCGTTAGCGCGTTTCACCTCCAGGCGCAGGGTGTTCATGTTGACCGGGATGATCTCGTGCAGGACCGGCAGCACCAGGGCGCCACCGTTCATGATCACCTTCTGACCGCCAAAGCCGGTCCGTACGAAGGAGATCTCCTTCGAGGAGCGGCGGTAGAGCCGGGCGACGATGAGCCCAACCGCCAGCAGGGCGACCAGGCAGACGCCGATCAAGATCAGAAGGGAGACGATATTCTGTGCTTGCATGGGGCCTCTCCAACTCCTTGGTGACTCAGCCGATCTTCATGTCAGTCTATCCTAATTTTATTCTCCAAGCAGTATTATACTATTTTTACGTGCCGCCCTGCGCAGCTGCCAGGTAGGCCGCCCCCTTGCGCGCCAGGAGCACCACCCGAGTCCCTGCAGGCAGCGGAGCAGCGCCCTCCGGCGGCTCGACCAGCAGGTAGTGCATCTGACCGAAGCGGTCGGCAAGCTTAGCTTCCGCCGGTTGGCCCGCCACCGCGGTGCCGCGGAAAACTTCGGCGGTCTGGCCCAGGAACTCGGCCTCCTCGACCGCCTCGGTCTCCTCCTGCGGCAGGATCCAGGCGAAGGCGAGCGCCAGGTAGCGCGTGAGCGGCAGCCCGATCAGCAGGGCGGCGGCAACGGCCACAAGGACCGGCAGCGGGCCGCCGCCCAAGGTGGTCGCGAGCTGTTGCACCACCAATCCGGCAAGACCGAACACGGTAAGGAAGGCGATCAGAATGATCATCACCGGCACCCGGCCGATGCAAAGCCAGGCGGCCACGAGAGAGAAGAAACCGGGCGAGGAGAGACCCTCGGCGACCGGTCCACCCGGCAGATCCGCATCGGGCAGATCCGCGTCAGGGAGATCGACGTCAGGGAGATCGACGTCAGGGAGATCGGCGTCGGGTAGCAGGGATTCGAAAAACTGCGAGACTCCCAGTCCCAGGATTACGCTGACCAGTTCGAGCAGGGTGATCGCCAGCATCAACCCCAGGGCTACGGAAAAGGGAAGCGCCGCCGGCTCTAGCAAAAGCTCCAACACTGCTCCCTCCTCTAGCCCTTTTGCTGTTCGTGACAGGCGTCCGAAAGCCGATGCCCGCGCGCCTATTGATCGTACTATAGATGGGATTGGACAGCCTCGAGGGCAATTCGGGCCTATGCCGGAAGGACAGTGTCGGAGAGATTCGAGAAGGAGCTTCATCTGTCAAAATGGGGGTAGATTGCATCACCTCCAGCTACTTGGCGCCTCCGCAGGGATGAGGTCCGCAGCGCGAAAATCGACGGCGAATCGTGCTGTCCAAGCCCGAGAGGCCTGCTAGTCTCACGCTCAAGGCGCAGTCGAGACGCCAAGGTTTGGAGGAGCAAGAATGAGCGGAAGCGAGACCGGAGGGCAGCCCTACCTGCCGCAGCAGGGGCTGTCGCAGGTCGCCGGACCCAGGACGCCCGAGCTGTGGGAGCGGACCATCCCCGCCATCCTGGCAGACACGGTGGCGCGCCACGGCGATCGCGAGGCCTTGGTCTTCGCCGACCGGGGGCTGCACTGGAGCTATCGTCGCTTCAGCGAGGCCGTGGACGCCCTGGCGGCCGGGCTGGTCGCGCTGGGTATCACAAAGGGAGATCGGGTCGGCATCTGGTCGCCGAACAAGCCGGAATGGGTGGTGACCCAGTTCGCAACAGCGCGCATTGGTGCCATCCTGGTCACGATCAACCCGGCCTACCGGCGGTCGGAACTGGAATTCGCGCTGAACAAGGTCCAGTGCAAGGCGCTGGTCACGGCCGACCGCTTCAAGTCCAGCGACTACCTGGCCATGCTGAAGGACCTGGCACCGGAACTGGAACGTTGCCGCCCGGGCGATCTGCAGGCTGAGCGGCTGCCACACCTCCGGACCGTCATCCGCACGGGCGAAGAGGAAAGCCCGGGGATGTACCGCTTCGACACCGTTCTGGCCGAAGGGCGCGCCGCCGAGAGCCTTGACCTCGATGCACTTTCGGCCGCGCTCGAACCCAACGAAGCCATCAACATTCAGTTCACCAGCGGAACCACCGGCACACCGAAAGGCGCCACCCTCACCCACCGCAACATCGCCAACAACGGCCGGCTGGTGGTCGGTACCATGCATCTGGGTCCGGACGACCGCCTCTGCATTCCCGTTCCGCTTTACCACTGCTTCGGCATGGTGATGGGCGTGCTGGGCTGTGTCTCTACCGGTGCCACCATGGTCTTCGCCGGAGAGGCCTTCGACCCGCAAGCAACCCTGGCCACGGTGGCCAAGGAGCGCTGCACGGCCCTCTACGGCGTCCCCACCATGTTCGTCGCGGCGCTGGAGCATCCCGACTTCGGCGATTTCGACCTCTCCTCGCTCCGCACCGGGATCATGGCCGGCGCCCCCTGCCCCGTCGAGGTGATGAAACGCGTGATCGCCGACATGCATATGGCCGGCGTCACCATCGCCTACGGCATGACCGAGACCAGCCCGGTCTCCTTCCAGAGCCACATGGACGATCCCATCGAGCGGCGGGTCTCCACGGTCGGGCGCGTGCACCCGAATGTCGAGGTCAAGGTGATCGGGCTCGACGGCCAGGTCCTGCCGGTCGGTGAGCGCGGCGAACTCTGCACCCGAGGCTACTCGGTGATGAAGGGTTACTGGGACGAGCCGGACCGCACGGCCGAGGTGGTGGATGCGGAGGGGTGGATGCACAGCGGCGATCTGGCAGTCCTCGATGCCGAGGGCTATTGCGAGATCGTCGGCCGGGTGAAGGACATGGTGATCCGCGGCGGTGAGAACGTCTATCCGCGCGAGATCGAGGACTTCCTCTATCGCCACCCAAAAGTGCAGCAGGTCCAGGTCTTCGGCGTCCCGGATCACAAGTACGGCGAGGCGGTCTGTGCCTGGATCGTCCTGAAACCCGGCTGTCAGAGCAGCGAGGCAGAGATCCAGGCCTTTTGCGAGGGCCAGATCGCTCACTACAAGGTCCCTTACCACGTGCGCTTCAAGAGCGAGCTGCCGATGACCGTCACCGGCAAGCCGCAGAAGTTCATCATGCGCGAGGCGATGGAGAAGGAGCTGTCGGGGAAGGCTTAGAGCAGATCCGGTCTCCCACACCCAGGCCGATCTAGCTCTCCTCGGCCATCTGGGTCGCGAACTGCGCGGGCAAGGTGATCTCCAGGACCTCCAGGTCGTCGGACTGGTCCATCTGGGCATGGACGATGCCGGGCGGCTGGTGGATGCAGTCGCCGGCCTCCAGCAGGAACTCGCCCTGGCCCTCGTACCAGAAGCGCGCCCAGCCCTTCAGGATGAAGACGAGCTGCAGGTCCAGGGTATGGGTGTGCTTCATGAAGGGCGGCCGCTTGCCCGGCACGGCACGCAGCACCTGCGCCCCCGCCATGCCGTCGGTCGCCGCCTCGATTCCGAGGTCGCGATACTCGAAGTAGTCCCGCAGGCCCTCGGTCCTGAAACCGCCGTCCGAGGCCTTGGAGATCGAGAATTTCATGACGTCTAGCTCCCTAGCGATGGTCGTGTTTCTTTTGCCGGAAAAGCCTATAGCGCCGGTATTGGGCTGACCAGCGACACTTCGGCTGTATCCCGGGAAACAGGCTCTTTGATGCGGGACGTCACCGGCGATCCGGAGTCATAGTGGGTTCCATGGTTCCGGACCTGCTCGTCGCCCTCGGTGGCCTCGGACTTTTCCTGCTGGGCATGGTGATCATGACCGACGGCCTGAAGGGGCTTGCCGGAGAGGCCCTGCGCCGGCTGCTGGCGCGTTTCACCCGCAGCCCGGCCAGCGGCGCACTGGCGGGTGCGGCAACAACGGCGGTAATCCAGTCCTCCGGCGCCACCATCGTCACCGCCATCGGCTTCGTCGGTGCCGGGCTGATGACCTTCCCGCAGGCGCTGGAGATCGTGTTCGGCGCCAACATCGGCACCACCATGACCGGCTGGCTGGTGGCGCTGATCGGCTTCAAGCTGAAGCTGGGCACCCTGGCCCTGCCGCTGTTGCTGCTGGGGGTGCTGTTGCGCCTCTTCGGGCCGGGACGCTGGCGTCACGTCGGCTGGAGCCTGGCAGGCTTCAGCCTGCTGTTCATCGGCATCGACGCGATGCGTGAGGGCCTAGCGGTGCTAGAGGGCGTGGTGACGCCCGGCAGCTTTCCCGGCGATAGCCTCTGGGGCCGGCTGCAGCTCGTCGCCATCGGCTTCGCCATGACCCTGATCACCCAGTCCTCCAGCGCCGGCGTGGCCGCCACCCTGGTCGCGCTCTCGGCCGGGGCGGTCTCCCTGCCCCAGGGAGCAGCCATGGTGATCGGCATGGACGTCGCCGGCACCGCGCCGGCCGCCCTGGCCGCCATCGGCGGGACCCGGGCCGCGCGCCAGACCGCCTGGTCGCACATCCTCTATAACGTGCTGACCGCCGGCCTCGCCTTCCTGCTGCTGCCGCTCTACATCGGCCTGGCCGAGAGCTGGGCAGCGGAGGGCAGCGGTGACCGCTCCTTCGCCCTCGTCGCCTTCCACAGTGGCTACAACATCCTGGGCGTCCTGCTGATCCTGCCCTTCGCCATCCCCTTCGCCCACTTGATAGACCGTCTGGTGCCGGAGCGCGCAAGCCCCCTGCTGCGCCTCCTGGACAAGCGCCTGCTGAGCGATGCCGCGGCCGCTTGCGATGCCGCACAGGCGACCCTGGCAGAGACCGCAAAGGCCCTGGAGGCCTATCTGCTTCAAGCCATGCCACTCGCGCCCAAGAGCCGACAGCGCCTGAACCAAAGCGGACAGCAAGCTCTCCAGCCGATCGGCTGCGCGCTCGATCAGAGCGAGATCTTCATCCGTGCGATCCGCCTCCCCGACGAGGAGGCGGCGCTGAAGCAGCGTCTGGAGGCGGTGTTCCATGCCCTGGATCACCTACAGCGCCTACACCACCGCTGCGGCCAAGGTGAGCGAATTGCTGCCTTGGGCGGAGACCGGAGCCTAAAACGCCTGGCAGGGCTGTTGGCCGCCACGCTGACGCACGAGCCCAAGGACGACCGTCTGGAACGCCTGACCCGGCTCTATCGGGCCAAGCACCAAGCCTATCGGACCCGCACCATAGCGGCAGCCATCCACGGCGAGATCGACGACGAGACCGCACTGCTGCGCCTGGACGCAATGCGCTGGCTGCTCCGGGTGAGCGACCATCTCTGGCGAGCCTGGTCCCACCTGCAGGTGGCCCGACCGCCCAGCACGGCAGCAGTAGCTGCAGCGACCTCTACGACATAAGCGAAGGGCGAGACCGCATTCAGCAGCCCCGCCCTTCCCGTACAGCTATTTGCCTCGCCTCCCGGAGGGCCAGGCGCAAAACCTCTATCCGATGAACGCGATGATCGCCGCGTTGACGTCGCTGGCCTTCTCCATGTGCGGAAGGTGACCGCTGCCGGCATAGGTGGTGACCTTCACGCCATCGGGCAGTGCCTTGGCATGAGCGACCGGCAGGATCTGATCCTGCTCGCCCCAGAGCGCCTGCACCGGCACGGAGAGACCACCCAGGTCAAGCGTCTTCTGGCTGCCGCCGGGGAAGAGGCCATCGCGCAGCTTGGTCAGGGCCTCGACGGCACCGTCCAGGCGTTTGAACTTGATCACCTCCTCGACCATGTCGTTGGTGATCATGCCGGGATCGGCCACCAGCAACTCCAGCACGCCGCGCAGCTTCTTGGAGCGCTTCTGCTCGATGAAGCCGTTGATGAAGTCCATGTTGATCTCGGCACCCAAGCCGGCCGGGGCCAGCAGGCTGGCCGAGGCGACGCGGTCGGGATGGCCGGCCGCCAGCGCCAACGCCACCGCGCCGCCCATCGAGTGGCCGACCAGATGCGCCTTGGCGATGCCCTTCTCGTCCATGAAGTCCAGCACGGTCTGGGCCAGACCCTCGACGCTTCCCTCGCCCACGTCCTTGGTCGAGCCGCCGTGGCCCGGGAGGTCGATGGCATAGGTAGTGTGGCCCTCCGACAGGGCCTCCTGGTTGAACAGCCAGCCCAGGCAGTCGCCGCCGAATCCGTGAATCAGGACGACCGGCGTGCCCTCGGCATCGCCCTGCTTCAGGAAGCGGATGCGCTTGCCCTTGACCTCGATGGTCTCGGTCGCCGGTCCGCTAGCACCGGCCGCCGCGTCCCAGTCGAAGTTGTCGACGAAGTCCTTGACGTAGGCCGCCACCTCCTCGTCGCTGACCGAGGCCGGCGCGCAGACGCCAAGCAGCGCCCCCACCGGGACGGTCTCGCCCGCCTGTACCACGATGCTGCGCAGCGGGCCGGAGACCGGGCTCTCGTAGACGTTGGTGATCTTGGAGGTCTCGATCTCCATGATGTCTTGACCGGCGGCGACCTCGGATCCGACCTCGGCCTGCCACTCGACCACGGTGCCTTCGATCATGGCTAGGCCCCACTTCGGCATGACGATGGGACGAATGTCGCTCATGGAGGATTCCTCTTCTCTTGGCCTGAAAGTCTTGGCGGGGCGACGGCCACTACCGTACCCCGGCTGTGCGTAGAGCGGGCCGGACCGCGGCACCTTGGGTCCCTGCCCAGCGCCCCGATCGGACCGGTCGCGGCGGTCTCACCCCCGTTGCCGAAGGGATGAGACCACCGGTCGGGCAGTTAGTTCGACTTACCCATGACCTGGCGGACGGCGGCCTCGATGCGCGCCACGCTGGGCACGTAGAGGTCCTCCAGCGCCGGCGAGAAGGGCACCGGCGCGTGCGGGCCGGTCACCTGCTTCACCGGGGCCTTCAGGTCGTCGAAGCAGTTCTCGCAGATCAGCGCCGACACGTCGGTCGCCATGTTGCAGCGCGGATGGGCCTCGTCCACCACGACCACGCGGCCGGTCTCGGACGCCGTCTCGAGGATGGTCTCCTTGTCCAGCGGCGAGGTGGTGCGCGGGTCGACAACCGTGCAGGTGATGCCCTGCTTGGAGAGGTTGTCCGCCGCCTGGTTGGCAAAGTTCACCATCCGGCCGAAGGCGATCACGGTCACGTCGTCGCCCTCACGGGTCACATTCGCTTCGCCGAAGGGAATGGCGTAAGCCTCGTCCGGCACGTCGACCTCGTCGTCGTACATGACCTTGTGCTCGAAGAAGATCACCGGATCGTCGTCGCGGATCGCCTGGATCAGCAACCCCTTGGCCTCGTAGGCGTTGGAGGGCACCGCCACCTTCAGACCCGGGATGTGGGTGAAGAGCGGATAGAGGCACTGGCTGTGCTGCGAGGCCGCGCGGAAGCCGGCTCCGTACATGGTCCGCACCACCAGCGGGGTCACCGCCTTGCCGCCGAACATGTAGCGGAACTTGGCCGCCTGGTTGAAGATCTGATCGAAACAGACCCCCATGAAGTCCACGAACATCAGCTCGGCGACCGGGCGCAAGCCCGTTGCGGCCGCACCGACGGCGGCGCCGATGAAGGCACTCTCGGTGATCGGTGTGTCGAGCACGCGGTCACGGCCGTACTTCGGCATCAGGCCCTTGGTCACGCCCAGCGGGCCGCCCCAGGCATCGTCCTCGCCCGGCGCGCCGAGGCCGCCGGCGATGTCCTCGCCCATGATGATGACCCGCTCGTCGCGCGCCATCTCCTGGTCCAGAGCCTCGTTGATCGCCTGGCGGAAGCTTTTCATAGCCATTTTGGTTCGAGCTCCCTGCTAGAACTTGTAGTCGATGTAGACGTCGGTCATCAGATCGGCCTCGGTCGGCATCTCCGCCGACTTCGCCGTGGCGAGGCAGTCGGCGATCATCGCCTGGGCCTCGGCCTCGATCTTGTCCAGTTCATCCGGATCCAGCAGCTTGGTCTCGATCACCCGCTGGCGGAACTGCGTCAGCGCGTCCTTCTCGGCCCGCACCTTCTCCACCTCGCCCGGCGCCTTGTAGGTGGCGGCGTCGCCCTCGAAGTGGCCGTAGTAGCGGTTGAGCTTCACATGCAGCAGGCTCGGACCGTTGCCGGCACGGGCATGCTCGATCGCATGACGCGCCGCTTCCCAGACCGCGAAGAAGTCGTGACCATCGACTTGCTGGGCCGGCATGCCGAAGCCCTTGGCACGGTCGAGCTGGCTGCCCGCCACCGACCAGCCGCTGCCGGTCGATTCGGCGTAGCCGTTGTCCTCGACCACGAAGACCACCGGCAGGTTCCAGACCTTGGCCAGGTTGTAGCTCTCGAAGGTCGTGCCCTGGTTCGAGGCACCATCGCCGACGAAGGCGATGGCGACGCCGCCGGTCTTCAGGGTCTTGGCGGTCAGCGCCGCACCACAGATCAGCGGCGGGCCGCCGCCGACGATGCCGTTGGCCCCCATCATGCCTTTGGAGAGGTCGGCGATGTGCATCGAGCCGCCCTTGCCGCCGCAGAGCCCGTCCTTCTTGCCATAGATCTCATGCATCATGGCCTTGGGATCGCAGCCCTTGGCGATGCAGTGGCCGTGACCGCGATGGGTCGAGGCGATCGCATCGCGGTTGTCAAGGTGCAGGCAGATGCCGACGCCGGAGGCCTCCTCGCCCGCATAGAGATGCACGAAACCCGGAATGTTACCAGCCGAGAACTCCTCATGCAGGGTGTCCTCGAAGTTCCGGATGACGCACATGCGCTGATAGGCGGTTCTTAGGTCGTCACGACTTAACTGCATGTACTCCTCCCTAGAGTCCTGTGGCGGCGGAGGCCGCCCGTTCAGTCAGTGCCGGATTCGGCGGGCCGGCTAAAAGTGGGCTTGGCCGTTCTCTTTGGAGAAGAGATGCCAGCGTTCCCGGTCGAAGGTCAGATACCCGGTATCGCCGCTGCTGCCACGATAGCTCGGCTTTGCCTTCACCAAGAGTTTCGATTGCTCGAGCGAAACGTCAACCAGAAGATCGCCGCCCAGCGGCTCCACCAGCGTGACCCTGCTTGGGAAGGCGCGCTCGCCCTGACTCTCGGCGAGGGCGATCTCGTCCGGCCGGATGCCGAGGGTGACCGAGCGCCCCTCGTTGGAGGCGCGCATGATTGCCGCCTGCTCCGGCAACAAGGCCGTGGTGAAGTTCGGATGGCGCACGCAGACCTCGCCGCCCTCCTCGACCACCTCGCAGTCCATGAAGTTCATCGGTGGTTCGCCGACGAAGCCCGCGACCCACTGGTTGGCGGGCTTGTGATAGACCTCCTGCGGCGGACCGAATTGCTGCAGCACGCCGTCGTGCATCACCGCCACGCGGTCGGCCATGGACAACGCCTCGAGCTGGTCGTGGGTGACGTAGACCATGGTGGTGCCGAGCTGGCGCTGCATCAGCTTCAGCTCGACGCGCATGTGTGCCCTGAGCTTGGCGTCCAGATGCGCGATCGGCTCGTCGAAGAGGAAGAGCTGGGGCTCGCGCACGATCGCCCGGCCAATCGCGGTACGCTGCTTCTGACCGCCCGACAACTCTCCCGGCCTCCGGTCCAAAAGGTGCGCGATTTCAAGCATATTCGCGGCCTTCTGAACCCTCTGGTCGATGGTCGCCTTGTCCATGTGCCTGAGGCGCAGGGAGTTCGCGATGTTGTCGTAGACCGTCTTGTGCGGATAGAGCGCGTAGTTCTCGAAGACCATGGCGATATCACGGTCCTTCGGCGGGATATCGTTGATCCGACGCTCGCCGAAGAGAATGTCCCCGGCCGAGATATGCTCCAAACCGGCCAGCATGCGCAGGGTCGAGCTCTTGCCGCACCCCGACGGCCCGAGCACGCAGAGGAACTCACCATCCTCGCAATGGAGGTTGAGGTCCCGCACCGCAGCGGTCTTGCCGTAGTACTTCCAAACGTTGGTGATGGTAACCGAAGCCATAACCTATCCTCGTTCTACTCGCGCACCGCGCCCATGGTCAGACCGGCGACGAGATAGCGGCGGATCAAGAGACCCAGGAACATCATCGGCAAGGTCGTGACCACGCCGGCCGCCATGATCTTGCCCCACTGGATGTTTTGCGGCTGCACCAGCTCTCGCGTCGCCGGTGGCAGCGTCTTCGCGTTGCCCGATCCGATGATCGAGGCGAAGAGGAAGTCATTCCAGGCGAAGAGCACACAGAGCACCAGGAAGGCGCCCACGCCAGGCGCCACCAGCGGCAGGATCGCGCGGAAGGCCTGGAACCGGGTGCAGCCGTCGCACATGGCCGCCTCTTCGATCGCGTAGGGCACGTTGTCGAAGAAGCCTTTCAGCATCCAGATCGCAAAAGGCAGGTTGAAGGTGGTGTAGGCCAGGATCAGGCCCGGCAAAGTGCCGACCAGCCCCGCCCCGCGGAAGATGGCATAGAGCGGGACCATGACCGCCACCACCGGCGCCATGCGGGTGGAGATGATCCAGAAGAAGAGGTCCTTCTTGCCGCGAAACTCGACGCGCGAGAGCGCGTAGGCCGCCATCGAGCCAAGCACCACCGAGACCACCGCCGAGCCACCCGACGCAATGATCGAGTTGATCAGATAGGTGGAAAAGTTGTTCTCGACGAAGAGGTTAACGTAGTGTTTGAAGGTCGGCTCGAAGTCGAAGAAGATCCCGATGCCGCTCCAGTCTCCCACCTCCGGCAAGGCGAAGGCCGCCAGCAGGTCCTTGAGGGAGGACACGAACATGACGAAGAGGGGCAGGATCGTCCAGATCAGATAGACGGCCAGGAAGATGACTGTTGCCACCTGCAGCACCCGACGCATCGGGGAGCGATAGCGGACGATGTCGCTGGAAGCCATGGCCTAGCCCTCCCCCTCTTCGGATTTGACCTTACCCGCAGGACTCTCGAACACTCGCACCAGGATCATGCCCAGGATGATGGTCACGATCAGAAGGGTGAGTGCGATCGCAGCCCCTCGCCCCAGCTTGAAGAACTGGAAGGACACGTCGAAGAGGTAAGTCGGTAGGATCTTGGTCGAGTCCGCCGGACCGCCGCCTGTCAGCACCAGGATGGCGTCGATGAAGCGGAAGTTGTCCATGAAGCGCAGCAGGATGGCGATCAACAGGAAGGGATAGAGATTCGGCAGGGTCACCTGCACGAAGTTGCGAAGCTCGCCCGCTCCATCGACCATGTTGGCCTCGAGCTGGTCGCGCGGCACTCGCTTCATGCCGGCCAGGGTGATCAACGCGATCAGCGGCGTCCATTGCCAGATGTCGACGATGACGATGCCCCACATGGCCGTCGTGCGATCGCCCAGAATCGAGGTCTCCCCCAATATCCCGACGCTCTGCATCAGCCAGTGGTACCAGCCGAACGTGGAGTTGTAGAGGTAGTACCAAACCAGTCCCGCCACGACGGGGGCCACCATCATCGGCATGAGGAAGACCGTGACCAGCACCTTCTCGTAGCGGCTGTTGTTCAGGACCACTGCTAAGAACACACCGATCGCGACCTCGAACAGCATACAGAGGGCGGAATAGTGAATCAGCAGCAGCCAGCCGTCCTGGAACTTGCGGTCTCGACCGAGCCGCGTCCAGTTGGCGAAGTTGTTCCAGGTATCCCCGGCCGCCCCCACATCGACCTTATGCAGGCTCATGTAGATCAGCCAGAAGAAGGGGTAGATCGTGATGCAGGCCAGCACGATGATCGCCGGCAGCAAGAGATAGAGGTAATAGCGCTGCGATCCCTCTGGATTGAGGGACGCGGCTTCGTAATTCAGGACTCGCGCACCCTCCGACGTGAAGCCCTCCCTGTCGGGAGAGGCTTCATCGCCGGAGCGCACAGGGCGCGATCCAAGACTGTTTGCGTTACTCACGCCCGTAAGACCCGTCTTGCCTAGATATCGTTCATATCGTCGACCTGAACGCGGATCTCCTCGCAGGCCTCGGCCGGAGTGGTCTCATTGGAGATGCAACGCTGCACCTCGGTTGCGATGATCTTGTGGTACTCGTTGGCTTCCGGAATCTTCGGACCCAGCACGAAGTTGGGATCGCGAATGCCGATGTCGTAAACGGCATGGAAGGTCAGCGCGTTCGGCATCGTCGTCGGCCGGGTCTCCGCCTTCTTCACCTCCGGCACCTCGAGGACCGACTTACGGGTCGGCGTGCCGCCCAGCTTCTGCAGGACGTCGAGCTGCGTGGCCTTGGAGGTCGCCCAGCTCGAGAAGATGAAGGCCGCCCGCTTCAGATCCTCGGAAGCAGCGGCGTTGATGCCGATACCGCCGATGCCGCAGTTGGTGCCGTTGACCGGCTCCAGACCCGTGGTGATCCACTCCGATGCGCCCTTCGGGCAAGGCGCGTAGGCCGTCTTGCCGCCGGCCGCCTTCGAGGTCTTGGGATCCTCGATCGAGGCCGCGAACTCGTGATACTGCACCTGCATGGCGATGTCGCCGGCCTGATAGACCGTGTTCAGTTCCAGGGTGCCGTTGGCCAGGTTGTCCGGATGGCTGACCTCGGCCTGCGCCTTGTACTGCTCCATGATCTTCACCGACTGCTCGTCGCCCCAGTTGGTCGGGCCGGGCTCCTTGGAGCCGAGCTTGTCGTCGATGTCGAACTCGTTCCAGCGGCCGTGCGCGAAGAGCATGCGCTGGATGTCGAGCTGCGTGGTCCAGGCGAAGGATCCCTGATGCTGGGCATAGCCGTAGGGGATGTCCTTGTTGCCCGCCTCGCGCATCTTCTTGAAGAAGGCCGCGAAGTCGTAGACGTTCTTCCAGGTCGTCTCGTTCGTGAACTCCATCGGATAGCCGTAGTCGCCCTCGAAATCCTTGGAGAGCTTCTCGAAGAGATCCTGGCGATAGAAGGTGCAGGCGACCGCGCAGTCGTAGGGGAAGGCCACGACCCGGCCCGGCTCGTAGTAGACGCCGCAGGCCAGCAGGAAGTTCTCGAACCAGACCTCCTCGGCATAGCCCTCGGGGTCCAGCGGCAGGGTGTCATCGGTGCTGTACTTCAGCAGGTCCTCGTAGAAGTCCGCGAAGGGCGCGCCGATCGGCTTGTCCTGCACGTAGTTGAGCTGGAAGTCAGCATTGCCGCCGCGCAGGTCGATGCCGACCTTCTGCTGCACCACCGGCAGATCGTCCGTGAGGATCTCGACCTCGATGCCGGTCAGGTCATAGAACGCTTTAAGGTTGTCGCGAATGGCGAAGGACGGCGGCGTGTTTTCCGACATGAACACCAGCTTGGAGCCGGCATACTGCTTCCACTTCGCATCGTCTGACGACTGCGCCATCACCGGGGTCCTGGTGATGAGAGAGTTCATTCCCACCGCCAGCGAGCCTGCACCCATAGCCGTGGCTACGCCCCCGCCCAACTCCAGGAATCGGCGACGCGAGACGGACTTATAGATCGGATTCTTCGGTACTGCGAACATCCATATCCTCCCAGGTTTGCCGCGCAGACACCACGATGGCACGCGAATTGCGTGCTGCCCGTGCGGTCCAAAACGGCGTTTGTTAACTTCGTGTGTTTTCCGAACTCTACGCGGGTCTTTTCCGTTAAGTCAAGCAGCCTTGATCAAGTGCTAAACATCGCAATTCCTCCACAACCTATTGCAATCGCGGTGATATATCTGCTGCATCGCAGCAAAAATGCGATTTAGGACGCGGCGAACTAAACTGAAACGTCACAGAAATTTTGTGACTTATCCCAGATGCATTGCGAAGATTGCCGGCAAGACAAGACCAGCTTCAGGGGGCTGGAATGCAAGTCCCCTTCCCTGCCCCGGCGCTGCGTGCTAGCGCTGGTCGGCTAGCGGAAAAAGAAAAGGGTGGTAGCGGACGGGTACCATGGGCGCGCCGTCAATAGTGACAAGTAGGTAGGGCCCAGGCTTGCGGGATGTCACCTTTCCACCTACGCGCCGGCCCGGCGATAGAGTGGTTTTGAGCGTGGCGATTTTACGTAAAGGGAGCGGGGAGAAGAATGTCTATCCTGGAGGTCCTGAGCTACCTCGTCACCATACTTGGCTTTCCAGCGGCGATATTCGTCTTCATCTACGAACAACGCAAGCAGCGCGCCGCCGGAATCAGCGCCATGCACCGCCAGCTTTCGGAGGAATACGACAACTTCCTGCGTCTGGCCCTGGAGAACGCCGATCTCCTGCTGTTCCGCAACAGCGTAGACCACAGTGCCTTCACCGAAGAGCAGCGCGAGCGGAGGGACATCCTCTTTCGCATGCTCGTGTCCCTCTTCGAGAAGGCCTACATCATCCTTTACCACGACGGCATGGAGGGCGAGGCCAAGCGGCGCTGGCAATCCTGGGAGGACGACATGAGCGAATGGTGCCAGCGCGACGATTTCCGCGGCCAGTTGCCCAAGCTACTGGAGGGCGAAGACGACGCCTTCAGCCTGCATATCCTCGATATCGCGGCATCAGCGGCCGGCGACGAACGGCCATGACGCAGGCCGACTCCGACCGCACTTTCTCCCGGCCGAACGTCGTTGCAGGCTACTCCGCGACCTTGAAGTTGGCGTGCGCGATGAGCTGCCAGCCTTCTGGCGTCATCAGGAAGACGGACATGCGCGGTGCTGGCGCATCGTCGGTGCGCTTGCCGTCCAGCATCTCGCTCGCCGCGAGCTTGTAGGTGACCACCACGGTCGGCCCTTCACGCGTCACCTGCCAGTCGGAGAAAACCGGTGCGCCCTCGATCTTGAGGTCGCCGAGTTGCTTCAGCGCCGCCTTGTGATCCAGGGCACCGGAGGAATAGACCAACTGGAGTCCGTCCGCGACCTTCGCGTCGATAACCTTCTCGTTGTCGGCACGAACCGCACCGAAGAGCTCACTGACCAGGGTGCGGCCCAGGTCCAGGTCATCGGCGGCAGCCGGTGCCGCCATCGCGACGGTGAGCAGGCTTGCAAGGAACAGTCGACGCATCGCAAGGAACCTCCCTTCAGTCTGGCTTGTGGGGGCAGACGCTAACAGCTCCGGCCGTTGCGGTCAGTAGCGAAGATCGATGGCTTCCTCGCCACGCGTGCCGTAGAGCGCCACGGCACGGGCCTCGAAGGCCGCCACCATGCGGCGCACGGCCTCCTCGAAGAGGCCCTGGATCAGCTTCTGCAGCACGCGGGAGCGGAACTCGAACTCGACCGAGAAGTCTACCAGACAGCCCTCGTCGTGTTGCTTGAAGGCCCAGTCGCTGCGCATGTGGCGGAAAGGCCCCTGCACGTTCCGGGTCTTTACCAGAAGCTGGTCGCGGTCAAAGGCGACCAGGCTGGTGAAGCGCTCCCGCACCAGCTTGAAGCCGATCACCAGGTCGGCGGTGATGCTGTCGCTGGCGCGCTGGCGGATCCTGGCGGCCAGACACCAGGGCAGGAACTCCGGATAGCGCTCCACATCCACCACCAGCTCGAAGAGCTGCTGGGGCGTGTAGGGCATGAGTTTCTGTTCACTGTGGCTGGGCATTGGTCTCGCCGTGCGGTCTCGTCTCTTTCGATATGGGGGCGCCCCCTCGACGAAGACCAGTGCTCGCCGGGACTGGCCTTCCCCCGAAAAAAGAGAGGCCCCGATCCGTCGCGTGCGGAACCGGGGCCCCTGGTTTCAGGTACGGGATCGGCCCGGCGAATGCCAGGCCCGACCCGGATCAGTGCGTCAAGACGCCCGTCTCGCTGTCCGCATCGGACTTGCTCGGGGGCAGCTCCTCTTCCGTCTCGTCCCACTCGATGGGCTCGAGCGGCTTGGTCAGCGCGTGCGCCAGCACCTCGTCAACCACCGAGACCGGCACGATCTCCAGACCCTTCTTCACGTTGTCCGGAATGTCGGCCAGATCCTTCTCGTTGTCGCGCGGGATCAGCACCTTCTCCAGGCCGCCGCGAAGCGCCGCCAGCAGTTTCTCCTTGAGGCCGCCGATCGGCAGTACGCGACCGCGCAGGGTCACCTCGCCGGTCATCGCCACCTCCTTGCGGATCGGCACGCCGGTCAGGCAGGAGACTATCGCCGTCACCATGGCGATCCCGGCCGAGGGGCCGTCCTTCGGCGTCGCACCCTCGGGCAGATGGACGTGGATGTCCTTGCGCTCGAAGATGGTCGGCTTGATGCCGAAGTCGACCGCACGGCTCTTCACGTAGGATTCGGCCGCCTGGATCGACTCCTTCATCACGTCGCCGAGCTTGCCGGTCGAGACCACCTTGCCCTTGCCGCGCACCGGCACCGCCTCGATCGACAGCAGCTCGCCGCCGACCTCGGTCCAGGCCAGACCGGTGGAGACGCCGACCAGGTCCTCCGCCTCGGCCTGGCCGAAGCGATAGCGCCGGACGCCGGCGAACTTGCCGAGGTTGCGGCGGGTGACCTTGATCGTCTCGGCGTTGTCTAGCGCGATCTCCTTCACCGCCTTGCGCACCAGGTTGGCGAGCTCGCGCTCCAGGTTACGCACGCCGGCCTCACGCGTGTAGTAGCGGATGAGGTCGCGCAGCGCGTCGTCGGAGATCGACCACTCGGCCTCGCTCATACCGTTGTCGCTCAGCACCTTGGTCACCAGGTGCTGCTTGGCGATTTCGACTTTCTCGTCCTCGGTGTAGCCCGGCAGGCGGATGATCTCCATGCGGTCCAGCAACGGCTGGGGCATGCGCAGCGAGTTCGCCGTCGTGACGAACATCACGTCGGAGAGGTCGTAGTCCACCTCCAGGTAGTGGTCGTTGAAGGTGGAGTTCTGCTCCGGATCCAGCACCTCGAGCAGTGCCGAGGAGGGGTCGCCGCGCCAATCGTTGCCGAGCTTGTCGATCTCGTCCAGCAGGAACAGCGGGTTCGAGGACTTTGCCTTCTTCATGCCCTGGATGACCTTGCCGGGCATGGAGCCGATGTAGGTCCGCCGGTGCCCGCGCACCTCGGCCTCGTCGCGCACACCGCCGAGGCTCATCCGCACGAAGTTGCGGCCCGTAGCCCGCGCGATCGACTTGCCGAGCGAGGTCTTGCCGACGCCCGGGGGACCGACCAGGCAGAGGATCGGACCCTTGATCTTCTTCATGCGCTGCTGCACGGCGAGGTACTCTAGGATGCGCTCCTTGACCTTCTCCAGGCCATAGTGATCGGCATCCAGGATCTCCTGCGCGGCGCGGATATCCTTCTTCACCCGCGAGGGCTTGCTCCAGGGGATTGAGAGCATCCAGTCGAGGTAGTTGCGCACCACCGTCGCCTCGGCCGACATCGGGCTCATGGTCCGAAGCTTCTTGACCTCGGCCTGGACCTTTTCGCGCGCCTCCTTGGTAAAGCGAGTCTTGCGGATCTTCTCTTCCAGCTCCGCGATCTCGTCGCGACCGTCCTCGCCCTCGCCCAGCTCCTTCTGAATGGCCTTCATCTGCTCGTTCAGATAGTACTCGCGCTGGGTGCGCTCCATCTGCCGTTTGACCCGACTGCGGATACGCTTCTCGACCTGCAGCACGCCGATCTCAGACTCCATGAAGCCGTAGACGCGCTCCAGGCGCGCGGCGATGGAGTCGGTCTCCAGCAACTCCTGCTTGTCGTGGATCTTCAGCGAGAGGTGGGAGGCGATGGTGTCCACCAGCTTGCTGGGCTCGTCGATCTGGTTGACCGACACCAGCACCTCCGGCGGGATCTTCTTGTTCAGCTTGATGTACTGCTCGAACTGCCCGACGACGGTGCGCATCAGGGCATCGAGCTCCTGGGTGTCACCCTCCTCTTCGTCCAGCAGCTCCGCCTCTGCCTGGAAGAACTCGGCGTTCTCGGTGAAGCGCAGGATGCGGGCGCGCTGCACGCCCTCGACCAGCACCTTCACGGTGCCGTCGGGCAGCTTCAGCAGCTGCAGGACCGTGCCGACGGTGCCGACGGTGTAGATGTCGGAGGCCGTGGGGTCGTCCTCGGCGGCGTTCTTCTGGGTGACCAGCAGGATCTGCTTGTCGTCTTTCATCACGTCTTCCAGCGCGCGCACGGACTTCTCGCGGCCGACGAAGAGCGGGACGATCATGTGGGGGAACACGACAATGTCTCGAAGCGGAAGAACCGGAAAGACAGTGCCTTTTGAGATATCGAGCATAGTGCCTCACTTCTGTCTTGGGCCCGACTGCAGTCCTGCGGCGCCCCTGGAGAACGGATCCCCGTCACTCAGGCGATCCGACGGATCTTGAGTTTGGCTGCGCCGGGCCAGCTTTCAAGCCTGCCCTCACACGGAATGTTTCAAGTCTGACGAGCCGCCGAACGCAGACCAAGGGCTTTAACGCCGCGGCACAAAATTATACCGCGCCGAAAAGCCATCGATGGGTCTGCTACCCCACATGACCGGTGGCGGCCTGCGCACACCTGTGCCTGCAGTGGGATGTCTTCCGGCCGGACGGCCGGCGAAGGCCGTAGCGACCGAGGGGCTACGACTCTTGCCGTCCGGGCTCTGGCAACAGTTCAGGCAAGGTCCGAATCGGGGAGCCCGATTTGTCTAACCTGCCGGGCGCCGGTTCAGGCGCTCTGTTCCACGTCCTCGCGCCGCTCGGCGTAGATGTAGAGCGGCTGAGCCCTGCCCTCCACCACCTCGCGGTTTATCACGATTTCCTCGACGCCCTGGAGGCCGGGCAGCTCGAACATCGAGTCGAGTAGGATGTCCTCCATGATCGAGCGCAGGCCGCGGGCGCCGGTCTTGCGGGCGATAGCCTTCTCGGCGATCGCCACCAGGGCGTCCTCGGTGAACTCGACGGAGACGTTCTCCATCTCGAAGAGGCGCTGGTACTGCTTGACCAGGGCGTTCTTCGGTTCGGTCAGGATCGAGACCAGAGCGTCGGTATCGAGGTCTTTCAGAGTGGCGATCAGCGGCAAGCGGCCGATGAATTCCGGGATCAGGCCGAACTTCAGCAGATCCTCGGGCTCGACCTCGGAGAGGATCTCGCCGGTGGAGCGCTCGTCCGGGGCGCGCACATCGGCACCGAAGCCGATCGAGGAGCCCTTGTTGCGCATGGAGATGATCCGCTCCAGCCCGGCGAAGGCGCCGCCACAGATGAAGAGGATGTTGGTCGTGTCCACCTGCAGGAACTCCTGCTGGGGATGCTTGCGTCCGCCCTGCGGCGGCACCGAGGCGACCGTGCCCTCCATGATCTTCAGCAACGCCTGCTGCACGCCCTCGCCCGAGACGTCGCGGGTGATCGAGGGGTTGTCGGACTTGCGGCTGATCTTATCGACCTCATCGATATAGACGATGCCGCGCTGCGCGCGCTCGACGTTGTAGTCGGCTGCCTGCAGCAGTTTCAGGATGATGTTCTCGACGTCCTCACCGACATAGCCCGCTTCGGTCAGGGTGGTGGCGTCGGCCATGGTGAAGGGCACGTCCAGGATGCGCGCCAGGGTCTGAGCCAGCAGGGTCTTGCCGCAGCCGGTCGGCCCAACCAGCAGGATGTTGGACTTCGCCAGCTCGACGTCGTTGTGCTTGGAGCTGTGCGCTAGGCGCTTGTAGTGATTGTGCACGGCGACGGAGAGCACGCGCTTGGCATGGTCCTGCCCGATCACATAGTCGTCCAAGACCTTGTTGATATCGCGCGGGGTCGGCACGCCGTCACGCGACTTCACCAGGGTGGTCTTGTGCTCCTCGCGAATGATCTCGGTGCAGAGGTCGACGCACTCATCGCAGATGAACACGGTCGGACCCGCGATCAGTTTGCGAACCTCGTGCTGGCTCTTGCCGCAGAAAGAGCAGTAAAGGGTGTTCTTCGGATCGCCGCTGCTGGACTTGGTCATACTCGTCGCTTCCTAGGCCTGTTTGGCAGGCATCGTGGAATGTTAGACGGAGGCTATCGGGCCGCACAATGACAAAACTGCAACAGAGCTGACGCAATGTCGTCCAGCGCTGTGATCCGGGCCCCCGTCCGAGGCCCGGAATCGCTTGCTGTCACGCGGATTTGTACCCCGACGTTCAGCTCTCCTTCGCGGTCTCCTCCTCCGACATCTCGGGTCGATTTGTCACCACCTCGTCGATCAGCCCGAAGGCCAGCGCCTCCTCGGGCGTCATGAAGCGGTCACGCTCCATCGCGTCGGCGATGGTGTCGACGTCCTGGCCAGTGTGGTCGGCATAGAGCTCGTTCAGCCGCTCGCGGGTCTTGATGATCTCGCGCGCGTGGATCTCGATGTCGGTCGCCTGGCCCTGATAGCCGCCAGAAGGCTGATGGATCATGATCTTGGCGTTGGGCAGGGCGAAGCGCTTGCCCTTGGCGCCGGCCATCAACAGCAGCGAGCCGGCGGAAGCGGCCTGACCGATACAGACGGTCGAGACCTCGCAGCGCACGTACTGCATGGTGTCGTACATGGCGAGGCCGGCCGAGACCACGCCGCCCGGCGAGTTGATGTAGAAGGCAATGTCCTTCTTCGGGTTCTCCGATTCCAGGTGCAGGAGCTGGGCGCAGATCAGGCTGGAAACCTGATCGAAGATCGGACCCGTGAGGAAAATGATCCGCTCTTTCAACAGGCGGGAATAGATGTCGTAGGCCCGTTCGCCGCGGTTGGTCTGCTCCACCACCATCGGCACCAGGGTGTTCATGTATAGGTCGTGCGGGTCGCGCATCGCTGTCTCCTGCCTTGGGATCTCCGGGCCACCGCTTGCTTCCGGGGATCTGACACGTGTCTCTCATCACATAGGCGCTGACCCGGCCTCAGTCACCCCTCCTCTGGCGAGTCAAACCGTCCGACCCCGAGGTTGCCTGTCAGCCCACTGCCGGCCGCCCTGGGTAGTCCCTCCAGAACGGCCGGGCAACGCGGACTGCGACCGATTGAATCGACCAGGCCGTCGGACCGGAGAGCGAGCGCTAGCTGGCGCTCTCTTCCGAGCTCTCCTTGGCGTCCTCGGCCTCGACCTCGGCCTGGAACTCCTCGCGAGAGACCTTGCGGTCGGTCACCTGGGCCTGCTCGACAATGTGGTCGATCACCTTCTGCTCGAAGATCGGCGCGCGCAGGTTGGCCAGCGCCTCCTGCGAGTTGCGGAAATACTCGATCACCTGCTGCTCCTGACCGGGGTAGCGGCGCACCTCGGCCATCACCGCCTGGTTCAGCTCGTCGGGGCTGACCTGGATGTCGTTGCGCTGGGCAATCTCGGAGAGCAGCAGGCCAAGACGCACGCGGCGTTCGGCGATCTTGCCATAGTCCGCCTTCAGCTCTTCCTCGCTCTTGTCCTTGTCCTCCTCGTCGAGGTGGCCGTGCTCGCGGTCGTGCTCGATCTGCTCCCAGATCGCGTTGAACTCGGCCTCAAGCATGCCCGGAGGCACCGGGAAATCATGTCCTTCGGCCAGGCGATCCAGCACCTTGCGCTTCAGATGGTTCTTGGTGACCCCTTCGAGCTCGCGCTCCATGCCTTCGCGAACGCGCCCGCGCAGGCTCTCGATCGTCTCCTCGCCCACGGCCTGGGCCAGGCTGTCGTCGAG
Organism: Rhodospirillaceae bacterium N.6G; assembly: GCA_046233115.1. Classification (GTDB taxonomy): domain Bacteria; phylum Pseudomonadota; class Alphaproteobacteria; order Kiloniellales; family JACOMY01; genus JACOMY01. Next base: position 35,837 of record JBJXHM010000005.1, on the reverse strand, counting down.
CGGCAGCGCAACGCTTTCCTCTATCTTCTTCACCTTGACCTTGAAGACCGCTTCCTTGCCCTGCAGATCCTCGGCCGGATAGGCCTCCGGGAAGGTCACCGTCACCTCGCGCTCCTCGTCCGCCGAGGCGCCGATGAGCTGGTCCTCGAAGCCGGGGATGAAGTGGCCGGAGCCCAGCTCCAGGCGCATGTCCTCGCCCTTCATACCCTCGCGGGCCTCGCCGTCAACGGTGCCCTCGAAGTCGATGGTGACCAGGTCGCCGCTCTCAGCCGGGCGCGGCTCGTCCAGGTCCTTGGAGGTCTTGTTGTGGTCGGCGATGCGCTGCAGGGCCTCGGTCAACTGCTCCTCGCTGACCTCGATCACCAGGCGCTCCAGCTCCAGGGTGGTGAAGTCCATCGGCTCCACCTCGGGCAGGATCTCGGCCTCGACCTTATAGGTCAGGTCCTGACCGTCCTCGAAGCTGACGATCTCGACCTTCGGCCGGCCGGCCGGGCGCAGCTCGCGGTCGTTCATGGCCTGCTGGGTCGACTCGTTGACGGTCTGCTCCAGCACCTCGCCCATGACCGACTGGCCATAGCGCTGCTTCATCAGGGCCACGGGAACCTTGCCCGGACGGAAGCCCGGCAGGTTGACGGTCTTCGCCAGCTCCGCCAGCTTGCTGTCGACGCGGCTCTGGATGTCGCCTGCGGGGACGGTGATCTCGAAGGTGCGTTGCAGCCCTTCGGACTGCGTTTCAGTGACTTGCATGCTGACGCTCGGCTCTCTTGCGAAGAAGTTTGCTGTTCGTTTGCGCGCTCTCGTCCCGACGCCGGAGCTGGCGGAGACTTGGTGCGGGCGGAGGGACTTGAACCCCCACGAGTTGCCTCACCAGGACCTAAACCTGGCGCGTCTACCAATTCCGCCACGCCCGCAGGCGGCACGCGCGAAGCGCCCGTGTATCGCAGGCGTCGCGCGGCTGCCAAGAGAAAAGTGGCTAGCGTTGCGCCGCACCCCGTCCCGACAGCCGGGAAAAGGCCATCGGCTCAGCGTCCGGCACGGCGAAGCAGCACCGCGGCGCAGGCATCGAGGATCGCCTCGCTGTCCAGCCCGTAGGCGCGGTAGAGGTCGGGAATGTCGCCGGACTGGCCGAAGTGCTCGACCCCCAGCGGCTCCAACATCTGGCCGCGCACGCCGCCGATCCAGCCCAGGGTCGCGGGATGGCCGTCCAGCACGGTGACCAGGCCGGCGTCGGCAGCGAGCGGTGCCAGCAAGGTCTCGATGGTGCTGAGCGCGCCGCTCTGCCCGGCACGGCGGCTGCGCTGCGCCGCCTGCCACTCGGCATTCAGCCGGTCCGGCGAGGTGACCGCCAGCAGGCCCGCGCCCGGCAGGTCCTCCTGCAGCGCCTGCCAGGCCTCCAGTGCCTCCGGCATCACCGCACCGGTCGCCACGATCGCCAGGCCCGCGCCCTCGGCCGGCCGGCGCAGCCAGTAGCCTCCGGCGACGATGTTCTCCCGCTCGGCCTCGCTGAGGCTGCGCTCGGGCTGGGCGATGGCGCGGGTCGAGAGGCGCAGGTAGACGGAACCGCCGTCCTTGTCGCGCAGCCAGACGCTGTCGCCCCGCCCTGCCCCATCACGCTGCATGTAGTCGAAGGACCATTCCATCAGCACCGAGAGCTCATCGACGTAGGCCGGCTCGAAGTAGGCCAGCTTGTCCTGCGCCATGCCGATCAGCGGAGTGGAGATCGACTGGTGCGCCCCGCCCTCCGGCGCCAGGGTGATGCCCGATGGCGTCGCCACCACCAGGAAGCGGGCGTCCTGATAGCAGGCATAGTTCAGCACGTCCAAGCCGCGCTGGATGAAGGGGTCATAGAGCGTGCCCACCGGCAGCAGGCGGCAGCCGAACAGGCTGTGCGAGAGGCCGAGTGCGGCCAGCATGCCGAAGAGGTTGTGCTCGGCGATGCCCAGCTCGATGTGCTGGCCCTGCGGCGACATCGACCAGCGCTGTGCCGAGACCACCTTCTGCTCCTTGAAGGTGTCCTCGCGCGGGCGGCGATCGAAGATGCCGCGGCGATTCACGAAGGCGCCGAGGTTAGTCGAGACGGTCACGTCCGGCGAGGTGGTGATCAGGCGGTCCGCCAGCAGGCTGTCCTGTTTGGCCAGTTCGCCCATGATCTGGCCGAAGCCCGCCTGGGTCGAGAGGGTCTCGGCGCGCGGCAGCGGGAAGTCGGCCGGCACCGGCACGGCCGCCGCCTTGAGCTGGCGGTCCCTGGCGGCCATCGGCACCTGAACCAGGAAGCGCCGCAAGGCCTCGGCCTGCTCCTCCATGCCGGCGAAGGGCTCCCACTCCTGACCGGTCGGGATCTCGTGTCGAGCGCGGAAGACCTCCATCTGGGCCTCGTTCATCAGACCGGCGTGGTTGTCCTTGTGCCCGGCGAAGGGCAGGCCGTAGCCCTTGATGGTGTAGGCCAGGAAACAGGTCGGCTGCTCCACCGAGCGGCGCTTCTCGAAGGCCTCCAGCACCGAGTCCATGTCGTTGCCGGCCAGGTTGGTCATCAGCAGGCCGAGGCTCTCGTCATCCTCCTCGTCCAGCAGGGCCTTGATCCCGCCGGTGTCGCCGATATCGGCCAGGAGCTGGCGCCGCCAGGCAGCACCACCCTGATAGGTCAGCGCCGAATAGAGCGAGTTGGGACAGTCGTCGATCCAGCGCCTGAGCTGATCACCGCCGCGCTTGGCAAAGGCCCGTTCCAGCCGCTTGCCGTACTTCAGGGTCTCGACCTCCCAGCCCATGGCGCCGAAGATGCGGTCGATCTGGCCGAAGAGGCGGTCGTTGACCACGGCATCGAGGCTCTGGCGGTTGTAGTCGATCACCCACCAGGTGTTGCGCAGGTCGTGCTTCCAGCCCTCCATCATGCACTCGAAGACATTGCCCTCGTCGAGCTCGGCGTCGCCGACCAGCGCCACCATGCGCCCGGTGCGCCGCCCCTCGGGCAGCCAGTCCTTCAGCGAGACGTAGTCCTGCACCAGGCTGGCAAAGGCGGTCAGCGCCACGCCCAGGCCGACCGAGCCGGTGGAGAAGTCGACGTCGTCGCTGTCCTTGGTGCGCGAGGGATAGGATTGCGCCCCGCCCAGCGAGCGGAAATTCTCCAGCTTCTCGCGGCTCTGCTTGCCCAGCAGATACTGGATGGCGTGATAGACCGGGCTGGCGTGCGGCTTCACCGCGACCCGGTCCTCGGCCTCGAGGATGTCGAAGTAGAGCGCGGTCATCAGGGTGGCCAGGGAGGCCGAGGAAGCCTGGTGCCCGCCGACCTTCAGGCCGTCGCGCGAGGGACGCAGGTGATTGGCATTGTGGATGGTCCAGGCCGAAAGCCAGAGAACCTTGCGCTCCAACGCCTTCAAAAGAGTCAGCTTATTGGTTTCGCTCTCCAGGCCAGGCACCTGGCTGGCCGACGCTCTTGTCACCGAAGACATCGTTGACGGTCCTCTCCTGCACGGCTTTTTGTCGCTTCATCTGTCTAGCAGACCAGCGCGGCACACAGGAAGACCCGACGGGGAGGTAAGACCTATTCCGCTGCCAGCGATCCAGGCAGCGAGACCTCCTCGCGATAGCGCTGACGGAAGGCGGAGAGGCTGAGGATGCGCGGGCCGACGCGGCGGCGCAGCATCTGCGGACGATCCTTGAAGAGGTCGTAGCGGACATGGACGATGCCGGTCAGATCTTCGCGCACCGAGTGCACCAGCACGGTTTCCACCGTTCCGTCGGGCAGGCGCGCACGGTAGAGCGCACCGGCCCTGACCTTGCCTACAGCCGTGCCAGAACGCTGATCGTTTCGCACCTGCTTCATGCGCTAAAGACCTCGACCTAACCGCTTTTCAAACGGTCAATTTTCGTCGCCGCCTCGGTGATCTCTTGCCCCATGGTGATCTCAACCGGCGGGACCTCCGCTACGCCGCGGAGGCTAGATCACCTGGGCTTGGGGATTCAAGGCCGATTGTCCAAATGCCGAAGTTCGGAGAGGATCGCCGGCAGCCGATCGGGCAGATCGTCGGCGATGAGGCCCGCCACCTGCTCGCCGGCGGCGGCACCGTGTATCCACACCGCGGCGGCTGCAGCCTCAAAGGGCGGAACTCCCTGTGCTAGCAAGCCAGCAGTGAGTCCGCTCAAGACATCCCCTGCCCCCGCGATCGCCAGGCCGGGCGAGGCATTGCAGTTGATCGCGAGGCGGCCGTCGGGTGCTGCGATGATGCTGTCGCTGCCCTTCAGCACCACCACGCCACCAAGCGCTTTTGCCGCGGCCCGGGCCCGCTGCACCCGCGTGCCCTCGAGATCGGGAAAGAGCCGAGCGAACTCGCCCTCGTGCGGTGTTACCACCAGCGGTCCCTGCCGCGCCGCAGCCAAGCTCTCCGCCGCACCGGCGAATACGGTCAGCGCGTCGGCGTCCAGCAGGCAGGCCTTGCCGCTGTCGAGTGCGGCCAGCGCCGCCCGGTGGGTCGCCAGGTCGGCACCGTTGCCCGGCCCTATCAGGATGGCGGTGATGCGCCGCTCCTTCAGCCGCGCTTCCCACTCCTCCGGCGTCTCGACCGGCGCCAGGATGATGGCCGCACCGGCCAGGGCATAGATCGGCAGGCTAGCCCGCGGAGCGGCCAGGGTCACAAGGCCGCAGCCGACCCGCAAGCCCGCGCGTGCGGCCAGGCGGCCGGCACCGGTCATCTCCGCGCCACCGCGGATCAGCAGCGAGCCGAAGCTGTACTTGTGGCTCTCCTCGTTGCGCCAGCGCAGCGCCCCTCCCCAGAGCGCCGGCCCGTTCTGGAAGATCTCCGGGTTCTGGGCGGCCACCACGCTGTCGGGAATACCGATGTCGGCCAGGCGCAGGGCGCCGCAATAGCGGCGGCCCGGCTGCAGCAGATGCCCTGGCTTCAAGCGGCAGAAGGTGACCGTCATCGCCGCCGGGCAACAGATACCGCCCAGCACCTGTCCGCTGTCGCCGTCCAGACCGCTGGGCACGTCGACCGCCACCACCTCCGCCGAGGCCGCCTCCCAGGCGCCGACCAGACGCGCAGCCAGGCCCGCCAGCGGCCGGTCGAGACCGGCGCCGAAGAGCGCATCGACGATCAGGCCGACGCCTTCGAGCTGAGCCTCGGTCGCCGGCAAGACCTTGCCGGTCCAGAGGCGCGCGTGATAGGCCGCATCGCCCTTGTAGGCGGCGGGATCCTTCAGGCTGTAGAGGGTGACCGGCCAGCCGGCTTCGGCCAGGTAGCGGGCAGCCACGAAGCCGTCGCCGCCATTGTTGCCGGGCCCGCAGAAGACCGCGACCTTCTGCGGGGCATAGTGGCGGATGATCGCCTCGGCGACGGAGAAGCCCGCCCGGTCCATCAGCACCTGGCCTGCGACGCCGGCGGACATCGCCCCGCGGTCCGCCGCGCCCATCTGCGCCACGGTCAGCAACGCGGGATCGGAGCGCGGCCCCGCCATGGTGCGTCGGTCCGCCTAGCTGGCGCGCAGGCGCTGCAGGCTCGCGGCCGCGCCGTCGCGCAACAGGGTGGTGTCGGCGTCGGCCATGATCATGGTGTAGCCGGCTTCGCGCAGAACCTTCACGTCGCGCGCAGCGGTCAGGATGCTGCCGAGCGTCTTGCCGTTGGCCTTCGCGGCGGCGGCGACGCGGCGCATGGCCTCGTCGACCTCCGGGTGATCGGGTTGGCCGAGCAGGCCCATGTCGGCCGAGAGGTCCATCGGGCCGATGAAGAGCATGTCGACGCCTTCGACTGCCGCGATCGCCTCGACGTTCTCCACCGCCTCGCGGGTCTCGATCTGGCAGATGCAGAGCACCTCGCGGTCGGAGCGTTCCATGTAGTCCTGCCAGCCCTTGCCGTAGCGCGCGCCGCGCACGACGGTCGCGGCGACGCCGCGGTGACCGACAGGCGGATAGCGGCAGGCACCGGCGGCCTCGCGCGCCTCTTCTGCGGTGTTGACCGAGGGTGACATCACGCCGACGGCGCCGATATCCAGTGCGCGCTTGATCTCGACGCGCGACATGAAGGGGACACGGATCAGCGGCTGGCAGGGCGTGCCGGAGAGCGCCTGCATGGCCGCCAGAGCGTCGAGGTAGGAGCCGGGACCGTGCTCCATGTCGATCATGCAGCAGTCGTAGCCGGCCTGGCCCATGATCTCCGCTGCGATCGGCGAGGCCGTCATCTGCCAGCAGCCGACAATCGTCTCGCCGGCCAAGAGCCGCTGCTTCAGGGACTGCGTCATGCCAAGCCTTCCTCCGATGGGGCGCGCGGAAGCCTCGGCCGCAAAAGGCCCTGGGCCTCCGTCATTCCTGAAAGATATGGGGTGGCTGATGGGACTTGAACCCACGACCCTCGGAATCACAATCCGATGCTCTGACCAACTGAGCTACAGCCACCACAAGGTCGATCCGGGCGATTGTCATCCGCCGGAAAAGAGGCCGCTATATGCCGCCTCGCGGCGGTCCACGTCAAGGGGCTCGACCAAGGGCGCGACCAGGGGGGCGACCAGGGGGACGACCGGCGTCCCTTGCAGGCTCGCGCTTCCTGTGGGACCAAGCGCTCAGGAGGCCGGAACGAAGGCCCCGCATACGAGAGGACGACCAAGAGGAACGACGATGCAGGTTTCCGCTTCCCTTCAGCGACTCGGCACCGAGAGCGCCTTCCAGGTCCTGGCCCGTGCGGAGGCCTTGCGCCGCCAGGGGCGCGACATCATCAGCCTGTCGATCGGCCAGCCGGACTTCCCCACCCCGGACCACATCGTCGAGGCTGCGGTGAAGGCACTGCGCGACGGCCAGCACGGCTATACCCCGGCCAACGGCATCCTGCCGCTGCGCGAGGCCATCGCCGCCGACCTGACGCGCCGCCACGGCCAGGAGGCCGATCCCGAGCGCATCATCGTGGTGCCCGGCGGCAAGGTCACCATGTTCTTCGCCTTCCTGGCCCTGGTGGAGCCCGGCGACGAGGTGATCTACCCCGACCCCGGCTTCCCGATCTATCGCAGCCTGGTCGACTTCTGCGGCGCTCGTCCGGTGCCCCTGCCACTGACCCAGGCCAACGGCTTCGCCGTCGATCCCGACGCCCTGGCCGAGCGGATCACGCCGAAGACACGCCTGGTCATCGTCAACACGCCCGGCAACCCCACCGGCGGCGTGACCGGCCGCGCGGCGGTGGAGAGGATCGCCCGCGTGATCGCCGACAACCCGCAGACCGCGCTGCTGGCCGACGAGATCTACAGCCTGCTGCTCTATGACGGTGCCGAACACTGCAGCTTCCTGGGCCAGCCCGGGATCGAGGAGCAGTTGATCCTGCTGGACGGCTTCTCCAAGACCTATGCCATGACCGGCTGGCGGCTCGGCTACGGCCTCTGGCCCAAGGCCATGGTGGAGGGGGTGACGCGCCTTGCGATCAATGCGCACTCCTGCGTCAATGCGGCGACGCAGTGGGCCGGGATCGCCGCGCTTGAGGGGCCGCAGGACTTCGTGACGACCATGCGCGACGCCTTCGCCAGCCGCCGCCGACGGCTGGTCGACGGTCTGAATGCACTGCCCGGCGTCGAGGCCGTCGACCCCGGCGGCGCCTTCTACGCCTTCCCTTCGATCAGCGGCACCGGGTGGCAGGACAAGGCGCTGGAAACGGCGCTGCTGGAAGAAGCAGGGGTCGCCACCCTGGCCGGCACGGGGTTCGGTGCTTCCGGCGCCGGCCATCTGCGCTTTTCCTATGCCGCCTCGGAAGCGGCCATCGCCGAGGCGCTGGAACGGATCCGGCAATTCCTGCTAAAGAACTAGGCACGTTTCTGCATATAAAATACGCAGATGCTCACTTGAGCGCCGCGCCTGCGCTCCGGATCGTCGCTGGCAAGCGCCGTCGCCCCATCCGTCGGGTGTGGCACGGAACTTGCTTTACTTCCATCGTTCATCAGGCCGTGTCCCTCCGGATGCGGCAGATCACCGAGAGGCCGCATGAAGAAGATAGAAGCCATCATCAAGCCCTTCAAACTGGACGAAGCGAAGGAAGCGCTACACGACGTCGGCATCAAGGGCATCACGGTGACGGAGGCCAAGGGCTTCGGTCGCCAGAAGGGTCATACGGAGCTGTACCGCGGCGCGGAGTACGTCGTCGACTTCCTGCCGAAGGTCCGGATCGAGGTGGTGATCGACGATAGTTTGGTAGAGCGGGCGATCGAGGCCATTCAGCAGGCTGCCAGAACGGGCCGCATCGGCGACGGCAAGATCTTCGTCAGCACCGTCGACGAGGCAATCCGGATCCGTACCGGTGAGCGCGGACCCGACGCCATCTAGGCCCGGGACGACTCACCGCGCGCAACAATAACGATAAACCAACCGACAACAGCGCCCGAAGGGGCAAAGAAGAGGGACCAGAGCACTATGTCCGACCCCAAAACCGTCCTCGAAATGATGAAAGAGAACGACGTTAAGTACGTCGACTTCCGCTTCACCGACCCGCGTGGCAAGTGGCAGCATGTGGCGCAGCATATCTCCACCGTCGACGAGGAGATGCTGACCGACGGCATCATGTTCGACGGCTCCTCGATCGCCGGCTGGAAGGCGATCAACGAGTCGGACATGAGCCTCAAGCCCGACCTCTCGACCGCGGTGATGGACCCCTTTGCCGCCCAGCCGCAGCTGATCCTGGTCTGCGACGTGCTCGACCCGATCACCGGGCAGTACTACGACCGCGACCCGCGCTCGACCCTGCGCAAGTCGATGGCCTATCTCAGCTCGACCGGCATCGCCGACCAGGCGGTCTTCGGTCCCGAGGCCGAGTTCTTCGTGTTCGACGACGTCCGCTACGGCGTCTCCATGAACAAGACCTTCTTCCAGTTCGATTCCGAGGAAGGCCCCTACAACACGGGCCGCGAGTACGAAGAGGGCAACATGGGTCACCGTCCGCCGGTCAAGGGCGGCTACTTCCCGGTCCCGCCGATCGACAGCGGCACCGACCTGCGCGCCGAGATGGTGACGGTGATGGAAGAGATGGGCGTCCCGGTGGAAAAGCACCACCACGAGGTGGCCCCGTCCCAGCATGAGCTGGGCGTGCGCTTCGACGACATCCTGAAGTGCGCCGACAACATGCAGATCTACAAGTACGTGGTGCACAACGTGGCGCACTCCTACGGCAAGACGGCGACCTTCATGCCGAAGCCGGTGAAGGGCGACAACGGATCGGGCATGCACTGCCACCAGTCGCTCTGGAAGGACGGCAAGCCGCTGTTCGCCGGTGACGGCTACGCGGGCCTGTCGGAGATGGCGCTCTACTACATCGGCGGCATCATCAAGCACGCCCGCACCATCAACGCCTTCACCAACCCGCTGACCAACAGCTACAAGCGCCTGATCCCCGGGTTCGAGGCGCCGGTGCTGCTGGCCTACTCCGCCCGCAACCGCTCGGCCTCCTGCCGCATCCCCTTCGGTTCCTCGCCGAAGGCCAAGCGCGTCGAGATTCGCTTCCCCGATCCGGGTGCCAACCCCTACCTGGCCTTCACCGCCATGCTGATGGCCGGCCTGGACGGCATCGCGAAACGCATCCATCCGGGTGACCCGATGGACAAGAACCTCTACGACCTGCCGCCCGAGGAGCTGAAGGAAGTGCCGCAGGTCTGCGGCAGCCTGCGTGAGGCCCTGACGGCGCTGGCCGCCGACCACGAGTTCCTCCTGGCCGGCGACGTCTTCACCAAGGACCAGATCGAGGGCTACCTCGAGCTGAAGTGGGAAGAGGTCTGGGCGCTGGAGCACACCCCGCACCCGGTCGAGTTCGAGATGTACTACTCCGTCTAACGGCGCTTCGGTCGGGCCGGCGCATAGCCGCCCGACCCCGCTGTAACGGGCTACCTGCCCGGGGACGCAGGGGGGCTGCGGTCGAAAGACTGCGGCCCCTCTTTCTCGTTCGATTGCGCATTTTTCTTCGATTCTACCCAGGAGAGCATTTGCAGACTCCCGTCGAGATGTCATCATTCTGTCACACGCTGCAAAGTCACGCTGCCAAGTCATGGGGGGGAAGCGACGACGGCGGATGCGGCATTCAGGAGAGGTGCGGAACGATGTTCGAGCTCTTGATCAAGGTCTGCGTCGGGACGGCGATGTGCTACTACACCACGCCACCGATCGCCTACGACACGCTGGAGACCTGCCAGATGCAGGCCGGGCTGATCGCCGGACTCAGGTCCGGACAAAACGCGCCGGGTCTGGCGATGCATGCCACCTATCGCTGCCGCAGCACCGGCACGGCAAGCAACAGCGAAGAGAGCTGGTACGAGATCTCGCTGCTGGCGCCGAAGAGCTAGATCCGGAAAACGAATCTCTTGCCAAGTTAGGGGAGCCTGCCGCTATAGAGCGCCCATGTCTGCGCAAGAGCCTACTTACGACATCCGCCCGATCGAGCCCGGCGACATGGCCTGGCTGCGCGTCCTGAACGACGCCTGCGTTCCCGCCGTGAACGGGCTGGACGATCCGGCGCTGAAACGCCTGGTGGACCGGACCGCCTGGACCGGCGTGGTCACCGGCGCAGGCCAGCGCTGGGCGGTGCTGACCGCCTTCGCCAAGGGCTCGACCTACGAAAGTACCAACTACGCCTGGTTCAATGCCCAGGAGGAGCCCTTCCTCTACATCGACCGGGTGATGGTGGAGGCCGCCGGGCGCGGCCAGGGGCACGGCCGGCGGCTCTATCTGGCGCTGGCGGCCTGGGCCCGCGAAGCCGGCCTCCCCAGGCTCTGCTGCGAGGTTAACGAGGTGCCGCCCAACCCGCAGTCGATGGCCTTCCACAAGGCCATGGGCTTCCTCCCGCTCACCAGCCGCATCAACCCCGCCGATGGCAAGCAGGTGATGATGCTGGAACGGCGTCTGGCCCCCCTGCCCTAACTTGAGCTAGCCGCGTTCGTGCGCGCGCATCCCGCGGGCAACCGCGGGGCGGGCTGCCATGCGCTCCATCCAGGCCTCGATGGCGTCAAAATCGCCGAGGGCGCGGAGCGTCTTCTTGCGCTGCACGAGAACCGGATAGAGCGCCACGTCGGCAATGCTGATCGGCCCGGCCAGATATTCCGACTGGTGCAGGCGCCCCTCGATGTAGGTCAGGTTCGGCTCAAGGCGATCAGTGAAGAACTCGATGGTACTCTCTGATTTTTCTGGAACAAAGTTCTCCAGTGCATAGAGAGTACCGGCCAGCCCTGACATGTCGCTGACCGCTTGCATCAACCACTGCAGGCAGAGCGCCTGCTGCAGGGGATCCTCCGGCCAGAGCACGTTGCGGGTCATCGCGAAGTGCAGCAGGATGGCGCCCGACTGGGCCAGCACCAGCTTCGGGCCGGCCGGCTCTTGCGTATCGACCACCACGGGAATCTGGCCACGCGGATTGAGCTTCAGGAAGGTGGCCTCGCGCTGCTCGCCCTTCATCAGATCAACCGTCTTGACCATGTACTCCAGACCGCACTCTTCCAGGATGATGGCGGCGCGGTTGCCATGCGGCGTGTCGGCGGTGAAGAGTTTGATCACAAGGCGCGGTCCCGGCTTCCGTTGCTGCCGCCTAAGCCGACGAGTCCGCCAGCGGACGCGGGCGGCCCTTGTCGTCGACGGCGACGTAGATGAAGGTCCCCTCGGTCACCATCACCTCCTCGCCATTGCGGTGGCGGGTGACCCAGGTCTCGATCTTGACATGCATGGAGGTGCGCCCGGTCTGCGTCACCTTGGCGTAGCAGGTGACCAGGTCGCCGATGGAGACGGGCTGGTGAAAGCGCATGGCCTCAACCGCGACGGTGACGACGCGGCCCTTGGCGTGGCGCACGGCCGGCAGGGCGCCGGCCAGGTCCATCTGCGCCAGCACCCAGCCGCCGAAGATGTCGCCGGCCGGGTTTGCGTCACCCGGCATCGCCAGGGTCCTGAGTGCCGGTTCATCCTTCGGGGGCTTCACGGGGATCTCCTCGCTGTCAGTCATGGACCTTCCCCTGCGGCAGCCGTGCTGCCCGGCTGCGACGAACTAGGTTTCGCTAACATAGCGCGGCACCGCTTGCCAGGCTCAAAGCGCATTCTATAAATCTGAAGGCATGTCGGATCTCTTCGCAAGCAACCAGAGTCAGACGCCGGGCTACTCCGCCAAGGACATCGAGGTCCTGGAGGGGCTGGAGCCGGTGCGCCGCCGGCCGGGCATGTACATCGGCGGCACCGATCTACGTGCCATGCACCACCTGGTGGCCGAGCTGCTCGACAACGCGATGGACGAGGCCGTGGCCGGCCACGCCAGCCGCATCGAGCTGCGCCTCGAGGAAGGCAACCGCGTCACCGTGGTCGACAACGGCCGTGGCATCCCGGTTGATCCGCACCCCAAGTTCCCCAAGCAGTCCGCGCTGGAGGTGATCCTCACCACCCTGCATTCCGGCGGCAAGTTCTCCGACAAGGCCTATGCCACCGCCGGCGGCCTGCACGGTGTCGGCCTCTCGGTAGTGAACGCGCTCGCCGCCGAACTCACCGTCGAGGTCGCCCGCGACAAGCAGCTCTGGACCCAGAGCTATCGCCAGGGCAAGCCGCAGTGCAAGCTGCAGGCGGCCGGCGGGGCGCCCAATCGCCGCGGCACCTCGATCACCTTCACGCCCGATACCGAGATCTTCGATCCCGGCCTGAAGCTGGAGCCGGCCAGGCTCTACCGCATGGCCCGTTCCAAGGCCTACCTCTTCCGCGGGGTGGAGATCCGCTGGTCCTGCGCGCCGGACCTGATCAAAGAGGGCGACAAGACCCCGGCCGAGGCCCGGCTGCACTTCCCGAACGGCCTCGCCGACTCGCTGGCCGAGGTCCTGGGCGAGCGCCCGCAGGTGACCGCCCTGCCCTTCGCCGGCCAGGCGCAGCTCAGCGACGGTGCCGACCGGCTGGAGTGGGCGCTGGCCTGGCCGCTAGACGAGGATGGCCAGGTCCACACCTACTGCAACACCGTGCCGACGCCCGAGGGCGGAACGCACGAGGCCGGCCTGCGCCAGGGCCTGCTCCGCGGTCTCAAGGCCTACGGCGAGCTGCTGGGCCAGAAGAAGGCCGGCGTGGTCACCGCCGAGGACCTGGTCTCCGGTGCGGTGATCTACCTCTCGATCTTCATCAAGGACCCGCAGTTCCAGGGGCAGACCAAGGAGAAACTGGTCACCACCCGCGCCCAGCGCATGGTCGAGGGCGTGGTCAAGGATCACTTCGAGCACTGGCTGGCGGCCGAGCCGGAGCGCGCGCGTCTGCTGCTGGAGCATGCCATCGAGCATGCCGAGGAGCGGCTGCGCCGCCGGGCCCAGAAGGAGCAGACCCGCAAGACCGCAACCAGCCGGCGCCTGCGCCTGCCGGGCAAGCTTGCCGACTGCAGCTCGACCAGGGCCGACAACACCGAGATCTTCATCGTCGAGGGCGATTCGGCCGGCGGCTCGGCCAAGCAGGCGCGTAACCGCGAAACCCAGGCAGTGCTGCCGCTGCGCGGCAAGATCCTGAACGTGGCCAGCGCCTCGGCCGAGAAGCTGAAGGACAATCAGGAGCTCAGCGACCTGACCCAGGCGCTGGGCTGCGGCCAGCGGGCCAGCTTCTCGCTGGAGAAGCTGCGCTACGAGCGAGTGATCGTGATGACCGATGCCGACGTCGACGGCGCCCACATCGCGGCCCTGCTGATCACCTTCTTCTGGCGCGAGATGCCCGGCCTGATCCAGAGCGGCCGGCTCTACCTGGCGCAGCCGCCGCTCTACCGCCTGACCCAGGGCGGCACCACGCTCTACGCCATGGACGATGCCGACAAGGAGCGGCTGATAGCCGGCGGCTTCGACGGGCGCGGCAAGATCGAAATCAGCCGTTTTAAGGGTCTGGGCGAGATGCCGGCGATCCAGCTCCGCGAGACCACCATGGACCCGGCCAAGCGCAAGCTGCAGCGGGTGGTGATCGCCGCCAACGGCGAGGAGCGGCCCGAGCTGATCCAGGCCGAGACCGCGCAACGCATCGAGGCGCTGATGGGCCGCAAGGCCGAGCATCGTTTCTCCTTTATTCAGGAGAATGCTCGCTTCGCTCACGACCTGGATATCTAGCCCGGGAAAAGCGAATGACGCAGGCCAGCCCGTCCTGGGATATCTGGCCGACGCGGCGCGTAGAGCAGTAAGGAGTTCCTCCTCTCTCTTGCGAGACCTCTGACAAGGAGCATGACATGTACGCTAAGGTATCGGCTGCGTTCCTGGCCACGGCGCTGATCGCAGGCTGCGCCGACTCCTACACCCCGACGGTCGACTTCAAGGCCAGCACCAACACGCCGGAGAACTTCGACCGCGATCTCGAGGAGTGCCGCAACCTGGCCAAGCAGGGCAGCGGCACCGTCGAGGATGCTGCCGTGGCAGGTGTCGGCGGTGCGGCGCTGGGTGCCGCTACCGGCGCGATCGCGGGTGCCATCCTGGGCGGCGGCGCCGGCACCGGTGCGGCTGCGGGAGCTGCGATCGGCGGTACCGTCGGCACAGCCGGTGGCGCGGTCAAGGGGGTCAGCGACGAGAAGCAGATGATCCGCAACTGCCTGCGCGGCCGCGGCTACTCCGTCCTCGGCTAGGGTCCCGGACCCCAGCCTCCCGCCATGAGGGACCCGGCATCGGACCTGCCGCACTGCCAGCTTTGCGGCAGGCCGATGCTGCCGGGCAGCGCCAATCTGCACCACCTGGTCCCCAAGAGCTTCGGCGGACGCGAGACGGTGCTGTTGCACCGCATCTGCCACGACAAGATTCACGCGACCTTCAGCGAGCGAGAGCTGGCGCGTCACTACCCGAGCATCGAAGCACTGCTCGCCCATCCCGAGATCAAGCGCTTCATCGCCTGGGCGCAGCGCCGCCCGCCCGGTTTCGGCGGCAACAACCGGCGCAAACGCGGAGAGCGGTGGTAGACCCACCAGCAAACCCTGGGCCTTGCTGTGGCCTCGCAGCGTCCCAAATCATGGCAAGCGATCAATGCGGAGCGATCGATGCGCGCGAAGACCTGGTTCGGAACAATAGGATTGGTGACGGGACTTGGCCTGCTGGCCGCCTGCAACGGCGCCGCCGTGATCACCTCGACCGACACCCAGCGCTACATCCCGCAGTCCAACGCCCTCTTCGTCGGCAACGGCCAACTCGTCCTGATCGGCGAGGCGGCGGCGCCGGAACAGCGGGCAGCCCTTGCACAGGTGGCGGCCGAGGGCATCGCCGACGGCGCCTTCGGCACCAAGTTCCTTCTCACCCCGAGCGACCAGGCCGAACGCCCCTCCAAGAACCGGGTGGTGGTGACGGTGGGTCGTGCCAATTCCCGCGCCCTCTGCGATGCGCCGCCCGAGCGCGGCAGCAGCTTCGCCGGCAGCAGCATCACCGTCTCGGCCGCGGCCTGCAACGGCGACACCCGGCTCTCCTCGACCAACGGCAGCATCGACGGGCTCAGCGGTGTCGACGACCCGGCGCTCAGGAACTTCTTCGCCCAGATCGGCTCAGCTCTCTTCCCAGGGCGGAATCTGGACTACCAGCTCCGCGATCAGGGCGAGTTCGATAGCTTCTGATGGACTGCGGGGGCAGAGGGTCGCAGCCTGCGCCCCCTTCGGCCCTGGCCAGACTCCCGCACCGCCTGCCAAATGACTGATTTAGGCTTTGCATTTGGCGCCGGTCAGCCCTTCGCCGCGCTTTGTCATGTTGACAAATCGCCTAGCCCCGTGAATAAGCGGCCAGGTAAATGGTCGCAGGACTTTAAGGGTTCGACCAGCCGCCATATGTGATGGCCATCGCCCGGTCTGAAACCGAGGTGATTCTTTCTACATCTTTTGAGAACGGGAACAGCGCTTTGAGCGCAGAGACGACTTTCATGGATTTGGGCCTGAGCGAGGCCCTGCTTGATGCCGTAACCAAGGCCGGCTACAGCCGCCCGACGCCAATTCAGGAAAAAGCGATCCCCTATGTGCTGATGGGCCGAGACCTGCTCGGCTGCGCACAGACCGGGACCGGCAAGACGGCGGGCTTCACCCTGCCGATGATCGACATGCTGGCCGGCGGCCGCTCGCGCGCCCGCATGCCCCGCTCGCTGATCCTGGAGCCGACCCGTGAACTGGCCGCCCAGGTGGGCGAGAGCTTCCAGAAGTACGGCGCCAATCACAAGCTCACCATGGCCCTCTTGACCGGCGGCACCTCGCTGGCCGAACAGGAGCGCAAGCTGGAGCGCGGCGTCGACGTGTTGATCGCCACGCCCGGCCGCCTGATCGATCTGATCGAGCGCGGCAAGATCATCCTGGCCGACGTCAAGATTCTGGTGATCGACGAGGCTGACCGCATGCTCGACATGGGCTTCATCCCCGACATCGAGACCATCGTCGGCCGCCTGCCGAAGATCCGCCAGACCCTCTTCTTCTCGGCTACCATGCCGCCGGAAATCCGCAAGCTGGCCGGCCGCTTCTTGATGAATCCGAAGGAGGTCGCGGTCTCCCCGCCGGCCAAGACCGCGGACACCATCGACCAGGCGATCCTGCGCTGCGGCACCGAGGCCTATCGCAAGCGCGAGGCCCTGCGTGCCCTCCTGAACCAGGACGAGCCGCAGAGCGCTCTGATCTTCTGCAACCGCAAGCGCGACGTCGCCACCCTGCAGCGATCGCTGGAGCGGCACGGCTACGACGCCAAGGCGCTGCACGGCGACATGAGCCAGCCGGCCCGCACCGAGACCCTGGAGATCTTCCGCGACGGCAAGGTCAAGATCCTGGTGTGTTCCGACGTGGCCGCGCGCGGCCTCGACATCCCCTCGGTCAGCCACGTCTATAACTACGACGTGCCCAGCCACCCCGAGGACTATGTCCACCGCATCGGCCGCACTGGTCGCGCCGGCCGCAAGGGCAAGGCCTTCATGCTGGTGACCAAGGCGGACGCGCGCACCTACGCGAACCTGCTGAAGCTGATCAAGAAGGAGCCTGCGGAGATCACCTTGCCGCAGGTCGCCGCCCCCGCGGCGGCGCAGGACGAGCGCGAGGCGACGCCTGCCCCCGCCAACACCAACAGCAGCAGCAAGTCCTCTAGCCGGCGCAGCAGCAGCAGCGCCAAGGACAGCAGCAGCTCCTCCCGCTCGCGGTCGTCCGGTCGCAGCAGCTCCGGCAGCAGCCGGTCCTCGCGGTCGCACGAGATCGGCCCTTCCAACGAGCCGCACAATCCGACCGCGTCCTTCGGCGATCACACGCCGGCCTTCCTGTTGCGCCCCGTGCGGGTGGCCCAGCGCTAGACGGTCCCTCTGATGCAGACGATCTTCGTGATGGTGAAGTGTGCTCTGGGCGAGGCCTACGGCGTCGCCGATGCTTTAGTGCAGGAGGTCGAGCATGTCTCCGAGGTGCACTCGACCTCTGGTCAGTACGACCTGCTGGTGAAGTGCTACCTGGACGACGGCACCGACATCGGCCACTTCGTGACTGAGAAGATCCAGCGCCTGCCGGGCATCCGCGACACCTTCACCCTGACCGCCTACAAGGCTTTCGCCTGATCCGATCCCGCGGCGAAGGCAGCAAGCCCCTGGCCGGAGAAGCGGTAGTAGACCTTGTCGGTCACCCGCTCGGCTCCGAGGGCGTCGTAGAAGGCTAGCGCGCGCGGATTGTCGGTCTCCGCCGTCCAGTCGAACCGCGGGCAACCGCGGTCGGCTGCCAGGCGCGCGAGCCGCCGCATCATCAAAGCCCCCACACCCAGGCTCCGCGCCTGCTCCAGCACGAAGAGATCCTTCATGAAGAAGGTGCCCCTCTCGTTCGTCGAGGGCAGCAGGATCGAGAAGGTCGCGTAGGCCAGGACCTCGCACCCCAGCATGCAGAGCAGAACCTCACAGCCGCTGCGACCCTGCACCAGGGTCTCGGCGGCGCTGCGGCAGATCTCTCGGTCGGATGGCTGGGCGCCCCAGTAGTGGCGCCGCGTGGCCAGAAGCAACCCGGCTAGGCAGTCCAGGTCGTCCGACCCCACCAGCCGGACATCCGGGCTCTGCTCCTGGCTCGCCTGGTCACCTAAAGACATCGAACGGCGCTCCCTCCCGATCCGCCGCCCACGTCATCCGGCGGGCAAGCCTCACTCCATTTCAGCTTGTTACCGCAGAAATCTTACAGCGGATCGAGAGTGGTGCCTTGCCTGGCTCGATCAGTTCCCTTAGGGAGCCTTGCCCCAGGGCGCGTTGAACATCAGCTTGTTCTCCTGCGACAGCAGCAGCGGCCGGAAGACCTGGACGAAGTTCTTGAAGTCGGGGTCGGCGTAGATCTTGGCCCAAAGCGCACGGCGCTCGGTATCGTCCTCGTAGCGCCAGATGTGGATGATCTGGTTCATCGCCCCGACATCGCCGACGAAATAGCCGACCAGGTTCTCCTGGAACTTCTCCAGGGCCGGCCAGCCCAGGGTCTGATAGTGGCCGATCGCCTCCTGCATCTTGCCGACCAGAAGCGTGTAGGTGCGCAGCTCGTAAAGGGCCATCCGTCCCCTCCTTTTCAGTTAAACTCTATCGGCGCCGGTCCTCACCCCCACCCGGCCGCCCACGGAAGTATCCTGGAACTGGGCAGCCGGATGGGGGTGAAGGCAGGAACTGCCTCAAAAGAGCGCTCTAGACCACGTTCTCTTCGATGATCGCTTCGCCCTTGGCAAGCCTCGTGGGTGAGAAGCGCGAGAGGTCGAGGCTGGTATAGCGCCCCTCGATGATCAGTTCGGCCAGGCCGCGGCCGACCGCCGGGCTCTGCTGGATGCCGTGGCCGGAGAAGCCGTTGGCCATGTAGAAGTTCGGCACCGCGGGATCAGGCCCCAGGATGGCATTCTGGTCGAAGAGGTTCAGGTCGTAGTGGCCGGCCCAGGCGTTCACCACCTTGATTGCCTCCATCGCCGGGATGCGGGCGGCGAGCTTCGGCCAGATCTCCTCCTCGAAGAAGCCGTGGTCGATCTCGAAGTCGCGCGTCTCGGGATCGGCCGCCTCCTCCGGCGCCAGGCCGCAAATGAAGGTGGCTCCCTCCGGCCGGACATAGACACCGCTGGGGTCAATCAGCAGCGGGCAGTCGGGAAGCGGCGTTCGGCAGTCGAGCACGAAGACCAGACGCTTGCGCGGCGAGAGCGGCAGGGTGATGCCGGCCATGGCTGCGACCTCGCGCCCCCAGAGACCGGCTGCGTTGACCACGATGTCGGCGGCGAGCCGCTTGCCGTCGGCGAGGGTCACGGCGGTCACCCGTTCGCCCTCGCGCTCCAGGCCCACCACCTCGCCCTCGATGTAGTGCGCCCCCTGGGAGCGCGCCTTGCGCCGGTAGCCCTGCAGCAGGGCGTAGGGGTCGAACCAGCCCTCCATGGTCAGGCCGAGGCAGCCACCGGCCAAATCCCCGACCTCCAGCCAGGGAAAGCGCTCGGCAAGGCCTGCCGGATCGAGCAGGACATTGTCGGCCCCCATGGCCCGCTGGCGTGCGCTGTTGGCCTGCAGCACCGGCAGTCCGGCCTCGCTCGCCAGGAAGAGGTAGCCGCCCTCCTTCAGGCCGATGCCGGGCCCCTCGCCCGCCACCCCGAGGTGCGTGTCGGCCGCGCGCAGGAAGTCGATGCCGAAAAGCGACATGGCGATGTTCTCCGGCGTGGAGAACTGCTGGCGGATCGAGCCGGCCGAGCGCGCGGTGGCGCAGTTCGCGTAGCTGGGATCCTTCTCCACCACGGTCACACGGCCCTGAAAGGCCGGGTTGGACGTCAGAAAATAAGCCAGCGACGAGCCCATGGCCGCACCGCCGACGACGACAACCTCCGCCCGCTCCATCTCCACTCCTCTTCCGCCGCGACACTCGGCCGGTTCCTCGGGACTGTTGCTCGCCCGCCGACTGCTCTAGGAGACCACGCCAGGCTTAGAGGAATGGTTTCTGTCAGGACGGAACCGAGCACACCCCTTCTCCCATGTCGAACCGCGCGCTTTCAATCCGCTTCTCGCTGCTGGTCGGCGGCATCTTCTTGGTGCTCGGCCTCTACCTGCCGTTCTGGCCGGTGCTGCTGGAAAGCCGGGGGCTCAGCGCCGCGGAAATCGGCCTGCTGCTGGGGGCCACGACCTGGATCAAGATCCTGGGCGTGCCGGTCTGGGCCGGGCTGGCGGATCGTCGCGGCGACGCCCGCTCGGTACTGCTGCTGCTGACCTTCGCCTCGATTCTGGCCTACCTCTGGCTCGGCGCCACTGCGGTCTTCCTGCTGCTTCTGGCCGGGCACCTCTTCCTCGGCTTCGTCTTCAACCCGCTGGCACCGATCGCCGACTCGACCATCCTGCAGGCCGGCCCCACCCGCGGCATCGACTACGCCAGGGTGCGCCTCTGGGGCTCGGTCACCTTCATCGTTGGCAGTCTGGTCGGCGGCGAACTGGTGGTGAAGGCCGATGGCGACTGGTACCTGGCAGCCATCCTCACCAGCCTTTGCCTGGTGGGACTGGCCGTCTACAGCCTGCCCAAGGCGCCACCGCGCCATGCAGCACCCTTGAAGGGTGCCTGGCGGCTGCTGCTGACCGACCGGCGCTTCCTGGCCCTGGTGCTGGTCTCCGGCTGCTTCCAGTCGAGCCACGCCGCCTACTATGCCGTCTCCTCGATCGCCTGGCTGGCCGAGGGCCTGAGCGAGACCACGATCGCCTGGCTCTGGGTCGAGGGCGTGGTGGCCGAGATCCTGCTGCTCGCCTACGGCAGCCGACTGTTGCGGCGGCTGGGGCCGCAGGGGCTGCTGGCGATCGCCGGTGCGGCCGGCATCCTGCGCTGGACCGCCACCGCCCTCTCGGCCGACCTGGGCGTGCTGATCGCCGCGCAGAGCCTGCATGCGCTCACCTTCGCCGCCGCCCACCTGGGCAGCGTCACCCTGATCGCCCGGACCGTGCCGAAAGGGGCTGCGGCCAGCGGCCAGGCGATCTATACCGCCCTGCAAGGCGGCATCATGATGGGCCTGGCGCTGGTGCTGGCCGGTGCCCTCTTTTCGGTCTCGACCGCCGCCAGTTTCCTGGCGATGAGCCTGCTCAGCGCCATCGGCCTGGTCCTGACCCTGGTCTGGCGGAGGTTTCTTGCCGCAGGGGCACAAGCCGGGCCCGCGAATGCGTCATAAAGGACTTTGCAACGCGCGGGTTATCGCCTATTTCTAATTCATACTGAATCATTCAGGATTGATCGCGTGTTCCGCTTGAATCGCCTCACAGACTACGCCGTCGTCGTGCTGACGCAGATGGCGCAGAGTGACCAGGGCCTCACCTCGGCACAGCAGTTGGCCGAGCATTCGGGCGTGCCGCTGCCGACCGTGGCCAAGCTGATGAACCTGCTGTCGCGGCACGGCATCGTGACCTCCCATCGCGGCGCCAGCGGCGGCTACTGCCTCAGCCGCACGGCGGACGAGATCAGCGTGGCCGCGATCGTCGAGGCGATCGAAGGGCCGATCGCACTCACCGCCTGCGCCGAAGGCTCGCCCGACCCCTGCGACGTGCAGAGCCTCTGCCCCATGGCCGGCAACTGGAACGAGGTGAACCGCGCGATCCGCCAGGCGCTGGGCAAGGTCAGCCTCAGCGACATGGCCCCAACGGGATTCGGCCTGGCAACGCAGGAAACACGGCTGGCTGCGAGCTAGGGCTCCGCAGACCCGGCCGAAAGCAAAACGGGAGCAAAGGGAAGTATGGCAGTCAGCGTCGATACCGCGCGGCAAGTCAAGGAGCTGGGCGAGCGCTACAAGTACGGCTTCGTCACCGACATCGAGGCCGATACCGCGCCCAAGGGGCTGAGCGAGGAGATCGTCCGCTTCATCTCCGCCAAAAAGGGTGAGCCGCAGTGGCTGCTGAACTGGCGGCTGAAGGCCTATGAGCACTGGCTGACCATGCCGGAGCCGGAGTGGGCCAACCTCTCGTTCCCCAAGCTCGACTACCAGGACGCCTTCTACTACTCCGCCCCCAAGCAGACGAACGACGGCCCCAAGACCCTGGACGACGTCGATCCCAAGCTGCTGGACACCTACGCCAAGCTGGGCATCCCGCTGCACGAGCAGGAGATCCTGGCCGGGGTGACGGAGCGCAGCAACATCGCCGTCGATGCGGTGTTCGACAGCGTCTCGGTCGCCACCACCTTCAAGCACAAGCTGGAGGAAGCCGGCGTCATCTTCTGCTCGATCTCGGAGGCGGTGCATCGCTGCCCCGACCTGGTGCGCCGCTACATGGGCTCGGTGGTGCCCTACGCCGACAACAAGCACGCCTGCTTGAACTCCGCGGTCTTTACCGACGGCTCCTTCGTCTACGTGCCCAAGGGGGTGCGCTGTCCGATGGAGCTCTCGACCTACTTCCGCATCAACGCCGCCAACACCGGCCAGTTCGAGCGCACCCTGATCATCGCCGACGAGGGCTCCTACGTCAGCTACCTGGAGGGCTGCACCGCGCCGATGCGCGACGAGAACCAGCTCCACGCCGCGGTGGTCGAGCTGATCGCGCTGGACGAGGCCGAGATCAAGTATTCGACGGTGCAGAACTGGTACCCCGGCGACGAGAACGGCAAGGGCGGCATCTACAACTTCGTGACCAAGCGCGGCGCCTGCCGCGGCCGCAACTCCAAGATCTCCTGGACCCAGGTCGAGACCGGTTCGGCCATCACCTGGAAGTACCCGAGCTGTATCCTGCAGGGCGAGGGCTCGGTCGGCGAGTTCTACTCCATCGCCATCACCAACAACCGTCAGCAGGCCGACACCGGCACCAAGATGATCCACCTGGGCGCCAACACCAAGAGCCGTATCATCTCCAAGGGGATCTCGGCCGGGCACTCGCAGCAAACCTATCGCGGGCTGGTGAAGATCGCGCCCCGTGCCAAGGGAGCGCGCAACTACACCCAGTGCGATTCCCTGCTGATCGGCGATGCCTGCGCCGCCCACACCGTGCCCTACATCGAGAGCCGCAACACCGAGGCCCAGGTCGAGCACGAGGCCACCACCAGCCGGATCAGCGAGGACCAGCTCTTCTATTGCCGCCAGCGCGGCATCCCGGAGGAGCAGGCCGTGGCCCTGGTGGTGAACGGTTTCTGCCGCGACGTGCTGCAGCAACTGCCCATGGAATTCGCCGTAGAGGCCCAGAAGCTGGTGGGGATCAGCCTGGAAGGCAGCGTCGGCTAAGGTCCCCCCGAAGGAAAGACCCGTCATGTCAGAGCTAATGCTAGAGATCGAGAACCTGCACGCCACCGTCGACGGCAAGGAGATCCTGAAGGGCCTCTCCCTCAGCCTGCCGGCCGGCGAGGTGCACGCCATCATGGGCCCCAACGGTTCCGGCAAGTCCACCCTCTCCTACGTGCTGTCCGGCCGCGACGGCTACGAGATCACCGAAGGCTCGATCCGCTTCAAGGGCGAGGACATCACCGGCATGGAACCCGAGGAGCGGGCCGCCGCCGGCCTCTTCCTCGCCTTCCAGTACCCGGTCGAGATCCCCGGCGTCGCCAACACCACCTTCCTGAAAGAGGCCGCAAATGCGGTGCGCCAGGCGCGCGGGCAAGAGCCCTATGACGCGCTGAAGTTCGTCAAGCTGCTGCGCGAGAAGACCAAGGCGCTGGGCATGTCGGACGAGATGCTGAAGCGCGCGGTCAACAGCGGCTTCTCCGGCGGCGAGAAGAAGCGCAACGAGATGCTGCAGATGGCCGTGCTGGAGCCCAGCCTGGCGATCCTGGACGAGACCGACAGCGGCCTGGACATCGATGCGCTGAAGACGGTGGCCGACGCGGTCAACGCCATGCGCGCGCCCGACCGCACCTTCCTGGTCATCACCCACTACCAGCGCCTGCTGACCCACATCGTGCCCGACCACATCCACGTGCTGGCCGGCGGCCGGATCGTGCGGTCCGGCGGCCGCGAGCTGGCCCTGGAGCTGGAGGCCAAGGGCTACGCCGAGATCCTGGGTGCCGCCGCATGAGCGTGGAGACCATGATCACGGCGAAGTCCTTCGTCGAGCTCTACGAGGCCGAGAAGGCGGGCCTGCCGGGCGCGGACCTTCCCTGGCTCGTGAGCCTACGCGACAAGGCGAGCCGACGGCTGCTGGACCTGGGCCTACCCAGCGCCCGGCAGGAGAACTGGCGCTATACCCCGGCGCTGACCAACCGGCTGGGCAACCTCTCGCTGGCCGAGCCGGCAGCGGCACCGGCGCGCGCACCGCTGCTGGATGGCGCGCTGCAGGTGCGCCTGATCGATGGCCTACCGGTCGATACCCTGCCCGCCGCCGAAGGCCTCTCGCTGCGCCGGCTCGCGAGCCTGCTGCAGGATGCACCGGAGGAAGCCCGCAGCCTGCTGGAGGCCGCGAGCGACAGCGCCCTCGCCGCGCTCAACCTGGCACTGATGCAGGACGGCCTGGTCATCGCGGTGGCGCCCGGTACGGCGCCCGCAGCGCTGGAACTGGACCAGAGCGGCAGCGCCGGCCTCGCCAACCCCTGCCTCGCCGTCAGCCTGGGCGAGGCCGCGAACCTCACCCTGATCGAGCGGGTCGGCACCAGCGCTGGCCTCTCCAACCAGGTGGCACGTTTCGCGCTCGCCGCCGGCGCAAGCCTCACCCACGTCGTGCTGCTGGAGGAAGGTGCCGAGGCCACGCAGCTCAGCGAACTCTCGGTCAGCCTGGGGCGCGACGCCCGCTACAATGGCTTCGTCTTCTACGCCGGCGCCGGCCTCGCCCGCCGCGCGGTGGAGATCACTCTGGCCGAGCGCGGCGCCGAAGCGCGACTGAACGGCGCCTACCTGCTGGAGGGCGAGGCACACGGCGACCTCACCAGCCACATCCGCCACGCCGCTCCCGACACCACCAGCAAGGAGACGGTCAAGGGCGCGCTGGGCGGCAAGGCCCGCCAGGTCTTTCGCGGCCTGATCACGGTCGAGGAAGGTGCTGCCCGCTCCGACGGGCGCATGGCCAACAAGACCCTGCTGCTCTCCGACAAGGCGGAGATCGACAGCAAGCCCGAGCTGATGATCTTCCACGACGAGGTGCAGTGCGCGCACGGCGCCACCAGCGGCAAGCTGGACGAGCAGGCGCTGTTCTACCTGCGCAGCCGCGGCCTGCCCCTGCCCCAGGCGCGCAAGCTGCTGCTGCGCTCCTTCCTGGACGAGACCATGGAGGGCCTGGGCGAGACGCCCCTCACCGCCCTCGTCACCGACAAGCTGGACCGCCGCCTGCAGGAGATCGCACGATGAGCGCCGCCACCGCCACCAGCACCACCCGGCCGCAGAGCGGTCACAACGCCACCCTCGCCTTCGACGTCGAGGCGGTCAGGGCCGACTTCCCGATCCTGACCCGCAAGGTCTACGACAAGCCGCTGGTCTACCTCGACAGCGCCGCCTCGGCCCAGAAGCCGGTACAGGTGCTGGAGGCCATGGACCATGCGGCGCGAACCAACTACTCCAACGTCCACCGCGGCGTGCACCGCCTGAGCCAGGAGTCCACGGACCTCTTCGAGACCGCGCGGGAATCGGCCCGTCGCTTCGTGAACGCCGGCAAGGTCGAGGAGATCGTCTTCACCAGCGGCGCCACCGAGGCGATCAACCTGGTGGCCCAGAGCTACGGTCGCGCCTTCCTCAAGGCCGGCGACGAGGTGATCCTCTCGATGCTGGAGCATCACTCCAACATCGTGCCGTGGCAGCTCCTGCGCGACCAGATCGGCATCGAGATCAAGGTGGTGCCGATCGGCGACGACGGCGCCTTCCTCTTCGAGGAGTTCGAGAAGCTGCTGAGCCCGCGCACCAAGCTGGTCGCGGTGACGCACACCTCCAACGCCTTGGGCACCGTGGTGCCGATCGAGGCGGTGGTGAAGGCCGCGCACGCCCAGGGCGCCGTGGTGCTGGTCGACGGCTGCCAGGCCGCCCCGCACCGGGCCCTGGATCTGCAGGCGCTGGACGTCGACTTCTATGCCTTCTCCGGCCACAAGGTCTACGGGCCGACCGGGATCGGCGTGCTCTACGGCAAGCAGGCGCTGCTGAACGCCATGCCCCCCTATCAGGGCGGCGGCGAGATGATCCAGTCGGTCACCTTCGAGAAGACCACCTACAAGGAGACACCGCACCGCTTCGAGGCCGGCACGCCGCAGATCCTGGAGGCCATCGGTCTGGACGCCGCGATCCGCTATGTCGAGGCGCTGGGCCACGAGGCCATCGCCGCGCACGAGGCCGGCATCCTGGCCTACGCGCACGAGCGCCTGTCCGAGGTGCCGGGGCTGCGCATCCTCGGCACCGCGCCGGAAAAGGCCAGCATCGTTTCCTTCGTGATGGACGACATCCATGCCCACGACATCGGCACCATCGTCGACCGCATGGGCGTGGCGGTCCGGGTCGGCCACCACTGCGCCGAGCCGCTGATGCACCGACTGGGCGTCGCCTCGACCGCACGCGCCTCCTTCGGGGTCTACAACACCCGCGAGGAGGTCGATGCGCTGGCCGAAGCGCTCCAGAAGGTACGAGAGCTCTTCGCCTGAGGAGCAGCCAAGCGATGGAAGACCTGAAGGCCCTCTACCAGTCGGTGATCCTCGAGCACTCGCGCCACCCGCACAACCACGGGCGGCCTGAGGGCACGACGCACCAGGCGCGCGGCTACAACCCGCTCTGCGGCGACCAGGTCACCATCTACCTGGCCTTGGAGGGCGAGACCATCGTGGCCGCTGGCTTCGAGGGCAAGGGCTGCGCGCTCTGCCTCGCCTCGGCCTCGCTGATGACCGAGAGCCTGAAACAGGCCGACCGCACCACGGCCGGCCGCCTGTTCGACGACCTGAAGGCGATCTGCTCCGACGCGGACGCCGAGGTGGTGAACAACCCCGATGCGATTGCCCCGCTCTTACCCTTGGGCGGGGTCAGAAATTATCCGGTCCGGGTCAAGTGCGTGACTCTGCCCTGGCAGACGGCGCTTGCGGCCCTGGCCGGCGATAAGGAGGCTACGACGGAATGAGCACCTTCGGATCCAGCCCCATGGCCGGCTTCGGTGCCCCTGCCGAGATCGAGGAAGGACAGGAGTTCAGCGCCCGCCGCGGTGCGCCCCTGCCGCCGGGCACAGCAGTTGCGAGCAAGGACGAGGTGATCGAGGCGCTGCGCACGGTCTATGATCCAGAGATCCCGGTGAACATCTACGACCTGGGCCTGATCTACTCCTTCGAGATCGAAGAGGACGGCTCGGTGGTGATCGAGATGAGCCTGACGGCGCCGGGCTGCCCGGTGGCCGGCGAGATGCCCGGCATGGTCGCCGAGGCGGCGGCCTCGGTCGAGGGTATCGGCGAGGCCGAAGCGCGCCTTGTCTGGGATCCGCCCTGGACGCCGGAGCTGATGAGCGAAGACGCCAAGCTGGCACTCGGGATGATGTGACCGGGCCGAACACCGTGAGCCCTTGTCTGGAATCGCCCCAAAGACCAGATTAGAACAGTAAGTGAGAAGGATTTTCTAAGATGGCCGAACCGATCATCACCTTGACCGACGCCGCTGCGGAGCGGGTGCGCCGCCTGATGAGCAAGGCGGGCGACGAGGCGGTGTTGGGTCTGCGTGTCGGGATCAAGACGCGCGGCTGTTCCGGCCTCTCCTACTTCGTGGAGTACGCCAAGGAGCAGAAGCGCTTCGAGGACGTGATCGAAGACAAGGGGGTCCGGATCTTCATCGACCCGACTGCAGTCATGTTCCTGATCGGCAGCGAGATGGACTACCAGGAAGACAAGTTCCAGACCGGCTTCACCTTCTCCAATCCCAATGAGAAGAGCCGCTGTGGTTGCGGGGAAAGCTTTAACGTTTGAGGCGGGGTTTTTCTGCTGCTAGTGGTTATTTTAAAGAATAATTTCAGAAACGCTGCAAGTGGATGGTGGTCCTACGGTCAAGCCGTAGGATCAGTCTACGCAGGAGCGTTGTCAGCCGAAGAAGCGACAGGCCCAAACCACACTTTCTGCTGCACATCACCCTACGACCCGACGACCGCCCGTTCGCTACGGAGGGACGGCCGCCAAGGGTCGCGGTGTGTCTAGCGTTAGGCCTGGCGCAACAGCCTCGCGTGGCCGTTGCCGCACCAGCGGCTGAGGGCTGCCAGGGCGCCCTGCTTCCGGTTCGCCTCGGCGCCACGGCGACGCTTGTCCTCGGCCGCCTGGCGGGCGGCAAGCTCCGCAGCGCTGTGGAAGGCGGCGGCGCGGCTCATCATGATATCCTGCTTCATAGACCTCTTCGTCCTTCGCACGGCCATCCGAAGGCCGGCAGCAGACGTCTCCTTTGCTGATTACAGTGCCATGCTGCACTGCAGCGAAGAGGTATGAGACAGCTCTCGGCAAATCAACCGATGCCATCGACAGGAACGGAACATAACTTACTGATAAATATAGATATCTCTTAACGCATGGCAGGCATCGGGGAAAGCGGGGCGGCATCCGGGCCATACGCCCCGCCTCTTCACCTCTATCGTACTGATAAAACGCGTTTATTCCATCCCTTCTGCAGGCAACGCCGGTCCGTGTTGCACTGCAATAGGATCTCGTCTCTAGCTGTCGTTGGCGAGGAAGCGCTCGACCAGTCGCTCCAGCATCGGTGAAACGCCACCGCTCTCGGGGCTCTGGAACAGGCTACCGCAGAAGGTGATCGACCCGGTGGAGAAGACGATGCCGCCCACCGGCGTCTCCCAGTAGAGGATCTCAGCGCGGATCAGGTCGTGCTCGGGCTCACCGCTGACCGTGGCGACATGCGAGAGCAGTTCCTCCGGCACCGCCACGAAGTGGTCCGGATGGTCGTGCGAGCGCGCCAGCACCACCGCGTCGGGATGGGTCCCCAGCTCCACGTCGGCACGGTCCAGTTCGTAGCCGGCGGCACCGCCGCCGCTGAAACCCTCGGTGCCGATCTCCTCGCCCTCGATGCCCTCGAAGAGCCAGGCGAAGCGCGGCTCGTAGGAGGCCGGCATGCGGCGGTAGCCCTTGCCCTCGAACAGCCCCTGCGAGGAGAAGCCGACACCGGCCAGTGCCTGCGGCGGACGCCCGTTGCGACGCCAGAGCCCGCCGTAGGAGCCGTCGAACATGTGGTAGTATTCACCGGGCGCCGCCGCCCAGGCGCGGATGCCGCCCTCGGCGCGCCGAACCTCCAGCGCATCGCGGTTCTCGGGATGGCGCGCAATCTTCCAGTAAAAGCCGTTGCCGCCCAGGTAGGCCAGGTTGCCGCCGCCGTCGCGGTAGGCCTGGATCGCGTCCAGGCTGTTGGTGGTGTGGTACTCGGGATGACTGCCGGTCAACAGCGCCTTGTAGCCGGCGATCGCCTCCACCCCCTCCTCGTCCAAGTCGTGGTCGCTGATGACGTCGTAGCTGAAGCCCTTGGCCTCCAGCCAGGCCAGCAGGTGGGTATCGGCCTGCAGGTGCCTGAGACCGGAGCCTTTGGGATCGTAGAGATTCATGTAGCCCAGCTTGGTGGTGAAGATGGGCCGCAGGTGGGTTGCCAGCGCGATGCCGCTGTTGTCGCTGTGCCGGTTGTAGGTGGAGAGCCCGTACTCGGGATGCTCCGCCGGATAGTGGGGATAGGAGCCCCAGTCCCTTACCCGCTGCTTCGTGGCCTCGTCATAGTCGA
Organism: Rhodospirillaceae bacterium N.6G; assembly: GCA_046233115.1. Taxonomy (GTDB): domain Bacteria; phylum Pseudomonadota; class Alphaproteobacteria; order Kiloniellales; family JACOMY01; genus JACOMY01. The sequence goes on along the minus strand of JBJXHM010000005.1, from coordinate 6,365 downwards.
AACGCACGTAGTTGGCATAGATCACGAAGGTGAAGGTCGAGATCAGGACGCAGAGATCGGCCTGGCGCTTGCCGCGCGGCGCCGGCACCGCGAAGGGGATCGAGTCCTCCGCCCCCTCACCGGAGAGGCGCAGCGCGTAGAGTCCGCTCTTCAGGTCCTCGGGCAGGGTGAGCCTCAGGGTCTCCGGCCAGCCGGCGTCGCCGACGTCGTCGTCATGGAACCAGATCGCCGCATAGTGCTCCGGACGGTGGCGCCAGCACATCTCCTCTCCGGTCCAGTCGGCCCCGGTCACGCCGCGCAGCGGCCGGTTCATCAACTGGCCGGCCAGGCCCGAGGGGCCGCGATCCGGCACCTGCCAGGTGGTCATGTCGTGCGCGAAGTCCCAGGCAGCCAGGCTCTCACCGTTGGAAAAGAGCTCCGGCGCCTCGAGCTTGCCGTTGAAGAGCGCCTCCCTGCCCGGCCCATCCAGGGCGGCCAGGGTCACATCGGCGATCTCGAAGCTACCCCCCAGGTCGGCCCCATCCGATGACGCATCTCCCGACAGCCCGAAGGTGTCCAGCGCCTCCAGGGAGAGCGACAGCGCGCCGGCGGCGAAGTCGGCCTCGGCCGTACAGCGGTACCACTGCTTGGCGCGCAGCGGCGTCTCGATCGTCGCCTGGGCATCCGGCTGGCCGGTGAGCCCGAAGACGAGGCGGCCCTCGCCGTCGAGCTGTAGCGCCAGACGACGGCCGTCGGCCGCACCCAGGGTGAAGAGCGCCTGTGCACCCACCCCAGGCAGGCTCGGCCAGAAGGTGACCGAGAGCGAGAGCTTTCCATGTCGGCCCAGCGCCTCGGCGCCCGGCACCGCCATGTAGGAACCGCGCGGCATCTCGTGCCAGTCGGCCCGGTAGGAGGGGGCAAGATCGGCGGTCACCGCTTCCTCCTGCATGCCCGGTCCTTCCGGATTGGGATCGGCGCAGATCACTCGCACCAGGCGCGCCTGGAACGGCCCCTCAAGGCGCGAGGCGATGTGGAAGCCGATCGACTCCCCGGGGCGGACGGTCATGCGGTCGGCATAGCCGATCAGGCGGATCTCGGGCCGGTCGAGGCTCATAGGCTCTGCTCCAGGTCGCTGCTCAGACGCACTTCAGCGCGCCCAGCGCCTGGTCCGATCCGCGCAAGGGAAAGGTCTTGTCGAGGCCGATGGTGGGGTCGGCCACCTGCAGGGTTTCGCCCACCTTCATCGCCTCGGTCAGCTTCTTGTCGATAGCGCCGCCGTAGCTGTTATCGGCAAAGCTGAAGGGACCGAGCTTCTGGTCGTAGAGCGATTTCGACCCCGACTTCACGACGAAACGGATGTCGGTATCCGGCGTGTCGCCGGTCGGATAGAAGGGATCCACCCGGAGAGCGATCACCGTCCCGTGCGAACAGTAGACCACCAGGCCGGGGCCGTCGTCATAGGTGATGTTGGCGGTGGTGTGGTCGAGCCCGTCCTCGTCGAAGCGCACCAGCCCCACGGTCCAGCTATTGGTGTTGACGTCCTGGGCACGGCTCTCCGCACCGAGCGGCAGCCCGGTCAGCGGAGACGCCAGCGGCACCGCGAGCAGGAGCGGCAGGAGGGATCGGAAGGAAAGGCGTCTGATCATGACTTCGCTCATCTGTTGTGGTGTCGGCAGCTTGGTCCGCAGCTTGGTTCCGGGCGCCGGCAAAGGCAATGCTCTCAGCGCGCCTCGCTCAGGGCCTCGGCGATGGTCTCGGATGCACGGAAGAAGGCGCGCCGGCGTCCCACGTCGGTCGCGGTCGGCCAGGACGCCAAGGTGACCACCACGGTCTGGCGTGCGGGGTCGACGTAGATCATCTGGCCGAAGATCCCGAGGGCCACGATCACCCCCGTGCGCCGGTCCAGCACCCACCATTGCCGGCTGTAGCAGGCCTCCGGCAGGTCCCTCATCGCCGCGTTCGGCGCCTCCTTGAAGGCCGCGGGATCGCCATCCCGGGCGGCAGCCACCCAGGCGGCCGGGATTACCTGCCGGCCCTCCAGCGTCCCCTCGTTGGCGTAGAGCAGTCCGAAGCGGCCATAGTCGCGCAGCCTGGCGTTCAGTCCGCCGTCGGCCATGCAGGTGCCGGCGCGATCGACGGTGAAGCAGGCCTCCGCCTCCGCCCCCATCGGCTGCCAGAGCGCCTGGCTCATCAACTCGGCCAGGCCGAGGCCGCTGGCGCGTTCCAGCACCCAGCCCAGCACCTCGGTCTCGATCGAACGATAGCGGAAGGGACCGCCGTGCGGGCCAGCTTGCGCCAGGGTCAGGATCAGGTCGTAGGTGTCGCCGACCTCTCCGGGGCGTCGCGGCTTCCAGCCGGCTACCCGCTCCAGCACGGCGATGTCGCAATCGGGATCGACGTAGTCCTCCACGAAGCCGATGCCGCTGCGCATGTCCAGCACCTGACGCAGGGTGGCCCCCTTGTAGCCACAGGTCGCCAGTTCCGGCACGTAGTGCTCCACCGGCCGGTCCAGCTCGACCAGACCACGGGCTTCGAGCACCCCGACCAGGGAGCCGACGAAGGACTTGGAGACCGACTGCGAGAGGTGCAGGTCACCCTCGCCCATGCCGTCGAAGTAGCGCTCGAAGACGATGCGTCCACGGTGCAGCACCAGGCAGGCGTCGGTTTCGCTGCCGGCCAGGAGCTGGCCCAAGGTCGCGGCCCGCCGGTCCATCGCCGGCAGCGCCAGCTCGTCCAGACGCTCCTCGGCGCGGGGAAGCGGTGCGGCCGCACCGGCCGCTATGGCACGGGTCGGCAGGATCGAGCGCAGATTCCGGAAGGCCCAGCGATTGGCCGGAGGCAGATCCCAGGTTGCCAGATCGATCCTCATCTCCGGTGGCGGCGGAAAGCCCTGCATCATCGACGAGCCGGCCACGACACATCTCCCCCCTTGTCTGCGGTCTCCCCTGCTATAGCAGGCTCCGCCCCACCTTCGGCAAGAGGCAGCTGCGTCAGGTTTCGCCCTGTCGTGCCGCGGCTGTGCCGGACTTACCCTAGAACCCGGCCGGACTCCGATCGTTCGGAGCGGTCAGACCGGCGAGGAAGGCCTCCTTGCGGCTGCGGATGCGCAGTGCAAGAAAGTCCGCGAAGAGGCGGATGCGCGCTGTCGCCTGCTGATTCCGATGCAGCAGCAGCCAGAGCGAGCGGTCGATGACGGGCTTCTGGAACGGCGCGCGGACCAGGCCCGGATGCGGATCGGCCAGGAAACACGGCAGGTAGCTGAGTCCCAGGCCGCGGGCTGCCAACATGCCCTGCACCACCGTCTCGCTTGCTCGGTGTCGCAGAGCGGCCTTGGGGAAGGGGCTCTCCTCAATCCAGGTCGGTGCCCCCGTCTCCACCCCCGCTGGCACGTCCCAGCCGACCCACGCGAGCCCCTCTCCGCCATCATCGCGGATGCGCGAGGTGTAGTCGGGAGAGCAGTAGACAGCCTTGGCACAGTGCAGCAGCCGCAGGCCCACAGCCTCTTCGCCGACGTCGGCGGCATAGCAGAGCGAGAGGTCCGCTTCGGCCTGCAGCACGCCGCCGCTGGTCTCGGCAGAAACGATCCTGAGCTCGATCTCCCGGTGCAAGGTCATGAAAGCGGCCAGATCATCGGAGATCGAGGTGAGCCCGAAGAAGGACGGCATGACCAGGGTGACGCACGGCGAGGGCTTGCTGTTTCGTTCCGAGACCCGGTGCGCGACGATCCTGACCTCGTCCTCGATGCGCTCCGCATGGGGGCGCAGCAGTTCGCCCAGCTGCGTCGCCAGGAGGCCGCCGCGCGTACGCTCGAAGAGGCGTTCCTCCAGCTTACGCTCCAGCCCGGTCAAACGGCGCGATACCGTGGCATGATTTGTCTGCAACAGCTCTGCCGCGCCACGCAGCGACCCGTTGCGTGCCACCGCGAGAAAGAACCGAAGGTCGTCCCAATCCATCCGATTGAGCAGCTCGCGCAAGGATCGCAGCCTTCTTTCAGCCAGTTCACGATTGTCCGTTTACGATTGCCGGAGCACGAGGGCGTCACAGCGCGTGCCGGACCCTATGCCTCCGAAAACGCCACAAGCACCTCTGTGCCGGCTATCGCGTCAGTGTAAACGCATTGCGAGAAAATTGCGACGCCTCATCGTCCCGACGTCAGGGCTGGAAGCACTGACCATCGTGCCTATCTCTAGTCGGAGGGACTTCCGCTACGCGCCAAGCGCAGGCAGAGTCGAGATACCCGGCCCTCCATCCGATCCCCGAAGAGCGCCGGCAACTGGAGCGGATGGCCGCGCAGCCATGACGGTCCAGCTTTCTGTATGGACAGGCAAATCGTCGCCACAGGCAGATCCGCCTGATCACGATCCGCTCTAGCAGGCTGCTGAAAAAGAGGTTCTCGGCGCGGGTAGTGACGTGATTGCCTGTCTGGAGCGATAGCTGGGCAGGAGCAGTCGATGCGAGGCGGGGATCAGGACAGCGGTGCGCTGTTTTCCTACGTGAGCTGTGAGGCACGTGTACCGGCGGATCATCCCCTTCGGGCGATCCGTGCTGTGGTGGATGAGGCGCTGGAAGTCTTGTCGCCGGAGTTCGAGCGTCTCTACTCGAAGCTGGGCCGTCCATCGATCGCGCCGGAGAAGCTGATGCGTGGGTTGCTGCTGCAGGCCTTCTACTCGATCCGCTCGGAGCGGCAGTTGATGGAGCAACTGGACTACAACCTGCTGTTCCGCTGGTTCGTGGGCCTGTCGATGGACGCGCCGGTGTGGGCCCCGACGGTGTTCTCGAAGAACCGGGATCGTCTGGTCGAGGGCGAGATCGCAGCCAAGTTCCTGGCTGCCGTGCTGGGCCAGCCTCGGGTCAAGGCGCTGCTGTCCGATCAGCACTTCTCGGTTGATGGCACGCTGATCGACGCCTGGGCCTCGATGAAGTCCTTCCGGCCCAAGGACGACAAGGGCGATGAGGATCCCCCGTCGGGCGGTCGCAACGCCGAGCGTGACTTCAAGGGTGAGAAGCGTTCGAACCAGACCCACGCCTCGACCACCGACCCGGACGCCAAGCTCTACCGCAAGGCCAACGGCCAGAGCAGCCGGCTGTGCTTCATGGGCCATGTCCTGATGGAGAACCGCCACGCCCTTATCCTCGATACCGAGCTGACCCGAGCTGGCGGGCTGGCCGAGCGCGAAGCGGCGCTGGCCATGCTGGACCGGCGCAAGGTGCGCTCCAGACGGGTCACCCTGGGCGCCGACAAGGCCTACGACGTTCGTGCCTTTATCGAGGACCTGCGGGCCCGAAAGGTGACGCCGCACGTCACCATCGACGGCAACGTCAGGGTCAAGGGCATTCCGCGCAGCACCGCCATCGACAAGCGCACCACCAGGCATCCCGGCTATGCCGTGAGCCAGCGCATTCGAAAGCGCATCGAAGAGAGCTTCGGCTGGATCAAGACTACCGGCAACCTCGCCAAGACCCGCCACAGAGGCCTTGAGCGCGTCGGCTGGGCTTTCACCCTGACCGCCGCAGCCTACGATTTGGTGAGATTACCAAAGCTCCTCGCCGCCGCCTGACCCCCAAAACCACCCGCGGAGCGATCGGCAAAACCTCAAAGGCCGCCCCTATCGCTCCGCCCGATCACATCAAAGAGCCATTCGACACAGACAATCGACTGCTGCCACACTTTTTCAGCAGCCTGCTAGAAGGGAACAGCCGATGCCCGACGACCTCCCCCTCGCCCACTTGGACGTCATCCGCAATCCCGGCAATGCAGCCCACTTCATGGCCTTGAAGCCGATCAAGCAGCGCGTGCGCGTCTACGTCGGTGACACTCTGCTGACCGACAGCCGCAACGCCGTTCGCCTGGTTGAGGTCGGCCGCGGCGTCTACGACCCCCTGATCTACATCCCCAAGGAAGACATCGAGACGGTCCTGGAGTCGCTCGACAAGTCCACCCACTGTCCGCTGAAGGGCGATGCCTCCTACCATGCCTTCCAGGGCGAGGAGATCGCCTGGTCCTACGACGCGCCGCTGGACTTCGCCAAGGGACTGGCAGGCCTGCGCGCCTTCTGGCCTAACAAGGTCAGGATCGAAGAGGGCGAGTGAGGCAGCAGCCACAACCACGTCCGACCGCAAAGCCCGCCGCGCAGGTGCCCCCGCCCCTGCGCGGCATTTCTCTACCTACAGCCAGACGAAGTCGGTGGCGGTCAGCAGGTTGGCTGCGGTGACGCCATCGACCAGGAAAGCCTGATCGACCGAGCCGTCGCCGTCCTGGTCCACCTGGATCTGCCGGGGGCCATCGAAGCGCGCCTCGGAGTTGCCGCCCCCGGAGAAGGCCGCCGCGCCGATATAGGCGAAGCTGCCGACCTCCAGCCCGCTGGCGAAGACCAGCTTGTCCTCGC
>JBJXHM010000004.1:0-444889 GCA_046233115.1 Rhodospirillaceae bacterium N.6G | reverse complement strand
TGGCGGGCCCTGCTGGCGCGCGCCGGCAAGGCTCCCTGACCCAGGCCTAGAAGGCGGCTTCCTCGGCCTCGACGCAGGTGCCGTCCAGGCTCTCCAGCAGGTCGAGGGCCGGCGCGATGCCGGGCAGCTCGTAGCGGAAGAAGTAGCGGCAGGCGAGGCGCTTGCCGCTGAGGAAGCCGCGTTCGGCCTCATCCTCCGCCCCCTCCAGCAGGCCCAGCGCAGTCCTTGCCTGCAGCAGCCAGAGCCAGGCCACCACCAGGTGGCCCATGGCGTCGAGGAAGAGGGTGGCGTTGGCCAGCGCCCGTTCCTCGCCCAGGTTGGCGCGGCTGGAGAGCAGGGTCTGGCTGACCTCGCTCAGGCGCTCGGTCATGGCCAGCAGCTGGGCGGCTTCCGCGGCCAGCTCGGGATGCTCCCGGTTGCGGCTCGCCTCCGCGGTGATCTCCTCCAGCACTGCCGCGTAGGCCGCACCGTCCTCCTGGCGCAGCTTGCGGCCCAAGAGGTCGAGGCCCTGGATGCCCTTGGTGCCCTCGTGGATCGGGTTCAGCCGGTTGTCGCGGTAAAAGCGCTCCACCGGGTAGTCGCGGGTGTAGCCATAGCCGCCGTGGATCTGGATCGCCTGCTCGTTGGCTCGGAGCCCGTACTCCGAGGGCCAGGACTTCACGATCGGGGTCAGCACGTCCAGCATGCGCCGGGCCTTCAGCGACTGCGCCTCGTCGGCGTTTTTCTGCAGGTCGATCAGCCGGGCGGCGTAGAGGCAAAGCGCCAGGCCGCCCTCGGCATAGGCCTTCTGTTGCAGCAGCATGCGCTTCACGTCGGCGTGCCGGATCAGCGGCACCATCGGCTGGGTCGGGTCCTTCTCGCCGGGCGGGCGGCCCTGGGTGCGGGTGGTGGCGTAGTCGAGCGCGTGCAGGTAGCCGGTGTAGGCCAGCGCGGCGGCGCCCAGGCCGACGCCGATGCGGGCCTCGTTCATCATATGGAACATGTAGGTCAAGCCCTGGTGCGGCTGGCCGATCAGGCTGCCCCAGGCGCCCTCGTTCTCGCCGAAGTTGAGCACGGTGTTGACCGTGCCGCGATAGCCCATCTTGTGGTTGAGACCGGCCAGGCGCACGTCGTTGCGTTGGCCGAGGCTACCGTCCTCGCCGACCAGGACCTTGGGCACCAGGAAGAGCGAGATGCCGCGCACGCCGGGGGGGGCGCCCTCGATCTTGGCCAGGACCAGGTGGACGATGTTCTCGCTGAGATCGTGCTCGCCGCCGGAGATCCACATCTTGTTGCCGAAGAGGCGGTAGCTGCCGTCCTCCTGCGGCACCGCGCGGGTGCGGATGTCGGCCAGAGAGGAGCCGGCCTGCGGCTCGGAGAGACACATGGTGCCGAAGAAGCGGCCGGCCACCAGCGGCTTCAGATAGCGCTCGCGCTGGACCTCGTCAGCATAGGCCGCCAGCAGGTTGCCGGCGCCGATGGTCAGCATGGGATAGGCGGCGGTCGCGATGTTGGCGGCGTAGAAGAAGGCCGCCACCGCCTTCACCACGGTGAAGGGAAGCTGCAGGCCGCCGAGCGACTCGTCGAAGCCGGCGCCGATGAAGCCGGCCTCGACATAGGCATCGAGCGCCTGTTTCACCTCGGGGATGATGTGGACCCGCTCGCCGTCGAAATGCGGCTCCTCGGCGTCCGACTTGGCGGCATGCGGCTGAAACTGCTCCTCGGCGATCTGCTCGGCGAGGTCGAGGACGGCCTGGAAGCTCTCGCGGCTGTGCTCGGCGTAGCGCGGATAGGCGGTGAGGGACTGGACCTCCAGCAGGTCGTAGAGCAGGAAGTCCAGATCGCGGCGGCGCAGACTGTGCGGCACGTCGGGTACCTCAGCTAGCGCGGAAACGCTGAACGCCGGCCTCTTCCTCGGGCGCGACGCGCCCCAGGGCGGCCAGGTGGTTCAGGTGCGACAAGCTCTCACCCAGCGCGAAGAAGAGCTGGTGGTCGTCGAGCTTGCGGTTGAAGAGGGCCGGGATGGTCTCGTAGGCGCTGAGCGGCACGGCGCGGCAGGCCTCCTCGGCCCGATCCAGGCGCTCGTCGTGGTGCTCGACCAGGGCGCGCGCCCGCGTGGCACCGCCGAAGAAGGGGCGGCCGTGACTGGGCAGGATCAGGGTCTCGTCGCTCACCACGGTCGAGAGCCGATTCTGGGTCTCGATGAAGGCGGTCAGGGGATCGGCCTCGGGATTCCAGGCGCTGACCGAGACGTTGGGGCTGATCGTCGGCAGCAGCTGGTCGCCGGCGATGAAGAGGCCAGCCGCCTCGGCGAAGAGGCAGGCATGGCCCTCGACATGGCCGTGGCCCGGCACGATGGTCCAGCGATAGCCGCCGGCCTCGATGCTGCCACCCAGCACCAGCGGTTCGGCCTTGGCCGGGGGCGGGCCGCAGCGGCCGCGGAAGACGTTGCCGCGGCTGGTCAGCGCGATCGCCTTCTCTTCGGCGATGCCCTGGCGGATGTAGAAGGCGCGCATCGCAGAGGTGAAGTCGTCGTCGGGGACGTTGTAGAGCCAGGAGCCCCAGTTGAACTCGATCTCGCTCATCCAGACCTCGGCACCGGTTTCGCCGGCGAGCCAGCCGGCCAAGCCGAAATGGTCGGGATGATGGTGGGTCACCAGCAGGCGCCCGACCGGTTTGCCGGCCAACGGGCCGCCGAAGATCTGCCGCCAGAGGTCCTTGGTCTGGTCGTTGTGCAGGCCGCTGTCGACCAGGGTCCAGCTATCGCCCTCGTCCAGGACCCAGAGGTTGATGTGGTCCAGTGCGAAGGGCAGCGGCATACGCAGCCAGTGGAGGTTCGGTGCGACCTCGCGCATGACCCCGGGCTCGGGCAGCTCTTTTCCCTGCGGCGCGGTCCGCGGGAACTCTTTGGCGAGGGTTCCGTCCATCCTCTTGTCGTCCTTATCTGTAGCTGTCGTCGCTAGAGCTGATGGCCCGGGCCGCTCTTGGCAAGGAAGAAGGTGATCATAGCCTCGGCCAGCGCATCGGGCATCTCTTCCTGCAGGAAGTGTCCGCAAGGCAGGCTGTGGCCCTCCACCGCATCCGCCCAGCGGCGCCAGATAGTGACCGGCGTGGGTTCGGCATCGCCGATGTAGTCGCTGCCCCAAAGCGTCAGCACCGGGCAGGCGAGCCGCTTGCCGGCAGCCCGGTCGGCGGCGTCGTGCTCCCAGTCCGTGGTGGCGCCGGCGCGGTAGTCGGCACAGGTTGCGGCGATGACCCCGGGCCGCTCGAACTGTGCCAGATAGGCCTCGATCGCGGCGGGCTCCAGCGCGTCCGGCCGGCCGGCCCAGTTGCGCAAGAAGGATTCGATTATCGGCCGCTTGGCGGTGGCGAGCACGGCCTCGGTCAGGGCGGCCGGCTGGGCCAGGAAGGGCCAGTGCCAGGCGCCGATCGCGCCCCTCGCGCCCATCGCCTCCCACAGCTCGATCGTCGGCACCACGTCGACGGCGGCGAAGGCGGCGACCCGCTCAGGATGGTCGAGGCAGAGGCGATAGGCCACACGGCCGCCGCGGTCGTGACCGGCCAGCAGGAAGCGGCTGTGACCCAGGGCCTCCATGACCTCGACCATGTCGGCCGCCATGCTGCGCTTGGAATAGGCGAGGTTGGCGGCGTCGGGCGTCGGTCCGTGGCTCTGGCCATAGCCGCGCAGGTCCGGCAGCACCAGGGTGAAGTGCCGGGCCAGCAGTGGTGCAAGCAGGCGCCAGGTCAGGTGCGTCTGCGGATAGCCGTGCAGCAGCAGCAGCGGCGGGCCTTCGCCGCCGTGACGCAGATAGATGCTGGCGGAGTCCAGCCCGATCCGCGCTTCTTCAAAATCCTCGAGCATGGCGGCGAGCCTACATCAGGTCGCGCGCGATCGTCTTGCTCCAGTTGCGCGTGAATACCTGTTCCTCGCCGACAAAGGCTTCCAGAGAATGGGTCAGGATCCAGTCCGTGCCGTCGGTGGTCAGGCGTCCCTTCACCTCGGTTCTGACCGACCAGTCGCCGCGGCGGCGCAGGGTCGTCATGTGGGTCTCGCCGACGACACTGGTGGGGTCCTCCCAGTCGACACTCCAAGTCTCGCGCCGGATCTCCTGCCACTGCATGCCGTTGTCGGGCTGCTCGGTCAGGCCACCGTCGTCGAGGATGTGATAGCTGGTCCGTCCGGCCGAGAGGTCGCGCTCGACCCAACGGCGGCTCGCGCCCTCGGTGATCTGGGGATAGTGGGGCAGCGGATCGGGGTCTTCCGGCTTCGGCATCTCGATGTCGAGAGCGTCGTCCAGGACCGGCAGGCGCAGGGTCGAGGCCGCCCCGGTGGTGACCCGCGCGGTCACCGGCTGCGGCGGCGGCAGGATCAGCGGGAAGTAGGCGGTGGAGATCGCCACCCGGATCCGGTGCCCCTTGCGGAAGCGATAGCCGGCCTCGTCGAGGCGGATGGTGATCTGCAGCGGCTCGCCCGGCGTGACCGGCCGCGGCTCGGCGCTGGAGCAGCGGTGGGCAAGATTGAGCAGGCCCAGCGAGACCCGGTGCGAGCGTCCGTCGGGATGCAGGTCGCAGAGCCGGACAGCGAGGGTGCCGATCGGCCGGTCGATGGCGACCCTGAGGCTCACCTCCGGACGGCCCAGGATTTCGACCGGCTCCTCCAGCGGCAGGCTGTCGAAGACCAGCGAGTCGGCGTCGTCGCAGGACTGCTCGCCGGCAAGCTGGGCATCGGGCGCCAGGGTGAAGAACTCGCCGCCGGCGAGACCGCAGTCCTGCGGACTGTTGATGCTGCGGTGGCCGTCGATGCCGGCCTGCGGGGCAAGCTGGCCGCTGGTCCTGAGGTAGTAGGTCGTCAGCTTCGGCTCGCCGGTCCAGTCGGTCACCGCTACCCAGCGTCCAAGCTCCTCCTCCCGCCAGCGGGCCGGGCGTACCCCCTCGGAGAGGTAGGCGCGGTAGGAGGGCAGGGCCTCGGCGCCATTGCGCTCGCCCTTCAGCCAGCGGTCCCACCAGCGGCCGGCCTCGGCCACGAAATCCAGGCGCGGCTTGGGATAGGCGAAGTGCGGATACTTGTGGATCCAGGGGCCGTTGATCGCCTTGGCCGGGCTGGTGAGGTTGGCGGCGGCGGAGGGCGGCGCGTTGCGGTAGCCGTCGGCCCAGCCGCCAATCACCAGGGCGGCGGCCTTCAGCGACTCGTAGGATTCGCAGATCGAGCCGTGCTGCCAGTAGGCGTCGCGGCGCTGGTGGGAGAGCCAGGTGTGGATCGGCGGCTCCAGCCGCTCCAGCCGCTCCAGCCAGCGCTGCCGCCAGGCCTCGCCGACAACCTCCGGGTCCAGCGGGCGCGAGAGGTAGGACAGCATGGTGCTGGACCAGTAGTGCTGGGCCGAGAGCTGCGCGCCGCCCTTGTAGTGGATGTCGTCGTGAAAGCGGTCGACGGTGGTCGAGAGTGCCACCACGGCCTTCAGCGCCGGCGGCCTGAGCGCCGCCACTTGCAGTGAGTTGAAGCCGCCCCAGGAGATGCCCATCATGCCGACCGAGCCGTTGCACCAGGGCTGGGCCGCGATCCAGGCGATCACCTCCTTGGCGTCGGCCAGTTCCTGGGCCGAGTACTCGTCGTCGAAGACGCCCTCGGAATCACCGCTGCCGCGCAGGTCGACGCGCACCCCGACGTAGCCCCTGGAGGCGAAGGCGGGATAGGTGCAGTCGTCGCGGCGGCTGGTGCCGTCCCGGCGCTGGTAGGGCAGGTATTCGAGGATCGCCGGCAGCGGGTTCTGGTCGGCTTCCTCCGGCATCCAGATGCGGGCGGCCAGCCGGGTCCCGTCGCCGAGCGGGATCCAGGTGGTTTCGATGACGCGGAAGCTACGGTTGCCCATCGCGGTTTGCGCGCCTTCTCGTTCGGACGGAGCAGTCATTTTCGAGGGCTACGCCCTCTGTGCCTTCCGGCGGTAGCGCGTTCTTGGGGAAGGCGCTCTGCGCGCCGCTCATATCCGTGATCACATGCATCCTGGCGATATGGCCGTCGGCAGGGCATGCTGCGGTGCTTCCAACCGGCCGCAAGGCTTGCTAACACTCTGATCCAGTTCCGACAGCTCCAGAAGCGACAACCGACGAGAGGAGGGATGATGCCCACTGCAGGCAACGACGCCCTGGCGGGCCTCGACATCGACCGGGAGGGTCTCGAGGAGGCGCGCCGCGACCTGGCCGCGGCCCTGCGTCTGGCCTATCGCCATGGTCTGAGCGAGGGCATCTGCAATCACTTCAGCTATGCCTTGCCGGGGCGCGACGACCTCTTCCTGATGAATCCCTTCGGCCGGCACTGGGCCGAGATGCGGGCCAGCGACATCCTGCTGATCGATCAGGACGGCAAGGTGCTGGCGGGTGAGGGCACGCCGGAGCTGACCGCGCTTTGCATCCACGCGCCGATCCACCAGCGCTGTGCCACGGCGCGCTGCGTGTTGCACACCCACATGCCCTACGCCACGGCGATGACCATGCTGGAGGATCAGCGCCTGCTGCCGCTGCACCAGACCGCGCTGCGCTTCTGGAACGAGGTGGCTTACGACGAGCACTTCGCCGGCCTGGCGCACGAACGCGCCGAGGGCGAGCGCCTGGCCGACCTGCTTGGCGACCGCCAGGTGCTCTTCATGGCCAATCACGGCGTGCTGGTCACCGGCCCGGACATCGCCATGGCCTTCGACCGCCTCTACTACCTGGAGCGCGCCTGCCAGCAGCAGGTCAACGCCATGCAGACCGGCCGGCCCCTGCGCATGGTCAGCGAGAACATCGCCGGCCACACCGCTGCCCAGTACCGCGACGGCGGCGTCTACAGCCGCGAGCACTTCGACGCGCTGAAGCGCCTGATGGACCGCGACGGCGAAGACTACGCGGCCTAGAGCAGGATGACGTCAAATCGAAACGATTTGTCGTCTGAATCCTGCTCTACAAGTTTGAAAGATAGAGCAGATTCACGCAATCAGGTGATTCCACCTGATTGCGATCTGCTCTAGCGGAGGCTCGTGACAATGGCGTGGCTGGCTTGGGTGGTCCTCGGTGCCGTCCTGGCCTACGGCGCCATCGCCCTCTACCTCTACCTGGCGCAACGCCGCCTGATCTACGTCTCCAGCCGCGAAGAGCCGGAGGCCGGTCCTCTGGACGGCCGCATGCCGGAAGATCTGCTGTCCCAGGCCGAGGCGGGGCCTGCCTGCCGGCACTGGCTCTGGGAGCCGGCCGATGCGGAGAAGCCGGTCATCGTCCTGCTCCAGGGCAACGCCGGTCACATCGGCCACCGTCTGGAGTGCTATGCCTTCCTGGTGGAGGCGGGCTATGGGCTGCTGCTGGTCGGCTATCGCGGCTTCAGCGGCAACACCGGTGAGCCGAGCGAGCCCGGCTTGATCGCCGATGCAGGCGCCGCCGTGGCCGCGCTGCGCCGGCGGCTGCCGGACCGATCGCTGGTGCTCTATGGCGAATCACTCGGCGGCGCGGTCGCGGTCGCGCTTGCGGCCGATGGCGAGACGGCCCCGTTGGTGCTGGACTGCCCCTTCGACAGCCTGGTCTCCTCCGCCAAGCGCCGCTATCCCTGGCTCATCGTCAGCCCGCTCTTGAAGGAGAAGTGGGACAGCCTCGCGCGTATAGCCCAGGTCGAGCAACCGCTGCTCTGGCTGCACGGCTCCGCCGATCCGGTCACCCCCTGCGCCGCGGGCCAACGGCTCTACGAGGCCGCACCGGGTCCGAAGACCGCTTGCGTCGTCGAGGGAGCCGGCCACCTGGGCCTTTACGACGCGCCTGCCACCCGCAAGACGCTCTTCGATTGGCTGGACCGCTATGGCAGGCTTAGCAGTTGAAACTACGGAGGGAGTCTTTTCATGACTCAGTCGCTGAACATCCTGCCGCCCGACACCCCGCATGACGTCCTGGCCGACTCCCTGGCCGACCAGGGCTACGTCATCATCGAGGAACTGGCGGTCGATCTGGTCCGCCGGGCGCGCGAAGAGCTGATGCCCAAGGTCGAAGCCCAGCCGGTCGGCAAGACCGCCTTCCTCGGCAATCGCACCAAGCGGCTCGGCAACCTCTTCCGCCATTCCGAGGCGGCGCGCGAACTGGCGATTCATCCGACGGTGATGGCGCTCTGCGACCGCACCCTGCTGCCGCACTGCGCGCGCTACCAGCTCAACTTCTCGGGCGTCATGCACCTGCTGCCGGGTGCGCCGGCGCAGGTGCTGCACCGCGACGGCATGCTCTACCCGGTGCGCCATCCCCATCCACCGATGCTGATGCCGGCGATGTGGGCGCTCTCCGACTTCACCGAGGCCAACGGCGGCACCTGCATCGCGCCCGGTAGCCACCGCTGGGAACACGATCGCATCCCGACCGAAGACGAGGTGGTGAACGCGGTCATGCCCTCCGGCTCGGTCCTGGTCTATACCGGTGGCGTCTACCACGGCGGCGGCGAGAACCGCTCCGACATCGTGCGCACCGGCATGGCGCTGCAGTACTCGCTGGGGTGGCTGCGGCAGGAGGAGAACCAGTACCTGGCGAACCCGCCGGAACTGGCCAAGCAATACCCCGACCGCCTGCAGCGCCTGATCGGCTACGACTTCGGCGGCCCCTATCTCGGCTTCGTGCACGGCGACGATCCGCACCGCCTGCTGGAGGAGGGGGCGCCCAACCTCGACGAGCGGAGCAACGCCTCGGTGGACGAGGCAGCGAAGCGCATCGAGTGGCTCAAGTGGGGCGACCAGGAGCCAGTCGAAACGCCGGCCGGTCGCGTGCTGCAGGTCGGCCACCCCAACAGCCAGGGCATCTTCGAATAGGGCGCTCCGCGACCCGGACCTGCGCGCTGGGGCCTCCGACAGGACCCCAGCGTGCCGAATGCCGGCCTTGCACCCGCTTTTGCTTGACAAGCGAGGCCGAGGCGCGCATGTCACGCGTCTTCCCGGAAATGCGGTGATTGGGCCTAGTTTCCGATCCTACCCGTTTGCGCCTTCCTTATGGGGGCCAAGCCTACCGGGACACGAAGGGCCGGACGATTGAACTGTCCGGGCCATGACCCTGTCCAAAGGAGCAAAGTGCCTCTTCATGTCGAAGCGTCTGAATTCCAAGCATAAGATCGACCGCCGTCTCGGCGTCAACCTCTGGGGCCGGCCGAAGAGCCCGGTGAACAACCGCCCCTACGGCCCCGGACAGCACGGCCAGCGCCGCAAGAAGCCGACCGACTTCGGCACGCAGCTGATGGCCAAGCAGAAGCTGAAGGGCTACTACGGCAACATCGGCGAGCGCCAGTTCCGCCGCTACTACAAGGAGGCCGCGCGCCGCCGCGGCGACACCGGCGAGAACCTGATCGAGCTCTTGGAGCGCCGGCTGGACGCGGTGATCTACCGCGCCAAGTTCGTGCCGACCGTGTTCGCCGCCCGCCAGTTCGTGAACCACGGCCATATCCTGGTGAACGGCACCCGCGTCACCATCCCCTCCTTCCAGGTGAAGGACGGCGACGAGATCGTGATCCGCGCCAAGAGCCGCGACCTGCCGCTTGTGCTCTCCGCGCTGGACACCCCGGACCGAGAGGTCCCGGACTACATCGAGGTCAACATCGGTGAGCGCCGGGCCCGCTTCGTGCAGGCGCCGAAGCTGTCGGACGTGCCCTACCACGCCCGTATGGAGCCGAACCTCGTCATCGAGTACTACTCCCGGAACTAGTCCGGTCCCAGGGCCGCAGTGCCCCCGACTGCGACAAGACAAAGCGGCGGCGCGACCCCTGGGTCCGCCGCCGTTTTCCTGCATGGCTCCTTTCCAGACTATTGCGGTGCAGCATTCAGCCGAGTAGGTCTAGGGTCCTCGACTTGGGGGGCCGTTGTCTCGGCTGTCGAGCCTGAGGGGGCGAGCGACTAGGTCCAGGTGCGGAGGTGAGAAGGGTACATGACGAAGTGGGTCTACTCCTTCGGCGACGGTAAGGCCGAAGGAACCGCGGCGATGCGCAACCTGCTGGGTGGCAAAGGTGCCAACCTGGCGGAGATGTCCTCGATCGGCCTGCCGGTCCCGCCGGGCTTTACCATCA
Source organism: Rhodospirillaceae bacterium N.6G (assembly GCA_046233115.1). Lineage (GTDB taxonomy): Bacteria > Pseudomonadota > Alphaproteobacteria > Kiloniellales > JACOMY01 > JACOMY01. The sequence continues at coordinate 434,865 of JBJXHM010000004.1, read as the reverse complement.
CCACCGCCGTCTGCACCGCCTACTACGAGGCCGGAGAGACCTATCCCGACGAACTGCCGGGCCAGATCGACCAGGCCATGGCGAGCATGGAGCAGGTGGTCGGTGCCCGCTTCGGCGACCCCGTCAACCCGCTGCTGGTCTCGGTGCGTTCCGGTGCCAGGGTCTCCATGCCGGGCATGATGGATACGGTGCTGAACCTCGGCCTCAACGACGAGACCGTCGAGGGCCTGGCGACCCATTCCGGCGACAAGCGCTTCGCCTACGATTCCTACCGGCGCTTCATCCAGATGTTCGCCGATGTGGTGATGGGCGTGGAGCACTATCGCTTTGAGGAGATCCTTGAGATCGCCAAGGAAGATCGCGGCTACCGCCTCGACACCGAGCTGACCGCCGAGGACTGGCAGGCGGTCATCGTCGAGTACAAGCAGGCGGTGGAGGAGAGCGTCGGCGAGCCGTTCCCGACCGAGCCGCGCGACCAGCTCATGGCGGCGATCACCGCCGTCTTCGGCTCCTGGCAGAACCAGCGCGCCATCACCTATCGCAAGCTGCACGGCATTCCGGCCGAGTGGGGCACCGCGGTCAACGTTCAGGCCATGGTGTTCGGCAACATGGGCGAGGATTGCGCCACCGGCGTCGCCTTCACCCGCGATCCCTCGACCGGCGAGAACATGTTCTACGGCGAGTACCTGGTGAACGCGCAGGGCGAGGACGTGGTGGCGGGCATCCGCACGCCGCAGTTGCTGACCCTGGCGGCCAAGGCGGCCCAGGGCTCCGACCTGCCGGCGATGGAAGAGGTGATGCCAGAGGTCTTCGGCCAGCTCGACCAGGTGCGCCACCTGCTGGAAAAGCACTACCTCGACATGCAGGACATCGAGTTCACCGTGCAGCAGGGCAAGCTCTACATGCTGCAGACCCGCACCGGCAAGCGCACTGCCCCGGCGGCGCTGCGCATCGCCGCGGAGATGGTGGAGGAGGGCCTGATCGGCAAGGAAGAGGCCGTGGCCCGCATCGATCCGGCCTCGCTGGACCAGCTCCTGCATCCCACCCTCGACCCCGATGCGCCGCGCGACCTTTTCGTGCGGGGCCTGCCGGCTTCTCCGGGTGCTGCGTCCGGTGTCGTCGTGCTGACCGCCGACGAGGCCGAGAAGCGCGCGGCCGGGGGCGAGAAGGTGATCCTCTGCCGGGTCGAGACCAGCCCCGAGGATATCCACGGCATGCATGCCGCGGCCGGCATCCTGACCGCACGCGGCGGCATGACCAGCCATGCCGCCGTGGTGGCGCGCGGCATGGGCCGGGCCTGCGTCGCCGGCGCCGGCGAGCTCCGGATCGACATGAAGACCGGATCGCTCTCGGCCGGCGGCAAGACCCTGGAGGCCGGCAGCGTGATCACCATCGATGGCAGCACCGGCGAGGTCTTCCTCGGTCAGGTGCCGACCATCGAGCCCAAGCTCTCCGGCCACTTCGCCACCATCATGGGCTGGGCCGACAGCCTGCGCCGGCTGAAGGTGCGCACGAATGCGGAGACTCCGCGCGATGCCACCACCGCGCGCCAGTTCGGCGCCGAGGGCATCGGCCTCTGCCGCACCGAGCACATGTTCTTCGACGCCGAGCGCATCGTCGCCGTGCGCGAGATGATCATGGCCGAGGAGGAGGGCGGCCGCCGCCGGGCCCTGGACAAGCTGCTGCCGATGCAGCGCGCCGACTTCGTCGAGCTCTTCCGCATCATGCAGGGGCTCCCGGTCACGGTGCGCTTGCTCGACCCGCCGCTGCACGAGTTCCTGCCGCACCAGCAGGCCGAGATGGAGGAGGTGGCCGAGGCCGCCGGCGTCAGTGTCGAGACGGTCAGGGCCCGCACCCTGAAGCTGACCGAGGCCAACCCCATGCTGGGCCATCGCGGCTGTCGCCTGGGCGTGACCTATCCTGAAATCTATGAGATGCAGGCACGGGCCATCTTTGAGGCGGCGGCGAGCCTGGCCAAGGAGGGCCTCAGCGTCGAGCCCGAGATCATGATCCCGCTGGTCTCGATGCCGGCCGAGCTGTCGCTCCTGAAGGCGACGGTGCAGCGCGTGGCGAAGGAGGTCGAGGCCTCCGCCGGCGTCAGCCTGACCTATCTGGTCGGCACCATGATCGAGCTGCCGCGGGCCTGCCTGCTGGCCGGCGAGATCGCCGATGCGGCCGAGTTCTTCTCCTTCGGCACCAACGACCTGACCCAGACCACCTACGGCCTCTCGCGCGACGATGCCGGCTCCTTCCTGCCGGCTTACGAGGCCGGCGGCCTGATCGAGCGCGACCCCTTCGTCTCGCTGGACCAGCAGGGCGTGGGCGAGCTGGTGAAGATCGCCGCCGAGCGCGGCCGCACCGTGCGCGATGGCCTGAAGCTCGGCATCTGCGGCGAGCACGGCGGCGATCCCGCCTCGATCGCCTTCTGCGAGCGCACCGGTCTGGACTATGTTTCCTGCTCGCCCTACCGGGTGCCGATCGCCCGGCTGGCGGCCGCACAAGCGGCCCTGAAGAAGGACTAGCCCGGGAGAGGCCCATGAAGATCCGTCTCGTCGCCGTCGCGGTGCTGGCCCTGACCGCTGTGAGCGGGCCGGCGCTGGCGCAGAACCAGCAGATGGTCGACCAGACCTTCGCGATCCTGGATGCCGACCGCGACGGCACGCTCTCGGCCGAAGAGCTGCGCAGCATGACCGGCGGCGATCGCAACCAGGATGCCCGGGTCGCCATGATGATGGTGATGCTGGATGCCGACGGCGACGGGGTCCTCTCCAAGGACGAGTTCGCGATCATGATGAGCGGCAACAAGGCCATCACCGACGAGCAGGCCAGGCGCCTCTTCGATCACTTCGACCTGGACGGCAGCGGCGGCATCGACCACCTGGAGGGCCGCAGCGTGATGTCGTCGATGCAGAGCGGGATGAGCGACGAGGCGATGGACGCGGCCCTGGGCAAGGCGGACGCCAACGGCGACGGCATCGTCGACTTCGAGGAGTTCCGCCGCGGCGGGATGTAGGGCGCTGCGAGCACGGCCCCCAAGGGGCAGGGTTCACCGATCATGCAGGTCCTTGCCACGGAGAATTCTCGGGCGGGACTCGTCGATCATGGACTGCTGCGCCTTTGGTTGCCTGGCAGCGGCGAAGTGGAGCAGGTAGTCGCTTCGCCGTCCTGGCGTGCGCGCGGCCCTGTCTCGGCGCAATCCGGCTCGAAGGTCGAGTGTCTGACAGGATACAGGCGACAAGTCGTTTCGATTCGACGTCATCCTGCTCTTGGAGACCACGAGACGAGGACGGAGTCATGAACCCATCTTTACCAGATGGGCCGCTCAGATTGTTAGACAAGCCAGACGAAGTCCGTCGCCGTGAGCAGGCTGGCGGCCGTCACGCCGTCCACCAGGAAGGCCTGATCGACACTGCCATCGCCGTCCTGATCGACCTGGATCTGACGCGGCCCGGCGTAGCGTGCCTCCGAGTCACCGCCACCGGTGAAAGCGGCCGCTTCGATGTAGGTGAAGGATCCCACCTCCAGACCCGTGCGGAAGACCAGCTTGTCCTCGCCGCTACCGCCATTCACCAGCACGCCATCGAAGTCGCGGATCACCGGGCCGCCCAAGCCATTGTTCCCCAAGCTGCCGCCGGTGAAGCGGAACCAGTCCTGACCCGAGCCGCCGAAGAGGATATCCTCGCCGCCTAGGGTCAGCGTATCCGAGCCGCTCTCGCCTGCCATGGTGTCGTCGCCACCACCGCCGAAGAGGGTGTCATCGCCCGCGCCGGCGAGGACATGGTCCACCCCCTGGTTGCCGGCCAGACGGTTGTCACCGGTGTTGCCCTCTATGGTGTTGTCGAGCGCATTGCCCGTGCCGTCGATGTCGCCCTTGTTCGCCTGCATGCGCAGGTTCTCGATGATCGCCATTGCGGTCGCCACCGGGAGTGTGAAGTCCGTCTCCGCGCGCACCAGGTCGGTGCCTTCGCCCGCAAGTTCGATGATCTCGTCCGTCTGCGTATCGACCACGAAGGTGTCGTCGCCGGAGCCGCCGACCAGGCTGTCGCTGCCGCCGCGGCCATTCAGGATGTCATTACTGCTGTCGCCGATCAGGTGATTGTCGGCCGAGTTGCCCAGCAGAGTGTTGTCCCGGCTGTTGCCGATCAGGCTGGCAGACCCCACTCCGTCGTTGATGTTGGCCCGCTCGACATGGCCTTGCGCGCCGCCGGCGAGCGTATAGGCCAGTGCATCGGAGCGGATCACGTCCTCGAAGCCGCCCGCCGCGGTCTCGCGCACCACGTCTGGGGCGGTATCGACGATGAAGGTGTCGTTGGCCCGTCCGCCGTCCGCCGTGTCGACACCACTGCCGCCGTTCAACCGGTCGGAGCCGGTGCCGGCATAGAGCAGGTCGGTACCCGAGCCCCCGCCCAGGCGGTCGTTGTCGTGACCGCCGTAGAGGCTGTCGTCGCCGGTGCTTCCGAAGACCGTATCCCGACCGCTGTCGCCGAAGAGCTGGTCGTCGCCGTCCTGCCCGCGCACCGCGTCGTCACCGGTGCCGCCGTAGAGGGCGCTGTCGTTCCCATCGCCGCCAAACAGCTCATCGTCCCCGTCGCCGCCGAAGTGGGCCGAGTCGATCCCCGTGCCGCCGAAAAGACTGTCCGCGCCATTGGCCCCATAGAGGTAGGCATCGTCCCCGCTGCCGCCGAAGAGTCTGTCCGCGCCACTGTCTCCGTGGAAGCCACCGTCATTCCCGTCGTCGCCGAAGAGGCTGTCGCTGTCGCTGCCGCCGTAGAAGAGAAAGTCACTCCTGCTGCCGCCGTAGAGGCTGTCGGCGCCGCTACCTCCAAAGAAGATGCCGTCATCCCCGCTACCCCCAAAGGGACTGTCTGCACCGCTGCCTCCGTAGAAGGAGGCGTCACTCCCGCTGCCGGCTGACAAGCTGTCGTCGCCGTCTCCGCCGTAGAAGCGTCTGTCATCACCACCACCGCCAAAGAGGATGTCGTCGCCGCTGTCTCCGCGGAAGCGCCCGTCACTCCCGTCGTCGCCGAAGAGGTTGTCGTCGCCGCTGCCTCCATAGAAGAGAAAGTCATCCCCGCTGCCGCCGTAGAGGCCATCATTGTCGTGACCGCCGTAGAAATAGGTATCAAACCCACTGCCACCGGAGAGGCCGTCGGCGCCGCCGCCTCCGCTGAAGTAGCTGTCGTCACCTCTGCCACCAAAGAGGCTGTCGGCGCTGCTGCCTCCGAAGAAGCGATGGTCATTCCCATCGTCACCGAACAGTCTGTCGGCGCCGCTGTCTCCATAGAAGCGGCCGTCACTCCCACTGCCGCCGTAGAGGCTGTCGGCTCCGCTGTCACCGTAGAACCCACCGTAGAAGAAACTGTCACGCCCACTGCCGCCGTAGAGGCTGTCGGCTCCGGTGTCGCCGTAGAACCCTACGTCATTTCCGTCGTCAGCGTAGAGGCGGTCGGCTCCGTCGCCTCCGTAGAAGGAGCGGTCATCCCCACTGCCGCCGAAGAGGCGGTCGGCTTCGTCGCCTCCGTAGAAGGAGCGGTCCCCCCCACTGCCGCCGAAGAGGCGGTCGGCGCCGCTGCTCCCATAGAGAGTGTCGCTGCCACCGACTCCATAGGCAGTGTCGTCGCCGCTCTCGCCAAAGAGCGTGTCATTGCCGCCGTACCCCAGAATCGTGTCAACGGCGCTGCTGCCGGTCAAGCTGTCAGGCCCTGACGTTCCCGCTATCTTTGCCATCGCCTGCCTCCCGCTCATTTGGGGCGGATGCGCTGAGTTCGCTTCGCGATCCGCTCTATTTTTCAAACCTGTAGAGCAGGATTCAGACGCCAGATCGTTTCGATCTGGTGTCATCCTGCTCTAGCCAAGCCAGAGAAAGTCGCCGCTCTGAAGCTGGCTGGCCGCGCTCACCCCGTCGATCAGGACGGCGATATCAAGCGTCCCGTCACCGTCGCGATCGATCTCAACCTGTCGGTTTCCGGCAAAGCGTGCCTCGCTGTTCCTGCCGGCACTGAAAGCGGCCGATCCGACATAGGTGAAGCTGCCGACCTCCATGCCGGTCGCGAAGACCAGCGTGTCGTGCGTTCCCATCCCGTCCAGCCCCTCGAAATCGCGAATCACCTGGCTGCCGGTGGCTATGCCGCCGGAAAAGAAGAACGAATCGGCACCACTGCCTCCGAAGACCGTGTCATGCCTACCCAGATTCAAGGTGTCCTGACCGCTTTCTCCCGACATCCGGTCACCTGACGCCCCGCCGAAGATCAGGTCGTCGCCCGCTCCCCCGTCGATCCGGTCCGTGCCCGCATTGCCGGCAAGGCGGTTGTCGCCCCTGTTCCCCTCGATGGTGTTGTCCAGAGCATTGCCAGCACCATCGATGTTGCCGGAGCCGCCTTGCAGGCGCAGGTTCTCGATGTAGTCGTTGGCCCCTCCGTAAGGCAGCGTGTAGTCGACCTCGGCGCGCACCAGGTCTGAGCCTTCTCCGCTCTTGTCGCGCACCTGATCGCTCGTCGTGTCCACGACGAAGGTGTCGTCGCCGATTGCGCCCACGCCGGTGTCGCTGCCGCCGCGTCCGTTCAGGATGTCGTTGCCCGCGCGACCGAAGAGCAGGTTGTCGCCACTGTTTCCGACCAGCGTGTTGTCATACTCGTTGCCGCGAAGCGACGCGTCGCCGACGCCCCGGTTGATGTTGGCCCGCTCGACATGACCCGCGGCGCCGCTAGCAAGGGTATAGGCGAGGGCGTCGGAGCGGATCACGTCCTCGGCGCCGCCAGCCGCCGTCTCACGCACCATGTCGGCGGCCGTGTCGACGATAAAGGTGTCGTTCGCCTTGCCGCCCGAGGCGGTGTCCGCGCCGCTACCCCCATTCAGGCGGTCGCTGCCGATGCCGGCGTAGATCCGGTCCACGCCGGACCCGCCACCGAGGCGGTCATTGCCGTCGTCGCCGTAGAGAAGGTCGTCCCCATCGGCACCGAACACCGTGTCCACGCCGCTGCCTCCGCGTGCCGTGTCCGCTCCGCGTTGACCCCGCACGCGGTCCTGGCCGGAGCCACCGTAGAGATAGCTGTCGTTGCCGCTGCCGCCATAGATGAAGTCGTTCCCGAGGGCACCGAAGAGCAGGCTGTCGTCGCCGTGCTCGCCGAAAATGCGGTCGTCTCCATCCTGGCCATAGAGCCGAAAGTCGTGACCGCTGCCACCGTAGATCCTGTCGTCGCCGGAATTGCCGAGCAAGACCGCATCCGTGCCGCTGCCTCCATAGAGCCGGTCGTCGTCGGATCCGCCCCAGAGCGCGCTGTCGTGGCCTGGCCCGCCGAAGAGGAAATCGGCATCCGCATCGCCGTGCAGGAAGAAGTCGCTTCCGGCGTCGCCGTAGATCCAATCCTGGCTGCTTCGGCCATAGATCATTCGATCCTTGCCGTCCCCGCCGAAGAGATGGTCGTTTCCGGATTCACCGTAGAGGTAGCTGTCGGTGCCGCCGCCGCCGAAAAGGCGGTCCGCACCGTCGCCACCCAGGAGGGTGCGGTCGGCACCGGCCCCGCCGTAGAGCCTGTCCTGGCCGCTGGCGCCTACGAGGGAGAGGTCGTCTCCGTTGCCTCCAAAGAGCGAATCAGCACCCGTTCTACCGAAAAGAGAGGTGTCGGCACCACTGTCGCCGAAGACGGCGTCGTTCCCGACATAGGTGTAGGTGTAGGTATAGCCGTGGTCCCCATAGAGCTGACGATCGTCGCCACTGCCTCCATAGATCAGGTCGTCGCCGTCGCCACCGTGGAACCTGGCGTCTTGCCCGTCATCGCCGAAGAGGCTGTCTCCCGCCTTGCCGCCTCTGAAGCGGCTATCGTCGCCGTCGCCGCCGAAGACGCGGTCGACCGCTCCCTTTCCTTCGTCTAACCGCCCTCCCCAAAGGCCCTCATCGGCTCCGGATCCCCCGTAGATCAGGTCGTCGCCATCGTAGCCAGAGAGGCCTCCATCGTCTCCCGTACCGCCGAATAGGGTGTCATCGCCATCTTTCCCAAGAACAAGCCCATCGTCTCCGTCACCGCCAAAGATCGTGTCATCGCCATCCCCGCCATCCAGGGCCCTGTCCCCACCGGCGCCGCCAAAAATCAAGTCCGTTCCTTGATCGCCAAATATAGCTTGATCGTCACCACTATCGCCGTAAATCTTGTCGCCGGCGGATCCACCAAAAAAGAATGAATCGTCTTGTCTTCCGCCAAAGATGTGGTCGCTTCCCTGGCCACCGTAGAAATGTTCGTCTGCTGTGTAGCCACCCAGAATCAAATCTGCGCCCAGGCCACCAAAAAAGCCGTCGTTCGTTCCGATTCCTCCAAAGAGGCTATCGTTTCCTCCGCCACCATAGATCTTGTACGCACGGGCAGAATCGCCGAAGATCTGATCGTTGCCTGGTCCGCCAAAGAAATAGCTGTTGGATCCGGCACCGCCGAAGATTCTATCCGCGCCGGTTCCACCGAAAAGGCGCGTGTCATCGCCGCTACCGCCGTAGAGACGATCCTTTCCATCATCTCCATAGAGCCGGTCGTCGCCGCTCAAACCATAGATATAGTCGTCGAGGCTACCGCCATAGAGCGTGTTGTTCTCGCCCGCAGTCCCCACCAGGATAGACATGAGGCCGTCCTCCTCGTCGAGGTTTCCCGGGCCCCCACAGTCATTGGCGATAAACACTATCACATTTGGCAGTTCGAGGCGATTCCGATGTCGCGTGATCTTCCGGGAACGGCTCTCAACCTGGAACAGCTATGTCCGTAACGGCGTGACAGAACAGCTTTGGGCGTCGTGGAAAGCACCAGGTTTCACGAGAACTTGTTGGGGTTTGGTCAGCGGTGTGTGGCTCGTGGCGGGCCTCACTGTTTCAGGCGCCTGCGAACGGGCGACCGGCCACAAAGTCTCCTGGGATGGCCGGCAGCGCAGCCAACTGCCTGCCTCGGCGAAGTACCTCTCGATCATGGGATCGAAGGCGCTCATTGCGCCTTCCTTGAGAGCGCTTCCTGCAACCGGCTGACAGGGCCTACCCCAGGAGGGTGAGCACGTTGCCGGCCGGGTCCTTGAAGTGGGCGAGCCAGCCGCCCCAGAGCTGCTGCGTCGGCGGCTCGGTGAAGACCACGCCCTTGGCCTTGAGGTTTTCGTAGCTCTTCTGGATGTCGTCGACCTGCAGCGACAGGCCGACGAAGCGGCCGATCAGACCCAGATCCTCGGGGTCCGCCTCCAAGCCGATGCGCTCGACGATGAGCTGGCCGCCGTCGAGCGCTGCCCCGAAGGCGCCGGCCTCCGGCAAGTCCCAGGCCAGCGGCAGGCCCAGGGTCTCCAGGTAAAAGCGTTTGGCGACCTCGAGTTCGTCGACGAAAAGACGCACGCCATAGAGTTTCATCCGCGTTCCTCCTCAACCGAGCTTACAGGAACCGGCCGAGGGCTTCCTTCCTTATTGGGACCTTAAACGGGATCGCGATCAGGTTGGCCGACCTGATCGCTTCCCTCCCGCCTAGATGAAGTCGATTTGCCAGTCGTACATGCTGTGGAACTCCCACTCGCCTTCGCCGTCGCGGACGATCGAGCTGCCCTGCACCTGGGCGATGGTCTCGTTGGTCGCCCTGTTGGTCACCAGGACAACCCCGTCGTCGAACGACACCTTGAGATCCTCGGCCGTCATGCCGTCGTAGGCGTCGCTCCTGATCAGCATGCGCTCGTTGTCGGCGAAGTCGAAGATGCGGTTGAGGCCGCCTTCCAGGACGAAGCTGTCCTTGCCGGCTCCACCGTAGAGCAGGTCGTCGCCCAGGCCGCTGAAGAGGACGTCGTCGCCGGCGCCGCCAAAGAGCGTGTCGGCATCCTTCCCGCCGAAGAGCCGGTCCGCACCCTGGCCGCCCTCCAGCCTGTCCCGGCCGCCGTGGCCGAACAGCAAGTCGTCTCCGGCCCCGCCCGACAGGCGGTCCTTGCCGAGAAACCCGGAGAGGATGTCGCCCTCGTCGCCGCCCGACAAGACATCGGCCTCGTCGCTGCCGGCCGTCCAGGTGCCGTTCTTCTGCGTGCCGTCCAGGTCGTACCAGGTGACCTTGATGCTGTCCGGGACCTCGCCGAGGCCGACGCCCTCCAGGAAGCCGATGACCTCGTCCGTGGCCTGGTTGATCAGCGCCGCGCCCTCCTCGGAGAAGGACCAGGCCAGGTCGCCCTGCGCGTCGTAGCGGCCGTTCATGTAGTTCTGGAAGTCGACCTCGATCGCGTCGCCCTCGGCAGCATTGAAATCCAGCACCCGGTTGCTGCCACCGGAGAAGACGAAGGTGTCAGCCAGGTTGCCGCTGTTGATGGCGTTGCCGCCCTGCAGGACGTCATCGCCCAGACCGCCGTCCAGCACGTCGTCCCCGGCGCCCCCGACAAGGACATCGTCGCCGTCGCCGCCGAAGGCGGTGTCGGCACCCATCCCCAGGTTGATCGTATCGTCTCCGCCGCCGCCGTAGACCAGGTCGGAGCCATGGGCGGAAAAGATGCTGTCGCCGTCCTCGCTGCCGAAGACGATGTCGGAGCCCTTGCCGGACAGCTGGATGGCCCCTCCGCCGGCCTCGGCCTCGATCCAGCGCGAGCCGTCCCAGCCGAGCCCACTCAACCAGCCCGCATCGACGAAGGAGCCGCTGTCACCCCGGAAGACGCCGATCGAAAGGTCGGCGATCTCCTCGACACTCAGGCCATCGAGGATGGCGATCACCTCGTGGCCGTCATAGGACATCAGATAGAGGCCGGCATCACCTGCCAGCACAGCGAAGCCGCCGTCGCCGAGACCGCTGTAGGCATCGGCGTCCAGATAGAGCCGGTCGCCCTCGTCCGACGAAAAGTCGGTGATCCGGCTGGTGCCGCCGTTCAGCACGAAACTGTCGGCAGCGCCGCCGCCGGCCAGGACATCGTTGCCCTTGCCGCTGGTCAGCACGTTCTCGGCGTCGTTGCCGATCAGGACGTCGTCATGGTCGGAGCCCACCAGGTTCTCCACGCTGACCAGGCGGTCGCTGGATCCGCTGCTCTGCCCGTCGGTGTCCAGGTGGTCGAGGGTGAAGACGAAGCCGCCCGCGCTCTCGTCGTAGCCGCCGGCGCTCATGTCGGCCACGACGCCGCCGTCGGCCTCGGAGTAGTCGGCGGTGTCGCTGCCGTCCCCGCCGTAGACCTCGTTGCCGCCCTGGGCAGCGATGAAGACATCGTCGCCGCCGAAGCCGAAGACGCTGCGACCCTCGTCGCCCTCGCTGCTGGCTGCCAGGACGTCGTCATGCTCGGTGCCGATCAGGAGCGCGTTGTCGATCTCTTCCGCGGTCAGGCCGGTCCAGGCCCCGAAGAGCGTGAAGCTGAAGCCTTCCCAGTTGCTGACCTCGGCGAGGTCGGGAAAGCGCTCGGCGATCTCCTGGGAGGCGATCGTCCAGGCTGCGCTGTTTGCGTCGCTCGAATCCAGGCCGAAGGTGATCTCGTCGCCGCTCACCGTCACCGCGGACTTGGCCAGTTGCTCCAAGAAGGCCAGGACGTAGCTCTCGTCCAGGCTGTCGGTGGCGCCCTTGCCGAAGATGGCGTACTCGCTGGCGAAGGCGATCCCCATCAGGGTCTCGCCGGTCTCCGCCGAGACGATCTCGATGTGATAAGCGTCGCTGTCCGATAGAACGACTTCGTAGCTGCCGACCTCGTAGTTCGGGATCAGGATCCGGTCTTCCGTCGGATTGAAATCCAGGACCGAGGTGATGCCTTCGCCTTTGGCTGAGGCGGCGTAGTCCTCACCGAAGGTCTCGTCCAGCATCTCCTTCAAGTAAGGCGCTGCCTGGTAGAGGGCGTAGGCGGCAAGTCCGATGGCGCCTGCGCCGACCGAAACACCCGTTATTATGGCCGACACCGCAGCCATCGCCACTGCCGTTTCGCCGGCACGGTGGGGAGAGTTGTTGATGAGTTCGACGAAGTCGGAATCGAGCTGCAAGCCGAAGTAGCCTTCCGCCATCAGGTTGCCCGGAACGAAGACGTCTCCGCCGTCGCCGCCGACCAGGACGTTGCTGCCATAGCCGCCGAAAACCTCGTTCCAGCCGGAGATCAGCCAGTCCTCGCCGTCGCCGCCGAAGAGAACGTCGTCGCCGTCGTAGCCGCCGATGAGGATATCGTCCCCGGCACCGCCGAACATGATGTCGTGGCCTTCGCCGCCGTAGGCGATATCGTCTCCATAGCCGCCCAGGACCGCATCCTGGCCGAAGCCGCCGAACAGCGTGTCGTCGCCGTTGTCTCCGGACAGCAGGTCGTCGCCCATCTCGCCATAGATCTTGTCGTTTCCGTCGCCGCCGAAGAGGTTTTCGCCGATGTTGAAGAAGAAGGCGTAGCTCTTCGACGCCCAGACGTTCGAGACATGGCCGCTGAACATCTGCATATCGGCACCGATGATCGTGTTGTCGCCATCATTGCCGATGATGTTGGTGTAGTAGGACTTGGTCAGGTCACCGCTGTTGTCTGTATCAAGCTTGTTCTTGTAGCGGGTGGCGTCGTCGTCCATCGTGTGCGCCCCGGAGGACGTCACCTCAAAAGTGTTGCCGCTGTTGATTTTCGACGAATAGATCAGGTCCCCGGCCGATAACCCTGATGACCGGAGTTCCGCTAAGAATGCTTCAACATCGAAATCGCTTGTCGTGGTCATTGCCGCTCTCCCCGGTAGCGTGCGGAGTTCGGAGATCCCGAACCCTCTGCTTTGCAGATGGGGCGGAGGTGGCGGCACTCAAACAATAGAATCCGTTCATTTTCATTAATAAATGAAGACTTTGTCTAGAAAAAGAAAGAGATGTGGCGTAAAGCGTAGTAAATTTTGACCAGATTTCTTAAGATGTCATCACTGTGGCGAGATCTTGGCGGTGCTGCCGCACTGGAGACAGGCTGAGGCAGGCAAGACGCACCCCCCGCGATCGGCAGCTCTGGTTCCAAGTGAAGACAACGGGCTCTAAAGGATCTGGCTGAGGAACTCCTTGGTCCTCGGGTCCTTGGCCTCGGCGAAGAAGGTGGCGGGCGGGCCGTGCTCCACGATCACGCCGCGGTCGGTGAAGTAGATGTGGTCGGCGACCTCGCGCGCGAAGCCCATCTCGTGGGTCACCAGGATGCAGGTCATGCCCTCGGCCGCCAGCTCCTTGATGGTGACCAGCACCTCCTTCACCGTCTCCGGGTCCAGGGCCGCCGTCACCTCGTCGAACAGCATCACCTGCGGGTTCATCGCCAGCGACCGTGCGATCGCCACGCGCTGCTGCTGGCCGCCGGAGAGCTCGCCCGGATAGCTGTTCTCCTTGCCCTGCAGGCGCACCTTGGCCAGAAGCGCGCGGGCCTTGGTTTCCACCGCCGCCTTGTCCTGCTTCAGCACCAGGACCGGGGCCATCATCACGTTCTGCAGCGCGGTCTTGTGCGGGAAGAGATTGTACTGCTGGAACACCATGCCGACCTTCTTGCGCAGCTCCAGCTTGTCCAGCTTGGGGTCGTGCACCTCCTGCCCCTCGACCGTGATCGAGCCCGACTGGATGTCGTTCAGCGCGTTGATGCAGCGGATCAGGGTGGACTTGCCGGAGCCCGAGGGGCCGATGATGCAGATGACCTCGCCCTTCATCACGTCCAGAGAGACGTCCTTCAAGACCTCCAGCTCGCCGAAGGCCTTGCGCACGTTCTTGATCGAGACGATGGGCTGATCGGGTGTCCAGTTCGCTTCGTTGGGCATGAACCGGTCCTCCTTAGAGCTTCACCGCGAAGCGCCGCTCCAGCCGAACGGTGAGGCGCGCGATGGGGTAGCAGTAGACGAAGAACAGCAACAGCAGGAAGCTGTAGAAGGGGATCAGCAGGATCGGCCGGTTGTTCTCGGCCTCGATCGCCTGGCGGGTGAGGTTCAGCACCTCCTCGACGCCCAGGATGGAGACGATGGGCGTCGCCATGGTCAGGATGGCGTACCAGTTCATCCAGGGCGGGATCATCCTCTTCACGCACTGCGGCAGGATGATCTGCCACAGGGTCTGCCGGCGCGAGAAGGCCAGCGATTCCGAGGCCTCCCACTGCCCCGATGGCACCGAGTTCACTGCGCCGCGCACGATCTCCGAGATGTTGGCCATGATCGGCAAGGACAGGCCGACTACCGCCTTCATCCAGTCCGGCACCGGGATGATCAGGCCGCCGATCACCAGCTCGTAGGGGAAGGAGAGCATGACGATGAAGAGCAGCACCAGCCAGGGCGAGTTGCGGAAGATCTGCGTGATCCAGTAGCTCAGCCTGGCGATCACCGGGTTGGTCGAGATCTGTCCCAGGCCGAGGAAGACCCCCAGCAGGGTGCCCAGCGCCATGGTCAGCACGCTGATCAGGATGGTGAAGGTGAAGCCCTGGAAGACCAGGAAGGGAATCCAGCGCAGCAGCGTCTCGAAGGCGCCGCCCAGGGTCATGGCCTCGCCCTGTGCCACCACCGCGACCGGCCAGACCAGGGCGGCGGCCAGCAGCACCAGCGGCAGCCAGGGCGGCAAGCCGGCGATCCAGCGCGCGAAGCCGATCGGCGAGGCCGAGGCGACCAGCGCCTTGTGGGAGTGCATGACCGGCAGGTCGGTCCGGGCGGGCGCCGTCAGGCCGGGGATCGGCTTTGCCATGGCGCTAGCCGCCGTAGCCCGGGATGCGCATCGCGCGCTCCCAGCGGTTCATGCCCATCACCACCACCCCGACCAGCGCCAGGTAGGCGACGAAGAGCACCACCATCATCGGGTTCTGGGCCGAGGGATAGTCGTTCCAGATGGTGATCGACTCGTAGAGCAGCTCCGGCACCGCGATCACGAAGGCCTGGGTGGTGGTCTTCACCAGGTTCACCAGGTTGTTGTTCAAGGCCGGGATCGAGACCCTGAGCGCCAGCGGCAGCACCACGTAGCGATAGGTCTGCAGCCGGGTGAAGCCCAGGGATTCCGAGGCCTCCTGCGTGGACTTCGGCACCGCCTCGACGCCGGCGCGGAAGATCTCGACGTTGAAGGCGCCGGCGAAGAAGGAGAGCGAGATGATGGCCCAGCCGACGTTGGAGATGATCGGCACCTCCAGCCAGCCATCGGGCGAGTAGGTGGGGGTGAGCCGCCCCAGCGCGAAGTAGAAGAACAGCAACTGCACGAAGGGCGGGGTGTTGCGGAAGAACTGGATGTAGGCGGCCACCAGACCGCGCAGCAGCTTCGAGTGGGCGCCCTGCAGGGCCGCGCCGACGATACCGATGAGGACGCTGAAGATCAGGCAGGCGACCGAGAGCTGGATCGTCATCCACAGCCCGCTCAGCACCATGTCGGCCTGCTTCTCGCTGTAGAAGAAGATGAAGTTCCAGCGCGGCGCCTCCTGCGCCAGGTCGCGGAAGAACTGGGCGAAACCCTCAAGCATGCAGCCTCTCCTCTCTAGCCGGCGTGGTCCCGGGGGCGCGCCGGCGTCCCCGGGAAACGCGGAGGTCCGAGGCCGTGCTTACTCGGCCAGCCAGTCCTTAAACTTGGCGTGCTGATCGACCAGGTACTGGGTCGGATTGATGCCCCACTTCTTTTCCAGCTCGATCAGGGTGCCGTTGCGGTGCCAGTTGTACTGCATGCCGGACATGAACTCGCCGAAGACGCAGTTCTCTTCGGCCTTGGGCACGGCCAGGCCCCAGGGGTTGTCGTCCTCGGTCGGCACCGGCATGGAGTAGCCCTCCCAGTCGCCGGACGCGAGGTCGGCCGCGATCGAGCTGTCGTCGTAGACGAAGCCGATGCACTTCTTGTCGCGCACCGCCTGCTTGGCCTCGGCGTTGCCGGTGAAGGCGATGATCTCGGCGCCGTAGCGCTCCTCGACGATCTGGTTGTAGAAGGCGCCCTGCTTGCCGCAGACCGGCTTGCCGCGCAGATCCTCCCAGGAGGTGATCTTCAGCACGTCGGGCGCCAGGATGTTGGTGCCGGAGGTGTAGTAGTTCGGGCCGACGATGCCGACGATCTCACGCCGGTCGGGACGATCCGACATGGTCGCGATCATCAGGTCGATCTTGCCCTGCTCCAGGAACTGCATGCGGTTGGAGGACTGCACCGGCACCAGCTCCAGCTCGACGCCCATGGTCTCGGCCACGTCCTTGGCCATGTCGACCTCCATGCCGACCAGGTTGCCGTCGGTGTCGCGGAAGCCCCAGGGCTTGTAGTCAGCCTTCACGCCGACCACGATCGTGCCCCGGTCCATGATCTTCTTCCAGGTATCGTTGGTGCATTGGGCGGCCATTGCCGTGCCCGCGGCCAGGGTCACGGCCAGCGCGGTGGTGGTTGCCAAAAGCTTCTTCATGTCGATCTCCCAGTTTGCGACACCAAAAGTGATCCCGGTCCGCGGCCCCATCTCGGGCTCCCGAAGCGGAATAGTCCGGCCTCTCGATAGAGACGCCGGGGCGGCTGCGGCCTTGCTTGGCCGTACAGCCGGCGAACTCCCTTGTTCCTGTTTTTGTACTTTTTTGTTCGCTGCACCTCAGGGTAAGCTCCCAGGTGCGCAGCGTCGAGGCATTCCCCTCGGTGTCCTTTGGCCGCAAGGCGCATCACGCCGCTCCCACCACGTCGCGGAGCAGGGGCGTCGCGGCCTCGCAGAGGTAGTCCCAGAGCGAGTCCGCCCAGGTGACCGGCACCAGCAGGTCCCAGGCCGTCTCCGCACGGTGGTGCAGCAGCACGCCGACGTGGTGCAGGCCGCTCTGCGCGAAGTGGCCGACCGGCAATGCCTCGGGCGAGCCGTCGATCGGCAGCAGGCGCGCCAGCAGGTCCGGCCCGGCCGGCCCGGCGATGGTGAAGACCCAGCGCGCGTGGCTGAGGTCGAGGCTGCAGCAGGTTGCCGGGTCCAGGGTCTCGGCAGCTGCCAGCAGCGGCGCGCTCGCGCGGTGGCGAAGCAAAAGACGGTCAGGAGCGATGCGGAAGGCGGTGGCCTCGCCCTGACTCTGCGCCGCGCGATAGCCGCCGAGTCCGGCAAAGCCGAACTGAGCCAGCGCCGGTGCAACGGCCGTCTCGAAATTGTCCCAGCCGGCGAGCTGCAGCAGGCCGCCGGCCGGCCCCTCGCTGAGCTGCAGTGCAGTGCCGTCCGTCTTCCGGCCAGGCGTTATCGGCGAGCGGAACTCAGGCATTTTGGCGTTTGCCCTCCGGATCGAAGAAGTGGTGCGAGACCACCTTGGCGGTGAGGCTGCTGCCGCCCAGGAAATCGACGATGCGAACCTGCTCGCCCAGGCGCGCGCGGCCGTTCTTCAGGAAGCCCATGGCGATGTAGCGCTCCAGCGCTGGCGAGTAGGTGGGCGAGGAGACCCAGCCCTCGCCATGGCCCTCGGTCGGTCCCTCGGCGGCGAAGAGGAGGGAGCCGGCCTTGGCGCCGCTCTGGCCCTCGATTTCCAGGCCGACCAGGGTCGGGCGGTCGCTCTCCTGTAGCAGCGGGCGCTGCTGCAGCACCGCGCCGATGTAGGGTTTCTTAGAGGAGGCGAAGCCCTCGAGGTGAAGGTCGGCCAGGGTGGTGCGCCCGTCCAGCTCCGGCCCGGCCACATGACCCTTTTCGATGCGCAGCGCGCCCATGGCCTCGGTGCCGTAGGGCGCCAGTTCGAAGGCCGAGCCGGCAGCGACGATGGCCTCCCAGAGCGTCCAGCCGTAGCCGCTGGGGCAGTAGAGCTCGT
Source organism: Rhodospirillaceae bacterium N.6G (assembly GCA_046233115.1). Taxonomy (GTDB): domain Bacteria; phylum Pseudomonadota; class Alphaproteobacteria; order Kiloniellales; family JACOMY01; genus JACOMY01. The sequence goes on along the minus strand of JBJXHM010000004.1, from coordinate 417,245 downwards.
AGGCCAGCTCGCCGGAATAGCTCATGCGGTGGATGCGAATCGCGATGCCGGCGATCTCCGCCGCGATCCAGTGGTTGTTGGGTAGGGCCTGGGCGCTGAAGTTGCTCGCCGGTGCCAGCGCGCTCAGCAGGTCGCGGGCCTTGGGGCCGGCGACGGCGAAGGCGGCCCAGGCATCGGTCACGCTGGTCACCTGGACGCGCAGGTCGGTCCAGGCGGTCTGCAGCAACTCCTCGGCGAAGGCCAGGACCTTGGCGGCGTTGGCCGTGGTGGTCGACATGAAGTAGTCGTACTCGCCCAGCCGCGCGGTGGCGCCGTCGTCCATGACGAAGCCGTCGTCGCGCAGCATGATGCCGTAACGCAGCCGCCCGACCGGCAGGCTCTTCCAGCCGTTCACGTAGACGCGGTTCAGGAACTCCGCCGCGTCCGGCCCCTGCACCGCGATCTTGCCCAGGGTAGAGACGTCGACCAGGCCGACCTTGCTGCGCACGTGGGCGGCCTCGCGGCGGTAGGCCTGCTGCAGGCTCTCGCCGGCCTCGGGATAGTACCAGGGGCGCATCCAGGGCCCGGCCTCGGTCATGACCGCGCCCCTGGCCTCGTGCCAGGCGTGCAGTGCGGTGCGCCGGATCGGCTGGAAGTGCAGGCCCTGGTCGTGCCCGACCAGGGTGCCGATGGCGACCGGAGTGTAGGGCGGGCGGAAGGTGGTGGTGCCGGTCTCGCCGATGCCGCCACCGCGCAGCCGCGCCATGCGGGAGAGTGCGTTCACGTTGGAGGTCTTGCCCTGGTCGGTGGCCATGCCGCTGGTGGTGTAGCGCTTCAGGTGCTCGACCGAGCGATAGCCCTCCCGCCAGGCCAGGTCGACGTCCTCCAGGGTCACGTCGTGCTGCAGATCGATGAAGGCCTTGCCGGCTGGCTTGCCGTTGAGGCCGACGAAGGCCCGCGGCGCTTGCGGCGCACGGGTCCAGTCGTCGCCGAGACCGGGGTCGGGAAGGGTGGGCAGGCCGTCCTCGCCGCCGCCACCCGCCGCGAGGCCCTCGGCGAAGGCCGCCGCCAGGCCGCCGGTGCCATTGGCCGCGCCGGCGCAGGTCAGGGTCTCGACCCAGCCGCCGCGCGGCAGAAAGCAGGCCTTTTCGGTATCGTAGAGCGGCTTCTGCTGGCGCTGGCTCCAGAGGTGCAGGGCCGGCGCCCAGCCGCCGGAGACCGCGATCAGGTCGCAGCTCACCTCGCCCAGCGCCGCGGTGGCCTGTCCGTCTGGCCCGACCGGGGCGATCCGGGCGCCGCCGACCTCGGCGGAGCCGCGTGCGGCGAAGATGGCATGGCCCGGCCGCAGTGCCACGCCGCGGGCGTCGACAAAGTCCGCCAGGGTCTTGGGGACCTCCGGGCGCGAGTCGAGCAGGGTGACGGCGGCGCCGGCCGCGGCCAGCTCGGCGGCGGTGCCATAGGCGCTGTCGTTGTTGGTGGCGACCAGGACCTGACGGCCAGCCAGGACGGCGTAGCGGTTGAGATAACTCCTGACCGCGCCGGCCAGCATGACGCCCGGTCGGTCGTTGCCGGCGAAGACCAAGGGCTGCTCCAGCGCCCCGCTGGCCAGCACCGCCCGCTTGCAGCGGATCAGCCAGTAGCGCTGCCGGGGCTCGCCCTCGGGCGGGCGCTCGACGTGGTCCCAGAGGCGCTCGACCGCGCCGAAGACATCGTGGTCGTAGGCGCCGAAGGCGGCGGTGCGGCGCAGGATGGTGATGTTGGGCAGGGCGGCCAGCTCGGCCTCGACCGCGGCCAGCCAGGCCTCGCTCGCCGCGCGCGGCAGGGAGAGCAGTGCGCCGCCGAGCTGGCGGTCCTGCTCGACCAGCAGCACCTTCGCGCCGCTGCGTCCGGCGGCCAGCGCCGCGGCCAGGCCGGCCGGGCCGGCGCCCACCACCAGCAGGTCGCAGTGGGCATTCACCTTCTCGTAGCTGTCGGGATCGAGCGTGCCTGACGCCTCGCCCATGCCGGCCGCTTTACGGATGAAGTGCTCGCAGCGCATCCAGAAGCCGGTGCCTTTGAAGGGCCCGATGAAGGTCTTGTAGTAGAAGCCGGCATGCAAGGCAGGGGCCGCGATCTGGTTCAGTGCGCCCAGGTCCCAGCGCAGCGAGGGCCAGGCGTTTTGTGAGCGCGCGGTCAGGCCCTCGAAGACCTCGACCTGGGTCGCCCGCGTGTTGGGCTCGGCGCGCGCGCCCTCGCGCAGGCCGACCAGGGCGTTGGGCTCCTCGGCGCCGGCGCTGAAGACGCCGCGCGGGCGATGGTACTTGAAGCTGCGCCCGACAAGCTGCACGTCGTTCGCCAGCAGGGCCGAGGCCAGGCTGTCGCCCGGATGGGCGGTCAGGCGCCGTCCGTCGAAGCGGAAGGAAAGGGTCTGGCTGCGGTCGATCCAGCCGCCTTCGGAGAGCCGGGTCGCGGTCATTCCGCCGGCTCCTTCCCCTCGCGGGCGAGCCAGGAGCGGCCGATCGCGTGGGTCAGGGTATCGCGCTCCACCACCACCCACTGGCGGCAGCCCTGCAGGTGTTGCCAGTACTCGCGATGGGGGCCACGCGGGTTGTCGCGCAGGAAGACGTAGTCGAGCCAGGGCTCGGCGGCGGTCTCGCTCAGCGGCGGGCGGGTGCGGGTGGCATCGCCGCCGTAGCTGAACTCGGTCTCGTCGCGCAGGCCGCAGAGGGGGCAGGGCAGTCGCAGCATGGTCTTCAGTGCGCTCCGGGGATCGGGCCGGCGCCCTTCTCGTCGATCTGGAGGCCGCGCTGGAAGCGGTCAAGGGTGAAGGCGGCGTTGTCGGGGTGCGGACTGTCCTTGGCGATGGTCCAGGCGAAGCACCAGCCGCTGGCCGGGGTCGCCTTGAAGCCGCCGTAGCACCAGCCGCCGTTGAGATAGAGCCCCTCGATCGGCGTCCTGGTGATGATCGGCGAGCCGTCCATCGACATGTCCATGACGCCGGCCCAGTGCCGCAGGATCCTGAGCCGCGACAGCGAGGGCATCAGCGCCTTGGCGCTGGCGAGCGTGTGCTCGACGATCGGTAGTCCGCCGCGCTGGGCATAGGAATTGTAGCCGTCGAGGTCGCCGCCCAGCACCAGCCCGCCCTTGTCGGACTGGCTGATGTAGAAGTGCGCCGCGCCGAAGGAGATGACGTTGTCGACCAGGGGCTTCAACGGCTCGGTGACGAAGGCCTGCAGCAGGTGGCTCTCGATCGGCAGGCGCAGGCCGGCCGCCTTGGCCAGGTGGCCGGAATGGCCGGCGACCGCGAGGCCCACCTTGCCGGCGCGGATCGGGCCGCGGCTGGTCTCGACGCCGACGATACGCCCGCCCTCGCGCAGGAAGCCGGTGACCTCACAGCGCTGGATGATGTCGACGCCCAGCCGGTCGGCGCCGCGCGCGAAGCCCCAGGCGACCGCGTCGTGCCGCGCGGTGCCGGCACGGCCCTGGAAGAGCGCGCCGTGGATCGGAAAGCGGGCGGTCTTGGAGTAGTCCAGGTCGGGCAGGCGGCGCATGACCTCGGCGCGGTCCAGCAGCTCCGCGTCGATGCCGTTGGCGCGCATGACGTTGCCGCGCCGCCGGGCGCCGTCCATCTGCCCCGGCGAGTGGACCAGGTTGTACTGGCCGCGCTGAGAGAACATGACGTTGAAGTTCAGGTCCTGGCTCAGGTTCTCCCAGAGCTTCACCGAGCGCTCATAAAAGAGGGTATTTCCGGGCATCATATAATTCGAGCGCACGATGGTGGTGTTGCGCCCGGTGTTGCCGCCGCCCAGCCAGCCCTTTTCCAGCACCGCCACCTTGCGGATGCCGTGCTCCTTGGCGAGGTAGTAGGCGGTGGCGAGTCCGTGGCCGCCGGCACCGACGATGATGACGTCGTAAGCGGGCTTGGGGTCAGGGTCGCGCCAGGCGGGACCCCAACCCCGGTTGCCGCTAAGCGCCTGGCCCAGCAGCCTGAATGCCGAATAGCGCCCCGCCATGGACTCGCCACACCCTCCCGACACCAGCTTCCAATGACCCAATCGATATCGCGTTTGTTACAGGAGATCAATAAGATTTAGCATATGTTACGCAAGCGGTCGCTTGCTATAGTCGGTGCGGCGCAGAATCCGGAAGAATCCGGTAAGAGAGCGAGAGGGAGGCCTGCCGATGAACGAGATCCTGGATCGACTGGCCCAGGCCTTGCCCGGTCTCTCGGGCAAGCTTGCGCAGGCGGCGCGTTTCGCGCTCGACCGCCCGGACCGGATCGCGCTGGCCTCGATGCGCCAGGCGGCCAGCGAGTGCGGGGTGACCTCGCCCACCATGCTGCGGCTCTCCCGACAGGTCGGCTATCAGAGCTACAACGACTTTCGCGGTGCCTTCCAGGAGACGTTGCTGAGCGAGGGCTTCGGGGCGCGGGCGGGGGCGCTGCGCGAGAGTGGGGCCGGCCAGGGTCAGGCCTCGCTGGTGGGCCGGATCGCCGAGGCCGCGATCGGCAACATCGAGCGCAGCCTGGGCGGTCTCGACCAGGCGGCACTCACGCGCATGGTCGAGACCGTCATGGGTGAGGGGACCACCTACCTGGTCGCGTCCAGCTCCGCGCACTGGGTGGCGGTCTTGCTGCAGTCGACCGCGCGCATGGCCCTGCCGGGCCTCAGGGTGCCGCGCGCGGATACCGGCTTCATGCTGGATTCCCTGGGCGCGATCGGCCCGGGCGACAGCGTGCTGGGCATCTCCATCGCGCCCTATGCCCGCTCGACCGTCGAGGCGCTGCGTTTCGCCAAGCAGCGCGGCGCCACCACCCTGGCGATCACCGACAAGCGCAGCTCGCCCTTGCTGGAGTTTTCCGACTGCTGGCTGCTCGCCGGCACCGAGAGTCCGCACTTCTATCCCTCCTGGGTCACGGTGGTGGCGTTGACCGAGGTGCTGCTGGCCAGCATCGTCTCGCAGAGCGACCAGTCCGTGCTCGACCAGATCCGCGACATGGAACGCCTGCGCCAGCAGAGCGGCGAGTACATTCTGCCAGGCGGCCGCTAGGGTTAGGAGGTTGCCGGCCTGGAGGCCTCCGCGAAGGCCTGTTCGACCAGGCGGGCGGTGCGGCGCCGCGCCAGGCTCTGGCGCAGGAAAAAGCCGACGCGGCGGTAGAGCGGCGGCTCGCCGACCGAGAGACGACGCAGGCCGTCCGCCGGGTCGGCCGGGCCGGTGCTGGGCAGGATCGAGACGCCGAAGCCGAGCCGTACCAGCAGGCGGATCGCCTCGATCGATTCCAGCTCGGCGATCGGCAGCGGTGCCAGACCCAGCTCGGCCAGGCGCGCCTCGATCAGCGGCGCCACCCGGGCGGTGCGGTTGAAGCGGATGTAGCCGTAGGTCGCCAACAGGTCGCCCAGGCTGGCCTCCGCCGCCGAGGCGGGGGCGATGGCCACCACCTCCTGGCGCGCAATCTCGTTCCAGGCGAAGCCCTGCGGAAGCTGGTCGGGCTCGTGGATCAGGGCGCCGTCGAGCTCGCCGCGGTCGACCGCGCGCATCAGATCGCCGGAGACCGCGGAGGCAACGGTGACGCTGAGGCCCGGCGCCGTCTCCCGCAGGCGGATCAGGGCGGCCGGCAGCAGGTTGGTCAGCACCGTGGGGATCACGCCCAGCCGGAACATGCCGCCGCGCGCCTGGCCGCGGGCGACGGCATCCAGCATGGCGTCGTACTCCTCCAGGATCACGCGGGCGTGGTCCAGCACGCTGCGGCCGGCGTCGGTCAGGCGCGGCGGGCGGTGGCCGCGGTCGAAGAGCGTGACGCCCAGGCTCTCCTCGAAGCCGGTGACCTGCATGGAGACGGCCGACTGTGCCAGGTTCAGCGCCTTGGCCGCGGCGGCGAAGGAGCCGTGATCGGCGATGGCCCGCACGGCGCGAAGCTGCTTGATCGACATAATGCGCCTTCAATCAAGTTTTCTGATTTTATGCTCAAATCCTACGACTTTTGTACAGGATTCCTTGTGATAGAATGGCGCCTTCACCGCAGCTTTTGACGTCTGCGCCGGGGCCTCCTGTGAGCGGTCTGTCGCCGGGTGCGCGGGCGGTATGACCGGGTCTTGCTCGCAGCTGCCCGAGGGTTTCAGATGGCCGCCTACCGGCGCCAAGACCATGAGGAAAGGAAAGCGTCCATGAAGATGACCACGGAAGAGGCCTTCGTGAAGGTCCTGCAGATGCACGGGGTCGAGCAGGCCTTCGGCATCATCGGCTCGGCCATGATGCCGGTCTCCGATCTCTTCCCGCAGGCCGGGATCACCTTCTGGGACTGCGCGCACGAGTGCAACGCCGGCATGATGGCCGACGGCTACAGCCGGGCCAGCGGCAAGATGTCGATGGCGATCGCCCAGAACGGCCCCGGCATCACCAACTTCGTGACGCCGATCAAGACCGCTTACTGGAACCACACGCCGCTGTTGCTGGTGACCCCGCAGGCCGCCAACAAGACCATCGGCCAGGGCGGCTTCCAGGAGATCCAGCAGATGGCGGTCTTCGCCGACATGGTCTGCTATCAGGAAGAGGTCCGCGATCCCTCCCGCATCGCCGAGGTGCTGAACCGGGTGATCGAGAAAGCCTGGCGCGGCTCGGCGCCGGCGCAGATCAACGTGCCGCGGGATTTCTGGACCCAGGTGATCGACATCGAGCTGCCGCAGATCGTTCGCCTTGAGCGTCCGGCCGGCGGCCGTGCCGCGGTGGCCGAGGCGGCCAAGCTGCTCTCCGACGCCAAGTTCCCGGTGATCCTGAACGGTGCCGGCGTGGTGCTGTCGGGCGGCATCGAGGCCTCGAAGGCGCTGGCAGAGCGGCTGGAGGCGCCGGTCTGCTGCGGCTATCAACACAACGATGCCTTCCCGGGCTCGCACCCGCTTTCCGTAGGGCCGCTGGGCTACAACGGCTCCAAGGCGGCAATGGAGCTGATCGCCAAGGCCGACGTGGTGCTGGCGCTGGGCACCCGCCTCAATCCCTTCTCGACCCTGCCGGGCTACGGCATCGACTACTGGCCGAAGGCGGCCAAGGTGATCCAGGTCGACATCAACGCCGACCGCATCGGGCTGACCAAGCGGGTCGACGTGGCGATCCAGGGCGACGCCAAGCTGGTGGCCGAGCAGATCCTGGCCCAGCTGGCCGCCGGCGCCGGCGATGCCGGCCGCAGCGAGCGGCGCGGCCTGATCTCCGAGACCAAGTCGCGCTGGCTGCAGACCCTGAGCTCGCTCGACCACGAGGAGGACGATCCCGGCACCACCTGGAACCAGCGCGCCCGCGACCGCCAGCCGGAGCGGATGAGCCCGCGCATGGCCTGGCGCGCGATCCAGGCCGCCTTGCCGCGCGAGGCCATCATCTCGTCGGACATCGGCAACAACTGCGCCATCGGCAACGCCTATCCGACCTTCGAGGCCGGTCGGAAGTACCTGGCGCCGGGCCTCTTCGGCCCCTGCGGCTACGGCTTCCCGGCGATCCTGGGGGCCAAGATCGGCTGCCCCGACGTGCCGGTGGTGGGCTTCGCCGGCGACGGCGCCTTCGGCATCTCGATGAACGAGATGACCGCCTGCGGGCGCGACGACTGGCCGGCCATCACCATGGTGATCTTCCGCAACTACCAGTGGGGCGCGGAGAAGCGGAACACGACGCTCTGGTACAGCGACAACTTCGTCGGTACCGAGCTGGACCTAGACGTGCAGTACGCCAGGATCGCCGAGGCTTGCGGCATCAAGGGCGTGCAGGTCACCACCATGGAGCAGCTCACCCAGGCGCTTGCCACCGCGGTGAAGGAGCAGATGGAGAACAAGACCACCACCTTCCTGGAGGTGATCCTGAACCAGGAACTGGGCGAGCCTTTCCGTCGTGATGCGATGAAGGCGCCGGTGAAGGTCGCCGGCATCGACCCGGCCGACATGCGCCCGCAGCAGATCGGCTGATCCGAGGGACTGCCACCCGGCCGGTATTTCCTGGCCGGGTACGCCCCTCAAGGGTGCGGCCCCCGAGGGTGCGGCCCCCGAGGGTGCGGCCCTGTGCGGCCTTCCGGCTATCCAGGAGGCATGCTGTCGTGGAGGCTGCGCGCCAGCGGGCGAACGATGTTAGGCGGAGAGAGTGCATGAGCCTCGAAGACCAGGGAAGCGCAGCAGGGAAGGCTGGGAGCAAGCGCGGCGCCGTCCTCACGCTGAACGCCGGCTCTTCCAGCATCAAGGCAGGCCTCTTCGATCTGACCGACGGCGAGCGGCCCTTCCTCTCCTGCCTGTTCGAGCGCGTCGGCAGCGAGCAGGCGGCCTGTCATTTCCGCGACGCCGGACGTCAGCCGATCGAGGGGCCGTCGCTGCCCGAGGGGGCGGGAGCCACCCACGAAGCGGCACTCGGCTGGCTGCTGCCGGTGCTGCGCGACCTGGGCCAGGCGGAGATCCTGGCCGTCGGCCATCGCGTCGTGCACAGCGGGCCGCACTATAGCGAGGCCTGCCTGGCCACGACCGAGGTGGTTGAGCGGCTGGAGGAGATGGTCCCGGCGGCGGTCAGCCACCAGCCGCACGAGCTGAACGCGATCCGTGCCGCCCTGGGGCTCTGGCCTGGCCTGCCGCAGATCGCCTGCTTCGACACAGCCTTCCACTCGACCATCCCCGAGGTCGGGCACCTGATGGCGCTGCCGCAGCGCATCACTGCCAAGGGCGTGCGCCGCTACGGCTTCCACGGCCTCTCCTACGATTGGATTGCCGGCCGTCTGCCGGAGGTGCTGGGCGACCGGGCCTCGGGACGGGTCGTGGTCGCGCATCTGGGCAACGGCTCCAGCCTCTGCGGTCTGGTCGATCGTAAGAGCCGGGCGACCACCATGGGCTTCACCGCGCTCGACGGCCTGGTCATGGGCGACCGGCCAGGCAACCTCGATCCCGGCGTCATCCTCTATTGCTTCGACGCGCTTGGCCTCAGCGTCGACGAGGTGCGCCATATGCTCTACTTCGAGAGCGGCCTGCGCGGCGTTTCCGGCATCTCCAACGACATGCGCACCCTGCTGGCGAGCGAGGAACCGTCGGCCAAGCGCGCCGTCGGCCTCTACATCCACAAGGCGATGCGCGAGATCGCCGGCATCGCGGCCGAGATCGGCGGGCTGGACGCGGTGGTCTTCACCGGCGGCATCGGCGAGCATGCGGCGCCTGTCCGTGCAGGGATCATGGAGGGCTGCGCCTGGATGGGCCTGGCCTACGATCCGGAGGCCAACGCGGCCAGCGCCACCGACCTGTCACCGTCCGGCTCGCGGGTCACCGCCCACGTGCTGCCGACCAACGAGGAGGCGGTGATCGCCCGCCAGACGCGGGCGATCCTGGTGGAGGCCTAGCTCATGATGTGCAGGCCGCCGTCCACGTAGATCACGTCGCCGGTCAGCGGGCGGGCGCCCGATGTGGCCAGGCTGGCGCAGACCAGGCCGACGTCGGCGATGGAGACGAGCTGGTGCGTCGGCGCCTCCGCCGCTGCCCGATTGATGAGCTGGTCGAAGTCCTTGATGCCGGAGGCCGCACGGGTCTTCAACGGACCCGGCGAGATGGCGTGGACCCGGATGCCCTTGGCACCCAGCTCGGAGGCCATGTAGCGGGTGGCGCCCTCCAGCGCCGCCTTCACCGGCCCCATGACGTTGTAGTTCTCCACCACCTTCTCGGCCCCGTAGTAGCTCATGGTGATCAGGGTGCCACCCTCGGTCATCAGGGGCTCGGCCAGGCGGGCGGCCTGGATGAAGGAGTAGCAGGAGATCTCCATCGCCTGCAGGTAGCCCTCGCGCGAGCAGTCGACCAGGCGGCCGTGTAGGTCGTCCTTGGGCGCGAAGGCGATGGAGTGCAGCAGGAAGTCGAGCCGCCCCCACTTCTCCTCGATCGCCGCGAATACGGCCTCGAACTGGGCGTTGTCGCGCACGTCGAGCGGCAGGAAGAGGCCGGCCTCCAGCTCTTCGGCCAGCGGCTGGACGTAGGGCTTGGCCTTGTCGTTCAGGTAGGTGACGGCCAGGTCCTCGGCGCCGAGAAACTTGAAGGCCTTGGCGCAGCCGTAGGCAATCGACTGGTCGTTGGCGATGCCGATGACCAGACCCTTCTTGCCTTCCAAGGTGCGCGCCTTGGGATCGAACATGATATGCCCTCCAACAGGCGGTTGGCGGCGCTTTCCTTCCCTTGGCTGCCGGTGCTCGGAGGCTTCGGCTCGCTGGCTTTTTATCTGGGGAGCGGCCCGGCAGTGCGCAGGGGTCCCGCCAGCATCCTAATGCCGCGGGGTTGCCAGAGCGTGACGCGCCGGCGGACAGCTTGCCGCGTGCGGGGCGGGCTCCTTAAAGTCGTGTCCCAATGACAGAGAGGAGAAGCGTCATGACGGAGTCAATCGTGCTGGTGACCGGGGCCAGCCAGGGGATCGGGGCGGCCTGTGCCACGGCCTTCGCTACAGCCGGCTGGCGAGTGGTCCTGGCTGCGCGCTCGGCCGAGAAGATGGAGGCGGTGATCGGATCGCTGGGCGAGGCTGGCGGGCGCTGTCTGGCGGTGCCGACCGACGTAGCCGACCCGGACTCGGTCGAGGCTCTGTTCGGGGAGATCCGCCAGCGCTGCGGCCGTCTGGACGCGGTCTTCAACAACGCTGGCACCAACATGCCCACCACCCTGGTCGGCGACGTCAGCTTCGCGGACTGGCGCAAGGTGCTGTCGGTGAACCTGGATGGCGCCTTCCTGGTCGCCGCGGCTGCCTTCCGCATGATGCGCGACCAGAGCCCGCAGGGCGGTCGGATCATCAACAATGGTTCGATCTCGGCGCACGCGCCGCGCTATGGCTCGGTGGCCTACACGACCTCCAAGCACGCGATCACCGGGCTCACCAAGTCGATCGTGCTGGACGGGCGCGCCTTTAACATCGCCTGCGGCCAGATCGACATCGGCAACACCGCCTCGGCGATGACCGCCAAGATGTCGGCGGGCGTCCCCCAGGCCGACGGCGAGATCAAGCCGGAGCCGACGATGGACGTGACCCACGTGGCCCAGGCGGTGTTGGCCATGGCCAACCTGCCGCTGGAGAGCAACGTGCTGTTCCAGACCATCATGGCCACCAAGATGCCCTTCGTCGGAAGGGGGTAGGGCACGAAGCGCCCCGCCTCCTCGTGATCCTCTGGCTTGACCAGAGGATCACCCTCCGCCTGCGCAGATCTTTGATGTAGCGCGAGAAAGAGGGGGCGGAGCGGCACGGGAAGGTCTAGGCGAAGGGCGAGTGGTCCTACGATTAAGTCGTAGGACGACAAGAAACCAATACCCGCTACTCCACCACGTCGATCTCGTTCAGGTAGGCCTGGATCGCCTGGCGGCGGCGTTCGACCTCCAGGGTCAGGGTCTCGATCTCGGCGCGGGTGACACTGTCGTCCCCCTTGGCGGTGTCGAGCTGAGCCTGGGTCTGCTCCAGCTCGTTGCGCAGGGCCTTGAGGCGGGCGCGCTGGGCGTCGTTGCTGGTCTTCTGCTTGGAAATGCGGCTGCGCAAGGAGGCCAGGTTGCGGTCGATCTCCGAGACGCGGGCCTGCCAGAGCGCCTGGTCGGCGGCCAGCTCCTCGGCCTGGACCAGCAGCGCGCGGGTCTCCGCCTGGGTCAGCTGGTAGGCGGCGATCTTGGCGTCGACCTCGGCCTGCATGTCGTCGACGCGGGCCTGCGAGGTGCCGCTGACCTGGCAGGCGCCGGCGGTGATCACGTTGCTCGCCTTGTGCGGGTCGCAGTCGGCCTTGGAGACGCAGCTGGCGGCCAGCGCCAGCGCCAGCAGCGGCAGCAGGGAAGGGAAGAGGCGTTGCATCACGACAGCAGGGACTCCGCCTTGTCGATCTCGATATCCAGGGAGATGAGCTGCTGGTTCAGCTTGTTGCGCTCTGCCAGCAGGGCGTTGCGCTGGCTGACCAGCCGCTGGGTGTTGGGGCTGCCGCTGTTGGCGGCCTGGGTGATGCCGTCGTTCATGACCTCGATCTGAGATTCGACGTTCTCGCTCGCCCGCTCGATCTGGTCGCGGTCGTAGCGCGCCTCCTGCAGTGCCCGCTCCATGGTCTCTTCGCTCACCTTGCGGGCCTTGTAGCCCTCTTCCAGGCTGGCGATCTTGGTGCGGTGGTTGGCGACGATGCGCTCGGCGTCGGTCCGCGCGTTCCGGGCCTTGCTCAGCTCGACGTCTGCGGCCCGCGAGAGGCCGTACAGCCGGTCCTCCTGGGTGGCGTACTGGCGCTGGTTCTCGGCGGCGAGATAGCCACCGGCGCCCCCCAGCAATGCGCCGCCGGCACCGCCGGCCGCAGCCCCGATCGCGCAGCCCCGGCCCTTGTTCTTGGAGGCGAGCGCGCCGATGGTGCAGCCCAGGATGGCACCGGCCACGGCACCGATCGCGACACCCTGTGTGGTGTAAGACTCGGCGTAATCGTAGAGGGCCGATTGTTCCGAACTGGGATTGCTCGGCCGCCTGGTCGACGAGGCGCAGGCGCTCAGCACCATCGCCGCCACCAGCAGAAGCGCAGTGGTTCGCTTGGCCGTTACCGGCCTTCTTGCGTCGCTTGTTCTATCGGCGGGGGATAGCATCGCTTTCAACTCTCGTTTTGGGCCGACTATCATAGTCCGACGGTAACTTCGTACCATGAACGAATCGTGGAGACCTCACCGCTTCGTGTTTTCGGGCTTCCCTGGGCTGTCATAGCGCCAGCACCGCCTGCAGGATCTCCTCGTTGGAACGTTGTGGGGCGCCTCTTAGTTCCGCGACGATGTGCAAGAAGCCGCTGGCGAAGACCGAGAAGCCGCCGCTCTCGAAGGCCGCGTACTGCTCCAGGACCGGGGTGAGCTGGCTTTCCAGCAGCGCTTGCGGATAGTCCTTCTCCACCTGGCCGATCAGGTCGAGCAGCGCGTTGGCGCCGATCTCGGCGTTGAGCCTGGCCCGATCCAGCCGGCCGCCGTCGGTCTGTTCGCGGCAGGCCTCGTCGTCGCCGCAGATGACAATGGCTTTCTGCAGGCCGACCGCGATGCGCTCGTCGCGGCGATAGCTGCGGATCATCTGGGCGCCGGCGATGATCGCCATGCGCGCCGCCCTGGCGTCGAGCGCGCGGCGCTCCTGCCGCTCGCGGCTGAGGCTGTTGGAGACCCGGTCGAGGGCTGCCCGGCTGTTCGCATCCTTGGCCTCCTCGCTCAGCAAGCCGAGGATGGTGAGCGGGTCGCTCCCCGGGTCGACCTTGCTGTCGAGGCTGGCCTCCTGCCAGTCGTCGCGCAGGTCCTCGATGCGCGGCACCGAGGTCTCGACCGGCGCCACCAGGGCGACGCGGAAGCCGGCGAAGGGGGGTTGCATCGCCTGGGCGCGGTGGGCGTCGAAGAAGGGGTTCTCGCGCCGCGCGCCGCTGCGCAGCAGCTCGCGCCGGGTGTTGCAGGACCCGCCCTTGGTGACGAAGCCGCCGACCTGTCCGTGCAGACGTCCGGCCACCGACATGTGATAGGGGGTCAGCACCATCTCCTCGACGTTGCCCAGCATGTCGTAGAGGCCCAGCGGGTTGGGTTTCTTCAGGCCGATCGGCTGGGTGTAGCCGTCGCAGGAGTCGGGTGAATCGAACCAGGCATAGAGGTCGACCGTCCCCTCCGGCATGGGGAACAGCAGGTCGCGGCGCTGGCTGTCGGTCACCGCCATGCCGCCGCGCGCGGCGAACTCCCACTCGGTCTCGGTCGGCAGCCGCAGGTAGGTCGGCACGCCGTCCTCCTTCGGCAGGTCATCAGGCTGTTCGGCCAAGAGCCATTCGGAGAGCTTGCGGGTGAAGTCCACCGCGTCGAACCAGGCGAGCCCCTCGACCGGCAGGCTGCCGGTGGCGCTGGGCTTCGGGCAGCTCTCTGCCATCACCGCGGCGTACTGGTCGCGGGTCACCTCGTACTTGGCCAGGTAGTAGAGGCGACGGCCGGGCGCTTCCGGGGCGGTGATCGAACCGGCGATGTGGGTGGTGCGCGGGAACTCGGAGAAGAGGGCGTCGCTGTTGTCGCTGCCGAACTCGACCTCAAGGTCGCTCAGGCGGTTCGGCTCGCTGTCGACGTAGACCGGCCGTAAGGTCATGGCGCCGTCGCAGGGCAGCGGCAGCACCAGGTCGTCGGGCAGCGGGTTGCGGTTCCACAGGGCCTCGTCCCAGCGCGCTTCGGCGCTGCCGGAGGCCAGGAGCAGCAAGACGGTTGCGACTATCGTTCGGGGGGCTGGTCTAGGCACTGCGCAGGCCCTCTGCTGGATCGATCCCCATGATGCGGCGCGCGGCGGCGGCCGCGGCGATCAGCGCCACGGCCAGACTGGCGAGCGCCGCCGCCAGGAAATGGTACGCGCTGAGCGAGGCAATCGCGCCCGCGACGTTGGTCTGGCCGGGTCGCAGGGCGTCGAAGCCCTGACCCAGTGCGCGGGCGAAGTCCGGTCCCAGGCTGTCGTTCAGCACCGTCGCGGCCAGCAGGTAGAGCAGGCTGGCCCCGGCCCAGCCGCCGAGCGCGATGGCGATCGCCTGGGCCGCCGGGAAGGTGAGGGAGGCGCGGCGCGACAGCCCCTGCAGGCGCAGGATGGAGAGCGCCTGGGCCTTGCGCGAGACGTTGGCCCAGAGGCTGGCGCTGAAGGAAACCAGGTAGCCCAGGCCCGCCACCCCGGCGATGGTGCCGAAGACGATGCCCAGCATCTGCGATAGCCGTTCCAGCCCCTCGATGCGGCTGACGTCGGTGCGCAGGTTCAGGCCCAGCTTGCCCAGGCGGTCGGCCAGCGGCCGCACCGAGGCCAGGTCGGCGGCATAGAGCCTGAGGGTCGGCACGGTGGGGTTCTCCAGCGGGCGGCCGGTGGCGCCCAGCGCGTCGATCCTGTAGCCCTCGCTCCAGCGGTCGACGTCCATCAGGTCGCCGGGGTCGAGCAGGGCGCCGTCGGCCGACCAGTCCGCGGGCTTCAGCACCCCGACCACGGTCAGCGGCAGCAGCGCGGTCTCACCCTGGTTGCGCTCGGCCAGCAGCAGGATCTTGCCGTGCTCGACAACGCCCAGTTTGCGGGCCAGCCCGGCCGAAAGTACGGTCTCGCCGGCCTTGGGCGGCTGCCGCTCGGAACCCAGCAGCGGGTCGCCGGGGCCGGAGCCCAGGATGGTGCCGCGGA
Organism: Rhodospirillaceae bacterium N.6G; assembly: GCA_046233115.1. Taxonomy (GTDB): domain Bacteria; phylum Pseudomonadota; class Alphaproteobacteria; order Kiloniellales; family JACOMY01; genus JACOMY01. The sequence goes on along the minus strand of JBJXHM010000004.1, from coordinate 402,167 downwards.
TGGTCTCTGGCGCACGCTGTCCGGCCAGTGCGAAGAAGGTGTCGGCGTTGATCGGATGGGGGTGGGGGGCGAGGAAGCCGACCAGGGGATCACGCTTCAGCGCCTCGACCTCGGTCTCCGGCAGGTTGGCCAGGCCGCGGATGGTGATCTGGCGCACCGCCGCGTCGGCCGCCAGACCTCGCGTCAGGGTCTCCAGGACGCCGGTCTTGAGGCCGTAGAGGATCAGCAGCGGCGCCAGCACCGCCGCCAGCGCCAGCACCTGGCAGAGGAAGTGCGTGCGCTCGTGCAGTAGGTCCTTCAACGCCAGGCGCGCGGCCAGCAGCGTCGGCGCGCGGGTCATGGTGTGTCGGTGGTGAAGCGGGTCCACTGGCGCTTCTCCTCCAGGCGCACTTCGGCCTCGACCAGGCGGAAGCCGAAGCGCTCGGCCAGGCCGCGGTCGTGCGTGGCCAGCACCAGGCTGGTGCCGTGCGACTCGGCCGCCTCGACGAAGAGCTGCATGACCCGCTCGGCCGTGCCGATGTCGAGCGCGCCGGTGGGCTCGTCGGCCAGCACCAGGGCCGGGCGGTGCACCAGGGCGCGGGCGATGGCGACCCTCTGGCGCTCGCCGACCGAGAGGCGGTCGGGATGGCTTTCCAGGTAGCGGGCGATGCCCAGCGCCTCGGCCAGCGGCTCGACCGCGCCCTCCAGCCCGCCGAGGTCGAGCGAGAGGCGGATGTTCTCCCGCGTGGTCAGGAAGCGCAGCAGCCCGCCAATCTGCTGCACGTAACCGAAGCAGCGCGCCCGGCTGGCGGAGAGGAAGGCATCGTCGTCGGCCGTCCAGGCACGGGCCAGGTCGCGCGGTGCGTCCTCCTCCGGATGGCTCACCGTGAAGGTCTCGACATGGTCGGGCCTGAGGGCGGCGGCCAGCATCTCGATCAGGGTGCTCTTGCCGCTGCCGCTGGGGCCGACCAGGGCGATGCGCTCGCCGCGCTCCAGCCGGAAGCGCGGAACGTCGAGGTCGAAGCGGCGCTCGCCGTCGATGCGGGCCTTCTCCGCCCCAATCAGCTCCAGCACCGCCGGTGCGGCTGGACTCACGGCAGCACTTCCAGGGGCAACGGGTAGACCTTCTCGCCGTCGCTGGCCTTGGGGTGCAGCGCGATCCAGCGGTTGCTGTCCTGGTAGTACTGCTTGATCAGGCGTCGGGCGCTGCGCACGCTGACCAGGATCTGCTCGCGTTCGGAGCCGGGCATGCGGTCCCAGTCTTCGCGGGTGGTGCGCATCAGCCGGGTCTGGAAGGGCAGGTGGTTGAAGTACTCGCCCAGCAGCACGCCCAGGTTTGGCAGGTCGTCGATCTCGACCGAGACGTTCTGGCTCGGGTCCAGGTCCTCCAGGGTCGAGGGGTCATTGGTGGCCTGCGCGATCACCGTCTGCAGCACGTCGAAGAACTTGCCGGGGTCCTGGCCGATCAGCTGGTCGGCGGCCTCCTCGACCAGGCCCAGGCGGGCGTAGAGGTTGTTCACCTGGTTGCGGTTGAGGAGGATGCGGACCTGGAAGGCGCGGCCGTTCACCGGGTCGTCCAGCGCGAACTGCGGCGCCCAGGCCTTGAAGACCTTGGGCGCCTGCGCCCCGGTCTCGCTGCCCAGCCAGGCGAGCCGCATGGCGAAGCCCAGGCACTCGATGGTGTTCTTGCCCTGGCCGCAGTCGGCCACCGACTCCTCGTCGCCCTGGTTGGCGGAGGTCTTGGCCAGGGTCACCACCTGCTGCACCAGGCGCTTGGTGATGTCGTCGACCATCGGCCCGAACTGCGCCAGGTCGCCCTGTGGCACCTCGTAGAAGGGCGGTGCCCAGTCCTGGCGCCAGAAGGAGAGCGCCTTCATCTGCCGGGCGGCGTTCTCGTGATAGGCGGTTCCGGCGGCAGTGCGCAGCAGCAACGAGATCACCGCGATCTGGCGGTCGCGGGCCAGCGCATTCACCTGCTCGACCGTGAGGCCGGTGGAGGCGAGCGGGTCGGGCGGCACCCGCAGCCCAGCGTCGCTGATCAGGATGACGTAGCGGCCGCCGAAGTCCTTCCAGCTTTCCAGGTTCAAGGCCTCGACCACGCCGGCGAGCCCATCCTCGTTGAAGCCGCGCGAGGAGACGCGGGCGGCCTGGATTGCCTTGATCTTGTCCAGGAAGACGTCGGGGTCGAAGTTCTTGTCCAGCGGCGCGAAGACCTTGGCGGTGTACTCCAGCCCCTCGGCTCCCTGGGTCGCGTCGCGGAAGCCGATCATGCCGAAGCTCACCCGGTTCGCGATTTCGGAGCCGCGGATGGTCTCGAAGATCTTCTTCACCGTCTCGCGGGTGCGGTCGATGTAGGGATCCATCGAGAGCGTCGTGTCGATCACGAAGACGATGCCGACCGGGAAGTCCGGGTTGGTGGTCGGATCGACTTTCCGTTTCTCTTTCAGTGGGATCGACGCGATTTCGAAGATCTTGGATCGCTGCGCGGTGGCCGAGAGCAGCACCTGCTCGGCCTCCAGGATCGGCAGCAGGTAGAACTCCTTGGTGAAGTCGATGTACTCCGGCGGCTCGATCGAGACGATGCCGGATTCGGGCGGCGGGTCGCCGGCCCGCGTCTTGGCGACGTAGTCGGGGGCGAGCACCGTCATGCGCTCATCCTCGACGAAGTCGATCAGCTTGTCCTTGGTCGAAAAGAACAGGGTGGGCAGGCGGCCGGCCGGGTTGGTGAAGGTCAGCACCAGGGTCTGCTTCCAGTCCACCGTGTCCTCGGCCGGGACCCAGCCGACCGGATCGCCGTCGCGGTTGGGGCCGACCTCCAGCCACTCCTTGCCGCCGGCCTGCTTGCGGGCGAAGAGGTAGTAGAGGGTGAAGGGCTGTGGCGCCTCGACCAGCTTGTCGCCGCCGGGCGCGGTCATGACCTTGGCGTCGGGCCGGGAAAGCGCGCGCTGCGGGATCGAGGTGGTGCCCGCCTGCATCAGCGGCTCGCGCGCGGCGGCGGGCGACAGCAGCAGCAGGCCGGCGAGGGCCGTCGTCAGTAGGGGGGCCAGGAGGCCGGTCGCTCTGCGGGTGGAGGCTTTCATCGGCACAGCTCCTCGCTTTCCTTGTAGGGACCGGACAGGATGTCGCCGGCGATGGCGTCGCCCTGGTCGGCCTTGGCCTTGAGGTCGCGGCCGAGCGCGGCCAGGCTCTCCTTGGCGGCAGCTACCACCTCTGTCCGCTCGGCATCGTCGCCGGGGGCGCAGGCCCTGCCGTAGAGGCGCAGCGCCTCGATGTCGTCGGCGGCGGCGAAGAGGCCCGGCTGGAAGTTCAGAGAGTCGATGGCCTGGGCCAGCAGCAGGGCGGCCTGGCGGTCGTTCTCCGTCTCCGCCTGGCGCAACAGCGGCCGCGCCTCGTCGAAGCGGCCGGCCTCGAAGGCTTCCCGGCCCTTGCCGTAGAGCTCGCGCGGGCTCGGTTTCGGCGAGGTCTCCTCGGGCTTCGGCGTCTCCTCGGGCTTCGGCGTCTCCTCGGGCTTGGCCTGTTCCTCGTTCGGAACGACGGCCGGCTTCTCCTCGCCGTCCTTCTCATTGACGAAGTAGAGCGCTGCCGCGGTCGCGCAAGCGATGACCAGGAAGATCAGCAGCGGCAGCAGCCAGCGCCGCGGCTTCGGTTCCTCCGGTTCCTTGCCGCGTTTCGGCGGCTGCACGGTGGGGACGATCAGCCGCGCGGTCAGGGTCTCGGGGTCCAGCTCGGCCAACCCTTCGCCGAGTGCGACCAGCGGGGCGCTCTCCAGGCCGAACAGTATCTCGTCCGGTGCCAGGCGGACCTTGTAAGGGTGCGGCGGCTCGGCCCGGACCATCAGGCCGCCGCGGCCGTCGCCGGTGAAGGTGAGGCGGGGCGGCGCGCCCGCGGCGTCGGGCAGGATCCGCGCCTGGCCGCTGTCCGGATCGATCTCCAGGCTGCCGCTGAAGGCGCGAGCGAAGTCCGTATAGGCCAGCGACAGGTAGCTTGCGCCTGGCTCCAGCCGCTCCGGCGGGGCCAGTGCGTCCAGCTCCTCCGGCGAGGGCTGGAAGCCGATCGTCCTGTCGGGGAGCACCTGGAAGCGGACCTCGACCGGCTCCGGCTTGGCGGCTGGAGCTTCCACCGGGGTGTAGCCGGGCGTGGCTTCCCAGGTGGCGACGCCGGAGAGTTCCAGCTCCGGCAGGTTCACCATCACGCTGGTGAAGGCCTCGATCTGGTTCACCACCTCCGGGCCGACGATCAGGCTGAGCCCCTCCGGGCCGGCCTCCACCGAGAGCGCACGGAAGAGGTGCTCGCTGGCCTGCCAGCCCGAGGGGCCGAGCCAGGGGTCGCTCTCCTGGCCGCGCCGGACGCTGACCTGCAGCCTGGCCGGCGGCTGACGCAGCCTGTGGTCGAAGGTGAGGCGCGCGAAGCCGCCCCCCCTGCGGCTGTCGTCGTCCTCGACCCGGAGCGAGACCCGTTGCATGGGCGTCTAGCCCCTGACCTGTCCGATAAGTGCTCCCAGGCGGCGGTTCTGCTCGGGATCAACGAAGCCGCCCTGGCCCCAGGAGGCGTTGCGCCGGGCCAGGTCGCGCAGCGCGCCCAGCCAGGCGGAGATGGTGCGCCCCCGGATGCGGGCCATCTCGGCGGGATCGTTCGGCAGGTCGGGCAGCGCGCCGGGCTGGATCTCGGGCGGGTGCGGGAAGACGATCTTGGCGCCGCCGTTGGCCTCGTCGTCCGGCTCCAGGTCGCTGCCCAGCTTGGTGACCAGGCCGTTCAGGGTCAGGGCTGCGGCCATGGCGACGCGGTGCACCACCTCGTCCGGCGAGCCGAAGCGCGGCACCTCGTTGAGCTGGACCTCGATGGCGTCGGGCAGGTCCAGGCGCTTGGCGGCCACGGCCAGCTCGTTCACCACCTGCAGGAACTGCGCCGGGGTCAGGTTGTAGGCCGAGGCCAGGAGCTCGTCGCCGGCGCGGCGCTCCAGGTCGTCCAGCCAGACCCTGAGCGCCGCGTCGCCGAAGACCCGCGGCTCGTGCGTTGCCTCTTCCGGGGCGGTGGCATCCAGCGGCTCCATGCCGGGCGGCAGCTCGATGGTGATGCTGGCGGCTGCTGCCGGGCGCGGCTTCTCGCCCTCGCTGCTGCGGCCGACCTGGCGCATGCAGTCGAGATAGGCCTGGGCCAGGCGGGCCTCGTCCACCATCAGCTCGCGGAAGAAGCACCCGATGGTCTCGGGCGCGGCCAGCAGGGCGCGCACCACCTCGGTCGCCTGGGCCATGCGCTCCTCGACCCGGCTCTGCAGGTCGCCGGCCTCGTGGAAGTGGGTGAGTTCCGCCAGGATGTGGCGTTGCAGCTCCTCGGCGCGCGGCCGGATCTGCTCGTACTTGAGGTCGGGGTCGCAGAGCGGACCGAGAGCGGCCGCCAGGTAGGAGATGCCGCCGTCGTTCAGGCTCAGCATCGCCTCCCACTTCTCCTCGGCCTTGCCGACGTGGCGGCGCACCAGCTCCTCGGCCAGGAAGGCGCCACGGAAGCGCTCCAGCCAGGCGACCTTGTCGTCGCGCAGGCCGCGTTCCGGCGGCACCGTCTCGCTGTCGCCTGCGCTCCCACCTTCGCTCCCAATTTTGCTCTGGCCGCCCTCGTAGTCGAAGAGGTCGTCGCGGCGGATGTTGGGGTTGCGGATCAGATAGCTGTTGTCGAAGGGCTTGCCCGGGGTCCAGTTCTCGGTCCAGCCGGGGTAGAAGCCGATGTTGTTGGCCAGGCGGTTGCGCGTGCTCTCGCTGTCGCTGGCGCCGGTCGCCAGGTCGAACAGGCGGTCGGCCTTGGTCATGCAGAGGAAGAGTGCAACACGGCGGCCCTGGCGGTCCTCCGGCTTGCGGCCGTGGGTCCGCCCGATCCAGCCCTCGATCAGCTCGGGCAGCTTGCGCACCTCCTGGTTCTCCGGCCCGACGCAGAGCAGCATGGAGTTGAGGTCGAGGTCGGCGACGTAGTTGTCGAACAGCACGGCGACCTTGCCGCGCAGGAAGCACTGGGCGCGGCCGTCAGGGTTCTCGTCGGGGTTGCGCAGCCACTTCTCCGGCCCGGAATCGAGCCGCGAGCGCGCGCCGGGGAAGTCCAGCAGGTCGGTGTGCTCGAAGAAAGGCCAGGGCGTGCGGGTGAGGGTGACCCGCAGCTCTGCCGTCAGCGCGGTCACAACCGGCTTGGGTAGGGTCGCGTGGACGCCGCTGTCGGTCGTCACCTGCACCGGGCTGCCGCCCTCGCCGGGCAGGTCCAGGCCGTAGAGCGTGCGCACGTGCAGGATGCCGCCGGAGCGGTCGGTGATCGAGCCCAGCGGGACATAGGCCCACTCCGGGTGGCCGAGCTGGTCCAGCGCCGCTTTCAGCCGGCTGTAGAGCTCGGTGAACTCCGGCAGGCCGCCCCAGAGCGGGGCGAAGGCGCGGGCGCGGTCGGCCGGCGCCAGGCGCGGCAACAGCTCCTCGGCCGCGCTCCAGTAGCGCTCGCCCAGGCTGCCGGCCAAGGGGTGGCGCCCCAGGTTCTGCTCCAGGTAGTCGCGCAGCTCGAAGACGTCCTCCAGGCGCAGCGCATCGACCTGGCCGGACCCGGCGGTGGCCTCCATGTCGTCGCGGAGCTTGGAGAGGGCCTCGTCGCCGGGGGTCCAGTCGCCGGCGCCGCTCAGGTCGTAGAGGTAGGCGTTGGCCAGGATCTTGACGATGTCGACCTCGCCCAGCAGGCGCAGCGCCACGCTGTGCCCGGCCGGCGTCGGCTGCGGCGTGACCGAGAAGCGGGTGACCAGGCCTGTGGTCTCGTTGCCGCCCTGCGGGTTCACCTCGTCCAGGAAGTCGAGCTGGCGCGCCTCCGCGCCCTCGCCGAAGACCACCTGGGCGTCGCCGCCGTGCGGGGCGATCAGCGCGCCGATCAGGAAGGACTTGCCGGCCTGGCTGGCGCCGAAGGCTGCCACCGACATCGGCCGGACCGCCGCCGCGGCCAGCTTCTGCGCCTCCACGGCATGCTTGCGGAAGCTGCGCTGCAGGGCCTGCTGGCGGGCGCCGACCAGCTTGCCGTTGTCGGCGAACCAGGCCAGCGCGTCGATCGAGGCCTTGGCCATGGCCCCGCAGTGTTCGGCCAGCGCCTTGTCCTTTTCGCGCACCATCACGTCCGTCCCTTCGTGCGCAGCACCCCGGTATCCAGCCAGTAGCCGCCTTCGACCTGCTGGTCCATGAACATGGTCTGCAGCCTGAGTCCGATCTGCCGGGCCACGTCGTCGCCCTCGGCGTCGCTGGCCTCGGCGATGGAGAAGTCCTCCATCACCACCTCGTCGAACTCGTCCCTGGGTTCGGCCCGCTCCAGGGTGACGGAGACGGGGGTGACCATCTGCGCATGCTTCTCCGGGTTCTTGAAATAGAGGTAGTAGAGCGGCGTGGTCTTCCAGCGCTCCAGCGGGAGCTGGCGGAAGCCGATGAAGACCGGCGCCTCCATCGGCACCACGAAATCGACCACGTTGGCGCCGGTCATAAGGTCGGCGTTCTCCAGGTAGCAGTTCTTCTCCAGGATCTGGCCGTTGGTCTCCATCACCCCGATGAAGCGCGCGGTCGACTTCATCTTGATGGCGCTGGCCTTCATCACGAAGCCGGGGGCGATGCCCTCGCAGATCTGGCAGAGCATGGCGCCCACTGCGGTGGTCGTCTTGGGATCATGGATGCGGTAGTCGCTGCTGCGGAAGGGATACCAGGGGCCGACCTCGTAGCCGTCCATCGGCACCACCCGGTTGGCCGGCAGCGGCACGTTGGCGAAGATCAGGTCGCGCACTGCGGGGAAACGCGAGGGCCGGCCTGAGAGCAGCAGGATATCGCAGTCGTAGGCGCGGATGACGTCGCAGAGGTCCTCGATCATGCGCTGGACGACGAAGTGGATGGCGCCGGCGATCTCCTGTGGGTCCATCAGCAGGTCCATCGCCAGGATGTCGAAGCTGCGGCCGCCGGCGTTGGTCACGGCGCGCTGCAAGTAGGTGAGCAGGCTCTCCGCCGGCATCCGGTCGGCCGGCAGCAGGCTGCCCAGCCTCAGGTGCTGGGCGCTGGCATGGCGGCGCGGATCGACCATCTCGTAGGCCGAGAGCAGGCCGAGCGCCGCCGGCACCAGGATCTGGGTGGTGAGCAGCGCCCGCGTCGAGCGCTCCGGCTGGCCGACGCCGGCCCGGTCGCCGCCGAAGAGCTCCGACAGCAGCACGTCGGGCCTGCTGACCCCGGCCTCGCGCAGGGCGGCGCCGAGCTGCGGCAGCACGCAATGCTCGATCACCGATTTCACGATGTCGTCGCCGGCTTGGCGGAAGCCCTCGCGGAACAGCTGGCGCGGCCAGATGGTCTGCTGCTGCCCGGCCTCGATCTCGTGCTGGATGATCATCAGGTCGGTGGTGCCGCCGCCGATGTCCATGCTGGCGATCCTGAGCGCCGGGCCTTCGCCCTCGAACTGGGTGCGCTGGCCCATCAGGCGGAAGAAGTCGTGCGGGTTGCGGCGGAACTTGTGGTTGATCTCGTTGTAGAGATAGACGAGGTGGGTGCAGGTCGCCTCGTCCCACTCCAGCTTGATCTTGGGCTTCTTGTGGATCGGGTCGTCCTCCGACCAGCCCATGGTCTGCCAGACCAGGTCCACCGCCCACTCGGCCCGCCGGCGCAGGATCTTCTGCTCGGCCAGCGGCGTCGCCGAGGGCAGGGTGAGGATGAAGCTGCTGAGCCGCCGCGGCAGGTCGGAGTTCACCTGCTGCTCGCGCACCGAGACCGAGTTGAGCTGGCCGATGGCGTGGCTGAGCAGTTCCGCCAGCATCAAGGTATAGAGCGAGGAGCGGGAGTAGCGCGGGCTCATCCCGACCACGGCGTTGGGCCGCTTGGGCGAGACCAGGTCGCCCTCCTCGGTCAGCTTCGCCGTCATCGGCCCGCTGATCGCCGGCAAGGGCCGGCCCAGCGGCAGGGTCCCGCGGTTGTTGGTCCAGGGCTGGGGGCGCGGTGCCTCGTCCCAGAGGTAGCGTTTGGGGCTGGAGAGGCCGCTGATCCCCTCGGTGCCGTCGGCGAGCGAGGCGAGCCACGCGGCCTCCGGCCCGACCCGGACCGGGCTCGGCCACCAGAAGGCGTCGCGCCGCGGCCGGCCGGACCGCCGGGAGTACTCGCGCCGGCCGAAGGAGACGTTGGTGAACTCCACCCGGCTCTCGAAGGGATCGGAGTAGCACTGCTCCGGCCGGGTGAGGTCGCGCAGCTCCAGCCGGTAGCTCTGCGAGATGTCGACGCTGCCGAGCTGCTTGGACTGCTCGATCAGCACGCCGCAGGTGCGGCTGTTGCCGACGTCGACCACCAGGTCGACGTCGATCGGCTCGGTCTGGATCGATTCGGTGAGCGTGTCGGTGAAGCGGATGCGCGGGATCTTGCAGCCCGCGGCCATGGCCTCCAGCAGCACGATGAAGTGGGCCCAGAACTCGCCGGGATACTTCATGTCGGCCAGGCTTGACGGCCGGCCGCGGCGCCGCGTGCGCCCCTCGACGTAGCTGTCCTGCAGCCAGGCCTTGACCCAGTCCAGCACCAGGAAGGCACGGTTGGCCGGCGGGTCGCTGACCAGGCAGAACTCCACGTCCTCCAGCGCGTCGTGCGGGGTGGGGGCGGCGTAGGGGCCGTCGCTGCGGCGCTCCAGCAGCAGGGTGTCGAAGGCGATCACCAGGCGGTGGCTGTAGCCGTCGGAATCGACCTCCGGCAGGGCGGAAAGCCGCATCCGGGCCCAGTTGGTCGGCCCTTCGTCATAGATCGGCAGGTTGTCCGGTCCGCGCTCGGCCTCGCGCAGGAAGGGCAGGGGCAGCCACTGGCGGTCCAGCAGCTCCATCGCCTGGCCGGCGCGGATCGAGAAGACCTCGTCCTCCGGCGGCTCGAAGCCCTGCGGCGCCTCGGCCGTGTAGTGCAGGAAGCGGCCCTCGGCATCCTTGGTCAGCGGATGCAGGGTGACCAGCGGGCGGCCCTCCTCGTCGTGCTGGCTCTCGTCCACCTCCGGCCAGAAGCTGCGCGAGATGCGCTCCACCTCGCTCTGCTTCAGCGCGAAGTCGAGGAACTGGATCCCGGTGTTGGGGATCAGGCTGGTCACCGGTCGGTAGTCGAAGGGGGGCTTCAGCATCTCTGTCTCTTGGAACCGATCGTCGTCACTATAGAACGCAAAGCGCTATCCGACGATCCCTTGTGACGTGCGGCCGGCGGGGGTTTCCAAGGTCATGGCAGCGTCACCTCCTGGACCAGCGCGGTGCCGCCCTCCTCGGCGATCTTGCCCTCGTAGACCTCGATCTCGCCGCCGCGCGAGACGTAGACCTTGTAGGGGACGGGGGTGGAGCGGCCGGAGGAGCGGCCGGCGAAGTTGTCCACGATGATCTGGTAGCGGCCGGGCTTGGGGCTCTGCGGCCAGGTCACGTGCTCGCGCGGGGTCTGGGCCAGGTCACGGGTGGTGGAGTTCATGTCGACGTCGAGGATGGCGCCGCAACGCGCATTGTTGCGGTTCTGGAAGAAGACGCGGCTGCCGTCCGGACAGATCACGTGCAGGTCCAGGTCGGCATCGCCCTGCCATTCCAGCACGATCTCGACCTCGCCCTCCTGGCCACCCTGCTTGCGGATCTCCTCGAAGGCGCGCTCGGCCTCCTCGCGGCTGGGCGAGGGGATCTCCTCGGCCTGAGCGGTGTCGATCGGGCAGCGCTGCTTGCGCGCCAGCTCGCGCTGTAGCAGCAGCACCTGGCGCTCCAGGTCGCGGCCCTGGTCCTGGCGCTGCACCAGGCTGTCGAGGGTCCGGTCCTCGGCCGCCAGCGCGCCGGGGCAGAAGGAGAGGAAGGCCGGGCGCTCCAGCCCGAAGGGCCAGCGCACGCCGCAGCCCAGCAGCAGCAGGTACATGATCGCCGCCATGATCAGGCCGAACAGCAGCCACAGCAGCCACCAGTGCGGCGCTGCCGCCGCGACCTCGCGCACCAGCACCGCCTCGCCGCCGCCGGGCGGCGGTGCGGGCGGGACGGCGGCTCGGCGGGCGGCCTCCTCCTGGCGCAGGCGCCAGGCCTCGCCGGCCATGAAGTCCTGCAGGACCGCGCCGCCCTCCTGTGCGCGCTCGTCCCGCGTGCCCCAGTTCACCAGCACCGGCTCGCCGCCGACCGAATAGAGGAAGTCGCGGCCGGGCTGCGCCTCCGGTACCACCAGCGCCCACTCCAGGGTTTGGGCCAGGCGCCGGTCGCTGTCACGCCGGCTGGCGGCCAGGGTGGCCGCGTGGGTCTGGATCGCCTCGCTGCGCTCCTTCAGCCGCTCCAGCAGGGCAGCCTGAGCCTCTTCGTCCAGCTCGGAATAGGGCTTGGCCTCGCCCTCGGGGGCGGCGAACCAGGAGATGCCGCGGCTGCCCGGCACCGGCTCGGCGAAGAGGTCGGCGTGGGGCTCGCCCAGGGCGCTGCGCAGGTAGGAGTCGATCTCGTTCCAGGAGTCCTGGATGCGGCGGCTGCCCATGCCGAGCGGGCGCAGACCGACCAAGGTGGTCTCCGCGACGAGTTGCCGGTTCATCTGCGCCTCCTGCCTTGCCGCATTGCCCGGCCCTACTCCTTGGTGCCCTTGTCGCTGCCTTTCGGCTTGGCATTCGGATCGCTTTTCTGTTCCTTTTCAGTGGCCTCTGCAGGCTTCTTCGCTTCTTCCTCGGCCGGTTTCCCGGCCACCACCGGCTTCGGCGCGCAGTCGGACTGGCTGGTCTTCACGTCGACCTTGTGCTGGGTCAGGAAGGCGGCGAGGCTGGGCGTGGCGAGCGCGTAGTTCAGCCGCCCGCCGTCCTGCTTGCGGTTGCGCACGAAGGTGTTCATGCCGACCACGCGGCCGCACTCGTCGACCAGGGGACCGCCGCTGCTGCCGCCGGAGATGGTGGCGGTGTGGACCAGCACCGGAGCGCCGCGCGGCTCCTGCTGGGCGGTGATCACGCCGTTGGTGACCGAGGGCTCGGGCATCGAGCTCATGTCGCCCTTGGCCAGGCGCTGGATGTCCTCGTCGGTCTCGTTCAGCAGGCCGGGGAAGCCGGCGGCGATCACATCCTGCAGCTTCTTGGCCTTGTCGGTCAGGGCCAGATAGGGCAAGTCCGCGGCGCCCTCGACCTTCAGCAGGGCGTAGTCGGGGGTGAAGAAGTCGTTGCCGGCGGTCTCTGCGATCACGCTGGCCCTGGCCGGGCGCTGCAGGCCCTTGCCCAGCACCACAAGCGGCGTGTCGGCCTTGCCGCCGATGACGTGGCGGTTGGTGACCGCGATGCCCGGCGCCACGAAGAAGGCGGTACCCTGGGCGCCGACCTCCGGCGCCAGCACCATGACGGTCGCCAGATCCAAGAGTTCGACCAGGTTGCCCTGGAAGGCCAGGCCCTGCGGCACCTCCTCCTTGGTCAGCGGCTGGCTCGGCGCGGCCTTGGGCAGCAGCGCCTCCTCGTCCGGACGGATGGGCTCCAGGTCGCCCTTCTCGTTGCGGCGGAAAAAGCCGTCCTCGGCGACGCAGACGTCCTCCTCGGTCAGCTTGCGCAGCGCCTGGACCCGCTCCTCCAGCGCCTTGTTGCTCTCCTCTTGCAGGGTGATCATGCGCTGGCGGTCGGCGGCGGTGGTGTCCTCCTCCGGATAGATCAGCACGCCCGGAATCAGCAGCACCGCCAGGATGATCGCGGCGATCAGGGTGGCGATCAGGACCGGCAGCCAGGGTCGGCCACGGCGCTCGACGATGCGGGTTTCGCTAGGTCCTCCCGGGGGGCTTCCTGGCGGTGGCGTGCCGCTGTCCTTGCTGTCGCTCATGATGCGTCCAACCCTGCTGTTGGGCCTGCGAGTGGGGCGTCGGTCATTTGCAGTGCTCCGGGATGTCCTGGCCGCTGGCGCGCTTCATTGCGTCGGCGAGTGCCGCGGTGTTGCCGGGCTGTAGGAAGAGGCCACCGGTGGCGTTGGCGATGCAGCGCTGGCTCTCGTCGCTCTTGCCGATGGCGATGACGTTGATGTAGAGGTGCGGATACTGCTTCTTCAGGTTCCGCGCCGCCTGGCAGGCGTTGCCGCCGCAGCTCTCGCGCCCGTCGGAGAAGAGCACGATGTTGACCGGCTTGTCCTCGGTCTTGCCGCCGGTGATCATGCGCGGGACTGAGCGGATCGCCTCGGCCAGCGCGGTGCCGCGGCCGGTGCGCACCCGGTCGACCTCGCTCAGCAACTGTTGGCGCTGCGAGGGCGCATAGCTGCCGTGGAAGCGGATCTTGCCGCAGTCGCTGAAGCTCATCAGCGAGAGCGCGATGTCGCTCGGGCTGTTGCGCACCGCGGCCTTCAGCGAGGACTTGGCGACCTCCATCCGGTTCTTCTCGTTGGGCTTGTCGAAGGTGGCCCAGAGCTGGTTGATCTCGCGCTCGATTTGCGCCAGCTCCAAGCGGAGCTGGCCCTGCTTCAAGAGGTTGAGGCCGGCGCCGCGGATCTGCTGGGAGACGCGGTTGTGCTGCTCGATCAGCCGCTCGTAGCGCTCCTCCTTGGCCGGATCGAGGTTGAAGTCGGTGTCCATGCTGGCCGAGGCGTCCAGCAGCATGGCGACCTCCACCGGCCGCGGGCGCGGGCATTCGGCGGTCTTCTGCTGCTTCTTCGGCTCTTCCTTCGGCGGCTGTTCCGGCTTTTTCTCGGGTTTGGGTTCTGGCTTTGGTTGCGGCTTGGGCGGCTCCGGCTCGACCTTGGCTTCCTTATCGGGCTCGGGAATGGGCGGCACCGGCGGGACGGGGCAGGAGGCCGACTGCGCCAGCTCCTGCTCCAGCAGCACCACCTGGCGCTCCAGCTCCTGGCCGCGCTCGACCACCCGGGCGACCAGGGCCGGTGGCGGCTCCTCACGGTCACCGCAGAAACGGATCAGGGTGGCACCGCCGGGAATGCGCAGGCCGCAGGCGTCCAGCATGAAATAGCCCATGACGCCCAGCACGCCCGTCAAGGCAAGCCAGAGGACCAGGAGTGTCGCTGCCCGTCTCGACATCGCGATCGCTTCGCCACCTCCCTCAAGAGACGCTTCACGCGCCGGCCTCGATTCGCCATCCCCTGGCTCCGTCGAAGCGGGCGCAGCCCCGGCCGTCCCCCATCCTGGCAGTGGCTTGAAGCCTGAGCTTCCGTCGGCCTCCGTCGCGCACCCGGCACCTCTCATGACCGGACCGCTGCGGCAGAGAAACCGACTACCGAGGCGGGACGCTAAGCCATGTTGTCCTGCTCTTCAACGATGTAAAGGTTTCGGGGTTCCACCAGGCCAGGGCGCGATCGGGTGTCGCAAAGCGACGGTAGGCTGTGTCGCAAAGCGACGGGCACCTGTCGCAGTCTGTCTCGCTCGGCTGGGGCCAGTGGTTCTAGCTAAGCGGCGAGATGCCGGACCTGGAAATCGCGGGGCCGGCTGCGATCTGGGACGAGCGGAGGAGCAGGGCAGGCCATGAAGAGCCATGCACGGGTTGTCGTCATCGGTGGCGGCGTTTGCGGCGTTAGCGCGCTTTATCACCTGGCCAAGAAGGGCTGGACCGACGTGGTGCTGGTGGAGCGCACGGAGCTGACCGCCGGCTCCACCTGGCATGCTGCCGGTCTGCTGCCGCTGTTCAACATGAGCTACTCGGTGGGCCAGCTCCACCAGTACTCGGTCGAGCTCTACAAGAAGTTGGAGGCCGAGACCGGCCAGGCCGTCTCCTTCCACAACACCGGCAACCTGCGGCTCGCCTGCAATCGCGACCGCATGGACGAGTACCGCAACTACCAGTGCACGGCAGAGACCATCGGCGTCGATAGCCAGCTGATCGGCGTCGACGAGATCAAGGCGCTCTGGCCGCTGATCAACGCGGAGGGCCTGGTGGGTGCGCTCTGGCACCCGACCGACGGCCATATCGCGCCGGTCGACGTCACCATGGCGCTGGCCCGCGGCGCCCGCATGATGGGGGCCGAGATCTACCAGAACACCGCGGTCACCGGCATTGCGCGCAACGAGAGCCTGGAGTGGGTGGTGCAGACCGCCAAGGGCGACATCACCTGCGAGCACGTGATCTGCGCCACCGGCAACTACGCCCGCCAGACCGCCAAGATGGTCGGCCTGGAGATCCCCTCGATCCCGGTCGAGCATCAATACATCGTGACCGACGTCGATCCCGTGCTGAAGGACTATCGCGACGGCGGCGCCAAGGAGCTGCCGATCCTGCGCGAGAGTGACGCCCAGTACTACTTGCGCGAGGAGCGCATGGGCTGGATCCTCGGTCCCTACGAGAAGGGCGCGCCGGCGCGCTTCATCGACGGCGTCGACAAGGGCTTCGAGAAGGACCTCTTCCCCGGCGACCTGGAGCGCCTGATGGTGCATGTCGAGGCCTGCATCAACCGCGTGCCCTCCTTCGAGAATGCCGGCATCAAGGACATCGTGAACGGCCCCATCGCCTACACGCCTGACGGCAACCCGATGGTCGGTCCGGCCTTCGGCCTGCCGAACTTCTGGATCTCAGAGGGCCATTCCTTCGGCATCACCGCGGCCGGCGGTGCCGGCTGGCAGCTTGTCGAGTGGATGGTCGAGGGCCAGCCCAGCGTCGACATGACCGGGGTCGATCCGCGCCGCTTCGGCGTCACCACCAAGAAGTTCGCGGCGGTGAAGAACGAGGAGGCCTATTCCCACGTCTTCATCATCCACTACCCGATGGAGGAGCGCCCGGCGGCGCGCCCGGCCAAGACCACGCCCTGCTACGAGCGCCTGGACAAGCTGGGGGCGGTCTGGGGTCAGCGCTTCGGCTGGGAGCGGCCGAACTGGTTCGCGCCGGCTGGCGTGGCGCGCAAGGACGACTACTCCTTCCGCCGTTCCAACTGGTTCGCCCCGGTCGGCGAGGAGGTCGCGGCGATGCGCGAGCGTGTCGGCCTGATGGAGCTCTCCTCCTTCGCCAAGTACGAGGTTGAGGGGCCCGGCGCGCGCGCCTGGCTCGATTCCATCGTGGCCAACACCATCCCGAAGAAGATCGGGCGGATGACCCTGGCCCATTCGCTCTTCCCGTCGGGATCGGTGCGCTCGGAATATACTATTTCGCGCATGCCCGACGGTCTGTATGGCGAGCGCTTCTACATCGTCGGCCCCGGTGCGGCGCACGACATCGACTGGGACTTCTTCATGAAGGCCAGCCCGAAGGACGGCAGCGTCTTCGTGAAGGACGTGACCACCCAGTACGGCGTCTTCGTGCTGGCCGGTCCGCAGTCCCGCGCGGTGCTTCAGACCCTGGCCGACGGCGAGCTCTCCAACGAGGCCTTCCCTTGGCTCACCATGCAGGAGATGCCGGTGGGCTTCGCGCCCGGCGTGCGCGCGCTCCGCGTCAACTTCGTGGGCTCGCTGGGCTGGGAGCTGCATCACCCGATCGAGTTCCAGAACCACCTCTTCGACGCCCTGGTCGAGGCCGGCAAGGCGCATGGCCTGGGCCATGTCGGCATGCGCGCCATGGATTCGATGCGCCTGGAGAAGAGCTATCGCCTCTGGGGCACCGACCTCAACGCCGAGAACACGGTGCTGGAGGCCGGCATGGACCGCTTCGTGCGCCTGAACAAGGGCGACTTCACCGGCCGCGATGCGCTGGTGGCGCAACAGCAGGCGGGCGTGCCCAACGCCTTCTGCACCATCGAGATCGATGCCGATGACGCCGATTCCTTCGGCAACGAGCCGGTCTTCATCGACGGCGAGGTGGTGGGGCGCGGCACCGCCGGCGGCTATGGCCACCACGTGAAGAAGTCGCTGATGCTGGGCTATGTGCGCCGCGACTTGGCCGAGGTCGGCCGGGAGTGCCAGGTCCGCGTGCTGGACCAGATGCGCCCGGCCCGCATCGTCGCCGAGAGCCCCTACGACCCGGAGAACACCGCGCTCAGGGCCTGACCGGCGGGCTGTGAGAGCGGAAGCTAGTGTTGTGCGGGCGGGTCGCGGTGGCCGGTTTCGGGTGCGCCGCGACCCGCTCTGCCGTCACTCTTTCAGCGGGGCCAGCTTGAAGAAGTCGTCCACGGTGAGCTTCGTCAGGCAGTAGTCGATAGATAGCCCCAGATTGAAGGGATCCGTGATCGTGGTCTTGGTATCGACCGACTGAACGGTGAGCCCGCCGCCGGTGCCGCCGAGATCGCAGGTCTGGCCGCGGACCTCGGCGTTCTGCTGCAGCCTGGCGCTGAAGATGAAGCTGCAGGCCGGCAGCACGCCCGCGGTCTGCTCCTTGATCGCGCCGCAGATCGGGGACCCGGCCCGGTACTGCTGGGCACCGAACTCCACCATGCCGCCCTCGGCGCTGCGCCAGACGCCGAGGTTGGTCGCCTCGAAGTCGTTCTTGGTCACGATCCCGCTGTTGGGATCGACCGGCTCGTCCTGGCCTTCCTCCGCTCCCATGACCAGGCTGCCGTCCGCGTCGAAGCTGATCATCAGGGCCTCCTTGACCTCCTTGCCCTTGAGGTCGAAGGCAAGGAAGCCGCGGTAGACGCCGGCAACATCCGCCGCGAGGGCTGGGGTGAAGGCTGGGGCGATCGCCATCATCGCCATCCCGCTGCCCAGTCCGACGGCACGAACAACCCGCATAAGCGCCTTAGATTGCTGCATTCTTCGTCTCCCTGTTGGTTTCCCCCGCGGGTGTTCAGGTCCCCGCGGTGTCTCGTACTCCAGCCGGGCGCCCCGACGAGCGCCGGTGCTACAGGGGCGACGGTCCGGCTTGCGCCAAAGATGTAAGAGTTCGCGGCCCCGTGTAGATGCCGAGCTTACAATCCCCAATGGCGAGCCTCTTGCGTCCGAAGTCATCCACCTGGCCTTGTTTGCCTCAGGCATCGCTGAGATTGCTATCTGAGCGCCGTACCAAGGCGGCCGTTACTTGGGTCGTGACGCCACCCACAGGGATGGTAAGCGATCCAAAGGGCAGCGGCGATAGTAAATACTTGCCGCCGCGATCCGGTGCGGCTCTACAACCAGACGAAGTCGCTGGAGGTGAGCAGGTTGGCGGCGGTGAGGCCGGTCATCTGGAAGGCCTGGTCGGTGGCGCCGTCTCCATCCTGGTCCACCTCGACCCGCCGGTTGCCGGCAAAGCGCGCCTCGGAGTTGCCGCCGCCGGAGAAGGCGGCCGCGCCGATATAGGTGAAGACCCCGGTTTCGAGGCCGGCGGCGTAAACCAGCTTGTCCTCGCCGTTGGCTACGCCCAGGCTGACCCCGTCGAAGTCCTCGATCGTCGGCCCGTTGCTGGTGAAGGTGGTGCCGTTGAAGCGGAAGCGGTCGGCGCCGGACCCGCCGTAGGCCTGGTCGCCCTGGCCCATCAGCAGCAGGTCATCGCCGGTGCCGCCCTTCAGCAGGTTGCTGCCGGCACCACCGAACAGCAGGTCGTCGCCGAAGCCACCTTCGAGCGTGTCGTCTCCGGCCAGCCCGTTCAGGCGGTCCTTGCCGCCGCGGCCGCGGAGCTCGTTGCCGGCCGTGTTGCCCCTGATCTCATTGCCCAGGAAGTTGCCGGCGCCGTTCAGCGCGGCCGCATCGGGCAGCAGCAACAGGTCCTCGACATAGGCGCCGGCCGAGCCGCCGGGCAGGGTGAAGTCGATCTGCGCCAGCACCAGGTCGGTGCCTTCGCCTTCGAACTCGAAAACCTTGTCGCCGGCGTTATCGACCACGAAGACGTCGTCGCCGCTGTCGCCGGCCATGAGGTCGGCACCGCTGCCGCCGTCGATGAAGTCGTCGCCCTTGTCGCCCAGCAGGTAGGCGTCGTCGCCGTCGCCGCCGTAGATGCTGTCATCGCCCTCGTCGCCGACCAGGACGAGGTCGATGCCGCTGCCGCCGAAGAGCCGGTCGTCGTCCTCGCCGCCATAGAGGTAGAGGTCGTCGCCGGATCCGGCGAAGAGGGCATCCCTGCCGCTCTCGCCCAGCAGGGCCAGGTCGTTGCCGTTGCCAGCGGAGATGCGGTCGTTGCCGTCGCCCCCGTTTATGCCGGCATCGTTGCCGCCGCCAGTGAAGAGGCTATCGCGGCCGGCGCCGCCTTCGAGGTCGACGTCGTTGCCGTTGCCGCCGAAGATGAGGTCGGGGCCACCGCCGCCGCGCAAGCCGCCGTCATCGCCGTTTTCGCCGCGGATGATGTCGCTGGCCGCGCCGCCCAACAGCTCGCGGTCTCCGCCGGGGCCGCCGAAGATCAGGTCTTGCTGCGCACCGCCCCGCAGATCGTGATCGGCGCCGGCGCCACCGTAGATCCGGTCATAGCCGGAGCCACCGTAGAGGTCGGCATCGTCGCCGCTGCCGCCGTTGATGAAGTCGTTGCCGCTGCCGCCGTCCAGCGAGTTGTCGTGGCCGCTGTCGCCGAAGAGATAGTCGTTGCCGTCGTCGCCCTTCAGCTCGAAGTCGCCGCCGTCGCCGCCCCAGATGCGGTCGAAGCCGCTGTCTCCCCAGAGCCGGCCGTCGCGTCCTGCGCCGCCGTAGATCGTATCATGGCCGCTGTTCCCGAGGAGCCCGACGTCGGAGCCCGAGCCACCGAAGACCCTGTCCCTACCGTTGCCACCCTCCAGGTTGTCGTCGTTGCCGTCGCCGCCGTAGATGCGGTCGTTGGCGGCCTCGCCATAGAGGAAATCGTCCTCGCCCGAGCCGCCGAAGAGACTGTCGTCTCCGGCCTCGCCGATCAGCACGATGTCGGCGCCGCTGCCACCATAGATGCGGTCGCTGCCGTCTTCGCCGCGCAGGTAGAAGTCGTCACCCAGGCCGCCGAAGATCAGGTCGTCGCCGCTCTCGCCGTCGAGGTAGCGGTCATCGCCGCTGGCACCGTAGAGCCGGTCGTTGCCCTTGCCGCCGAAGAAGTTGAAGTCGAGGCCCGAACCGCCGTCCAGCAGGTCGTTGCCGACGTCGCCGAAGAGGTTGCGGTCGAGGCCGTCCCCGCCGAAGAGGCTGTCGGCGCCGCGGCCGCCGATTTCGGCGGTGTCGTTACCCGACCCACCGAAGAGGGTGTCGTTTCCGCGCTCGCCGTAGAGGATGTCGTTGCCGCTGAGCCCGTAGATCTGGTCAGGATTCTCGCTGCCGGTCAGCAGGTTGTTGACGCCCGTGGTGCCATAGATCACAGCCATCGTCGTGTTCCCCCTGATGGTTCAAAGCCAATTTTTCCAGGTAATGGCCTCTTCCTTTACTATCATTCTACGGGAACAGCCGCTGCCCGTCCAACGATGAGAGGCGCGCGGAGGTTACAGCCAAATGAAGTCGCTACTGGTCAGCAGGTTGGCGGCGGTCAGTCCGGAGACCAGCAGGGCCATGTCGGTCTTGCCGTCGCCGTCCCTGTCGATCTGGAGCTGACGCGGGCCGTCGTAGCGGGCCTCGGAGCTGCCGCCGCCGGAGAAGGCAGCCGCGCCGATGTAGGCGAAGCTGCCGACCTCCAGGCCGGTCGCAAAGAGCAGCTTGTCGGCGCCGTTGCCGGCGTTGATGCTGACCCCGTCAAAATCGCGGATCACCGGCCCGCCGGAGCCGCCGTAGCCCAGACCGCTGCCGTTGAGGCGGAAGCGGTCCGCACCCGACCCGCCGAAGGCGATGTCGTCCTGGCCAAGGTAGAGGGTGTCATCACCGCTCTCGCCCTCCAGGCGGTCGCCCGCCTGGCCGCCGAACAGCCGGTCGTCGCCGTCGCCGCCCTCCATGCTGTCGATGCCCTGCAGGCCGCGCAGGTCGTTGTCGCCGCTGTTGCCCTGGAGCGTGTTGTCCAGGCTGTTGCCGGCGCCGTCGATGTTGCCGAAGCCGCCCTGCAGGCGCAGGGTCTCGACAAAGCCGTCCGATCCGCCGTTCGGCAGAGTGTAGTCCACCTCGGCGCGCACCAGGTCGACGCCATTGCCCGAGAACTCGCGCACGCGGTCGGCCGACGAGGTGACGATGAAAGTGTCGTCGCCTGACCCACCGGCCAGGGTGTTGGTCCCGCCTCGGCCGTTGAGGCGATCGGCGCCACTCTTGCCCAGCAGCACGTTGGAGAAGGAATTGCCGATCAAGAGGTCGTCATTCGCGTTGCCGACCATCTTGGCAGCGCCGGCAGCCGTGTTGATGTTGACCCGCTCGATCGCGACCTCCGCCGCGGTGCCCAGAGTGTAGATGGCGGCGTTGGAACGCAGAACGTCGTCTCCGCTTCCGGCCGTATCGAAGATCAGATCGGTTCCGGTGTCGATGATGAAGGTGTCGTTGTTGATGCCGCCGTAGGCCGTGTCGGTTCCCGACCCGCCGTTCAGCCGGTCTCGGCCCTGGTCGCCGAAGAGGGTATCGCTGCCGCTGCCGCCGACCATCTGGTCATTGCCGCTGCCGCCATAGGCGGTGTCCTCGCCCAGACCGGCCAGGAGCTGATCCCCGTCGTCGCCGCCGTAGAGGCGATCGTCTCCTGAGTCACCACGCACCTGATCGCTTCCCGAGCCGCCGCGCAGCGCCGAATCGTGCCCGGATCCACCGAAGATCAGATCCTTGCCGTCGCCGCCCTGGATGACGCTGTCATTGCCGTTATCGCCGAAGAGCGAATCGTCACCAACCTGTCCTTCCAGCAGGAAATCGCTGCCCGTGCCGCCGAAAACGAGATCGTCTCCACTGCCGCCACTCATACTGCTGTCACTGCCGCCGTCGCCATAGATACGGTCATCGCCGGAGCCGCCATTCAGGAACTGATCAACACCGCGTCCGCCGAAGAGACGATCGTTCTGAAGGAACCCATAGAGGAAACTATCGGTCCCATCACCGCCATAGAGAAGGTCTGCACCCGTGTCGCCGAAGAGGCTGCCATCTGCACCGTCGCCTCCAAAAAGCGAATCGGAGCCCGTATCCCCCCGTACAAACGCGTCATCTCCGCCGCCGGCAAAGATCGTGTCGTTACCGCCGTGAGCTAGCAGCACGGAGTCTGCTCCAGCACCACCGCGAATGATGTCGTCCCCGGGGCCGCCATAGAAGTAGCGATCCGGACCACTGTTTCCCTTCAGCGTATCGTCCCCGGTTCCTCCTATTAAATATTGGTCAAGACCACTGCCCGCTTCGATCAAATCATTTCCCAAGCGGCCATTGAGAAATTTGTCATTTCCATCACCGCCAAAAACCCAATCATCACCAGTGTCGCCATACAAAATGAAATCTGCACCAGCCTCGCCGAAAATCTTATCATGACCGCTGCCGCCACGGAGTTCGCCGTCGCTGCCGTTGGCGCCAAACAGGCTATCGTCCCCGTCCCCGCCGAGAACGTTTCTGTCATTGATCAGGCTGCCGTAGATCGTGTCGTCGCCGGCTTCGCCGTAGAGATCAAACTCTCCCCGTATGGTATCCTTGCCGTTACCGCCGTAGATCGCTTGGTAGCCGTAAAGGTAGTCCGCGCCCGATCCACCGAGGAGCGAGACGGAGCGGGCGGCCTCGATGCGATCGTCACCGTCGCCGCCGAACAGCAGGACGTCTGCGTTGCCGAAGATCGTATCGTTTCCCGGGCCCCCGAAGACGAGACTATCGCTTTGAAAATCGTCGTCGAGGACGAGCGTGTCGTCGCCGGTGCCGCCGTCGATGCCGAAGTCCTGACCGCTGCCGCCCTCGATCAGGTCGTTGCCATCGCCCCCGAAAAGGCTGAAGTCGATCCCAGAGTCCCCACGCAGAAAGTCGTCGCCGCCGAGGCCCAGAAGCTGGTCGCTTCCCTCCGCTCCGAACATGGTGTCGGCAAGCGCTGAACCAGTCAGGGAATCGTTGCCAGTGGTTCCGATGTAGAGCCCCATGATGACGAGTCGCCTTTCTGGGTCCTCGCGAACCCGTTTTGAAAGTGGCACCGCCCCTGTTCGGACCCAGGCTTCCTCTCCAGTCCGAACGGGCGAGCCTCAAGGGAGGACCAATCGTGAGATTACAGATTCTTCACCGCAGGGCCGGCAAGCTCGCCGTGTCCAATCTGACCGCCTTGGACCGCCCATCAGAACCACACGAAGTCCGCCGAGGTCAGGACGTTCGCGGCCGTGACGCCGTCGACACGGAAGGCTTGGTCCACTGACCCGTCGCCGTCCTGGTCGATCTGGAGCTGACGCGTTCCGTCGAAGCGGGCCTCTGAGTTGCCGCCGCCGGAGAAGGCCGCCGCGCCGATGTAGGCGAAGCTGCCGACTTCCAGGCCCGTCGCGAAGACCAGCTTGTCGGCGCCATTGCCGGCGTTGAGGCTGATGCCGTCGAAATCGCGGAGCACCGGCCCGCCGGAGCCGCCGTAGCCGAGCGCACTGCCGTTGAAGCGGAAGCGGTCGGCGCCCGACCCGCCGAAGGCGATGTCGTCCTGGCCGATGTAGAGCTTGTCGGCGCCGCTCTCGCCCTCCAGGTGGTCGCCCTCCTGGCCGCCGAAGAGGCGGTCATCGCCGTCGCCGCCCTGCAGGGTATCGACGCCCTGCAGGCCGCGCAGGTCGTTGGCGCCACTGTTGCCCTCGACGCTGTTGTCCAGCTCGTTTCCGGCGCCGTCGATGTTGCCGAAGCCGCCTTGCAGGCGCAGGGTCTCGATGAAGGCCGTGGCGGTACCGGAGGGGAGCGTGTAGTCGCACTCCGCACGCACCAGGTCGGTGCCCTGGCCCGATAGCTCGAAGACGCTGTCGCCGGCGCTGTCGACCACGAAGGTGTCGTCGCCGGAGTTACCCACCAAGCTATCGCTGCCGCTGCGGCCGTTCAGGATGTCGTCGCCTTCCTCACCGCGCAGGCTGTCCTCGCCGCTGTTGCCGAGCAAGGTGTTGGCAATCTCGTTGCCGAGGAGCGTGCCGTCGCCGACGCCGGCGTTGACCTGGGCGCGCTCGAGGAAGCCACCGGCACCGCCGGCCAGCTCGTAGAAGCTGGCGTTGGAGCGGAGCACGTCCTCAGCGCCCTCGCCGGCGAGCTCCCCGACCAGATCCAGGAAGGTATCGACGATGAAGGTGTCGTTGCCCATGCCGCCGATCGCGGAATCGGCCCCGCTGCCGCCATTCAGCCGGTCGCTGCGGGTGCCGCCGAACAGCCCGTCGCTGCCGGAGCCACCGACCATGCGGTCGGCGCCGGAGGAGCCGCGCAGGCTGTCCTCGCCGTCGCCGCCGAAGAGGGTATCCCGATGATCGCCGCCATAGAGTCTGTCGTTGCCGTCCTCGCCGCGAACCTCGTCGTCGCCGTCTCCGGCCGACAGCAGGTCCGCGCCCTGGTAGCCGAAGAGCTGATCGTCGCCGCTGTGTGCCGTGGCGGTGTCGTTGCCGTATCCACCGAAGAGGACGTCCCTGCCGCTGCCGCCGCCCAGGATGTCGTCGCCCTCGCCACCGACCACATCGTCCATGCCGTCGCCGCCGTAGACGCGGTCGTTGCCGGTGTCGCCGAAGAGAAAATCATAGCTGCTGCCACCATAAAGAGTATCCAGTCCGCTGTTGCCGGTCAGGCGGTCGATCCCGCTGTCGCCGAACAGGCGATCGTTGCCATCTTCGCCCAGCAGGGAGTCGTCGCCGCGTCCGCCATTCAGCCGGTCGTCGTCGTTGCCGCCGTAGAGCCGGTCGGTGCCATTGGTGCCGTATAGCCTGTCGTCGCCGAGCTGACCGCGCAGCGTGTCCCTGCCGTTGTCGCCGTAGAGCGTGTCCAGACCCTGTCCGCCGTAGAGATAGTCGTTGCCGTTGCCGCCGCCCAGGGTGTCGTCCCCATAGCCGCCGCTGAGCAGGTCGTCGCCGCCACCGCCGAAGAGATCCTCCAGGCGATCGTCGCCGCTGTCGCCATAGGCGAGGTCGTCGCCGGAACCGACCAGTAGGTAGTCGTTGCCCGAGCCACCGTAGAGCCACTGCAGCCCGGACTGCGCCGAGATCACGTCGTTTCCGTCGCCGCCCTCCTGCCTTTCGGTGGCGGTGGCGCCGAAGAGAACGTCGTTGCCGCTGTCGCCGTATTGCAGGTAGCCGCCGAAGAGGCGGTCCGCGCCGGCGCCGCCGTGCAGATCATCCTCGCCCGCGTCGGCATAGAGGCTGTCGTCGCCGCGCCCGCCGAACAGGCTGTCGTTGCCGCCATTGCCGTGCAGGGTGTCCTGCCCCGACCCGCCGAAGATCCCATCGTGACCCGTGCCGCCGGCCAGGGTGTCGTCGCCGTCGTTGCCTCCGACGATGTCGTCGCCGTCCGAGCCATAGGCTCGGTCGTTTCCGGTCCCGGCGTTGGCCCAGTCGTCCCCGGAGAAGCCAATGAGGAAATCCTTGCCCTCTCCGCCGAAGAGGCTGTCGTCGCCGGAGAGACCGTAGAGGCGATCGTCGCCAGTGGCGCCGAACAAGCGGTCGCCGCCATCGCCGGCGATGGGGAAGAGCCCGCCGCCGAAGAGGGTGTCGTTGCCGGTGCCGCCGACCAGCGTATCGCCGCCCCACATGCCGGCCACGACGTCGGCGCCGCTATTGCCGAAGGCGCTGTCGACGCCGGACCCGCCGAAGACCAGGTCGCTGCCGCTGCGGCCGTAGAGCTTGTCGTCGCCCTCCTCACCCAGAAGGCTGTCGTCGCCGACCCCGCCGTCCAGCAGGTCATAGGCGCTGGCGCCGAACAGGGTATCGCTGCCGCTGCCGCCGAACAGGCTGTCGCCCCGCGAGAGGCCGTAGATCACGTCGTTGCCGCTGCCTGTGGCGATGAAATCGACAGCATTGGTTCCTGTCACCGTGGCCATAGGACTGTCCTCCGGTCACACTGTTCAGGGAATAGGCTCCAGAGAGCCCGGGCCTCGGACAACAGGTGTATGATCGAATTTTTTTGAATAGTTGCACTCTTTATTCGGAAGTGCAAACTCCTCCCACTCTGGAGGGGTTTTATATCACAATTCTTGTTATTTGTTCGAGGTGTGTGGCAATCAGGTGGTCGGGATGCGAATGCCTAAGAAATAGGCATTGCCTGTGGCAATCGGATACTTTGCGTCTCTTCGAAACATGGTCAGCGCTTGTAGCGATGCGGGACGAAGGGCAGGGCGACGACCTCTGCCGGCTGGGCCTTGCCGCGGACCATCAGGTCGACCTTGGTGCCGGGCTCGGCCAGGGCGCTCTCCAGGTAGCCGATGGAGATCGGCGCACCCAGGGTGGGGCCGAAGCCGCCGCTGGTGACCTGGCCCACGATCCGGCCCTCCTGGGCGATCTCGGTGCCGGCGCGCGCCGGGGCCCGCCCCTCGGGCTGGAGGCCGACCAGCTTGCGGGCCGGCCCCTCGGCCAGCTCGCGCAGGATGCGTTCGGCACCGGGGAAGCCGGCCTCCTCGCGCCGGCGCTTCTGGATAATCCACTGGATCTGCGCCTCGACTGGCGAGGTGGTCTGGTCGATGTCGTTGCCGTAGAGGCAGAGGCCGGCCTCCAGCCGCAGGCTGTCGCGGGCGCCGAGGCCGGCGGGGGCGCAGGCCTCGTTCTCCAGCAGCGCCTCGGCGATCTCACGGGCACGCTCGGCCGGCAGGGCGATCTCGTATCCGTCCTCGCCGGTGTAGCCCAGGCGCGAGAGGCGGCAGGGCGCCCCCAGGATCCGGGCCTCGCAGGTCTCCATGAAGGCGAGACCGGCCGCCTCGGGTGCCAGCCCGGCCACCACCGCCTCGGCCTTGGGACCCTGCACGGCGACCAGGGCGCGGTCGTTGCGCTCCACCAGCTCGACCTCGCCCAGGTGGGCACGCAGGTGCGCCACGTCCTGATGGCGCATGGAGGCGTTCACCACCAGGTAGAGATGATCGCCGGCGTTGGAGATGATGAGGTCGTCCAGGATGCCGCCGGCTGCGTTGGTGAAGACGCTGTAGCGCGCCTTGCCGGGCTTCAGGCCCTCCACCGCGCTGGGGACCAGCCGCTCCAGCGCCTTGGCGGCCCCGGTGCCACGCAGCTCGACCTGCCCCATATGCGAGACGTCGAACAAGGCCGCCTGCTCCCGGCACTGCTTGTGCTCGGCCATGATGCCGCTCGGGTAGTTGACCGGCATGGCGTAGCCGGCGAACCCGACCATCTTGCCGCCCAGGGCCAGATGCATGTCGTAGAGCGGTGTCTCAAGCATTGTGTCGCTCATGGCGCATTTCCTCCCAAACAGGGACCATGTCGGGTGTGAGGTCCGAGCGGCCCGGCTGCACTATCGTCGCCGAGTAGCGGCGGTGCAAGGCAGGCGTCTTCCAGGACCTTTGCTGTCGAATTGATCGCACCACAGAGGGGACTTCGTCATTGACCTCCGCTCCGCCTGGTCTAGGCTGTTTTCAGGTCAAAGAGCCGCCTTGGTCGGTGCGCGATGGCGACCCCCGCGGCAAGGGATGGAGGAACACTCTATGAGCAGTCTGACCAGGTTTACCTTGGCGAGCTGCGCGGCGCTCGTGTTCAGCGTCGCTGTCGCCAGGGCGGAAACACCGGCCGACACCTTGGTGATCGCCGACAAGATCGACGACATCGTGTCGATCGATCCGGCCGAGAGCTTCGAGTTCTCCGGCAACGACATGCTGAACAACGTCTACGACACCCTGGTGGAGCTCGACCCCGCCAACCTGGGGCCGCTGGTCCCGGGCCTGGCCGAGAGCTGGAGCCTGTCGGACGACGGCAAGACCTACAGCTTCAAGATCCGCGACGGGGTCACCTTCCACTCCGGCAACCCGGTGACCGCCGAGGATGCGGCCTTCTCGCTGCAGCGCGCGGTCAAGCTGAACAAGACGCCGGCCTTCATCCTGACCCAGTTCGGCTTCACGCCGGAGAACGTGGAGGAGGTGATCAAGGCTGACGGCGATACCCTGACCATCACCGTCGACAAGCCTTACGCGCCGTCGTTCTTCTACAGCGCCCTGACCGCCGTGGTGGCCTCTGTCGTCGACAAGAAGACGGTGCTGGAGCACGAGAAGGACGGCGACCTCGGCTACGAGTGGCTGAAGTCCAACACCGCCGGCTCCGGCGCCTATTCGCTGCGCGCCTGGAAGCCGAACGAGAACTACGTGCTGGAGGCCAATGAGAACTACTGGCGCGGCGCACCGGCGATGACGCGGGTCTTCGTGCGCCACGTGCCGGAGCCGGCCACCCAGCGCCTGCTGCTGGAGCGCGGCGACGTCGACATCGCCCGCAAGCTGACCCCGGTCGATATCGAGGGCGTGCGCGGCAACCCCGACATCAAGATCAACGACGAGGTGCGCGGGCGGATCATGTACGTCTCGCTGAACATGTCGCACGAGCCGCTGAACAACCCCAAGCTGATCGAGGCGATCAAGTACCTGATCGACTACGACGGCATGGCTGAGACCTTCCTCAAGGGCAACTACATCGTCCACCAGGCCTTCCTGCCGAAGGGCTTCCTGGGCGCGATCGACGACAAGCCCTACAAGCTGGACGTCGAGAAGGCCAAGGCCCTGTTGAAGGAGGCCGGTATCGAGGACCTGGAGATCAAGATCTTCGTGCGTAACGACCAGGACCGGCTGGAGATGGCGCAGTCCTTCCAGAACACCCTGGCGCAGGCCGGCATCAAGGCCGACATCCGCACCGGCACCGGCAAGGAGATCCTGGGCGAGTACCGCTCGCGCAACCACGACATCTACCTCGGCGCCTGGGGCCCGGACTACTCCGACCCGCACACCAACGCCGACACCTTCGCCCGCAACCCGGACAACTCGCCCGAGGCGCAGCTGACCGGCATCCTGGCCTGGCGTAACGCCTATCCCGCGACCGAGGAGACCCCGATCACCAACGCCGCGGTGCTGGAGCGCGACACCGACAAGCGCAAGGCGATGTACGAGGAGGTGCAACGCATCCACCAGAAGAACTCGCCTTTCGCGCCGATGTTCCAGTTGATCGAACAGGTTGCCGCGCGCAACAACGTGGACAACTTCTCGGCCGGTGGCTCGATTCACTCGGCCTTCTACTGGCCCGTGACCAAGAACTAGACGTGGGGGCAGGGCACGCGCAGAGGCGGGTGCCCTGCACCGCGCTGGATCGAGCCAGGTGAGCGAGGTTCAAGGGGTCGGGCAGCCGACGGCCGGAGCCAGGCTACGTGCCCGGGGACGCAGCCTGCCGCGGCTGCTGCTGGGGTTGCTACGCAGTCTGGCCAGCCTGCTCATCACCTTCCTCGGGCTGCTGCTGATCACCTTCATCATCGGGCGCATCATCCCGATCGACCCGGTGCTGGCCATCGTCGGCGAGCGGGCGAGTCAGGCGCAGATCGACCAGGTGCGCGAGCAGCTCGGCCTGAACGAGCCGCTGCTGACCCAGTTCGGCTATTACATCTGGGACGTGCTGCACGGCGACTTCGGCAAGTCGCTGATGACCTCGCACCCGGTGATCGAGGACATCGGCCGGGTCTTTCCCGCCACCCTGGAGCTGGCCACCATGGCGACCCTGATCGGGGTGATCCTGGGGGTACCCAGCGGCGTGCTGGCCGCCGCCAACCAGGGCCGCTGGATCGATCAGTCGGTGCGCGTCTTCTGTCTCTTCGGCTATTCCATGCCGGTCTTCTGGCTGGGCCTGATGGGCCTGCTGGTCTTCTACGGAGAGCTGGGCTGGGTCGGCGGTCCGGGGCGGCTCGATGCCACCTACGAGCTGATGTACGAGTACGACGTCCCCTCGGTGACCGGTGCGGTGCTGATCGATTCCGCTCTGGCCGGTGCCTGGGACATCTTCCGCGACGCGCTCTCGCACGTGATCCTGCCGGCCCTGGTGCTGGGCTACTATTCACTGGCCTACATCAGCCGCATGACCCGCAGCTTCATGGTCGACCAGCTGGGCCAGGAGTACATCACCACCGCCCGGGTGAAGGGCGTGCCGGAGTGGCGGGTGATCTGGGTGCACGCGCTGGGCAACATCATGGTGCCGCTGATCACGGTGATCGCGCTCTCCTACGCCTTCCTGCTCGAGGGCTCGGTCCTGACCGAGACCGTCTTCGCCTGGCCTGGGCTGGGCCTCTACATCACCAACGCGCTCTTCTCGGCCGACATGAACGCGGTGCTGGGCGGCACGGTGGTGGTGGGCCTGGTCTTTATCGCCCTCAACCGTCTCTCCGACATTCTCTACCGCCTGGTCGATCCGAGGGCGCGCTAGGATGGCGATGCAGGAGAGGCCGCTCACGCCCGGCAGCCGGGCCTGGCTCACCAGCGAGCAGCCGGTCTCGCGCTTCCATGCCCGCTGCGTGCAGGCCTACCTCGCCTGGCGGCGTTTGGCGCAGAACTGGCTGGCGATGGTGGGGCTGGGCATCATCCTGGTGCTGATCGCGATGGCGATCTTCGCGCCGCTGCTGGCGCCCTACTCGCCGACCGAACAGTCTTTGCCTGATCGCTTGTTGCCGCCTTTCTCGGCCGGCCATTGGCTTGGCACCGACGAGTTCGGCCGCGACCTCTGGAGCCGCATCGTCTACGGCTCGCGCATCACCCTGCTGATTGTCGCCCTGGTGGTGGTGACGGCACCGATCTTCGGCCTGATCGTCGGCACCGCGGCCGGCTATCTGGGCGGGGTGGTCGACGTGGTGCTGATGCGCCTGACGGACATCTTCCTGGCCTTCCCGCGGCTGATCCTGGCGCTGGCCTTCGTCGCGGCCCTGGGGCCCGGCATCGAGAACGCGGTACTGGCGATCGCACTGACCGCCTGGCCGCCCTATGCCCGGGTGGCGCGGGCCGAGACCATCACGGTGCGCAACTCCGACTACATCGCGGCCATCAGCCTGCAGGGGGCTTCGTCCGGCCGCATCATCATCGGTCACGTCATGCCGCTCTGCATGGCCTCGGTGATCATCCGCGTCACCGTCGACATGGCCGGCATCATCCTGACCGCGGCCGGGCTTGGCTTCCTCGGTCTGGGGGCGCAGCCGCCGCTGCCGGAGTGGGGGCTGATGATCTCCTCGGGCCGCAAGTTCCTCTTCGACCAGTGGTGGGTCGCCACCGTGCCGGGGCTGGCCATCTTCATCGTCAGTCTCGGCTTCAACCTGCTGGGCGACGGCCTGCGCGAGGTGCTGGACCCCAGGAGCGGCGGGAAATGAGCGACCGGCTGCTCGAGGTCGAGGACCTCCACGTCCGCTTCCACACCCCGATCCGGGTGGTCGAGGCGGTGCGCGGCGTTTCCTTCAGTCTGGGGCGCGAGCGCCTGGCGATCGTCGGCGAATCCGGCTCCGGCAAGACCATGACCGGCCGCTCGGTGCTGCGCCTGGTGCGGCCGCCGGGCGAGGTCACGGCCAAGCGTATGGACCTGGATGGCACCGACCTGCTGTCGCTGTCCGAGCGCGAGATGCGTGCGGTGCGGGGCCGGCGCATCTCCATGGTGATGCAGGACCCCAAGTTCTCGCTGAACCCGGTGATGCGGGTCGGGCGCCAGCTCACCGAGGCCATGCGGGTGCATGGTGGCGGCTCGCCCCGCGCCTTGAAGAAGCGCGCGATCGAGATGCTGGAGGCGGTCCAGCTCCGCGATCCGGAACGGGTGATGCGCGCCTATCCGCACGAGCTCTCCGGCGGCATGGGCCAGCGGGTGATGATCGCGATGATGCTGGTGCCCGACCCCGACCTCCTGATCGCCGACGAGCCGACCTCGGCGCTGGACGTCACCGTGCAGCTCGAGGTGCTGCGCATCCTGGACGGCCTGGTGCGCTCCCGCGGCATGGGCCTGATCTTCATCAGCCACGACCTGGAACTGGTCTCCAGCTTCTGCGACCGGGTGCTGGTCATGTACGCCGGCCGCATCGTCGAGGAGATCGAGGCGACCCGGCTCGCCGAGGCCAAGCATCCCTACACGCGCGGCCTGCTCGACTGCCTGCCCAAGATCGCCGAGCGGCGCGACGAGCTGCCGACCCTGCAGCGCGACCAGCGCTGGCGCGACCGCTCGCTGGAGGAGCTGACGGGAGGGGCGCCGTGAAGCTGTCGGTGGAGGGGCTCTCGGTCACCTTCGGACAGGGTGCCGACCGGGTGGAGGCGGTGCGTGACGTCTCCTTCGCGGTGGCGCCACGCGGTTCCTACGGGCTGGTCGGCGAATCGGGCTCCGGCAAGTCGACGGTGCTGCGGGCGATCTGCGGCCTGGCGCCGGTCTCGGGCGGGCGCATCCTGATCGACGGGCAGGAGGTCGGCGGCCGGCGCGACCTCGGCTTCGTGCGGCGGGTGCAGATGGTCTTCCAGGACCCCTACGGCTCGCTGCACCCGCGCCACACGGTGGACCGGGTGCTGAGCGAACCCTTGAGCATCCACCGTATCGGCCAGCAGGAGCAGCGGGTGGAGCAGGCGCTGGCCGACGTCGGCCTCGATGCCAGCTTCCGCTTCCGTTATCCGCACCAGCTCTCTGGCGGCCAGCGCCAGCGCGTCGCCGTCGCCCGTGCCCTGATGCTGGAGCCGGAGATCCTGCTGCTGGACGAGCCGACTTCGGCGCTCGACGCCTCGGTGCAGGCCGAGGTCCTGAACCTTCTGGTGCGCCTGCGCCGTGAGCGCGACCTGACCTTCCTCATGGTCAGCCACGATCTCGCGGTGGTGAACCACATGTGCGAGCGCCTGCTGGTGATGCAGGACGGCGGCGCGGTCGAGGAACTGGACCGCGAGGCCCTGGGCCACCAGAAGGTCGCCGCCGACTACACCCGCGCGCTGCTGAAGGCCAGTGAAGGCTTCCAGCGTTAGGTTGCGGCCGGCAGATCGCAACGGGAGAGGAAAACCATGGCTTTATCGTCGAGCCCAGAGCGGGCCGGTCGTCGCCCACCGCGGCTGCGGCGGTGCTGGCTGTTCCTGCCGGGGGCCGACCGGGAGGCGCTGACGGCGGCGGCCGCCACCGGTGCCGACGTCCTGATCCAGGAGCTGGAGGACTTCACCCCGCCGGAGCGCCGGCCGGAAGCCCGTGCCCTGGCCGGCGAGATCTACGATGTCTGGCGGGCGGCCGGTCTCGTTGCCGCGGTCCGGGTCAATCCGCTGGAGACCGAGGGCCGGTCCGACCTGGCCGAGGTAATGCGCGGCCGCCCCGACGTGGTGATCATGTCGAAGGTGGCGGAGCCCGAGCAGGTCGTGGCGCTGGAGCAGGAGGTCGGCCGGCTGGAGCAGCGCTACGGCATTCCCGCCGGCAGCACCGAGCTGGCGCCCAACATCGAGACCGCCCGCGGCGTCATGCAGACCTACGCCATCGCGAAGGCGAGTGCGCGGACCAGTGCTGTCCTCGGCTCGACCGAGGATCTCGCCGCGGATCTCGGCGCGCCGCGTAGCAAGGCCGCCGTCGAGCTGGCCTACGCGCGCCAGCGTCTGCACCTGGAGTGCGCGGCCGCGGGCATTCCCTCCGTGGACTGCCCCTACACCTTCTCCGATGCGGAGGGTTGCGAGGCCGATGCGCGCTATGCCCGCCAGCTCGGCTATGCTGCCAAGAGCGCGGTCGATCCCGCGCATCCGGCGATCGTGAATCGGGTGATGACGCCTTCTGCCGAGGAGATCGGCGAGGCGCGGTCGATCGTGGCGGCCTTCGAGGCCGCGCGCACCCTGGGTCAGGACCGCGCGCGGCTCGGGGATCTTCTGGTCGAGGTCCCGTCCTACCTCAACGCCCAGCGTCTGCTGGCACGGGCCAAGGACCTCGGCCTCTGAGGCTGGGCCTCACTGCATGCGCATGGCGCCGTCGAGGCGGATGGTCTCGCCGTTGATCATCGGGTTGCGGCAGAGGTGCAGGACCAGCTCGGCGTACTCCTCCGGCTTGCCGAAGCGGCGCGGGAAGGGGACCTGGCCGGCCAGGTTGTCCTGGACTTCCTGCGGCATGTTCAGCAGCAGCGGCGTGCCGATCAGGCCGGGGGCGATGGTGTTGACGCGGATGCCGTGGCGGCAGAGTTCGCGCGCGACCGGCAGGGTGAGTCCGACGATGCCGGCCTTGGAGGCGGAGTAGGCGGCCTGGCCGACCTGGCCCTCGTAGGCCGCGACCGAGGCGGTGGAGACCACCAGGCCGCGCTCGCCGTCGTCGTTCAGCGGCTCTGCTGCGGCCATCTCCGCGGCGCAGAGGCGCATCAGGTTGAAGCTGCCGATCAGGTTCACCCGGACCACCAGCTCGAAGTCGGCCAGCGGCATGGGGCCGTCGCGGCCGACGACGCGTTTGGCCGGTGCGATGCCGGCGCAGTTCACCAGGATGCGGCAGGGGCCGTGCGCCGCGCTGGCCTCAGCCACCGCGGCGGCGGCGGCATCGGCGTCGGCAACGTCGCAGACCAGGCCCAGGCCGCCGGTCTCGGCCGCGATTGCCTGCACGGCGTCAGCCTTCATGTCGAGTGCCGTCACCTTGGCGCCGGCGGCGGCCAGAGCCTTGACCGTTGCCGCACCCAAACCCGAAGCGCCGCCGGTCACCACCGCGGCCAGTCCCGTCACGTCCATCTGCTCGTCTCTCCCGGATGATCTGAGGGTTGCTGCCCCTGTTTCGGGGCGGGCGTGGCCGCTGTCAAGCGGTGCCGGCGCGAAGGCTCTTGGAGCGCCGCCCGGCCTGGTCTAGATCTGCCGGCATGGAAACCCGCACTCTTAGTCAGACGCGCAGCGGGGAGGGCTGGTCTCGCCTGCCGCCGCCGCTGCGCTGGATCGGCCTTGCCGGCCTGGTCCCCTTCTTCGCCGCCGCCATCCTGGTGCTGTTGCCCAGTACCCCGCCGGACGCCGCCTTCCGCATCCTGGGGGCGATGATGGTCTATGGCGTGGCCATCCTCTCCTTCCTGGGCGGGGTCGCCTGGGGCGCCGCCATGGCGCGCGGGGAGGAGGGCTGGGCGCCCTATCTGCTGGCGGCGGCACCCTGCCTGGTCGGCTGGCTCACCCTGCTGTTCGTCTATCCGCTGCACCAGGCTTTCGTCATGGCGCTGGCCTTCGCACTGCTCTGGCTGCTGGACCGGCAGCATGCCGCGGCGGGGCGCCTGCCCGGACCCTACATGCGGCTGCGCGCGATCCTGACCCTGGGCGTGGTGGTCAGCTTCCTCGCCGCCGGCTTTCTTGTCTTGCCAGCTTAGACTCCCGGCGGGCGATGTAGACGCTGGAGGCGATCAGGACGGCCGCGCCCAGCAAGGTGGTCCAGTCCGGCAGGTCGCCGAAGGCGAAGAAGCCGATGAGCAGCGCGAAGAGCAGCTTGGTGTAGTCGAAGGGCGCAACGAAACTGCTCTCGCCGGTGCGGAAGCCGGCAATGAAGAGGGCATGCGCACCCAGGCCCAAGGCCCCCATCGCCAGCAGCATCAGCCACTGCAGGGGGCTGGGGTCGTGCCAGTGTTCGAGCGCCGGCACGACACAGACCAGGATGCCGGCGGCCAGCACGTAGAACAGCAGCACGGTCGGGCTCTCGCTGGCCGGAAAGCGCTTCACCAGGGTGATGGCGAAAGCGATCAGCATCGCCCCACCCACGGCGAAGAGCGCATCGCTGCCGAAGGCGGCCGCGCCCGGTCGCACGATGATCAGCATGCCGCCGAAGCCGACCGCGACCGCGACCCAGCGGCGCCAGCGCACCTTCTCGCGCAGCAGCAGGGCGGCGAAGATCACGGTGAAGAGCGGCGAGGTGAAGCCCAGCGCCGTCACCTCCGCCAGCGGCAGGCGCACCAGTGCATAGAAGCCGAAGAGGATGGCGACCCCGCCGGACGCCGCGCGGATCAGATGCAGCCAGGGGTGCGCGGTGCGGAAGCGGGTGACGCTGCCGGTGAAGAGGAAGGGCAGCAGGAACAGCAGCGAGGCGGCGGCCCGGCAGAGTGAGATCTGGTAGGGGTGCATGCCGTGGTCGGCGAGCGACTTGCCCATGGCCCAGACCAGGGTGAAGCCGGCCGCGGCGATGGTCACCAGGAAGGCGCCGCGCAGGTTCGGCGGCAGTGCCTGCCAGCGCGCGTGGCGTTCGCGCAGCGCGGCGGCGGACTGGCCGAGGCTGAGGCTTGCGGAAAGGCTATGGCTCATGCGGGGCGATCCACCGGACGGCGCTCTGCCGCTAGCCGGCTGGCGCGGGCCAGCTTGGCCTCGCGGCGGGCGATGTAGATGCTGGCTCCGGCGATAACCGCCGCGCCCGGCCAGATCCAGTCACTCGGCACCTCGCCGAACAGCAGGTAGGCCAGGCCCGCGATCATCGGCAGGCGCAGGTAGTCCAGCGGCTGCAGGAAGGAGGCCTCGACCAGGGCATAGGCCCGGGTCAGCGCCACGTGCGAGATGGCGGCACAGCTCCCCAGCCCGAGCAGCACCAGCCAGATCTCCCACTCCGGCCACTGCCAGACGAAGATGGCGGGGACCAGGGAGATCGGCGTCATGATGAGGTTCATGTAGAGCACGACGGTGCCGGCCTTCTCGGTGGTGGAGAGCTGCTTCACCGTGATCGCCGAGAAGGCCATGAAGAAGGCCGCCGCGATTGGCAGGAAGCTGATCCAGGAGAGGTGGGCGTTCCAGGGCTGCAGGATGATGAGGACGCCGAGGAAGCCGACGACGGTCGCACTCCAGCGCCGGATCCGCACCTGCTCCTTCAAGATCAGTGCGGCCAGGATGGTGCCGAACAGCGGGAAGGTGAAGTTCAGCGCCGTCGCTTCGGCCAGCGGCAGCAGGCTCACCGAGGAGAACCAGAGGAACATCGCGCAGATGCCGAGCAGCGCGCGGCGCAGGTGGGCGCCGAGGCGCTTGGTCTTGGCGCCGCGAAAGCGTGTCGAGACCAGCCAGGGCAGCATGGCCGTCAGCGCAAAGAGATTGCGGAAGAAGACGATCTCGAAAGTGTGCAGGCCCGACTGCGCGGCCAGGCGGATGCAGACGTTCATCAGGGCGAAGAAGGCGCAGGCCGCGGTCATGTAGAGCACCGCCTGCGTCACCGCCGAGGTCGCGCCTCCGGCTGCGGCCGGACCCAGGATCTGAGGAGAATCGGCTGTCATCTTCGTCCTTAAGAGTGCAATAAGCTACACCTCGCGGCCGCGAAGCGACTAGCCCGCTGCCTCGCACGTCTGTTATGCCGAGGAACGCAAATCCGGCCGCGGGAACTCCTGCACGACTCGCCGGCCGCTTGGAACAACGGAGACTGCCGCCGCCGGAGACCTTGGCGAAGCGGCGAAGATCACGAGGTTACGATGCCGTCCGAGACCGCCTCCCGCCCGCTTTGGCAGCCTGCGCCGGAGCGTATTGCCGACGCCAACCTGACCGCCTTCATCGCCGAGGCCAACCAGCGCCATGGCCTCTCCCTCGACGGCTACGATGACCTCTACGACTGGTCGCTCTCGGACATGCCGGCCTTCTGGGACCTGCTCTGGGACCGCGCCGGGGTGATCGGCGATCGCCAGGGCGCGGCGCTGGTGCGTCCGCACCTGATGCCGGGGGCCAAGTTCTATCCGGAAGCGCGGCTAAACTACGCCGAGAACATGCTGCGTCGGAACGACGAGGCCGACGCCATGGTCTTCTGGGCCGAGGACAAGGTGAAGCGGCGGCTCTCCTGGAAGGAGCTGAACGCCCTGGTCTCGCGCCTGCAGCAGGCCCTGGCCGACGAGGGCGTGGGCGAGGGCGACCGGGTGGCTGGCTTCATGCCGAACATGCCCGAGACCATCGCCGCCATGCTGGCCACGGCCTCGCTGGGTGCGATCTGGTCCTCCTGCTCGCCGGACTTCGGCGTGAACGGCGTGCTCGACCGCTTCGGCCAGATCGAGCCCAAGGTGCTGTTCTGCCCGGACGGCTATTTCTACAACGGCAAGACCATCGACGTGCGCCCGCGGGTGATGGAGTTCATGGCCGAACTCTCCAGCGTGCAGCGCGTCGTGGTGGTGCCGCTGATCGACCAGGGGCAGCCGCCGGAAGGCCTGGGCATCGCCATGTCTTTGGGCGAGTGGATCGGGGCCTATGCCGCCAAGCCGGTCACCTATCGCCGGGTGCCCTTCAACAATCCGCTCTTCATCATGTTCTCCAGCGGCACCACCGGCCGGCCGAAGTGCATCGTGCATGGGGTTGGAGGCGTTCTGCTTCAACACCTTAAAGAACATCAGCTTCAGTGTGACGTGAAGAAGGACGACCGGGTGTTCTACTTCACCACCTGCGGCTGGATGATGTGGAACTGGCTGGCCTCGGGACTGGGCAGCGATGCCACCCTGCTGCTCTACGACGGCTCGCCCTTCTATCCCGACGGCAACATCCTCTGGGACTTCGCCCAGGCGGAGCGCTGCACCCTCTTCGGCACCTCGGCCAAGTACATCGACTCTCTGGCCAAGGCCGACCTGAAGCCGAAGGCGACCCACGACCTCACGACCCTGCGCGCCATCACCTCCACCGGCTCGCCGCTGGTGGCCGAGGGCTTCGACTACGTCTACGAGGCGATCAAGGACGACGTCTGCCTCTCCTCCATCGCCGGCGGCACCGACATCCTGGGCTGCTTCATGGGCGGCAATCCCATCGGCCCGGTCTGGCGCGGCGAGATCCAGAAGCGCCACCTGGCGATGGCGGTCGAGGTCTTCGACGACGAGGGCAAGCCGCTGGTGGGAGAGAAGGGCGAACTGGTCTGCACCAAGCCCTTCCCCTCGATGCCGGTGGAGTTCTGGGATGACCCCAGTGGCGAGCGCTATCACGCCGCCTATTTCGACCGCTTCAAGAACGTCTGGTGCCACGGCGACTTCGTCGAGCTGACCGAGCACGGCGGCATCGTGGTCTACGGCCGCTCCGACGCCACCCTAAACCCCGGCGGCGTGCGCATCGGCACCGCAGAGATCTACCGCCAGGTCGAGCAGATCCCCGAGGTGCTGGAGGCCCTGGTGATCGGCCAGGACTGGCAGGGCGACGTGCGCGTGGTGCTGTTCGTGCGGCTGCGCGAGGGCGTCGGCTTGGACGAGGCCCTGGTGAAGGCGGTGCGCACCCGGATCCGTGAGGGCTGCACGCCGCGCCACGTGCCGGCCAAGGTCATCGCCGTCGCCGACATCCCGCGCACCAAGTCCGGCAAGATCGTCGAACTGGCGGTGCGCGACGTGGTGCACGGCCGGCCGATCAAGAACAAGGAAGCGCTGGCCAATCCTGACGCGCTGGGGCTCTTCGAGAAGCTGCCGGAGCTGCAGAGCTAGATCTTGGGCGAGGAGAAGAAAGCCAGGAGCTGGCACGACGCGGTTGCCACCTATGCGCGCCCCAAGGTGCTGGTGCTGCTGTTGCTGGGCTTCGCGGCCGGGCTTCCGCTGCTGCTGGTCTTCTCCACCCTTAGCGCCTGGCTGCGCGATGCCGGCGTCGATCGCGGCGACATCGGTTTCTTCGGCTGGGTCGGCATCACCTACTCGATCAAGGTGATCTGGTCGCCGATCGTCGACCGGGTGCCCTTTCCGCTGCTGACCAGGGTCCTTGGCCGGCGCCGCGGCTGGATGCTGGCGGCCCAGCTCGGCATCGCTGGCGGGCTGGTCGCCATGGCGCTGGTCGGCCCGGACGGGAACCTCTGGATCTTCGCGCTGCTGGCGGTGCTGGTCGCCTTCTCCTCGGCGACACAGGACATCGCGCTCGACGCCTTCCGCATCGAGTGCGCGCCGATGAGCGACCAAGGGGCGCTCGCCGCGGCCTACCAGCTCGGCTATCGCATCGCGCTGCTGGCGGCCGGTGCCGGGGCGCTTTTTATCGCCGATGCCTCGGGTTGGCCGGCGGCCTACTTCACCATGGCGCTGGCCATGCTGGTGGGCCTCATCACCGTCGTGGCGGTCAAGGAGCCCACGCCCAACCGCGAGAACGAGGCGCAGCGCCTGCGGGCCTGGGAGACGGCGCTGGCCAAGGCCGGTGTCGAGGCCGGGCCGATGCAGAAGGCGGCCGCCTGGATGGCGACCGTGGTGGTGGAGCCCTTCGCCGACTTCTTCCGGAGGCACGGCTGGATGGCGCTCACCATCCTGGCCTTCATCGGGCTGTTCCGCCTCTGCGATCTCGCCATGGGGATCATGGCCAATCCCTTCTACCTGGACCTTGGCTTCACCAAGAGCGAGATCGCCGAGGTCGCCAAGATCTACGGCTTCTTCATGACCATCGCCGGAGCCGCGCTGGGCGGGGTCGCGGTCGCGCGTTTCGGCGTGCTCTGGCCTCTGTTGCCCGGCGCCATTGCGGTCGCGGCCAGCAACCTGCTCTTCGCCTACCTGGCGGGGCAGGGGCCGGTGGTGGAGTGGCTGATGGTCACGATCTCGGCCGACAACCTGGCCGGCGGATTCGCCGGCACCGCACTGATCGCCTATCTCTCTAGCCTGACCTCGACCGCCTACACGGCGACGCAGTACGCCCTCTTCTCCTCCTTCATGACCCTGCCGGGGAAGTTTATCTCCGGCTTCTCCGGTCTGCAGGTGGAGGCCTGGGGCTACCAGACCTTCTTCATCTACACCGCCACCCTGGGAATCCCGGCGATCCTGCTCGCCGGCTACCTGATCCACCGCCAGCCGCAGTTCGAGGCGCGGGCGGCGCAGGAGGGCTGATCAGAGCCGGAGAAAGGCGAGGATCACGTCCAGGAAGGAAATGTCGTGGAAGTCGACGGAGGCGGCCTGACCGACCGGGCAGGCGGTAAAGTCCGGCGGCTCGTTCAGCCGCAACAGCACCTGCGCAGTGTCGCCATCGTGACCGCTGGCAACGGCCGCCAGGTCCAGGGCGCCGAGGGTGGCGGCAGCACCACGTTTCAGCACCACGGTGGCTTCCCGTGAGTCGCTCTCGCCCTCCAAGGTCACGTCGGCGCGGTCGCCTAGCTTCACCAGGCTGACCACGATGTCGGAGGTCGGCACGTCGATCAGCAGGTTGCTGCAGTCGATCCAGGAGACGATCGGCGTGCCTGGGGTCACGGCGGCGCCCTCGCCGGCGATCCGGCTCCAGACGATGCTGCCGGGCGGCGCGCGCACCGCGGCCTTGGATGAATCGATGTAGCTTTGCTCGGCGGCCCAGAGGTCGTGGTTCGCCTGCTCCAACCGGGCCATGGCGAGCGACAGACGCTCGCGCGCTTCCTTCTGCGCCAGTTCGATCTGGTCGCTGCTTTGAAAGGCCCAGTTGGGATTGCGGCCGAACTCGTCGAAGTAGATGCCTGCCTCCGCCTGGCGTAGACGAAGCTCGATCTCGCGCAGAGACCTGCGCTTGCTTTCCAGTGCTTCCGACAGGTTCAGGACGTACTGGCGATCGCTCTCCTCGGCTGCCTGCGAGGTGTAGCCGCGGTCGCTCAGCCGCCCGGATCGGTCGGCGGCCGCCTTGGCCAGCTCCAGGCGGTCGTCCAGCAGTGCGATCTCGGCGCGCAGTCCCTCGGCATTGATCTCCAGCTTCTCGCGGAAGGCCTGGGCATAGCTCTCGGCGCGCTGCATCCAGGCCTTGTGCGTGGCGTCGATTGCCTCGGCATAGGCGGTCACGGTCTTCAGCTCCGCGTCAGCGGCCTGCAGCGCGGCCTCGGCGCGTAGGATGTCGCCGCGGTCGGCCTGGTCGTCGGCGACGTCAACGATGTGGCCGGTCTCGCCGACCAGGCTGCCGGGGTTCGGCAGCGGTGTCGCGATGTTGCCTTTGATTGAGGAGGTGGCGTTGTTCACCCAGGTGGTGACGGACGAATCGCGGGATAGCAGCCAGTAGGCTGTCGGTGCGAAGCTGAGTGTACCTACCAGCAGCGCTAGCAGGGTGAGGCCGATCACGCCGAGGCGTCGCCAGCGCCGCTCGGCGCGGCGGTCCAATCGCAAGGAGGCCTGGGCCGGGGTGCCTGAGGTCGGGGCTGGTGTCGGCCCGGGTGCCTGCCCGGATGCCGGTGTGGGCGCCGGGCGATCTGAGGTAGCGTTTTGCATCAGTCGCCTCGTTATCAGACGCAGCAGATGGATGCCCATGCGGGGATGCTGGACCAGGGCGCTGGCCAGGTCCTTGCGGTCCAGCCGGTAGAGCAGGCCAGCCTCGTGCATGACGGCAGAGGCCGTGCGCTCTCCATGATCGGAGAAGAGACCGATCTCGCCGAAGATGTCGCCCGGCTGCAAGCGGATGCCGAGCTCCGGCAGCTGCACGCTGCCCTCGCCAATCAGGTAGACGGCGTCGGAGGGTTCGCCGATCCGAAAGATGACGCTGCCGGCTTCCAGCGGAACGTCCTGCATCAACGGTAGGATGGCGTTCGGCGAGAAGCTCTCCTGGAAGGCCTCCTCGATCTCGCGCGCCGACACCCGTAGCTGGGCCAGCCGCAGCAGGTTCAGCGGCAGCAGCGCCAGATGCAGTAGCAGGATCGGGACCAGGCCTTCCAGCAGACCGTAAAGCAGGAAGAAGACGTTGCTGGCCACCGCCACGATGAGCAGCGGCACGATCGTCTTCATGCAGAAGGTCGCGAAGACCAGGACAGAAGCGATGTAGCCGGCGAGCGCTCCGAAGGTCATGGCAGCAAGGGGCCCAATCCGCCTTTGGGTCTGCCCTGACGAAGACCGCTTTTACAGCTTGGCGAGTGCCCTCAGCATCACGCCGTGCGCATAGTTGCGGGCCACGTCCTTGATGAAGGCCAGGAAGTCGATGTGGGCCTCCTCGTCGGCACTGTCCGACATGACGCGGAGAATGCCGAAGGGCACGCCGTATTCGTAGCAGACCTGGGCCACGGCTGCGCCCTCCATCTCCACGCAGAGCGCGTCGGGCACGCGATTGCGCAGCCCCTGCGCCACCTCGCGGCTGGAGATGAAGCGGTCGCCACTGACGATCGTACCCTGGCGCACGCTGGGTGCAGCCAGCCCGAAGCGGTCCAGCGCTTCCTGGCCGACGCTGCTGGCCAGGTCGTGCTCGGCGAAGTCGATGGCCGACTTGGCGAGCAGGCGGCCGATCTCGGGATCGACCGGGAAGCGCGAGAGGCCCAGCAGCGGGGTCTCGAACTCCTTGAAGAGGGGGCGGGCGTCGAGGTCGTGGTGCAGCAGCTCGGCGCCGATCACGATGTCGCCGACCTTGAGCCCGTGCGCCAGCGCACCGGCGACGCCGCTGAACAGTAGGGTGCCGACGTTGAACTCGGTAATCAGGTGGGTGGTGGTCGCCGAGGCCGCGACCTTGCCCCAGCGCGAGAAGACAAGGACCACCTCGTGGCCGGCCAGCTCGCCGATGTAGTAGTCGCGCTGGCCCCGGCTCACGCGCTCCGCTGCCGGTCCCAACTCCGGCAGCAGCATCTCGATCTCTTCCAGCATCGCGCTCATGATGGCTATGCGCATGACGGTCCCCGTTCTCCCTAAACGACCAGAAGCGATCGGTGCACGGCGGCACCGGTGGCAAGTGCGGTTTGTCTCTAC
The DNA here is from genome assembly GCA_046233115.1 of Rhodospirillaceae bacterium N.6G. GTDB lineage: Bacteria > Pseudomonadota > Alphaproteobacteria > Kiloniellales > JACOMY01 > JACOMY01. The sequence continues at coordinate 359,241 of JBJXHM010000004.1, read as the reverse complement.
GTCTTTACGTGCGCCCGTCTCACCGTCAAGCGGTTGCGGCGGCGGGCCGAAAATGAAAGAGGCGGGGTCAGAGCCCCGCCTCGTCTCGGAACAGCCGCTTGGTCAGAGCGTCTTCCATTCACCGCTGGCGACCCGGCAGCGCTCCTGCACAAAGGAGAAGTCGGTCGAGACGTTCTTGATCTTGAAGCTGTAGTGGATCTTGCGGCAGGGCAGGCCCTGGTACTCGCGCGACTCCAGCAGGGTCATGGTGCCGCTGTTGCCGGTCTTCGGGTTGCTCCACTCGTACTGGGTGCCATTCGCCGGCGCCGGGCTCTGGTAGATCGGCTGCGCCGCCGACGACATGGTCTCGATGTCCGACTGATCCATGGTGAAGCCGGAGGTGCCGAAGGGGCTCATCTGCGCGGCGGCCATGGTCGATGCACTTGCCAGGAAGAGGGCGACAAGCAGGGGCTTAACTCTTGGCGGCATGTCTTTCTCCATTCCGAAGTTGCGCAAGAGGTAGCACCCTCTGCGTGGCAGTCCAACAGCTTAGCGTGCCGGAAGGCGAACCTGGCTCAGGTGGCCGAACCACTGAGCGCGTCCATCGCCTCCAGCAACCGGTCCAGGTAGCGGTTGACCGCCTGGTCGCGGACCACGGCGGCCAGCATCAGGTAGGTGCGCAGGTTGGCCGACGCGGTCTCGCGGCCGCCCTTGCCCCAGCGCACCGGCACCTCGGCCAGCAAGCGGCTCTGCTCGACGCGCTCCAGTTGCAGCTCGAAGGACTTGGCAGCCTGATAGACGCTCTCGGCGCCTTCTTCCTTGGCCAGGCGCTGGCGTACCTGGCGCATGGGACGCAGGATACCGGTCTGCCAGTTCGCTGAGAGGCCGTGCAAGCGGCGCAGCTCGTTGTGGCTGAGCAGGTGCCCGCCCTGTCCGGCCCAGCAGCAGTAGAGCAGCAGATTGACGTCGAGGGACGAGCTGTCCTGCAGCGCCAGGCAAGCCTCCTTCACCTGCTCCTGGCGATAGAGCGCCAAGGAGAAGGTCCAGAAGATGTCCTCCATCCCTCTAGGCATGGCAAGACGCAAGCGGCGTTGATTGCGCCCTTGCCCTGGCATAGAAAGGCCTCGGTTCGGTCATGCGGTCTTCGTCCCTGCTCTTGCGGAGTGGCGCTGGCAGAGCCCTATTATGCGCAGGCGGCCGGCGCGCCGACAGACGCAAATTCACCCCTCTGGACGGGATCTGAGATCAGCCCCTTGTCTTTAGCCGGGCGCCGAGGCGCCGATCAGCGGAACCCAGGAATGGCCGATACGGACGGGAAACCCACGCAGGAGGAGATCCGCGCCAAGCTGGAGGAACTGCGGACCCAGCACCGCGACCTGGACGACGTGATCGCGCGGATCGTCGAGGAGGTGCCCTTCGATCAACTGCGGATGCAGCGCATGAAGAAGCGGAAGCTGCAGCTTCGCGACCAGATCGCCGGGCTGGAAGATCAGCTCATTCCCGACATCATCGCCTGAACGCGAACAGCATTAGCCGAGAAGAAAGACGAGCATGACAGAGTCCGCGAGCGGACAGAGCCCCCTGGTGGGGATCATCATGGGCAGCCAGTCCGACTGGCCGACGATGCGCAACGCCGCCAAGGTCCTGGAGGACCTGCAGGTGCCACACGAGTGCCGCATCGTCTCCGCCCATCGCACACCTTTGCGCATGGCCGACTATGCCACGAACGCGCGCGAACGGGGGCTGAAGGTGATCGTTGCCGGGGCCGGTGGGGCGGCCCACCTGCCGGGCATGGTCGCGGCCTACACGACCCTTCCGGTCTTCGGCGTGCCGATCGAGAGCCATGCCCTCAAGGGGCAGGACAGCCTGCTCTCGATCGTGCAGATGCCCGCTGGGGTACCGGTCGGCACCCTGGCGATCGGTCGGTCGGGCGCGATCAACGCTGCGCTGCTGGCCGCCTCGGTGGTCGCGCTGCTAGAACCCGCGCTGGCCGAACGCCTGGCGGCCTGGCGCAAGGCCCAGAGCGACGGCGTCGCGCTCGAGCCGAGCGACGAGGCCTGACGATGATCGAGCGTCTGGCCCCCGGTGGCACCATCGGCATCCTGGGCAGCGGTCAGCTCGGCCGCATGATGGCGCTGGATGCGGCGAAGCTTGGCTACCGCTGTCACGTCTTTTCGCCCGACAGCCGCTCGCCGGCTGGCGACGTCTGCGCTGCCGTGACGGTCGCCGCCTACGACGATGAGGCGGCGCTGGCGCGCTTCGCTGAGTCGGTTGACCTGGTCACCTACGAATTCGAGAACGTTCCGGCGGCGACCGCCGCCTTTTTGGCCGGACGTCGACCGGTGCGGCCCGGACCCAAGGTGCTGGAAATCTGTCAGAACCGTGGGCGCGAAAAGGGGTTTCTCAAGGACCTGGGCATCGCCACCGCACCCTGGGCGCTGGTCGAGAGCGCTGCGGAGCTGGACCTGGCGGTGGCCAGGATCGGCCTGCCAGCGGTGCTGAAGACCACCGAGATGGGCTACGACGGCAAGGGCCAGCGCCTGCTGAAAACCGCCGAGGACTGCAGCAGGGCCTATGCCGCGCTGGCCGGGGCCGAGGACCGTGAGCTCATCCTGGAGGGCTTCGTCGACTTCGCCTATGAGGCCTCTGTCCTGGTCGCGCGCAATCCGGCGGGGGAGCAGGCCTGCTATCCCCTGGTCGAGAATCGGCACCGCGATCACATCCTGAAGGAAACCCACGTGCCGGCCCCGGCGACGCCGGAGACCCGCAAGGCGGCGCTCGATATCGCCGCGGCGATCGCCGAGGGTCTGGCGCTGGAGGGCCTGATCGGAATCGAGCTCTTCGTGACCGAGGCTGGCGATCTGCTGGTGAACGAGATGGCGCCCAGGCCGCACAACTCCGGCCACTGGACCATGGACGCCGCGGTCACGCCGCAGTTCGAGCAGTGCATCCGCGCGGTCTGCAACCTGCCGCTCGGCAGCACCGCGGCGCTGGGCCCGGCAGTGATGACCAATTTGCTGGGCGACGAAGCGCACGACTGGCTGGCGATCCTGAGCGATCCCGCCGCCAAGCTGCACCTTTACGGCAAGGCCGAGGCCCGGCCCGGCCGCAAGATGGGGCATGTGAACCGGCTGTTGAATCCGCCGGAGGACTAGGCCTCGGGTCTACCGAGAGGCGCGGCGGCCCCAATCGCGGCGCATCTGCATGCGGCGCACCAGGCGCTCGGGCAGGGCGAGCACGCGGTCGCTGACCTTGCCCAGCCGTCCGCCGATGCGGACCACGTCGCGCAGCCGGCGCTCCAGGAAGCCCCAGGTGCGCGCCTTGTCTTCGGAGCTGTCGTCCAGCCAGTAGAAGGTGGTGGCCGAGATCACGCCGCCCAGCAGCAAGCGCTTCGTATACCAGTTGTGGTCGGTCGAGCGGTCGCCGAGCGCGCTCCAGACCGCATCCGCCGTGCGGTGCACCAGGGTAACGCCGCCGATGGCGCCGTCGGGGCGAGAGAGCAGCGAGAGGCTGCGCCGCACTGCCTCCTGGTAGGGCGCGATCGCCTCGAAGCGCAGGCGCAGCGCCAGCGCCACCTTGGCGGTGATGCCGAGGTCCGAGAGATCCTGCTCGGCGAGCGCCTTCAGCATCTGGCGGTCGGCCCAGTCGGAAAAGGCCTTGATCTGGGCGCGCGGCTCGGCCGGCAGCAGGTCCTGAGCCAGCTCGGGAGCGATGCCTAGGTCCTCGGCGCCGCGGCGGAAGGCCTCGGCGGTCCAGCCGTCGAAGGCGACGTGATTGAGCCCGGCCAGCAGCAGGGCGTCGCGCAGATCCTCGCTCATTCCAACGGCTCCTCGGTTCCCTTGTCCTGGTGGCGCATCTCGCTGGTGAAGATCAGCCGTCCCAGATCCTTCATCCGCAGGGGATAGAGCAGGCCGTCGAGGTGGTCCACCTCGTGCTGCACCACCCGGGCGTGATAGTCCCTGGCCTCGCGCTCGATCACCTCGCCTTTGAGGCCGACACCGCGATAGCTGATATGCGTGTAGCGCGGCACCTCGCCGGCCAGTGTCGGCACCGAGAGACAGCCCTCCCAGCCCAGCGCCGTTTCGTCGCTGAGCGGCGTGATCTCCGGGTTGATCAGGACCGTCAGCGGAATGCCGTCGGGCAGGTCGGGGTTGGGCGAGACGAAGAAGACCACCAGGCGCAAAGGCACATGCACCTGCGGCGCGGCCAGGCCGGTGCCGCCGGCGTCCTCCATGGTCTCGACCATGTCGCGCACCAGGCGCAGGATCTCCGGGGCGGTCGGATCGGCGACCGGCTTGGCGATCTCGCGCAAGACCGGATGTCCCATGCGGGCAATCTTGAGAAGCGTCATGTGGTAGATATGGGAGTCCGGGCCGGCAGGGAAAGCGCCTAGATTTCTCCTTTGGGGCTTCACAGCGGGCAAGGAATCGTCTATCTCTGTAGCAACGCCGCGAGAGAGGTTGTTCCGCGGCGCATTTTCTTATGACCGACGGGCATCAGGGTGAAGGAGCCTGCCAGAACGTGCAAGTAACCGTCCGCGACAACAACGTCGACCAAGCCCTCCGCGCGCTGAAGAAGAAGCTGCAGCGCGAGGGCGTCTTCCGTGAGATGAAGCTGCGCCGGCACTTCGAGAAGCCGAGCGAGAAGCGCAAGCGTGAGCGTGCCGAGGCCGTTCGCCGCCACCGCAAGGTGCTGCGCAAGCGCATGGAGCGCGAGGGCTTCTAGGTCCAGCCGCCAAGGCTGTCCGACCTTTCTCAGTCGAGAGACGAAAAACGGCGCAGGCCATATGGGCTTGCGCCGCTTTCCGTCTTTGCGCGCCCGTGCGGCTGCTTTCTGTGGTGTGGCAAGGGTGCGCTTGAAGATTGAGCCATGCAAGTGAAGGCAAGTCCTCTGGTCAAGCCGTAGGGTGGCAATAATTAAAAACGATTTATTTTGACAAAGAATTGAACAGTTTAGTTCGGTATTAACTATTGTTTTTAGTTGTCACCCTACGGCTTGACCGTAGGATCACTCTAGGCAAGCCAGAACAGCGGCATTATTTCACGACCAAGGACACGACTAAGTCCGCTCGAAAGGCAAGCCCAAACGACTGAACCGCGGCCGGGAAACCCCGACCGCGGTCCATCTGTCAAACTGCTCTATGCGACCAGCGTGCCGACCTTGGCGATGCTGTCCGGGACCGGGCGGTCGTAGGCGGCGGCGAGCGGGGCCACAAGACGCTCGACCTCAACGCGGCCCAGCTTGTCCATCTGGGCGCAGGGGCCGGCGAAGCGCAGGGCCTGCTGGGCGCCCATGTCGATGTCGGGGGCCGCGGCCACGCCCTCGGAGAGCTCCTCCAGGATCGGCAGGAAGGTCGCGCCCATCAGGCGGTCAGCCACGACGGCGTCATTCTCCGTCTTGCCGCTGTCGTCGGCGTCGAGCGGGAAGGACTGCTCAGCCTCGCCGACCTCGACCAGATAGGGGGCTGGGTCATAGAACGCGCCCAGCGGCCCCAGGTTGCGGATCGCATGCAGGTTGATGCGCGGCTTGATGATGTTCTGCACGAAGAAGGGGCCGGCGGCCACGCCCAGAGCCTCCTTGGCGATCCGGTCGACCTGGGCTGTGGTGGCCAGGCCTTCGCCGACCAGGCGGGCGGCCTCGTTGGTGTAGGGGCAGAAGAAGCGGTTGACCGCGAAACCGTAGGAATCCTTGCAGGCCAGCGGCTTCTTGCCGGTCGCCCGGACGAAGTCCAGCGCCGCCTCGTAGGTCGCGGAGTCGGTCGCCTCGCCGCGGACCACCTCGACCAGCGGGTTGATCTGGGCCGGGCTGAAGTAGTGCAAGCCCAGGAAGCGCTGCGGGCCCGCCATGTGGTTGGCCAGGTCGGAGACCCTGAGGCAAGAGGTGTTGGTGGCGACCAGGCAGTCGGCCGGCAGGATCTTGGAGAGCGCTTCCAGCAGGCCCGCCTTCAGGTCGAAGTTCTCGAACACGGCCTCGATCACCAGGTCGCTGTCGGCCATGGCCTCCATCTCGTCGCTGGCGCTGATGCGGCCGAGAGCGGCCTCGCCGGCGTCGGCGGCCATGCGGCCCTTCTCGACAGCACGATCATAGAAGCGCTTGGCTTCGCCGAGGGCCTTGTCGATCTGCTCGGCGTTCTTGTCGACCAGCAGGACCTCGAGGCCGGCGGCGGCGCTGGCGATGGCGATGCCGGACCCCATGGTACCGGCGCCGAGGATGCCCAGGGATTGGATGCTCATGTTCGGCTCTCTCGTCTTCCGTCATGACTGGCGGCCGCGGTTCCGCCGAGGCGGCGGCACCGGGACACGCGAAACCTAGAGCATCTTCGCCTCGCAACCGCTCGGCTGCCATGCTCTAGCCGTTTGTTTTCTTGCGCAAATCGTCGTCGCAGACGAGTCCGTCTGCTCGGGATTTGCTCTCGTCGTTGCACTCGCGTCCGGCCCGAGGAACGGGCTCAGAGGAGGGGCTGAGGGCTTGGAGCTTCAGGATGCATACGGGCTGCACCCCATGCTGCACCGCACCCTGCGGCGAAGGACCATAGCGGCGCAAGCGGCGCTGTCAACGGCAGCGCCGCCGCAAGGATCGAAGGGGGGACCTCCGATCCTATGGCTTGTGCGCACGCAGCGAGAAGCTGACGGGCAGCCAGGGCGCACCCTCCGGCAAGTGCCAGTAGCCCTCGGAGTCCTCCACCATGCAGTCGAGCTGCTTCCAGGCCAGCTTGTCGTGCTCGTGCAGGAACTCGATCACCAGGCCGGCCTTGGCGAAGGCGGTGACGATGCGGCCCAGGCCGTGCACCCAGTCGAAGGCGCGCCGATCCTCGAAGGCCTCGGTGGTGCCGGCATAGCCCTCGAAGACATAGGTCAGGGTCTGGTCGCTCGGCAACTCGTAGTCGTATCCGAAGGCCCGGCCGCCGCCTTCCGGCTTCCAATCCTCGCTCAGCGCGTTGACCAGGGGATGGCCCTCGATGACGTAGTAGACCCCGCCCGGGGCCAGCAGCCGGGCGACGTCGCGTGCAAGCTGGTCCAGGTCGGCGATCCAGCCGAGTACGCCCCAGGACATGTAGACGATGTCGAAGGGTCCCTCGATCAGCTTCGAGACCTGCGAGATCTCGCCTTCGACGAAGCGGGCCTCGAGGCCGCAGTCGCGGGCGAGCTGGCGTGCCGCCCCCAGCGCCTTGTCGGAGATGTCGAAGCCGGTGACCTCGGCACCCAGCCGGGCGAAGGAGAGGCTATCGAGGCCGAAGTGGCAGAGCAGGTGGCAGAGCCGCTTGCCTGCGACCGGCCCCAGCTCTTCGCGCTCCAGAGTGCCCAGCGCGGTCTTGCCCGCCTTGAAGCCGGCAACGTCGTAGAGCTCCGATTCCACATGCATCGGAACCAGCTTGTTCCACAGCGCTTTGTTATGGGCGACCGCCGGATCCAGCCCGCTGTCGTCGGTCATCAGTTCCTCCTATTGCGCGAGCCGCCGCGTCGGCGCTTCACGCCTGTTTCGCTTTGCATCGCCGCTTGGCGCAGCAGCCCCACAAGCCTGCCGCAGTCGCCAGGCGGCAAGGGACCCTCGGCCAGGCCGATGCGTGCCAGCAGCAGGCGGGCGGCCGCCTCTGCCGGCAGGTCGTCGTCGAGCCTCAGGCTCCATGACAGCAGCACGTCCTCAGCCGGGCCGGGAAAGCCCGGTCCCAGGTCCAGAGTCTCCTGGATCAGGCCGCCGGGATCCTCCGGGCAGTGATAGCGGGAGGTATAGGTGACCGCCATGAAGTAAGGTCCTATGCCACCTTGGCGAAGAGGTTGAGCCGTGCCGGCTGGCGGAACAGGAAGTTGCCGTCGTCATCCCGGTCCGCCGAGCTCGCGAACGCCTCGGCGAGCTGGTCATGCATCGCCTCGAGCTTGGCCTTGCGGGTGGGATCGACGGAGAGCATCGAGGCCTCCCACTCCGCGAAGGCCTTATAGCGTACCGGGGCGTCGTAGACGATCTCTTCCAGCGCACGCACCGACGGGTTGGTGGCGAAGGCATCCAGCGCCTCCATCGCCTCCTGGCGCACCTGGGTCTCGTCGTCGATCGGCCGGACCAACTCGAAGTAGGGACCGCGGGCGATCGGTTCCAGCACGTAGATCAGCCCTTCGGTCTGGGTGACCCGCAGCGCCTCCAGCAGCGCCTTGGGCATGGCGGCCGTGGGGATGTGGTGCAGCGAGTTGAAGAAGCAGACCACGTCGAAGTCTTCGTCCGGAAAGGGCAGGTCCTCGCCGTTGCCTTGCAGGAAGCTGGCGCTGGGCGGATTGTCCCCGGCCTCGGCCCGCTCGATCGCCTGTCTTAGCGGGTCGATTCCCACGGCCTCGGCCCCGTTCCGAGCGAATAGCCGGACCAGGGCGCCCGTGCCGCAGCCGACATCGAGAATCCGACGGCCGGCCTGAGGGAGATAGTCGCGCATGACGTCGCTGTGTTTGCGCAAAGGGTTGTTTGCCATTCTTCTCACTGCCCCCTACCGCTGGCCGGAAATCGGATCATGTGCCGCTTGTCCCGCTTCGATCGGCTGGTGACGCCAATCGTATGCAAAAGACAATCCGCTTGCAGGAGTAGTTCCTTGCCGCATGTCTGACAAGTCACGCTAAAGGAAGGTAGCCTCGCGCGGCGTGCAGAACGCAGGCCTTGCAGCAGCCACCGGTTTACACTGTCCGAACCCAGCCCTTGCCTTCAAGACCAGACGGCAAGCCATTGTAAATAAGGGTATATTCCTGGTCGATGTCCGCTCTAGTGCAGCGCGATGCCGGCTGAGAGCGGGCGGGCCCAGAGCTGGTAGGCGTGTAGGAAGACCTCCGGGTGCTCCGCCTCGAAGGCGGCCCAAAGCGAGAGATCTCCCGCTGCGGCCGGATCGGGATGGCGCTGGCGAAAGACCTGGTAGGCACGGCGGTCGGGTAACTCGAAGCCCAGGAAGGCGAGGCCGGCAGACTGCAGCAGCTCCTGCACCTGGGCCAGGGTGAAGGCCGTGGCATCGGCCTGCGCCAGCAGGCCGGCGAGGCCAGCAAGGTCGTAGAAGTCCAGGCTGCGCACGATCATCTTGGCCGGGTCTTCCTCCGGTAAGGCGATCAGGGTCTGCCTGGCACGGCGCAACGTTGCCGGGTCGGACTTGGCGTCGATGCCGACAAGACCGCCGCGCGCTGCGCGCAGCGCCTGCTGCGTGGCGTGGCGATAGAAACCGAGTCGCAGGAAGCCCTGGGGCGCGGTCAGTTGCGCCAGGGCGGCCAAGCCGGCAGCCGGATCGGCGGCGAACTGCAGCCAACTCGGACACTCGATGATGTCGAAGGGGGCGCCGGGCAAGGTCGGGGGCTCGACGCCGCTCAGGCTCTCGAGGCTGGCCTGGGCGTAGGTGATGCCGCCGATGCCGATCGCTTCGGCCTGACGGCGGGCATAGCTGAGCGCGGCCAGCGACCCGTCGAGGGCCAGAACCTGCGAGAAGCCATAGCGGCTGGCGGCGCGCACCGCGGTGCCCCCGGTGCCGCAGCCGGCGACCAGGACACTCGGCTGCTCGATCGCAGGCCAGCCCTCCGGCGGCAGCAGCGGCAGGCTCTCGGCCAGCACCTGCGCCAGCGGCCGGCCCGGCTGTCGCGACAGCGAGCGCCAGCGCGGGAAGAGGGGAAGCACCTCGCCGGCGACGCCGAGACGGGGCAGGGTGGAGGCGAGCCGCGCCTCGTGCGCGGTCTCCAGGTAGTGACGCTGGTGCAGGACCGCGACCGGAGCCAGGTCCGGTGAGCCCGAGAGCGGCTCCGATGGCTGCGGCTCGTCTGCCGGCGGGCGGCGGTAGAGGGCTCGGACCAAACGCGCGTCGTCCCAGCCGTCGCCGGGCTGTAGCGCGGCCACCGCATCTTCCTCTTCCTGGCTCTGTGGCCAGGCGAAACTGCCCATGTCGGCCTGCAGCGCCAGTGCGGCGACATTGCCCGCACTCAGTGGCAGGGGTGTGCCGGACCCAAGACAGGACAGCAGGTGGCGGCGCAGGCCGGTGAACAGCGCCTCGAGCTCGAGGTCCGGGATCAGGGCGCGGCTCAGCAGGGCACGAGGCAGCGGCTCCGAGAAGAGCGCATCGACGGCCTTGCGCTGAGCCGGATCCTCCAGCAGCCGGGCCAGCGCCGCCGGCTCGCCCTTGCAGGCGACGAGCGCGGTGAGGGTCGGGTTGTTACGCAGCAGCGAGAGGCTGGCGCTCACCAGGTCCTGCGCCGAGACGTCCGGCGCCAGGAAAAGCGCCAGCAGCGCCTGGACCACGGCCGGGGAGGCCTGCTGAAAGCGGGCGCCGCGGAAGCCGCCGGCCAGCGCCAGGCGCGCAGCCGGGTCCTGCGGCGCCATCCGCCAGGCCGTGAGCGAGAGGCTCAGCGCCGGCATCGGCTGGCCGGCCTGGCGCAGCATGCCGGCCATGACATAGGGCACGCTGGGGTCATCGGGTGCGGCGGCCTGGGCGCGGCGGTAGGCCTCCTGCGCCTGCACCATGTCGTTCCGGGCGAGCGCCTGCTGCGCCTCGCCCAGCGCGCTTCGCGCCGGCTGGCTCAGGGCGCGCGGATCGATCGGCTTGGGTTCGCCGGCGGGCATCTCTGTCATAGCGGTCGGACCTCGCGCTTGCTCGTGGCACGGAAGGTGAGGGCCATGGCAACGGCGGCGACGCTGTAGCCCAGCAACAGCGCCACCAGCAGGCCTTCGACGCCCCAGCCCCAGCGGTTCGACAGCAGATAGCCCAAAGGCACCATCAATAGCCAGCAGGTTCCGAAGTAGATGGCGAGCGGTCCCCAGACCAGGCCCATGGCACGCAGCGCGCCCTGCAGCACCGACTGGCAGCCGTCGGCCACGACGATGATCCCGACCCAGAGGAACAGCGGCAGCACCAGGGCAAGCACCGCGGCATCGCCGGTGTAGGCCCGGGCCAGCAGGCCGGAGAAGCTCTCGATCAAGACCCCGACCAGGACCTGCAGGCAAAGCACCAGGCCCAGCCCGGTGAGGCCGGCGACGACCCGGCCGCGCTGGTCGCCGCGGCCGACCGCCATGGCGACCCGGACCGAGGTGGCGTTGGCCATGCCGATCGAGAGCATGAAGAGGAAGCCCACCACGTTGTTGGCGATCTGGAAGGAGGCCAGCGGGTTCTGGCCCAGCCAGCCGGCGAAGGTGGCCAGCGCCGCCAGGGCCGCGGTCTGCAGGCCGACCGAGATGGCCAACGGCAGGCCCAGCTTCAGCTGCTTGGTCGCCACCGTGAGCGACAGGCGCCGTCCCAGCAGGCCGTAGCGCTCGCGGTCGGGCATCAGCACGAAGATGTAGAAGAGCGCGGCTAGGAACATGGTCCAGCGGGTCACGCTGGTGGCGGTAGCGGCGCCGGCGGCCCCCATCGCCGGGAAACCCCAGTTGCCCTCGATCAAGAGCCAGTTGACCCCGGCGTTCACCAGGTTGCCGCTGAGGGTGATGACCATGCCCACCTGCGGTCGGCGGATGCCCTCCAGCATGAAGGCGCAGGCGAGGAAGAGGTAGAGTCCTGGCATACCGTAGGCGAAGGCGCGCACCGCGGCCCCGCCGGCCGCCGCCAGCTCGTTGCTCTGGCCCAGTAGCAGCAGGATCTCCTCGCCGCGGGAGAGCAGGGCGGCGGCCAGCAGGCCCAGCAGCAGGGCGATCACCAGCGCGTTGCGCCAGACCGCGCCGATCTCCTGCTCGCGCCGCGCGCCGGCGGCCTGGGCCGAGAGAATCGAGGTCGCCGCCATCAGCCCGATGCCGATCACCAGCACGGTGATGTGCGGCGCCATCGAGATGCCGTAGTGGGCCAGCACCTGGGCCGAGACCTGGCCGGTCATCATGGTATCGACCGTGACCATGATGATGAAGCCGGCGCGTGCCAGCATCACCGGGATCGCCAGCCTGATGGTCTCGCGGATGTGGTCGCGGGCGGTCAGCTCGCCCGGCGGCAGCGGCTGCCTCATGGCAGCCGGGCCGGATGGGTTGCCAACCAGAGGTAGGCGCGCAGCCGGTCCAGCCTGCGGTTCAGCTTGCGGCGCAGCCAGTTGAGCGGGCTACGCTTCGGCGGCTTGGCCGGCTGGATGTAGGAGTGGCCCTCGTCGTCGTGGCTGACGCGATAGGGCATGATCGCCAGGGCCGCGACGCCGTGCCGCCAGTAGGCGTCCATGTGGTCGTCCACCGGCTCGAACCAGACCCTGGCGTCCTCCAGGAAGCGGGCGGCGCCGGCCGGGGTCAGGAAATAGGCCTGGGTGCCGCCCGGCCCCTTGTTGTGGCGCACCAGGCGGTAGCCCTCGCCCAGTTCCGCGACCAGGCGCGGTTCGCGCCCTCGCTGCAGGGCCGAGAGCCGGATCATCGGACAGTGCTCGGCCAGCGATTGGGCGAGTGCCACCGCATGCGCGAAGTCCTCGTCGATTCGGACGTCGTCCTCCATCACCACCGCCGGGCGGCCGCTCTCCTGGATTCGCTGCCACAGCAGGTAGTGGCTGGCGAAGCAGCCGAGCTCCGCCGGGCGCAGCGGCAGGCCGCGGCGCGCCAGGGACCTGGATTCGTCGTAGCGGCTAACCGGCAGGTGCTCGCCCTTGGCGGCGTCGATCGCGGCAAAGCGCTCCGGGACCAGGCCCTCGCGCGCCAGCCCGGCCTGAACTTTCGCCCAGCGCTCTGGCGCGCGGTCGAGGTTCACGACGTAGAGGGGCGGCGGGGCTTGCAGGCTGGAGGGGGCGGACATACATGCGGGTTCTGTGACGGGGGTTCGGGTGCCTAACCTCGCGCCCTTGCGCGTCCAGGGCAACACCCGCCGGGCGCTTGCAGTGTGGCGTGGCGATGGGCTTGACCTTGAAGGCGCCCTGACTATACTCCCGCGCTCTGTTCAAGGGCGATTTCGTCGGAGCGCCTCCCCGCCGGGGTAGCGCGCCACGGAACCGCGTTTTTTCGTTTTGGGTCGAGAGTCATGAAGATCAAGAACTCGCTGCGCACCGCCAAGCTGCGCGACAAGAACTGCCGCGTCGTGCGCCGCCGCGGCCGGGTCTATGTGATCAACAAGAAGGATCCGCGCTACAAGGCCCGCCAGGGCTGAGGCGACTCCCCGCGAGGGGAGGTCAGGACTCCTTCGGCGACGGCAGCGCTGTTCCAGCCTGCCGGTCGAGGATCGAGAGAGCCACGCAGGCGGACGCGCCGGCGTGGCTCTCGGCGTTTGTTTCAGCCGCGACGTCCTTTCCCTTGGCTAGACTCGAAAGCTGTGCCTAGCCTTACAACTGTCGTTTCAACAGCAAGAAGGGAGGTGATCCTATGTCGAGTGTTCTGCGGAGTTCGGATGCCCTGGGTGCGCAGTCCCGGCTAGGGAGCAGCCTCCTCGGCCGGTGCTGACCACCTCTCTCTTCCAAGAGAAGGGTTGATCAGGGCTGATCCGAGCGGCCCAGTCACGAAAACGAGGGCGGTTCCTCCGATCCGGAGGGGCCGCCCTCGGTCTTTGTAGGAAGCCCGCGATTAGGGCCAGGGCTTGTAGCCGGGCGGAGTCGCCTGCCAACGGTCGCCGGCCAGGCCGTGCTGATAGCCCAGGTCGTAGAGTGCCTGCATGTAGACCGGGTCGAACATCTCGTTCGCCTCGGCGTCGAAATCGGTCGGAATCCAGGCGATGTTGAGCGCGATGTCGTCGCGCTGGGCGATCGCGAAGATTTTGTAGATGTCGCCGGTTCCGGCCCCACCAAGCAGGCTGCTCGCAGCGGTGCCCGCGATCGACACCAGGCGCGGACGCACGGGCTTGTAGGGCTTGGTCAGCTTGTTGTTGATGATGATGTAGAGCGTTCGGTCGAAGGTGACGTCCAGCGCCTCGTCGATCTGCTTCATCGGCAGTTCCGGGCTGAACAGCATCACCTGCTGGGTGGCGCCACCGTCGACGTGCATCTCGTCATAGCGTCGTCCGTCCGGAGTCTCGACCGGGATCAGCACCGGCGGGAAGGCCGCCGGGACCGCGGAGGAGGCCTGGATGATGTCCCGGATCAGGATCTTGGCCTGCGGATGGCCGGTGGCCGCGATGGCGCTGACGTTCCAGATCACCGGCCTGGCGGCGTCGAGATTGGTGGTGCCGACCAGCAGGACGCGGCCCTCGTGGAACCCCTCCGCCAGATCGGCAACTAGCTCGTCGTCGATATAGCGGTCGATCAAAGCACGATAGCCGCGCGCATCCAAAAGGGCCGTGCCGCCGGTCAGGGCGGCGAAGAAGGTACGACGGAAGAGTTGGTCGGTATGGTAGGCGGTATAGGCCTCCTTCAGCTCATCGTCGTAGTCGGGGCCGAGAAAGGCGAAGACGGCAATGATGGAACCGGTGCTGATGCCGGTGACGACATCGAAGGTCGGACGGTCACCGCGCGCGGTCCAGCCGTTCAGATAGCCCGCTCCGTAGGCCCCGTCCGGGCCGCCGCCGGACAGTGCCAGCGAGACCTCGGGAATCGGCTCTCCGCTGGCAATGAGGTCACTCTTGGCTGCCTTGATCCGCTCCGCCCGGCGTTCGATCAGGCGTTCCATCTGGGTGTCGCTGAGCTCCAGCTGATCGCCCCAGGCGCGGACCGCACCGTTCTCGAAAGTGATGCCATAGGGGGCAGCGGTCACGATGGCGTCTTGGGGGACGGCATTGCGGGTCAGCACCGTGGTGCAGGCAGAAAGGAGCACCACCATGAGCGTGAGCGGCAGTGCTATCCGCATCGTGATCCGGCTCTCTGTCGGCATCTCCGTTCCCCTCCGCCGCTTGCCAGCCTTCAAGGAAGCAGGCTTCGGGCGAGAATGCCAGGTCTTCGCTGCGCACTCAGCGCTGGCAGATCGCTTCGCTCAAGCTTTCCGGGACCTCGATCGCCAGCGAGTGGCTGTCGTTGCTGGCCACCGCAATGGCCACGACCGAGTCGGCCGCACTGTCCCGGCGCAGGACCGGGCCGCCCGAGTCGCCGTGATCCAAGGCGCAGTCCAGCAGCAGTCCGCCCTTTCCGTCCCGCGCCGCGACGGGACAGCTCGTTTCCTTCAGAACGTGGACTGCCGGGACCCCGTAGCCCAGGTCAAAAAGGATCTCGCCCGACTTGGCTGGTGCAGCGGCAAGCGGCATCGCCTCGGTCTTGGCGGGCCGGCTGAAGCAGAGCGCCATCAGGTCCCGGCCCAAGTCGACGACGTGACTGGGTTGCAGGTGCTCCCGCCACTGACCGCGGTCATAACCCAGCAGCAGGTGGCTTTCCGTCGGAACCAAGCCCTTGAGGCAATGCGCGGCGGTCAGCGCCAGGCCAGGGGAGACCAGGACGGCTGTGCAGTGGCGCTTCTGACGGTAGCCGGCATGGTTCAGCCGGCCGATTGCGTCCTCGGCCAGGGGCTGGCCGGCGAAGAGCAGACAAAAAAGCAGCGCCGAGCCGGCTTTCGCCAGCACGCGGCGCTGCTTTCCTGATTTGGTCGGGGAGAGAGGATTCGAACCTCCGGCCCCTGCGTCCCGAACACAGTGCTCTACCAGGCTGAGCTACTCCCCGGTGGGCCGTCGCCCTTCGCAATGCGAGAGGCGAGGCGCGGTGTATAGCCTCTGCCGTCGGCCCTGGCAACAAAAACGCGCGCGCTTTTTCGGCGGCAGATCAGCCATACGCCAACAGCAGACGTTGACCCGGAGCAGCGCTGGGAATCGCGGTTCAGTCGCTCTGCTGCAGGCGGTTGATCTCGTCCTCTGAAGCCTTGCCGTCGCCGTTGGTATCGACCTGGTCAAAGAGGTTGCCGAAGAAGTTGCCCCACTCATCCTTGTCGACCACGCCGTCGCCGTTGGAGTCGGCAGCCTGCCAGCACATGTCCGCCATCTTGTCCCAACCGACCCGGGTGTCGGCGAGGCCGTCGGCCTTGTAGAATTGCATGACGGCCGGGTCGCAACCCTGCTCGGCACCGGCGGGAAGGGCAAAGAGGCCGCTGGCGGCTACGATCAAGGCGGCCGGCACGAGGATGCTACGCATGGTGGTGCTCTCCGGAACAGTAGGTTGTGATTTGGATCGCCCAACCTATAGGGTCAGTCGCCCCCTGGCAAGGCGCGGGGCTCGGCCGGGTTTCAAGAAATGGACCGTCGCCTGCGAAGCAGCGAAGGTAGGGAGCAAAGAGCGGATTTTGCTTCCGTTTTTGCCTTGTGGCCCGATCATGGGCTGGTTACAGTCACCGCTATGCTGCGGGGGCCGATCGGAAATCTCCGGTAAGAAAAAGCCGCGCGACGAAGGCGTGAAGCTGTAGGGAGACCCGGGTGCTGTCGCATCTGTTTGGGAGACCTCAGGGAGGATACAAGATGACTTTTGCGAAACGCATCGCTGCGGCGGTGAGTGCTGTGGCCGTGACGGCCACGCTTGGCTTGGCCGTTGATGGCTCTGCTGATGCGCGTCCGATTCGCTGGGACATGCAGAGCACCTATCCGGGTTCGCTGACTCAGCTCGGTACGCTCGGCAAGCACATCGACGAGCAGATCAAGCTGGTCTCCGACGGCGAGATCCAGATCACCTTCCAGGAGCCGGGCGCGATCGTGCCGGCCTTGGAAGTCTTCGATGCTGTTGCCAGCGGCGCGGTGGATGCCGGCTGGTCGACGCCTGGCTACTGGGCGGGCAAGGTGCCGGCCCTGCAGCTCTTCGCCGCCGTGCCCTTCGGCCCGGCCGCGCCCGAGTACCTGGCCTGGTTCTACTTCGGCGGCGGACGCCCGCTGTTCGAGGAGATCTACGCCAAGCACGGCATCTATTCCGAGATCTGCGGCGTGATCGCGCCCGAGGCCTCGGGATGGTTCCGCAAGGAGATCAAGTCGCCGGAGGACCTCAAGGGCCTGAAGATGCGCTTCTTCGGTCTCGGCGCCAAGGTTATGGAGAAGATGGGTGTCTCGACGCAGCTTCTGGCGGGCGGTGACATCTATCCGGCGCTGGAACTCGGCACCATCGACGCCACCGAGTTTTCGATGCCTGCCATCGACCTGAAGCTGGGCTTCTATCAGGTGGCCGGACACTACTATTTCCCGGGCTGGCATCAGCAGTCGACCATGTTCGATCTGATGATGAACAAGGAAGCCTATGACGATCTGAACGACGTGCAAAAGGCGCAGATCGCCTCGGTCTGCGGCGATAACATCCGCTACGGCCTGGTCGAGGGCGAGGCGATCCAGTTCGCCGCACTGCAGGAACTGCAGGAGAAGGGCGTCCAGATCCACAAGTGGCCGCCGGAGATGCTGGCCGCGTTCGAGAAGGCCTGGCAGGAAGTGGTCGAGGAACAGAACAAGGATCCCGAGTTCAAGATGGTTTGGGATAGTCTGTCCAAGTTCCGCGACAACTACGCCACCTGGCGTGATCTCGGCTACCTGAACTAGCCTGCGATGTGTCTCGCAGCGCCCCTGTCGCTCGCGACGGTCCGGCGCTGCGAGGCCGCAGCCTTGCCGATAGCGGCCTGGCCGCAGGTCCTCCGTCCGAAGGTCGGGCAGCCTGTGGTTGAGGCCCCTCAGCGGGGGAGGAAGCAATCCTCCCCATTTTCTTTCTGAGGTCCGTTCAGCATGCGCGCACTTCTATCGATCAGTGACGGGCTTTCCGCCGTCACCGACTTCGTCGGACGGATGGCCGCCTGGCTCTTCGTACCAATGGCCCTGGTGATTTTCTATGACGTCGTGCAGCGCAAGCTCCTGAACGTCTATCCTGAGTTCCAGCAGACGATTTTCTACGAGATCCTGCCCTCGACCAAGGCGCAGGAGATGGAATGGCACCTGCACGGCTTCCTCTTCATGCTGTGCCTGGGCTTCGCCTACATCCGCAACGGCCACGTCCGGGTCGAACTGGTGCGCGAAAAGCTCTCGCAGAAGACGCGAGCCTGGATCGAGATCCTGGGCTGCTTGCTCTTCGTGCTGCCCTACACCCTGCTGGTGGTCGACCTTTCCTTCGGCGAGACCGCGAAGTCTTTTGCGATCAACGAGGGCTCCTCGGCCACCACCGGCCTGCCGATGCGCTGGATCATCAAGTCCAGCCTGATGATCGGGTTCGGCTTCCTGTCGCTCGCCGCGCTTTCGATCCTGCTGCGCAACCTGGTCTTCCTCTTCGGTCCGGAGGATCTGCGCGCGCGGGCCAGCCGCTACGTGCAAGGCGAAGGCGTCGACGAGATGGCGCACGAGGTGGAGGAAGAGTTGGCGCGCGATGCGACGCACCATCCTGAGCACCATTTCTACGACCGCGACTCTTCCGACGGTAGGCAGGAGTAGCCCCCATGCCTTGGTACGAGATCCTGCCTGCCGCCATGCTGCTGTGCATGGCGCTCTTCATCTTCACCGGCTTCCCGGTGGCCTTGGTGCTGGGCGGCCTGGGACTGGCCTTCGGCGTCTTCGGCGTTCTGGTCGGTGAGTTCAAGTTCGTCTACTTCAACGCTCTGCCGCTGCGCATCTACGCCGGCTCGGTCGAGAACGTCATTCTGGTCGCCATACCCATGTTCATCTTCATGGGGACGATGCTGGAGAAATCCGGCATAGCGGAGGACCTGCTCTACACCCTGCAGGTGCTGACCAAGCGTCTGCCCGGCGGCCTTGCGCTCTCCGTGACCCTGCTCGGCACCATCCTGGCGGCCACCACGGGCATCATCGGTGCCTCCGTGGTGTTGCTGACCCTGATGGCCCTGCCGGAGATGCTGCGTCGCGGCTATTCGGCAGAGCTGGCGACCGGGACCATCGCCTCGTCGGGCACACTCGGCATTCTGATTCCGCCCTCGATCATGCTGGTGCTGATGGCCGATCAGTTGAGCGTTCCGGTTGGTGTGCTCTTCATCGGTGCTCTGATGCCGGGCCTGCTGCTGGCCGGCCTCTACGTGGTCTATATCGTGACCAAGGCAAGCCTTCAGCCGCACCTGGCTCCGCCGATGGAGGATGAGGATGGCCATGTCGGTGCTGCGCTCGCCAGCATGGTGATCAAGACCTTCATCCCACCGGTCTTCCTGATCGTGCTGGTGCTGGGGTCGATCTTCGCCGGCTGGGCGACGCCGACCGAGGCCTCGGGCATCGGCGCGGTGGGGGCGACCCTGCTGGCGGTCTTCAAGGGACGCCTGTCCTTCGCCGTGCTCAAGGACGTCTGCTATCGCGCGGCCGTCACCAATGCGATGATCTTCGGCATCTTCGTCGGTGCCACCTGCTTCTCCCTGGTGTTCAAGCGCTTGGGTGGCGACTATCTGATCGAGGAACTGATCAATAGCCTGGGCGTCGGTCCCTGGGGCATCCTCGGCATGATCATGCTGGTGGTCTTCCTGCTGGGCTTCTTCCTGGACTGGATCGAGATCACCCTGATCGTGCTACCGATCTTCGCACCGATCATCGCCGAGTTGGACTTCGGCGGTCACGTTGGGGATCCGGAGATGATGCTGCCCTGGTTCGCCATCCTGCTGGCGGTGAACCTGCAGACCTCCTTCCTGACACCGCCCTTCGGCTTTGCGCTCTTCTACATGAAGGGGGCGGCGAAGGGCGTCAGGATCCAGTCGATCTATCGCGGTATCATCCCCTTCGTCACCCTGCAGCTCATCGGACTTGGACTCTGCATCCTCATTCCCGAAATAGTGACATGGCTCCCCGAGGTCGTGTTGAACTGACCCGCCGAAGCTTCATCGGGTTGGCGGGCTTCGGCTTCGTCGCGGCGAGCGGTTGCGTCGTCCGCGAGGGAGCCGATCCGCAGCCCGAGGAGTCCGAACCCGCTGTCCGTGAAGAGGAAGCGCAGGAGAGCCGGGTTCCCAGGGGGAGAAGGAGAGAGGTCTGATGGTACCACTGGTTCGGGTGGCTCGGCTCTGTCTCAGGGCGGCACTCGTGCTGTTGCTGCTGGCGCTTGCCGCCGGTTGTATGAAGATGCACCGCGGCGGAGCGCAGAGTGCTGCGGACGACAGCCCGATCCAGGGGGTGCGCTGGGACAGCCAGACACCAATGGCCGGCGTCACCTACGACGAGGGCCCCGGTCCGGCCGGTTTCTGGGCCCGCTTCGTCAAGAGCGGACAGCGGCTGGAGGTGGGCAAGGCCGGTCAGGTCCAGCCGCTCGCCACCTTGCAGATGAATTCCCAGGCCGACAGCTTCGCCTACGACAATATGACCGAGGCCTACCGGCTGTCGTACAATGGTGCGTTGGGCAGGGCATACAGCGTCTTCACCGGGCTCACCCCCGGCAACAGCCCGCGTGAACCCTATGGTGTCTTCGCCTTCACCAATGCTGGTGGTACCGAGGCGCTCTACGGGCTGCTCGGTCGGGCGGAGCCGGCGCCGACCTCAGGCGTGCAGCAGTTCAACGGCGGATCCATCCTGTCGCGGCGCAAGGGCGACAACGCGGTTCCACTGTTCTCCGCCAAGGCCCAGGCCCGCATCGATGCCGCCTCCGGGCAGCCCGAGCTGGCCCTGTTGCTGACCGTTCCTGGCGACCTTCCGCGCCTCTTCGGGCGGCGCGTCGGGGCAATCCAGCTTGAGGCCGGCTATGATCCTGCGACCTATTCCTTCCGGGCCGACCGTGGCGAGGTCATGACCGTGGCGCCGGGTGGACGTCTGCGTGTCGGCAGCTTCTCGCTGCTGGCGCAGGTGATGAACCGGGGCGGCTCCATGGCCGGCCTCTTCCGCCTCTTCGACACCGACGGTCAGCCGCTGGTGATCGGTGCCTTTACCCTACAGAACACCGCGCGAGACGCGCCGCAGATCAGCAAGCGGTGACGGCCACCCCGTGCCCGGCCGACGCAGGCGGCGAGAGAGGGTGCGACCTTGCCTGCCGGCTGTGCTATCACCGTCGGTGCGAGGCGCTTTTGGGAGATGGGCGATGCTGCGTAGAGGTTTGAGCGTGCTGGTCGCGGCCATGCTGTGGACCGGCGGTGCCGCGGCCGAAGAGGGCTTGGACTGCGTCGACCAGCCCGATCCCACCGCCATCGGCTTCACCACGATCTGTGCCGGTCAGCAGAGCTTCAGCGCCGACCAGCTTCAGGACTGGTCCTGCGAGGACCTCTGGGACCTGCGCAGCAACATCCTCTACACCGAGGGCTATTGCTTCGAGACCGAGCGCGGCAAGCAGGCCTTCGACAACACCGGCTGCACCTCGAAGAGCCTCTCCGCCGTGCCGCTGAACGAGCACCAGCGCGCCAACGTCGACCTGGTCTCCAAGCTGGAGAAGCAGAAGGCCTGCCCGGCCGATTGAGGTGCTCTATCTTTCAAGCCTGTAGAGCAGGAGTCAGACGGCAGATCGTTTCGATTTGACGTCATCCTGTTCTAGGGGCCGAGTCGCGGGCGTCTCATTCCTCGTCCGTCTCGGCCTCGTAGCGCTCGGCGATGTCCGGATGGGCATAGCCGGAGAGCAGTGCCAGCGAGACGACGCGGGCATCGAGCGACTCCGGCGCCAGGCTCGCGGCCTCAAGCCGTGCCTGCTGGGCGGCTGCCGCCTTGCTACCCACCGCGTCGGCGAAACCCGCCTCGCCCTGATAGCAGAAGACGAAGAGCCGGGCGCTCTCGGCGAGTGCTTGCCTCAGCTGCTCGGCGGCCGGGCCTTTGGGTTCGCCGCGCTGCGGCAGGCCGAGCGCGTCCTTGGTCAGGCGGACCAGGGCCAGGCGCAGGGGCTCCGGAAAACCGCCGGGCGAGAGGCCACAAGCCTCCAGCCCCTGGTCCAGCCACTCCAGACTGAGGCTGCCGCCGAAGAAAAGCTTTCCCAGGATGTTCGCGGCCATCGCCCTCTCCTCCTTACGCCTGTCCTCCCTGCGCCTGTCGCTCTAGGCCGGCGCGCGCGTCCGCTGCGGTGCCAAGGCCGCAGGCTCCAGTCCCTCTGCCGCGACGACTTCCGGCAGGGGCCGGCCGAGCAGCAGAGCGGCGGCGGTCGTGGCCATGGCCGGGGCGGTCTGGATGCCGTAGCCGCCCTGGCCGGCCAGCCAGAAGAAGCCCTCGACCTCAGGGTCCCAACCGACCACGGGCGACTTGTCGGCGACGAAGCTGCGCAGGCCGGCCCACTTGCGTTCGATCTGGCGGACCGAGATCTCGAAATGGCGCTCGATGCGGTCGACGCAGTGGGCAACGTCCAGCTCTTCGGGTTGGGCGTCGCAGGGCGGGGAGGGCGTCTCGTCGGCCGGTGAGAGCAGCAGCTTGCCGGCGTCGGGCTTGAGGTAGAAGGTCTCCTCCAGGTCGCCGGTGAGGCAGAAGGAGGACGCATCGCAGTCCTCGGGCGCCGCCACGATCATCGCCGTGCGCCGCTTCGGCACCAACCCGATCGGGCGGGCGCCCGCCATCTCGCCCAGGCTGTCGGCCCAGGCGCCGGCGGCGTCGACCAGGATCTCGGCGCGGATCGTCCCCGCCTTGGTCTCGATCTCCCAGCGGCTGCCGTTACGGCTGAGGCCCTGGACCTCGGCATTGCACAGCAGGCTGCCGCCGTGTGCCTTCAGCATCTTCAGGTAGCCCTGATGGATGGCATGCACCTCCATGTCCTCGCCGCCGGGATCGAGGATGGCGCCGCCCAGGGTCTCCCGCCGCAGCAGCGGGCAGTGCGTCATGGCTGCCTCGACGTCGAGGCGCTCGGCCCCCTCGTCGGCCAGGACCTCCATTTCCTTGTCCAGCAGGGCCTGTTGGTCCGGGCGAACGGTCAGCAGGATGCCGCGCGGGCTCAGCAGCGGGTGCTCGGTGAAGCCCCGCGGCGGGTTCCGGTAGAAGGGCTCCGAGGCACGGGTGAGGGCGCGGATCGGGTCCGGCCCGTAGGTCTTGATGAAGGTCGCGGCCGAGCGGCCGGTGGTGTGATAGCCGGGCTGCGACTCGCGCTCCAGCAGCAGGACCTTACGGTCTTCGGCCAGCACTGCAGCCAGCGAGGCTCCGGCGATCCCGGCCCCGACGACGATGACCTCAGCCTCCATGGCAGCTTCCTCCTAGCGGCGAACCTCGCCCGGCATAGCTGAGGGTGGGCTGGCGAGTCCAGGCGGCGCGCGCTTATGCGTCCGCAACGTCCGCACGCGCGATCCAGGAGCCGTGGAGGCCCTGCGGGACACGGCGGGGGAGGGCCACTATGGCGACCGGATCGGCCTCGATGTCGCGGGCGTCGAGCAGCAGGAAGTCGCTACTATTGCGCTCCGGGTCATAGCGGAAAAGGGCGAGATAGCCCGCGTCCTCGCCGCTGTGCGGCGGATCGGGGACGAAGACGGCCTCGCCGATCAGCGCCCTGCCGAACTCCCGGATCGTGCGCCGGCCGGTTTCGGCATCGCTCTTCATCAGAGCGTGGAAGCTGCCGGCCGGTCCCTCGGGTGGGCCGGTCAGCACCGGGCCGTAGGTGAAACGGGTGGGCCGGGTCTCGAAGCGCTCGTTGGCGCGCGGGAACTCGGTGATGAGGTCGGAGAGCTGCCGGTCCTCCAGGCGCCGTGTGGAAGGGTCGATCTCCATGCGGCGCAGCCTGGGACCTTCGTTCGGCTCCGGGTCGGCGACGCCGAGGTTGAGGCGGGGGTGGCGCACGTAGTCGATCACGATCCGCCCGCCGGCCTCGAAGCCGTTGGCCAGGTGGAAGACGAAGAAGGGGTCCGCCTCCAGCCAGGTGACCGCCCCGCCGTCCAGCGGCAGCAGCGCGATGCGGGTGCCGAGATCCGGGCGCCATTGGATCAGGCTACCGCCCTGTGCCATGGCCGGGAGGTCGAAGATCACCGGCCCGGCGATCACCACGGCATGGCGCTCGGTCAGCACGAAGTCGTGGATCATGGTTGGATGGGAGAGCGCGAAGGTCCGGGTCTGGCGGCGAACCCCGGCCGGGTCGATGGCGTGGAGCGCGACCTCGGGGCTGTCGATGCGGTAGGCCACGGCATGGCGCCAGCCGCTGGCCGGGTTCCAGCGGGTGTGCGGACTCAGCGGCAGCGGTTCGGCCCCACCGGCGGTCCAGGGGCCCAGGGTCTCCAGCTCCCAGGTCAGCGCGCTGCCGGCGTCGGCCTCGGAGAGCGCAAGCAACCGGCCGCCCTGCTGGATCACGTGGATGAAGGGGCTGTTCTTGATCGGGCCCGGATCGTCGCCCGGCCGCAGCAGGTCGAGGCGGGCGAGGTCGGGGCGCGTCACCCCGCCATAGAGCGCGCGGCCCTCACGGTGCTCTGCAGTCAGGCCGGGGGTCCGGACGAAGCGGTTGCGGTATGAGGCCCGTCCGTCCCGCAGGGTGACCGCGTGCAGCATGGCGTCGCCGTCGAAGGGGTAGGCGTAGCTCAGCGGCTCGAAGGCCGGGTTGGGGCCGTTTCGGAGATAGGCGCCATCCAGACCGGGCGGCAGGGCGCCGGCGGTCACCGGCAGGTCCGCGACCGTGAGCTCGTCCTGCACCGGCGCGAAGTTGCCGCTGAGGTGCGGGTGGTCCGACTGCCAGGCCATGCTCTCCTCCGGGGTGCGCTGCTGGGGCGCGAGCCTAGAGCAGGATGACGACAATTCGAAACGATTTGCCGTCTGAATCCTGCTCTACAGGTATGAAAGGTAGAGCAGATTCACGCGATCAGGTGATTCCACCTGATTGCGATCTGCTCTAGCAGAACCCGGCAGGGCGTCTAGGCAGCGATCTTTGTCGATCCGGCGATAGCGGCCGGCTTCCTACCGGCAAAGTTTATCGGCGAAGATCAGACGACCCGGCTCTGCTACACCACGCGCCGGTCACGACCCCGGGAGGAGACACGACCATGGCGACCAGCTTTCCCAACCTCTTTCGGCCCCTGACGATCGGCGGGGTGCAGATCCGCAACCGGATCGTCTCGACCGGCCACGACACCACCATGCCGACCGACGGCAGGGTGAACGAGCGGCTGATCGCCTACCACCGGGCCCGGGCGGCCGGCGGCGTCGGCCTGATCGTCTGTCAGGTCACCGGCGTGCACGAGAGCGCGCGCTACACCAATCACGTGCTGATGGGCACCGACGACAGCTGCATCGACGGCTTCACCCGTCTCGCCGAGACGGTGCATGCGGAGGGTGCCAAGCTCTTCGTGCAGCTCTTCCACCCCGGCCGAGAGATGACCGAGAGCCTCGACGGAACGGCCCCGATCGCCTGGGCACCTTCGGTCTCGCCCAGCGAGCGCTTTCACGTGATCCCGCGTGCCATGAGTGAAGCGATGATCGCGGAGGTGATCGCCGGATATGGCGCGGCAGCCGCGCGCCTGGCCCGCGCCGGCGTGGACGGGGTGGAGATCGTCGCCAGCCACGGCTACCTGCCCGCGCAGTTCCTGAACCCCACCGTCAACCGCCGCACCGATCGCTGGGGCGGCAGCGAGGAGAACCGCCGCCGCTTCCTGGAAGAGGCCATTGCCAGCGCGCGGGCCGCGGTCGGCGACCGCCTCGCCGTCGGCCTGCGCATGTCGGGCAACGAGCAGTATGAGGAGGGCAGCGGCGGCGAGATCTGCCTGAACACGATCCGGGCGCTGGCCGGGCGGATCGACTACGTGTCACTGGTCGACGGCACCTCGGCCACCTTGGGCGGAGCCATGCACATCGTGCCGCCGATGTACTTCGAGCCGGGCTATGTCGCGCCCTTCTCGGCCGAGGTGAAGGCGGCGGTGGACCTGCCGGTCATCGTCACCGGGCGGATCAACCAGCCGCAGGAGGCCGAGAAACTCCTGGCCAGGGGGGCTGCGGATCTCTGCGGCATGACCCGGGCGATGATCTGCGATCCGCAGATGCCGGCCAAGGCGGAGGCCGGGCGGGTCGACGACATCCGCGCCTGCATCGGCTGCAACCAGGCCTGCATCGGGCACTTCCACAAGGGCCATGCGATCTCCTGCATCCAGTTCCCCGAGAGCGGGCGCGAGCTGGAGTTCGGCAAGGTGGAACCGGCCGCGGTGCCCAAGAGGGTCATGGTCATCGGCGGCGGTCCCGGCGGCATGAAGGCGGCGATCGCCGCCGCCGCGCGCGGCCATGACGTCACCCTCTACGAGGCCGAGAAGCAGCTCGGCGGGCAGGCCCGGCTGGCGCAGCTCCTGCCGCACCGGGCCGAGTTCGGCGGCATCATCACCAATCTCGAACATGAGCTCAGGGCCTCGGGCGCGCGGGTCCTGACGGCTACGCGCGTCGATGCCGCAAAGGTCCGCGCCGAGGCACCGGAGGTGGTGATCCTTGCTACCGGCGCCACGCCGCTGATCCCGGAGACCCTGCACGACGACGGCGAGGGCCAGACCTGCGACGCCTGGCAGGTGCTGAAGGGCGAGGTGAACCCGGGCAGCAGGGTGGTGGTCGCCGACTGGAAGGGCGACTGGATCGGGCTCGGGGTGGCCGAGCTGCTGGCCGCATCGGGCTGCCATGTCCGCCTGGCGGTGAACGGCCTCCACGCCGGAGAGTGTCTGCAGTCCTACGTGCGCGATGCGACGGTGGCGCGGCTGCACGGTCTCGGCGTCGAGATCACACCCTACGCCCGGCTGTTCGGGCGCGACGCGGACAGCGTCTACCTCCAGCATACCGCCAGCGGCGAGGCCATGGTCCTGGAGGAGGTCGAGACCCTGGTCCTGGCCCTCGGCCACCATCCCGTCGCCGATCTGGTAGAGGACCTGGCTGACTATCCGGGCCTGGTCATCCCGATCGGCGACTGCCAGATGGCCCGCACCTGCGAGGAGGCGGTGCTGGAGGGGCTGATGGCGGCGGTTCAGATCAGCAGCGCGCCCTAGAACCAGAGATCGCGCAGGCAGCGGCCGTCGCCGGGCAGGTCCGTCCAGCTCTCCAGGCCGTCGAAGTGGTCGATGGGCAGATCGAGCAGCGGCCCCGGCTCGGTCAGGCGCAGGTTGACGGCGATGCGCCGCCGCCCGTCCTCGTCAGGCTCCAGTGCCCGCCAGTAGGCGACGCAGCCACAGTCCGGGCAGAAGTGGATGGCCAGAGTCTTCTCGCCCTGGACGTAGGTGCTGGTGGGGCCGGTGACCGCGATCCGCTCGCCCTCGTAGTCATAGGCCCAGAGCGTGCCGTAGCGCCGGCAGAGCGTGCAGTTGCAGGCCGTCGCCGTGTCCGGCCGGCCCTGAAAGGTCCAGTGGACCGCGCCGCAGTGGCAGCTTCCTTCGATCATCGCTGCAGGTCCTTCTTCTGCTGGACTTGGTGGTGACACGAGACTGCACCGCCGGGTGGGGCATCCGCCCCAGTTGGGGGCCAGTCCATGAGTCGGGCGTTGCAGACCTTATTATGCGGGTGCCCGAGGTCCTCTTCTCCAATTTGGGGGAACTGAAGCCTTCGCCAGATCACACATAGAATTTGAACTGTTGCCGTTCTGCCCCCGCGGCGCTCCCCATCGTCAGCACCTCACCAACCTTGTCCGCAAATCGAATTGTAACCGGCAAACCATCGCTGAAATTACAGGCATTGTAGTTGATCTTCGTGAGGCCAACGATGTCGGCGAGTACGATCTCGATAGGTGGAAATTCACCACTTGCCCGCAGCACAGTCACGAACAGCGGATTTGGCGTCTCTGGGCCAATGTAGGTGTCAATGCGCGGCGCATATCCCGTAGTCCAGAGATAAGCATCTTTGTCTCCTAGCCGAAGCGCTGTACCGCGAAGGCATGGATAATCGCCGTCGCGGAAGAGCTTCATCTCGCCATGGGTCGTTCGGATACGCACGCCCACCACGTTGGTGCCTTCGGGAGCGGCCTTGCTAAATGCTTCCCACTCGGCGTCGTTAAACTTTGTCCGGCCGTGAATAAACAGCTCACTGGGATAGCTCCCGAATCGCTCTTTATATGTCTCTAGGACTGTCTTGATCAGCTTCTCGGCGGCTGAATCGCTGAGGTGAAACTCCTTGTCCTCGGTCTGCCATGGTCCATTGGCCCCGCGAAAGACAACGCCATCTCCTTCGCTCAGGAACATCTGCGCCGCGCAGCATGCGTGATTGTCGGGGTGGTTGGGGAGGAGTTTAAAGACCAACCCGACGTAGCAGACGCCCGGACGCATCCCTGCGATGTTCCATGGAGGTGTTGCTTGTGTCTTGTAGTAAAGGGCCGTCGCAAAATTCCAGGCAACGGTGGCGGAATCCTGAGTCCTTCTCTTCGGATATCCTGCCTTGTTCAAGAACTCTTTGGGCGCAAGTGTCGTCTCTCGAACAAGCTGGGATGTCATTCCCAGCTTGAGGAGCTTTGCCTTAATCTGACGATGGAAGTCCGGGATGTCGTCGAACACACTCTCAAGTGTATCATCTATAACGCCTGCTAGCAGCGGAAGGTCCGCGCGTGCCTTCTGGCGCCTAGAAAGTTCTCCTTTAATGAGATTGAGCTTCCGGCGCTGACCTGCGACTGGCCGGCAGGTCTCGAAGACGTTCTCGGGCACGACGAAGACCCAGACATCGACCGTTCGCTCTTCGTTTTTTGCGTGCCGTTCGATTGGACCGATGAACAGCTGGCTTGTTGCAGCCACTGCCTCGTGATGGTTCTCAATCGCTATCGCGGACAAGATGTCTGCGGGGGCAATCTCGTATGCGATCAGGCCGCCCGGATCGGCACGGATCCCGAAAGCCTCTTCAAGTCCCGGAAAGTCGGATAGGTGGAGCCGAAACTCCTTGTCGCGCTTGCCGCTGATCGGGATTGAGACCGGATTGCCGATCACTTCGAGCCAGCGGCGCAGGAAGCCTAGGCCGTGCTTTGTACCGATCGCGCCGATCGTGATCTGTAAGCGATCAGGCTTCGACGCGGGTCCATAAAGCGTGAGGCCGTCTTTCGGATGGTCGGAGGTCTGCTCATGCGCAAATCCGAGTGTTGGTTCTGGCACATAGAGGACGGGAATAGGTTTTTCGGAGAATTCGATCAAACGTCCTCATCCTCCAAATGGGTGCCTAGGGTCGTCTCGTCAGGCTCCTCCGCGTCTTCGCCGAGACGGTTGGATTGTCGGGCCGTGACAGGGGTCGTGAACTGAATAGGCATTGCATCGAGTGTGATGCTACCGCCCGAGCCAACGGCGAGGCTGACATAGGGACTGTCGCCGGCCAACAACTCCATGAAGGCCATCACACGCCCGTGCCATGCTTTGTTGCGCCAGCCGGAGCAGACCGAGCGCCGCAAGCGAAACTGAGTTTTCGTATCCTGAATAATCCTTGGCTTGTTGCGTTTACCGATCTCGGAGAACAGTACTCTACCCTTTAGGCGCATGTGGGGAAAGGGAAAGAGGTTCGGAACAACGCTGACGCCATACTCCCAGATCTTTTTGCGAGCGACGCCACGAAGCATTGAACTCCGCCGCGCGCCTTGGCGTCCCCAGGGCACGCGCTTCCTTAGGGGCAGTTTGCGTTCTCCAACATGGAAGGACAGGCCACTTGAGAAGGTATGGGCAAGGAATCCCTCCCTGGCACAGTGCTTTTCCCACGCTTGGCGCAGCAGATTCATCATGATTGACTTTGCGTCCCGGCCTTCGATTCCGGCTTCCGATGACCCATTCTCTATAAAATCGAGAACATCGAAGGCTTGCTCGACACGAAATGGCCCGACCTGTTCGAAATGCTCTGTAAGATCTAGAGGGCTGGCGAAGGTCAGGAAGCCATCGCCAAATTCGGCCAGTGGAAATTCAAAGGAGGCACTGAGCTTTCGCAATGAAACGTCATTGGTGTGGTTGCACGGAACCAAATGATTTAGCCTATCAGGCATCCCCTCGATCCGAAGCCAGTTGGACGTTAGAACTTCGGGAGATGCTTCGATCTCCACGGCGTTCCGGCGGAGATAGGCGTACCATTCAGGCTGGATGACCCCTTCGGTACCCTTCTGGACCTGCTGCCTTTCCAGCGACTCGAGCAAGTTTGCAAGCCCTCTAGCCCAGCCGCTCTCAAAATCGACATATTGAAGACCGCCGATGCCGAAGAGTTTCTTGAATGTGCGGATCTTGAGGGGGACGATAAAATTGGGATCTTGGAGCTGCTTTGTCAGGTCTTCCGCGATAGCGATTTCCTCGCGAACACCCCTCCTAGAAAGCGTTTCATCACTGCAACATAACAACATTTTAATCGCCCGCGTCTGAAGGGCAGCGGTAAGCTTGCCACGCCATTCGTCGCCGGCGTCGAGGTCGAAAATGTCGGCGAAGACTTTGTAGCCGGCGGCTTCGAGACGAGGGGCAAGCCATAGCACGAACTGATCATCGCCGGGCGTAGCCTTGGAGATAAATATTAGGTCTCGTTGGGTCGACTCGGTCATGTTCCGTCCTACGTTCATTTCCTCTTCAGGCCGCCGACGAGGGACAATGCAGAGGATTGTCTCTCTCAAAGGTCAGAACTTGGCGGACTATTGTCACGATCGGCTTTGTGAAACACGAGCGCCGATGCTCGGGCGTGGATGTTAGATGTCGGTCATTCAAAGGGAGTCTCTTGGGTCGCTTCGAAAAAACGGTCACGGTTAGGAATCCAACAAGATTTGTGAGCTCCGGTCTCAATTATCTGATTCTAAAAAACATAGAAAATATCTGCTATATAGTACTTCTGGCCTAGAACAAATATTATAGTATTTATTTTAGTTTCGCTTTTTTTAAGCGCAATGACTCTGATCATTATTTGCCTCGAGCCCTATGTGTCGCAAATCTATTTTTTCTTGCTGCGGCGCAGCAATCCGCCCGTCTAGGGGGGGCGCCGTACCGCACCGATATCGTGTCTAAAAGTTCAGGGTTGTCAACCGTCGGATTTCGTTTGGTGGCGTAGCCATAATTCCAACCAAGTGAAAATGAGCTAATTCATTCAGGTTATAAGTAGTATTTGTTTTAGATAAATTTCAAAATTTGCACTATTTATAAAAACATGAAGTTATTTATGATATAATGTTATATTATATGTTTTTTTATGTAAATATAATCAACAGAATACTAATATTTTGTAATAATATTTTTTGTGCATGCAAATGTAGTGTAATTGGTGCATCAATCCAAAAAAAGAAAGTGTATATTTATATGGCAATATTTTTTGCATCTTTATCTTTTTATGGTTGTTAAATTGTGGCAAGTCTCTGTTGTGTGGTTGCCCGCAACGATCTGCTTCGCCCTCACTCCCACTCGATCGTCCCCGGTGGTTTGGAGGTCACGTCGTAGACCACGCGGTTGACGCCGCGGACCTCGTTGACGATGCGGGTCGCCACCTCGGCGATGAAGCCGTGGTCGAAGGGGTAGCTCTCGGCGGTCATGCCGTCGGAACTGGTGACCGCGCGCAGGGCGAGCACGTAGTCGTAGGTGCGCTGGTCGCCCATCACGCCGACCGTGCGCACCGGCAGCAAGACCGCGAAGGCCTGCCAGATCGCGTCGTAGAGACCGGCGTCGCGCAGGGCGCCGATGTAGATCGCGTCGGCCTTGCGCAGGATCTCCGCCTTCTCGGCATCGACCGCGCCGGGGATGCGGATCGCGAGGCCCGGGCCGGGGAAGGGGTGGCGGCCCAAAAGGACGTCCGGCAGGCCCAGCTCGCGGCCGAGCGCGCGGACCTCGTCCTTGAAGAGTTCGCGTAGGGGTTCGACCAGGCCCATGTTCATCCGCTCGGGCAGGCCCCCGACGTTGTGGTGGGTCTTGATCGTGACCGAGGGGCCGCCGCGCGGCGAGACGCTCTCGATCACGTCGGGGTAGAGCGTGCCTTGCGCCAGGAAGTCGGCGCCGCCGATCTTCTTGGCCTCCTCCTCGAAGACCTCGACGAAGGTGCGGCCGATGATGCGGCGCTTCTCCTCCGGCTCCGACACGCCGGCGAGCCGGCCGAGGAAGAGGTCGGAGGCGTCGCGGTCGACCAGCGGGATGTTGTAGTGGCCGCGGAACAGCGAGACCACCTCGGACGCCTCGTTCAGCCGCATCAGGCCGTGGTCGACCAGGATGCAGGTGAGCTGGTCGCCGATGGCCTCGTGGATCAGGACCGCGGCGACCGAGGAATCGACCCCGCCTGAGAGCCCGCAGATCACCCGCTTGTCGCCGACCTGGGCGCGGATCGCCTCGACCGCAGACTGCCGGAAGGCGGCCATGGTCCAGTCGCCGGCGCAGCCGCAGATCTCCAGCGCGAAGCGGGCGATCAGCTTGGCGCCGTCGGGGGTGTGGATGACCTCGGGATGGAACTGCACGCCATAGAAGCGGCGCTCCTCGTCGGCGGTGATGGCGAAGGGGGCGCCGTCGCTACGGCCCTGGGACTGGAAGCCCGGCGGCAGCTTGATCACCCGGTCGCCGTGGCTCATCCAGACCTGGTGGCGCTCGCCCGGCTGCCAGACCTCGGCGGTGAGCGCAGTCTGGCCGGTGACCTCGACGAAGGCCTTGCCGAATTCCTGGTGGTCGCCGGCCTCCACCACGCCGCCGAGCTGATGCACCATCAGCTGCTGGCCGTAACAGATGCCCAGCATCGGCAGGCCCAGCTCGAAGATCTCCGCCGGCGCCTGCGGGCTGTCCTCGGCGATGGCCGAGGCCGGGCCGCCGGAAAGGATGATGCCTTTCGGCCGGTGCGCCTCTATCCGGTCCATGCCGGCATTGAAGGGCAGGATTTCGCTGTAGACGCCGGCCTCGCGCAAGCGCCGCGCGATCAGCTGCGTGACCTGGGATCCGAAGTCCAGGACCAGAATCGTGTCCGTCATGGCCAGCAAAGAGCATAAGCGCCCGGCCCTGTCCAGAGCAGCCGCGCCGTCGGGGCCCGCAAGCCTGTCGTGCAGCGCTGAAGCGGCCTCGGAGCTTGACGGGAGGCGGGCCGGGCAGCGAAATTGCCGCCGTTTGGCCCCCCGAGTCCTGCGTCGATTCGGGCGGCGCCCTCTCAGTCTTCCGTGAGCAGATCGGAGGCCTCGGACTCGATGGTCTTGAGGCCCTGGCGCCGTGCGAGCTCGGCTGCCGCCTGCAGCCAGGCGCGGCTCTCGTCCGAGAGCTCTCCGTCCTGGATGGTGGCGCGTCCTGCGCGCAGGTAGAGATCGGCCGCGACCGCGGGCTGGCCGCTGGCAAGCGCGGCATCGCCGGCGGCGCCCAGGGCGCGGGCGAGCCCGTTCAGGTCCAGGTCGCTGCGGCGCAGCCTGGCGACCTCCAGCAACTGCGTTCTGGCGCCTGATGCATCACCGGCCAGCCAGGCCGCATGCGCTCGTAGCTCCAGCATGTCGGCAGAGGCTTCGGGGGCACCGGCGGCGGCCATGCTGGCGATCGCCTGGTCCAGCAGGGCCCGGTCCCGCGCGTCCGCGGCGATCAAGCCCAGCAGCATGGCGGCGCGTTCCTGAAGCTCGGAATCCAGGCCTGCGGGCGCGAGCGCCATGCCCTGGACGAGCTGCCGGGCAAGCCGATCCTGTCCCTCGAGGTAGTGGCCCCAGGCGGCGACCACGGTCCAGCGCGGCCCCGGAGCCGCGCCGCGACGCGTCAGTTCGGCCTCGGTCCGTTCTGCCAGCAGGACCGCCTCCTCGCCATCGTTGAGGCGCAGCGCCGTCAGCGCTCGCTCGAAGGCGGCGTCGGAGATCGGGCCGATGGCATCGGCACGCTTGGCGTCTTCGAGTGCCAGGTCGTAGAGAAGCGCGGCCTGGGAATAGCGGCCTTCGGAGAAGGCGATCCGGGCGAGGCGCATGTCATTGCGGTACTCGCGGTCGAGGCCCTGCGGTTGTTCCGCCACCGGAGCACCACCGCCGCAACCGGCAAGACCGGCGGTGAGAAGGGGCAGGGCCAGCAGGCCGGCTGCCAAGAGCCCGCAGTCCCGTCTCATGGGCGAATATCCTCGACCGACAGCGGGCCGCGGGACTCCGGCGGCGGCGTGCCGCCGACCAGCCAGTTCTTCTGCATCACCCGCAGCATGTTCTCCAGCTCCTGCAGGGTCACCTGGAGCTGCGTGACCAGAAGCTGTAGGTCCCCGGAGGCCCGTCCCGCATTGCGCGACAGGTCAACGATGCCGGGAACCGCCTTGCGCACGTCTTCGATCGCACCGCGGGCGCTGCCGATGATGGCGGGTAGACCGCTTTGCCGGTTGTTCAGGCTGCCCGCCAGGACGCCAAACTCGCCGCTGGTGGAGGCCAGGCTGTCGATCAGGGCGCCGACGTCGGCCAGTTGCTCGTACAGGAGGTCCAGCATGACGATCACCTGCTGGACCGGGGTGTCGTCGGTCAGCAGGCGGCCCACGGTCCCCTCTCCCTGGCCGATCGCGTTGGTCGTGGCGGCGACGTCGTTCAGGGCACGCTGCAAGGGGCCTTCGGGGTTGTTGAGGGATTCGATCAGGTCGGCCAGCGCCGTGATCGCGCGGTGAGTCTCCTCGACCACCGGCAGCGCCCGGTCCCGCACCTGGGCCAGCAGGTCGTTGACACTCTCGGAGGAGACGCTGGCCGGGTCGACCGAGAGGACGGCGTAGTCCCAGTCGAGCGGTGCTCCTTTGCCGCGGGTGATCTCCAGGTAGGCGGCGCCGGCGATGCCGAACTGGCGCTGGATCAGCACCCGGGAGTCGCGCCGGATGAAGGGGGTCCAGCGTTCGTCGATCTTGACCAGAGCATAGAAGCTCTCGTCGGGTCTGATGACGATCTCTTCCACCGCACCCGCCGGGGTGCCCAGAACATCCACGGTTGCGCCGGGTGCCAGGCCGGAAATGCCGCTCTCCGGAAGCAGGATCCGGAGCTTTTGCTGGGGCCGGAACAGATCTTCCAGGAAGGCGCTCTGCAGGATCGCGGCCACGACGATGATCAGCGCGAGCACCACGAAGACCACGACGCGGCGGCGCGGTCGATGGAGGTCGCTCGTGAGATAGCTCACGGCCTGTCCTCCACCGCTTGCAGCTGGAGACCCCGGAAGCGGAGCCATCGATCGACCGGTAGGGAGCGAAAGCGTGCCGCGGACGCCGCGGTCGCGCAGAGCAGCACGGCTGCGCCGCGATCGGTGGCCTGTCTGCAGAGGTTGAGCAAGGGGCCCGGCGGCAGCGCGGCGGCGGCCAGCGCGGCGGCCTCGATCAGCACCAAGGGTGGATCCCCCAAGAAGGCTCGGACCAGCGCGGTCCGCGCCAGGTCTTCCGGGGCGGTCTCTTGGACCTCACCGACCGGCAGGCCGGGAAGATCGAGTAGGCGACAGAGCGCGTCGGCTTCGGCCAGGATCGAGTCTTCGGCCCGGCGCGTGTGATAGCGCTGCACCAGGGTCAGGTTCTGCACCACCGTCAGACCATCGATCCAGACACCCTGGCCGAAGGCGTGGCCGATGCTACCGCGGCATGCCCGTCGGAGCGCGGAATCCCCCTCGCCGAACTCGGCCCAGCGTCGCTTCAGGACGACCAGATCCCCGGCACGTGGCCTGGCGAGGCCGACGATGGCATCGAGGAGCCAGCGCTCGTAGCCCGGATCGTCGATCTCTGCAACCACCAGCTCTCCGGGGAGGATATCGAAGCTGCAGGTGATCGTGGGATCGCTCGGACCGCCGCCGCAGAGGCAGAGACCGGAGGCATGCACGACGGCTTCGACGGGAGAGGCGGGGACGAAGGACATCAGAGCTGCTCTAGCGCCACAAGGTGAAGGCGAGCGCGATCAGCCCGGCGTAGATGATCGCCCGGAAGAAGCCACGCGCCAGCGCCCGGTCGGTCCGGTACACGTGCATCGGCTCGATCGCGGCGTCGGCCATGGCAACCAGGGCAAACCAGGTCATCGTCGCCGCCTGTCCGAGGGCGAGCGGCAACTCCGTGCGTCCGAGCTCGGATAGGACCTGCAGGGGCAAGATGTCCGAGCTGAAGGTGATCACTCCAGTCAGGGCCGCGGCGACCAGTCCGGAGGCGACCGCCAGGACACCGAACAGCAAGGTCAGGACGATCGCGGCGATGGTTCCGGCGAGGACGCCCGGCAGCACGACCAGCGCCAGCGGGTCGATCCCCACCACGAGCAGCGCGCGCATCTGACCGCCCCTGCGCAGCGACACCAGCGCCCCCGA
This sequence comes from Rhodospirillaceae bacterium N.6G, assembly GCA_046233115.1. Lineage (GTDB taxonomy): Bacteria > Pseudomonadota > Alphaproteobacteria > Kiloniellales > JACOMY01 > JACOMY01. The sequence goes on along the minus strand of JBJXHM010000004.1, from coordinate 323,562 downwards.
CAAGAGGAAGCCGCCGCGTCCCAGCAGGAAGAGCATGACGACGATCGGGGCAACCATGGTGGTCAGGAGGCTTCCCAAGGCGCGTCTGATGAAGTCCAGGTCACCGAACTCCCGCAGCCAGTAAGAGCCCTGGCCCACGACGACGATGCCGGACAGAATGGCGATCACCGTGACGATCGGCACGGCCTGGACGCCCATCCCATCAAGCGCGAGCACCAACTGGCGGCGGACCGGCGGCCGCCAGGTTCCTGGCGTGATCGCCATCCTAGCCAGGGCGAACGACAGCGAGAGGATGTCCAGCAGCCACAGCAGCGGCGGACGGCCGACGGCTTCCCGTTCCCAATCCGCCCCCGCTTCCGGCTGCTCGTCCGGCGCTTCGACGCTGGCGACAGCCTGGCCTTTCCGCCGTCTCGCGAGCATCATGCCGCCCGGCCGACGACGAGGGAGACTTCGATGCAGGCGCCGGCGTCGAGGTGGTATCGACCGCGTCGGCGAAACACGAAGCGATCGGAGAGCAGCGCGACGCTGCGACCACCCACCTGGATGGCTCCATTGGGTGCGGATTCGGCGAGGCGCTCGGCCAGCCGGGCGGGGCCGCCCCAGAGGTTGATCATCGCCGGATCGCTGAGTGACCAGCCCAGGCCGGTGCCCGTGTCGATGCCGATGCCGAACGCCGGCTCCAGGGCTTGCGAACGCAGCAGCGCCCGCAGGTCGTACTGCAGGGCAAGAGCCGTATCCAGCAGCCGGTCTGCAGCCTCCGTCTCGTCCTCGAACAGGCCGGTCGCCAACTGGAAGCGGTTGCCGAGAAGCTTGACGTAAGAGAGGTCATGCCTCTCGGCGGTGCTGCGCACAAGTTGGACGACGGCGTCGAACAAGGGGCGGTCCCCGTCAAGCGCGCGCCCAAGCCCGGCATCGTCGCGACAGACCAGTTCCAGGACCGTGAGGCCGGGTACCGCCGTCGGCGGCCCTTGGCGCTGTCGTGCTGAGAAGCGGTGAGGCCTTGCTGGGGCCACGAGGTCCACCACTGTGGGATCACCGACCAGCAACGCGGTCGCGGCCGGTGTCTCCTGCTGGCCTGTGCCCGGTCGTGACGCGTCCCTATCCGCTTGGAGCCCTTCGACCTCAAAGGCCAGCAGGGCTGCGGCCGCTGCGTAGTGAAGCGAGAGCCTAGCCCCCATCTCGGAGTGCTGCATCAGCTCCGGCGCCTCCAGGACCACCAGGCCGAAGCCCTTGCTTCGCGCCAGGACCGGCGCAAAAAGAATGGGCGCATCCGGCGCGAGGCTGCTGCCGGAGCGGGACCTCGTCGCGAAGGCTTGTCCGGCCTCCGACGCGGTGCGGGTGAAGACCTCCTCGCGGCTCAAGGCGCCGAAGATCTCAGGCGCTTGCCGCTCCTCGATCGGCATCAGGAGTGTTTGTCTGCTGTTCTCGACATTGTAGCAGGCGATGCAGCGCAGCTCGTCGTCGTAGCGTCGCCAGATGCTGGCGCTACGGGCGCCGGTACTGATCGCGAGAGCCTCGGTCAGATGCGCCAGGGCATGGGCGGGATCGTTCCGCGCCGCGCGAAGGGTCCCACGGATCGACTCAAAGACGCCTTCCACGCCCGCCAGCCAATTATGCTGCTCTCGAGTCTCGCGCGATCGCCGGTCGATGCGGCGGCTCTGCATGAACAGCCAGACCGCCAGGCCGAGCACACAGAGGATCAGCACGCCCGAAATTGCCAACCCGCCCAGGCTGTTGCGTGTAAGGAAATGCGTGAAATCGCTCTCCGGGGCGATCAGGACGATCCAGAGGTTGGTATCGGTGGCTTCCGCCAAGGAAGACACCAGCATAAAGACCTTCTGGTCCTCGACCCTGGTAAACTCCATCGACGATCCGCGAACGCGCATGATGTCGTAGGCGCGCACCAGGGCCGGATCGCCGAGGTCTTCAACACTGGGCAAGTGATCAGCGTTGAGGGGAGGGGCGTCGGGGTCGATCAACGAGGGCGCAGCGATGACATCGCCCTTCCCGGACAGGAGCGCGGCGTGGCCGTTCTCGACGACCTCCAGGTCCATGAGAAAGCGGCTCAAGGTGTCGACTCGGACGTCGGTGCCGACGACCGCCTTGATTTCACCATCCGGGCCGCGCACGGCCATCGCGGCCGTCGTTCCCGGCGCACTCGAGGTGAAGAACTGGTAGATCTCGGTCCAGGCGACACGCCCTTCGCTCTCCACGGCGAGCTGATACCAGACGCGCTCGCGCGGATCGTAGGTGTCGTCCGGAAGCTCTTCGCGTCCGAGCAGTGTGCCGTCGCGATTGCGTTTGGTCAGAGTGACCTGGCGCTCTCCCTGTGTGTTCGTGATCCGCTTGGTATCGAAGCCGCCCTCCTCGTTCTTCCGCACCATCAGGAAGTCGCCGTTATCGCGGGCGACGTAGACGGCGGAGATCAGCTCCAGCTTCCTGAGCGCCGATACCGCCAAAGCCTCGAACCCGATGTTGTTGGGGTTGTCGGCGACGATCTCGGCCCCGAACTCCACGACCCGTCTAGCCTGCAAGAGCACACCTTCCGCTTGCGCGCGGATGCGCTCCTCCAGCACCGCGAGGAAGTCCTGCGCCAGATTCAAAATATCTTTCTTGTTATTTTGATAGTTCAGAAAGGTGACGGCAACCAATCCGCCAAAGATCAGGACGATTACCATAAAGGGTAGTGCCCGGACGAACAGCCGCCGCCGTTTTTGTGCTCTATAGGATGTAGGGTCGGCCGTTATGTCTATGATGCTGTGGTCAGCCATCCTTGCGCCCACCTAAACTCCGGTCGCCCACCGGGGAATGCAGCGGCAGTATCGCCGATCGTTTTGCGGAATGACAGTGCCCTCGCCACAGTCCCGGTCCGAAAAGGGGACGGCCGCCGGACTCATAGGGCGCCCCCTTTCCCTTGCAATCCTCGCTCCCAGCAAGCAATGAGATGTGTCACTTCGTCTTGGCCGGGCATCGTCCCGGTTGGGCCGAGGCGTCAGCGCAGGAAGGAGATGGCAGGCGCAGCGTGGCTCCGTCATCGCTTCCTGGTCGGTTTGATGGTTCGGGAGGTCTCCACGATGCCGCCGTTTGGACAGAGCCCGACAGAGGAGCCGCCCACCTCGTGAGTGTCGTCGTCATTTCCGAGTTCATGGAGGAAAGCACGCTCGAGGCCTTTCCCTCCGGCGTGACCTTGATCTACGACCCGGCCCTGGTGGGGGACCGGGCGCGCCTGCTGGAGCAGGTGGCGGGGGCCGACGCGCTGATCGTGCGCAACCGCACCCGGGTCGACCTGGCCCTGCTGGAGGCGGCGCCGGGGCTGAAGGTGATCGGTCGCCTGGGTGTGGGGCTGGACAACATCGACCTCGAGGCCTGCCGCGCCCGCGACATCCCGGTCTATCCGGCCAGCGGCGCCAACGGCGTCTCGGTGGCCGAGTACGTCATCGCCACCGCGCTGATCCTGCTGCGCGGCGCCTATGCCCTGGGTCCCGAGATCCTGGCCGGGACCTGGCCGCGGCAGAAGGTGAAGGGGCACGAGATCTCTGGCCGCTGCCTGGGCCTGCTGGGCTATGGCGCGATCGCCCGCCTGGTGGCCGAGCGGGCACGGGCGATGGGGATGAGCGTGATCGCCTGCGACCCCTTCCTGCCGGCCGACGACCGCGCCTGGCAGGCTGTGGAGCGGGTGGAGGAGTCGGCCTTGCTGGCCCGCGCCGACGTGATCAGCCTGCATGTGCCGCTGACCCCCGCGACCCGTGGCCTGATCGACGCTGCGGCGATCGCCCGGATGAAGCCCGGCGCGGTGGTGATCAACAGCGCCCGCGGCGGCGTGGTCGAGGAGAAGGCCCTGGTTGCAGCCCTGAACAGCGGCCACCTGGGCGGCGCTGCGCTCGACGTCTTCGAGGAGGAGCCGCTTGGTGCGGAACGCGCGCGGATCTTCCAGGGCGTCGAGCGGCTGATCCTGACCCCGCACATCGCCGGCGTGACCGAGGAGGCGAACCTCAGGGTCTCGCGGCTGACGGTCGAGAACGTCATGCGCGGCCTGGGCCTGCTGGATGGCTGAGAGCCTGCGCATAGACCCGGCCGAGGCCCGCACGCTGGTCGCGCAGGCCCTGGTCGCGGTGGGGACGGCGCCGGCCAACGCGGCCTCGGTCGCCGAAGCCCTGGTCGCCGCCGAGATCGACGGCCAGCCGGGCCACGGCCTCTCCCGCGTCGCCAGCTACTGCGAGCAGGTGCGGGTCGGCAAGGTCGCGGGCGCCGCCGAGCCGCTGGTGGAGCGGCAAGCGCCGGCTTTCCTCTCGGTCGATGCCGGGTCCGGCTTCGCCTTTCCGGCCTTCGACTTGGCGGTCGAGGCCCTGGCGCGCACCGCCGCGGAGACCGGCGTGGCCGCCGCAGCGGTCCATCACTCGCACCACTGCGGCCAGGCTGGCCGCCATGTCGAGCGCCTTGCCAAGGCCGGCTGCATGGCCCTGCTCTTCGCCAACACGCCCAAGGCAATGGCGCCCTGGGGCGGCAGCCGGCCGCTGTTCGGCACCAACCCCATCGCCTTTGCGGCACCCCAGGGAACAGCGGCGGCCGAGGCGGAGCCGCTGGTGATCGACCTCTCGCTCTCCAAGGTGGCGCGCGGCAAGGTGGTGGCTGCCGGCAAGCGCGGCGAGACCATTCCCGAGGGCTGGGCGCTGGATCCCGACGGCAAGCCGACCACCGACCCCAAGGCGGCGCTGGCCGGGACCATGGTGCCGATGGGCGATGCCAAGGGCGCGGCGCTGGCCTGGATGGTGGAGATCCTGGCGGTCGGCCTGACCGGCGCCGCCTTCGGCTTCGAGGCCAGTTCCTTCCTGGATCCCGAGGGCGGACCGCCGGCGGTCGGGCAGTTGATGATCGCCTTCGACGTCGAGCGGCTGAGCGGCGGCACCTTCCGCGGCCGGGTCTCGCTCCTGGTCGAGGAGGCGCTGGCGCAGGAGGGCGCCCGCCTGCCGGGCAGCCGCCGACTGGAGCGGCGCGCGCAGGTCGCCGCCGAGGGGTTGCTCGTTCCTAAAACAATAATGGAGGAAGTGCGCTTGCTTGCACGGGCCTAGCTCGTCTAACCTTTTGACCCAAAGGGAGGATAAAGAATGAACAACTGGCAAAAAACGATCGCGGCAGGCTTTGCCGTAGCACTGCTGAACAGCGGCCCGGCGCTGGCCGAGGACTATCCGAGCAAGTCGGTCGACTACGTCATTCCCTTCGGCCCAGGCGGTGAATCGGACATCACCGCGCGGCTGCAGCAGCCCTACTTCAAGGAACTGACCGGGCAGGACCTGGTGATCTCCTACAAGCCCGGCGGCGGCGGCGCAGTGGGCTGGTCCCAGCTCAACGCCATGCCCGGCGACGGCTACTCGATCATGGGCGTGAACCTGCCGCACATCATCATCAAGCCGCAGCAGGGCGACGTCGGCTTCAAGACCGAGGACCTGGCGACGGTCTACCTCTTCCACTACACGCCGGACGCGATCGTCGTGCGCGCCGACAGCGACTTCAAGACCCTGCAGGACCTCGTGGGCTACGCCAAGGCCAACCCGAAGAAGGTGATCTTCTCCGGCTCCGGCAAGGGCACGGCGAACCACCTGGCGCAGGTGAACTTCGACAAGCAGGCCGGTATCGAGACCACCTACGTCGCCTTCAAGGGCACGGGTGCTGCCGTCGCCGCGCTGCTGGGCGATCAGGTCGGCGCCGAATGGGGCTACACCACGGTGGGCGCGCAGCAGGGTGACGCGGTGCGCATGCTGGCGGTGGCGATGGAGGAGCGCCATCCGCTCTTCCCCGACGTGCCGACCTTCAAGGAGCTGGGCTACGACCTGGTCTCCGGCGCCTACCGCGGCATAGCGGTGCCGAACTCGACGCCGGAGGAGACCCGCCAGGCGCTGGCCGACCTGATCGGCAAGATCAACGCCGATCCGGCCTTCCAGAAGCAGATGATCGACGGCGGTTTCGCGCTGATCGACGTGGGCTACGGGCCGGACCTGGACGCCTTCATGGCCGCGAAGGCGAAGGACTACATCGGCGCGGCCAAGTCGGCCGGCATCATCGACTAGCAAGGGATGGGGGCCGCCGTCGCAGGCGGCCCCTTTCTTCCGGCCCCTTTCTTCTGACCAGGCGGCCCGACCATGCTGGATTTCCTGCTCGGCGCGCTCACCCCGCTCAACATCCTGCTGGCCTTGGCGGGGGTGGCGGCTGGCACCATCATCGGCTCGATCCCCGGGCTGACGGCCACTATGGCGGTGGCCGTGCTGGTGCCGCTAACCTTCGCCATGCCGCCGGACTCGGCCTTGATCCTGATGGGGGCGATCTACACCGGTGCGATCTATGGCGGCGCCTATGCCGCGATCCTACTGAACACGCCGGGCACGCCCTCGGCCATCGCCACCACCTTCGACGGCTTTCCCATGGCCAAGCGCGGCGACGGCGACCTCGCCGTCTCGCTCGCCTGCCTGGCCAGCGTCGGCGGCGGCCTGGTGGGCGCGCTGGCGCTGCTGTTCCTGGCGCCGCCGCTGGCCAAGGCGGCGCTGGCCTTCGGGCCGATCGAGTATTTCTGGCTGGCGATCTTCGGTCTCTCGCTGATCTCGGCGCTGTCGGAGGGAGCCTTCCTCAAGGGCATGATGGGCGCCTGCTTTGGCCTGCTGCTGGCCACCATCGGCGTGTCCGAGACCTCGGCCGAGGTGCGCTTCACCTTTGGCTCGCAGACCCTGCTGGGCGGGATCGAGGTGGTTTCGGCCCTGATCGGGCTCTACTGCGTCCCGGTCCTGATCGACCTGGTGGCGCGACCGGAACGACACTTGGAGCCGACCGGGCAGGGGCGCGGCTTCCGTCTCGGCGAGGCTTTTGCCGTCCTGTTCCGCGAGAAGTGGAACCTGCTGCGCAGCTCGGCCATCGGCACCTTCGTCGGTGCGCTGCCGGGGGCGGGAGGCTCGATCGCCGGCCTGATCTCCTATTCCGAGGCCAGGCGCGCGTCGCGCCGGCGCGAGCACTATGGCCAGGGCGAGCCGGGCGGTGTCATCGCCACCGAGTCCGCCAACAACGCCACGGTCGGCGGCGGCTTCATCCCCACCCTGGTGCTGGGCATTCCCGGCACCCCGCCGGACGCGGTGATCCTGGGCGCCTTGCTGGTGCAGGGCGTGCGCACCGGCCCGACGCTCTTCGCCGAGGGCGGCTCGGTCGTCTACACCTTCATCTTCGGCCTCCTGATCGCGACCATCCTGATGCTGCCGGTGGGTCTGCTGGTCGGTCGCTTCGCCTACACCGCGATCCTGAAGGCGCCCAAGGCGGTGCTGGTGCCGGTTGTCGCCTTCATGACGGTGATCGGCGCCTTCGCCATCCGCAACAGCCTCTCCGACGTGGTGGTGATGATCGTGCTGGGCGTGGTCGGCTGGCTCGCCAACCGACGCGGCTTCTCGGTCTCGCCGATCGTACTGGGCCTGATCCTGGGGCGCATCGCGGAGGAGGGATACGTCCAGGGCTGGACCATCGGCTCGGCGCTGGACGACCTGACTGGCCAGTTCTTCGGCCGCCCCATCGCGCTGGCGATCATCGCCATGACGGTGCTGACCTTCTTCTATCCCCTGGTGCCGGGCCTGAAGCGCAGCCTCAGCCGCCGGCAGGAGCGCAAGCCGCCCGCCGGCCGCGCACTGGGGTTCATCGACTTCCTCGGCGCCTGCCTGGACCATCTGGTGGTGGCTGCGGTCGGCCTGCTGGTGCTCTTCGAGGCGAGCCGGCTGAACGACGACGCGGCGGTCTTCCCCGAGACCGTGGCCATGGCGCTGCTGGTCTTCGTCGGCCTCGGCCTGCTGCGCCTGATCGTCTTCCGCCGCGGCGAGCCGGCGCCGCCCGGCGGGTCCTGGCCCCGCCGGATCGCCCTGCCGGCGATCATGCTGGGCGGTGTTGCCTTGGTCCCGATCCTGGGCTTCGGCACCGCCGGCGCCGCCATGGGCCTGGCCCTTCTGCTGGTCGCCCTCCACGAGCGGCCTAGCCTCTCCCTGGCGCTGCGCATGGTGCTGAGCGTCGTCGCGGTGATCCTGGCCGTCACCTACGCCTTCCGCGACCTCCTGAGCGTCCCCCTGCCGCTGGGCGGCTTCTACTGAGGAGGTACGGCAGCGATGCGCCGCTTCATGGTCGTCGAGCGTTTCAAGGCGGGCTGTTGGGATGCGGTCTATGTCCGCTTCTCAGAGCGGGGGCGGATGCTGCCCGAGGGGCTCTTCTACTTGAACTCCTGGGCCAGCCGGGAGAAACAGGTCTGCTACCAGCTCATGGAGACCGAGCGGCCGGAACTCTTCGCGGTCTGGTTCGCGTGCTGGGACGACCTGGTCGACTTCGAGCTGGTCGAGGTCGACTGAACCGGCCCCAGCCTACTTGCTGCTGAATTCTTTTTGGTGCATCCAGGCCGCATGTTTCGGGGCGCGCTTGGTACGCGACCACTCCTCTAGCATGTCCCACTTCACCGCGTCGAGGCGCGCCAGCTTCTCCGACTCGGCCTCGTCAGGACAGGTCACCTCCAGCCGGTGGCCGTTGGGGTCGAAGAAGTAGATGGAGTGGAACAGGGAGTGGTCGACCGGGCCGAGGACCTCGATGCCGGCGGCCTCCAGCCGCTCCTTGTAGGCCAGCAGGGTGGCGCGGTCGGCGACCTTGAAGGCGATGTGCTGCACCCAGGCCGGGGTGTTCTGGTCGCGGCCCATCGCCGGCTTGGTCGGGAGCTCGAAGAAGGCCAGCACGTTGCCCTGGCCGGCATCCAGGAAGACGTGCATGTAGGGATCGGGCTCCTTGGTCGAGGGCACCTGGTCCTCGGCGATGGCGAGCACGAAGTCCATGCCCAGGTGCTTTACGTACCAGTCCACCGTCTCCTTGGCGTCGCGGCAGCGGTAGGCGACATGGTGAATGCGGTCGATCTTCATCTGCGCTCTCCCTTCCCACCATAAGTGGGGTTTCAGGCGCTCGGTGGCAGGGGGGCCGGCAGGATCGTGCCCTCGCAAGTGCCGAAGCCGATGCGGTAGCCCTCGCCCTGGGCCCAGCCGGTCAGGGTGACGCTGTCGCCGTCCTCGAGGAAGGTTCGGGTCGTGCCGCTTGCCAGACGGAGCGGCTCCTTGCCGCCCCAGGTCATCTCCAGCAGCGAGCCGTAGCTTCCCGGATCGGGGCCGGAGATGGTGCCCGACCCCAGCAGGTCGCCCGTCTGCATGCGGCAGCCGCCGCTGGCGTGATGGGCAAGCTGCTGGGCGGCGCTGTAGTAGAGGTGGCGGGTGTTGCTGCGGCAGATGAGGCCGGCCTGTTTGGCCCCGGCCGGCTGCAGCCAGACCTCCAGTTCGATGTCGTAATTCAGCGGCCCCGGCTCCTGCAGGTAGGGCAGCAGCGGGCGCTCGCGCGGTGGTGTCGGGATGCGGAAGGGCGCCAGCGCCGCCTTGGGCACGATCCAGGGGCTGATCGAGGTGGCGAAGGCCTTGGAGAGGAAGGGACCCAGCGGCTGGTACTCCCAGGCCTGGACATCGCGCGCCGACCAGTCGTTCAGCAGGACGTAGCCGAAGATCATCGCGTCCGCCTCGGCGACGCTGACCGGCTGGCCCAGGGCGTTGCCGGTGCCGACCACGGCGCCGAACTCAAGCTCGATGTCCAGGCGTTGGCTGGGGCCGAAGATCGGCGCCTCGACACCGGGTGGTTTGGTCTGGCCCAGCGGGCGATGGATCGGCGTGCCGCTGACCACCACTGTCGAAGCCCGCCCGTTGTAGCCGATGGGGATGTGCAGCCAGTTGGGTGGCAGTGCGTTCTCCGGTCCGCGGAACAGGCTGCCGACGTTGAAGGCATGCTGGCGGCCGGCATAGAAGTCGGTGTAGCCGGCGACCTGGAAGGGCAGGTGGAGGGCTACCTGGCCCAGCGGGATCAGGGCGCGGCGCAGCAGCGTGGCGTCGTCGCGCAGGCGTCGGTCTCCGTCCTGAGAAAGCAGGTCGGTCAGGCGGTCGCGTACACGCTGCCAGGCCTTTGGCCCGGAACTCAAAAAGGGATTGAGGCTGGCTGCGGAGAAGACGGGCGCACGCTCATCCTGGCCGAGGAGCCCGGCCGCCTCAAGGACGGCCAGGTCGAGCAGGTGATCGCCGATCGCCACGCCCGGATGGGCCGCCGTGCCTGGGCGGCTGAACAGGCCGTAGGGCAGGTTCTGAAGCGGAAAGGGGCAGGTGATCGCAGCGGCGCTCTCGATCCAGCTTGCTTGCGGCATGGCACCCCACGTCCCGCGCTTGGCGATCCCGGTGCCGGACCTCAGCACACCGGCCCGCCCCGGAACCGAAAAAGCGAAAGGCCGTCGCGCATGCCCCTGCACGACGGCCTTTCCCCCGTGTTCTTCCCTCTGTCCGCACCCTGGCTAGAGGTTACCCTCGCCAAAGGCTGGTGCGGCAGAAGTCAGGGTCCTAGTAGCGACCCTGCAGGCGATTGATCTCGTCGACCGAGACGTCGCCGCTCTTGTCCTCGTCCAGGGAGGTGAACCAGCCGGAGGTCGCGGCAGTCCACTCCTCAGCCGAGACGACGCCGTTCTTGTCGGTGTCCATGTCAGCCGGGCAGAGAACCATGGGATTGGCCGTGTTCGCAGCAGTCGGAGCGGGGCTCTGCTGGTTGCGATTGATGAGCTGCACTGCGTTGCTGCACTCTTCCGCCGACACCGGCATCGCGAACAGCAGACCACAAGCTGCGACACCGAGGATCAAAGCTTTGCGCATGTCTACTTCTCCATCTCCGTCGTAAACCGCCCTTTAGGCACCGCACGAATGCCGCGGGGCCGCTCCTTGGGCCATTCGGCCCTATGGCGAACAGCGCCCACCGATGACCGGGGACGTTGCTCCACACGAGGGAGTCTGACCGACTACCCCCTAAAGCGCAACAACATAATGGATTCCGCACCTTCTCGTGCAACTTTCGCCGACAGGCGCAAATTCCGCTTCCGGCGTGGCGCTTGTGCCATGACACAAACTTTCTCCATCATTGTCGCGCAGATTGCGGGGCTACGAAGGCCATTGCCGGGCGGGCTGCACGGACCATGTCATCAGGGATGAGCATGCGATCGATCAAAGCGGACTCGCTTCGGCGGGGCCGGGCCCTTGCGGCCTGTCTTCTCTCGTGCCTGCTGCTCGCCGGCCCGCTGGCTGCTCAGCAGCCGGTCCAGGTCATCGTCGAGCAGGCGCGCATCGACCGTTTCGAGGACCAGGTAGAGGCGCTGGGCACCCTGCTGGCCAACGAGAGCGTCGACCTGACCGCCAAGGTCACGGAACGCATCGTCGCTTTGCACTTCGACAGCGGACAGCGGGTGGAAGCGGGTGACGTGCTGGCGGAGATGACCTCCGACGAGCAGAGTGCCTTGCTGGAAGAAGCCCGCTCGACCCTGGCCGAGGCCAAGGACCAGTACGAGCGGGTGCGCCCGCTGGCCGACCGCGGCTATGCCACCGGCGCCCAGCTCGACGAGCGGCGGCGCGAGTACGAGACCGCGCAGGCGCGCTACCGGGCGGTGCAGACTCGGATGGACGACCGTCTGGTGATCGCCCCCTTCGCCGGGGTGGTGGGGCTGCGCAACATCTCGGTGGGCGCGCTGGTCGAGCCGGGGACGGTGATCACCACCTTGAAGGACGTGAGCCAGGTCAAGCTGGACTTCGCGGTGCCGGCCACCTTCCTCACCAGCGTGCGCCCGGGCCTGCCGATCAGGGCCACCACACCGGCCTTCGGCGAGCATGAGTTCGATGGCCAGGTGACCTCCATCGACAATGAGATCGATTCGGTCACACGCTCTTTCCTGGTCCGCGCGGTGATCCCCAATCCTGACGGGTTGCTGAAGCCGGGCCTGCTGATGAGCGTGGTGCTGCTGCGCGACCCTCGCGACACCCTGGTGATCTCGGAAGAGGCGCTGGTGCGGCGTGCCGCGCAGAGCTACGTCTTCGTGGTCGACGCTGCCCCGGACGGCGGAGAGATGGTGGAGCAGCGCGCGGTCACCGTCGGTGGCCGCCGACCCGGCGAGGTGGAGATCCTGAGCGGCCTCAATGAGGGCGAGTTCGTGATCACCCACGGCGTTACCAAGGTGCGTCCCGGCCAGCGCGTCACCATTGCCGCCGAGAAGAAGCCCGGCGAGAGCGTTAGAGACATCCTGCAGCAGAAGGGTTCCTAGGGGGAGCGGCGCGGCGGCATGTGGCTTTCCGATACCTCGGTCAAGCGCCCGGTCTTCGCCGCCGTTCTGGCCCTGCTGCTGATCGCCTTCGGCCTGGTCGCCTACGAGCGCCTACCGCTGCGCGAGTATCCCGACGTCGATCCGCCCATAGTCTCGGTCCAGGTGACCTATCCCGGTGCCTCGGCGGACGTGGTCGAAAGCCGCATCACCGAGCTGGTGGAAAGCCGCATCGCCGGTGTCGAGGGGATCAAGCAGATAACTTCGACCTCGCGCGACGGGCGCTCTGACGTCGTGATCGAGTTCAACGTCAACCGCGACATCGATGCCGCTGCCAACGACGTGCGCGATCGCATCTCCGGCATCCTGGACAACCTTCCCGCCGAGGCTGACCCGCCCGAGATCCAGAAGGTCGATTCCAACCAGGACGTCATCATGTGGCTCAATCTGAGCAGCGACCGGCTGAGCGTGCCGGAGCTGACGGACTATGCCGAGCGCTACCTGGTCGACCGCTTCTCCATCCTCGACGGCGTGGCCCGCGTGCGGGTCAGTGGTGCGCAGAGCTATGCCATGCGGATCTGGCTGGATCGGCAAGCGCTGGCCGCCCGCGGCCTCGTGGCCAACGACGTCGAGGAAGCGCTGCGTGCGGAGAACGTCGAGCTGCCGGCCGGCTCCATCGAGTCGAAGGCGACCCAATTCGGGGTCCGGGTCGAGCGTTCCTTTCGTACCGCCGACGACTTCGCCGATCTGGTGCTGGCCCGCGGTGAGGACGGCTATCTGGTGCGGCTGCGCGACGTCGCCAAGGTCGAACTGGGCACCGTGGACGACCGCAGCTTTTACCGCGGCAACGAGGTGCCGATGGTGGGCATCGGCATCGTCAAGCAGTCCACCGCCAACACGGTGGAGGTCGCACGCCTGGCCAAGGAAGAGGCGGCGAAGCTGAACAAGACCCTGCCGGCGGGGATGGCGATCGCGCAGAGCTACGACACCTCGGTCTTCATCGAGGGGGCGATCAACGAGGTCTACAACACCCTCTTCATCGCCATCGCCCTGGTCGTTCTGGTGATCTTCCTCTTCCTCGGAAGCTTTCGCGCGATGCTGGTGCCGGCGGTGACCGTGCCGGTCTCCCTGATCGCAACATTCATCGTGCTTCTGGTCTTGGGTTTTTCCATTAACTTATTGACTTTGCTGGCAATGGTTCTGGCGATCGGGCTGGTGGTCGACGACTCCATCGTGGTGCTGGAGAACATCCACCGGCGAATCCTCCAGTTCGGCGAGACGCCTTTGGTGGCGGCCTTCGAGGGCACGCGCGAGGTCGGCTTCGCGGTGATCGCCACCACCCTGGTGCTGATCGCCGTCTTCGTGCCCATCGCCTTCCTGCAAGGCAATGTCGGCCGGCTCTTCTCCGAGTTCGCGCTGACCGTGGCGGCCTCGGTTGCCTTCTCCAGCGTGGTGGCGCTCAGCCTCTCGGCGATGCTGGCCTCGCAGCTTCTGGGGTCGCGGGAAGGCGAGGGGGCGCTGCACAAGGTGGTGGACGCCGTCTTCCGCGTCCATCGGCGCGTCTACGGGGCGAGCCTCGCGCTGGTCCTGCGATTCCGTTTGCTGGTCTGCCTCTTGTTCGCCGCCCTGCTGGGTGCCACCGCCTGGCTCTACCTCCAGATCCCCAGCGAGTATGCGCCCAAGGAGGACCGAGGCGCCTTCTTCGTCATGGTGAACGGGCCGGAGGGCGCCACCTTCGAGTTCATGCAAGACTACATGGACGAGGTCGAGCGCCGGCTGATGCCCTATGTCGAGGCGGGTGAGGTTACCCGCCTGCTGGTCCGCTTGCCGCGGTCCTTCAGTACCTTCGAGACCTTCAACCAGGGGATCGCTATCCTGGTGCTGAACGATTGGTCCAAGCGGCGCAGCGGCTGGGAGCTCATGAATGAGATCCGCGCCAAGCTGGCCGACTTGCCGGGAGTCAGCGCCTATCCGGTGATGCGCCAGGGCTTTGGCCAGCGGGTGCAGAAGCCGGTCCAGTTCGTAATCGGTGGCGGCACCTGGGAGCAGCTCGTGGAGTGGCGCGACATCCTCCTGCAGCATCTGGCGGAGGACAATCCCGGCCTTATCGGCATCGACTACGACTACAAGGAAACCAAGCCCCAGCTCGAGGTCCAGATCGACTACGACCGCGCGGCGGCGCTGGGGGTCACGGTCTCGTCGATCGGCCGGACCCTGGAGACCATGCTGGGCTCGCGCCGCGTCACCACCTTCGTCGATTCCGGCGAGGAATACGATGTGATCCTGGAGGGCGACCGCGCCCGCCAGAGCACGCCCAACGACCTGACCAACATCTACGTGCGCTCCGAGCGCTCGGGCCGGCTGATTCCGCTTTCCAACCTGGTGCACGTGAAGGAGTCGGCCGCCTCCAACGCGCTTAACCGCTACAACCGGGTGCGCTCGATCACCATCGAGGCCAACCTGGCCGATGGTGTGGCGCTGGGCGATGCGCTCAGCCGGCTGGAGACCCTGGCCAAGACCTACCTGCCCGAAGAGGCGATCATCGACTACAAGGGCCAGTCGCTGGAGCTGCGCGACTCCGGGGAGTCGCTGCTCTTCGTCTTCGTGCTCGGCATTCTGGTTGTCTTCCTGGTCCTGGCGGCACAGTTCGAGAGCTGGGTGCATCCCTTCGTCATCATGCTGACCGTGCCGCTGGCGATCGGCGGGGGGCTCCTGGGTCTCTATCTCACGGGTGGCACCCTGAACCTCTACAGCCAGATCGGGCTGATCATGCTGATCGGGCTCGCCGCCAAGAACGGCATCCTGATCGTGGAGTTCGCCAACCAACTCCGTGACGCCGGCCGCCCCTTCGACACCGCCCTGTTCGAGGCCTCGCTGACCCGCCTGCGTCCGGTTCTGATGACGGCGGTCACCACGGCCGCCGGTGCCGTGCCACTGATCTTCTCCAGTGGGGCCGGCGCGGAGACCCGCTTCGTCATCGGTGTCGTCATCCTCGCCGGCGTACTGGTCTCCACCGCGCTGACGCTTTATATCGTCCCCGTCGCCTACAGCCTGCTGGCCCGACGCACCGGCTCGCCGCAGGCGGTGGCCCGGCGCCTGCAGGCCGAAAGGAGGACGGCAGGCGAAGCAGCGGAGTAGGGAGAGCATGACGGCAGAGGCGGCAGCCTGCATCGCCGATATCTGGAGAAGCCTGGACGGCGCGCCGGACGCGCTGGACCGTCTGCGCCTCAGTGGTAGCGAGCCGGTGCTGCCCTCCAGCTTCAAGGTCGGCCTGGCGGCGCAGGCCAGCCTCGCCGCTGCAACCTTGGCGGCCTCCGAGCTGCTCAGGCTGCGCAGCGGCCGCGCTGCCGGGGTTGCGGTCGACCTGCGCCATGCCGCCGCCGAGTTCCGCAGCGAACGCTATCTGGAGGTCGATGGCGGTGCTGCGCCCGAACTCTGGGACAAGACCTCCGGCGCCTACCGTTGCGGTGACGGCCGCTGGGTCAGGCTGCACACCAACTTTCCGCATCACCGCGCGGGCGTCCTCGATCTGCTTGGCTGCGACTACGCACGCGAGGCGGTGGAGAAGGCGCTGCAGGACTGGGGGGCGGAAGCCTTCGAGACCGAGGCGACGGCGCGCGGTCTCTGTGTGGCGATGATGCGTAGCTTCGAGGAGTGGGACGCCCATCCCCAGTCAAGCGCCGTCGCGGCACGTCCGCTGGTCTCGATCGAGCGGATCGGCGATGCCGAGCCGGAGCCCTTGGCCCCGGCCGCGCGGCCTCTGGATGGCGTGAGGGTCCTGGACCTCACTCGGGTGATCGCCGGCCCGGTGGCCGGACGCTGCCTGGCCGCCCACGGCGCCGAGGTGATGCGGGTTCAGGCCGCCCATCTGCCCCACTTCCCGCCGCTGGTGATGGACACAGGCCGCGGCAAGCTCTCCTCAGCGCTGGATCTGCGGGAGGAGGGGGGCCGGGCGGGCGTCTCGCACCTTCTGGAGGATGCGGACGCCTTCGTGCAGGCCTACAGGCCCGGTGCGCTGGCGGCCAGGGGCTTCGGACCGGAGGAGGTGGCGGAACGTCGCCCCGGTATCGTCTACGCCGCACTCTCCGCCTATGGCGAGACCGGCCCCTGGGCCGGCAAGCGCGGCTTCGATTCCCTGGTGCAGACCGCGACCGGCTTCAATCGGGCCGAAGCCGAGGCCGCGGGCAAGGACGGGCCGCTGGCCTTGCCCTGCCAGGTGCTGGACCACGGAACCGGCTACCTGCTGGCGCTCGGTGTCATGACGGCGCTGGCCCGCCGCGCCCAGGAGGGCGGCTCCTGGCTGGTCAAGGTCTCGCTCGCCCGCACCGGGCACTGGCTACGCAGTCTGGGCCGCCAGGACGCGCTGCTGACGCCCGACATGGAGCGTGGGACGCTCGCCGAGATCCTGGAAGAGAGCGACAGCCCCTTCGGTCGGCTCTCGGCCATCGCGCATGCCGGCAGGATCGAGGGTGCCGCGCCGCATTGGGATCTGCCGGCGGTGCCGCTGGGCAGCCATCCGCCGCGATGGCGAAGCGCCTGACAGACCCCACACCGAGCACGACCCCTCAGATAGCGAGATTGTAGGGCTGGTGCTGCGCCGGACTCCATTGAACGGCCGCCCGCTCTGGTGCACTCTCCGCCCGCATCAAACAGAGACGAGATCCATGTCAGTACGTAATTCCTTTCGCAGCGGTCCCGACGAGCGCGGCCATTTCGGCCTCTTCGGCGGTCGCTTCGTCGCCGAGACCCTCATGCCCCTCATCCTCGACCTCGAGCAGGCCTACGAGGCCGCCAAGAAGGATTCGAGCTTCCATGAGGAGATGCGCTGGCTGCTGGACCACTACGTCGGCCGGCCGAGCCCGCTCTACTTCGCCGAGCGCCTGACCGAGCACTTCGGCGGTGCCAAGCTCTACTTCAAGCGCGACGAGCTCAACCACACCGGCAGCCACAAGATCAACAACTGCCTGGGCCAGATTTTGCTGGCCAAGCGCATGGGCAAGACCCGGATCATCGCCGAGACCGGTGCCGGCCAGCACGGCGTCGCGGTGGCCACGGTCTGTGCCCGCTTCAACCTGCCTTGCGTGGTCTACATGGGCGAGACCGACGTCGCCCGCCAGGCGCCCAACGTCTTCCGCATGAAGCTGCTGGGGGCGGAGGTGGTGCCGGTCACCAGCGGCACCGGTACCTTGAAGGACGCGATGAACGACGCCCTGCGCGACTGGGTCGCCAACGTAGAGAGCACCTTCTACATCATCGGCACGGTCGCCGGCCCGCATCCCTATCCGGCGATGGTGCGCGACTTCCAGTCGGTGATCGGCAACGAGGTGCGCGTGCAGATGGACGCGGCCGAGGGACGCCTGCCGGACAGCCTGGTCGCCTGCATCGGCGGCGGCTCCAACGCCATGGGCCTGTTCCATCCCTTCCTGGACGACGAGTCGGTGCGCATCATCGGCGTCGAGGCCGCCGGCCACGGTATCGAGACCGGCGAGCATGCGGCCTCCCTGACCGGCGGCGAGCCGGGCGTGCTGCATGGCAACCGCACCTACCTGCTGCAGGACGACGATGGCCAGATCAAGGACGCCTACTCGATCTCGGCCGGCCTGGACTATCCCGGCATAGGGCCGGAGCATGCCTGGCTGAAGGATGTCGGACGGGCCGAGTACGTCTCGGTGACCGACAAGGAGGCGTTGGAGGCCTTCAAGCTCTGCACCGCGATGGAGGGCATCATCCCGGCGCTGGAGCCCTCGCACGCGCTGGCCCACGTGGCCAAGCTCGCCCCCACCTTGCCGAAGGACCACCTGATGGTGATGAACCTCTGTGGGCGGGGCGACAAGGACGTCTTTTCGGTGGCCGAGCATCTGGGAGTGAAGCTGTGAGCGGTCAGTCGCGTATGGAGCGTCGCTTCGCGGCGCTGAAGCAGGAGGGCCGCGGCGGCCTGGTCACCTTCGTCACTGCCGGCGATCCCGATCCGGAGACCTCGCTCGCCCTGGTCAAGGGGCTGCCGGCGGCTGGCGCCGACGTGATCGAGCTGGGCATGCCCTTCTCCGACCCCATGGCCGACGGGCCGGCGATCCAGGCCTCCTCGCTGCGGGCGCTGAAGGCCGGGATGACCCTGGCAGGCACCCTGGACCTGGCGGCCGCCTTCCGCGCCGAGGACCAGGAGACGCCGCTGGTGCTGATGGGCTACTACAACCCGATCTATCACATGGGCGTGGACAAGTTCCTGGCGCGCTGTGCCGAGATCGGCATCGACGGCCTGATCATCGTCGATCTGCCGCCGGAGGAGGACGAGGAGCTCTGCCAGCCAGCGATCGACGCCGGCCTGCACTGGATCCGCCTGGCGACGCCGACCACCGACGACAGGCGCCTGCCCACCGTGCTGAAGCACACCTCGGGCTTCATCTACTATGTCTCGATCATGGGCATCACCGGCACCAAGTCGGCTAGCCGCGAGGCGATCGAGAAGGCCGTCGCGCGCCTGAAGCGGCACAGCGACCTGCCGGTCGCCGTCGGCTTCGGCATCAAGACCGGCGAGAACGTGGCCGAGACCGTGTCGGTTGCCGACGCCGCGGTCGTGGGCTCGGCGCTGGTGGACAAGATGCGCGCCTGCCTGGACGAGCAGGGCAAGGCCAAGCCGAACCTGGTCGAGGATGCGCTCGCCTTCGTGCGGGATCTGGCCAAGGGGACGCGGGGCTAGCCCGAGTCGCGCCTCGGCGAAATCGGATGCGGCAGCGATTGTCGTTATATATTAGTGCTCTAGAGTGGTGTGTTTGAGCGTTTGCTGAGACGGGCTGTCCTGGCGCGAGGAGAAGGCCGATGAACTGGATCACCAACTATGTTCGCCCGAAGATCCGGGCCCTGGTGGAGAAGCCCGGCGATCAGGCCGACAACCTGTGGGAAAAGTGCGATTCCTGCGGCAGCATGATCTTCCATCGGGAGCTGACCGCCAACCACCGCGTCTGCACCAGCTGCAATCATCACATGCGCCTGGGCGCGCGGGCTCGGCTGGAGCTGATCTTCGACCCGGGCTCGATCACCTACCATCCGCTGGCCGACTGCGTGGTCGATCCGCTGAAGTTCCGCGACCAGAAGCGCTACACCGACCGGCTGAAGGACGCTCAGCACAAGACCGGCGAGAAGGACGCCCTACTGGTTGCCGACGGCACGGTGGACGGCCGGCCGCTGGTGGTGGCCGCCTTCAACTTCGCCTTCATGGGCGGTTCCATGGGCATCGCGGTCGGCGACGGCATCCTGCAGGCGGCCGATCTCGCGGTCAGTAAGAAGGCGCCGCTGTTGGCGATTCCGGCCTCCGGCGGTGCGCGCATGCAGGAGGGCATCCTCTCGCTGATGCAGATGCCGCGCAGCACCATCGCGGTGCAGAAGGTGCGCGAGGCTGGACTGCCCTACCTGGTTCTACTGACCGATCCCACCACCGGCGGGGTCACCGCCTCCTTTGCCATGCTGGGCGATATCACCCTGGCCGAGCCCGGGTCGGTCATCGGCTTCGCCGGCCAGCGGGTGATCGAGGAGACCATCCGCGAGAAGCTGCCGGAAGGCTTCCAACGGGCCGAGTACCTGCTTGACCACGGCATGGTCGACATGGTGGTGCCGCGGCGCGCGCTGAAGGAAACGCTGGCGCGTGTCATCTCTCTGCTGACCGAGCCGTTGGTGATGCCGGAGATCAAGGCACTGCCGAGCCCGGAGGGCAAGGACAAGATCAAAGCCAAGCCCAAGACCGAGGAGCCCGCCGAGGCCACGAAAGACGACACCAAGGATGACTGACCTCGCGGTGGCCGAGCCGGCTGCCGGCAGCGACAGGGTTCTCGACCGTCTGACCCGGTTGCACCCCAAGATTATCGACCTGACCCTGGACCGGGTCTGGCGCCTGCTGGACCTGGTCGGCAATCCGCAGGACCGCCTGCCGCCGGTGGTGCATGTCGCGGGCACCAACGGCAAGGGCTCGGTGATCGCCGGCCTGCGTGCCATGGCCGAGGCCGCCGGCCTGCGGGTCCACGTCTATACCTCGCCCCATCTGGTGCGCTTCCACGAACGAATCCGCCTCGCCGGCGACCTCATCTCAGAGGACGAACTGGTCGCCCTGCTGGAGCACTGCGAGGCGATAAACGGCCCCGATCCTATCACCTTCTTCGAGGTGACCACCGTGGCGGCGCTGCTGGCCTTCTCGCGGGTGCCGGCCGACCTGCTGCTGCTGGAGGTCGGGCTGGGCGGCCGGCTGGACGCGACCAACGTGATCGCCCGTCCGGCGCTCTCGGTCATCACCCCGGTCTCGCTGGATCATCAGCAGTACCTGGGCGAGAGCCTGGAGGAGATCGCCTTCGAGAAGGCCGGCATCTTGAAGCAACAGGTCCCGGCGGTGATCGCGCCGCAGGACCCGCGCGCGCTGGCGGTGATCGAGCGCCAGGCCGAAGCGGTCGGGGCGCCGCTGCTGCGCGCCGGCCGCGAGTGGCACTTCGGGCCCGAGGACGACGGCCTGCTGTTCGAAGGCCGCCACTATCCGCGGCCGGCCTTGCGGGGCGCGCATCAGGTCGAGAACGCGGCCACGGCCCTGGCGGCGGCGCAGGCGCTGGCCGCGGCCAATCCCGCACTGACCTTGGATGCGGCCGCCGGGCTCGCGCGGATGGAGTGGCCGGCGCGCCTGCAGCGCCTGGGACCCGGCGCGCACACTGCGAAGGTACCGGCCGGCTGGGAGATCTGGCTGGACGGCGGCCACAACGCTGCGGCCGGGCAGGTTCTCGGCGCCGAGCTCGAAGGTTGGACCGACCGACCGACGCACATCGTCTACGGCTTGCTCAACACCAAGGCCGCGGCCGACTTTTTGGCGCCACTGGTGCCGCACGCGGCTAGCCTGCAGGCGATTGCGATCCCCGGCGAGATCAACTCCTTGACCGCTGAGCAGGCCGCGGCGGCGGCACCCGGTGCCGTCGCCAGGGCCAGCCTCGACCAGGCTCTGGTCGCCCTGGCGGACAAACCGGGTCCGGCGCGGGTGCTGATCTGCGGGTCGCTCTATCTGGCGGGCCGCGTGCTGGGCAGCCATCTTTAGCCCAAGAGAAGAGCTGGGAGACAAGAGATGCGGATCGCCTTTCTCGGACTGGGGATCATGGGCTTGCCCATGGCCCGCCACCTGCTGCAGGCAGGCCACGAGCTGTCGGTCTGGAACCGCTCACCCGGCAAGGCGGAGGCCCTGGGAGGCGAGGGGGCGTCGGTGGCGACGACACCGGCGGCCGCGGCCTCCGGTGCCGAAGTCCTCTTCACCATGCTGACCGACGGCAAGGCGGTCGCCGAGGTCCTGTTCGAGCAGGGTGCGGCCGAGGCGCTGGCGCCGGGCGGCCTGCTGATCGATTGCTCCTCGATCGCGCCGAAGGAGGCACGCGCCCATGCCTTGCGGCTGGAGGCGATGGGGCGGAGGGCACTCGACGCGCCGGTCTCCGGCGGCCCCAGCGGGGCAGAGGCGGCCAGCCTGGCGATCATGGTGGGCGGCAGCCCCAAGGCGCTGGAGATCGGCCTGCCGCTGCTGCAGCACCTGGGCCGGCCGACAGCGGTGGGCCCGGCCGGGGCGGGGCAGGTGGCGAAGCTCGCCAACCAGATCATCGTCGCGCTGGCGATCGGTGCCGTCTCCGAGGGCTTCCTGCTGGCCGCGGCCGGCGGTGCCGATCCGGCGGCGGTGCAGCAGGCGCTGCGCGGCGGTCTCGCCGACAGCCTGGTCTTGCAGATCCACGGCGAGCGTATGATCGAACGGCGCTTCCTGCCGGGGGCGGCCGCGCAGGTGCACCTGAAGGACCTGCGTAACGTGCTGGACGAGGCGAAGGACCTGGGCCTCCACCTGCCCTTGGCCGAGGCCATGGAGGCGCTCTACGCCAAGCTGGTCGAGACCCGTGGTCCACGCGTCGACCACAGCGGGATCCTGCTGGAGATCGAGCGACTTAATGCGCAGCCTCCCTATTCGGGCGTGCGGCTGGGCGACAAGGATGACGTGGTTCCGGAATAGCAGCGGCGGAAGCGTCCGGCGCGCGGCGAAGAATCCAATAGAGACTGGACCTTGCGCGCGGGATTGTCTTACGATCCAGCTCCTTTCGACGTTGTCCCCTCCGACAAAGGGGGCAGCGGTCGTCCAGTCGTCGTTTGTTGCCCGGCGTAACGATCGGGCAGGGGAGGCATGCAAGATGGGTGTTTCAATGCGGGCCAAGGCCGGACTCTGTGCGCTGGCCCTCGGCGTGAGCGTGGGCCTGGCCGGGCCGGCGGCCGCGGAACTGACCGAGAAGAGCTTCAAGGTGGTCGGCAGCTTCGGCAGCCTGACCAACTGGAAGGGCATCGAGAAGCCCTTCTGGCAGGATACGCTGCCGGCCGATTCCGGTGGCCGGCTGACGGCGGACGCCAAGCCGATGACGGAGTTGGGCCTCAAGGGCTTCGAGATCATGCGCCTGCTGCGCCTCGGTATCTTCGATTTCGCCCACGCGCTGCCGATCTACGTGGCCGAGGACCCGGTCATCGAGGGCGTGGACCTGGCCGGTGTGGCCCGCGATTTCGATACCGCGCGCAAGATCGGCGATGCCTACAAGGAGACCTTGGACGAGGCCTTCGGGCGGCTCTACAACGCCAAGCTGCTGAACATCTACCCCTTCCCGACCCAGGCCTTCTACTGCCGGGAAGACATCAAGGGCACGGAGGACCTGCAGGGCGCGAAGGTCCGCGTCCAGGGTGCGTCGCAGGGTGACTTCGTCGAGGGGCTGGGTGGCACGCCGGTGACCATCACCTTCGCCGAGGTCGTGCCCTCGCTGCAGAAGAAGGTGGTCGATTGCGGCATCACCGGCACCATGCCGGCCTATCTCGCCAAGTGGTACGAGGTGGCCAATACTGCCTTCTATCTGCCGGTCGGCTACACCATGACCTTCACCGCGGTGAACCTGGACACCTGGAACAGCCTCAACGAAGAGACCCAGGCCTTCATGCTCGACGAGATGAAGAAGTTCGAGGACAACGCCTGGAAGATCGTGATCGCCGAGAACGATGTCGGTATCGCCTGCGGCACCTCCGGTCCCTGCGATCTGGGACCCACCGGTGGCATGACCCTGGTGGAGCCCGACGAGCAGGACCTCGCCAAGCGTGAGGAGATCCTGAAGACCGTGGTGCTGCCGCGGTGGGCCGAGCGCTGCGGCGCCGACTGCGCCAAGAACTGGAACGCGACCGTCGGACCGGTCGTCGGTCTGGAGGCGCCGGTCAACTAGGTGTGCAATTGCCTTCCTGAAAGGGAGGGCGAGCGGCGGCGGCAGCTCGATCGGTCGAGTGTGCCGCCGCTTTGCTCATGGGAGGTGTGATGGAGTCCTGACCCCGAAACGGGGCTGGACAAACAAACCCCGCGGAACGGCGCGGGTAGGGTGGAGGCTAGATCAGCGTGGAAAGGGTGGCGCGGTTCGGCACGATCTTCGGTGGAGTCTTGATCTTCGCGGCGGCGCTGATCGTGACCCTGGAATTGATCTTGCGGAACATCTTCAACGTTTCGATCGGCGGTGCCGACGAGATTTCCAGCTATCTCTTTGCGGTGGCGGTGGCCTGGGCCTTGCCGCACGTGATGCTGAGTGACGGCAACGTCAGGATCGAGGCGCTGGTGAACACCATACCCCGCGGCTTCCGGTCCTGGATCCTGCGGCTGGGCAATCTGGTTCTGGTGTTCTTTCTGGGCGTCCTGGCCTGGCGCGCCCTGCAGATGGCCTGGACCTCCTTCGAGACCGGTTCCCATGCGGTGACGCCGCTGCAGACCCCGCTCGCCATCCCGCAAAGCCTCTGGGCGATTGGCCTGGCGGCTGCGACCCTGGCCGGCTTGCTCCAGGTCTTCCGGCGCATCACCACCAAGCTGGAGGAGGGGATCGAAGACCTCTCCCATCTTTCTTAGGCGGGGACCCGACGATGATTGCCTTCGCTCTCGTTGTTCTGCTGGGCCTGCTGGTCATCGGCGTTCCGGTGGCCGGATCGCTCGGCATGCTCGGTCTCGCCTTGGGCGAGCAGTACAGTTTCATGCCGCTCGACCGCGCGGTCGCCGAGGTGATCTGGCAGACCTCGGTCGACTTCCTGCTGGTTGCCATCCCGCTCTTCGTGCTGATGGGCGAGCTGCTGGTGCGTGCCGGCATCGCCAAGCGGGTCTACGACGCCATCGCCGCCTGGCTCTCCTGGCTGCCGGGCGGCCTGATGCACGCCAACATCGGCACCTGCGCGCTCTTCGCCGCCAACTCGGGCTCCAGCGTCGCCACCGCGGCCACCATCGGCACGGTGGCCGTGCCGGAGATCAAGCGGCGCGGCTATGCTCCCAAGCTCTTTCTGGGCTCGATCGCGGCCGGCGGCACCCTGGGCATCCTGATCCCGCCCTCGATCAACCTGATCATCTTCGGGCTGCTGACCAACACCTCGGTGCCGAAGCTCTACCTCGCCGGTTTCATCCCTGGCTTTGCGCTGGCGCTGCTTTTCATGGTGTTGATCGCCGTCTTCTGTATGCGCCGGCCCGAACTGGCCGAGCCGAAGCAGAAGGTGACCTGGAGTCACCGCATCGCCGTCCTGCCAGACCTGATTCCGCCGCTGCTGCTGTTCATGGCCGTGGTCGGCTCGATCTACGCCGGTTGGGCAACCCCGACCGAGGCCGCCTCGCTCGGCGTCGTGGTCTCGCTGGTTCTGGGCTTCTGGCAGGGCGAGCTTACCTGGTCGCGCTTCAAGGACGCGCTGGAAGGGGCGATGAAGACCACCGCGATGATCATGCTGATCATCCTGGCTGCGTCCTTCCTGAACTTCTCGCTGTCGATGGTCGGGTTGACCGATGCGATCTTCGGGGTGATCCAGGAACTGGGGCTCAGCCCCTACGAGACCCTGTTCCTGCTGATCGGCATCTATGTGGTGCTGGGCTTCTTCATGGAGACCCTGTCGATGCTGGTCATCACCACGCCGATCATCGCGCCGATCGTCGCCAACATGGGCTTCGACCTGGTCTGGTTCGGCATTGTCCTGACATTGCTGCTGGAATTGGCCTTGATCACGCCGCCGGTCGGCGTGAATCTCTATGTGGTGCAGTCGGTGCGCACCGACGGCGAGATCGGCGAGGTGATCGCCGGCGCCGTCCCCTTCGTCATCATGATGCTGGTGATGGTGCTGCTGCTCGTGGTCTTTCCGGGCATCGCGCTCTGGCTGCCGCAGGTCTTCGGATAGGGAGAAGAGACATGGATCTTCGCGAACAGGCCGCCGCGGACGGACGCCGGGTCCGTCTGCAGGCGCGGGCAGGCGAGGGGCCGCCGCATACCTCCGGCCTGGCGCTGGGCAACCTGCAGGGCAACCTGGTGATCCTGCCGGCCGCCCACGCCGGCGACTTCGAGGCCTTCTGCCGGGCCAATCCCGATCCCTGTCCCCTGGTCGGCATGTCGCAGCCGGGCGACCCGGCGCTGCCGCAACTGGGCCACGACATCGATATCCGCTGCGATCTGCCGGGCTATCGGGTCTGGCATGATGGCAAGCTCACCGCCGAGGTCGACCATGTCGCCGACCTTTGGCAGGACGACATGGTCTCCTTCGTGATCGGCTGCTCCTTCTCCTTCGAGGCGGCGCTGATGGAGTCGGGCATCCGCCTGCGCCATATCGAGGAAGGACGTAACGTCTCCATGTTCGTGACCTCGATCGAGACCAAGGCGGCCGGCCCCTTCTCCGGACCGATGGTGGTCTCGATGCGGCCGATCAAGGCCGAGGAGGTCGCCAAGGCGCACCGCATCACTGCGATGGCGCCGAACGCGCACGGCGCACCGGTGCACGCGGGCGACCCGGCCGCAATCGGCATCGCCGACATTGCCAAGCCGGACTTCGGCGACGTGACCCGGATCGAGCCCGACGAGGTGCCGGTCTTCTGGGCCTGCGGGGTGACCCCGCAGATGGCCCTGCAGGCGGCCAAGCTGCCGCTTGCGATCACCCATCGGCCCGGCGCGATGCTGGTGACCGACCTTCCGCTCTCCACAGCCGCACCGAGCGACGCTGCAGCCTGAGGTTCCTGAATGTCTGAGATTTCCAAGGCCGCATTCGTCGGCCTGGGCAACATGGGTGCGCCCATGGTGGCTCACCTTGCCAAGGTCGTGGGGTCGCTCTCCCTGTTCGACCTGCGTACCGAGGTGGCAACCGCCGCCGCAGAGGCGGCCGGCGGGTCGGTCGCCAAGAGCCTGGCCGAGGCGGCCGAGGACGCCGACCTGGTCATCGCTATGCTGCCGAACGCCCATGTGGTCCGCAGCGTGCTCTTCGGCGAGGGCGACTGCCTGACCCGCAGCCTGCCCAAGGGCGCGGTGGTGGTGGACATGAGCTCCTCCTACCCGCCGATTACCAAGCAGAGCGGTGCCGAACTGCTGACCTACGGTGCCACCCTGCTGGATGCGCCGGTCTCCGGCGGGGTCAAGCGGGCGGTGAGCGGCGAACTGGCGATCATGCTGGGCGGCGACGACAGCACGGCGATGGACCGGGTGCAGCCGGCACTGGAGTCCATGGGCAAGGTCTTCCGCACCGGCCCGCTCGGCTCCGGGCACGCGCTGAAGGCGCTCAACAACTACGTCTCGGCTGCGGGCCTGACGGCTGCCTGCGTTGCCTTGCAGGTGGGCAAGCGCTTCGGCCTCGACCCCTCGGTGATGATCGATACGATCAACGCCTCGACCGGCCGCAACAACGCGACCGAGCGTAAGTTCCACAGCTTCATCATTCCGGAGACCTACGATTCCGGCTTCGCCCTGGACCTGATGGCGAAGGACCTGCGCGCTGCCGCCGACCTGGCCCAGGACCTAGGCCTCGCCCTGCCGCCGCTCGAGGAGGAGGCCGACCGCTGGACCGAGGCCAAGGCCAAGCTGGAGGCCGGCGCCGACCACACGGAGATCTTCCGCTATCTAGCGGGCGAGGCGGCTGAGGGTTAGGGGTATCGGCGCCGCGGGTGTGCATGTCTTGTGCTCGTGGCGCCGTCCTTTGGAAGGTGGATGGAGGACCGCTCTACATTGACAAGCGCAGCGGCAGTCCGGCTAGAACTTCCACAGGGGCAATCCGACAGTCATCCCTGCGCCGCCAGCAGCCAGTGCATAAGCGTCTCGGTCTCCGGCTTGGGCTCCCTGTTGGCCGGGCGGACCAGGTGATAGCCGAAGCGGGTGCAAACCGACTCCTCGAGCGGGCGGACCAGGGCAGCGCTCTCGATCTCGCTGTCGACCAGGCCGCGCCAGCCTAGCGCCAGGCCCTGACCTTTCTTGGCCGCCTCGATCACCAGAGGATAGCTGTTGATCACCAGGCCGTGCGTCGTACTGGGTAGCTTGACCGCCTTTTCGGTCAACCACATGCGCCAGGTCATCCACTCCCAGTGGTCGTCCTCCAGGTGCAGCAGGCGGTGCTGCGGCAGGTCCTCGGCCCGCTTCAGGACGGGGGCCTGCGCCAGGTAGCCGGGGCTGCAGACCGGGAAGACCTCTTCCGCGAAGAGCTGGCTGGCGTGGAAGCCGGGCCAGGTACCGTCCCCATGCACGATGGCGATGTCGACGGCGTCGTTCACACAGTCCGCCTCGATGTCGGAGGCGATCATGCGGACCGCGACCTCCGGGTGCGCCCGCTGGAACATCGGCAGCCGCGGCATCAGCCACAGCCAGGCGATCGACTGGTCGGCGGCCAGGGTCACCCGCGGCCGGCCCCGTGTGCTGCGCAGCTCCGTCGTCGCGTTGGCGATGTGAGAGAGGGCGCGGGCCACGGTGTGCTGGAACTCCTTGCCCAGGTGGGTGAGCTGCACCCGTCGTCCGACCCGGTCGAAAAGCGCCACCCCCAGGCTCGCCTCCAGGTTCCGGATCTGCTGGCTTACCGCTGACTGCGAGATGCTGAGCTCGCGTGCTGCGGCGGTGAAGCTCTGCAGCCTCGCTGCCGCCTCGAAGGGCACCAGAGAGTCGAGTGGCGGCAAACGGGTCGGATAGCGTTCCATTACGACTCCTTATCAGTACCCATTAGAAAACGCTGTTTTGCACTGAGTTTCAATCAGTTTAGCTTCTTATCAATCAAAAGAATCGAAGCAAGCCAATTGCCGCGGTGGTGCAACGCTAGCGAAAGGGAAGTTTTATGATCTGCAAACCTTTGAAGATGATTCTACCGGCTGCCCTGATTGGGCTCACGGCCTGGACGGGGGCTGTGGCGGGCGAGGTGCCGGAGTCTCCCGATCCGATCAAGATCGCGCTGAACGAGTGGACCGGTCAGAACGTGACCGCGACCCTGCTTGGAAAGATCTACCAGTCGATGGGTTACGAGGTGGAGTACGTCACTGCCGGCTCGATCCCTCAGTTCACCGCCCTCTCCGAGGGAGAGATCACGGTACAGCCGGAGATCTGGAGCAATCTCGTGGGCGAGGCTTGGCCCAACGCGATCGCCGACGGGACCATGGTCAACCTCGGCAGCCTGGGCCTGAACAACTTCGAGGGCTGGGCCTATCCTAAGTACATGGAGGAGCTCTGCCCGGGGCTTCCGAGCCTGGATGCCTTGGTCGCCTGCAAGGACCTGACCGCCACCGGGGAAACCTTTCCCAAGGGCCGCATCCTGGCCTACCCGGCAGACTGGGGGACCCGGACGATCGATGCGATCGCCGCGCTTGACCTGCCATTCAAAGGTGTCGCCGCCGGCAGCGAGGGCGCCATGGTGGCAGAGATCAAGGCGGCCTTCGCGCAGAAGAAGCCCTTGGTGCTGATGTTCTGGCAGCCGCACTGGATCCACAACGAGTACGAGCTTGGCTGGGTCGAGATCACCCCGGCCTTCGAGCCGGCCTGCCTGACCGACCCGGCCTGGGGTCCGAACCCCGACGCCACCGGCGACTGCGCCTTCGAGCAGGCGGCCGTCGACAAGGGCGCCTGGTCCGGCATGGCCACCAAGTGGCCGGCCGCATACAAGGTGCTGGAGCAGTTCTCCCTGGACGGCAAGGAGCAGAGCGCCATGGTGGTCGAGATCGACCAGCAGGGACGCGACATGGATGCGGTCGTCGGCGAGTGGATGAACACGCACGAGGCGGTCTGGAAGCCCTGGGTGCAAGCCTCGTCCTGACGCGGAACCACGGCCGGCCTCTGCGTCGGTCCCCCAATCCCACAGTCCAATCAACAGCCTGATTCCGGGAGTGACCGACCATGTCCCATCCTGTCCTGCGTCTGCAGAGCGACGATGCCCCTTTCGTGTCCTCTGCTGCCGAGTCCTTCACCATGCCGGCGCGCTTCTACTTCGATCCGCAGATCTACGCGTTGGAGAAGGAGGCGATCTTCTATCGCAGTTGGTGGTACGCCGGGCACAAGAGCCAGCTTGCGGAGCCCGGCTGCTACATCACCGCCACGATCCACGAGCAGAGCGTCTTCGTGGTGCGGGCGCGGGACGGGTCGCTGAATGCCTTCTACAACGTTTGCCAGCACCGCGGACACGAACTGCTGCAGGGCGCCGGCAAGAAGGCGATGATCACCTGCCCCTATCACGCCTGGGCCTACGACCATAAGGGCAAGCTCCGCAGTGCCCGCAACACCGAGACCATGAAGGGCTTCGATGCCTGCGACTTCGCCCTGAAGCCGGTCCGGGTCGAGGAGTTCTGCGGCCTGGTCTTCATCAACCTGGACCCGGACGCCATCCCCTTCGCCGAGCAGACGGGCAACCTGGAGGCGGAGATCCGCCACTACGGACCCAAGGTGGACGAGCTGACCTTTGCCCAGCGCGACCATTACGACGTCGAGGCCAACTGGAAGGTCCTCGTCGACAATTTCCTCGAATGCTATCATTGCGACCCGGCCCACAAGGACTTCGTGAACCTGGTGGACATGGAGAGCTACCGCTCCAGGGCCAGCGGGATTTACTCCAGCCACTGCTCCGGCCAGGCGCGAACCACCGAAAGCTCGGCCTACAGCTTCAAGAAGGGCGATGTCGACTTCGGCTATGCCGGCTGGTTCGTCTGGCCGAACCTGACGATCTGGATCTATCCGGGCGAGCCCAACATCTCGGTCCTGCAGATGATCCCGGACGGACCGGACCGCTGCATCGAGTACCAGGACTGGTTCATCCCCACGCCCACGCCCAGCAAGCAGCTGAAGGACGCCATGGACTACCAGAAGGATGTCCTGCAGCCGGAGGACATCGGTCTCTGCGAGAGCGTGCAGAAGGGGCTGAAGTCCAAGGGCTACAACCAGGGCCGCTTCGTCGTCGACCAGGGCCTGACCGAGCTCAGCGAGCATGCAGTCCATCATTTCCAGAAGATGGTGGTGGACGCCTTGGGCGCCGAACTCGACCCCAAGGCCGGCGGCAAGGGCCTGGTCTAGCGGCAGTGGGGCCGGAGGGAATCATGCCGCTGACGCTGAGGATCCGGCGCGTCGTCGAGGAGGCGCCGGACATCAGGTCCTTCGAACTGGTGCCGGGGGAGGGCAGGCGGCTGCCGCCGGTCAGCGCCGGGGCGCACGTCGCCGTCTTTCTCGGCAATGGCCTGGTCCGCCACTACTCGATCGCCAGCGATCCCGCCGACCGCAGCCGCTACTTGATCGCGGTGCTGCGGGAGGCGGCGGGGCGTGGCGGCTCCGCCTGGATCTTCGAGAACTGGCGCGAGGGCACTTGGGTCGAGATCGCCGAGCCGAGCAACCACTTTCCGCTGGCCGCCGAGGCCGAGCGGCACCTGCTGGTCGCCGGCGGCATCGGCATCACGCCGCTGCTGGCCATGGCCTATAGCCTGGAGCGCCAGGCTGCGGACTATCGGCTTTACTACTGCACCCGCACGGCCGAGCGGACGGCCTTCCGCGCGCTCCTGAGCCGGCCCCCCTTCGCCGGCCGCGTGGTCCTGGTTCACGACGAGGGCGATCCGGCGAAGGGATTCGATCTCCAGGCCCTGCTGCGGCAGCGGCAGCCCGGCACTCACACCTACTGCTGCGGACCGGAGGGCTTGATCAAGGCCTTTCGGGCAGCCGCAGCGCACTGGCCGCAGGAGGCGGTCCACGTCGAATACTTCGCGGCCGATCCCGAGGCGTCGCTCTATCAAGGTGCCGAGAGGCCCTTCGCGGTGGAACTGGCCAGCAGCGGCCGGGTGTTCGAGATCCCGGCCGATCGCAGCATCCTCAGCGTGCTGGCCGAGGCCGGGATCGCGGTGCCGAAGCTTTGCGAGGAGGGCCTCTGCGGGTCCTGCATGACCGGCGTTCGCGACGGCATCCCCGACCACCGTGACCGCGTCCAGACCGACGCGGAGAAGGCGGAGAACGACTACATGACCCTCTGCTGCTCGCGGTCGAAGTCGCCGCGCCTGGTGCTGGACCTCTGAGCGATGGAGACCGGCAAGAACGTCGTCGACCTGCCACGCCCGGCCGGGCCGGCCCGGCTCTCCGGCGAGACCAAGCTCTCCTGCCGGAACCTCTGGAAGGTCTATGGGCACGACCCGGACTACTACTTCGATGCCGAGGGCTACACCCTCAACGCCGTCGAACTGGCCGAGCGCATGCGCCACGAGCGCCACATCCCCGCCGTCGCCGATGTGAGCTTCCAGGTCGAGACCGGCGAGATCTTCGTGATCATGGGGCTCTCGGGTTCCGGCAAGTCCACCGTGCTGCGCTGCCTTTCGCGCCTGGTCGAGCCCTCGGCCGGGCAGGTGATGCTGGACGGCACCGACCTGCTCAAGGTCGCCCCCAGGGAGCTGATCGAGATCCGGCGCCATAAGATGGGCATGGTGTTCCAGAACTTCGGGCTGCTGCCGCACCTGACGGTGCTGGAGAACGTGGCCTTCCCGCTGAAGGCACAAGGCATTGGCCGGCCAGAACGCCAGGAGCGGGCGCGGGAGATGATCGAGCTGGTCGGCCTGAAGGGTAGGGAGGGCGCCTTTCCGCGCCAGCTCTCCGGAGGCCAGCAGCAACGCGTCGGCATCGCCCGCTCGCTCGCCGTAGGACCGGAGGTCTGGTTCCTGGACGAACCCTTCAGCGCTCTTGACCCGCTGATCCGCCGGCAGATGCAGGACGAGTTCATGCGGCTGCAGCGCAAGCTCCACAAGACCATCGTCTTCATCACGCACGACTTCCTGGAGGCGCTTCGGATCGCCGACCACATTGCCATCATGAAGGACGGCTTCCTGGTGCAGGTCGGAACGCCGGAGGACATCGTCCTCAACCCGGCCGACGACTACGTGCGCGAGTTCACCCGCGACGTGCCCGCCTACAAGGTCTTCACCGCCGGGGCGGTCATGGTCGAACGCTTGCCCCCTGGAAAGGAGGGGGCGCCGCGGCCGGAGGTTCCGGCGGGGATGCGCCTGGAGGAGGCGATCGGCCTGTTCGATGCGGGCGTCGAGGTCCTCGACGTCGTCCGGTCCGACGGCCGGGTGGTGGGGAGCCTGACCCCGCGCAGCATCCTTGGGGTCATGCTGAAAGAGCAGCCGGAGGGCCGGCGCGCATGAGGATGGAAGATCTGGGCCGCTTGTCCAGGGCCGATCTGGCCGCGGCCGGCCCGGCCCGGCAGGGCGACGAGCGCAAGATCCTCCTGTGGCTGGTCCTGCTGGGCCTGGCAATTCCGGTGCTGCTGCTGAGCCAGGATAGGCACTGGCTCGCCGACTATCCCGCCAAGTGGACCTTGCCGCTGGCTGAGTGGCTTCAGGCCGTCATGGGCTGGTTCTCCGAGACCTTCCGCGACCTCTTTCGCGCTGTGGCCTGGGGGCTTCAGCTACCGATGACGGCGCTGCACGCTAGCCTGCAGTGGCTGCCCTGGTGCGTGGTGGTCGCTCTTGTCACGCTCTTGGCCTGGCAGGCGGCCGGAACAGGCACTGCGGTCTTTGCCGCGCTGGCGCAGCTCTACATCGTGGTGCTGGGCTACTGGTCCCAGAGCATGAGCACCCTGGCGCTGGTCGGGATCTCCATCCCCCTCTCGATCGCCCTGGGCTTCCTGCTGGGCACGCTTTGCCACCGCTCCGGCCGGATCAGGGCGGTGGTCCTGCCGCTGCTGGATCTGATGCAGGCGATCCCCGCCTTCGCCTACCTGATCCCGATCCTACTGCTCTTCGGCTTCGGGCCGGTGGTCGGCCTGATCGCCAGCGCGATCTTCGCAACCCCGCCGATGGTGAGGAACACTCTCCTGGGCTTTGCGCGCGTGCCGGCGGAGGTCCGCGAATCCAGCCTGATGAGCGGCTGTACCCGCCGCCAGTCCTTCTGGTGGGTCGAGGTTCCCTCGGCGATGCCGCAGCTCATGATCGGGATCAACCAGACCACCATGGCGGCCCTGTCGATGGTGATCATCGCCGCCATCATCGGCGGTTTCGACGACATCGGCTGGGAGGTACTCAGCACCATGCGCAAGGCGCAGTTCGGGCAGAGCCTGCTGTCCGGCATCGTGATCGCACTGCTGGCCATGCTGCTGGACCGGATCACCAGCGGCTTTGCCCTGCGCAGCCGCCTGCCGCTCGAGGCGCGCGGCCGGCTGGGGCGAGGCGGGTTGCCGTTGGTGGCCGGCAGCCTGCTGTTGGGCGGGTTCGCGCTGGCCACACTGGCGGCCCCCCTCTGGGTCTGGCCCGAAGCCTGGACGGTCAATCCGGCGGCGCCGATCAACCGCGCGATGGACCATCTCACCACCGAATACACGGCGGTGATGGATGCGATCAAGAACGGGGCGCTCTTCTACCTGCTGCTGCCGATCAAGATTGGCCTGAAGCAGGCGGTGGCGCCCTTCACCTGGGGCTTCGTGCTGACGCCGGCACTGCAGCTCGCCTACTTCCAGGTGCTGGCGGTCCTGGCGCTGGTGCTGTTGCGGCTGCTCTCCTGGCGGGCGGCGGTCGGCCTGCTGCTGCTCGGCGGCCTGGTGTTCTACGGCACGACCGGGACGCCCTGGCCGGTCTTCATCGCGGTGCTGAGCCTCCTGGCCTATCAGGTAGGCGGCACCCAAGTGGCTGCCTTAGCGTTGGGCGCGCAGCTCTTCCTGCTGCTGACCGGCCTCTGGGAGCGGGCCATGCTCTCGGTCTACCTCTGTGGCGCCGCGGTGGGGCTGAGCGTGGTCCTAGGCGTGTCGCTGGGGATCCTGGCTTCGCTCTCGGATCGTGTCTCCGCCTTCATCCGGCCGATCAACGACACCCTGCAGACCATGCCGCAGTTCGTGCTGCTGATTCCGATCCTGATGGTCTTCGGGGTTGGCGACTTCACCGCGCTGCTGGCGATCCTGCTCTACGCAGTGGTGCCCTCGATCCGCTATACCGAGCAGGGCCTGCGCAAGGTCTCCTCCACCCAGATCGAGGCAGGGCGCGCGATGGGCTGCAGCGGCGCGCAGCTCTTCTGGGGGGTGAAGCTGCCACAGGCCCTGCCGGAGATCCTGCTGGGCATCAACCAGACCGTCATGTTCGGCCTGGCGATGCTGGTGATCGCAGCGCTGGTCGGGACGGCCGGTCTGGGCCAGCTCATCTACATCGCGCTCAGTAAGGCCGATGCCGGCCAGGGCTTCGTCGCCGGGCTCGGCATCGCACTGATCGCCATGGTTTCCGACCGCATCCTCCAGGCCGCTGCGCGCAGCCGCAAGGCCGCGCTGGGCCTGGTCTGAAGCGCTACTCCGCCGCCGTCTCCAGCGCGCCGGCCGGTGCCACCTGGGCGGCGCAGAACTTGAACTCCGGGATCTTGCCGTAGGGGTCGAGCTGCGGGTTGGTCAGCATGTTGGCCGGGGCCTCGGCGAAGCAGAAGGGGATGAAGACCATCCCGTCCGGCACGTCGCGGTCGCGCCTGGCCACCAGCTCCACCGTGCCGCGGCGGGTCGAGACCCGCACCTTCTCGCCCGGCTTGATCCCCAGGCGCGCCAGCTCGCGGCCGCTGAGGCAGGCCACGGCCTCCGGCTCCAGCGAGTCCAGTACCGTGGCGCGGCGGGTCATGGCGCCGGTGTGCCAGTGCTCCAGCATGCGGCCGGTGGTCAGCACCATGGGATAGTCCTCGTCCGGCAGCTCGTCCGGCGGTACCAGGTCGGTCGGCACCAGCCGCACCCGGCCGTCGCCGGTGGGGAAGCTCTCGGCGAAGATCACCTCGTTGCCGGGCTTGTCGGGCGCATCGCAGGGGTAGGTGACGCTGCCCTCACGCTCCAGCCGCTCCCAGGTGATGTTCTTCAAGGACGGCATGACCTGCGCCATCTCGGTGAAGACCTCGCTGGGGTGGCTGTAGGACCAGGGCAGGCCGATGCGCTGCGCCAGCTCCTGGATCAGCTCCCAGTCCTGACGCGCCTCGCCCGGCGGGGCGACGACCACGCGGCCGAGCTGGACCTGGCGGTTGGTGTTGGTGAAGCTGCCGGTCTTCTCGGCATGCGCGGTCGCCGGCAGGATCACGTCGGCATGCCAGGCGGTCTCGGTCATGAAGATGTCCTGGACCACCAGGTGCTTCAGCTTGGCCAAGGCCTTGCGGGCGTGGTTCTGGTCCGGGTCCGACATCGCCGGGTTCTCGCCCATGATGTACATGCCCTTGATCTCGTCATCGAGGATCGCGTTCACGATCTCGACCACGGTCAGGCCCTTCCTGGGGTCCAGCGGGCTGCCCCAGAAGTCCTGCATCTGGGCGCGGATCTCCTCGTTCTCCACCGAGCGGTAGTCGGGGAAGACCATCGGGATCAGGCCGGCGTCGGAGGCGCCCTGCACGTTGTTCTGGCCGCGCAGCGGGTGCAGCCCGGTGCCGGGGCGGCCCTGCTGGCCGGTGATCATGCAGAGCGCGATCAGGCAGCGGGCGTTGTCGGTGCCGTGCACGTGCTGGCTGACGCCCATGCCCCAGAAGATGATCGACGACTTGGCGGTGGCGAAGGCGCGCGCGCACTCGCGGATTGTTTCGGCGGCGATGCCGCAGACCGGCTCCATCGCCTCGGGCGAGAACTCGGCGACGCGGGCCTTCAGCTCCTCGAAGCCGGAGACGTGGGCCTGCACGTACTGCCGGTCGACCAGGTCCTCGTCGATGATGGTGTGCAGCATGGCGTTCAGGAGCGCCACGTCGCGGCCCGGCTTGAACTGCAGGTGCCAGGTGGCATAGCGGGTCAGGTTCTGGCCGCGCGGGTCGGCGACGATCAGCTTGCTGCCCTTCTTGGCCGCCTGCTTGATGAAGGTCGCGGCCACCGGGTGGTTCTGCGCCGGGCGCGCGCCGATCACCAGGATGCACTCGGCCTTCTCGGCCTGGGTGAAGGTGACGGTGACCGCGCCGGAGCCGATGCCCTCCATCAGCGCCGCCACCGAGGAGGCGTGGCAGAGCCGGGTGCAGTGGTCGACGTTGTTGGTGCCGAAGCCGGTGCGCACCAGCTTCTGGAAGAGGTAGGCCTCCTCGTTCGAGCCCTTGGCGGAGCCGAAACCAGCCAGGCCCTTGGGACCGTCCTTTTCGCGGATGCGCTGCAGGCCCTCGGCAGCGCGCTCCAGCGCCTCTTCCCAGGTCGCCTCGCGGAAGACCGTGGACCAGTTGCCGTCGTGCAGCTGCAGGTGCGCGTCCTTGGGCGCGTCGTCGCGGCGGATCAGCGGCTTGGTCAGGCGATGCGGGTGGTGGGTGTAGTCCAGGCCGAAGCGACCCTTGACGCAGAGGCGGTTATGGTTGGCCGGGCCATCGCGGCCCTCGACGAAGAGGATCTTCTCGTCCTTCACGTGGACCCGGGTCAGGCAGCCGACGCCGCAGTAGGGGCAGACCGAATCGACCGAACGGTCGGGGTAGTTCACCCGGACCTGCTGCTCGTCCAGGAGCGAGGCCTCCATCAGCGCGCCGGTGGGGCAGGCCTGTACGCACTCGCCGCAGGCGACGCAGGTGCTCTCGCCCATGGGATCGTCGAAGTCGAAGACGATCTTGGAGCCGTGGCCGCGGTAGGCCATGCCGATGACGTCGTTCACCTGCACTTCGCGGCAGGCGCGCACGCAGAGGCCGCAGGAGATGCAGGCGTCCAGGTTGACCCGCATGGCCGAGTGGCTGGGGTCCGCCTCCGGCCGCTCGCCGGCGGGAAAGCGGGAACCCTCGATGCCGATGTCAGAGGCCCAGTTCCAGAACTTGGAGTCCGGGTCGTGCGCCTGCTCGCGCGGCGGCTGGTCGGCCGCCAGCAGCTCGAAGACCATGGCGCGCGCCTTCTTCGCACGCTCGCTGGCGCTGTTCACCGTCATGCCGGGCGTCGGGGTGCGGATGCAGGAGGCGGCCAGGACGCGCTCGCCCTCGATCTCCACCATGCAGGCGCGGCAGTTGCCGTCGGGGCGGTAGCCGGGCTCCGGCGAATAGCAGAGGTGCGGGATCTCCTCGCCGACGCGCTGGGCGGCCTGCCAGATGGTCTCGCCCGCCTGGGCCTCGACCTCCTTGCCGTTCAGTGTAAAGCGAATGGTCTCGGTCATCGGTCTCAAGGGTCCTGGCTGGCCGTCGGGGTGAGCCTGACTCTAGAGCACTAACCGCCTGCGGTTAAGCGCTGCACGACATCGCTTAGCGCGCAGACGACCTGTGGCTACTCCACCGTCACCGACTTGGCCAGATTGCGCGGCTGGTCGACGTCGGTGCCCATGATCACCGCGGTGTGGTAGGCCAGCAGTTGCATCGGCAGGGCGTAGATCATCGGCACCAGGTAGTTCGGCAGCTCCGGCAGGATGAGCTGGCGCGCGCCCTCGAAGGCGGTGGCGGCCTGGCCCTTGGCGTCGGTCATGATCAGCAGGCGGCCGTGGCGGGCGGCGACCTCCTGGATGTTGGACTGGGTCTTGTCGAAGAGCTCGCTGGAAGGCGCCAGCACGATCACCGGCATGGTCTCGTCGATCAGCGCGATGGGGCCGTGCTTCAGCTCGCCGGCGGCATAGCCCTCGGCGTGGATGTAGGAGAGCTCCTTGAGCTTGAGCGCGCCCTCCATCGCCAGCGGCATGCAGAGCCCGCGGCCGAGGTAGAGCACATGGCGGGCCTTGGAGAGCCAGTAGGCCTCGCGCTCCAGCAGCGGCTCCAGGCGCAGAGTCTCGGCGGTCAGCCGCGGCAGCTCGGTGGCCTGGGCGACCATCGCCTCCTCGACCTCCTCGGTCAGGCTGCCGCGGGCCCGGCCGGCGGCGATGGCGAGCGCCAGCAGCACCGCGAGCTGGCAGGTGAAGGCCTTGGTCGAGGCCACGCCGATCTCGGGTCCCGCCAGGGTTGGCAGCACCAGGTCGGCCTCGCGCGCGATGGTCGACTCCGCGACGTTCACGATGGCCGCCACCTGCTGGCCCTCGGCCTTGCAGTAGCGCAGCGCCGCCAGGGTGTCTGCGGTCTCGCCAGACTGCGAGATCACCAGGGTCAGGCCCTTGGGATCCAGCGGCGGGTTGCGGTAGCGGAACTCGGAGGCGATGTCGATGTCGACCGGGATCTTGGCCAGGCGCTCGAACCAGTACTTGCCGACCCAGGCGGCCAGCGAGGCGGTGCCGCAGGCCACCAGCGTCAGCCGCGCGATCGAGTCGAAGTCCGGCGCAGATTCGGCCGGCAGCGCCACGCGCTTGGCGGCGAAGTCCATGTAGTGCGCCAAGGTGCGGCCGATCACCTGCGGCTGCTCGTGGATCTCCTTGGCCATGAAGTGGCGGTAGTTCGCCTTGTCGGCCAGCAGGGCGGAGGCCTGGCTGATCTGCTGGGCGCGTTCGACCACCTGTCCGGCCTTGTCGTAGAAGGTGGCACCTTCCCGGGTGACGACGACGGAATCGTCCTCCTCCAGGTAGGCTACGCGGTTGGTGAAGGGGGCGAGCGCGATGGCGTCGGAGCCGAGGAAGCCCTCGCCCCGGCCGAAACCGACGGCCAGCGGGCTGCCGCGCCGGGCGCCGATCAAGAGGTCCTCCTCGCCCTGGAACAGGAAGGCCAGCGCGAAGGCGCCTTCCAGCCGCTCCAGCACCGAATGGACCGCCGCGATCGGGGAGGAGCCTTGCGTCAGCGCACGCTCCACCATCTGGGCGACGACCTCGGTATCGGTCTCGCTGGTGAAAGTCGCGCCCTCGGCCACCAGCTCCGCCTTCAGCGCGGCGAAGTTCTCGATGATGCCGTTGTGCACCAGGGCGACGCGGCCGGCGATGTGGGGATGGGCGTTGGCCTCGGTCGGCGCGCCGTGCGTCGCCCAGCGGGTGTGGCCGATGCCGTTCACTGCCGTCAGCGTCTGGCCGGTGGCCAGGGCCTCGAGGTTGGCGAGCTTGCCGGGGGCGCGCAGCCGCTCCAGCCGGCCCGCCTCCAGCACCGCGATGCCGGTGGAATCATAGCCGCGATACTCCAGCCGACGCAGCGCATCCAGCAGCCGCGGAACCACCGGTGCACCACCGAGAATGCCTACGATTCCACACATGAATGAGCTATTCCTTCAGATAGTTAGGCCGCTTTCCTGAGGGCAGAGATGATGTCCTCGACCACCAGGTGCACCAGGTCGGCGTCGTCGCCTTCGCCCATCACGCGGATCAGTGGTTCGGTGCCGGAGGGGCGGATCACCAGCCGGCCGCTCTGGCCCAGCCTGGCCTCGCCAGCGGCAATCGCCTTCTGCACGCCCTCGGCCTCCAGCGGATGCGGGCTGCTGACCCGCACGTTGCGCAGCACCTGCGGCACGGGGTCGAAGCGGTGGCAGACCTCCGAGACCGGGCGGCCCATGCGCTGGATCACGCTGAGAAGCTGCAGCGCCGAGACCAGGCCGTCGCCGGTGGTGGCGTAGTCGGTCATGATGATGTGGCCAGATTGCTCGCCACCCAGGTTGAAGCCGTCCTCGCGCATTCGGCTGACGACATAGCGGTCGCCGACCTTGGTGCGCGACAGCTCCAAGCCCTGGCCGGCCAGATAACGCTCCAGGCCCAGGTTGGACATGACGGTAGCGACCACGCCGGGGCGGGAGAGGCGCTCGTCCTCGGCCCAGGAACTAGCGATCACCGCCATCAACTGGTCGCCGTCGACCACGCGGGACTTCTCGTCCACCACGATGATGCGGTCGGCGTCGCCGTCCAGTGCGATGCCGATGTCGGCGCGGACCTCGCGCACCTTGCGCTGCAGCGCGCCGATCGAGGTGGCGCCGCAGTCCTCGTTGATGTTGGTGCCGTTGGGCTCGACCGCGAGCGGCACCACGTCGGCACCCAGCTCCCACAGCGCCGAGGGGGCGACGCGGTAGGCGGCCCCGTTGGCGCAGTCGACCACGATCCTGAGGCCCTCGAGGCTGAGGCTGCGCGGCAGGGTGCGCTTCACGAACTCGACGTAGCGGTCGCGCGCCGACTCGATGCGGGTCGCCCGGCCCAAGTCCTCGGGGCCGGCCAGATGACGCTCCAGGTCTTGCTCCATCAGCGCCTCGATTGCCAGCTCGCTCTCGTCGGAGAGCTTGAAGCCGTCGGCGCCGAAGAGCTTGATGCCGTTGTCGAGGAAACGGTTGTGCGAGGCCGAGAGCACCACGCCGATATCGGCACGCAGGGAGCGGGTCAGCATCGCCACCGCAGGCGTGGGCACCGGCCCAACCAGGAAGGTGTCGACCCCCATGGCGGTGAAGCCCGAGATGAAGGCCGATTCGATCATGTAGCCAGAGAGCCGGGTGTCCTTGCCGATCACCGCGCGCTGGCGGTGCGGGCCGCGGCGCAGGTGCAGTGCCGTCGCCATGGCGATCTTCAAGACGTTGTCCGGGCGCATCGCGCCCTGGTTGGCCTGACCGCGGATGCCGTCGGTCCCGAAATACTTCCTGCTCATCCCAATCCGTCCCGATCGCGCGGCTGCAGCCACGCCGAATGGCCGACTATCGGCAGCGGCCGGCGCCTTGGCAAGGCGCCGGGTCCGCGCATCTTCGCCATGTGGCGCCTCGCGGCCTAGACCTCAAGGCGGGACAGCACCGCTTCGGCCAGCGCCAGGGACGCGGTCAGGCCGGGCGATTCGATGCCGTAGAGGCAGACCAGGCCGGGCAGGCCGTGATCGGCGGCGTCGCTGATGACGAAGTCGCCGGCGGGCTCTCCCGGGCCGACGATCTTGGGGCGGATGCCGGCGTAGTCGGGCAGCAGCGAGTCGTCCGGCAGTCCCGGCCAGTAGCGGCGCACGGCGGCGTAGAAGCCAAGCGCGCGGGTGGGGTCGACGCGGTAGTCGAAGTCCTCGACCCACTCGACGTCCGGCCCGAAGCGCGCCTGGCCGCCGAGGTCCAGGGTGATGTGGACGCCGAGGCCGCCCGGCTCCGGCACCGGATAGATCAGTCGGGAGAAGGGGGCCTTGCCGGCCAGCTTGAAGTAGTTGCCCTTGGTCAGCCAGCTCTTCGGCACGCTCTCCGGCCGGATGCCGTCGATGGTGCGGGCCAGCGCGGTGGAGGCATGGCCGGCCGCGTTGACCAGTTGCCGGCAGGTCAGGCGATAGGGTTCCTCGCCGGCCGTGGTGATCAGGAAGCCGCGCTCGTGCCGCTCGATCGCGGCGACGTCGGTCGAGAGCGAGATGAAGCCGCCGGCATTCTCCACGTCGCCGAGCAGGCTCAGCATGAAGGTGTGGCTGTCCAGCACCCCGCTGGAGGGGGAGAAGAGGGCGGCGACGCAGGAGAGCGCCTGCTGGTCGGCCATGGCCTTGGCGGCCTCCCAGAACTCCAGGTCCTCGACGCCGTTGGCGCGGGCCTGGCGGTCCAGGGCCTCCAGGTTGGCGATCTGCGCTGCGTCAGTCGCGACGATCAGCTTGCCCATCTTGCGCGCGGTGATGCCGCGCGCTCGACAGTAGTCGTAAAGCAGTTCGCGGCCACGCACGCAGGTTTGCGCCTTCAGCGAGCCGCTGGGGTAATAGATGCCGGCATGGATGACCTCGGAGTTGCGCGAGGAGGTCTCCGATCCGATCGCATCCTGCCGCTCCAGGATGGCGACCTCACAGCCGCCCTCCGCCAGGCCACGCGCGATCGCCAGACCGACGACCCCGCCGCCGATCACGACACTGTCCAGATGATCTATGTCCATGAAGGGTACCTGGTCCTCCCAGAGCGGATTCATGCGTTCAGGCGGACTCACCTGATCGCATGAATCCGCTCATTGTTTCAAAGATGTAGAGCAGGATTCAGACGACAAATCGTTGCGATTTGACGTCATCCTGCTCTACCGCCGGTCCGGCTGCATGCGTTTGGCGACCTCTTCCAGCATCACTTCGGTGGCGCCGCCGCCGATGGATAAGATGCGTGCGTCGCGCACCATACGCTCGATCGTGGTGTCCTGCATGTAGCCGGAGCCGCCATGGAATTGCTGGCAGCTATATAGCACCCGATTCGCCAGCTCGCCGCACAAGGCTTTGACCATAGAGACTTCCTTGGTCGCGTCCTCGCCCTGTGCATCCAGCCAGGCGGCGTGATAGACCAGCTCTCTGGCGGCACTGACCTCGGCCTGCAGGGCCGCCAGGCGGTGGCGGATCGCCTGCTTGTCCCACAGCGGGCCGCCGAAGGCCTGGCGCTCCTGCACGTAGTCCAGGGTCAGGTCGATGGCCTTCTGCGCCTCGCCGACCGCCATCGCGCCGATGACGATGCGCTCGTTCTGGAAGTTCTCCATGATCGCGTAGAAGCCGCGGTTCTCCTCGCCCAGCAGGGCGTCGGCCGGTAGCGGGCAGTCCTGGAAGGCGAGTTCGGCGGTGTCGGAGCAGCGCCAGCCCATCTTGTCGAGCTTGCGGCCGACGCTGAAACCCTGGGTGCCGCGCGGAACGATGAAGATTGAGATCCCGCGCGAGGCCTTGGCCTCCGGGGCGGTGCGCGCGGCGACGAAGCAGAGGTCGGCATGCACCCCGTTGGTGATGAAGGTCTTTGACCCGTTCAGTAGCCAGCCGTTGCCGCTACGCACGGCCTTGGTCTTGAGCGCGGCGACGTCGGAGCCGCCGCCCGGCTCGGTCACCGCGACCGCAGTGATGATCTCGCCGCTGACGATGCCCGGCAGGTAGCGCTCGAGCTGCTCCGGCGTGCCGAAGCGGGCCAGGTGCGGCGAGGCCATGTCGCTGTGTACCAGGGCCGAGACGTTGAAGCCGGCGTAGGTCGAGCGCGAGAGCGCTTCGGCATAGGCGCAGGTAGCGAGCGTATCGAGCTCCGATCCGCCGTAGCGCTCCGGATAGCGGATGCCGTAGACGCCGAGGCTGCCCAGCTTGCGCAGCGCCTCGCGCGGGATCCGGCCGGCAGCCTCCCAGGCGTCGCCGTTGGGGCGCACCTCCTCCTCGACGAAGCGGAGCACCTGGTCGCGAATCTGCCGGGTGACCTCGCTATCGTAGATGCTGGGTGTCATGCCGGGCCTCGGGGTTTGACCAGTCGGGGTTTGATCACTCGCTCAGTATGGGGACGACCAGCAGTTCGACCGTCAAGAAACAAAGCAGAATAGCGACTATGTTCAGGAGCGCGCCGGCGCGGACCATGTCGGTCAGGTGTAGGTCCTCGTAGGAGAAGACGATGGCGTTGGGCGGGGTTGCCACCGGCATCATGAAGGCCATCGAGGCGCCCAGCGCCACCGGCACCGTCAGCAGCAGCGGGTCCAGCTCCAGCCCGACGGCGACGGCCGCCAGGATCGGCAGGAAGGTGGCGGTGGAGGCGGTGTTGGAGGTGAGCTCCGTCAGATAGACGATCACCGTCGTCACCAGCAGGATCAGCACCCAGGTCGCGATCTCGACCTTGGCCACCTGCGCGCCGATCCAGGCGGCGAGGCCGGAGCTGCCGAAGCCACCGGCCAGCGCCAGTCCGCCGCCGAAGAGGACCAGGACGCCCCAGGGCATGATCTTGGCGGCCTCCCAGGTCAGCGCGACACGGCCGCCGACCGGCACGGTGAAGAGCAGCAGGGCGGCTGCCATCGCCACCGTGGTGTCGGAGATCGGCAGGTCCAGCAAGGCCTCAAGCGGGCTACGCAGGATCCAGGCGGTGGCGGCGAGGCAGAAAACCAGGCCGACCCAGCGCTCGGCGGCGCTCGCCGGCCCCATCGCCGCCAGCTCGCGGCGGACCAGCGCGCGCGGGTCGCCGATGTCGAGGCGGTGCGCGGGGAAGAGCAGGCGGGTCAGCAGCAGCCAGGCGAGCGGCAGCATCACCACGACCAGCGGCAGGCCGAACAGCATCCACTGGAAGAAGTCGATCTGGATGCCGTACTCGCTGGCCAGGAAGCTGACCAGGAGTGCGTTGGGCGGCGTGCCGATGATGGTTCCGACCCCGCCGATCGAGGCGCTGTAGGCGATCCCCAGCAGCAGGGAGATGGCGAAGCGCCGGGTGGTCTCGGGATCGGTGCCGCTGCGCCGGACGAAGTCGATCACCGAGAGCCCCACGGCATACATCATGATGGTGGAGGCCGTGTTGGAGATCCACATGGAGAGGAAGCCGGTGGCCAGCATGAAGCTCAGCACGATGCCGGCCGGCCCGGTGCCGACGCGGGCGACGATGGCCAGCGCCACGCGGCGGTGCAGGCCCACCGACTGCATGGCGATCGCCAGCAAGAAGCCGCCGAGGAAGAGGAAGATCAGCGGATGCCCGTAGTTGGCGGTCACTGCCGCGATCGGGCTGATCCCCAGGAGCGGCAACAGTAGGATCGGCAGCAGGGCGGTGACCGCGATGTGCACCACCTCGCTCAGCCACCAGGTCACCATCCAGGCGGCCAG
The DNA here is from genome assembly GCA_046233115.1 of Rhodospirillaceae bacterium N.6G. GTDB lineage: Bacteria > Pseudomonadota > Alphaproteobacteria > Kiloniellales > JACOMY01 > JACOMY01. Next base: position 278,925 of record JBJXHM010000004.1, on the reverse strand, counting down.
CGCCACCAGGCGCCAGGCCTCGGCCGGCATGTCGGCCGGCTGCGGCAGCAGCAGGATCACCAGGCAGGCGAGCGGGCCGGCGATCAGCGACAGCAGCCGCCTGAGCGAGACGGCGGAGCTTTCCCCTTCCTTTGACGGGTCTCGCGCCATCGACCTAAATTCCTTCTCCACGCTCACGAGGAAGGTGTCGGCACGAGATGGAAGACGCGCGCCCTCTAATGGTGATCTTCGGCGGATTGCCGGGGAGTGGCAAGACCACCTTGGCCCGTGGCCTGGCGAAGGCCCTGCCGGCCCAACTCCTGCGCATCGACACGATCGAGGCGGCGATCCAGGCCTCGGTGCTCGCGCGGGCCGATCTGGAGGACGGCGGCTATCGCATCGCCTATGCGCTTGCCGAAGACGCGCTGCGGCTGGGGGCCTCGGTCATCGGCGATTCGGTGAATCCGATCGCGCTGACCCGGCAGGCCTGGCGAGCGGCGGCCGAGCAGGGCGAGGGCAGGGCGCTGCAGGTCGAGGTGCTCTGCAGCGAACCTGGAGAGCACCGCCGCCGGGTGGAGGACCGCCGCCGGGTGGAGGACCGCCTGGGAGCAGGCGGTGCAACCAGGCTACCGGACTGGGCGGCAGTGCAGGCAAGGCACTACGAAGCCTGGCCGGAGGCCGACATCCGGCTCGATACCGCCGGACGCAGTCCACAGGACTGCTTGGTCGACCTCCTGCAGGCTATCGAGGCTTGGCGGCGCTAGAAGACCTCGTCCGGGAAGTGCTTCATCACCGAGAGCAGCGGGTTGGGGGCCGCCTGGCCCAGGCCGCAGATCGAGGCGTCCATCATCACGGCTGAAAGCTCGGTCAGCAGTTCCTTGTCCCAGTGCTCGCGGCTCATCAGCGCCACGGCCTTCTCGGTGCCGTTGCGGCAGGGGGTGCACTGGCCGCAGGACTCGTCCTCGAAGAAGCGCATCAGGTTGAGCGCCGCCTCCTTCATCGAATCCTGGTCGGAGAGCACGACGACCGCCGCGGAGCCGATGAAACAGCCGTGCGGCTGCAGCATGTCGAAGTCGAGCGGGATGTCGTCCAGGCTGGCCGGCAGGATGCCGCCCGAAGCGCCGCCGGGCAGGTAGGCCTTGAAGTTATGGCCCTCCTGCATGCCGCCGCAGAACTCCTCGATCAGCTCCCGGATCGTGATGCCGGCCGGCGCCAGCTTCACGCCGGGCTCCTTCACTCGCCCTGAAACGGAGTAGGAGCGCAGGCCCTTGCGGCCGTGCCGGCCCTGATCGCCGAACCAGTCGGCGCCCTTCTGCACGATGTCGCGCACCCAGAGCAGGGTCTCGACGTTGTGGTTCAGGGTCGGGCGCCCGAACAGGCCGACCTGGGCGATGAAGGGCGGGCGATGGCGCGGCAGGCCGCGCTTGCCCTCGATCGATTCGATCATCGCCGACTCCTCGCCGCAGATGTAGGCGCCGGCGCCACGCCGCAGCTCCAGGGCGCAGTGGTCGGAGAGGCCGCTGGCCTGAAGCTTGGCGATCTCGCGCGTCAGCACCTCGCGCAGTGCGGGGTACTCGTCGCGCAGGTAGATGTAGCAGGGGCTGGTCCCGGTCGCCCAGGCGGCGATCAGGGTACCTTCCAGGAAGCGGTGCGGGTCGCGCTCCAGGTACCAGCGGTCCTTGAAGGTGCCGGGCTCGCCCTCGTCGGCGTTGACCGTCATCAGCTTGGGCGAGGGCTGCTCGCTGACGATGCGCCACTTGCGCCCGGCCGGGAAGCCGGCACCGCCGAGGCCGCGCAGACCGGCCGATTCCATGGTGGAGAAGAGCGACTCCGGCTCGACCTTGCCGGCCAGGCAGTCACGCAGCAGCGCATAGCCGCCCTCGGCCTCGTAGGCCTCGAGAGCGATGTAGTCCGGCAGCTCCGGATGGGTGTCCTTGGCCGCGACCGCCGCGGCGACGGTCTCGGCATCGACCTTGGTCAGATGCTTGTGGCCGACCTCGGCCACCGGGGCGGCCTCGCAGCGGCCCATGCAGGGCGCGCGCACCACGCGCACCTCCTGCCCCAGCAGCGCCGGCAGGCGCTCCAGCAGGCTCTCCGCGCCCATCACGCTGCAGGTGAGGCTGTCGCAGACCCTGACCGTCAGCGGCGGCAGGTCCGGCTCGCCCTCGCCGACGATGTCGAAGTGGGCGTAGAAGGAGGCGACCTCGTAGACCTCCGCCATCGGCAGGGCCATGACTTGGGCCAATGCCGCTAGGTGGGCGGCGGAAAGCTGGCCGTGGCGGTCCTGGATCAGGTGCAGGAACTCGATCAGCAGGTCGCGCCGGCGCGGCCGCTCGCCCAGCAGGGCCTGGACCTCCGCCACGGCCTCCTCGTCGACCTGGCGGCCCTTCGGCGTGGGGGGCGCCTTGCGCCGGCCGGAACCGGGGTGAATGAGTCGTTCCAGGGGGCGCTCCGCCTCGTGGTCAGCGCCATGGGTTGCCCTGCTGTCCGATCCGCCATCGGCCATGGTTCAAACTCTCGCCTCTCGTCTCGCGCTGGCTTGCCGTGGCGCCGGTCCCGAACTCTGTGGGCGGTCCGCCTGGGCCTAGGCCGATCATTCCTCGGCGACGATCTCCAGCGTCACTCTGGCGCCGTTGATCACCACCTTGCCTTCTTGCTCGAAATTGACGGTCACCCGCTGGCCTACAACCGACTGCACTTGGCCCAATCCCCACTCCGGGCAGGCGGGATGGCGCACGTAGGTGCCGGGGGTCAGGTACTGTGTGAAGGGCTGGTCGCTCACGGGTCGAACGGAAGCCTTCCTGCCGTCGTCGCTTTGCAAGGTTCTTCTATGCCAGAGCTTGAGACGGCGCGAAAGCGTCACTATGCCCGGTGCCGCCCGGCTTGCCGCCTGCCTACAACCGGTGGACGCCCCAGGATACCATCAGGGCGCGCAGCTCGGCCGTTGGACCCAAGGGGACTTCAGGCCGTGGCTGGACCGCCAAGAAGGAGAGGGACCCGGACGATGGTGAAGAAGCTGACCTCGCAAGACGATGAGCTGTCGATGCTGATGCCGGCCTATGGCGGCCGCAGCGGGCTGGCGGCGGTGCCGAAGTTCCGGATGGCGGAGGAGGGGATGGCGGCGGCCGACGCCTACCGTCTGATCCACGACGAGTTGATGCTGGACGGCAATGCGCGCCTCAACCTCGCGACCTTCGTCACCACCTGGATGGAGCCCGAGGCCGAGAAGTTGATGGCCGAGGCCTTCGACAAGAACATGATCGACAAGGACGAGTACCCGGTCACGGCGATGATCGAGGAGCGCTGCGTGAACATCGTGGCCCGCCTCTTCAATGCGCCGGACGATGCGGTGGGCTCGTCTGCCATCGGCTCCAGCGAGGCGGTGATGCTGGCCGGCATGGCGATGAAGTGGCGCTGGCGCGACCGCCGCAAGGCCGCCGGCAAGGAGATCGCCAAGCCCAACCTGGTCCTGGGCACCAACGTGCAGGTGGTCTGGGAGAAGTTCTGCCGCTACTGGGAGGTTGAGCCGCGCTATGTCCCGGTGACCAAGGACAGCTTCGTGGTGAAGCCCGAGGACGCCCTGGCCGCGGTCGACGAAAACACCATCGGCGTTGTCGCGATCCTGGGCACCACCTTCACCGGAGAGTTCGAGCCGATCGAGGCGCTGCACGACCTGCTGGTCGCCAGCAACGCCGAGACCGGGTGGGAGGTGCCGCTGCACATCGATGCGGCCAGCGGCGGCTTCGTCGCCCCCTTCATCCATCCCGACCTGCGCTGGGACTTCCGCCTGCCCAACGTGGTCTCGATCAACGCCTCGGGCCACAAGTACGGCCTGGTCTACCCCGGCGTCGGCTGGGTGGTTTGGCGCGGCAAGGCCCACCTGCCGGAGGACCTGGTCTTCCACGTCAACTACCTGGGCGGCGACATGCCGACCTTCACCCTGAACTTCTCGCGCCCCGGCAACCAGATCGTGGCGCAGTACTACAACTTCCTGCGTCTCGGCTTCGCCGGGTACAAGCGGATCATGCAGACCCTGCAGAAGATCGCGCAGGGCCTCGCGCACGAGATCGCCAAGAGCCTGCCCTTCGTCGCGGTCAGCGACGGCAGCGCCATCCCGGTCTTCGCGCTCAAGCTGAAGGAGGGGCTGGGCTACAGCGTCTTCGACGTCTCGCAGCGCCTGCGCAGCTACGGCTGGCAGGTGCCGGCCTACACCATGCCGGCCAATGCCGAGGAGGTCGCAGTGCTGCGCTTCGTCATCCGCGAGGGCTTCAGCCGCGACATGGCCGAGATGCTGCTGGCCGACCTGAAGGCGGTCATCGCCGACCTGGAGGCCAACCCGCCGGCCCGCCCGAAGGAGCCGGACGGCGGGTTCCATCACTAGAGTGATCCGCTCAATCTTTTGAAGCAGTGCTGCGGCGCAGGCCGGCTATCGCGTTCTGCCTCTGGATGCGTCCAGTGGTCCTTCGGTCAAGCCGAAGGACGACAAAACAAAAATAAATCAATCAGTTGTCGTCCTACGGCTTGACCGTAGGACCACTCTCCCTTCGCCCCGCTATCAAATGATGGAGCGCGGTTCTCTCACTGAAGGTGGCGTCCAATCTGCCTGCCTGACTTGCAGACGTGGTGGTCGGCGATGTCGAGGATACCTCCGTAGGCGCCAAGGGGACGACCGGGTGCGGGCCGGTGCTGCGATCAAACCAGCGGAGGGACCTGGTCCGGGCGGCCGGACTCGAACCGGCATGGGCTAGGCCCGAGGGATTTTAAGTCCCTTGCGTCTACCAATTCCGCCACGCCCGGTGGAAGACCGAGCCGACCTTAGCCGTAGCAGAGGCCCCGCGCCAGATCCTCAATCCCGCCACAGCAGCGGCGGCAGCACCTGGTCGGCGTCCAGCAGCATCATGTTGAAGGCGATCGACATGCGCTCCTCGTTGCCCTCGTTGGCCGGCACCGAGTGGTAGGTCCAGGCTGGGAAGACCACCAGGCGGCCGGGCTGGACCGGGAAGGGATAGGCCGAGGCGTTGGCCGCCATGTGCTTCTCGACGTTCGGGCGGATCGGGAAGTTCTGCTGGCGCGGCTCGTGGAAGGTGATGGCGTTGCCGCCCTTGGGCGCCTTCACGTAGTAGACCGCCGCCAGCCAGTTGTTGGGGTGGTTGTGCGCCACGTGCGAGACGCCGGGCTTGTTGATGTTGGCCCAGCAGCCGGTGATCGCCCAGCCGCGGTGCTGTACCTTCAGCTTCTCGATGGTCGCCTCGATGGCGGCGCTGTAGACCTCCAGCAGGGGCTCCATCCCCGGCTTCTTGTGCAGGTCGTGGTGGGTGTTGAGGTTCTGGCCCGGCATCACGTTGGGCATGGGGTCCAGCAGGTCCCAGACCAGCTTCGAGATGGCCTCGTTCAGCGGCGCGGCGCGTGCCGGGTCCAGGTCGTAGGCGAAGAGGAAGGTGGGGAAGAGCTGCAAGGTCTCCAACGCGGTCTCGTTCATCGCTCTCTCCTCAGCGCCGGTTCGCGGTCATGCCGGTCCACATCGGCGGCGAGACCTCTTCGGCCATGTTGCGGAACAGGGTCTGGCCGCGCAGCAGCAGGAACTCGCCCTGGCCCCCGCCACCCTGGCCCCCACCGCCCTGAATTGCATGCGGCATCCAGCCTGGCATCAGCAGGATCTGGCCGTTCTCCAGCGGCACCGTCACCTGGCGTGCGTTCAGCTCATTGGGCTCGCTGACCATGGGTACGATCACCTGCGCCTGAGGCCGGGGGTCGGTCATCAGCACACCGAAGCCGGGCGGCACCGCCAGCGGCAGGATGAAACTGAGGTGGGCGTTGGGCGCCTTGGTCACGGGCTCGGCCCAGGCCGCCGGGGCGGCCTCGCCCCAGAGCGCGGTGACCACGCAGTCCGGCTGGCGGAAGGCGGCCAGCTTCAGCGACTGCGCAGCCAGCCCGGCGATCCGGCCGATCAGGTCCTGGAAGGCCGGATGAGCCTGGAGGGCTGGCGGCGAGCGCCGGCGGGGGGCATGGGGATTTGGGGCCGGAAGCGCCTCCTGCACGACAGCCATCAGGGGCTGGTCCGCCTGGGTCAGCGCCTGGGCGCGGAAGACCAGCGAGGGAAAGATCCCGACGGTCTCTTGGGCAACGAACATGGGCGATCCTTCCTCTCTGATCCGATCGCGTGCAGGCAAGGGGCGACAGCGCGGCGCAGTATGACGACGCAGGGCAGAGTCGAGCTTCGGTCCCTGCGCTTGCTCTTTGCCGGCTGAGGGCCAAGTCTAGGGGCAAGAAATAGCGCCGCTTCCTGGCCAGCCCCTTGATCTGTGTCACCCGGATGCCGTCCGAGGGCAAGGGCAGGGTGACGGCAGTGCGTTGTAAGGGAAATGAGGCTCGTGCAGAAGGACGACTCGGCCGAGAGCGGCTGCCATCATCATGGCCAGGGCCAGGATCACAATCACGGCCAAGAGCACGGCCACGATCATTGCGGCCATGCGCAGGCCACCCACGAGCATGGTGGCGGACACGCTTGCCATCACGGCCACCACAGCTCCAACAAGTCCGCCGCACCGGCCGATCCCAACGCGCTCTACACCTGTCCCATGCATCCGGAGGTCCAGCAGATCGGGCCGGGGACCTGTCCGATCTGCGGCATGGCGCTGGAGCCGATGGCGCCCAGCCTGGACCAGGGCGAGAACCCGGAACTGACGGATTTCCGCCGGCGCCTGATCGTCGGCCTGGTGCTGTCCGTGCCGCTGCTGGTGGTGGAGATGGGCGCGCATGTCTTCGGCCGCCCGGCCTGGCTGCCCGGCAGCCTGTCGCAGTGGCTGCAACTCGTCCTGGCGACACCTGTGGTGCTCTGGTGCGGCTTTCCCTTCCTGGAGCGCTGCCTGACCTCACTGCGCAGCCGCAACCTCAATATGTTCACCCTGATCGGGATCGGCACCGCTGCGGCCTGGATCTACAGCGTGATCGCGGTGCTGTTGCCGGGCATCTTTCCTGCGGCAGTGCGCGACCACGAGGGATTGGTCGCGCTCTACTTCGAGCCGGCGGCGATCATCGTCGTGCTGGTGCTGGTTGGCCAGATCCTGGAGCTCAGGGCGCGCGACAAGACCGGCGGGGCGATCCGCGCGCTGCTCGACCTGGCGCCCAAGACCGCGCGCCGGGTGAGCGAGGGCGGCAGCGACGAGGAGATCGCGCTGGATGCCGTCGCCGTCGGGGACCGCCTCAGGGTGCGGCCCGGCGAGGGCGTGCCGGTCGACGGCGTCATCGTCGAGGGCAGCTCCGCCATCGACGAGTCCATGGTCACCGGCGAATCGCTGCCGGTGACCCGGCGGATCGGCGAAGCGGTGATCGGCGGCTCGGTCAACCAGTCGGGCAGCTTCGTCATGCGCGCCGAGAAGGTCGGCTCCGAGACCATGCTGTCGAAGATCGTCTCTTTGGTGGCCTCGGCCCAGCGCAGCCGGGCGCCGATCCAGCGCCTGGCCGACCGGGTGGCCGGCTGGTTCGTGCCGACCGTGCTGGCGGTGGCGGTGATCGCCTTCGTGGCCTGGATCGCCTGGGGGCCGTCGCCCAGCCTGGAGTTCGCGCTGGTCGCGGCGGTCACGGTGCTGATCATCGCCTGCCCCTGTGCGCTGGGGCTGGCCACGCCGATGTCGGTCATGGTGGGCGTCGGCCGCGGCGCCGAGGCCGGGGTGCTGATCCGCGACGCCGAGGCGCTGGAGCGCCTGGAGAAGGTCGAGGTCCTGCTGGTGGACAAGACCGGCACCCTGACCGAGGGCAAGCCTGCGGTCACCGCCCTGCACCTGCTTGAGGGCTTCGAGCAGGACCGGGTGCTGCGCCTGGCCGCCAGCCTGGAGCAGTCGAGCGAGCATCCGCTGGCCAAGGCGGTGCTGACCGCTGCCAGCGAGGCGGGCGTGTCGCTGGCCCGCGTCGAGGACTTCGATGCCCCCACCGGGCGCGGCGTCACCGGTAAGGTGGAGGGCAGCACGGTCCTCTTGGGCAATGCCGCCCTGCTGCGCGAGGCCGGGGTCGCGAGCGCGCCGCTGCAGGCTTTCGCCGACCAGGAGGCGGCGCGGGGCGCCACCGCGATCTTCCTGGCGATCGACGGCAGGCCGGCCGCGGTCGTGGCGGTCTCCGACCCGATCAAGGCCAATGCCCCTGATGCTCTCGCCGCCCTGGCCGAAGCGGGGATCGAGGTGGTGATGCTGACCGGCGATGCCGAGGCCACGGCGGCCGCGGTGGCCAAGGACCTGGGCATCCGGGACTACCGTGCCGGCGTGCTGCCTGAGGGCAAGGCGCAGGCGGTGGAGGGCTACCGCAGGGCCGGCAAGGTCGTGGCGATGGCCGGCGACGGCGTGAACGATGCCCCGGCTCTGGCCGCGGCCGACGTCGGCATTGCCATGGGCAGCGGCACGGACGTCGCCATGGAGAGTGCGGGCGTCACCCTGCTGAAAGGTGACATCACCGGCATCGTCAGGGCCCGACGCCTCTCGCACGCGACTATGGGCAACATTCGCCAGAACCTCTTCTTCGCCTTCGTCTACAACGCGCTGGGCGTGCCGCTGGCGGCTGGCGTGCTCTATCCCTTCTTCGGCATCCTGCTGTCGCCGATCGTCGGCGCGGCGGCGATGGCGCTCTCGTCGGTCAGCGTGATCGGCAATGCCCTGCGTTTGCGGAAAGTAAGGCTGTAGGCACGGGGCAGCTTTCCGCAGAGGCCGCTGGACTTTTCCCGAGATCTTGGCACCTTCGCCGAGATTTCGGTTGAGGAGACGAGCATGACTGGCAGGCTGGATGGCAAGGTAGCGATCGTGGTGGGGGCGGGCTCCAGCGGACCCGGCTGGGGTAACGGCAAGGCGGCCGCGGTGCTCTTCGCCCGCGAGGGGGCCAAGGTGCTCTGCGTCGACATCAACGGCGACGCCGCGGCCGAGACCGTCGGCATCATCAAGGGGGAGGGCGGTGAGGCCTCGTCCTTCGCCGCCGACGCCGGCGACAATGCCGCGGTCGAGGCCCTGGTCGCGACCTGCCTCGATCGCTATGGCCGGATCGACATCCTGGAGAACAACGTCGGCATCCTGCACCTGGGCGGGCCGGTCGAGGTGGAGCTGGAGGACTGGAACCGCATGCTGCGGATCAACCTCACCTCCATGTACCTCACCTGCAAGCATGTGCTGCCGGTGATGGTGAGTCAGTTCGAGCAGGAGGGCCGCGGCGGTTCCATCGTCAACATCGCCTCGATCGCCGGCATCCGCGACATCGGCGTGCCCTATGTCTGCTACAACACCACCAAGGGCGCGATCCTGCCCTTCACCCGCTCGGTCGCGCTGCAATATGCCAAGCAGGGCATCCGCGCCAACGCGATCCTGCCCGGCCTGATGCAGACCCCGATGGTGGTGGAGCCCTTGAAGGAGGTCTACGGCGGCAGCACCGACGCGCTGATCGCCACCCGCGACCGCATGTGCCCGACCGGCAAGATGGGCGATGCCTGGGACGTGGCCTATGCCGCGCTGTTTCTGGCGTCCGACGAGTCCAAGTACGTGACCGCGGCGGAGCTGGTGGTGGACGGCGGCATCACGGCGCAGATCGGCGCGATCTCCTGATCCAGCGGAAGGCCAGCGGTGCGCCGATCACGATCAGCACGATGCGCAGGCTGTGATGGGTGGCGACGAAGGCGGCATCCAAGCTGAGCGCGAGCGCGATCAGGCTCATCTCGGCCAGGCCGCCCGGCGCGTAGGCCAGGATCAGCGGCTCCAGCGGCAGGTCGGTGATCAGGGTCAGCACGAAGGCGCAGAAGAAGGTGGCGCCCAAGAGCAGTAGGCTGAGCCCGGCCGAGCCCAGCAGCGCGCGGACGACGAAGCGCAGGTCGGTGCCGGAGAAGCGGGTGCCGACCGCCGACCCGATCACCACCTGTGCCGCCGCGACCAGCTCGAAGGGCGGTGCCGCGTGGGTGACGCCGGCCAGGTGGATGCCGCCCGAGAGCAGCATCGGGCCGATGAGCTGTGCCGCGGGCAGGCGCAGCAGGCGGGCCAGAGGAATCCCGACCACGGCGCAGCCGACCAGCAGCAGCAGGTCCAGCGGCGGCACCTCCGAGAGCGGCCGGCCGGGCGTCGCACTGGCGCCGGTGTCGTAGCCGAGGAAGGCCTGGAAGCCGAAGGGCAGGATGATCACCACCAGCAGCACCCGCGAGGCGTGGGTCAGCGCGATCACCCTGGCATCGCCGCCGTAGTGGCTGCCGACCAGGATCATCTCCGACAGCCCGCCGGGCATGGCGGCGAAGTAGCAGGTGGCCGGGTCGTAGCCGAAGAAGCGGCGGAAATAGAGATAGCCCAGCAGGCCGGAAATCGCGGTGTAGGGCAGCAGTCCGAGCAACGAGACCGACCAGAGCGGAATCTGCGGCAGCATCTCCGGCGAGAAGCGGCTGCCCAGCATCACGCCCAGGATGGCGACCATGCTGCCGCGCAGCCAGGAGGAGCTCCTGACGTCGAGGCCAGAGACCGCCAGCACGGTGACCAGCACCATGGCCCCGATCATCCAGGCGAGCGGCAGCTTCAGCCAGACGGCGAGCAGTCCGCCCAGTCCGCCGGCCAGTAGGGTGAGTGCGATTTTCACTGATTTCGGCATCAAGGCGGTAACGCTAGCGCAGAGCGCAGAGTCTCTGCCGCAGCGATCCTACTGATCTGCCATGCATTTACGCTGCCGATCAGCGCCGTTCCAGCCCCTGTCCCTTGGAAATCTGGCTGGCGACCAGCATCTCCAGCGCCCTGACCCCGGCCACCGAGTTGCCCTTGGCGTCCAGGGCTGGCGACCAGACGGCGATGGAGCAGTAGCCGGGGACGATGGCGAGGATGCCACCGCCGACGCCGCTCTTGGCAGGCAGGCCGACCCGGTAGGCGAAGTCGCCGGCGGCATCGTAGAGGCCGCAGAGCCGCATCACCGACAGGATTCGCCGGCGCCGGTCCTGGCTGCGGATCAGGGGCCAGTCGCCGCAGTCCTCCACCAGGCAGCGCCCGGCACGCGCCAGCGCCCGGCAGCTCATCGCCAGCGAACAGCCGCGGAAGTAGGCGTTCAGCACCGAGTCCGGCTGCGCCAGCAGGTTGCCCTTGGCCTTCAGCAGCCAGGCGATGGCGCGGTTGAGGTCGCCGTGCAGGGTCTCCGAGTGCCAGACCTCTTCGTCGAAATAGACCCCGGGATCGCCGCTGAGGGTCCGCATCATGTTGCGGAGCTGCTGGGTGAAGAGGGGATAGCGGTCGATCAGCGCATCAACCACGACGATGGCGCCGGGATTGATGAAGGGGTTGCGCGGGATGCCCTGTTCCTGCTCCAGCAGGATGATGGAGTTGAAGCTGGTGCCGGAGGGCTCGCGGCCGACCCGCTCCCAGATCTCGTCGCCGATCCACTCCATCGCCATCGCCAGATTGAAGACCTTGGAGACGCTCTGGATCGAGAAGGGCTCGTCGCAGTCGCCGATGGCGTACTCGCTGCCGTCGCGAAAGTGGATGCAGAGCCCAAAGCGGTCGCGCGGGACCTTGGCCAGCGCTGGGATGTAGTCGGCGACCTTACCCTCGGCCGCCAGGGGGCGGACGGCGGCGGCGGTCTCGGACAGGATCCGCTCGACCTCCGCCGCCTCTATCATCGGGCCGGTCCCTAGATCTTCTGGTCGTAGTCGCCGACCTCGGGGAAGCGGCGCAGGACCTCGTCCACGGCGCCGAAGATCGCCCGCATGTCGGCATCGGACTCGAAGCTCTCGCAGACCACCACCAGGTTGGGCGTGTTCGACGAGGCGCGGATCAGACCCCAGCCGCCGCCGGCGAGCTGCACCCGCGCGCCGTTCACGGTGATGACCTCGTCAATCGTCTTGCCCGCGAAGGTCTCGCCCTTGGCGGCCATGTCGGTCAGAACCTTGGTCGCCTGCTCGACCACCTGGTACTTCACCTCGTCGGCGCAGGCTGGCGACATGGTCGGCGTGGACCAGCTCTGCGGCAGGGCGCGGCGCAAGTCGGCCATCGACTTGTCGGGATTGCGGTCCAGCAGAGAGCAGATCTCGCGCGCCACCACCAGGCCGTCGTCGTAGCCCTTGCCCAGCGGCTCTGCCAGGAAGTAGTGGCCGGACTTCTCGAAACCGGCCAGCGCGCCGATCTCCTTGACCCGGCGCTTCATGTAGGAGTGCCCGGTCTTCCAGTAGTCAGTCTTGGCGCCGGCCTCACGCAGCACGGGATCGGCGGCATAGAGGCCGGTCGATTTCACGTCGGCGACGAACTGGGCCCCGGGGAAGGTCTTCACCAGGTCGCGGGCCAGGATCACGCCCATCTTGTCGGCGAAGATCTCCTCGCCCTCGTTGTCGACCACGCCGCAGCGGTCGCCGTCGCCGTCGAAGCCCAGCCCGATATCGGCTTTGTGCTCCAGCACGCAATCCCGGATCGCGTGCAGCATCTCCATGGCTTCGGGGTTGGGGTTATGGTGCGGGAAGTTGTAGTCCAGGGTGCAGTGCAGCGGGATCACCTCGACGCCGATCCGCTCCAGCAGCTCGGGCGCGAAGTCGCTGGCGGTGCCGTTGCCGGTGGCGCAGACCACGCGGAGCTTGCGCTTGATCTTGGTGCTGCCGGCGACATCGTCGAGGTAGCGCTGGCGCATGTCGCCGTGGAAGTGATAGCTGCCGCCGCCGCGCGCGACCCAGGCGCCGCTGAGCACGATCTCCTTCAGCCGCGCCATCTCGTCCGGGCCGTGGGTCAGCGGTCGCTCGGCGCCGATCTTGACCCCGGTCCAGCCGTTCGGATTGTGCGAGGCGGTGACCTGCGCCACGGCCGGGACGTCCAGCGCGAACTGCGCGAAGTAGGCGGTGGGCGACAGCGCGAGGCCGATGTCGTGCACCTCGCAGCCGGCGGCCAAGAGGCCGACGGTCAGCGCCTCCTTGATCGCGGGCTGGTAGGAGCGATAGTCGCAGCCCACCACGATGGCCGGCTTCAGTCCCATCTCGTGGAGCTGCGTGCCGAGGCCCAGGCCCAGCGCCTTGATGCCGATCAGGTTGATCTGCTCGGGGTAGCGCCAGCGCGCGTCGTACTCGCGAAAGCCCGTCGGTACGATCATCGGGACCTGGGTGAAGGCCGCCGTGTTGGGCGTCACTTCGGCAAGCGGCTTGGGCAAGCTGTTCGACATTCTCTGCTCCGTTGCGATGGCCCGGCCGTCCCCCCGGCGGAAGGCCGTTTCATCCGGGGAATCAACGAGGGCTTGCCTTAGCAACTCACCAGGCAAGCGGCAATGCCTCTGGCCGGGGTGCGTCAGTGGGCTCGCAAGTCGAAGCGCGCCGAGACGCATGAAGTGCGCCCTCTATCTTCGCCCCTGGGCGCTGTCGAAAAGAAGAAAGGCGGCTTCCGTTTTCGGAAACCGCCCGTTCTTCTTATTCTGCTTTGTGATCGCCGGGCAGCAGTGCCTGCTGGCTGCTGTGCTGCCTCAGTGGGCGACCCAGCCGCCGTCGATCTGCAGTGCTGCGCCGGTGATGGAGGCGGCCAGATCCGAGCAGAGGAAGACGCAAAGGCCGGCGCACTGGTCGACCGTCACGAATTTCTTGGTCGGTTGGTCGCCCAGCATGACGTCGCGCACGACCTCCTCTTCGGTGATGCCGCGAGCCTTGGCGGTGTCGGGGATCTGCTTTTCGACCAGCGGGGTCCAGACATAGCCGGGGCAGATGGCGTTGCAGGTGACGCCATGCTCCGCGCCTTCCAGGGCCACGGTCTTGGTCAGGCCGACGATGCCGTGCTTGGCGCCGACATAGGCCGACTTGAAGGGCGAGGCGACCAGGCCATGCGCCGAGGCGGTGTTGATGATGCGCCCGTAGCCGCGCTCCTTCATCCCGGCGAAGACGGCGCGGGTGGTGTGGAAGGCGGCCGAGTAATTGAGCGCGGTGATCATGTCCCACTTCTCGACCGGGAAGTCCTCGATCGGCGAGACGAACTGCATGCCGGCGTTGTTCACCAGGATGTCGATCGGACCGAGCTGCTCGACCGTCTTGTCGACCAGGTGCTTGATGGTCGCCGCCTGTGACAGATCGTCGTTCAGATAGGCGATCTCGCTGCCGCTCTCCTCGGCCATCGCGGCGCGCAGGGGCTCGACCTTATCGGCCGGCTCGATCCCGTGCAGCATGACCTTGGCGCCCGACAGCGCCAGACCGCGCGCCATGGCATGGCCGATGCCGCTGGAGGAACCCGTCACCAGCGCCACCCGGCCTGACAAAAAGCCGCGGGCGAAGGTTTGATCGAAGGCTTTGAATTCTTCCGACATGCGGTTTTCTCCTGGATTTCGTGACTATTTGGGCTCTGCACGCGCGTCTCTCATAAGTACGCGAGTGCGGTGAGTTGTCTCTTTTGACCAGCACTACTGCACTGCAGCATTTGCAGACTATCGCGATGCGGTGTCACTTTACCACTGACAATGCTGCACTGCAGTAAAACGCGCGACCTGCGGTCGCAAGCCACTGTGCGGTCTTGCCGACGCGAAGCAAGCGCACCATTCCTATGTGCATGAGGGGAAGCCTGTTGAGGCCTCCCCGTTTTTGACCCGGCTTGAGACGCAATGGGGCGTTACCATGATTCGTTTAGACCCGAGACGACGCTGGTCGCAGAGCTTTGATGCAAGGGTGCGCAACCTGGGTGTTGCGGCCATCGGTGTGACTGGTGGCGTCCTCGTCATGGTGCTCCTGCTCCTCTCCCAATATCTAGGCGTTCGTTAAGCGGAATCGAAGGGGCAGGGTGCAACCGAAAAGATGGCCAACGAGGAGAAGCTGAACTTGTTGCCGAAGTCCATCGCCGGACGAATCGGTCTGGTCCTGACCCTGGTCATGCTCGCGGCCTTTGCCGGCTTCCTCGGTTATCGGCTGGGCGACGGCGGCAAGCCGCAGACGGCTGCCAGCGAGCGGCGGGTGCCGATCGGCGGCCCCTTCACCCTGGTCGACTCCAAGGGTGACACGGTGACCCAGAAGACCCTAATGGGTCGCTATGCCTTGATCTATTTCGGCTACACCTATTGCCCGGACATCTGCCCGACGTCGCTGGCCTCGATCGCGCGCGCTCTAGACCTCCTGGCCGAGACCGATCCGGTGGCCGCACAGATGGTGCAGCCGGTCTTCATCTCGATCGACCCGGAGCGCGATACGCCGGAAGCCGTGGGCGACTACGTTGCGGCCTTCAGCCCGCGCCTGATCGGCCTGACCGGGACAGCGGAGGAGGTGGCGGAAGCGGCCAAGGCCTATCGCGTCTTCTATCAAAAGGTTCAGCCCGAGGGCGCCAGCGACTATCTGATGGATCACGCCAGCACCATTTTCCTGATGAGCCCCACCGGTGAATACGTCACGCACTTCGCCCACACCGCGACCCCGGACGAGATCGCCGAGACGCTGGAGAAGGTGATCAGCGGCGCCTCGCAGAGCTGAGGCGGCCGGCCGGTCGTCGGCTCTCCGGGCGCTCTGCGCCGCGTGGGAAGCAGCCAGCGTCGTTCCGATGATCCGCGGACCTTGGTGCTTGGTCTAGTCTTGCGACCCAAACAGGATCAGCAAGAGAAGGGCCGCCGCCATGAGCCTCGTCATCGACCGCCGCACTGACATCAGCCTTGAGGGCTTCTTCAAGGTGGCCTGGCAGGGCGAAGCAGTGCAGTTCTCCGAGGCGGCCGAGCGGCGTATGGCCGAGGCGCGCGCCGCCTTCCTCAAGCTGATCGACAGCGACGCCGACATCGTGATCTACGGTGTCACCACCGGTTACGGTCACCATGCCTCGCGGCGGCTCAACGCCGAGGAACGCAAGGAGCAGGCCAAGCGGCCGCCGATCGCGCCCATGACCTCCTTCGGCGAACCGTTGCCGGAGCGGGTGGTGCGCGGCATCGTGCTGTCCCGCCTGACCAACTTCGTCGAGGGCCATGCGGCGATCTCCCCGCCCGTCGCGGCGGCCGTCGCCGGCCTGCTGACGCGGCCGAAGCTGCCGGAGGTGCCCTGCCTCGGCAACGGCTGTCCAGGCGAGATCCTGGCACTCTCCCACCTCTTCGGCGCCATGGCGACGGAGGTCGACCTCGGAGAGAAGGACTCCCTCTCGCTGATCAACGGCAGCCCCTGCGCCTCGGCCCTGATCGCCGACTCGGCGCTGGCCGCACGGCGACGCCTGCAACTGGCCGAGGAGGTCTTCGCCCTCTCGCTGGAGGCGATCAAGGCGCCGCTCGGCCACTACGACGCCGCCCTCGACGCGCTCTGGGAGGATCCGCACGAGGCGGCCGCGCTGAAGCGTCTGCGCGATCTGATCGCCGGCGGCGAATCCCAGAACCGGCGGCCCTACCAGGCACCGGTCTCCTGGCGCATCCTGCCGCGCCTGCTGGGCCAGGCTGCCCGCGCCGTGGCCCAGGCCGAGGAAGTGGCCGAGATCTCGCTGCGCGCGGTCTCCGACAACCCGGTCTACGTGCCGCCCGACCCGGAACTGCCGGATGCGGCCGCGCCCTTCGGCCGGATCATGTCGACCGGCGGCTATCACAACGCCAAGGCCTATCCGGCGATGGACGCCCTGGCGGCGACCTGGGCCGACCTCGCCCTGCTGGCCGACCGCCACATCGACAAGCTGATGCACGAGCGGGTCTCGCTGCTGCCCGACGGGTTGCGCATCGACGAGGGCTATCTCGGCTGCATGGCCTTCGCCTCGGCCGGATTCGTCGAGCAGGCCCGCCAGGTCGCCTCGCCCAGCCTGCTGCCGGCCATGGAGTCGGGCGGCTACGGCCAGAACGACGTGCCGACGCCGGTCTTCCTCGCCTGGCGCAAGGAGGCCGAGGCCGCGCGCTGCTTCGAGGCGGTGCTGGCCATCCTGGCCGCGGTCTGCAGCCAGGCTTTCGCCGCCACCGGGCGCCAGGCGCCGCCGGCACTGGCCGGCCTGATGGCGGAGGTCCGCACCCTGCAGCCGCCCTTGCACAAGCAGCGGCCGCTGGGCGTCGAGACCGAAGCTCTGGCCGAGCGCTTCCGCGGACGCGTCCTCGCCACCGGGCTCTGACCGGCTATCTGTCGCCCTTTGCGATCTTCCGCCAGAAGGCACGCTGCACGCTGAGATAGCCGGGGGCGACAACCGTCAGCTCGGGGGCGATCCGGCGGTGCAGCGCAGGCAGGGCGTGGAAGGGCACCGAGGGATAGGCGTGGTGCTCTGCGTGGTAGGGCATGTTCCAGGCCAGGAAGCGGACCGGCGCGTTGGTCAAGGTGGTGCGCGTGTTGCGCCGCATGTCGGAGACCAGCGGGCAGTCCCAGTGCTCGGCCAGCAGATAGGCGCGCAGCAGCGGCTGGCCGACCAGGGCGGGCAGCACCCAGAGCCACAGCAGCACCGTGGTCTGTAGCAGCAGCGAGCCCAGCAGCAGCAGGGCATAGACCAGCAGGACGATCCGTGCCTCGCGGCGGATCACCGGGACCGAGCGGCTGGTGATGAAGTTGGCCTGCAGCTTGCCGCGTGCGGCCTGGACCAGTCCCAGGATCTGCGCGCGCCAGTAGGGCAGGCCGGAATGATAGAGCAGGGCTTGACCCCAGGTGGTGGGTTTCGCCGTGGCCAGCTCCGGATCGCGCTCCGGGTCCTGGGTGTGGGCGTGGTGGGCCAGGTGGAAGGCACGGAAGTAGTTGGGCGGCAGCAGCAACGGCAGGCCGCAGAGCCAGCCGATCCAGCGGTTCTTCCAGGCGCTGGCGAAGGCCGTGCCGTGCACCGCCTCGTGCAGCGGTGCGAAGAGGAAGATCAGCACCAGGCCCTGTAGCGGCAGCAGGACCAGCAGCCACCAGCTCTCCCGCCCCTGCCACAGCAGCAGCGAGGTCAGAGCCAGCAGCCCCAGGTGGCCGGCCAGCCAAAGGCTCGCCGCCCGGTCGTTGCGGGCGAGCAAGGGGCGAAGAGCGTGCTTGTCGAGCCGCTCTGCGGTCGCTAAATCCTGCGTCATGGTCACGAGTATAGAGAGACGCGCTCCGGCGGGGCAGACCCTTTCGTTCCTGCTGGGTACCGGACTTCTTGCGCTCGCCCTCGGGAGCGGTCTTGGGAGCGGTCCTGCCTGGGCGAAGTCCACCGCCACCAACCTCGATACCGCCTGTGCCGTGCCGGAAGGCGAGAGCGCGGACGCGATCGTGCGCCGGGTCGAGAAGCGGCTCGACGGCGACTGGAACCTTGCCACCAAGACACTGCGCCAGACCATCGCCCGCCAGCAGCGCCTGGGCCAGGACAGCGCACCCGCCGAGGCCTACCTGCGCACGCTCACCTGCCTGCAGAAGGAGGTCGAGTCGGGGCAGCACAACGCCTTCCTGGAAGCCAACGGCGGCAAGGCGCGTCTGGGCCAGCCGACCGAGCCTCTGGTGTCGCAGACCGCGCCGACGCAGCCCTTCGTTCCGCCGGTCCCGGATGCCGGTGAACAGCCGGCAGCGACCTCCGCGCCGGTCGATCTGACCAACCTTGGCGCGGCGTCCCAGTCCGCAACGCCGACAGTTACGGCTGCCGCTGTTCCACCGCCGCCGCAAGCGGCCCCGCAGTCGCCGCAGCCGCTTCAGCAGACCGCGCCCCCGCCGGTCTCCGCCCCGCCGCCGCAAGCGGCACCGCCGGTCCTGCCGCAAGCTACGACCACGCGGCAGGTCCCGCAGGTGAGTGAGGGCGTGATCCTCCCGGGGACGCCGGAGTCCTACGCGCTGCTGGGGTCAGGCCAGGTGAGCGGTCGTACCACCGTTCCGGCGGTTCGGCCGCTCGACGGCACGACCACTGGCCAGCAGAGTGTGTCCGTGCCGGCTGCAGCCTACCCGCAGCGTCCGCTGGCGGTGCCGCCGGAAGCGCCGAAGTACCGCGGCTCCTCCTTCCAGGAGATTGCGTCGCGGAGCGCGCCGCCGCCCCAGCCTGCCGCCCAGGCACCCCAGCCTGCCGCCCAGCCACCCCAGCCTGTGGAGACAGCGCCCGGTCCGCAGCCGGTGGAGCAGGCCGCGCCCACGCCCGTCACCCCGCAGGCGCCGCAGCCCGTCGCGGTGGAGGGCGATCCGCGCTACGTGAACAAGGCCTGTCTCTACTTCACCCGGCCAGAGCTCGAGGTGATCCGTGGGCGGGTCTACACCAATCGCTACCTGAACGGCGCCCGCGTGTGCCACGAGGGGACGATGTACCTCTGCGACGGCGGGCTCTGGTCGGTGCAGGGGGCCTGCTCGGCCTTTCCCGATTCGCAGTCGCTCGACAGCGCTGTCCTCGAGGCCAAGCCGCGGAGCTGAGCGCGGTCTGGTCGGCCGGCAAATCAGCTATTGGCAGCTTTGAGGCGTTCGACCTCGGCCTTCAACGCGTCGATCTCGCCGGTCAGCTTCTCGACCACCCGGGTCACGGTCTCCTCGTCGTAGTGGACGGGGATGTGCTGCTTGCAGTTGATGTCCCAGGCATCGACGTCGAACAGCAGCACGCGCTCCACCTTGCCGGGATAGCCCGGCATCGCCAGGCGCTCCACCAGTCCCGGCTGGTCCTCTACCGCCTGCAGGCGGCCCCAGATCTTGATCCGGGCGCGGTTCGTGTAGTCCATCAGGAAGAGGAAGGCCTTGGGGTTCTCGGAGATGTTGCCCAGGGTGATGTACTGCCGGTTGCCGGCGAAGTCGGCGAAGCCGATCCGCCGTGGGCCGAGCGGCTTCAGGAAGCCCTTCGGTCCGCCGCGGTGCTGGATGTAGGGCTGGCCGTCGGCGCCGGCGGTCGCCAGGTAGGCCGAGTCGCGCTCCGCCAGGAAGGCCTTCAGGTCTTCGGTGATCTCCTGGCGAAGGCGGCCCTCCGCCTCGTGGCGGGCGTAGAGCCGGCGTGATCCCAGACGCTCTTGCTGGGCTCGGACGGCGGTGCTGAACATGACCTCAGCGGGGTCGCGCGAATCTGTCATCCCCTCTCCTCGTTTCATCGGAGTAACATGGCTGGAGCGGTGGACCCTATGGATGGTCGACGGTGATGCTTCGGTCGCTTTGGCCGAGGCTTTCCGTGATGTGGCCTTTTTCTCGGGCTAGACAGGTCTATCTTGAGGTCAAAAGAACAGTGACTTGGGAAGCGGGTTGGTAATGGAGAACGCGCCGAGCAGGGTGAAACAGGGGGAAGCGCAGGGCCGGGACGCAGCGAGGACGACGGCACGCGACAGGTTGGTCGCAGCCGCCATGACGCTCTTCGATCAGGAGGGCTTCCACGCCGTCGGTATCGATCGGATCCTGCGCCAGGCCGGTGTGGCCAAGATGACGCTCTACAAACACTTCCCCTCGAAGCAGGCGCTGATCGTGACGGTGTTGGAACGCCGGCTGGCGGACTACTTCGGCGCGCTCGATGCCGCCACCACGAAGCCGGACCTGACGCCACGCGAGCGCCTGCTCACGGTCTTCGACGTCATCGCCGGCGTGCACAGCCGGCCGGGCTACCGCGGCTGCCTCTTTCTCAAGGCCGCCGGCGAGTTTCCCGATCACGACGACCCGGTCCATAAGGTCGCCATCGAGCACAAGCGGCGGAGCCTGCAGCGCCTGACCGAGCTGGCCGAGGCCGCCGGTGCGGCGAGCCCTCGGTTGCTCGCCCAGCGACTGCTGCTGCTCTGCGAGGGCGCTACCTCACTGACCCAGGTCGTGGGCGGCACGGTCGCCATCCATCAGGCCCGCGACGCGGCTGTCCTGGTGCTGCGCCAGATGCTGCCACAGGAAGCCGCTCTGCAGGTCGAGACCACGGCGTGACCACCCGGGTGAGGGCGCTCGGCTTTTCCCGCGACCAGGGGCCGCCGCCGGAGGCCAGTGGCATCCTGCTCTATCTGTTCCTGCTGCTGGCCCTGGCTTTAGTCTTCGCGCTTTGGCCGGGGCTCGACATGGCGACGACGGAGCTGGCTCGCAGACTGGCCGGTGGCAGCTTTGCGCCGCGCGACGGGACCTGGGGGCCGCTCTATCACTGGCTGAAGCCCGCCGTCTTCCTGGCCGGGATCGCCATGGGGGCGCTGGGCGTGGCGAGCTGGCTGCTCGGCCGGCCGCTCTGGGGCGTGACGCCGCGCCGGGCCTTCTTCATCGCGCTCTCGCTGCTGCTGATCCAGGGCCTGGTGATCGATCTCTACTTCAAGGTGGGCTTCGGCCGGGCGCGGCCGCGCGAGATGGCGGTCTTCGGCGGCGATCAGAGCTTCACGCCCTTCTACCTGGTCAGCGAGGCCTGCCGGTCGAACTGCTCCTTCGTCTCGGGCCATGCCGGCATGGCCTATTCCTTCCTGGCCTTCTCCTTCCTGCCGGCGCGGCGCAGCCGGCGGCTGATGCTGCTGGCGGCCGCCATCCTGCTGGGCCTGCTGACCGGCTGGATGCGGGTGATCCAGGGCGGACACTTCCTCAGCGACGTGCTCTTCTCCGGTATGGTGGTCTTCGGCCTGACCTGGCTGCTGGCTCTGGTGATCCTGCGTCCCTGGCCGCGCGGGCTCGACCGGCTGATGCCGGATCATGCCAGGTTGGAACCGGACCTGGGATGAGGGCCGGGGGTGAGGGGCGCTGCGCGAAAGGGCGCGGAGAAGGTGCCTTGCATGGCCGGCGAGGCATCGTTATAAGCCTGGGTCTCGTCCGGTCCTGCAGCCTTGCTGCGGGGGCCGGTGGCTTCGCCTCGGCGGGCAGTAGCGCAGTCTGGTAGCGCATCAGTCTGGGGGACTGGGGGTCGTGGGTTCAAATCCCGCCTGCCCGACCATCTCAAGGTCGATTGTCCGAGGTTTCTTCGCCGCCTCCTTGGCGGTGCTGGGCGCTTTCCCCGCCCTGGCCGAACGGCCGTCTTTCCAGCTCGACATGCCGCTGGTCTGCCCGGCGGGCGAACACTGCCCGATCGAGGCCTACGTCGATCACGACCCCGGTCCCGGCGCCAAGGACTACGCCTGCGGGATGGTGATCCGGAACGGCCACAGCGGCATCGACATCCGGGTCGAGGATCTGCTCTCCTTGGCCCGCGGTGTCCCGGTGGTGGCGGCCGCCGACGGCACCGTCGCCATCGTTCAGGACCAGATCCGCGACCACAGCCCCTTCGACTACGACCGCGCGGAGGCCAACCGCAGTTCGGTCTGCGGCAACCGGGTGGTGCTCACCCACACTCCGGAGTGGAGCACACACTACTGCCACCTGCGCCAGGGACCGGCGCCGGTCAAGGTGGGCCAGCAGGTCAAGGCCGGCGACTTGCTGGGCTATGTCGGCCTCTCGGGCGCCACCAGCTATCCACACCTCCACTTCAACGTGCTCTACACGCCGCCGGGCCAGCGCCTGGACATCGACCCCTTCGCCCCGGACGGGTTGAACGGCACCTGCAGCACCGACATCACCGACTCGCTGTGGTCGCCCGCGGCGCAGCGCGAACTGGCCTACACCAGCCCGGCCCTGATCAACCTTGGCTTCGCCGAGGGGGCGGTGACCAACCGCGGCATCGAGAACGGCACCTACAAGCAGCAGACCCTGGGGCCGCAGTCCCCGGCTCTGGTGGTCTATGCGCGCACCATCGCGGTTGCGGCCGGCGACGTGCAGCGCCTGACCCTGCTGGCGCCGGACGGCACGGTGCTGGCGGAGAACACCACCGACCCGGCGGAGCAGTCGCGGCTGCAGTCTTTCATCTTCACCGGCCGCCGCCTGCGCGACCAGCGCTGGCCGGCCGGCAGCTACACCGGCTTCTACGAAGTGCTGCGCGACGGCGAGGTGGTGCTGAGCGCGGAGAAGACGCTGCAGATTCCCTAGCAGCATATTTCGACTGTCCATTCGTAGTGGCTGAGGCAAGGCAGCCTTGCGCAAGCATCGCTTCTCCGACACCGGGTTTGCTGCTTGATTTTTGTGCATGAGACTGACACCGAACACCCTTGCGGCCAGCTTCTCCTGCGTTGGTCACGCCTTCATGCACATGTTCACGGCCATGTACTTCGTCATCGCCGTGTCGATGGAAAAGTCGGGCTGGGAGACCATGAGCTACGCCGATCTGGTGCAGCTCTGGAGCATCGGCGCGCTGATGGTGGGGCTCGCCGCCATTCCCTCGGGCTGGCTCGGCGACCGCTGGAGCGCCTCGGGCATGATGGTGGTCTATTTCCTGGGTCTGGGTGGTGCCGGAATCCTGTGCGGCCTGGTCGACGGCCCCTCGGCCCTCTTCATCGGTCTAACCGCCATCGGCGTCTTCGCCGCCATCTATCACCCGGTCGGCATCGCCTGGCTGGTGAAGTCATCGGTGAAGCGCGGCCAGGCGCTTGGCATCAACGGTGTCTTCGGCGCGATCGGTATCTCGGTCGCGGGCCTGGTCGCCGGAGCGCTGATCGAGCTCTTCTCCTGGCGCGCCGCCTTCCTGGTGCCGGGTGCAGTCTGCTTCGCGGTCGGGCTCTTCCTGCTCTACTGCCGCCAGCGCGGCCTGGTGAACGATACCGGGGTCGAGCGCAAGGAGGACGCGGCACCGCGCAAGCGCGGCGAGGCGCTGCGGGTCTACCTGGTCCTGCTCTGCACCATGACCTGCATGGGCCTGATCTTCCAGGCGACCCAGGCCGCACTGCCCAAGCACTTCGACCTGCGCCTGGGCGAGAGCCTGAAGGACAACGCCTTCCTGCTGGGGGCCGCGGTCGCCGTGGTCTACACCGTGGGCGGCGTCATCCAGGTGGCCGGTGGCATGCTGGCCGATCGGATGAACCTGAAGCGCATCTACGTCGGCGCCTTCTTCTTCCAGATCCCGGTGATGCTGGGCCTGGCCTACATCGGCGGCTTGGCGCTGCTGCCGGTCGCCGCCGTCACCGTGCTGCTCTCCACCGGCGCGCTGCCGGCCGAGAATATGCTGCTGGCCCGCTATACGCCGGCCAAGCACCAGGGCCTGGCCTATGGGCTGAAGTTCGTGCTGGCCTTCGGCACCGCGCCGCTGGCGATCGCCGCCGCGGCCTGGGTGGAGCGCACCACCAGCCAGTTCGAGTGGCTCTTCGTCGGGCTGATCGGTCTCGCCGCCATTGCCACCATCGCCGCCCTGATGCTGCCGAACATGGCCCCCGCAGCGGCCGAGCCCGCCACCCGGCCGGACGAACAGGGCCACCCGCAGCCGGCGGAGTAGGGGGCTCAGCCCTCCAGGCTGTCGAGGCCGCGGCCCAGGTCCGCGGTCAGGTCCTCCACCGTTTCCAGGCCAACCGAGAGCCGGATCACCTCGTCGCCCGCACCGGCGGCTGCGCGCTGCTCGTCGGTGAGCTGGCGGTGGGTGGTCGAGGCCGGGTGCAGGATCAGGCTGCGGCTGTCGCCCACGTTGGCGAGATGGCTCCAGAGCTCGACTTCTTCGACCAGCTTCACGCCGGCGGCATAGCCGCCCTTGAGTCCGAAGGTGAAGACCGAGCCTGCGCCCTTGCCGAGATAGCGCTGGGCCAGCGCATGATAGGGCGAGGAGGGGAGGCCGGCATAGGAGACCCAGGCGACCGCCGGGTGATCTTCCAGGAAGCGGGCGACGGCCAGCGCGTTCTGACAGTGCCGCTCCATCCTGAGCGCCAGGGTCTCCAATCCCAGGAGTGTCAGGAAGGCGTTCATCGGTGCCTGCTGGGCGCCGAGGTCGCGCAGGCTGACCGCATGGCCGTAGGTGGTGAAGGCGAGGTCGCCGAAGGTCTCGTAGAAGGAGAGGCCGTGGTAGGCCGGTTCCGGCGACGCCAGGCTGGCGAAGCGCTCGCTCTTGGACCAGTCGAAACGGCCGGAATCGATCACCGCGCCGCCCATGGCGGTGCCGTTGCCGGTCAGGAACTTGGTGGTGGAGTGCACCACCAAGTCGGCGCCGTGCTCGATCGGACGGCAGAGGAAGGGCGTGGCGAGCGTGTTGTCCACCACCAGCGGACAGCCGGCCGCCTCGGCGATGCGGGCCAAGCCTTCGAGGTCGCTGACCGCGCCGCCCGGATTGGCCAGGCTCTCGCAGAAGATGGCCCGCGTGGTCTCGTCCACCGCCGCCTTCACCGCGTCGAGGTCGTCGAAGTCGACGAAGCGGCAGTCCCAGCCGAACTTCTTGAAGGTCTTGCCGAACTGGGTGATCGAGCCGCCGTAGAGCCGGGTCGAGGAGACGAAGTGCGCGCCCGGCTCCATCAGCGGGAAGAGCGCCAGCACCTGGGCGGCATGGCCCGAGGCGGTGCAGGTGGTGCCGCGCCCGCCCTCCAGGCTCGCCAGCCGCTCCTCCAGCGCCGCCACCGTCGGGTTGCCCAGCCGCGAGTAGACGAAGCCAAAGGTCTGCAGGTTGAACAGCGAGGCCGCGTGGTCGGCATCGTGGAAGACGTAGGAGGTGGTCTGGAACACCGGCGTCTGCCGGGCCCCGGTCATCGGCTCCGGCTGGGTGCCGGCGTGGATCGTGCGGGTCTCGAACCCGAAGCGTTCGCTCATGGTTCAGCTCACCTTCATGCGTCGGCGCTTGGCGGTGATCACGCCGGAGTTGAAGCCGCCCCAGGAGAGCTCGGCATTGAGCCGCCCGAACTCGATCTTGGGGCAACGGTCCATGATCACGGTGAGCCCGGCCGCCTCGGCCGCGGCGGCGGCCTCGTGGTTGATCACGCCGAGCTGCATCCAGATCACCTCGATACCGTGGCTCTCCTTCAGCGCGATGGTCTCCTCGACGATCGGGCCGACGGCGGCCGAGGCGCGGAAGATGTCCACCATCTCGAAACGGTCGGGAATGTCGGAGAGGCTGGCATAGGCCGTCTCACCCAGCAGGCTCTGGCCGGCCAGGCCGGGGTTCACCGGAATCACCCGGTAGCCCTTCTCTTGCAGGTACTTCATGGCGAAGTAGCTGGGCCGGTTCCAGTTGGCGCTGGCCCCGACCATGGCGATGGTCTTGGTGCGGCGCAGGATGCTCAGGATCTGGGCGTCTGGATAGGTGAGGTCGCTCATGGCGCGACCCTAGGCGCGGGAGCCCCCCGGCTCAAGTATCTGCTGATGCCGGTCAGGCGGTCTTGAAGCTGCGTGCCAGGTCAAGCAGGTCGACCAGCCGCGCGGCGTAGCGGTCGGGCAGGCGGTAGGCCGACTTCTCCTGGCCCAGCAGGCTGCGCTCCATGCGGCCCAGCAGGCGGCGCAGGCGGTACTGGTGCAGGCCCAGCCGCGCCTGGACCGGATCGGTGAGGATGCCGGAGAAGGAGGCCACCAGCGCGCCGATGCCGAGCAGGCCCAGGGTGGCGCCCGCGGTCGCCACCATTGGCGCCGAGGCCGCCAGCGAGGCCGGCAGCAGCCCCATCAGCTTGCCGCCGACCGGCAGCCAGAGCGGCGCCGCCTTCTGTGCCACGGCCTGGGCCAGCAGCGGGCCGAGGCTGGCCGCGCCCGGCGTCCACTGCTTGAAGGCGAGCGCGCCGACGGCGCTGGCCAGCATGGCGTTGGCCAGCTCGGCCGCGTGGCTGCGGCTGTCAACGTAGTGGGTGAGCGAGTCGGTCAGCCAGAGACGCAGGGCCTCCGGGTCGCGCTGCTCGGCCAGGGCATTGTCGAGCGGCGCCAGCAGGGCCGGGAAGGGCGGCTGGCGCAGGATCGCCTCGCTCAGCGCATCCTTGTGGCTGACCCGCCCGTCCGGGCTCTCGTAGGGCAACTCCAGGAACTGGGTCATGACCCGCCAGGTCACCTCGCGCCCGGCCACGGTATCAACCTGGAAGCGCTGCGCCCGCAGGCCCTGCGAGGCGCGTTGCCAGCCGAGCTGCGAGGCGCCGGCGGCGCCGAGGTCGACGGCAAGCTGCGGCACCGTCATCAGCACGTTGGCCGGGCCGCGCCAGATGTCCTCGCCCAGCGCCTGGCCGTGGATCTTCAGGCTGCCGCGCAGGCCGTAGGTCTCACGCACGAAGGCCGGAATCATCCGCCGGCGCTCGGCGATGTAGCTGGACACGCCGGCCTCATAGGCGGCGCGGATCTCCGCGTCGGAGGGTCTGGGGATCGGCAGGGTCATGCTCAGGAGATGGTGCCGGGCGCTGGCGATATCCAGACGCTCGGCGCGCGGCGGCCTTAACCTCCAGGCTCTGCGCTTGCCGTGGGTCGGACATGAAACTGGAGCGCGGCCACGGCCTCCAGGTGGGCGGCCATGGCCTCGGCGGCGGCCCGGGGATCGCGGCGGCGGATGGCCTCGAAGACGGCGTGGTGCTCGGCCATGGCCCGCCCGCGGCGCCCCTCCAGCCCGGTGATGGCGAGCGACTGCTCCTCCAGCACCGCGCGCAGCCCCTCGATCAGGCGCGAGAACAGCGGGTTGCCTGAGGCCTCGGCGATCTGGATGTGGAACTGGGCGTCGAGCGCGTGAAAGGCCTCCTGGCTCGGCGCCTCGGCCAGTTCCTCCAGGGTCCGGCCCATCTTCTCGACGTCCTCCTCGCTGCGGCGCAACGCGGCGAAGCGGGCCGAGGGTACCTCCAGCAGGCTGCGCACTTCGCGGAGGTGATGCGGCGAGTAGTGGCCCAGCAGCAGCGGCGTGTTGCGTCGGTCGGCGGCGACGAAGGTACCGCGCCCGGTCTGCGAGGTGGTCAGGCCCAGCGCATTCAGGCTGCGCAGCGCCTCGCGCACCACCGGCCGGCTGACCCCGAAGCTGCGCGACAGTTCGTTCTCCGAGGGCAGGCGGTCGTTCACCTGGTAGCGGCCCGACTCGATCATCTCGATCAGGTGGCTGCGGACCAGGTCGGCGGCGGACTGCCGCGCGAGGGGCCGCTCTGGGGAAGGAACTGCCATGGTGCTCGCCATATCCTTCGTGAGTCGTGATTGCTGTCTTACAGGTTGGTCAGGGCGAAGGCAAGTTGCCGCACGGAGCGGCCGGGTGCACCAGCCTTGCTCTTGTGGCCGTTGCAGAGGGGAAGCAGTGCGCAGCTGGCCAGGGCCGGCGAACTGGGAATCCCGTTGCATCGATCGGGCCGCTCCGCTAGCGTCGCGAGAACCTGTAAGACAGGTTTGACAACACGCTGGTAGCACGATCGAGAGAGGCCACCCCATGCAGAAGCCGCGCCTTGCCGTCCTGATCCACGACGACTTTCCTGAGCTGGACCTCTGGTATCCGGTCTTCCGCCTGCGCGAAGAGGAGGCCGGTCCCAAGGTGATCGGCCTGGATGCCGCCCAGGCCTATCGCAGCCGTCTGGGCTATGCGGTGCTGCCGGACCTGGCGGTCGCCGATGCCAGGGTCGAGGACTTCGACGTGGTGGTGGTGACCGGCGGCGACTCCGGTAGCCGGATCGCCGAGGCGCCGGCGCTGGTCGACTTCGTCGCCAAGGCCGCCGCCGAAGGCGCCGTGGTGGCGGCGCTCTCCGGCGGCCGGGCGGTGCTGGAGAAGGCCGGCCTGGCGCTGCCTGTGTCCAACGAGGGCGTGGTGGTCGAGGGCGCAGTGGTGACCGGCGGCGACCTCGACGATCTGCCGGGGCTGATGACCGCCATCGCCCAGGTGCTGGACCAGCGCCGCCAGGCCGCCTGAACGGAGAAGGACAGGACCCGCATGGCCAAGATCCGCACCGTCCTCGGCGACATCGCGCCGGAGGAGATCGGCTACTCGCTGACCCACGAGCACCTGCGCTACGCCTATTCCGGCCATCAGATCGACCATCACCATCTCTGGGACCCCAAGGCGGTGGCCGCCGAGGTGGGTGCAGTGGTGCGCGAGGGGCGGACCGAGCACGGCATCAACCTGCTGGTCGACATGTCGCCGATCGACATTGGTCGCCATCCGGAGTTCATCGCCGAGGTCTCGCGCCAGAGCGGCACCCACATCGTCGCCTGCACCGGCTTCTTCCCGGAAGACCAGGGCATGGGCATACCCTATTACTGGCGTCGCCAGACAGCTGAGTACATCGCCGAGATGCTGATCGCCGACATCGAGGTCGGCATGGTCCACGACGGCCAGCTCACGCCCTACAAGGCCGGCACTTTGAAGGCCTCGACCGGCGGCATCGCCCGTGACGTCTTCGGGCTGAACGAGCAGGGCCGGCACATCGGCCCCTACGACGAGAAGGCGATCATGGCGGTGGCGATGGCGCAGCGCAAGACCGGCGCCTGCGTCAACACCCACACCCAGCCAGCCGACTACGCCCTCTACAACCCCGGCCTGGAGCTGCTGGACGCGCTGGAGGAGGGCGGCGCCGACCCGACCCGCGTCGTCATCGGCCACGCCTTCGTCCATCCCAACCTGGAGCAGCTGAAGGACATCTGCGCCCGCGGTGCCGCGCTGCAGATCGACCACATCGGCATCCCCTGGCAGAACGACAGCGCCGAGGCCTTAGACGAGATGATCGCCGACGCCGTGGTGGCGCTGGCCGAGGCCGGATATCTGGACCGGCTGCTCTTCTCCTACGACCGCTTCTTCAAGTACGTCCATGGCCCGGTCGAGCCCTCGGCGCTCACCAACGAGGAGGTGCCGATCGGCTACATCTTCGACAGCTTCGTGCCGCGCCTGAAGGGCAAGGGCTTCGGCGACAGCGAGCTGCAGCAGGTGCTGGTCGACAACCCGCGCCGCCTGTTCAGCTTCTAGCTGCTCTCGGACACAGACAGACTCTCAGAGGAATCGCAGATCATGAACCTGAACGAGGCCCGCGTCGCCGTCCTGGCGCATCACGACTATCAGGAGCTGGAGCTCTGGTATCCGGTCCTGCGGCTCCGCGAGGAGGGCGCCGAGGTGGTCCTGGTCGGTCCCAACACTGCCGCCCCCTCGGTCAGCAAGCAAGGCCATCCGGCCTATGCCGACATCGCGTCCGCCGACGCCGACGCGGCCGAGTTCGACGCCGTGGTGGTGCCGGGCGGCCAGTCGCCGGAGCGCATGCGCAACGACCCCAACATGGTGAAGCTGGTGCGCGAGGTCCACGACCGCGGCGGCCTGGTTGCCACGGTCTGCCACGCCGGCTGGATGCTGGCCTCGGCCGACATCGCCAAGGGTCGCAAGGTGACCTGCGTGCACGTGATCAAGGACGATGTGATCAACGCTGGCGGCACCTACGTGAACGAGCCGGTGGTGCGCGACGGCAACATCATCTCTTCGCGCCTGCCGAACGATCTGCCGCTCTTCTGCCGCGAGATCGTCGCCTACTTGAAGGAGGCGCCGGGCGGCCGCAACGCCGGCAAGGCCAAGCTCGAGGGCAAGCCGCGCTCGACCGCCGCCTTCGTCGAGCCGGCGAGCCTGGTGCTGGGTCCGGCCGGCCCGGCCTCGGCCAACTACAGCATCAAGGTGGTGCACGACGAGCGGGGCCGCGCGCTGTGACGGCCGCCGACCAAAGACTGCCGCGCTATGTGGTGAGCGGCGGGCCGCGCGAGCGCGGGCGCTCCTACGGCCGCCAGGCGGCGGAGCGCATCCGCCTCTCGGTCGCCTACTACAAGCAGGTCTTCGCCCACCATGCCGGCCTCGACTGGCAGCAGGCAGTGGAGCGGGGCCGGGACTACCTGCCCAGCATCGAGGCCTACCTGCCCGAGGCGGTGGAGGAGATGCGCGGCATCGCCGAGGGCTCAGGGCTGGAGTTCGGCGAGATCCTGGCACTCAACGCCCGCAGCGAGATCATGTTCGCTTCCGGCAAGGCGGTGGCCGTGGGGCCGGGGGAGTGCACCTCCTTCACGGTGGCGCCGGACTTCACCGAGAGCGGACACACCTTGATCGGCCAGAACTGGGACTGGCTCTCCTTCTCCCGCGAGACCATGCTGCTCTTGCAGGTCCACCGCGAGGAGGGCCCGAACTACCTGACCCTGGTCGAGGCCGGCCTGCTGGCCAAGGCGGGGGTCAACGCCGCCGGGGTCGGGATCTGCACCAACACCCTGGTCAGCACCCTGGACCGTGGCGAACCAGGCGTGCCCTACCACATCGTGCTGCGGCGCCTCTTCGATGCGACCTCGATGGATCAGGCGGCCAAGGCGATCTTCTGGCCCAAGCGGTCGCTCTCGGCCAACTACATGCTGGCCGACGCCTCCGGGCTCGCCTTCAACGCCGAGACCCAGCCCGGCGGCGGCGAGGCGGTGCGCGTGGAGACGCCGGACCAAGGCTTCCTGGTGCACGCCAATCATTTCGCCGATCCGGAGTTCGCCAAGGTCGACCTGCGCGTCCGCCAGAGCCCCAGCAGCCTGTTCCGTGCCCACATGGTGCGCAGCCACCTGGCACGGCTGGGCCGGAAGATCACCCTGGAGGCCGCGATGGCGGCGCTCAGCGACGAGCGCAACTATCCCTGCGGGGTCAGCGCCCAGCCCGATCCCGGCCGCCACCCGATGGAGCGCTATTGCACCGTCGCTTCGCTGGTGATGGACCTGGACGCCGGTGCGCTCTACGTCGCCGACGGCGCCCCCGCCCGCCGCCCCTACCAGCGCCTGGATTTCCACGCGCTGCTGAACGACGAGCGGGAGACGCTGGCCGCGGCCGGGTGAGGCTGCTGGGTTACAGGGTGAAGAGTCCCAAGGCTTCGACAACCTCCCGATTGGTGGCTTCGGTGCGAAGCCGTGCCCTCTCGGTACCGCGGCGGATCACCTCGAGGACATAGGCGGGATCCTCGGCCAATCTCGCCCTGCGCTCCCGGATCGGCCCGATCAGCGCCTGCAGGATGTCTTCGAGCCGGCGCTTGATCTTGCTGTCGCCGAGCCCGCCGCGCCGATAGTGCGCCTTCAGGTCGTCCAGCCTGGCGCGGTCCTCGTCGAAGGCATCGAGGTAGGTGAAGACCACGTTGCCCTCCACCCGCCCGGGATCCTCGACCCGCAGGTGGTTGGGGTCGGTGAACATCGCCCTGACCGCTGCCGAGATCTCGTCGGGCGTGGCGGAGAGAGCTATTGCGTTGCCGCCCGACTTCGACATCTTCGCCTTTCCATCCACGCCCGGTAGCCGTCCGACCTGGGGAATGACGGCATGGGCTTCCGGGAGAACGGCGCGCCCGGCCGTGGCGTTGATGCGGCGCACGATCTCGTTGGTCTGCTCGATCAGCGGCGCCTGGTCCTCGCCGACCGGCACGATCGTCGCCTTGAAGGCGGTGATGTCCGCTGCCTGCGCCGCCGGGTAGCAGAGAAAGCCGGCCGGGATGTCGCGCCCGAACCCGCGGGCACGGATCTCGTCCTTGATCGTGGGGTTGCGCTCCAGCCGGGCCACCGTCACGAAGTTCAGGTAGAGCATCGACAGTTCCGCCAGTGCGGGCAGGTGCGATTGCAGGCAGATGGTGGTCCTCTCCGGGTCTATGCCGACGGCGAGGTAGTCCAGTGCCACCTCGATCACGCTGCGCCGAACCCGCTCCGGATCGTTGGCGTTGTCGGTCAGGGCTTGGGTATCGGCCAGCAGCAGGAACTGCTCGTGGCTGTCCTGAAACCGCAGGCGGTTGCGTAGCGATCCGGCGAAGTGGCCGATATGCAGCGGGCCGGTGGTGCGGTCGCCGGTCAGGATGACGGGTTTGGTCATGGGTGTCCTCTTGAGATGAGGGGGACACCGCAGGGGGATCAGCGAAAAGGAAAGGCCGCCCTTGCGGCGGCCCCCGGATAAGACGTCGATGAAAACGTCGATGCTATGAAACGTCCGGCCGCCTGTTCAGGAGACCAGCCACCAAAGCGTGACGTTGTTCGTGGCGCGTTTCATGCGGCCTCCTCTAGCCGAGGCCGGCAGCCGGCGCAAGACAGGCCAGGGGCCGCACGACACCGATGGCATGGAGAAAGCCGAGCAAACGCGAGGTGGCGGTGCCTTAGCGGTGCTTCCAGACCGCCGGGCGCTTTTCGATGAAGGCGTCGATGCCTTCGCCGACGTCCTCGGCCATCATGTTGCAGGCCATCATCTCGGCGGCGTAGTCGTAGGCCGCTTCCATGCCTTTCTCGAGCTGGGTGTAGACCATGCGCTTGCCAGTCGCGATCGCCACCGCCGACTTGGCGATCATGCGCTGGGCCAGCGCATCGATCGCCTGGTCCAGCTGGTCCGCCGGGACCACGCGGTTGATCAGGCCCCACTCGGCTGCGGTCTCCGCGTCGATGAACTCGCCGGTGAAGAGCAGTTCGAAGGCGCGCTTGCGCGGCACGTTGCGGGTGAGCGGGACCGAGGGCGTGGAGCAGAAAAGGCCGGCGTTGATCCCGCTGGTGGCGAAGCGCGCCTCCTCGACCGCCACGGCCAGGTCGCACTGGGCGACGAGCTGGCAGCCGGCCGCGGTGGCGATGCCGTGGATGCGGGCGATCACCGGCTTGGGAATGCGGGTCACCGTCATCATCATCTTGCTGCAGGCGGCGAAGAGCTCCTGGAAATAGGCCTTGTCGGGGTGGGAGCGCATCTCTTTCAGGTCGTGGCCCGCGCAGAAGGCGCGCCCGGCGCCGGCCAGCACCACCACGCGGACCGCGTCATCCTCGCCGGCGCGCTCCAGCGCCTCGGTCAGGTCGGCCAGCAGGCCTTCGGAGAGCGCATTGAACTGGCGGGGCCGGTTCATCGTGATGGTGCGGACGCCGCCGGCATCGGACTCCAGAACCAGGGGCTCGTCGGTCGTTGGGGCGGGGTTCGCCTGGATCGCTGCGCTCATCGTGCCATTCCTCGCTCTTGCCAAGAGGAGCACAGTTTGGCCTCTTGCCCGGCAAGGACGCAAGGGAACGAGGGGAGGGGGCAGGCATGAGCCATCCGGCGGCGATCACGGTGGAGGCTTTCGAGGAGATCTGGCGGCAGGAAAAGGGCGTCTACGACTACCTGGGCCTGGTGACCGAGGAGATCGGCTACGGCACCGCGCGCATGCGCCTGCCCTCCAAGCCGGAGCTGCTGCGCCCTGGCGGCACGATCTGCGGTCCGGCGCAGATGGCAATCGCCGACTGCGCGGTCTATGCCGCCCTGCTGGGGGCCATCGGGCCGGTGCCGCTGGCGGTAACCACCAGCCTCTCGATGAACTTCCTGCGCAAGCCCAATCCGGGCGACCTGGTCTGCGAGTGCCGCCTGTTGAAGCTGGGCAAGCGCCTGGCCGTCGGCGAGGCCAGCGTCTACAGCGAGGGCGTCGAGGAGCCGGTGAGCCACGTGACCGCCACCTACGCCATTCCGGTCGAACGCTGAATCTGTGGTAACTTGATACCGCATTCTTAATGCGCTGGAATACTATTGTTTTTCGCGCTTGACAGCCCAGATAAGGGTCAGTAGAAGGCGCGCTTCCGGAAGGCAGCGGTGCCCCTGATCGGGCACGCCTTTCCCCGTGTCATTCCAACGATTGGACTGAGGTCGATGAAAACCTACTCGGCAAAGCCGTCCGAGATCGAGAAGAAGTGGATCTTGATCGACGCCGACGGCTTGGTGCTGGGCCGTATGGCCGCTGAGATCGCCAAGATTCTGCGCGGCAAGCACAAGCCCAGCTTCACCCCGCACATGGACTGCGGCGACAACGTCATCGTGGTCAACGCGGCCAAGGTGAAGGTCACCGGCAACAAGCTGAGCCAGAAGAAGTTCTACTGGCACACCGGCTATCCCGGCGGGATCAAGGAGCGCAGCCTGGGCGAGACCCTGAGCGGCCGTTTCCCGGAGCGTGCGATCATTAAGGCGGTGGAGCGCATGATCACCCGCGGTCCCCTGGGTCGCCAGCAGATGAGCAACCTGCGCGTCTATGCCGGCGCGGAGCATCCGCACGAGGCGCAGCAGCCGGAGGTCCTGGACCTCGCCGCGCGCAACGCCAAGAATACAAGGGCTATCTAGCACCATGAGCGAAGAGATCGTCACCAGCCTGCAGGATCTGGCGCAGGTCGCCGAGCCGGAAGAGGGCCTTCCCGAGCCGAAGCGCGACGCCCAGGGCCGCTCCTATGCCACCGGCCGCCGCAAGGATGCCGTGGCCCGTGTCTGGATCAAGCCGGGTACCGGCAAGATCACCGTCAACAAGCGCGCCTTCGAGGTCTATTTCGCCCGCCCGGTGCTGCGCATGGTGATCAACCAGCCCTTCGAGGCCGCCAACCGCGACCAGCAGTTCGACGTTGAGTGCACCGTCACCGGCGGCGGCCTGTCGGGTCAGGCCGGGGCGCTGCGCCACGGCATCTCGCGCGCGCTGACCTACTACGAGCCGGAGCTCCGCTCGGTTCTGAAGCGCGGCGGCTTCCTCACCCGCGACCCGCGCGCGGTCGAGCGTAAGAAGTACGGCAAGGCCAAGGCCCGCCGCAGCTTCCAGTTCTCCAAGCGCTAACGCGGTTCCGGGGTCCCGGCAGGGTCCTCGAAGCTGCAAAGCATCGCACGAAGGGCCGGCCTCCCGGGAAGGGAGCCGGCCCTTCGGCTTTTGCGGCCGCCTGTCGTTGATGCAGGCCGGTCCGCGATCAGCCGGCCTTCAGGTAGGGGATCGCGCCGGCGATATCGGTATCGTCGATGACGAGAAAGTTCGACAGGCTTCCGGACCGCCGAGCCTGACCGTAAGGGGCATAGTCGGGATCCGTAGCAAAGCCATCGAGCGCCGACCGCGACGGGAATTCGAGGATGGCGACTAAGGTACGATCCTTCGCCTCGCCCTCGAGCGTCTCGATGTTCCCGCTTCGAGAGAGGTAGCGGCCGCCGTGCTTCTCCACCAGCTTGTGGACGTTGGTAGCATACTCCGGGACCCAGCCGTCGTCGGTGACCTTGATGTCGGCGATCAGATAGACGCTCATGTTCGCTCTCCTGTTTCGGGCGCCCGGGAGTGGGCGCGCCGTCTAGTCACAGGCTGCCCGGAATCAAGAAAGCGCCTCCAGTCACGGAACTGAACCTGGTGATACAGTTTCTGGACTAGCAGCCCGCAGGCCTGCCGCTAAACTGCCGGCGAGTGGGTCAAGGGGAACGACATGCCACAAGCCGGTTACAAGCAATTCTGCCCGCTGGCCATGGCGGCCGAGGTGCTTTGCACTCGGTGGACCATGGTGCTGATGCGAGAGCTCATCGCGGGGTCCACCCGCTTCAATGACCTGCGGCGCGGCGTGCCGAAGATGTCGCCGACACTGCTGTCGCAGCGCCTGAAAGATCTCGAAGAGTCGGGGATCGTTGAGAGAAAGCCGGTTCCCTCGGAACGCGGCGTGTTCGAGTACACCCTCACCGAGGCAGGGCGCGACCTGCGCGAGGTGGTGATCGCCATGGGCATGTGGGGGCAGAAATGGGTTGAGTCGTCGCTCTCGCTGAAGAACTTGGACCCGTCGCTGCTGATGTGGGACATGCGACGCAACCTGAACCCCGATCCTCTGCCGAAAAAGAGAACGGTGATCCAGTTTGTGTATCACGACCTTCCGGCAACGAAGAGCTTCTGGTGGCTGGTGATCGAGCCCGCTGGCGAGGTCGACCTCTGCTGGGCGGATCCGGGGTTCGAGGTAGACCTCTACGTCACGACGGACCTCAGGACGATGACCGCTATTTGGATGGGGGTGACGGATGTCGCCTCAGAGCGCGACAAGTTCGAGTTCAGCGGTCCGAGGGAGCTGTCCTCGACCATCCAGACCTGGCTTGGACTGAGCCCCTTTGCCGTGCAAAAGAAGCTGGCGAGCTGACGGCGGTCGGCTGTTTGGCCGACCTGTCTCTCCTGGGGAACGACGCGACGCAGACTGCTCGTCTGGGCCGTGCGCGGAGTTTCGGCTGGTCTTGCTCGTGGCGCTAGGCGGAGCCTCGGACTCGTCACCACTCATCTCTCTTGACTGTGATGCGAATAATTCTTAATTACATTCCAATCTTAGCCCGAAGGAGATCGACGGAAATGCGCACGCTGTTCAAGACGGGAAGCTATGCCGCCATGCACCTGACGGTCGCGGTCATCGTGGCTTTCGTGCTGACCGGCGACTGGGTGGTCGCGCTGTCCATCGGCATGGTGGAGCCGGCAATCCAGACCCTCTTCTTCGCCCTGCACGAGCGGCTGTGGGAGGGACGCAAGGCCGTCAAGGCCGAGGTCTCCGCGCCAGAGCTGCCGCTGGCTACTGCAGCGGCCAGATAAGCGGGATCAGCAGCAGGGCGACCACGGCCGACATCACCGACATCGGCGCGCCGAAGCGCAGGAAGTCGGTGAAGCGGTAGCCGCCGGCCGAATAGACCAGGGTGTTGGTCTGGTAGCCGATCGGGGTGAGGAAGGAGAGGCTGGCCGCGAACATCACCGCGATGACGAAGGGCTCGGGCGCGCTGCCCAGGCTCGTGGCGAGCGCGATGGCGATGGGGGTCATGATGACCGCGACGGCGTTGTTGGTCACCAGCTCGGTCAGCAGCACCGACAGGAAATAGATGCAGGCCAGCGCCACCAGCGGCGACACCTGCGTCAGCAGGGGCGAGACCGCATCGATCAGGCCGGAGACCGCGCCGGTCTTCTCCAGTGCCGTCCCCAGTGCCAGCATCGAGAAGATGAGGGCCAGGATGCGCCAGTCGACCGAGGCGAAGGCCTCCTCTGCCTCGATGCAGCGGGTGGCGAGCACCACGGCGGCACCGCAGACCGCGAGACCGGCGATCGGCATCACGCCGAGGGCGGCGCCGAGGACCACGACCAGGATGGTGGCGATCGCGATCGGAGCCTTGGAGCGGCGGAAGCCGCGCACCCGGGGCTCGGCCACGTTCACCAGGTCCTGATCCTCGACCAGCCGGCGGATGTCTTCCGGTGCGCCCTCCAGCAGCAGGATGTCGCCGACCTCCAGCGGGGTGGTCTCGAAACGCCGCTCCAGGTTGGCGCCGCGCCGGTGTAGGGCCAGCGGATAGATGCCGTAGCGCCGGCGCAGGCGAAGCTGGCCGAGGGTGCGGCCGAGGATGCGTGTGCCGGGGGTCATCAGCATTTCGACGATGACCGACTTGCGCGCGCCGATGCGCTGCACGTGATCGTCGTGCGGCTCCTTGAGCTGGCCCGACTCCTTCATCGTCAGGATCTCGCGGGCCGGGCTGCGCAGCACCAGGATGTCGCCGGCCTGAATCTCGACGCTGTCCATGTTACGCCGCAGCGAGGCGTCGCCGCGGATCACGTCGACCACCTTGCGATCGACCTGGTTGAAGGCATGGACCTCGCGCGGCCGCTGCCCGATGTAGGCCGAGCCCTCCTCGACCACGATCTCGACCATGAACTTGGGCTGCGCCGTCATGGTGGAGATGGAGGAGAGCGAGGTGCGGTCCGGCAGCAGACGCTGGGCCAGCATGATATAGGCCACGCCGACCAGCGAGGCGACGATGCCGAGCGGCGCGATCTCGAAGATGTGGAAGCCGGGCATACCGCTGTCGCGGGCCACGCCGTCGACCAGGATGTTGGTCGAGGTGCCGAGCAGGGTGCAGGTGCCGCCCAGGATCGAGGCGTAGGAGAGCGGGATCAGCAGCTTTGTCGGCGAGCGCGAGAGCTCGTTCGCCATCGCCACGGCCACCGGGATCATCAGCATCACCAGCGGCGTGTTGTTCATGAAGCCCGACATCACCACGACCGCGATGAGGAAGCCGACGAGGGCGCGGGTGGGATGGGCGCCGGCGCGCCTGGTCAGGTGGAAGGCGAAGCTCTCCAGCGCCCCGGTGCGCACCAGCGAGGCGGAGATGATGAACATGGCCGCAATGGTGATCGGCGCGGTGTTGGTGAAGACCGCCAGCACGTCCTTCACCGAAAGGATGTCCAGCACCAGCAGGCCGGACACGGCCACCACGGCCGAGACCTCCGGCGGGCGCCACTCCAGGGCAAAGGCGGCGAACAGCAGGACGATCGTCACGCCGACGACGTAGGGGGCAAGAGCCTCCAATCCGAACAGCATGTGTGCTTGCTTCCTAGTAGCGGACGCGCGTGGCCGGGCTGGATGCCGCCGGGCGGTCTTGTCGGGATGACGGTTTCACGGACGAATGCGCCCCCTTGTTGAAGAAGGTCTGAGCAGCCTTTCGGGAGCGGCGTGGTCCTACGCTGGCTCGCCCAATCCGCCCCAATCTCCTAACGGTAAAGCAAACCATGATCGCGGATGGGGCCATCTGCGCAGGCTTCACTCTGGTGTCGGATCGTCCTGGCGGCCGAAACGGCGCTGGAGGTTGATGCGAGGCCGGGTCCCGGATGCCTGTCTCTGGTGCACTGATCGGCGGATCTGCCCTCGTCGCTGTGATGCAGTGCACAGCGTCGGACAGCGGCCTGGCCGCTGTCAACCGCTTTCCCGCCGCGGTTCCGGGTGCTGCGGTCGCAGGCTGGAACAGGCTCAAACCCGCTGGACGGGGCAGGGCAGGTCCGCGCAAGGCCGGGCTTGGCAAGCCGTCCGCCGGCTAGTAAGCAAGCCGACCGGAAACCTCTTACCAGCGGACAAGGAACCATGGGCGCGGAAATCAAGGCAGGCATTCTCGGTGCATCGGGCTACACGGGGGCGGACCTGGTGCGTCTGCTCACCCTGCATCCCGAGGTCGAGATCCGACTGCTGACCGCGAACTCCCATGCCGGCAAGCCGATGGGCGCAGTCTATCCGCACCTGGGCTACCTTCCTCTGCCTGACCTGGTCACGGTGGAGCAGGCCGACTGGTCCGACCTCGACGTGATCTTCTGCGCGCTGCCGCACGCGACCACGCAGCAGATCGTAAAAGATCTTCCCAAGTCTTTGAAAGTCGTCGATCTTTCTGCCGACTTTCGACTCGAGGATCCGGCCACCTACGCGACCTGGTACGGCCATGAGCACTTTGCGCCCGAACTGCAGGGCGAGGCGGTCTACGGTCTGCCGGAGGTCAATCGGGCGAAGATCGCGGCGGGGCGGCTGATCGCCTGTCCCGGCTGCTATCCGACGGCCGCCCTGCTAGCGCTGCTGCCGCTGGTGCGCGACGGCCTGGTCGCCGCCGACGACATCATCATCGACGCCAAGAGCGGCGTCTCGGGCGCCGGCCGCGGCCTGAAGGAGAACCTGCTGTTCTGCGAGGCGGGCGAGGGGCTGTCGCCCTATTCTGTGGGCAAGCACCGGCACGCGCCGGAGATCGAGCAGGAGATCGGCAAGGCGGCCGGACACCAGGTGCTGGTCAACTTCACCCCGCATCTGGTGCCGATGAGCCGGGGTGAGTTGGTAACCTGCCATCTGCGGCTGAGCCAGGGAGAGACGGCCGAGGGGCTGCGCCAGAGCCTGGCCGCGGCCTATGCCGAAGAGCCCTTCATCCGCCTGCTGCCCAAGGGCAGCCTACCCTCGACCCAAATGGTGCGCGGCTCCAACTATGTCGCCATCTCGGTGGTCGAAGACCGAATTCCGGGCCGGGCCATCGTGATCGCGTCGATCGATAATCTGGTGAAGGGCTCCAGCGGCCAGGCGATCCAGAACATGAACCTGCAGTTCGGCTTGCCGGAAACGACCGCCCTGCTGCAGCCACCGCTCTTCCCCTAGACAGTCAGGAGCAGCCCATGACCGGTCCGCTGCGCAGCTATCGCGGTCTCTTGCCCAAGATCGATCCCTCGGTCTTCATCGCCGACAATGCCGTGCTGATCGGCGACGTGACGATCGGGGCCGGTAGCTCCGTCTGGTACGGCTGCGTCCTGCGCGGTGACAGCAACAGCATCACCATCGGTGAGGGCACCAACATCCAGGACGGCACGGTGATCCACGTCAACCACGACCCCGAGGGCGACTACCGGGTGACCGGCGGGGGCATGTCGACCTGGATCGGCAGCAACATCACGGTGGGCCACCAGGCACTGCTTCACGCCTGCCGGCTGGAGGACGGCTGCTTCATCGGCATGCGCGCGGTGGTGATGGACGACGCCGTGGTGGAGAGCGGCGCCATGGTCGCTGCCGGCGCCCTGGTGACGCCGCGCAAACGGGTCCCGGCCGGCCAGCTCTGGGCTGGGTCGCCCGCCAAGTACCTGCGCGACCTGACGCCGGAGGAGCTGCAGATGATGCAGGACTCCCCCAGGCATTACGCCGAACTGGCGCAGACCTACCGCTAGTCTCTGGTCCCGGACATCGTCCGGCTGCCGTGGGGAGCCGGTGGCGAGGGGGGAGCACGACTTGGACAAGGCCAAGAAAAAGCGGCTAAAACGGCCGCGCAATCCCTACGTCGCCCTGCTGCGCCGCCGTGGCAAGGCGGTCGAGCCCTCGCCCAAGCTCTACCGGCGGCGCGCCAAACACAAAAAAGCCATTGCCGAGGATTGCGAGGGCTCCTAAGGTCCCCCAACAATATGCGGTAATGCAGGGTGCAACGTTTCCTTGTGTAGTGCCGCTGCTCAGGGGGAAACTGCATGCGCGAGGGGCCGCTACGGGTCGCTCTGATCAAGCCGTCGCGCTACGACGACGAGGGCTACGTCGTGCAGTGGTGGCGCTCCCTCATGCCCTCCAACTCGCTCGCCACCGTCTTTTCCCTGGTCGAGGACGCTGCCCGGCGCAGGGTGCTGGGGCCCGAGGTCGCGATCGAGGTCAGGGCCTACGACGAGACCAACACGGTAATTCCGATCGAAGCCATCGACCGCTGGGTCCGGGAGGGCGGTCCTGGCAGCTTCGTCGGCCTGGTGGGGGTGCAGTCGAACCAGTTTCCGCGTGCGATGGATATGGCCCGACCCTTGCGGCAGAAGGGCCTGCAGGTCGTGATCGGCGGCTTCCATGTCTCCGGCTGTCTGGCCATGTTGCCGAAGCTGCCGCCCGACATTCAGGAAGCCAAGGATCTGGGGATCGTCCTCTATGCCGGCGAGT
Organism: Rhodospirillaceae bacterium N.6G; assembly: GCA_046233115.1. Lineage (GTDB taxonomy): Bacteria > Pseudomonadota > Alphaproteobacteria > Kiloniellales > JACOMY01 > JACOMY01. The sequence goes on along the minus strand of JBJXHM010000004.1, from coordinate 237,575 downwards.
GTGAGGACCGGCTGCAGGAGTTGCTCACCGACCTGCGCGCCGGCAAACCGCAGCCGGTCTACGACAATCTGAAGGACCTGCCCTCGCTAGAGGGCCAGCCGCCCCCGGTGCTGCCGCGCGAGCGGGTGACCAGGACCATCGGCCACTACGGTTCCTTCGACGCTGGGCGCGGCTGTCCCTTCCAGTGCTCCTTCTGCACCATCATCAACGTGCAGGGCCGAAAGAGCCGCTATCGCACCGCAGACGACATCGAGGCCATCGTGCGGGCCAACCTGGCCCAGGGCGTCAAGACCTTCTTCGTCACCGACGACAACTTCGCCCGTAACAAGAACTGGGAGGCGATCTTCGACCGCCTGATCCAGTTGCGGCAGGAGGAGGGGCTGAGGGTCCACATGACCATCCAGGTCGACACCCTCTGCCACCGCATCCCCAACTTCATCGAGAAGGCCCGGGAGGCAGGGACGACGACGGTCTACATCGGTCTGGAGAACATCAACCCCGCCAACCTGCTAGACGCCAAGAAGCGGCAGAACCGGATCTGGGAGTACCGGGAGATGGTCCAGGCCTGGCGCAAGCAGGGGGTGGCCACCTACGCCGGCTACATCCTGGGCTTTGCCTCGGATACGCCGGAGCGGATCGAGCAGGACATCCGCATCATCATGGAAGAGCTGCCGCTGGACTACCTGCAGTTCTATCCCCTGACCCCGCTGCCCGGTTCCGAGGATCACCGCCGGCTCTCGAGCGAGGGCGTGGCGATGGACCCCGACATGAACCGCTATGACCTGGAGCATGTCGTCGTCGACCACCCGCTGATGAGCCGCGAGGACTGGACCCGGATCTACTGGAAGGCCTGGGACATCTACTATACCCGTGCGCACATGGAGCGGATCCTGCGCCGGCGCGCGGCCGCAGGCCGGAAGAAACTCAAGGTCGCTGCGATGATGGCCTTCAAGGGGTTTCCCACGATCGAGGGCGTGCACCCGATTCAGGGCGGCATCTTCCGGCGCAAGCTGCGCCGTCAGCGCCGCTCCGGCATGGCGCTGGAGCCGGCGCTGACCTTCTATCCCCGCCGTGCGCTGGAGGCCTCCAGCGCGGTGCTGCGTTGGGGCTGGCTCTATCTCTCGCTCCGCCGCATGGCGCGGCGGGTGATGCGTGACCCGGAACGCCTGACCTACCGGGACCGCTCGCTCGCAACCCTGGAGGAGGGCGAGCAGCAGATGATGGAGACCTACGGCGACCTGGTGAGCAGCCGCCGCGGCAACGCGCCCGCAGGTTCCCCCGGCAAGTCGCCGAAAGTGGCCGCCTAAGGAAATCTTTGCTGCACTGCACGCGCGGATTACTTGGTCTAGTGCCCAGCGATGGGTTATAACCACTGACTTAGGGGGAATTGGACGCGGGCTTCTATGGCGCGCGCAAGCGGTAGAGGGTTGGATGCAGCAGAAACCGGTTCGGATCGCCTTGATCAAGCCGTCCCGCTACGACGACGACGGCTATGTCATCCAGTGGCGCCGCTCTTCGATTCCCTCGAACTCCCTGGCCTCGCTGCATGCGGTGGTGGAGGATTGCCAGGCCCGCCGGGCGCTGGGGCCGGACGTCGACATCGAGGTCCAGGCCTACGACGAGACCAACACCGTCATCCCGCTGAAGCGCATCGCCCGCTGGGTCAAGGGCGGTGGCCCCGGCAGCTTCGTCGGCATGGTCGGCGTGCAGTCGAATCAGTTCCCGCGCACCATGGATATGGCCCGGCCGCTGCGCGCCCAGGGGCTGCCGGTGGTGATCGGCGGCTTCCACGTCTCCGGCTGCATCTCCATGCTGCCGGAGCTGCCGCCCGACATCCAGGAGGCCAAGGACCTGGGCATGATCCTCTATGCCGGCGAGTGCGAAGGGCGGCTGGAAACCCTGCTGAGCGACCTGCGCGCCGGCACGCCCCAGCCGGTCTACAACTACCTGCACGACCTGCCGGGCATGGAGAGTCAGCCGGTGCCGATCCTGCCGCGCGAGAACGTGCGCCGGACCGTGAGCTGGTACGCCTCCTTCGACGCCGGGCGCGGCTGTCCCTTCCAGTGCTCCTTCTGCACCATCATCAACGTGCAGGGCCGCAAGAGCCGCTATCGCACCGCCGACGACATCGAGGCCATCGTCCGCAAGAATTGGGCGCAAGGCATCCGCCGCTTCTTCGTCACCGACGACAACTTCGCGCGTAACAAGAACTGGGAGGCGATCTTCGACCGCCTGATCAAGCTGCGCCGCGAGGAGCAGATCCGCGTCTTCCTGATCCTCCAGGTCGATACGCTCTGTCACAAGATCCCCGGCTTCATCGAGAAGGCCCATGCCGCCGGCACCCGGCGCGTCTACATCGGGCTGGAAAACATCAATCCCGAGAACCTGGCCGGCGCCAAGAAGCGCCAGAACCGGATCTGGGAGTACCGCGAGATGGTGCAGGCCTGGAAGAGCCACGGCATCACCAACTACGCCGGCTACATCATGGGCTTCGCCGGCGACACGCCGGAGCGGATCGAGCGCGACATCAAGATCATCATGGAGGAGCTGCCGATCGACCTGCTGCAGTTCTTCCCGCTGACGCCGCTGCCGGGCTCCGAGGACCACCAGCGCCTGCACAAGCAGGGGGTCGACATGGACCCCGACATGAACAAGTACGACCTGGAGCACGTGGTCGTCGATCACCCCAACATGACCCGCGAGGAGTGGACCAAGACCTACTGGAAGGCCTGGGACATCTTCTACACCATGGAGCATATGGAGCGGGTAATGCGCCGTCACGCGGCCAACGGCATGACCGCCAAGCAGATCATGGCGCCGCTGATGTGGTTCAAGGGCTATCCCCTGATCGAGCGGGTGCACCCGATCCAGGGCGGCTGGCTCCGCCGCAAGGTGCGCAGCCAGCGCCGCAGCACCCTGCCGATCGAAAGCCCGCTGGTCTTCTATCCACGCCGCGCCATGGAGATCGCGCGCGCGGCCTACCTCTGGTCCAAGCTCTTCCTGCAACTCCGCGCCGTGGCGCGCCGCATCGACCGCGATCCCAACAAGCTCTCCTACACCGACAAGGCTTTGCAGCCGGTGACTCAGGAGGAGCAGGACGAGACGACGGAAATGATGGGCACCTACGGCGACCAGGTCGCCAAGCGCCGCCGGCCCACGCCGAAGGCGGCCTAATCCGCTTCTGCCGTGAGCGTCCAGCCGCTCTCGTCGTCGAGGCAGGCCTTGCCTTCGGTTATCGAGCCGAAGCGGCCGGTCCAGAAGATGTGGCGGAACTGGCGGCAGTAACTGTCCTCGACGGCGTAGCGCGGCCCCTTGGCGGTGACGTAGCCCTTCGCGCCGTCCGCCGCATTGTGCCACGCGAAGGTGGCGCCACTCTCCGCAACGTAGGCCTTGAGGAAGGCTTGTGCCGCCAGCTTCTGATCCTCGTCATTGAGCAGCATGAAGACATCGGGACCGTCGAAGGCATCGACGGCGACCTCTGTCCCCTTGACCAGGATGTAGACCGTGGCCGCACCGACGATCATCAGTGGCAATGCCACTCCGCCGCCCCCCTGGACCGGCATGCTGGTATGGGAGGTCGAAGCGACCTGGCTATCGCCGGGCAGGGTGCCGGCGGCAGCGACGGGTGCCCTGTAAGCCGAACTGCCGATGCCGCTCTTCTCCGCGGCGCAGGAGGCGAGCAGGAGCGAGGCCGTAGCAAGAACGGAGACCTTCTTCAACAGACCTGAGGTGCTGGTGCGGCGTTTCGAAGGGGGCATGCGCCCAATCCCGGTGGTTGGAACAAGTGACTTAGACTGTCCGGGCGAGTGGAACAAGTGAGCAGCAGCGCATAGCACCGGAGCGGGGGGGCAGCTCGCAGGGTCTCTTGATCTTCCCGCCTTTCGGCAACAGGCTAGTCATCGTGGAACAGAGGCGACCCAAATCAATCAGGAAGCTTGCGATGAATGGAACCGCTGCCCTCACCTTGCTGTCGGCCTCGGTCGCTCTGACGGCCCTGCCGTCCGCGCTGGTGGCAGATACCTCCACCAGCAGCATCGTCGCCACCGAGATCCGGCAGGCCGGCTATGCCTGCGACGATCCCAAGAACCCCGTGCGCGACGCGGCGGCCTCCAAGCCGGGCCGCGCCGTCTGGATCATCCAGTGCCAACAGGGCACCTACCGGGTCACGCTCAACCAGGATGGCACCGCTCAGGTCGAGCAGGGCGACTGACCGAACCTAGATCGGCAGCCGGGTGGTCTGCTTGATCTCCTTCAGGATCAGGTTGGTGCGCACCTGGGAGACGCCGGGCTGGGTGAAGAGGAAGCTCTCCTGGAAGCGGTTGTAGGCCTCCTTGTCGGCGCAGACGACCTTCAGGTGATAGTCGGCCTCGCCGGTGGTGGCATAGCACTCCAGCACCTCGGGCCTGAGCGCCACCGCGGTGATGAAGTCCTTCACCTGGCGCTGCTCGTGCCGCTCCAGGGTGACCTGGACCACGGCGGAGAAGCCGAGGCCGGCAGCCTCCGCATCCAGCAGAGCCTCGTAGCCCTTGATCACCCCGGCCTCCTCCAGCGCCCGCACGCGCCGCCAGCAGGCGGAGGTCGAGAGCCCGGCAGCCTCGGCCAGGGCCTGGTTGGTGGTACGCGCCTCCGCCTGCAGGGCGCGCAGCAGGCGCCGGTCACTTGCAGTGAGGTCCATATCGGTAGGTCCATCCAAATGGCACCGGTAATCCGGTAGAGATTTCCGAATTTCTAGAGAGAGCGGGCTATTTCGGCAAGAGCTTCCAGCGGATCGGCCTATTCTAGACAGGGCCAGCCAGAGGAGGCCCGCCATGCCGCTCGATGCCCCGACGTCCCCGCCGCCCGGTCTTGCCGCCTACGACCTAGAGGACCGCTACCGCCTGCGCGAGGGGCGGGTCTTCCTGACCGGGACCCAGGCCCTGGTCCGGATCTTGCTGGACCAGGCCCGGCGCGACCGCGCGGCCGGCCTGAACACGGGGGGCTTCGTCTCCGGCTATCGCGGCTCGCCGCTGGGCGCGGTCGACCTGGAGCTCTGGCGCGCCCGCGCCGAGACCGAGGCCGCCGGCATCCGCTTCCTGCCGGCCGTGAACGAGGATCTCGCCGCCACCGCCCTGCTCGGGACCCAGCAGGTCGAGAGCCATCCCGACCGCGAGGTCCAGGGCGTCTTCGGGCTCTGGTACGGCAAGGGGCCGGGCGTGGACCGGGCCGGCGATGCGCTGAAGCACGGCAACGCCTACGGCTCCTCGCCGCACGGCGGCGTGCTGGTGGTGGCGGGCGACGACCACGGCTGCGTCTCCTCCTCGATGCCGCACCAGTCCGACGTGGCCTTTCTCACCCACTTCATGCCGACCCTGAACCCGGCCTCGGTGGCCGAGTACCTGAGCTTCGGCGCCTACGGCTACGCGCTCTCGCGCTATTCCGGCATGTGGGTCGGCTTCAAGGCGATCTCCGAGACGGTGGAGTCCGGCGCCTCCGTCCTGCTGCCGCCCGAGCGCAGCTACGTCGCGCCCGACTTCACGCCGCCGCCCGGCGGGCTGCACTACCGCTGGCCCGACCTGCCGGGACCGCAGATCGAGGCGCGGATGGAGTGGAAGAAGCGCGCGGTGCTGGCCTTCGCCGCCGCCAACCCGATCGACCGGCGGATCTATGGGCTGAGCGGCGCGCGCTACGGCATCGTCACCACCGGCAAGGCGCACCTGGACCTGATGGAGGCGTTGCGCTTGCTGGGCCTGGACGAGGCGCTCTGCCGGCAGCGCGGCCTCGACATCCTGAAGGTCGGGATGGTCTGGCCGCTGGACCGCAGCGACGCACTGGCCTTCGTGCGCGGCAAGCGCGAGATCCTGGTGGTGGAGGAGAAGCGCGGCATCATCGAGAGCCAGTTCAAGGAGTACTTCTATGACCTGCCGGGCAGCAAGCCGGAGCAGATGGTCGGCAAGACCGACGAGGAGGGCCGGGACCTGATCCCCTGGATCGGTGAGCTCTCGCCGCGTCTGCTGGCGCCGATCCTGGCCGCGCGCCTCGATCCCTTCCTGCCGGACCTGGAGCTGCCGGCGCGGGCAGCAAGGTTGCAGCCCGAGGCGGGGCGGGCGATCGAGATCGCCGGGGTCACGCGCACGCCCTACTTCTGCTCCGGCTGCCCGCACAACAGCTCGACCAAGGTGCCGGAGGGCTCCAAGGCTCTGGCCGGCATCGGCTGCCACTTCATGGCAAGCTGGATGGACCGCGAGACCAGTTCGCTGATCCAGATGGGCGGCGAGGGGGTGAACTGGGTCGCCGCATCGCTCTTCACCGGCAAGGGGCACATTTTCCAGAACCTGGGTGAGGGGACCTACTACCACTCCGGCTCCATGGCGATCCGACAGGCGATCGCGGCCGGGACCAACATCACCTACAAGATCCTCTACAACGATGCGGTGGCGATGACCGGCGGGCAGCCGGTCGACGGGCCGATCTCGGTGCAGGCGATCGCCCAGAGCCTGCGTGCGGAGGGGGTGGAGCGCATTGCCCTGGTCTCCGACAGGCCCGAGACCTTCTCGCTCTCCGACTTTCCCAAGGGCACCACCCTGGACCATCGCCGCGAGCTGGACCGGGTGCAGCGGGAGTTGCGCGAGATCCCCGGCGTCACCGTGCTGCTCTATGCCCAGCCCTGCGCCACCGAGACCCGGCGCCGCCGCAAGCGCGGCCAGGTCCCCGATCCCAAACGCTTCGCCGTCATCAACGAGCTGGTCTGCGAGGGCTGCGGCGACTGCTCGGTGGAATCCAACTGCCTCAGCGTCGAGCCCAAGGAGACGCCCTTCGGGCGCAAACGGCAGATCAACCTCTCGACCTGCAACAAGGACTTCTCCTGCCTGAACGGCTTCTGCCCCAGCTTCGTCACCATCGAGGGCGGTAGCCGCCGCCGCAAGCGCCAGGAGGCGGCCTTCGCCGAGGCTGCGGCCACCCTGCCGCAGCCCCTGCTGTCGCCGCTGGAGCAGCCCTACGACCTGATGGTGACCGGCGTCGGCGGCACCGGGGTCATCACCGTCGGCGCGGTCGTCGCCATGGCCGCGCACCTGGAGGGCAGGGGGGTGACGGTGCTCGACTTCACCGGCTTCGCCCAGAAGTTCGGGCCGGTGCTGAGCTACCTGCGCCTCGCCGCAGATCCTGCCGACTGCAACCAGGTGCGGATCGACCAGGGCGCGGCCGATGCGCTGATTGCCTGCGATCTGGTGGTGGCCTCCTCGCCCAAGGCCTCCGGCACCTATCGCCGGGGCATGCGCGCGGTGGTGAACGCCGCCGAGATGCCGACCGGAGACTTCGTCAAGCGGCGCGACGCCGACATGCAGGCGGCTCGCCGCCTGGCCGCCATCGAGGCCAAGGCCGGCAGCGCGGGCTTCGCCGCGTTGGATGCCAACCTTCTGGCCGAAGCGCGCCTGGGTGACAGCGTCTTCGCCAACATGATCATGCTGGGCGCGGCCTGGCAGGCGGGGCTGGTGCCGCTCACGGAGGCGGCGCTGCAGCAGGCGATCGCGCTGAACGGCGTCGCCGTGGAGCGCAACCGTGAGGCCTTCGCCCTGGGACGTCTGGCAATCGCCCGGCCGCAGGCGGTGGCTCTGCCGGGACCGGTGCAGGACGAGACCCTGGAGCAGATGATCGCCAGGCGCGCGGACTTCCTCACCGACTATCAGGACGCCGCCTGGGCCGCGCGCTATCGGGCGCGGGTGGCGGCGGTACGAGAGGCCGAAGGGGTGGACGGGCCGCTGACCCGCGCGGTCCTGCGTTCGCTCTTCAAGCTGATGTCCTACAAGGACGAGTACGAGGTCGCCCGCCTGCTGCGCGATCCGGGCTTCCGGCAGCAGATCGCCGAGGCCTTCGAGGGCGACTACAAGGTCGCCTATCACCTGGCGCCGCCCTTCCTATCGGCCCAGAGGGATGCACGCGGCCGGCCCCTCAAAAAGCAGTTTGGTCAGTGGGTTGGTGTGATCTTCTCAGGACTTTCCAAGCTCAAGCATCTGCGCGGCACTCGTCTCGATCCCTTCGGCTACTCAGCCGAGCGGCGGCGCGAGCGTGCCTTGATCGCCTGGTACGAAGCACTGCTGCCCGGTCTGACCTCAGCGCTCGGCCGGGTGCCTGTCGAGCGCCTGGTCGAGATCGCCTCTGCGCCGCAGGAGATCCGCGGCTTCGGCCCGGTGAAGGAGGTCGCCGAGGCACGGGTCCGGGCGAAGGTGGAGACGCTGCTGGTCGACCTATCGCCGGCGAAGTGAGCCCTCTGTGTTGGCGGCGGCCGCTATGCTAGTCGGGTGCGCCGGGCTTTGGGTGTCGATAAGGGGTAGGAAGAGCTGTGCCGAAAGCGGAGATCCATGCCTTCGTGCGTGCGGTGGAGGCGGGGAGCCTCCTGGGTGCTGCATCCATGGTGAGAATGACCCCCTCGGCGGTCCGCGACGTCATCGCGCGATTGGAGAGGCGGCTGGGCGTCACGCTGTTCCGCGAGTCGGGGAAGGTGCTTCGGCTGACGGAGGCGGGTGAGAGCTACTATCCGCGGGCGCGCCGGATCGTCGACGACCAGCGGGAAGCGGAGGCGGGACTCTCCGGCGAGCCCAAAGGCCGAGTGGTGATTGGCTCCGCGCGTACCTTCGGCCTCGCACAGCTCGTGCCGGCCCTGGCGTCCTTTCGCGCCCGTTATCCCGAGATCGAGCTGGGGCTCGCACTGAGCGACGATGTCGCTGCGCCGGCGCTGCGTCATGCCGACGTGACGCTGCGGACGGGTGGAGAAGAGCAGACCCGGCGCTCGGCCCAGACCTTGGCCTTCTACGGACAGAGCCTCTGCGCCGCGCCTGCCTATCTGGAACGATGGGGGACGCCGCAGGTACCGGCCGATCTCGCGGGCCATGCCTGTCTGGCCGGGGGCACGCCCGCGACCTGGCGCTGGACCTTTGAGACGCCGGATGGCGACCTGGAGGAGAGACCCTTCCGGCCAAGTGTGACGGCCGACGGCGATGATGCCCGCCTGCAGCTCGCGCTGGAGGGACTGGGTATCGCCAGGCTGCCCGACTTCCTCGTCGCGGGGCCGATCGGCGAGGGGCGGCTCGTGCCCCTGCTGACGGCGGCGCATAGCGCCCCGGTGGAGCGGCTCGACGCGCTCTATCTGCAGAGCCGCCGCCGGATCGGGAAGGTTGCCGCCTGCCTCGACTTCCTCCAGGCGCGGTTTTCCGAAGCCTCCTGGAACCGGGAGGCCGAGGCCTCAGAGGCTGGGGCGGCTGGCCATCAGCCATAGGATCGCCAGCACGGCGAGGAAAGCGGGGAAGCCGCAGAGGAACCAGATCCGGTAGAGGCGGTGATAAAGCGGTGGCAGTGGGCCGTCGCCGGCTTCTCGGGCGAGATCGGCCAGGCGCTTCTGGATCCAGACCACCGGTAGCCAGAAGCAGCCGACCACCAGGTAGAGCAGCAGCGAGAGCAGGATCCAGCCCTCGGTGAGGTTCCAGCCCAACCCCAGCGCCAGGGCGAAGCCGGTGATCGGCTGCAGCACCACGGCGGTGGCGGTGAAGATCCAGTCGGCCAGCACCACCGTGCGCGCCGTGTGGGCGACGATTCGGGCTTTGCCGCTGCGGTTGGCCATGACCATGAAGAAGGCGATGCCGGCCCCGGTGCCCAGCAGCACGGTGGCGCCCACCAGGTGCAGCCAGCGCAGGAGCAGTAGCCACTCCATGCGCTAGCGCTCCTCGGCCAGTAGGGCCAGGCTGGCGGCCAGCAGCAGGGCCGGGACCACCTTCACCAGCGCCCCCAGTGGGTCGAGCCAGAGTGCCGGCAGCAGCAGACTGGCCAGCAGCAGGTAGCCGAGTGAGACCGCGATGGCGAGGAGGCAGCCCAGCCTGAACCAGCGCCGGAACAGCAGCAGCAGGCCGACCGCGAGGTCCAGCAGCGCGCCGGCGACGACCGCCGCCTGCGCCTGTCCGTCGGTCATGACACCCTGCAGCAGGCCGCTCGCCGCCTCGGTCCTGGCCAGGCCGATCAGGCCAGAGGCGAGCCAGAAGGCCTGCAGCCCGAGCATGGCGAAGGGGAAGATCAGCTGGTGGCGGGCGAAGACGCGCTCCTGCCGGCTGGCCGGCAGGCTCGCCAGGATCTCGCGCAGGCTCTTCAGCGGCGTACCGCCGGCGCGCAACCAGGGGCCGGGGTCGCCGACCACGTCTCTCGCCATCAATCGGATCGCGGTGCTGCGCAGCGGAGTGCGCCAGCCGAGGAGGGCTGCCAGGTCCGCCAGCTTCGCCAGCAGCAGGCCGAGCGCCAGGGGCAGGGCGATCACCGCTCGCGGTGGCGGAAAGCCGAGCCAGCGGCGCAGGCTCAGGACGATGTCCCGCAGGCTGTGCGCCTCGGCCTCCATCAGGTCGTAGCGCCGGCCGCGCAGGCTGCCGTCCTCTAGGCAGGCCAGCACGGACCGGGCCAGGTCGTCGGCGCCGATGCACTGGAAACGCGCCCGTGGGAGCAGCAGCGGCTGCACCCAGGGCACGGCGGCGAGGCTGCGCAGCAGCGCGGTGCCGCCGAAGGCCGTGGCGGCGATCACCAGGCCCGGCTTCAGGATCACCCAGTCGAGCGCGCTGCCCGCCAGTGCCGCGTCGGCCTCGCCCTTGGTGCGCAGGAACTCGGTCTCCGCCGTCTCTGAGGCGCCGGGTGCAGAGATCTGGACGAAACAGGTGACGCCGGTCGCCGTGCAGGCCTCGAAGAGGCTCAGCAGGTTGTCACGTTGGCTCCGGGCCAAGCTGTCGCCGCCGCCGGACTGTAGCGCGCCCGCGGCATTGACGACGGCATCGCAGTTTCTCAGGTAACGCTCCCAGTTCTCTGATTTAATTGGGTTATTGAGGTCAAGTTCTAGCCAGTCTGCGGCCGGCAGAAGGCGCCGACCCAGGTCAGGATTGCGGGCTGCCGCGACGACCTCGTGGCCGGCCGCGAGCAGGCAGCGGCCGATCTCCTTGCCGATGAGGCCGTAGCCGCCGAGCAGCAGGACGCGCACGGGATCGGATCAGGTGAGCACCGCCCAGGCGGCGTCGAGCAGGCTCTGGGTCTGGAGCGTGGCCTCGGCATAGGCGGTCCGCGCCGCGGTATCGCCTGAGCAGGCCAGTTCCTGGAAGTGCTCGACCATCAGCACCTGCTGGGGGGTGGCCGAAGGCGTCTCCACGAAGGCGAAGCTGGTTGGGTTCATCCCGACCTGGCGGTGGGTGAAGCCGGTTGGTACTTCGGCGATCTGGCGCGCGAAACTGTTGGTCCAGTTCAGCACGAAGTCATCGAGCGAGACCACGCCCTTCTCGCCATAGAGGCTGATGCTGTCGACCATGGCGCCAGTGAGGAAGCCGCAGCCGAAGGTTGCCGTCTGCCCGCCCTCGAAGGCCAGCAGCCCGCTGCAGCGGACGAGCGCGCCGGTCGCCCCGTCGAAGCTGCCGGCCGCACTCATCTCGACCAGCGGCCCCTCGGGCCGCAGATACTCCACGATGGCGCGCATGCAGTACCAGCCGATGTCGCCCAGCGCCCCCATGGGCTCGCGCTTCGGGTCGAAGCGGATGTTCCCGCGATCTGCCTGCTCGGTGTAGAAGGCCGTGTGCGCGGCATCGGGGCGGCCGACCCGCTCGCCCATAGCGGCGCGCAGGGCATCGCGCCGCGGGTGGTGGACGAAGTGGGTCGCGTCCATGAAGACCAGCCCGGCCGCTGCCGCCGCCTCGGTCATGCGTTGGACCGACTGGGCGCTGACGTAGGGCTTGTCGACCAGCACATGCTTGCCGGCGGCGATCGCGGCCAGGGCGGCCGCTTCCTTGTAGACCGTCGGCACCGCGACATAGACGGCATCGACGTCATCGGTCGCCAGCAAGGCCTCCAGCCCCTCGGCCGCCAGGCAGCCGGGGTAGCTGGCGGCGAAGGTCTCGGCGTTGGCCTGGCTGCGGCTTCCCACCGCGGCCAGGCGTACCGAGGGGGCTTCCGTCAAGGCCCGCGCCACCACATGGGCGATGAAGCCGCTGCCCAGGATGCCGAAGCCGAAGGTCGTCTCGGTCATCCCGTCCGTCCTCTAGTCGTGAATCTTGACCATGACGTAGGAGCCCGGCGCGTCCTCGAGCACCTCGAGGTCATGGTCGCCGGGAACACGGGCGGGGACCAGCGGACCGGCCTGTTCGCGGAGCCAGTCGGCCCAGGCCGGCCACCAGGAGCCCTCGTGCTCGGTGGCGGTCGCCAGCCACTCCTCGGGAGTCGGCGGGTTGGTGTCGTTGGTCCAGTGCGGGTACTTGCCCGGCGGCGGGTTCACGATGCCGGCGATGTGGCCGGAGCCGGCCAGGATGAACTTGGCCGGGCCGCTGACCAGTTGCGTGCCCTGGTAGGTCGACTTCCAGGGGGCGATGTGGTCCTCGCGGGTGGAGACGAAGCAGCAGGGCAGGGTGATCCGGCGCAGGTCGATCGGCACGCCGGCGATGGTCAGCGCATCGGGCTCCCGCAGCAGGTTCTTCTGGTACATGTTGCGCAGGTAGAAGCTGTGCATCGCCGCGGGCATGCGGGTCGAGTCGCTGTTCCAGTAGAGCAGGTCGAATGGGAAGGGGTCCTTGCCCAGCAGGTAGTTGTTGACTACGAAGGACCAGATCAGGTCGTTGGCGCGCAGCATGTTGAAGGTGGTCGCCATGTCGGAGCCTTCGAGGTAGCCCTGCTCCTCCATCTTCTTCTCGAGGAACTGGAGCTGCGCCTCGTCGATGAAGACGCCCAGTTCGCCCGCGTCGTGGAAGTCGGTCATGCTGACGAAGAAGGTGGCGGACTTGAAGCGCTCGTCACCGCGGGCGGCCATGTGGGCGAGCGTGGTGGCCAGCAAGGTGCCGCCGAGGCAGTAGCCGATGACGTTGGCGCCGACCACGCCGGTCGCCTTCTCCATCGCATCCAGCGCCGCCAGGGGCCCCTCGACCAGGTAGTCGTCGAAGCGCTTTTCCGCCAGATTCCGGTCGGGGTTGACCCAGGAGACGACGAAGACGGTGAAGCCCTGCTGCGTCGCCCAGCGCACGAAGGAATTCTTCTCGCGCAGATCCAGAATGTAGAATTTGTTGATCCAGGGCGGAATGATCAGCAGCGGAATCTCGTACTGCTGTTCGGTCAGGGGCTCATACTGGATGAGCTGCATCAGGTCGGTCTGGTAGACCACCTTGCCCGGGGTCACGGCGACGTTCTCGCCCAGACGGAACTTGCTGGCATCGGTCTGCGAGATGGAGAGCTTGCCCTTGCCGCGCTCCAGGTCGTCCAGCAGGTTCTGCAGGCCCTTCACCAGGTTCTCGCCGCCGCTTTCGACGGTGGCGCGCAGCACCTCGGGGTTGGTCATGAGGAAGTTCGAGGGCGCCATGGCGTCGACGAATTGGCGGGTATAGAAGTCAACCTTCTTCGCCGTCTTGTCGTCCAGCCCCTCAACGTCGTTGACTGTCTGGTGCATCCAGCGTGCGGTCAGGAGGTAGGACTGTTTGATATAGTCGAAGAGCGCGTTGTCGTCCCACATGGGGTCCTTGAAGCGTCGGTCGGTCTCGTGCGGGGCGGCGACGGCGTTTCCGCCGGTGCCCCACATCTTCTGCGCCGTGCTTTGCCAGAGCTTCATGTAGTCCTGCCAGAGCGTCGCCTGGGCCTGCATCAACTTGGCCGGGTCGCTCATCATGCGGGTGGTCATCTCGAGAAAGGCGCGGCCCACGTTCAAGGGATCGACCGTGCCCGACGCGCTTTCGCCGACCTGGTGCTCGAGCCACTTGCCGACCAGTTTCTGACTGCGCTCCGCGATCTCCGCCATAGCGCGGGAGAATTGGACCGGGTCTGGGATCTTGACGTCCGGGCCTGGTTGCTCGCTCATCTCTCGTTCCCTATGCTGCGGTCGATCCGGACGCGCGGCAAAAGCGCGCCGAATCCTTTGCTGGCCGCGCAGGTTGCGCGTATTGCTTTGGTGGCCGCAGAGAGACGGCCACAGTGGGTTAGTAGACTATCTGGCGGCGTGGCGCCAGTGATGCGAGGCCAAGGGTGCGACGACCTGGCCAAACTAGGAGACGAAGTGCCGACATGAGCAATGTTACCGGCAAACGGCAAGGATCCCTGGGGCCCCTGCGCGTCCTGGCACCAGTCATCGGCTTGGTCGCACTCGTCGGCTGTTCCACCTTCGAGGACAATCCCTCGCCCAATCCCTCGACGGTCTCGTCCCAAGACCTTGAAGCGCAACCCTATCCGAACCTATCGCAGGTGCCGGACAAGCCGCCGCCGGTGACGCCGGAGCAGATTCGCGCCAGCACCGCGGCCGGTCTGGAGGCGGATCGGGCGAACGCGCAGTACACCGCGCCGCTGACCGCGCAGGGCACCGCGGTGCAGTCCGCTGCGCCGCCCAGCCCGACGCCGGCGCCCGCGGTGGCCGCCGCGCCGACTCCGATGCCGGAAACGGCCTCGGCGCCGACACCCTCGCCAACCCCAGCCCCAACCCCGGCCCCGATGCCGACCTCGACGCCCAGCAGCAGCGCCTCGCCCTCGGCCGCCGCTTCTGCCGCGGCGCAGCCGGTGACGAGCAGCGCCACTGCCGCCGCATCCTCTACCAGCGCTGCGAGTTCGCGTAGCGCCACGGCCGCCACGCACGCGGCCCAGGAGGCTGCGGCCGCAGCCCCGCCGAGCTCGGGTGCGCCGACCAGCATCGAGCAGACCACGACGGCGGTCGCCGCCGCCGGCGTTCCGAACCAGGTGACCGGTCGGACCTCGGTCCCCGCCTATCCGGTGCCACCCTCGCCAAGCGGCCAGCCGGTCGGCTCTGCCCCTTCGGCGGCCGCTACGCAGGCAGCCAGCCCCTATAGCGGCGGCTCCGGTACCGTGGTCGCCGCGACCGCGGCCACGGAAGAGGCGACGGCCACGGCCAGCGGCGCGGCGAGCACGGCTGCCACCACGGCGGCCGCGGCCAGCCCGACCTATGCCAGTCAGCCGATCCCGACCGGTACGCCGGAGGCCTCAACGACGCCGGGCGCGCGTGCCGTCGAGGCAAGCCGGCGGCAGCGCCGGGCCACCGCCGCCACGACCACGGCGGCCGTGCCGGTGGTCTCCAGCACCTCGACCACGGGGGCCTCGGCCTACCAGGCGGCCGTGCCGGCGACGCAGCCGGTCGGTCTCGTCCCCATGGCCGTGCCGCCGCCCATGCCTCAGGCCGGCGCGACGCAGGTCGCTGGCTACCAGGCAGCCGTGCCCCAGGTTGGCATGCCGATCAGGGTTTCGCCGGGGGCGGCTGCAGCTCAGGCCAATGCGCTGCCGGGCGTGCCTCAGCAGGGCACCATCGGCCAGGGTGCGGTGCAGCTTGTCGCCGTCATCTACTTTGCCAACGGCTCCGATGCCCTGGACGGGCGCGATATCGCGGTGCTGCGCGAAGTTGCGGCAATTCAGCGCCAGTATGGCGGGGTGATCCGGGTGATCGGCCATGCTTCCTCGCGCACCGCGGTGCTGCCCGAAGGGCGGCACGAGATGGTAAACCTCGAGGTCTCCTTCAATCGGGCCGAGGCGGTCGGTCAGGCGCTGCTGCGTCAGGGCTTGCCGGCGGACGCCTTGGTGCTGGAGGGCGTGTCGGATCGCCAGCCGGTCTACCACGAGTTCATGGTGACCGGCGAAGCCGGAAACCGGCGGGCGGAAATCTTCCTGGAGTATTAGACCCGGCCTAGCCTATGTAGTGGCGGCGCCGGCCGGCGCTCCCAACGGCTGCTTTGTTAATCGGAGAGAGTAAACGGTGACGGCTCCTTTGCGTATCGGCCTGGCTGGCCTCGGCACGGTCGGTGGCGGCGTGCTCGGGCTGCTGCAAGAGAACAGCGCCTTGATCGAGGCGCGTGCCGGCCGCGCGCTGAAGGTGGTCGCGGTCTCCGCACGCGATCGCGGCAAGGCCCGCGGCCTGCCGCTGGAGGGCCTGCGCTGGGCCGAGACTGCAGAGGCTCTCGCCGAGGATCCCGAGGTCGATGTGGTGGTGGAGCTGATCGGCGGCGACGAAGGGCCGGCGCGCCGCCTGGTCGAAAGCAGCCTCTCGCACGGCCGGCCGGTGGTGACCGCGAACAAGGCGCTGGTGGCCAAGCACGGGGCCGCCCTCGATGCGCTGGCCGAGCGCTCCGGCACCAGCCTCGCCTACGAGGCGGCGGTTGCCGGCGGCATCCCGATCATCAAGCTGCTGCGTGAGGGCCTGGCCGCCAACCGCATCTCGCGCGTCTACGGCATCCTGAACGGCACCTGCAACTACATCCTCTCCGAGATGCGCGAGACCGGGCGCGACTTCGCCTCGGTCCTGAGCGAGGCCCAGGCCCTGGGTTATGCCGAGGCCGATCCCACCTTCGACATCGACGGCATCGACGCGGCGCACAAGCTGGCGATCCTGGCCTCCTTGGCCTTCGGCAGCCCGGTCGACTTCGCCGCGCTCTCGATCGAGGGCATCCGTCACGTCAGCGCCGAGGACATCGCCCATGCCGAAGAGCTGGGCTATCGGGTGAAGCTACTGGGCCTGGCCGAGCGCCACGGCGACCGGCTGGACCAGCGGGTCTTCCCCTGCATGGTGCGTATGGAGGCGCCGATCGCCTCGGTCGAGGGCGTGTTCAATGCCGTGGTGGCCGAGGGCAATCACGTCGGCACGGTGATGGTGCAGGGCGCCGGCGCCGGTGCCGGCCCAACCGCCTCTGCGGTCGTCGCCGACCTGATCGACCTGGCGCGCGGCACGCAGATGGCGACCTTCGGTCTGGGCGCGGAGGATCTGCAGGACCTGCATCCGCTGGACCCGACCCAGCGCCACGGCGCTTTCTATCTACGCCTCAGCGTCATCGACCAGCCCGGCGTGATCGCCGACGTCAGTGCCATCCTGCGGGACCATGAGATCTCGCTGGAGTCGATGCTGCAGCGCGGCCGTGCGCCCGGTGAGACCGTCAGCGTGGTGATGGTCACGCACGAGACCGAGGCCAGCGCGCTCGCCCGCGCGCTGGAGCGGATCGCGGCGCTGTCCAGCGTGATCGAGCCGCCGCGCTCGATCGCGATCGTCGAATTCTAGAGCGGGTGTGGCGGCCCGGCCGGACGGCCGGTCCGATCACCAGGAACAAGAGGAAAGAACAGAGATGTCAGCCTTAAGCGCGATGGATCGCAATCTGGCCCTGGAATCGGTGCGCGTGACCGAGGCAGCTGCCCTGGCGGCTTCGCTCCTGATGGGACGGGGCGACGAGAAGGCGGCCGACCAGGCTGCGGTGACGGCGATGCGTGCGGCCCTGAACAACCTGCCGATCAGCGGAACGGTCCGCATCGGCGAGGGCGAGCGTGACGAGGCGCCGATGCTCTTCATCGGTGAGGAGGTCGGCAAGGGCGGACCCAAGATCGACATCGCCCTGGACCCGCTGGAGGGCACCACCATCACCGCCAAGGGCGGCCCCAACGCGCTGGCCGTCATCGCCATGGCGCAGGAGGGCGGCTTCCTCAACGCGCCCGACACCTACATGGACAAGATCGCCGTCGGCGGCGGCCTGCCCGAGGACGTGGTCGACCTGGATGCCGATCCGGCCGACAACCTGAAGGAGCTCTCCAAGGCGACCGGCAAGGAGGTCTCGGACCTGGTGGTCTGCATCCTCGACCGGCCGCGCCATGCCGACATCATCGCCAAGGTGCGCGATGCCGGTGCGCGCATCGTGCTGATCGGCGACGGCGACGTCTCCGGCGTCATCGCCACCTCCAACAAGGACAGCGGCATCGACCTCTACCTGGGCCAGGGCGGTGCGCCGGAGGGCGTGCTGGCCGCGGCCGCGCTGCGCTGCATCGGTGGCCAGTTCCAGGGCCGCCTGGTCTTCCGCAACGACGACGAGCGCGAGCGCGCCGCCCGCATCGGCATCACCGACCTGAACCGCAAGTACAAGCTGGACGAGCTGGCCGGCGGCGACGTGGTCTTCGCGGCCACCGGCGTCACCGACGGCTCCATGCTGCGCGGCGTGCGCCGCTTGCCCCATGCTGCGGAGACCCAGTCGATCGTGATGCGCTCGGCGACCGGCACGGTTCGGACCATCTCGGCCCACCACAACTTCTCGCGCAAGACCTGGTATGCCGAGATGATCGGCTAGCCGTGTTGCGATGACCGACGGAGAGCAGGGCGCGCTTCTGGGTGTCGCCCGCTCTCTGGGCGGACAACGCTGGCAGGCTCGGCCGGGCGACGACCGGGCGGCCGCAGCGATCCAACAGCGCCTCGGCGTGCCGGATCTCGTTGCCCGGCTGTTGGTGCAGCGCGGCGTCCTGCCCGACGAGGCGGAGCGCTTTCTGCTGCCGCGGCTGCGCGATTCCCTGCCGGAGCCCTATAGCCTGAGGGACATGGAGCCGGCCGCCGAGCGGCTTGCCCGTGCGATCAGGAACGAGGAGGCTGTGGCCGTCTTCGGCGACTACGACGTCGACGGCGCCACCTCTGCCGCCCTGCTGCAGCGCTTTTTCCGGGCGCTCGGCCGGCCGCTCAGGGTGTACATTCCCGACCGCCTGCGTGAGGGCTACGGCCCCAATCCGGCGGCCCTGCAGGGCCTGGCGGGGGAGGGGGTGCGCCTGCTGGTCACCGTCGACTGCGGGACCACCGCGCACGAGGCCCTGGCGGCGGGCCACGCGGCTGGGCTTGAGGTCCTGGTGGTCGATCATCACGTCGCCGAGACGGCGCTGCCCGAGGCGCTGGCGATCGTCAATCCCAACCGTCTGGACGACGACAGCGGCGCCGGCAGCCTGGCGGCCGTGGGCGTGCTCTTCCTGCTGCTGATCGCCGTCAACCGGGCGTTGCGCCGGGCTGGCCACTTCGAGTCAGGGCGCGAGGAGCCCAGGCTGATGGACTGGCTGGACCTGGTGGCACTGGGCACCGTGGCCGACGTGGCACCGCTGACCGGGCTCAACCGGGCGCTGGTGGCGCAGGGCCTGAAGGTGCTGGAGCGGCGCGGCAACGCGGGTCTGGCCGCGCTGCTGAAGGTCAGCGGCCAGCCGGAGCGGCTGAGCGCCGGCAGTCTCGCCTTCCAGCTCGGCCCCAGGGTGAACGCCGGCGGCCGGGTCGGCCGGGCCGACCTCGGCGCCACATTGCTGGCCAGTGACGATCCCGTCGCGTCCGAGCCCTTGGCGCAGGAACTGGACCGCCTGAACCGCGAACGCCAGGAGATCGAGGCGGCGGTCCAGGCCCAGGCCGTGGCCGCGGTGGAGTCGGGTCCGCCGCCGGAAGGCATGATCGTGGTCGCCGCCGAGGGCTGGCATCCAGGCGTGATCGGCATCGTCGCCTCGCGCCTGCGCGAACGTTTCGGCCTGCCGGCCCTGGTGATCGCGCTGGAGGAGGGACTGGGCAAGGGCTCAGGCCGCTCGGTCTCGGGCCTCGACCTCGGCGCCCTGGTGCTGCGCGCCAAGGCCGAAGGACTGCTGGTGAACGGCGGCGGTCATCGCATGGCGGCCGGCCTCACGGTCGCCGAGGCGGCGCTGCCGGATCTTACTGCATTCTTGCAAGAGCATGCCGCTAAAGATCTGACAAAAATAGGATATCGACCGACATTGCAGGTCGATGCCGTGATCTCGGGCCGCGGTGCAACGGCGGAGCTGGTGGAGGGCTGCCAGAGTCTGGCCCCCTTCGGCGTGGGCAATCCGCAGCCGCGTTTCGCCCTCTCCGCGCTCAGGCTGGCCTCGGTCGAGGTGATGGCAGAGCGCCACCTGCGCCTGCGTGCCGAGAGCGATGGCGCCGCCAACCTGCGCGCGGTCTGCTTCCGCGCCTTCGACGGGCCACTGGGCGAGGCCCTGCTCGCCGCCCGCGGCCGGCGGCTGCACCTGGCCGGCCGGCTGGAGCGCGATGCCTGGCGCGGCGGCGACGCGGTGCAGTTGATCCTGGAAGACGCTGCCGAGGTCGTCTCGGGCTGACGTTGCCGCGAGCCCGCCTTGCTTTGGGCCCGATTGCCGTACAGGCTTCCCACACCGGTTCCGGAACGCTTGGGCCTCGGCGAGGCCAGCGCTCGGGAAAGCGTGCGAGGGGAGGGATCCGATAGCGATGGCCTTGGCGCTGGCCTGGCGTTCCCGCAAACGTCGCTTCCGATCGCGTGTCGTGCTGCAGAGCCTGATGGGCGCTCTGCTGCTGGGCGGCCTTTCGCTGATAGTCCCGCAGCGGGCGGAGGCTGAGCCGGTCGAGATCGAGTTGCTGCTGGCCGTCGACAGCTCCTCGTCGATCAACCGCTATGAGTTCGATCAGCAGCTCCGTGGCCTGGCCGAGGCCTTCCGCAGCCCTCTGGTGGGCTCTGCTGTCGCCGCGCTGGGCGAGCGGGGGGTGGCCGTCGCCCTGATGCAGTGGGCTGGGCGCGATCAGCAGCACCTTTCGGCCGGGTGGCGGGTGCTGCGCTCGGTCGAGGATGCCGCGGCCTTCGCCGACTATCTGGACGCGACGCCGCGCTTCATCGAGGGCGGTAGCACGGCGATTGGCGAGGCCCTGCGCCAGGCGCTGGCCAGCATCGAGGGCAATCCCTACCGCGGGGAGCGGCTGGTGGTCGACGTCTCCGGCGACGGCGCCAACAACGAAGGCGATGAGCCGGCTGCCTGGCGCGACCGGCTGGTCGATGTTGGGGTGACGGTCAATGCCCTGGTGATCCTGAACGAGGATCCCGATCTCTGGTCCTTCTACGAAGGCAATGTCGTGGGTGGTCCCGGAGCCTTCGTGATGACCGCCAGGGACTATCGCTCCTACGGTGCCGCGATCGAGCAGAAGCTGCTGCAGGAGCTGGGCCCGCCCCAGTTCGTGGAGCAGCCGCCGCCAGGTTCCGGCTTGCTTCCGGCAAGGAACGAGGGACAGGGCGGTTAGCCCCTTGCATTTCGGCGCGGGCCGCCGTATGTCCCTGCCCTCTGCCTCGGGTCCCCATCGTCTAGAGGCCTAGGACGCCAGCCTTTCACGTTGGTAACACGGGTTCGAATCCCGTTGGGGACGCCATGCCGAATCTCTATCCAATTCAATCAATTAGTTAATGGCCGGTTTGTCCCGCTGGATTGCCATGATGGGGATCGGTGAGACGGTTTTGATCTAGCTCTGTTTTTCGCGTATGAGGCGCCTCGCGCTTTTCGCGAACTGACGTCAGTACGGAACGCGAGAGCGCATCTAGGTTTTCCGAATGCCGAGGCGGGAAGCCGGTGAGGTGTTGACTCTTGATAGTTGGCGTCGCCATCTTTGATTGAGGTCAATACTCAAGAGCTCGCTCCAATGGCGGTGATCTTCGGAACCACCGGTGTCAACGACACGATTTCGGGCACGAACTCGGCCGATACGATCCACGGACTGAGTGGGAATGATACCCTATTTGGCTTGGACGCTGCCGACAGTCTCTTCGGCGGCAGCGGGAATGACTACAGTTTTTCGCGGAGAAGGCGGCGCCGACAAGCTGTTCGGCGGTGCTGGGGGTGAATCCAGTCTTTGGGGTGGGACGGGGTTTGATCGGCACTTTGGTGAGGGTGGAGAGGACGTATTCCACTTCGGTGATCTGGGCGATGACACCGTAAACAGCGGAGTGGGCAGGGACAGCTACCTTTTCGGCGGCAGCGGCAATGATGTGATATGGGGCGCTATCGTTAACGACGCGTTCCTTTTCGGCGGTAGCGGCATCGATACTGTTTATGGCGGCAGTGGCGCTGATACCCTGAACGTCGCCAGCCAGGACGAGCTCGAATCCGGCGATCTCTTCGACGGCGGGGCTGGCTCCGATACGCTTGTGCTCGCTATCGGCGTCAGTCTGCCGGCCGGCGTCACGCTCACCAGCATCTAGTTCGTGGTCTACGGGTAAGAAGCGGGCAAATTTCGATAGGCTGCCGTTGCCGTTTAGGCCGCATCCCCAATCCAACGCTCAGGGGGGCAGCCTTCCTTAGGCCGTGGGGGGTAGCATTGGGGCAGGTCGGCTCGGTCGCACCATGCGCACATGGCGTTTCCTAAAGCCGGAGCGGCCGACAGCTCAAACGTCGGTATCGGTGAAGACGCGGGTGCGCCAGTTACCTGGGCTCTCGCGGCAGGCGATGCCGTGGCGCGTCTCCGTCTCGCCCCCGACCACCGTCACCTCGCGATACTCCCGGCACCAGTTGCCGTCGCCGTTCTTGAAGGTGCGCAGCGGCGTGACTTCGCCGTAACTGCCGGTCTGGCTGTTCTCCCACGCGGCCGGTGTGCCGCTCAGGTGCTGGTCCAGGGCCTGGTCGAAGGCGCTCTCGGCGAGCCGGCGGTCCTGTGCTTGCTGTGCAGCGGCCAGAACCTGCTCCTGTGCGATCTTCTGCTCGGCCAGGCGGTAGCCGAGGGAACCGGCCAGCAGCAAGGCCACAAGTGAGGCCGCCAGCGCGGCAGCGCGGCGTCCCCATGCCGGTCTGCTCCGGACCGGTGCCGGCGCGCGTTGCGGCCGCTCGGCCCCGCTGGCTTGTGCCAGGAGATCCGCGATCCCGTCACGAACCTCCAGCTCGATGTCTTCCTCGAGCATCGCGTCGCAGGCCTCGTGCAGCACGCTGTCGAGAGAGCGAAGCTTGGCGACCTCTTCAGCCAGCGCCGGATCCTCGGCAATGGCGGCTTGGACCTCCTCGCGCTCGGACTCGCTGACCTCCTGGTCCAGGTAGCGGCTGAGTGTCTCCGCTGAAACCTTGGCCATCATAGCATGCTCCTGAGTCTTGCCAGCGATGCCGAGGGGCTGCCGGAGGGCAGCTCGGCCTCCAGGCCGGCCTTGAGGGTTGCGCGGGCGCGGGCGATCCGGCTGGCGACAGTGCCAGGGGCAACGCCCAGGATCGAGGCGATCTCGTCGTAGGACAGGCCCTCGATGCTGCAAAGGGTCAGCGCCGAGCGCTGTTCCTCGGGCAGGCGCTGCAGGCCGTCGCACACCCCTCTGAGCTGCGACCGGCCTTCGATCACAGCCTCGCCGCTGTGATGCTGAGGCACCGCGAGTCGCAATCCGGCGATCTGGGCCTGGCGGTAGACCGACGAGCGTCTCTCGTTCAAGAAGAGGTTGCGCGCGATGGTGAACATCCAGGCGTCCAGTCGGGTGCCGGGTATCCAGTGGTCGATCCGCTCGATTGCCCGCTGATAGGTGGACTGCAGCAGGTCGTCGGCATCAGCGCGGCGGCCGGTCAGCACCATGGCGTAACGCCTGAGACGCGGCATCAGCGCCAGCATCTCCCGCTCCAGGGAGGCATCGATGCGCGGCGCTGTGGTCTTGTCGGGCATAGCTTCGCGTTCCAAAGCGGACGTCCCCGCGACTGCGGTCGTTCAACTACCCTAACAGTTGGCGCGACGCCTTCTTCCCACCGGATGAAAAAAATCTCATTTTTTATCTCGGGCAGGGAAGTTCTGAGGGAGCCACGTGTTCCTGGTAGCGAGACACGACGAAAGGCGATGGCCATATCGGGCGGTTCGCGGATCGACGGCACCCCAGGCACTTCCAAGGGAGGACGCCATGAAGAGACGGACGTTCAAACTGCTGGCGACGACCAGTGCCGTGGCCTTTGCGCTCACGGCCCTTCCGATCGACATCGACTTCCACTCCGGCCAGGTCGGCGTTCACGTGGCCCAGGCAAAATCTTGCTTCGTGGCGGGGACCCGCATCCTGATGGCCGACGGCAGCGAGCGGCCGATCGAGGCGATCCGGGTCGGCGACCAGGTGCGCAACGGCTCCGGCGGGGTCAGCACCGTCACCGCGATCGAGACCCCGGCGCTGGGGCAGCGGCGGCTCTATGCTTTCAACGGCGGCAAGGCCTTCGTCACCGCCGAGCACCCCTTCATGACGGCGGAGGGCTGGAAGTCGGTCGATCCGCTGGAGACCCGTGCAGAGCAGCCGCTCTTGCAGGTCGGACGGCTCGGTGTGGGTGACCGCGTGATGCGCCTGGGTCTTGCGGTGACCAGTCTGGGCGCGACGGCTCTGGCGGCGGACCTGGAGCTCACGCTCGAGCCTCTGCCTTTGATCGCCTTGAAAGCCAGCAGCGGTGATCCCGAGCAGGTGGTCTTCAACCTGCTGCTGGATCGCGAGCACAGCTACTTCGCCGATGGCTTCCTGGTGCACAACAAGGGCGGCGACGGCGGTGATGGTGGCGGCGACGGTGGCGGTGACGGCTCGGGTGACGGCGGCGAAGGCGGAGGCTCTGGCAGCGGCGGCTCCGGTGGTGACTCGGGTGGTGACTCGGGTGGTGACTCGGGCGGCGACGGCGGCGAGGGCGGAGGCTCTGGCAGCGGCGGCTCGGGCGGTGACTCGGGCGGCGATTCCGGCAGCGGTTCCGGCGGCGACTCCGGCGGCGACTCCGGCGGTGAAGGCGGCGAGAGCGGCAGCTCCGGCAGCGGTGACGACGGTGGCTCCAGCGGCTCCGGTGGCGAGAGCGGTGACGATGGTGGCTCCAGCGGCTCGGGTGGCGAGAGTGGTGACGACGGCGGCGAGTCGGGCGAGAGTGGCGACGACGGCGGTGAGTCCGGTGAGAGCGGCGACGACGGCGGCGAATCTGGCGAGAGCGGCGATGACGGCGGCCAATCTGGTCACAGCGGAGACGATGGCGGCGAGTCTGGCGAGTCCGGCAACTCCGGGCCGGGTGGCTTTGGCGGCGTCGATCAGGTCGGTTCCGACCTCAGCCGGGCAGAGGAAGCCGACGCGATCGGACGGGGGTGGCAATGATCACCAAGACACACCGTCTCTTCGGCCTGCTGCTGCTCTATTCGGGCTATATGGCAGCCGGAGGCTTGGCCGCCACGACCGACGCTCTGGCGGACTCCAGGTCCCAGTTCGGCTCCGCCCTCTCCCTGTCCAGCTCGGCCCAGGGCAGGGCGGACGACACCATCCAGCAGGCGCTCGAAACCCTCGTCAGCGGCAAGGTCGCCCGCTGGCAGGATCCGGCAAGCGGCGCCAAGGGCTCGGTCCAGCCGCTTCGCACCTTCAAGATCCGGAGTGGCCACTTCTGCCGCCAGTTCGAGGAGGTCGTGAGCAGGGGCATGGAGCAGGCCATCCGCGTCGGCACCGCCTGCCGCAACGATCGGGGGCGCTGGATCCTGGTCAGTCCGAAGGGCACCTGAGGCAACGCAGCGGTGATACTCCTGTCCCGTGGCGCCGCCCGCCGGCCGACACGGGACCCGCCGTAGGAAGGCGCCATGATCACGGTGATACCCGAACTGCTCGATGCTGCGGCTCTGGCCGAGGTTCTTCAGGCCCTGGCCGAGGCCAGCTTCGTCGACGGCAAGAAGACCGCCGGCTACCGGGCCAAGACTGTGAAGGAGAACGAGCAGCTCGCTCCGGGCGGCGATCACCCCGCGCGCCGGCTGGTGCTGAAGGCGCTCCGTGCCAACCAGACCTTCAAGGAGGTCGCGCTGGCGAAGTCGATCCGCTCGCCGCTGATCAGCCGCTACCGGCCCGGGATGGCATACGGCTACCATGTCGACGACGCGATGATGGGCGCCGAGCATCCGGAACGCTCGGACATCTCGGTGACGGTCTTCCTCAATGATCCGGACGACTACGAGGGTGGCGAGCTGGAGATCCTGAGCGGCTTCGGCCCCAGCGCCGCCAAGTTGCCGGCCGGTGCCGCGCTGGTCTACCCGGCCTCGACCCTGCATCGGGTCTGCCCGGTGACCCGCGGCGAGCGGCTGGTGGCCGTCACCTGGGCGCAGAGCCTGGTCCGCGACGTTGCCAAGCGCGAGATCCTGCACGACCTGCTGCAGGTGCAAAAGCGTCTGCACGCGCTGGAGCCGGAGGGGGCGGCGACCAACCTGGCCTTCAAGACCCGCTCCAACCTGCTGCGCCTCTGGTCGGAATCCTGACCGAGCGCTGTGCCCTGGCGAGGGAAAGGCTCACTGCGTGTCATCCTTGTCCCGCCGCCGTCGGCTCTCGCGCAGCGTGGCGCCGCTCGGGATCCAGCCGCGGTAGATGGTGCTGGCCTGCAGCGGCAGGCGGAAGAAGCGCTGGTCGCTGCCCGGTACCGCCACCAGCTTGCGCTTGTGCACCAGCCAGAGCGCGGCGATGAAGGCCAAGGTTCCGAAGATCACGCCGGCCAGCGCTTGGCCCCAGAGAATGCCGCTGACGCCGAAGAGGCGGTCGCCGAGCCAGACCAGTGGGATCGTCCCGATGGTCGCACGGCCCCAGTTGGTCATTGTCGCCCAGAGCGGCCGACCCAAGTTATTGAAGGCGGCATTGGCGACGAAGAGCGCACCGACGAAGAGGAAGCTGAGGGTGATGCCCTCGGCGAAGAGGGTGACCACCGCCGCCGCGGCCGGCGTTGCATGGAACAGCGCCGCGATCTGCCCCTCGAAGAGATAGATCAGGACCGACGGCAGGGCCACCGCCAGGGTGGAGAAGCCCAGCGCCGACCAGAGCGCTGCGCGCACCCGCTCGTAGTGGCCGGCACCGTAGTTCTGGCCGACGATCGGGCCGATCGCCCCGGTCAGCGCGAAGATCGCACCGAAGACCACCGGAATGATGCGGCTGACGATGGCGAAGCCGGCGATGGCGTCGTCGCCGTGCGCCGCCAGGGCCTCGATCACCACCGAGTTGCCGATCGGCGTGGCCAGGTTGGTGGCGATCGCCGGCAGCGCCACGGCGAGGAAGGGCCAGGTGTCGGCCAGGAAGTGCTTCGCCTGGAAGTGGCCCAGCACGCGGGCGCGGTGGACCACGCCGTACCAGGCGATGACGAAGACGCCGATGCGCGCGCCGACCGAGCCCAGCGCCGCGCCGACGATGTCCCAGCCGAAGCCGAAGATCAGGACCGGGTCCAGGATCGCGTTGACCAGGCCGCCGCCGACGGTGGACCACATGGCTAGCCGCGGCAGCGCGTTGGCGCGTAGGACGCCGCCGCCCGTCATCGCCAGAGCCAGCAGCGGCAGGCTGGGAAAGATGATGCGCAGGTAGACGGTCGCCAGCTCCAGGGTGCGTCCCTCGGCACCCAGCGCGGCCAGGAACTCCGGCGCGTAGAGGAAGCCGACTAGCGCTACCGGCAAGGAGAGCAGGAAGGAGGCCAAGCTGTTGTGCAATACCAGGCGCCTGGCCCGCTCGCGCTCGCCGGCGCCGATGGAGCGCGCCACCGTGGCCGCGGTGCCGATCGCCAGCCCGATGCAGATCGAGGTCGAGAAGAACATGATGGTGCCGGCATAGCCGACGGCGGCGGCCAGTTCCTCCTGGCCCAGCAGCGACAGGAAGTAGAGGTCGGCGAGATCGACCAGGAAGAGGGTCATGAGCCCGATGGCGCCATAGAGCGTGGTGGCGACGATGTGCTTGATGATGGAGCCTTCGGTGAATCCGGCCCCGCCCAAGCTCTTGCCACCCTCCCGCGCCGCCACCCCGCTCTCCCTTGCCTTTGTCCGCCTCGACCTCGCTATGGTACCGCTCCGGATCCTCCGGGGCGGGCACCTGAGCGATGCTGCTCCCTCAGGGCCGGCCTGAGAAGGGTGAAGCCAGTCCCCTTAGCCGGAGAGAAAGGAGAAACCATGCCTCTCGTAGAGCTGACCGAGCGGTTTGAAGAGGCGCTGCTCTATGCCGCCCGGCTACACCGCGACCAGCGTCGCAAGGGCAACGACGTGCCCTACGTCTCCCACCTCATGGCAGTGACGGCGCTGACCCTAGAGCACGGCGGGGACGAGGAACAGGCAATCGCCGCCTTGTTGCACGACGCAGCCGAAGACCAGGGCGGACTCGAGGAACTGAGGCGAATCGAGCAGCGCTTCGGCGCCGGCGTGGCCGGTATCGTCGCCGACTGCAGCGATACCCTGGAGGAGCCGAAGCCGGCCTGGCGGCCGCGCAAGGAGGCCTATGTCGCCGGCCTTGCGGTCAAGCCGCAGCGCTCCCTGCTGGTCTCGCTGGCCGACAAGACCCACAACGCCGAGTGCATTCGCGACGACCATGCCGCCCTGGGTGAGGCACTCTGGACCCGCTTCAGCGGTGGCGGCGCCGGGGTGCGCTGGTACTACCGCGCGCTCGCTGACGCCTTCCGTCGCCACCGTCCTTCGCCTTTGGCCGAGCGCCTGGCCGACGCCGTTGCCTGTTTCACCGCTGTGGAGTGACGAGACTCTATCCAAAGAATACACGGTAACACATTGAAATAAGCGAAATTAATGTGACTGCGTTGCTAACGGATGAGGCCGCTGCGCAGGGTCGCTGCACCGCTGCGTCTTTCCTATCGCTTTCTTGACGCGGCGGTCGTGCTATAGGTCGCTCCCGCAAGATCCCTTCGGCGCCATTGCGGTGGTTGGCTGAGGCCGCGCCGGTGGGTCGAGAGGCTCCAACTGCTTCAATGAGGTATTCCCTTGGCTCAGAAGAAAGTTCGTAAAGCCATCCTGCCGGTAGCCGGTCTGGGGACGCGCTTCCTGCCTGCCACGAAGGTCATTCCGAAGGAGCTTCTCCCGGTCGTCGATCAGCCGGTGATCAACTACGCCGTCGAGGAAGCCAAGGCGGCCGGGATCGAGAAGTTCATCTTCATCATCTCGCGCGGCAAGTCGGTGATCCAGGATCACTTCGACCGGGCGCCGGAACTGGAGCAGGTGCTGGAGTCGCGGGACAAGCACCAGGCCTTGAAGGCGGTGCGCGACTCCGAGATCCATGCCGGCGATGCGATCTTCGTGCGCCAGTCCCGTCCGCTGGGGCTGGGGCACGCCATCTGGTGCGCGCGCGACCTGATCCACGACGAGCCCTTTGCCGTGCTGCTGCCCGACGACATCGTGCTGGGCGATCGTCCCTGCATGGCGCAGTTGATCGAGGCCTACGACAGTCTGGGCAGCGGCAGCGTGATCGGGGTGCAGAAGGTGCCGAGCGAGCATACCGACCGCTACGGCATTCTCGACACCGAGGAGGAGAAGGGGCCACTGATCAAGGCCAAGGGCCTGGTGGAAAAGCCCAGCCCCGACCGCGCGCCCTCGGACCTGGCGGTGATCGGCCGCTACATCCTGGACCCGGTCGTCTTCGAGTATCTCGATCGCCAGGTGGTGGGAGCAGGCGGGGAGATCCAGATCACCGACGCCATTGCCAATTCCATCGGCAAGTCCCAGGTACACGGCCTGCGATTCGAGGGCACGCGCTATGACTGCGGCGACAAGCTGGGCTTCCTGCAGGCAAACATCGCCTTTGCCCTGAAACATCCTGAATTAAAAGACGGATTGAAGGAATTTCTTAAGACCCTGGAGCTGTGATTGCCGGGAGATGGCTGGCATTCTGATTGGCTGTTCTCGATTTGCGGACGGCCTGTGTTAAAGTTCCAGACGGGTTGTGCATCGGCATGAGGTCGGGAGCCCCCGCGTGGGGTCCCGGTAGCATCCAGCATCAGGCACGCGGCCTTGCCCTCGATGGCGGTGCGATCGAGGGCAGGGCTGTCCATGAGCTGTGCAAGTGAGGCATCGGATCGAGACGGATGCGAATAGCGATCATCGGTACCGGTTATGTGGGCTTGGTGTCCGGCGTATGCCTGGCCGAGCTGGGCCACGAGGTCATCTGCGTCGACAACGACTACGGCAAGGTCGGGCGGCTGCAGCGCGGTGAGATCCCGATCTACGAGCCGGGCCTGGAAGAGTTGTGTGCCAAGAACGTCGCGGCCGGGCGGCTGCAGTTCACCTCTGACATGGCCGAGGCCGTGGCCGGGCGCAGCCTGGTCATGGTGGCCGTGGGGACGCCCTCGGCGCCCAGCGGCGAAGCCGATCTCGGCTATATCGACATGGCCGTCGACCAGTTGCTGGAGGTGATGCCGAGCGGTGGCTACATCGTCATCAAGTCGACCGTGCCGATCGGCACCAACCGAGCGCTCGCCAAGCACGTCCACCAGGCCGGGCGGGGCGACCTCGAGGTGGTCTCCAATCCTGAGTTCCTGCGCGAAGGCAAGGCGATCGAGGACTTTCTGAAACCCGACCGCGTGGTCGTCGGGGCCGAGAGCGACGCCGCACGCGCCGTGATGGAAGAGCTCTATCGGCCTTTGAGTGCTGCCGGCCATCCGGTGCTGATGACCGAGCTGGAAACGGCCGAGATCATCAAGTATGCGGCCAATGCCTTCCTGGCCACCAAGGTCGCCTTCATCAACCAGATCGCCGACGTCTGCGAGGCCAGCGGCGCCGACGTCGATGCGGTGGCCCACGCCATCGGGCTGGACCAGCGCATCGGCAGCCGCTTCCTGCGGGCGGGCCCCGGCTATGGCGGCTCCTGCTTTCCCAAGGACACACGCGCGCTGGCCTGGACCGCGCGGCGCCTGAAGCGGCCGATCGGGATCGTCGAGACGGTCATCGAGGACAACGAGGTGCGCAAGCGCCAGATGGCCGACAAGATCATCGCCGCCTGCGGCGGGTCGGTGGAGGGCCTGCGTATCGCGGTCCTGGGCGTCGCCTTCAAGGGGGGTACCGACGACACGCGCGAGAGCCCAGCCTTGGTGATCCTGCCGCGGCTGCAGGAGATGGGGGCCAGCATCATCGCTTATGACCCGGCGGCGATGGACCTGGCCTCGATGCAGCTTCCCAA
This sequence comes from Rhodospirillaceae bacterium N.6G, assembly GCA_046233115.1. GTDB lineage: Bacteria > Pseudomonadota > Alphaproteobacteria > Kiloniellales > JACOMY01 > JACOMY01. The sequence continues at coordinate 207,183 of JBJXHM010000004.1, read as the reverse complement.
TGTGCGCTGGACGCAGAGCGCGATGGCGGCCGTCCGCGGGGCCGATGCTGCCGTGATCCTGACCGAGTGGGACGACTTCCGCCGGCTCGACCTGAAAGAGCTGGCCGGCAGCCTGCGCCGGCCGCTGTTGATCGACCTGCGCAATCTCTTTACGCCGGCGGTAGCGGCCGAGGCGGGCCTGGACTACGTCTCCATCGGCCGACCCGCGACCCGTGCCAGGGTCCCGGTCGAGTAACCCGCTCCTTGTAGTGCTCCGGCGCGGGCGCCGATCCCCGGAGGGGATCGAAGGCAGGTAGAACCGCGTCGGGCGGGATGACGTCAAATCGAGACGATTTGCCGTCTGAATCCGCTCCAAGTGCCTGCAACCGATTCTTGGCCCCGAAGTCTAAAAGGGCGCGCCAGTCCATCCGCTGGCCGCGCGCCCGGCCTTTGCCCTGCTCGGGTTGCCGAGTCCGACGGCCGCGGCGCCGCCACGCTTCGGGTGGGAATATGGCAGAAGCTTGATCGGACATCTTTTTTAGGTCAAATTCGGGCCTAACAGATGTCATCATTTGACACTCTCTTACAAAAAGATGCCTTGGTGCTCCCCCTCTGTTCGCGTTATGCGGGCAGTCGCCAAGGGGGCTGACATGGCCGCGCCGGTCCGGGGTAACGCCTGGCCGGGGTATCCGAGCTGTTTGTAATGACACGCAGGTTTTGCTCTCGGACCGCCTGGTCGGGACGGGGCCTGTGGCAGAAGGCGGATCGAACCCGCCCCGCCGTTCCATCGCTCACGACCCACCGGTGACTCAGAGGAGCACGACATGGTGACTGTTACCTGGTCCGATTTTGCTGGCGCCCAACCGGACTACTTCAACCCCTATGGGCTGACCTATCCCGTCGCGCCACAGTCGACCTGGGCGGAGGGCGGTTCGGCTGCCTGGCCCGCCGGCAGCGGCGAGGGGATCGGGCAGCTTTACGTGGTCGGATCGGACGACCTTTCGGGCTACGACCCGAGCAAGGACCGGCTGATCTTCGGCTTCCGCGACGGGTCTGACGTCACCGAGATGAACGCCCACAACTACTGCGTCCTCTGGGAGGAGCAGGCCAACGGTTTGCTGACCCTCAACGTCATGCCGGTCAGCATCTGGGAAAGCACCAGCCCGATCGCCACGATCAGCGATCTCGATCCCGCAGACCTCTCGACCATCATCCAGTCCTGGGCGGCCACCAACAACCACTTTCAGGACGACCTGATGGCCTCAGTCTACAGCCTGGACCCGAACGGCGGCTGGCCGGAGAACCACATCGCGATTCAGACCCATATCGCCGGCGAGGTCACGACCTACGACTTCGACGCGCTGAAGGCGGAGTTCGGCGACAGCCTGGTGCTCAACTTCGTGGTCATGACCGGTCGTGAGCTCTACATGACCTACGACGCTGCCAGCGAGACCCTCACCATCTCGCACTATGGCGAGGGCTGGGGCGGCTACAACGACGTCTGGGGCAAGACGGTGATCGTCGGGGCTACTCCGCAGGAGCTCGTCGATCTGGAGCAGCTTTGGCGCTACGACGCCACCTTCGAGGATGGGAGGCTGCTGCACGATCGTTTCAACGAAGAACTGGAGGACCTGGTGGCCGCGAGCGACAACACCACTGAAACGCCGGAAGATCTGCCCGACGTGACGGTCGACAACTTCCGGGTCGAGGAGGGCGAGGAGAGTGTGCTCCGCTTCCAGGTCAAGCTGTCGAAGGCCTCGGACGAGGTGGTTTCGGTCCACTACACCACCCAGAGTTCCAGCGCCACGGCTGGCGAGGACTTCGTGGAGAAGAGCGGCACGATCACCTTCCAGCCCGGCCAGACCAGCAAGATCGTGACGGTGGACGTGGTGAACGATCTGGTCGAGGAGGGCGAGGAGCGGCTGTTGTTGAAGCTCTCCAACGCCAGCGGTGCGAACCTGGCCGACGACGGTGCCTTGGGCTGGATCGAGGACGATGACGCCTACGACCCAAACCTGCCCGACGTCAGCGTGAGCAACCGCCGTGCCGACGAGGGCGCCAGCCTTACCTTCCGCATGGACCTCTCGGCGCCGGCGACGGAGGACGTGACACTCTACTACCGAACCAGCGACAGCACGGCCGTGGCCGGCAGCGACTATGAGGCAGTCGAGGGCAAGGTCGTCATCGCCGCCGGTGAGACTTCGGCCAAGGTAACGGTCGACCTGGTGGACGACGGCCTGCCGGAAGACGAAGAACGCTTCCTGTTCGAAATCGTCGATGCCGACGGCGCCAACATCGCCGACGGCAAGGCGGCTGGCTGGATCGAGGACGACGACGCGGCTGCCAGCCTGCCGGATGTCTCGGTCGACAATCGCCGCACTGAGGAAGGCGAGGGCGCCAGTCTCACCTTCCGCTTCGATCTCTCCGAGGCAGCGGAGCACGACGTCACCATTTCCTACGCCACCAAGGACAGCACGGCCAAGGCCGGCAGTGACTATGTTGCGGTCGAGGGTAGCGTCGTGATTCCCGCCGGCGAGACCGAGGCCAAGGTGACGGTCGACCTGCTGAACGACCAGGTCTCGGAAGGCGAGGAGCGATTCATCTTCGAGATCACTGAGGCCAGCGGGGCCAACGTCGCGGACGGCAAGGCGGCCGGCTGGATCGACGACGACGACAGCGGCAGCGTTCCGGGTTTCCAGGTCTCCAGCCCCACGGTCGATGAGGGTGATGCTGCGACCGGCGGTGGCGGGACCGGGCTGATCGCCGATGGGCCGCTGTCGACCAGCGGTAACCAGATCCTGGATTCCGCGGGCAACGCGGTGGAGATCCGGGCGGTCAACTGGTTCGGCTTCGAAACCAACACCCAGGCTCCGCACGGGCTCTGGACCCGCAACTGGCAGGAGATGCTGGAGGAGATCCGCGACACCGGTTTCAATGCCATCCGTTTGCCCTTCTCGACCGAGCTGGTGCTGGACGGCGGTACGCCCAACGGTATCGACTTCGGTCTCAACCCTGACCTGCAGGGGCTGAGCGGCCTGCAGATCATGGACAAGATGGTCGACTACGCCGATAGCCTTGGCCTGAAGATCATCCTGGACAATCACCGCAGCGAGGCCGGCGACGGCCCCAACGGCTCGGGTCTCTGGTACGACGGGGTCTACGACGAGGACGATTTGATCGACGCCTGGACCACCCTGGCGGCACGCTATGCCGGCAAGGACAGCGTCATTGCAGCCGATCTCGCCAACGAGCCGCACAACGGCACCTGGGGAGACGACAGCGCCACCGACTGGGCAGCCGCTGCCGAACGTATCGGCAACGCCATCCAGGCGGTGAATTCCGACTGGCTGATCGTGGTGGAGGGTGTCGGCAGCTACCAGGGAGACAGCTACTGGTGGGGCGGTAACCTGCAGGGCGTGGCCGACCGTCCGGTGGAGCTGGATGTCGACAACAAGCTGGTCTACTCGCCGCACGACTATCCGGCCTCGGTCTATGCCCAGTCCTGGTTCTATGACGGTTCGGACCTCACGGAGGTCTTCAGGGAGCACTGGGGCTACATCTACGAGGAGGGGATCGCCCCGATCCTGCTGGGTGAGTTCGGCTCGCGCCTGGAGACCGAGGTCGACCGTGATTGGGCCGAGGCGATCACCGCCTATCTGAACGGCGACCTGAACAACGACGGCACGATCGACACTGCGGCCGGCCAGTCGGGCATGTCCTGGTCCTGGTGGTCCTGGAACCCGAACTCCGGCGACACCGGCGGCGTGCTGGAGGATGACTGGACCACGGTGCGCCAGGATGTCGTGACTCTGCTGGAGCCGCTGATGGCGGAGGAGGGCGGCAGTGCCGCGGTGAGCAATCCGACCGTCGAGTTCGAGGTCACCCTCGATGCGGCGGCCGACGAGGAGTTGGTGTTTCAGTATCACACCAGCGACGACACCGCCGAGGCCGGCGAGGACTATGTCGCTACCAGCGGCCAGCTCGTCTTCGCGGCCGGCGAGACCAGCAAGACGGTCCAGGTCGAGCTGCTGCCGGACGACATCGCCGAGGAGGACGAGACCTTCCGCCTGGTGGTGACCGGTCCCGACGATAGCCGAGTCGTGGGCCGTGCCACCATCCTCGACGACGACAGCGGCGGCGCTAGCGGCGGCGGGGGAGGCGGGACCGAGACGCCGCCGAGCTCCGACGAGGACTTCGAGTTGGCCTTCACCCTGGACAACGACTGGGGCAGCGGCGCGCAGTGGACCGCCACCCTGACCAACCTGACCGATGGGGCCAGCGACGCCTGGGCGCTGGAGTTCGACCTGCCCTTCGAGATCGAGCAGATCTGGAACGGCGAGATCGCCAGCCATAGCGGCGAGCGCTACCGGGTGGACGAGGCCGACTGGAACGGCGAGGTGCAGGCCGGCGCGTCGGTTTCCTTCGGTTTCATCGCCAGTGATGGCGGCTACACCGCCGCCACCTTGCTGGCCGAGGCCGACGCCGAAGCCTTCTTCACCTGAGGCCAGGCGAGCGGAGGGTGGGGTGTCCATGCCCCACCCTCTTCCGGAGATTTCCTTTGCCATCTTTATGCTCTAGCCTGCTCCGCGATCAATGGAAGCCGGCCGCGTGCTCGGATTGAACGTTATGTTTCCGAGCTCGTCTCTTCGTGCCGGGGTTCGTCAGACTGTCGTGAAACTGGACCGGGAGCGGGCAGAGGCTGCTCCCTGTCGCAAGGGAGTAGCCTATGGGTGAGGAGTTGACGGGGGGCGAGAACGCTTTCCTGAACGATCAGAAACACGGCCGGAAACGTCACGAGCAGACCTATGCCGGCGCCTTGAGCTTCCTGCGGACGCGCTACTCGCGTGACCTGGAGGGGGTCGACGTCGCGGTGACCGGGATTCCCTTCGACCTGGCCACGACGGCGCGGCCGGGCGCCCGCTTTGGGCCGGCCGGCGTGCGTGCGGCCTCCGCGCAGCTCAGCCAGCTCCCCTCCTTTCCCTTCGGCTTCGAGCCGCTTGAGCGGCTGGCGGTGGTCGACTACGGCGACTGCTACTTCGATCACGGGCATCCAATGGATATCCCGGATCACATCACCCGTCACATCCGCGGGATCGTGCAGGCCGGGGTCAGCCCGGTCTCGATCGGCGGCGACCACTTCGTCACCTATCCGATCCTGCGTGCGATCGCCGAGAAGCACGGGCCGGTCAGCCTGGTCCACTTCGATGCCCACTCCGACACCTGGCCCGACGACGGCATCGAGCTGAACCACGGCTCCATGTTCACTCGCGCGGCGAATGAGGGCCTGGTGGTGCCGGAGCACTCGGTGCAGATCGGCCTGCGCACCTGGAACGACGAGCATCGCGGCTTCAACATCCTGGATGCCATCTGGGTGCACGAGCAGGGGGTGCAGGCGGTGATCGCCAAGACCCTGGAGATCGTCGGCGACCGGCCGGCCTATCTCACCTTCGATATCGACTGTCTGGATCCGGCCTTCGCGCCGGGCACTGGCACGCCGGTTTCGGGCGGGCTCTCCAGCCACCAGGCGCTGACCATCTTGCGCGGCCTAGGCGCGATAAACTGGGTCGGCATGGACCAGGTCGAGGTCGCCCCGGCCTACGACCATGCCGAGATCACCGCGCTGGCGGGCGCCACCATCATCTACGACTACCTCTGCCTCTTGGCACAGAAGAAGGGTTGAGTCTCGGCTTCACGGCGAGGCCGCCGGCCAGGGCGATGATCGCCAGGCCGGTGGCATTGCCCGGGCCGGGCACCTCGCCGAGAAACAGGCTGGCCCAAAGCGCCGCGAATGGCAGGTAGCTGTAGCTGAAGATGCCGGCCAGTGCCGGCGGCGCGAGCTGGTAGGCCAGTGCCACGGCCGTCGAGAAGACCACGATCAGGACGCCCAGGAGCAGCAGCAGCGGCCAGGCCGCCGGCGGAATGCGCCAGTCTGCGGTCAGCAGGAAGGGCAGCCGCTCCGCCAGGTCTCCGGCGGGCAGGATCTGCAGCAGGCCGAGCCCGACCAGCCCTGCGAGGAACAGGGTTCCGTTCAGGGCCAGCGACAGGGTGAAGGGCGACTCGCCGGTGCAGTGCCGCGCGGTGATCACCATCGCCAGCGCGTAGCAGAAGGCCCCCAGCACCGGCAGCAGGATGGCCCAGTCCAGTCCGGCGCCGTCGGGCCTGAGGCTGACCACTACGCCCAGGAAACCCAGCAGGATCGCCAGCCAGAGGCGGGGGCCTACTGCCTCTCCTGCCAGGCGCGAGGCGAGCAGGGCGATGAAGAGCGGTGCGGTGTAGAGCGCGACCGCGGCAAGCGACAGCTCCAGGAACGGCAGGGCGCTGTAGTAGCAGCTCCACATGGCAAGCAGCAGCAGGCTGCGCAGCGCCACCCACAGCGGCCGCCGGGGCCGGAAGGCCTGTCGTCCGCCGTGCAGCAGGGCCAGCAGCGACAGCAGCGGCACGGCCACCAGCCCGCGTCCGACGTAGATCTGCCAGAGGCTGAGCCGCGTGCTTTCCGCCTTCACCAGGGTGTCGGCCAGCGCGATCAACGCATCGGCGAAGACGATCGCCGTCAGCCCCAGAGCCTGCCTGGCGCGGCTTGGGTCCGTCACAATCCTTCCTCTCTGTCAGCTCATGTGTCTTGGCGAAGTTGAGCAGGAAGGGCTGCTGATCTAAAACGACTTCTCTGGCCTGATACATGAGGCAAAATCATGGAAAGACAGACCCTGCCTCCGCTCTCCTGCTTGCTGCCCTTCGAGGCCGCGGCGCGCCTCGGCAGCTTCACCCGGGCGGCGCAGGAGCTCTCGCTCACCCAGAGCGCGATCTCGCGGCAGATCCGCAGCCTGGAGCGCTTCCTGGGCCAGCGGCTGTTCGAGCGGCGTAACCGGGCGGTCTTCCTGACCGATGCCGGCAGGGAGTTCGCACAGAGCCTGGCCCGCGGTCTGGACGAGATCGCCACCTCCGCCGGACGCCTGCGCGCCCGTTCGGCGGCACCGGAGGTGGTGCTCTCGATCGAACTCTACCTTGCAGTCTACTGGCTGATGCCGCGCCTGGCGGACTTCCATCGCCGCTTCCCGCAGATCCAGCTCCGCATTGCCGCGGCGACCCAGCCGCTGGCCGAGCGGATCGAGCCCTTCGACCTGGCCCTGCAGTGCGCCAGCCGCCCCGGCGGCGACCACCGGGCGATCCACTGGGCACCGGAAAGCATCTTTCCCGTCTGCAGCCCAGGCTATCTGGCCGGCCGGCCGGCGATCACCTTGGACAGCCTCTGTGGCCAGGCGCTGCTGCACTACGACGAGAAGCCGGGGGATTGGATGACCTGGGCGAACTGGTACCGGCACCTCGGGTTGGCTCCGCCGGAGGGGCACGACCGCGGTGCCCGCTACGACAGCTATCCGGTGATGGTGCAGGCGGCGGTGGCCGGCCATGGCGTCGCGCTGGGCTGGGGGCGGGGCCTCGCCACCCTGCTGGATAGCGGCGACCTGGTGCCTGCGGTGCCGGACCGGGTGCGTCTGGAGCGCGGCATCGCCATCTACCGCAGCCGCCAGGCCGCCGACAGCGGCCACAGCGAACGGCTGCTGGCCTGGCTTGAGGACCAGCTCGCCGAGCCGGTCTGAAGAGGGACGCCGGCTCTACTGGATCGGCGAGCCCACCCGCTCCATCAGGTAGAAGGCCATGCCGGCGATGACGATCAGCACCCAGAGGAAGGCGTTGAGATAGAGTGGCAGCCGGGTCAGGCGGCGCAGCCGCCCCGACAGGCCGCTGGGTTGCAGCCAGCCCGCGACGAAGGCCCCGCCGGCGAGCAAGACGGCCGCGACCTGCCAGGCAAGAAATCCGCTGAAGCGATTGACCTTGCTTGAAAAAGTGCTGTCGATGGCCTCCGAGGTCGCGAGATCGACGAAGGACCAGAGGAAGCAAAGAAGCCAGGCTGCGGACAGCAGCAGGATCAGGCGCCCCGTCAGGGGGGCGCCGCCAGTCCCTTCCCCTCGGCGCGGAGGCAGGCGCCTCATCGGATCTTGCATCATGCTCCAATCAACCTGTCCTCGGAGACTCTACCCTTTCGGTTCTCGGAAGGGCAGGGCCAGACAGTCTCCGGGGCCGCGCAGCAGGACGGCGCGGTCACTGCTTCAGGTGTTCCTCTCCGGGCCTGGGCCAGGGCGGGATCGCTGCCGCTTCCTCGCGCAACCAGGTAACGAACTTGCGCACCTTTGACCAGCGCGCCTTCTCCGGCGTCGTGACGATCCGGTAGCTGCGATTCATCGGCACGATGGGGCCGAAGGGCTGCACCAGGCGCCCGGCGATCAGCTCGTCGATGCAAAGGCCCAGCTTGGCCAGGGCGACGCCTTCGCCCGCAATCGCGCTCATGATCACGAAGGAGGAGTTGGAGAACTGCATGCCGCGTGTGGGGTCCACCCCCTCGACCCCGGCGATCCTCAGCCAGGAGGCCCAGTCGATCTGCCGGTTGTCCTCGCCGGCGTCGTCGTGCAGCAGGGCATAGTGGGCCAGGTCTTCGCGGCGGTGCAGGCCGGGCGGGCGCTCGCGCAGGCTGGGGGCGCAGACCGGTAGGACGTACTCGTCGAACAGCAGCTCCGACCAGAGCCCCGGATAGTCGACGGAGCCCATGCGCACCCCGACGTCCACTGGCTCCTGCCGGAAGTCCATCACCCGCTCGCTGGCCAGCACCATCACGTCGACGTCGGGGCAGCGGTCGCGGAAGCGCTTCAATTTGGGCATCAGCCAGACCTGGGCGAAGGAGGGCATGACCGTGACCCGGAGCGCACCCTCCTCCTCATCGCTGCGCAGCGCCTGGGTCGCGTGGTCGATGCGGTCGAAGGCCTCGGAGAGGGCGGGCAGGTACTGATGCCCCAGCGGGGTCAGGCGCAGGCGCCGGTTCAGGCGCTCGAAGAGCTCCAGGCCGAGCTGCGCCTCCAAGGCCGCGACCTGGTGGCTGACTGCCCCCTGGGTCACCGAGAGCTCTTCTGCCGCCTTGGTGAAGGAGAGGTGACGGGCGGCTGCCTCGAAGGCGCGCAGTGCATTCAGATTGGGCAGGCGTCGCATGAGCTTTCCTCATTTTCCTATGAGTGATCATGCTTTGTTCCCACTCCCTGTGGCAACCTATATTCAGACCCAGAACAAGGGAATGCGGGTCTGAGGCGGACTTTGCTCCCCTGTAGTCGGATGAGGAGGATTGTTATGGAACAATTGCTGTCGAATAGGGTGCGGCAGGTCTCGACTCAGGGACCGAAGGCAGTCGTGACCGGGATCTTCACGCTGCTTCTGTCCTGGCAGGAGCGTTCCGAGGAGCGCTACCGGCTGAAGCAGATCAGCGATCACACGCTACGTGACATCGGCCTGTCCCGGGCCGACATCGACCATGAGGTGCGCAAGCCCTTCTGGCGGGGCTGACGGCCCCGAACACCTGTCCAGAAACTGGGCCGCCTGCCAACGCAGGCGGCCCAATCTTTGTTTGCTGCTCTATGGCGTGAACTGCTCCAGCAGGATGCGCTCTTCCATGTTGTGCTGCGGGTCGAAGAGCAGGGTGACACCGGCCCCCCGCGCTTGCGAAACCTCCACCCGGGTCACGTCGCGCACCTCGTTGGAGTCGGCGACGGCGGAGACCGGTCGCTTCTTCGCTTCCAGGATCTCGAACAGCACCTTGCTGCGGTCCGGCAGCAGGGCGCCGCGCCAGCGCCGCGGGCGGAAGGCGGAGATCGGCGTCAGGCAGAGCACGTTGGCGCCCAGCGGCACGATCGGTCCGTGAGCCGAGAGGTTGTAGGCGGTGGAGCCGGCCGGCGTGGCTACCAGGACGCCGTCGCAGATCAGCTCTTCCAGGCGGACCCGGCCATCGACCGAGATGCGGATCTTGGCGGCCTGGCGCGACTCGCGCAGCAGCGAGACCTCGTTGTAGGCCAGGTCGCGGTGCCGCTCTCCGGCCTCGTCCCAGGCGCACATCTCCAGCGGCCGGAGCCGCGTCGAGGCGGCGGCCTCCAGCCGTTCCGGCAGGCGATCGGGGTCGTAGGCGTTCATCAGGAAGCCGACGGTGCCGCGGTTCATGCCGTAGAGCGGCAGGGGATGGTCGCGGGTGGAGCGCAGGGTTTCCAGCATGAAGCCGTCGCCGCCCAGCACCACCAGGGCCTTGGCCTCCTCGGCCGGGACGCTGCCGTAGCGCGCCTCGAGCTCCTCCAGCGCCGAGCGGGCGTCGGGCGTGTCGGCTGCGGTCAGGGCGAAGGGCAGGGACGACATGGGAGGATCCGTCAGCGGCAGCGTGGAGGCGACTATAGCGGGGCAGCCCGACAAGAGCTAACCTCCTGAGGCTAACCTCCGAACTCGACGAATCCTACGAATAGGCGTCTAACCGGCCGAGACCAGACGCCACAGCACTTGAGAACGAACCGAGGGGAATCTCCATGCGACTTCGCCAATTCCTGCTGCCCTGCCTCGTGCTGGCGGCTTTCGTCGCGGTCCTGCCGCAGTCCTCCTTCGCCCAGGAGAAGAAGCCGGCGGTGGTCATCACCCCGCCGGACGAGAACGCCAAGGACGATCCCAACCACGATCGTCACATCGGCTACTACTACGGCGAGATTACCTCGCGGGAGACCTACGTCGCCCGCGCCACGCCCTCGCCGGATGCCAGCCGCGGCCACCGGGTGGCCTTCGTCACCGGCATGGAGGTCGAGATCGCCAAGCTCGGCCATCCCATCCCCTACGCCATCTTTGCCAAGGGCGCCGAGGCGCAGAAGCTGATCATCGTGGCCCTGATGGACGGGCCGATGGACACGATGTTCCGGGCTCGCGGCGTGCTCGCCAACCTGACCGCCCAGGCACGCCTGACCCCGCTCCTGCGCGAGAACAACGTCAGCGACTGGTTCACCTTCTTCGATCTCTGCCGGGTGCTGGGCTTCGAGCAGATCACGCTCAGCGACGGCAAGAGCTGGACCCACCAGATCACGCTGGAGTAGCCGTCCGTCCGCAGCCGTTCTGCAGGGAAGGGGGCTCGGTCGGGCCCCCTTTCTCGTTTCGCGGAGGGTTAACCGCCGGTGACGCTCATGTGGCGGCTGACCGCCGGGGCCTGGTGGTTGCGGTCGATGACGAAGTCGTGGCCCTTGGGCTTGCGGGTGATGGCCTCGCGGATCGCCTCGCGCAGCACCGCGTCGTCGTCGCTGGCGCGCAGCACCCGGCGCAGGTCGGCGGCGTCGTCCTGGCCCAGGCACATGTAGAGCGTGCCGGTGCAGGTCAGCCGCACCCGGTTGCAGCTCTCGCAGAAGTTATGGGTCAGCGGGGTGATGAAGCCCAGCTTGCGCCCGGTCTCCTCGACCCGGACATAGCGGGCGGGGCCGCCGCTTTGGTAGTCGATATCGGTCAGGGTCCAGTTCCGGGCCAGCCGGCTGCGCACCATCGAGAGCGGCAGGTACTGGTCGACCCGCTGCTCCTCACCCATCTCGCCCAGCGGCATGACCTCGATGAGGGTCAGGTCGAAGCCCTCCTCGCCGCACCAGGCCAGCATGCGGTCCAGCTCGTCGTCGTTGACGCCCTTTAGCGCCACCGCGTTGATCTTGACCGCCAGTCCCGCCTCCTTGGCCGCGGCCAGGCCGGCCATGACCTTGTCGAAATCGCCCCAGCGGGTGATCGCCTTGAACTTGTTGCGGTCGAGCGTGTCGATCGAGACGTTGATCCGGCGCACGCCACAATCGGCCAGCTCGGCGGCGAAGCGCGAGAGCTGGGTGCCGTTCGTGGTCAGGGTCAGCTCGTCCAGCGCGCCGGTCTGGAGGTGGCGCGAGAGGCTGCGCACCAGGCTCATGATGTTGCGGCGGACCAGCGGCTCGCCGCCGGTGAGCCGCAGCTTGCGCACGCCCAACTCGACGAAGGCGCTGGCGAGCCGGTCCAGCTCTTCCAGGCTCAGGACTTCCGCCTTCGGCAGAAAGGTCATGTCCTCGGCCATGCAGTAGACGCAGCGAAGATCGCAGCGATCGGTCACCGACACCCGCAGGTAGGTGACCGCACGGGCAAAGGGATCGATGAGTGGGGCTGGCTTCTGCTGGCTCTGATACATGCTGGCCATTCTGCGGATCCGCTAAAGAAAAACAAGAACGATTGGTTTAGACGGATATATCGCTCAGGCAGGTCGGCGCAAGAGGGTTACGTCTTCGCCGCGACCGGCCAGGCGTTCGACGAAGGCAGCGAAGGGCTCGCGCACCACCGCCAGATGATAGGCGTTGGCGTGTACGATCTCCTCGCCGTCGAGTGCCATCACGACGTGGCCCGGAGAGAACAGCAGGTCGCCGCGCTGGCGTGGGCTGTCGGGCGGCAGCGCCTGGCCTAGGGCGTCGGAGTCGCGCAGCATGTCGGAATCGCGTGGCACCCTGCGTCCGGCCAACAGCAGGGCAGTCTGCACCAGTCCGGAGCAGTCGATGCCGGTGAAGGAGCGGCCGCCCCAGAGGTAGGGCACGCCGAGGAAGCGCAGCGCGGTCTCGGCCCAGTCCTCTGCCAGCCAGTCCGCGCCGGCGGTGTGGCGGGTGAAGACGAAGCCGCCGTCTTCCAGCTCCAGGAAGGCGTCGCGCTCGGCGCGGACGCGCAGGAAAGCGCCCATCGGCAGGCGATCCAGGGGTGCCGTCTTGATGTCCGGGGCAGGGAAGCGGAAGGTCATGGGCACCGACACCCGATGCGTTGGGGCGGACGCTCCGACCTCGCCCAGTGTTACGGCCGGCGCATAGCCGACGTAGCGGTCGCTCTCGGCCTGGATCCAGGCCCAGCCGTCGCGCTCTTCGAACAGCGTGACCCGCTCGCCGTACCAGAGCTGGGCGTCCAGCGGGGCGTCGGCGTCGGGCCGACGGCGCAGGTCGGCAAGGCCGCCGACCACCTGCCTCGGACTACCCGCCACGAAGGACTCCGCCTGGACGCGGCCCTCGAGGGCGACGTCGGCGAGGTCCGGCCGGTAGAGGTTGAGGCGCTTGTCCAGGCTCATGCCCGGCCTTCTATCCCGGCTGCCTTGGACTTGTCGAGCGGCCGCTGTGGGGATCGCTCTCGGGGGCGGTGGCGGGAAATCTCCGAGCCGGCCGAGGCCGAGAGGTGCCAGAAGGAGAAGACGGCAGCAAACATCAGCAGGCCGACCAGCAGGAAGGTCAGGCGGAAGTCGGCCAGGCCCGGCAGGCCGCCGCCGTCGTTCACCAGCTCCAGCAGCAAGGCGCTGCCCGAGACGCCCAGCGCCAGGGCAAGCTGGCCGACCACCGAAGTGAAGGCGGTGGCATCGCCCATCCGGTGTCGCGGCACTTCGGCATAGGCGATGGTGTTGATCGAGGTGAACTGCAGCGAGCGCGAGAAGCCGCCGACCATCAATAGCAGCACCAGCAGCCAGAGCCCGAAGCCGTTGGCATCGGGCAGGCCCAGCAGTGCCACCAGCAGCGCGGTGACCGCGGCATTGACCAGCAGCACGCGGCGGAAGCCGAAGGCGGCGATCACCTTGGCCGCCAGGGCCTTCATCACGATGGCGCCGATCGCGGCGCTGGCCAGCACCAGCCCCGCGCCGCCGGCGCTGTAGCCATAGAGACCCTGCAGCAGGAAGGGCATCAACAGCGGCAGGCTGCCGGTGCCGATGCGCAGGAAGCTGCCGCCTACCATGCTGGCCCGGAAGGTCGGGAGCTGCAGCAGGCTGAGGTCGATCACCGGGTCCTTGCGGCGCCGGTAGTGAAAGACGTAGAGCAGCAGCATCAATGCCCCACCGGCCAGCAGGGCGATGGCGAGCCTCGGTTCTGCCAGCTTGCCGTCGGCCAGCTCCAGCCCCGCCATCAGTGCGACGAACCCGGATCCCAGCGTCAGGAAGCCGATGATATCGAAGCGGCGGCGTGACTCCCGCGGGACGGTCGGCACGAAGCGCCAGACCGCGAAGAGGCCGATCAAGCCGATGGGCACGTTGATCCAGAAGATCCAGCGCCAGGAGGCGATGTCGACCAGCAGGCCGCCCAGCGGCGGCCCCATGATCGGTCCCACCAGAGCGGGTACGCCCATCCAGGCCATGGCATCGACCAGGCGGTTCTGCGGCACGGAGCGGACCAGGATCAGGCGGGCGACTGGAGTCATCAGCGCGCCGCCGCTGCCCTGCAGCGCACGGGCGGCGATCAGCTCCCACAGCCCGTCGGAGAGGCCGCTGGCGATCGAGCCGGCGAGGAAGATCAGAATGGCGGTGCCGAACACCCGCTTGGCGCCGATCCGATCGGCGAGCCAGCCGCTGACCGGGATGAAGAGCGCCAGGCTCAGCACGTAGGTGGTGATCGCCAGCGAGAGGGTGAGGGGAGAGACCTGCAACTCGCGGGCGATGGTCGGCAATGCCGTCGCCAGGGCGGTGGCGTCGACCATCTCCATGAAGAGCGCACAGGCAATGATCAGCGGTACGATGCGATAGGAAGAGTCCATCGGGGGAGAAAGAGCCAAGAGAGATACGACGGAAAACGCGAGTCAGTATCGATCAACTTGGCGCGTCGCGGTGCCGGCGACAAAGCAAGGCTGCCATGCGACCTTGCCGGTTTGGCTCCCCTCAGCCGGTGCGCAGCGGGGACTCGGCCAAGTGGCGGTCGATCAGCGGGATACCGAGTGCGCGCAGTTCCGCCTGGGCCTCCTGCGAGCCCGGTATCTTGGCCTCCACCCCGCGCCGGCAGGCGTCGAGCGCCAGCAGCAGCCGAGGCGGCCAGGGGCGATCGGCGACCAGGGCCACGATGCGCGTGGGGCCGGCATGCATTCCGGCTTCGCGGTAGAGTTCCTCCAGCGGACGCCCAGCGTAGTGGGCGGCGGTTTCCTCGATCTCGGTCAGGCGTGTCATGCGCCATCGATTCCGCCGCTTGGCGCTTTCTGTCAAGCGCAGAGGGCTGCTTCCCCTTGCGCTCCTGCTTCGCGGCCAGCCATATCTGGCGGCGATGGCATAGGAGTTTGGCTTGATGGCGGACCCACTCGGACCGGCTGATGACGGCGCGCCGCTGCGCCGGCACCGCAAGGCGCGGCCGAAGCTCACGGATGCGGCGACCCTGGAGGGGCTGATCCTGGCTCCCGATCCGGGTGACCCGCGCCTGACTGAGACCATGACCGGGTTGGACGAGAGTGGGCAGCGGGTCGAGACCGCGGTGGTGACAGAACGGCCGCTGACGCTCTTCCTGAACAGCCAGGAGGTGGTCACCATGATGACCATCGGCGACCACCCCGACTATCTGGCCGTGGGCTACCTGATCAACCAGAACATGCTCCGCCCCGACGACGAGATCACCGCGATCGAGGTCGACGAGGACCTGGAGGTGGCGGTGGTGCGTACCGCCCGCGAGACCAACTACGAGGACAAGCTGAAGAAGAAGATCCGCACCTCCGGCTGCGCCCAGGGCACGGTCTTCGGCGACCTGATGGAGAACTTCGAGAGCGTGCGGCTCGACCCCGAGGCCCGGCTCAAGACCTCCTGGATCTACAGCCTCAGCCGCAAGATCAACGCGGTGCCCAGCCTCTACCTGGAGGCCGGCGCGATCCATGGCTGCGTGCTCTGCGAGGGCGACCGGCCGCTGCTCTACATGGAGGACGTCGGGCGTCACAACGCGGTCGACAAGATCGCCGGCTACATGCGTCTGAACGGCATCGAGAGCGCCGGCAAGATCTTCTACACCACCGGACGGCTGACCTCGGAGATGGTGATCAAGACGGTGCAGATGGGCATCCCGATCCTGATATCGCGCTCCGGCTTCACCGCCTGGGGCGTGGCCTTGGCGCGCCAGGCGGGCCTGACCCTGATCGGCCGGGCCAAGGGCAAGCGCTTCCTGGCGCTGGCGGGAGAGGAACGCATCGTCTTTGACAGCGACCCGGAGGCGGTCGAGGAGGAGGATCGCCGCCACCAGCGCAAGGGTAGCTACCGGCCGTGACCGGGGGTACGAGCGACGCGGTCGTCGGGCTGGTGCTGGCAGGCGGCCTGGCGCGGCGCATGGGCGGCGGCGACAAGTGCCTACTGCCGCTGGCCGGCCGTCCGATCCTGGCGCACATCCTGGAGCGGCTGCGTCCCCAGGTCGACGCCCTGGCGCTGAATGCCAACGGCGATCCCGCCCGCTTCGCCGACTTCGGCCTGCCGGTCCTGCCGGACCTGGTGGAGGGCTTTCAGGGGCCGCTGGCCGGCGTGCTGACAGGCTTGGCCTGGGCGCGAGAGACCCGGCCTTCGGCGCGCTGGCTGGTGACCGTTCCCGGTGACGGCCCGCTGCTGCCGCGTGATCTGGTCGTGCGCCTGGTCGGTGCCTGCCTGGAGGAGGGAGCGGAACTCGCCTGTGCCGCTTCCGGCGGGCACGCTCATCCGGTGATCGGGCTCTGGCCGCTGAGCTTGCTGGATGACCTGCGGCAGGCGGTGGTCGAGGAGGAGATCCGGAAGGTGGATCGCTGGACCGCGCGCTACCGGCTGGCTCGGGTGGAATGGCCGACCAGCCCCTACGATCCCTTCTTCAACGCCAACCGGCCGGACGACCTGGCCGAGGCGGAACGCTTCCTCGCCGCGGAAAGGGATTAGAGCAGATCGCGATCAAGTGGAATCGCTTGATCGCGTGAATCTGCTCTGTTTTTCGAAGCTTTAGAGCAGAACCCAGCCGGCAAATCGTTTCGATTTGACGTCTTCCTGCTCTGAGCGGCCGCGGATCGACGGGCCAGCGGCCTCGCGGCGACCGTCCTGGCTCGCGTGCCGTCGTACTCGCCTAGTGGGTGAAGGAGCGGTAGAGCAGCACCGTGGTGAATGCGGCGAAGCCAGCGATGCAAATGATCAGATAGATCGTATCGGCGGTCGTCATGGCGGCTCGATCCCTCAAGTCTCTGTGGTTGGGCGGATCTTGATCCGGGCCGGGCTCGAGATCAAGCCTTCGCCTTGTGAACTGTCGCCGCATCCAGTGACCTAATCGAAAGGTCAGGTTCCGGGAACTTTGATCGGACCTGCACAATAAGACTCCGGCGGCGGGGGGCGAAAGCTCTTGCACGGAGGTGCGTTCTTTGCTTGGGAGAAGCGGTATCACTGCGGTGGAATCGTGGTTCGAAAGAGCGAGCCGGGGCAGGATGTCGATGAGGCGATCGCGATGCAGGTGCTGAAGCAGGGCGACGCGTTCCAAGCGGTGCGTCTGGAACCGAAGGAGCCCTTCGATCCGATCCCGCAGGAGCTGGGGACCATCGCCGACCTGGCAGCCTGCTACAACCGGATCGGCGGTGCAATCGAGGCGGCGGCCGAGGGACTTGCGGCCGACCCGCGGGCGGCGCTGGTGCTGTGGTTCAGTGAAGCGGGCACGCAGGCGCCGCTGCCCGGCCGTCCCAGGCTCCATGTGGACGTGAGCCGGGTGAAGGCCATATGGGGCCGTTGGAACCCAGAGGAGTTCGCCCAGCACTTCCGACTGGAGCGGGGGAAGGCCGCAGATGAGGGCCACCTAGCGGCCGAGTTCTGGCGACCGGATCCGGATGCGCCCTGGCTGTCCGCGCATGTCGGCATGCAGGCGCGCGAGTACGCCATGTTCGATCTGGTGTCGGAGGTCGCCGGCAAGGAGTCGGCCTGCCTGGTCGCCACCATCGGCAACCCGCCGATTCGCGGTGCCGACTTCGAGGCGCTGGGCTACGAGAGCGCCAGTGCGCTCTTCGATGCACTCTGCCAGTCCGAGCTCTGGCAGGTCTGCGCCTACTTCGATTCGCTGGCCCACGAGAAGCTGGTGAAGGCCCTGCGCGAGTGGGATTGGCCGGCCTATGCCAGGAAGCGCGACGGCGGCATGCGACCACAGGCCTTCGTCCAGAGCTGCCAGGAGGTCGAGCATGCCTTGAAGGAGCTCTGGGCCTATCCGCGTAGTGGCTTCGACATCCGAGAGCGCCGCCGGGACGAGACTCTCTACGCTTTGGATGCGAGCCGTACCGAGTGGCTCAACCTGCGTAGCGGGCCGGGCACGGCGCCGGTGCTGGCGGTGCTGCACGAGGGCTGGACCATCCGAAAGGAAGGCGAGGACCCGGAGCAGGCCGACTGGTGGCGGGTTTCGGCCGCGCTAGGCGCCACCAAGGTCGAGGGCTGGGTGCAGAAAGACTATCTGCTGCCGGCGACCGACGACGGAGAAGCCTTTCCGGTGCGCAAGCCCCTGCCGGCAGCGCATCTCAGCCGTCAGGCTCACGTACGCACCTCGGCCTTGGGCCGCTGCTATCCCCTGAACGAGGAGATAATGGTCTTCCGCGATGGTACGGATGCGGAGACGCGGCGCAGTCAGTTGCTGGAGATTGCCCGCTATCTCGACCCCAGCAACCCTGATCACCTGCGCTATCGCAGCGGCGTCGGCGAGAGCCACGCCGAGACCTATGCCTACGACTTCTGCTGTCTGGCGCGGGTCTATCTGACGCGGGTGTGGTGGAGCGGCCGCTCGCTGCTTCTGCTGGGGGAGGGCGGGTTGCCGCATGTGGTCAACGGCAACAGCGTCCGTGAACTCTCGGTCAACACGCAGTTCGACTGGCTTGCCGAATTCGGGCCGGACTACGGCTGGCAGCGCCGCTGCTCCGTCGACGCGTTGCAGGAGGCCGCCAACGGCGGCGAAGTCGCCCTGATCGTGGCCCAGCACCGCAATCAGAACGAAGCAGGTCATATCGCAATCGTGCTGCCCGAAGACGGAGACCTGGTAGCGGTGCGGGAGGAGGGCCGGGTGGTGCTGCCGCTGTTGAGCCATGCCGGCAAGTCGCCGGTCCTGGCACGGGTGGCGAAGAAGGACTGGTGGCAGGCCGACCGCTACCGCGATTTCGCCTACTGGACCCATGCCTGACGACTGCGAGCAGAGCTTGAGACGGTCCCTGCTTGAGAGCCTCCCGAAAAGTCGCATGGCTGCTAGCCGGTGACGGCTCTGCTCGATTGCGGCTCAAGACGCCTAGGCTAACCTCCCGAGTGGCTCCGACCTTTGAGGCGTGTCGGGGGACGCGAAGGCGGAGGGTTAGGCTGGCCATGGGCGTCGATGCAGCTTGGCGGACGGGCCAAGGCGATCGAAGTCGGACCGGCGGCGGCAGCGTCGGCAGAGGCGGTTTTGGACAGGGAGTGCGGCGGTCATGATGGCGGTGCTGCGCCCGGTTCTGCCGTTGATCCTCGGCGCCAGCATCTTCATGTTCGGCCACTCGGTGCTGACTTTGGCGACGGTGCTGAAGCTGAACCATGCCGACGTCTCGGCCTCCTTTATCGGACTGGTCCAGTCCGCCTTCTTTTTGGGCTTCTTCATTGGCTGTCTGTTGATCAAGCGGCTGATCCGGCGGGTCAGCCACATCCGCGCCTATGCCGTCTTCGGCGGACTGGCGGTGCTGACCGCGCTGGTCCAAGCCCTGTTCGTCGATCCCACGGTCTGGCTCTTCTGCCGCGTCGTCTACGGCGTGACCATGGCCGGCTTCACCACGGCGATCGAAAGCTGGTTGAACGACCGCACCGACAACGAGACGCGCGCCCGGGTGCTGACCTTCTACATGGCCTCCTACTACTTCACCGTCGGCCTGGGTCAGCTCTCGATCAATCTCTGGGACCTGGCGGGCATCCAGGTCCTGGTCTTCGCCGCCATGGCGCTCTGCCTGTCGCTGCAGCCGGTGCTGCTGACCAACCTGCCGCAGCCGGAGGTGAAAACGGCCGCACCCATGTCGGTCTTCGCGCTCTACCGACTCTCGCCGCTGGCCGTGGTCGGCGCGACCGGTGCCGGCCTGCTGCAGAGCGGCCTCAACTCCATGGCACCGATCTTCGCGACGAAGGTGGGCTACAGCCTGTTCCAGGTCTCGCTCTTCACCGGTGCCCTGGTGGTGGGACCCTTCCTGCTGCTGTCGCTGGTCGGTCGCCTCAGCGACCGGGTGGGTCGCCGCCGCGCGCTGTCGGTCGTGCTCGCCATGCTGGTGGCCATTGCCACCATGCTTTACAGCCTGCACTGGCTGGAGCCCCACTTCCTGGTGGTGCTCGCGATGGCGCTGCTACTGGGCGGCGGCTCGGCCTCGGTCTATCCCAACGCGATCGCGCATGCCTACGATCAGCTTCCCAGGGAGAATTACGTCTCGGCCTCGACAGGCTTGCTGATCTGCTTCTCGACCGGCGCTATCCTGGGGCCGAGCCTGGCCTCCTGGGTCATGGCTTGGGGCGGGCCGCATGCGCTCTTCCTCTACTCGGCCTCCTTTGCGGCGCTGCTGCTGGCCTTCACCCTCTATCGCTGGAGCGTCCGGCCGCGGGTCGAGGTGGTGAGCAAGGAGGTCTTCGTTCCCGTGGTGCCGACCTCCCGCCTGGCACCCCAGCTCGATCCCCGCCTATCGGAGAGCGAGCAGGGAACCTGACGAAAGGGCGCAACGGAGAGGTCGGTGACGGCATGGCGAAACTGAAGGGCATCCTTTTCGACAAGGACGGCACCCTGATCGACTTTCACGCCTCCTGGGTGGGACCGATGCGCCGCCTGGCGCTAGACGTCGCGGCAGGCGATGCCGCGCTGGCCGAGGAGTTGCTGGTCGCGATCGGTTACAACCGCCAGACCCAGCGGGTGGAGGGCGATTCGGTGCTGGCCGCCGGCAACATCCGCGACCTGGCCGAGGCCTGGCTGCCCTACCTGCCGGGCAACGACGTGCCCTACCTGATCGAGAAGATCGAGCGCAGCGCGGTGGAGGACGGAGTCATGGGCGCCGAGCCGGTGCTGCCGCTGGCCCCCTTCTTCGAGAGCCTCCGGCAGTCTGGCCTGGCGCTGGGAATCGCCACCCATGACAGCGAGGCCGGCGCCCTGGGCCTGGTCCGGCGTTGCCAGGCCGAGCACCTGCTGGACTTCGTCAGCGGCTACGACAGCGGCCACGGCAGCAAGTCCGGCCCCGGCATGGCACTGGCCTTCGCCGAGAAGGTCGGCGCCGCGCCCGAGACGCTGGCGGTGGTCGGCGATAACCTGACCGATCTCATGATGGGCCGTTCCGCCGGCTATGCCCTCTCCATTGCTGTGCTGACCGGCACCGGCGAGGCGGCCAGCCTCTCGGTCTTCGCCGACGCGGTGCTGCCCTCGATCGCCGGACTCAAGCCCTGGCTGCTGGAGCAAGGCCTGATCGATCCCTGAGGAGGCTGACGAAGAGCGCTTGCCAGATCCGGGAAAAATCGTTTGTATACGAACAAATTTCCCTGGGTGTTCGAGATGGTGAGGCGCCATGGTCGCTGCTGGATCCGAGGCTGAGAGCGGGGTCGTCGTCGGCGTCGACGTGGGCGGTACCTTCACCGACCTGATCTCCTACGACCGTAAGACCGGCGAGGTCCGGCTGGCCAAGACCCCGACCACTCTGGACAACCAGGCCCGCGGCGTGCTGGCGGCACTGGAGGAGGCGGGAGCGGCGCTGGCGCAGGTCAACCTGATCGTCCACGGCACCACCACGACCACCAATGCGGTTCTGGAGCGCCAGCTCTGCCGCACCGGCCTGATCACCACCGCCGGCTTCCGCGACCTGCTGGAGCTGGGACGGCGCACCCGGCCGCAGCCCTACGGCCTCTTCGGCGAATTTTGGCCGATCGTCCCGCGCGACCTGCGGCTCGAGGTGCCGGAGCGCATGGACGCCGAAGGCAAGGTGGTGGAGCCGCTGGACGAGGCGGCGGTGGCCGGGGCGGTCCACCGGCTGGTGGCCGCCGGTTGCGAATCGCTCTGCATCCTTTTCCTGCACGCCTATGCCAACCCGGCGCACGAGTGCCGTGCCGCCGAGATCGCCGCCGCGCTCTGGCCCAACCGCCACATCACCATGAGCCATGCGCTGCTGTCGGAGAGCCGGGAATACGAGCGCGGGGTGACGGCCGCGGTCAACGCCTCGGTGCAGCCGCTGCTGGAGCGCTATCTGGAGCGCCTGCGCGGGGAACTGAGAAGGCGCGGCTATGCCCGCGAGCTGCTGGTGATGAACGGCAACGGCGGCATGGTCTCGGCCGAGCGGGTGGCCGAGGAGGCGGCGAAGACGGTGATGTCGGGGCCCGCGTCGGGCGTGATGGCGGCGGCCTACACCGGCCGGCGGGCCGGCATCGGCAACCTGATCACCTACGACATGGGTGGCACCTCCAGCGACGTGGCGCTCATCCGCAATGCCGAGCCCGCGGTCTCCAGCGAGATCGAGGTGGAGTATGCCATGCCGATCCACCTGCCCATGGTGGACGTGCGCACGGTAGGGGCGGGCGGCGGCTCCATCGCCCGGGTGAACGAGGCGGGACTGCTGGAGGTCGGGCCGGGCAGCGCCGGCGCCGTTCCGGGGCCGATCTGCTACGGCAAGGGCGGGACCCGGCCCACCATCTCCGACGCCAACCTGCTGCTGGGCCGGCTCAATCCCGCGGCCCTGCTCTCGGTGGAGCGGCCGGTCTCGCGGGCCGACATCTTGGAGGTCTTCACCGAGCGGCTGGGCCGGCCGCTGGGCCTCGACGGCGAGGCGGCGGCCGCCGCGGTGCTGCAGGTCGCCAACGCCCGCATGGCCGGCGCCATCCGCATGGTCTCGATCTCGCTGGGCGCCGACCCGCGCGACTTCGCGCTCTTCGCCTTCGGCGGTGCCGGGCCGCTGCACGCCGTGGCCCTGGCCCGGGAGCTGGGGATCCCGCGGGTGCTGGTGCCGGGACGGCCGGGCATCACCAACGCGCTGGGCTGCGTCGTCGCCGACCTGCGCCACGACTTCGTCAACACGGTGAACCGGCCGCTGGAGCGCGCCGACATGGACGAGGTGCAGGCGATCCTGGCCCGCCAGGAGGTCGAGGGTCGTCGCCTGGTCGAGGCCGAGAACGTCGGGGTGACCGAGGTCCGGGTGCGCTTCAGCGCCGACATGCAGTTCATCGGCCAGACCCACCTGCTACGGGTCCCGCTGCCTGACGGCAGGCCCGACCGGGCCGGCCTGCAGGCGCTGTTCGAGGAGACCTACTTCCGTCGCTTCCAGGTGGCGCTGGACGAGATCAAGGCCAACCTGGTGAACCTCAATTGCTCGGTGATCGGGGTCCGGCCGGCGTTGGACCTCTCGGCGCTGATCGATGCCGGCGGGCGCCGCGGCAGCCTGGCCGAGGCCCTGCGCGAGACTCGGCCGGTCTGGTTCGCCGGTGGCTGGCACGACACGCCGGTCTACTGGCGCGACTGGCTGCCGGCCGGAGCCGAACTCGTGGGGCCGGCGCTGATCGAGCAGATGGACGCCACCACGGTGATCGAGCCCGGCAACCTTGCGCGCCAGGACGGCGAGGGTAACCTGATCGTCGAGATTGCGGGAGGAGCGGTGCGATGAACCTCGATCCCATTACCCTGACGGTGATCCAGGCCGGCCTGCAGCAGATCTGCGACGAGATGGATCTCTCCTTCTCGCGCGCGGCCTTCTCACCGGTGATCGCTGAGGCCAACGACCGCTCGGACGGCATCTATGCCGCCGACGACGGTGCGCTGATCGCGCAAGGGGCGGGCGGGCTGCCGATCTTCGTCGGCACCATGCAGTTCTCAACCCGCACCCTGATCGAAATGATCGCGGCCGGCCGGGTGCTGCCGCCGGAGCCCGATGACATCTACATCGTGAACGACCCCTACCTGGGCGGCACCCACCTGATGGACGTGCGCTTCGCCCGGCCCTTCTACCGCGATGGCAGGATCTTCTGCTGGCTCTCCAACACCGGGCACTGGCCGGACATCGGCGGCGCGGTGCCCGGCGGCTTCTCCGCTTCGGCGACGGCGGTGGAGCAGGAAGGGCTGCGGCTGCCGCCGGTAAAGTTGTTCAAGCGCGGCAAGCTGGACAGCGAGATCTACGCCATCATCTGCTCCAACATCCGCGTGGCCGAGCAGCGCATCGGCGACGTGAAGGCCCAGGCGGCCGCGCTGCTGGTCGGCGAGAAGCGGCTGAACGAGCTGCTCGACCGCTACGGCGACGAGGCCGTGGTCGAGGCGATCGCCGAGCTGCGCCAGCGCGCGGCCGAGCAGATGCGCGCCCACATCGACCGTATCCCGGCCGGCAGCTACCGGGCCGAGGCCTTCGTCGATTCCGACGGCGTGGTGGATCAGCCGCTGAAGATCGCGCTGACGGTCACCAAGCGGGGCCGCGACCTGGTGTTCGACTTCGCCGGCTCCTCGCCGCCCTGCCAGGGGCCGATGAACTCGGTGCTGGCGACCACCCTTTCCTCGGTCTATCTGGCGGTGCGGCACGTCTTCCCGGAGGTGCCGATCTCGGCCGGCGCGTTCGAGCCGCTGATCGTCGAGCGCCCGACCGGCACCTTCCTGGATGCGGCCTATCCGCGGCCGGTCTCCGGCTGTGCGGCCGAGGTCTCGCAGCGCATCGCCGAGGCGGTCTTCGCCGCCCTGGTGCAGGCGTTGCCCGAGGAGGTGACCGCCGCGCCGGCCGGCTCTAGCGGCAACTTCGCGCTGGGCGGCCAGGATCCGGAGCGCGGCCGCGGCTACGTCATGTACCAGATCTCCGGCGGCGGCTACGGCGGCAACGCCAAGCACGACGGATTGTCCAACGGTTGCTCCACCATCGGAATCTCCAAGGCGCCGCCGGTGGAGATCATGGAGCAGGCCTATCCCGTGCTCTACCGGCGCTATGCGCTGCGCGAGGGCTCGGGCGGTGCCGGACGGCATCGCGGTGGCTTCGGCCTGGACTACGAGGTCGAGCTGAGACGCGGCGAAGCCCAGGCTTCCTTCGTGATGGACCACGGTCGCACCGGGCCACAGGGTGCGCTTGGTGGCGGCGACGGCATGCCCAATAGCGTCGAGGTCTGGCGCGACGGTCGCTCTTACGTGCCCCAACACCTCTCCAAGGAGCAGGGCATCGAGATGAAGGCCGGCGACCGGGTCAGGGTCGGCACCCCGGGCGGCGGCGGCTACGGCGACCCCTTCGAGCGTGAACCCGAAGCGGTGCAGCGCGACGTGCGGCTGGGTTACTACACGGCGGCCCAGGCGGAGGCTCTGTTCGGCGTGGTGCTGGTGGGGCCGGACTTGGCGCTCGACCGTGCGGCCACGGCCAGTCTCCGTGCCGAAGGGACTCAGACCGCGGCGCAGTAGCGCTGTTCGAGACCGCGGTAGTAGGCCAGTGCCAGGCAGCCAGCGGCCAGCATCGCCGCACCGAAGGTGAAGGTGATGGCGGCACCGCCGGCTGCCTCGGCCATCCAGCCGGCCAGGATCGGCGCCAGCACCGTGATCACGTAATAGAGGGTGAAGAAGATGCCCATGCCCGCCGCCCGCGCTTGCGGGCGCAGCAGGGTCGCGGGCAGGCCCATGATAGGCCCCGGCGCCAGTCCGGCGATCAGGCCGATGGCGAGAAAGAGGTACCAGGGGTCCTCCACCAGCGGAACCAACCCTGTCAGGACGGCGTAGCTGAGCAGGCTGACCGCGATCAGGGCATCGCGCAGCTTCAGCCGGTCGGCCAGGTAACCGCCGATCGGGATCGTCGCCGCCGCGGACCAGAGCACCAGGCTGGTGACCGAGCTGGAGTGCATGAGGCCGAAGCCGCGCTCGCTCAGCAAGGTCGGGCCGAAGCCGATCACCATGGTGGTTCCGCCGTTGTAGAGTCCCCAGACACTCCCCGCGGCAACCATGCCGCGGAGTTCGATGCCGGAGAGGCGTGAGGCAGTGGGAGCCGCATCCCCTCGGCCCGCATCGCGGGGGTAGTACAGCATCAAGAGGAAGCCGATGGCGGCGGCCAGGACGGTGGCGCCCTGGGCCCAGTCCAGGTCGGTGAGGCCCGCCAGGCCCGGCAGGGTCACCAGCGCCAGCGCGATGCCGACCGGCCAGGAGTTCACGTAGATCGCCATCGCCGTGCTGATCTCGTGGCCGGCGAAATGGTCGGCCACCATCTTCGCCATGGTGACGTTCAGGAAGATGGCGCCGACGCCGGCCAGAAGCCGGCCGATGACGGCCGCAGCCCAGCTTTCCCCAAACACCATGAAGAGGCCGCCTGCGATCATCAGAAGCAGCCCGGCCAGCACGACACGTCGGTCGCCGAAGCGGCGGGCGAGCGCGCCGCCCGGATAGGCCATGACGATGCCGGGCGCCAGATAGAGTCCGATGAGGAAGCCAATGTCGGCCAGGCCGATGCCGAGGTCGTCCATCATCAGCGGTGCCACCGCGGCGACGGCCTGGAACTGGAAGCCCATGGTCACCCGGACGCTGAAGAGGATCGCCAGGATCAGCCAGCGGTTGGCGGCGACCAAGGCTCCGGTCTCAGTCGTAGTAGCCGGCGCGCACGCAGGCGCCGATGAAGTTGCAGAGCAGGCGCTCTGCGTGGATCAGGGTGATGTTGCCCTGGTCGCGGCTGGGCGCGATCTCCACCAGGTCCATGCCCAAGACGCGGCCCTTCAGCACCAGGCCGTGGATCAGCTCGCGGATTTGCAGCCAGGTGAGGCCGCCCGGCGTTTGCGCCATCACCCCCGGCATGATGGTGGGGTCCAGCCCGTCGGCATCGATGGTGAGGTAGTAGGGGCCGCCGTTGGGAATCCGATCCAGCACCGCGGCCATGCCGATGCGGTGCAGCTCGTGGGCGGTCACGATGTCGGCGCCGTAAGCACGGGCGTCCTCGACCTCCTGGCCGCGGGCGCTGCCGATGCCGCGCATGCCGATCTGTACGATCGGGCCGAACCAAGGCATCTCGGCCGCGCGTCGGATCGGGCTGGAGTAGCCTTCGGTCTCGCCGTTGACCTCGTGGCGCCAATCGAGATGGGCATCGACGTGGACCAGGGTGATCCGCTCGCCCTCCTGGTGATCGACCTTGCAGGCCAGCGCGCGCATCACCGGGATCGGGATGCCGTGGTCGCCGCCGAGGGTGATCAGGGTGGCGCCGGCGTCAAGGATCTTGGCCGCCGCGGCCTCAGCGCGGACATAGTGCTCCTGGTGGTCGTAGCGGTCTGCAGTCACGTTTCCGCAGTCGACGACCCGCACCGGACGCTCGTCCAGCAGCGGACCGCCCAGGTCCCAGTCGTAGTGATCGCGGGTGTAGTCGGTCTGCTCGCCGGCCCGGCGGATGGCGTCCGGCGCCAGGCTCTGGTCGTTCGCCCACTCCTCCGGGCTGTAGGGCATGCCGAAGGGAATGCCGAGGATCGCGATGTCGGCCTCCAGCCGCTCCAGGTCCAGGGCCAGCGGAAAGTCGAGGAAGCTGCGCGGCGGGCCGCCGGGCGCCTTGGTCAGGGGAGGGGAGGTCATGAGCGCTACTCCTCCCCGCCACTCTGCCCGCTCTGCCTCAGCTCAGCCAGACGAAATCCGTTGCCGTCAGCAGGTTCGCGGCGGTCAGGCCCTCCAGCCGGAAGGCTTGATCGACAGACCCGTCGCCGTTCTGGTCGACCTCGACCAGCTCCGAGGCGGCGTAGCGGGCCTCAGAGCTGCCCCCGCCGGAGAAGGCGGCGCCGCCGATGTAGGCGAAGCTGCCGACCTCGAGGCCCGTGGCAAAGACCAGCTTGTCCTCGCCGTTGGCGGCACCCAGGCTGACGCCGTCGAAGTCGTGGATCACCGCCCCGCCGATGCCGGCCGAGCCCAGCGGGCTGCCGTCGAAGAAGAAGCTGTCGGCGTCGCTGCCGCCGAAGAGGGCGTCGCCGCTCTCCATCCAGAGCGTGTCGTTGCCGCCGTTGCCTTCGATGCGGTCCTGACCGCTGAGGCCGCGGAGGGCATTGTCGCCGCTGTTGCCCTCGATGGTGTTGTTCAGGCTGTTGCCGGTACCGTCGAGGTCGCCCTTGCCGCCCTGCAGGCGCAGGTTCTCGATAAAGGCGCCGGCGCTGCCGTCCGGCAGGGTGTAGTCGACCTCGGCGCGCACCAGGTCGGTGCCCTGTCCGGCCAATTCCCGCACCTGGTCGGCCGAGGTCGTGACGATGAAGGTGTCGTTGCCGCTGCCGCCGAACAGGCTGTTGGTGCCGCCGTGGCTGTTCAGGCGATCGGCACCGCTCTGGCCGAAGAGAAGGTTGGTGAAGGAATTTCCGACCAGCAGGTCGTCGTTGTCGTTGCCGAGCAGGGTGGCTACGCCGGCCTCGGGGTTGAGGTTCACCCGTTCGATGACGACCTCGGCTGCGGTGCCGAGCGCGAAGACGGCGGCGTTGCAGCGCAACACGTCGTCGCCCTGGCCCAGGCCGTCGAAGATCAGGTCCGTGCTGGTGTCGACGATGAAGGTATCGTTGTTGCTGCCGCCATAGGCCGTGTCGGACCCGGAGGCACCGTTCAGTCGGTCATTGTTGCGGCCGCCGAAGAGGATGTCGCTGCCGGTGCCGCCGACCATCTGGTCGCCGCCGTCGCCGCCCTCGACCCGGTCGTCGCCCGCGCCGCCGAAGAGCGTGTCGCGTGCGCTGCCGCCGCGCAGGCTGTCGTCGCCGCTGTCACCGCGCAGAAGGTCGTTGCCACTGCCGCCGTCGGCAAGGTCCTGGTCGTCGCCGCCGACGAGGGTATCGTAGCCATCACCGCCATAGGCGCGGTCGTTGCCGTCGCCGCCGCTGATGACGTCCTGGCCGGTACCGCCCAACAGGGTGATGTCGTTGCCGGTTCCGCCGTAGATGCGATCGTCGCCGTCGATGCCACGCAGGATGCTGTCGTCGCCGCTGCCGCCGTAGATCCGGTCGTTGTTGAGGCCCCCGGCCAGGTCGACGTCGTTGCCGTCGCCGCCGAACAGCCGGTCGTCGCCGTTGTTACCGAAGAGAAAGCCGTCGGTGCCCTCGCCGCCGTAGATGTAGTCGTTGCCGGCCCCACCGAAGAAGCTGAGGTCGAGGCCCTGGCCGCCGAACAGGCGGTCCACACCCTCCTGGCCGTCCAGGGAGCGGTCCAGGCCCGATCCGCCGTAGATCCGGTCGTCGCCGGCCCCGCCGAAGAAGGTCAGGTCGTTCCCGGTCCCGCCGTAGATACGGTCGTTGCCGCTGTCTCCCAGCAGGCTGACGTCCAGGCCGGAGGCTCCGTCGATCAGGTCGTCGCCGGAGCCTCCGCGGAAGGAGGCATCATTGCCACTGCCGCCGAAGAGCGCGTCCTGACCACTGCCGCCGAAGACGTAGCGGTCGCTAGCGTCGCCGCCGAAGATGACATCGTTGCCGGAGCCCCCGACCAGCGATGAGTCATAGCCGGATCCGCCGTAGAGACTGTCGTCGCCGGCAAGCCCGTAGATTCTGTCGCCTCCGCTGAGTCCGTAGATCTGGTCGTCCGAACTGGTGCCGACTATGGCATTGTTGGCACCGGTCGTTCCGTAGAGCTTGGCCACCCTCTTGTCCCTCCTGCCGAACCCCCACTGGCGCAGGCGATCCTAGGAACGGAATGGTGCGAAGGCGCAAGAGCTGTTTGCAGGTACCTCGAAAAATTTGTTCGAGAGTCATCTTTTGGTGTCGCGGCAGGCAGAAATGGCCGATTGCGGCCCGCTCTCAGCTCAGCCAGAGAAAATCCGTTGCCGTCAGAAGGGCTGCGGCAGTCAGGGCTTCGAGCCGGAAGGCCTGGTCGGCAGCCCCATTGCCGTCGCGGTCCACCTCGACCAGCTCCTGGGAGGCGAAGCGCGCCTCCGAGTTGCCGCCGCCGGAGAAGCCAGAGGCGCCGATGTAGGCGAAGCTGCCGACCTCCAGGCCCGTGGCGAAGACCAGCTTGTCCTCGCCGTTGGCGGCACCCAGGCTGACGCCGTCGAAGTCGTAGATGATCGCGCCGCCGATGCCGGGCGAGCCCAGCGGGCTGCCGTCGAAGAAGAAGCTGTCGGCGTCGCTGCCGCCGAAGAGGGCGTCGCCGCTCTCCATCCAGAGCGTGTCGTTGCCGCCGCCACCCTCCAGCCGGTCCTGGCCACTGAGACCGCGGAGGGCATTGTCGCCCGTATTGCCTTCGATGGTGTTGTTCAGGCTGTTGCCGGTACCGTCGAGGTCGCCCAGGCCGCCCTGCATGCGCAGGTTCTCGATAAAGTCGTTTGGCCCACCGTCCGGCAGGGTGAAGTCGACCTCGGCGCGCACCAGGTCCGTGCCCTCGCCGGCGCCATCGCGCACCTGATCGGTGCTGGTATCGACGACGAAGGTGTCGTTGCCGGTGCCGCCCACAGCCGTGTCGCTGCCGCCGCGACCGTTCAGGATATCGTCGCCCTCGCGTCCGAACAGGCGGTTGGCGCCGCTGTTGCCGATGAGGGTGTTGGCGAACTCGTTGCCCCGAAGCTCAGCGTTGCCGATGTCGTTGTTGATGTTGACCCGCTCGACATGGCCCTCGGCGCCGCTCGCCAAAGTGAAGGAGAGGGCATCGGAGCGGATCACGTCCTCGGCTCCGCCGCTGGCTGTCTCGCGTACCAGGTCGGCGGCGGAGTCGACGATGAAGGTATCGTTGGCGACACCACCGGAAGCCGTGTCTGCACCCGATCCGCCGTTGAGGCGGTCACTGCCAATCCCGGCGTAGAGATGGTCGCTGCCGGACCCGCCCCCTAAACGGTCGTTCCCGTTGCCACCGTAGAGCCAGTCGTCATCATCGCCGCCGAACAGCGTATCGACGCCGCTGCCGCCATGAAGGCCGTCGCTGCCGTCGTCGCCGCGTAGCGTGTCGCTGTCGCTGCCGCCATAGAGCAGATCCGCTCCCTCGCGCCCGAAGAGCGAGTCGTCGCCCTCGTCGCCGTTGGCGCGGTCGTCACCGGCGCCGCCATCGATCAGATCCTGGTCGGTGCCGCCCCAGAGGCTGACGTCGTTGCCGTCACCGCCGAAGATGCTGTCGTTACCGACGTTGCCGCGCAGGAAGCTATCGTTGCCGCTACCGCCGTAGATTCTGTCGTCGCTCTGCGCCCCGGCAAGATCGACGTCGTTGCCGGAGCCACCGAAGAGGTAGTCGTTCTCCTCGTTGCCGAAGAGGAAGGCGTCGGTGCCGTCGCCGCCGTAGATGTAGTCCTTGCCGCCGTCGCCCCAGAAATAGAGGTCGAGGCCGGGGCCGCCGAAGATATGGTCTACACCCACCTGGCCGAGAAAGGAGCGGTCGACTCCGCTGCCTCCATAGAGCCAGTCGTCGCCCTCGTCGCCGAAGAGGGAGCGGTCGCTGCCGGTATCGCCAAAAATCCGGTCGCTGCCACTGCGTCCGCGAAAGCTGAAGTCGTCATCTTCGCCGCCGTAGATCAGGTCGTCCCCGGACCCGCCGTCGAGCAGCAAGTCCGAGCTGGACCCGCCGAAGATCGTATCGGCGCCGTCGCCTCCCACCAGAGACGCGTCGAAGCCCGAACCGCCGTAGAGGCTGTCGGCTCCCGAGTCGCCCAAGAGCAGGCTGTCGCCGCCGTCGGCACCGAAGATGCCGTCGTCCCCGTCGCCGCCGTATAGGGAGCGGTCGTAGCCGGAGCCGCCGTCCAGAATGTCTTTGCCGGAAAGTCCACTAAGCGTGTCGCCGCCGCTATGGCCATAGAGGAAATCGTCATCGGACGATCCGATCAGGGTGTCGTTGCCGCCCGTCGATCCGTACAGAATGGCCATCGGTGAGCCTCCCGGGCGCCGCTACTTCCGCTTGGTCTGAGGCTATAGAACGATTATCAGCGGAACAACGCCCCTTCTTGCCTGGCCTGCCGAGGCCGAGAGGCTTTCTACTGTTTCTCTTATCGATGCAGGCGGAAGGCGGTCCGCGCGACCAGGCCGGAGGGCGGGCCGCCTGTTCGGCGCTCAGGCCCCGAGCCGGGTCTTGAGGTAGGCGGAGGTCCGCTCCCAGGCCAGCTTGGCATCGGCGGCGTCGTAGCGGCTGCCGGTCGGGTTGGCGAAGGCATGGTTGGCGTCGTACCAGTAGACCTCGGCAGTCTTGCCCGCCTGCTTCATCGCCGTCTCGAAGCCCTCGACCATCTGCTTGTTGATCCACTGGTCCTGGGTCGCGAAGTGCCCGAGCACGGGGCAGGCGAGCGGGGCCAGCTCGGCAGCGGTCTTGGTGACTCGGCCATAGTAGACCACGCAGCCCGCCGTCGGGGTCGCGAGCGCCGCGTTCAGCGACCAGCCGCCGCCGAAGCACCAGCCGATGGTGGCGACCTTGCCGCTGGTCTGGCCGCTTTCCTTGCGGACGGACGAGAGGTCGTCGACCCAGGAGACCAGGGTGTCGGTGGCGTCGGCGGGAACGACCGCGCCCATCAGCGCCTTGGCGCCCTCGGGCGTGGTCGCGGCCGGGGCGCCGTAGAGGTCGGCCGCCAGCGCGACGTAGCCCTGCTGGGCCAGCTCTGCCGCAACGGCCTTGATCTGATCGTTCAGGCCCCACCACTCGTGGATCAGCAGGACGGCCGGGGCCGGAGTCTTGGCCGGCAGGGCGAGGGCGCCGCGGACCGTCCGACCGGCCCTGGTCGAGATCTCGACCATTTCTGTACTGTCGGCGGCGGCGCGCGTGAGCTTAGGATCAGCGAGCACGGCGGCGAGCGGCAAGCCCGCTGCGGCGCTGAGGAAGGCACGGCGGGGAAGGGCAGTCATCGTCTCTTTCTCCCGTATTCGGTCTGGATTGCACCTATTGGGTCTGAACGGAGCGAGCATAGAATGCGGCAAGCGAAATTCCGTCATCACGCCTTCGGCATCCTGTTGAAAGGGGTTTTGCCGGAGGGGAAAGAAAGCGCGGTGGCAAGCAGGCTGCGTCCACTCTTGACGGCCCTGGTGCTGGGCTTCTCGACGGCGGCTCTGGCTCAGGGCACGGAGCTCTCCGTCAGTCCCGTTCCACTGGCACCCGGCGAGGGACCTGGGCAGCGGCTGGGCCAACTGGTCTATCTCGGCGGGCTCGAGGTCAGTAGCGGCGCGCCTGGATTCGGCGGCTGGTCGGACGGGACCGCTTCGCCGGATCTGAGCCACATGCTCCTGATCAGCGACCGTGGGCACAGCGTCGCCCTGACCCTGCTGCGCGATCCCGAGTCTGGGGCACCGGTCGGGCTGGAGGCGGGCGCCCTCGAGCCGCTGCTCGATCAGGCGGGAGCGCCGGTCGAGGGGCCGCTGGGCTGGGACGCCGAGGCTCTGGCCGATCTTGGCGAGGGGCGCTATGCGGTCGGATTCGAGCAGGACCAGCGCATCTGGCTCTATGACAAGGGGCTGAACGCTGCCGCCGGCGAGAGCATCGGCCCGACGGCGCTCGCCGACCTGCCGCCGGCTGCGGCCAACAGTGGCGTCGAGGCCCTGGCGCTCTCGCCGGACGGCTCGACCCTGGTCGCCATCCTGGAAGGGCCGGGACCGGAGGGGCCGACGCGGGCCTTCTTCCGCCGCGACGGCCACTGGAGCGAGCGCCCCTATCGCGCCGAGGCTGGCTTCGGAGTGACCGCGGCCGCCTTCCTCGAGGACGGCGACCTGCTGGCGCTGGAGCGCTTCTACAGCCGGAAGACCGGACCGCTGGTGAACCTGCGCCGCATCGCCAAGCAGACGCTGGAGGGCGAGGGGGTGCTGGAAGGGGAGATCATCGCTGCCTTCCGCAGGCCGATGAGCGTGGACAACTTTGAGATCCTGCTGACCGGACGCGACTCGGAGGGCCAGCCGCTGGTGCTGATCGCCTCGGATGACAACTTCAATCCCGAGCAGCGCTTCCTGGTCCTGCTGTTCCGGCTGCTGCAATAGCAAAAGCCCGCCGCGGCGTGCCCCGGCAGGCTGTCAGATCGTCATCGCACGCGGGAGCCGGCGTGCTGCCCCCCCTAGGGAGGTTAGGCCAGGCCGGCTTGCCGGCCTGGTGGGAGGTTAGGCGGCAGCTTCCTGCTTGGCCTTGGCGCGCTCGATCCGCTTCTTCAGGTCGCGGGCCTTCTTGCCCAGCGCATCGGTCTTGGCCGAGAGGAGGTACTCGTCGAGACCGCCGTTCTTCTCCACGGTACGCAGAGCGCGGGTGCTGAGGCGCACGCGCACGGTCTCACCCAGCAGGTCGCTGACCAGGGAGGCCCGCTGCAGGTTGGGCAGGAAGCGGCGCCGGGTCTTGTTGTTGGCGTGGCTGACGTTGTTGCCGGTCAGAACGCCCTTACCGGTGAACTCGCAACGACGGGACATGCTTCGTCTCTCTTCCAAATAGAGCGGAACCCCGCGCCCACCGTCCTGGCAGTCGCCGGCTCGCCCAATGTCTCCTTGAAGGCGCTGCATGTAGTGCAAGCCGACCGATCTCGTCAAGGCCTTGAAGCGGATCGAAGCCCTGATCCTCCGCCATAGCAGGCCCGCTTGAGGTAGCCGGCAACCAAAGAGACGGTGAAGGCAACCATCACCGGGGGTTGCGGCAGTGCGAAAGCTTGTCGGTCCCCGACCTTGTCCCCTATAACAGCCGGCAGACAAGCTAATTCCTTTGGGCAAGCGGTGCCGAGGGCGTGTGGCCATCGCAAGTGAGGAGCAGAGCGTCGGTGAGCTATGATCTGGCCAGGCGGAAGATGGTCGAGAACCAGCTTCGCGCAAACAAGGTGACGGACGAGGCGGTGCTGGAGGCGATGGGCCGCCTACCCAGAGAGCGATTCGCGCCGGCGCGCTATGCCGGGCTGGCCTATGTCGACGAGGACCTGCCGCTGGGCGGCGGGCGCTGCATGATGGAGCCGATGGTGCTGGCGCGCTTGGCCCAGGCGCTGGAGATCGAGCACGACCAGATCGTGCTCGATGTCGGCTGCGGGCTCGGCTATTCGACCGCACTTCTGGCCAGCCTCGCCGGTACGGTGGTGGCGACCGAGGAACAGCCGGATCTGGCCAGCCAGGCCAACGAGATCCTGAACGACCTGGGCGTCGATAACGCGGTGGTGGTGGAGGCCGAGCTCTCGGCCGGCTATCCCAAGCAGGCACCTTACGACGCCATTCTCCTGAACGGCGCCGTGCCGGAGATCCCGCAGGGCCTGGTGGAGCAGCTCTCGCCGACCGGACGGATGGCCATGGTGATCAAGCGCGGCGGGGGCCTGGGCCGCGCAGTCCTGGTGGAGCGTTTCGGCGACTCCCTGGCCGAGCGTAACCTCTTTGACGCGGGGACTCCGCTGCTTGCCGGCTTTGAACGGGAAGAGGGCTTCGTTTTCTGATGAGAGATCGAGCACTGCTTGGTCGGGCCGCTGCCGGTCTCGCAGCGCTGCTCGTGGGTTTCGGCGTCGCCGTCTCCTCCGGCGAGGCGCAGAGCCTGAAGGAATCCCTGGCCAACACCTATCTCACCAACCCGACCCTGCTTGCCGCCCGAGCTGAACTGCGAGCGGTGAACGAAGGTGTGCCGCAGGCGCTCTCCGCCTGGCGACCCTCGGTCTCGGTCGAAGGCAACTTCGGTTATTCAAACGACAAGCTGCTGGGCGAAGGGCAGCAACCGGTCAATGGCTATACCGCGGGTGGCCGCCTGATCGTCGAGCAGACGGTCTGGGCCGGCGGCTCCATCCGCGCCAACGTCGATAGCGCCGAGGCGGTGGTCTATGCCCAGCGCGCGCTGCTGGCAGACACCGAGCAGAGCGTGCTGCTGGCCGCGGCGACCTCCTATATGGACGTCTGGCAGGCACAGGCGGTGCTCGACCTCAACATCGCCAACGAGGAGCGGCTGCGTCGCCAGCGCGAGGCGACGGTCGATCGCTTCAACGTGGGCGAGGTGACCCGCACCGACGTCTCCCAGGCCGATGCGCGTCTCGCCGGCGCGACGGCGGAGCGCGTGCGCTCTCAAGGGGACCTGGCGACCGCAAAGTCGATCTTCTACCAGATCATCGGCCTGGTGCCGGAGAAGATCGAGCAGGCGCCGCCGATTTCGGTGATGCCGCGCAGCATGCAGGAGACCGTGGCCTACGCCCAGCAGGACGCCCCCAACCTGGTGGCCGCGCGCTTCCTGGAGAATTCCGCGCTGTCGGACATCCGCGCGCAGCTCGGTGCCCTGCTGCCGACCATCAGCATCATCGGCCTACTCGACTATTCGCACGACAACTCGGTTCAGTCGGGCGTGCCGAACCTGGACTTCTTCTCGTCTTCGATCGTGGCGCAGGTCAGCATTCCGCTCTATCAGCAGGGCCTGGTCTCCAGCCAGGTGCGCCAGGCCAAGCAGATCGCCAGCCAGCGCCGGCTGCAGATCACCGAGGCCCTGCGCCAGGCCGAGCAGGACGCGGTCCAGTCCTGGGAAGCGCTGCAGACGGCGCGCGCGCAGATCTCCTCCTTCGAGGCGCAGGTCCGGGCCAACACCGTGGCCCTGGAAGGCGTGCAGCAGGAGAGCCTGGTGGGTGCGCGTACCGTGCTGGACGTCCTCGACGCCGAGCAGGAGTTGCTGCAGGCGCAGGTCAGCCTGGTCGGCGCCCAGCGTGACGAGGTGGTGGCCTCCTTCCAGGTCGCCACCGCGATCGGACGCCTGACCGTCGCCAACATGGATCTAGGGGTCGCGATCTATAACCCGCAGATCGACTACGACAAGGTGCGCAACGCCTGGTTCGGCCTGTCGGCACCCGGCGCGGATTAGGACGCGGCCGGTCGGCACGGCATCGCCACAATGCTGTGCGACAGCCTGAGGGTGTGGAAGCCGGTCCCGGCATAAGGGAACACGAAAGGGTGTCCGACGCGATGAGCAGCGAAAGGGAAGGCAGCGGAAAGCCCGCAGCGGCGATGGAGGAGGTGCTCTCCTCGATCAAACAAATCATCGACGAGGACAAGGCCGGCCACGCGCCGGCGCCGGTCTCCCAGCCCGCTGCCACCGCCGCCGAGCACGAAGAAGACGACGAGGAGGTCTTGGAGCTGACCGAGCTGGAGGAGGATTCCGGCGAAGAGCCCGCGCCGATCACCTCGATCTTCGAGAAGCGCCCAAGCAGGGCCGACGCCCCGAGGCCGATCCCGCCGCGCACCATCGATGCCACTCGCCCGCAGGCCGATCCGCGCTCCAATCCGGCCGTGGTCGCGCAGCTCAAGGGCTTGCGCGAGGCCGCGAAGATCGCCAAGGGCATCGGCTCGGACGCGGACGCACAGGACGCTCGCTTCGAGCCCTACGTGGTCAAGGCAATCCAGCCGCTGGTCGAGGCCTGGGCGACCGAGCATCTGCCGAAGCTGGCCCAAGACCACATCGGCGTCGCGGTCGAGCGCGCCCTGAAGGACTGGATGGACCGTAACCTGGAGGCCGTGGTCGAGCGGGTGGTGCGCGAAGAGGTGCAGGCCATGGTCGCACAGGTGGGTGAGGACTAGGGGCAGCTAGAGTCCGGCCAGGACCCTCTCCCGGCCGCTTCCGCCAGCCTTTCCCTCAATGCGTGGGCACCATGTGCCGGCCGAAGGCCTGGCGGGCTTGACCCGCGCGCGCTCTCTGGTGTCTCTAAAGGCCCATTTTGGGCGGCACCGGCACTCTCCCGCACCCTTAGGCCCCTAGCGGACGCCAGGCGGGGTTGAGCCCCGGTGCCGCTGTCGTTGCAAGAGGGCCCGGCGATGCTGGACAAGACCTATCGGCCGCAGGAGGCCGAAGCGAAGACCTACGAGCTGTGGGAGCAGGCCGGCGCCTTCGCCGCCCAGCCAGAGCGCAATGCCGAGCGCTTCACCATCGTCATCCCGCCGCCGAACGTCACCGGCAAGCTGCACATCGGCCACGCGCTGAACAACACCATGCAGGATGTCCTGATCCGCTATCACCGGATGCAGGGAGATGACGCGCTTTGGATGCCCGGCATGGATCACGCCGGCATCGCCACCCAGATGGTGGTGGAGCGGGGCCTGGACGCCGAGGGCAAGTCGCGCCGCGACATGGGGCGCGAGGCCTTCGTCGAGCGGGTCTGGGACTGGACCCGGCAGTCGGGTGAGACCATCCGCAGCCAGCTCCGCGCCCTGGGTGCAGGGCCGGACTGGGCCCGTGAGCGCTTCACCCTGGACGAGGGCCTCAGCGCGGCGGTGCGCACCGTCTTCGTGCGGCTCTACAAGGAAAAGCTGATCTACAAGGACAGCCGCCTGGTCAACTGGGACCCCAAGCTGCGCACCGCGATCTCGGACCTGGAGGTGCAGCAGCGCGAGACCAACGGCCACCTCTGGCATTTCCGCTATCCGCTGGTGGAGGACTCCGAGCGCTTCATCGTCGTCGCCACCACCCGGCCGGAGACCATGCTGGGCGACACCGCCGTCGCCGTGCATCCCGACGATCCGCGCTACAAGGACCTGATCGGCAAGGAGGTCATGCTGCCGATCGCCGAGCGGCCGATCCCGATCGTGGCCGACGACTACGCCGATCCCGAGACCGGGTCGGGTGCGGTGAAGATCACCCCGGCGCATGACTTCAACGACTTCGAGGTCGGTCAGCGCCACGGGCTGGAGATGATCAACATCTTCGACGACACCGCGCACCTGAACGACAAGGTGCCGGAGGCCTACCGCGGCCTCGACCGCTTCGCCGCGCGCGAGAAGGTGGTGGCGGAGATGGAGGCGCTGGGCCTCCTGGAGAAGATCGAGCCGCATCGCCACATGGTTCCGCACGGCGATCGCGGCGGCGTGCCGATCGAGCCCTACCTGACCGAACAGTGGTACCTCGACGCCGAGACCCTGGCGAAGCCGGCGATTGCCGCGGTGGAGCAGGGGAAGACCGTGTTCCATCCCAAGCAGTGGGAGAACACCTACTTCGAGTGGATGCGCAACATCCAGCCCTGGTGCATCTCGCGCCAGCTCTGGTGGGGTCATCAGATTCCGGCCTGGTACGGCCCCGACGGCACCTGCTTCGTGGAGATGAGCGAGGCCGAGGCCCAGGCGGTGGCCGAGGCGCACTACGGCAAGGCGGTCGCGCTGACCCGCGATCCCGACGTGCTGGACACCTGGTTCTCCTCAGCGCTCTGGCCCTTCTCAACCCTGGGCTGGCCGGGTGAGTCGGCCGACATCAAGGCCGACCTGGAGCGCTACTATCCCGGTAGCGTGCTGGTCACCGGCTTCGACATCATCTTCTTCTGGGTCGCCCGGATGATGATGTTCGGTTTGCACTTCATGGGTGAGGTACCCTTCCGCGACGTGGTCATCCACGGCCTGGTGCGCGACCAGCACGGCAAGAAGATGTCGAAGAGCACCGGCAACGCCATGGACCCCATGGAGCTGATCGAGCAGTACGGCTGCGATGCCATGCGCTTCACCCTGCTGGCGCTGGCGGTGCCCGGACGCGACCTGAAGCTGGCGCCGGCCCGGCTGGAGGGCTATCGCAACTTCGCCACCAAGATCTGGAACGCGGCGCGCTTCGCCGAGATGAACGGTGCAACCGAGTCGGCGCTGGCCGGCTACGACCCCTCGGCCTGTACCGCGCCGGTCAACCGCTGGATCGTCGGCAAGACGGTCGAGGCCCATGCGGAGCTGGCCCGCAACCTGGCCCAGTACCGTTTCGACGAGGCCGCCAGCCAGGTCTTCCACTTCGTCTGGCATCGCCTCTGCGACTGGTACATCGAGCTGGCCAAGCCGCTGCTGGCGGAAGGCCCGCTGGTCGCCGAGACGCGTGCGACCCTGGCCTGGGCGCTGGAGCAGACCCTGCTGCTGATGCACCCGCTGATGCCCTTCCTGACCGAGACGCTGTGGCAGGAGCTGGGCTACGCCAAGAAGGGCCTGCTGGCGACGCAGCGCCTGCCGCACTATGCCGAGGGCCTCGCCGACCCCGAGGCCGAGGCGGAGATTGACTGGCTGATCCAGCTGGTCAGCGAGGTGCGGGCGCTGCGCTCCGAGATGAACGTGCCGCCCGGCGCCAAGGTGGACCTGCTGGTGAGCGGCGCGGGGGAGATGACCCGCAAGCGCCTTGCCGAGCAGGTCGAGATC
The DNA here is from genome assembly GCA_046233115.1 of Rhodospirillaceae bacterium N.6G. GTDB lineage: Bacteria > Pseudomonadota > Alphaproteobacteria > Kiloniellales > JACOMY01 > JACOMY01. The sequence continues at coordinate 167,717 of JBJXHM010000004.1, read as the reverse complement.
GTCACCCGCCTGGCACGTCTCTCCTCGGTCGAGGCCGTGGACCATCCCCTGCCCAAGGGCTCCGCGCTCTTCGTCATCGGTGAGGCGACCGCGGCCATCCCGCTGGCCGGCGTCATCGACCTGGCGGCCGAGCGTGCGCGGCTGGAGAAGGAGGTCGGCAAGCTGGAGAAGGAGGCAACGAAGCTGGAGCGCAAGCTCGGCAATGCCGACTTCCTGGCCAAGGCCCCGGAAGAGGTGGTCGAGGAGAACCGCGAACGCCTGGCCGACATGACCGGCCGGCGCGAGCGGCTCAGCGACGCGCTGGCGCGCCTCAGCGCCTGACCTCACCATGATCGGCTGGATCAAGCGGCACGTCGGGACGAGCATCCTCGTCGCGGCGGCCGCGATCTATGCCGTCTACGAGGTTTCCACCTACATCTTCGTCTATACCGACGACGCCTATGTCACGACGGACATCGCCTACGCCGCCCCCGAGGTGCCGGGCACCCTGCAGGCGCTGAACGTCAACCGCGACCAGGCGGTGACCGAGGGGGACGTGCTCTTCCTTCTTGACCAGGAGCCCTTCGAGCTGGCGCTGGAGCATGCCGAGGCCGAGCAGACCCTGGCCGAGGCCGAACTCAAGCTGGCCCAGGACCAGGTCGCGGCTGCGAAGACCCGCGTCGAGAGTACGGAGGCCATCCTGGTCGATGCGACCAAGACCTTGACGCGCTATCAGGAGCTACGCTCGCGGGGCAACGCGCCGCAGCAGCAGGTGGACGACAGCACCCGCAACAAGGACGTGGCGGCGGCGAACCTGGCCGATGCGAAGGATCGGTTCGTCGACGCCGAGCAGGCCGTGGTGCAGCGGCAGGCGGCGGTCGCGGTCGCGAAGGCCGCCGCGGCGCAGGCGCAGTGGGCGCTGGACCGCACCATCGTCAAGGCGCCATCCAAGGGCCATGTGGGGCCGGTGACGGCTCGGCCAGGCGACTACATCGAGATCGGCCAGGCGGTCCTGGCCGTCGTCACCGATGACGACTGGCGCGTGGTCGCCAACGTGCGCGAACGCTTCCTGCAGAGCCTCAAGCCCGGCCAGTTCGTCTGGTACAACCTGGCGAGCGAGCCCTGGGTCTGGCGCCAGGGCAAGGTGCGCTCGCTGCCGGCCGGCGTTGCCCGCTCTGCCGACGGCGTGCGGGTGCTGCCCTTCGTCGATCCGGCCACCGACTGGATCCGTCTGCCGCGCCGCTTCCCGGTCGAGATCGACCTCCTGGGGCTACAGGACCGGCGCCGCCTCTACCAGGGCGCGGACGCCAGCGTCCTGGTGTTCTTCTAGGGCCGCGGCGCCTCCATGCTGCCGGAGACGCGCCAGGGCCTCGTGACGGCGACGGCGACGGTCGCGGCGACCCTGCTGGCCCTGGCCTTGGAGCTCGACAATCCCTGGTGGGCCGCCTTCTCAGCGCATAATATTTCGCACGGCGACCACCGCTTCGTTTTCCGCAAGGGGGCGATGCGCCTGGCCGGTACGGTGGCCGGGATCTGGCTGGGCTACGAGCTGGCGCTGGCCTTCGAGGGGATCTCCGTACTGCAGGGCGTCGGGCTCTTCGTCGCCGCCTACTTCTCGACCCGGCAGCGCTTCCTCAGCCAGTACGACTACGCCTGGCTGATCTTCCTGATGATGATCCTGATGATGGTCTTCGTCTCCATCCTGGAGCCCGGCGAGCTCAGGGGCTTCGCTTTCGCGCGGGTGCTGGAGGTGTCGCTGGGCGTCATCGTCTGCGGGGTGATCAACTACGTCCTGCCCGGCGGTGTCGCCAAGGCAAACGGCCCGGCCGCAGCGAAGCCGAAGCTGACGGTCGAGGTGCAGCGCCTGGCGCTGATGACCGCCTGCATCACGGTCGCGATCCCGATCCTCTGGTCCTGGCTGGAGTTGCCCTCGATGGTGCAGATCGGCGTCACCATCCTGGCGATGCTGGATCGCGATCTGCTGCAGACCCGCGCACGCTCTGGCATGCGCATCCTGGGTTGCTTCGGCGGCGGCCTCTTCGGGCTGCTGATCGTCGGCCTGGGCTTCAGCCTGCTCTGGTCCTGGGTGATCGCGCTCTTCGTCGGCGTGGCGCTGGCCGGGCGCCTCTATCACAGCACCAGCCGCTTCGCCTACGCCGGCAAGCAGGCGGGGCTGGCGATCATCATCACCCTGGTCACCGGCTCCGGCCCGGCCGAGAGCATCATGCCGGTGCTCGACCGCTTTGCCGGGATCATGTGCGGCACGGTGCTGATCGTCGCCTTCAGCTTCCTCTTCGCGCCACGGGCGCCGGAGGCCGAGGCCCCCGAACGCCCGTGATCGCGCCCCGGGTTAGGGGAGAGGCTAGACGATGAACTTCTTCGAGATCGCGGCGCCGACCGTGTATTTGGGATCGACGAAGTTGCCGAGCCGGACCTTGCCGCACTGGCTGAGCATCATGTAGGCGTCGAACTTCTCGAAGCCGTAGTCGGCCATCATCCAGTAGATCAGGTCGCGATAGGCGATGCGGGTGGCATCCTCCAGCGGCCTGGCAGAGCCGATCGCCATGATGAAGTCGTCGGCCTCCAGCCGCGGCCACTCCAGGGTCCAGCCCTTGATCAGATCGATGGTGATGGTGGTGACGGTCGGATACTCCACCGCCACGCCGCAGACCTCGCCGTCGCCCTGGCAGGCGTGCGCGTCGCCGATGAAGACGCGGGCGCCGGGGCTGCGCACCGGCAGGTAGGTGACGGTGCCGGGACCCATGTCCGGCAGGTCCATGTTGCCGCCGTGGTTGTCCGGCGTCAGCGAGTTGATCGAGTCGATCTGTGGCGAACAGCTCAGGGTGCCGATGTGTGGGCGGTAGGGCAGGGTCACCCGGTCGCTCCAGATCACCTTCTCCTCGTCGACGTGGATCTTGCGCACCTTCTCTGGCAGAGGGTCGTTCAGGGTGGCGGTGTAGTAGGTGCCGGTCAGCGCCCCGAACTCCGGGATCATGCAGCAGGTGCCGCGCGGCTGCGGCCCGCGCGGGACCATGGATTCGATGTAGACCGCGACCGCATCGCCGGCCTCGGCGCCCTCGACCATGATCGGACCGCACTGCGGGTTGAGGAAGGGCATCTTCAACAGCTCGGTCGGCTTGTCGTCTTCCGACTTGATCGCGCCCTCGAAGGCGTCCTGCGTCTCCACCACCACGCGGTCGCCCGGCTTGACCGTCAGCACCGGCTCGGAGTAGGGGCCGATGGTGTAGTGGTAGGTGCCCTGCTCCTCGACCGAGAGGCTGTGCGTCGTGCCGCTGTGGCCGCCGCCGACGCCCCGTTTGCACATGATCGAGTCTTTCAGCCAATCGTGCGGATACTGCCGCATGACCATTTCCATGGCGCTCTTCTCCTCTTTCCTCGCTACCAGTGCTGGAGCATCTTGCGCCGCGCAACCGCTCGGCTCCAATACTCTAGCCGTTTGTTTCCTCTCGCAAATCGCCGTTGCAGACAGTCCGTCTGTTCGGGATATGCGCTACACCACCACGTGCGTGGCGATGATCATCTCGTCCTTCAGGTCGCTGCCGCTCAGGACCCCGGTGACACAGCCCTTGTCCAGTGCGTAGGCTCTTCCGGCGGTGCTTTGCATCAGCTCGATGTTCTGCTCGACCAGCAGGATGGCGGTGCTGCCCTCGGCCTGCAAGCGCAGCAGGAACTCGCCGATCTCCTGCACGATGCTGGGCTGCACGCCGTCGCTGGGCTCGTCCAGCAACAGCACCTTGGGCCTGCGGATCACGGCCCGCGCGATGGCCAGCATGGCCTGCTGCCCGCCGGACAGCGTTCCGCCGCGCTGGCGCAGGCGTTCCTTCAGGAAGGGAAAGGCCTCCATCGCCATCGCCAGGTCCGGCGGCGGTCCGCCCGCGTTCAGGAAGGCGCCCATCCGGAGGTTTTCCAGCACGGTGAGCTGGGGAAAGATGCCGCGGCCCTGCGGCACGTAGCCGATGCCGCGTCTCGCCCGTTGGTCGGCGCTTTCGCCGTTGATGTCCGTGCCCTCGAACTCGACCTGGCCACCGCGCAGTGGCAGCAGGCCGATGATGGCGCGCATCAGGGAGGTCTTGCCGACCCCGTTGCGACCGACGACGCCGACGATCTCGCCGGGCTCGAGCGAAAGCGACACGCCGCGCAGGACGTTGGCCGTGTCGTAGCCCGCGACGATGTCTTGCACCTTCAGCAGGGTCATCGTGCCTCACGCCTTTCCAAGGTAGATGCTCTTCACCGCCTCGCTGGCGGTGATCTCGTCGACTGCGCCCTCGGCGAAGATGCGACCCTGGTGCAGCACGGTGACGGCATCAGCGACATCGCGCACGAAGGCCATGTCGTGCTCGACCACCAGGATGGTCAGTCCGCTTGCACGCAGGTGCTTCAGGACTGCGGCCGTGCGGTTGGTCTCCTCGCTCGACATGCCCGCCGTCGGCTCGTCTAGCATCACCAGTTCGGGCAGGCCGGCCAGGACCATGGCGATCTCCAGCCACTGCAGTTGCTCGTGGGACAGGGCGCCGGCTCTGGTCTGGTCCTCCGGGTCGAGCCCGAAGCTCTCCAGGGCAAAGCGGTAGCGCTCGGCGGCACGCTCTAGGTTCCGCCCATGGGTGGGATGGCGGGGGATCGCCAGGTTCTCGGCGACGCTCAGCTCGTGGAAGGCGCGATTGCTCTGAAAGGTCAGGCCCAGGCCCCGGCGCACTCGCTGAAAGGCCTGCTGGTGCGTGACGTTTTCACCGAACGCGAAGATCTCGCCGCTGTCGGCGCGCTGGATGCCGCAGAGCATGGAGAAGAGGGTGGACTTGCCGGCCCCGTTCGGGCCAATCAGGCAGCGCAGCTCGCCCCGGGCGACGGAGAAGTCGATCTTGTCGGCGGCCACGACGCCGCCGAAGCGCTTGCTGAGCGCCTTGGTTTCCAGCAGCAGCTCGGCGTTCATGGCGTGCTCTCGCCTTGCATGGAGGCCGTCCTCTTACGCCGTCCAAAGGCCTCTGCCAGCATGACCACGATGCCGCGCGGGAAGAACATCATGGTGACGACCAGCAGTCCGCCGATGATGACCATGGCATACTGATTGCCCTGCGAGGAGAGCGTGTAGGTCAGCCAGTTGAGTGCGATGGTCGCGATCACCACGGCCAGCAGGCTGGTGCGCCCGCCGACCGCGGTCCAGACCACCGGCAGGGCGGCCTGGATCAGACCGACCTGGCTCGGCGTGATGTAGTTGCCCCACTGCACGTAGAGCAGACCGCTGAGGCCGGCCAGCATGGCCGAGAGGACGAAGACGGCGCACTGCCGCAGGCGGGTGTCGTAGCCCAGCATCTCGGTCCTGAGCTCGTCCTCTCGGATGGCGACGACGACGCTGCCGAACTTGGCGTTCATCAGCATGCGCAGTCCGAAATAGCTGGCCAGCACCACGCCGAGGCAGAGGTAGTAGAAGGAGTAACCCTCGAAGACGAAGTCGCCGAGCTGGAACCAGGGAATGCCGGTCATGCCGTTGTAGCCGCCCAGCAGCACTGTCCCGACCCGCCACTGGTAGCCTGCAGTCTGCCCCAGGAAGGTCTCCAGCAGCAGGGTGAAGACCAGGGTCAGGATGGGGATGATCCACTTCTGGACACGTGCGTAGAACACGAAGTAGCCGAAGACCGCGGCGACCAAGGCGCAGGCCAGCAGGCCGCCGCCGACGCCGGCGAGCGGTCCCCAGGAGCTGCCGGACATGTTGCCGGCGATGATCCCGTAGGCGTAGCCGGCGATCCCGAAGTAGGCGACATGGCCGAAACTCAGCACCCCGCAGTAGCCCCAGAGCAGGGCCATGCCGAGGCCCATGGGCACGTTCAGCAGGTAGTAGGCGACGTTGGAGGCGCGAAAGGCCGAGACCTGCGTCGGGTAGAGCAGGAAGAAGGCGAGGGCGACGGCGAAGCCGACCCAGAAGAGCGGCGTTCGGCCGATATCGGCGGGACCGCCAATGAGGCGCAGGCTACGCGAGATCATAGGGTGCGCCTCTTTTGCGCCCGACGGTCGAAGAGGCGTTGCAGCCGGGCCGAGATGCCGTCGGGCATGATGCGGATGATGATGAGGGCGGCGATCAGCAGGGCGACCGTGCCCGAGAAGGCGCCGAGCACCATGCCCACGGGCGTCTTGATCGCCGCCAGCAGCACGCCGCTGCCGACGGCGCCGCTGATCACGTTGGCGCCGCCGCCGACCACCACGGTGATGAAGGCCGGTGCCACGAACTGCTGTCCCATGAAGGGGGCGATCGTCGCCGTCGGCGCCAGCAACGCGCCACTGAGGCCGGCGAGGCCGGCACCGAAGGCGAAGGTGAGGGTGTAGATGCGTCGGGTGGGCACGCCCAGGCTCCGAGCCATCTCTGCGTTCTGCATCGTCGCCTTGGCCTGCAGGCCGTAGGTGGTGCGGTTGTAGATCAGCCAGAGCGCCAGGATCAGCAGCAGGCTCAGCACCATCAGCACGATCCAGTAGTCGGAAAAGGAGAATGCGCCGTAGGAGAAGGAGCCGCCCGGGATCTTGATCGCCGGCATGAAGGGGCCGAACAGCAGAAAGGTGCCCTGGCCCAGGATCAGGCTGATCCCCCAGGTGACCACCAGGGCCCCCAGTTCTCGCCCGTAGAAGCGCCGGATGATGGCGATCTCCATGATCGCGCCGAAGACGGCGACCACGAAGAAGCTGACGATCACCGCCAGCCAGAAGGGAAGTCCGGCATGATGGGTGATGGTGGCGGCATAGGCACCCATCATCATCAGCTCGCCGTGCGCGAGGTTGATGATGTTCATCATGCCCAGGATGATGACCAGGCCGACCGCAGCCAGGAAGAGGAAGGCGGCGGTGGCGCCGATCTGGTAGATCAGGCTGGTCGCCAGCGGCAAGCTTTCGGACACAAATGTCCCCCTTGGAGGCGCAACGGGATCAGGTTACGGCGGACTGGAACCGGCTTCCAGTCCGCCGCAGAGACCGCGTTCGGGTCTACTTCTTCGAGAACATGCTGAAGAAGGGATCCTCGTCGGGAATGTACTGCTTGTACTCCTTGTTGCGCACCAGGTTCACGCCGACCCGCTGCAGCCACCAGGGCTGGATGCTGGGCCATTCGCGCACGAAGCTGACGTTGTGCTCCGCGTCGGCCGTGGCCAGGCGGATGTAGTGCGAGCAGTGGTGCGTCGAGGGCTCCAGGAAGACCGCGCCTTCCGGTGCCTCGATGCTGAGCCCGGACTCGAGCGCCAGCTTCACCGCTTCCTGATCCGTGGTGCCGGCCAGGCGGACGGCGAGGGCATAGAGGTGGATCGAGAAGTAGGTGTTCTGCGCCATCTGCCCGATGTAGGGATCCTCCGGGAACATCTCGTACCAGCGCTTCACGAAGGCACGATTGCGCGCGGTGGGCACCTCCTCGATGTAGTTGACGCAGTTGTACATCCGGTTGAGGGACGGCGGCTCGAAGCGGCGGTGCTCATAGCCCTGGGCCATGTTGACCGTCGAGGCCATGGGATACTCCAGCCCGGCCGCTGCCGCCTGCGGGTAGTAGTTCGACTGGTTGGAGCCGACCAGCAGGGTGAAGACCCAGTCGGGCTTGGCCTGCTGGATGCGTGCGATCGAGGTGGTGAAATCCGAGACGCTGAGCGGGACGAACTCCTCCTCGATGATCTCGCCGCCGACCAGCGGCGCGAAGGCCTTGGTCCAGGCCGCGGTGAGCTGGCCGAAGTTGTAGTCGGCCGCGATGGTGTAGATCCGGGGGCCGAACTTCTTGACCATGTAGTCGACGACGGGGATCACCTGCTGCTCGCAGATCGCGCCGGTGCAGAAGGTGTTGGAGTCGGCGACGCCGCCCTCGTACTGGTTGGTGTAGAAGTAGAGTTGCTTGTGCTGGTCCACGATCGGGCGGATGGCCTCGCGCTCGGCGCTGGTGAAGCCGGCGACCAGGACGTCGACCTCGTCCTCCTGGATCAGGCGGCGGGTGAGCTGCTGCCAGATGTTGTTGTTGGACTGTCCGTCCGGACCCAGAAGCTGCACTTCGCGGCCCAGGAGGCCCTTTTCGCCGGAGTCGATCAGGACATCCTCGTCCTCGACGAAGGCCATGCCCTTGTCGGTGAGCGCACCGCCGTCGCTGACCATCTTCAGGTCCTTGTCGCCGGCGCCCATGACCGGCGGATTGGCGGCGTAGTTGCCGAGCACGCCCAGGCCGCCGGAACCGACCGGGCCGCCCTTCAGCATCTTGCCTTCGTTGATCTCCTTAACCGCAAGCTGGGCGGCGTGATACTTCTGCACGCCATAGACGGCGAGGTTGCCGGAGAGATCCTCGATGTGGCCGATCTTGATCGGATCGCCGGCTGCCTTCGCGCTCTTCAATCCGGTCAGGATGGTGGGGGCGGCGAACGCACCGGCCGCGATGCCGGCCGCCTTCACGAAGGTGCGCCGGGGCATAACCGGACCGGCGAACGTGCTGTCCTTCTCGTCACTGTGATTTGTGATCACAGATTTGGTTACGGATTTATCCTTATCGGTCATGACAGCTCTCCCATCAGTGTGAAGACGGATCCGTCTATGCGATGGCTTTATGGGCTGGACAGTTTGCCTGACCAGACATCCATGGCCTAGACGATTAGTTGTCCCAAAGGCCTCAATGGCTCGAGACGACAGTAACGCGATCGGCGCTGACCGGCGTTGCTGAGTACGGCTGTTAAAAAATCTTTCTCCAAAGGCAGAAGTCTGTCAAGCGGGGCCTGGATAGGAATGCCGTCATGGTGCCGCACCTGGGTCCGGCAACGTCGCTCGCTATGAACAGGGCGCATAGATGGACCGGATCTTCTATGCGCCTGCCGCATGCCCGTCTCTTGCCAGGACGCTGGAGGCCGCGGCCGCGAGCCGTTAGGGTGCTGCGACGAAACGACAGGCACGCAATACGCCAGGAGGGACCCCATGCCGCTCGATAGCGACAAGCCGAAATTCGACAAGTCGAAACTCCCCAGCCGCCATGTGTCGGTCGGTCCGGCCAAGGCGCCGCACCGCTCCTACTACTACGCCATGGGCATGACGCCCGAAGAGGTCGCCCAGCCCTTCGTCGGTGTGGCGACCTGCTGGAACGAGGCGGCCCCCTGCAACATCGCGCTCTCGCGCCAGGCGCAGGCGGTGAAGCTGGGCGTCAAGGCCATGCATGGCACGCCGCGCGAGTTCACCACCATCACCGTCACCGACGGCATCGCCATGGGGCACGAGGGCATGAAGTCCTCGCTGGTCAGCCGCGAGGTGATCGCCGATTCCGTCGAGCTGACCATGCGTGGCCACTGCTACGACGCGCTGGTCGGCATCGCCGGCTGCGACAAGTCCCTGCCGGCGATGATGATGGCCATGGTGCGCCTGAACGTGCCCTCGGTCTTCATGTACGGCGGATCGATCCTGCCCGGCCGGCACAAGGGCAAGGATATCACCGTCCAGGACGTCTTCGAGGCGGTGGGCCAGCACTCTGCCGGCAACATCGACGACGAGGAGCTGCACTCGGTCGAGTGTGCGGCCTGTCCTTCGGCCGGCTCCTGCGGTGGCCAGTTCACCGCCAACACCATGGCCTGCGTCTCCGAGGCGATCGGCCTGGCGATCCCCGGCTCGGCCGGCGCGCCGGCGCCCTACGAGAGCCGCGACCAGTATGCCGAGGCCTCCGGCCAGGCGGTGATGCGTCTGCTGGCCAGCGGCCTGCGTCCGCGCGACATCGTCACCCGTGAGGCGCTGGAGAACGCCGCGGTGGTGGTGGCTGCCTCGGGCGGCTCGACCAACGCCGGCCTGCACCTGCCGGCGATCGCCAACGAGTGCGGCATCGACTTCGACCTGCACGAGGTCGCACGCATCTTCCGCAAGACCCCCTACATCGCCGACCTGAAGCCGGGCGGGCGCTACGTCGCCAAGGACCTATTCGAGATCGGCGGCGTGCCGGTGCTGATGAAGGCCCTGCTCGACGGCGGCTACCTGCACGGCGACTGCATCACTGTGACCGGCAAGACCATCGCCGAGAACCTGGCCAGCGTCGTCTTCCCGACCGATCAGGACGTCATCCGCCCGACCTCCAACCCGATCACGCCGACCGGCGGCGTGGTGGGGCTGCGCGGCAACCTGGCGCCCGAGGGGGCCATCGTGAAGGTCGCCGGCATGGCCAAGCAGAGCTTCACCGGCCGGGCCCGCTGCTTCGACCGCGAGGAGGACTGCTTCGACGCCGTCGAGCGCCGCGACTACAAGGAAGGCGAGGTGCTGGTGATCCGCTACGAGGGGCCGAAGGGTGGTCCCGGCATGCGCGAGATGCTGGCGACCACGGCGGCGATCTACGGCCAGGGCATGGGCGACAAGGTCGCGCTGATCACCGACGGCCGCTTCTCGGGTGCCACCCGCGGCTTCTGCATCGGCCATGTCGGGCCGGAGGCTGCGGTCGGCGGCCCCATCGGCCTGGTGAAGGACGGCGACATCATCAAGATCGACGCCGTCGCCGGCACCATCGAGGTGGAGCTCAGCGACGCGGAGCTGGCCGAGCGCCGCAAGGCCTGGCAGCCGCGCGAGAGCGACTTCGGCTCCGGCGCCATCTGGCGCTATGCCCAGACCGTCGGCTCGGCCGAGCAGGGTGCGGTGGTACACCCCGGCGCCAAGGGCGAGAAGCGCTGCTACGCCGATATCTGACGGCCTTTTGCGGATAGTCCGTGAGAGGGGCGCGTCATGCGCCCCTCTTGCATTTCGGACCCGCCTTCGTCCCAAACTATCGTCTGATCAGATGAGCTGAGGATCGAACAGGAGAACGGTATGGCCAGGATCGCCGTCGGCGGTTTCCAGCACGAGACCAACACCTTCGCCCCCACCAAGGCCGACCTCGACGCTTTCGTGACCGGGGGCGGCTGGCCGGGCTTGCTGGAGGGCGATGCGGTCTTCTCCGGTACCGAGGGCATCAACCTGCCGGTGGCTGGCTTCGTGCAGGCCGCGCGCGGCGCCGGGCATGAGCTGGTCGGGCTGGCCTGGGCCGCGGCCGAGCCCTCCGACGTGGTGACCGAGCGCGCCTACGAGACCATCGCCGGCAAGATCTCCGACCGCTTGGCCGTGGCCGGGCCGATCGATGCGCTCTACCTGGATCTGCACGGCGCCATGGTGGCCGAGCATCTGCCGGACGGGGAGGGCGAGCTACTGCGCCGCCTGCGCATGCAGGTCGGGCCGGACCTGCCGATCGTGGTCTCGCTCGACCTCCATGCCAACGTCAGCCTGGAGATGGCCGAGGAGGCCGACCTGCTGACCATCTACCGCACCTATCCCCACATCGACATGGCCGAGACCGGGGCGCGTGCGGCGGCCCTGCTTGACCGGCTGCTGGCCGGCGGTCTGCAGTACCGTGGCTATCGCCAGATCCCTTTCCTGATCCCGCTCACCGCCGGCTGCACCGACCAGGAGCCGGCCGCCGGGCTCTACCGTGCGCTGGCCGAGCTGGAGCGCGAGACCGGCACGGCGCTCTCCTTCGCCTGTGGCTTCTCGCCGGCAGACACGCCGGTCTGTGGTCCCACCGTGCTGGCCTATGCCGACACCGAGGTCGAAGCCGAGCGCCTGGTCGCTCACCTGGCCGACCTGGTGAGCGGTGAGGAGGCGCGCTTCGCCTCGCAGATCTATAGCGCCGAGGAGGGCGTGGCCGAGGCCCTGAAGCTGGCCGCGGCGGCCGAAAAGCCGATCGTGCTGGCCGATACCCAGGACAACCCGGGCGCCGGCGGCAATGGCGACACCGTCGGCCTGCTGCAGGCGCTGGTGGCGCAGGGCGCCGAGGGCGCGGTGCTCGGCCTTCTGGCCGATGCCGAGAGCGCGGCCCAGGCCCATGCCCTGGGCGAGGGCGCCAGCGCGCGCTTCACCTTGGGCGCCAAGTCGGGCATTCCGGGTCATGAACCCTTCGAGACCGAGGCGCGGGTGGTCAAGCTGGGCGACGGCCGCTTCACCTGTACCGGACCTTTCTATCTGGGCAGCCGCATGGAACTGGGGCCGATGGCCCTGCTGGAGGTCGGCGGGGTGAAGGTGGCGCTCTGCAGCCGCAAGACCCAGGCGGCCGACCAGGAGATGTTCCGCCACCTGGGGGTCGAGCCGATCGAGGCGCCGATCCTGGGGCTCAAGTCCTCGGTCCACTTCCGCGCCGACTTCACCCCGATTGCCGAGGCCATCCTGGTGGTGGCTGCACCCGGCCCCAATCCCGTCGATCACCTGAAGCTGGACTACAAGCGGTTGCGTCCCGGCATCCGCCTCATGCCGCTGGGTCCGACTCATCCGCAGCAGGGCTGAGGCCCCTCGGAGCAGACCATGTACCGTTCCTTTCAGTTCACCCACGCCATCGTCCGCGCGCCCTCGGCCTCCGCGGTCAAGGGGCTGCGCGCGGTCGACAGCGGCGCGCCGGACCTGGACCGCTTTCGCGCCGACCACGACGACTACATCTCGGCTTTGCGCTCCACCGGCGCCCAGGTGATCCAGCTCGAGGCGCTGGAGGCCTATCCCGATTCCGTCTTCGTCGAGGACACCGCGCTCTGCCTGCCCTCGGTGGCGGTGATCATGCGGCCCGGCGCGCCCTCGCGCCTGGGCGAGGCGGCGGCGATGGCGCCGAACCTGGAGGCGCTCTATCCCAAGGTGCTCTACATCAAGGGGCCGGGCTTCATCGAGGGCGGCGACATCCTCACCACCGAGCGCGAGATCCTGGTCGGCCTCTCGGACCGCACCGATGCGGAGGGGGTGGCGGAGCTGACCCGCCTGCTGGAGCCGATCGACCGCCCGGTCAGGGTGGTGGAGACGCCGGCGGGCGTGCTGCACTTCAAGACCGACTGCTCGCTGCTGGACGAGGAGACCATCCTGGCGACCGAGCGGCTGGACGCCAGCGGCTGCTTTGCGGACTACCGGGTGATCCACACCGCCGCCGGCGAGGAGGCCGCGGCCAACGCGATCCGCTTCAACGACCTGGTGCTGCTGCCGGCCGGCTTTCCGCGCACCGTCGAGGCCCTGGACCAAGCCGGCTACAAGGTACGCGAGATCGGCAACAGCGAGGCCGCCAAGCTGGACGGCGGCATGTCCTGCCTCTCGCTGCGCTTCACCCCGCCGGGCTGAGGCTCAACGCCAGAGCAGCAGCACCGAGGCCAGGAGGAGGGCGGCGAGCAGCAGGTTGACGCTACGCCACTGGCGCTCGCTGCTGAGGATCCGGCCGAGCCAGGCGCCCGCCGTGCACCAGAGCGTCAGCGAGAACGAGGCCGTGGCCAGGAAGACCCCACCCAGGACCAGCGCCAGCACCAGCGGGCTGTTGGCGAGACCGGCGAAGCCCGCCGCGGTGGCGACCGCCATGCTCCAGCCCTTGGGGTTGGCCCAGAGCAGCAGGCAGCCGGTGACCAGCCCCATCGGCTTGCCGGGAGACCCGGCGGCCGTCTTCGGCGCGCCCTGTTTGGCGATGCGCCAGGCCAGCCAGAGGAAGTAGGCCGTGCCGATCAGGCGCAGCGCCGTCACCAGCGCCGGATAGGCCAGCACCGCCGCACCCAGGCCGGTCGAGACCAGCGCCACCAGCGACCCCAGCCCCAGGGCGATGCCGGCGATCAGCGGTAGACTGCGGCGCAGCCCGAAGCGCAGGCCCGAGGCGGTCGCCAGGGTGGTGGCGCCGCCGGGCGAGAGGGTGGCGACCAGGGCGAAGGTCGCCAGGGATACCAGCAGCTCCGGCACGCGATCACCCCCCCGGTGTCTCGCCGGCGAGGATCTTCACGAACCAGGCGCGGTCGATGTTCCCGCCGGTCTGGACCACCGCGACGCGCTCGGCCTTGCCCGGCCCCTGTTTCAGCAGCGCCGCCAGTGCAGCGGCGCCGGCGCCCTCGGCCAGGTTGTGGGTCGCGCCGTAGAGCAGGCGGACGGCCTCGGCGATCTCGGTTTCGCTGACCCGCACGACCTCGGCCGCGCCCTCGCGGATGATCTCCACCGGCTCGGGCTGCGGGTCGCGGCAGGCGATCCCGTCGGCGAAGGTGGCGGCACTGGCGGTGGAGACCGGCTTGCCCGCCTCGAAGGAGAGGGCGAAGGCGGGGGCTGCCTCTGCGACCACGCCGACGATCTCGGTCTTCAGGCCTAGCAGGTCGCGCACCGTGATCACCGCGCAGATGCCGGAACCCATGCCGATCGGGACATAGACCCGGTCGAGGTCGGGCTGCTGACGGAACAGCTCGGCGGCATAGGTCGCCACGCCGGCCACCAGGTCGCGATGGAATGAGGGGATGAAGTGATAGCCGCGCTCCGCCTCGATCCGCGCGGCCTCGGCCCGGCTCTCGTCGAAGTCCTTGCCGCAGATGATCACCTCGCCGCCGAAGGCCGCCATGGCGGCGTTCTTCTCGGTCGAGTTCCCCTCTGGCACGACGATCACGGCGGGCAGGCCCGCCTGGCCGGCGGCGATGGCGACCGACTGGCCATGATTGCCGCGGGTGGCGGTGACCAGGCCCTTGGGGCGCGGGCCGGAACCCAGCAGGCCGGCCAGGTAGGTCAGCCCGCCGCGCGCCTTGAAGGAGCCGGTCGGCGTGTGGTTCTCGTGCTTTACCAGGACCGTGGCACCGACGCGGCGCGACAGCAGCGGCCAGTGGTGGCTGGGGGTTTCCGGAACATGCGGACGCACCACGGCGAAGGCGGCCTCGATGTCGTCGGCGGAGAGCAATGGCATGGTCTTGTCCTTGAACCTACCAGGGGCGGAGGGGCGCCCAGACGGGCGGCCGTCTCTCCATCTAGCGCCCGGCGCGGCCGGTGGGCTTTCAAGATCCTGACCTAAAGCGCGTCCTGCGCAGGCTTGCTCCTACCGGACGAGATCGGCCGCATGGTAGAAGGGGTGCCATGGACCAGTCCGCTCAAACCCACCCTTCGCAGGAGCCGCCGCACGGCGCCCGGCTCGCGGGGTGCTGGTCCGTCGAGCTGCTGCCGGCGATGGCCTATGAGGCCTGCTATGCGCCGGAGCATGGCATCCTGGGCTTCGCCTTCGAGGCCCAGTCCGGCACCCACGCCTTCGCCAGCGACCACCGCAAGCCTTTCGTGGCCCGGCCGAACCATCTCTCCTGGGTTCCGCCCGGCTGCGAGGTCTATTCCAGCTCGCCCAGGGGCGGGGAGTACCTGCGCATCCTCTTCGAGGGAGCGCCGGTGGCGCTGCCGGAACGGCGGATTGGCGATCTCGTCGACCCGGCTTCGATTGCAGCGGCACAGCGGCTGCGCCGGCAGTTGCTGGGCGCTCCCGGCGGCCTGCTGGAGGTCGAGCAGGCGGTCGTCTGTCTGGAGGGCCGGATCGCGGCTGCCGCGGCGGGACCTCTGCCACAGCGCCGGGAGGCCGGATGGATGACGCCGCGGCGTTTCCGCCGGGTGAGCGAGATGATCGAGGAGCGTCTGGGCGAGGCGCTCACCGTGCAGATGCTGGCCGGCGAACTCGGTCTCTCCGCGGCGGTCTTCTCGCGCATGTTCAAGGCGGCCTGCGGCACCTCTCCCTACGACTACATCCTGGAGCGGCGCCTGGCCCGGGCGCGCAGGCTCATCGCCGAGTCGGCCGACGGGCTGGCCGCGATCGCCTATCGGACCGGCTTCTCCTCCCAGGCCCACATGGCCGGCAGCTTCCGCAAGCGGCTGGGGCTTGCGCCCAGCAGCTTTCGCCTGCAAGGAAGAGGGCGGAACCGCGGCTAGAGAAATCTTGGGCAAGGCAGTCCGGCAGCCGCGACCTGTCTTTGGGAGGAACCACCATGTACGCCTTCATGAGGGTGCCGCGGTCCTATGCCGAGGCCCGGCGGGACTATCGCTGCGAGATTCCGGAGCACTTCAACTTCGGCTTCGACGTCATCGACCGTCGCGCGCGGGAGGCTGACAAGACCGCGGTGATCGCGGTCGCCGCCGACGGGGAGGTGCGGGCGCGGCTCAGCTACGGCGACCTCGCCCGCCGCTCCAGCCGCGTGGCTGCTGGCCTGAAGGCGCTGGGCGTGAAGCGCGGCGACTTCGCCTGCCTGGTCGCCGGCCGCATTCCCGAGTGGTATGACGTGATCTTCGGCTGCATCAAGGCCGGCGTCGTGGCCATGCCGGGCACCACTCTGCTGACCGCCAAGGACCTGGCCTATCGGATCCAGCAGTCCGGCGCCTCCACCGTCATCGTCTCGCCGGAGCACTGCGCCAAGGTCGATCAGATCCGCGCCGAGTGCCCCAGCCTGAAGCACTGCATCGTCATCGGCCCGCCGCGCGAGGGCTGGACCACACTGGAGGCCCTGACGGCGGACCAGCCGGACGAGATTCCGGAGGCCGAGCGGGTCAGGACCAGGGCCGACGAGATGATGCTGGTCTATTTCACCTCCGGCACCACGGCGCTGCCGAAGATGGTGCCGCGCAACCACGGCTACGGCCTGGCGCATGCCTCCACCGGGCTCTTCTGGATGGACCTGCAGCCGGAGGACGTGCACTGGACCCTGACCGACACCGGCTGGGCCAAGGCGGCCTGGGGCATGCTCTTCCCGCAGTTCCTGCTGGGCGTGACCGTGGTGCTCTACGACGGCTCGGGCTTCGACGCCGACCTGCACCTGCGGCTGATCAAGGAGCTGGGGGTGACTACCTTCTGCGCGCCGCCGACGGTCTATCGCCTCTTCGCGCAGCACGACCTCTCGGCCTATGACCTCTCGGGCCTGCGCCGCTCGCTGGGCGCCGGCGAGCCGCTGAACCCGGAGGTCATCCGCATCTGGCAAAAGGCGACCGGCACCACCATCGCCGATGGCTACGGCCAGACCGAGACCGTGAACATCGTCGCCAACTTCCCCGACCAGCCGGTGAAGCTGGGTGCGATGGGCCGGCCGGTTCCCGGCTTCGAGATCGAGATCATCGACGACGCGGGGCAGGTCGTGTCGGTGGGCGAGATCGGCCATGTCGGGGTCAAGCTGACCGATCCCTGGCCGCCCGGCCTCTTCGAGGGTTACTACACCGGCGATGGGCTGGACCGCGCCAGCTTCCGGCACGGCTGGTACTACACCGGTGACACCGCACGGATGGACCAGGAGGGCTATCTCTGGTTCGTCGGCCGCGCCGACGATCTGATCAGCTCGGCCGGTTATCGCATCAGTCCCTTCGAGGTCGAGAGCGCCCTGCTGGAGCATCCCGCCGTGGCCGAGAGCGCGGTGATCGGCGAGCCCGACCCGATCCGCGGCCAGATCGTTTCGGCCTACATCATCCTGGCTGCCGGCCATCAGCCCGGCGAGGCGCTGGCGGCCGAGATCCAGGAGTTCTGCAAGGCCCAGACCGCACCCTACAAGTACCCCCGCAAGGTGACCTTCGTGACCGAGCTGCCGAAGACGATCTCCGGCAAGATCCGCCGGGTAGAGTTGCGGGGGGAAGGGTAGGGCGGCGGCCTCTGCTTCGATTCCTCGTCTCGACGCAAAATGCAAAGAAGCCTGGTAGGACCTGGAACATTCTTTCGCTTCAGCATGTGAGTGCTAAGGTGCCGGGTTTTGCGTGATGCGTCCGGGTGCTTTAGGCCTGCTAGGAGGAGTGAGGATAAAGATGCTTCCAGGTTCTATGAATGGAGCGGCAGGCCGACTGCGCTTGCCAAGGCTCTTGAGCGGGGCTTCAATTCTTGTCGCGCTTGCCGTTTCCGCGGCCTTGCCGGTGGCAGCGCAAGAAAAGGCCGACGCAGCGTCGGTGGCCGGCAGCAAGCCCAACATCCTGCTGATCGTCGGCGACGACGTCGGCTATGGCGATTTGGGTGCCTATCTCGGCGGCGGGGCGCGCGGCATGTCCACGCCGAACCTGGACGAGCTGGCGGACGAGGGAATGATGTTCACCTCCTTCTACGCCCAGCCGAGCTGCACGCCGGGCCGTGCCGCGATGCAGACCGGCCGGATCCCGAACCGCAGCGGCATGACCACCGTGGCCTTCCAGGGCCAGGGCGGCGGTCTGCCGGCGGCCGAGTGGACCCTGGCCTCGGTGCTGAAGCAGGCCGGTTACAAGACCTACTTCACCGGTAAGTGGCACCTGGGCGAGTCGGACTATGCGCTGCCCAACGCGCAGGGCTACGACGAGATGAAGTACGCCCTGCTTTACCATCTGAACGCCTACACCTACACCGACCCCAAGTGGTTCCCGGACATGGATCCCAAGCTGCGGGAGATGTTCGCCTCGGTGACCAAGGGCGCGCTCTCGGGCAAGGCCGGCGAGAAGCCGAAGGAGGACTGGAAGGTCAATGGTGAGTATGTCGACACGCCGGAAAAGGGTGTGGTCGGCATTCCCTACCTTGACGCCTACATCGAGAAGGCGGCCCTGGAGTTCCTGGACGACGCGAAGACCTCCGACGCGCCCTTCTTCATCAGCGTCAACTTCATGAAGGTGCACCAGCCGAACCTTCCCCATCCGGACTTCATCCATAAATCCGAAGCCAAGTCCAAGTATGCGGACTCGATCGTCGAGCTCGACTCGCACGTCGGCAACCTCATGAAGAAGCTGGACGACCTGGGGCTCTCCGAGAACACCCTGGTGGTCTTCACCACCGACAACGGTGCCTGGCAGGACGTCTACCCCGATGCCGGCTACACCCCCTTCCGTGGCACCAAGGGCACGGTGCGTGAAGGCGGCAACCGGGTTCCGGCCTTCGTGCGCTGGCCTGGCAAGGTGGCCGCGCACTCGAAGAGCGACGATATCGTCGGCGGCCTGGACTTGATGGCGACCTTTGCCTCCGTGGCCGGGATCGAGCTGCCGAAGAAGGACCGCGAGGGCCAGCCGATCATCTTTGACAGCATCGACATGACGCCGGTGCTGACCGGGGCCGGTCCGTCGAACCGTGACACCTGGTTCTACTTCACCGAGAACGAGCTCTCCCCTGGTGCGATCCGCACCGGCCAGTTCAAGATCGTCTACAACCTGCGTGGCGACGATGGTCAGGCGACCGGCGGGCTTGCCGTCGACACCAACCTGGGTTGGAAGGGTGCCGAGAGCTACGTCGCGACCGTGCCGCAGGTCTTCGACCTCTGGCAGGATCCGCAGGAGCGTTACGACATCTTCATGACCACCTTCACGGAGCATACCTGGGCGCTGATCCCAGGCAACGAGGCGACGAAGAAGCTGATGAAGACCTATATCGACTATCCGCCGCGGAAGCTGCAGAGCGAGACCTACACCGGTCCGATCACCTTGAGCGGCTATCAGCGCTTCCAGTACCTCCGCGAGCACCTTGCGAAGGACGGCTTCTCCCTGCCGCTCCCGACGGGCAACTGACGCTTCGTGCCCAGGTCACCGGCCTGCCGCTGCCCGGTCCGCTTGTCGGCCGTGCAGGGCAGGCCGGAGGCTTGTCTCCAGGATAAAGACTGATCGTTCAATGAAAACGGTATGTTAAAGATTAAGAACCCAACGCGCTTTTGTTCGGACGGCAATCAATAAGTGTTTAATATGCGGTTGACTTGACAGCGATAGAGGCTGTGGCATACTGATCTAATGGGCTCTTAATAGAGTGGAGGGGTCCAATGGGCGGTCATGCAGCGGATTTTTACCTGGTGCGTGAAGACCAGGGTCTCTTCGTTGTCTCGAGTCAAGGGGCACGGTCCGGTCCTTTCAGCGAGGCGGGGCTTAAGGGCTTTCTCGGGAAAGGGCAAAACAGCGGCCCTGCCTACGCGCACCTCTTCGGCTTTGCCCAGCCCGACGCGCTGCCGGGGGACGCGGCGCTCAAGGCCCTGGCCGCGGCGATGGCTGCAGGGCGGCGACCGCAGGCGGAGAGCGACATCCCGGCCGGATACACCTATCTCGGCCAGTTCATCTTTCATGACGTGACCTACGGAAGTGGTCTCGATTCCGGGAACCCGCAGAACCTTCGGACACCGGCGCTCGATCTCGACAGCGTTCTGTGCGAACGGCCGGAGGTGGAGACGCCCGACATCAGAGATGCACGCAACAGGCTGCGCTTGGGCTGCACGCGTGGCGGCGGTGTCGCCCTGCTGGAGGACCTGCCGCGCCTCGAAGAGGGGCCGGAGCTCGGGCGCCCCCTCATCTGCGATGACCGCAACGACGATTTCCTGCCGCTTGCCCAGTGTCACGTCCTGATGATCAAGTTCTACAACGCGATCGCGGACTGGTTGGGAAGCGGCTGCCCGATCCCGGTGGCAGCACATGAGAAGCAGTGGTTCGGCCTGGTTCGGAAGGTCTGGCTGCAGCACTTTCAGTCGATGGTTCTCCACGATTACCTACCGCGCCTCACCCGTGATGACGTCTATGCGGCCGTCTTGAACGAAGGGCGTGCCCTGGTCGACAAGGATGGGAGCAAGCGGCACGACTGGTTTCCGATCGAATTCGCCGTGGCGCTCGGGCGCTTCGGCCACGGCATGATCCGCGAGGGCTACGAGCGCTGGAACACGCGGCTCGGCAGGCAGGTTGGTCTGGCCGACCTCATGAGTCAGAGCTATACCCACTCCGGCGACAGGCTGGCATCCAACGGCGGTGGCTTGCAGAGGATCTGGGTGACTGACTGGGGGGCGCTGTTCGATTTCTCCGACTGGGTCGGCTCCGGCCAGCGGGAACCGCCCATGCGCGCCGCCCGGATCGACACGGCCCTGGCCGCGCCGCTCTACGGGCTGCCGGCCTGCCTACAAAGCAGGGCTCCTTGCGATCGGGCGAAGGACCCGCCGGGCACCTTCAACCTGGCGGAGGTGACCCTCTGTCGGGGACGCTCGCTGAACCTGGTCTCGGCACAGACTGCCATCGCCCAGGTCAATGCAGCAGGGGTCGACCCGCCGGTCCCTCTGCTCACCGAGGAGCAGTTGGTCGAGGGGGAGGCAGAGCCCGTCAAGGCAGTCTTTCGTGAGCACCGCGCACTCGGCGAGGCCACCCCGCTTTGGTACTACGTGCTGAAAGAGGCTGAGGTCCTGGAACAGGGGCAGCGTCTTGGGCCCTTCGGCAGCCGCATGCTGGTCGAGACATTGCACGCCGCGATCGCCGCCGGTGAGGACTCCATCCTCGACCACGAAGGTTGGAAGCCGCTCTTGCCGTCCCGATCCGACGCGATCTTCACCATGCCCGATCTGATCGAGTTCTCGACCAATCAGAACCTGCTCTATCGCATCGATCAGGTCCTGTCGAAGGAGTGAGGTCAATGGCCAAGCTAAAGATAACCGACATCGCAGGCGATCCGATCCCGGAGGCTTACATCAACTTCGTGAAGAACCTGTTCGAGGAGCCCGGGAACTTCGCTGCCTACAAGGCCTTGCCGAAGCCGCAGCGGCCCGAGCGTATCCAGGAACTGGTTCGCAGCGGACCGGATGGTGACCTGGCCTGGACCGTCACGCAGGAGATCTCGACCGGGGCGACGGAGGCGATCGACAACTCCAACTGCAAGATCAACGGCGACCCGGACGAGAGGCGGACACCCGGGCAGGGGCCTTCCAAGGTGACGGTGCCCATTCCGCCCAACAACCCTGCGGAGACGACTCTCGGGATCGACTATCTGAACAAGTATGCGAAAATCGTCCACGACCTCTATGACCAAGACCAGGGCAAGGCGACGCGTTTTCTTCTCGGCATCATGCTGCTGACCCGCTGCCGCTAGAACTGGATGATGTCAGATCGAGACGATCTGACGTCTGAATCCTGCCCTACACCTCTGAAAGATAGAGCGGATTCACGCTGTCAGGTGAGTCCAACCGATCGCGATCCGTTTTAGAGTGGTCCGTGGTGGTCAAGGCCCAGCAGTTCTGCAGCGTCGGCTATCCCTGAGACCTGCGTTGGTGGACATCATGAGCTTTTGCACGAGAGCGGTCAGGGGGGGCTTTCGGCGGTTTCCCGGCATCTGCGAGGCGCTGATAGACGCGCTTTGGGTCTTGGGCGAAGCCTGCGGCGACGAAAGCGGGCGTACAGAGGGTATGCCGCAGGTCGACATGTCAACCGGCGATCGTGGATCGGCCGTTTGACTTTCCAGACCGTCTGCTCAAGGGCGCCAGGCCAACAAGGCAAGCGCCTGCTTCATACCGCGGCGGTGGGGCCGCGTGTCGATACCTGCCAATTGAATGATCACGGTCGCGTTCTGCTATGCGGTAACGGCCGCTCTCCTAAGGCGTGCGTCTTCAGTCGGAGTTCTAGTGTTCTGCACCCCTTGGCGTGAAGGTGAACTGCAGAGTGTCTTGTCCGACGGAGTTCTTTACAGCCTCCACAAATGTGATGGTCCACGGCATCGTGCAAACCACAATAGGATAGGAGTCGGTCATCTTAACGACGACATCTTGATCATTCTTTATTTGTTTGGAGTGGACTGTTGCGGTAGGAGGTGAAAGGGAAATGCTTGTAACGCCTACTTCGAAGCCGAGTTTCTGGGTGGCTGGCCACGTCTCGCCTTCTGAGGCGGCGGCTTTGCCTGACGGGTCCGGAACACCTGGGATGCTCGGGTCTCGCAGCACAAATCGGTTCAAGAAGTTCGCATAGTCACGCAGATCACATCCGCCTTCTTGTGCGTTTGCGGCCTGCGGTGCCAGGGCGGTCGCTACAGCGCAAAGAGTCAATGCAGCCATCAGATTTCTAGCCATCGCTTCAAGTCCTCCCGAATGGGAACGTGTTACAGATTTAATTATATTACGCGATGCGACTATAACGAGTTTACATCCTCATTGCAACCCGGGTGGCAACAGGGTTGCCTTGCCTTCGGGCGAAACCATGCTTGCGCGTAATCGAGGCAGCTCTCCTTTTGCCTCATCGATTGATCAGTCCCGTCCCGGGCGTCGACCGGGCGTATCGCGGCTCTAGATGAGCAGGGGAACCTGCGCGCCGGGGGCGGTGCGGTCGCTGGCGCAGTCGCGCGCGTCCTCTTGCAAGAGCCGTGGCCGGTCAAAGCGCGGCTTGAAGTGGCAGAGACCGGTCGAAACGGCGCGGAAGACCGGAACTGCGAAGTGCGCTCTGGTCATCTCCGCGAAATAGAGAGGGACTGCGCCGGCCTGCAGCGCTGCCAGGAGGTCAGCCATCGTCTTGCCGCAGCCGATGGGAACCGGTGGCGGGCGGCGCCCCCCTTCTCTCAGCGCTGCGTCCAGCGGCGGCGTGGCGAGGCTGACGGCCCTGTTCCAGTCCGCCCAGTGGCCGGTAGCCTCGCCCAGTAGGGCGGATATCTCGAGCGACCGTTCGATCTGCAGCATTTCGGTCAGGGCGGCCTCGGCAGCTGCGTTCCAGTCCAGCCGCGCCGCGAAGCCGAACGCCACCTCCTGCCCCTGCGGGTTGGCCGAGACTGCCGCCAGAACCGGGACCCCGAGATCGGTGGTGATATCGAATAGGAGGCTGCGCCGCGGGCGTTCTGCGAGCCAGGCCAGAAGTGTGCCGGGGAGCGGCAGCTGCGCCGGCTCGATCGGTGGGCGCCGGCGGCGGCCGTACCACCAGCGGCCGGTCGCATCGCGCTCGATCAGCTCCAGCAGCGCGGCCAGCTTGGCCGCCTCGGGAGTTGGGCCGCTGGCACAGCCGTTGCTGTCACCCAGCGCCACGGCCTGCGGGTCGCCCGCCTGACGGCGGCCGATGAAGACGAAATCGGCCGGCAGGTAGGCCTCGGGACCGCCGAAGGCGTCTTCGACGCGAAGCCAGTCGATCAGGCTCCGCTCAGCAAAGGGCCTGGGGCGCCAGTCATAGTCCTGGTACCGCCGGTTCCAGAGGTCCCGTTCGGCAAGTTGCTGGCCGCTCAGGCCGTTCAAGGCTGTCGGCCAGAGGGCGGCGATGCCCAGGTCTTCGGCACGCGCGCTGACCAGGTCCTCGTCGCCCCAGGCGCAGCAGCTCACCAGCTCGATGGCCTCGCCAAGCCCGCTCGCGGCAGCGGCGTCTGCGTTGAGGCCGCGACCGCTGGCGATTCGGCCCGACGCGGGAGCGGCTGCCGCCGGGAAGTCCGGCCGATCGAGCAGGCGACGACCGGGTAAGGCGAGGGTCAGATGCAACGGACCCGCTTCAACCGGCAGCGCCACGAGGTCGAAGCAGTCGGCCGCGTGGCTAGGGTGTCGCTCGTCTGCCGCTGTCATGATAGGATTCACTCGCACGCCCGCAGCAAGGCCAAGTCCGGAGGTGGGGGCCCGCCCATGTCGGAAGACGACAAGAGCATTGCTTGTCTTCAGTCGGATGACCTGCATCCGACCCTTAACGCGATATTGTTCGCCGACTTGGCGCAGTATAGCAAGCTGGTTGCGGAGGATGAGAACGCAACACTTACCTATGTCGCGCGTTGTTTTGACATCTTTAAAGAGAAATGCCCTCACTATGGCGGCGAGTTCATCAAGACTCTGGGTGACGGTGTCCTGGTTCTTTTCGATAGTGCCTCTGCTGCCGTCGACTACGCCATCGAAGTCCAGAATGCGGTGGCCGGGCTCGCGCCGGAACAGCCGGAGGTCGGCAGCTTCCGCATCGGTGTTCACATGGGAGAGGTCTACCGGCAGGACGGCGATGTCTTCGGCCATGCGGTGAACGTCGCCTCCAGGGTCGAGGGGCAGGCGAAGCCAGGCGGTCTCTGCGTCACGCAGGAGGTCTTTCTGGCGCTGCGCAACAGTGCACCCTACAGCTTCAACTTCGCCGGACGGCACCATCTGAAGAACCTGCCCGAACCGCAGTCGCTCTATCATGTGGGCCCACCGGTGACCGGAAGGCGCGCGACCAAGGTCAAGGAGGCAAGGGTCTCCGTCGTCGACGGCTTCGAAATCCGCAGCGACGACGACCACCCGATCGCCTTGCGCTCGCGCATGACCCAGGCGCTCCTCGGCTATCTTGCCGTGGTGCCCGGCAACCGTGAGCAGCTCGACCGCCTGGCGACCCTGCTCTGGCCCGACCGGACCATGGAGCAGGCCCGCCGTGCGCTCAACTCTGCGATCAGACAGGCGCAGCGCGCGCTCGAGCGCGCCAGCAGCGGCGCCCTCCAGCGTAGTGGCAGCATGCTTGCCTTGCGCTGCGACCGGCTCTCCATTGATGTCGGCAACGTGCTGGAGAAGCTGGAGCGGGGGGAGGTCGACGTTCTCTTGCAGCAACGCCCCGACCTGGCGGCCTCGGTCTTGCTCGGTTTCGAGGACGTGAGCCGTCTGTTCAATGCCTGGCTCAAGGTCACGCGGCACAATCTGCACGAGCAGGTCGTCGCAGGGCTGGAGGCGCTGCTCGACCGCTTCGATCTGGACGATCCGGCCTTGCGCCATGCCGCCTCCGTGCTGACCCTGGTGGAGCCCAGCCACGAGCAGGCGGTCCGGCAGCTCATCCGCCACTACGGCGCTGTCGGCAACGCCGCTGCTGCCAAGCGCGCCTACGAGCGGCTGGAGCAAGTCCTGAAGGATGACTACGGCATCTCACCGAGCCCGGCGACGGTGGCGGTCATGCGTGCGCTCAACACGCAGCGGCCGGTCGCACGCGCGCCCGACGGCGCGAAGGGGCGCGAGGCGCACCGTCCGGTGATTGCCGTCGCCCCCCTCGTCACCAGTAGCGAACGTTTCGGCTATGCGGTGACGGGTCTGCGCTCGGAGCTCATCGCCAGCCTCTCCAAGTTCCGGGAGTGGGTCGTGATCGAAGCACCGGAATCCGGTGCCTCGCTGGAGCCGAGCTACCTGCTGAATGGCGAACTCTCGAGTGCCGGCCAGGATGTGCAGGTGGTCTTCACCCTGCAGGAGGTTCCTACCAGGAAGATCGTCTGGAGCGATTCCTACTCGGTATCGCGTGAGAGCTGGCCGCACGTGCAGTCGCGCCTGCTGGGCAAGATCGCCTCGACCTTGGAGGTCTACCTGTCGCAGGACCGCCTGTCCCGCATCCTGGGGGCGCCGACCTATGACCTGGACACCTACGATTCCTGGCTGAAGGGGGAGCACCTCCTGACCTTCTGGTCGCCGGAGACCGAGGTCGAGGCCAAGGCCTGTTTCGAGTACGCGATAGCGCAGGACCCGAGCTTCGCGCCCGCCTATGCCAGCTTGGCGAGCGTGCTGAACTCGCGCCGCTTCATCTGGCCCGGTGCCGAGGCGGACGAGCAGGAACGCCAGCGTGCCCTCGAACTCAGCCAGCGGGCGATGGAGATCGACCCGCTCGATACGCGCAACCAGATGGTCGTGGCCTGGTCCACCGCGCTGGTGCAGGAATACGAGCAGGCCGAGGTTCATTTCGAGCTTGCGGTCGGCTTGAACCCGAACGATCCCAGTACCCTGGTATCGGCGGCGCTCGGCATGGCCTACCTGGGGCGCCTGGATCGGGCGCTCGAGCTGCTGGAGCGCGTCGAGGCGCTCTCCTCCATGCTGCACGACTACCAGTGGTCTCACATCGCGACCTTGCGCTGTCTCGTCGGTGATTTCGAAGGGGCGATCCGCGCCGCCGACCGCTCCGGCAACGTGATCGTCGATACGCCGGGATGGAAGGCGATCGCCCTGTGCCGGTTAGGCCGGAAGAAGGAGGCCGCGGATGCCTTGGCGCAGATGTGCGAGAGCGCGGCGGCAGCCTGGCACGGGTCCGCAGCCGCCGACCGCGCGGCCGTGCTCTCTTGGTTCTTTTCGATCTTTCCGATCAGGAGCAAGAAGACGAAGGCGGCGCTCTCCAGGTGTCTCAAGTCCATCTGATGCGGCCAGGGGAGGGCCGGAGGCCTCTCGACTCTCGCTTCGATCTTGTCTAGAACAAAGAGAGAACAAAAACGGAGCGGCCGCATGTCCGGCGATGGCCCCGGCTACGTCGAGCTGGGGGTGATGACCAACTTCTCCTTCCTGCGCGGCGCCTCGCATGCCGATGAGCTGGTGGCGACCGCCCGTGCCCTGGGGCTGGCCGGGATCGGTATCGCCGATCGTAATTCGCTGGCCGGCGTGGTGCGTGCGCATGTGGCGGCGAAGAAGCTGGGTCTGCTGCTGCTGGTGGGGGCCAGGCTGGTGCTGCGCGACGGGCTGGAGCTGCTCTGCTTTCCCGAGGATCGGGCTGCCTACGGCCGGCTCTCGGCGCTGCTGACCCTGGGCAAGCGGCGTACGGTGAAGGGTGATTGTGCCCTGGAACTGGCCGATGTCGAGGCTGCCGCCGAGGGTCAGCTCTTCGTCCTGCTGCCACCCGAGCGGCCCGATGCCGCTTTTGAAGGAGTGGCCGAGCGGCTGGCGCAGATCTGGCAGGGGCATGTCTGGCTGGGGCTGAGCCACGGCTACGGCGGGCAGGACCGCCGGCGGCTGGCGGGGCTGGCGGCCCTGGCGCGGCGGGTAGGGCTGCCTCCGGTCGCGCACAACGCCGTCCTCATGCACGTCCCGGCGCGGCGCGCGCTGGCCGACGTGCTGACCTGCATCCGCGAGGGCGTCAGCGTCGACGAGGCCGGCTGGCGCCTGCAGGCCAACGCCGAGCGCCACCTGAAGAGCCCGCCGGAGATGGCCCGGCTCTTCGCTGATTATCCCGATGCCCTGGCGGCGACGGCGGAGATCGCGGCGCGCGCCCGTTTCTCGCTCGACAGCCTGGCGCACGAGTATCCCTCCGAGGTGGCGCCGGGCGGCGACCCGCAGCAGACCCTGGAGCAGGAGACCTGGGCCGGCGCGGCCGAGCGCTATCCCGGCGGCATCCCGGCCAAGGTGCGCGGCCTGGTGGCGCGCGAGCTTCAGCTCATCGCCGAGCTGGACTACGCCCGCTTCTTCCTGACGGTGCACGACATCGTCCGCTTCGCACGCGCGCAGGACATCCTCTGCCAGGGCCGTGGCTCGGCCGCCAACTCGGCGGTCTGCTTCTGCCTCGGCATCACCTCGGTCGATCCGGCGCGCATGGACCTGCTGTTCGAGCGCTTCGTCTCCGCCGCCCGGGACGAGCCGCCCGACATCGACGTCGACTTCGAGCACGAGCGCCGCGAGGAGGTGATCCAGTACATCTACGAGAAGTACGGCCGCAGCCGCGCCGGCCTGGCCGCGACCGTGATTCGCTACCGCTCGCGCGGCGCGCTGCGCGACGTCGGCAAGGCGCTGGGCCTGGGCAACGACGTGATCGAGGCGGTCTCCGCCAACATCTGGGGCTGGAGCCTGGAGGGGATCGGCAAGGACATCCTGCGCGAGTCCGGCCTGAACCCGGCCGAGCCGCGCCTGACGCTGCTGGTGGAGCTGGTCGGTCAGATCGTCGGCTTCCCGCGCCACCTCTCGCAGCACGTCGGCGGCTTCGTCATCACCGAGGGTCCCTTGAGCGAGGTGGTGCCGATCGAGAACGCGGCCATGGCCGGGCGCACGGTCATCGAGTGGGACAAGGACGACCTCGATGCCGTCGGACTGATCAAGGTCGACGTGCTGGCGCTGGGCATGCTGACCTGCATCCGCAAGGCCTTCGCGCTGATCCAACGCCACTGCGGCCGCCGCTTCGATCTGGCCAGCGTGCCGAGCGAGGACCCGGCGGTCTACGAGATGCTGTCGCGCGCCGACTCCCTGGGCGTCTTCCAGGTCGAGAGCCGGGCGCAGATGTCGATGCTGCCGCGGCTCAAGCCCCGGACTTTCTACGACCTGGTGATCGAGGTGGCGATCGTCCGGCCGGGGCCGATCCAGGGCGACATGGTGCATCCCTACCTGCGCCGCCGCCAGGGCAAGGAGCCGGTCGCCTATCCCTCCGCCGCCCTGGAGGCGGTGCTGGGCAAGACCCTGGGCGTGCCGCTGTTCCAGGAGCAGGCGATGAAGATCGCCATCGTCGCCGCCGGCTTCAGCCCGGAGGAGGCCGACCGCCTGCGCCGCGCCATGGCCACCTTCCGCAACCTGGGGACCATCCATACCTTCCGGCAGAAGTTCATCGACGGCATGGTCGCCAATGGCTACGAGCAGGACTTCGCCGAGCGCTGTTTCCGTCAGATCGAGGGCTTCGGCACCTATGGCTTCCCGGAGAGCCACGCCTGCTCCTTCGCGCTGCTGGTCTATGTCTCGGCCTGGATCAAGTGTCACTATCCGGCGGTCTTCGCCGCGGCCCTGCTGAACAGCCAGCCGCTGGGCTTCTACGCCCCGGCGCAGATCCTGCGCGATGCCCGCGAGCATGGCGTAAAGGTGCTTCCCTTAGGCATCAATGAAAGCGGCTGGGACCAAGACCTGGAGATGGTGGGGGAGGGGTGGCTCCCGCCGGCGGAAGAGGCGCGCCGGGCGCGGCTGCAGAAGGTGCCGCGTCAGGACGGCGGGCTGGCGCTGCGCCTGGGCTTCCGCCAGGTCAAGGGACTGAAGGAGGAGGAGATCCTTCGCCTGGTGGCGCGCCGCGGCAACGGCTATGCCGATCCTCTCCAGGTCTGGCGCCGCGGCGAGGTCGAGGCCGCGACCCTGGAGAACCTGGCCAAGGCCGATGCCTTCCTCGGCCTGGGGCTCTCCCGGCGCGAGGCGCTCTGGGCGGTGAAGGGCCTGGCGCCGGCGCCGCTGCCGCTCTTCGCTGCGGCCGGCGAGGAGGAGCGCGGGGCCGAGCCCGAGGTGGAGCTGCCCGAACTGGCCGAGGGCGAGCAGGTGGTGGAGGACTATCGCTGGCTGCAGCTCACCCTGCGCGCCCACCCGGTGAGCTTCCTGCGCGAGCGCCTGGCGGCCGAGGGCCTGGTTCCGGCCGCAGCGCTCGAGGAGATCCCCGACGGGCGCCGGCTCAGCTTCGCCGGGCTGGTGCTGGTGCGCCAGCGTCCGGGCAGCGCCAAGGGCGTGATCTTCGCCACCCTTGAGGACGAGACCGGCGTCGCCAACGTGATCGTCTGGCCCAAGACCTTCGAGCGCTATCGCCGGGTCCTGCTGCAGGCCTCGCTGCTGAAGGTGACCGGGCGGCTGCAGAAGGAGGAGGGTGTCATCCACTTGGTGGCCGATCACCTGGAGGACCTCTCCATCCGCCTGGCCAGCCTGGAGGCACGGGCGCAGGAGAGCATCCGGCCCGACATGGGCGGACCGGGCCGGCCCAAGCCGGGGCGCAGCCGCGGCGGCCTGCAGCCGGCGCTGGCCCATGCCGACGAGGTCCGCCGCCCGCAGAGCGAACAACGCGCCCCACCCCGCGGCCGCCCACCGCCGCTGCAGAAGTCGCGGGACTTTCACTAGGCGGGCATCTGCCGGGGAGCCGCTTCTCCTCCCTGAAATCGACCGGCCAGGGGGTGCCAATGCCACGCCGCTCGGGCACAATGGCGCCCTCCTGACCTGATAGGGGGCATACGGCATGGCGGTGATCTACGGGACTGCCGGAGAGAACAACACGCTGAGCGGTGGCGGCAACAAGGACACGATCTTCGGGCTCAGCGGCAACGACACGGCTTTCGGCAAGGGCGACAACGACACGCTCTACGGCGGCAGCGGCAACGACCTGCAGTACGGCGGGGCCGCGGGCGATACCCTGATTGGCGATGCCGGCGACGACAGCCTGTATGGCAAGAGCGGCAATGACCGGGCCTTCGGCGGAACCGGCAGCGATCGCTTTCACGGCGGCGACGATCGCGACCACAGCATCTTCGGCGGCTCCGGCGACGACCGGCTCTACGGTGATGACGGTGCCGACTACAGCCTCTTCGGCGATCGCGGCGACGACCTGCTCTTCGGCGAGGGGGCCGGCGACACCAGCCTCTACGGCAAGTCGGGCGCCGACAGGATCTACGGCGGCAGCGATAAGGACACTCGGCTGAACGGCGGCTCGGGCGACGACCTGCTCTTCGGTGGCGCCGATACCGACAGCGTGCTGATCGGTGAGGCCGGCGACGACCGGATCTATGCCGGCGGCCGTGGCGCCCGGCAGATTGGCGGCTACGACGGCAACGATATCATCTTCGGCACCGGCGACGCCGGGACCGTCTTCTTCAACGGCGTCTATGGCGGCAGCGGTGCCGATACCATCTACGGCCAGGCCCAGAATCACGCCTATGTCAGCTTTATTTCGGGCGATGCCGGAGACGATACGCTCTACGGCAGTCACCGCACCGACCTCTTCTTCTTCGGCGGCGCCGGCAACGACACCATCGAGATGGGAGACGGCAACGACGGCTTCGCAGGCAACGGCCTCGGCGCGATCTACGGCGGCAGCCAGGCCGATCTGCTCTACGGCGGCCTCGGCAAGGACTGGCTGCGGGGAGACAGCGGTGCCGACACGATCGCCGCGCGCTCGCAGGCCGAGTTGGTCTCCGGCGAGACCTGGAGTGGAAACGATGGCAGCGACACGGCGGTCCTGCGCGAGGGCGCCTCACTGATCGACGGGGTGCGGCTGATCTCGATCGAAGAGATCGACTTCCTCGGAAGCAGCGGCGGCGACACGCTGACCGGCAGCTCGGCAATCCCGCGCAACCTCTTCTTCGGCTATTCCGGCGCCGATCTCTTCACTGGCGCCAGCAGCAGCAACACCCTGGACGGCGGCAGCGGGTCCGACCGCCTCTACGGCCAGTCCAACGCGGACCTGATCTACGGAGCTGCGGGCGGCGACAGCCTGCTGCTGGGCAAGGACGGCGACGACAGCCTCTTCGGCGGCACCGGAAGCGATGTCTCGCTGCTGGGTAACGCCGGAAACGACAGGGTCGCGGGCGACGACGGCAACGACCGGCGGCTGTTCGGCGGCAACGACAACGACCTGGTCTATGGCGGATCGGGTGCGGACACCTGGGTCTACGGCGATGCCGGGCGCGATCGGGTCTATGGCGGATCCGGCGACGATGCCCGGCTCTACGGTGGAGCCAAGGCGGACTTCCTCTTCGGCGACGGCGGCGCCGATTCCAGCCTCTTCGGCAGCAGCGGCGCGGACCGCATCTTCGGACGGGCGGACGACGACGGCTTTTTCTACGGCGCGACCGGCCAGGACCTGCTGGCCGGAGGCGGTGGAGACGACAGCTATTTCTTCGGCGGCCGGGCCTGGGATTTTCTGGTGGGCGGTGACGGCGACGATGCCTACTTCTTCGGCGACAGCGGCACCGACCGGATCTTCGGCGGGCTCGGTGAGGACGGCGCGCTCTTCGGCGGCAACGACCGCGATTCCCTCTTCGGCGGTAGCCAGGCGGACAGCCTGCTGTCGGGCGGCAGTGGGGACGACTTCGTGGCCGGCGATAGCGGCGTTGACAGCTTCCTCTACGGTGGGACCGGTGACGACGGAGTGAGTGGCCGGGCCGACGACGACGCCTTCCTCTACGGCGGCCTGGGCGACGACAAGCTCTCGGGTGGGGCCGGCTACGACTCCCACTTCTACGGCGGCAGCGGCAGCGACATCCTCTACGGCGGTGCCAGCGACGAGGCCTATCTCTTCGGCGGCAGCGGCATCGACACGCTGTTCGGCGGCAACGAGAACGACGTGCTCTCGGTCGCCAGCCAGGGCGACCTGCTGGCCGGCGAGACCTACGACGGCGGCTACGGCCGGGACACCCTACTGCTGCTGCAGGGCGCGACCCTGATCGCCGGTGTCGAGGTGACCGGCATCGAGGCTATCGTCTACGGCTAGACAAAGGACTAAGCTCAGCGCCGGGAGATAACGGAGAGAGGCGATGGCCGCAGAGGTCTTGAGCCCGGCGCAGATCGAGGCCTACCGAGAGACCGGCTATCTGGTCCTGGAGGACCGCATTCCCGCGGCCCTGCTGGCCGAGATCCGCGGAGAGATCGCCCGCTACCTCGAGAAGGCGCGCGGCATGACGGCCTCCGACGCCGAGATCGACCTGGAGAACAGCCACCTCCCCGAGGCGCCCCGTGTGCGGCGGATCAAGACGCCGAACCGTCACTCCGAGCTCTTCCGGCGGCTGATGCTGACCGACCACATCCTGGCTCCGGTGCGCGATCTGCTGGGGCCGGACCTGCGGCTGCACACCTCCAAGCTCAACATGAAGGCAGCCGGCTACGGTTCTGCGGTGGAGTGGCACCAGGACTGGGCCTTCTATCCCCACACCAACGACGACGTGCTGGCGGTCGGCGTGGTGATCGACGACATGGGGGCGGAGAACGGGCCGCTGCTGGTCTTTCCCGGCAGCCACAAGGGGCCGACCTACGACCACCATGCCGAGGGCGTCTTCGTCGGCGCCATGGATCTGGCGGCGAGCGGCCTTGACGCCGCCGAGGCGGTGGCACTGACCGCGCCGGCCGGCGCGATCACCCTGCACCATGCGCGCCTGGTGCACGGCTCGGCCCCCAACCGCTCGGCCCGCGAGCGCCGCTTGCTGTTCTACGAGATCCGTGCGGCCGATGCTTGGCCGCTGGCCGGCAGCCTCTCTGCCTTCGAGTCCCTGGAGGCTTTCGATGCGGAACTGCTCTGCGGCCGCCCGACCCTGGAGCCGCGCGTGGTGCCGACGCCGATCCGCATCCCGGCCCCACCGCCGTCGGCCCGCGGCTCGATCTACGAGATCCAGAAGGGGCTGAAGGCGCGGGCTTTCGCCGAAGGATAGGCGCCTACTTCTCCTTTGGGGTGCCGGCCTTGGAGACCATGGTCACCACCGCCTCGGTGGAGACGGCGACGACGAAGCCGAAGAGGATGCCCAGCAGCGGCTTGGTCAGCAGGTCGGCGAAGTTCTCGCCGGCGACGCCGAAGGTCAGCACCTTGAAGAGGATCAGCGCCTGCGCCGCGGTCGCCACCACCCAGACATAGATGTGTCGCTCGCGCGCGCTGAAGCCGTCGGGGTCGAAGTGCAGCAGGGAGTGCAGCGAGATCACCCGGTTCTGCACGATGCCGGAGAAGAAGACGCCCAGCGCGATGCCGATCATCGTGGTGGCCTGCATCATCAGAAACCGCAGCAGGCCATCGCAGGAGAGCGCCTTGGTGATGTCGCCGGTGCAGAGCTTGGCGGAGACCGCATAGTCGATGAAGGTGAAGAGGGCGAAGGCGACCACCGAGACGGCGGCAAAGACCAGGAAGAGCGTCTCGATGTAGCTCTGGCGCACCGGCCTGGCGGCCTGGACCAGCATCTCCTCCAGGCTCTTCAGGTTCTCGAGCGCAGCCTCCGGGTCGGCGTTGGGGCCAACCGTACCCAGGCGGCTGGAGACGCAGAGCAGGTGCAGCCACATCTGCTTGTCGCCATGGTTGGCCAGGCGCCGGCGGATCACGGTGGCGATCGCGTTGGCCTTGGTGGTGACCTGGCGCATCTCCTGCGGCACCGCCTCGCTCTTCGCCGTGCGCTCGAAGACCACGGCGAAGACCTCGCCATGACGGTCCTGCAGGAACTGGACGCGGCGGTAGAAGCCGCCCTCGACCGGCGGGTCGTTGCAGCAGTCGAAGGCAGGATGGATCTGGGGCATGGAACTCGGCGGCGTCGCTGGGGCATCGAAGGACTTGACCGCCATCTCCGGTAATTCCTTCTCGGGCTCCGGCGCACGGCCGACGGCGCGCAGGCCGGCCCGGTAGGCATCTCGTCTTGCTCCGGCAGAGGTCATGATCAGCTACCGGAGAGCGGGCAGTCGGCGTGGCTCAGCGGACAACCACTCTGCGTCGGGGCCGGGGCATCGAACGCGAGGATGTCCTGTGCGCGCCTGACCAGAGAGTCCATGCGGTTCAACGCATCCCGGTCGAGCTGGCCCCCGCCCAAACGTGCTCCTTGCAGTTCGAGCTGCATGGTGAGCAGGAGAAAATTCAGGCTGTTTCTCCTCTCCGACCCTGCCAGGCTATCGCTCATCCGCCTTCTCCCGGCCCTTCCGCAACGATAACAGAGCGTTGGCATTTTCGCACAGTGCCGGCCGGGGCGCAACGAGAGAGCGGTAGGCCCTGCCGCCTCTTCGACCTCGGCGTCAGGGGGTCAGCAGCAGGGTCTCCGAACCGCTCGGCGGGGTGTTGGTCAGAGGCAGCAGGTCGCCGTTGCGCCAGCGCTCGACCAGGTTGCCGTAGAAGGGCGAGAAGATGTTGCCGGAGTTGCCGGTGGCGATGATGAAGCCCGAGGCGTCGGGATCGGCCATATCGTAGACTCCGCGGAATCCGGGACCGTGCCGGTCCTGGAAGGCCCGCTTCAGCGGCAGGGAATAGTCCGAGCCGGCACGGTTCACCGTGTCCTGGCCGCCGGGCGTGGCGATCTCGATCGCGGTCAGGCTGTTCACGATCGGCACGAAGCGCAGCACCGGGTGGTCGAAACTGGCGAAGTGCGCCTTGCCCCAGCGCCACTTGTCGGGGTCGTCACCGAACTCCTTCACCAGTTCTTTCAGCGCCCGGTCCAGCGCGGCCGCGATCTGCTGGTCGCAGGTCTCCACCGCCTGGGTGGAGACGTCGTCGCACCAGAGGCTGTCGGGCCCGAGCAGGCTGTAGACCCGCCAGGAATCGCCGTCGGCAAGCTGTGGGAAGACCTCGCCCAGTTCGTCGGCGATCAACTGGCGCTCCAGCGCGCGCAGCCAGGCGCTGTAGACCAGCGGCTCCGGCCGGTCGGCCTCCATGCGGAAGTCCCAGTTGCGCATCAGGGTCATCACCGGGTCGGCGTCGGCCGGGAAGTCGGCCTTCAGCAGGCGGCCCATCAGGCGCCGTGCGCCGAAGGAAAGCACGTCGAGCTGCATCTGCTGCAGGTCCTCGGGCGACCAGACCGGCTTGGCCTTCAGCATCTCGGCGATGCGGGCAGCGCGGTCGGGATAGGACCACTGGGCGGCTATCAGATAGCGGTAATCGTCGCCGACCAGCCGGTTGTTGGCGGTCAGGAGGACGCCGCTCTCGGGATCGATAGAGCGCGGCAGGGCATCATAGGGGATCTCGCCGATCCAGTCATAGGCGCCCTCGGCGCCCGGCACCGGGACCAGGCCGTTGCCGGCGCGCCGGACCGGCACCCGGCCGGGCGCGACCAGGGCGATGGAGCCGCGGCTGTCGGCCAGGATCATGGTCTGCTGCGGCGAGTCCAGGTCGCGCAGGGCGGCGATCGCGCGGTGCACGTCGCTCGCCCGGTTCAGGCGGTAGAGCCCTTCCGGCGAACGGTCGTCGGTCTGCAGCGCGGTCCAGGAGAGCGCCAAGACCTGATGGTCGGGATAGAGGCCCTGGGCCTGCTCCACCACGTCGGAGATGACTGGCCCGTGATAGGTCTTGCGCACCGTGAAGGTGACCGGCTCCTCGCCGGCAACCTTGATGGTCTCCATCCGGGTTTCGAAGTCGCGCCAGCCTTCCTTGGTGCGGTAGCGCCTGGAATTGTCGGGATCGACCTCCTCGATGAAGAGGTCCTGGGTGTCGCTGTAGGTGGTGGTGAAGCTCCAGGCCAGGGTGCCGTTGTGGCCCATGACCAGCAGCGGCACGCCGGGCGTGGTGGCGCCGGCCAGGGTGAGGTCGGGCGTGTCGATGCGCACCAGGTACCAGTCTCCGGGTGCGGTCAGCGCCAGATGCGGGTCGCCGGCCAGCAGTGCGCCGCCGGTGCTGCTGCGCTTCGGCGCCAGCGCCCAGGCGTTGGAGGCGAGCTTGGGGCCGATCTCCCAGGGCAGGATGTCCTGGATCTCTTTCAGCAGCCCCTGCTTCTCCATCTCCGCCAGGGCCGGCACCGCGGTCGGCGCCCAGTCGGGCCAGTTGGGGTAGAGCTGCTTCACCTTCTCCGCCGGCAGGAGCGACAGCAGCCGGGCGTGCATCAGCTCCTCCCGGTAGTTACCGGAGAGGAAGAGCGCCATCAGCCGGCCCCAGGCGACGCTGTCGACCGGCTTCCAGGGCTCCATAACATGGCCGGTCAGCGCGAAGCCGATCGGCAGCGGGCCGCTGCGGGTCTCCAGGTAGGCGTTGACCCCGGCGCTGTAGGCCTCGAGCGCGGCCTGGACCTCGGGCGAGAGGCCGGCCAGGTTGGCCTCGGCCATCTCGTAGAGCCCCAGGGTCCGGAAGAACTTGTCGGTGCGGATCGTCTGGGAGCCCACCACCTCGGACAGGCGGCCGGCGGCCAGGCGGCGCATCAGGTCCATCTGGAAGAGGCGGTCCTGGGCGTGGGCGAAGCCGAGCGCGAAGAGGGCGTCGTGCTCGTTGCCGGCCTCGATGTAGGTCAGACCGTCGGGGCTGCGGCTGAGGCGAACCTCATCCTCCAGGCCGGCCAGGGTACGGGTGCCGCTGGTCTCCGGCAGGGAGCCGCGCTGCCAGACATAGAAACCGACCGCGGAGGCCAGCAGGAGGCCGAGGAGTGCCAAGGTGATCCGGAGCCACCAGCGGCGCTTGCGTTTCGATTGGGACTGGGTCAGGTCGCTGCTCACCGCTGAATCTTCCTCTAGCCACACTGCGAGGCCGGCGCGATCGTCAACCTCGGCGGCCCTTATAGACCGGGATCACCGCTTTTGCCCTAGAGGTGCGGCAAAGCGTCGAGCGAAGTCTGCCACAGTGCTGGCCTAAGCTTGTGTGAAACTAGAAAAGAGTCTGCCGCACGTGGGGGTCGGTCATGGACGCGGTTGAAGAGAGTGCAATAGAGCGTGCCTGGGGCAACCTGGCACGCGGTTTCCGCGATATCGCAACCAGCACCGCCCGGACCCTGGGCCTGGCAGCAGGCGCGGTCGCGATGGATCGTGCGGCGCTGCGCGAGGCCATGCAGGCCTGCCTGGAGGCGCGCGGCGGTGACGTGGCCGCCCGGATGAAGGCGGCGGAACTGGGCCAGGCCTACTCGCAAGCGCAGCTGGAGCAGCGCAAGGCCTTCCTTACCGTGCTGGCCGAGGACTTCGGTGCCAAGCCGCAGGCGATCTCCACCGCCATCGCCACCTGGCAGACCGCCGACGAGGCCGGGCGGAGCGCCGCGGAGGAGGGGCTACGCCAGGCCCTGCAGCCGCCCCGGATCAAGCTGATCACCCGCTTCCTCAGCCTGCCGGCCGGCGTCAAGTTCCTGGTCGACCTGCGTGCCGACCTGCTCAAGGTGGCCGGCAAGGACCCGGCTTTGCGCGCGCTGGACCGCGACCTGCGCGGCCTGCTGGAGTCCTGGTTCGACGTCGGTTTCCTCGACGTGCAGCTCATCTCCTGGGACAGCCCCGCATCGCTGCTGGAGAAGATCATGCACTACGAGGCGGTGCACGAGATCCAGTCCTGGTCGGATCTGCGCAACCGGCTGGAGAGCGATCGCCGCCTCTACGGCCTGTTCCATCCGCGCATGCCGGACGAGCCGCTGGCCTTCGTCGAGGTCGCCCTGACCAAGGGCCTGGCCGGCAGCGTGCAGGTGCTGCTGGACGAGGAGGCGCCGGAGAACGATCCGAAGGCGGCCGACACGGCAATCTTCTATTCCATCTCCAACACCCAGAGCGGGCTGGCCGGCATCGCCTTCGGCGAGTGGCTGATCAAGAAGGTGGTGGGCCAGCTCAACGGCGAGCTGCCCAACATCAAGACCTTCGCCACGCTCTCACCGCTGCCGGGCTTTGCGCGCTGGCTGGAGGAGCAGAAGGCGGCCCTGCTGATCCGCATGACGCCGGACGCCGAGCGCAGCAAGTTGCAAGCACTGGTGAAGGAGACCCGCAGCTTCCCCCGCGCGCTACGCCTGGCGCTGGAGCGGGAGAGCTGGACCAAGGACAAGGCCCTGACCGAGGCCCTGCAGCCGATCATGCGCCGCCTCTGCCTGCGCTATCTGATGGACCGGCGCAGCGATGGGCAGAGCCTGGATCCCGTGGCCCGCTTCCACCTGCGCAACGGGGCGCGGCTGGAGCGGATCAACTGGCTGGCCGACCTCTCGCCCAAGGGCCAGCAGATCGCGCACGGGATGATGGTGAACTACCTCTACGATCCTGGCAGCATCGACGCAAACCACGAGGCCTACATCCGCCAGGGCAAGGTGGTTTTGGCCTCGGAACTGCGCAGCCTGGCCAAGCAGATCGTGGGGCCGCGGATTCCGGCCCTGGCGGCCCCACCGGCAAAGTAAGATCGTCACCCGATCGAACCCAATCCATACGAGGAACCTCCAGATGCGCGTCCAATCCTTCCTCGGGCTCTCAAGCCTGGGTTTCCACCGGATCGTCTATCGCGAGTGGGGACCGGCCGAGAGCGAGCGGACGCTGCTCTGCCTGCATGGGCTGACCCGCAATGGCCGCGACTTCCAGCGCCTGGCCGAGGTGCTGGCCAAGGAGGGCTGGCGGGTGGTGGCGCCCGACACGGTGGGCCGCGGCGACAGCCAGTGGGCGGCGGCCTCGCAGGTCTACGGCTATCCCCAGTACCTGGCCGACATGAACGCACTGATCGCGCGGCTGGAGGTCGAGCGGCTGGACTGGCTCGGCACCTCGATGGGTGGTCTGGTCGGCATGATGCTTGCCGCCCAGCCTGGTACGCCGATCGCGCGCTTGGTGGTGAACGACGTCGGCCCCTTCATCCCCAAGGCCTCGCTGGAGCGCATCGCCGGCTATGTCGGCAACGGGCCTAGCTTCGACAGCCTTGAGGCGGCCGAGGCCTATGCCCGCAAGACCTACGCCAGCTTCGGCAGCAAGCTGACCGATGCCGACTGGAGCCTGATGACCGAGGTCACCTTCAAGGAGGACGACCAGGGCGTCCTCCGCTTGCGCTACGACCCCAAGATCGCCGACGTCTTCCAGAACCAGCCGATCAAGGACGTCGACCTCTGGCCGATCTGGGACGCGATCAAGCAGCCGACCCTGATCCTGCGCGGCGCCCAGTCCGACCTGCTGCTGGCCGAGACGGCCGAGGAGATGACCGGCCGCGGCCCCACAGCCGACCTCCTCACCTTCGAGGGCTGCGGCCACGCCCCCTCGCTCTTCGAGCCGGACCAGATCGCCCAGGTTGCCGCCTGGCTGAACCGAGGATAGGTGCGCCGAGTAACGGCCTCGGTGTGCTTGGCGAGCTATCCAAGGCCGGTAACCTCGGGCGGCTGTCATACTGAAGCAGGACAACGTGCGTTCGCCGGGGCGGTTTCCGTTGCCTCCAGTTCTTCCGAGGGTGTTTGGAGCGAAGACCGGAAGGAATGCGCTTCTAGCCTCGCTGCTTCTGATGCCTCTGGGTCAGGAGACGGGTCTCTACGAAGGTTCTCCGAGGCCTGCGCTAGAGGTGCGGTCGGACGTGCCCTTGTTGGAGGACGCTCAGGCAGATTGCAGGCGGGCCCAGCGGCACCATCGCACTTGAGGATCACAATGCAGAGGCCTACGCGACACGAGCGGGCGTCGAGTAAGCCTTGGGCCGCTATGAAGAGGCTTATCGGGACTACACCGAAGCGCTGAGGCCGGTACCTGAAGACTGGCTCTCACAGGTCAAACGCGCCGAGGTCTCCGTGGCCCTGAAGCACTTCATCGAAGCGAGACACGACCTCGACAGTGTCTTGCGACGTCGTCCCGCGAACCTCTACGCGATGGCGGCCCTGGTCAAACTCCTGGAAGAGGAAGGGAAGCTGTCGGAGGCGATCACTACGCTCAGTAATATTGTTGCGGTGAAACGCCGGAACGAGGATCCCAGCCTCGCCCATGATCTGGGCAAGCGCGCAGGGCTCCATTCGGCGCAAGGAGAGCTGGACCTCGCACTTGCGGACTATGACCAGGTGCTGGAATTCCTGCCGAGGTCATTCATCTGGTGGGTGAAGCGTGGGGACATCCTGTCCAGGATGGGTAGGTTCGACGAAGCCCTTTCAGACCTTGCGACTGCGGCACAGCTGCGGCCAGGCAATCCGATCGTGATGTACATGCGCGGCGACATTCTTTGTCGTCGGGGGGGAGGTGGAGCGTGCCCGAGCCGCGTGGGACGCGGCTCGAGGGCTCGATCAGCGAACCGATGAGGAGCGTTTGCGGCTTCTGCAGGCTCAGGGCCAGGTCCAGCAAGTGCACCACGGTGCGCACACTCTGGACATCAGGGCTGCTGAACTGGCTTGGGCCGAAACGGGCTGTCGGTACGAATAGGGCTGCTGATGCGTCTCATGCCTCGTGCAGCCATGAGGCCTTCATCGTGGTCCCGGCCTCGGAGCAGCGCAGCCTGGCCAAGCATAACGTTGGTCCGCGGATCCCAGAGCTGCCGGATGCCGGCCGGAGCCTGGTGATCGCCACCTGACCCGCTGGTCGCTTGATCCCCGTGGTCACCAGACCTGTGCGCTTGCCTAAAATAGATGGTGATCATAATCTAAATGGGTAAGATGGCAGTCTGGACGCCGGACGGTGCAGGAGGCGCGGATGCGGGTCAGTCGAGAGCAGGCGGAGGAAAACCGGCAGGCCGTGATCGCGGCCGCCAGCCGGTTGTTCCGCGATCATGGCTTCAACGGCATTGGGCTGGCGGCCCTGATGCAGTCCGTCGGGCTGACCCAGGGCGGCTTCTACAAGCAGTTCCGCTCGAAGGACGACCTGGTGCAACAGGCGGTGGCCAGGGCCTTCGGCGACAGCGGCGGCAAGTGGGAAGCAGTTCTTGCGAAGGAGACGGAGCATCCGCTGGACGCCCTGATCCGCCTCTACCTCTCCGACCGGCACCGAAGGACGGTCGGAGAAGGTTGCCCGCTGGTCGCGCTTGCGGCCGAGAGCGCACGCGGCGACGCGGCGCTGCGCGAGACCTTCCAGGAGGGGGTCGAGACCCATCTCGCACTGCTGGAGCAGGTGCTGCCGACCGGCCCTGGGCAGGGCGGCCGCGAGAGCGCCCTGGCCGCGCTCTCCACCATGGTCGGCGCCCTCCTGCTGTCACGCGCCGTGGCGGACGAGGCCTTGGCGCAAGGCTTCCTGGATGCGGCGGCGGCCGACCTGATGGACCGCTACGGTGGTGACGAACCGGGCAGCGCTAGCCGACACAGCAACCAATCGGTGCAGTGACGCCGCGGCCACGGAAAGGCACCCCACCATGACCAGTCTCGACGCAACCGAGGCCGTCCCGGCCGAACGGCGTCTCACCGGCAGCCTGCTCTTCCTGCTGGCGGGTTTGGCGGCGCTGGGAGCCCTCTCGACCAACATCATCCTACCGGCCTTTCCGGCGATCGGCGGCGAACTCGGGGTCTCGACCCGCGACCTGGGGCTGACCCTCAGCAGCTTCTTCATCGCCTTCGCGCTGGGCCAGCTGCTGGTCGGGCCGCTGTCGGACCGCTACGGCCGCCGCTGGCTGGTGCTGGGCGGTCTGGCGCTCTTCCTGGCCGGCAGCCTGGTCTGCGCGCTTGCCAGCAGCCTGACGGTGCTGATCCTGGGACGGGTGGTGCAGGCCCTGGGCGCCTGTTCCGCCCTGGTGCTCTCGCGCTCCATCGCCCGCGATCTCTTTGACGGCGAGGCGCTGGCCCGCGCGCTGGCGCTCACCATGGTCGCGATGGCGGCGGCGCCGGGCTTTTCGCCACTGCTGGGCAGCGCGCTCAATGGCCTCTTCGGCTGGCGGATCCTCTTCGTCATCGTCGCTGCCTTCGCCGTGGCACTCGCCGCCCACTTCTGGACCTCGGCCGGTGAGACCCATCCGGCCGACCGCCGCTCGGCGGCCCGGCCGCTGGCGATCGCCGAAGCCTATGTCGGGCTGACCCTCGATCTGCGCTTTCTGCTGCCGGCGCTGACGGTCGGCCTGGTGATCGGCGGCCTCTACACCTTCTTCGCCGTCGCCCCGGCGATCCTGCTGAACGGCTTCGGCCTGACCACGCTCCAGCTCGGGCTCTTCTTCGCGGCGACGGTCCTGGTCGTCTTCGCGGCCGGCTTCCTGGCCCCGCGCCTGGCGCACCGCTGGGGGCAGCGCCGGGTGGGCCTCGCGGGCGTCGCCCTGGCGCTGGCCGGCAGCCTGGCCCAGCTCGCGCTCGCCGCCGAGCCGGCCTTCCTCTCCTTTGCCGCCGCGGTCACCCTGTTCCTGCTCGGCATGGGGCTGATCAACCCGCTGGGGACGGCGATCGCGCTGCATCCCTTCGGTGCGCGCGCCGGCCTGGCCTCGGCCCTGCTGGGCTTCCTGCAGATGAGCTGCGCGGCGTTCGGCGCTTTCGCCGCCAGTGCGCTAGCCCTGGCGCCGGTGGTGGCGCTGGGCGTCGTCATGGTCGCCGGCTCGGGGCTGGCGCTGCTGCTCTTCCTGCCGGTCGGGCTGAGACGATAGAGGATGGATCAGTCAATCCCGTCGCGGAAGAGCCGGCCGCCGATCTCCACCAGGAACCAGTGATCGCCCAGGATCGATTCGTAGCGGTCGCGCACCGTCTGCAGCGACTTGGGATGGATCTGCAGGAAGTGGTTGGTGGAGCCGCCGAGTCCGCCGGTGCGGTTCGAGATCGAGGTCATGGCCGCCACCGCCGTGTGGTAGTCGAGATGGCTGCTGTTGAAGACCGTGACGTCGCCCCACCGGTCGCGGATCGCGATCAGGAAGTCGTTCACCGAGCCCAGCA
The DNA here is from genome assembly GCA_046233115.1 of Rhodospirillaceae bacterium N.6G. Classification (GTDB taxonomy): domain Bacteria; phylum Pseudomonadota; class Alphaproteobacteria; order Kiloniellales; family JACOMY01; genus JACOMY01. The sequence continues at coordinate 124,750 of JBJXHM010000004.1, read as the reverse complement.
GCGAGTCCGAGACGTAGGCCTCGACATGGCGGTCGATGATCGCGCGCGCCCAGGGCTGGGAGAAGACCTTGTCGTTGAGGACGCTGCGGTCGCCCCTGTAGACCTGCGCGAACTCCGCCTTCAGGTCGGGGCGGGCGGTGCCGACATACCTGAGGAAGCGGTTGAAGTCCTGCGCGGAGAGTGCGCCTTCGTTGCGCGCCGTCTCCAGGATCTCGGTGAAGCACGCGCGAGCGTTCTTGTTGTGCGCGATGTCAAGCTGGACCGCGCCGAAGGAAAAGCCGCTGCTGTTGCCGCCATGGTTGGCGCCCAGCAGCTTGTTTGGCACGGCATAGCTCAAGACGTAGGCCGTCTCGATGTTCCCGCTGAGCTCGGAACCGATCAGGATGCGTACCACCTCTGCTGCCGTCACCATGGGGGACTCCTCGGATTGGGGCACTTCCTTGATTCTAAGCTATGGGAATTGACGCCAGCGGTCAAAAAGGCCCCTGATGGGGAGGTCCTAGAGGGCGTAGTGCGTCCCTGACCTATCCGTCCGATCGGTAATCATCTAGCTCCGTTTCGCCAGGACGGCTGCCCCCGCTCCGATCAGCATCACGCCCGATACGCGATTCAAGATGCGTATCCGCCCCGGCTTTCGGAAAAATCCGGCCGCACGGCTAGCTAGAAAAGCATAGATGGCGAAGGCGGTTCCGAGGACCGTTACGAAGAGGGTCACGATCGTGATCGCTTCGAGGACCGTCAGGGCGGGCAGGTCGAAGAAGCTCGGGAGGAAGCCGAGATGGAACAGGATTGCCTTGGGATTCCCCAGCGTTATTCCGAAACCGGTGAGGAAGCTCCGGACCCTATCTCCCGATATGCTGCGCGGACCGCTCGGCATTTCAGGCTTTCGCCGCCAGAGCGAGATCCCGAGGTAGATCAGATAGATCGCGGCTAGAACCCGGACGATGACGAAAAACTCACCGAGGATCTCCCCCAGAGCAGCCAGCCCGAGAAACACCAGCGACATGTAGAAGACATCGCCGAGGAGTATGCCGCCGATAAGGGTGAGCGTGGACCAGAAACCGCTCGATAGGGAGCGCCCGACCACCATCAGGATCGCAGGACCGGGAATCAGGACCCAGAGCAGAAGGGTTGCAACGAAGGCGAGAGCGGAATCCATGCTCATGGGCGTCTTCTAACCCTGTCAGACTTGACCTGCAACGCGACGAAAGCGAGCGCCTATGTGCGGCCACCCGGCAGGAAGGGGGCCAGCGCTTCCAGGTTTTGCTCCAGCACCTTCGCGTTCTCGCGGGCCACCGCCGATGCGCTGGTACCAGCCTCGGAGAGTGCCGCGGGATGGCTTAGCAGTCGCAGGACCGCCTGCTGTAGCGCCGCGCCATCGGCCACGGTTGCCAGCGCACCGGCCTCTTCCAGGCGGCTGGAGGACTCCAGCACGTTGTCGCGGTGCGGCCCGGCCAAGAGCGCGGCGCCGAGGCGGGCCGCCTCCAGCGGGTTGTGGCCGCCCATGGGCACCAGCGAGCCGCCGACGAAAACCAGCGGCGCCAGGCGATAGAGCAGGCCCATCTCGCCCAGCGTGTCGGCCAGGTAGACTTCGGTCTCGGCCGTGAGGGCCTCGCCGCTGCTGCGCTGGGCCAGGGTCAGGCCAGCGGCGCGGCCGAGACGGGCCAGCTCGGAGCCGCGTTCGGGGTGACGGGGCGCCAGCAGGGTGACCAGGCCCGGCAATGCCGTCCGCAGCGCCGTCTGCACGGCGAAGACCTGCTCTTCCTCGCCGGGGTGGGTGGAGGCGGCGAGCCAGCAGGGGCGGGTGGCGATAGCGGTCTTGAGCGCCTGCAGGCTCTCGGGATCGGCCGGCAGGGGCGGGGCCGCGTCCTTCAGACTGCCGGTGGCGATCACGTTCTGTGCGCCGAGTGCCGCCAGTCGCTCGGCCGAGCGCCGGCTCTCCGCCGTTACCAGGCGGAAGCCGCCCAGCAGCGCCTGGGCCAGGCCGGGCCAGCGCCGCCAGCTCTTGAAGCTGCGGCTGGACATGCGGCCGTTGACCAGGACGCGGGCGATGCCGCGGCAGTCCAGCGCGTCGAGCTGGGTGGGCCAGAGCTCGGACTCGACGTAGATGGCGAGGCCCGGCCGCCAGAGGTCGAGGAAACGCTCGACCGCGGCCGGGACGTCCAGCGGTGAGAACTGGTGCAGCACGCCGGCCGGCAGGCGCTGGGCCAGCAGGCGCGCGGAGGTGACGGTGGTGCTGGTCATGACGACCTGCAGCTCCGGATGCTCCCGGTCCAGCGCCTGCACCAGCGGAAGCACGGCGAGCGACTCGCCGACGCTGGCGGCATGCACCCAGACCAGCGGCCGGCCGTCGGGCTTCAGCGCGCTCTTACCCCAGCGCTCCTGCAGGCGCTCCGGCAGCTCCTTGCCGCGCTTCACGCGCCTGGCGAGCAGCAGCGCCAGCAGTGGCTGAGCGAGGCGGCCGGCCAGTTGGTAGAGGCCGAAGATCATGCGGGCGAAAGGGCGCGACATCACAGCGGCCTAGAGCATTGTCGGGGGGACGGCAAGGGGCCGAAGGTCCGGGCCGGCTTGCCAGCGCCGGGAGGAGCCTCTAACAGGTCGGCCAGCGAGGATCTGCGTTTGGCGAAGGGGGTGCGGTGTCGAAGGTGAGGGCTCTGCCGCTGTGGCTCGACGCCGGCGGTCTCTGGTGCAGCGGGCCGGGGCTCAGCGCGCCACCGGGAGCGGGATGCCGGCGGCCGGCGGTCTTCCTTGACCGTGACGGCGTGCTGGTCGAGGAGCATGGCTACCTGCACGACCCGACGGTCGCGCGGTTGTTGCCGGGTGCTGCCGGGCTGCTGGCCTGGCCCGGTGGGCGCGGCTGGGCCTCGGTGGTGGTCACCAACCAGTCGGGAATCGGCCGCGGCTACTACGGTTGGGAGGCCTTCGCAGCCACCCAGGCGCGCATTGAAGAGTTGCTGGCTGCTGAGGGCGGGCGAGCGGATCTGCTGCTAGCCTGTCCTTTCTCAGGTTCCGGCAAGGGCCACTATCTCGTACCCGACCATCCGGCCCGCAAGCCCAGGCCCGGCATGCTGTTGGCAGCGGCCGGGCGGCTGAGCCTCTGCCTCGGCCGCTCCTGGATCGTCGGCGACCGGGCGAGCGATCTCGCCGCCGGCCGGGCGGCCGGGCTCGCCGGCGGCATCCTGGTCGCCACGGGCTACGGCGGTGAGCAGCGGCAGCGCTCCGCGGCGCTGGCTCTGGCGGGTGGCGGCTATCGGGTGCTCTTCGCCCGCGACGCCGAGGAGGCGCGGGCGCTACTGTCGATGGCGGCAGGGTAGGACGCGCGTTGTGCAGGCGTTGAAAGGTCCTACGGTCAAGCCGTAGGATGGCGCCATAACTTATTAAAATATTTATAAAGTTGCCCTCCCCAGACTTGATCGGAGGAGCGTTTTCCGCTTGCCGGAGTGTCAAGCCGACTCACGAAGGACAACGCGGCACCACCCCGATCAAGCGATCCGGCGCAGGTCCGGCGTGCCGGCCGTCTCCCCCTCGATCGCGGCGCGCTGCTCGCGAAAGAGCGCGACCAGGGCGTCCATGACGATGCGGATGCGCGGGACGTGACGCAGGTCGCTGTGCACCAGCAGCCACTGGGTCACCTCGGCCTCCTTCAGGACCGGGGTCAGGCGGCGCAGCGCCGGCTCGGCGTCGCCCAGGAAGCAGGGCAGCACGCCGACGCCGAAGCCGTCGCGGATCGCCTTGGCCAGCACGATGCCGTTGTTGGTGCGCAGCACCGCCCGCTTGTCGCCCAGGAAGGCGGCCTGCCAGGCCTGGCCGGGCATGTAGGCATGCTCCTCGTCGAAGCTGACCCAGGGCAGCGCGCGCAGCTCCTCCTCGCTGCCGCCGGCCTGCTCGGCATAGTCGGCCCTGCCGTAGACGGCATAGGCGAAGCAGGCGAGCTTGCGCCGCACCACGCTGGCCAGGTCGGGCAGGCGCGGGCGGATCAGCAGGTCGGCCTCGCGCTTGGAAAGGTTGGCCGAGAGGTGCGCCACCACGATCTCGAACTCGATGCAGCGGTGGTTCTCCAGCAGTGGACGCAGGTGCCGGCCGAGGAAGTCGGCCATGGTCTCGTCGACCGAGATGCGCACGCTGCCAAGGTGTGTGCCGGCCAGGCCGGCTGCTCGGCGGTCGATGGCCTGCGAGACCTCCTCCATCTGCTTGACGTCGTGCAGCAGCTCCAGCGCCTGGTCGGTCGGCTGGTAGCGGTCCGGCAGGCGGTCGAAGAGCCGGGCACCGAAGTCCTGCTCCAGCGCCTTGATGCGGCGCGCGATGGTCGGGTGGCTGACGTTGAGCCGCCGCGCCGCCGCCGTGAGGCTGCCTTCCTCTGCCAGAGCCAGGAAGACGCGCAAGTTGTCCCAGTCACCGATCATCGCGGATTGATAGCTCCGAAAGGGTTGGGGTTCACTGTAAGTTTTTGTACGGTGGATAGAGAGAAACGTCTAGGGACGAACGTGAGCTTACGCCGCTAGCCTGGCTCCTCGGATACGCATCACGACTGGCGAGGGAGTTGCCATGCAGTTTGAACCGCGGCTTTGGAGCTTCACCCGGGGGGTGCGCTGGCGCATCGCCTACGCCGTCTCCATCGGTCTGCTGGCGGTGGCCTGCGGCGTGGCGCGGCTGGCGCTGCTGGGCTGGCTGATCGCGCGGATCTTCTCTGGCGCCACCACGGCGGAGCTGATCCTGCCGATCGCCGGCGTGGCCCTGGTGATGATCCTGCGTGGCTTCCTGGAACAGTGGCGGGCGATGGTGGCCCACGAGACCGCCGCCATCGTGCAGAAGCACCTGCGCCGCATCCTCTTCGACAAGCTGGCGGAGCTGGGGCCGGGCTACGTCGGCGCGCAGCGCTCCGGGGCCATCACCCTGACCATGATCGACGGGGTGGAGCAGCTCGAGACCTACTTTGGCCAGTACCTGCCACAACTCCTGGTCTCGATCCTGACGCCGCCGGCGATCTTCGCCTTCGTCGTCTGGCTCGACCTGCCGGTGGCCGCCGTGCTGTTCGGCTTCGCCCTGGTGGCGCTGGTAGCACCGGCGGCCTGGCTGAAGCACGACTGGCGCAAGGCACGCGCGCGTCAGGTGTCCTACGCCGCCTTCGCCGACGAACTGCTGGATTCCCTGCAGGGTCTCGCCACCCTGAAGGCCTTCGGCCGTTCGCGCCAGCGCGCCACGGTGTTGGCCGACCGGGCGCATGATCTCTTTCGCAGCACAATGGGCGTGCTGGCCTCCAACACCCTGACGCGCGGCATCAACGACACCTCGATCGCCTGCGGGGCGGCCGGTGCTCTGGCGCTGGGCGCCTACCGGGTCGAGGGCGGGGAGATGAGCCTCGCCTCCCTGCTGGTGATCCTGATGGTCGGGGTCGAGATCTTCCGGCCGATGCGCGACCTGCGTACCGTGCTGCATGACGGCATGGTCGGCCTCTCGGCAGCCCAGGGGCTCTATCGCCTGCTCGATGCGCGCCCGCCGCTCAAGGACGCGCCAGCGCGCCAGGTGGCGGAGCTGGCCCCTAGCATCGACTTCGAGGGCGTGCGCTTCTCCTATCCCGGCTCCCGCCGGGTGACCCTGGAGGACCTCAGCTTCTCGGTCCGGCCCGGTGAGCGCATCGGCGTGGTCGGGCCGTCGGGCATCGGCAAGTCGACCCTGGTGCGGCTGCTGCTGCGCTTCTACGACCCGGACGCGGGCACCATCCGCATCGGTGGCGAGGACCTGCGCAGCCTGCCCTTCGAGGAGATCCGCTCGCGCATAGCCGTGGTGCATCAGGATGCCTTCCTGTTCCACGGCACCCTGGCCGAGAACATCCGCCTGGGCCGGCCGGATGCCAGCAACGAGGCGGTGCGGGCGGCTGCCCGAGTGGCCAACATCGACGACTTCATCTCCGGCCTGCCGCAGGGCTATGACTCGCAGGTCGGCGAGAAGGGTATCAAGCTCTCCGGCGGACAGCGCCAGCGCGTCGCCATCGCCCGCGCGGTGCTGCGCGACGCGCCGATCCTGATCCTCGACGAGGCGCTCTCGGCCGTCGATGCCGAGAACGAGGCGACGATCCAGGCGGCGCTGGACCGGCTGATGGCCGAGCGCACCACCCTGATCCTGGCGCACCGCCTCTCCAGCCTGATCGACTGTGACCGCATCCTGGTGCTGGATCAGGGCCGCCTGGCCGAGACCGGTAGCCACGCGGAGCTGATGGCGGCCGGCGGGGTCTATGCCAGCCTGATGGCCGAGCAGGCTCGCGACGCCGCGGCGGGTGGAGCCGAGCGGAATCTCCAACTGGAACCGGCCGCGGCCGGGCCGGCGCAGGCGAGCAGCGCGCAGGCGGTCACCGCGCTGCCGACCGAGGGCGTGGTCGCGGCCGAGGGGCTGGGCTGGGGCCGGCTGGTCACGGTCCTCTTCTCGCTGATCCTGCCCTGGAAGGAGCGGATGACCGCGACCTTCGTCTTCGGCGTGCTCAGGGTCCTGGCCTACATCGCCGTCGGGGTTTTCTCGGCGCTGATCATCCTGGACCTGAAGAACGGCGAGGACTTCCGGCCGCTGCTGCCCTGGCTCTTCGTCTCGGCGCCGCTGGCCGGGATCCTGCACTGGGCCGAGTCCTGGCTGGCGCACGACGTCGCCTTTCGCCTGCTGGCGGAAATGCGGATCGCCCTTTTCGACAAGCTCGACAAGCTGGCACCGGCCTACCTGGTGCGGCGGCGCAGCGGCGACCTGATGGGCATCGCCACTCAGGATGTGGAGCTGGTGGAGTATTTCTTCGCCCACACCGTGGCGCCGGCCTTCGTGGCGCTACTGGTGCCGGCGCTGGTGCTGGCGACCCTGGCCTGGGCCGATGTCTGGCTGGCCCTGGCATTGCTCCCCTTCCTGCTGGCGGTTGGCGTCTCGCCCTGGCTGATGCGTGGCCGGGTCGACCGTATGGCCTCCAGGGCGCGCGAGGCGGCGGGAGAGCTCTCGGCCCATGCCGTGGACTCGGTGCAGGGCCTGGGCGAGGTGGTGGCCAATCGGCAGGAGCGGCGCCGAGGGGAGGACCTGGAGCGCCTGACCGACCGCCACGCGCACCTCCGGCTCTCTTTCTTCCGCGAACTCACGGTGCAGAAGTCGCTGCTGGAGGTGTTGACCGGCCTGGGTGGCCTGGCGATCGTCGTGGTCGGCGGTCTCAGGGCGGTCGAGGGCTCGATCGATGTCGGCTTGTTGCCACTCCTGACCCTGCTGGCGCTGGCGGCCTTCCTGCCGGTCTCCGAGATCGCGCACATCGGCCGGCAGCTCGCCGACACCCTGGGGGCCACGCGGCGGATCTACGCGGTGGAGCGCGAGAAGCCGACGGTGGAGGACGGGCCTGGCGTTGCCGTCAGCGAGACCTCCGCCAAGGGCGCCAGCCTGGCGGTCGAGGACCTGGGCTTCACCTATCCCGGTACCGGCCGCCGGGTGCTCTCTGGGGTCTCCTTCCGGGCCGAGGCGGGTGAGACCGTGGCCCTGGTCGGCCCCTCGGGCGCCGGCAAGACCACCCTGGCGCAGCTCGTCATGCGCTACTGGGATCCCGAGGCCGGCCGCGTGCTGCTGGACGGGCATGACCTGCGCGACTTCGGCCTCGACCACCTGCGCGACCGGGTCGCGATGGTGGCCCAGGACACCTACCTCTTCAACGACAGCCTGGAGGCCAATATCCGCATGGCCCGCCCGGACGCCAGCGACGAGGAGCTGATGGCGGCGGTCCGGCACGCCGCGCTGGATGACCTGGTGGCGCAGCTACCGGAGGGGCTCGCGACCTCGGTCGGCGAGCGCGGGGCCGGCCTGTCCGGCGGACAGCGTCAGCGCGTCGCCATCGCGCGGGCCTTCCTGAAGGACGCGCCGCTGCTGATCCTGGACGAGGCGACCTCGCACCTCGACGCCGTGAACGAGCGCCTGGTGCGCTCCGCCCTCGACCGGCTGCAGCAGGGGCGCACCACCCTGGTGATCGCGCACCGCCTCTCCACCGTGCGCGATGCCGACCGCATCGTGGTGCTGGATCAGGGCCGCGTGGTCGAGACCGGCGGCCACGAGGCGCTACTGGCCAGAGGCGGGCTCTACGCCCGCCTGGTGCAGCGCCAGCAGGAGGCCGGACGCTCGCTGGCCGCGGAGTAGGGGAGGCTCTAGAAGCCTGGTTTCCAGCTCTCTCCCCAGGCTTCTTTCCAGAGGAAGGGCCGGCTTGAGTTCGACTTCAGGGTGCCGCCCTTCCAGAGGTTCCATTTCGGATCGGAGTACTTCTCGAAGAAGGCATTGAGCCGGGCGGTCAGGGCCTCCACAACCGCCCGATTGGCAGGGTCGTCACCGACGTCGTTCCGCTCGTCGGGGTCTTGCACCAGGTCGTAGAGCTCATGACGGAACTTGTAGGAACTCGGCTCGAAGCGGCGCATGAAGAGCCATTCCGGCGTCCGGATGGAGCGGGTTTCCTCCTGCTCCATGAAGACCGCCTCGTCCCACTCCGGTTCCGAGCCTTCGACCAGTCCGCGAAGGCTTCGCGCCGCCGTTTCGTCCTGGCCGGGCCGGGCAGCGCCGGCGTAGTCCAGAATGGTGGCGAAAAGGTCGGTCGTGCCGACCAGCTGGTCTTGCACGCGGCCGGCGACAGCGTTGCCGGGCGGCCTGATGATCAGGGGAATGTTGTTGGCCTCGCGATGGGTGTTGGAGGGCCAGGTGTCTTCGCCATGCCCCCAGAAGCCATGTTCCCCCAAGGACATGCCGTGGTCGGAGGTGTAGATAACGAGCGTATCCTCGCCGAGCCCGGTCCGATCGAGCGCCGCCAGGACCTTGCCCACGCCATCGTCGACCATGCTCATCTGCGAGTAGTAGTTCCGCAGGGTGGGCAGGTCGTTGAGAATCCGCACCATCTCCTCGACGTAGTCCCGGCCTTTCTTGGGCAGCTTGTCGTGCCTGACCAGCAGCCAGTCGACCAGGGCTTCGCTCACGCCCTCGCGCGGCACGGAGTTGAACGGGGTACTCCGATAGAGCTCGGCGAAGCGATTGTTCGGTTCGCCCTTGATCGACGGCCAATGCCCGTAGGGTGCCGGGTAGGTAAGATAGAGGAAGAAGGGATCCTGCGCCTCGCTGCGGCTTTCGATGTAGTCGACGGCGCGCTGCGTGAAGAAATCAACCGAATGCCCCGGATGGACAAACTGCTTTCCTTTTTCGATCATGATGTTGTCGTAGAAGGACTGGACATGGCCGATCTGCAGGGTCACCCATTCCTTGAAGCTGTTCTGCGGTTCGGCCGCGATGCCCAGGTGGTACTTCCCGACGAGGGCCGTGTCGTAGCCCTCCTCGACCAGGCGCTCGGGCAGGGTCTTGAACTCTGCGATGGCGTTCCATTTGTCGGGCCAGGTATCGATGACGCCGTCGTCCAGCCAGGTGTGCACGCCGTGCTGGGACGGCATCAGCCCGGTCAGCACCGAGGCCCGGCAGGGGGAGCACATGGCGTTCGGGCAATAGGCCTCGCTGAAGCGCACGCCTTTCGACGCCAGGCGATCGAGATTGGGGGTATGAATCTCATCGTTGCCCGCACAACCCAGCATGTTTGCTGGATGATTATCGACAAATATAAGGATGACGTTTGGTTTTGTTGCCGCCACAAACAGGTCCCTTCGCGATCTGTGCTGTTCCAGCCGGAACTTGTGTTACCGAGCGGCAGTCTGCGGGCGCTGACCAGGCCGATCAAGCGGAAGATCGCGCTTGTAGCGGCGGTGACGAAATGACCAAGAGCCGGACAAAGCGTCCGTTTTGACGATGCCGTCCAATCACTTCGGCCCGATCGCATCCAGCAGGCGCGGCGTGGCCAGGGCCAGGGTGGCGCCGCGGGCGGCGAAGAACAGCAGGAAGGCGATCCAGAGTCCGTCGTTGCCCCAGAGCGGCACCAGCAAAGCCTGCGCCGCCCAGAAGACCGCGAGCGAGGCCAGCATGGCGTTGCGGATCGCGCTGGTGCGCATGGCGCCGATGAAGACGCCGTCGAAGACGAAGCACCAGAAGCCGACCAGCGGTGCCAGCACCAGGTAGATCATGTAGCGCTCGGCTTCGGCGATCACCGTCTCGTGGTCGGTGAAGATGCCGAGGAGCTGCTCGCCGATGGCCAGGTAGACCAGGCTGCCGCCCAGGGCCACCAGCGCCGCCATCTGCAAGGCGGCAGCGATGGTGCGGCCGGCACGCGCCCGGTTCTTCGCGCCCTTGGCGTGGCCGACCAGGGCCTCGCTGGCATCCGCGAAGCCGTCCAGTCCGTAGACCACCAGGGCGTAGAGCTGCTGCAGCAGGTTGTTGGCGGCCAGGGTCTTGTCGCCGAACTGGGCGCTGCTGCTGGTGAAGATGCCGATGCCGAACAGCAGGGCATAGCTGCGGATCATCAGGTTGGCGTTGACCGCGATCAGGTGCTTCAGCTTGCCGGCATCGAGCAGGACACGGCGGGGCAGGTGGGCCGGATGGCGGCGCAGGTGCCGGGCGATCAGCAGCAGGCCGACGACGGCGGCCAGGTACTCGGCGATCAGGGTGCCGGCGGCGATCCCGGCGATGCCCAGGTCCAGCACCATGACCAGGAAGAGGCTGAAGCTGGTGTTCAGGAGCTGCTGCGCCAGGGTCAGGACCAGCACCGAGCGGGTGTCCTGCATGCCCAGCAGCCAGCCGTGCATGCAGTAGAAGGCGAGGCTGGCGGGCGCCGCCCAGATCCGGATCGAGAAGTAGGTCTCCGCACCCCGGTTCACCGCGTCGCTTGCCGCGATCAGCTCCAGCGCCAGGCGCTCCACCGGCGACTGGATGGCGAGCAGCAGCAGCGCCAGCAGGCCGGCCAGCAGCAGCGCCCGGCCCAGGACCGCGCGGATCTCCACGTCGTCACCCCGGCCGCGCGCCTGGGCGGTGTAGCCGCCGGTCGCCAGGCGCAGGAAGCCGAAACCCCAGAAGAGGAAGGAGAAGATCAACGCGCCGACCGAGACCGAGCCGATCAGGGCCGGGTCGGCCAGGTGGCCGCTGAGCGCGGTGTCGACGATGCCCATCAGCGGCTGGCCCAGGTTGGCCAGGATGATGGGGGCGGCCAGCCGCCCGACCTGCCGGCGTACGCCCGAGAGGTCCTGGTTGCCTGGCTGGCTTCCGCTGGCTAGGTCCTGCAAGGCTGCGTCAGCGGTCGATCGCGCGATCGTCCCGTTGCAGCAGGATCAGGAAGACGAAGCCGGTCACCGCCAGGAAGCGGTAGGAGGCGTCCTGAGCGTTGTGGCTCTCGGACTGCCACATCTGGAACCACTCGCCGCCGATGATCAGGAAGACCAGCAGGTAGAGGACAAAGCCGATGGTCAGTCCCAGGACGGCGGTGCCCTTGGCCTGCTGAAAGGCCGGGCCGCTGTCGCGCTCACCCCAGAGCGCCACCCCGCCGATCGCCAGCACCACGGCGGTGGCGAGCTGCCAGAGGATGATGATCCAGTAGGCGATGTCCTGCAGGACGGCGTTGGTCACGGCGCGCCAGGCGACGCCGGCCTCGGTGGGAATCGTGTCCATCGACATGACGTGCCGAACGAAGGCCAGGTTGCTCTCCTGATCGACCACGTTGCCGAAGCAGACGATGGCGAAATAGAGCGCCAGCAACAGGACCAACAAAGCCTTGCAGCCGCGTATCAGCATTGCTTCACTCTCCCTTCGACCGATCCCGACGCTCCCGCACACTAGACCAGAGGATCGGCGCCGAGGGAAGGCCAGAGAGAGAGGGTCATCAATGCGTTACGCCTATGTCACCGCAGACGTTTTCAGCGACAGCACCTTCGGCGGCAACCCGCTGGCGGTGCTGACCGACGCGCGCGGCCTCTCCGACGCCCAGATGCAGAAGATTGCGCGTGAGTTCAACTACTCGGAGACCACCTTCGTGCTGCCGACGGAGCTGGAGGGCGCGGCCGCGCGGGTGCGTATCTTCACCCCCAGGGCCGAGGTGCCCTTCGCCGGCCACCCCAACGTCGGCACCGCCGTGGTGCTGGCCCGAAGCGGCCTGCTGGGCGCGGTGGAGCCGGGCAGCCGCATCGTCTTCGACGAGGCTGCCGGCCCGGTGCCGATCACCCTGCTGGGCGAGGGTGGGGAGGTGAGCGGTGCGGAGCTGACGGCGCCCGCGATCCTGCCGATGGGCACGGTGATCGCCCCGGCGGAGGCCGCCGCCCTGCTGTCGCTGGGCGAGGCGCAGATCTGCTTCGAGCGGCACCTGCCGATGGTGGCCTCGGCCGGCCTCGCCTTCCTGATGGTCGAGGTGAAGGACCGCGCCGCCCTGGCTGCTGCCCGCGCCGATGCCGCCCACCTGGCCGAACTGGAGCAGGCGCACGACTTCAACGGCGTCTTCATCTACACGGCAGAACCCGCTGATTCGGAAACGAATTACCGTGCCAGGATGTTCGCGCCCACGCATGGTGTGGACGAGGATCCCGTGACCGGCAGCGCCAATGCGGCGCTAGCCATCATCCTGGCCGCGGCCGACGGCCGGCAGGAGGGGACGCTCTCCTGGTCGGTGGCGCAGGGGGTGGAGATGGGCCGCGGCGGCCGCGCCGACATCTCGGCGGAGCGCCGCAACTGGGAGACCACGCAGATCCGCGTCGCCGGCAAGGCCGTCATCGTCTGCCGCGGCGAGATCGAGATTCCAGAGACCTAGAGCGCGTTGCACTTGGTTGGAACCGGTTCCGGCCTGTGCCCCCGCCCGTCTGCCCAGTGGTCCTCTTGGCGCCCGGGGACCTATCCTCGACATCGCCGACCGCCACGCGTCCGGGTGATGTAGACAGATTGGGACGCCGATTTCGGTGAGATGACCGCGCCTCATTCCTTAATAGCGGCACGAAGGGAGAGTGGTCCTACGGTCAAGCCGTAGGAAGACAAAATCAAAAATATCAAACAGTTGTCGTCCTACGGCTTGACCGTAGGACCACTGGACGCATCCAGAAGCATGTCGCAAGAGCCTGCCTGCGCCGCAGCACTGCACCGAAAGAGTGAGCGGATTCACGCGGTCAGGTGATCTTATCTGATTGCGATCAGCTCAACCCTACCAGGCGAAAGGCTGGCGGTCGCGGAAGAAGCCGCCGGTGGGGCCGTCGTCGGGGAGGGTGGCGAGCCAGATCGCGGTGTCGGCCCCTTGCTCCGGCGTGCGCTCGGCCTCGGGGCCGCCCATCACGGTCCTGACCCAGCCGGGGCAGAGGCTGTTGACCAGCACGCCGCTGCCCTCCAGCTCCGCCGCGAAGGTGCGGGTCATGGCATTCAGCGCGGCCTTGGAGAAGCTGTAGCCGGCCTCGCCGGCGCCCATGGTGCTGAGCTGGCCGAAGACGCTCGACATGTTGACGATGCGGCCGTAGCCGCGCTCCCGCATGCCCGGCGCCACCAGCTGGGTCAGGCGGTAGGGGGCGATCAGGTTGACCTCGTAGGTCTGGCGGACATGCTCCACCGACTGCTCCATCGCAAAGCTCGATACGCCGTTCACGTTGTGCTCGGCCTCCAGCCAGATGCCGGCGTTGTTCACCAGCACGTCGATCCTGCCGGCCTCGGCCTCGATCGAGGCGACCGCACGCTCCAGGCTCGCATGGTTGGTCATCTCGGCGATCCTGGCGTCGGCGCGCAGGCCCTGCTTGGCCAGCGATAGCACGGCCTCGACCGCGGCGGTCTCGCTGCGCGCGGTGAAGTAGACGCGGTAGCCCAGCCGCGCCAATCCACGCACGATCTCCAGCCCGATGCCGCGGTTGCCGCCGGTCACCAGGGCCACCTTGCTATCCGTCAAATTGCATCCTCCTGAAGCCTGCGCCGTCGCGGCCGCACTATGACCGCTAAGCAGCGCCGCGCCTAGTGGGGGGCCGGGCAATGGGACGAGCAAACTTCTTTCTGCCCGACCCATTGACAGCGGCCGGGCCGTTCCCAGATAACATCCGAGAATGCTTCCTAGAGGCATTCTAAGAAAGAGTTGAAGACACGGCGATGGCGTCGTGTCCGTCCCCACGCGAAACAGAACGGAGTCTTCTATGCTCACGATTGGCGATCGTTTCCCCAGCTATTCCCTGCAGGCCGTCACCCGGATCGACGCGCCGAGCCCCGACCAGGCCTTCGAGACCCTCAGCGGCGACAGCCATCCCGGCAAGTGGCGCGTGGTCTTCTTCTGGCCGAAGGACTTCACCTTCGTCTGCCCGACCGAGATCGCCGCGTTCGGCCAGCTGAACGAGGAGTTCGCCGATCGTGACGCGCAGCTGCTGGGCGCCTCCACCGACAGCGAGTTCGTGCACCTGGCCTGGCGCAAGGACCACGAGGACCTGCGCGATCTGCCCTTCCCGATGCTGGCCGACATCAAGCGCGAGCTGAGCCAGGAGCTGGGCATCCTCGACAAGAACGAGGGCGTCTGCCTGCGTGCCACCTTCATCATCGATCCCGAGGGCATCATCCGCTTCGTCTCGGTCAACGATCTCTCTGTCGGCCGTAACCCGCACGAGGTCCTGCGTGTCCTCGACGCGCTTCAGACCGACGAGCTCTGCCCCTGCAACTGGCAGAAGGGCGAGGACGTCCTGCGTCCGGCCGCCTAACACCCGTCGTTTCGCAGCCGGTGGCGGCCGGGGCTTAGCCTCGTGCCGCCGCCCGCTGCCAACAAGAACAAGGTAGACACAGCATGACTCTGGAAGAGATCCGGGCCGGCCTGCCGGCCTATGCCAAGGACCTGAAGCTGAACCTGGGCTCGGTCCTGAAGCCCGAGACCCTGAGCGAGCAGCAGCTCTGGGGCACCGCGCTGGCCAGCGCGATGGCCTGCCGCAACGACCTGCTGACCCAGGCGGTCGCCAAGGAGGCCGAGGCCAAGCTGGCGCCGGAGGCCCTGGCGGCGGCCAAGACCGCGGCCGGTCTGATGGCGATGAACAACATCTACTACCGCTTCACCCACCTCTCGGGGAACGACGAGTACCTGAAGATGCCGGCACGCCTGCGCATGAACGCGATGGCGAACCCGGGTGTCGACAAGGTCGACTTCGAGCTCTGGTCGCTGGCGGTCTCCGCGGTCAACGGCTGCGGCCTCTGCATCGAGTCGCACGAGCGCGAGCTGCAGGGTAAAGGTGCCACCAAGCAGCAGATCCAGGACGCGGTCCGCATCGCCGCGACCCTGCATGCCATCGCCACGGTGCTGGACGCCGAAGCCGCGCTCGCGGGTTCCGCGGTCGAGCAGGTAGCGGCCTGACCCAGTCGCGATCGACCGGCCCCCGTTTCTCCGCCTCGGGGGAGGGGGCCGGCCGCGATGCTCTCTCATCACCGACGATCAGAGATCGAAAGCCACCAGGATCGGACAGGGGCCGGACCTGCCGCTGGCACAGTCCTTGGCCAGCCGTTCCAGGCTTTTCCGGGCACGCTGCAGTTCGGCGATCTGTTCGTCGAGCTTGGCCATGCGCTGCTCCGCCATCTCGTGTGCCCGCCGACGATCCTGCCCCGCATCGAGCTCCAGTAGCTCCCTGATCTCTTCGAGCGTGAAGCCGGCCTGCTGCGCCTTGCGAATGAAGCGGAGCCTGCGCACATCCTGGTCGCCATAGCGACGAATGCCGCCGTCGCGGGGAGGGGTCCCGAGCAGCTCTCTTCGCTGATAGAACCGGACCGTCTCGACGCCGACCCCGCCAAGCTCGGCAAGCTTTCCGATCGTGAGCATCTTTTGCCTCTTGATTCCGTACCATGGTACGGGACCTACATACGCACCGACAGCCTCCGATACAAGATCGACAAGGAGATGCGGACATGTCGGAACGCGTTATGACTGCCGGCGGCGCCAGGACGGCCCGCCTCTACCGGATGATGATGCCGGATCACGTTTGCCCCTTCGGACTCAAGGCGATGAGTCAGCTGAAGCGGTCGGGCTATGCGGTCGAGGACCATCACCTGACCACGCGGCAGGAGGTCGAGGCCTTCAAGGCCAGCCATGGTGTCGCCACCACGCCTCAGGTCTTCATCGGAGAGCGGCGCATCGGCGGCTATGACGACCTGCGCCGCCATCTCGGCAAGCGCGTGGCCGATCCCAAGGCCACGAGCTACCGGCCGGTGATCGCGCTGTTCGGCATGGTTTTCCTGATGGCACTGGCGTCGAGCTTTGCCGTCTACGGGACACCTTTCACGGTCCGGGCCGGCGAGTGGTTCATCGCCTTCAGCATGTCCGTGCTGGCGCTGCTGAAGCTGCAGAACGTCGGGACCTTCGCCACGATGTTCCTGAACTACGACCTGCTCGCGAAGCGCTGGCTGCCCTACTCCTACGTCTATCCCTTCGCCGAGGGATTGGCCGGCATCCTGATGATCGCCGGCGCGCTGACCTGGCTGTCGGTTCCCATCGCGCTCTTCATCGGTACGGTCGGCGCGGTCTCCGTGTTCAAGGCGGTCTACATCGATCGTCGCGAACTCAAGTGCGCCTGCGTCGGCGGGTCGAGCAATGTGCCGCTCGGTTTCATCTCGCTGACCGAGAACCTGATGATGGTCGCCATGGCGGTCTGGATGGGGTTCGGCGCGTTCGGGCTGCTGCCTGGCTGGGCGCATCCCCTTTGACAGCCCTACCAGTGTCGAGTGGTCCTACGGTCAAGCCGTAGGATGACAGCATAAGTTACTTAAAAATATATAAAGGCTGTCGTCTTCTGACTTGATCGGAGGGCCTGTTTCTGCAAGCCAGAACGGGGACATTCTTCCGCGGCCTCACCCCGATCCCAGCAGCTGAATGGCCTCGTCGCGGCCGAAGAGGTAGAGCAGCAGGCGCAGGGCCGCGCCGCGCTCGCCTTGCAGGTCGGGATCGGTCTCGACGATGCGCCGGGCGTCGTCGCGGCTAGCCGCCATCAGCTCGCCGTGGACAGCAATGTCGGCCAGGCGGAAGTGGGGCAGGCCGCTCTGCCGGGTGCCCAGGATCTCGCCGGCGCCGCGCAGGCGCAGGTCTTCCTCGGCGATGACGAAGCCGTCCTCGGTGTTGCGCAGGGTCTCCAGCCGCGCCCGCGCGGTCTCGCCCAGCGGCGACTGGTAGAGCAGCAGGCAGCTCGACTTGTCGCTGCCGCGCCCGACCCGGCCGCGGAGCTGGTGGAGCTGCGACAGGCCGAAGCGCTCGGCATGCTCGACCACCATGATGGTGGCCTCCGGCACGTTGACCCCGACCTCGATCACCGTGGTGGCGATCAGGAGGCTCAGCGGGCCCTCGGCGAAGGCCTGCATGGTGCGCTCCTTCTCGCCGCCGGACATGCGGCCGTGCACCAGGCCGACCTTGCCGGGAAAGCGCGCCTGCAGGTGGGCGAAGCGCTCCTCGGCGGCGGCGAGGTCGCTCACATCCGAGACCTCGACCAGCGGGCAGACCCAGTAGACCTTGCGCCCCTCGGAGAGCGCGCGGGCCAGACCGTCCACCACCTGATCCAGCTTCGCCAGGGAGAGGACCCGGGTGTCGATCGGCTGGCGCCCGGCCGGCTTCTCGTCCAGGCGCGAGACGTCCATGTCGCCATAGGCGGTCATGGTCAGGGTGCGCGGGATCGGGGTCGCCGTCATCACCAGGATGTCGACCGCCTGGCCCTTCTGCGCCAGCGCCAGGCGCTGGTGCACACCGAAGCGGTGCTGCTCGTCGACCACGGCCAGCAGCAGCTCGCGGAAGGCCACCTCCTCCTGGAACAGGGCGTGGGTGCCGATGACGAGCTGGCTCTCGCCGCTGGCAATGCGCTCCAAGGCGGCCGTCCGTCCGGCGCTTCGGTCGCGGCCCACCAGCAGCTCGATGCCGACCCCGGCCGCGGCGGCCAGCGGCTGCAGGCTGTGCAGGTGCTGGCGGGCCAGGATCTCGGTCGGCGCCATCAGGGCGGCCTGGCCGCCACACTCGGCCGCGGTCAGCATCGCCATTAATGCCACCAGGGTCTTGCCGGAGCCGACGTCGCCCTGCAGCAGGCGCAGCATCCGCCGCTCGCCGGCCATGTCCTCCAGGATCTCCTCGACTGCGCGGCGCTGGGCGCCGGTCGGGCGGTAGGGCAGGGCCTTCAGCACGCGCGAGCGCAGCCGGCCGTCGCCCTTCAAAGAGCGACCGCGCTTGCGGCGCTGGCGCCGTCGCACCAGGGCGAGCGCGAGCTGATTGGCCAGCAACTCGTCGAGTGCCAGGCGCTGGCGGTCCGGGGCCAGCGGCGAGAGCGCCGATTCGGAGTCGGGCGCGTGTGCCTCGATCAGGGCCTGGCGGAAGCCCGGTAGGCTGCGCTTGGCCAGCAGCGGCTTGTCCTGCCATTCCGGCAGGTCCTCCGGCACCCGCTCCAGCGCGTGGGCGATCGCCTTGTGCAGCACCTTGGGGGTGAGCCCCGCGGTCATGGGATAGACTGGCTCCACCAACGGCAACTGGTCGGCCTCGTCCAGCGGCAGGACGTGGTCGGGGTGGGTGATCTGCAGGTGCTGGCCGTAGTGCTCCAGCTTGCCGCTGACCAGGCGCCGGCTGCCCTCGGGCAGCAGCTTGGAGAGCCAGCCGCCGTCGGCGTGGAAGTAGACCAGGTCGACGCTGGTGCCCTCGTCGAAGCAGGTGACGCGGAAGGGCTGGCGCTTCGTGCGCGGCACCTGGGTCGAGCCCACCGTCAGCTCCAGGGTCACCAGCCGGCCGACCTCGGCCTGGGCCAGCCGCGGGCGGTAGCGGCGGTCGATCAGACCGCTCGGCAGATGCCAACAGAGGTCGACCACGCGCGGGCCCGCTAGCTTCTCGATCAGCTTGGCCAGGCGCGGTCCGATGCCGGGGAGTGCGGTGACCTCGGCGAAGAGGGGAAAGAGGATCTGTGGACGCATGCGGACGGCGGGACGCTCCCGAGTGCTGCTCGTGGGGCCGGATGGCATGACAGACTGCGCTGCCTCGACTATATCCTAGAGCAGCTAAGCCCGCCGCGGTATCGGCAGAGTGGTCTCTGCCCGTACCCGGTTTTTGCGCGTGGGCGAAGCGACGTTGCGATGAGGTGAGGGCGAGAGATGCCGAGCGAAACCCCGGAGAACCGCGCCAAGCGCCTGCGCTATCGGAGCTGGCGGCGCGGAACCAAGGAGCTGGACCTGTTGCTCGGCCCCTATGCCGACCAGCGCTTCGATGGCGGCGATGAGGCCGGCATGGACACCTATGAGGTGCTGCTCGAGCTGCCCGAACCCCTGATCTACAGCCTGCTGACGGCCACTTCGGAGCCCGAGGGCCTAGCCGGCATGCCGGAAGATTTCGTTGCGCTGATCCACGCGATCCGCGCCTTTCACGCAAGCCCCAAGAGGTTCTAGCCGAGCGGTATGGCACAAGAGAGACTGACGTCGGCGCTGCTCGAGGCCGGCGAGACACAGATTTACGGCGCGCCGGAGGGCGCGGAAGCACTCTGGATCGGCCGTCTGCTGGCCGAACGGCAGGAGCTGACCCTGACCCTGGTGGTGCGCGACGATGCCGCGCTGGCCCGCGCCGCGGCGGCGCTGGGCTTCTTCGCGCCGGCGACCGAGGTGCTGCGGCTGCCGGCCTGGGACTGCCTGCCCTATGACCGGGTCTCTCCGCACCGCGACATCGTCGCCCAGCGCCTGGACAGCCTGATCCGCCTCAAGGGCAAGATCCGCGGCCAGGGTCGGGTGCTGCTGACCACGGTCAATGCCCTGCTGCAGCGCTTGCCGCCCAAGCGGGCGCTCTGGTCGCGCATCCTGGTGGTGCGTCCCGGCGAGGAACTGGCGCCCGAGGCCCTGCAGCAGGCCCTGATCGACCAGGGCTACGAGCGGGTTGAGACCGCCAGCGAGCCCGGCGAGTACGCGCTGCGCGGCGGCCTGGTCGACGTCTTTCCGGCCGGCCGCTCGGCGCCGCTGCGCCTCGACTTCTTCGGCGACACGGTGGAGAGCGTCAGGGCCTACGATCCGCTGACCCAGCGCTCGACCGGCAAGGCCAAGGGGCTGGTGCTGAAGCCGGTCTCGGAGGTGCGGCTGGACCAGGAATCGATCGAGCGCTTCCGCCAGGGCTACCGTACGCTCTTCGGCAGCGGTAAGGACGATCCGCTTTACGAGGCGGTGAGCGAGGGCCGCGGCTACGCCGGCCTGGAGCACTGGCTGCCGCTCTTCTACGAGGGACTGGACAGCCTGCTGGACTACCTGCCCAAGGGCGCGCCGCTGCTGCTGAGCCAGGAGTCCGAGCATCAACGCGACCAGCGCCTGGGCACCATCGCGGAGTTCTACGAGGCCAGGCGGGCGGCCATGCGCGCCCGCGACGACGGCTCGGCACCCTATCGGCCGCTGACGCCCGACAGCCTCTACCTGACCGCTGAGGAGTGGGACGCGCTGCTCGCCGGCCGGTCGGTCGGGCGGCTCACCAGCTTCGCTGCGCCGGAGGGGCGCGAGGACTTCGACCTGGGCGGGCGCGGCGCGCCGGACTTCGCCGAGGCGCGCCAGGGCCAGCAGGGGCTTTATGTCGCGCTGGGGGAGGTCTGGAGTAAGGCACAGGCCGCCGGCCAGCGCCTGATCATCGCCGGGTCCAGCGACGGCTCGCGCGACCGCCTGGGCAGCCTCCTGGCCGAGCATGACCTGAAGGCGCAGGTCAAGGTCGGCGACCATGCCGGGGTCGGGGCACTGCCGCTCGACGCCCTGGCGCTGACCAGCCTGCCGCTCGAGCGTGGCTTCGCGCTGCCGGAGCTGCTGCTGCTGACCGAGCAGGACCTGCTGGGCGAGCGCCTGATGCGGGCGGCCGGCAAGCGCCGCCGGGCCGAGAACTTCCTGACCGAGGTTGCGGCGCTGACCGGTGGCGACCTGGTGGTCCACGTCGAGCACGGCATCGGCCGCTTCGAAGGGCTGGAGACCCTGGACGTGGGCGGTGCGCCGCATGACTGCCTGAAGGTGGTCTATGCCGGCGGCGACCGCCTCTTCGTGCCGGTCGAGAACATCGACGTGCTGACCCGCTTCGGCGGCGAGGACGCGGTCGCCGAGCTGGACAAGCTGGGCGGCGTTGCCTGGCAAGCGCGCAAGGCCAAGGCGCGCGAGCGCATCCGCGAGATCGCCAAGAAGCTGATCCGCATCGCCGCCGAGCGCCAGTTGCAGCAGATAGAGCCGGTGGAGCCGCCGGACGGTCTCTACGAGGAGTTCGCCGCGCGCTTCCCCTATCCCGAGACCGACGACCAGCTCGGCGCCATCGGCGACGTGATCGGCGACCTGGGCTCGGGGCGGCCGATGGATCGCCTGATCTGCGGCGACGTCGGCTTCGGCAAGACCGAGGTGGCGATGCGGGCCGCCTTCCTGGTGGCGATGAGCGGCCGCCAGGTGGCGATCGTGGCGCCGACCACCTTGCTGGCGCGTCAGCACATGCAGTCCTTCTCCGAGCGCTTCAAGGGCCTGCCGGTCAAGGTCGACTGGATCTCGCGCCTGGTGCCGGCCAAGCAGGCGACCGAGGTGCGCAAGTCGCTGTCCGAGGGCAAGCTGGACATGGTAATCGGTACCCACGCGCTGCTCTCCAAGTCGGTGCAGTTCCGCGACCTGGGCCTGCTGATCGTGGACGAGGAACAGCACTTCGGGGTGAAGCAGAAGGAGCGGCTGAAGGAGCTGGGCAGCGACATCCACGTGCTGACCCTCTCGGCCACGCCGATCCCCAGGACCCTGCAGATGGCCATGTCCGGCGTGCGCGAGATGAGCCTGATCGCGACCCCGCCGGTGGACCGACTGGCGGTGCGCACCTTCGTGCTGCCCTACGATCCCGTGGTGCTGCGCGATGCGATCCTGCGCGAGCGCATGCGCGGCGGCCAGGTCTTCTACGTCTGCCCCAGAATCGAAGATCTGGACGAGGTGGCGGAGCGGCTCGGCAAGCTGGTGCCCGAGGCCAAGTTCGCGGTGGCGCACGGCCAGCTTCCGCCGACCGAGCTGGAGCGAGTGATGGGCGACTTCCTGGATCGCCGCATCGACATCCTGCTCTCCACCAACATCGTGGAGTCGGGCCTGGACATCCCCAGCGCCAACACCTTGATCATCCACCGCGCCGACCTTTTCGGCCTGTCGCAGCTCTACCAGCTCCGCGGGCGCATCGGCCGCTCCAAGCTGCGTGGCTACGCCTATCTGACCCTGCCGGTCGGCCGCAAGCTGACCCCCACGGCACAGCGCCGGCTGGAGGTGATGCAGACCCTCGATACCCTGGGTGCCGGCTTCGCCATCGCCACCCACGACCTGGACATCCGCGGCGCCGGGAACCTGGTCGGCGAGGAGCAGTCGGGCCACATCCGCGAGGTCGGCATCGAGCTCTATCAGCAGATGTTGGAAGAGGCGGTGCAGGGCCTGAAGCAGCAGCACGGCGACGAGGACGCCCTGCTGCCGCGCGACGAAGGCTGGACGCCGCAGATCAACCTGGGCGTCCCGGTGCTGATCCCGGAGGCCTACGTGGCCGACCTCAACGTCCGCATGGGTCTCTACCGGCGCCTGGCCAACCTGGTCGACCAGACCGAGGTCGAGGCCTTCGCCGCCGAGCTGATCGACCGCTTCGGCAGCCTGCCGGGCGAGGTGGAGAACCTATTGCAGGTGATGACCATCAAGCAGCTCTGCCGCCAGGCGGGGATAGCCAAGGTCGATGCCGGCCCGAAGGGGGCGGTGCTCTCCTTCCACGAGGACAAGCCGACCGCACCCGACCGCCTGATCGCCTACCTGCAGAGCGGTGCCCGCGACGGCTCGGTGCGCATCCGCCCCGACCAGCGCCTGGTGGTGCAGGCCTCCTGGGGCAAGCCCAAGGGCCGCGTCGCCGGCCTGCGCAAGGCGCTCGCCAACCTGGTCCCGGAGGCGCAGCAGCAGGCGGCGGAGTAGAAGGGGACGGGGCTTGCTCTAGTGCCCCCCGCCGTCGTGCTTGGCCAGGCGCTGGCGGAGGCGCCGGACGCCGAGGGCGACGGCGAGCGCCACCAGTGGCACCGCGACCATGGTCGCCACCGTCTTGTCGAGGCCGAGCCCCAGCTTGTTCAGGCCCTGCACCACATAGCCGACCAGGCCGACCGCGTAGTAGGTGATCGCCACCACCGAGAGGCCCTCGACCGTCTCCTGCAGGCGGAGCTGCAGCTTGGCCCGGCGATTCATCGAGACCAGCAGTTCGGCGTTCTGCTCCGAGACCTTCACGTCGACGCGGGTGGCCAGCAGTCGGGTGGCGCGCGCGATTTGGTCGGTCAGCGCGTTCTGCCGCCGGTCGGCCGCCATACAGGTACGGAAGGCCGGGGCCAGGCGACGCTCGACGAAGGCGGCGATGCCGAGCGCGCCGGGGGGCGGCTCTTCTCGCAGGGTCTCGATCCGCTCCGTGACGATGCGCCAGTAGGCCTGGGTCGCGGCATAGCGGTAGGCGGTGCGGGTACGCAACGCCTCGGCCTCGCCGGCGATGGTGGTCAGCCGCTGCAGCAGGTCGCGGTCCTGCGCCACGTCGGCCGGTGCGGCAAGCTTCTGCGACAGCTCGGCGATGCCGGCCTCCAGGCGGTGCAGGTCGCCGCCGGTCTCGCGCGCCAGCGCGAAGCCCAGCAGGGCGGCCATGCGATAGGTCTCTATCTCCAGCAGGGTCTGCACCAGGCGGCCGCGGTGCTGCGCGTTGCTTTCGGAATCGAACAGCAGCATGCGCACGAAGCCGTCGCCGTCGAGGCGGAAGTCGGCGGCGACCGAGGCGGTGCCCTCCTGCAGGCTGCTCTCCACCACCTCGTCCTGGCCGAAGGCGTCACGGTAGAGGCCGCGCTCGGCCCCACCCGCGACCTGGGGGCGCAACGCCACATGGACGGCGCCCAGCAGTTCGCCCGGCAGGGTGGAACACCACCACTTGGGCGCAGCATCGATGGCGGCATGCCAGGCCAGCGGCTGATCGGCACTCTGCGCCCGGGCGAAGGTGTAGGTGGAGAACTCGGTATGGCGCTCCCAGACGATGGTGAGGCTGCCGGCATCGACCTGGTGGCGGCGCGCCGACTCGCCGGGCTCCGGCAGCCCGAGCGCGCGGCAGAGTGCCAGCAGGTGCTCGCGGTCCTGGCTGCCGCCGGCCTCGCCCGAGAGCAGGACAAGCCGGCTCACCAGCGCCGGGAGGCTGAGCTCCGGCGAGGGGCGGGCATGGGCCTCGGCCACCAGCGCGTCGCGCCAGGGGTGGGCGGGCAGATCGATCCAGCGTTGGGCCATGCGGAGGGCCTTGTCGTCCCGGTCGCGCTTCTCTCCTGAGCCGAGGTTAGGCGGCAGGCGCGTGCTGTTGGAAGAGGGCATTGTGGCTCAAGCCCGCCTTGCACGGCCGCGGGCGGGATATTACCTTGGCCGTGCACAAGAGCGGGTCGCGGTCAGGTGGACTCACCTGACCGCGTGGATCCGCTTTATGATTTAAAGAGAGAGAGCAGGATTCAGACGCCAGATCGTTTCGATCTGAGGTCATCCTGCTCTAGCGATACGAGGGCGGTTAGCTCAGCGGGAGAGCGTCTCGTTTACACCGAGAGGGTCGGCGGTTCAAATCCGTCACCGCCCACCACCACCCGAGCCATGAGGACGCAAGACCCTGACGGGGCGGCTCTTTGTCCACCCAGGGCCTCTTTGCAGCAGCGCGCGCGGCAATGCTATGGATAGGCAGACTTTGGATCGGGGATCTTGGCAGCACAGAGGCCGGGCCTTCGCCGCGTCGGCCAAGATGTCTCAGCTACCCTCTGCTTCCGGACCGGCACGACCGGACCGACCATTGAAAGAGATGGAACAAACGTGACGATCTACTTCCACATCGGGACGCCGAAGACCGGGACCACCTCGCTGCAGCAGTTCCTCGCAGCGAACCGCGACCGCTTGGCCAGGCAGGGCTATCACTTCCCCACCTTTCTCGGTCATGAGAACCATACCAAGCTGGCCGCCTACGCAATCGAGAGCGATCGCGTGGTCCCGGTAAAGATCGATCTCAAGCTTACAAATCCCATCAAGATCAATTCTTTTCGCGAGCAGCTTCGCAAGGAGTTCAAGCGGGAGATTCCGGCCGAGGGGGACTACATCCTCTCCAACGAGCACTGCTCGGGCCATCTCTTCGACCGGCAGGAGCTGACCCGGCTCAAGGATCTGCTGACCTCCAGCGGGCAGGAGGTTCGCCTGATCCTCTATTGCCGCGAGCCGGTGGCCGCCTTTGCCAGCCGCTATTCGACTCTGCTGAAGATCGGCCACGTCAATCCGATGCGCGTGCCCAGGCCGATCCAGTTGGAGCGCTGGTACGACTACCTGGCGATCGCCAATCGTTGGACAGAGGTCTTCGGCCGGAACAGCCTGACGGTCCGGCTCTTCTCGCGCGACGCCATGAAGGGCGGCGACATCCGGCGCGACTTCTGCGACGTGCTCGGCCTCGAGGAGGCCCCGATGACGTTCGACTATGCGGAAGACGAGTATGCCAACCGCAGTCTGGACTATCTGGTGGCGTCCTTTCTGCTGCAGATGAACAAGCGAGTGCCGCGCTACCAGGACAAGGCGATCAACCCGGGCCGTGCCGACCTGGGCTACCTTTGCCAGCGCATCTCCAAGCGCGAAGGCTTCCTCGTGCCCAAGCCGATCGTGACCGCGATGACAGAGGGGCTGAAGGAGCCCTTGGCTCGATTCAATCAGGAGTATATGGGCGGCAAGGCAGAATCTCCGTTCGCGAGCTACAATCCCAAAGGCAAGGAGCCGATGCGCCAGCTCACCAAGAAGGAGTACCTGGACATCTTCGCCGAGCTCTGGGAGGCGAAGGTCTTGGAGACCCGCCTGGCGCTGCAGGGCAAGGCGGATGCAGCGAGCCAGCTGGCCCCGGTGGAGAGCGCAGTCACCGCGTGATCTTGGCCAGGCGCAGCATGGCCCAGATTCCGTAGGCCGGGCCCAGCGCCAGGATCGCCATCACCAGCGGCCAGCCGGCGGCCAATGCGACCGTCGGCGTCGCCTGTACCACGAAGACGGTGAGTCCGAAGCCCAGTGCCGTCTGCAGGGTCATCAGGCTGCCAACGTGGTCGGCCGGCGCGAAGTCGGCGACCAGAGCCGAGAACTGGCCCGAGTCGGGCACGATGGTGAAGCCCCAGAGGGCAACCAGCAGGAAGGTGAGCCAGACCGGGCCGCCGAAGGCGACGGCGCTGGCCAGCGCGGCTGAGCCGCTGCCCAGCATGGCCAGGATGGCAATGCGCCCCTTGCCGATACGATCGGCGATCGGCCCGGCGACAGCCGAGGAGAGGCCGCCGGCGCAGATGGCGACGAAGGCGGTCCATTTGGCCAGCTCGCCCGCGGCTTCGCTGCCCAGGGTGAGGCTGTAGGAGGCAGCGGTGAAGACCGCGATCCAGGCCCACATGGCATAGAGCTCCCACATATGCCCGAGGTAGCCTGCAATGGCCAGGCGGATGCGCCGGTCGGTCCAGGCCAGGAAGACGTCGCCGAAGCGGAAGCGCTTGGCGCGGCTGTGGTAGGGGCCGAGTCCGACCAGCAGTACCGAAAGCCCGCCGGCGACGGCCGCCAGCGAGGCCAGGGTCACGGTCATGCGCCAGTTTTCCGCCCCCAGCGCCGACAGCAGGTGCGGCATGGCCGATCCCAGGGTCAGGCCGGCGATGAGCAGGCCGACCAGGAAGCCGCGGTCGGACTGACCCCAGCCCACGGTGATCTTCATGCCGACGGGATAGACGCCGGCCAGCAGCATGCCGGTGGCGAAGCGCAGGGCAACCGCGGGCAGGGAGCCGATCGGCACCGCGAGCAGGGTGATGTTGGCGGCAGCGGCCAGCACTGCGCAGAGGGTGAAGAAGCGCCTGGGATCGAAGCGGTCGGCCAGTCCGAGGATGGCGGAGGTCAGCGCGCCGACGACGAAGCCGGCCTGCACGGCGCTGGAAAGGGCAGCCTGGCGAAAGGCGCTCATCGGCGCCTCGGCCTGCATCTCGGGCAGGATCGCGGCCGAGACGAACCAGAGGCTCAGCACCGCGATCTGCGCCAGCACCAGGATCACGATGCTGCCGGCCTTGCTCAATCCACCCCCCATGCTCGTCTTGTCCCCTCACTGCCGCCTGGCAGGCGCCTCGATCGTCTCTACGCTTTTAGGCGCAAAGACAGAGGAGGGGGAAGGGGCGGCCACGCGTTGGTGACCAGCGGTCACCGCGGCCCCAACCGTCTCGCGGTTCCGTCGGGTGAGGTGGAGTGCAAGAGTGCCGCGGACGCATTCCGGCAGCGGCTGGCCCGCGAAAGACCGCGGCGGCGGCCCGAGAGAGGGAGAAGAACGAGCGATGGACGAGGACGTGAAGCGGCTCTTCGAGGAATTGGTGCGCTCGAACGATCGGCTAGCCGAGGAGCTCGGGGCCATCGCCCGAGAGCAGGCGGAACTGAGGAAAACGATCGCCGGCCTGCTGGCCAGGCTGACTCTAGGCCAGACGCGCGGTCCCTGACAGGGGCCGGAGCCTGCCCGTCTCCCGCCAGGCAATGGCGTCTTCCAGCCGGTCGTCGCCCCAAAAGAGTTCGCCGTCGACGACGAAGCTGGGGGCGCCGAAGATACCGCGCCGGCGCGCCGCGTCGGTGGCGGCCTCCAGGCGAGCGGCCGTCTCCTGCCTGTCGGCGGCGGTGAGGACGGCCGCCGAATCCTGGCCGGCCTCGGACAGGGCGGCGGTGAGCCCGGCCTCGCTGCTGGGGTCGACCAGTTCCTCGAACCAGCGTCGATAGGCGGCGCGGACGAAGGCCGGGCACCAGCCCGCTTCCGCGCCGAGGAGGGCGACGCGGTTGGCGCGCTCCAGGTTCTCGATGGGGTAGGGCAGTCGTCCGGCGAAACCAAGACCGTAGGCGGCCGCACGCCGCTCGATGTCGCGCCACATGTAGGCGGCCTTCTTCGGCTTGGTGGCGAAGGGGATGTTCTCCATCTCGATCATGATCGCCCGGACATTGAAGGGGTGCCAGGTAACGGCAAGTCCAGCCTCCTCCAGTCGCTCTTCCAAGCGGCGGATGGTGAGGTAGCTGTAGGTACTGCCGATCGAGAACCAGAACTCGAATGAAGTAGACGGTCCACTCATGGAAGAAACGATAGCGGTGAAGCCGCTAGATCTCCAGCTCTATCACCACCGGGCAGTGGTCGCTGGCGCGCGGCCGGTCCCAGCCGACACGGGGGAAGCGCTGCTCATGGACGCGTTCGGCCCGCCAGGGCTGGCCGGCCCGGATCACCTCAGGCCTGGCATCGGGATTGGCCGCCGCCAGGGCAGGTGAGAGCAGCAGGTGGTCCAGATGCCGGTAGGTCTGCGGCTCCGGGTCGAAATGGGTCCAGCGCTCTTCCGGCGGCTGCAGACGTTCCATGCTGTCGACGACCAGGCCGCTGGAGAGCAGCGGCGCCAGGGCATGGTCCGGATCGGGGGTGCCCTCGACATGGTGAAAGTCGTTGAGGTCGCCGGCGACGATCCAGCGCTCGATGCCGCGCGCCTGGGCGCGGCTGCGAATCACCTCCGCCACGCCGGCCGACTCCGCCAGGCGGGTCATCAGGGTATGCGCGCGGGTGGGCAGGCCGGCCTTGAAGTGCACGGCCAAAATCAGCAGCGGTTTGCCCTCGATCTCCAGCCGAACCTCCAGGCAGTCACGACAGAAGACCCGGCTGGCCGGGTCGCTGTAGAGCCGATCGTGCACGACCGAGGTGTGGCGGATGCCGTGATCCTCGAAGCGGAAGCCGGCCGCCGTGATTTCGCCCATCGTCATGTGCCGGTGGCTGGTGATGGCGTCGATCGGCAGGCGGCTCATCACCCCGACGCAGATGCCTCTGCGGTCGTTGCCTTCCAGGATGGCCCGATAAGGGAGCTCCGGGCCGCCGAGGCGCGTGAGGTAGTGATCGTGAAACAACTCCAAAGCCGGGCTGCCGGCAACCTCTTGCAGCAGCACGACATCGGGCCGCCCGGCTCGGATCGCCTGTGCCGCGAGGCTGCGCTCTTCATCTTCCATCATCAGGGCGACGGCCTCTGCCAGCAGGGTGTCGTTGGGCACCTTGGGGCCGTTCGGCACCTCGAAGCGCCCTGCGATCTCCTCCTCCAAGCCGGGGACCAGGCCCTGGAACAGGTTCTCGATGTTGAATGTCATGACTCTGATGCGCATGGCGCCGTTCCATCTCCCCCGCTGACCCGATCGTTCCGCGTCTTCGTCCGGCAGCCTAGAACAGGATCGTGTCAGACCGAAGCGACCTGCCGTCCGAAACCGGCGCTCCGGCTCGGAAAGCAGGCCGGATCCCTGCAAGCAGATTCACGCGATCAGGTGAGTCTGCCTGATCGCGACCTGCATTAGCGCGCCACCGGAAGCGTGAGGATCGGTCCGCTCCTGTTGTGACGCGCGGTGTCGGCGATGCGGGCGTTGACCAGGCGTTCCAGCAGCCGGAAGTAGAGCTTGCTCGTCAGATCATCGTTCGGAATGTAGTACCAGACCCCGCGGATATGGCTGGAGACCAGGACATCGCTGGGCTCGGTCTTGCTGGACCTGATGGTGATCAGGTCGCCGATCAGTCCGAGCGGGGGAGCGGGCAGGGCGACGCCGGCCTGGAGCTGGTCCGCCGGCACCTCCATCGCGGCGCTGGCCACCTTGATCAGCTCGGCGACCGAGCGCGTTTCCAGCAGGATCTCCGTGCCTTGCGGCGCCCCGACCCCGAGGTGAATCGGAATCCTGTAGGCGCCACCGCTGGTGGGCGGCGTCGGTAGGGACAGCAGTGAGGCCAACTCGTCGAAGGTGGCCCGATAGTGCGGGTCCAGGTCGGAGACGATATAGATGTAGGAGTCCTTGCCGTCTGTCACCAAGGACAGCAGTTCAGAGGACTGGAGCTCACCCAGCAGACTGGCGACCCTGAGGAAGCGGGGATCGGTCTTGCTTTGCTCCTCGTCGAGATAGGCGGGGTTCCTGAGACCGTTGATGCTCTTCAGCAGCATGACCGCGGCCTGGTCTGCTTTGACGCCGCCTTGGATCATCAAGATGGCGAACTCCAGCGGCAGATGGCCGAAGAACTCGGCAAGAAAATCCTTACCGGCGACGGGCGAATAGGTGATGGTCGGGCTTTCCTCGTAGGCCGCGCCCGTGTTCAGCGGCACCAGGTTGCCGGCGTAGTTCACCCCGTTGCCGATACCGAACTGGGCGTCGATCGAGCCCTGGATCCTGAAGTTGGCGCTGACGCTGGAGACCGCCATGAAGCCCGCCGATTCGCCGTAGCGGTTCTTCACGATGACTTCGAACATCTGCTGATTGTCGGTCCGCTCGATCGCCTCGTTGTAGGCCGGGCGGCCGTTGTAGATCGCCTGCGGCCCCAAGGTGTCGCAGCCGCCGAGCGCTGCGCTCAGCGTCAGCGCCAGGATTGCAAAGGATCTCTGCCTCATCCCCACGAACCGCCCCCAACCCACGATGGATCAAACGGGTGATCCTAACCTGGGATGGGCGATTCCTTTTGTGACAAAAGGCGAGAAGGGGAGGTGTGCGATGTCGGTGCGCACGTTCACAGTCTCTGCTGGCGTCGACGTCATTCCGATGCGGGACTCTGTTCCGCCGTGTCCCCCAATCTCAGTTGGCTACGTGCAACGCGGCGGGCGATCTTGAAGATGCCGTCGAGGATCTCGAAAAGCTCGATCTCGCGGACATAGCCGGGCACCTCGTCGGCTGCGCCGTGCGGCATGGTACGAAAGCGGTCGCGGCTGATCTGCTGGGCGGTCTCGCGCACCTCGCGCTTCATCTTGCGCACATCGGTGGCCAGCGCTTTGTTCTCTTCGGTGACGGCGTTGACCGCCAGACGCAAGGCGCGGACTACTTCGGCGTGGAAGACCCCGATGCGTCTTGCCGCTTCGGGCATCACCCGGGAGCGCTCGTCGATGCGTTTGCGGGCCGAGGTCACGATGTCGATCGCGATGTGGTCTCCAATGTGTTCGAGATCGTTCGCCACCTCGACCAGTTGCATCAGGGCCTCGGCCTGGTCGGCGCTAAGCTGCTTCAACGAGATTTGTCCGAGATAGTCGAGAAGCGCGCGATGAAGCTGGTCGACCGGCTTATCGAGTTCGGCCAGCGCTGAAAGCTGGCTGCGGGAACTCGATACCGAGGCCGCCAGCGCGCGGTCGAGCATGTCTGCAACATAGTCGCCCATCCTACCAACCTCACGCCGAGCGTTGCCCAGCGCGATCGACGGGGTCGAAAGTAGGTTTTCGTCCAGATACTTCGGCGCCAGCGGGCTTTCTTCCGAGAGAGGTCGATCCGGGACAAGCCATTCCACAAATCGCGCAATCTGGGTCGTGAAGCCAATCATGAAGAGGGTGTTGGCGACGTTGAAGAACGTGTGCGCGTTGGCGACTTCACGCGCGATGTCCCCGCTGCTGCCGGGCGTGAGCATGCGGGAAAGCGCGGCCAATTGCGGAATGAAGCCGATCCAGATCAGCACGCCCACAACGTTGAACAGGACGTGGACAATCGCCGCACGGACCGCCTCTCGCGGCTTGCCGATGACCGCCAGCCCCGCCGTGGCGCAGGTGCCGATGTTGGCGCCCAGCGCGACCGCTATCGCCGCATCGAGAGAGATCAGTCCTTGCCCGGCCAGCACGATCACGATGCCGGTCGTCGCCGCCGAGGACTGCACCACTGCTGTCAATGCGGCGCCGGCCAGAACGCCGAGAAGCGGCAGACTAAGCGTGCGCATCAGCGCGATGAAGGGGGGGTAGCTTCTGAGCGGTGCCATCGCATCGCTCATCACGCCCATGCCGTAGAAGACGAGGCCGACGCCAAGCAGCATTCGCCCGTAGTCCTTCACGTCCTCGTTCTTCGGCAAGAAGGCGAGCGCCACGCCCGCGGCGATCATCGGAAGCGCGAACCGGGTCACGTTGAAGGCGAGGATCTGTGCCGTGAAGGTGCTGCCGATATTGGCACCCATGATGATGCCGATGCTCTGCGCCATCGAGATCAAGCCGGCCGAGATGAAGCCGACCAGGATGACCGTGGTAACCGACGAGGAATTGACGATCGCCGTGATCAGCGCGCCCATGCCGACCCCGGTGAAGCGGTTCCGGGTCACGCTGCCGAGCAGTTGCTGCATCCGTTCGCCTGCGACCCGCTTCAGGGCGCCGGTCATCAAGTCCATGCCGAACAGGAACAAGGCAAGGCCGCCGAACAGTCCGGACCAGAGCGCGAAGTGGTCGAGTGCCCCCTCGGTCATGGATCCTCACCCCGCGTCATGAGCGCGACTAGGGGCATCGGAGCGGGCTGCACCGTCTGTTTGGCGCCCGAGCCGAACAGGACATCTGCCGCCCCCTTCCGGCCGCGTCAGCAGGTGACCACCAGGGCAGTCCCGTGATCATGGTAGCATGATGCCGCGGATGGTGAAGAACAGCATCGCGGCGCAAAGCGCGGTCGCCGGCACCGTGATGACCCAAGCGGCCGCGATACGCAGCAGAAGCGAGCGCTTCACCAGCTCTATCTGGTGGATCTTCTTCAGAGCTTTGCGCTCCTTCTTCAGCAGTTTGGCCGCGGCCTTGCCCTGTTTCAGTTCGTTCAGCATCGCAGTCTTCTCGTCCATGGTCGCGGATTCGAAGCGCTCGATGAATGCCTCAACGGCCGCCTCGCCGCCCTCGTGCGTGTGCGAGCGGATCTCTTCGATCTTCCGTGCGTAACTGACCTTGAGATACTCGCGCAGAAAGCCGACGCCGAAGACCCCACCGACGGCGATATGGGTCGAGCTGACGGGCAGGCCGAGCTGTGATGCTAGGATCACCGTGATTGCGGCCGCCAGCGCGACGCAGAAGGCGCGCGTACGGTCGAGTTCGGTGATCTCGCTGCCTACGGTCTGGATCAGCTTCGGCCCGAACAGCGCGAGGCCGACGGCGATTCCCACCGCGCCGACCAGCATCACCCAGATCGGAATCGAGGCCTTGGTCGCGATGTCCCCCGCGGAAATTGCTTCGTTGATGCCGGCAAGCGGGCCGACGGCGTTGGCAACGTCGTTTGCGCCATGGGCGAAGCTGAGCAGCGCGGCGGCAAAGACAAGCGGGATCGTGAACAGCTCGTTCACGCCTTCCTTGCTGCCGGGAAGGTTGGGCGCGGCCTTCGCAACATAGGCACGCATGATGAAAAACACCGCCGCCGCTACCACGAGGCCCGCCAACGAGG
This sequence comes from Rhodospirillaceae bacterium N.6G, assembly GCA_046233115.1. Classification (GTDB taxonomy): domain Bacteria; phylum Pseudomonadota; class Alphaproteobacteria; order Kiloniellales; family JACOMY01; genus JACOMY01. Next base: position 91,753 of record JBJXHM010000004.1, on the reverse strand, counting down.
CCTCCAAGATGCCGATCTTCCAGATCTTCTTCAGGCCCTTCATCATCAGGTAGGCGGTGAAGGACCAGGCCATCACCGCAACGAGGAGGGGCACCATGTGCCGCGCCGCGTCGAGTATGTCGGCCCGGTAGGTGATCGTGCGTTTGATGAGCAGGAGGAAACCCGCCGCGATCACCCCTCCGAGAAGCGGTGAGATGACCCAGGACGCCGCGATCCGGCCCACCTCGTACCAGTCGGCGATCTCCCATCCTCCGGCCGCAATCCCGGCACCGAGGACGCCGCCGACGATCGAATGCGTTGTCGAAACCGGCGCGCCGACCGCCGTCGCGACGTTGAGCCAGATGGCCGCCGCCAGCAGCGCCGCGGTCATCAGCCAGACGAAGACCTGGGTGTCGGCGATGATGTCCGGCGCAATGATGCCGTTCTTGATCGTGCCCACCACGTCGCCGCCCGCGATCAGCGCACCGCCGGCCTCGAAGATCACGGCGATGATGATCGCCCCGGTCAGCGTCAGGGCCTTCGAGCCGACGGCGGGGCCGACATTGTTCGCGACGTCGTTGGCACCGATGTTCAGTGCCATGTAGGCGCCAATCATCGCGGCGGCCGTCAGCAGAAGTCCATCGCGCCCCGGATGGCCCAGTCCCATGGTGAAAATCATCACGATAACGACGAAGAGAAGGGCAGTACCAAAGCGAAACAGTTCATGCCGATTTACCAGCAATGCGTTCTCTAGTTTGCGAATGTTCGGTATGTCGTCTGCCATCGGTGCGCCCCTGCCCAATACTGCAAATCAGGACTCCTTAGTGGCATTCCTTCAAATGAACGTGCCGCAAGCAATGACGTCGATCAATTCGCTGTGCGCCCCTTCTCGGCCCGGCGTCCGATATGAGAAGCCGGAAGCGGCTGTTCCAGGCTGCTGCGTCCTGATTGCCGGGCACGGGGCTCTCACAGCTGCCTCTGAAAGAAAGGGGCCTGGTGGCTTGAAAAGATATCATCGGATATCATGGCGAAGATTCCTATCGAGCCCGTCTTTTCGAATGCGCCGGTTGCACTCAACCCAAGCTTCAGTCACCCTATTCGTCAGAAGTGGATACCGTCTGTAACATCTGGGTTTGATGGTTGGTGTTCTTCTGGAGCCTTCCTCTGCTAAAATCATGAGGGTAAGAGCTTGCAGCGGTAAGGCTGGTACTTATCGCTAATGTATCGGCGTGGCTGTGGAGGGCCAGATTCCGATGGCGACCAAGACGGGGACTGACGGTGCCGACACCCTGACGGGCACCAACAACGTCGATACGCTTTTTGGATTGAACGGTGACGACTGGTTGAGGGGGCGCTCCTCGAGCGACTTCCTCTTCGGTGGCGGCGGCAACGACACCATAGCCTCTGCCGGCGGCGACGACCGGGGCTACGGGGGGCAGGGGGACGACACCTTCACCGGCTCCGGCGGCGACGATCTGGCCTACGGCGGGTCGGATCAGGACAGGCTCTACGGCCACAACGACAACGATCGGCTCTTCGGAGACCAGGGCAACGATATCCTGATCGGCGGCGACGGCGCCGATTCCCTTTTCGGGGGAGACGGACTGGACCTCCTGGATGGAGGCCTTGGTGACGACTCTCTGCATGGCGGCGATGGTAACGACACCGCAACCGGTGGCTCGGGGATCGACCTCATCGACGGCGGCACCGGGGCTGATACGATTTATGGTGGAGACAGCACCGACACCTTGGTGGGCAGTCTGGGCGACGATATCCTGCGCGGTTCTGGCGGCGATGACTTCGTATTTGGTGGCAGCGGCAGCGATCTCGGCCTGGGTGGGGTCGGGACCGATTCGCTTCAGGGAGGCTCGGGTAACGACACCCTGGAGGGCGGTGACGCCGGAGATGTGATCAGCGGTAACGATGGCAACGACCTGGTTAAAGGAGATAGTGGCGGGGATATCCTTTCCGGTCTGTCGGGCGACGACACGCTCATCGGCAACGAAGGCAACGATACCCAGTTCGCATCGACTGGGGCTGATCGTCTTTATGGTGGCGCGGACGATGACCGCCTCACTGCCGGATCCGGGCATGACCGTGCCAATGGAGGCGATGGTATAGATTCTATCTTTGGAGGAAGCGGCAACGACATTTTTTTCGGTGAGGGGGGCGCCGACTACGGCCGAGGCGATGATGGGGAGGATACGGTCTATGGAGGTGACGGTTCGGATACTTTGTTTGGGGGCGCCGCAAACGACCGAGTGGTTGGCCGTGCCGACGTTGACACAATCTACGGCGGCGACGGTGAAGACTTCCTCTCAGGTGGTAGCGGCGCCGATACCATGTTTGGTGATGCTGACGATGATGACCAGTTTGGCGGGGTAGGCAGCGATGTTATCTTTGGCGGTAGCGGCAATGATAGGAACTGGGGCCGAGAAGAACCCGATTTTTTGTATGGCGATACCGGGAACGATATGCTCTGGGGTGAGGAGCAAGACGACCGGTTGTTCGGAGGTGGCGATGTAGATACCCTCGGAGGCAGAGATGGCGACGACCGAGCCTATGGGGGTGACGGAAACGACACGCTGATACATCCGACAGGAATTGACAAGGCGTTTGGTGGAAGCGGCAATGATCTGCTGTACGTTGTCGAACGGTACTTCGGGGGACCTAGCGGCCAGGCGGTGGCCGGAGATACCTTCGACGGCGGCAGCGGCGTCGATACGATATACTTTGGCCGCCATCCTCAATCCGGTTTGACCGGAGTGAGCTTTATCAGCATCGAGCACGCCAGGTTTCTCGGCTATGACAATGAAGCCGATAGCTTCGGTCACTTTTCCTCGCATGACAGGTTATTCGGAAGTGCCAACGACGACATGCTTTTTGGCGCGACCGGCGATGACGAATTGTTCGGCTCCGCGGACAACGATCGTCTCTACGGCGGGACCGGGAGTGATACCCTCTCTGCCGGAAGCGGCGTCGACAAGCTCTTCGGCGGTAGCGGCGACGACTTCATCACCGTCGCAGACAGCTGGACCTCCGGCGACACCGTCGATGGGGGCGAGGGCACGGACACCTTCTACGCCGGGACAGGCTTCAACTTCCAAATCCTACCCTTCGGTGCCCTCCTCACCAACGTCGAACGCCTTGGTACACCGGGGACCAGCGGCAACGACAGCATGAGCGGAAACAGTGGCGCCGACGTCTTCCTGGGACTCAGCGGCGACGACAGCCTCTACGGGCGGCATGGAGACGACACCGCGCGCGGCGAAGCGGGTCTGGACAACCTCTTCGGCGGCACCGGGGCGGATGCTCTCTACGGCGGAGACGGTGGTGACAGCCTCGACGGGGGCAGCGGTGAGGATTGGCAAGCAGGGGAGGGCGGAGACGACGATCTGCGAGGCGGGTCAGGCGATGACCGCCTCTACGGCGGCAGCGGAGACGACACCCTGCGCGGCCAGGACGGCAATGACACCATGACCGGCGGCTCCGCCGTCGATACCGTCTTCGGCGATGTGGGCGATGACAGGATCTACGGCGGCGACGGCAACGATCGGCTGGGTGGAGGCTCCGGGGAAGACCACCTCTACGCCGGTATCGGTAGCGACCGGTTGAACGGTGGCTCCGGCGTCGACACCGCTTCGGGCGGGCTCGCAAACGACACCTTCATCGTCGATACCTCGGCCGACGTGGTGCGCGAGACTGCGGCGGGCGGGGCGGAGGACGTGCTGCGCTCCGACGCGCTCTCCTACACCCTGGCCAGCGGCGCCGAGGGCTTCGTCGAGCGGGCCAACATCAACAATCGCGTCGACGGGGGAACCCTGGTCGGCAACGACCAGGCCAACACGCTGGTCGGCAACACTTCGGCGAACCTGCTGCAAGGTCAAAGCGGCGACGACATCCTGAACGGCCGCGGCGGCGGCGACAGCCTGGTCGGCGGCTCGGGGGACGACACCTTCGTGGTCGACACCCAGACCGACCAGATTGTCGAGTTGAACGGCGAGGGGACGGACCTGGTGCGCGCGGAGACCGACTTCACCTTGCCGGACGGCACGGCGACGGCCTTCGTCGAGAACCTGCGGATGCAGGCGCAGAAAGGGAATATCGACGGCGGGGGCAATGGCCTCGACAACCGGATCGAGGGCAATACGGGCTCGAACGAGCTGCGCGGCTTCGGTGGGGTCGACGAGATCGAGGCCGGCGAGGGCGACGACCTCCTGTTCGGTGGTGCTGCGGGCGATCTGCTCCGCGGCGAGGACGGCAACGACACCATTGCCATGGGATCGGGCGACACGGTCTTCGGTGGCGCCAACGAAGATTCCTTCCTCTTCAACGGCGAGTCCCTGGGCCCTGGCGGCTCCGGTGGCCCGGTGATCCGCGACTTCTCGGGCGTGCTGGCGAACGGTGCGGCCGGCGAGGACAAGCTGGTCTATCGGACGGGCCTGGAGGTGGGCAGCTTCACCTACATCGAAGCGGCTGCCTTCTCCGGCGGCGGAAACTCGGAGGCCCGCTATGCCGGGACCCGGCAGATCCAGGTCGACCAGGACGGCGACGGGGTTGCCGACCAGGCCTTCCTGGTCGACGGCGTCACCGCCGCCAACCTGCTGACCGCGGCTGACTTCGTTTGGTTATGACGTGCCTGATGGCTAGAGCGCCAACAGCGCGCCGGTTCGCCGTTTGAGGCCGTCCTACCGCCTAGCGGCCTCTGGGCTTTCGCAGAAGCGTCCGGAGGGATGGCTGCGATGCCTGCTATATTCTATGGGATCTTGGTTCCGATGAGGCCATTGAGGTTCCACTCAGGGTGATAGGACGACGGTCGCCGAGGTGCTAGGCCGCTTGCCGAAGTGCTTGTTAGCGAACTATGGGGGGAAGCTGACATGGGCCAGTCGAGCGAACCAGAAGTACAGCGAAAAGACGCCTGGGATAAGGCTGCGATCCTTTTCGGTGCAGCGTCCAAGATCTTGCTGCCAATCGCCGTCTTGCTTGTTGGCGAGTTGCTTTCGTCCGGGTTGAAGCAGCGCGAGGTCATCATTCAAGAGCGCGAGTTCTCGCGGGAATGGGTTCAGATCGCCCTCAATGTCTTGAGCGACGCCGAACTGTCTGATCAGAAGGAGATGCGGGCTTGGGCAGTGTCGGTGATCAACTTTTATGTCGAGGACGATCGAGTCCGGCTACGTGGGTCGCTCGCAGATGAGCTGATCGGTGGAAGCACTAGCTTGCCTGCAGCGACGTCGGAGCGCTGGCAATTGCGTGATCAGCGTGCGTCCCTTTTCATGGAACTCCTCCGCTCTCAAGGCCGCGTTCGCGCGACAACTGATAGCCGCGGTGGTCTGCGGATCAGGTCTGGACCGGGTACCGAGTTCGAGCCGATCGGTCTACTCAAGGCAGGCGACGAGTTGGCGGTCCTTGAGGTGCGGAACAACTGGGCGCGGGTAAGCTTCGACGCCCAGAACGGTGTGGTTGAGGGATGGGCTCATGTGTTCTTCCTTCAGCCAATGGCGAGTGAGCAGCCGTAGGTCGATTGTGGCGAGAAGAAAGAACGCGCAGCGGAGTGGGAGAGGTAAAGCCCGCGCCGTTCGCGCGCAGTTGGTTTCGGAAGTTACGGGTCAGCCGTCGAAGTTGGTTCCGCTGGATTGCGTTACTGCCGCTTTCTCAGACAGCAGAAACGCAAGACGCCTGGCGGGATGATTCAGAGGGGGGCTGAATTTATTCTTTTTCTGGAGGTATTTAATGGGATGGTGTGGCTCCGCGGGTAGGAACCATTTGTATCACCGCCTGTGTTCGCGCGTGCTTGCAGATCGTCTGGTAAATCATTATAAACAAGAAGGATTTTACCTTGTTTTGCCCGCTGATGGTCGTGGTTGCTCGTCTTTAGCCGCGTCACAGTGGGGGGATGAATGGGGGGACGATATGCCTCTGACAGCCAAACAGGTCGCGGCGGCCGGGCCGGGGAAGCACTTCGATGGGCGAGGTCTCCACCTGCTGGTCCGGAGGACCGGTGGCAAGTTCTGGATCTATCGCTACCAGATCAACAAGTCCCGCCGGGAGGCGGGGATCGGTAGCTGGCCGACGACCAGCCTGGCTGCGGCGCGGGAGAGGGCCGAGGCGCTGCACCGCAAGGTGAAGAGTGGCGTCGACCCGCTGCTGGAGATGGTCGAGACGGTACGCATGACCCTGGACGAGGCCGTCGACGCCACGATCGAGGCCAAGCGCTCGGGCTGGCGGTCGCCCAAGCAGGAAGGCCTGTGGCGCACCACACTCTCCACCTATGCGCTGCCCCGGCTGGCCGAGCGGGACGTGTCGGAGATCACCACCGCGGACGTGCTGGCCGTGCTCAAGCCGGTCTGGACGGAGAAGCCGGAGACGGCGTCCAGGGTACGCTCGCGGCTGGAGGCGGTGCTGGACTACGCCGGCACCCTGGGCGCCAGGGAGGGGGAGAACCCCTGTAGGTGGAAGGGGCACCTGGAAAACCTGCTGCCGCGGCCGACCAAGGTGCGGCCGGTCCGTCATCATGCCGCGCTGCCTTACCAGGACCTGCCGGCCTTCATGACCGGCCTGCAGGCGCTCGAGGGTGCTGCCGCCCGCTGTCTGGCCTTCATCATCCTGACTGCCGTGCGGTCCGGCGAGGCGAGGGGCGCGACCTGGGAGGAGGTCGACCTGGAACGCCGGATTTGGACGATCCCGCCCGCGCGCATGAAGATGTCGAGCGAGCACGCGGTCCCGCTGAACGACGCCGCGCTGGCGGTCCTGGGCGAGCCGGGGTCCGGGTTGATCTTCCCCTCGGACTTCAAGCCCGGCAAGGCGCTGACCGACGCCGGTGTCTCCAAGGTCCTCAGGCGCCTGGAGGCGCCGGTCACGGTGCACGGCATGCGCAGCACTTTCCGCGACTGGGCCGGCGAGACCACGAGCTTTGCGCGCGAGGTGGTGGAGCGTTGCCTGGCGCACGGCCCCCAGGATCGCACCGAGGCAGCCTATGCGCGTGGTGCCTTGCTGGAGCGGCGCCGCGAGGTGATGCAGGCCTGGGGGCGGTTCGTCTGCCCCTGATCCGTGCTGCTCGGCAATGCACCTCTTTCGTCCACTGGATCAACATCTTGGGCTATCCACAAGCCCTTGTGGATAGTGCGGCAACGATTCGCTTGTAGTGCTACCGTCCTCGAGTCGTGCGTGGTATAAAAGGAGAACATCGACGCGACGATGAAAGGAGTTGAGGGGTGGCGGTTTTTGGCGGTGGTGTTCGGACCCTGACGGTCCAGGAGTTCTGCAACAGCTACAAGATCGGCCGGACCAAGTACCAGGAAGAGGTCAATGCCGGCCGGCTGAAGGTGAAGCGTGTGGGGCGGCGGGTGCTGATCCCGGTTGAGGCGGCGGAGGAGTGGCTCGAAGCCTGCACCCCGCCGGAAGCGGCCTGAGGCGCAGCACAATGAGCGAGGGCAAGACGGGTCGCGGTGAGTTCTTCGCGATCGACCGGCGGATCTGGGCGCGCGTGTGTAGCCTGGGTCTGAATGCCGCCGTGGCCTACCTGGTGATGGCCAGGGGCACCGGGCACGACAATCTGGTGAGTTCCTGGTCCACCGATTCGGTGACACGATACACCGGGCTCGGTCGCCGGAAGGCAAAGGCGGGCGTGGAGAGCGTGGTGTCGTCAAAGATGGTCGAGCGCTCGGGCACCGAAAAGCACCCCCGCTATCGGCTTCTGACCGCCGCCCAGGTTGCCTATCGGCTGGACGTCGGATCGACATCTGTGCGGGATGCTGCCCTGGCAGAGGCGGTCGCGGGACAGGAACTCTCCGGGAAGCTGCTCAGCAGCGCCAAGGAGATGGCCGGCAAGGGAGTGCTGGTGCAGACCGGCCACAGGACTTTCGGTGTGGCGCCGCAGGATTGGATCTGGCTCCCTAACGAGTTCGTGACGGGTGCCGCCAGCGAGGTGGCGCCGCTTGAGAGGTTGCGGCAGACGCAGGAGATCATGGCGCTCCGGCTCGCGGTCGATTGTTATTATGCCCAGCATCTTCGCGACGATGGCGGAGTATCGAAGGATATCGTGCGCGAGACCTATCATAGATGGGAGGTCGGTCGCCAAGGTGAAATGACTGTCTGGGGGTTTCGACAAAAGGGTAAGACGGTCTGGATGCAGAGCAAAATTACAAAGCCTCATTGTCGTTCAGAGAAAGATTTGACACAAGAAGAACGGGATGCGGGCTACAATACCGCTATCGACTTTTTCTCCCGGCTAGAGCTTCTTGAAGATGCTGGGGTCATAGAGTGTGTTCCGCATTTGTGTGAAGGGGACGGCCGTGAAGCGGAGGTGATTCACCCACTGAGGTGGGGAGGGGTTGAAGGCATCGAGAAGGCTCTCGGTCTCGCTGCGCACGAAGCCGGCGAGGCGATGCTGACCGAGCAGCAACGGGATTGGGCACGCAGCGAGGGACTTTGGCTGGTCCCGGTCCCACGCCACATGCGCAATGTCCAGGTGATCGGTATCGCCCGCCTGCGATATCGCCCACGTACGGCCTTGACGTCAGCTTGGTGGGCTGATCAGCAGAGCAAGGGTAAACGCCATCTCGAACGATACGAGGCGCAACTTGAGCGGGCTACAACCGGCATGAGAGCGGCTTCTTAGAATGCTCGTCGTGGCAAGCCTCACCGCCAAATGTGCAATATCAAAGAGGCATCAATGCTGGATTAAAGATAGGATCACGGAAGATTCAACGGACGTAGTAGCACCACCCCCGCTCTCACTTCGTTCGAGCGGGGGCCACGGATGCGGTTCGCATTTCTGTCGGCAGGTAGGAAGGAGCGGAAGAGGACGATGATGGACCCAGACCTCTACTGGCCAAAGCACACCCGGGAGGCGCTGGCCGAGCCGGAGCCGATCGTCGGTGACCGTGCCGTGGTCGAGATCCTGGCCGGGGGGTGCAAGCTCTACCGTCCCAACCGCTGGAGGCAGGGCGAGGTCTCGGCGGTGACGCCGCTGGTGTAGGAGGAAGTGCGAGGTCTGCTGGAATCTGGCGGTCATTACGGGAAGGAGAGCGCCGTGCAAATGGCCAGGTTCAGGAGCGCGGTCGCCAATACTGAGTACCGGGCTGGAATCAGCCCCGTTGGTGGGCAAGATGATCGACATGGCCAATGCCTTGGTGGCTTCGGGTGCTCCGGTAGCGCAGGGAGGTTGCAGGGGGTTTCAGCCCAGTACGCGCGCGCACGCTGTACGGGGCCGTCATCTAAGGTAGACCCGGAATAGACCGAAGACAGCGATGGATCGCAGGGGGCATCGATGCAGAGGGAACCTGGCACTATCGGAACGATACGCGCACGCGCGCACGCTGTACGGGCCGGAGCGGGGTTTTTGCGGACCCTAAAAAGGGGACTGGTGCTTTGAAAAAATATCATCGGAAATCATGGCGTTGATCTCGACAGATCCTGTCTTCCCGAACGCGCCGCGCTGCCTGGCGGTGAGCAAGCGGACCGGCAAGCAGTGCCGGGCCCCGGCGCTCAGTGGCACCGATCGCTGCCGTTTTCACCGGCCCTGGAAGAGCAAGAACCAGCGGCGGGCCGAGGCTTGGGCGCGTCGGCAGCGCGGCTGATGGGTCTCGGTTGCACAAGCTGCTAGGCTTGCACAAGCTGACTGTGACCGTGGGGGGCCTCCAAACATGCGTCGGTTCGTGATCCTGCTGCTCGCCCTGCAGCTGCTCGCCGGCGGCGCCCGCGCGATGGACTTCCGGCCTGTCACGTGGAGGGGACATGAGGTCTTGCTTGCAGCAGGAGAGATCCGCCTAGGCGACGCGGACCGACTGTCTGCTGCCCTCGACGGAATTGCTCCGCTGCCGCATGGTGTCCCTGTGGTGCTGCTGGATAGCGCCGGCGGGAGCGTGCGTGCAGCGCTCGAGATGTCCGAGATGTTGGACAGGCGACCGGTTCACATGGTGATCCCGGAGGGAGCGCGTTGCGCTTCGGCTTGCGCGTCGATCCTGTTCGTCGCGGGGGCGTACCGAACGGTGGAGGCCGGGGGTGCGTTCGGGCAGCACTCCTGTTCCTCCGGCGGCCTGTCAGACTCGGAATGCAACGATGTCATCTCCAACCATGCGGTCGAAAATGGTGTGTCCTACGGTAGCATCGCCGCTTTCATCACCTACACGCCACCGGAAGACATCTTATGGTTTTCACGTGAGAGCGTAGACTGCTGGGGAATTTCTCGCTATCCCTACACGGATGAGAGTGGCTACGTTAACTTTGAACCATGTTTCTACCAGGTTCTGAAAGATGAATTTCCCAGAGCTCAGGCAGCTTGGCGCGTAGATTTCTTTGAGGACGGCTACAGTGCATTTCTACGCCCTGTGGCGGACCACATTCGAGAGCTCGAACTCAAGCTCTATTGCGACGAAAACCGACCGGGGCGCCTCTTCCTTTCGATGGACATTGCCGGGCCGAGCGAAGCCATCTCGCGCGCTATCACACACGCATCGCTGATGGCCGATCCCGTGGTGGATCGGAACATGACGGTGGCCGTCTCGCAGGTTGACCCGCTCTACTCGCGGGCGACGGTCGAGATCCCCACCGCGCAGGTCCTGCCCTTCCTGACCAGAACGGACCGACTGGAGCTGACGCTCTTCGTTCGTCCGCTCCACGAGAACCTGAGGGCCTCGACCGGGCTTTCGGGTAGCCGCAAGGCGCTGATCTTCGCCGCAAACCATTGCGTCAACGGTTAGGCTCTCTGCTGCCCTGGGCCCGGCTGAATTTCTTGTCAGGTTGGACGCTGTGGGCCTTGGTGGCTTTGATGTCGGCGAATGGGAGCGCCGCAGGGGCGCGTTGACTTGATCGCCGTCCTGGCCGACAGCACAGTGCGTGACGCGAAAGCAAGTGAGGAATCCTCGGTGGAAACCAGCTATTGCGAAATGGATGGTGATCCGGCCGTCATCTCTGGCAACCGACTTTGGGTGCTGCGCGGCCGCGCCTGGGTGGAGCTCCACATAGCGGAGGCCATGCATGATGGACGGCTTATTTCCGAGGAGGCGGCGAGGGCCGCCTCTGGTGATGCCTGGCCACCGCCACCGCTGGCCAGACGCATCGAAGCACTGAGGCATGAGTTGCCGCCTTCGGACCAGACGGAGGGGAGATGGAAAGAGCTCCGTCAGTCCATCCGCAACGAGGCCCTGGAGGAGGCAGCGACCTACTTCGATCGGCGGGCCACCCTACCGGACCTTGTGGGTCGCGTTGCGACAGATGTGGCCGGCGAAATCAGAGCTTTGAAGACCGGATCTGACGGCGCTTGACGATCACAAGATGGGTGCTCGAAACCAGTACGGCCGGCCTGGTCGACGACCTGCAGCAATATCTGGCCTGCAAGTTCTGATCAATCAAACCGCTTCGTCTCGAAGCCCAGCGTGCCGGCGTTGTCCTTGACGATCTCCTCGACGTCCTGCGGGAAGCCGTCGTCGCTCTCGGCCTGTATCTCCAGGTGGATGCGGAAGCTGACGCCCGGGGCGCGGTCGAGCTCGGCGATCACGTCCTCGAAGACCTGGCCGACCCTCAGCGAGCCGCGGATCGGGTCCAGCTCCAGCACGCCGGAGAAACGGGTCGGGCGGCGCGGGGGCGGTGGTTCGCTTCCGCCATCGCCTACCGGCTTGTCGTCCGTGGGGCGGTGGTCCCCACCCGCCGGGCGCGGGGGTGTGGTGTCGGGCTTGGTGTCGCGCGCGATCTGCTCGGCGCGGGCACGGCGGACTAGCAGCAGGCCGCTGCCGAAGCTGACCGGCGCGCGCCTGGCGAAGACCAGGTCGCGGTAGCCCTGGTCGGCCTTGCCCGCGGCCAGCGCGATGCCGCCCGAGCCGGGGGCAAGGTCGGCCACGGCCTCGGTGATGGCGTTGGCAAGCACCACCTCGTCCTTCAGGCGTGGCATGTGCAGGAACTCGAAGAACCAGTCACGCAGGGTGTCGACCGGGAGGTCGTCCTGGTCGGCGGGCCAGAGGGCCTGCAGGCGGTCGGTCAGTTCCCCCTTGCCGAGCAGGGAGGCGATCATCGAGCGGTCCTTGGCCTTGTCCCAGGCGGCCTCGCCGACCGGTCGCTGGCCGTTGGGGCGCATGCCCTCGACCTCCAGGCGCAGCTTGCTGGCGTCTTCCGGGTCCTGCAGCGGCTCCAGGAGTTGCGACCAGGCCTTGCGCACGGCGGCCTGGGCGGCGCGCTCGGCCTGCTCCAGGCGCTCCCGGGCGTCCTGCTGCTGGCTGGCGGTCAGGTCCAGGTGATCGGCGGTCAGGATGGATTTCCAGGCCAGTGCCCGTTTCACCGTCCGGCGGGCCTCCTCGAGCTGGCGCTGGTCCGGGGCCAGGAAGAGCAGGGCGTTGCGGTAGCGACGCTGGCCACCGGAGCGCCGGGTGAGGCCCTCCAGCGCCTCGACCTCTGCCGGGGAACTGCCGCCGAGCGCGTAGGGCTGGCGCGGCCCTAGCACCACCAGGCCGGAGGTCGGCCGGTCCTCCACGTTGGAGGCGCGATCGGGCGCGATGTGCAGGCGTCCGAACTCGCCGGACCGGCCCTCGTCACGCTTGAGGATGGCGAGGATGGCCTCGTCGGCCTGCTCGTCGTCGATGTCGCGCTGCCGGTTTTCGGCCTCGCGGTTCAGGTTGGCGCGGGTGCCGTACCAGTAGCGCCCTTCGGTCTCGTAGAGGTGGGAGGAGCGCTCGGCCAGCTCACGCAGGGCATCGCCGAAGACCGAGAGCTGCTCGCCGGGGCGCACGCAGGCAAGGCGGATCTCGGGGCCGGTCAGACCGCCGCGGGCCTCGCCGCTGGGGGCCGAGCCGAGGAAGACGGCGCGGGCGGCGCGGCGTGCGATCTGGTCGTCGCGGTAGCGCTGACGGGACATCTCGATACGGGCCGGCAGGGAGCTGTCGCCGTCGACCTCACCCTCGATGATGGCGCCCCAGGCCGGGCCCTCCAGCGGCTCCAGCAGGGCGCCGCGCACGGCGCTGTCGTCAATGCGGAGCGAGCTGGGCAGGATCAGCGGCTCCTGGCTGCGCTCTCGGAAGCTGGCATAGATGGCGCGGGCCATGAGGGCGAGCACGCCGCGGGTCCGCTGGAACTTCTCCAGCGCCCCCCACTGCGTCGCCAGGGTGTCGAACAGCAGCGGGTGGATCGGATAGGCCTCGGCCATGCGCTCACCGTAGTCGGCCTCGCCGACGCCGCCCGGAAAGTCCGCCTTGTTCTGGCGGTAGAGCTTGCGGAAGGCCTCGACCGTGCGGGCGCGCTGCTTCTCGCCGTTGTCGTCCAGCTCCTGGAACAGGCGGCGGCGGACGACGGAGTAGGTCTCGGCGCCCTGGGCCGGCTGCCAGGCGGACTGGGTGCGGCCGAAGACCTTCTCCAGGGCCCGCAGGGTGTCGCGCGCCTTGTCGGTCCCGCCGGCCTCCAGGTCGCTCTCCGGCAGCGAGCCGACCAGCAGGGCGCCCGGGACCTGGGAGACCGCCTCGGTCAGCGACTGGATGAAGGAGAGGTGGGCGTCGTAGCGCTCTCCGCCGAGCTGACGGACGTAGGCCTGGAGCTCGTCCAGCAGGATAAGCGCCGGCCCGTCGCGTGCGGTGAGGACCTTCTGGAAGACCTCGGCCCCCGGGCTGGTTCCGGCCTCCTCCGAGGCCCGGACGAGCTGCAGCCCCTCGCGGCCGGCGAGACGCCAGGCGAGGTAGCCCCAGAGCGTGCGGATCGGACTGCCGTCCACCACCTCGAGCGGCTGGTCCGGGCCCTTGTCGGTGCCGCTGAAGACCGCCAGGGAGACGGCGCCGAGCCGGCTCTTTCCCAGCGCGGCGACGACCGGCTCCAGGGTCTCCACCTTGGCCAGGTCCTCGATCCGGGCCATGTGCAGCAGCGAGAGCAGGGTGTGGGTCTTGCCGCCGCCGAAGTTGGTCTGCAGGCCCAGGGTGGAGGGGCCGCCCTCGCCCAGCAGGCGCCGGGCCGCACTCTCCAGGGTCAGGCGCAGGCCGGCGGTCAGGTAGGTCGCCCGGAAGAAGCTGTCGGGCAGGGCATAGGTGTCATCGCCCTGCTTGCGGTCGGCGGCGGCGAGGTTGGCGGCGAACTTGTCCTTGTCCAGCCGGTCCAGCAGCACGTCGTCGCGCGGTGGCGAGACGATGCGCCAGGGTTGCAGGCCCTCGACCTTGCCGCCCTCGAAGAAGTCCTCCTGCTTGGGCGGGGCGGCCTCCGCCCTGGTCGGGGTCAGGCTCAGGGTCGGCCGGGGCTTCGGTGCCGCTGCGGTGGTCGGGGCAGGCTGCTTTCCCGCTTTTGGGGCCGGGGGAGCCGGCGGTGGAGCTGCTGCGGGCGCGGGCGCGGCGCCGGACATCTCCAGTATCAGCGCGCCGAGCAATTCGTCGATGCGCTTTGCCCGATCCGTGGCGCCCAGCGCCTCCAGCAAATCCTTGCCGCCGGAGAGGGCGCGCAGGGTCAGGTGGTTGTCGATCTGGCCGCTGGAGTGGGCGTACTTGTTGCGGCCGGCGAAGGCGGCCGAGGCGGCGTCGCGGGCCTCGGGCTTCAGGTCGTACTGGAAGACGTCGCGCCAGTTGCTGGTGACGATGTAGAGCAGCGCGTGGGCGTCGAAGTCGGCGGTCGGCGCCAGCGATCCGGGGAAGCGGGCGATGCTGCGCCACTGGGCGCCGAGGTGCTTCTTCAGGGAGCTGACGATCGGGTCGGTGCATCCCTCCTCGATCTCCGCCAGCAGCGTGGCGATGCGGTCGCGGTTGCTCGGCATGGCGGGTCCTTCCGGTTGGTTCTACAACAGTTTGGCCTGGATCGGGGCCCGCCCGATGCCGGCCTCCTCGGCGCGATCTGCGGCGCTCTCGATGTCAGGCCAGGCGGTCTCGAGCTGGTTCCAGACCAGGGCCTCCTCGGCCTCGCTGCGCTGTGTGGCCATCTCGAAGAGGCGCTCGGCCACCAGCAGCACCTCGGGCGCGGTGTCGCGGCGCTCTGCCAGTATGCGTCCGGCGGCATCGGTGCCGCCGTCCTGGGCCAGGAAAACGCGGGCCAGATGCTGCGCCATCTCCCAGACGGTGAAAGTCTCGTCGCTGCCGGGACTCCAGTCCTGCTCCATCTCGTCGCGCGCCAGCAGCTTGGCGTCGCCGCCCCGTGCGCGGAAAAGGCCTGAGCGGTTGATCTGCGCCTCGGAGAGGTTGAGCCCTCTCAGCATGTCGATCGCAGTGCCAGCGCCACCCTTGATGCTGCGATAGCCATTCAGCGCGAACCAGTCGAGCGCGAAGCGGCTCTCGGGGTCCAGCGCCTCGCTGCCCTCGTTCAGCACCTCGTCGACCTCACGGTTGATCAGGGCCAGAGCGGTGGCCACGCTCATACGGCTGTCATCGACCTCGCTCACGGCAGCATACTTTGAGAAGACGCCGATGCCGGGACCGATGGCTGCCTGCCGTCGGTCCGGCAGGGGGACGCCGGTGCGCTGGTGCGTCTCGATGGCTTCACGCATCACCGGTTTCAGCTCGCGCAGGAAGTCGCGGCGCTTGATGGTTGTCGCCTCTTCCGGGCGGGCGCGGCAAACCAGAACAACCGAGGAGGCGAGAGCGTTGGTGCCGGAGGCGATCATGCGATTGGACAGCTCAGTGCGTATCGGCCATGTACCGTCAACCTGCAGGCCGGAATCAACGATAGCCTGCAGAAAGGCCGCCCAGCCCGGTGACAGGATGCCATCCTCGGCGATTTCGGACTGCTTAAAGGCATAGTAGATTGTCAGCGGCAGGCCGTCAGAGGCATTCCGCATGGCCTTCAGGGCGCCGCCCATGCCCTCCATGAAGTGCTGCTCGGCCTGGTCTTTCCCGCCGTGACGATAGGGGGTGGCAACGAGTTCTTCCGCTTTCGGAGTCAGAAGGCGCCGGAAGAGATCACGGTGTACCGGCCGTAGAGTTCGTCTCAACCAGACATAGAAGAAATCGGAAAGGTCTGCGTAGCCGATATTGTCGTAGTACGGTGGGTCAGTGCAGATGCCGCATTGCTTGGCCGGATATCCATTGGCTGCAGCATCAGCCAGAAGTGCAGAAGCGTTTGGCGTCGTGCAGGGCGCTGTCTCAGCGCTCTCCGCGGTCCAGGCTACAGCACCAAGAAAACTCCCTGTTCCGGCCAAGAGCGTATTGAGCTCAGCAAAGTCCCAAGACATCGGGATCGCTTGTCGGGCAAACGTTGGCCTCGTGGAATCTCTCTCCGTGAACCAGGTGCAAATTGAAGAGCCGCGGTCTGCAAGTTTTGAGATAGCAAATGCCAGATAGGTCGCCACTGCATCGGCGTAGGCGGTGGGGCCGGTGCCGCCGTCGGCGAGCCGGGTGTCGGGTCGGGCGAGGTCGCGGAAGCGTTCGGTGCGATTTGCATCCTGGAGCACGCGTGCACGCGCCTCTGCTACCAGATCAGAGAAAGTGGTCAGCGCCATGAGCTGGCGCGGGGTGAAGAGGTCAGCCCACTGCCTCAGGCCGTAGTCGACGGTCCAAAAATTCCGAGGATCGTTGGGCAAGTTCTGCTCCAAATCTGGAGCGACTGGTTTGGACGTCTCTGCTGCTTGTTCATGCTCGCGATCAGGAGAAACATAGATCCGGCCTCGATTGCCCTCGGCCACGATAGCTATGAGGCGAGCAGACAGCCTTCCAGCCTGGCCCTCACCTTTGATGTAGGAAGCAGCAATCGAAGAACCGCTCAAGAGACAAGAGAAATTTGCTCCTCTCGCGGTCTTCGTGCCGTTCTTCGCGACCGCCAGTTCCTCCGCCGTCACGCCGCCGGTCTTCACCGTGAATCGCCAGCCGTCTCTGGCTGTGGGGTCCTTCACCGGAATGACGATTGCCTCCTTGCCCTTCTTGGAGGAGAGCACGAAGGAGGAGGCTAGGGGCACGTGCGCGCCCTTCTGTGCCGGGTCGGGCGAGGCGACGGTGCGGGTCCAGAGCCAGGCAATCACCGTGGCCTCGCTGCCGTCGGGAAGGGTCACCTTCGGGTAGAGATTGCCGATTCTCTGCTCCGCCTCGTCGCGCATCCAGCGGCCGTAGCGGCGCACGTCCTCGGCCAGACCCTGCGCACCCTGCCACTGGCGGCCGGCTAGGTCGTGGTCTTTGGAGACGTCGGGGTGTACGGGTGCCATGCCGGCGAACTTCGGTGGGAACTCGATCAGGGCCTTGGTGATCAGCACCGCCACGGGGTTGAGGTCGGAGCCATAGGCTCGCAGGCCCAGGCGCTGCGCCTCCAGCGGGATGGAGCCGCCGCCGCAGAAGGGGTCATAGACCGGCGGGCCCTTCTCCTGAAGGTAGGCGATCACCGCGGCCGGGTCCTTGGCCGAAGGGGGCTCCTCGCCTAGGCCCCAGGCGACGGAGCGGGCGATCTCCCAGCGCGCCGCCTCGATCGCGCGGGTGAAGCGGGCCTGGTCTTTCGGGTCGGACTTCGGCCATTCGACCATCTCCTCGATGACCTTGTGTAGGCGCAGCCGCTCGTGCCGGCGGTCCTCGGGCGTGGGAAAGCGCTCCGGCCAGGCCGAGGGGTCGTCGACGAGCTGGGCGAAGAGCACGGCGCGGCAGGCGGCCAGCGGGCGCCTTGCCCACCAGAGGTGCAGGGTGGAGGGATGGCCGTGGCGGACCGACTTCTCGCGCGCCGAGGCCCGGTTGATGGCCTCCAGGGGCAGGGAATGCTCGATCAGCTTCTTGCGGGCGGTGGTCATGCGGGGGTGCTCTTTGGAAGGCGGGGGCCGGGTAGGTTGGGGCCGGGCTCGGCCAGCGCGACGATGTCCTTCACCGCATAGTGCCGGCAAGTGTCCTTGAAGTCGCCCTCGTCCCAGAAGTGCCGGCCGGGGTCGCTGAGATAGAGCGGCTGACCGGCAAAGCCATTCTCCAGCGGCACGTAGACCAGGTGATAGCGCGGCCCGGCGTTCCTGGCCTGCAGCATCTCGTTCCTGGTGACGATGATGTCGCGGCCGCCGACCACGCGGCCCTTGACCTCCAGGAAGAGCAGGTGGCCGTCGGGGGTGACGCTCTCGATGTCCCAGCCGCGGTTGCTGGCCGAAACGTCCTCGGCCCGGCGGCCGGCGGCCTGCTCGGCCGCCAGCACCGCGGCCATCGCCAGGGCCTCGCTGGCGGCCGTGTCCTCGGCAAAGCCGGTGGCCGGGACCTCACCGCTGCGCCGGGCCAGTAGGCCGGCCGGGATCACCAGGGCACCGCCGCGCACCTCGGGTGCCGCCGCGGTGATGGCGCGTTCCAGCTCCAGGGTCTGCTGTCGCGCCTCCAGGCGGTCGGCCAGGTTGCGGGCGCGCTCCTCGGCCTTCTGCAGCGCCAGGCGCTCGTCCTTGCCGGCGCTGACGTTCAGGCGGTGCTGCGCGGCGCGGCGGCTCCAGTAGCCGATCTCCTTCTTCAGTCGATGGCGCACCTGCTCGGCCACCTTGTCGATGTGGGCCAGGCGGCGGGCGCGGACCTGGGCCAGGTGGCGGCCGGCCAGGTGCTCGGTCGCGAAGCTGCGCGCCCGGGCCGGCAGGTCGCCGGTCAGCCAGCCGGCGTCGGCAAGGTCCTGGCAGAGCGCGGCCTCCGCGGCAGTCGGCGGGCGCAGGTCCAGGTAGGGGGCGGCGCCGGACTCACTCGCGCTGCCGTCCGGCAGCAGGCGCAGGAACTGGAGCTCGCGGGAGATCACGCGCGGCTGCCCGTCCGGCGCCGGGATGCCGTCGCGCACCTCGTGCTCGGCCAGGATCAGCAGGCTGGGCGCCTCGCCCGTGTCGGCCTCGTCGACCAGCAGGGCGCCCTGGTTCAGGGCCGGGCCGTAATGCTCCAGGGTCAGGTCGAGGATGGCTTGCAGCAGCGGGTGGCCAGGGGCGAGCAGGGCGGCCGCGCCCTGGCTGCCGGCGTCTCGGATATGGGCCTTGTCGAAGCAGACGCGGCTGTAGCGCTCCAGCACCGGGTCGCCGCGGCCGGTCAGGTGGTCGCGGGTGCGCAGGATGACGGGTACGCGGGTGATCTCCCAACGGCCGGGCTCGCGCGGCTCCATGCGGCCGCCGAGGCGGCGGAAGGCCTCCTGGAAGAACTGACGGATGAAGTGCGGCTGCAGGCGGCGGGCCTGGGCGCGCTCCATCTCGAAGCGCAGGGCCTCGACGTCGGCCGGGTTCAGGCTCTCGTGGGCGAGCTGGGCGCGGGCGGTGAGGCCGGCCAGGTGGGCTTGGTCGACGGCGCCGTCGATGCTCTGGAAGAGGCGGGCGCGGACCTCCTCACGCTCGCCGTAGCGCACGGCCTCCATCAGCAGGTCCTTCAGGTGGCGCTGTTCGAATGCCTCGCCCAGCACGTCGTAGACCTTGCCGCCCAGCGCCTGGCGGGCCTCCTCCAGCTTCTCCAGCAGGCGCTGGTAGACGGCGCCCTCGCGGGTCTCGCCGGCGACCAGGTTCCAGAGGTGGCAGACCTCGGTCTGGCCGATGCGGTGGATGCGGCCGAAGCGCTGCTCCAGGCGGTTGGGGTTCCAGGGCAGGTCGTAGTTGACCATCAGGTGGGCGCCTCGCTGCAGGTTCACGCCCTCGCCGGCAGCGTCGTTGGCGATCAGCACCCGGACCTTGGGATCGTCGTTGAAGGCGGCAACGGCGGCGCGGCGCTGGTTGCGGGGGACGCCGCCGTGGATGACCCGGACCGCCTCGGGCTCGCCCAGGCGCTCGATGATCTTCTCTTCCAGGTAGTCCAGGGTGTCGCGCGGCTCGGTGAAGATCAGGATCTTCTTCTGGCGGCCGGCGCCGGGGTCGTAGACCGGCGGGCGGTCCAGGATCTCGGAGAGCTGGCTCCACTTGGTGTCCTGGTTGGAGCGGCGTAGCCGGTCGGCCTTCTCCTCCAGGACCTCGAGGCTGGCGATCTCCTTACGCAGCTCCTCCAGGGTGCGGGCGCTGGAGGCGCGGTCGATCGCCCGGTCCTCCAGTTCCTCCAGCTCCTCTTCCGGCAGCTCGTCCAGGTCCTCCTCGTCCGGCAAGGCCAGGCGATCGGGGTCGGTGAGGGGGGCGGTCTCCTGGCCGCGCAGCCTGATCTCCTCCTCCTCGGCCCGCTTCTGCAGGCGCTCGCGGCGGCGGCGGAGAGACCGCCAGATGGCGCGGGGCGAGGAGGCCAGGCGGCGCTGCAGGGACTGGAGCGCGAAGCCGACGTTGTTGCGTTTCTTCTCGTCGGTGGAGGCGAAGCGCTCGGCCCGGTTCATTTCCTCGCGCACGTAGTCGGTGACGGCGGCGTAGAGGTCGGCCTCGGCCGGCGAGAGCTCGTAGCTGACGGTGTAGGCGCGCCGCTCCGGGAAGAGCGGGCGGCCGTCGAACCAGTAGAGCTCCTCCTTCACCAGGCGGCGCATCAGGTCGTCGGCCTTGACCGCGCGCAGGCCGTCGCGGTGGGCGCCCTCGAAGCGGTCGCCGTCGAGCAGCGAGAGGAAGAGCTGGAAGTCCTCGTCCTTGCCGTTGTGCGGGGTCGCGGTCATCAGCAGCAGGTGGCGGGTCTGGCCGCCCAGCATGCGGCCCAGCAGGAAGCGCTTGGTGTACTTCACCTCGCCGCCGCTGTAGCTGGCCGAGAGGCGGTGCGCCTCGTCGACGATCACCAGGTCGAAGTCGGGAGCGGCCCTGATCAGGGCCTGCATCTCCTCCGAGCGGGAAGCCATGTCGAGGCGCAGGATCAGCCGGTCCTCGTCGCGGAAGGGATTGCCGGAGGGGCTGTTCTCCAGCATGTCGCGGGTCAGGATCTTGAAGGGCAGGTCGAACTTCTCGCGCAGTTCGTCCTCCCACTGCTCGACCAGGGAGCCGGGGGCGACGATCAGGCAGCGGGTGAGGTCGCCGCGGATCATCAGCTCCTTGATGAAGAGGCCGGCCATGATGGTCTTGCCGGCGCCGGGATCGTCGGCCAGCAGGAAGCGCAGCGGCTGGCGGTCCAGCATGTGGCCGTAGACCGCGGTGATCTGGTGCGGCAGCGGCTCGATATCGGAGGAGGTGAGCGCTAGGTAGGGATCGAAGAGGTGCGCCAGGCTGATGCGCCTGGCCTCGGCCGCCAGGCGGAAGTCCTCGCCGTTCGCGGTGAAGGTGAAGGGGGCGGTGGGTGCGGCCGGGGAGAGGTTGTCTTCGTCCTCGCGGGCGACGATGCGGCTGGAGAGGCCCCGGTCGGTCCTGAAGATCACCTCGAGCTGGTCGGCGCCGATCCACTCGACGGACTTCACCTCCGCCGCCCCGCGCGGCGTGAGGCCCTCCAGTTGCTGGCCCTTGGCGATTTCTTCCAGACGCATCATGACGGTTGTGCGGCGACTCCCTTAGGGTGAGTCTTTTCAGGAACTTGCGCCTTTGTCCAGGGGGAGTGGCGGAGGTCGACCTGGTCTGGAAGAGGCTCGGCGGCGAGGAGCCCAATGCAAGAGAGGCGCCTCCTTGCGGAAGCGCCTCTGGGGCCGGGGCTCTGCGCGGATCAGTCGTAGAGCCTGTCGATGGCGTCTTCAGGCCAGGTCTGCAGGAGCTCCCACTCCTCGCCGGCACCATCCCAGAGCTCGATCGTCTCGAAGCCGTTCCTCTCGCGAGCTGCCCAGATCCGATCGGCGCTCTCGATCATCTCGTCCCGCTTGTCGCCGCTCTCTTCAGTCGGGGTCTCGTCCCCGTGCTTGTAGTAGCTGAGGACGAAGCGTCCCTTGTGCTCGATATCATCGCTCATCGTTTGGTTCCTTGTCATGGAGGTCAGGGCAGTGGCACCGGCCGGCCAGGCAGGTTCTGGCCGGCCGGGGCGCCTGGTCGTGTCACCCGAGCATGATCGACACCTCGTCGATCGAGATGCCCTGGCTGTTGGCCAGGATCTCCTTGGCCTCGCCGAGCTTCAGGTTGAAGGTAATGGCCTCCTGCTCGACGCCGGTGACCATCGTCAAAAGGTCCAGGATTTCCCCATAGGTCCAGGTGTCCTTCCCGACGTAGTGGGAAGCGTCCGGAAGCGCAGGGCCCTCGATCTCGAACAGGAGCGGGGAAAGCTCGTCGGCCTCGCCCAGGGCAGCCCGGGCAACGATACGAGGGGGCACGGCCCACACGAAGCGGCTCTGCTTGCCCCTGGCACCCTTCTTGAACTTGCCGAGCACCCCGATGGATGCGAGATCACGCAAGCCTTCGATCAGAGCAGGGCGATTCCAGCCTTCTTCCGGAAGGGTCTCCATCAGGTCGTCCACTATGGTTTCCGTCTGGTTCTTGGCCTCGGCGAGGGCAACCATGAACGGCCGCCATTCCTCGTCGTTGCCATACTCCTCTTGCAGCTTTTTGGTCACAGGGTGTATCATGCGTGGTTAACTCCTTGCCGTTCGATATGATTTGAATATAGGAATTGACGGATTTGAAGTCAACTTCAATTTCACATATTTTCTAATCAAGATTATCGCCACACCGATCAGGGGCCTTGGAGGGCGCCTCGACGGCATCTGCATGGCCGGGATTGCAGAAAGCGGATCATCGCTGCGCTTCGATCGCAGCGGTCTGGCGCGGAACGGGCAAGATTGGGGGCGCCGCCAGGCACCGGATTCGACGGGATACCGGGCTGCCCCGGTAGCACCCTGCAGGCGCGAACGGCCGGCCCAGCCTGCGATTGGGTGAGTGGATGTATCCTGGGAAGGGGTAGGCTAGAAGAAGTACTGCGGGGGCTTGCGGACCGAGATCCTTGCCAGCTTGCTGGGCTTCTTTTTGAATTGCCCTACGAAACTGGAAAGGCGGTCGTGGAGCATTGCGTACAGGTCAGGATCGTAGGTGTGATCGTCGTCGCCGGTGTCCTCGACCTGGGTGAACCAGCGGCCAAGGGTTTTCTCCGTCTGTCGGCCATCGAGATGCTCGAAGTACACTTCCCTGTAGGCGCGGCAGTTCATATTAGCATAGCCGATGAACTTCGAGGGTCCGAACCGCCAGTCATTGGCGTCCAGTGGAATTGCATACCAGGCGCGAACAAAGGGAAGCCGGGACAAAAACCACTCGCCTTGTGGCTGATGAATTTCCTCATTGAACGTATGAATATTCCTGATCGCTTCCTCTGCGCTGGAAACAAGGATGGGATAGTCGGACAGAGACTCGTTGAGATCTGACATCGGCTTCTCCGGCGCGTGGTGTCGTGTTGGTCGTCCAGCTTGCAGGATAGCTAACAGCGTCGGGCGAAGCCAGCCAACAAGACCCATCGGGGGAGGGCGCGGCCGATCCGCCGGTGCGGTCGACCGTATGGGTCGCCCTGCCGCGGTGCTGAGCTATGGGTTGCGACGCGGACCACGTGGGAAGGCATCGCGGGGGGCTGATCGCTCTCCCGTATCTGTCGCTTCATCTCAGATTTCCGGAACTGGAGCACCTTCGGCCAGGACGCGCGGGAGCGCGGTGGAACCGCGATTCTGCGACCATTGGAAAGCGGTGGGCAAACTGCCCCATCTGCAGGAATGCAAGCTGCATGGGGGGATGAATGGGGGGATGATTCAGCCGTCGGTCAAATTTATCTAGAAAAGTCAAATTGTTAGAGAGATTACGTGGCTCCGCGGGTAGGATTCGAACCTACGACCGGACGGTTAACAGCCGTCTGCTCTACCACTGAGCTACCGCGGATCAGCCAAGGGGCCGCCTCTCAAAAAGGGGGGCGCCCCCGCGAAGAGTGGGGGGTGTAACAGACCTCCACGGCGGATGTAAAGAGGGTCTTTGACCGCTCTATCCCCCGCCCGAAGCGACGCTGCTACAGGCCGCGGGCGACGGCCTCTATGAGGCACTGGCCGACTGCGATGTAGTCGGAGTTCGGCATGTGGAACCAGCGTAGGAACTCGGCCGTCGAGAAGTCGCCGGCCAGCCAGTGGTCCAGGAACATCCGGCTGACCGGATGCAGACGCTCCGGCAGGCAGTGCAGGATCTCTACCGGCAGAACCATGGATCGTCCTCCCGACCAGGCGGCCTGCCCAGCGTTGCGGACTCTCCGGGCGGCGGGGCGAGCCCTGGATCCAAGCTAGAGCATGGCCTGGCGGCAGGGGAGTCCGGGGCAAGAAAACGTGATCGTGAGCCCGCCTGGGCACCCCCTGTTGCGGGCCGGCTTTGCACGTTTCACCCCTGCGGAGCGGCGGCAGTAATGCTAGCGTTCTGTCAGAAATGCGGAGGGACTGCCAAAACCGTCATAAAACCGCGGCAAAGAGATGGGTCGGACAACATCTCGCGGGCAGTGAGCGAAGGGAAGACCGTTGAAACTTGAGGTGATCGAGGCGCAGGCGAAGGGCGCGAAGAGTGACGTCGCGCTGCTGTGCCTGCATGGTATCTGTTCCTCCGCGGCGCTCTGGCAGCGCACCTTCCAACCGGCCTCGGCCTTGGCCGGCTTCGACAGCTTCGCGCTCTCCTTCCGTGGTCACGGCGGCAGCGACGGACGCGACCGGCTATCCTATACCACGCTCGGCGACTATGTGGAGGATCTGGAGCGCACAGTCGACCGCCTGAACCGGCCGCTGATCGTCGTCGGCTTCTCGCTGGGCGGCGCGGTGCTACAGGCCTACTTGCGTCGGCGGCAGGACCTGGTCGGTGCGGTGCTGCTCTGCTCGGTGCCGCCGCAGGGGCTGGCCTCGGCCGGTATGAAGCTCTTCTTCCGCGACTGGGAGGCCTGGAGCAACCTGATGGCGGCCAACCAGCTCGGGCCGCGCCATGCCGACGCCGGCAGCCTGCGCCGGGCCCTCTTCACCGACGCGCTGGAGCCCGAGGCCTACAAGGCCTTTGTCGCTCAGACCGAGGAGGAATCGCCGCTGGTCGGCTGGCAACTGCAGGGCTGGCCGCCCTTCGCGCCTCCGCGCAGCCAGGTGCAGGGCTTGCCGCCCATGCTGGCGATCGGAGGCGGCCACGACCGCCTGGTGCCGCCGGAAGAGGTGCGCGAGACCGCCGCTTACTACGACTGCGCGGTGCGGGTCGTGCCCGGTATGCCGCACATGCTGATGCTGGAGCCCGATTGGCAGCGCGCCTTCGCAGAACTGCTGTCCTGGATGCACCTGACTGTGGCAGCCTAGGCTCCGGCCCGGCCACGCCGGGACCGTGAGCGCGGCCTGGCCCGCTCCAACGAAGGACGCGCCGGTAACAGTGGCGCGACGGGGAGGGTCAGCAGCCGATGCCGAAACTCGAGGTTCCCGAGGTCACGGTCAATCATCACGTCGCTGTGCGCGCCGGGCGGCATCCCGATCGCCCTGCGTTGCACTTCTACGGCGGTGTTACCAGTTACGGCGATCTGCACGAGGCGGTGGAGCGCCTGGCCGGTAGTCTGCAGCAGCGGCTGGGAGTCGAGCCCGGCGACCGGGTGCTGCTGCTGGCGCAGAACTCGCCGCAGTTCATCATCGCCTACTATGCCATCCTACGGGCCGACGCCATCGTGGTGCCGGCCAACCCGATGAACCGGACCGAAGAGCTGCGGCACTATCTCAGCGACAGCGGTGCCCGGCTCGCCATCGTCGGCGAGGAGGTGCTGCCGGCCATCGCGCCGCTGCTGGACGAGGGGCTCTGCCGGCACCTGATCGTGATCAGCTATGCCGATGCGGTCGATCCGGCCTCCGATCTCAAGCTGCCGGCCTCGCTGGTGCCGGCAGAGCTGCCGCCGCCGCGGCCCGAAATCCTGCCCTGGCGTGCCGTCCTGGCGCAGGACTATCGACCACGGCCGCAGCAGGCGGGACCCGACGACCTGGCGGTCATCCCCTACAGCTCTGGTACCACCGGCAAGCCCAAGGGCTGTATGCACAGCCACCGCACGGTGATGACCACCCTGGTGGGGACCATGCTCTGGGGCCGCGACCCCGAGACCCTGGAGGAGCCCGAGCGGGTGCTGGCGAGCCTGCCCTTCTTCCATGTCACCGGCATGCAGGGGGTGATGAACGGGCCGCTCTACTTCGGCCACGAACTGGTGCTGATGGCGCGCTGGGACCGCAAGGTGGCGGCGACCCTGATCGAGCGCCACCGCGTCACCCGTTGGCGCAACATCACCACCATGGCGATCGACCTGCTGACCGACCCTGATCTGGCCCACTGCGACCTCTCCAGTCTGAAGGGGATCGGCGGCGGTGGTGCGGCCATGCCGCCGGCCGTCTTCGAGGCGCTGAAGGTTCGCACCGGGCTCTCCTACGTCGAGGGCTACGGCCTGACTGAGACCATGGCGGCGACCCACATCAACCCGCCCGAAAATCCGCGCGGCGGCTGCCTCGGCCTACCGGTCTTCGACGTGGTGACCCTGATCCGCGATCCCCAGAGCGGGGCGCTGCTGGGGCCGGGCGAGGAGGGCGAGATCCTGATTTGCGCCCCGCAGGTCTTCAAGGGCTACTGGAACAACCCGGAGGCGACCGCTGCCGCCTTCGTCGAGATCGAGGGGCGGCGCTTCTTCCGTACCGGCGACATCGGCCACGTGGACAAGGATGGCTTCTACTACCTGGTCGACCGGCTGAAGCGAATGGTGAACCTGGGCGGGCTCAAGGTCTGGCCGGCGGAGGTCGAGCAGGTGCTGCACCACCATCCCGCTGTCGCCGAGGTCTGCGTCATCGCCGCCCTCGATCCGCGCCTGGGCGAGGCGGTGAAGGCGGTGGTGGTGCCGCGTCCCGGGGTGCCGCAGCCGACTCCCGAGGAGCTTATCGCCTGGGCGCGCGCGCGCCTCTCCGGCTACAAGACGCCACGCATCGTCAGCTTCGTGGAGAGCTTGCCACGCGGCCCCACCGGCAAGCTGGACTGGCGCCGCCTGCAGGAGGAGGAGCATCGCCGGGGTGGGGAGGTGGTCACCGCCTGAAGCTGCACGTCCGCGACCTTGCGGCTGCTGCCGGTCACCGGCGTTTTGTCCTATTTCAGGGACATGCAGGATCATGACGACAGCGGCGCCGGCCCGGCGCGCCCGGTCGGGCGGATGGAGCGGCCCTTCTACTTCCTCCGCCACGGCGAGACCTTCTTCAACCGCGAGCGGCGCATGCAGGGACAGTTCGACGCCCCGCTGAACCCCGAGGGCCTGGAGCAGGCCGAGCGCGCCGCCCGCGATCTGGCCGACGCGCCGATCAAGCGGATCGTCGCCAGTCCCCTGAGCCGTGCCTTCAACACTGCCGAGGCAGTAGCCACCAAGCACGGCCTGTCGATCGAGCCCGACCCGGAGCTGATGGAGGTGCACCTGGGGGTGCACCAGGGCCATCTCTACGAGGACTGGATGCCGGACTTCTGGGCCGGCAACTTCGCGCCCGAGGGCGGCGAGGACTTCTGGCAGTTCCGCGCCCGCGTCTGGCCGGCGATGGTGCGCATCGTCGCCGAGGGGTCCGACACCCTGATCGTGGCGCACGGCGGCCTCTGGATCGCGGCCAGGACCCTGGTTCACATGGAGCCGGACATCAAGGTGATGCCCAACGCCCTGCCGCTCTACATCGTGCCCGACGGCGACACCTGGCACGTCCAGCCGGTCGGCAGCAGCCAGCTTCCCGGTTAAGAAGTCCTACTATTATACTGATTTAAAAAGAAAAGATGGCGCTTTCCTATGCCCCCTGCGGGGTGGCATCCTGGAACACGCTCTCGTAGTGCTCCTTCTGCAGGCGTGCGGCGGTCGCCAGGTTGCGCAGCAGGATGGAAACGGTGACCGGGCCGACGCCGCCGGGCACCGGGGTGATCCAGCCGGCGACCTCGTGGCAGCTCTCGTAGTCGGCATCGCCGACGATCCGCGTCGTGCCGTCGGGCAGGCTCACCTGGTTGATGCCGATGTCGATCAGCGCCGCACCCGGCTTGATCATCTGGCCGGTGACCAGGCCCGGCTTGCCGACTGCGACGAAGACCGCATCGGCGGTGCGCGAATGCATGGCCAGGTTGCGGGTCAGGTGGTGACAGACCGTGACCGTGGCGCCCTCGCTCATCAGCAGGAAGGCGATCGGCTTGCCGACGATCTCGGAGTGGCCGATCACCACCACCTCCAATCCCTGCAGCTTCAGGCCGGTGTGCTTCAGCATCTCGACCGCCGCGACCGAGGTGCAGGGACCCATCACCAGGTCGTTATAGACGATGTTGCCAATCGAGGCCGGGTGCATGCCCTCGACGTCCTTCATCGGGTGGATGGCGGCCTGGAGCTGGCGGATCGAGAGCTGCTCGGGCACCGGGCGCTGCAGGATCACGCCGGTGATCCGCGGATCGGCGTTCATCGCCGAGATCGCGGCCAGCATCTCGGCCTGGGTGACCTCGGCGGGAAAGACCCGCTCGTCGAAGGCGATGCCCAGTTTTTCGGCCGCGCGCTTCTGGTTGCGGATGTAGACCATGGCGGAGGCGGGATCGCCGACCAAGACCGAGACCAGGCGCGGCTGCCAGCCGGCGTCGGTCAGCTCGGCCACGTCCTTGGCCACCCGGGCGCGGATCTCCTTGCCGATCTCCCGGCCGTCCAGGACTTTGTAGTCGGTGGTCATGGTCTCAGCCTTTCAGGTGCCCAGAGCAGATTCACGCGATCAGATGGACTCACCTGATCGCGTGAATCTGCTCTATCTTTCAATCTTGTAGAGCAGGATTCAGACGACAAATCGTTTCGATTTGACGTCATCCTGCTCTAGCGCGGTACATCTGACCTGCCAGGCTAGGCATCGGCGTGCAAGCGCAGAACCTCCCGCCAGCCCGGCCGCGACAAGCTGCGCCGCCACCAGTCCAGCAGGAGCGGCTGCTCGGCGACCAGGGCCTCGCCCTCCGGCACTGTGAGCACGTAACAGAGCACCGGCGCCAGGTGGCAATCGGCCAGGGTGATCTCCTCGCCCAGCAGGAAGGGGCCGCTCATCTTGTCGGCCAGCTCGGCCAGGGCGACCCGGCCGACCAGACGTCCGCGGGCGGTGAGATCCTCGTCGGGGATCTCCGCGCGGGTGTTGACGAAGAGGTCCCAGACCAGTGCCCGGTAGGCATAGCTGTCGATCAACCCGATGAGCTGCTGCATCCGTGCGCGGCGGCGCGGCTCGGCCGGCTGCAGCGCCGGGCCGGGGAAGGCCTCGTCGAGGTAGCGCAGGATCGCCGCGGTCTCGTAGAGCACGAAGTCGCCGTCCACCAGGGTCGGGATCTTGCCGAAAGGCTGCATCGCCAAATAGGAGGTCGGCAAGCCGCCCTCGTCGAAGGGGCTGACGGTCGCCAGCTCGTAGTCGAGCCCCTTCTCCAGCAGGGCCAGCAGCACCGAGCGGGTGTAGGTGCTGCGGTCCCAGCCGTGGAGGACGAGCCCGCTCATCAGGGCTTGGTCCGGCGCAGTCGGGCGCGGTAGCGCCCGGCCGAGCGCGGGCGAACGTCCAAGGGCGCGCGGGTGGTGGCGATCGCGTCGTCCTCCACGTCCTGGGTCAGCACGCTGCCGGCGCCGAGGATGGCCTCGTCGCCGAGGCGCACCGGGGCCACAAGCACGGAATTGGAGCCGGTGCTGGCGCCGCGGCCGATCTCGGTGCGGCTCTTGTAGATGCCGTTGTAGTTGGCGGTGATGGTGCCGGCCCCAATGTTGGCGCCGGCGCCGACATGGGAATCGCCGATGTAGGAGAGGTGGTTGGCCTTGGCGCCGGCCTCGACCTCCGAAGCCTTGACCTCGACGAAGTTGCCGATGTGGACCTCCTCGCCCAGGACGGTACCGGGGCGCAGGCGCGCGTAGGGGCCGACGATGGAGCGGGCGCCGACCGTGACGCCCTCCAGGTAGGAGAAGCCTCGAATCGCGGTGCCGCTCTCGACCCGGACGCCGGGACCGAAGATCACGTTGGGCTCCACCGTCACGTCGGCGGCGAGCTCCGTATCCCAGCAGAAGGTGACGGTCTCGGGGGCGGTGAGGGTCACGCCGTTGGCCATCGCGGCCTGGCGCAGGCGGTTCTGGAAGATCGCTTCGGCGGCGGCCAGCTCGGCACGGGAGTTGATGCCCAGCACCTCTTCCACCGCGGTCTCGCAGATACCGGAGTAGGCGCCGGCCTCGTTGCCCAGGCTCACCAGGTCGGTCAGGTAGTACTCGCCCTTGGCGTTGCGGTTGTCGATGCGGCTGGCGAGCTCGAAGAGGCGGCGGCCGTTGCCGGCCAGCAGGCCGCCCCAGACCAGGCCCTCGCGGCGCTCCTCGTCGCTCGCGTCCTTTTCCTCGACGATGCGCTGCAGGCGGCCCTCGCTGCGGAGCATGCGGCCGTAGCCGGTGGGGTCGGGCGGGCGCACGCCCAGCCAGACGAAGGCCGTGTCCTCGGCCCTGCCGCGCTGGGCCAGCATGGCCTCGAGGGTTGCCGTGGTGATCAGCGGGCCGTCGCCGTAGAGCACCAGGACGTCGGCGCCGGCCTCCAGCTCCGGCGCCAGCTCCTGGGCCGCGGCCAGCACCGCGTGCGCGGTGCCGAGCGGGCGGGACTGGATCGCGGTCGGATGCGGCGCCACGGCGGCCGCGACGGCCTCCATGCCGGGCGCCACCACGGTCACGATCTTCGCCGGCTGCAGGCCTTCGGCCACGGCCAGGACCTGGTGCAGCATCGGCCGGCCGGCGATGGGGTGCAGGACCTTCGGCAGGGACGACTTCATCCGCGTGCCCTGTCCGGCGGCCAGAATCACGACGGCCAGTGGTCTTTCGGCGCCATTCATGTCAGATCTCGACGATACCCAAGGGATGGCCACTCTTGCCCGAGGCGGGTGCCGCTTGGCAAGGCGGGCTAACCAATCACGACGACAGACGGGAGAGTTCCATGACGCTGCCCTGGCCGCGGGCCGCCCTTTTCGACCTGGACGGGACCCTGGTGGACAGCCTGGGCGACATCGCCAGGGCGCTCGGCCGTCTGCTGCGCGAGGAGGGGCTGGCACCGCTGGACCCGGCCCAGGTCAGGACGATGGTGGGCGACGGGGCCGGGGTCCTGGTCAAGCGCGCCTTCGCGGCCGCCGGGCGCGAGCCGCCGGCAGACGGCTATGCCCGCTTCACCGCGTTCTATGGCGAGGTGGCCTGCGTCGAGACGCGGCTCTATCCCGGTGCCGAGCCGCTGCTGCGCAGGCTCTCCGACGAGGGCTGCCGGCTCGCGGTCGCCACCAACAAGCCGGTCGCACTGGCGCGGGCCGTGCTGGAGGGGTTGGGCGTGGCGCCGCTGTTCCAGGTGGTGGCCGGCGGCGACAGCTATCCGGTGCGCAAGCCCCATCCGGACCACCTGCTGCGGCCTCTGGCCGAGATGGGGGTGGCGCCGGGCGAGGCGGTGATGGTCGGCGACGGCGAGAACGACGTGAAGGCTGCCCAGGCCGCCGGCCTGCCGGTGCTGGTCTGCAGCTTCGGCTACAGCCGCGAGCCGGTGGCGAGCCTGGGCGCCGATGCGGTGATCGACGGCTTCGAGGCTTTGCCGGACGCGCTGCGTGCCCTGGCACCGGGAGTACGGTCTCAGGTGACACGCAGTTCGTCGTAGGAGACCATGACGTGTTCGCGGAAGGCCGGGCGCTCGGTCAGGGCGTCGTAGTAGCGCCTCACCCTCGGTAGTTCGGCGCGCGGGATCTCGATGTCGTAGTAGCGGTAGAGGATATGGCCGAACTGGATGTCGGCCAGGCTGAAGTCGGGTCCGGCCAGGTAGCGGTTGCCGGAGAGCTGGCGTTCGGCGATGGCGAGCTTGCTCTCGAAGGCTGCGACGGCCTGCCGGATCTGGGCCGGCTTCTGGTCCTGCTTGGCGGTGCGCACCACCCGCCAGAACACCGGCCCGGTGAAGCCGCCGGCGATGTTAATCTTGGCCCACTCGGCCCAGCGGTCGACCTCGGTCCTGGCCAGCAGCGCCTCCGGCCAGAAGGGTGTGCCCAGTGCATAGCGGTTGGCGAGATAGCGCAGGATAGCGCCCGATTCCCACAGTGGCTTGGCATCGCCGTCCTGCAGCACCGGGACGGTGCGGTTGGGATTCATCGCGGCGAAGGCCTCGGTGTCGTTGCCACCATAGCGGTGGCCGACATCGTAGCGTGTGTAGTCGAGGCCGAGCTCGCCGATGCCCCACATGACCGACTGCACGTTGGAAGAGCTGCGTCGTCCCCAGACCTGAAGCATCATGAGCCTCCTCGCGTTGCGCCCTCACCAGCATGGCCGCGATGTCGGGCTCCCGCAACGGCAAGACGCCTGCCTGACTGGTCACAGCACCTTCCACTTTCTTGTGGTCGAGGCCTTGTCGCTGGGGGATCTGATGGTCTGTGAAGTGTCGGTCGTTTCCGCGAGTAAACCAGAAGTTATTTCCTTGATTGGTTGTTTTATCGATGGGTTGGCAATATGTTTTTGAAACAAAAAGCAACTTAGCTATAGTGTCAGCGGGAAGCTTTTGTCTGATCGATTTACGTGCATTGAAATTGCCTCGAAACGGGGTGGTTGTGACGATGCGGGGTAGATTGGATCTGCTGTTGGAATCGATCGCATCCGATTGAAAGGGATAAACATGGCTGTCATTTTTGGAAGTGCAGGGGCGCACGACTTTCTCGTGGGGACGACCGGGGACGATCGGATCTACGGTCTGAGCGGCTACGATAATCTGTACGGCATCAGCGGTGACGACAGGCTCTTCGGCGGCAGCGGCAACGACTGGCTCTTCGGCGGCAGTGGTGTCGATCTCAGTTTCTATGGGGGCGCCGGCGAGGACGTGCTCTTAGGTAACGAAGGGAGCGACGAGATCTTCTGGGGCGGCGCCGCCAACGACACCATCTTCGGTGGCGACGGCAACGACCTTTTCCTTCACGGCGACGATGGCAACGACCGTCTCTATGGCGGTCGCGGCAACGACACCAGCCTCATCGGAGACAGCGGTGCCGACGTCGTCTTCGGCGGCGACGGCGACGACCTCTTCTTCAAAGGCGGCAGCGGCGCGGACAGACTCTTCGGTGGCACCGGCAACGACACCCAGTTCCAAGGCGAGACGGGCGACGACAAGCTCTATGGCGGCAGCGGCAAGGACATCTACTTCTTTGGCGGCAGCGGCAAGGACACGCTCTCCGGCGGGAGTGGTACCGACACCCGGTTCTATGGCGGTGACGGTGCCGACACGCTCGCTGGCGACGACGGGTATGACAACAGGTTCCGCGGCGGAACCGGCGACGACGTCCTTTTCGGTGGTTCCGGAAATGATGACAGCTTCTACGGCGGCATCGGCGCCGACAGCCTCTACGGCGGCAGCGGATCGGACTTGAGCCTCCTTGGAGAGAGTGGCGACGATCTTATTTCCGGCGGTGATGGCGGCGACTCTCGACTCTATGGCGGCAGCGGCGCCGACATCCTTTCCGGTGACGCCGGAGATGATGGCGAGGTTCGAGGAGGGGATGGCGCGGACACGCTCTACGGCGGTGACGGGCAAGATCGCAACTTCAATGCCGGCAATGATGCTGACACGCTTTTCGGTGGCAGCGGACACGACGAATTTTTCTTTGGCGGCAGCGGCGGCGACACACTGTTCGGCGAGACAGGTAATGACGGCTATTTCTATGGGGGCGGCGGCGATGATTACCTCTACGGGGGGAGCGGTATAGATATTTACTTTTTCGACTCTGCCAACGGCGATGATAAGCTCTTCGGCGGCAGCGGAGGGGATTACTATTTTGACGGTGGCAACGGGTCCGATAGTCTCTTCGGTGGGGACGGCGACGACTCCTCTTTCTACGGCGGCAGCGGCACCGACCGTCTCTTCGGCGGCGCAGGTGACGATGCCTCCTTCTTTGGCGGTGACGAGACCTATTACCCCGGCGGTATCGACGACACGCTCTACGGCGACGACGGCAACGACAGCCTGTTCTTTGGCGGATTCGGCGACGACAC
Source organism: Rhodospirillaceae bacterium N.6G (assembly GCA_046233115.1). Lineage (GTDB taxonomy): Bacteria > Pseudomonadota > Alphaproteobacteria > Kiloniellales > JACOMY01 > JACOMY01. The sequence goes on along the minus strand of JBJXHM010000004.1, from coordinate 58,142 downwards.
GCTGCGCGGAGGTACCGGCCAAGACGGCTTCCTCTTTGGCGGTCAGGGGGCGGACTCGGTCATTGGTGGCGCCGGCGGAGATAGTTTCCTCTACGGGGGGAGCGGCGCCGACACGGTGCGTGGCGGTCTCGGCGACGACCAGACCCTCGTCGGCGGTACCGGCAATGACCATCTGAACGGGGGCAGCGGCACCGACGAGTTCCTGTTCGGTGAGGATGGCAACGACCGTATCAAAGGCGGCAGCGGCACTAATACCTACCTCTATGGCGGCAGTGGTGCGGATTTCCTGTGGGGCGGTGACAGCTCCGACAGAGTCTTCCGTGGCGGTACGGGCAACGACCGTCTCTATGGCAATGGCGGCGAAGACGCCACTCTCGATGGCGGAGATGGCCAGGACCGTATCTTCGGTGACTCCGGAAACGACCACCAGCTCTGGGGCGGCAGTGGCCAGGATCGGCTCTATGGCGGTAGCGGTTTCGATGACGGGTTGGACGGCGGCAGCGGCGACGACAGCCTCTTCGGCGGCAGCCACGGCGATCTCTTCTTCTTCGGCAGTGCGGGCGATGACTTCATCGCCGGCGACGACGGCGATGACACCTTGTTCTACGGCGGTGCCGGTCAGGACAGGATGACCGGCCGGCAGGGCAACGATTCCGCTTTCTTCGGCGGCCTCGATGACGATCGTCTCTCGGCGGGCGCCGGTGACGACTCCTACTTCTACGGCGGCAGCGGCGCCGACATCATCTTCGGCGGCGGTGGCAAGGATGCCTTCCTCTTCGGCGGGTCGGGCATCGACACGCTCTACGGCGGTCGGGGCGACGACACCTTCGAGGTAGCGAACCAGGGCGACATTCAGGCCGGCGAGACCTACGACGGTGGGGCCGGTGTGGATACCCTGCACCTGGCAGCCGGCATCACCCTGCCGGGCGGTGCTCTCCTCACCAACATTGACGCGATCGTCTACGGATAGCGTGACCTTCGATCCGGCGGGCTCACCCCATTGCGTGAGTCCGCCGGCTCGGGGTTGGCGCTAACCCAGATCCGCGCTGGTCTTGCCGCCGTGCGCGGCGGACCAGCCGTTCGGGTCCTCCAGGAAGGCGCGGACCTTGGCGATGCCCTCCTGGTCGAGGTAGCCATGGGCCTCGGCCGCGGCGAGCGCGTCCCACCAGGTGCAGAGCGCATGCAGGCTCACGCCCGCCTCCTCCAGCCGGGCGATGCCCTCGGGGAAGATGCCGTAGTGGAAGACCACGAAGGTGTGCTTGGCCTCGGCGCCGGCCTCGCGCAGCGCCTCGATGAAGCCGAGCTTGGAGCCGCCGTCGGTCGCCAGGTCCTCGACCAGCAGCACCCGGTCGCCCGGATTGATCACGCCCTCGATGCGGGCGTTGCGGCCGAAGCCCTTGGGCTTCTTGCGGACGTAGGCCATCGGCAGGCCCAGGCGATCGGCGATCCAGGCGCCGAAGGGGATGCCGGCGGTCTCGCCGCCGGCCACAACGTCGAAGCCCTCGAAGCCGCAGGCCTGGTTGATCTGATCCACCGCCATGGACATCAGCGCGTTGCGCGCCCGCGGGAAGGAAATGATCTTGCGGCAGTCGACGTAGACCGGCGAGACCCGGCCCGAGGTGAAGGTGAATGGATCCTGCGGACGGAACAGCACGGCCTCGATCTGCAGGAGGCATTGCGCGGTCTGGCGCGCCCGTTCTTGCGCCCCTTCGTTCTTTGCGGACATCTCACTTGCTCCTGCCGTGGGGCTTCTCTGACTTGACGTTCGGGCACAGTCTTGCACCATCGCGCGCCGGCCTTTGGTATTAGAGGCAAGAGTGGTCAGGGAGCAAGCGGGCGAAATGACGGTAGAGAGCGACGAGATCTGGGAAACCTGGGCGGCGATCCGCGAGAAGGCACCGCTGGTGCACTCGGTGACCAACCTGGTCTCGATGGACATCATGGCCAACCTGCTGCTGGCGATCGGCGCCTCGCCGGTGATGGCGCACGCGACCGAGGAGGTTGCGGACTTCGCCAAGATGGCCGGGGCAGTCAACATCAACATGGGTACCCTGGACGGCGCCTGGGTCGAATCGATGCAGGCCGCCGCGGTGGCTGCGCGTCGGGCCGGCACGCCCTGGCTCTTCGACCCGGTCGGCGTCGGCGCCACGCCCTATCGGACCGGAGTCGCGGCCAGCCTGATCGCCATCAAGCCGGCCATCGTCCGGGCCAATGCCTCCGAGGTCCTGGCGCTGAACGGCGGCACCGGCGGTAAGGGGGTCGATTCCAGCCACGGCAGCGACCAGGCGCTGGAGGCGGCCAAGGACCTGGCGCGGCGCAAGGAGGCGGTGGTCGCCGTCACCGGCGCCAGTGACTACGTCACCGACGGCAGCCGGGTGGCGCGGATCGATAATGGTCATCCGCTGATGGGTCGGGTGACGGCCACCGGCTGTGCGCTGACCGCCGCGATGGGGGCGGCGCTGGCGGTGACCGGCGAGCCCTTCCGAGCGGCGAGCCACACCCTGGTCTGCTACGGCGTCGCCGGCGAGCTGGCCGCCGAGCAGGCGGCCGGCCCCGGCAGCTTCCGCGTCGCCTTCCTCGACGCGTTGGCCAACCTCGACCGGGCCACTTTGGCGGCGCGTGCGAAGCTTTCATGATGGGCCTCTCGTGAAGGGGCCCGCGATGGACCTGCCGGGCGCGCTCAGGCTCTACCTGGTGGTGGGGCGGGGGGACTGCGCCGGCCGGCCGCTCACGCAAGTGGTGGAGCAGGCCGCACTGGGCGGGGTCACCGCGGTGCAACTGCGAGAGAAGGGGCTGGACAGTGCGGCCACCTCGGCCCTGGCACGCGAACTGATGGCGGTGCTGGAACCCTTCGGATTGCCGCTGGTGGTGAACGACGACCTGGAGGCGACCCTGGCCAGCGCCGCCGCCGCCCTGCACGTCGGCCAGGAAGACATGCCGGCCGCCGAGGCACGCAAGCGCCTGCCTGCGAGCTGCCGGCTCGGCCTCTCGATCACCGAGGCTGCGCAGGTGCCGGCCGCTTTGGCCGGCCCGGCCGACCACTTCGGCGTCGGCCCGATCTATGCGACGCAGAGCAAGGCCGATGCAGCTCCGGCGCTAGGACCAGAGGGACTGGCCGAGATCTGTGCCCTGTTGCCCGGCCGGCCGGTCGTCGCCATCGGCGGAATCAACCTGGCCCGGGTCGGCGAGGTGATCGCCAGCGGCGCGGAGGGGATCGCCGTGGTCTCCGCCATCGCCTCGGCCCCCGATCCACGAACCGCGGCCCTGGCACTGCGCCGCGCGGTCGAAGACTCCCTGACGGAACGAATGGAGACACGATGAACGATCTGGTCAAGCTGACCCGCGAGGGCGCCATTGCGACCCTCTGGCTGAATCGCCCCGAACGCCTGAACGCGATCAACCTCGCTATGTGGGATGCACTGGCCGAGCGCCTGGAACAGGTCAACGCCGACAGCGAGGTGCGCTGTCTGATCCTGCGCGGCCAGCCGCGCGAGGACGGGCGCGTTGCCTTCGGTGCCGGCGCCGACATCAGCGAGTTCCCGGAGGTGCGCACCTCGTCCGCGGAGGCCGAGGCCTACGCGGCGCGCATGGACAAGGCGGTCGAGGCCCTGATCGACAGCCCGCATCCCTCGCTGGCCCTGATCCAGGGGGTCTGCACCGGCGGCGGGCTGGAGCTGGCGCTCCACTGCGACATCCGCATCGCCGGCGAGGGCGCCCGCCTGGGCCTGCCGATCCAGCGCATCGGCCACGGCCTGCCGCTCTCCGGGCTGCGCCCGCTGGTCCAGCTCTGCGGCCGCTCGGTGGCGCTGGAGCTGCTGCTGGAAGGCCGGCTGTTCGATGCCCAGGAGGCCATGATCAAGGGGCTGGTGAATCGCGTGGTGCCGGCCGACCAGGTGGTCGAGGAGACCCAGGCCAGCGCCAAGCGGATCGCCGCCGGCGCGCCGCTGGCGCACCGTTTCCACCGCGAGGCCACCCGCCGGGCGCTGCGGCCCAAGGCCTACAGCGCGGAGGAACTGGCGGGCCCGCATGCGCTCTGCGACAGTGAGGACTATACCGAGGGCGTCCGGGCCTTCCTGGCCAAGGAGACGCCGGTCTTCAAGGGGAGGTAGAGCCATGGCCGCCAGTGATCCCAACACCGGGTCTCCCAACAGCAGGCGTCCCAACATCGTGCTGATCCTGGCCGACGACATGGGCTTCTCCGACCTCGGTTGCACCGGGGCGGAGATCCGCACACCGACCCTGGATCGCCTGGCGGCCAAGGGCGCTCTGCTCAGCGCCATGTACAACTGCGCGCGCTGCTGCCCGACCCGCGGCGCGCTGCTGACCGGCCTCTATCCGCACAAGGCGGGTATTGGCCACATGGTGATGAACTTTGGCGCGCCGGCCTACCAGGGCTTCCTGCGCGAGGACTGCGCCACCATCGCCGAGGTGCTGCGGCTCGGCGGCTATCGCACCCTGATGTCGGGCAAGTGGCATGTCGGCGGCGACAACGACGCCCGCCTCTGCGATCAGTGGCAGCCGGGGGCGGAGGGCTATCCCACCCCGCGCCAGCGCGGCTTCGACCGCTTCTTCGGCACCCTGGACGGCGCCTGCAGCTTCTTCGAGCCGCACTACGTCATGTCGGACGACGAGCGCACCTTCGTCGAGCCGGGCAGCTTCTACATGACCGACGCCATCACCGAGCGGGCGCTGGAGATGGTGAGCGACGCAGCCGGAGAGGAGGCGCCCTTCTTCCTCTATCTGGCCTACACCGCGCCGCACTGGCCGCTGCACGCCTGGCCGGAGGACATCGCCCGCTACGAGGGAGTCTACGACGCCGGCTGGGACAGCCTGCGCACCGCCCGCCACGAGGAGATGAACGGCCGCGGCGTCTTACAGAAGCCCTGGGCGATCTCGCCGCGCGATGCCGATGCGCCGCCCTTCGCCGACATGCCGCACCAGGCCTGGGAGGCCGAGCGCATGGCGGTCTACGCCGCCCAGGTCGACCGCATGGACCAGGGCATCGGCCGGCTGGTGGCACTGCTGGAGCAGCTCGGGCAGCTCGACGACACCCTGATCTTCTTCCTGGCCGACAACGGCGGCTGTGCCGAGTTCATGGCCGAGGACGGCTGGGCGCAGTGGTACCCCGACCTGCTGGCCGACGGGACCAGGATGGTGAAGGGCAATCTGCCGAGCCTCCGGCCCGGCGGGGCGCAGACCTTCATGAGCTACGACCTGCCCTGGGCCAACGTCTCCAACGCGCCCTTCCGGCTGTACAAGCACTGGGTCCACGAGGGCGGGATCTCGACGCCGCTGATCGCGCACTGGCCGAACGGCTTTGCCGGGCCGCGCATCGCCCACGCGCCGACCCATGTGGTCGACCTGCTGCCGACCATGCTAGAGGCCAGCGGCCTGGCCTATCCGGCCGAGCGCGCCGGCCAGGCGCTGCAGCCGCTGGACGGCGAGAGCCTGCTGCCGCTGTTGCAGGGCCGGGACTGGCAGCGCCAGGCGCCGATCTACTGGGAGCACGAGGGCAACGCCGCGATCCGCCAGGGCCGCTGGAAGCTGGTGCGCCGCCACCGCGGCCCCTGGGAGCTCTACGACATGGAGGAGGACCGCACCGAGCTGAACGACCTGGCCGCCCGCAACAAGCCCAAGGCCTTGGCGCTGGAGCGCGAGTACCGCGGCTGGGCCGACCGGATCGGCGTGCTTGACTGGGACCTTCTGCAGCGCGGCCTGGGCAAGGAATGGGGCTTCTAAGGTATCTCTAATTCTGATGTCTTATCACAAATATAATCGTTTTTAAGGAAAGGCGGCGACGCCTACCTTTCGGTCAGTGTGACAGCCGACGATGCGGAGGAGCAGGTGCCATGTGGCCGAGCCGGAGACTGACCGACCTCTTGGGGATCGAGCATCCCGTGATCCAGGCGCCGATGGCGGGCGCCAACGATGCGCGCATGGCGGCGGCGGCGGGGCAGGCCGGCTGTCTGGGCTCGATCCCCTGCGCGATGCTCTCGCCCGACCAGGCGGAGGACCAGGTGGCGGCCTTCCGCAGTGCCTGCCGCGGGCCGGTCAACCTCAACTTCTTCTGCCACAAGCCGCCGGCCGACGACCCGGCGGCGCTGCAGCGCTGGTCCGAGGCCCTGCAGCCCTACTACCGCGAGTTGGGGCTGGATCCTAACGCCAGCCCGGCAGGCGGCCAGCGCAGGCCCTTCGACGAGACCTTCTGCAGCCTGGTCGAGGAGCTGCGGCCGGAGGTGGTGAGCTTTCACTTCGGCCTGCCGGAGGCCGGTCTGCTCGAGCGGGTGAAGGCGGCCGGCGCCAAGGCTCTGGCCAGCGCCACCACCGTGGCCGAGGCGCGCTGGCTCGAGGCTCATGGTGCCGACGCCGTCATCGCCCAGGGCAACGAGGCCGGCGGCCACCGCGGCATCTTCCTGGACGATGCGGTGGACCGGCAGCCGGGAACCTTCGCGCTGGTGCCGCAGGTGGCGGATGCCATCTCCCTGCCGGTGATCGCGGCCGGCGGCATCGCCGACGCGCGCGGCATTCGGGCCGCCTTTGCACTGGGTGCCGACGGGGTGCAGATCGGTACCGCACTGCTGCGAACGCCGGAGGCCATGACCTCGGTCCTGCACCAGGCGCTGCTGGCCGAGGCTGCGGATGACTCGACGGTGCTGACCACGCTCTTCTCCGGCCGTCCGGCGCGGGGGCTGGTCAACCGTCTGATGCGTGATCTGGGGCCACGCGCGGCGGTCGCACCGGCCTTCCCGCTGGCAAGTGGCGCGCTGGCGCCGCTGCGAAAGGCGGCCGAGGCGACGGGTAGCGCCGATTTCTCACCGCTCTGGGCCGGCCAGGCCGTGGCGCTGTCGCGGGAAGGCGGGACCGAGGAGATTCTCCGAGCGCTCTGCAGGGAGGCCTTGGCACTCTTGGCAGCCGGCCAGGCGGACTAGGCGGCAGTCAGCCCGCGCCGTGTTCGGCGAGGAAGGCCCGGACCTCCTCGAAGAAGCGGTCGAAGCAGGGGTCGCCCTCCAGCGCCACATGGTTGGCGCCGGGCAGCTCGACGAACTGGGCTCCGGGGATCAGGCGGGCAGTGAGTCGGCCCTCGGCGATCGGCACCATCCGGTCGTCGCGATTGTGTAGCACCAGGGTCGGCACCCGGACTTGCCGGGCGATGGCGGTGGTATCCAGGGCGCCATTCATCTCCCAGATCCTGGCCACGTTCTCGGGGCTGCCAGAGACCCGCTGCAGCTCGTCGAAGCTGTCTTGCACCTCGGGCTTGGCATCAGGGATGTAGCCGGTGGTGAAGAAGTGGCGGTAGACGGGGTTGGTCGAGCCCCAGCCCTCACGAATCATCACGGTCGAGGTGCGGTAGAGCCGATCCATTTCGGGGTCGTCGCGGCGTTGGCGTCCTCGCATGTAGCCGCCGTAGAGCACCAGGCAGGTGACCTGCTCGGGGTGGGCCACCGCATAGCGGACCGAGAAGGCGGCCCCCTGGCTTATGCCGAACAGGGCGAAACGGTCGAGGCCCGCGGCCTCGACCACCGCCTCCATGTCCTCCGTCATGGCCTCAACGGAGATCCGCTCGACCTCCCAGTCGGACAGGCCGTTGCCGCGCTGGTCGAAGCGGACCAATCGGTTGTGCCGGGCGAACTCGACGAGGAAGGGGGCCCAGAAGGGGGCGTCCCACTCGTACTCGATGTGATTCAGCCAGTTGGGCGCCTTCAGCACCGGCTGGCCTTCGCCGACCGAGGCCCAGGCGATCTGGGTGCCGTCGGCGGAGCTGCAGAAGCGCACCCGCTGGGTCAGGGCAATCTCCGGCGTCTGCCGCTTGGCCGGCGCATCCGGCGTCCACTGCCAGACGCGGATCGGGCGCGAGATGTTCTTGACCCTCTGGCTGCCGAGGTCGCGGAAGGGGCACTCGATGCGGTCGGCGATGAGCTGGTGGACGATATCGGACACGCAGACGCCGCCCGGTTCGGCCAGGCTCTCCAGGCGCGCGGCCACATTGACCCCGTCACCGAAGATATCGTCGCCGTCGAAGATGACGTCGCCCAGGTTGATGCCGACCCGGTAGCGGATCCGCTTCTCGTCATCCTGATCGGCCTCTCGGCGTGCCATCTGGGTCTGGATGTCGAGTGCGCAGCGCACGGCGTCCTGCACCGAGCCGAACTCGGTCAGCATGCCGTCGCCGGTGGTCTTGACGATGCGACCGCGGTTGCTGGCGATGGTCGGGTCGATCAGTTCGCTGCGGTGAACCTTCTGGCGACTGATGACGCCGACCTCGTCGGCCTCCATGAGCCGCGAGTAGCCGACCATGTCGGCAGCCAGGATTGCAGCAAGGCGGCGTTCCATGACGATCCCTTCCTGCCACAGTCTAGCAAGGTCGGCGGCGTTGGCCCATGGCCGAAAAGGCGAGGCCCCTTGCTACTGCTGGCCGTTGCTGCCGTCGCTGTTGAGATTGTCCGGGTTGAAGACTCCGCCGAAGGCCCCCTTGTTCGGGTTCGCCGAGGGGGCGGGTTCCGGTGCCGCTGGGGCTTCGGGCTGCTCGCCGCTCAGGTTGTTCGGGTTGAAGACGCCGCCGAAGGCCCCCTGGTTGGGGTTCGAGGGCGCGGCCGGCGCTGGGGTCGCAGGGGGAGTGGCCGGCGGGGTTTCCGGCGTTTCGCTGCCCAGGTTGTTTGGGTTGAAGACGCCGCCGAAGGCGCCGGCATTGGGGTTCTGCGTAGCAGACGGGGCGCCGCCCGTGGCGGGTTGCTGCTTGGCGGCGGCCTCGGCCGCAGCCTTGCTGCGGCGCTCCTCCAACTCCTGCAGCATCTCCTGGCGGCGGGCCTCGGCGTCCAGGCGCTTCTGCTCTTGCACCGCGACCTTGCACTGCTGCGGGCTGTACTGCTGGGCATAGACCAGGGTGGCGACGATGCCCAGCACCAGTAGGACCAGCACCACGCCGGCCGGGTTGCGGCCGAGGAAGCCCGGTAGGCTCGGCGTCTTCAGCACGTCGGAGACCCTGAGGCCGGCCCTCAGGGCCTCGCGGCGCTTGTAGGCCTCGTTGGCCAGCGCGGCGACGACGGTGATGCCGACGATGAGGACGGCCAGTGCCGAGATCGAGGGGTTGATGCCGTAGCGCACCTTCTGCGCCAGCTCGATCGTCAGGGTCGGGTGGGTGCCGAAGGTGAAGGTGGTGGTGTTGTAGTTCTCGAAGGAGGCGAGGAAGGCGATCACCGCAGCCGAGCCGAAGGCGGGCTTCAGGAAGGGCAGCAGGATCTTGCGGAAGGCCTGGGTGTGGGTGGCGCCCAGGTCCAGTGCGGCCTCGGTCAGGCCGCTGTCGAAGCGCTGCAGGCGGGCGATGAAGACCAGCATGCAGTAGGCGGCGATGAAGGTCGATTGGCCCAGCACGGTCAGGAAGATGCCGTTGCGCAGGAAGCCGTCGTCGGCGAAGCCGAGGAAAGTGTTGATCCGCCCCCAGAACACCAGGGTGGAGATGCCCAGCACCACGCCGGGGATCAGGATCGGCGCGATCACCACGGTGTAGTAGGTGGCGCGCAGCCGCGGCCAGATCTGGGTCAACAGCAGCGCGCCGGCCAGGCCCAGGAAGACCGAGATCACCACGGTGAAGCCGCCGACCACGAAGGAGTTCTGGATCGAATCGGTGATCCGCTTGTCACCGGCGAGCACGTTGAACCACTCGAAGGTCAGGCACTCCCAGGGTGCCGCCTTGGGGAAGGAGGAGGAGTTGAAGGCGGTGATCCCCATGATCACCAGCGGGCTCAGCAGGTAGCCGAAGAAGAGCAGCAGGTAGAGGCCGAGCAGCAGGGAGGGAAGCGACCAGCGGCTCACTTGCCGATCTCCCCCATCTTCACCTTGAACAGCCGCATCAGGGTCAGGACGATCGCGATGCAGGCGACCAGCAGCACCACCGCGTAGGCCGAGCCGCGTGCCCAGTTCTGTCCTGTGTTGAACCACTGGTAGATGATCTGGGTGAACCAGAGGCTGGAAGGCCCGCCCAGGATCTGCGGCGCGGCCAGCGCACCGGCCGAGAGCATGAAGACCATGGTGCAGCCGGAGACGATGCCCGGCTTGGCGAAGGGGATCACCACGCGCCAGTGGATCCGCCACCAGGGAGAACCTAGGTCGCGTGCCGCCTCGATCTGGTTGCGGTCGAGACTCTCGATCGCGTTATAGATCGGGAAGATCATCAGCAGGATGTAGGCGTAGCCCAACCCGGCATAGAGCGCGATGTCGCTGCGGATGAAGTCGACCGGCTGGTCGCTGATCCCCAGCGTCATGACCGCGAAGTTGAGGATGCCGGTCTCGCCGAAGATGATGCGGAAGGCGAAGGCCCGCAGGATCTCGTTCACCCAGTAAGGAATGATCAGCAAGAGTATGAAAACACGGCCAAATCCGCCGATTTTTGCCTGCCCCAGATAGTAGGCCAGCGGGTAGCAGAGGGCGAGGTCGAAGACGGTGACGAAGAAGGCCGAGAGGATGGTGCGTAGGAAGACCGAGATGTCGATCGAATTGATCGGCACATCGGCCTGCCAGCCGAAGAGGTCGAGGCGGTCGGGGTTACCGGGGTTGCCGACCAGGAAGTGGCGGTAGTTGCTGATGGTGTAGACATCCTGCTCCGAGCCGACCAGGGCCGGTGGCAGGTTGAAGCGGAAGGAGAGGTCCAGCATCGCCAGCTGCGGCAGGACGATCAGGACCATGATCCAGAAGCCGACGGCCATCAGCAGATAGATGCCGAGCAGGACGCCGTTGCGCTCGAAGAAGCCCCTGACCGCTTCCATGGCCGGGCGCTACTCCGAGGCGAGCTCGCCGGCGGGCAGGACCACGGCCTGCTCGGGCGAGAAGGAGAGGTACTGGCGGGTGCCGGCCTGGGTGTCGCGGATCTCGCCGCGATTCACCAGGGACATGCGGATCGCCTGGCCGCTGTCGCTGCGCAGGATCAGGTGGGTGGCCTGGCCCTCGAAGGCCTCGGTCTCCACCGTCGCCTCCAGCGCGTTCTCCTCCTTCCTGGAGAGCACGATGGCCTCCGGGCGGATGAATAGCATGGCCTTCTCGCCGACCGAGAGCTTGCCCAGCGCGGAGGAGGCGATGCGGCCGCGATAGCGTCCGCCCACGGTCTCAACCAGGGCCTGGCCCTCGGCCAGCTCGGCCACCGTGCCGCGCAGCACGTTGTTCTCGCCCACGAAGGAGGCCACAAAGGGGGTGGCCGGGTCGTCGTAGATCGAGCGGCCGTCGGCGATCTGCTCGATGACGCCCGACTTCATGACGGCCACATGGTCCGACATGGTCAGCGCCTCGCCCTGGTCGTGGGTGATGTAGATGAAGGTGATGCCGACCTGCTGCTGGATCTCGCGCAGCTCGGCACGCATGTGCTGGCGCAGCTTCAGATCGAGCGCCGAGAGCGGCTCGTCGAGCAGCAGGACATCGGGCTCGGCGCAGAGCGCGCGGGCGATCGCCACGCGCTGGCGCTGTCCGCCGGAGAGCTCCGACACCATCTTGTCGCCCGAGCCCTCGAGCGCGATCATCTCCAGAAGCTCGTCGGCCCGCTTCATGCGGGCGGTCTTGCCGGCGCCCTTCACCTCCATCGAGAAGGTGATGTTCTCCCAGACCTTCATCAGGGGGAAGAGGGCGAGGTTTTGGAAGATCAAGGCCGTGGGGCGCTTGTTCGGGCCGATGCCGGCCATGTTGCGGCCGCCGATGCTGACCCGCCCCTCGCTGGGGGACTGAAAACCGGAGACCGTCCTCAGGATCGTCGTCTTGCCGCAGCCGGAGGGCCCCAGGAAGCTGAAGAACTCACCGCCCTCGATCGAGGCGTTCGCGTCGCGGACGGCGATAAAGTCGCCGAAGCGCACCCAGAGGCTGTCCAGTTCGACACCGACGTTCCGTGACATGAATCCCCTCTCGTTTGTGAAGCCCCGTGCGTTCCGAAGATCGGCAGCGGCCGGCGTCGTTCACGAGCGCGCCGGCCGCCGCCACACTTAGGTTAGGCGTTCACGAAGCGGTTGCGGTATTCCGTGCGGATCTCCGCATACCAGGGTGCTTCCGCCGGCCAGGGGTTCAGCTTGGCCAGGGAGTCGCCCGGATAGGCCTCGGCGAAGTTCTTCTTGTACTGCTCGCCGGCGTACTGGTCGGCGCCCAGGACCGGAGAATTGTAGCCGTGCACGTCGATCGCCTTGCCGGCAGGCTCGGGGCGATAGGCGTACTCGATGAAGGCGTAAACCTGATCGATGTTCTTGGCACCGACCGGCATGGCCATGCCGTCGACCCAGGCCATCGAGCCCTCCTTGGGGGCCTGGTACATCACCGGCTCGCCGGCGTTCTTCAGCGCCAGCGGCGGGCCGTCCCAGGTCTGGCCGACGATCACGCCCTCGTTCAGGAGCGAGTTCTTCTGGGTGTCGGCATCGTTCCACAGCACCTTGATGCGGCCCTTGCGGTCGATGCACCACTGGGTCACGACCTCCCAGACCTCGCGGAACTTCTCCGGGCTCTCGTAGGCGGCCCACATGGAGCCGGGCGGCAGTTCGCCGATGGTCTCCATGTAGAGGCCCGCACCCAGCATCATGGAGTGCGGGCGGCCCATGGTCTTGCCGGCGTTCTCCTCGGCCCACACGTCGCCGTAGCTGGGCGCGCCGCCGGCCGGGGTCCAGAGGTCGGTGCGCCAGGCGATGCCCTCGGTGCCCCAGATGTGCGGCAGCCAGTGCACCTTGCCGTCGAAGCCCCAGGCGGTCGGCCCGATCTGCGCCATGGCCGGGTTCACCCGATCGATCGGCACGCGGCTCATGTCGAAGGGCTGGAGCAGGCCGAGCGGCTGCCACTGCAGGTTCCGGTTGTTGGTCGGCGAAACGATGTCGAAGCCCTGGCCGTTGGTGGCCTTCAGCTTGTTGATGATCTCTTCGTTCGAGCCGATGCCGGTGTAGTTGATCGTGATCCCGGTCTCTTCGGTGAAGCCGGTGATGTACTCGTCCGGCAGGTAGTCGGACCACATCAGCACGTTGACTTCGCCGGAGCTGGACAACGCCTTGGAAACGATCGCCGGAGCGGCGACGCCGGCCACGCCGAGCGCTGCGCCGCTCTGCAGAACTTTGCGGCGGCTCGGCCCGCTGGATTTGGCCCCGCCAGAATTGGAGTGTGTCATCTTCTTGTCTTCCCTGTTCGATCTCGCCCTGTTCGATCTTCGTGGACCCATCTCGGGTCCGATCGGGACTGCCCGGGCCGCCTTCCGGATAGGCTCAGCGGCGCTTTGCCTGCAGATCGGGCAGTAGCTGAGGACGCTATCGCAGACGAAAGCGATGGTCTACATCGCTTTCGTCGCGATTCACCTCAGTCGTTGCGTTGCGGGAAGGGATGAGAGGACCGGCTGCCCAAGAGCGGTAGGACCAGCGTCGTGCGATAGGGCGGGGTTCCGCCCGGCCATCATTGCGCGCAGCCGCTCGGGTCGCGTCCGCGGTGGTTCCAGCGGCAGCCGCGCGCTGCTAATCGTCGCTGTTGGTGGCCGGAAGCTTGGCCAGCAGCGAGGCTGCCTGGGTGCGGTTGTCGACGCCAAGGGTCTTGAAGATCCGTGAGACGTGCATCTTGACCGTGCCCGGCGCGATATCGAGGTCGGCGGCGATGTCCTTGTTGGAACGGCCTTCGGCCATAAGCCGCAGCACCTCGATCTGCCGCTCGGTCAGGCCGAAGGGATTGCTCTCCGCCGCCTGGTCGGGCAGGGGACTCGGGCGGGGGCTCAGGCGCTCCTGCTGGCTCGGCAGCGGATCGGGCCTGGTCTCGTTCAGGTGCAGCACCTGCGGTGGAACGTAGATTCCGCCGGAGAGGATGAAGCGCAGGGCGTTGGTGGTGACCTCCGGCGAGGAGGTCTTGGGGATGTAGCCCATTGCGCCGGCCTTCAGCGCGTCGCGGATTGCCTTGCTGTCCTCGCGCACCGAGACCACCACCACCGGTACATCGGGCCAGGTCCGACAGATCCGGCTGATACCCTCGATGCCGTTCATGCCGGGCATCAGCAGGTCCAGGAGCAGCAGGTCGACCGGCGGCCCCTCGCTCAGATGGCCGATGGCCTGGTCGAAGTCGTTGGCTTCCAGGATCTCGACCGGCCGGTTCATCATCCGGATCAGCAGGATCAGACCGCCGCGGAAGAGCGCATGATCGTCGGCCAGAACCAGGCGCAGCGGTGCCTCCGCCTCGGTCGGATGGCCAGTGCCGCCCGTAGAGGGGTCTAGTTCGTCGGCGAAAGCATGCGCCGAGCGGCTGCGATCAGCAGGTGAATTCAACAGGCACCACTCCCTAGATGCGACTGTCTCGGCCGCTTGTCGGAAGCATAGGCCGCAACCGGTCCGGCTGTCCAAGTTAAAGGCCGATTCGGCCCGCGTTTGCTGCCTGAACGGAAGGCCAGGCCCCCAATCGGACTATACCCCTCCCTCTTAGCCAGCAGTCCGGCGGCGAGGCAACCGCCAAAAAGCAAGGGGCCAGCATGCCCCTCCTGCACAGCTAAGCCCTTACGATTCAATATGAATCACGATTCACTTTCTGAACGAACTTCGCCGTTGGGAAACTTTGTTGAATTTCCGTATTGACACCCAAATGGGAGTAGCCTTGTAATCTGGGCAATAGATAACTGGCCGGATGGCAGTAGCCATGGTCTGGGCAAGGGAGGAGCCTAGGCCGACGAGGTCTGCCGGCAGGTCCGAGAACCGGTTCAACGCTGACCAACGAACGAGACAAGGGAGTCTTCGGATATGACTATCAGCCGGCGTACTATGCTCAAGGGGTCCTTGGCGGCGGCCGCAGCCGTTGCTGCACCCTCCGTCGTGATCCCCAACCCGGCCAATGCCGCCTGGATCGAGAAGGACGGCAAGATCAAGGTCGGGGTCCTGTTCTCGCAGACCGGCAACCTGGCCGTGGTCGAGAACGATTCGACCCAGGTGGTGCTCTACGCCATCGACGAGATCAACGCGGCTGGCGGCGTGGCCGGCATGGAGATCGAGCCGGTCGTCATCGACGCCAAGTCCGACATCAAGGTCTACTCCGAGAAGATCAGCCAGCTCATCCTGCGCGACCGGGTGATCGCCACCTTCGGCGGCTACACCTCGGCCAGCCGGCGCGCGGTGGCGCCGATCGTCATGGCACGCGACCACCTCTTCTACTATCCGACCTGCTACGAGGGTCGCGAGTGCACGCAGAACATCATCTGCACCGGCCCGCTGGCCAACCAGCACTCCAAGGACCTGATCCCCTTCATGGTCGAGAACTTCGGCAAGAAGGTCTACCTGATCGGCTCCAATTACATCTGGCCGAAGGAATCCAACAAGAACGCCAAGGTCTGGCTGGAAGCGGTCGGCGGCGAGGTGGTCGGCGAGGACTACGTGCCACTGGGCGGCTCGGAGTTCACCCCGATCTTCAACAAGGTGCGCCAGACCGAGCCGGACTTCATCTTCTCGACCGTGGTCGGCGATTCCGACATCGCGCTGCACAAGCAGTTCCTGCAGGAAGGCTTCAAGGCCGACAAGATGCCGATCGCCTCGCTCACCACCGGTGAGATCGAGGTGCGTGCCATGGGTCCGGAGGCCGGTGCCGGCCACTTCCTCTCCGCGCCCTACTTCCAGACCCTGGAGAACCCGACCAACGAAGCCTTCGTCGAGGGCTACCTCGGCAGCAAGTACGGCGGCGGCGGCGTCACCCACTACAACATGGAGGAGACCTACCTCTCGGTCTACGTCTGGAAGGCCGGCGTGGAGAAGGCGCTGGCGCAGACCGGCGACATCGAGGCGATCACCCCACGGATGATCCGCGACGTCTCCGGCCACATCGAGATCGGTGACGACATCTCGCCCGAGGGCACGGTCTGGATCGACTCCGACAACTTCAACATCTGGCTGAAGCCGAAGATCGGCCAGTGCCAGGCCGACGGCCAGTTCAAGGTGGTGAAGGCGGCGCCGGAGCACGTGGCCCCGGATCCCTTCTCGATCTACCCGGAGCGTGGCGTCTGCATGGCCGACGGCCTGCACACGCCGGACGGCGGCATCCGCAAGAACGTCCTCTAGCACCTCTGAAGACCGGGCATCCGTCCCTCCAATCAACGGGTGCCCGGTCCTTTTTCGAGCGGTTCGGTCGGTAGGCCGGGGGCAACGGCGCTCCCGCACCGCCGGGGCTGCGCGGGTTCGGACCTCTAGGGAGTCGCCTGGCCATGAGTGTGCATGACTTCTGGACACCCTTTTCCCTATTGCCCTTCATCAATGCCTTATTCATCGGCATTAGCCTGGCCAGCATCTGGCTGATCGCGGCCCTGGGGCTGACGATCATCTACGGCACCATGGGTGTCATCAACATGGCGCACGGCGAGTTCCTGATGCTGGGCGCCTATTCGACCTACGTGTTCCAGTCGCTGCTGGGCATCCCCTTCCTGCTCTGCCTGCCGCTGTCCTTCTTCGTGGTCGCGGGCATCGGCCTCCTGGTCGAACGCACCATCATAAGACCGCTCTACGCCAGGCCTTTGGACACCCTTCTCGCGACCTGGGGGCTGTCGCTGATCCTGATCCAGGCCGTGCGCCTGATCTTCGGCGGCGAGCCGCAGTACGTGGCGGTGCCGGAGTGGCTGAATTTCGTGGTGCAGAGCGAGTTCTTCAATCTCTCGGGTCTGCGGATCTTCATCATTCTGGCGGCGGTCGGGCTGGTCGGGCTCACCTGGTACCTGATGTATCGCACCGCCTACGGCGTGAAGATGCGTGCGGTCATGCAGGACAAGGAGATGGCGCAGTCCTTCGGCGTCAACTCCGGGCGGATCTACAGCTTGACCTTCGCCTACGGGGCCGGTCTGGCAGGTGTGGCCGGCGGTCTCTTCGGCGCGGTGAAGACGCTCTTCCCCGACATGGGCAGCGGCTACATCGTCGAGGCCTTCCTGGTCGTGGTGGTGGGCGGCGTCCAGCTTGTGGGCAGCGTGTTCAGTGCCAGCCTGCTGGGTGAGCTGGGCTCGATCTTCTCCTACTTCACCAACGACACCTTCGCCCGCTTCGTCCTCTTCACCCTGGTGGTGATCTTCCTGCGGTTCCGTCCGCAGGGCCTGATCTCGGAAGGAGCGACCCGTCGATGAGCACGGCCCTCGAGAGCGATGGCAAGGGCGCGGCCGCAGCGGCCAACCTCTACCACAACCGCACGGCCCAGTGGATCTTCTACATCGCGGTCTTCGCCCTCCTGGCACTGCTGCCGCTGGTCGTGGAGAACGCCTTCACCCTGAACCAGCTCGCCCGCTACGCCTGCTTCGCCATCCTGGCGATGTCGGTGTCGCTGGTCTGGGGCTTCGGCGGCATCCTGAGCCTGGGGCAGGGGATCGCCTTCGGTCTGGCTGCCTACGGTATGGCGATGACCATGCAGATGCAGTTCCAGGATCCGGAATACGACCCGATCCCCAGCTTCATGCTCACCAACGAGCTGGAGCGCCTGCCGATGATGTGGGAGCCCTTCTGGTCAACCACCACCGGCCTGATCCTGACTCTGTCGGTGCCGACGGTCTTCTTCGCGGTCTTCGGGGCGCTGATGTTCCAGGCCCGGGTCGCCGGCGTCTTCGTCGCCATCATGACCCTGGCGATGCTGGCGGCTTGGTACTCCATGGCCTACGACATGCAGCCCTTCACGGCCGGCTTCAACGGGATCTCGCCGCCGCTGCCCTTCAGTCTTGGCGAATTCATGGTCGATCCCTACGGCACCCCGGCCTACCTGATCTGCATCGGCTTCCTGGCGGGGCTGACCTGCCTGGCCAAGCTCCTCATGCAGAGCCGATTCGGCATCATCGTCCAGTCGATCCGCGACGACTCCGAGCGGGCCCGCTTCCTCGGCTACAACGTGGCGGCCTACCAGGTGGCGCTCTTCACCATCTCGGGCTTCATCGCCGCCTGCGCCGGGCTCTGCTGGGTGATGATCGTGCAGTACGTCTCGCCCACAGCACTGGAGATCACCTTCTCCATCGCCATGGTGATCTGGGCGGCGGTCGGCGGACGTCTGTCGCTGATGGGGGCGATCTTTGGCGCCTTCCTGGTCAACGGCATGCAGAGCTATCTCGGCGACGAGATGCAGCAGATCTGGATGCTGATCCTGGGTGCGGTTTTCATCGCGGTGGTGCTGTTGCTACCGCGCGGCCTGGCTGGCTTCCTGGAACTGCTGCTGGGCCGCCTCGGCGGACGACGCGGAAATGGTGAAGCGACCTCTCCGGCCGGGGAGGCAGTCCGATGAGCATGCTCGAACTCAGGGGCGTCACCAAGGCCTTTAACGACTTCGTCGCGGTCGACGGCTTCGATCTCACGGTGAACGAGGGCGAGCTCCGGTGCCTGCTGGGGCCGAACGGCGCCGGCAAGTCGACCTCGATCGACCTCATCACCGGGCGGCTGAAGCTGACCAGCGGCACGATCAAGCTGGGCGGCAAGACCATCTCTGGCCTCTCCGAGCACCAGATCGCCCGGCTGGGCGTGGGGCGCAAGTTCCAGGTGCCGGCGGTCTTCAAGGAGCTCAGCGTCGCCGACAACCTGCTGGTCGCCGCCAATAAGGCGAAGTCGCCCTTCGCCAACATGGTGACTTTCAGCCGGAAGCTCGGCAGCCGGCAGCAACGCTACGAGCAGGTTGTGGAGCTGATCGGCCTGAAGGACCGCATGAAGGTACAGGCCGGCATCCTCTCGCACGGCGAAACCCAGTGGCTGGAGATCGGCATGGTGCTGATGCAGGACCCGCAGGTGCTGCTGATGGACGAGCCGACCGCCGGCATGACCGAGCAGGAGACGCACAAGACCTCGGAGCTCTTCAACAACCTGAAGGGCGATCACACCCTGGTGGTGGTCGAGCACGACATGTCCTTCGTCCGCGAGATCGCCGACGTGATCACGGTGATGCACCTGGGCAAGCACCTGGCCGAGGGCACGATCCAGGAGATCGAGCGCGACGAGCGCGTGGCCGAGGTCTATCTGGGATCGGAGGGCATCGGCGATGCTTAGGCTTGACCGCGTCACCGCCTACTACGGCAAGACCCCCACGCTGTTCGACGTCACGCTCGACATCGCCAAGGGCGAGTGTCTCTGCGTGCTGGGCCGCAACGGTGTCGGCAAGACCACCCTGCTGAAGACCATCATGGGACTGGTCACCCGGACCACCGGCGGGCTCTCGATCGACAGCCAGGACGTCAGCGCTTCGCCGACGGACCTGCGGGCCAAGGCCGGGCTCGGCTACGTGCCGCAGGGCCGGCGGATCCTCGGCAAGTTCACCGTTCGCCAGAACCTGGAGCTCGGCAGCTTCGCCCGCGAGAAGGGGGCCGGCGGCATCCCCGATAGCTGCTTGGCGAACTTCCCCTACCTCCGGGAGAACCTGGACCGGCGCGCCGGTCTGCTCTCGGGCGGTCAGCAGCAGCAGCTCGCGATCGCCCGGGCGCTGGCGACCGACCCCAAGGTGCTGCTGCTGGACGAGCCGACCGAGGGCATCCAGCCCAACATCGTGGCCGACATCCGCAACACCATGCGCCACCTGAACCGCGACCTCGGTCTGACCCTTCTGTTGACCGAGCAGCACATCAAGATCGCCCGCGAACTGGCCGACAAGTTCCTGATCCTGGACGTCGGCCGCGTGGTCGCCCAAGGCCCGATCGCAGACCTCAGCGACGCACTGATCCGCAAGCACCTGACGATCTGAGCCCAGCCCGACGAGACCTGTCGGTCTCGCCCCAGCAAAGGAAAGGAGAGGACCATGATCACCATACCGAAGAAGGGCACGCCCGAGCGCGAGCGGCTGATCGCCGAGCACAAGGCCTGCATCGAATCGATGAAGGGCGTCGCCGGCTGCAGCGTGCTGAAGTGCGAGACCCCCGGCGACACCACCGTCGTCACCGGCGGCATCCACGAGGACTTCCTCTTGAACCGCGTGCTGCTGCGCATGCGGGCGATGAACCCGGCCGACGGCAAGCGCAAGCTGGTGGTGATCTGCACCAAGGTCGAGAAGGAGTGGCGCATCGGCCGGCTGTCCGGCGTGCGTGGCGTGCCGCCGACCTTCGTCACCGACAAGGTCTACGACAACGAGCAGGACCCCCAGCACGACATCTTCCTGATGCGGCTCGACGAGATGGAGGCCGAGGACGGCAACCCCGAGCAGTACCACGAGGGCTGGAAGCGCCGCGACGACAACTGGACCCGCACCTGAGTCCGTCCATAGCCAACGACAAAGAGCGGGCCGCTTCCGCGCTGCCGAGCGGGCAGGGGAGCGACCGCACGAATAGGAGAACGCTTCATGTGCGCGATGCGACTGACCGGCTACGCTGACCTCTTCAGCGTGAACCCGGGCAAGACGATCAAGTTCCACGTCAACTGCGACGGCCCCTCGGCCTACGACGTGCAGATCGTAAAGATGATTCACGGAGACACCAATCCGCGCGGCCCCGGCCTGATCGAAGAGGCGATCGACGCGCCCTGTAACGGCAGCAAGCCCGGCCGCCCGCAGACCATCTACAGTGGGTCCTACGGCTACGTTGAGGACAATCCGAACCTGCAGGTGCAGTCCTTCACCCTGCAGTGCTGGATCTGGCCGACCACGCCCAAGACCCATCCGAACTACTGGAAGCACGGCGCCCAGGGCCTGGTCGCCAAGTGGTGCGACGGCGAGGGCTTCGGCCTCTTCATCAACGAGCAGGGCTGCGCGGAGCTGCGCATCAACGGCGAGTGCATCACCACCGGTGCGCCGCTGCGCGACCACGCCTGGCACTTCCTGGCCGCTAGCTACGACGCCGAAACCGGCGAGGCCATCCTCTACCACGAGCCGCAGATCCAGTACGCGCTCGATCCCGAGATCCCGCCGGTGACCAAGACCCTGTCGGGTGGGGTCAAGCACAAGGCCGGCGTGCCGCTGACCCTGGCCTGCTACACCGGCGGCTTCGACGGCAGCCTCCAGGCCAAGGCCTCGCGGCCCGAGGGCATCGTCATGGCCGGTCCCTACAACGGCAAGATCGACAGCCCGCGCCTCTGCAAGCGTGCGCTCAGCCGCCAGGAGATCGAGACCATGAAGCTGGGCGCGCAGCCCGGCCTTACCGAGCGGCGCAACTCCGGCCCGACCGGCGCGCTCTCGCAGGTCATCGTCGGTGCCTGGGACTTCTCCGACGGCATCAACACCATCGTCGGCCGCGACCACGGTCCCTATCTCTACGACTTCACCATCGTGAACTGCCCGACCCGGGCGATGACCGGCCACAACTTCTCCGGCCACAACTTCGACTGGAAGCATGCGCCCAAGGAGTATGGTGCCATCCACTTCCACGATGACGACGTGGACGATGCGCGCTGGGACGTTGACTTCGAGTGGGCGGTCCCGGCCGACCAGAAGAGCGCCTTCTACGCCGCCAAGCTGACCACGCCCGAGGGCGACGAGGATTACATCCCCTTCTGGGTGGTGCCCGAGGTCGGCAAGGCGCAGTCCAAGATTGCGATGATGGTGCCGACCATCTCCTACATGGCCTATGCCAACGAGCATCTGGCCAACAACGCCGGCGGTGCCGAGCTGCTGGTCTATCGCGTGCCGATCATGCAGGACCAGAACATGTTCCTGAGCGAGCACCGGGAGTACGGCGGCTCGATCTACGACACCCACACCGACGGCAGCGGCATCTGCCTCTCCTCGCGGCTGCGTCCGATCCTCTCGATCCGGCCCAAGTACGATCACTTCCTGTCGCAGTCGCCCTGGCAGTACCCGGCCGACCTGCACCTGATCTACTGGCTGGAGAAGATGGGCTATGACTACGACGTCATCACCGACGAGGACGTCACCTACGACGGTGTGGCCCGCCTGGAGGACTACAACGTCGTCATCACCGGCTCGCATCCGGAGCACAACTCCGGCCCGCAGCTCGACGCGCTGCACAACTACACCCAGCGCGGCGGCAGGCTGATGTACATGGGCGCGGACGCCTGGTACTGGGTCCACTCCTACCATCCGGCTTACGACCACCTGGGCCGAGGCATCGTCACCGAGATGCGGCGCTGCGAGTCCGGCATCCGCACCTGGCGGGCCGATCCCGGCGAGTACTACCACCAGGGCACCGGTGAGCTGGGCGGCATGTGGCGCTACCGTGGCCGCTATCTGCACTCGGTCGCCGGCACCGGCATGTCGTCGGAAGGCTTCGACATCTCGACCTACTACTCGCGGACCCCGGAGAGCAACGATCCGCGCGTGGCCTGGGCCTTCGAGGGGATCGACTACGACGAGAAGCTGGGCAACTTCGGCCTGGTCGGCGGCGGTGCTGCGGGCACCGAGCTCGACATCGTCGACACCATGCTGGGCTCGCCCCCGCACACCCTGCTGGTGGCGACCTCCGCCGGGCGTCACACCGAGGCCTACCTGCTGGTCATGGAGGACTTCGGCTTCAACCAGCAGGGCCTGGACGGCACCCAGCACCCGCGGGTGCGGTCCGACATCGCCTACCACGAGACGCCGAACGGCGGCGCCTGCTTCGCCTTCAGCTCGATCGCCTTCTGCGGCGCGCTGCCGTGGAACAACGGCGACAACAACATCTCGAAGCTGGTTGGCAACGTGCTGAATCGCTTCATGGAGGATGGTCCCCTGCCGCCTCCGCCTGCCGAAGCCTTCCAGCATCGTGGCCGTGCCGACTACGACCCGCCGGCCAACAAGGCTGCGAAGTAGTCGGCCAGGCGGGCCGGGAGAGGGGGCGCAGGAGAGTTTAGCAGCGTCTGGCTGCGCTCCTCCCTCCCGGCCCAGTCCTGTCGCCGAACCAAGGCAAGGTCCTCTGTTCCGCGGTCGAGAGGCCCCTCTAAGGGGTGTCTCGACCGGGGCAGGGGCACACTCAGGAGGCTAGGCCATGCTGCTCGACCCGGCTCTGGGATACTACGACGAGGGTCTCGATCTCACCGAAGCCGCGCTCTATCGCCGGGCGCGCGACCCCTTCGGCCAGGCGGAGACCCTGCCGCCGGCCAGCTATCGCTCCAAGGTCTTCAGCGCGCTCGAAGACAACCGCATCTGGACCAGGAGCTGGATCGCGGTCGGCCTGGAGCAGCAGATCCCCGACGCGGGCGACCTGCTGCCCTTCACCATCGGCTATCACGGCATCCACCTGCAGCGCGAGGCCGGCGGCGGCATCATCGGCCGCTTCAACAAAGCCCAGCACGGCGGCTGCCGCAGCGTGCCGCTGCAATGCCAGACCGGCACGCGCACGCGCTGCTCCTTCACCTCCTGCGGCTTCAGCCGCGACCGCGACGTCATCCCGGCCGGTGAACTGGAGAGCGACGGTTCGGCTGCCCAGCAGTACCTCGGCATGGTGCCGGAGCGCCTGCTGCCGGCCCGGGTGGAGCGCCGCGGGAGTCTGCTCTTCACCTGCCTCGATCCGCGCACGCCGGCGCCGCCGGACCTCGATGCCGCGCTGCCTGGCTGGTCGGACGAGCGCCTGGCCCTGGCCGGCCGGCGCTGGTTCGCAGCGGCGGCCAACTGGAAGCTGATCGGTCCCGCCCTGCGCGACCGCCTGGCCGAGCGCCACGGCGCCCCGGCTGCCGGCGCGGCTTCCGATGTCGGCGTGCTGGCGCATTGGGGCCAGTGCGATAGCCGCCTGTCCCTCTTTTGGGGCTTCCCCAACCTGCTGTTGCTGCGCGGGTCGGAGGAGACCCTGGTGCTGCTGCTGCAGCCGCTCAGCATGGGCGAGACCCAGGTGCGCGCGCTGCTGCTGTCTCGCGACGCCACCGGCCAAACCGCGTTGCCGGAGCACTGGACCAGCCTGCTGGAGGCCTGCTTCGCCGACGCCGGCCGGCAGCAGCGCCTCCTCTCGCTCTGGGGCACGCCGCAGGATCCGCAGCACCAGGACGAAGCGGCGCCGCAGCAGAGCAGCGCCTTCGCCTGGCAGTTCCAGGACTATCTCATCAGCCGCATCTTGCAGGAGGACTAGAGCCATGGGCGAAAGCCGAGAACCGGAACACATCCGGGCCGCGACCGAGGACTACCGGAAGGGCGACTACCAGGCCGCCTACGAGCGCCTGCTACCCTTCGCCGAGGCGGGGGAGAGCGAGGCGCAGCACTGGGTCGGTACCCTGGCGATGAACGGGCAGGGCACGACCTGCGATCCCAAGGCCGCGCTGGCCTGGTTCCTGCGCGCCGCCGAGGGCGGGCAGGTGCAGGCCATGGCCAACGCCGGCGCGCTGCTGCTGATGGGCCAGGGCGTGGAGGCCGATCCGGTGCGCGCGGTGACCCTGCTGGAGCGGGCAGCCAAGGCCGGCGACGTCAACGCGCTCTTCAACCTGGGCTTCATCTACCAGCAGGGCGAGCATGTCGCCGCCGACGAGGAGAAGGCGGCGCGCTGCTACCGCACTGCCTCGGAGATGGGGCATTACCCGTCACAGTCGCGGCTCGGCTACATGTACGCGCAGGGGCAGGGGGTCGAGAAGGACCGGGTGCAGGCCTACCTCTGGCTCACCCTGGCCGCCCAGCACGGCATCGGCACCGCGCTCAACGCGCTGGAAGGCGTGGTCAAGGCCATGTCGTCGGAGGAAAAGGCGCAGGGCATGGCCCTCTTCGATAGCTGGCGCAGCCGCACGGAGCGCTTCAGCGGCCCCGGCCGGCTGATGCCGCTGCCCGGGTAGGGGGGCTGGCCATGATCTACAGCGTGCAGGAGATCAAGTTCGAGTTCCTGGCCAAGATCAAGGAGAACGGCGGCGACTTTCCCGACTGGTACATCGGCATCGCCGCCGATCCGATCGAGACCCTGAAAGGCAAGCACGGGATCGACCCGGAGCACGACGTCTGGACCTACAAGCAGGCGCTGACCTTCCACGCCTGCCGCACGGTGCAGCGCTACTTCCAAGAGACACTGAAGATGGACGGCGAAGCGCTGCTCAGCGGCGACGACGATACGGACTGTGTCTACCTGTTCAAGAAAAGCGAGCGGACCGCTCCCTAACGGCCGTGCCTACCGGCAGACCAGAGGCGGGCAGCGGGGCCGCGGCCGAGCGCCCGCGGCGTCGCGGCACGGGGTCGTGAGCAGGGGGCGCCGGTTCGCGATCAGGGGCGGCCTTGCCGCTGCGGGCCTGGCGGCCCTGCTGGTCCTGGCACTGCTGGTTGCGGCGATCTTCTGGCCGATCCCGCTGACACTGCTGCAGCCTCTGGTCGAGGCCAGGCTCAGCCGTGCGGTGGCGCCCTTCAGCTTGTCGGCCGAGGGCATGGCGCTGCGTTGGGGGCCGGGGGCCACCTCGCTAACCCTGATCGCGCAGGAAATCACGATCAGGGATGACGGGGGCCGAGAGGTCGGCGCCCTGCCGCGGGCGGAGGCCGATCTGCCGCTCGGCGATCTGCTGCGTGGCGGGCCCTCGATCGCGGCGCTGCGGCTGCGGGAGCCGAAGGTCGCGCTGATCCGGGAGGACGGCGCGGGCTGGTCGCTGGCGCTCAGTCCCTTCGGGCCGGCCGCCGAGCAGGTCCTCTTCGCCGGACCGGCCTTCGAGAGCCAGGCGGAGGCGCTCTGGTCCTGCAGCCGGCAGGACTTGCCCGCGATAGCGCTCAGTGACGCCAGCTTCTACCTGGTGGACCAGGCCGCAGCCGTGAACCTGCAGTTCGCCGGTCTGGGACTGACCTTCCTGCCGGCGGCGCAAGGTGGGCGCCTGAACCTCTCCAGCCACCTCGCGGTGGCGGGCCAGCGCCTGGCCTTCGATCTGACGGCCGAGCAGCTCTGTGCTGATCGGAGCCTCACCCTGTCGCTCATCCCCAAGGCAGTGAATCCGGCGATTCTGGGCGAGGTCGTGCCCAACGGCGGCCTGCTCTATCCCTTCGAGGTGCCGGTCTCCGGCCGGCTGGACCTCAGCTTCTCGGCCGACCGCAGCCTGGAGAGCCTGGATTTCGACCTGAACGGCGGCGAAGGCAGCCTGGAGATCGCCTCTTACGCCGCCCGCAACCTGGTGATCGAAGGGCTGTCGCTCGACGGCAGCTATCGGGTGGCGCGCCGGTACCTCGACCTGCGTGAAGGTCGGCTGGACCTGAAGGAGGGCCGGGTCCTGTTGGGCGGCGAGGTGACCGACGCCGGCGAGGAGGCCCGCTTCTCGCTGCACCTGGTGTTCCTCGGCGAGTCCTTGGCCAACCTGCTGCCGCGCTGGTTCGCCGGACTGCAGACCGCGTTGCGCAAGGCGACGGCCCAGCCGGAGGGCTTGCGGGACGTCGGCCTCACCCTCGAGGGGAGGCTAGACCGTAACGGCGACATCGATGCGCGCGGCCGCTTCTTTCATCCCGCCCTGCCGCAGGGGGGCAGCGCGCCCCCCGACGCCGCTTACGCGCTGGACTTCCGCCTGACCGGCCGCCTAACGGAGCCCGCTCTGGTCATATCTGGTCAAACACCCTAAATAGGTTTTTAGGCCACTGGCCGTTTGGCTAGATAGATGGAATGTCTAGAACTGTCGGCTTCCACGGCAAAAGTCGCCTGTGTTACACTGTCCAGAAAGCACAAGACGATGCCTGGGAGGGCCAACAAGAACGGGTGGGTAGGGACTGGGCTGGTCCGGGAGGCACCTATGCCGAAAGCAAAGGCCGACAAGCAGAATCCGTCGACAGTTCAAGAAGGTAGCTCACAGGACACGGTCGAGGGAGCGGGTGGAGGCGCAGCGTCTTCCTGGTCCCGGCGCAGGCTTCTCGGGGCCGGCGCGGCGGGTGGCCTGGCCGTAGGACTGGTCGGTGGGGCCGGAACGGGCCGGGCGGCCAAGCCGGTGCGCTCGCCCTGGGTAGCGCGCGGCGAACCGATCAAGATCGGCATGCTTTGGTCCCTGACGGGGCATCTTTCGGTGATCGAGAAGCCCTCGGTCGACGTCGGGCGCTTCTGGGTGGAGCGGGTCAATGCCTCGGGCGGGCTGGCCGGGATTCCGGTCGAGGCCGTCATCATCGACGCCAAGTCGGACATGAAGGCCTACCGGGAGGGCCTGCGCTACCTGGTGCACGAGGCCAACGTGCTGGCGACCTTCGGTGGCTACACCTCGGCCAGCCGGCGCGCGGTCATGCCCCTGGTCGAGCTGAGCCGCAGCCTCTTCTACTACCCCACCTGCTACGAAGGACGGGAGTGCTGGCAGCACATCATCTGCACCGGGCCTATCGCCAACCAGCATTCGCGCGATCTGATCCCCTACATGGTGCGCAACTACGGGCCCAGGGCCTACTTCGTCGGCTCCAACTACGTTTGGCCCCGGGAATCCAACCGGGTGGCGGAGCGCTGGCTGCAGGACGCCGGCGGCGAGATCGTCGGCGAGGCCTACATGCCGCTGGGCCTCGACCGCTTCGGCCCGATCCTGGCGGACGTAAAGGCGCAGGCGCCGGACTGGATCTTCTCCACCGTGGTCGGCGATTCCGATCTCTACTTTCGCAAGCAGTACATCGAGGCCGGCTTCCGGCCGGACCGTCTGCCGACCGCATCGCTCACCACCTCCGAGATGGAGGTCCGGATCATGGGGACGGAGTTCGGCGAGGGCCACATCCTCTCCGCGCCCTATTTCCAGAGCCTGCAGAACGCCACTAACTACCGCTTCGTCGAGAGTTTCCTCTCCAGCCGCTTCGGCGAAAGCGGCGTCACCCACTACAACATGGAAGAGACCTATCTCGCCTTCCTCTTCTTCCAGAGCGCGGTCGAGCGGCTGGTCCAGGATGTCGGCGTCGCCCACCTCTCGCCGACGGAGGTGCGCCGCTACTCGGCCGGCCTGCGCCTCTCGGCCCAGGAAGCGCCGGAGGGCGAGGTGATGATCGACCCCGACAACTTCAACACCTGGCTGACGCCGAAGATCGGTCGCTTCAACGCCGAGGGCCAGGTCGACCTGCTCTACGAGCAGACCAAGCCGATCCGCCCGGAGCCCTACGTGCTCTATCCCGCACGCGGCGTCTGCCGCTCGGACGGGCTTCACCTACCGTCCGGCAAGATCGTGAAGGCGGCGTCATGACCGGCGCCGAGCGATAGGAGGATCCTGAGTTACGGTGCGTCCCTTGAAGCCTCTGCTGCGTCTGGTCAACAACCTCTCGGTTGGCCAGAAGCTGATGACCGTGATCTTGGTCGAGGTCCTCTCCTATTCGGTGGTGACGACGATCGCCATCTCGCAGATCCATTCGGTCGGCACCGAGGTGCGCCACATGGCCGATCTCTACCTGCCGCTCTTTTCCTCGACCGAGAAGATCCGCCAGTCGATCCAAGAGGACCGCCTGGCCTTGAAGGAGATCCTCTTCATCGGTGGGCGCGTGGTCTACGACAAGGAGGCCGAGGAGAGCTATCTCGCCTCGCGCGCCCGCTACGAGGAGGCCAACAAGGCGATCCTCGAGCAGGTGCGCTGGTCGGAGACGCTGATCCGCGACGCCAGTGCGGTCGAGGACGATGATGAGCCTCTGATCGTCAAGTACGCCGATCCGCTGCTGACCCAACTTGCCGAGATCCGCCAGGCCAACCGGGTGCTGACCAAGCGGGTGGTGAAGATCTTCGAGCATGTCGAGGACGGCTCCTTCCTCATGGGGATGGAGATGCTGGGCGACGCGGCAGCCAGCGAGAAGGTGCTCACGCAAGAGCTCGACCGCCTGGTCGGCATGTTGGAGGAGGTGAAGGAGACCTCGGTCGCCTATGCCACCCGGGTCGAGGACGCCGCCTCACGCTACACCGTGCTGGCCTCGCTGGTGCTGGTCTCGATGGTGATCGCCGTGGTTTTCCTGGTTATCCGCCGCAACATCTCGCGGCCGCTGCACATGATGACCCATGTCATCAACTCCTTCGACGCCAGCAAGGACGAGGAGGAGAACGCCTACGAGCGCCAGCTCCTGCGCCGGCGCGACGAGCTGGGCATGGTCAGCCAGAGTTTCAACAAGCTGAAGCGCGACCTCAGGATCCGCGGCCGCGACCTGGAGGCGGCGAAGGAGGAGGCGGAGCGAGCGAACCGGGCCAAGTCGCTGTTCCTTGCCTCGGCCAGCCATGATCTGCGTCAGCCGATGCATGCCATGCGCATGTACATCGCCGCCCTGCGCCATCAGGTGAAGGACAAGGAAGCGCAGGCCATCGTGACCGACATCGAGGCGGTCTCCAACTCCACCGCGCGCCTGCTGAACGCGCTGCTGGACGTCTCGCGGCTGGAGGCCGGCGCGGTGCACCCGCACTTCGAGGTCTTCGCCGTGCAGGAGGTCTTCCGTCGGGTCGGTCGGTCCTTCCGGCCGGAAGCCTATCGCAAGAACCTGCAACTCCGCTTCGTGCCAACCACGGCCTATGTGCGTTCCGACCCCGACCTGCTGGAGCGGATCATCGCCAACTTCACCTCGAACGCGATCCGCTACACCGCCAGCGGCAAGGTTCTGATCGGCTGTCGGCGGCGCGGCGACTCCATCGCCATCGAGGTCTGGGACACCGGCACCGGCATCCCCGACGAGCACCGCACCGCGGTCTTCGAGGACTTCCACCAGGTGCGCAACCACGAGCGCGACCGCAGCAAGGGCCTGGGCCTGGGACTCTCCATCGTGCGCCGCTTGGCGCAGTGCCTGGATCACCGCATCGAGCACGATTCCGTGCTGGGCAAGGGGTCGCGCTTCGCCGTGCTGGTCCAGCGCAAGGAGCCGCAGCGCAGCGTTCAGGTCGAAGCCAAGATCGAGGATCCGCTGCAGGACCTCTCCAGCACCCTGCAGGGCCTGCAGGTCATGCTGATCGAGAACGACCTGGACGTGCTGAACGCGACCACGCACCTGCTGCGCTTCTGGGGCTGTCAGGTGACCGCGACCCTGCGCCATGAGGACGCCAAGAACCGGCTGCGCGAAGGGCTGATGCCCGACGTGGTGATCGCCGACTATCGCCTGCCGGGCCGGGTGAATGGCGTGGGCGCCATCGCCGAGATCCGGGCGCTCGCCGGCCGCAGCCTGCCGGCCATCGTGATCACCGGCGACGTGGAGAGTCTGAACCTCGCCAGCCTGGCGGATGACAACATCAAGCTGCTGCACAAGCCGCTGCGCCCGGCGAAGCTGCGCTCGCTGCTATCCAACCTGGTCCTGACCGAGGTCGAGCGCGAGGCGCAGCGCGAGCTGGCGTTTTGACGGGATTGTGTGTAATGGCCAAGCGTTGCGGTACTTTTCGCTGCTTGCGGATGGTGATCCTCCGGTCAAGCCGGAGGATGACAATATAAAAAGAAAACACGAGGCCGTTTGCGCACGTTATTCTAAATTGTCATCCTCCGGCTTGACCGGAGGATCAGTCAACGTTAGCCAGGCGCTTATTATTGAGCGCTATCCAGCCAAGAGATGAGGTCCCGTTTATAATCACGAACACCTAGCCCAACCCGCTCTGGGTGATGGTGACGCCGGCCTCCAGCATGCGCTGGCGTGCTGCCGCGAGCGAGCCGACGAGGTCGATGCCGCGGCTGGCGTCCTCGTAGAGGGTGACGGAGAAGCCTAGATGGATCGCGTCCAGGGCCGAGTAGCAGACGCAGAAATCCGTGGCGAGCCCGGCCAGCGCCACCGAGCGGACCCCGCGCTCCATCAGATAGCCGGCGAGCCCAGTTGCGGTGCGGCGGTCGTTCTCGAAGAAGGCGGAATAGGAATCGATCTCGGCCCGGTGCCCCTTGCGCAGGATCAGCTCCAGCCGCTCGGTCGCGAGATCCTTGTGGAAGGCCGCCCCCTCGGTGCCCTGCACGCAGTGCTCCGGCCAGAGCACCTGCTCGCCGTAATGCATCTGGGTGGTCGAGAACTGCTCCTTGCCGACGTGGTTGACGGCGAAGGAATGATGGTGCGGCGGATGCCAGTCCTGGGTCGCCACCACCATGTCGTAGCGCTCCTGCAGGGCATTGATGACCGGGACCACGCTCTCGCCGCCCGGCACCTCCAGGGCGCCACCGGTGCAGAAGTCGTTCTGCACGTCGATGATGATGAAGGCCTCCCCGTTGGCGCGTTGTGTCATCGCTCTGGCTCCTCCGCAGGCAAGCTAGGTTAGTTTCCTAATCATTGTCAGGAGCTGGCGTGCTTCGCCAGAGCTAAGAGGCGCCAGGGTCGTCGCAGTAATCCGCCTAGCCCGCACCTGGCAGTCCTCGGCGAAGGCGCGGCCCGACTCAGTCAGCGCGACCAGCAGGCGGCGGCGGTCGTCGGGGTCCGGGCTGGTGGCGACCAGGCCGCGGTCCTGCAAGCGGCCGATCACGCCCTTGATCGTGGCCGCATCCATCGCCGTCGCGCGGCCGAGCCTGTTCTGCGACAGTGGACCGCTTTCCAGCAGCTTGGCCAGGGCCGCGAACTGCCGCGGCGTCACCTCCGGGATCTCGGCCGCGAAGATCGCCAGGTGGCGCTGGTTGGCCTTGCGCAGCAGGAAACCGATCTGCTCGTCGAGGCGATAGTCCGCGTCCGCGCTTGCCTGCGGTTCCTGCCCGTTGGGTCGCTTGGCCCCGCCGGGGCTCTGGGGCGATTTAGGCTTTGACAGCACCATGGTTCAGCATAGAATTCCGTTTGTACACAAACAAGTCTGACGCCCCCGGAAGGCAGGTTTTGCATGTCCTACCATCGTCCTACCGAGCTTGCCGAGGCTTTGTCCTTGCTGGAGGCGACGGAGAGGGGGCCGCGGGTCCTGGCAGGCGGTACCGACCTCTATCCGGCGACCGGCGCTTCGCACCTGGCCGGCGACATTCTCGACATCACGGCGCTGCCCGACCTGAAGGGCTATCGAGAAGAGGTCGAAGCCTGGCGCCTGGGCGCTTGCATGACCTGGACTGATGTCATTCGTGCGCCCCTGCCGCCGATCTTTGACGGCCTCAAGCTGGCCGCCCGCGAGGTCGGCGCGCGGCAGATCCAGAACCAGGGCACCCTGGCCGGCAACCTCTGCAACGCCTCGCCCGCAGCAGACGGGGTGCCGCCGTTGCTGACCCTGGATGCCGAGGTGGAGCTGTCGAGCCTGAAAGGGGTGCGCCGCCTGCCCCTGGCGGACTTCATCACCGGCGTGCGCCGAACGGCGCGACGCCAGGACGAACTGGTCACCGCGATCCTGGTGCCAAAACGGGCCGCCGCAGGGCGGGGTGGCTTCCTGAAGCTGGGTGCCCGCCGCTACCTGGTGATCTCCATCGCCATGGTCGCGGTTAGGGTGGCGCTGGAGGGCGATAGGATCGCCGAGTTGGCCCTGGCGGTCGGCTCCTGCAGCGCGGTGGCGCGGCGCCTGCCGCTGCTGGAGCAGGCCTTGGCCGGACTGACGGTCGGCGAGGCGCCCGAGCGGCTGTTCGACGAGGCCGTGGCCCGCCTGCTCGATCCGATCGACGACCTGCGGGCCACCGGCGACTATCGCGCCCGGGCGGCGGCCGAACTGCTGCGCCGGGCCCTCACGACCGTGCTGGAGGAAGAAGCGAGGGAGCAAGCGGCATGAATCTCGCCGAGGCACAACGCATCAGCGGCACCTGTTTCTCGTTGAACGGCGAGGCGGTTTCGGTCGCAGCGGAGCCCAATGAGCGGCTGAGCACGGTGCTGCGCGAGCGCTTGGGGCTGACCGGCACCAAGGTGGGCTGCGATGCCGGCGACTGCGGCGCCTGCACGATCCTGGTCGACGGCGAGCAGCTCTGCGCCTGCCTGCTGTCGCTGGGCCAGGTCGAGGGGCGGGTGGTCACCACGGTCGAGGGGCTGGAGGCTGCGGGCTTCGGGGCGCTGCAGCGCGCCTTCCTGCGCCACGGCGCGGCCCAGTGCGGGATCTGCACGCCCGGCATGCTGACGGCCGCGGCCTCCCTGCTGGCTCGAGTGCCGCGTCCGACCCCGGCCGAGGCGGAAGAGGCACTGGGCGGCGTGCTCTGTCGCTGCACCGGCTATCGCAAGATCATCGCCGCGGTTTGCGACGCCTGGCGCGAGGCCGAGACGCCGGCCGCACCGGCCGCCGGCGCTGCTGTCGGGCAGAGCGTCCAGCGCCTGGACGGGCTGGCAAAGGTCAGCGGCCGGGATCGCTTTGGCGCCGATCACCTGCCCGAGGGCGCGCTCTCGGTGCTGGTGTTGCGCTCGCCGCACCATCATGCGGCCTTCTCCTTCGGCGATCTGGAGGCCTGGCGCCGCGAACGGCCGGGTGTGGTCGCGGTGCTGACCGCAGCCGACATTCCCGGACGCAATGCCTTTGGCGTCATTCCGCCCTTCGCCGACCAGCCGGCGCTGGCGGTCTCTCCGACCCGATTCCGCGGCGAGGCCGTGGCCCTGGTCGCCGGCGAGCCCGAGACCCTGCGCGACCTGGACCTGGAGAGCCTGCCAATTACCTGGGAGCGGCTATCGGCGGTCATGAGCCTCAGCGAGGCGCAGGAACCCTCGGCGCCGCAGCTCCACCCCGAGCGGGCCGGCAACCTGCTGACCGTCGGCCTGGTCGAGCGTGGTGAGCCCGAGGCGGCGCTGCGGGCCTCGCCCCATCTGGTCGAGGGGGGGGTGGAGACCAGCTACGTCGAGCATGCCTACATCGAGCCCGAGGCCGGGGTCTCCTGGCTGGAGGGAGACACCCTGGTGATCCAGGCCTGCACCCAGGCGCCGGCGATGGACCGCAGCGACACCGCGCTGGTGCTGGGCCTGCCGGAGGAACGGATCCGGATCCTGCCGACCGCGACCGGCGGAGGCTTCGGCTCCAAGCTGGACGTCTCGGTGCAGCCGCTGCTGGGCCTGGTTACCCTGAAGACCGGTCGGCCGGCGCGTCTGGTCTACAGTCGCCGCGAGTCGATGATGTCGAGCACCAAACGCCATCCGGCCCGCCTCACGGCCAGCATCGGTGCCGATGCCGAGGGCCGCATCACCGCTTTGGTGCTGGAGGGCGACTTCAACACCGGCGCCTATGCGAGCTGGGGTCCGACCGTGGCCAACCGGGTGCCGGTGCATGCCACCGGTCCCTACGTCACCCCGCACTACCGCGGTCTCGGCCGGGCTATCCACACGCACGGGCCGGTCTCCGGCGCCTTCCGCGGCTTCGGCGTACCGCAGGCCGCCATCCTGCAGGAGACGCTCTACGACGAGCTGGCCGAGCGCTGCGGCCTGGATCGCCTGGAGTTCCGCCTGAAGAACGCGCTGCGCGACGGCTCTGCCACCGCGACCGGCCAGGTGCTGCAGTCCGGCGTCGGCATCGCCGACTGCCTGGAGGCCTTGCGAGCGCCCTGGCAGGAGGCGCTGGCGGCGGCCGAGGCACGTAACGCCGAGGGTGGGGCGCTGCTGCGTGGCGTCGGGGTGGCCTCCTGCTGGTACGGCTGCGGCAACACCTCAATGTCGAACCCCTCGACCATGAAGGTGGCGATCGCGGCGGATGGGGCGGTGGTGCTGCACCAGGGCGCGGTCGATATCGGCCAGGGCTCCAACACCGTGATCGCGCAGATCTGCGCCGACGCGCTGGGGCTGCCGCTGGACCGCTTCCGCCTGGTCGGGGCGGACACCGCGGTCACGCCCGACGCCGGCAAGACCTCGGCCTCGCGCCAGACCTACGTCTCCGGCAAGGCGGCCCAGCTTGCCGGCGGCGCCCTGCGGTCCGCGATCCTGCGCCACGCCAACGTTTCCGACGACGCCAGGCTCGCGCTCGAGGGCGGCAACTTGCTGCTTGAGGACGGCGGCGCCGCGCACCGCCTGGACCTGGCGAGCCTGCCGACCGACGCCGAGGGCTATGTCTTCACCGCGGTCGAGAGCTACGATCCGCCGACCAGCCCGCTGGATGCCAAGGGGCAGGGCGACCCCTATGCCGTCTATGGCTACGGCGCCCAGATGGTGGAGCTGGAGGTCGACCGCAAGCTCGGCACGGTGCGCTTGCTGCGGATCACGGCCGCACATGATTTAGGGCGGGTTATCAATCCTTTGCTGGCAGAGGGTCAGATCGAGGGTGGGATCGCGCAGGGCATCGGCCTGGCCCTGATGGAGGAGTACCTGCCGGGCCGCAGCGAGAACCTGCACGACTACCTGATCCCCTCGATCGGCGACGTGCCGGAGATCCGCTCGATCCTGATCGAGAAGCCCGATCCGGAAGGACCCTTCGGTGCCAAGGGCCTGGGCGAACACGCGCTGATTCCGACCGCGCCTGCGATCCTGAACGCCATCCGCCATGCCACCGGAGTCCGGCTGGAGAAGGTGCCGGCGCTGCCGCACCGCATCCTGGCCGCCATCGCGGCGGCGGGAGAGCGCCTATGAGCCGACCTGAGAAGATCCGCTGCGATGCCTGTCCGGTGATGTGCTACATCGCAGAGGGCAAGAGCGGTGCTTGCGATCGCTATGCCAACGAGGCCGGCCGCATCGTCCGCTGCGATCCCCTGACCATCCTGGAACGCACCCGCGACGGCGGCGGCGACCTGGTGCCCTTCCTGACCGAGGAGAAGGGGCCGGCCTGGGACGGCGAGATCGTGCCGGCGCCGGAGCGCTTCGTCACCGCGATCGGGGCTGGGACCACCTATCCCGACTACAAGCCGGCGCCCTTCATCGTCAGCCGCGAGGTCGAGGGCGCCGACCTGGTGACCGTGGTCACCGAAGCGATCTTCAGCTACTGCGGCGTCAAGGTGAAGATCGACACCGACCGTCACCTGGGGCCGGAGCAGGCGACGATCCGCGCCCAGGGCGAGCCGGTGGGCCATGTGACCACCGCCGAGTACGGCTCGCAGATGCTCTCGCTCGGTGGCGTGCGCCACCTGACCGGCGGCAGCAAGTCCGAGGGGCGCGTCACCTGCGAGACCCTGCTGGACCTCTGTAACCGCGAGGCCGTGGAGCTGACCATCGACGGCGGTTCAAGGGTGGTGGTCGAGGCCGGCCGGCCGCCGGTGGTCGACGGCCATCGCGAAGAGCGTATGCGGGTCGGCTGCGGCTCGGCCACCATCGGCATGTTCGCCACCCAGTGGAAGGACAAGGTCGACGAGGTGGTGGTGGTCGACGACCACATCACCGGCGTGGTCTCCGAGCACCAGGCCGGCAAGGTGCTTGGTTGGCCCGACACCGGCATCAACGTGCGCGGCCGCCGCTCGACCCCGGGCCGCTATTTCCAGGTGGCCGAGCCGGGTCTCGGCTGGGGCGGGGCCGCCATCGAGGACCCGCTGGAGATCCTGGGGCCCTTCAACCCCAAGAGGGGTGCGCATCCGGGCCTGACCATGTTGATGGTCTCCACCACCGGGGAGCAGTACAGCTACTACGTCCTCGACGAGCAGCTCGTGCCGGTGAAGCAGCCGCTGCCGGAGGTGCTGGAGAAGTCGGTCCACCTGATCGACGAGAACTGCGAGCCAGCGCTCTGCACCGTGCTCTTCATGGGCGGGGCGGGCGGATCCTTGCGCGCCGGCGTCACCGAGAATCCGGTCCGGCTCACCCGCTCGGTGCACGGGCTGGAGACCCTGGTCACCTGCGGCGGCGCACCGGTCTACGTCTGGCCGGGCGGCGGCATCACCTTCATGGTCGACGTGACCCGCCTGCCGGACAAGGCCTTCGGCTACGTGCCGACCCCGGCCCTGGTCGCGCCCATCGAGTTCACCCTCAGGCGCGAGCGCTACCGCGCACTCGGCGGCTATGCCGACGCGGTGCGCAGCGTCGAGGACATTCTGGCCAAAGGTGGCGAGTACGGCTCCGCCAAGCGCGAAGTGGCGGCGCGCCGGGACCAGGCCTGGCCGGCGCTCGGATAGTCGGTCGAGGCTGATGCAGCCGGCCCAGGCCAGCCTGCTCCCTGACGGCCGCCGCCTGCACCTGCACCACGGCCCCATCGATCTGATCGTCGAGGCCTTCGGCCCGCGCGAGGAGGTGGGGCGCGCCTACCGCCAGGCTCGCGAGCGCTTCCGCACCCTGCTGGAGGAATTGGTGGCGGAGCTGCCACTGCTGCGCCGGCCCTTGGGAGCCGAGCTGCCGCGCTTCGAGGGCAGGGTCGCGCAGGCCATGTGCGTCGCCGCCGCCCGCCACCGGCCGGCCTTCGTGACGCCGATGGTGGCGGTCGCCGGTGCGGTCGCCGACGAGATCCTGGCCGCCCTGGTACACGGCCGCGACCTGGAGAGGGCCTACGTCAACAACGGCGGCGACGTCGCGCTCTACCTGCCACCGGGCAGCAGCCTCACGAGTGCGATCTTCGGCACCGCCGCCAAGGTGACCTTGGAGTCCGAGCTGCCGGCGCGCGGGCTCGCCACCTCCGGCTGGCGCGGGCGAAGCTGGTCCTTCGGTATAGCCGACGCGGTGACGGTGCTGGCGGCCACGGCGGCCGAGGCCGATGCGGCCGCAACCTTGATCGCCAACGCGGTCGACCTGCCGGGCCATCCGGCCGTGCAGCGCGCGCGGGCCGTCTCCCTCGACCCCGACAGCGACCTGGGCGAGCGCCTGGTAACCGTGGGCGTGGGGAGCCTCGCTCTAGCGGAGGTCTGCCAGGCCTTGGTTAACGGCTTGGCGGCGGCTGACGCACTGCGCCGGGCGGGCTTGATCCTGGGTGCGGCGCTGTTCCTGGAGAGTGAGGCGCGCTTCAGCCCTGACGGGCTGTTCCTCGCCGGGCCATGACCGAAAGTGGGGCGATCACCAGGATGCCGAGGATGGCGAAGCCGCCGGCGGCCGGCACCACCAGGCCGTAGCCGCCGACCTCCCACAGCAAGGCGCCGACGAAGGGCGCGACGGCGTAGCAGGCGAGGTAGGGCAGGGCGAGCCAGCCGGCGATCGAGCCGAAGGCCTCACGCCCCAGGAACTCGGCCATCACCAGCGGCTTCAGGATCGAGGTCAGGCCATAGGCAGCGCCCTGGGTGGCGGCGAAGGCGAAGGCCAGTAGCGGCGAGCCGCCGGCGAACATCAGCAGCAGCGCGGCCACGGCCACGCCGGCGAAGGCCAGGATGGTGAGGCTGAGGCCGCCGACCCGGCGCTCGCTCAGCATCATCGCGAAGCGGCCGGCCACCTGCATCGGCCCGACCACCGATGCGATGGTGACCGCGGTGGCCTCGGTGAAGTCGCTCTCCACCAGCAGCGGCACGATGTGATTGATCAGGATGCCGTGGTTCAGTGCCATGGCCGGGAAGGCCAGACCGATGAGCCAGAACTGCGGCCGGCGGACCGCGGCCTTCAGCGCCGCACGGTTCTGGCTGCGGTGCTCGGCCGGGATCGCCTCGGTGGAGGTCTGCTCCAAGAGACCGGCACCGATCAGCAGCAGCGGGCCGCCGAGCAGCGCCACCGACGCGGCCAGCACCAGCACTGCACCTTGCCAGCCCAGCCAGTGTGCCAGCAGCGCACCGGCGGGAAAGGCAATGGGCGAGGCGAAGCCGGCGACGAGGGTGACGCGGGTGATGATCCAGCGGGAGGCTGAGCCGCTGGTCCGGGTGATGAAGGCGAAGCAGGGCTCGTAGAGGCAGGCCGCCTGCGCCAGCCCGACGACTGCCCAGATGGCGATGAAGAGGAGCGGGGTCTCGGCCAGGGCCAGCAGGGCGTAGGCTGCCCCTCCGCCGACTGCGCCCAGCCCCAGCAGCCAGCGGCCCAGGCCAGCGTCGATGATTCGTCCGGCCAGCGGCGAGGCCAGGGCCGAGACCAGGACCGCCGCGGCGAGTCCCAAAGTCAGCGCGCTCTTGGACCAGCCGAGCTCGCGCTCCCAGGTTAGTAGCAGGGCAGCGAAGCTGTAGTAGAGCGACACCCAGACCAGGGTCTGCCCCAGCGCGATCATGATCACTGCCAGGTTCCGTGCGCGGCGCGGCCGCCGGGCCGCAAAGCCGGCAAGGCGGGAGTGCGCCATCGCTGGCATCGGCGACTCGGCCTCTTCCCTACCCCCGGCCTTGGTCTCGATCGTCATGCTCCGGCTCCACCCGCCGGCTTCGGGAGACAGGCCCGGTCCGGCGACGCGATCCTGGTCGACCCGTGCCCTCAGCGGAAGCGAAACCCGACGCGGGTACCCATGCCCTATCCGCAGAGCTCATCTAGATGAATTTGGCCGTGCCCCGCCGGAAGAAAAACACTGTTTTCCTTCCCAGCACCGCAGCGTTACCACTAAATCACGGCAGTCGCCTCCTTCGGTGAAGGGTGGGCGTGAGTGGAGGGATAGCCAATGACGAGACTCTCTAGCGCGGTCGATCGGCGCTCGGAGACCTTTCGTGCCAACGAGGCTGCGATGCAGGCCCTCTTGGCCTCTTTCGAGGAGACAGGAGCCAAGCTGCGCGCCGGCGGCGGTGAGCGGGCGCGGGAGAAGCACCTGGCCCGCGGCAAGCTCTTGCCGCGCGACCGGGTGAGCCGCCTGCTCGATCCCGGCTCGCCCTTCCTGGAGGTCGGCCGCTTCGCCGCCTGGGGCATGTACGGCGACGAGGTGCCCTCGGCCGGGATGATCGCCGGCATCGGCCGCGTCTCCGGCGTCGAATGCATGATCGTCTGCAACGACGCCACGGTGAAGGGCGGCACCTACTATCCCATGACGGTGAAGAAGCACCTGCGCGCGCAGGAGATCGCCGCCCAGAACCGTCTGCCCTGCCTCTATCTGGTCGACTCGGGCGGTGCTAACCTGCCAAACCAGGATGACGTCTTTCCCGACCGCGAGCACTTCGGTCGGATCTTCTACAACCAGGCGAACCTCTCGGCCCAGGGCATCCCGCAGATCGCCGTGGTGATGGGCTCCTGCACCGCCGGCGGCGCCTACGTGCCGGCCATGTCGGACGAGAGCATCATCGTCGCCAAGCAGGGCACCATCTTTCTGGGCGGTCCGCCACTGGTGAAGGCCGCGATCGGCGAGGTGGTGACGGCCGAGGAGCTGGGCGGCGCCGACG
Organism: Rhodospirillaceae bacterium N.6G; assembly: GCA_046233115.1. Taxonomy (GTDB): domain Bacteria; phylum Pseudomonadota; class Alphaproteobacteria; order Kiloniellales; family JACOMY01; genus JACOMY01. Next base: position 18,540 of record JBJXHM010000004.1, on the reverse strand, counting down.
TCCATACTCGCCAATCGGGCGTCAGCGACCACTACGCCGAGAACGACGTCCACGCGCTGGCGCTGGCGCGGCGTATTGTGGGCAACCTGAATTGGAAAAAGGCCGGCGAGATCACCCTGCGGCCGCCGCGCGAGCCGCTTTATCCGCCCGAGGAAATCGACGGCATCGTGCCGCCGGACCTGAAGCACCCCTACGACGTGCGCGAGGTCATCGCCCGCACCGTCGACGGCTCGGAGTTCGACGAGTTCAAGCGGCTCTATGGCGCCACGCTGGTCTGCGGCTTCGCCCACATCTGGGGCTTCCCGGTCGGCATCATCGCCAATAACGGCGTGCTCTACTCCGAGAGCGCATTGAAGGGCGCCCACTTCATAGAACTCTGTTGTCAGCGCGGCATCCCCTTGATCTTCCTGCAGAACATCACCGGGTTCATGGTCGGTAAGAAGTACGAGGCCGGCGGCATCGCCAAGGACGGCGCCAAGCTGGTGACCGCGGTCGCCACCGCGCAGGTGCCGAAGTTCACGGTGATCGTCGGCGGCTCCTTCGGGGCCGGCAACTACGGCATGTGCGGCCGTGCCTACAGCCCCCGCTTCCTCTGGATGTGGCCCAACGCGCGCATCTCGGTGATGGGCGGCGAGCAGGCGGCGGGCGTGCTGGCGACCGTCAGGCGCGACGGTATCGAGGCGCGCGGCGGCGCCTGGTCGGCGGAGGAGGAGGCTGCCTTCAAGCAACCGATCTTGGACCAGTTCGAGCACCAAGCCCATCCGCTCTATTCCTCGGCCAGGCTGTGGGACGACGGCATCATTCAGCCCTCGCGCACCCGCGATGTCTTGGGCCTCTCGATCTCGGCCAGTCTGAACGCGCCGATAGCGCCGACCCGCTTCGGCGTGTTCCGGATGTAGGGGGTGGCCATGTTCGACAAGATCCTCATCGCCAACCGCGGCGAGATCGCCTGCCGCGTGATTCGCACCGCCCGCAAGCTGGGTGTGGCCAGCGTCGCGGTTTACTCCGACGCCGACGCCGGCGCGCTGCATGTTTCCGAGGCGGATGAGGCCTGGCGGCTGGGTCCGGCCCCGGTCGCGGAGAGCTACCTCAAGGGCGACGCGGTGATCGAGATCGCCAAGCGCTCCGGCGCCCAGGCGATCCACCCGGGCTATGGCTTCCTCTCGGAGAACGCAGGCTTCGCCGAGGCCTGTGAGCGGGCCGGCCTGGTCTTCGTCGGTCCACCGGCCTCGGCGATCCGGGCCATGGGCCTGAAGGATGCCGCCAAGGCGCTGATGGAGGAGGCCGGCGTGCCGGTGGTGCCGGGCTATCACGGTGCCGGGCAAGAGCCGGTGCTACTGGCCGCCGAGGCCGAGCGCATCGGCTATCCGGTGCTGATCAAGGCCGTCGCCGGCGGCGGCGGCAAGGGCATGCGCAAGGTGGAGGCGCCGGCCGACTTCGCGTCTTCCCTGGAGAGTGCGCAGCGCGAGGGGCAGAACGCCTTCGGCGATCCGCGGGTGCTGATCGAGAAGTACGTGACCGCGCCGCGCCACGTGGAGATCCAGGTCTTCGCCGACGGTCAGGGTGGGGCGGTCTACCTCTTCGAGCGCGACTGCTCGCTGCAGCGCCGGCACCAGAAGGTGATCGAGGAGGCGCCGGCCCCCGGCATGCCGGAGGCGGTGCGCAAGGCCATGGGCGAGGCCGCGGTCAAGGCGGCGCTGGCCATCGGCTACCGCGGCGCCGGCACGGTGGAGTTCATCGCCGACGGTTCCCGCGGCCTGCGCGAGGACGGCTTCTGGTTCATGGAGATGAACACCCGCCTTCAGGTCGAGCATCCGGTGACCGAGATGATCACCGGCCACGACCTGGTCGCCTGGCAGCTCCGCGTGGCGGCCGGTGCGCGCCTGCCCCTGGCACAGGAGGACCTCGCCATTGACGGCCATGCCTTCGAGGCGCGGATCTATGCCGAGGACCCGGCCAAGGGCTTCCTGCCGGCGGTGGGGCGGCTCTCCCGCCTGGGCCTGCCGGCCGAGGAGGCCGGGGTCAGGATCGACAGCGGCGTACGAGAGGGTGACAGCATCACCCCGCACTACGATCCGATGATCGCCAAGCTGATCGTCCGGGGTGAGAACCGGACAGAGGCCCTGGCCCGGCTGGCGCGCGCGCTGGATGGCATCAAGATCGAGGGCTGCACCACCAACACGGCCTTCCTCGCCGCCCTGGCGCGCCATCCGGATTTCGCCGCGGGCAAGGTCGATACCGGCCTGATCGAACGCGATCTCGACCGCCTGCTGGCCGGTGGGAGTACGCATTCGGTGGAGGCCTGGTGTCTGGCCGCCCTGCTGGCCGCCGGCGCGCTGGAGGAGTCGCCGAGCTCGGACCCCTGGGACCAGCTCTCGGGCTTCCGGCTCTGGGGTGGGGCCAGCCAGGTCGTGACCATGGCGGTCGGCGACAGTCCGCAGGAGGTGGCGATCGCCTTCGACGGGCGGCACTACAGCGTGTCCCTGCCGGAGAGCAAGATCTCGCTGTCAGTGGCCGCTTGCGGGCCGGACCGCGCGGTGCTCGACTTCGGCGAGCGCCGGCTGAGCTTGGCCTACGCGCGCTGGCACGGCGGAGTCACCGTGTTCCACGAGGGCCTCGCCCATCGCTTCGGACTTCCCGACAGCCTGGCCGGGGAAAGCGACAGCGCTGGCGCCGGCAACAGCGTGACCGCCCCGATGTCGGGACGGGTCCTGCTGGTCAAGGTGGCCGCTGGCGAGGCGGTCACCAAGGGCCAGGTGCTGCTGGTGGAAGAGGCGATGAAGATGGAGCACAGCCTGACTGCCCCGCGCGACGGCGTAATCGCCGAGGTGCGCGTGTCGGAAGGCGAGCAGGTCGACGAGGGCGCCCTACTGATCCTGCTGGAAGAGGACGAGGATGCTGCGTCCTGACCAGGGGAGGGAGGCGGGCTCAGTCCTTGTCAGAGAGGATGGCCTTCTCGTCTTCCTCCTGCCAGCGCATGATCTGCTCATGCAGGGCCTCGAATTCGGTTGCGAAGTCCTTGCCGAATACGGGGTCTTTCTCGTTGGACAGCGTGGCGTTCAAATCCTTCCAGTCCTCGTCGGTGAGTTTGGCTTCGGCCAACAGGAAGAAGCCGCCACGTTCGTCCTGCATGTGCTTGCGCTGGATTCCGATAAAGTCGCGAACCGCGGCGCTGAATGCGTCGCGCGGGATCTCGGCCTCGTTCAGAACTTCCTGGACCGTCGCATCGAAGCGTTTGGCCAGGCGGGAGACCTCCTGGTGTTCACCCTCCAGGTCGCCGACCCGTGCCGCTGCCTCCGGGGCGCGCTCGCGCAGGCGGGCCAGGATCATGTCCTCCTTGGGGTGGTGGCAGCGGTCGGGGAAGCCGGTGAAGTAGGTCGCAATGGCCTCGATCACGTCGTAGTCCGGTTCGTCGCCGCGCTCGAAGATGGCGAGTTGCTGTTCCAGCACGTTCAGCAGGCGCGCCATGTTTCTATGCTCGATCCCGAGCTCTTGCATCACGTCGGTCATGGCTCTGCTCCTCAGCCGTTGGGGGTCAGCACCTTTATCGAACCAAAGCATCGCATATCCGAGTTTGGAATGATCTCAATCAATCGCCGCAGCGGCGAGAGACCGGGCACGGTGAGGAATTTCAGGGGAGGACTGGATCTTGCTGCCTGATGCGACACGCTATTCGGAGCTGCGGGAGCGCTTCCGCTGGGAGGTTCCGGAAGACTACAACATGGGTGTGGATGTTTCGGATCGCTGGGCAGAGCGCGATCCGGACCGCCTGGCGCTGGTCTTCGTCGAGGCCGACGGCAGCGTCAGCGAGACCACCTACGGACAGTTGGCAACCCGGTCAAACCGCCTGGCAAACCTCTATCGCGAGCTTGGCCTCGGGGTGGGTGAGCGCGTCGGCGTGCTGCTGCCGCAGATGCCGGAGACGGCCCTGGCTCACATCGCCGCACACAAGTTGGGCGCCGTCTCGATCCCGCTCTTCATGCTGTTCGGCGAGGAGGCGCTGGGCTTCCGCCTGGGCGATGCCGGTGCCAAGCTGGTGGTGACCAACCGCGAGGGCGCGGCGAAGCTGGTCCCTCTCCGCGACCGACTGCCGGATCTGAAGGCGGTGATCGTGGTGGATAGCCCGGTCGAGGGCTGCCTCGAGCTGGGGCCGGCGCTGGCCGCTCACTCGGAGGCGTTCGAGCCCTGTCGCACCAAGGCCGACGACCCGGCGGTGCTGATCTACACTTCGGGCACCACCGGACAGCCCAAGGGCGCGCTGCACGGCCACCGGGTGCTGCTGGGCCACCTGCCGGGCGTGGAGATGTCTTTCGACCTGCTGCCGCAGCCGGGCGACAAGATCTGGACCCCGGCCGACTGGGCCTGGATCGGCGGCTTGCTGGACGTGTTGATGCCGGCCCTGCACCACGGCCTGCCGGTGGTCGCCTGCCGCTTCGCCAAGTTCACCGGCGAGGCCGCCTTTGACCTGCTGGAAAGCCAGGGGATCCGCAACTCCTTCCTGCCGCCGACCGCGTTGAAGATGATGCGCCGGGTAGAGGATGCGGAGAACCGCTGGACGCTGCGGCTGCGCTCGGTCGCCAGCGGCGGCGAGACCCTGGGCGCCGAGCTGCTGGACTGGGGCCGCCGGGTGCTGGGGGTCACCATCAACGAGTTCTACGGCCAGACCGAATGCAACATGGTGGTCTCCTCCTGCGCTGCCCTCATGCCGGGCCGTCCCGGCATCATGGGCCGGGCGGTCCCGGGCCACGAGGTCGCGGTGATCTCACCGGAGGGCGATCCCTTGCCAGAGGGGGAGCTGGGCGACATCGGGGTGCGTGCGCCCGATCCAGTCATGTTCCTGCGGTATTGGAACAATCCCGAGGCGACCGAGGCCAAGTTCCGCGGTCTGTGGCTGGTGACCGGCGATCGCGGCGTGCTGGAGAGCGACGGCTGGATCCGCTATGTCGGGCGCGATGACGACGTCATTACCTCGGCCGGCTATCGCATCGGTCCCGGCGAGATCGAGGACTGCCTGATCGGCCATCCTTCGGTCGCCATGGCCGGCGTGGTCGGCAAGCCCGATCCCGAGCGTACCGAGATCGTGAAGGCCTACGTCCTGCTCTCCGAGGGGGTCGAGCCCAGTCAGAAGCTCGCCCGCGAGATTCAGGACTGGGTGAAGACCAGGCTGGCGGCGCACGAGTACCCACGGGAGGTCGCCTTCGTCGAAGCCTTGCCTTTGACCACCACCGGGAAGATCATCCGCCGCGAGCTGCGCCAACGGGCCCGCGAGGAAGCCGAGGCGGCATCGAACAAGGAGTAGAGTGGCTATGAGCGAACGGGTGATCCTCTTCGAGATGGGGCCGCGCGACGGCCTGCAGAACGAGAAGCGCCAGATCCCGACGGCGGACAAGATTCGCCTGGTCGACTTGCTGAGCGATGCCGGCTTCGCCAAGATCGAGGTCACCAGCTTCGTCAGCCCCAAGTGGGTGCCGCAGCTCGCCGACGCCGCCGAGGTGATGGCTGGGATCCAGCGCCGTCCGGGGACCGCCTACACAGTGCTGACCCCGAACCTGCGCGGCTACGAGGCAGCACGCGCCGCCAAGGCGGACGAGGTCGCGATCTTCGGGGCGGCCTCGGAGAGCTTCAGCCGGAAGAACATCAACTGCTCGATCTCCGAGAGTCTGGAGCGCTTCCAGCCGGTGGTCGAGGCGGCGGCGGCCGACGGCTGCCCGGTGCGCGGCTACATCTCCTGCGTCACCGACTGCCCCTACGAGGGGCCGGTCGCGCCGGCCAAGGTGGCCGAGGTCGCGGAGAAGCTGCTGGCCATGGGCTGCTACGAGATCTCGCTGGGCGACACCATCGGCCACGGCCGGCCAGAGACCATCGCCGCCATGCTGGATGCCGTGCTGGAGGTGGTGCCTGCCGAGCTGCTGGCCGGCCACTACCACGACACCCACAACCGCGCGCTAGAAAACATCGTGGTCAGCCTGGAAAAGGGGCTCAGGACCTTCGACGCCTCGATCGGCGGGCTGGGCGGCTGTCCCTACGCGCCCGGCGCCAAGGGCAACGTCGACACCCGCTCGGTGGCCCGCCTGGTGACCGACCGCGGCTTTGACTGCGGTCTCGACCTGGGACGGCTCGACCGCGTCGCCGAGTTCGCCTGGACCCTGCGCAGCGATGCGGCCATGGCGAAATCCAATTGAGGCCTGGCAGCGTGCGGCTGGACCTTCAGCGATCCGGCTGCCGTTTCTGGCTTCTCCTTGGGCCGGTGCTGGCCTAGCATTCCGGTCACTACCTACGGTCCATTAAATCCGAATCAGCGGCCTTTTCGCCGAACGACCTGTCTTTTTGCTGGCCCCCGTGTCGATGGTGAAAGGGCTCTTAAATGGCGACCTATAGCGGCGGTTCGGGGGACGACGTCCTCGCCGGCACTTCCTTCTTCGACGTGCTCTACGGTGAAACCGGCAGGGACTATCTCTATGGCGGTGGCGGTTCGGACTATCTCTATGGCGGAGCCGGGCCCGACGAGGCACATGGCGGCAGCGGCGACGACCTCTTTCTCGAGAAGCCGGGGGACGACGGGTCCGACAACTTCTTCGGTGGCGCGGGAAACGATTTTGCCAGGGGAGGCCTGGGCTCCGACGACCTGTTCGGGTCCGTCGGGTACGACATCCTGCGCGGCGAAAGCGGCAACGATGGTCTGTTCGGCGGCAGCGGTTCGGATAGCCTGGAGGGCGGATCCGGTGACGATCTCCTGTTCGGCGGTTCCGGATATGATCTGATCTATGGCGGCGACGGCGACGACCGCGCTCAAGGTGGCGCCGGTGATGATCGGATCGAGGGCGAGGCCGGCGTGGATCGCTCCCTCTTCGGAGACAGCGGCTTCGACCGAATCTATGGCGGGTTGGGCAACGACTATCGTCTCTATGGCGGTAGCGGCGACGACGTCGTCAGCGCTGGGTCGGGCCTGGACCGCTTGCTGTTCGGCGCTCTGGGCGACGACCGTCTGAAGGGCGACAGCGGCGCCGATACCCTGCTGTCCGGCGACAGCGGCAAGGACAGCCTCTATGGCGGCGACGGCGATGACCTCTCGCTGTTCGGCGGCAGCAGCGCCGACCGCCTCTACGGCGGCAGCGGGGCGGACCGGGGCCTCTTCGGCGAGGAGGGCGATGACCGCATCTTCGGTGGCGCCGGCGACGACAACTACGCCGTCGGCGGTCTCGGCAGCGACAGCCTGTTCGGCGGCAGCGGCGGAGATCTCTTCCACTACGGTGACTCCGGCGATGACACCCTGGACGGCGGATCGGGCGGAGACTCCTACCTCTTCGGCGCATCCGGTAACGACCTGCTGTATGGCGGCGCCCAGAAGGACCAGGCGCTCTTTGGCGGCAGCGGCGACGATAGGCTTTACGGCGCCGAGGGACCGGATGCCGGGCTCTACGGCGGCGCCGGCGACGACAGCTTGGGCGGTAGCGGCGGCAACGATACCGGACTGTTCGGCGGTCTTGGCAATGACCGGCTAGACGGGAATAGCGGCAAGGACGCGACCTTGAACGGGGCGAGCGGCAGCGATGTCCTCTTCGGCGGTAGCGGTGACGACAGTGCCTTCTTCGGCGGCTCCTCGGCGGATACGCTCTTCGGCGGGTCGGGGCGGGATGTGGACTTCTTCGGCGGTGCCGGCAGCGATCTGGTCTTCGGCGGCGACGGCGACGACAGGCTGTTCGACGAGGTGACGATCGGCGGGTTCGTCTACGGCGGCGGCAACGACGTCTTTCTCGGCGAGCGAGGTAACGATCTTATTTTCGCCGGCGGCGACGGGGACCTGGTGAACGGCGGCGAGGGCGATGACAGCCTCTACGGCGGTCTCGGCAAGGACAGTCTGAACGGCGGTTCGGACAGCGACACGCTCTTCGGCGGCAGTGGCGACGACGTCCTGCAGGCCCTTTACGGCGAAGCCGGGGTCATCGACACGCTGTTCGGCGACAGCGGCGAGGACACGCTGGTGACCAACGCGCAGGCCTTTCAGGGCCTGGCCATCGCCGGGATCGAGGCCCTGGTCTTCCTCGGCGATGCCGCAGCCAACAGCGTGACCGGCTTCTCCGGCAGCGATTTCCTGGGCGGGGCCGCCGGCGACGATATCCTGCGCGGCGAAGAGGGCGACGACAGCCTGTCGGGCGAGAGCGGGCGCGACACCGTCTTCGGCGGGAACGGCAACGACTCCCTGTTTGGTGGCGACGACAACGACCAGCTTGTCGGCGGTAGCGGCACCGACCTGCTGTTCGGCGGCAGCAACCGCGACCGCCTGAACGGGGGATCAGGCAGCGACACGGTCTTCGGTGGACGTAACAACGACACCTTCATCGTCGATACCGCGGGCGACCTGGTCCAGGAGAGCGCGGCGGGCGGCGTGGACGCGGTCCGTTCCAACGCGGCCGACTACACCCTGGCCAGCGGCCTGGAAGGCTTCGTCGAGCGGGTAAACGTGAACAACGGCATAGGCCCGGCCAACCTCCGTGGCAACGAGCACGACGACAACCTCCTCGGGAATAGCGCCGACAACCGCCTCGAAGGGATGAGTGGTGTCGACCGGCTGAATGGCCAGGGCGGTAGCGACCTGATGATCGGTGGCTCGGGAGACGACACCTTCGTCGTCGATACCACCAGCGACATCCTGCGCGAGGTCACGGGCGGTGGCACCGACCTGGTGCGGGCGGAGAGCGACTTCACTCTGCCGGACGGCACCGCGACGGCCTTCGTCGAGGATCTGCGCCTGCAGGCCGGCTTCGGCAACATCAAGGGGACCGGCAACAGCCTGGACAACACGCTCGTCGGCAACAGCGGCGACAACCGCTTGGCCGGCAACCAGGGCGCGGATCGGGTGATCGGCGGCGCCGGCGACGACACGCTCTTCGGCGGCGCGGACGAAGACCGCCTTGAGGGCGAGAGCGGCAGCGACCAGCTTTTCGTCGGCCAGGGCGACGTGGTCTTCGGCGGGTCCGGCGAAGACTCTTTCCATTTCAGCGGCGGCGGACTTGGCTTCGGCGGGTCCGGTGGGCCGGTCCTCCGCGACTTCGACGGGCTGCTGGTCAATGCGGCCAACGGTGCCGATAAGCTGGTCTATGCCACCGGGCTCGAGGTTGGGACATTCGCCTACATCGGTGCAGCCGCGTTCTCCGGGGGCGGCAATTCGGAGGCACGCTTCGCCGGCAACCGGCAGGTCCAGGTGGATCAGGACGGCGACGGCTCTGTCGATCAAGCTTTCCTGATCGATGGCGTCACCGCAGCGAACCTGCTGACCGCCACCGACTTCGTCTGGCTTGCCTGATGGTCGGGAGCGTTCCTTCGGGGAAATGGGATGATCTGTCCTGTCTTTCCACGCCTCCATTGTCTATGGTCCAAGTGCAGGGAAGACAGACAGAGACCACTGATACTCTAGGGTTGCGGCGGCGAACGGTCATCGCCGCGAGAGCCGCTCTACATTCGGCTCTGCCGGCAACTGGGGGGCGAACTGCGCGGCGAAACCCCGGTCTGGGGCGTTCCCTGCATTCGCGTGTGATCGAGGCAAATGTGACTATCGAGGGAATCTGCAATGGCAACGATCGTCGGAACGAACTCGGTGGACTTCCTGATCGGGACGCTCTCCGATGATACCATCTACGGCCTCTCATCCACCGATTTTCTGTTCGGCAGCGGCGGCGCGGACACCCTCTATGGCGGCTCCGGATCGGACCTGGCCTATGGCGATGACGGCAACGACCGCTTCGTCGACGATTTCCTGTCGAACGGTGAAGATGCCTTTTACGGCGGGTCCGGTTCGGACAGTGCTTTCGGCGGCCTGGATGATGACTTTCTTGTCGGCGACTCCGGCAACGACTCTCTCCACGGTGGAAGCGGCGACGAGTTCCTCTTCGGAGACCAAGGAAACGACGCCGCCTATGGGGATAGCGGTACTGACGGGCTCTATGGCGGCAGTGGGTACGATAGGCTTTTCGGCGGCGACGGAAGCGACTACGCCTTCGGAGGGTCCGGCCTCGACACGGTCTACGGCGGCCCAGGTGGAGATAGCTACCTCAACGGCGGTGCCGACAACGACGTTCTGCTCGGAGACAACGGCGAGGATAGGAGCCTGTTCGGAGGTTCCGGCAACGACAGCATCTATGGCGGATCAGGCAGGGATGTCGTTCTTGACGGCGACACCGGCAACGATGCCATCAGCGGCAATAGCGGCGACGATGCCTCGCTGATCGGCGGCGACGGACAGGATCTCCTGTTCGGGGGCGATGGGGCGGACAATCAGCTTCGGGGTGGCAGCCAAGACGATACGCTCTTCGGCGGGGCTGGCGAAGACTACAATTTCTATGGCGGTCAGGGCAATGATACGGCCTTCGGCGGAAGCGGTGCCGACAGTGTCTTCTTCGGTCTTAGTGGGAGCGACAGGCTCTATGGAGACAGCGGGACCGACCACGGTCTCTACGGCGGCAGCGGCAAGGACTATGTCTTCGGCGAAGGGGGCAAGGACTTGGGGCTCTTCGGCGGCGACGGCGACGACGCGCTCTACGGCGGCAAGGGGATCGACAGCCTGCTCTACGGTGGGTCCGGACAGGATCACATCACGGGTGGGGGCGGAGATGACCTGGGCTTCTTCGGCGGCGAGGGCGACGATCTCCTGGAGGGCAACACCGGCAACGACTCCTCCTTCTATGGCTATGAGGGCGATGACCGGATCTTCGGTGGTAGTGGGGACGACAGCAAGTTCTTCGGTGGGACCTCCAAGGACAGGCTGTTCGGCGGTAGCGGCAATGATGCTGGCCTCTACGGCGGCTCCGGTGACGACACCCTCTACGGCGGCGACGGCGACGACAGCCTGATCGACCAGGTCGGCGCCTATGGCGGCGGCAAGGATACCTTCTTTGGCGGTGACGGCAACGACAGGCTAATCGGCGGAAGGGATAACGACTATCTTCTGGGCGGGACAGGCAAGGACTATCTGAGCGGCGGCAGCGGCACAGATAGATTGAGGGGGAATGACGGCGCCGACACGCTGGTCGGCGGTCGCGATGACGACCTCCTCTTTGGCGATGCCGGCCGCGACACGCTTTATGGTGGCAAAGACAACGATCGTCTGTATGGCGAAAGCGGGTCGGACACGATCTTCGGTGGCAGCGGCCAGGATACCATCGCGGTGGCGAACGGAGAACTGGGAGCTGCCGAAAGCTTCGACGGCGGCAGCGAGCAGGATACCCTGACTCTGAACTTGACTTCGGCCAGTACGGCGCTGGTCGACTTCTTCGCCACGAACATCGAGGTCCTGCTCGCCAGGCTGGGCATCGGCAACGACAGCCTCGAGGGGTTCTCCGGCAACGACCGGATTTACGGCGGCAGCGGTGCTGACACGCTCTATGGCGGTAGCGGCGACGACGATCTGATCGGCGGAAGCGGATTGGATAGGCTCTACGGCGGATCAGGAGACGATACCTTCGACCTGTCCGAGAAAGAGACCGGCGTTGAGAACACGGTCTTTGGTGGCTCGGGAGATGATCGGGCCTTCGTTTCCGTAGAAGTCCTGGAACAACTCACCATCAGCGGCATCGAGACTCTCAATATCATCGGGAACAGTGAGGCGAATACGGTTACTGGCATCTCCGGGTACAATGTCTTTCTTGGTGCGGAGGGAGACGACGTTTTCGGTGGCGGCGACTCCGTCGATCTCGTCGGCGCCAGCACCGGGGACGATATCGTCCGCGGCTTTACCGGCAACGACACCCTCTACGGCGGCGACGATCGCGACACGCTCTTCGGGGGTGACGACAACGACAGGCTGCTGGGGGACAGCGGCAGCGACCAGATGGTCGGCGGCAGCGGGAGCGATACTCTCTTCGGCGATCAGGGCCGGGACCGGCTGAACGGCGGGTCGGGTAGCGACACGGCCTATGGCGGCACCAACAACGACACCTTCATCGTCGATACCGAGAGCGATCTGATCTTCGATGCGGCCGGGGAGGGCAGCGACGTGCTGCGCTCCGACGCGGCCACCTACACGCTCGGCACGGCATCGGAGGTGGCGATCGAGCGGGTGAACATCAACGCCTCGGCCGGCGATGCCAAGATGGTCGGCAACGAGAACGACGACCTGCTGGTCGGCAACTCCTTCGCGAACGTGCTGCTGGGTAGGAGTGGCGCCGATCGCCTCAACGCCCGCGGCGGGACCAACACCCTGGCCGGCGGGTCGGGCGACGACACCTTCATCGTGACCTCCTCGGCCGACCGTGTACGCGAGTTCTCAGGGCTGGGCACCGATCTGGTGCGGGCCGAGGTGGACTACACCCTGCCGAACGGCGGAGCGGACGGCTTCGTCGAGAACCTGCGCCTGCAGGGCGGCTTCGGCAACATCGACGGGGCTGGCAACGACCTGGACAACACCGTCGAGGGCAACAGCGGCGACAACGCGCTGCGCGGTGTTGGCGGCAGCGACGTCATTATCGGCGGCGAGGGTGACGACGATATCTTCGGTGGAGCGGGTGCCGACCGTTTCCAGGGCGAGAGTGGGGCCGATACCCTGCACGTAGCCCGCAGCGACCAGGCTTTCGGAGGCTCGGGTGAGGATTCCTTCCTCTTTAGTGGCGCCAAGATCGAAAGCGTCGGGTCGGGCGGTCTGGTGATCCGGGATTTCGACGGGATCACCGCCAATGCCGGCAATGGTGAGGACAAGCTGGTCTTCGCCAGCGGCCTTGAGGTTGGCAGCTTCTCCTACATCGGTTCCGCCGCCTTCTCCGGCGGCGGCAACTCGGAGGCGCGCTTTGCCGGCTCCCGGCAGATCGAGGTCGATCAGGACGGCGACGGCAGTACCGACCAGGCCTTCCTGGTCGACGGGGTCACCGCCGCCAACCTGCTGACCGCCACAGACTTCGTCTGGCTGTGATGCCGGGCCGGCATGAGGTGGAATCGATCCGATCCGGCGCCTGAATCCCGTGCTGCAACTTTGACAGATTGAGCGGCTTCACGCGTCCGGCACAGGCCGGTGGCGGGAGCGGGGCAGGGCAGTGAGGATCGTGGCTGCGCTCATCAGGCCGATGATTCCGATCGGAACTGCCGGGTGCCGGAATTCCGCAAGCGAGCCGGCCCGGCAGTCGAGGACGGGCCAGTTCAGTCCTTGGACGGCTCCATCAAGCCAAGCTGTGTCAGCAGGGGCGGGCCCACGGAAATGATGTCTGCGAGGGTATAGCGGTCCAGGACCTGCAGGAAGGCGGTCAGCGCCTCGTGCAACATCCAGGCGAAGCGGCAGGCGCCGGAGATCCGACAGGGTTCACCGTCACGTGCAAAGCACTCGACCAGCGCGAAATTCTCTTCGGCAGCACGCACGACCTCTCCGACTGAGATCTCTTCCGGCGGACGGGCGAGTCGCAGGCCACCGCCGCGACCGCGCTTGCCTTCGACGACACCGCTAGAGGTGAGGTGATGAACGATCTTGCGCAGGTGTTCTTTCGATATGGCATAGCGGGAGGCGATCTCTTCTATGGTGCTGCGCTCGTCACCTTTTGACCCTAAGTAGATCAGCACTCTCAACGCATAGTCCGTAAACTTGGATAGCTGCATCGCGGCCTGGGTCCTTCTGGGGTGGGTGTGCTCCTGTTAGTTGATAACTATTATCAAATGCCGATCCGCACACAAGATAAGATTGGGATACATCTTTCCAAAGTTTGATGGAGAACTCAAGGAAATTGATGGTGACTTGACTGAAAGGGGGGCGGCTCAGGTGTTTTTACCGCCTGTTTGCCTTTTGGAAGCGCGTGATAGCGGGTGGGTTCGGCAGTGAGGTGCGCCGATAGCAGCAAGCAATAGTCGTGCTTCTTGAGCCCGTCTTGGCTGCTTCTGCCATCCACAATGGCTGAGCCCGCGCCAAACGCATCTGAACTTCGAAAACGCAAGGGCTGGATTTTGCGTCGAGCTGGGAATTTTCGCCAAGCTGGCCAGAAGGACCAACAAAGAACGACAGACTCTGCCGAGTCCCGCGTCGGTGACGTGGCATCTCGGGTGACGAGTGGTGGCGAATGGCAAAGTCGGGTCAGGCAAAAACAAAAAATATATATTGTCAGCGACATTTCACCCGTGCAACTATGGCTCTAGCAGCCGCCTTGCTGTGGCGCCGAGTGAACATGCCCTCCTGTGGGGTGTCGTCGGTCGTGCCCGGTTCGTGCGGTCCGGGGGCTCCGCTTCAGGTCGTGTGCACCTCGCCTGCAACGACGATGACAGCTAGGGAAGTGGCTTTGGCTAGTTTCAAGCACAAGGATGTCGTATCGCGATTTCAGGCGATGAGCCGCTGGGACAAGCAACTGACCTGGTCGTCATTCCGGGCGCACCCCGAGCGTCGTGTCGCCGTGATCAGACTGGTGGAGTTGCTGTTGATGGATCTGCTGAGCCATCTGCGTTTCGGCACGACCCTGGAAATCGGCGCCTTCAATGCCAGCTTCAGCCGCGAGGTCCGGGCCCGCTTTCCTGCGGCCCGTGCCGTAGCCTTTGAGGCCAATCCTTTCGTGGCGAGGGAGTTCGGGCCCGAGCTGACGGCGCTGGGCGTGGACTATCGGCATCAGGCCATCGCCGCCGAGGAGGGCATGGTCACCCTCAAGATCCCGATCGGATTTTACCAACATCGTGACGGACCGGTGAACCCTGTCGGGAGCCTGATCGAGCGCACAGGCTCTGTCGAGGTGCGTCGGGTCGAGGTTCCGGCCGTAGCTATGGACGCTGTGGTTGCGCGGGATGCAATGGAAGGCCCCTACGTTCTCTGGGTCGACGTCGAGGGTGGGCAGCGTGAGCTACTTGCGGGCGCCGGTCGGACCCTGCAGGAGACCCTCGCAATCTACATCGAGGTTGAGACGGCCGAGTTCTTTGTCGGGCAAGCGCGGATGGGTGAGGTCCTGACCTCGTTGCGGGAGCAAGGCTTCATACCGATCGCCCGGGACATCGAGTCCAAGGGGCAGTTCAACGTGCTGCTGGTCCGCAGGGAACTCCTCGGCAAGCATGGTGACCTGATCGTCGGCTATCAGGACCAGATACTGGATGAACTGCGCCACATGGCTGAAGATCTGCCCGCCGGACCGCTGCCGGGAGAGGGTGGCTCTGACTTCAGTCTTCGCCGGGTTGCTGGAAGGCTGGCCTGACCACTGCCCGATCGGATCGCTCGTGGAGCAACCGACGGTGCAGGCGCAGACGAGCGTCGCTTCGGTCACGTCGCCAGACCATCTTCAATCCAGGCCATATTCGATCCAGGCCATCTTCAATGCGCACAGGTTGCCATGCGCTGCTCTGAGATTCTCTGGGCCGGCACAGCGTCGGCGCTGACGTTTCCGCTCGCTCGGAATCTGCTCTCGACGCTGAGCGTTTCCCGTGCGGTCAAAACCATCGGCTGACTTTTGCTGCCAGTCCGATATTGCCAGACGTGTCTTTGGCTTGATAGGTTGCCGGACGGTGGGAAGCGTCCGTTGTACAAGCACTATGTTGGAGACATGCTAGACGAGCGGTGGCGCAGCGTGGCCCTTTTTAAGTAGCGCAAAGGAGGGAGCGCAATGGCGCAGATATACGGTACGACCGGTGGCAACGACATTCTGTTTGGTACCAGTCTGGACGATCAAATTTTTGGCCTGAGTGGCGACGACAGGCTCTATGGTCTAAGCGGCATCGATTCACTCTATGGGGCCAGCGGCGCCGACACGCTCTACGGCGGTGCGGGTAGCGATCGCAGTATCTACGGCAGCGAGGGTAACGACACTGTCTTCGGCGGCGCCGGCGAGGACACGCGCCTCTATGGCGGCAACGGCGAGGACTCTCTCTTCGGCGGCGATGGCAACGACACGCGACTCTATGGCGGCAGCGGCAAGGACACGCTCTTCGGCGACAGCGGGAAGGATCTCCGCTTCTACTCCGGCAGCGGCGACGACAGCCTCGATGGAGGCAGCAGCAACGACTACTGGTTCTTTGGCGGCGACGGCGACGACATCCTCACCGGATCCACCGGCCACGATTTCGACTTCTTCGGTGGCAGCGGCAACGACCGGATCTACGGCGGAACCGGGCACGATATCAGCCTGGAGGGCGATAGCGGGAACGACACCATCTTTGGCGGTCCCACCTACGACCGGCAACTGGTCGGCGGGGATGGGGCGGACACTCTCTTCGGCGGCAATGGGGGCGACCTGACCTTGTTGGGCGGCAGCGGCGCCGATCGCATCTATGGCGACAGGGAGCGGGACTCCTATTTCTATGGCGCCACAGGAGACGACCTGCTCTTCGGCGGCAGCGGCTTCGACAGAGTGCTCTTCGGTGACCGCGGCAACGACGGGATCTACGGCGGCACTGGCAACGACGAGGTAGTGATCGGTCGTACCGGTGACGACTCTCTGTTCGGCGGCCAGGGCATCGACACGCGCTTCGAAGGGCGCAGCGGCGCCGACAGCCTCTATGGCGGCAGTGGCGATGACATCAGCTTCTTCGGCGGTGACGGCGGCGACCTGCTGTACGGCGACAGCGGCGCCGATCTCAGCTTCGTCGGCGACAGCGGCGCCGACAGCCTCTTCGGCGGCAGCGGCGGGGACGTCAGCTTCGACGGCGGCAGTGGCGAGGATCGGGTCTACGGCGGCAGCGGCGACGACGGCGACCTCCTGGGCTCGTTCGGCAACGACATCCTCTATGGTGGCGTGGGGCGAGACGCCGGGCTGTACGGCGGCGGCGACGACGACACGCTTTCCGGTGGATCGGGCGACGACAGTGCCCTCTATGGCGGTGACGGTGCCGATAGCCTCGCAGGCGACAGCGGCGCGGACCGCAGCCTGTTCGGCGGCAGCGGCGCCGACACGGTTCTTGGTGACGTCGGCAACGATGAGCAGGCCCATGGCGACAGTGCCGGTGACAGCCTCTACGGTGGCAGCGGCAACGATCGCTTTTTCTACGGCGGCGCGGCGGACGATACGCTGCAGGGCGGCAGCGGCATCGACTTCCTGCTTCACGGTGATGCCGGTGACGACCGGGTCTACGGCGGCGACGGCGGTGACCTGGGTCTCTTCGGCGGCAGCGGCAGCGACAGGCTCTACGGTGACAGCGGCGACGATAGCCTGCTCTATGGCGGCAGCGGTGCCGACAGCATTTTCGGCGGCAGCGGCGACGACCTCAGCCTGACCGGTGGGCAGGGGGACGACGATCTGCGCGGCGGCAGCGGCCGCGACGGCCTGATCGGCGGGTCGGGAGCCGACCAGCTTCGCGGCCAGGACGGCGACGACAGCCTGGTCGGCGGCTCCGGCATCGACACCCTTTTCGGCGATCAGGGCGACGACGTGGCCTATGGCGGTGACGGCAACGACCGTCTGGGCGGTGGCTCCGGCAGCGACACGCTCTATGCCGGGATCGGCAGCGATCGCCTGAACGGCGGCTCGGGCGTGGATACGGCCTCGGGCGGGCAGGCCAACGACACCTTCATCGTCGACACCGCAGCCGACGTGGTGCGTGAGACGGCGGCCGGTGGGGCCGAAGATGTCCTGCGCTCCGATGCGCTCTCCTACACCCTGGCCGGTGGAGCCGAGGGCTATATCGAGCGCGCCAACATCAACAACGGGGTCGGGCCCGGAACCCTGGTCGGCAACAGCCGGGGCAACACCCTGGTCGGCAACTCGGCCGACAACCGGCTGGAGGGCATGAGCGGCGACGACATCCTGAACGGCCGCGGCGGCAGCGACAGCCTGATCGGCGGTTGGGGCGACGACACCTTCGTGGTCGATAGCCAGGGCGATCAGGTGGTCGAGCTGACCGGTGAGGGAACCGACCTGGTGCGTGCGGAGGTGAGCTACACGCTGCCGGACGGCACCGCGACGGCCTTCGTCGAGAACCTGCGTATGCAGGGCGGCAAGGGCGACATCGACGGCAGCGGCAACAGCCTCAATAACTCCATAGAGGGGAACAGCGGGGCGAACCTGCTGAGCGGTCTTGGTGGATCCGACGAGATCTCGGCGGGTGACGGTGACGATCGCCTCTATGGCGGCGACCAGGCCAACCTGCTGCGCGGCGAGAGCGGTGCCGACACCATCGCGATGGGCTCGGCCGACACGGTCTTCGGCGGTTCGGGCAGCGATGCCTTCCGCTTCGACGGCGAGACCCTGGGGCTCGGCGGCACCGCGCTTGCGGTCATCCGCGACTTCGACGGGGTATCGCTGAACGCGGCCAACGGCGAGGACAAGCTGGTCTTCGCGACCGGGCTGGAGACGGGCAGCTTCTCCTACATCGGCTCGGCGGCCTTCTCTGGCGGGGGCCAGTCGGAGGCGCGTTTTGACGGCGGCCAGCGGCTTCAGGTCGACAGCGACGGCGATGGTGCGAGCGACATCACGCTTCGGCTCACCGGTCTGACGGCCGCCAACCTGATGACCGCGAGCGACTTCCTGTGGCTTTAAAGAAGGTGATTATATACCTTGCAAACACGACTGAAAGAGTCCACATTAGAGGGCATAGGAAGGATGCCCGAAGATGTCTCGACTCAGTGCCCCGTATCTCCACGATGAGGAAGCAGCTCACAGCTTCCTA
>JBJXHM010000003.1:0-531898 GCA_046233115.1 Rhodospirillaceae bacterium N.6G | reverse complement strand
CCCGCACCCCCTCCCGGCCGCCCATTGCCAGGATACTTCCGTGGGCGGCCGGGAGGGGGTGCGGGCCGGTGCCGTGTGCACTACACAGGCTCTAGACCGGGTCCCAGCTAAACACGTCGGCGGAGACGTCGAGCGGCTGGAAGCTGGCCTTGAGGGCGGGCATCGCGTGCTCGGCGATGGTCTCCGCGCTCCAGCCCTCGGAGCGGTGGATCGAGCGCAACGGCCGCGGGTGGCCGAACAGGAAGATCTCGTTGTTGCGCACCCCGAAGATCTGGCCGGAAACCCCAGCGGCGGCGTCGGACAGCAGGTAGACCGCGACCGGCGCGATCTTGTCGGGGGTCATGCGGCGCAGCTTGTCGACCCGTGCCTTCTGCTCCTCGCTCTCGGCCTTGATCGAGCTGATCATGCGGCTCCAGGCGAAGGGCGCAATGCAGTTGGAGCGCACCTTGAAGCGCTGCAGGTCCAGTGCGATCGACTTCGACAGCCCGGCGATGCCCAGCTTGGCGGCCGAGTAGTTGGCCTGCGCCAGGTTGCCGATCAGGCCGGAGGTCGAGGTCATGTGCACGTAGGCGCCGCTCTCCTGCTGCTTCAGGTGGGGGGCCGCTGCGCGGCTGACGTTGAAGGTGCCGTAGAGGTGGACCTTGATCACCTGGTCCCACTCCTCCTCGGTCATCTTGTGGAAGAAGGTGTCGCGCAGGATGCCGGCGTTGTTGACCACGCCGTCGAGGCGCCCGAAGGAGTCCAGCGCGGTATCGACGATGGACTGGGCGCCGGCCATCTCGCTGACGCTGGCGGTGCTGGCCACGGCCTCGCCGCCGGCGGCCGTGATCTCCGCGACCACCTTCTGCGCCGGTCCCTCGTCGAGGCCGCGGCCGTCCAGCGCGGCGCCGATGTCGTTCACCACGACCCTGGCGCCGGCGGCCGCGGTGGCCAGCGCGATCTCGCGGCCGATGCCGCCGCCGGCACCGGTGACGATGATGACCTTGCCTTCCAGGAGAGTGCTCTTGCTCATTGTCTCGTGTCCTTAGGTTCTTGCTGCGGACGGCCTTCGAGCAGATCGCGATCAGGTGGACTCACCTGATCGCGTGAATCTGCTCTATCTTTCAAACTTGTAGAGCAGGATTCAGACGACAAATCGTTTCGATTTGACGTCATCCTGCTCTAGGCGGCCTTGATCACTTCGCGCGCGATCAGGAGCTGCTGGATCTGGCTGGTGCCCTCGTAGATCCGGAACAGGCGGACGTCACGGTAGAAGCGCTCGACCGCGTACTCGGTCATGTAGCCGGCACCGCCGTGCACCTGCACCGCGCGGTCGGCGATCCGGCCGACGGCCTCGGTCGCGAAGTACTTGGCTGCCGAGGCGTCGAGGCGTGCCGCACCACTGGCGTCGTACTGGGCCGCGGTGGCGAAGACCAGCGCCTTGGCGGCGGCATAGTCGGTGTAGCTGTCGGCGATCATCGCCTGGATCAGCTGGTACTCGGAGATGTACTTGCCGAACTGCTTCCGGTTGGTGGCGTAGGCCACCATCTCCGAGATCAGGCGGTCGCACATGCCGGTCGCCAGGGCGGCGATGTGGATGCGTCCGCGGTCAAGCACCCGCATCGCCAGCTTGAAGCCCTGGCCTGGCTCCAGCCCGATGATGGCATCGGCCGGCACCCGCACCTGGTCGAAGATGACGTCCGAGGTGGTGGTGCCGCGCTGGCCCATCTTCTGGTCCTTCTTGCCGATGGTGATGCCGGGCGCGTCGGCCGGCACCAGGAAGGACGAGATGGCGCCGGCTCCCTTGGTCTCGAAATCGGTTCTGGCCATGACAGTGAAGAGGCCGGCGCGCTGGGCGTTGGTGATGAAGCGCTTGGTGCCGGTGATCAGGTAGTCGTCGCCGTCCCGGACCGCCTTGGTGGTCATGCTGGCCGGGTCGGAACCGGCGTCCGGCTCGGTCAGTGCGAAGGAGGAGATGACCTCGCCGCTGGCAAGTTTCGGCAGGTAGCGTTCCTTCTGCGCCTCCGTGCCGGCCAGGATCAGGCCGCGTGCGCCGATACCGACGTTGGTGCCGAAGAGTGAGCGGAAGGCGGGGGCGGTGTGGCCCAGGATCATCGCGATTTCCGCCTCCTGCGAGGCGTTGATGCCGATGCCGCCGTACTCGGGCGGGATGGTGAGCCCGAAGAGGCCCAGCTCCTTCATCTCCTCGACGATCTCCTCGGGGATCTCGTCGTGCTCCTCCACGCGCGCCTCGTTGGGGATGAGGCGCTCGGTCACGAAGCGGGCGATCACGTCCCGTAGCTGCAGGAAGGTTTCGGCGTCGACGCTGCTCATTGGCTCTGGTCCCTGGTGTGTGAAGGTGGGGTCGCTTGTGTGCCGGGCAGTCTGAGCTGCCCCTCGATCACGCGACGCTTGTCGTCGGTCTCGACGTAGACGAGATAGGCGGCGGCCCCCTCGGCCAGGCGTTCGCCGCCAGCGGTGAGACGGGCGCCGACCGGGGCGGGGGCGAGGAAGCGGATCTCGAGCGCCGTCTCGGCGTCGCCGAAGGTGGCCTCGATGGCCTGGGTCAGCAGCGAGAGACCGATGGTGCCGTGCAGGATCGGCCCGCCGAAGGGCGTCTTGGCGGCGAAGTCCGGGTCCAGGTGGATCGGGTTGAAGTCGGCGGTCAGCTCGGCGTAGCTGGCCACTGTCTCCGGGCCGCTGGCGAGCGAGCGGGGCTCCAGGCGATCCGGAAGGCCGGTGCTCGCTTCTTTCGTGATCTGTTCGGACATCTTTCTTCCTAGCGCGCCCAGATTGTCAGAATCTCGCCCTGCAGCAGGGGGCCGTCGCTGCCGGCGACCTCGCTGGCGAAGCGCACCCACTTGCGGCCCTTGCGCTCGTAGGCCGCCTTGCAGCGGGTGGTGACGCGGAGGCGCTGGCCTGACTTCGGTGCCGGGCCCTTGAGCTGCAGGGTCTGGCCGGCGTGGATGTTTCCAGGCGGGCGCGGCTGGGCGACCTTCAGGTAGCCTTCCATCATCGCGCTCACCAGCAGGCTGCGGGAGAGCGCCTCTGGCTCGGGCGCGCGACCGAAGACCTGGCCCCAGAGCGCCAGGTGAGCCGCGTCCAGTTCGATCTCGACCTGGCCGAGGCATGCCCCCTCCGTGAAGGCGGCGAAGTCCCAGACCGCGGGTGTCTCTGCGTGCATCTCTCTCCCTTCTGTAGCCTGCCGCGCTGGCTCTCCGCCGGTGGCTTTTGCCCCTCACGGGACGGCCGACGATTTTCGTCTTGTGCCGCGCTTCAGGATGTGTGAATAGTATTCAGCATAGAGAATGCTTAGCACGGCCGGATCGCTCTGGGAAGAGCCGACTTGATCTCCGGACCGACAGCGAGGCGGGAAGAGGAGGAGAAGCGCCGGTGTCCGAAGCCACGTCAGCAGGTCTGCTTGCCGCTGTGCGCGTGCTCGACCTGGGCCGCTACATCGCAGCGCCCCTGGCTGCGGCGATGCTGGCCGACCTGGGTGCGGAGGTGATCCGCGTCGAGCCGCTGGAGGGCGGCGCCGACCGTGACGTGATGCCGATCGATTCCGAGGTCGGCGGGGCGCTCTATCACCAGATGAACCGCGGCAAGCGCTCGCTGGCGTTGGACATCGGCACGCCCGAGGGACGGCGCGTCTTCGAGGCCCTGGTAGCCACCGCCGACGTCGTCATCGTGAACATGCCGCCCAAGCAGCTCGCCCGCGCCGGCCTCGACTATGAGACCCTGCGGGCGATCAAGGGCGACCTCGTCTTCACCACCATCACCGCCTATGCCCCCAGCGGGCCGGACCGCGATCGCACCGGCTTCGACGGTACCGGACAGGCGCTGAGCGGGGCGATGCATATCACCGGCGACGGCGGGATGCCGATGCGAGCCGCCGTCTCCTATGTCGATTACGCCACCGGCATGACGGCCGCCTATGCGACCCTGGCCGCCCTCTTCCAGCGCTGGAAGACCGGCGAGGGCCAGCACGTCGAGGCCTCGCTGCTCGGCACCGCGCTGACCATCATGAACCCGATCCTGATCGAGGCGGCGACGGGCGCCCGCTTCCGCGACGCGCTGGGCAACCGCAGCCCGATCGCCGGTCCCTCCGACGTCTACGCCGGCAGCGACGGCTGGGTCATGGTCCAGGTGATCGGCGACCGCATGTTCGAGCGCTGGGCGGCGGTGGTGGGCCGGCCGGAGCTGACCGGCGACCCGGCCTTCGCCAGCGACATCGGCCGCGGCGAGAACGGCGAGGCGCTGAGCGCGATCATGCGCGCCTGGTGCGCCGGCAAAAGCTGCGAGGAGATCCTGGCCCTCCTGTCCGCGGAGCGCGTGCCCTGCGTCCGCGTCCTGAAGCCCGCCGAGGCGCTGGCCACCCGCGAGGTGGCGGAGGGCGGCTTCTTCGCCGCGGGGGCGGCCCTGCCGGTGGTCAGCCCCATGGCGCAGCTTGCCGGCACGGTGCCCTACCGCGCGGCGCCGGGGTTGGGCAGCGACAGCGACGCGATCCTGAAGGAACTGGGCCTCAGCGAGGCCGAACGGAGAGATTTGGCAAAGCGCCGAATGGCATAGCGCCGGCGATTGGCGCCGTGCAGTCACTGAAGGGAGGAGTAACAATGCACAGTAAGAGCATCAAATTCGGGCTCGTTGCGGCCGGTCTGGCTGCCGTGGGGCTCGGCATCGGGTCGGCTTCGGCGGAGGAGACCATCAAGCTGGGTCTCTCGGTGCCGCTGTCGGGCGCCGCGGCGGTCTGGGGCAAGGGGGCCGAGTTCCTCTGCGAGAAGGCGGCCGAGGAGATCAAGGCCGCCGGCGGCGTGACCGTCCAGGGCGAGGTCTATACCTTCGAGTGCCTGCCTTACGACAACAAGTACAACGCCGCCGAGGGCACCAAGGTGGCCCAGGCCCTGCTGAACCGCGAGGGCGTCAAGTACATCGGCGGCAGCCTCGGCACCGCGCCGGTGAAGGCGCTGCAGTCCCTTGCCGAGCGCCAGGGCGTGCTGGTCTTCACCGTGGCCTGGGGCTCCAGCCTGAAGGGGCCCGACCATCCGACTACCTTCACCCAGATGAACACGCCGGGTGAGATCCTGCCGCTGCTGATCGGCTACATCGCCGAGCAGCATCCCGATGCCAAGACGGTCGCCATGCTGAACCCCAACGACGCCACCGGTCAGGAGACCGAGGCGCTGGCCAATCAGGTCTGGCAGAAGAACGGCGTCGAGGTGGCGGCCAGCGACTACTACGAGCGCGGCACTACCGAGTTCCAGCCGATCGCAGCCCGGCTCGCCTCCTTCCACCCGGCCATCATCGACCTGGGCGCGACCCCGCCGGCCGACGCTGGGGCGATTTTCAAGGAGCTGAACATCCTGGGCTGGAAGGGCGTCAAGGTGGTCGAGGTCGGCACCGGTGCCGACGGCCTGAAGGCCACCGGTGGCGATGCCGCCGAGGGGGTCTACATGGGCGCGGGTGTGACCTTCGACGGCCCCAACGTGACCGAGCACCAGAAGCAGGTGAACGAGGAGGCCAAGGCGTCGATCGGCGAATCCCTGAACGCGGTGCAGATCGGCTTCTACGACTCGCTCTTTGCCCTGAAGGCAGCGATGGAGAAGGCCGACAGCATCGATCCGGCCAAGGTCGCCGAGGTCATGCCGACGGTCACCTTCCCCAGCTTCTACGGCAGCGAGATCGGCTTCTACGGCAAGGAGCGCTACGGCTCCGACCAGCAGATGCGCCTGCCGATCATCGTGACCCAGGTACAGGACGGCCGCCTGGTCGAGGTCGGGCGTCTGACGCCCTAGGCGTCGGTTAACGCACAGACCGTTCCGTCGGGCAATCATGCGGAGCAGATCCCCCATAGCGGCCTTGCCGCCACTCGGGGATCTGCTCTAAGGCCCGGCGGGGCAAGCAGCGAAGGACCCACGCGTGCAGACCGTCATACAGCTCGCCGTCACGGCCCTGCAGATCGGTGCCGTCTACATCCTCTTCTCCTTGGGCCTGACGCTCATCTTCGGCGTCATGCGCATCGTGAACTTCGTACACGGGCAGATCTTCGCCGTGGCCGCCCTGGTCGTGGCCTACCTGCTGCCGGTCCTGGTCGGGGCCGAGATCCCGGCGCTGCTGGCCTACTGCCTGGCGGCGCTGGCCGGGATCCTGGCCGCGGCCGGTCTGGGCGCGCTGATCTACTTCTTCGGCTTCCGCTTCTTCCAGCGCGACCTGGTCGGCTCCTTCATCCTGTCGATCGGGCTGGTGCTGCTGCTGGACAGCCTGCTGCTGCACGGCTTCGGCGGCGCGGTGCGCGGCGTGCCGGAGATCCTGCCCGGTACCGTCAGCATCGCCGGTGCCGCGCTCACCCTGCAGCGCCTGGTGCTCTGCATCGTGGCCTTCGCGATGGCGGCGCTGCTTTACTGGGCGCTGGGGCACTCCAAGCTGGGCAAGGCGCTGAGGGCGGTTGCGATCGACCACGAGGCGGCGATGATGATGGGCATCCCCTATGCTCGCATGGCCTTCGCCGGCTTCATGATCGCGACCCTGCTGGCTGGCCTGGCCGGCGCACTGATCGCCCCGGTCTCCATCGTCTCGCCGGTGATTGGCACCGACTACCTGATCAAGGGCTTCATCGCCGTCATCATCGGCGGGCTCGGCAGCGTCTCCGGCGCCATCCTGGGGAGCCTCTTCGTCGCCACGG
Organism: Rhodospirillaceae bacterium N.6G; assembly: GCA_046233115.1. Taxonomy (GTDB): domain Bacteria; phylum Pseudomonadota; class Alphaproteobacteria; order Kiloniellales; family JACOMY01; genus JACOMY01. The sequence goes on along the minus strand of JBJXHM010000003.1, from coordinate 525,240 downwards.
TGGAAACCCTGGGCGGCTACTACCTCGACTCCTCCTATGCGGCGATCGCCATCTTCGTGCTGGTGATCGCGGTGCTGCTGGTCCGGCCAAGGGGGCTGCTCGGCCGTGGATAGGAACATGCGAACCCTTCTGGCCTGGATCCTGGGCGCCGGCGCGGCGCTGCTGGTCACCTTCCTCGTGCAGGACATTTACCTGCGCAGCATCATCATCCTGATGGCGATCGGCGCGGTCCTGGGCTCCAGCCTGCGCTTCGTCATGCTGATGGGCGAGCTCAACTTCGCGTTGGCCGCCTTCGTCGGCGTCGGTGCCTATGCCGCGGGCTATGCTAACACCGGGCTCGGCATTGGCTTCGTACCGGCGGTGCTGCTGGCGGCGCTGCTGACCACCCTGGTCAGCGCCCTCTTCGGTGCGATCACCCTGCGTGCCAAGGGACCCTACTTCCTGCTGATTGGCTTCGCCTTCACCGAGGCCTTGCGCATCGTGTACTCCAAGATCCCGGCCCTGGGCGGGACCTCGGGCATGATCGGCATCTTCCCGCCGCTCTCTCTCGATGCCTGGATGGCGCCGATCGTGGTGGCGGTCGCGACCCTGCTGTTGCTGCTGCTGTTCCTGGCCGAGAAGTCGGACTTCGGCCGTATCCTGCTGGCGATCCGCGAGAACGAGGACGTTGCCCGCAGCGTCGGCATCAACACCTTCCTCTGCAAGGTGGCGGCGATCGCGCTGTCCTCCTTCGCCACCGGCGTCGCTGGGGGGCTGCATGCCTTCACCAACAACGTGATCAGCCCCGGCGACTTCAGCTACCTGGTGGCCGCCTTCGCGCTGGCCTACGTGAAGGTCGGCGGCGAGGACCACTTCCTGGGGCCGATCGTCGGTGCCGTGCTGCTGGTCGCGCTCTCCAACTACGCGCTGGGGCTGGGCGGCGACGAGCACATCTTCTATGGCGGCGCCATCGTGCTGGCCTTGCTGCTGATGCCGCGCGGCGTCATCGGCCTGGTGCAGCGCAAGCGCGGCCGTACGGCCAAGAGGAGTCTCTCCCATGCAGGCTGAGGCCGACATCCTGCTCCGTGTCGAGGGGCTCAGCCGGCGCTTCGGCGGCCTGCTCGCGGTCGACGATCTGGACCTGGAGGTTCGGCAGGGCGAGATCTTCGGCCTGATCGGACCCAACGGGGCCGGCAAGAGCACCACCTTCAACCTGATCAGCGGCTTCATTCCGCCCAGCGCCGGACGGATCTTCGTCGCCGGCGAGGAGGTGACCGGCCGCTCCGCGCTCTCGGTCAGTCGCGCCGGCCTGGTGCGCACCTTCCAGCACGGCAGCTACGTGCGCAGCATGACGGTGCGCGACAACATCCGGCTCGGCACGCTCTCCGGTACCAAGGGGGCCGAGCGGGGGCGGCGGGTGGTCGAGGCGGCCGAGCGCCTGGGCCTCGCCGAGGTCCTTGACGAGCCGGCCGGCACCCTGCCGCATGGCCTGCAGCGCCTGGTCTCTATCGCCATTGCGATCGCCGCCAGGCCGCGCTTGCTCTGCCTGGACGAGCCCCTGACCGGGCTCAACGAGACCGAGGTCGCCAACGTACTGGCGGTGCTCGACGGCTACCGCCGGGCGCAGGACTGCGCGATCCTGCTGGTCGAGCACAACATGAAGGCGGTGATGAAGATCTGCGACCGCATCCTGGTGCTGCACCATGGTGCGCACCTGGCGACCGGCAGCCCGAGCGAGATCCAGGCCAACCCCACCGTCGTCCAAGCCTACCTGGGAGAGCGCCATGCCGGATGAAGCGCCAGCCTTGGAGATCACCGGGCTCTCGGCCGGCTACGGCGGCTTCCCGGTGCTGCACGAGGTCTCGCTCAGGGTCGAGTGCGGCAGCGTCGCCACCCTGATCGGCGCCAACGGGGCCGGCAAGTCCACTCTGATCAAGGCGATCTGCGGCCTGGTCCGACCCAGCGCCGGCAAGGTCAGCGTCTACGGGCAGGAGATGACCGGCCGGCCGCCCGACCGCATGGTGCGCGCCGGGGTCGGCATCGTGCCCGAGGGCCGGCGCCTCTTCGGCGAGATGACGGCACGGGAGAACCTGGAGCTCGGCGCCTACTCGCGCAAGGACGCCCGTGCCGTCGAGCGCGACCTGCAGCGGGTGCTGGAGCTCTTTCCCGAGCTGAAGGAGCGGCTCTCGACCTTGGCCAGGACCTTCAGCGGCGGCCAGCAGCAGATGGTGGCGATCGCCCGCGCGCTGATGGCGGCCCCACGGCTGCTGCTGCTGGACGAGCCGACCATCGGCCTGGCGCCGGTGGTGGTCGACCGGGTGGCCCAGCTGATCGGCGAGATCTCGAAGCTGGGAGTGGACATCCTGCTGATCGAACAGAATGCCGAGGTGGCGCTCGCCATCGCCGACCACGGCTATGTGCTGGAGAACGGACGGGTGGTGATGAGCGACCGCTCCGACGTCCTGCTCGCCAGCCCCGAGGTGCAACAGGCCTATCTGGGGATATGAGATGACAGAGAATCGCAGGGTCTGGACGCCGAGCCCGGAGATCGCCGCCGCCGCCAACGTGACCGCGTTGGCGGCCGAACTCGGCTGCAGCGACTTCGAGGCGCTCTACCGCTTCTCGCTGGACCAGCCGGAGCGCTACTGGGATGTGGTCAATGCCTTCTGCAGCATCCGCTGGCGGGAGCCCTACGAGGGCCTGGTCGACCTTTCGCGTGGTCGCCCCTTCGCGCGCTGGTTTCCCGGCGGCAAGCTCAACTGGACCGACACCCTGCTGGCCGAAGCCGAGGCGGAGCCGGATCGCGTGGCGATCGTCGCCTACTCGGAGTCAGGTGAGCGGCGCCAGGTGACCTACGCGGAGCTGAAGCGGCAGGTGCGGCAGCTCGCCGGCGGCCTCCGGTCTGCCGGGCTCGGCCGCGGCGACCGCATCGGCCTCCTGATGGAGAACGGCATCGCCGCCAGCGTCTCCTTCCTCGCCATCAGCTTCATCGGCGCCATCGCCGTGCCGCTGTTCAGCGGCTTCGGCAGCGACGCCGTCGAGGCCCGCCTCGCCTCCTGCGGGGCCACCAGCCTGATTGCCAGCACCGGCTTCGAGCGGCGCGGACGCTTCGTCTCCACCCGCCATACCCTTGAGGAGGTGCGGGGCCGCCTCGGAGGCGCGCTCCGCATCATCCTGCGCGTCGCCGAGGCCGATCCCGAGGGGCTCTGGCCGGACTGCCTGGACTGGCGCACGCTGGCCGCGGCCGAGCCGCTGGCCGATGCCGAGACCATGGCCTCCGACGATCCCTTCATGATCATCTGCACCTCCGGCACCACCGGCAAGCCCAAGGGCACGGTGCACACCCACGGCGGCTTTCCGATCAAGATCGCCCACGATTCGGCGCTGCACTTCAACGTGAAGCGCGACAGCGTCTACTGCTGGCCGGCCGACATGGGCTGGATCGCCGGGCCACTGGTGCTGACCTCGGCGCTGACCCACGGCGCCCGATTGGTATGCTACGACGGCGCGCCCGACTTTCCCGACTGGGGCCGTCTGCCGCGCCTGATCGAGGCGGAGCGCATCACCCACTTCGGCTCGGCCCCCACCCTGATCCGAGGGCTCGCCGCCAACACCCCGGTCAGCACCGCCGCCGACATGGCCAGCGTGGAGATCCTGATCACCGCCGGCGAGGCCATCGCGCCGGAGCACTTCACCTGGTTCCAGGAGAACATCGGCCCCGGCAACACGCCGGTGATCAACTACACCGGCGGCTCCGAGGCCTCGGGCGCACTGCTCTCCAGCGTGGTTACCAAGCCGATTCCGTCGGGCATGTTCAACTGCGCCACCCCCGGCATCGAGGTCGACGTGGTTGACGGCGAGGGCCGCTCGCTCACCGGCCAGGTCGGCGAGCTGGCCGTGCGCGCGCCCTTCGTCGGCATGACCCAGAGTTTCTGGGAGGACGACGCGCGCTATCTGGAGACCTACTGGGAGACCGTGCCGGGCATCTGGATCCATGGCGACCTGGCGATCCGCGACGCGGCCGGAAACTATATCCTGGTCGGCCGTTCCGACGATACGATCAAGGTCGCCGGCAAGCGGATCGGGCCGGCGGAGATCGAGGAGATCGTGGTGGAGATCGCGGGCGTCAGCGAGGCCGCGGCGGTCGGCGTCGCCGATCCGGTGAAGGGGCAGGTCATCGTGCTCTTCTTTACCACCGGCGGCGGCGCGGGTGATCCCGACCTGGAGGCGACGATCCGCGCGCGGGTGCAGGAGCGGCTGGGCAAGCCCTTCGCACCGCGTGCGGTCTATCGGGTGGAGGAGCTGCCGAAGACGCGCAGTTCCAAGGTCATGCGCCGGGTGATTCGCTCGCTTCTCTCCGGCCAGCCGGCCGGCGATCTCTCCGCCCTGGTGAACCCGGAGGCGGTGGAGAAGATCCGCGCGGTGGTCGCGGGATAGGGAGGACGAGATGGATCTGGGTCTTAAGGGTCAGCGGGTGCTGATCACCGGTGCCTCGCAGGGCATCGGCGAGGGGCTGGCGGAGGTCTTCGCCGAGGAGGGCTGCAGCCTCTGTCTGGCGGCCAGGCAGGCGGAGCGCATGGAGGCGCTGGCCGGACGCCTCGGTCGGACCTACGGGATCACTGCCGAGGTCTTCGCGGCCGACCTCTCGCAGCCGGGTACGGCCGAGCGGCTCGCCGAGGAGGCTGGCGCGATCGATGTCCTGGTCAACAACGCCGGCGCCATTCCCGGTGGCGACCTCTGGCAGGTCGACCAGGAGGCCTGGCGGCAGGGCTGGGAGGTCAAGGTCATGGGTTACATCGAGATGACCCGCCGCTTCTATGCCGCGATGAAGGCGCAGGGACATGGCGTGATCCTGAACAACATCGGCAACGGCGGCGAGAACTACGACTTCCGCTACGTCGCCGGCAGCACCGGCAACGCCGCGTTGATGGCCTTCACCCGCGCCATCGGCGGGGCCAGCCTGGACGACGGGATCCGCGTGATCGGGGTCAATCCGGGGCCGGTGGCGACCGACCGCATCGTGAAGCTGCTGAAGGCGCGCTCCAGGGAGCGCTGGAACGACGAGAGCCGCTACGAGGAGCTGCTGGCTTCCTACCCGCTGGGCCGCCCGGCCAGCGTGCGCGAGGTCGCCGATCTCTTCGCCTTCCTGGCCTCGCCCAGGGCGGCCTACATCTCCGGCACCATCGTCACCATCGACGGCGGCATCTCCTCGCGCCGCTCCATCGGCGGCTGAGACCGCTTCCACAGTCTTTGAGAGGCCCCATGACCGACTACGCCGCTTTCGACCGTCTGGAGCTGGACCGCCCCTCCGAGGGCGTGCTGCGCATCACCCTGAACCGGCCGGAGCGGCTGAACGCGCTCGACGCCGAGGGGCATCGCCAGCTCGCCGACGTCTGGCCGGTGATCACCCGCGACAAGGACACGCTCGCGGTCCTGCTGGCGGCCAAGGGCAAGGCCTTCTCCGCCGGCGGCGACTTCGAGGTGGTGGAGGAGCTAATGGCCAGCCCGGAGGCGCGCGCCAACATGTGGCGCGAGGCCCGCGACCTGGTCTTCAACATCATCAACTGCCCGAAGCCGGTGGTCTCGGCCATCAACGGCTCTGCGGTGGGAGCGGGGCTGGCCGCGGCCCTGGTCGCCGACATCCCGATCGCCGCCAAGACCGCCAAGCTGGTGGACGGCCACGTGCGCCTCGGCGTGGCGGCCGGTGATCATGCCGCGATCATCTGGCCGCTGCTCTGCGGCATGGCCAAGGCCAAGTACCACCTGCTGCTGAACGAGCCGGTGACCGGCGAGATGGCCGAGAAGATGGGCCTGGTGGCCCTGGCCGTCGAGCTGGAGCAGCTGGAGGAGACCAGCCTCTCCATTGCCCGCCGCCTGGCCGAGGGCGCACCGGCGGCGATCCAGTGGACCAAGCACAGCCTGAACAACTGGCTGCGTTTGGCCGGCCCCAGCTTCGACGCCTCGCTGGCCCTGGAGATGCTGGGCTTTGCCGGCGGCGAGCCCCAGGAGGGCCTGGCCTCGCTGCGTGAGCGCCGCGACCCGAACTTCCCGCGCAAGGCGCCGTTTTAATCGGGCTAGTGCCCAGGTGGCACCGGCCCGTACACCCGCCCGGCCGCCCACGGAAGTGTCCGGGTGTGGGCGGCCAGTCGGCGCTGCGGGCCGGTTCCTCGTCAAAGAAAGAGAGCGTGAAGCATGAGCCAAGGACCACAGGCCGACTACTTCGACTTCCTGGCCAAGGGGGCGTTCAAGATCCAGCGCTGCGGCGACTGCGAGAAGGCGGTCTTCTACCCGCGCGTCCTCTGCCCGCACTGCGGTGGCAGTGAGCTCGCGTGGATCGAGCCGGATGGGCGGGGAACCGTCTATTCGACCACCGTGGTGCGCCGCAAGGCCGAGGCCGGCGGCGACCTCAACGTCGCGCTGATCGACCTCGCGGAAGGGGTGCGCATGATGAGTAGCGTCGTTGGCCTGGCGCCGGAGGAGGTCAGGATCGGCATGGCCGTGCGCTTCTCCCACGTGGCGCCGGAGGGCGACCGGGTCTTCTTCCGGGCGGAGGCCGCGGCATGAGCGATCGCGATCTACGCGGCAAGGTGGCCATCGTCGGCGTCGGCCAGGCCGGCCTGGGGATCGCCGCCGGCTTCACCGAGATGGAGATCCTGGCCCAGGCGGCGCAGGCCGCCGTCGCCGACGCCGGCCTGAAGATGACCGACATCGACGGCCTTGCGACCGCCAGCGTGCTGGCGCCGATGTGGGCCATGCCGGTGGTGGAGTACCTGGGCCTCACCCCGCGCTTCATCGACAGCACCATGCTGGGCGGCTCCAGCTTCGTTGCCCACATGCTGCCCTCGATCCACGCGCTGGTGGCCGGCGAGTGCAACGCCGTGCTGGTCTGCTACGGCAGCACGCAGCGCAGCTCCACCGTCAGCCGCAAGGTTATTGCCGGCGTGCGCCGCGACTTCGACCCGCAGCCCTACGAGCATCCCTATCAGCCGCTGAACCCGCTCAGCACCTATGCCCTGGCCGCGGCCCGGCACATGCACGACTACGGCACCACGCGGGACAACCTGGCCGACGTGGTGCTAGCGGCGCGGGACTGGGCCAGGCTGAACCCCGAGGCGCTGAAACGCGATCCGCTGACCCGGGAGGAGGTGCTGGCCGCCCGCATGGTCTCCGACCCCTTGAGCGTGCTCGACTGCTGCATGGTGAGCGACGGGGCGGCGGCCTACGTCATGGTCCGCGCCGAGACCGCGAAGGACCTGGCGCAGGAGCCGGCCTACATCCTGGGCAACGCTACCCAAGTCTATGCGCGCCAGGGTTCCTCCCTGCCCAGCCTGACCACCACGGCGGCGGCGGAATCGGGCCGGCGGGCCTATGCCATGGCCGGCGTCAGGGCCGAGGAGGTCGACGTGGTCGAGCTCTACGACGCCTTCTCGATCAACACCATTCTCTTCCTGGAGGACCTCGGCTTCTGCCCGAAGGGCGAGGGCGGACGCTTCGTTGCCGACGGCGCCATCGCGCCGGGCGGACGGCTGCCGGTGAACACCAACGGCGGCGGCCTCTCCTGCGTGCATCCGGGGATGTACGGCGCCTTCATCACGGTCGAGGCGGTGCGCCAGCTCCGCGGTAGCTGCGGCGCGCGCCAGGTCGAGGGCGCGGAGCTGGCCCTGGTGCATGGCAACGGCGGTACGCTGTCGAGCCAGTCGACCGCCTTGCTCGGCACCAGGGCCACACTCTGAGCCCGCCCCCCGCGCCTCTGCGGCCAGGGAGCCAAACCGGAGGACCCGCGGCAAGATCGCGGGGTCGGGGCGACAGGGTCAGGGGTGTCCGCTAGGCCCTTGGTCCGGTGCGGTCGGTGTCGCGGTAGAGCACCTGCATCTGCATGTCGACGACGGCGGCGTGCTGGGCCTTGGCGGCCTCGGAGACGTCGGCGGTCGGGCGCTCCTCCTCGTCGAAGTTGTGGAAGTCGTCGACGCCGCGGACCAGCATCGCGCTGTCTCGCTTGCCCACGATCTGCTTCACGTGGGTCGGGATGTAGCGAATCGCGAAGCCGATGCGCCGGTCGTCCGAGCGGTTCGGCGGCGAGGCGTGAAAGATGCGGACGTGGTGCAGCGACACCTGACCCGGCTCAAGCGGCATCATCGCGGTCTGCTCGTTGGTGACGTCGACGGCGATCTCCTGCCCGCGGGTCAGGAGGTTGTTCTTGTCGAAGGTATCGCGGTGGTCGACCTGGTCGCGCAGATGGCTGCCGGGCACGACCTGCATGCAGCCGCTGGCCTCGCTGCTGGGCGAGAAGGCGACCCAGACCGTCATCACCGCGGGCTCCGACAGGCCCCAGTAGGTTGAATCCTGGTGCCAGGAGACGAAGCCCGGATCGCCGGCCTCCTTGATGAAGAAGGAACTGGCCCAGCAGAGGAGGTTCGGGCCCAGGATGTCCTCGACCACGTCCAGGATGCGCGGGTCGCGCACCAGCGCGTCCAGCCAGGTGAAGAGCAGATGGGTCTTGTAACGGTAGGCGCCTTTCAGCGGCCCGCCCTCGAGGGTCTCGAAGGCCTCCAGCTTCTGGCGGTAGTCCGCCGCCTCCTCGGGGCTGAAGATGTCGATCGGGCAGAGATAGCCGTCGCGGCGATAGCGGGCGACGGCTTCCTCCGACAGTACCTTGGGCATGGCGTTCCTCCTCGTTCTTATTAGGGAATCAGGCGCTTCAGCAGGCGTCGGTCCTCCACCTCGAAGCCGCCGCCGTAGACCTCCGAGACCTTGAAGTGTGCGCCGAGGATCTCCGGCTCCAGATGGGCGAAGTCGTCGAAGACGCTGTCGTGCAGCACCATCTCCACCCGCCCCGGCAGCGGCTCGCTGTAGGTCAGCGGCGTGCGGCGGTAGCAGATGTCGGCATAGGCGGTCTCCAGGCGGCCGGGATGGGGCAGGCGGCGCACGTGGATCTCGCCGCCCGGCTGTGCCTCGCCCTCGACGATGCGCACCACCGGCAGGCTGGGGTCGGGGGTGAAGTCGACCTCTGCAAGCTGGATGCCGCGGCGGTAGACCAGGCTGGAGATGGCATGCTCTTCGGTCTCGCGGAAGGCGTAGTGGCAGTCCTTCTTGGTGTAGCCGAAGACCTCGCGGCCGGCACAGATCCCCATGGGGTCGCTGCAGTACATGTAGATGTGGGTCTCGGTGAAGAGATCCTCGTAGCGCACCGGGACGGTGATCATCAGATCGAACATCTGGCCGGCATGCATTGCCATGCTGTGGCCCGGCGACAGCATGAAGCGGAAGGAGACGCGGTCGTTCGCCAGCTCGAAGGGGGTATCGGCAAGCAGGGACGCGACCTTGGCCGGTTCGACCCGGGTGACGACCTCCAGGGTGCGGAGCGTGCAGCCCCACTCGACCGGATAGGCCGGCGAGTAGGGCGGGTTGACCCCGACGTTCTGTTTGAGCTGATAACGTCCGAACATGGTTTCTCCTCTTCGTCGGTGGCGGTGCTGCCCGGTCAGGTGCGGTAGAGCAGCGCCGGGCTGATGTCCTCGATCCGGGTCACGCCGCAGAAGGCCATGGTGTGATCCAGCTCCTTCTGCAGCAGCTCTAGGCAGCGGCTGACGCCGGCCTCGCCCAGCGCACCCAGGCCGTACTGGTAAGCGCGGCCGATGTGGACGGCGCGCGCGCCCAGTGCGAGCGCCCGCAGCACGTCCTGGCCGGAGCGGATGCCGCCGTCGAGATGCACCTCGGTCCGGTCGCCGACGGCCTCGACGATGGCCGGCAGCGCGGCGATGGTCGAGGGCGCGCCGTCAAGCTGGCGGCCGCCGTGGTTGGAGACGATGACCGCGTCGGCGCCGCGCTCCACCGCGTGGCGCGCGTCGTCGGGCTCCATGATGCCCTTGACCACCAGCTTTCCGGGCCAGCGCGTCTTGATCCAGTCGATGTCGTCCCAGCAGAGCGTGGGGTCGAACTGCCGGGCGACCCACTGCGAGAGCTGCGAGAGGTCGCCGACGTTCTCGACGTGGCCGATGATGTTGCCGAAGCTGTGGCGCTTGGTGCCCAGCATGCCCAGGCACCAGCGCGGCTTGGTCATCATGTTAACGAGCGCCGGAAGGCTGAGGCGCGGCGGCACGGTCAGGCCGTTCTTGTGGTCCTGATGGCGTTGGCCCTGGATCTGCAGGTCGAGGGTCAGCACCAGGGCCGAGCAACCCGCATCGCGCGCGCGGCCGATCAGGCGGTCCATGAACGCGCGGTCGCGCAGCATGTAGAGCTGGAACCAGAAGGGCTTGCCGGTCGCCTCTGCCACGTCCTCGATCGAGCATATCGAGACGGTGGAGAGCGTGAAGGGCACGCCGAAGCGCTCGGCCGCGCGGGCGGCCAGGATCTCGCCGTCGGCGTGCTGCATGCCGCAGAGCCCGGTCGGGGCCAGGGCCACCGGCATGGCGACCGGATCGCCCAGCATCCGGCTCGCGGTCGAGCGCTCGGCGATGTTGACCGCGACGCGCTGGCGAAAGCGGATGGCTGCCAGGTCGGCCTCGTTGGCACGATAGGTGGAGCCGGTCCAGGAGCCGGTGTCCACGTATTCGTAGAACATCCTCGGCACCCGGCGGCGCGCCAGCGCCTGCAGATCCCCGACATTCGTGACGATGCGGCTTGCCCGCATGGCTTCTTCGCTTCCCTTCCACTATCTTTGCACTGTTGATACCATATACATTTTTCGACCGTCAATGCCGCCTGGTCCGGCGCGCAATGAAAGACTCTATGCAATTTAATTGCTCACTAGGCCGGAATGCTCCGCGGTTCGGCAGGTTTGACGTGAAAGAGAATGCACTCCTACCGAGAACAGCGATTGACAAGGGATGGTCATTACGTATTTTGGATACCAAAACCAATTCCGAAATGGTGACCGTGACGAGGGGAGGGCTACGAGAGCATGCGTCGAAGCGATTGCTGGATCGTCAAGCCCGTGGCCGTCGGCTTCGCCCCTCCGGGCCTGGGGTGCCCTCGGGCGGCCTATCCGATCGGGACCCTGAAAACGAAGAGGTGCAGAGTATGAAGCTTGGACGCTGTGGGCCGGTGGGCGCGGAGAAGCCCTTCCTGCTGGATGACGAGGGGCGCATGCGCGACCTCTCGGGTGTGGTCGACCGGCTCTCGGCTGCGGAGTTCGAGACGGGATTGTTCGATCGCCTGGCGGGAATCAACCCTTCGAGCCTGCCGCTGGTGGCCGGTGAGCCCCGGATCGGCGTCCCCTACGAGGGCCTGTCCAAGTTCATCTGCATCGGCCTCAACTACTCCGACCATGCGGCCGAGGCGGGCCTGCCGGCCCCCGACGAGCCGATCATCTTCCTGAAGGCGCTGTCGGCGCTGAACGGCCCCAACGACACGGTCTTGCAGCCGCCGCACTCGACCAAGCTGGACTGGGAGGTCGAGCTGGGCGTCGTCATCGGCAAGACCGCGCGCTACCTCGATGAAGCCGAGGCGCTGGACCACGTCGCCGGCTACTGCGTCGTCAACGATGTCTCCGAGCGCGCCTTCCAGATGCAGTCCAGTCAGTGGGACAAGGGCAAGGGGTGCGACAGCTTCGGGCCGGTCGGCCCCTGGCTGGTGACGGCCGACGCGGTCCCGGACCCGCAGAAGCTGGAGATGTTCCTGGACGTGAACGGTCGGCGCATGCAGGCCGGAAGCACGGCGACGATGATCTTCAGCGTCGCCAAGCTGGTCGCCTACTGCAGCCACTACATGACCCTGCTGCCCGGCGACTTGATCGCTACCGGCACCCCGCCTGGCGTCGGCCTGGGCCACAAGCCCGAACCGATCTTCCTGACCGCGGGAGACGAGATGCACCTGGGCATCGAAGGCCTGGGCGAGCAGCGCCAGCGCGTGGTCGCCGAAACGGCGGCGGTCAAGACAGAGAGGCGAGCCGTGGGCGCCGGCTAGGGCGCCCGCGAACGCAATACCCGGGCGCAAAACCCGGGCGCAAAACCCGAACGCATAACCCGAGCGCCGGCCGGAGCGAACCGGCGGCGCAGTGCAGAGGAGGAGAAGAACGATGTGGGGATGGTTGAAGACAGGTATCGTCGCGGGCGCGCTCGCGCTCACGGTGCAGACGGCCTCGGCCGCAGACTACGAGTGGAAGCTCCAGACCTTCTGGACCGGCGGCTCGAAGCCGCAGCTTCTGACCGAGGAGTTCGCCAAGCGGGTGGAGACGGCCTCGGGCGGACGCATCGACATCGAGGTGCTGCCGGTCGGCACCATCGTGCCCTATAACCAGAGCGTCCAGGCGGTCGCCGCCGGCATCCTGCAGATGCAGTTCAACACGCCGGGCTATGCCGTCGGCCTGGATCCGGCCTTCGCCTTCGTCGCCGAGCTGAACGCCGGCTACGAGAACGTCTACCAGTTCCTGACCTGGTACTATCAGCGCGGCGGCCTGGAGATGGCGCGCGAACTCTACGGCAAGTTCGGCGTCTACTTCATCGGTCCGGTGCCCTGGGGCGCGGAGTCGATCCCCTCGCAGATTCCGATCACCTCGGTCGAGGATTTCAAGAACGTCAAGATCCGCATGCCGGAAGGCCCCTCGTCCGACCTCTTCCGCATGATCGGCGCGGCCCCGGTCACGGTGCCGGGCTCCGAGGTCTATACCTCGCTCGACAAGGGGCTCATCACCGCCACCGACTGGGGCACGCTGTCGATGAACCAGGACGTCGGCCTGCATGACGTGGCCAAGTACGCGATCTATCCTGGCATCCACTCGATGCCGATGGGCGATCTCTCGATGAACCTGGATCTCTGGAACTCGCTGCCGGACGATATCAAGCAGATCATCGAGGCAGAGGTCCGCGTGCTGGCGCTCAATATGGTCGAGACCTTCGAATCGCTGGACACCGAGGTCGTCGCCAACGCCGCGGCCCAGGGACTCACCCTGATCGACTGGTCGCCGGAGGAGCGTCGCAAGCTGCGCCAAGTGGCACAGAAGGTCTGGGAAGAGCGCTCCAAGGCCAACGAGATGTCCGAGCGGCTCTACAACTCTCACATGGAGTGGCTGAAGGCCCTCAACCTGCTTTAGAACGGCCGACAAGAACGATCGGGCGGCCGCCGGTGGCTCAGGTTTGCCGGCGGCCGCAATCGACGCCCGGGAGGGATGTGGCAGGGACGTGGGAGGGACGCCATGGGGCACAAGCTGCTGGACTTCGTGCTGACCGGCAGGTGGGTCAGCTATTTCTACATCGCGATCGTCGCCATCACCGGCTTCGAGGTGGTGATGCGCTACTTCTTCCTGTCGCCGACGATCTGGGTGCACGAGACCTCGATGATGCTCGGCAGCAGCGCCTTTCTGATCGGCGGTATCTACGTGCTGCGGAAAAACGACCACATCCGCATCACCTTCCTCTACGAGATCTGCCCGCCGCGCGGCCGCTGGTGGCTGGACCGCCTGTCCAACCTGATCTGTGCCGCCTACCTGGGCCTGCTGGCCTGGTCGGCCTATGGCGTGATGCGGCTCTCCTGGCGCTTCGGCGAGACCACCGGGACCGCCTGGGACCCGCCGCTGCCGATCATCCTGAAGACGGTGCTCTTCGCCGTGGCGGTGATCATGGCGCTGATCTGCGCACTGCGCACCTTCGGCCTCGCCCGGCCGACCTCGGCTGAAGAGGACTAGGTCATGACCATGGGTCTGCTCAGCCTGCTGATCGTGGCAGGCATCCTGGCCGCGCTCGCCATCGGCGTGCCGCTGGCCTTCTCCACCGGCTTCATCGCCATCGTCCTGGTGCTGACCAACTTCGGCGTGAACGGAATCTCGCTGGTCGCGACCCGGGTCTTCGGCGAACTCAGCGTCTATGCCTACGTCGCGGTGCCGATGTTCGTGATGATGGCCTGCGTGCTGGAGCGCTCCGGCATCGCCCGCGACCTCTTCCGGGCGATGTACGTCTTCGGCGGCAGGCTGCGTGGCGGCCTCGCAGTCCAGACCCTGCTGCTCAGCGTCATTCTGGCCTCCATGTCGGGCATCATCGGCGGAGAGATCGTGCTGCTGGGTCTGTTGGCCCTGCCGGAGATGCTGAAACGCGGCTATCAGCCGAAGCTCGCGATCGGCACCATCTGTGCCGGCGGCTCGCTCGGCACCATGATCCCGCCCAGCGTGGTGCTGATCATCTATGGGCTGACCGTGCAGGCGCCGATCGGCGAGCTCTTCATCGCCGTGGTGGTGCCGGGGCTGATGCTGGCCGGACTCTACATCTGCTACGTCGTCTTCACCGCCATCCGCTATCCGGAGCGGGCGCCGCTGGCTGCGCGCGAGGTGGTGGACATCCCCCTCGCCGAGAAGCTGCGCCTGCTGCGCGGAACGATCCTGCCGCTCTTCGTCGCCGCCTGGGTGCTGGTCTGCATCTACACCGGCATCGCCTCGATCAACGAGGCGGCTGGCATGGGCGTGATCGGGGCCCTGATCTCGACAGCGATCCGCGGCGAGCTCACCTGGGGGCTGATCATGGACGCGGCGATGCGGACGGTCAGGGTGACGGCGATGCTGATGTGGGTGGTGTTCGGCGCCACCGCGCTGATCGGCACCTATAACCTGATCGGCGGCTCTAGTTACGTCGCCGGCCTGATCAATGCCCTGCCGCTGGGGACCTACGGCGTCATCGTGCTGATGATGCTGATCCTCTTCGTGCTCGGCATGTTCATGGACTGGATCGGGATCTGCCTGCTGACCATGCCGATCTTCGTGCCGATCGTCAGCGGCATGGGCTTCGATCCGGTCTGGTTCGGCGTGGTCTTCGCGATGAACATGCAGATGTCCTACTTGACGCCGCCCTTCGGCCCGGCGGCAATCTACCTGAAGGGCGTCGCCCCGCGCGACATGACCCTGGGACAGATCTACAATGCCCAGTGGCCCTTCATCGGGCTGCAGGTCATCGCGCTGGCGACCCTGGTCGCCTTTCCTGAGCTCGCCACCTGGCTGCCGCAGGTGCTGAGGAACTAGAGTGGGACGGGGGCAGCAAGAGGATGAAAGCAGGGTAGGGACGTTGGCAATGGATGGGGGCGCTTCCAAAGAGAGCCGCAAGACGAGCGCAGAGCAGACCGGCGGGCGGGCCAAGGGCTCCAGCTCGCTGGCGGAGCGGATCTACCTGGTGATCCGTGCCAAGATCGAGGAGGGCTCGATGCGTCCCGGCGAGACCTTGATGGAGGCCCAGGTGGTCAAGGCCTTCGGCGTCAGTCGCTCGCCGGCCCGCCAGGCGCTGGAGCAGCTCTTGGGCGAAGGCCTGATCGAGAGCCGGTCGGGCCGCGGCTACAGCATCGCCGGCACGGCAGAGCCGCAGCACCTGGGCCGGCCCGCGGTGCTGGAGGACGTGCGGGTCTCGGTGCCGCGGCAGTGGGAGCGCATGTACGCCGAGGTTGAGAAGCAGATCAACATCCAGATGCTGTTCGGCAGCGTGCAGGTGAACGAGAACGAACTGGCCAGCCACTTCGAGGTCAGCCGTACCGTCACCCGCGACGTGCTGGCCCGCATGCACAGCGTCGGCCTGGTCGCCAAGGGCCGCTACGGCCACTGGGTTGCCGAGCGGCTCTCGGCCGAGCGGGTCGGCAACCTCTTCGAGATGCGCGAGATCCTGGAGCCCCAGGCCTTGCTGCGGGCGGCGCCGCACCTACCGCGCCCGGAGCTGGTCGCCGCCCAGCACAACGTCGAGGTGGCGCGCGCGCGTAAGACCATCGACAGCGCCGAGTACGACCGCACCGAGACCGACCTGCACATCCTGCTGCTGGAGCACTGTCCCAACGGCGAGCTGCTGCTGGCGCTGAAGCGCACCCACCTGCTGTTCGCGCCGACCCGCCACCTGGGCGACCCCTTCCTCGGCGTGCCGGTTGAGATCATCCGCGCCGCGCTGGACGAGCATGCCGAGATCCTGGAGAGCCTGGCCTCCGGCCGGACCGATCGGGCGATGGAGCAACTGGTCGCGCACATTCGGGTGGCGCACAGCCGCTGGAACCGGCGGCTCACCATCGCTTCCCAGGTGCTCGACCTCAGGATGCCGCCCTACCTGACCAAGATCGCGGAGTGAGCGTGGGGCGCCGTAGCCCTGCCGTCAGCGGGCCGGGTCCGGCCTCTCCTCGCCCAGCGAGGCCGCATCCAGCGGCATGTCGAGCGCCATGCCGGTGCGGTCGTAGCCGCGCTTGAAGTCCTCCATGTGGCGCCGCATCCACTCGCGCACCGTCTGTGCGTCGCCCACCTTCAACGCGTCGTAAATCCGCTGGTGCGCCTCCAGCACCCGGCGATGGGTCTTGAGCCGCGGCAGGATGATGCGCCCGGCCGGGATGAAGAGACGGCTCACCGGCTCGCGGGCCAGGCTGAGCACCCGGTTGTTGGCGCCTTCGCTGATGATGGCATGGAACTCGGCGTCGACGGCGACGAAGTCCTCGGCCTCGATGGTCTCGCCGGCCTCGACCCGCTCCACCAGCAGGGTCATCTCGGCAATGTTGGCGGCCAGGCGCTCCAGGTGTTCCGGCCCGATACGGGCGGCGGCGTACTCCGCCGTGGCCGGCTCGATCAGCACCGCGGCCTCCCAGAGCTCACGGAAGGTGACGGCGTGCAGCACCAGCGCGCGGCTGGCCCGCGAGGCGAGATCGAGGTAGTGCGGCAGTGCCACCCGTGGGCGGCGGCCGGCCGCCCTGGTGACCAGGCCGCTCTCCTCCAGGAGGCGGATGCCCTCGCGCACGGTGGAGCGGTTGACGCCAAGCTGGTCGGCCAGCGCCGTCTCGGAGGGCAGACGATCGCCGACGCCCAGGCGGCCGCTCAGGATCTCCGTCTGGATGGCGTTGTAAACCAGGCGATAGGTCGGGGTCCGCTCGATCACCGAGAACTGCGGTTCGCTCATGCCATTTCCTACTCTCTCCCCTCGGGTCGAGGCAATCTTGACGCTGGCCTGCCGCCGGATCGGCCGCCGGCCGCCATCGCCCTCGAACCCCGCCTTTTGGTCGAGCGACGCTCTTGAATTGCCGCCGCGACCTCGTTAAGTTCTGCCGAACTGTCGGACAATTCAACAGTTGGTCAGTTTTGGTGACCTTAACGCCCTGGCGGGGCGGCGGCAACAAAGACAACCACCGGGGACGGAACGAGGCGTGAGCGAAGGCATCGAGAGGGTGGTGGCGGAGGGCCATCTGCTGGAGGTTTGGAGGCGGATCGCGACCATCTCCCTGAACCGGCCGGACAAGATGAACCCGCTGGACCGCAAGACCGTGGCCGCGCTGAACCTGACCGTGCAGGCCCTGGAGCGGCGCGACGACGTCAAGGTGGTGGTGATCACCGGGCGCGGCCGGGCCTTCTCCGCCGGCGGCGATCTCGAGGGCTACAAGGCCCTCTACCGCGATCCCGCCGCCTTCCAGCGCTTCCTGGACGACTTCCAGCAGCTCAATCGGCGCATTGAGGACTCGGCCAAGATCTACCTCGCCGCGGTCAACGGCGCCTGCGTGGCCGGCGGGCTGGAGCTGATGCTGGCCTGCGACCTGGTGGTCGCCGCGGAGGATGCGAAGATCGGCGACGGCCACGTCAACTTCGGCCAGCTTCCCGGCGCTGGCAGCTCGCAGCGCCTACCCCGGGTGATCGGTCCCCTGCGCGCCAAGTACCTGCTGCTGACCGGCAAGACCATCGACGGCCGTGAGGCTGAGCGCCTGGGCCTGGTCAACCTGGCGGTCCCGGCCGACGTGCTGGAGGCGACGGTCAACGGCCTGGCAGACCGTATGACCCGCCTCAGCGCGGCCGGCCTCAAGGGCGCGAAATTCCTGGTCAACGAGGGTCTCAAGGGCAGCCTGGACGAGGGGCTGGAGATGGAGAAGGCCTTCGTGCACCGCTACGCCACCACAGAACCCGACGCGATGGAGGGGCTGATGGCCTTCGCCGAGAAGCGCAAGCCGGCCTTCCGCAGCTAACCGGGATCAAGGAGCAGCAACCATGTTTTCAGCCCGTGACAAGTGCGCGATCGCCGGTGTCGGCTTCACCGACTACAGCAAGAAGTCCGGCCGTACCGTGCGCAGCCTCGCCAGCGAGGCCTGCCTGAAGGCGATCCAGGACGCCGGCCTCGCGGTCGAGGACGTCGACGGCATCGTCAGCTACAACTTCAACGACTCGGTGCCGGCGATCGCGGTGGCGACCGAGCTGGGCGTGCCCCAGGCCGGATACGCCGTCGACTTCCTGGCCGGCGGCAATGCTGCCAACCTGATCGTGCTGACCGCGGTCGCGGCGATCGAGGCGGGGCTGGCCAAGACCGTGGTCTGCTACCGGGCGATGAACGGCCGCTCCGGCTTCCGGCTGGGCGGCGGGCGCGAGATGCGGGCCCAGGGTATCACCCAGTTCACCGCGCCCTTCGGCTGGATCACCTATCCCCAGGCCATGGCCATGTGGTGCCGCCGACACATGATCGAGTACGGCACCACCAGCGACCAGCTCGGCGAGATCGCGGTCACCCTGCGCCAGAACGCGGTGCTGAACGAGCGCGCGATGCAGCGCCAGCCGCTGACCATGGAAGACTACCGGGCCTCGCGGATGATCGTGGAGCCCTTCCGGCTGCTGGACATCTGCCTGGAGTCGGACGGCGCCTGCGCGGTGGTGGTGACCTCGTCCGAGCGGGCCCGCGACCTGGCGCAGAAGCCGGTCTACATCGCCGGCGGCGCCTACGGCGGCGGGCCGATGCAGGGCGAGGACCTCTTCGACGCCATCCGCTGGCCGGACCATTCGCACAACTACTCGCGCTACATCTCCGACGACCTCTGGAACAGCGCCGGCCTGGGGCCGGGCGACGTGGACGTGGCCGAGATCTACGACTGCTTCACCTACTCGATCATCATGCAGCTCGAGGGCTTCGGCTTCTGCAAGGAGGGCGAGGGCGGGGCCTTCGCCGGCGGTGGCCGCATTGCCCGCGACGGCGAACTTCCGGTCAACACCCACGGTGGCCTGCTGTCCGAGGCCTACATCCACGGCTTCAACCATGTGGTCGAGGCGGTCGAGCAGCTCCGCGGCCAGTCCGGTCCGCGCCAGGTGCCGGACGCCGAGGTGGCGCTGACCACGGCCGGGGCGATGACCTGCGGCAGTGCCATGGTGCTGCACAACTAGGCCCCAAGCAGGACAGAAACAGGAAGGAACGCCGACGTGGGATACCAAAAGCCGCTGCCCTCGCCCGATCCGGAAAGCGCGCCCTTCTGGGAGGGCTGCCGCCAGGGCAAGCTGCTGATCCAGCGCTGCCGGAGCTGCGGCCAGCACCGCTTCCCGCCGACCGTCTTCTGCCCCTCCTGCCGCTCGCACGACACCGAGTGGGTGGAGTCGAGCGGCCGCGGCAAGGTCTTTAGCTGGATCGTCGTGCGCCATCCGGTGCCGAAGGAGGTCTACGGCGAGGACGTGCCCTACATCGTTGCCATCATCACCCTGGACGAGGGCGTGCGCCTGGTCAGCGACCTGATCGAGATCGCGCCCGAGGCGGTGACCGCCGACATGGCGGTCGAGGTGCGCTTCAAGCCGGCGACCGAAGAGTTCGTGCTGCCGCTCTTCGCGCCTGCTTCCGCCCCTGATGGCGGAGGCGCGTGAGGCAAACCCCATGTCGGCCTTGCTCTCGACATACGAGGATCTGGACCGGTCGCGGCTTGAGGCCTTGCAGCTCCGCCGGCTGCAGGCCCAGCTGCAGCGACTCTGGCGCGACAGCGGCTACTACCGGCGCAAGCTGGAGGAGGCCGGCGTCCGGCCGGAGGAGATCGACAGCCTGGAGGCCTTCCGCGCGCGCGTGCCCTTCTCCGACAAGCGCGACTTCCTCGCCGACCAGGAGCGCCAGCCGCCCTTCGGTGAGCGCCTGGCCGTGGACCGCAGCCAGGTGGCGCTGATCAACCTCACCGGTGGCACCTCCGGCCAGGGCCAGGAGGTCTACGGCCGTACCCAGGCCGACGTGCATACGCTTGGCTACCTGCACGCGCTGCCCTGGTACCGGGCGGGGCTCAGGCCCGGCCATACGGTGCTGAACTGCGTGCCGACCGGCGGCATGACCACCGGCGGCTGGGGGCCGGGCGAGGGCATCCGCATCCTGGGGGCGACCGCGCTGAACCCGCCGGCCAACCTGGGGACCGAGGCGCGCATCGACCTGATGCTGCGCTTCCGTCCGCTGCACTTCATCTACGCCTCGACCAACTATCTACACCGCCTGACCGAGGCGCTGGACGCCCGTGGTCTCACCCCGCGCGACGCCTTCCCCGACCTGGTCGGCATCTTCATCGCCGCCGAGGGCTACCCCGCCGCCTGGGCCGAGCGGATCCAGGAGCTCTGGGGCTGCACCCTGCACGAGGGCTATGGCAGCACCCAGTGCGTCGGCTTCGCCGCCGGCACCGGCAGCGCCGGCTGCCTTGCTGCGGACGGCGGGCGCGGCGCCATGCAGCTCTTCGAGTGGATGACCCTTTGTGAGGTGCTGGACCCCGAGACCGGCCGGCCGGTCGCCTCGGGAGCGGAGGGGGAGCTGGTGGTCACCAACTTGACGGTCGAGGCCTCGCCGGTGGTGCGTTTTCGCACCGGGGACCGGGTGCGCTTCCTGGCCGGCAAGGACGTCGGCTCGCAGCTGGACGCGATCCAGTGCGGCGGCATCGGCCGCTACGACGACATGATGAAGATCCGCGGCAACAACATCTGGCCGGACGTGGTCGACACCGTGGTCTTCTCCTTCGCCGAGGTCAGCGAGTACGTCGGCCGGGTCTTCACCGACAACGACGGCAAGACCGAGGTGGAGCTGACAGTGGCGCTGAAGCAGGAGCAGGGGGGCTGCGAGCGGCTGGTCGCGGCGATCGGCAGCGCGGTGCGCGAACGCACCAACGTTGCCATGCGCGTGCGCCTCGCTGCCCGCTCGGAATTGCCGGAGTTCACCTACAAGGCACGGCGCTGGTCGGACGAGCGCCAGGCCGGCTACCGGCTCTAGGGAGGGGGCGATGCAAACACGCGAGATCGAGACCCTGACCCGGATGCGGGCTCTGGCCGATGAGCTTTGCCGGAGCGAGGACCCCTTGGTGCTGGGCCAGGCCCGCCACCTCAAGGGGCGGATCGACGGCCTGCTGGCCAGCCTCGGCGGCGACGTCGCCGACCTGCTGCCGGAGGAGAAGACAGCGGGAAGTGGATAGCGGGCCGCGCTGGCGGCCGAGACCGGGCGCGAAGATCCGGTGACGAGGACGAGGAACGGGTAGAGGACGATGCTGGAGACGTTTCGACTGGACGGAAAGGTGGCGGCGGTGACCGGCGGCAGCGGCGGTCTGGGCAGCCTGGCCGCGCTCACCTTCGCCGAGGCCGGTGCCGACCTGGTGCTGCTGGGCCGCAACGAGACGAAGCTGGCAGCCACTGCCGAGGCCGTGCGCGCGCTCGGCCGCCGGGCGCTGCCCCTCAGCGTCGATGTCACCGACAAGGCGGCCTTGGCCGCGGCCGGCGATCGGATCGCGGCCGCGTTCGGCGGCCTCGACATCCTCTTCAACAACGCGGGCATCACCTCGCCCAAGCGGCTGGAAGACACCGAGCTGGAGGAGTGGCAGGCCCTGGTCGACACCAACCTGACCGGCACCTACCTCGCCACCCGCGCCCTGCTGCCGCTGATCCGCAAGCGTGGCGGCGGGCGGATCATCAACATGGGCTCGATCCTCTCGGCCCGCGGTATGGCCAACCGGGTGACCTACTGCGCGACCAAGGCGGCGGTGGCGAACCTGGCCGGCGCGCTCGCCTTCGAGCTGGGGCCGGAGGGCATCACCGTGAACACGCTGGCGCCCACGGTGATCGTGACCGACCTCAATCGCGAGATGATCCAGACCCAGCCGCAGCTCTACGAGTCGCTGATCAAGCGCACGCCGCTGGGCAGGCTGGGCGAGCCCGAGGACCTGGCCGGCGCCCTGCTGCTGCTGGCTTCCGACGCCGGGCGCTTCATCACCGGCCAGACGCTCTTCGTCGACGGCGGCTATACGGCAGGATGAGGGGGGGTAGGATGAGGAGGCGGCGGTGCTGATCCAGATCCTCAACGGCGTGGTCTACGGCGGGCTGCTCTACCTGCTGGCGGTCGGCCTGGTGCTGATCTTCGGGCTGCGCGAGATCGTCAACTTCGCGCACGGCGCGCTCTTCATGCTGGGCTCCTACATCGGCTTCTCGCTGGCCGCGCTGCTCGACTTCTGGCTCGGCCTGGTCGGCGCCTTCGTGGCCATGACCCTGGTCGGGCTCTGCCTGGATGCGGCGGTGCTGCGGCCCCTGCGCAAGCACGACCACATGGTGACGGTGCTGGTCACCTTCGGCATCCTCTTGGTGCTGGAGACCCTTGCCATGGCGATCTGGGGCAAGGCCTTTCGCTCGATGCAGCCGCCGGAGCTCCTGAACGGCACGGTGCAGCTCTTCGGCCAGCCCTTTCCGACCTACCGCCTCTTCGTCATCCTGGTCAGCCTCTGCGTGGCCGCGGGTCTGACCCTCTGGCTGAAGCGCAGCCGCATCGGCCTCTACGTGCGCGCCTCCAGCAGCGACCCGCGCACCACCGCGATCCTGGGCGTCGACACCGACCGGCTCAGCCTGCTGGTGGTCGGCCTCGGCACCGGGCTCGCCGGTCTCTCCGGCGTGGTCGCGGCCCCCCTGATGGCGCTCTCGCCCAGCATGGGCAACTTCATCCTGATCGAGAGCTTCATCGTGGTCGTGGTTGGCGGGCTCGGCAGCTTCTCCGGCGCCTTCGTCGCCGCCCTGGTGATCGGCCAGATCCACAACCTGGGTGCCGTCTACCTGCCCTGGGCCTCCACCCTGCTGCCCTTCCTCTTGATGGTCGGCGTCCTGATCTGGCGTCCCGGCGGTTTTGCGGGGGGGCGCACGTGAGCCTGTTGCAGCCCAGCACCACCGGCTTCGCCGGGCGTGGCGGCCTGGCGCCGCCCTGGCTCTCGGGACGTCTCTTCGCGCTGGCCGCGGTGGCGATCGCCTTGGGAGTCGCGGCACCGCATCTGATCGCCTCGGCGCTCTGGCTCTCGCTGCTGGCCCAGGCGGTGATGGACATGATGCTGGCGACCAGCGTCGGCCTGCTGGTGCGCCAGAACGGCCGCATCTCCTTCGGCCAGGCCGCCTTCTTCGGGCTCGGCGGCTATGTCTTCGCGGTCTTCTCGGTCCGCTCCTTCGTCTCGGCGGAGGTTGCCCTGATCCTGGCGCTGGTGCTGCCGACCCTGCTGGCCTTCGTGCTGGGGCTGGTGATCGCCCGCATCGCCGGGGTGGCGCATGCGATGATCACCCTGGCGGTGGGCCAGGCGCTCTACGAGGTGGCGCTGAAGTGGCGCGGGCTCGCCAACGGCGACGACGGCATGAGCGTGCCGCTGCCCAAGACCCTGTTCGGACTGAACAGCAACCTCTTCTACAAGCCCGACTCGATGCTGGTGATCTGCTGGACCCTGCTGGTGCTGGTGATCCTGGGCATCGTCATGCTGTCGCGCAGCCCCTTCGGCCAGCTCTGCGAGGCGATCCGCGAGAACGACGAACGGGCCCGCTTCATCGGCTACAACACCACCCTGCCGCGCGCGGTGATCTATGCGCTTTCCGCCTTCGTCGCGGCCTTGGCCGGCGTGCTGCAGACCCTCTACGGCGGCTACATCTCGCCCGAGATGCTGCACTGGAGCCTCTCGGGCATGGCGCTGATCATGGCCATCGTCGGCGGCCCGCGGATCATCTGGGGACCGGCGCTGGGCGCCTTCATCCTCTTCTTCTTCAAGGACATCGCGGGCGACGCGACGGAGTACTGGCCGGCGCTGGTCGGCGGCTCGGTGATCATCGTCACCCTGGTGCTGCCGCAGGGTGTGGCCGGCCTGGTGCTGCGCCTGGCCGCGTGGCTGAAGCCGTCGGCTGGAAGGGAGCAGGCATGAGCGCGGCTCTGGAAGGCAGGGGTCTGACCCGCACCTTCGGCGGCTTCCAGGCGCTGCGCGGGGTCGATCTCTCGGCCGAGAGCGGGCAGATCCGCGGCCTGATCGGCCCCAACGGCGCCGGCAAGTCGACCCTGATCGACGTGCTCTCCGGCCGGGCCAAGAGCTGGGGCGGGCGCATCTTCCTGAACGGGGAGGAGGTGACCGGGCTGGGCGTGCAGCAGCGCCGCCGCCGCGGCCTCGCACGCTCCTTCCAGCGCACCAACATCTTCCCCGGCATCACCGTGGCGGCCCAGCTCGATGTCGCCGCGCGCGCGCTCGGCCGCGAGGGCCTGGACGAGGTGATCGAGGCGCTCTCGCTCGGGCCGCTGATGGGGCGGCAGGCGCAGGAGATCAGCTACGGCGACCAGCGCCGCCTGGACCTGGCGCTGGCCCTGGTCGGCCGGCCGCAGGTGCTGCTGCTGGACGAGCCGGCGGCGGGCCTGACCGTCGAGGAGTCGCTGACCCTGGCCGAGATCCTGCGCAGCCTGGTGAAGCAGTGGGGCGTCACCGTGCTGCTGGTGGAGCACGATATGGAGGTGATCTTCTCGGTCTCCGACCGCATCACCGTGCTGCACCTGGGCCAGGTCCTGGCCGAGGGCGAGCCGGCGGCGATCAAGGCCGATCCGCAGGTGATCGCCGCCTACCTGGGATCGGAGGCGGTGCCGTGAGTCTGCTCGCCTTCGAGGGGGTCGATGCCTGCTACGGTGATGCGCGCATCCTGACCGGGGTCTCCTTCGCGGTGGAGCCGGGCGAGCGGGTGGCCGTGGTCGGCCGCAACGGCGTCGGCAAGACCACCATCGTCAACACGCTCTGCGGCGTCACCGCGATCACCGCCGGCGCGGTGGCCTTCGCCGGCCAGCGCCACACCCAGCTACGCCACTACCAGGCGGCGCGCGCCGGCATCGCCACGGTGCTGCAAGGCCGCGGCATCCTCGCCAACCTTTCGATCGAGGAGAACCTGCAGCTCGGCGCCGCGGTGCAGCGGCGCGGACCCTGGTCGCTGCGCCGGGTCTACGACCTCTTCCCGGTGCTGGAGGAACGGCGGCGCAATCCGGGTCTCGGGCTCAGCGGCGGCCAGCAGCAGATGCTGGCGATCGGCCGGGCGCTGATGGCCAATCCCGAGCTGCTGGTGCTGGACGAGCCCAGCGAGGGCCTGGCGCCGGTCATCGTCGACGAGCTGGCGCTGCTCTTCACCCGCCTGGCCGACGAGGGCACGGCGATCATGCTGATCGAGCAGAACATCAGCCTCATTCAACGCGTTGCCGAGCGCTTCTACGCGCTCTCCAAGGGCCAGGTCGTCGATTCCGGCAGCCTGGCCGGCATGACCACGAAGGAACTGCAGGCTCACATCACGATCTAGCGGGCCTGTGTGGCGGCGCCCAAGGGGCCGCCGGAGGGTGGGGGACGGTCTCGACCCCCACCGCTCGGAAAAACGGGAGACGATCAGGGAAGGAGATGCAGATGTTTAAGAAGACTGTCAGAAGCGGGGTCGGACTCGGCCTCTGTGCCGCGGCGGCGATCACTCTGGGCGCCGGCCTCGCCCAGGCGGCCGATCCCCTGAAGATCGGCGTGCCGACCGACCTCTCGGCCACCTATGCCGACCTCGGCAACCAGGTGGTGCGCGCGGTTACCTTCGCCGTCGATCAGGCCAACGCCAACGGCGGCGTCGACGGCCGCGAGGTGGAGTTCCGCCAGCTCGATACCGAGGCGAATCCGGACAACGCCCGGCGCCAGGCCGAGAAGCTGATCCGCGACGGCTACCCCATCGTGCTGGGCCTGATCGCCTCGGGCGAGGGCCTGGCGATCGCGCCGATGATGGAGCGCTGGGGCGGGATCTACATCTCGACCATCAACAAGAGCGACAAGCTGACCGGCGATTCCTGCCAGCCGCGGGTCTTCCGCGTGAACACGCAGAGCGCCATGGATGCCGCCACCATCAAGCCCTGGCTGGAAGAGCGTCCTGAGAAGAAGTGGGCGGTGGTCGCCGTCGACATCGCCTGGGGCCAGGGCTCCAGCGCGGCCTTCGCCGCGACCGCGGAGAGCGCCGGCAAGACCATGGTCGGCCAGTTCTTCGTGCCGCCCAACACCAACGACTTCGCCCCCTATATCCAGCAGGTGAAGGACTCCGGTGCCGAGGGCATCTGGGTGGTGCTGGCCGGGCGTGACGCCATCAACTTCGCCCAGCAGGCCAAGCAGTTCGGCCTGATCGACTCGGTGACCGTGGCCGGCCAGAGCTTCACCACCGACAACACGGTGAAGGCGCTGGGCGACGTCGCCAAGGGCATCTACGGCATCATCAACTACAGCTCCACCCTCGACACGCCGGAGAACAAGGCCTTCGTCGCGGCCTGGCGCAAGATGTACGACAGCGACCCGACCAACTTCGAGGGCGAGACCTACATCGGCATGGAGATCCTGTTCCAGGCGGTCCAGAAGGCCGGCAGCGTGGAGCCGGAGAAGGTGGCCGAGGCGCTCTCCGGCGGCACCTTCGACACCATCCTGGGCAAGCTGACCATCCGCAAGGAAGACCATCAGCTGCTCTCGCCGAACTACTTTGGCGTGGTCGAGGAGTTCGAGGGCAGCCTGCGCCCTGTCATCACCATGACCGCGACCCCGGACCAGGTGGCCCCGCCGGTCACCTGCCAGATGTAGTCGCGCACCGCAGGGCACGAAGAGGGCCAGCCGCCAGGGCTGGCCCTTTTTGTTTGAGCGAGGCTGTATTTGCGGGATCCTCTCCATTCGATACCTATTTTATAGAAACATTAGTTAGAATTTTGGGGCCGTCGTGCTTTCCGATACATAATTGATAGCGCTGCAGATCGGTCGGATTGCTATGTTTGGACGTTGGTCCGTCAGAGCGATTTTGCGGAGAGGGCAAATGCCAAAGCCGAACCCAGAGCAAGGCGGGGCCTACGCGGCGATCGTCGCGGTGGTGCGCGACTATGTCGAAGGCATGGTTCAGGGTGACTTCGCGAAGCTACGCCGAGCGATGCACGAGCGTGCCTGCGAGACCGGTCACTTCGACGGGGAACTGCTCTGGCAGGACCGCGAGGCGATGATCGCCTTGATCGAGAAGATGGCCAGCGAGCCAGATATGAAGCCTGACTGGTGCATCCATTCGATCTCCATCGACGGTGATGTGGCCGTCGTGCGTGTGGAGGACGACTGGATCGGGATCACCTTCCTCGATGTTCTGACCCTGCTTCACCATGACGGGCGCTGGGTGATCGTCGCCAAGGTCTTCACCGTGCGTGGAAGCGGCTGAACGGGCTCTTTGTTAATAAGGGTCCCCGAACATGTCCTGCCAGATCTTCTCGCCGATCAGGCAGTCGTAGCCCTGGGCGGGCTGCAGCAGCCGCGGCGGTTCCGGCTCGCGGCCGACCAGCTCCAGCACGATCTTGTGGCGCACCGATTCCGGGAAATCCTCCCAGGTCAGCACCGGGATCACGAAGTGCCCCGGCCCGCCGACCACGCAGTCGCGGTAGTAGCGGTCCAGGTCGGGGAGCTGCCAGGCGACCCCCATGCCTTCGGAGGTCATCAGCGGCAGGCCGTTGATGGTGATGCCCTGGGCCAGAACCGCGTCGCGCACCGGCACCACCGGGCGGCCGTGGTTGTTGGGGCCGTCGCCGGAGATGTCGATCACCCGGCGGAAGCCGTCGAAGCCGTTGCCCTGGAAACTGGCCGACGCATAGGCCAGCAGGCCGGAGATCGAGGTGCGCCGCATCGCCGGATTGAAGACGGCGGTCAGGTCGGCGGCCAGCGCCTCGGCGTCCTCGCGGCCGGCGACCAGTGTCCAGGGGATGACCACGATCTGGGTCTCCGCCCCGGCCCACTCGATGTAGGTGATGGCGACCTGGCCGTAGGCACCGCTGGTGAGTGCGCCCACCACCTGATCGCTGACCAGCGCCTCGGCATAGCCGCGGCGCTGGATCTCCAGCTCGTGCGGGCTCATGGAGCGCGAGACATCAACCGCGATGACCAGCTCCACGTCGACGGGAATCTCCTCGGCCGATGCGAAGGGGGCGGCGGTGAAGAGGCTTGCCAGGCCGGCCAGAAGGGCTCCGGCGGCTTTCCAGCCGGATCGGACCGCGGGTCGAAGCCCGGTCGGCGTGCGCGCTTTGCGCGCCTGAAGGCTCTGCATGGCTTGAAGTATTGCCCGCAAGCGCCCTCCGGTCCACGGTATCCCATTTCTGGTCCGGTATACTGCTACCTCCCCAAGCAGAAGTGATCCAGGGCCGCCGCTATTTCTTCTGCGGGCAGCCGGCCGGCGATGAGGGCGAGGCTCAGGCCGGGCGGTAGCGCGCGGTCGGGCAGGCGCTCGGCCGGGAAGACCAGGCCGAAGGCGAGCCCCAGCGCGACGCAGCGCTCGCCGTCCGACCAGTGCGCCTTCAGGCGGGCCAGGTCCCGACCCAGTAGCAAGCCCAGCAGGTCCAGGGCGAAGCAGAGGGGGGCCAGGGCCGGTGCCTCCGGTCGCTGCAGCGCTGCGGTTGCCGTGCCGAGTGCCGCCTGTCCCGGTGACGGCGCCTCGATCGCGACAGGCATCTCGGCGGGCGGATCGCGGTAGAGGCGGAACAGGGCATCGTCCGCGCCAGCTTGTGGCGTAACGGCGGGCGACAGGTTGGGGAGGCCGCCCCGGCAGAGGCTGGACAGCAGGGACAGACCGGTCTCGTCGTCGGCGAGATGCGCGACTCCCGCCGCCCCGACAGCGAGCCTCCGCCGGAGCGCCGCCAGGCTTGCGGGCGCCACCTGGCCGCTGCGTGCAAGCAGCAGCAGATCGGCGCCGCCGGCTTCGGCCGGGCTTGCCGCGTCGCCGGCGGTCGCGTCGATCAGGCGGCAGGAGAGTGTCAGCCTGATACGACGGCCCAAGGCCACGTCGCCTTTGAGGGCGGCGATCACCCCGGCCGGATCGGCCATGCCGCTGGCCTCGACCAGCACGCGGTCGAAGTCCAGCAGGCCGGCGCTGCGCTGGTCGAGCAGGCCTTGCAGGGCGGTGCAGAGATCGTCGCGGGCGCTGCAGCAGACGCAGTTGTTGCTGAGGGTCACGATCTCGGCCGCCCGTCCGCCGCTGCGGACCAGGGCGCCGTCCAGGTCGATCGCGCCGAACTCGTTCACCACCACGGCCGTGCGCGCCATCTCCGGCCGGGCCAGCAGGCGGCGGATCAGGGTCGTCTTGCCGACCCCGAGCGGCCCGGTGAGGAGCGCCAGCGCCAGCGGCTCCGCCTGGCGCGGTACCGCGGCCTTTGCTTCCGGCAAGGGGCTTGTCTCGGCGTCCAGCGGCTGCGCGAGCAGCGCCTCTCCGCGCACCGCCCGCCAGTAGGCCGGCACCAGCGCTGCGAAGGGCGCGAGCGCGGCCGGCGCGCCTGCGAGCAGGGCCGCCGCCTGCTCGCGGCAAAGCGTCTGGAAGGCCGTTCCCGACAGGCCGAGCTCCACCGCCAGCCAGGGGGCCAGGCTGGCCCCCATCGGCGGTCGTCGGGTCACGACCGCAGCCGCCTCGCCGCTCTCCTCCCGCATCGCCACCGACATCGTTTCCTACCTCCATCGTCTCGCTTGTGTTTTCATAGAATAAAATGATATTTCTCTAGTCGTAAAGATTGAACAGAGCAGAGGCCTGCCGATGATCGAGAATCCGACCGCGATACCGTTGCATGTTCTGGGCACCATCGTGCCGCGTGAGGCCGAGACCGGCCTGCCCCCGATGCGGCTGCCGCGGTGCCCCGAGGCCGAGCGACTGCAGCCGCCGCTGCCCTTCACCCAGGTGGCCTCCGAGGCGGTGGTGGCCCAGCTCCTGGCGGCGATGGACAGCGTGCGGGGCGAGCTCTCGGCCCGCGGGCTCGGCTTCGAGAACCTGGTTTACCTCCGGGTCTTTCTGGCCGACGGCGATCTGGTCGGCGCGGTGGTCGCAGCCCTGGAGCTGCTGCTGCAGGGCGCGCGCCCGGCCGGCGAGATCACGGTCTGCCCTGCCGAAGGCCTGGAACCCGGCCTGCTCGTCTTTCTCGACGCGGTGGCGGTCGAGGGCCGGGTGGAGGCGCTGGAGGTGGAGGGCCTCGACGCCCTGGTCCGGCCCTTCGCCCCGGCGGTTACCGGCGGCGGGCTGCTTTTCACCGCGCTGGTGCCGGCGCCGCCCCCGACAGCGGCCGGGGGTGAGGTCGAGAGCGACCCGCGGGTCGAGGCGATCCGCCCGAGCCTGCCGCCCGAGAGCGCGGCCGAGGCCTTCTGCCGGCAGCAGGCCGGGATGACCGCGCGGCTGCTGCGTATCCTCGATCGTGCCGGGCTCGGGCCGGAGCAGGTCTTCTATCACCTGGCCTGGCTCGGGGTCTCGATGCAGGCGCTCACCGGCGGCTCGCTCTCGCGCAATCTCGGCCGGCTTTACGGGCGCCACTGCTACTCCTGCTTCCCCATGCCGCCGCAACGCTGGCCATTGGCGCTCACCGCCGGCCGGCTGATCGCGGTCACCGGGGAGGGGCCGGCGGTGGAGGCCGACAGCGGGCTGCATCCCATGTCGGCCAGCTACGTCGGCATGGTCCGGGTCGGCTCCCTGGTCTTCGCCGCCGGCGAGGTCCCGGTCGACTGCGAGGCGCGACGGCCGCTCGGCAGCCTTGGCGACCTGCCCACGACGCTGCGGCCGCCGCTCTCGGATCGGCCCGAGCCGCTGCCGGCGGTGCTGCCGCAGGCGCTGGCGGTCTACGACAACCTGCGGCGCGGCCTGCAGGCGCTGGGCGTCGGCCCGGACCAGGTCCTCCACCAGACCATCTATGGCGTCGATCCGGGCGACCGCGACGCCATCGACCGGGCCGCTTGCCGGGTCTTCGGCGCCCCGCCGCCGCTGACCAGCTTTGCCCCGGTGCTGGGAGCCTCGCCCTGGCCCCGCACCCGCCTGGAGATCGAGGTCTTCGCCGGCCTCGGCCGTGCGGCCGGGAGGGCCTGGGCATGATCGCCGACGTCCACGCGCACGTCATGACACCGGCGTTGCTGCGCCTGGCAGCGGAGCGGCCCTTCGGCGCCATCCGGGTCGCGCCCGAGGGCGAGGACTTCGCCATCGCCGGCTATGGTCCGCTCGATCGGTTGATCTATCGCCTGGAGGAGCGCTTCGCCGACCTCGACCGGGTTGGCATCGACCTGCAGCTGGTGGCGCCGCCGCCACCCTTCGTCTCGCACCCGGGCTATGCCGCGACCGCCGAGGCCGCAGCATTGCTGAACGAGAGCACACAAGCGGCGGTGGCGGCCTCCGGCGGCCGGCTCAGGGGCCTGATCGTGCCGCAGCTTGGCACGCCGGAGGGCCTGGCCGAGCAGATCCGCCGGGTCGCGGGCGAGTTCGGCTTCCCCGGCGTCGCGCTCAGCAGCAGCGCCGCCGGCGCCCCGCTGGACGAGCCGGTCTTCGCGCCGATGTTCAAGGTCATCGATGAGCTGGGGCTCGTCGTCTTCATGCATGCGGTGTCGGCGGTGCCGGCCCGCCCGGCGCTGGCTGGCTACAGCCTCAACACCGTGCTGCAGTGGCCGCACGAGACCTCGATCGCGGTGGCGCGGCTGGTCTTTTCCGGCCTGTTCGAGCGCCTGCCCGGCCTGAAGCTGGTGCTCTCGCATGGGGGCGGCACCCTGCCTTACCTGGCAGGACGGCTGGATCTGGCCTACGAGGCGCCAGAATACGAGGCCAATCCCGACTGCCGGCGCCAGATCACGCGGCCGCCCTCACACTATCTGCGGCAGCTCTACTACGACACCGTGGTCGCCAGTCGTGAATCCCTGGAACTCCTGCTGCGCTTCGCCGGTGCCGAGCGGGTGGTCTTCGGCTCGGACTATCCCTACGAGATCGGCGATGCACGCGGCGGCAAGGCGCTGCCGGCACTGGCGGCAATGGCGCTTTCCGAGGCGGATCGCGACCGCATCCTGGGCGGCACCTTGCGCGCGCTGCTGCCCTATTGAGCCTGTATCTCGGCCAGGAAGCGGGCCAAGCGCCGGCCGCCGGCCCCGGCCGGGTCGCCGACGCCGAGGCTGAAATGGTGCACCTCCGACATCAGCTCGAAGGTGACCCGCGAGAGCCCCTGCTCGATCAGGCGCGCGGCCAGGGCGCGTGACTGTGCGATCCAGGCCTCGCTCTCCAGGGCGCCGGCGTAGAGCGCCACCGGCACGTCGTGCCAGCGCCGCCGGCCCCGCGCCGGGCTGTTGCGCAGCGCGGCCTGGCCGCTGAGGCGGATCATCTCGTTCACTGCCAGGCGCGGCACCGGTTCCAGGTCGTAGATGCCGCTGAAGAGGGCGGCGCCGGCCGGTGCCGGGCCGGCCTCTTCCAGCAGCAGCATGGCGGCCAGATGCGCGCCGGCGGAGCTGCCGCCGACCACGATGCGCTCGGGATCGCCGCCATACTCGGCCGCGTGTGCGCGGGTCCAGGCCAAGGCCTCGCGCGCCTCCTCGACCACGCGGTCGAGGCTGACCGCCGGACAGAGGTCGTAGCTCGGCAGCACCGCCAGGCCGCCGGCCTGCTGCATGATCTGGGCGACGCCGCTGACCGCGTCCTTGCTGAGGTCGCGCCAGTAGCCGCCGTGGAAGTAGAGCAGGACCGGGGCCTTGCCGCCCTCGCCGGGCAGCAGGTCGAGGAGCTGCCGCGGCCCCGCACCGTAGCGCAGGTCGCGCAGCAGCGGCAGGCTGGCGCGTGCCGCCTCGCCTTGCGCGCGCAGGCGCTCCAGATGCTGGGCGAAGTCGGGGACGGTGCTGCGCGGGTTCATCTCGTGCTCCAGCGCCTCGTTGGTCAGGTCTCTCCAGCTCATCTCGGCCTTTCCAAGGATCACTCGCCGGCGGAATCGCGCGTCGCGTAGCGGACGAGCTGGGAGATCCGCCCGGCGGTCTCCAGCAGCATTGGTACCACCACCTCGTGGATGTGGTTTTCGGTCATGCGCATAGTGGGGCCTGAGCTGACCACGTAGGCCAGCAGCTCACCGTTGCGGCCGAGGATCGGGGCGGCGGCGCCGGCGATGCCGACCGAGAGCTCCTCGATCGAGACGGCATAGCCCTGCTCTGCCACCTGCTCCAGCTCCGCTTCCAGGCGAGCCCGGTCGGGCGTGTTCGGGGTGAAGGCCTCGAAGCTGAGGCTGCGCAGGATCGAGCGGCGCAGGTTACGGTCGCAGTAGGCCAGGGCCACCTTGCCGCCTGGCGTGCAGTAGAGCGGGAAGCGCTGTCCGAAGGCGCCGACCACCTCGTTGCGCCGGAAGGTCAGGATGTCGACCGCCTCGGCGCCGGCGAGCATGCCGAAGTAGACCGAATCCCCCAGCCGGCGAAAGAGGGCGCGCAGGATCGGGTAGGCCACCGTCACCAGGTCCTGGTTGACGAAGGAGGAGAAGCCCAGGCGTGCGCTCCGGGCGCTGAGGAAATAGCGGCCGCTGTCGGCGCGCGCCGACAGCAGACCCAGGTCGCGCAGGGTGGAGATGACGCGCAACGCGGTGGCCGGATTGCTGCCGGTGCGCTCCGAGACCTGGCCCAGGGTCATCTCCGGCTGGGCTTCGTCGAAGACGGCAAGGGTCTTCAGTGCCCGCGCCAGCGCCTCGACATGGTAGCGCGAGAGACCTTCTCGCTCCTCGCCGGTTGCGGCCTTGCCCGCGGCCTTGCTCTCCTTGGATCTCGGGGGGGCCATCGGCTAGGCCTCGAAGCCGGCGGGCAGGCTGGCGCCGATGGCGGCCGCCGCCTCGGTCAGGGCGCTGCGCTCGGCAGCCAGGCTCGCCTGGTCGCGGCTGCGGGCGCTGACGGTGCCGATCGCCGCCGCTACCCCGCCGCCGGCGTCGAAGACCGGGACGGCCTGGGCCTGGTGGCCGGTCACCAGCTCCTGCTCCTGCAGCGCGAAGCCCTGGGCGCGGACCTGTTCCAGGCTGGCCAGGAGCCGGTCCAGGCTGGCCGTGGTCGCCTCGGTGAAGGCCGGGAAGTCGTAGCCCTCGTAAAGAGCCGCGACCTCCTCGGGATCGTGTTGAGCCAGCATGACCTTGCCGAGGGCGGTGCAGTGCGCCGGAATGCGCGAACCGGCATGCACGCTGATCGAGCGCATGTCCTGCTGCTTGAAGCGGGCCAGGTAGACGATGTGCCGACTGTCGAGGACCGCCATGTTCACCGTCTCGCCCAGATTCCGATAGAGCGCCTCCAGGACCGGCTGGGCGAGGGCAAGCAGCGGCGAGGTCTGTAGCGCCAGATAGCCGGTGCGGATCGCCGCCGGCCCCGGTTGGTAAGTGCCGGAAACCAGGCCCTCGGCCAGGAAATCCAGGTCGCGCAGGGTCTCGACGAAACGCAACACGGTCGAGGCCACCATGCCGGTCTTGGCGGCGACCTCGGTGATGGTCAGCGGCTCGGGTGATTCGGCGATGATCCGCAGGATCTCGAAGCCGCGGCCGACGGAATCGATGAAGTAGCGGGACCGTCTGGGCAGCAGGCTGGGGGTCGGGCTCTCGGGCAAGGTGCGCTGGCTCCGCAATGCGGCAGGAGGATGTCGCGTCACCACTAGAGCAAATCCCGGGCAAACGGAATTGCTTGCGACGAGCGGCACCCCGCTGCCGGCTAGTCCTCGACCGCGGTCAGCACCGCCACCAGCAGGGCGGGCTCGGGGCTGCGGTTGATCCAGGCATGGTTGGTGCCGCGCTGTACCACCACGTCGAAGGGCTTGAGGTCGGTCTCGCCCTCGTCCAGCAGCAGGGTCACCTCGCCCTGCAGCAGCACGATGTAGTCGATCGAGCGGGTCTTGTGCATGGCCGGGTGGCGGCTGGTGTCGACCAGGGAATCCAGACCCTCCATGGTCTCGAAGACCTTGCGGGCTGCGGCGCGGCGCTCTCCGTCGCTCAAGCCCTCGCCGGTGGAGGCAGGGGCTAGGCGGAAGAAGCGGAAGACCGAGCCGCCTGCCGGCGGATGCAGCACCACGCTGCAATCGCCCGCCTCTTCGGCAAGGTCCTGGGGCGTAGCGGGGCGGTGGCGCCAGAAGTCGATCAGGCCACGACCGTCGCCGGTATCCAGGCGGTGCGGCGTCGGCTCGTCAAACAGGATCCGGGAGCGGCCATCCGCCCCGTTCACGGTCACCACGCGGCGGCAATCAGGCAGCATCTCGGTCTCCTTCGTTGTTCTTCTCCAGACCATCTTCTTCGGCCACCAACGCCGCCTCGTCGCGGTGCAGGTGCAGCCAGGCGCGCGTACCGGCGGCCGGCAGCGCTTGGAGCGCGGCGCGTGAGGAGACCTGCCGTACGCTCGCCGGCTGGCCGTCCTCCAGGGTCACGGTGACGACGAAGGTCTCGCCCTGGTCGAAGGTCTCACCGACCGTGCAGGGCAGCGCGATGTCGCCTTCGCGGGCCTCCGGGGCCGCGGCGAGCTGTAGCTTCTCCGGTCGCAGCACCAGACGGGCAGCTCCGGCGCTGACCGGTGCTGCCGACGGCAAGGCGAAGCTGGTCGCACCGAGCGTGACCCTGTTGGCCCCGACCTGCACCTTGGCCAGCGCCGACTCGCCGATGAAGCGGGCGACGAAGGCGTCGGCGGGATGGTCATAGACTTCGCGCGGGCTGCCGACTTGGGCGATGCGGCCGTCGCGCATCACAGCGATCCGGTCAGACATGGTCATGGCCTCGCGCTGGTCGTGGGTCACGTAGACCGTGGTCATGCCGAGCAGGCGGTGCAGGCGCTTGATCTCGATCTGCATCTCCTCGCGCAGGTTCTTGTCGAGCGCCGACAGCGGCTCGTCCATCAGCAGGATGCGTGGCTCGTAGACGAAGGCGCGGGCCAGGGCCACCCGCTGACGCTGGCCGCCGGAGAGCGCGCCGATGCGCCGTTCCCCCAGCGCCTCCATGTGTACCAGCCGCAGGGCCTCGGCGACCCGGCGTGCTCGCTCCGCCTTGGTCACCCGGCGCAGCTTCAACGGGAAGTCGACGTTCTCGGCCACGGTCATGTGCGGGAAGAGAGCGTAGTTCTGGAAGACAACGCCGACGTCGCGCTTATGGGCGGGCAGGGCAATCACCTCGCGCGTGCCGAAGCGCACGCTGCCGGCCTCCGCGGCGACGAAGCCGGCCATGACCATCAGAAGCGTGGTCTTGCCGGAGCCGGAGGGACCGAGCAGGGTGAAGAACTCGCCGTCGGCGATGTCGAGATCCACGCCGGCCAGCGCGGTGAAGTCGCCATAGTGCTTGGTGGCCGCGCGGATCGCGATCGGCAGCGAGCGAGCGTCGCGCTCCGGCGCCGTCTCCGCGGGGCGGGTCAGGAGGTCGAGGCTCATGATGCTAGCATCGCTGCTCGTAGAAGACGGAGACGGCTTCGGCCTCGCCGGCGCGGCTGTGGTGCCAGGTGCGGATGCGCGCGTCGGGGGTGAGGAAGGTGGTCATCTCCCAGCAGCGCACCGCCGGGTCCTGCTTCGAGGTCCACTCGGCGAAGACCGAACCGCCGCGGTCCACCACCAGCCCCTCGACCGAGGCCGTGTCCAGGTGCAGCCGGCCCTCGGCGTCGACCGGGCCGGCAACGACCACCTCGCTGATCTCACCGGTCGCGCTTTCCGTCCGGTTGCGCTGGTTCAGCCGGTAGCCGCTCTCGTCGCGGTCGAAGGCGCAGTCGATGGTGACCGCCAGCCGGTCCTGCTCGCGGCCCTCGGCGTCGAGCTTGACCAGCGTCCCGGTCCAGGTTCCGATCATCAGTCTGAAGGCCTTGGGCAGTTCCATCCTGTTTTCCTCTCGGCTGGCGGGTCAGCTGTTCCACACGGGGACCTTTACCTTCCAGTTTTTTAACCTTAGAAATTAGTTTTTGTCTAATAAAAAAAGAGGCGGTCATGAGCGACGGTGCGATCGAGGGGGTGAGGGCGGCGGCGCGATCGAGGACGACCCTGGCCTACATCTGCGTCAGCCACTTTTTCAGCCACTTCTACGGCTTCTATCTGGCGCCCTTGCTGCCGGTGCTGAACGGCGACCTGGGCATCGGCTACGGCTTGCTGGGGCTGGTGACCGGGACCCTCAGTTTGGCCACGGTGACCGCCATCGTGCCGGTCGGTGGCCTGGTCGATCGGCTGGGGCCGCACCGCGTGCTCTCGGTCGGCCTGGCGATCGAGGCCGCGGGCCTGCTGTCACTGTCGATGGCCGAGGGGGCGCCCGCGCTCTTCCTCTCCGCCGCGTTGATCGGACTGGGCAACAGCGTCTTCCACCCGGCCCACTACACCATCCTCTCGACGACCATGCCGAAGCAGCGCCTGGGCCGCAGCTTCTCGATCCACACCTTCGCCGGCTTCCTCGGCTGGGCGGTGGCGCCCCTGGCGCTGACCGCCGGCATGGCGCTGTCCGACTGGCGCAGCGCCACCGCCTGCTTCGCCTTGCTGGGCCTCGCCTATGCTGCCGGCCTCGCACTCACCTTCTGGTCCGCCGAGAGGCGGCGGGGCGGCCATGGTAGCGCGGCCAGCGCGGCCTCGCGTACACCCAGCCTGTCGCTGCTGAAGAGCCCTGCCGTGCTGGGTTGCGTGCTCTTCTGTCTCTTGATCTCGATGGCCGGCATGGGCCTCAACACCTTCCTCGCCTCGCTGCTGATCGAGGCCGAGGGCTTCAGCCAGGCCGCGGCCTCGCTGTCGCTGAGCCTGCTGATCGGCTGTGCCGCGGTCTCGATCCTGGCCGGCGGCGTGCTGGCCGACCGGATCCAGCGGCACGGCCGGCTGGCGGCCTCGGCCTATGGCGTCTCGGCGCTGCTGCTGTTCCTGCTCTGGCTGATGCCGGGGCTGCCGCATCCGGCCATCGTCGTGCTGGTGGCCCTGGTCGGGCTCACCAACGGCCTGGTGCCGCCCTCGCGCGACCTGATCCTGCGTCGCGCGATCCCGCCGGACATGACCGGGCGCGGCTTTGCGGTGACCACGGCGGCGATGGACCTGGGCTCGGTGGTGACGCCGGCGATCTACGGCTTCGCCATGGCCGCGGCCTCGGGCCGGATCGTCTTCCTGCTGACCGCGCTGCTGTTGCTCTGCGCGGTGCTGGTGGTGCTGGCGATGGACCGCCGCGAACCAGCCGCGGCGGTCTGATTTCCGGCCTTCGTCGGTTTCGCGCTACACGTTATCGCTGCCGGGGTGGGCGCGCCAGTCGGCGAGGATGGGGGAGAGCAGTGCCAGGGCGGCAAAGGCCTCGACCACGCCGCCGACCAGGATCTGCGACAGCACGATCTGCTTCAGCTCCGCCGGCTTGGCGCCCAGCCGCAGCGCTGCCTTGGCGTGCCAGCCGAAGGGGCCGGGGCGGTGCAGGTAGGCCAGCATACCGACCGAGATCAGTTCGCGCTCGGCAGGCGGCAGCACGCGCCGGCGGAAGAGGCCGGCGTAGGCATAGGCCTCCAGGGCGTCGGAGAGCTTGCGGTCGACCGCGCGGAACATGTCCACGTTGGCGCGGGCGCGCAGCGGACCGTACATCTCGATCCCGACCTCCAGCGCCGGGCCATCGTAGCCCTCGATCGCCGGGCCGGGCGGATAGTCCGACGGCTGCTGGCCCTGGACATCTTCCGGGCGGTAGATCTCGGCGAAGATCCGCAGGCCCTCCAGCAGCGGGGCGAAGCCGGCGTAGCTGGTGCAGAGCAGGATCGGCTCCAGCGCCTCGGCCGGGGTGAGGTCCTGCTCGCCCGCCTCGGCCAGGAAGGCGCGGAGCTGGTCCTGCGAGCGCAGACCGCAAGCGGTGCCGATGCGGGCCAAGTGCTGGCTGCGCTGGGGCAGCTCGGCGAAGCCGGCGATGTCGGTGATGAGGCGTTCCAGCAGGGCGCCGTAGTGCGGATCATAGGCACGCGCCAGGGTCACCGCCTCTTGGGCGGCGGCATCGAGAGCTGTCATGGGTCTCTTCTCCGGTGGGTTGGGACGAGGAAAGGGTCAGGAGCGGCGGGCGCTGCCTTGCAGGTACTGCGTCACCACCATGACCAGCAGGGCCACACAGATCATGATCGAGGAAA
Organism: Rhodospirillaceae bacterium N.6G; assembly: GCA_046233115.1. Lineage (GTDB taxonomy): Bacteria > Pseudomonadota > Alphaproteobacteria > Kiloniellales > JACOMY01 > JACOMY01. Next base: position 486,495 of record JBJXHM010000003.1, on the reverse strand, counting down.
CCGCTGCGATGGTGGGATCGATGGTCATGCGCAGCTCGCTGAACATCAGCTTGGGCAGGGTCGAGTAGCGGCCGCCTGAGATGAAGAGCGCGATCACCACCTCGTCGAAGGAGGCGAGGAAGGCCAGCAGCGCCGAGATCGCCACCGGCACCTTGAGCTGCGGCAAGGTCACGGTGAGGAAGGCGCGCAGGGGGCTCGCCCCCAGGCTGCAGGCGACCCGCGGCTGGTTCAGGTCGAAGCCGCGCAGCGCCGCCGACATGGTGACGAAGACGAAGGGGATCGCCAGCATCGAGTGAGCGATGACCATGCCGGGGATGGAGTTGTTCAGCCCCAGCATGGCGAAGACGAAGAAGAGCCCCAAGCCCAGCAGCACGATCGGCACGATCAGGGGGGCCATGATCAGCGCCCAGATCGCGTCGGAGAAGCGAAAGCGCCCGATCCTGAGCGCGTAGGCGGCCAGGGTCCCGGCCGGGGTCGCCACCAGGGTGGTAACGAAGGCGACCAGGAAGGAGACTCGCGTCGCTTCCAGCCACTTGAAGCTGCCGGCGTACTTCTCGTACCAGCGCAGCGACAGCCCCTCCGGCGGAAAGCGCAGCAGGGTCGAATCCGAGAGCGACATCGGCAGGATCAGGAAGATCGGCAGCACCAGGAAGAGGGCGGCGATGGCGGCAGAGATGTAGAGCCACAGCCGGCCCGGCGTGCCGGGGATGCGTTTCTCGTCGCGGCGCGCCATGATCAGCCTCCCGCCCGGTTCATCAGGTTGTCGACTCGGAAGAGCTTCTTCAGCAGGAAGAGCGAGAGCATGGTGACCAGCAGCAGCACCACGCCGAGCGCGGCGGCGCGGCCCCAGACCGGGTCGCTGTCGGCGGCCTGTGCCACCGCGGTCGCCCAGACCACGATCTTGCCCCCGCCCAGCAGTGCCGGCGTGATGTAGAAGCCGAGCGACAGTACGAAGACCAGTACCGATCCGGCGAAGAGCCCTGGCAGCGACAGCGGGAAAAAGATGCTCCAGAAGGAGGTGAAGGGCGAGGCGCCCATGCTGGCTGCAGCGCGCAGGTAGTCGCGGTTGATCGCCGTCATCGAGGAGATCAGCGGCAGCACGAAGAGCGGCAGCAGGATGTGGGTGGTGCCCACCAGGGTGCCGCCGAAATTGTAGACCAGCGACAGCGGCTCGTCGGTCAGTCCGCTGTCGATCAGGAAGCTGTTCACGATGCCGCGGCGCTGCAGCAGGATCAGCCAGGAGTAGGAGCGTACCAGCAGCGAGCAGAAGAAGGAGAGCACGATCGCCACCGCCACCAGGCGGGCGAAGGCCCTGGGCAGCATCACCACGGCATAGGCCAGGGGATAGCCGATCAGGTTGCAGATCAGGGTTACCAGGACCGCGATCTCGAAGGTGGTCGCCAGGAAGAGGGCGTGGTGTTCCTTCTGATAGATCCGCTCGTAGTGCTCGAAGGAGAGGCCGCCGTCGGCGCCGATGAACGACTGCACCAGCAGCCAGCAGAGCGGCACGATCAGACCGACGAGCAACAGGACGCCGGCCGGGGCCAGCAGGGCCAGCTGGGCCAGGACCTTGCGCCTGGCCAGCCGGCCGAGGGCGGCGGCGTTCACTGCCGGTCCCTCGTCCCGCCGCTCGCTGCGGGCGATGCCGGAGGGCATCGAGAGTGAGCCAGAGAGGAAACCCGGTTCGCCCGCTCGCATCCTGCCTACTCCGCCTTGTAGGCGTTGTAGCGTTCGCCCATCTCCACCCGGTGGTCGGCCCACCAGTTGTTGTCCTTCATGATGATCTTGTCGATGTTCTGCGGCGCCACCGCCAGGTTATCCAGGGTCTCCTCCGGGATGTAGCCCTGGTCCAGCGACTTGAGGTTCCCGGGGCTGAGCCCCGAGGTGACGGCGATGCGGCCGTTGATTTCCGGCGACATGATGCGGTCGATGATCCTCATCGCCAGCTCCTTGTTCTTGGAGCCCTTCGGCACGTGCAGGCAGTCGAAATCCATGATCGCCTGGTTATAGGTGAAGCCGAAGTCGGCGCCCTCGCGCTGGGCGGCGAAGAGGCGGTTCTCATACATCGGCATCATGTCGGGCTCGCCGTCGATGGCGTGCTGGGTCGAGGCGCCGCCGCTGGAGTAGAAGCCGCCGATCGAGGGCTTCAGCTCCGCCAGCTTCTTGAAGGCGCGCTCCACGTCGAGGGGATAGAGCTGGTCCGGCGGCACCCCGTCGGCCAGCAGCGCGATCTCCAGATTGAAGGTCGGGAAGGACGAGAGCCAGCGCTTGCCCGGATACTTCTCCACGTCGAAGAAGTCCTTCCAGCTCGACGGCGGGTCGTTGGGATAGGTCTTCTTGTTGTAGGCCAGTACCGTCGCGTAGGCGGTGGAGGGCAGCGACCAGGGCGTGACCTGGCTTTCCGGAATGCCGTCGGTCTTGATCACCGCGTAGTCCAGCTCCTCGGCCGCACCGGCCTTACCGGCCCGCACGCACATGTCGCCGGAGCCATCGACGATGTCCCAGTAGACGTCGCCGGCGGCGACATGGGCGATCACGTCGTTGGAGCCCTTCAGGCTGTCTTCCAGGATGACCACGTCCATCCCTTCCGTCGCCGGCTCGAACCAGGCTTCCTTCATCTCGTCGGCGATGTTGCCGCCCCAGGTGACGAAGGTGACCTCGCTTTCCGCTCGGGCCGGCGGAGCCGCCAGCGCCAGACCGGCCATGAGTGCTGCAAGTGCCGAGGCATGGGCAGCGTGTCTTCTCCTCATTGAAACCTCCTCTTGTTCGTTCTTGCCACAGGAAGCGGGACCCTTCGCGCCCTCAGCTCTGATAGAGGTGCGCGTGTCCCTCGAAACGGACGACGGTGAGGCCGGAGTTCTTCTCGGTCAGGTAGGCGACCCCGCGCCGGTCCACCAAGACGTCCTCGATCTGGGTGATGAGCCCCGTGGTCGGCAGCGGTCCCAGCCGCTGGACCGGATCGTCGGGAATGAAGTAGCCGGCGATTTTCGGGAAGTAGGGGTTCTCGATGTCGTAGACCTGCAGGCCGGCGTTGAAATAGGTGAGGTAGACGTAGCGGTCCGACGGCAGCAGGGCGGGATGGCCCTGCGGATGGTGCTGGTTGTGCGGGCCGAAGCGCGCGCCGCGCTCGACAAAGTCGCGGCAGGGATAGCCCTCTGGCACCTCCGGCAGGGGAAACAGCGAGATCAGGCGCGGGTCGGTCACCTCGGCGACGCTGGCGATACCGGCGAAGTTCAGAGGCTCGTCGCAGCATTCCCGCAAGGCTTCGCTGTTGATGACGACCAGCTCGCGGTCGGGCAGCGGCACCGCGGTGTGCAGCGCGATGCGGCTGCCCAGTGGTGGGTTCACGTCGAGCTGCCCGATCATCCGGGGCTGGATCGGGTCGGAGATATCGAGGACCACCAGGCCGGCCGAAGACCAGGAGCAGTAGGCGAGGTCGCCCACCACGTAGGCGGGCCCATGGAGGTCCATCAGCTTGCCGGCATAGCGCGGGCTCTCCGCCTCGCCCGGCGCCTGGCCGGGCATGGCGAAGACCCCGACCGTGCGCGGTGCGCTGGGGTCGGCGATGTCGATGCAGACGTAGACCTTGCCGCGATAGCCTTCCAGCGCCGCCGTCGCGTGCACGTAGCGCCCGCCGGTGTAGTAGTTCCGGTGGGTGCCGTTGCCGCCGCCGCGCCAGGTGCCGAGCAGCCTGGGCTTGGCCGGGTCCTCGGCGACGTCCCAGATGCAGAGGCCTTCCTCCGGGTCCGGCCCGTCGGGGTCCAGACCCCAGTTGGGCAGGCGGTGCTCCAGGTTGGTCACCATGATGCCCTCGGCCACCTGCACCTGGTGGGACCAGGTGTTCCCGGGTCCCTCCCAGACGTGCAGCAGCTCCGGCCGGGCGGGGTCGGTCACGTCGAGGACCGAGATCCGGGCTTCCCAGAGGTGGGCGACGTAGAGGTAGAAGCGGCCTCCCACCTCCTGCATTGCCAGCTTGAATCCGGGCTTGTCGTCCAGCGGGTGGTAGCCGATTTGCTCTATGTTGCGGGCGAAGGCCATCGTTCCTCTCGCTCCGCTCAGGGCAAGTAGAAGACGGCGTCGGCGCTGAGGCTGCAGCCAGGCAGCCAGCCCTCGCCGCCGGCGTCCTCGACCAGGCTGACCGGGATGTCGCTGCCGACCGCGGCCCTCAGGGCGGCCAGCGCGACCGAGGCGTCTCGCATCCGGTGGCTGTAGAGCCTGACTCGAGCGAGGTCGGCGAGCGAGCCGCCGGCGGCCTCGGCGATGGCGCCGAGCTGACCGAGGATGGATTCCATCTCCAGCAGGCTGCGGTCGAGCAGCAGGCTCTCGGAGGCACGTGCCTCCAGTGCCGGGTCGAGGCCCAGGTGGTCGCCGGCGATCAAGGTGGTGGTGAAGAGGTAGTCGCCCACCCGCCGCGCCGCCGGGCCACCGGCCAGGCCGCCCGGATGGCCGGCCGGGGTGATCGACTCGCGGGTCAGGCCGGAACCCGGCAGCAGCGCGATCGGCGTCAGCTCGATCCGGCCCGGCAGTGCGCCCAGGCCGCTGGAGGCCGAGACCAGGATGACCGGCTTCTCCTCCGGCCAGAGGCTGTCGACCAGGCGGCAGAACTGGCCAAAGTCGGCCTCCGGATGCAGCAGGTGGAAGTGTGCGACCTGCACGTCTGCGAGCCCGCAGCCGGCGTCGGCGTAGACCGCCTTCAGCTTGACCTCGACGATGTTACGCAGCTCGAGCTGCACTGGCGAGCCGAACCAGAGCTTCGGGTCGGGCTGGGTCTCCGGCGCGTTGGTCATGATGCCCGACGCGAAGACGTAGTCGCCGTAGAGCACCGCGTTGGAATAGGCCGCATTCTTGCTGGCGCCGCCGGCATAGACCAGCGCGCGTCCGTCGCTTGGCAGCACCCCGATGGCGTCGAGCTGGATCAGCGCGCTGGGGGTTGAGAGTTCGGTGCAGGCAGTGCCGGTGCTGGTCGGCACGCCCTTGGGGTAGTGGCCGATGCGCTCCACCACGTATCCGGCGGTCTGGCCGCGCCCGCGGAAGCACTGCAGCAGGTTGATCACGTTCTCCAGGCGGCCGCCGGCGGCCGCCATGACCTGGCCCAGACGCTCGGTGACGACGCGGCCCTCCTCGGCCGACTGCCAGAGCCGGATGTCGCGGCGCGCTTCCGCCCGGGACCGCGTGATGCAGGGCGCGAAGACGAAATCGCCCGCCCGCAAGGCCGAGGGGAAGTCGCTCGGCTCGTCGCCCAGCCGGATCACCTCTCTCACCGCTTCCATCGTTGCCACGCCGTCCTTCATCCCGTCTTCGGCCTCCTTCGTGCCCCTTGCGGGACGCTTTCCGTCCCGGTGTCGATGTGGCGAACGATACGGTAGATTTTTTAATTGTCAAAATCTTTTTGCATCTGATAAAAATATGACCGTCAGCCGAGGGGGCTGAGGCAGAGCAAGGAGATGCCAGCAAATGCAACCAGCACCGCGTGCCATGAAGAAGGGACCGGCCTTCGTTACCCACCTGGACCAGGGCATCTCGCATTGGATGCCGGACCCGGCCGAGGGCTTCACCTCGGTGATCGTGGCGCCGATCAACAGCGAGGTGACGGCCTTCAGTTTCGGTGTGCAGCGGCTTGAGCCCGGCGAGGTGCTGCCGGAGCACTTTCACCGCAATCACGAGGAGCTCTTCTATGTCTACCGGGGGCGGGGGACCGTCACGCTGGACGGCGAGGTCTGCGCGATCGGCCCGGGCAGCACGGTCTTTTCCGGCCGCAACACCGCTCATACCTTCACCAACACCGGCGAGGAGCCGCTGGAGTTCTGCTGGTTCTTCACGCCGGCCGGGCTGGAGCATGTGCTGGACAACGTCGGCGCGCCGCGTACGCCCGGCAGTCCCCGTCCGGCAGCCGTGCCGCCGCCGAGCCAGTTGGGTGCTCTCGCGCGCCACATCACCAGCCGCGGCCGGCCAGAGCGCTGAGGGATCATCGAGATGGAGACCAGAGTCGCGGTGGTGACGGTGGCGAGCGGCGCCATCGGCACCGCCTGTGCCGAGCGCTTGGCGGAGGCCGGCTATGCGCTGGCGCTGCAGTCGCGCTCCGGCGCGGCGAAGGACCTGGCGCAGCGTCTGGGCGGCATCGGCGACCGGGGCGACGTCTCCGATCCGGCCGATCTCGCCCGGCTGATCGGGCGGGCGGAGGAGCGCTACGGCCGCATCGACCTGGTGGTGAACAACACTGGCCACACCCGGCGCCGGTCGGATGGCGAGATCCTCTGGGACCCCCGCTACCAGGGCAAGCTCTTCGACTGCGGCGAGGACGACGACTTCCTGTTGGAGATCGAGGACCAGGACTGGCACGCGGCGCTCGACCTGCTGTTCCTGAACGTGGTGCGGACGGCTCGGCTCGCCACCCCGATCATGCGACGCGGCGGCGGCGGCAGCTTCGTCAACATCTCCAGCTACGTCGTTCGCCAGCCCAGCCTGTCCTTACCGGTGGGCTCCTCGATCCGCGGCGCGCTGCAGAACTTCGTCCGGCTCTACGCAGATCGCTACGCGCGCGAGCAGATCCGGATGAACAGCGTGCTGCCGGGCCACATCGAAAACTGGCCGGGCGGCAGGGTCAGCAGCCCGCTGACGCCGATGGGACGCTCCGGCACCGCGGCGGAGGTGGCGGACGCAGTCTGCTTCCTGGCCTCAACGGCCGCCCTCTACATCACCGGCGAGTCGCTGCTGGTTGACGGCGGACGCGTGCGCGCGGCCTGCTGAACGCTGCGAAGAGACGAAGGAGGTAAGCCATGTCCGCTTCCTATCGCCGGATGCCGACCGTCTTCGGCCCCATGCCGGGGCCGCGGCAGGCACCGGAGGGGCGTCGTTTCGACTGGACCCGAGGCCCGCACCGGGTCTCCTACGCGGTCTCCTTCCTGACGCGGGAGGCCGCGCTGGCGGACTTGCTGCCGCCCGGCTTTCGGCTTACCGGTGAGCCGGTGGTGACGGTCGAACTGACCTACCTGACCGAACTGGCCTGGCTGGCCGGTCGCGGCTACGCGATGCTGGGGGTCCGCTATCCTGTCCGGTTCGAAGGTCAACGCGACCGGGTCGAGGGCGCCTTCCTGGCAGTGCTTTGGGAGAACCTGGCCGATCCCATCGTCAGCGGCCGCGAGGAACTCGGCTTCGCCAAGCTCTGGTGCGAGATCCCGGAACCGCGGGTACTGGATGGCCGGAGCTGCCTGGAAGCCGGCTGGCTGGGGCATCGCTTCTTCGAGATGAGCCTGTCCGACCTGGAAGAGGATCCCGATCCGCCACCTGCCTGGGGCGAGGGGCTGCTGCACTGGAAGATGATCCCGGAGACGGGGCGCTGGGGCCAGGCAGCGCTGGAGCAGGCAACCCTGACGCCGGCCGCCGGCAGCAGCTTCACGGCGGAACGGCGGCTGAAGGGGCAGGGTGAGGTCGCCTTCCTGCCCTCGACCTGGGCGCAGCTTCCCACCCTCCATCACATCGTCAATCGCCTGGCCGGCCTGGAGCGGCTCGAGCCCCGCGGTGCCAGCCTGATCGTCGGCCGCGGCGGCAAGGACCTCAGCGACCAGCGCGTGCTGGTCTGATCTAGGGCCGGGTGCCCTGTTTCAGCGGGACCAGCCTGTCTGCGGCTGCTGCGATCGCACGGGCGGGCTGGTCCGTGCGGGGCAGCAGGGCCGGTAGGCCCGGCGGGTTGCAGCCGAAGATGGCGCGGTACCAGACGAAGGTGAGGGCTTCGGCCACCTCCTCCTCGCTGCGGGCCACGGCGGCCAGATAGGGGCTGCGGAAGATGTAGGTCTCGCGCAGCAGCTCGTCGGCCATGGCGATCACCGTGCGCACCGCCAGCAGCGCTCCGCGGTCCTCCAGCAGGCTCGGCGGACTGTCCGAGCGTTTGCAGAGGTCGCGCAAGATCGCCCTGGCCCAGCGGTGGTTGCGGAAGTCGCGGGTCAGCGCCAGCTCCGGCTTGTCGCGCATGAGTGCCTCGCCGCCCATCAGGACGGTCGCGTTCTTTGCGTAGCTGCGCACGTAGAAGAGGTTCATCCGGTAGATGGATTCCTCAGCCGGTCGCCGCCGTCCGCCGCGCGGACGGTAGTGGTGCATGGCCGCCTGGAACGAGCGCATCACCGCGATCGCCGCATCGGCGCGATTGCCGAAATAGAGATAGAAGGTTCCCCGCGCCACGCCGGCCCTTTCCACCACCGCATCGATGGTGAGTCCGCCGTAGCCGGTCGACTCCATCTCCTCCGCTGTCGCGGCCAGGATGCTCATGCGCGTGCGGATGCGCTTAGGCGCACTACGAGCCTGCTCGGCCCGCTCCTGCAGCAGCGACACCAGGTGAAAGTGAGCGACGTCGTCCTCGATTTCCATGAGTGGATATTGACAGCCACCAAAAATGACGTCAACGTCAGTTCTGACAATGACGTCACCATCATTTCATGCCGGTTGGAGACCTCAGAAAACGGTCCCGGCAAGGAGTGGAGCAGGCATGGCAGGGGCCTCGGTTAGCTTTCGGCAGGTCGGCAAGCGCTACGGCGTGGTGACGGCGCTGGCCGACTTCGACCTGGAGGTGGCGCCGGGCGAGTTCATGACCTTTCTCGGGCCCAGCGGATCGGGGAAGACCACCGCGCTGAACGTGCTGGCGGGCTTCGTCGACCCCAGCGAGGGCGATGTCTCGATCGACGGCCGCTCGGTCGTGGCCTTGCCGCCGGAACGGCGCCAGCTCGGCATGGTGTTCCAGAGCTACACGCTCTTCCCGCACATGAACGTCTTCGACAACGTGGCCTTTCCCCTGCGCCTGCGCCGCCGGCCGAAGGAGGAGGTGCGCCGCAAGGTGGAGGAGAGCCTGGCCATGGTCCGCCTCTCCGGCCTGGAGGGGCGCATGCCCAAGGAGCTCTCTGGCGGTCAGCGCCAGCGCGTGGCCTTCGCCCGCGCCGTGGTCTTCGAGCCGCCGGTGCTGCTGATGGACGAGCCGCTGGGCGCGCTCGACCTGAAGCTGCGCCAGGCCATGCAGCTCGAGATCAAGCGCTATCACGCGGAGCTGGGCTGCACGATCATCTTCGTCACCCACGACCAGGGCGAGGCCCTGGCCCTGTCGGACCGGGTCGCGGTGATGGGCGAGGGCCGCATCGCCCAGGTCGACACGCCGGAGCGGATCTACGACCAGCCGCGCTCGCGCTACGTCGCCGAGTTCATCGGCAAGACCAACATCCTCTCGCTCGCCGAGTCCGCTGCCGGCCAGATGACCCTGGTCGAGACCGGCGTCGCCTTCGACGCGGCGACGCTGGGCTCGGAAGCGCGGGCCTGCAAGATCCTCTCGCTGCGGCCGGAAAAGCTGCACCGCCTGGGCGAGGGCGACGCGGAGGGGACCGCCTTCGAGGCGCGTGTCGGCGAGGTGCTCTTCCTCGGCGACATCGTCCAGTACGGCGTGGAAAGTGGCAGCGGCCACAGCCTGATCTTCCAGGAACACCGCGGCCCCGAGACACCGATCCTGAAGCGCGGGGACAAGGTCCGCCTCGGCTTCCGGTTGAGCGATGCCCTGCCCGTGTCCTCCGAGGTGCACGCGCCGGCGCTTCTCGACACCTAGGTACCAAGAGGACCGGACAAGGAGGTAAGCATGCAAAAGGGTTTGACGGCACTCGCCCTGGCGGCCGGTTGCGCGTTCGCGCTCACCGCCGGCCAGGCGTCCGCACAGGACAGGATCATGACCATCAGCGGCTCCGGCGGCGTGGTGGCGGAGGTCAATGCCAAGATCTTCATTCCGCCCTTCGAGGAGGAGAGCGGCTGGGAGGCCCGCCAGGTCTCCGCCGAATCCAGCCGCATGGCCGAGCTGGAGGCCATGGTGAAGGCCGGTAAGACCACCTGGGACGTCTCGGAGATCTCGGCCTCCAACTATCCGATCAGCGTGGAGAAGGGCCTGCTGGAACCGATCGACTACAGCTTCGTCGATCCCAATAACGAGCTCCCGGCTGTGGCGCGGGGCGAGTACGGCGTGGCCGCGGCCTCCTACTCGACCGTCCTGGTGCAGAACCTGAGCCACAATCCGGACGGCAAGAAGATGGAGTCCTGGGCCGACTTCTGGGACACCGAGACCTTCCCCGGCCCGCGCTCGCTGGGTAACCGCCCGCAGTACAACCTGGAGTTCGCGCTGCTGGCCGACGGCGTGCCGAAGGCCGACATCTACAAGGTCCTGGCGACCGAAGAGGGCGTCGACCGGGCCTTCGCCAAGCTGGACGAGATCAAGGAGTCGATCCCGGTCTGGTGGACCTCGGGCGCGCAGACGGTGCAGCTGCTCTCCGACGAGGAGGTCTTCTACACCACCACCTACAACGGCCGCGTCGGCAAGCTGCAGGAAGCCGGCATGCCGGTGGAGATCGTCTGGAACGGCGGCGCGCTGCACGTCTCCTACGTCGGTATCCCCAAGGGCTCGCCGCATGTCGAGCAGGCCCTGCTCTACATCCAGATCCGCACCATGCGTCCGGGGCTGGAGCGCGAGTACCTGAAGCTGCTGCCCTATCCCAGCTTCGCGCCGGGTCTCTTCGACGGCATGCCCAAGGAAGAGGTCGAGCAGATGCCGACCTACGGGCCCAATGCCGACATGCAGTTCGCCGCCGACGAGCAGTTCTGGGCCGAGCACCTGGATGCCCTCCAGGAGCGCTGGAACGAGTGGCTGCTGGAGTAGGCACCGGGCCATGACCGCCGCACGGGCAGGGGTGCAGACGACCAAGGCCGGCTTACTGTTGCTGCCGGCCCTGGCCCTGCTCCTCTTCTTCTTCCTCTTGCCCAGCCTGGACGTGATCCAGGCGAGCCTGCTGGATCCGGACTTCACCACCGAGCACTTCCAGCGCATTGCGGAGCGCAGCGTCTACCTGCGCGTCTTCTGGCGCACCCTGGAGGTCTCGGTGGTGGTGGCCCTGCTGGCGGCGGTCGTCGGCTATCCCATCGCCTATTTCATCACCCTGCAGCCACGCCGGCTGCAGTTCCTGCTGATCTTCCTGATCTTCGTGCCCCTGTGGATGAGCGTGCTGATCCGCTCTTACGCCTGGATGGTGCTGCTGGGGCGCGACGGCATCGTCAATGCTGCGCTCATGGGCTTGGGCCTGATCGACAAGCCGGCGCGCCTGCTCTTCACCACCGGGGCCGTCTACGTCGCCATGCTGCAGATCCTGCTGCCGGTTCAGATCGTCACCTGCTACGCTGCCATGAACGAGATCGACCGCGACCTGGTCAAGACCGCGCGGGTCCTGGGCGCAACCCCGATCGAGGCTTTCCGCCGGGTCTTCCTGCCGCTGTCGCTGGACGGCACCATCACCGGGCTGCTGATCGTCTTCATGCTCTCGATGGGCTTCTTCATCACCCCGGCGCTGGTCGGCGGGCGCGGCGACATCATGCTGGCCAATCTGATCGAGTATCAGGTGGAGCAGCTTCACTGGGGCTTTGCGGCGGCGCTGGGGCTGTTGCTGCTGGTCGGCACCGTGGTGGCCGTCGCCCTGATCCGCCGGCTCAGCCGGCTGATCTTGCGCTGGGTGGTCTGAGGCCATGCGTCGGCGCCGCGGAGAACGCATCTCGGGCCTGACCCTCGCCAGCTATTTCTGGCTGATCGTGGCCTACCTCATGTTCCCGATCTTCATCGTGATCCCGATCTCCTTCTCGAACAGCGAGTTCCTGGAGTTTCCCCCGAAGACCCTGGGCCTGCGCTGGTACGAGGCCTACTTCAGCAATCCGGTCTGGGTGGAGGCGACCCTGCTGTCGCTGAAGGTGGCGCTGCTGGCGAGCGCCTTGGCCACCCTGGTCGGCACCATGGCCGTGGTCTTCCTGGAACGCCGCGCCTTTCGCCTGAAGGGGCTGCTGGTCACCACCATCACCGCGCCGATCATCATCCCGCACATCTTCATCGCGCTCGGCGTCTTCATCCTGGCCGCGCGGCTGGGCTTTGACGACAGCAGCCTGGCGCTGGCCGGCGCGCACGCCACCATCGCGCTGCCCTTCGTGGTGCTGATCGTCGGCGCCGCCGCGCGCCAGCTCGACCCCACAATCGAGCGCGCCGCGCGGGTGCTGGGCGCCGGACCGTTGCGCGCCTTCTGGGCCGGCAGCCTGCCGAGCCTGCTGCCGGCGATCGTGGCCGCGGCGGTCTTCTCCTTCTTCGTCTCCTTCGACGAGCTGATCATCGCCGAATTCCTGATGAGCAGCCGGGAGACCCTGCCGATGCGGATCTGGGCCGACCTGCGCCTGGAGGTCAGCCCCACCGTCGCCGCGGTCTCGGCGATCCTGATCGTGGCCACCACGGTCGCCATGGTGGGGGCCGAGATCCTGCGCCGGCGCAGCGCCAGCCAGCGCGGATGAGCGAGACCGGAGACATGCGAAGACACCGTTACCCTGAGCAAGGTTACCCAGAGCAAGGAGTGGGCAAGGAATGACCATTCGCTACGAGCGCCGCGGCAAGGTTGCGCTCTTCACCCTGGACCGGCCGAAGGTGAACGCCCTGACGCCGGCGATGCACAAGCAGTTCTACGAGCTGCTGAAGGAGTTCACCGCCGATCGCTCCGTCCATGTCGGCATCCTGACCGGGGCCGGCGAGCGCGCCTTCTGCGGCGGCGACGACATCAAGGAGAACTGGGGCTACGCGACCCACGCCGAGACCCTGGATGCGCACTTCTGGCCCTCGCGCGAGGAGACCGCCGAGCTGCGTCCGGGCTGGGAGCGGGAGCTCAAGACCATCGAGCGCTACAAGCCGATCATCGGTGCGGTCAACGGTGCCGCCATGGGCATGGGCCTGATCTACCTGCTGAACCACACCGACATCCGCATCTCGGTTCCCGGTGCCAAGCTGGGCTTCCCGGAGGTGGCCTACGGCATGGGCGGGGCCGGCGGCACCACGCAGCTCTGCCGTCACCTGCCGCCGGCGGTCGCCATGTGGATGTTGCTGACCGGCGAGCCGCTCCTGGCCGAGGATGCCCTGGCACATGGCTTGATCAACGAGATCCAGCCGCCCGAGCGCCTGCTGGAGCGCGCCTTCGAGGTGGCCGAGACCATTGCCGCCCATCCGGCGCTGGCGGTCCGGGTCGAGATGGAGGTGGCCAAGCGGGCGATGGACCTGCCGAAGAGCGAGGCGATCAACCTCTCCATGCATCTCTACCGCCTGCAGCGTGCCGCCTACCTGGCCCAGCCGGGCACCACGGCAACGCCACTGGGCAACGGCGTCGAGGAGCAGGGATGACCTCGATGCTGGAAAACGCGACCCATCCGGGCGTGGTGCAGATCACGGCGCTGCGCAAAGAGCTGGAGAAGATGGCCCTGCCCGAGACCCTGGGCGACCTGGTGCGCAAGGCGGCCGAGGCCAACGGCGACAAGGTCCTGGGGCACTGGATCGACGAGGGGGTGAGCCTCAGCTATCGCGAATTCGACGAGCGGGTCGATCGCCTGGCCTCCAGCCTGGTGCGCCAGGGCGTGCGCAAGGGCACCCACGTCGCCGTCATGCTGCCGAACGTGCCGGCCTTCCCGATAAGCTGGGTGGCGCTGGGGCGCATCGGCGCGGTGATGATCCCGGTGAACGTGGCCTATCGCTCGGATGAGCTGCACTTCGTGCTGAGCGACTCCGACAGCCAATTCGTGATCATGGACGAGAGCCTGCTGCCGGTCTTCGAAGCGATCGAGGCGCCGCTGCCGCTGATCGACCGCTCGCGCATCATCCTGCACGGCGGCACCCGCGAGGGCCATCCCTCCTGGGAGGCGCTGCTGGAGGCCGGGAGCCTGCCCTTCGAGCCGCCCTCGCAGGTCGGCCGCAGCGACCTCCTGAACATCCAGTACACCTCCGGCACCACCGGCTTCCCCAAGGGCTGCATGCTGAGCCAGGACTACTGGGTGCTGATCGGGACCTATGCCGCCTATTTCCGCAATCGCGACGGCGGGGTGAAGAACACGCTGATCTGGGCGCCCTTCTTCTATATGGACCCGCAGTGGCAGTTCCTCATGACCCTGCAGCTCGGTGCCACCGCCCACGTCGCCCGGCGCATGAGCCTCAGCCGCTTCTATGATTGGCTGGAAAACTACCAGATCAACTACTGCATCTTTCCGGAGCCGGCCCTGAAGGCACGGCGGCCATCAGAGCAGGACCGCAAGCTGGCGCTGACCTACGTCAGCATCTACGGCTGGCGGCCGGACACCCGCAAGGAGGTGATGGAGCGCTTCGGCGTGGTCGCCCGCGAGGGCTACGGCATGACCGAGATCGGCGGCGCCTCCATCGTCCCGGTGGCGGCCGAGGACAAGGCGCTGATCCCGACCTGCGGCCTGGCCGGTCCCTTCCGCGAGCTGAAGATCATGGACGAGGAGGAAAACGAGGTGACCGAGCCCGGCCAGACCGGCGAGCTCTGGGTCACCGGCCGTTCGATCCTCTGGGGCTACTACAAGCGCCCGGAGGCCAACGCCGAGTCCTTCCGTGGCCGCTGGTTCCGCACCGGCGACATCTTCAAGCGCGACGAGGACGGCTTCTACTACATCGTCGGCCGCATCAAAGACATGATCCGGCGCAGCGGCGAGAACATCGCCGCCCGCGAGGTCGAGGCGGTGCTGACCAACCTGGATGCTGTGGCCGAGGCCGCGGTGGTGCCGGTCCCCGACGAGCTGCGGCGCGAGGAGGTGAAGGCCTACCTGCTGCTGCGCGAGGGCGCGACGCCGGAGGACTGTCCGCCCGAGGAGGTGATCCGCCACTGCACCCAGCACCTGGCCGACTTCAAGGTGCCGCGCTACGTCGCCTACATGACCGAGGACTTTCCGCGCACGCCCAGCCGCAAGATCCAGAAGAAGATCCTGACCGGCGGCGTGGAGGATCTGCGCGTCGGTGCCTACGACCGCGAGGAGGGGCGCTGGCGCTAGGGAGTCCTGAAAGGCCGTCAAGGCGCGCGGGACAGTCGACGAAAGCAGGCGGTCCCGCGCGTGGCACTTGGCGTCATCCTGCTCTAGGTGTTTGGTCCCGGCATTCTACGGGTTGGGTCGAGTCTCAATTTTTCCGGCTCGAAGATCTGCTGCCTGACACCCCGTTGCGCCCAGCGATGGAAGCGATTGTAAATCCTGGTCGGCGGTCCGTAGGCAGTCGGGCAGTCGTGCCACCGGCGGCCTGTTCTCAGCACGTGAACGATGCCGCTGATCACCTCACGGTTACGCCGCAGCCGCACACCGGGGCGGTTGCGAGGGATCAGAGGCTCGATCGCAGCCCACTGTCGATCACGCAACCAGCACAGCCGGCTCGGCTTCAAACTCCTCATCCTCTGGAGTTTGAAGCAGATATACGCGCGTCGCTTCCATCCCTCGATTGAGTTCTCGCCCTAGAACCCTGAATAAGAGAGAAAATCTCCGTCCCGAACGAGCATTTCCACTAGGGAGTTACTCAAAACTACCGGTTGACGAGGCCTTTCTGTGCAGCGTATGTGGTTACGCAGGAGGAAACACCTTACTAACGGGTAACCTTGCGCAAAACCTCGGCAGAAATCTCACCCTGGGGAACCAGGCGCGACCGGGAACGCGAGCGTGCGACCAAGCGCGAAGCGGTTCTGTGCACGGCCGTCAAGCTTTTCAATCTGAAGGGTTTTCACGCTGCGTCGCTGGACGACGTCGCGATGGCGCTGAACGTCACGAAGCCGACGATCTATCACTATTTCTCCAGCAAGGACGAAATCCTCTTCGAGTGCGTGCGCCGCGGGCTCGATGGTGTACGCGAGGCCGCGGAGAAGGCGGCCGCACGCGGGGGCAGCGGCATGGAGCGCCTGCGCGCGCTGATGCGGGAGTACGCGCTGATCATGACGCATGACTTCGGTATCTGCGTCACCCGGACCAACGACGCGGAACTGACGCCGGAGAGTCGTCGGGAGTTCCGCAGCCTGAAGCGCCAGATCGACCGCATCATCAGGGGCGTCATCGAAGACGGCGTGCAGGACGGCACGATCGCCCCCACCGACCCCCGTGTCGCCGCCTTTGCCATAGCCGGCGCGCTGAACTGGATCGCACGCTGGTACGACCCGCGCGGCAAGCTCTCGGCGGAGGAAATCGCGGAGCAGACGGTTACGACACTGGTCCGGGGCCTCGCCCCGCGGGAGCAAGGCCGATGACCTCCGGAGCGCCTGCGGACCTTCGGACCGCGCTGTCGGTTGCGGATCTCTCCCTATCCTTTGGCGGCCTGCAGGCCCTGCGCAACATCACCTTCGCCGCGCAAGAGGGGCAGGTGACCTCGATCATCGGCCCGAATGGCGCCGGCAAGACCTCGCTGTTCAACACCATCTCCGGCTTCTACAAGCCCCAGGCCGGCGCGATCCGCTTCTTCGACAGCGACCTCAAGGGCGTGCCGGCACCGGAACGCGCGCGGCTGGGCCTGGCCCGGACCTTCCAGAACATCGCGCTCTTTCGCGGCATGACGGTGCTGGACAACATCAAGCTGGGCCGCCATGCCCACATGCAGACCTCGGTGCTCGACGCCCTCTGGTATGGCGGCCGGGCCAAGCGGGAAGAGACGGCGCTGCGACGCGAGGTCGAAGAAAAGATCATCGACTTCCTGGAGATCGACCACATCCGCAAGGCGCCGGTGGCTACCCTGGCCTACGGCCTGCAGAAGCGGGTGGAACTGGCGCGCGCGCTGGCCATGCAGCCGCGCATCCTGATGCTGGACGAGCCGGTGGCCGGCATGAACCGCGAGGAGACCGAGGACATGGCCCGCTTCATCCTCGACGTGAAGGAGGAATGGGGCGTGACCGTGCTGATGGTCGAGCACGACATGGGCATGGTCATGGATATCTCTGACCATGTCGTGGTGCTGAACTTCGGAGAGGTCATCGCCAGCGGCAAGCCGCGCGAGGTCGCCAGCGACCCGCAGGTGATCGAGGCCTATCTCGGCTCCGGCGACGTCGAGGAGCTGCGCCGCCGCGTGCAAGAGGCGCGGGGGGCCGCCTGATGGACTGGCTCTTCTTCACCGAGGTTTCGCTGGCCGGCCTGGGCTCGGGCGGTCTCTATGCCCTGGCCGGCATCGCCTTCGTCCTGATCTACAAGGCGACCAAGGTGGTGAACCTGGCGATCGGCGAGCTTTTGATGCTGGGCGCCTACCTCTTCTTCGGCTTCGCCGCCGGGATGGCCCTGCCGAGCTGGCTGGCGATCCTGCTGGCGCTGGTCGCGGCCGGCGCCAGCGGCGGGCTGATCGAGCGTATCCTGATCCGGCCCATGCTGGGCGAGAGTCCGATCAGCGTCTTCATGCTGACGATCGGCCTGGGCAGCATCCTGGTCGGGCTGGTGGAGCTGGTCTGGGGCGCAAACCCCTTGCGGCTACCGGAGTTCCTGCCGAGCACACCACTCTTCCTGGGCGAGGCCTACGTCTCGGCCAAGATTGCCACCGCCTTCGCCGTCGCCGCCGTGGTGGTCGGCGGCTTCCTGGTCCTCTTCCGCTACTGGCGCGGTGGCGTCGCCCTGCGTGCCACCGCGGGCGACCAGGCAGCGGCTTACTCCGTCGGCATCAACGTGCCGCGCGTCTTTTCCCTGGCCTGGATCATCGGCTGCGTCATCGCCGCGGGTGCCGGCCTGCTGGTGGGCGCCATCGGCGGCATCTCGCCGGTCATGGGCGCCTTCGGGCTGTCGGTGTTGGTGGTGGTGATCGTCGGCGGCCTCGACAGCGTGATCGGCGCCCTCCTCGCCGGACTCCTGGTCGGCCTCTTCGAGGCCTGGGCGGCCGCCTACCTGGGCGGCGAGTACAGACCGCTGATCACCTTCTCGCTGCTGGTCGTCGTGCTGATGATCCGCCCCTACGGCCTGTTCGGCACCCACGAGATCGAGAGGCTCTAGGGCTATGCGGATCGGCGAGGCCAAGGAAAGCTACGCCGCCGACGAGGCGCTGCTGCAGAACAACGACCAGCGGCTGGGGCTGGCATTGCTGGCCGCGATCCTGCTGATCTTTCCCTTCGTTGCCGGACCCTACTGGGTCTATCTCGCCTGTCTCGTGGCCATCAACGTCGCCTCCGCCACCGGTCTCAACATCCTGACCGGGTTCACCGGCCTGGTCAGCATCGGCCAAGCCGCCTTCATGGGGGTCGGCGCCTATACCGTCGCCTGGATGGAGATCAACCTGGGCACCCCGTTCTTCCTGAACCTGCCCGTGGGCGGCGTCGTCGCCGGGCTGGTGGGGATGATCGTGGGCGTGCCGAGCCTCAGGGTGAAGGGCCTCTACCTGGCGATCGCCACCATCGCTGCCTCGGTGATCCTGCACTTCGTGTTCCAGAACTGGACCGCGGTCACCGGCGGAGTCACCGGGCTCTCGCTGCCGCCGGCCAGCCTGTTCGGCGTGTCGCTGGACCAGCCGGAGGAACTCTACTGGCTGATCGTGCCGGTCAGCGCCTTGATGGTGCTGGGGGCGACCAACCTCTTCCGCACGCGCATCGGCCGCGCCTTCATCGCGATTCGCGATCGGGACATCTCGGCCGAGGTGCTGGGCATTCCCCTGTTGCGCTACAAGCTGATCAGCTTTGGGCTCTCCAGCTTCTACGCCGGCGTCGCCGGCGGCCTTTGGGCCTACTTCTTCCGGGTGGTGACGCCGGAGAGCTTCCCGCTGCTGATGTCGATCTTCTTCCTGGCGGCGATCATCGTCGGCGGCATGGGCTCGATCCTGGGCGGCATCCTGGGGGCCATCTTCATGACCCTGGTGCCCGAGGCCCTGAAGATCGCCGTGGGCTGGCTGGCGCCCTTCGTGCCGGATGCCGTCGCCTTGCTGTCGCCGGTGCGCACTATCGTCTTCGGCGCGCTGATCGTCGGATTCCTGATCCTCGAGCCGCAGGGGCTGGCCGAGATCTGGCGCCGCATCAGGCGCTTTTTCCACCTTTGGCCGTTCAGGACCTGAGCGGCCGCAACGCGCCCGCCCCAAAAAGGGTGCGGGCTAACCGATGAGAACGGGAGGATAGAATGACAAAGATGACACGGAGAAGAACCCTGGGAGGAGCCCTGGGATTGGCTGCGACGGCCGGCGCCCTGGCCCTGCTGGGCGGTGCGGCCGGGCCGGCGCAGGCGGCCGACGAGATCGTGCTGGGCGCTTCGGTTCCCTTGACCGGCGTCTTCGCCTTTGCCGGCGAGGGTATCCATAAGGGCATCCAGGACTGGGTGAAGATCACCAACGACGCCGGCGGGATAGAGGGCCACATGCTGAAGTACGTGCCCGAGGACACGGCCTACAAGGTCGACGCCTCGGTCGCCGCCTTCAACAAGATCACCGCGGAATACAGCCCGAACCTCTACTACGGCGACTCGACCGCCTTCTCGAAGACCATCAACGCGCAGCTAGACGGCTACGGCAAGGCGATCATGGCCGGCGCCTCCTTCGCCTCCGAGATCAACGATCCGGAGACCTTCCCGCTGCAGTTCATGGCCGGCCCCGACTACACCGAGATGGTGGGTATCCTGCTGGAATACATTGCCAAGGAGAAGCCGGGTGCCAAGGTCGCCTTCGTCAACTCCGATACCGAGTTCGGGCGCGATCCCATCGAGGCCAGCGTGGCCAGGGCCGGTGCCTTGGGACTGGATGTGGTCGAGCGCATCGTCACAGCGCCTGGCTCGGTCGACGTCTCGACAGAGGTGTTGAAGCTGCGCCGGGCGCGGCCGGACTACACCATCTTCCACGGCTACGTCCTGGCTCCGATCCCCGAATTCATCCAGCAGGCCAAGCAGATGGGCCTCACCTCCAAGTTCATGGGGACTTTCTGGAGCATGGACAGCTCGACCGTCATGCGGATGGGCGAAGCGGGCGACGGCTTCATGGGGATCATGCCCTACCGCTACTACTACGACGATGCGGCCGACGCGCCGATGCTGGCGAAGATCCGCGAGATGCGTCCGGAGTACCAGTCGACGGCCTACATGCAGGGCTTCCTCACCGCCATGCTGATGACCGAAGCGGTGAAGCGGACCCTGGTCGCCGGCCAAGAGCTGAACGGCAAGAACTTGAAGGCCGCCCTAAACGGCCTGACGGACTTCGACACCGGCGGCATCATCGGCGTTCCGATCTCGATCCCCGGCAATTCCATCCCGGTGGGCCGCATCTACCGGGCCGACGTCGCCCAGCAGAAGATGGTGCCGGCCTCCGACTGGATCCGTCTGGACCAGTCCGGCAACTAGCATGACCGCACCGCCAGCGGCGGGCAGCACCTCCGGGGCCATGGCCCCGGAGGACGGCGGCAAGACCGGCGCGCCCGCGTCGAACATCCTCGAGGTCAACAACATCGAGGTGGTCTACAACCACACGGTCCAGGTTCTGCGCGGGCTGTCGCTCAGCGTACCCAAGGGAGAGGTGGTGGCGCTGCTGGGGGCGAACGGTGCCGGCAAGACCACCAGCCTGAAGGCGATCTCCAGACTGCTGGAGCTGGAGAACGGCGCGGTGACGGCCGGCGAGATCCTCTTCGACGGCACCCCGCTCGGGGGCGCGAAACCGCATGAGCTGGTGCATCGCGGCATGTCGCACGTGATGGAAGGTCGGCACGTCTTCGAGGACCTGACGGTGGAGGAGAACCTGACCGCGGCGACCTACTCGCGCGCCGGCGCCTCCGCCGCCGACTTCGAGATGGTCTATGACTACTTCCCGCGGCTGCGTGAGCGGCGGCGCGGCCTCGCCGGATATCTCTCC
Source organism: Rhodospirillaceae bacterium N.6G (assembly GCA_046233115.1). GTDB lineage: Bacteria > Pseudomonadota > Alphaproteobacteria > Kiloniellales > JACOMY01 > JACOMY01. The sequence continues at coordinate 465,869 of JBJXHM010000003.1, read as the reverse complement.
GGCGGCGAGCAGCAGATGCTGGCCATCGGCCGCAGCCTGATTGCCAAGCCCAGGATCATCTTGCTCGACGAGCCATCGCTCGGGCTCTCGCCGCTTCTGACCGAAGAGATCTTCGGCGTGCTGGCGCGCATCAACGCACAGCAGGGCACCTCGATGCTGGTGGTGGAGCAGAACGCCGCCATGGCCTTCGCCCTCGCCTCCTACGCCTACATCATGGAGATGGGACGCATCGTCATCGACGGGCCGACCGAGAGGCTGATGGGCGATGCCGACGTGCGCGAGTTCTACCTCGGTATGGGCGAGGAAGGCAGCGCCCGCAACTATCGCGAGGTCAAACACTACAAGCGCCGCAAGCGCTGGCTTTCGTGAGGCCGATGATGCAGGAGCTGCCCGAGCAGACCATGGTCCAGATGCTACGCCGGCGCGCCCTGGAGACGCCGACGCGCACCGCCTTGCGCCAGAAGGACTTCGGCATCTGGAACCCGATCTCCTGGTCCGACTACTGGGAGCGTGCCCGCGCCTTCGGCCTGGGACTGGAGGCGCTGGGACTGCCGCCGGGCGGGCACCTGGCGATCCTCTCAGAGAACCGGGCCGAGTGGGTGCTGGCGCAGTTCGGTGCCGGCGCGGTCGGCGCGGTCACTGTTGGCGTCTATCCGACCAGCCCGGCAGCGGAGGTGGCCTACGTCATCGCGCACTCCGATGCCGAGGTGGTGGTCTGCGAGGACCAGGAGCAAACGGACAAGGTGCTGGAGACCCGTGAGCGCCTGCCCAAGCTGAAGCACATCGTGGTCATCGACATGAAGGGTCTGCGCCACTACCGCGACCCGATGATCCTCTCTTTTGCCGAGGTCGAGGAGAGGGGCCGCACCCGCGACCCGGCGGAGATCGAGCGTCGGGTCGAGGCACAGACGATGGGCGAGATCGCGCTGATGGTCTACACCTCGGGCTCCACCGGTATGCCGAAGGGGGCGATGCTCTCCTGGCGCAACATGCGTGCCGAGGCCGCCGCCATCATCGAACGCCTGGGCGAGGGCCCGCACAGCACCCACCTCTCCTACCTGCCGCTCTGCCATATCGCCGAACAGCTCTTCACCACCATTGGCCCCCTTTACGCCGGCGGCACTGTGAACTTCGGCGAGAGCCTTCGCACCGTGCAGGAGAATCTGCGCGAGGTCGCTCCCACTGCCTTCCTGGGCGTGCCCAGGATCTGGGAAAAGCTGCACAGCGCCATCCACGTGAAGATGATGGAGGCTGGCCCGCTGCGGCGCAGGCTCTACGAGCGGGCGCTCGCCGTCTGCGCCCCTTTGGCCGAGCTTTCCCCCGGCCGCCGGACCCTGGGCCAACGGCTCACCTTCACCTTCTGGTACCTGCTGGTCTTCCGCGCGCTGCAGAACTTCATCGGCCTGCGCCGGGCAGAGGTGGTGATGACCGGCGCCGCGCCGGTGCCGCCGGGAATCGTCAGCTACTTCCGAACCATCGGCCTGCCGCTGGTCGAGGTCTATGGTCAGACCGAAACCACGGGCATGGTCACCGGCCAGCGGGTAGTCGACGTCGTGGTCGGCGCCGTCGGCATCCCGGTGGTCGGAGCCGAATGCCGGATCGGCGCGGCCGGTGAGCTTCTGGTGCGCGGTCCCATGGTCTTCGAGGGCTACTATAAAGATCCGGAGAAGACCGCCGAGGCGATCCGCGTGGGCTGGCTGCACACCGGTGACGTGGTCGAGGAGGACGAAGGCGGCCAGTACCGCATAGTCGACAGGCTGAAGGACATCATGATCACCGCCGGGGGCAAGAACCTGAGCCCGACCGAGATCGAGAACGCGATGAAGGCCAGCCCCTACATCAAGGAGTGCATCGTCATCGGCGAGCGCCGGCGCTTCGTCTCGGCACTGATCCAGATCGACCTGGAAACCGTCGGCAAGTGGGCGGAGGAACAGCGGCTCGCCTACACCAACTTCCGCAACCTGGCAGAAAACCCCAAGGTCAAGGCCCTGATCGAGGCGGAGGTCGGCAAGGCAAACAACGGCCTGGCGCCGGTCGCCAACGTCCGCAAGTTCCATCTCCTGACCAAGGAGCTTGACCACGACGACGACGAGGTCACGGCGACCATGAAGGTTCGCCGCAGCAACATTGCAGAGAAGTACGCCGGAGAGATCGAGGCGCTCTACGGCTGAGCGGCTGCGCAGTGGATCGCCGTGATCGGATATTCCCGACCGCTACGGCCCCTACACGATCTGCTGCAACCTGAAGCTCACGCCCGGGCAGGCTCATGATGGTCGTAGCGGGGTGCTCTTGCCAACATGAAGCCTATGCCCGGTCGGGTTCATTTTCCCTGCTTTGACGTTCACCTCTACCGGCAGAGAAATCTTGTCGAGTGCTTCTTCAGAAAGTTGAAGAGTCTCGGGGCTATCGCAACCAGATGCGAGAGGCATGCCGAAAACTATCTCGCTCTTGTCAAACTCGCAGGCTCCCGAATCTGGATGCGATTTATGAGCCGGTGACCTAGGGAATCCGGACCACTTCGTAGCCCTGCGCCTGGTAGCCTACGACCGACACGAAGCCGTTGGGCACCTTGGTGACAGCGGCGATGACGGTGTCAGGATCGACCTTCGTCACCTTCAGGGCGTAGGAGCAGACCTCGAGCTGAACGCCGGATGCCTTCATCTGGGTGAGCGCGTCCTGGAACTTCTTCACCTCTGCCGGGTCCTGGCCTTCATGATGGGCCGGGTCGGTCGAGAGGAGCTTCACCGCAGGACCGTGGAACACCACTGCCGCCATCGGGGGGTTGGGCAGGGACCTTACGGTCTCATCTTCATAGACGTTCTGAATAGGCCATACCAATATGTTGGAAACCTTCGCGGATTTTTGTGTGTAATCGAAGACGGCCTTGACCTGCGTGACGTCTTTTAGCGCTTCTTCATAGTCTCCTGCATATGCTGGGGTCAACAACGCCAGCATTCCGAGTGAAAGGATCGCGCCAGCTAACGTCCTAGGGCAATTAAAGGTGCGTATCATTGTGAGTTCTCCTCAATCAAGGCGTTAACGGGCGCTTTCAACCAAGATATCTTGTATTTATCTTGGTCTTGAGGAAAATATTACATGAGGATTAGTGGGAGGGCAACCGCAGCATCCGGCTGGTATCGGAGAATTGGCAAGACCGCGAGCGTCGGGTGTTCGCGGTCTGCGCTAGGGAGAGCCCTCGTGGGGCCTTAGCTGGACTTCCGTCCCCCGACGATCCGCCAGACCTGCTCGGAGCTAATCGGCATCTCCAGATGCTCGACGCCGTAGTCCGCGAGCGCGTCGACCACGGCCGAGACCACGGCCGGCGGGGTGCAGATGGCGCCGCTCTCGCCCGCGCCCTTGGCGCCCAGCGGGTTGGTCGCGGTCGGCCAGCGCTCGTCATGATGACAGGCGAAGCTCGGCAGCTCGTCGGCGCGCGGCAGGGTATAGTCCAGCAGGCTGCCGGTCACGAGTTGCCCGCTCTCGCGATCGTAGATGCTGTCCTCAAGCAGGGCCTGGCCGATGCCCTGCGCGATGCCGCCGTGCATCTGGCCCTCGATCAGCAGCGGGTTCACCGCCAGGCCGACATCGTCCAGGGTCGTCACCCGATCGACCCGGATGCAGCCGGTCTCCGGCTCCACCTCGACCTCGACGATGCAGCAGCCGTTGGGGAAGGTGTAGGGAGCCTCTTGCCGCCCGCGGGCCAGGACGTGACGCTCTGGCTGGCGGCCGGCCAGCTCGCCCAGCGGGATCAGCCGGTCGGTGCCGGCGACCCGGACCGCATCGCCCTCCAGCACCAGGTCGCTCACCTCGGCCTCCAGCAGCGGGCTCGCCAGGTCGAGTAGCTGCTGTGCCAGGGTGTCGGCCGCCACCTTGAGGGCGCTGCCACCGGTCAGGAGCGAGCGCGAGCCGTAGGTGCCGCCGCCGCTGGCGACCCGCTCGGTGTCGCCCTGCACCAGGCGGATGCGGTCCAGCGACAGACCGAGCTGTTCGGCCAGGATCTGCGCGTAGGCCGTGCCCAGCCCCTGGCCGATCGCCTGGGTTCCGCTGAAGGCGGTCACCAGCCCGTCGGCGTCGAGGCGGACCAGGACCTCCTCCTCCAGGCTGACGCCGCTGGTGGTATCGATGTGGCAGCAGAGCCCGCGGCCGCGCAGCAGGCCGCGCGACGCGCTCTCCTGCCGGCGCGCGGGGAAGCCCGCCCAGTCGGCCAGATCCAGGGCCTTGTCCAGCAGGGCCGGAAAGTTGCCCGAGTCGTAGGTCCAGCCGGCCGCATTGCGATAGGGCAGCAGCTCCGGCGGGATCAAGTTCAGCCGGCGCACCGCCACCGGGTCGAGGCCCAGCCGCCGGGCGGCGATGTCGATGAGGCGCTCCAGCCGGTGGATGGTCTCCGGCCGGCCGGCGCCGCGATAGGGGCCGGTCGGCACGCTGTTGGTCAGCACGCAGCGCAGGCGCAGGTGGACCCGCTCGATGTCGTAGACGCCGGTGACGATGCGGTGGCCGGTGGTGGAGACGATGGGAATGCCGAAGGGGGTGGGCGTGGCGCCGAGGTTGGCCAGGATATCGGCTCGGTAGCCGAGAATGCGCCCCTCCTTGCTGAGCGCCAGGCCGACCTCCGCCACCTGGTCGCGGCCCTGGCCGTCGGAGAGGAAGGCCTCGCTGCGCTCTGCCCGCCAGCGCACCGGCCGTCCCGCCCGGCGTGCGGCCGCCAGCAACACCAGGTCCTCGCGGTAGGGCGTGATGCGGGCGCCGAAACCGCCGCCCACGTCCTGCACCTCCAGGACCAGATTCCCCTTGGCGATGCCCAGCGCCTGGGCCAGCAGGTCACGACTGAGATGCGCGGCCTGACTGCCGCAGAGCAGTCGAAAGCTCTCGCTCTCCGCCTCGTAGAGCGCCAGCGCGGCACGCGGCTCCATCGGGTGGACCACGATCCGGTTGTTGACCAGGCCCAGGGTCACCTGGTGGTCGGCCAGGGCGCAGGCTTCCTCCCACTGCTGGGCGCTGCCGATCTCGTAGAGGCCGGCGACATTGCCGGGCGCGCCGGGCCAGAGTTCGGGTGCGGTCTCCGCGACCGCATCTGCGGTGTCCACCAGGTGCGGCAGGGGGGCGTAGTCGACCTCGATCAGCTCCAGCGCGTCGCGCGCCTCGTTCGCATCCTCGGCAATCACGCAGGCCAGCGGTTCGCCGACATGGCGGACGCACCCCTCGGCCAGGCCGTGGCAAGGTGGGACTGAGACCGGGTTGCCGTCGGCTCCGGCAATGGTGCTGAAGAAGGGCAGGGGACCGACACCGTCGGCCGCCAGCTCCGCCGCGGTCAGGACCGCCACGACTCCGGGCGCGGTCCTGGCAGCATCGACCTCTATGCCGAGGATCTCGGCATGGGGATGGGGTGAGCGCAGGAAGACCGCGTGCAGCGCACCGGCCAGGCGGAGGTCGTCGGCAAAGCGGGCCTCGCCGCGTAGCAGTCGCTCGTCTTCGAGCCGCCGCACCGGCTGGCCCAGGATCTTGCCCTCGGGCATCCTTCCCCTCGAAATTGACTCTGTTCTCGTCGGATGAGGCCGGGGCCTCTAGAGCAGGATGACGTCAAATCGAAACGATTTGTTGTCTGAATCCTGCTCTACTAATTCGAAAGATAGAGCAGATTCACGCGATCAGGTAATTCCACCTGATCGCGATCTGCTCCAGGTCAGCGCGAGGCCGCCAGCTTCAGGGGCAGCGCCAGGGCCTCCATGCGGGGCGAGGACTTCCAGCCGCCATGCGCGGCCTTGTAGGCCTCCAGCGCCGGCCAGATGTGTTCGACGCAAAGCCGCACGAGCTTCTGCCGGTCACCGGCCTTCAAGGCATCCAGCATCTCGCGGTGCTCGCCCAGCGAGCGCTCCAGCAGCAGGGGGTCGCCGATGGCATAGCAGCGGATGCCCAGGGTCTCGGTCCAGATGCGCTGGATCATGCCGCTGAGGCAGTGATTGTCGCAGGCGCTGAAGATGGTGTGGTGGAAGGCGTTGTTCAGCACGCAGACCCGCTTCAGGTTGCGCGCCGCGACCTCGAACTCGTAGGCGGCGTGGATCCGCTCCAGCTCTTCCACCAGCTCCGGGTCCGGCGGCAGCGGGATCCGGCTCGCCGCCTCCGCCTGCAGGAGGGCCCGCATCTCGTAGATCTCATCGACCTCTTCTGGGGCAAAATCGCGCACGACCGCGCCCTTGTTCGGCCGCCGGGTCAAGAGGCCCATCTGCTGCAGCTCTGCAAAAGCACTTCTGACCAGATGGCGTGAGGCGCCGAAGCGCTGGCTCAGTTCGTCTTCGATCAGCCGTTCGCGCGGCCGCAGGCGACCGAAGATGATCTCCTGCTTGATGTTGTCTACAAGTGCATGCAGCTGGTTATCGCCGTCTCGATTTGCCAAGTCCGTCTCCAGTTCCTTGCCGCCAAAAACGTTTCACATGCAAGGCTATGCTCTGGCTTGCAGAGCAGGTCGCAGCAACACGCCCGGGCCGCAGGATCACACGGCCAAGCAAGCCTAAGATAGCGGATCTCGACGGCTTCGGCAATTCACGACAAAATTGTTGACAATCGTGTCGCCGAGAAGTGAGGCTGAGTGCCTAACAAAGCGACGATGGGTCGGCCTTCGTGTCGCGTGGGCCGACCCATCGATTTGCGCGCCGCCGGAGAGGGGCGCAACGGAGGGGACGGATGGAGTTTGCAGAGGCAAGAGGCGCAAGCCTCGCGTGCCGGTCCGACGGCGACGCGAGTCTGCCGGCGGTAGTGTTCAGCAACAGTCTTGCCAGCAATCATCGGATGTGGGACGCGCAGCTGTCCTGCCTTCTTCCGCGTTTCCGAGTCATCCGCTACGACACCCGCGGCCACGGTGGCAGTGAGGCGCCAGAGACTGCCTACTCGATGGCGGATCTAGGCCGCGATTGCCTGGCGGTCCTGGATCACTTCGGCGTCGAGAAGGCGCACTTCGTCGGCCTCTCGCTGGGCGGCATGACCGGCCAATGGCTGGGCGCCGAGGCGAGCGACCGCATCCTTTCGCTCACCCTCTGCGACACCGCCAGCGAGATGCCCTCGGGCGTCTGGGACGAGCGCATCGCCCAGGTTCGGGACCAGGGCATGGCCTCGGTGGTGGAAGGCACCCTGGCACGCTGGTTCACCCCCGCCTTCGCCGAGCGTGCCCCGGACGAGCTGCAGCGGGTGCGGGAGATGATCGCCGCGACGCCGCTGGCCGGTTTCGTCGGCTGTGCCTGCGCGATCCGGGACATGGCGCTGACGCCGCTGCTGGCGCGGATCGCGCTGCCGACCTGCGTGATCGTCGGGGCCGAAGACCCCTCGACGCCGCCCTCGGTCGCCGAGGCCCTGCACCGGGCCATCGCCGGGTCGGAGCTGCACATCCTTCCCGAGTCGGCGCACCTGCCGAACATCGAACAAGCGGAACGCTTCAACCGGGTGATGCAGGACTTCCTGCATCGCCAGATCGGCGTGGCCGGCACCTAACCGCCGGCTGCGCACTATAAGGCGAAGACCAGGGAGATCGGACTCTCGCCATAGCAGACCCAAAGGGAGACCAGTCCATGTTGAACGAAAAAGAGCGTAAGAAGCTGCTCGTGGAAGCCAAGGAGTTCGCCCAGGTGTCCCGTCGGACCTTCCTGGCGGCCTCCGGTGCGGCGGGCGCCAGCCTGGCCGCGGGCTCGCTGCTGAACCCGGCCGATGCGAACGAGATCCAGGTCGCGCAGAGCGGCAAGAAGGTCCGCGTCGGCATTCCGCTGAACTACGGCCCCTTCAACCAGCCCTGGCGGCGTGGCTGCTGGCAGTTGGTGAAGACCGTGCTCGAGATGGGCGGTGAGCCGGTCTGCGTGCGCGGCAAGCCCTCCAAGGCCAGCGAGCAGGAATCCGAGCGCGCGCTTCTGGACCGCGACATCGACGTGCTCTGCCTCGGCATCTACTCGCTCGAGTCCGAGACCGCCTACATCGTCGACGAGGCGCACGAGCGCGGCATCAAGACCGTCGGCTTCGCGGTTCCGGCCAAGGACTCCCCAGCCGTGACCGAGGATACCTGGGCGACGGCAACGACGCTCGGCTATTTCGTGCAGAACGACCTGCAGCGTCAGGGCACCCTGGTGCAGACCGCCGAGGACAAGGGCTTCTACACCCCCTTCGACATGGAGGCCGACATGCTCGACCTCATGACGAAGTATGAGCCGCGCATGAAGATGCTGCCCTTCATGCCGGGCACCGTCTCGACGCAGGACCAGATCTCCAAGGGGCGCGAGAACATGCTCTCGCTGCTGCAGGCCCATCCCGAGCCGGGTTCCGTCAACGGGCTGATTTCCTGGTGGTGGCCGCTGACCATCGGCGCCGGCCAGGCGATGCAGCAGATGGGTCGCGACGACGTGATCCTCTACAACCACTACTTCTCGGACCAGTTCCTCCAGGCCATGGCCTCGGGCGACTATCCGATCGTCTTCTCGACCGACGTGCCCTGGCATCTGATGGGTAAGAAGACGGCCGAACTGGCGATGGCGCTCGGCCGCGACGAGGACGTGCCGAACCATGTCTATCAGGTGCCGGTGACCGCGATCGTGCAGTCCGAGGCCGCCGCCGCGCTGGCCGAGGTGCAGGAGATGGACAAGCAGGCGATCGCCCTCCTGAAGGAGTACGGCGGCTAAGTCGGGTCTCCCGGACGGGCGGCGTTCCTCCAAAGGGGGACGCCGCCCGCCTTTTTCCAGGGCCTTAAACGTTCAGGAGGAGACGGCGATGCCGGTGGTGCAGGTGCACATCAAAGAGGGGCGAACCCCGACCGAGCGGCGCGAGCTGGTCAGGCGCATCACCCAGGACCTGGTCGAGGTCTGCGGTGCTGCCGAGGACCGAGTCCACGTGATCATCAACGAGGTCCCGACGGACCACTGGGGGCGCGGCGGCGCGCTTCTATCCGATATCGCAGCCGCCGAACAGGCAAGCAGCAAGTAGACAGCAACCGAAGGAGAGACAGGACCTATGGGCGGACGCCTGGACGGCAAGCGGATTATCATCACGGGTGCGGCCGACAACATCGGCAAGGCGGCGGCGGAGAGCTTCGTCGCCGAGGGCGCACGCGTCGTCGTGGTCGACCTCAATCAGGAGAAGGGGGCCAAGACCGCAGCCGAGCTGGGCGACCAGGCCCACTTCCTGCCCTGCGACGTGACCAGCGAGAGCGCGGTCGCCGAGATGATCGAGAAGGCCGTGGCCTGGCTCGGCGGTCTCGACGCGCTCTGCCAGAACGCCGGCCTGCAGCACTCCGGTTCGGTGACAGACTTCGAGCAGGCCAAGTGGGACGCACTCTTTGCGGTCAATTCCCGGGCGCACTTCTTCGGCGCCAAGTATGCCGTACCGCACCTCAGGGCTGCCGGCGGCGGTTCGATCGTCAACACCTCCTCGCTGGCCGGCCAACGCGGCGGACCGGGGATGACGGCCTACTCCGCGTCCAAGGGCGCCGTGATCGCCTTCGGCACCGCGCTCGCCATGGAGCTGGCGCCCGATCGGATCCGGGTGAATACCATCTGCCCGGGCTGGGTCGACACGCCCTTCAACAACCCGGCGATCGATTTCATGGGCGGTCGCAAGCAACAGGAAGAGGTGGTCAAGACCATCGTCCCGCTCGGCCGGCAGGGGGTGCCCACAGACATTGCACCGATGTTCGTATACCTTTGCTCTGACGAGTCCACGTACATGACCGGGCAGGCCATCACCATCGATGGCGGCGTCTATAACTAAATCGCCACAGGGCGGGGGCCAGTAGGAGCGGAAGAGATGTCGGCAGCAGGGACAGAGGTAAAGAGCGCGGGCGTGGCCGCAACGGGAAGTCAGGCCGCGCAGCCGGGGGAGAGCTTGCTGATCAGGCTGCTCAGGCGCTGGGGGACGATCGTCGTCATCGTGCTGGTGGCGATCGGCTTCTCCTTCGCCTCGCCCTGGTTCCTGACCCTATCCAACTTCAACAACATCCTTTTCTCGATGATCGTGAGCTGCATGGTCTCCATGGGGCTGACCTACGTGGTGATCGTCGGTAGCTTCGATCTCTCGGTCGGGCTCTGCGTCACCACCACCTCGATCGTCTGCGCCTTCATGATCCCCCTGGTCGGCCCCTGGGTCGCGATCGTGATCGCGCTGGCTGTGGCCATGTTCATCGGTCTGGTGAACGGCATCCTGGTCACCTATGGCCGGCTCTCGGGCATCGTCGTGACCCTGGGCATGATGTTCGTGCTGGGCGGCATCAACATCTACCTGACCGACGGCTACCAGGTGGCGGTCGACTATCAGGAGACGGGTTTCCGCTTCATCGGCCAGGGCAAGGCGCCGATCTTCGACTTTAACCTGGCGGTGCCGGTGATCATCCTGCTGCTGGTCTTCCTGATCGCCCACATCGTGGCGACCAAGACCAAGATCGGCCATTACATCGTCGCCGTCGGCGACAACCCCTGGGCCGCCTTCTACTCCGGCATCAAGGTCTATCACTGGGTCATCGTCGCCTTCATGCTGTCGGCACTGATCGCCGGCATCGGCGGCGTGATCCTGACCTCGATCTCCTCCTCGGCGCAGCCGGTGGGCGGCGAGGGCTACCTGCTGGAGGCCTTTGCCGCGGTCTTCCTCGGCGCCACGGTGCTGGGCAAGGGCAAGCCGCACATCCTGGGGACCCTGCTGGGCGTCTTCTTCATCTACATGGTGAACTCCGGCATGAACATGGTGGGCTTCCCCTATGCCTTCCGTCAGCTCTTCGCCGGTCTGGTGCTCATTCTCGCGGTCGGCGCCAACGCGATGCTGAACCGTGAAGAGATCCACCTGAAGTTCATCTAGGCGGCGGCGAGGGCAGAGACATGAGCGAGCAGCCTCTCGTCGAGCTGAAGGCGATCGAGAAGTCCTTCAGCGGCACCAAGGTCCTGAAGGGCGTGTCCCTCAACTTCAAGCGGGGTGAGGTGCACGGCCTGCTGGGCGGCAACGGCGCCGGCAAGTCGACCCTGATCAAGATCCTGACCGGCGTCTATTCGCTGTCCGGCGGGGAGATCGTGCTGGAAGGCCAACCGGTGAAGATCAACAGCCCGGAGGACGCGCACGGGCTGGGCCTGGGGGCGGTCTACCAGGACGCGGAGCTCTGCGGCGGCTTCACGGTGAGCGAGAACGTGGTGCTGGGCAACGAGCCCGGCGGCTTCTTCGTCAGCCGCAACGCGATCCACCGCGAGGCCCAGGCGATCTTCGACGAGATCGGCATCAACATCGACGTGCGGCGGCCGGCCGCCTCGCTCTCGGCGGCGGAGATGCAGCTCGTCACCCTGGCGACCCTGTTCCACCGCCGCTACAAGCTGATCGTGCTGGACGAGCCGACGGCGCGGCTCTCGGCCAACGAGGTGGACCTGCTGTTCAAGCTGATCCATCGCTTCAAGGCCGAGGGGATCACCATCGTCTACATCTCGCACCGCCTGGGCGAGATCAAGCAGATCTGCGAGCGCATCACCATCCTGAAGGGCGGCCTGGTCTCCGCCACCCTGGACCACGCCGAGATCACCGAGGAACGGGTGACCGAGCTGATGGTCGACCGCAGCAAGAAGGACCTGGAGACGGTCAATGCCGGGCACAAGACCGATCGCCCGGTGCTGGAGGTGCGCGACCTGGCGACCGTCGGCCTGGCCCCGCTGTCCTTCATCGTCAATGCCGGCGAGGTCCTGGGGATCACTGGCCCCGTGGGCGGCGGTATGGACCAGGTGGAACGTGCGCTGGGCGGGATCGTCGCCCACGAGGGCAGCATCTCGGTCAAGGGCCGTGTGGTGAAGATCGGGACGCCCTCGGCCTCCCGCTCTGCCGGCATCGCGCTGATTCCGGAGGATCGGCGCAAGCAGGCGCTCTTCCCCAACCTCTCGATCGCGACCAACGTCTGCCTGCCGGTGCTGGACTCGCTCTCGCGCCTGGGGCTGATCCGCCAGAGCATGGAGATGAGCTACGCCGACAGCGTCATGTCGCGGCTCAAGGTTCATCCCCATCAACCGATGAAGCCGGTGAAGCTCTTCTCCGGCGGCAACCAGCAGAAGGCGGTGATCGGCAAGTGGCTGAAGGCCGAGGCCGACGTCTTCATCTTCGTCGAGCCGACCTCCGGCGTCGACGTGGGTGCGATCAAGGAGATCTACGACATCATCCTGCAGGCGGCGAAGGACGGTGCCGCGGTGATCGTCATCAGCTCCTCTATCGAGGAGATCCTGTCGCTGTCGGAGACGGTGCTGGTGATTCACGACGGCCTGGCCGTGCACCGCGGCGAGACGAAGGACTGTACCGAGGACCAGCTGATCACGCTGTCCCTCGGCGGCCGGCCCCGCGAGGCGGCCGAATAGAGCACTTTTCCACATAACTTCAGAGAGGAAGCAGATGGCTCAGTTGACGGAAGACCTGGCCCGCAAGGCGATCGACGCCGGGCTGGCGAAGGCACGTGAGATCTCTTCGGCGTCCAGCATCGCGGTGGTCGACGCCGGCCGCAATCTCCTGGCCTTCCAGCGTATGGAGGGCGCGCTGCTCGCCTCCATCGAGATCTCCCAGGCCAAGGCCTATACCGCGCGCTCGCTGAACATGAAGACCGGCGACGTCACCCAGTACGTGCAGCCGGGCGGTCCCTTCTACGGCATGGAGACCTCGCACCGTCACCCGATGGTGGTCTTCGGCGGCGGCCAGCCCATCACCGTCGGCGGTGAGGTGATCGGCGCGGTCGGCGTCGCCGGCGGCACCATCGACGACGATGAGGCCGTCGCCGCGGCGGCCGCGGCTGCGATCGAAGGCTGACGTCCTCTTTCGTCGCGCGATTGAAAAAGGGGCGGGGAACCGGCTGGTCCTCCGCCCCTTTTTTTCGTCTTGGGTCCTGTCGGCTTAAGCCTCGGCTTTCTCCGTCACCAGCTCGATCAGGTCGAGCACGGCGAGGTGGTCCTCGACGCCCAGCGCCTCGACGGCGGCGGTGTACATGACCTTGTCCTTGGGGCAAGCGACCACGAAGGTATCCACGCCCTCGATCTCCAGCGCCTCCTTGATGCGATTCTCGCTCGGCCGCTCGGTCATGCCGCTGTCGTCCATCCAGATGCGGCCGCCGCCGGCACCGCAGCAGAAGGAGTTGGAGCGGCAGCGCTTCATCTCCACCAGCTCGTGGCCCAGGTGGCCGATGATCTTGCGCGGCGCCTCGAACTCGCCGTTGTAGCGGCCGAGGTAGCAGGGGTCGTGATAGGTCACCCGCCGCTTCGCCACCTTGGGCGCGCTGAGTCTGCCCTCCTCGAACAAGGAGAGCAGGAGCTGGCTGTGGTGCAGCACGGTCCAGTCGGCACCCAGCCGGCGGTATTCCTGCTTCAGCGCGTTCAGGCTGTGCGGGTCGGCGGTCAGGACGCGCTTGAACTCGCACTCGGCGAGCGCGGCCATGTTGTGCTCGGCCAGCAGCTCGAAGAGCCCCTCCTCGCCGGCACGGCGCACGTCGTTGCCGCTGTTGCGCTCGGCATCGAACAGCAGGCCGAAGTCTACCTCCGCCTCGGTTAGCACCTTGGCCAGCTTCACCGTCAGCGGCTGTACCCTGGGATCGAAGGAGGCGTAGTCGCCGACGAACCAGAGGATGTCCACCGGCTCCTTGCGCGCGTCCTTGATCTTCAGCTTGGCGTCCTTGGTCCAGCGGGCGCGCTGGCGCGGCGCCTTGCCGAAGGAGTTGCCTTGCTGCTGCAAGTTGGCGAAGGCGTCCTGCAGCATCGGCTCGATCTTGGTCTCCTCGACCAGGTGGCGGCGCAGCTCGACGATCTTTGGCACATGCTCGATGTGCAGCGGACAGACCTCCATGCAGGCCCGGCAGGTGGTGCAGGACCAGACCGTCTGCTCGGAGATGGTCATGCCCAGCAGGCCGTCCTCCTTGCCCTCCATCAACGCGTCGCGCAGGTCCATGATCAGGACCTTGGGGCTCAGCGGTTGGCCGGCGGCATTGGCCGGGCAGGCCGCCTGGCAGCGCCCGCACTCGGTGCAGGAGAGCAGGTCGAGCTGGTGCTTCCAGGAGAAGTCGGTGACCGTGTTCAGGCCGGGCCGCTGGTCCTCCTTGGGCGCCGGCAGCACCCCCTTGCCTCCGAGGTTGCGGAAGAAGACGTTCGGCCAGATGGTGAACATGTGGCGGTGCTTGGAGCCGGGGATGTAGATCAGGAATCCCAGGATCGCGGCTACGTGCAGCCAGAAGAACAGCTTCTCCGCGCCGGCGGCGGCTTCGCCCTGCAGGCCCAGGCCCTCCAGCAGCGAGGCCAGCAGGCTGCTGATCGGGCGCCAGCCCGACGAGGGCTCCTCGCCGGCGGCGATGGCGGCGGCGAACTCCAGCAGCATGAATCCGACGATGGCGAGGATCAGCAGGTAGATGATGCCGGCGTCGCGGTTGTTGGAGCCGCGGAAGCGCGCCGGCTTCATCACGAAGCGCTGATAGGCGGCCAGCGCCACGCCGGCCAGCATCACCACGGCGAAGATGTCCTGCAGCAAGGCGATCCAGGTGTTGCCGCCGATCGGCGCCAGGCTGAAGCCCTCGAAGAAGCCGCTGCCGAAGGCCTGCACGATCGCACTGAACAGCACCAGGAAGGACACGAAGATCATCGCGTGCAGGGTGCCGGAGTAGCGCTTCTGCAGCAGGCGGCGGTGCTTGCCCACGTCGCCGAGCAGGCCCTTCAGCCGCTCGCCCGGCCGATCCCAGCGCGGGTCGGGCCCGGCAGCCGCGAGCGGACGGAAGACCCGCCAGAAACGCCAGCCGGCGACCGCAAGGGCCGCCAGCACCACCAGCCAGAACAGGGTGTGGTTCATATGTGTAGGCCCTTTTGCGTCGGCTAGAGCAGATCGCGATCAGGTGGAATCAACTGATCGCGTGAATCTGCTCCATGTTTCAAACCCGTAGAGCAGGATTCAGACGGCAAATCGGTTCGATTTGTCGTCATCCTGCTCTAGGAGGCCCTTTGCTTCAGCCCCTCCGTCAGGGCGGGCAAGAGGTCGAAGATATCGCAGGTGCTGCCGAGGTGGGCGACCTCGAAGATCGGGGCGGCCGGGTCCTTGTTCACGGCGATGATGAACTCCGCCTTGCGCATGCCCTCCAGGTGCTCCGGTGCGCCGGAGACGCCGAGGCAGAAGTAGAGCTTGGGCGCCACCTTCATGCCTGACTTGCCGACCTGGCGGCTCTTCGGCAGCCAACCGGCGTCGATCACCGGGCGGCTGCCGGAGATCTCGGCGCCCAGCAACTCGGCCAGCTCCTCTGCATCGGCGATGCTGTCGGCGTCGCCGATGCCGCGGCCGACCGAGACCAGCGCCTCGGCCTTGGTGATGTCGACGTCGCCTGAGTCGGGCTCGCTCACCTCGAGCACTCGCATGCGCGGCTGGCCGAGGTCGAGGCTGCCGGCGAGGTCGACCAGCTCCGGGCTGCCTTCCACCCGGCCGGGGGCCTCGTCGTAGACGCCGGGAATGACTGACAGCAGGGCCGGCAGCGGCACCTGGGTCTCAGCCAGTAGGCGGCCGGCATAGAGCTGGCTGGTGGCGCGCAGCGCCTCGCCGTCCAGACGGGCTGCCTGGCAGTAGGCCAAGAGCGAGAGTTCGCAGCGGGCGGCGGTGGCCGCCGCCAGATCCAGGCCGGCGGAGCTGTAGGCGGTCAGCACGATGTCGGCGCCGCTTTGCTTGGTCGCCTCCACCAGCGCCTTTAGGTGCAGCTCAGGCAGATAGTCGGTGCTGCCCTCGCCGGAGAAAGCGAAGACCTTGTCGGCGGCACCCAGCTGTCCTGCCAGGTCCGGCGCCGCGGCGGCCACCAGCACTGCATGGACCGCGCCGCCGTCGCCGGCCAGGTCGCGCGCCGCACCGAGGAGCTGATAGCTGACCGGCGCGATCTCGCCGGCCTCGAGTTCAATATGGACCAGTACAGTCGTCATGGCGTCTCTGGCTCTCTTCGCGTCATCGGGGCAGCAGGCCGCGCTCTTCCAGAGCGCTCAGGATCTCGGCAGCGGCCGCTTCCGGATCCTCGTCCAGCATGCGGGCACCGCCGCTGCGCTCGGGCGGCGCCAGGCTCTCGACCTCGACGGCGCTAGCCAGCGGCTCGGTCGCGACCGCATGGACGGAGATCTCGCCGCTCTTGATCGCGTCCTTCAGCTTGCTGGCCGAGACGTAGCGCGGCGGCTTGCTGGCCGCCTGCAGGCCGACCACAGCGGGTAGCTGCACCTCGAGCAGGGCCTGGCGGCCGCCGCTGTACTCCTGGCGCAGGGTGCATCGGCCGTCGGCGAGCTGGACGCCACTGACGGCGCTGACCTGCGGCCAGTCGAGCAGCGCACCCAGGTAGGGGGCGAGCTGACCGTAGATGTCCTCGATGGTCTGCACGCCAGTCAGCACCAGGTCAGCGCCGAGCGCCTGTACCGCTTCCATGAAGAGTGGGGCGGCGGCGCGCGAATCGAGGTGCTCCTCGTCGCTCGACTCCAGCATCACCACTGAATCGGCGCCGCGGGCCAGCGCGCTTTGCAGCATGCGTTCCACGCCCTCGCCGGCCAGCGCCAGCGCGGTCACCTTGGCGCCGCTCGCCTCCTTGAGGATAATGGCTTCTTCCAAGGCCTGCTCGTCGAACTCGTTGACGGTGATGCCGACCCACTCGCGGTCGATGCTCTTCCCATCTTCGGCCAGGTCCAGCTCGTCCGACAGATCGGGCACCAGACGCAAGATCACTGCGATATGCATCAATCCTCCCATTGGATATCCAGCCCGAGAGACCGCTGCGGCCTCGGGTCTTGGATCTCAGTCAAGGAGCTGGGTCGGCAAACTGTCAACAAAATTGTAGACAATCTTGCCGCCCGCTTTCCGGCTGTGGCATGCTCTCGCCGGAACCTCTAGCGGTGCCACGGCACCGAAACGATCAACAGCAGCATATGGGAGGAAAGCCTATGGCCAATGTCGCGTCCAGCGGCGAGGTCGCAGATGCCCTCATTATCGGTGCCGGTGCGTCGGGTTCGATCGCCGCGCGCCATCTAGCCGGTGCCGGATTCAAGGTGGTCTGCCTGGAGCAGGGGACCTGGGTCGACAATTCCGAGTTCTGGGGCGACAAGCCCGAGTGGGAGCTGATGGCGCAGAAGCGCTGGCATCCCAACCCCAATGTCCGCGAGCTGGGCGACGACTACCCGGTGAACACCGAGGAGTCGGACGTCAATCCGCTGATGTACGCCGCCGTCGGCGGCAGCACCATCCTCTGGGCGGCGCACTGGCAGCGCTTCATGCCGTCGGACTTCAAGGTGAAGAGCCTGGACGGCGTGGCCGACGACTGGCCCTTCACCTACGAGGATCTGGAGCCCTTCTATGAGCAGGCCGAAATCGAGATGGGCGTCTCGGGCCTGGCTGGCGATCCGGCCTTCCCGCCGATGAAGGCGCCGCCGCTGCCGCCGATGCCGATCGGCAAGATCGGCATGAAGGCAGCGCAGGGCATGAACAAGCTGGGCTGGCACTGGTGGCCGGGCCCCAACGCCGTGCCTTCGCGCGCCTACCGCGGGCGCAATGCCTGCGTGCGGCGCGGCACCTGCCTCACCGGCTGTCCGGAGAAGGCCAAGGCCTCGATGGACCACACCCACTGGCCCGACGCGATCAACGACGGCGCCGTCATCATCACCGGCGCGCGGGTGCGCGAGATCACGGTGAACGCGCGCGGCCTGGCCGATGGTGCGATCTACCTCGACCGCAGCGAGCAGGAGCACCACATCCGCGCCCGCGTGGTCATCGTGTGCTCCAACGGTATCGGCACGCCGCGCCTGCTGCTGCTGTCCAAGTCCAAGCACTTCCCCGACGGGCTGGCCAACAGCTCCGGCCTGGTCGGCCGCAACCTGATGATGCATCCCTATGCGGCGGTCACCGGCTACTTCGACGAGCCGCTGGAAAGCTGGCTGGGGCCGGCCGGTCAGTCGCTGCACTCCATGCAGTGGTACGAGACCGATGAGAAGCGCGGCTTCGTGCGTGGCGCGAAGTGGAACTGCATGCCGACCGGTGGTCCGCTGGGCATGCGCGCGGCCTACGGCGGCAAGCCGATTGCCGAGGCCTGGGGCGCCAACCTGCACCGCAACACCAAGAAGATCTTCGGCCGCTCCTTCGAATGGGGAATCATCGCCGAGGACCTGCCGGACGAGTCCAACCAGGTGGTGCTGGACGACGAGATGACCGACAGCGACGGCATCCCCTCGCCGAAGCTGATCTACAAGAACTCCGAAAACACCCAGAAGATGATCGACTTCCACCTGGAGAAGGCCAAGGAGGCGATGGATGCGGCCGGTGCGAAGGAGACCACCGAGACCCGCCTGATGCGCGACTGCGGCTGGCACCTGATGGGGACCGCCCGCATGGGCAACGACCCCAAGACCTCGGTGATCGACCAGTGGGGCAAGGCGCACGACGTGCCGAACCTCTACATCTACGACGGCAGCACCTTCGTCACCTCCTCGGGCTTCAACCCCACGGCGACGATCATCGCCATTGCGCTCAGGTGCACCAAGCACATGATCGATAATCGCAGAGACCTGGAGGTAGCGTCATGAGCATGGTCAGCGACAGCCACCGAGCCACCTTCGCGGGCATTGCCGATATCCTGATCCCGGAAGCCGAGGGTATGCCCTCGGCCACCCAGGCAGAGGTGCACAAGGAGATTCTCGACCGTGTGGTGGAGCTGCGCGTCGACCTGCGCGAGGCCTTCTTCCGCGGCCTGAACAAGGCCAAGGACAAGGACCCGGCCGAGGCGGCGCAGATGCTGAACGACACCGATGCGGAGGCCTTCGGCGCCATCGGCACCCTGGCCTCGGCCGCCTACTACATTCAGCCCAAGATCCGCGCGCTCATCGGCTATCCGGGGCAGGAGAACCGCCCCGCCGATACCGATGCCGAGCCGGAGTACGTCACCAACGGCATGCTCCAGGAGGTCATCGACCGCGGGGCTATCTACCGCCCGACCCCGAAGGACGCGTAGCCCGCGTCCCGAGGCGGTCGGGGACGAGACAAGGTTACAAAGGTCCGCCGGAAGCGGCGGCAAGGGAGAAAACCATGGCGAAACAGACAGCCCCGCGTCGGGGCGAGGAAGTCGACGTTCTGATCGTCGGCGCCGGCCCCTCGGGCGCGGTGGCGGCGAAGGAGCTGAGCGGCGCAGGCTTCTCGGTCGTCTGTCTGGAGCAGGGCTACAACCCCGACCCCAGCGACTTTCCGGGCAAGGACCAGGCCTTCGAGCTCCTGAGCCAGAAGAACTGGCACCCCAACCCCAACGTCCGCGACATGCCGCGCGACTATCCGATCAACACCGAGGACTCGGACATCAATCCGCTGATGTTCGCGGCGGTCGGCGGCAGCACCACGCTCTATGCCGGCCACTGGACCCCTTTCCTGCCGTCCGACTTCCGGGTGAAGAGCATGGACGGCGTGGCCGAGGACTGGCCCTTCACCTACGAGGACCTGCTGCCCTACCTGGAGGAGGTGGAGTATGCGGTCGGCGTTTCGGGCCTGCCGGGCAACCCCGCTTATCCGCCGCAGCGTGCCTTCCCGACCCCGGCACTGCCGATCGGCAAGGCCGGCATGAAGGCGGCCGAGGGCATGGACAAGCTGGGCTGGCACTGGTGGCCCGGCACCAACGCGATTCCCTCGCTGGCCTGGAACGGCCTGAACCCCTGCGTGCGCACCGGTACCTGCATGACCGGCTGTCCGGAGGGCGCCAAGTCGACCGCCAACATCACCTACTGGCCGACCGCGATGCGGCAGGGCGCGCGCCTGGTGACCGGCGCGCGGGTGCGCGAGATCGAGGTCGACGAGCGTGGGCTTGCTACCGGCGCGGTCTATGTCGACGCCAACGGCCGTGAGCGCCGCCAGAAGGCCAAGATCGTGATCCTCTGCGCCAACGGCATCGGCACCCCCAGGCTGCTGCTGCTGTCCAAGTCGAAGCACTTCCCGGACGGCCTGGCGAACTCTTCGGGCATGGTCGGCAAGCGGCTGATGATGCACCCCTTCTCGGCGGTGCAGGGGGTCTATGAGGATCCGCTGGACTCCTGGATCGGACCCTTTGGCCAGCTCATCGAATCCTTCGAGTTCTACGAGACCGACGAGAAGCGCGGCTTCCTGCGAGGCGCCAAGTGGGGCGCCATGCCGGGCGGTGGCCCCTTGAGCTCCAGCAGCTTCGTCGGCAGCCAGATCTTCAAGGGCGACGAGCCCAGCGTCGAGGAGATGTGGGGCGAGAACCTGCACAAGATGGTCGAGCGCCGCTTCGGCCACAGCCTGATCTGGGGCATCATCGGCGAGGACCTGCCGGAGGAGTCGAACCAGGTGATCCTGGACCCAGACCTGACCGACACCGACGGCATCCCGGCGCCCAAGTTGCTCTACAAGGTCTCGCAGAACACGCACGACATGCTGCGCTTCCACGTCGCCCGCTTGCTGGAGGCGGTCGAGGCTGCCGGTGCGATCGAGACCAACGTGGTGCACCAGGTGCCCGACACCGGCTGGCACCTGATCGGCACCACCACCATGGGCGACGACCCCAAGACCTCGGTGGTGAACCAGTGGGGCCAGGCGCATGACGTACCCAACCTCTACATCATGGACGCCAGCACCTTCCCGACCTCGGGCGGGGTGAACCCGACGGCCACGGTGATGACCGTCGCTCTGCGTCAGGCGCGCCACATCGTGAACGAGCGCCGCAATCAGGAGGCCGCATGATGGCTCAGCAGATCAGCGATAGCGACCGCGCCCTCTTCGCCAAGCTGGCGGACTACCTGATCCCGGCCTACGGCAAGATGCCGTCGGCCAGTTCGGTCGAGGTGCAGGGGGACCTGCTGGACAAGGTGATGGACGCCCGCCCGGACCTGCTCGAGGGCTTCAAGCGGGGCCTGGCGGCCTGTCAGTCGGGCGAGCCCAGCGCGGCATTGAACGCCCTGCTGAGGGCTGATGCCGCGGCCTTCCAGGCGCTCAGCCTGACGGCCTCGGGCGGCTACTACATGGCCGACGAGGTGCGCAAGCAACTCGGCTACCCTGGCCAGGAGGGCGGGGCCTACGACCCGCACGAGACGCCGGAGTACCTGACCAACGGCATGATCGAGCGGGTGGTCCGGCGCGGTCTGCTCTACCGCTCGACGCCGCGGTAGAGCACTACAACTGCCAACGCGAGGGGCGCCGTCTCGGGAGGGTGCCCCTCAACTCTCCGACGCGATCTCCTGGCGCAGCCAGTCGCGGAACAGCAGGGCCTTCTCGCTGGCCGTTTGGCCCGGCGACAGCGAGAACCAGTAGCGCGGTCGCGGCGGCAGCAGGCCCTGGTCGATCTCGAAGGGAATCGCCAGGTCGCTGGACTGCACGAAGCGCTTGGCGTTGTGCCGGTTGGCCAGCGCCACGCCGAGGCCCAGCCGCGCGGCCTCCAGCGCATGGAGCGAGAGGCTCACCGTCAGCATCCGCTGGCGGCCGAGCCAGCTACGACCGCTCAGCACGTCGGTCCAGGAGACCAGGCGCCGCTCTGTCTCGATCAGGGTCGCCTGTTGCAGGCTGTCGAGGCTGTCAATGCTAAGGCGCGCGGCATAGGCGGGGGCGGCCATCGGCACGATCTCGTCCGACAGCAGGGCTTCCGACTTCAGGCGCGGCGAGGTGTCGATGCGGTATTCGATGGCGCAGTCCACCTCGCCCTCGGTCTCCGGGTGGGTCATGCGGTCAAGCAGCCGGAGGTCCAGGTCGGGGTTCTGCTCCAGGAAGCGGTGCAGGCGCGGCAGGATCCAGTTGCCGGTCAGGCTGGGCGGGGCGGAGATGCTGAGCCGCTCGCGCGGGCGCAGGCGGCTGGCATGCTCGGAGGCACGTGCGATGGAATCGAGCGCGGTCTCGACCTGCTGCAGGTACTCCCGCCCGGCTTCGCTCAGCAGCAGGCGCCGGCCGTGGCGGTGGAACAGCGCCGCGCCGAGATAGGCCTCCAGGTTCGCGACGTGACGGCTGATCGCCGACTGGCTGACGTTCTGCTCGTCGGCGGCGGCGCGGATGCTGCCGGTCCTGGCCGCGGCCTCGAAGGCGCGTACGGCGTTCAGCGGGGGCAGACGGCGGACCATGGCGAGACTGTTCTCATTTTTGCAAGGGTTTCTGCAGAAATTTCTACTTTTCTTGACTATGCCTTTGCCACCATCTTCCTGCCAAGCAGGAGAGAGGAGAGTCATGTCCTACGAGATTGACGAGATCCGCCGTTCGGTGGCCCAGCTCTGCGCCGAGTTCGGCGAGGATTACTGGAAGAACCTGGACAGCACCCACGACTACCCGACCGACTTCGTGAAGGCGCTGACCGATGCCGGCTTCCTGGGCGGCCTGATCCCGGAGGAGTACGGCGGGGCCGGCCTCGGCCTGAAGGAGGCCTCGGCGATCTTGGAAGAGGTCAGCCGTTCCGGCGGACACCCCGGCGCCTGTCATGCGCAGATGTACACCATGGGTGCGGTACTGCATCACGGCTCCGAGGAGCAAAAGCAGCGCTACCTGCCGGAAATCGCGTCCGGCCGCCTGCGCCTGCAGAGCTTCGGCATCACCGAGCCCACCACCGGCACCGACACCACCAACCTGAAGACCACCGCGGTCCGCGACGGCGATGTCTTCCGCGTCAACGGCCAGAAGGTCTGGATCAGCCGGGTCGAGCACTCCGATCTGATGCTGCTGCTGGCCCGCACCACGCCGCGCGACCAGGTGGCGAAGAAGAGCGACGGCATGACCGCCTTCATCGTCGATCTGCGCGAGGCGGTGGGCAACGGGCTCACCGTCCGCCCGATCGACGCGATGATCAACCATCACTCCTGCGAGCTCTTCTTCGACGACCTGAAGGTGCCGGCCGAGAACATCCTCGGCACCCTGGACAAGGGCTTCAAGGTGGTGCTGGACGGCATGAACGCCGAGCGCATCCTGATCGCCGCCGAGTGCATCGGCGATGCCCGCTACTTCATCGAGAAGGCGGTCGCCTACGCCAAGGACCGGGTGGTCTTCGGCCGGCCGATCGGCGCCAACCAGGGCGTCCAGTTCCCGATCGCGAGCTGCTATGCCGAGACCCACGCGGCCGCGCTGGCGGTCACCCACGCCGCCGAGATGTTCGACCGCGGCGAGCCCTGCGGCACCGAGGCCAACATCGCCAAGCACCTGGCCGCCGAGGCGAGCTGGAAGGCCGGCGACATGTGCATGCAGACCCACGGCGGCTTCGCCTTCTCGCGCGAGTACCACATCGAGCGCAAGTTCCGCGAGACGCGCCTCTACCGCACCGCGCCGATCTCGACCAACCTGATCCTCAGCCACGTCGCTACCCACGCGCTAGGCCTGCCGCGCAGCTTCTGACCCGCGCCGGAGGAGGCCTCGTCTCTGCCGGGGCGGGGCATCCGGTCTGGCGATGGTTGTCAAAAATAATTGACGCTCGGATCGCTTCCGCCCTGGCGGTGGCTCGCCGAGGTCCTTCGTGCTCGATATGGACAGCTCCGTCAGCCCGACCGACCGACAGCTGTCAGGCCAGCCTTGAGCTACGCCGCCAACGGGGACGTGATCAACGACTGCATCAGAAGGGGGGTCTATCTCGGGAATCTCGGATAGTGTACTGATGGCGTGACGATGCGAAACACGCTCTGCAACAGCCATGGCTGTGCCGCAACGAATGCGTGGTTCGCGCAACTTCGTGACAGTGGAGGACGGGATGCGCACACCATCGAAGAGCGGCTTCTGCTTCGAATTCGAAGTGCGTCAGACTCCGGACAAGGGCCTTGGTGTTTTTGCGAAAGAGGAAATAAAGAAAAACAGTGTTGTTTGGCGTTTTACTCCAAAAAATTATATCGTATATAGCGAATCAACATTCATTTCTTTTATAAACAACTTGAATCAAGAAGAAATAATTTTTGAACTAACGCATTCTTTTGGATTTAAAGATTTTCCTGGCTGTCTGATTAGGATATTGGATGAAGGTGTTCTGATAAATCATTCAGAAAAAGCAAATTTAGTGACAAACTTTTCGCAATTAATGCGGCGTAAGATAGATAAAAACTGCACCAACTACCTTAGTGAAGTCGAGGATGCATTGCTTCAAGATAGGTTTTCGTTAATTTCGGCGAGAGATATTGAGTCTGAAGAAGAACTTACGAATAATTATCGTGAAGACATTTTTGATCCGCCTTTTTATATAAATCTCTATGAAAAATATATGATAAAAGAAGACTATTTTTAGAAAAATAGAAGCCTGATCGGAACCGTTATTGCGCTATTGAGCCGGAAAAATTGCGCACTTTCGTGAGTGGTGCGTACGCTTTTGGAACTGCACCGCACCTCAGAAGCCGGAAGGTTCAAATACAGACGTCAGGGAGGACGCGATGACTCCTGCGCCGACTCGATAGTGTGCACCGATTTCGTAGCCCTCCTGGCGAAAGAGCGTGATCATCCGCGCAGGAACCAAGCCCCCATCTAGGGGCAGGCTGACGGTGCGGGGCGGGACGGGGGCACTGCCTTCTAATTGACCGAAAAATCCAACTAGACAATATGATGTCAAAATGCCATCTCTCCGCCAGACGAGAGATGGAGCCGATGACCGAGCGTTCCCCGCAAGCCGCCGCACTGACCGACCTGATTCTGGAGCTCTTCCGGGTCAACGGACTGCTGCTGGAGGCCGGCGACCGCCTGGCCGCTCCCTTCGGGCTGACCAGTGCGCGCTGGCAGGTGCTGGGCGCGATCGAGGGCGAGGGCCGGCCGCTGACGGTGGCGCAGATCGGCCGCCGCATGGGCCTGACCCGTCAGGCGGTGCAGCGCGTGGTGAACGACCTGGAAGGCCTGGGCTTCGTCACCCTGGAAGACAACCCGGACCATAAGCGGGCCAGGCTGGTGGTGATGACACCGGCCTGCAGCGCGGTGATGGCCGGGCTGGATGCGCGCCAGACCGGCTGGGCCAATGCCCTGGGCGAGGGGCTCTCGGCCGAGGCCATCCGGGCGGCCAGGCTGCTGCTGGCGGAAATCGGCGAACGCTGTGCGGCGCTCGATGCGCCCGGATCAGAAACCGAAACCTGAGGAGTACCAATCATGGCGAGACTGGAAGAACTGGATCGCTGCGTGACCCTGGCCGAGCAACTCGGATGCGAGGAGGGGCCGGTGGTGCTGGTCAACCACTTCACCGTGGATCCGGCCGACGAGGCGGCGCTGCTGGCCGCCTGGGCGCACGACGCCGACTTCATGAAGGCGCAGCCGGGCTACATCTCCACCCAGATGCACCAGGGCCTCGCCGGCAGCGGCAGCTACCTGAACTATGCCGTCTGGCAGGACGTGGAGTCCTTCCGCAAGGCCTTCTCCAACCCGGAGTTCCGCAGCCGAATCGCCAGTTATCCCGAGAGCGCGGTGGCCAGGCCCCACCTCTTCCGCAAGCTGGCGATCGCCAACCACTGCGTCGCGTAAGGGAGCGTAGTCAGTCCTCCGTGATCTCGACCACGGCGGGGCGCGGCATGGTGAAGGTCTGCTCGACCACGGCGTAGTCCATGTAGCCGAGCCGGGCGAGGGGCTTCAGCCGCTCGGCCTTCACCTTGCCGTCCTCGATCATCTCGTCGGCGATGTTGATGCCGACGATGCGTCCCAGAACCATGGAGTTCGCCATACCCGGCTGTTCGCCGGGCATGTCGATGATGCGCTCCAGCTTGCACTCCAGGTGCAGCGGCGATTCCTTGACCCGCGGCAGGTCGACCAGGCGCGCGGGCTCCGGCGTCAGGCCGGCGTAGACGAACTCGTCCACCGCGCGCGGCAGCAGGGCCGCTGTCGCGTTCATCTGGTCGCGTAGGTCGTAGGTGGCGAGATTGACGACGAAGGCACCGGTCTCGCGCACGTTGCGCAGGCTGTCCTTCTCGCCGCCCTCGGCATGACTGCCGTTGGGGCAGAAGATCACCAGCGGCGGGCGCTCGGAGACCAGGTTGAAGAAGCTGAAGGGGGCCAGGTTCACGATCCCCGCCTTGCTGCGGGTGGTTATCCAGCCGATCGGCCGGGGCACGACGCAGGCCTTGAGCGGGTTGAAGGGCAGGCCGTGGTCGCCGCGCTCGGTCTCGATGAACATCGAGGCTCCTCTTCCTGGTGAATGTTCCTATGGGCAGGCTGCAACCTGCACCGGCAGCGCCTCTCAGTCCAGGCGGCGCGACATGGCGTCGTGCAGCGCCTGCAGGTGCTGCGGCCCGCAGAAGTGGCCGTCCTGGGCAATCTGCCGGTCGCCCACCCAGAAGGACTGGTCCAGCACGATGCCGTCGGGATGGTTCTCGCCGCCGCCGGGTTCCCACCAGGGCAGGCCCATGCCGATGGCGTTGGAGCCTGGCAGGCGGATGTCCTCGATGAAGCAGTCGCCGCTCAAGGTGGTGCCGGGGTGGAAGCCCAGGGTGAAGTGGATGAAGAAGCCGTAGTCGCCGTCGGCGCTGGCCCGGCGCAGCGCCCGGTCGAAGCTGGGCCGGTCCTCACGGCCGCCGCCGGTGAAGCCCTGGATCTTGCCGTCGGCCTCGATCACGATCGGCTCACGCAGCAGGCGGTAGTACTCGTCGAAGAGCGCGCGGATGACGATGGTGCCCTTCACCGTCTCCTTTACCGGATAGACGCTCTGGGTGCCGGGCACGGTGTGCATGCCGGGCTTGTCGCAGACCTTGAGGCGCGGCGTCTTCAGCTTGTCGAGGGTGAAGCTGAGGTCAGTGCCGGCGGGGCAGGTGAAGCGCACCGTCTCGCCGGTGGCCTCCTGGAAGTACTCCGCCAGGGCGACGTTGAAGTCCATCATCGCCGGGAAGTCGACGTTGCCGTAGAGCCGCTCGAAGCTCTCCGCCTTGGGGATAGCGATCAGACCGTAGCGGCAGCGCTTGCCGGCCATGGCCGCGTCGTGCGCGCCGGAGCCCGCATGGTAGGGAAAGCAGAAGTCGAGCCAGACGTCGCTCGCCACCGCTGCGGCCTTCAGCGAGTCCGGCACGAAGGGGTCCGAGAGCGCCCCTTGGAAGGGGAGCTGCGGGGCGATCGCCAGGTGCAGCTTGCCGCCGGCCTCCACCACCGCGTTGCCCAGCGCCTCCAGCACCGCCGGCTCGGTTTTGGTGTCGGCGGTCACCAGCACGCTCTCGCCCGGCTTCACCGCGAAGTGGCCGGAGACCAGGGTGCGGGCGGCGCGGGCCAGCCGTGGTGCGGTGAAGTAGGCCATGCTGGTCTCCCCTTTTCGCTGCTGCCGGCTACTCCGCCGCTGCGGCCGATTCCGGCTCTGTCTGCGGGCCGAACACGCGCGCGATGTTGTGGCGGATGTAGTGTTGCACGCCCTTCTCCAGCCGCGACAGACGGCCGGGGGTGAAGTAGCGCGCCTTGGAGGCGTTCTGCAGCGATTCCACCATGTCGAAATCTTCGCCCAGGATCTTGTCGCTCATCTTCTTGAAACGCTCGATGATCTCCGGGAAGTCCTCGCGGTTCACCACGTCCTCGGGGAAGAGGATGAACTGCTTCATCACCATGGTCTTCACGTCGACCGGCCAGGAGGAATAGAGCATCAGGTAGTCCGGCCGGACGAAGAAATTGATGTTGGGATTGAGCACGCCGGTCTGCGAGAAGCGCGGCGGCTTGTCCTCCAGGGTCTCGATGCGCTTGACGAAGACCTCGCCGGAATCGGTGTGCGAGCCGGCGTCATACTCGTTGATGAAGACCCGCCCGTCGCGGCTGAGCTCATAGGGCACGTCGGTGGTCTTCATGTAGCGCCCGATGGTGTCGCGGTGCAGCACGCCGATGTGGTAGAAGTCGATGAAGTTCTCCACCATCAGCTTCCAGTTGCAGCGCAGCGGGACGTCGCGCTGCAGGCCCAGCTTCAGCTTGCCCATGTCGAGGTAGCCGAACTTCGCCTCGAAGTCGGCGATCCAGGTGGTGAAGTCCTCCGCCTCGGGGTTCAGCGAGACGAAGATCCAGCCGTGCCAGTTCGCGCACTTCAGCTCCGGCAGGCGGCAGTTCTTACGGTCGAAGCCGATGCTGTCGCGCATGTAGGAGGCACCTTGGAGCTGGCCCTCCAGGGTGTAGAGCCAGCCGTGGTAGGGGCACTCGAACTCCTTGGCATTGCCGCGGCCGCTGGCGATCTCGACGCCGCGGTGCA
Source organism: Rhodospirillaceae bacterium N.6G (assembly GCA_046233115.1). Taxonomy (GTDB): domain Bacteria; phylum Pseudomonadota; class Alphaproteobacteria; order Kiloniellales; family JACOMY01; genus JACOMY01. The sequence continues at coordinate 437,803 of JBJXHM010000003.1, read as the reverse complement.
GGCAGGTGTTGGAGTAGGCGGCGATCTCGCCGTCCGGTTTGCGGCAGACCAGGATCGGCTCGTCGACCACGCGGAAGGTCATGTAGTCGCCGGGCTCGGCGATCTCCTCCTGCCGGCCGAGGCAGAGCCAGTCGGTGCGGAAGATCCGCTCCTTCTCGATCTCCAGGACTGCGGGGTCGTGATAGAGCACGCCCGGCGGGTGGCTGGCCTCGGTGACCGGCTTGAAGATCGAGGAGAAATCGGGAGTATCGAGCTCGTTGCCGCTCTTAGCCATCGTCGCTTCGTTCCTTAGCATGCCCAGCTGGTCGGGCGCGGGGTCCGGGGCACTCGCCCTTGCGATTGACAAGTGTGTAGAGCTTCACGATCTTCGGTCAAATCAATAAAGCAGATGGAAACATCAACTCTGGAGATAGTGGTGTCGCTCTCGAAGGCCATCAACTGGAACCTGCTGCACACCTTCGTGGTCATCGCCGAGGAACGCAGCGTGTCGCGTGCGGCCCAGGTGCTGGGGCGCGGCCAGCCGGCGATCAGCTCGGCCCTGAAGAAGCTGGAGGAGCAGCTTGGCTGCAAGCTGGCCGAACGCGGTCCCACGGCCTTCGCGCTGACCGACGCCGGCAAGATCGTCTACCGCGAGGCGCGCGAGGTCTGCGGTTCGATCGACCGGGTGGCTGCCCTGGTGGCCGACCTCAGCGGCGAGATCACCGGTACGGTCAACCTGACCATCGCCAGCCATATGACCAGCCCGCTGATCGACCGGACCTTCGGGGAATTCCACCGGCGCCACCCGAAATGCACCCTGGCGGCCACGGTGATGAACACGCCGGAGATCATGCAGGCCATGGCCGACAACCTGGTCTACTTCGGCATCGGGCCGGTCTCCACCCAGCGCCCGGAATTCGACTATTTCCACATCTTCAAGGAGCACTGCGCCTTCTACTGCGGGCCGACCCACCCGCTGTTCGGCAAGCGCGACCTGACCCTGGCCGACCTGAAGAACGAGCGGGCCATCACCTACCGCACGGCGATCTTCTCAGACGTGCTGCAGTCGATCACCGACATGCGCCATCAGGCGGAGTTCGCCGACCCCTTCGTCGGCGTCTCCAGCAACATGGAGGAGGTGCGGCGCATGATCATCGCCGGCATGGGCATCGGTCCGATCCCGGTGCAGATCGCCTATCGCGACGTGCGTGACGGCCTGATGTGGCGTCTGCCGCCCTACGAGGACGTCATGCCGATCGACGTCTACCTAGTCTCCAACCCCAAGGTCAGGCCCAGTCGCAGCGAGCAGGCCTTCATCGAGATCCTGCGCGAGATCGTCGACGCCACGCCCTACGAGGAGCGGGTCTATCCGCTACCAGAGCACCGGATCTAGCCTGCTCCGGGATAGGTCACGATCTCTAGGTCGGGCTGCGCGCCGGCCTCGGCCTCCGGCAGGGCGAAGTCCGGGTCCTGGCGGATCAGGCGCAGCACCTGGCGGGCGCTGAGCGCCGGGCGCTCCAGCTGTGGCATGTGCTTGGTGTTGGCGATGCCCGCCAGCACCGCGCCGGGGATCCTGGCGACGGCCTCGAGCCCCGCCTCGTAGAGGACGGTGGGATCGTCGCGGCCCCAGAGCAGCAGCAGCGGCAGCCGGCCCTTTAACGCTGCAAGCGCCTCGGTCTGGATGTCGTCGTTGATGCCGCCGCGGTAGTAGGCGGCGATCGCCGCCCAGGCCTCGGCCGCGCCGGGTGAGTTGTTCACCCAGAAGGTCTCTTCGATGTAGGCCGGGGTGAAAAGCGAGGGATCGAAGACCGAGCGGGCATAGCGCTGCGTGATCGCCTCGCGGCTCATGTCCGAGAGGTAGCTGGCGGTCCACTCGCAGCGCTCCGGCGTCATCGCCTTGAGACCGATGCTGCCGATCATGGTGAGCGAGTGCAGCCGGTCGGGGACGCTGACGGCCGTGGCCGCGGCATGCAGGCCGCCGAGCGAGGAGGCCACCAGATGTACCTTCTGCTCGCCCAGAGCGTCGAAGGCCGATTCCAGCAGGGCGGCATGGCCGGCGGCGCTGTAGTCGAAGTCGCCGCCCTTCCAGGAGAGGCCGTGGCCGGGCGTGTCGATCGCCAGGCAGCGGTAGCCCTGGGCCGAGACCAACTCGGCGAAAGGGCGCCAGAGCTCCGAGCGCGAGCCCAGCCCGTGCACCAGCACCACAGGCGGTCCCTCCAGGCCCCACTGCATCACGCGTAGCGTCTTGCCCTTGGCGGCGATGGGATATTGAATCGGAAGCGACATGGGGACCCTTTCGCAATGGCGCTGACTGGACCTGCCCGGATCATGGGCCGCAAGGGCCTGGCACGCCAGCAGGCGGCTCTCTCTTGCTCACTCTCTTGCTCTCTGGGGCGAAGTAGGGCAGGGTCTCGCCACCTTGTTCAAATCGATAGATCTGATCGAACTATCGGTTTCATTAATATACTCTCCGTCGCGACGACGGGAGAGCCTGCGTTGGGGAAGACCATGAGCTGGGTTGAAGCAACGACCGTCGATGCACTGGCGGACAGCGATGTCGTGGGTGTCGAGCTGAACGGCCTGCGGCTGGCGATCTATCGCCTGGATGACGAGTACTTCGCGACCGACGATATCTGCACCCACCAGTTCGCCCTCTTGTCGGAGGGCTATGTGGAGGACGGCTGCGTCGAGTGCCCGATCCACCAGGGCATCTTCAACATCCGCACCGGCGAGCCGGTCGAGGGCCCGGTCGACGAGCCGCTGAAGACCTACGCCGTCAAGCTGGAGGCCGATCGCATCCTGGTCGAGCTGCCGGAGTAGGCTAGAGCAAATCCCGAGCGGAGGGACTGGTCTGCTACGACGATTTGCGCGAGAAAACAAAAGGCTAGAGCATTTCGGCTGAGCGGTTGCGAGGCGAGGATGCTCTAGGTCCAGAAGCCGTCCGGAACGGCGTCGAGCGTCGCCTTCAGGTGATCGGCGAAGGCGCGGGCGGCGGGCTTGGCGGCCCGTCCGGCCGGGAAGACGGCGTGGATCTCGACCGCATCCATGCTCCAGTCGGTCAGCAGGCGGTGCAGCCGGCCGTCCTCGATCTCGGTACGGCAGCCGAAGCTGCCGGCGGCGAAGATGCCGAGCCCCGCGACGGCCGCGGCCGTCGCCGCCTCGTGCAGGGTGAAGCCGAGATGTCCGTCCAGCCGCACCGATAGCTGGCGGCCGTCCCGCTCGAAGGTCCAGCTCACCTGTCCTCTGGCGGCCGCCCCCGTCGTTGCGGGACCGAGGATGATTCTGTGCCCCGGTAGGTCCGCCGGTGAGCCCGGGGTTCCCGCCCGCTCCAGGTAGGTGGGCGCGGCGACCAGCACGCGTCGGAGTGTGGCCAGATAGCGGGCCGTGGCGGTGGAATCGGGGAGTCGGCCGAAACGCAGGGCAACGTCGATCCCGTCGGCCAGCAGGTCCTGGCGCAGGTCGTCGATCGTCATCTCGATCCTGAGGGCAGGGTGGCGCGCCAGGAAGTCCGGCAGCGCCGGGACCACCGCACGCATGGTGAAGCTGGAGGAGGCCGCGACCCTGAGGGTGCCGCGCAGCTCGCCGGTGCCCCTGGCCGCATGGTCCGCTTCGTCGAGCGCCGCCAGGATCGGCTCGATCCGTGCCAGGTAGTCCTGGCCGGCCTCGGTCAGGACGACGGCACGGGTGGTGCGGGTCAGCAGGCCGGCACCGACGTCGCGCTCCAGTTCGGCGATGATGCGCGACACCGAGGGCTGCGACAGTGCCGACTCCCTGGCCGCGCGCGAGAAGCTTCCCAGCCGGGCGACGCGCGAGAAGAGCCGCAGGGCGGTCAGTCGATCGGTCATTTGGAATCCGGATATATCATATTTCTCTGCGCCGACTACTGCATAGGAAGCAAATGAGCGATCTCTTTGTCGTGGCCGCGTGACGGCCTCCATCGAACCAGGAGATCATCCCATGTCGCTTCAGGAGACACTCGACGCCTTCCGTGCCAACTTCGAGGCTGGCGGCCCGCCCTGGAATGCCCCCGACTGGGTGCACGAGCCGATGCACCGCGCGACCGATGAACTGATTGCCTCCGGTGCCGCGGCCAAGGCCTTGAAGGCGGGCGACCGCGCCCCGGACTTCACCCTCGAGGATGCCGAGGGCCAGGTGCACAGCCTGCAGGACCTGCTGGCCGAGGGACCGCTGGTGCTGACCTTCTACCGCGGAGTCTGGTGCCCCTACTGCAACATGGACTTGCAGGCCTTGCAGGAAGCCTTGCCCACGATCGAGGCGCAGGGCGCCCGGATAGTTGCGGTTTCGCCGCAGACGGCCGCCAACAGCCGCCGCTCGCAGCGCACCAACGCGCTGAGCTTCCCGATCCTCTCCGATCCGCACAACGAGGTGGCGGCTGCCTTCGGCCTGCGCTTCCGTCTGCCGGACTATCTGGAGGACCTCTACAAGAACGCCTTCAAGAACGACCTGGCCGTGGTGAACGGCGACGAGAGCTGGACCCTGCCGATGCCGGCGCGCTTCGTCATCGGCCGGGACGGGGTGATCCACTATGCCGAGGTCAACCCCGACTACACCCATCGCCCCGATCCCAGCGAGCTGCTGCCGACCCTGCAGCGGCTGGCCAGAGAAGCGGCCTGAACCCGTAGGAAGGAGAATGCCATGAGTCTGCAGCGACAGCTCGACGACTTCCGGGCCGAATGGGCCCGCACTGCGCCAGCCGGTCGTCCCGCCCTCTACGACGCCAAGGTGGAGGAGCTGCGCGCCAGCTTCGCCTTCGAGCAGGCGGTCGGCCAGGGCGACCAGGCGCCCGACTTCACCCTGAGCGATGCCAAAAGCGAGGCGGTCTGCCTGACCGCCCTGCTGAGCCGGGGGCCGGCCGTGGTCACCTTCTACCGCGGCGCCTGGTGTCCCTACTGCAACCTGCAGCTCCGTGCCTATCAGGCCCGGCTGCCGGAACTGACGGCCCTGGGTGCCCGACTGGTCGCGGTCTCGCCGCAGCTACCCGATGCATCGCTCTCAACGGCGGAGAAGAACGCGCTGACCTTCGACGTGCTGAGCGATCCGGGCAACCGGGTGGCGCGCCGCTACGGCCTGGTGCACGCCTTGCCGGAGGAGGTGAGGGAGGCCCTGCGGTCAAACGGTAAGAACCTGCTCGACTTCAACGGCGACGAGAGCTGGGAGTTGCCGGTGCCGGCTACCTTCGTCATCGCCCCTGACGGCAGGGTCGTTCTTGCCGAGGTCGAGGTCGACTACCGCCGCCGGCTGGAGCCGGAGCAGATCCTGCTGGCGCTGCAGGGGCTCCAGCCGCGCCCTCCCGCCGGGACGCCGGGCTGATCGAGGACGCAGGTGCCGATCGTCTTGGAAAAGTGAGTCACACTTCCGCTCGGCGCCGCCTCCTTATCACCATGCGCCCCGGATCGTCCGGGAGCGCCAGGTAAGGAGAGACACTGTGAAGACCCATGACGTGCAGTCCGTTGCCATCGCCAAGCCAGCTCAGGTCGTCTTCGACTTTGTCGCGGATCCGGCCAACCTGCCGACCTGGACCAATGCCTTCCAGCGGGCCGATGCGCAGACGGCCGACCTCGTGACCCCGGCAGGTGCCGTTCCGATCCGGCTGGAGACGATCGCGCGCAGCGAGCAGGGAACGGTCGACTGGCGCATGACATTTCCGGACGGCTCGGTCGGCACCGCCTTTTCGCGGGTGACGCCCGATGGTGGCGAGGCGGCAGTCTATTCCTTCGTGCTCATGGCCCCGCCGGTGCCGCTGGAACAGCTCGAAGGCGCACTTTCCCAGCAGCGCTCGATCCTGGCCGAGGAGCTGGTCGCGCTGAAGGCGCGGCTGGAGGCATGATCAGACTCGATCCGCTGGAGGTGCAGGCGGCGCGGCAGGGGGACCGCGCCGCCCTCGATGCGTTGGTCCGCGCTAGCGAGCGGCCGATCTACAACCTGGCGATCCGCATGTTGGGCCATCCCGCGGACGCCGAGGACGCAACCCAGGAGATCCTGGTCAAGATCGTCACCCATCTGGGCGCGCTGCGGGATCTCGAGGCGGCTGGCGGCTGGGCCCTGCGGATCGCCTGCCGCCACCTGGTAGAGCTCCGCAAGCGCGGGCGCATCGAGGCCATGCGCCTCAGTTTCGAGGACTTCGCGGCCGATCTGGATCGGGGTCTCGCCGATCCCTCCGACGGGGCGTTCGAGGATGCCGAGACCCTCCTCGCAATCGAAGAGGTCAAGGTCGGCTGCACCCTGGCCCTGCTTACCTGCCTCAGCCGGGACCAGAGGATCGCCTACATCCTCGGCGACATCTTCGAGCTGAGCGATGCCGAGGCGGCCGCGGTCCTGGCGATCTCGCCCGCGGCCTATCGGCAGCGCCTGCGCCGCAGCCGGGCCGCGGTGACCGCCTTCCTGGTCGCGCGCTGCGGCAACGTTTCGCCCGAGGCCCCTTGCCGCTGCGAAAGGCGCGTCGAAGCGGCAGTGGCCTGTGGCCGGATCAGCAGGGGCCGGTCCCAGTTCGGCCTGAAGCAGCCGGATCGTGACAGCCTGCCCGCCCTGCGCGCAGAGGTCAGCCGCCTGGAGGAGGGACGCCGCGCCGCTGCGCTGTTGCGGTCAAACCCCGACTTCTCGTCCAATCTTGCCGCGCTGGTGCTGCAGACGCTGGCGGCCAGTCCTTCGCAGGCGGGCTCTTAGAGCGGGGCGCGCGGGCGCAGGGCCAGGGGGCTGGCGCCGAACTGTTTCTTGAAGGCACGCGCGAAGCCCTCCGGCGAGGCGTAGCCGTAGCGGTGGGCCACAGTCGCGACCCGGCCGCCACGGCGGATCTCCAGGTGCGCCAGGGTCATGCGCCAGCGCCGCAGATAGGCGGCCGGGGGCTCGCCGACCTTGGCCAGGAAGAGCTCGCAGAAGCGGCTCTGCGACAGGCCGGCGATCCGGGCCAGATCGTCGTTGCGCCAGTCCCGCCCGGGCCGCTCGTGCAGGGCGACGATGGCGCGACTGAGTCTCGCGTCGGCCAGCCCGGCCAGCAGTCCCGGTCGGACGGAGCCGGCCTCGATCTGGGCGCGCACCATGCGGACGATCAGGACCTCGCCCAGTCGGTTGACCACGGCTGCCGAACCGCAGCGCCCTTCGACCAGTTCCCGGCGCAGCAGACCGACCAGCGCCGCGCTCTCGGGGTCGTCGGAGAGCTCGAGCCGAACCATGTCCGGCAGGGCGGCGATCAGCGGATTGAGTGACCCGCCCCACTCGACAACCGCCGAGAAGGCGATGTCGAGCGGAGCCAGGCCGGCGGTAAGGGGGGAGGTGCCGAAGCAGGCGGTGCGTAGCCCGCCCTCCCGGTCGGTCAGTACGATCAGGGTCGCCTCTGCCGGATCGGCGAGCCGGACCTGCAGATCGAAATGCTCCAGCAGCACGGTCAGCCGGTCGATAGAGGTCCGTTTCGGAGAATCAGTCTGATTTTTCGGAATCATCATGCGGAATTATCGGAGAGACTGTGAGAGAACGCAAACCAAACCAAGGTGGACCCATGCTCCTTCCGCGTCAGAAAACCCCCGACCTCGCCCTGCCGACCCTGGATCACGGACCCTTCGATCTCTCCAAAGAGACTTCCGAGCGTGGCACCGTGATCTGCTTCTATCGCGGCCTGCACTGCCCGATCTGCGCCACCTACCTGGGCGAACTCCAGAAGCGGGTTGCCGATTTCGCCGAGCGCGGCGTCGGCACCCTGGCCGTCAGCTCCGACGGTGAGGAGCGGACCCGTGCCATGGCCGAGAAGATCGGCGCCGATACGCTACGCTTCGCCTATGACCTGCCGCTGGCCAAGGCGCGCGAGTGGGGCCTCTACATCTCGACCTCGCGCGGCAAGACCTCGATCGGGATCGAGGAGCCGGCCCTCTTCTCCGAACCCGGCCTCTTCATGGTCACGCCGGACCAGGCGCTCTACTACGGCTCGGTCCAGACCATGCCCTTCGTTCGCCCCCACTTCTCCGAACTGGTGGCGGCGCTCGACTTCGCCATCAAGAACAACTACCCGGCCCGCGGCGAGTATGACGGTCCGGTCTAATTGGCTAGTTGTTGGCGGAAGGCGGCCACGTTTACGATCAGGCCGGGCAGCAGCCACTGGAATAGACGCACGACGTCGGCGATCTCGTGCGCCTGCGTGTCGGGCTGGGCCTCGGCACGGAGCCGATCGGGGGTGAGGCCGCCGGGATTGGGCAGGTCCTGCATCAAGCTGACGGCGGTTGCGTGGACACGCGCGCAGGCTTGCCCGTAGGCCTCGGTCTCGATCGTCGGACGGTGCGCTTGCCAGGCCAGCGCGAAGTAGCTGGGCCAGCGCGCCAGTGCCCGGTAGTCGGTGTTGACGAAGGGCAGCCCCAGCACCGCCATGATGTCCCGGTAGAGGGCGCGGGTCGACGGGTCGGCGTGGTGCATCTCCATCAGCACCAGGCTGCGCCCCTGGCCTGGGTCCTGGGGGGCCGAGAGCAGTGTGAAGCGGCGGCGGTCGGACAGCGCGTGCCCCTCCAGCAGCAGCCGGGCCGCCGTGGCGATCAGCAGATAGGGCATGTTCCCTTCGGAGAAGACCTCGATTTCGTCGCGGATCCGCTCCAGCTCGGGGGCGGAGTAGCCGGCCTCGCGTAGGCCTGCTGCCAGGGGCTGCGGATCGAGGCCGGCGGTCGCATCTTCCGCGGCCGCACGAAGGGTGGTGCAGGCCTCGCGGAACTCGACACTGCCGGCCAGGTCGCGCAGGCCGCCCCAAAGCGCCGCGTAGAAGGCAGGGTAGTGCGCGAATGCCATGGTGACCACGCCCATCCAAGGCACCCGCAACACCGCCTTGGTGTCCTCGTAGACCGCGCGCAGTTCGCCCTCGGCGAGGACTTCCGGCACGGTGGTCAGCGTCGGCAAGCGCGCCGGTCGCGCGCGGAGCAATGGTCCTGGCATGCGTGCCTCCGGTTCGGTACACGGGCAATTCTAAGTCTTCCGCCGCGAACAAGCCAGCAAGGCTGCAAGTATCGAACGCAGCAGTACTTTTCGGAGTGGCCGCAACAGGCCTTCACGCCTCGTCAAGAATGCGCCTATCGTTCGCTTGGTAAAGCAGGCGGAGAGCCACGGGGCAGCCTATGCCACAAGCAAACTGCACCAGAGTGAAGATCGACTTGCTTGGCGGCTTCGGTCTGGTCGGACCCGGAGGCGAGACCGTCGAGATTGCGGGGCGCAAGACCAGGGGTTTGCTCGCGATCCTCGGCCTGTCGCCAGGTCTCACCCAATCCCGTGAGCGGCTGACCGGGCTGCTGTGGAGCGATCGCGGTGAGGCGCAGGCGCGCAGCAGCCTGCGCCAGACGCTGGTGACGGCAAGGCGGGAGCTGCAGGTCTGCAGCCTCGACCTCCTGGCTGGGCAGCGCGACGAGATCGGCCTCGATCCGCAGCGGGTGAGCGTCGACGCGGTGGCGTTCGCCAGACTCGCCGACGAGGGCCGGTGGCAGGAGGCGGCAGCGCTCTATGCCGGGCCGTTGCTCGAAGGCTTCTCGATCCGTGACGAGGCTTTCGAGGAGTGGCTGGCCGCCGAGCGCCGCCGGCTCGCCGACCTCTCGATCGCGGTGCACGAGGCGCTGGTGCGGGAAGCGGTACCGGCCGCGCGGGTCGCTGCCGCGCGGCGCCTCCTTGCGCTCGATCCTCTACGTGAGAGCGCGCACCGCGCCCTGATGGAGGCCTTGGCCGCGGTCGGGGAGCGGGACCAGGCGCTGCGCCAGTACGAGGCTTGCCGCGAGATGCTGCTGAACGAGCTCAGCGTCGGACCCGAAGCGGCGACCGAAGTCCTTTGCCAGCAGATCAGGGAAGATCGCGTACCGGTGGCGCCGGTGGCCCCGGTTCCTGCCACGCCCCAGGCGTCCGGCGCCGTGGCGCATACTGCCCTGGCGCAGGCTGGCGTGGCGCACACGGCCATTGCCGCCCTGCCCTTTGCAAATCTCTCCGGCGATCGCGACGAGGACTTCTTCGCCGACGGCATCACCGAGGACCTGATCGGGGCGCTCGCCCATTTTCGGCATCTGACCGTCGTCAGCCACCGGACCAGTCAAGCCTACCGGACATCCAATCCGATCGAGGTGGCGCGGGAGCTCGAGGTCGACTTTGTCCTGCAGGGTAGCGTCCGCCGCGCCGGCAGCCGGGTCCGCGTCTCGGTCCAACTCATCGATGCCGGGACCGGCGCGCACGTCTGGGCCGATCGCCTGGACCGGGAGCTGGACGATATCCTGGCGGTGCAGGACGAGATCGTCTCCGCCGTGGTCGGCCGCCTCAACTTCGATCTCGATGCCCTGGCCGGCGAGCAGCGGCTGCGTGATCCGGCCCGCTCCGGAACCGCCTACACCCTCTTCCTCAAGGGCCGCATCGCCTGGCGCGAGGGTAGGGAGGCCGATGCGCTGAGGTTGATGGAGGAGGCGATCGGGATCGATCCGGACTACCCGCGCGCGCTGGCCTATGCCGGATACTTCTACATCTACGGCGACTTCAGCATGGCGACCGACCTGAGCTCGGCCGAGAGCCATCGTCTGGCACGCGAGCGGGTCGAGCGGGCGCTGGCGCGGGACCGCAGCGACGCCTTCGTCCTGCATCGCGCCGCCATGGTCTATGCGCTCCTTGGTGAGGCCCAGCTCGCCATGCGCTATGCCGAGGCGGCGGCCAGGCTGAACCCCGCCGATCTCGACGCCCTCGTGGTCATGGGGTTCTGCCTGGCCATCTGCGGGCGCCCGCACGACGGCCTCGCGCTGATCCAGCGCGCGGTCGACACCGAACCGAATTCACCGCCAGGCTACTACTCCGCACTTGCCGATGCGCGCTACATGGCCGGGGACTTCGAGGGCTGCCTCGCTGCCCTGGACGGAATTCTCGATCCCGCCTACTACGTCCGCCTCTACCGCGTCCCGAGCCTCGCCCGACTGGGACGCATCGAGGAGGCGAGGGCCATCGTCGCGGCCGCGCCCGAGGGCTTCGACAGCAGACGCTTCGCCCACACCTTCGTCATGATGTGCGAGCCGGCCGAGCTCTCCGCGCTGTGGCTCGAAGGTTTCCGTCTCGCCGGGATCGAGGTCTGAGCGGCAGGGCGCGGTTTCCCGGCGTCCGGCCTGCCTGCGACAGGCGCCGCGCTCGGTAGACCCGCGGTTGACGTTGCGTGATCTATCGTTTGATTCGATGATGCTATAAAAATTATCAATTTGATTTATAGGGGGGTGTTCTGACGAAAATTGCTCGTCGGAACCGGGCGGGAGAGCCTCAAGAACCCGGTCCGCCATTGGGAAATCGGGCGCCGCAGCGCCCCTTGAACTCAGGCAACAGGAACGGGTCGCAGGTTTTGCCGGCGATCCCGTGACCGGGAGACCCAGGCAAGATGAACCCGATCGTGCAGAAGGACCGCTTTGCCGGAAGGGCCGGGTGCAGGAGGGGGCAGGACCGCCCTTTTCGGCGCTGTCACGGGGGTCCTTGGGGCCGGTTGCGCCACTAGGAATGACGGGACGGCCGCACAGAGCGCCGCTGTCTGCGCAAGACCTCAAGGGAGATCGGGATGCCTCCTATCGACGGCAGCTCCGCCATGGCTGACTCGCTCGGCCGCGGAGGGACGGGCGCGCGCCTGTCGCGGCTGCTTCAGTCCATTTTTCTCAGCAGCGGGATCCTGCCGCTGGTGCTGTTGCTGGCGATCGTCGGCTTCGGCCTGGCCGAGCCGCGTTTCCTCAATGCCGAGAACATCTTTAACGTCGCCCGCCACTCGACCTATCTGATCATCGTCGCCATCGGGCAGATGCTGACGTTGCTGGTGCGCGGCATCGACATGTCGGTGGGCTCGACCGTGGCCTTCGTCAGCGTGGTCAGCGCCATGTCGATGACCGCGGTATTGGCCGGCGACCCGGAGGCGGCGACCCTGGCGATCGCGGTCGGCATCGTCGCCGGCCTGCTGGCGGGCGCGGTGGTGGGCGCGATCAACGGCATCGGCATCGCCGTCTTCAAGGTCAATCCCTTCATCATGACCGTGGGCATGCTCTCGGTCCTGACCGGTGCGGCGTTGAAGCTGAGCGACGGCATGCCGATCTACGGCATGCCCGACTCCTTCGGTAAGATCTTCGCCTACAGCGCGCCGCTGGGCATCCCGGTGCCGGTGCTCTTCGCCGCCGGCCTGTTCCTGGTGATGGCCTACGTCCTCTACGGCACGCCGCTCGGCCGGCGCATTTACGCGATCGGCGGCAACGCGCTGGCCAGCCGGCTGGCCGGCATCAACACCACCGGCTACAGCATCGTCACCTACGTGCTCTGCTCGACCATCGTCGCCTTCGGCGCGATCCTGCTGACCGCGCGGGTCAATACCGGCGAGGCCACCCTGGGCGCTACCCTGCTGATCGAATCGATCACCGCGGTGGTGATCGGCGGCGTCTCCTTCTTCGGCGGCATCGGCCGTATCGGCAACGTGGTGCTGGGCGCCGTCTTCGTCTCGCTGATGACCAACGGCATGAACCTGCTGCGCATCGACAGCTACGTGCAGCAGATCGTGCTGGGCCTGCTGCTGATCCTGGCGGTGGTGGTCGACCAGCTTCGCATCAAGCTCATGCGACAGGAGAGGGTCGAGTGATGACGACCGCGGAACTGGCCCCCCACATCCCGATCGACCACGCGCGCCCGCAAGGCAAGGTGCTGCTGAGCGCCAGGGGCATCGTCAAGAGCTTCGGCGGCAACCGCGCGCTGAACGGCGTCTCTCTGGAGGTGCACGAGAACGAGATCCTGGCGCTGGTCGGCGACAACGGTGCCGGCAAGTCAACCCTGGTGAAGATCCTCTCGGGGGCCGAGACCTTGGACGAGGGCACGATCTCGGTCTCCGGCCGGGAGGTCCTGCTGCACTCGCCGAACGACGCCCACGACCAGGGCATCGCCACGCTCTACCAGCATCTGGGCCTGGTCGACTGCTTCAACGTCCCGCAGAACGTCTTCCTGGGACGCGAGCTCTACAAGCGCTGGCTCGGGGTCTTCCCCTACCTGCTGCACGGCGAGATGAACCGGCGCACGGCCGAACTGCTGTCGGAGCTGGACATCCGCCTGCCCGACCTCGGCCGGCCGGTCAGCACCATGTCCGGCGGCCAGCGCCAGGCGGTGGCGATAAGCCGGCTGCTACTGGGCAAGGTAAAGCTGATCATCATGGACGAGCCGATGGCGGCGCTGGGCGTCGACGAGGGCCAGAAGGTCCTGGACCTGATCGCCAGGCTCTCCGGCCGCGGCATCTCCTTCCTCATCATCAGCCACAACATGGAGCACGTGATGAGCGTCTCCGACCGCATCGCGGTGCTGAAGAACGGCAACCTGGTGGGAGTGGTGCGGACGCAGGACACCGACCGCGAGCAGATCACCTCGATGATCGTCCACGGGCGGAAGTAGCAGAACACCCGGACCCAGAATGCGGGCCGGGAGACGAGAGCAGGCGCCGCTGGGCACCCTGCCGGCAAACGCAAGGAGGCGAAGATGAAGAGTGGCATCAAGACAGTGTTGCTGGCCGCGGCGCTGGCGACCCCATCGGCCGGTGCGGCCTGGGCTCAGACCGGGGGCGATTGGCAGGCTCCGTTGCTGGTCGACGAGGACAACGCCCATGAGGTCTACACGCCGCTGCCGGCCGGCTCGATCAGCAAGCCCTACCACCTCTGCGTGGCCTTCCCGCACATGAAGGACGCCTACTACGTCGCCAAGGACTACGGCGTGGTGCTGGAGGCGCGGCGCCAGGGCATCACCGCCAGCGTGATGTCGGCCGGCGGCTACAACAACCTGACCCAGCAGATCCAGCAGATCGAGGACTGCGTCGCCCGCGGCGGCAACGCTGTGCTGGTGAACGCCGTCTCCAAGACCGGCCTCAACGGCCTGATCGAAGAGCTGCACGGCAAGGGCATTCCGGTGCTCGACATGGGCAACGGCCTGCAGTCGCCCTTCGTCGCCGCGGCGGCGCGCGCCAAGTACTACCAGGCCGGCGCCAAGGCCGGTGCCTACCTGGCCGAGCAGCATCCAGCCGGCAGCGGTGCGGTCAACATGATCTGGCTGGCGGGACCGGCCGGCTCGCAGTGGGTCGAAGACGCGGTCCGCGGCATGCAGGAGTCCATCGCCGGCTCCGACGTCACGCTGCTGCAGGTGCTCTACGGCGACACCGGCAAGGGCGTGCAGATGCGTCTGATCGAGGACGCGCTGCAAGCCTATCCCAAGGTCGACATCATCGGTGGCAACGCACCGGCGATCGAGGGCGCGATGGAGATCTTCAAGGCCCGCGGCGGGACCTCGCCAGAGCTGATTTCCTTCTACACCACCCCGGCGATGGAGCAGGCGGTGCGCGACGGCCTGGTGACGGCGACGGTCGGCGACTTCAACGTCATGGGCTCGCGCATCAGCGTCGACCAGGCGCTGCGCGTGCTGGAGGGCAAGCTGGAGGTGCCGCTGGCCAACCGCCAGTTCTTCGTGGTCGACGCCAAGAACGTGAACACCTACGACCAGGACGTGCTGCTGGCCCCGGCCGACTTCGAGCCGATCTTCGAGATCGAGGCCGAGAACTAAGTCAGCCCATAGCTCAAAGTAAGAGCGGCGCCCGGTTCGGTCCGGGCGCCGCTTTCTTTGGTGCGGGGTGCCCGTCCGCGCGATGTTTCCCTGTTCTCAGCTGCGTATAGCGGTCCTACGGTCAAGCCGTAGGACGACAGTATTAAGTTAATTCAATAAGATAGTCATCCTCCGACTTGATCGGAGGATCACTGTCCGTTGGCTGAGATCATGACGTGTTTGTAAGAACGCGACGGCAAGGGAACCAAGAAACGTGGTCTCTGCGCCTCCGCCTATGATCACCTGATCACCGATTCCCGGAAAGCCGCAGGCGGAGCTGGTCGAGGGCGATGGCGGCGATCAGCACCGCGCCGATGATGAAGGTCTGCAGGTAGCTGTTCACCCGCAGCAGGTTCATCCCGTTCGACAGCGCGGTGATGAAGAAGGCGCCCAGGATCACGTTGCGCAGCAGGCCCTTGCCGCCCGACAGCGCGACCCCGCCGATGATGCAGCCGGCGATCGCTTTCAGCACCAGCTCGGCGCCGCCCAGAGTGGCCTCGCCGCTCTCGGTCCTGGCCGTCATCATAACCCCGCAGAGCCCGACGATGAGGCCGGAGAGCGAGTAGGCGGCCACCAGGTAGAAGTTGGTGGCGACGCCCGACAGCCGGGCCGCCTGCAGGTTGCTGCCAAGCGCATAGAAATAGCGCCCCATCCGCGACCAGTTCAGCAGCAGGTAGACCAGTAGGGCCAGCCCGGCCGTGTAGACGATCGGCACCGGAATACCGAAGAGGCTGGCATAGGCGAAGATGTCGCCGAAGGCGGTCGGCATGCCGGCGATCGAGTAGCCGCCGGAGATGAAGAGCGCCAGGCCCAAGGCCATGGAAAAGGTGCCCAGGGTCATGACGAAGGGCGTCACCTTGAAGATGGCGACGCCGATGCCGTTGAAGATGCCGACCGCCAGCCCGGTGCCGAGGCCGGCCAGCACGCCCAGGGTGACGGCCTCGCCCACCGCCTCCGGGTCGGCGCCGGTCACCGCGGTCATGGTCTTGGCGCTGACCACGCTGACCAGCGCCACGGCCGAGCCGACCGAGAGGTCGATGCCGCCGGTCAGCAGGATCAGCATCTGGGCGATGCAGGCGATCATCAGGTAGCTCGCCTGACGGGTCAGGTTGAAGATGTTGGCCTCCGACAGGAAGCGCGGCTCCAGGATGCCGAAGAAGGCGATACAGAGCACGACGATCACCGGGATCATGCCGACAGCGCCGGCGATGCGGTGGAAGTCGAAGGGGGCGGCCTGCCCCTGGTCCGTGGTGGGGTTGGTCATGGCTGGCTATTCCTTGCCGAAGAAGCCGGCGAGGGCGGCCTCCTCGGTGATGCGCGTATCGGTCAGGCAGTCCGCGATGTGGCCGGCGTGGACGACGTAGACCCGGTGCGAGAGGCTGAGAACCTCCGGCAGGTCGGAGCTGATCAGGAGGATGCCGACACCGCTCTCCACCAGTTCGCCCAGCAGGCGGTAGATCTCCGCCTTGGCGCCGACATCGATGCCGATGGTCGGTTCGTCCAGGATGATGAGGCGCTGGTCGGAGGCGAGCGAGCGGCCGAGCAGCACCTTCTGCTTGTTGCCGCCGGAGTAGGCGGCGACGTGGCGCTCCAGGCTGAGCGGCGTCACCCCCATGCGCTGGCCAAGTTCGCGGGCGAAGCGGGCCTCGCGGTGCCGGTGCAGCCAGCCCCAGCGTGAGAGCTGCGGCGTCGGCAGCGCCGAGAGCGAGAGGTTCTCGCGGGTCGAGCGCTCCAGCAGCAGCCCCTCGCGGATGCGGTCGCTGGGGACGTAGGTCAGGCCCCGCTGCAGCAGCTTCTTCGGGCTCGGATGCTCGATGCGCTCGCCGAGGAAGACGATCTCGCCGCCGGCCAGCCGCTCCAGTCCGAAGCAGGCCCGGCCGATCTCCGACTTGCCGCAGCCGACCAGGCCGGCCAGCCCGACGATCTCGCCGGCGTGCACCTCCAGCGAGACATGGCCGACGCGGCGGTCCTGGGTCGAGAGGCCCTCGATGCTCAGCAAGGTCTCGCCGGGCGCAAAGGCGATCCTGGGGTAGAAGTTGCCGAAGCTGCGCCCGGTCATCAGCTCGACAAGCTGCGTCTTGTCGGCCGCCCGGGCCTCCAGGGTGGCGATGTGCTCGCCGTTGCGCATCACCGTGACCCGGTCGCCGATCTCCTGGATCTCGCCCATGCGGTGGGTGATGTAGATGATGCCGACGCCCTCGGCTTTGATGCGGCGGACCAGACGGAAGAGCTGGCGCACCTCGGCCTCGGTCAAGGAGGCGGTGGGCTCGTCCAAGATTAGCACCCGGGGCTCGGTCAGCATCGCCTTGGCGATCTCGACCATCTGCTGCTCGGCGCGCGAGAGGCTGCCGACCAGGCTGCCGGCCGAGAGTTTGAAGCCCAGCTCGGCCAGCGCCTGGCGCGCCTTCCGCCGCATCGCCCGCTTGTTCAGCAGGCCGAAGCCGGTCAGCTCGGCGCCGAGGTAGAGGTTCTGCTCGACCGTCAGGTCGGGGGCCAGGCTGAACTCCTGGAAGACCGCGGCGATGCCGGCCTTGCGGGCGTCGTGCACCGAGTGCAGCGCCAGCGGCTTGCCCTCCAGCAGGACCTGGCCGCTGCTGGGCCGGAGCGCGCCGGAGAGGATGTTGATCAGGGTGGATTTGCCGGCGCCGTTCTCGCCGAAGAGGATGTGGACCTCGCCGCTGCGCAGGTCGAAGTCCATGTCGGCCAGGGCGCGGACACCCGGGAAGTTGCGGCTGAGGCCCTGGCCTTCCAGCAGGATGGAGGCCGAGGGCGTCTGGGAAGCGGCAGGCGCCGCCCGTGCGGCGGCCGCGGTCATGCTGCGCCGTCCCGGAAGGTGTTTGCTGGGGGGCGGTGCCACCCGCGTGGCTGCATGCTGTCTCTACTCCCGGCTGGAGGATGGCGGCGGTGCGGGGGTGGGCCTCTGCCCCCGGCAGGGCTCGCGACGAGCCGGCCGGGGGCGGGCCGTATCTGCCTACTCGACGGTGAAGTAGGGCTCCCAGCCGTCCGGAGCCAGCGAGAGGTCACGGTCGTAGGTCTCGACGATCGAGGAGTCGATCATCATGAAGCCGGGCTCCAGGTCGACCTTGGGGTCCTTGTCCTCCAGGATCCGGACCAGCTGGTCGATGGAGACGCGCGCCTGGGCGGCGGTGAAGTCGGTCACCACGCCCATCACCTCGCCGTCGCGCACGCCCTTCTCGGTCTCGGGCGTGATGTAGAAGGAGAGCAGCTTGATGTCCTGGCGGTTCTTCTCCTTCAGGACCTGCACCGCACCCTCGATCGCCGGCGCGATGCCGCCGATGTAGTCGATGTCGGGATAGGCCTGCAGCGCGTCCTCGATCAGCGGGATCTGGGTCGCCTTGCCGGAATCGCCCCAGATCATCTTCACGACCTCGATCGAATCGTTGCCCTCGACCGCGGCGCTGAAGCCGTCGGCGGCGTCACGCGCCCAGCGCGGACCCTCGGGGCCGGCCATCCACAGCACCTTGACCTTCTCCGAGCCGGGAGGGGCCTGCTCGTTCAGGTACTCGCCGACCAGGCGGCCGGCATCGACGTACTGGCCCAGCGCCTTGGCCGCGATGTCGGTGGAGTCCACGTCGCCGCCGGTCAGCACGATCGGGATGCCGGCCTCGGCCGCGCGCGCGATGGTGCGGTTCAGGCCGGTGGCGGAGATCGCCACCATCATCACGCCGTCGGCGCCGCGGGTGATGCAGTCCTCGAGCTGCGAGATCTGGGTGGCCAGCTCGGTGTAGCCACCGGCCGCAGAGACCGTCATCGAGATGCCCTTGGCCTCGGCTTCCTTCACCGCGCCGTAGGTCATGGCGATGTAGTAGGGGTCCTTGGTGTGGGGGAAGAGGACGCAGATGTCCCACTTCTTGGTCACCTCCGACTTCGGCAGCGGCGTGTAGACGATCTCTTCCCAGGTGCCGTTGGGATCGAAGGCCGGGGTGCGGTTCTTCACGTTCAGCGACCAGTCGTCGGCGGCCTCGGCCGACAGCGTCGTGGCTAGCAGAGCGGCGCTCATGCAGAGCCCCAGGGTGCCCTTGTGCATCGATTAGCCTCCTTGTTTCTAGACAGGGTTATTAGTGAATGGTATACCGGTATACCATTCTGAGCCGAAATGCTAGCCCGCTCTTGGGTTGGCGGCAGAGGGATAAGGCGTTTGAGGGGCACCGGAAGCGTCGGTGGGTCCGGGTGTGCGATGGCAGGCTTCTGCAGCGGCCGAACGTCGCCTGGCGGGTTCCAAGCGGCGCGGTGGCCGTGTCGGCGGTTCCGGTGCCGTCTCCCCTGTGGTCGGATCGGGATGGGTCCCTTGCGGACGGGAGGCATGATAGGGAGCCGGGCGAACCGGCCCCGCGCGATTTGGGAAGACACCAGGGTCGGTTGCCAGCCGTGACGACGTTCATGATGACGTTCGTGACGAGAGGGCAGGTCCGACCGGCCGATAGGAGGGTAATCGGACGATGAGCGAGACGACTGCGGGCGTGGCCGGAAACGGGAAGGACGAGGGTTCGGAGTCCAACACGCGCTTTGTGAGCCCCTTCGACCTGCCCACGCCCGAGGGCGCAGAGGGCTGGGAGGAGCTCTATCCCTACTACGCCCTGATCAGCGCCGAGCGACGCGAGCTGGAAGAGGGCAAGTTCTGGTTCTTCGACGGGATGCACAATCCCGAGCCGCTCTACCCCTTCGACACCATCATGACCGAGAACTGGTGGGTCGCCGCCAGCCAGATGTGCACCCGGGTCTGGCCGATTCCGGTGGCGCTGGGCATCGATCAGCGGCTGATCAACGGCTACATCTACGTCAGCCCCAACGCGGTCACCGACCCCGAGCAGATCCTGGCCCGCAACGAGCACTTCGAGAAGCGCGCGGGCTACTACTTCGAGAACTGGGACGAGATCTACGGCAACTGGGAGAGCAAGGCGCGCGACTGCATCGCCAGGCTGAAGGAGATCAGCTTCGATCCGCTACCCGAGATGGTGCCGGACGACCAGGTCTTCAAACACCGAGGCGTCTACTCCAGCCACGACCTGCTCTCCAGCTACAATCGCCTGCTGGAAAACCTCTTCGAGATGGGCTCCTACCATTTCGAGATGCTGAACCTGGGCTACGGCGCCTATCTGACCTTCCGCGAGTTCTGCAAGCAGGCCTTCCCAGGCATCACCGACCAGACCATCTCCAACATGGTCTGCGGCATCGACATCATGCTGTTCCGCCCCGACGACGAGCTGCGCGGCCTGGCCGAGCTGGCGATGGAGCTGGGCCTGGGCGACGTGATCCTGGCGAACCCCGAGGCCGAGGCGCTGTTCGCCGCCATGGCCAAGGCCGAGGGCGGCAAGCGCTGGCTCGAGGCCTTCGAGACCGCCAAGGACCCCTGGTTCTGGTTCTCGACCGGGGTGGGCTACACCCACGCCGATCCGGTCTGGATGACCGACCTGCGCCTGCCGATGAAGGCGCTGCGCGGCCACGTCGAGGCGCTGAAGAAGGGCGAGGCGATCCGCCGTCCGCTGGACGAGATCACCGAGCGGCGCGCAAAGGTGCGCGAGGAGTATCGCGCCCTGCTGCAGACCGACGAGGACCGGGGTGCCTTCGACGGCCTGATCGGGCTGACCACCAAGGTCTTTCCCTTCGTCGAGGACCACAATTTCTTCGTCGAGCACTGGCACCACTCGATCTTCTGGGAGAAGGTGCGCGAGCTCGGCCGCCTCTTCGTCGCCCACAACTTCTTCGACGACGAGGAGAGCATCTTCTACCTGCATCGACACGAGGTCTACGACGCGCTCTATGACCTGCTGATTGGCTGGGCCACCGGCTCGCAGGCCCGCGGCGAGGTCTACTGGCGGCCGGTGGTGGCGCGCCGGCGCCGGCTGCGCGACGCGCTGGCCAGGTGGACCCCGCCGCCGGCGCTGGGCAAGCCGCCGGAGCAGATCACCGAGCCGCTGACCATCATGCTCTGGGGCATCACCGAGGAGACGGTGTCGGAGTGGCTGGGCGTCGACCTGACCCAGGCCACCGGCGAGCTGCGCGGCGTCGCCGCTTCGGCCGGCAAGGTCCAGGGCCGGGCCCGCGTCATCACCGACAGCGAGCAGCTCTACGAGGTGCAGGACGGCGAGGTGCTGGTCTGCCGCATCACCGCGCCGAGCTGGGCCCCGGTCTTCCCGCACATCGCCGCCGCGGTCTCCGACGTCGGCGGTATGATGGCCCACACGGCCATCATTTCCCGCGAGTACGGCCTGCCGGCGGTCTGCGGCGTCGGCTTCGCCACCGCCACGATCCGCAACGGCGACCTGGTCGAGGTCGATGGCTACGAGGGCGTGGTCCGGGTGGTGGAGGCTGCCGCCTGATGGCTTCCGATTCCTTTGTACTCTGGTTGGATGAGAAGGGGGCGGCCGGCAACCCGCTGCTGGGCGGCAAGTTCTCTAGCCTGGCGGAGATGACCCAGGCCGCCTTCTCGGTCCCGCCCGGCTTCGGCATCACCACGGGCGCCTACCGGACCTTTCTGGCCGAGGCCGGCCTGGTCGAGGAGGCGCGCCGGGTGCGCGAGGCGGCGGCCAAGCTGGCGCCGTCGGAGCTGAAGGCCAGTGCCGCCGGCCTGGTCGAGGCGATCAAGACCGCGCCCCTACCGGCCGCGCTGGAGGCGCAGGTGCGTGACGCCTACGCGGCGCTGGAGGCCAAGACCGGTGTGGAGGGCGTGCCGGTCGCGGTGCGCTCCAGCGGCGAGTCGGAGGATCTGGAGGGCGCGAGCTTCGCCGGCCAGTACGACACCTACCTCTGGATCAGCGGTGCCGAGCCGGTGCTGACGAACATGCGTGCCTGCTGGGCCAGCCTCTTCGCTGAGACCGTGCTGTCTTACCGTCAGGATGGCGAGGCGGTGGTCGCCAAGAACGACTTCGCGATCTGCGTCGGCGTGCAGCAGATGGTCGAGGCCCGCGCGGCCGGGGTGATGTTCACCTTGGACCCGCTGAACGGCGACCGCTCGAAGATCGTGCTGGAGGCCTGCTGGGGCCTGGGCGAGGGCGTGGTCAAAGGCGACGTCACCCCCAGCCAGTACAGCCTGGACAAGGTCACCTTCGAGATCGTGAAGCGCAAGGTCGCGACCCAGGAGGAGGAATACCGCTTCGATCCGGCCGCCGGCGCGGTCGGCCTGGTGCCGGTGCCCGACGAGCGCCGGCAGAGCCCCTGCGTCACCGACGGCGAGCTGGTCGAACTGGCGCGGCTGGCCAAGCGGATCGAGCAGCACCGCGGCGCGCCGCAGGACATCGAGTGGGCGGTCGCCTCCGACGGGGCGCTGCGCGTGCTGCAGGTGCGGCCAGAGACGGTCTGGAGCCGGCGCGAGGCCAAGCCGGTGGTGGCGGCCCAGCGCTCGCCGGTCGGTCATGTGCTCTCGCGCCTCTCGGGCGTACGCCTGGCCGCGACTCCGGCCGGAAAGGACAAGGCGTGAAGTCCGCCGACTTCATCTACCACCGGGCCGGCTCTCTGGCCGAGGCGCTGGGCTATCTGGAGGACTACGGCGGCGGCGCGCGGGTGCTGGCCGGCGGGCAGAGCCTGGTGCCGATGATGAACCTGCGGCTCTGGCGGCCCTCCGCGCTGGTCGACGTCAACGGCCTCTCCGAGCTGGCCGAGATCCGCTGCGAAGGCGAGACCACGACCATCGGTGCGATGGTGCGCTATGCGGCCTTGGAGCGGGCGCCGGAAGTGGCCGAGCGGCTGCCGTTGATCAAGACCATGGTGCGCTTCATCGGCGACCACCAGGTGCGCAACCGCGGAACCATCGGCGGCAGCCTGGTGCAGGGCGACCCCACCGGCGAGATGCCGCTGGCCTGCCTGGTGCTGGGCGCCAGGGCGCGGGCCCGCGGCGCCAAGGGCGGCCGGGAGATCCCGCTAGATGCGCTCTACGAGGGCTCGTATGCCGCCCGGCTGACCTATGACGAGATCCTGACCGAGGTGGTCTTCCCCAGGCAGCCGGCGCGCTGGGCATTCCGCGAGGTCTGCCGCCGCCACAACGACTTCGCGCTGGTCTCGGTCGCAGCGGTGGGCGAGCCGGACGAAGACGGCCGCTGGCAAGGGCTGCGGCTCGGCCTCGGCGGGGTGAACGACACGCCGGTGCTGGCCGAGGCGGCGATGCGGCTGCTCGACGGAACCCTGCTGTCCGACAGCGATATCGCGGCCGCGGCCGAGGCGGCGCTGGAGGCGATCGACCCGCCGAGCGACGTGCGGGGCTCGGCGGAGTACCGGGCGCATCTGGTGCCGATCTACGTGGCCAGGGTGCTGCGGGACCTACGCAGCTCGGGCGAGCCCGCGACGAGGATGTGATGAAGTTTCGCCAAGAGTTCTCCGTCGCCCAGCCGGTAGAGCGGCTCTGGGCCTTCTTCGACAAGCCGGAGCAGGTCGCGGCCTGCATTCCAGGCGTCGAGGAGGTCTCGCCGGTCTCGGGCGACAGCTTCGATCTGCGCGCCAGCCAACGGCTGGGTCCCCTGTCGGCCACCTTCGAGGCCAAGGTACGCATCACCGAGAAGGTGCCGGGCGAGCGGATCGCCTTCACATCGACCGGCAGGGCCGTGCGCGGCGCGGTCGGCAGCTTCCGCGCCAGCAACCTGGTACTGCTGCACCCGCGCGGCGAGGAGACCTCGGTGCTGGTCGAGGGCGAGGCGGCGCTAGCCGGTGTGCTGGGCTCTGTCGCCGGCAAGGTGATCGACAAGCAGGCAGCCAAGGTGACGGCCGAGTTCGCCCGCAACCTGGAACAGGCCTTGGCCGAGGGCGGCGCGGGCCTGGCCGAGGCGACCCCGGCTGATCGGGCTCCTGCGGCGACCGCGCCGACAGCGTCTGCGGCCATGGCCTCCAGGGTTGGCAGCAGCGGTCCGTCAGCCGCTCCAACCGTGGTCACCAGCGACAACTGGACCAAGGCTGCGGCGATCCTGAGCGGTGCGGCGACCCTGGTGGGTCTGATTATCCTGTGGCAGGTCGCCGGCTAGGCGCGCCGAGGGATGGAGGAGGAGTTGAACCCTATGGACACCACGATTGCCGGACGCTCGCTGACGGTCACCGCCAACGGCCTGCAGCACCACCTGCTGGACTACGGCGAGGCGGAGAAGGGCAGTGTCATCATGCTGCCCGGCATCACGAGCCCGGCGGCCACGGCCGACTTCCAGGCCCAGCCGATCTCGGAGCTGGGCTTCCGCGTTGTGGTTCCGGACCTGCGCGGACGCGGCGACAGCGAGGTTGCGCCCCCGGGCAGCTACCGCATCACCGACTATGCCGCCGACGTCGCCGGCCTGGTCGAGGTGCTGGAGCTGGACCGGCCGATCGTGATCGGCCATTCGCTCGGCGCGCGCATCGCCGCCGCTTACGGCGTGCTGCATGGCGGGGCCGACCATGGCCTGCTGGTGCTGATCGACCCGCCGCTCTCCGGTCCCGGCCGGGCGCCCTATCCGACCAGCCGCGAGTCCTTCCTCTCGCAGCTCAACGAGGCCAAGGCGGGGACCACGGTCGAGGCGGTCCGTCGCTTCTATCCCAAGTGGCCGGAGCGCGAGCTCAAGCTGCGCATGGAGGTGCTGCCGAGCTGCGACGAGACCGCGGTGATGGAGACCTTCGACGGTTTTCACGACGAGGACTTCTTCGACTACTGGCAGCAGGTGACGCAACCTGCCATCCTGATCCGTGGCGCGGAAAGCCCGGTGGTGCCGCCCGAGGCGGTGCCGGAGCTCGCCGCCGCCAATCCCAACGTCGAGATCGTCTCGATTCCCGAGGCCGGCCACATGATCCCCTGGGATAACTATCAGGGCTTCATGGAGGTCCTGCTGCCCTTGCTGGGCAACGGCGAGGCCTGATCGGGAACAGCGAAGAAGGAGGTAGCAGCGATGGACCAGAGCCGGCTTCAAGAGTTGTGTCTCGCCCAACTGGAACTCAGCGGGGTGAAGGAAGGCGAACTGATCGCCGTGCTGTCCCAGGGCAGTGAGCGTCTGCACTATGCGGATGCCTTCCTGGTCGCCGCGCGTTCGCTGGGCGCCAAGACCTACCACATGCGCCTGCCGCCGAAGGGTGGCGGGTCCGCGAACTGGGACGTCGGCGTCACGCCGCTGGCGGCGATGCCGGAGGCGGTGGAGGCCCTGAAGGAGGCCGACATGGTGGTCGACCTGATGTTCTTGCTGTTCAGCCAGGAGCAGATGGACATCCAGGCCGCCGGCACCCGCGTGCTGACCGCGATCGAGCCCGAGTCGCTGCTGGAGCGCCTGTTCCCGACGCGCGAGCACCGCGAGCGGGTGGAGGTCGGCATGGAGCTGATGGCCAAGGCCAAGACCCTGCGCGTCACCAGCAAGCACGGCACCGACCTCACCTACAAGATCGGCTGCTACCCGACCATCGGCGAGTACGGCTACACCGACGAGCCGGGTCGCTGGGACCACTGGCCGGCCGCTTTCCTCTTCACCGGTGCCTCGGACGACGGCGTCGACGGCCAGCTCGTGCTGGCGCCGGGCGACGTGGTGCTGCCTTTCAACAGCTATGTCCAGACACCGGTGACCTACACCATCGAGAAGGGACAGATCCTGGACATCCGCGGCGGCCTCGATGCCGAGCTGATCAAGTCCTACATGGATTCCTTCGAGGACCCGCGTGGCTATGGCATCTCGCACATCGGCTGGGGCCTGGACGAGCGCGCGCACTGGCACGGTCTGACCCACTTCCCGGGCGGCATCGGCATGGAGTTGCGCTCCTTCTACGGCAACGTGCTCTTCTCCTCCGGCCCGAACAACGAGCTGGGCGGTCCGAACGACACGCCCTGCCACCTCGACATCCCCTTGCGCAACTGCAGCCTCTTCCTCGACGACCAGCCCATCGTCGTCGACGGCGACGTGGTGGTGAAGGAAATGCGTCCGGCCTCCAAGCGCTAGGCGCCTGGCGGTCGCGACGGGAGTGGTGCCGTGAGCCAGAATCAAGTGGAGATCGCCTTCACCCTGAACGGCGAGGAGGTCACCGCAAGCGTGCCGTTGCGCATGCATGCGGCCGACTTCCTGCGCCAGAAGCTGGGGCTCACCGGCACCCACATCGGCTGCGAGCAGGGAGTCTGCGGTGCCTGCACCCTGCTGCTGGACGGGGTGGCGGTGAAGTCCTGCCTGCTGTTCGCGGTGCAGCTCGACGGTGCGGTGGTGGCGACGGTGGAGTCGCTGGCCGAAGATGACCGTTTGAGCCGCCTGCAACAGGCCTTTCGCGATAACCATGCGCTGCAGTGCGGCTACTGCACGCCGGGCTTCCTGATGCTGGCCACCAGCCTGAAGGCGAGCGGACGCCGCTTCACCCGCGCCGAACTGCGCGAGGAGCTCAGCGGGATCCTCTGCCGCTGCACCGGCTACGAGGGCATCCTGCTGGCGGTCGAGGCCTATCTCGGCGAGCAAGAGAGCCCGGCGCTGGAGGCGGCGCGATGACCGCCGGCAGTAACCGGCCGGGACCACTCGGGCGCTCGCTACCGCGCAAGGAGGACGAGCGCCTGCTGCGCGGCGACGGGCGCTTCACCGACGACGTGGCGCTGGCCCACCAGCTCGAGATGGCGGTGGGCCGCTGCCCCTTCCCGCATGCCGCAGTCAGGGTCGGCGACGTCTCCAAGGCGCTGGCGCTGCCCGGCGTGAAGCATGTGCTGACCGGACGTGAGGTCAAGGCGCTGAGCGATCCCCTGACCGTGCTGCGCCCGGTGCCCGGCGCTCCGGTGCTGCCCTACTACGCGCTGGCGCAGGACCGCGCGCTTTTCGAGGGTCAGCCGGTGGTCAGCGTGGTGGCGACCAGCCGGGCGCTGGCCGAGGATGCGCTGGAGCTGATCGAGGTCGACTACGAGCCGCTGCCGCACCTGAGCGAGACCCTGGCGGCGCTGGAGCCGGACGCACCGGTGCTGCACCCAGAGGTCAAGCAGGACAATCTGCTGACCCGCAACGAGGATCGCGCTGGCGAGCCGGAGGACCGCATGGCCGAGGCCGAGGTGGTGGTTGAGGGACGCTTCCGGGTCAACCGGGTGGCGCCGCTCTCGATCGAGCCGCGCGGCACCCTGGCGATCTGGCGGCCGGGCGCGCGCGAGCTGGAGGTCTACAGCTCGACCCAGGTGCCGCACCTGGTCCGCAAGCAGTTCGCCGAGTGCCTGCGCCTGGACGAGGGGGCGATCCGGGTGGTGGCCTCCGATGTTGGCGGCGGTTTCGGCATGAAACTGGGGATCTATCCAGAGGATCTGCTAGCCGCCCTCCACGCGATCGCGCTGCGCCGTCCGGTCAAGTGGATCGAGGACCGCATGGAGTACTTCCGCGCCAGCACGCACGGGCGCGAGGCCACCCACGACTTCCGCATCGGTGCCGACCGGGACGGCCGGATCCGGGCGATGATCAACCGCTACGTCACCGATCTCGGCGGCTGGAACTCTGGCTTCGGCTCGGCGCAGCTCTCCAGCGTGGTCTTCACCGGCCCCTACAAGGTGGCCGACGCCATGGTGGAGCGGCGGGTAGCCATGACCAACAAGACGCCGATCGGCGCCTACCGCGGCTATGGCCAGCCGGAGGTCAACTTCGCGCTGGAGGTGCTGATCGACCGTCTGGCGCGGCGCCTGGGCAAGGACCCGCTGGAGCTACGCCGGCAGAACATGCTGCGGCCCGAGGACTTGCCCTGGCAGACACCCAGCCGTGCGGTCTACGACAGCGGCGACTACCTGAAGACCCTGGCGCTGGCGGCTGATGCGGTGGACTATGCCGGCCATCGCGCCCGGCCGCGCCAGCCGCGCGCCGACGGACGTCTGATCGGGATCGGGCTTGCCGCCTTCGTCGAGCGCACTGGCTATGCCAGCGCGCGTTTCCTCGCCAACCGCGGCTCGCGCTTCGGTGCGCACGAGAGCGTCACCCTGCGCGCCAACCGCAGTGGCAGCGTCGATCTCTACACCGGCGTCTCCACCTTCGGGCAGGGCAGCGAGACCGCCTTCGCCCAGATCTGCGCCGAGGTGCTGGGCATCGACTACGAGGCGGTGCACCTGCACGCCGGCGACACCGCGGCCTCGCCGCTCAACACCGGGGCCTTCGCCTCGCGCACCCTGATCGCCGCCGCCGGCGCCATCCGGGAGGCGGCGGAGGCCCTCAAGGCCAAGATCCTGCTGCTGGCCGCCCACGCGCTGGAGAGCCAGCCCGAGGCGCTGGAGCTGGTCGGCGGCCAGGTCCGCCTGGCCAGCGAACGCGAGCGCTGCATCGCGCTGCAGGAGGTCTTCTCGCGCGCCATCCTGGGCCAGGGCATTCCCGAGGGCGTGGCGCCCGGCCTGGAGGCGACGGCCCACTTCGAACCGCCCTCGGCCGCCTTCTCCTTCGGCACCGCCGCGGCCATGGTCGCGGTCGACCCCGAGAGCGGGGAGTTCACAGTCGAGCGCTTCGTCATGGCCCACGACTGCGGCGTCGCGGTCAATCCCATGCTGGTCGAGGGCCAGGTGCGCGGGGCGCTGGTGCAGGGGCTGGGTGCGGCGCTGGCCGAGGAGCTGCGCTACGACCTGGAGACCGGGCAGCTCACCAGCGGCTCGATGCTGGACTATTTCGTGCCCTACATGGCCGACGTGCCGCCGATCGAGCTGCTGCACACCGAGGTGCCCTCGCCGGTCACCACCTTCGGCGTGCGCGGCGTCGGCGAGGTCGGCACCATCCCGCCGGCGGCCGCCGTCACCAATGCCGTCTGCGATGCGCTGGCCGACTACGGCGTCGAGATCTCGACCCTGCCGGTGACGCCGGAACGGGTCTGGCAGGCGCTCCGCGATGCGCGGGAGCGCGCCGCCGCAGCCACTGAGACGCAACCGGAAACAGTCGGATAGGAGAGGAAGCAGAGGCATGCAGCATCCCAGTGTCGGCCGCTATGCCAACACCGGCCTCACGCCGCTGGAATCGGTGGCGATGGAGTGGCTGGACGGCTTCTACCAGCTCGAGCACCTGCTCTGCGCCCGGGTCTGGGCGATGAAGCTCTGCCCCGAGGCCTCGCCCGAGCTCAAGTTCGCGGCCCTGCTGCACGACGCCGAGCGCCACTTCCCTGGCGGTCCCACCAGCACGCCGACTGCGGGCTTCGATGACCCGGACTACCTCTTCGCCCACTCGACCCGCTCGGCTGACATCGTCGAGGCCTGGCTGCGCGAGCGCAAGCCGGCGCCCTCGGAGGACTTCATCCGCAGGGTCCGGCGCCTGATCCTGCGCCACGAGATCGGCGGCGGCTGGGAAGCGGACTTCCTGCAGGCGGCCGACTCGCTTTCCTTCCTCGAGACCTTCGACTGGCTGGTGGTGGAGTGGGTGCGCAAGGGCAGCTACAGCATCGAGGGCGCGCGGGAGAAGCTGGACTACATGATCTCGCGCATCCGCCCCTCGGTCGCGATCGCGCCGGCCCTGCCGCTCTACGAGAATGCCGTGAGGATGCTGGAGTCGGCGCACGACCTTGAGATCGACCTCACCGCCCGGCGCAAGCTGGCCGGCAGCCGGCGGCTATTGCTCGGGCTGGGGCCGGCAGTGGAGACCGCGGCGGACCTGGTCTGAGGGGTTGCATTTTTGCGTGGAGTGACGGCCGTCCTTTGCGCTAGACCGGGACAAGCAGCGGCCGGGTCGGCCGACGACCTGATTCTTGGTCTATAATGAAGAATTTAGGGGTGAGTGGCGGGGACTCGCAGCAACGGAGTCCCGTCTTTCGTCCCAGCAACCCCGGAGGGCGCCTCTGCCCGTGAAGAGTGCGGGGGCCTGTGACGGGGAAGGAGATGAGCGCCATGTCGGATCTCTTGGCGGATCTGGTCAGCGGCCCGATGGCCACACGCACGAGCGAAGGGATCGCGCACGTGCTGCGCAAGGCGATCCTGGCCGGCATCCTCAGTCCCGGCCAGCAGCTCCGCGAGCGTCGCCTGGCCGAGGAGCTGCAGGTCAGCCGCACGCCGATCCGCGAGGCGCTCTTTACCTTGCAGGGCGAGGGACTGGTCGAGCTGGCGCCCAACCAGTGCGCCCGCGTCCGTCACGTCTCGCAGAGCGACATCGCGCAGATCTATTCCTTGCGACGTCTGCTGGAAGCCCATGCCGCGCGCTCGGCGGCCGAGCATGGCGACCGGGTTAAGATCGACCAGATCGCCGTTGCTCTGGCCGCCCAGGAGCGGCTGGGCGACGAAGGCACGGCGCAGGATCAAGCGCAGGCCGACTTCGCCTTCCACGATGCGGTGGCCGTGGCCGCCGGCAACCAGTTGCTGCTGACCGTGGTGCGACAGGTCCTGGCGGTCACCGTCACCCACCGCTCGCGCTACAAGTACGCGGCGACGCGGGTGAAGAGCGTCTGCCGCCAGCACGGCACGATCCTGAAGGCCATCGAGGCCGGCGACGGCGAGCGGGCCGAGTTGCTGATGTCCCAGCACATCGGGGAATCGACCAAGGTCGCCTTCAAGCAGTTCCGCCAGATGGCCGCCCAGGACCCGGCTCAGGGCGCCGACGGCAAGGCGGGCGGGATCAAGGCCGCCGAATAGAGACCGCCGGTAACCGGGCCTCCTCGTCCCGTCCGCTTGCCGAAAAGAGCGGTCGGCTGGTTTCCCCGGACGTCCGAAGTCGATCTTTCCAGGAAGGAGAACCGAACGTGCTATTCTGGCCGTGAGGAGGGAGAACCTGTGATGAAGCAGGGGAGGCCAGGTAATGTCTAAGGTTGAATTTGACGACGATTTCTCTCGACTGATGGAAGAATTCAATGTTTCTTCGGGAGCCGTGAAGCGCCGCGCCCGGATTTTGTCAGCCCTGGGGCTGTCATCGGGAATGTCTGTTCTGGATATCGGCTCCGGGCCGGGGCATCAGGTCTACGAGATCGCGCGGGCTCTCGGGAGCAGCGGGCGTGTCGAGGGTATCGACGTCGGCGAAGGCTCCGTTGAAATCGGACGGCGGCGTTGTGTCGGCCTGGCCAATGCGGCCTTCCTGCTGGGCGATGCCTATGCGCTGCCCTGCGAGGACGGCCGTTTCGACGTGGCAATGTCGAGTCAGGTCTTCGAGTACCTGGACGATGTCCCGAAGGCGCTCGCCGAGATGCGCCGCGTCCTGCAACCTGGAGGGCGGGCCCTCGTCCACGGAACAGCCTGGGGCACCTTGCTCTGGCACTCGGAGGACCCGGAGCGCATGGCCCGGATCCTGAAGCTTTGGGACGGGCACCTCGCCGATCCCAGGATGTGCGAGACCATGGCCAGAAGCCTCCGCGAGGCCGGCTTTACCGAGGTCTCGGCGGATCCGATCGTCCAGGTCGAGACGGAGTACAGTCCCTCCAGCCTGAGCGCGATCCTGGCGAAGTTCGTCGTTGGCTACGGGGTTTCGCAGGGCCTGGACCAGGAGGAGGCCGACGCCTGGGCCGACGAGTTGCCTGCCCTCGGCGCACGTGGCGCCTGCTTCTTCAGCTCGAACGAGTACATTTTCACCGCGCGCCGCGCATAGGCC
This sequence comes from Rhodospirillaceae bacterium N.6G, assembly GCA_046233115.1. Taxonomy (GTDB): domain Bacteria; phylum Pseudomonadota; class Alphaproteobacteria; order Kiloniellales; family JACOMY01; genus JACOMY01. Next base: position 406,811 of record JBJXHM010000003.1, on the reverse strand, counting down.
GGCCGACGGATAGGCGCCCTCTGCTCTCAAGCGTCCCAGTGGCCGACGCTGAAGTCGTTGCCGGCACGGTCCTGGCCGCGCACCAGCCAGATCGGCCGCTTGGCGAACTCCAGGGGCGCGGTGTTGGAGCCGGTCGTCATCGACTGTGCGCGGTCGTAGAGCGTGGTCGCCGGCATGTAGCGGAAGGTGAGCCCGGCGCGACGCCGCCCGGAGGTGTTGGCCGCGGAACCGTGCACCAGGAAGGCGTCGTGCAGCGAGACCTGTCCCGGATCCAGCTCCACGTTGCGGGCCCGGCCGAAGTCGATCTCGCCCTCGCCGATCTCGGTATTCAGCACCATACCGTCCTTGTCGCTGGTCTGGTGCTTGAGGAAGCCCTGGCGGTGCGAGCCCGGTACCACCCGCATGCAGCCGTTGCCCTCCCTGACCTCGTCCAGCGCGATCCAGAGGGTGACGCTCGCCATCGGCTTCAGCGGCCAGTAGATGCCGTCCTGGTGCCAGGGGATCGGCCGGCCGGTGCCGCCCGGCTTGCAGAAGAGGGCGCCGGTCCAGAACACGATGTCGGGGCCAACTACGCCTTCGATCACGTCCAGGATCTCCGGCCGCTGCGCGACCGCGAGGAAGCGGGCCGCGAGCGCGCGCGCCTGCGGGCTGTCGTCGACCGGCACGTGTGGCATGGGGATGAATTCGGGCCTGAGGTCCGGGCGCGCGGCGACCAGAGCCTCGGCTGCTTCGCGCAGGTCGTTCAAGAGGGGCTCCGACAGCCGGAAGTCCGGGATGATCTGGCCGTCGCGCTGATAGGCCGCCTGCTCAGCGGCGCTCAATCCCTGATGTGGCATCGAGAGTCTGGTCCTCGATCTCTTATGTCTCTTGTCGCGGCCAGGGAAGTCCCGGACCGCGACGCAAAGGTAGCCGCTGTGTGGCCCTTTGGAAACAGAGAAGCGAGTTGGCCAGGGGCGCTGTCCTCAGGCGCTGGCAGCTTCCTCGTGGCGCTGCAGCAGGGCCTCGGCATGGGCCCGCATCTCGGCCGGGATCTCGGAGTGGCTGCGGGTCAGGATCGAGTGATAGTAGGGACCCACCTGCACCGGCTCGTAGGCCGCGGGATGGCTCGGGCTCTGGCAGCTCTCCAGTACCGAGATCTTGGCGTCCCAGTTGGGCTCCACGAAGAAGGGCAGGGAATAGCGCTCGCGGCCGGAGATGTTGATCACGCGGTGCGCCGTGGCCTTGAACAGGCCGTTGGTCAGGCGCTCCATCTGGTGGCCCAGGTTGATCACGAAGGTGCCGGGCAGGGGACGCGCGCCGATCCACTGGCCGTCGGCGTTCTTCACCTGCAGGCCGCCGATGTCGTCCTGCAGCAGGACGGTGGCCAAGCCATAGTCGCTGTGCTCGCTGATCCCCAGGGCCTCGTGGCCGACGCGACCACGGTGGTGGGGATAGTGGTTGAAGCTGAGGGTGCCCAGCGGCGCGTCGAGCATGCCGACGAAGTGCTGCCGCGGCAGGCCCAGCGCCAGCGCAAAGGCCTCCATCAACTGGCGGCTGAAGTTCAGGACGGCGGCTCCGTAGCGGGTGACTCCCTCGCGGAAGCCGGGCAGGCCTTCGGGCCAGAGGTTGGGTCCGGCCAGCGGCAGGCTGGGGTCGGCCAGCGGGTGGCCTTCCGGCAGCTCGCTCCAGACGAAGAAGTTCTCGTTCATGGAAAGCTGCTCGGTGGGCATGTAGTTCTGCCCGAAGAGGCCCCGATAGCCGCGGTAGCTGGTCTCGGCCGAGCGATAGAGGCGCAGCTTCTCTTCCTTGGGCAGGTCGAAGAAGCGTCGGCACCACTCCATGGTCTGGGTCATCAGCTCCAGCGGCACGCTGTGGTTGGTGACATAGAGGAAGCCAACGTCACGCGCCGCCCGGGCGACCTCACGGGCGACGCCTTCTGGATCGCTGCCGTCCAGGAAGGGACCGAAATCGACCAGCGGGATCTCCGAGAAGGCCTGCAGGGGCACATCCAGCCCTTCCGCCAGAATGGATTCTTCCTGCTGCATGGCCTTCGCCCTTCTCCGTTCGAATCTCGCTTGCGCCGGCAAGCCTGCTGCTTTGCAGTGCGCAAGGCAAGTGGCCCTTTGCGCGCGGCAGGGCAACAAGAAGCGCTTGCGCCGCCGCAGTCCGGTCTGCATAATTTTGTACGAACGTATTAAGTTGTCAAGCGGACGAGCCAGTGACGCGCCGGGGCAGACGCACAGCGGGGCCAGCCCCGGATCCTGTCCCGGTTTCGACGCGGGAGATGCCCCGTCCGATCGGCCGCCCAACGCTCGGGAGCTGGGAATGAACGCCACCGATTCCGCCAGTATTGTTGCACAGTCCGGTCACAAGCTCGAACGCGCGCGCCATCTGCCGGGCGACATCTACTATTCCCAGGAGATCTACCAGAAAGAGCTGGAGGTCTACTTCCTCCACGACTGGCTCTTCGTCGGCCGGGAGGATCAGTATCCCAATCCCGGCGACTACGAGGCCCGCCGTATCATCGGGCGGCCGATTCTGATCACCCGCAACTCGGAGGGGGAACTCGGCGCCTACTACAACATGTGCCAGCACCGCGGCGTGGAGATCGCCGAGGGGCGTGGCAACGCCAAGTACCTGAGCTGCCCCTACCACGGCTGGACCTACGACATGGACGGCCGCCTGAAGGGCGCCGCCTTCATGCGCGAGACCGAGGGCTTCGCGCCCGCCAACTGCCGCCTGCCGCAGATCCACCTGAAGGTCTGGCGCGGCAACATCTTCATCAGCTTCGCCGAGACCCCGCCGGACTTCCAGGCGCAGATGGCGGATTTCGAGCGCGAGTTCGCTCCGCTCCATACCGAGCGCTGCCGTGTGGCCGACGTCAGCAGCTTCACCCTGCAGTGCAACTGGAAGTTCCTGCACGAGAACCTGATGGATTTCTACCATGTGGGGGTCCTGCACGCGAACTCCTTCGGCAAGCGCTTCACCTGGACGCCGGAGAATGTCCTGCTGAACGACGACGGCGGCATCATGATCCGCTACGACGCCGCCCCCTCGACGCCCGAGGGTGCGGCCCTCTTCGGCAAGTCGCCCTGGCTGGAGCAAGAGCCCAACAGCTTCGCGCGTACCGGCTTCCTGCCGCCCAACCTGACGCTCTTCGCCCGGGTGGACATGGTGAAGCTGATGGAGGCCTGGCCGATCGGGCCGGACGCCTGCGAGGTGATGATCTACATGCTCTTCCCCGAGGAGTTCTTCGCCGACCCGGAGTTCGAGGCCAAGGTCAAGGTCTATAAGGACTTCCAGCACATCATCTACGAGGAAGACCGCTCGATGATCGAATCGATGCAGCGGGCGATGCACCTTCCCGTCTATCAGCCGGGCCGCATGTCGGTCATGGAGAAGCCGATCCATCATTTCCTGAAGGGCTACGTGAACCGCATGTTCGCCGATGGGCGCTGAAGGCCGCAGGGAACCTCGACACTGGCGGCCCGCCATCTCGCGGCGCTATCGTCCCGCTCCCGCCGTTGCTGTATGGCCGGAGCGGAGACGCGGCGTGTTGGACCTACCGCCGGCCGTCGGGAAGGAGAGGCATGGACAAGATCGACGAGACCCGCCTGGACCTGGTGCGGGAGTACCGACGCAACCCGATCGGCAAGCATAGCCCGGAGCTGCAGAAGCTCCTGAAGCTGCTGCGCTGGGATCCGCCGGGCGCGCGCGTGATCGCGGTGCAGAAGGAACAGGGCGGTCTCTGGTATCTGGCCCGCTCGACCGGGCAGAAGGGCAATCCCGTCGAGATTTACGAGGGGCCGGGCTACGCCGATCTGGCCGAGGTGCAGTGGGTCATCTTCCGCCGCCGCTGGGAGCTGCACACCGGCAAGCCGCTGGACCTGGGCGGGGACGACGGCGTGCCAGACGCGGCCCGCGAGGGTATCGCCGCGCCGGATCTCACCAGCCGGCCGATCCTGGGCTATGCCGATCTCTTCTCGGTCGAGGCCGGCAAGGAGATCGCCTTCAAGGTCTCGGCCGCGGCCGCCTACAATGCCAAGGTCTTGCGGCTGCGCAGCGGCGACGCGGCCGGCGTCGGCTTCAAGGCGGATCCGGTGGAGGCTGCGATCGAGGGCGACTATCCCGGCCGCTGGCAGGAGGTCGCCTGCGGCTCCTACGTCGAGGTCGCCGAGACCGAGGGCTTCGCGCTGAAGCAGGCCACGCTGCTGGCCTATGTCTGGCCGACACGGCCGCAGCTCGGCCGCTGGCAGGCCATCGTCAGCGGCTGGACCGAGGAGAGCGGCCGCGGCTATCTGCTGGGCCTCGACGCGGCCGGGCAGCTCGCCCTGCGGCTCGGCGACAGCGCCGGCGGGGAGGCCCTCGTCACCAGCGGCCGGCCGCTGCTGGAGCGGCATTGGTACCTGGTGGCGGCCGGCTTCGATGCCGCGACCGGCGAGGCCTGGGTCGCGCAGCGGCCGCTGCACCGCTATGCCGAGCGCTCCGACAGCCGGGCGCTGGCGGTGACCAGTGGCGCGGTCGCACCGGCCGCGCCGGAACGCCTGCGCCTGGCCGCCTGGGCTAAGTCGGTCTCCGGGGAGGCGGCACCGGCCGGTGCCCACTTCAACGGCAAGATCGACAGCCCCGCCATCGCCGCCTGCGCGCTCGGCACCGCCGAGCGGGAGGCCCTGCTGGCGGAGGCGCGGGTCCCCGATCTCTCGGCCGCGCTGGTCGCGCGCTGGGACTTCTCGCAGGAGATCCCGACCACCAGGGTTGTCGACAGCTCCCCGGCGGGCCGGCACGGCGAGACCGTGAACCTGCCGACCCGGGCGATGAAGGGATGGAACTGGGACGGCAGCGAGTACAACTGGGTGCACAAGCCGGAGCACTACGGCGCCATCCACTTCCACGACGACGACCTCTACGACTGCGGTTGGGAGACCGACTTCGTCTGGCAGGTGCCGCAGGACCTGAAGAGCGGCCTCTACTGCCTGCACCTGACTTCTGCCGGCGGCGAGGACTACGTGCCCTTCGTGGTGCGGCCGCCCAGGGGGACGCGGCGGGCCGACCTGGCGCTGATCCTGCCAACTGCCAGCTACTGGGCCTACGGTAACACCCATCACCACAACGAGTGGCGCGACGGCGAGAACGTGCGCGGCGTCTTCACCTCCCTGGACGCCACCGCCCTTTTCCTGCACGAGAACCCGCAGTTCGGCTGCTCGCTCTACGACCACCACAGCGACGGCAGCGGGGTCTGCTACGCCTCGCGCCTGCGCCCGCTGTTGAACATGCGGCCGAAGGAGCGGCTGTGGCAGCTGCCGGCCGACACCCACATCATCGACTGGCTGGAGCAGAGCGGCCTAGCCTACGACCTCCTGACCGAGGACGACATCGAGGCCGAGGGCGCGAGCCTGCTGGAAGGCTATCGCTGCATCATGACCGGGACCCACCCGGAGTATCCTTCGCTCACCATGCTGGAGGCCTTCGAGACCTTCCAGAACGGCGGCGGGCGCTTCGTCTACATGGGCGGCAACGGCTTCTACTGGCGCACCTCCTACCACCCGACCCTGCCCGGCGTGATCGAGATGCGCCGCGGCGAGGACGGCATTCGCACCTGGCTGGCCGAGGGCGGCGAGTACTACCACAGCTTCACCGGAGAGCTGGGCGGCATGTGGCGGCGCATGGGCTGGGCGCCGCAGCGCATCGCCGGGGCCGGCATGACCGCGCAGGGCTTCGACATCTCCACCTGCTACCACCGCACCGAGGAGGGGCGGGACCCGCGCGCGGCCTTCATCTTCGAGGGCATTGGCGAGCACGAGCCGATCGGCGACTTCGGCATCATCGGCGGCGGTGCGGCGGGTTGGGAGATCGACCGGGCCGACGTTGCGCTGGGCACGCCGCCGCATGCCCTGGTGGTTGCGCGGGCGAGCGACTTCACCTCGGCTTATCACTGGATGAAGGAGGAGCTGACCCACACTCACTCCGCCATCACCGGCGAGACCTGCCCGCTGGTGCGCTGCGACATGGTCTTCTACGAGACCCCGAACGGCGGCGCGGTCTTCTCCACCAGCTCGATCGCCTGGGCCGGTGCGCTCTCGCACCAGGACTACGACAACAACGTCTCGCGGCTGATGGGCAACGTCCTGCGCCGCTTCCTCGACCCGGCACCCTTCTGAGGGCCGCCTTCGGATCGAAGCAAGGAGCAGGTCACCTCTCATGTTGATGCACACCGTCGATATCGACGGCAGTCTCACCCGCTATGTCACCGCAGGCGATCCCGGTAAGCCGGCCCTGCTGATGCTGCACGGCCAGGCCCTCAGCGCCGACGTCTGGCTGCGCAACCTCGATGCCCTGGGCGAAAGCCATCATGTCGTGGCCGTGGACATGCTGGGGCATGCCTTTACGCAGCCGGCCGAGGGGTTGGCCCCGACGATCCCGGCCAAGCTCGACCACCTGGCGGCGCTGGTCGAGGCGCTGGAGCTCAAGGATCTCTCGGTCTGCGGCAGTTCCTACGGGGCGCTGTTGGCGGTGCTCTTCTCGCTGCGGCACCGGGAGCGGGTGCGCAAGCTGATCATTGCCGGCAGCGGTTCTTGCTTCAACAGCGAGGAGCAGCTCGCTCGGCAGGTGCGGCGGCTCTACGAGATCTATCACCCCACCCTGACCAGCTCGACACCGGAGATGTGGCGCCAGCGCATCGGTGCCACCTTCTTCGACAAGGCCAAGGTGCCGCTGGAGCTGCCGATGATCGCGCAACTGATCTACGCCCAGCCCTGGGCCGAGGCCTGCTGGCAGCTCTCGATCGATGAGCTGCGGGACAGCGAGGCCATGCGCCCGCTGCGCGTCCTGGATCGGCTGGAGGAGATCAGCACACCGACCCTGGTGCTTTGGGGGCGCGATGATCGTGGCGGCATCCTGGAGAGCGCCGAGGCAGGGGTCGCCCGCATGCCGGACGCCCGGCTGCAGGTCTTCGACGGCTGCGGCCACTACCCCATGCTGGAGCACCCGGAGGATTTCAACCGGATCGTGGCGGACTTCCTCGCTGCCTGACGGGCTTATTCCATGGTCTGCTTGAGGGCGGGCAGGATCTGCATCACCAGCTTGCGCGGGTCGACACGGTCGGGCGCGAGGCTCCACTCCACCCAAACGCCCTTCATCAGCGCCAGGATGGTGAGGGTCGTGACCTGCAGGTCGACCTCCACCTCGTTGGCCTCGGCGATCGCCGCGATCAGGCCGCGCACCTGGCCCTCGAAGCGGGCGTATATCTCGTCGTGGACCCTGCGCACGGTCTCGTTGCTCTGCGCCAGGCCCAGGAAGTGAAAGCGGGCGCGGACATAGTCCGCGTCTAGCGCCGGCGGCCCCAGGCAAGCGGCGACGAAGGCCTGGAAGCGCTCGGTCGGGTCGGGGCCGGAGCGCTCCAGCGCGCCGGCGATCTCGACCTGCATCTGGTCGGAGAGGTGGCGCAGGGTGGCGGCGAAGAGCTCGTCCTTGCTGTGGAAGTGATGGCGGACCATGCCGAGCGACAGGCCGGCCTCCTGCGCGATGGAGCGCACCGTGGTGTCGGAGGGGCCGCTGCGCACCAGGCAGGCGAAGGTGGCGTCGATCAGTTGCTGCCGGCGCACGTCGGGCGCCATCTTGGAGAAGCTGCGCCGTGCGCCGGCGGTTTGCTGGGTCGAGCGGGGTATTGTTGTCATTTGCGGCCATCCCTTTCCTGGGCGATACCGCTGGTGCCGGGGGGGCGCCGGCGAAACGCACCACAGGTTAGAGCAGGATGACGTCGGATCGAAACGATCCGGCGTCTGAATCCTGCTTGAGCGGTAGCGGGACTACCCCGAGGGAGGCGGACCTTCGGACCGCTCCGCCGGAGCGATACCCTGCGTGAGCAGGCCGAAGGCCTTGCGCAGATAGCGGCCGCGGTCGTTCAGCTCGGTCCAGGCGGTTGGCCCAGGGCGCAGAATGGCGCCGAAGGCGATATCGATGATCGTCTTGGTCAGGACCTGCACATTCTCGACCTCGATGCGCCCGCGCACCCGTTGCCGGTTCAGCCAGGTTGCGACGCGGTCGAAGCTCAGGTCACGTCCGAACTCTTCGGCAATCCGCCTGAGCTCCGGGTTCTGCACGGCCTCCATCATCACCACGCGCATGTAGGCGCAGCGTGCGGCGTCTGACTTCTCGTCGAGATCCATGCGGAAGATCCTGACCAGTGCCTCGACCAGCGGCAGGTCGTCCAGATCCTCGGTCACGCTGATCAAGGCATTGCGCTGGGCCTCGGTGATCGCGCGGAACAGCGCAAGCTTGCTCGGGAAGAGACGGTAGAGCGTCTTCTTGGAGACGCTGCAGCGCGCGGCGACCTCGCCCATGTTCATCCCCGCATAGCCCTCGGCGCAGAGGAGTGCGTAGGCCTCCTGGACGATTCGCCGCGCAACCGCCTCGTCAGTGGCCACTTTCGGCCGGCCGCGCCCTCGCTTCGTCCGAGGTTTGGCAGTTTCCTTCTCCATGGCGCGCCTACCTCCCCCTCTTTCAAACAGTCCCGTCGCAGGCCCTCGGCCACCTTGCGCACTCCGGTCGACCGACTGTCAAGCATTGACAAGCCCCAGAGGTAAATTTAAGTACCCATAAGTTTCCTTAAAGGAGTTCCAATCTTGCCCCTCTCCGTTGTGTCGCCCGGGGGGACCCGCTCTTCGGCCGCCGGCGCCGCCGCGGCGTGCCTGCGGCCCGCCTTCGTTCTGACCCTCCTGATCACTGTTGGAGGCATCCTCCAGGGCTGTGAGCAACCGGAGCAGCGCGCCGGGGCAGCGGCGGCCGGTCAGCCGCGGACGGAGGTCGGGGTGGTCACGGTCCACCCGCAGTCGACGGTGATCACCGCCGAGATGCCGGGGCGCACCACAGCTTCGTTGGTCGCCGAGGTGCGTCCGCAGGTGGGCGGCCTGGTGCAGTCGCGGTTGTTCCAGGAGGGGACGGAGGTCGCGGCCGGCGAGGCGCTCTACCGGATCGACCCGGCGCCCTACCAGGCGGCCTACGAAAGCGCCCAGGCGGCCTTGCAGAAGGCCGAGGCCTCGGTACCCAACATCCAGGCGAAGGTCGCGCGATACGGCAAGCTGATCAAGCAGAAGGCCGTCAGCAAGCAAGACTACGACGACGCCGTGGCCTCGCTCGCCCAAGCGAAGGCCGACGTGGCCGCGGCCAAGGCCGAGGTCGAGACCGCGCGAATCAACCTGGACTACACCGTCATCACCGCCCCGATCTCCGGGCGCATCGACAAGTCCTCGCTCACTCCCGGCGCCCTGGTGACGGCCAGCCAGGACACCGCGCTCACTACCATCCGCCAGCTCGACCCGATCAACGTCGACGTGACCCAGTCGAGCACCAACCTGCTGAACCTGCGCCAGGCGGTGGAGGAGGGCCGGATCAGGCTCTCCGGCGATGCGGTGCAGGTCCGCCTGAAGCTGGAGAACGGCAGCATGTACCCCTATGCGGGGACCCTGGAGTTCACTTCCGCCTACGTCGACACCACGACCGGCACCTATGCGGTCAGGGCCGAGTTTCCGAACCCGGAGCGGCTGCTGCTGCCCGGCATGTACGTCCGCGCCTTCGTCGAGGAGGGCGTGGCCACCAACAGCTTCCTGGTCCCCCAGCGCGGCGTCACCCGCAACACCAAGGGCGAGCCGGTGGCCCTGCTGGTCGATGCCGAGGGCAAGGTGGAGCAGCGGGTGCTCGACATTGGCCGCAGCGTCGGAAATTCCTGGCTGGTGAACGAGGGCATCGCCGACGGCGAGCGCGTCATCGTCGAGGGCAGCCAGTTCGTCCGCTCCGGGCAGGAGGTGAGCGCCGTCGAGGTGATCGTGGACGACACCACCGGCGAGGTCCGCGAGCGCCAGGAGGGCGGTGCGGCGGCCAGTATTGAACCCGACGCCACGCCTGCCGCCGCATCGCAGCAGGCCCAGCTTCCGTCCACCGCGAAGGCGCAGTGATCCCATGTCCCGCTTTTTCATCGACCGCCCGGTCTTCGCCTGGGTGATCGCCATCCTGATCATGCTGGCCGGTCTGCTGGCGCTCAGGACACTGCCGATCTCGCAGTATCCGCAGATCGCGCCGACCACGGTCAGGGTCAGCGCCAGCTATCCCGGTGCCGATGCCCGCACGGTGGAGAACTCGGTGACCAAGGTCATCGAGCAGGGCATGACCGGGATCGACAATCTCGACTACATGACCTCGACCTCGACCTCGACGGGGGAGGTCACCATCACTCTGACCTTCACGTCGGCCGCCGATCCGGACGTGGCGCAGATGCAGGTGCAGAACAAGCTGCAGCTGGTGACCTCGCAACTGCCGACGGTGGTCCAGACCAACGGGATCTCGGTGGACAAGGCCTCCGACAGCTTCCTGATGGTGATCGCCTTCGTGTCGGCCGACGGGCGCATGTCCTCGACCGACGTTGCCGACTATGTGGACTCTTCGCTGAACGACACCCTGAAGCGGGTCGAGGGCGTCGGCTCCACCACCCTCTTCAGCGCGGCCTACGCCATGCGGATCTGGCTCGATCCCGACAAGCTGTTGAAGTACCAACTCATGCCGGGCGACGTCGCTGCGGCGATCGAGGCGCAGAACACCCAGATCTCGGCCGGTCAGCTCGGCGGGCTGCCGCAGCGCAAGGGCCAGCAGCTCAACGCCTCGGTCACCGCGCGCAGCCGCCTGCAGACCCCCGAGCAGTTCCGCAACATCATCCTGAAGAGCGCCAGCGACGGCTCGCTGGTGCGCCTCAACGACGTCGCCACGGTGGAGCTGGGGGCAGAGAGCTACAACACCTCGGCCACCTACAACGGCCGGCCGGCCGCGGGCCTGGCGATCAAGCTCGCCACCGGCGCCAACGCCATCAGCACCTCGGAGGCGGTGAAGGCCAAGATCGAAGAACTCTCCGCCACCTTTCCGGAGGGGCTGGAGGTCGACTACCCCTATGACACAACGCCCTTCGTGGTGCTCTCGATCGAGGCGGTGGTGCACACCCTGTTCGAGGCCATCATCCTGGTCTTCGTGGTGATGTTCATCTTCCTGCAGAACATCCGCGCGACCATCATCCCGACCCTGGCGGTGCCGGTGGTGCTGCTCGGCACCTTCGGGGTGCTCGCCGCCTTCGGCTACTCGGTCAATACGCTGACCATGTTCGCCATGGTGCTGGCCATCGGCCTGCTGGTCGACGACGCCATCGTGGTGGTCGAGAACGTCGAACGGGTGATGCACGAGGAGGGACTGTCTCCGCGCGAGGCAACGCGCAAGTCGATGGGCGAGATCTCGGGCGCACTGATCGGCATCGCCACGGTGCTCTCGGCGGTCTTCGTGCCGATGGCCTTCTTCGGCGGTTCGGTCGGGGTGATCTACCGCCAGTTCTCGGTCACCATCGTTGCGGCGATGGTGCTCTCGGTGCTGGTCGCGCTGATCCTGACGCCGGCGCTCTGCGCCACCATCCTGCGTGCGCCCAAGCCGGGGGCGACCCATGGCGAGAAGGGTGGCGTCTTCGGCTGGTTCAACCGCGGCTTCGACCGTGGTGCAGAAGCCTACCGCAGGGGGGCGGGGGGCATCGTCGCGCGGCCGCTGCGCTTCCTGGTCGTGTTCCTGGGTATCGCTGTGGCAGCCGGCTGGATGTACATGCGCCTGCCGTCGTCCTTCCTGCCGCAGGAGGATCAGGGCATCCTCATCACCAGCGTGCAGTTGCCGGTGGGTGCCACCGCCGACCGCACCCAGGAGGTGCTCGACGCGGTGACGCAACACTACCTGGAGGTGGAGAAGGAGGCGGTCGAAGGCGTCTTCGCCGTCAATGGCTTCAGCTTCAGCGGGCAGGGTCAGAACATGGGCATCGCTTTCCTGCGCCTGCGCCCCTTCGAGGAACGCAGCGATCCCGGGCTCAGCGCCCAGGCGGTGGCGGGCCGGGCCATGGCCGCCTTTTCGGCCTTCCGCGACGCCAGGGTCTTCGCCCTGGCACCGCCGGCGATCCAGGGCATGGGCACCTCGAACGGCTTCAGCTTCTACCTGCAGGATATGAACAGCGTAGGGCACGAGGCCCTGATGTCGGTGCGCAACCGGTTGCTGGGCGCGGCAAGTCAGGATCCGCGTCTGGTCGCCACCAGGCCCAACGGCCAGGAGGACGAGCCCCAGTTCGTGGTCGAGATCGATCAGGAGCGGGCCGGCGCGCTGGGCCTGGCCGAGAGCGACATCAACGAGACGCTCTCCACCGCCTGGGGCAGCGCCTACGTCAACGACTTCATCGACCGCGGCCGGGTGAAGCCGGTCTACCTGCAATCCGACGCGGCCTACCGCATGCAGCCGGCGGACCTGGACCGCTGGTACGTGCGCAATGGTGAGGGCGGGATGGTGCCCTTCAGCGCTTTCACCTCGACAAACTGGATCTTCGGCTCGCCGCGGTTGGAGCGCTACAACGGCAGCGCGGCTCTGGAGATCCAGGGCGCGGCGGCGCCGGGCATCAGTTCCGGCGATGCGATGACCGCGATCGATGAGATCATGGCCAGCCTGCCGCCCGGCTATGCTCATTCCTGGACCGGCATCTCCAGCCAGGAGCGGCTCTCCTCCAGCCAGGCGACCGCGCTCTATATCCTCTCCGCCCTGGTGGTCTTCCTCTGCCTGGCGGCACTCTACGAGAGCTGGTCGATCCCCTTCGCCGTCATGCTGTCGGTGCCGATCGGCATTTTCGGCGCGCTCGCCGCGGCGCACCTCTTCGGCCAGTCCAACGACGTCTATTTCAAGGTGGGCCTACTCACCACCATCGGCCTCGCAGCCAAGAACGCCATCCTGATCGTCGAGTTCGCGATCGAGAAGCAGGCGAGGGGGATGCCCCTGGTCGAGGCGACCCTGGATGCCGCCCGCCAGCGCCTGCGTCCGATCCTGATGACGTCACTCGCCTTCATCCTGGGCGTGACCCCGCTTGCCATAGCGAGCGGCGCCGGGGCGGGCGCGCAGAACGCCATCGGCATCGGCGTCATGGGCGGCATGATCGCGGCGACGGTGCTGGGCGCCCTCTTCGTGCCAGCGCTCTTCGTTCTGGTGCGGCGTGTCTTCGCGCGACGCAGGGTGGAGACGCCCGCGGCCGATCCGGCGGTTCCCTCTCTGCCGGCCGAGTGATGCCCCTGACCTGCCGGGTCGGAGCAGGCTACAGGGTACGTTCTATCGCCTCGCGCCCGTAGAGCGTCGGGGTGATGAACCAGACGATACGGGTCGGGATGCTGCCGGGGTTGCGGAAGCGGTGCGGCCGCGAGGCCGGGAAGCGGAAGCTGTCGCCCTCGTTCAGGACCATGCGCTCCTCGTCGAGCCAGAGCTCGAACTGGCCGGCCAGGATCAGGCCGCCCTCCTCGCCGACGTGCTGGTCGTTTTCGCGGCCGGTGCCGCCGCCCGGTTCGATGGTCATCAGCATCATCTGCATCGTCCCCTTGGTGTCGGGGTCGATGTACTCGGTGACGATGCCCTTGCTCTCCAGCACCAGGGTGCGCCGGTCGTTCGGCCGGACGATCACATCGTTGCGACTGGGCTCGAGGGCGCCGGGCTGGTTGAAGAAGGACTCGATCGGCATGTCCAGGGCGCCGCTCAGCAGCCTGAGCGATCGGAACGTGGGCGAGGTCTGCCCGCGCTCGATCTGGCTGATCATGCCGATGGAGAGCTTGGAGCGCGCCGCGACCTCCTGCAGCGACAGACCCAGGTCATGCCTGACCTTGCGCAGACGCACGCCCAGGCTCTGCTCGTCGAACACCTCATCCCTGTCGTTGTCTGCCTGCTTCGTTGCAGCCGTCATTTTCTTTCCTTTGCGTTCGTTTGGCCCCGTTCCCCGTGGGCGGGTCGGGCCTGCGAAGCTTCGCTTGTAGTCGCATAGCAGGCGCCACGGTGAACGCAACAGGGGAGTCGTCTCACCGGTTTTCAAGATATTAAAAAAACTATTGCCATCTTTTCACTCATCTGCAACCGTCCTGCGGTCCTGAGCCGACAAGAGAGGGTGCGCGATGATCGCTGGACGGGAAGATCGGGCCGGTAAGGTGTACTGGGGCGCTGCGGCGCGCAGGCCCCTGCCGTCCGCTCCCGTCTTCGCCGGCGCGGCCGAGTGCGAGGTGGCGATCGTCGGCGGCGGTTTCACCGGGCTTTCCGCGGCGCACCATCTGGCCGAAGCCGGCGTCGACTGCCTGCTGCTGGAGGCCGGCGAGATCGGCCGCGGCGCCAGCGGACGCACCGCCGGGATGGCCGGGACCCGCTACAAGAAGGGCTGGGCCGCGCTGGCCGAACACTACGGCACCGCAGAAGCCAGGCGTCTCCATACGCTGCTGGAGGAGGCCTACGAGACCCTCGAGAGCCTGCTCGCACGCTATGACGCTCGCGATGCCCTCGATCGCCGCGGCCAGTTCATCCCCGCCCATTGCCAGGAGGCGCTGGACGCGCTGGCGGCCGATGCGGCCTGGCTCTCCAAGGAAGTGGGCGACACCCCGGTGGAGATCCTCGATCGGGACGCAACGGAGCGCGAGACCGGTGCCGGCGGCTATGTCGGTGCCTGGTTCGACCCGCGCGGCGGCGCACTGCAGCCGGTGGAGGTGCTGCGCGCGCTCTGGAGCGGCCTGGTCGCGCGGGGCTTGCGCCTTTACACCGGCTCTCCGGTCACCGAGATCGCGGAAGAGGATGACGGGGTCACCCTGACCACGCCGCGCGGCCGTGTGCGCGCCAAGCACCTGCTGCTGGCCACCAACGCCTATACCCCGCCCGGCCTGGTGCAGCCCGATCTCTCCCGCCACCTGGTCCCCGTCGCCTCCTCCATCGTGGTGACCGCGCCGCTTAGCCGGAACCTGGCCGGCAGCATCCTGCCGAACGGCGGGGTGGCGTCCGACACCATGCGCCTGCTGCACGCCTTCCGTCGCTTGCCGGACGACCGGGTGCTGTTCAGCGGCCGTGCCGACATCACCGGCCGACGCAGCGAGCAGGCCGACAGCTACCGCGGCCTGGAACGCGGGATGGTGGAGGTCTTTCCGCAGCTTGAGGGCACGCCGGTCGATTTCCGCTGGGCCGGCTTCGTCGGCGTCAGCCGCGACGGCTTCCCCCATCTGGGCCGGCTCGGCCGGCGGGTGGTCTACGCCATGGGCTACTCCGGGCGCGGCGTGGTGCTCTCACACCTGCTGGGCCGCTGCGCCGCCCGCATGCTCTGCGGCGAGGAGCCGGTGCTGGGACCGATGGCCGGCGCCGGACTCACGCGCTGGCCCTTTCACCGGGCCCGGGTGCCATTCATGCAGATGGCGGCCTGGCTCTACCAGTATCAGGACCGGCGCGACCTGGCGCGGGTCCGCCAGCATTGAACGCGGTGCCGATGCCGCGATCGCCTTCCAACCGATCTGAGGACAACGAGACGAGATGACGAGCGAGAGCCAGTACGACATCGGGATCGACATCGGCGGGACCTTCACCGACGTGGTCTGCCGCCGCCCCGGCGAGCCGATGCGGACCACCAAGATCATGAGCACGCGCAAGAACCCCAACGAGGCGGTGATGCAGGCGGTGCGCTACATGGTGGAGAATTGGGAGATCGCGCCCGAGGAGGTCGGTCACTTCCTGCACGGCACCACGGTGGCGACCAACGCCGTGCTGGAGCGCAAGGGCGCCCGGCTCGGCCTGCTGACCACCGCCGGCTTCAAGGACGTGCTGGAGATCGGGCGGCAGATGCGCCAGGCGCTCTACGGCATCATCCTGGAGCCGGAGACCCCGGTCTTCCTGGCCGAAGGCAAGTTCCGCAAGGAGATCCCCGAGCGCGTCGGCTCCAAGGGCGAGGTGGTGACGCCGCTGGACGAGGAGGCGGTACGCGTCGCCGTGCGCGAGCTGGTCGAGGCCGGCGTGGAGGCGGTCGCCGTCTGCTACCTCTTCTCCTTCCAGAACCCGGCGCACGAGGCCCGCACCCGCGCGATCATCGCCGAGGCCTTTCCCGACCTGATGGTCTCGGTCTCCAGCGAGGTCGACCCGGCCTTCCGCGAGTACGAGCGCACCGTGGTCACCGCCTTCGACGCCTACATGAAGCCGGTCATCGACCGCTACATGGAGCAGATCGAGGACGGCCTGGCCAAGGCCGGCATCGGCTCGCCGCTGCAGGTGATGCAGTCGCGCGGCGGCCTCTCGATCTCCGCGGTGGCGCGCAAGCGGCCGGTGCGGCTGTTCATGTCGGGCCCTGCGGCCGGCGTGATCGGCGGCACCATCGTCGGCAAGATGGCCGGCGCCCAGGACCTGATCACCGTCGACATCGGCGGCACCAGCTGCGACATCGCCCTGGTCGACGGCGGCCGGCCGGTGATCCGCTCGGAGGGTCGGATCGACGGCTATACCGTGCGGGTGCCGATGGTCGACGTGAACGCGATCGGCTCCGGTGGCGGCAGCATCGCCTGGCTCGATGCCGGCGGTGGACTGCGCGTCGGGCCGGAATCGGCCGGCGCCGACCCGGGGCCTGCGGCCTACGGCAAAGGCGGCGAGAACCCGACGGTCACCGACGCCTCGCTGGTGCTGGGCTACCTCAACCCCTCCTTCTTCGCCGGTGGTACGGTCGGGCTCGACATCGAGAAGGCGCGCGCCGCGGTGCTGGAGAAGGTGGCGAAGCCGCTGGGCCTCGGCCTGGAGGAGGCCGCGCTCGGCATCCACCGCGTGGTCAACACCCAGATGGTGGAGGGCATCCGCCTGGTGTCGATCCGCCAGGGCTTGGACCCGCGCCGCTTCTCGCTGGTGGCGCTCGGCGGCGGCGGCCCGATCCATGCCACCGCGCTCGCCAGCGAGCTGAAGATCACCCGCGTGGTGATCCCGCGCTATCCGGGCGTGCTCTCGGCCGCCGGGCTGCTGGCGGCGCCGATCGAGCATGAGGTCTCGACCGCCTTCCCGGCGCCGCTGGAGCAGCTTACCCTGCCGAAGCTGCGCGAGGGCTTGAGCGACATCGACCGCCAATGCGCGGCGCTGATGGCGCACGAGGGCGTGCCGGCCAACCAGGTCGGGATCACCTACTTCGCCGACATGTGGTACCTGGGCCAGTCCTATCATCTGGAGGTCCAGATCCATCTCGACGATCCCGACCCCCTGGCACGGCTCTACGACGACTTCCTGAAGGTGCACGACCGGGTCTACGGCTACGCCTCCAAGGCGCCGGCCGGCATCGTCAACCTGCGTACGATCCATGCCACCGCGGCCGAGGAGACCCTGGGGGAGGGCGCCTACCTCGCCGGCGAGGGCGGCGCGGTGAAGGGCGAGCGCACGATCCGCGTGGCCAGCGAGCCGGGCGGCATCGCCGCCAAGGTCTACGACCGCTCGATGATGCCGGTCGGGCTGCGCTTCGAGGGGCCGGCCATCGTCGAGCAGGCCGACACCACCACCGTGATCGAGCCGGGCTGGAGCGGCGAGGTCGCCCCCGACGGCAACCTGGTGCTGACCTGGAGCGAGGGAGCCAACTGATGGCAGGCAAGACGATCCCGCACGAGGTGGACCCGATCCTCCTCGAGGTCATCCGCAACAAGCTCGACGGCATCGCCGACGAGATGGAGATGACCCTGGTGCGCAGCGCCTTCTCGGTGATCGTCAAGGAGGCGCTCGACGCCTCCGCCAGCCTCTTCACCGTGGCGGGCGAGCCGCTGGCGCAGTCGGTCGCGATTCCGGCCCACCTCTCCATGCTGGTGCCGATGGTGGCCGCGATCCTGCGCGACCACCCGATCGAGACCATGCAGGAAGGCGACGCCTACCTGATGAACGACCCCTACGACGGCGCCAGCCATCTGCCGGACGTCGCCGTGGTCATGCCGGTCTTCGTCGAGGGTCGGCCGATCGCGCTGTCGGCGGCGCTCACCCACCACCAGGACATTGGCGGGATGACCCCGGCCTCGGTCCCGACCAACGCGACCGAGATCTTCCAGGAGGGCCTGCGACTCCCGCCGCTGCGCCTCTTCCGCGACGGCGCGTTCGACGAGACCCTGATCGCGCTGATCAAGCAGAACGTCCGGCTGCCCGACGTCTTCATGGGCGACCTCAACGCCCAGATCGCTTGCTGCTCCATCGGTGCGCGGCGCCTGAAGGATCTGGCCGAGACCTACGGCGGCAACCTGCTGAGCGCGCTCTTCGCCGAGCTGCTCGACCGCTCGGAGCGCATGGTGCGCAACGCCATCGCCGGCCTGCCCGACGGCACCTACCGCTACGCGCTGCAGATGGACAACGACGGAGTTGAGCTCGACCGCCGGCTCACCATCAAGGTGGCGGTGACCGTCGCCGGCGAGGAGATGACCTTCGACTTCACCGGCACCTCGCCGCAGGCCCGCGGGCCGATCAACGCGGTGCCGGCCGGGGCACTCGGGGCCGGCTCCTTCGCGATCAAGGCGATCACCGATCCCTCGATCCCCAACAACGGCGGCTGCTTCCGGCCGCTGCACTTCGAGCTGCCGGAGGGCAGCCTGGTGAACCCGCGCGAGCCGGCGCCGGTGAGCTGCCGCTCGGTCACCCTGAAGGCCATCGTCGGCTGCGTCCTGGGCGCGCTGCGCGAGGCCGCGCCCGACCGGGTGCCGGCCGACGCCTCGGGCGAGCTAATGCTGGTCCACTTCGGCGGGCGCGACGAGCGCGGCAAGCCCTACATCACCTCGCAGCTCCTGGCCGGCGGCTCCGGCGCCGGACGCCGTAGCGACGGCACCGACGTGATCGAGACCGACGTCACCAACTGCATGAACGTGCCGGCCGAGGCGCTGGAGATGAGCGCACCGCTTCGGGTTCACTCGCTGCGCCTCAGGACCGACAGCGGTGGCGCCGGGGCGCAGCGTGGCGGGCTCGGCTGCGAGCAGACCATCGAGCTGCTGAGCGGCGAGGCCACCATGACCTACCGCGGTGAGCGCCACTTCTGGGTCTCGCCCGGTCATGCCGGTGGGGCGCCCGGTGCGGCGGCGGCCGGCTGGATCGACCGCAGGGACGGCCGCCGCGAGGAGATGCCGTCCAAGATGGTGACCCGGGTGGAGCGTGGCGACCGCGTGACCATCTGCACCGCCGGCGGCGCCGGCTACGGCGCGCCCGAGGCCCGCACGGCGGCCGCGGTCACCACCGACATCGAGAACGGAAAGATCAGCAGGGACGCGGCCGCGGCGGTCTATGGCCGAGGCTGAGGCGCGAGAAGGACGAGGAAGCAGACGATGAGTAAGACCAACGGAAAGAGCGGTCTCGATCCCATCACGGTCGAGGTGATCCGCAACAAGCTTGACGGCATCGCCAACGAGATGGAGCTGACCCTGGTGCGTAGTGCCTTCTCCACCATCGTGAAGGAGGGCCTCGACGCCTCGGCCAGCATCTTCACCCTGGAGGGCGAGACCCTGGCGCAGGCGATCGCGATCCCGATCCACCTGGTGACCCTGCTGCCGATCGTGCGCCACCTGCTGGCCGAGACGCCGGTGTCGGAGATGCGCGAGGGCGACGTCTTCGTGATGAACGATCCCTATCTCGGCGGCACTCACCTGCCCGACATCGCGGTGATGATGCCGGTCTTCCACGACGGCCAGCCGATCGCGATCAGCGCGACCATGACCCACCACCAGGACATCGGCGGCATGGCGCCGGGCTCGACCCCGACCAACGCCACCGAGATCTTCCAGGAAGGCCTGCGCATCCCGCTCTTGAAGCTGATGGATCGCGGCGAGCTGAACCAGACCTTCATGGCGATCCTGCGCCGCAACGTGCGGATCCCCGAGGTCGTGACCGGTGACCTGATGGCCGAGATCTCGGCCTGCTCGATCGGCGCGCGCCGGCTGAAGGAGGTCGCCGGGAGCTATGGCAACAACTTCCTGATCAGCGTGTTCGACGAGCTGCTGGACCGCTCCGAGAAGATGACCAAAGAAGCGCTGCGGCGCATCCCAGACGGCACCTACAGCTACACCGACTACCTCGACAACGACGGCGTCGACCTGGACCGCAAGGTGCCGATCACGGTGACCGCCCGCATCACCAATGGCGATATCGAGCTGGATTTCGAGGGCAGCAGCCCGCAGGTGCGCGGCCCCTTCAACTGCGTGCCCTCTGGCTCCCTGGCCGCGGCCTGCTTCGCCTTGCGGGCGGTGACCGACCCCGAGCAGCTGATCCCCAACAACGGCGGCTGCTTCCGACCGATCGCGCTGAAGCTGCCACCCGGCAGCATCGTCAACCCGCAGGAGCCAGCCCCGGTCGGTTGCCGCACCTCGACCATCAAGCGGGTGACCAGCGTGGTGCTGGGCGCCCTGCGCAAGGCGGTACCGGAGCAGGTGCCGGCCGACCCCGGCGGCGAGGAGGTGATCCTGCACTTCGGCGGCCGCCGGGCCGACGGGCGCGGCTTCGTCACCTCGCAGATCCTGATCGGCGGCAGTGGTGCTGCCAAGACCAGGGACGGTGTCGACGTGATCGAGACCGATGCCACCAACTGCATGAACATCCCCGCCGAGGCGCTGGAGCTGGAGGCCCCGATCCGGGTGCACCGCGCCTCGCTGGCGCCCGACTCCGGCGGGGCCGGAGAACGCCGCGGCGGTCTGGGTGCCTGGCTGGAGTACGAGATCCTGGATGGCGAGATGACCATCACCTACCGCGGCGAGCGGCACTTCTGCCCGGCCGAGGGGGCGGAAGCCGGCGCGGCCGGTGGGGCGGCCTCTGCCGAGATCGTCCGCGGCGACGGCAGCGTCCACAGCATTCCCTCCAAGGAGGTCGCGCGCATGCAGGCCGGCGACCGGCTGATCATCCGCACCGCCGGCGGCGGGGGCTTCGGCGATCCGACCAAGCGGCCGCGCGAGGAGGTTCGTGCCGACATCGAGAACGGCAAGGTGACCGCCAAGGCGGCGGCCCAAGCCTACGGCTTTGAGTAGGGGGCCGGCGAAGCCGGCCGGAAGCCACTCCGTCCGCCGCGTTGCGGACCAAGGGGGCGACCGGCCTCGATCCCAAGGACCCAGAAGGCCGGGCGCGTGCCAGGCCGGAAGAGTGAATAAGGAGGACTTTGCGATGAGAATGACGAAGGCGGCGCTGTCGCTGCTGGGAGCGGCGGGTCTCTTGCTGGGAGCCGCGATGGACCGTCCCTCCGTGGCGGCCGAGATCGAGTGGAAGATGCATCTGGTCTGGGTCCCGACCCGCCAGGAGGTCGTCGAGGCCAGCGAGTTCGTCAAGCGCGTCAACGCGCGCACCGGCGACAAGTTCGAGATCAAGATGTTCCCCGGTGGTGCGCTCGGCGTGAAGGATACCGACATGCTGCGCATCCTGCCGCCCGGCAACGTCATCCAGGCGACCATGCTCTATCCGGGCTACGTCTCGCGCGACGCGCCGGAGCTGGCCTACTCCCTGCCCGAGGGGGTGCTCGGCACGGCCGAGGATATCGTCGCGGTGAAGCCACTGCTGGACGACATCTACACGACCGCCTTCGGGAAGTGGGGGATCAAGTATCTCTCGACCTTCATCTCGCCGGACAAGACCATCAACATCTACTGCAAGGAGCCGGTGGACTCGCTGGAGGCTCTGCGCGAGAAGAAGCTGCGCGTCTGGGGCAAGACCCTGGCCGACACCTTCGCCAAGCTCGACGTCTCGGCGACCATCATCCCGCAGAACGACATGTACGTCGCCCTGCAGACCGGCGTGGTCGACTGCGCCACCTACTATCCGGGCGCGGCCAACACGCTGTCGCTGCAGGAGGTGACGCCCTACTGGTCCTTCCTCTCCGCCTATGCGGTGCCGATCCCGCTGATCGTCTCGCAGAAGGCCTGGGACGCGCTGCCGGCCGACGTGCAGGCGGTCATGCTGGAAGAGTCGGCCACGCTCTCCGCCGAACTGGCCGAGGCCTTCCTCGCCGGCAACTACGAGCTCGCCGAGGGCGAGAAGTACGATGCGGCCGGCGGCAAGAAGGGCGGGGACTTCCCGGTCGCCGACCAGGAGGCCTTCACCGCGGCGGCGATCGCCGTCTGGGAAGAGAATGCGGCCAACCTGGGCGAGCCGCTGGCAACCAACCAGAAGGCGGTCTCCGAAGCGCTCGGCAACTGAGTGGCGGGTGGTGGCGGCGGCATCGATGCCGCCGCCGCTGCTCCATTGCGTAGCTGAAGGAAAGGGGGATCATGAAAGCCGTCGCCTGGGCAGTGACCTGGTTGACCAAGCTGTCGCTCTACGCGGCGGCGCTGATCGGGGCGGTGATGTCCGCGATCGTTTTCGTCGCCGTGGCGCTGCGCTACATCTTCCACGCGCCGATCCCCTTCACTGACGAGGTCGTCGGCCTTTTCTTCGCCGCCGTGGTCTTCCTGTCGATCCCCTACCTCTTCGCCGGGGACCGCAACATCCGGGTGGCGCTGGTGGTCGAGCGCCTGTCGCCGCGCTGGCAGCGTGGCCTGCAGTTCTTCTCCAACCTGGGCATCATCGTCTTTTTCTTGTTGCTCGGCTGGCTCAGCTTCGATTTCGCCGCCTTCTCCTTCGCCATCGGCGCGCGCACCGACGTCGCGCAGCTTCCGGTGGGGCCCTGGATGGCCCTGCTGCCGCTCTCCAGCTTCCTGACCGCCTTCGTCGTCCTGGTGAAGACAGCCTTCGCGCCCTTCGGCGTCGAGGTCGGCGAGCGGCAGGAGCGCCTCGAAGAAACCCTTTCGGAGTAGCAGGATGAACAGCCTCGCTCGCAGCTCTGGCGGACTGGTCTAGCCCATGGTCTGGCTCGTACTGGCGCTGGGCGTCCTCCTGACCGGCCTCAGCGGCATTCCGGTCGGTGTCGGTCTCGGTCTGACCGGACTCTTCATCCTCCACTTCCTTGCCGGCGATGCCATGTCGCTGGCCATTACCACGGTCTGGAACGTCTTCAATGACTTCCTGCTGAGCGCCATCCCGATGTTCATCATCATGGGCGAGATCCTGCTGGCCAGCGGCATCAGCGGCCGCCTCTACGGCGCCGCCTCGCCGCTGTTCCGGCGGGTGCCGGGTGGACTGCTGCATACCAACATCTTCGTCTGCACCCTCTTCGGCGCGGTCAGCGGCGCCAGCACCTCGACCGCCGCCGCGGTCGGCTCGGTAGCCTATCCGGAGCTGAAGAAGCGCGGCTACGACCGGGCCTTCGTGGTCGGCACCCTGGCCGCCGGCGGCACCCTGGGCCTGCTGATCCCGCCCAGCCTGGCGCTGCTGATCTACGGCGCGACGCAGGGCGTCTCGATCGGCCAGCTCTTCCTGGCCGGAATCCTGCCGGGTCTGATCCTTTCCGCCGCGTTCATGGGCGTGATCCTGGTCAATGCCTTCCGCCATCCGGAGTACACTCCCAGCGACCCCAACAAGCGCGCCATCGGCGAGATCCTGCTTGGGCTAGTCCGGATCTGGCCGATCGCCTTCCTGATCTTCGCCGTGCTCGGCACCATCTATCTCGGCATCGCCACGCCGACCGAGGCCGCCAGCCTGGGCGTGATCACCTCGATCGTGATCGGCTTCGCCTGGGGCGACCTCACCCTGCGCAAGCTCTTCGGGGCGCTGAAGGATTCGATCGTGGTCTTCGGCACCCTGGGCGTGGTGCTGGTGGGCGCGCTGATCCTGGCGCAGGGCATCTCCATCCTGGGCGTGCCCTCGCAGGTCATGACCGCGATCGGCCACCTGGAGATCTCCCGCTACCTGATCTTCGCCCTGGTGGTGGCGCTCTACATCGTGCTCGGCTGCTTCTTCGACGGCATCTCGCTGATGCTGATGACCCTGCCGGTGGTCTTCCCGGTGCTGACCGCGCTGGGCTTCGATCCGGTCTGGCTGGGGGTGATGATCACCCTGCTGATCGAGATCGGCATGCTGACGCCGCCGGTCGGCCTCAACCTCTACGTCCTCGTGGCGGTGACGCGCGGCGAGGTCAGCTTGACCGATGCGGCACGGGCGACATTACCCTTCTGGCTGGTGATGACGGCGGCGATCGGGATCTTCACGCTGCTGCCCCAGCTCGTCCTGATCCTGCCTAGTCTGCTGTAGGAGAAGAGCCATGCCCGGCAGTGCGCGCGATCGTGTCCTGGTGCTCGGTGCCGGCATCGTCGGCGTCTCCACCGCCCTGCAGCTCCGCCAGCGGGGCTGGGAGACCCTGCTGCTGGACCAGCGCGAGCCGGGCACCGCCTGCTCCTACGGCAATGCCGGCATCCTCGCCAACGACATCGTCCCGCCGGTGGCCGCGCCCGGCGTCTTGGGCAAAATCCCCGGCTACCTGATGGACCCGGAGGCGCCGCTGGCGATCCGGTTCTCCTACCTGCCGCGGCTGCTGCCCTGGCTCTATCACTTCCTGCGCTGCAGCCGGCGCGAGGTCTACGAGCGCAACACGCGGGCGATGGCAACCTTGCTGCTCTCGGCCCGCAGCGCCTACGAGCCGCTGCTGACCGAGGCTGGTGCCGCCGACCTGCTGCACGCCACCGGCGCCCTGCAGGTCTTCGAGACCGAGGCCTCCTTCGCCGATGCACGGCGTGACGCCGACTTCCGCCGCTCGCTCGGCTCCAGCGTCCAGGACGTCGCCGCCTACGAGATCCCGCAGTTCGCCAAGGGCCTGGCGCCGGTCTTCGCTGGCGCGCTCTTCCGGCCCGACCTTGGCTACTTCAGGGATCCCCTGGCGCTCACCACCGCACTGCACCGCCGCTATCTCGAGCTCGGCGGCAGCAGCCAGCGGGTCGCGGTGGAGCGCCTGGAGCGGCGCATCGGCGAGCGCTGGGGCGTGATCGGCCGCAGCGCCGACGGGGCCGAGGCTGCCTTCGAGGCCGGGCAGGTGGTGGTCGCCGCCGGCGCCTGGTCGACGCGGCTGCTGCGCGGCCTGCGCCTGCCGATCCCGCTCGACACCGAACGCGGCTATCACGTGATGCTGCCGCACGCCCGGCCGGAGATCCCGCTGCCGGTCTCGACCGGGGAGGGGGCCTTCTACCTCACCCCCATGGACGGCGGCTTGCGGCTTGCCGGAACGGTGGAGATGGCCGGGCTGTCGCGGCCGCCCGATCCGCGCCGGCCGGAGGCGATCCTGCGCCGCGCGCGCCGGTACCTGCCGGGCCTGGACGAGCGCGACGCCGAGACCTGGATGGGCTTCCGCCCCTCGCTGCCCGACTCCCTACCGGTGATCGGGCCGGTCGAAGGCCTGCCCGGCCTGACCCTGGCCTTCGGCCATGCGCACCTGGGCGTCACCCTGGGCGCCCTGACCGGCAGGCTGGTGGCGCAGGCGGTCTCGGGGGAGAAGCCGGATGTCGACCTCACCCCCTTCCGTCATGACCGCTTCTAATCCTGCCGCGGAACGCTCACCGCGCGTCCTGTTCCAGCCGCTCCAGATAGCGCGCCCGGCGCTGCAGCCACCAGCCGTACTGCGGCGGCCAGTGCCGGTAGCCCGCGTCGCCCTCCAGCTCCAGCGCGGCCTGCAGCGGCCATTGCGGGTTGAAGAGGGCCTCGCGGGCGATGCAGATCAGGTCGGCCCGGCCCTCGGCCAGGATCGCTTCGGCGTGGGCGGCGTGGCGGATCAGGCCGACCGCCATGGTCGGCATGTCGATCTCGCGGCGGATGCGCTCGGCATAGGGCACCTGGAAGCCGTGCGGGCGCACCGCGGCCTTCAGGGTCGGCGGCGCGCCGACGCCGCCGGAGGTGCAGTCGATCATGTCGACCCCGACCGCGCGCAGGTGGCCGGCCAGCACGATGCTGTCCTCGATGCTCCAGCCGCGGTTCTCCTCGTGGTCGTCGACGCAGGAGAGGCGGAACAGCAACGGCTTGTCCTCCGGCCAGTGGCGGCGGATGGCCTTGGCCACCTCGATCGGAAAGCGCATGCGGCCTTCCAGGCCGCCGCCGAAGCCGTCGCTGCGGTCGTTGCCGAGGGGCGAATAGAAGGAATGCACCAGGTAGCCGTGGCCGGCATGCACCTCGATCAGCTCGTAGCCGGCCTCCAGGCAGCGACGCGCGCCCTCGCCGAAGGCGGCGGCGACCTCCATCGCCTCCGCCTCGCTCAGCGCCTTCGGCTGGTGCCAGCCCTCGACCTTCGCTTCCGGCACCGGCGCTACCGGCTGCCAGGGCATCTCGCCGCGCGCCGCCTCAGCCTCGCCGAGCGGGCCGTAGCCCTCCCAGGGACGCTGGCGCGAGGCCTTGGGCCCGGCGTGCCAGAGCTGGGCGGCCGGAACCGCACCCGATTCGCGGATGGTGTCGGCCAGGGCCTTCAGGCCCGGCACGTGATCGTCCGACCAGACCCCCATGTCGCCGTAGGTGTTGCGCCCGCGCCGCTCCACCGCCAGGGCCTCGGTGAAGACCAGGCCGAAGCCGCCCACTGCGAACTTCGCCAGGTGATGGTGGTGCCAGGGCTGCGGCACGCCCTCGACCGCGCCGTACATCTGCATCGGCGCCAGGACTGCCCGGTTGCGCAGGGTCAGGCCGCGCAGGCTGTAGGGAGAATGAAGCCGGCTCTCAGTCATCTTTGTCCTCCAACGCGAACGGGGCCGCTGCGCTGCCGCGGTGGCCCGCGCTCGTCCGGTTCGATGGCGTTTTCTTAGCGGATAGCGCTGCGCTCTTCAATAACAAATTCATTAATATTTGAAATACTGCCTATTTAGCAGATAATAACCGCTGAAGGAAAGAAGAATATGGCAAAAAGATCCGTATCTATTTCAATGTTGTCTTTTGTGTTGACGATCTTTGTGCCGCTGTCGCTTGGCTATCTGCTGTCTTACCTCTACCGGACGATCAACGCAGCGCTGGCGCCGCACCTGATGGAGGCCTTCGGCTTCGACGCCTCGGCGCTGGGGGTACTGACCTCCAGCTATCTCTTCGCCTTCGCGCTGATGCAGGTGCCACTGGGCCTGCTGATCGACCGCTACGGCGTGCGGTGGGTGCAAGGGAGCAACCTGCTGGTGGCGGCCCTGGGGGCGGTGATCTTCGCTTTGGCCGAGGACCTGGGGCTCCTGATGCTAGGCCGCGCGCTGATCGGCGCCGGGGTCGCGGTCAGCCTGATGAGCAGCTTCGCCAGCTTCATCATCTGGCTGCCGCCGCAGCGCGTACCGATGGCAATGGGCTTCCTGATGGCCTTTGGCGGCCTGGGTGCGATCCTCGCCGGCGCGCCGGTCGAGGCGACGATCCAGTGGATCGGCTGGCGCAACATCTTCCTGGCGCTGGCCGCGGTGACCGTCCTGGTGGCCCTGCTGGTGCTTCTGGTCCTGCCGGATCGTAAGGGGCAGGGGCGGACCAGTTGGTCCGGCCTGCTGGCCGGCCTGGCGCTGGTTTATCGCACGCCGCTGTTCTGGCGGGTGGTGCCGCTGGCGATCTTCACCTGCGGCACCGGCTTCGCGCTGCAGGGCCTCTGGGCCGGGCTCTGGCTCTCCGACGTCGCCGGTCTGGACCAGGACTCGGTCGCGCTGCACCTCTCGGCCATCGCTTTCGGTCTGCTGGTAGGCTCGATCGCCTGTGGGCCGCTGGCCGCGGCGGCCGCACGCTTCGGACTGTCGCTCCTGGGGTTGGTCGGTCTTCTGGCCGCGGTGTTCCTGGCGATCCTCACCGCGCTCGCTCTTGGCCTCGACACACTGGCGCTGCCGCTCTGGGTGCTGGTCGGCTTTCTGATCAATCCCCTCTCGCTCTCCTACGTGGCGCTGGCCCAGTCCTTCGAGAGCGAGATGGCCGGGCGGGCCAACACGGCGGTCAACCTGCTGGTGATCCTCGGCAGCTTCGCGATCCAGGCCAGCCTGGGCTGGGTGCTGGACCTCTGGCATCGTCCCGACGGCATCCACTATCCTCTGGAGGCCTACGGCGTGGGCTTCGGCAGCCTGGTCTTGGTCGGCTGTCTGAGCCTAGGCTGGTTCTGCCTTGGCCCGACGCGGCAGCGGCGAAGCAGCATGGGAGGGAGGAGGGCGACGTGATGGACCAATCGGACAGGCGCCTCACGGTCACGCCAACCGGCGCTGCACTGGGCGCCGACGTCAGCGGTGTCGATCTGTCTCGGCCGCTGTCTCGGGCCGACTACGATGCCATCGTCCAGGCCTACCGGGACCATCTGGTGCTGCGCTTTCGCGGCCAGCGCCTCTCGGACCCCGACCTCCTGGCGTTCAGCCGCCGCTTCGGCACCCTGGACCTGGCACCGATCACCGTCACCGGAGAGCGGCACCTGCCGGACTTCCCCGAGGTCAGCGTCATCTCCAACGTGGTGGAGGGCGGCAGGGAGATCGGCAATCTCGGCGCCTACGAGGCGGAGTGGCATACCGACATGTCCTACAACGACGACCCGCCGAAGTTCAGTTGTCTCTATGCGCTGGAGGTGCCGCGCGCGGGCGGCGATACCAGCTTCCTCAACATGGTCCGGGCCTACGAGACCCTGCCGCCCGACCTGAAGGAGATCGCCGACAGCTATAGCTGCAAGCACGACGCCAGCCGCAACAGTGCGGGCCTGCTGCGCAAGGGCTTCCGTGCGCTGGAGGACCCGCGCGAGGTTATCGGCGCCGTGCATCCCCTGGCGCCGCTCCATCCCGAGAGCGGGCGGCGCGTGCTGCTGCTCGGTCGGCGCCTCAACGCCTACATCCCGGGCCTGCCGCTGGCCGAGAGCGAGGAGATCCTGGATCGCCTCTGGGCCCACACGCTCGACCCGGCCAACACCTGGACGCAGGTCTGGCGGGTGGGCGACGTCGTGTTCTGGGACGACCGCAGCACCATGCACCGCCGCGACGCCTTCTCGGAGGCCGCGCGGCGGATCATGCACCGCACCCAGGTCCAGGGCGAGCGCATGCACCGCTGAGTCCGGCGCGCGATCGTCGTCATCAGGGGGCCGGCCTCAGATCGGCGTATCGCCTTCCAGGGTGATGCGGTGGAGCACCCGGCGGAAGCCGTGGTAGTCGTTCAGCGCGTAGTGCTGGACGCAGCGGTTGTCGAAGAACAGCAGGTCGTCGACCTGCCAGCGGTGCCGGAAGGTAAATTCAGGCCGGCCGGCGTGGGTGCAGAGGTATTCCAGCAGCGGCCGGCTCTCCTCCACCGTCATGCCCTCGAAGTGCGAGGTGTAGAAGCAATTGACGAAGAGCGCCTTGCGGCCGGTCTCCGGGTGGGTGCGCACCACCGGGTGCACGCTCACCAGGCTGGCGTCCTCCGGCTTGATGTCCTTGGCCTTGATCGTGCGATCCTCGGTGAAGCGCTGGCGCACGATCTCGGCGCCGTAGCCGGGTGCGGCCAGGTGCACGGCGCGCAGCGGCGCCAGCATCGCCTTCATGCCGTCCGAGAGCGCGTCGTAGGCGGCATACATGCTGGAGAAGAGGGTGTCGCCGCCGTAGGGCGGGACCTCGCGCGCGTAGAGCAGCGAGCCCAGGGTCGGCTGCGGCAGGAAGGAGACGTCGTGGTGCCACATGGCGCCGAAGTTCAGTTTCTCGTGCCTGTCCTTGGCCAGCACCATGATCTCGGGGTGCCCCTCCATGCCGCGGATGAAGCGGTCCTCGTGGATCGCCGAGAAGTGGCGTGCGAAGGCCTTGAAGGCCTCGACCTCCAGCTCTTGCCCGCGGAAGACGATCGCCTGGTGCTTGAGGAAGGCACGCCGGATCTCGGCCAGGACGGCGGGTTCCAGCGGTCGCGCCAGGTCGACCCCGCGGACCTCGGCACCGAGCGACGCCGCGACCGGGCTGACCTCGATCAGGGAGAAGTCGCTGCCCGTCAGGGTGGCTCCGTCCATCGTGTGCTCCAAGTCGTTCCGGCTGCCAACCAAGCGGTTTGCTTGCGGCGAGGCTGGTCACATGATGGCGTATCCCTGCCTCGTTGCAAGGTGGTAAATCGAAATTTTTGCAGTGCGTTATGGTCATAGGGGTGGGCCGAAGCGGATGCAAAGGTGGGCACTTGCCACTACGAGCGAGCGATGGTCTCCGCGCATTCTGAGGAGGACATCCGCGTCATCACCAGTGAGGTGGTGCGCATGCCGATGCCAACGACTACCCGCCGAATACCACGGCGGCGATCTTCTGGCTGAAGAACCGCAGTCCGGACCTCTGGCGCGATGTGCGCAAGATCGACGCCGAGATGAAGAGCGAGGTCAAGTACGATGCGACGACCCCGCTGTCGGAGTGGGTTGATGAAGTGCTTGGTCGGGAGACGAACGTCGATGGGCCTGAGGGAGAGCACGGCGAATGAAGTGATCGCGGAAAAAGCGCCCTCGTGATTGCCCTATGGCCAGAAAAAGCACCAAGTGATCAATATAAATAGGAGTATGGTTAAATCATCGTACACGCAGAAGGAGCGGACGAGAGTGATTCTCAAGCGAATAAAGCACTCTGAATTCTGGCTTTCTATTGACGTCGCACGCGATTTACGCTGTTCAGTCAGAAGAAATCTTGGCAAGGGCGCTGAGCTATTGATTTTTCATCAAGTCGGTGAGACACTTGACGCTATCTATCACGACTGAGATTTGGATCTGAGAGATGGCGGTCATCACGGGCACGGATCTGAACGATACGCTCACCGGCACAGATCAGATCGATACGATTTTTGGGCTGAGTGGAGCCGACAGGGCCTATGGTCTGTCAGGCGACGACAGCCTCTTCGGCGGCGACGGTGACGACACGCTCGACGGCGGGCTCGGCGCTGACAAGCTCTTCGGCGATAGCGGCAACGATCTGTTCCTGGTCGCCAGCCAGGGCGAACTGGTTGCCGGAGAAACCCTGGACGGCGGCGCCGGGGTCGACACCCTGGTCCTGAACGGCGGCGCAACGATCCCGGCAGGTGTGCTCCTGAGTGGCATCGAGGTCATGGCGACCGACGACGACACGATCTACGGTACCGTAGGCAGGGACACCGACTTTTTCGGGGGCGTTGGAGACGACACGATCTTCGGCGGCAACGGTTCCGACTACGCCTTCTTTGGTGGCGGCGGAAACGACCGCCTCTATGGCGGTCCCCAGTTAGATGAGTTTTTCGTCGGTGACGACGGCGATGACCGCCTGTTCGGGGGAGACGGCGACGACTTCGATTTCGTGGGTGGCGACGGGGCAGACCGTCTCTATGGCGGGGATGGCAACGACCTCTGGTTCTTTGGTGGGGCCGGCGACGACGCGCTCTACGGCGGCAAGGGCGACGATACCCGGTTCCGCGGCGGCACCGGTGACGACACGCTCGACGGCGGGCTCGGCGCTGACAAGCTCTACGGCGATAGCGGCAACGATCTGTTCCTGGTCGCCAGCCAGGGCGAACTGGTTGCCGGAGACACCCTGGACGGCGGCTCCGGCGTCGACACCCTGGTCCTGAAGGGCGGTGCAACGATCCCGGCAGGTGTGCTCCTGAGCGGCATCGAGGTCATCCAGGGAACCCTGCCGGCGACCAGCGGCGGCGACACGATCTTCGGTAGCGACGGGCCGGACGACATCCAGGCCTTGAGCGGCAACGACCTGGTCTACGGCCTGGCCGAAAACGATGTCCTTCGCGGCCAGGACGGCAACGACCTGGTGTTCGGCGACAGCGGCAGCGACACGCTTTTCGGTGGGGCCGACCTTGACCATCTCTATGGAGAGACGGGCAACGACCAGATGGTCGGTGGAACCGGCAGCGATGTCCTCGTCGGCGGCGCGGGCGACGATGCCTTCCTCTTCGGCGGCCGGGGCCACGATCTCGTCAATGGTGGTGGCGGGAAAGATTCATACCTCTATGGCGCCAGTGGCGACGACGTCTTGAGGGGAGGACGCGGCAACGACGCCTTCCTCTACGGTGGAACCGGGACTGACAGCGTCTTCGGCGGCGACGGCAATGATACGTCTCTCTTCGGCAACGATCAGGAGGACACTCTCTTCGGCGGAGATGGCGAAGACTCTATGCTTTTTGGCGGCAATCAGAATGACATGATCTTCGGTGGTTCAGGACAAGATAGGGCGCTCTTAGGTGACAGTGGCGCGGACACCATATTCGGCGATTCCGGAAACGACTTTATAGCAGGGGGCTCTCAAAATGACTTGCTGTATGGCGGACTCGGAAAGGATACCGTACAAGGCAACAATGGTGATGACACTCTATTTGTGAATAGTCAGGCTGAGCTTGCGGATGGAGATATCTTTGATGGTGGCGCTGGAACGGACACACTTCTCATTCGGGACGAAGCACGTCTCAACTCAAGTATCTATCTGTACGGCATCGAGACAGTTCTCTATCTGATCCCGACGCAGTATGGAACTAGCGGGAATGACACGATTTTCGGGGATAGCAAGGCGAACGGCCTTGCCGGACTGAGCGGCGCGGATCTGCTCTATGGTCTTGACGCCGACGACTTTCTCTACGGCGGGCCAGGCGATGACACCAGGCTGTATGGTGGTTCGGGCGACGACCTCCTGGATGGTGGTCAGGGGAACGATGGACTGTTCGGCGGTACGGGCTCCGATAGATTCTATGGCAGCAGTGGTGCCGACAGCCTCTACGGCGCTGATGGTCGGGATACCCTGCGTGGCGGGTCGGGAACCGATGGGACCATGGCAGGAGGTTCGGGCGACGACGTGTTTCGTGTCTGGCCCGGAGAAGCCACGGCCGGCGAGACCTATGATGGAGGCAGCGGCAGCGACTCCCTGGTCATCTTGAACGGGGCGAGCCTCAACGGGGCGGCCATTGCCTCGGTCGAGTTCACGATCACGGCCTTCCTGGGTACCTCGGGAAACGACAGCCTCTCGGGAACGACTGGGCC
The DNA here is from genome assembly GCA_046233115.1 of Rhodospirillaceae bacterium N.6G. GTDB lineage: Bacteria > Pseudomonadota > Alphaproteobacteria > Kiloniellales > JACOMY01 > JACOMY01. Next base: position 374,269 of record JBJXHM010000003.1, on the reverse strand, counting down.
GGACATCATGCTCGGCTACTGGGGGACCGACCAGCTTCTCGGTCGGTCGGGCAACGATGGCCTTTTCGGCGGGAACGGAGCGGACCGACGACTTCTGGGGCAAAGCGGCGATGATTCGATCTATGGCGGGGGATCGGATGATTCTCTCCTGTACGGCGGGGGTGGCGACGACCGGATCTACGGCGATGCCGGAGCCGATCGCTCCCTCTTTGGCGGCGTCGCCAGCGATCTTCTGTTCGGCGGCGGGGACAACGATTCCAGGTTCGACGGGGGCGCAGGGAGAGATCTCCTCTACGGCGACAGCGGTCATGACATCTCGCTCCGTGGCGGTGATGGCCCGGACACGATCTTTGGCGGAAGCGGCAATGAGCTTTCTCTGGACGGTGACAGCGGCAATGATCGCGTCTACGGCGGCGATGGCAACGATTCCTCCCTCTTCGGATCGACGGGGGAAGACAAGGTCTTCGGCGGTTCGGGAATCGACCGTGTCCTGCGGGGCGATCAAGGCGACGACAGGGTTTTTGGTGGGACCCAGAGTGACTCGACCCTGGATGGCGCTGGGGGACAAGACCGTATCTATGGCGGCGATGGGAACGATTTCAGTCTCCTCGGGGGAAAGGGAGATGATCGCCTGTTCGGCGACGACGGCGACGACTTGCGGCTATTTGGCGGAAGCGGTGACGACAGGGTGTACGGTGGAACGGGGAACGATTCCTCTCTGTTCGGAGGGTCTGGCCAGGACTTCTTATCCGGGGGGGGCGGCTCCGATCAGGTCTTTGGCAGCAGTGGCAACGACGAGATCTACGGCGATCTGGGCCAAGATCGGCTGTACGGCGCAAGCGGTTCCGATGCTCTCTACGGAGGTGCCGGAAAGGACCGTGTCTACGGCGGACAGGACGATGACCGCTTGTTCGGTGGGAGCGCCTCAGATTCGCTGATCGGCGACGACGGCCACGACGCGCTTTACGGTGGGGCGGGGGACGACAGGCTGCTTGCCGGATCCGGCGGGGATCAAGCCTACGGTGGCCAGGGCAGAGATGAGGTGAGAGGTGGCGACGGCGACGACAAGATCAGCGGTGGCAGCGAGCAAGACACCCTCTTCGGTGACCCCGGACAGGACCTGCTTTACGGCAACAGTGGTAGTGACCGAATCCTTGGCGGCACTGGCGACGACAATGGCCTCTACGGCGGCGACTCCCGGGATTTCATCTACGGTGGTTCCGGCGACGACAGTGCGCTCTATGGCGGTAGTGGCGACGACTCCCTATCCGGCGACGAGGGAGATGACGTTCTCTTCGGTGACAGCGGTGTGGACACCTTGTCGGGTGGCACCGGGACCGATGCTTTCTTCGGCGGGTTGGGCGACGACACCATCAATAGCGGATCGGGTCTCGAATCCACCCTGTCCGGCGGCTCAGGGAACGATCTCTTTGTGGTGCAGATCGGTGATGCGGGCGTCGGCGAGACCTTCGACGGCGGCAGCGGGACCGATACGCTGTTCCTGATGAACGGTGCCAGCCTGGACGGCGCCAGCCTGCTTTCGGTCGAGGTTACCTTGACCGCGTTTCCGGGAGGGCCGGGCGACGACAGCCTTGTGGGCTCGACCGGCCCGGACGTGATCTACGGATATGGCGGTAGCGACCAGGCTGTCGGTCGGGCCGGCGGTGACACCATCTTCGGCGGTTCCGGCATCGACCTGAGCCTGCAAGGGCAGGGTGGCGCCGATCGGGTCTACGGCGACAGCGGCAATGATTTGTTCCTGTTCGGCGCTGCCGCCGACGACCGGCTCTTCGGCGGTGACGGCAACGACACCAGCATCAGCGGTGATACCGGGCGTGACCAGGTCTTCGGTGGCAGCGGAAGCGACCGCAAGCTCTATGGAGGCTCTGGCGACGACGATCTCTTCGGCGACAGTGGCAACGACTCGCTTGCCTACGGGGACGAGGGCGACGACAGCCTCTACGGCGGTCTGGGTAATGACAGAATCCTCCATGGTGGCAGCGGGTCCGACAAGGTCTTCGGCGACGACGGCAACGACACCAGCCTATTCGGCGGCAGCGGCCTCGACAGCCTCTTTGGCGGTCTGGGTCATGACACTGCACTCTACGGTGGATTAGGAGCAGATAGCATTTTCGGCGGTAGCGGAAGCGACCGCCGACTGCAGGGAGGCGACGACCGGGATCTCGTTTACGGAGACAGCGGAGCGGACGAGATCTACGGTGGGCTCGACGTCGACAGCCTGTTTGGCGGGGATGGCGACGACCGTCTTGCGGTACGTAGCCAGCAGGAAATCCTGGCGGGCGAAACCTATGACGGTGGTGCCGGACACGACACCCTGGCGCTACTGCAGGGGACGACCTTGCCGGTCGGGGTGGTCTTGACCTCTTTTGAGGTCTTGGCCCGGGAAGGCACCAGTGGCGCGGATACCTTCTTTGGCTTGAGCGGCTATGACAATCTTTATGGCCTCTCGGGAGATGACAGCCTGTTCGGGGGCAGCGGCATGGACCTGCTGCACGGCGGCGCAGGCATCGACACTGTCATGGGTGGGGCCGGCAACGATACTCTGATCGTTGCGAACCAAGGCGATCTGCAACCGGGTGATCTATTCGACGGTGGTGACGGCACGGATATTCTCGTGCTCCGTGAGAATGTCAGCCTGCCCGCCGGTGTCACCCTGACCAACATCGAGATCATGGACGGTCCAACCGTGATCCGGGGCGATATTTGGGACAACGCCATCGAAGGAAGACAAGGTCAGGACGACACGATATACGGCCAGTCCGGGGACGACACGCTACACGGGGGGAATTCGGGAAATGATGTGCTCTACGGAGCCTCAGGTGATGATACGCTTACTGGAGAGGATATTAAATTTGATTGGGACTATGATGATCGTTTTCGCACTTTTACAGAGTATCTGTTTGGCGGTGATGGCGATGATGATCTAAGGGGCTTGGCTGGTGGAAATTTTATCTTTGGCGGCAGTGGTGCAGATATAATTGTCGCTGATGATCGAAATTGGAGTGAATACTCAAGACTTTATTGTTTTTATCCTAGTGGTTACATATGTTTTCGCTATTTCAATGGTCAAGCTGGACCGGATCGGCTCTATGGTGGAAGTGGTGACGATCAAATAAGGACAGATTGGACCTTCGGCTATATCGTGTCCGGTGGTGATGGAAGCGATACCTTGATCTCTACGGTTGGAAACAACGGGTCGCACAATGGACCGGAGAGCCTGTGGGGGGGCAGTGGTGACGATGTGATCTATGCCCATGGCCTCAACGAGACGGCGCAGGGCGATTCGGGCAACGATCGAATCTATGGCTTCGGAGATGGCTACGGTGGTGGATTGAAAGGCGGCGATGGCGACGACCACGTCAGCGGTGGCGGGGGCAGTGATTCAGTGTTCGGCGGCAGCGGCAGCGATTTCCTCGTCGGCAACCGCGGTAGCGACCGCCTTTACGGTGGGTCTGGTTCGGACCGAGCCAACGGTGGTCCGGAGGACGATCAGATCTATGGCAGCAGCGGGAACGACACGCTGACGGGAGGGCGTGGTGTCGACGGCGTCTTCGGCGGTTCAGGCGACGACAGCTTCCTGGTTAGGACAGGGGATTCCCGCAGCGGAGAAACCTACGACGGCGGAGCAGGGACAGACACCCTGATCCTGGCGACCGGGGTTTCTCTGGGGCCCGGGGTGACAATCACCTCAGTCGAAGTCCTCTTGGCGGCCGGCAGCAGCAGCCGTGACGTTATCGATGGCCTGAGCGGCTCCGACGAGATCGCCGGGCGAGGCGGCGATGACACCCTGATGGGGCGCAGCGGCGACGACAGACTTTACGGCGATAGCGGCGAAGACCTGCTGCGAGGGCAGGAAGGCGCGGACACGCAATTCGGCGGCAGCGGTATCGATAGCCTCTTTGGCGCCTCTGGTGACGACTCGCTCTATGGCAACCTGGCAAATGATCGACTCGTCGGCGGAACCGGTGGCGATACGCTTTTCGGCGGGAAGAACCGCGACCGCCTGAACGGTGGCTCCGGGACGGATACGGCCTATGGCGGAGCAAACAACGACACCTTCATCGTCGACACCTTGACAGATCTGGTGATCGAGACTGCCGCGGGAGGCTTTGACGTAATCCGTTGCAACGCGACTGACTATACCTTGGCAAGCGGCGTTGATGGCTTTGTTGAGCAGGTGAACGTTGTAACAGGTGCAGGAAAGGCCCGGATCGACGGAAATGCGCTCGACAACACCTTCTTCGGCAACAGCGCCGCGAATGTTCTGCTCGGCCGAGATGGGGACGACAGTCTGGACGGCGGCTTGGGGGACGACCATCAGCTTGGGGGTGAGGGGAACGACCAGGCGCGGGGTGGCGGCGGTGATGATATCCTCTCGGGGCGGAGCGGCTTCGACACCCTTATGGCAGGCGAGGGACAGGACATTGCGAATGGCGATAGCGGCAACGATGCCATCGTAGGAGGGAGCGGCAGCGACATCCTCTTCGGAGACGGCGGCCGCGACAGGTTGAACGGCGGCTCCGGCAGCGACACGGCCTACGGCGGCGCCGATAACGACGTCTTCATCGTCGATACTGCGAGCGATCTGGTGACCGAGACCGCGGCTGGCGGCTTCGACAGCCTGAGGTCCAACGCCGCCGACTACACCCTGGGCACCGGCGCCGAGGCCTTCATCGAGCTGGCCTTGCTGGTCGCGGGGGCGGGCGACGGCATGCTGGTCGGCAACGCGCTGGACAATAGCCTGCTCGGGAACGACGGCGACAACCGCATGCGCGGCAACGAGGGCGACGACCGCCTGATCGGCGGGGATGGCGACGACACTCTCTTCGGCGGAGGCGGCGGCGACCGCTTCGACGGCGGCAGCGGTGCCGACATCCTCTCCGTCGGACGGGGCGACGCCGCCTTCGGTGGCTCAGGTCAGGATGCCTTTCTCCTGGTCGGCTCGCCCACCGGCAGCGGCAGCCCGGTCATCCGAGACTTCGACGGCCTGCTCGTGAACGGGGCCAACGGCGAGGACAAGCTGGTCTTCGCCACCGGCAAGGAGGTCGGCGCCTTCACCTACATCGAGAGCGCCGCCTTCTCCGGCGGCGGCAACTCCGAGGCCCGCTTCGCCGGCACGCGCCTGATCGAGGTCGACCGGAACGGCGACGGCACGCTCGACCAGTCCTTCCTGGTTGATGGAGTCACCGCGGCCAACTTGCTGACAGCGACCGACTTCGTATGGCTTGTCTAATGATATTCCTGTTCATCGGCTGGGATGAGCCGCCAAGGAAGGGTGGCCGCCCTTCCTTGGCGGCGGTAGGTCACACCTGGGCCAGGCCGCCGTCGGCGAAGACCTCGCTTCCGGTCATCACGGCGCTGTCGTCCGATGCCAGGAACAGGGCGACGGCGGCGACGTCGGCAGGGTCGGCGATCCGCCCCAAGGGTGTCTGGGCGATCAGACCCTCGTAGAGCGCCTCACCGCCGACAAGCTCCGCGACGCCCTGCAAGCCTGGTGTCGCGGTGGCGCCCGGCGAGAGGACGTTCACCCGGATGCCGGTGCCCTTCAGGTCCAGTGCCCAGCTCCGTGCCAGGTTACGGATTGCCGCCTTGGTGGCGCTGTAGATGCTGAAGGCCGGCGTCCCCATGGTCCCGGTGGTCGATCCGGTCAGAATGATCGACGCCCCCGCGCCCAATAGCGGCAGGGCCTTCTGAACGGTGAAGAGGGTGCCCTTCACGTTTACGGCGAAGGTCTGGTCGAAGGAGGCCTCGGTGATCTGCCCCAGCGGCTCCACCTGCCCGGAGCCGGCGTTGGCGAAGAGCACGTCGATCCGCCCGTGCCGGGCGCGCACCTGGTCGAACAGGCGGTCCAGGTCCTCGAGCCGCGTGACGTCGCCTTGTACTGCGGTCACGCCGGAACCGATCTCCGCGACCGCCTCGTCGAGCTCCTTCTGCCGGCGGCCGGTGATGACGACCTCGGCGCCCTCGGCCACGAACCGCTTGGCGGTCGCCAGGCCGATCCCGCTGTTGGCCCCGGTGATGACGGCGATCTTTCCTTCGAGCTTGCCCATAGGGTCCTCCTGCATTGTGGAGAGCAAGAGGTGTTCAGACGCCTTCGAATATTCTAGTATGCACCAATTGGTAAGTATCCAAAAAAAGGGGGCGGTGCGATGACCAGTCCCTTTACCTGTGGCCTGGAGGCGGTACTCTTCGTGATGGGCGGCAAGTGGAAACCGTTGATTCTCTTCCACTTGATGCGCGGCACGCTGCGTTATGGCGCGCTGCGCCGCGCCGTCGCCAAGGTCAGCGACAAGGTCCTGATCCAGCAGCTCAAAGAGCTGCAGGCGGATGGCATCGTCGACCGCATCGACTATGGCGAGATCCCGCCCAAGGTCGAGTATTCGCTCACCGACTTCGGCAGGAGCCTGGCGCAGGCCCTGGTCCAGCTCTGCGAATGGGGCAGCCAGCACACGGACGAGCTGGTGGCGATCGCGGTGCGACGTGGCGATCGCTCGTCGGAACAGGCCGCAGCGGGCGTCTCGACGCAAGACCCCGGGGAGCGGTGACGTAGAGGAGGCGGCTACGCGCGATAGCGCAGCCGATCGATGACCAGCCTCAGCGCGGAGCTGATCTGGCGCCGGCCGGAATAGAAGAGGTGATAGCCCTCGAAAGGAGGGCACCAGTCGGAGAGGATGCGGCGAAAGGTGCCGATCTCGATGTCCTCGATCACCTCCGGCTCCGAGACGAAGGCGATGCCGTGGCCCTCCTTGGCCGCATCGATGCAGAAGTCGCTTTCGCTGAAGATCAGCGGGCCGGATACCTTCTTGACGATTTCTTCGCCGTCCTTCTCGAACTCCCAATCGTAGGGCGCGGCGTTGGGGCTGAAGCGGAGCGCGAGGCAGGCATGCCGATCAAGGTCCGAGGGATGGTCCGGCACTCCGCGCGCCCGGAAGTAAGCGGGCGTAGCGATCGCCGCCATGCGGATCGGCGGCCCCACCCTGACCGAGATCATGTCCGGCCCGACGAACTCCCCCAGCCGCACGCCAGCATCGAAGCGATCCCCGGTCAGATCGCTCAGGTGGCTGTCTAGGTTCAGTTCGATCCTGACCTCTGGATAGTCGCGGACGATCTGCGAAATTGCCGGCCAGAGGATGGTGCGCGCGGCGGGCTTGCTTGCCGTCAGGCGCAGCAATCCCCGCGGCGCATCGCCGAGCAGGCGTAGCTCTTCGATCCGGGCGTCGATCTGCCCGAAGCCGGGGCGCAGGGCCGCAAGCAGCTTCTCCCCGGCGTCCGTGGTCGAGACCCGCCGCGACGTGCGGTTCAGCAGCTTCAAGCCGACCGAGGCTTCGAGGCGTCGGATCGTGTGGCTGACGGCCGATTGCGATAGGCCCAGACGGACGGCGGCGCGGGTGAAGTTCCGCTCCTCTGCCACCATCATGAAGACGGCCAGGTCTCCCAGTTCTTCACGCTTCATCGATCATCCCAAGTGCGCAAAGAGGTAAAGTAGCCCGAGCTCAGCCCGACGTCATTGGCTTATTCATGTTTCTGATTCATGGTTGTAATCAACTTGAGCCGATTGTTGCCGCTTCCAGCCGACCACACCTGATGGCCTAAGCCAAGCGAATGCGGCGGTAGAACGCGAGAAGCGGACCCATGACTCTACGATACGACTATGCCCGCAAGGTTGCCTTCGTGACCGGCGGCGGCAGTGGCCTCGGCCGTGCGACGGCGCTGGCTTTCGCCGACGCCGGCGCCAGCGTCGCCGTGGCCGACCTCAGCAAGGAGGGTGCCGACAAGACGGTGCGCGCAATCGCCGATTCTGGTGGCGCGGCCCTGGCCATTGCCTGCGACGTTGCTGAGGAAGATCAGGTAGAAGCGGCAGTCGCCCGAACGGTCGATGTCTTCGGGCGCCTGGACTTCGCATTCAACAATGCGGGGGTCGAGCCAACAGGTACGCCGGCGGCGGAGATCGCCAGCGAGGTATGGCAACGCAATCTGGCGATCAATCTCAGCGGCGTCTTCTACTGCATCAAGCATCAGGTGCCGCAGATGCTGAAACAGGGCGGCGGTTCTATCGTCAACACCTCGTCCGGCGCCGGCATCAGGGTTTTTCCGGGCCATGCCATCTACTGCGCCTCGAAGTTCGGTGTGATCGGGCTCACGAAGTCAGCGGCGCTAGACTATGCAAGCCGAAACGTCCGGCTCAACGTCGTCTGTCCCGGCGTCATCGATACCGAGATGATCGTGCGCTTCACCGGGGGAAGCGAGGAAGGCTACCGGAAGATCACCGCGCAGGAGCCGATCGGCCGTCTCGGCCGGCCCGAGGAGATCGCCGGAACCGTGCTGTGGCTGTGCTCGGAGGCCGCAGCCTTCACGGTTGGCGCAGTGATCGTCGTGGATGGCGGGCAAACCATATAGCCGTCCACTGCCGCTCGAGAACCACAATAACGGCGGGTTGCGCGCGCGGATCAACGGCTACAGGAGTTCAAGATGGCGCGTAACCAAGAAAATGATGACGAGAAGATCCGCTCCGGCTTGGCCCGGCGCGATTTTCTCAAGCTGACCGGGGCCGGGATCGCCGTTGTTGGCGCCGGGTCTCTATTCAACAGTTCTAAAGCAGAGGCTCAGACAATGTCGGAAGAATGGGATAAGACCTTCCCGCGCAGTGAGAAGGTCGACCACGAGAAGGTCACTTTCAAGAATCGCTATGGCATCGCCCTGGTGGGCGATCTCTATCTGCCGAAGGGCCGTGGCGATGCGCGCCTGCCAGCGCTCGCCCTCAGCGGCCCCTTCGGTGCGGTCAAGGAGCAGGTCTCGGGCTTGTACGCGCAGACCCTGGCCGAGCGCGGCTTTGTCACGCTGGCCTTCGATCCCTCCTTTACCGGGGAAAGCGGCGGCGAGCCGCGCAATGTGGCCTCACCGGACATCAACACCGAGGATTTCAGTGCGGCCGTCGATTATCTTGGTCTGCATGCCGCCGTCGACCGCGAGCGGATCGGCATCATCGGCATTTGCGGCTTTGGTGGCATGGCCTTGAATGCCGTCGCCGTCGACAAGCGCGTCAAGGCCGTCGCGACCAGCACGATGTATGATATGTCGCGCGTCATGGCCAAAGGCTACAACGACAGCATGACCGCCGAGCAGCGCGCCCAAGTGCTGGAGCAACTGAGCCGGCAGCGCTGGCAGGACGCGGAGAACGGCAGCCCGGCCTATGGACCGGTCTCGCTGGAACTACAGGGCGGTGAGCCGCAGTTCGTGGTGGAGTACGCGGCCTACTACAAGTCGCCGGAGCGTGGCTTCCATCCGCGTGCCATCAACTCGAACGCTTCCTGGACGGTCACCAATCCGCTGTCGTTCATGAATATGCCGCTCCTGACCTACATCTCGGAGATTACGCCGCGTCCGGTCCTGTTGATCCACGGAGAGAAGGCCCATTCGCGCTATTTCAGCGAGACCGCCTACGAGGCTGCGGCAGAGCCGAAGGAGTTGATGATCATCCCGGGTGCCAACCACACCGATCTCTACGACCAGATGGACGTGATCCCCTTCGACAAGCTGGCGGCCTTCTTCCAGGACCATCTGTCGGTCTGAATTGCCAGAAGCAGGAGAGCCCGCGATCCGGGCTCTCCGTCGGCGATGTCACCGCGGCGCTTATCGGCCGGCCTGGTCCGATGCCGGAGGAGGGGAAGTGTGGTGGAGCAGGAAAACTGGCGGACCCGGCGAGATTCGAACTCACGACCTCTGCCTTCGGAGGGCAGCGCTCTATCCAGCTGAGCTACGGGTCCTGGCGGGAACGGGGCTCCCGTTCCGATAGGGCGCGGAGACTAGCAACCTCGGGCCCGCTCCACAATGCGCAAAAGCAGGCAGGGGCCCATGCGGTGCCGCCATGGCCGCACCATGGCCCCGGGGCTGCACCGATCACAGGTCGCCGGCGAAGGCGACGGCCTCGGGGTCGGTCAGGGTCAGCAGGCGGCGAGCCGCCAGGCGGGCGAAACGAGTCTGCAGCGCACGGCGGCGGGCCGCGGCCAGGCGGGCCTCCGGCGGCGGGCGCAGCTCCACCGCGCCGAAGGGGTCGGCGATCAGAATGCCGGGCTCGGGCGGCAAGACCTCCAGCGGGAAGTCCTGTGGTACCGCAAAGCTGAAACGGTCGCAGAAGGGTAGGTAGTCCGGCCACTTGCCGTCCGCCCGGTAGTCCGCCAGCGACGACTTCACCTCGATCAGCAGGAAGTCGCCCTTCTCGCTCAGGGCCAGCAGGTCGGCGCGCCGTCCGTTCTTCAGGGTCACCTCGCTCAGCACCGACCAGCCCTCGGCCGCCAGCATGCGCGTCACCCCGCGCGCCAGGCGCTGGCCCGGCGCCATCGCCGCCAGGGGCCGGTCCGAAAGCGAGGTGGGGAGGCTCATGACCGGGCTGCAGATCCTTCGTGGACGATCGGGAACAAAAGGTGAATAGGGGGATAGCAGCTTCCGGGCTTTCGGGGAAGCCTCTGGCTTCTGTGATTTCGATCCGGGGGCGCATCGCCTAAGAAGGAGACGCGGATCGGCCCGAAGCGACGCCAAACAGGGGGGTAAGGCAGATGGAGTCAGCAAGAGAGACAGTCGAGACCTACGGTGCGGCCTGGAACGAGCTGGACGAGGAGAAGCGCCTGGCGCTGCTGGCCAAGGTCTGGTCGGCGACAAGCCGCTATCTCGACCCGAGGGTCGAGGTGACCGGGGCGCAGGCGCTGAGCGGCTACATCGCCGCCGTTCACGGCGCGCTTCCGGGTGCCCACCTGGTACTGGAGGGTGACCTGGCGGAACATCATGGCCACCTGCAGTTCCACTGGGCCCTCGTCGGCGCCGATGGCCGGCGCCTGCTGGCCGGGGTCGATTTCGCCGTCCTCGCCGAGGACGGTCGCCTGGCCAAGGTGGTCGGCTTCTTCCAGGCCGCGGAGACCGCGGGCTGAGGTGCGGGCCGGTGCCGCTTTGAGAAGGGGCTGATCAACCCCTTCTCAAATCCGTGCCCTAGCGCTCCAGCGGCTTGTACTTGATGCGGTGCGGCTGGTCGGCCTCGGCGCCCAGGCGGCGGTGGCGGTCGGCCTCGTAGTCCTGGTAGTTGCCCTCGAACCAGACCACCTGGCTGTCGCCCTCGAAGGCGATGATGTGGGTGGCCAGGCGGTCCAGGAACCAGCGGTCATGGCTGGTCACCAGCACGCAGCCGGAGAACTCGGCGATGGCCTCCTCCAGCGAACGCAGGGTGTCGACGTCCAGGTCGTTGGTCGGCTCGTCCAGCATGATCACGTTGGCGCCCGACTTCAGCATCTTGGCCAGGTGCACGCGGTTGCGCTCACCACCCGAGAGCTGGGTCACCTTCTTCTGCTGGTCCGGGCCCTTGAAGTTGAAGGCGCCGACATAGGCGCGGCTCGGCACCTCGCGCTTGCCCATGACGATGACCTCCTGGCCCTCGGAGATCTCTTCCCAGACCGTCTTGCTGCCGTCCAGCGCGTCGCGGCTCTGGTCGACGTAGCCCAGGATCACGGTCTCGCCGACGCGCAGGTTGCCGCCGTCCGGCTTCTCCTGGCCGACGATCATGCGGAAGAGCGTGGTCTTGCCGGCGCCGTTCGGGCCGATGATGCCGACGATGGCCCCCTTCGGGATCTTGAAGCTGAGCTCGTCGATCAGCAGATGGTTGCCGAAACCCTTGCGCAGGTCCGTGGCCTCGATCACCAGGTCGCCCAGGCGCGGCGCCGGCGGGATCACGATCTTGCCGGGCTCGGGCGCCTTCTCCTGCTCGGCGCGCAGCAGGTCCTCGTAGGCCTGGAGGCGGGCCTTGGACTTGGCCTGGCGCGCCTTGGGGCTCTGGCGCACCCACTCCAGCTCGTGCGCCAGCTCGCGCTGGCGGGCACTCTCTTCCTTTTCCTCCTGGGCCAGGCGCTTGCGCTTCTGCTCCAGCCAGGAGGAGTAGTTGCCCTCGAAGGGCAGGCCGCGGCCGCGCTCCAGCTCCAGGATCCAGCCGGCGACGTTGTCCAGGAAATAGCGATCGTGGGTGACGCAGATGACGGTCGAGGGATACTCTTCCAGATAGCGCTCCAGCCAGGCGACCGATTCGGCGTCCAGGTGGTTGGTCGGCTCGTCCAGCAGCAGCATGTCGGGCTTGGACAGCAGCAGCCGGCAGAGCGCCACGCGGCGCCGCTCGCCGCCCGACAGCTTGGTCACGTCGGCCTCGCCCGGCGGGCAGCGCAGGGCGTCCATCGCGATCTCGACCTTGCGGTCCAGGTCCCAGGCGTCGAGCGCGTCGATCTTCTCCTGCAGCTCGCCCTGCTCGGCGATCAGCGCGTCGAAGTCGGCATCCTCGTCGGCGAAGGCGGCGGAGACGGCCTCGAAGCGGTCCATCAGCGCCTTGGTCTCGGCCACACCCTCCAGCACGTTGCCCAGCACGTCCTTCTCGGGGTCCAGCGCCGGCTCCTGCGAGAGGTAGCCGATGCGCACGCCCTTGGCGGCAAAGGCCTCACCGCTGTACTCGGTCTCGATGCCGGCCATAATCTTCATCAGGGTCGACTTGCCGGCGCCGTTCAGGCCCAGCACGCCGATCTTGGCGCCGGGCAGGAAGTTCAGGTTGATGTCCTTCAAGACCTGCTTGCCACCCGGGAAGGTCTTGGAGAGGTGGCTCATCTGATAGATAAATTGATAGCTGGCCATCGGCGCGGTCGTCCTGCAAGTGAGTGGCTGAAATCGGGGAGCGGCGGGCGATCCTAGCCGCCGCGCTCTTCCCGTCAAGGTCCAGAGGTATGGATCGGCCCGGTAGGGTCAAGGGGCCGCGGGCAGGATAGCCTTGCGTTCGCTGCCTTCCAGCCGCGTCAGCACGAAGGGTGCGCCGTAGGCTTTGGCCAGAGTCTCCTCATTCAGTACGGCCTCGACGGGCCCCGCCGCCACCGTCCGGCCGGCGGAGAGCAGCAGCGCCTCGTCGGCCTGCTCCAGCGCCGCGGTCAAGTCGTGGACGATGGCCAGCACGCCGTAGCCCATGCGGGCATAGCGCCGCGCCAGGCTCAGGATGCGACCCTGCTGTACCAGGTCGAGGCCGCTGGTGGGCTCGTCCAGCAGCAGGTAGCCGGGGCCGGCCGGCGGTCGGGCCTCCCAGACCTGGGCCAGCACCCGGGCCAGATCGACCCGCTGGCGCTCGCCGCCGGAGAGCACCGAGACCTCGCGCTCGATCAGGTGCCAGGCGCCGGTCTCCTCCAGCGCCTGGCGCACCACCCGGTCCTGCGGCAGCACGCCGGCCAGGCCCAGGTGCGGGGTGCGGCCCAGCGCCACCATCTCGGCCACGGAGTAGGCGAAGTCGGCCGGTGCTGCGACCTGTGAGAGCACCGCCCGGCGGCGGGCCAGCGCCGCCTGCGGCCAGTCCGCGAGCGGCCGGCCGTCCAGAGAGACCTGGCCGGCGCTGGGACGGGTCGCGCCCGAGAGGCACTTCAGCAGGGTCGACTTGCCGGCACCGTTGGGACCCAGCAGCACCAGCAGGCGGCCGGGGCGAAGCTGCAGGTCGACCCCCTGCAGCAGGCGGGTCCGGCCGGCCCGGACCTCGAGACCGCGGGCCTCAAGCATGGTCGAGCTTCCGGCGACGGCGCAGCAGCAGCCAGAGGAAGAAGGGGCCGCCGAAGAGCGCGGTCAGGATGCCGATCGGCAGCTCCGCCGGCAGCACGATGTGGCGCGCGGCCAGGTCGGCGAAGAGCAGCAGGGCGGCCCCGCCGACCGCCGAGAGCGGCAGCACGAAGCGGTGGTCGGCGCCCAGCAGCAGGCGGACCAGGTGCGGCACCACCAGGCCGACGAAGCCGATCATGCCGCTGACCGCGACGGCCGCCCCGGTGGCGGCGGCAACGGCCAGCACCAGGCGGCGCTTCAGCGGCTCGACCGCGATGCCCAGGTGGTAGGCCTCGGTCTCGCCCAGCAGCAGCGCGTTCAGCGGGCGCGCCATGGCTAGGAGCGCTAGGCCCCCGGCCAGGATCAGCGGCACCGCCGGCAGGATCGCCGACCAGGGCCGGCCGGCCAGGCTGCCCAGGGTCCAGAGGGTGATGCTGCGCAGCTGGCCGTCGTCGGCGATGAAGAGCAGCAGGCCCATGGCCGCGCCGGTGATGGCGTTGAGCGCGATGCCGGCCAGCAGCAGGGTGGCGACGTCGGTACGACCGCCGCGCCGGGCCAGGCGCTGCAACAGCAGGGTCACGGCCAGGCCGCCGAGGAAGGCCGCGAGCGGCAGCAGGTAGGGGCGCAGGCCCGGCAGGGTGGCGCTGGCGATGGCCTGGCCGAAGACGATCGTGGCCACCGCCGCCAGGGCCGCGCCGCCGGAGACGCCGATCAGGGCGGGATCGGCCAGCGGGTTGCGGAAGAGCCCCTGCAGCGCGGCGCCGGAGAGGCCCAGCGCGGCGCCCACCAGGATGGCGAGCAGGACCCGCGGCAGGCGGATCGACAGCAGCACGGCGCGCTCGGTGGCGAAGGCTGGATCGGCCTCGACCAGCCCGAGCCGGGAGAGCAGGGCGTCGAGCGCGGCGGCGCCGGAGATCGGCACCGCGCCCAGCGCGATCGAGAGCAGGATGGCGGCAAGTAGGAGCAGGACCAGGCCGGCGGAGACGGCCCGGCGCTTGCGGCGGCGGCCTTCTCCGGGCAGGGCCTGGCGGCCTCCTGCGGCTTTGGCGGTGAGCGACACGCGGACAGGCTTTGCTGTTTCGGGTGGGACGCTAGTCGGCCGCGGCCGGCTTGCCGTGCAGGTCGGTCATCAGGCTGGCGGCAACCTCAGGCGTGCGCGGCCCGAAGCCCAGCAGCAGCAGGGCCTCGTAGGCATAGACCCGCCCCTGCTGGACGGCCGGGGTGAGGGCGAGGGCCGGGTCGGCCTCGACCCTGCCCCTGCCGCCCATGGCCTCGATGCCCTGGTCGGTGAGCAGCAGGACGTCGGGCTGCAGGGTCACCGCCATCTCAGGCGAGAGCTGCTTGTAACCGCTGAAATCGGCTGCGGCATTGACCCCGCCGGCCAGCGCGATGATGGCGTCGGCGGAGGTGTCGCGACCGGCCGCCAGCGGGATGCCGCTGTGCGACAGCAGGAAGAGGACCCTGGGACCCGGCGGCAGGGTCTCACGGCGCTCGGCCAGCTCGGCGAAGGCCTGCTCGCTGGTGCTGGCCAGGGTCTCGCCGGCGCCCGGCTGTCCCGCCGCCTCGGCGACCGCCCGGATCTTGGCGACGACGCCCTCCGGGCTGGGCGCATCGGGAACCAGGATCACAGCGACGCCGGCCTGGCGGATCTGCTCCAGGACGGCCGGCGGACCGGCGTCGGCCTCGGCCAGCACCAGGTCGGCACCCATGGCGATGATCGGCTCGGCCGCCAGCGCGCGGACGTAGCCCACGTTCGGCAGGTCCTGCGCCTCGGGCGGGAAAAGGGAGGTGCTGTCGACTGCGACGATGCGGTCCTGCAGGTTCAGGTCATAGAGGACCTCGGTGACCGAGCCGCCGACCGAGACGATTCTGGCGGGCTGCTCCGCCCGAGCTGGCGCGGAGAGGAGGAAGCCCCCCAGAAGGGAGGCTCCGACAAGGGCGGAGAGCACCGCCCGCCGGTCCGAAGACTGGCGGGAAGGCTGTGGGGTCGGGCGTGGCTGCATGCTGTTCCGTACCTCTAGAAGCTCAGGTTGTAGCTGATCAAGGCCTTGAAATTACGTCCCATTTCGTTCGCGCCCGTGAACACGGTCGAATAGGCCTTGTCGGTGATGTTGTCGACGCCGAGCGCGAACTGCATGCCGCGCAACGGGGTGTCGTCGCCCGGTGCCCAGATCATGTAGAGGTCGTAGACCGTGTAGGGATCGCGGTAGTCGGCCGGGTCCGAGCTCTTGTCGAAGGCGGCGGCGTGGGTCATGCGGAAGCCGGGATAGAGGTCCAGCGGTTCCACCTTGCCCAGCAGGTTGAAGGTCACCCGGTCGGGCTGCAGGGTGCCGGCGGCCTCGCCGCTGTCCAGGTCCTTGCCGTCGATGGTCGACCAGCCGACCGAGGAACGCATCCAGCGGTTCTCGTAGACCGCCTCGATCTCGGAGCCCTGCAGGCGGGCGCGGGAGACATTCTCCACCGTGGTGGTGCCGTCGCAGGCGCCGGGGATGAAGGGGTTGCAGTCCGCGAAGGGCGAGGGCTGGTTCACGTCAAGGGTGATCAGATCGTCGGCCAGGGTGTGGAAGTAGCCGCCCTTGAACTCGAAGTAGTCGTGCTGGAACAGCAGGCTGTCGAACTGCAGGCCCAGGCCGGCCTCCCAGGTGCGCGCGGTCTGCGGCTTCAGGTCGGGGTTGGGCACGAAGCGGTTGACGATGGTGGTGAAGCCCAGCGGGATCTCGAAGTGGACGCCGGTCAGGTAGAGGTCGTTGATGTTGGGTGCCGAGAAGGCCTCGGCATAGCTGCCGTAGACCGACAGCCATTCCAGCGGGCTGTAAGTCACGCCGATCTTCGGCGAGAAGCGGGAATCGGTCTGGTCGTTGTCGATGTCACTGCTGGAGCCGAAGTAGTCGAAGCGGCCGCCCGGGATGATCAGGAACTCGCCGGGGATGCCGAAGGGCTCGGTCACCGTGATCTCGGCCTGGACGAAGGCGCCGAAGTTGTTCTGCGTGGCGTCTGGCACGCCCTCGCGCTCGCCGCTGGCGCTGGCACCGTTCTGGTGGTCGCGGAAGTACTCCAGGCCATAGGTGAAGATGATCCCGGTGTTCTCCCAGGGCTGGATCACCGAATCGTTCTGCAGGCGCAGGCCGATGGTGTCGAGGTCGCGCTTCAGGGTCTCTCCCTGGGGCCCTAGGCCGCTGTCGTCCAGGCGCAGTTCGTCGACCGAGGAGTTCACGTAGTAGACGCGGCCCTCGAAATCGATCCAGTCGTTGTAGGACGGCGCGTAGGAATAGAAGACCTGCGAGGTCTGGGCGACGATGTCCTTGTCGACCAGGTCGGCGCTGCCCAGGCCCTGGCCGTTGTTGGGCTCGGTCGCTGAATCCTGGAAGCGCTGCCAGGAGGCCTCGACGAAGTGCGAGCCCTCGGCGTAGCTGCCCTTCACCAGGCCGGAGATGATGTCGTCGTCGGACGCCAGCACGTCGCCGCCGCCCAAGGTGATATCGCCGCTGTCGCGCAGCACGAAGCTGCCCAGCAGCTCCACCTGGTCGATCGGCTGGGCGAAGAGCGAGACGCTGGTGGAAAGCTCGGCATTGCCGGTCTGGCCGCCGAAGCTGATGTTGGTGCCGTAGCGCTCGCCGGGGGCCAGGAAGTCCGACGCGCTCTTGGTGCGGAACTCCAGCACGCCGCCGAGGCCGCCGGTGCCGTAGAGCGCGGAGTTGGCGCCACGCACCACCTCGACCGTCTCCAGCAGCTGCGGGTCGACGAAGAGGCGCCCGTCGTGGCCGGAGATGAAGTCCTGGCGGGTGCCGTCCAGCAGCACGATGACGTCCTGGCCGGAGAAACCGCGGATCACCGGGATCTCGCCGGTGCGGCGCGGGCCGCCGGAGAAGGTGACGTTGGGCACGGTGTTCAGGATGTCGGCCGGGGTGGAGGGGATCTTGCGGATGATCTCCTCCTGGTCGATCACCGTGACGGAGCCCGGATAGTCGAAGGTGGTGACCGGGTTGGTCGTGGCGGTGACGGTGACCGCGCGGGTCTGGACCGCAGGGCCGAGGTCCTCGACCGTCGGGGCGCCCGCATCCTCTTCGTCCTCGGCCGGCGTGATCAGCTGCGAGCCCGGCACCGGGCCGGTAACCGTTGCTCCGGCCGGCGTCTGCTGTGCAGCGGCCGGCGACGCCCAGATGACGAAGAGGACGGCGGCTTGGACCGCCAGTCCCACCGCCATGCTCTGCTGGATCCAGGCGCGCCGACCACGCCCCGCGTGTTTGATTCCCCTCATATACCCCTCGCAGCAAACCGCGGGGCAAGGGGCCTCTAGGGTGCCGCCTCGCTCCCGCTCGATCGCACTGTCTTGGACGTAGCAAGCGCTTGCCGCCCGGTCGGCGGCTGGCGCGTTGCTATGGACAGGGATGTGGCTGGCTGGCGACGACGGACCGGGAGGGCGATGGGCGCCGGCAACGGCATTTACCGGCGGATCGCGTCTTCAGGACCTTTGCGGCCTGCCGGGTTCCGGACTACAGGTCCTTGCGACCCGCGGCCGTCCCGGTCAGGCGGTCGGCGGAGCGTGCTCCCTTGAAACCTTGGACTGCGGCAGCAGCCCTACTTGGTCAGGATCAGCCCACCCTTGGCGGTACGCCTCAGGCGATAGAGCTCTCCAGAGTGTCGAATGAGCAATTCTCGCGCGCCCGAGAAGAGCGCGTTGCTGCTGGTTTCCCGAACCGGGGGTTCGGGCTGTGGCATGATGGTGTGACTCATCTTTGTCTCCTGCACGGCACTCGTACTCCTTGCTTTCGGCTTGGTTCGTGATAATGCGAGTGACTTGCAATTGCAAACATAATCTGCGCTTATCCCCCCTGGTCGCTCACCCGGACCGGACGAGGAGGAGAGGGATGCGAAGAGGGCTAGGGACGCTGGCACTGGGGCTCTGCCTGACGGCGGTGTTCGCGCTTGGCGCGTCTTGTGGGGAGGTATGGGCCGAAGCGGAGATGGACGGTGCGGCAAAAAGAGCACCCGCAGCGGTCGTGTTGGAGCTCAATCGCATCGAGCCGCGTAACCAGGTCTGCCGTCTCTATCTTCTGCTGCGCAATTCCCGGCCGGAGCCCTTCGAGCACCTGACCCTGGACCTTGTCTTTTTCGATCGAAAGGCGATCATCGATCGGCGCTTCAGCGTGGAGGCCGGCCCCTTGCCGGGCAACAAGACCAGCCTGAAGCAGCTCGACGTGCCGGACTTGTCCTGCGACGGGCTGGGTAGCCTGCTGCTGAACGACGTGACCGCCTGCGGCGGCGCCTCGGACAGCGGTTCCGACTCCGCCGGCGATTGTATCTCTCTGGTCGGCCTGGAGAATCGGACCGACATACTCTTCTTCAAGTAGAGCGAGGCGGCGCGCGCCCGATGTTGACGGCGACCTTGGCGAGACCGGCCATACCCGGAGCGGACATGGTCAGACTCGGACCGGCCGGCAGCCCGATGCGGCGGCTCAGCCCACAGGGCCGCTGGGCGCGTGCGAGCGGCGTCGCTCTTTCCGTCTGCGTCCATGCGGCCATCGTCCTCCTGCTGATCATCGGCCTATCCGACCAGGATCTCAGGCTGGGCGGTGGTGGCGGTGGGGGCAGCGGCGGCGGTGGCGGCCTAGGCGAGGGCACCGTCATGGTGGCGCTGCCGGCAGCGATGCCACTGGCCGCAGCGCCCGATCCCGCGGAGCAGGCGCAGGCCGACCCGCAGGCGACCCTGCTGGAGCCGCTGACGGATGCGCCGGAGAGTCTGGAGACGGCCGAGACCCTGCCGCTGCCCATGACCATTCCGACCGAGGTCGTGGCACTGCCGACGCGGGTCGCGGCGCCGGTCCTCGAGGCGAAGACTCCCACCGCCAGCGTTCAGCCGCGCGCCACTGCGGTCTTGCCGCCAGTGCCGGAAGAGGCACCCTCGCTGGAACTAGCCCCACTGCCACCGGCCCAGCCGGCCCCCGCTCAGCCGCTCGTCGCGGCCGCGCCACCGCCGGAGGCGCCCGTTCCCGAACAACCGGTCGCCGATCCGCTGGCCGAGGCGCCGGCCAGCGCGGTGCTGGAGACCGACCTGCTACAGAGCGCGCTCCAGGCGAGCGACCAGCCGGGCGAGTTGGCGCCGAAGACCGAGGAGGAACCGAAGCCGCTGGAGGCGGCGCCGCTGCCGAGCAGGACACTGACCGAAGCGCCTGAGGCGCTGCAGCTGGCGGACGAGGTTCGCGAGGCCCCGATCGAGGAGGAGCCGCTGCCGGACTTGCCGATGCAGGAGCTGGCCGAACCGCTCCAGGCCGAGCCGACCACGGACCCTCTGCCGCTGGAAGAGGTGCAGGAGGAACTGGCCCAGGGCGAAACGGAGCCGCTGGCCCTGACCGACGAGGCACTGCCGACGGACCTGCTGGCGATGCAGGCGGGCGCGTTGCAGCCGACCGAGTCCGACGCGGTGGCGCTACAGGCTGCCCTGGTCGCGATCCCGGAGCTGGAGGAGGAGCGGCAGGGGGTGGCGATGGCGCTCCGCGAGGTCGCGCTGGAGACCGAGGCGCAACGGCCGGAGGAGAGCGACGGCATGATCGTGCCGCCGCGCAAGCCCAACCGCGCGGTCACCCTGCCCGAGGTCCCGAGGCCGAAGCAGGTGGCCCAGGCGACCAGGAAGCCGGAGCCCCGCAAGGACGAGAGCCGCGAGACCCGGATGGCGGCGCTCGCCTCGCAGGAAGCCGACCGGCAGGTGATGGGGCGCCAGGCCGAGCAGAGCGGCAAGGGTCAGAGCCTGAATGACGGCGGTGGCGGCGAGCAGGGCCGCCCCGGCACCGGCGGTCAGGGTTCCGCGGGCGCGGGGGCCGGGCTCAGTGGGGCTGCGGCTTCCGGTTATGCCGACCAGATCGCCGCCTGGCTGGAGCGCCACAAGCGCTATCCGCGCACCTCGCGACGGATGGGCGAGCAGGGGGTGGTGACCCTGCAGTTCACCCTGGATGGCCAGGGCCGGGTGCTGGGCCATCGCATCGTGCGCTCCTCCGGCCATGATCGTCTGGACCAGGAGGTGCTGGCGCTGCTGGAGCGAGCCAGCCCCATGCCGAAGCCGCCGGGCAGCGCCCAGCGGATCTCGCTCGCCGTGCCCATCGTCTTCTCATTGCGCTGAGCTTCGTCGTAGGCTGGGCGCATGCAGCCCACCTCGCTCGTTCTCGTCTTCCACGCCGTCGGTAGCCCCGCGGATACCGGCTACAAGGACTCCCTGACCGCCGGAGAGCTTGACCGCGTGCTCGACTGGCTGCAGGCGCACTACCAGGTGCTGGCGCTGGACGAGCTGGCCGAGCGGCGCCGGGCCGGCGCCTCACTCGATGGACTGGCCGCGCTCACCTTCGACGACAATCACCGCAGTGTGGCCGAGATCGCCTTGCCGCTGGCAGCGGCCCGCGGCCTGCCGGCGACCTGGTTTCTGATGACCGCGCCGCTGTCGGGCGCACCCTACTGGCGCCGGCAGGTGACCCGCCTCCTGGCCCGCGGCGAGGAGCCGGCCTTCCGCGCCTTCCTTGCCGCCCATGCGCCCGAGCTGGTGGCGCGGATTCGGCCTGGCAAGCTCTACAAGGACAGCAAGGACCCGGCCCGAGTCTCGCCCCTGGCGATCGCGGAGCTGCTGCAGGCCTTCGACCCGGCCGCCAGCCAGCAGCCCGACTTCGTCACCCCCGGCGAGATCGCCGCCCTGGCGCTGCCTGGAGTGAGCCTCGGCAACCACAGCCACCGTCACCTGGTCATGGCAGGACTGGAGGCCGAGGCGCAGTGCCGCGAGATCGCGACTGCGGCCGAGGCGCTCTCGCACTTCCCGCAACCGCGCAGCCGCCTCTTCGGGGTGCCCTTCGGCGGACCCGGCAGCTATGACGCGGCCACGCTCGCGGCCACCGCCGCGACCGGCCTCACCGGCCTTGCGGTCACTGCGGGCGGGCTCGCGGCGGCCGACGACCTCGGCGACCACCCGCTGCTTGCGGATGGGGCGGGGGAACTTCAGGCGCTGGTGCGCTGCCTCTCGCCGGCTTTGCGTGGGCTCTTGATCTGATCGCTCGTTTGGTTTGTTCACTCGTCCAGCGGGATCGAATAGCCGATCAGCAGGGTGCGGCGCGGCGGCAGGTCGAAGTTGTCGTTGCGGCGCTCGGCGTTGCGCACCAGGAAGCAGAAGAGGCTGAGCAGCAGGTCTTGCGGCCGGCGCCAGCGCTTCGGCGGCAGCGGGCGCTCGTGGCCGACCACGTAGACCATGGTCTCGGGCTTCAGGCCCTGCTCTTGCAGCACCGGCCCGATCAGCGAGGGCAGCGAGATCGACTGCATGTAGCCGACATGCACCTCCAGTCGCAGCACCCGCTCTCCCACCCAGTGATAGAGCAGGCGGTGCTCGGGCGGCACTCTGGGGCGCCCGACCACCCGGACCGAGACCATGACCAGGCCGGGGAAGACCGTACCCAGCAGGCGGTCCATGTTGGCCAGCGGCTCGGGGATCAGGTCGCCGCCGCGGGTCAGGAACACCGCCCAGTTGGCGGCATTGGGCTCGCGCTTCTGCAGCGCCAGCGCGAAGTTGCCCAGCGGCGGTGCCGTGCGGCGCGCCCTGAGGCTGCGGCGGATCCCGACCCGCCAGGACAGCATCACGATCATCGCCACCGTGGCCAGCGAGATCGGTAGCCAGCCGCCGGTGGCGAGCTTGGTCAGGTTGGGGACGAAGTAGATCAGGTCGATGGTCAGCAGCAGCAGGCCGATGCCCCAGGCTGCCGGCTTGCCGAGCTTCTCCAGGTGGATCAGCGCCGCCACGAAGAGCAGGGTGGTGGTGATCATCGCGGTGGCCACCGCCATGCCGTAGGCGTCGGCCAGGTTGTCGGAGCTGCGGAAGCCCAGGACCGCGGCGATCGATAGCAGCGCCAGCAGCCAGTTCACCGTCGGCAGGTAGACGTGGGACTCATGCTCTTCGGTGGTGTGGATCACGCGCAGTCCGACCAGCAGGTCGACCTGCATAGCCTGGCGGGCCAGCGCGAAGACCCCGGTAATGACGGCCTGCGAGGCGATGATGGTCGCCGCTGCGGCCAGCACCACCAGCGGGAGCCGCAGGAACTCCGGTGCCAGCAGGAAGAAGGGGTTGCGGATCGCGGTGGGGTCCTCCAGCAGCAGGGCGCCCTGGCCGAAGTAGTTCAGCAGCAGGCCCGGCATGGCCACCAGGAACCAGGCCCGCGCGATCGCCGGCCGGCCGAAGCTACCGAGATCGGCATAGAGCGCCTCGCCGCCGGTGATGGTGAGGAAGACCGCGGCCAGGATCATGGCGGCGTGGTCCGGGTGATTGAACAGCAGCCAGAGGCCGTGGTGCGGATCGACCGCCAGCAGGATCTCCGGCCGGCGGACGATGGAGAGTGCGCCCAGTGCTCCCAGCACCACGAACCAGGCCATCATGGTCGGCCCGAAGAGCTTGCCGATCTGGTGCGTGCCGGCCTTCTGCAGGCGGAAGAGGATCAGCAAGATCAGCACCGTCAGCGGCAGCACGAAGTGCGCGATCGAGGGGGCGGCAATCTCCAGCCCCTCGACCGCGCTCAGGACCGAAATGGCGGGGGTGATGACCCCGTCGCCGAACAGCATGGCCGCGCCCAGCAGCGCGAAGAACAGCAGGAAGCGCCCACGCGGGTCGTTGCGCTGGTGCAGGCCCAAGAGGGTGGAGAGCGCCAGGATGCCGCCTTCGCCCTCATTGTTCACCCTGAGCACCAGGCCGACGTACTTGAAGGAGACGGAAAGCGTGACGGTCCAGAGGATCAGCGAGAGGACGCCGTAGATCTGGGCCTCGGGGTGGGCGGCCCCGGCCGCCGTCGCTGCCTCGCGGAACGAGTAGAGCGGCGAGGTCCCGATATCGCCGAACACGATGCCGAGCGCTGCCACGGTGAGAGAGGTCTTCGCCTTGGACAAACCGCCCGTCCCCCGTTCGTCTCTGTCCTGGCAGTGCAGCCGCCGGCCGCAAGCCGACACTGCCGCCAAAACTGGTGGGCCCGGCAGGATTCGAACCTGCGACAACACCGTTATGAGCGGCGCGTTCTGACCGCTGAACTACGGGCCCCCCGGAAAGACTGCCTCGATAGAAACCATGTCCGGAGCACCATCGCAAGTGCGCCTGCTCGTGGCAGGTCCGCTAGGGCAACGGCGGGCGAGACCGTGCCCGTAGCCTTCCTCGAAGATGACGGATTTTCAATGCGACGATAGGATGCCATCTTGCCGTGTGAGTGCATCACCAGCGCTCAAGCACAATGAGGATAGTATGATTCGGCTCTACTGCGCGCCCTTCTCAGGTAACTCTCACCGCGTGGAACTCTTTCTGTCGCTGATCGGTCGGCCGGTGGAACTGGTCGAGGTGAGCCTCAGGAAGGGAGAGAACCAAGCCCCTGACTTCCTGAAGCTCAACCCCTTGGGACAGGTACCGGTGCTGGAGGACGAGGGTCATGTGATCCCCGATTCGCTGGCCAGCTTGGTCTACCTGGCGGAGCGCTATGCGCCGGAAAGCTGGTACCCCTCCGACACGCTGAAGCGCGCGGAGATCCAGCGCTGGCTCTCGGTGGCGGCCTGTGAGATCGCCCAGGGGCCGGTCCTGGCGCGGGTGGCAGCGGTCTTCGGCGGGGCGGTCGACGTGGAGCGGGCCAAGGCGATCAGCGCACGCATCTTTTCGGTCATGGAGGACCTGCTGGCGACACAGCCCTTCCTGACCGGCGAGGGCCCGACCATCGCCGACATCGCCTGCTACACCTACATCGCCCACGCTCCCGAGGGCGGCATCAGCCTCGAGCCCTATCCCGCGTTGCGCGCCTGGCTCGGCCGGATCGAGGCCCTGCCCGGCTTCGTCGCCATGCCGGCGAGCGTGCCGGTAGCTTGACAGGCTACTTGCCGCCCGGTCCCTTCAGTGGCTGCTGGATCTCCTGGAAGACCTCCATGGCCTCGCAACGCGCGGCCAGCGCCTTCAGCTTCGGGCAGTGGGTCTCTTCGACCAGATCCGGGTGGGCCTCGCCGAGGAAGCGCAGGACGCAGGTGATGGCGATGTCGGCGTGGCCGAGGCTGTCGCCGAACCAGTAGGGGCCGGCGCCCATCTCCTTCTCCAGCAGCTCCAGGACCGAGGCGATCTGCTGGCGGCAGCGGGTGACCCAGATCTCCGAGGTCTGATCGCGCAGGACTGCCTCGTAGAGCAGGCTGACGCCCTTGTCGCCGGCGCCACTGGCCAAGGCCGCGACCCGGAGGGCGGCGCGCCGCTCCGCCCCGCGCGGGGCGATCATCGCCCGCTCCTCGCCGACCAGGTCGTCCAGATAGTCGAGGATGGCCGCGCTCTCGACCAGGGTCACGCCCTCGCCCAGGACCAGGGTCGGCACCCGCATCAGCGGGTTGAACTGCCGCAGCTTGTCGGCGTCACCGAAGGTCGACCAGGGCCAGTGCTCATAGGGCAGGCCATAGAGCTTGAGGGCGATGGCCACGCGGCGCACGAAGGGTGAATCGTACTGTCCGATCAGAATCATCTGGCGCCTCCCGACGCGATTGGCTGTTCTCTGTCGATCACTCTGGCAGCATTCCCGCTTTCGGGCCAAGAGCCTGCGAAGCTCTGGGAAGGGGGCGGGGCTTTGCCGCATTGGGTCGCAGAGACCCTCGACAACAGGCTGCTGCCGTCATTGCGAAGGAGATCATGTCATGAAGGAAGGACACTGTCTCTGCGGGGCCGTCACCTACAGCTACGAGGGGCCGGAGAACTGGCGCGGCCACTGCCACTGCGAGAGCTGCCGTCGGGCCACCGCGTCGGCCTTCACCACCTTCTTCGGAGTTCCGAAGGAGGCACTGACCTACACCGGCGATCCGCCCAAGGTCTATCGCTCCTCGCCGGGTGTGCGGCGCTCCTTCTGCGCCAGTTGCGGCACGCCGATCGCCTACGAGAGCAAGGCCTTTCCCGACGAGATCCACCTCTATGCCGCGACTCTGAAGGACTCCTCGGATTTCCGGCCGGAGTTCCACGTGCATCACGCCGAGAAGGTGTCCTGGGTCGAGCTGGCCGACGACCTGCCGAAGTACCCGCACGGCTCCGAGGAGGGCTGACGCAAAACGGGCCTGCCACCGGCAGGCCCGTTCCCTTGGCTGGCTCCAGATCGAGTCTTAGCGGGCGGCCTCAATGACGCCGCAGGCGATGCGGTTGCCAGCGTCGCCGGCCGGCTGCGAGACGTAGTCGTCGATGCCGTCGTGGACCACGAAGGCGGTACCACCCTCCTTGAAGAGCGAACCGGTCTTGCCCGTCTCCAGAGTCACGGCATCGAGGAAATACTCGATGGTCAGAATGCCGGAGTCCGGCATGTGGATGTTCGGCATGTCGCCCGCGTGCGGTCCCTTGGGATCGTCGATGCCGTGGGCGTGCTCACGCGGTGCGTAGTGGCCGCCGGCGGCCTTGAAGTCGGGCGCGCAGGTGCCGTTGGTGTGGATGTGGAAGGCATGATCGCCGGGGGGGAGGCCATCGAACTCCGCCTTGAGGTGGACGATGCCGGATGGCGTCTGCTCCAGGGTCACGAAGCCGACGGTCTGGCCGTCCGTATTGTGCAGTTCCGAGGTGGCCTTCAGGGGTTCGTCGGCGAGGGCCGCCCCGGCGGCCACAAGGCAGAAGCCGAGGCCGACAGCGGCGGTACGCCAAGGAAAACGAAACATGGATCTCTCCCACGTTTGGGCTGTGAAACGTCGGGCCGGCCGCTCGCTGGTCGCCGCGGCCGGCCACGGCTGACCCTGCGGCCGGCTTGCGGCCTTTGTATGACGATACCCTGCGGGATCGATGCGGTCTCTAGAAGAAGGCCATGGTGCGCAGCTCGATACTCTGGCGCTTCGGCGCATCGGGCGGCGTCGTGGGATCCTCGAAGGCGGTGTGGCCGACGAAACGGGCCCGGCCGTCGGTCTCGCTGTCGTAGGTCTTCAGCAGCAAGGCCTGGTCGGGACGCATCTTCGGGAAGTAGTACCAGCGGTGCTGCGGGCTGTGCCGCATGACGAAGATCTCGCCCATGCGCTCGCGGTATCGCAGGTTCATCTTGATCATGTCGGCCTCCTCCGCGGAGGTGGCATCGCAGAGCGCCAGCGGCAGCTCCTCGACCCGCTCGTAGAGCGGCTTCCAGACGTTGTAGAAGGCGACCCGGCGGGTCAGCAGCCCCTCCGCCGCCTCGCCCATGATGTCACGCACCCGCTGCGGCCCAGACTTCGGCGTGTAGTCGCTGTGCACCAGCAGCACGGCCGGCCGCTGGATCACGGTCTGGTCCTTCAGGTCGGTCGACATGCGCTTGCGGATGGTGTGGTCGAAGACCGCGACCTGGCGCGCGCCGGTGTGCTGGCGCACGAAGTCCACCACCTCCCGATAGAACTGCCGGCGGATCGCCTCGTCGTCGTCGAAGGCGTCGAAGGGCGAGGCGAAGTCCTTGATCTCGAAGCCCTCCCGGTCGAGGGAAAGGCTGTCTGCGATCGGCCATGCGTCCGCGATCGCCATCTCCTGCGAGTCGGTCCCGGAGGGATTGCGCGGGTCGTCAGGGTCCGGCTCATAGAAGTAGTATTCGATGGGCCGGCCGTTATCGACCGAGTAGCAGAGCGGCGCCCGCACGCTGGCGGCGCTGTCGGGTTCGAGGGCTTTCGCCTCGCTCATCGTACCAGGCTCCTCAGTTCAGGGTGAAACCTTCGCCGACATGGGTCGCTTTCCAGGCCGGCAGGGCCTCGACGCGATCGCGCATCCAGGCCACCAGGTTGGGGTGACGGTCCAACGGCAGCTTGGCCCAGGCATGGAGGTGCATCGGTGCCGCCACCGCGATGTCTGCGATGGTGGGCGAGGCACCGCAGAGCCAGTCCTGCCGGCTGAGCCGCTCGTCCAGGATTCCGGCCAGGGTGTGGAAACGCGGGGCCTCGGCCTCGAGGATCGCCGGATCCGGCTCGCCGCCCAGCAGCGGCTTCACGCAGTTCTCGACCAGGTAGACATAGCAGGAGGGAAACCAGTTCGCCGCCTCCCACAGCAGCCAGCGGTTCACGTCGGCGCGCTGGGCGGCGTCGCTGGGATAGCTCTCGGTCCGGCCGTGCTTGTCGGCGGCGTACTGCAGGATGGCGTTGGATTCCCACAGCACCAGGTCGCCGTCGCGCATGGCCGGCAGCGCCGCGTTGGGATTGATCGCCTTGTAGGCCTCCGACTTCTGCTCGCCCTTGAAATAGTCGACCTTCTTCAGCTCGTAAGGCACCTCCAGGTGCTGCAGTCCGGCCAAGACCTTGCGGCAGTTCACCGTGATCGGATCGGCAAAGATCTCCATTGGGTCCTCCCTGGTTGCCGATGCGCGGGGTTGCTCCCCGCGACCGCCCATTCCGCCGGGCGAGATCGCTCGCGCCGGGCGTCAGGGCTTGCAGCCGGAGACTGCGACAGTTTAACACTACAAATCCAACAGATATCATTTGTAGGTGCTACCGTGATTGGCGATATCGGACGGCTCGATGCCCGTCTGCTGCTCTCCTTCGAGGCCCTGATGGAGGAGCGTAGCGTCACCCGTGCGGCACAGCGGCTGGGGCTCAGCCAGCAGGGCCTGAGCGGCGTGCTGCAACGCCTGCGGGACCTCTTCGACGATCCCCTCTTCGTCCGGGAGTCGCGCGGCATCACGCCGACGCCGAGGGCCGAGGCGCTGGCGCCCAGGGTGAGCGCCGCCCTGGCCGGCCTGGCGCAGCTACTGGAGGCCGAGGACTTCGACCCGGCGGCGGCCGAGGGCACGATCACGGTGGCGACCTCGGACTACGCGCTGAACGTGGTGCTGACGCCGCTGTTCCGCCGCTTCCGGGCGCTGGCGCCGCGGGTGCGGCTGGCGGCTCTGCCGCTGGTCTCGGCCACCCTGGGGCCGCAGATGCGCGCCGGCCAGGTCGACCTGGCGCTCACCATCCAGGAGTTCACGCCGCCGAACCTGCACACCCAGACCCTGCTGAGCGAGCGCTATCTCTGCGCGCTCCGGGCCGACCACCCGCTCGCCGGGGAGGCCTTGGACCTGGAGACCTTCTGTGCCTGCGAGCACCTGCTGGTAGCGCCCAACCGCGGCGACTTCAGCGGACCGACCGACGTTGCGCTGGCCCTGGAGGGCCGCAAGCGGCGGGTCGGGCTGGTGATCCCCAGCTTCGCGGTGGCCGGCACCATCCTGGAGCGGACCGACCTGCTGGCGGTGCTGCCGGAGCGTCTCTTCGCCGGGATGAACCGCAACCTGGCGGTCTATCCGCCGCCGCTGGAGATCGCGGGCTTCGACCTCATCGCGGTCTGGCCGCCGCGGCTGCACCAGGCGCCGCTGCACCGCTGGTTCCGAAGCTTCTGCCGGCAGGCGGCCGCGGCGACGGCTTCAGGTGGCGGGCCAGTCCGCAGCTGAGAGCTCGGTGAGGAGCTGGCGCAGGCCGCGGGTGACCTGCGCTGCGATCTGCCGGCCGATCAGCGGGTCGGCCCGCTCCGGCGCACCGGCCCAGGTCTCGCCGCTGAGGTCGGTCGTACGCCAGCCCCAGGCGATCGGCCCCTCGGGAAAGAGGCTGGAGCCGGGGGCAGTCGCGGGCCGGTCGGCCAGGCGGTCGCGGCGCACCGCGTCGGGCAGCAGCTCCAGCATCAGCGAGGTCTCGAGCCAGCCGCCGTGCACGTCGGCCTGCGGCAGGCCGGGAGCCGCCAGTTCCTCCGGCAGGCCGAAGTCGAGCCAGTGGGCGGCGGCCACCAGCATGCCGTGGCGGCGGCGCAGGTTGAGCGCCGCGACCTGGCCGGCGGCGATATTGCCGCCGTGGGCGTTGAACAGCAGCAGGCGGCCGATGCCGGCAGCGGCGAGCTGCCCGCCGATCGCCTGGATCGCGGCGATGGTCGCCTCGGCCTCCAAGGCCAGGGTGCCGCGCCCCTGGTCATGCTCGCCCGAGGCGCCGAGCCAGAGCGCCGGCAGCCGCACCAGACCTTCCGGCGCGTCGTCCCAATCCGCAAGCGCCCGGTCCAGCAGCCCCTCGGCGATCAGGCTGTCGGTGCCCAGCGGCAGGTGCGGCCCGTGGGTCTCCACCGCCCCCAGCGGCAGGATCGCGACCGCGTCGACCGGCAGCCGCTCCAGCCCGGCATAGAGCCGCAGGTAGTCGGCGGCCATGGCCGGCGGCCGGGTCAGGCGCCGAGGTGGCGGGCGAAGAAGGCCCGGGCGCGCTCCCAGGCGGCGGCGGCCGCCTCGGCGTGGTAGCTGCCGCGCTCGTCGCAGCAGAAGCCGTGGCCGGCCGGGTACTCGAAGACTTCGGCCTTGGGGGCCGCGGCATAGGCGGCCTGGCGTGCGCTTTCCGGGATCGCCTGGTCCTCCAGGCCGAAGTGGTACTGCAGCGGGCCGCGCGGCGGGTTGTCGGCGGCCAGGTTGCCGATGCCGCCGCCGTAGAAGGCGACGCTGGCCGAGACCCCCGGCAGGCGGGCCGAGAGAAAGGCCAGGTCGCCGCCCCAGCAGAAGCCAACCACGCCGACTTTCAGGTTGCGGCCGCGCAGCCACTCGACGCAGGCGGCCAGGTCCTCGGTCGCCTGGTCGTAGGGCACCTTGGCCTTGCATTCGCGGCCGCGGGCGATGTCGTCGGGCTGGTAGGTCAGCTCGATGCCGGGCTCGATGCGGTCGAAGAGGGCGGGGGCCAGCACCAGCAGGCCGCTCTCGGCATAGCGGTCGGCGGTGGCGCGGATGTGGCGGTTCACCCCGAAGATCTCCTGCACGACGATCAGGCCCGCGCGCGGCTCGCCGACGCTCTGGCGGCTGCGGTAGCAGGTGAAGGCGTGGTTGTCGGCGGAGGCCAGACGCAGACTGTCGGCCAGGGTCTTCTGCATCGTCATAGGTCCTCTTCGGGTGGAGCAGGTGGCGGCAAGTCTAGAACGCTTCTCGCTCCATTGGAATTCGCTTCCGCCTGGTGACTTTTTCGGATTGCACGGCGCCGGCCCGCACCCCCGCCCGGCCGCCCAATTCCAGGATACTTCCGTGGGTGGCCGGGGGGTGGCCGGGCGGGGGTGCGGGCCGGCGCCGCCTTGAGAAGGGGCCTTGTGGCCCCTTCTCAAACCAGAATCTAGATCTTCAGCACCAGCTTGCCGACGGCTTTGCGGTCGATGAAGGTCTGCAGGGCCTCGGCCGCCTGCTCCAGCGGGTAGGTTTTGCTGACCAGCGGCTTGATCTTGCCCTCGGCGTGCAGGCGGAAGAGATCCAGGAAGTTGGCCTCGTTCGCCTTGGGCTGGCGCCGGCAGAAGTCGCCCCAGAAGACGCCGACCACCGAGCAGCCCTTCAGCAGGGCCAGGTTGGTCGGGTACTGCGGGATGCGTCCGCTGGCGAAGCCCACGACCAGGATGCGGCCCTCCCAGTTGATCGAGCGCGTGGCCTGGTCGAAGAGGTCGCCGCCGACCGGGTCGTAGATCACGTCGGCGCCCTTGCCGTCGGTCAGGCCCTTCACCGCGTCCTTCAGCGAGACCTCGCTGTAGTTGATGGTCTCGTCGGCGCCGTGCGCCTTGGCGACCTCCAGCTTCTCGGCCGTGCTGGCCGCCGCGATCACCCGCGCGCCCAGCGCCTTGCCCAACTCGACCGCGGCCAGGCCGACGCCGCCGGCCGCCCCCAGCACCAGCAGGGTCTCGCCGGGCTTCAGCGCCGCACGCTGCACCAGCGCGTGGTAGGTGGTGCCGTAGGTGATGGCGAAGCCGGCCGCAGTCACCGCGTCCATCGTGTCCGGCCGGGCGATGATGCGCGAGGCCTCGGCGATCATCTCCTCGGCGAAGCCGCCCCAGACCGACATGGCGATGACCTGGTCGCCGGGCTTCCAGCCCTCGACCTCGGGGCCGACCTCGATGATCTCGCCGGCTGCCTCGCCGCCGGGGGAGAAGGGCAGGTCGGGCTTGTACTGGTACTTGCCGGCGATGATCAGCGTGTCGGGGAAGTTGACGCCGCAGGCGGCGGTCTTGATCCGCACCTCGCCGGCCTTCAAGGGACGTGGGGTCACCTCTTCCACCACCAGGTTCTCCGGTCCCCCGAGGCTCTTGCACAGGACGGCGCGCATCGCTTTTCCTCTCTTTGCTCGGCCGCCTCCGGGCGGCTATGGTCGTTCACGAAATTCGATTTCGCAGAAAAGATAGGCCGTTGCGCCTGCTGTCAAGCGAGGGAAGCGCCATGCCCGAACTGGTTCCCCACATCCTGGCCGAGCGTGCCGAGGGTGTCCTCACCCTGACCATCGACCGGGTGGAGAAGAAGAATGCGCTGACCCGCGAGATGTACGAGGCGCTGGCGGGCGCGCTGCGCGAGGCCAGCGCGGACGAGGGCGTCGGCGTGGTGGTGCTGCGCGGCGCCGGAGGCATCTTCACCGCCGGCAACGACCTGCGCGACTTCCAGGCCCGTGCCGCCGATCCCGACGACACCCGGCCCTCGGGCGGCATGCAGCTCCTGCAGGCGCTCTCCACCTGCGAGGCGGTGCTGATCGCCTCGGTCAGCGGCCTTGCCATCGGCATCGGCACCACAGGCCTGCTGCACTGCGACTTCGTCTATGCCGGGAAGAGCGCCCGCTTTCGCACGCCCTTCATCAACCTCGGGGTGCCGATGGAGGGCGCGAGCTCGCTGCTGCTGGGCCAGGCGATCGGCCCGCGCGCCGCCGCCGAGATGTTGCTGGCCTGCGACGAGCTGAACGCCGCCCGCGCCGAGGCCCTGGGCCTGGTGAACGCGGTCCTGCCCGACGCCGATCTCGACGCCCACGTGGCCGAGCAGGCCCGCCTGCTGGCCGCCAAGCCGCGTAAGGCCTTGCGCACTGCCAAGCAAATGCTGCTGGCCGCCCGTGGCCCCGCCGTCAAGGCCGCCATAGAGCGCGAGTACGTCGCCTTCTCGGAGTGCCTGAAAACGGAGGAGGCGCAGGCGATCTTCCGGAAGTTCTTCGAGAAGGCGTGAGACCGCTTTAGGAAGGATCGAAGGGATCCCAGGCCGGCGGCGCAGTGCTGAGAAAGTCCGCTACCTTGCCGGCGAAGGCCTCGGGCGGGATGGCGCTTTCCTGGCCGTCCGACAGGCGCATGAAGGGGGCGATCTCCGCGACGCCGTCGAAGCGCCACTGTGCCCCGCCGGACTCCGCCTCGGTCAGCGCTGCGGCGAGCGGCGTCAGGTCGATCCGGGGCAGCGGCGGAGCGGTGACGATCTGCACCCAGCTCTCATAGCGGTAGGCGAAGGCGTAGCGCCGTCCCTGCTGAAACAGGAGACGGTTGCAGCGGGTCCGGTTGTGCAGGGCCATGCGATGGCAGATCGCCTCGACCGCCACGCTACCGCTCTCACCGCCGATCCGCACGATGGCGAGGTCCAGCGCGGGCCGCTCTTCGATGGTCACTTCACCCCGCTCCAGCGCCAGTTCGCTCCGCGTCAGGAAGGCATCCTCGGCCTCCCAGTAGGCACGGAAGCGGTCGGTCTCCTGCAACAGCTCGCCGACGCGGGGCAGCAGAGCCCGGTAGAGGGCGGCGGTCTTCCCGGCGTAGGGCAGCGCGAAGATGGCGGGATCCAGCGGCGAGCGACCGGGCGCGGCGAAGGCCGAAATGGCGAAGGCGATTCGCGCGGCCGTCCTGTCACGGTAGGTCTCGAAGTCCCCGGCATGGGCGACGCCGACCACCAGTGTCTCGGCAGCACGCGCCGCCTCGGGCTCCAGTAGGGCATAGAGGCCCATGAGCCCGTCTTCGTCGAAATGGTTGTTGGTGACGGCCGTCGCCGCAACGTGAAAGTCCGGCGCGGCCAGATAGTTGAAGACGATCTCCGCGGAGGTATCCGCCTTCAGCGCCCAGGGCGTCCCGCTCTTGGGCCAGTGCGACAGGGTGATCGCGGTGGCGGCATTGCCAGAACCGTCGACGACGATGTTCGGCGTCTCGCCAAGGCTGTCGAAGGCCTCGAAGTGTCGTCCGCTGCTCTCCGTCATGCTCCGCTTGCTCCCTGCCTGCCGATCGCCCCTAGCGATCCGAGGTCTGCCAGCGCGGGCTGACCCAGGTGCGGCGGTTGCTGCGGGGCAGCGGGTCTCGGCCGAGGATGTGGTCGCTGGCCTTCTCGCCCACCATGATGCTGGGCGCGTTCAGGTTGCCGTTGGTGATGCGCGGGAAGATCGAGCTGTCGGCGACCCGCAGCCCTTCGACCCCGATGACGCGGGTCTCAGGGTCGACCACCGCCATGGGGTCGTTGGCAGCCCCCATCTTGCAGGTGCCGCAGGGATGATAGGCGCTCTCCACGTGCTCGCGGATGAAGCCGTCCAGGGCCTCGTCGTTCTCGACATCGGCACCCGGCTGGATCTCCTTGCCGCGGAAGGGGGCGAAAGCCTCCTGGGCGAAGATCTCGCGGGTCAGGCGGATGCAGTGGCGGAAGTCGGCCCAGTCCTGGGCCTTGCTCATGTAGTTGAAGAGGATCTTCGGCGGCGCCTCCGGGTCGGCCGAGCGCAGGGTGACCGCGCCGCGCGAGGGTGAGCGCATCGGCCCGACATGGGCCTGGAAGCCGTGGCCCTCGGCCGCCGCCTTGCCGTCGTAGCGCACCGCGATCGGCAGGAAGTGGTACTGGATGTCGGGATAGTCGACGCCGGGCTTGGAGCGCAGGAAGGCCGCGCTCTCGAACTGGTTGGAGGCGCCGGGGCCGCTGTGGCGCAGCAGCCACTCCAGCCCGACCAGCGCCTTGCCCCAGGGGTTCCAGTACTTGAAGAGGGTGATCGGCTGGGTGCAGGCCTGCTGGATGTAGAGCTCCAGGTGGTCCTGCAGGTTCCGACCCACGCCTGGCCGGTCGGCGACGACTGGGATGCCGTGCTCGGCCAGCTCCGCCGCCGGCCCGATGCCGGAGAGCAGCAGCAGCTTCGGCGAGTTGATCGAGCTGGCGGCCAGGATCACCTCGCGCCGGGCGCGGATCTGCTCGATCTTGCCGCCGCGCTTGACCTCGACGCCGACCGCGCGGCCGTTCTCGATCAGGACTCGGCGGGCCAGGCAGTGGTACAGGTCCAGGTTGGGCCGGGACAGGCTGGGCTTCAGGTAGGCATTGGCGGCCGACCAGCGCCGGCCCTGCCAGACCGTCTGTTCCATCGGCCCGAAGCCCTCCTGCTTCTCGCCGTTGTAGTCGTCGGTCAGCTCGAAGCCGGCCTGGCGCCCGGCCGCGACGAAGGCGGCGTGCAGGGGGTTGTCGCGCTTGCCGCGGGTGACGTGCAGCGGGCCGGTCTTGCCGCGCCAGTCGGGATCGCCGCCCTGGCCGCCCTCGTGCCAGCACTCCATGCGCTCGAAGTAGGGGGTGACGTCGGCATAGCCCCAGCCCTTGGCGCCGCTCTCCTCCCAGAAGTCGAAGTCGCCGGCGTTGCCGCGCACGTAGACCATGCCGTTGATCGAGGAGGAGCCGCCGATCACCTTGCCGCGCGGACAGGCGAGCCGCCGTCCGCCCAGGTGCGGCTCCGGCTCCGACTGGTAGCCCCAGTCGTAGCGCGGCATGTTCATGGGATAGCTGAGCGCGCCCGGCATCTGGATCAGCGGGCCGCGGTCGCTGCCGCCATACTCCAGCACCAGGACCGAGTTCCGGCCGTCCTCGCTCAGCCGCGCCGCCATGGCCGAGCCGGCAGAGCCGGAGCCTACGATCACGAAATCCGCTTCCATGGACATGACTCTACCCTTCGACCCGCACCGCTGCATCAGACCAGACAGCTCTGAGTCATCTCAAGCCGCTTGTCGAGGCCTGGGTGGCGCCGGGCCGCGGGGATCGGTCAGAATGTCGCTTGGAAGCGGGGAGAGGTCAGCGTCCGCCGCTGCGCAGGCAGTGCAGCACTTCCTGGTAGCCGGCCTCGCTGGGGCCGTAGAGGCCGTGGCGGATCAGGAAGTCGATGATTACCAGGGCGACGTTGAACTTGAAGTCCTCGGTCTCGGCCAGGCGCTCGCGCACCTCGTCGATGTGCCAGAGCATGAAGTCCTGCACCTCGCCGTCGCCGGGGCGGGGCACGAAGCCCTCCGGCACCTCGAGGTCATAGCACCACTGGATGTCGTCGCGCTGCCCGTCGGTATAGCGGCAGCGGTAGGAGATCAGGCCGACCGGCCGGGCCTGCAGCGCCAGGCTCTCGGGGATCGAGGCTTCCTCGGCGCATTCCTTGACCAGGTTGGCTTGCGGGGTGAGGCCCAGCGGCTGGCCGCCGGCCACCAGGTGGTCCAGCTTGCCGGGCGCCGTCGGCTTGGTCAGCGAGCGGCGGCCGAGCCACATGTGGATGCCGTCGCGCCGCCTGAGGAAGCCGTTCATGTGCACGCCGAAGGAGCGGAAGCCGAACACCGGCACCATGGCCCGGTCGACCGCCAGCAGCGGCACCTCCTGCCAGTCGCGCAAGACCGGGAAGAGCTCGCCGCGGCGCGGCCGCACGTGACCGGTCTCGGCCAGCGAGGCATGGATCTCGTCCATCGCCGCGCCGCGCGCGGCATAGCCGGCGATCGAGGGGTTGAGCGCGAGCCGCCCCTTGGCCTGCAGGATCTCTTTGGGAAAGTCGCCGAGCCGCCGCGCCAGTTTGTGGGTCACCCAGCCGACCTGCCGCCCCTCGACGAAGAAGGGGCGGTAGGCCTGCGGGTCCCAGCGCAGCACGAAGCGGGCGCGATCCAGAAGACTCATTGAGAGACCTTTTCCGAGGTCAGCACCGTCCAGACCAGCGGGATCTGGCGCAGGCAGGAGGCGACCAGCTCGCGCTCGGCGGCGGTGAAGCCGCGGACCTGCAGGTCGATCATCATGCCATCGGTGCCGTGGCGGCCGGGCTGGGCGAAGAAGCGCTCGGGCACCAGGCCGCGCTTGGCGAAGAGCTCCAGCACGCGGGGCAGCAGGCCGGGATCGGCCTCTCCCTCCACGCAATAGCAGGAGACGGCGGCCTGTGGGGCGGATTGCGGCCGCTGCTGCGGCCGTTCAAAAGTAAGACTGGTCATGGGAAAACAGCTCCCCAAGGGGTTTGGCAGCGAAGTGGTTTGCGACAAGCAGAGGTCCCGGTCGCTCAGACGAGCGCCGGGTGGCTAATTCGCAAAACTGCCAAGGGCTGTGTTCTCATAAGGCCGCTAACATGCGCATGGTCCGCGCGGCGGTCAAGGGGCAAGCATCCGGGGGCGGGCCGGTGTGGCGGGAACCGTCGCAGAGTCGTCACTTGCAGGATCGGCGGCGGTGGCCGATCATGGCCCGGAACCGACCTCCGACGATCCCTGAGAGCCTGGTCTATTCCTGCCGCCATGACACCCCGTTCCATCCGTCTCTCCTTCGGCGACTACGGCAGCGAGACGCCGGGCAGCGAGCCCTTCTGGCACGACTTCTCCGGCATCGCCGCGCGCGGGCGCAGCCTCTGGCTGGTCAGCGATGCCGGCAATGTACTGGATCAGCTAACCCTGCTGCCGGACGGCACCTACGGCGACCACAAGCAACTGATCGTGCCCCGCTTTCTGAAGGTGCCCGACGTGGAGGCCGAGCTGGATCTTGAGAGCTTGGCGTTGAGTGACGATTCGCTCTGGCTGCTGGGCTCGCATGCCGCGATCAGGCGCAAGGTCAAGGGCGAGGCGCAGGACCCCGAGGCCGCGATCGAGCGGCTGGCCGAGGTCGACCAGTCGCCCAGCCGGCAGATCCTGGCCCGTCTGCCGTTGGTCGATAACGACGACGGCGACTGGACTCCGGCCGTCGGCAAGGAGGGTGGTCAGGCCGGGGCACTGGTCAAGGTCGGCCGCAAGCGCAGCCGGCTGGTGAAGCAGCTCCGCCACGACCCGCACCTGGGTCCCTTCATGGTGGTGCCCTCTAAGGAGAACGGCTTCGATGCCGAGGGCCTGGCGGTCACCGGCAAGCGCATCTTCATCGGTCTGCGCGGCCCGGTGATGCGTGGCTGGGCGGTGGTGCTGGAGCTGCGCAGTGCCGGCGAGGACGACGGCCGCCTGGACCTCGAACGCCTGGGCTCGGAGGGCGAGTACTACCTGAAGCACTTCCTCGATCTGGACGGCATGGGCGTGCGCGACCTGACCCTGCGCGGCGAGGATCTGATCATCCTGGCCGGCCCGACCATGGACCTCGATGGCCCCTTCCGCCTCTACCGCTGGCCCGAGGCGCTGGTGAGCGCACGGCCGACCCTGGTCGAGCGCAGCCGGCTGGAGCGCATCCTGGACCTGCCGACGATCGAGGGGGCCGACCGCGCCGAGGGCCTGACCGTGATGGACTACGAGGGCCAGACCGGCTTCGCCATCGTCCACGACCGACCGGCCGCGGCTCGCCGCGACCCCGTCGCCGGCCAGTTGGTCCTGGATTTCTATCCGCTGCCGTAGAGTAGGATTCACGCGGTCAGGTAACTCCGCCTGATCGCGACCTGCCCTAGCGCGTGTTGAGTCTACACGGCACCGGCTCGCCCGGCCGCCCATTTCCAGGAGACTCTTGTGAGCGGCCGGGTGGGGGTGCGGGCCGGTTCCGATTCAAACAGAGCGCAACCCGCTCTAGCGGACTGCGCCGAGATCGGTTCGCAGAGACCTTACTCTACCTGACCTGCGTGTGCCGAGCCGGATCGCGGCTACTCGACCGTCTCGCCCTCGAGGATGCCCCAGAGCTGGCTACGGTGCAGCCAGCCGCGGTAGCGCTGGCCCTCCGTTCCTTCGGCGGTGACCTCGCACCAGTCGTTCTGGCACTTGTTCAGCGCGGCGAGGAAGCCAGGCTCCAGGTAGGCCAAGGTGCCGGCAGCGTCCGAGGGATCGTCCTTCAGTGCCTGCTCCTCGCCGGTCACGATGACGTTGCGCCGGCCGCTCAGCATCGACTGGTGCACCCAGCCGACCGTGCCGTCGCGGTCGCGCACCCGCCGCCAGGCCTCGAACTCGTCGATGATCTGCATCGGCAGGCCCTCGCGCTGATAGACCCAGTCGATCGGATAGCGCACGCCGGGTCCGGTGCGCAGGTTGACCTCGTTGCTGTGCAGGGTGACGAAGCGCGGCAGCGGCAGGCCGCTGGGGCCGCGCCTTGGCTCCTCGGCGGCGCTGGCGTCCTGGTGGGTCTCGCCGGGGACCGGCTCGGCCTGAGCGTCGTCTTCGCCGGCTGCCTCGTTGGCCGGCTCGTTTTGGGCCAGGGCCGGAGGCCGGCCGGCCGCGAAGGTCAGGAGAAGCGCGACGGAGAGGACTGCCAGGAGAGTGCGCATGGGGAACGCGATGGCTCATTCCCACCCGCTCCGTCAAGCCCCGCAAGGCAGGTCCCGCGCATTGCCGCGGGGCTGCGACCTCCAGGGCGTACCACCAGGGCACACCACCAGGCCGCACCCTGGCTTCTTCGGCCGTGCCTTTGCGGGGGCATCGGACGGCAGCCTCCGGTCCGCTGGACAGGAGAGGCGGCGGGCTGCTATGGCAGGTTCCTGTCCGGTCGGCCTTCAAAAGAGAGTGAGTGGGAAAGCGCCCATGCCCAGCAAGACCAAACCGCGCGTCGTCGTGACCCGTCGTCTGCCCGATGTCATTGAGACGCGGATGATGGAGCTCTTCGACTGCAAGCTCAATCTGGACGACGAGCCGATGAGCCAGCAGCAGCTCGCGCAGGCGGCCAGGGAGGCCGAGGTCCTGGTGCCGACCGTCACCGACCGCATCGACGCCGGCGTGCTCTCCCAGGCCGGGCCGCAACTGCGCCTGATCGCCTCCTTCGGCACCGGCGTCGACCACATCGACCTCAAGACCGCGCGCCAGCGCGGCATCACCGTCACCAACACGCCGGGCGTCCTGACCGAGGACACGGCCGACATGACCATGGCGCTGCTGCTGTCGGTGCCGCGCCGCCTGGCCGAGGGCGAGCGGGTCATGCGCTCGGGCCGCTGGAGCGGCTGGTCGCCGACCTCGATGCTGGGCCACCGCATCTGGGGCAAGCGGCTGGGCATCATCGGCATGGGCCGCATCGGCCAGGCCGTGGCCCGGCGCGCGCGCGGCTTCGGCCTCTCGGTGCACTATCACAACCGCCGGCGGGTCCACGAGGACGTCGAGAACGAGCTGGAGGCGACCTACTGGGAGAGCCTCGACCAGATGCTGAGCCGGATGGACTTCATCTCGGTCAACTGCCCGCACACGCCGGCCACCTACCACCTGCTCTCGGCCCGGCGGCTGAAGCTGCTGCAGCCGCATGCGGTGGTCGTGAACACCAGCCGCGGCG
Source organism: Rhodospirillaceae bacterium N.6G (assembly GCA_046233115.1). Lineage (GTDB taxonomy): Bacteria > Pseudomonadota > Alphaproteobacteria > Kiloniellales > JACOMY01 > JACOMY01. Next base: position 334,574 of record JBJXHM010000003.1, on the reverse strand, counting down.
AGGTGATCGACGAGAACGCGCTGACCCGCATGCTCTCGGCCGGCGAGCTGGCCGGTGCCGGCCTCGACGTCTTCGAGCACGAGCCGGCGGTCAATCCCAAGTTGCTGCGCCTCGACAACGTGGTGCTGCTGCCGCACATGGGCTCGGCCACCATCGAGGGCCGGCTCGACATGGGCGAGAAGGTCATCATCAACATCAAGACCTTCGCCGACGGCCACACCCCGCCGGATCGCGTCGTCGAAGCCCTGCTCTAGGGCGGCGAGGGCAGCCCGGTGCTTTCCAGGGCGGCCTCGATCGACGACCTCAGGCTGCTGGCCAGGCGGCGGCTGCCGCGCTTCGCCTTCGACTTCGTCGACGGCGCCGCGGAAGCTGAGTCCAACCTGGCCCGCAACCGCGCGGCCTTCGAGGCGGTGGTGCTGAAGCCCCGCACCCTGGTCGACGTCTCCGCGATCTCCACCGAGACCCGGCTCTTCGGCCAGGACTACGGCGTGCCCTTCGGCATGTCGCCGGTGGGCTTTCTCAACACCGCCTGGCCGGGCACCGACCTGGCGATGGCGCGGCTGGCGGCCGAGAAGCGCATGCCGCTCACGGTCTCGACCGCGGCCTCGACCGCGATGGAGACCCTGGCCGAGGCGGCCGAGGGCTATGCCTGGTTCCAGATCTACGTTTCGGTCGACCAGGCCTTCGTCGGCCAGCTCCTGGACCGGGCCGAGGCCGCCGGCTTCCGGGTGCTGCTGGTCACGGTCGATACCGTGATGCCGGGCAAGCGCGACCGCGACATCCGCAACGGCCTGGAGATGCCCTTCCGCCTGACCCCGAGGATCGCCTGGGACCTGGCCACCCACCCGCGCTGGTCGCTGGCCACCTGGAAGGCCGGGCCGCCGCGCTTCGCCAACGTGCTGCCGGGCTACGACCCCTCGGGCGGTGGCGGCGCCAGCCTGGTGGAGCTGCAGAAGAAGATGATCTCCAGCAGCTTCTCCTGGTCCGACCTGCCGCGCATCCGCGAGCGCTGGAAGGGCGCCCTGGTGCTGAAGGGCGTACAGCATGGCGTCGATGCCGCCCGCGCCATGGAGATGGGCTGCGACGGTATCCTGGTCTCCAACCACGGCGGCCGCCAGATCGACTACGGCCCCGCCTCGCTCGACGCCCTGCCGGAGGTGGTCGAGGCCGTCGCCGGCCGCGGCCCGGTGCTGATCGACAGCGGCCTGCGCCGCGGCGCCGACGCGATCCGGGCCAAGGCGCTGGGTGCCGAGTTCGCCCTGGCCGGCCGGCCCTTCGCCTATGGCGCCGGTGCCGGTGGCCCCGAGGGCTGCCGCCGCGCCTACGATATTCTCGAGATGGAGCTCACCCGCGCGCTGGGTCAGCTCGGCTGCCCCAGCTTCGCCGAGGTAGGACCCGAGGTCCTGGCCTAGCGCCAGTCGAATCTATGCAGAACCTGCCCGTCCGGCTGCCACGCGGGCGTTAGGCTGGCTGGTTGGGACGCCGCCTTTGGTGAGAGAACCGCGCTCTATTCTTCGAGACCGGGGCCAAGGGAGGGTGGTCCTTCGGTCAAGCCGAAGGACGACAACTATCTGATATTTATTTGTTTTGTCGTCCTTCGGCTTGACCGAAGGACCACCGGACGCATCCAGAAACCAGAACGCAAAAGCGATGTCAGTGCCTCAGCACTGCTTCGAAGGATCGAGCGGTTTCACGCAGAAAGGTGATTCCATCTGACTGCGATCTGCGCTAGCGCTTTGCAGCGTTGACGCCTGCCGGACCTCCTGACACGCTTTAGGGAACCGCGTTACAGGGGACGAAGCTTGTGACCAAGCAGGATGCGCAGCGGGCGGCGGCGATCCAGCGGGAGCTGCACAGCCACCTGCCGCCCGACCCGGCGCTCCGGGTCAAGGCCCTGGAGAGCCTGGCGATCGAGCGCGGCTACGTCGCGCGTGAGACCATCGACGCCTGGGTCGAGGCCTATAGCGAGCGGGTCGGTCCGAAGCGCGGCGCCCAGGTGGTGGCGCGCGCCTGGGTCGATCCGGCCTTCCGTGAGCGCCTGCTGGCGGACGCCACCGCGGCGATCACCGAGTTCGGCTTCGAGGGCAACGCCACCGGCCACCTGAAGGCGGTGGAGAACAGCGACAGCCTGCACAACCTGGTCGTCTGCACCCTCTGCTCCTGCTACCCCTTCAGCCTGCTCGGCATGTCGCCGGCCTGGTACAAGTCGGCCGCCTACCGCGCCCGCGCGGTGCGCGAGCCGCGCTCGGTGCTGGCCGAGTTCGGGGTGGAGCTGCCGCCCGGCGTCGCGGTCCGGGTCTGGGACAGCACGGCCGAGCTGCGCTACCTGGTGGTGCCGCAGCGCCCGGCCGGCACCGAGGGCTGGGACGAGGCGCGCCTGGCGGAGTTGGTCACCCGCAACGCCATGATCGGCACCGACCGCGATCTCGGGCGCGACCTCTCGCGAGGAGACGGCTGATGGACGGCGTGCACGACCTGGGCGGTAAGGAGGGCTTCGGCCCGATCGCCGTCACCCACGAGCACAGGGCCTTCGCGCAGCCCTGGGAGGGACGCATGGAGGCGCTCTCGCAGGTGGTCGGTCCGGAAGACCTGACCATCGACTGGTTCCGCTTCCTGGTCGAGCTGATCCCGCCCGGCGCCTACCTGACCATCCCCTACTTCGAGAAGTGGTGCCTGACCACCTTGGCCGCCCTGGTCCATTCCGGCGAGATCACCCTGGAGGCCTTGCTGGCCGGCGACTATGGCGGCGGGGACGCAGCGTCGCCAGCGCCCGAGCCAAAGCCGGCGAGCGTCGAGGCAGTCCTGCAGACCCTGCGCGACCAGTTCGTCGACTTCTCGCGCCCCTACGACAAGGAGCCGGCCTTCTCGGTCGGCGACGAGGTCCTGACCCAGAGCCAGGGCGTGCCGGGCCACACCCGCCTGCCGGCCTATGCCCGTGGCCGCCGCGGGCGGGTGACGGCCCACCACGGCGCCCACCTCCTCCCCGACGCCGGCTGGCAGGGCCTGGAGCTGGCGCTCCCGCTCTACACCGTCAGCTTCGAGGCCAGGGAACTCTGGGGGCCGACCGGCGCGGAGGGGGACAGCGTGATGCTAGATCTGTGGGAGCCGTATTTGGTGGCGGTAGGGTCTTAGGGTCCGGCTATATTGTTAGCCGTTGGTTCGGTAGGTTGTTTGTTCCGGAAACTCGTCCCAGGTGCGCCCATCCAATACCCTTCCTGTCTTCTTCTTATTTACCCCACCCCACTGTTTGAAATGGAAGGCGACGTTTTCGGTGATGCATTGATCTCTAATATCGCGAACCCAAGCCGTATCGAGCGGGCGAGCGTTAGGTCCGCTTTCGCCGCCTGTTATTACCCAATCAATTCCAGAAAGGTTCATACTTCGCAGAGGTCCTAGTAGTGGCTCAAGGCTAAGAAATTTTGTTTGCGCGTGACACCGACGTAGATTGTCAATTCGATATTTATACTCTTCATTTTCGACGCTTACGCCCATCCAGACGTTATTTGGCCAATGTAAATAAGGTGAAATATTTTCAAGTCTTTCTGCGCGTTTTGTAAGTATTTGATAGGTGTGATGTGGAGTATCTTGCATAGTAAGAAAAATTCTTTTGATAAATCGTAATGGAACGCTTTCATGAAATAAATCAGACATCGAATTAACAAATATCATCTTTCCAGATTTCCAATTTTTAGGAATATTTATGCTATTCTCATCTACATAAACCTTGCCATTCCACTTTGGTCGACCTCCTGAAATTCTGGTAGTCCCAACGTACTTCTGTTGACCCATTGCTTCTAAGCGACGTGCCAGCCGCATAGCATAGCAGTTTGTACATCCTGGCGATAGGATTGTGCATCCGACCACTGGGTTCCAGGTCGCTTCTGTCCATTCAATTGACGAGCTATTTCCCATCCGTGCCCCCTTTCGGAAACCGTACGCGAACATGGGGTGGATAGGTGCCTACCCGTCGTGTGCCCTCAGTGGAATAGACTGAAATCAAGCCTTGGGTTTCGAGTTCTATTAGAGCAGAACGGTAGTTTTGTCGCACAAACGGGGTACCCACACTGTGTCTCCTATATATTTCTCCAAAGGAAATTTCTTCTCCTGCAAATTGTATTAACAGACTATGGCGAAGGGTGCTGAGTGGTTGCGTAAAGGAAAAAAGAAATGGTGTAGAGGCATCCGCAGGTGAGTAGGTAAAAGATGGAACACCTTCATCATGGGTCGAGCTTTCTTTTGCCATAATATCTTTCATAATTTCATATCCCTTAAAATTTTTTGAAACGAATATTAATTTATGAGATGTTCTTGATCCAGTTGAATTTTTAAATGTAAATGGAAGTATAAATCTTCCACCAAGGCGCTTTATCTCATTCGATAGCTCTTCTAAAATCAACCTTTCCCGGTGTTCAGGTTTAAGTCCTGGTAAAATTCGCCTTAAATGGTCTGCTCGAGATTGGCTGAATAGCGCGTTTATATGTTTTGCTACAAAATCGTTTGATATTCCAGCATTGATCCTATTGTAATTAAAGAAGAATAAGCAATCGCATCCCCAATCTGATATGACATCTTTAATTACATTCAGTGATAGTCCTAAATAGCCAAATGGATCAATAAATGAAAATGAAGGTATTCCCCTAATTTCATTAAAATATTTGTTGGAACTTCCGTCGATCTCTCCACATTTAACTATGGGCTGATATGTTAAATTATCTATTCCTGGCAGCTTGGAGATTTCCTCCTGCAATGTGGAGGAGTTTTCGGAACTTGCGTCATTAAAGTAAGAAACAAGCATCTTTGACATCATAGGGTCATCGATTGCAGTCTTAAGAATTTCTAGGGGTGTTGATGCTGCGTCATCTTTGTAGCGACCAGGGCCAGCATACAAGTCAATATATGCAATTTTATTAGAAATTTTCTTAGCAGTAGGCATTATAACTTTGCACCAGGCAAAGAAATATTTCTTAACAATACGAGATTTAGCCTCTGATTGTTCCGTCCGTTCTTCAAAAAATCTTTTGGGCATAGGAATATCCTGACGTCTATAGGGCCTTTAGGTTGCATGTGTAGTGTATAGAACAAAATGCGAACGTTGGCAATCGTATTGTCCCAGACCTCAAAACCGATACGTAAACAACCCCCGCTTCTCGTAAACCTCCGCCGCCTCCTCCAGAAACGCGGCCATGGTCTCCGCCCCGTACTCATCGCGCAGCCGGCCGGCCATCGCCAGCAGCTCCGCCTTGTCCTTGGCGCGGCCGGGGCGGAGGAGTTCGTAGGCCTGCATGATGACGGCTTGCGGGACCGCGACCAGCTCGGCGGCGCGCTCGAAGTTCTGGGCCAGGGTGGCGCGGCCGGCGTCGCGGGCGATGGCCGCCTGCTGGCGCAGCGCCTCGGGGGTGATGCGCAGGTCCTCCATGCCGATGCGGCCGGCCTCCAGGGCCTCCAGGGTCAGGGCCTCCAGCGGCTGGCCCTTGGCGCTCTTCACCAGGTCGGGGCGGCGCTCGGCCAGGGGGTAGTCGGCGATGGTGGGCTTCTTCCCGGTCATGCGCCGCGGCCCTCCAGCCAGCTGGGCTCGATCTCCAGCGGGGCCGCGCCCTCTTGCGTCATCTCGGTCTCGATCGCGTAGATCAGGGCGACGCGGGCGTGGAAGCGGGCGCCCAGGGCCTCGCCGCGCGTCGGGACCACCACCGGCTCCGGCTCCTCGCCGCGGGCGTAGAGGGCGGCGTTCTCGCCGAAGCGGCGGTAATGCTCCAGGGTCGTGATCGGCGCGTTCGAGAAGAGCTCCAGGTTGTTGTGCGGCAGGCGGCCCTTGCGGTGGATCACCGCCGTGCCCTTGGCCTGGATGCCGATGCCGACGCCCGAGCCCGCCAGGCTGGCGGCGCTGAGCCCCAGGAAGGAGGTGTCGGCGGTGTGGCGGAAGCGCAGGAAGCGCGCCCGGCCGCCGCCGGCCTCGACCCCGGCCTTCAGCGCGGCCAGCACCTCGGCCAGGGAGTGGCCGGCCAGGCTGCGGTAGAGCTTCTCGCCGAAGGCGGGGCTGAGGCCCACGATCACCTCGGCCGGGTCGCTGCCGGCCGCCGCTTCGCCCAGATCGCGGTAGCGGATGCGCAGGGCCTCGTCCTTGCGGAAGCGGGCGGCCTCGCTCAGCACGCTCTCGCGGTCCAGCGCATCGCGGATCGCGTTGATCTCCTGCCGGCGTGCCTCGCTCAGGCGATAGCCGCTGCCGGGGCCCTGGTAGTCGTTGGGGTCGTTCACCGCCGAGAGGATCTTGCCCTCGCGCACCAGGGCGGAGGTCTGCAGGTAGTCGCCGGAGACCCGCAGCCGCACCAGGTTCAGGAGGTGCCCGGCCTCCTCGCGGAAACCGCGTTTGGCCAGCGCGGTGATCACGTCGACCACGGTGATGCCGCGCCGCTCGATCGCCTCGGAGATCTTCGCCACCTGGCCGGCGCTGTAGCTCTCGGTCTCGTTGGAGCCGGAGGCCAGCGCCACGCTCTCCTTCATCGCCGCGGTGGGATGGCTCAGCTCCAGCTCCTCGAACACGGCGGAGAGGGCGTCCAGCGCGCGGCGGCGCAGGTCCAGGACCTCGTGCTCCTTCAGCGGGGTCAGCGCGCCGTCGGCCTCGAAGTCGCGCTGCAGGACCAGGTAGTCCTCGACCTCCTCGCCGTTCAGCAGCGAGGGATTGAAGGAGTTGTCGTACTTCAGGATCGAGCCCATGCCGGAGCAGATCAGGTCCGAGCCCGCCAGCATGTAGGGGATGATCTTGGCGCCGACCCGGATCTCCGACTCGGTGGGGCGGGCGTCGTTGCCCGAGGCGCACTCCAGGTCGAGCCAGACTGCGATCAGGTTCTCGGCCATCAGCTCGCGCATGCCGCCGGGGATCGAGGCGGTGAGCGGCGCGCCGTCGATGCCGCCGTTCTGGGTGCCCTGCACCCCCATGGCGCGCTGCAGGCAGAGGCAGCGGGTCTCCAGGTAGAGCAGCGACTTGGCCTCGTGGAAGCCCATCAGCAGCTCGGAGGCGGCGCCGGAGGTGCAGCGCATCTTGATCCCGCGCGAGGCGTAGGCGGCGGCCAGGAAGGCCTTGGACCAGGGGGTGTCGTCGCCATCGACGAAGGCCTTCTCGGTGCCGTAGACCGAGACCGTCTCGGCATAGGAGGTGAAGCCGGCCATGCCGATCTTCAGCTCCTCGGCCTCCTCGCTGGAGCACTGGAAGAGGGTGCCCCAGCGGCCGACCGCGGCGCCGACGCAGCAGGCCAGCGCGTTGGACCAGGCGTTGCGCGAGACCCGCATGGTGGTCTCGATCTCGTCGAAGCCCAGCGCCACGGCGGTGGCCGCGTCGGCGGCGAGCTGCAGCGGGTCGTCCTTGGCGTTGGTGACGTGGCCCTGGTTGCCGGGCGTCTTGCGCGCCCGCATCTTGGAATAGGAGAAGGCGATCTCCAGGGCCGAGAGCTGGGCCACCACCTCGGCCAGCCGGGCCGGGGTCAGGCCGTGCGCCAGGCGCACCAGCTCGCCGCGCGGCACCTTGGGATCGACCAGCATGGCGGCCAGGTGCTCGGCCGGGATCGCCATGGCCTCTTCCGCGATCGCCGGGTTCAGGTGATAGCGGGCGATGAAGAGGTCGATCATGTCGAAGTCGGCCTCGGCCACGCCGTCCATCGAGACCACGCAGCCGTCGGAAACGGCAACGCCGGGCCTGGGGTCCTGCGGCGAGGAGAAGGCGGCGAAGCCGCTGGTCGCATCCTCGACCGCGAAGTTGTCGAGGCGCAGCGGGCGCTCATCCCAGTCGGCGAAGCGTCGCCAGCGGTTGCTGCCTGCGGTCATGGCCTTCCTCCCTTGCGGTCCGCGGAGGCTAGGTGCCGCCCGCGGACTCGGGTCATAGCACGGACCCCGGTTAGCCGCTGCGCCCTTGCACCTCCTCCAGGGTCTTGGCGATGCGCTCCTGGGCGGCGCGCAGCTCGGCCGGGCGGCCGGCCAGGAAGACCCGGCCGGAGGCGCCGATCATCTGCACGTCCACCAGGGTGACCCCGGGGGCGGCCTTCTCGGCCTCGTTGGCGGCCACCGCGGCGAAGAGGGCAGGCGCCATCTCGTAGACCAGCAGGGACTGGCCCGGAAGGATCATCGAGGCCTCGCGCGTGCGGTTCAGGATGATCGCGTGGCGGTCGGCCAGATCCTCGATGATGTCGGTGTAGAGGGTCTTGGGGGCGAGCTGGTCCCCGGCCTCCGCACCGATGCCGTCCAGCACCGCCTGGCCCGCGGTCGCCAGCGCCTCGGCGTCGGCGCTGTGCAACTCCAGCACGCCGAACTGGCGCTCGGTGAAGAGGATGCCGGGCTCCAGGTCGCCGCCGGCCTTCAGCGCCAGGTCGACCACGCGGTGGATCGCCAGCGCCGGCGCCACCTCGATGATCAGGCTGTGGTCGCCTTCCAGCGGCGGGTAGCCGCGCGCACGCAAGGGGGTCGAGAGATAGGCCGCGAACTGCGGCTGCAGGCTCTCGATCGGCAGGTAGACGCGCAGCTCGGCGCCGCCGGCGAGGCCGGCGGACTCCGCGTCCTTCTTGCCCTGTGCCTTCGTCGATCCGGCCATGAACCCGGCCCGATCCCGCTACTCGGTGAGGGCGGCGGCGAAGTGCTTGGCGACGTCGGGGTGCGGACGCGGGATCACGTGCACCGAGACCATCTCGCCGACCTGGCTCGCGACCTCGACACCGGCCTCGGTCGCGGCCTTGACCGCACCGACGTCGCCGCGGATCACCACGGTCACCAGGCCGTCGCCGACCTCTTCGCGCGCCACGATGGTGACGTTGGCGGCCTTGACCATGGCATCGGCCGCGGCCAGAGCGGCCACGAAACCCTTGGTCTCGATCATCCCGATTGCTTGGTTCGCCATTGTTCTCAACTCCTCAAAGCAGGGGTCAACGCATGTGGGGCTTGGCTTGCCCCGAAGTTCAGGAAGCCTCGTCGATGGAGCCGATGATCAGCGCATCGACCGGCGCCTTCACCTTCTCGAAGAAGGCGGCGGCGACCGATCCTTGCGTGATCAGCACGGCCTCGCCGGTGCCGCAGCCCAGCGGGTCGAAGGCGATGAGGTGGCTGCCGTTTTCCAGCTCCACCTCCAGCAGCGCGCCTTGCGGCAGGCTGTCGATGCGTTTCGACGACCAGATTCGGCCGACGACGCGTCCCTTGATCATCGCTCGCTCCTCTCGATCGCGATCCCGCGCTGGCGCAGGCGGTCCCGTCCCAGCGGGGTGAAGCGCACCGCCTTGCCGACCTGCAGGACCTTGGTCCCCGGCGGCAGGGCATCGACCTGGCGCTCGGAGACGAAGCCCTTGTCGATCCGCTGGCTGGCCGCCGGCGCCGGCTGGCCGACCGCGCGCGGTGCCGCGCTCACGCTCCGGCCGCCGCTGCTACCCTTGGCCAGGCGGAAGGTCAGGCGCCCGTCCTCGACCGCCTGGCGGGTCGCCGGGTCGGCGCCCATCCGCATCAGGCGGCGCACGAAGCGGGCCAGGTCCTCGTCGTTCTCCAGGCTCACCGCCTCTTCACGCGGCGGCGCGTTCGTCGCCGGCCGCAGCTTCGACAGCTCCTCGGCCAGGACCTGGCGGATCAGGCTGCGGATCTCGCTGTCCATCGCGCCCCGCCTACCGTGCGCCGAGCTGCAGCAGCGCCGCCTCGGCGGCGTCGCGGGCGTTGCGGATCTCGTCCTCGCGGCCGGCCAGGTAGACCCGGCCGGTGGCGCCGATCATGCGGTAGTCGACCAGCTTGATGTTGGCGGCCTTCTCGGCCTCGTTGGCGGCGATCACCGCGTAGGAGGCCGGCTGCATCTCCATCACGTAGAGCGAGTCGCCGCCCAGCAGCATCGAGCCCAGCTTGTTGCGGTTGATCAGGAAGGCGTGCTGGTGATCGACCCGGGTCACGATCTTGGAGGCGAGGATGGTCGGCGGCGTGGCGTCCTCGGCCCGCGCGCCCAGGTGATCCAGCACCGCCTCGGCCGAGGCCTTCAAGAGCGAGGTCGAGCGCGAGTGGAACTCCAGGTAGCCGAACTGCCGCTCGACCACCAAGATGCCGGCCTGCACCTCGGCATGCTTCACCGCAACGTCGGTCAGCGCCTCGATGTCCAGGCCCGGCGCCACCTCGACGATCTGGGCGGCGACGTCGGCGCGGGGCAGGGTGCCGCGCATCCAGGTCGCCATGTAGCAGAGCGTCTGCGGCTGCAGGCGGTCGAGGAAGAGGAAGGAACGCAACTCGGCCATGGTCTAGCCCTTTAGGGCCGCGCGCAGCTCTTCGGCGATGATCCGCCGAATCTCCTCGCGCAGGCCGTCGTCGGAGGCCCGGGCCGGCATGGCCGGCGGCGGGCTGTACTTGGGTCGGGTCTTGCCCGGCACGCCGTCGGACGGCGCCTCCGGCAGCGGGCCCGGATGCTTCAGGTTGCCCAGCGCCACCGGGTCCAGCACCTCGGCGCTCTCCTTGTTCCAGGCGATGCGGGTCCAGCTCACCAGGTGCTGCGGCCCGATGTTCTCGCCGACCGAGGAGCGGCCGTAGAAGCCGGTGCCGATGGTGAAGCTGGGCGAGAGGTGAGTGGCGAAGCCGGCCGCACCCTGGCTGCAGGGCGCATTCACCACCACGCGGTAGACCTCGACCACGCTGGCGTAGTCCAGGATGGTGCGCTGGTCGCGGGCGTGGATCGCGGCGGAATGCCCGGCGCCGCCGAAGCGCAGCAGCTGGCGCGCCTGGGTCAGGGCCTGGGCCTTGCTGCGGGCGACGTAGAAGCCCATCACCGGGCAGAGCTTCTCGCGCGACAGCGGCTCGCCGACGCCGATCAGCTTGATCGGGGTCATCAGGATGCGGGTCTTGGGCGGCACCTTGATGCCGGCCTGCTCGGCGATCCAGGCGGCGTCGCGGCCCAGCATCTCGACGTTGAAGCCGCGCTCGTGGAACAGCAGGCGGCGCAGCGCCTCGGTCTCGGCCTCATCGCAGAGATAGGCGCCGGCCTTCTTCATCTCGCGGGCCAGCGCCTGCTCGCAGTCGGCAAGCGTGATCAGCACCGATTCATTGGTGCAGAGGATCGAGTTGTCGAAGGACTTGCTCTCGACGATGTGCTTGGCGGCCTGGGCCATGTCGGCGCTGGAGTCGACGAAGACTGGCGCGTTGCCCGGCCCGACTCCGATCGCCGGGTTAGCCGAGGAGTAGGCGGCGCGCACCATCGCGGTCCCGCCGGTCGCCAGGATGACGTCGGTCTTGGGCGAGCGCATGAACTCGTCGATCAGCGGCAGGCTGGGCTGCTCCACCGCCTGGATCACCGCGGCCGGTGCGCCGGCGGCCTCGGCGGCGGCGGCGAGCGCGTGGATCGCGTCGAGCGAGACCTGGAGGGCTGCCGGGTGCGGGCTCACGATGATGGCGTTGCGCGTCATCAACGCCGCGAGCACCTTGAAGTAGACCGTCGCGATCGGGTTGGTGGAGGGCGCCAGGGCGAAGACCACGCCGGCCGGCCGCGGGATCTCCACGATCTTCTCGCGCTCGCGCAGCTGCGGGTTCACGAAGTCCCAGTCGCGGTAGTGCTCGACCAGCGGCAGGCTGGAGAGCTCGTTCTTCAGCTTCTTGTGCTTGGCCACGCCGAAGCCGGTCTCGGCCACCGCGCGCTCGGCATACTCGCCGGCCTTCTCGAAGGCGACGCGGGCGACCGCCTCGGCGATCTCCTGCGTCGTCGCGCGGTCGTAGCGCTGGAAGACCTGGGCTGCCCAGCGGGCCTGCTCCAGCAGGGTGTCCGCCTTGGAGCGCATGGCCGCAGGCGTGTTGTCGATATCGACCAGGTTCCTGACCGCCGGGTCCATCGTCATGCCCTCCGCGATCGCTTGCCCATGACCTCCTCGCGGGCCGCACCGATGGCGACCTCCACCCGGGCCAGCAGCTCCTCGCACATCGCCTGCGACAGCAGGATGCCGGGCTTGAACTGCAGCACCCGCGGATCGAGGGTCGAGAAGATCGCCCAGACGCCGTTGTTGTAGAGGTGCTTCATCACCGGCTTGGCACCTTGCGGGTGGTTGAACTCCAGGCCCATGACCACGCCGTGCTGGCGGATGCCGATGAAGAAGTCGGGGTAGAGGGCGCGGATCTCATCCAGGCCGGCGCGGATGAAGTCAGAGATGTAGCGCACCATCATCGCCACCTGCGGGCGCTGGGTGATCTCCAGCACCTTCATGGCGACGATGCAGCCCAGCTCCGCCCCGCCCATGGTCGACATGTGCCCGAAGCCGTCCTCCTTCAGCCACTTGCCGCTCTGGTCGTTCAGAACGGCGCAGGCGATGGGATAGATGCCGCCGGAGATGCCCTTGCCGGTGACCAGGATGTCGGGCTCGACGCCATAGTTGGTGATGCCCCAGAGCGAGCCGCAGCGCATCAGGCCGGTCTGCACCTCGTCGGCGATGTAGAGCGCGTCGTAGCGCTCGCAAAGCTTCTTCACCGAGGGCAGATAGCCCTCTTCCGGCATCGGGAAGCCGTAGGTCGCGGGGATGGTCTCCATCAGCACCGCGGCGACGTCTCGGCGCTTGAGGGCGTCCTCCATCGCGTCCAGGTCGTTGAAGGGGACCTGGATGAACTCGCCGTCGCGGTCCTCGGAGAGGAAGAGCTTGGAGAAGCGCTCGGCCCCGGCCTTGACCGCCAGCCCGGTGTGCCCGTGGTAGGCGCGGATGATCGAGACGATTTTGCGCTTCTGCATGGCGTGGCGGGCGGACTTGATGGCGATGTCGATCGCCTCCGCCCCGCCGGAGCCATAGGCAGTGAGGTGCAGGTCGCCCGGCGTGCAGGCCGCTAGCGCCTCGGCCAGCGCGGTGCGCGCCAGCGAGGGGAAGTGGTGGTTGCCCATGTCGAAGTGGCTGGTGGCCTGGTTCAGCACCTCGACCAGCTCCGGATGGCGGTGGCCCAGGTTGTAGGTGCCGCCGTTCAGGTGCACGTCGATCAGGCGCTTGCCGTCCATGTCGTAGAGGCAATAGCCCTCACGGCGGTCGATCACCAGATCGACGCCCATGTCCTGCCAGTCCTGGGTCTTGCCAGGATTCCAGAAGGTCTTGGACCGTTCTAGAAAATCGTCCTTCTCAAGACTCACCGTCGGGGGCTCCCACGTTTCCTTGTGCGATTGATGACTCGCCGCCGGTCAAGGCGCTTGACAGGGCGCCGGACGAACTTGACAGCGGGCCATCGGCTCACGTTTCCCCTCTCCGCTCAGCCGAAGACCTCCAGATAGCGCTCCGCCAGGCCGCAGGAATCGCGGGTGTAGGCGGGGCCCTGCTGCTGCGCCAGGTCGGTCTCGCTGTGCGAGCCGATCCAGGCCAGCAGCGCCATGCGGCGCAGCACCACGAAGGTCATCATCTCGGCCTCGTCCTCCGCCGGCAGCGGCAGGTGTCGACGGTAGCCCTTGACCCAGGACGCGGCAAGCTCCGGCACCTGCGGGCTCTCCTCGAAGAAGGAGACGGCGGTGGCGAAGTCGTAGAGGTTCCAGCCGAAGCCGCAGTCGTCGAAGTCGATGACCCGGGTCGAGTCGCCATGCAGCAGCAGGTTGGCCAGGCGCAGGTCGGCATGGATCAGGCCGTAGCGCGCCGGCCCCTTGCCGAAGGCCTCCAGCCGGCGGCGGATCACCGCGTCCTGGCGCTCCAGCAGGCTCAGCGCGGCCTTGTCCATCGCCGGCGCCTGGCGCCAGTCGCCCCAGTTGGGCTGGTCGCCCAGGATGTGGTCGTAGTCCCAGACCAGCCGCTCGAAGTTGGGCGGGCGCTGCCAGTTGCGGGCGTGGATGTGCAGCTTGGCCGAGATCGCACCCAGCGTCTCGAAGGGGCCGACCAGGTCCTGGGTCTCCTCCGGCTCCTCGCCCTCGAGGAACTCGAACAGCACCATGTGGCGTGGGCGCGGCAGCTCCGGGCTCTCGGCGGTCTGGATCTCCTCGCCGTCGAGGCCAGGGACCACCGGCGGGGTGATCACGCCGCCGTCGGCGCGTAGCGCCTCCAGCCAGGCCAGTTCGCAGGCGATGGCGTTCTTGCTGTGATAGTCCTCGCGGTGGACCCGCAGGATCTTGGGACCCTCGGGCAGGTCGACCCGGTAGGTCGCATTCTCCGACAGGTTAATCAGCTTGGTCGGCGTCTCGCTGTCGATGCCCCACAGCGGCAGGGAGGCTTGCGCCAGACGGCCCAAGCGGGCGACCAGCTCCTCGTGGGTCAAGGCGTCCTGGCTCATGCTCGATGCTTTCTTGTTGCTTCGGGTCGAGGGGGCCGGCGTCCTCTGGCGCCGGCCCGTCCCGGCGGGTTCTTAGGCCTCGGCCAGGGCCTCCAGGCTCTCCGGCAGGATCTGGCCGCCGTCGACGATGATGGTCTGGCCGGTGACATAGCCGGCCTCGTCGGAGGCGAAGTAGAGGGCGGCGTTGCCGATGTCCTCGACGTCGCCCAGGCGCTTCAGCGGGATCGAGGCGGCCATGGTCGCCAGGTAGTCCTCGCCCAGGCCGTCCAGGCCCTCGGTCTTGATGTTGCCCGGCATCACCGCGTTGATGGTGATACCGTACTTGGCGAGCTCGATCGCGGCGGTCTTGAGGAAGCCGAGCTGGCCCGACTTGGAGGCGCCGTAGTGGGTCCAGCCGGGGAAGCCGGTGACCGGCCCGGTGATCGAGGAGGTCAGCACGATTCGCCCGCCGCCGCGCTTCTGCATCGCCGGCACCGCGGCCTTCACCGAGAGGAAGGTGCTCTTCAGGTTGGTGCTGATCACCAGGTCCCATTCCTCGGGGCTCATCTCCAGGATCTTGGCCTGGGGGAAGATGCCGGCGTTGGCGCAGAGGATGTCGAGCCCGCCGAAGGCCTTCTCGGTGTCGGCGACCAGGCCCTCGATCGCGGCCATGTCGGTCACGTCGACCAGGCGATAGTCGGCGGTCCAGCCGGCGGCCTTGAACTCCTCGACCGTGGTCTTGGCGGCCTCCTCGCCGCGGGCGGCGATCATCACCTTGGCACCCTGGCGGGCAAAGACGCGGGCGATGCCCTTGCCGATCCCCTTGCTGCCGCCGGTGACGATGACGGCGCGGTCCTTGATAGACGTGAGCATTGAGCTTCTCCCTATAGAAGGTCCCTGTTGTGGGCGGTGTCCGGTCAGCTCTTTTCGGCGGCGAGCGCGCGGCGACGCCGGCCGGACCACCAGGCGAAGAGCAGGCCGATCAGGATCAGCAGCGCCGACATGACGACGGTCAGGCTGCCGACGGAGGGCACCAGCGGCGAGTAGCCCGAGACCATCTTGGCGTAGAGCCATTCCGGCAGGGTCAGGTCGGCACCGGTGGTGAAGAGCGAAAGCGGGAAGTTCCCCCAGGACAGGAGGAAGGCGAAAAGCCCGGCCGAGACCACGCCCGGCCAGAGCAGCGGTAGGGTGATCTCGCGCAGGATCTGCCAGTAGCTGGCGCCCATGTCGCGGGCGGCTTCCTCCAACGCCGGATCGAAGCTGTAGGCGCGGATCGCGATCACCAGGGTGGCGATCGGTGCGATCCAGACCAGATGCGCGATGATCGCGGTCTGCCAGGTCGGGATCAGGTCGATGGCGTTGAACCACATCAGCAGGGCGAGGCCCAGCACCGTCTGCGGGAAGAAGATCGGCAGCAGCACGAACTTCTGGAAAACCCCGCGGAAGCGCCAGCGGTAGCGCGCGAAGGCCAGCGCCCCAAAGAAGCCGACCACGACCGAGATCACCATGACGATCAGCGCCACCTTGAAGGAGGTGACGATCAGCTCGCTGACGGTCGAGGATTCCAGCGCCTTGGGATACCACTCTGTGGTGTAGCGCTTGATCGGAAAGCTGAGGTAGCGCGCCTTGGAGAAGGAGGCGAAGCCGATCGCGGCGATCGGCACGTAGATCACGATCAGCGTGATGATGCCGTAGACGAGCAGGCCGATGCGGGTGAGCGGCTTGTGTGGCATGGCCTAGCGCCTCCGCCCCATGATGCCGTCGAGGTCGATCTTCGAGAGCGCGAAGATCGCGAGACCGCCGATGATCAGGATCAGGATCAGCGCCAGGGCCGAGCCCAGCGGCCAGTTCTGGCCGTAGGTGAAGGCGGTCTCGATCTCGTCGGCCATGACGATGACCGCCTGGCCGCCCAGCAGCTTCGATTCCGCCATCGCGCCGGCCGCCAGCACGAAGGTGAGGAGGGAGCCGACCAGGATGCCGGGCATGGCCAGCGGCAGGTCGATTTCCCAGAAGATGCGAGCCCGCGAGGCGCCCAGGTCGCTGGCCGCCTGGCGCACGTCGTCGGGGACCATGGAGATGCCCTGGGCCAGCGGGAACAGCATGAAGGGGAAGTAGGCGTAGGCCAGGCCCAGCACGATGATCGGCACGTTGTAGAGCAGGCCGTCCAGCTCCAGCCCGGTCCAGGCCTTGATGTAGCCCAGCAGCATGCCGCCCTTCATCAGGGTCAGGACCCAGCCGAAGAGGCGGATGTTCTCCGAGACGAAGAGGGTCAGCACCACCGCGATGGTGATCACGAGCGAGAAGCGCCCGAAGACCTTGGCCATGCCGTAGGCCAGCGGATAGCAAAGGATGAAGAGGATCACCGTGGCGGCGGCCGCCATGCCCAGCGACCAGAGCAGCGAGCCGTAGTAACCCTGTTCGATGAAGATGCGGAAGCTCTGAAAGCTGGGCAGGTGGGCGAGATCGAAGACCTTCGGTGGCATGAAGGCGAAGGCCGCCACCACCAGCAGCGGTGCCAGGAAGATCAGCGCCATGATCGCCAGGATCGGCAGCGCCGAGAGAAAACCCTGTCGTTCCTCGATCCGTTCCATGGTCCGGCTAGGCCTCGTGGATCAGGTGGCCATGGGCCAGGTCGAAGCCCAGGGCCACCCGGTCGCCGTAGTCGCCCTGGAAGCGGGCCTCGCCCAGCTTCTCCACCGTGATCACCCGGCCGTCGGCCAGCTCGACCTCGTAGTGCACGCGTGAGCCCAGCACGAAGTCGTTGTGCAGCTCGCCCTCCAGGCGGCAGTCGGCGCTGTCGCCCTCGCCCAGGAAGCGGATGAACTCGGGCCGGACCATCAGGGTGGCGTTCTCGCCCTCGGCAATGGCCAGCGTCGAGCGCTCGACCTGCAGGCCGACCTTCGGTGCCTGGAAGCCGCCACCGCCGGTGCCGGTAAGGGCGAAGAGGTTCACCTCGCCCATGAACTCGGCGACGAAGCGGCTCTCGGGGGTGTTGTAGATCTCCTCCGCGGTGCCGATCTGGACGATCTTGCCGGACCGCATGATGGCGATCCGGTCCGACATCACCATAGCCTCTTCCAGGCTATGGGTGATGTAGACGAAGGTCTTGCCAGTGCGCCGGTGCAGGTCCTTCAGCTCTTTCTCCAGGGTCTTGCGCAGGCGGTAGTCTAGGGCCGAGAGCGGCTCGTCGAAGAAGAGGATCTCGGGATCGAAGGCCAGCGCGCGGGCCAGCGCCACGCGCTGGCGCTCGCCGCCCGAGCACTGCATCACGCCCTTGCCGTAGTAGTCGGCCGGCAGGCGCAGCAGCTGCAGCAGCTCCAGCGCACGCTCGCGCCGGGCGGCGGGCGGCACGCCCTTGATCTTCAGCGGAAACTCGATGTTCTGGCCGACCGTGCGGTGGGGGAAGAGGGCCAGCGACTGGAACACCATGCAGGTCGGCCGCTTGTTGGCCGGCACGTGGGTGATCTCGCGGCCGGAGAGGTAGATCGCCCCTTCCGTCGGCGCGTCCATGCCCACCAGCAGGCGGATCATGGTGGTCTTGCCGCTGCCGGACGGCCCGACGATGGTCAGGAACTCGCCGTCGGCGATGTCCAGGGTGATGTTGTCGAGTGCGGTGAAGCCGCCGAAGCGCTTGCTCACTCCTTCCAGGCGCAGAACGATCTGCGATGCCATCAAGGGCTGCTCCTCACCGGAACGTTGCGGGACGGACAAAATGGGTCGAGGGGAGGAGCGGCGCCGCCTCTCCTCCCCCGACGGGCAGAGCCTCAACCGCCGCGGCGTGCGGCGTTGTAGATCTCCTGCAGGCGGTCGTAGGAGGCGACGATCTGGTAGTCGACCGAGCGGCTCATCTCCTCTTCCAGCGAATCCCACTGGATCGCATCCAGCTCGTCCGCATCGAAGAGCTCCAGAACCTCCTTGCGGCCCATCTGAGCGACCGGATTGTAGGTGCCCTCGGCGAAGGCGACCTTCTTGCTGGCCTCGGCGGTTTGGACATACTCCAGGAAGTCGGCGGCCAGCGGCGAGGGATCGGGGTTGTTGACCAGCGAGGTCACCTCGACCCAGACCACGCCGCCCTTGCCCTGGACCGGCCCGGATTTCGGCGTGATGCCGCGCACCTGGGTCTGGCCGTCGAAGCGGGCCGGCGAGGCGGTGTAGGTGCCGCCGGTGAAGTAGGCGTCGATCTCGCCGTTGATCAGCGCCGTATTCATCGCCACCAGGTCGTCGGTCAGGAGCTTGGCGCCGCCGAAGATCTGCTTGGCCGCGGTCTCGAACTTGGCCTCCTGCGGGTCGTTCAGCGGCTCGAAGGGGTTGAGGTCGACCGCCATGCACATGTGCATGATGTTCCAGTTGTCGTAGGTGAGGATGCCGTAGCGGTCCTTCATGCCGGCGTCGAGGAACAGCTTGTAGCCCTCGTCCTCGGCCATCTCGCGGCTGATCTTGTCGGTGTTGACGACGAAGCTGAAGGGGCCGAAGCGCTGGACCATGCCGATCAGGTCCTCGCCGTTCTTGCTCATCGCCAGCGGGTAGGGGCCCTGGAACTCCGGCATCATGGAGGCGAAGTAAGGCTCGAAGCGCTTCTTGTCCAAGGGCTTGATCAAGCCCTCTGGGTAGAGCTGGTTCTGCGCCCAGGGCTGGTTGACGTTGATCAGGTCCCAGACCTTGGTCTCTCCGGCGCGCAGCTTGTTGATCATGTCCGGGTCGGAGGTGCCGCTCTCGGCCCGGACCGTGGCACCGGAGTGCATGTCACGGAAAGGATCGAGGACATCGTCCGTGTTGTAGCCTTCCCAGCAGAGGATGTTCAGCTCGTCGTCGCGCGCGGCCTGCGTGAGCGACGGGAAGCCAAGCATGCCTGCGGCGGCAAGTCCGGCGGTCCCCTTAAGAATAGTTCTGCGTCCAATCATGACTGCCTCCTGTTGTCGCTTGATCGCCACGTCCGCCCCGGACCGGTCTTGCTGCCGGCCACCAGTATTGTGGACTGGACGTACTGCAGTGCAGCACCCTTGGGATCGTCAATGCAAGTCGCACGGCCGGCTTGACAGCGGGCGCGGCAAATTTGACAGCGGGATGACAGAGCGCGACCGGGCTCAGGCGGCGGCCAGCAGGGGCTCTGGCGGCGGTCCTTCCAGGGTGGCGAGCGGGGCGGAGGCGATCCGGTCTTCCGGGATGTCCCAGAGCCCGAGGCGGCGGCTGATACGGCTCGGCAGCGGGGCTGCGGTCCAGACCGCGAAGAGGGTGGCACCCAGGAAGGAACCGATCAGCGGCGAGGCCCAGGGCAGGACCGAGGGGGCGGTGTAGGCCAGGAGGGCGAGCAGGCCGAGGCCCAGCAGGCTCTGGATCCAGAGGCCGCGGCAGGCCTCGCGCCAGCTCAGGCCGAGGCCCTGCCGGCGCTGCGCGTCCCAGGCGATCCGCTTGCCCAGCATCAGGCCGATCAGGAAGCGGGTCTGCGCTACGGCAACGATGGGGGTGAGCAGGGTCGAGAAGAGGAACTCGGCCAGCGCGCCGACGACGACGCGCAGGGTGCCGCCATAGCGGCGCCGGCTGGCGCGGCTGAGCAGCACGTCGATCACGCCGATGATCTTGGGCATCAGCGCCATCACCATGACCACGACGAAGAGCAGGATGCCCAGGCCGAGCGGAAAGGGCGGGGCGCCGGCCGTCGCCTCGGCGCCGCCGGCGACCAGCCAGGCCTGCAGCGCGCTGGCACCGATGAAGAGCATCCAGCCCGGTGCGCCCATGTACATCAAGATGGCGAGCGCGAGCTGAACCCGGCTGGTCGGCTTCAGGCCGGGCAGGCCCAGGAGGCGCCAGTACTGCATGTTGCCCTGGCACCAGCGCAGGTCGCGTTTGATGAAGTCGGGCAGCGCCGGCGGATTCTCTTCCCAGCTCTCGTCCTCCTCGCAGATCACCCGGACCTCGTAGCCGGCGGCCCGCATCAGCGCCGCCTCGACCTGGTCGTGGCTGAGGATGGGGCCGCCCAGCGGCGGCTTGCCGGGCAAGACCGGTAGGTGACAGTGGTCGCGGAAGGCGGCGGTGCGGATCGCCGCGTTGTGGCCCCAGAAGGGGCCGCAGTCGCCGTGCCACCAGGCGCTGCCGGCGGTGTAGGCGCGCATTCCGTGCCGCATGCCGAACTGGAAGGCGCGGGCGAAGAAGGTCTGGGCCGGCATGCCGACGACCAGGCCCTGCAGGATGCCGATCTCCGGACTGGCCTGCATCGTCCGGACCAGGCGCAGGACGGCGCGGGCCGAGAGGAAGCTGTCGGCGTCCAACGGGATGAAGAGGTCGTAGTCGTTGCCGCAGCGAGTCACGAACTCGCGGACGTTGCCGGCCTTGAAGCCGGCGTTGTCCGCGCGCCGGCGGTAGAAGATCTGCTCCGGCCGGGCCGAGCGGGCGCGCCAGGCGGCGATCGCGGCCTCTTCGGCAGCGATCACCTCCGGCCGGCTGCTGTCGCTCAGGAGATGGATGTCGAAGCGCTCGCCCACGCCCTGGGCCTCCAGGTCGGCCTGCATGGCTTCCAGCCGGCGCAGCACCACCTGGGCCTCCTCGTTGCGCACCGCCATCGCCAGCGCGGTGCGATAGACGATGGCCTCCTTGCCGTCGCTGCGGCCCAGGGCCGGCGTGAGATAGCGCGCCGGATCGCGCACGAAGAGACGGATGGCAAGCCCGATCAGCGCGTTCCAGAATCCGATGCTGAGCCAGGGCAGGGTCAGCAGGAAACCTACCAGCATGAAGGGCTCGGCCCAGGTCCAGCCGCCGCTGGAGAGGATCCGCACCATCAGGGCGGTCAGGCCCGCCACGCTCGCCAGGTTGAGCAGGAAGAAGAACCAGCGGCGCCCCTTGTAAGGGGCCTGACTGCGCGATCTCTGCCGTCGCGCGGCCTCAATTGTCCCGCTACCCTGCGTTTGGACCTCAACGGACATCTGCGCGTGACCTCATGCTTGTTTTACAACCGCCTGCGGCAGTGAGTTACCGCAGGATAATGTCGGAAAAAGGCTCCGGACTTGTCACCTCTGTGTGACAGCGCCGAGAGCGCAGTTTCAGGACGGATATGACCCCAACAACCACCACTGCATTGTGGTACGAAACCGCCGGCCGGGCCGTGCTCCGCGACGAGCCGCTGCAGGCCGGCGACGCGGATCACGTCTGCGTAAAGACCCTGTGGTCCGGGCTCTCACGGGGGACCGAGCGCCTGGTCTTTCACGGCCTCGTGCCTGAAAGCGAGTGGCAGCGCATGCGCGCGCCGCTGCAGCAGGGCGATTTCCCCTTTCCGGTGAAGTATGGCTACCAGTTGGTGGGCGAGGTCGAGGCCGGCCCGCAGGAGTTGCTTGGGCGCTGCGTCTTCGCCCTGGCACCGCATCAAAGCCGTCAGTGGCTGCCGGCCTGGGCTGTCCTGCCGTTGCCCGCGGACCTGCCGCCCAGGCGTGCCGCGCTCGCCGCCAACATGGAGACCGCGCTCAACCTGCTGTGGGACGCCGAGGCCGGCCCCGGCGACCGCATCCTCATCGTCGGCGGTGGGGTGCTGGGCATGCTTGCCGCCGGTCTCGCGGCGGCTTTGCCGGGCAGCGAGGTCACGGTCAGCGACCTGCTGGCCGAGCGGGCGGAGACCGCGGTGGCGCTGGGTGCCACCTTCGCGTCGCCGGACGCGGTGCCGGGCGATCAGGATATCGTGATCCACACCAGCGCCAGCGAGGCCGGCCTGCGGACGGCGCTCGCCGCCGCAGGCCAGGAGGCGCGTGTGGTCGAGGCGAGCTGGTTCGGCAGCAGGGCGGTCACCCTGCCGCTGGGGGGTGCCTTCCATTCCCGCCGGTTGCGCCTTATCTCATCGCAGGTCGGCCGGGTGCCGCCGGCGCGCGCGCCGCGCTGGCCCAACCGACGACGCCTGGCCAAGGCCCTTGAGCTGTTGAAGGATCCCCGTTTCGACCGGCTGCTAGGAGAGGAGATCCCCTTCGCCGAGGTGCCCGACCGTCTGGCCCGGGCGCTGGAGGCCGGGGCCTCGGGCTTCCTGCCGCTGATCCGCTATCCCGCCGACTGAATCAAGATCGACTGAAGCAAGACGAACCGAAAGGAAACGCCTATGTACGCCGTGGAAGTCCGCGACCACATCATGGTGGCACACAGCCTGGCCGGAGAGGTCTTCGGGCCGGCGCAGCGCCTGCACGGGGCCACCTACGTGGTCGACATGACCTTCTTCCGGGCCGAGCTGGACGAGAACAAGATCGTCGTCGACATCGGCTTGGCGCTCGACGCGCTGAAGCGGGTCTTGCATCCGCTCTCCTACGTCAACCTCGATGAGATGGAGCCTTTCAAGGGGCGAGACTCGACCACCGAGGTGCTGGCCAAGCATATCTTCGATGCCATGGTGGCGGAGATCCGCGCCGGCAAGCTGGGCCCTGCGGCCAAGGGCATCGACACCCTGCGGGTCACCCTGAACGAATCCCACGTGGCCAAGGCCTGGTACGAGGGGCCGGTCGGCGCCTGAGGCGATCCGTGCCCGAGGTCTCTTTCGCGATACCGGGTGACCTGGAGAGCCGCACCGGGGGCTATGCTTACGCGCGTGCGCTGCTGGCGACCCCGCCGGTAGCGGGCTGGCGGCTCACGCACCTACAGCTTCCGGGCGACTTTCCGCAGCCGGACGAGGCCGATCTTGCTGCCACCGCAAGTGCCTTGCGTGCGGCGCCGGCCGACCGCCTGCTGCTGGTCGACGGCCTGGCCTTCGGCTGCTTCCCGGACTGGCTTCTGGAGGAGCAGCGCGGGCGCTGGGTGGCCCTGGTGCATCATCCCCTGGCGCTGGAGACCGGGGTCGACCCGGAGCGCGCCGCCGTCCTGCGCGAGAGCGAGCGGAGGGCGCTGGCGGTCAGCGCGGCGGTGATCGTCACCAGTCACGAGACCGCCCGCGAGCTGGTCCGCAGCTACGGTGTGCCTGAAGGCCGCATCACCGTGGCCGAGCCCGGCACCCGGCGGCCGGAGGCGCCGGCGCCGCGGGACGGTGCCCGGCCCTGCCTGCTCTCGGTCGGCACCCTCTCGCCGCGCAAGGGACAGGACTGCCTGGTCCAGGCCCTGGCCCGCCTGAAGGATCTCGACTGGCGCTGTCGCCTGGTCGGCAGCAATACCCGTGAGCCGGCAGCGGCCGCCAGGGTGCGTGCGCTGATCGCAGAGCACGACCTGGCGGCACGGGTTGAGCTGACCGGAGAGATGGACGAGGCCACCCTGGCCACGGCCTACCGCGCGGCCGATGTTTTCGTATTGCCCAGCTACTACGAGGGCTATGGCATGGCCTTCGCCGAGGCCCTGTCGCATGGCCTGCCGATCGTCGCCTGCCCGACCGGCGCGGTGCCGCAGACCGTGCCAGCGGCGGCCGCCCTCTTCGTGCCGCCGGGGGACGCCGGGGCGCTGGCCGGGGCGCTGCGGCAGCTTCTCACCGACCGGGTGCTCGCCGAGGCCAAGGCAGCGGCGGCCTGGCGTGCCGGTGCCGACTTGCCGAGCTGGCAGGATACCGCGGCCAAGCTGGCCGCGGCCCTAGCCACGGTGCGGGCACCATGAGCGGCTTTACGCCGGAGTGGCTGAGCCAGCGCGAGACGGTCGATCGTCGCGCGCGCGACCAAGGGCTGCTGGCCCGCTTGCAGGCATGTTTCCACGGCCGGGAACGTACAACTGTTTGTGAACTGGGTGCAGGCTCCGGGGCGCTTCTCAGAGCCCTGGCGCCGCAGTTGCCCGACCGACAGGAGTGGCGCTTGATCGATGCCGACCCGGAGAATCTCGCGGCCGCCCGCAGCTCCCTGGCGGCCTGGGCCGAGGAGTCCCGGGACCAAGGGGCAGGGGAGCAGGGTGCGGGGCTACACCTGATCCAGGCGGGGCGGGAGATCGCGGTCACCTTCGAGCGGCGCGATCTCAGCGACGGCCTGGCGGGTCTGCCGGGTGAGGCCGATCTGGTCGCCGCCTCGGCCCTCTTCGATCTGGCCGGACCAGCCTGGCTCGGTGCTTTGGCCGAGGCCTTGGCGGCCGGGCGCGTTCCCTTCTATGCCAGCCTAACCTACAGCGGGACCTTGGCCGCGGAGCCGCCACAGCCGCTGGACGCCGGGATCGCGCTGGCCTTCGGCGCGCACCAGCGCTCCGACAAGGGCCTGGGCGGCGTCGCTGCAGGGCCCAGCGCACAGGGTCTGCTGCGCGCCGCACTGGAGACGCGCGGTGCGGCGGTGGCGGAGGGCGACAGCACTTGGCAGCTCGGCGACGTCGAGGCGGATCTGCGCGAGCGCATGATCTGCGATTACGCCCAGGTGGCGCTGGAGACCGGGCTGCTGCCGCCGGCCGCCGTGGCGGCCTGGCGCGAGGCGCATCTGAGATCCTGCCGGCAGCTTAGCGTCGGGCATCGGGACCTCTTTGCCACCTGGCCCGATGCGGCCTAGACGTCGCGATGCAGCGCACAGTCAAAAAGGCAGTCCCCGCCCGGCAGGGCCGTGACCTCGACCCGCGGCCTGAGCGCGCTGTCGAGCCGCTCGATCGTCGGCAGGGTGATGCTCGGCACGCCGGAACCGATGATCAGCGGCCCCGTCAGGATGTGCAGGCGATCGAGACAGCCTGCCGCCAGGAAGCGGGAGACGGTGTTGGCCCCGCCCTCGATCAGCAGGCGCGTGAGGCCGAGACCGGCCAGCGCCTCCAGGATGTCGTGCGGGGCCAGTTGGCCGTCGCGCGGGCGCACCACCGCCGCCTCGACGCCGGGCGGTACCGCGGCGGCGCCGGCATGGATCAGCACGCGTCTGCTGCCGTCGTCGCGCCAGCAGCGGGCTTCGGCCGGCAGGCGCCCCTTGGGGTCGATCACCACGCGCGCCGGATTGGTGCCCTCGATCAGGCGGACGGTGAGCTGCGGATCGTCGGCCAGTGCGGTGCCGACGCCGATCACAACAGCGTCAGAGAGCGCGCGCAGCGCGTGCAGGTGAATCAGGGCCGCCGGTCCGTTTATGTAGTGCGAATGGCCCATGGCCGTGGCGATCCGGCCGTCCAGGGACTGCCCGAGCTGTCCCAGGACCAGCGGCAGCGCCTGCCTACGCGCGATCATAAGTGGGTGATAGAGCCTGGCGAGATTTGTATCGGGCAGGGCAGTGATGTTGCCATCTGTCTTTGCGTAGCCCGTGACCTCAGACCAGGCCTCTCTGGTCCAGGGCGGCGACGGGAACGTGAAGGCGTCTTGCGGCATGGCACCGTCCCTGAGGCGTGAGCCTGAGTAATGGGGCCTTCAGCATAGCAGCGTGGAGAGTAGAGCTCATGCGCGATGACAGCGCGACCGAGACCTGGACCAGCATCCTGGGCAGCAGTGCGCAGCTCAGTGTCGAACGAGCGATTGGCGAACTGCGCGCGGCGCGGCCGGTCCTCTTGCGCGATGGCGAAGAGCTGCGCCTGGTCGCCGCCGCGGAGACCCTGGATCCGGCCGTGGTCGAGGCCTTCCGCTCCACCGCCCCGGATCTGGGGCTGGTCCTGGCCGCGCCGCGCCTCCAGGCCCTGGGCCGAGCGACGGAAACGGCACAGCGTATGGAGGTGACGGCGGCGAGCCTGGAGGAAATCCGGCGCCTGGCCACCGACAGTGGCCCCGTGCCCTTGCCGCCCGGCCGACCAGCGGCAGAGCTGGATCTGGCCGCGATCGGCCTGGTGAAGCTGAGCCAGCAACTGCCGGCGGCTCTGGTGGCGCGCCCCGATCCGGCTCGCACGCCAGACGCCCTGCTGCAGGTGGAACGCGGGGCGGTCGAGACCTTCGGCAGCGAGTCCGCCCGCAACCTCCGCATCGTCGCCCGTGCGCCGGTGCCGCTGCAGGCCGGCACCGAGGTCGAGTTCGTGGTGTTCCGCGGCGGCGACGGCCTGCGCGACCAGGTGGCCGTGGTGGTCGGCAAGCCGGCGGCGGGGGAGCCGGTGCTGCTGCGCCTGCACTCGGCCTGTCTCACCGGCGATCTCTTCGGCAGCCTCAAGTGCGACTGCGGCCAGCAGCTCCGCGATGGCGTGGCCAACATGATGCAGGCGGGTGGCGGCGTGCTGCTCTACCTGGATCAGGAGGGCCGCGGCACCGGCCTGCGCAGCAAGATGCGGGCCTACCACCTGCAAAGCCGGGGCTACGACACCTTGGAATCGGACGCGATCCTCGGCTACGGCGCCGACGAGCGCAGCTATGCCGTGGCCGGGCGCATGCTGGCCTTGCTGGGCATCACCAAGGTCGCGATGCTGACCAACAACCCCGACAAGATCACCGCGATTACCGACTGCGGCATCGAGGTCACTGCCCGGCAGCCCTTGCTGGGTACGGTCAACGAGCACAACCGCAACTACCTGACCACCAAGTCGGAGCGCGCCGGCCACCTGCTTAGCCTGGAGCCGCTGCGCAAGCAGCCGGGTTTCTGACCCGCGCGCGTCACCCGGCAACGGTCACCGTAGGTGGACAGAGCCGCTTCCACCCCAGCGTAAAGCAGTCTAAGATCATGAAAGTAGAACGGAATCCGGTCCGCCCTTAGGGTGGGCCGGACCGTTTCTGTTGTGTGCTCAGAGGCTCTGGCCGACCGGTCGGCCGCCAGGCTTGAGAACGGGGGTAGGGGGATGCGCATCTGGCTTGGCGTGGTGCTTGCCGCGCTTTGGAGCAGTTCGGCCGCGGCCGAGGTCCTGCATGTCTGGACCATGCCGGTCGGCGAGGAGCTGCAAAGCTTCCGCGCCGTGGTGACCGGTGAGATCTGTCCCGAGATCACGGTGGACGGCACTCCGCGCCAGATGCGCCGGCGCGTCGGGCCGACCGAAGCCTTCCCCAATAGCGTCTGTGTCTACGAGAGCGACCGCCACGTGCAGTCCGCCGTCCTGGCCGGCAAAACCTTCCCTCTAAGCCCGAGCGACCCGCAGCGCATCCTGCTGATCGGCGACACCGGCTGCCGCCTGCACGCCGGCATTCCAATCCAGAACTGCGCCCTGCCCGAGGATTGGCCCTTCGCCGAGGTCGCGGAGGCGCTGGCCAAGGTCGAGGCCGACCTGGTGATCCATCTGGGCGACTATCACTACCGCGAGACGGAATGCCCCGATCCGGCACTCTGCGGTACGGTCTTCGGATACAACTGGGCGACCTGGGAGGCCGACTTCTTCGCGCCAGCGCAGCCGATGCTGAGCGCGCATCCCTTCGTCTTCGTCCGCGGCAACCACGAGAAATGCGGGCGGGCCTGGATGGGCTACCTGCGCTACCTCTCGCTGGAGCCGATGCCCAGGCCGCTCTACTGCGACAACTACTATCCGGCCTTCCTGGTCGGTTTCGAGGACCTGCAGCTCGCCGTGCTGGACAGCTCCACCCGCGATCGCCACCACTATACCTGGGACCGACTGCGTGCCATGCGCCGGCAGCTGCTGTCGGTCCTGCCGGAGCTGGACCGCGAGGCCTGGGTGCTGACCCACGCACCGCTCTGGGGCTACGGCAACACCAAGGACGACCCCCTGGCCGGCGAGACCCTGGAGACGATCCAGCGTGAAGCCTTCGCCGACATGCTGCCACGCCTGGTCTCTGCCCTGATCTCAGGCGATCTGCACTTCGCTCAAATCATCGGCACCAAGGGCAACCCCCTGCAGATCACCTTCGGCAACGGCGGGGTCGAACTCTATTCAACGCCCGAAGGCTTCGAGGAAGACCTTGAGGTGGGCGAGGGGGTGGAGGGCGCGCTCTACGGCTACAACGACTTCGGTTTCGGCCTGATCGAGCGCGGCAAGTCGGGCCGCCCCCTGACCCTCTTCGACCGCAAAGGCACCAAGGTCGCCCGCTGCCTAATCGACGAGGGACCGTCGAGCTGCGAGGCGGTCGCTGAGTGATCGGGTGGGAGTGATCGGGTGGGAGTGATCGGGCGGGGCGATTCCGGACCGCCCCGCCCCGAGACCTACAGACCCTTGGCGGCCTCCAGCACCGCTTCCACGTGGCCGGGCACCTTGACCTTGCGCCACTCCTGGCGCAGCAGGCCTTGGCCGTCGATCAGGAAGGTGGCGCGGTCGATGCCCATGTAGGTGCGGCCGTACATCGACTTCTCGACCCAGGTGCCGTAGGCCTCGCAGACCTTGCCGTCCTCGTCGCTGGCCAGCGTGAATGGCAGGTCGTACTTGGCCTTGAACTTGTCGTGCTTGGCGACGCTGTCCTTGGAAACGCCGATCACCACCGCATCGGCACCCTCGAAGGCGGAGAGGTTGTCGCGGAAGCCGCAAGCCTCCTTGGTGCAGCCGGGGGTGTCGTCCTTGGGGTAGAAGTAGAGGATCACGGTCTTGCCCTTGAGGTTGCTCAGGCTCACCTGGCCGCCTCCGTCGGTGGGCATGGTGAAGTCGGGTGCGGCTTTGCCGATCTGGGTGCTCATCCTCTCTACTCCTCGTGCTTGTCTGCTGCTGCGACGATCGCTGCGGCAGGGTCTAGAATTGTGCGCTGCATGCAGTCGGACACGACCGCGGTGATCTCATCCAAGGTGTCCTGCAACCAGCCGAAGTCAAGGGCGCCGCACGCCTTGGTCATGCCGTCGCGGATCGCCTGCGGCGCCTCCTCCAGTTCGAGGTCGCTGCGGCCTTCACCCAGGGTCAGGCGGATATAGGCTTGCAGGCAGCGTAGAAAGCGCACGGCCTCCGCCAGTTCCCTGGCCTCGTCCTCCCCGATCAGCCCGGCTCTGCCCAGCGCGGTGAAGACCTCCTTGGTCGCGCCCAGCAGGATCTCGGGATGCTCGCGGCCGTAGAGAAGCTGCCAGTACTGGGCCAGGAACTCGCAGTCGATCAGCCCGCCCGGCCGCATCTTGAGATCCCAGCGCCCCTGCGCAGGCTTGTCGCGCGCGATCCGCAGGCGCATCGAGGCGACGTCGGCGAGCAGGACCTGCGGGTCCCGGTCGCCGCAGATGCAGGCGACGATGCTGCGCGCCACCTCGTCCCGGAAGCCCTGTTCGCCCGCCAGAACTCGCGCGCGGGTCAGCGCCATGTGCTCCCAGACCCAGGCCTCCTCGCGGTGGTAGCGCAGGAAGCCGGCGAGCGTGGTGGCGATGGGCCCGGCGTTGCCGGCCGGGCGCAGCCGCATGTCGATCTGGTAGAGGATGCCCTCCGCGGTCGGTGCGGTGATGCCGTTGACCAGGCGCTGGGAGAAGCGGGCGAAGTAGGTGGTCGGGTCCAGAGGCCGCTCGCCATCGGAGCCCTGCACGTCCTTCGGAACCTGGTAGACGAAGACCAAGTCGAGGTCCGAGGTGAAGGTCATCTCGCGGCTGCCGAGCTTGCCGAGTTCGACCACGGCGAAGCGGCCTCCTGGTATGCGTCCGTGCCGCAGGGCGAACTCCCGCTCCACCCGCACCAGCAGGACCGAGAGCGCGGCGTCGGCGATGTCGCTCAGGCGGCGGGCCAGGGTTTCCTCGCTGGCCAGGCCCAGCAGCAGTTGCACGCCGGCCTGGAAGTGGCGGTCGTGGACACTGCGGCGCAGCAGGTCCAGCTCCTCCTCGAAGGAGCGCGCGGAGTCGAGCTGGCCCTCGAACTCGGCCAACAGGGCGTCGCGCTTCGGCAGGGTCTCGAAGAAGTCCGGCGTGAGCAGGGAGTCGATCAGGGCCGGCCGTCGCGCCAGGTGCTTGGCCAGCGCCGGGGCGCTGCCCAGCACGTTGGCCAGCAGCTCCATGAGATGCGGATTGGCGGTCAGCAGACCGAAGAGGTGCATGCCGGCCGGCAGGCCGCCCAGGAAGGTGTCGAAGCCTGTCATCGCCGCGTCTGGGTCGGCGCTGGCGGCCAAGGCCTTCAAGAGCCGCGGCATCAGCAGGGTCAGCCGCTCGCGTGCGGCGGTGCTGCGGGTCGCGCGATAGCGTCCATGGTGCCACGAGCGGACCAGGGCGAAGACCTGCTCGGGATCGGTGAAGCCGAAGCCCTTGAGGGTCGTGATGGTATCGGGACCGGGGGTGTCGCCGGTGAAGACAAGGTTCATCGGCGCTGCCGGCGCCTGTTCCTTGTCCTCCTCGAAGAGGCGTGCGTAGTAGTCCTCGACCCGGTGCAGGTGGAGCAGCAGGTCCTCTCTGAGCCGGCTGCCGTCGGGATAGCCGAGGAAGGCTGCCAGGCGTTCGATCCCCTCGGCATCGCCGGGCAGGCTGTGGGTCTGCTGGTCGGCCACCATCTGCAAGCGGTGCTCGACACGGCGAAGGAAGGCATAGCTCTCGGCCAGCTTCTCCGCTGTCCCGGTCTCGATCAGTCCGCCAGCCGCCAGCGCGAAGAGGGCGCCGACGGTTCGGTTGGTGCGCAGCGCCGGGTCGCGGCCGCCCCAGATGAGCTGCTGGGTCTGGGCGTAGAACTCGATCTCGCGGATACCGCCGCGGCCCAGCTTGACGTTGTGCCCCTCGACCGCGACCACGCTGCCGCCCTTGGCGGCGTAGATCTGATGCTTGATCGCGTGAATGTCCTGGATCGCCAGGAAGTCCAGGCTGCGGCGCCAGATGAAGGGGCGGATTTCCTTCAGGAAGGCCTTGCCCATGGCGATCTCGCCGACCACTGGGCGGGCCTTGATCATGGCCGCGCGCTCCCAGTTCTGGCCCATGCTCTCGTAGTAGGCCAGCGCCGCCCCCAGCGGCACGGCCAGCGGCATCGCACCCGGGTCGGGCCTGAGGCGCAGGTCGACGCGGAAGCAGTAGCCGTCCGGCGTGCGCTCGCTCAGAAGCGAGACCAGGTCGCGGGTTAGCCGCTGGGCGACGGCGTCGGGGCCGTGCTTTGAGGTGGCCGGCAGCCGCTTGGGGTCGTAGAGGACGATGAGGTCGATGTCGGAGGAGAAGTTCAGCTCCCTGGCGCCCAGCTTACCCATGCCGAGTGCGACATAGCCGCAGTCGCGCGTCGGGTCTTCGGGATCGGAAAGCTCGATCTGCTGGCGGCTCGCGGCCTCCAGCAGCAGGAAGTCGAAGGCTGCGCGCATCAGGCCCAGGGCCAGATCGGTCAGGCCGCCGGTCACCTGGTCCAGGTCCCAGACCCCGGTAAGATCGGCGAGGGCGATGGTCATGGCGGTCTGCCGCCGGATCCGGCGCAGGCGGCGGGTGACCGCGGCGCGGTCCTCGGCGCTTGGTCGCTCCTCCATCGCCTGGCGGAGGTCGGCCATCACCGGGTCCGGTCCCTCGACCACGAGACGGCCGAAGAGCTCCGCTTCCTTCAAAATACAGTCAGTTAGGAAGGGGGATTGCGAAAAAACCGCAGCAAGTAGACGACGCGGCCCCTCTGCTGCCGTAATCTCCTGCAAGGGGCAGGCGCGGTCGGCGAGCGCGTGCAGGCGTTCCTCCCACTTTTGAAAGCCGAGGGCGGATTCGTCTTCCCGATAGGCCCGGGGCAGCGAGAGCGGTAGTGGATCTGGAAAGAGCGACATCGGCAGCCTCAACGACGGGGGCACAGCCTGCGGCGCGCGACCAAGCCGGTCAACCCGCACGTAAGGCACGCCGTTTGCGCTTTCGCGCGCACCGTCCGCGCAGCCGGGCGATGCGGATTTGTGCGCTGACCCTGGAGGTGGTGATCGGCTTCATCGCGCTGCTGCTGGTGGTCTGCGGCTTTCTCTTCTGGCGCCTGGTCGAGGGGCCGCTGTCGCTGGACTTCCTGACCCCCTTGCTGGTCCAGGCCTTCGACGCCCAAGACCAGGCCGGATCCAGCGCCACCATCACCGGCACCCGCCTGGTCTGGGACGAGAAGCGCCAGACCCTGGAGCTCCAGGTCACCGGCCTCACGGTCGACGATGCCCAGGGGGTGCGCTCCTTCGCCCTGCCGCTGGCCAACATCGACTTCTCCTTCGGCAGCCTGCTGCAGGGAAAGGTCGAGGTCACCGGGGTCGAGATGATCGGCGCCAGGCTCACCGTCCGGCGCAACGAGAACCATACCTTCCAGGTGCTGCTGTTCCAGAACGCCGGCTCGAGCCCGCCGCCCAGCACGGTGGAACGCCAAGCAGTCGCGCCGACTCTGACCAATCCCGGACAGGCCCGCCAGGCAAGGGGCGAGGTGGCGCTGACGGCGATCGACGCGCTG
Organism: Rhodospirillaceae bacterium N.6G; assembly: GCA_046233115.1. Classification (GTDB taxonomy): domain Bacteria; phylum Pseudomonadota; class Alphaproteobacteria; order Kiloniellales; family JACOMY01; genus JACOMY01. The sequence continues at coordinate 302,408 of JBJXHM010000003.1, read as the reverse complement.
CTCTCCGGCGGCGGGCTGGGGCCGATCAAGGACCTTCGCACGGTCTCGCTCAAGTCCTCGGAGATCGTGGTGGACGACCGCGTCCTAGGCTTTAGCTGGTACTTGCCCGCGCACCAGATCGTGCTGCGGCGCACGGCAAACGGGCTCAGCGGCGAGATCGACGTCGGCCTGCCATTGGCGACCCAGACCGCCGAGGCCGATCTCGCCTTCGTCTTCAACAAGGTCAGCGGCACCCTGGACATCGCTGGCCAGATCTCCGAGCTGAACCTCGCCACCCTCTCGACCCTACTGCCCCAGGTACAGGGCCTGACGGTGCTGGAGAGCGAGGTCAACGGCGACATTTCCGCCACCCTGGGTGATCAGGGCGAGGTCTTCTTCGTCGACTTCGAGCTGGCGATGGGGCCCGGCCAGTTGCGTCCGGCGATGGATGCACTGCCGCCGGTGCCGATCTCTGGCGGCAAGATCAACGGCCGCATCGACCTGGCGAGCGACAGCCTGTCGATCTACGACGCGCGGGTGCAGACCGGCACCAAGGAGGCGCCGGGTCCGGAGATCGCCACGACCGTCAGCGTGACCCAAGACGGCGAGCGCCATTGGGACATGAAGGTGACCGCGCAGGTCGGCAGCTTCGCTGTCGAGCAGCTGTCCTGGCTCTGGCCCGCGGTCTATGCCGAAAGCGCCCATAGCTGGGTCACCGACAACATCACCGGCGGCCTGGTCCACAACCTGACCGCGGCCTTGGACCTGGGCCTCAGTCCAGGCGGGGTGCAGTACCAGAACCTCTCCGGTGGCTTCGACTTCGAGAACCTGACGCTGCACTATCTCAGACCCATGCCGCCGATGCAGGGGCTGACCGGTCATACCAAGGTCACCAAGGACCGCATGATCTTCGACGTCCGCTCGGGCAGCTCCGAGGGATTGGATCTGGGGCCGGGAACGGTCACCATCTACGACCTGGCCGCCGAGACGCCGAGCATCCTGATCGAGATGCCGGTCTCGGGCAGCCTCGCCGACATGTTCGCGGTGCTGAACCAGCCGCGATTGGCCCTGATCTCCAAGGCCGGCATCGAGCGGCAGGGTGCGAAGGGGCAGGGCAAGCTGGACGTCACCATGGGCTTTCCGCTGCTGAACGACCTCACCAGCGATCAGATGAGCCTCACCGCCAAGGGGCGGTTCCGTGACGTCTTGGTGCGCCGCGTGGTGCTGGGTCAGGACATCGCCTCGCCCTCGATGCTGCTGACCAGCGACCTGAACCATCTGACCATCGACGGCGAGGCGGAGATCGCCGGCAGCCGGGTCGAAGTCAGCTACGACCAGAAGTTCAGCGGCTGGCTCTCGTTGAAGGGACGGGGGGATGCGATCAAAGCCAGCACCCTGACCGCGATGGTGCCGGCCCTGCAGGGCGTTCTCGGCGGCGAGGTTGCCGGCAGCTTCATCATCGAAGGCAACCCCAGCCGGCGCATGACCATAGACCTTGACACCGATCTGGCGCGGACCAGCGTCGAGGCGCCGTTCGGCGACTGGACCAAGGTGGCCGGCACGCCCGGGCGGCTGAGCGGCCAGATCGTGCTGGAGGACGGCGACCTCATTGCCTTCGACAACATCGACATGACCGCGCCGGGCCTATCCTTCGCCGGCTCCGTCGCCTTCGGGCCGGACTCGGTCATGCAGTCGGCTCACCTGTCGCACGCCCGCTACCAGGAGTTCGACCTGTCGGGCATCAGGGTGAGCGAGCAGGACAACGTCATGAAGGTCACGGTGGATGGCGGAACCATCGATATCCGTTCCTGGATCAGCGATGGCGAAGACCCCTTGAGGGAGACCGACGAGACTCTCGGTGACGACAGTACCCCGCACAAGATCGACGTGACCCTGAACAACATCTCCAAGGTCCTGCTGCCCAACGGTGAGCTGCGTGGCGTTCAGGCGCGGGTCGAGAACTCTCAGGCCTTCTTCTTCATCGACCTCACCGGAACGCTCTGGGTCGCCGACCGCTCGGCCGGACCGGTGTCCTTCTCACTGTTGCCGGACAACAACGGCGGCAAGCACGGCAAGCTGACCCTGGCCGATACCGGCGCGATGCTGCTGGCACTCGACCTGGGCGACTACATCCAGGGCGGCGATCTTACCTGGACCGGGTCGACGCCGGCGGGCCAACCCAAGGCGCCGCTCGCCGGCCATCTCTCGGTCGGCCCCTTCCATCTGAAGGAAGTTCCCCCGGCGCTCAAGGTGATCATGGTGGCGGGCCTGACCGGGATCGAGGATGCTCTGTCGGGACCGGGCGTGAACTTCGACAAGCTGACCGGGGACCTCACGGTCAAGGGAGACAGCTTCTCCACCAAGCAGCTCCGCGCGATCGGCGCCGCCTTGGGGGTCCTGGCCAGCGGCTCACTCGACGTCAGCGCCGACACCATTGACCTGGAAGGCAAGGTGGTCCCGGCCCAGGCCATCAACAGCTTTCTCGACAAGATCCCGGTGCTGGGCTGGGTCATCACCGGCGGCGAGAACCAGGGCCTCTTCGCGGTCAACTACGATGTCGAAGGTTCGCTCAAGGACCCCAGGATCACGGTCAACCCGATCTCGGCGCTCACCCCGCCGGTCCTGCGCTCTCTGGTGGAGGCGATCACCGACGATAGCGGCAGCCACAGCCGGCCGCCGACCGAGATCCCCGAGCCGAAGGGACCACAGCGCTAGCGCTACTCGAAGACCTTGTCCGCGAGGGCCAGGAGGTTCGGTGGCATCGCGATTCCGAGCGCCTGCGCAGTTGTGAGGTTCAGGGCGAGATCGAACTTGGTCGGCTGCTGGATCGGCATCTCCGCCGGATCGGCGCCACGCAGGATCTGATCGATGTAGCCCGCGGCGCGCCTGAAGATGTCGTCGAGGTCCGGCCCGTAGGACATCAAGCCGCCGGCCTCCACGAATTCCCTATAGAAATTGATGCTCGGCAGGCGGCTTTCTATGGCCAGGCTGGCTATGAGGTAGCGGTTCGTGAGGTTCTCCAGCACCGGGGTAACGAAGAGACCATTGACCTGGTTTGCGACCATGTTGGCGAACAGGCTGCTGTACTCCGCCTCGCCTGCGTTCGAGTCGAAGGGCGCACCGAACACTGAGACGCCGACCGGACGGGACGCTGCCTCGAACACGCCCTTGTACTTGCCCTCCCAGTAGGGACGGAGGACCAGAAAAGCGACTTTCGACAGGCCTGGCGAGACTTCCTTCAGCAGGGCCAGGCGCTTCGTCATGGTTTCCATGCCGGCATCGAGGCTGAGGCCGGTGATATTGCCGCCCGGCCGCGCCAGGCTTGCTGCCAGCCCGCTACCGACCGGATCGATCGGGATCGCGACGATGGGGATGGAGACCGCCGCCTTCTTGAGACGAGCGACGATGTTCTGCGCCGGCGCGAAGATCACGTCGGGCGGATCGCGCGCCAGGTCGGCAGCAAGCTGGTCTACCCCCGGCAAATCGACCGTGCGGTTGATGATCTCGAGGTTCCGGCCTTCGGTGTAGCCGAGGCGCTTCAGCTCCTTGTGCCATTCATGCCAGTAGGGCAGTTCGCCGGGCCCGCTCACGTTGCCGCCCTGGCCCGGACGCACGATCGTCACAACCCGATAGACCCGACCTACCTGCTGGGCCGCGAGACTCGTCGGCAAGGCCAGTGCCGCGATGGAACTCGTGAGGACTGCGCGCCGATTGACGGTGAGAGTACTGTTCATCTGATCCTCCGCGATCAACGCGAGCGCTCGCCTCGCGACGACAGGCCGGTGTCGGCCGGTTCGCACATCTGGTCACCCGTTGCCGGCCGCGATCAACTCTTTGACCTCGACCGTGAGACCCAGCAGGCAGGACACCGGTATCGGTTCGGGAAAGCCCTTCAGCGCGCGCGTTCCGAGCGACGCGAAGTCCGCCGCTACCCCGATGCCGTCGCGAACCGACTTGGCGATCAGGATCTGGCCGCTCTCGGCTTCGTCGCAGAGTCTTGACGCCAGGTTCACGACCGGTCCGATTGCCGTGTAGTGGAACTGATCCTGCGAACCGATGTGCCCCAGCGTTGCCTCCCCGGCGGCGATGCCGATGCCGAAGCCGAGGCTGATGCCACGTGCCTGCCACTGCTCGATCAGCTTGGCGACATCCTCCATCATCGCCACCGCCATTGCCGCCGCGCGCAGTTGGTGGGCCGGACAGGGGAGCGGATCATTGAAGAAGACCATCAGTCCGTCGCCGGCGAAGTACCCGATGGTCGCCTCGCTCCGCCGCACCCAGGTTCCCAGGCACTCGTAGTAGGCGGCCAGCACCTGCATCACCGCGTCCGGCTCTGCGGTCGCTGCAAAGCTGGTGAAGTTCCTGATGTCGCAGAACGCCACCGAGATATCGCGCCGATGACTTTCGCCGAGGATATTGCCCTCGGATGAGACGATCATCTCGGCGAGCTGCGGCGAGAAGTAGCGCTTGAGCTGGCTGACGCGATCGAGATGGTCATAGAGCTCCTTGAGCTGCCCGCCCATCCGGTTGAACTGATCCGCCAAGTCTTCGAGCTCGTCGCCCGTGCGGACCTCGATGCGGTGGCCGAGGTCGCCTTCGCCGATCGCACGGGCGCCGTCCTGCAGGGTGCGGACCGGCCCCACGATGCGCCTGGCCAGCAAGAGCGAGGCGAGGACCGCGAGGGCGAGGCCGATGAGGAGAAGCGCGCCGGATCGCAGCAGTTCTGCGTAGATCGGCGCATAGGCCTCGTCGGCGGGGAGGTCGACGAAGACCCACCAGCCCAGCGGCTCGATCTCGGCGCGGTCGGAAAAGACGGCGTGGCCGAAGAGGTCGTGGGCCTCTCCCTCCGTGCCTCCGTCTGCGGAGCTGTCTGCGGGGCTGTTCGCCTTCTCGATGGCCGCGCGGACCTGCGGCAGCCCCGAGAGGTCGGTCTTCCGCAGAACCAGCGCAATGTCGGGATGGGCGATCAGCCGGCCGTCCTGATCCGCGACATAGGCCGTCCCCTGCGTGCCGACCCGAATGTGTGAGACGACATCCCAGATGAACTTCAGATTGACCGCCGCGATGCTCACGCCGGCACTGCGGCGGTTACCGGCGACCGCGATCGACATGTAGGGTTCCGACTCATGGCGAAAATAGACCGGACCGAACCAGATGCCGTTCGCCAGAGCCTGCGTGAAGCCCGGATCGTGCGCGTAGTCCTGGCCGCTTCCCAAGACGTCCAGCGACAGCCGCGACACGCGGGCCTGTTCCTTGCCGTCGCCGTCGATCATCGTCAGTTCGGTGATCGCGGGAACCTGGCGGAGCAGGCGCTGCGCATCGAATCGGCGCTGCTCCAGCGAGGCCGCGGTCCAGGGAAGCTGTGTGGTCCAGCCGATCTGATCGGCAATTTCCTCGATGAACTGGCCGATCTTGCTCGCCGCGGAATTCGCTTGCTCGTGCTGTAGCTTGACGATGAACGCGTCAAGCTCCTGCGATGAAAACCAGGTCTGGAGCAACCCGCTGACAAGCAACAACAGAGAGACCACCGAGCCGAACAGAAGGACATACTTTCTGAACAGCCCTCCGACCGCCGGACGACGCGTATCTGCGGCCTGTGCCAGTGTGCGAACCGGGACCATGGGCCAAACCCTCAAGTCTAGGCAACAGGCCCTCGATCACTCGAGAGACCTGTCGGCACGCCCTGAAAGGTATAGCGGAAATGTCCGCGCGGCGACAGACGGGACGCTGTCGAGGGGAGAACTTGAAACGAGAAGGGGCGGGGAAGCCTCAGCATCCCCGCCCCATTAGTTTTTCGTGTGCCGGGTCTACTCAACTTTCATAAATAGAGAGCAGGGCGCCGGCGGTAGAGCGTCTCGATTTGACGACGTCCTGCACTAGCGCACCAGGCGGTTCCACCAGCCCTGGCGCTTCGGACGGTCCGGATCGGGGGCGGTGACCACGGAGAAGTTGGAGGACTGCGGCTCCGGCGCCTCGTCGCTCTCCTCCTCCTGGCTCTCCTCCGCGTGAGCCTCGGGGCTCTCCTCCTGGCCGCCTGCCGCTTCGGCCTCGGGCTCCGCGGCGCCGTCCGTCTGCGGTGCGGCCTCTGCCGGCGCGCTTTCGGCGGTTTCCGGGGCCACAGGGGCTTCACCCTCCTTGGGGGCTTCACTCTCCTCGGGAGCGCTGGCGGCCTCCTGAGGCTGCTCCGCGGCGGCTTCCGTCTCGGCCGGCTCGACGCTGCTCGCCTCGGCCTCAGCGCTTGCGTCCGTCTCCTGCGGCTGCTCGGCTAGGGTCTCGCTGGCCTCGTCGCTCGCCTCGTCGCTCTGCTCCTCGGCGTCCTCGTCCTGCTGCTCGCCGTCCGAGGCCTGCTGCTCATCGCCCGAGCGGCGGCTGCGACGGCGTCCGCCGCGCTTGCCGCGGCGCCGGCGGCGACGCGAGTCGCCCTCGCTGCGGTCGCCCTCGCCACGCTCGTCCTCGGCGGACTGGCTGTCCGCCTCGCTCTCGGCAGCCTCCTCCTCTGCCTCCTCCTGCTCGATCTCCTCGATCTCTTCCTCGACCTCGTCCTGGTCCAGGCTGCGGGAGTCGCCCCGGGAGTCACTGCGGGCATCGCTGCGCGGTGGCGGCCGCCGGGAGCCGCCGATGCGCTCGATCCGGTGCTGCAGGCCGCTCAGGCTGTCGTCCACCTCGACCCGGATGACGAGGCCGAAGCGCTCCTCCTCGGCGGCGAGCTGGTCGCGCTTGTGGTTCAACAGGTAGAGCGCGACCGCGGTCGGTACCGTCACCACCATCTCGCCGCCGTAGCGCCGCCCGCCTTCCTCGACGATGGCGCGCAGCAGGGTCATGGCCGCGGTCTCGGGCGAGTAGAGGCGCCCGGTGCCGCTGCAGTGCGGGCAGGTCACCATCGCGGTCTCGACCAGGCTGGGTCGCAGCCGCTGGCGCGACAGCTCCAGCAGGCCGAAGGGGCTGATGCGGCCGAGCTGGATGCGGGCGCGGTCGGCCTTCATCGCCTCCTTCAGGCGCCGCTCGACCTCGCGGTTGTGCCGGTTCTCCTCCATATCGATGAAGTCGATGACGATGAGGCCGGCCAGATCGCGCAGGCGGAGCTGCTGGGCGACCTCCTCGGCCGCCTCCAGGTTGGTCTTCAGCGCGGTCTCTTCGATGTGGCGCTCGCGCGTCGCCCGGCCGGAGTTCACGTCGATGGCGACCAGCGCCTCGGTCACGTTGATCACCAGATAGCCGCCGGAGCGGAGCTGCACCTCGGGCAGGAACATGCCGGAGAGCTGCGATTCCACCTTGTACTTCTGCAACAGCGGCAGGCTGCGCTCCTTGTAGAGCTGCACCTTGCGGGCGTGGCTCGGCATGAGGTTGCGCATGAAGGCCTTGGCGGCCTTGTATCCCTCCTCGCCCTCGACCAGGATCTCGGACATGTCGCTGGTGTAGAGGTCGCGGATCGCCCGCTTGATGATGTTGCCTTCCTCGTAGATCAGCGCCGGCGCCTTGGCCTGCAGGGTGCTCTCGCGGATCTGGCCCCAGAGGCGGATCAGGTAGTCGTAGTCGCGGCGGATCTCGGTGCGGCTGCGCTCGCTGCCGGCGGTGCGCACGATCACCGCCATCCCGTCCGGGATGTTCAGCTCGCTCAGCACCTGCTTCAAACGTTTGCGGTCGCTGCTGGAGCCGATCTTGCGGCTGATACCGCCGCCCCGTGCCGTGTTCGGCATCAGCACGCAGTAGCGGCCGGGCAGGGAGAGGTAGGTGGTCAGCGCCGCACCCTTGTTGCCGCGCTCTTCCTTGGAGACCTGGACCAGCATGATCTGGCCGCGCTTGATCACTTCCTGGATCTTGTAGCGGCGCAGCAGCTTGGCGCGCCGGCGCGCGGCGTCCTCGATCTCGTCGCCGTCCAGGGTGTCGACCTGGGTCTCCTGCTCGATCTCGACGATGGCCTCGCGCGGTGCGGCCTCGTCCTCGCCGTCGCTGGCTGCCTTTTCCTTGGTCTCGCTCTGCTCCTCGCCGCTGTCCTTGCGGCCCCGGCTGCGGCTGGAGCGCCGACCGCCGCGCCGGGAACGGCTGCGCCGAGAGGAACTCGGCTTGGATCCGCCCTCGGAGCCGGACTGCTCGGCGCTCGCCTCGGCGCCAGCGTCCTCTGCTTCAGCCTCTTCGCTTTCCGTAGCCGACTCGGTTTCGGGCTGAGCCTCTTCGGCCGGCATCGCGGCCGTCTCGGCCTCGCGCTGTGTGTCCTCGACCGGCGCTACGACCGCCTCGGCTTCCGGCTGAGCTTCCTCGACCGGCGCGACAGCTCCCTCAGCCTCGGGCTGAGTCTCTTCAGCCGGTGCAGCGACTGCCTCGGTTTCGGCCTGAGCCTCCTCGACCGGTGCAGCGACTGCCTCGGTTTCGGCCTGAGCCTCCTCGACCGGTGCAGCGGCTGCCTCGGTTTCGGCCTGGGCTTCCTCGACCGGCGCAGCGGCTGCCTCGGTTTCGGCCTGGGCTTCCTCGACCGGCGCAGCGGCTGCCTCGGTTTCGGCCTGGGCTTCCTCGACCGGCGCAGCGGCTGCCTCGGCTTCCGGCTGTGCCTCCTCGTCACTCGCTGTGGCGGGCAGGGTCTCTTCCGGGTCGGCACTGAGCTGATCGCCGCTCTTGGCCGTCATCGGCATGCTGCGGTCGCTGCCACTGCCGTCAGCCAGGCCCGCGCTGTCCTCGGCAGCCCCGCCGAGCTCGGGCTCGGCAGCCTCTGCCGCGTCGCTCTCCTCGGCGGCCTTGGCCGCGCTCTCGGCCTCGGGGGCGGAATCGGACTCTTCGGCGGCGCTCAGGCTCTGTGGGTCGCCCTCTTCGGCCTCCTCTTCGTCGTCGCCCTCGTCTTCCTCGCCCTCGCCCTCGTCTTCCTCGCCCTCGTCTTCCTCGCCCTCGTCTTCCTCGCCCTCGTCTTCCTCGGCGGCGGAGAGAGGCTCGTCTTCGTCGTCCTCCTCGTCGGCCTCGGCGGCAGCCTTGATCGCCGCTTCCTCGGCCAGCAGCGCCTCGCGGTCCGCGATCGGGATGCGGTAGTAGTCGGGATGGATTTCGCTGAACGGCAGGAAGCCGTGACGGTTGCCGCCGTAGTCGACGAAGGCAGCCTGCAGCGAGGGCTCGACCCGCGTTACCTTCGCCAGATAGATGTTGCCCTTGATCTGGGCGTGGCTGCCGATCTCTCGGTCGAATTCCTCTACGCGATCATCCTTGGTAACGACCACCCGGGTCTCGGCCGGATCGCTCGCGTCGATCAGCATAAACTTCTTCATAAAGGCGGAACTCCAGTGCGCCGTCGCGCAGCGGCAAGCGGGCCGCGCGCGGGGCGTAGGCTATTGCGGATTGGCGAGCGGAGTTCGGTGCCATGCTTCCAGGTCTCTCTACACTCTGCATGGCAACCCCGTAGCTCTTCCTTCTCGCCTCGATTTCGGGATCGACAGGGAACCAGCCCTCCAGCCCGCTTTCCTGGCAGCCCCGCTGCCGAAAAGGCGGTTCCGTCGGACAGGCTTGGCTATGCCGCTTGCCCAGAACGAACAGCATCGGCCAAGTAGTCTGGCAGCTCGCTCGTCCCCTTGCGGTTGTCCGCGTGTGCGACCCGGTCGATGCCACGCATTCCTTTATGTGGCCTATCCCAGGTCTCTGCACCACAGCGGTTTGTAACCTACCTGGAAATCTATGACGGCAAGGTCATGGTGATCAAGCGTTTGATGGCGGCGATCCCGCTTGACTGACATGCGCGCCGAGAGATCGGCAAGGCTGCGCCCTCCGGTCGGGGGCTCTGCCTGTGGCGCGACTGCACGGAATTCCAAGAAATGATGCAATCTGAGTGCTTTCCGCTTGCTTTTTTGTGTGGAGTCGGAGATCTAGCTAGACAGATCAGGCCTCGAGTCGCGCGGTCTCATTTCAGGTGCGCGCTCGTCGCCGGTCGATTCGGTGGGAGTGGCATCGTCCCGATGGTTCGTCTTTGGCTGCACATTTTCTTGATCGCGATCCTCGCGGCCGGGACCGCTGCGGCCAAACCCAGCGTCGAGGCGCCGCGCAGCGGCACGCACGACGACTATACCCGTTTCGTACTGGACCTGAGCGAACCGCTGCCCTACGCGATCTTCACTCTGCCCGATCCACCGCGCCTGGTCGTCGATCTGCCGGAGGTGACCTTCAAGCTACCGGACAGCGATCAACCCCAGTTGCCGATGGTGAAGGCCTTGCGCTCGGGCCTCTTCGCTCCGGGCCTGTCGCGGCTGGTGTTTGACCTGGACGGCCCAGTGAAGGTGCTGCGCGCCGCCGTCTTGCCGCCGAATGACAAGGGCCTGCATCGCCTCTACTTCGACGTGGCGACGACCGACTCGGCCAGCTTCGCCTCCGACGAGGCGCGCAAGGCCATCACCTCCAAGGAGCCTCTGCCCGAGGCGGTCTACCACAGCACCGGCACCGCGATTCCGGTCACCGACACACGGCCGCTGATCGTCATCGATGCCGGTCACGGCGGCGTCGATCCCGGCGCCATCAGCATCACCGGCGCGCAGGAGAAGGACATCACGCTCGCCTTCGCCAAGACCTTGGCAGATACCTTGAAGCGCAGCGGCCGCTACCGGGTGATGCTGACCCGCGACCGCGACATCTTTCTGCCGCTGGCCGAGCGCTACGCCAAGGCCGAGCGGGTCAAGGCCGACCTCTTCATCTCGCTGCACGCCAACATCCACTCGAACAAGTCAATCAAGGGCGCCAGCGTCTTCACCCTGTCGGAAAGCGGGGCCGATTCGGACTCCGACGCCGCTGCCCTGGCGGCCAAGGAGAACGGCGCCGACGCGGTGGCCGGTGCAGCCAGCGTCGACCAGGTGGCGCACATCCTGGGCGACCTGATGCGGCGCGAGACAATGAACCTCTCCAAGAACTACGCCAATCGGCTTGTGGGTGAGCTGGGTAAGGAGACCACCCTGCTGCGCAACACCCATCGCTTCGCCGGTTTTCGCGTGCTGAAGTCGCCGACCGTTCCCTCGATCTTGCTGGAGATCGGCTACCTGTCCAACCGCTCCGAGGAACGCCTGCTGCGCAGTAAGCAGCACCGCAAGAAGGTCGCCAAGGCGATCCTCAGTGCGCTCGACAGCTTCTTCCTTTGGCAGGAGGCGGTGAATCGGAGCTGACTGCGGGCTGCGGCATCACGCGAGCGTGAACGTTGCAGTGCGGCCACAGCTGCGGCTTCTGAACCGCTGCGGCTGGCCTTACTCCCGCCATGGAGCTAATCTAAAGACCAGGTATCCATCGCCACAAAACGGGTGACCGTCGACGGCTTGCACCCCGACGGGGGACTGCACGCTCGCCATGGCTTTGGCCTTTTTCCGCCCTAAGTCGCGGGTAGGGTGGGCCATGGCTGGAGTGGGGGTGGTATCGTGTGGCGCCTTACCCCTGTGCGCGGTCTCGTCGAGAGGGCCAGATGAGGTTTTTGGTGATCGTCTTCCGTTCGTTGCTCGGCATGGCCCTGCTGGCGGTGTTGTTCGTTGCGGGTGGGGGCATGTACCTCTACTACGTCTACGGTAACAATGTCCCGGATACCGACGAGCTGCTGGACTATGCGCCGCCGATGGTGACGCGGGTGCATTCCGGCGACGGACGGCTGATGGAGGAGTTCGCGCTGGAGCGGCGCGTCTTCGTGCCGATCGAGGAGGTGCCGGAGCAGGTGGTCGACGCCTTTCTGGCGGCGGAGGATAAGAGTTTCTACAGCCATCCCGGCATCGACATCTTCGGCATCGTGCGCGCGGCGGCGACCAACTTCGAGCGGGTGATCTTGAAGGGACAGCGCCCGGAGGGGGCCTCCACCATCACCCAGCAGGTGGCCAAGAACTTCTTCCTGACCAATGAGGTCTCGGTCGGCCGCAAGGTCGAGGAAGCGATTCTCGCCTTCCGCATCGAGCAGACGATGACCAAGGACAAGATCCTCGAACTCTACCTGAACCAGATCTACCTCGGCATGGGCAACTATGGCGTGGTGGCGGCGGCGCAGAACTACTTCAACAAGACCCTGGACGAGCTGACCCTGGCCGAGGCCGCCTATCTGGGCGCGCTGCCCAAGGCGCCGGAGAACTACCATCCGCTGCGCCACAAGGCGGCGGCGATTGCGCGTCGAAACTGGGTGCTGTCGCGCATGGCCGCCAACGGCTGGGCGAGCCAGGAGGCGGCGACCAAGGCCAGCAAGGAAGACCTGGTGGTCACCCCGCGCGAGCAGGCGCAGACGGTGGAGGCCGACTACTTCACCGAGGACGTGCGCCGGGCGATCAAGAAGCAGTTCGGCGACAAGGGGCTCTACGAGGGCGGGCTGGTGGTCCACACCACCCTGGACCCGCACCTGCAGGCCATCGCCGACGAGACCCTGCGTCGCGGGCTGATCCGCTATGACCGCCGGCACGGCTGGCGCGGTGCGCTCTATCGCTTCGTCGACAACGAGGCCGACTTCAACCGGCTCTCGGAGAAGCGCGAGGCGGCACGCGAGGAGCGTGCCAACTACCGCCGTCGCGGCGATCCGAGGGGCGATCGCTCCCTGCCGCCCGAACCGGTGCTGGCCGATGCCGATGCCTGGCAGGAGAACCTGACCCAGCTGGAGGTCGCGCCGCTACCGGATATCGATCTGACCCGGAACTGGCAACTCGCCGTGGTCCTCGATCCTTCGGCCGGCAAGGCCGAGGCGCTGATTGGCCTGGCCGACGGCACCACTGGGGTCATCCCGCGTCCGGAGATCGCCTGGGCGCGGCCCTGGGTGCCGGACCAGAGGATCGGCGGCAGCCCCTCCAGGCCCTCCGACGTTCTCGACCGTGGCGACGTGGTCTATGTCGAGCACACCACCGAGACCCCGGACGGCAAGACCTATCAGGACGACAACAACTACGCACTGCGCCAGGTACCCGACGTCGAGGGTGCCCTGGTGGCGATGGACCCGCACACCGGCCGGGTGCTGGCGATGACCGGCGGCTGGTCCTTCAAGGAGAGCGAGTTCAACCGCGCCTCGCAGGCCAAGCGCCAGCCGGGCTCCTCCTTCAAGCCCTTCGTCTATATGGCGGCGCTGGACAACGGCTACACCCCGGCCTCGATCATCCAGGATGCGCCGATCGAGATCAGCCAGGGGCCGGGGCTGCCGAAGTGGCGGCCGAAGAACTACTCCGGCCGCTACTACGGCCCGACCCCGCTGCGCGTGGGGATCGAGAAATCGCGGAACCTCATGACCGTGCGCCTGGCGCGCGCCGTCGGCATGGCCAAGGTCGCCGAGTACGCCCGGAAGTTCGGCGTGGTCGATAACCTGCCGCAGGTGCTCTCCACCGCGCTGGGTTCGGCCGAGACCACGCTGGTGCGCATGGTGACCGGCTATTCGATGATCGTGAACGGCGGCAAGAAGATCGAGGCCAGCCTGATCGACCGGGTGCAGGATCGCTACGGCAAGCTGATCTACCGCCACGACCCGCGCGCCTGCGAGGGCTGCAACCACGTCGCCTGGAAGGGCCAGGCGGTCCCGATCCTGGCCGACGACCGCGAGCAGGTCACCGACCCCATCACCGCCTATCAGATGACCTCGATCCTGCAGGGCGTGATCCAGCGCGGCACCGGTGCCGGCCGTGCCTCGATCGGCCGTCCGGCCGGCGGCAAGACCGGCACCACCAACGAGAACTTCGACGTCTGGTTCATCGGCTTCACCCCCGACCTGGTGGCCGGCGTCTTCGTCGGCTTCGACCAGCCGCGCACCCTGGGGCGCTCCGATACCGGCTCGACCGTGGCCGCACCGATCTTCGCCGACTTCATGAAGGCGGCGATGAAGGGCCGGCCGGAGAAGGACTTCCAGGCGCCGCCCGACACGGTCTTCATGAAGATCTCGTTGGATAACGGCCAGCCGGCGGCGGACGGCGGCGGCCGCGTGATCAACGAAGCCTTCAAGCCGGGCACCGGACCGGACACCTATTACAGCGGCGAGGTCAACTACACGCCGACCCAGGACTCGGTGACCACCCTGGGCGTGCCGGGGCTTTACTAAGCGCTAAAGGCCGATCAGGGCGGGGACCTCGGCCAGAGCGGCCACAGTCTCGGCACCGGCGGCGGCCAGGGCCTCGGCCTCGTGCGGGCGCCCGGCGCTGTAGCCGATGGCGCGCATGCCCGCGGCCCGCGCTGCGGTGACGCCGGCCGGCGAATCCTCGATCACCACCGCCAGCTCCGGGGCGAACCCCATGCCGGCGGCGGCGTGCAGGAAGATGTCGGGCGCCGGCTTGCCGCGCGGCACCTCGGCGGCGGAGAAGAGCCGGCCTTCCAGCAGCGGCAGCAGGCCGACCTGGCCCAGGGTGATGTGCATCTTCTCCAGCGCGCCGGAGGAGGCGACGCAGCAGGGCAGGCCGGCCGCCTGGACGCGGTGCACCAACGCCACCGCGCCGGGGATGGCCTCGACCCCTTCGGCCAGGGCGGCGTGGATCGCCTGGCGAATCTCGTTTCCGAAGGTGGGGTCCGGCGGTAGGCCGTGCTCCGCCAGGAAACCGTCGGCGATGTCCTCCAGCTTGCGGCCACGGTAGCGGCGGTCGATCTCCGCCATCTCCAGCACCTCGCCGCGTGCGGAGAGCATGGCCTGCAGCACGGCTCCGCCGACGCTCTCGGTATCCACCAGGACGCCGTCGCAGTCGAAGATGACCAGACCGGGCAGGTCCGCGGGCATGGCGCTCATGGTCGCTCCTTGGATGTGGCTCCGCCTCTATAGCGAGACGCAGGGAGGAGACCAAGCATCGCACGCACTTCGGGAGATGCCGGGCTGGCGGCAATCGCCTATGCTCTCGCCCAGAGGACCGTGATGAGGAGTGACCATGGCTCGAGCCGTTTGGATCGAGGCGGCGATCAACGGACCCTGGGGGCGGGACCGTCAGCCCCTGATCCCGATCACGCCCGAGGAGATCATCGACGAGGCGGTCGCTTGCGTGCGCTCCGGCGCCGCCATCGTGCATATTCATGCCTACGACGTTGAGACCGGGCGCCAGCGCGACGACTGGCAGACCTACGCCCGTATCATCGAGGGCATCAGGGCCAAGGTCGATGCCATCGTCTATCCCACGGTCCCGCTGTCCGGCAGCGCCGATTCACCCGATCCACTGAGCCCCGAGGTCCGCTTCGCCGCGGTCGAGGCCCTGGCCGAACGCGGCCTGATCGAGTGGTCGATCGTCGATCCCGGCTCGGCCAACTTCGCGCTCTACCGCGAGCTGATGTCCGGGCGGCCGGGCTTCATCCACGCCAATCCGGAAGAGCATGTCCGCTACGGTCTGGAACTGGCGGCGTACTGGGGCTTCCATCCCTCCTTCGCCTGCTACGAGCCGGGCTTCATTCGCCTGGGCTCGGCACTCTACCGGGCCCTGCACCAGGCCGGACGGCCGGTGCCACTGCCGATCTACCGGGTGCTGTTCAGCCAGGACTTCACCTTCTCCTTCCCGCCGGAGGAGTTCTATCTGACCGCCTATCACCGCCTGCTGCACGGCGAGCACTCGGCCGCGCCCTGGATGGCGGCGGCCCTGGGCGGCGACCTGCGCGGGCTCTTCCCGGCGGTGATGCGGATGGGCGGGCACCTCAGGGTCGGCCTGGAGGACGCACCGCTGGGCACGCGCGAGGGCAACGGCTGGTGGCTGGAGACGGCGCTCGCTGCGGTCGCCGCCCACGGCAACCGCCCCGCCACCGCCGCCGAGGTCCGCAGCGACCTGAAGGCCATGACCGGCGGCTGAGAGGCCGGTTCGATACGGAATTGGTCTGCCGATTTTTTCCCTTTTTGGACATTTTGGACCGCCATGGCAGGCGCTAGCTTACGCGAAGCTCGCCAGCCGAAGGAGGCCCGAAGATGGTCAAGCACGAGAGTGCCGAGATCCTGCCCAGCGTGTGCCCGCTGGATTGCCCGGATACCTGCAGCCTGACCGTGCAGGTCCGCGACGGCAAGCTGCTGGAGGTCAAGGGCTCGAGCGCCAACCCCTATACCGAGGGCGTGGTCTGCAACAAGGTGGCCCGCTACTATCCGGAGTTCGTGCATGGCGAGGGCCGCCTGCTGCATCCGCTGCGGCGGGTCGGGCCGCGCGGTTCCGGCCGCTTCGAGCGGGTGAGCTGGGAGGCGGCGATCGACCTGGTCTACGAGGGCTTCTCCAGGGCCATCGCCACGCATGGGCCGCAGTCGGTCATTCCCTTCAACTACGCCGGACCGCATGGCGAACTGGCCGGCGGCTCGATGGACCGCCGCTTCTTCCACAAGATGGGGGCCAGCTTGCTGAACCGCGGGCCGCTCTGCGGCGCGGTGCGCGGCACGGCCTACACCAGCCTCTTCGGCAATGCGCCCGGCATGCCGCCTGAGCAGGCTGTGCACGCCGACCTGATCCTGGTCTGGGGCAACAACGTCACCGTCTCCAACCTGCATCTCATGCGGGTGCTGAACAGCGCGCGGGAGAAGGGTGCCAAGGTCGTGATCATCGACCCCAAGCGCATCAAGGTGGCCGAGCAGTGCGACCTCTACCTGCAGATCCGGCCGGGCCGCGACGTGGTCCTGGCGCTTGCGCTGGCCGCCGAGCTGGAGCGGCGCGGCGCGCTGGACCTGGACTTCATTGCGCGCTGGACCATCGGCTTCGAGGCCTTCATGGCCGAGGCCCGGCGCTATGGCGTGGCCGAGGTCGAGGATCTCTGCGGCATTCCGGCGGCCCAGTTCGACGAACTGGCCTCGCTCTTCGTTGTGGCGAAAAACGTGGCGGCCTCCTTCGGCAATGGCATCGAACGCGGCCACAGCGGTGGTTCGGGGCTCAGGGCCGCCATGGCGCTGCAGGCGCTGACCGGCAACCACGGCCGGCTGGGTGCCGGCGTCATCGCCAAGTCCGGCGTCAGCGCGCCCAAGACGCAGGGGCGGCTGCAGCGCACCGACCTGATCCCGCCGGGCACGCGCACGATCAACATCGTCGACATGGCCGAGAAGCTGTTGGATCCCGACCTGGATCCGCCGCTGATGGCGACCATGATCTACAACCACAACCCTGTCGCCACCCATCCCGACCAGAAGCGGGTGATCGAGGCGCTGTCGCGCGAGGACCTCTTCGTCGCCGGCTCAGACGTGGTGATGACCGATTCCCTGGCCTACTGCGACGTGATCCTGCCGGCGGCCAGCCACTTCGAGTACGACGACATCTACGGCGCCTATGGCCAGGACTACGTCCAGCGCGCGGCCCCGGTGATCCCGCGGGTCGGCGAGTCGCTGCCCAACACCGAGATCTTCCGCCGGCTGGCGGCGCGCTTCGGCTATGACGAGCCGGCCTTCACGGCGAGCGACGCCGAGCTGATGGATGAGGCCATGGATGGCGCAGACCCGCGTTTCGGCGGTGTGCGGCCCAGCAAGATCTCGCTGACCCAGGCGATCCGCATGACGCGGCCGGACGGGCAAGAGCTGATCATGTGCGACAGCGTCCTGCCGGCCACCAGGTCGGGCAAGATCGAGCTCTTCTCGGAGGATCTGGAGGCCCGCTTCGGCTATGGCGTGCCGCGCTACGATCCCGTCCCGCAGGCGCTGCCGTTGGTGCTGATTTCTCCCTCCTCGGCGAAGCGGACCAATGCCACCTTCGGCGGCTGCGCCGCCTCCAAGGGGCCGGAGGTGGTGGAGATGCACCCGGCCGACGCCGCGGCGCGCGGTCTGAAGGAGGGGGACGGCGTCCTGCTGCGCAATGCCCGCGGCGTGGTCACGTTCCGCCTTGTGGTGACCGATGCGGTGCGCGAGGGCGTGCTCTACTCGCCCAAGGGCGCCTGGCGCGAGACCAGTGAGACCGGCTTCACCGCCAACGCGCTGATCCCCGCCGACCTGCGCACCGACATCGAGCGCGGCGCCTGCTACAACGAGACCTTCGTGGAGGCGGAGGCGCTTTAGAGCGGATCGCGATCAGGTGGAACCACCTGATCGCGTGAATCCGCTCTATGTTTCAAACGTGTAGGGCAGGGTGACGTCGAACCGTTTCGATTTGACGCTATCCTGCTCCAAGCGCCTCTGCTCACCCCCGCTCCAATCCCATCAGGTCCGACAGCGAGCGGCGCTGCTGGCCCTTGATGTCGAAGTTGGCCGGGTCGAGCCAGGCCTGGAAGGCGCGCTTGGTCGCCGGCCAGTCGCGGTCGAGCAGGGAGTACCAGGCGGTGTCGCGGTTGCGGCCCTTGTAGACCAGTGCCTGCTCGAAGAGGCCGTCGTAGCTGAAGCCGAAGCGCCGGGCCGCCTGCCGCGAGGGGGCGTTCAGGGAGTCGCACTTCCACTCGTAGCGGCGGTAACCCAGCTCGTCGAAGGCCCGGGCCATCATCAGGTACATGGCCTCGGTCGCCGCCGGCTTGCGCTGCAGCAGCGGCGAGAAGCAGATGTTGCCGACCTCGATCACGCCGAAGCCCGGGACGATGCGAAGGTAAGAGGCAATGCCCACGGCCTTGCCGCTCGCCGCATCGACGATGGCGTGGAACAGGGGATCGCTGCTCTCGGCTGCGGTCTTCAGCCAGGCCTGGAAGTCGGCCTCGGCCTTGAAGGGGCCGACGCTCATGTAGGTCCAGAGCTTGCCCTCCGGGTCCAGGCTATAGGCCGCGAAGAGGTCGTGGCCGTGGCGGATGGGATCCAGCGGCTCGACGCTGCAGAAGCGGCCGGCCATGGCGGTTCGCGGCGGCGGCGCCTTGCCGCTCCAGTCCGGCAGAGCGCTGCCGATCGGCTGTCCGAAGTCGTTGAGGCGCTGTACCATCTTTCTCTCCCAGATGCTCGTCGAGGCGCAGATTGTCCGTCTTGCGGCCTCATGTTAACGTCCAAAAACGATAAAGACGAGCAGACCACTTCATGAAGCAAGCGCCCTGGATGGGCTTTTCCATCACCCGCGGCAGCGGCCTGCCGATCTTCGAGCAGATCTGCCGCGAGATCCGCAGCCAGGTGGCGCAAGGCGAGCTGCGCGAGGGCACGCGTCTGCCGCCGACGCGGGTCTTCGCCACCGAGCTGGGGGTCTCGCGCTCGACCGTGGTCACGGCCTACGAGCAGCTGGTCGCCGAGGGCTACCTGCTCGGCCGCCCGGGCTCGGGCTACGAGGTCTGTCCGGTCGGCCAGATCGAGCTGGAGGCCCCGCCGGCAGAGCCGCCTGCGGGTGCGGCCGAGGAGACCGCGCGCCCGCCGCGTCCTTTCAAGGCCGGCCAACCCGACATGCGGCTCTTTCCCTACGTCCAGTGGGCCAAGGCGGTCTCGCGGGTCTGTCGCACCGACCCGAAGGCCATGCTGGTCGGCGCCACCCACCTAGGCAATCCGGCGTTGCGCCGGGCGGTCGCCCAGCATGTCGCCGAGTGGCGGGGTATCGAGGCCTCGCCGCAGCAGGTGTTCATCACCGCCGGCTCGGGCGACGCGCTGGAGCTCTGTCTGCACGCCCTGGCCGCACCGGGCGACAGCATCGCGCTGGAGGACCCCGGCTATCCGCCGCTGCGCGACTTCGTGGCCGCGCTGGGACTGGGACGGCTATTCCTGCCGATCGACGAGGGCGGTGCCCGCCTGCCGCGCGACGGGGAGCGGGCAAGGCTTGCGGTGCTGACGCCCTCGCACCAGTTCCCGCTCGGCGGCGCGCTCTCGCCCAGCCGGCGTCTGGCCTTCGCCGCCTGGGCGGCCGAGTCCGATAGCTGGATCGTCGAGGACGACTACGACAGCGAGTTCCGCTATGCCGGCCGGCCGATCCCGGCGATGGCGGGCTTCGACCGGTTGAGCCGCACCATCTACGTTGGCAGCTTTTCCAAGATCTTCTCCAACGCGCTCCGGCTCGGCTACGTCATCGTGCCGGAGGCGCTGCTGCCCCGCTTCTCCGAGACCCTGGCGCGGATCGGCATGAAGGCCTCGCTGCTGCCGCAGCAGGCGCTGGCCGAGTTTATCGACAAGGGCGACTTCTATCGCCACCTGCGCCGCATGCGCCGGATCTACGGCGATCGGCGGAAGTTCCTGCTCGGCCGGCTGGCGGCCGACTTCGCCGCCTACGGTGACTTCAAGGATCACCAGGCGGGCATGCAGGTCGCCTTCCGCCTGAAGCCGGAGCTGTCCGATGTCGCCGTGGTGCGGGCTGCCGAGCGGCGCGGCCTGGCGATCCGGCCGCTGTCGCAGTTCTGCAGCGGCGGGGCGTCGGTCAACGGACTGTTGCTCGGCTTCTGCGCCTTCAGCGAGGCGGAACTGGACGACGCACTGGACCGCCTGCTCGCAGTGCTGGCCGAGACAGCCGCCACTCAGTTGGTGGGGGCGGCCTCGCCGTAGCGCTCCGGCGCGTAGCGGCTGGCGTAGAGCCCGCTGGCGGCCGTGGGGTCGATGTCGGCGACCAGCAGGCCGCCTTCACCGTAGGGCAGGTGCTGGCGGCAGGAGCCATCCGGTCCGATCAGGCTGGTGGCCGCGTCCTGGAAGCGGTGGGCGTAGTTCACGCTGGCGAGGAAGATCGAGTTCTCGCCGGCGCGGCAGGCCATCGCCTTCTCGAAGATCGGCTGGTCCAGTTCGCCCCAGCGGGAGGGCTGGGGACCGGCGATCTCGCTGCCGGACTGGAAGGGCTGGAACACCAGCTTGGCGCCGCGCACCGCGGCCCAGCGTACCGTTTCCGGATAGCGCCAGACCTCGTGGCAGATGGCGATACCGAAGGGGACGCCCTTGACCGTGAAAAGCTGCCTGCCGCTGCCGGCAACGTAGTGGGCCTCTTCCTCAGGTGCGATCTGGGTCTTGGTCTGCCAGCCCTGGATCTCGCCCCCGGCGCCGATCACGAAGGCGGCGATCAGGATACCGTGCGGGCTGTCCCAGTCCATCGGCAGGACGACCATGATCCCGGCCTCCCTGGCCAGGTCGCAGACCCGCGCGCGGGCGGCGCGGAGGCCGGCGGGATCGTGTGGCTCGATCTGGCCCTCCTGGCCGCGCAGACCGGGGATGTAGCTCTCCGGGAAGCAGACGATGTCGGCGCCGGCGGCGGCCGCCTCGGCGATGGAGCGCTCGACCCAGGCGAGCGCACCGGCGATGGAGCCGGCGAAGGGCGGGGAGGCGAGGGCGATGCGGAGCATGGGGTGAGCCTCCTACGGCCCGCGCGTGGCGGTCAAGGCCGTGCCGGGCTCAACACCTCGGTGAGGAAGCCGGCCAGCGCGCGGTTCGACTGGGCGCGGATCGCGTCGTCGCGGCCGATGAGATAGCCGTCCTTGCTGGCACAGAGCGCCAGCGAACCGCGCCGCAGCAGCGGGGTAGAGACCGGCAGGCCGGTGCGCTCGTCCTCGCCGCTGCCGTCCTTCAAGAGGCGGTAAGCGCAGGGCGCCAGGGTGTAGGTTGGTCGCCAGGGCCGGGTCGAGCGGCCGTCCCACTGATGCATGCCCTCCGGATAGACGATCATCTCCACTGCGGAGCCGCCGGCCTCCAGGTCCTGCTCGATCTCGGCGCAGCGCTCCGGGTCGAGCAGACCGTCCCGGCCGCCGTTCATCAGCAGCAGCGGGGCGCCGGTGGTGGTGGGATCCTCGGCGCGGATGATGCATGGGGCGTAGTAGGCAACATGGCCGGCGAAGCGCTGTCCCCCGGGCGCCAGCGCCTCGGCAACCTGCCGGTAGGAGGCCAGCACGCTGGCCATGCCGCCATAGGAGAAGCCAATCAGCGCCACCCGGTCGGCATCGATCTCCGGCAGGCCGGCCAGATAGGAGAGACCGGCGTAGGCGTCGGCCAGCAGCATCACCTCGGTCACGTTGAAGAGCCGCTCGAAGAAGCCGGAGGCGAAGTCGCGCCTGGGGGCGAAGCTGTCGATCACCAGGGCGGCGACGCCTTGCGCGGCGAGCTGCGGGCCGTAGGTCAGCTCGCGCGTGCTCTGCACCCCCCCGGCGCCGTGCAGCAGGATGGCGGCCGGCACGGGATGCTCGGCGCTGGCGCCGGGGGGCAGGTAGAGCCGGGCCTGGGCCTCGGTCGGCCGCGCCTCGTCGAGCGCATTCAAGGCGAAGGGGCTGCGGCTCTCGAAGGTCAGGCGTTGGCCTTGTGTCGCCGTCGGGTCGGGCCAGGGGTCCTGGAAGTGCAGGGTCTCTGCCAGTGCCGGCTGGGCGAGGGCCGACTCGGCGATGAACAGGAACACGAGGGCCGTCAAGAAGCGCATTGCCATTGCTGTCTTCAATCCTTTGCCGGGCTACAAGCTTGCGAGCGCGGGGCGCTCTGGTAAACCTGGCCGGCAAGGAACACGCGAACAAGACCGGAGGAGCATCACATGACCGCTAGCAAGCCGCGCTGGACCCAGCGCCCGGAAGGCTCGACCTGGGGCGACTGGGGTGTGGACGATCAGCTTGGGCGTCTCAACCTCATCACGCCCGAGGCCGTCCTGCGCGGAGTGAGCGAGGTCAAGGAGGGGCGCAGCTTCTGTCTCAGCCTGCCGCTCGACCTGCCTGGCGGCAACATCCTGAACGCCCGGCGCTATCCGCCCAAGCTGAGCCCGACCGAGGCGGAGGCCAAGCCGATGTACAACCGCCCGGTCGCCGGCATGGCCTCCTATACCGGCCGCCAGGACCTGACCGATGTGATCTCGGACGACGCGGTCCTGCTCTACACCCAGTACTCCACCCAGTGGGACTCGCTGGCCCATGTCGGCAGCCACTTCGACTGCTACGGCGACGGCAACAAGGAGCAGGTCTATTACAACGGCTTCCGCGCCGGGGTGGACGTCCAGAGCCCGCTGGAGGGTGCCGGCGCCGTCGCGCTCGGCATCGACAAGCAGGCGGTGAAGGCCACCCAGAGCCGCGGCGTCCTGGTGGATCTGAAGTCCATCTACGGCGCGCCCCGCCATTACGTCGGTCGCGACGACCTGGAAGCCGCGATGAAGGCGCAGAACGTCACGGTGGAGCCGGGTGATATCCTCTGTCTCTACACAGGCTTCGGCGATGCGGTCCTGGAGATGGGCGGCGATCCCGACCCCGAGATCCTGCTGCGCGGCTACGCGGTGCTGGATGGCCGCGACAAGGGCCTGCAGGAGTGGATCACCGAGAGCGGGATTGCCGCGCTGGTGGCCGATAACTACGCGGTCGAGGGCGTCCCGGCCAAGCATAACGACGGGCCCTGCGCGGCGCTGCCGCTGCACGAGCACTGCCTCTTCCGCCTGGGCCTGCCGCTGGGCGAACTCTGGTGGTTCGAGGAGCTGGCAGCCTGGCTGAAGGGGGCCGGGCGCAACCGCTTCCTGCTGACCGCCCCGCCGTTGCGCCTGCCCAACGCCGTGGGTTCGCCGGCCACCCCGGTGGCGACGGTCTGATCCCTCTGTTACAGCCAGAGGAAGTCGGTGGCGGTGAGGGCGCTGGCGGCGGTGAGGCCTGAGATCTCGAAGGCGATGTCGCTGCTGCCGTCGCCGTCGCTGTCGACCTGGACCTCCTGGCTGCCGTTGAAGCGGGCCTCGCTGTCGCCGCCGCCGGTGAAGCTGCCGGCCTCGAGGTAGGTGAAGCTGCCGACCTCGAGCCCGGTGGCGAAGACCAGCTTGTCGTCGCCGTTGGCGGCGCCGAAGTCCTCGCCGTCGAAGTCGCGGACCAGCGGCCCGCCGGAACCGGAGAGGCCGAGGCTCTGACCGTCGAAAAAGAAGGAGTCCTTGCCGGAGCCGCCGAAGGCCACCTCACCGGTCTCCATCTGCAGGGTATCGGCGCCGCTCTCGCCCTCGATCCGGTCGTTGCCGGAACCACCGTAGAGCCTGTCGTCCCCGGCACCCGCCTCGATCCGGTCGTCGCCGGATAGGCCATGGAGGGTGTTGTCTCCGGTGTTGCCTTCGATGGTGTTGGCGAGACTGTTGCCGGCGCCGTCGATGCTGCCCTTCTGGCCCTGCATGCGCAGGTTCTCGATGAAGGCCGTCGCGGTGCCGTCGGGCAGGGTGAAGTCGGTCTCCGCGCGCACCAGATCCACGCCTTCGCCGGAGAGCTCCATGACGAGATCGGTCGCGGTGTCGACCACGAAGGTATCGTCGCCCGAGCCGCCGGCGGCGGTATCGCCGGCGCTGCGGCCGTTCAGGATGTCGTTGCCGCTGCCTCCGAACAGCTCGTTGCTCGCGGAGTTGCCGACCAGGGTGTTGTCGCGAATGTTGCCGACCAGGCTGGCGGCGCCGGCCTCCTCGTTCAGGTTGGCGCGCTCGATGTAGCCGTCCGGGGCATTCGACAGGGTATAGGCGGCGGCGTCGGAGCGCAGCACGTCCTCCGGCCCGCCCATCGCGGTCTCGCGGACCACGTCATCGGCAGTGTCGACGATGAAGGTGTCGTTGTTCTTGCCGCCGTCGGCGAGATCGACGCCGCTGCCGCCGTTCAGGCGATCGCTGCTGGTCTGGCCGTAGAGCAGGTCGGCCCCCGAGCCGCCGCCCAGCCGGTCGCTGCCGTCGCCGCCGTAGGCCGTGTCGATGCCCTCGTCGCCGAACAGGGTGTCGCTGCCGCTGTCACCAGTGAGCAGGTCGTCGCCCTCCTGGCCGCGCAGGGTGTCGTTGCCGCTGTCGCCCTTCATGCTGTCCGCCTGCGAGAGGCCGCGCAGGTCGTCGTCGTCCAGACCACCGGCCATGGTGTCGAGGCCTGATCCGCCATAGAGCGTGTCGTCGCCCGCGCCACCCAGGATCTCGGCGTCGTTTCCGAGGCCGCCATAGACGATGTCCGCCCCCGTTCCTCCGTCCAGGGTTCGGTCATCGCCTTCGTCACCGTAGATGAGGTCCGCGCCGTCGTTGCCCATCAGGCTCTCGTCGTCGCCCTCGCCGCCGAAGAGGGTGCCGTCGCCGGAGCCTTCTCGCAGGATGTATTCGGGACCGCCGCCGCCGAAGAGCGTGTCCGTTCCGTCGTTACCCTCCAGGAGGTCGTCGCCCGGACCGCCATAGACGAGATCGACGCCTGATCCTCCCAGGATGAAGCGATCGGTTCCGCTGCCGCCGAAGACCCTGTCGCTGCCGGAATCGCCACGGAACCCCGCGTCGATTCCACTGCCGCCGTAGAGCATGTCGTCACCGTTTCCGCCGAAGAGATTGACGTCGTTTCCGTCGTCGCCGAACAGCAGGTCCTTGTCGTCGCCGCCGAAGAACCAGAACTCGTTGCCGGAACCACCGTAGAGGAGGTCTTCTCCGCTTCCGCCCCAAAGGTACTCGTCGGCGCCGCTGCCGGCGTAGATCAGGTCGACGCCCGAACCACCGTCAAGGGAGTTGTCCTCTCCCTCCCCGCCGAAGATCAGGTCGTCGCCGTTCTCGCCCAGCAGGTAGCTATCGGCGCCGCTGTCGCCGAAAAGGCTGTCCATGTCGGCCCCGCCGCTCAGCGAGACATCGGCGCCCTGACCGCCGAAGATCCGGTCATCACCGGCCCCGCCGCTCAGGCTGCTGTCGCTCGCCGACTCCCCGTAGATGAGGTCGATGCCGCTGCCGCCCCAAAGGATGGTGTCTTGCCCGCTGCCGCCATAGAGCGTGTCGTCGCCGTCCTGGCCATGGAGTAGAAGGTCGTCGCCCGCATCGCCGAAGATCAGGTCCTGTCCGTGGCCACCGTAGAGGTCGGAGTCATCGCCGCTGCCGCCGTAGATCCTGTCGTTGCCGCTGCCACCGAAGAACGAGCGGTCGTTGCCGATGCCGGCAAAGAGGAGGTCTGAGCCGATGTCGCCGTAGAAGTGGGCGTCGATCCCGCCGGCGCCGTAGAGCCGGTCCTTGCCGCCCCCACCGAAATTGAAGCTGTCGCTCCCGCCGCCGGCGAAGAGGTAGTCGCTTCCCGGACCGCCATAGAGCCTATCCGAGTCAAGTTTCCCGTATAGCCAGTCGTCTTCTCCCAATCCGAAGATCGTATCGACCTGAGCGGTCCCTGTCAGTGTGTCGACCAGGTTGGTTCCCGTTATCGTCGCCATGCCTTGTTCTCCACCTGTAATTTTATTATGGCATCCGCTTCGAACTAATGGTCCAAAATGGGGTTCGATTTTGGTCGAAGAGTAGCAGAAAGACCTGATGTCGGGAACAGTGAGTGGATATTATTGAAAAGAGTGCGATTTTTATTGGTGAGGTGCGGTGTTAGTCGAGATCGGCGACGCGTTCCAGGGCCTCGACGTCGGCGCCTTCGATTGCCGGAATGGCGCGCTCGATCCGCTCGGCCGGCCAGTCCCACCAGGCGATCTCCAGGAGCCGCGCGATAGTCGCCTCGGGAAAGCGCAGGCGCACCACCCTGGCCGGATTGCCGGCAACCACGGCATAGTCGGGGACGCGCCCGGCGACCACCGCGCCGGCGCCGACGATCACGCCCGAGCCCAGTTCCGCGCCCGGCAGCAAGCAGGCTGCCCGGCCGAGCCAGCAGTCATGGCCGACCAGGGTGTCGCGGCCGCGCGGCAGGCTGTTGCGATAGCCAGGGAAGCGCTTGGCGTCGAAGACGCCGAAGGGGAAGGTCGAGATCCCGGTCATGGGGTGGTTGGCTGTAGCTGTTATGAAGCGCACGCCTTCGGCGATCTGGCAGAAGCGTCCGATCTTCAGCCGCTCCGGCATACCGGGGAAGAGATAGGGGGCGATCCTGGCCGCGTAGTCCGTGCAGGGGTGGCGGTCGTTGTAATAGGTGTAGTCGCCGATCTCGATGTTGGGGTGGTCGATCACCCGGTTCAGGAAGACCGTGCTGGTGGCGCGAGTGCCGTCCTCCAGGACGACGGGATAGGGCTCTCTTGGATCGGGCAGGGTCATGGTCGAGGCTTTCATCGGGCGGGGTTGCGCCGGACCTCTGGAAAGCGTCGTCGCCGGTCCGGCGCTGTGCTAGGCTCATGACGTCTGGTTCGAAAGGCAAGCCCGTGCGGTGTCGTGGCGAGCCGTCAGGATGGAACGTCACGATGGCTTCGGTGTCGATGCTGACCCTGGACCGCCGATCGCTCGCCTTGCCACTCGAGGCTTTCGAGCCACTGCGCAGCGAGCTCCGCGGCGAACTGCTCTTCCCCTTGGATCCCGGTTACGAGCCGGCGCGGCGGATCTGGAACGCCATGATCGACCGGCGGCCGGGCTGCATCCTGCGTGCGGCCGGCACTGCCGACGTGATGGCGGGCGTCCGCTTCGCGGCGGAACACGACCTGCTGCTGTCGGTGCGCGGTGGCGGCCACAACGTTGCCGGCAACGCGGTCTGCGACGGCGGGCTGATGCTGGACCTCTCAGGCATGCGCGCGGTCCAGGTCGATCCGGTGCGGCGCCGTGCCAGGGCCCAGGGCGGCGCCACCTGGGGTGACTTCGATGCCGAGACCCAGGCCTTCGGGCTCGCCACCACCGGCGGCCTGATCAGCGAGACCGGGGTCGCCGGCCTTACCCTGGGCGGCGGCATCGGCTGGCTCTCGCCCTCCTACGGCCTGGCTTGCGACAACCTCGTCTCGCTGGAGCTGGTGACCGCCGAGGGCAAGCTGGTGACCGCCAGCACCGAAGAGAACGCCGACCTCTTCTGGGGTCTGAAGGGTGGTGGCGGCAACTTCGGCGTGGTGACCTCCTTCGAGTTCCGGCTCCATCCGGTGGGGCCGCTGGTCTATGCCGGCATGCTGCTCTATCCGATCGAGGAGGCCGAGGCCTGCCTGGTCAAGCTGCGCGACTTCATGCGCGGGGCACCGGACAGCCTGGCTGCCCTGGGGGCGATCACCACCCTGCCGGACGGGCGGCCGGTCGCCGGCTTCGTCGCCGTGCACAATGGGCCGGTCGAGGAGGGCGAGGCGCTGCTGGCGCCCTGGCGGGGCTGGGGGCAGCCGCTGGTCGATAGCCTCGGCCCGACGCCCTACCGCAAGATCCAGACGGTCTTCGACGCCGGCGCGCCCAAGGGCCTGCGCTACTACTGGAAGTCCAGCTTCCTCGATAGCCTGCCGGACGAGGCGCTGGCCGCCATCGCTGCGCGAGGGCGGGCGCGGAGTTCGCTCAAATCCAAGATCTTCGTCGAGTTTCTCGGCGGCGCGCTGCACAGCCTGCCGCGCGAGGCTACGGTCTTCGAGCACCGCGGCTCGCCTTACAACCTGCTGATCATCGGCGGCTGGGACGATGCGGGCGACGACGCCGTGAACCGGCAGTGGGCGCGCGAGACCTGGCAGGCGCTGCAACCCTATGCCTCCGAGGGGGTCTACGTGAACTACCTGGGCACCGAGGCCGACGAGGAGGGCAACCGCGTTCCCCTTGCCTTCGGTGCGGAGAAGTATGCCAAGCTGGTGGCGCTGAAGCGGAAGTACGATCCGGGAAACCTCTTCCGCATGAACCAGAACATCCGGCCGGAGTGATACGGCCGGGCGCCCCCGCCGCTAGGAAGCTGCCATGCCAGAGACCGACAAACCCGAGATCGAGTATTTTTACAGCGCCCATTCCTCCTTCGCCTATCTCGGCTCGGCCGAACTGATGGCCTTGGCCGGGCGGGTCGGGCGCCGCATCGTGCACCGGCCGATGGACCTGAACCGGGTGCTGAAGGAACGCGGTTCGCCCGCCTTTGCCGAGCGTGACCGCGACTACGTGCGCTACCACTTTCGCCGCGAGATCTGGCGTTGGGCCGAGTTCCGCGGCGTGCCGATCATGGACCGCCGGCCGAGCCACCACGACAAGGACTACAACCTGGCCAACCGCGTGCTGATCGCCTCGATCGAGGCCGGCGCAGATACCGACCGGCTGGCGCACAGCTTCCTCGCCGGGCACTGGAACGAGGACGCCGACCTCTCCGATCCGGAGACCCTGGTCGGGCTGGCGGCCCGGGCCGGCTGCGACGGCGCGGCCCTGCTGCAGGCCGCGGGGCGGGAGAGCGTGGCTGCGACCTATGAGGCCAACACGGCGGCGGCGATCGCAGCTAGGATGTTCGGATCGCCGACCTATGTTGTGGACGGCGATCTCTTCTATGGCCAGGATCACCTGGTCCTGGTCGAGCGGGCCTGTCGCCAGCCCTTTGGACCCTCGCCCGACTGAGGCTGCTCGGCTGCTGTTTCGGAGGAAGCAATGAAGATCGGTATCCTGGTCTGCGGTGGTCCGCCGGAACCGCTGCGATCGCGTTTTGGCGGCTATGACGACCTGTTCCGGCGCCTGCTGGCCGACCGCGGTCTCTCCTTCGTCAGCTACGAGGTGACCGAGGGCGTTCTGCCCAAGGACGTGCGCGAGGCCGACGGCTGGCTGATCACCGGTTCGCGCCACGGCGTCTACGAGGAGCATCCCTGGATTCCGCCGCTGGAAGACTTCCTACGCCGCGCCTACCGGGCAGAGGTGCCGATCGTCGGCATCTGCTTCGGACACCAGATCCTGGCGCAAGCGCTGGGCGGTAGGGTCGAGAAGTTCGCCGGCGGCTGGTCGCTGGGCGTCGTCAGCTATCGCCTGGAGGGCCTGGGCGACGACTGCAAGATCATCGCCTGGCACCAGGACCAGGTGGTGGAGAAGCCGGCCGAGGCCGAGGTCGTCGGCAGCACGCCCTTCTGCAAGTATGCGGCCCTGGCCTATGGCGATCGTGCCTACTCGATCCAGCCGCATCCCGAGTTCCAGCCGGAGTTCGCGCGCGACCTGCTGGAGGCGCGCCGCGCGATCCTGCCGGAAGACCGGGCCGCGGCAGCCGAGGCCAGCCTGGCGCTGCCGATCGACAGCGTGAAGGTCGCCGACAAGATCGAGGCCTTTTTCAAGGTGCCCCGACCCGCCCTGCAGGCCGGCGTCGCTGAACAGCGCGCGTGAGGCCCGGCGCTATGTTTCCTTGGCTCGAGACCCTGCCGGAGGCCTTCCTCACCTACCTGGGCGACCGCCGCCTGGACGAGGTGGAGTGCATCATCCCCGACATCTCCGGCATGTCGCGCGGCAAGGCCATGCCGGCGCACAAGTTCGGACCGGAGCAGGTCTTCTACCTGCCGACCTCGCTGTTCTATCAGACCATCACCGGCGACTACGTCGACATCACCAGCTATGACGAGACCGAGCCCGACATGGTGCTGCGCCCCGACATGCGCACCGCCACCGCCGTGCCCTGGTCCAGCGATGCGGCGATGCAGGTGATCTGCGATCTGGAGAGCCGCGACGGCCGGCCCGTCGGCCTGGCGCCGCGCAACCTGCTGCGCCGGGTGATGGCACTCTACGAGGAACGCGGCTGGCGCCCGGTGGTGGCGCCGGAGCTGGAGTTCTACCTGACCCGGCCCAACACCGACCCGAACGAGCCGATCGAGCCGCCGATCGGCCGCACCGGCCGGCGCGGCGTCGGCCGCCAAGCCTACTCCATGGTCGCGGTCGACGAGCACGGCTCGGTGGTGGACACGATCTACGACTTCGCCGAGGACCAGGGCCTGGAGATCGACACGGTGATCCAGGAGGGCGGGGCCGGCCAGCTCGAGATCAACCTGATGCACGGCGATCCCCTGGACCTGGCCGACCACGTCTTCTACTTCAAGCGCACCATCCGCGAGGCGGCGCTGAAGCACGGCGTCTTCGCCACATTCATGGCCAAGCCGATGCGCGACGAGCCCGGCAGTGCCATGCACCTGCACCAGAGCGTGGTCGACAGCGAGACCGGGGCCAACGTCTTCTCCCTGCCTGATGGCTCGCCCTCGCCGCTGTTCTATGGCTTCATCGGCGGCTCGCAGACCCACCTGATGGAGATCGTGCCGATTCTGGCGCCCTACGTGAACTCCTACCGGCGGCTGCGCGCGCACATGTCGGCGCCGACCAACCTGGAGTGGGCCGAGGACAACCGCACCACCGGCCTGCGCGTGCCGCACTCCCCGCCCGCGGCCCGGCGGGTGGAGAACCGGGTGATCGGAATCGACGCCAATCCCTACATCGCCATCGCCGCCAGCCTGGCCTGCGGCTACCTCGGCATGGTCAACGCCCTGGAGCCACGGCCGCCGGCCAAGGGCGAGGTCTTCGAGACCGACGAGGGCCTGCCGCTCAGCCTGGACGACGCGCTCGACCTCTTCGCCGATGCGACCCAGGTGCGGGAGGTCCTGGGCGAGGACTTCTGCGCGCTCTACGAGGCGATCAAGCGCGCCGAGCTGGAGGAGTTCCACAGCGAGATCTCTACCTGGGAGCGCGAGCATCTCCTGCTCAACGTCTGATCTGGTGCGGCAATGGACATCCTGACGGTCAACGACAAGCCCGGCGTCTATCCCGCGACCTACTACGCCGCCAGCACACCGCTGCCGGAGCCGAAGCCGGCGCTCCAGGGCCGCATCACCGCCGACGTCTGCGTGATCGGGGGGGGCTTCACCGGCCTCTCGGCGGCCCTGCACCTGGCCGAGCGGGGCTACGAGGTGGTGCTGCTGGAGGCGCATCGCCTGGGCTGGGGCGCCTCGGGCCGCAACGGCGGCCAGGTCGGTGCCGGCCAGCGCATCGACCAGGAGGCGCTGGAGGCCCTGGTGGGCGAGGCGGCGGCCCGGCAGCTCTGGGATCTGGGGCTGCAGTCCAACGCCCTGGTCAAGGAGCTGATCGCCCGGCATGTCATCGACTGCCACTACGTCGAGGGGGTGATCCACGCCGACCACCGTCAGCGCTTCGTCGCCGAGAGCCATGCCTATGCCCGCCTGCTGCAGGAGAAGTACGGCTACGACCAGGTTGAGCCGCTGGACCGCGAGCAGATCCGCGACCTGGTGGGCTCCCCCGCCTACTTCGGCGGCAGCCTGGACCGCGGCGCCGGGCACCTGCATCCTCTGGCCTATGCCCTTGGCCTCGCCCGCGCGGCGGAGGCGGCCGGCGCGCGGCTGCTGGAGCGCTCGCGCGTCACCGCCATCGAGCGCGGCGAGCGGGTGACGGTGAAGACGGCCACCGGCGAGGTCTCGGCGCGCTATCTGGTGATCGGCTGCAACGGCTATCACGGCGACCTGGTGCCGGAGGTCTCGCGCCGGGTGATGCCGATCAACAACTTCATCGTGGCGACCGAACCCCTGAGCGAGGAGGAGGCCAGCGGGGTGCTCAGCGGCAACCACGCGGTCGCCGATTCCAAGTTCGTGATCAACTACTTCCGCCTGTCGGAGGATCGCCGGATGCTGTTCGGCGGCGGCGAGTCCTACGGCTATCGCTTCCCGGCCGACATCGCCGCGAAGGCGGGCAAGCCGATGGTGGAGATCTTTCCGCAACTGGCCGACAAGCGCATCGACTATGCCTGGGGCGGCACCCTGGCAATCACCATGAAGCGCCTGCCCAGCTTCCAGCGGATCTCCGGTAACATCCTGAGCGCCGGCGGCTATTCCGGCCACGGCGTGGCGACGGCCAGCCTCGCCGGCCAGATCCTGGCCGAGACCGTCGCCGGCCAGGCCGAGCGCTTCGACATCTTCTCCAGGATCCCGATGCCCTCCTTCCCGGGCGGCACCTTGCTGCGCAGCCCGCTGCTGATCCTGGCGATGGTCTGGTACGCCCTGCGGGATCGTCTCTAGAGCTGAACATCGTCAGCATCCGAGGTGATCCGAGCCTCGCGCGTCGAGCGCCGCTACTCGTAGGTAACGACGCGGTCGACGAGGGGGTAAGCCCTCTCCACCGTTCGGTTCTGCGGCGCGATCTCGGCCTTGGGGGGCGTGCCGCCGGTGATCGTGCCGGTCACGGTAAAGCGGTCGATGACGAAGGGGAGCCCCTCGCCGGTGAGAAAATCCGGGCTGTCGAGGAGGGCAAAATGGAGATGGGGCCGCGTCGAGTTCCCGCTATTGCCGAGC
Source organism: Rhodospirillaceae bacterium N.6G (assembly GCA_046233115.1). Lineage (GTDB taxonomy): Bacteria > Pseudomonadota > Alphaproteobacteria > Kiloniellales > JACOMY01 > JACOMY01. The sequence goes on along the minus strand of JBJXHM010000003.1, from coordinate 269,893 downwards.
CTCCCGATTTCCGCCCCCTGGGCAACGCTGTCTCCGATCCCGACCTTGAGGCTGCCAGGCTGGAGGTGGGCGTAGAGGGCGTAAAGATCCGGCGCAATCCGGAGGATGATATAGTTGCCGCCATAGTCGGCCGGCTGCTTGACCGTGGTCACCGCTGCCAGAGGGGTGCTCTCTTCCATGCCATCGCGAAGGTCCACCACGATGCCGTCGGCGACGGCGCGGACCCGATGGCCGAAGAAGGCGTAGTCGCTGTTGGCCTCGCCACTGCCCGAGTAGAGCTGGTTGCCGTCGAGCTGCACCCAGTCGATGGCGAAGAGTTCGGGCCGGGCTATGTGCGTGCCGGCGCCGATCCGGACGTTGCGGTGGAGGTCGGGCCCACAGCATCCGTTGAGCGCCACCCAGCCGGCGCCGGCGAGCGGCGCGATGATCGGCGTCGCAGGCCTGCGGTCGACGCTGACGACCGGACCCTCGACGGAGGTCCTGCCGATGATCGTAGCAAAGTCGGACTCGTCCAGGAGGCTGTAGGTGAGGTGATGCGAGACCTCAGCCGGCGCCGTACCCGGTGCCACGATGAGGTCCACCTCCAGTGCCGCGGCGCCGGACGCGGGAACGGCGGGGAGAGGCGTGCCCGTCAGGAGGGTCTGGGTGGCGGCCGCGAGGGTCTCGCCCTCCATGGTCATCAGCAGCGCGCCGGCAGCATCGAGAACCTCGAGGCGGGACAGCGTGACCGGCCTGTCGAAGACATTGATGACCAGCAGGTCGTACTCCACGTGGTCCTTGCCGTCGTCGGCAAGGACGACCCGTGCCTCGTCGATCGGCGTGATGACGATGGCGGTCGAGGGGATGTCGAGAGCCGACGCGGCAAGGGGAAAGGCGAGGGCTGCAGCGGTTGCCGCCACGATGAGAGGACGAGCAGTCATGACAGGCAGTCTCCGCAGCAGTTGTGAACAAGGTACCATGGTGGATCGGCGGTCAGTGCCCGCGCCAGGGACAAGGCGCTCGTCGGAGCCGCCCTATCCCTTCGCCTTCCGCAAGCCCTGCAGCAGGTGTTGCATGTCGTTCTCCCGGTGCAGCACCCGCATCGCCTTGAAATAGGCTTCCGCATCGCCTGCCATCGCGCCGGGAACAAGGAGTTGCCTCTCCTGCCATTGCTGCCGGAAGCGATCGAGTGCCGTCCTGGCTTCCGCCTTGCGGTCCAACTGGGCATGGCAGGCAGCGAGCAGTGCGAAGATCTCGTGGTGCGGCTCCTCGATCCGCACCAGGGTCTGAACCGCAGCCTCGTATCGCCTCGCAACGTAGAGCGCGAAGCCATAGAGCCAGATCAGCCAGGCAGGGTCGTAGGGATCGAGTTCCAGTGCCTCCTCGAATTCACGCAGCGCCGCATCGATCTCGCCCACGGCGGTGAGAAAGGAGCCATATTTGCCGCGAACCTCCGCGTCATTGGGGTTGAGCTGCGCCGCCCGCTCCATGTGCCTGCGGCTTCTGTCGTCCTCGTCGTTGAACAGATAGGCCTCGGCCAGATAGGCATGTGCACGTCCATCGCTCTCGTCGATGGCGACGGCCCGCCGGCCGTGGTCGATAGCCTGTTCCAGGGCCTCGTCACGCATGTCGGTCCAGAAGCTCGCCCAGTCCATGACGTGCGACCAGCAGATCAGGCTGTGGGCTGCCCCGCTGGTCGGATCGAGCTGGCAGGCGCGTTCCAGCAGGCGGCGCGCCTCGACGTTGCTCTCCCTCTTCCAGGCATAGATCAGGTGCCTGCCGCGCAGCACGAGATCGTAGGCCTTGAGCGCGTCGGGGCTGAGGCGGCTCGCCTTCTGTCGTGCCGCCGAATCGATGCGCCCGACGGCGGTGGCCACGACGGCGCGGGTCACCTCGTCCTGAACCGCGAAGATATCCACCAGGTCGCGGTCGTAGCGCTCGGCCCAGACCTGGGTGCCGCTTGCCGCTTCGATCAACTGGGCGGTGATGCGCACGCGAGTGCCGGCCTTCCGAACGCTGCCTTCGACAATGAAGGCGACGTCCAGGTCCCGCCGCAGGTCCTCGACCGTGATCTCCCGGCCCCTGTGGCGGAAAGACGAGCTCCGGCCGATCACCGAGAGCGAGCGGAAGCGGCTGAGCGCGGCGATGATGTCCTCGGTGATGCCGTCGGCGAAGTAGTCCTGCTCCGCATCGCCCGACAGGTTGTCGAAGGGCAGCACGATGCAGATGGGCTTGTCGGAGCCCCGGGCAGGAGCCGCACCCGTTGACGACACCGGAGCTGGTTCCGGCGCTGGCTGGCCGCACCTGATGCTGTCCAGCAGGACCAGGGTCGCGGCCTCGGGTTGCAGGCCCAGCTCGTCGGCGAGCAGCGTGCGGCAGCTCTCGAACTGCCTGACCGCCGCCGCGCGGTCCCCCTGGGTCGCGTAGAGCGCCATCAGCCGGCGATGGGCCGGCTCGCTCAGCGGGTCGAGTGCCAGGAACCGTCGCGTCGTCTCGAGAGCGGCCTCGCCGCCTTGCAGATCCGCCAGGCGGGACAGCACTTCCAGCGCACGCGCGCGCAGGCGCTCGGCTTCGGCACGATGCCAGGCCTCGAAGGCCGGGTCCTGGATCTCCAGTCCGTCCAGGAGGGGGCCGCGATAGAGCCCTGCCGCCTGCTCGAGATCCTCGACCGCGGTGCTCTGGGCCAGGCGCTCGAAGAGCAGCACGTCGACTGCCGTTGCGGCCAGCCGCAGGCTATCGCCCTCGCCGATCAGGAGCGGCTCGCGGTCCGCCGGCAGCGCCCGGCGCAGCTCCATCAGGGCCTGTCTCAGGCTGGAGCGGGCCTGGTTCTCGCCCCGGTCGCTCCACAGCAGGCCGATCAGCTTGGCCCGGCTCTCGGGTTTGCCGCCGGCCAGCGCCAGGAGGGCCAGCAAGGCGCGTGCCTTGCGGGTCTGGATCTCGATCTCCCGGCCGGCCGAGGTCCTCGCGGAAAAGCCGCCGAAGAGCTCCAGCAAGACCGTCACGCTCTCGCCGGTTCCAGGCCTTGGAAGCCCGACCATGCTCCCTGTCTCTAGGTTCCCGCGCGGCACAGGCCAGCTCTTGGCAACGACATGGCGGCCGGACCGTCGCGGTTTTCGCCTCCCCCTTGGTCTTGCCGCCAGTCAAACGCAGCGCAAAGACCGCTGCAAGCCGAAACCGAACGAGGGAGATCTGCCGATCGCCGACGGTATCCTCGTTGTCCTTAGATCCTCGCCGGAATCGCCACAGAAGCTTGATAGTTAAGCATAAATCACCTTGGCAGGGAGCGCGGTCTCGATCCTGCCTCGGATACAGAGGTGCAGAACACGCTTGCCTCGATCCATACATTCATGAATACATGAATGTATGGATCGATCTCTCGACTCTGACGCCCTGACGGCGCTCGGTCACCCGGACCGGCTGGCCGTTTTCCGGCTGCTCGCGCGCCGCGCGCCCGACGGCGTGCGGCCCAGCGATATCGCGGCGGCCCTGGATCTGAAGCCCAACACCCTGTCGGTTCACGTCACGACCCTGGCGCGGGCCGGCCTGGTGACCTCGGAGCGGGTGGGCAAGTCGGTCTACTACCGCATCGACCTGGAGCGGACCGGGGCGCTCATCCAGTACCTGGTGATGGATTGCTGCCGCGGCCGGCCGGAGCTCTGCGAGCCGCTTGCCGCGCATGCGCTGAAACGACTGCAACGAGAGGAAGCCCAGATGGCCGACCGTCCCTTCAATGTCCTCTTCATCTGCACCGGGAACTCCGCGCGATCGATCTTCGGCGAGGCGATCCTCAGCAAGATCGGGGCCGGCAAGTTCCAGGCCTTCTCGGCCGGCACGCGCCCCTATTCGGAGCTCAATCCGCACGCGCTGGAGGTGCTGCGCCGCATGGGGCACGACGTTTCGGGCATGCGTGCCAAGAACGTCGCGGAGTTCCAGCGTCCGGACTCGCCGAAGATGGACTTCGTCTTCACCGTCTGCGACCGCGCCGCCAACGAGGACTGCCCGCCCTGGCCGGGCCAGCCGATCACGGCGCACTGGGGCCTGCCGGATCCGGTGAAGGTCGAGGGCAGCGATGCCGAAAAGGGGCTGGCCTTCGCCGAGGCCTACCGGATGATGAGCAACCGCCTGACCGGCTTCGTCGCCCTGCCGGTCGAGACCCTCGATCGGATCTCGCTGCAGAAGAAGCTGGACGAGATCGGCCGTAGCGGGGCCGTCGCGACGCCGGTCTGAGTCCCTCCCGCGCCTTCTTGAAACCCTCTGCCTGATCCTGCCCGCCCTGCGGCTCGGTCGGCCTTTGGAGTGACCCCATGCCACGTATCGCCATCAACGGAATCGGTCGGATCGGCAAGCTCGTCCTGCGCGCCCTGCTGGAGGATCGGACTCCCGGCGAGATCGTCCTGCTGAACGATGTCAACGGCGATCCGGCGCAGCACGCGCACCTGCTGGAGTTCGACAGCGTGCATGGCCGCTGGGCGGCCGACTTCGACCACGACGCCGAGAGCGTGACGGTGAACGGCCGGCGCATGCGCATGCTGGCCGAAAGGCGGATCGAGACGCTGCCGCTGGACGAGCTCGGCATCGATCTGGTGGTGGACTGCACCGGCGTCTTCAAGACGCCCGACAAGGTCCAGCCCTACTACGATCAGGGGGTGCGGAAGGTCGTGGTCTCGGCGCCGATCAAGGAGGCGCCGGCGCTGAACCTGGTTTATGGCGTGAACCACGACCTCTACGACCCGGCTGAGCACCACCTGGTCACCGCGGCGAGCTGCACCACCAACTGCCTGGCCCCGGTGGTGAAGGTGCTGCACGAGGAGATCGGCATCCTGCATGGCTCGATTACCACGATCCATGACGTCACCAACACCCAGACCATGGTCGATCGGCCGGCCAAGGACCTGCGGCGGGCGCGCTCTGCCCTGAACTCGTTGATCCCGACCACCACCGGCTCGGCGACCGCGATCACCCTGATCTATCCGGAGCTGAAGGGGCGCCTGAACGGCCATGCGGTCCGGGTGCCGCTGCTGAACGCCTCACTCACCGACTGCGTGTTCGAGATGAAGCGCGCGACCAGCGTCGAGGAGGTGAACGGCCTCTTCGCGGCCCGCGCCGGCCAGGACCTCGCTGGTATCCTCGGCTTCGAGACCAGGCCGCTGGTCTCGGCCGACTTCGTCAACGATCCGCGCTCGGCCATCGTCGACGGCCCCTCGACCATGGTGGTCGACGGGACCCAGGTGAAGGTCTTCGCCTGGTACGACAACGAGTGGGGCTACGCGCGACGGCTGGCCGACGTGACCCGCCTGGTCGCGGCGGGGCTCTAGCCTTGTCCAGCTCCTCGACGTCGCGCCCGGCCGGGCTTGCCGGCTATGTGGCGGTCACGGCCGCCTACTGGGCCTTCATGCTCACCGATGGCGCCTTGCGCATGCTGGTGCTGCTGCACTTCCATGCGCTGGGCTTCTCGCCGATCGAGCTGGCCTACCTCTTCCTGCTCTACGAGTTCATGGGGGTGGTGACCAACCTCTCCGCCGGCTGGATCGCCGCGCGCTTCGGCCTGACCGCCACGCTCTATGCCGGCCTGCTGCTGCAGATCGTTGCCTTGGTGGCCTTGACCCAGCTCGATCCGGCTTGGACCATCGCGGTCTCGGTGGTCTTCGTGATGGCGGTGCAGGGGCTCTCCGGCGTCGCCAAGGATCTGGCGAAGATGAGCTCGAAGAGCGCAGTGAAGCTGCTCGCGCCGGCCGAGGAGCAGGGCGCGCTGTTCCGCTGGGTCGCGCTGCTCACCGGCTCGAAGAATGCGGTCAAGGGCCTGGGCTTCTTGCTGGGCACCCTGCTGCTCGGCTTGGTGGGCTTCCAGGGCTCGGTCGTGGCGATGGCGGTCGCGCTTGGCCTGGTCTTCCTGGCCGTCGCGCTCTTCATGCCATCCGGGCTGCCACGCGGCAAGAAGGGGGTGAGGATCGCCGAGGTCTTCTCCAAGAACGCCAACGTGAACCATCTCTCGGCGGCTCGTCTCTTCCTCTTCGGTGCGCGCGATACCTGGTTCGTCGTTGGTATCCCGCTCTACTTCTACAGCGTGCTGTCGGACGGAACCGCGGCCGGTAACCACGTGGCCTTCTTCCAGGTCGGCCTCTTCATGGCGGTCTGGATCATCGGCTACGGCGCGATTCAGGCCTCCGCACCGCGCCTGCTGCGCGCCCGAGAGAAGTCGGTCGCGGACGCGGTGCATCTGGCGCGGGTCTGGGTCGGACTGTTGGCGGCGATCCCCGCCGCGCTCGCCCTGCTGGCCTTGCTCGCTGGGGTGCCGGCGCTCTGGCTGACCCTCACTCTGGTCGGGGGACTGCTGGTCTTCGGCCTGGTCTTCGCGGTGAACTCCTCGCTGCACTCCTACCTGATCCTGGCCTTCACCTCGGCCGAGCGGGTGACCATGGACGTCGGCTTCTACTACATGTCCAACGCAGCCGGGCGGCTGCTCGGCACCCTGCTGTCTGGCGTGAGCTACCAGCTCGGCGGTCTGCCGCTCTGCCTGGGCACGGCGGCGGCCATGGCCGCCCTGAGCTGGGCTTGCGCCGCCCAACTGTCCAGGAGTCACAGCCGCCAGGGCTGAGTCCGATCAGACCTCCTCGCTCAGCATGTGGGCCTTGCGGCCGCCGCGTCGGACTCGCTCGGCCGGATCGGTCTCCAGCAGGCGCTGCGACAGCTCGATCGAGCGGCGTGCCAGCTCGGCTGCACCTTCGTGCAGCTCCTTGGAGCGGCTGACGGCGCGGACGTTGTTCTCCATGTCCTCCGCGCTCCAGCCGCGGCTGTGGGCGATGTAGGGGAACTGCGGGAAGTGGAAGCCCAACTCGGCGAAGAAGCCCAGCATCTGGCCGGCCACGGCCTGCACGTTGTCCTGCCCGCCGACGATGATGAAGCCAGCCACCTTGTTGCGGATCAGCACGCGGTTGTGAGTGGTCACCTGGTTCTGGATGGCGTTCAGCCGCTCGGCCATCTTGAAGTAGTGCGCGCTCGCCTGGCCCCAGCGGATCGGGGTGGCGATCAGCACCACGTCGGCCCAGTGCACCAGGGCCTCGTAGACCTGGTCCATCTCGTCCTTGTCGTCCATCTGGGTGATGGAGCAAGGCCAGGTGCAGGCTCTGGCGCCCTTGGAGTAGTAGCCCTCGCAGGCGCGGAACTTCAGCGCATTCAGGCTGATCAGCCGGGTCTCGCAGCCGTCGGCGGCGGCCGCCTCCAGCGCCGAGGTCAGCAGGTGGTCGGACCCGGAATAGCGCGGCGCCCGCTTGTTCATGGCCGTGGTGGAGATGCCGGCGACCCGCGTCGGCCCATCCTCCCGTCGTAGCGGCCGGGTCAGCGGGTGCGGGTCGTGCGGGACCTTGTTGCGCTTGGTCCGGCCGGCCAGGTTCACCAGCACCCTCCCGCCCTCGGTCTTGACCGGGAAGGAGGGGACCTTGTCCGCCTCGAAGCCGGGCTCGCCCTCGCCGGTCACCCGGTGGAACTTCCACTGGTGCCAGGGGCAGACCAGGTAATCGCCCTCCAGGGTGCCCTCGCCGAGCGGTCCGCCGACATGGTTGCAGGCGTTGTCGACGGCGCCGAAACGGCCGCCGACGCAGGTCAGCGCGATCTCCGTCCGGCCGATCCGGCAGCGCTGCACCGTCTTGGCGGAGAGGGACTCCTCATCTCCCAGGTCGACCCATTCCTCGCTCATGTTGCGCCCCTTACTTCTTGGCCGGGAGTTCCAGCAACTGGCCATTCTCGTCGCCTGAGCGTGACTCTCTTTGGAGGACTGCGCAAGCGCGTGAAGAGGTTGGACTATTCGTGCCGGAAGGGGCGCCCTTCTGCCTGGCTTCTACTTGAAGTTGGGTGCTTCCCTACCTTGTGAAGGCGATGGGGCAATAGCGATCGGCTGTGTTCTTGAAGAGAGCCGGGGTTCAAGCGTCCTCGAAGAAGACGCGGTCGTGCTTCAGGGGATTGTCCCGGTCGATCTCGCAGTCGAGCTCGCGGGCGTAGCGGTGGCCGGCGTAGACGGCGGCGGCAATGATTGCCGGCGCCTCGCAGTCGCCGATCCGCTTCAGGCTCTTGGGCGCGCCGGCGGCGCCCGCTGCGATCTTCGCCGCCAGGTCGTGGTAGAGCGCATCGTTGGGCGTCCTGGCCGTCACCAGGACAAGCGAGGTGGCTGCGATCTGGGTTTGCGTGCCGCTGTACGCGCAGGTCAGCACCGCGCCCTCGGGGCCGAAGGCGGTCAGGTTCTGCGCGGGATGCAGCGTCACGCCCAGCTCCATCAGCCGCGTGCGCGCGCGCCAGCGGTCGTAGGTGTAGCCGCCCCAAGGGAAGAAGCTGTCGGTGGGGGTCGCCAGCGCCAGCGACACGCCGGCCAGCGCCAGCCGTTCCGCCAGCACGCTGGCCATGTAGTAGCGGTCGTCGTCGAACAGCAGGGCCGGCCCCTCCGGCAGGCGGCCGGCCATGATGTCATCGGGAGAGAAGATGTTTTCTTTTAACATCAATTCGGCAATGCCGCCCGGATTGGTCATTCCGAAGCCGTCCTTGCGCCAGGTGGCACCGGTGGCGATGACGACGTGGTCGGCGCACACCTCCAGCACCTCGTCGGCGCCGAGGCGGCTCTCCCGGAAAATCTCGACGTTCGTCATCTTCTCGAGCTGCAGCAGGCGATGGTCGCGCACCCTGGCCCACTGGGAGAGGCCGGGCAGCTGCGCCTCCAGGCTGACGCGACCGCCCAGCTCGCGACCGGCCTCGGCCAGCATCACCCGGTAGCCGCGCTGGCCCAGAGCCCGCGCGGACTCCAGGCCGGCCGGCCCGGCGCCGACCACGAGTACGCTGCTGTCGGAGCCGCGGGCGGGGATGCGCTCGGGGTGCCAGCCGCGCCGCCACTCTTCGCTCATGGTCGGGTTCTGGGTGCAGCGGATCGGCACGCCCTTGCCGTCGCCGACGTAGCAGACGTTGCAGCCGATGCACTCGCGGATGTCGTCCAGCCGGCCCTCCTCGATCTTCTTCGGCAAGAAGGGATCGGCGATCGAGGGCCGGGCCGCGCCGATCATGTCGAGGACGCCGCGCTTGATCTGGCTGACCATGGTGTCGGGCGAGGTGAAGCGGCCGACCGAGGCCACCGGCTTGGTCGTGTAGGACTTGATCGCGGCGACGTAGGGCTCCAGCGAGCCCTCCGGTACGAAGCGGGACAGCCCCATCTCCAGCGAGTAGTCCTTGACGTTGATGTCCCAGAGGTCGGGCAGCTCGCCCAGGATGTCGAAGATCTCCCTGGTCTCGCCCGGCACCGGATTGCCGTCACCGCCGTCACCGCCGTTGGTCTCGGCCGAGAAGCGCAGCGCCACGCCCAGGCTGTCGCCGACCGCCTCCTTGGTGTCCTCCAGGATCTCGCGGATCAGGCGTACCCGGTTCTGCAGGCTGCCGCCGTACTCGTCGCTGCGGGTGTTGTGCACCGGCGAGAGGAAGTGGGCCAGCAGGTAGTTGTGGGTGGCGTAGACATAGACGATGTCGAAGCCGGCCTCCTTGGCGCGCAGCGCGGCATTGCGGTGCCAGCGCCGCACCTCGCGGATGTCGGCCTTGTCCATTGCCCGCGATTGGAAGGGGTCGCCGGCGGTGTTGGGCATCGAGGTGACGCCCATCGGCACTTCGCGGGTGAGCAGGTTGGCGGTGCGCGCACCGCCGACCCAGAGCTCGACTCCGGCCAGGGCGCCGTGGGCATGGACCTTCTCTGTCATCAGCGCGTGCGAGCGGATATCCCCCTGGTCCCAGAGCGAGGCGGAGGGGTAGGGGGAATCGTCGCTGGCCGGGTGGATCGAGCAGTATTCCGTGTTGACCACGGCCCAGCCGCCTTCGGCCTTGGTCTCGCGCAGGCTGGCCAGGACGCGCGGCCGTTCCCAGCCGCTGCCGGTACAGTGCGGCACCTGGTAGAAACGGTTCTTGGCGGTAACGGGGCCGATCCGGACCGGCTCGAAGAGGATGTCGTAACGGGGCTCGCGGGCCATCTAACCTCAGGTCTCTAGCTTGCTGGGCGTCAGCTCTTCTACCTTGTCCCGGCATTCAGGCTGGTCAAAGTGGCGCGGGAAGACGGTGGCGAGAAAGGCGAAGGCATCCTGCCTGGCCAGCTCGCGCGTGCGCCATTTCGGGAACAGCAGCATGCTGAGCCAGAGGCCGTCAACCATGGCCTCAACCGAGCGCGCGATGGATCTGGGATTGAGATCGTGATAGCCGCCTTCCTTGACGATCTCCGCGCAGAGGCGCGAGATCTGTACGAATCGCTCCTCATCGTAGCTGCAATAGATCGAAAGGTAGTTCGGACGGTACTTGGCCTGTCCCCAGAAGGCGTACCAGACCGACAGCTTCTCCGTCGAGGCGACCTGTGCGCTGAAATCGCTGTTGATCAAGGCGGTCAGTTGCGCCACGGGATCGGATCCGGCGTCCACCATCGCCTCGTACCAGAGTGCGTAGTGCTCGCGTGCCAGATAGCCCAGGGTCTGGTCGTAGAGGTCTTCCTTGCTCTCGAAGTGGAAGTTGACGATGCCGTGAGAAAGCTTGGCCCCCTTGGTCACGGTTTCCAGGGTGGTGCCAGTGATGCCATGTTCGGCGATCGATTTGATGGTGGCATCGATGAGCTGCTGGCGGCGAATCTTACGGTTGGCGATCCGGCTGCGGCTTAAGGGTTTCGATCTGGTCATTCACCCTCTCCAATAGAAAAAGAATCCAAGGAAGCATTGTTCGCGAGTAAGGCGCGCCAACGATCCGACCCAGTCACTGTCTCTCCTCTCTCACTTTTATCGTCATTATACATACAGCAAACAGGCGAAACCGACACTGACCAGGCAACCAGCTTATTGACGCGGCCTCTGTCTGACCAGTCACAGATAATAGTAGGCTTCATGCACTGGACGGTGGGTAGAGGTATCCGCCTCGGGGGGGCTCGATGCCGAGTTCCGCGCGCGCCTGGTCCAGGGGTTTCTCAACCCAGGCCCAGTGGTCCCAGCCCCGCGACAGGTCGAGGGTAACCTTGGTACCGCGCTCCAGTGCCTTGAAGAAGCGCTCCGCCAGACCCTCGATCGCCAAGGTGCTGTGGTACTCGGGTTGCGGCACCGGGGTGACGTTGAGGCCAGCGCCGAAAGTCAGCGTCACGAAAAGCAGCACGAAGAAGGGATTGGTCTTCATGTAGCCGGCCTGGAAGGCGCCGACCTGCATCTCGCCGTCGGGGCCGGTGCCATAGCCGGAGAGTACATGGCTGAAGTCGTGGTAGGCTCCGGCCTCGGGAAAGCCGCCCTTCTCGCCTGGAAAGGCAAAGCCGTTGCGGCGGATGTGGTCGTGGAAGGCGCGGCCAAGGCTGTCCGCCGGCAGGCCACCCAGCGCCTGGTAGCGGGCCGCCAAGACGGGATCCTCGCGCATGCCGCGCAGGCCGGCGATGCCCTTCACCAGGCTGGCCAGGCCGTAGCGCCGGTACTGCTCGCGAAAGGCCGTGGCCAGGTGCGAACGGCGGTAGAAGTCGATGCGGAACAGCAGCATATGCCGCTCGGCCAGCTCCCGGATCGCCGTTAGTCCCGGGTCGTCGACCTTCAGGGCCTTTGCGAAGCTGCCGATCGTGGCCATGCGCTCAGGATCGGGCTGATCGTCGGCGATGGCCAGCAGCACCATGCCCTGTACGATCTGCTGCGCCAGGGCCGGGTCGTCGAAGGCAACGGCGAGTTCGTCGGGTGTGGCCGGTTCAAGGGACTGGAAGTTTTCGTCGGTGCCGAGCAGGCAACGCTGGACTGCCGCGATCATCGCGCTCGCGGCCGGGCCAAAGCCACCGCCGGCACCGGCAAGCGCTACGGCCTTCATCGCCCGGAGCCCCACCTGTGCCTGGTCCGGATTGGGTCTTACGAGTTTCATTCTAGATCCTCCCCCTTGCTCTCTTGATGGAAATCCTGAGTACCTGAGCCCGCCTTGACCAGAACGCCCCCGAACGCTCGAATCCGGGCGCCGAGAGGCCGATAGCACCGGGGCTTGCTGTGCTCTTCGCTTCTCTCCGCCTGCCGTAGTAACAGTTGTATATGATAAATAAATACAATACATAGATGCATATTGAGTATGAAAATTTGTTTAATGGCAAACGTACCGTGGGGTCCGCGCTTGTCGCTCCTTTCCTCAGAGTGTAGCATTTTGTACAGTTTGCAACTGTGCTTGCTGTGGGGGGGCGGAAGCATGGCGACGATCTATGGGACGTCCGGACCTGACTCTCTCGTCGGGACCATTGGTAGAGACCATATGTTCGGCTACGGAATGGCCGATACTTTTTACGGTCTCAGTGGGCAGGACTACTATTCCTACGGGGGCGCGGGCGACGACACCTTCTACGGCGGCTCCGGCAACGATTACGCCATCTACGGCGGCAGCGGAAGCGACAGCCTCTTCGGCGGTCCCCAAGACGAGATAGCCTTCTGGGGCGGCAGTGGAAACGACCTGATCTCCGGAGATTCCGGTTCGGAGTTCCTCCTGTTCGGCGGCTTGGGTGCGGACACGATCGTGGCGGGCGCAGGCGATGACACCCTGATCTTCGGCGGTTCCGGCAACGATTCGATCTTCGGCGGCAGTGGCAACGACTACGCTCTGGAGGGCAATTCCGGGGCGGATACCCTCTACGACGGCAGCGGCATCGACCAGCTTTTCGGCGGCAGCGGTGCGGACAGCGTGATCGTCGCCAGCCAGGGCGATCTGGTGTCGAAAGACGTCTTCGACGGCGGCAGCGGCCTCGATACCCTGTTCCTGATGAACGGTGCGTCGATCCCGGCCGGGGTCACCGTGACGAACCTGGAGATCACGATCATCGGCAACCCGCCGACCCTTGGCGGCAGCGGCGCGGATAGCTTCTACGGCGCGACGGGTCGGGACAGCTTCTACGGTGGGTCCGGCGACGATACCCTCGCGGGAGGGTCGGGCGACGACAGCCTCTACGGGGGGGCGAACGAGGATCGGCTCTTCGGTGGGGCCGGCGCCGACCGGCTGTTCGGCGGGGGGGACACCGACCGGGGCTACGGCGGCGACGGCGATGACGTCATCGATCTGGGTAGCGGCATCAATGCCGCGATTGGCGGTTCCGGTGCAGACCGGCTCTACGGCGGCAGCGGTTTCGGTTACATCTTTCACGGCGAGTCGGGCGATGACACCATCGTTGGCGGCGACGGCGGCGCTTTCCGCTTTTACGGCGATCTCGGCGACGACCTGATTATCGCCAGTCCAGGGCCCGACGGGATCATAGAGGGGCGTAGCGGCAACGATACCTTCCTGGTGAAGAGCGCGGGCGACCTTGTCTCCGGCGACCAGTTCGACGGTGGGTCGGGAACCGACACCTTGATCCTGACCGACGGTGCGACCGTAGCGGTCGGTGCCACCATCGCCGGTGTAGAGGTCACGCTCTACGCCAACAGCGCGCTGGTCGGCAGCAGCGGCGCCGACAGCCTGCAGGGGAGCACCAACCGAGACTACCTCTACGGCCTGGCCGGGGCCGACAGCCTCTACGCCAGCAGCGGCGTCGACAGCCTCTACGGCGGATCGGGCGGCGACACCCTGGTGGTCGCCGCGCAGGATCTGCTCGATAGCGGCGACCTCTTCGACGGCGGCAGCGGTGCCGACACCTTGATGCTGGGTGACGGGGTCACGCTGCCCGTCGGGGTCCTGGTGACCGGGGTCGAACGGACCGTCTTTCTGAACCCCCCGATCGTCGGGACCAGCGCTGCCGATACCCTCTACGGCACCACCAACCGCGACCGGATGTTCGGACTCTCGGGCAACGACACCCTGGAGGGCGGTTCCGGCGGCGACCTGGTCTACGGCGGGGCCGGTCAGGACCTGTTATCCGGCCAGGACGCGGACGACAGCCTCTACGGCGGGGTGGACGACGACTCGCTCTACGGCGGCGCCGGCTCCGACCTCGGCCTCTTCGGCGGCTCGGGCAAGGATCTGGTCGACGGCGGGGACGAGGCCGACAGCCGCCTCTATGGCGACAGCGGCAGCGACGTCGTGGTTGGCGGCAGCGGCAACGACCGGAGCCTCTTCGGCGAGGCCGGCGACGACAGCCTCTATGGCGGCGCGGGCAACGATATCGATCTCTATGGCGGTGCCGGGGCGGACCGGATCGACGGCGGTCTGGGCAACGATTCCAATCTGGTCGGTGGTTCGGGCGACGACCTGCTCTTCGGTGGTTCGGGCAACGATACCAGGTTGGCAGGCCGCAGCGGCAGCGATCGGCTCTACGGTGGCACAGGTCCCGATAGGACCCTGCTCGGCGGCAGCGGCGACGACAGGGTCTACGGCGGCCGCGGTGACGATTTGGAGCTGCGCGGCGGTCTGGGCGACGACAGCGTCTTTGGCGACCGGAACGACGATCGCACCCTCTACGGCGGCAGCGGCAACGACCTGGTTTCGGGCGGCCTCGGTGCCGACAGCCTGCTGTCGGGCGGCAGCGGCGACGATTTGGTCTACGGCGGCACCGGTTTCGATCGCAGACTCTTCGGTGGCGACGGAAACGACCGTGTCTTCGGCGGTCTGGGCAACGACAGCGATCTCTACGGCGGCAGCGGCAGCGACTCGGTCTACGGCGGCGACGGCGACGATCTTGCGCTCGCCGGAGGCGACGGCGACGACCTGGTGGACGGCGGTAGCGGCAACGACAGCCTTTTCGGCGGAAACGGCAATGACCTGCTCTATGGCGCGAGTGGCGAGGATGAAGCAAGCGGCGGCAGTGGCGACGATCAGATCCGGCTGGGCGACGGGAACGATGGACCGGCCTTCGGCGAAGTCGGCAACGACACGGTCTGGGGCGGCGGCGGCAACGATGGCTCGCTGTACGGCGGCTTCGGCCAGGACCTGATTTACGGCGGCAAGGGCGACGACAGCCTCCTCGAGGGTGGCGACGGCGACGACCGGATCGAGGGCGGCGAAGGCGGCGACGTCAGCCTGCTCGGCGGATCGGGCGCCGATCTCATCTACGGAGGGTCCGGCGCCGACAGCGGCCTTGGTGGTGCCGGCGGCGACGATAGGGTGTTCGCCGGCAGCGGGAACGACCTGGCTCTGATCGGGGGAACCGGCGCGGACAGTCTCTACGGCGGCGATGGCAACGACACCGCGCTCCTGGGCGGCAGCCAGGCCGACCGGCTGCTGGGCGAGGCGGGGAACGACCTCTCGCTCTTCGGCAGCTCCGGTGCGGACCGGCTCTACGGTGCGTCCGGATCGGATCGTGACCTTTATGGTGGCGCGGGCGACGACCGCATCGAGGGCGGCAGCGGCGGCGACACGGCGCTTGTCGGCGACAAGGGCGACGATCTGATCTACGGCGGCGCCGGTGACGATCTGAGCCTGGCGGGGCAGAGCGGAAACGACCGCATTTTCGGCGGCGACGGCAACGATACCTCGATCGTCGATAGCAGCGGCAACGACCGGATCTATGCCGGTTTGGGCGACGACCGGACGATCATCGCCGGCAGCGGTGCGGACAGCGTCCGGGGCGGTTCCGGCGCGGACTACATCATGGTCGGTGGCTTCGGGAACGACACCATCTTCGGCGGCAGCGGCGACGACGCGATCCTCAGCGGCGACCCCGGGAACGACACGGTCTTCGGCGGCGACGGCAACGACACCTACCTGCAGGGTGGCAGCGGGAGCGATCGGATCGAGGGCGGTAGCGGCGACGACTTCGGGCTAACCGGCGGATCGGGCAGCGACTCTCTCTACGGCGGCAGCGGTCAGGACGTCTTCCTGGTCTTCAGTGCGGGCGAGATCGACACCAACGGGGACACGATCTATGGCGGCGCCGGCGACGATACCCTGATCTATGCCAAGGGCGAGATCGCCGGCCCCGCCCTCACCCTCGTCAGCGTCGAGACGCTGATCATCCGGGGCTCGAATGGGGACGACACGATCTTTGGCGGCAGCCGGGGCGAGGTGATCGACGGGCTCAGCGGAGCTGATCGTCTCTTCGGCAACAGCGGTGAGGACCTTCTCTTCGGCGGTTCCGGCGACGAGGTCTCGCTGGACGGCGGTGCCGGCGACGACAGGGTCTACGGCGGCAGCGGCAGCGATACCGCCTTCTCCACCGGCAGCGGCAGCGACGGCTTCTTCGGCGACAGCGGCGACGATAGTGTCTTCGGCGGTTCGGGCGACGAGAGTCTCTATGGTGGGGACGGCGCAGATCGGCTCGGGGGTGGTCTGGGCGAGGATCTCCTGTTCGGCGGCAGCGGCACCGACTCCAGCTTCAAAGGGGGAGCGGGTCGCGATGTCCTGTTCGGTGGCAGCGGCGATGACGCGAGGTTGGGAGGGAACTCCGGAGAAGACTCGCTCTACGGCGGTACCGGAAATGACTCCCAGCTGTGGGGTGACTCGGGCATCGACCTCGTGTTCGGCGGCTCCGGCATTGACGAGGTGCTGGCAGGAGGCGATGGCGACGACCGGGTCGAGGGCAACGCCGGCGACGATGTCGAGCTCTTCGGCGGTAGCGGCAACGATCGGCTCTACGGTGGCGATGGTGACGACGAAGCCTTGGAGGGGAACGACGGCGACGACGCGCTCTTTGGAGGAGCGGGGACGGACTACTCCTTCTTCGGCGATAGCGGCGACGATTCCATCTACGGCGGTGATGGCGACGACGATCTCTTCTACGGTGGCAACGGGAACGACGTCCTGCGCGGCGGGTCGGGTGCCGACAGCCGGCTGGGCGGCGGTATCGGGTTCGGTAGCAATGCCGACCGGGTCTACGGCGGCAGCGGCAACGATGTCTCGCTGCTCGGCCAGACTGACGGCGACCTGGTCTCCGGGGACGACGGCAACGACAGCTATCTCTTCGGCGGGGACGGCGCCGATACCCTGGTCGGCGGCAGCGGCCACGATCGGACCCTTTATGGCGACAGCGGCGATGATACCGTCCTGGGGGGCAGCGGGTTCGACGCCAGTCTCTTCGGTGCCGAGGGCAACGACAAGCTCTACGGCGGCGAGGGCCGTGATTCCTTCCTCTTCGGGGGTGGTGGCGACGATTCGCTCTTCGGTGGCGACAACCTGGACAGGGGGCTGTTCGGTAACCAGGGTGACGACGCCATCTACGGTGGCTCCGCTCAGGACGGCACCCTATACGGTGGCAGCGGCGCCGATTCCCTCTTCGGCGGAACCTTCAGAGACTACTTGTTCTTCGGTGGGTCGGGCAACGACATCCTTGACGGTGGCGAGGGAGGCGAGAGCCTGCTTTACGGCGACGCCGGCGCCGATCGCATCTACGGTGGAGAGTCGGACGAGACCCGACTCTTTGGCGGCAGCGGCGCCGATCTGATCTTCGGCGGCGAAGGGGCGGATCGCGACCTGGACGGCGGTTCCGGCATCGACAGCATCTACGGCGGCTCCGGCGATGATGTGATCACCGCCTCCTTGGCCGGCTCCCTGGTCTCCGGCGGAGAGGTCATCGACGGCGGGTCGGGGACCGATACCTTGCTACTGGGAGCCGGCGTGAACCTCGCGACCGGGACCAGCCTGCTCTCGGTCGAGGTCGTCTTGCACTCCATCGTTGGAACCTCCGGCAACGACACCTCGCTGGTCGGGACCAGCGGTGCCGATCTGATCTTCGCACTCAGCGGGAATGACTCCAGGATCTGGGGCGAGCAAGGCGAGGATCGCATCTATGGCGGAGCGGGCAACGAGGAGGCTGTCTTTGGAGGCGACGAGGCGGACGCCCTCTACGGCGGCAGCGGTCAGGATTCGATCTTCCGCGGAGATCTTGGAAATGACCGGATCGACGGTGGGTCGGGCGACGATTTCAACCTCTGGGGCGACTACGGCAACGATACGGTCTTCGGTGGTGACGGCAATGACTTCGATATCCGCGCCTTCGGGGGCGGCATCAACTCGCTCTTCGGGGGCTCCGGAGCGGATAGCCTGCAGATCGGTGGCGACGATGGCGATTTTCTCTTCGGAGATAGTGGGGCCGACATCTGGCTCTACGGCGCCGGGGGGGACGACTCCATCTTCGGTGGCAATGGGGTCGACCGCTCATTGCTCGGCGACGCTGGAGCCGACCGGATCTACGGCGGGCTCGGCAGTGACTCCTTCCTTAGGGGCGGCTCCGGCAACGATTCACTGTTCGGCGATCAGGGGGTCGACACTCTGCTCTGGGGCGACAGCGGCGACGATCTGATCTACGGCGGGACGGGCTACGATCGCGCGCTCTGGGGTGATGCCGGCGCCGATAGCGTCTGGGGCGGGTCCGGCAGCGACAGTGGGCTCAGCGGCGGAGACGGTGACGACTCGCTGTTCGGTGGAACGGGGGACGACCGGGTTCTCGCCGGCGGCGACGGGCTGGACCTGCTCTATGGAGGCAGCGGCAACGACACCTCGCTTTACGCCGGCAGCGGGCCGGACAGCATCTACGGCGGTGCCGGAAACGATTTCCTGCTGTTCGGCGGTCAGGGAGACGACCTGATCGATGGCGGCGATGGCTTCGAAGGCGGTCTCGACGGCGGATCGGGCAGCGATGTGATCCGTGGCGGCCTCGGAAATGACCGCTATTTCTATGGCCAATCGGGCGCGGACAGCCTCTACGGCGGCAGTGGCACGGACTCCTGGCTCTACGGAGGCGCAGGCGACGATCGGATCGAGGGCGGTTCGGCCGGCGATACTGCATTCTTCGGCGGGAGCGGGGCTGACAGGGTCTACGGTGGAGATGGCGACGACGAATCGCTGTCCGGCAACAGCGGCGCGGATCGGGTCTATGGTGGCCTGGGCGATGATTTCCGCCTCTACGGCGGTTCCGGTGACGACGTGATCCGGGCCGGCAGTGGCGACGATGTCGCCCTTATCGGCGGTGCCGGCATCGACAGCCTCTATGGCGGTTCCGGTAACGACACCTTCTTTGCCTATGGGCTGCAGAGCGGCGGTGAACTCTTTGACGGCGGTGCTGGCGTCGACACCTTGATCCTGTTCGACAACGGAACCCTTCCGGCCGACGCTGTCGTTGCCAGTGTCGAGGTGATCCGGGTCTACAACGCCGCGATTTTTGGCGGGGGCGGCGATGACTCGCTCGTCGGTAACGACAACCGCGACCGGATCTACGGCAACAAAGGCAACGACAGTCTCTATGGACTTGACGATGGCGACAGCCTGTACGGCGGACCGGGCGACGACAGCCTGTTCGGTGGCAGTGGCGACGACAACAGCCTGGTTGGTGGCAGCGGCCAAGACCGGATCTATGGCGGTGCCGGCGACGATGTCGCCAGCGGCGGAGAGGGTGACGATCCCCTGCTTTCCGGCGATAGCGGTACCGATTCCCTCCGGGGCGACGGCGGTAACGACAGCCTTGACGGTGGCTCCGGGGCCGACTTCGGGCTCTTCGGCGGCGCCGGCGACGACAGCGTTGCCGGTCGCGCGGCCGCCGATGCCGGTCTGCACGGCGACAGCGGCAGCGACCTGATCGAGGGCAACGGCGGCGTCGATCTGGGCCTCTACGGAGGCTCCGGCAGCGATCTGCTCTACGGTGGCGGCAACGGCGATCTCTCGCTCTATGGCGGGGGTGGGTCCGACGGGGCCTTCGGCGACCGGGGCAACGACAGCGGGCTCTTCGGTGGCAACGGCGACGACAGTCTCTACGGCGGTAGCGGCAAGGACTCCTCCCTCTTTGGCGGCGGCGGAGACGACAGCCTCTACGGCGGCTCTTCCGACGACAGCCTGCTCGATGGCGGTGTCGGCGACGACCGGCTCTTCGGCGGCGGCAGCAGCGACCAGAGCCTCATGGGCGACAGCGGTCACGACCGCCTCTACGGCGGGGACAGCGATGACTGGGTGCTGGACGGCGGCAGCGGCGACGACCGTCTCTACGGCGGGTCCGGCGACGACTCGCTGCTGCGCGGACGCGACGGGGCCGATGTCCTGCAGGGCGGGTCCGGCCGGGATCTGGTGGTGGGGTTGAGCGGCGACGACCTCTTCCTGGTGCGCGACGGGGCGGCGATCCTGGCCGGCGATACGGTCAACGGCGGCAGCGGCAGCGACACGCTGTTGCAGGCCCTCGGCCTCAGCGGGTCAGGGGCACAGAGGATCCTGAACGTCGAGGTCTTCGGGACCTTGGGCAGCAGCGCCGGGGACAGCTTACTCTCCGAGAGCGGCACCGCGCTGATCAACGGCTTCACCGGCGACGACAGCCTGTTCGGCCGCAGCGGCGGACAGCAACTCGATGGTTGGGACGGCAGCGACAGCCTCTACGGCGACAGCGGCGATGACAGTCTCTCGGGCGGCAGCGGCGGCGACGCGGCGCTCTACGGCGGCAGCGGTCAGGACCGAGTCTCGGGCGACAGCGGCAGCGATGTGCTGTTCGGCGACCGTGGCGACGACAGCCTCTATGGCGGCCGTGCCGACGACATCCTCTTCGGTGGTCAAGGCGGCGATCGGGGCGAGGGCGGCAGCGGCAGCGACCGGGCGCAGGGCGGAAGCGGTGCCGACCGGCTCTTCGGCGGATCGGGTGACGACCTGCAGTTCTCTGGCGGCAGCGGCAGCGACTGGATCTACGGCGGGCCGGGGGCCGACAGCTATCTGCTGGGCGCCGATGGTGCCGACCGCCTCTATGGTGGCAGCGGCGAGGACTTCCGCTTGCTGGGCCAGCAGGGGCAGGACACCATTTTCGGCGGCTCGGGCAACGATCGCTCGCTCAACGGCGGCAGTGCACGCGATCGGCTCTATGGCGATGGCGGCAACGACACGCTGAATGCGGGCTCTGGCAACGACCTCGCCGACGGCGGCGACGGGAACGATACCGTGATCGGCGAGGAGGGCCGCGATACCCTTTCCGGGCGCACCGGCAACGACATGCTGTACGGCGGCTCGGGGCTCGATCGCCTCTTCGGCGGTGCCGGCATCGATGTCCTGTTCGGCGGCAGCGGCGACGACACCTTCTCGGTCAACACCCAGGTCGATCTGGTCTTCGAGACCGCCGACGGCGGTAGTGATCGGGTGCTGGTCTCGGCCCGGGTCTATACCTTGGCCGAGAATGTCGAGGTCCTGTCCAATGTGAAGGACGGCGTTGCCCGCACCCTGACCTCGAACAGTGGCGGCGCGCGGCTGGTTGGCAATTCTGCCGGGGACAGCCTGATCGGCCGCGGCGGCGAGGATACACTCTACGGCGGTCTCGGCGACGACGACCTTGCGGGCGCGGCGGGCGACGACACCCTGCGCGGGCGCTCTGGCGCCGACATTCAGACCGGTGGCCTTGGTGACGATTTCCTCGACGGCGGCGGCGATGCGGACCGTCCCGACCTGCTCTATGGCGGCAGTGGCATGGACAGCCTGGTGCTGAACAACAATGACACGGCCTCCGGCGGCTCGGGTGCCGACCACTTCGCCTTCAACGGCGACGAGGACGGCGAGACCCTGGGCGGCGGTACCGTCGTTGCCCTGCTGGAGATTGCAGACTTCGAGGGGAGCCTCACCGCTACCAGCGGCCAGGCAGACGCCTTCGTCCTCCCGGCCTGGCAGGAAACGGGCAGTTTCACCTATGTCGAGTCGGCTGTCTTCAGCGGTGGCGGGAACTCCGAGGCACGCTTCGACGAGGGCCTCGGTCAGCTTGAGATCGACAGCAATGGCGATGGGACGGCCGATGTTCTGGCCCGGCTCTCCAGCGTCTCGCTGGCAAGCCAGCTCACCGCCTCCGACTTCCTCTGGACCTAGAGCAGGATGACGTCAAATCGAAACGACTTGCCATCATCCTGCTCGACACGTTTGAAAGTGTGAGCGGATTCACGCGATCAGGCGAGTCCACCTGATCGCGATCCGCTCTACAGCCAGATGAAGTCGGTCGCGGTCAGCAGGTTGGCCGCGGTCACCCCGTTGACCAGGAAGGCCTGGTCGACGTTGCCGTCGCCGTCCTGATCAACCTGGATCTGGCGCACGCCGTCGTAGCGGGCCTCGGAGTTGCCGCTGCTGCTGAAGGCCCCGGCCCCGATGTAGCTGAAGCTACCGACCTCGAGTCCGGTGGCGAAGACCAGCTTGTCCTCGCCGTTGGCGGCGTTTGCCAACACACCGTCGAAGTCGCGGATCACGGGCCCGCCGGAGCCGCCATAGCCCAGGTTGCCGCCATT
Organism: Rhodospirillaceae bacterium N.6G; assembly: GCA_046233115.1. Classification (GTDB taxonomy): domain Bacteria; phylum Pseudomonadota; class Alphaproteobacteria; order Kiloniellales; family JACOMY01; genus JACOMY01. Next base: position 247,832 of record JBJXHM010000003.1, on the reverse strand, counting down.
GAAGACGAATTCGTCCTTGCCGGAACCGCCGAAGAGAGTGTCGCCCTGGCCGACGTTCAGGGTGTCGCCGCCGCTGCCGCCACGCATCAGATCGCCGCTGCCGCCGCCGAAGAGAGTGTCATTGCCCTCACCGCCTTCCAGCGTGTCGTTTCCCTGGTTGCCGGACAGGCGGTTGTGGCCGCTGTTGCCCAGGATCGTGTTGTCCAGGCTGTTGCCGATGCCGCGGATGTTGCCGGCGTTGGTCTCCAGGCTCAGGTTCTCGATAAAGGCGTTGGCCGAGCCGTCGGGCAGCGTGAAGTCGCTAGACGCACGAACCAGATCGACGCCCGACCCCGCCTTTTCGCGGACCCGGTCGGTGCTGGTATCGACGACGAAGGTATCGTTGCCCGATCCGCCGAGCATGGTGTCTCGGCCGCCCCTGCCATTCAGGATGTCGTCGCCGTCGGCACCGCGCAGGAAGTTCTGTCCATTGTTGCCGATGATCATGTTGTCGCGCTGGTTGCCGAGGATGCCAGCATCGCCTGCGCCGTTGTTGATGTTGACGCGCTCGAAGTAGCCGTCGGGCCCGCTGCTCAAGGTGAAGTCGGCCGCTTCGGAGCGCAGCACGTCGTTCAGGCCACCGGTTGCCGTCTCGACCGCCAGGTCGGCCTTGGTGTCGACAACGATGGTATCGTTGCCGGCGCCGCCGAACATGCTGTCGGCACCGCTGCCGCCATCGATCTTATCGCCGTTGCCTTCGCCGAAGAGCTTGTCACGGCCGCTGCCGCCGAAAATGCGGTCCGATCCGGTGCCGCCGTTGGCCCAGTCGTCGTTGTCGTGGCCGAAGAGGGTGTCGTTGCCCCAGCCGCCGGAGAGGCTGTCGTTGGCCTCGTTGCCGCGCAGCGTGTCGTCATCGGAATCGCCGAACATGTAGTCGCGGCCGCTGCCGCCGCGCAGGTCGTCGCTGCCGAGACCACCCGAGGCATTGTCGTCGCCACTGCCGCCGAACAGGGTGTCGTTGTCGTTGCCGCCGAAGAAGGAATCGCTGCCCGATCCGCCCCAGGCGGTGTCGTCGCCGACGCCGCCTTCCATGCGGTCGCGGTGCGATCCGCCAAAGAGGCTGTCGTTGCCGGTGTCGCCCATCAGGCTGTCGGTGTTGTCGCCGCCGTAGAGGCCGTCGTTGCCGCCGCCTCCATAGATCACGTCGAAGCCGGTACCGCCGAACATCTTGTCGTCGGCATCGACGTAGCTGGTGTAATAATAGTAATACTGGTAGGCGTAGTAGGAATAGTAGCTGTCGTAGAGGTAGTGGTCGCTGTAGATCAGGTCGCTGCCGGACCCGCCGTAGAGGGTGCTGATGCCTGACTGTCCGCCCACCCGGTCGTTGCCGTCACCGCCAAAGAGCGTATCTACGCCGCTGTCGCCGAAAACCGAATCGTGCCCGCTGCCGCCGAAGCCCCGGTCAATCCCGTCGCCGCCGAAGAGGACGTCGTTGCCGGTGTTGCCGAAGAGGCTGTCGATGCCGCTATCCCCGAACAGGGAGTCGTCGTTGAAACCGCCGACTTGGGTGTCGTTGCCATCTAGCCCGAAGATCGAATCGTTGCCTGAGAGACCGTAGATCGTGTCGTGCTCGGTGGTGCCGGGAATGCTGTTGTCGAGGAAGTTGCCGTAGATGAGCGCCATGATCCTATGCTCCTCTTGTCTGGGCCGAACTGAAGCCCGCCGTTCAGATGTTGCTCGCGCCTGACGGCCTTTGAGTTGTCCCGCCCTTGTGCGCCGTGGGCCGCGACCCTATCGAGGCGATTCCGGGTTTCGCAAGGCTCTCCCTGGTCCGAAGTTCTACGCAAATGGTGGCAGCTTGGTGGTTTTCAACGCCGGAATATGGCGGTTTCGCCATAATTTGAATTTGAATTCTTTTGCGAGTCTAGGTGCAAATATATTTTTCATGACATTGAAATATATGGACAATCCAAGCCTTCCAGCGGACTCCACACGCAGCTTCAGGCTTCTAGGAATTTTTTGGGATCTCGTTGCCAGGCCTGGTTGCTGCGGTTTCCGGTTACCGCGTTTCTCACGTCCTATCCGCGTTGCGGGGTCGTGGTGAAGTTCCAGAGCCAGTCGCAGGCGATCTTGGCATCGCCGTCCAGGTAGCCCTCGCTCATCGTGATCACCACCTTGGCCGGACCGCTGGGCGGGGTGTCGCCCAGGGTGTTGAGGTCCGGTCCCACTGCGCCGCGGCGGAAGTCGGCCAGGTACTCGGTCGAGGTCTCGCCGCGCACGTCGATGAAGCAGAACATCCAGACGTCCCGGTAGAAGTTCAGCTCCCAACCGCCGTCGGGCTCGTCGCGCTGCTGCTTGATCGCCGTGGTCACGTAGAGCTTGTCGTCGGGCAGGATCTCCAGCGGCGCACAGGGGCGCTCGCCCTCGGCCGTCTTGGGTCGTTTGTTCCAGCAGGCGACGATGCCGCGAGTCTCGGCGGTCTGGCGCAACAGGTCGGGCATCTGGCGCGACCAGGCGCCGGGGTCGGCCTGGGCCTCGTCGCGGGCATGGCCGCAGGCGGCGAGCAAGGGGGCTGCGAGAAGAAGGGCGGTGAGGAAACGACGCATCGAGGGCCTGTCGAGATCCCGTCTTTCGTTATGCTGCCCCGATCTTGTAGGACAGGGGCGCGTGATCCTTCAAACCGTTCCTGCACAGAGGACCCAACCATGGCGACGGAACCCTGCCTGCCCGGCCCGCCCGAGATCGAAGCCGCCGCCGCGAGAATCGCCGGCCACGTGCGGGTGACGCCGCTGTTCGAGCCTGGGCAGGGCAGTTTCGGCCTCGACCTCGCGCCGGTGCTGAAGCTGGAATGCCTGCAGCACGCCGGTTCCTTCAAGGCGCGCGGCGCCTTCAACACCTTGCTGGGCGATGCGGTACCGGCGGCCGGTGTTGCCGCGGCCAGCGGCGGCAACCACGGAGCTGCGGTTGCGGTGGCCGCGCAGCGACTGGGTCTGCCGGCCAGGATCTTCGTACCGGAGATCGCGAGCCCGGCGAAGCTGGCACGGATCCGATCTGCGGGAGCAGAGGTGGTGGTCTCCGGCCAGCGCTATGCCGACGCGCTGGCGCTGGCGGAGGCCTACTGCCGGGACAGCGGTGCGCTCTCCATCCACGCCTATGACGCGGCCGCGACCATCGCCGGCCAGGGCACAGTGGGGCGCGAGTGGGAGGCGCAGGCACCGGAACTCGACACCCTGCTGCTCGCGGTCGGCGGCGGCGGACTGGTCGCCGGCGTCGCCGCCTGGTTCCAGGGCCGCAAGCGCATCGTCGGCGTCGAGCCCGAAGGGTCGGCGGCCCTCCACGCCGCGCTCGCTGCCGGCGGACCGGTCGACGTTGCCGTGGACTCGGTCGCGGCCGACTCGCTGGGGGCCAAGCGGGCAGGGGACCTGACCCACGCGCTCGCCGCTCGCCATGTCGAGCGTGTGGTCCTGGTCCCGGACAGCGACATCGTGGAAGCCCAGGCGCGGTTGTGGCGCGACTGCAGGCTGGCGGTCGAGCCGGGTGGCGCCGCCGCGCTGGCGGCGCTCATTGGCGGTGCCTACCGGCCGGCTGCGGGCGAGCGCGTCGGCGTGCTGGTTTGCGGCGCCAACGTCGATCTGGCCACGATCCGGGTTTAGGGGAGAGGCCGGTCGCCTACCAAACCGGTCGCCTACCAAACCGGTCGCCTACCAAGCCTATCGCTTACCAGGCTTTGGCCTTCTGTCCGCGGTTGGTCAGTGCGCCGTCGCAGCGGTTGGCGACGGTGTCATAGCCGGGGTCGCCCAGGTGGAAGGCGCGCGTGGTCGGAAGGTAGGGCTCTGACAGCTCGGCAGTGGTGACCAGGCCGCCGGAGGGCGCGTCCATTCCCAGCTCCTGCGCGGAGAGGCGGGTCACGTAGAGCGTGTCGCTTCCTTCCAGGCGATAGCAGATCTCCCAGTTCTGTGGCTGGGAGTCGAGCTCGATGCTGGCCACCGGCAGGGGGCTCGCCACCCGGATTCCGGTCTCCGGCGGGAAGAGCGCGCTCTGATCGCCCTTCTCGATCCACTCGCAGGAGGAGGTCAGGGACACGCCGGGGCAAAGCAGCATGGGTTCACGGTCCAGCCGCTCTTGCATGGCCACGACGACCTGGTGGCTGGAGGGCTGCGCAGGCGTGTCGCCGAGGCCGGTGATCGCCACGCCGGCAGGCGTCTGGCTGCCGGCGCAAGCGCTCAGCACCAGCGCGGCCGTGGCTAGTAGACTGAAAAGACGCATCCTTGCCCGTCCTTGCCGCAAAAGAGGCAGTTTCATCTTTCTACTCTCTTGAACCCGGCAATGCGAGTCCTAGCATGGCCGTCTTGCCTAAGGAGCGCTCGGCTGCGTGGCTGCAGGCACTAGGCTGCGGGTCGCTTGCTGGTGTAGTCTTCGGCCATGACTCCTCCCGATAGCAGCGCCGTCGAGCGCGCCGACGCCAGCGAAGGCTCGAACCACCGCCCCACCGTGGTCCTGACCGGTGCCAGCCGGGGTATCGGCCATGCCACGGTCAAACGCTTTTCCGACGAGGGCTGGCGGGTCATCACCTGCTCGCGCGAGCCGATCCCGGACGAGTGCCGGCGCGATCGCAACTGGACCCATCACATCACCTGCGACCTCGCCGACCGCCGTTCACTGCAGGCCTTCGTCGAACAGGTCGAGGACCTGATGGACCAGGCGCCGCTGGAGGCGCTGGTGAACAACGCCGCGGTCAGCCCCAAGACCCCCTTCAAGGAGCGGCTGGGCTGTCTCAACGGAAACCTCGACGACTGGCGCCTCGTCTTCGAGCTCAACTTCTTCGCGCCGCTGGCGCTCTGCCGCGGCTTCGCCACGCAGCTCGGCAAGGCCAAGGGTGCGGTGGTGAACATCACCTCGATCGCCGGCCACTCGATCCACCCCTTCGCCGGGTCCGCCTACTCGACCTCCAAGGCGGCGCTCTCGGCGCTCACCCGCGAGCTGGCGGTGGAGTTCGCCCAGCTCGGTGTCAAGGTGAACGCCGTGGCGCCCGGCGAGATCGAGACCGCGATGGTCAGCGAAGAATACGACAGCCTGATCCCGCGCATCCCGCTGCAGCGCATGGGCACGCCGGACGAGGTGGCGGCCGCGGTCTACCAGCTCTGCACCCGCGATTTCGCCTACGTGACCGGCACGGAGATCTTCGTCACCGGCGGGCAGCACCTGTTCTGATTTCTGGGAGAGAGCCATGACCCGCGACATGGAGCCTGCGGTCGCCGCCCACTATGCGCGGGGCGATCTCGAAGCCGCCATGCTGACGGCGCTGGAGCTGGCCGGCGTCGGGCTTGACGGGCTGACGGCGCGCGACCTGGCGCCGGTCGACGAGTTCCACATCGGCGGACTGGAGGCGAGCGAGGCGCTGGCCCGGCACCTGCCGGAGGGGCCGGGCTGCCGGCTGCTGGACATCGGCTGTGGCGTCGGCGGCCCCGCGCGCTTCTTCGCCGAGCGGCTGGACTGCGAGGTCGTCGGCATCGACCTGACACCTGACTTCATCGCTGTCGCCAAGAGCCTGACCGCGCGCGTCAGGCTAGCCGAGCGCGCCTCTTTCCAGGTGGCCAGCGCGCTCGACCTGCCGTTCCACGACGCCAGCTTCGATGCCGCGACCCTGCTGCACGTCGGCATGAACATCGACGACAAGCGCGCGCTCTTCGCCGAGGCGGCAAGAGTGCTGCGGCCAGGCGCGACCTTCGCCGTCTATGACGTGATGCGGGTCGGGCCGGGCGGCCTCACCTTCCCGTTGCCCTGGTCCACCCTGCCAGAGACCAGCTTCCTGGCGGAGCCGGAGACCTATCGCGCGGCCTTGCTGGAAGCCGGCTTCCGCATCGCCTTCGAGCAGGTGCGCAGTACTGAGGCCAAGGACTACTTCGCCCGCCAGCGCGCCAGGATCGAGGCCGGGGAGACGGGCCCCAGCATGGCGGCCGTGATGGGCGAGACCTTCCAGACCAAGATCGCCAACATGGTGGGGCTGGTGAACGGCGACGTTGTCGCACCGATGGAAATGATCGCGGTCCGTAGCGGCTGATAGCCTGCTCCGGCGCGGAGCGTCTCGGGCGGCGGCAACTCCGAGGCCCACTTCGACCGTCCGCGGCTGCCCCGGCCGGCCTGATCCAGAGACCGCCGGGGCAACGCGGCAGAGGGTCGCTTGCGACCTTTTTCAAGGGCTTGGCGGCTCCTACAGCTTCCCTTTTCCGCTAACTCTAGGGCTTGTCCTGAAGCGAGCACGAGGAGGAGCCTTACCCGCATGTCCGGCCGCAACATTCCCTATATCGTCGGTGCCTTCATGATCACCCCGCTGATCCTCTGGATCGGCCTCTGGGCCTTCGTGCTGCCCGGTCCCAAGTACGGCACCGACGTGCCGCTGACCATGGCGCTGGGGCTGGTCTCCCTGCCGCTGGTCGCCTGGTTCTACCTGGCGAGCCTGGGTATGGTGGCAAACTCCATCGAGGGCGCCGATTCTCACGGCAGTGCCAGCAACCCGCTGGTCCGCCGTCTGGTGGCGGCGCTGCCGGCCATCACCCTGCTGCTCGGGGTCCTGACCGTGCCGTTGCTGCTGGTGACCGGCGGTGCCTGGTTCCTGACGCCGATCCCGTTGGCGGTGGCAGTGATCATCGCCTGGGCGATCCGCAAGGGCGAGCAGGCCCGGGCCCTGGACGCCCGCGCCGCCATGGGCGAGCACACCCACATGCTGCCGGGTGCGATCGCAGCCGCGAAGGCTGTCGCTCGCGCGCTCGGCCGCCTGCTCTTTGCCATCCCGCTGGTCGGTCCGCTGCTGCGCGAGGGCCTGACCGGCAGCAACGAGGACCAGGGTTTCTTCGCGCTGACCCTGCTGCTGGCGGCGATCCTGGCGGTCTTTCTCTTCGGCTATCCGGCCCTGATCGCCAGCGCGCTGACCGCCACCCTGCTGGCCTTCGCCTTCATCACCTTCACCATCTTCGGCTAGGCCGATGGCGCCCGGACGGCGGTCAAGGTGGGGGACGGGGAAACCCGATCCGGCCTGGCCGCCGTTTGGACAGGGTGGTCTTTGGGGGGAGGCGAAAGTGTTAGGGAAACGGGTCCGGCGGCAGTAGTCTCGCGAGGCCTACCAAAGGGGATGCTGGATCGGGGAACATCGGTCCTCTGGCGAGCCCGGCCATGGCGGCCAGGCCGCAGCAGATCTGGAGCCCCACCATGACCCTGGTCAATTCCGACAGTGGCACCGTCATCGACGAGATCGCCGCCGGCATCTATCGCATCTCGACCCCGGTGCCGCCCGGCCCCGAGATGCCGCCCGGCTTCACCTTCAACCAGTACCTGATCGAAGACGACGCGCCGCTGCTGTACCACAGCGGACTGCGCCAGCTCTTCCCGCTGACCTGTCAGGCGATCGCCAAGGTCCTGCCGGTCGAAACGCTGCGCTACCTCTCCTTCTCCCACGTCGAGGCCGACGAGTGCGGCGCCCTCAACCTCTTTCTGGAGGCAGCGCCCGCTGCCGTGCCGCTCTGCAGCGAGATCGCGGCGATGGTCTCCATCGGCGATCTGGCCGACCGGGCGCCCAGGGCGCTGGCCGACGGCGAGAGCCTGGACCTTGGCCGGCACCGGGTGGTCTGGACGGCGACGCCGCACCTGCCGCATGCCTGGGAATGCGGCCATCTCTTCGAGGCGACCACGGCCACGCTCTTCTGCGGCGATCTCTTCACCCAGTTCGGCGCCGATCATCCGGCGGTGACCGAGGACGACATTCTGGAGCCCAGCGAAAGCGCGCGCGCAGGCCTGGACTATTTCTCCCACGCCAGGAACACCCTAGTCCTGATCGAGAAGCTGGCCGGGCTGCAGCCGCAGCTTCTGGCCTGCATGCATGGTGCCGCCTGGCGGGGCGATGGCGCGGCGCTGCTACGGGCACTGGGCCGCCGCCTGGACGCTTGAGACAAGGGAGGAGACCCTAGCGCAGGAGCTGAGGGGCGCCGCTGGCGCGGGTGAAGCGCTTGGTGGCGAGGTAGAGCGAGGTCTCGCTGGCGGCGATGCCGTCGATCAGGCGGATGCGGCTCAGCACCGCGTCCAGTGCCTCCAGCGAGTCGGTGCCCAGCTCGGCGATCAGGTCCCAGCGGCCGTTGGTGGTGTGGATCGCCTCGACCTCCGGCAGGCGGCCGAGCTGGGTCACGATGCGCTCGCTGCCTCGTCCCTCTACCGCGATCAGTACGATGCCGCGGACCGGCCGCTGCTGGGCGTCCGCCTTCAGCACCACGGTGAAGCCCAGGATCTCGCCAGCGGCCTCCAGCTTCTCCAGCCGGCTCCTGACCGTCGCCCGCGCCAGCCCGAGTTCGGCCGAGAGCTCGGAGATCGAGGCGCGGCCGTTGCGGCGCAGCGCGGCCAGCAGGTGATGATCCGTATCGTCCATTCCGATAGAATGTACTTGGCAATTTGATAAATCTAGCTAGCAGATTGATCACGAATCCGAATTGTGACTGCCACCCGATCGGATGCATTCCTGCAGCAATGGGAATGCAGAGGGCGAGACCCGATCTAAGAGGTGGAGAGCAGCCATGACGGCGAAAGAGATAGTCCTGGTCGGCGTGCCGACCGACAGCGGCAGCAAGCGGGCCGGCTGCCTGATGGGGCCCGACGCCCTGCGTACCGCGGAGATTGGCGCGGCGCTGTCGGATCTCGGTCACCGGGTCGAGGATCGCGGCAATCTCGCGGTCGCCCCGCGCGCGGTCTCCAACCATCCCAACGCCAACCTGCATGCGCTGGCAGAGTGCTGCCAGTGGGTCGAGCAGGTCTCCGACCTCAGCTATGGCGTCGACGGCGGACGCATCCCGGTCTTTCTCGGCGGCGACCACCTGCTCTCCGGCGGCACCGTGGCCGGTCGGGCGCGGCGCGCGGCGGAGGAGGGGCGGGAGCTCTTCGTGCTTTGGCTCGACGCCCATCCGGATTTTCACAGCCTGGCCAGCAGCGAGAGCGGCAACCTGCACGGCACCCCGGTGGCCTACTTCACCGGCCAGGAGGGCTTCGAGGGGTACTTCCCGCCGCTCGCCGCCACGGTGAAGCCGGAGAACATCTGCATGATGGGCATCCGCTCGGTCGATCGCGCGGAGCGGCATGAGCTGGCGCGCTCCGAGATTCAGGTGAACGACATGCGCACCCTTGACGAGCTGGGCATCGTGCGTCCGCTCCGGGCCTTCCTGGAGCGTGTGGCGGCGGCCGAGGGCCACCTGCACGTCAGCCTGGACGTCGACTTCCTGGACCCCGAGATCGCGCCGGCGGTCGGCACCACCGTGCCCGGCGGCGCCAGCTTCCGCGAGGCGCACCTGATCATGGAGATGCTGCACGACAGCGACCTGGTGACCTCGATGGACATCGCCGAGCTGAACCCCTTCCTGGACGAGCGCGGGCGCACCGCCCGGCTGATGGTCGACCTGACCGCCAGCCTCTTCGGCCGCCGCCTGCTGGACCGTCCGACCCGCAGCTACTGAGCGCGAGGCACTAGAGGAGACGGAACCATGACCAAGCAACGCCCCGACAAGATCAACATCGTTCCCTTCGTCAGCGTCGACAACATGATGCGGCTGGTGCTGCACATCGGCATCGAGCGCTTCCTGCTGGGCCTGGCCGAGGCCATCGAGGAGGACTTCCGGCGCTGGCCGCTGTTCGACAAGACGCCGCGTGTGGCCTCGCACTCGGCCGAGGGCGTGATCGAGCTCATGCCGACCAGCGACGGCGAGGCCTACGGCTTCAAGTACGTGAACGGTCATCCCAAGAACACCCGCGACGGGCTGCAGACCGTGACCGCCTTCGGTCTGCTGGCCGACGTCGGCACCGGCTACCCGCGCTTGCTGTCGGAGATGACCCTGCTGACCGCGCTGCGTACCGCGGCGACCTCGGCGGTGGCGGCCAAGTACCTGGCGCCCAAGGGGGCAGAGACCATGGCACTGATCGGCAACGGCGCGCAGTCGGAGTTCCAGGCACTGGCCTTCAAGGCCCTGCTCGGCGTCCGCCGGCTTCGGCTCTACGACCTCGACCCGGCGGCGACGGCCAAGTGTCGGCGCAATCTGGAGGGCTGGGGCTTCGAGATCGCCGTCTGCCGCTCGCCCTACGAGACTGTCGAGGGCGCGCAGATCGTGACCACTGCGACGGCCGACAAGCGCAACGCCACCATCCTGACCGACAACATGGTCGGCTCCGGCCTGCACATCAACGCGGTCGGTGGCGACTGTCCGGGCAAGACCGAGCTGCACCGGGACATCCTGCTGCGCTCCGACATCTTCGTGGAGTACCCGCCGCAGACTCGCGTCGAGGGCGAGATCCAGCAGCTCGAGGCCGACCACCCCGTGACCGAGCTCTGGCGCGTGATCGCCGGCGAGGCAGAAGGGCGGCGCTCGTCCGGCCAGACCACGCTATTCGATTCCGTCGGCTTCGCAACCGAGGACTTCTCGGCCCTGCGCTACCTGCGCGGCGCGCTCGCCGGCACCGCTTTCTACCAGGAGCTGGACCTGCTCGCCGACCCGGATGACCCGCGCGACCTTTTCGGCATGCTCCTGCGCGCCGAAGCCCAGCAGGCGAGCGCAGCCTGAACGTAAAGAGCCAATTGCGCGGCATAAACGCCTGCGCCAAAAAGACTCAAGATTTGTTGCGCATCGACGCTTGGTGCGTCAGTCTGGCGCGGGCTCTCGGTTGGGCCTTCCCTTCGCGGGAGGTCGACGGGCCCGCGCAGCGCCATTGGACAGCGGCTTCGGCCGACCCGTCCGGCGCTGTTTCCCTGCAAACGGAAAACCGGATTGGTTAGTCGATGACGAAAGAACTTCCGCCTGTGCCCGAGCTCTTTGTCGCCGCCGACGAGGCCGAGAGCCTAAAGCAGGAAGCGGGCAACATGCCCAGCTGGGACCTGACACTGCGCCAGATCTGCGACCTGGAACTCCTGATGAACGGTGGCTTCACGCCGCTTACGGGCTTCCTCGGCAAGGCCGACTACGAGAGTGTCGTGGACTCGATGCGTTTGGCCGACGGCAGTCTCTGGCCGATGCCGATCATGCTGGAGGTCAGTGAGGCCTTCGCCGAGAAGGCCGAGCCCGGAACCTCCATCGCGCTACGCGATCAGGAGGGCGTGATCCTGGCTGTGATGGCAGTTGCCGACCGCTGGCAGCCGGACAAGAGCGCCGAGGCGCTGAAGGTCTTCGGCACCGAGAGCGAGGAGCATCCGGCCGTCAGCTACCTGATGAACGACGCCGGGCCGGTCTATCTGGGTGGCAGAGTCACCGGTCTGCAGGCGCCGATCCACTACGACTATCGGGCCCAGCGCTACTCGCCCAACGAGCTGCGCACCTTCTTCAACAAGTTGGGCTGGAGCAAGACCGTCGCCTTCCAGACCCGCAACCCGCTGCACCGCGCCCATCAGGAGCTGACCTTCCGCGCCGCCAAGGAGGCCCAGGCCAACCTGCTGATCCATCCGGTGGTGGGGATGACCAAGCCCGGCGATATCGATCACTTCACCCGCGTGCGCTGCTACGAGGCGGTGCTGAAGGAGTATCCCGCCGGCACCACCCACCTCTCGCTGCTGAATTTGGCGATGCGGATGGCGGGCCCGCGCGAGGCGATCTGGCACGGCCTGATCCGCAAGAATCATGGCTGTACCCACCTGATCGTCGGCCGCGACCATGCCGGTCCCGGCAGCGATTCCAGCGGCAAGTCCTTCTACGGCGCCTACGACGCCCAGGCCATCTACAAGGAGCACGAGGCCGAGATCGGCGTGAAGATGATCGACTTCAAGAAAATGGTCTACGTGCAGGAGAAGGCCGAATACCACCCCGCCGACGAGGTGGAGGCCGGGCAGACGGTGCTGGAGATCTCCGGCACGGAGCTGCGCCGACGCCTCTCCGAAGGGCTGGAGATCCCGGACTGGTTCTCCTTTCCGGCGGTGGTATCGGAGCTGCGGCGGACCCATCCGCCCCGCTCGGCGCAGGGCTTCACCGTCTTCTTCACCGGGCTCTCGGGCTCCGGCAAATCGACCATCGCCAATGCCTTGATGGTGAAGCTGATGGAGATGGGCGGCCGGCCGGTGACCCTGCTGGATGGCGACCTGGTGCGCAAGCACCTGAGCTCGGAGCTCGGCTTCTCCAAGGAGCACCGCGACATCAACATCCGCCGCATCGGCTATGTCGCCTCGGAGATCACCAAGAACGGCGGCATCGCCATCTGCGCGCCGATCGCCCCCTACACGGCCACCCGCCGCGCGGTGCGCGAGATGGTCGAGGCCGGCGGCATCTTCATCGAGGTGCATGTCGCAACCTCGGTGGAGGAGTGCGAGCGGCGCGACCGCAAGGGTCTTTACGCCCTGGCCCGTGCCGGCAAGATCAAGGAGTTCACCGGCATCTCCGACCCCTACGAGGCGCCGGAGACTCCGGAGCTCAGGATCGAGACCGAGAACACCGATCCCGATGCCTGCGCCCACCAGGTGATCCTGAAGCTGGAGTCGATGAATCTCTTCGGTTGATCGCGCAAAAGGGGGCCGACCCGGTCGGCCCCCTAGTCCTCAGCGCCGCACGACGAGCAGGTCGCAGGGCGGCTCGCGCAGCAGTTCTTCGGTGAAGCTGCCGAGGTAAGTCGGCATCAGGCTGGATCGCCCATGCGCGCCGATGCAGACGAGGTGGGGCTTGGTCTCGCCGATCGAAGCGGTCAGCGCCTCCATCGGGCTCTTCGCGACCAGCTTCGGCGGGCGGCACTGGGGCGGCAGCGTCGCCGATGCCAGCCAAGTCTGCAGTTCGGCCTCCGCTTCCTTCAGGAAGGGCTGCATCTCCGAGGCCCGTCCGCCCGGCGCGATGAAGCCGCGGAAGGGAACGTGCACGGCATGGAAGGTCGCGATCTCGATCTCCGGCGCGCAGTCGGCGCAGGCCTCGGCCGCGGCGATGCAGGAGGGCGAGAGGTCGAGGCCGCAGACCGCACGCTGATAATCGTGATCGACGGGGTCGCGCACCAGCAGCACCGGCCGAAGGCTCGCGCGCACCAGGCGTTCCATCGTCGTCCCGCCGAAGAAGTCGGCGAAGCGACGGCGTCTGTGCACGCCGAGGACCACCAGGTCGGCATCGGTCTCGTCGGCGACATCGTGGATACGCTGCAGCGGATCGGCGATATCGACGGCAATCCGGCAGGCGTAGTCGGAAAGGGAGGCGCAGAGCCGGACCAGCGACTGCTCGGCAGCGGCCTTCATCTGCTCGGCGATGTCGTGCGGCAGGTCGTCGTCGATCACTGAGAGCACGGTCAGGGCCGCCTGGCTCCGTTCCGCGATCTTGAAGGCTCTGCGCAGTGCTCTCTCCGAGCGCTCCGACAGGTCGGTCGCAATCAGCAGGTTCTTCATTGAGCTTAGCCTTTCCCGTACATTATCTTGGCCCGTCGCCGGCAGGCAGGTCATGCTATCATCAATGAGGATGGCTGGATTGCCGTTCAAGCGGGTCGGACGGCGTAACGCAGGCGCGGCCTCGCCCGAGTCCCTTTCCCTGCCGGCGTTCGGCGCCGTCGGCCGGCCAGAGTTGCTGTGACCTGGCTTCACGTTCGTGCTAGCCTGCCTTGCGCGCGCCCCAATCCTGGCTAGGTTGATGGGTGTTGCAGCCTTCAATCGCAGGTTTCCAGAGTGGATCGTAGATGCGTGGCATCCTTGGCCTCTTGAGTTTTGCCGCGGCGCTGCTGGCCGCCGCTCCGCTGTGGGCGGCCCAGTCCGCCCCGAACGGGACGGAGCGCGTGCAAGTGCGCCTGATCTCCGACGTCTCGAGCGTGGCGCCGGGCGAGCCCTTCACCATCGCGCTGGAGCAGCGGATCATTCCGGGCTGGCACACCTACTGGCAGAACCCCGGCGACAGCGGTCTGCCGACCGAGATCGACTGGGTGCTGCCAGAGGGCAGCAGCGCCGGTGCGATCCAGTGGCCCTATCCGCACCGCTTCGACGTTGGCCCTATCACCAACTACGGCTACAGCGACCAGGTCGTGTTGCTGAGCGATATCGTGCCGGCGGCAAGCCTGCAGCCGGGCGACTCCTTTCCGATCACGGCCAAGGCGCGCTGGCTGGTCTGCGAGGAGATCTGCATCCCCGAGGAGGCCGAGCTCTCTCTCACCCTGCCGGTCGGCGCGGCCGCGGTGACGGCCGCCGGCGGTCCGGCGCTGGAGCGGGCCCGCGCGCTGCTGCCGGTGGCCAGCCCCTGGGAGAGCGCGGTCTCTCATCGGGGCGATGACCTGGTGCTGCGGGTGGCGCTGCCGCCCGAGGCGCAGGTGAGCCTGGTCGATGCCGCCTTCTTCCCTGACTCCTGGGGCCAGATCCTCCATTCCGGGGCCCAGACCCTGTCTCGCGACGATGCAGGCATCAGCCTGGCACTGGAGCCGGAAACCGGTTTCGATCCCAAGACGGCCGGGCTCAGCGGCATCCTGGTGCTGACCGAGCGCATGGCCGACGGCAGCGAGGGCCACCGGGCGCTGCTGATCTCCGCCAAGGTGGCGGAAGGCCCCGGCGGATCGGCTACGGCGTCGGGCAGCGCTGCGTCGGGCACGGGGGGCGGCGGGTCGGCGGTGGTGATCACCGAGGGCGTCGGGATGGAGGCCATCAGCTTCCTGCCGGCGCTCTTCTTCGCCTTCCTGGGTGGGTTGATCCTGAACCTCATGCCCTGCGTCTTTCCGGTGCTCTCGATCAAGATCCTGTCGCTGGGCCAGAAGGTCGGCGGCCACCCGCGTGAGATGCGCCACCACGGTTATGCCTATACCGGCGGTGTGTTGATTAGCTTCGCCATCCTAGCCGGCCTGCTGCTGGGGCTGCGGGCCGGCGGCGAGGCGCTGGGCTGGGGCTTCCAGTTCCAGTCGCCGACCTTCGTCATGCTGATGGCAGTGCTGTTCTTCGCGCTGGGGCTGCTGCTGTCGGGAGTGCTGACCCTTGGCGCCTCGCTGATCGGGGTGGGCAGCGGGCTCAGCGCCAAGCCCGGCCTGACCGGCAGCTTCTTCACCGGCGTGCTGGCGACCCTTGCGGCGACGCCCTGCACCGCACCCTTCATGGGGGCCGCGGTGGGCTATGCCGTGACCGCCGATCCCGTCACCGCGCTGGCCGTCTTCCTGGCGCTGGGCCTCGGTCTGGCGACGCCCTACCTGATCCTCACCCTGGTGCCACGGGCACTGGCCTGGCTGCCGAAGCCCGGTCTCTGGATGGAGCGGCTGAAGCAGGTCCTGGCCTTTCCCATGTATGCGGCCGCGATCTGGCTGGTCTGGGTGCTGGCCCAGCAGAGCGGCGCGCTCGGCGTGCTGGCGGCCCTCGCGGCGATGCTGGCCCTGGCCTTCGCCGCCTGGCTCTTCGAGGTGACCCGCGGCCTGAGGCTGGGCGGGCGCCTGGTCGGTGCCGCAGCGGTGGGGCTGTTGCTGGTCGCGGCCCTGGTCGGCCTGCCGCGGCTCCTGCCGCCGGCCGGCAGCGGCCAGGCCGTGGCCGCGGTGGGCGACCAGTTGATCCCCAGCGAGCCCTTCAGCCCGGAACGCGTGGCCGAGCTGCGCGCCGAGGGGCGGCCGGTCTTCGTCAACTTCACCGCTGCCTGGTGCATCACCTGCCTGGTGAACGAGAAGATCGCCTTCAGCGACGAGAGCGTCGCCCAGGCCTTCGCCGAGGGCGACGTCGCCTACCTGAAGGCGGACTGGACCAATCGCAATTCGGTGATCACCGAAGCGCTGGCGGCGCACGGGCGCTCCGGCGTGCCGCTCTATCTCTTCTATCCCAGGGGCGGCGGTGCTCCGGCGATCCTGCCGCAAGTGCTGACCATCGGCGGGGTGCTGGAGGCGGTGACGGTCGCAACGGCCGAGCCCCCGCTCCGGCAGGCTCTGGCCCAGTAACCGACTTGATCCTCTGGCGACCGAAGGAGATGCCGATGTCCAAGCTGACCACCCTGGCTGCGGCTGTGGCCGTGACGCTCCTCACCGTCTCCGTTGCCGAGGCGACGCCGGAAGTCGCCAAGCCGGCCCCCGCCTTCACCGCAGTCACCGCGGAAGGGGAGAGCCTCTCGCTGCAGGATCTCGCCGGCAAGACAGTGATCCTGGAGTGGACCAACGACCAGTGCCCCTTCGTCGGCAAGCACTACGGCAGCGGCAACATGCAGGCCCTGCAGAAGGAGATGACCGGCAAGGACGTGGTCTGGTTGCAGGTTATCTCCTCGGCGCCGGGCCTGCAGGGCTATGTCGAGGGGCCGGAGGCGCTCGGCCTGAACGAGGCGCGCGGCGCGGTGCCGAGCGACGTGCTGCTCGATCCAGCGGGCACCATGGGCAAGGCCTATGCGGCCCGGGTGACGCCGCACCTGTACATCATCGATCCGCAAGGCACCCTGCTCTACATGGGCGGCATCGATTCCATCGCCTCGGCCAACCCGGCCGACATCCCCAAGGCGACGAACTACGTCCGCGAGGCCATGCAGGCAATCGAGGCCGGCCAGCAGGTCCCCAATCCGGTGACCCGCGCCTATGGCTGCACCATCAAGTACGGCCCGGCCTCGTAGGCGATCCTGACGCTTATCAGAGACACGCGCGCAGGTCCGCTGCGGACTGCGCCCGCCGCCTTGCCTCCAAGCTGCAACGAAGACAGCGCCTGACCTTCAACTCCGTTTCATAACCCTGTCACGAATCCCGGTTTAGTAGTGCTCATGACCCCCTAGCCCCGAGGGGCGCAGCCCTGCGCTTCTCGTTGCGGCCTCTCCTGGGTTCGCAGTCCTGAGAGGAGACATCATGAGCACTCAAACGGATCCCATGACCGGACCGGTCGTCGGGAGGAAAGGCCCTTCGCCGCTCAGCCTGTTCTTTGCGGTCCTCTTCGTCGCCGCTACCGGCTATTTCCTCTACTGGGCGACGGGCTACACCAACGGCAACCACTGGATCCTGCTGCTGCTGGCCACGCTGTTCGGCGTGTTCATGGCCTTCAACATCGGCGGCAACGACGTCGCCAACTCCTTCGGCACCAGCGTCGGCGCCGGCACCCTGACCATCCCCCAGGCGCTGGCGATCGCCGCGATCTTCGAGGTCAGCGGCGCGATCATCGCCGGCGGCGAGGTCACCAGCACGATCCGCGGCGGCATCGTCGATCTCGGCGGCATGGCGATCCAGCCGCTGGACTTCGTCTACATCATGATGTCGGCATTGATCGCAGCGGCCCTTTGGCTCCTCTTCGCGACCAGGAAGGGCTATCCCGTCTCGACCACCCACTCGATCATCGGCGCCATCGTCGGCAGCTCGATCACCTTGGGGATCATCATGAGCGGCACGGCCGACGCCTTTTCCCTGGTGCACTGGAACAAGATCGGCCAGATCGCGGTCTCCTGGGTGCTGTCGCCGGTGCTGGGCGGCGTCGTTGCCTACCTGCTCTACTTCCAGATCAAGAAGCACATTCTCTCGTTCAACGATGCCGCCAACGCGCAGCTCGCGGAGATCAGGGCGGAAAAGCGCGAGCACACCCGCAAGCACAAGGAGGCCTTCGAGCGGCTGTCGGAGATCCAGCAGATCTCCTACACCCACGCGCTGGCGCGCGACGTGTCGCTGGCCAGTGACGACGACTTCGATCCGAAGGACTTGGAGTCCGACTACTATCGCGGGCTGCACAGCATCGAGCAGAAGCGCAACCGGATCAACGCGCACAAGGCGCTGGAAAGCTGGGTTCCGGTGGTGGCAGCGATCGGCGCCATGATCATCTCCTCGATGGTGCTGTTCAAGGGCCTGAAGCACATCGATCTCGGCCTGACCACGCTCCATAACTACCTGATCATGGGCATGATCGGCGCCGGCGTCTGGATGGCCACCCTGATCTTCGCCAAGACCCTGAAGGGCCAGTCCCTGGATCGGGCAACCTTCCTGATGTTCAGCTGGATGCAGGTCTTCACCGCCTCCGGCTTCGCCTTCAGCCATGGCTCGAACGACATCGCCAATGCGATCGGCCCCTTCGCCGCCATCCTGGACGTGCTGCGGACCGGCGGCCTGGAGAACAGCGTGGCGGTGCCGACCGTGGCGATGATCACCTTCGGCATCGCGCTGATCGTGGGCCTCTGGTTCATCGGCAAGGAGGTGATCGAGACGGTCGGCCACAACCTGACCGAGATCCACCCGGCCTCCGGATTCTCGGCGGAGCTGGCGGCGGCCGCGGTGGTGATGCTGGCCTCCACCTTCGGCTTGCCGGTTTCCAGCACCCACATCCTGATCGGCTCGGTGCTGGGCATCGGCATGGTGAACCGCCAGACCAACTGGGACCTGATGAAGCCGATCGCGCTGGCCTGGGTGGTGACCCTGCCAGCCGCGGCGATCCTCAGCTCCATCGCCTTCCTGATCCTGCGGTCGATCTTCTAGAAGGCGCGGCGGCTTCCGAATGCGAGAGCGGCGGGTCCCGAGGGAGGGGCCCGCCGTTTTCTGTGCTGCGTCTTGTCTACTCGCTGGTGGCGGCGCCCACAGCGGCGTCGGTGCTGCTGCCCATGACCTCGTCAACTGCGGCGCCGGCGGCCTCCTTCGAGGCATCCTGCGCGGCCGGCTTCACCAAGGTCCCGGTGGCGCTGTCCAGGGTGCTGTCGACGGCGGTGCCGGCCGCATCGGAAGCGGCATCCTGCGCCGTCGACTTGATCGAGGAGGTGGCGGCGGAGGTCGCGGAGTTGGTAAGCGAGTCGGTGAGGCTCTGGGCCAGTGCCGGCGGGGCGATCAGGGCCAGGGCAATCGCGGTGGCGATGACGAGCTTGGACATGTCTCTATCCTTTGAATTGCATCGAGGCCGGTCAGCTAGCGGAAGGACGAGTCACCGGTCAACCGGCAGGGGGCGCTTCACTTTGTCGGGGAACATTATGGCGCTTGCGAGACCAGAGGTAGTTGGCTCTCTATGGCGCTCATGGAAACGAAGGAGAGCCTCGGCTACCTCTTGGGCATGATCGCCGTGGTGGCCTTCAGCCTGACCTTGCCGGCCACGCGGCTGGCGGTGCAGTCAATCCCGCCGACGATGATCGGACCGGGGCGAGCGCTGATCGCGGCAGCGGCGGCGGCCCTGCTGCTGCTGGTCGTGCGGCCCAGGCGTCCGCGTGGGCGGGAATGGGGCAGCCTGGCCCTGGTGGCGGGCGGCGTCATCTTCGGCTTCCCCTTTCTCACCGCCTGGGCGATGCAGTACCTGCCCAGCACGCACGGCGCCATCGTGCTGGCGCTGCTGCCGCTTTCCACCACGCTCTTCGCGGCGCTGCGTGCCCATGAACGCCCGTCCTGGGGCTTCTGGATGGTGTCGGTGCTAGGCAGCGGTCTGGTGCTGGTCTATGCGCTGCTCGACGGGGCGGGCAGCCTGCAGCCGGCCGACCTGGTGCTGGTCGTGGCCGTGCTCTGCGTCAGCCTGGGCTACAGCGAGGGGGCGCGGCTGATGCGCAGCATGAGCGGCTGGCAGGTGATCTCCTGGGCCTTGCTGCTCTCGGTCCCGCTGCTGATCCCGCCCGTGGTGCTGACCTGGGATCAGGTGGACTGGCAGGGCTTGACCGGCGAGGTCTGGATCGCCTTCCTCTACCTGGCGCTGGTTAGCCAGTACCTTGCCTTCTTCGCCTGGTACAGCGGCATGGCCATGGTCGGCGTCTCCAAGATCGGCCAGCTGCAGCTGCTGCAGATCTTCTTCACCCTCGCTTTCGCCTGGCTGTGGCTGGGTGAGTCGATCGATCTCATGACCCAGATCTTCGCGGTGGCCGTTTTCCTCTGCGTGGCCTGGAGCAAGCGCCTGCCGGTCAGCCGGCCGGTAGCGGTGCCGCGTTCTCCGCAATGAGGGCCTGAAGCGCACGCCGGACACGTAGCGCAGTGGCCAGGTCGGCTAACCGCGCAAAGGCGCCGGTCACGGCCGCTTCGCCACCCTCCGGGTGCCAGGTCAACAGCATGAAGAGATAGAAATCCGCGGCCGAGAGTGCCCCCAGGAGTCCCGGCCCCTCGGTGGTGGCGGCGGCCTCATCCAGCAGGCGATAGGCCTGCAGACAGTCAGCGATGGCCATGGCCTTCACCGTCTCCTGGGCGGCCTGGTCGTCCCCGACGATTGTCTCGCTGTGATAGAAGCGGCGGCAGGCGCCGTAGAGCGTGGTCGAGAGGTAGGCCATCCACTGCAGGAAACGGGCGTGCGCGGCGCTGCCGGGTGTAGGCGCCTGGCCGGTCTCGGGATGGGCCAGGGTCAGGTGGATCATGATTGCCGCAGACTCGTAGACGATCGCGCCGTCCGGCAGCGCCAGTGCCGGCACGAGGCCGGTCGGGCAGATGGCCCGATAGGCCTCGGCCTTCGCCGCCTCGGCCGAGATCGGCACCAGTTCGTAGGGCCGTCCCATCTCGGTGAGCAGCATCTCCACGGCGAAGGAGCCGGTGAAGGGGCGTCCGTAAATCCGGTAGTTGCTCATTGAGGCACTCCTCAGCTCCAGCCGGTCAGGATCGAGGGCCGGACCAGGGTCAGCAGAGTCTGGCCGTTGTTGTAGGCGCTGCCGATGCCGGTGGCCTGGGCACCCTCGGCCAGCGCGACGAGCGGCTTGGGGGCCTGGCCGGGGGCCACCGCGTCCGGCCCGCCGATCAGGAAGTAGCTGATCTTCTGATTGGCGGCGCCGACCGACTGCACCGGACCGGATGCGCCCGGCAAGGTCAGCGTGGGGCTGCGCTCCTTGCTGGCGATCAGCTTCTCGGCGAGCTGCTCGCGTGCCAGCTTGCTGCGGTGCAGGTCGATCAGCAGGGTGTCGTTCAACTGGAAGACCAGGCCCAGTTGCAGGCTATGGTCGAAATTCTTGCCACGCAGGCGCGGGGTGAAGAGGCTGCCCACGAGCGGGATGTCGGCGAGAATGCCGATCTTGTCCTCGTCGCGGCGCACCACCCGGCGCTGGAAGTCGGCGTACCAGGCGCCACCGTCGGCCAGCACCAGCAGGTTGGTCAGCTTGAACTGGCGGTTGCCCTCGCCGCGGAAGGTCATGGAGCTGAGCCGGCCGCTGCCCAGCGGCTCGGTCCGCTCACCGCGGCCGTCGCTCCCCGACTTCCATTCGATGGCACGGGCTGAGTCTGCCAGCATCGGGGTCGCCAGCAGGCTGGTTGCGGCGGCGAGGAAAGCGCGACGTCTCAGGTGGGTCATCACAAAACGGTCCCTGGTGAACTCTAGACAAGCTTACCAGATAGCTCGTCCCGGCGTCGCCCTCAGTCAAGGCGCCTCCTCAACCAAGCCGACCAGCTACCAACCTTTCAAGCAGGGGCCGGTAGTGGCGGAAGGCAGGCGTGCGGGCACCGGCACGCTTGCCGGCGTCGTCCAGGTAGCGCACCTGCAGGATCGTGGCCAGGTCGGGCAGCCGGGCGAAGGCCGCGGCCTCGTCGGCATCCATCGCTCCGCCCTGCAGCTTGAGGGAGTGGTGCGAGGCCTCCGACAGGCGATCCAGGTAGGCAGGGTTGGTGGCGCAGAGGTAGCGCTTGGCGGCCACGTGGTGGCGCACGGCTGCGACCACCGCTGCCGGGAAGAGACCCTCCAGCAGATCGGCCCCAGCCAGTTCATGGAAGCGGTCGGCCCGGTCGTCCATCGTGAAGGTCCCGTTGGGGCCGGTGAAGTGGCCAACATCGTGCAGCAGGGCGGCCGCAATCACCGCCGCTGGCTGGTTGCCGTGCTCGGCCAGGGCGGCGGCCTGCAGCATATGCTCGGCCATGGTCACGGGTTCGCCCAGGTAGGCCTCGCTGCCGCGGGTCTCGAAGATCTCCTCTAGGTCGGCGACGACGGTCTCGGCTGTGGGGCGGCGCGCGCGGTTCATGAGGCGGCCGCGGCCTGCCGGGCCTCCAGCACCGCGAGAGTGGAGAGCAGGCCGTCCTTGTCGGCGTAGCAGCCCTGGAGCCAGCGCGAGCCGGCGGTCGGGCTGTAGCCCTTGCGGCCGTGCAGCACGCGGGTGTTGTCGACCAGGAAGGCCTCGCCCGGCTGCAGCTTGAAGGCCACGCCCAGCGACGGATCCTCGACCAGCTCGCCGAAGCGGCGGTAGGCCCGGTAGTAGGCCGCCATCGCCTCGAAAGGCACCGAGGTGATGGCCGCGGCGCTGCGGTTGTTGAAGCGGACGGCGACGAGGCTGCCGTCACCCGACAGCTCGATCATCGGCCGTTCGGCCTTCAGGTGGACGGTGGCGCTGCCGCGATACTCGAAGGCGGCGAAATGCCGGGCCAGCAGCGCAAAGCCCTCCGGGTCCTCCTGCGCCAGGCGTTCGGCCACGCGGAAGCCGTCGACCACCAGGTTGTCGCCGCCCTCGGCCGCGTTCTCCAGGCAGTAGAGCAGCTGCAGGGTCGGCTGCGGGTCGCGGTAGGGGTTGTCGGTGTGGGCCTGCAGGCCGAGCCCGGTGAAGGCCAGGTTGCTGGGGTTGACCTCGGTCCGCACCTCGAACCAGCGGCCGTAGTTGGTCTCGCGCAGGTAGCCGAAAAGGTCGATGACCTTGAGCAGGGCCTCGGGCTCGACCGGCCCGCCGACCAGCCTGGCGAAGCCGTAGCGCCTGACCTGGCCGAGCCAGCGGCAGAGCGCTGCCGGGTCGTCCCGGAGGGCGCTGTAGTCCTCGGTCAGCTCGGCGGGGTCCAGGCGGTTGTCCCAGGTGCGGGCGTCGGCCGGCGCGCGCGGCGGCTGGGCCCTATGCGGCCGGTCATAGCTGTGGCGGCGCAGCCAGTCGGCGCCGTAGGTGACGCGCTTGCCCTCGGGCCGGAACAGGACCGTCAGCTCTCCGGCTTCGATTGCTGCCTCGGCGATCAGGGTGTCAGCCGGAATTTGCTGCAGGGTGATCAGCCGCTGCCCGTTGGCGGGGTCGCGGGTCGCCGTATCCTGGGCATTGTCGCGCAGCCAGATCGCATGGAAGCGGGCAGCCTGTCCATCTGCCCAGGTCACACGGAGCGTCGCGCCTGCGTCCATCAACTCGGTCTTGGAAAGCGTGGACACCGCGGAGCCTCCCTTTCGTCCCACCTGCATCAGATGGTCCTGACGACGATCTCCTGCAACGCCTCTGGCACCGATCGCAAGAATAGGGTGGAGCGCGTCGGCAAAATGCATCCTAACCCTTTGGTTAGTTGTCTCCTTTGCTCAGTCACGGGATCATTATTTAGCAATTTCCGAGTAATCATCTCAATCGCATGCGGTGGAGGATTGAAGATCAAAACCACGTCAAGGAGGTCGAGATGCGTATCTTGATTTTTGCACTTGTCTTGGGCCTGGCCACTCTGTCTGTCGGAAGCGCGGTGGCGGGACCCAGCGATGTCGCCTGCAAGCGCACAGGTGTAATGGGAATCTTCATTCCAGGCTGCTGATCTCTCCTGCCGATCCAGCGGCGGGATGGTGTCAGAGTTCCGGCAGTCCGGGATGGCGGTAGGCGTGCCAGAGGAAGCGAGCGGCGGCGGAGCGGTGCGGGCGCCAGCTCTCGGCCAGGTCGCGCAGGGCCCTGTCGTCGGGGCGCTGCTCGAGGCCCAGCATGCGCTGGGCGGCGACCTGCAGCGCCAGGTCGCCGGCCGGCATGACGTCGGGCCGTCCCATGGAGAAGAGCAGGTAGATCTCCGCCGACCAGCGGCCGATGCCCTTGGCGGACGTCAGGTGCGCGATGGCGGCCTCGTCCTCCATCGTGGCGAGGGCCGTGAGGTCGATGCGGCCGCTCAGCAGATCCTCGGCCAAGGCGGTGGCATAGCGCATCTTGGGGCGCGAGAAGCCGGCAGCGACCAGGTCCGCCTCGCCCAGCCGCAGGAAGGCCTGCGGCGTGGCCCGCGGCATCCGCGCCTTCAGCTTGGTCAGGATGGCGGCGGCCGAGGCGGTCGAGACCTGCTGCGAGACGATGATCCGCAGCAGGCCCGGAAAGCCGGCCGGACTACTGCGCCGGGGCGGCAGGCCGCAGTCGGCCAGCGCCCTGGCCAGCGCGCCGTCACGCCCGGCCAGTTCGGCCAGCGGGGCGGCCAGCCTCGGATCGGCTGGCTTTGCTCTCGTAGGCTTCGCCATGAGGATGAGGCATAGCGAAGTCGCGCGGCCCTGGATAGCCTGCGGACCATGACCGCCGAGATCACCCGCTTCGCCCCTTCACCGACCGGCCTGCTGCACCTGGGCCATGCCTATGCGGCCCTCTTTGCTGCCCAGGCGGCGGAAGGAGGGCGCTTCCTGCTCAGGATCGAGGACCTGGACCAGGGCCGCGCCCGACCGGCCTACGAGGCGGCGATCGAGCGCGACCTGACCTGGCTGGGTCTCGACTGGCCGCGGCCGGTCATGCGCCAGTCGGAGCGTCAGGCGGTCTATGCCGTGGCGTTGGAGTGGCTGCGTGCGGCAGGGCTGGTCTACCCTTGCTTCTGCACCCGTGCGCAGATCCGCGCCGAGATCGCGGCGGCCGGCCAGGCGCCGCAGGGGCCGGAAGGGCCGCTCTACCCCGGCACCTGCCGCGGCCTCGATCCCGGCGAAGTGGCAGAGCGCCTGCAGGCGGGCGAGGCGCCGGCCTGGCGCCTGGACGTCGCCTCCGCCGCCGCCAGGGCGGGCACGCTCACCTGGGTGGACCGCGGCCGCGGGCTCCAGCGGGCCGAGCCCGGACTACTGGGCGACGTGGTGCTGGCGCGCAAGGACCTGGGGGCCAGCTACCACCTGGCGGTGGTGTTGGACGATGCGGCGCAGGCGATAACGCTCGTCACCCGCGGCGAGGACCTCTTCGCCGCAACTCACCTGCACCGCTTATTGCAGGTCCTGCTGGGGCTGCCGGAGCCGGAGTGGTGGCATCATCGCCTGATCGCTGACGAAAGTGGCAAGCGCCTGGCCAAGCGCGACGACGCCCGCAGTCTGGAACACCTGCGCGAGCAGGGCTGGACGCCGGCCCGCGTCCGGGCCGAACTGGGTCTTTGAGGGTGGATCAGCCCGCGCTGGCTTCCGCCGCCACCCGGCCGTAGATCTCGCCCTTCTCCCAGGCTTCGACGTAGTCCGCCACGGTCAGGGTCCAGCCGTTCTGCATGGTCTCGTCGAAGTACTCGAAGAGCACGCCGTCCTTGGCTTGCATGGAGAGCAGCACGGTGCCGCCCTCGGGGCCGCCGTGCTCGTCGTGCGGCAGGGCATCGGCGGGGGCGAGCGCGTAGTCGCCCTTGCGGCGGATGATATGCTGCTTGCTGCCGTCGGGCAGATGCTCGAGCAGGTGCTGTTCGCCCTCCAACACCAGGGTCATGGTGGCGGCGACATGGCGATGGCGTCGGCAGTAGCTCTGACCGGGCCAGCGCAGCAGCATGTCCAACCGGCCGGCCGCCAGGTCGTAGCCCAGCAGGCTGTATTCGAAGTCCACCGGGCAGTCTGGCGAGCCCACGTCCGTGACGCGCCGCCACTCCACCTTGGCCGGGTCGTAGATCTCGGAGATGCGTATCATCGGAGCCTCGGTCTAGAACCTGTTGAGCTTACTTGGAACCGGCCCGCACTTCCGCCCGGCCGCCCACAAAAGTAACCTGGAACTGGGCGGTCGGGCGGGAGTGCGGGCCGAAGCCGCTTCAAACAGAGCGCAATGCGCTCTAAAGCCAGACGAAGTCGGTTGCGGTCAGCAGGTTGGCGGCGGTGAGGCCATCGACCAGGAAGGCTTGATCTACGTTGCCGTCGCCGTCCTGGTCGACCTGGACCTGGCGAGAGCCGGCGAAGCGGGCCTCGGAGTTGCCGCCACCGCTGAAGGCGACAGCGCCGATATAGGCGAAGCTTCCGACCTCGAGCCCGGTGGCGAAGACCAGCTTGTCCTCGCCGTTGCCGGCATTGACCGAGACCCCGTCGAAGTCCCGCAAGACTGGACCGCCGGAACCGCCGACGCCGAAGGGCGCACCGTTGAAGAAGAAGGCGTCGGCGCCCGATCCGCCGAAGAGCACGTCTCCCGACGCGAGGTGTAGCGTGTCCGACCCGCTGCCGCCCTCGAAGCGGTCGGCCCCCCGCCCACCGATGAGACGGTCGTCGCCCTCGGCCCCGATCATCGTATCGTCGCCGTCGTTGCCACGCAGCGTGTTGTCCGCGGTGTTGCCCTCGATGGTATTGTCGAGCTCGTTGCCGGCCCCGTCGATGGCGCCGGCACCGCCCTGGAGACGCAGGTTCTCGACGAAGGCGCCGGCAGTGCCGCTGGGCAGAGTGTAGCTGACCTCGGCACGGACCAGGTCGGTCCCCTCGCCGGCGAACTCCCTGATCTCGTCCAGCTCGGTGGTGACGATGAAGGTGTCGTCGCCACTGCCGCCGATCAGCGAGTTGACGCCACCGCGGCTGTTCAGGCGGTCGTTGCCGCTGTTGCCGATCAGCAGGTTCGAGAAGGAGTTGCCGACCAGGAGGTCGTCGTTGCCGTTGCCGGCCATGGTCGCGGCGCCGGCGGCGGTGTTCACGTTGACCCGCTCGATCACCACCTCGGACGCCGTGCCCAGGGTGTAGGAGGCTGCGTTGGAGCGCAGCACGTCGTCGCCCTGGCCGGAGAACTCGAAGATCCGGTCGGCGGCGGTGTCGACGACGAAGGTGTCGTTGTTGCCATCGCCGAAGGCCGTGTCCACGCCCGAGCCGCCGTTCAGCCGGTCACGCCCCTGGCCGCCGTAGAGGACATCGACACCGCTGCCGCCGACCATCTGGTCGCCCGCGTAGCCGCCATAGAGATAGTCGTCGTCGTTCCCGCCGAACAGCACGTCCCTGCCGCTGTCGCCGAAGAGCAAGTCGGTCCCATCCTCGCCGCGGAGGGTGTCGCCACCGCTTCCCGCGAAGAGATAGTCGCGCTGCGAGCCGCCGAAGAGCGTATCGTCGCCCTGGCCTCCCTTGAGGTAATCCATGCCGGACCCACCGAATTGCCGGTCCTGATCCGCGCCTCCGTAGAGGTAGTCGCCACCCTCGTCACCGGCGAGCGCATCGTTGCCGTCTTGGCCGAAGACCCTGTCGACATCCGCGCCTCCGTAGAGGGTCCGGTCGGCGCCGCTGTCGCCGTAGATCCTGTCTGCGCCCTGACCGCCGGAGATGACGCCGTCCTTGCCGGAGCCGGCGTGGATGGTGTCGTCCCCTTGGCCGCCGAAGAGGTAGCTGTCATCGCCGTCGCCACCGTAGATGCGGTCGAAGTCGGAACCACCGTCCAGGAAGTAGTCGTCGCCACCGCCGCCGACAATGTGGTCCATGCCGTCGCGGCCGCGCAGGAAGCTGTCGCTACCGGGGCCGCCGTCGATGGCATCGTCGCCGCTGCCGCCATAGAGGTATAAGTCCGAGTCGCCGCCGCCGAGGATCACGTCGTAGCCGCTGCCGCCGGAGAGATGCTGGTCGACGCCGCTGCCGCCGAAGATGACGTCGGCGCCCGCCTCGCCGGACAGCTTGTAGTCGCCGCCGGGGCCACCGTAAATCCAGTCGTCACCGCTGCCGGCATAGAGATAGGCGTCGCTTCCGGTATCTCCGTAGAGCGTGTCCTTGCCGCTACCGCCATAGACGTAGCTATCATGACCGTCGGCGGCAATGATCACGTCGTCGCCGTCACCGCCGTAGAGCGTGTAGTCGTTGCCCTCGCCGCTAACGATCTTGTCGTTGCCGCTACCGCCGTAGAGCGCCGTGTCGGTGCCGTCGCCGCCGTAGAGCCCGTCCTGGCCGCTCTGTCCGAAGAACTGGAAGTCGAAGCCGGAATCGCCGATCAGCAGGTCGTCGCCCTGGGCGCCGTTCAGGTCGTAGTCGCTGCCGCTGCCGGCCTTGATGGTGTCGTTGCCCTCGCCGGCAAAGAAAAAGGTATCGTCGCCGCTGCCGCCGATCAGGTAGTCGTTGCCGTAGTCGCCGTAGAGGTAGGTGTCGTTGCCGCCGCCGCCGTCGACGGTATCGTCACCGCTGTCGCCGTGCAGTCCGGTATCGCGACCGCCGCCACCGAAGATGCGATCGATGCCGCTGCCGCCGAAGAACTCGCTGTCCCCGCCGCCCGCGCCGTACAGGTAGTCGTTGCCGCTTCCGCCGGCAAGGGAGTAGTCGTTGCCGACGCCGCCGAACACGGTATCGTCGCCGGGGCCGCCGCCGCCGCGGTCAGCACCGCTGCCGCCGTAGAGGATATCGTCGCCGCTGTTGCCGAAGATGAAGTCCTTGCCACTACCGCCGTATACCGTGTCCTTGCCATCGAATCCTTCCATGACGTCGTCGCCCTGGGCGCCGAAGAGACGGTCGTTTCCGGTGTCGCCGATCAGCACGTCGTCGCCGCGGTTGCCGAGCAAGCTGTCCGGGCCGACACCGCCAAAGGCAGTATCGTTGCCGCTGCCACCGAAGAAGCTGTCCGCGCCGTTGGCCGCCAGCTCGTACTCGGAGAAGGTATCGTTGCCGCTGCCGCCGTACAGAGTGTCGTCGCCCGACGCACCGAAGAAGTAGTCGTTGCCGTCCGCACCGAAGAGTCGGTCTGCGCTGGAGAGACCCAGGATGCTATCGTCGGCTGAGGTGCCGGTTAGCGAATCGGGGCCGTCGGTACCGGTTATCGTTGCCATTTTGCTTCCCCTGTCAGGCACACGCTTCGAGTTACGCTAGCACAGTTCTGTCTAGGCGAGCGCAAATTCGGGCGCCCTACCGGTAGGTCTGTTGCCTTGAGATCAGAGCGGAAAGATCAAATCTTTTCAAGCAACAAGAAGACCTGCGGCTGCGCGACCGAAAGCATCCGTGCCCGCGGCCCGTTCAGGGTGAGGCGCAGGTCGAAGCTCTCGGGGCTTTCCAGCAGGCGCTGCGAGACGAAGGCGACCTGTTGTAGCATCTCGGCCTCGCTGGTCGGAGTGAGCCCGGTGAGGAAGGCCATCGCCAAGAGGTCGCCAAAGTCGTGCGCGAAGACGCGGGTCGGCTGGCGGATCACCTGCGCCGCACGGAACAGCGGACGGCCCAGTCGCTGCGCCAGGGCGGCCTCGCAGGCCAAGCGCTCATCCTCCGGCTCTTTGGCCGGGGTCTCCAGGCCGAAGAAGCGGTCGAGCGCATCGCCCATCGCATGCGCCGGGATCCCGCCTGGGTGCGGGTGGTGCGCCCAGTAGTCTTCGGCCAGTGCGCCGGAAAAGCGCCCGCCGCCTTCACCGAAGGCGATGGCGAGCTTTCCGCCCGGCAGCAGGCGCGCGTGCAGGAAGTGCAGGAAGGCGGCGACGTCGGCGGTGAAGTAGAGCGCGTGGATCACGATCGCCATGTCAATCCGCTCGCCGAGGTAGGCCTCGCTGCCGGGCTGCGCGCTCACCACCTCGTCGATGCCGGCCTCCAGCGCGCGGGCCACGGTCATCTGCGGATAGCGGCTGGCGAAGAGCTCGCGATAGCGCTGAATCGCGCCGCCGGCGGGATCCAGCGGCAGGAAGGCGAGCGGCTGCAGGCGTCCTTCCAGGGCATAGGCCGTGGTCTGGCCATCGCCAGAGCCCACGTCCAGCACGATGCCGCCGGGACGCAGCGGCATCAGGCATTCAGCCAGACGCGGGACGATGTGGTCGCGCTGGTCGGTGCCCAGCATGAAGGGCACCTCGGCCCCCAGTCCCAGGCCGAAGAGGCGAAAGGGGTCGGGCTTGCTCAGCCGTGAGAAGACCAGCTCATAGATCTCGTCCGTGGACCTGCCGCCCAGCTCCAGCGTGAGCAGCCTTTCGTAGTTGCCCAGGATGCTGGCTTGCTGGGCCAGATCGGCCCTGCTGATCGGAACCGACTGAGCCATTGGCGCCTCCCTCCTTGTTCTTGGCCGAGAGGCTAGCGCAAAGCAGGCGAAGGCGGAGAGGGAAAACGTTCCGGACCGCGCGGCATCGCCAAGTGCCGCGCGGTCTCGGTCGGGATCTTACAGTTTCGGCCGCGTCGCGATCGCCCTGGCGATGATCGCCTCGATGCGGGCGCGCTCCTCGCCGACCAGCGGCAGGCGCGGGCGGCGGGTCCACTCGCTGCCCTCGCCGGTCATGGCGTTGGCCAGCTTGATGTACTGCACCAGCTTGGCGTGGCAGTCGAGGTGCAGCAGCGGCATGAACCAGCGGTAGAGCGGCAGGGCGGCGTCAAGGTCGCGCGCCTTGGCCAGGCGGTAGAGCTCCACCGACTCCTTGGGGAAGGCGTTGACCAGGCCGGCGACCCAGCCATCGACGCCCAGCAGCACCGATTCCAACACCAGGTCGTCGACGCCGCAGAAGAGGATGTAGCGGTTGCCAACCTCGTTCTTCAGGTCGGTGATGCGGCGCACGTCGTCGCTCGATTCCTTGATCGCGACAACGTTCTCCTGGCGGGCCAGCTTGGCGAAGCCCTCGGGCTTCAGATCGACGCCGTAGGTGACGGGGTTGTTGTAGATCATGATCGGCAGCGGGCTGGCCTCGGCCACCGCTTCGAAGTGGGCCAGGGTCTCGGCCGGATCGGTCTTGTAGACCATGGCGGGCAGCACCATCACGCCGGCGCAGCCGTCCTTGGCCGCCTGCTTCACGCTGTCGATGGCGAAGTCGGTGGTGTACTCGGCGATGCCGGAGAGCACCGGCACGCGGCCGGCGGCGGCCTCGACCGCGGCCGCGCGCACCGCCGACTTCTCGACCGGGCTCAGCGAGAGGTTCTCGCCCAGGGTGCCCAGCATGATGAAGCCGTCGACGCCGGCGGCGATGCAGGACTCGATGTGCTGGGCGGTGGCCGCCAGGTCCAGGGTCCCGTCTTGCTTGAACTCGGTCATGAGGGCGGGGAAGACGCCCTGCCAGGTGACGCTCATGGTCTCGATCCTTCTGGTATCAGGCAGTGATTTCGAAGAGGGGGGCACCGATGACCTCGGGCCGCGGCGTGATGCCGAGGCCGGGCCGCTCGGAGGCTCGCATGCGGCCCTCGACGCGCTGTGGCGCGCCCTCGGCCGTGGAGACGGTGACGTAGGAGTTGAAGTCGGTGGCGGCGAGGCGGAAGTCCTCCGGCGTCGAGTGCGCCAGGTGCGCGATCGCCGCGGTGGTGACGTCGCCGCCCCAGGAGTCCTCCAGGTTCATCGCGATCCCCAGCGCCACGCAGAGGTCGCGGATGCGTCGCGCCTTGGTCAGCCCGCCGACCTTGGCGATCTTCAGGTTGATCGCGTCCATCGCCAGGTCGCGCTGCGCCTTCAGCAGTGCGTCCAGCCCGTCGATGTTCTCGTCCAGGATGAAGGGGTGGGTGCAGTTGCGCCGAATCGCCAGGCAGGCCTCGTAGCTGGGGCAGGGTTGCTCGATGTAGACGTCGAGGTCGGCGACGGCGCGCACCACGCGCTGGGCCTCGTGCTGCTGCCAGCCGGTGTTGGCGTCGCACATCAGCAGTTCGCCGGCCTCCAGCACCGCACGGCAGGCGCGGATGCGGGCGATGTCGTCCTCGACCGCACCGCCGACCTTGAGCTGGAACTTGGTGTAGCCCTCGGCCCGGTAGCCGGCGACCTTGGCGGCCATGGCCTCGGGCGCCTCCTGGCTGATCGCCCGGTAGAGCGCGATGGAGTCGCCCGCGCGGCCGCCCAGCAGGGTGACCACCGGCAGGCCGGCGGCCTGGCCCAGCAGGTCCCAGCAGGCCATGTCCAGCGGCGACTTCACGTAAGGATGACCCAGCAGCGCGAAGTCCATGACCCCGTTCACCCGGTCCAGGTCGCGCGGGTCGAGACCCAGCAGGTGCGGCCCCAGCTCCTTGATGCCGGCGCGCGCGCCGGGCCCGTAGGCCGGCAGGTAGAAGGGCCCCAGCGGGCAGACCTCGCCCCAGCCGACCAGGCCACTGTCGGTGGTGATCGAGACCAGGGTGGAGTCGAAGACCTCGACGAACTTGCCGTCGGCCCAGGAGTAGCGGCCCTCCTTCAGCGGCAGGTCCACCTGGTGGACGGCGATGCGGACGATCTTCATGGGGGCTCCCTAGCGTTGCTGTTGCAGACGCCGGACCAGGGCCCGGCCGGCCGCCTCGATGTGGCTGCGCATCACCCGGCCGACCTCCTCGGCATCGCCGGAGCGCGCCAGGGCCAGCAAGGTGCGGTGGTCGGTCTGGGCCTGGCGCAGCGCGCCGGTGAGCGCCAGCTGCATGCGCACGTAGCGCTCGGTGCGCTCGTTCAGGCCGCGCAGCTCCTCCAGCCAGAGCGGCCGCTGGGCCGCCTGCAGCAGGGCCTTGTGGAAGCGCCAGTTGAGGGTGCCCCAGTCGCCGATCTGCTCGCGCTCCAACGCCGCCTCGTAGGCGGCCAGCGCCGCCTCCATGGCTGCCAGGTGCTCGGCCGTCAGCCTTGGCACGGCGCGGGTGGCGAGGTCGCCCTCCAGGCAGGCGCGTAGCTCGTAGAGCTCGCCGATCTCGTCGAGCGCCAGGCCGGAGACCCGGGCGCCGCGGTGCGGCTCGATGGTGACCAGGCCCTCGGCCTCCAGGTGCTTCAGCGCCTCGCGCACCGGAATGCGAGAGACGCCGTAGCTCTCGGCCAAGGTCTCCTGGCGCAGCGGCACGCCCTCGGCCAGCTCGCCGGTGAGGATGCGCTGGCGCAGGGAATCGGCGATCTCGCTGGGAATGCTGCGACGGGTGAGACGCAGCCGCTCGCCGCCCGGCGCCTGCGCGTCCGCCTCTAACCCTTCTCGCTCCCGATCCATTCCGCCCTCGGTTATGACCCTGAAAGTGCCTATCTTATATTGTATCCAATTTGGCGAAGCAAGGGGTTTGTCATGTGGTTCGAGAAACAAGATGGCCAAGCACAGAGAAGGAGGAGAGCGGTGTGGGGGGGGCCGCAGCGCCGGTGCCGTTCATTAACATTAATTCCCGCCTTACCTGGTAACATTATTGCGCATGCCCCTGGACAGGCGCCCGCCGGCACCTGATCTCTAGCCCGAGCCGAGGGTGGCGGGGATCCGACGAGGAGAGGCCGCTGCGCCCCCGGCCAGGGGCTGAAGAGCTTCGGACAAGGGAAAGACTGTAGCCGGGCTTGCGGCGTGCCGTGGCTCGCGAGGAGAGAGAGATGAACCGCGATCAGTTCCATGATAGCGCCACCGATGCGGCCTTCGAGGCCCGCGATTTCCTGATCGCACAGAGCAACGGCAACTCCGGTCTGGTGCTGGGCGCCAGCCTGCACCTGACCGCGGTGGTCATGTCCGAACTCCTCTACCGCGGTGAACTGGAGGCCAATGCGCTCGACACCACCCTGGCCGCGATCAGGGCCACGGTCGAGGAGATGACCGACCTGCTGCGAAACAACGGCGCTGCCGTGCTCAACTAAGCCATGTGCTCGTAGATCGCCGTGGCGATACGGCTAGCTCCCATGGCCGCTTTTTTGAGAATTCTGGATTGGGGAATACTGGACCTGGCCGGTTCGCGCCAACGCCGCAGAAATGCGCCATCTCCGGACTCATGCACTGCAACAATACCTTTCCAATCGCCACCGCGGATCACGGTTTCGCAAGGTCCTGCCCGCCTCCATAGGAGATGCCCGGCATTCTAATCAGGCCTCGGCTCCGACCAGCTGCTTGGTGCCCAATATTTCCATCTTGACTCATATCAATGCGCACGGATGGACGAGCGGCTCTATTGATTTCGCGATTTGCTGTGGATCATGCGTGGGTGGCAACCATGTCCATTCGGAATTTGCGGCTCTTCATCTCAGCGGGACTGCCCGTGCTCTGGATTCTGGGCCTTGGGGGTATAGGCACCTCCATCGGAGCCGAGTTTAGCTATGATCAGAACGCATTGCCTGATGCGAAACCGTGGACATCGGATAACTTCAACGACGATTCCGGACAGTTTCAGTTCCTGATCGTAGGCGACCGCACCGGAGGCGCCAACGTGCAGGGCACCTTTGCGCTCGCCATCGACCAGATCAATCTCTTGCAGCCCGAATTTGTGATCAATGTCGGTGACCTCATTGAAGGCTACAGTGACGAAAGCGCAGAGCTGAATGGAGAATGGGACGGTATCGACAAAATGCTGAGCGGCCTCGATATGCCGTTTTTCCGCGTGCCGGGAAACCACGATATCGCCAATGCGACAGCGCAGCAGGTCTGGCGCGAAAGGTACGGTAAGACTCACTACGCCTTCGTATACGACAACACTCTGTTCGTAGTGCTCGACAGCGAAGACCCTCCCCGTCCGGAGCCTGAAGGCATTAGGGAGAAGATCGACATCTACAATCGCTTGCAGACGGAAGATCCCGAAGCGGCGAAAGCGATGCTCGCAGAATTTATGTCCGATGAGTCGGTCGTGGCGGGACTGGCCGTACCTGTGGAATTCCAGGACGATCAACTCGCCTTCCTGAAGAACACTCTTGAGCAGCACGCCGATGTCCGGTGGACCTTTCTCTTCCTTCACGAGCCCGCATGGGAAAAGCCATCGGAGAGTTTCGAGGCAATTCGGGCACTTCTCAAAGGCAGAAAACATACCTTTTTTGGCGGCCATCTGCACTACTATGACTACGACCTGATCGACGGCACCGAGTATATCACGATGGGACCCACTGGCGCGTCATTTCACCAGGAAGGTCCGGGCAACATTGATCATGTCACGTGGGTGACGATGACCGACGATGGGCCCCAAATCGCCAATATCGCCCTTAAGGGGATATTCGATCGCAGGGGGCTCGACCCGTCCCTGTTCGGTGCTTATGACCGCAAGGGCCATTAAAATCTGCGGCGGAAATGCACATTCCGGTGTAAATCCATGGAGGATGGAGTGGAGAGGTGGTCTCGAGACCAGTTTCGCTCGACTTTTCCCGCCGCATCTGATGGTACTCATTCGCTTCAATTTCGAAAACTTCAAGCAAAGCGTCCCCCGGTGGCGAATCTTGCTGCGGTGCAAGAGGTAGCTCTGGATCACGAGCTGCCCTCGTAGCGCGTTGATGCGGCGACCGCTTCTGTGTGGACTTCAGAGGTGCGATCCCAGTTGAGAACGGCGGTACTCGTGTGATTCAAGCTCCGAAACAGAGCCTCGATCATGCGATATGCCCCCAACGAGACGGAATGGCCCCAACGAGACGGAATGGAACGTCATCCGGCCGATTCTGCCGAACAAACCCCGCGGCGTACCGGGCGTCGATGACCGGCTAGTTCTGAAAACATCTTTTGGGTTCTGCGATCAGGAGCGTCGTGGCGTGATCTGCCGGAGCGGAGTGGTCCCTGCAGGACCTGCTACAATCGTTTCGTCCGCTGGCGCGGGGCCGGCGTAAGGGACAGGATCATGGAAGGGCTGGCTGTCGTTCATGACGCCGCGGTTCAGATGATCGACACGTCGGCAATCCGGGTGCACCAGCACGGTGCTTGCATTGCTGGCGGTCACGCTCAAAGCATCGGCTGCTCGCGTGGCAGCCTTACAACGAAGCTCCATGCCGTGGTCGACGTCAAAGGCTTGCCAGATCGGCTCGGCCTCACGTGCGGTCGGGCGCACGACAACCGGCTCTGCACGACGCTTCTGAGTCCACGGCCCGATTCGCCAAATCAACCTCTATCTTAGAACGAAGGCGCATTTGCTACGTAGAGGCGCGCACTGCACGCGCCGGGATCACTTGGGGCGGCTGACAGATAACGATCGGCTATCGACACTAGGCGCTTCTTCGCTTAGGTCCTGTGCTGAAGGACTGGTTGGCGAGGATAGGGAAGCGATGCGGGCCTTGCTGGTCGAGACCGACGCGGCCGCTCTGCAGGCGATGATGCACGCGATGGCGGAGGGCGGCTTCGACGTCGATTCCGCCCGCGACTCGGAGGGCGCCCTCGACCGCCTCATCTGTCATCGCTACGACGTGGTGGTCCTCAATGCGGCCGTCTTCGACCTCAAGGGCGAGCGGCTCTACGACCGCCTGCGCCGCGCCGGTCTCGCCACGCCGATCGTCCTGCTGGTCGGCGAGGACGACCAGGTCGACAGCGCGGGGGTGATCAGCGTCACCAAGGACGCCGTCCTGCCGGCC
Source organism: Rhodospirillaceae bacterium N.6G (assembly GCA_046233115.1). Taxonomy (GTDB): domain Bacteria; phylum Pseudomonadota; class Alphaproteobacteria; order Kiloniellales; family JACOMY01; genus JACOMY01. The sequence goes on along the minus strand of JBJXHM010000003.1, from coordinate 212,100 downwards.
GACGTGCAGGGAGCCGAACTGCTCGACTGGTCCAGTGCGTTGATCGACTTCACCAACATCATCGTCGAGTTCATGGATTTCCCGTCGATCATCCGGCACGACGCCTCGCCCGCGCGCGGGAAGAACAGCAGTGGGGACATCGAGCTGACCCTGGCGGAGAAGAAGCTGCTGGGGTTCCTGCTGAAGAACCGGGGCAGGACGGTCTACAAGAGAGAGATCCTGGAGAGCGTCTGGAACACGCAGGAAGAGGAGATCTTCACCAACATCGTGGAGGTCTACATCGCCCGCCTGCGCCGCAAGCTGGGCGAGCACGGCAAGAACCTGCTGAACATCCGCGGCGTAGGCTACCGCCTGGAGGTTTGAGCAGGCGGGCCGCCCCGACGAAGCCTTGCTTCGTCACGGACTCCCTAGAGCAGTTCCAGGCTGTCGCCTTCCGCGATCCGCCCGCCCTCGACCACCCGGAGGTAGAGGCCGAAGTCGGGGTGGCCGAAGCCGGCGCGCAGAATGCGGGGAAGGTTGAGGTCGCGGGCCGCAGTGTCGGGGTTGACCGTGGTGGCCGCACAGCGCTCGGTCCGCTCGACCACCTCGAGCAGCGCCTGGCCGATCCGCAGCCTGCGGCCGACCCACTCGAACTCCTCCCAGGCCGGCAGGTCCTCGATCAGCAGGTTGGCGCGGAAGCGGCGGGGATCGACGTTCTGGCGGGCGACGCGTTCCAGGTCGGTCACGCTCGCCCGGTTGATCAGGTGCAGATAGATCTCGTCGGAGGCGCCGAAGGTCGGGCCCGGCGCCTCGACGAACTGCGGCGTGCCGCGGGCCGAGTTCTTCAGATAGGCGATGAAGAACTGGGTCAGCAGGGTCCGGCCGATCGGCTCGTCGGCCTTGCCGCGGGCCACCTGCTTGCCGTCGCGCAGCAGGGTGACGAGGCAGGTCGCCTCGTCGTAGTCCAGCCCGAGCGCGGCCAGGCGTTCCTCGTGACTGAGGCCGACAAAGCGGGCGCGCGCCAGCCAGTCCTCGGCCGGCTGGCCGGAGGCGGCGGTGGTGTAGACCAGGGCGAAGCGACGGTCGTGCGGGACTGGACCGCCCGGGGTCAGCTCCGCCGTCGCAATCTCCTGGCCCATCAGCCCCTTGACCGGATAGCGGGTGATCGCTGCCAGTCGCGCCTGCATCGCCTCCTCGTCCCTTGCTCCTCGCAACGCGAACGAGACGTCGCGGGGTGGGCGGCTGTCAAGTCCGTGCCGTGCTCCCCAGGTCGTTCAGCGCCCAGTCGTAACGGTCGTCGGCGATCTCCGTGACGGTCGCGAGGCGCCTCGCCAGAGCGGGGTCGGCATGGCGCTTCAGGTGGGCGATGATGCCGGCATCGCTGCCGCCGAAGTCGTTGCGGTACCAGCGATAGAGTGAAGAGACGACGAGGCCGTCGGGCTCGAAGGCGGCGGCGCGCGGATGCTTGACGAACTGCCGCGCGGCCCGGTCGAGCTGCTGGTCCAAGCGATCGGCGTGGAAGGGCTCGGGCTGCAGGTTGGGGCAGCCGAGCGACGCGCAGTTCACGGCGTAGTGCAGCCTTGGATCGCGCCAGATTGGCCGCAGGATGCGGTGCTCGATGTCGTCCAGGCTGAGCGAGACGCCCTCGACGCTGGTCTGCGCGGCCCCCCAGGGACCATCGGCGAAGAGGCCGGGGGAGATGTCGATGTCGCGGATGCTGGCGACCGGGTAGTGCTGCAGCACCGTCGCCACGGTCTGGGCGTTGTAGAGATTGGCCCAGAAGGCGAACTGCTCGTCGCGTGCCAGGCGGCTGACCGGCACGGCCTGCAAGGACGTCAGATAAACCTGCAGGCTGCCGCTTGCGGCCAGGGCGCCGCTGTAGTCCAGCCGGTTGATGCCGTCGCTGCCGGCGACCAGATAGGTGCTTAGGAAGTCCGCCCAGCGCTGGTGATCGACCCGCGTCCGGCTGGACTGGTCATGCCTCTGCCAGCGGGGCCAGAGGTCGGCACGCGGTGCGGCCGCCGCCGGCTGCGGCGCGAGGCCGGCCAGCAGGGCCAGGCCGCCCAGGCATCTCGGCAAGCCGCGGAGCAGGCGGCGTCGGCTGGTCGCTGTGTCCATGCGGCCAAAGGTGAACCCTGCCCTGCGACACCACCACGCAAGTCTGCGTGTGGGCCGCGTGAGGGCCTGGCGCCGCGGGTTTTCGGTCGATCGTGGGGCCGTTCCGGGGCACAGCCGAAAGAAGCCGCCACGCCCCTCTTGTGCCATTTTTGTCACAGCACCATATCTGACTTGGTCCCGCCGACCGCCCGGCTCGTTCGGGGGTGACAGGGGCCGCAGCCTCCTTGACGTGCCGCAAAGCGGGCGTCGGAGAGGAGAGGCATCATCGGCGTGTGCCGCGATAGAGCGGGCGCGCGGAAGGAGGGCAAGACATATGGATTTCGAAAACTACAGTGAGCGCGCGCGCGGCTTCCTGCAGGCCGCACAGACTCGTGCGCTGGGCGAGGGGCATCAGCGCCTGGCGCCGGAACATCTCCTGAAGGTCATCATCGACGACCGCGAGGGCCTGGCCGCGAACCTCATTCGCGCCGCCGGCGGCGACCCCGCCGTTGCCAAGCAGCAGGTCGACCAGGCGCTGGCGCGCCTGCCCAAGGTGTCGGGCAGCGGTGCCGGGCAGCTCAGCCTCGACCCGGCGATGGCCCGCGTCTTCACCCAGGCCGAGAAGCTGGCCGAGAAGGCCGGCGACAGCTACATCACGGTCGAGCGCCTGTTGCTGGCGATCGCCATGGATAAGGACAGCGCGGCCGGCAAGGCGCTGGCTGCCGCCAACGTCACCCCGCAGGGACTGAACTCCGCCGTTGAGGCGCTGCGCCAGGGCCGTACCGCCGACAGCCCGGCGGCCGAGAGCGGCTATGACGCGCTGAAGAAGTATGCCCGCGACCTGACCCAGGTGGCGCGCGAGGGCAAGCTCGACCCGGTGATCGGCCGCGACGAGGAGATCCGGCGCACCGTGCAGGTGCTCTCGCGGCGCACCAAGAACAATCCCGTGCTGATCGGCGAGCCGGGCGTCGGCAAGACCGCCATCGTCGAGGGCCTGGCCCAGCGCATCGTACAGGGCGACGTGCCGGAGAGCCTGAAGGATCGGCGCTTGCTGTCGCTCGACCTCGGCGCGATGGTGGCCGGTGCCAAGTTCCGCGGCGAGTTCGAGGAGCGCCTGAAGGCGGTGCTGCAGGAGATCGCGGCGGCCGGCGGCGAGATCATCGTCTTCATCGACGAGCTGCACACCCTGGTCGGTGCCGGCAAGGCCGACGGCGCGATGGACGCCTCCAACATGCTGAAGCCGGCCCTGGCGCGCGGCGAGCTGCACTGTGTCGGCGCCACCACCTTGGACGAGTACCGCAAGCACATCGAGAAGGACGCGGCGCTGGCGCGGCGCTTCCAGCCCGTCTTCGTGCCCGAGCCGACGGTGGAGGACACCATCTCCATCCTGCGCGGCCTGAAGGAGAAGTACGAGGTGCACCATGGCGTCCGGATCACGGATTCCGCGCTGGTGTCCGCGGCGACACTCTCCAACCGCTACATCACCGACCGCTTCCTGCCGGACAAGGCCATCGACCTGGTCGACGAGGCCGCCGCGCGCCTACGCATGGTGGTCGACAGCAAGCCGGAGGCTCTGGACGAGCTCGACCGGCGCATCATCCAGCTCAAGATCGAGCAGACCGCGCTGAAGAAGGAGGAGGACAAGGCCTCCAAGGAGCGGCTGGAGAAGCTGGAGCAGGAGCTGGCCGACCTCGAGGAGAAGTCGGCGGAGCTGACCGCCCAGTGGCAGGCCGAAAAGGAAGAGCTGCAGAAGGCCCAGAAGGTCAACGAGCAGCTCGACCAGGCCCGCGGCGAGCTGGAGATCGCCCAGCGCGAGGGTAACCTGGAGCGTGCCGGCGAGCTGCGCTACGGCGTGATCCCCGGGCTGGAGAACCAGCTGAAGCAGGCCCAGGAGGCCGAGCATCACCGCATGCTGAACGAGGAGGTCTCCGACAGCCACATCGCCGCGGTGGTCTCGCGCTGGACCGGCATCCCGGTCGACAAGATGATGGAGGGCGAGCGCGAGAAGCTGCTGGGCATGGAGCAGGTGCTGGGCCAGCGGGTGATCGGCCAGACCGAGGCCATCGCCGCGGTCTCCGACGCGGTGCGCCGCGCGCGCGCCGGCCTGCAGGATCCCAGCCGTCCGATCGGCTCCTTCCTCTTCCTGGGCCCGACCGGCGTGGGCAAGACCGAGCTGACGCGGACCTTGGCCGGCTTCCTCTTCGATGACGACCAGGCGATGGTGCGCATCGACATGTCCGAGTACATGGAGAAGCACGCGGTTGCCCGCATGATCGGCGCGCCTCCGGGCTACGTCGGCTATGAGGAGGGCGGTGCGCTGACCGAGGCGGTGCGGCGCCGGCCCTATCAGGTGATCCTGTTCGACGAGGTGGAGAAGGCCCATCCCGACGTCTTCAACGTGCTCTTGCAGGTACTGGACGAGGGACGCCTGACCGACGGCCAGGGGCGCACCGTGGATTTCCGCAACACGGTGATCATCCTGACCTCCAACCTCGGCTCCGACATCTTGGCCGCCCAGCCCGACGGGCAGGCGGTCGAGGCGGTGCGCGAGCCGGTGATGGAGGTGGTGCGTGCCGCCTTCCGGCCGGAGTTCCTGAACCGTCTGGACGAGGTGCTGTTGTTCCATCGCCTCAGCCGTGCGGAGATGGACGGCATCGTGGCGATCCAGCTGAAGCGGCTGGAGGCCCTGCTGGCCGACCGCGGCATCGTGCTGGAACTGGACGACAAGGCCGTCAGCTGGCTGGCGGACAAGGGCTATGACCCGGTTTACGGGGCGCGTCCCCTGAAGCGTGTCATTCAGCGCTATCTGCAGAATCCGCTGGCCCAGTCCATCCTCAAGGGCGATGTCCATGACGGCGACCGCGTGCCGATCACGGCCACGAGCCTGGGGCTGGTGATCGGCGAGCCCACCCATCGGGTGGAGGTGGATGAAGCGGCAGCCTGATCGCAAGCGGCCCAGTCCGACGCCTCGGCGGCAGCTCGACCGCCGGGGCGGCACTCCGGGAGAAGGGAGAGATCTTGACCCAAGCTGGCGGAGACAACGCTGAGGCGGCGGCCCTGGTCTCGGCCGGGCATGATTCCCTGACGCGTGGACTGTTGGAGCGGGCCGCTGCCCTCGCGGCCCGCGCCTGCACCCTGGCGCCCGGGTCCGGCCCGGCGCTGAAGCTGTCGGCGGAGGTGGCCCGTGCCGAGGGCGACCTGGCCGGCGCCGCGGAGGTCTACCGCCTCTGGAATGCGGCGGAGCCGGATGACTTCGAGGCCTACTACGCGGCTTGTCTGCTCACCGGCGAGGCCCTGCCGCCGGCGCCCCAGGCCTGCCTGCCGGCACCCTTCGTGGTGCAGGACGACTTCCTCTCGCCGCTGCAGCAGTCGATGGTCCAGGCGCAGATGCTGGACCACCTGGACAGCATGGTGGAGGCCAGCGTCGTGCAGTCCGGCGAGAGCCAGCGCGACGAGGGCTCGCGCTCGGCTCGCGTGCTCTACGATCCCGAACCGGTGCAGAGCTGGTTCTCCCCGTTGATCCTGGCCTACCTGCCCTGGGTACTGCCGCGGCTGGGCCTCGAGCCCTTTCCGGTGCAGCAGGTGGAGCTGCAGCTGACCGCCAGCTACCATCAGGATTTCTACAAGGCCCATCACGACGTGACCCTGGGCGAACTCGATTCCGTGGCCGGGCGGCGGGTTAGCTTCGTCTACTATTTCCAGCTTCCGGGCGGCAGCTTTGCCGGCGGTGCGCTGCGGCTCTACGACCACTACGCCGGCCAGGGCACTGACACCCGCGAGCGTTTCACCTCGGTCCTGCCGCTGCACAACCGCCTGGTTCTCTTCCGCAGCGAGTCCCTGCACGAGGTCATGCCGGTCGAGGCCCGCAGCGGCCGCGCCGAGGATGGCCGCTTCACCCTCAACGGCTGGATCCACGGAGAGGGCCGGCCGAACTGGCGGATCGAGGATCGGCTGTAGAGCGAGGTGCGTGAGTGCGGAGAGCGCATCCTTGCCATCGCTTCCGTCCCTTCAGTCCTGCCCGACGTCGTGCCTCTCGGCCAGGCCCTTGAGCGCGACGCGGTCAAGCTTGCCGGTTGGGTTGAGCGGCAGGCGGTCGAGGAAGCGGATCTCCTCTGGCGCCTTGTAGCCGATGAGACCGCGGGCGAAAGCGATCAGCTCTTCCGCGCCCGGTGCCGTCTCGTCCCGCTTCAGCGAGACGAAGGCCAGCACGTTTTCGCCATGCAAGGGATCGCTTACCCCGACCACGCCGGCAGCGGTGACGGCCGGGTGCTCCAGCAGGGCCTCCTCGACCTCCTGCGGGGCAATGTTGGAGGCGTCGTGGACGATGATCTGCTTGCTGCGGCCGCGGAACCAGAGGAAGCCGTCCTGGTCGGCCTCGGCCAGGTCGCCGGTGTCGAGCCAGCCCTCCTGCAGGACCGCCGCGGTCGCCCGCGGGGCGTTCCAGTAGCCGAGCATGACAGAGGGGGCCTGCACCCACAGGCGCCCGACCGCTCCGGCTGGGACCTCCGCGCCCGCCTCGTCGCGCAAGGCGATCCGAACTCCCGGCAGCGGCCGGCCGATGGAGCCCAGTTTCAGTTGCCCGACCGCGCGGTTGAAGGTGATCTGTCCGGCCTCGGTGATGCCAAGGCCCTCGTGAATGCTGAGGCCGGTCTTGGTGCGGAAGGCCTGCTGCAGGGCCGAGGAGACCTTGTCTCCGCCGCAGCGGCAGAGCCGCAGCGAGGAGAGATCGCCGTCCCTGAGGCCGGGATTGCGGATGACGCCGAAGAGGGCAGTCTGTAGCATCATCAGGACGCTCGGCCGCTCCCGTCGCAGCAGGGCGTGGATCTCCTCCGGCGCGTTGGAGCGGGCGAGCACGACGCGGGCACCGACCGAGAGGGCGGCCAGGCTGAGAAAGAAGGCACCGAGGTGCGCCAGGGAACTGGCCGGCAGGACCACGTCGGCCGCGGTCAGCGCGAAGCCCTCGGCGTTGCTGGCCAGCATGGCGGCGAGCGAGCGCTCGCTGTGCACCACGCCCTTCGAGGGTCCGGTGCTGCCGGAGGTGAAGAAGAGGAAAGCTGGCTGGCCGGGATCGCGCACAGGTAGGGTGCGCTCCGCTGCGGGCCGCGCCATCAGCCCTTCGAAGCTGGGCTCGCGTCCCTCCGGCGAATCGTAGGTCATCAGGCCGAAGGGCAGGGACTGGGCCAGCTTCGCCACCTCCGCCTCGCGCTCGCTGTGTACGAAGAGGAGGGAGGCGCCGCTGAGTGCGAGTTGCTGCTCCACGCCATGCGCCTGGATGCGGTAGTTCAGCGGGACTGCGACCAGACAAGCCCGGATGCAGGCCAGGTAGAGGATCACGAGCGCGGTGCGGTTCGGCATCAGAATGGCGATCCGGTCGCCCGGCGAGAGCCCCAGGCCCAGCAACTGTCGGGCCAGGTGAGCGGCCACCCGGTCCAGATCCCGCCAACTGTAGCTGCTGAGCAGAGAGACCAGGGCGATCTCGTCCGGCTTCGTTTTCAGCCCGGCGTCCAGGAGGGACGTCATCGGGACGATGCGTTCGATCTCGCCGCCGTCCAGTACCACGTCACCTCTCCCCCTTCACTCCGCCGCTCTTCTCGGTGACAAGAATGGCGGAAAAACGGGGATCGCCAAAGGATATAGATCAGGATAGCGTCGGATCGAAACGATTTGTCGGTTGAATTCTACTCTACATCTCTGAAAAATATAATAAATTCATACGATCACACTCGCCTGATCGCGATCCGATCTAGTCGAGATTCTGGTACTTCTTATCCATATCCTCGGCAGCGGCCCGGTCTTCTTACCATTGAGTCAGCTGCGCAGATTCCTTCGCCGAGAGATCCGCTTGCACGGTGTCCATTGGCGGGAACAGCGGCTGGCAGGTCTTGTCCTGCGCCAGGGTCTCCAATTGCCGGTTCTGCTTGATGATCATGTTCATGTCGTCGTGCGCCTGGTCGCTGCGGTTTTGCATCGTCACCAGGTAGGCCGACCCGCCGACCACGCCGCCCATCACCGCGGTCATCTGAACGCCGGGGTTCTTGGTCGAGGTGCTGAGCTTGTATTCTAGCAACTGATCGAGGGAATGGATGTTGCTCTCGTCGATGCGCTGGATCTCGCCGCACTCCATGTCGGGGCTGATTTTGCGGTGTGCGTCGGAGATTCCACCGCCTTCCGACAGGCTGGAGCCACCCGATCCTCCGCCGCAGGCCGACACGCTGGCAGTCAGCAGTATGCTGCACCAAAGTTGTAGACGAATGACAGGTCTCCCCAGGACTTGACTCCGATGGCTTCCATCAGTCTTAGAGAATCAGCCCCTTGATACAAGCCACGAGATGTCGAGGCGTTGGAGGGTTGCGCTTCGCTAGAGCCAGACGAAGTCGGAAGCGGTCAGGAGGTCGGCTTGGCTGAGGCCGTCGAGCAGGAAGACCTGGTCGGAGACGCCGTCGCCGTTCCGGTCGACCTCGACCTCGCGGTTGGCCTCGAAGCGGGCCTCGCTGTTGCCCGCCGCGCTGAAGGCCGCGGCGCCGATGTAGGCGAAGCTGCCGACCTCGAGACCGGTGGCGAAGACCAGCTTGTCCTCGCCGTTGGCTGCGCCCAGGCTCACCCCGTCGAAGTCGCGCACGATCGGCGCGCCGCTGCCCGCCGCCAGGGTCGTGCCGTCGAAGCGGAAGCTGTCGGCCCCGGTGCCGCCGAAGAGACGGTTGCCGCTCTCCATCGCCAGCAGGTCGTCGCCGCTCTCGCCGCGCAGCAGGTCCCGTCCGCTGCCGCCGCTGAGGCTGTCGGCTCCCTCACCGCCGAGGACGCTGTCGTCGCCGGCCAGGCCCGCCAGGCTGTTGGCCGCGCTGTTGCCGGTGATCACGTTGTCGAGGCCATTGCCCGCTCCGTTCAGGGGGCCGAAGCCAATCTGCAGGCGCAGGTCCTCGATGAAGGCGGCCGCGGTACCGTCGGGCAGGGTGAAGTCGCTCTGCGCGCGGACCAGGTCGCTGCCTTCGCCGGCATACTCGATCACCTGGTCGCCCTGGGTGTCGACCACCAGGGTGTCGTCGCCGAGACCGCCCGCCAGGACGTCGCTGCCGCTCTTGCCGTTCACCACGTCGTCGCCGGCCCCGCCCGCGAGGCTGTTGGATGCGGTGTTGCCCAGCAGCGTGTTCACGAACGCGTTGCCGACGATTGCTCCGGGGCCGGCCCCCGTCACCACGATGGCCTTCTCGATGTCGCCGCCGCTGCCGCCGGCCAGGGTGTAGGCCGCCGCCTCCGAGCGCAGCACGTCGATCGCCCCTTCGCCGCCGGCCTCGCGCACCACGTCGGCGGCGGTGTCCACCGTCACGGTGTCGCTGCCCGACCCGCCGTAGACCGTGTCCACCCCGCTGCCGCCGCTGAGCTGGTCGCTGCCGGCATCGCCGAAGAGGGTGTCCTGACCGGTGCCGCCGACCAGGGAATCGACGCCGTCGCCGCCGTAGGCGATGTCGTTCCCCGTCGCCCCGAAGAGGCTGTCGTTGCTCTGCTGGCCGTAGAGCCGGTCGATCCCGTCGCCTCCGCGCAGGGTGTCGAGGCCGGTTGCCCCGAAGAGGCTGTCGTTGCCGAAGCCGCCGTAGGCGGTGTCATCGCCGACACCGCCGTAGAGGCTATCGTCGGCATGGCCGCCGAAGAGCAGGTCCGCATCGCTGCCGCCGGAGAGCAGGTCGTTGCCGCTCTGGCCGTAGAGGCTGTCCATGCCCTTGCCGCCATAGAGACCGCGGTCGGAGCCGCGGCCGCCACGAATGACGTCGTCGCCCAGCCCGCCGAAGAGGCTGCTGTCGGCGCCGTAGCTGCCGAATAGCGTGTCGTTCCCGGTGTCGCCGAAGAGGCCACTGTCGTCGTTCTGCCCGCCGTAGATCAGGTCGGCACCGCTGCCGCCGTAGAGCCCGCTGTCGCTGCCGGCCGCGCCCGAGAGCTTGTCGTCGCCCTCGCCGCCGTAGAGCAGGCTGTCGTCGCCCGCTCCGCCGAAGACGCTGTCGTCCGAGGACCCGCCGAAGAGACTGCTGTCCTGGCCGTCGTCACCCCAGATGCTATCGGCGCCGCCGCGGCCCTCGAGCAGGGCGTCGTCGCCACTACCGCCGAAGATGCTGTCGCTCACCGCCGGCTCGTAGTCCGGATCGGAGCCGATGATCCTGTCGCTGCCGCTGGCGCCGTAGAGCCGGTTGGAGGTGAAGGCGTGGCCGCCCAGAGCGGTGGCACCGTAGATCAGGTTTGCCTGCTCGTCGCCGACGGCCTCCAGCACCTGAACCGAGATGAGGGTGACGTCGGGCAGCGACGCCGCGGGCGGCAGATCGCCGAAGAAGCGGATGGCGTTGATGCCATAGATACCGGCGTAGACGTCGCCGCCGTTCATCTCGTCGATGGAGAGGACGGCAAAGACATCGTTGCCGGTGCCGCCGTAGAGATGGTCCGAACCGCTGCCGCCCGAGAGCGTATCGTCTCCGTCTCCGCCGAAGACGCTGCGGTCATCGCCGGCGCCGCCGTAGAGGCGGTCGTCGTCCGCACCGCCGTAGAGGGAGGAGTCGCTGCCGGCGCCGCCGTCAATCAGGTCCTTGCCGAGCCCCCCGAACAGCCGGGCGTCTTGCCCGCTGCCGCCGAAGACGCTGTCGGTGCCGTCGCCGCCGTAGAGACGATGATCCTGCCCATCGTCGCCGGACAGCGTATCGTCGCCGCTGTCGCCAAAGAAATAAGTGTCGTCCCCTTCGCCGCCATAGAGGGAATCCACTCCAGATGAGGTCGCATTAAAGTTGCGTAGATAGCCGCCATAGAGATAACGATCGTTGGACGAGCCGCCGAAGATGCTGTCATCGCCGCTACCGCCGGAGAGGTGGAAGTCGTTGCCGGAATCGCCATAGATGCCGTCCGATTCCAGGCCGCCGTAAAAGACGCCTTCCTTCTTCGAGCCGTCGTAGTTGGGGCCGCCGAAGATCAGATCGCTGCCGGGACCGCCGAAGAGATTGACGTCGACCTGACTGCCACCTTCGATCCGGTCGTTGCCGGTACCGCCATAGAGGAGCTGATCGTTGCCGTTGTCGCCGTAGAGAAAATCCTGTCCGTCTCCGCCGAACAGCTCTTGATCGTTGTCGCCGCCGCCGAGCAGGGAATCGTCCCCGGAGTCGCCGCTTAGGAAAGTATCGCTGCCGTCGCGCCCTCGGATGGTGTCGTCGTCGGCTCCGCCAAAGAGATAGGTGTCGTCGCCGCCGGCCCCGAAGAGCGTGTCATATCCAATGCCGCCGAAGATGAAGGTGTCTCCGCTCGAGCCGCCATAGACCCGGTCGTCGCCGGTGTCTCCGGAGAGGCTCACGTCGTTGCCGTAGCCGCCTTGGATGTAGTCGTTTCCGTCCCCGCCGAAGAGGCTCGTGTCCGAGCCGACGCCGGCGAGCAGGCTATCGTCGTCGAGACCGCCGTAGAGCCGATCGCTGTTGGTGCCGCCCTCCAGCCTGTCGGCGCCGGCGGAGCCGAAGAGGATGTCGTTGCCGAGGTACCCGATGAGCCGGTCCTCGCCGCTGCCGCCGTAGAGAGTGTCGCCGGCGTCGTAGCCGTTGATCTTGTCGTCCCCGGAGAGGCCGAAGATCGTATCGGGATTGTTGCCGCCGTGGATCGTGTTGTTCTCGCCGGAGGTGCCGTACTTCACTGCCATTGCGCTTTCTCCCCCGGCAAGTCCTTGCCGCTAAATCAACCCTTCGGCTCCGCTAGAGCCAGACGAAGTCCGTGGCGGTCAGGAGGTCGGCTTGGCTGAGGCCGTCGAGCAGGAAGACCTGGTCGGAGACCCCGTCGCCGTTCCGGTCGACCTCGACCTCGCGGTTGGCGTTGAAGAGGGCCTCGCTGTTGCCCGCCGCGCTGAAGGCCGCGGCACCGATGTAGGCGAAGGACACGACCTCCAGGCCGGTGGCGAAGACCAGCTTGTCCTCGCCGTTGGCCGCGCCCAGGCTGACCCCGTCGAACTCGCGCACGATAGGCGCACCGCTGCCCGCCGCCAGGCTGCTACCGTTGAAGCGGAAGCTGTCGGCCCCGGTCCCGCCGAAGAGGTGGTTGCCGCTCTCCATCGCCAGCAGGCCGTCACCGCTCTTGCCGCGCAACTGATCGTCTCGGGATTGCCACCGCCGTAAAGCGTGTCGTTCACCCCGGTCATGCCATAGAGGACAGACACGGTGCAGCGCCTCCCCTTCCGCCGTTTCCCAACCTAGCTCTGGAAAAACAAGAAGATCTGCCGTCGGGTGAGGTCACCCGGCGATGATTTGTTCTGGAACTGGCCGAACCTCCTCGCTCACGGGTGGAGGAAGTTAGTTTAGACGCGTTTGATACGATCTGACACTATCACAGATTTGTTGGCGAGCAACCAATGAGTGCGCCTTCCTTTGCACTATCAGAGGCAGGTCGAAAGGCCTCGCCCGGGGCCTCAGAGTGCGAGCGACCGATAGGCCGGAAGGCGCGCCAGCAAGAGCGCACGCAGAGCGGCGTCTGGCTCTAGCATCCGCTCGGCTTCGGGCCTGAGCGCCAGCCGGTCCGGCGCGACGAGGCCGGCGGCACAGGCTGCCAGGCGCGCTGCACCCAGGCAGGCGGCGAGGTCTCGGCCTTTCGGCAGGGCGACCGGGCGGTCCAGGAGGCTGGCCACCATCCGGCACCAGAGCGGGTTGCGGGCGCCGCCGCCGGCCATGGCGACGGTCTCGACCGAAAGGCCGGCCGCGCGCTGGGCCTCGACGCAGTCCAGGATCTGGAAGGCGATGCCCTCCAGCAGGCTCCAGGCCAGTTGTGCGCGGTCGGTGGTGAGCGCCAGGCCGCCGATCGCGCCGCGCGCGTTGGGCCGGTTGTCCGGGGTGCGGATGCCGTTCAGGCTCGGCCGCATCACCGGCGCCTCTGCAGCGCGTCCGGCGGCGTGAAGCTGCTCGGCCTCCTCGGCCAGGACCGGCACCGGGGTGGCGGTGATCGCCGCTAGCCAGTCTAGCGAGGCGGTGGCGCTCATCACCACACCCATGGAGAGGAAGGCATCGGGGGCGGCATGGCCGGAGGTCAGCACCGCCTGATCGGGTGCCGGGCGGAAGCGGCTGTCGACGATGCAGACCACGGCCGAGGTGCCGATGGTGACGACGCAATCGCCGGGCCGGGCTGCTCCCAGTCCCAGGCTGCAGGCCATGTTATCCCCAGCTCCGGCGGCGACCGGGATGCCGGGCGTGAGGCCCCAACGATGGGCCAGCTCCTCCTTCAGCGCGCCGCCGGATTCCCAGGACTGGATCACCGGCGGCAGGCGCTCGCTCGACCAGCCGGCCGCGGCGCAGAGTGCCTCGTCCCAGCGGCCGCTGGCGCAGTCCATTAGCATGGTGCCGCCGGCGTCGCTCGGCTCGCTGGCGCGCCGGCCGGTCAGGCAGAGCCGCACGTAGTCCTTGGGCAGCAGCAGGCAGTCGGCCGCCGCCAGTACCTCCGGCCGGTGCTTGGCCAGCCAGAGGAGCTTCGGTGCGCCGATGCCGGGGTCGGGGGTGCCGTTGGTGCGCAGTCCGATGTCGGGCACCCGCTCCAGCAGCTCCCGGCACTCGGCCAGCGAGCGCTCGTCGTTCCACAGCAGCACCGCATCCAGCGGCCGGTCGGCCTTGTCGATCAGCACCGGTCCCAGCATCTGCCCGGAGAGCCCGATGCTGGCGACCTGGGCCATCAGGCTCGGATGCTCGGCCGCGAGCTGATCGAAGACGTCGACCACCGCCTGCCACCAGAGGTCGGGGTGCTGCTCGCTCCAGCCCGGCCGCGGGCGGCTGACGACGATGGTACGGCTGGCGCTGGCCTTGGCGTCGGCGGCGAGATCGACCAGCACGCACTTCACGCCCGAGGTGCCGATGTCGAGGCCAGCTAGGAGCATGACTCGCTCTCCAACACCGCGCGCGCGGTCTGCTCGTCGGAGACGAAGGTGTCGACCACGCCGGTGGTCAGCACCGCGCGGATGATCGCCACCTTGTGCGTGCCGCCGGCGGCCAGCACCACGTTGGGGATGGGCCGGAGGTCGTCGAGTCCGATGCCGATCACCCGCTCGTTGATCGGATGGTCGACCGGGCGGCCGCCGGCGTCGAGGAAATAGCCCTGCAGGTCGCCGACCGCGCCGGCCGCGCGCAGGTCCTCGACGTGCACGTCGGCCGGCAGGCCGTGGCGGATCAGCAGCGATCGGTCGGAGAGGTCGCCAGCGGCCATCGCCAGCGCGTCGACCCGGCGGATCTTCCGCAGGATCTCGGCGATCACATCCAGCGCCATCATGGTGTCGCGGCTCTCGGCCGTGCCGGCGTAAAGCGGGGCGGTGAAGTAGCTGTGCTTGGCGTTGCAGAGGTCGGCCAGCCGCGTGGTGATCTCGAAGGAGTTGAGGTCCGAGCCCTGGGTGAGGCCGCCCATGGTCGAGACGATCTCCAGGTCCGGTCGGTCCAGCGGTTCCATGAAGCGGGTCGCCAGGTTGAGCGTGTTGCCCCAGGACATGCCGAAGAGCTTGGTCTCGGGCCGGGCCAGCAGGCTGTTCAGCACGTGGCCCAGTGCGGTGCCGACGACGGTCTGGACGTTGACCGGATCGACCGGGCTGGGCGCGATCGAGGCCTCCTTCAGGCCGAAGCGCTGCTTCAGCGCCTCCTCAAGCTCGATGCAGGGGGCGAAGTCGGAGTTGATCGAGATCCTGACCATGCCGAGCCGCCGCGCCTCGGCCAGCGCCTTGTTGATGCGCAGTCGGGTGACGCCCAGCTTCTCCGCGACTGCGCCCTGAGTCAGGCCCTCGACGTGGTAGGCCCAGGCGACGCGGGCCAGGAAGCGGCGCTCCTCGTCGATCTGCAGGGTCTTCGGGGCGCGCGGCATGTCACGAAAGGCTGGCCAGCAGGTGGTCCGCCAGCTCGACGAAGCCCTGGCCGCTCCTCGCACGGGTGACCCAGGTGGGCGGGGAGGCGAGCTGGAAGTCGCGAACGTTGGCCATGCCGACCGACTGGCGGAAGAAGGCGAACATCGGTTGGTCGTTGGGGCTGTCACCGGCGAAGAGGCAGCTCTCCTCCGCCGCGTCCAGGTCGGTAGCGAAGACCTCGGCCAGGCAGCGCCGGGACATCGAGAGCTTGTCGTAGCTGCCGAACCAGCCGTTGACGTGGATCGAGCTGATCTTGGCGGTGGCGCCGGCCGCCTCGAAGAGGTCCACGATCCGGCGGATCTCGGCCTCGGGCAGGGGTGGCACGTCCTCGCGGAAGTCGATGGCGAGGTCGGCGATGCGGTAGTCCTGGTCGGAGGCGATGCCGGCGCCGGGCACCGCGGCCAGGATCTCCTCGCGCAGCCGGTCCAGCCGGCGCCGATCCTCCCGGCGCTCCTCCAGGGTCTTGGCGAAGCCGCTGGCCATGCGCCTGGCGGCGCGGTCGTAGGCGAACCAGAGCGCGCCGTTTTCGCCGACCACGGCATCGACCGGCCACATGCGGGCGATGTGATCGCACCAGCCGGCCGGCCGGCCGGTCACCGGCACGATCTTGAGCCCGGCGTCGGACAGCCGCTCCAGGGCGGCCAGGCTGGCCGCCGGCAGGCGTCCCTCGTCGGTCAGGGTGTCGTCGATGTCGGTCAGCAGGAACCGCAGCCGGCGGATCTCCCCGACCGGCAGCTCGGCGATCGGGCGCACTACTTCACCGCTCCCATGGTGAGGCCGCGCACAAGTTGCTTGGAGGCGATGAGCGCGAAGATGATGACCGGGATCACGATCAGGGTCGAAGTCGCCATGATCTTCCCGTAGGGCAGGTTGTAGCCCTCCATGAAGCTGACCGCCATGGCCGGCGCGGTCTTTGCGTCGCTTCGCGTCAGCACCAGCGCGAACATCAACTCGTTCCAGGAGAAGATGAAGGAGAAGATCGAAGAGACCGCCACCCCCGGCATCGCCAGCGGCAGGCAGATCGAGCGGAAGATCCGCCACTGCGAGGCGCCCTCCAGCGAGGCCGCCTCGTCCAGGTCGCGCGGGATCGAGCGGAACTGGTCGGTGCAGATCCAGATCACGATCGGCAGGTTGAAGGTGAGGTAGATCAGGATCAGCACGATGTGGGTGTCGAGCAGCCCCAGGAAGCGCACGATCAGGAAGAAGGGGAGCGCCAGCACGATCGGGCTCACCATGCGGTTGGTGATGAACCAGAACCAGAGGTCCTTCTTGCCGCGAAACTCGAAGCGGGCCAGCGCGTAGGCCGCCGGGCAGCCAAGGATCACCGCCAAGGCCGTGGTGCAGACGGCGACGATCAGCGAGTTGACCAGGGTGGCGCCGACCCCGTCCTCGAACAGCACGGTGGTGTAGTTGTCGAAGGTGACCTCGAAGATCCAGGCGGGCGGCGTCTCCAGCGCCACGATCTGGTCCTTCAGGCTGGTGGTCACCATCCAGTAGAAGGGGAAGACGCAGAAGAGGATGATGAGCGAGAGTAGCAGGGCCTGACCGAGCAGCCCGCCGCCGGGCGCGCGCTGGCTCACGACTGCACCTCCTTGTAGAAGAATTTGATGTAGAGCTGGCTCAGCACGATGGTGATGAACAGCAGGATGATCGCCTGGGCCGAGGCCAGCCCCTGGTCGAAAGCGCGGAAACCGACCCGTTGGATCATCAGTGAGATGAACTCGGTGGCCGAACCGGGGCCGCCGCGGGTCATGGTGAAGACCATGTCGAAGAGCTTCAGGATGTCGGCGGTGCGCAGGATCAGGATCGCGGTCAGCCCCGGGATCAGGAAGGGCAGTTGGACGTGGCGCAGTACGGTCCACCAGCTCTTGGTCTCCAGCCTGGCCGCCTCCTCGATCTCGCCCGGCACCATGGTGAGACCGGCCAGCAGGACCAGGGCGCAGAAGGGCGTCCACTGCCAGACGTCCCAGAAGACCACGGCGATGAAGGCGTTGGTGGGATCGCCGATCCAGTTCACCGGCTCGAAGCCGAGGAAGCCGATCAGCTGGTTCACCACGCCGTACTTGATGTTGAACATGACCTGGCCCAGCAGGCCGACCACGGCATAGGTGGTGGCCATCGGTACCACCAGGCTGAGCCGCGTCAGGGTCTTGAAGAAGCCGAGGCCCGGCCGGTGCAGCAGCAGCGCGATACCCAACCCGAAGGCGAGCTGCAGCGGCAGCACGATCACCAGCAGCACGAAGGTGCGCTGCATGGCGTCCCAGAACACCGGGTCGGACAGCACAAAGCTGTAGTTGTCGAGCCCGATGAACTTGACCTTGCGCAGCTTGGTCAGGTTGTAGTTGTGCAGCGATGTATAGACGGCGAAGAGCAGCGGTCCGATGCCGATCAGCGCCAGGGCCAAGACCGCCGGGCTCAGGAACGAGAGGACCGTACGCCGCCTGACGCGTCCCTTCATCATGACCGTTGGTCTCCGCGCTTGAGGTCAGGTGAGGGCCAGGTGAAGGAAAGAGGGCGGCGACAGGCCGGCCGCCGCCCAATTCCGATCGAAGGCTGCTACTGAGCCAGCGGCTTGTCGCCGTCGTAGTAGCCCGCCTCCTGGAGCACCGCTTCCATGCGCTCGCCCAGGATCTTGGCGCCCTCTTCGGGGGTCACCTCACCCAGCATGATCTTGGTGCCCCACTCCTGCACCAGCTCGGTGATCTCCGGCCACTCGGCGAAGCGCGGGCGGAACTCCGGCACGCCGTCCTGCCAACTCTCGACCAGGGCCGGCACGAAGTCGAACTCCTCGGCAACGCCGTCCATCTCGTAGACCGATTGGCGCGCGGGCACGCCGCCCATCTCCAGGTAGGTCTTGGCGTTGGCTTTGGAGGTCAGCCACTGGATCAGCAGCCAGGCAGCCGCCTGCTCCTTCTCGTCGGCCTGGCTCGCCACCGCCAGGCTGAAGCCGCCCAGGGCGGGTTTGCGGCCGGCCGGGCCCTTGGGCTCCGGCGCGATGCCCAGGCAGTCGACGATCTTGGAGGTCGCCGGGTCCTTCAGGGTGGAATAGAAGGCCGACCACTCGGTGATCATGGCGACGTCGCCCTGGGCCAGGCCGTTCACGGCCTCGGCATGGTCATAGGCGACGATGCCTTCCGGCATGTACTGCATCAGGTCCTGGCGGAAATTGAGGCCGGCCTGGCTCTCGGGCGAGAGCAGGTTGGAGCGGAAGTTCTCGTCCAGGAAGGAGCCACCGAAGGGCCAGAGCACGCGCGCGAAGCTGTCGGCGGACTGGGTCTCGTTGCGCTTGGACTGCAGCGCGAAGGCGTACTTGCCGTTGCCGGTCAGCTTCGGACCGTAGACGTCCTTCAGCTCTTCCCAGGTCTCCGGCGGACGGTCAAAGCCGGCCTCCTTCAGCATGCACTTGTTGTAGAACAGCAGGCCCGAATAGTTGTCGAAGGGCAGGCCGTAGACCACGCCGTCCCAGGAGCCGAAGGCGTCCAGCACCAGCGGGAAGAAGTCGCCCAGGTCCAGGTCCGGGTCGGCCAGGTCGGGGTTCGAGGTGAACTCCGTGATCGGCACGATCCACTCGTTCTCGGCGAAGTTGCCGATCCACACCAGGTCGATCAGCGCGATGTCCAGGTCGCCCTGGGCGACGAAATCGCGGACCTGCTCACCCAGCGCGTTCTCGTAGGGCAGCTTGATGATGTTGACCTTGATCCCGGTCTTCTTCTCGAACTCGGGAATCATCTTCTCCGCCGCCTCGTAGCCCGGGCGCAGCAGGAAGACCACGTCTACCGTGGTGCCGGCATAGGGCTTGGCGGCCTCTTCCAGCGACCAGGCATAGGCCGCCTGGGCACCGCCGAAGGCCAGCCCGGCGCAGAGCGCGCCGGTGGCGGCTAGCGTTTTCAATCTCATTTTTATCCTCCCACGACGTTACCGATTTTTCGGTTGACGATCCAAATGTAACGAGACACATACAAATGTATAACAGCCCGGTGCCGTCAAGCCAGTTTTTTTCGGCCCGGGTGGCGAGGCGGCCGGCGATCCCGCCGACAAGCGCCCGTTCATGGGGAGAGGAGTCGCGGCTTGGCGCGCGTTACCTTGGCAGGCATCGACAAGTTCTACGGCTCGGTGCAAGCGCTCTTCGATGTCTCTCTGGAGATCGAGGAGGGGGAGTTCGTGGTCTTCGTCGGCCCCTCGGGCTGCGGCAAGTCCACTTTGCTGCGCTGCGTGGCCGGTCTGGAGGGGATCGAGCGCGGCAGCATCGCCTTCGACGCGGAGGAGGTGACCCACACCGCGCCCTCGGAGCGCGGGGTTGCCATGGTGTTCCAGTCCTACGCGCTCTATCCCCACATGACGGTGCGCCAGAACATGGAATTTGGGATGAAGATCAACGGCGTGCCTCCGGACGAGCGGGCCCGCCGCGTGGCCGAGGCGGCGACGACCCTGCAGCTGCAGGACTACCTCGACCGCAAGCCCGGCCAGCTTTCGGGCGGACAGCGCCAGCGCGTCGCCATCGGCCGGGCCATCGTCAAGGAGCCCAAGGTCTTCCTCTTCGACGAGCCGCTATCGAACCTGGATGCCAAGTTGCGAATCCAGATGCGGGTCGAACTGGAGGCGCTGCACCGCCAGCTCGGCTCCACCATGATCTACGTGACCCACGACCAGGTCGAGGCCATGACCATGGCCGACAAGATCGTGGTGCTGAACGGTGGCAGGGTGGAGCAGGTGGGGCCGCCGCTGGAGCTCTACCACCGCCCGAGGACGGAGTTCGTGGCTGGCTTCATCGGCTCGCCGGCGATGAATTTTCTGGAGGTGAGCCTGGAGGCTGGCGGCGCGCGCTACGGCGAGATCCTGCTGCCGCTCTCCTACCAGGGCAGCGGGCCGGCGCGCCTGGGTATCCGCCCCGAACACCTGGTGCTGGGCGCGCCGGAGGCGGGGCATCTCTCCGGCGAGATCCTGGTCAAGGAGTCGCTCGGCGGCGAGAGCTTCCTGCACGTCACCACCGGTGGCGGCGACCGACTGGTGGTGAAGACCGACGGCGACACCGCGCTCAAGGCCGGGGAGAGCATCGGTCTGACCTTGCCGGACGAGCGGGTGCACCTCTTCGCGCCGGACGGCGCCTCCTTGCGTCTCTGACAGTTTGGGGGAGGCGATGAGCCCAACGACGGACGGCAACTGGCGGGAGCGGATGGTGGCGGTGGTGGCCCCGGCGGTCGCCCGCTCGCAGACCATCGACGAGATCCTGGTGGACGAGAACGCGCTGGAGCAGGCCGGCGCCTTCTACCGCCGGGCCTTCGGCGACGCGCCGGCGCTGCTGATCGCCGACGAGAATACCTGGGCTGCCGCCGGCGGCGCGCTGCAGGCCAGGCTCGCCGCCGCCGACATCGCCGTCGAGGGCCATGTCCTGCCGGCCGAGCCGCGTCCCGCTCCCAGCGTGGAACTGGGCGAGAGCCTGCGCGAGCGGATCTCCGACGGCCAGGCCAACCCGGTCGCGGTCGGCTCCGGCGTGCTGAACGACCTGGTGAAGTACGCCGCCTTCCAGCTCGACCGGCCCTACCTCTGCGTCGCGACCGCGGCCTCGATGGACGGCTATTCCTCGGCCGGTGCGCCGCTCAGCGACCGCGGTTTCAAGAAGACCCTGCCGTGCCGGCCGCCGAAGGCGATCCTGGCCGATCTCTCGGTCATCGCCGCCGCGCCGCGCGAGATGACCGGCTGGGGCTATGGCGATCTCGCCGGCAAGGTGCCGGCCGGCGGCGACTGGCTGATCGCCGATGCGCTGGGGATCGAGCCGCTGGACGCGGTCGCCTGGCCGCTGGTGCAGGGCAACCTGCGCGGCTGGCTTTCTCAGCCTGAGGCGCTGGCCGCCGGCGATCCGGCGGCGACCGCGGACCTCTTTGTCGGCCTCACCCTCTCCGGCCTGGCGATGGAGTTCCACGGCAGCTCGCGCCCGGCCTCCGGCGCCGACCACCAGATCGCCCACCTCTGGGAGATGCGCGGCCTGACTCACCGGGGCCAGAAGGTCTCGCACGGCGCCTGCGTTTCGGTCGGCTGCCTGGCGGTGCTCAGGCTCTACGACTGGCTGCTGGGGCAAGATCTGGCCGCGCTCGACATCGAGGCCCTGGTGGCGGCGAGCCCGGACCAGGCGGCAAAGGAGGCGCTGATCGACCAGACCTTCGCCAATCCAGAGATCGCGCGCCGCGCCAAGGAGGAGACCGCGACCAAGCACCTGGAGCCCGATGCCCTGCGCCGGCGCCTCGGCGCCATCGCCGCCTGCTGGCCGGCGCTGCGGCAGCGGTTGGAGGGCCACCTGCTGCGTGCGCCGGAGATGCAGCACCTTCTGACCGCCGCCGGTGCACCGACCCGGGCCGCCGCTATCGGCGTCGAGGCCGAGGACCTCTGTCAGACCATTCTCGCCGCGCGCTTCATCCGCAGCCGCTATACCCTGCTCGACCTGCTGGACGAGACCGGCCTCCTGGCCGACGCCGTCGGGTCGGTCTTTAGCCAGGAGCAGAGCGCGGGGGAGCCGGACGATGCCTGATTTGAAGGCACAAGGCGCCAAGGCACTGCTGGAGCTGGGCGCGGTCATCGCCGAGGTGGACCCGGCCGCCGCCGAGGCCGCCGTCGCCGCCATCGCCGGAGCCAAGCGCCTGGCGCTCTGCGGCGTCGGCCGCGAGGGGCTGATGATGAAGGCCCTGGCCATGCGCCTCTATCACCTGGGGCTGGACGCCCATGTGGTGGGCGACATGTCGACCCCGCCGCTGGGTGAAGGCGACCTGCTGCTGGTCTCGGCCGGACCGGGCCATTTTTCAACCGTTGCGGCCCTGGTCGGCGTCGCGAAGGCGACCGGAGCCAAGACGCTCTGCTTCACAGCACAGCCGGAGGGCGCTGTCCCGCAGGCCGCTGACCTGGTGCTGGTGCTGCCGGCCCAGACCATGGCCGATGACCGGCCGACCGGGGCGGGTGCTGCGCCCTCCGTCCTGCCGATGGGCTCGCTCTACGAAGGCGCGCAGTATCTGGTCTTCGAGCTGCTGGTCCTGGCCTTGCGCGAACGCCTGGGCGAGAGCCCGGAGGACCTGCGCGCCCGCCACACCAACCTGGAGTAGGCCGATGAATCGCTGGGTCGAGCGCTTCTCGCTGGCCGGTCGCCGGGCGCTGGTCACCGGCGCCTCCAAGGGCATCGGCCGCGAGATCGCGAAGGTCTATGCCGATGCCGGCGCCGACCTGGTCTTGCTGGCGCGCGACCGTACCGGGCTGGAGGAGACGGCCGAGGCGGTTCGTGCCGAGGGCCGCACCTGCCTGGTGATCGAGGCGGACCTGGCCGATGCCGAGGCGACCCGCGCCGCCGCCGCCGAGGCGCTGGCGGCCTGGGAAACCATCGACATCCTGGTGAATTCCGCCGGAGTGGCGCTGACCGATCCGGCGCTGGAGCTCTCGCTGGAGGACTGGGAGCGCACCATGGCGATCAACCTGCGTGCGCCCTTCCTGCTATCCCAGGCGCTGGCGCCGGCGATGATCCGCCAGCGTTGGGGCAAGATCATCATGATCTCCTCCCAGACCGGGGTGATCGCGGCCAAGGACCATGCCGCCTATGCGACCTCCAAGGGGGCGCTCAACGCACTCACCAAGTCGCTGATGGCCGAGTGGGCGCCCTACAACATCCAGGTGAACGCGATCTGCCCCACGGTGATCCTGACGCCGATGGGGCTGGAGATCTGGGGCGACCCGGCCAAGGGCCAGCCGGTGATCGACAAGACCCCGCTGGGCCGCTTCGGCCAGCCGATCGAGGTGGCCGACCTGGCCCTCTACCTGGCCTCTCCGGCCTCGGAACTGATGAACGGCGCCCTGGTGATGCTGGAGGGCGGCTTCTCTTCGGTGTGAGGGGGAGAGGCTAGTTCCTGATCGGCGGCAGGGCCCGGCGCTGCACCACGTGGGTCATCAGCGCCGAGGCCACGATGGGAGCCAGCAGGTTCACCACCGGGATCAGGAACAGCAACGCGATGATGATGCCGGCCAGGAAGGCCAGCAGGCTGCGCTCCTTGCGCTTGGCGTCCATCTCCGCCCGTGTCATGTGGCGGATGGCGACGATCTCGAAATACTCGCGGCCCAGCAGGTAGGCGTTCACCAGCAGGTAGAGCAGCAGCGAACCGATGCCGGTGAACAGCAGGAAGATGTAGATCGGCAGGATCAGCAGGTTCACCACCACCATGACGACCAGCAATCGCACGCCGATCCAGACGTCCTCCACCGTGCTGACCTGCCGGCTGGCCAGGCGCTTCGGGTAGTACTTGGTCTCGACCGCATCCATCACGTCATCGAGGAAGAAGCTGATGCCGATGGTGACCAGGGCGGGAAACACGAAGTAGCCGGCGAACAGCATGGCGACCGGCACCGAGAGGTTGATCAGCGGGTTCAGCCAGGAGTCGATGGCGGTGTCCCCGGTGGAGGGGATCAGGCCGGTCAAGCCCCAGACCAGCAGGGTCGAGGCGATGAAGATAGCGACCGCGACCACCACTGACTTGAAGAGGATCTTCCAGATCTTGGGGTCGAGTAGCTGGGCGACGGAGCGGAAGAAGGCGGTGATCAGCATGGCGCCCTTCTACCGCAGTCCCGCGCCCGCCGCCAGCGCGGATCTTCCTTGCCCGGAGCGTGCTTCACGCATCGGGGGGCATGGGTTAAGCTCCGCCCCGACGTCACAGCCAGTGGATAGAGAGGGAGTATCATGGCCGACGAGAGTTTCGACCTGATCGTTATCGGTGCCGGTCCCGGCGGCTATGTCTGCGCCATCCGCGCGGCCCAGCTCGGTCTCTCGGTCGCCTGTGTAGAGGAGCGCTCGACCCTAGGCGGGACCTGCCTCAACGTCGGCTGCATTCCCTCCAAGGCGCTGTTGCAGGCCTCCGAGAAGTACGAGGAGGCGATGCACGCGCTCTCCGGCTTCGGCGTGAAGGTCGAGGGCGTCTCGCTCGACCTCGACGAGATGCTGGATCACAAGGACAAGGTGGTCGACGCCAACGTGAAGGGCGTCGAGTACCTCTTCAAGAAGAACAAGGTCACCTGGCTCAAGGGCCGCGGCACCATCGAGGCGCCGGGCAAGGTCTCGGTCGCCGGCAAGAGCTATGACTGCAAACACATCGTCATCGCCACCGGCTCCGATTCCATCGACCTGCCGGGCATCGAGGTGGACGAGGAGACCATCGTCTCTTCCACCGGCGCACTCGACCTGGAGGAGGTGCCGGAGGAGATGGTGGTGATCGGCGGCGGCTACATCGGCCTCGAGCTTGGCTCGGTCTGGCAGAGGCTCGGTTCCAAGGTCACGGTGGTGGAGTTCCTGGACCGCCTGGTGCCGGCGATGGACCAGGAGATCTCCAAGCAGTTCCAGCGCATCCTGAAGAAGCAGGGCATGGAGTTCCGCTTCAAGACCAAGGTGACCGGTGCCAAGGCCGGCGACGACGGCGTGACCCTGACCCTCGAGGCGGCCGAGGGCGGCAAGGCCGAGGAGATGGAGACCGACGTGCTGCTGGTCGCGGTCGGCCGCAAGCCGCACACCGAGGGCCTGGGGCTCGAGGGCGTGGGCGTGGAGCTGGACTCCCGCGGCCGGATCCAGACCGACGAGCACTGGCGCACCACGGTCGAGGGGATTTACGCCATCGGCGACGTCATCGTCGGGCCGATGCTGGCGCACAAGGCCGAGGAAGAGGGCGTCGCCGTGGCCGAGATGCTGGCCGGCGGCGTCGGCCACGTGAACTACGAGACCGTGCCCGGCATCGTCTACACCTGGCCCGAGGTCGCCACGGTCGGTAAGACCGAGGAGCAGCTAAAGGAGGAGGGCGTCGACTACAAGGTTGGCAAGTTCCCCTTCACCGCCAACGGCCGCGCCCGGGCAATGAACGCCACCGAGGGCTTCGTGAAGATCCTGGCCGACGCCAAGACCGACCGCATCCTGGGCTGCCACATCATCGGCCCCGAGGCCGGCACCCTGATCCACGAGGTGGTGGTCGCCATGGAGTTCGGCGGCAGCTCCGAGGACCTGGCCCGTTCCTTCCACGGCCATCCGACCCTGAACGAGGCGGTGAAGGAGGCGGCACTCGGCGTCGCCGATCGCGCGCTACACGTTTAGAGCGCAAGCCGGCGCTGGGTCGTGGACTTGCCTAGTGGCGTGGGGGCCGTAGGCCGATATGGCCTGCGGTCATTGCGCCTGAAGTCCGAGGGCTGCTGTCGGATCAGCGCCTGCCGTTCCGAACGATCCTGACGGCCTCAAGTGGCGGGGTTCGGGTTCGTAAAGGTCACGCGGCTCAGGTGATTCAAGAGATGGTCGCCGGGACAGGCCGTCTGCTTGACATCTCGGTGTGCCCAGACCTGCCGACCCGACGGCGTGAGGCTGCCGAGGTTGCTCATGGCCTCGTAGGGGCCTCCGTATCCCGGCCCATTGGGATCGAACTTGAGCCACCCGAGGAACAGCGACAACTCGTCCATGACCTTGTCGAGGTTGATCTCTGCCACGGACTCTTCGTGAAAGTTCCCGGCGAAGGAGATGCCGATCGCCTTCGTGTTGTGGCCCTTCGTATGCGCTCCCGATCGGTCCTCGCCCCGGCCCTCGCAGATCGTGAGCAAGCTGTCGGGCCTGACGAAGGCCACGAAGCTATAGGGAACGTCCATGCCGAGATCGGGTCGGATCGTCTGCAGTCTTCGCATGTGCTTGAAGACCTCGTCGTCGTCCTCCCAAATGTTCTTGGAGCTGTCGGAATCGACCGTGACGGTGTGGTGGATGAAGACATGGTCGCGGATGGACCGCGGCACGTCGACGCCTCGCCGCGGCAGATCCGTCCGCGCCCCCCATCCGGAGCGGTCGTGATAGGTGAGTCCTGGCGCAATCTCAAAGCTGGTCATTGCTCACTCCTCCCAAGATCATTTTTGTTTCTTGCTTCGCTCGTTGGGCCGGGCGGCCAGGTCTTGGCGGCCTCCCACATGCTAAAACAGGAGCAACTTTTACATTTATTATTTATTCAACAGTGCCATTTTAAGGATATAGTTTGTCAAAGACTGCCGTCAAGCCTGTCGTTCTGGCTTCCGAGACCGGCGGGAGGTGCGGCCTTCGGCTGTCGCCGACGATTTGTCTTGCTTGTTGCGGCGGCCTATCCGGGGAACCGCTCGCGGGTGCGGTTGGCGAAGGCCACCAGCGAGAGCATGACCGGCACCTCGACCAGGACACCGACCACGGTCGCCAGCGCCGCGCCCGAGTTCAGGCCGAAGAGACTGATCGCGACGGCCACCGCGAGTTCGAAGAAGTTGGAGGTGCCGATCATCGCGCAGGGGGCGGCGACGCGGTGCGGCACCTTCAGGGCGAAGGCGGCGCCGTAGGCCACGGCGAAGATGCCGTAGCTCTGGATCAGGATCGGAATCGCGATCAGTACGATGGTGAAGGGCCGCTCCAGGATCACGCCGCCCTGCAGGCCGAAGAGGATCACCACCGTCGCGATCAGGCCGATCACCGACCAGGGCTTCACCCTGTGCTTGAAGGCCTCGATCCGCCGCGGCGAGCGCAGCGCGCGGCGGGTGAAGAGGCCGGCGGCGAGCGGCAGGGCGACGTAGAGCACGGTCGCCAGCACCAGGGTCTCCCAGGGCACCGCGATCTCGGTGACACCCAGCAGGAAGGCGACGATGGGGGCGAAGGCCACCACCATGATGAGATCGTTCACCGAGACCTGGACCAGGGTGTAGGTCTCGTCGCCGCGGGTGAGCTGTGACCAGACGAAGACCATGGCGGTACAGGGGGCGGCGCCCAGCAGGATCAGGCCGGCGATGTACTGCGCGGCATCGGCCGGCGCGATCCAAGACGCGAAGATGTGGTCGAAGAAGAGCACGGCCAGCAGCGCCATGGTGAAGGGCTTGATCAGCCAGTTCACCGCCAGGGTGATCAGCAGGCCCTTGGGCTGACGGGCGACGTTGGCGACCGATCCCAGGTCGACGCCCACCATCATGGGGTAGACCATGGCCCAGATCAGCACCGCCACCACCAGGTTGATCGAGGCCACCTCGGCCGCTGCGATCGTCTCGACCAGGCCTGGCGCCACGCTGCCGATCGCCACCCCGACGACGATGGCGAGCGCCACCCAGAGGGTCAGCCAGCGCTCGAAGATCCCCATGCCGGCGGCGGCGGAGGCGGTGCTGTCAGTCATGAGCAAGGGAGGCCCCTCTATTGGCAGGTGGTGGTCGGGGCGCAGGCGCAGGCGATCTCGTCGAGCAACGGCTGGCAGAGCTCGCTGCGTCCGCCGCAGCAGTCCTGCAGCAGGAAGGCCAGCAGGCCGCGCAGCCCCTCGATGTCGGCCCGGTAGCGGATCGAGCGGCCCTGCCGCTTGTTGCTGACCAGGCCGGCGTTGAGCAGCAGCGCCAGGTTGGCCGAGAGCGTGTTCTGCTTCACCGCCAGCGCCTCGGCGATCTCGCCGGCCGCCATGCCCTCCGGCCCGCGCTGTATCAGCAGGCGCAGGGCCTGCAGCCGTGTCGGCTGGCTGAGCGCGGCGAAGGACGCCAGTACCTGTGTTTCTTCCATATATCATGAATTATTGAAGTGAGGAGCTCCGGTCAACGAGGAATGGCTGCCCTGTCCTGCGGCGGCTTGCCCGAGGGGGCGGTTAGCTCCTTTCATCCTGTCATTGCGATGGGCCATCCCGGTTCCATCCGCCGGAGAGTGCCGTGATCAGACCGCTCTATACCGTAGCCTTCCCGCAGCTTGCCCCGGCCGACCGGGCGTGGCTGGAGAAGTTGCGCAGTCGCCACGACCCGGCGGCCAGTCGGACCATTGCGGCCCATGTCACCCTGGTCTTCGCCTGGCAGGAGCTCGCGGAAGCGCGCTACCGGGATCATTTGGCGCGCGTTGCCGGCGGCACGGCCCCGATCTCCTTCTGCCTGCGCTACGCCATGCTGGGCCCCGATGCCGGCGGCGAACGCGCGCATGTCTTCCTGGTGCCGGAGGAAGGCTTCAGCGCGGTCTCTCGGCTGCACGACCGTCTCTACGCTGGCCCGCTGGCGCCGGCCTTGCGGCTCGACCTGCCCTTCGTCCCGCACGTCACGGTCGCGACCACCCCCGACCGTCAGCAGGCCAAGCGGCTCTGCGACTCCTTGAACGCGGAGGGGCTTGCCATCACAGGCTCCCTGGACCTGCTGACCCTGGTCGCGGTCGATGCGGGCCGGGCGGTCCCGTTCTATGAGGTCGCCCTGACCGGGACGGCCGTTTAGCCCGAGCGCGCGGCCAGCCAGCCGGGCAGATCGGCGATCGAGTCGAGCCGCCCATCGGCTGCGATCGTCGGGTGCCGCTCGTCGCTCGGGCGGAACTTGCCGGTCCGGACTTGCAAGGCCTGCAGGCCGGCCGTGCGGGCCCCACCGATGTCGGCCTCGATGTCGTCGCCCACCATGACCACCTCGGCCGGGGCGAGCCCCATGTCTGCGACGGCGGCGTCGAAGAAGGCCTTGGCCGGCTTGCCGACGACCAGGGCCTCGGTCTCGGTCGCGTACTCGAGCGCGGCGACGAAGGGGCCGACGTCCAGCGACTGGCGGCCGGCGCGCATGCAGCGGCGATTGCGGTGCAGCGCCAGCAGCAGCGCGCCGTCGAGCAGCATGCGGAAGAGGCCCTCCAGCCGCTCGAAGGTGAAGCCCCGGTGCAGGTCGCCCAGGACCACGGCCTCGGGCTGCGTCTCGACCAGCTCGAAGCCGGCGAAGTCCTCGGCGAGCCCCGACGGGGCCGCCAGGTGCAACCGGCGGAGATCCCGCTCCTGCAGAATCCGCCGGGCGGCGCGGGCCGGGGTGAAGACCTGCTCCGGCAAGGCTGCGATGCCCAGGCTCTGCAGCTTCTCGACGATCTTGCTGCGCGGCTGGGTGGTGGTGTTGGTCAGGAAGCGATGTGGCAGTCCCTGGCTATCCAGCCAGGCGAGGGTCCGATCGGCTCCCGGTACTCTCTCACCTTCCTGATAGAGCACGCCTTCGAGATCGAGCAGGAGTCCGCGCAAGGCCATGAGTGCCCTCCCTTGATCAGGCTGGCGCCCCCCCTGTCGCTGCGCTCTTGCCGGCGCTCCGGCCATCATGGCCGAGAAGGCAGTCTCCCCTCATCACCCCGTCGTCCGTCAAGGGGGACATGTGGATCAGGCTGAAGGGTGCTGCTCCGACGACTCTGTGATCCTGCTGTCCTCCGAGGGCTAGTCCTTGAGCAGCCGGCGGCGTTCCTCGTACTCCTCCTTGTCGATCTCGCCGCGGGCGAAGCGTTCCTTCAGGATGTCCATGGGGCTCTGGCTCGGCGCCTGGTTCGGGGCGCCGTGGTGACCGCTGGCATGCCCCGGCCCGAGCCATCTGACCAGCACCAGGACCACTGCCACGGCTACCACAAGCAGCAGGACCATCATGACCGGGCCGAGGAACCAGCCGTGCCATCCGGAATCCCACATGTGCGGCCCATAGTACGAAGGCTCGCCCTGCTGTGCCGCGGCGGGGAGGGCGCTCAGCAGGAAAGGCGACGCTACGAGCGCGCCACGCAAGGTTATCGGCATCACTGGTTCTCCTCGCCGGGCTCGGGCGGAAAGCCCGCGCGCATGTAGGTGACGATCTTCCAGATCTCGTCTTGCGGCAGCATCTCCTTGAAGGCCGGCATCGCGGTATCGAAGGCTGCGCCGCCCTCCGAGACCGTCCACAGCAGGTAACCATCGACCGCCATCGGCATCTGGATCATGTAGGCCAGCAGCGCCGGCGAGGGCGTGAGCGATCTGGCCGCATCGCCGTCGCCCATGCCCGTCGCTCCATGGCAGGCGGCACAGTGGTCCTGATAGAGCGCGAACCCCTCGGCGAGGGTTTCGGCGTCGGGCGATAGGGGGTTTCGAGCAGAACGGTACGCGTCGGGTATGCCCTGATGCATGAAGGTCCAATGCCGCGCCACCCTCTGGTTCATGCCCGGTCCCATCCGACCTGGTCCCCACATGTTGCGCTGAGTCCAGTTCGGGTCCCACATGTCCCACTGACCGTATCGCAGCCCCCGTCCCGGAGACTGTGATCCCTGCATCTGGGCCGAAGCCCCAGGCAGTCCCAGCAGCCCAATCGCGATGACGGCAAGGGCGAGTCCCGCTACGAGCGTCGTTCCGGCTTTGCTCAATGCTACCTCCTCAGATCCTGCTCGGCGTTCCTCTCTTGATAGGTCAAACCCTGTGACGCTTCTGTGTCCGTGGCGCAGCGCAGCGGGCTTATCGGTCTCGGCCCCATCGTCGCGGCCACAGTCCGGCAGAGGCTCTGCCCTGCAGCGCCGTGGACCCTTGCCGATGGTGTCCGCCCATCATAGGATCTAGAGTAACTATAGATACAAGGGGAAAGGAAGCCTATGGGGGAGGTTGATGTCACCATCGGCCGGCTGTCGCGCGAGACCGGCTGCAAGGTCCCCACGATCCGCTACTACGAACAGATCGGCCTCTTGCCGGTGCCGCGGCGCTCGGCAGGGAACACCCGTCTCTACGGCCCCGCTCATAGGAAGCGCCTGGGCTTCATCATGCACTGCCGGGAACTCGGCTTCTCGCAGCCTGCCATCCGCGAACTGCTGGATCTAACAGACCAGCCGGAGCGCTCCTGTCGTGCGGTTTCTGAGATTGCGCAGGCTCAACTCGAAGAGGTGAACCGGCGCATTTCGCGGCTGACGGCGCTGCAGGCGGAGCTGCAGCACATGATCGATGCCTGTGCCGGCGGCGCCCGCGTCGCTGAATGCCGGATCATGGAGACATTGGCGGAGGTGTCGTACGAACACGGCCTGGCGGGAGACCGGCGGTGACGCCGGCTGCTCGCCGAGCCCGGTCGAGCAGCCTCCTGCCCACTCTTGGCCAAAACGCTCCGGATCCTGCAAGGTGGCGGCCAAACAAGAGCGAGGACGACGGCCATGACCAGGCGGCCCATCGCGCTGCCGAAGATCGGTTTCGGGACCACGGCACTGGGCGACATGCCCAAGACCTACGGCTACTCCGTCGGGGAGGGACAGGCGCGGGAGACCCTGCGCGCCGTTCTCGCCGGGCCGCCGGTGCTGATCGACTCTTCGCGCAACTACGGCGCCGGGCGCAGCGAAGCGCGAATCGGCGCGGCGCTGGCCGAGGCCGGCGGGCTGCCGCCGGGCTTCGTCCTCTCGACCAAGCTGGACCGTGACATGGCCACTGGGCGCTTCGATGCGGCCCAGGCCAGGCGCTCGCTCGAGGGCAGTCTGGCGGCGCTGGGGCTCGAGCGAATCGACCTCTTGCACCTGCACGACCCCGAGTATTCGGCCTCGGTCGCCGAGATCACCGGGCCGGGCGGCGGGTTGGAGGCGCTGTTCCGGATGAAGGAGGAGGGGCTGGCCGGCGCGGTGGGGCTGGCGGCCGGGCGAATCGACATGATGCTGCCGATCCTGCAGGACTGGGACTTCGACGCGCTGGTCACCCACAACCGCTTCACCTTGCTGAACCGCAATGCCGAGCCGCTGCTGCAGCTCGCCGCCGAGCGCGGGATTGCGGTCATCAACGCCGCGCCCTACGGCAGCGGCCTGCTGATCGCCGGCAGCGGCAGCAAGGCGCCCTACGTCTACCAGGAGCCCGACGCCGCACTGCGCCGGCGCCTGCAGGCGGTCGAGGCGGTCTGCGCGCGCCATGGCGTCGCTCCGGGGGCGGCCGCGCTCCAGTTGTCACTGCGCGAGCCGCGTATCGCCACCACCCTCTGCGGCGTCAGCGACCCGTCCCACGTCGCCCAGACCCACGCCTGGGCCGAGGCCGCCTTGCCGCCGGGTCTCTGGGAAGATCTGGCAGCACTCCCGGTCGATTCGAGCGATCCAGAAGCAAAACGGCGCTACGTACCGGACTGAGGTTCGTTTTCGGCGCTTTGACCGAACTCGGGTGGTTCCCGGGCCGGGCTGTCCGGATGGGGAGGCAGGTCGACGGCCCCATGCTTCTCGACGGATCTCCGGATCGCCGTATAGAGGTTTTCAGACTTGGCTGCCTGCTCCTCAGACATTTCCGAATTGGAAGGACTGGGGCTTTTCTCGGGGACGGGCTTTGTCGGGCTGGACGTCATGAGGATTACGCCTTCCACCTCACCCCCGCTTCGCCCTCGGGTGGGCCTGGTAGGCCTTCAGCAGGCTGGAAGGATCGACGGCGGTGTAGCGCTGGGTGGTGGAGAGCGAGGCGTGGCCCAGCAGCTCCTGGATGCCGCGTAGGTCGGCGCCGCCGGCCAGCAGGTGGGTGGCGAAGGAGTGGCGCAGCGCGTGCGGCGTGGTGCTCTCCGGCAGGCCCAGGCCGCGGCGCAGGCGCTGGATCAGGAGCTGCACGATGCGCGGGCTCAGGGGGCCGCCGCGCTCGCCGCGGAACAGCGGCGCGTCGGGCGGTGGTGCATAGGGACAGCGCGCGCGGTAGTCCTCCAGCGCGTCGCGCACCTCGGGCAGCAGCGGCACCATGCGGGTCTTGCTGCCCTTGCCGGTGATCCGGAGTGCCAGGTCGCGGTCGCCCGGCAGGTCCTCGGCGGTCAGGCCCAGCGCCTCGCCGATACGCAGGCCGGCACCATAGAGCAGCAGCAGCACCGCGCGGTCGCGCGACAGGATCCAGGCCGGCTGCGCGCCCGGCTCCGGGGCCTCGACCAGGTCCTGGGCGTCGGGCGCGGTCAGGGCCTTGGGCAGGGCCTTGGGCACCTTGGGGGTGCGCAGCGCGGCGATCTGGCTGTTCTCGAAGCGGCCCTGGCGCTCGCCCCAGCGGTAGAAGCTGCGCAGGACCGAGAGCGCGCGGGCCGAGGAGCTGTTGGAGAGGCCGCGGCCGGCGCGGGCTGCCAGCCAGGCGCGGAAGTCGCGCAGCGCCAGGCCTTCCAGGGCGGCCAGGTCGGCCCGCTCGCCGCGATGCTCGGCGAGGAAGGTCAGGAAGCTGCCGAGGTCGCGGCGGTAGGCCTCCAGGGTGTGCTCGGAGACGCGCTTCTCGCGCTCCAGCCAGGAGAGCCAGGCGGTGACGCAATCGCTCAGTTCGGGCGTGGTCGCCAGTGCCCAGTCGCTCATAGCCGGTTTCTCATGGCCAGGTCCTCTGCGGGGCTGGCGTCCGGGCGCTCAGCGCGGCAGCACCAGCCAGGTGCGCACCAGCTCGCCAAGGGTTGCGGCCAGGAACAGCAGCAGGGCGCGCCCGCCGGCCTCGGTGGCGCGTCCGAGTTCGAAGCGTTCGGCATCGCGGGTGCCCAGGCCCAGCAGCGCGGGCGGGGTCTTGTCGCTGACCGTGACCCGCATCAGGGCCTCGGCCCGGACCAGGCCGGCGGCCGAGCCGAAGACTTCGGGCGAGCCGTGTGCCTGGCTGTTGACCAAGATGTCGGCCTTGGGGCCCAGCAGGCTGTCGACCGTGCCGGGGGCGAGCTGCACCAGGCCGTTCAGGCGGGTCGGGCGGCGCTTCTCGCAGAGCATTTCGTCGCGCTGCTCGACGGCCAGCGCCACCACCTCGACCTGCAGCAGGCTGGGCAGGTCCTGGGCCAGCTTGGCGACCAGCGCCTCGAAGCTCTTGGCCGCGAGCAGCGCCCGTGAGGCGGCCAGCACCCGGCTCTGCTCAGCCTGCAGCGCGCGGGTGGTGTCGGCCAGGCGGGCGATCTCGCGACGGAGCTGCTCGTTGGCGCCGCGGGCGCGGTCCAGCAGGGCGGCGCGCAGATCGATCACGCCGTCGCCGCCCTCCAGCTCCGGCAGGATGGCCTCGCAGAGGTCGGGGCGGTTCAGCAGGAAGTCCGGATTGCGGCGCAGGAAGCGTGCCACCTCCTCCGCGCCCGGTGCCGGGGTGCGGTCCGTCTGTGGTTTTCTCTGCTCGTCGCTGACCATTGCCGCTCTCTTGTCGCCTCGCTACTCGGCTGCCGCCTTGTTCGGCAGGATGGTCTGGCCGCTCTTCTCCCAGTCGGAGAGGAAGGCGGCCAGGCCCTTGTCGGTGAGGGGGTGGTTGAAGAGCGCGCGCAGCACCGCCGGCGGTACCGTGGCGACGTCGGCACCCAGCCGCGCAGCCTCCACCACATGCGCTACCCCGCGCACCGAGGCGACCAGCACCTCGGTTTGGATTGCCGGATAGTTGGCGTAGATCTCGACGATCTCGGCGATCAGGCCCATGCCGTTCTGCCCGATGTCGTCCAGCCGTCCGACGAAGGGCGAGATGTAGGCGGCGCCGGCCTTGGCCGCAAGGATCGCCTGGCCGGCCGAGAAGCAGAGCGTCACGTTGACCGGCGTGCCTTCGTCGGATAGCACGCGGCAGGTCTTGAGTCCGTCGGGCGTCAGCGGCACCTTGACGGCGACGTTGGGGGCGATCCCGGCCAGCAGACGGCCCTCGGCCAGCATGGTGGCGTGGTCGGTGGCCGCGACCTCGGCCGAGACCGGCCCGTCGACGATGCCGCAGATCTCTTCCACCACCTGCAGGAAGGAGCGCCCGGTCTTGGCAACCAGTGAGGGATTCGTGGTGACGCCGTCGACCAGGCCACTGTCCGCCAGGGACTTGATCTCGGCCACATCGGCCGTGTCGATGAAGAACTTCATGGTGCTCAAAGATCTCCTTTTGCCGCCGCGTCGGCCAAGCCGAACCCGCTGGACGCTGTCGCGGACAACCAACTTGCCTTCAAGCCTAGGTCATGTCCGCTAGGATTTCTAGCGCAGCCCAAGGTCACGGGCAGGCTTCCGACCGAAGCGGAGCGGCGGAAGAGCGGCCACGCCGCTGTGCCGTCCTGCTGCCGTTGCCGCTGCGCGGAGCCTACGACTACCTGGTGCCGGAGGGGCTGGCGGTCGAAGCCGGTGCGGTGGTGCGCGTGCCGCTGGGCGGGCGCGAGACCCTGGGCGTGGTCTGGGACCGGCCGGATGGCGGCGACGGCGGCGAGGAGGTGGCGGCGGGCCGCCTGCGGGCCATCGTCGACCGGCTGGGACGTGTGGAGATTCCGGAGGTCAGCCGCCGTTTCGTCGACTGGGTCGCTGACTACGTCATGGCGCCGCCCGGCGCGGTCTTGCGCATGGTGCTCACCAGCAGCGGGCTGGGCCAGCCGGCCAAGCCGCGGCGGGCCTGGCGCCTGGTCGAGGGCGCGGCGGCGCAGGCGGAGGCGACTCGCATGACCGCGGCTCGGCGCCGGGTGCTGGCGGTGGCCGCCGACGGCCTGGCCCGCGGTGCCAGCGCCCTGGCGGCGGAGGCCGGAGTCGGCACCTCCGTGGTCAAGGGGCTGGTCGAGGCCGGGTTGCTGGAGGCGGTGTTGCTGCCCGATGCGCCCTTTCCCCGCCCCGATCCTGGCCTGCCTGGGCCGACGCTCTCGCCACGGCAGGCGGCCGCCGCCGAGCACTTGGTGAAGGCCGAGGGCGAGGGCTTCTCCGTCACCCTGCTCGACGGCGTCACTGGCGCCGGCAAGACCGAGGTCTACCTGGAGGCTGTGGCTGCGGCGCTCGCGGCCG
The DNA here is from genome assembly GCA_046233115.1 of Rhodospirillaceae bacterium N.6G. Taxonomy (GTDB): domain Bacteria; phylum Pseudomonadota; class Alphaproteobacteria; order Kiloniellales; family JACOMY01; genus JACOMY01. Next base: position 176,764 of record JBJXHM010000003.1, on the reverse strand, counting down.
GCAAACAGGTGCTGGTGCTGCTGCCCGAGATCGCGCTCTCGACGCAACTGCTGGAGCGCTTCGAGCGCCGATTCGGCGTACCGCCCGGTGCCTGGCATTCGGAGCTGAGGCAGGGGCTGCGGCGGCGGACCTGGCAGGCGGTGGCCGACGGCAGCCTGCCGCTGGTGGTGGGGGCGCGCTCGGCGCTCTTCCTACCGTTCAAGAACCTCGGTCTGATCGTGGTCGACGAGGAGCACGAGGCCGCCTTCAAGCAGGAGGACGGTGTGCACTACCATGCCCGCGACATGGCGGTGGCCCGTGCCCGGCTGGGCGAGATCCCGGTGGTCCTGGCCTCGGCGACGCCCTCGCTGGAGAGCCTGGTGAACGTCGCCGCCGGGCGCTACGGCGTCGAGCACCTGCCGCTGCGCCACGGTGCGGCGGAGCTACCCAAGGCGGAGCTGATCGACCTGCGCCGCTGGCCGCCGCCGCCGATCGAGGGGCTGGGCCAGTCCTGGCTGTCGCTGCCGCTGCGCGACGCGGTGCGGGAGACCCTGGAGCGCGGCGAGCAGGTGCTGCTGTTCCTGAACCGGCGCGGCTATGCGCCGCTAACGCTCTGCCGACGCTGCGGCCACCGCATGCAGTGCCGCCACTGTAGCACTTGGATGGTCGAACACCGTCTGGCTGGCCGGCTGCAGTGCCACCACTGCGGCGCCACGGAGCCGATTCCCCAGCACTGTCCGGAGTGCGGCAGCGAGGACAGCCTGACCGCCTGCGGCCCCGGCGTGGAGCGCCTGGCGGAGGAGGCTGCGGCCCTCTTCCCCAGCGCCCGGCGCGCGCTCTTCTCCAGTGACCTGCTGGCAGGGCCCAGCGAGGCGGCGGCGCTGGCCCGGGCGGTAGTGGACCGCGAGGTCGACCTGCTGATCGGGACCCAGCTTGTGGCCAAGGGCTATCATTTTCCCGACCTCACCTTGGTCGGCGTGGTCGACGGCGACCTGGGGCTGGCCGGCGGCGACCTGCGCGCCGGCGAGCGCTCCTTCCAGCTCCTGCAGCAGGTCTCCGGCCGTGCCGGGCGGGCCGAGCGGCCGGGGCGTTCGATGATCCAGACCAGCGATCCCGAGCATCCGGTGATGCAGGCCCTGGCGGCACAGGACCGCGAGGCCTTCCTCGCCGCCGAAGGCCGGGCCCGCCGCGAGGCCGGGCTGCCGCCCTACGGCCGCCTGATCGCCCTGATCGTCTCGGCCCCGGATGCGAATCGGGCCGATGCTGCCGCTGCCCAACTGGCGCGCGCCGCTCCCAGACAGCAAGGCGTGCGGATTCTCGGGCCGGCGCCGGCGCCCTTGGCGGTCCTGCGTGGGCGCCATCGCCGACGCTTCCTGGTGCAGGGACCGCGCGGCCGCCTGGTGCAGGTGGTGGTGCGAGCCTGGCTCGACCAGGTTCGCCTGCCGGGAACGGTGCAGCTCACGGTCGATGTAGACCCGCAGTCTTTCCTGTGATTGCGTCGTGATCCGGCCTGTGCGCAGCCTCTACGTGGAAATTTTGTCGCCTCGGCGTGGCTTTTGGGGAAAGCAATAGGCAATCCATAGATTCCAGCGGGATAGGATGCAGCCCTGAGAGCGCGTCTGGGCAGTGTCGGCGCGTGGATGCCCGGCAGGGCAATTTGCCCGCCCTGCGGCGCCGGGTCACGGCTTGCAAGGCCTAGGGGGCTATGTTACCAACCCTTCCGCAATTTCGCCGGATCTTTTGCATTGCAGCAAGGGTGTGGCATCCGGGTGGTCGAGCCGAGGCGCCTCCGCCGAGAGGGTGCCCTGTTTTCTGCTGCGCGCGATGGATCTGGGCGGGTAGGTGTGCGAACCTGGCCCTTAGTGGCTGATGTGAAGCGGTGAAGATCGGGGGCGGACTGGCAGTGGCAAGCGAGAGCGAAAGCGTCCAGGGCAGTGTCGGCGGTGTCGCCGGACGCTATGCCTTGGCGCTGCTGGAGTTGGCGGAAGAGCAGAACGCTCTGGATCAGGTTGCCCAAGATCTGCGCGACCTCAAGACGATGATCGGCGAAAGCGAGGACCTGCGGCGTCTGCTGCGCAGCCCGCTGTTCGGTCGCAGCCAGCAGGAGGCCGCCCTCGGCGCCGTCCTGGAGAAGGCCGGAACCGGAGAGCTGACCCGTCGCTTCGCGATGGTGGTGGCGCGCAACCGGCGGCTCTTCGCGCTGGACGACATGATCGACGCCTACCTGACGGAACTGGCGCGCAAGCGCGGCGAGGTGACTGCCAAGGTAACCTCCGCGCGGCCGCTGAACGAAGCGCAGACCAACGCTCTGACCGAGGCCCTGCGCCGTGCGGTCGGCAGCAAGGTCACGGTTGAGTCGGCGGTTGACGCCGATCTTTTGGGCGGGCTGGTGGTCCGTGTCGGCAGTCGCATGATCGACGCCTCGCTGAAGACCAAGCTCATGAAACTCCAGCAGGCGATGAAGGGGGCATAAGGCCATGGACATCCGCGCTGCGGAAATTTCCGCAATCCTGAAGCAGCAAATCGAGGGCTTTGGCACCGAAGCGGACGTTTCCGAGGTCGGTCAGGTGCTGTCGGTCGGCGACGGCGTGGCACGCGTTTACGGTCTGGACAACGTCCAGGCCGGTGAGATGGTCGAGTTCGATAGCGGCGTGCGTGGCATGGCGCTGAACCTCGAGACCGACAACGTCGGTATCGTGATCTTCGGTGACGACCGCTCGATCCGCGAAGGCGACGTGGTCAAGCGTACCGGCGACATCGTCGACGTGCCGGTCGGCCGTGGCCTGCTGGGCCGCGTCGTCGACGCGCTGGGCAACCCGCTGGACGGCAAGGGCCCGCTCGAGGACGTCGAGCGCCGCCGCGTCGAGGTGAAGGCGCCGGGCATCATCCCGCGCCAGTCGGTGAGCGAGCCGATGCAGACCGGCCTGAAGGCGATCGACGCGCTGATCCCGATCGGCCGCGGCCAGCGCGAGCTGATCATCGGCGACCGCCAGACCGGTAAGTCCGCCATCGTGCTGGACACCTTCATCAACCAGAAGCCGATCAACCAGGGCGACGACGAGAGCCAGAAGCTCTACTGCATCTACGTCGCCGTCGGTCAGAAGCGCTCCACCGTCGCGCAGTTCGTGAAGGTCCTCGAGGACCAGGGCGCGCTGGAGTACTCGATCGTGATCGCCGCGACCGCCTCCGATCCGGCGCCGCTGCAGTTCCTGGCGCCCTACACCGGCTGTGCCATGGGCGAGTTCTTCCGCGACAACGGCATGCACGCCGTGATCGCCTACGACGATCTCTCCAAGCAGGCCGTGGCCTATCGCCAGATGTCGCTGCTGCTGCGCCGCCCGCCGGGGCGCGAGGCCTTCCCGGGCGACGTCTTCTACCTGCACTCCCGTCTGCTGGAGCGCGCGGCGAAGATGAGCGACGCGCACGGTGCTGGCTCGCTGACCGCCCTGCCGGTGATCGAGACCCAGGCCGGTGACGTCTCGGCCTACATTCCGACCAACGTGATCTCGATCACCGACGGTCAGATCTTCCTGGAGACCAACCTCTTCTATCGCGGCATCCGCCCGGCGCTGAACGTCGGTATCTCGGTGTCGCGCGTGGGCTCTGCTGCGCAGACCAAGGCGATGAAGAAGGTCGCGGGCTCGATCAAGCTGGAGCTGGCGCAGTTCCGCGAGATGGAGGCTTTCGCGCAGTTCGCCTCCGATCTTGACGCCTCGACCCAGCGCCTGCTGGCCCGCGGCGCGCGCCTGACCCAGTTGCTGAAGCAGCCGCAGTTCCATCCGCTGCCGATGGAAGAGCAGGTCTGCGTGATCTACGCCGGCGTGAAGGGCTATCTCGATGGCGTGCCGACCAACAAGGTCGCCGACTACGAGAAGCAGCTCCTGGCCGACCTGCGCGGCAGCGGCAAGGAGATCCTGGCCTCCATTCGCGACAAGAAGGCGATGGACGAGGCCGCGGAAGAGAACCTGGGCAAGCTGCTCAAGGCCTTCACCGAAGCCTACGTCGGCTAGACGTAGCGTCTGAGAGAAGCGGAGCGGGCGTATGCCAAGCCTCAAAGACCTTCGGGTCCGCATCGACAGTGTCAAGGCGACCCGGAAAATCACCTCGGCCATGAAGATGGTGGCCGCGGCCAAGCTGCGCCGTGCGCAGGAACAGGCCGAGGCTGCCCGTCCCTATGCCGAGAACATGGAGAGCATCCTGCGCCGGCTGGCGGCTTCGGTCGCCGGTCAGCCGGGAATGCCCAAGCTCTTGTCCGGGACCGGCCAGAGCCAGGTCCACCTGCTGGTGGTCGCGACCTCCGACCGTGGCCTGTGCGGCGGCTTCAACTCCTCCATCGTGCGTGAGGCGCGGCGGACGATCCACCGGCTCCAGGGCGAAGGCAAGGAGGTCAAGATCCTCTGCGTTGGCCGCAAGGGCCGCGATCAGCTGCGCCGTGACTTCCGCAGCTTGATCATCGACACCGTCGAGGACGTCAATCGTCCGCGCCCGTCGTTCGACAAGGCCGCGGCGATCGCCGAGCGCGTCACGCAGATGTTCGAGGCGGGTGAGTTCGACGTCTGCACCCTGATCTATGCCCGATTCAAGTCGGCGATCAGCCAGTTGGTGACCCTGCAGCAGCTCGTGCCCTTCCATGTCGACGAGGCCGAAGGCGACGAGGCCGAAGCGACGACCTCCGAGACCAAGGGCGCAGTCTACGACTACGAGCCGGACGAAGAGGCCATCCTGGCCGAGCTTCTGCCGCGCAATCTCTCGGTGCAGCTCTACAAGGCCATCCTGGAGAACAACGCCAGCGAGCAGGGCGCGCGGATGACCGCCATGGACAACGCGACCCGCAACGCCGGCGACATGATCGACCGTCTGACGCTGACCTACAACCGCACGCGCCAGGCCATCATTACCAAGGAACTGATCGAGATCGTCTCCGCCAAGGAAGCCATGCAGAGCGCTGCCTAGGCCCGGATAGACGAGACCAGAAGCGAGGACAAAAGGATGAGCGAGCAGAGCAACGTCACGGGCCGCATCACCCAGGTCATGGGTCCGGTCGTCGACGTCCATTTCGACGGCGAGCTGCCGTCGATTCTGAACGCACTGGAAACCGACAACGGCGGCAACCGGCTGGTTCTGGAAGTGGCGCAGCACTTGGGCGAGAACAGCGTGCGCGCCATCGCCATGGACTCGACCGAGGGCCTGACCCGCGGCCAGAAGGTGAGCGACACCGGCAACCCGATCGCCGTTCCGGTCGGACCGAAGACCCTGGGCCGTATCTTGAACGTGATCGGCGAGCCGATCGACGAGCGCGGCCCGGTGGACGGCCTCTACAAGGCCCCGATCCATCGCCCGGCTCCGGAGTTCTCCGAGCAGTCGACCGAGGCCGAGATCCTGGTCACCGGCATTAAGGTCGTGGACCTGCTGGCGCCTTACGCCAAGGGCGGCAAGATCGGCCTGTTCGGCGGCGCCGGCGTGGGCAAGACCGTGCTGATCCAGGAGCTGATCAACAACATCGCCAAGACGCACGGCGGCTACTCGGTCTTCGCCGGTGTGGGTGAGCGTACCCGTGAGGGCAACGACCTCTACCACGAGATGGTGGATAGCGGCATTATCGACCTTGAGGGCGACAACTCCAAGGTGGCGCTGGTCTTCGGCCAGATGAACGAGCCGCCGGGTGCCCGTGCCCGCGTGGCGCTCTCCGGCCTGGCGCTGGCGGAGTACTTCCGTGACGAGGAGGGCCAGGACGTGCTCTTCTTCGTGGATAACATCTTCCGCTTCACCCAGGCGGGTTCCGAGGTGTCGGCACTGCTGGGCCGCATTCCCTCGGCGGTGGGCTATCAGCCGACCCTGGCGACCGACATGGGCGCCCTGCAGGAGCGCATCACCTCGACCAAGAAGGGCTCGATCACCTCGGTGCAGGCCATTTACGTGCCGGCCGACGACTTGACCGACCCGGCGCCGGCCACCTCCTTCTCCCACTTGGACGCCACCACCGTGCTGTCGCGTCAGATCGCCGAGCTGGGCATCTACCCGGCGGTGGATCCGCTCGACTCCAACAGCCGTATCCTGGATCCGCAGGTCGTTGGCGAGGAGCACTACGAGACGGCGCGCCGGGTGCAGGAGATCCTGCAGTCCTACAAGTCGCTGCAGGACATCATCGCCATTCTGGGCATGGACGAGCTGTCGGAAGAGGACAAGCTGACAGTGGCCCGTGCGCGTAAGATCCAGCGCTTCCTGTCGCAGCCCTTCGACGTGGCCCAGGTCTTCACCGGCTTCCCCGGTGTGCAGGTGCCGTTGGAGGATACCATCCGCGGCTTCAAGGGGATCTGCGCGGGCGAGTACGATCACCTGCCGGAGGCTGCCTTCTACATGGTCGGCACCATCGAGACGGCTGTGGAAAAGGCGAAGAAGCTGGCCGCGGAAGCGGCCTGAGCGGCCGGCCAGGCGGGATAGCGAAGAATGGCAGAGACCTTCCAGTTCGAACTGGTCGCCCCGGAGGAGATTATCCTCTCCGAGGCGGCCGAGATGGTCACCGTACCCGGTGGTGATGGCGACTACGGTGTGCTGCCGCGTCATGCCCCGATGATCACGACGGTGCGCACCGGCGTGCTGGCGGTCTACGAGGCCCGCAAGATCCGCGAGCGGATCTTCGTCGCCGGCGGTTTCGCCGAGGTGACGCCGGAGCGTCTGACCGTGCTGGTCGAAGAGGCGGTGCGGGTCAACGACATCGACCGCGCCGCGGTCGAGCAGACCCTGAAGAACGCTCAGGACGACCTGCTCGATGCAAAGGACGAGGCCGAGAAGGCCCAGGTGAACCGCCGAATCGAGATCGAAACGGCAAAGCTCAAGGCCCTCAACTAGACCGAGGGAGATCTGGGCCGGGTCGCTGACGATCCGGCCCTTTTCGTTTTTTGGGTCAGTGGCTTGGTGTGGGGGTGGCGGCGCGGAAGCCGTGGTCGGAAACTGTTGCAATCTGGTCGCAGTCTGCTTTTCCTACCGCATGGACTGGCGCTCCCGGTCCGCGATTGCTAAATTTAGTTATAGCGCTAAAGGCGGGGGAGTCGACTTCGCCCGCCTCCAGCTGATTCGCGAAGGAAAAAAAAGCGCGCAGTGCCGCGATGCAGCCGGGGACCTGACACTATGACTGAAAGCTGGATCGATCGACTCCCCTGGGATCAGTTGGATCCCGGCAAAGTGGACCAGGAACACCTGAAGACCGTCAAGGCGGCGGCCTTGGTGGAGTTCAACGCGCACGACTATGCCGCCTACCTCTACAAGGTCTTTCCCGACGACTCGGCTTTCCGCGAGGCCATCACCCAATGGGCGGAGGAAGAGGTGCTGCACGGCCTGGCGCTCGGCCGTTGGGCGACAGCGGTCGATCCGACCTTCGATTTCGAGGCTGCGGTGGAGCGCTTCCGCGCCGGCTTCTCGCTGCCGCAGGACGTCGAAGGGTCGGTCCGCGGCAGCCGCGCCGGTGAGCTGATCTCGCGCTGTATTGTCGAGGTCGGGACCTCGTCCTTCTATACCGCCTTTTCCCGCGCGACTCAGGAGCCGGTTCTGAAGAAGATCTGCGCGCGCATCGCGGCGGACGAGTTCCGGCACTACAAGCTGTTTTACGTTCACCTGAAGCGTTACTTGGAAGAGGACCGCATCGGTCGCATGCGCCGGGTGATGATCGCAGCCGGTCGGGTGCACGAGACCGAGGACGACGAGCTGGCCTACGCCAACTACGCCGCCAACGGTAACCTGGCCGAACCCTACAACCGCGAGACTTATGGTCGGGACTACCTGCTGCGCGCCTATCGCCTCTACGGGCAGGAGCACATGGACCGCGCGATCTCGATGTCGTTCAAGGCGGCGGGCTTGAAGCCGCAGAGCCATGTCGCCCGCGCCTCAGCACGGCTGGCCTACTGGTTGTTGAAAAAGCGCCAGCGCCAGATGGAGCGTGCTGCCAACAGGGACTCAGACGCGCTTCGGGCGGCCTGATCGAACGACACTGGTTCAGATCCAAGCGGACACTCCCCTGACGGCCCTGCGTGGGCGGGTCGGCGTCTTCGAGGCAGCCGGCGGCGAAGGGCCGATTCGGCGCCGCACCCTGACCCTCATTCGCTGGATCGCGATCGCGGGCCAGGCGGTGGCGCTCTTCGTCGCCGAATACTGGCTCAATCTCGACCTGCCCTTGATGCCGCTGGCCCTGCTTGTGCTGGTCTCGGCCCTGTTGAACCTGGTGACGCCCAGACTGATCGGCCGCGGCCTCTGGCTGGCCGAGGCCGCCGCGGCGCGGATTCTTGCCTTCGACCTGCTGCAGCTCGGCGGCCTGCTCTACCTGACCGGCGGTCTGTCCAATCCCTTCGCAGTGCTGATCCTGGCCCCGGTCACGGTCTCCGCCTCGGCGCTCTCGGCCCGTTCCACCGCGCTGCTGGCCGCGCTGGCGGTGGTGCTGGAGACGGTGCTGGCGGTCTGGTACTGGCCGCTGCCCTGGTTCGAGGGCACCCTGCACCTGGATCCCCTCTTCATGGGCAGCATCTGGGCCGGTCTGGTGCTCGCGACGGTCTTCATCGCGGTCTACGTGGCCTCGCTGGCCTCGGAGGGGCGCGCGGTCGGGCAGGCACTGGCGGCGACCCAGGCGGCACTGGCACGTGAGCAGCAGCTTGCCTCCCTGGGCGGACTGGCGGCTGCGGTCGCGCATGAGCTGGGCTCGCCGCTCAGCACCGTGAAGCTGGTGGCCAAGGAGCTGCAGCGTGAGGTTCCGCCCGATTCGGAGTGGCGGGCCGACCTTGATCTGCTGGCCGAGGAGGTGGACCGTTGCGCCGCGCTGCTCGCTGAGATGGCGCACCGCCCCACCCCGGACAGTGGCGAGGCCTACAACCTGCTGCCGGTCAAGACGCTTCTGGAGCTGGCGGCCGAGCCGCAGCGCCGCGACGACGTCATCATCCGCTTCTCGATCAAGGACGAGGAACCGATGCCGCTGCTGCCGCGCGACCCCGCCCTGCTGCACGGGCTGGGCACGCTGCTGCAGAACGCGGTGCAGTTCGCTGAGCGCGAGGTGGTGGTGACCTGCCGCTGGACAAGGCGTTTGCTCACCGTGGTCATCGCCGACGACGGTCCCGGCTTCGAGCCGGCCATGCTCGACCGTCTGGGCGAGCCCTATCTCTCCAGCGACCGTCCGGACCCGCGTGACGAAACCACCGGTCCGGCCGCCCACATGGGCCTGGGAATCTTTATCGCCAAGACTCTGCTGGGGCATGGCGGTGCGTCCATACAGTTCCGCAACGCTGTTAGTGGCGGTGCGGAGGTTGCCATTTCATGGCAGTTGGACCAGTTTTCTCCAGCAGATCAGGAAGGAGTGGCATGAATACAGTTCAGAACCTGCTGCTGGTCGACGACGACGAGCGTCTGTGCAACAGGCTGGCGCAGGCCATGGAGAAGCGGGGTTTCAGCGTCTCCACCGCCAACAGCGTGGCCGATGGGGTCGCGGCAGTGGAAGGCAATCCGCCGCCCTACGCCGTGGTCGACCTGCGCCTGGGTGACGGCAGCGGCCTCGACGTGGTGAAGCGCCTGCATGAGCTTCGCCCCAATGCCAAGGCCATCGTCCTCACCGGCTACGGCAACATCGCGACGGCGGTGGCTGCGGTGAAGCTGGGGGCGATCGACTATCTGCCGAAACCCGCCGATGCCGATCAGATCCTGGCTGCGCTGAAGCAGGGCGACGAGGATGCGCCGCCGCCGCCGGAGCTGCCGATGACGGCGGACCGGGTGCGTTGGGAGCACATTCAGCGCGTCTACGAGCAGTGCAACCGCAATGTCTCCGAGACCGCGCGCCGCCTGAGGATGCACCGCCGCACCCTGCAGCGCATCCTGGCCAAGTACGCGCCGCGCGACTGATCCGCAGGAGCGGGGTGCAACGGCATCCCGCTTTCTCGGGCCCTCTCGATTCCTCCCAGTTCTTGCTGGCCAGACCGGCGGTCCGGCGGCAGACTTCCTGCAAAGGAAGACTGCGGGAGGATAAGCCATGTTCGAGACCACTCTGGCCGGAAGCCTGCCGAAGCCGGCCTGGCTGGCCAAGCCCGAGACCCTGTGGGCGCCCTGGAAGCTGGAGGGCAACGAGCTCCTGCGCGGCAAGCAGGATGCCGCCCTGGTCTGGCTGAAGGAGCAGGAGCGGGCCGGGATCGACATCGTCTCCGAGGGCGAGCAGTTTCGCGTCCACTTCGTGCATGGCTTCCTGGAGCGGATCCAGGGCATCGACTGGCAACGCAAGACCAAGATGGGCATCCGCGCCGACCGCTATGTCGTCGAGGTGCCGACGGTCACCACGGCGCTCAGCCGCCCGGCATCGGTCCACCTGGACGAGGCGCGTTTCCTGCGCGACTACACCGACCGGCGGATGAAGTTCACCCTGCCGGGACCGATGACGATCTGCGATACCATCGCCGACGCCCACTACGGCCGCCGAGCGGACATGGCGATGGCCTTCGCCGAGCTGCTGAACCAGGAGGCGCGCGAGCTGGAAGCTGCCGGCGTCGACGTCATCCAGTTCGACGAACCGGCCTTCAACGTCTTCATGGACGAGGTGAAGGACTGGGGCATCGCCGCCCTGGAGCGCGCCGCCGAGGGCCTCTCCTGCAAGGTGGCGGTCCACATCTGTTATGGCTACGGCATCGAAGCCAACATCACCTGGAAGCAGGGGTTGGGCTCCGAGTGGCGCCAGTACGAGGAGATCTTTCCGGCTCTGAATGCCAGCAAGATCCAGCAGGTTTCGCTGGAGTGTGCCGGCTCGAAGGTGCCGATGTCGCTGATCGGCCTGTTGAAGGACAAGCAGGTACTGGTGGGGGCGATCGACGTCGCCACCGACCGGATCGAGACTCCGGAGGAGGTGGCGGCGACCCTGCGCCAGGCGGCCGGCTATATCGACGCCGGCCAGATCCAGGCCTGCACCAACTGCGGAATGGCGCCGCTGTCGCGCACGGTCGCCGCCGGCAAGCTGCGCGCCCTGGGTGCCGGGGCGGCCTTGTTGCGCGCTGCTTATTGAAGAGGGGCTCTTGGGGCGTGGTGGAGAATCTCCGCTGCTGAGCGGCTGTGCCAGCTTTGAGTGGTCCTTCGGCTTGACCGAAGGACCACTCTCCCTTTGCCAGGACGGCCGAACACTCCTCTGCTCCTAAAATCCCGCCTGAGCCCTGGCATGGGCGAGCAGACGGCGGCCGCGGGCGCGTAGCAGCCAGCGCAGTGCCGGACGCAGCAGCAGCCTGACTACGAGCTGTCTGGGGCGGGGCAGCGCTACTCCGGCCAAGGTAGCGATGAACTCGGCGGCCAGAGCAATCCAGGCGGCCGTGTGACCGTTCAGCGCCGGGGGCAGGGTCGCCAGCATCACCGCGCCCGCTGGCAAGGCCACCAGGGTCGCGAGCAGGCGGTTGAGACCGGCGATCAGGTCGGCCAGGCTACGGCCGACCCGTCGGAAATGCGCCTTGGCCAGGACTGCGTCGCGCGGCAGGTCGGGGCTGACGAAGGTGAGGATGTCGCCGTCGAGCTGGATCAGCGAGCGCAGCATCACCTGCCCACCACTGCGGCTCGTTACCTCCAGGCCGCCATCGGCCGCCGCCAGGACCAGTTCGTCGGCTCCCAGTCGCCGCAGCAGCCAGGTCACGGGAGTGACGGCGGCGTCGCCTGGCCTCATCGCCGGGTGTCGCTGCCGCCGGCGGCGATCGAGACCAGGTCGGTCAGGAAGCGACGCATGGCGTCCATCAGGTTGCCCCAGTAACCGACCGCCGAGTTCACCCCCAGCCGATGCACCTCCAGCATGTGGCCCCAGCTCGGCGCCGAGTAACGCCGGGCGACGTAGGTGATGGAATCGCCGTCCAGGTCGATCACTGTTTGCGCCACCACCTCCTGCACGCCGATTTCCCAGACCTTGCGCAGCAGGGTCATGTCCTTGGCGTCAAGCTGCAGGGCGTCGCGGGCGGCCATGCGGGCCTCGTCGCCGATCCGGTTCAGGCCGTCTCGCGAGGCGCCGTAGAGCTTCTCGAAGTCCGGCTGTCCGTAGAGCCGCAGCATCAGGTTCTTCATCTGATCGCTGTTCTTGCGGACGCGGCCCAGGATGACGCGATTTGCCGGGGACAGCTTGGGATGCTCGTCCATGATCCAAGCCGCCCAGCGCAGCGCGATGAAGGTCCTGGCGTCAAGGGTGATGCAGGTATCGTCGAACGACCTGGGCTGGCCGGATGCGGCGTCGGCCTCGGCTTCCAGCAGGCTGCGCAGCACCTTGGCCCGGTCTCCCAGCGCCCCCTCCAGCCGTCGCAGGCTCTCGTAGCGCTCTGCCGGGGTGCGGCCGACCTCCTGCGCCAGCAGCGGTTCAGCGAACCAGGCGGCAACGTCGAAGCCTTTGTCCTGCAGCTCCCAGGCATAGGTGAGGGCGACGTCGAGGATCGCGTTGGCGGCATCGGGCAGCTTCCGGGCGGTCAGGTTCTCCTTGATGATCGTGTTGATCTCGAGCTTGGTCAGGTTGGCGAGCAGGCTGCGGTCTGCCGCGCTGGGATCGGCCATGGGTCAGGGACCTCTCGCTGGAGGTTGCCGGCTGAGGGCGCGGGCCGGCCTACTCGCTCTGTAGGTAGCTCTCGACCTTGTCGCCGACCTTCTCGCCCAGTTCTGCCAGGGCACGGATGGTGGCGGCGATGATCTCGCGCGATTCTGCGACCTGGCGTTCGTGCAGGGCGGCCAGCTTGACCGGATCGGGCAGGAAGTCCTGATGGATGGAGAACTCGGCGTCGCCGGTGACGACGTTCACCTTGGTCTTGATCTCGCGCGCCGGCCCATCGACGACCCTGGTCGTGACCTCGAGCGTCGTGAAGCCCTCGACGACCTCACCGATCTTCTTGAATACGGACCCGGTCATGGCTGCGTCTCCCGCGATGTTTGGCCCCCCGGCACGGGGCAACTCGACCTCGTGCGGGGCAGTCCCGTTTCGGTACGCGCACAGGCTAAGCGTTTCGCTTGGCCGGCGCCAGCGCCGCTACAGCGGCAGGCGCAGTACCGCGCGCAGTCCGCCGAGGGGCGAATCCTCCAGGGTGACGTCGCCGCCATGGCCGCGGGCGATGTCGCGCGCGATGGTGAGGCCCAGGCCGGCGCCGCCGCGGTTGGGATCGCGCCCCGGCTCCAGGCGGTGGAAGGCGCGGAAGACCAGGTCGCGCTGAGCGGGCGGCACGCCCGGGCCGTCGTCATCGATGAAGACATCGACCCGCTGCTTGCCGACCTGCAGGCTGGCGGCGACGGTGCGGCCGTGCCGGATTGCGTTCTCCAACAGGTTGTTCAGCGCGCGGCGCATCGCGGCGGGCCGCAGCATCATCACCGCCGGCTCCTTGCTGCTGATCGAAACGCTGCCGCCGCCGCGCCTGGACTGCTCCACCACCTCGGTCAAGAGCTGCGAGAGGTCGGTCTCGACCATCTGCTCGCCCTCCTCGCCGCGGGCGAAGGAGAGGTAGGCGTCGATCATGTGCTCCATCTCGGCGACGTCGGTGATCAGCCCCTCGCGCATGCGGCCCTGGGGCGCCATCGCCAGTTCCAGGTTCATGCGGGTCAGCGGTGTACGCAGGTCGTGGCTGACGCCGGCCAGCATGGCAGTGCGCTGGGTCATCTGCCGCTTGATACGCGAGCGCATCTCCAGGAAGGCGGTGGCGGCCTGGCGCACCTCGCTGGCGCCCTCGATCCGGAAGTCGCTGACGTCGCGGCCGCGGCCGAAGGCGTCGGCGGCCTTGGCCAGGCGGCGGATCGGGCGCACCTGGTTGCGCATGAAGATGAAGGCGACCAGCGACAGGATGATCGAGGAGCCGACGATCCAGACCACGAAAATGTAGGTCGTGTCGCTGAACAGCTGCTTGCGCTTGACCAGCACCCGCAAGACCCCGTCGGGCAGGGAGACCAGGATCTCGACGTAGCTGGGCATCGATTGGGTGTCCATGGTGAAGGGACGGTCGATCCGGCTGCTGATCGCGTTGGAGAGGTGGCGGTCCAGCAGGCTGTCGATCCTGGGCTCGATGTTGTCGGGAAGCTGCACGCCCTCCTGAAACAGGATCGAGAAGTCGAGCGAGCGTTCGGCAAGGTCGATCAGGGTGTTGCGTTCGGCCCGGCTCTTGTCCTCCTCCAGCAGCGCGATGACGGTGGAGAGGCCGCCCGCCAGCCCCTGGGCCAGGCGCTTGGTGATGACGTCGTAGTGGCGGTCGAAGAAGAACCATGTGGCCGAGACCTGCAGCAGGATCATCGGCACGACGATGATCAAGAGCGAACGGCCCAGCAGGCTGCGCGGCAGGAAGCGCTTCACCAGGTGCCAGGGCAGGTCGTCTATGATGGGAATGCGGATACGCAAGCGGCCGCCTCGTCGTCAGGGTCAGATACCGGGTCCGTGGCCGCTCCGCCGCGCGGGAGATGCCGTCAGTCCAAGACCAAGATATAGCCCGTTCCGCGCACCGTTTGCAGATAGCGTGGAAACCGCGGGTCTGTCTCCACCTTGCGGCGTAGCCGGGTCATCTGTACGTCGACCGCACGCAGGTTGCCGCCTTCGCTGGTGCCGGCCAGGTCTTCGCGGCTCACCGGCTGGCCCACGCGTTCGGCCAGGAGCTGCAGCAGGGCGGTCTCGGTCTCGGTTAGATGCACCGGCTGGCCCGCCTGGGTCAGGCTGCCGCGCTCCGGATCGAAGGCGAAGGCGCCGAAACGAAGCACCGGGTCCTCGGCCGGTGCCTCGGGGCGGGCGCGGCGCAGGATGGCGTTGATCCGCAGCACCAGTTCGCGCGGGTCGAAGGGCTTGGGCAGATAGTCGTCGGCGCCGGCTTGCAGGCCGGTGATGCGGTCGTTGGGCTCGCCCTTGGCGGACAGCAGCAGGATCGGCACCCGGCTGCCGCTGCGCAGGCTGCGTGCCAGGTCGAGCCCGCTGGCGCCCGGCAGCATGATGTCCAGGATCAGAAGGTCGAAGGAGAAGGCGCCGAGTTGCTGCTCGGCGGTCTCGGCATCGCCGACCGTGGTAACGGAAAAGCCCTCGGCGCTCAGATAGCGGGACAGCAACTCGCAGAGGCGCTGATCATCGTCGACGACCAGGATGTGGGCGGCCTGCTCCGCCATGATGTCACCGACCGGACTTGGCGGCCAGGCTCTCGGCCGGCCCGCGTCCGGCACGGTCCTCCTCCTCGTCCTCGGGGCCCTTGGGCATCATCTTCTCGACCCGCTCCAGGTCGGCCGGATCCATGATCCCCGCCAGCACGGCGCGGAAGCCGGCAACCGCTTCGGCACCGGCCTGCTTGTAGGCGGCGGCGAAGCGCTGCCGCTGGGTGTCGGTCAGGCGGACCTCCAGTGCGCGCCCGGACTCGGTCAGGGTCAGGAGCCGCTGGCGCTGATCGCGCTTGCCGCGCGTCTGGGCGACGTAGCCTCGCTCCAGCAGCTGGCTCAGCACTCGCGACAGACTCTGCTTGGTGATCCTGAGGATCGACAGCAGCTCGCTGATGGTGATGCCGGGATAGCGGCCGATGAAATAGATCGCGCGGTGGTGCGCACGGCCGAATCCGATCTCCGACAGGATCCGGTCGGGCTCCGACGTGAACTCCCGGTAGGCATAGAACATGAGCTCTATCCCGCGGCGCAGCTCCTCCTCGCGCAGGAACAGCGGATTGGCGCCGGACTTCAGATCGACCATGTCGCAGAGCTGCTATGCGATACGTCAGCCATGTTGACTGATATTGCATCCCATCGTTATCATAACCACATCGTAAACGCAATAAAATTGCGCAGCGGTCCGGAGATGCCTGATTCCAGGGCAAATCCGGTTGAATCACAGGCAGGCCCTTTCCCACCGCTTTGGGGGCAGGGACGACCTGCCAGTTCGGATAGCGCAAACTGGCTTAGAACGGAACCGATATGGCGACCCAACCTTTCGACAACCGTCCCGGAGTGATCTGGATGAACGGTGCGCTGGTGCCCTGGACCGAGGCACGGCTGCATGTACTCTCTCACGCTTTGCACTACGCGTCCTCGGTCTTCGAGGGCGAGCGCGCCTATGGCGGCGTCATCTTCAAGGGGCATGAGCATCATCAGCGCCTGCAGCGCTCCGCTGAGATCCTCGATTTCACGCTGCCCTACAGCGTCGAGGAGATCGATGCCGCGGCGGAGGCGGTCCTCGCCGCCAACAAGCTGACCGACGCCTACCTGCGTCCGGTCGCCTGGCGCGGCAGCGAGATGATGGGCGTCTCTGCGCAGTCGACCAAGATCAACGTCGCGATCGCGGCCTGGGAGTGGCCGGCCTACTTCTCGCCGGAGCTGAAGGCCAAGGGCATCCGCCTGGCGATGGCACCCTGGCGCCGTCCGGCGCCGGATTGCGCGCCGACGCAGTCGAAGGCGGCCGGGCTCTACATGATCTGCACCATGTCGAAGCACGCGGCCGAGCGGCAGGGCTATCAGGACGCCCTGATGCTGGACTACGAGGGCAACGTGGCCGAGGCGACCGGCGCCAACATCTTCCTGGCGATCGACGGCAAGCTGCACACCCCGACGCCGAGCTGCTTCCTGAACGGCATCACCCGGCGCACCGTCATTGCGCTGGCGGAGCGCGAGGGTCTGGAGGTGATCGAGCGCACGATCTCGGTCGCGGACCTGGATCGGGCGAGCGAGGTCTTCCTGACGGGCACCGCCGCCGAGGTCACGCCGGTGGGTGAGATCGATGGCCGGCACTACAACCCCGGCCGCATCAGCAACCTGCTGGTCGATGCCTACCAGGCGGAGGTCCGCAAGCCGGCCGACCAGTGGGTGGCGACCTCGCTGCCGGCGCTGAAGGCGGCCTGAAGCACTTCGCCCGGGCCGTGTTCGTCCCAGAAGGCTCTTGGCCTGCACACACTGACCGGACGCTCTCCTGGAGGGCGTCCGGTTCGAGTGCACGACAGTTTTCGATCGCTGAGGCCGACGGCCCTCTCGGCACGGGTCTCCGAGGCAGGAGGATGCCGTCACATGGCTTCGCTGTGACGGCATCTGCGCCTTAGTCCCTTTCGAACTGAGCCGGCTTCGGCCGCAAACGCTGGACCAACGCTTCAACCAGGCCGAGGATGCCCTGCGGCATGGCCACCACGAAGAAGGCCAGGATCAAGCCCAGGCCCAGGGTGCGGAACTCGCCCGCCTCGCGCATCAGCTCGTCGGCGGCGACCAGCAGGATAGATCCGACCAGCGCACCCCAGAAGCGCCCAACCCCGCCGACCACGATCATCGCCAGCACGAAGAGCATCAGCGAGAGGTTCAGCAGGTTGGGGCCGATGGCACGGAAGTGGCTGGCCCAGAGGCCGCCGGCGACGCCGGTGAAGAAGGCCGACAGCCCGAAGACCAGAAGCTGGTACTTGAAGCGGCTGATCCCGCGCGAGATGGCATAGCCTGGGTTGTCGCGTAGCGCCCTGAAGGCAAGGCCCATGGGGCTCTTCACGATGACGTAGGTGAAGAGCATGGAGATCACCAGCAGGGCCAGCACGATGTAGTAGTTCGCCGTCAGCCAATCGGCACGGAAGGCCTTGCGCGTGCCCAGGTCGCCGAACTGCGAGAAGCCGACCGCGCCGCCGGTGAACTGGCGGCAGCGCACGCCCTCCATCACGAAGCAGTCGGTGTCAGTGACGATCAGGAAGTACATGACCTGGGCGATCGCCAGGGTCAGCAGCGCGACGTAGGCGCCGGTGAGCCTGAGGCAGGCGAGCCCCACCAGGATCGATACCAGGATGGTGGCGAGCCCCGCCACCGGCATGGCCGCCCAGACGCTCCAGTCCAGATAGTAGCCCAGCATCGCGGTCGCATAGGCGCCGAAGGCGAAGAGCGCCATCTGTGCCAGCGAGAAGATGCCGGCCATCCCGAACACCAGGTTCCACTGCGAGGCGACGATCGCGTAGAAGAAGATCAAGATGATCTGCCCCATGTAGTAGCGCCCGTCGAGCACGAAGGGGATGGCGATGAAGAGCGCCAGGAAGGCGATGGCGACGCCCAGATCGCGGAAGCTGCTGTTGCGCATCTTTGCCCTCCCGCCCTAGAGCCGCGTGACCTGGGCCCGGCCGAAGACGCCGTAGGGCCGCCAGATCAGGGCCAGGATGACCAGGATGAGCAGCACCGGGAAGCCCCAGCGCGCACCCAGGTAGAACTGCGTCGCGGCCTCGACCAGCGCCAAGACGAAGGCGGCGAGCACGCTGCCCTGCACGTTGCCGAGCCCCGCCACCACGCACATGATGAAGGCCTTCAGCATGGGATCGTTGCCCAGCGGCGGCGAGAGCTGGGTGATGGAGGAAAGCAGCACGCCGGAGACCGCCGCCAGCGCGCCGGAGATCGCCAGCACCTGCAGGTAGATCGAGCGGGCCGGAACCCCCATCAGGCGCGCGGCCTCGCGGTTCTGCGCGGTGGCGCGGATCGCCCGGCCGACCTTGCTGGTACGCAGGGTGTAGGCGACCATCAGCATGATCACCACCGATAGCACCACGATCAGGATGTTCTGATTGGCGACCGGCACCTGGCCCAGCCGCATCATGCCGTCCAGGCTGACCGGCTGGCCCAGCGGCTGGCCGCCGTAGATCAGCAGCATCAGGTTTTCCAGCGCGATGGCGATGCCGACCGTGGCGATGATGATGTTGGTCTCGAACGAGGGGCTGCCCAGCATGAAGCGGACCAGCCCGAAGTAGAGCAGGGCGCCCACGATAGCACCGATCACGATGGCGGCGGCGAAGCCGAAGGGCCAGGGCAGTCCTGCTGCCGTGACCGCGGAGTAGGCGGCATAGCCGCCAAGGGTCAGCATCACGCCGTGCGCCATGTTCAGCATGCCCATGGCGCCCCAGACCAGCGACAGCCCCAGGGTTGCCAGGGAGTACATGGCCCCCACGGTCACCGCGGTGACCAGAATGTAGGGAATCACATCCATCGCTGTTCTTCGCTCTCCTCTAGCCGCCGAGGTAGGTTTCCAGGAGCTCGGAACGTTCGCTGAGTTCGCGTCCGCCGCCGCTCCAGACGATGTGGCCGTTGTCCAGCAGGTGCACCTCGTCGGCCAAGTCGACGATCCGCATGGGATTCTCCTCGACCAGCAGGATGGTGCGGCCGGAGGCCTTGAGGTCGGAGATGACCTCGTAGATCTGGTCGATGATGATCGGTGCCAGGCCGAGCGAGGGCTCGTCCAACATCAGCAACCGTCCGCCGGCCATCAGGCCGCGGCCGATGCCGACCATGCGACGCTCGCCGCCCGAGAGCGTGCTGGCGGTCTGCTTGCTGCGCTCCTTCAGGCGCGGCAGGATGGCGTGGACCTCGGCCAGGCGCTTCTCGATGACGGTGCGGTCGCGCTCCAGATAGGCCCCCATCAGCAGGTTCTCGTAGACCGACATCTCGGGGAAGAGCATGTCGCCCTGTGGGACCTGGATGATGCCCATGGCGGTGATCGCCTCGGCTGGCATGCCGGCGATCAAGGTCTCGCCCACCTTGATGTCGCCGCCGCGCGGGCGCAGCAGGCCGGAGATGGTGCGCAGCAAGGTCGACTTGCCGTGGCCGTTCGGGCCGATCAGGGTGATCAGGCTGCCTTCCGGCACGTCGAAGGACAGGCCGTGCAGGACGTCGCGCCCCTTGTAGCCGGAAGCCAGATCCTTGACCGAGAGCAGGGGAAGGCTGCTCATGATGCGGCCTCCGCCTTGTCCTTTTCCTCGAACCAGGAACTGCTGCGGGCCTTGGCCCCCTTGCCCAGGTAGACCTCGATCACCTCCTCGTTCTCCGAGACCTCTTTCGGCAGGCCTTCGAAGAGCTTGGAGCCGTGGTGCATGATCATGACCCGGTCGGAGAGGCGCATGAGGAAGCGCATTACATGTTCGATCAGGATGATGGTGAGGTTCATCTCGCGGACCACCCGTTGGACCACGGCCTGGACCTCGTCGATCTCGCTGGGGGTAAGGCCGCCGACCGGCTCGTCCATCAGCAGCAGCTTGGGATCGGTGACCAGCGCGCCGGCGATCATCAGCAGTTTGCGGTCGAGGACCGGGGCGCTGATGACCGGCTGGTCGGCGCGTTCGCGCATGCCGACCAGTTCCAGCGCCTCTTCGGTTCGCCGCTTGGTTTCCTTGCCGAGGCTGAGACCCGGGAAGAGGCGGTTGCGCTGGCCGAAGTAGGCGGCCACCTGCACGTTCTCGCGCCCCGTCATGGAGTCGAAGCCGGCGTTGAGTTGGAAGGTTCGGGCCAGGCCCAGGTGGCAGATCCGGTCTGCCGAGTCCTTGGAGATGTCGGTGCCGTTGAGCTTCACCTGGCCAGAGGTGAGGGGCTGCAGGCCGGAGATCACGTCGAAGAGCGTGGTCTTGCCGGCGCCGTTGGGGCCACCGATGCCCAAGACCAGGCCGGGCTCGACCTCGAAGCTCAGGTTCTCCACTGCGGCAAGGGCGCCGAAGCGCTTGGTGACCGACTGACAGACCAGCATGCTCACAGTGTCGAGGCTCTCCTCTGCACGGCTCGTCAAGGGAGTGGGGGAACCGCCTTGCGGCGGTTCCCCCGAGGGACAGGGGAAGGAAGCGGGGCTGCCGATGCCCCGCGGACTGAACTACCGCCTACTTCATCCAGGGCGGCGTCATGAAGGGCGCCACGGCATAGAGCGGCGGCGCGATCAGCAGCGGCTGCTCGCGATAGTCCTGATGCTGCAGGAACTGGTGCGGCATGCCGAGCGAGGGGTCCTTGATCTGCGTCGGATAGCAGAAGGCGTACTGGCCGTCGGGATCGAAGCGGCAGGTGCCGTTCATGCCGCGGTAGACCAGCATCCGCATGGCCGCGGCCACCTTCTGGTTCTGCTCCTTGTTGTAGGGCTCGCCGGTGCCGCCGGCGATGGCCGAACCCAGCGCCCAGTGCCAGAGCCCGTCATAGGTCTGCGAGCCGATGTTGTAGGCCGCCTCCTTGCCGTAGAGCTCCGCGTACTTCTCGCGGTAGGGCTTGCCGTACTCGTCCGGGATGGCGCCGATCACGGTGGAGTAGATGACGCCGTTCACCGCCTCGCCACCGATCTCGCGGAAGGCCGGCAGCGACGGGCCGTACTGCATGTAGACCAGGCTGGGGGTCGGGTTCGGCACGAACTGCTGCATGAACTGCGCCAGGTCCTGCGGCAGGAAGTGCGTGATGGCGATGGCCGCCGGCGGGTCCTGCTGCAGCTTGGCGAGGACCGGGCCCCACTGGTTGTTCGGATAGGGCACGGTCTCGTAGAGCGAGATCTCGAAACCGTAGTCCGCCGCCTGGTCGCGAATGGCGTTGGCGATGACGATCGAGTACTCGTTGGCCGAGGGGATCAGTGCGATCTTGCGGTTCGGCGGGGTCCAGAGGCCCTGCTGCTCCAGGCCCTGCAAGAACAGGAGGAAGCCCGGGCCGTAGTAGTACTCCGGCGGGTCGCCCATGAAGCAGCCGTAGTAGGCGGCGGGATCGGTCTGGAACTTCTGCACCGCGGTGATGGCGGTGTTGTAGTGCACCAGGATGATGTCGTTCTCGGCCGCGACGTCCATCTCGATCGAGGTGGTGCCGACGTTGTAGCCGTTGATGACCGCGTGCACCTCGTTCAGGTCGATCAGGCGCTGCATGGCCTGGCTGGTCAGCTCGACGCCCATCTCCTTGGAGTCTTCGATGTGAAGCTCCAGCGGACGGCCCAGAATGCCGCCCATGGCGTTGATCTCGGCCAGGGCCATTTCCAGGCCATTCTTGAACTCGACGCCGTCAGCGGCGGCAAAGCCGCTCATCGGGAGGGCCGCGCCGACCGGAATGGGGTCGCCGCTCTGCGCCTTGGCATCGCGGTTGATCCCGGCCAGCATGGCGGCAGCGCCGACGCCGGCGGTGCTCGCGGCAAGGAACTTGCGGCGGCTCGCTTGCGGAGCCTCCGAAACCTCGCTCTGCTTACGCTTGTTCGTCATTCTTCGACTGCTCCCTCTTAAACGTTAGCCTCGCCGGGGCGGGACGACAGGTCCCCTGTTCGCCAGATCCGCCCAATCCCAGATTCAAGCCATCCCGTCTTGCCGGCCGTCGCGGCGGCATGGGACTCGCTTGAGGATGAATGCCATCCCTCTCATCATGCTTCCCACTCTACGCGGCCCGCTCCCAGACTGGGTCGCGTAAGTGGACAAGCTGCCTCAACCTGTTCTGCCTGCCGCTTTTCTGCGGCTGTTCGAGGCGATCCGCCCCTCTTACTCGCCTGGTGCCCGCCTGCCGTTCGCGGCATATGTGATCACAAACACCAACATCCGGAACGGTAGGCACCGCGTCCCCGAGGGTCAAGTCAACTCGGCCCATTCTTCTTCGGGCGTGTCACTCCGTCTCTGTCATCATGCGCTCTGCATCACACCCCTTGGCGGCGCCGGATAGCGGCGCCGCGCCGACGGCCCGAACTAGAAGGGCGTCGGATCCATGAAGCGATGCAACACGTTCCCGGTCATGCGGGCGACGTTGTTGTCATAGTTGTTGTGGGACAGGCTGCCGCCCCAGGCAATCGAGCTGGTGGAGAAGACCGCGCCGCCCGAGGCGAGCTCGTAGAAGACGATGTCGGCCCTCACCAGCGGGCTCTCCTGGCCGCCCTGGCCCGGATAGTTGATCAGGATCTCCTCGCAGACCACAAGGTAGATGTCCGTGTGATCCTCGGAGGAGGCCAGCACCAGCGCGTTCGGCGGGGTGCCGAGCAGCCGGTCGGCGCGATCCAGCTCCAGGCCGGCGGCGCCACCGCCGATCAGGCCGAAGTCGCCGATGATCTCCTCGTCGATCCCTTCCATGATGAAGGCCGCTCGCGGATTGTCCGCATCGGGCTGGCGACGGTAGTAGGAGGAGATGTCGAAGCCCTGTGCGGTGAAGCCTGCACCGGCCATCATCTGCGGCGGACGGCCGTTGCGCCGCCAGAGGCCGCCGTACTCACCGGTGAAGGAGTGATAGTACTCACCGGGCTCGGCCGCCCAGGCGCGGATGCCGTCCTCGTTGCGCCGCACCTCCATGATGCCGGGGCAGGACTTGTGGTAGGCGATGCGCCAGTACCAGCCGTTGGCGCCGAGGTACATGAGACGCCCGCCGGCGTTCTTGTAGGCCTCCATGGCGTCCCACATTTGCAGGGAGTGGTACTCCGGGTGCGAGCCCGTCACCACCACGGCATAGTCCTCGATCGCCGCCAGGCCCTCGTAGTGCAGGTCCTCGTCGCTGACGAAGTCGCACTCGACGCCGGTATGATCCAGCCAGTCGATGATGTGGGTATCGGCGTTGAACTGCCACAGCGAGGAACCGGCACCGCCCAGCCAGGACTGGTAGTTCGGCCGCATGTTCAGGATCGGCCGCAGCCGCGAGGAGTAGCAGATGCCGCTGCCGTCCGAGTGGGTGTCGTAGCAGGAGCCGCCGTAGTTGCGGTTTTCCAGCAGAAAGACGTCGTGCGGCGAGAGCACCGAGACCTGGCCGGTCAGGAGCTGCGCCAGTGGCGCGTCGGTCGGCATGTGCTCGTTGGCATAGGCCATGTAGCTGCCGGTCGGCACCAGGAAGACGGCCTTGCCCTTGCCGGTGCCCCGCTTGGCCTTGACCACGAAGGGCATGTAGTCCTCGTGCTCGGCATAGCCCACGCGCACGGCATAGAGGCCGCTCTTCAGGTTGTCCGGCACCGTCAGGGTGAAGTCCACGTCCCAGGCCGCGTCGTAGACGTCGTCGTCGTGGAAGTGGATGGCGCCGTATTCGGTGGGAGCATGGCGCCAGCACATCTCGGCACCGGTCCAGTTGTAGCCCTTCATCGCGCGCACCGGCATGTTGACGATGCCGCCGTTCAGCCGGTTGGCGCTGGTGTCGAAGATCTCGTCGGTGGTGATGCCGATGGAGAAGTCCCAGCGGCCGATCGTCTTGGGCATCTCCTTGGCGGGCGTGGTGCCGGCCAAGAGCTGCTCCATCTGCAGACGGTCGAGCACGCCGGCGACCAGCGCCGGGCTGTCGATCTTGCCGTTGTAGTGGCCGGCGGTGCGGATACGGCTGCCGACCATGCCGGCATAGCGGGCCGCCATCAGCAGCGGGCGAGCCGGGTCGCCGGGTTTGACCGAGACCGTCTTGGTCACCGTGGCGTCGTCGTCGGTGACGGCGTGATCCTGGACCGGGTCCTGGACGATGTGAACCGCGCCGGAGGCGGCGTCATAGCTGGCCGCGGCCAGGTACCACTCGCGCGCCACCAGGGGCTTACCGGAGCTCACGGTCTCGACCTTGCCCTTGCCGTCGCCCAGGGTGAGCGCCAGGCAGCCGGCCTCGTCGATGGCCATGAGGAAGCCGCAGCCCGTCTCGTCGTCCCAGCGCGAGACCAGGGCCTGCACGCCGTTGTCGGGCGTGGTCGGCCAGATCATCGCCTGCACGGTGAAGGACTCGAGGCCGGCAAAGCAGCGGCTGTCGGGGATCACCACGTAGGAGCCGGCCAGCAGCTCCTGCCGGCGGCCGGGATAGCTGCCGTCGATCGGGCTGGCAATGGGGACCAGCTTCAGGCCCGGCCCGTCCGGCGAGGTGTCACCGTGGATGATTCGCACCAACGAGGCCTGGTAGTCCGCGCCCTCTTCACTGGACACCATGAAGGAGATGTCCTCGTTGGGGAAAACGCTGATCTCGTCGCTGTAGCCTAAGATCTTCTTCACGACCTGGGTCTCCGACTTCAGTCTTCGAGGGTTTCGCCGGTGTAGTGCTTCCAGCGCATCTTGAAAATTTCCCACTCCGCCTCATCGATCGAGGTGAAGACGCGGTTGTGGTGAACGTGCAGCTTGCCGCCGCGCTTTCCGGACAGTTGCGCCAGGACCCACTCTTCATGCGGCTTGGTGCAAATGAGGACGTACTTGCCCTCCATGGCCGCACCACGGAAGACGTTTAGCAACTTCTGCAGGTCGGGACTGTGCACGCCAATGGGGTTCCGCTTGAACTCCTCAACCAGGTGCTTGTCCTTGGGGTTGATCTGATACATTCCGTCTAGGTCCTCCAGCCTGGCCCATCCGATTGGCTTCTCCGGCCCGCCCGGGGGGCACCCCCGAGCGTCCGGACACTCACCGAAAATCCGCCCGGCTCGCGATGATGAAACCGCAAGCCGCGCCCTGCAGTCTTTCGCAGAAGACCACAAAGAGTTTCGGAATCGTGAACCGGGAAGCAGGGCTCCCGGAGCATGATCTTTCCGGTGAATTCTGGTCGCGCAGTGAGGCCCTGTGCCCTCAACGCGCGCTAACCCTGCTGCAGGATCCAGGCATTCAGGCGGGCGTTGCCGCGGGCCAGGCTCTGGGCCTCGCGCGGCGCTACGCCGAAATGGCGCCGGAACATGGTCGAGAAGTGCGCCTGGTGCGAAAAGCCGCTGGCGTAGGCGATCTCGGCGATGGTGCAGTGGGCATAGTTGGGGTGAGTCAGGCGCTCATAGGCCTCTTGCAGCCGGTTGGCAAGGACCCAGTGCCAGAAGGAGGTGTCGGCGGTTCGGAACAGCCGATGCAGGTAGCTGGTGGAGATGCCGAAGGCCTCGGCCACGGCCTGCGCGCTGAGCTCGGCGTCGAAGAGGTGCTCGCGGGTGTAGGCCTCGATGCGGCGGCGGAGCTGCGGCACGCCGGGCCGCTCCGGCCCCGCGTCCTGCTCGGCCTCCGAGACCAGCAATGCCACCACCAGTTCCTCGAGCTGGCTACCCATCTGCCGGCGCAGCGCCTCCGGCATCTCTTCGCGCCGCTCCATCATCCAGTCGGCGAACTCGGCGACGAAGCGGGCCATCCGCATGTCGTTCGGGAAGGCGCAGGCGCAGTGGTCCTCGGCGAAGGGCAGGCGCTGACGCAGTCGCTCGGCCGGGACCCTGACGGTCAGATTGCTGAAGTCGTCCGGGCAGGTCAGCTCGTAGAAGGAGCGGGTCTGCACCATGACGTAGCCCCCCGGCTCGACGAAGCCGTTGCGGCCGGCGTGGCTGTAGTAGAGCTGCTTGTTGCGCGGGAAAACCAGCACCAGGAAATCGTCGTCGTCCAGCGCGATGCGGCGGCTGGTCCGCATCACCCGCTGGCGGTCGGCGGCGAAGCGGGTGATCGAGAGACCGTCGAACTCGTCCTCGACGATCTTGCCGCGCAAGCCGTCGCTGTGGTCGCTCATGACCTCGAGGTTATAGTAGATCTCACTCAAGACACCCTGCCACCAGGAGATCTGACGATCTGCCGGCTGGTCGAGCGTCGAGAAGGTTTGCGACATGTACGCGCCTCCGCCGCAGGGGCCGTGTTTCTTTGAGTCACACATAAAGCGTGGCGGAGTGCAAGCCATCTTCGTCTCGGCTATAGACTGTCGGGCTGCGCGAATCGGACCTGACGACGGGGCCGGGTGCGGCCGAACGAAAGCGGAGCGCGAGGGGGAGATGTCGAAGACTCTGGGTATCGTGCCGATCGGCATGCTGGTGCTGGCTGCGGCGATTTATGCGCTGCTCATTCCCTTGAATCGCTTGGCTTCGGAGGCCGGTGCGCCCCCCATCGGCAACTCCTTCTGGCAGACCGGACTGGGCGGTGCGGCCCTGTGGCTCGTGGCCCTCGCCAAGGGCTCCAAGGTCAGCTTCCGCTGGTCCTATCTGCGCGCCTATCTGGTGGTCGGCGGCCTGGGCTTCGGCGCCACCATGGCGCTGGTGACCTTGATCAGCGGACATCTGCCCTCGGGCCTGATGGCGCTGGCCTTCGCGCTGTCGCCAACCTGCACCTACGTCCTCTCGGTGCTGACCAGGCTCGACCGCATGTCGATCTTCGGTCTGATCGGCATCGCGCTCGGCTTCGCCGGCGTCGCCATCATCCTGGCACCGGACGAGACCGGCGTCGGCGGCGATCAGATACCCTGGTTCCTCCTGACCCTGGTGATCCCGGTGATCCTGGGCATCGTCAACGTCTCGGCCGCGCTGCTGCGGCCGCCGGCCACGACCTCGACGGTCATGGGCGCCGGCTTCCTGCTGGGCTCTGCTGCCGTCACCCTGCCGTTGATGCTGATCTTCGAGCAGGTCTACCTGCCCGACACCCTTGACACCCTGCTCCCGACCCTGGGGGCGGCCGCGGTCAATGCGGTCTTCATCGTCCTCTTCGCCGAGATCGTCGCCCGCTACGGCCCGACCTTCTTCGCGCAGTTCAACTACCTGATGGTGGTGGCGACGATCGGCTGGGCCGCCCTCTTCTTCGGCGAGCGGGCGACCACCGCGGTCTGGATCGCGCTGGCCCTGATGGCGCTGGGCGTCCTGATCTCCGAGTTGCGCCATCGCAAGGCGGGGGCCAAGGCATGAGCCCCGCCCTGCCGAAGCCGCCCGAGCTCTCGCTTGAGGCCGCCGCCGAGATCCTGGCCCAGCACTATGGGATCGAGGCCAAGCTGACCGGGCTCTCCGGCGAGCGCGACCGGAACGTCCTGGTGGAGCCTGCCGACGGCAGCCGCTGGGTCCTGAAGGTCGCCGGCCCGGAGGAGGAAGCCGGGCACCTGGACCTGCAGGTCAAGGCGCTGCGTCACCTGGAAGCCACGGCAGCCGACCTGCCGCTGCCGCGGGTGCGGGCAAGCCTCACCGGCGAGGACCTGGTGACGCTGGTCTCGCCTGTCGGCGCGCGCTGCCTGGCCCGTCTGGTCAGCTTCCTGCCAGCCGACTCGATGGGCTCTCAGCCGCTCTCGCCGAGCTTGGAGCGCGACGCCGGTGCCTTCCTAGCCCGTCTGGACCTGGCGCTTTCCGGCCTGTTCCATCCGGCGGCGAAGCCGGACCTGCTGTGGGATCCGGCGCGC
Organism: Rhodospirillaceae bacterium N.6G; assembly: GCA_046233115.1. Classification (GTDB taxonomy): domain Bacteria; phylum Pseudomonadota; class Alphaproteobacteria; order Kiloniellales; family JACOMY01; genus JACOMY01. The sequence continues at coordinate 149,083 of JBJXHM010000003.1, read as the reverse complement.
GCGCTGTCGCTGGCGGTCTATCTGGACCGGCTGCCGGGGGCGGCGGCCCGGCGCTGCGTGGCCGGCGTGCTGGAGCGGGCCGAGATCGGCGTGCTTCCGGCATTGGCCGGGCTGCGCGCGCAACTGATTCACATGGACGCCACGCAGGACAACCTGCTGGTCCTGCCGGAGCGGCCGGACCGCGTGGCCGGGCTGATCGACTTCGGCGACATGATGCACCAGCCGCTGGTGGTCGAGCCGGCGATCGCCGGCGCCGAGGTCATGCTGCGCGCTGACGCGCCGCTGGAGAGCCTGTGCCGGCTGGCGCTGGGCTACGACTCGGTCAACCGCTTGACCGAAGCCGAGGTCAGAGCCCTGCCCGACCTGGTGGCCCTGCGGCTGGCCGGCGAGACCCTGATCCGGGCCGGTGGCCTGCTGGGCGAGCCGGACGAAGCGGCTATCGAGCGGGAACTCGCCGTGCTGGACCTGCTGGAGAGCGCCGGCACTGCAGCGATCGCGCAGGACCTGCAGCGCGCTCTACTGATGCCGCGCAGCGAGAGCGATCTCTACGCCCGGCGGCGCAAGGTGACGGCCCAGGCCTACGAGCACTTCTACCGCGAGCCCCTGACCCTGGTCTCCGGCCGCGGGGTGCTGCTGACCGGCAGCGACGGGCGGACCTACATCGACGCCTACAACAACGTGCCGCATGTGGGGCACTGCCACCCGCACGTGGTCAACGCGATCCTGCGCCAGGCCGAGCGGCTGAACATCAACACCCGCTATCTCTATGCCAGCATGGTGGACTATGCCGAGCGCCTAAGCGGGACCCTGCCGGCGGACCTCACCCGCTGTCTCTTCGTCTCCTCCGGCAGCGAGGCCAACGACGTGGCCTGGCGCATGGCCTGGGCCGGCAGCGGTGCCAAGGGGGCGCTGGTGATGCAGGGAGCCTACCACGGCGTCACCGACCTGATCGCCCGCCTCTCGCCCTCGGGCCTGATCAAGGACGAGCCGGATCCGCCGTTCCTGCGCCGCATCCACGCGCCCTATCCCTTCCGCGCCGGGGAGCGCGACCCCGCGGCTGAGGTCGAGCGGGCGCTGGCCTCCATCGACGCGGCCATCGCCTCGCTGCAGGAGAGCGGGCAGGGCGTGGCCGGCATGATCGTCGACATGGGGCTGACCAACAACGGCGTGCTCGACCTGCCGCCGGGCTACCTGGCCGAGGCGGTGCGGCGGGTGCGGGCGGCCGGCGGCCTCTTCATCGCCGACGAGGTGCAGGCCGGCTTCGGGCGTAGCGGCGCCTCGCTCTGGCGCTTCGAGCAGGAGGGGCTGGTCCCCGACATCGTCACCATGGGCAAGGCCATCGGCAACGGCTTCCCGCTCGCGGTCGCGATCACCAGCGAGGCCATCGCCCAGGCCTTCAGCGACAAGTTCTACTTCTTCTCCAGCACCGGCGGGAACCCGGTGGCCTGCGCCGCCGGCCTGGCGGTGCTCGATTGCCTGGAGGAGGAGGGCCTGCAAGAGAACGCGCGGGTCGTGGGCGCTTTCCTCAAGGAGGGGCTGCAGGAGATCGCGAGCCGCCGCCCCATCATCGGCGAGGTGCGCGGCCAGGGATTCCTGCTGGGCGCGGAGCTGGCCGATGCCGAGGGCCGTCCGGACCGGACCTTGGCCAAGGCCCTGGTCGAAGCCATGCGCGAACGCGGCGTCCTGGTCGGAACCGAGGGGCCGGAGAGCAACGTGATCAAGATCCGCCCGCCCCTGGTGCTGGACCGGGGGCAGGCGGAACAGGTGCTGTCGGCCTTCGACGAGGGCTTGGCTTCGCTGCTTTAGGCGCTCGGCATGTGGTATCCGGGCGTCGAGAGGGAGAGGGCGACCTCTTCTTCGCTCATGTCCTCGGGGATGCCTTCGAACAGCGGCGAGGAGAGGTAGCGCTCGCCGGTATCGGGCAGCATCGCCAGGATCACGCTGCCCGGCGCGGCCTTCTCGGCGATCTGCATGGCGACGGCGAAGGTCGAGCCGCCGGAGACGCCGGTGAAGATGCCCTCCTGCTGCGCCAGCTTGCGCGACCAGGCCATACCCTCCGGCCCCGGGATCGGAACCACCTGGTCGTAGTACTTGCCGTCGATCGCCTCCTGCAGCACCTTCGGGATGAAGTCCGGGGTCCAGCCCTGGATCGGGTGCGGCTCGAAGGCGGGATGGCTGGCCGTGGGCTCGCCCTCGGCGTTGCGCTCCTGGCCCTTGCCGCTGCCGATGAGCTGGGCGTTGGCCGGCTCGCTCAGGATGATCTTGGTCTCGGGCCGCTCCTTGCGCAGCACCCGGCCGATGCCGGCCATGGTGCCGCCGGTGCCGTAGCCGGTAACGACGTAGTCGAGCCGGTCGCCGGCGAAGTCGGCCAGGATTTCGCGCGCCGTGGTGTTGGCGTGGATCTTGGCGTTGGCGTCGGTCTCGAACTGGTGCGCCAGGAACCAGCCGTTGGCCTCGGCCAGCTCCTTGGCCTTCTGGTACATGCCGAAGCCCTTGGCGGCGCGCGGGGTTAGAACCACCTTGGCGCCCAGGAAGCGCATCAGCTTGCGCCGCTCGATCGAGAAGCTGTCGGCCATGGTGACCACCAGCGGATAGCCCTTGGCCGCACAGACCATGGCCAGGCCGATGCCGGTGTTGCCGCTGGTCGCCTCGACCACGGTCATGCCGGGCTTCAGCGCGCCGCTCTTCTCCGCCTCCTCGATGATGCTGATCGCCAGGCGGTCCTTGACCGAGGCGGCGGGGTTGAAGAACTCGGCCTTCACGTAGAGGCGCACGCCCTCGGACGCCAGGCGCTTCACCTGGATGGTGGGCGTGTCGCCGATGGTGTCGACGATCGACTCGTAGAGTCGGCCGCGGCCTTCCGTCTTGCGGGCCTGGTCGTCGCTCATCTCTGTTTCCCTTCCCTTAGGTTTCCCTGTCCGCGTCACCGGCGCGGCCAGCGAACATACCCCTGGCACGCAGCGCCAGCCAATGGCCGTACTGGATCGGCTGGTCGGCGTAGGCGTCGGGTTCACCCAGGGACTGGGCCGCATGGCGCGGCCAGTAGGGATCATGGAGAAACTCGCGGGCGAGCGCCACCAGGTCGGCGGCACCGGCTCTCAGGATGGTTTCGGCCTGGGCCGGCTGGGTGATCAAACCCACGGCCAGCGTGGGAATCTCGGCCTGGGCGCGGATCGCGGCGGCGTGCGCGACCTGGTAGCCGGGCGTCGAGGGCGGCAGCAGGTTCTCGCCATAGCCGGCGATGCCGCCCGAGGAGCAGTCGATGGCGTCGATGCCAAGCTCTTTCAACGCACGGGACAGAGCCACGGCATCCTCGACCGCCCAGCCGTCGCGCTTGCCGTCGATGCAGGACTGGCGAAGGATCAGCGGCTTCTCCGCCGGCCAGACCGCGCGCACCGCCTCGGCCAGCTCCAGGGTGAAGCGCATGCGGTTCTGCAGGCTGCCGCCGTAGCGGTCGCCGCGCCGGTTCGACAGCGGCGACAGGAAGGAGTGGCTGAGGTAGCCGTGGGCGCTGTGGATCTCCACCAGGTCGAAGCCCAGCGCCTCGGCCCGCTTGGTGGCCTCGCACCAGGCCTCGATGACCTCGGCGATGCCCTGCGGGGTCAGCTCCTGCGGCACGATCCAGCCCTCGTCGAAGGGGACGGGGCTGGGGGCGACGGTCCCCCAGGGGACCTCGCCCTTGGCGATCTCGCGCGGGCTGAGCGGGCAGTCGCCCTCCCAGGGGCGGGAGATGCTGGCCTTGCGCCCGGCGTGGGCAAGCTGGATGCCGATGGCCGCGCCGCGCTTCTTCACCTGCTCCACCACCGGGCGCAGCGGCTCCATGTGGGCATCCGACCAGAGGCCGCTGTCGCCGTAGGTGATGCGCCCGGTCTCGGTGACCGCGGTCGCCTCGACGATCACCAGACCGGCGCCACCCAGGGCGAACTGGCTGTAGTGGGCCAGGTGCCAGTCGTTCAGCAGGCCGTCGACCGCCGAGTACATGCACATCGGCGAGACCACGGTGCGGTTCTTCAGGGTGAGGCCCCGCAGCGTGAGGGGCGAGAAGAGCGTGGTCCGCGCCATGATCGGTCTACCGGACGGCTTCGGTGCCGGCCCAGCTTTCCAGCGAGGGCACGTTGAAGTTCACCAGGAAGTCGATCTTCTCGAACAGCCAGACGCCGTCGCGCCGGACATAGCGCTCTTCGTAGTCGCCGAGGATCCAGCGGCTCACCTGCTTGCCGTCTTCCATCATGGTGCAGGGCATCAGGATGCGCCACTGGCCGCTCGCCTGGTCGCCGTCGACATCGATGATGAAGTTCATCGCCAGGTGGGCGGCGAAGACGATCTGGGCGGAGATCCCGCCGAAGAAGGTCTCGATCGCCTTGCGGCCGGCGTGGTGGCCGAAGACGGCGCTGGTCCAGACCGCCTCGTCGATGAAGAGCGGCCCCAGCTTCTCCGGCGGATAGCCCAGGTCGCAGTGCTGCATGTAGATGTGCTTCAGCTTCTTGATCGCCTCGATCGATTCCAGGCGGTCGACGCGGACTTCCAGGCTCTCGGACATGGGCTGCTTCCTACTCGCTGGGGGTGATGACCAGACTGCCGCTAGCGGCACGGCGCACGGCCGAGGCCGGGTCGACCACCACGGTGGTGAAGGAGTTCTCGATGATCGCCGGTCCCGGCAGCAGGCCGTCGACCTCGAGGTCGTCAAAGGTGCGCACCTGGGCGGTGAGCCAGCCGGCGCCGTCGAAGTAGGCCTTGCGCTCGCCCGACGCGCCGGTGCCGGTGCCGGTCTGGCTGAGACCGGGCAGGGCGCCCTCGCGCAGGCGGCAGCTTACCCGGACCGACCAGCCCACGACTTCGATCTCGGACTCGGGATCCTTGATCGCGAAGACCTCCTCGTGGGTCTTGTGGAAGCTCTGCACCAGGGCGCGGACGTCGGCCTCGCCGCCGAAGCTGTCGAGCCCCAACGGCACCTCGATCTCCCAGACCTGGTGCGGGTAGCGCGCCTCGGCGATGAACTCGATTGACTGCTCGATCGACCCGGTGCCGGGGCCGGCGATAAAGGCCTCGGCCCGCGCCTTCAGGCCGGCGAGGACACGGTTCACGCCCTCCAGGTCGAAGGCGCCGCTGGTGGTGAAGTGGGTGGCGCGGTAGAGCTGGGTCAGGTCCGACATCAGCGCCCCGGCGGCGCTGAGACCGGCGCCGACCTCGGGGATGACCACCTGTCCGCAGTTCAGGCGCTGGGCGATCATCGCCGAGTTGAGCCCGGCCGCACCGCCGCCACCGATCAGCACTGCATCCTGCGGGTCGATGCCCTGGTTCACGGTGATGTCGACGATCGCCTGGACCATGTTCTCGGTGGCGATCTTCACCACGGCCAGCGCGGCCTCTTCCAGGCTGAGACCCAGGGGCTCCGCGACGTGCTTCATCATCGCCCGGCGCGCCGACTCGAGGTCGAGCTGCATGGAGCCGCCGAGGAAGAAGACCGGGTCGATGTAGCCCAGGATCAGGCAGGCGTCGGTCAGGGTCGGGATCTCGCCGCCGCGGTCGTAGGCGACCGGGCCCGGCACCGCGCCCGCCGACTGCGGGCCGACGTGCAGCAGGCCGCCGTCGTCGATCCAGGCCATGGAGCCGCCGCCGGCGCCGATCGAGCGCACGCCGACCGAGGGGAAGCCGGTCATGTGGCCGCGGTACTCCTCGCCGACCCAGGTCTCGCGGGTCCAGGGGATGCGGCCGCGCCGCACCAGGCTGAGGTCGTAGGTGGTGCCGCCGGTATCGGCGACGATAGCAGTGGGGGCGGCGGCGTCGACCTCGGCGAAGTAGCGCCCGGCGACCGGCGCCATCGAGGGGCCGGAGTTGATCAGGTGGATCGGCTCGGCCGCCGCGTCGGCGGCGTCGATCACGCCAGCCGAGGAGGTGACGATCAGCACCCGGCCGCCGAAACCGGCCTCCTCCAGGCGGGACTGGAGGGTGCGCATGTAGCGGCCCATCAAGGGCTTCAGCGAGGCGTCGATCGCGGTCGAGGAGGCGCGCCGGTACTCGCGCAGCGAGGGGTTCAGCTGGTGCGAGAGGGTGTAGGGGACGTCGGGCAGGTGCTCTTCCAGGAGCTCACCGATGCGCAGCTCGTGCGCGTGGTTCACGATCGACCAGAGCAGGCAGACGGCGACGGCCTGGACCTTCTTCGCGCGCAGCTCCTCGATGATGGCCAGAACGGCGGCCTCGTCCAGGGCGCGCAGCACCTCACCCTCCGGGCCGACGCGCTCCGGCACCTCGAAGGTGAGCGAGCGCGGCACGTAGGGCTCCGGGTAGGGGATGGTGAAGTTGAAGACGTCCTTGCGGCCGCCCTCGCGCAGCACCAGCACGTCCGGATGGCCCGCCGTGGTCAGGAAGGCCGTCGTGGCGGTGTCGCCGGTGATGATCGCGTTGATCGCCCGGGTGGTGCCGTGGATGAAGGTGGTGCCGTCCTTCAGGAGGTCGCGGCGGTCCAGCCCCATGGCGTCGGCGGCGACCTGCAGGCTGTTCAGCACGCCGGTGATGGGATCGTCCGGCGTGGTGGCTGCCTTGAACATGGCGATGGTGCCGTCGTCACGCTCGACCACGAGGTCGGTGAAGGTGCCGCCGGTATCGACCGCAAAGCGCATGGATCTCTCTCCAGGACCGTGTCTGTTCTTGTGGGTGAGGCGCGGCTAGGACCGCAGCCGCTGAGTCTCGGCGGCATCGACGCTGCCGTCGGCGGTGAAGGCCACGCCGTAGACGTCGCGGGCACGCTCTTTCGAGACCCAGCCTTCGGCGACGTCGCGGCGCACGCGTTCGGGGTCGCGCTCCAGCGGGTTGCCGTAGCCACCGCCGCCGCAGCAGTGCGAGACGATGGTCTCGCCCGTCTTCAAGGTGACCACGGCGCAGTTGGGCGTCGGCGTGACCGTGCCGTCGCTGCCGCGCACGCCTTGATAGGCCGGCCCGCCGGTGCCGCCGCCGCGCACGCCCTGGGCCGGGTTGCTGGTGCCGTCGCTGACGAAGGCGACCTCCATGCTGCCGCGGGTCGGGCCGAACTCGACCAGCATGCCGGCACCGCCCTTGTTCTTGCCGGCGCCCTCGGAATCGGTGATGAAGCGGCGCTGGTGGACGTGCAGGGGATGGCGCATCTCGTCCAGCTCGACGCTGTCCTGATAGCAGAGCCCGGCGTTGCCGACATGACCCAGGGTCAGCCAGGCGTCAGCGTTGGGGGCGCCGGCGCCGCCGGTCATCGCCAGGAAGAGCTGGTTCACGTAGGGCTCGTTGTGCAACGGGTCGAAGCCGGAGACCACGCCGACCGAGGCCGGCAGGATGGCGCCCGACTCGGCCATGCCGATGCCGGACTGCAGCTCGGCCATCGCCGCCTGCACCCCGTTGGCAACCCGGTCGGCGATGTTGGTGGTGGCGACCGAGCAGCTGGTCGGGTGCTTGGGCACGCCGCAGACCGCGTTCTCGCGCAGCTTGACTTCCAGTCGCCGGAAGGCGCCGGCGTTCTTCGGCACGGTCGGGTCGATCGAGTTGAAGACGCCGATCATCGCCGCCGTGCGGGCGCAGGCCTCGGAGAGGTTCAGGCCGCAGGGCAGCGCGTCCATGTTGTCGGTGAGATCGACCGTGACCTTGGCGTTCTCGCTGTCGACCTTGATCTTCACGTTGATCGGCACCCCGTCCTCCGGCGTGCCGGGGACCGGATCGTGGCGGCTGGTCCACTGGGTCTCGCCGCTGGGGACCTTGGAGAGCGCGTTCACCATGCGGCTTTCGGAGTAGTCGAACCACTGCTCGGTGAAGTCGGCCAGCGCGTCCCAGCCGATCTCGTCGGCCAGAGCCACCAGCTCGCGCTCGCCGATGCGCGCAGCCCCGACCATGGCGAGGTAGTCGCCCCACCACTGCTGCGGCACGCGGATGCGCAGCATGCACATGCGCACCACGTCGCCGATGTTCTCGAAGTTCTCCTGCACCTTCACCGCCGGGAAGATCAGCGCGCCCTCTTCGTAGATGTCGCGGGCGTTGCCCATGTAGGTGGTCGGCTGCGAGTTGCCGCAGTCGGCCTGGTGGGCCTTGGCCAGCACGGTGAAGCGGTGGCGGCCCTCGTCGTCGATCACCGGGACCAGCAGGGTGTGGTCGGCCGGATGCGAGCAGCCGTGATAAGGCGAGTTGTGCAGGAAGGCATCGCCACGCTTCAGCTCCGGGTGGAACTCCTGCATCGACTTGGCCATCAGGTCGGGGCCGCTCAGCACGTGGATCGGCAGGCTCTCGGCGGTGGCCAGCAAGCGGTTGTCGGCGGTGATGATGCAACAGGAGAAGTCGCGCGCGATGTTCAGCACGCCAGAACGGCCGGTTCGCAGCAGGGTGTTGGCCATCTTTCGGGCGATGCCCTCCAGACGGTTGTTCAGGATCGCGAGCTGGACGCCGTCGATCCCGCCTGCCTTGGCCTCAGCTTTGCTCATCGCTGTCTGTTCCCTGACTGTCTGATCTAAAGGTCTGGATTGGGGGGAGGGGGGCTACCAGGCGCGCCAGCCGGCATCGACCGGCAAGATCACGCCGTGCACCGAGCGCGCCGCCTCGGAGGCCAGGAAGACCACCGCGCCGGCCATGTCGGCGGCCGGCAGGAAGTCCTCTCCGGTGGGCGTGCGCGCGCTCATCTTGGCGCACCAGTCTGGATCGGCACGCAGGTGCGCGTTCAGCGGGGTCTCGATGTTGCCCGGCGCGATCGCGTTCACGTTGATGCCGAAGGGTGCGAGCTCCAGGCAGAGCGCCTTGGTGAGGTTGTCCAGCCCGCCCTTGGAGGCGCAGTAGGCCGCGCAGTTGGGAAAGCCGCCGAGTCCGGCGATGGAGCTGACGTTGATGATCTTGCCGCTGCCCTTGGTCTTCATGCCGGGCAGCAGCGCGCGCACCAGGAAGAAGCAGGCCTTGAGGTTGAGGTCGAGCTGACGGTCCCAGCAGTCCTCGTCGATCTCCTCGATCGGACGGGGATCGAAGACGCCGGCGTTGTTCACCAGGATGTCGACTGTCCCGAAGGCGGCGGTGACCTCGGCGGCGACCCGTTCGGCCTCCGCGACCTTGGCGAGATCGGCCTGGAAGGCCTTGGCTTCACCCTTGGCCGCTTCGATCTCGGCCACCACCTGCTCGGCGGTCTGGCGGTTGCTGCGGTTGACGATGGCGACCTTGGCGCCGGCCAGCGCCAGGGCCTTGGCGATCTCCGCCCCGATCCCCTGCGCGCCGCCGGTAACCAGCGCGATCTTGCCTAAAAGCTGCATCTCTTGCCTCCTCCCGGACCGGCCGCCGCCGTTGGGGGAGGGCGGGCTGTCCGCTGTACTGGACCGGGCCGCGTTCCGCGACCGACCCGGCGGCGCCGGGTCCTGGATCGGGAGCTCTGGAAAAGCTGACCCCCGAGAAAGAAAGGGATTGCCGCGCTCGCACGTCGGCAATCCCACTTGCCGTTACAAAACTGACTGCCCGGGCTTTGCCCGGTCGGGGCGGGGCGCAGCGGCCATAGCCGCCGCACCCCGCGTCCGATTGCTGCTAGCGGGCGATGTACTCGTAGCGCTTGCCGAAGAGCACATCCATCGGGACCGGCTCAGAGATGGTGTACTGGGCCGCGACGTGCGGCTTCCCATCGGTGGTCTCGACGATCAGGTAGGGGGCGTAGTTCTGGTGGTGGAGCTGCGGGGTGAAGGTCCGCGTGCCGATCAGGAAGGGCTCGTCCTTGAAGGTCTCCATCGCCTCGATCACCGCCTCGGTGTCGAAGGTTCCGGCCTTCTCGACGGCACGGGCCCACATCTCGATCACCAGATAGCCCGGATAGGTGTACTGGCTGTTCGGACGCTCGCCGAAGCGCGCCTCGTACTTCTTGTTGAACTCCTCGACTTCGGGGCGCGGATCGTCGCCATAGATCGAGGCCTGCTCGGTCACGTAGTGGCCGGTGAGGCCGGGCACGGAATCGAGCCAGTAGGTGCCGCTCATCGAGCTGCCGCCGGCGAGCGCGCTCTCGATGCCCGCCGCCCGGATCTGCCGCAGCGCGCTGGCGCCGCCCGGGATGTAGGAGCAGTTCATGATGATGTCCGGCTGCTCCGGCAGGTTCTTGATGCGGGTGATCTGCGAGGCGATCGAGGCGTCGGAGTTCTGGTAGACGTCGTGGCCCAGGATCTTCAGACCCAGCTTCTCACGCCACATCCAGTCGAAGCCGTAGCAGATGCCCTTGTTATACTCGATCGAGGTGTCGAGCAGGATGTAGGCCGTCTTCCAGCCCTTTTCCTGGGCGCCCCACTCGGCGATGGTCGCACCCTGCACCGCGGCCAGGACCGAGGAGGAGAAGGCATTCCTGCCCACGCCTTGGATACCGGCCAGCACGCTCTCGGCGCAGAGGAAGATGGCGATCTTGTCGGCGTTCTTGGCCGCCAGCGCCGCCGGCGCGCCGAAGTCGTAGTCGCAGTCGACTGCGACCATCTGGGCGCCTTCGTTCAGCACCTCCTGGCCCGCCTTGGCGCCCTCGACGCGATCGGTCTTGGCGTCGGCCATCACCGGGACGATCTTCTTGCCCAGAAGCCCGCCCTTGGCGTTGATGTCGTCGATGGCGATGAGCGCCGCGTTGGTCGAGGGCTGGCTGTAGGCCTGCATCCAGCCGGAGAAGGATGCGGCGAAGCCCACCACCACCTCGTCGTCCGCCGCGATGGCGTGGTAGGGCAGCGACGCCATACCGACGATGCCGGCGATGGTCGCGATTCTTGAGATCTTCATCTGTTTACCCGTCCTCCTGTTCGTGAGTAGCCGTCCTGTCATGATTCCGTGCGGCTTTGCCCGGATTTTCTTTTGGCCACCATCCGCTTCAGCCGGATCGGCGGCGTCCGCTGCTCTTCCCTTGAGCAAGGGATCTGGCGAGCATGCTAACAAAGGATGTTTTCCGTCTGAACGTTCCTTTGCCCTCTCTCGGTCGATTTGCCGCTTTGAGGCCCCTAGGCGTTGGATTTCCTCGTTCTTCTTCACGTCTAAGGCGATCACGTGCTGTGATCACACATCACATTGCCAGCTTGTGGGACGGGCTCTCAAGCCCAAATCGACTGCCCGGACGGCCGGCAAGCGGGGGCCGGACGCTGGGGCGCCAGGGCCACTCGACGGCGCAGACAGGGTACGACGACCCGAACCGCGGGCAGGGCGATGCTCTGCCGACCAGGTGACTGCGGCAAGGGCTTCGGAGGCCGCCGACGCCGGAGTGCGTAAGCTGCCAAGATTTTGTTCGCTTCCGGTCAAATCCGGCGCGGTCAGGTACGTATCGGGCCGACCCGCAGCAGGCTAGGATTGCCGTCAGCGATTGCCGAGGGGCGATGACCCCCTGTCCAGACAATCGAAGCCGAGCAGAAGAAGCGAGGGCTTGAACGGCCGGAATGAGCGACCTCAGCCAAGCGTCACACCTCCATGATGCGCACCGCGGAGCGGCGGTGGCCGCTGCGCGCGGTGGGGCTGAGGGATGCAACTGGCGACGACTCGGCGTGGGGTCGATCGCGGCGGACCAGCGCCTGGAGGCCTGGACCGAGCTCAACTACTGGCACTACTTCCCACTGGAGATGACCAGCCCGAAGGGCACATTCTCGCACGGGGAACTCACCATCCTGGACCTGCCGGGCGTGCGCTTCTGCATTGTCGATTCCGATGCCATGCTGGTGGATCGGGGGCGGCAGCACCTGCCGCTCGGCGGGGGCGACTACCTCTTCCTGCCGATCCCTCTGGAGCAGCCGCTGGGCTTGCACCAGGCCGGGCGCGAGCTGCTGTTGCAGCCCAAGGATTTCGGCTTCATCACCACGGCCGACAGCTATCGCTACCTGCAGCACACGGCCAACCGCCTGGTCACCCTGCGCATCGAGGCCCGCAGTGCGCGCGACCGCATCCCGCTGATCGACGACCTGACCGCGGTGCGCATGGCGAGCGACGCGCCACTGCCGCGAATCTTCGTCGACTTTGCGGTCTCGGTCATGGCGCAGGGCGACCGCCTGGCGCAGGAGGATGCGGCACGCCTGACGGCGCATCTGCTGGATCTGCTGGGCCTGGCGCTCAGCGCCCCCATCGCCGCGCTGGAGAGCAGCGAGAGTGCGGTCCGCCTGGCCCACCTACGTCGGATCTATGGGGTGATCGACAGCAATCTCGGCACCTTCGAACTCGGTCTGGACTTTGTCGCACAGGCCCTGGGCCTGTCGCCGCGCTATGTGCAGGTGCTGCTGGCCGACCGCGGGGAGACCTTGACCGGGCTCATCCGGGCGCGCCGGCTGGCCGAGGCCGAGCGCCGGCTCTCGGACCCCAGTCGTCGCGGGCAGAGCGTCGCAGCGATCGGCTACTCGCTCGGCTTCGCAGCGCCGGCCCACTTCAGCCGGACCTTCAAGACGGCGACCGGTCTGTCGCCATTGGATTTTCGGCGCCGTGCGGGCCTCTAGACAAGTCGGCCAGCCCTGCCGGCACAGACTGTTGCCTGGCCGCTTCTATCGAGATCTTTGCGGTCTCGGTGAGGTTCACTGGCAATGAGACAACTTGATTTATCGCTGCCGTGTTCGATTATGGGTCAACAAAAAGGAAACCGGGAGGGGGCGCCGCAACAAAGTAGAGAGCGGGCAGCGGGTGGACGCCACCCGGAAGCGACCGCCGCTACGAACAAGGTTGGCGCATTTGGTCTGGCGAGAGGGGAGAAACCTATCCGGTGAGTTCAATGCTCGAAGCGCGCGGCGTCACCGTCCGTTTCGAAGGCCTGACCGCCATCGACTCTGTCGACGAGTCCGTGCACCCCGGTGAGATCGTGGGCCTGATCGGCCCGAACGGCGCCGGCAAGACCACGCTCGTCAACGTGATGACCGGTTTTCAGGCCCCGAGCGAGGGAGACGTCTGTCTCGACGGCCAGTCGGTCGCCGGGATGAAGCCGCACTGGCTGCGCCGTCACGGCGTTGCCCGCACCTTTCAGGCCGGCCGCCTGTTCCGGGACATGTCGGTGGCGGAGAATGTCGAGGTCGCGGGCGTCGGCCTGGGCCTGACCCGCAGCCGCGCCCATGCCGAGGCGATGGAGCTCTTGGACTGGATCGGGCTCGCCGACCGGGCCAATACCGTGGCCGGCGCGCTGCCCTACACCGACGAGCGGCGGGTCGGCATCGCCCGCGCCCTGATGCTGCAGCCCAAGTTCATGCTGCTGGACGAGCCGGCTGCCGGCATGTCGGACCTGGAATGCGACGACCTGATGAGCTTGGTGCAGGACCTGCCGCGCCGCTACGGCTGCGGCGTGGTGCTGATCGAGCACAACATGCGGGTGGTCATGGGGGTCTGCGCACGCATCCACGTGCTGGATAGCGGCCGCACCATCGCCAGCGGCACGCCGGCGGAGGTGCAGAACAACCCCGCCGTCATCGAAGCCTATCTGGGCAAGGGCTGAGCCATGTTGCTGGAGGTCAAGGATCTGCATGTCCACTATGGTCGTCTCGCCGCGCTGCGCGGTGTGTCGATCCAGGTGGAAGAGGGCGAGATCGCCTGCATCGTCGGCCCCAACGGCGCCGGGAAGTCGACTACCCTGCTGGCCATCTCCGCCGTCCTGAAGGCGAGCCAGGGCAGCATCGTCTTCGACGGCCAGTCGCTGGCCGGCAAGACGCCGGAACAGGCCGCCGAACTGGGCATCTCTCAGGTGCCCGAAGGCCGCCACATCTTCACCGCGCTCACGGTCGAGGAGAACCTCGAGGTCGGCGCCGCCATCCGCAAGGACAAGGACCGGATCCGCAAGGACTTCAATCGGGTGCTGGAGACCTTCCCGATCCTGGCCGAGCGGCGCAAGCAGGCCGCCGGCAAGCTCTCCGGCGGTGAGCAGCAGATGCTGGCGATCGGCCGCTCGCTGATGACCAACCCGCGCCTCATGACCATCGACGAGCCCTCGCTGGGCCTGGCGCCCAAGATCGTGGACCGCGTCTACGAGGTCGTCGTCGACCTGCAGCGCACGCGCGGGCTGACCCTGCTGATCGTGGAGCAGAGCGCCGAGCGGGCGCTGAAGGCGGCCCACCGCCTCTATGTGCTGCGTAGCGGCGAGATCCAGCTCGACGGTTTGGCGGCGGACCTGCAGGACGGCCAGGCCGTGCACCAGGCCTACTTCGGGTTCCACAAGCCCGGGAAGGTGGAGTTCTAGGATGTCGTACGCGATCCAGGTCATCATCGACGCCCTGACCTTGGGCAGCTTCTACGCCCTGGCCGCACTCGGCATCGGCTTGCTGTTCGGGGTGCTGCGGCTCATCAACTTCGCCCACGGCGACTTCATCACCATCGGCGCCTATGCCCTGATCGTCCCCTCGGCGGCGACCCAGGCGACGCTCTTCATCGGCGACTTCCCGGCCATCCTCCTGGTGCCCTGCGTCATCGCCATCGTGGTCGTCGTCGCGCTGATCTCCGAGGTGGCGGTCTTCCGGCCGCTGCGCAGCGCCTCGCCTGCCACCCTGATGATCGGCTCCTTCGCACTGGGCTTCATCCTGCAGAACCTGATCATCATGATCTACAGCGGCCGCCCCAAGGCGGTCGGCATGTGGTCGGAGCTCAGCGCCGGCGTGCAGATCATGCCGGGCGTGGAGGTGCCGGGGCTGCAGCTCATCATCATCTTCACCACCCTGGCCCTGCTGGTCGCCCTGGTGCTGTTCCTGCGACACACCAAGTACGGCATCCACATGCGCGCGGCGGCCGAGGACTTCCGCATGGCCCGCATGCTGGGGGTCAAGGCCAACCGGGTCATCATGCTGGCGGTGGCCATCAGCGGCATGCTGGCCGCGGCGGTCTCCATGCTCTTCGTGGTGCAGACCGGCATCCTGGACTTCCGCATGGGCCTGCCGCTGATGCTCTTCGCCTTCATCTCCACGGTGATCGGCGGCATGGGCAGCCTGGTCGGCGCGGTGGTCGGCGGGTTCGCCGTAGGGGCGGTCTCGATCCTGCTGCAGACCTTCCTGCCGTCCGAGCTGCGCGTCTTCCGCGATGTCTTCGTCTTCGCGATCGTGATCCTCATCCTGCTGCTCAAACCGCAGGGCCTCGTGGTCTCGCGCTCTGCAAAGGAACGTGTCTAGATGGAGCCGAAATCCTCCGGCGGCGAGCGCCTGCGCGAGTTCTGGCCTCTGATCCTGCTCAGCATCGGTCTGATCCTGGTGGTGGTCGTGATCCAGGTGATTGGCGACCGCATCATCAGCCAGTCTCTGACCGAGGCGCTGATCCGGCTGGTCGTGGTGATCGGGCTCTACATCTTTATCGGCAACTCTGGGATCATCTCCTTCGGCCACATCGGCTTCATGATGATTGGGGCCTATGCCACGGCCTGGCAGACCATGGACCCCATGACCAAGGACATCTTCGTCCCCGGTCTGCCGGGCTACCTGCTGGCCAATTCGCATCACTGGATCCTGGCGACGGTCCTGGCCGGTCTCCTGGCAGCCCTGATCGCCTTCATCAGCGGCATCGCGCTGATGCGGCTGTCGGGCATCGTCGCCTCGATCGGCACCTTCGCCCTCTTCATGAGCTTCTATTCCTTCTATCTGCAGTGGAGCACCTGGACCGCGGGGCAGAGCTCTCTGGTCGGTATTCCGGTGACCACGACGCCCTGGGTCGGGCTCGCCTTCTGTTTGGCCGCCATGGTGGCAGCCTTCGTCTATGCTCGCTCGCGCTTCGGCCTGGCGCTGAGAGCGACGCGCGAGGACGAGGTGGCGGCCAAGGCCTCGGGCGTGGACGTCACCCGCCAGCGCCTCTACGCCTTCACCCTCTCGGCCTTCTTCTGCGGCATGGCCGGCGGCCTCTACGGCCACTTCCTGGGCCTCCTGACGGTCGACACCTTCTACCTGCCGATGACCTTCATCACCCTGTCGATGCTGGTGGTGGGCGGCATGCAGAGCCTGTCCGGTGCGGTGGTCGGGACCCTGGTGATTTCCTTCCTCATCGAGTTCCTGCGCAAGCTGGAGGCCGGGTTCAGCGTCGGCGGCATTCCGCTCGACCTGCCGGCCAGCTCGGCCGAGGTGGGCCTGGGCCTGGTGCTGCTGCTGATCCTGATCTTCCGGCCGGCCGGCATCACCCGCAACGCCGAGATCTACTGGCCCTGGAAGCCCAAGGTGGCGCTGGCCACCTTCTCCAAGCGCCAGTCCTAGGCAAGGGGCCGCAGAACAGGAGGAGGGGAGAGACCCTTATCGCGGTGTCGTATATGCTATATGATGCCTCGAAGCAGCGGTAAGACGTGTTAACGGAGGAGCCCCGATGTCCGAGACGATCGAGCGCGATAGCCAGGCGCAGAGCGGTGCCGAGACCAATCCCTATGCCGCAGGCTGCGGCTTTTCCGACGGCAGCTACAAGCCGGTCGGGGAGGTCTCGGTGTCGGTGCTGGACTGGGGCTTCAACAAGTCGGACGTGACCTACGACGTGGTGCATGTCTGGGACGGCGGCTTCTTCCGGCTGCAGGACCATCTCGACCGCTTCTGGCGCTCGATGGAGGGCCTGCGCATGTCGATCCCCTACAGCAAGGAGGAGGTGGCCGAGATCCTGACCGAGTGCGTGCGGCGGGCCGGTCTGCGCTCCGCCTATGTCTGCATGATCACCACCCGCGGCGTGCCCAAGCCGGGCCTGCCGCGCAAGCCGGGACTGCTGACCAACCGCTTCCTCGCCTATGCTATCCCCTGGGTCGACGTGATCTCACCCGAGATCCAAGAGCGTGGTGCGCACCTGATCGTGGCCAAGACGCCGCGCATTCCCAGCGCCTCGGTCGATCCGACGATCAAGAACTTCCACTGGGGCGACCTGATCCGCGCCCAGTTCGAGGCCGACGACCAGAAGGCCGACACCGCGGTGCTGCTCGACCTTGACGGCTACGTCACCGAGGGACCTGGCTTCAACGTCTTCGCTGTCATCGACGGCACGGTGGTGAGCCCCGACCGCGGCTCGCTGGAGGGCGTCACCCGCCAGAGCGTGCTGGATGTCTGCGACCGCCTGGGCATTCCTTGGGAGATCCGGCCGCTCAAGGTGGAGGAGCTACGCGAGGCCGACGAGGTTTTCACCTCGACCACGGCCGGCGGCGTCATGCCGGCGGCGCGACTGGACGGCCGGATCATGGGCAACGACCGCCCCGGCCCGATCTCGGCGAAGCTGCGTGAGGCCTATTGGGCCTACCACGCCGAGGGCTGGCACAAAACGCCGATCGACTACGACTGATCGGCGGTTGCCCCGCAACGCCTACTCCATCGAGAGGATGAGGTTGCG
Source organism: Rhodospirillaceae bacterium N.6G (assembly GCA_046233115.1). Classification (GTDB taxonomy): domain Bacteria; phylum Pseudomonadota; class Alphaproteobacteria; order Kiloniellales; family JACOMY01; genus JACOMY01. Next base: position 131,869 of record JBJXHM010000003.1, on the reverse strand, counting down.
GACCACCGGGTAGATCTGGGTCTCCCAGCGCTTGCCGGCGAAGACGCCGTAATGGCCGACGTTGGCCTGCAGGTGGTGACGCTTCAGGTGCGGGCGCAGCGCGCTGCAGAGGTCGTGCGCGGCGGCGGTCTGGCCGATCGAGCAGATGTCGTCGCGCCCGCCCTCGACGGTCAGCAGCGCGGTGTTGCGGATGGCACCGGGGTTCACCTTGCGACCGCGGTGCTCGTAGTCGCCTGTCGCCAGCTCGCTACGCTGGAAGATGCGCTCGATGGTCTCCAGGTAGAATTCGGCGGTCAGGTCCAGGACGGCGAAATACTCGTCGTAGAAGCGCTTGATCTTCTCCGCCTCGGCCTCCTCGCCGGCCGCCAGCAGCTTGTAGAGCTTGCTGTGTGCCTGCCGGTGCCGGTCGATGTTCATGGTCATGAAGGCGGTGAGCTGGACGAAGCCGGGGTAGACCTTGCGGCCGGCACCGGGGAAGCGCAGCGGCACCCGGCCCATCACCCGGCTCTCGAACCAGGAGAGCGGGCGCTCGGTGGCGAGCTTGTTCACCACGGTCGGGCTCTCCCGGGTATCGATCGGCCCGGCCATCAGGGTCATCGACAGCGGTGTCGCCGGGTTCTTGTCCTCGGCCATGATCGAGACCGCGGCCAGGGCCTGCACGCAGGGCTGACAGACCGCCAGGATGTGGGCGTCCGGCCCGATCGCCTCCAGGAACTTGATCAGGTAGTCGGTGTAGTCGTCGACACCGAAGCGTCCGGCCTGCAGCGGCACGTCGCGCGCGTTGGCCCAGTCGGTGATGTAGACCTCGTGGTCGCGCAGCAGCACTGCCACGGTCTCGCGCAGCAGGGTGGAGAAGTGGCCGGAGAGGGGGGCGACGACCAGGACCCGCGGCTGGGTTGCCGAATCCTCCTTGGCGAAGCGCAGCAGCTTGCCGAAGGGCAGGTCGAGAGCGACCTCTTCCCGGACCGCGACCTCCTTGCCGTTGCTGCGCACCTTGGCGATGGAGAAGTCCGGGCGCGTGTGGGACAGGCGGAAGCGCTGCACCATCTCCAGCAGGGCCGAGAGACGCTGCTGGTGCTGATCGGTGAAGGCGATCGCGTCCGGCAGGCCCAGGCTACGGCCCCATTCGGCCAGCAGGCGCAGCGGCGCCACCATGTCGTCCTGTAGCTGATAGGTTTGGTAGAGCACCGTGCGTCACCCCGCGTCATGCAGTCCCGACCTTAGGAAAAGCTAGTGCATTCTATGCTGCACTGCGAGATAAATATCGTGCCCTGGTTCCGAACCGCCTCTGGAGGCTTCAGCCCCGCATGACGCAACCAACGCTCACGATCTCGTCGAAGAACTATTCTTCCTGGTCTTTGCGCGGCTGGCTGCTCTGCCGCATGGCGGGGCTCGACATCGTCGAGGAACGCGTAGCACACGACGATCCCGACTCGCGGCTGGAGCTGCTGCTGCTCTCTCCTTCGGTTCTGGTGCCGCGCCTGACACACGGCGAGGTCACGGTCTGGGATACCCTGGCGATCGCCGAGTACCTCGCCGAGATCGCGCCCGAGGCGGGGCTACTGCCGGCCGATCAGGCGGTGCGCGCCCACTGCCGGGCGGTGTCCGGCGAGATCCATTCGGGCTTCTACAACCTGCGCTCGGCGCTGCCGATGAACCTCAAGGCGCGGCTTGAGAACTTCAAGATCTTCACCGGCGCCAAGCCGGACGTGGAGCGCATCCGCGCGATCTGGACCGAGTGCCTGGAGCGCTACGGCGGCCCCTACCTCTTCGGCGATCTCACCATGGCAGACGCCATGTACGCGCCGGTCTGCACCCGCTTCCGCACCTACGACGTGGAGCTGGAGCCGAAGCTGGCTGCCTACTGCCAGACCATCTTCGACTGGCCGCTGATGCAGGAGTGGACCGACGGCGCGCTGGCCGAGCCGGAAGAGATCCTGGAACTCGAGATCGAGTTCTAGAGCATCTTTCCGGGAAGCAACCCACACCCCCGAGCTCAATTCCAGACGAAGTCCGTTGCGGTGAGTTGGTTGGCATTGACGAGGCCGGGAATCATGAAGGCCAGGTCGGCCGAGCCGTCGCCATCCTGATCCACCTGGAGCTGCTCCGCACTGTCGAAGCGCGCCTCGGAGTTGCCTCCGCCGGAGAAGGCGGCCCCGTCAATATAGGCGAAGACCCCGGTCAGGAGGCCGGAGGCGAAGACCAGAAGGTCCTCCTCTGCGCCGCCGAAGTCTCGGCCGTCGAAATCGGCGATCACCGGTCCATCGTTACCGGCGCCATCGCCCACCTCGTCGCCGTTGAAGCGGAACTCATCGTTCAGCAGGCCGCCGAAGGCCTGCGCAAGATTGTTCAAGCCGATCGTATCCACGCCGCTGCCGCCGTAGAGGGTATCATTGCCGGTGCCGCCAAAGATGGTGTCGCTCCCGCCCCTGCCGTAGATGAAATCGTCGCCCTCCAGGCCGCGCAGCAGGTTCATCGAGGTGTTGCCCTCGATGACGTTGTCCAGGGTGTTGCCGGTCCCGTCGATGTGGCCAAAGCCCTGCTGCATGCGCAGGTTCTCGACGTTGTCGGTCAGGGTGAAGTCGACCAGGGCCCGGATCAGGTCTGTCCCCCCGCCGATTCCCTCAAGTGCCACATCGCCGGCGCTGTCGACCACGAAGGTGTCGTTGCCCTGTGATCCCACCGCGGTATCCGAGCCGCTGCGCCCGTTCAGGATGTCGTCGCCGAGCGCACCGAACAGCAGATCGTCGCCACTGCTGCCGATCAGCGTGTTGTCGTGGGTGTTGCCGAGCAAACGGGCATCGCCCACGCCCTTGTTCACGTTGACCCTTTCGATGAAACCCTCGGGGCCTGGGGCGAGGTTGAAGGTGGCCGCATCCGAGCGCACAACATCCTCGAAGCCGCCTGCCGCGGTTTCGCGTAGCACGTCTGCGACGGTATCGACGATGTAGGTGTCGTTCGCCACCCCGCCGGCGGCCTGGTCGACACCACTGCCGCCGTTCAGCCGATCGCTGCCGCGACCGCCGAAGAGCGCATCCTGACCCGAGCCACCGCCCAAGCGGTCGTTCCCGGTGGCCCCCAATCCCCAGTCGTCGCCGTCATCGCCGAACAGGCTATCGCCGCCGCTGCCCCCATTCATGATGTCGTCGCCGTCCTGACCGCGCAGGCTGTCCTTGCCAAGGTCGCCGAACAGCAGGTCGTTGCCGCTGGCCGCGCGCAGGTCATCGTTGCCGCCGTACCCTTCCATTCTGTCCTGGAGGCTGGTGCCGCTCAGGCTGTCGTCGAGCCCGGCGCCACCGACGAAGTTGTCGAGGGCACTGTTCAGGTTCAGGGTCTCGACCTCGGGGAGCCAAACGCCGGCCGGCAGGAGGTCCTTCACGTTGAGCGAGTCGACCCCACTGCCGCCATCGACGATCTCCCCCTCAGTCGCTTCACCGACACCGATGGTGAAGGTATCGCTGCCGCTGCCGCCGTAGACGGTGTCGCGGCCGCTGTCGCCGTAGATCCGGTCGTCCCCCAGCCCGCCCGACAGGGAGACGTCGTCCCCCGAGCCGCCGCTGATGAAATCGCTTCCCGTGGCGCCCAAGATGGTGGTGTCGTCGCCATCGCCCGCGAAGAGGAAGTCGTCGCCGCCGTCTCCCACAAGAAAGAGGTCATTGCCGCTGCCACCGAAGATCCGGTCTGCGGCATTGCCGCCGAAGAGAACGACATCCCCACCGCTTCCGCCAACAACGGAGTCGGCGCCGCTATCGCCGAAGAGGTAGCCGTCGTTTCCGCTGCCGCCGTTCAGCGTGTCCAGTCCGCTACCGCCGAAGATCAGGGCGTCGACGCCGCTGTTACCATTGAGCGTGTCGTCACCGGGCCCACCGTAGAGGCGGCGGTCGAAGCCGTTCCCGCCTTCGATACGATCGTCTCCGGTGCCGCCGTAGTGAAAGGAGTTCGTTCCTCGCTGCAGCAGCAGAACGTCGTTCGCATCCCCGCCGAAGAAGAAACTGTCGTTGCCGCTGTTCGCCAGGAAGACATCAGATCCGCTGCCACCAAAGAAGAAGGCATCGTTTCCATCGCTACCATGCAGCGAATCAGATCCGCTTCCTCCGTAGAAGAGGGAGTCGGCGCCCAGGTCTCCGATAAGGGTATCGCCACCGTCACCGCCGAAGAGACTCGTGTCGTTTCCGACCCCGCCGTAGAGGGCGTCGTCGCCAGCCGAGCCGAAGATGAAGCCGTCATTATCCGCACCTGCGAGGACGAAGTCGTCGCCGCCATTGCCGAAAATCGTATCGCCACCGCTGAAGGTTTGTATGTTGTCGGCCAAGTTGCTGCCGAAGATTGTGTCGGCGCTACTCGACCCCAGGTAGGTTGCCATGGCTCCCTCCTCTCAGGCGGCCGTTGCCTGTGCCGACGGGTTGCCTGTATTTGCTCGACAGATGAGGTAATTCGATCGAGATGTTCAAGAGAGTTTGCCCAGCCGGCGATTAATTATAGCAAATTATCCTGCTGAAGACGACCGGGTTTCGGGATGCGGTAACGTGAGGCGCGCCCTCCTCGACAGATGACCGGAGCCCGGTTCATGACGATAGCTCTATTGAACTGATTCTTATAAGAGAATCAAGCGGATGAGGCTGTGCTCGCCAAACCGCCTAGAGCCAGATGAAGTCCGTTGCCGTCAGCTGGCCGGCCGCGGTGATGCCGTCGACCAGGAAAGCCTGATCGACCTTGCCGTCGCCGTCCTGATCGACCTGGATCTGCCGGGCCCCGTCGAAGCGCGCTTCCGAGTGGCCGGCCGCCGAGAAGACGGCTGCGCCGACATAGGCGAAGCTGCCGACCTCAAGGCCTGTTGCGAAGACCAGCTTGTCCTGCCCGCTCCCCTCGAAGTCGCGGATGATCGGACCGCCGGAGCCGCCGTATCCCAAGGTTGCGCCGTCGAAGCCGAAGCGGTCGGCGCCGGAGCCGCCGAAGGCGACGTCGCCCTGGCCGATCTCCAGCCAGTCCGCGCCGCTGCCGCCCACCAGACGGTTGTGACCGACGCCGCCATCGAGGCTGTCGTCACCCACTCCTCCCTGTAGCCGGTCGTCGCCGCCGCGGCCGCGCAATCCATTGTCGCCGCTGTTGCCCCAGAGCCGGTTGTCCAGTGCGTTGCCGCCGCCCTGCAGATTGCCGAAGCCGCCCTGCAGGCGCAGGGTCTCGACGAAGCCTTCGGTAGCGTCGCCGGGCAGGGTGAAGTCAACCTCGGCACGCACCAGGTCGGTGCCCTTGCCGGAGAACTCGCGGATCCGGTCGGCGGCGGTGGTCACCACATAGGTGTCGTCGCCGCTGCCGCCGGCCAGCCTGTTACTGCCGCCCCGACCGTTCAGCACGTCGGCGCCACTGCGGCCCAGGAGCCGGTTGGAGGAGCCGTTGCCGACGATGAGGTTGTCGAGGTCGTTGCCGTCGAAGCGGGCCGCGCCGGCCGCCTCGTTCAGGTTCACCCGCTCGATGAAACCGCCGGTACCGCCGGCCAGGGTGAAGTCCGCCGCGTCCGAGCGCAGCACGTCGAGACCTCCGGCCACGGTCTCGCGCACCAGGTCCTGCAGGTCGTCGACTACGAAAGTATCGTTGTTGCCACCGCCGAAGGCGGTATCGGCACCGGAGCCGCCGTCCAGCAGGTCCCGGCCCTTGTCACCGCGCAGGGTGTCGCTGCCGCTGTCGCCGTAGAGGCTGTCGCCGGCCTTGCCGCCGAAGATGAGATCGTCGCCGCTGCCACCCTCCAGGGTATCGCGCCCGCCGCCGCCGTAGAGGGTGTCGAAGACCGCCGAACCGAGGACCAGGTCCCGGCCTTCGCTGCCGTAGCCGTAGATGTGCTCGATATCGGTCACCACCACGCCCGGCGGCAGGGAGGAGCCGAAAGAGAGTCCGAGCGTGTCGTCGCCGGCGCCGCCGTCGAGGGTGAGCCCGGCGGCCGGGGGCGCCAAGAGGAGGAGGAGGTCGTCGCCGGACCCGCCGCCCAGCAGGAGATTCCCACCGGAGCCGGCTATCAGCCGGTCGCTGCCGGACCCGCCCAGGAGAATCTGCGCACCTTCGTTGCCGTTGATCCGGTCGTCGCCGTCGCCACCCTCGAACTGGGCGTTGCCGGGCTGTCCGTTGATGATGTCATTGCCGCTGTTGCCAGCGACGCGCTGGCCGCCGATCAGAATGTCGTCGCCGCTGCCGCCGCTGAGGTAGTTGCGCTCGGTCACGAAGGTGACGATGAAGTCGTTGCCGTCGCCGCCGATCAGGTTGGCGGGGTCGAGCGGGTTTCCAGCCTGCTCGAGACGGTCCGCGCTGCTGCCGCCGAAGAGGTTGCCGCTGCCGAACAGGGAATCGATCCCGCTGCCGCCGTAGAGCTGGTTCAGCCCGGAATTGTCGTTGAGGGTGTCGTCCCCCTGTCCACCATAGATGTGGTCGAGCTGCGACAGGCCGGCGAGCGTGTCGTCTCCCGACAGGCCGAAGATCCAGTCAGGAGCGGAGGTGCCGGTCAGGCTGTCGTTGCCGTTGGTTCCGGTGAAGGTTCCCAAGATCGCGCTCCCTCGTTATTGCCGGTTAGGCTGTCGATGCGGTCAACAGAATATAAACCAGATTTTGTCATTTGTATGCGCATTACGGGCCCGCTCTATGTAGAGTGACGACAAAACAGCGGCCGTGAAAGCCTGATGCTTCACGGCCGCTGTTCGCAACGCCCTTTGGTCAAGTCCAGCGCGGTCTGTTTAGAGTATTGAGTGCAATCGCCTCCACGGACCGGCGTGGGCTAGCCGTAGACGATGAACTCTATGCTGGTGAGGGTGACGCCGGTGGACAGACTGACGCCGCTGCCCAGCACCAGGGTATCGACGCCGGCGCCGCCGTCGAAAAGGTCGCCGGCCTGCAACTCGCGTTGCGAGGCGGCGTTCAGAATGTCGTGGCCGCTGCCGCCGAAGACCCTGTCGATCCCGGTTCCCCCGTAGAGGAAGGTATCATTGCCGGGGCCGCCCCTGACGACATCGTCGCCATCGCCACCGAAGAGGTAGCTATCCTTGCCGCCACCGGCCGAGACGGTGTCGTCCTTGGCCTGTCCGAAGAAGGAGGCGTCGTTGCCAACGCCACCGAACAGCTTGTCATCGTTTCCGCCGCCGTAGAAGGAGACATCCTGGCCGGCCTCGCCGGCAAGCCAGTCCCTGGCGGCCCCGCCGAAGAACAGGCTATCGCCGCCGCTGCCGCCATAGAGGCTGTCGTCGCCGCTGCCGCCGTAGAAGAAGGCATCCCGTCCGGCGCTCCCCAGCGCGGTGTCCTGTCCGCTGTCGCCATAAAGGAAGCTGTCGTCGCCCACGGAACCGTTGAGCCGGTCGGCATCGTTGCCACCGAACAGCAAGCTGTCGTTACCCTGGCTGCCGAAGATCCGATCGTCTCCCTCGCCGCCGAAGAGAGAGCCGTCGTGCCCGTGACCGCCGAAGATCCGGTCGTCTGCCGTGCCGCCGAAGAGAGAACTGTCGTCGCCGCTGCCGCCGTACAGGAGATCCCGCCCGCCGTCGCCGGCCAGTCCACGGTCGTTGCCGTCACCACCGTAGAGGCTGTCGTCGGCCGCGCCGCCTCGGAACAGCGTGTCGTTGTTGACGCCGCCGAAGAAGGTGTCCTCGCCGCCCTGCCCAAAGATCGACGCGGCCTTACCCGAGCCGCCGATCAGCAGGTCGCTGGCCGCGCCGCCGTAAAAGCGCGAAGCAAAGCCGGAGTTAGCCAAGAGGGTATCGGTGCCTTCCTCCCCCACCATCCCGGAGGCGTGATGGTTGACGACGATCGTGTCGGCTCCGGTGTCTCCGGACAGTGCCGCGCCGTAACCGTATATCTTGATCAAATCATCCCCATCGCCACCAAAAAACCTGACGTTCGAATATTCGTCGTAGGGTTTTGAATTGGCGATCAAGACATCACTACCAGAACCGCCAAAGAAGAAGCTATTCCCTGCGGATCCGGAGATCGTGTCATCGCCAGAACCGCCGTAGAGACGGTTCACAAAGGTGAACTTGAATGTGTAGTCGCCGTAATGGCCAAAATCGGCACGGGAGACATGAAGCGTGTCATCGCCATCGCCACCCTCGATCGTTCCGTCACGACTGGCTCCAATGATTGGGCCGTAATAGATGGAGTCGGAAGAGAGGCGGCCGGTGCCGTAGATGAGATCGTCGCCCTGGTCGCCAAAGAGATCGCTCACCCCGTAGAGGCGATCCGAGCCCTCGCCGCCGAACAGCAGGTCACCGGGCCGGCCGCTTCTCGCGATCCCATGCAGAGCGTCGTTCCCGGACCCGCCCTGCAGCAGGTCATAGCCCCTGCCGCCGTAGAGGCTGTCGTCGCCGGAGAGGCCGTAGAGGCTATCGTCCGCGCTGAGTCCGAAGATCAGGTCCAGTTGGTCCGTTCCGGTGAGGGTATCTTTGCCGGATGTCCCATAAATCGTGGCCATGTCTCAAGGCTTCCTCTGCGCGCGAAGGACAATTAGAGGTAGAGTCGGGCTATTGCGTCAGCCAGTCAAGCTTTCTCGCAGAGGAGGGCAGACCGAGGCGGCCCTCCTACTCGATCTCGAAGGGCACGACCTTGCGGTTGCGCGGGTCGATATAGATCTTGCGATCGATTGGCGGGACCGAGCGCTGCGGGCAGGCCTTGCGCTCGCAGATGCGGCAGGAGATGCCGATCTGGTCGTAGGCCTCGGGCTGCTCGATCGCCAGGTCGTCGGCATAGACCAGGTCGCGGGCATAGCCGACCGGGCAGCCCAGGGCGATGGCGTAGCGCCGGATCGGGGCGCGGAAACCGGCGCCGCGCTTGATGATGGTGCGAGCCAGGCAGACGTAGCGCTCGCCGTCCGGGGTCTCGGCGAGCTGGCGCACGATCTCCTCCGGCTGCTCGAAGGCCTGGTGCACCACCCAGAGCGGGCAGGCGCCGCCGAAGCGGGCGAACTGCAGGCGGGTCGCGCTGTGCCGCTTGGTGATGGTGCCGGCGCGGTCGACCCGCACGAAGAAGAAGGGCACGCCGCGCGCGCCCGGCCGCTGCAGGGTGGAGAGGCGGTGGGCCACCTGCTCCAGGCTGGCGCCGAAGCTGTCGGCCAGGAGCTCGATGTCGTGGCGTAGCCGGCGCGCCGCCTCCAGGAAGGGACCGTAGGGCAGGATCGCCGCCCCCGCGAAGAAGTTGGCGAGCCCCATCTTGGCGATGGCGCGCGCCTCCTTGCTGCGGAACTTGCCGTCGTTCAGGATCGCCTCGATGGTCTCCTCCTCCTCCAAGAGCGCGATCTGCTGCCAGATCTGGAAGCTCTGGCTGGAGAGCGGCATGTCGGCGTTGATGCGGAGCTGCCGGGCCTCGGGGTCGAAGGCACGGAAGAGGTCGCCGGCCATGCGGCCGCGCTCCAGCGCCACGCGGATGCCGTGCCGGCTCTCCAGCCGCTCGATCCCCTTGGCCGCGTGGTTGGCGCCCTCGACCCCCATCTCCTTGGCCAGGGCTTCGGCGCCGCGGTCGAGCCAGTCGACGTAGTTGTCGTTGTAGTGGAAGAAGTCGCGCACCTCCTCGTAGGGCAGGGGGGCGGTCGCCACCGCCTCCTGCTGCAACACGTCGTTCAAGGAGGCCAGACGTTCCTTGGAGTTCTGGTAGGCGCGATGCAGCAGCAGGAAGGCCTGGGCGAAGTCGGGGGTGTTGGAGATCGCCATCTTCAGCTCCTGCCGCGAGGGGCGGCGGTCGTCGAAGAGGGGATCGACCAGCGCCTCGTGCAGGTCGGCGGCGATGCGCTCGCCCTCGTCGGCGGCGAAGCGCGCGACGTCGATGTTGAAGGCGTCGACCAGGGCCAGGATCACCGCCGCCGAGACCGGCCGCTGGTTGTTCTCGATCTGGTTCAGATAGCTGGTGGAGAGACCCAGCCGGTCGGCGAAGGCGCGCTGGGTCAGGCCCTCTGCCTGACGCAGGTTGCGCAGCTTGGCACCGGCGAAGAGTTTACGTCCTTGCATCGTCTGTTCGCTATTTTGCAGTTTGCAATACGCAATTCGCAAATGATTGCATCTACGCCTGTCTAGCCCTTTTCCTGCGCCGCGTTCAATGGCAAAGGGGCGCCATCAAGCAGGCGCCGGCCATGTAACCGCAATGAAGCGGCCGCCGGGAAAGGCAAGCCTGCGAAACCAAGGCACGCTGCGGAGGATGCAAAGTGTTTGCAAAGTCTCTCTCGACACACACCCGCCGCCCGGCCACAAGCCTGCGCCGCGCTGCCGGCATCCTCGCCGGAATTGCCGCCTTGGTCGCGGCCTCGCAGATCGAGGTGCCCTTCTATCCCGTGCCGATGACCCTGCAGACCCTGGCAGTGATCGGTGTCGGCCTGGCGCTTGGCCGCACCGGCGCTCTGGCCGCGGTCGCCGGCTTCCTGGCTGCCGGCCTGGCCGGCCTGCCGCTCTTCGCCGGCGGGGCCGGTGGACCGGGCGTGCTGATCGGGCCGACCGGCGGCTATCTTGTCGGCTTCCTCATCGCCGCCGGCTTCTGCGGCTGGGCCCGCGACCGCGGCTGGACCCGGGGGCTGTTCGGCTGCCTGGCGGTCTCGCTCACCGGCGCGCTGCTGGTCTATCCGACCGGCCTGCTGCAGCTCGGCCTGGTGCTGGGTTTCGACCAGCCGCTGCTGGCCTGGGGGCTCTATCCCTTCGTGCTGGGCGATCTGGTGAAGGCGGCACTCGCCGGACTCGCCGCGGCCGCTCTGTTCCGCGCTTCCAAGATCTGAGGTCATCTCCATGCAGGAAATTCTGGAAAAGCTGCAGCAGCGTCGCGACGAGGCTCGCCTGGGTGGCGGTCAGCGCCGCATCGACGCGCAGCATGCCAAGGGCAAGCTCACCGCGCGCGAGCGGCTGGAGCTGCTGCTCGACGAGGGCTCCTTCGAGGAATACGACACCTTCGTCAGTCACCGCTGCCAGGATTTCGGCATGGGTGAGCAGACCGTCTCCGGCGACGGCGTGGTGACCGGCTGGGGCACGATCAACGGCCGCCTGGTCTATGTCTTCAGCCAGGACTTCACCGTCTTCGGTGGCTCGCTCTCCGAGACCCACGCCCAGAAGATATGCAAGATCATGGACAAGGCGGTGCAGAACGGTGCGCCGATCATCGGGCTGAACGATTCCGGCGGTGCCCGCATCCAGGAGGGCGTGGCCTCGCTCGCCGGCTATGCCGAGGTCTTCAAGCGCAACGTGCGCGCCTCGGGCGTGGTGCCGCAGATCTCCGTCATCATGGGGCCCTGTGCCGGCGGCGCGGTCTACTCGCCGGCCATGACCGACTTCATCTTCATGGTGAAGGACAGCTCCTACATGTTCGTCACCGGCCCCGACGTGGTGAAGACGGTCACCAACGAGATCGTCACGGCCGAGGAGCTGGGCGGGGCCAAGACCCACACCTCCAAATCCTCGGTCGCGGACCTGGCCTTCGAGAACGACGTGGAGGCGTTGGCGCAGGTGCGCCGCCTGGTCGACTTCCTGCCGCTCTCGGCACGCCAGGATCCGCCGGAGCTGCCGCTGCTGGACGATCCCGACCGGGTCGAGCTCAGCCTCGACACCCTGGTGCCGCCCAACGCCAACCAGCCCTACGACATGCACGAGCTGATCCGGAAAGTGGCCGACAACGGCGACTTCTTCGAGATCCAGCCGGCCTTCGCCCGCAACATCCTGACCGGCTTCGTCCGCCTCGAGGGCTCGACCGTCGGCGTGGTGGCCAACCAGCCGATGGTGCTGGCCGGCTGTCTGGACATCGACTCCAGCCGCAAGGCCGCGCGCTTCGTGCGCTTCTGCGACGCCTTCAACATCCCGATCCTCACCTTCGTCGACGTGCCGGGCTTCCTGCCAGGCACGGCGCAGGAGTACGGCGGCGTCATCAAGCACGGTGCCAAGCTGCTGTTCGCCTATGCCCAGGCTACCGTGCCGATGGTGACGGTGATCACCCGCAAGGCCTACGGCGGCGCCTACGACGTCATGGCCTCGCAGCACATCGGCGCCGACGTGAACTACGCCTGGCCCTCGGCCGAGATCGCGGTGATGGGCGCCAAGGGCGCGGTCGAGATCCTTTATCGCTCCGAACTGGGTGACAAGGAGAAGATCGCGGCACGCACCAAGGACTACGAGGACCGCTTCGCCAATCCCTTCGTCGCCGCCGAGCGCGGCTTCGTCGACGAGGTGATCATGCCGCACAGCACCCGCCGTCGGGTCAGCCGTGCCTTTGCCGCCCTGAAGGACAAGAAGACCGACGAGCCCTTCAGGAAGCACGACAACATTCCGCTCTAGCGCGGCGAGGGAACCAGCATGTTCAAGAAGATCCTGATCGCCAACCGCGGCGAGATCGCCTGCCGGGTGATGAAGACGGCCAAGCGTATGGGCATCGCCACCGTCGCCGTCTACTCCGAGGCCGACGCCGACGCCGTCCACGTGCGCATGGCCGACGAGAAGGTCGCCATCGGCCCGGCGGCCTCTGCCGAGAGCTACCTGGTGATCGACAAGATTCTGGCCGCGGTGAAGCAGACTGGTGCGGACGCCGTCCATCCCGGCTATGGCTTCCTCTCCGAGCGGGCCGCCTTCGCCCAGGCCCTGGCCGAGGCGGGAGTGGCCTTCATCGGTCCGCCGGTCGGCGCCATCGAGGCGATGGGCGACAAGATCACCTCGAAGAAGCTGGCGGCCGAGGCCGGCGTTTCCACCGTGCCCGGCTACATGGGCCTGATCGAGGATGCCGAGCGGGCGGTCGAGATCGCCGGCGAGATCGGCTATCCGGTGATGATCAAGGCCTCGGCCGGCGGCGGCGGCAAGGGCATGCGCATCGCCTGGAACGACCAGGAGGCCAGGGAAGGCTTTCTCTCCTCCAAGTCGGAGGCGGCCTCCAGCTTCGGCGACGACCGCATCTTTATCGAGAAGTTCATCGAGGAGCCGCGCCACATCGAGATCCAGGTGCTGGGCGACAGCCATGGCAACCTGATCTACCTGGGCGAGCGCGAATGCTCGATCCAGCGGCGCAACCAGAAGGTCGTGGAAGAGGCACCCTCGCCCTTCCTCGACCCCGAGACCCGTAAGGCGATGGGCGAGGAGGCCGTGGCACTGGCCAGGGCGGTCGACTACTGCTCCGCCGGCACGGTCGAGTTCATCGTCGACAAGGACCGCAACTTCTACTTCCTGGAGATGAACACCCGCCTGCAAGTCGAGCATCCGGTGACCGAACTCATCACCGGCATCGACCTTGTCGAGCAGATGATCCGGGTGGCCGCCGGCGAGCCCCTGACCCTCACCCAGGAGCAGGTGAAGCTCACCGGCTGGGCGATCGAGAACCGGCTCTACGCCGAGGATCCCTATCGCGGCTTCCTGCCCTCCACCGGACGGCTCACCCGCTATCGCCCGCCGGCCGAGGGGCGGAGGACCGACGGCAGCCTGGTGCGCAACGACACCGGCGTCGACGAGGGGGGCGAGATCTCGATGTTCTACGACCCGATGATCGCCAAGCTCTGCACCTGGGGCGAGGATCGCGCCGCCGCGATCGAGGCCATGCGCGCCGCGCTGGACCACTTCGAGGTCGAGGGTATCGGTCACAACCTGCCCTTCCTGGCCGCGGTCATGGACCACCCGCGCTTCGTCGAGGGCCGGCTCTCCACCGCCTTTATCGCCGAGGAGTTCCCCGAGGGCTTCCAGGGTGCCGCACTCGGCGAGGCGGCGGCCGGCCGCCTGGCGCAGATCGCCATCGGCCTGACCCTGGCCGACGCCAGCCACCACCAGGCCATCACCGGCCGCATGCGGCGCTTCCGTCCGGTGCAGCATCGCGCCTGGTCGGTGCAGATCGGCCAGACCTGGATCGAAGCCGAGCTGGAGAGCGCCGAGACGGGGCGCCTGCACTTCGCCGACGGCACCGACCTGGCGCTGACCTGGCAGCCGGGGCGCAGCCTGGCCGAGGCCGACTTCGGCGGCCTGGTGATGACGGTCAAGGTGGAGCCGGCGGTCGAGGGCTTCCGGCTGCGCTGGCGCGGGCTGGACCTACGGGTTGTGGCCCGCAGCGCGCGCCAGGCGGAGCTTGCCCGCCTGATGCCGGTGAAGCTGCCGCCCGACACCTCCAACCTGCTGCTCTGCCCGATGCCGGGCGCCCTGGTGCGCCTCGCAGTCGCCGCCGGCGACCGGGTCGAGCAGGGCCAGGCTCTGGCCGTGGTCGAGGCGATGAAGATGGAGAACACCCTGCGCGCCGAGCGCGCCGGCGTGGTGAAGGAAATCAAGGCCGAGGTCGGCGCCAGCCTCGCGGTTGACGAGGTCATCATGGAGTTCGAGCTATGAGCGAAAAGCGGGAGGATCTGGCTGCCTGGCAAGCCCGGGTGGCCAAGGAGCTGAAGGGACGGGACGTCGAGCAACTGACCTGGCAGACGCCGGAGGGAATCGCGGTGAAGCCGCTCTACACCGCCGCCGACCTGGAGGGTCTGGCGCATCTGGATCAGCTGCCGGGGGCCGCCCCCTTCACCCGCGGCGTGCGCGCCTCGATGTACACCGGGCGGCCCTGGACCATCCGGCAGTACGCCGGCTTCTCCACCGCCGAGGAGAGCAACGCCTTCTACCGCAAGGCGCTGGCGGCCGGGCAGCAGGGCTGCTCGGTGGCCTTCGACCTGGCGACCCACCGCGGTTACGACAGCGACCATCCGCGGGTGATCGGCGACGTCGGCAAGGCCGGCGTGGCGATCGATTCGGTGGAGGACATGAAGATCCTCTTCGACCAGATCCCGCTGGATCAGGTCTCGGTCTCGATGACCATGAACGGCGCGGTGATCCCGGTGCTGGCCAGCTTCATCGTCGCCGGCGAGGAGCAGGGGGTCGAGCGCGCCCAGCTCAGCGGCACGATCCAGAACGACGTGCTGAAGGAGTTCATGGTCCGCAACACCTACATCTACCCGCCCGAGCCCTCGATGCGGATCGTCGCCGACATCATCGCCTACACGGCCAAGGAGATGCCGCGCTTCAACTCGATCTCGATCAGCGGCTATCACATGCAGGAGGCCGGCGCCAACCTGGTGCAGGAACTGGCCTTCACCCTGGCCGACGGCAAGGAGTACGTGAAGGCGGCGCTGGCCCGCGGCATGGACGTGGACCGCTTCGCCGGCCGGCTCTCCTTCTTCTTCTGCATCGGCATGAACTTCTTCATGGAGGTGGCGAAGCTGCGTGCCGCGCGCACGCTCTGGGCCGAGATCATGGAGGGCTTCGGCGCCAAGGACCCGCGCTCCAAGATGCTGCGCACCCACTGCCAGACCAGCGGCTGGTCGCTGACCGAGCAGGAGCCCTACACCAACGTGGTGCGCACCGCCTATGAGGCGCTGGCCGCGGTGCTGGGCGGCACCCAGTCGCTGCACACCAACGCCTTCGACGAGGCGATCGGCCTGCCGACCGAGTTCTCGGCCCGGATCGCGCGCAACACCCAGCTGGTCCTGCAGAACGAGACCGGGGTGACCAAGGTGGTCGACCCGCTGGCCGGCTCCTACTACCTGGAGGCGCTGACCGACGCGCTCTGCCGGGAGGCGCGCGGCCTGATGGGCGAGGTCGAGGAGCTGGGCGGCATGACCAAGGCGGTGGCCTCCGGCATGCCCAAGCTGCGCATCGAGCAGGCCGCGGCCGAGCGCCAGGCCCGCATCGACCGCGGCGAGGAGGTGATCGTCGGGGTCAACAAGTTCCGCTCCGAGGAAGAAGGCTCGGTCGACGTGCTGCAGATCGACAACGCCAAGGTCCGCGCGGCCCAGGTCGAGCGCCTGCGCAAGGTGCGCGAGACCCGCGACCAGGCCGCCTGCGATGCCGCGCTGGCGGCGCTGGAGACCGGCGCCAAGGGCAGCGATAACCTGTTGGAGCTGGCCGTCGAGGCAGCTCGTGCACGGGCCACGGTCGGTGAGATCTCCGACGCGATGGAGCGGGTCTTCGGCCGCCATCGGGCCGAGGTGAAGACCTTGAGCGGCGTCTACGGCGCCGCCTATGCCGGCGATCCCGAGTTCGAGAAGATCCAGCGCGCGGTCGAGACCTTCGCAGAGGTCGAGGGCCGACGCCCGCGCATGCTGGTGGTGAAGATGGGCCAGGACGGCCACGACCGCGGCGCCAAGGTGATCGCCACCGCCTTCGCCGACATCGGCTTCGACGTTGATGTCGGGCCGCTGTTCCAGACCCCGGAGGAGGCGGCGCGGGACGCCGTCGACAACGACGTGCACGTGGTCGGCATCTCCAGCCAGGCCGCCGGCCATCGCACCCTGGCACCGGCCCTCATCGAGGCGCTGAAGGCCGAGGGCGCGGAGGAGATCCTGGTGATCTGCGGCGGGGTGATCCCGCAGCAGGACTACGACTTCCTGCGCAAGGCCGGGGTCAAGGCGATCTTCGGTCCCGGCACCAACATCCCCGAGGCGGCGCACCGCATCCTGGATCTGATCCTGGAGGCCCGCCAACGCGTCGGCACCGCCGCCTGAACCCAACGACAATCCCCGCCGACACTTGAGCAAATCCCGAGCAGACGGGTTCGTCTGCGACGACGATTTGCGTAAGCAAGCAAAGAAACAAAGCGAGAGGGAGATGCGTCATGACCAGCTACCGAGAGGTTTACGCCACCTGGCAGAATGATCCCGAGGCCTTCTGGATGGCGGCGGCCGAGGCCGTCGACTGGATCCGGAAGCCGAGCAAGGCGCTCGACGACAGCGAGGCCCCCTTCTACCGCTGGTTCGCGGACGGGGTCTGCAACACCTGTTGGAACGCGGTCGACCGCCACGTCGCCGCCGGCGCGGGACAGCGCACCGCGATCGTCTACGACAGCCCGATCACCGGCATCAAGGCGAGCTTGAGCTATGCCGAACTGCAGGAGAAGGTGAGCCGGCTGGCCGGCGCCCTCGTTGCGCGCGGCGTGACCAAGGGCGACCGCGTGATCGTCTACATGCCGATGGTGCCGGAGGCGCTGGTCGCCATGCTGGCCTGTGCGCGGATCGGCGCGGTGCACTCCGTCGTCTTCGGCGGCTTTGCCGCGCATGAACTCTCGGTCCGCATCGACGACGCCAAGCCCAAGGCGGTGCTGGCCGCGTCCTGTGGGCTCGAGCCCGGCCGCGTGGTGGCCTACAAGCCGCTCTTGGACCACGCCATCGAGATGTCCACCCACAAGCCGGAGACCGTAATCCTGCTGCAGCGCCCGCAGCAGCAGGCGGATCTGATTCCAGGCCGCGACCTGGACTGGGAGGGGGCGGTGGCCGCGGCCGTGCCGGCGGACTGCGTGCCGGTCGGCGGCGCCGACCCGCTCTATATCCTCTACACCTCCGGCACCACCGGACAGCCCAAGGGCGTGGTGCGCCACAACGGCGGCCACATGGTCTCGTTGCTCTGGACCATGCAGAACATCTACGGCGTGGGGCCGGGCGAGGTCTACTGGGCCGCCTCCGACGTCGGCTGGGTGGTGGGGCACAGCTACATCTGCTACGCGCCGCTTTTGATGGGCTGCACCACCCTGGTGTTCGAGGGCAAGCCGGTCGGCACGCCCGACGCCGGCACCTTCTGGCGGGTGATCGAGGAGCACAAGGTGAAGGTCCTCTTCACCGCCCCCACGGCCCTGCGCGCGATCAAGCGCGAGGATCCGGAGGCCAAGGAGGTCGGCAAGTACGACCTCTCCGGCCTGACCGCGCTCTTCCTCGCCGGCGAGCGCGCCGATCCCGACACGGTGAAGTGGGCGCAGGTCCACCTGGACCGCCCGGTGATCGATCACTGGTGGCAGACCGAGACCGGCTTCGCCATCGCCGCCAACCCGCTGGGCATCGAGGAACTGCCGATCAAGCTGGGCTCGCCGGCGGTGCCGATGCCGGGCTACGCCGTCGAGGTGCTGGACGAGGGCGGCCATCCGGTCCCGCCCGGCACGCTTGGCGCCATCGCGATCAAGCTGCCGCTGCCCCCGGGCACCCTGCCGACCCTTTGGAACGCCGACGAGCGCTACCGCCGCTCCTACCTCGACCACTTCCCGGGCTACTACCAGACCGGCGATGCCGGGATGATCGACGAGGAGGGCTATATCTCGATCATGGCCCGCACCGACGACGTCATCAACGTGGCCGGCCACCGGCTCTCCACCGGCGCCATGGAGGAGGTGCTGTCGGCCCATCCCGACGTCGCCGAGTGCGCGGTGATCGGCATCTCCGACCCGCTGAAGGGCCAGGCGCCCTTGGGGCTGGTCTGCCTCAACGCCGGTTGCAACCGGCCGGAGGCGGAGATCGCGCGGGAGTGCGTCGCCCTGGTCCGCGAGGAGATCGGACCGGTCGCCGCCTTCAAGCTCTGCCACGTGGTGCAGCGCCTGCCCAAGACCCGTTCGGGCAAGATCCTGCGCGGCACCATGGTGGCGATCGCGGACAAGAAGCCCTGGAAGATGCCGGCGACCATCGACGACCCGGCGATCCTGGACGAGATCGGCGAGAAGATCGGCGGCCTGGGCGAGCCGGGGTCTTGACCCTCCCGGTTCGCGATGGGGGGCGCGCTGCGGTCCGCTGACACGGGCCGCCGTTGCGGCAACCGGGGTCTGCTACTTGCCGGTCGTCGGCACCATGATGTGGGCGTAGGGGGTGTCCTTCCACATCACGTAGGGACCGCCGTTCTCCGGGTCGGTCGAGATGCCCGCGAGTGCGGCGTTGTCCGGCACGATGATCATCAGGTGCGGCCCCTCGACCACCCACTGGTTGTCGGACGTGGGACCCTTGGCGTTGGGTGTGATGTTGCTGGCGCCGGCGTCGCCGGCCAGCATGTAGGCGATGCCCACCTCGGTCGGATGATAGACCTCGTTGTTCTTCCAGGCCTTGGCCCAGGCCATCCACTCCTTGTCGACGCACATCGGCGCCCTTCCCCTTGCCAGCAGGTCGGGCCGGGTCGGCAGGCAGGTATAGCCGTTGCTCCCCTCCTGCAGGACATTGCCGTCCCAGTCCCTCACGGTGGCCTTCATGGCGATCTCGTCCGGGGCTGCGCTGAGGGCGTCGGCCAGGACCGCATCCTTGTCTTCGGCGGTGGCCCCACTGCCGATCAAGGTCCCGAGGCTGACGATTCCGGCAATCAAAGACATGGTCTTCATGGCCCATTTCTCCCTCGTTGGCTGGTTCTCGTTGCCGCCGTTGGTTGTTTTATTGAAAGTGTAGTGCCGAATTAAGCATCTATACATTTGGATAGGCGACAGCGCAGTGTACTCCTGGGAGGGGTATCAGGGCAACTCGGCGCTTGATTGCTGCGCTGACGGTAACGCAGAGGAATGTTACATACCGACGTGTTTGGTCTAACCGAGCGAGCGGCGCTTGCCTTCCGCGAAGACCTGGGTCCAGGCCAGGATGCGCCAGGATCTGCGCAGGCCGCTCGGGAAGAAGGGATCGGCGCGCAGCAGTGCCTCGACCCGCTCGGGGCTTTCGGTCTCCACCAGCCAGAGACCGCCGGCCGCCTCACCGCTGTCGGCCTGCCGCAGCGGGCCGGCCGCCAGGATCTCGCCGGCATGGCGCTCCAGGAAGGCGAGGTGGTCGGGCATCAGCCGGCCTCGGGCGGCGGCCTTGTCGGGATCGTCCTCGAGGAAGAGGGCATAGAGCATGGGAGAACCTCCTTGGCATTGGGACTCTCCGCAGGCTAGCCTTGCGTTCATGCAAGAGAAGCCAGAACGTTTGCCAAATAGTCCTGCAAAATTGCAGGACTTGAACTGGGACGATCTGCGGGTACTGCTTGCTTTGGGCCGTGCCGGCTCCTTCGCCGCGGCGGCCCGGCGGCTGGGCGTCAACGAGACCACCGTGCTGCGCCGGCTGGAGCGCCTGAGCACGCGCCTCGGGGCGCGTCTCTTCGAGCGCAGCGGCGGCAGCCTGGTGCCCACTGATGCCGGCGACCGGCTCCTACGGGACCTGGAGCAGGCGGAGGCCGCGATCGAGCGCGGGGCGGCGGCGGCCCGCGGCCAGGACAGCGCGGTGGCCGGTCTGCTGCGCCTGACTGCCGTGCCGCTGCTGGCGAACCGCTTGCTGGTGCCGGCCCTGCCCGGACTCCTGCGGCGCCATCCCGGCCTGGAGGTGGAACTGATCGCCGAGCCAAGCGCGCTCAGCGTCATGCGCCGTGAAGTCGACATCGCGCTGCGCCTGGCTCGTCCGCAGCAGGATCCGACAGCGATCACGCGCCGGGTCGGCCGACTGGCCTATGCGCCCTTCGTGGCCAGAGGCAGGGCGACGGAGGATCTGCCCTGGATCACCTATGGCCAGGCCATGGCCGAGCTGCCGCAGGCTCGTTGGGTGGCTGAGCGCTCCGTAAAGACGGGTGAACCGATCCTGGGGCTCAAGGTGAACGACGGGGAGGCGCTGCTGCAGGCGGTGCGAGCCGGCCTGGGCAAGGCCCTGCTGCCGACGGGTCTGCTTGCCGGCGAGCCGGAGATCGTGGCCGCCGGACCGCCCTGCCTCCGGCGCGAGGTCTGGACCATGGTGCATCCGGCCTTAAGGGACCTGGCGCGGGTGCGTTGCGCCCTGGATTGGATCGCTGAGACGCTGGCTGGCGCGCCGAAGACTGCCTAGCTCTGGCCGGGGGCCGAGACCTCTCGCAAATGTCCCGACTTGACCCAGAGTCGGGCGCCCTCGGGGCCGGCGGTGGCGGTGCTGCGGCTGTCGGGCGGCAGGCGCAGCCAGGACTGCGGGCGCAGGCTGTCGCCGCCTTCCTCCAGGCCGCCTTCCAGTACGAAAAGCTCCAGGCCATCGGCGGCGTCCAGAGGCACCTGCGCGCCCGGCTCCCAGGTCTCGATCCGCACCTCCTCGTGGCTGTCCTTGAACAGCGGGGTGACGGCGACGCCGGGGCGGTTACGGTCGGGGACGGCGCCGATCTTGGTGGTGTCGATGCGGACGTGGCTGCGGTCGGCCAGGTCGAACTGCCAGAGCTTTACCAGGATGGTGCAGCCGCCCTCCGAGCCCGGCGTGTGGCGCGAGGTCGGCGGGTTGCGGATATAGGCCCCGGCCGGAAAGTCGCCGTGCTCGTCCTGGAACACGCCCTCCAGCACCAGGAACTCCTCGCCGCCGTCGTGGACGTGGGGCGAGAAGTGGCTGCCCGGCTGGTAGCGGACGACGGAGGTGGCGCGGGCCACCTCGGCGCCGATGCGGTCCAGCATACGCCGGTCGACGCCCGGCATCGGCGAAGCCGTCCAGGCCAGATCCGCGGCATGCACCAGCACCCGCTGGGAGAAGTCGGCGTTCAGTTCCATCGCGTTGGGTACTCCCTTTCGCTCAGGACACCACGCACTCGCCGTTGACGCCGACGGGGAGCTGCTCGCTGTTGCCCTCTACGTCACGCACCGTGGTGGCGGTGGGCTCGGTGGCGAAGGGATTGCCCGACCACCAGAACTCCAGCCCCTTCTCGCCCTTCTCGATGTAGAAGCAGTGCGGTCCCTGCAGGTCGTTGTCGGGGTAGAAGAAGCAGATCTCGTCCTCGGTCGTCCACCACTCGCCGCGGATCACGCAGCCCTCCCAGAGGTAGGCGCTGATGCCGTCGGGGCTCTGATACTCCACCTCGAAGGAGCCGTCGGAGCGGGTGCGGTACTGGGTGCGGTTCTTGACCAGCGCCTCCAGCGTCTCGACGCCGGTGATGCGGTTTTTCCAGTGCCGCTCCAGCGGCGTGGAGAGCTCTCCCGGTGTTTTGGCCTGAGGCGCGTCCGGTTGGTCCGCTTCCGGTTGAGCGGTTTCGGGCGCTGCCTCGGGTTGCGCCTCGTCTGCGGCCAGCGGGCCGACTGCCAGCGGGCCGGCAAAGGCGAGCAGCAGCGCAGAGACGCCCAGAACGTGAAGGAAAGAGGTCATCAGATATCCTGACAGCGGCCGCCGGAGTCCATCGCCAGGTCGCGGGCATTGCCCTTCAGCTTGCTCTTGACCCAGGCCAGCGGCTGACTCGCGTCCTGCTCGTCCACCGACCAGTACTCCAGACCGGCCGGCCCCTGGCGCAGGTAGAAGCAGTGCGCCATATCGCCCGAAAGCATGGGGTAGGAATAGCAGATGGCCTCGTCCTGGACCCACCAGGTGCCCGACCAGATGCAGCCGTCCCAGAAATAGGCTACCCGCCCGTCGGCGCTGTGGTACTCGACCTCGTCGCTGCCGTCCGTGCGGCTGCGCACATGGGTGGCGTCGCTGACCGCGGCCTCGATCTCGCTCTTGGTGGACAGCCAGCCGGTTCCGCGCCCGGGCCCGGCCAGGGCGATTCCTGTGGCGAAAAGCAGTGCAGCGGCCAGCGGCACGGCGGCGATCACGGACAAGGGCAAGCTGCGCACGTTACGAAGTCTCCAATTCGGCAAGGATGCGATGCACCAGCTGACGCTAGCCAAGCCGCATTCAATTCCCTATTTGTAGCGAGAATGTGGTCTCGCCGCTGCCTCGCGTCGAGGGGGCTGGCGACCGCATAGCCAAACAACATTTCTAAAAAGGAGCGACCTCTATGTCCGCCAAGCTGCAGGATAAAGCCGTTAGCACGCCCCAACTCAAGGACATGAGCCTGTTCCGCCAGCAGTGCTACATCGACGGCAAGTGGATCGACGCCGACAGCGGCGAGACCATCGAGGTGACCAACCCCGCCACCGGCGAGGTGCTGGGCACGGTGCCGAAGATGGGTGCGGCCGAGACCCGGCGCGCCATCGAGGCGGCCGAGAAGGCCTGGCCGGCCTGGCGTGCCAAGACCGCCAAGGAGCGCGCCAACATCCTGCGCCGCTGGTTCGAGCTGATGATGGCCAACCAGGACGACCTGGGCAAGCTGATGACCCTGGAGCAGGGCAAGCCGCTGGCCGAGGCCAAGGGCGAGATCGCCTACGGTGCCTCCTTCATCGAGTGGTTCGCTGAGGAAGGCAAGCGCATCTACGGCGACGTGATCCCGGCGCACCAGGCCGACAAGCGCATCGTGGTGATCAAGCAGCCGATCGGTGTCACCGCGGCGATCACCCCCTGGAACTTCCCTAACGCCATGATCACCCGCAAGGCCGGCCCGGCGCTGGCCGCCGGCTGCCCGATGGTGATCAAGCCCGCCACCGCCACGCCCTATTCGGCGCTCGC
Organism: Rhodospirillaceae bacterium N.6G; assembly: GCA_046233115.1. GTDB lineage: Bacteria > Pseudomonadota > Alphaproteobacteria > Kiloniellales > JACOMY01 > JACOMY01. The sequence continues at coordinate 108,858 of JBJXHM010000003.1, read as the reverse complement.
CCTCTGTGAGCTGGCCGAGCGGGCCGGCATCCCGGCCGGCATCCTCTCGGTCGTCACCGGCTCGTCGGGTGCCATCGGTGGCGAGATGACCTCCAACCCCATCGTGCGCAAGCTCACCTTCACCGGCTCCACCGAGGTCGGCAAGATCCTGATGGAGCAGTGCGCCGCGACGGTGAAGAAGACCTCGATGGAGCTGGGCGGCAACGCGCCCTTCCTGGTCTTCGACGACGCCGACCTCGACGCCGCGGTCGAGGGCGCGATGATGTCGAAGTTCCGCAACACCGGGCAGACCTGCGTTTGCGCCAACCGCATCCTGGTGCAGAAGGGCGTCTATGATGCCTTCGCCGAGAAGCTGGCCGCCAAGGTGCAGGCGATGAAGGTCGGCAACGGCATGGAGGAGGGCGTCAGCGTCGGTCCGCTGATCGATGCCCAGGCGCTGGAGAAGGTCGAGGAGCACGTCACCGACGCCGTTTCCAAGGGGGCTGCGGTCGTCGCCGGCGGCGTGCGCAGCGAGCTGGGCGGCACCTTCTTCCAGCCGACCGTGCTGACCGGCGTCACCACCGACATGAAGGTGACCTACGAGGAGACCTTCGGTCCGGTGGCCCCGCTGTTCAAGTTCGAGACCGAGGAAGAGGGCGTGGCACTCGCCAACGACACGGTCTTCGGCCTGGCCGCCTACTTCTACGCCCGTGACCTGGGCCGCGTGTGGCGCGTGTCCGAGGGCCTGGAGACCGGCATCGTCGGCATCAACACCGGCATCATCTCCACCGAGGTCGCCCCCTTCGGCGGCGTCAAGGAGAGCGGTGTCGGCCGCGAGGGCTCCAAGTACGGCATCGACGACTACCTGGAGATCAAGTACCTCTGCATGGGCGGCGTCTAAGCCTCCCGATCGAAGGTCCCGCGGGCGTGGCGCGACAGGGCTCCGCCCGCGAGGTCTTCCTGGTCTTTCTGAAGCTCGGGCTCACCTCTTTCGGTGGGCCCGTCGCGCATCTGGGCTACTTCCGCCGCGCCATCGTCGAACGGCTGGCCTGGCTCGACGAGCGGACCTACGGCGAACTGGTGGCGCTTTCCCAGTTCCTGCCCGGCCCGGCTTCCAGCCAGGTCGGCATCGCCATCGGGCTGACCCGTGCCGGCCCCATGGGCGCGCTCGCGGCCTGGACCGGATTCACCCTGCCCTCCGCCCTGCTGATGTTGCTCTTCGCCTATGGCTTGGGCGGCCTGGAAGGGCTGTTCGGCACCGGCTGGCTGCACGGGCTGAAGCTCGCCGCCGTCGCCGTCGTGGCCCAGGCGGTCTGGGCCATGGCACGCAGCCTGACGCCGGACAGACGGCGCCTTAGCCTGGCGCTGGCGGTGACCGCGCTGCTGCTGTTCTGGGACAGCCCCTGGGAGCAGATTCTGGCGATGCTGGCGGGCGCGCTGCTGGGGCTGCTGTTCTTCGGCAAGGGCAAGCAGCCGGAGGAGGGCGCCGTTCTGGTGGTGCCGATCGGGCGCCGCGTGGCAAGCCTCTGCTTCCTGCTCTTCCTGGCCTTGCTGGGCCTGTTGCCACTGCTGGCCGCCGTCTTTCCCAGCCAGGCTCTGGCGGTCGCCTCGGCCTTCTACCGCTCCGGTTCGCTGATCTTCGGCGGCGGCCACGTCGTGTTGCCTCTTCTGGAGTCCTCGGTGGTGGCGCCCGGCTGGATCGACCAGACCGATTTCCTGGCCGGCTATGGCGCAGCGCAGGCCGTACCGGGGCCGCTGCTCAGCTTCTCCGCCTTCCTGGGGGCCAGCCTGGAGCCCGCGCCGAACGGCGTTGCCGGCGCCCTGCTGGCCCTGCTGGCGATCTTCCTGCCCTCCTTCCTGCTGGTCTTCGCGGCGCTGCCCTTCTGGCAACTCCTGCGCCACCGGCCGGGGGTGCGCGCGGCCATGACCGGGGTCAACGCCGCGGTGGTGGGGCTGCTGCTGGCCGCGCTCTACGACCCGGTCTTCGTCGCCGGCGTCCGCGGCCCCCGGGACTTTGCCATTGCCGCCGTCGCCCTGCTGCTGTTAGAGGGCTGGCGCGTGCCGCCCTGGTTGGTGGTCCTGTTATCTGCCGTCGCAGGCGCTGTGCTCGCCGGGACCTAGCCGAAGCAGGCCGCCCGCGCCATCTGACCGGTAAAGCGGTACAGCCGGAGCAAGGAGAGCGAACAGAGATGAGCGCCTACGACTACGACCTCTACGTGATCGGCGCCGGTTCGGCCGGCGTCCGAATGGCCCGCATGTCGGCCACCTACGGGGCCAGGGTCGCGGTCGCGGAAGAGCGCTGGCTGGGCGGTACCTGCGTCAACATCGGCTGCGTGCCCAAGAAGCTGATGGTCTTCGCCTCGCACTTCCGAGAGGACTTTCATGACGCCGACGGCTACGGCTGGAGCGTCGGCGAGAGCCGCTTCGACTGGTCGACCCTGATCGCCAACAAGGACAAGGAGATCAAGCGGCTCAACGGCATCTATGGCAAGCTGCTGGCCAATGCCGGGGTGACGGTGCACGAGGGCAGGGCGGTGCTGCTGGACCCGCACACCGTCTCGGTCGGCGGCAAGCGCTACACCGCCGAGCGCATCGTGGTGGCCACCGGCGGCCGCCCGACCCGTCCGGAGGCGCCGGGCAGCGAGCTGGGCTATGTCTCCGACGACCTCTTCTTCCTGCCGGAGATGCCGAAGAAGGTGCTGCTCGCCGGCGGCGGCTACATCGCCGTCGAGTTCGCCGGCGTCTTCAACGGCCTGGGCGCCGACACCACCCTGATCTACCGTGGTCCCAAGCTGCTGCGCGGCTTCGACGACGACGTGCGCGGCTTCCTCGGCGAGGAGATGGCCAAGAAGGGCATCCATCTGATCTTCAACCAGATCATCGAGGAGACCCGCAAGACGCCGCAGGGCCTGGAGGTCGCCTTCACCGACGGCAGGGTCGAGTGCTTCGACGCCGTGGTCTATGCCACCGGCCGCGAGCCCTACACCCAGGGCCTGGGCCTGGAGGAGGCGGGCGTGCACCTGACCGAGAGCGGTGCGATCAAGGTCGATGCCTTCTCGCGCACCAACCTGCCCTCGATCTTCGCGCTGGGCGACCTGACCGACCGGGTGCAGCTCACCCCGGTGGCGATCGCGGAGGCCATGGCGCTCAGCCGCACGCTCTTCCTGAACGAGCCCACGCCGATGGACCACAGCAACATTCCCTCGGCCGTCTTCAGCCAGCCGCCGGTGGCCTCGGTCGGCCTGACCGAGGAGGAGGCGCGGGCCAAGCTGGGAACGCTCGACATCTACCGCTCCACCTTCCGGCCGATGCGCTTCACCCTGACCGACAATCAGGAGAAGACCCTGATGAAGCTGGTGGTCGAGCGGGCGAGCCAGAAGGTGGTGGGCTGCCACATGGTCGGCCTCGACACGCCGGAGATGCTGCAGGGCATCGCGGTGGCGATCAAGGCTGGCGCCACCAAGCGCGACTTCGACGCCACGGTCGGCATCCACCCGACCTCGGCCGAGGAGTTCGTCACCATGCGCGAGCCGGTTCCCGATCAGACCCGCATGGCGGCGGAGTAGCAGGCTAGAGCAACAGCCCCGCCTCGACCGTTCCCCAGACCGTAGCGATGGAGACCGCGATCGAGACCAGCGCCAGGAAGAGGGCGAGGGCCAGGCAGATGCCATCCTCCTCCAGGAAGGCGAAGGCGAGCAGCATGACCGACAGCAGCGGCAGCACGTGACTGAAGGGAATAGGGGCCAGCAGGGTGACGCAGAGCAGCAGGATGACGAAGCCGACCGCCCGCTTGGTCGATTCGATCGGGGTGCTCCAGCGTGGCCGCACGAAGCGCTCCATCCAGCGCAGCACCGGGATCAGGCGCAGCACCAGCTTCTCGAAGCCGCGCCGCGAGATCCGCCGCCGGCCCACGACCCTTGGTAGCACCGGGCCGTGGTGGGCCAGGATCATTTGCACCGCCGGAACCGCCAGCAAGAGGCCGGCTATCGTCGCGATACCCGGCACCAGACCGACCAGGGCGATCAGCAGCATGACGATGCCGAAGGAGCGATCGCGCAGGTGGGCCACGATCCACTCCAGGGTAATGCCCTCTCCTTCGGCCTCGTCGAGCAGACGCTCCAGGATTCTCGAGGTCGGTAGCCGGACCTCGAGCGAGCCATCGTCGATGCGTGGCTGCTTCATGCAGGTACCTCTTGCCGTTCCCGTCGAAAGTACCGCGCACTGCCAGGCAGGGCAGTACGCAGCGCCCACCGCCGAAAACCTGTTCGGCGGCGGGGGGTTAGCCTAATGCGTAGAGAGATGTCTGGCCAGTCCGCTCAGCGGTACTCCGATGATCTGACGGCCGGTCGCGAGCCGAGATGAAAGCGAGGACGAACCATGGACCAGGAAGGCCCCCAGGACGAGAACGCAGCGCTCAGGATCGACATCGTCTCCGACGTGGTCTGTCCCTGGTGCATCGTCGGCTATCGTCAGCTCAGCCGGGCATTGGAGGCCCGTGGCCAGCAGGCCGAGATCCATTGGCACCCCTTCGAGCTGAACCCCCACATGGGGCCGGAGGGCCAGGAACTGGGCGAGCACGTGGCCGAGAAGTACGGCTCGACGCCCGAGCAGAGCCAGGCCGCGCGGGCACGCCTGACGGCGCTGGGCGAGGGCCTCGGCTTCCCGATGGACTACTTTCCGGGCATGCGGATCTGGAACACCTTCAAGGCGCACCGGCTACTGCACTGGGCCGACCGGGCGGGCAGGGCGACCGACCTCAAGCTCGCGCTCTTCGAGAGCTATTTCCAGCGCCGGGAGTGCGTCGACGACCCCGCGGTGCTGATCGCGGCCGCCGGCCGTGCCGGTCTGGACGAGACCGAGGCCGCTGCCGTGCTGGCCGAGGAGCGCTATGCCGAGGAGGTGCGGCAGGTGGAGGCCTACTGGCTGCAGAAGGGCATCCACGGCGTTCCGGCGATGATCTTCCAGGGCCGCTACCTGCTGAGCGGCGCCCAGGGCGAGGAGACCTATGGCGCATTCCTGCAACAGCTGAGCGATGGTGTGACCGCATAGCGGCCCTGTTCGCCCCTGGTGCTAGCTCTTGGTGGATTTCTGCCCATCTTGGCATTATGGTCGCGGCCCCTGCAGCCGCCGGCTGGCCGGGGCCAAAAGACTAAGCCGAAGAAGAGACCCGAGAGATGGTGGAAAGCTGGAACCCGCGCAGTTGGCGCGGCAAGGAAATCAAGCAGGTGCCGACCTACGCCGATCAGGCGGCCCTGCAAGCGGTGGAGAGCGAGTTGGCCCAACAGCCGCCGCTCGTCTTCGCCGGTGAGGCGCGCCGCCTGAAGGCGGAGCTTGCCAAGGTGGCGAATGGCGAGGCCTTTCTCCTCCAGGGCGGCGACTGTGCCGAGTCCTTTGCCGAGTTTCATGCCAACACCATCCGCGACACCTTCCGGGTGCTGCTGCAGATGGCGGTCGCGCTGACCTTCGGCGCCTCCTGCCCGGTGGTGAAGGTCGGCCGCATGGCCGGCCAGTTCGCCAAGCCCCGCTCGGCCGATACCGAGACGGTGGGCGGCGTGGAGCTGCCGAGCTATCGCGGCGACATCGTCAACGACATCGCCTTCGAGGCCGGCGCGCGTGAGCCCGATCCGAACCGCATGCTGCGCGCCTATCACCAGGCGGCCTCCAGCCTGAACCTGCTGCGCGCCTTCGCCAGCGGCGGTTTCGCCGACCTGCACAAGGTGCACCAGTGGAACATGAGCTTCGTCGCCGACTCGCCGCAGGGCGCGCGCTACGAAGACATGGCCAACCGCATCGACGAGGCGGTGGCCTTCATGTCGGCCTGCGGCCTGACCGCCGAGAGCGTGCCGCAGCTCCGCGAGACCAGCTTCTACACCAGCCACGAGGCGCTGCTGCTGAGCTACGAGGAGGCGCTGACCCGCACCGACAGCCTGACCGGGCAGTGGTACGACTGCTCGGCGCACCTGATCTGGATCGGCGAGCGCACCCGCGACCTGGACGGCGCCCACGTCGAGTTCATGCGCGGCATCAAGAACCCGATCGGCATGAAGTGCGGGCCGACCCTGCAACCGGACGACTTGCTGCGCCTGATCGACCGCCTGGATCCGGAGAACGAGGCCGGCCGCCTGACCCTGATCAGCCGCATGGGCTCGGATAAGGTCGAGAAGGCCCTGCCGCCGCTGGTGCGTGCGGTGAAGAAGGCCGGCCGCAAGGTGATCTGGTCCTGCGATCCGATGCACGGCAATACCATCAAGTCGTCCAGCGGCTTCAAGACCCGGCCCTTCGACCGGATCCTGTCCGAGGTCGAGGGCTTCTTCAACGTGATGCGCGGCGAGGGCGCCTATCCCGGCGGCGTGCACGTGGAGATGACCGGCAAGGAGGTGACCGAGTGCACCGGTGGTGCCCAGGCGATCACCGACGAGACCCTGGCCGACCGCTACCACACCCACTGCGATCCCAGACTCAACGCCAGCCAGGCGCTGGAGCTGGCCTTCCTGATCGCCGAGAACCTGAACGCCGCTCGCAAGGAGGAGGCCAGCCGCAACGCGGCGGTCGCCTAGGCGGACCCCGAGAGCGTTCCTGAACGAGAGGGCGGCCCGCTTCGTAGGCGGGCCGCCCTTTCTGTTTGCGGGCAGTTCCCGCGTGCTTGCCAAATCCGCCGCCGCTTGCTTTGTCTGCCGACATGGACAGCAACGAAAGCGCTTCTAAGCCGGCTGCGGAGGCCGCCCTGCAACAGGCCCTGGCCGCGCTCGCGGCTGGCGACCTTGCCGGCGCCAGCCAGGCCTACCGGCGGGCCTGGCAGGCGGCACCGGGTGACGGCAGTCTGGCACACCGCATGGGGCTGGCGCTCGGCCGCGCGGGGCGTCCACAGGAGGCGCTGCAGCTCCACTTTCAGGCCCTGCAGGCGCAGTCCACGCGCCGCCACCGCCTGGCCCTGGCGCAAGCACTGGCCGGGGCCGATCTCTCCGGCGCGGGCGAGCCGGCGCGCGCCACCTTGCTGAGCCTGCTGCGGGCCGACGACGTTAGCCCGCTCGACATCGCTGCGCCGGTGCTTTCGGCCATCAGGCTGCATCCCGGTCTCGGCGCCTTGATGGCGGCGGCACAGACTCCGGACGGCAATGCCCTCGCCGCGGCGCTGCAGGACCCGGCCAGCCAGGCCTTGCTGGCCGACCCGCTCTGGCTCTGGCTGCTGGCCCGTGCGCTGCAGACCGCGCTGCCGATCGAGGGGCTGCTGACCGCGCTGCGCCGCCTGGCCTTCAGCCGGCTCGGCCGGCCGGGCCTGCCGGCTGGCTTGATCGCGCTCACGCCGGAGCCGCTCGCGGCCCTGGCTCTGCAGGCCGATCTCTCCGCCCATGCCTGGCTGGAGAGTGAGCCGGAGACTGCGGCCGTGGCGGCGCTGGAACGCGACTGGGCGGCCGCGCCGGGCGGCCTGCTGGATGCCCGCACCCTGGTGCTCGCCGCCTATCGCCGCTTGCCCGAGGTCGAGGCGGTACCGGCGTTGCCCGGCGGTGCCACGCCCTTGCTGCAGGAGGCGCAGGAGCGTCTCTTCGAGGCGCCGCGCCGGCGCCAGGCGCTCGCCGCGGCGCTGCCCGCCGTCACCCCGATCGAGGCAGAGGTATCGCAAGCGGTGCAGGCGCACTACGAGGCTAACCCCTATCCCTGCTGGCTGGCGACCAATCTGCCGGAGCCGCGGCCCCTGCCGGCCGTGCTCAAGGGACTCTTTCCCTGGCTCTCGGAGGCGGAGCTGCCGGACCCGGACCCGCTGCCGCTGCTGATCGCCGGCTGCGGCACCGGCGAGCAGGCGCTGCGCAGCGCCTGCCGCTTCGCCGGGGCCGAGGTGACGGCGCTCGACCTCTCGCGAACGGCGCTGGCCTACGGCTGGGAACGGGCCGAGGCTCTGGGCCTCGCCAACATCCGCTTCGCCCAGGCCGACATCCTGGCGCTTGGCAGCCTGGACGCGCGCTTTGCGGTGATCGAGAGCTTTGGCGTGCTGCATCACCTGGCCGATCCGCTGGCCGGCTGGCGGGAGCTGCGCAAACTGCTGGCGCCCGGTGGCTTCATGCGCATCGCGCTCTACAGCCGCCGCGCCCGCGCCCCGCTGGCCGAGGCGCGGCGCCTGTTGGGCGCCGATCCCGCCCGGGCCGATGCCGCGCAGCTCCGCCGGGCCAGGGCTGAGATCTTGCGGCAGGCGCAGGGGCAGCAGGCCCTGGCCTTCGTCCTACGCTTTGCCGACGCCTACGACCTGGATGGTTTGCGCGACCTACTGTTCCACGGCCAGGAGAGCGATTTCACCCTGCCAGAAATCGCCGGCATGCTGGAGGCTCTGGACCTCTCCTTCGTCGGCTTCGAGATCCTCGACCCGGCGGTCCGGCAGGGCTTTCGAGCGCGCCATCCCGACCCGGCGGCCGAGGGCGATCTCGCGCTTTGGGACCGCTTCGAGGCCGAGGCGCCGGAGACCTTCCTGTCGATGTACCGCTTCTGGTGCCGCGCCAAGGCGTGAGGCCGGACAGCCTAACCGTTTGGCGTCACGTTCTGGTTCATGTGGAAGACGTTGTCCGGGTCGTAGATGGCCTTGAGTTCCTTGAGCCTGGCGTAGTTGGGGCCATAGGCGGCGGCTACGGCATCGAAGCCCTCGTCGTCACCCAGGTAGTTCACGTAGCGTCCGGGAGCGAAGTAGGGTGAAAGCGCCGCATAGGTCTCCTTGCCCCAGGCGATGCAGGCTTCATTGGCGGCCGGGTCGGTCCACTGTGAGATGATCACGACGTTGTAGCCCGGCCGGCGATGCGGGAAGGCCGTGTCGGTCGCCCCCACGCGAGTCGCCGCTCCGTGGAAGTGCTCCAGCAGCAGGCTGCCCATCGGCGCGGGGCAGCGCTCGAAACAGTCGATCATGGTCTCGAAGAGCCCGTCACTCAGTTCCGTCAGGAAGTTCGACTTCCAGTAGTTCAGCGCCCCCTTCGGGAAGGCCGCATCCAGCATCTGGTTGAGGTTGGAGTAGGGGATCGGCCCGATGACGTCGAGTACCGGGCTGCCGAAGCCCTTGATCGGCTGCATCGCGCGGGAGCCGGCCTCGGCCGCGCCGCAGTGCCCGGGCACCAACGCCGCCAGGCGGTTGCCGGAGCCGTCGGGGGCGAAGAGGAGGCCGGCGAAGGCCACCATCTCGTCCGGCAGGTCTTGCGTGGCGTCGCGGTAGAAGCGCAGCAGGTCCAGCGCCTGGTCGAAGGTGTGAGCGGCGATGCCGCCGGTCACCATCGGCCCGACCGCGTGCAGCCGGTACTCGAGGGAGGCGGCAATGCCGAAGTTGCCGCCGCCGCCGCGCAGGCCCCAGAAGAGGTCGGGGTTCTCCTCCGCGCTGGCCCGCAGCACCTCGCCCTGTGCGGTCACCAGCTCGACCGAGAGCAGGTTGTCCAGCGCCAGGCCGTGCTGGCTCATCAGCCAGCCGATACCGCCGCCCAGGGTCAGGCCGGCGATGCCGGTGGTGGAGACCACGCCGCCGGTGGTGGCGAGGCCGTGTAGCTGGGTTTCGCGGTTGAACCCCGCCCAGGTGGTGCCCCCCTGGGCACGTGCCTTGCGGCCCGCGGGGTCGATGTGGATCCCCTTCATGGTCGAGAGGTCGATCATCAGGCCGCCGTCCACCGTGGCCCGTCCGGCGACATTGTGCCCGCCGCCACGCACCGCGATCTCCAGGTCCAGGTCGCGCGCCATCTTCACGGCATCAGCGATATCCGCAACGCCGCAACAGCGAGCGATCGCCGCGGGGCGCTTGTCGATCAAGCCGTTGTGGACCTTCCGTGCCGCGTCGTAGCCAGGGTCGTCTTGTTGCAGGAGCTGCCCGGACAGGGTGAGAGACGATTCTTCCAGATACTGAGAGATCTTGGATGTCATGATGGCCTTCCTCGATCAAGTAGTTCGCTTCCTCACGGTGACTCAAGATGGGGATGTTGGCGCTCTGGGCCAAGCTTGTAATTTGTTTAAGTGAGATAAATATCGCATCTCTGGGTTGATTGTATTGAATATATTAAATGAATAATGGTGGTTTTTATACTAAATTGATTTGTTAAATTATAGAGGAGGCTTGTTAGGGAAAGAGGCGGATTTGATTATTTGCACCTAAGCGTCGGCGTCCAGACGAACGCCAGTGCGGTCCAGCGGGCTCGGAGGGTCTGGTTCGAGGAGGCGGTCCGTCATGCGTTCAATAAGACGTCCGGCTACAGGACGCCAAAGGGAGGCTCAGACATGAACGACAGTGCAAGATTCAGCGGTTCCATTCCGCAGCACTATCACCGCCATCTCGGTCCGGTCCTGTTCGAGTGGGCGGCAGCCGATCTGATCGGCAGACTTGCCTCGGGCATCGAAAGTCCCGTCCGAGTGCTGGAGGTCGCCTGCGGGACCGGCATCCTGACGCGCCACCTGGCCAAAGCCTTGCCGCAGGGCTCGGAGATCCTGGCCACCGATCTCAATGCCGGCATGCTGGCCGAGGCGGAGCGCTTCAACGGGGGGCTGGCGGGTGTCCGCTACCTGGAGGCCGATGCGCAGGATCTTCCCTTCGGAGCGGAGAGCTTCGACATGGTCGGCTGCCAGTTTGGCGTGATGCTCTTGCCGGACAAGGCCAAGGGTCTGGCGGAGATGGCCCGGGTGATGCGGCACGGCGCGACTCTGGCGCTGAACGTCTGGGACAGCTTCGAGGCCAATCCCTTCATCACGGTGGTCGAGCGGACCATGGACAGCTTCTTTCAGAGCGATCCGCCACGCTTTCTGCGCATGCCCTTCGCCTGGCACGACGTGCAGGAGATAGCCGGGGTCCTCGAAGCGACCGGCCTGACGGCGGTCGAGCATCATGTGGTCAGCAAGCGGGTCCCTGTGGCCGACCCGCTGTCCTTTGCACGGGGATTGGTGATGGGCAATCCCACCTTCCTTCTGGTGCAGGAGCGTGGCGGCGATGCCGAAGCCATCGTCCAGGCCGTGGCGAAAAGCCTTGAGGAAGGTTTCGGTGCCGCGCCGATCGCCTTGGATATGCAGGAGCTCGTCTTCCTGGCTCGGAAGCCCTGAGCTGGGTCGGCTCAGGGTTTAGGGCTCAGGGGCCGCCGCAGCCTCTGTCTCGCTCTCGAGGGGTTCCAAGTTCTGCGACTCGGCCAGGGCGAAGACCCGCTGGCGCTGGACGAAGCCCTTGAGGCGATGGGTTCCCAGGTCCTTCATCGGCAGGTCCAGACCCGTGGCGAAGCGCTCCGACATCAGCAACGGCTGTTCCAACTCGCTGCAGAGCAGGGCGATGCGGGCCACCAGGTTGACGTCGGGGCCGATCGCAGTGAAGTCCAGGCGCTCCACCGAGCCAACGTTGCCATAGGCGACCCGGCCGAGGTGCAGGGCGATGCCGGCCTCCAGGATCGCCGGGTCCTCCTCCAGGGTCTCGTTCAGCGCGGCCAGGTTGGCGAGGCCCTTGCGGGCCGCGATCAGCGCGCGCTCGCGCGGGCTCTTCACCGGGGCCATGCCGTCGGGCTGCGGGAAGATCGCCAGCACCGCGTCGCCGATAAATTTCAGCACCTCACCGCCCTCCTCGACGATCGGTGGCACCAGGCAGTCGAAGAAAGCGTTCAGGATCTTCACCAGCTTGCGCTCGGGCAGGCGGTTCGAGAGCTCGGTGAAGTGGCGCAGGTCGCCCAGCAGCATGGCCGCGGAGATGCGTGAGACCTGGCCGCGCTTGGTATTGCCGCGCAGGATCTGGGCGCCGGGCTCGCGCCCGACGTAGATCTTCAGGATCTCGTCGATCGTGCGCCTCAGGCTCTTGATCTCCACCACGCGGGTATAGAGCGGCAGCAGCGCCTCGATCAGCGCCTGGTCGCGTGGGTCGAAGCCGCCCTCGGCCCGGGTGGCGAAGGTGGTCGCATTCACGCTGCCGTCGGAGAGGAAGATCGGATAGACCAGGTAGTGGGTGAAGCCCTCGCACTTCAGGTCCGACAGGATATTGACGTCTGGCTGGTCCGGCCGTTGCGGCCAGAGCTCCATCGGCTCCTCGCTCTCCTCGACGATACGGATCGGGCTGTTCAGGTAGATCGGGTCGGTGCGGGTGCCGAAGCCGTAATGGCGCTCTTCGATCTCGCGGTTCGGCTCCCAGATGCAGCCGATGCCGATCCACTCCGAGTGCAGGGTGGAGAGGTGCAGGGTGGCGCGGTCCAGCGGCAGGCCCAGGCCGCGCAGCTTGTTGTTGTAGCCCTCGACCAGATCCGGCACGTCGGCCGCCGTCTGTCCCAGATCCGTGAGGGTCTGGACCAGCGGCAAAAAACGGGGATCGCTGTTGGTCAGGGCGTAGTTCATCGGCCTTCGCTTATTGCGAGAAGAAGGGTGGTCGGGATCCGCCCCGGCCTCGGCCCCCTTGCGCTTGCCCAAGAGTTACGATTTTGGTCGCCGCTTACAAGGTCGCGGTGCCATAACGTTCACTTGCCGCCTGTTGCGCTGCAGCGTACATAGAACCCATGCAGCAGCGCGATCGTCTCACCCTCGCCCTGGCGCAACTGAACCCCACGGTGGGTGATGTTGCCGGAAATTTGAAGTTGATCCGTCAGGCCCGCGCCGAGGCGGCGGCCGGCGGTGCCGATGTGCTGCTGACCGGCGAGCTCGCGCTGTCCGGCTATCCGCCCGAGGATCTGGTGCTGAAGCCCGACTTGCTGGCGGCCCTCCACCAGGCGGCGGAGGACCTGGCGGCCGATACAGCCGATGGCGGGCCGGCGGTGCTCTTGGGTACGCCCTGGTTCGAGAGCCCGGAGAACTGGTCCCAAACCTCGCCGGACAGCCTGCGCGGCGCCGTGACCAATGCCGTGCTCTACCTGGACGAAGGCCGCATCGTGACCCGCCGCGACAAGGTGGAGTTGCCCAACTACGGCGTCTTCGACGAGGTGCGCGTGTTCCGGCCGGGCGATCAGCCTGGACCGATCATGGTACGCGGGGTCAGGCTCGGCGTGCCGATCTGCGAGGACGTCTGGTTCCCCGACGTGGCCGAGACTCTGGAGGAGTCGGGCGCCGAGGCCCTGCTGGTGCCGAACGGCAGCCCCTTCGAGCGCGGCAAGATCGATCAGCGCTTGCAGATCGTCTCCGCCCGCGTCGCCGAGACCGGCCTGCCGATTCTCTACCTGAACCAGGTCGGCGGCCAGGACGAGCTCTGCTTCGATGGCGCCTCCTTCGCGCTGAACCCCGATTACCAACTCGCCCTGCAGATGCCGGCCTTCGAGTCACAGGTCGCCTTCCTCGACCTGGTACGCGGCGCCGAGGGCTGGCGCTTCGAGGGCGGCGAGCAGATGGCCCTGCCGGGGGCCGGTGAGGCGCTCTACTGCGCGCTCACCCTGGGCCTGCGCGACTACATCAACAAGAACGGCTTTCCGGGCGTGGTCCTGGGGCTCTCCGGCGGGATCGATTCGGCGATCTCGGCGGCGATCGCGGTCGATGCCCTGGGCGCCGATCGGGTCTGGGCGGTGATGATGCCCTCGCCCTACACCAGCAACGACAGCCTTGAGGACGCGGACGAGTGCGCGCGCCTGCTGGGCATCCGCCACGACGAGCTACGCATTGAGCCGGCAATGGAGGCCTTCGAGGCCATGCTGGCGCCGCTGTTCAACGGCCTGCCGGCCGGGATCGCCGAGGAGAACATGCAGTCGCGCGCCCGCGGGCTGACCCTGATGGCGATCTCCAACAAGCTGGGACCGATGGTGCTCTCGACCGGCAACAAGTCGGAGATGAGCGTCGGCTATGCCACGCTCTACGGCGACATGTGCGGCGGCTTCAATGCGCTGAAGGACGTCTACAAGACCGAGGTCTATCAGATCTCCCGCTGGCGCAATCAGGCCAAGCCCGCCATGGGACTGGGGCCGGAGGGGCGCGTCATCCCCGAGCGCATCCTGACCAAGGCGCCCAGCGCCGAACTGCGCCCCGACCAGACCGACCAGGACAGCCTGCCCGACTACGATACCCTGGATGCGATCCTGACCGGCCTGATCGAGCGCGAGGCCTCGCTCGACACCTTGTTCGAGGAGGGCCACCAGCGCGAGACCGTGCTGCGGGTCTGGCAGTTGCTCGACCGGGCCGAATACAAGCGCCGCCAATCCTGTCCAGGAACCAAGATTACCAGGCGGTCCTTGTCTCGGGACCGCCGCTACCCCATTACCAACGGGTTCCGCGCGCCGACGGCCTGACGGAGCCCACCCGCTCCGTCCTTTCAGCCATTCGAGTAGACTTTCATGACCCTGGTTCGTTTCGCCCCCAGCCCGACGGGTCGCCTGCATGTCGGCAACGCCCGCGTGGCGCTGATCAACTGGCTTTTTGCCCGCAAGAGCGGCGGCCGCTTCCTGCTGCGCCTGGACGACACCGATAGCGAGCGCTCGGAAGAGGCCCACGTCGCCGCGATCGAGGCCGACCTCGCCTGGCTCGGCCTCGGCTGGGATCTGCGCGCCCGCCAGAGCGAGCGCCAGGCGTCCTACGATGCGGCGATCGAACAGCTCAAGCAGGCTGGCCAGCTCTATCCCTGCTACGAGACGGCCGAGGAACTGGCGGCCAAGCGCGCGGCCCAGCGTGCTGCCGGCCGGCCGCCGCGCTACGACCGGGCGGCGCTGCACCTGGGGCAGGAGCAGCACCGCGCGCTTGAGGCCGAGGGCCGACGGCCGCACTGGCGCCTGAAACTGCCCGACCGGGTGATCGCCTGGGACGACCTGGTGCGCGGGCCGCAGCAGTTTCCCTCCGACTCGCTTTCCGACCCGGTGCTGCTGCGCGAGGACGGCCGCATTCTCTACACCCTGGCCTCGGTGGTGGACGATGTGGAGATGGGCGTGACCCAGGTGCTGCGCGGCGAGGACCATGTCGCCAACACCGCCGCCCAGATCGCGCTGATCGAGGCGCTGGAGGGTGCGGTGCCGCAGTTCGGGCACTTCCCGCTGCTGACCGACGCGGCCGGCAAGGGGCTCTCCAAGCGGCTGGGCTCGCTCAGCCTGGAGGCGCTGCGGGCCGCCGGGGTCGAGGCCCTGGCGCTCGACGCCTACATGGCGCGGCTCGGTACCGGCAAGCCGATGGAGCCGGTGACGGCGCTCGCCGACCTGCTGGACGACTTCGAGATCGCCGCCTATGGCCGGGCGCCGGCACGCTTCGACGAGGAGGAACTCGGCCGCCTCAACGCCAAGCTGATGCACCTGCTGCCTTTCGAGGCCGTGGCCGAGCGCTGTCGCGGCCTGGATCCGGCGCTCTGGGCGGCCGTGCAAGGCAACCTGGAGCGGCTGGACGACCTGGCCCACTGGCTGGCGGTGCGTGACGGCACGATCCCGCCGGCCGGCGAGGACCCGGATTTCCTGGCCGAGGCGGCGCGTCTGCTGCCCGCGACCCCTTGGGACGACACCACCTGGAAAACCTGGACACAGGCGCTCGGCGCCGCCAGCGGACGCAAGGGCAAGGCGCTCTTCCTGCCGCTCAGGCTGGCGCTGACCGGACGGCGCTCTGGACCGGAGATGGCGGCCTTGCTACCTCTCCTGCCCCGCACGCGCGTCCTGGCCCGCCTGGCTGGAGAAGAAGCATGAGCATTCGGCTGTACAACACCCTGACCAGACGGCTGGAGGACTTCCAGCCGATCGATCCCGATCGCGTGCGTCTCTACGTCTGCGGACCCACCGTCTATGACTTCGCCCACATCGGCAATGCCCGGCCGGTCGTCGTCTTCGACGTGCTCTTCCGCCTGCTGCGCCATCACTACGGCGCCGAGCACGTGATCTACGCCCGCAACATCACCGACGTGGACGACAAGATCATGGCCGCGGCCGATGCCTCGGGCGAGACCATTGGCCAGGTGACCGAGCGCACGACCCAGGCTTTCCACGAGGACATGGCCGCCCTGGGCGCGCTGTCGCCGACGGTGGAGCCGCGGGCGACCGGCACCATCGCCGAGATGATCGAGCTGATCGAGGGCCTGATCGAGAAGGGCCACGCCTATGCCGCGGAGGGCCACGTGCTCTTCTCGGTCGGCAGCTTCGCCGACTACGGCCAGCTCTCGCGTCGCGACTCCGAGGAGCTGCTGGCCGGAGCGCGCATCGACGTCGCCCCCTACAAGCGCGACGCCATGGACTTCGTGCTCTGGAAGCCCTCCAGCGCGGAGCAGCCGGGCTGGGACAGCCCCTGGGGCCGCGGCCGGCCGGGCTGGCACATCGAGTGCTCGGCCATGTCCTGGAAGCACCTGGGGCCGGTCTTCGACATCCACGGCGGCGGGCTCGACCTGATCTTCCCGCACCATGAGAACGAGATCGCGCAGAGCCGCTGCGCCCACGGTACACGGACCATGGCCAGGGTCTGGATGCACAACGGCTACGTCGTGGTCGATGGCGAGAAGATGTCGAAGTCGCTGGGCAACTTCCTGACCGTGCGCCAGCTCCGCGAGGAGGGGCATCCGGGTGAGGCGATCCGCCTGGCCCTGCTCTCCGGCCACTACCGCCAGCCGCTAGACGTGACGCGCGGCAAGCTAACCGAGGCCAAGGCGCAGCTCCAGCGCTTCTACGGTGCGCTGCGCGGCCGCGATCTGCCGGTGGTGGCGCCGCCTGCGGCGGTGCTTGAGGCGCTGGAAGAGGACCTGAACACGCCCAAGGCCCTGGCGGCGCTGCATGCCCTCACCAACCGGGTCTACCACGGCGAGGAGACGGCCGCGGCCGAGCTGAAGGCGGGCGCTGCGCTGCTGGGCCTGCTGGAGGCCGATCCCGAGGCCTGGTTCCAGGGCGGCGATGCCGACGAGGGCGCCGAGATCGAGGCCCTGATCGCCGAGCGGCAGGCGGCGCGCAAGACCAGGGACTTCGCACGGGCAGACGAGATCCGCGACGGCCTGAAGGCGCGTGGAATCGAACTGGAGGACGGACCCCAGGGCACCACCTGGCGGCGGGCATGACCATGCAGAACGACAGCAACGACAGTAGAGTCTATCTCTTCGATTCCACCCTGCGTGACGGGGCGCAGGCCCAGGGAGTCGATTTCTCCGCCGCCGACAAGCGGGCGATCGCGGTGGCGCTCGACCGGCTTGGCCTGGACTACATCGAGGGCGGCTGGCCGGGCGCCAACCCGACCGACGACGCCTTCTTCGCCAGCCTGCCGGAGACCAAGCGCGGCCGCATCGTCGCCTTTGGCATGACCCGGCGTCCCGGCCGCAGCCCGGAGAACGATCCGGGGCTGACCGCTGTCCTGGGCGCGGCCTCGCCTGTGGCCTGTTTGGTCGGCAAGACCTGGGACTTCCACGTCGACCTGGCGCTGCAGACCAGCCTGGAGGAGAACCTCGCCATGATCGGCGATTCTCTCGCCCTGGCGGTGAAGCGCAAGGAGGAGGCGCAGTTCGACGCCGAGCACTTCTTCGACGGCTTCAAGGCCAACCGCGACTATGCCCTGGCCTGCCTGAAGAACGCCGCCGAAGCCGGCGCCACCTGGCTCACGCTCTGCGACACCAACGGCGGCACACTGCCGGCCGAGGTCGCCGAGATCGTGGCCGTGGTGCGTGCCGCCCTGCCGGAGGCACGGTTGGGCATCCACTGCCACAACGACACCGAGAACGCGGTTGCCAACTCCCTGGCCGCGGTCGGCGCCGGCGCACGCATGGTGCAGGGCACCTTGAACGGCCTGGGCGAGCGCTGCGGCAACGCCAACCTGGTCTCGCTGATCCCGTCGCTGGAGCTGAAGACCGGCTACAGCACCGGCATCGGCGATGCGGGGCTGCGCCAGCTCACCTCGGTCTCGCACCTGCTGGACGAGCGGCTGAACCGAACCCCGGCGGCGAACCAGCCCTACGTTGGCGCCAACGCCTTCGCGCACAAGGGCGGGCTGCACGTCTCGGCCGTGGCCAAGGACCCCAAGAGCTACGAGCACATCGATCCGGCGCTGGTCGGCAACGTCCGCCACATCGTGGTCTCGGACCAGGCCGGCCGTTCCAATATCATCGCGCGGCTGGAGGAGCTGGGCATCGACCCGGCGGCGCTGGGCGAGACCAAGCTGGTCGGCCGGCTGGTCGAGGAGGTGAAGGCCAAGGAGTACCAGGGCTACGCCTACGACGGCGCGCCGGCCTCCTTCGAGCTGCTGGCCCGCCGCCTGCTGGGCGAGGTGCCGAGCTATTTCGCGCTGGAGCGCTTCCGGGTGATGGACGACCGGCGGCTGAATGCCAGGGGCGTGCTAGTGACCGAGTCCGAGGCCACCGTCACCCTGGAGGTCGAGGGCAAGGCGCTGATGACGGTCGCCACCGGCAACGGCCCGGTGAACGCGCTGGATCTGGCGCTGCGCAAGGCCCTGGTGCCGCACTACGCGGCGCTCGCCGACATGCGGCTGACCGACTACAAGGTGCGCATCCTGACGCCAGAGGCCGGCACCGAGGCGGTGACCCGCGTGATGATCGAGAGCGCCGATGCCAAGGGTCGGCGCTGGGTCACGGTCGGGGTCTCGCCCAACATCATCGACGCCTCCTTCATCGCGCTCTCCGACGCGATCGCCTGGAAGCTGTTCCACGATGCCGACTGAGGCACCGCCGCCGGCCGTGATCCTGGTCCGGCCGCAGATGGGTGAGAACATCGGCGCGGTCGCGCGCGCGATGATGAACTGCGGGCTGAGCAATCTGCGGCTGGTGGCGCCGCGCGACGGCTGGCCGAACCGGCTGGCCTGGCGCCTGGCCTCGGGCGCCGAGCAGGTGCTGGACGAGGCGCAGGTCTTCGACAGCCTGGCCGAGGCCGTCGCCGACCTGCAGCGGATCTTCGCGACCACGGCACGCAACCGCGACATGGCCAAGTGGATTGCCACGCCGCGCCGGGCGGCGCTGGAGTTGCGCCGGCTGGCGGCCGGCGGCGAGACCACCGGCCTGCTGTTCGGGCCGGAACGCACCGGCATCGAGAGCGACGAGCTGGCGGTCGCCGACGTCCTGGTCAGCGTGCCGCTGAACCCGGCCCATGCCTCGCTGAACCTGGCTCAGGCGGTGCTGATCCTGGGCTACGAGTGGTGGCAGGCGGGTGACGATACCGAGGCGCTCAGGCTGCACCGCGGCGGCTCCCCGCCGGCGACCAAGGAGGAGCTGAACGGCTTCTTGGACCGCCTGGAGTTGGCGCTGGACGAGGAGGGCTTCTTCCGCACGCCGGAGCAGAAGCCGCACATGCTGCGCAACCTCAAGACCCTCTTCACCCGGGCCGACCCCAGCGAGCAGGAGGTCCGCACCCTGCACGGCCTGCTGGCGGCCCTGCGCGGCACCAGGATGCGCCGCACGCCGCCCGAATAGGGCAGGCGTTCCGCCGAACAGTCCCCTGGAGCCTTGCGACTCAAGCGTTGAGTCGCCAAACTGGCTATGCAGTGAAGGAGGGTTCGCGGGTCGGGCTCTGTGCTGGGACTGTCAGCGCGACTGCAGCCTCCAAGGTAACCGGGTGAGACGCGTGCCTTCGGAAAGCCTCTATCCGACCTATACCATCGGCGAGCGGCGGATGGACCAGGTGGTCCACTTCCTGGGCGTGGCCTGGGTCCTGGTGGCGGTGCCGCTGCTGCTCTTCTCCGTCGCTCCCTGGGACGATCCGGCCAAGCTGGCCGGCTGCCTGCTCTACAGCGTCGGCATGATCTGGACGGTCTGCATCTCGGCCGCCTATAACATCGTCGAGGCGCCGGGGCCGAAGAGCATCCTGCGGCGCCTGGACCACTCCGGCATCTTCGTGATGATCGCCGGGACCTACTCGCCCTTCGCGCTGGCCGTGCTCGGCGGCGGGCTGGGGCTCGGCGTCTTTCTCTACATCTGGGCCCTGGCCGCGGTCGGGGTCTTCCTCTCGATGCGCCTGCCGCACAAGGCCGACATGGCCGGGCTGGTGCTCTGTCTGGCCATGGGCTGGAGCGTCGTCTTCATCATCCAGCCGCTGATCGAGGCGGTGAGCACCGCGGTCCTGGTGTTGCTGATGGTGGGTGGTGGGCTCTACACCTCCGGCGTCGCCTTCCACCTGTCCCGCGGCCTGCGCTACCACAACGCCATCTGGCACCTCTTTGTCCTGGCCGCCGTGATCTGCCACTGGATCGCGGTCTTGCTGGCCATGCACCAGGTCTGACAGCCGCTCCAAGGCAGATAGGCCAGACTGCGTCGCGTCCTGACGGTCGGCGCCATACCGCCCTTGCTCTATAGTGTTCGGACGGCCGCAAGCGGCGGCCGCGAGCTTGTTGGAGAGCGGCCCGATGGATGCGGCGGATCTCAAGGTCTTCGAGGCGGTGGCGCGGCTGGGCGGGATGAGCCGGGCGGCCAGTGAGCTGGGCACGGTGCAGTCGAACGTGACCGCGCGGGTGCGCCAGCTTGAGCTGGACCTGGGCACCAGCCTGTTCAGCCGTCATGCCCGCGGCGTCACCCTGACCCCGGCCGGCCGGCGCCTGCTGCCCTACGCCGTCAGGGTGCGCCAGCTTCTGACCGAGGCGCGCCAGGCGGCGCTGGACGACGGCACGCCCAAGGGGCCGCTGACCCTGGGCTGCCTGGAGAGCACCGCGGCGATCCACCTGGCGCCGCTGCTGGTCGACTTCGCAGCCGCCTGCCCGGAGGTCGACCTGACCCTGGTCACCGGCACCTCGCAGGAGCTGATCGCCGGCGTGCTGGCGCGCGAGATCGAGACCGCACTGGTCTGCGGCCCGGTGCGCGAGCCCGCCTTGACGCAGGAGCTGGCTTACCGCGAGGAGCTGGTGCTGATCGCGGCGCCGCAGCCCCGCGCGCCCCTGGACCGCCTGCTTGGCGCGGCGCCAAAGATCGCTGTGCTGCGCCGCGGCTGTTCCTACCGCCAGCGCCTGGAAGACCTGCTGGCGCGCCAGGGCCGCACCCAGGTGCCCTGCCTGGAGTTCGGCAGCCTGGAGGCGATCTACGGCGCCGTGGCCGCCGGCCTCGCGATCTCGCTGCTGCCGCGCGCCCTGGTCCGGCCGCAGGCCGAGAACGGCCGCCTGGCGCTCTTCGCGCTGCCGGGCGGGGAGGGCTGGGTCGAGACCCTGATCCTGCGCCACCGCGAGCAGGAGGTCTCCAGCGCCCACCGCGCCTTCCGCGCCCTGCTGCAGGAGCGGGAGCGGGCGAGCGCGGCCGCTTGAACAAGGCGTCTCGCTTGGTGCTCGCTAAGATCGGCTGTCGTCTCGCGGCTCTATGTTCTGGTTCAGGCGAAAGAGGTTCGCCGGATCGTAGCGCGCTTTCAATCCTGCCAGCCTGCGATACTTGCTTGGGCCGTAGGCGCCGAGCGTGACCTCCTCCCCACTATCGGCTTGCTCGTTGACGTAGTTGCCCTGCATCGAGATTTCGGACAGGGCGCCGGCGGCTCGTTTCGTCCAGTCGATGTAGAGCCGGTCTTCCTCCGGGCGGTCCCAGGCGGCTTGCGCGATCCAGAAATGGCCGGCCTTGCGACCGCTATAAGGCGTCGCGTCCTCGTCGAGGTCCGCGACGGCGCCGCCGAGCTGCAGGATGTAGTATTCCGCGGCCGCTGAGGGGGCGGTCTCGATTCCCTCGACGATCCGGTCGATGGCCGCGCTATCGATCTCCGCCAGGTTGCCGCCCTTGGTGTAGTAGCGTCGATGCCAAGCCAGGTTCTCATCGGACCTGGTCTGGAGATCCAGGAAGGACAGCGTTCCAACTGATCCACTGACAGGTAGGTCGAGTTTCCCATAGGGAGCCACCGCCGCTTCCGCGCCTGAAGGAGGGCCCGACCAGACAGCCGTCATCAGGAGTTCGCTCGAAGTGAGGATGAACCCGGAGCCCAACTGCCGGGGTGCCTGTGCCGCTAGCTCTCCGTAGTGCTGGAGAACGGCACGTGCCCTCTTCGCCGGATAGATCCAGCTACCGATCAGCATGCTGCCGAGGTCGTGTGCCCGGAACTGGAACTTGGTGACCACGCCGAAGTTGCCGCCGCCGCCGCGAATCGCCCAGAAGAGATCGGGCTCGCTGTCGGCGCTGGCGTGGTGGAGGGTGCCGTCGGCGGTCACGATCTCGGCCGCAGTCAGACTGTCGATCGTCAGACCGAGCCTGCGGCTGAGCCACCCCATGCCCCCGCCGAGGGTGAGCCCGGCGACCCCCGTGTGCGAGACCACACCTGCCGGCACCGCGAGGCCGAGCGGGACGCAGGCCTTATCGAGATCGCCGAGCAGTGCGCCACCCTGAGCCTCGGCGGTGCGTGCTGCCGGATCGACGGCGATCGCGTTCATCCGTGAAAGATCGAGGACGATGCCGTCGTCGCACGTCGAGAAGCCGGGGAGGCTGTGGCCGCCGCCTCGAACCGCCAGCAGGACGCCGCGCTCGGCAGCCTTGACGACCACTTTCTGCACATCGGCGATTGTCTCCGCGCGCACGATCGCGGCGGGCAGCCGGTCGGCCATGCCGTTCCAAACCCGTCGCGCTGCCGGATAGTCTGCGTGCTCCGGATCAATGATCGCGCCGTCGAGCGCGCAAGCGTGGAGAACTGAAACGAGTGATTGTTTCATCTTCTTTTGTCTCCCGGCGCCCCAGAGAGAGATTTTTGAAATAATAGCGTAAAAAATACGTCTCTTGAAGGGTTATCGATGTCGTTTTCTTGTCGATGTGCGCGCTAATTGAAAGTTGTAGAAGAAGATCCTCCTCAGTGGGCGAAGTAGTGCATGCCACCGTCGACCGGGACCACGGCTCCGGTGACGTAGCTGGCCTGACGGGAGCAGAGGAAGAGGGTCACCGCGGCGATCTCCTCCGGGGTGCCGAAGCGGCCGGCCGGGATGTTCGCCTGGATGAAGGAGGCCCGCGCCTCCTCGGTCGGGTAGAGGCGGTCCATGATCTGCTCGGTCGCGATCCGGCCGGGGGCGATGCAGTTGACCGTGATGCCGAAGGGCGCCACCTCGCAGGAGAGGCCTTTAGCCCAGCTATGGATCGCGGCCTTGGCCGGCAACGCCGCATTCTGGGCGCGCGGCTCGGTCGAGCCGCTGAAGTTGACGATGCGGCCCCAGCCCTTTTCCTTCATCGCCGGCAGCACCGCCTCGGCGAAGCGCCGGGTGGCGTGAAAGTTCAGCTCCATCGACTGCAGCCAGACCTCGTCGCCGTCCTTGGGCGTCAGCGGGCGCGAGGCGCCGGCGCAGTTCACCAGCACGTCGATGCCGCCCTCGCGCTCCTGCACCGCGGAGACCACCTTGGCCACGACCTCGCGGCGGGAGAGGTCGCCGGCGACCGGCAGCGGCGCCCTGCCGGTCGCGGAGGCGATCTCCGAGGCCAGCCTAGCCAGGCGGTCGGCGCGGCGTGCCGTGATCGCGACGCGTGCGCCTTCCTCCGCCAGCGCGCGGGCGACGGCCCAGCCGGAGCCGGCCGAGGCGCCGGTGACAAGGCATAGCTTTCCTTCGAGACCCAGGTCCAAGCGTCTTCTCCTTGAAGTGGTTCAGGCCCGCTGCCGCTCGTAGGGGCCCAGCAGGTAGGGAGCGAGATACTGTCCGGTGTGGCTGCGGGGCTCGGCCGCGACCTGCTCGGGCGTGCCTTCGATGACGATCTCGCCGCCGCCGTCGCCGCCCTCCGGTCCCAGGTCGATCACCCAGTCGGCGGTCTTGATGACCTCCAGGTTGTGCTCGATCACCAGCACGGTGTTGCCCTGCTCGACCAGCGCCTGCAGCACCTCCAGCAGCTTGCGTACGTCCTCGAAGTGCAGGCCGGTGGTGGGCTCGTCCAGGATGTAGATGGTGCGCCCGGTGGCGCGCCTGGACAGCTCCTTGGCCAGCTTCACCCGTTGCGCTTCGCCGCCTGAAAGCGTCGTCGCCGGCTGGCCCACCTTGATGTAGCCCAGCCCGACCCGCTCCAGGGTCTCCAGTTTGGTGCGGATCGAGGGCACGGCGTGGAACAGCTTCACGCCCTCTTCGACCGTCATGTCCAGCACCTCGGCGATGGAGCGGCCGCGGAACTTCACCTCCAGGGTCTCGCGGTTGTAGCGATGCCCTTTGCAGACGTCGCACTCGACATAGACGTCGGGCAGGAAATGCATCTCGATCTTGATCACGCCGTCGCCCTGGCAGGCCTCGCAGCGCCCGCCCTTCACGTTGAAGGAGAAGCGGCCGGGCTTGTAGCCCCGCTCCTTGGCCTCGGGCAGGTTGGCGAACCAGTCGCGGATCGGGGTGAAGGCGCCGGTGTAGGTCGCCGGGTTGGAGCGCGGCGTCCGGCCGATCGGCGACTGGTCGATGTCGATCACCTTGTCGAGGAAGGCGACGCCCTCGATGGTCTCGTGTGCGGCGGCCGGGGTGCGTGCGCCGTTGAGCTGCTTGGCCAGCGCCCGATAGAGCGTCTCGATGATCAGGGTCGACTTGCCGGAGCCGGACACGCCGGTGACGCAGGTGAAGGTGCCGAGCGGGATCCTGGCAGAGACGGTCTTCAGGTTGTGTGCGCTGGCACCCTTGACGGCGAGCGCCTGCTTGGGATGGCCCTCGCGGCGGTGGCGCGGCACCGGGATCTGCTTCATGCCGGTGAGGTACTGGCCGGTCAGGCTGGCCGGGTTGGCCATCACCGCCTCCGGCTTGCCCAGCGCCACCACCTCGCCGCCGTGCACGCCGGCCCCCGGCCCCATGTCGACCAGGAAGTCGGCGGAGCGGATGGCATCCTCGTCGTGCTCCACCACGATCACCGTGTTGTCGAGGTCGCGCAGGCGCTTCAGGGTTTCCAGCAGGCGGGCGTTGTCGCGCTGGTGCAGGCCGATCGAGGGCTCGTCCAGGACGTAGAGCACGCCGGTCAGGCCCGAGCCGATCTGCGAGGCCAGGCGGATGCGCTGGCTCTCGCCGCCCGAAAGGGTGGCCGAGGCGCGTGAGAGGGTGAGGTAGTCGAGGCCGACGTCGTCCAGGAAGCGTAGGCGGTCGTTGATCTCCTTCAGGATGCGGTGGGCGATCTCGCGCTGCTTCTCGGTGAAGCCGGCCTCCAGCCCGTCGAACCAGGTGAGCGCCGCGCCGACCGAGAGTCGTGCCGCCTCGCTGATCGAGCGCTGGGCGATCTTCACGGCCAGGGATTCGGGGCGCAGGCGGTCGCCGTTGCAGGCCTCGCAGGCGCGCTCGCCCTGGTACTTGGACAGCTCCTCGCGCACCCAGTCACTGTCAGTCTCCAGGATGCGGCGCTGCATGTTGGGGATCACGCCCTCGAAGGGCTTCTTGGTCTCGTAGCTCCTGAGCCCGTCGTCGTAGCGCATCGGGATCGCCTTGCCGCCGGAGCCATAGAGCACCAGGTGGCGGGCCTCCTCCGGCAGGTCGCGCCAGGGCTTGGTCAGCGGGAACTTCAGGTGCCGGGCCAGGTTCTCCAAGGTCTGCTGGTAGAAGGGCGAGGAGGACTTGGCCCAGGGCGCGATGGCGCCGGCCTTCAGGCTGAGGTCCGGGTCCGGCACCACCAGCTCCTCGTCGAAATAGCTGGTGAGGCCCAGGCCGTCGCAGGTCGGGCAGGCGCCGTGCGGCGAGTTGAAGGAGAAGAGGCGGGGCTCGATCTCCTCGATGGTGAAGCCGGAGACCGGGCAGGCGAACTTGGCCGAGAAGGTGAGGCGCTCGCCGCTGTCGGCGTCCTCGGTGAAGGCGAGGCCGTCGGCCAGCTCCAGCGCGGTCTCGAAGGAATCGGCCAGGCGCTGCTCCAGGCCCGGACGCAGGACCAAGCGGTCGACCACCACCTCGATGTCGTGCTTGCGCTTCTTGTCCAGTGCCGGAGCTTCGGCGATCTCGTGGATCTCGCCGTCGATCTTCACCCGCTGAAAGCCGCGCTTCATCAGCTCGGCCAGCTCCTTGCGGTACTCGCCCTTACGGCCGCGCACGATGGGGGCCAGCAGGTAGAGGCGCGTGCCCTCCGGCAGCTCGGCGACGCGGTCGACCATCTGGCTCACCGTCTGGCTCTGGATCGGCAGGCCGGTGGCGGGCGAGTAGGGGATACCGACGCGCGCCCAGAGCAGGCGCATGTAGTCGTAGATCTCGGTGACGGTCGCGACGGTGGAGCGCGGGTTCTTGGAGGTGGTCTTCTGCTCGATCGAGATCGCCGGAGAGAGGCCCTCGATCGAATCGACGTCGGGCTTCTGCATCAGCTCCAGAAACTGGCGCGCATAGGCCGAGAGGCTCTCGACATAGCGGCGCTGGCCCTCGGCATAGATGGTGTCGAAGGCGAGTGAGGACTTGCCGGAACCCGACAGCCCGGTGATCACCACGAGCTCATGGCGCGGCAGCTCGAGGGACACGTTCTTCAGGTTGTGCTCGCGCGCGCCGCGGATCGAGATGCTTCCGCTCATCTAGGTGGCTGCTCCCAGGGTGACGGGGGAATCGGAGAAAGGCATTCCGTTCTTGATATAGTCTCACCCTAGGGGCCGGCAATCCAGTGCGCCGATCGCCACCTTTTCCCCAGCGGCACGCTTTGCGATCGGTAGCGGAATAGGAAATCTCTGGTCTCGCGACAGGACCTTGGGCAGACTGGAGTCCCTAACCGGGTGAAATCCGGACCTTACCTCCTTCTGGTCGCGGGAACCGAAGCGCAGGAAGAGCGTTAAGGGCAGTGGGACGAGCGTTTGAGGAGAGAAGAATGAAGAGAGTCGCATGTCTGCTCGCCGCGGCGACCATGTTGTCGCTTCCGGCCAGTGCTGCCGATCTGACCGCAGAAGACTTCGAGGCGCAGACCGTCGGGTCCTTGGTGAAGCTCTGTTCCTCGCCGGAAAGCAGCGCGATGAACCAGTATGCGCAGGGCTTCTGCTACGGCTACATTGCCGGGCTGGACCAGTTCTACGACGCGCTGGTGGCTGATCCTCGCTTCGACGTGAAGCCCACGATCTGCACGGATGACGAGATCTCGCGCGAAGAGGCACGGGTGATCCTGCTGGAGTGGGCGAAGACGAACCCCGATTCGATGGGAATGCCGGCGCTCAGCGGCATTATCCAGGCGATTCGCGCCAAGTATCCCTGCTGAGGCCCGGAACACGACGGCCCGGAAGACGACGAGAAAACAAGGAGTGGTATGATGGTTAGAAAGGGCGCAATCGTGATGGTGGCGGCGGGTGGCTTGCTGCTCGCCGGCTGTCAGAACCTGGATAGCAAGACGGCGACCCGGACCGGCGTCGGCGCCGGTGTGGGTGCGGCGACCGGCGCAGTCATCGGTGCCTTCGCCGGTAGCCCGGGTGCGGGTGCCGGTATCGGCGCTGCGGTCGGCGGCGCCGGCGGCTTCCTCTACGACCAGATCAAGAAGGACAACCAGTAGCAGGACGCTGCTGCCGCGCCGGCCTCCCGGCACGACGGCATCGCGCGTCCCTACCAGACGTCCGGAAAGGGCGTCCCTGCGGCTGCGGTCGCGGGGGCGCCCTTTCTCTTAGTGCAGGGGGCAGGGTAGCGAACGCTGCGCCAAGGTTTGGGCTTGAGCCCTTGGCGGCTTTCCTCTAGGAACCGCGGACGGTCGGCGGTGGGTTATCCGGCAAGCCGGTCGCTCTCGTTGGGGCGTGGCCAAGTGGTAAGGCAGCGGGTTTTGGTCTCGCGATCCCAGGTTCGAATCCTGGCGCCCCAGCCAGCGCTCATAACGCCCTCCTCTCCCGCAAAGCCTCCCTGTGCTGCGGTCGTCCAGCGCTTGCCGGCTCCTGAATGCGCCTTGACTCCGCCTTGGCACGCCCCTCACACTTTTCATTGAGGCCCGGAGAGGCCTGCTGAAAAGCAAAACAGGGAACGGGAGGAGTTCATGCGTCTCTTAGAGGCACAATCGGTGCTGCGCGGACTATGCGCGGGCCTGGTCCTGACCACCTTGGGTACTGTGACGTCGGTTGCTTTTGCACAATCGGGCGCCCAGACCGCGGTCGAGGCAGCGAAGAAATATGCCGGCGAGGAGATCACCATTGTCTGGGAGGGGGGACTACAGTCGCTCGACCCGCTCAATTACTCCGGCCCCAAGTGGGAAGAGCTGACCGGAATCAAGGTCAAGGTGGTCGAGGTACCGCCGTCCGAGATGTTCACCAAGATCCTGCAGGAGCATCGCGCCGGCACCGGCGCCTATGACGCGCTGAACGTGGTGCCGTCCTGGATGCCTGATCTGGTCCGCGCCGGTGCGCTGGAGGACCTGGATCCCTACGTCGACAAGTACGGCTATCGCGACGAGCTGAAGACCATCGCGCCGACCTATCGCGACAACCAGATGACCGTCGATGGGAAGATCTACGGCTTCCCGGACGACGGCGACCTCTTCATCCTCTATTACCGCAAGGACATCTTCAACGATCCCGACCTCCAGGCCGAGTTCAAGGCCAAGTTCGGCTATGACCTGGCGCCGCCCAAGACCTGGGAGGAGTATGCCGAGATCGGCGACTTCATCACTTCGAAGATGGCGCCCAAGGTCTTTGGCGCCGGGCAGTTCCGCCAGCCGGGCTATGGCCAGCTCCTGTTTCAGGAGCGCTTCCGCGTCGAGGGCGGCAAGTTCTTCGATCCGAAGACGATGAAGGCGCAGATCAACGATCCAATCGGGGTCAAGGTCTTCGACGGCATGCGCGCGGACAACGCCTTCATGCCGCCGGGCGTGGAGAGCTGGGGCTTCGTCGAGGCGCTCTCCTCCTTCCTCGCGGGCGAGATCGCGATGACCGTCTCCTGGCCGCCCTTCGGCCGCTGGGCGGCCGGCTACGGCGTGGAGGAAGAGGCGCTCTCCTGGGTGCCGAAGTCGACCATCGCCGACAAGGTGGGCTATGCCCTGCCGCCGGGCGGCACGCCGGAGCTGGCACTGGGCTTCTCGCTGGCCGTCTCCTCCAGCAGCAAGAAGAAGGAGGCCGCCTACCTCTTCATCCAGTGGCTGAACAGCGAGGAGACCAGCCTGGCCCGCGTGCAGCTCCCCTATGCGCTGCGCGATCCCTTCCGGGAGAGCCACTTCACCAACCCGGAGTACCTGGCGCGCTGGCCGGACGCCAAGGACTACCTGGCGACCCTGCGGGCCGGTGCCGAGACCGGTCTCCTGGACCTCTCGGTGCTGCAGACCGACAAGTATGAGGAGGTGCTGCGCCAGTCCATTACCCGGCTCTGGGCCGGCGAGGACAGCCAGACCATCCTCGACGATGCCGCCGCACAGTGGGACGCGCTGACCGATCGGATCGGCGTCGACAAGCAGCGTGCGGTCTACCTGGAATGGGCGGCCAAGCCCAACGCCTACCCCAAGTAGGCACAGCCTGGAAGCGCGGCGGGGTCCCGAGCCGGGGCGCCGCCGCGCTCTTCTTGTCTTCGCTGCGAACGGGACCGGGATCGGGAAGGGAACGGCACGGTGGCTGCCCAGGCTAGAGGCATCGCAGGACGCGGCGGCATCGCCGGTGATCGCGAGTTCAAGTACCTGATCATCGCGCCGGCAGTCTTTATCCTGCTGTTCATCGGGCTCTTTCCGCTGATCTACACACTGGTCGTCAGCCTGCAGAACATCAACATGCTGGAGGAGGACACCTCCTTCTCCGGCTTCATCCACTATGCCGCCCTCTTCCGCGACGGCAGGCTGTGGGAATCGATCTGGCACACCGTGATCATCATGGCGATCGCGCTGCCGCTGGAGCTGATCCTGGGCCTGGCGATGGCCTACCTCTTCCTGGAGCGTCTGCCCGGGCGGGCCATCTTCGTGGCGCTGCTGGTGCTGCCGACCTTGATCGCCCCGGTGGTGGCCGGCGCCACCTGGCGGCTGCTGTTCGACAATCGCTATGGGCCGGTCAACCAGGTGCTGGGCTGGATCGCAGGCGAACCCATGCCGATCCTCTGGGTGATCAAGCCGGATTACGTCTACCCGGCGATCCTGATCGCCGAGGTCTGGCAGTGGACCCCCTTCATGTTCCTGATCCTGCTGGCCGGTCTCTCCAACGTGGACAAGAGCCAGCTCGAG
This sequence comes from Rhodospirillaceae bacterium N.6G, assembly GCA_046233115.1. Taxonomy (GTDB): domain Bacteria; phylum Pseudomonadota; class Alphaproteobacteria; order Kiloniellales; family JACOMY01; genus JACOMY01. Next base: position 79,100 of record JBJXHM010000003.1, on the reverse strand, counting down.
GCGGCCGAGATCGACGGCGCCTCCTTCCTGCGCAGCTTCCGGCTGATCGTGCTGCCGGCGATCTGGCCGGTGATGACGATCGCGCTCCTGATTCGCGGGCTGGACCTCTTCCGCATCTTTGACGTGGTCTGGGCCATGACCATGGGCGGCCCGGGCACACAGACCGAGACCATCTCGATCTACACCTACCTCCAGGGCTTCCGGCAGTTCGAGACCAGCTACACCGCGGCGATCGCCTTCCTGGTCATCGTGCTGCTGTCTGCGGTGGTGATCCTGGCGCTGAAGCGGATGGAGCTGGATCGATGAGACACAGCGGCTCGAGGCTCGTCCTGCGCTTCCTCTTGGCGCTCTTGGCGACCCTCTTCTTTCTCTTTCCGATCTACTGGCTCTTCGCCATCTCCTTCAAGCGGCCGGAGGAGATCTTCTCCTCGCCGCCGGTCTGGTACCCGGCTCAGATCCAGTTCGACAACTATTTCGTGCTGTTCAAGGACGGCGATGCGGTGACGGTCTGGAACTCGCTCTTCGTCGCCACGGTCTCGACCGTCCTCGCCATGTTCTTCGGGACGATCTGCGCCTACAGTCTGGCGCGCTTCAAGACCGGTGGCAGCAACCTGGCGGTCTGGATCATCTCGCAGCGGATGATCCCGCCGATCGCCATCGTCTTCCCGCTGTTCCTGCTCTACGTCTTCCTCGGCTGGGTCGACACTTACCACGGCCTGATCCTGCTCTATACCGCCTTCAACCTGCCCTACGTCATCTGGATGATGCGCGGCTACATAGAGGACGTGCCGCTGGAGCTGGAGGAGAGCGCGCTGATCGACGGCTGCACCCGCTGGGAGACCCTGATCAAGGTGGTCTTCCCGATGGTGCGCAACGGCCTCTTCGCCACCGCCGTCTTCACCTTCGTCTTCGCCTGGAACGACTTCCTCTTCGCGCTGGTGATGACCCGGACCGAGGTCACGACCTATCCGGTTCAGGTCACCCACTACTTCGGCGCCCAGTCCAATTTCTGGGCCAAGATCGCGGCGATGAGCGTGCTGGGCACCTTTCCCATCTTCGTCGCCGTCGCCTTCCTACAGCGCTATCTGGTGCGCGGTATCTCGCTGGGCGCGGTTAAGGGGTAGTCCATGGCACGTCTGCAGCTCTCCGGCATCCACAAGCACTACGGCCAGGTCCATGCGGTGCGTGGCATCGACCTCGACATCGCCGACGGCGAGTTCGCGGTCCTGGTCGGCCCCTCGGGCTGTGGCAAGAGCACCCTGCTGCGCTGCATCGCCGGCCTGGAGGACATCGACCAGGGCCGGATCGAGATCGGCGGCGAGGTGGTGAACGGGGTGCGTCCGCGCGACCGCAACATCGCCATGGTGTTCCAGAACTACGCGCTCTACCCCTACCTCAACGTCTTCGAGAACATCGCCTTCGGCCTGCGCGCCCGCAAGGTGGCGAAGGCCGAGGTCGAGGAGCGGGTGCGCTCGGCGGCCCGCATGCTCGACATCGACGCGCTGCTCGACCGGCTACCGCGCCAGCTCTCCGGCGGCCAGCGCCAGCGCGTCGCCATCGGCCGGGCGGTGGTGCGCGACGCCAGGCTCTTTCTCTTCGACGAGCCGCTGTCGAACCTGGATGCCCAGCTCCGCGACGAGATGCGGGCCGAGATCAAGCGCCTGCACCAGGAAATCGGCAAGACCATGGTCTACGTCACCCACGACCAGATCGAGGCGATGACCCTGGCCGACCGCATCGTGCTGTTGAAGGACGGGCAGATCGAGCAGCAGGGCAGCCCGCTCACCCTTTTCGAGCAGCCGGCCAGCCGCTTCGTCGCGCGCTTCCTGGGCTCGCCGCCGATCAACCTGATCCCGGTCGTCCTGGAGCGGCAGGACGCCGGCCTGGTGCTGCGCGCCGATTCCGAGACAGTGCTGCCGCTCGACGGCCAGCAGGCGGCGGGGCTTTCGGGCCAAGTCGGCCGCAAGCTGCTGTTGGGCCTGCGGCCCGAGCACATCACCGGGGCCCGCGGGACGGGAAGCTTCCTGCACCTGCCGGTCGTCATCGACCTGCTGCAGCCGACCGGCAGCCGGCTCTACGCCACCTTCAAGCTGGGCGGCAGCGAGGTTCTGGCCGAGCTGCAGGCGCACGACGTGGAGGGGACGGGCCAGCGGATCGAGGTGGCGATCGACATGCGCCGCGCCATCCTGATCGACCCAGAGAGCGACCGGGTGATCTGGCCGACACCGGATGGCAAGGATAGGGGAGAGAGGTCATGACCAGCAGTCCGTCGCAAGCCGTTAAGCTGTTCGGGACCGAGGAGCCGCCGGCCGCAAGCGAGCTGCTCACCGCCGGCGACCTCACGGCCGAGCTGGACGCCGGCAACCTGCGCTACGTCAGGTATCGCGGCCGCGAGGTCCTGCGCGCCATCTCCTACGTGGTGCGCGACAAGGTCTGGGGCACCTTCGCCGCCGAGATCGACGACCTGGCGATCGAGCAACAGGCCGAGGGCTTCGTCGTCACCTACCGCGCACGCTGCCGCGACGCGGAGCAGAGCTTCGCCTATGAGGCCAGGATCACCGGCAGCGCCGACGGCAGCCTGCGCTTCGAGGCGGTCGGCACGCCGGAGACCGACTTCCTGACCAATCGTACCGGCTTCGTCGTGCTGCACGGGGTCGAGGGTATCGCCGGCCGGCCGGTCGAGGTTCTGCACGTCGACGGCAGCCGCGTCGAGACCCGCTTTCCCGAGCTGATCGACCCCAAGCAGCCGATCGAGGAGATCCGCGCGCTCACCCACGAGGTCCTGCCCGGCCTCAAGGCCGTCTGCACCATGGAGGGCGACACCTTCGAGATGGAGGATCAGCGTAACTGGACCGATGCCTCCTACAAGACCTATGTGCGTCCGCTGGCCAAGCCCTTTCCCTACCTGCTGCCGGCGGGCGAGCCGGTCGAGCAGGCCGTGTCGCTGCGCCTGGACGGCGAGGCGCCGGCCGGATCGGCGAGCGCCGGCGAGGGGAAGGCGGAGGTCGCGGTCGGCGGCCGGGTGGGCGAGCTGCCGGAGTTCGGCATGGGGCTGGAGGCGGCCCTGGGCGACGCCGCGCTACAGCGGCTGGCGCTGCTACAGCCGCTGCGTCCGGCCTTCCTGAGCTGCTTCTTCGATGCCCGCCGCGACGGTGTGCAGGCGCTGGCCGCAGCCAAGCGGCTGAGCGAGTCGCTCTCGGCGGCGCTGGCGGTGGAGCTGCTGGTCGCGGGCAGCGACGACCCCGAGGCGGAGGTCGCCGCCTTTGCCGAGCTGACGCGCGCCTGTGGCGTCACGCTGGCCTCTCTCGCGGTCTCGCCGGCGGGCGATCTGGATTTCGTCATGCCGGGGACCGTGTTCCCCGACAGCGCGGCCTTCGATCGCCTTTATGCCGCGGCCGCCAAGCACTTCCCCGGTCTGCCGCTCGGCGGTGGCAGCTTCGCCTACTTCACCGAGTTGAACCGCAAGCGGCCGCCGCTGGCGGCGCTGGACTTCCTCTGCCACACCACCTCGGCCCTGGTGCATGCCGCTGACGATCGCTCGGTGACCGAGACCATCGAGTGCCTGCCTTACGTCGTCGCTTCGGGCCGGGCCTTGGCCGGCGGCAAGGGCTATCGCGTCGGCCCCGGCAGCATCGGCTCGCGCACCAGCCCCTTCGGGGCGCCGACCACGCCCAACCCGGAGAACATCAGGGTCACCATGACCCGCGAGGATCCGCGCCAGCGTGGCCTCCTGGGAGCTGCCTGGTATCTCGGCTATGGAGCGCGCATGGCCGAGGGCGGGGTGGACTCGGTGATCCTGGGGGCGCCCACCGGGCCCTTCGGCCTGGTGCATCACCCGATGGCGACGCCGCAGCCCTGGTACGACGAGGCGGGCGGCCTCTATCCCGCCTACCACGTGATGCGCGCGCTCTATGCCGCCTCCGGCCAGCCGCGGCTGGAGACCAGCTCCTCGGCGCCGCGCGCGCTGCAGGCGCTGGGCTTCGAGACCGCGGCCGGCCGCGAGCTCTGGCTCGCCAATCTGACCGGCGAGCACCAGCGCGTCGCGGTCGCCGGCCTCGCCGGTCCGCGCGTTGCGGTCTCCCGCCTGGACGAGCTGCGCTTCGAGGCCTGCGCCGCCGATCCCGAGGCCTTCGGTCAGGAGCCCGAGCAGGCCGACCCCGCCGACCTGGCGCTTCGGCCCTATGCCGTGCTGCGCCTCAAACCGATCTAAAGCGAAGGAGCCAGCGCCGTGAGCAGCACCCCCCTGAAGGACATGACCAAGACCCGGTCGCTCAAGGCCGGACACTTCCTGATCGAGTTCGATACCCCCGGCATCGGCTATATCCTGAAGCACGCCGGTTGCGACTTCGCCGTGCTCGATACCGAGCACAGCGGCTTCGCCATCGAGACGGTGAAGCGGGTCATGGTCTTCATGCGGGCTGCCGACCTGCCGACCATCGTTCGTGTGCCCTCGAAGGACTACAAGGACATCGCACGCGCCTTCGACGCCGGGGCGGAGGGGGTGATGCTGCCGATGGTGAGCACGCCGGCCGAGGCCGCGGCCATCGTGCAGGCGGCCAAGTACGTGCCGATGGGCGGCCGCGGCGTGATCCTGCGCGCCGCCCACGACCGCTATTCCGCCGGCCCGACCATGGCGAAGCTGGCCGCAGCCAACCAGCGGACCGCACTTTTCCTGCAGATCGAGACCGCCGAAGGGGTGGAGAATGCCGAGGCCATCGCCGCTCTGGAGGGGGTGGATTGCCTCTGGGTCGGCCACTTCGACCTGTCCTGCTCGCTGGGGATTCCCGGAGAGTTTGACAATCCCAATTTCCTGGCCGCGGTCGACAAGGTGATCGCCGCCTGCCGCAAGACCGACACTGCGCTGGGGCGTCTGGTGCCCGACGTGGAGAGCGGGGTCGCCTTCTACCGTCAGGGCTTCGACTTCATCGCCTACGGGGTCGATGCCTGGATCCTGGGCGACGGCGTGGCCCGCGGGCTGGAGGGCATCCGCGCCGGAGTCCGGGAGGGTACGTGATGGCGAAGATGCGCGTCGCGCTCAGCGCCGACTTCCTGCGTGCCGACGGCAGCCCGAGCTTTCCGGAGTTCGACCTCTCGCCGCTGCAGGCGCAGGCGGACCTGGAGCTTTTCTACCTGGAGCCCTGCGAGGAGATCCCGCCCGAGGCCCTGGCCGATGTGGATGCGGTGATCCTACTGCTGCCCTGGGTCACCAGCCGGAGCCTGGCCAAAGCCGACCGCCTGGGCCTGATCGCCCGCTTCGGCGTCGGCTACGACCGGGTCGACGTGGCCGCCTGCAGCGAACGCGACGTGGCGCTGGCGATCACGCCGGACGGGGTGCGCCGGCCGGTCGCCGTCTCGATCCTGACCCTGCTCTTCGCGCTCTCGGGCAAGCTGATGGTGAAGGACCGGATCGCGCGGCGCGGCCCGGAGGGCTGGGCGGAGAAGACCCTGCACAACGGCATCGGCCTGGTCGGGCGCACCCTGGGCTCGCTGGGACTGGGCAACATCGGCGCCGAGCTGTTCCGTCTGGCCGCCCCACTCGACCTGCGTTTCATCGCCCACGACCCCTATGCCGATCCTGAGCTGGCCGCTGCCCTGGGGGTCGAGCTGCTGCCGCTGGAGGAGGTCTTCCGCCAGGCCGACTTCCTCACCGTGAACTGTCCGCTCAGCCCGGCGACGCAGCATCTGGTGAATGCCGAGCGCCTGGCGCTGATGAAGCCCAGTGCTTACCTGATCAACACCGCGCGCGGCCCCATCGTCGACCAGGTGGCGCTGACCGAGGCGTTGCGCGCCGGCGTCATCGCCGGCGCCGGCCTTGATGTTCTGGACCAGGAACCGCCGCCGGCGGACGAGCCGCTGTTGCAGATGGAGCAGGTGATCGTCACGCCGCATGCGCTCTGCCTCACCGACCAGCTCTTCGCCGGCAACGGCTCGGCCGACGTCGAGGCCGTGCTCGCCTGGCGCCGCGGCGCGGTGCCGAAGGGCATCGTCAACCGCGAGGTGCTGGAGCGGCCTGGCTGGCAGGCGAAACGCCAGGCACAGGCGAGGCGGTAGCGCAGTTTAAAGTGCGGAGCCTTCTTCTTCCGCGACCTGGGCCTCGATCCACTCGCAGACGGTCCTGACCTCTCTGCGCTTCCGCGCTTGCGTGCGGGTCAAGAGGTAGTATGCCCGGGTCGGGTGCAGGTCGATGTCGAAGGGTTTGATCAGCTGGTCGTTGCGCAGGTCTTCGTCCAAGAAGGGGAAGACGCCCAGCGCCACTCCCTGTCCGGACTGAACCGCACGCTCCACCAGGTTCGAATCGACGATCACGACCTCGCGGGGAAAGCGGCTTTGCGGACAGCCGGCCAGAGCGAACCAGTTCTGCCATTCGCTGCGGTCGTACTGATGGATGATCGGCAGCGCCGCCAGCGCGGCCGGCTCCGACAGCGTGCTGTATTGGGCCAGCAGTGCCGGGCTCGCGACCGGCGCGTAGCGCACCCGCATCAGCAGGCGTGCTTCCAACCCCGGCCAGTAGCCTAGCCCCCAATCGACAGCGATGTCGCTCACCATCTGCTCGGCGCCCTCCAGGCGTCCGCCCTGGGTGATCACCAGCTGGATCTCCGGGTGGTCGCGGCCGAAGCGGGCAAGCCTTGGCCCCAGCCAGCGCGAACCGAAGATCGGCCCGACCGCCAGGCTCACCGTCTTGCGCGCCTGCAGGCCCTGCCTCTCGACCTCGTCGCGGATATCGTCGAAGGCACGGGTCAGTACCCGGGCCATCGACCGTCCGCTGTCGGTCAGTTCAACCGCACGGGTCCGGCGGTGGAACAGCTTGCGGTCCCAGTCCGCCTCCAGCCGGCGGATCTGATTGCTGACCGTGGTGGCGCTGACGCAGAGCTCTGCCGCTGCCGCCTTGAAGCTCAGGTGCCGGGCCGCAGCCTCGAAGGTCCGCAGTGCGTTCAGCGGCAGGCGACGGGTCGGTTCGGCCAATGGCTCTCGTCCTATGGATGAAGATTTCGCCATCCATAGGCTGCGTAGATCTCGTTTGTCAAACGGCTGGCCGCGGCCGACCTTCGCAGTCTGGAGAGCGGCCTCGGTCCTGGAGGTCGCCCTACCAATGGGTGCGGCAGCAACGGAAGTATCTAGGCGTGAAGGTCGCGGTTTTCGGCGCGGGGGCGATGGGCTCGGTCTATGCCGCCCGCTTTGCGGAGGTCGGTCACGAGGTGGTCGCGATCGATCCCTGGAGGGCCCATGTCGAGGCCATCAACGCAGGGGGGCTGCGTTTGGAGGGGCCGGACGGCGACCGCAGGGTGACCGGCATCACCGCCTCGGCGGATCCGGCGGTGGCGGCGGGGGCCGCACTGATCGTGATCGCGACCAAGGCCGCGGCGGTGGCCGAGGCTGCAAGGGCGGTGCGCCCGCTGCTCGGGCCGGATACCAAGGTGCTGACCATCCAGAACGGGCTCGGCGCCGGGGAGCGGATTGCCGACCAGCTCCCCGGCGCGGCTCTCTTCCTGGGCGTCGCGGACGGCTTCGGCGCCTCGATGAAGGGGCCGGGGCATGTCCACCACAACGCGATGAAGCTGATCCGCCTGGGGGAGTTGACGGGCGGCCTGACGCCTCGGCTCCTTGGCCTGCAGGCCTTCTGGCAGGCCGCCGGTTTCAACGCTCGGGCCTTCGCCGACATCCATCAGCTCATCTGGGAGAAGCTGCTCTGCAACGTCACCTTGTCGGCGCCCTGCACGGTCTTCGACTGCACGGTCGGCGAGCTGCGTGCCGGGCCCGAACGCTGGTCCCTGGCGCTGGACTGCACGCGCGAGGCCTATGCCTGTGGTCTGGCAGAGGGGATCGCCTTCTCCTTCGACGATCCCATTGCCTATGTTACCGCCTTCGCCGAGATGATGCCCGGTGCCAGCCCCTCGATGCGGCTTGACTTCAAGGCCGGGAGACGGTCGGAGATCGACTTCATCAACGGGGCGATACCGCCGCTCGGCCGCAAACACGCGATCCGGACGCCGGTGAACGAGATGCTCTCGGTGGCCGTGCGCGCCCTCGAAGAGCGCTTTGCGGGAGGCAAGGGATGAGAATAGCAAGTTTTCTGCTCGAGGGGTGCGAGAGCTACGGCCTGGTGGAAGGCGAGACCCTCCGTCCCGTCGCACCGGACTTCTCGGACGCCTATCCCAGCCTGCGTGCGTTGCTGGCCGCCGGCAAGCTGGCCGAGCTGCCGGCGCACTGCCTGGCGGAAGCGCTTCCCCTGGCCTCGCTGACCCTGCTGCCGCCCATTCCTGCACCCTCGAAGATTCTCTGCATCGGGCTGAACTACAAGAAGCCCTATCCCGTGGCCGGTGTCACGCCACAGTCCGACACCATCGTCATCTTCGGACGCCACGACGAGAGCCTGGTGGGCCACGGCGCGGAGCTGGAGATGCCCAGCGGCGAGGCGGCGCTCACCTACGACTACGAGGGCGAGATCGTCGCGGTGATCGGCAAGACCTGCCGGCATGTCACGCCGGACCGGGCCCTGGCTCATGTCGCCGGCTATGCCTGCATGAACGAGGGCTCGGTGCGCGGCTGGCAGAAGCACAGCGTGCACGCCGGCAAGAACTTCTTCGCCTCGGGCGCCTGGGGGCCCTGGCTCACCACCGCCGATGAGGCCGGCCAGCCGGAGCAGATGCGGCTGGTGACCCGCGTGAACGGCGTGGCCAAGCAGGATGCCATGGGCGCCGAGATGATCCACCCGCTGCCCGAGGTGATCGCCTACCTCTCGCAGATGACGCGGCTCAATCCGGGCGACGTGATCGCCACGGGATCGCCAGACGGCACCGGCGGCAGCCGCAAGCCGCCCGGGTTCCTGCAGCCGGGCGATGTCGTCGAGGTCGAGGTCTCGGGCGTCGGAACCCTGCGCAATGCCGTCGCGACGGCTTCGGTCTGAGGAAGGAAAGAGGCAGCATGCATCCCAGTCTCCAGAGGCTCCGCTTCTCCATCAAGCCGCTGGCCAACCAGGGTGTCCGGCCGGTGGAACTGGCCCGCACCATGGCGGTGCATCCCCTGACCTATCAGGAGCTGCCCTACGATCCCGAGTACTCGCTCTATGCCGGGCGGCTGACGCCGGAGACGCTCTCCAACGCCACGCCGGACGAGATGTACTGGAAGGCGCGCCAGGAAATCATCTTCAGGCACACCGGCGAGCATCCCTACGAGATCGCCGGTCCCGATGCCCTGACCCTGCTGCAGCGGATCTTCCCGCGCGACGTGGCCAAGGTGAAGGTCGGGCGCTGCTCCTACCAGTTCGCCTGCTACCACGACGGCGGCATGATCGCCGACGGTCTGCTGCTGCGGGTCGGCGACCAGCGCTACTGGTTCGCCCAGGCCGACGGCGACCTCTTCTCCTGGTACAAGGCCCATGCCGCCGGCCTCGAGGTGACGATCAGCGATCCCGAGGTCTGGGTCAGCCAGATCCAGGGACCGCGCTCGATGGCACTGCTGGCGCACCTGCTGGAGGGCCCGCTGCCCGAACCCTGGCGCTATTTCGACTGGACCGAGGTCACCCTGGCCGGCGAGCGGGTCATCATCAGCCGCACCGGCTTCACCAACGAGCTGGGCTGGGAGATCTACTTCCGGCCCGAGAACGACATCGAGAAGCTGGGCGACCTGATCCTCGAGGAAGGCGCCAGGATGGGGATGATCCTGACGGCGACGCCGGGCTTCCGCTGCCGCCGGATCGAGGCGGGCCTGCTGTCGTCCGGCCAGGACTTCACCCGGGACACCAATCCCTTCGCGGTCGGGCTCGGCCGTTTCGTCGACTTCGACAAGGGCGACTTCATCGGCCGCGAGGCCCTGCTGGCGGCGGACAAGACCTGCCGGACCTGGGGCCTCCGGGTGGAGGGCGGGATCGCGCTGCGCGGCGAAACCCTCAGGCACGACGGCCAACCAGCCGGCCGGGTCACCTCCAGCACCTGGTCCCCCTATCAGGTCTGCGGCGTCGGCATCGTCCACCTGAAGGACGCGGATCTCGGCCCCGGCAGCGTGGTGGAGGTGGACTGCACCGACGGAGAGGTTCACCGCGGCGAACTCTGCACCCTGCCGATGTACGACGCCAAGGGTGAGATCGTCCGCGGACTGGTCGAGGCGGTGCCGACAGGGCCGGAGCCCTGGGCCGGGATTCCGTCGGAGGCGGCGGACCGCTCGGGCGCGTCGCGATAGCGCTCCGTCGAGAGGCCCTTGATCCCGCCCGTCGCCCGACTGGTCAACTCTTGTGATATTCGAGCTCTCGTAGCGTTGCCTGCAGCTCTTGTTTCTGCGCCTCTAGTCCTTCACGCTCCTGTTGCAGTTTCTTTTCTTGTGCAGTGAGATCTTGAATCTTGCGATCGACGGCGTGGATTTGTCCATCGATGAGTTTCCTTACCTTCTCCATCGCGACATTCCTCCCTTATGCTTATTGGTCAGCCAATCTTTAGGATCGGACAGGAAGGGAAATAGGAAAGACAAGTCTTGCTCCTACCCCCTTTCCGATAGTGCCACATCGGCAAACCGAAGCATACGAGTGACTGACCTTGCTGCCTTGACTCAAATCAATCCAAGGCGGTCAGCGCCGATAGAGCTCCGTCGAGAGGTACTTGATCCCGCTGTCGCACATCACGGTGACGATGGTGGCCTCCGGTCCCAGGCGAGCAGCCAGCCTGAGGGCGGCGACCAGGTTCGCGCCGGTCGAGGTGCCGGCGAGGATGCCCTCGCTCCGGGCCAGCGCACGGGCCTGCTGCATGGCCTCCTCGGTCGAGACGGTCATGATCTCCTCGACCGCCTGAGGCTGCCAGAGCGGCACCACGAAGCCCGCGCCGACGCCCTCGATCTTGTGGCTCCCGGTCGGGCCGCCGGAGAGCACGGCGGACTCGCTGGGCTCGACGGCGACGACGTGGAGGTCGGGCTTTCGGGCATGCAGCGCCTCGGCGTTGCCGCGCACCGAGGCTGACGTGCCGGTGCTCTGGACGAAGGCATCGACCCGGCCGCCGGTCTCCGCCCAGATCTCCTCGCCCATGCGGTGATAGGCGGAGAGCTGGTCGGCGTTGCGGAGCTGGTCGGTCCAGAAGCCGCCGGTTTCCTCGGTGATCCGGCGCGCGGCCTCGACCATGTTGCGGGTCAGCGCCGCATCCATGCCGCCGCCGGCGCTCTCGATCAGGGTCAGCTCCGCGCCCAGCGCCGCCATGTGGCGTCGCTTCTCCAGGCTGAAGGCGTCGGAGGTCACGATGGAGAGCGGATAGCCCTTGGCGGCGCAGACCATCGCCAGGGAGACCCCGGTGCTGCCGCCGGTGTACTCGACCACCCGCTGTCCGGGCGAGAGCCGGCCGTCCGCTTCGGCGGCCTCGATCATCGCCAGCGCCATGCGGTCCTTCATCGAGCCGGTCGGGTTCTCCGCCTCGATCTTCAGCAGGATCCGGCCCTGGCCCTCCGGCACGCAACGCCGCAATTCGACCAGTGGTGTGCCGCCGATCCGGGAGAGTATGGCCGCCGGTCTGTCCTGTTGCTCTGCCATGGTGGGTCCTCCTAGAGGCCGAGGTCGGTGAGGCCGGGGTGATCGTCAGGGCGGCGACCAAGCGGCCAGTGGAACAGGCGCTCGCTTTCCTTGATCGGCAGGTCGTTGATCGAGGAGTGGCGCTCCTGCATCAGCCCGTCGGCCGCGAAGTCCCAGTTCTCGTTGCCGTAGGAGCGGAACCAGGAGCCGCTGTCGTCGTGCCACTCGTAGGCATAGCGCACCGCGATGCGGTTCTCGCTCCAGGCCCAGAGCTCCTTGATCAGGCGGTAGTCCAGCTCGCGGTGCCACTTGCGGGTCAGGAAGGCTTCGATGGCCGCGCGGCCGACCAGGAACTCGGCCCGGTTCCGCCAGCGGCTGTCGGGCGTGTAGGCCAGCGCGACCTTGGCAGGGTCGCGGCCGTTCCAACCGTCCTCGGCCAGGCGCACCTTCTGGATCGCGGTCTCGCGGGTGAAGGGGGGAAGTGGCGGGCGGGTCATCTGCTGGTCCTCTCTGATGCGGCGGCTGCTTGATCTGCCGCTTGGTCTCTTGGCGTCGCGTGCGCCAAATGCAGAGCCCAGCGCACCAGTCTACCGTCAAGAGATTAGCCTGGTGCCGGCGCATCGCAACGCGTGGGCCGGTGCCGGCAAGGAACAGCTCTCTGACCGAACGGTCCCTTTGAGCGCCCCAAAAGCGACGCGCCCCCTTGCAAGCAGAAAGACATAAGGATATGTTTATATTCGTATGGAGGTGGGATCGGCGCATTGCGCCTTACGGGAGCACCGGGATCAGAGGATGGAGGATCTGCTACAGGGACTGCGGGCGGCTGCGGAGACCACACGGCTTCGCATCCTCGGCCTCTGCGCCCACGGGGAGCTCAGCGTCAGCGAGCTCTGCGAGGTGCTGGGGCAGAGCCAGCCGCGCGTCTCGCGTCACCTGAAGCTGCTGGTCGATGCCAACCTGCTGGAGCGCCATCAGGAGGGCAGCCGGGTCTACTTCCGCCTGACCGAGGGGCAGGGCAACAGCCAGCTCGGCCGCATGCTGGTCGACCTGATGCCGGCCGACGACCCGACCCACGCGCTGGACCTGGAGCGGCTGCAGGCGATCAAGGATGCTTGGGCGGTGAAGGCCGCGGCCTACTTCAAGCGCAACGCCGCCAACTGGAACTCGATCCGTGCGCTACACGCCGACCAGGAGGAGATCGACCGGGCGCTGCTGGACCTGCTGGGCGCGCGCGAGGTCCGTGACCTGCTCGACATCGGCACCGGCACCGGCCACGTGCTGGAGCTGCTGGGTGAGCAGGTGGAGCAGGCGGTCGGCGTCGACCTCTCGCGCGACATGTTGCTGGTGGCGCGGTCCAACCTCTGGAACCGTGGGCTTAGCAACTGCCTGGTGCGCCAGGCCGACATGATGAAGCTGCCGTTCATCGCCGAGCGCTTCGATGCGGTGACCCTGCACATGGTGCTGCACTACGCCGAGCGCCCGGCCGCTGCGATCGCCGAGGCCGCGCGGGTCTTGCGCCCCGGCGGACGCCTGGTGGTCGCCGACTTCGCCCAGCACAACCGCGCCGAGCTTCTGAGCGAGCATGCGCATCGCTGGAGCGGCTTCACCGACGAACAGATCGGCGGCTTCTTCGAGGCTGCCGGCCTCACCAGCGGAGAGATGCAGCGCTTCGACGGCGGCGCGCTCGCGGTCTGCCTCTGGTCGGCACTGCGCCCCATGGGGCCCGCCGCCAACGACGGCACCCCCTCACGACAGGCCATAGGGCAGGGATGATGACGCCCAGTTTTTCCTTCGAGTACTTCCCTCCGGCCGCCGGCGAGGCGGAGGAGCGCTTCTGGCGGGTCTTCGATCGGCTCGCCGAGATCGAGCCCTCCTTCGTCTCGGTCACCTACGGTGCCGGCGGCAGCGGCCGCAACCGCAGCGACTCCGTGCTGAAGCGGATCCTGGCCTGCGGTGGACCGCCGCCGGCGGGACACCTCACCTGTGTCGGCCAGTCCCGTGCCGAGGTCGATGCCGTCGCCCGCGACTGGGCCAATTGCGGCGTGCGCCGCGTCGTGGCGCTGCGCGGCGACATGCCGGAGCAGGCGCCTTTCCAGCCGCATCCCCAGGGCTATGCCTCGGCGGCCGAGTTGGTGGCGGGGCTGACCCGTATCTCCGACTTCGCGATCGCGGTCGCCGCCTATCCGGAGGTCCATCCCGAGGCGGCGTCGGCCGAGGCCGACCTCGACAACCTGAAGCGCAAGTTCGATGCCGGCGCGCACTTCGCCATCACCCAGTACTTCTTCGATGCCGAGGTCTTCCTGCGCTTCCGCGACCGCGCCGTCGCGCGCGGCATCACCCAGCCGATCGTCCCCGGCATCATGCCGATCGCCAACTTCCAGAGCGTCGTGCGCTTCTCGCGCCGCTGTGGGGCCACCGTGCCGAACTGGCTGGCCCAGCAGTTCGAGGGACTGGAAAGCGACCCGGAAATGCAGGCGCTGATCGCCGCCAGCGCCACCGCGGACCTCTGCGCCCACCTGGCCCAGGAAGGCGTCGGCCACTTCCACTTCTACACCATGAACCAAGCCCAACAGACCTTGGCCGCCTGCCGTCGTCTCGGCATCCGGCCCAACCGCAGAAAGGCAGCCTAAGCCATGCGTAGCCTGATCGAAGCCCTGAACCAGCGGTGCCTGCTGGCTGACGGATCGCTCGCCCGCCAGATCGACACCAAGACCCTGGACCTCGGCCGCCACCTCTTCGGCGCCGAGAACGCCATCGAGGTGCTGAACGTCACCTGCCCGCAGGTGATCCGCGACCTCCACTGCGCCTATCTCGAGGCCGGCGCGGACGTGATCCGCACCAACAGCCTGGGCGCCAACGCGCTGACCCTGGCCCCGCTGGGGCTGGGCGAGGAGGCCTTCTACCTGAACTATGCGGCCGCCGAGATCGCCTGCGAGGCGGTCGACAGCCTGCCCGGCCGCGGCCGTCGCCGCTTCGTGCTGGGCGTGGTCCGCGACCAGGGCTGGGAGGCCGCCCCGATCGAGGTCGCCCGCGCGGTGGAGCAGCAGGTCGAGGGCCTGCTGGCCGGCGGCGCCGACGGCGTGGTGCTGGACATCGTCCCCGGCGCCGGTCGCGCGACGCTGTTCCTGAACGGTGCCAGGCGGGCCCGTGACGGCCTCTCCTCACGGGCGCCGATCTTCCTGCAGACCAGCCCGGGTGCCACCGCCTTTTCGGCCCGCAGCCTGCAGGAGGCCGACGGCCTGATCACCTACCGCCACGGCACGGTCACCCGCGACGACTGGCTGCTGCCGTCGGTGCTGGAGCAGCAGGTGAACCTGATCGGCGGCGGCAGTTCACCGGAAGAGACGGCTAAGCTGGACCGCATGCTGCGCGCCGTCGCCGAGGACGGACCGCGGCCGCGCACGGCCTGGCAGCGCGCCCTGCCGGTCGACGAGATCACCCCGCCGTCGAGCCTGGTACGACCGGCCGGACTGCTCGAAGCCGCTGAATAGGAGAGGTCATGACGGATCTAGCCGACAGGCGGCGGGAGGCTCTGCTTTCCGCCGCGAGAGAGCGTATTCTGCTGCTGGACGGGGCATTGGGCACCGAGATCCAGGGCCTGGGCCTGGACGAGGCCGACTTCCGCGGCGACCTGCTGCCCGATCATCCGATCGAGGTGAAGGGCAACAACGACCTGCTGTGCCTGACCCAGCCCGACCTGATCGAGGAGATCCACCGCCGCTACTTCGCGGCCGGTAGCGACATCGCCACCACCAACTCCTTCAACGCCAGCCGCATCTCGCAGGCCGAGTACGGCCTGGAGCCGCACGTCTACGAGCTGAACCTGCACGCCGCCATGGTGGCCCGCAAGGCGGCGGACGCGGTGACCGCGGAGACGCCGGAGAAGCCGCGCTTCGTCGCCGGGGTGCTGGGGCCGACCTCGCGTACTGCTTCGCTCTCGCCCGACGTCGGCGATCCCGGCTTCCGCAACGTCACCTTCGACGGCCTCTGCGAGAGCTACGAGGAGGCCGCGCGTGGGCTGATCGAGGGCGGCGCCGATCTGCTGCTGATCGAGACGGTCTTCGACACCCTGAACGCGCGCGCCGCGCTCTTCGCCGTGCAGGGCCTGATGGAGCGGCTGGGGCGTCGGCTGCCGATCATGGTCTCCGGCACCATCACCGACCGCTCGGGCCGCACCCTCTCCGGCCAGACGCCGGAAGCCTTCTGGATCTCGCTCAGCCACGTCGATCTCTTTTCGATCGGGCTCAACTGCGCCCTGGGGCCGGAGGAGCTGCGCTCGCATCTGACCGCGCTGTCGCGTGTCGCCGAGACCCGGATCTCGGCCCACCCCAACGCCGGCCTGCCCAACGCCTTCGGCGGCTATGACCTGGGTCCGGACGCCATGGCGCGCGAGCTGGGCGACTGGGCGCGCGAAGGCCTGGTGAACCTGGTCGGCGGCTGCTGCGGCACCGGCCCGGCCCACATCGAGGCCCTGGCCGACGCCGTCGCCGGGCTGGAACCCAGGGAGCTGCCGGTGCTGCCGCCGCGGCTGCGTCTCTCCGGGCTGGAACCCTTCGAGGTGCGTGCATGACGGCCTCCTTCGTGAACGTCGGCGAGCGGACCAACGTCACCGGCTCCGCCGCCTTCAAGCGCCTGATCCTCGAGGAAGACTACGAGGCGGCGCTCGACATCGCCCGCAGCCAGGTCGCCAACGGCGCGCAGATCCTCGACGTCAACATGGACGAGGGCATGCTGGACTCCGAGGCGGCGATGACCCGCTTTCTCAACCTGATCGCCAGCGAGCCCGATATCGCCCGCATCCCGATCATGATCGACTCTTCCAAGTGGTCGGTGATCGAGGCCGGGCTCAAGTGCGTCCAGGGCAAGGCCGTGGTCAACTCGATCAGCCTGAAGGAGGGCGAGGGGGCCTTCGTCCGCCAGGCCCGGCTGGTGCGCCGCTACGGCGCCGCGGTGGTGGTCATGGCCTTCGACGAGCAGGGCCAGGCCGAGACCGCCGAGCGCAAGCTCGCGATCTGCCGGCGCGCCTACCGGATCCTGACCGAGGAGGTGGGCTTCCCGCCGGCCGACATCATCTTCGACCCCAACATCTTCGCGGTCGCCACCGGCATCGCCGAGCATGACGACTATGCCCGCGCCTTCTTCGAGGCAACGAAGATGATTCTGGAGGCGATGCCCGAGGTCACGATCTCCGGCGGCCTCTCCAACGTCTCCTTCTCGTTCCGCGGCAACAACCGTGTGCGCGAGGCGATGCACGCGGTCTTCCTCTACCACGCGACCCAGGCCGGCATGGGCATGGGCATCGTCAATGCCGGCCAGCTCGTCCCCTACGAGGAGGTGGAGCCGGAGCTGCGCCAGGCGGTGGAAGACGTGCTGCTGAACCACGACCCCGAGGCCTCCGACCGCCTGCTCGCCCTGGCCGAGCGCTATCGCGGCGCCGGCCGCAAGGTCGAGGCCGATCTCTCCTGGCGCGAGGCGCCGGTGGCGGCGCGGCTGGAGCACGCCCTGGTGCACGGCATCGCCAGCTTCGTCGAGGAGGATACCGAGGAGGCGCGCCAGGCCGCCGAGCGGCCGCTCGACGTGATCGAGGGGCCGCTGATGGCCGGCATGAACCGGGTCGGCGACCTCTTCGGCGCCGGCAAGATGTTCCTGCCGCAGGTGGTGAAGTCGGCCCGGGTGATGAAGAAGGCGGTGGCCTACCTGCTGCCCTACCTGGAGGCCGAGAGCGAGGGTAAGCCGCGCCAGAGCAAGGGCAAGATCGTCATGGCGACGGTCAAGGGCGACGTGCACGACATCGGCAAGAACATCGTCGGCGTGGTCCTGCAGTGCAACGACTTCGAGGTGGTCGACCTGGGCGTCATGGTCCCGGCCGAACGTATCCTGCAGACCGCGCTGGCCGAGAAGGCCGACATGATCGGTCTCTCCGGCCTGATCACCCCCAGTCTGGAGGAGATGCGCAATGTCGCCGGCGAGATGGCGCGCCGCGGCATCGACCTGCCGCTCTTGATCGGCGGTGCCACCACCAGCAAGGCGCACACCGCGGTGAAGATCGCCCCGCGCCGCGCCGACCCCGTGGTGCACGTGCTGGACGCCTCGCGCGCGGTCGGCGTGGCCGCCTCCCTGCTCAGCAAGGAGCGCCGCGGCGACTTCATGGAGGGGATCGCCCGCGACTACGCCGCGCTGCGCGAGCGCCATGGCGAGGGCGGCCGCTCGGCCAAGGCTTCGCTGGCCGAGGCGCAGGCCAACCGACTGACCCTTGACTGGTCCGAGGGCGGCTCGCCCAGGCCGGCCCTGACTGGCCGCCAGGTCTTCACCGACTATCCCCTGGCGCCGCTGATCGATCGGATCGACTGGAAGCCCTTCTTCGAGACCTGGGAGCTACATGGTCGCTTCCCCGCGATCCTGGACGACCCCAAGGTGGGTGAGGCGGCCCGCAGTCTCTATAGCGACGCCGAGGCCATGCTGGACCGGATCGTGACCGAGGGCTGGTTCAAGCCGCGCGCGGTCATCGGGCTCTGGCCGGCCAATGCGGTCGGCGATGACGTCGAGATCTATGCCGACGAGGAGCGCAGCCGGGTGCGCGCGGTGATGCACTCCCTGCGCCAGCAGATGCGCCGCGACGGCGACGGTCGGCCGAACCTGGCGCTGGCCGACTTCGTGGCGCCGCGGGAGATCGACGGCGAGGCCGGACCGCTGGACTGGATCGGCGGCTTCGTGGTCACCGCCGGCAAGGAGGTACAGGCGCGCGCCGAGGCCTTCAAGGCGGCCGAGGACGACTATTCCGCCATCCTGGTGCAGGCGCTGGGCGACCGCCTGGCCGAGGCCTTCGCCGAGCAGCTTCACGAGCGGGTGCGGCGCGAATTCTGGGGCTATGCCCAGGACGAGGCTCTCTCAAACGAGGAGCTGATCGCCGAGCGCTATCGCGGCATCCGGCCGGCGCCGGGCTATCCCGCCTGTCCCGACCACTCGGAGAAGGCGACCCTCTTCGAGCTCTTGGGCGCGGAGGCCGCGATCGGCGTCAGCCTGACCGAGAGCTATGCCATGACGCCGGGCGCCTCGGTCAGCGGCTGGTACCTGGCCCATCCCGAGGCGCGCTACTTCGGGCTCGGCCGGATCGAGGCCGATCAGGTGGCCGACTATGCCCGCCGCAAGGGTCTGCGTCTGAGGGACTGCGAGCGTCTGCTGGCGGCCAACCTGGCCTACGATCAGGGTGAGGGGGAGCAGGGCGAGGGCGAGGAGGCACTCAGCGCTTGATCGCCGGACGGGGATCGGGGCAGGGTCGCTCCGGTCCCTTCTCCTTGGAGTGTCGCGTGCCGTGTCCGATCAATCCGCATTCTGTCTCGACTTCTGGTTCTCGGCCGAGAGCGAGCCCTATTGGTTCGAGAAGAACCCGGAATTCGACGCGCGGGTGCGGGAGAAGCTGGGCACGCTCGCCGAGGCGGCGCTCGCGGGCGCTTTGGACTGCTGGCAGGAGACGGCCGAGGGCAGCCTGGCGCTGCTGCTGTTGCTGGACCAGGTGCCGCGCAACCTGAACCGCGGCTCGGCCGCCGCCTTTGCCGCGGATCCGAAGGCCCGTGACGTGGCGCGTCGGATGCTGCGTTTGGGCCAGGACCTTGCGCTGCCGCCGGATCGGAGGCGCTTCTGCTACCTGCCCTTCGAGCATAGCGAGGACCTGGCCGACCAGTATCTCTCCTGTGCCCTCTTCGGGGCGCTGCCGGACCGGGACATCGTCAAGTGGGCCGTGGCGCATCTGGTCCTGATCGAGCGCTACGGCCGCTTCCCCCACCGCAACGCCGCGCTGGGCCGCCCCTCGACACCGGAGGAGGAGCATTACCTGGCTCAGCCGGGAGCGGGCTTCTGAGGCGGCCGTTCCCGACGGAGTGGGCACTCCTTCACCGTTCGGTAACCCCATCCCTGATGATCTGCAGTCCGGTCGTCGGACTTCGTCTTCCCTCGCGCGCGTGCTGGGCCCGCTTGCTGCTGGTTGAATTCTTCGTCGTGGAGAAAAAGTCCGGCAGCGGCTGCCGACTGCGTCCCGCTCTGACGGGCCTTGGGCGTAGATCTTTCCTGCCCTTCACAGGTATCGGCTCGGCCATCGCCGTGCTGGTGCCGCTTGATTTGGCGAACGCAATTGTGCCTAATAAGGCAGTCTACAAGTTGCAATTTACTCTCAAAGAGTCTGAAAATCTTAAATAATGCAGCTTGAAGGACTCAAAAAATCGAGGATCACCGCCAATTAGGGAGGAGCTGGATGATCACTTTCACCGTAAATGGCACCGAGCAGCGGACTGATGCCGATGGCGACACGCCGCTGCTGTGGTACCTGCGTGACACGCTCGGACTGAGCGGCACGAAATTCGGCTGTGGCGCGGGACTTTGCGGCGCCTGCACCGTACACCTCGACGGCAAGGCCGTTCGCGGTTGCCAGACGACCTTGGCCGATGCCGCGGGCTTGTCGGTCGTCACCATCGAGGGCCTGAGTGAGGACGGTAACCATCCCGTTCAGGTCGCCTGGCGTGAGCTCAACGTGCCGCAATGTGGCTACTGCCAGTCCGGGCAGATCATGCAGGCCTCGGCCCTGCTGACGGCCAACCCCAATCCCAGCGACGAAGAGATCCTCCAGAACATGGCCGGAAACATCTGTCGTTGCGGCTGCTACCAGAGGATCGTCGCCGCGGTCCGTCATGCGAGCACGGGAGCCTGAGCCATGATGCGCTATCTGACCCCCCCGGAGGCGGCCGAGGCGGAACACCCGCCGTTGCCACGAGCCGTGCTGCAGAACGTCTCCCGCCGCAAGATGCTGGCCGGAATGGGCGGCTTCGTCGTGGCCATGCAGCTTTTGCCCGCCCGGCGCGCGGAAGCCTTCGAGTACTATGAGCATGGCGGCATGAACATGCCGAACGGCGTGGTCAACGATCCGCACGTCTTTGTTTCTATCGCGCCCGACGGTACGGTCACCATCATGGCCATACGCTCGGAGATGGGCACTGGTTCCAAGACCAGCCTGCCGATGGTCATCGCCGACGAGATGGACGCCGACTGGAGCCGGGTGAAGATCCTTCAGGCCCCCGGAGACGAACCCAAGTACGGCAACCAGGACACCGACGGGTCGCGCTCGATGCGCCACCACATCCAGGCGGCACGCCAGATGGGCGCTTCGGTGCGTCGCATGCTCGAAGAGGCCGCCGCCGCCCGCTGGGGCGTGTCGGTCGACGATGTCCATGCCGTCGATCACCAGGTGGTGCACAAGGCGCTGGGCAAGCGCCTCGGCTACGGCGATCTGGCCGAGGCGGCCATGGCTCTGCCGACGCCGTCGCAGGAGAGCCTGCGGTTCAAGGACGAGAAGGAGTTCCGCTACGTCGGCAAGGGCACGGTACAGATCTACGACCTGCACGACATCACCACCGGCAAGGCGATCTATGGTGCCGACGTCTCGCTGCCCGGCATGAAGTATGCGGTGATCGCCCGTCCGCCGGTGGTCGGCGGAAAGGTTCGCTCGCTGGACAGCACAGCGGCCAAGGCGATGAAGGGCGTCGTGGCGATCGAACAGCTCGCCAGTTCGATGCCGCCGGCGAAGTTTGCCCCGCAGGGCGGTGTCGCGGTCATTGCCGACAGCACCTGGCAGGCGATCAAGGGCCGTGACGCCCTGGTGATCGAGTGGGACGACGGACCCAACGGGAGCTACGATTCCGAGGCCTATCGCAAGGAACTGGAGGCCTCGGCGTCTAGTCCGGGCAAGGTCGTTCGCAACCAAGGTGATGCCGAAGCCGCACTGGCCTCGGCGGCCAAGGTGATCTCGCGCAGCTACTATGCCCCGCATCTGGTGCATGTGCCCATGGAGCCGCCAGCGGCTCTGGCCAACGTGGCCGGCGGCACGTGCGAGGTCTGGGCCCCGGTGCAGAGCCCCTACGGCACCCGCCTCGACATCGCAAGCGCCCTCGGCATGGACGAGAAGGACGTGACCGTCCATGTCACCCTGCTCGGTGGCGGCTTCGGTCGTAAGTCTAAGTGCGACTTCGCCATCGAAGCAGCTCTGCTGTCTCAGAAGGTCGGCGCACCGGTGCGCGTGCAATGGACCCGCGAGGACGACATCCGCCACAGCTTCAACCACACTGTGTCGGTCGAGAACATCGATCTGGGCCTCGATGCCAACAACAAGGCGGTGGCCTGGCGGCATCGCTCTGCGGCACCGTCGTTCCTCTCCACCTTCGTCGAGGACACCGGCTATCAGCATCCGATCGAGGTGGGGATGGGCCTGGCGGACAACCCCTTCGATATCCCGAACATGCGCTGCGAGGACTGCAAGGCCTTCGCGCATACGCGGGTCGGCTGGTTGCGCTCGGTCTCCAACATCCCGCGGGCCTTTGCCGTGCAGTCCTTCGTCGCCGAGGTGGCTGAGGAACTGGGCCGCGATCAGAAGGAGATGCTGCTCGAGCTTCTGGGACCGCCGCGCACCGTCGGCCTCTTCGAGGCGGGCGTCCTGGACGACTTCTGGAACTACGGGGAACCCTACGACGAGTTCCCGAACGACACCGGGCGCCTACGCAACGTGATCGAGCTGGCGGCCGCCAAGGCCGGCTGGGGTAAGGCCCTGCCGAAGGGTGAAGGGCTGGGCATTGCTGGCCACCGCAGCTTCGTCAGCTACGTCGCCACCGTGGTACGCGCCAAGGTGGACGAGACCGGCCGCGTGAGTGTGCCCGAAGTCCACGTCGCCATCGATTGCGGCTTCGTCGCCAACCCCGAACGGGTCCGCTCGCAGATGCAGGGTGCCTGCGTCTTCGGCATGTCGGCGGCGATGTACGGCGACATCACCTACGAGAACGGGCGAGTCGTGCAGAGTAACTTCAACGACTACGAGGTGGTGCGGGCCGACAACTTCCCCGTGGAGGTCCACACCCACATCGTACCCAACAGCTTCGCGGTCCATGCGACCGGCGTGGGCGAGCCTGGCGTTCCGCCCTTCCTGCCGGCTCTGACAAGCGCCATCTACAACGCCAGCGGCAAGCGCATCCGCGAACTGCCAATTGGCTACCAGTTAGCGGGTTAGAGCGGATCGCGATTGGGTGAACTCACCTGATCGCGTGAATTCTCTTCATCTTTCAAAGGTGTTGAACAGGATGCCGCCAGATCGTTTCGATCTGGCGGCATCATGTTCTAGAGCAAACCCCGGGCAGGTGGAATCGTCCGCGACGACGATTTGCTTTACTAAACAAAAGCCTGGAGCATCGCAGCCGAGCAAATGCAAGGCAAAGATGCTCTAGAAGATCATCTCCGGTTCACCGCCGCCCGCAAGCGGGCGGATGGCAGTCTGTTCTCCTGGGCGTTCTTTTTGGGTGCGCCAGCCCCCAGTCTCTGCAGACGGAAGCCGCAGGGAGAAGACCTCGGCTCCGCTGTGCGGCTCAAAGGAGCTGTGGTCACATCCGCAGGCACCTGGCCGAGTGTAAGGTTCTGACGCGGCTGATTGCAGCTGCCTCCAGTCGGTTCTGTTTGTTGCTGACACTTTCCAGAAAATTGAATTGCTCTGAAGCCGGTTAGTCCAGATGAATCGGGCTTCTAGCAGATAATATGTTGTGATAGAGTTGTAACGGTCTGGGTCTAGCAAGGATGTAGTGGCACTAAGGGGCGGAGCGATCAGGTAAAAATACCTTTCCGCGTGCCGCTCTCGTGCGGACATAACAATGAAGAGGCTTGTCTGCTACTGTTCCGGTGGCCTGGCGAACCGGGTAAGGCCGATAGCGGGCTATCGCGCCCTGGCCGAACGCCTGGGGCGCAGGTTTTCCTTCGTCTGGAACCCGGACTTCACCTGTGCGGCTCCCTTCGACGCGTTCTTTCATGATGACAGCATCACGCAACTGAGCGAGCAGGAGGCCTGTCGGCTTCCGCGGGGCGAGATCTTCTCGAGGCGGGATTCCTTTGAGAATGCGAAGGTCCTGGACCCCGGCTTCTTTCCCGCGTTCTCGTCCAGGCACGAGGTGCGTGACCTCGTCGTGAAGGATATTGCCGCCTCGAAGGTGGAGACGGTCGTGGTCCTCGACAATGCCCCCTGCAGGGTCCGCCCCGATCTCTACCTGAAGAGCCTGGCAAGGATCGCCTTCAAGGGCTACGGCGGCGAAGTGGAGCACCAGATACCCGCCTACCTGGGGTTCCATATCCGACTAACCGACTTTCGGCACATGGCCGGCCTTTCGGAAGCGACTTACAAGAGGATGATCGCGCAAGCGGTGGGGGAACTCGACCGCAGGCATCCGGCCTGGCGCGAAGAACCTGTCTATGTCGTGTCCGACGAAGCGGTCGGCGCGGCCTTGGTCGAGGAGGTCATTGGTCGGCCCGTGGTGACGCAGGAGGACAGCGTCTTCGTCTCGATGGCCGATACCGTGCGCGGCGGATGGTACATGAACACGCAGCGAAGCGCCGCGTCGATGGCCAGCGCCGGCCGAGACCTGGCGGTTCTGGCGACGGCAAAGGTCCGCGTCGGGATGCTCTGCAGCAGTTTCTTCGCCCTGGCCCGGGAGTTGGCCGCCTGCAAGCGGCGCACCTACGGCGGGCCGCTCTGGTCGGTCTACTCGATCAAGAAGGCGGTCGACAAGAATCTCGCCAAGCGCGGCCTGGGCCCCGATGTCTTCCTGGAAATGCCACAAGAGGGACAATTAAAAAGAGATTAAATAGAATTTTGAACGCGCGTAGCGGTTCCGCGGCTGTATGAGACTGTAGCGAATGCCGCCGTTCAAATGGTCCTGGGGGGGCGGTCGTGAGGAAATTGCTTCGATGCCATCCGCGCAACGGAGTTTTTTCACGGGACAGAGGATGGAGCGGACGTGCCAGGACCACAAAGAGAACAAGACTTGATCCCCAGAAGTGCCGTTAAGGTCCTGCGCATTTTGGCCCTGACCGGCCTCGCCCTTTGGCTGGCCGCCTGCACCGACCGGGTCAGGTGGTGGGCGGAGAACTACGATACGCACCTCTTTGATTATGGAGATCCTGGCATCTTTGCGCTCTCAGACATTGATGAAGACGGACTTGTGGATGGCTATCGTCTTTCTCCTGAAGATACGCGTTACTTTGTGGACTTGGAGCAAGCCAGGCAGGAGATCCTCGAGGAATCCTTCGCGTCCGTGCAGCAAGACATTGCCGAGCGCAGTCATGGCGATCGAGAAGCCGCCATCGAAATGCTGAACTGGAAAGGCTTTGATTGCGAAGGCGAAATCAAAGTAGTTTGCACGGGCGTCAGCCAACATGCAGGCATAACATTTGACCCCCTTGGTCGGCCCGGCGAACGCAGCGGTCATTGCGTTCAGTGGAAGGTCGTCTTTGATCGACGTAGCGATCCAGCTGAACTGCCGATCGTTACCGGCAGGGCAATCGATTGTTACGGTTGATTCTAAGGTTGTGCCAATCAAGAAATCGAGAAAATATATCTAAAAACTATGCTTAATTATATGAATAAAATTTGTTAAAAATAATATAAAAGACCTGATGACAAATCTAAGATGCGTTTTATAGACGTTATTAACAATAATAAAATTTGTGAGAGGCGCAAGTGGTGTATTTAGGTGCTCATTTCTGAAAGCCGCTTCGCTCTTCAAAGCAAACGACACACAAGAGCCCGACCGTGCCTGCGTCGGCAGCGGTCGTCGCGGCGTTCTGCCCGACAGGGACCAAGTCCGGCGCCCATCCTCGCTAACAATCGCAACTGAAGGAGTGCGCAATGTCAGAGTTACAAGTCCCGCCTACCGACGCCGGAGGCGGATGGAGAATCTATTCCGGACAGCGCTCGGTGCCTTACGCCGCCGGCATGGGTCAACATAACTACCTTATGCTCGTCGACCCGAATGGGATCGTTCGGAAAGAGATCCACGGCGGACCCGGGAAGAGCGTGATGTCCGGACCGCTTGCTATTGCGGAATACTCGATCGAGTACGATCCGAAGGGGAACCGGATGCAAACAATCCCTTACAAGCTTGGTGAAGTGGATCGATCCAATTGGGTCGAGGTGCCGGCCAAGAAGGGACTGAGCGTCGGACAAACCTGGCAGCAGTTTGTGGCGACGGCCAAGAAGTACGACAGAAAGTACGAGTACCTCTTCGCACCCAACGGCAAGCTGCCGGCCCTCGGCAACACCGACAAGGCCTTCTACAGCAGCATGCCGACCTACAACAGCAACTCGGCCTGGCGGACCATCCTGGAGGAGAACGGCTAGGACTGGGAGCGCTTTTACCCCAAGGAGGGGCCGTTCCAGTTCTCTCCGGGTGACGGCGATCGGCTGCCGCCGGTGGACCCGGACAATCCCGCCCCGAAGCGCCGCCGCTCCGGACCCGGCTATGGCCTGCCGGTCGGTCCCGGCGACATCGTGCGGTAAGGCAGAGTCTGGGCAGGTGGAGTCACCTGCGACGGTGACTTGCTGTGTCTAACTGGGGCCTAGAGCATCTGAGCCGAGCACAGGCGCGGCGAAGATGCTCTAGGTGCTCCCTGGCTTGAACGGCCGGGAAGCGGATCTGTCGGTACGGGCCTGCTTCCCGGTGCCGGCGGGATTGCCCTTCCGTTGGGATTCCTTTGAGTTAATGTATGTAGAATATATGTTACTGCTCGGTTTCCGTCCGGCCCCTTTGCGGCTCCGCGAGTCCCTGGCCAAGCCGGCGCAGGCTTGGCCCCGGCGGATGGCCTGTGCCAAGCTCTGCCGACGGGAGGAACGAGCGGAAAGGAACCGCCGGCCATGAGCGACGAGGAGGACAAGCCCATCGGCGAGGTCTATCGGGAGACCGAACGGCGCGGTGCGACGGCGATCTATGCCGACTGGGCCAAGAGCTACGATTCCGACAATGCTGCGCTGGGCTTCCGCCTGCCGGCCATGGCGTCGGCCTTCGCAGCCCGCTACATCGCGACCGGCGACGGCCCGTTGCTGGATGCCGGCTGCGGCACGGGACTGGTCGGTAGCTGCCTCAAGGTGCTGGGCTATGAGGATCTGGTCGGCATCGACCTCTCCCAGGCCATGTTGGCGGTGGCCGAGCGGACCGGCGCCTATCGCGAACTCAAGCTGCAGGTGCTGGGCCGTCGCCTGGACTTTCCGGACGACCACTTCGCCGGCGTGCTCTGCGTCGGCGCCTTCGCTCCCGGCCACGCCCCGCCCTCCACCCTGCTGGAGCTGGTGCGGGTCGCCCGCAAGGGGGCGCCCGTGATCTTCAACGTGGTGGAGCGCTTCTGGCAGGATCAGGGCTTCCCGCAGATCATCGAGCGCTTGACCCAGCAAGACGTGTGGCGTCTTTTGGAGGAGCGCGGTGGCTGGCGCCCCTACACCATCGGCGAGCCCGACCTCTTGACTCGCATGTTCGTGTTCGAGGCGCTCTGATAGCGAGGGCGGCCGCCGCCGTTGTTCTGCAGTGAAGGAGGGGTGACCGGTGACAGTCATTTTCGGCACGACCGGTGCGAACGACAGCCTCGATGGCGGCAATGCGGACGACCGCATCTACGGCCTCAGCGGCGATGACAGGCTCTATGGCCTCGGCGGCGACGATAGCCTCTTCGGCGGCAGTGGCGCGGAGATCTCGCTGGCGGGCGGGGACGGCAACGACAGCCTCTATGGCGATGACGGCGGGGACCGTGGGCTCGCAGGAGACAGTGGCAGCGACAGCCTGTTCGGCGGCGACGGTGGGGACGTCGGGCTCTTCGGCGGCCGCGGGTCCGATCGGCTCTTCGGGGGCCGCGGCGGCGATAGCGTCTTCTATGGCGGCAGCGGCAACGATCGGCTGTTCGGCGGCAGCGGCTACGACCGCAGCCTCTACGGCGGGGAGGGCAACGATCAGCTCTTCGGCGGCAACGACCTCGATGGCTCCTTCTTCGGCGGCGCCGGCGACGACCGTCTGGACGGTGGTGCGGGCGACGACTTCCAGCTCTTCGGCGGCGCGGGGAACGACAGCATCTTCGGCGGTATCGGAGAAGACGGCAATGTGAGGGGCGGCGAGGGCGACGACACGATCTACGGCGGCGCCTGGTCGGACGCCGGTCTCCAGGGCGAGGCAGGCGATGACCTGATCTACGGCGGGCGCGGTTTCGAGGATGCCCTCAATGGCGGCGCTGGCAACGACCGGGTCTTCGGCGGCAGCGGCGACGACCGGAGGATCTGGGGCGACCTGGGCGACGACAGGCTCTACGGTGGCGGCGACGACGACACTCGGATCCACGGCGAGGCCGGTGCCGACAAGATTTTCGGCGACGCAGGCAAGGATTCCTTCCTCTGGGGGGGCCGGGGGAACGACAGCCTCTTCGGCGGCAGTGGCTTCGACTACCTCATCAACGGCGACAGCGGCAACGACCGTGTCTTCGGCGGCTCGGGCGGCGACCGGAACCTCTACGGCAAGGCGGGCAACGACTGGATCTATGGCGGCTACGATCACGACTTAGACCTCAGGGGCGGTGACGGTGCCGACTTCATCTTCGGCGGTCGCGGGTTCGACTGGTCGCTGGAGGGCGACGCAGGCAACGACCGGATCTATGGTGGGTCGGGAAATGATCGGGCGCTTAACGGCGACGGTGGAGACGACCAGATTTTCGGTGGCGCCGGCAGGGACGAACTCTTCGGAGGCGCGGGCAACGATACCTTCGTGGTGGCGAGCCAGGCGGAGATCCTGGCCGGTGAGACCTATCGCGGCGGTGCCGGCAGCGACACCCTGCTGCTGGGCGAGGGGGTGAGCCTCCCGGCGGGCGTCCTGCTGACCGGAATCGAGGTCATCGCCTACGGCTAAGCCAGGGGCGCATTTCGCCCGAGAAATGCCCGAATAACGTCCCGGCCCCCTTCCTCCTGAGGCCCCAATTCGCCGCCAAGAGGTGGGGTCATGAAGATCTGCCTCCTACACCCACCGCACGGCGCCATCGGCAGCCGTATTCCGCGGGAGAACCTGCCGCCGCTGGGACTGCTGGCGATCGGCGGTCCGCTGATCGACGACGGCCATGCGGTCGAGCTGCTGAATGTCGACCTGGAGCCGATGAGCGATGCCGCGATCCTGGCCGCGGTCCTGAAAAGCGCGCCGGCGCCGCTGATCGCCGACCTCGACGCCTATCGGATCGGCTGGGAGCTGATCGACCACGACGACTACTCTTATTGGGGCGGCAAGAAGGCCGTGGTGCTGCAGTTCTCCCGCGGCTGCCCGCACCTCTGCACCTACTGCGGGCAGCGCGGTTTTTGGACCCGCTGGCGCCATCGCGACCCCGAGGCCTTCGCCCGCGAGATCGCCCGCCTGGTGCGCGAGGAGGGGGGTGGAGCTAGTGAACCTGGCCGATGAGAACCCGACCTCCTCCAGGCGGCTGTGGCGCGCCTTTCTGGAGGCCCTGATCGCGGAACAGGTGGAGGTGTTGATCATCGGGTCAACGAGGGCCGGCGACATCGTCCGCGACGCCGATCTTCTGCCGCTCTACCGGCAGGCCGGGGTGATCCGCTTCCTGCTGGGTCTGGAGAGCACGGAGGCGGCGACCCTGGGTCGGATCCGCAAGGGTAGCAGCCCTTCGATCAACCGCCAGGCAATCGATTTAATGCGCGCCAACGGCATGATCGCGCTCTGCACCTGGGCGGTCGGTTTCGCCGAGGAGCGCGACCGGGATTACCTGCGCATCCTGCGCCAGCTCCTGGCCTACGACCCGGACCAGATCATGTCCGTCTATGTCACGCCGCACCGCTGGACTCCCTACTATGGGGAGAGCCGGGACCGCCTCGTCATCCAGCCCGATCGGCGGCTGTGGGACTACAAGCATCAGGTCCTGGCCACCCGGCACCTGCCGCCCTGGCGGGTCTTCCTCTGGGTGAAGCTCATCGAAATGCGCCTGCAGCTTCGACCGAAGGCGCTGTGGCGCAGCTACCTGCACCCCGATCGCAAAATTCGCCATGCCATGCGCTGGTACAGCACCATGGGGCGGAGGGTCTTTCTGCACGAGGTTTGGAGCTTCTGGTTTCGCGAGAGGCGTCTTAAGGGCGGGCAACGCCTGGCAAGTTTCCGGGGCGGCGAAACACAGTTGGAAGAGGCGGCGCATCTTACAGACTCTCCGCGCCACCGGAAATCTCGGGCGCTTGGGTCCGCTCAGGCCGGCGCCGGATCCGAGCGTCGCTCGGAAAGGGGTTCAGGCTCTAGTTCGCCAGGGCCAGGCCGCTGCTCATCTGCAACTCGGTCATCTCCTGGACGGTCGCCTTGATCGCGGCAAGGCTGATGTCGACGGTGGCTGGGTCGAGCTCGCCGCTGTTCAGAAGCTCCGACATGACCAGAGCGGCAAGGTGAAGGCTCGCCCCGAAAACGATGCCGACGTTGCCGTTTGCCTGCTCAATCAAAAAATCGCGCGCGTCGAACGCCGCATCCGTTGCCCTGTAGTGGAACTTTTCGGAATCCATCTGGTACGCCCTTTACAGCCGGATTTTATGCTATGTGCCTACGGTTGCCATCTGCCCCTCCGCATCCGTCCCGGCTCGGCCCAGAGTGAAACAGTTGATTTGCCCCGCGCACTTAGAGTGCCACCATCAGCTCCTTTGCGCCACCCCTTCTGGAAAGATATTTGCGATTGTCGGCGCGCGCTTTGAAATTATCTGTCACCCGCATCTTGCTGCATATTGGAAAATTGGCGCATGTCTCCAAAAAAAAGATCCGTTGATCTAAATAATAAGCGATAAATATGATGCACAATGTTCATCTATATTAACTTTTCATGTTGGGCAACGGGATGGAAGCAAAAAGCCGATCGGCAAAAATTTAGTTCACGATAAAATATTCTGACAAGAATGCCGAAAAATTTCAGGGTTATTAAATGCGTGGAGTATTGAACACAGCCTAAGGTGAGGGTTGTCTTTGTTTTTTAGGAGGAAGGCGGATCGCCGCAGACTAGGAGGACTTTGCTGCAATCGGCTGCTGATAGTGGGCCCAGAGCAAGAGTCCGCCAAGAGAACTGGGCGCTAACATTTGGATATGACAATAGATGATATTTGTTGTTCATTTGCGATGGCAACGCGATCGTCGGAAGGATGCCCGGGCGGCGACAGCGTGGCGCGCGCGCTGAAAGCAGTCTCAGACGCACCGCTCGCGCCTTGTTACGTCGGCCAGGCCTCCCCCGGAAAGGTCACGCACTCCAGCCTCTTCCCCCGCTTGCCCTCTAGGTGTTGCTGTCTATGATGTAAAGATGCTAAACTCGCCCCGGATAAGCATCATTAAATTTGTCGGAGAATGACATATGGCCTTAATTATTGGCACTGCCGGTGAAAATAGTACCCTCTACGGCACTACTTTTAGTGACCAACTCTATGGTTTGAGTGGAAATGATCGTCTTTATGGCCTGGCAGGTGATGACGCGCTCTTCGGTGGTAGTGGAAATGACTATCGCCTCTTCGGCGGTAGCGGTGCGGATAGCCTGTTCGGGGCGGCGGGCGATGACACGCTCCTGGTCGGCGCCTCGGGTGCCGACACCCTCTATGGCGGAGCCGGCAACGACGGAACCTTTCTCGGCGGTGATGGCGCCGATACGCTGTACGGTAGTTCCGGCGACGAGCGGAGCTTTTATGGTGGCGAGGGGCCTGACCGTATCTTTGGCGGCAGCGGCCTGGAGACGGTCTTCTTTGGCGGACCGGGCGCCGACTACCTCTCCGGCGGCAGCGGCGACGATTCCTCTTTCTTCGGTGGGGGCGAGGACGACACGCTCATCGGTGCGGGAAACATCGATGAGTTCTTCTACGGCGGCTTGGGAGACGACACCATCCACGTCGGTGACTCCGGCGATGCCTTCCTCTACGGCGACAGCGGATCAGACCGGATATTCGGTGGCCCAGGGGCCGAGTTCGGGGTCTTTGGCGGCTCCGGGTCCGACCTGATCTATAGCGGCGATCAGGTCGACAGAAAGCTGCATGGCTCGCAGGGCGATGACCTGGTCGCAGCCGGAAGCGGCGCCGACTCCAGCCTCTTCGGCGGGGCGGACAAGGATACCCTGCAGGGCGACAGCGGAGCAGACGCCTCGCTCTTGGGCGGAGAGGGAGGTGACCGCCTCTTTGGAGGGGATGGTGACGACAGCAGTTTCATCGGAGGGAACGGCAACGATTTCCTGTTTGGCGACAGCGGTACCGACATCAGGCTCTACGGTGACGGCAACCTCTCGTTCGGCCCTTACAACGGTAACGACCGGGTCTATGGCGGCAGCGGCTCCGACTTCCTGCTCTACGGCGGGGATGGCAAGGATCGGCTGTTTGGTGGCGGAGGCAATGACCAGGGAGTCTATGGCGATCAGGGCGACGACCTGGTCTATGGCGGCGCCGGCATCGACGGTTCCCTCGACGGCCGCAAGGGCGCGGACAGAATCTATGGCGATGCCGGGTCGGACACGATCCTTTTCGGTGGCTCCGGCAACGACGCGATCTTCGGTGGCAACGGCCAGGACAGCTTCTTCTTCGGCGGCGGCGGCGAAGATCTGCTCTATGGAGGCGCCGGACCGGACGCCGTCCTTCTAGGCTATGGGGGCAACGACAGCCTCTTTGGCGGCAGTGCAGGCGACACCTCGCTGATAGGCGGTAGCGGCGACGATGTCATCGCCGGCGATGACGGCAACGACTCTCTGCTCTACGGCGGCTCGGGAGCGGATCGAATTTTCGGTGGCAGCGGAACCGACTACGGACTCGTCGGCAGTTCCGGCGACGACGACCTCTATGGCGGCGACGAGATCGACCTGGTTCTCTTCGGCAACAACGGCAACGACCGCTTGTTCGGCGATGGCGGCTCGGACAGTTTCCTGGGCGGCCACTCGGGAGACGACAGCATTTTCGGAGGTCTCGGGGCGGACGCTTACTTGGGTGGCCAAACCGGAAACGACCGCGTCTACGGCGATGAAGGCGACGACCGCACCATTCTGGGCGGGCTCGGCGACGACACTTTGTTCGGTGCGAGCGGCGCCGACTCGGAATTCGATGGCGGAGCCGGAGCGGACGTCGTGTTCGGCGGCGAGGGTGACGATGGCCTGATCGTGGGCAACGATGGAGACGATGGCCTCTACGGCGGCTCCGGCAACGACCAGGGTCTCTTTGGAAGTTCAGGGACCGATCGGGTGCGCGGCGAATCAGGAGACGACATCCTGTTCGGTGTAAGCGGCGTCGACACCCTCTTTGGCGCCGACGGCGACGACATGGCCTACGGCGGCGACGGCAACGACCGGCTCGGCGGCGGTAGTGGCACGGACAGACTCTACGCTGGGACCGGCAGCGACCGCCTGAACGGCGGCAGCGGTGCCGACACCGCGGACGGTGGGGTGGCGAACGACACCTTCATCGTCGACACCTCGGCCGACGTGGTGCGCGAGACCGCGGCCGGCGGCTTCGAGGACGTGTTGCGCTCCGATGCGCAGGCCTACACCCTCGCGAGTGGGGCCGAGGGGCACGTGGAGCGGGCCAACCTCAACAACGGCATCGGCAATGCCAGCCTGATCGGCAACGCGTTCGACAACACTCTCGTCGGCAACAGCGGCGACAACCGGCTGGTCGGCAACTCCGGCAATGACATCCTGAACGGTCGGGAGGGAACCGATATCGGCGTCGGCGGCTCCGGCGACGACACCTTCGTGGTCGATACCGCGAGCGACCAGGTGCACGACCAGGCCGGCGAAGGCACCGACCTGGTGCGTGCGGAGGTCAGCTACACCCTGCCGGACGGCACCGCCACTGCCTTCCTCGAGAACCTGCGCCTGCAGGGCGACAAGGGCGACATCGACGGTACCGGCAACAGCCTGGACAACACGCTCCAGGGCAACAGCGGCGCCAACCGGCTTGCCGGCAACCAGGGTGCGGACTCGATCGAGGGCGGCGCCGGCGACGACCGGCTGTTCGGTGGCGGCAGCAGCGACCGCATGGAAGGCGAGAGCGGCGCCGACACCATCGCGATGGCGCGCCACGACACGGTCTTCGGCGGCAGCGGCGCGGACTGGTTCCTCTTCAGTGGCGCACTGGGGAGCGGCAGCCAGGTGATCCGCGACTTCGAGGGGCTGTCGGCCGTGGCCACGGCGGTTGCCGACAAGCTGGTCTTCGCCACCGGGCTGGAGGTCGGCAGCTTCTCCTACATCGGCGATGCGGCCTTCAGCGGTGGCGGCGACAGCGAGGCACGCTTCGCAGGCGTTCGGGAAATCGAAGTCGACCACGACGGCAACGGGGTCGCCGACATCTTCGTCCTGGTCGATCAGATCAGCGCTGCCAACCAGTTGCAGACCGAGGATTTCCTGTGGCTATGAGGCCCCGCAGGCCGGTTCCCCTGCCCTAAGGTCCCCGGCGCCGGCGTCCCTTGCCACGGCCGGACTGGCTGCGGGCGGCGGCTTCCTTGACCTGGTCGACCAGGCTGGGTTTGCGGTTCTTGGTGGTGCCGAGGCCAGTGTTGCCACGCCCGCCTTCGCGTGCGCCGACCAAGGGCGTCAGGCCCTGGCTCGGTTTGGTGGTGCGGGAGCCGGTCTTGCCCTGTGCAGCGGTCAGCGCGGGTAGCTCCAGCTCCTGCTCCTGCAGGCGGCGGAGTTCGTCGCGGTAGCGGGCGGCCTCCTCGAATTCCAGGTTGGCCGCGGCCTCGCGCATCTTCTCCTCCAGGTCGGCCAGCACCGCCTGCAGGTTCTCGCCGACATGATGCTGGCTGCCCTCGACGCCGGTCCCGACGGTAACGCTGTCGCGCTCGTAGACCGAGGAGAGGATGTCGCCGATCTGCTTCTTCACGCTCTCCGGCGTGATGCCGTGGGCGGCGTTGTAGGCTTGCTGCTTCTCGCGCCGGCGTTCGGTCTCGCCCAGGGCCTTGGTCAGGCTGTCGGTCATGCGGTCGGCGTAGAGAATCACCCGGCCGTCGATGTTGCGCGCGGCCCGGCCGATGGTCTGGACCAGGCTGGTCTGGCTGCGCAGGTAGCCCTCCTTGTCGGCATCCAGGATGCAGACCAGCGAGCATTCCGGGATGTCCAGCCCCTCGCGCAGCAGGTTGATGCCGACCAGGATGTCGAAGGCGCCGAGCCGGAGGTCGCGGATGATCTCGATCCGCTCCAGGGTGTCCACGTCGGAGTGGATGTAGCGCACCTTGAGCCCGGCCTCGTGCAGATACTCGGTCAGATCCTCGGCCATGCGCTTGGTGAGCGTCGTGACCAGCACGCGCGCGCCCTTGGCAACGGTCGCCTGGCACTCGGCGATCAGGTCGTCGACCTGCTTCTCGGTCGGGCGGATGATGCAGACCGGGTCGATCAGGCCGGTGGGGCGGATCACCTGCTCGACGAAGACGCCGCCGGTGCGGTTCAGCTCCCAGGGGCCGGGCGTCGCCGAGACGTGCACGGTCTGCGGGCGCATCGCCTCCCACTCCTCGAACTTCAGCGGCCGGTTGTCGATCGCCGAGGGCAGGCGGAAGCCGTACTCGGCCAGGGTCGACTTGCGGGCGAAGTCGCCGCGGAACATGCCGCCGATCTGCGGCACGGTGACGTGGCTCTCGTCGACGATCAGCAGCGCGTTCTCGGGCAGGTATTCGAAGAGGGTCGGCGGCGGCTCGCCGGCCTGGCGGCCGGTCAGATAGCGGGAGTAGTTCTCGATACCGGCGCAGGACCCGGTGGTTTCGATCATCTCGATGTCGAAGGTGGTGCGCTGCTCCAGCCGCTCGGCCTCCAGCAGCTTGCCCTGCTCGTGGAACTCCGCCAGGCGCAGCTTC
The DNA here is from genome assembly GCA_046233115.1 of Rhodospirillaceae bacterium N.6G. Classification (GTDB taxonomy): domain Bacteria; phylum Pseudomonadota; class Alphaproteobacteria; order Kiloniellales; family JACOMY01; genus JACOMY01. The sequence continues at coordinate 43,967 of JBJXHM010000003.1, read as the reverse complement.
AGGTCGGCCTTGATCTGGTGCACCGCCTGAACCAGGGTCGGCTTGGGCGTCACGTAGTGGCTGTTGGCGTAGATACGGATCTCGTGCAGACTGGCCTGCTTCTCGCCGGTCAGCGGGTCGAACTCGACGAGTTGCTCGATCTCGTCGCCGAACAGGCCGATGCGCCAGGCGCGATCCTCGTAGTGGGCCGGGAAGATCTCCACCGTGTCGCCGCGCACCCGGAAGGTGCCGCGCCCGAAGGCGGCGTCGTTGCGCTTGTAGTGCAGCTCGACGAAGCGGCGCGTCAACTCCTTGCGGTCGACCCGCTCGCCGACTTGCAGCGGCAGGGTCATGGCCTGGTAGGTCTCCGGACTGCCGATGCCGTAGATGCAGGAGACCGAGGCCACGATCACCACGTCGTTGCGCTCGAACAGCGCCCGCGTCGCCGAGTGGCGCATGCGGTCGATCTGCTCGTTGATCGAGGATTCCTTCTCGACGTAGGTGTCGGAGCGCGGGACGTAGGCTTCCGGCTGATAGTAGTCGTAGTAGCTGACGAAATACTCGACCGCGTTCTCCGGGAAGAAGGATCTCATCTCGCCGTAGAGCTGGGCGGCCAGGGTCTTGTTCGGCGCCAGGATCAGGCTGGGGCGGCGGAGCTGCTGGATCACGTGGGCCATGGTGAAGGTCTTGCCGGAGCCGGTGACGCCCAGCAGGACCTGGTCGCGTTCCCCATCGGTCAGGCCCTGGGTCAGCTCCACGATCGCCTGCGGCTGGTCGCCGGCCGGCTTGTAGTCGCTGACGAGCTTGAAGTCGGCGGCCTCTCTCAGCGCCGGCTTGGCGGGGACGAAATCGAGCACGTTGGTAGGCATGGAGTGGACTATAGGGCGACGAAGGGGAGGCAGAAAGACCGGATCTCGTGCCCGAACAAAAAAAGAACGTGAGCGGGCGTTATCCGGGCGGCCCGTCACCGCCCGAAGGCAGGTGGGCCTGGCCGGGCCGACCTAGCAGAAGGCCTCCTTCAGTTCGGCCATCTCCTTGGCCAGCGCGCCCGTGGCTTCGGGCCGGCCGGCGCGTCCGTACCAGTAGCGGGCGTTGGGGAGATCACCCTCCACCCGGTGCAGGTGCGCATGGATCCAAGCGGCCTCTGCCGAGCTGTCGGACTGAACCAGGCGGTGCGCGCCTTCCCAGTCCCCGGACTGGAGCAGGGTCAGGGCCTCGCTCAGGATCTCGTTACGCGTCATCGACTGCATTCCCTTTCCCCCCTCGGCTGCTCGAGGCCATAACCTAGGTCGTCGCGACTCGCTGGACCAGTGCCAGTTCTGCGGGTTGGCGATCCAGCGGTGCCCTATGGGCACGCCTGGTAGATTCGTCCCGGATCTGGTAGACTGACAAGGTGTCATGGCAATCCTCAACGGGCCGCGCGATCTACGGGCGCGACCGAGGGGAAGGGCGATATGGCCACGATCCAGGGAACCAGCGGCAGCGACTCGCTGGTCGGCACCAACCTCGGCGATACGGTCTACGGACTGGAAGGTGCGGACCGGATCTACGGGCTGCTGGGCGACGACACGCTCTATGGGGATAGCGGCGCCGATACCAGACTCTTCGGCGGTAGCGGTGCGGATGAGCTGCATGGCGGACTCGGCTTCGATTCGCGCTTCTATGGAGGGTCGGGCGACGACTCCCTCTTCGGCGACCGCTATGAGACCTTCACGGGGTCCGGCTTCGAGCCTGTCGTCGACAATCACATCCTCTTCTTCGGCGGTCCGGGCGACGACTTCATCAATGGGGATGCCGGGCGCGACTACCGCTTCTACGGCGGAGACGGCGACGACGACATCAGAGGCTATGAAGACGTCGATGCCTCGCTCTTCGGCGATGCCGGAAACGATCGGATTTTTGGCGAGATCCTGACCGAGTCGACCGGGGCCGGAAACGACCACCACTTCTATGGCGGCTCCGGCAGCGATCGGCTCTACGGAGGCTTTGCCGACGACTTCCTCCTGTTCGGTGGCTCCGGTGGCGATTTCCTGTTTGGGGACGACGGCAACGATCGCTACCTCTTCGGCGGTAGCGGAAAGGACACCGTCCGGGGCGAAGGCGGCAGCGATGACCGGCTCTACGGGGGCAGTGGGAACGACCTCGTCGAGGGGCACAGCGGGCTCGACCTCTTGCTCTTCGGCGACGATGGCGACGATCGGGTCTATGGCGGTGACGATACCGACCGGAGTCTGTTCGGCGGCAGCGGGAACGACACCGTCTCCGGCGGTGGCGGCGACGACAGGACGCTCTATGGTGGCACCGGTGCGGATCTGCTGCGGGGCGACAGCGGCGCCGACGGCTCTCTCTTCGGCGGCTCTGGACCGGACACGCTCAGGGGTGGCGACGACGGGGATTTCGCCCTCCTGGGCGGCAGCGGCATCGATCGGCTCTATGGCGGTGACGGCAATGACCTGGGGCACTTCGGCAGCCAGGGCGCCGATACCCTCATGGGCGACAGCGGTGACGATCTTCGCTTCTACGGTGGCAACGACGCCGACCGTCTCTATGGTGGCGCCGGTGCCGACAGCAGCCTCCTGGGTGGGTCGGGCCGCGACACTCTTTGGGGTGGCAGCGGCCAGGATGCCTCGCTCTCCGGCGGCAGTGACAACGACCGTCTGTTCGGTGACAGTGGCGCGGACAGCCTCATCTTCGGTGGCCTCGGGGACGACAATATCGTCGGCTTTGCCGGCCCCGACAGTCGCTTCTTCGGTGGTTCGGGGCGCGACAAGATCTCCGGGGAGACCGGCGACGACAGTCGCTTCTTCGGCGGCTCCGGCGACGACGTTTTGCTGGGCGCCAGCGGGGCCGACACCTCTCTTGGCGGAGACGACGGCCTGGATCTGGTCTTCGGCGGTGACGGCAACGACAGCTATGCCTTCGGCGGTTCCGGCAATGACCGGCTCTACGGAGGCACCGGGAGCGATCACCTGCTGTTCGGGCGATCCGGCAGCAACAGCCTCTTCGGCGGTGACGGCGACGATGCCAGGCTCTACGGCGGGGTCGGCGACGACCTGGTGTTCGGCGGTACCGGCAACGAGAAGTTCGCCTTTGGCGGCCGGGGCGCGGACGCCGTCTATGGTGACGGCGGCGACGATCGCTACCTCTATGGCGACGACGGCGACGACCGTGTCTACGGCAGCGAGGGGTATGACTATCTGCTCTACGGCGGCAGCGGCGACGATCGGCTGGCCGGCGACAGCGGCAACGACAGCCTGCTCTTCGGCGGCAGCGGCGACGATCGGCTCTACGGCGGTCGCGGCAAGGACAAGGCCCTTTACGGCGACAGCGGTGCTGACCGGGTCTTCGGTGGTGACAACGATGATCGGCTCTATGGTGGTAGCGGCGGCGACGAGCTGCGCGGCGAGAGTGGCAATGACATCCTCTTCGGTGGAGAGGGGGCCGATACCCTCTTCGCCGGCAAGGGCGACGATCACGCCTCCGGCGGCTCCGGTCGCGACCGCTTCGTCGGCGGTTCCGGGATCGACAGCCTCTACGGTGCCAGTGGCAGCGACCGGCTGAACGGCGGCTCCGGCGTCGACTGGGCCGCCGGCGGACGCAACAACGACACCTTCATCGTCGACACGGCCGGCGATCTGGTCCTCGAGACCGCTGCGGGCGGTCCGCAGGACGTAGTGCGCTCGGACGCGGCCGCCTACACCCTGGCCGGCGGCGCCTTCGGCCATCTCGAGCGCGTGAACCTGAACGCAACCGCCGGCGACGGCGCCGTCTTCGGCAATGCCTACTCCAACACCCTCGTCGGCAATGGCGGCGACAACAGCCTGAGCGGTGCCTCCGGCTCGGATACCCTCAACGGGCGGGGCGGCAGCGATACGCTGGCCGGCGGCTCGGGCGACGACACCCTCGTGGTCGACGGCACCGGAGACCGCGTCGTCGAGCTTGCCGGGGAGGGGACCGACCTGGTGCGCGCCGAGGTCGACTATACCCTGCCCGACGGCACCGCCACGGCCTTCGTCGAGAACCTGCGCCTGCAGGGCGGCTTCGGTGACATCCGCGGCGTTGGCAACAGCCTCGACAACACCGTCGAGGGCAACACCGCCGCCAACGACCTGCGCGGCCGCGCCGGGGACGACCGGCTTGAGGGCGGGGAGGGCGATGACATGCTGCTGGGGGCGGCCGGCCGCGACCGCCTGAAGGGAGAGTCGGGGGCCGACACTCTGCAGCTCCGCAACGGCGACACCGCCTTCGGTGGGTCCGGCAGCGATGCCTTCCGCTTCAACGGTGCGGGACTCGGGATCGGCGGCTCGGGCGGGCCGATCCTGCGCGACTTCGATGGGGTCCTGGCCAACGCGGCCAACGGGGCGGACAAGCTGATTTTCGCGACCGGGCTGGAGGCCGGCAGTTTCGCCTACATCGGGGCCGCGGCCTTCTCGGGCGGCGGCAACAGCGAGGCCCGCTTCGCCGGCCCGCGTCAGATCCAGGTGGACCGGGACGGAGACGGTGCCGCGGATCAGGCCTTCCTGGTGGACGGTGTCACCGCGGCAAACCTGCTGACGGCGACCGACTTCGTCTGGCTCTGAACCCTACTCCGCCGCCATCTGCAAACGGTCGAAGAGCTGCGTGATCGCGGCCAGGCTCTCCTCGTTCAGGCCCGTCATCGCCCGGCCAAGCGTGACGGCCTCGGCGCCGTGGCCGTGGCGCGCGGCCTCCTCGCAAGCATCGGCCTGCTGGGCCAGCCGCAAGGCGCCGACGGCGCCGGCAGCGCTCTTGATCGCGTGTGCGGTCTTGGCTAGCTGGTCCAGATCCTCAGCCTCGAGGGCGGCTCGCAAGGTCGCCAGGTGCTTCGGCAGGACCTCGCGATAGGTCTCCAGGATCCGGGTGACGGCCGAGACGCCTAGCATCCCGGCGTCCTCGCTCAGCACCTGCTCGTCCAGCAGCGGGGTCTCCGCAGGTTCCGAGTTCTCTGCTGGCAGTTGCTCGGCGGCAAGCTCGGCGGGTGCGACCGCCGCACCTTCCGGCCTGTTGAAGAGGGCCTCGATGGTCTCGAACAGCGTCTCCGGGAAGACCGGCTTGGTCAGCAGGCGGTCCAGCCCGGCGGCCAGGTGGCCCTCGATCTCCTGGCGGAAGACATGGGCCGACATGCCGACCACTGGCAGGCGGCTCAACTCCGGATCCGCGAGCTGGCGCAGGCGCCGGGTCGCCTCCAGCCCGTCCATCCCGGGCATGGAGATGTCCATCAGCACCAGGTCCGGCCGTTCCATGGCCATCAGCGAGAGTGCCTCCGCCCCATTGTGGGCGCTGGCCACGCGATGGCCCATGCGCTGCAGGAAGGCGCGCACCACCAGCAGCGAGACGGGATCGTCGTCGGCGACCAGGATCTTACGGCTGCGGCCGGCCTTCAGCTCGGTTCCCTGCGGCAGCGGCGCCTCGGCGGGGGCGGGCGCCTCGGCCTCCACCAGCGGCAGCTCCAGGCGGAAGCGGCTGCCCTGGCCAGGGCTGCTCTGCACCGTCAGCTTGCCGTCCAGCAGCGCCGATAGCTGCCGGCAGATCGCCAGGCCCAACCCGGCACCGCCATGGCGGCGCGAGATCGAGGGATCGAGCTGGGCGAAGGGCTCGAAGATGCGCTCCTGCGCCTCGGTCGGGATGCCGGGGCCGCTGTCGGCCACCTCGAAGACCAGACGGTCGTCGCCCGCCTTGCGGGCGCTGAGCGAGACCGCGCCCTGGTCGGTGAACTTGACCGCGTTGCCGGCCAGGTTGAACAGGATCTGGCGCACCTTGCCGAGGTCGCCGCGGATCCGCGCCGGCAACGCCGGGTCGAGCTCCAGGCGGAAGGCCAGCCCCTTGCCCTGGGCGCCGGGCTGCAGCAGCAGGGCGATGCCGTTCAGGAGGCCCTGCAGGTCATAGTCCATCAGCTCCGGCTCCAGGTGTCCGGCCTCGACCTTGGAGTAGTCCAGCACGTTGCCCAGCAGCGACAGCAGGGTCTCGCCGGCACCGCTGGCCAGCTCGAGCTGATGGCGCTGCTCGCTGTCCTTGGTCTCGTCCTGCACCATGCGCAGCAGGCCGAGGAGGCCGCTGACCGGGGTGCGGATCTCGTGGCTCATGGTGGCCAGGAATTCGGTCTTGGCGCGGTTGGCGGCCTCGGCCTGGGCGCGTGCGGCGGCGTGGTCCGAGGCCTCGCGCTGGAGCCGGTGGTTCGCGTCCTCCAGCTGCCCGGTCCGTTCGGCGACCAGTTGCTGCAGTTCCTCGCGGTGGCGGCGCAGCTCCTCGTTGATGCGCTCTCGTTCCTGCTCGAGCTCACGCTTGCGCAGGCCCTCGGCCTTCAGCACCTCCAGCGCGCGGGCCATCTCGGTCAGCTCGTCGTCGCCGTGCGAGGGGATGGTGGCGTCGAAGTCGCCGGCGGCCAGCCGGCGCACCGCCGCGGCCATGCCGGTGAGGCGGCGCACCACGCGACGCTGGACGTAGAGCCAGAGGATGGCGGCGGAGAGCAGCAGGCTCGCCAGCGAGACGCCGATCAGGGCGTAGAGGGCGTAACGCGCCGAGCTCTCCGCGCGCTCAGCCGCCTCCAGCGAGAACTGCTGCGCAGTCTCGACCAGCCGTGCGGCGACCTGGTCCAGGTCCTTGGAGAGCGCCTGGTTCTCCTCGGCCAACAGCGCCGTTGCCTGGCGCACGCGCAGCAGGCGGCGCTGCAGCGCAAAGAGGTTGCCGTCGGAGCGGGCGGTGGCGGCGAGCGCCAGGATCCTGGTGTTGGCCGTGGCCTGTCCACGGCGGGTCGGGTCGGGCACGCTGTCGGCGCGGCGCGTGACCACGCGGAGCTGGCGGCGATAGTTGTTCTCGATCGCGGTCACCGCCTCCTGCGTGTCGGCATCGGGCAGGCGCGAGATCAGCAGGCCGAGCTGGGAGGAGCGCAGGCGCAGCTCGAACATGCGCTCCATCGAGTAGATGTCCTCCTCGATCAGGCGGTCGAGCGCCAGGTAGGCCTCCTCGCGCAGGCTGGGGTCCTCGATCAGGCGATAGAGGTTGGAGATGACGGCGCTGGTCGCCGCCGCGGCGTTGGAGACCAGGGTCTCGGAGAGGTCGGTGATGTTGACCGCGGCGGTCAGGGTGCGTTCGGTCAGCCGGTCCAGGCGCGCGCGGTCCTTCAGGCGCTGGTCGACCAGGCGGTCGAGGCGCCGGAGGTTGCCGGTCAGGGTGGCCACGGTCTGTTGCATCTGGCCCAGATCGTCGGTGGCGAAGGACTGCAGGCTCTCCTCGCTCGTCAGGCTCTGCAGGCCGGCCGCCGAGCGGAGCAGGCTCTGGGCCTGCAGGCTGCGCTCCGCTTCGCTCTGTGACTGGGTCAGGCGGGGTGCCTGGGCGACGATCCGTTCGGCGCGCTGGGCGATGGCCTGGGCCACCGCGATCGCCGGCATGGCCTCGCCGAAGACGCGCTCCTGGCGCTGGGTGATGTCGCGCAGGGAGAGCCAGCCGACCAGGCCTGAGGTCAGCGAAAGAGAAGCGATGGCGACAAAGGCCAGGAACAGCCGCCCGCCGATACCGAAGCGTCTGCGCATGACAAGAGATCCTACACCGCCGGTGCGTCCTGCCTAGGTCTTTGCGACCCGGCCGGACGCTTGGCCATTGATCCAGTCATGACGTAGGTTTCCCGTCATGCTCCGTCTCCTGCTGCCCTTGCTGCTTGTCCTCAGCCTCTGCTCGCCCCGGGCCGAAGAGCCGCAGGCGGCCGCGCAGGTGCCCTGGCGGGTCGCCGTCTTTGAGCCACCGCTCTCCTTCGACGGTACGCTGCGGGTCGCTGAGTATGAGCCGCTGGGCGAGGCGAGCCGGCCTTGGCAGCTCTGCGCGCTCTATCCCCATCTGAAGGATGCCTACTGGCTCAGCGTCAACTTCGGCATGGTGGAGGAGGCGCGCCGGCTGGGCGTCGGCCTGCAGGTGCTGGAGGCAGGCGGCTATCCCAACCTGGAGCGCCAGCGCGAGCAGTTCCGCCGCTGCCTAGAGGAAGGCGCGGAGGCGATCATGCTGGGCACGGTCTCCTACGACGGACTGACCGACCTGGTGCTGGCCGCGCCGGTTCCGGTGGTGGCTGCCGTCAACGACATCAACAAGCGCGGCATCGCCGCCATGGCCGCGGTCTCCTGGCGCGAGATGGGGCGCGCGATCGGCGCCTATCTGGCCAAGCGCCATCCGCCGGGGAGCCAGCCGGTCAAGGTCGCTTGGTTCCCGGGCCCGGTGGGTGCCGGCTGGGTCAGCTTCGTTCAGGACGGCTTTCACGCCGGGCTCGACGGCAGCGCGGTCGAGGTGGTGGAGACCAAGTGGGGCGACACCGGCCGCGAGATCCAGCACATCCTGATCGAGGAGGCGCTGGAGGCCCATCCCGAGGTGGACTTCCTGGTCGGTAGCGCGGTGACCGCGGAGGCTGCCATCGGTCTCCTGCGGGCGCGCGGGCTGACCGGCCGGATCGGCGTGCTGGCCGACTACTTCACCCACGGCGTCTATCGCGGCATCAAGCGCGGCACGGTGCTGGCCGCGCCGACCGACAGCCCGGTCCTGCAGGGCCGCCTCGCGGTCGACATGGCGGTCCGCCTGCTCGAGGGCAAGCTGACAGTGCAGCACGCCGGGCCGGTCATCGAGGTGGTGGATGCCGAGACCCTGGAGCGCGTCCGCCTGGACGAGAGCCTGGCGCCGGCCTGGTTCGAGCCGCAGTTCACCCTGCAAGCCGAACGCGCCGGCCACTAAACCCAGAACACTCCACCACTGGCTCCATGCGCCTTTCGGTCTGGGGCGTCTGTGCGTCGAACGGATGAGGCCCTCGTTGCAACCGACCGCGGGATCCGCTGACCCACCGGGGTCATTCGGGGAGCCCGGCCTGCTTCAGCCACGAGAGCAGTTGCTCCAGCCACTCTGGTTCTTTGTAGAACTGCGCGAAGGCGAAGTCGTCGCAGGTCAGTTCAGGATACCTACCCCGCACTTGCGAGACGAAATCCCTGGCGGCTTGCGGCCGTCCGGACGCTGCCTCGACGAGGGCGGAAAGAAGGTAGGCAAAGGGCTCCTGGGGCTCGCGGGACAGGTAGGCCGTAGCAGCCTGTCGCGCGTCTTCCGCCTCGCCGAGCCAAAGATGGGCGAAGGCCATGTAGTAGAGGACCCAATTGATGCCGTAGGGACTGAGGCGCAGCGAGGCCTTGAGGCTTTCGATAGCGCCCTGGATATCGCCGGCATAGATCTGGATCATGCCAAGCGTGGCCGTCGCATAGGAGTCGCTCGGTGCCAACTCGATGCCACGGCGGCAGAACGCAACGGCCTCCTCATGGCGTCGGTCGAAGAGTGCGATGCATCCCTTCAAGAGATTGACGTTGCTGGTCTCCCCCGAGATCTCTTCCATTTGACGGGCAATCGCTCTTGCTTGGTCGAGAGACGAGCTTGGGTCGCTGGTGTGGCGCATTCGCGCGTCCAGCCAATGGGAGATTCCGATGTCGACCAGGGCGAGCCCATAGCTGGGATCGCGTGCGAGCGCCTGCTCGTAGAGCTGTCTGGCGCGAAAATTGTCGTGCTTCGTGAAGGTCGACATGGCGGCGCGGCCCTGTAGATAGAGTTCCCAGGCCTGCAGGTCGCGGGTGCCCTCTGCGACGATGCGTGCCCGCTCGCCCTCGGTTAGTTTGACCTGAAGGGCGACCGTTATTGCCTTGGTGATCTCATCTTGCAGCTCGAAGAGATCGGTCAGCTCGCGATCGTAGCGCTCGGCCCAAACATGCCCACCCGTCTTGGTATCGATGAGCTGCACCGTGACGCGAATCCGGTTTCCGCCGCGCCTGACGCTGCCTTCGAGGACGAACCTGACCCCGAGATCGTTCGCCACCTGCGCGATAGGCACGGCGCGCCCTTTGTAAATGAAGGTCGAATTGCGTGCGATGACAAAGAGATCGCGCAGACGAGAAAGCTGGGTGATCAGATCCTCGGCGATCCCTTCGGCGAAGTAGTCCTGCTCGGGGTCGCCGGACAGGTTCACGAAGGGCAGTACGGCGATGGAGGGCTTGTCGGGACGGAGCACGGCATCGGGGACGCGCTCCGGCCTACGCTCGTTTCCATCGCCACCCCTCCGTCGCCGCGCCTTGACCTCGGCGACCAGATCGAGGGTTTTCTTCTCCGGCGTTACATCGAGTTGATCGGCGAGTTCCCGCCTGCAGAGCTCGAACTGGTGCAAGGCCGCATCGTAGCGACCCTGCGCCAGGTAGAGGCGCATCAAAGTGCGATGGACACGCTCCTGAAGAGGATCCAGGGCGAGCAACCTGGCGGCCTCGGCGATCGCTTCTTCGATCCGCTGTTCTTTGGCCAAGCCGTCCACGAGCCGGGAGAGCAGGTGGGACACCAGGAGCCGCGTCCTTTCCCGCTCTGCCGTCAGCCATTGGTCGAACGCGGGCTCGCCGATTACCAGGCCCTCCAGCAACTCTCCACGAAACAGCGCGGAGGCCTCTTTCATTGCCTCCAGCTCTGCGCTTCCGGCGCTCGATATGAGAGTGTCCAGGTCGGTCTCGATCCTGCTCGCAGACAGCTCGACGTTTTCGTTGCTGGAGGAGATTGCGGCATCACCCAGGACCTTGCGCAGGCCGGAGAGGGTCTGACGCAGACTGGCGCGTGCCTGCTCGTTCCCGTGCTCCCCCCAGAGCAGACCGGCCAAGGTCTCGCGCGGCACCCGCTCGCCTTTGCGCAGGGCCAGGTAGGCAAGCAGCGCCCGCGCCTTGCGGGCCGACGGGGTGGCGTCTGAGCCCGCCACCACGAGCCGCAGAGGGCCGAGCAAAGAGAGCTCGATCGCTTTCGCTACGATCGGTGCCGGGCGTGAAAGCTTTTTTTCTGATTCTTTCACGTTTGCTCCCACAAAGCAGGGTCGGGACCTCTCCTAGGCTGCGCCCAACAAAGAGGCCAGGCAACAGGAGAAGAGCCATGACCAACGACCCGAACCCCCTGAGCATCCGCATGCATCTGCATGACTTGGACCGGCAGGCCCAGAGCTTGCAGCTCTACCGACAGGCTGCCACCGAAGAGCCGCACCGGCCTTCCAGGCCCGCAGCAAACTGGAAAGCGAGGGTCGGTGAGCTGTTCCGCGGAGCGCTTCCTCTCAACTATACCAGCACCAGATGAGAGGAACGGGGCGCGCGCTCAACACCCCGCCCGCGTCGCTTGCCGGAACCGGTGAAGGCCGCCGCTCGGATACCGTCGACCAGGACGAGGAAGCGTCGGTAAGGCTCGGGCGGCGGCGCGGCCTCGGCCATCTGGGAAATTCGGGCTGAACCGATTCTAGGGCTGGCAGCGCCCTTGCGTCGCATGGTTTGGTGCGCAAGGAAGAAATAAGTATTTTAAATACTGATTTATCGAGGAGGTCTCGATGCGGTTGACCCTGCAATCGGACTATGGCTTGCGCCTGCTGACCTACCTCGCCGTCGCCAATAACCGGCAGGTGACGGTGGGTGAGGTGGCCGATCGCTTCGGCATCTCGCGTCATCACCTGACCAAGGTCGCCCAGCACCTGGTGCAGGCCGGCCTGGTCGAGAGCCTGCGCGGCCGTGGCGGCGGCCTGCGCCTGGCCAAGCCGGCGGAGAGCGTGGTGCTGGGGGTAGTCGTGCGCGAACTGGAATCCGACTTTGCCCTGGTCGAATGCCTGCCCGGCGGCAAGGACTGCTGTTTGATCTCGCCGGCCTGCCGGCTGAAGGGTGTACTGGGTGAGGCGATGGGCGCCTTCCTGGCGGTCCTGGACGGCTATAGCCTCCAGGACCTGGTTGGGTGCAATCCGGCCCTGGAGGGTCTGCTGTTGGAGGAGGTGGCTTGATGGATGCGAAGGTGGTGACCGCGGAGGAGCGGCGGCAGGCGGCGCAGCTTCACGCCGCGGATCTCGGCATCGACGAGGCCTACATCGACCTGCTGGTGGAGACCTTCTATGCCCGGGTGCGCCAGGACGAGCAGCTGGGCCCCATCTTCGACGGTGTCATCGGCGACGAGTGGCCGGCGCACCTGGCCAAGCTCAAGGCCTTCTGGTCCTCCGTCGCGCTCGCCAGCGGCCGTTACTCGGGCCGGCCGGTGCCCAAGCACATGGCGCTTACCGGCATCGAACCGGAACATTTCGACCGCTGGCTAGGGCTCTTCGCCCGGACCCTTGCCGACACCGCGCCGAGCGACGCCGCGGCCCGCTTCTTCATGCAGCGAGCCGAGCGGATCGGCGCCAGCCTGAAGCTCGCCCTCTTCGGCCTGCCGGAACTGGCGGCCATGGTGCGCCCGGTCGATGCAGGCTGAGCTGCCGGACGGCCTGGAAGCCTATGCCGCCTCGCCGCTCTTCACCGAGGCGAGCCTGCCGGAGGCCTTGTGTCGCCGTCATGCCCTGAAGTCCGGTACCTGGGGTAAGCTGGAGGTCCTCTCCGGCAGCCTGGTCTATGTCGATCTTTCCGGGGACGAGCGCGGAGAAGAGCGGCGGCTGACCCTGACGGCCGGTGACAGCCTGGCGATCGCGCCGGAGCGGCCGCACCGGGTCGAGGCCGGGGCTGGCCTGACCTTCCGTGTCGTGTTTCACCGCCGGCCGCAAGGAGAAGCGGCATGAGCGGCTGGTGGGAGGTTCTTCTGGCGCTGGCACTCTTCCTGGCTAGCCACGCCCTGCCGGCCCGGCCCGGCCTGCGCGCGGCCCTGATCGAGCGGCTCGGGCGCGGGCTCTACTTCTCGCTCTACGGCCTGGTCTCGCTGGTGCTGCTGGCCTGGCTGATCCTCGCGGTGGCGCGTGCACCCTATCTGGAGCTCTGGCCGCCGGCGGCCTGGCAGCTCTGGGTGCCCTTCCTCGTCATGCCCCTGGCCTGCCTGCTGATGGCGCTGGGCTTCTGGGCGCCCAACCCGCTCTCCCTGGGCGGGCGGGAGCGCGGCTTCGATCCCGAGCGGCCGGGGATCGCCGGCATCACCCGCCATCCGCTGCTCTGGGCGATCGCGCTTTGGGCCGGCGCCCACCTGGTGGCGAACGGCGACCTCGCGCACCTGCTGCTATTCGGCGTCTTCCTGGTCTTCGCTCTGCACGGTGCGGCCGCGATCGACCGCAGGCGGCGTGCCGCCCTTGGCGAGGCACAGTGGGCGGCACTGTCGGCCCACGCGCCTTTCGTTCCATTCGGCCGGCTGGCTGCGCCCCGCCTGGCCGGCTGGACGATCCTGCCCCTGGCACTGCGTCTGCTGGCCGCCCTGGTCCTCTTTATGGCACTCTTGCACCTGCACCAGCCGGTGATCGGGGTGTCGCCGCTGCCGCTGGAGCTTGCCGGTGGATAGCCTGACCCTCGCCCGCGCGCTGCATGTCCTGGGGCTGGTGCACTGGATCGGCGGCCTTGCCTTCGTCACCCTGGTGCTGCTGCCGGGCATCGGCCGCCTGGCCGAGCCGGAGCGCCGCATGGCCCTGTTCGAGGCCTTCGAGCGGCGCTTCGCCTGGCAGGCCCGTATCTCGGTCACCCTGGTGGGGGCCAGCGGCTTCGTCATGACCTGGCTGCTGGACGCCTGGGACCGCTTTCAGGACCCGGGCTTCTGGTGGATGCACGCCATGGTCCTGCTCTGGCTGCTCTTCACCCTGCTGCTGTTCCTGGCCGAGCCGCTCTTCCTCGACGCCTGGCTGCACCGCCGCGCCGCGCGCGCACCGGAGGCCACCTTCGCCTTCCTGCTGCGCGCTCACCGGGTGCTGCTGACCGTGACCGCGGTCACCATCGCCGGCGCCGTACTGGGCGCGCACGGCGTCTTCTTCTGATCGCAGTTGGCCTTCCTGCTCAGCCAGGTGATGCTGGCCTGGACTCTGCGCAGGCTTGCTTCGAATGCTCTTGGCCCAGGGTCTGCCATCTGAATCGAAAGCCTCCAGCCTATCAGACCAGCCAGAGGAAGTCGCTTGCCGTTAGCAGGTTGGCGGCGGTTACGCCGTTGATCAGGAAGGCCTGATCGACGGCGCCATCGCCGTCCTGATCGACCTCGATCTGACGTGGACCGGCATAGCGGGCCTCGGAGTTGCCGCCGCCGGAGAAGGCCGCAGTCCCGATATAGGCGAAGCTTCCGACCTCGAGGCCAGTGGCGAAGACCAGCTTGTCCTCGCCGTTGGCGCCGTTTGCCGAGACGCCGTCGAAATCCTGGAGCAAGGGCCTGCCGCTGTCCGTCGTCCCCAGGGTGGTTCCGTCGAAAAAGAAGCTGTCGCCGCCGGAGCCGCCGAAGAGCCGGTTGCCGCTTTCCATCGCCAGGACGTCGGCCCCCGAATCGCCGCGCAGCCGGTCCAGGCCGGAGCCGCCCGCGAGCCTATCGGCTCCCAGCCCGCCGATCATGACGTCGTCGCCCTCGGCCCCGTAGAGCCCGTTGTCGCTGAGGTTGCCGCGCAGGCGGTTGTCGAGCGCATTGCCGGTGATCTCGCCGCCCGCTACACCGTCCGCCACGATGGCCACCTCGACGAAGCCGTCTGGTCCGGTCCCCAAGGTCAGGGCGGCAAGCTCCGAGCGGATCACGTCGTGGATGCCGCCGCCGGCCGTCTCGATGACCAGGTCTGCCGTCTGGTCCACCGTCACCGTGTCGTTGCCCGAGCCGCCATAGACCGTATCGGCGCCGCTACCGCCGTTCAGCTTGTCGGGACCGCTGCCGCCGAAGAGGAGGTCCGTGCCGCTACCGCCGCCGATCTGGTCAAGCGCGAAGCCGCCGTAGGCCCTATCGTCGCCAAGTCCGCCGAAGAGCGTATCCGGGCTGTACCCGCCGAAGAGACTGTCGTTGCCTTCGTCACCCCGAAGCGTGTCGAAGCCGCTGTCGCCGTAGAGCCTGTCTTCGCCAAGATAACCACGCTGGATGTCCGATCCGCCGTAGCCGCGGATGACGTTGACCACAGCGTTGCCTGCTAGGGAGTTGGCGGCGTTCGTGCCGTAAAGGTCAACCTGCTCGACACCGGGCAGGGCGACACCGGCCGGTAGGGTGGCGCCCTGTTCCAGGATCAGCGTGTCGGTGCCGTCGCCGCCGTCGTAGGTCTCGGCCGAAACCAGCTCGCTCTGGCTGTTGACGATGAAGGTATCGTCGCCGCTGTCGCCGAAGGCGCGGTCCAGTCCCAGACCGCCATAGAGGATGTCGGCCCCGGTCCCGCCATAGAGACCAAGGTCATTGCCACTATCCCCACTGATCCGGTCGTTTCCCGTACCGCCGAAGAACGAGCTGTCGGCTCCGCTGCCGCCGTAGAGCCTGTCCTCTCCGTCCTCTCCGTGGAACGAGTAGTCATCGCCATCGCCGCCATAGAGGGTGTCGTCGCCGTCGCGTCCCTTCAAATAGGCATCAACGCCCTCGTCGCCGTGGAGAATGTCGGCCCCGCTGTCTCCCTCGAAGAAGCTGTCATCTCCGCTTCCACCGTAGATCCGGTCGTTGCCGTCGTCTCCGTTGAGGTCGGAATCTCCCACGCTGCCGCCAAAGATGCTGTCGTCGCCGCTGCCTCCGTAGAACTCGCCATCATAGCCGCTGCTGCCCACCAGGGTGTCGGCGCCGCTGCCTCCGAAAAGTGAGCGAGTTAGGCTGGCGCCGCCGTAAATCCGATCGTCGCCGATGCCGCCGTAGAATTGCCAATCCCACCCGTCCCCGCCGAACAAGGCGTCGTTGCCCGTGCCGCCGTAGAAAAAGCTATCATCCGAACTGTCGCCGTGGAGGCTGTCGGCGCCGTCGCCTCCGAAGAAATAGGCATCATAGGTATCGCCGCCGAAGAGGGTGTCGGCGCCGCTTCCTCCGATGAAGAGGGTATCGGTTCCGCTGCCGCCGAAGAGGGTGTCGTCGCCACTCAAGCCGTAGACCGTGTCGACGCCGCTGAGCCCATAGATCGTGTCGGGCGCGTCCGTCCCAGTGAGGGTGCTGTTCTCTCCGGCGGTGCCGAAAATCAGGGCCACGGTGCTGTCCTCTCTAGCGACGGCGCTAAAGTGAAGAATACTATGTGATAGAAAAAGCGCTTTGGAAGTGGAAAATGTCTCGTAAATTATCGTAATAGTAGATGACAATATTCACTTTGAGGGAAATTGCTCGCTTTCGAGGATGCATGTGATCGTTGAGATAAATGAGAGTTATTGCGCTCTTCTGGGGCGGTGGGTAAGCGGGGGGATTTTGGAGCGCTGGGATTGTTGAGCAACGGCACGCGCTGAACGAAGCGGCACACCTGCGGGCATTCACTGCCTCGACGGCGGAGGAGCCCTTTCATGAGGGCAGGCCAAGGGTTCGGCTCTGGTCCAGCAGGCCGAGGAGGGACGTCGCCCTGTCGCTGCTCTAGTCCCCGAACGCAGCCTCCCAGTAGGGAATGCCATCGGCGTGGTGGCCGATCATCAGCCACTTGCCATCTTCCCGGCGAAACACGCTGGTCTCGCGGACGTAGTTGTCGTTCATCTTGCCGTCGGGCTGCTGCACCGGTCCGGTCGTGACGTGCGACGCCATCGCCATGTCGCCCGATACGACGACATGGACGTCGATCGCCTTGACCTCGCCGCCGGAACTGGCCGCGGCCTGTGCGCTCCAATCTGCGTAGATCGCCTGCCATCCGATCCGGTAGCTGCCCTCGGCGCCCATGTACATGACGTCGTCGGCATGGGAATAGATCTCCGCAAAGGGCTTGGGATCACCGTTCAGCATGGCGTTCAAGACGACAATCCACTGCTCGACCGAGGCGCGCACCGCCTGTTCATCCGCGCTGATCGTTTGAGCCTTGACCTCGTTCGCATCCAGAATGGCAAAAGGCGCGCATGCCAGCAACAATAGCAAGGCAAAGACGTGACGGTTCAAGGCATGTTTCCGGAGCATTTGCGCAATCATCCTTTGCTATGACCGCCCTCTAGGGAAGGAACAGACTGGGCTATTCTTTCGTCTCATGCAATCGTCACCAGGTGCGCGGCGACGAACCGGACAGCGGTTCCTACTCGGATGCGAGAGAGAGCGCCTCCATGTCCTCCGTAGCCACCTCTTCCACCCAGGAGCGGAAGGCCGCCGCCTTGGGCTCATGCCATCTGTCGCGAGGGCCGACCAGGCAGAAGCGGCCCCAGTCGGTGTCGCAGCGGAGATCCGGGAAGGGCAGGACCAGCTGGCCGGTTTCGATCTCGTCGCGGGTGAGCAGGACATCGGCCATGACGACCCCATGGCCCATGACCGCGGCCTTCAGCGCCATGTCGAGGTTGGGGAAGGTCTCGCCCGCATTGGGGTCAACAGTCCTGACGCCGAAACGTTTCAGCCAGCATCTCCAATCGTGATGGTCGGGATTCTCGTGCAGGAGGGTCATGCTCGCCAGGTCTTCCGGCGTCTTGAGGCCCGGCGTCTCCCGCAGCAAGGCCGGTGCACAAGCCGGGACGACGAGCATCGGCAGGATCGGCAGAAGCTCGATCTCTGCCGGACACGCGCGATAGTGCTCGGAACTGAAGCCCAGATCGTAAGCGCCGTTCAGATAGTCGTCCCATTCGAAGTAGCCTGTGGTTAGGCGAACCCTGATGTCGGGATGGCGCGCCCGGAACCGCTCCAGCTTGGGGATCAGCCAGCGGATCGAGAGTGTCGGACCACAGATGATGCGCAGGTCCGACCGTTCGCTCGACAGGCGGCGGGCGCCCTGTCTGATGCTGTCGAAGGCCTGGGTGAGCACGGGAAGAAAGCGCCGACCCTGCTCGGTCAGCTCCAGTCCCTGCGGCAAGCGCCGGAACAGCGGCACGCCGAGATGCTCTTCCAGCAGCTTCACGTGCCGGCTGATGGCGCCTCGGGTCACGCAGAGCTCGTCAGCGGCGGCGGTGAAGCCGCCATGACGTGCGGCGGCCTCGAAGGCCCTGAGCGCATTCAGCGGTGGTAGTGGTAGCTCGCTTCCCAGGGTCAGCTTTCCTTATCCTAACCGCCAGATAGTTTGGTTTGCGCGGCCCCGAACCAGTGCTTACTAGAAAGGCTGCCTCATGACGCAACAGCCTTTGGAGGTAGCTATGTCTAGCAGGGTTTCGGCCTCGGTCCCAGTCTCTAGGGGGGCGACGGTGGAGGGGCGTATCGATTTCTATCCGTGGGTCAAGAAAATTGCCTCTCTTGCCGGGGCCTGGCGGTGCCGGCGCCAGTACCGGGCAGATCTGAGACGCTTGCTCGCCGCGGCGCCCCACATGATCGACGACATCGGCCTGACCCCGGCCCAAGCCCGGTGGGAAAGCGCAAAGCCCTTCTGGAGACGGTGATCCGGATGACGGCTATAGGTTGTTGTATGGATCGTCATGCTGCTTTTTCCGTCTCCCCCGGACTTTGTCCGGGGGGCACGTGTTGGTGTTGCAGCGATCTGGAGACTGGGGACGAGAAACCAACAGGTAGATGACCGGGGCAAGCCCGGTCATGACGATCAAGAGTTGTTTTGACCTATGCCAAACTGCCCGTTTTCATGCGATCGAACCTTGACCGGACAGCACTGTACTGGAGACGGTGATCCGGCTAGAGACCGGTGTCGGGTGCCGCGTTGGAGAGGAAGCGCAGGTACTGGCCGACGTAGTCCATCCCGACCAGCTCCGAGAAGGCCTCCATCAGCCGCTTGGTGACGGGGCCGGGGGCGCCGGCCGGATAGTCCTTGCCGTTCAGGCTCTTCACCGGGGCGATGCAGAGGCTGGTGGAGGAGATGAAGGTCTCGTCGGCGGTGGCGCCCAGGTGCGGGGGGACGTCCTGCTCGACCAACTCCAGGCCCAGCTTGGCGCAGAGCTCGATGGTCACGGCACGGCTGACCCCGGCCAGCACGAACTCGGTCGTCGGCGTGTAGACCTTGCCGTTCTTCACGAAGAAGATGTTGCAGCCGGCCCCCTCGGCCAGGTTGCCGTTCTTGTCGGCCATCAGCGCCCAGCGGCCGGGGCTGGTCGCCTCCACCTCGCGCTGGGCCAGCATCATGTTGAGGTAGTTCAGGGTCTTGGCGTTGGGCGAGAGCGCCTCGGGCGGCACCCGGCGGCGGGCGGAGAGCACCATGTCGACGCCCTGGGCGAAGTAGGGCGCGCGGGCGCGGAAAGGGATCGGCACGCAGTCGATGACGATGGTCGGGCCGGTCGGCCCGGTCGGCTCGCCGTAGAAGTAGTTGCGGCCGGAGGTGACGCGCTGGGTCACCCAGTAATCCTCGCCCTCGGGCAGGTAGGGCAGGTTGGCGGCGACGGTGGCCTCGGTCGCCTCGGCCCACTGCTTGCGGCTCATGCCGGCGTCGATGCGCACGTAGGAGAGGCTGTCGAACAGGCGGTCGAGATGCTCGTCCAGGCGGAAGAGCTTACCCGTGAAGGTGCGCAGCGTGTCGAAGACGCCGTCGGCATAGATGAAGCCGCGGTCGTGGATGTGGATCGTGGCGTCCTTCTGCGGCACCAGCGTGCCGTTCACGTAGGCGACGGGCCCGTCGGTCATCGTCTTTCCCCCTTTAATGGCGGCGAGAGGCTGGCACTCCGGCGAGGGGCTGGCAATGGCCGCTTTGTCGCTGAGCGCTGCCGCTCAGGATGGTGTGCTTTGGGCGAAGGCGGTCCAGTAGGCGTCGAGCGCAGGGGTGCCGCCCAGGTGGACGTAGAGGATCTTCGCGCCGGCCGGAAAGACGCCCTTGCGGACCTTGTCGATCAGCGCCTGCATCGACTTGCCCTCGTAGACGGGGTCCGTCAGCAGGCCCTCCAGCCGCGCGGCCAGGCGGATCGCCGCGACGGTCTCGGCGCTGGGAATACCGTAGGCCGGCGCGGCGTAGGCCTCGTCCAGCACCACCTCTTCCTCCAGCAGCTCGCGGCCGAGCCCGATCTGCTCCGCGGTCTGGCGAGCGATCTTCAGCACGGCGGCGCGGGTTTCGGTCGGACGGGCGGTGATGTCGATGCCGATGACCTGCTGCGCCCGTCCGGCCAGCGCCATGCCGGCAACCATGCCGGCCTGGGTGCTGCCCGAGCCCGAGGCGGTGATCAAGCAATCGAAGGTGAAGCCCAGCGCACGCTCCTGCTCCATCAGCTCGCGGGCGAAGGCGGCATAGCCGAGGCCGCCCAGCGGATGGTCGCTGGCGCCGGCGGGAATGGCGTAGGGCCTGTGTCCCTGGTCGCGCAGGCCCTGCAGGGCGGCCTCGAAGCTCTCCTTGATGCCGATGCCGAAGGGCTCGTTCGAGATCACGGTCTGCGCGTCCAGGATCCGGCTCAGCAGGATGTTGCCGATGTCGTGGTAGTGCGGGCCCTGCCAGTCGACCCAGGTGCCCTGGATCAGGTGGCAGCGGAAGCCGGTCTTGGCCGCGACGGCTGCGACCTGGCGGGTGTGGTTCGACTGGATGCCGCCGATCGAGACCAGGGTATCGCAGCCCTTGGCGCGTGCGTCGGG
Organism: Rhodospirillaceae bacterium N.6G; assembly: GCA_046233115.1. Classification (GTDB taxonomy): domain Bacteria; phylum Pseudomonadota; class Alphaproteobacteria; order Kiloniellales; family JACOMY01; genus JACOMY01. The sequence goes on along the minus strand of JBJXHM010000003.1, from coordinate 23,699 downwards.
GATCAGGTACTCCAGCTTGCGGGTCTTGTTGCCGCCATAGGCCAGACCGCTGTTGCAGTCCTCGCGCTTGGCCCAGATCTCGACCCCGCCGCCCAGCTCGGCACTCAGCCTCGGCAGCGGCTCCAGCGCGCTGGGGCCCAGGGTCAGGACATGACGGGGAAAGCTGTCGAGTGACATCGGGGCGGTTCCTCTTTTTGCATTTCGGAAATCATAGATAATCTATTCATGGAGAGTCACGGATTTTATTGTTATAGAACAATACTATAGTGCTTGTCCTGGTGGACCACCTGCCGGTCGGTAAGGTGGTCACGGCAATCCCCAGAGTGCACGCACTGCTTGTTCCTTGAAGTTGCTCTAACCGTAAGACACACTCCGCAGGGCCTTGATGAGGCATCGGGGCCGAGGCGGTGCCGACGGCAAGTCGGGCCCCGCCCGGAAGCGAGGACAGCGCATGAACCAGTCCCGCATCTTGCTGCTCGCCAGCCTGGCCATGGGCCTGTTCTACATCGCCGGCTTCGCGGCCCTCGGCGACTCCTTTCCGACCATCGATTCGAGCGGAGAGGAGATCATCGACTGGTTCTCGACGAACGGAACCGGGGCCAGGATCTATGCCTGGACCTCCGCGTTCCTGGCGCTGAGCCTGGCCGTCTTCGGCGGGCTGGTCGCCAGCCTGCTGCCCAGGCCAAACGGTATCATTTTCATGGCCGGTGTGCTGGGCTTCGCCATCACCGCGCAGGTCCAGGCCTGGTTCTGGGCCGGGTTGACGCTGCACCCACAAGAACTCGCTCCAGGGAGCGCCCGGGTCATCTTCGACATTCCGGCCTTCTGGGGGCCGCTGGTGAACGGTTCGACGGCCACCATGGCAGCCGCGGTGGCTGTCCTGGGGTTCGGTCGAAGTCCCTCGATTCCGCGCTGGCTCACCGGGCTCAGCCTCCTCTTCTTCCTCGAGCAGGCGATCGAGACCGTGACGGTCTTCGGGCAGAGCGGGTTTCTGGCGCCGGGCGGGAGCATGGACGTCTATCTGGGTGGTGCGATCGGCTTCCTCTGGATCGTCGGCACGGTCCGCTGGGCACTCGGCCACATGGCTCAGCCAACCTGAGGGGCTGCCGGGGACGATGGAGCAGGCCACCGTCCCTGGCGATCAGGATGCTAAAGGGGAAAGCGCCGGTTAGTTCTTGAGCTGCTTGATCTCGGCCAGCTTCTCGGTACAGCCGGAGGAGAGGCTGTCCTTCTTCTCTTGCAGGCAGCGCAGGACGGCGCCGCCGCCCGGCTCGACCTCGCCGCAGAGTTGGCGGACGTCGGCCTTGCAGGCCTGGTAGACCTCCTTCGCCTGCTGCCTGCTGATCTCTTGTGCGCCGGCGGTACCGGCGATGAGGGTCAAGACAACGGCCAGAACGATTCTCATGAAGATCTCCTCGATCCTGTTGCTGGAACGAAAGGAGGGGCGATCCCCCTCCTTCCGACGAGCCACCGCCCCCACGCCTAAGCGGGGTGAGGGGGACGCGGCCCCGGCTTCTCCGGGGAGCCTGTTCCCCGGTCACCGCAAGCACGGTAGGATCGGCGGTTTGCTCTTGCGTTTCAGGCAGGTAAGGAATTGTAGCGTTTTGTAGCCGGCCGAAGGATCCAAGGCCTAGTCGAGGCGGAAGACCGGCAGGGTCAGGATCACGCGGCCGCCGGTGGGGCCCTTCGTCAGCGCGATGCTGCCGTCGTGCGCCTCCAGGATCGTCTTGGCCACCGCGAGGCCGAGGCCGGCCCCGCCGGTCCCTCGCGCGCGCGATGGCTCAGCCCGGACGAAGGGCTCGAGCAGCAACTCCGTCGCCGCCTCCGGGAAGCCGGGTCCGCGATCGTCGACCAGGATTTCCACCCGGTGCTCGTCCGTACGTAGAGAAACCCTGGCCTCGAGGCCGTGTTTCACCGCATTGTCCAGCACGTTGGCCAGGCTGCGCCGCAGGGCCAGGCGGTCGCCGAGGACCCAGACGACCGGCTGCGCAGGTGGGCTCGCCAGGGTGACGGGCTGGCCGGCATTGCGGAAGTCGGCGACCTCGGCCCGCAGCAGGGCGATGAGATCGAGCAGCTCCTCGTCGAGGGCGCCGACGCCGGCCTGCGAGGTCATCAGGGCGTCGTCCAGCAGGGAGATCATGTCGGCGATCTCCGCCGTTGCACGCTCGCGCTGTGCCGGATCGGGCAGCTTCTCCAGCCGCAGGCGCAGGCGCGTCGCGAAGCTGCGCACGTCGTGCTGGATGCCTCCGATCAGCGCCAGGCGCGACTGGGTCATCACGTAGAGCCTGGTCTGCAGCCGCTCGAAGGCGCGGGTCAGGGTGCGGATCTCCGGGGTGGCCGCCCTGATCGCAGGCAGCGGCACGGGATCGCCCGAGGGGGTGATGCTGTCGACCGCCGCAGCCAGCCGCTTCAAGGGCCGGATCTCGCGATTGAACAGGAAGAAGGCGATGCAGGCGAAGAGCGCGCCGAGTAGCCCCGCGCCCATGCCGACCGGCAGGCCGTAGGCGGTCATGGCGACCGGCAGGCGAGCGCCGGCGACCAGGACCTGCTGCCCATCCAGGGCGATCCAAAACTCCAGCGGGCTGACGCCGTCGAAGAAGAGCCGGGTCCGGCGGATCAGGTCGAGATCGGCGGCCGGCCGGACCTTCAGCAGGCTGTCGCCCAGCCGGTCGCGATAGGTGGCGAAGCTCTCGGCCCGGTGCAGGTCCTCCGCGCTGCCCGGCACCTGCTGTCGGTCGAGCAGGCGCACCTCCAGGATGTTCGATTGCAGGGCTGGCAGGGCGCTCGCACGCTCTTCGCGCGGCAGGGAGCGCATCAGATCGGCAATGGCGGCGAGCTGGCCGGGCAGCGGATTGGCGATCACCCGCGCCGGATCGCCCGTTAGGTAGAGCACCGCGATCAGGGTCAGCCAGAGCACCAGGAGCAGACTGACGCCGATGGCCAGAAGCCGCGCGGCTAGCCCGAAGCGCATGGCTATCCCAGCCGTCTGACCGCCGCGGTCAGGAGGTAGCCGCCGTTGCGCACGGTGTTGATCAGGCTGGGTCCGCTGCCGAAGCGGTCCAGCTTCTTCCGAAGCCGGGAGACCAGGATGTCGACGGTGCGGTCGAAGGGGCCGGCGGAGCGCCCGTGCGTCCAGTCGAGGATCTGGCCGCGCGAGAGCACCCTCCGTGGCCGCAGGATGAAGCAGGTCAGGAGCTCGAACTCGGCGCTGGTGAGGGGCACCGCCTCGCCCGCCTCGGTTTCCAGCAGGCGGGCGTCGAGGTCGGCGAGGAAGCCGCCGAAGCCGTAGCGCCGCGAGGCCGGCTGGGCCGGCGGTGCCTGGGCCCGGCGCAGCAGCGCCCTGACCCTGGCCAGCAATTCTCGCGGGGAGAAGGGCTTCACCACGTAGTCGTCGGCGCCGATCTCCAGGCCGACCACGCGGTCGGTCTCCTCGCCCTTGGCGGTCAGCATCAGGATCGGCAGGGTGGACTCGCCGCGTAGCCGCCGGCAGAGGCTGAGGCCGTCCTCGCCGGGCAGCATCAGATCCAGGATCAGTAGATCGGGCTGGACCCGTTCCAGCAGCCGGTCCAGGTCGCGGCCGTCCTCTGCCGGCTCGACGACGAAGCCCTCCTGGCCTAGCAGATCGCCGACCAGGGCGCGGATCTCCGGGTCGTCGTCGACGATCGCAATGATCTTGGCAGGGTGTTCCATCCCGGCGAACAGGGCACCGCGCCCGGCGAAAAGCAACGGCCAAATCGGCCCGAATACAAAATGCTACAAGCGGGAAACCGAAGCCAACAAGACGAGATCCCCGGTACATCTTGCGGCAAAGCCGGCGGGCCAAGCCTCTCGTCTCCGTCAGCAACGGACGTGATTTGGTGCGGGCTCATCCCCTAGGCGACATTTCCAACCCCGCTCGGACCGGCGACCCGGCCAGGCCTCGCCCGCGACCGCGGCGCCCCGCCCGGCGGATGGCGCTGGCGGCGGGTACCGCCCTGCTGCTCGCTCTGGCTTTCCTGGGGCAGCGCTATCTGCTGCCGCGCAGCGCGGCGGTTCTGACTGTTGGGCGCGGCGCCTTCCGGCCCGAGATCACCGGGCCCGGCAGCCTCGACGCGCTCGACAAGGCTGCGGTCAGTTCCAGCCTGCAGGGTGTCATCACTGTCCTCAACGTCGATCGCAACGATCCGGTGCGCGCCGGCCAGATCCTCGCCGAGGTGAACGCGCAGGACCTCCGGGCAGAGGTGCGGGCCGCCGAGTCTTCGTTGGAGGCCGCACGCAAGGCGGTCGAGGCGGCACGGTCTGACCGTGCGCATGCGGAGGCGGTCCTGGCCAATGCGCGCGCGACCCTGCAGCGCCAGCGTAAGCTGCTGCGCAGCGGCACGACTTCGCGCGCCTCCCTGGACGCGGCCGAGGCCACTGCGCTGCAGGCCGAGGCGGACCACGCCAAGGCCGAGCATCTGATCCAGCAGAGCCTGGCCGAGCAGGCGGCGTTGGAAGCGACCCTGGAGGCCAGGCGGGCGCTGCTGGAAGAGGCGATGATCCGCGCCCCGATCGACGGCCTCGTCACCGAGCGCAGCCTGAACCTGGGCGACCTGGTCTCACCGGGCAGCACGATCCTGGAGATCGCCGACCCGGCCAGCCTGGTGCTGACGGCGCGCTTCGACGAGAGCGCGATCGCCTCGGTCGGGGTCGGCCAGCCAGCCAGGGTCCGCTTCGTCTCCGAGCCTCGGAGCATCGTCGGCCGGGTGCGCCGCCTCAGCCGCAAGGTCGACAGCGAGACCCGCGAGTTCACCGCCGACATCGCGCTGCAGGCGCTGCCGACCAACTGGGCGCTGGGCCAGCGCGGCACAGCCGCGATCGCGGTCGGCGCCGAGGTGGAGGTCGTGGCGCTGCCGCTGACCGCGATCGGCCGACGGGACGGCCGGCCGGGCGTCTGGCTGGTCGAGCAGGGCCGGGCGGTCTGGCGCGCCCTGGAGCTGGGCGGCAGCGCGGAGGGGCGTGTCGCGGTGCTGCAGGGGTTGGAGGGCGGCGAGCGCCTGCTTGCCGAGCCGGCCGGCGCGTACCGCTTCATGCCGGTCTCGGCGGCAGGAGGTGAGCCGTGAACCTGGGCCTTAAGGACATAGCGCACAGCTTCCCGCGCTTTCTCATGACCGCGGCCGGGATTGCCTTCCTGATGACCGCCGCCATCGGCATGGTCGGGCTCTACAGGGGCATCGTCGAGGACGCTTTGCTGGTGATAGAGCGGATCGGGGCCGACCTCTGGGTGGTGCAGGGCGGGCGCGCCGGCCCCTTCTCGGAGAGCTCGGCGATCGCCGCCGAGATGGACCGGCGGGTCGAGGGCGTCGCCGGGGTGGCCGAGGTCCGGCGCTTCGTGCAGTTCAGCCAGCAGTTCGACTTCGCCGGCCGGCCGCACCGCGCCTCCATCGTCGGCCTGGACTTCCCGAAGGACCGCGGCGGCTGGGTCAGCCTGGTGGCGGGCCGTCCTCTGGAGAACGGGCACTTCGAGGCCCTCGCCGACCTCAGCATCGGCCTGAATCTGGGCGACCGGGTCCGGCTGGGCCAGGACGACTACAGCGTCGTCGGCCTGACCCGCGGCATGGTCGACATGGGCGGCGATGGCCTGCTCTTCGTCACGGTCAACGACGCCATGGCGATCGCCCAGCGCCGCACGAGCGAGGAGGTGCTGCTGGCCCGGCAGGGTCGGGGGCAGGGTCGGGGGGCGGTCGCGACAGGGGAGAGCTCGGTCCGGCAGGACAGCAAGATCGCCGCCACCCTGGTGCGCCTCGATCCGGCAGCCGATGCGGAGCGCGTGGCTGCGGCCATCATGGCCTGGGGCGACGCCGAGGTGCTGACCCGGGCCGAGCAGGAGCGGCTGCTGCTGGACCAGCGGCTGTGGCGGCTCCGGGTGCAGATCCTGGCCTTCACCGCCGTCCTGCTGGCAGTGATGGCGATCGTCATCTCCTTGATCATCTACATGCTGACCATGGAGAAGCGGCACCAGATCGCCATGCTGAAGCTCATCGGCGCGCGCAACGGCGTGATCGTCGCGATGATCACCCAGCAGGCCTACCTGATCGGTGCCGGCGGTCTTGTGCTCGGCCTGCTGCTCTCGCAGCTCATCTTCCCCTTCTTCCCGCGCAGGGTGGTGATGGCGCCGGCCGACATTGCCCTGCTGGCGCTGGCCATGGCAGCCATCTGCGGTCTCGCCAGCCTGCTGGGCGTGTCGCGGGCGATGAAGGTCCGCGCCCAGGAGGTGCTGTCGTGAGCGACCCCGCGATCCTCTCGCTGCGCCGGGTCTCCCGCAGCTATGCCAGCGGCGACAGCCTGGTCACCGCGCTCGACGCGGTTTCCCTGGAGATCCATCCCGGCGAGGTGGTGGGCCTGCTGGGGCCGAGCGGGTCCGGCAAGACCACCCTGATGCTGGTTGCGGGCCTGCTGGAGCCTCCCAGCCGCGGCGAGGTCTTCATCCGCGGTCGCCTGGTCTCCCACCCCGGGGCCGACCTGGACAGCCTTAGGGACTTCCGCCGCGAGACCATCGGCTTCGTCTTCCAGAAGGCCAACCTCATCCCCTTCCTGAGCGCGCTGGAGAACGTGGCGCTGGCGCTGGAGATCGACGCGGTGCCGACCCGCGCGGCGCGGGACTACGCCGCCTGGCTGCTGGCCGGCCTCGACCTGGCGCAGCGCGCGGGCAACCGGCCGGCCCAGCTCTCCGGCGGTGAACAGCAGCGGGTCGCGGTCGCCCGGGCGCTGGCCAACGACCCGGCGCTGCTGCTGGCCGACGAGCCGACCGCGGCACTGGACAGCGTGCGCGGTCGGCAGGTGGTGACGCTGTTCCGGCAGATCGCCGACCGGCGGCGGGCAGGTGTCGTCGTGGTCACCCATGACCCGCGCATCCTGGATCTCTTCGACCGGACCATCGAGCTGAGGGACGGCCGGGTCCTCTCCGACGACAGGGGTTAGGCCCCTCCCATCCTGCCGTCAGTGCGGCATCTCGAACAAGGCCGCGTGGCTGGTGACGAAGTACTTGTCGGCCAGGTATTTGCTCTCGTAGCTGCGCACGTCGTAGTGGCACCAGGTGGGGGCGATGTCGGCCGGCTCCAGCGACTTGCGATTGGTGCCGGCCCAGCCGATCTGCGCGTTGGCCGTCTCCTGCAGCAGGGCGCGGATCTTGTCGGCCAGCGCTGCGTTCTCGGCCGCGCTGGCCGGCACGTCGAGGTCCAGCGCCTTGCCCATGTGGTTGGTCGAGGCGCGGCCGTGCTTCTTGTTGTCCTCGTGGCAGCGGTAGGCCGAGTTGATCTTCAGCTCCTTGCCCATGCGCTGGCGGGTGTAGAAGCGCGCGGCCTTGTAGGCCCAGAGCAGCATGCGGTGGATGCCGGGATACTCGTACATGTGAAAGCGCTCTTGGTGCGGCTTGCCCGGTCGGAACATCTGCTTGAAGCGGCCCTGGCCGAAGCCGTTGCAGGTGCCGCAGGAGCAGCGGAAGCCGCTGAGGTCAAATGCCTCCTTCTCGCCGAAGGCCGCGAGCGCGTCGAAGACGGCGGCATCGGCAACGCCGGAGGGTTCGGCCTCCTGCATCCAGTCGCGCTGGAACTGCTTCACCTGCTTCTCGGTGCCGGGTCCGAAATCGCCGTCGGGCGCGCCGCCGGAGAAGCCGGCCAGCCGCATCTGCAGCTCCACCACCTCCGGTCCGCCGGCCTCACGCGCCAAGGTGTTCGTGCCGAATGCCATCGTTCTCTCCCTCAGTCGTGCTGTCAGTCATACTGTCTGGCCAACTGCCTGCGAGGCGCGATGGATCCGGCCCCATCTTTTCCTTTAGCCTATCACGGGAGAGGGAGAGGGGTCACCACTTTGCATGACCTGTAGAATGGCAACCAATGCTGGTGATTGATCGGAATTTCATTGCGGAAGCGAAGAAGATAAGAAATGACAGTCCATAGGAGTGCTGTGTCGATCGTGTATCCCTGTCAGATCATCGTGGATGAGACGGGAGTGATCCTGCTGTAACTCGGCCCACCTTCAGGCCTAGCAGACGAACGAGCCACCTCGCGGCGCCAAAGGAGGGGCGCCGCTCTTCCTTGGCCGTTCATCCCGGACGAGCTTGGCGCTCGGCCATTGCTGGCTTCGCTCCTTTCCGCCGGCCAGCAACCCTAACCGTAGAGGATCACGTTGATACCGGTCAGGAGCACGCCGGCCGGGATGCTGACGCCGGCACCCAGCAGCAGGGTGTCGACGCCGCCGCCACCGTCATAGGTCTCGCCGTCCGCGAGCTCGCCCTGGCTGCTCACCACCATGGTGTCGTTGCCGTTGCCGCCGAACAGGCTGTCGATGCCGCTGCCGCCGAAGAGGAAGGAGTCGTTGCCGCCGCCTGCCTTGATCACGTCTGCACCGCTGCCGCCGTAGAGGTAGCCGTCATCGTCACCGCCGCCGGAGAGTGTGTCGGACCCCGGGCCACCGAAAAGGAAAGTGTCCTCGCCCTGGCGTCCGCTGATCTTGTCCGCGCCGCTGCCACCGTAGAAGTAGCCGTCGGCACCATCGTCGCCGGCAAGGAAGTCGTCTCCGGATCCGCCGAAGACCTGCCGGTCGTCGCCGCTGCCGCCAAAGACACTGTCGTCGCCCTGATCGCCGGCGAGCGAGACGTCCGGACCGCTGCCGCCGTAGAGCCAGTCCTTGGCGTTGCCGCCGAAGAGCCCGGTGTCGGCACCGTTCCCACCATAGAGGCGATCGCTGGCATAGCCGCCATAGAGGCTGTCGCTTCCCTCGCCACCGAACAGGATGTCGGCGCCGTTGCCGCCGTCGATCCGGTCGGACCCACTTTCGCCCATGAGCGAGACGTCTTTGCCGCCGCCGCCGTAGATCAGATCATCCCCCTCGCCGCCGAAGAAAGCGGAATCGTCTCCGGCGCCTCCGAAGAGACTATCGATTCCGTCATCGCCGTAGAACCGGGCATCGTCCCCCTGGCGGCCGGTCAGGGTATCGTTCCCGCTGCCGGCGATCAACAGCGAGTCATTGCCGCTGTCGCCGGCAAGAAAATCGGCGCCGCTGCCGCCGTAGAAGACGCCGTCTTCGCCGCTGCCGCCGAACAGGCTGTCGTCGCCGCCGAGGCCGTAGAGCCGGTCGTCGCCGTCCAGGCCCTTCAGCACGTTCACGCGCTCGTCCCCGGTCAAGGTCTCGGCGCCGCTGGTGCCGTAGCGCTGCAGCACCTCGATGGAATTCAGCACAACGCTGGCGGGGAGCAGTGCGCCCTCGCGCAGGATCAGAGTGTCGGTCCCGGAACCGCCGTCGAAGATCTCTCCGGCAAACAGTTCGCCTAAGCTCACCACAACCAGGACATCGGCACCGCTGCCGCCGTAGAGCCGGTCGTCGAGACCCCAGCTGCCATAGAGGCGGTCGTCGCCATTCAGGCCATACAGCCGGTCTGACTGGTTCTGGCCCTTCAACACATTGATGCGTTCATCCCCGGTCAGCAGATTATCGACGGATGAGGCGCCGTAGCGGTTCAGTACCTCGATGGAGCTCAGGGTCACGCCCGGCGGCAGGCCGGCACCCTGTTCGAGGATCAGCGTGTCGGTGCCGCTGCCGCCGTCAAAGATCTCGCCGGCGGTCAGCTCCGTCTGGCTTGCCACCAGCAAGAGGTCGTTGCCGCTACCGCCGTAGACCCTGTCCAGACCCAGGCCGCCCCCGAGATTGACGTCGTCTCCATCGCCACCGTAAAGGCTGTCGTCACCGTTGCCGCCGAAGAGGTTGCCATCGCCGCCGCTGCCGCCGGCGAGGATGTCCGCACCCGAACCGCCGAAAAAGTCGGTGTCGATCCCGCTGCCGCCGTAGAGGCTGTCGGCGCCGCTACCGCCGAAAAAGAAGAAATCGTCCCCCTCTTCAGCGAAGAGGGCGTCGTCCCCGCTGCCGCCATAGAAGAGGTAGTCGTTTCCGCTGCCGGCGGAGAGAAGGTCGCTACCTCCGCTCCCAAAAAAGACGGCATCGTCACCTTCGGCGCCGAAGAGGCTGTCGTCACCGTCCCCTCCGTCGAATAGGTGATCCCCGCCGCTGCCGCCGTAGAGGGTGTCTGCGTCGCTGCCTCCTTGGAAGAAGTCGTCGTCTCCACTGCCGCCGAAGAGGCTGTCGGTGCCATCGCCGCCATAAAAGCGATTGTCGTCCCCGTCACCGGCGGCAAGGCGGTCGGCGCCGCTGCCTCCCCTGAAGATCTGGTCGATTCCACTACCGCCGGAGAGGCTGTCGTCGCCATCGCCTCCGTCGAAGACGCCGTCATCCCCACTTGCGCCGAAAAGACTGTCGACGTCTGCGCCTCCATAGAATCTGCCATCGTCGCCGCTGCCGCCGTAGAGGGTGTCGCCACCATCATCGCCGTAGAAACTGGCATCCCCGCCGCTGCCGCCGAAGAGGGTGTCTGCGTCGCTGCCTCCAAAGAAAAGCGTGTCCGCCCCATCGCCGCCGAAGAGGGTGTCGGAACCGCTGCCCGCGACGAAGAAAAGATCATTCCCACTGCCGCCGAAGAGGCTGTCTTTGCCGCCGGCCCCGACGAGGCCTCGATCGTTTCCGTCGCCGCCGTAGAGACCGTCGTCACCCTCGCCGCCGTACAAGTAGATATCATCTTGATCGCCGCCGTAGACCCTGTCGGCGCCGCTTCCTGCGAACAAGAAGGTCTCATTCCCTGAGCCCCCCAAGATGCTGTCGTCGCCGCTGCCTCCATAGAATCTTGCTTCTGCGCCACTGCCGCCGAAGAGGCTGTCGTTACCGTCGCCTCCATTGAAATAGCGTTCATTTCCAGTATCATCGGACAGAATGTCCGCGCCGCTGCCCCCGTAGATTATGTAATCACTGCCGTCGCCTCCATAAATCCTGTCGGCGCCGCTGTCACCGTAGAATCTGGTATCCGTACCACTGTCGCCGTAGAGGGTGTCGCTACCGTCTCCTCCATAGAAGGATTGATCATTCCCACTCTCGCCATGGAGGGCGTCGGCGTCGCCACCACCATAGAGGCCTTGGTCAGGCCCCCAGCCGCCGAAGAGGCTGTCGCTACCGTCTCCTCCGAAGAAATGATCACCATTGCCGATTATGGTGTCCGCACCGCCAGACCCGTATAAAAATCCACCTACCCCACTGACACTATTGATAATGTCATCGCCCGAGCCGCCAAACATCGCAAAATTAAAGGAAGTGCCGCCGTAGAGTCGATCGTTGCCGCTGCCTCCATGAAAATATACATCGACCCCGCTACCGCCGAAGAGGCTGTCGTTACCATCACCGCCGTAGAAAAATGTTTCATTCCCGCTACCGCCAGAGAGAATATCTGCGCCACTCCCGCCGTAGAATTTGGAATCACCACCTCGGCCGCCATAGATCTTGTCGGCGCCGCTCGCTCCGTAGAAGTAGGAGTCATCCCCGTCGTCGCCGAAGAGGCTGTCGTCTCCGCCACCGCCAAAAACCTGGGAATCATTGCCGCTCCCGCCAAACAGGCTGTCGGCGGCGGCCAGACCGTAGATCCTATCCGACCCGTCGAGACCGTAGATCGTATCGACCGCATCGGTCCCGGTCAGCACGTTGTTTCCTGGGTTGCCGATGATGATGGCCATGATTTCGTCCCCTGCCTGCTGGCCTTGTTATTTTATTGGCGGCCAAGCAGTCCAATATGCGGGAGCAATTTCTGAATAATCAAGCACATTTCACTTGCTCAAACCTGAGTGTTGACAGGCAACCTTTAGGGGAAGGTGGGGTTTCCCACGGGGACGCCACCTCATGGCGAAGAGATTGCTTAAGGCGTGGGGAGAGCGGAAGCCGGCGCAGCCATACGGCATCGGAGAGGTTGCGGGTTGGCGAGCGCCGGGCCCTGACCGTCCAAACGACGGGGTGAAAGCGACCAAATGCGCTGTTTCTCGCCGCAATGGTCTTGCGAACAGAGAGACCGCAGCGCCTATCCTGCCCAGGAACCGCCGGGGCTAGTTTCCGCTGTCCTTGGCCAGGGCCTCCGCCTGGAGAAGGCTGCGGCTGCGGCGGTAGGCGATGTAGTAGCGGAAGATGTTGGCGACGTACTCGACCGGCTGCCGGCCGACGTGGCGGGCCACCACCACCTCCATGTTGCCGAACCAGCGGTTGGGGTCGAGCTTCATGCCCTTGGCCTTTCGCCTCAGCGCTGCGATGCGGTTCGGCCCCGCGTTGTAGGAGGCCAGTGCCAGCAGGTGCCTGTCGCGGCGCGAGATCGCCGGGTCGTCGAAGTAGCTGTCGATGATGTAGCGCATGTACTTGGCGCCGGCGTGCACGTTGGGGTCGGCCTTGGTGATGCCGTGGATGCCGATAGGCGGTGCGGCGGCCGTCGAGGGCAGCAACTGCATCAAGCCCACCGCACCGACCGAGGAGACCACCGACTGGTCCAGTTTCGATTCCTGATAGGCCTGCGCCACCAGGGCCAGCCAGTCGAAGCGGTAGCGCTGGCCGTAGGTCTTGAAGATGTCCAGGGTCTCTTCCAGCCGCGCGCCGATCTCGGGCGAGAGCGCCTGCTTCACGTAGTGCGTGCTCTCCAGGTAGCGCTTGACCAGGATGTTGGTGATGAGACTGCCCCAGGCATGGTCCCTGACGAAGCGGTTGACCGCCTTTTCCAGCTCCGGGCTGTCCTTGCGGAAGGCCCAGGCGAGCTGGCCGCCGCGCCGCAGCACGATCTTGTCGTGGACCACCAGGCCAGGATGCACCTTGCGCCAGAGTTCGGTCTCGTAGCTGTCGAGGAGGGTCGCCGGATAGATGCCGGCGGCGACCAGGCCGGCCAGGTTGCCGTCGGTCAGGTTCTCGTCGACGGTAACGATCCTGACCGGCGGCTTGCCGGCCGCCGCCAGCTTGCGATTCAGCGCCGCCAGGCTCTCGGCATAGCTGGAGAGCGGTCGTACCGCGACCTCCTGACCGGACAGCTCCTCCGGCGCGGCGAGCGCGGGGAAGCTCTTGCCGGTGACCAGCACCTCGCGCAGGTCCTGGTCCAGCGGGTGGGAGAAGGCGACCAGCTTCTCGCGCTCGGGCGTGACGGTGATGGCACTGGCGGCGATGTCGCCGACGCCCGCGATCAGATCGGGGATCAGGCGGTCGCGGCCGACCGGGATGAAGATCATCTCGATCCGCTCGCCGTGCCGGAGCTTCTTCTCCTTGTTCAGGGCCTTGCCGAAGCGGCTCAGCAGCTCGTAGGTGATGCCGCGCTGCCGGTAGCGGTCGACGAAGTAGAACATCTCGTCGTAGACCACCAGGACACGGATCATCCGACGCTCGATCATGCCATCCAGGTCGCCGGTCCAGGGCGCGAGCGCCGCCGACAGCAGTTCCTCGCGATTGACGATCTCGGCGTGCAGCGGAAAGACGCGGGGCTCGGTGCCGGCGGGCTCGCTGGCCCGGCCAGGCAGGGCCGTAGCGACCATAGGGAGCAGAGCTGCCAGCGCAAGTAAGCGCCCGACAACCGCTCCTCTGGCTATAACGTGGTGCACCGCCATCGCGGCGCAGATCCTAGCATCAAGGCCCCTTCGCCCGGCAAGGTCTGCCGTGGCCGGGTCTGGTCGTGCGCTAAACCGGCGCCTCGCCGGCGCCCTTGAAGGTTGCGAGCTCGCCTTCCAGGGCATCGATGCGCTCCTGCAGGGCCGCGACCTCGGCCTCCAGCTCCTCGACGCGGGCCTCGGCGGTCTCGGCGCGCTCTTCCAGCGCCTCCCACTCGTCGCCGTCGTCGTCCGCGACCTCGGCGTCCTCATAGCCCTCGCTCGAGCCAAGGATCCGTTCGGCGAGCGCCTGGACGTAGCGGGAATCGGACTGGTCGAGCGCCCCTTCCTTCGCCTCGCTGAGGAACTCCTCCAGGTCCGCTCTCGTGTCGGCCGAGATCTTGCCGGAGTTCAGCAAAGCCTTGATCAGTCCCGCCGTGTCTTGCGCCATCTCGTCTCTTCCTAGCCCTCAGCTCTCCGGGGTCGTGCCGCCGTCCCGCCGGCCGCGCGCCGCCATAGAGGCCTGAGGCTCCGGGCGCTTGTCAAGCACGAGCCCCCCGCTGCGCGACTTCGCCATTTGCAAGCGGGGGGCAAGAGAGCTTGGCCGGCCGGCGCGTCGCGGGGTGTCGACAGAGGGCGCTCCAGGCCTTAGTCTCCTCTGAGTGGCCCCGCTGCGGGCCGCTTATCCATCGAGACCAGTGACAGAAAGAGGACCGAGCATGGGACAGTTCGGCGTAGGTCAGGCCGTGCGGCGCTTGGAGGATCAGCGACTGATCACCGGTACCGGACGCTATACCGACGACATCTCCCTGGAAGGCCAGTGCTACGGCGTCGTGGTCCGTAGCCCCGTGGCACATGCCCGCATCGCCAAGCTCGATCTGGAGGCGGCCAAGGCCAGTCCCGGCGTGCTCGCCGTCTATGGCGGCAAGGACCTGGAGGCTGCGGGCATCGGCACCATCAAGTGCCTGGCCCCGATGCCAGGCCGCAACGGCACAAAGACGATCAATCCGCCCTATCCGGCACTGGCCAGCGACAAGGTCCTGCACGTCGGCAACCCGGTCGCCTTCGTGGTGGCGGAGAGCCTGGCCGCCGCGCGCGATGCCGCAGAGCTGGTCGAGGTCGACTACGACGAGCTGCCGGTGGTGGTCGATACCGCCCGCGCGCTCGACGCCGACGCGCCGCTGCTGCACGAAGAGATGACCGACAACTGCTGCCTGGACTGGGTGCAGGGCGACGAGGCGGCGGTCGAGACGGCCTTCGCCAAGGCCAGCAAGGTTGCCCGGGTGGAGCTGGTGAACAACCGCGTCGTGGTGAACGCGCTGGAGCCGCGCGCGGCCATCGCCGACTATGACAAGGCGAGCGGGGTCCTGACCCTGCGCGCTCCGAACCAGGGCATCTTCCGCCTGCGCGGCCAGATCTCCGAGGTCATGGGCATCGAGCAGGACAAGCTGCACCTGATCTGCCCCGACGTCGGCGGCGGCTTCGGCATGAAGATCTTCCTGTTCCCGGAGATGGTGCTGGCGCTCTTCGCGGCCCGCGCGCTCGGCCGGCCGGTGAAGTGGACGGCCGACCGGGTCGAGAGCTTCCTCGCCGACACCCAGGGCCGCGACCATGTCACCACCGCCGAGATGGCGATGGACGACAAGGGACGCTTCCTCGGCATGCGGGTCAGCACCCTGGCCGGCATGGGCGCCTACCTCTCCAACTTCAGCCCGATGATCCCGACCGGCGCCTCCACCCCGATGCTGTCGGCGCTCTACAAGATCCCGGCGATCTTCGCCAACGTGAAGTGCGTCTTCACCAACACGGTGCCGGTCGATGCCTACCGCGGCGCCGGCCGGCCGGAGGCGGCCTACCTGCTGGAACGCCTGGTGGACGAGGCTGGCCGCGTCTCCGGCCTCGGCGCCATGGGCATCCGCATGCTGAACTTCATCACACCGGAGGACATGCCCTACGACACCGGGCTCGGCCGCACCTACGACGTCGGCGACTTCCCCCGGATCCTGAAGCAGGCCGCCGAGCGTGCCGACATGGCCGGCGTCGAGGCCCGCAAGAGCCAGGCGCTGGCCGAGGGCAAGCGGCTGGGTGTGGGCATCGGCTGCTACATCGAGGCCTGCGGCGGCCTGGGTGAGGAGAGCGCGGAGGTGCGGGCCGAGCGCGATGGCGGGGTGACCCTCGTCATCGGCACCCAGACCAACGGCCAGGGGCACCTAACCGCCTATGCCCAGTTGCTGAACGACAAGCTGGGCATCGATCCCGCCCGGGTGCAGATGATCCAGGGCGACAGCGACATCGTGAAGAAGGGCGGCGGCACCGGCGGCTCGCGCTCCCTGCTGATGGGCGGTGTCTCGATCAACCGCGCCAGCGACAAGCTGATCGAGCGGGCCCGGCAGATCGCTGGCTTCCTGCTGGAAGCCGCCGTCGCCGACATCGAGTTCGTCGAGGGCGTGTTCAACGTGGTCGGCACCGATCGCCGGGTGACCCTGGCGGAGGTCGCGGCCGCGGCCGAGGACGGCAAGGCACCGGACGACCTGGCCGGCCCGCTGCAGGAGACCGGCGAGTATCAGGCCGAGGCCTTGACCTATCCGAACGGCGCGCATGTCTGCGAGCTGGCGGTGGACGAGGCCAGCGGCACGGTGGAGATCCTGCGCTACACCGTGGTCGACGACTTCGGCACCCTGGTGAACCCGATGATGGTGGCGGGCCAGGTGCACGGCGGCATCGCCCAGGGGCTGGGCCAGGCGCTCTTGGAGCACACGGTCTACGACGAGGGCGGGCAGCTTCTCTCCGGCTCCTGGATGGACTACTGCATGCCGCGCGCCGACGACCTGGTGCATGTGGACCTGACGTTCGTCGAGGACCTGCCCTGCGCCACCAACCCCATGGGGGTGAAGGGGGCAGGGGAGGCCGGTGCCATCGGCGCCCCGCCGGCAATCATCAATGCGCTGATCGATGCGCTCTCGCCCTTCGGCGTCACCGCGCTGGACATGCCGGCGACGCCCGAGCGACTCTGGCAGGCGATGCAGGGGCAGGCGATGCAGGGAGTGTGAGGCCATGGCCAAGGCGGGGGGGACGGCGGAAGACCGGGACCTGCTTGCAGTTCTACGGCTCTTCGCCGAACGGGCGGGGAAGGAGATCCTCGCCCGCTACATCGACGCCTCCTCCGTGCTGGAGATGCAGGAGAAGCAGGACGGCTCGCCGATCACTTCGGCCGACCTGGCCAGCGAGGAGCTGCTGATCGAGGCGCTCTCGACCCTGACCCCTGGCGTGCCGGTGGTCTCGGAAGACCGGGTGGCCCTGGAGGGGGCGCCGGAGGGCCTGCCCTCGCGCTACTGGCTGATCGATCCGCTAGACGGCACCAACCAGTTCCTGGTGCAGAACGCGGAGTTCACCGTGAACTTGGCGCTGATTCAGGACGGGGTGCCGATCGCCGGCGTGGTGCATGCGCCGGCCCTGGCGATGTCCTGGGCCGGTGCCGGTCCGGGCTCCGCTTCCTTCTCTCAGACCGATCAGCCGCCGATGGCCATCGCCGCGCGCGAGGCGCCGCCGGAAGGGGCGATCCTCTTCACCCACCGCTATCTGGGCAAGCCGGTCAGCCGGGAAACGGCGGTCGAGCGCTTCCGCATAAAGAAGCACCACAAGGCCGGCTCCGGCATCGTCTTCGGCTTCCTCGCCAGCGGTCAGGCCGACATCTATGCGCGGCTGGAGCCCAGCGGCGAGTGGAGCTCCGCTGCCGGGCACGCGGTCCTGCAGGCCGCGGGTGGCAGTGTTGAGGACGAGAGCGGCCAGCCGCTGATCTACGGCAAGCCGGGCTTCCGCCACCGCGGCTTCATCGCCTACGGCAGGCGATAGAGCCTACAGCCAGAGGAAGTCGCCGGCGGTGAGCTGGTCGGCGGCGGTGAGGTCGGAGATGCGTACGGTGACGTCGGCGCTGGCATCGCCGTCGAGGTCGACCGCCAGTTGGCGCTGTCCGGCGAAGCGGGCCTCGGAGTTGCCGCCGCCGGAGAAGTCGGCATCGCCGATGTAGCTGAAGCTGCCGGTCTCCAGCCCGGTGGCGAAGACCAGCTTGTCCTCACCGTTGGCCGCACCGAAGAGCAGGCCGTCGAAATCGCTGAGCAGAGCGAGGTCGGTTCCACCGGTCCCCTGGCCGCTGCCGTCGAAGAAGAAGGCATCGCCGCCACTGCCGCCGAGCAGGGTGTCGCTGGCGCCTACCAGCAGGCTGTCGGCACCGCTGCCGCCCTCGAGCCTGTCGATGCCGGAGCCGCCGTCCAGGGTGTCGTCGCCGAGCCGGCCCAGCAGGCGGTCGCCGCCGGACTGGCCGTCGAGCAGGTTGGCGCCGCTGTTGCCGAGGAGGACGTTGTCCAGGGCATTGCCGGCGGCAGCGATGTCTCCGGCTCCCTCGGCCTGCTGCAGGCGCTCGACGAAGCCGTCGGCGCCGCTGCCCAGGGTGAAGTCGCTGGCCGCCAGCACCAGATCGTTGAGGCCGCCGGCCGCGGTCTCGAAGACGAGGTCGGTCGCAGTGTCGACCAGGACGGTGTCGTTGCCCAGGCCGCCGAACGCGGTGTCGCTGCCGAGGCCGCCGTCGACAACGTCGGCGCCATTGTCGCCGTAGAGGCGGTCCTCACCGCTGTCGCCAGCCAGTTCGTCTCTGGCGGCGCCGCCGAAGACCAGGTCGTCGCCATCGCCGCCTGTCAGTGCGGTGTCGTTGCCGAAGCCACCGTAGAGGCTGTCTGCACCACTGCCGCCGTAGAGGCCGAAATCGTCTCCTGGACCACCTGACAGTGTGTCGGCGCCGGTCGCGCCATAGAAGAGGGAGTCGTTGCCGGCACCGCCGTAGAGGAAGTCGTCCCCCGAACCGCCATAGAGGCCGCTGTCGTTGCCGTGGCCGGCGTAGAGGCTGTCAGTGCCGCTGCCGCCGGTGAGGCTGTCGCTACCGCTGGCACCGAAGATGCGGTCGGCCAGGCTGGTTCCGGTCAGGCTCTCGTTGGCGCTCGTCGCGAAGAGCGCGACCTCTTCGATGTCGGTCAGCACCACGCCGTCCGGCACCTCCGCCGCGCTCAGCAGGACCAGGGTGTCGCTGCCGGAACCGCCGTCGTAGGTCTCGCCGGCCTGGATCTCCACTTGGTTGGCGACGATCAGGGTGTCGTCGCCGGTGCCGCCGTAGACGCTGTCGCCGCTTGTGCCTCCGGTCAGAAGGTCGTCGCCGCTGCCACCGAAAATGCGATCGCTGGCGTTGCCGCCGTAGACTGTGTCGGTGCCGCTGCGCGCCGAGACGATGTCGTTGCCGCCCATGCCGTAGATCGCGTCGTCGAGCTGTGTTCCGATCGGCTGGTCGTTGCGGTTGCCGCCGAAAAGCGCAACCTTCTCGACGCTTGTGACCAGGGCGGCCATGTCCAGAAAATCCACCGGCAGGGCCGAACTGGCCATCGTGACGACCAGGGTGTCGCTCCCGGAACCGCCGTCGAAGATCTGGGACGTTGCGGACTGACCGATGCGGCCGCCGAAGATCACGTCGCTGCCGCTGTCGCCGTACAAGGAATCCTTCCCGAAGGAGCCGTAGAGCAGATCCTGCCCCACGTCGCCGTGGAGGAGATCGTCGCCCGCATCGCCGAAGAGCTTGTCCGATCCCTCCCCACCGTAGGCGGTGTCCGCTTGATCTTCGCCGTAGACGGTGTCGTCGTTCGCCCCGCCGTAGAGGGTATCCGAGGAATTCTGGCCGGTGAGCAGGTCATCGCCGCTCAGCCCGAAGAGCGTGTGTGCTCCGTTTCCCCCGCCCAGAGTGTCGTTGCCGTCCGTTCCCGTGGTGGCCGCCATGAGAATTCCCCTCTCTCTCGTAGCGCTGAACTCGCCATCATGGACCCGCTGTATAGGGAACCGATGGCAAGGGCTTGCCGGTCAGGCCAAACCCTCGTCGTGACCGACGGCGCGTGTCCGTCCCGATCTTCTGCGTCACTGACAAGACCTTAGCGTGGCCCCCGTTCGATGCCAACCAAGCTTGATCTTCTTGTTAAGGAAATATAATCAATAAGTGAAATATACTCGTAAAAATATGATTAAATGCAATGGACACGGGCAAGAGGCGTGTGCGCACCGTATGACTTGGCCGGCGGTGGCGGTTCGCCGCGCTGCCGTAGCCGGGACGCTCGATGGCAGCCGGAATGGCACATCCGACGGCGATCATGGGTGAAACGGCCAGGATAGGGCAGAGAAAGCCAGTCCTTCTCGGCGTCTCCCGTTCTTCGTCCGCCGGGAGTCAATGCCAGAGGAAGTCGCCGGCGGTGAGCTGGTCGGCGGCGGTGAGGTCGGAGATGCGTACGGTGACGTCGGCGCTGGCATCGCCGTCGAGGTCGACCTCCAGTTGGCGCTGTCCGGCGAAGCGGGCCTCGGAGTTGCCGCCGCCGGAGAAGTCGGCATCGCCGATGTAGCTGAAGCTGCCGGTCTCCAGCCCGGTGGCGAAGACCAGCTTGTCCTCACCGTTGGCCGCACCGAAGAGCAGGCCGTCGAAATCGCGGAGCAGAGCGAGGTCGGTTCCACCGGTCCCCTGGCCGCTGCCGTCGAAGAAGAAGGCATCACCGCCACTGCCGCCGAGCAGGGTGTCGCTGGCGCCTACCAGCAGGCTGTCGGCACCGCTGCCGCCCTCGAGCCTGTCGATGCCGGAGCCGCCGTCCAGGGTGTCATCGCCGAGCCGGCCCAGCAGGCGGTCGCCGCCGGACTGGCCGTCGAGCAGGTTGGCGCCGCTGTTGCCGAGGAGGACGTTGTCCAGGGCATTGCCGGCGGCAGCGATGTCTCCGGCTCCCTCGGCCTGCTGCAGGCGCTCGACGAAGCCGTCGGCGCCGCTGCCGCCTATCAGCGTGTCGTTGCCCTGCTGGCCGAGCTGGCTGTCGTCGCCGCCGCCGCCGGAGATCCAGTCGTCGCCATTGCCGCCGACGAGCTTGTCGTAGGCCACGTTGCCGCTGATGCTGTCGGCGCCGTCTCCGCCATAAGCGCGGTCCTGGCCGCTGCCTGAGTTGATGGTGTCGTTGTTGGCTCCGCCGTAGAGCGTGTCGGCACCGGCGCGGCCCCTGATCCAGTCATTGCCGCTGAGGCCGAAAATGGTGTCGACGTCGTTGGTGCCGGTCAGCGTGTCGACACCATTGGTACCCGTGATGTTGGCCATATCGGACTCCCCCCTTGCCCCCAAAGAGCACGCGCTAGGACGTAATCCCTCTCAACCAACGAGGCCGTGTGCGGCGCTCAAACTATGCCATTTGGTTCATTTCTTTGCCTTAACCGCCAGTGCGCTTGCTGCTCTCCACCGCTACTAGACGTGTATCGTACGCAATAATTAATTTCAATTTTAGTCAAAAATACCACTTTACCGTGGAAGCATGGCATCATTTCCGGTTGGAGTCCGCTCAGGATCCGCGAATCTGCATAAAGCCTATAAATTTCAGGAACATCCGGGCGAAAGGGTGGAGTGGAAAGGAGAGGATTGTTCCGGCTTTCGGCATTGTTGGCGCTACCAGGAGGTGCAGTGCTTCGCTGCACTCCGTAGAGCCTCACGCCCTGTTCCGCTGTGGTCGATACCTACTGGGTAGGCCTGCGGTCTGAAAAGGAAGACGGCCGCCGGATTGCCTTATCCGACGGCCGCCATCGACCTGGTTGCTGATAGGGTGCGGGGAGGCCTGCGCCCCTCCCTCCGTGCGTGCTGCAAGTCTCACTGCCACATGAAGTCTGTTCCGGTCAGCAGGTTCGCGGCGGTCAGGCCGTCGACCTTGAAGGCCATGTCGGTGGTGCCGTCGCCGTCCTGGTCGACCTGGACCTGTCTGGAACCGGCATAGCGCGCCTCGCTGTTGCCGCTGGCGGAGAACGCGCCGGCACCGATGTAGGAGAAGCTGCCGACTTCGAGTCCGCTGCGGAAGACCAGCTTGTCCTCGCCGTTGGCGCCGTTGACCAGAACCCCGTCGAAGTCGCGGATGATAGGGCCGCCGCTGCCGCCGTAGCCCAGCGCGCCGCCGCTGAAACGGAACCAGTCTCCGCCGCTGCCGCCGAAGACGACATCGTCCTGCCCCACCGAGAGGGTGTCGTTGCCTCCCTCTCCCATGATGACGTCGCCATCCCGGCCGCCGAAGAGGGTGTCGTCGCCGAGGCCGCCTTCGAGTTGATCGCTGCCATCGCCGCCGGCCATGCGGTTCGCCCCGCTGTTGCCCTCGATGGTGTTGTCGAGGCTGTTGCCACTGCCGTCGATGTCGCCCTTGCCGCCCTGCAGACGCAGGTTCTCGACGAAGGCGCCGGCCGAGCCGTCCGGCAGGGTGTAGTCGACGTCGGCGCGGACCAGATCCACGCCCTGGCCGGATTCCTCGTAGACCCAGTCGGTCGCGGTATCGACCACGAAGGTGTCGCGGCCCAGGCCGCCGGCCAGTGAATCGGTGCCCTCCCGGCCGTTCAGGATGTCGTTGCCGGCGTTGGCGAAGATCACGTTGTCGAAGGAGTTACCGATCAGGGTGTTGGCGCGGTCGTTACCGCCCAAGGTCGCGTCCCCGGCCTCACGATTGATGTTGCCGCGTTCGATGAAGTCCTGGGCGGTGATCTGCGAGAATGTGAAGAAGGAGGCGTTGGAGCGCACCACGTCGTTGCCACCGCCGGCCACTTCCAGGATCTTGTCGGTGTAGCTGTCGACGACGTAGGTGTCGTTTTGCTGGCCGCCGATGGCCGTGTCGCTGCCGGAGCCGCCGTTCAGGCGATCCCTGCCGTCGCCGCCGAAGACGAAGTCGGAACCGGACCCGCCGGCGATCAGGTCCCGTTCTCCGGCGCCATAGAGGACATCCTTGCCGAACCCGCCGAACAGCGTGTCGGCGCCCGTGCCGCCGATGACGCCGTCGTCGCCGTCCTCACCGCGCAGCACGTCGTTTCCCGATCCTCCGGACAGGGTGTCGTCGCCGCTGCCGGCCCTGATGTCGTCGTCGCCCAGATAGCCGATCAGGAGGTCGAGGCCACTGCCGCCTCTGATGCTGTCGTTGCCGTCCCAACCGTCTATGCTGTCGTTCCCCTGCTCACCGTAAAGCCGGTCGTCCCCGCTGTTGCCGACGACGAAGTCGATGCCGCTGTCGCCGAACAGGAGATCCGGTCCGGTGCCGCCGAAGAGGTTGTCGTTCCCAGACCCGGCATAGGCCGTGTCCTCGCCGTTGCCGCCCTGCATCAGGTCGTTGCCGTCTTCGCCGAAAAGGCTGTCGTCGCCGGTTCCGCCGTAGAAGCTGTCGCTGTCGGCACCGCCGTAGGCCAGGTCCGCGCCGCTACGCCCGAAGAGACGATCGAACCCGTCGCCACCTTCGAGCCGGTCGTCACCATCGTCGCCGTAGAGCTTGCCGTCGCCTTGGCCCTCTTGCAGCGTATCGTTGCCGCTGTTGCCGATCAGGATGTCGTCGCCTTGGGAGCCACGTAGCAGGTCTACGTCGTCGCCGCCGACCAGGAGGTCGTTGCCACTACCGCCGTTGGCGGAATCGCTACCGCTGCCGCCGTAGAGGAAGTCCGACCCGCTGTCGCCAATCAAGAAGTCGTTTCCGTGGCCGCCGAAAGCGATGTCCAGGCCGCCTTGACCGACCATCACGTCGTTGTCGGCATCGCCGTAAAGAAAGTCGTTGTTGGCACCGCCGTAGAGCGTGTCGATCCCGCTGCCGCCGAAGAGACGGTCCACCCCGGAAGCCCCGATGAGCTTGTCGCGGTCGCTCCGGCCGAGGAGCAGGTCGTCGCCGGCGAGCCCGAAGATGGAGTCGATCAGGTTGGTCCCGGTCAGACTATCGTTTCCGGTCGTTCCAGTGATGAGCGCCATGGGTCTCTTCCTCTTGTTGCGCAGCCGAGCAGTCTAGCAGAATGACCGCGAGCGTGAGCACTCAAGGTAGGGAACGGCGGGCACGGTCGCTTGAAGAGCGCGCGAAGAGTTTCTGGGGAATGGGTGAGAAGTTCTGAGGAAGGGTCGAGATGCGGCCGCCCCATCGCTGGAGCGGCCGTAGGTCGTGGCGTCCTAGCCCCAGACGAAGTCGGTGGCGGTGAGCAGGCCTGCGTTGGTGACGCCGTCGACCAGGAAGGCCTGGTCGACGTTGCCGTCGCCGTCCTGGTCCACCTGGATCTGCCTGGGCCCGTCGTAGCGCGCCTCGGAATTGCCGCCGCCGGAGAAGGCGGCCGCGCCGATGTAGGCGAAGGTTCCGACCTCCAGCCCGGTCACGAAGACCAGCTTGTCCTCGCCGTTGGCGGCGTTCGCCAGCACCCCGTCGAAGTCGCGGATGA
>JBJXHM010000034.1:0-1121 GCA_046233115.1 Rhodospirillaceae bacterium N.6G | reverse complement strand
GAGCGGACGAAGCCGCACTGCAACATCGGGACGATTGGTCATGTGGATCATGGCAAGACGTCGCTGACGGCAGCGATCACGAAGATTCTGGCGGAGACCGGTGGCGCGAGCTTCACGGCTTACGACCAGATCGACAAGGCGCCGGAAGAGAAGGCGCGTGGTATCACGATCTCGACGGCGCACGTGGAGTACGAGACGGAGAACCGTCACTACGCGCACGTGGACTGCCCGGGTCACGCCGACTACGTGAAGAACATGATCACGGGAGCGGCGCAGATGGACGGCGCGATCCTGGTGGTGTCTGCTGCCGACGGTCCGATGCCGCAGACTCGCGAGCACATTCTGCTGGCCCGTCAGGTTGGCGTTCCTGCGATCGTGGTGTTCCTGAACAAGTGCGATCAGGTGGACGACGAGGAGCTGCTGGAGCTGGTGGAGCTCGAGGTTCGCGAGCTGCTGTCGAGCTACGACTTTCCTGGCGACGACATTCCGATCGTGAAGGGTTCGGCGCTGGCGGCGCTGGAGGACAGCGACAAGAAGCTGGGCCACGACGCGATCCTGGAGCTGATGGCGGAGGTCGATCGCTACATTCCGCAGCCGGAGCGTCCGAAGGACATGCCGTTCCTGATGCCGATCGAGGACGTGTTCTCGATCTCGGGTCGCGGCACGGTGGTGACGGGTCGCGTGGAGCGCGGCGTGGTGAAGGTCGGCGAGGAGATCGAGATCGTCGGTCTGAAGCCGACCCGCAAGACCACGGTGACGGGCGTCGAGATGTTCCGCAAGCTGCTGGACCAGGGCGAGGCGGGTGACAACATCGGCGCGCTGCTGCGTGGTATCGGTCGTGAGGACGTGGAGCGCGGACAGGTTCTGGCGCATCCGAAGTCGATCACGCCGCACACGAAGTTCACTGCGGAGTGCTACATCCTGACGAAGGAGGAGGGTGGCCGTCACACGCCGTTCTTCACCAACTATCGTCCGCAGTTCTACTTCCGCACGACGGACGTGACCGGCGTGGTGCAGCTGCCCGAGGGCACCGAGATGGTGATGCCGGGCGACAACACGACGATGGAAGTCGAGCTGATCGCGCCGATCGCCATGGACGAGGGCCTGCGCTTCGCCATCCG
>JBJXHM010000033.1:0-1213 GCA_046233115.1 Rhodospirillaceae bacterium N.6G | reverse complement strand
TCTAGTGTCCCGACTCAGAAGTTCGGGGGACTCAAGTTCGACTCAATCGTAGCGGACTCTGTCAGAGTTTTCTGACAGAGGAGGGCGTTGTATGGGTGGTCGCTATCTGCCGGCGCTGGAGCTCAGCGAGGCTGAGCGCTCGGAGCTGATGTCGTTGTCGTCGCGTCGGAACACGGCTCAGGCCTTGGCGCTGCGGGCGCGGATCATTCTGGGCTGTGCGTCGGGCGAGCAGAACAAGGAAGTGGCCGCGCGGCTCGGCGTCGGCGAGACGATGGTGGGCAAGTGGCGTCGGCGTTTTGTCGAGCAGCGGCTGGAGGGCCTGCGCGACGAGCCGCGATCCGGGGCGCCGCGGACGATCAGCGACGAGCGGATCGAGGCGGTGATCGTGCGCACTCTGGAGAGCGTGCCGCCCGACGCCACCCACTGGAGTTCGCGCGGCATGGCCAAGGCGAGCGGGCTGTCGGTCTCCTCGGTGCAGCGCATCTGGCGCGCCTTCGGTCTGCAGCCGCACCGCCTGGAGAGTTTCAAGCTGTCCAGCGACCCCGACTTTGTCGCCAAGGTGCGCGATGTGGTCGGGCTCTATGTCGCTCCGCCGCAGCACGCGATCGTGCTGTGCGTCGATGAGAAGTCGCAGATCCAGGCGCTCGATCGCAGCCAACCTCTGCTGCCCATGCGACCCGGTCAGCCAGCACGCCGCACTCACGACTACAAGCGCCATGGCGTCACCTCGCTGTTCGCTGCCCTGGACATCGCCACCGGCAAGGTGATCGGCCAGTGCCTGCCACGTCATCGCGCAGCCGAGTTCCGCAAGTTCCTCGATCGGATCGAGGCTAATGTGCCCAAGGACCTCGAGATCCACCTGGTGATGGACAACTACGTCACCCACAAGACCAAACTGGTCCAGGACTGGCTCGTCAAGCGACCCCGATGGCATGTCCATTTGACCCCCACCAGCGCCTCTTGGCTCAATCAGGTCGAGCGCTTCTTTGCCCTGCTTACCGACAAGCGGATCCGCAGAGGCGTCCATCGCAGTGTCGCCGAACTGACCGCAGACATCTCTGCCTTCATTGAGCAACACAACGCAGACCCCAAGCCCTTCCGATGGACCAAGTCCGCCGACGACATCCTCGCATCCATCGAACGCTTCTGCCGGCGAAACGCCACCGAACAAACACTCTCAATCAACCGAACTTCTGAACCAGGACACTAGGGC
>JBJXHM010000032.1:0-1385 GCA_046233115.1 Rhodospirillaceae bacterium N.6G | reverse complement strand
CTAGCAGGCAGCTGAAAAAGTCGGCGGGAGGGGCGTTTCGGGAAGTTTTTGGCTGGTGTTGATGGGTCAGCTTTCCGGAGCGAGCTGCGGATGGTTTCTTTGGTAGGTGGCTGAGTGGGCTGCACTCCTTGTTGCGGTGATGCTTAGGCTGCAGCCAGCAGCTTTGGTAGTCGGATCAGGTTTCCAGCGGCCACGCCCAGCAGGAAAGACCAGCCGACGCGGGCCTTACCTCGATGTTTGGTCTTGGCCAGTCCGGCCACGCTCTTGGCCCATCCGATCGGCTCTTCAATCCTCTTTCGCAAGCGCTGGCTGATCGCATAGCCCGGGTGGCGGGTGGTCCGGCCGTCGATGGCGCTGGTGCGCCGCTTGCCGGTGTTGGTCAGGTGATCGTTGCGGGCGATGTGGGGCGTGACGTTGCGCGCGCGCAGATCGCTGACGAACTGGCGGGCATCGTAGGCCTTGTCGGCGCCCAGCGTGATGCGTCTCTTGCTGTGCGCCCGA
The DNA here is from genome assembly GCA_046233115.1 of Rhodospirillaceae bacterium N.6G. Taxonomy (GTDB): domain Bacteria; phylum Pseudomonadota; class Alphaproteobacteria; order Kiloniellales; family JACOMY01; genus JACOMY01. The sequence goes on along the minus strand of JBJXHM010000032.1, from coordinate 884 downwards.
TAGCGCTCGACCATGGCCAAAGCCGCCTCCCGCTCGGCCGTGCCGCTGGCCTGGGTCAGCTCGGCATCGATGATGAGACCGTTGCGGTTCTCCATCAGGACATGGCCGAGATAGCACAGCCGGCTCTCCCGGCCATTGCCCTTGCGATAGAGGCGGGCCTGGGGGTCGCTGGTGCTGGCATGGGTCTCGTTCGAGCGCTTCTCCTTGCGGAAGTTGCGTTCCTGGTTGCGTCCGCCCGAGCTGCTGCCGCCAATGCCAGGGGTGCCGTCATCACCGGGGGTGCCGTCATCACCGGGGGTGCCGTCATCGCCTGACCGCGGCCGGAAGCTCTTCATCGAGGCCCAAGCCTCGATCATCGTGCCGTCGACCGAAAAGTGCTCCTCCGACAGCAGTGTCTTGACCCGTGGCTGGTTCATCACCGCGGACAGGAAACGCCGCGCGATATCGCCCTCTAGCAGCCGGTCGCGGTTCTTCGAGAACACCGTCGCATCCCACACCGGAGCATCCATAGGTAGGCCCACGAACCAGCGAAACAGCAGGTTGTAGTCCAACTGCTCCATCAGCTGCCGCTCCGAGCGGATCGTGTAGAAAGCCTGCAGCAGCAACGAACGAAGCAGCTTCTCTGGCGCAATCGATGGACGTCCCGTCTTCGAATAGAGCTGCTCAAACGACGGCGATAGAACCTCCAGCGCCTCGTCCACGAGCGCCCGGATGGCACGCAGCGGATGACCCCTTGGAACACGGGCCTCACAACTCACGTAGGAAAACAGACCCTCGCTGCCGTCGTCTTGACCCCGCATCCTGCCTTCCCTTCCTGCTTCCCACTGCAAAAGGGAATCACATCTACCCTCTCAACGCGACTGGGTTTTTCAGCAGCCTGCTAG
>JBJXHM010000031.1:0-1479 GCA_046233115.1 Rhodospirillaceae bacterium N.6G | reverse complement strand
CATCGCTGCCCGACCCACCTCTTGCCGCGTCGTCGCCATCGTCACCATAGAGGAAGTCGACGCCGGAGTTGCCGTAGAGGCTGTCGCCCCCGCTACCGCCGAAGATGCGGTCCGTGTCGGCGATGCCCTCGATCGTATCGTTGCCGCCAAGGCCCACGACCCTGTCGAAGCCGCTGCGTGTGGTAAAGCTATCGGCGCCCGACGTGCCGTGCAGCAGGCTGAACTCCACGTTGGTGGAGATGATCGCGGTGTCCTCGAAGGTTGCCTGGAAGTGCACGGAGAGGGTATCGAAGCCGCTGCCGCCGTTGAAGGTCTCCTGACCGGGCCAGCTCAGCACCAGGTCGCCGGGGTCGATCAGCAGCGCGTCGTTGCCGGAGCCGCCGTTCACGGCGTCCTCGTAGCCGGATCCGCCTCGTAGGGTGTCCACGCCGACGCCGCCGCCCAGGAAATCGACGCCGGAGCCGCCGTAAACCCGATCGGCGCCCTGGCCGGCATAGGCCTCGTCGTCGCCGTCATCACCATAGAGGGTATCATCGCCGTCGTCGCCGAGCAGCTCGAAGTCGCTGCCGGGACCGCCAAAAATGGTGTCGTTACCCTGGGCGCCGTAAAGGTAGTTGTCGGGACCATGACCGCCGTAGAGCAAGTCGTTGCCGGACCCGGCGCTGAAGAAGTCGTCGGCGCCTGAACCCAGGAAGATGCGGTCGTCGCCGGAGAAACCGCCGCCGTAGTCGGTGCCAGACCCGCCGTAGAGGGCATCGTCGCCGAGGCCGCCCACGATCTCGTCGCTGCCGACGCCGCCGAAGAGAGAATCGTCGCCGCTGTTGCCGTAAAGCTGATCGTAGCCGGTATCGCCGATCAACTCGTCGCCGCCGGAACCGCCGCCAAGGGTGTCGTTGCCGCTGTGGCCTTGCAGGGAATCGTTACCGTCGCCTCCGTAGAGGGAGTCGAGCCCATCCCGTCCGAGCAACACGTCGTTGCCGGTAATGCCGTAGAGCGTGTCGTTGCCGGCCAAGCCGTCGATTAGGTCTGTGAGATCAGTACCAGTCAGAACGTCCGGACCATTGGTTCCGAAAATGACCGCCATGGCTCGATCCTCCCAGGGTTCTTGTGTTTGCTGTCGCCTTGAAGTGAAAGTCTATCCAGAAATTCCGTTCAAATCGAGGAAAATGGAAAGGGACCCCGGCCGCCTGTGCAGCCGGGGTCCCTTTCTACCTGATCAGCCCCAGACGAAGTCGGTGGCGGTGAGCAGGCCTGCGTTGGTGACGCCGTCGATCAGGAAGGCCTGGTCGACGTTGCCGTCGCCGTCCTGGTCCACCTGGATCTGCCTGGGCCCGTCGTAGCGCGCCTCGGAATTGCCGCCGCCGGAGAAGGCGGCCGCGCCGATGTAGGCGAAGGTTCCGACCTCCAGCCCGGTCACGAAGACCAGCTTGTCCTCGCCGTTGGCGGCGTTCGCCAGCACCCCGTCGAAGTCGCGGATGA
>JBJXHM010000030.1:0-1784 GCA_046233115.1 Rhodospirillaceae bacterium N.6G | reverse complement strand
ATCGACGATGAAGGTGTCGTTGTTGGTGCCGCCGTAGGCCGTGTCCGTCCCGGAGGCACCGTTCAGCCGATCGCGGTTCTGCCCGCCGAAGAGGATGTCGCTGCCGGTCCCGCCGACCATCTGGTCGTTGCCCGAACCGCCGGTCAATACGTCGTCGCCGTCGCCACCGAAGAGCGTGTCCTTGCCGCTATCGCCGAAGACGGAGTCGCTACCGGTTTCGCCGCGTAGTTTGTCGTTCCCCTCGCCACCGTAGATCGCGAGGTCTTGGCCGCCGCCACCGAAGATGCTGTCCGCGCCACTCCCGCCCAGAAGCGAGGTATCGGCGCCGTTGCCGCCGTAGATCCTGTCGGATCCGCTGCCGCCGTAGAAGCCGACGTCGCCGCCGCTGTCGCCGTAGAGCCGGTCTTCACCGGTGCCGCCGGTGAAGATGCTGTCGTCACCGCTGCCGCCGAAGACGTGGTCCGAGCCGCGGCCGCCGAAGAAGGAAGTGTCGTCGCCGTCGCCGCCGAAGAGGTAGTCGTCCTGTGGCCCCTGCGGGTTGATCTGGTCGCCGTCTTCGTTGCCGCCGAAGAAACCGGTATCGGCGCCGCTGCCGCCGTAGAGACGGTCGCCGCCGTAACCGCCGAAGAACTGCTGGTCCGCTCCGCTCCGGGCGAGCAGGCTGTCCGACCCGCTGCCGCCGAAGAAGCGATAGTCGAAGCCACTCTCGCCATAGACCTTGTCGGTGCCGCTGCCACCGAAGAACAGCGAGTTGGTCGCAAACTCGCCGAAGATGTAGTCGTCTCCGCGATCGCCGAAAACATAGGTCGGCGCCACGATGCCGTCGCTGACGTCGGCGCCGTCGGCATAGAGGTGATCGGCACCATCGCCGCCGTAGATGCGCCGGGTGCCGTGCTCCTCGTCGGACGCTGGGCCGCCGAACATGCGACCGAAGCCGACCAAGGTATCCGTGCCCAAGCCGCCGTAGAGGTACTGCGCCGAGGCGGTATCGCCGAAGATCCTGTCGTTGCCGTCATCGCCGAACAGGCGCCGGTCGTAGTTTGCCAGCAGGGTATCGTTGCCCGACCCGCCGTAGATCAGGCTGTCGGACTGGAAATCATCGTTGGTGATGATGGTGTCGGCCCCGCTGTCGCCGAACAGCCGGCTGTCATTGCCCACTCCACCCTCGAGCGTGTCGTTGCCAACGCCGCCGTAGAGGTAGGTGTCGTCACCTGTGAGGCCGAGCAGAATGTCGTCGCCGGTGACGCCGTAGATCGAGTCAGGCAGTGAGGTGCCTGCCAATGAATCGTTGCCGCTGGTACCGAGATAGTAAGCCATTGGTTCGCCCTTCCTTGCTGGCGCAGGTCAAGCAACCGCTGCGGGTCGCCTGGCGCCTCCTTCCCAGGACCACGGGGCCTAAACCCCCGGATGCCAACCAGTAATACTGCTCGTAGTCTTCTCTATTTTGCAGTACGTCGTCACTTCTGGCAAGTTTCCTCCGGAAGTTGCATCATCCGAAGAATTATCAGCCGATCAATTCTTGCCGACCAGAGACCGAGCAAAGCCCCGCATCCCTCGACATTCTGGCCCCCTTCACCGAACCGGCCGGCCCTCGCGCCGAGAAGCACGCTCGCCGCGAGGACCGCTGTCCGCTCCGGAAGGTCAGCCGCCGGCTACGACAGCCAGACAAAGTCTGTTGCTGTCAGTAGGTTAGCGGCGGTCACGCCACTGACCAGGAAGGCCTGGTCCAGGCTACCGTCGCCATCCTGATCGACCTGGATCTGCCGCGAACCGGCGAAGCGCGC
>JBJXHM010000002.1:0-588092 GCA_046233115.1 Rhodospirillaceae bacterium N.6G | reverse complement strand
TAGCCGAACTCCAAGCCCGACCAAACACCCTCGAGACGTCTGCCTCTCTCAGCACACCGAACACACGCGCGTCTACCATCGCGAATACACACCAGAAACCAGACCGAAACCCAGCCCCCGATACGCATCACGACTGCCGCCGCCCACGCATCCCTTCTCGATTAACCTGTCATAAAGCGTCTCGGCGGCTGGGCTCCAGGGCCCGTCGGCGCCGTCGAGGAGCGGGCTTATACGGAGCTGCTCGGGGGCTGTCAAAGGAAAAAATGCGAGCGGGCGATTTTTTTCCGGCCGCACCCCGAGAGTGCCCTTCCTGCCACCATCTTGTCTCATCCTCTCCACGAAAGCGCCTTGCGCATTGACAGGCATCGGGAGCGTTGCGCATTTTGGCTGAGGTCCTAGGGCAGAAGCCCGGCCTCGGGGAGCCATCACCCCGGGAGCAGCAGTGAAACGCGGACCGTTCGAGTGCGGGCTCGGGATGCTGTGGCAGGTCGCCTTTGGCCTGGCTGCAGGGCAGCTATTAAGGAACGGGGCAGGCAGTAGGGAGCCGGCGCGACGATGGCGTCACGGAATCGTTTTGGTAAATCGCGGTCCAAGATCACCCTTCGTATCTTAGTCGCCCTGTCTATCCCCCTGGCGCTTCTGGCGGTCCTCCTGACCCAACCGGAGTCCGAGGGCAAGGCTTCCTATCTGCTGCTGTCTGGCGATCTGGACCTGCAGCGGGCCGAACTGGGCCGCGGCGGCGCGGCGACGCAGGGCGGCACCGCGAGCGAGCTGGAGATCATGGACCCAGCCCAAGCCCTACCGGCGGTCTTCGCCAAGGTCGAGGGTGATGTCGAAGGCCAGATCCCGGCACGGCACTTCAGCCTCTCCGCTGGCGCAGCCGAAGACGCGCTGGAAGCTGAATCGCAGCCGATCTACCAGGCCTGGCACGGCAAGGTGCGCAAGGGCGAGAACCTGGTCGGCTTGTTGCTGGCCAAGGGTATCGAAGAAGACGAGGCGACGGCGGCCGCGAAGGCGCTGAACCGGGTCTACGACAGCGGCAAGCTGAAAGCCGGCCAATCGATCGAGCTGGCGATGGTGCCGAGCCTGGATGGCGGCCTGGGCGAATCGCGCCACAAGCTGGTGTCGATGACCCTGAGCCCCACGGCCATGGCCGACCACATCGTCACCCGCGGCGAGTCCGGCTTCACCGCCAGCAGCATCGAGCGCCCTGTCACCCGGCGACTGGTTTACCGCCAGGGCATCATCAACGGTAGCTTCTTCGGCGCCGGCAAGCAGGCAGGCGTGCCGCACAAGCACCTGGCCCGCCTGGTCAAGGGCTTCAGCTACGACGTGGACTTCCAGCGCGACCTCAAGGCCGGCGACCGCTTCGAGATTGCCTATGAGGCCTTCGTCAACGACGAGGGCGAGGTGGCCTACAGTGGCGAGTTGGTCTACGGCGCCCTGATCCTGGGCAGCCGCCGCAAGGAGATCTATCGCTACACGCCCAAGAGCGGGCGCGCGGACTTCTTCAACGAGAAGGGCGAGTCGGTGCGCAAGGCACTGCTGCGCACCCCGGTCGACGGCGCCCGCATCTCCTCGAAATTCGGCATGCGCAAGCATCCGATCCTGGGCTACTCGAAGATGCACAAGGGGATCGACTTCGCCGCCTCACGCGGCACGCCGATCTTCGCCGCCGGCGACGGCACCATCGTGATAGCCAAGTGGAACGGTGGCTACGGGCGCTACATCCGGATCAAGCACGGTCGCGGCTACGAGACTGCCTATGCCCACATGACCCGCTTCGCCAAGGGCATGCGCTCCGGCGCGAAGGTCCGCCAAGGCCAGGTCATCGGCTACGTCGGGACCACCGGCCGCTCCACCGGCCCGCACCTGCACTACGAGATCCTGCAGGGCGGCAAGCAGATCAACCCGCTGAGCGTGAAGCTGCTGCCGGGCGAGAAGCTGGCCGGCAAGGACCTGAAGGGCTTCCTCTCGGTGAAGGCCCAGGTCGACGAGGCCCGCCAGACCGAAGGTCAGATCTTCATCGCCAAGCGCGACGACGATTGATCCGCAGCGGCGGTGAGCCCTGCTCACCACCGCGCGCGCGGTCCGTTTTAGAACCTGTTGCGTTTCACGGCACCGGCCCGCACCCCCGTCCGGCCGCCCACGGAGGTATCCTGAAAATGGGGGTGCGGGCCGGTGCCGATTCAAATAGAGCGCAACGCGCTCTAGTTTCCGCTGCTCGGCACCACGGCAATCCCCTTGCGGCGCGCGTCCTCGCAAAGCGTCTCGATGGTGAGGTTGTCGAGGTGGTCGATCATCCGGTCCTGCATCTCGATCCAGATCGGACGGACCACCCTGAGACCGATCTCCGACCCGCCGCTGTCGGCCATGGGATCGGGCGTGCCCTCGAGGCGACGGACGATGCGGATGATCTCACCCAGGTTGATGTCGCTGGCCGGACGCGCCAGGCGATAGCCGCCGCGCGGACCGCGCTGGCCGGCCAGCACGTTGTTGCGGACCAGTTCCTGCAGCACCTGTTCCAGGTAGCGGCGGGGAATGCCGTGCCGGTCGGAGATGTCGCTGGAGCGCACCGGCGCATCGACCGCGAAGTAGGCGACGTCGACCACGGCCTCGATGGCGAAAAGCAGCTTCTTGGAGAGACGCAGCATGGTGTCAGGCCTCACCCCTCGCCCCGGACGGGGTGGCGGCCAGACCGGTGGACCCGAAGCCGCCGGCGCCACGCGCGCTCTCGCTCAGGCTCTGGCGGCGGTCCCAGGCTACACGCGCCACCGGGGCGATCACGATCTGTGCCACCCGCATGCCGCGCTCGATCACCACATCCTCGCTGCCCAGGTTGATCAGCAAGGCCGACACCTCGCCGCGATAGTCGGAATCGATGGTGCCGGGGGCATTCAGCAGGGTCAGTCCCTGCTTCAGGGCCAGGCCTGAGCGCGGCCGCACCTGGGCCTCCCAGCCCAGCGGCAGGGCCAGAGAGAAGCCGCAGGGGATCAGGCTCCGCTCCATCGGCCGCAAGATCCTGCTGTCGGCAAGGGCGGCCAGCAGGTCCAGACCGGCACTGCCCGCAGTGGCATAGCGCGGCAGTGGCAGATCCGCCGCATGCGCAAGGGGAAGGATCGGCACCGCTAGCGCCCTCGGTCCATCAGCCATCAGGTCGTTTCTTCCTCCCGGTCAAGTCTAGCAGCGATTCTCTCGACAAGGCACTCCGCAACGGCGGTCTTGTCCATCTCCGGCCAGCTCTCGGAGCCAGCCGCGTCAATCAGGTGAATGCGGTTGCGGTCGCCGCCGAAGACGCCCTCGGCGGCCGAGACGTCGTTCGCGAGGATCCAGTCGCAGCCCTTGCGCAGGCGTTTCTCGCGGGCCTGCTCGACCACCTTCTCGGTCTCGGCGGCGAAGCCGACCACCAGGGCGGGGCGGCCCGCCTTCATCTGCGCGATGGTCGCCAGGATGTCGGGGTTGGTGGCAAGCGCCAGAGGCGGCGGATCGCCACCCTGCTTCTTGATCTTCTGTCCGGCCTCGCTGGTCACGCGCCAGTCGGCGACCGCGGCGGCGAAGACGGCGATGTCGGCCGGCAAAGCCGCCTGGCAGGCCGCCAGCATCTCGCGGGCGCTCTCGATCGCCACCACCTCGACGCCGGGCGGATCGGCCAGGCGCACCGGCCCGGTCACCAGGGTCACCCGCGCACCGGCACGCACCAGCGCCGCAGCGATCGCGTGGCCCTGCTTACCAGAGGAACGATTGGCGATGTAGCGCACCGGGTCGATCGGTTCGTAGGTCGGGCCGCTGGTGACCAGAGCATGGCGGCCGGCCAGCGCGCTGCCGCGGGCCAGCCGTGCCTCGATCGCCGCCAGGATCTCCGCCGGCTCTGCCATGCGACCGTAGCCGAACTCGCCGCAGGCCATGGGGCCCTCGTTCGGGCCGACCACGGCGACGCCGCGCGCCTTCAGGGTGGCCAGGTTCTCCTGCGTGGCGGGATGGTCCCACATGCGCACGTTCATCGCCGGCGCCACCAGCACCTCGGTGTCGGTCGCCAGCAGCAGGGTCGAGGCCAGGTCGTTGGCCAGCCCGCTGCGCAGCTTCGCCAACAGGTCGGCGCTGGCCGGTGCCACCACCACCAAGTCGGCGGCGCGGGAGAGCTGGATGTGGCCCATCTCCGCCTCGTCGGTCAGCGAGAAGAGGTCGCGGTAGACCTTCTCTTCGCTGAGGGCGGAGAGCGACAGCGGAGTCACGAACTGCTCGGCAGCGGCGGTCAGCACGCAGGTCACCGAGGCCTGCCGCTCGCGCAGGCGGCGGATCAGTTCCAGCGCCTTGTAGGCAGCGATACCGCCACTCACGATCAGCAGAATGCGCTTCCCGGCCAGCATGCGGCCCCGATCTCCCCCAAGAGTGTTTTCTGTGTTGCGGACCAGATCGCAGGCAACCAGCAGGCCCGCGTTCCCAAACGACCTTAGAGCCCGCGTGTTGAACTCTCAAGCGAAGGCGACCGGGGCAGCCCCGCCGCGCTCCTCAATCGAGGATGACGACGAGCAGCGCGATGATCGAGATCAAGAGGGCCAGATAGGAAAACCAGCGAGCGCCGACCCGCTCGTGCAGGTCCGAGCCCTCGGTCGAGAGCCTGAGCCCACCGCTGCGCACCTCGCCGGCGATCGCCTCCAGGTCGCTCAGGAACTGCGGACCGCGGGCCAGCAGCCGCTGCAAGGAGCGGCCGCCGTCGCGCAAGCGGGCGGCGGGGCTGCGGTTGCGGTAGATCCACTCCTCGATCAGCGGCTGGGCCAGGGTCCAGATGTTGAGTTCGGGACAGAGGGTCCGGCTGATGCCCTCGGCCATCATCATGTTCTTCTGCAGGAGCAGAAGCTGCGGCTGCACCGGCATGGCGAAGGACTCGGTGAGCTGGAACAGCTGCGCCAGCAGCTTGGCGAAGGAGATCTCCTGCAGCGGTCGGTCGATGATCGGCTCGCAGACCGAGCGCAGCGCCTGGGCGAAGACGTCCAGCGAGCGGTCGCCCGGCAGGTAGCCGGCCTGGACCTGGATCTCGGCCAGGCGCCGGTAGTCGCGCCGCAGGGTGGCCACCATCATGTCGGCCAGCACCAGGCGGGTTTCCTGGTCGAGCCGGCCGAGGATGCCGAAGTCGACCGCGACCACGCGGCCCTCGGCGTCGATCATCATGTTGCCGGGGTGCTGGTCGCCGTGGAACAGGCCGTCGCGGAAGACCTGCTTGAAGAAGATCGTGGCCGCGCCGCGCAGCACCTCCTCGAGGTCCAGCCCGGCGGCCAGCAAGGCGGCGCGGTCGTCGATCGGGATGCCTTCCACCCGCGACATGGTCAGCACCCGCTGTGCGGTGCGCTGCCAGTCCACCTTGGGCACCCGGTAGCTGTCGTCGTCGAGGAAATTCTCCGCGATCTCGCTCATGCCCGCCGCCTCGTAGCGCAGGTCCATCTCCAGCGCCACCTGGTCGGCGAAGAGCTGCACCACCGCCACCGGCTTCAAGCGGCGCAACCGCGGCTGCGTCCGTTCGGCCAGGCGCGCCAGCCAGAAGAAGAGCCTGAGGTCGCGCTCGAAGGCGCGTTCGATGCCGGGGCGCAGGATCTTGACCGCGATCGGCCGCAGCCTGGTCTTCGGCGTCTCCGGCTCGGGTGCCTCCACCTCGGGCGTTTCCGCCTCGACCTCCGGCAGTTCGGCGTCGGCGAATGCGCCCTCTTCAAGATCCACCGGACTCTCTACTTCCGGCTCGACCCGCTCCTCCACCAGGCCCAGGTGGACCTGGGCGATCGAGGCGGCCGAGACCGGCTCCTCGTCCAGCTCTGCGAAGAGCGTCCCGTACTCCTCACCTAGGGCCTCCTCCAGCGCGACCTTAGCCTCCGCGAAGGAGAAGGGCGGTATTTGATCCTGCAGTGCGGAGAGATCGGCGGCCAGCTCGTCGCCCAGGATGTCGGCGCGGGTCGAGAGCGACTGGCCCAGCTTGATGTAGCTGGGGCCGAGCGCGGTCAGGGCCCTGGCCAACCGCTCGCCCGGCCGGCCCTCGCCACGCCCGCGGCCCAGCTTTTGCATCAGCCACAGGGGCCAGCCGCGCAGGCCGAGCAGCTCGAAGGCCGCGGCGGCATCGTGGCGGGCCAGCACCCGCAGGATGCCGATGAGCCGGGCGATCATGCGCAGCGACAGGAACATGATGGGCGGCCGGGCCTTAGAGACGCCAGCCCTGGTGCAGTGCCGCGATGCCTCCGGTCAGGTTGTGCCAGCGCACCCTGCGGAAGCCGGCTGCCTGCATCATCGCACCCAGTTCTTCCTGCGGCGGAAAGCGGCGGATCGATTCGACCAGGTACTGGTATCCGGCCCGGTCGCGGGCCACCACCGCGCCGAGGACCGGCAGCACGCGGAAAGAATAGAGATCGTAGAGCCGGTCCAGGATCGGCAGAATCACGGTCGAGAACTCCAGGCAGAGCAGGCGCCCGCCCGGCTTCAGCACCCGGTGCGCCTCGGCCAGCGCCAGTGCCGGGTCGGTCACGTTCCTGAGCCCGAAGGCGATGGTATAGGCGTTCAGCGAGCGGTCCGGGAAGGGCAGGGCCTGAGCGTCGCCAGCCAGCCAGCAGAGCTGATCCAGCAGGCCGTGATCCAGCGCCCGGTCGCGGCCGACCGCCAGCATCTCCGGCGTCAGGTCGAGGACCAGGACCTTTGCCCCCGCTGCGCGCTTGGCGATGCGGAAGGCGATGTCGCCGGTGCCGCCGGCCACGTCCAGGATGGTCTCGCCGTCGCGCGGCGCCAGATGGCGCAGCATCGTGTCCTTCCAGATCCGGTGGATGCCGCCCGACATCAGGTCGTTCATCAGGTCGTAGCGGGCGGCCACCCGGCCGAAGAGGGCCTGGACCCGGGCGCCCTTTTCGGCCGCCGGCATCTCTTCGAAGCCGAAGTGGGTGGTGGGGCCGCTCTGGCCCGTCTGGTCCGCGTCCGCCGCGGAGGCGCCCGGATGGTCCGGGCCGTGTGCGCTGTCTGAGTGCTGCATGGTTGCGCAGGAAGATAGCGATTGCGCCGAGCCTGGGCTAGCGTCTCGCTGCTTGCCGTTTCGAGCGTGTGGAGAGGGAGGCGGAGCCGGGTGCCCGAGTTGCCGGAAGTCGAGACTGTGATGCGTGGCCTGCGCGGCCCGCTCGAGGGCCGGCGCATCATCCGGGCGGAGGTGCGCGTGCCGGCGCTGCGCTGGCCGCTGCCGCCGGGACTGGCGGAACGGCTGACCGGCCGGCGGGTGCTGGGCCTCTCGCGCCGTGCCAAGTACATCCTGATCGCGCTGGAGGGCGGCGAGGTGCTGCTAGCGCACCTGGGCATGAGTGGGCGCATGCTGATCCTGCCGCGCGGCACCAACCGCCCGCCCGAGAAGCACGATCACCTGGTCCTGGTGACCGAGGAGGGGGTGGAGCTGCGCTTCAACGATGCCCGGCGCTTCGGCATGCTGGACCTGGTGGCCGAGGCCGATCTGGCGAGCCATCGCCTGCTGGCCGGCCTGGGTCCGGAGCCGCTGGAACCGGGGTTCGACGGTGCCTATCTGGCCGGCGTGCTGGCCGGCAAGATCACGCCGATCAAGGCCGCGCTGCTGGACCAGCGGCTGGTCGCCGGGCTCGGCAATATATATGTCTGCGAGGCGCTCTACTTCGCCGGCCTCTCGCCCAAGCGGCTGGCGCGCAGCGTCACCGGCCGCCGGGCCGAGATCCTCGCCGAGGCGATCAAGGACGTGCTCACCCGGGCGATAGAGGCCGGCGGCTCCTCGCTCAGGGACTATGTGCAAAGCGATGGGGAACTGGGCTACTTCCAGCACCAGTGGGCGGTCTACGGACGCGAGGGCGAGCCCTGCCCGGGCTGCGACTGCGGCGGCGCCGTGCGTCGAATGGTCCAGTCGGGGCGCTCTAGCTTCTACTGCGCGCGTCGCCAACGATAGGGCTTGCCTCGACCCGGCGTGCCTGGCACGCCGTCGTGGACGGCCTTCGCCAAGCGGACCCCGGTCCCTAAGAGATGCGGTCCCCAAGAGCCCCGGTCCCAGTCAGCCATGGTCCCCCGGGAGACAGTCATGAAGAAAGGTAGTGAGGCATGAGCTACGAGATGATCCTGGTCGAGCAGGAGGGGCGCGTCGGCCTGGTGCGCCTGAACCGTCCGCAGGCCCTGAACGCGCTCTGTGCGCAGCTGGTGAACGAGATCGGGCAGGCCCTTCGTGCCTTCGACGCTGATGACAGCGTCGGCTGCATCGTCATCACCGGGTCGGAGAAGGCCTTCGCGGCCGGTGCCGACATCAAGGAGATGAAGGACAAGTCCTTCCAGGACGTCCAGAAGGAAGACTTCATCACCGACGACTGGGAGGTGGTGGCCCGCGTGCGCAAGCCGACCATCGCCGCGGTCTCCGGCTTCGCCCTGGGCGGCGGCTGCGAGATGGCGATGATGTGCGACATGATCATCGCCAGCGAAACCGCGCGTTTCGGCCAGCCGGAGATCAAGCTGGGTACCATCCCCGGCGCCGGCGGCACCCAGCGCCTGACCCGTGCGGTCGGCAAGGCCAAGGCGATGGACCTCTGCCTCACCGGGCGCATGATGGGCGCCGAGGAGGCAGAGCGGTCCGGCCTGGTGGCACGGGTGGTGGCGGCAGACCAGCTGATGGAGACAGCGATGGCGGCCGCGGCCGAGATCGCCGCCCTCTCCGAGCCGGTGGTCGCCATCTGCAAGGAGGCGGTTAACCGCGCCTTCGAGACCACCCTGCGCGAGGGTGTGCTGTTCGAACGCCGCGTGTTCCACTCCACCTTCGCTCTCGACGACCGCAAGGAGGGGATGGAGGCCTTCGCCGCCAAGCGCAAGCCCGACTTCCAGCACCGCTAGCACCCGACCGCCGACCGGATCCAGCCGCGGGCGGAGCAGAGCCCCGCCCCGGCCGCCGGCCACCTGAGCCCTGCGTGCAGGGCATGGCGGGCGACCAGCGGCTTGACTGCGGCCCGGCAGGTCGTTATATCCGCGCGCCTCGACGCGAACAATTTTCTGAGTGAAAGCAGGCTCAACACATGGCCAACCACAAGTCTGCGGAGAAGCGCAACCGGCGCCGGCAGCGACGCACCCTGATCAATCATTCCCGCCTTTCGCGGATCCGCACGCATGTGAAACGTGTGGAAAACGCCATTCTGGACGGTGACCAGGAGGCCGCAGGCGCTGCCTTCCGCGCGGCCCAGCCGGAGATGATGCGTGGCGTGAGCAAGGGCTTGCTGCACCGCAATACCGTCTCGCGCAAGCTGTCCCGCTTGTCCAAGAAGATCAAGGCGCTGGGCTAGCCTCTCCAGAGGCGCCTTTCAGTCTCTTTTAGAAGGGGTGTGGCGGCCAGCGCGTCGCCGCACCCTTTGTCATGTCTGCGCACATGGTGCGCTGGCGCACCATGTGCGCGCCGTTGAGTCGGCTTGGCCGGTGAGTCAAGCAAATTAAGTGCCCTCCGGCCAAGTGTGATCGCTTGTCTATGACCGTCGTCTGTGGCTACATAGGTGCCGTCAGCGCCGAACAACGCAGCAAAATAACCATAATAATGACTGTAAAAAAGCGCGCGACAGCCAAACTATACTCGGGATTACCTTTTTGGGGATGGAGGTTAACAATGGCCAGTTATTTAAGTTATACGGCTATTACTAGAGATGATGCGTTCGTTTTTCGTGAATTAGAGACGCTTTGACGGTCGAAATCGACCTTCGTTAGGGCAGGCGACAGGGCAGTCGCCGCGCAACTGAATACCGGATGCGGGGACCGGGCTTGATGGTCACCCCTCATCCAGGGTCGGGCTAGACGCAGCAATCGAATGGCAAAGGACTACTCACCTCGGCTGCACTGGGGGTGCCGGGGGCTCTGAGTTTTTGCCAAATAACGACAGCTTCGGGGCTGTGTCGTGCCTGTTGGGTTGGTGGTGTCGGCAGAGCGGCTAGGCGGGGCGCTCGCCGCAACCGAGGAGAGGAAGCGTGCAGCAGCTGGAGGAAGGCGGTTCCGCGTTCGCCGGGCGAAGGACACGGGCGGCGCGATCGGGTGGCGTTTCGGCAAGGGCCAATTGGGCCCAAGCAGATTCGGTCGGGGCAGATTCGGTTGGGGCAGGTGCGGTTGGCGCAGTGACGGAAAGGGGTGGCAAGGCGGTGGATAGCGAGGCACTGGACGGGCCGGAGATCGGCATCCCGCTTGAGGTCTGGCAGTCGGTGCGGCGCATGCTGCGTGATCAGGTGGGTGACAATGCCTTCACCTCGTGGCTAGAGCCCTTGGAGCCGGTGAGCCTGCGGGAGGGCGTATTGCGCCTCTCGCTGCCCAGCCGCTTCATGCGCGACTGGGTGCGCGGCAACTACAGCGATCTGCTGCACGAACTGCTGCTCGGGACGACCGAAGGCATCGAATCGGTCGAGTTCATCGTGCAGCCGCCGGCCCGTCCGGCGGCCAAGCCCGGCGACCCGCGCATCGGCCAGTCCAGAACAGAGGGTGCCAAGGCGGAGGCTCCTGCGGCGGCGAGAGTCGCCCGCAAGGAGGAAGCCCCGGCCGAAGAGTTGACCGCGCAGAAGGTGACCGACGGCCTGTCGGCACCGCTGGACGCACGCTTCACCTTCGACGACTTCGTGGTCGGCAAGCCCAACGAACTGGCCTATGCCGCCGCCCGGCGCGTCGCCGAGGCCGAAGTCGTGCCCTTCAACCCGCTGTTCCTCTATGGCGGCGTCGGACTGGGCAAGACCCATCTGATGCATGCGATCGCCTGGCAGATTCGCAAGCAGCATCCCGCACGCCGGCTAATCTACATGTCGGCCGAGAAGTTCATGTACCAGTTCGTGCGGGCCTTGCGTACGCAGGACACCATGGCCTTCAAGGAGCAATTCCGCTCGATCGACGTGCTGATGATCGACGACGTGCAGTTCATCGCTGGCAGGGAAGCGACACAGGAGGAATTCTTCCACACCTTCAATGCACTGGTGGACCAGAACCGCCAGGTGGTGATCTCGGCCGACAAGTCGCCGCACGATCTGGAAGGGATGGAAGAGCGGATGCGCTCGCGCCTGGGCTACGGGCTGGTGGCGGACATTCACCCCACCACCTACGAGCTGCGCCTGGGCATCCTGACCGCCAAGCGCGAGCAGATCCAGGGCGACGTGCCGATGAAGGTGCTGGAGTTCCTGGCCCACCGCATCACCTCCAACGTACGCGAGCTGGAAGGGGCGCTGACCCGGATTGCCGCGCACGCCAGCCTGGTGGGCCGGCGCATCACCCTGGAATCGACGCAAGAGCTGCTGCAGGACCTGCTCCGGGCCAACAGCCGGCGGGTCTCTATCGACGACATCCAGAAGAAGGTGGCCGAGCACTTCAAGATCCGCCTGTCGGAGATGTCTTCACCACGCCGGGCCCGCGCCGTGGCCCGGCCGCGCCAGATCGCCATGTATCTCTGCAAGCAACTGACGCAATGTTCCTTGCCCGAAATCGGCCGCAAGTTCGGCGGCCGCGACCACACAACGGTGATGCACGCCGTGCGCAAGGTGGAGGAGCTGCGGGCGAGCGATCCGGCCTTTGCCGAAGACGTGGACCTGCTGCGGCGCATGCTGGATAGCTGACCGGGGCCGTGGGGGCGTACAGAGTGCGCCCCCTCCGACGGCAGTCTGAGCGGGGCTAAGCGGTGGGTTGGCCGGATCAGGCCCGGCCGGTGAGCACCGAACACGCGTTTTCCTAGCTGATAGAGGCCAAAAAGGGGCTGTTCTGCTTCCCTATTCGAGGTGGGGGAGCTATGATCCGCTCCCCGTTCGGTTTCGGAACACTGCTGGGTGAAGGCCCCGGGCGCTCCGGGTCGCGGAACGGGGGGCAGGGCAGGCCGCGAGGGGCCTGGCGCCGATGCCTGTCGTCCCGGTCTTTCGCCAACGCAAACAAAGCGGTGTCATGAAGCTTACGATAGAACGCGCGGTGCTGTTGAAGGCGCTGGCCCACGTGCAGAGCGTCGTCGAGCGGCGCAACACCATCCCCATCCTCTCCAACGTCCTGATGGATGCAGGGCCGCAGGGCCTGGCGCTGACGGCGACCGACATGGATCTCACCATCGTCGAGGTGGCGCCGGCCGAGATCGCGACCAAGGGCGCGGTGACGGCCTCGGCCCACACCCTCTACGACATCGTCCGCAAGCTGCCGGAAGGTGCCGACGTGTCGCTGGCGGCCGACGGCGACGAACCGCAGATCGTGCTGACCGCAGGGCGGTCGCGCTTCACCCTGGCGACCCTGCCGCGAGAAGATTTCCCGGCCTCCACGCAGGGCGACTATCCCTGCAACTTCACGCTGCCGGCCGAGGCGCTGAAGAACCTGATCGACCGCACGCGCTTCGCCATCTCGATGGAGGAGACGCGCTATTACCTGAACGGCATCTACCTGCACGACACCAAGGTGAACGAGGTTCCTCTGCTGCGCGCGGTGGCGACCGACGGCCACCGCCTGGCGCGCTTCGAGATCCCGCTGCCGGAGGGCGGAGAGGGCATGCCGGGCGTGATCGTGCCGCGCAAGACCGTGACCGAACTACGCAAGCTGCTGGAGGAGGCCGAGGAGCCGGTGGACGTCTCGCTGTCAGAGACCCGCATCCGCTTCCAGGTCGGCCGTACGGTGCTGACCTCGAAGCTGATCGACGGCACCTTCCCGGACTACGAGCGGGTGATCCCCAACGGCAATGACAACATCATGGAGGTCGACTGCAAGGCCTTCCGCGCCTCCGTCGACCGCGTCTCGACCATCTCTTCCGAGAAGAGCCGTGCGGTGAAGCTGGCACTGAGCGAGGGTCAGCTCTTGCTGAGCGCCCATGCGCCGGACAGCGGCACCGCGCAGGAAGAGCTGGAAGTGGACTACGGCGGGCAGACCCTGGAGATCGGCTTCAACTCGCGCTATCTCATGGAGGTGGCGCAGCAGATCTCGGGTGAGCTCATGTCCGTCGCGCTCGCCGATTCCGCCTCGCCGGCGGTGGTGCAGGACGCGCAGGATCCGGCGGCGCTCTATGTCCTAATGCCGATGCGGGTTTAGGAGGGCGCGGGACGAGCGCCATATGCCAGGACGTGACCCGACCGCATGAAGGGGTTGCGAACGAGCGGCGGCAACAGGCGCCAGCCCTTTGGCTCGGCCGCCTGAGTCTATCGCATTTCCGGAACTACCGGGACGCACGCATTGATTTGACCCCTGCACCAGTGGTGCTGAGCGGACCCAACGGGGCGGGCAAGACCAACCTGCTGGAGGCAGTTTCCCTGCTGGCGCCCGGACGCGGCCTCAGACGCGCCAGGGTTCAGGACTTCCAGTCCTTGAGTGACGCGGAACCCTGGGCCGTGGCGGCCACGGTGGAAACGCCGCTGGGCCAACGCCGGCTGGGGACCGGGCGCGATCCCTCCGCCGCAGCGGGCGCCAAGGCAAGCGAGCGCCGCGCGATCCGCATCGACGGTCAGAGCGAGAAGGCGCAGTCGGCCTTCGCCGAGATCCTGGACATCGTCTGGCTGACGCCGCAGATGGATGGGCTCTGGCGTGAGGGCGCCTCGGAGCGGCGACGCTTCCTGGACCGCCTGGTCTTCGCCTTCGATCCGGCCCACGCCGGGCGGGTCAGCGGCTACGAGAATGCGCTGCGCCAGCGCGCACGCCTGCTGCAGGAGGGCTCGGCCGACCGCCACTGGCTGGCGGCGCTGGAGGAAGGGCTGGCGGAACGCGGCGTTGCCATCGCCGCGGCGCGCCGGGCCCTGGTCGGGCGCCTCAACAAGGCGATCCATGGCGCGCCCGACAGCTTGCCCGACAGCGGGTTTCCCCGCTGCCTGCTGACCTTGGAGGGCGAGCTCGAAGGCTGGCTGGACCAGGGCGCGGCGCTGGCGGTGGAGGAACGGCTGCGCGCGGCGCTGCAGGACAGCCGAGGGCGCGACGCGCAGCAGGGCGGTGCCGCCGTGGGACCGCACCGCAGCGACCTGGCGGCACGCCACATGGGCAAGGACTGCCCGGCGGCGCTCTGCTCCACCGGCGAGCAGAAGGCCCTGCTGGTCGGCCTGGTGCTGGCGCACGCGCGGCTGATCGGCATAGAGCGGGGGCGTCCGCCCCTGCTGCTGCTGGACGAGGTAGCCGCACATCTCGATGCGGCGCGGCGCGAGAGCCTCTATGATGAGCTCCTGTCGCTCGGCCTGCAGGCCTGGCTCACCGGCACCGAGCCGGCGGTCTTCGAGCCACTGGTCGGGCGGGCCCAAACGTTTCGCGTCGCCGACGGGCAGGTACGGCCCGATGGCGACGCTCTTTGACTGCGCGTCCGCCGGCCAGGCCGCGGGCTGTTGATGACAAGGTGTTGAGTCTATGAGCGAGAATCCGGCGAGCGGCCAGCAAGAGGCCTACAACGCCCAGTCGATCAAGGTGTTGCGCGGCCTGGAGGCAGTGCGCAAGCGCCCGGGCATGTACATCGGCGACACCGACGACGGCTCCGGCCTGCACCACATGATCTACGAGGTGGTGGACAACGCCATCGACGAGGCGCTGGCCGGCTACTGCGACCTGGTCGAGGTCGTGCTGAACGGCGACGGCTCGGTCACGGTGCGCGACAACGGCCGCGGCATCCCCGTCGACATCCACCCGCAGGAAGGCGTGTCTGCGGCCGAGGTCATCATGACCCACCTCCACGCCGGCGGTAAGTTCGACCAGAATTCCTACAAGGTCTCCGGCGGCTTGCACGGCGTCGGCGTCTCAGTGGTGAATGCACTCTCCTCCATCTTGCAACTGGTGATCTGGCGCGACGGCAAGCGCTACGAGATGCAGTTCGCCGATGGCAAGACCGTGACCGCCCTGGCCGAGACCGGCAACGCCGAGCCCGGCCAGAAGGGTACCGAGGTCACCTTCCTGCCCTCGACCGAGGTCTTCCACAACGTGAACGACTTCGACTTGAACACTCTGGAGCACCGGCTGCGTGAGCTGGCCTTCCTCAACAGCGGCGTCCACCTGCTGCTGAAGGACGAGCGCCATGCCGAAGCCAAGGCGGTCGACCTGCACTACGAGGGCGGCGTGGCCGCCTTCGTCACCTGGCTGGACAAGGCCAAGCAGCCCCTGCTGCCCGAGCCTGTGGTGATCCGCGCCGAGCGCGACGGCATCGTGGTCGACTGCGCGCTGCAGTGGAACGATTCCTACCACGAGAACACGCTCTGCTTCACCAACAACATCCCGCAGCGTGACGGCGGCACCCATCTGGCCGGCTTCCGCGCGGCGCTGACCCGGCAGGTTAATGCCTACGCGCAGTCTTCGGGCATCCTGAAGAAGGAGAAGGTGGCGCTCAGCGGCGACGACGCTCGCGAGGGCCTGACCTGCGTGCTCTCGGTCAAGGTGCCAGACCCCAAGTTCTCCAGCCAGACCAAGGAGAAGCTGGTCTCCTCCGAGGTGCGCCCGGTGGTCGAGCAAGTGGTAAGCGACGGGCTCTCGATCTTCTTCGAAGAGCATCCCAACGAGGCCAAACGCGTGGTCTCCAAGGTGGTAGAGGCAGCGTTAGCCCGCGAGGCCGCCCGCAAGGCACGGGAGCTGACCCGGCGCAAGGGTGCGCTCGACATCGCCTCGCTGCCCGGCAAGCTGGCCGACTGCCAGGAGAAAGACCCGGCGCTGTCGGAACTCTTCCTGGTCGAGGGCGATTCCGCCGGCGGCTCGGCCAAGCAGGGGCGAGAGCGCAAGTACCAGGCGATCCTGCCGCTGCGCGGCAAGATCCTGAACGTGGAGCGCGCCCGCTTCGACCGCATGCTCGGCTCGAAGGAGATCGGCACCCTGGTGACGGCGCTGGGCACCGGCATCGGCCGCGACGAGTTCAACATCGAGAAGCTGCGCTACCACAAGATCATCATCATGACCGACGCAGATGTGGACGGCAGCCATATCCGCACCCTGCTGCTGACCTTCTTCTATCGCCAGATGCCGGAGATCATCGAGCGCGGGCACCTCTTCATCGCCCAACCGCCGCTGTTCCGCGCCAAGAAGGGCGACCGCCTGACCTACCTGAAGGACGAGCGCGCGCTGGAGGACTTCCTGATCGACAGCGGCCTGCAGGAAGCGGTGCTGACCCTGCAGGACGGCCAGCAGCACAGCGGCAACGACCTGGGCGACCTGGTGCGCAAGGCGACCTACCTGCGCCAACTCCTGCAGACCCTGGCGCTGCGCGTCGCCAGCTCGCAGGTGGTCGAACAGGCGGCCATCGGCGGCGGGCTCTCGGTCGACCTGGTACGCAACACCAGCCTGGCCAACGAGATCGCGGCCAAGATCGCGTTGCGTCTGGACCACATCGCGGCCGAGCACGAGCGCGGCTGGAAAGGGCGCGCCAACCAGCAGCGCGGCGGCTATCTGGTCGAGCGGGTGCTGCGCGGCGTGACCGAGCGGCGCGAGATCGATTCGGCGGTGCTGACCTCGACCGAGGCACGGCGCCTGGCCGACCGCGCCGGCGAGCTGGCTGCGATCTACGGCAATCCGGCCAAGCTTTCCGGTAAGGACTGGGAGAAGACGATCAACGGGCCGATCGACCTCGCCGATGCTGTCTTCGCCGCCGGACGCAAGGGCATCACCATCAATCGTTACAAGGGCCTGGGCGAGATGAACCCGGAGCAGCTCTGGGAGACCACCCTGGACCAGGAGGCGCGGACCCTTCTGCAGGTGCGGATCGCGCACGCTGACGAGACCGAGACGCTCTTCTCCACCCTGATGGGCGACGTGGTCGAGCCGCGACGTGATTTCATCCAGCAGAACGCGCTGAGCGTCGCCAACCTGGACGTCTGAGCCCTCGATCCACCCCGGAAGCGTGATAAGGCAGACAGGTCTGTCTATTCACGCTTCGCTGAAGACCTGCCGACGCGGGAAGGAAATGGGATAAGCTGCTCCTCGGATAAGAATGGCCGGCCACGGCGACAAGCGGGGAGACTGAATTCATGCGCAGCATCGCAGCCCTGACCACCCTCTGTGCCTTCTTCGGTTGGGGCGCGGCGGCCGGCGCCGAGGGCCTGGTCAGGATCACGCCGCTGGGCGGCCAGGAGGGCGAGTTCTGCCGCCTGGATCGGGCGCTGGTCCTGGAGGACCCCAACGGCACCCGTCTGCTCTACGACGCCGGCCGCACCGTCGCCGGCCCGGATGATCCCCGCCTGGGAGACATCGACGTGGTGCTGGTCAGCCACGTCCACGGCGACCACATCGGCGACAAGCGCAGTGCCGCGGTCGGGGCCGGCAGCTGTGCCAAGCCGGACAGCTCCGTGAATGCCGCGCCGCTCTCCAACTCGGTCGAGATTGCCGTGGCCAAGGCCGCCAAGATCGTGACTGGCAGCGAGATGTCGTCCTTCTTCGCCAGCAAGCTGAAGGCCGGCGGCGGCGATCCCAAGAACGCGCTGCGGGTCCGCTTCGGCGGCATGATCGAGGTCGGCGGCGTCGGCATCACCACGGTGCCGGCAGTCCACTCCAACGGCCTCTCACCCGAGCTGATCGGCGGCCGCCTGGGCGAGGACATGAAGGCAGCCGGCCTCACCGCCTACGTCGGCCCGCCGACCGGCTATGTCCTGGTCTTCAGCAACGGCCTGGTGGTCTACCTCTCCGGCGACACCGGGATCACCGCCGAGCAGGAGACGGTGGTGCGCGACTACTACGGCGCCGAACTGATAGTGATCAACATCGGCGACACCCTGACCACCGGCCCCACCGAGGCCGCCTTCGTGGTCGACGAACTGGTCAAGGCCAAAACCGTGATCCCCTCGCACGCCAACGAGGAGGCGACGCGAGAGGGCAAGGTGCTACCGGGTACCCGGACCGAGGCCTTCTTGGAGGCGGTGAATGCGACCGCCTATCTGCCGCTCAGCGGCCAGACCCTGGCTTTCGACGGGGCAGGCGCCTGCGTCGAAGGCTGCTGAGAAGCGGAGATCGGCCATGAAGATCGACGGCTCCTGCCACTGCGGCGCCATTCGCTACGAGGCCGAGGTAGACCCGGATAAGGTCTACCTCTGCCACTGCACCGACTGTCAGGCGATCTCGGGCTCGCCCTTCCGCTGGGCCGCATCCATCGCGGCCAGCGACTTCACCCTGCTGTCGGGTAGTCCCAAGACCTATGTGAAGCAGACGGCCGCCAGCGGACGGGAGAACCACCAGGTCTTCTGTCCGGATTGCGCCTCGCCGCTCTACTCGCACTCTCCGGCCAATGGCTTCAGCACCAGGAACCTGCGGCTGGGCACCGCCAGGCAGCGCGCCGCCCTGATCCCCAAGGGCGAGTTCTGGTGCGGCTCGGCCCAGTCCTGGGTGCCGCCGATCGCCGGTGCCAAGCGCCTGGATAAGCAGGGATAGCAGTGGGCGCCAGCACAATCCATCACCTGACTGACGGTGGCCCGCGCCTGGCGCTACGGCACCGGCCGGCGGAAGGGACCTGCCGCGGGGCGGTGCTCTTCGTGCACGGCGCGACCTTCGCCTCGGAGCTCTACGACATCCCCGCGGCAGGCCACTCCTGGATGGCGGCTGCGGCTGCTGCCGGACGGGATGCTTTCGCGGTCGACCTGCGCGGCTACGCGCTGTCGGAACGGCCGACCTGGTTCGACCAGCCGGCCGAGGTCAACCCGCCCTACGCCAGGGCCGCCGAGGTGCTGGCCGACATCGATCGCGCGGTGGCGGCGGTGCGGAGCAGGACCGGCGCCGAGAGCATCGACCTGATCGGCGGCTCCTGGGGCACGGTCACCTGCGCGCTCTATGCCTCCGGCCCGGCGGCGGTGAAGGTCCGCCGCCTGGTGCTCTACGCCCCGCTCTACGGCGAGTGGAACGAGGCCTGGCTCGGGGTCTGCGGCGCGCCCGGCGACCCCGGTCGCCCGCACCCGGACCTGGGCGCCTATCGCTGGGTCACCGAGGCCGGCATCCGCCAGCGCTGGGACGCCGAGATCCCGCCGGCGGACAAGACGCTCTACCGCGAGGAACGGGTCTTCCGGGCGCTTTTCGACAGCGCGCTCGCCGCCGATCCCGCGTCAGGCAGCCGGCAGCCGCCGGCCTTCCGCGCGCCCAACGGCACCCTGGTCGACCTCCACTCCGTGTTCAGCGGGCACCCGGTCTACGATCCCGCCACCATCTCCATGCCCACCCTGCTGCTGCGCGGCGACGACGACCGCACCAGCACCGACAGCGACGTGCGACGCCTCTACGAGGCCCTCGGCGCAAAGGAGCGGTTCTACCAGGTCATCCAGCAGGCCTCGCACTTCGGGATGGCGGAGCGCAGCGCGCCTGAGCTCTTCCGCCTGGCTGAAGAGTTCTTGGCGGCCTAGCACAGGGGCCTAGAGCCCGCTAGGCAGGATCGGGTAGTCTGCCACCAATGAAGAGGTGCGGGCATGGAAGCAAGTCCCCGAAAGCTATTCGCGCTGCACATTATTTGTAGACGCAGGACTTAGGATTCTCAGCGCCAGACGCAGATAGCATCATTGAACGTCGCTCAGCAACGTTCTTCTAATCATCGACTATGTATTGATACACGCATATTACAATTTCGTTCAATATAGCAACTCACCAGTCTGCATCTCTTTTTAAATCTATGATCCAACATCGATTCGACCACAAATTGCGGCTAAAAATTAGCAGCTACCGCGCCTCCTAAAAGACCCTTAGATAGAGACACCATCCTGATTTTTTCGAAGCTGAAATCGAACTTCAATATCTGATCCAATAGGTGGGTTTTGGAGGTCAAAGATCATTTCTTTTCTATTTTTATTGATACCACTCCAGGCGCGGCGGTTAATATTGGAGCTTGTGTTGTTAAAGTTCAAATCAAAAATTGATATATCACAGTCTTTTGGAAATCTAAATCTATATTGCCAGTATTTTGTTGGCAGACCGAAATAAAAACTATCACTGCAAATATCAAAAACATTTTTAAAATAACCAATACATTCAAAGTTTATTCCAATTTCTATATATTCTCCAAATTGAATTTGGCGGCCAAACCAAATTTTATGCGACACAGTCTTCAGCGTTCGTGAAAACTCCGTTACCGTAAGTGGACTGCCCACCTCTGATGCTGTAAAGTGCGTGCATATGATCGGACGATCATCTGGCGATGAGATATACGAGACGTAGTGATCATCACGCCTCTTGTCTGTCCACAATATGCCAACTGAACCACTAGCATTTAGGTCACCTTTCTCGGAGATATCGTAAACCATTTCTTTCTTAGCGACCATATATCGAGACTTTGATGGATTAACAGTTCCCTCTAAGTGTTGAAAGATTGTAATTGCTATTGACGATGGAGGCATTTTCTCCGCGTCTAAATATCCAGTTGTCATTGGAATTCCTGGACACTCTGACTTGTCCATACGAACAGGTATAATATAAGGCTTATCAGAAACGAAAGATCGAGCTTGCGCAAATCGCAATTCATGTCTAGGCCACAATTTATCTACATAGTTTTTTGATATAAAAATAACTGTTGCTCTAGTTTGTTTTTCGTATAGATCAGCAAAATGTTGATATAGATCTACACCCACTAAATTTGCTCTTTCCCAACTATCATAAAACACCACAAGTCCAAGAAATGACAACCACTGAGCCACTTCTTCGACAATCTCACGATCCTCTCCAGCAAACGATAATGCAATATCATATTTATAGATTTTATTCATAATCTATGGTTTTTTCCTACGGATATGATCGCTTTGTGGCAAATTCTAGACTCAACATAGACAACACCCTTCAAGCAAATTCACAGAAACTTGATGACCCATGCCGCTTATCCTCGTACTTCTTATTGTGCCGCCCCCTAGCGTAACAATCAAGCCCATCTTCGCAAACACCGCCTTCCAAATGAACCGAAGAGGCAATAGACGCCAGTTTTGCAGCTGTTTAGAACGACTCTCCAAGCACAATGCAAGACTGAGCGAAATGGCCCTGGACGCTGGCCAAGCTCTCTCCAGACAATCAGAGCGCAATCCTGTATCTGCTTTCAAAAGAGCTATAATAACAATAACAATAACAATAAAATTCAGAATATGAAAAAATACAAACGTCGTTTCTGCGATTTTAGATCTATTATTAAATCAATATTGCAATATATTTTGGCAGAAGCCGCTTGTTATAGATTATTTTAAAGAAAACAATTAATGGTCAAAGCCATCAGAAAGCCCTTCCGATTGGCGGTTTCTTGCGCTGATTGACCGTTGCAGATCGCCGGTTCCGGAACTCATTGCCTGGGTCGGCTACGGAATAGGGGCCCTGCTGCTATTGCGCACCGTGCTGGTCGGCGCCCTGCGCCGGAGGCCGGCCAAGGACCCTGCCTGACCGCTAGTCGGTCTGAACCGTCGGGACCACACGCTCCCCCTCCGTCAGGCCGCTCAGGACCTCCACACGGCCCTCTGCGTCGCCTTCTCCGGTGGTGACCAGGCGGCGCTGGACCCGGCCGTCCGGCGTGACCACGAAGGCATACTCGAGCTGGCCGATGCGCTGGATGGCGCTCTCCGGCAGCAGCAGGCGGTTGCGCGTGCCGGCCGGGACGGCGACCCGGGCGTACATGCCGGCGAAGAGCGCGGGGTCCGCCGGCAGCGCGACCTTCACCAGGAAGGTGCGGGCGCCGGGATCGGCATAGGGCACGATCTCGTCGATCGTCCCCTGCACCACCTGGTCCAGCGCCGGGATCTCCAGGGTCAGCGGCTCGCCGACCCGCAAGGTGACCGCCAGGGTCTCGCGCACCGGCGCCTCGACCCGCAGCACGGTGGGATCGTAGATCCGCAGCAGCACGGCGCCCGGCGAGGCCAGGTCGCCGGGCTCGGCCAGGCGGTCGATCACCCGGCCGGAGACCGGCGACTGGATCACCGTGTGCGACAGCAGAGTCTCGGCCTCGGACAGCGCCTGCTCCAGCCGATCCACCTCCGACTGGGCGATGCGCAGCTCGGAGACGGCCTGGTCCAGCCGCTGGCGGGTGCCGGTGCCGCGCTGCAGCAGGGCCTCGGCCCGGTCCTTCTCGGTGACCGCCAGGTCGAGGCGGGCCCGCGCGCCCCGCAGCGCCTCGTCGGCCTGGCGCCGCCGCGCCTCGTACTCGCGCGCGTCCAGCAGGATCAGGCGGTCGCCGGCGGCCACGCTGTCGCCGGCTGCGACCAGCACCTCCTCGATGCGGGCAAGGATACGCGAGGAGACCGCGGTCTGCCGGGCCGAGGCCAGGGCGCCGCTGGCCCACTCCACCGCGGGCTCGCTGACCAGGACCACCGGCAGGCCGCCGTCCGCGGGCGCCGCGGGAGCGGCATCGGACTCCAGCCGGCCGGGAGCGATACGCTCCTCGAAGCCGCCGGACAGCCAGACGACCGCGCCCAGGATCACGGCCAGCCCCAGGATTACCCAGAAAGCGGGTAGCAGCAGTTTGCTCATGGTTCCTCCGCTGCGCTCGGCGCGCCGCTGGCTGCTCCAGCTCCTTGTGGCAGGCCATGTCCCGGCTTGCCCCGGTAGACCAGGAAGTAGGTCACCGGCACCACCAGCAGGGTGAAGGTCGTGGAGATGAAGAGGCCGAAGATCAGGGCCCAGGCCAGGCCCGAGAAGACCGGGTCCAGGGTGATCGGCACCGCCGCCAGCATGGCGGTGCCGGCGGTGAGGAAGATCGGCCGGGTCCTGACCGTCACCGCCTCCAGGATCGCATCGTGCAGGCCCTGGCCGCGGGCGAGGCCGACATGCAGGAACTCGATCAGCAGGATGGCGTTGCGCACCGCGATCCCGGCGAGCGCGATCATCCCGATCATCGCGGTCGCGGTGAAGAAGGTGGGGTTGGGATAGCCGCCGACCGCGCCGCCGGTCAGCAGGTTCAACAGCCAGAACCCCGGCATGATGCCGATCAGGGTCAAGGGGATCGAGATCATCAGGATCAGCGGCATCGCATAGCTGTGGGTCTGATAGACCAGCAGGATGTAGATGCCGAGCAGCGCGACACCGAAGGCGATGCCCAGGTCGCGGAAGACGTCGCGGGTGATGTTGAGCTCGCCCTCGCCCAGCCAGGAGACGCTGGTTCCGGCCGGCAGCGACCAGTCGAGCCCGCCGCCGTTGTCGAAGTAGCTGCGCAGCGCCAGCGGGCGTGGATCTCCATCGGCATCGTTGGCCGCGGCCGGCCGCAGGTCGGCGGCGACGTCGGCCACGATCTCGGCCGGGGCGCGGCCCACGGCCTCGGCATAGACGAAAGCGACCGCCCGCAGATCCTTGTGGTAGATCGCCTTCTCCAGCCCGCTGGCCTCGAAGCGGCCGAGCTCGCCCAGGCGGACGATCGGGGTGGCGGCGTCGACCACGCCCCCGGCCTCGCGGACCTTTGCGATGCCGGGCCGGCCGGTGATCGCCAGCGCGCGCAGCCGCTCCAGCCCCGAGCGCTCGGCGCGCGGCAGGCGCAGCACCACCGGCAGGGGATTGACCTCGCCCGGAGCGTGAAGCTGCGTCGCCTCCAGCCCGTCGAGCGCCAGGGCCACGGTCCGGGCGATGTCGTCCACCGCGATGCCGGAGAGCGCCGCCTTCTCGCGGTCCGGAACGAAGACCAGGCGGCCGGCCGCATCCTCGACGGTGCTGTCCACGTCGGCGACGCCGGGCTCGCGGGCCAGGCGCTCGGCCACCGCGCGGGCGGCCCGGCGCATCTCCTCGTAGCTGGTGCCAGGCGCGCCATAGACCTCGGCGGTGATGGTGGCCAGCACCGGCGGTCCCGGCGGCAGCTCGACCAGGGCGATGCGCGCGCCCTCCTCGCGCGCCACCGCCTCCAGCTCCTGGCGCAGGCGCAGCACGATCTCGTGCGACTGCATCTCGCGGGCGCGCTTGCCGGCCAGATTGACCCGGATGTCGGCCACCTCGGGTCCCTCACGCAGGAAGTAGTGGCGGACCATGCCGTTGAAGTCCATCGGCGAGGCAAGGCCGCTGTAGAGCTGGAAATCGCGCACCTCCGGCGCCCGGCGCAGCACCTCGGCCAGGCGGCGCAGGATCGCGTCGCTCCGCTCCAGGGTGGTGCCCTCCGGCGGGTTCACAACGATCTGGAACTCGTTCTTGTTGTCGAAGGGCAGCATCTTCAACGGCACCGCCCGCCAGGCCGCCAGCAAGGCTGCCAGCACGAACAGCAGGGCGACCAGGCCGATCAGGGCCCAGGCCCGCCGCCGGTGCTTCAGCAGCGGCGTCAGCAGCGCGCGGTAGAGACGGTAGAGACGGCTCTGCTCCAGGGGCACCGCCTCATCGCCGCGCGCGGCCTTGGCCTTCAGCAGGTGGTAGGCGAGCCAGGGCGTGACGGTGAAGGCCACCACCATCGACATCACCATCGCCACCGGCACGTTCAGCGCCATCGGCCGCATGTAGGGCCCCATCATGCCGGTGATCAGGGTCATCGGCAGGAAGGAGACGATGACCGCCAGGGTGGCCAGCAGGATCGGCGGGCGCACCTCGTTGACCGCGGTGCGCACCGCATCCAGCGGCGCCTGCAGGCGCATCTTCAGGTGGCGGTGGATGTTCTCCACGTCGACGATGGGATCGTCGACCACCAGGCCTAGCGCCAGGATCAGCGCGAAGAGAGTCACCCGGTTGATGGTGTAGCCGGCCCAGTAGTTCACCAGCAGGGTCAGCGCGAAGGTGATCGGCACCGCCGCGGCAATCACGATGCCCTCGCGCCAGCCCAGGCTGTAGGCGATGAGCCCAATCACGATCAGGATGGCGACGGTGAAGGCCTCCAGCAGCTCGTCGACCTTGGCGTCCGCGGTCTCGCCGTAGTTCCGGGTGATGCGGGCCTCGACCCCCTCGGGGAAGTGGCGGCGGGCGAAGTCCTCCACCCGCTGCTCCACCCGCTGGGCGACCAGGACCGCATTCGCCCCCTTCTGCTTGGCGACCGAGACATGGACGGCGGGGAAGAAGCCCTGCTTGAGCGCCGGGTCCTCGACCCTTTCGGCCGGGCCGAAACCGATCCAAGTATAGCTGTCGCGCTCGGCCGGGCCGTCGATCACCTCGGCGACGTCCTCCAGGTAGACCGGGACGCCGTCGACGACGTTCACCACGGCGCGGCGCAGCTCCCCCACCCGGGTGAAGAAGGCACCGGCCTCGACCGTCAGGTGACGGTCCAGGCTGTCGAAGCCGCCGGCCGGCTGGCGCGTGTTGGAGATGCCGAGCGCCCAGGCGACGTCGAGGGCCGAGGTGCGGCGCGCGGCCAGGGCGTCGGGGTCCAGCTCCACCCGGATGGTGCGCGGGCGGCCGCCGACCACCTCGGTGCGGTTGGTCGCCTCGATCGACTGCAGGTCGATCTCCAGCTCTTCGGCGATGCGCCTGAGGGCGAAGTCGTCGATTTCCTCGGGCCGGCTGCTCCAGAGGGTGACGTTGACGATCGGCACGTCGTCGATCTCGATCGGCTTCACCACCCAGCCGGTGACGGCCGCAGGGATCATGTCGGTGTTCGACTGGATCTTGTTGTAGAGCTTGACCAGGCTGTCTTCGCGGTCCTCGCCGACGAAGAAGCGCGCGGTGATCACCGCCTCGCCGCTGCGCGACAGGGAGTAGATGTGCTCGACCCCGTCGATCTGCGCCAGCAGCTTCTCCAGCGGCGTCGCGATCTGGCGCTCCACCTCGCCCGGCGGCAGGCCGGGGACGGAGACCAGCACGTCGGCCATCGGCACCACGATCTGCGGCTCCTCCTCGCGCGGGGTCAGCGCGATGGCAGCAATGCCGGCGATCAGAGAGACGACGATCAGGAAGGGCGTCAGGGTGCTGCGCAGGAAAAGATCGACGATCTTTCCCAGAAAGGGCTGGCTGGAACGCGGATCGGCCGGGGGCATCGGACCCCTAGCCCACGTTCCGGGCGGCAAGCGCCCCGCAATCGCTATGGAAAGGCAACACCACTGTCAGATCCGCGCGCCTATGGCTCCTTCCAATCCATTGTCGTCCCGATCCAAGACCGGAGCCATGCGGTCAAGCGTCTCTGGTTGCCGCTGGGTTTAACGGAACTGCAGCTCCTCGATGATGATCTTCTCGTGCGGCAGGCCCAGGCGGTGGAACTGGTGGGCCATGTCGGCGACGAAGCGGGCCTGGCCGCAGATCATGACCGCATAGTCGTCCAGGGGGGCGATGTCCTCGGCGATCCGCTTGGCGGTCAGCCGGCCCTGCTCGCCGGTGAGCCAGAGCGTGTAGTCGATGAAGGAGTCGGCCTCGAGGAAGCGCTCGCGGATCTCCCTGTCGTAGACCGCGTCCTTCTCTGACCGGCAGATGTAGTAGAACCAGATGCGCCGGAAGTCGTTGTTCGACAGCTCGAAACCCAGCATGCCCAGGAAGGGCGTGATGCCGATGCCGGCGCCGATCCACACCATCCGGCGATAGGGATGGAAGCGATGCGGGGTGAAGCTGCCGAAGGGGCCGTAGACCTCGACCGGCGTGGCCGGCTGCAGGCTGGAGAGCCGCTTGGTGAAGTCGCCGACCTGGCGGACGGAGAACCTGAGATCCCGGTCCACCGGGCTGCTGGAGAGCGAGAAGGGATGCAGCTCCCCGGCCTGCTCGGCGAAGGAGGGGACCTTGAGGAAGGCGAAGGTTCCGGGCTGGTACATCATCCGCTGGTCCAGCGGCTTCAGCACCAGGTCGACCACCTCGCTGCCCTGCTGCTTGGCCTCCTTGACCTCGTAGCGGTAGCGCGGCCCGAAGCTGGTGAAGAGGAAGACCCGGTAGAGCCAGGCGACTGTTCCCAGTAGCAGCAGCAACACGATCCAGGTGCGCAGCGGCTCGAAGCCGTTGATGGTGCCGGGCTCCATCGAGGCATGCGCGGTACCGATCAGGAACAGGAGGCCGATGAAGCGGTGGAGGGAGAGCCAGCGCTCGTGCCGCAGGCGCTTGTCGTAAGCCAGCAGACCCAGTCCGATCAGGGCGTAGAACACCAGGATGTCGATGGTACGGGTCTCCTCCGACCAGAAGGGGACCAGGATGTCCCCGACCGAGCCGCCGAGCTGCTGGCCGTGCAGGGCGAGCGCAATCACATGCGCGACCATCAACAGGAAGGCGGAGAGCCCCAGCCGCCGGTGCAGCCGCACCCCGCGGTCCAGGCCGCCGAAGAGCGGCTCCAGCGCCTGGGCCCGGACCACCGCCAGCAGGGCCACGGCCGCGCAGGTGAAGGACCAGAGCATCACGATCTGCGAGAGTGCCAGCCAGGGCAGGAAGGCCGGCGGCAGCGGCAGGCTGATACGGGCCGGTACCCACAGCAGGGTGGTCACGACAAGTGCGGAAAAGACCACCAGGCCACCGCGCGGTAGCGATGCGACGCGCCCCCAGAGGGTTGCCGTCTCCCGCTCATCCGTCATCTTGCGCTGCGACATCCGCTACCCAAACGCCTGTCCATTGAACGACACGGACAGGTGACGCTCTCAGGCAACCCTGTCCTCGGGACTCGATATCACATCGTTCAGCCTGAGGGACAGAGACACGTCGTCGGCGACGACGGAAGGGACGGCTACGGCTGTGTCTGCCGCTGCCGCAGCCGCCCTCACCTAAAGCAAACCTTTCAGGCTGGCTCGGAACTAGAAGAACACCAGGCTGCGGGTCTCGATGCTCTCGCGGGAGCGCGCACGGGCGGGTGTGGCCAGGTCGTCGAAACCGGTGTGCGGCAGGAAGCGGGCGCGACCGTCACGGGCCGAGTCGTAGCACTTGAAGACCAGCACCTCGTCGCTCTCCATCTCCGGCACATAGAGCCAGCGGTGGGCCGGGTTGTGCAGCACCTCGTAGATCTCGCCCACTCGATCCTCGTAGACCAGGTCGGCCGCAACGATCTCCTCTGGTGCGATGCTGTCGGGATGGATGAAGCCAAGCGGCGCCCGCAGCACCGGACCGCGGATCGGCCGCCAGGTGTTGACGATTGCGAAGCGGCCGGCCAGCAGGGCCTCGGCCTCCTCGCCCATCAGGTCGCGCACCCGCTGCGGGCCCGAGCGGTCGGTATAGTCGTTGTGGACGGTCCGTACCGGCCGGCGCTTTGCCTTGCCTTCCAGAGCAGGGTCGCCCTCGACGCGCCGCGTGTGATCGAAGATCACCACCCGCCTGGCCCCGGTCTGGGCCTTCACCAGCGCCTCGGTCTCCGGATAGTAGGTACGGGTTACCGCCTCCTCGTCGTAGAGGTCGCGGACCAGGGTGGGCTGCTCCAGCAGGACCACGCCGTCGCGCTCCAGGCTCATCTCCTGAGCAAAGGGCCGGAGGCTTTCGACAGCGATGTCGTGCTCCCGGTACTCCGACAGGCGCTCGCGCGGCTCGTCGCCGTTGGTCTGGACCTTGATCACCGGGCGCTTGCTGCCGTCGGCCAGGTAGAGCACCCGGCCATGGGTGCCCTTGGTGACGTTACTCTCGGCGACCGGATGCACTGCCGTCCGGGGCGCCGACCAGGTCTCGATGCTGTTCATTGCAGGATCCTTCCGTGCTGCTGTTTCGCTGCTTGGCGGCACCAGATCATTTCCGCCTGCTGTTCACATTGGCAGGCCTTTTCACCGAAACTAGTGAAACTATGGCAAGGTCACTTGAACTCTGCTCAAGGCCGTGCGAAAAGACTGCATGAGCCTGCCGCCCTTTCCTGCCCTGCGCGCCTTCCACGCCGCCGCCAGGCACGATCGCTTCCGCGATGCGGCCGAGGCGCTGGGCGTCACCGAGTCCGCCATCTCGCACCAGGTGCGACGGCTGGAGGAGTTCCTGCACCTGGCTCTCTTCGAGCGGCGCGGCAGCGGTCTCGTCCTGACGCCTGAGGGTCAGCACTACTTCGAGGAGATCGATCCGGCACTGCGGCGGATCGAGGAGGCCACGGCCGCCGTACTGGGCACCGGCGGGCGCAAGCGGGTGGCGCTGACCCTGCCGCCCTCGCTGGCGATCCTCTGGCTGATCCCGAACCTGGGCGGCCTGGAGGAGGCCTGCCCGGGCGTCGATCTGCAACTCGTCACCACCCCGAAGCTCAGCAACCTCAAGCGCGACCAGCTCGACCTGGCGATCCGCTATGGCCGTGGCGGCTGGCCGGACCTGGAGTCCAGCTTCCTGATGGCGGAGACCTCGATGCCGGTTGCGAGCCCGACCTACATGGAGCGGCTGGCTGGCAAGCCGGTGGCCCAGGTCCTGGCCGAGGCCCGCCTGATCCTGAACCGCTATCACAAGGACGAATGGACGGAGTGGGCGGCCGCGCACGGCTTTCCGGCGCCGGACGTCTCCAACGCGCTCACCTTGGAAGGCCAGGAACAGGTCCTGGAAGTGGCGGAGCGGGGGCTGGGGATCGGTATCGGCGGGCGGCCGCTGGTGGACGAACGGCTCAACCGCGGCAGCCTGATCGCCCCCTTCGGCCTGCCCAATCCCAGCGGCGCCAGCTATTACCTCTGCCACGCCAAAGGGGTGGAACCCACCGCAGCCGCACGGGCCGTGAGCCGCTGGCTGCAGCGACTGGCCAGCCGACACCAGGGTCAGGACGAGTCCGGGCCCACTTGAACGCTGCTCAAGTGTCCTTGTGGCTCTTTCGTTAGCATTTCCTGCCTTCCGACCGCAGATTGCTGGTCAGACGACGCCGCCGATCGCGGCGTGAGACAAGGAAGGAAAAGCGATCATGAGCTCCCTACAGCATGGCCTGCAGCCCACGACCGGACCTTTTGCGGATTGCGGCGCGGCGACCTCTCGCTCCTGGTGGAAGGACTCGGCCATCGTCGCCTGGTTCAAGCGGGCGGCAATCCGGGCACACGATGCCCAGGTCAAGGCGGCCACCCGGCGTAGCCTGTCGGCGCTCGATCCGCGCATCCTGCAGGACATCGGCTACCTCGACGGCGACCTCACCGAGGTGACCGAGATCCTGGCCCAGCGCTACCGGGAGCGGCACCTGCATTGATCGGGCGCCTCCGGAACAGCGGTCCTTCGCCGAGAGCCTGTCGGGCAGAGCGCCCGGCAGGCTCTTTCGATTCATAGGCACAAATCACCCGCTACAAGGGCGCCCGCCAAGGTTATCAGGAAATAGGTCATATATCTTGACCGATGAAGAATCCCAGACACAGGGGCTCCCCCGCCTCGAGTCTTTGGTTTCGAGCAAGGCACGACTTTCGGTCAGGGGCCTTTCCGTAAATGACGACTGCACGCCGACTGTCGGACCATCGCATTGTCTGATCGTCTGCACCTCAAAGGCCAGATCGCAGGTCCGCTTGACCAGCGCGAGCTTTACCGCTAGCTAGCTAGACTAAGCTTTGCGGCAAATAAAAAGATGAGCGGTTCTGGGAGGCTCATGCCGCGCCGAGGGTGGCTTGCAACACCGGTTCCAGCCCTGGGTTCCCCCCTTTGGGTGGCCCTGGGCCCTATCGCCGTGCCGAGCGCGCTTTGGCGTCTGATCTCCCGACTCCGCATCCCGCGGGCGATCGAACGGGAGGACGGCTAGACCATGGCCGAGACGAAAGCGCTGGATACCTTTCCCAAGCTGCTGCGGCACAATGCCGAGGCGCGCGGTGACCGTCCGGCCATGCGCGAGAAGGATCTCGGCATCTGGCAGACCTGGACCTGGCGCGAGGCGCAGGAAGAGGTCAAGGCCTTCGCCCTGGGACTGGCAGGCCTCGACGTCGGCGTCGGCGACAAGGTGCTGATCGTCGGCGACAATCGCCCGCGGCTCTACTGGACCATGGTCACCGCCCAGGCGCTGGGGGCCGTCCCCGTGCCGGTCTATCAGGACTCGGTGGCGCGCGAGATGGCCTATGTGGTCCAGCACGCCGGCGTGAAGGTCGCCGTGGTCGAAGACCAGGAGCAGGTCGACAAGCTGCTGGAAATCCGCGCCGACGTGCCCAGCCTGGAGACCATCGTCTATCAGGATGCCCGCGGCCTCAGGAACTACCAGCAGGACTATCTGATCGCTTACGCCAAGGTGTTGGAGGCCGGCCGTACGGCGCTGGCCCAAGACCCCGGCCGCTATGAACGCGGCGTCGAGGCCACCAAGGGCAGCGACGATTCGATCATGCTCTACACCTCCGGGACCACCGGCCAGCCCAAGGGCGTGGTGCTGACCTTCGACAACGTCATCTCCATGGCCAAGGCGGGGGTGGAATTCGAGAAGCTGACCGACCGGGAAGAGGTCATGGCCTACCTGCCGATGGCCTGGGTGGGCGATCACGTCTTCTCCTTCGGACAGTCCTACGTCGCCGGCTTCTGCGTCTCCTGCCCGGAAAGCGGCGCCACGGTGATGCAGGACCTGCGCGAGCTGGGCCCGACATACTTCTTCGCCCCGCCGCGCATCTTCGAGAACCTGCTGACCACCGTCATGATCCGGATGGAGGACGCCAGCGCCTTCAAGCGGCGCTGGTTCAAGTACTTCCTCGACCTAGCCAAGCGGGTCGGCGAGAAAATCATGGATGGCGAGCCGGTCTCCGCCGGTGAGCGCCTGGCCTACCGCCTGGGCGAAGTCTTCGTCTACGGCCCGCTGAAGAATGCGCTGGGCTTCAGCCGTATCCGGCTGGCCTATACCGCCGGCGAGGCGATCGGCCCGGAGATCTTCCAGTTCTATCGGGCGCTGGGAGTGAACCTGAAGCAGCTCTACGGCTCCACCGAGGCCAGCGTCTTCATCACCATCCAGCCGGACGGCGAGATCCGAGCCGACACGGTCGGCAAACCGATCCCGGGCGTCGAGCTGAAGCTGGCCGAGGACGGCGAGGTGCTGTTCCGCAGCCCGGGCGTCTTCAAGGAGTACTACAAGAACCCCGAAGCCACCGCCGGCACCAAGACCGCGGACGGCTGGGTCCACACCGGCGACGCCGGGATGATGACGCCGGACGGGCAGCTCCGCATCATCGACCGGGCGAAGGACGTGGGCCGCCTGAACGACGGCAGCCTCTTCGCGCCCAAGTTCATCGAGAACAAACTGAAGTTCTATCCCAACATCAAGGAGGCCGTGACCTTCGGTCACCAGCGCGACTACGTCACCGCCTTCATCAACATCGACCAGGAGGCAATGGGAAGCTGGGCGGAGCGCAACAACGTCTCCTACGCCAGCTACCAGGAACTCGCGGCAAGCCCGCGGGTGCGCGAGATCGTCGAGGAGCACATCCGCGAGGTGAACGCGGACCTGACGCGCGACCCGCAGCTCGCCGCCACCAAGATCCGCCGCTTCCTCATTCTGCACAAGGAACTGGACGCCGACGACGGCGAACTGACCCGCACCCGCAAGGTGCGCCGTAGCACCATCGCGGAGCGCTACGCCCCGCTGATCGAGGCCCTCTACGACGGCTCCTCGCGGGGCCACATCGAGACCCAGGTGACCTTCGAGGACGGCCGCCAGGGCGTCCTCAAGGCAGATCTGGAAATCGTCGATCTCGACGATGCGACGACAGCACGCAAGGCGGCCTGACCCATGTCGGCAGCAGGAAGGCAG
The DNA here is from genome assembly GCA_046233115.1 of Rhodospirillaceae bacterium N.6G. Taxonomy (GTDB): domain Bacteria; phylum Pseudomonadota; class Alphaproteobacteria; order Kiloniellales; family JACOMY01; genus JACOMY01. Next base: position 555,796 of record JBJXHM010000002.1, on the reverse strand, counting down.
GTGGCATCATGAGCGAGACCGCGGCCCCACCGCCAGGGGCAGGGGCAGGAGCATCGGCGGCGGCCGCGGCCGATCCGAAGAGCATCATCCATCCGCCGCGCGTCTTCGGTCCACCGCTCCTGACCATGGACAGCATCTCGCTCTCCTTCGGCGGGGTGAAGGCGCTGACCAACATCTCCTTCAACGTGCTGGAGCACGAGATCCGCGCCATCATCGGGCCGAACGGTGCCGGCAAGACCTCGATGCTGAACGTGATCAACGGCTTCTATCATCCGCAGGAAGGCACCATCACCTACAAGGGCAAGGTCCGCAGCGCCATGCGCCCGCACATGGCGGCCGCGCAGGGGATCGCACGCACCTTCCAGAACGTGGCGCTGTTCCGAGGCATGTCGACCCTGGACAACATCATGACCGGGCGGCTCTTGAAGATGCACAACCTGCGGGCCCCGGAAACCGGGGTCTGGGGGCTGGACCACCTGCTGGCCCTCGGCGCCGGCGCGCTCGATTTCGTCACCCAGTGCCTCTACTGGGGGCCAAACGAGAAGGAGGAGATCCGCCAGCGCGCCTTCTGCGAGGAGATCATCGACTTCCTGGAGATCCAGGCGATCCGCAAGACGCCGGTGGGCCGCCTGCCCTACGGCCTGCAGAAGCGGGTGGAGCTGGCCCGGGCCCTGGCGATGGAGCCGGAGCTGCTGCTGCTGGACGAGCCCATGGCCGGCATGAACGTGGAGGAGAAGGAGGACATGTCCCGCTTCATCCTCGACGTGAACGAGGAGTTCGGCACCACCATCGCATTGATCGAGCACGACATGGGCGTGGTGATGGACATCTCCGACCGGGTGGTGGTGCTCGACTACGGACGTAAGCTGGCGGACGGACCGCCGGACGAGGTGCGCAGCGACCAGGAGGTGATCGACGCCTACCTGGGCGTGGCCCACTAGCGGGGAAGGCGGAGCAAGACCATGAACCTACGCACCGTCCTCATCACCGTCGTCGCCGGCCTGGGCTCGATCCCCCTGGTCGGTTTCCTGCTTCAGCTCCTGTCCCAGGTCGATCCGGACGTCTTCTTCGCCTGGGATTTCTATGCCGAGGTCGTGGTCAAGGGCCTGCTGCAGGGCGTGATGTACGCCCTGGTGGCGCTGGGCTTCGTGCTCATCTTCAAGGCCTCGTCGATCTTCAACTTCGCCCAGGGCGCCATGGTGCTCTTCGCAGCCCTCGCCATGGTGGGCTTCATCGAGCTGGGGCTGCACTGGATCCTGGCCTTCATCCTGGCCGCCATCGTGATGATCATCGTCGCCATGCTGATCGAGCGGGTGGTCCTGCGCCCCATGGTGAACCAGGAACACATCATCCTCTTCATGGCGACGATCGGGATCTTCTTCGTGCTGGACGGCACCGGACAGTTGATCTGGGGCTCCAACGTGAAGGCGCTGGACATCGGCATCTCGCACCAGCCGATCGTGGCCTTCCAGGGCAGCCTGTTGCCGAACGGCATGTACCTCGACCCGACCGAGATCGTGGCTGCCGTCGTCGGCGCCCTGATGGTGGCGCTGCTGGCCGTGCTGTTCCAGTACACCAAGGTCGGGCGCGCGCTGCGCGCGGTCGCCGACGACCACCAGGCGGCGCTTTCGGTCGGCATTCCGCTGAAAACCATCTGGGCCATCGTCTGGTCTGTGGCCGGCATCGTAGCACTGGTCGCCGGCGTCATGTGGGGCTCGTCGCTCGGCGTGCAGTTCTCGCTGTCACTGATCGCGCTGAAAGCCTTGCCGGTGCTGATCCTGGGCGGCTTCACCTCGATCCCCGGCGCCATCATCGGCGGCCTGATCGTCGGTGCCGCCGAGCAGGTGGGAGAGGTCTTCATCGGCCCGCTCTTCGGCGGCGCCATCCAGGACTGGTTCGCCTACATGCTGGCCATGGGCTTCCTGCTGTTCCGGCCGCAGGGACTGTTCGGCGAGCGCATCATCGAGAGGGTTTGAGGCAAGATGCTCTATCGTGAGGCAGGCCAGTTCAAGGCCAGCTACGCTGCCGACCAGGCCATCTTTCCGATCCGCCAGGACAAGATCGGGATCCTGGTCCTGCTGGCCATCGGCCTCTTCGTGGTGCCCTTCGTCGCCTCGACCTACTGGCTGAACTCGGTCCTGATCCCCTTCTTGATCTTCTCGCTGGCCGCACTCGGCCTCAACATCCTGACCGGCTATTGCGGCCAGCTCAGCCTCGGTACCGGCGGCTTCATGGCCTGCGGCGCCTTCTTCAGCTACAAGCTGACCACGGCGATGCCGGAGATGAACATCCTGATCGTCTTCCTGCTGGCAGGCCTGGGCTCGGCCCTGGTCGGGGTGCTCTTCGGGCTGCCGTCGCTCAGGATCAAGGGCTTCTATCTGGCGGTCGCGACCCTGGCCGCGCAGTTCTTCCTGATCTGGATGTTCAACAAGTTCGGCTGGTGGACCAACCACAGCGCTTCGGGCGTGATCTCGGCCCCGCCGCGCGAGGTCTTCGGCAACGTGACCGTCACCGGCTCCTCCGCGCCTCCGGAGTACAAGTACGTCTTCCTGCTGGTGCTGGTCTCCTTCCTGGCGCTGATGGCCAAGAACATGGTGCGCAGCCGCATCGGCCGTACCTGGATGGCGATCCGCGACATGGACATCGCCGCCGAGATCATCGGCATCCGGCCGATGATCGCCAAGCTCTCGGCCTTTGCCGTCAGCTCCTTCTTCATCGGCGTCTCCGGCGCGCTCTGGGCTTTCACCTACTCCGGCTCGGTGGAGGCGCTGGCCTTCGAGATCAACCGCTCCTTCGAGGTGCTCTTCATGATCATCATCGGTGGGCTGGGCTCGATCATGGGCTCCTTCCTGGGCGCGGCCTTCATCGTGCTGCTGCCGATCCTGCTGGATAACCTGCCGGCCATGCTGGGGATCTCGGTCTCGGTCGAGCTGGTCTCCCACCTGCGTCTCATCGTGTTCGGCGCACTCATCATCTTCTTCCTGATCGTCGAGCCGCACGGCCTGGCCCGGCTCTGGCAGATCGCGAAGGAGAAGCTTCGCCTTTGGCCTTTCCCCTATTAGGCTTCAAGGAACCAAGATACCGCCGGGCGATGGGCGCCGCGCCCGGCAAAGAACAAGACAGCATCACGGGCGTCGAAAAGGGTCGGGGCAACCCGGCCCAGAAGATGGGAGGATTTGAACTGATGGGTCTTAAGTCCCTGAAATGGGCGGCTGCAGCCGTCGCTTTGTCCGTCGCCGCGACCGCGGCGCCGATGACCCCGGCCTCGGCGGAAGGCAGCCAGTTCCTGCCGCTGCTGGTCTATCGCACCGGTCCCTACGCGCCGAACGGCACGCCGCTCGCGGACGGATTCGAGGACTACTACAACTACGTCAACGAGAAGCTCGGCGGCATCGGCGGCGTGACGCTGACGTGGGAAGAGTGCGAGACCGAGTACAACACCGACAAGGGCGTCGAGTGCTACGAGCGTCTCAAGGGCGGCGGCTCCACCGGGGCGACCGTGATCAACCCCTACTCGACCGGCATCACCTACGCCCTGATCGGCCGCGCCACGCAGGATAAGATCCCGATCCTCTCGATGGGCTACGGTCGCGCCGATGCCTCGGACGGCTCGGTCTTCCCCTACGTCTACACCGCCCCCATCACCTATTGGGCAGGTGCCGACGTGATGGTGCAGTACGCCAAGGAGCAGGAAGGCGGCAGCCTCCAGGGCAAGAAGATCGCGCTGGTCTATCACGACAGCGCCTACGGCAAGGAGCCGATCTCGACCCTTGAGCGTCTGGCCAAGCAAGAGGGCTACGAGCTCTCACTCTTCCCGGTCGCCCACCCGGGCCTGGAGCAGAAGGCCACCTGGCTGCGCATTGGCCGCCAGATCCGTCCCGACTACGTCTTCATGTGGGGCTGGGGCGTGATGAACGCGACCGCAGTCAAGGAGGCCGCCTCCGTCGGCTTTCCGATGGACCACTTCATCGGCATCTGGTGGTCGGGAGCCGAGGCCGACGTGCTGCCGGCGAAAGAGGCGGCGAAGGGCTACAAGTCTCTGAACATCACCGGCGTCGGCACCGATTCCCCGGTGGTGCAGGAACTGCTTGCCCTCAATGAGGCCGGCAAGGGCGCCACCGACGGCGCCAACATCGGCACGGTCCTCTATAACCGCGGCGTGGTGAACGGCTTCTTCGTCACCGAGGCGATCCGCACTGCACAGGAGAAGTACGGCCAGCGCCCTCTGACCGGCGAAGAGGTGCAGTGGGGCTTCGACCATCTCGTCATCACCGCCGATCGGATCAAGGAGGCCGGGTTCGAGGGCCTGATGGGTCCGGTCGCGCTCTCCTGCGCCAACCACGAAGGTGGCGGCTCCGCGCTGGTGCAGCAGTGGGACGGCGAGAAGTGGTCGGCCATCACCGGCTTCATCGACCCCAACCGCGATGAGCTCTGGCCGGCCTACGAGGCCTCCGCGGAACAGTATGCCAAGGAGAACGGCATCACCCCGCGGAACTGCGACGAGAACCAGTAACCCGACCGGCGCGGGCGGGGAGCCTCCCCGCCCGCTCCTCATCCCTTTCAAAAAGGTGAGGCAGATGGCGCAGGCAGCAGAGCCAGTGCAAGCAGAGACGGCGCAGGACACGCTGCTCAGCGTTCAGAACATCGAGGTGATCTATAACCACGTCATCCTGGTTCTGAAGGGCGTGTCGCTCAGCGTGCCGGAACGCGGCGTGGTCGCCCTGCTCGGTGCCAACGGTGCCGGCAAGACCACCACCCTGAAGGCCATCTCCAACCTGCTGCGCGCTGAGCGCGGCGAGGTCACCAAGGGCTCGATCCATTTCAACGGCGCGCGCATCGATGCGCTGACCCCGCACGAGCTGGTCCGCAGGGGCGTGATCCAGGTGATGGAGGGGCGCCACTGCTTCGGCCACCTGACGATCGAAGAGAATCTCCTGACCGGCGCCTATACCCGGCGCGACGGCAAGGGCGCTGTCAGCCGCGACCTGGAGATGGTCTATCGCTATTTCCCGCGGCTGAAGGAGCGGCGCGGCAGTCTGGCCGGCTACACCTCGGGCGGCGAGCAGCAGATGTGCGCCATCGGCCGGGCGCTGATGAGCCGCCCCTCGATGATCCTGCTCGACGAGCCCTCCATGGGCCTGGCCCCGCAGCTTGTCGAGGGCATCTTCGAGACGGTGAAGCAACTGAACCAGGGTGAGGGCGTGACCTTCCTGCTGGCCGAGCAGAACACCTCGGTCGCACTGAAGTACGCCAGCTACGGCTACATCCTGGAGAACGGCCGCGTGGTCATGGACGGCGAGGCCAAGGCGCTGGCCAGCAACGAGGACGTCAAGGAGTTCTACCTCGGGCTCTCGGCCGCCGGCCGCAAGAGCTATCGCGACGTCAAGCACTACAAGCGACGCAAGCGCTGGCTGGCCTAGAGGCGTGGTTAGATTCACGGCACCGGCCCGCACCCCCGCCCGGCCGCCCAGTTCCAGGATACTTCCGTGGGCGGCCGGGCGGGGGTGCGGGCCGGTGCCGACTTGGGCAGAGCGCAACGCGCTCTAACGCCAACGAGAAAACAGAGGCGAAGGGGACGCAGATCCCGCGCCTTCAGGGAGCATGGAGACGAGGAGGAGGCGATCCGCCATGGCGGTGAAGGACTATTTCGACAGCCTGGAGACCCGCGATCCCGCGGCGCGCGAGGCGGCGCTCTTCGCTGCCCTGCCGACCCAGATCGCCTATGCCAAGGCGCACGCGCCGGCGCACGCCCGGCGGCTGGCCGACGTCGACCCGGCCGCCGTCACCGACCGGGCGGCGCTGGCCAAGCTGCCGCTGCTGCGCAAGAGCGAGATCCTGGAGCTGCAGGCCGCCGACCCACCGTTCGGCGGGCTGGCGACCAAGCGCCCGGGTGCTGTCGGCCGGGTCTTCACCTCCCCTGGTCCGATCTATGAGCTCGACGACCGCGAGAGCGACTACACCCGCTTCGCCCGCGCCTTCTTCGCCGCCGGCTTTCGCGCCGGCATGCTGGTGCACAACACCTTCGCCTATCACCTGACGCCAGGCGGCTGGATGATGGACTGGGGCGCGCGCAGCCTGGGCTGTGGCGTGGTGCCAGCCGGCGTCGGCAACAGCGAGCAGCAGCTGGCCGCGATCCAGCACCTGCGCCCGGAGGGCTTCGCCGGCACGCCGGACTTCCTGAAGGTGCTGCTCGACAAGGCGGCCGAGACCGGTCACGACCTCTCCTCGATCCGTCACGCCATGGTCTCGGGCGGCGCGCTCTTCCCCTCGCTGCGGGCGGAGTACGGCGAGCGCGGCATCGCCTGCTTCCAGTGCTACGCCGTGGCCGACGTCGGCCTGATCGCCTACGAGACCGCAGCGGCCGACGGCAGCCCCAATCCCGGCATGGTGCTGGACGAGGCCCTGCTGCTGGAGATCGTGCGCCCCGGCACCGGCGACCCCGTGGCCGCGGGCGAGGTCGGCGAGGTGGTGGTGACCAGCTTCTCCGGCAGCTATCCGATGATCCGGCTGGCGACCGGCGACCTCTCGGCCCTGCTGCACGAGCCCAGCCCCTGCGGCCGGACCAACCAGCGCATCAAGGGCTGGATGGGCCGCGCCGACCAGACCACCAAGGTCAAGGGCATGTTCGTGCGCCCCGAGCAGATCGCCCAGGTGCTGGCCCGCCACCCGGAGATCGCCAAGGCCCGCCTGGAAGTGACCCGGCAGGGCGAGCAGGACGCCATGGCGCTGACCTGCGAGGCCAACGGGTCCCCCGAGGAACTGGCGACGGCGATCGCCGAGAGCCTGGTCCAGGTGACCAAGCTGAAAGGCGCCGTCACTCTGGTCGCGCCGGGCGCGCTACCCAACGACGGCAAGGTGATCGACGACCAGCGGAAATACGACTGACGCGGCGGGCGCTGCCGCCCGCCGCTGTCGGATTCGTTGCTAGCAGTCCAAGGTGTGGTCCCGCTCCCACTGGCTGATGGAGTTGGCGTAGTCGTCCCACTCCTGGCGCTTCAGCTTGGTGTAGGCCTCGCAGAGCGGCTCGCCCAGACGCTCGGTCAGCACGTCGCTGCCACGGAAGAGGCGGATCGCCTCCCAGAGGTTCAGCGGCAGCTTCTTCAGGCCACGGGCCTTATGCGCCTCGGTGTACATGTTGATGTCCAGGCGCGGGCCTGGGTCGCGCTGGTTGGCGATGCCGTCCAGGCCGGTGGCCAGCACCGCGGCCTGCATCAGGTAGGGGTTGGCGGCGCCGTCCATCAGGCGCAGCTCGAAGCGGCCGGCCTCGGGAATGCGGACCATGTGGGTGCGATTGTTGCCGCCGTAGGAGATGGTGTTGGGCGACCAGGTGGCACCCGAGAGGGTGCGCGGCGCATTGATCCGCTTGTAGGAGTTCACCGTCGGATTGAAGATCGCCGCCAGCGAGGGGGCGGAGTGCATCACGCCGCCGAGGAACTGGTAGGCCAGGGCCGAGAGGCCGAGCTCGCCCTCGGGATCCTCGAAGAGGTTCTCGGTGCCGGCCAGGTTCCACAGCGAGATGTGGGCGTGGCAGCCGTTGCCGGTCAGGTTGGCGAAGGGCTTGGGCATGAAGGTGGCGCGCAGGCCGTTCTCCTCGGCCAGGCTCTTGACCATGTACTTGAAGAAGGTGTGGCGGTCGGCCGTCTTCAGGCAGTCGTCGTACTCCCAGTTCATCTCGAACTGGCCGTTGGCGTCCTCGTGGTCGTTCTGGTAGGGCGCCCAGCCCAGGCTCAGCATGGCATCGCAGATCGCGGTCACCACGTCGAAGCGGCGCATCAGGGCCGACTGGTCATAGCAGGGCTTGGCCTGGGTGTCGCGCTGGTCGGCGATCGCGCTGCCGTCGTCGTTGATCAGGAAATACTCGCACTCCACGCCCGACTTCATGCGCCAGCCCTGGGAGGCCGCCGCTGCGATCTGGCGCTTCAGCGCCACGCGCGGACTGGCCTCGACCTCCTGGCCGTCCATCCAGAGGTCGGCGGCGAGCCAGCCCACCTCCGGCTTCCAGGGCAGCTGGATCAGGCTCGTCGGATCGGGCTTGGCGAACATGTCGGGGTCGGCCGGCGTCATGTCCAGCCAGGTGGCGAAACCTGCGAAGCCCGCTCCGTTCTTCTGCATCGCGCCAATCGCCGAGGCCGGCACCAGCTTGGCGCGCAGCACCCCAAAGAGATCGACGAAGGAGATGAGGAAGTACTTAATGCCCTTGTCCTGGGCGGTCTGTGCCAAATCGATGGTCATGCAGCCTGTCCTGTCGTTGTCCGTTCGCTGTCCGCATTCATTGCGTCAGCGTACTGCCGCCGCGTGCACCGCGCCAGGGTCCCCCGGCGCGGTGTCGCAGATCAATAGCCGCCCTGGCCCGGGATCCAGTCGGTGCCGGCCAGCGGCACCCGGGCCATGGCGGCGGCCTCGACCGTCAGGGCCACCAGGTCCTCCGGCTCCAGGTTGCGCACGTCGCTCTTGCCGTTGGCGCGCGCCAGGGTCTGGCATTCCAGGGTCATGACGGCCAGCAGGTTGGCCAGCCGCCGGCCGGCGACGACCGGATCCAGCCGGGTCGCCAGCTCCGGCACCTGGGTGGTGATGCCGGCGGGGTCCAGGCCCTCGTGCCAGTCGTCATAGCAGCCGGCCGTGGTGCCTAGCGCCTGATACTCGGCCTCCCACCTGGGGTCGTTATCGCCCAGCGCCACCAGGGCGGCAGTGCCGATCGAGACGGCGTCGGCGCCCAGCGCCAGGCACTTGGCGACGTCGGCGCCGTTGCGGATGCCGCCGGAGACCACGAGCTGCACCTTGCGATGCAGGTCGGCGTCGATCAGGGCCTGCACCGCCGGACGGATTGCAGACAGGATCGGGATGCCGACATGCTCGATGAAGACCTCCTGGGTCGCCGCGGTGCCGCCCTGCATGCCGTCCAGGACGATGACGTCGGCGCCGGCCTTGATCGAGAGTGCAGTGTCGTAGTAGGGCCGCGACGCGCCGACCTTGCAGTAGATCGGCACCTTCCAGCCGGTGATCTCGCGCAGCTCCTGGATCTTGATCTCCAGATCGTCGGGGCCGGTCCAGTCGGGATGCCGGCAGGCCGAGCGCTGGTCCACACCTTCTGGCAGGGTGCGCATCTGGGCGACGCGCTCGTTGATCTTCTGGCCCAGCAGCATGCCGCCGCCACCCGGCTTGGCGCCCTGGCCGACCACCACCTCGATGGCGTCTGCCTTGCGCAGGTCGTCAGGGTTCATGCCGTAGCGCGAGGGCAGGTATTGGTAGACGAGCTGCGTCGAGTGCTGGCGTTCCTCCGGCGTCATGCCGCCGTCGCCGGTGGTGGTCGAGGTGCCCATCGCCGAGGCGCCGCGGCCCAGCGCCTCCTTGGCCTGGGCCGAGAGCGAGCCGAAGGACATGCCGGCGATGGTGATCGGGATCTTCAGCTCGATCGGCTTCTCGGCGAAGCGGTCGCCCAGGGTCACCGCCGTGTTGCAGGCCTCGCGATAGCCCTCCAGCGGATAGCGCGACATGGAGGCGCCGAGGAACAGCAGGTCGTCGAAGTGCGGGACATGACGCTTGGCGCCGCCGCCGCGGATATCGTAGACGCCGGTCGCCGCCGCCCGCCGGATCTCCGAGAGGGTATAATCGTCGAAGGTGGCCGAGTGGCGCGGCGTGGTGCGTGGGATCTTGGGATGGTCGCTCATCGGCCTAATAGGTCCCCAGATTGTCGACTTTGAAGTTGTAGAGCGTGCGGGCCGAGCCATAGCGGCGGAAGTCGCGCGGGTTGGCCGCGATCTTGGCCTTGTCCAGTAGGCGGCCCAGCTTCTCCAGGTGGTGCGCGGTCATCTCCTTCTCCTTGCAATCCGCGCCCAGGCTCTCGACCCGGCCGCGGACATAGAGGCGCGCCTCGTATAGAGAGTCGCCGAGGCTGGAGCCGGCATCGCCCAGCACCACCAACGCGCCAGCCTGGCCCATGAAGGCGCTCATGTGGCCGACCGAGCCGCCGACCACGATGTCGATGCCCTTCATCGAGATGCCGCAGCGCGAGGAGGTGTCGCCCTCGACCACCAGCAGGCCGCCGCGCCCGGTGGCACCGGCCGACTCCGAGGCATTGCCGGTCACCCGGACCGTACCGCTCATCATGTTCTCGGCCAGGCCGACACCGGCGTGGCCCTCGATGGTCACCTGCGCCTCCTGGTTCATGCCGGCGCAGTAGAAGCCGACATGCCCCTTCACGGTGACCTCGATCGGCTGGGTCAGGCCGGCCGCGATCGCATGGGCGCCGCGCGGATTCTTCACCAGGAACTGGCGCAGGTTGTCCTCCGGGCTGACCTCCTGCAGGCGCTTGTTGGCCGCGCGCAAGGTCTCTTCGGCCAGGTCGATCTCGATCATTCAGCTCCTCCCTCAGGCGCCCCAGGCATAGATGCGGCCGGGCTTGGGTTCCCAGATCTCCGCCTGCTCGGCACCCGGCAGGGGGGCGATGGCGCGATACTCCGTGGCCATGGCCACCCAGTCGTCGGTCTCGGCCAGGACCGCATGCTTGCAGGCGATGGGGTCGCGCAGCACGGCGAAGCCCTGCTTGGTCCCGATCGCGAAGGTGTAGAAGCCGTCCAGCTCCTTGATGCCGCGCTCCAGCGCCTCCTCCAGGCTGTCGCCCTCGGCCAGGCGCCAGGTGAGGAAACCGGCAGCCACCTCAGTGTCGTTGTCGGTCAGGATCTCGACCCCGGCCTTGCGCAGGCGGGCACGCAGCCGGTTGTGGTTGGAGAGCGAGCCGTTGTGCACCAGGCAAAGGTCGCGCCCGGTGGAGAAGGGGTGCGAGTGCTCGGTGGTCACCGCGCTCTCGGTCGCCATGCGGGTGTGGCCCAGGCCGTGGCTACCGGACAGCCCCTCCAGCCCGAAGTGCTTCACCACCTCGCGCGGGTGGCCCTTCTCCTTGAAGATCTCGATGACCTCGCCGGCCGAGACCAGGCGCAGGCCCGGAAAGTGCTCGCGCTGCCAGTCGCGCAGCGCGTCGAAGGCGGCGTCCAGGATGATCACGGCGTGGGTGCCGCGCAGCTCAAGCTGCGTCTCGGGGTCGAACTCGGTGCTAAGCGCCAGCCTGAGCGCCTGCCAGTCGAAGTCCGCGGGGCCGTGCAGCACCAGCTTCAGGCTGCCGGCCTTGGCCGCGGGGCGGTAGAGCGCGACACCGGCGGAATCGGGTCCGCGATCGCTCATCTCCACCAGCATGGTCGCCAAGTGCGCGCCCAGGTTCTCCCTGAAAGCCGGCCGCTTGGCATAGAGTCCGACAATACCGCACATGGCTTGCCCTTCCTTTCTGCTCCGTCGCGGCAGAGGTAGCGCAGTTCCCGCAGGCCGGCAAGGGTAAGAAACATTTTTTCATGAGAAGAAGCATCTGACCTGCTTTCCGCTCATGACAAGGCGCTGTTCCCGGCTGTTGGCGCCTTGCTCGCGGCGCCGGCTTGGCGCAGCCTTGCGTCGGAACAGCCGGACGAGGAGAGGGGCATGCGACCCTTTGCAGAGATCTACGCGCTGGCGGCCGAGCGCAAGGGCGGAGAGGCGGCCCTGGAGGCCCTGATCGGCCGGCCGGCTGCTCCCGAGGCACTGCGGGCGCTGGGCGACGACCGCTGGCTGGCGGAGTTCTCCAAGCGGGTGTTCCAGGCCGGCTTCAATTGGTCGGTGATCGAGAAGAAGTGGCCCGGCTTCGAGGCCGCCTTCGAGGGCTTCGATCCGGCGCGCTGGGCCATGGCCTCGGACGAGGATCTCGACCGCCTGCTGCAGGACGCCCGCATCGTGCGCCACGGCGCCAAGATCCGCTCGGTCTTCGAGAACGCGGCCTTCCTGCGCGCGCTCGCCGCCGAGGAGGGCCGGCCCGCCGGCCAGGTCTTCGCCGACTGGCCGGACAGCGACTACGTCGGATTGCTAGACCTGCTGAAGCGGCGCGGCAGCCGGCTCAGCGGGACCACGGCCCAGTACTGCCTGCGCTTCCTGGGCAAGCCCGCCTTCATCCTGTCGAAGGACGTGACCGCGGCGCTGATCCGCGAGGGCGTGATCGACAAGGCGTCCGGCTCCAAGTCGGCGCTGGCCAAGGTGCAGGCCGCCTTCAACGCCTGGTCGGCGGAAAGCGGCCGCTCGCTCACCGAGGTGAGCCAAGTGCTGGCGCGCAGCACCGGTTGAGTGCGGCATGGGAGATGGCTACCCCGCAAAGCCTCTCTCCCTCAAGATGTTGCGCGCCGCTGCGGTGGCAAGGTGACATCTCGATGAAGAATGGCGGGACCTGCTTCGGGCCGCTTGTCGCGGAGCGAAAGGCTGGGCTATGTCATGAAGCGGTCGAAGGCACCGACCCTTCGGCATAAGCGAGAAGGAGACGGCTTCCTTGTCTATGACAGCAGGTGCCTTTCCATCCCTGGTTCTGAATGCGGACTACCGTCCGCTCAGCTACTTCCCGCTGTCGCTCTGGGCCTGGCAGGACAGCGTGAAGGCCGTGTTCCTCGACCGCGTCAATATCCTGAACGAGTACGACCGGGTGGTGCGCTCGCCCAGCTACGAGATGCGCCTGCCCTCCGTCATCGCGCTGAAAGAGTTCGTGCACCTGGACCGGCGCCCGGCCTTCACCCGCTTCAACGTCTTCCTGCGCGACCGCTTCCAGTGCCAGTACTGCGGCGACAACCTGCCGGCCGAGCACCTGACCTTCGATCACGTCATGCCGCGCTCGCGCGGCGGCAAGACCACCTGGGACAACGTGATCACCGCCTGCCAGGGCTGCAATCTGGAGAAGAGCAACCGCACCCCGCGGGAAAGCGGCATGCTGCCCCTGCGTCCGGCCCGCCAGCCCACCACCTACGAGCTGCAGGAGAACGGCCGCGCCTTCCCGCCCAACTTCCTGCACGAATCCTGGGGCGACTACCTCTACTGGGACAGCGAGCTGGAGTCCTGACCGGCGGCGGCGCCGCGTGCTCCGGGATTGAGCCGCCTCGCTCCACACCCTACTTACCAACCCATGACCAACGAAACTGAACGCGACCTGGACGACCAGGAAATCGAGCGCTACGCCCGCCATCTGGTGCTGCCGGAGGTCGGAGAGGAAGGCCAGTTGCGCCTGCTGCAGTCCCGGGTGCTGATCATCGGCGCCGGCGGGCTGGGCGCGCCGCTGGTCCAGTACCTGGCCGCGGCCGGGGTGGGCACCCTGGGCCTGGTCGACGACGACGCCGTCGACCTCAGCAACTTGCAGCGCCAACCGATCCACGGCATGAGCGACCTCGGCCGGTCCAAGGTCGAGAGCGCCGCCGCCGCCGCCAGGGAGATCAATCCCCAGGTGCGGATCGAGCAGCATGCCGTCCGGCTCACCGCCGACAACGCCAAGAGCCTGATCTCCGCCTACGACCTGGTGGCCGACGCCAGCGACAACCCGGCGACCCGCTACCTGATCAACGACGCCGCCTACCTGGCCAAGCGTCCGCTGGTGGCCGCAGCGATCATGCGCTTCGACGGCCAGATCACCACCTTCAAGGCCTACGACGAGGAGCAGCCGGGTCCCTGCTACCGCTGCCTCTTCGGCAGCGAGGTCGGCGACGCCAAGGATAGCTGCGCCGACGTCGGCGTGCTGGGCGCGCTGCCGGGCGTGATGGGCAGCCTGCAGGCGATGGAGGCGATCAAGGAGCTGCTCGGCATCGGCGAGAGCCTGGCCGGCCGCCTGCTGCTCTACGATGCCCTGGCCGCCAGCTTCCGCACCATCCGCACCCACGCCGATCCAGGCTGCCCGCTCTGCGGCCCGCAAGGCACCATCAAGGAGCTCTCGGGCGAGCGCTACGTCGCCGCCTGCGCGGCGGCAACCGAGCCGGCCTAACCCGCCTCCACCGCCCGGAAGTGCTCCAGCAGCAGCTTGGCGGCGCGGCTGGGCGGCAGGGTGCCGGCGATCACCTGGGCTTCCATATCAGGTAGCGAGGCGGCGACCTTGGGGTCGGCGCGGAAGGCCTCGACCAAGCCGGCCTGCAGTTCGCGCCAGAACCAGGCCCGGGACTGCTCGGCACGGCGCGCGGCGATGCCCTCCTCGCCGAGGGCCGCGCGGTGTGCCAGGACCGCCTTCCAGACCTGGTCCAGCCCGCGCTTCTCCAGCGCCGAGACCTGGATCACCGGCGGGATCCAGTTGGCCGCGGCCGGGCGCAGCATGCGCAGCGCGCTCTGGTACTCTGCCGCCGCCCGCCGGGCGCTCTCGACCAGCGCGCCGTCGGCCTTGTTCACCACCACCAGGTCGGCCAGTTCGACCACACCCTTCTTGATGCCCTGCAGCTCGTCGCCGCCAGCCGGCGGCAGGATCAGCAGGAAGGAATCGACCAGCTCCGCCACCGCGGTCTCGGACTGGCCGACGCCGACCGTCTCGATCAGCACCACGTCATAGCCGGCGGCCTCGACCAGCAGCATCAGGTCATGGGTGCGCCTGGCGACGCCACCCAGGGTCTGGCCGGCCGGCGAGGGGCGGATGAAGGCGCCGGGTGCGCGCGACAGCTCCTCCATCCGGGTCTTGTCGCCCAGGATCGAGCCGCCGGTGCGCTGCGAGGAGGGATCGACCGCCAGCACCGCCACCCGGTGGCCCTGCTCCAGCAGGTAGAGGCCGAAGGACTCGATGAAGCTGGACTTGCCGACGCCGGGCGCACCTGAGAGGCCCAGGCGCACCGCCTTGCCGGTCACCCCACTCTTGCCGATCACCTTGGCCAGCAGCGCCTCGGCCGCCTCGCGATGGTCGGCGCGGCTGGATTCGGCCAGGGTCATGGCCCGCGCCAGGGCGCGGCGCTCACCCGCCAGCAGGCCTTCGGCCAGGTCGCTCATGGTGTACTTGCCTCCGTCTCTCCGCTCTGCTGCTTGGCCCAGAGCGCGGCGTAGACGCCGCCCTTGGCCAGCAGTTCGCCATGCCGTCCGCGCTCCACCACCGCGCCGCGCTCCAGCACCAGGATCTGGTCGGCGTCGATGACGGTGGAGAGGCGGTGGGCGATGATCAGGCTGGTCCGCCCGCGCGAGACAGCGGCCAGGTCGGCCTGCAGCGCCCGCTCGGTCGCACTGTCCAGCGCCGAGGTCGCCTCGTCCAGGATCAGGATCGGCGGCGCCTTCAACAGCGCGCGGGCGATGGCGACGCGCTGCTTCTCGCCGCCCGAGAGCTTCAGGCCGCGCTCGCCGACCCGGGTCTCCCAACCGTCGGGAAGCTGCTCGATGAAGTCGGCGATGCGGGCCAGCCGCGCCGCCTCGCGCACCTCCTCGGGGCTGGCGCCGATGCGGCCGTATTCGATGTTGTAGGCGATGGTGTCGTTGAACAGCACGCTGTCCTGCGGCACCACGCCGATGGCCGCGCGCAGCGAGGCCTGGGTCACCCCGCGGATGTCCTGCCCGTCGATCAGGATGCGGCCGCGGGTGACGTCGTAGAAGCGGAACAGCAGCTTGGCGATGGTCGACTTGCCGGAGCCGGTGGCGCCGACGATGGCCAGGCTGTGGCCCGCCGGCACCTCGAAGGAGAGGTCCTTCAGCACCACGCGCCGCGGATCGTAGGCGAAGCCCACATGCTCGAAGGTGACGCTGCCGCCGCTCACCTCCAGCGCCACCGCGTCCGGCGCGTCGGCCACCTCGACCGCTTCCTGGGTCAGCAGGACCAGGCGCTCCAGGTCGGTCAGGCTCTGGCGCACCTCGCGGTAGACCGTCCCCATGAAGTTCAGCGGGATGGTGAGCTGGATCAGGTAGGTGTTGACCTCCACGAAGTCGCCCACGGTCATGCTGCCGTCAACCACCCCGCCGGCCGCCACCATCATGATCGAGGCCACCCCCAGCGCGATCAGGAGGGCCTGGCCGCTGTTCAGGAAGGCGAGCGAGGTGCGGCTCCGGATCGCCGCCCGCTCGTAGCCGGCCAGCGCCTTGTCGTAGCGCTGGGCCTCGTGCTCCTCGTTGCCGAAGTACTTGACCGTCTCGTAGTTCAGCAGGCTGTCGATGGCCTTGGTTCCGGCCTCCTGGTCGCTCTCGTTCATCTGCCGGCGCAGCAGGATGCGCCAGTTGGTGACCAGCGAGGTGAAGAGCACGTAGACCGACACGGTGGCCAGCGTGATCGCGGCATAGACCCAGCCGAAGGCGATCCACAGCAGGCCTGCCACCAGGATCACCTCGACCAGGGTCGGCAGCATCGAGAAGACCAGGTAGAAGAGCAGCTGCTCGATCGACTTGGTGCCGCGCTCGATCGCCCGGGTCATGCCGCCAGTCTGGCGTTCCAGGTGAAAGCGCAGCGAGAGCTGGTGCAGGTGGCGAAAGACGCTGAGCGCCAGGTGGCGCATGGCGTTCTGCGCGACCTTGGCGAAGAGCGCATCGCGCAGCTCGGTCCCGGCCATGGCCAGCACCCGGGCCGCACCATAGGCAACGATCAACCCTACCGGCAGTGCCATCGCCCCGGCCTCCTGCGGCGAGAGCGCGTCGACCGCAGCACCCAGCAGGGCGGGGACGGTCACCAGGATGCCCTTGGCCAGGATCAGCAGCAGGCCGCCGGCCAGCACGCGGGCCTTCAGGTCGGGCCGCCCCTTGGGCCAGATGTAGGGCAGGAAGCGGCGGAGCAGGGCGATGGACGAGATTTCCTGCCGGGCCTGCCCCCCCTCAGGGGGCGGACCCGCCGCCATCGAGGCGGTCACGACCGCGCTGCCGGGAAAGCGGCCCCTAAGGTGACCCTTGGCCGGAAGGCATCAAACGGGGTGGGAGCGGCAGCGGCCGGTGACATGGCCTAGTCCAGGTACTGCGGTTCGGCCCGGCCGGTTTCGCTGGCCATCGCCAGGTAGAGGCGCCCCAGGTCGGAGGTCAGGAAGAGCGCGCCGAGGCCCGCCGTGGGGTCGGCCTCGCGGCTGTCCTCCAGCAGCGCCTCGAAGCCCTCCATGAAGCGGTCGGCCACCGCCTTGAAGTTCGGGTCGTGGCGATAGTGCAGGACCAGGCCGCGCACGCCCGAGCGATCCTTCAGGCGCGGCAGGCGGCGCAGCAGCAGGCTGTAGTCGCCCTGCTTCAGCGCCTCCTTCACCTCCGGTGGCGTCGCGACCTTCATCAGCGCGTTGAGCTCGATCGCCTTGTCGTTCAGGTGGGCGACCAGGTCGCGCGCGTCGGCCAGGAAGTCCACCCGCTTGAGGCCGCGCCCCTCGATCTGGCGATCGTTGCCGAGCCGCGCCGGCTGCGGCAGACGGAAGGCGCCGGCCTCTTCGCGCAGGTTGCTGGTCTGACGCTGCAGACGCGCGACGGCCTCCTCGCCGCTCTCGGTGAGCTGGCGGATCGCTTCCAGCAGGCGGCGCTGCTCCTGGGTCAGCCGGTCGTCGATCTGCAGCAGCGGCTGGGCCGCTTCCTTCAGGGTGGCGACCTGGCCGATAAGGCCGCGCAGCGCGGTCTCACTGGTCTCGACCCGCTGGCCGAAGTCGCGCATGTCGCCCAGGACGCCGTGCAGGTGGCTCGCCAGCTCGGCCATCGGCTCGGCCACCTCGACCAGCTCGCTGCGGCGCATCTCGGCGGCGGCCGCCACCTCGCCGATCTGGCGGGTCGCGGTCTCGGTGGCCTCGCGCAGCGCCACGATCTCGGCCTGGAGCTGTACCTGCTGGGGTTCCGGCTCGCTGCGGGGAGCGGGGATCTTCGCCTCGATGCGGCGCAGGGCCTGGGCGAAGCGGCTGCTGCGCCAGACGCTGGAGGCCAGCAGCCAGACCAGCACCGGCACCAGGGCCACCACAGCGAGGCCGCCGATCCGGATTGGCAGGGGATAGAGGGTCGCGTCGATCACGCCCCAGACGTCGCCCAGCAGATAGGCGGCCGTTCCGACCCATACCAGCGAGATGGCCAGCGCCAGCAGCACCGCCAAAGTTATCATGACCCACTTGCCCAAGTGCGCCACTCCCTTTTCTTCGTCGCGCGCCCCGCCCTTTCACTGGCACGAAAGGCGACGGCGGCGCAACGGTTACGGCCGGTGGAAAAGGGCTTCGCCGTGTTCTTTCGAACCCCATCGGCACCGGCCCGCACCTCCTCCCAGTCGTCCCACTCGGCGCCCACGGACGTACCTGGAACTGGGCGGCGGGAGGGGGTGCGGGCCAGTGCCGCGCGCGGAGCGCCTCAGAGTGACCCTAGGCCGCTTCGCGGGCCCGCGTGATCTTGGTCAGGATGTCGTGCGCGGCCTCCGGGATGTTGGTGCCGGGGCCGTAGATGGCGGCCACGCCCTGGGCCTTCAGGAAGTCGTAGTCCCGCGGCGGGATCACGCCACCGCAGACCACCAGGATGTCGCCCGCGCCTTCGGCCTTCAGCGCCTTGATCAGCTCCGGCACCAGGGTCATGTGCCCGGCGGCCTGGCTGGAGATGCCGATGACGTGGACATCGTTCTCCACCGCCTGGCGCGCGGCTTCGGCCGGGGTCTGGAACAGCGGGCCGATATCGACGTCGAAGCCGATGTCGGCGAAGGCGGTGGCGATCACCTTGGCGCCGCGGTCGTGGCCGTCCTGGCCGAGCTTGGCGACCAGCAGGCGCGGGCGCCGGCCCTCGGCAGCCTCGAAGGTCTCGACCTCCTCGCGGATGCGCTGGAAGCCGGCGTCGCCCTCGTAGGCGGAACCGTAGACACCGCTGATCGAGCGGATGGTGGCACGGTGGCGGGTGAAGACCTGCTCCATCGCGTCGGAGATTTCGCCGACCGTGGCCCGCGCGCGGGCCGCCTCGACCGCCAGGGTCAGCAGGTTGCCCTGACCGCTCCTCGCCGCCTCGGTGATCGCGGCCAGAGCCGCGTCACAGGCCGCCTGGTCGCGCTCGGCCCGCACCTTCTCCAGACGGCGCACCTGCTGGGCACGCACCTCGGTGTTGTCGATCGAGAGGATGTCGATCTGGTCCTGGCTGGCGCTGCGGTACTTGTTCACGCCGACGATGACCTCCTCGCCGCGGTCGATGCGGGCCTGACGCCGGGCGGCCGATTCCTCGATCCGCATCTTCGGCAGGCCGCTGTCCACCGCCTTGGTCATGCCGCCCATCTCCTCGACCTCGGCGATCAGCGCGCGGGCGGCCTCGGCCAGCTCCTGGGTCAGGGCCTCGACGTAGAAGCTGCCGCCCAGCGGGTCGGCGACGTGGGTGATGCCGCTCTCCTCCTGCAAGATCAGCTGGGTGTTGCGGGCGATGCGGGCCGAGCTCTCGGTCGGCAGCGCCACGGCCTCGTCCAGCGCGTTGGTGTGCAGGGACTGGGTACCGCCCAGGGCTGCCGCCAGCGCCTCCAGGGTGGTGCGGATCACGTTGTTGTAGGGGTCCTGCTCGGTCAGGCTGACACCCGAGGTCTGGCAGTGGGTGCGCAGCATCAGGGACTGCTGCTTCTTGGGCCTGAACTCCTTGTGCATCAGCTCGGCCCAGAGCAGGCGCGCGGCGCGCAGCTTGGCGACCTCCATGAAGAAGTTCATGCCGATGCAGAAGAAGAAGGAGAGGCGCGGCGCGAAGGCGTCGACGTCCAGCCCGCGCGAGACCGCGGTGCGCACGTACTCCAGCCCGTCGGCGATGGTGTAGGCCAGCTCCTGAGCCAGGGTCGCGCCGGCCTCCTGCATGTGATAGCCGCTGATCGAGATCGAGTTGAAGCGCGGCATGTGCTGGGCGGTGTGGGCGATGATGTCGGCCACGATCCGCATCGAGGGCTCCGGCGGGTAGATGTAGGTGTTGCGGACCATGAACTCTTTCAGGATGTCGTTCTGGATGGTCCCGCTGAGCTCGGTCTGGCTCACCCCCTGCTCCTCGCCGGCGACGATGAACATGGCCAGCACCGGCAGCACCGCGCCGTTCATGGTCATGGAGACGCTCATCTGGTCGAGCGGGATCTCGTCGAAGAGGATCTTCATGTCCTCCACCGAATCGATCGCCACCCCGGCCTTGCCGACGTCGCCGGTGACGCGCGGGTGGTCGCTGTCGTAGCCGCGGTGCGTCGCCAGGTCGAAGGCGACCGAGAGCCCCTTCTGACCGGCCTTCAGGTTCGCCTTGTAGAAGGCGTTGCTGGCCTCGGCGGTGGAGAAGCCGGCGTACTGGCGGATGGTCCAGGGCCGGCCGGCGTACATGGTGTTGTGCGGCCCGCGCACGAAAGGCGCAAAGCCGGGCAGGCCACCCAGGTGCGCAACCCCATCGAGGTCGGCCTCGCTGTAGAGCGGCTTGACGGCGATGCCTTCGGGCGTCTGCCAGACCAGTTCGTCCGGGCTCTTCCCCTTGAGCTGCTTGGTGGCCTGTTCCTTCCACTGCTCCAGGCTGGGCTTGGGAAAGTCCGACATGGTTCCGCCTCCGTGACCGTCCGGTGATCTCGTCCCGCCGTTATAGCCCGCGGTGGCCGCGGGGCACAGGGTGTTTGCGGGAAGGGCACCTCACCTCGGTGGCGCCAGATCGGGCGCCAGACGGGGCGCCCAGACGGGGCGCCAGACGGGGCGCCAGACGGGGCGTCAGATCGGGCTGCGGGCCGGCGCGCGCACCTTCAGCATCTTGTCGCGGACGACCCTGTCGCTGGCGTCGAAGCGCTCGATGACCTGGCGGCAGTAGGGGTTGAAGCGGCAGACCTCCTCGAAGAGCTGGCCGTCATGGCGCACCGAGTCCACCGCGTCCATCAGGTAGCCGAAGGAGACGGTGTCGATGTCGGTGCGCTCGAAGCCGCCCTGCGCGATCACCTGGCCGACGTAGTGGGTGAGGAACAGGGTCTCGGCGAGATCCTTGTCGTGCTCGTCCGCGGTCTTCTCGACCAGCGAGAAGCCGGCCGCCGAGAGGCCATTGCTGAGGATGCGATAGAGCGTCGGATCCATGTTGTGGCCGGTCACCACGATGCGGAAGCCGGTGACGTCGCCGCCGCGCTTGGCATAGCTCTCCGGCCCGAACATGGGGTGCATCGCCAGGAAGGGCTGGCCGGGGCGGACCGACGAGACCAGGCCCATGGTGTAGGCCTTCACCGTCGCGACATCGACCAGGATGGTGTCCGGTCCCAGATGCGGCTTCAGCCGCTCCAGGGTGGGCGCGTAGGCGCTGATCGGCACGGTCAGGACCACGGCGTCCGAGGCCGCCACCGCTTCCAGCGGAAAGAAGAGCTTGCCGTCTGGCTGGCGGCTGCCGGAGTGGATGCGCAGCGGCGAGGTCGGCAGGAAGCGCTCTGCCAGCCGATGCAGGAAGGCGCCGAACGCGCCGTAGCCGATGAGGCCGAGTGAGAAGGTCATGGTCAGGATCGTTGTTCGCATGTTGCCTGCCCGAACCGGACAAGGCCGAGCGCTGCTTTTAGTCCGGCGCGCAGCAGAAGGGAACCGCGGAGCGTCATCGTGGCCGCACCGCCTCACGCCGAGCCCCGTTGTCTCGGCACGGCAAGCGGGCACAGACTGCCGGGTGAGGAAGGCCGCACCCTGGACATGGCGGCGGAAAGGTCGAGCATGGCTATCCGGCGTCTGGCCGAGTCCCTGAACCCCCATGGGCGCAGCAAGGGTGCGCGGGTCTTCCGCACGGCCCATCATCTGGTCCTGCTGCTCGGCCTGGCCGCGGTGCTGGAGCTGACCCTCGAGAGCCTGCCGCTACCCCGCCCCCTGCTGCTGGCCGTGGCCGTCCTGGCGGCGGCTTTCTTCCTGGCGGAGTGGTTGCTGCGCCTGCTGGCGGCGCCCTGGACCAGCCAGCCGCCGGGCCGCCCCGGCGCCAGGCTGCACTACCTGGTCTCCTTCCTGGGCCTGGTCGACCTCGCCTGCGGCGCCGCCCTGCCGCTGGCGTTGCTGCTGGGCGCGCCCACGCAGCAGGCCGCGGCCGCCGGCATGCTCTGGTCGCTGAAGCTGACGCGCTACGGCAGCGGCTTCGCGCTGATCGGCCGGGTGCTGCGCAACGAGCGCAGCGCCTTGCTGGGCGTGCTGGCCGCCTTCGCCATCGTGCTGCTGCTGGCCGGCACAGCGGAGTACCTGCTGGAGGGCGAGGCGCAGTCCGGCACCTTCGACTCGCTGCCGGCGGCGATCTGGTGGTGCATCGTGACGCTGACCACCACCGGCTACGGCGACGCGGTCCCGCAGAGCGCGCTCGGCCGGGTCGTCGCCGGGCTGGTGATGGTGCTCGGCATCGCCATCTTCGCGCTCTGGGCCGGCATCCTGGCGTCGGGCTTCGCCGCCGAGGTGCGCCGTCGCGACTTCCTGCAGACCTGGGACCTGGTGGCCAAGGTGCCGCTGTTCGGCGAGCTCGGCGCCGGTGTCATCGCCGAGGTGACGCGCCTGCTACGCCCCCGCCGCCTGCCGGCAGGCGCCGCCCTGATGCGCCGGGGCGATACCGGCGACTGCATGTACTTCATCGTCGAGGGCGAGGTCGAGGTGGCGCTGGCGCCGCATCCGGTGCGCCTCGGCCCCGGCGCCTTCCTGGGCGAGATGGCCCTGATCACCGGCGAGCCGCGCAGCGCCACGGTCTCCGCCCTACGTGAGACCCAGGTCCTCACCCTCGATATCGCCGACTTCCGCGCGCTGGCGGGTCAGCACCCGGCCTTGACCCAAGCGATCGAGGCGGAGGCGGCGCGAAGGAGGGGTGTGGTGGGGTGAGGGCTGGCTAGGGCAACGGCCGCTACGCTGCCATGGTGGGCTTGAGCAGATCTGCAAGGATAGGGTTATGTCGGAGGAGGCGTTTCAAGGGATCGAGGTGATCACCGGGCCTGGCCCACCAAGAAGGACAAGAGTTCATGCCGATCAAGGTTCCCGACCATCTCCCGGCGATGGCGGATCTGGAGGACGAAGGCGTCCTGCTGATCACCGAAGGAGCGGCGTTGCACCAGGATGTGCGGCCGCTGGAGATCGCCCTGCTGAACCTGATGCCGGAGAAGATCAAGACGGAGACGCAGATATCCCGCCTGCTGGGCGCCACGCCCTTGCAGATCGAGCTGACCCTGGTGACCACCTCGAGCTACCTGCCGAAGACCACGCCTGCGGAGCACATGCTGGCCTTCTACCGCCCCTGGGAGGCGGTGCGCGGGCGCAAGTTCGACGGGCTCGTCATCACCGGCGCGCCGGTCGAGACCCTCCCCTTCGAGGAGGTCGCCTACTGGCAGGAGCTGAGGCAGATCTTCGACTGGTCGCAAAGCCACGTGCAGGAGACTCTCAACATTTGCTGGGCTGCGCAGGCGGCCCTGCAGCACTTTCACGGCGTGCCGAAGCACCGGCTGAGCCGGAAGATGTTCGGCGTCTATCCCCATCACGTGCTCGGCGGCCGCGACGGCCTGCTGCGCGGCTTCGACGACGTCGTCTCCGTGCCGGTCAGCCGCCACACCGAGATCCGCCGCGAGGACCTGCCGGACGCACCGGGGCTCGCCGTCCTGCTGGCCTCGGAGCAGGCCGGCCTCTGCCTGCTGCGCGACGCCCCCAGGCGGCAGACCCACATGCTGAACCACCTAGAGTACGACACCGCCACCCTGGGCGACGAGTACCGCCGCGACCTGGCCGCCGGCGCGCCGATCGGCCTGCCGAGGAACTACTTTCCCGGCGACGACCCGGCCCAGGTGCCGGTCAACTGCTGGCGCGCCCACGGCACCCTGCTGTTCAGCAACTGGATCTACGACCTCTACCAGTCGACCTCCTTCGCGCTGGCAGACATTCCGCAGGAGAGGCGGGCGGGGTAGGGGGTGTCGCACTGTTATCTAGGACACGGCTTAGTAGGTGACGCTTTATTAGAGCGATATAAGTATAATGGAACAGATATAACTGTATATCGGAACGGATCTATTGTCTTACAAAGATTGAACGCTTCACGTTTTGGTTAAATAGCGGCGCCGTACACTGGGACGACGCCGCGATGATCTGACGCGACGAACCAAGCCTACATGGATCGATTGCAGTTTCTTGGAAAACGGACAGAGCTGCCATCCAACTGACGGCGGGCGAGCTCTGCCCCGGACGGAAAGTGTGAATTCGACCGCAGGCGCTAGCGGATCAGGCTTTGGGGCAAGAGTCGACACTCGTGAAGCGGTACATGCGGTGCTTATCCTGCGTTACCGCATGGCGACAGAGAGCCCCTAGCTGACGCTCATTCTCTACCCTTCGGCTTCCTCCGCAAGAAGTAGTCTATGATTGCGTTGACGTTGATGCCGATGCCGGCGATGTTCGGCGCTAGCAAGAAGAAGTTGGAAACCGTTGCAATTCCGCCTTCGGGAGTGCTGTCCGATTTGGCTTCGGTCGAGGCCTTGCCGCTCACTAGGGTCTCCGTCACGCGGACCAATAGGTTGAGGCGCCGTTCGCTGAACAAGGGTTCGATCGTCGCAAGATTCTGAAGCAGGGATTTGGCTTCGATCAGTCTCTCCGTTTCGCCCGACCAAATCGCGATGGCTGCGTAAGCGAACACGAAGTCCTCAAACTCCCATCGCGTCAGCAAATCTCGCCGGACGGCATCTATCTGCTTGACCGCAATTCCAATCTGCTCGTTGTAGAGTTGACACTCCGCAACGTGAACCTTGTCCAGTTCCGAGCCCTTCAGCGCAATTGCATCGCGATAGGCGCGTTCCGCCAACTCCCACTCTCCGGCGTACCGATGACTATCACCTATTCCACGGTGAATGGCAGCCCTGCCATGCTCGGACCAATTGTCCCCAAGCAGCAAGGCATGGAAATGTGCCGTCGACTCCTTCAGCATGTTCTTGTCGCGTCTCAGGCTTCCAAGCAGCTGCAAAAAACTGCCAAAGAGATACCTCTCATATTCTTCGAGTGACTCATCCTTTTCCGTCTCCCGCACCATACCTATGACATCAGACAATAGTAGCTCGGCGGTTTTCTTGTCGCCGATGAATAAATACTGGATTGCTTTGGCGCCACGGTACTGCAATTGGTTTTGCCGCTCTTCACTGAGCACAAGGATGCGGTCTAGAATTTCGATCCGCTCCGCGAATGGCTGATCGTCGAACTCGAGGTCGACATAGAGATGGAGGAGGTCAAGGTCGGCTTCGTCTTTCGTAACCGGACCTGCTTTTGCTAACTCCTGGCGGGCTTTCGCGCGGTCACCATCAGGAGCGAGGTGATATACTGCTCGGTAGTACGCAATCTTCTTATGCCACCACGGATGCTGGATGTTTTCGCGGAGCCGCTCAAGCGCGGCTGGCCAGTCCTTCCACAGCCCAAGCCAAAAATAGAGAGAGGATAGCCGATCAACATAGGCGCCGAGTGCATCCACGTCTATACGAAGCAGCTCCAGTCCCGCACCACCCCTTGCGATTAAAGGCGCCGTGTTGGACTTGTGCCATATCGTGTACTGTGTGACGTCTGCCCTCGCCGCAAGGAGCGCGCGCTCTTTTCGCTTGCTCAGCAACGCCTGCGTATAGGCCTTCCCAATTTCGAAATTCGGTAATCGCCGCCAGCAGCAATCCCTGAACTTTTTTCCAGAAGCGCATGGGCACGGCTCGCTCCATTTTGGCTTCCACATCGGGCGGTTCGGCATCGTACGACTCTTTCCATCGTCTCAATCAGTATGGCAGGGACTTTGGCCACCAGCCAACAGGCGCAAGGCTGGTCACGTTTCGGCTGGTGGTGCAGGAGGGAGCGTGAGGCGCAAAGCGTAGCGCGCCACTACGTGAAGCGGAGCGTCCCACTCGGTCAGCCATAGCACGATCTCCGTTAGTGGTTGCCGACCAGCAACCACTAACGGAGATCAGCACGATGACCGACGAGAGAATGACCCTTCGCGGGCTTTTCGAGAAGAGCGCGGACGCCGAATTGCTGCGCGAGATAACCGGCTTTGCTACTGAGCGGCTGATGGAACTGGAAGTGCAGGATCTGACCGGCGCTGGGCACGGGGAGCATTCGGCGGAGCGGCTGATCCAGCGCAACGGCTACCGCGATCGCGATTGGGAGACCCGGGCCCGCACGGTCAAGTTGTGTATCTCCAAACTCAGAAAGGGCTCCTACTTTCCGGGTTTCCAGGAACCACGGCGCGCGGCCGAGAAGGCGCTGACGGCAGTGATCCAGGAAGCCTACATGCAAGGTTTCTCGACACGTAGCGTCGATGACCTGGTGACGGCACTGGGCATGTCCGGCGTCTCCAAGAGCCAGTTTTCCCGCCTCTGCGCGGAGATCGACGAGCGGGTCACGACCTTCCTGAAGCGCCCGCTGGAGGGCGACTGGCCCCACCTCTGGATCGACGCCACCTATCTCAAAGTCCGCCAGAACGGCCGCATCGTCTCGGTCGCGGTCACCATCGCGGTGGCGTTCAATTCCGACGGCCGGCGCGAGGTCCTGGGCATGGCTATCGGCGCCTCGGAGGCGGAAACCTTCTGGCTGGACTTCCTGCGCAAACTCAAGCGCCGCGGCCTGCCTTGAGTCAGGCTGGTGATCTCCTAACACCACCTCCTGCGACACGACCTGGGCACATCGATCATGATCAACACTCACTGGTATGATTGCTTACTTTTGTATGATGGAGAAACCTTCACTACCAGTCAATGTAAGCACCCGACCTTAACGTGTTGACCTGAGCGTCTACGATTGTGCATATGGTATCAAATAGTTGAATCATCACGACAGCGGCAGGAACAGAATGAGCACAAAAATTGGAGTTGTTGAAAGCCGTTGGCATGATGCGACAAACGGCATAAAGAAAAACACAACCGTCAAGCCCTTATTCGATTTTCTTTCGGACCTCCATTATGGCAATCATCACGCGTATGATTATGAGATGGTTGGCACACAGCAAGCATTTGTCTCCGCACTCGGGCGTATAGCGAAATCTAAGGCCACTACGGTCGCGTACTTAGCCATGCACGGAAGCAATGAAGGATTGCATCTGCATGGTGGCGATCGAATAACAAGAACTATATTGAAAAATACACTACTTCGAATTGCAAATGATAAAAGCTCTAATTTAGTGGGTTTATATTTTGGATCGTGCCTTTTTGGGTCTAGAGCTCTTGCTGAATACCTTTTCAAAAAAGATGCCGCAGTTACTTGGATTGCAGGTTATCAAGAAAGTGTGGATTTTGTATCATCCTCTGGCCTTGATCTATTATTCTTCAACACACTTCTGGGTGTTCGGTCTGAAACACCAACACTAACTAATAGAAAAAAAATCGAAGAAGTTGCTCGCCGGATCCGTAAACAAATGCAAGGCCTATGCAACTCTACTTTAGAGAATGGTGACCCACATTTAGGCCTGGGATTCTCAATCTACGTTAAACGTCAAGGACGAGTGCGCGGGGTAAAAGACTTGCTTCGTGAATACTAATTCCTTTAATTTTTTCTTTTGCGCTTTGGATATGAATCCTATTAGGAAGCCTAATATTAAAAAATGCGTTCTCAAACTTTTATGGTAAGAATCATAATCACATTTATTGGTAATTTGTAAAAAATCATTATAGATTTTATTCTGAAATGCTCTTTTGAAGAGGTAACTGACGCTTGACTCCGCCCTACCAAACAAACCGCTGCACCGCCGCCACCGGCCTCAGCCCAAACTCACCAGCCAACCCTTCCAACCGCTCTGGCTCGATCTCCCCCCGCTCCGCCGGGTCCAGCACCTCCCGGTGGATCCCGTCGGCGACCAGCAGCGCGGCGATGCCGGCGTTGGTGGCGCCCTGGATGTCGGTCGCCATGGAGTCGCCGACCGCCAGGCAGCGCTCCTTCGGCAGGTCCAGCATCTCCAGGACCGGGCGGTAGATCTCTGCGTGGGGCTTGCCGTGGTAGCGGACCTGGCCGCCCAGGGCCTCGTAGCGGGCGGCGATGGCGCCGGCGCACTCCTGCGGCTTGCCGCCGACGATCACCACCTTGTCGGGGTTGGCGCAGACCATCGGCAGGCCGCGCTCGGCGGCGCGCTCCAGCGGCGCCTCGTCGATCGGCGGGGTGCCGTCCTCGTGCGCCGAGCCGGTGTTGAAGATGAAGTCGGCCGCCTCGACACTCTCGACGAAGTCGTAGTCCAGGCCGTCACGCGCGGAGATGTCCCGCAGGCCGCCGATGTGCAGACAGCGCCGGCCGAGCCCGCGGTAGAAGTCGTCCGGGCGGTTGGCCAGGTGCTGCCAGGTGTCCTCGCCGGAGGTCATCAGGCCGTCGACCAGGCTGTCGTCGAGGCCGAGGCCGTGGTTGCGCGCCGCCGTCACCGCGACCCGGCGCGGCGCGTTCGACAGCAAGACCACCCGCTTGCCGGCCCGGCGCAGGTTCACCAGGGTGTCGGTCACCCAGGGGAAGATGGTGCGGCCGTCGTGGATCACTCCCCAGAGGTCGAGGACGAAGCCGTCGTACTGCTGCGCCAGGGCGGAGATGCCCGGCAGGATCGCGATGGTCATGCTGCCTCTTCCCACTCGTCTTCGGCCCGCCCGCAAGCCTCCGCGGACCCGGGGTCTTTTGGCAGAGCCGCCCCCGCGCCGCAGCAGGCGAGACGACGCGGCCACAAGAACGGCGCGAGAAAGGCTGCTTGGCCGGGCGGGCTCTTTACCTCGGGCGCCAAGCCTCGCAGGGTGAGCCCGCAACGGCAACAGGCAGGGCTCCGACCATGACGCTTTCCCGCAGAGACTTCGCCAGAGGTGCGGCCGCCCTGCTGGCCGGTACGGCGGGCCTCGCCACGCCCTTCGGCCTGCGGGCGCAGGAGGCGGCGATCTATTCGACCTTCGACCGCATCCACCCGGTCTGGTCCAGGCACGGCATGGTCTCGAGCCAGGAGCAGCTGGCGACCTGGGTCGGGCTCTCGATCCTGGAGCAGGGCGGCAACGCGGTCGATGCGGCGGTCGCCGTGGGCTTCGCGCTGGCGGTCACCCTACCGCGCGCCGGCAACCTGGGCGGCGGCGGCTTCATGCTGGTCCACCTGGCCGAACGCGGCGAGACCCTGGCCATCGACTACCGCGAGATGGCCCCGGCCGCGGCCAGCCGCGACATGTACCTGGACGCCGACGGCAACGCGGTGAGCCGCCTCTCGCGCTACCACGGCCTGGCGATCGGGGTGCCGGGCAGCGTGGCCGGCCTGGAGCTGGCGCTCGCGCGCTTCGGCACCATGGGCCTGGAACAGGTGATCGAGCCTGCGGTCACCCTGGCCGAGGGCATGGCGGTCTCGGTCGGCCTGGCCGACGCGCTGAAGGCGCTGCAGGAGCGGCTGAAGACCTGGCCGGCCACGGCCGCCATCTTCTTCAAGCCCGACGGCAGCCCCTACGAGCCGGGCGAGACCCTGGTCCAGGCCGACCTGGCAAGGACCCTGCGTACCATCGCCGAGCAAGGTTCCGCCGGCTTCTACCAGGGTCCGACGGCGGAGAAGATCGTCGCGGCGGTGCAGGCGGCGGGCGGAATCATGACCCTGGAGGACCTGGCCGGCTATCAGGCCAAGATCCGTGAGCCGGTCGCCGGCGACTATCGTGGCTACCGGGTGCTGTCGATGCCGCCGCCCTCCTCGGGCGGGACCCACATCGTGCAGCTGCTGAACATCCTGGAAGGCTATCCCATCGGCTATCTCGGCCTGAACGGGGCCGAGACCATCCACCTGATGGCCGAGGCGATGAAGCTGGCCTATGCCGACCGCAGCCTCTACCTGGGCGACAGCGACTTCACCCCGGTGCCGGTCGCAGGCCTGACCAGCAAGGCCTATGCCGCCGCGCTGCGCGAGCGGATCGACCGCTTCCATGCCACCCCCTCCAGCGCCATCCGCCCGGGCGACCCGGCGCCCTACGAGAGCAACGAGACCACCCACTATTCGATCGTCGACGCGGCCGGCAACGCGGTCGCCAACACCTACACCCTGAACTTCTCCTACGGCATGGGAATGGTGGCCGAGGGCACCGGCGTGCTGATGAACAACGAGATGGACGACTTCTCGGCCAAGCCGGGCGTACCCAATGCGCTGGGCCTGATCGGCGGCGAGGCCAATGCGGTGGCGCCGGGCAAGCGCCCGCTCTCCTCGATGAGCCCCACCATCGTGATGAAGGAGGGCCGGCCCTACCTGGTGACCGGCAGCCCCGGCGGCAGCCGCATCATCACCACCGTGCTGCAGGTGATCCTGAACGTGATCGATCACGGCCTGAACATCGCCGAGGCCACCGTGGCGCCGCGCATCCACCACCAGTGGCTGCCCGACGTGCTGCGCGTCGAGCAGGGACTGAGCCCCGATACCCTCAGGCTGCTCGCCGCCATGGGCCACCAGGTGGACGTCCGCTCGGCGATGGGCTCGGCACAGTCGGTGATGATCGACCCGGCCAGCGACCTGCGCTTCGGCGCCTCCGACCCGCGCCGGGTCGGCGCCCTCACTGCGGGCTATTGATACAGGCGGTCATGGTCACGGCCGCCTGATTGGCGCGGCAGTGAGCCGCGCTCACTGCCGTGCTAGCGAGCCCCTCGATCCAGTCGATGCCAGCGCCGACCCACGCGGCGCGGAAGGAGTGACCACCGCCGTGCAGGCAGAAGGCGAGCGGCTCGCCGCTGCTGCAGCGCTTCCAGACCCGGCAGGAGAGGCCGGCCGCCTCGGTGACCTCGTCGGGGTCCTCGGCGCAGCCGTTGACCGCGCGCCGGATCTTCAGCGCCTGCTCGACGTCACCCTGGCGCCACTGTCCCGCGACCGGGCGGCCGGCGAGCGGCACCACCTTGTCGGCAGTGCCGTGAATGTGGCGCAGCACCACCGGGCCGGCCGGGCAGTCCTCCGGCAGCGGCTCCCAGAAGGCGCCGGCGATCGGCAGGAAGCCGGCGAAACCCTGTCCGCGATAGCAGGCCAGGTCCCAGACCATGGAGCCGCCCTGGCTGAAGCCGGCGACGTAGCGCCGCGCCGGATCGATCGGCCAGCGCGTCTCGACGTCGGCCAGGACCTGGGCGATGAAGGAAAGCTCGTCGCGGGCCCGGCTGGGGGAGCCGACATGTGCCCAGGAGCTGCGC
The DNA here is from genome assembly GCA_046233115.1 of Rhodospirillaceae bacterium N.6G. Lineage (GTDB taxonomy): Bacteria > Pseudomonadota > Alphaproteobacteria > Kiloniellales > JACOMY01 > JACOMY01. The sequence goes on along the minus strand of JBJXHM010000002.1, from coordinate 525,041 downwards.
CCGCTCAGCTGCTCCGGCAAGCCATTGGGCGCCACCAGCAGCAGGTTTCGCTCGGCCGCCTCCTGCACCAGCGCGGCGGTTTTGATCGCAGACGCGCCGGAGGAGCCGTAGCCGTGGAAGTAGAGCAGCAGGCCCAGCGGCCGCGCACCGTCCCAGTGCGCCGGTGCTGCGGCCTGATAGCTGCCGAGCGCGACGCTGCAGGGCGCGCTGACTGCGCCGCAGGCAAGCGCCGGGGCGGAAATGCTGAGGGCGAAGGCGGAGGAGGCGATGGCGAAGAGCCAAAAGAAAAGCAGGCGACGCATGCTTCGCAGCTACGCCACCTGCCCTCACTGGGTCAATTCACGGCTTGCTGAGGTCTGGCCTCCCGCCGCACCTGCCCAAGGCAGGCTTCCACTCAAGTAATAACCGCGTCCGAATACCCTATTCGGCCGAAGAATTACTTCACGCGGCGCGGAAGAAGGCCCGGTTACGGTTGGCGACGGCCACACGCTGATCGACGATGTTCGCCTCCAGATCCGCACGGCTGACGCCGATATCGGACAGCAGGCGGTCGTTCAGGCGCTGCAGCTCGTCCAGGCCGCGGAAGGACTTGCGGCCGGAGCGACCGACCTGGCTGAGAGCCTTGTGGTTGTCGCTCTGATAGCTGGCCGCGCGCTGCTCGATCACCGCATCGACGGTCTCGATCAGGGTGCCGGGCTCGAGCCCGATGTCACGCAGTGCGGCCGTGTCCAGCCGGGACAGCTCGCGCAGGGTGGCGCGGCGGGCGCGGGCGGTACGCAGGCTGGCGAAAAGCTTCGAGAACAGCCCGCGCTTGCCGCTACTCCGCTGAGCGACACCACGCGCACGATCAGCCTCGACCGCCATCAGCGAGGCGGTTGCGGGGGCGGCAGCGGCATTCACCAGCAGGTCCGACTTGAGTACGCCGGTCATCTCTCTACACTCCTCTCAACAGGGCTTTTTCGACCGAAGACAAAGGGGACGACCTCGGTGACCGCCCCCTGTTTCTGATGTGACGGATGTAGGATTTTCGGTAATTTTCCGCCAGGGGCCCCATTGCACTACTGAAATGCAATGGCAGCATAACTATTGGTCGTCGTTTTACATGCCTTGCACGGACCGCGCAGGGGCGGCTAGCCTGTCCGTCATGGCCATCGATATCACCCTTCAGGAGAGCCGCCTGACCGCGCTGCGCGCCGCGCTCGGCGAACAGGGACTGGACGGCTTTCTGGTGCCGCGCGGCGACGAGCATCGCGGCGAGTACGTTCCCCCCAGCGCCGAGCGGCTGAAGTGGCTGACCGGCTTCACCGGTTCGGCCGGCCAGGCCGTGATCCTGGCGCAGAGGGCCGCGCTTTTCGTCGACGGGCGCTACAGCCTGCAGGCCGGCACGGAGACCTCGACCCGGCTCTACGAGATCCTGCAGACGCCAGAGCACACGGCCGAGGGCTATCTGGAAGCAGCACTGCGGCCCGGCCAGGTCCTGGGCTTCGATCCCTGGCTACACAGCCTGGCCGAGCAGCGGCGCCTGCAGGCCCTGACCGCCCGGCAGGGCGCGCGGCTGAAGGCGGTCGAGCGCAATCCCCTGGACCGGGTCTGGACCGACCGCCCCGCCCCGCCGCAGGTCCCGGCCAGCCCGCATCCGCTGGAGTTCGCCGGCGAGACCAGCCTGGCCAAGCGCGAGAAGCTGGCCGCCCAGCTTGGCACGCAGGGCTGCGATGCGGCGGTGCTGAGCCTGCCGGATTCGATCTGCTGGCTGCTGAACCTGCGCGGCGGCGACGTCGCCCGCACCCCCTTCGTGCTCTGCTTCGCCATCCTCCATGCCTCCGGCGCGGTGGAGTGGTTCGTCGCGCCGGCCAAGGTGACCGACGAGGTGAGAGCCAGCCTCGACGCCGGCGTCAGGATCGCAGCCCCCGAGGCCTTCGCCGAGGCCCTGGCCGGCCTGAAGCAGCGCCGCGTGCTGCTGGACCCCCATTCCATCCCGGCCTGGGTCGCCGTGCGCCTGGAGGCGGCGGAGGCAAGCCTGGTCGAGGGCGAGGACCCCTGCCAGGCGCCCAAGGCGGCCAAGAACGAGACCGAGTGCCAGGGCAGCCGCAACGCCCACCAGCGCGACGGCGTGGCACTGACCCGCTTCCTCGCCTGGTTCACGCGCGAGAGCGCGACGCGGCCCCTGCGCGAGCTGGAGTGCAGCGACCGGCTGGAGGGCTTCCGGCGCGAGGCTAACCGCTTCCGCGACCTCTCCTTCGACACCATCGCCGGCTCCGGTGCGAACGGCGCCGTGGTGCACTATCGGGTGACGCCGGAGAGCGACCGCGCCATCCAATCCGGCGAACTGATGGTGCTGGATTCCGGCGGCCAGTACCTGGACGGCACCACCGACGTCACCCGCACCCTGGTGGTCGGCAGCCCGGCGGGGGAGGAGCGCGACCGCTACACCCGCGTGCTGCAGGGCCACATCGCCCTGGCCAAGGTGCGCTTCCCCAGGGGCACCAGCGGCTCGCAGCTCGACGCGCTGGCGCGGCGCCCGCTCTGGGCGGCCGGGCTGGACTACGACCACGGCACCGGACACGGCGTCGGCAGCTACCTCTCCGTCCACGAGGGGCCGCAGCGGATCTCGAAGGTGCCGAGCCGGGTCGCGCTGGAGCCCGGCATGATCGTCTCCAACGAACCCGGCTACTACAGGGCCGGCGCCTACGGCATCCGCATCGAGAACCTGGTGCTGGTGGTCGAGAGCCCGCGCGAGGACGGCGAGGAACGCCCAATGCTGGCCTTCGAGACCCTGACCCTGGCCCCTCTGGAGCGCCGCCTGATCGAGATCGCGCTGCTTTCGGTCGAGGAGATCGCCTGGGTCGATGCCTACCATGCCCGCGTACTGGCCGAGCTGGGCCCGGCGATGGCGCCGGAAGACCTGGCTTACCTGGAGGAGGCCTGCCGACCGCTGGAGCAGGATGACGTCAAATCGGAACGGTTTGTCGTCTGAATCCTGCTCTACATCTTTGAATGACAGAGCGGATTCACGCGACCAGGTGAATCCACCTGATCGCGATCCGCTCTGGAAGCCTGACGGCGACGCAGGCTGACCCGTCAGCGCTTGCATGACAGGCGGCGAGGCACAGGGACTATGGTGCCGTCATGAGCCTCGCCCAGACCAACGATCCTTCGAGCCGCATGCGGGGCTGCCTGCTGCTGATCTGCGGCGTCTTCTGCTTTTCCCTGCTGGACACCACCGCCAAGGTGCTGGTGGTCGACTACCCGGTGGGGCAGGTAGTCTGGGCACGCAACTTCGGCGGCCTGGTCTTCGCCCTGGGCATGGCGCTGCCGCGCCTCGGCCTCTCCGTCTTCCGCAGCCGGCGCCCGGGCCTGCAGTTCATCCGCGGGCTGCTGCTGGTGGCCTCGACAGGGGCCAACTTCACGGCGCTGAGCTACCTGCCGCTGGCGACCAACGCGGCGATCCTCTACACCGCGCCGCTGCTGATCTGCGCGCTCTCGGTGCCGCTGCTGGGCGAGAAGGTGGGCTGGCGGCGCTGGACCGCGATCACGGTGGGCTTCGTCGGTGCCATGATCGTGGTACGGCCCGGCTTCGCCGGTTTCCACTGGGCAGCCATCTTCTCCTTCATCGCCACGCTCTGCGCCGCCTGCTACAACCTCGCGACCCGCCAGGTGGCGGCGCGCGACAACTCCTACACTTCGCTGGTCTTCGTCTCGCTGGTGGGCACCCTGGCGGCCATGCCCTTCGCCTTCCTGCACTGGGTAACGCCGCTGGGCTGGGACATCCTGCTGTTCTGCCTGCTGGGCGTCTTCGGGTCGGTCGGCCACTACTTCCTGATCGTGGCGCACGGCCTGGCGCCGGCCTCGACCCTGGCCCCCTTCACCTATGCCCAGATCATCGCGGTGGCCCTGCTGGGCTACCTCGTCTTCCACCATATCCCCGATGCCTGGGTCTGGCTGGGCGCCGCCATCATCGCGGCCAGCGGCCTCTACCTCGGCTATCGCGAACGCAAGGTGAAGGGTCTGAGCTGAGCCTGATGGCTCTACAAGGCTCCGGCCCGTGCCCTACCGCTCCTTGGCGGCCGACAGCGCCTGGCCCCCCCAGTGCTCCTCGCTGGAAGAGGCGATGCGCAGCGGCACGTCGTCGGAGAGGCGGGCGAAGAGGAGGTGGTCGCACCACTCGCCATTGATGCGCAGATAGGCGCGTGCCAACCCCTCCTCGCGGAAGCCGACGCGGCGCAGCAGCCGCTGGCTCGGCTCGTTGGTCGGTAGGCAGGCGGCCTCGATGCGGTGCAGGCCCAGGTCGCGGAAGGCGAAGTGCACCACCAGTTCCAGCGCCTCGGTCATATAACCCTGGCCGGCATAGGGCTCGCCCATCCAGTAGCCCAGGGTCGCCATCTGGGCGACGCCGCGCCTGATCTGGGCAATAGTGATGGCCCCCAGCAACACGTCGTCCTCCTGGCGGAAGATGTGGAGCGTGTAGCCCAGGCCGCTGCGCCCGTCGTGGTTGGCCAGCTTCAGGCGATGGCGGTAGGCGCCGCGGGTGAGCGAGTCACTGGCCCATAGCGGCTCCCAGGGGGTGAGGAAGCTGCGGCTGCGGTCGCGCAAGCGCGACCACTGGCGCCAGTCCTTGCCGCGCATGGGTCGGAGGTAGACGCGCGCGCCCTCCAGCTTCAGATGACGCATGAACCCGGCACGGAAGGGAGGCATGCGCATCGCCGTCCCCCTAGCCCAGCCGCGCCACGAGCTGCGAGAAGTCGGGCAGCTTCTTGCCCGGCCCCATCACGGCCAAGGTTGGTGTCTGCTCCAACAGGCGCGCCATAAGCTGCTCGATATCCTTCGTTTCCACCGCCTCCAGCTTAGCCAGCAAGTCCTCGATGTCCAAGGCCTCGCGATGCACGAGGTAGTGACTTGCGAGCGCCTCGGCCCGGGCGAAACTGCTCTCGCGGCTCATCAGGATTGCCGCGCGGGCCTGTGCCTTGGCTCGGTCCAGCTCCTCCTGCTCCACCCGCGCGGCCAAGCCCTTCAGCTCCTCCGCCATCAGCTCCAGCGTCTCGGCCGCCTCGTCCTCGCCGGTGCCGGCGTAGAGCGTGAGCAGCCCGCTGTCCTCGAAGTGCGAGAAGAAGGCATAGACCGAATAGACCAGGCCTCGCTTCTCGCGGATCTCCTGGAACAGGCGGGAGGACATGCCGCCGCCCAGCACCGCGCTCAAGAGCCCGGCGGCGGGATAGGCCGGATCGCGGAGCGACACACCGGGTAGCGCCAGCACCAGGTGCACCTGTTCCAGGTCCCGGTCGGTCCTGATCTCGCCGCCGCGATAGCTCGCGGTCTCGCCGGCCGCGGCCGAGCCTGTGGCGAGTCCGCCCAGCTTGTCCTCGGCCAGGCGCACCAGCGCCTCGTGATCGACTGCGCCGGAAGCGGCCAACACCATACGCTCGGCGCCGTAGTGGCGACCGACGAACTGCTGCAGGTCGAGCTGCCCGAAGCCGGACACGGTGCTGTCACGCCCCAGGATCGGCCGCCCCAGCGACTGTTCGGGAAAGGCGGTCTCCTGCAGGTGGTCGAAGACGATGTCGTCAGGCGTGTCCTCGGCCAGACCGATTTCCTGCAGCACGACCGCCTTCTCGCGGACCAGCTCCTCCGGCTCGAATAGCGAGTGCTGCAGGATGTCGGAGAGGATGTCGACCGCGAGCGGCAGGTCCTGGCCCAGAACCCGGGCGTAGAAGGCGGTCGACTCGCGCGAGGTATAGGCATTGAGCTGACCGCCCACCGCCTCGATCTCCTCGGCGATCTTGCGCGCGCTGCGGCCGGTGGTGCCCTTGAAGGCCATGTGCTCGATCAGGTGGGCGATGCCGTTCTCGGCCTCGCTCTCGTGGCGGGCGCCGACATCCAGCCAGATCCCGACCGAGGCGCTGCCGACGCCGGCCATGGGATCGCTCGCCACGGTGAGGCCGTTGTCCAGGCGGGAGAGCTGCAGCCCCGCGTCCGTTACCCCCACCTTCATGCAGGACGACCTGGCAAGCGGTCGCCGACATAGGCCTTCAGCACCGCGGCATCGTTGGCGAGTGTGCTGTAGCGCTCCTCGCGCTCGTAGAGGTCGGCCAGTCTGGGCGGCAGGTCGGGCCGCACGCCGGTCGCCTCGGCGACGGCATCTGGGAACTTCGCCGGATGGGCGGTGGAGAGCACCACGGTGGGGCCGGCCCCCTGGGCCAGGCGCCGGCGGGCGGCGGTGACGCCGACGGCGGTGTGCGGATCGATGATCAGACCTGTCTCCTCATATGTGCGTCGGATCTCCTCCAGGGTGCCGGCGTCGTCCAGTCGGTCGCCGGCAAAGTCCCGGCGGATGGTGGCGAGCGCGTCTGCGTCCAGGGCGACCTTGCCCTCGGACCGGAAGCGCTCCATCAGCGCGGCGACGGCAGCACCGTCCCGTCCCATCGCCTCGAACAGCAGGCGCTCGAAGTTCGAGGAGACCTGGATGTCCATCGAGGGGGACAAGCTCGGCACCACGCCGGCCACGCTCATCCGGCCGCTTTCCAGCACGCGGGGCAGGATATCGTTGCTGTTGGCCGCGATCACCAGCTGCCCCAGCGGAAGCCCCATCTTGCGAGCGACATAGCCGGCGAAGATGTTGCCGAAATTGCCGCTCGGGACGACGAAGTCAAGCCTTCGCTCCGGCGCGCCCAGCGCCAAGGCGGCATAGGCGTAGTAGACGCTCTGCGCCAGGATGCGCGCCCAGTTGATCGAGTTGACCGCCGAGAGGTGGTGGCGATCGCGGAAGGCGTGGTCGTTGAACAGTGCCTTCACCAGGTCCTGGCAGTCGTCGAAGGTGCCCTCGATCGCGACGTTGTGCACGTTGTTGGCCAGCACCGTGGTCATCTGGCGGCGCTGGACCTCGCTGGTCCGGCCCTTGGGATGCAGGATGAAGACCTCGACCGCCTCCAGCCCCTTCAAGGCCTCGATCGCCGCCGAGCCGGTGTCGCCGGAGGTCGCCCCGAGGATCGTCACCCGTTCCCCGCGGCGCGACAGCACCTGCTGGAAGAGCTGGCCCAGAAGCTGCATGGCCACGTCCTTGAAGGCCAGGGTGGGCCCGTGAAAGAGCTCCAGCAGCCAGAGGTTCGGGGCCAACTGCACCAGCGGCGCCACCGCCTGGTGGGCGAAGCCGGCATAGGCACGCTGCAGCAGCAGCGGCAACTCGGCGGTGACGGGGCTTCCGGCGGTGAAGGGCGTCAGCATGCGTGCCGCGAGCGTGCGATAGTCGGCGCCGACCAGCCCCCGCCAGGCGGTGCTGGAGAGGCCGGGCCACTCCACCGGCAGGTAGAGCCCGCCGTCGCGGGCGAGCCCGGTCAGCAGCACCTCTTCAAAGTCCAGGATAGGAGCCGATCCGCGCGTCGATTGATAGTGCATTCTGGAAAACCCTTTCGGACGCGGCGCAATCTAGACGCCGCCTGCGCCTTCTCTCAAGGTCCCTCTTGTTGCAAGGCAAGAGAAAGGAAAGCAAGTGATGCAGAGGTTACCGCTGGGTGCCAAGGCCCTGACGATCGCCGAGGTGGCGGCCGTCGCGCGACGCGAGGCTACGATCGACCTCGATGCGAGTGCCCTGGCACGGATTCAGGCCGGCCGCGATCTGATCGAGCGCTTCCTGACCGAGGAACGGCCGGTCTATGGCCTGACCCGCGGTCTGGGCCGCCGCGCCATGACCACGGTCGATCTCGCCGAACGCAGTGAGATGAGCCACGTGATGCTGCGCACCCGGGCCTGCGGGTCCGGCCCGCTGTTCGGCGAGGAGCAGATCAGGGCCTTCCTGCTGGCCCGTCTGGCCTCGATCACCTGCGGCCATTCGGGCGTGCGGCCGCTGGTCGCCCAGACCCTGGCCGCGATGCTGGACCGTGGCGTCCATCCGGCGGTGCACGAGATCGGCGCGCACGGCGCCTCCGACCTGCCGCTGACGGCCGAACTGGCGCTGCCGGTGATGGGCGAGGGCCGCGCCTTCTACGCAGGCAGCCTGCTGCCGGGCGCCGAGGCCATGCGCCGGGCCGGCCTAGAGCCGATCGCCCTGAAGGAGAAGGAAGGGCTGGGACTCTGCAGCGCCTCGTCGATCTCGGCCGGGCTCGGCGCCCTGGTGCTGGACGAGGCCAAGCGCCAGCTCGACCTGGGCGAGGCCATCGCGGTGCTCAGCTTCGAGGCCTTTCGCGCCAACCTCTCGCCGATCGACCCGCGCATTGCCGCGGTGCATCCGGTCCCGGGACAGAGCGAGTCCGCCGCCCGCCTGATGCAGCTTCTGGCCGGGAGCGGGCTGAAGCAGCCCGATGCCGCCCGGCGCCTGCAGGACCCGATCTCGCTGCGCTGCGCCAGCCACGCCTTCGCCGGGCTCCGGGCCGCGCTCGACTTCGCCGAACCGACCGTGCTGGCGGAGATCAACGGGTCGGGCGACAACCCCTGCGTCCTCTTCGAAGAGGGCGAGATTTACTCCTCCGGCAACTTCCAGACCATCGGCATGGCGCAGGCCTTCGACCTCCTGGCGATCGCGCTGACCACGGTCTCCAACATGGGCGCGCAGCGCACCGCCAAGCTGATGCGCAAGGCTTTCAGCGACCTGCCCGAGGGCCTCTCGGCTTTCAGCGAGGGGACGGTCAGGAGCGGTATGGGCATGCTGGGCCACAACGCCCGCCACATCGTGAAGGACATCCGCCTGCTGGCCAATCCCGCCAGCCTGGACGATTCCTCCGGCTACGACGTCGAGGATCACGAGCCGATGACGCCGCTGGCGGTGCGCAAGGCCTGGCATATCCTGGCGCTGTCGCGCCAGGTGCTGGCCTGCGAGCTGATGGTCGCCGCCGAGGCCTTCGACCAGCGCGATCCGCAGCGTCCTGCCCCGGTCGCCGTCGCCCTGCGCGATGCGGTGCGCGCCGTCGTTCCACGCCTGGAGGACGACCGCAGCCATTCCGAGGACATCGAGGCGGCGACCGCCCTGCTGCAGCGCGGGGCGCTTCCGGACGCGGTGCTGCGGGCGCTCTAGCTGGTGGACACCCCCTGTGTCGAGCGACCGAAGGGATAGCTTTTCCCGGCCATCCCTTCTCGCCTATCCTACGGGAAGAGCCGCCGACTCCGAGAGGAGCGGCGGCCGGCAAGGGGAGAAGCATGGCGAACCAAGAGCCCCTGCAGGCAGGAAACAGCGGCAGCGACGGCGTCGCCGTCAGTGCGCTGGACGACCTGCCGAGCGACAGTTACTTCTCGCAACAGTGGCACCTTCACAACACGGCAGCCGGACAGCTGGACCTTAACGTCGCCGACCTCTGGCCCTTGGTCACCGGCAGCGGCGTGTCGGCCGTGGTGATCGACGACGGCTTCGACTACACCCACCCCGATCTCGCCCCGAACTACAACAGCGCCGGCGACTACGACTTCGAGGAGGAGGACGGCGACCCTTACGGCGATCCGGTGAACGACTCGCACGGCACCGCCACTATGGGGCTGGTGGGCGCCGCCAGGAACGGCACCGGTGTCGTCGGCGTCGCCTACGACGCGGAGCTGACCGGCTTCCGGGTCTATTCCTACATCGGCGACCGTTTCGTCTCGCAGCTCGGCCGCGCCATCAACCAGGCGGCGACAGATGGCGCCGACCTGGTCTCGATGAGCCTCAGCAGCCAGTATTCGGGCAACTTTTTCGATCATGCCCTCGATCCGACCGTGGTTGCCGCGCTGAAGACCGCGCTGGACACCGCGGTCGACGACGGCCGCGACGGGCTGGGGCTCAACATCGTCAAGTCGGCCGGCAACGGACGCCACCTGGATCCGCAGCACAACGCCAACCTCTCCACCCTGAACAGCGACTTCCGCACCATCTCGGTGGCCGCGACCGACGCCGAGGGCAAGATCACCTTCTACTCGACGCCGGGAGCCAACATCCTGGTCTCGGCCTTCGGCTCGCTGGTGCCGGGCAGCATCGTGACCAGCGACCGCGTGGGAGCCGACGGCTACAACGCCGGCGACGTGACCACCACCTTCAACGGCACATCGGCCGCCACCCCCATGGTGGCCGGCGTGGTCGCACTGATGCTGGAGGCCAATCCCGATCTCGGCTGGCGCGACGTGCAGGAGATCCTGGCCAGCAGCGCGCGCTTCGTCGACGGCAGCAACCCGACATGGGCCTGGAACACCGCCATAGACTGGAACGGCGGCAGCCGGCATCACAGCGTCGATCTGGGCTTCGGCCTGGTCGATGCTCATGCCGCGGTGCGCCTGGCAGAGCATTGGACCGGTCAAGAGACCAGCACCAACCTGGTCGAGCGGACGGCCGGCGGCCTGGCCACGCCGCTGGCGGTGCCCGACAACGATCCCAACGGCGTGACGGTCACTATCACCCAGGATGCCACCGTGGGCCGCATCGAGTTCGTGACCTTGCGGGTCGACCTGCCGCACACCCGCGCCCAGGACCTGGTGATCACCCTGACCTCGCCCGGCGGCACCAGCACCACCCTGCTGGACAGCAATGCCGGCTATGCCGACCATCCCGATAGCTGGACCTACACCGCGGCCGGCTTCCGCGGCGAGAGCGGCGCCGGCACCTGGACGGTGAAGGTCGTCGATCAGGCCGCCGACCGGGCCGGTACCCTGAACGACATCGCGCTCACCCTGCACGGCACCCCGCCCCAGACCGACGACCGCTACCTCTTCACCGAGGAGTTCTCCAGCCTGGCCGGCGGCAGCGGTCACAGCACCGCCATCGTCGACCTAGACGGCGGCCGCGATCAGGTGAACGCGGCCGCACTGACCGGCGACAGCCACCTCGACCTGGCAGCCGGCAGCGGCAGCCTCGACGGCGTTGCCGTCACGATCAGCGGCATCGAGGACCTGATCGGCGGGGACGGCGACGACAGCCTCTTCGGCGACAGCAGCGACAACACCCTGGTCGGCGGCCGCGGTGCCGACAGTCTGGCCGGCCGCAGCGGCAGCGACGCGCTGTTCGGTGGCTCCGGCGACGACCTCCTGTCGATCTCCGCACAGAGCGAGATCGGCGCCGGCGAGACCTACGACGGCGGCTCGGGCAGCGACACTCTGATCCTGCACCAGGCGACGAGCCTGCCGGCCGACGCCGCCCTGGTCGATATCGAGGTCTTCTACCACTACGGCAGCAACAGCGGCGACGATCTCAGGGGCGAGGGCCAGGAAGACCTGATGCTGGGCCGAGGCGGCGCCGATACCCTGCGCGGCCTAGACGGCGACGACCGACTCTTCGGCGGTACCGCCGCCGACACGCTCTTCGCGCATGGCGGCCAGGATCGGCTCTACGGCGACGACGGGGCGGACAGCCTGTTCGGTGGCGCCGGTGACGACCTGATCTACGGCGGCAGCACCGGCGACCAGCTTGCCGGCGTCACCGGCAACGACAGCCTCTTCGGCGGGCAGGGTAACGACAAGCTGAACGGCGGCAGCGGTATCGACTGGGCCTACGGTGGATCAGGTTCCGACGTCGTGACGGTCGATACCGCGGCCGACCTGGTGTTCGAGGGTGCCGGCGAGGGCGATCACGACGTCATACGCTCGGAGGCGCTGTCCTACAGCCTGCAGGGCGGCAGTGGCGGGTACGTCGAGGTCGCCAACATGATTTCAGGCGCCGGGCCCGGCAACCTGACAGGCAATGCGCTGCGCAACACCCTTGGCGGCAACAGCGCGACCAACAGTCTGAGCGGGCTCAGCGGCGACGACGTCCTGAACGGCCGCGAGGGCAGCGACCTGATGGCCGGTGGTTCGGGCGACGATACCTTCGTGGTGGATACCCAGACCGACCAGGTCGCCGAGCTGGCCGGCGAGGGGCGGGACCTGGTGCGCGCAGAGCTCGACTACACCCTGCCGGACGGCACGGCGACCGGCTTCATCGAGATGCTGCGCCTGCAAGGCAATCACGGCGCACTCAGCGGCGCCGGCAACGGGCTCGACAACGTCCTGATCGGCAACACGGAGGCCAACAGCCTGCAGGGCCTGGTCGGTGACGACCGCATCTTCGGCGGCGCGGGCGACGATGTCCTGGCCGGCGGCAGTGGCACCGACCAGCTTCGTGCTCATTCCGGGGCCGACACCCTGATGATGGAGAGCGGCAACGCCGCCTTCGGCGGCAGCGGCGCCGACTGGTTCCTCTTCGACGGCAGCAACCTGGGGAGTGGCGGTACCGGCCGGCCGATCCTGCGCGACCTGGACGGCGTCAGCCTCGGCGCCGGCAACGGCGCCGACAAGCTGGTCTTCGCCAGCGGGCTGGAGGTCGGCAGCTTCGCCTACGTCGGTGCGGCTGCCTTTTCCGGCGGCAGGTCCGAGGCCCGCTACGATGGATCGCGCCGGATCGAGGTCGACCAGGACGGCGACGGCACGCTCGACCAGGCCTTCCTCGTCGACGGCGTCACCGACGCCGGCCTGCTGACGGCGAGCGACTTCCTCTGGCTGTAGAACGAAAGAGGGGCGGGTCGATCACTCGACCCGCCCCGTCTCTTTTGCAGCCAACCCAGGCTAGAGCAGGATGAAAGACAGAGCAGATTCACGCGATCAGGTGAGTCCACCTGATCGCGATCTGCTCTAGGCAGCCATCAGGTTGCGGAGCACGTAGGAGAGAATGCCGCCGTTCTTGTAGTAGGCGACCTCGTCGGCCGTATCGATGCGGCAGAGCAGGCTGATCGCCTCGCTGCTGCCGTCCGGCCGATGGATGGTGCAGGCCACGTCCATGCCCGGCTTGATCTCGGCAGCGATCCCGGTGAGATCGAAGATCTCCTGACCGGTGAGGCCCAGGCTCTTGCGCGTGGCGCCGTCCTTGAACTGCAGCGGCAGCACGCCCATGCCGACCAGGTTGGAGCGGTGGATGCGCTCGAAGGACTCGACGATCACCGCCTTCACGCCCAGCAGCAGGGTGCCCTTGGCCGCCCAGTCGCGCGACGAGCCGGTGCCGTACTCCTTGCCGGCCACCACCACCAGCGGCACGCCGTCCGCCTGATAGCGCATGGCGGCGTCGTAGATCGGCATGACCTCGCCCGAAGGCAGGTGCTTGGTGACGCCTCCCTCGCTGCCCGGCACCATCTCGTTCTTGATGCGGATGTTGGCGAAGGTGCCCCGCATCATGACCTCGTGGTTGCCGCGCCGCGAGCCATAGGAGTTGAAGTCGATCGGGCGCACCTGATGCTCGATCAGGTATTCGCCTGCCGGGCTGTCGCGTTTGATCGAGCCGGCCGGCGAGATGTGGTCGGTGGTGATGGAATCGCCCAGCACCGCCAGCGGCCGCGCCCCGACGATGTCGGTCACCGCGGCTGGCTCCGGCTTCATCCCCTCGAAGAAGGGCGGGAAGCGCACGTAGGTGGAGCCGTCCTCGAAGCTGTAGGTCTCGCCGCCCGAAACCTGCACCGCCTGCCACTGCTTCGGGCCCTCGAAGACGTTGGCATAGCGGCTCTTGTACATCTCGGCCGAGAGCGTGGCCTCCAGCAGGTCCTGGACCTCCTTGGTGGTCGGCCAGATGTCCTTCAGGTAGACCGGCTGGCCGTCGCTGCCGGTGCCGAGCGGATCGTTGTTCAGATCCAGGGTGGTGCTGCCCGCCAGCGCGTAGGCCACCACCAGCGGCGGCGAAGCCAGGTAGTTCAGCCGGGTCAGCGGATGCACCCGGCCCTCGAAGTTGCGATTGCCCGAAAGCACCGCAGCGACGTGCAGGCCGTTCTGCTCGATGGTGTTGTGGATCGCCTCCGGCAGCGGGCCGGAGTTGCCGATGCAGGTCGTGCAGCCATAGCCCACCAGGTCGAAGCCCATGGCGTCGAGGTCGTCCTGCAGGCCGGCAGCCTCCAGATAGTCGGTCACCACCTGCGAGCCGGGGGCCAGCGAGGTCTTGACCCAGGGCTTCACCGAGAGGCCTTTGGCCCGCGCCTTGCGCGCCACCAGGCCGGCAGCGATCAGCACCGAGGGGTTGGAGGTGTTGGTGCAGGAGGTGATGGCCGCGATCACCACGTCGCCGTGGCCGATGTCGTGGTTGCGGCCCTTGACGTCCACGCGCACCGAGGGATCGCCGACGCCGCCATCGGCCATGGCCGCCAGCGCATTCGCCTTCATCGACGACAGCGCGACCCGGTCCTGCGGGCGCTTCGGACCGGCCAGGCTGGGCTCGACCGTGGCCAGGTCCAGCTCCAGCATGTCGGTGAAGTGCGGGTCGGGATCGTTGTCCTCGCGCCACATGCCCTGCGCCTTGGCATAGGCCTCGACGAGCTGCACCCGGGCCTCCTCGCGGCCGGTGAAGCGCAGGTAGCGCAGGGTCTCGGCGTCGATCGGGAAGAAGCCGCAGGTGGCGCCGTACTCCGGCGCCATGTTGGAGATGGTGGCCCGGTCGGCGAGCGAGAGGCCGGCGAGGCCGGGGCCGCAGAACTCCACGAACTTGCCGACCACGCCCTTGGCGCGCAGCATCTGGGTCACGGTCAGCACCAGGTCGGTGGCGGTGGCCCCCTCGCGCAGCTTGCCGGTGAGGCGGAAACCCACGACCTCGGGCAGGAGCATGGTGACCGGCTGGCCCAGCATCGCGGCCTCGGCCTCGATGCCGCCCACACCCCAGCCCAGGACCGCCAGCGCATTCACCATGGTGGTGTGGCTGTCGGTGCCGACCAGGGTGTCGGGATAGGCGATGGTCTTGCCATCGACCTCCTTGGTCCAGACGCTCTGCGCCAGGTATTCGACGTTCACCTGGTGGCAGATGCCAGTGCCCGGCGGCACCACGCGGAAGTTATCGAAGGCGGTCTGGCCCCAGCGCAGGAAGGCATAGCGCTCGCCGTTGCGCTCGAACTCCAGCTCGACGTTATCCTCGAAGGCCTTGGGGGTGCCGAACTCGTCGACCATGACCGAGTGGTCGATGACCAGGTCGACCGGCGAGAGCGGGTTGATCTTCTGCGGGTCGCCGCCGAGGTCCACCATGGCAGCGCGCATCGCCGCCAGGTCGACCACCGCCGGCACGCCGGTGAAGTCCTGCATCAGCACGCGGGCCGGGCGGTAGGCGATCTCGCGGTCGGCGCGGCGATCCTTCAGCCAGGCGCCCAGCGCCTTGATGTCGTCGACGGTGACGCTCTGCCCGTCCTCGTAGCGCAGCAGGTTCTCCAGCAGTACCTTCAGGCTGAACGGCAGGCGCGAGAGATCGCCGAGCGTTTCCTCGGCGACGGGAAGGGAGTAATAGTCATAGCTTCGCCCGGCTGCTTCCAAGGTGCGGCGCGTTGCGAGCGTGTCTTTACCGAGGGACATGGTATTCCTCCTCTTGGGTTGAGACCGTTTGACTCGTCGAACGCGGCAAGCCGCGTCCACGCGCCGCGAGCGGTAGCGACCGAACCCGCGGTAGGCGGCCACTGCGGGCCGTCGCCATTCTATTAGGAGGTTCATCCCTGGAATGGAAGTGCAGGCAAGCCGCAGCCAGGTAAGGTCTGGTATTCGGACGGCCGCCAGCGACCCCGCCTGGCCGATCGACGAGATCTGCAGCAATGCCTGGCCGCCGCTGCGCCAGGTGCTGAGCGGCGACTGGATGATCCGCATCTCCGGCGGCTTCACCCGGCGCGCCAACTCGGTGAACCCGCTGGGTCCCGCCGCAGGCGGACTTGCCCCGGTACTGGAGCTGGCGGCCGAGCTCTACGCCGCCGCCGGCCAGCCGCTCTTCGTCCGCCTGCCCGACTTTCTCGCCCCCGAGCAGGAGCGCCTGCTGGAGGAGCGCGGCTTCACTGCGGAGGGGCACACTCTCTCGCTCTACCGCTCGCTGGAGGGAGCGACCTTCGCCCCCGACGAGGCGGTCACCCTGGAGGCGGCGCCGAGCCCGACCTGGCTCGCCGCCCGCGCGGCCCTCGGCGGCCTCAGCGCCGAGCAGGCCGAGCTCTACCGCCGCATCGTCGGCCGCCTCGCGCTGCCGGCCGCCTTCGCGACCTGCCGCGAGGAGGGCCGGGCGGTGGCCATGGCCTTTGCCGTACGGCAGGGGCCGCTGATGACCCTGGAGTCCGTCTTCACCGACAGCCGGGCGCGCAGCCGCGGCCACAGCCGCCGTACCCTGGAGACCCTGCTCGCCTGGGCGCAGGCCGGGGGCGCCACCGCCGCCTGCCTGCAGGTCGAGGCCGAGAACGCGCCGGCCATCGCGCTCTATCGCAAGCTGGGCTTCGCGCGCGAGGTCTACCGCTACCACTATCGCCGGGCTCCCTCCTCACCCTGAGCCTTCCGGCAAGTGTATCCCGACAAATCTGCGCTTTCGCGCCGCCGGTCCTACCGCTAGAGAGCTTCACCATGACCAGCATCGATCTTCCCCTGCCGATCACGGCGCCGGTGGCCGGACTGAAGCTGTCCGGCATCCACGAGGTCTTCCTGGAAGGCTATGGCCAGAAGGACGTGATCCCGCTCTGGGTCGGGGAGGGCGACCAGCCCACGCCCGCCTTCATCGCCGCGGCGGCCAAGCGCGCCCTGGACGAGGGCCACACCGGCTATCCGCCCAAGCGCGGCATCCCGCCCCTGCGCCAGGCCATCGCCCGCTACGAGAGTCGCCTGCACGGCACCGAGATCGACGTGGAGCGGGTGAGCCTGGTTTCCTCCGGCATGGCCGGCGTCGCCACCCTGATGGCCTGCTTCGCCGAAACCGGCGACCGGGTGGCGGTGGTGACTCCGATCTGGCCCAACGCCATGGCGGCGGTGGAACTGCAGGGCGCCGAGGTGGTGCCGGTGCCGCTCAGCCAGGCTGCGGACGGCGGCTTTCATCTGGACATGGACCAGCTGGCGGCGGTGCTGGCCTCCGGCGTCAAGGCGCTGTTCTGCGCCTCGCCGGGCAATCCCTCCGGCTGGGTCGCGAGCCGGGCGGAGCAGGCACAGATCCTGGAGCTCTGCCGGCGTCACGGCGTCTGGTTCATCGCCGACGAGGTCTACACCCGCCTCTACTACGGCAGCGAGCCGGGGCCGGGCGGGGCCGCGCCCTCCCTACTGTCGCTGGCCGAGCCCGACGATCCGGTGGTGGTGCTGCAGTCCTTCTCCAAGACCTGGGCCATGACCGGCTGGCGCATGGGCTGGCTGGTGCATCCGCCGGGCTTCGGCCCGGTGCTGGAGAAACTGATCGAGTACACCACCTCCGGCGCCTCGCACTTCGCGCAGTACGGCTGCCTGGCCGCGATCGAGGAGGGCGAGGCCTTCGTCGCCGAGCAGGTGGCGCACTGCCACCGCCAGCGCGACCGCGTGGTGCAGGCGCTGGCCGGCCTGCCCGGCATCCGCCTGAAGGCACCGGAGGGTGCCTTCTACGCGCTCTTCGCCGTCGAGGGCATGAACGACAGCCTGGCCGGCGCCAAGGAGATCCTGGCCAAGGCGCGGGTCGGGCTCGCCCCCGGCAGCGCCTTCGGCCCCGGCGGCGAGGGCAGCCTCAGGCTCTGCTTCGCGGCCAGTGCGGCGACGGTCGGCGCCGGCCTCGACCGCCTGACGGACTATTTCGGAGGACGCTGATGCCCCTGGAGATCGAGACCCTCTCGGCCGGCGACCATGCCGAGATCGAGGCGATCAAGGCCGGCCTGAAGGACAGCAACGCCGGCAAGATGATGACGCGCGGCATGGACCTGGCACTGATCGAGCGGCACGAGGTCCGCCTGGCCGCGCGCGACGGCGAGACCTTGAAGGGCGGGCTGCTGGGCTACGTCAAGTACGCCTGGCTCTACGTCGACACGCTCTGGGTCGACCCGGCTTGCCAGGGCGGGGGCGTCGGCGGCGCCCTGCTGGCCGAGGCCGAGCGCCAGGCGATGGCACTGGGCGCCCGCAACTCCTGGCTGATCAGCCTGACCCTGGAGGCGCCCGGCTACTACCCCCGCCACGGCTACGAGCCCTTCGCGGTCCTGCCGGAGTATCCCGGCGAGGACACCATGACCTTCCTGGCGAAGAAACTGGTCCCCTAGCCCCTCTTCGCCATGCATCCGCCATGCGCCAGACTTTCATTTGGCGAAGCAAATCGCCGTCGCAGGTGATTTCGCCTACTCCGGACTTACCCGTGAACAGGATGGCCACCCAGCGGCTAGGCTAAAGAATACAAACCGACTCCTCTGAAAGCTGCGGATATGACACGCTGCCGTGCGGGGTTACTGCAGTGTGCGGGGGGGGGGATCGTGGTAGACGCAAAAGCATTCGTCGATGCATGGAGCGACAGCCTGGATCGCGGTGTCGCCGCTGTCTTCATCGGCGCCGGGCTATCCCGGCGCGCGGGTTATCCGGACTGGCGCCAGCTCTTGCGTGATCTCGCACAGGAGCTTGGCCTAGACATCGATGAGGAGAGCGACCTTGCCGCCGTCGCGCAATACAGCGTCAACAAGAGCGCCGGCAATCGTTCCAAGCTCAGCCGACTGATCGCGCGGCAGTTTCCTCCAAGACCAGACGCGCCGCTCCCGTTCCATGTGCTCGCCCGGTTACCGATCAGGCATGTCTGGACCACCAACTACGATCGCCTTGCCGAACTTGCTTGGCCCGCAGAGAACAAGGTCCTCGACGTCAAGTACCAAAACAATCACCTCAGCATCGATGACCCCTGGGCGCACAGCGTGCTCTACAAGATGCATGGATCGGTCGACGATGCTGCAGGCGTGGTCATCGCCAAAGATGACTACGAGCTTTATCGACGCGAGCGGCCGGGCTTTCTACAGGTTCTGACCGGAGATCTGGTGACCAAGCAGTTTCTGTTCTTGGGTTTCAGCTTCACCGACCCGAACATTGCGCACCTCTTCGCCAGCATCCGAGAGGCCTTTCGCGAAAACGGCCCGCAACACTACGCCATCGTGCGCCGACCGAAGCTCGCCGGCGGAACCGGATCGCGCAAGCGTTATCGGATCGACTGCATCCGCCATGACCTATGGGTCAACGATCTGCAGCGCTACGGCATCGACTGCGTCGAGGTGGAGGAATACGAGGATATCGACGACATACTACACAGGGTCGAGAATCGGCTAGCCTCGAAGAGCGTCTTCGTTTCCGGCAGCTTTCCCGACACGCCATCCAGTTCGACCAGGCTGGCGGTCGAGGCGGTGGCACGAGACGTGGGCAGGATCGTCGCCGAAAGCCAAAAACGCCTGGTCTCGGGCTACGGCCTCGTCGTCGGCAGTGCAGCGATCTCGGGCGCGCTCGGCGTGATCATGCAACAAAGTGCGCCCAATCTAGAGCGAAGCCTGCTGCTGCGGCCCTTTCCTCGAGAGGTGCCGCCGGGAACGGATGCCGATGACTTCAAGACACGCTATCGGGAAAGCCTGGTGAGACAGGCGGGCACCTGCATCTTCATCTCCGGCCTGCGCGAGACGACGGCCTCCGGGGTCGAAACGGCGCCGGGCGTGCTGGAGGAGTATCGGCTGGCACGCGATCTGGGCAGGACCGTGCTGCCTATTGGCGCCACGGGCGGCGCGGCGCGGCTGATCTGGCAGGAAATCGATCGCAGCGGCGACCTGCCACCGGGCCTGACGCGACCGGACTTTGACCACCTCAACGATCCGAGTCTGTCCCCCTTCGAGCTTTCGCACATCGTCGCAAAGGCTTTGGCGGCACCCGTTTGACGCTGGCCGTCCGTTACATAAAATAGTATTATTGAGTCGTGTTTCTATTTTCTTGTGTCAAGCAGCCCCTCTTCTTGCCTACAGGGGAGCGATCGGGCCGATGTCGCTCAGGATCTTCATCTCTTCGACCTACAGTGACAACCGCGACCTGCGCGTACGCCTCGCCGAGGCCCTCTACGCAGAGGGGCATCGGGTGCTCATTGCCGAGGACACCCGTCTGATCGACGGGTTCGTGCCCAAGCCGCTGTTGGATAGGCCGAACGCAATCGAGGTTTCCGACCTCTGCCTCAACGAACTGGCCACCTGCGACGCCATGGTCTGCGTCCTATCCGGCGCCGTCGGCTCGTCGGTTCAGGCGCAAGACCAGGTCTTCCGCGCCAAGCACTTTGAGTTGGAGGTCTTCTCGGCGCTCCTTCAAGCCAAGCCCATCCTCCTTTGCGCCCTGCCGTCCTTCAAACCCGATTCGGAAACGATGGGCTTCATACGGTGCGTGGGCCGCTCCATTCCTCTCCAACCCGCGGCGAACGCAGAAGAATTGCTAACCGCCGCCCTGGGGTTTTGCGCCAGCCTTCAGGCAGCGACACCGCAGCGGCAGGCAAGGGACAGCAGCCTGCCTCTGACCGAGGGCCTGGCTGTTCTGCGCGCATCCTACGATTCGATCCGCTCACAGAAGATGCTGCTACCCTTCCTCGGAGACCTGAGGGTCGAAGAGCGACGCCCCGACCTCGATGCCGCGCGCGCCGCGCTAGACAGCCTGCCTGCCGAGCAAGACCTGCATGTCAAGCTCTCGCGGCTGTGGGTCGCCGTGCGGGAGTTGCTGCCCTCGTCACCTCACAAGACACGAGACCCGCAAGTGCTGATGGCCTGGGATCGCCTCTTGTCGGAATGGATTTCCACGTCCTCCTGGTACAGCCTGCACACGCACGTGCATCTCGGCGCCGTCGCTGCCGCGACCGGCCTTTGGACGCTACGGCAGAAGCAGGACTTGCCTCCTTCGGATACCGCGCCGCGAAAGATGCCGCTGGGCGCAGTCACCAGTGCCAACTACTCGTTGATTCAGCGTATTCCGAACAAAGCCATGCGCTACCTGGCATTCCGTTCCCTGCTCGGATTTCTGGATCGACACAGGGGCCTCGAAGCCAATCAGAGCAACATCCTGCTGATCCGCGGATCGATTTGTCTGCGCCTCTTCAACCCGATTGCGAGTGCGGCTGACTTCAGGGCAGCCCTGCACCAGTTGGAGCGCGCTGGTGCGACAGACTCGGCCATTGCCGACGCCCAGGTCCATCTGGCGTTGCCACTTGCCCTCCTGCTGCAGCGACGCAACGCGCGCAGGTTGATCGACGAAGGATTGGACCACATGCGCGTCAATGCGGACGCCGGCTCCCTGTTGCGAGCCCTGCGCAAAGCCATAGCCATCGAGACCAAAATTCCCTTCGGAGACCGCGAGAGAGCTGCGGCTCTACATCAGGAGGCCCAGGCCTTGGTGGCCTCAGCCCCCAGCTACCTAGACCAGGTTCGCCACTTCGACGCGCATTGATCGCCAACGGCACCTTAATGAACCTTAATGATTGAATTATATTGAATTTAATTCAAAAAATTGGGGAGAAATACTCGCGATGAGGCTTCCCTCCAGGGAACAAGACCCCTTCCAAAAAACCGCATGGCAGCACCGCCGGGATCTGCATTCTATGCATAGCGGCCGCGGTAGCGGACCCTAACCGCTGCCCTCTCGGAGTTCGTATATGTGATGACAAGCGTCCAAACGAACGGGTCCAACGCGGACACACGCGCGACTCTGAAGAGGTTCCAAAATGAAGTTCAACCGCCCCTACGTCGCCGACGGAACCATTCCGGGTATGGCCGAGATCGAAGTGCAGCGCCTGGCCGGCCGGCTCGACCGCAACCGTGCCGGCGTCAGCCGCCGCTTGCTGCGCGACCTGGGACTGGACCGCGACGCCTCCTGAGGCGTGACGAGACCTTGCCGCAGGTGATGCGAGGCAGAGACGAGAGGAAGGATTCTCTCGCAGCGATGCCCACGTGAGTGCCGCCGAACAGACCGCAGGCACCGCACGGGCGAGCGTGGTGTCGAACGGGCCGCTCTGGCTCGGCTATACACTCGCCTTCTGTGTCACCTTCATCTGGACCGGTTGGATTCTGGTGTCGCGCTATGGCGTGCAGCAGAGCCTCACGATCTACGACATCACCTTGCTGCGCTGGGGGGTGGGCGGCACGCTGCTCGCCCCCTTTGCCCTGGTCTGGGGCCTGAGCGGCCTGAAGCTCACCCGCGCTCTGTTCCTGATCGTCACCTTCGGGCCTCCCTATGCGCTGGTGGTCTACGTCGGCTTCCAGTACGCGCCAGCGGCTCATGCCGGTGTCCTGGTCAATGGGCTGCTGCCCCTCGTCACCCTGATGATGGGTGTGCTGCTGCTGCGCGAACGGGCCAGCCGGGCCCGTCTTCTCGGCGTCTCTCTGATTCTGGTGGGGTCTATTTTCATGGCCGGGGACGGCCTGCTGCTGGCCCCGCCCGGCACCTGGATCGGCGACCTCTTCTTTGCCGGCACCGCCCTGTCGCTCTCCAGCTACATGGTGGCGGCGCGTGCCTGGAACGTGACCCAGCGTCAGGTGCTGGCCTCCGTGCTGGTCGGCGGACTGCTCTGCTATCTACCTGTCTACCTGCTTGCTCTGCCCGGCACCTTGAAAACCCTGCCCATCGAGGACTGGCCCTGGAACGAGGTACTGTTGCAGGGCACCTATCAGGGCCTCATGGTCTCGCTCGGCGGCGTCACCTGCTTCACCCTGGCCACACGGATCCTGGGGGCCACGACCATGGCCGCCTTCATGGCCGCGGTGCCGGCCTTCACCCTGATCCTCGCCTGGCCGATCCTGGGCGAGGAGCCCTCGCTGCTGGCCATTGCGGGTGTTTCCGTGGTCACCGGCGGCATCCTCTTCGCCTCCGGCATCCTGCCGCTGCGCCGGAAGTAGCGGCGCCGCTGTGCCCTAGGAACCGAGACCGGCCTTTATCAGCCCCTCCGTCCAATGGTCGGCATCCGCCTGCTTGAGAAAGCCGATCCCCTCGCCAACGGAAGCAAGCGTCGCTGCGGGATTGATGGCAAGCATCTGCTGCCAGGCCTTGGCAGCCTCTTCTCTGCGTCCGAGCTGGCCATAGCAGGCGGCTAGCTTCCCGAAGCTATAGAAGTACCGGACCCCCTTGTGTTCCAAGGTGCTGGCGGCCTCCTCGTAGCGCCCGAGTCCGTAGAGCGCCTCGGCCCTGATATCCCAGTGCCAGTTCGGCAGGTGCGGATCGATCGCCGCCCGCCGGTCCAGAGAGGCGAGCGCCTCGCCAGGCTCTCCCGCGCTCACCAGGTACCAGGCGTAGTGCGACCAAGTCGCCGAATCATGCGGGTTCAGACTGAAAGCCTTGTCGAAGTTGGAGCGCGCTTCCTCAAACTCGCGGCGATCGAGGTGGACGACCGCGAGGTTGGCAAAGCAGTCACCGTCGCCGGGATCGAGTTCCACCGCCTTGGGCGCGATCGCCAGCACCGCATCGGATGCCGGCTCTAGAGCAGGATGACGTCAAATCGAAACGATTTGCCGTCTGAATCCTGCTCTACAACTTTGAAAGATAGAGCAGATTCACGCAGTCAGGTGATTCCACCTGATCGCGATCTGCTCTAAGACACCCACGAACCAGTTCTCCGACATGATCAGAGTTGCCAGCACGCCATAGGCCCTGGCGAAGTTCGGATCCAGAGCGATGGCCTGTTCCAGGGCACGACGGCCGGCACGGGCACTCTCCAGGTCATACCTCCGGTCGCACCACAGACCCTGCAAATAGTGGTCGTAGGCCACCAGGCTTTCGGGCGGTTTCCTCAGCGCTCTCTGGTGGCTGCTGTTCTCCAGGTGTCCGACCAGGGTGGCGACGATGGCGTGCACCAGCTCGTCCTGGATTGCGAAGATGTCGTCCAACTCCGGTCGTAGCGGTCCGCCCAGACCTGCCTGCCACTACCGACCTCGATCAACTGCGCCGTCAGCCTGATGCGGTTGCCGGCCCTGCGCAGGCTGCCCTCCAGCACATAGTCAGCACCCAGCCGCGCCACCGCCGCGCGCAGGTCCGCGGACTGGTCGCGCAGTGCGAAGGCTGACTGGCGCGCCAATACCTCGATGGTGCGGAACCGGGTGAGCTCGGTCGAGACATCCTCCGTCACGCCATCGGAGAAGTACTGCTGATCGGCGTCTCTCGAGAGATTGACGAAGGGCAGAACGGCAATGGCGGGCCGCCGCGAAGGCTTGGGCGCCAGTGCGGGCCGTGCGGTCTTAGCGGTCGGTGCTACTGCCGGACGCACGCGGTAGACCCGCACCGGCCGGGCGATGTTCTTCATCGGCTGCGGACCAAGCTCCTCGAAGGCGAGATCGAGCTTGCCCTCGACCGTGTCGTAGGCAGGCCCCGACAGGCAGATGCCGCCCGGCTCGGCGAGGCCTTCCAAGCGGGCGGCGACGTTGACGCCGTCCCCATAGATGTCGGCCGCCTCGACGATCACGTCTCCCAGATTGACGCCGATCCGCAAACGGATGCGGTCATCCTCGGGCAGCGCGGCTTCACGTTCGATCACCAGGCGCTGTATCTCGACCGCACAGTCCACCGCCTGGACCACACTGCCGAACTCGGCCAGGATGCCGTCGCCCATGAGCTTCACGATGCGTCCCTGACGCTCGGCAACCTTCGGCGCGACCACCTCTTCGCGCAGCGCGGTCAGACGCCCGAAGGTACCCGCCTCGTCCGCGCCCATGAGGCGCGAGTAGCCAACCACGTCGGCGGCAAGAATGGCGGCGAGGCGACGTTCCATCCAACTCTCCTCTCGAGTTGGAGAGTAGTCGAACCGGGCGCACGCTTCCAAGCTTGCGCTTTGTCAGGACGGCCGGCGCAACAACATCAGGTTCAGACCGTGCAGGGCCTCATAGACCTCTGCCATCTCCTTGGCGAAGCGGTCCGCGTCCACCTTGGGATTGGCCGCCTGCAGGTCCTCGCGGATCGCCCGCAGATCCCGCTCCCCGTCGATGCGCGAGAGGATCGCCGGGCCCAGACGCGGCAAGCGGCGGCGCAAGGCCGTGCCCTCGATCGTCGCCTTGATCGAGAGCTCCTGCTGGGCGGCGCGGGCCAAATCGGCGCCCTTGTGCTTGGTCAGCAGCGGCACCGCCGCCTCGTCCAGTTTCGCCTCGCAGTCTCTGTTGGCAATCCGGGTCGCGTAGAAGAGATGGGTCTTCATGTTGCCGGCCAGGTCCTCGGCCGCCTGCAGGCGGGCCTCGGGCGAGAGCGCCTGGAAGCGCTTGGCCAGTTCCGGGTCGGCGAGGTGGCTTTCCGGCTGGTAGAGCGCGCGCGGCAGGAAGGTCACCGCCCGCAGGCCGGCGCCGGCCAGCAGATCCAGTATCTCGCGCACGCTGTAGGCCCGGTCGCGCCGGTTCAGCAGCAGGTCGACCAGGGCCGCATCGCTCTGCCGATGGTCATAGAGGTTGGGATTGCGGCGGAAGCGATTGGTCTCCGGCAGCTTGGCCAGCAGGCGGCGCGCCAGGGTGACCTGCACCGCCAGCGGCGCATCGCCGGCCAGCACACGCAGGAGGTCCTGCAGCTCGTAGACGCCGCTGCGGCCGAGGTGACCATAGAGCATCAGCCCGATCCCGCCGTCCTCGGCAAGCGCCGCGGTCAGGGCCGCCAGCCCCGCGGGCGGATCGGGCAGATGATGCAGCACGCCGCAGCAGTCGATGTAGTCGTAGGGGCCCGGCGCCAGAGCCTCCAGCTCCTCCAGCCGGCCGGTGACGAAGCGCAGGTTCTTCAGGCCGCGCGCCTTGGCGCGCGCCTCGGCCACCGCGCGCGAGGCGGCGGAGAGGTCGAGATAAACCACCTCGGCCTGCCCGGCGCCGGCGTCGGCCAGTTGCTGGGCCAGCATGATCGCGGCGTCCCCGGTGCCGCCGCCGGCGATCAGCGCGCGAAAGGGGCGGGCCGGTTCGAAGCGGCCGGCGCGCAGGTAGTGGACGATCTCGCGCAGATCGCTGGGCGAGCCGACGATCAGCCGCTTGCGTTCCTCCGCCGGGTCTCGCGGCGGGTAGGGATAGGCCTCGTACTGAGCAGCTAGAGGGTCGTCCTGAGTTCCCGTCTCGACGCTCACAGATCCTCCCCCAGGGTCAGCACCACCTTGCCTGTCGCCTTGCGCGCCTTCAGCAGCTCCAGGGCATCCTCGCCCTGCTCCAGGGGCAGGCTGTTGGAGACCCGCGGCTGCAGCCGCCCCTCCAGTAACCAGGTGAAGAGCGCGCGCATCTGCTCGGCCACCCGTCCCGGCTGCCGGCGTCGATAGGCGCCCCAGTAGAAGCCGATCAGCGAGACGTTCTTCACCATCACGATATTGGCCGGCGCCTGTGGGACGCTGCCGCCGGCAAAACCCAGGGTCACCAGCCGCCCCTCGAAGGCCAGCGCGCGCAGGGAGGCGTCGAAGACCGACCCGCCGACCGGGTCGAGAATGACGTCGGCGCCCTGTCCGGCGGTCAGGGCCTTCATGCGCTCACGCAGATCCTCCTTGCGGTAGTCGATCAGGGCATCGGCGCCATGCTCGGCCGCGATCGCGAGCTTGTCCGGTCCACCGGCCGTGGCGATGACCCGGGCCCCCAGCGCCTTGCCGACCTCGACCGAGGCCAGGCCGGTGCCGCCGGCAGCACCATGCACCACCAGCCACTCCTTGGGCTGGATGGCGGCGCGCCAGACCAGGGCGCCGTGCGCGGTGCCGTAAGTGATGCCCAGGGCCGCCGCCGTGGCATCGTCCACCGACGCCGGCAGCGCATGCAGGTCGCCGGCCCGCGCGATGGCGTAGTCGGCGAAGCCGCCATGGTCGAGAAAGGCCAGCACCCGGTCGCCTTCGCGCCAGCCGGAGACCTTGCTGCCCACCGCCACGATCACGCCGGCCGCCTCCAGTCCCGGTGCGAAGGGCGCCTCGGGCGTGTCCTGATAGCGCCCGGTCAACATCAGGGTATCTGCGAAGTTCACCCCGGCGGCGCGGATTCGCAGCAGCACCTCACCCGGCCCAGGTTCGGGCCGCGGCACCTCTCTCAGTTCGATGTTTCCCTCGGGACCAGGCTCCGCGCAGATCAGTGCCCGCATCGCGCTCATGCATGGCCTCCGTGAGCTTCGGTCCAGTCCTCGGGGCCAAGCGCCCGCTCCTCACCAACGACGAGGCCGGCGCGGTTCCTGACTGGCGGCGCCAGAGTCTCGTTCAGGGTCTCGGCCTCAGCCTCGCTCAGCACGCCGAGGGACAGCAGCATGCGGCCCATCAGCACCCGCGCGGCCCGTGCCGCCCCGTCGTCCACCTTCAGCGCCAGACCCAGGCCCAGCCCCGGGAAGGAGGCGCAGAACACGCCCTCGGCCCCATTCTTCACCAGCGCACGCTCGCCCAGCACGGCGGTCACCTCGCTGACGAAGTCACCGGTGCCCCCCAGCATGAAAGGCGCGGCGGCGACGGCCTTGCGCACCACGCGGCAGGCCTCCTGCCGCGAATCCGGCTGGTCGTCCGGGTTGCCCAGCCGCGCCATGGCCAGGGCCCAGTTCGCCAGCGGCAGCGCGATGGTCGGGATGCCGCAGCCGTCGATGCCGCAGGGCGCATGGCCGATGTCGACGCTGGCCATGGCTTCCAGGACACCGATGATACGCTGCTGCACGGCATGGTGGATCTTCAGGTAGCCCTTGGTGCGCGCCTTCAGGTGCAGCGCCAGGGTCAGCATGCCGGTATGCTTGCCCGAGCAGTTGTTGTGCAGCCGGCTGGGTTTGCCGCCGGCACCGTAGAGCGCTTCCAGGCTCTCCGGGCGCTCGGGGAGCTGCGGGCCGCACTCCAGGTCGTCCTCCGAGAGGCCGAGGCGGGCGAGCCAGGCCGCCACCGCCTCGACGTGGCGGGCCTCGCCCTGATGGCTGGCGCAGGCCAGCGCGACCTCCTCCTGCGACAGCCCGAAAGCAGTCGCTGCACCGCTCTCGATCAGCGGCAGCGCCTGCAGCGACTTGATCGCCGAGCGCGGATAGACCGGCCGTTCGATGTCGCCGGCCGAACGCAGCACCCGGCCGCTGGTATCAACCAGAGCATAGGCGGCCCGGTGACGGCTTTCGGCCAGCGGGCCTCGGGTGATTTCAACCAACAGTGGATTGGCCGCTGTGGCTTCGGCTGGATCGGGTGCCATGGTACCTCCAGGAGGAGTCACGCTTCTTCAGGGGTCTCTTGCAGGCCCTTCATCTGGGGCGGACCTTGCTCCTTGTCAGCCTCTGCTGCAAGCTGCGGCCGCCATGAACGAGCTACGCGGATACTTTTCGATCGGGGTGGAGCGCATCAGCAAGCCGATGAACCTGGGCGCCCTGCTGCGCACGGCCCACGCCTTCGGTGCCACCTACGCCTTCACCATCGACGCAGAATTCAAGAGCCGGGAGGTCCGTCTAGCGGACACCGCCGATTCGCAGCAGCACCTGCCGATCTTCGAATACGGCAGCCTTGAGGAGATGGAGCTGCCGCGCGGCTGCCAGTTGGTCGGCGTCGAGCTGACCGACGACGCCATCGACCTGCCGAGCTTCCGTCACCCCCTGGCCGCGGCCTACATCCTGGGCCCGGAGCGGGGCAGCCTGTCGCCGGAGGCGCAGGCGCGTTGCACCTTCATCGTGAAGATCCCGACCCGCTTCTGCATCAACGTCAGCCTGGCCGCCGCCCTGGTGATGTACGACCGCTACATCAGCCTCGGCCGCTTCGCGCCCAGGGCGGTCCGCGCCGGCGGCCCGGTGGAGGAGCTGCCCGCGCACGTCAGCGGGATGCGGAAGATTCGGAGCGCTAGTACCGCAGGAAACGATTAGCCAGGCGGCCGAGGCCGCCGGTGAGACGGATCGGGGCCTGAGTCACCACCAGGCAGAGGCAGGCTTCACCCTTCTCGACCAGCGGGCCGTGGTCGACCGCCTCGTCGGCGAGCTGCAGGTCGCCCGCCTGATAGGTGCCGGTGCTGTCGGTGAAGGCGCCCTGCAGCACCAGGGTCAGCTCCACCCCCTGATGCGTGTGCCTGGGAACCCGCATTCCGCCGCTGACCCAGAGCAGCCTGGCGGTGCCGCCGCTGCAGTCGGTCAACTGGCAGACGCGGAAGCCCGGCAGCAGGCGGCGCCAGGGCAGCGCCTCCAGCCGGTCGCCGACGAAGCGGCGGAGCGGTGCCGGCACCCGCCGGTCGCCTTTGGGGGTTTCCGGCAGCGCTTCGGGCGCCGCGTCCAGCCGGGCCAGGACCGAGGCGCGAAGATCTGGCGAGAGGCAGGCCTCCTCGCAGTCCTCCAGCAGGCTGCCGGCGACGGTCTCGTAGGTGGAGAGCGCCTTGCGCGC
The DNA here is from genome assembly GCA_046233115.1 of Rhodospirillaceae bacterium N.6G. Taxonomy (GTDB): domain Bacteria; phylum Pseudomonadota; class Alphaproteobacteria; order Kiloniellales; family JACOMY01; genus JACOMY01. The sequence goes on along the minus strand of JBJXHM010000002.1, from coordinate 496,150 downwards.
CTCGCTGCAGAGACAGGCGTGAGAGGCGACGACGAGGCTCGGCGCCTCGGGAAGGAGCCCGGCGGCGTAGGCGAGGAGAAGGTCATCGCGTTCCATCGGAACCGTCATCGGAAATACCTCACACCCCGTCGTCCAGAGCGCGTCTGAGGCGCTTCATGGCCAGGCGCAGGCGCGACTTCACGGTCCCCAGTGCAATGCCGCTTTCCTGTGCGATCGCCCTTTGAACCTTGTCGCCGTAGTACGCCATACGAACTAGCTCGGCCTGCTCCCGCGGCAAGCCCGAAATCGCCTCTCTCACACGCCGGCCCTGTTCTTTTTGGGTTAAGGCCTCGTCCGGCGCAAGCTGTTCGGGCTGCAGCAACGGCTCGTAGGGATCGAGGTCCGGCCTGCTGTCCCGGCGATAGCGGTCGATGCGCTTGTTGCGGGCGATGGTGAAGATCCAGGTCGAGGCGGAGGCCTGCGCCGGGTCGAACCTGTCGGCTCGTCGCCAGAGCGTCAGCAGGGTCTCCTGCACCAGATCCTCGGCCAGCGCCTCCTCGGAACCCTGGCGCATGAGGAAGGTCTTCAGGCGCGGCGCGAAGAAGTCGAAGAGGGCGGCGAAGGCGGCGCGGTCACGCTGCTTGCCGACCCTGACGACCAGGGCATCCAGTTCCTCCCGCTCTACCACGCACTGCGTCCTCATCCCGGGCGACGGCGCCCCCCTCCATCTCTATCCACTGCAGCGCCACGGGCAAGGAGGAAAGCGCCGCTGCCGCAGTTTGATGCGGCAGCCTTCGATCGAGAGAGCGGCCCGAAGGTGGGAGCCTGCGTCGGATCACTCCGCAGCCGCATCACGCGGCGGGAGCCTCGCTTCGCTTCGCAGGCTCCTGGCGCTCTCCAGCGGGGCGGCACGCAGGTGCACGGTGAAGACCGATCCCTTGCCACGCTCGCTGCGGATCTCCAGCCGGCCGCGATGGCGGCTGACGATGTGCTTGACGATGGCCAGCCCCAACCCGGTACCGCCCAAGGCCCGAGAGCGGGCCTTGTCGACCCGGTAGAAGCGCTCGGTCAGGCGCGGCAGGTGTTCACGCGGGATGCCTTCACCCTGGTCGATCACCGAGACCGAGACCATGCTCCGGCCGGGCGCTCCGGGTGCCGCCGCCTCGCTCTTCTGGGCCGAGAACTCGACGGCCACCCGGGTGTTGGGCCGTCCGTACTTGATCGCGTTGTCGATCAGGTTCTGGAAGACCTGCTCCAGCTCTTCCTCGTCGCCATAGGTCGCGACCGGCGTTGCAGACTGGACCGCGAGGGTGATGCCGCGCTTCTCCGCCTCCAGCGAGAGCGCTGCGGCGACGCGCTTGATCAGCTGGGTCAGCTCAATCACCTCGCGCGGCGGCGTGTGCTCCTGCATCTCGATGCGCGAGAGCGACAGCAGGTCCTCGACCAGGTGGGCCATGCGCACCGACTGCTCGGCCATGATCGGCAGGAACCGGGCGCGCGCCTCGGGGTCGTCGCGCGCCGCCCCGTCCAGGGTCTCGATGAAGCCCATCAGGCTGGCCAGCGGCGTCTTCAGCTCATGGCTGGCATTGGCCACGAAGTCGGCGCGGAGCTGTTCGGCCCGTTTCAGCGCGGTGATGTCCTGAAGCGCCAGAAGGGCCACGCTACCGTCCGGCAGCGCCAGCGGCAGGCGGCGGATGTCGGCCACGAAGTGCTGCATCAGGCCGCCGGCGATGGTGAATTCCAGGGTCCGGCTCTCGGCCCCGGCCAGCACCGCCTCGGCACTGGCCAGCAAGGCCGGCTCGCGCAGCACAGAGATCAGGTCCAGGCCCTCGACCTGGCTGTCGAACAGCTCCTTGGCCGCGCGATTGGCGCGAGTCACCTTGCGCTCGGCGGTGACGGTCATCAGCGGATAGGGCAGGGCCGCCAGGATCGCCTCCTTGCCGGCATCGGAGGCGGCAAGGGCCTGGCGCTTGCTCTGCCCGGCGCGCAGGGCCTCGGCCAGGCTGGCGGAAAGCGGCCCGGACAGCAAGCTGCCCGGCGGGGTCGGCGGCGGCATCACCGGCCGCTCAGGATCGGCGGCCCGGCCCCAGAGGTAGCCGGCCAGGCCCGCAAGCTCGGCACGGTGGTGACGTAGGAAGATGAAGGCACCGCCCAGGCTGGCCGCGATCAGCAGCAGCAGCGCCGGGAAGGTGAGCCAGCCCAGCGCGAAGGCCAGCAGGCCGGCGAGGCCGACCGGCAAACTGATCATCAGGTAGGCGAGCAGCGAATCTTGACGGACCTTGGGAGGAGGCATGGCGGTCTGCGCGTCTTGCGCCGACGCCGACGCGCTGGCCGACTCCGGCTCGTTGTCCGAACTGGTCGGTTCTTCTAGACCAATTTCGTGACGCGGCGATGTCGCTTGCGTGTCGCTTTGACGAGCGAACTCCAGACCTTCGAAGGGGTCGACCAGCACCGGCCGCGCCGGTTCCTCTCGGCGCGGCCCTCCGGCGATCTGCTCCTGGGGCTCCGCTTCCCTGCCGTCTCGCTCGCTGTCTCGCTCCTGGGCGGGCTTCTTCATGGTCCGGCCAGTCTAGACCATTTCGCCGCGCGCCGCAGGCTCGTTGGCGAAGGCGTGAAGGAACGTTCCCCGGATCGGGAGGCTAGGCCTCCGAACCGGACTCTCCCTCCGCCGGCGCCTCGGCTGCCGCAGCCGCGGCTGCGTTGCGCTGTATGTAGAGCTGCTCGAAATCGATCGGGGTCATCAGGAAGGGCATGAAGCCGCCGTCCCGGCTCAGGGTCGCGATGATCGCCCGGGCGAAGGGGAAGAGCATCGAAGGCGCCTCGATCAGGTAGGCGCGCTCGGTCTCCTCGGCGCTCATCTCGACCTGCAGGTTGACGATGCCGGCATAGTCAAGCTCGACCAAGAAGGCATTTTTCTCACCGATCGTGGCTTCGACTTTCAGCACCAACACCACCTCGGCGAGGCGCTCCTGGATCGTGTTGACCCGGACGTCGACCGAGATGGTGATCTTGGGGCTGCTCTGCGTCTGGCCGAAGATCATCGGCGAGTTCGGGTTCTCGAAGGAGAGATCCTTCACATACTGCGTCAGGATCAGCATGGACTGCTGTGCGCCCGGGCTCGGCGCCTGCGGCGGAACCTGCGGCTGGCTATCGCTCATTATTTCGTTCCTTGCGGTGAAGGCGCGCCTCTAACACGCCCCGCCCGCTTCCGGCAAGGGAGGCGCCGAGTCAGAGCCACCGCGAGGGCAGCAGGTCCTCCTCGTAGGGGAAGCGGGAGAGCCGCTCGCAGCCGCGCTCGGTCACCAGCACCTGCTGTTCAAGCTTCACGCCCTCGGCACCGCCAAGCTCGCCGATGTAGCTCTCCACGCAGAGGGTCATGCCCGGCCGTATCTCGCCGTCGTAGCCGGCGGCGTCGAAATCCTCGGCATAGACGATGGCCGGATACTCGTCGCAGAGGCCGACGCCGTGCATCACCACGGAATAGCGGTTGGGCTGGCAGGTCGTCGGCAGCTTCCAGCTCTTGTCCGCGATCTCGCGGAAGGTGAGGCCGGGGCGCAACAGCGCGATGTTGGTCTCGATCTGCTCCACCGCCAGGCCGTAGAGCCGGCGCTGCTCGGCCGTGGGCCTGCCCGGCCCGCAGTGAAAGGTGCGCGAGATGTCGGCGCAGTAGCCGAAGGGGCCGATCAGGTCGGTGTCGAAGGAGACCAGGTCGCCCGGCCGGATCATGTGGGCCGAGCACTCCTGGAACCAGGGATTGGTGCGCCGTCCGGCGGAGAGCAGGCGGGTCTCGATCCACTCGCCGCCACGGGCGATGTTCTCGCGGTGCAGGACAGACCAGAGCTGGTTCTCGCTCATACCGGGCCGCAGGGCTTCACGCATCGCCGCCATGCCGATCTCGGTCACCGCGATCGAATGGTTCATCGCCGCTAGCTCCAAGTCGGTCTTGATCAGGCGGGCCTCTTCCAGCACCTCCTGGCCGTCGGCGATCTCGACCCCGCGCTCCTCCAGCGCCCAGGTGCCGGCCGGGTCGCACTTGTCGATCGCCAAACGCCGGTTGCCGCCGCCGGTCTGGCGCAGCAGGTCGTCGATCGCCGTCGCCCACTTTTGCACCTTCTCCTCGACCCGCCAGCCGGCGGTGAAGAAGTACCAGCTGATCGAGCGGCGGATCTCGTCGATGGTCTCCAGCTCTTCGCTCAGGTGATCGCAGTTGTGGTAGTCGAACAGCACCACCGGCCCCTCGGTCGGCACGTAGCAGGAGCGTGCGGCGTTGTGCAGGGTCCAGACCGCCATATTGCGGCTACCGGTGGCGTAGCGGATGTTGATCGGGTCGTAGAGCAGGACTCCGGCCAGGTCGCGCTTGACCAGCTCGCTGCGTACGCGGGCCAGGCGCTCGGTGCGCAGGGCGACCAAGTCGACGCCGGCATCGCAGTCGCTGCGTCCCATGGCGCGGCTGTCGATCCGGCGGACCGGCGGGAACAGGGGGGCGGGCGGGTCGAGGGCTTCGGGAGGCATGGTTTCTCGCTCCGGTTAGAGCCAGCGCGCGGGTAGCAGCGCGGTCTCGAAGGGGTAGGTCGACAGCACCAGGGGATCGCCCTCGGTGATCAGGATCTGGTCTTCCAGCTTCACGCCCTCGCGGTCGCCGGGCTCGCCGATGTAGCTCTCGACGCAGAGCGTCATGCCCGGCTCCAGCACGAAGTCGTAGCCGCTGGCCTCGAAGTCGATGGCGTGCGAGATGCGCGGATACTCGTCGCAGAGTCCGACCCCGTGGGCGAGCGAGCCGTAGCGGTAGGGCAGGAAGCGGTCGGGGATGCGCCAGGCCGCCTCGGCGATCTCGCGCGCGCTGCGCCCGGCGCGGAACAGCGGGATGTTGGTCTGGATCTGCTCGTAGGCGAGGCCGTAGAGCTCCTTCTGCCGCTCGCTCGGCCGGCCGGGACCGCAGTGGAAGGTTCGCGAGACGTCCGAGCAGTAGCCGAAGGGCCCGATCAGGTCGGTGTCGAAGGCGACCAGATCGCCCGGCCGGATGGCGCGATCCGAGGCTTCCTGGAACCAGGGGTTGGTACGGCTGCCGGCGGTCAGCAGGCGGGTCTCGATCCACTCTCCGCCCTCGGCGATGTTGGTCTCGTGCAGCAGCGACCAGAGCTCGTTCTCGGTGAGGCCGGGGCGCAGCGCCTCTTGCATGCGGGCCATCCCAGCCTCGCAGACCACCATGGACTGGCGGATTAGCTCCAGCTCCTCCGGCAACTTCTTGGCGCGCACCACCTCCATCAGGTCCTGACCCTCGACCAGCGAGAGCCCGGCATCGCGCAGCGCGAAGCTGCCCATGGGGTCGCAGCGGTCGATCGCCAGGCGGCTGTTGCCGCCGCCGTGGGTCCGCACCAAGTCGGCGATCTCCTCGGCCCAGCGCTTGGCCTTCTCCGGCCCGCGTGCGCCGGCGCCGAAGTAATACCAGGAGATCGCGGGACGCACCTCGTCCACCGTGCCCAGGCCCTGGCTCAGATGCTCGCAGTTGTGAAAGTCGAAGAGGACGACCGGCCCCTCTGTTGCGACAAAGCAGTAGCGCACCGCATTGTGCAGGGTCCAAACCGTCATGTTCCGGCTGCCGGTGGCATAGCGGATGTTGATCGGATCGTAGAGCAGCAGGCCTGCGACCTCTGCCTCGACGAGCGCCCGGCGTACGCGCTCCAGGCGCTGCAGTCGGAAGGGCGTCCAGGCCAGGCCCGCCATGGTGTCGTCAGGACTGGGCGGTAGCGGCCGGGTGGGAACCGAATGACCGAATGGCATTGGAACCTCTTTGCGAGTGGAGGGGGATTCCTCCTCCCGCTAGGCTCGGCCGCTCGCGACTGCCTTGTCTGCTCCAAATTCGACGGTCAGGGTCGCCTCTGGCGCAATGAAAGCCGTGAAGAGGGCTTTGCAGAGCTGAGGCTCTCCCACTATATCTCTTCGGTTCCTGGACAAGACTTCAAACCGCTCTCCAGAAGCGGTAGACAACGGGCGCCGAGGCCGGCCTCGTCCGCGCCCCCCAAAGGAGTTTCTCGATGTCTCAACCCCTGATGCCCAAGGCGACCGCGGTCTGGCTGATCGACAATACCGGTCTGTCCTTCGAGCAGATCGCCGCGTTCTGCAACCTGCATGTGCTTGAAGTCCAAGGCATCGCCGACGGTGAAGTGGCCAAAGGCATCCAGGGTCTCGACCCGACGATGAACAACCAGCTGACCAAGGAAGAGATCGCACGCTGCGAGCAGGACCCCAAGCGCCGCCTGGTGATGCGCAAGCAGGACCTGCCGGAACCGCTGAAGCGCACCAAGGGGCCGCGCTACACGCCGGTCGCCAAGCGCCAGGACAAGCCGGACGGGGTGGCCTTCCTGCTGAAGCACTATCCCGACCTGAAGGACGCACAGATCTCCAAGCTGATCGGCACCACCAAGAACACGATCCAGGCAATCCGCGACCGCACCCACTGGAACACCCAGAACATCAAGCCGCGCGACCCGGTGCTGCTGGGCCTCTGCACCCAGACCGAGCTCAACGCCGCGGTCGAGCATGCCGAGTCCCTGAAAGCGCGCGAGGCGCAGAAGCTTGCCGTCCACGAGCCGCAAAGCGAGCATGAGGACGAGGACGAGCGCGAGGGCGACCACGGGCTGGCGGATCTGCCGATGGATGCCCCGGAAGACATCACCCACGAAGTCGACGAAGAAGAGGTGAAGTAGCATGCTTGCCATCATCGGATCCTTCCGCATCGGCGAAGGCAAGCTGGAGGAAGCCCGTCCGGCCATGGAGAAGGTCGTGCGCCTCTCCTCTGCGGAGAAGGGCTGCCGGCTCTATGCCTATTCGGCCGACCTCCTCGACCCCACCTTGATCCGCATCAGCGAGGAGTGGGAGAGCCTGGAAGACCTGCAGGCCCACGCCAAGAGCGATCATCTGGCCGAGTGGCGCACCCTGGCCCCCGGCTTCGGCGTCAGCGAGCGCAAGGTCACGCTGCACACGGTCAGCGACAGCAAGGCGATCTAGCTCAAGCAGCACAGGCGATCCGGAGGGAAGAGCGCATGTCCGGTGGCGAGGTTCTCTACGACGACAACGCGATCGGCTTCCTGGAGGCGCTTTGGGGCGAGGGCTACCTGTCGCCCGGCGGACCGGCCGAGGTCGCACACCTGCTCGAGCCGGCAGACATTACCGGCAAGACCGGACTCGACATCGGCTGCGGCTCGGGCGGCATCACCCTGGCCTTGGTCCGTGAGCACGGCGCGGGCTCAGTCATCGGCATCGATGTCGAGGCACCGGTCTGCGCCGCGGCCCGCGCGCTGGTCGAGCGCCACGGACTCTCCGACCGGATCGAGATCCGCCAGGTCGAGCCGGGCCCCTTCCCGATCGAGTCCGGGACCCTTGATTTCGTCTTCAGCAAGGACGCGATCGTCCACATCGCCGACAAGGAAGCGCTCGCCCGCGAGGTCTTCCGCGTGCTGAAGCCGGGCGGAGTCTTCGTGGCGTCGGACTGGCTGATCGCGCACGACGGCGAACCGACGCCGGAGATGCGGGCCTATCTCGCCGCCGAGGACCTCGATTTCGGGATGGCCTCGCCCGACCGCTACCGGCGTGCGCTCGCGGACGCGGGCTTCGTCGATGTGGCCCTGACCAACCGGAATGCCTGGTATCGCGAGGAGGCCAAGGCCGAACTCGCGGCGCTGAAGGGCGAGAAGGGCGCGGCCTTCGCCGCCAGGTTCGGCGAGGCCTACATCGCCGGCCAGATCAACACCTGGGAGCGGATGGTCACCGTGCTCGACAGCGGCGAGCACTGCCCCCACCACCTCCATGCGTGGAAGCCCGCCTAGGCAAGATAGCGCGTTACGGCCGTTTTAATGCGCTCCTGCGGGCTTGTTGCGGCTGTCGGCGGGATCAGCGGTGCCCCGGTCAGGCGCTCAAAGACCTCCAGATAGGCCGAGGCCGTCTCGGCTCGGACAGCATCCGGGATCTCCGGTATCTCGTCCTTGTAGGGATCGCAACGGGCGCGCACCCAGCGCCGGACCCGGTCCTTGTCGAAGCTGTCCGGCGCTTGCCCGCGCTCGAAGCGGTCCCGATAGGTCGCCGCCTCCCAATAGCGGGAGCTGTCGGGGGTGTGAATCTCGTCGGCCACGACGACATCGCCATCCTCATCGAGGCCGAACTCGTACTTCGTGTCGACGAGAATGAGGCCGCACTGCTTGGCCCAGGCCTGGCCGGCGGCAAAGAGGGCCGTGGCGCGTTCGCAGACCTTGCTCCAGGTCCTTGCGTCGACATGGCCCCGCGTCACGACCTCCGTCGGGTCGATGGCGACGTCGTGCGCCCCGGCCTCCCCCTTGGTGGTGGGCGTTATCATCGGCCGGGCGAGCAGCTGGTTGTCGTGCATGCCCTCGTCGAGGTCCTGACCGTAGAGGCGCCGCTGCCCCGCCCGGTACATCGCGAGGAGAGAGGTGCTGGTGGTCCCGGCCAGGTAGCCCCGCACGACGACCTCGACCGGCAGCATGCGAAGACGCTTGCAGACCATCACGTTGGGGTCCGGCACGGCGATCATGTGATTGGGGCAGAGGTCCGCGGTCTTTTCGAACCAGAACTGTGACAGCTGCGTCAGCACCTGCCCCTTGAAGGGTATCGTGGTCAGGTTGAGGTCGAAGGCGCTCAGGCGGTCCGTGGCGATGAGAAGCCGGCGCTCGCCATCGATGTCATAGGACTGTCTGACCTTGCCGATGACGGGCTCGGGCAGATCGGGTAGATCGACTTTCGACAAGGTGTTCCGAAACGCACGCTCACGGCTCTCTGGATCTACGAAGACCTGGTGCAAGTCTGTCCCCCCGGATTGACGGGCCGCCGGATCCGATGGTCAGGATCTCGCGATGGCCCTTGGTCGGGGCCTCCCACCCGGCGCCCCGTCACGGCGCCGATAGTGGCTCGGGCGCCGCTGGGGCGCAACCGACCAGGCAGGGGAGCGAGCCTGCGCTAGACCCGCGCCGCCTCGTCGGCGAAACGCCAGGTCCGGTCCAAGGGGAAGGCGAGCAGGCGTTCGGCGAAATCAGCTGATCCGCCGCAAGCCCGGTACTTGGCGGCGACCTCCTCCGCCGTCATCGCCTGGCGCGGCCCGCCCTTCACGTCGGCGACGCTGTGGCTCAGGGTCGAGCCGTCGGCGAGCTGCAGGGTCAGGCTGTCGGGCGCCTCGGCGTTCATGTCCGCCAGGTCGGAGGTCGCCTGGTAGGGCGCCACCCCGATCCGCCCGGTGAGCGCCCGGACCCTGGGTTCCTGCACCGCCTCGGCGGTGAAGTGCTCCGGCAGCAGACAGCCCTCGAGCAAGGCGCGGGCGGCACAGTAGGGCAGGCTGAAGCGGGCCTCGGGCGGGCTGGCCGGCAGGCCGAAGGAGGCGACGCGGTGGTAGGGATCCGGGATCGCGATGCTGCCGCTGACGATGGCGTCGGCCGAGAAGCCCGGCGCGGCGGCCAGGGCCAGCGCAGCCTCGATGGTGCGGTGGGTGTAGGCGCAGCTCGGCCAGGGCTTGCGGATGATCGGATAGGCCTCGAGCGCCAGCGGCGCGCCGACCGGAACCGGGTCGCCCGTCGGCTGACCGTAGAGCGCCAGGAAGCCGTAGGGCCCCTCGGTGACCGCCGGGTTGGCGGTCAGGCCCGCCTCGGCGAAGAGCGCGGCCTCCAGGCCGTTGCGCGCGGCCAGGCCGGCGTGCAGCGGCTTCACGTCGTTGCCGAACTGCAGCTTCAGGCCGGCGCTGCTGCTGGTCGCAGTCGCCAGCGCGACGGCGAAGGCGGCGGGCGATAGCCGCAGCAGGCGCGCCGAGGCCGCCGCCGCCCCCAGCGGCCCCAGGGTCGAGGTCGAATGCCAGCCCCTGGCGTAATGCTCGTAGCCACCGAGCGCCTGGCCCACTCGGATGATGGTCTCGTAGCCGACCGCATAGGCGGTCAGAATCTCGCCGAGGCTGACCCGCTTGAGGTCGCTCAGCGCCAGCAGGGCCGGGACGATGCTCGCGCTGGGATGGGTCGAGGCCGGCGAGTCGTAGTCGTCGAAGTCCAGCACGTGGGCGACGAAACCGTGGAACAGCGCGGCCCTGGCGGCGTCCGTGGTGAATCCGGGCCGCAGAGTCGCCACCGGTCCGGGCAGGGCGTCGCGCTGCAGGACGCCGGCCAGCTCCGCCACCGTGGGCTCCTCGCGCCCGGCCAGCAGGCAGGCCAGGGTGTCCAGCAGCGCCAGGCGCGCCGCCTCCGTTGCCTCTGGCGAGAGCGACAGTCCTGGGTCGCTTCCCCAGTTGGCCAGCCGGACGAAGAGCGGTTCGCTCGCCGCAGCTGGGGGCGCCCTCAGCAGCGAAGGATCGGCGATCCAGCCTTCCAGACTGTCGACCGGCTGCGCTGCGCCGTAGCCCCGCTCCCGCTGCTGCCAGGCCCAGGCGGCCTGGACCGCGCAGAGCAGCGCGTCGAGCTGGTCGCCGCTGCGGTCGTCGCAGAGATCGCGCGACGCCTCGACCGCGAAGCCGAAGCGGGACGGTGCCTCGTCCAGGAGACGGTCAAAGAGTTTCTGGCGTGCTACCAGCAGGGCCGCGGTTTGTTTTGCCTTCTTGTCGTCCTTGTATTTGTGGTCGCTGATCAAATTGCGGGCCAGCACGCCAGGATAAGCTTCGACTGCGATCCGCTCAGGATCGCCCTTCTGCATATGGGGGATCTCGACTCCGGCGGCGAGCAGGCGCGGCGCGCCCTCGTAGAACATCAGACCGACCGGAACGCCGTAGAGCTTCTGCGGGCTGATCGCATCGGCTGCCTGATCGGCTTTGCGCCGGTGTTCCTTGTCACCTTTGGCGCGTGGCGCCTTGTAGGCTTCCAGCGCCTCCCGGAACGCCGCGCGGTCGAGGCTGCCGACGTGGGCGACGTAGCCCTGCCAGGTCTGCGGCCAGCCGATCCCTTCAACGAACCGCCGCGCCTGGCCGAAGGGGAAGTCGAGCCCGGCGATCCACGGTCCCGAACGCTGCAGCAGCGCCTCGAAGTCTTCGAGGGTGTAGAGCGGCTCCAGCCGCTCCGCGATCAGCCGGCCGTCAGCCAGATTGGCGTGCAGGCAGGTGATGGGTTTCGCGCGCTTGGGAGCGCTGGTGAAGTCGACGCCGAGTATGTGCATCGCCGCTTCCCCCGACCCCGTGCCTAGCCCTCTTCCTTGGCGTAGCCCAGCTTACGCAGGCTGCCACCGATCTCGTCCAGGATGGCCGGGTCGTCGATGGTGGCCGGCACCTTGTAGGGCTCGCTGTCGGCGATGGCGCGCATGGTGGCGCGCAGGATCTTGCCGGAGCGGGTCTTCGGCAGGCGGTCGACCACGGTCGCCTGCTTGAAGAAGGCCACCGGGCCGATGCGGTCGCGCACCATGGCGACCAGCTCGCGGGTCACCGTGGCCTCGTCGCCCTCGGCCCCCTTCTTCAGCACCACGAAGCCCAGCGGCACCTGGCCCTTGAGCCGGTCGGCGACGCCGATCACCGCGCATTCCGCGACGTCCGGATGGGCGGCCAGCACCTCCTCCATCGCGCCGGTCGAGAGGCGGTGGCCGGCGACGTTGATGATGTCGTCGGTGCGCGCCATGACGAAGACATAGCCGTCCTGGTCGATGATCCCGGCATCGCCGGTCTCGTAGTAGCCGGGGAAGGTCTCCAGGTAGCTCTTCCGGAAGCGCTCCTCGGCGTGCCAGAGGGTGGGAAAGGTGCCCGGCGGCAGCGGCAGCTTGGCGACCAGGGAGCCGATCTCGCCGCGCGGCTTCTCCTTGCCGTCGATGCCCAGCACCTTCAGCTCCCAGCCCGGCCCCGGCACGGTCGGCGAGCCCGGCTTGACCGGCAGCTCCTCCACGCCCAGGAAGTTGCCGCAGATGCACCAGCCGGTCTCGGTCTGCCACCAGTGGTCGATCACCGGCACCTGCAGCTTCTCCTGCGCCCAGGCCAGGGTGTCGGGGTCGCAGCGCTCGCCGGCCAGGAAGAGGGAGCGCAGGCGGCCGAGGTCGTAGTCGCCGATCAGCGCGCCCTCCGGGTCCTGCTGACGGATCGCGCGGAAGGCGGTCGGTGCGGTGAAGAGGCTGACCACGCCGTGCTCCTGGATCACCCGCCAGAAGGCGCCGGCGTCAGGGGTGCCGACCGGCTTGCCCTCGTAGAGCACCGAGGTGCAGCCGGCCAGCAACGGTGCGTAGACGATGTAGCTGTGGCCCACCACCCAGCCGACGTCCGAGGCGGCCCAGAAGACCTCGCCCTGCTTGACGCCGTAGAGGTTTTCCATGCTCCAGGTCAGTGCCACGGCGTGGCCGCCGTTGTCGCGCACGATGCCCTTGGGCTGCCCGGTCGTGCCGCTGGTGTAGATGATGTAGAGCGGGTCGGTGGTGGCCAGCGGCTCGCAGCCGACCGGCTCGGCCGAGGCCATCAACTCGGCCCAGTCGAGGTCGATGTCGAGCATCTCGGCCTGGTGCTGCGGGCGCTGCAGGATGATGCAGTGCTGCGGCTTGTGCACCGCCATCTGGATCGCGGCGTCCAACAGCGGCTTGTAGGCGACGACGCGCCCCGGCTCCAGACCGCAGGAGCCGGCGATGATCAGCTTGGGATTGGAATCGTTGATGCGGGTCGCCAGCTCGTTGGCAGCGAAGCCGCCAAAGACGACCGAATGGATGGCGCCGATGCGCGCGCAGGCCAGCATGGCGATCGCGGCCTCGGGAATCATTGGCATGTAGATGATGACCCGGTCGCCCTTGCCGACCCCAAGGCCGGCCAGCGCGCCGGCAAAGCGCGCCACCTGGTCCAGCAGCTCGGTATAGCTGTAGTGCCGCTTCTCGCCGGTCATCGCCGAATCGTAGATCAGCGCGGTCTGCTCGCCCCGGCCGGCAGCGACATGGCGGTCCAAGCAGTTGTGGGCCGTGTTCATGACCCCGCCGGGGAACCAGCGCGGCACCGGCTGGGCGCTGCGGTCCAGCACCGCACGATAGGGTTCGATCCAGTCGACCTTCTCCGCTGCCTCGGCCCAGAAGCCCTCCGGGTCTTCCAGCGAGCGGCGGTGCATCTCGGCGTAGCGTCCCATGGTCTCAAGCCTCCCGTAACGATCCCGGCGCTCGCATCGATCAGGCGCCTTTGCCGCAGGAGACCTCAGCCGCGCGCGGACCGCAAGCCTTGAGGCATGTCCTGCCCACACCGCGGCCGAGGGCCGCCAGGCACTTGCCAAGGCGATGTCGCCTTGCCCAAAATCGCCGGCCCTAAGGAGCAGCACATCCCGAGGAGGACCCGGCAAGCGCATGAACCAGCACAATCCCTTTGAGGAAGGCCTCGAGGCCGGGCCCGCCAACTACGCGCCGCTGACGCCGCTGACCTTCCTGGAGCGCTCGGCCCTGGTGTTTCCGGAGCGCACGGCCCTGCTGCACGGCCCGATCAAGCGGACCTGGGCGGAGGTGCAGGCGCGCTGCCGGCGGCTGGGCTCGGCCTTGAAGAAGCGCGGGATCGGACGCGACGACACCGTGGCGATCATCGCCCCCAACACCCCGCCGATGTTCGAGGCCCACTTCGGCGTGCCGATGGCCGGTGCCGTGCTCAACGCCATCAACACCCGCCTCGACGCGGCCGCCGTCGCCTTCATCCTGGAGCACGGCGAGGCCAAGGCCTTCCTGGTCGATCCCGGCCTGGTGGAGCTGGCGCAGCGCGCGCTGGCCGAGATCGGCAGCGATCCCTTGGTGATCGCGCTGGACGACCCCTTCGTCGAGCAGACCGCGGGCTTCGGCCACCTGACCTACGAGGAGTTGCTGGCCGAGGGCGACCCCAAGGACGCCGGCGACTGGCCCAGCGACGAGTGGCAGGCGATCTGCCTCAACTATACCTCCGGTACCACCGGTAATCCCAAAGGCGTGGTCTATCACCACCGTGGCGCGGCGCTGCTGGCCTACGGCAACGTCATGGCCTGGGACATGCCGCAGCACCCGGTCTACCTCTGGACCTTGCCGATGTTCCACTGCAACGGCTGGTGCTTCCCCTGGACCATTACCTCGCTGGCCGGCACCCACGTCTGCCTGCGCGCGGTCGACCCCGCCGAGATCTACCGCCTGATCGCCGAAACCGGCGTCACCCACCTCTGCGGCGCACCGATCGTCATGCAGATGCTTATGAACGCAGGCCCCGCGGAGCGCCGCGACTTCGGTGGACGCACGGTTGAATTCATGACCGCGGGCGCCGCCCCGCCGGCCGCGATCCTGGAGCGGATGACCAGTTTTGGCTTCCGCGTCACCCACGTCTATGGCCTGACTGAGGTCTACGGCCCCGCCGTGGTCTGCGACTGGAAGCCGGAGTGGGATGGCCTCTCCAGCGAGGAGCAGGCGAAGCTCAAGGCGCGCCAGGGCGTGACCTACCCGGTGCTGGACGAGCTGATGGTGGCCGACCCCAAGACCCTGGAGCCCTGTCCACGCGACGGCGAGACCCTGGGCGAGGTCATGATGCGCGGCAACGTGGTGATGAAGGGCTACCTGAAGAACCCGCACGCCACCGACGAGGCCTTCGAGGGCGGCTGGTTCCGCACCGGCGACCTGGGCGTCTGGCATCCCGACGGCTATGTCGAGCTGAAGGACCGCTCCAAGGACATCATTATCTCCGGCGGCGAGAACATCTCCTCGATCGAGGTCGAGGGCGCGCTCTACCGCCACCCGGCGGTGGCCGCCTGCGCGGTGGTCGCCAAGGCCGACGAGCGCTGGGGCGAAACCCCCTTTGCCTTCGTCGAACTGCGCCAGGGCGAGAGCGTCACCGCCGAGGAGCTGACCGAGCATTGCCGCCAGCATCTGGCCCGCTTCAAGGTGCCCAAGGGCTTCGCCTTCACCGAGATCCCCAAGACCTCCACCGGCAAGATCCAGAAGTTCGCCCTGCGCGACAGGGTGCGTTCCGGGTCCTAGAGTGGATCGCGTGAATCCGGCCCTTACGGAGGCTGCCCGATGAAGCCATTGCTTCCCGGCCGCCGGATCTTCGTCTCCGGCTCCGCCCGCGGCATCGGCCGCGCCAGCGTCGAGCGCTTTGTGGAGGAGGGGGCCAGGGTCGCCTGCTTCGACCGCGATGCTGCGGGCCTGAAGGAGCTGCGCGCGGCCTTCCCCGAGGACACGATCGCGACCTTTGCCGGCGACGTCACTTCGGTTGCTGAGGTCGAGGCCGCGATCGCGGGTGCGGCCGAGGCACTGGGCGGCCTGGATGGCCTGGTGAACGCGGCCGGCGTCGACCTGGTCGCTCCGCTGGAGGAGGTCGAGGACGGCGCCTGGCGGCACCTCTTCGCCGTTAACCTGGACGGGCCGATGCAGGTCTGCCGTGCCGGCTTGAAGCACCTGCGCGCGGCCGGCGGCGGCACCATCGTCAACATCTCATCAGGCGCCGGGCTCTCGCCGCTGAAGTTCCGCACCGCCTACTCCGCCTCCAAGGCGGCGCTGCAGATGTTTTCCAAGGCGCTGGCGATGGAGGTGGCGGAGGACCGCGTCCGGGTGAACGTGGTCTGCCCCGGTGCGGTCGAGACCGGCCTCTTCCGCTCCACCCTCGGCGAGGACGCCGAGTCGGCGCTGGAGACGGTGCGCGCTCGCTATCTGCTGGCCCGCATCGCCGAGCCGACAGAGATCGCAGCAGCCGTACTCTGGCTCACCAGCGCCGAATCCTCCTACGTCACCGGCTCCGTGATGGCCGTCGACGGCGGCCGGACCTTCCATTGATTGCCGGAGCAGCAGGCGCCTTGCCTTCGGAGCGAATCGTCTCCGGCCGGAACCTTAGAGCAGGATGACGGCAAATCGAAACGATTTGCCGTCATCCTGCTCTACAACTTTGAAAGATAGAGCAGATTCACGCGGTCAGGTGATTCCACCTGATCGCGATCTGCTCTAGTCGCAACGGACGATCCGCTCGATGCCGGCGATCACCAGGTCGCAGAGGTCGACATCCTTGACCACAAAGAGGCTATCGGTGCCGGCACCGCCGTCCTGACGGACCCTCCCACCCAGGTTATAGATGGCATCGTCCCCGCCAAAGCTGCCTCAGAGAAAGTCCGCGGCTATGGTGGCAACAAGCACTTTACGAAGACCGTGGACGGCGCACAGCCATAACATGCACAACCTGACTGACAGACGCTGCGGAGCCGCCAACCGCTACTCACAATAAGACCCTGCACCGAACTGCTGCCCCACTTGGGCATGCCGATGTGGACGATGGCACGCCATCCGCTCAAGACGCACCGACCGCCGACGACGACGTCTGGTTCAAGCGTTCCCGGTCCCTTCGAGACCCCCTCAGCCGGCCTGCAAAGAATCTCATTTATTCTTTTTTTTCCATATTCTCCACAGAATCCTGCGACTCTACCGACGCTCTCGGCGGCAAGCGTTGCAGTGCAAGGCTTTCGCCAGGAGCGATCGTTCCCACAAAGCAGGGGATCTCCGAACACGCCCTCTCGCAGCGGAGGAAGCCCGCGATCAGGCCATATCCAGCATCGCCTGCCGCATGTCTGGCGCCGTGGTGAGCGGCAGCGAGCAGACCGGCCCACGGCAGACATAGGCCGTCGCCCGTCCCTCGACACTGGTCTTGCCGGCGGCCGGATGACCGGCCGGCAGCGCCTCCTCCGGCGCCACCACCTGCAGCACCAGCCAGGGATTGCCCGCCTGCCAGGCCGCCGCGATCAGGGCCTCGGCTTCGGCCTCGCCGCGGCTGCCAACGATGGCGACCTGGACGGCGCGCTCCAGGAACTCCGCAGCGTTCAGCAGGCTCGCCAGCGGGAAGAAATTGCGCGCCACCTCGCCGGTGAAGGCGGCACGTGCCCGTTCGGCCCGCTCCCGATGCTCGGCCTCGCCGGTCAGGTAGTAGAGCCGGACCAGGACCTCCACCATGACGCCATTGCCCGAGGGCACCGCGGAATCCTGGGCCGACTTGGCGCGGACCAGCAGCGCCTCGGCATCGTCGGCGGCGACGAAGAAGCCACCGCCATCGCCGTCCTCGTAGTGACGCACCGCCAGCGCCACCAGTTCGCGGGCGAAGTCCAGCGCTTCAGCATCGCCGCGCGCCTCGTGGAGCAGCAGCGCCGCGCGGGCCAGGTGGGCGTGGTCGTCCAGGGTCGCCTTGTGCTTGGCCTGGCCGCGGCGCCAGGAATGATGCAGGCGTCCGTCCTCCATCAGCGCACTCCTGAGGAAGGCGAGGGCGGCCGCCGCCGCCTCCAGCCACTCCGGTCGCCCGAAGGTTCGGCCGGCCTGGACTAGACCGGCGATCGCCATGCCGTTCCAGTCGCCCAGGACCTTGTCGTCCCATCCAGGCCAGATCCGCTCCGCCCGCGCGGCGTAGAGTCGGCGGCGCAGCGGCTCCAGCCTGGCCTCTTCCGCCGGATCGAGTTCGCCCGCGGCATGGCGGCGGTTGAGGATGGTCTGGCCCTCGAAATTGCCGCCGTGGGTGACGCCATAGGCGGCCTCGATGGTCTCGGCCTCCGGCGCGCTCAGCACGGCGCGCAGGCTCTGCGGCGTCCAGAGATAGAAGAGTCCCTCCTCGCCCTCGCTGTCCGCGTCGTAGGAGGCGGCAAAGGCCGGCACCCTTGCACCGACGGGACGGCCACGCTCGTCGATGCCGGGCTCGGCCGCGGCTGCGCGCATCTCCTCCAGCAGCCAGGCGACGGTCTCCTCGGCGCGCTGCTTGAACAGGAGCCGCGGTTCCACCGCCCAGGCCGAGGCCAGCAGCTCCAGGATCTGGCCGTTGTCGTAGAGCATCTTCTCGAAATGCGGTACCAGCCAGATCGCATCGACGGCATAACGGGCATAGCCGCCGCCGAGGTGATCATAAATGCCTCCCTGGCTCATCTTTTCCAGGGTCAGCGCCACGGCCTCGTGGTAGGGCGTGCCCTCGCCCCGCCAGTAGGCCCGACGCAGCAGCTCCAGGGTCGGCGGATTGGGAAACTTGGGCGCCTCGCCCAGGCCACCCTCGCGCAGGTCCATGGCCTGCAGCAAGCGGCCGGCGACCTCCGCAAGCAGGGCAGGGCTCACCGCCCCACCCGGCGCGCTTTGAGCCCAGGCGGCCAGGCCCTGGGTCAGGGCGCTCACGTTCTTGGCGACACGGTCCTGGTTCTCGGTCCAGATCTGGTGGATGCCGCGCAGCACAGCGGGGAAGCCCGGCCGGCCGTAGCGGTCGTTCGGCGGGAAGTAGGTGCCGCCCCAGAAGGGCTCTCCGTCCGGGGTGAGGAACATGGTGAGCGGCCAGCCGCCCTGCTCGCCCAGCAGGTGGAGCGCCTGCATATATAAGGAGTCGATCTCCGGGCGCTCCTCGCGGTCCACCTTGATGTTGACGTAGAGACGGTTCATCAGCGCCGCGATCTCGTCGTTCTCGAAGGACTCGTGCGCCATCACGTGGCACCAGTGGCAGGCGGCATAGCCAATCGAGAGCAGGATCGGCTTGTTCTCGGCCTTGGCCGCGGCCAGGGCCTCGGGACCCCAGGGCCACCAGTGAACCGGATTGTCGCGGTGCTGCAGCAGGTAGGGGCTCGTCTCCTGGCCCAGGCGGTTCATCGGCGGGTCTCCCTTTCGGCCGGACGAGCCTTGGCGGCACGAACGAGGCATCAGAAGCCGGCGCACAGGCCGGCGCGGCTTGCTATAAGGTGAGGGTAGAGCAGTCAGGTCTCAAGTGCGGGACCGGGGCGCATAAGGAGACTTGCAGGGATGAAGATCAAGATCGATATCGACTGTACGCCCAAGGAGGTGCGTGAGTTCTTCGGCCTTCCCGACGTGGCCCCCATGCAGGAACGCCTGATGGCAGAGGTCGAAGAACGCCTGCAGACCGCGCTGAAGCAGATCGAAAGCGGCGAGCTGTGGCGCACCTGGATGCCGATGGCCTCTCCCATGGCCGGCAAGACCGGCATGGAGGGCTTCGAACAGATGCGCCGCTTTTTCTGGCCGGGGTCGGCGCCCTCGGCAGACGACGACAAGGAGCAGTCTTGAATGGATGCGATGGATGCCCTCCTGAGCCGCGAGTCGGTCTCGGCCAAGTTCCTGGGAACCCCCACGCCGAGCGCCGAAGAACGTCGCCGCGCCTATGAGGCGGCGATGCGCGCGCCCGACCACGCCGCGCTGCGCCCCTGGCGGCTGATCGAGTTCGAGGGCAAGGGCCTGGAGCGCCTGGCCGAGCTCTACTATGACCAGGCCAAGCGTGCCCAGCCCGACGTCGACCCGGCGGTCTGGGAAACCGCCAGGGACAAGGCCCTGCGCTCGCCCTTGATGATTGCCGTCGCCGCGGTGGTGCGCGAGAGGCACCCCAAGGCGCCGGTGGTCGAGCAGATCGTGGCAGCCGGCTGCGCGGCGCAGATCCTGCTGACCGCCTTTCACGCCATGGGCTACGGCGCCGTCATGGTCACCGGCGCGCGGGCCTACGACGCCGAATTCAAGAAGGCCCTGGGCCTGGAGGAGAAGGACTGTCTGGTCGGCCTGATCCATGTCGGCACGCCGCAGGCCGACCGCCCGGCCGCCGAGAAGCTGCGCCCGGCGGTCGAGGATCACCTGGTCCGCTGGGCCGACTGACCGGCCGAGCCCCCTTCGGCCAGCCCGGCCCAGCCCAACCCCACTCCGGCCTGCCGTGCCCCCTCGCGACACCATCTTCGCCCCGGCGACCAGGCGCGGCCGCGCCGCCCTGGCAGTGATCCGGGTCAGCGGGCCAGAGGCAGGCCCGCTGCTGGACCGCCTGACCGGCGCGTCCCGCCCTGCACCGCGGGTTGCCAGCCTGCGCCGGCTCAGCGATCCGGAGAGCGGGGAGGGGCTGGACCAGGCGCTGGTGCTCTGGTTTCCCGCTCCCGGCAGCGCCAGCGGCGAGGACCTAGCGGAGCTGCACCTGCACGGCGGCCCGGCCGTCCTGGACGCGACCCTCGCAGCGCTCGCCGCCAGTCCGGGCTTGCGCCTGGCCGAGCCCGGCGAGTTCGCCCGCCGCGCCTTCGCCAACGGCAAGCTGGATCTGACCCAGGTCGAGGGGCTGGCCGACCTGGTTGCCGCCGAGACCGCGGCACAGCGGCGTCAGGCCCTGGCCCAAGCGGAAGGCGCACTGGCGCGGCGGCTTGCCGACTGGCGCCAGCGCCTGATCGCCGCCGCGGCCCTGGTCGAGGCAGAGCTCGATTTCTCCGAGGAGGAAGTTCCGGATGGTCTGCCAGCCCAGGCCGAGGCTTTGGTGCGGCCGGTGGCCGAGGAGATCGCGGCAGCCCTCGCCCGCGCACCCTGGGGCGAGCGCATCCGTGAGGGCATCACCTGCGTCCTGCTGGGCGCACCCAACGTCGGCAAGTCCTCGCTGCTGAATGCACTGGCAGGGCGTGAGGCCGCGATCGTCACCGACCGGCCGGGCACGACGCGCGATCCCATCGAGGTGGCGCTGGACCTGAAGGGACTGCCGGTCACCCTGATCGACACCGCCGGCATTGCCGAGGCCAGCGATGATCCGATCGAGCGCGAAGGCATGCGCCGGGCACTGGAGCGGGCCGGGCGCAGCGATCTCGCCCTGCTGGTCCTGGATCTCTCCGCGCCGGGCGCCGTTTTGCCGGCGGAGGTCTCCGGTCTGCCGCCCGAGCGCTGCCTCCGGGTCGGCAACAAAGCCGATCTGGACCGCGTAACGCCGCCGCCCGGCCTGGACCTCCTGGTTTCGGCCAGAACCGGAACGGGGCTGGAGGCGCTCCTGACCAAGCTCGGAGAGCGCGCCGCGGTACTGATGGAGGCAGACGAGGGCGAGGCGGCCCTGGTGACGCGGTCCCGGCAGCATGCCGCGCTGCAGGAGGTGCTGCAGGCCCTGACCGTCGAGCGCGCGGCCGGCCTGCCCGAGCTTTTCGCTGAGGATCTGCGTCTGGCCCTGCGTGCCTTGGGCCGGGTGGCCGGCTCGGTCGACGTGGAGGAGGTGCTGGACCGCCTCTTCGGGGAGTTCTGCATCGGCAAGTAGCTGTTTCACGTGAAACAGCCCTGCCCCTCGCTCAGGACCTTTGCGTCCCGAAGCGCAGCCCCCTATAGAGAGCCCCATGACACACGCGAGCAAGACCCGTTGGGACGTCCTGGTCGTCGGCGGAGGCCATGCCGGCTGCGAGGCCGCGGCGGCGGCTGCCCGCATGGGTGCCGCGACCGCGCTGGTCACCCACAAGCCCGAGACCATCGGGGTCATGTCCTGCAACCCGGCCATCGGTGGACTGGGAAAGGGCCATCTGGTTCGCGAGATCGACGCGCTCGATGGCATCATGGGCCGCGCCGCCGATGCCGCCGGCATCCAGTTCCGCGTTCTCAACCGCAGCAAGGGCCCGGCCGTCCGCGGCCCGCGCGCCCAGGCCGACCGCGCGCTCTATCGCCGGGCGATCCAGGAGCTCCTCTGCGCCCAGCCGAACCTCGACATCCTGGCCGGCGCGGTGGAGGATCTCCTCTACACCCAGAATGAGGGCGTCACCGGCCTAGTTCTGGCCGATGGCCGCGAACTCCGCGCCGGCGCCGTGGTGGTGACCACTGGCACCTTTCTCAACGGCCTGATCCACATCGGCCCGGAACAGCGTCCCGCAGGACGCGTCGGCGACGCCCCGGCCATCGGCCTGGCAGAAAGCTTCCGCCGGATCGGCTTCGCCATGGGCCGCCTGAAGACCGGAACACCGCCGCGCCTCGACGGCCAGACCATCGACTGGAAGAGCCTCGACGCCCAGCCCGGCGACGATCCGCCGGAGCCCTTCTCCAGCCTGACCCGCGCCATCGTGACGCCGCAGGTACCCTGTCATCTGACCTGGACCACGGCCGAGACCCGCGCGCTGGTCCAGGCCAACCTGCACCAGGCGCCACTCTACAGCGGCCAGATCGATTCCGTCGGGCCGCGCTATTGCCCCTCCTTTGAGGACAAGGTGGTGCGCTTTGCCGAGCGGGAGCGGCATCAGATTTTCCTGGAGCCGGAGGGCCTGGAGGACGACACGGTCTATCCCAACGGCATCTCCACCTCGCTCCCGCGCGCGGTGCAGGACGCGATGGTCGCCTCGATTCCGGGCCTGGAGCGGGCGCGGATCCTGCAGCACGGCTACGCCATCGAGTATGACCACGTCGATCCGCGCGAGCTCACCCGCGCGCTGGAGGCCAGGCGCCTGCCCGGCCTCTTCCTCGCCGGCCAGATCAATGGGACCACCGGCTACGAGGAGGCGGCGGCCCAGGGTCTGATCGCTGGCCTCAACGCCGCCCGCCGCGCCGCCTGCGCGTCCGCCGATTGCCAGATCGAGCGCACCGAGGCCTACATCGGCGTGCTGATCGACGACCTGGTCAACCGCGGCGTCACCGAACCCTATCGCATGTTCACCAGCCGCGCTGAGTTCCGGCTACGTCTGCGCGCCGACAATGCTGAGGAGCGCCTGACCGACCGTGGCATCGCCCTCGGCCTGGTCGGCAATGCCCGCGCGACCCACTGGCGGGAGGCGAAGGCTGCCTACGAGGCCGGCCGGGCGTTGTTGACGGACCTCGCGGCGACGCCGCAGGAGCTCGCGCGCTCCGGTATTGCCGTCAACCGTGACGGCCAGCGGCGCAGCGCCTTCGCACTGCTGCGTTATCCGCAGGTGGACTGGACAGCGCTGGCCCGGCACTGGCCTGTACTCGACGCGCTCGGCTCTGAGGTACGGGCAAAGCTGGAAATCGACGCGGCCTATGCCGGCTACCTGGAGCGCCAGGAGGCTGACGTCGCGGCCTATCGCCGCGACGAGTCACTGGCACTGCCGGCAGACCTGCCGCTGGCCGAGATGGCCGGGCTGTCAAACGAGATCCGCCAACTTCTGGAGCGGAGCCGGCCCGAGACCCTGGGCCAGGCTGCCCGCCTGCCCGGGATGACGCCGGCCGCCCTCACCCTGCTGCTACGCTACGTCAAGCGCCGCAAGGCCGGTCACCAGGCGGCCGCTTAAGGATGACCCAAAACAATGGCGGTCCGGAGGCTGTGGCTGCGCATTTCTCTCTGACCGCGGATCAGCGGCGGGCGCTCGAGCGCTATGCCGCGCTGCTGCTGGAGTGGAACGACAAAGTTAACCTGGTCTCGCGGCGCAATCCGGGCGCGCTCTGGGAGCGGCACATGCTGGATTCGGCCCAGCTCATGGCCGCGCTGCCGGAGCGTCCGGCCGGTCGCCCCTTGAGGATCGCCGATCTTGGTAGTGGTGGTGGCTTTCCGGGTTTGGTGCTGGCGATTCTGGGGGCTGGAGAGGTGCATCTGGTCGAATCCGACGGGCGCAAGGCGGCCTTCCTCGAGGCTGTTTCACGTGAAACAGGGACCGCGGTCACGATCCATCCCGAGCGCATCGAGACCCTGGCCCCACTGAAGGCCGACTGCGTCACTGCCCGGGCGCTGGCGCCCTTGCCCAAGCTCCTGGGCTACGTGGCGCGGCATCTGGTCCCAGGCGGGCGCGCATTGCTGTTGAAAGGCCGCTCCAGAGCCCCCGAGGTGGCCGAGGCGCAGCGGCGCTGGTCCCTGCGCCTCAGCGAGATCACCAGCCTCAGCGATCCCGAAAGCGCCATCCTGGTGATCGAAGGGCTGAAGACCAAGGTCGGCCGCAAGACAAAATGACGGCGGATCCACAGGACACCGCGCCGACTTTTCGGTCTATAGTGGCAATCGACGTGCGACGCAGGCGAGCGACCCTCCTGGTCCTTGGCCATCGCGCTTTAAGGCAGGGGAGAGACTAGGCGCATGACGGGCAGCAGAGCCTCCGCGCGTATCTTGGCCATCGCCAATCAGAAGGGCGGAGTTGGCAAGACCACAACGGCCGTCAACCTGGCCACCGCTCTCGCAGCCTGCGAGCAGCGCTGCCTGCTGATCGACCTCGACCCGCAGAGCAACGCGACCACCGGCCTGGGCCATGAGCGCCCCGGTGCCTCCGACAGCATCTACGGCGTGCTGATCGAGAACCGCCCGCTCGGCGAGATCCTGATCAAGACCGAGGTCCCGCGCCTCACCCTGGCGCCGGCCACGGTCGACCTCGCCGGCGCGGAGGTGGAGCTGGTCAGCGGCGCCGGCCGCGACCGCCGCCTGGCCCAGGCGGTGAGCGCGGTGGCCGGCGACTACGACTACATCCTGATCGACTGCCCGCCCTCGCTCGGCTTTCTCACCCTGAACGCGCTGGTCGCGGCTGACGCGGTCCTGGTGCCGCTGCAGGCCGAATACTATGCGCTTGAGGGCCTCTCGCACCTGACCCGCACGATCGAACGGGTGAAGCGCAGCCTGAACCCCCGCCTGGAGATCCACGGCATCGTGCTGACCATGGTCGACCGCCGCACCACACTCTCGGAAATGGTGGAGGCGGACGTGCGCCAGCACATGGGCCGCCTGGTCTACGAGACCACGATCCCGCGCAATGTCCGCATCTCCGAGGCGCCCTCCCACGGACTGCCAGCTCTGCTCTACGACCTGCAGTGCCGGGGATCGCAAGCCTATTTGAAGCTCGCCAGCGAACTGCTGCGCCGGGAAGGAGACCGCCAAGCCGCATGACCAAGAGCACCAAAAAGGCCCACGGACTGGGCCGCGGCCTTTCGGCCCTGTTCGGGGAGGAAACCACGAGCGGTGACGGCGCCGCAGCGGCGCCGGCCCAGGCTGGCGGCGGTACCGGCAGCAAGATCCTGCCGATCGACCTGTTGCTGCCGAACCAGAAACAACCGCGCCGCCGCTACGACGAAGAGGCACTGGAGGCACTGGCCTCCTCGATTTCCGAGCAGGGCGTGCTGCAGCCCCTGGTGGTCCGGCCCCATCCGACCCAGGCCGGCCACTACGAGATCGTCGCCGGCGAGCGCCGCTGGCGGGCAGCCCAGCGTGCCAAGCTCTCCGACCTGCCGGTGGTGATCCGCGATCTGGACGATCGCACCACCCTGGAGATCGCGCTGGTCGAGAACGTGCAGCGCGAGGACCTGACGCCGCTGGAAGAGGCCGAGGCCTATCGCCGCCTGATGGAGGAGTTCGGCTACAGCCAGGGCGACCTCGGCAAGGCGGTGGGCAAGAGCCGCAGCCATATCGCCAACACACTCCGCCTCCTAGGCCTGCCGGACCCGGTGAAGACGGCGGTGGAGGAGGGGCGTCTCTCCGCCGGCCACGCCCGTGCGCTGCTGACCGTGGCCGACCCGGTGGCGCTGGCCGACCTGGCGATCGCCGAGGGCTGGTCGGTGCGCGAGATCGAGCGCCGCGCCCAGGACCCCATCATCAAGCCGGGCGTCAAGCCGCGTGCCGCCGGTGGCGGCGGGAGCGGCAGTTCGGCCGGCAAGGATGCCGACACCCTGGCGCTGGAGCGCGACCTCTCCTATGCGCTGGGTCTGAAGGTGGTGCTGGACCACAGGGGCGAGGGCGGGCAGCTCGCGCTCCACTACAGCAACCTCGACCAGCTCGACGACCTGATTGCCCGTCTGCGCGGCAGCTCGGGCATCTGAGGCCAACCGAAGACCTTCGGAGCACAAGAAAAAGGCCCGGACGCATCCGTCCGGGCCTTTCCTTTACAGCGATCGCGCTCGCGTCACTCTCGCATCATGCCGAGGATGGAGAGGATGTAGATGAAGAGCGTGATGAAGCTGCCGTAGAGCATATAGGCGCCGAAGATGGCCTTGCGCTGAGCCGTCTCGCCCATGTCCTGCTCGTAGTACATGTTCTTGATCATCTGGGTCTGCCAGGCGGTGATGCCCGAGAAGAGCAGCACCACGACCACCGAGATGCCCAGCGACAGCATCGAGCTGCCGACGAAGAGCCAGTTCACCACCAGCGCGATCAGGATACCGATCACCGCCATGGTGAAGAAGGTGGCGAAGACCGAGAGGTTGCGCTTCGTGGTGTAGCCATAGAGGCTGACACCGGCGAAGGCGCCCGCGGTGATCAGGAAGGCCCGCACGATCATGAAGGGATCCATGTGGCCGTAGTAGTAGAACATCGGCGCCAGTGCGACGCCCCAGAGCCCGGCATAGGCCCAGTAGGCGATCTGCGCCGCCGTGATCGAGCCGGTCATGATCACCTTCGGCGCGACGAAGCCCATGACCAGGATGCCGATGAAGAAGACCAGGGACATGCCGCCCAGGCTCATCACCAACTGCTCGTTCGAGGCAATCAGGAACGAGAGCGCGCCGGTAAAGGCGACGCCCAACGCCATATAGTTGTAAACCCGAAGCATGTAGCTGCGCAGGCCGGCGTCAACTGCCTCCGCCGTCTGCGTTCGGGTATAGACCTGCTGATTCGGTCCTACCATGAGGTTCGCACTCCCTTCGTAAACGGTGTCATCCTGCACAGAGCGAGTTTCGTGACGTTATATTGGGAAAGTCCGTCTCAGTATCAACAAAAACCGCACGGCTGGTGCGGTAATTTACAACCTGGAAGTGGTAAATCCCTGCTGCCGCCCGAGACCGCCGTCACTCGTTGCGCAGCAGGGGCGCGGCCGAGGTCCCCAGCGCGCGCCAGGTTCCGGCCAGGCCGCAGACCAGGGTCAGGAGCAAACCCACGCCCAGGGTCAGCGCCAAGGGGCCGAGCAGCAGGGTGAAGACCCCACCCATCACGAAGGTGATCACCACCCAGGCCGCCAGCGCGCCGATCACCGCGGCGATGGCGACGCTGACCAGCCCCAGCAGCAGGAACTCGATCGCCAGTCCGCCGGCCAGCACCGGCCGGGTCGCGCCCAGCACCTTCAGGACCACCGCGTCATAGCGCCGCCGCCGCTCGCTGGCGGCGATCGCACCGGCCAGCACCAGCAGGTCGGCCAGCAGGGTGACGCTGCCGGTCGCACCGACGGCGGCCGCGACGCTGTCCAGCATGCGGGTGAAGCTCTCCAGCGCCTGACGCACACGAATGCCGGAGACGTTGGGGAAGGCCTCGGCAACGGCATCGGCCAGCGCGCCCTCCTCGGCCTCATCGATCCTGACCGTGGCGATGTGCGAGGCCGGCGCCTTGTCCAGCATGCCCGGCGAAAAGATCATGATGAAGTTGATCTTGAGGTTCTGCCAATCGATCCGGCGCAGGTTCGCGATCTCCGCCGTCACGTCGCGACCATAGACGTTCACCGTGATGGTATCGCCGAGCCCGAGGCCGAGCTCGGCCGCGATCTCGTCACCCAGCGAGACCTTGGTCGCCCCCTGGTAGTCGGCTGACCACCACTCGCCCGCCGTCAGCTCCATGTCGGGGTCGGGCGCAGTGGCCCAGGTCAGGCCGCGGTCGCCCTCGAAGACCCAGGCCACCGCCGGCGGAATCTCGAGTTGGGAGACGGGCGTGCCGTTTAGCGCCGTAATGCGGCCGCGCAGCATCGGCACCCGTTCCAGCCCGCTGGCCTTGTCGAAGCCCTGCACCAAAGCCTCGAAAGCGGCCACCTGGTCGTTCTGGATGTCGATGAAGTAGAAGGTCGGCGCCTCCTTGGGGATCTCTTCGTTCACCTGCCGGTCCAGATTGGCCTGGATCAGAGTGACGGCCGCCAACACGGTCAACCCTAGCCCCAGCGAGAGCAGGATCCCCACTGTCGGCGCACCCGGCCGGTAGAGGTTAGAGAGCGCCAGGCGCAGGGTCGTGTGGCGCGGACGCGGCAAGCGGCGTGCGCCCCAGATGACGCCGACGGCGGCCAGGCGGAACAGCAGCAGGGCGCCGGCCGCCCCGGCCACGAAGCCCAGCGCGAAGAGGCGATCGGCGGCGCCCAGCACCGCCAGCGCCACCAGTGCGGCGGCGATCACCACCATCGCCGGCCAGAGCCAGCGCGGCGGCCGCACGCGCCTGGTCTCCACCTCGCCGCGGAAGAGGCCGGCGGCCGGCAGGCTCTGCGCGCGGGCGAGCGGCAGCAGGGCGAAGAGTAGCGCGGTCAGCAGCCCCATGGCGGCGGCCCGCGCCAAAGGCAGCAGGTTCGGTGGTCCGCCGAGCTCGATGTTGAAGAGGTCGCCCAGGAAGGGCGCGGCGACCAGCGGCGCCAGAGCACCCACCGCGAGGCCCAGCGCGATCGAGATCAGGGAGAGCAGCAGCACCTGCAGCAGATAGAGGCGGAAGATGAAGCCACCCGACGCGCCCAGACACTTCATTGCGGCGATGGTGTCGCGCCGCGCCTCCAGATGCGCGCGCACGGCGTTGGCGACACCGACCCCGCCGACCACCAGCGCGGTCAGGCCCACCAGGGTCATGAAGAGGCGCACCTGCCGGACGAAGCGCGCCACGCTGGGCGCCGCCTTGTCCAGCCCGCGCACCCGCCAGCCGGCATCGGGGAAAGCCGCGTTCAGCCGCGCCTCCCAGTCCGCGAAACTCTCGCCCTCGGGCAGGACCAGGCGCCAGTGGCGATAGACCAGGCTGCCGGGTTGGGCCAGGCCGGCGGCTTCCAGCTGCTCCAGCGGCAACAGCAGCCGCGGTCCCAGGGTGATGGCGCGCGCCGCCGCGTCGGGCTCGCCCAGGATTTCGCCACGCAGGACGAAGCTCTCCGTGCCGACGCGGACGCTGTCGCCGACCTTCAGGCCCAGCCGGTTGAAGAGCTCCGGCGCCGCCAATGCCCCCCACTTGCCCTGTTCCAGGCCCAGACCGGCCGCGGTGCTCTGCGGCGGGTCCAGCTCCAGGGTTCCGAAGAGGGGATAGGCGTTGTCGACCGCCTTCAGCTCGACCAGGCGCCGCTCGCGGGTTTCCGGGTTTGTCGCCATCGCCCGCATCTCCGCCGTGGCCGAGAGGGCGCGGGAGTTGTCCAGCAACCAGCCACGCTCGGTCTCGGTCAGATCACGGTTGAAGAGGCGTAGGTCGACCTCCCCGCCCAGCAGGTTGCGGGCATCGCGCTGCAGGCCACTCAGCAGGTCGGAGGAGATGGTGCCCACCGCAGCCAGGGCGGCGATGCCGAGCGCCAGGCAGGCCAGAAAGATGCGGAAGCCGCCCAGACCGCTGCGCAACTCCCGCCGCGCATAGCGCCAGGCCAGCGGCCAGTCGCCCATTGCCCCGTTCATCGTCGCCGCCACCTGCCGGCCGTCAGGCAACGGCCGCGGGCTGGCGCGCGTCGGCGTCGATGCGGCCGTCGGCCAGGCCGATCTGCCGCTCGCAGCGGGCGGCCAGGCCCGGGTCGTGGGTGATCAGCAGCAGGGTGGAACCCTGCTCGGCCCGCAGGCGGAACAGCATGTCGATAATGTGCAGACCGGTCTGTCCATCCAGATTGCCGGTCGGCTCGTCGGCCAGCAGGATCTTCGGCCTGGCGACGACGGCCCGCGCCAGCGCCGTGCGCTGCTGCTCGCCGCCGGAGAGCTGGCCCGGATAGTGTGCCAGCCGGTGGCCAAGCCCGACGCTGTCCAGCGCCTCGGCCGCCCGCTTCCAGGCATCGCGCGCCCCGGCCAGCTCCAGTGGGATCGCCACGTTCTCCTGCGCGGTCATGGTCGGCACCAGGTGAAAATCCTGGAACACGATCCCGACCGAACTGCGGCGCAGGCGAGCCAGGTCGTCCTCGCTACGCCCACTGTAGTCGACGCCGGCTACCGTCACCCGGCCAGCGGTCGCACGCTCCAAACCGGCGATCACCATCAGCAGCGAGGTCTTGCCGGAACCGGAGGGGCCCACCAGGCTCACCGTCTCGCCGCTGCCGACCTCCAGATCGATGCCTTTCAGGATCTCGACCGGGCCAGCCAGCGAGTTCAGAGTCAGGGTCACCGCCTCTAGTCCGATCATACCGTCGCTTGGCCTCTCGCTTCTGCTGCCTGCCCCGAAGACCGCGGATGCAAAACTCCGCCATCGCACCCCGTCCTGGAGCGATATGGCGCCTGCGCAGCGCCGATCAAGCCGAGCCCGGCCCCCACGGGCCCGCCCGCATCTCATTTCTCACTGGATCTTGGGCGGCGAAGGTGGCGCCGGAGCCGTCGGGATAAGGCGGTCTTGTGGCATTCCCGCCCGACCGCTTGATCGCCAACCCACGGCCACCAAAATCCAGAGGGCAACGACACGAGTTGGCCATGAAGTCCTTCTTCCTTTCCCGCCGGGCCTTCGCTTCGGTCATGACGATCATGGGTATCGGGCTGGTCAATCCCGCCAAGGCCGACAACCCGGAACTCGTCCTGGTCGCCTATGGCGACAGCCTGGTCCACGGCTATGGCCTGCCGGCCGGGCAAACCCTGCCCGAACGGCTGCAGGTCGCCCTGCGCGAGGAGGGCTGGAACGTGCGCGTGGTGAATGCCGGGAACTCCGGCGACACCAGCGCCTCCGGCCTGGCCCGGCTGGACTGGACCCTGACCGACAAACCGGATGCGCTGCTGCTGGCGCTGGGCGCCAACGACGGCCTGCGCGGGCTGGAGCCGGCCGAGACAGAGGCCAACCTGCGGGCCATCATCGAAGAGCTGCGCCGCCGCGGCGTTCCGATCCAGCTCGCCGGCATGATGGCGCCGCGCAATCTCGGCCCCGACTACGCTGCGGAGTTCGATCCCCTCTACGTGCGGCTGGCCCAAGACTACGATCTGGTGCTAACACCCTTCTTGTTGGATGGCGTCGCCCTGGTCCCGGAGTTGAACCAGGCGGACGGGATTCATCCCAATGCAGAAGGGGTAGAAGTTGTGGTCGACACCTTGCTACCGGGCACGCGGGAGCTGCTGCGCCGCGCGGTCCACGAGAAGCAGCTAGACAGGCAGCAAAAGGACTCGTGACCCGCCGTTATGCCGTCGGCCTGGGCGAAGCAGGAGAGGCCGACGAGGCCCTGCGCCTCGCGCTGGAGGCTGGGCCGCCGCCGCCCGGCGCGAACCTGGCATTGCTCTATGCCAGCGACCACTTCGCACCCGATTACGGCCGGCTGGTAGAGCGGGTGAAGCACGCGTGCGGCATCGACCATGTCGTGGGTACCGTCGGCCTCGGCATCATCGACCGCAGCGGCGAACGTTTCGACAAGCCCTGCCTGTCGCTCATGACCATGGCGCTACCGCCCGGGTCCTTCCGCAGTTTCGGACCCTTGCGGGAAAGCTGGGAAGAGGCTCCGCAGGCGCTGACCGACTGGGCCGGCAGGCAGGCCTTGAGCCTGGCCCTGGTCGCCGCCGACCCGCGCACGCCGGACCTGCCGGCGATGCTGGGCGACCTGGCGGAAGGCGGCCATGCCTACTGCCTGGGCGGCCTCTCCGCCTCGCGCCGCGGCCAGGCGGCCTCGGGCGCCGAGGTCAGCAACACGCCCGGCCTATCCGGCGTGTTGCTGGGCGACGCCGTGCCGGTCGCGGTCGGCCTGACCCAGAGCTGCGTGCCCCTGACCGAGCCGATGGCGATCACCGCCGCCGAGGGTCAGGTGGTGAAGGAGATCGAGGGTCAGCCGGCGCTGAACGCGCTGCTGGATCTGGTGGAGCGCGATTTCGACAACGATCTGGCCGGCGCCTGGCCGACGCTGCATCCGGCCTTTCCGGTGCTGGGCGCGGAGCGTGGCGACTATCTGGTGCGCGACTTCGTCGGCCTCGATCCGGACGAGGGCTGGCTCGCGGTCGGCGAGCTGGTGGAGCCCGGCCGGCGCATCCTCTTCTGCCGCCGCGACCCCGAGGCGGCCGCCATGGACCTGGCCCGCCTGGCCGAGGTGGTGCTGAGCCGCTGCCGTCAGCCGCCCAAGGCCGCCGTCTACATCTCCTGCGTGGCCCGCGGCCCACAGCTCTTCGGCGCCAGCGGCGCGGAGATGAAGATCCTGCGCGAGCGGCTGGGCGACATCCCGATCACCGGCTTCTTCGCCTCGGGAGAGATCGCCGGCGAGCGGCTCTATGCCTACACAGGAGTGCTGGCGCTGCTGTCCTGACGCCACCCATCCCGGAAAACACCGCTTGGAGCGGCTACAGCGCCGCAATCGATTGCGTAGATTGAGACAGACGAGGGAAGGCAGAGCGATGGAAACACGCCGTTTGGGCCGCACGGACGAGAAGGTGACGGCGATCTGCCTCGGCACCATGACCTGGGGTAAGCAGAACACGGAGGCCGAAGGCCACGCGCAGATGGACCTGGCGCTGGACCGCGGTGTCACCTTCTGGGACACGGCGGAGATGTACTCGGCCCCGCCCGGCGAGGAGACCTACGGCCGCACCGAAGAAATCATCGGCACCTGGTTCGCCAGCCGCGGCAAGCGCGACCGGGTCTTTCTCGCCTCCAAGATGGTGGGGCCGGGCGATCGCTTTCCCTATATCCGCGACGGCAAGACCAGGCTCACTGCCGATCACATGGAGCGCGCGGTCGAGACCAGCCTGAAGCGGCTGCAGACCGACCGCATCGACCTCTACCAATTGCACTGGCCGGACCGCAGCACCAACACCTTCGGCACCCTGGGCTTCGAGCCCGATCCGAACGAAGAGAGCACCCCGATCGAGGAGACCCTGAAAGGCCTGGAGCGTCTGGTCGCTAGCGGCAAGGTGCGCTACGTGGGTGTCTCCAACGAGACCGCCTGGGGCACCATGCGCTACCTGATGCTGGCCGATGCCGGACTCGGACCGCGCATTGTCTCGATCCAGAACCCCTACAGCCTGCTGAACCGCAGCTTCGAGACGGGCCTGGCCGAGGTCGCCTGCCGCGAGGACTGCGGCCTGCTCGCCTACGCGCCGGCCGCCGCCGGTGCGCTCTCCGGCAAGTACCTGGACGGCGCCCGGCCCGAAGGGGCGCGCATGACCCTCTTCCCGACCAACAAGCGCTACTTCACAGAGAACGCGCAGACGGCGGTTGCGGCCTACGTCGCCCTGGCCCGCGAGCACGGCCTCGATCCCGTGCAGATGGCCACGGCCTACGTGCTCTCGCGCCCCTTCACCACCGCAGCCATCGTCGGCGCCACCTCGATCGCGCAGTTGGAGAATCAAATTGACGCAGCAGGGGTCACCCTGACGCAAGAGGTGCTGGACGGCATCGACGCCATTCATAGACTCTATACCTATCCCTGTCCCTAGCGGGACGGGTCCGGTCCCCTCGAAGGAGAGGAGGAGAGGATGCTACGCCTCTTTGTAGCTCTGAGCCTGCCCGAGGAGGTACGCGAGCGCCTGAGCCACGTCGCCGACCGCCTTACCGGCGCACGCTGGCTCGACGAGGAGAGCTACCACATTACCCTGCGCTTCATCGGCGAGGTCGACGGCGGCATGGCCGACGACATCGCCCATGAGCTGGCCGGCCTCGACGGCCGCGGCTTCGAGCTCACCCTGCAGGGCCTGGGCTATTGGGGTGAAGGGCCGAAGGCCCGTGCGCTTTGGGCCAAGGTCGAGAAGACGGAGCCGCTGCTGCGCTTGCAGCAGAAGGTCGAGAACGCGCTGCAGCGGGTCGGCTGCAAGCCCGAGCGGCGGCGCTTTTCCCCGCACGTCACTCTGGCCCGGCTGCGCAACACTCCGCCAGAGGCGCTGCACCCCTTCGTACTGCGCCACAACCTGCTGCGCGTCGGCCCCTTCCCGGTGGAGGACTTCATCCTCTACCGCTCCTACCTCACCGGTGAGGGGCCGATCTACCAGACCGAGGCGATCTATCCCTTGGCCGCCTAGAACCTGTTGGGTTCGCACGGCATCGTGCCCGCACCCCCGCCCGGCCGCCCATTGCCAGGATACTTCCGTGGGCGGCCGGGCGGGGGTGCGGGCCGGTGCCGACTTCAACAGGAGCGCATAGCGCTCAAAAGGTCATAGATCAGGTTTTGCTCAGTTTCTTCAGCCGCGCCTCGCGGTGGGCGATGTAGAGGCCGGCGCCGGCGACGATGACGGCACCGTACCAGACCGAGGGCTCGGGTAGCTGCTTCCAGCCGATCCAGCCGAAGAGCACCGCCCAGATCAGCGCCGAGTACTCGAAGGGCGCCACCACCGAGGCCGGCGCGTTGCGGTAGCAGGTGGTCAGCAGCAGCAGGCCGAGGCCGCCCAGGATCCCCATCAGGAAGAAAAGGCCCAGCGCCTCGGTATCGGGCGCGATCCAGACGAAGGGCAGGATAAGGCTGCTGGGAATGAAGAGCCCCAGGGTCGAATAGAACATGATCGCTGCCGAGGTCTCGGTGCGGGTCAGCAGCCGCGTGGTGAGCGAGGTCAGCGCGAAGCAGAAGGCCGAGGCGACGATGTAGAGCGCCTCGAGTTGCATATTCTCGGGATCCGGTCGTACCATCACCAGAACGCCTGCGAAGCCGATCAGCACCGCCGACCAGCGTCGCAGGCCCACCTTCTCGCCCAGCACCGGCCCGGCCAGCGCGGTCATGAAGAGCGGCGCAGTGAAGGCGATCGCCAGCGCCTCGGCGAGCTGCAGGTATTTGAGCCCGAGAAAATAGAAGGAGAGCGCCCCCAGGATCAGGCCGCCGCGCAGGGTGTGCAGCCAGGGCCGGCGGGTCTTTAGCTGGTGGAGTCCGCCGTCGCGCCAGGTGACCACGGCGACCGGAATGAAGCCGAAGAGGGAACGGAAGAAGACGAGCTGGATCACCGCGTAGCTGGCCCCCAGCCACTTCGCCAGCGCGTCCATGCCGGAGAAGAAGAAGAAACAGCCAACGGCGGCGAGAAGGCCGACGACCAGGCGTTCTTCTCTTTCGTCGGACATGGCTGCC
The DNA here is from genome assembly GCA_046233115.1 of Rhodospirillaceae bacterium N.6G. GTDB lineage: Bacteria > Pseudomonadota > Alphaproteobacteria > Kiloniellales > JACOMY01 > JACOMY01. The sequence continues at coordinate 461,768 of JBJXHM010000002.1, read as the reverse complement.
GTCATTCGAAAGGGGCTCCTCTTCCCCGGATAGCTCCTCTAGCATCCCGGGAGAGGGAGGAGCAACGCATGGCACCTTTGCAATGGCCGCCGCTGAGAACCGTCGTCCTGACCGGTGCCGGCATCTCGAAAGAGTCCGGGCTCGACACCTTTCGCGACAAGGACGGACTCTGGTCGCGGGTCTCGATCGACGAGGTGGCCACGCCGGAGGCCTTCCAGCGCAATCCGGACCGGGTGCAGGCCTTCTACAACGACCGCCGCCGTGGGATCCTGGACCCCTCTATCCAGCCCAACGCGGCGCACCAGGCGCTCGCCGATTTCGAGGAGCGCTATCCCGGCGAGTTCCTGCTGGTGACCCAGAACATCGACGACCTGCACGAGCGCGCCGGCTCCCGCCGGCTGATCCATATGCACGGCGCCATGCTGGAGGTCGCCTGCCTCGCCTGCGACAGCGTCAGCCCCTGGCGCGGCGACATCCGACCAGAGAGTGTCTGTCCCTCCTGCGGCTTCATCGGCAAGCTGCGCCCCAACGTGGTCTGGTTCGGCGAGATGCCCTTCCAGATGGACCGGATCGGCCAGGCGCTGGCCAACTGCGATCTCTTCGTCTCCATCGGTACCTCGGGCAACGTCTATCCCGCCGCTGGCTTCGTCTCCGAGGCCAAGTTCGGCGGCGCGCACACGGTGGAGCTGAACCTGGAGCCCTCCGAGGGCGCCAACAGCTTCGCCGAGCATCACCACGGCCCGGCGAGCGAGATCGTGCCCGACTACCTGAAGAGCCTGCTGGCCCTCTTCGACCGCGGTTAGACCCATGGTCTCGCCCACGAGCAATCAGGCCCTCTGGCACTGGCTGGCGCCGCTCCTCTTCGTGGTGCTCTGGTCCTCCGGTTTCGCCTTCGCCAAGCTGGGTCTGGAGGCCGCGAGCCCGCTGGCCTTCCTGGCCCTGCGCTATGCCGTGGTGCTGGTGATCCTGCTGCCGATCGCCCTGGTGCTGCGCCCGGCCTGGCCCAAAGGCAAGGGTGCCTGGAAGCACATCGCGGCCGTCGGCTTCCTGATCCAGGTGGTCTACTTCAGCTTCTCCTATCTGGCCGTGGCGGAAGGTCTCTCGGCCAGCGCCAACGCGCTGATCGCGGCACTGCAGCCGGTCCTGGTGGCGCTGGCCTCGCCCCTGCTGCTGCGGGAGCCGGTGGGCTCCAGGCGCTGGCTCGGCCTGGCGCTCGGACTGGCCGGTGCCGCGCTGGTGATCCTGGCCCGGGCCGAGGTCGAGGCGACCTCCTTGCCCGGTATCCTGCTTTCGGTCGCCGCCTTGCTGGGCCTCACCGCCGCCACGCTCTACGAGCGACGATTCGGAGTGGAAGTGCACCCCGTCTCGGCCAACCTGATCCAGTACCTTGTCGGCATCGCCTTCCTGGTGCCGATGGCGGCCCTGCTGGAGCCGATGCGCCTGGAGTGGAACGGGGACCTGGCCATCGCGCTGGCCTATCTGGTGATCGCCAACTCGCTCATCTCGGTCACCCTGCTGCTGGCCATGCTGCGCCGAGGCGAGGCGGCGCGAGTCTCCTCCTTCTTCTTCCTCACTCCGCCGACCGCGGCCCTGGTCGCCCACCTGATCCTCGACGAGGCCCTGCCACCGCTGGCCTGGGTCGGCATGGGCCTAGCCGCTGCCGGCGTCGCGCTGGCCACACGCGCCCAGGCAACGCGTAGCAAGTGAGTGCAGCGCGGAGGCTGACTGGAGAAGAGACGATGATCGATTTTGCCCCGCTGGTGCCTGAACTCCTGGTCCGCGATCTCGCCGCCAGCCGCCGCTTCTACTGCGACCTGCTGGGCTTCCAAGTGCTCTACGAGCGCCCCGAGGACGATTTCGTCTATCTGGAGATCGCCGGCGCACAGATCATGCTGGAGCAGTTCGAGGAGGGCGAAGACTTCTGGATCACCGGGCCGATGACCCCGCCGTTCGGACGCGGCATCAACTTCGAGATCGGCGTGCCGGCTTTGGCCCCCTTGCTTGGAAGTCTGAAGGCCGCCGACTGGCCGCTCTTCCGTCCGGCGGAAGAGCGCTGGTATCGCAGGGACAATCTCCAGGTCGGGCAGCGCCAGTTTCTGGTGCAGGATCCGGACGGTTACCTGCTACGCTTCGCCGAAAGCCTTGGCGAGCGGACGGATCCGGCCGGACGCTAGGGCGAGAGCCGCCGCGACAGGCAGCCGCGGGCTGGCAGGGAGGGCGCCAAACCGACAAGGAGCCGAGGCGCCATGGCCAAGATCAAGAAGCTGCTCGTCGCCAATCGCGGCGAGATCGCAATTCGCATCCTCAGGGCCGCCAACGAGCTGGGCAAGCGCACCGTCGCGCTCTACGCGGAAGAGGACAAGCTCTCGCTCCACCGCTTCAAGGCGGACGAATCCTACAAGGTCGGCGCCGGCCAGGGACCGGTGCGGGCCTATCTCGACATCGACGAGGTGATCCGCGTGGCGCTGCACGCCGGCGCCGATGCCATCCATCCCGGCTATGGCTTCCTCTCCGAGAAGCCGGAGTTGGCCGAGGCCTGCGCCGCCAACGGCATCACCTTCATCGGCCCGACGCCCGCCACCATGCGCAAGCTGGGCGACAAGGTCTCCGCCCGCCAGGTCGCGGTCGCCGCCGGCGTCCCGGTGGTTCCGGCGACCGACGAGCTGGGCGAGGACATGGCGGAGATCCGCCGCCTGGCCGAGAGAGTCGGCTATCCGGTCATGCTGAAGGCGAGCTGGGGCGGTGGCGGCCGCGGCATGCGCGCGATCCGCGCGCCCGAGAGCCTGGAGCACGAGGTCCTCTCCGGCCGCCGCGAGGCCGAGGCCGCCTTCGGCAACGGCGCGGTCTACCTGGAGAAGCTGGTCGAGCGGGCGCGCCACGTCGAGGTGCAGATCCTGGGCGACGGCGCTGGCAACCTGGTGCACCTCTTCGAGCGCGACTGCTCGATCCAGCGCCGCAATCAGAAGGTCGTGGAACGCGCACCGGCCCCCTACCTCGACGAGGTCCAGCGCGCCGAGGTCACCGGCTATGCCCTGAAGATCGCCCGGGCCGCCGACTACCGCAACGCCGGCACGGTCGAGTTCCTGATGGACGTCGACAGCGGCGCCTTCTACTTCATCGAGGTCAATCCCCGGATCCAGGTCGAGCACACCGTGACCGAGGAGGTCACCGGCATCGACATCGTCAAGGCGCAGATCGGCATCGCCGAGGGCGCCAGGATCGGCGACCTGGAGCACTGCGGCGTGCCGCACCAGGAGGGAATCGAGCTCCGCGGCCATGCCATCCAGTGCCGCATCACCACCGAAGACCCGCTGAACAACTTCATCCCCGACTATGGCCGCATCACCGCCTATCGCGGCGCCACCGGCTTCGGCATTCGGCTGGATGGTGGCACCGCCTATTCCGGGGCGGTCATCACCCGCTACTATGACTCCCTGCTGGAGAAGCTGACCGCCTGGGCGCCCAGGCCGGAGGAGGCAATCCGCCGGATGGATCGAGCCCTGCGCGAGTTCCGCATCCGCGGCGTGGCCACCAACCTGGCCTTCCTGGAGAGCCTGATCGGGCATCCCGACTTCCGCGACAACAGCTACACCACGCGCTTCATCGACGAGCATCCGGAGCTCTTCGACCTGGCGCCCCGGCGCGACCGGGCGACCAAGATCCTGCGCTACATCGCCGACATCACGGTGAACGAACACCCGGAGGTGACGGGCCGACCGAAGCCGCCGGACCACGCGCTGGACCCGGTGGTGCCGAAGCTCCGCCAGGTGGCCGTGCCCGGCCCTCTGCCCAAGGAGATCCTGGACGAAGGTGGCGGCAAGGCGCTGGCCAACTGGATGCTGGCACAGCAGCGGGTGCTCTTCACCGACACCACCATGCGCGACGCCCACCAGTCCTTGCTGGCCACCCGCATGCGCAGCTACGACATGCTGCAGGTGGCGCCGGCCTATGCCGCCAACCTGCCGGGCCTCTTCAGCCTGGAGTGCTGGGGCGGGGCAACCTTCGACGTCGCCATGCGCTTCTTGCAGGAAAGCCCCTGGGAGCGGCTGGCCGGCCTGCGCCAAGCCCTACCGAAGAGCCTGCTGCAGATGCTGCTGCGCGGGGCGAACGGCGTCGGCTACACCACCTACCCCGACAACGTGGTCCGCAGCTTCGTGCGCCAGGCGGCCGAGAGTGGAATCGACATCTTCCGCGTCTTCGATTCCCTGAACTGGGTGGAGAACATGCGGGTCGCGATGGACGCGGTGCTGGAGGCCGGCAAGGTCTGCGAGGCGGCGATCTGCTACACCGGCGACCTGCTGGATCCCGACCGGCAGAAATACGACCTGGCCTACTACGTCACCATGGCCCGCGAGTTGGCTGCGGCCGGCGCCCAGATCATCGCGATCAAAGACATGGCCGGCCTGCTGCGCCCGGAGGCCGCGCGCCGCCTGGTGAAGGCGGTGAAGGAGGAGACCGGCCTGCCGCTGCACCTGCACATGCACGACACCTCCGGCATCGCTGCGGCGAGCCTGCTGGCCGCGGTCGAGGCCGGCGTGGATGCGATCGACGCGGCGATGGACAGCTGCTCGGGCCTCACCTCGCAGCCGAACCTCGGCTCTCTGGTGGAGGCCCTGCGCCACAGCCCCTACGACAGCGGACTCGACCCCGACCGGGTACGCGAGATCTCCGACTACTGGGAGGCGGTACGCCTGCAGTACGCCGCCTTCGAGAGCGACCTGCGCGCTGGCGCCAGCGAGGTCTATCTGCACGAGATGCCTGGCGGCCAGTTCACCAACCTAAAGGAGCAAGCCCGCAGTCTGGGCCTGGCCGAGCGCTGGCATGAGGTGGCGCGCGCCTACGCCGATGTGAACCGCCTCTTCGGTGACATCGTGAAAGTCACCCCCAGCTCCAAGGTGGTGGGCGACATGGCGCTGGCCATGGTCTCCGCAGGGCTGACGCCGGAGGAGGTCGCCGATCCCAAGCGTGAGATCGCCTTTCCCGAGTCGGTGATCGGACTCTTCCGCGGCGAGCTGGGCCAGCCGCCGGGCGGGTTCCCCGAGGCGCTGCAGCGCAAGGTCCTGAAGGGCGCCAAGCCGATCGAAGGGCGGCCGGGTGCGCAGCTACCACCGGCCGATCTCGCCGCCAAGCAGGACGAGGTGGAGGAGGCCTTGGGCCGCCGGGTCTCGGCCGAGGAGCTGAACGCCTACCTGATGTATCCTAAGGTCTTCCTCGACTACGCCGCCCGCGCCGAGGACTACGGGCCGGTCAGCGTGCTGCCGACGCCGGTCTTCTTCTATGGCATGGAACCGGGCCAGGAGATCGCACCGGACCTGGAGCCGGGCGTGACCTTGGTGATCCGCTGCCAGGCGATCGGCGCGCCCGACGACGAGGGCGAAGTCCGGGTCTTCTTCGAGCTGAACGGGCAGCCGCGGACCGTGCGTATCGCCAACCGCCGGGCCGCCGCCCAGGTACGCAAGACCCCGAAGGCAGAGGAGGGCAATCCCTGCCATCTGGCCGCCCCCATGCCCGGCATGGTCGCCTCCGTCGCGGTGGGGCCGGGCCAGGCGGTGAAGGCCGGCGACCTGCTGCTCACCATCGAGGCGATGAAGATGGAGACGGCGATCCATGCCGAGCGCGACGCGACCGTGAAAGCCCTGGTGACGCCGGCCGGCACACAGGTGGACGCCAAGGACCTGCTGATCGAGTTCGAAGACTAGCGCGTCTTCGCCTCGCACTGGCTCGGCTGAGATGCACTAGAAAATTGACTAAACAAGCAAATCGTCGTCGAGATCGGCGTCCCGGACTCGGCCTCCTTGCTCCACAGTCTGACGTCGGCCTGCCGGTCCCTCTACCGCCCGACGGCCACCTGCTGCGCATCGCCGAGAGCCTCGGGGAACGGCCGACGCCGGCTGAGGGACAGCGCCAACACCTCTGCGACCAAGAGCCTACAACCAGAACAAGCTGCCGCCGGGCAAAGTCCACGTGGCACGAGCTGCTGCTGCACAGCCGCGGCATTTCCAAGTGCTTCCATTGTACAATTGTCTTGCTATGGTCACGAGGAGCGGAAACACTTTGACGGTACTACAAGAACACAAATAACGAAGTGGAAGTGTGAAATGTGTGACAATGACGACCAGCAAGAGTCATCGCGCCGTGGCTTCCTGACCGGCGGCAGCAAGGGTGCGCTGGCCCTAGTGGGCGCCGGCGCGCTGGCCGCCGCGGGCACCATGGCGCCCACCCGTCGCCTCTACGCCGCCGGTTACCCGACCAACGACCTGGACGGCGAGCAGTCCCTGGCGGAACTGGTGGCCGGTAACAAGCGCTACATGTCGAAAAAGGGAAACCTCGCTGACCAACTGAGCTACAACCCGGTGCTAACATCGGGGCAGGCCCCCTTCGCGATCGTGCTGAGCTGCGCGGACTCCCGCGTCGTGCCTGAGATCCTCTTCGACCAGGTGCAGGGCACTCTTTTCGTCGTGCGCGTGGCCGGCAACATCCTCACCACCGACGGCCTCGCCTCCATCGAGTACGCCGTGGCCGTGCTCGGCTCCAAGCTGATCATGGTGCTGGGTCATGAGGACTGCGGCGCCGTGGACGCAGCCATCAAGGTGGTGAACGAGGGACTCGTCCTGCCCGGACATCTGCCGGCGCTCGCCCGCTCGATCGAGCCGGCGGTCATGGCCGCCAGTGGTATGGAAGGCTCGCTGCTGGAGAACGCCATCGACTGGAACGTGAAGATCGTCCAGGAACAGCTCGGCCGCGCTGGACCGATCGTCAGCGAGGCCGTGCAGTCCGGCCAGGTGAAAGTCGTCGGCGGCGTGTTCAACCTCACGACGGGCGCTGTGGAGCTGGTGAGCTAGAACAAATCCCGAGCAGGTGGGCTCACCTGCTTGCGATTTGCCTCGGAAGACACGGCTGGGGCAGGGTATCGGAATAGCCGTGAAGACAGACTGCCCCAGCAACCTAACCCAATTGGCCAACGAGGCCCGGGCCTGCCAACTCTGCGCCGCGGAGCTGCCACTCGGGCCGCGCCCGGTCTTTCGTGTATCGGAAACGGCGCGGATCCTGGTGGTGGGCCAGGCGCCGGGCACCCGCGTCCACGAGACCGGCATTCCCTGGAACGACCGCTCCGGCGAGCGTCTGCGCGACTGGCTGGGGCTCACATCCGAAATCTTCTACGACGAGAGCCGGATCGCGATCCTGCCCTCGGGCTTCTGCTATCCGGGGGTCGACCCGCGCGGCGGCGACAAGCCGCCGACCAGGATCTGCGCTCCGACCTGGCATCCCCGCTTCCTGCCACTGATGCCGCGGATCGAGCTCACCTTGCTGATCGGCCTCTATGCCCAGGCGCACTATCTCGGCAAGGCGCGGCGCAAGAGCCTGACCGAGACGGTGGAGGCCTTCGCCGACTACCAGCCGCGCTTCCTGCCGTTGCCGCATCCCTCCTGGCGCAACACCGCCTGGATCAGGCGCAATCCCTGGTTCGAGGAGCGCCTGTTGCCGGTGCTTCGCAGCCGGGTGCAAAGCCTGCTAGGTTAGCCGCCACAATAACCCACAGCGCTTTCGTATAATAAAGGAATCGGTACCCATGCGCGTCTTCGGCGCTCTCTTCGCCCTTCTCCTTCTCAGCATCGCAGGCCCGGCCGGCGCCAATGACCAGGTGGCGAAGACCCTGGAGCTGGACGGCTACGAGATCAGCTTCATCGCCGACCCGGAGATCCCTTTCACCGCGCGCCTGCGCGTCAGCAAGGAGGGCCAGGAGGTCTACGACGGTCCCTTCGTCAGCCATCTGGGCGCGCTGGACGAGGCGCCGGGCGAGCGCACCTCCGCTTTCCCGCTGCCGCCCGGCACCGACGTCACCGGCGACGGCCGGCCCAACTTGGTGCTGCTCTCCTTCTCCGGCGGCGCCCATTGCTGTTTCACCCTGGAGGTCTACGCGCTGGAGCCCAGCTTCCAGCTCATCGCCTCGATCGACGGCGAGAACTCGCCGCCGCTGTTGAAGCAGCGTGACGGAGAGGCCGCCTATGTCGTCGAGCTGGTGGATTGGACCTTCGCCTACTGGCACGCGCCCTTCATCGAGTCTCCCGCCCCGCTGGTCTACCTGCGCTGGAACGGTGAGGCCTACGAACCCGCGCCCGACCTGATGCGGGGCCCGTCGCTGAGCGAGAACGATCTGGAGCGCAAGATCGACGCCCTCGCCAAGGACATGGCCGAGGCCGGCAAGCCGGTCCCCGCGCTCTGGCGCGAGATGCTGATGATGGTCTACGGCGGCCAGGCCGACGCTGCCTTCCGCCTGCTGGACGCGAGCTGGCCCGAAGACCTCGAAGGCCGCGCCGCCTACCTGACGCAGTTCGGCGCGCAGCTTGGCCTCTCGCCCTACTTCCCGGCCTTGGTGACGTTGAACGGCTGGCCCGATTTTTGATCGGCGGTTTGCGCGGACTTCAGCCGACGGCAGCGGCAGACTCGATGCGCTCCATATCCTCGTCTGAGAAGCCCACGTGGTGGCCGATCTCGTGCACCATCACGTGGGTGATCAGGCGGGTCAGGTCCTCGCCGGTCTCGCACCAGTAATCCAGCAGCGGGCGGCGATAGAGGAAGATGTGGTCGACGTCGCTGACGCTGGCGCCGGAATCCTTGAAGCCGAGCGGGATGCCACGGTAGAGCCCCATCAGCTCGAAGGGCGACTCCAGATCCATCTGCTCGATGGTCTCCTCGTCGGGGAAATCCTCGACATGGATCACCAGATCGCCCAGGTAACGGCGAATCTCGGTCGGCAAGCCCGACAAGGCCTCGTCGGCCAGGGCTTCTATATCTTGAAGGGTCGGAGCGGTAGAAATGAACCCGCTGCGCATGAGGCTAGCCATATGCGCCTAACTAAGCATCTTTGTGCCCCACGCCAAGAGGAAGGCGATGGAGGCGCGGATCGCCGGCCCCGAGTCAGCCGCGACGGAAGGTCGCTTTCCGGGTGTCTGGCACCGCCCCCACGGACGCCACCCCTGTGGCCGAAGCGACGGAAAGGACAGGAGCAATGGTACAGAAGCTGAGCCAGGCCGAGCGCAAGGACCTCTTCGCCGCGCTGCCGGCCTGGGCGCCGGTCGAGGGCCGCGACGCCATAGAAAGGTCCTTTTCCTTCAAGGACTTCAAACAGGCCTGGGGCTTCATGACCCAGGTTGCGCTGGCGGCCGAACAGCTGGATCATCATCCTGAGTGGTCCAATGTCTACAACCGGGTGCAGGTAGTCCTGACCACCCATAGCTGCGGCGGACTCTCGGCGTTGGACGCGCGCCTTGCCCACCAGATCGACGCCTTTGCCACCACGTTCGGAGCCTAGCCCCATGCAGTTCAAGCCCATCACCCCGCACATGGGAGCGGAGGTTTTCGGCTTCGATCCCGCTACCGCCGGCGAGAACGAGTGGCAGGCGGTCATGGAGGCCTTCACCGAACGCTCCGTCCTGGTGTTCCGCGGCGTCTCGCTGACGCCCGATCAGCAGGTCGCGGTCACCAGGCGCTTCGGCCAGCCCTACCGCCTACCCTACGTGACGCACCTGGAGAGCCACCCCGACATCATCGCGGTGCTGAAGGAGGCCGACGAGCGGCGCATCTCCGCTTTCGGCAGCTCCTGGCACAGCGACTTCTCCTTCATGGAGCAGCCACCGACCGCGACCCTGCTCTATGCGCTGGAGCTCCCGCCCACCGGCGGCGACACGGTCTTCGCCAACCAGTACCTGGCCTACGAGGCGCTCTCGCCGACCTACCGTAAGATCCTGGAGGGGCTGCGCTCGGTTCAGACCGGCTGGCCGCACGGCACCAAGATCAAGATCGCCAAGGAGGTGCAGAGCCGTTCGGTCAAGATGGAGCGCGGCAATCCCGAGGCCGACCGCGAGACCCTGCACCCGATCGTGCGCCGCCACGCCAAGAGCGGACGGCCCGCCCTCTTCGTCAATCCGGTCTACACGCAAGGGATCGAGGGCATGACCGAGGCCGAGTCGGCCCCGATCCTCAAGTTCCTCTACGAGCATGCTGTGCGCCCCAGCTTCTGCTGCCGCGTGCGCTGGGAGCCCGGCACCCTGACGCTCTGGGACAACAGCGCCGTCCTGCACCTGGCGATCGACGACTACGACGGCCACCGGCGCCTGCTGCACCGCACGACGGTCATTGGCGAGGTGCCGGAGGCGGCGTGATCTATCGCTGAGCACCAGACACTCAGGTGAACGCGGCCCGCACCCCGCTCAGTTATTCTCGTAGCCGGGGATCAGGCTGTCGCTGTCCTCGTTCATCAGCGGCGCGTTGATGAGATTCTCCAGTGATTCTGGCTCGCCGTTCGCGTCCATGCTGGCGACCGGCTCCATCGAGTAGATCTGGTCCGGCAGCCAGGTCGCGATCTCCGGCAGCAGCCAGAGGATCAGGATCGCCAGCAACTGCACCCCGACGAAGGGTACCGCACCGCGATAGATCTGCATGGTGGTGACCAGTTGGCCGGCGACGCCGCGCAGGTAGAAGAGCGCGAAGCCGAAGGGCGGTGTCAGGAACGAGGTCTGCAGGTTCACGCCGATGATCACGCCCAGCCACAGCGGATCGACACCCATCTTGATCAGGACCGGTGCGGTGATCGGCACCATGATGAAGATGATCTCGAAGGTGTCGAGGAAGAAGCCCATGAAGAACATCAGGGCCATCACCGCCAGGATGGCGCCGATGTGACCGCCCGGCAATGCCGAGAGCACATCCTCCACCACCTTCTCGCCGCCCAGTCCACGGAACACCAGAGAGAAGACCGAAGCGCCCATCAGGATGACGAAGACGAGGCAGCTCACCTTCAGGGTGGAGCGCATCACGTCCTGCAGCACCTTGAGGCTGAACTGGCGCGCGCCAATGGCCAGCACCATGGCACCGACCGCGCCGACCGCCGCCGACTCCGTTGCCGTGGCGATGCCGGCCAAGATCGAGCCCAGCACCGCCACGATCAGCGCCAGCGGCGGGATCAGCACGAAGAGGATCCGTTTGCCCAGCCCGCGCCGCTCCTCGGGGCTCATCTCGAGAGGCGGTGCCGACTTGTGGTCGCTGTAGGCCTTCACCAGCACCCAGCCGATGTAGAGGAAGACCAGCATCAGGCCGGGAATGAAGGCACCAGTGAAGAGCTGGCCCACCGACAGCGGGTCGGGGGTCAGGTTGCCCATCTCGAGCTGGGCTGCCTGGTTGGCGTTCTGCAGGAAGTCGCCGACAAAGATCAGCACCACCGAGGGCGGGATGATCTGGCCCAGGGTGCCCGACGCACAGATCACACCCGACGCCAGCCTGGGGTCATAGCCGGCCCGCATCATCGCCGGCAGCGACAGTAGGCCCATGGTCACCACGGTGGCGCCGACGATGCCGGTCGAGGCCGCCAGCAGCGCGCCCACCAACACAACCGAGATGCCGAGCCCGCCGCGGATACCGCCGAAGAGCTGGCCCATGGTGGTGAGCAGAGCGTCGGCGATGCGCGATCGCTCCAGCATCACGCCCATGAAGACGAAGAGCGGCACCGCCACCAGCACCTCGTTGGTCATGGTACCGAGATAGCGTTGCGGCAGCGCGTTCAGGATCGAGAAATCGAAGACGCCGAGGAGGTTGCCGATCAGGCCGAAGATCAGGCCGGTGCCGGCCAGGGTGAAGGCCACGGGATAGCCAATCAGCACGATCCCGATGGTGCAGGCGAACATCGCGAGCGCGACGATCTCTCCAAGAGTGCCTTGCATGCCCCGCTACTCCTGCCCGCGCCTAGTGGACGCTCAGGGGCGAGAACTCTTCGCGCCCCCGGAGGACCAGGATCGACCGCGCCACCAGCGCCAAGCCCTGCAGGCCGACCAGCGCGCAGAATACCCAGAGCGAGGTCTTCATGATGTAGAGGGCCGGCAAGCCGCCCTGGTTCACCGAAGGTTCGAGGATCGACCAGGAATCGATGATCGGCTTGGTCGAATAGACCGCGATCACGGTGAGCCAGGGCGCCAGGAACACGAAGGTGCCAAAGATATCGACCCAGGCCCGCTTCCGCGCCGTCATGTTGGTGTAGAGAATGTCGACTCGTACGTGGCCGCCGTGCTTGAAGGTATAGCCGGCGCCGACGACGAAGACCAAGGCATGGAGCCAGACGTAGAGGTCCGTCATCCAGATCTCGCCGGTGGACAAGGCATAGCGCATGAACACCACCGCGAAGGTGACGAGCACGCAGCCGAGTGTGAACCAGGCGAGCACCCGGCCCACCCCTTCGTTCAACAGCTCGACGGTCCGCACGAAACGTTCCAGCACCGGCTCTTGGCTCCTTCCCTGCCCGCAGGACCCCGCATTGCTGTCGCCACGGCGTTTTCGGTCCTTGCGTTTTCGTCATAGCGCCCATGCGCTGGTTGGCGCTAGTCCAAAATCAAGGAAACGAAAGGGTTAGAACGCCGCGCTCCCCTGTCTGGCCCCATCACGCCAGGCCGTGAGCAGCGCTGGCGCGGCGACCAGGACACCGATCCCCGCCAGTGCCAGATGGCCCATACCGATCCAGGCGCCGCCCGGCGCCGCGCAGAAGAGACCGCCCACCACCAGCAGCAGCTTCAGTCCCTGGCCCGCCAGATTCTCCGGCAGACGCCCTAGCAGGGGCACGTAGCCCTGCAGCCCGGAGCCGAGGAAGGTCACGCCGATCAAAGCGGTCGCCAGGGTCACGGCGACCTCGATGACGGTGCCGTCGCCGATCAGGGCCGGGTTCAGCACGAAGAAGAAGGGTGCTACGTAGATCACCCCGCCCAGCCGCATGGCGGTCAGGCCGACGCCCATCGGCCCGGTGCGCGCCATGGTCGCCGCCGCGAAGGCGCCCAGCGCCACCGGCGGGGTGATGTAGCTCACCATGCCGAAATAGAGAATGAAGAGGTGTACGGCCATCTGGTTCAGGCCGGCATGCTCCAGCGCTGGGGCAAGCACCACCGCCAGGAAGATGTAGCAGGCCGTCACCGTCATCCCCATGCCGAAGATGAAGGCGGTGACCGCCCCCATCAGCAGCAGCACCAGGGTCGAGTCGCCGGCCAGGAAGACCAGGTCGTTGACCAGAGTGCCGCCGACGCCGGTCTGCGAGAAGGCACCGATGATGAGGCCGATACCGAGCAGGATCGCCACCAGTTCCGACAGCGCCTTGCCGACGCCCACGATCATGTCCCAGAAGCCGCGCCAGGTCAGGCGGTGGGCCGGTACGCACTGATTGATCACCAGCAGCAAGGCGGTGGCGTAGAAGGGCGCCCACTCGTCGATGCGCCAGACCACCATCATGAAGATCAGCGCGGCAAAGACCAGCAGGTACATCCAGCCCCGCTTCATGGTCTCGCTCAGGCTGGGCAGCTCGCTGCGCTCCAACCCCACCAGCCCGCGCCGGGCGGCATAGGCGTCGATCTGCACGAAGAGACTGAAGTAGTAGAGCAGCGAGGGGATGGCGGCGGCGACCGCGATCTCGACGTACGGCTTGGCGAGGAACGAGGCCATCACGAAGGCCGTCGCCCCCATGATCGGCGGCATCAGCACCCCGCCGGTGGAGGCGCAGGCCTCGGTCGCCGCGGCATAGCGGGCCGAGAAGCCGGTCTTGCGCATCGCCGGGATGGAGACCGCGCCGGTGGTCAGCACGTTGGAGATGACCGAGCCCGACATCGAGCCCATGAAGCCCGAGGCGAAGATCGCCACCTTGGCCGCGCCGCCGCGGTAGTTGCCGACCAGCGCGAGCGCCAGGTCGTTGAAGAAGGCGCCGCCGCCGGTGCGCTGCAGCACCGCGCCAAAGAGAATGAAGCCGATCACCAGGTTGCCGAAGGCCTTCATCGGGATGCCGAAAGAGGCTTCGGAGGATAGGATGTTGTAGGCCATCGCATCCCAGAAGGGTGCCTCGGCCCCGGAGATCAGCGGCACCTGATCGGCGAAGGTGGGAAAGAGCGCGAAGAAGCCGACGAAGAGACAGAGCACCAGGCCGCCGGCCCGCCGCGTCGCCTCCAGAATCAGCAGGATCAGGACCAGGGAGGCGTACTGCGCGATCTCCGGCGCCGCGTACTCCCAGCCCATCTCCAGCGAGGTCTCGGCGGTCCAGGCGAAGTAGCCCATGACCACGAGCGACAGCAGCGCCAGGACGATGTCGATCACGGGAATGCCCGGATCATCGCCCCATCCGCGGAAGGTGAGAAAGGCCAAGCTGAGAAAGCAGCCAGCCAGCAGGTAGAGATAGCGCCCCTCGACCAAGACGATCCCGAAGAACTGCAGATTGAAGAGCTGGTGGATCGCCAGGACGACGGCAGCCAGGGTCAGCAGGATGAAGGCCATCCGGGCCGGGCCGCGAGGCTCACGCGCGCGACCAACCTCCTTCCTGCGCAGGGTCTCGTCGGCCTTGGTCTCTCGGGTCATCGCCCATCCGCCACCTGGAAAGGGGGAAAGGACCGGCAGGCGGCGCGCTCACGCTGAGCGGCCGCCCCCCGGACTCGTCGATCGCGGAGCGTCCTAGAAGACGACGTCGAAGCCGCCGGCCTTCAGCGCCTCACGCCGGGCCTTGTCCCAGGCAGCGGCCCAGTCGTCGTCGGAGATGTCGCTTTCCGCCAGCTTGTTCCAGGCCGCGCTCAGGGCCTCCTGACGGGCCACCAGCTTGTCGTTGTGGGCCTGAGCGGCATCGCTCCACTTGCCGATCTCCTTGAAGTAGCGGATCGCGCCCTCGTGATAGGGCACCACCCACTCGAAGTTCTGCTTGTCGAGCGCCCAGCCGTTGATGCCGGGGGCGGCGCCCTCGTAGTCGGGGAAGAGCTCCACCATCGCCTTCGTCATGTTGTAGACCAGGTCGGCATCCTGGTCGGCCATGGCGACCAGCACCGGATAGGCGTAGGTGGCGCCGGGTGCCGGATGCTCGGCCGAAATGTTGGCGCCGACCGTGGCGGTGTTCGGCGTGAAGAAGGGCGCCACCGCCAGCATGCGGGCCAGACCCTCCTTGTTGGCCGGGTCGATCGGCGGCCAGGTCAGACCACGCGGCGACGAGGCGACCTCGTAGGCGCGACCGGAGTTGGTGGAGGCGAAGGCGGCATCCACCTGGTCGTTGGCGATGCCGTTCCAGGAGTCGCTAAAGCCGCCGAACTCGACCTTCTCGACATCGTCCCAGGTGAGGCCGGCATAGGCCAGGTAGGCGGTGGTGTTGACGTTCAGCGCCGGGGCACCCTTCACCCAGGACACCCGCTTGCCCTTGAGGTCGGCATACTCCTTGACGCCGATATCACCGGCCACGCCGACGGCCAGGTTGATCGCACCCCCGTTGTTGGCGACCAGCACGCGGATCGCCTGCGGCCCCCAGGTCTTGCTACCGAAGGTGAAAACGCCTTCCTGCGCCATGAAGGAGCCGCCGACTCCGGTGGCGGAGAACTCGACGCGCCCGCGGCGCAAGGGTTCCGTCCGGGCCACGTCGTTCTTGCCCGGCAGAACGCGTAGGTCGGTCCCGAGCACGTTCTTCAAGGCCGAGCCGATGGCGACGGATTGATTGTAGCCGGCCGAGCCGGTGCCGTAGGCGGTCCAAGCGAGCTGTTTCGGCAGTTTGATGTCGTCCGCGTGCGCGGCGGTGGTGACTGTGGTGACGGCAAGTGCCACCGCGCCTAGGAATCTAGCGACCATCGATATCTCTCCCTGTCGGTTGCGCCTTCGTTCGTCGGGCGGTGCCCCTTAGGGGCTTGTGAAACTCAGTTTCGCAGAGCAAGCTAGCCACAAGCACATCCCGCTGACAAGCGGGTCTCGACTCACACCCTGGGGAGCCCTGACATGAAGCGAGCGGCCGATCTCCTGGTCGACTGCCTGGTCGCGCATGGCCTCGACCGCCTTTTCTGCGTGCCTGGCGAGAGCTACCTCGCCCTGCTGGACGCTCTGGCCGAACGCTCCGAGATCGATACCGTGGTCTGCCGGCAGGAGGGCGGCGCCGGCTTCATGGCGCTGGCCGACGCCAAGCTGACCGGGCGCGCCGGCCTGGTCGCGGTCAGCCGCGGGCCGGGCGCCACCAACGTCTCGATCGCCATCCACTCGGCCCAGCAGGATGCCGTGCCCTTGCTGGTACTGATCGGCCAGGTCGCCCGCTGGGAACGCGGCCGTGGCGCCTTCCAGGAGGTCGACTACGTCAAGACCTTCGCCGACATGGCCAAGGGCGTCTGGGAGGTCGAGAACCCGGACCGGCTGCCCGAGGTGGTGGCTCGGGCGCTGCACGCGGCCTCCAG
This sequence comes from Rhodospirillaceae bacterium N.6G, assembly GCA_046233115.1. GTDB lineage: Bacteria > Pseudomonadota > Alphaproteobacteria > Kiloniellales > JACOMY01 > JACOMY01. The sequence goes on along the minus strand of JBJXHM010000002.1, from coordinate 445,563 downwards.
CGGCACCCCCGGCGCCGCTGTCGTGGTGCTGCCGGAGGACATGCTGACCGAGACCACTGCGGCCAAGCCGGAGGCACCGCTGCCGATCGCCCGCGTGGCCGCCGGCGCTGAGGAGATGAACCAGGCCCTGGCCCTGCTGGCCAAGGCCGAGCGGCCGCTGCTGATCGCCGGCGGACAGCTCGCCTCTGTGGCCGGGCGCAAGGCCCTGGCGGCCGCCGCCGAGCGCCACCTGCTGCCGGTCGCGCCGACCTTCAAGCACCAGGAGATCTTCGACAACGCCAGCCCGCTCTTCGCCGGGCATTTGGGCTTCAAGATCCCGGCCCCGCTGGTTGCCGCCTTCTCCGAGGCCGACCTGATCCTGGCGGTCGGCACCCGGCTGGGCGATGTGCCGACCCAGGGCTACCGTCTGCCCAAGGCGCCGCAGCCGGACCAGCCGCTGATCCACGTCTATCCCGATCCCGCAAAGGTGGGGGCCGTGTTCCGCACCGACCTGGGACTGGCCGCCGACCCGATCGCCTTCCTGGAGGCCTTGGCCCGCAGCAACGCCCCGGTGCCGGAGAGCCGGCGCGGCTGGGCCGAGCAGCTCGGCAAGGTGAGTGGCGCCTTGCGAAGCTACAAGGTACGCAGCTTCGCCGACGGCCTGGACTTCGGCGCGGTGGTGAAGCCGCTGGCCGAGAAGGCCGCCAGGGACGCCATCGTGGTGACCGACGCCGGCAACTTCTCGAGCTGGGTGCACAGCCTCTGGCCCTGGGACGGTAACCAGCAGGCGCTGGGCGCGATCGGCGGCGCCATGGGCCTGGGCGTGCCCGGCGCGGTCGCCGCGGCGCTGCGCTACCCCGGCCGCCAGGTCATCGCCTTCACCGGCGACGGTGGGCTGATGATGACCGGCAACGAGCTGGCCAGCGGCATCGCCAAGGGGGCAGCCCCGAAGATCGTGGTCTCCGACAACGGCAGCTACGGCACCATCCGCCTGCATCAGGAGCGCGACTACCCGCGGCGCAGCATCGCCACCGACCTGGCGAACCCCGACTTCGCCCGCTGGGCCGAAGCCTTCGGCGCCAGGGGCTTCCGGGTCGAGACCGCCGAGGAGGCGGAACCCACCGCCGCGGCCTTCCTGGCCGAACCGGGGCCGGCGCTGCTCTCGGTCGCCAGCAGCCTCGAGGGCATCTCCGCCTATACCACCATCGGCAAGCTACGCGGCGACGATAAATGAGCAAACTGGACGACCTGCTGTCGCCGAGATCGGTCGCGATCATCGGCGCCTCCGACGAACCTGCGCGCATCGGCGGACGGCCGATCCACTACATGCGCCAGGCCGGCTTCACCGGTACGATCCTGCCGGTCAACCCGAAGCGCGACACCATCCAGGGCCTCCCCGCCTATCCCGAGATCGGCGCGATCGAGGGGCCGGTCGACGTCGCCATCATCGCGCTGCCGGCGCCGCTGGTGAACCCGACCCTCCGGGCCTGCGCGGCCAAGGGCGTGAAGGCTGCCGTCGTCTTCTCCTCCGGCTTCGCCGAGGAGGGCGGCGAGGGCATCGCACGCCAGGCCGAGATGCGGGCGCTGGCGCTGGAGACCGGCATGCGGGTGCTGGGTCCCAACTGCCTGGGCTGCTTCAACGCCGAGATCGGCTTCACCGCGACCTTCACCACCACCCTGGACCGCGGTCCGCCGCGGCCCGGCGGCCTCGCCATCGCTAGCCAGTCCGGCGCCTACGGCTCGCACATCTACTTCACCGCCCGGTTGCGCGGGCTGGGTGTGGGCAAGTTGATCACCACCGGCAACGAGGTCGACCTCGACGTCGCCGAGGCGATCCACCTGCTGGTCGAGGATCCGGCGACCCACGCCATCGCCGCCTACGCCGAGGGCATCAAAGACGGTCCGGCCCTGATCGCGGCGCTCGAGGCGGCGCGCGACGCCCACAAGCCGGTGGTTTTCATGAAGGTCGGACGCTCCGCGACCGGGGCGGCGGCGGCGGCCGCACACACCGCCTCGCTGGCCGGCGAGGACCGGGTCTATGACGCCGTGCTCGCCCAGTACGGCGCCCACCGGGCCGAAACCACCGAGGAGATGCTCGACATCGCCTACGTCGCCCGGCCGCGGATCTACCCAGCCGGCCGCAAGCTCGGCATCGTCACCATCTCCGGCGGCGCCGGCGTGCTGATGGCCGACGCCGCCGACAAGGCCGGGATCGAGGTGCCGGCCATGCCGGCGACTGCCCAGGCTGCCTTCAAGAAGCGGCTGCCCTTCGCCACCGCGCGCAACCCGGTGGACGTAACCGCCCAGGCCTTCAACGAGATCGACCTGATCGAGGACGGCATGCGGATCGTGGTGGAGCAGGGCGGTTACGACGCGGTCATCGCCTTCTGGACCTCGGTCGCCGGCTCCACTCTGATCGCCGACAAGCTGCGCGACGCCTGCCTGCGCGGGGTGGGCGAGCGGCGCGACCTGCTGCTGGTGCAGTCGATGCTGGCCGCACCGGAGATCGTCGCCGACTACGAGGCCGCCGGCTATCCGGTCTTCGAGGATCCCAGCCGCGCCGTCGCCGCGATCGCCGCGGTCATGCGCTTCGGCGAGGGCTTCGCTGCCGAACCGCCGGCAGCGCCGCCGCCGCGCGACCTGCCGGCCCTGCCCGCGGGCCCGCTAGGCGAGCGCCAGGCCAAGGCCTTCCTTGCTGCCGCCGGCCTGCCGATGGTGCTGGACCGTCTGGCGACCTCGGCCGAGGAGGCGGCCACTGCGGCCGAAGCCTTCGGCGGCAAGCTCGCGCTCAAGGTTTCCGCGCCCGAGATCCTGCACAAGAGCGACGTCGGCGGCGTGCGGCTCGACGTGGAGGGCGCCGCCGAGGCCAAGGCGGCCTACGCCGCGATCCTGGAGGCCGTGGCCCAAGCCCTGCCGGAGGTGGCGCCGGAGGGCGTGCTGGTCTCGCCGATGGTGCCGGCCGGGCTCGACTGCATCCTGGGCGCCAAGGTCGATCCGGTCTTCGGCCCGCTGGTGCTCTTCGGCCTGGGCGGCATCTTCACCGAGATCCTGGACGACGTGGCGATCCGCCATGCCCCGGTCGGCGAGAAGGAGGCGCTGGCCATGCTGGACCAGCTCAAGGGTAGGGCGCTGCTGGAAGGCGCCCGCGGCGCCGCGACGGCCGACCGGCAGGCGATCGCGGCCGCCATCGTCGCAGTCTCCCAACTCGTCGCCGGCCTCGCCGACGAGATCGTCTCGCTGGAGATCAATCCGCTCAGGGTCGGTGCCGAGGGCATCGTCGGCCTCGACGCCCTGATTGAACGCAAGGGGTGAACGGGATGACGGAGCAGATATTTCGCACCCGGATCACCGAGCTGCTCGGCATCGCCCACCCGATCCTGGCCGGCGGCCTGATGTGGCTGGCCGATGCCCGCTATGTGGCGGCGGCCGTGAACGCGGGGGCCATGGGTTTCATCACCGCCAAGACCTTCCCCGACCCGGAGCGCTTCCGCGAGGAGCTGCACCTGGCGCACCGGCTCACCGGCGGCAAGCCCTTCGGCGTCAATCTCTACCTGGCGGTCCACGGCGGCGACGACTCGGTGCTGGAGAGCCACAGCCGCATCCTGCTGGATGAGGGCGTGCGCCTGGTCGAGACCGCAGGCCGGCCGCCGAAGGACCTGGTGCCGCTGCTGAAGGAAGCCGGCTGCGTCGTGCTGCACAAGGTCGCTTCGGTCCGCCATGCCGTCTCGGCGCAGAAGCTGGGGGTCGACGGGGTCATCGTGGTGGGGGCCGAGTGCGGCGGCCATCCGGGGCTGGACCTGATCGGCACCATGGTGCAGACGCCGCTGGCCGCACGGCAACTGCAGCTCCCCTTCGCCGTCGGCGGCGGTATCGGCTCTGGCCAGCAGCTCGCCGCGGCGCTGGCCATGGGTGCCGACGCCGTGGTGGTCGGCACCCGCTTCACCGTGGCCGAGGAGATCTGGGCCTCGCCCAGCTACAAGGAGCGGGTGCTCACGGCCGGCACCGGCGGCTCGCGGCTGGTGCTGCAGTCCTTCCGCAGCACCATGCGCGTGGTCGACAACGAGGCCGCCCGCAAGGTTGCGGCGATGGAGGCTGAAGGCCTAGACGACTTCGAGGACTTCCGCCCCCTGGTCGCCGGCAGCGAGGCGCGGGCCGCCTACGAGACCGGTGACGTGGAGCGTGGCCTGCTGTCGATGGGGCCGGCCGCCGCTTTCGCCGAGCGGGTCGAGCCGCTGGGCGACATCATCCACCGCATGATGGAGGAAGCCGCCCTGGGCGCCGACCGCCTGCAGGCTGCCCGCTTACGCTGAGCCGGCGGGGTTCCGGCTACTGCTCGGCGCGTGCCGGAACCGCGGCGCCGACGCCGTCGAAGGCCTTCAGCAGGCGCCCGCGCCAGGCGGCGATGGGATCGTCCGCCGCCAGCAGGTCGCGCGCCGAGGAGACCCGGCCCCACTGGAACCCGCCGAAGACAATGTAATCGGCGTAGCTGGGGCTGGCGCCGCCCAGGTAGTCCTGCGCCTCCAGGGTCGCGCGTAGCGGCGCCAGCGAGGCACGGAAGGCCTCAAGCGTTTCCGACCCGGCGGCGGCGAAGGCCTCCAGGCTCATGCCGAAGCGCTTCTCCCGGCTCTCCCGGAAGTAGGCCTTGTCGCCCTCGTCCAGGAAAGCGAAGAGCTCTCCCATGATCAGCTTGGCGATGCCGGGATGCAGCACGCGGACGGTCCAGGCGTCGATGAAGGCGGCATGGGCGCGGGCCTGCGGCCCCTCGAACAGCGGCTTCTCCGGATAGGTCCGGTCGAGATGCTCGGCGATGCGCGCGGAATCGGTGATCCAGGTCTCACCGTCGATCAGCACCGGAACAGTCTGGCCCCCGCTGGGCAGCAGCCGCTCCTTCTCAACGAAGCGCCAGGGCAGGGCCTCGACCTCCAGTCCCTTGTGCGCCAGCGCCATGCGGCTGCGCCAGCAGAAGGGGCTGAAACGGACGGCGGGATCGGCCGCGGCCAGGTCGAAGAGCTTCAGGGTCATGCTACGGGTTCCTCCCTCCGAGTCACGGGCGGCGGCGGGCTCAGGCACTCGCTTGTCAGCCGCCCAGTCTCGAATGCCCGGCTTTCGCCGCGGAAGCCAGGATCCGACGGGTGGAAGGACTTGTGACTGACCGTTCTGTTCAGGGCTCTTGCACCGGCGGCGGCTCCAGGTCCGGCCGGTAGGAAGCCAGGTCGTCGTAGGTGACGAACTCCAGCAGGTTGCCTTCCGGATCGCGGACGAAGATCAGCCGCAGCCCCGGCCGGATCGACACCGCCTCCTCGCCCTTCAGGAAGGCGACCTCGGCCCCTTTCAGCCGCGCGATCATGGCCTCCAGATCCTGGACGATGAAGGTGAGGTAGGTGGCGTTGCGCCGGGAGAGGATGGAGTCCTCCAGCGAGGTGATGCGCGGCGGTTCCGCCGGCTCCAGCAGCTTCAGACGCTCGCCGTAGGGCGTCTGCAGTCGGGCCACCCGATAGCCGCCAACGCTGAGCCCGGTCCGCGCCGCCATGTCCGCCGTCACCTCCAGGGTGCCGACGTGATCGAAGCCCAGGACCGAGACATAGAAGGGTAGCAGACGGTCCAGATCGCCGCAGCAGATGCCAAGCTCCAGCGGGGCAAGCATCTTCATCGTAGGCTCCTTCCAACAAGCATGGCGCGCGCATCGCTCGGGTTTGGAAGGACAAATCTTGCAGAGTGAGAAAGCGGACGTCCATGCCCTTGACCGGGGCCTGCTATTTTCTCACTTGTCACCGGAGAATATGCTCCCCACTGTGAGGTCGACATGCTTGAAACCATCTTCGCGCAGAATCGAGCCTGGGCGGCGGAACGCAACCGTCAGGATCCAGGCTTTTTCAAGCGGCTGGCAGCGCAGCAGGCCCCGGAATACCTCTGGATCGGCTGCTCGGACAGTCGGGTTCCCGCCAATCAGATCTGCGGCCTGGATCCGGGCGAGGTTTTCGTCCACCGCAACATTGCCAACCTGGTCTACGAGGGCGACCGCAACTGCCTGGCCGTGCTGCACTTCGCCACCGCGGTGCTGAAGGTGCGCACCATCATCGTCTGCGGCCACTACGGCTGCGGCGGCGTGATGGCGGCAATCGGCGAGCCACAGCCCAAGGTCCTGCAGAACTGGCTGCAGCCGGTCCGCGACCTGGCGGCCAGCCACCTGAACCAGCTTGCCCGCGAGACCAGCGACCAGGCCAGGCTGGACCGGCTCTGCGAGCTGAACGTGATCCAGCAGGTCGGCGTCGTCGCCAACCTGCCGGTAATTCGCCAGGCCTGGGCCGACGGACAGCCGCTGACCATCCACGGGCTCTGCTACGGCGTGCACGACGGCCACCTCCGGGACCTGGGCTGCAGCATCACCGGCCCCGACCAGGAGGACTGAGCCGACGATGAGCGACCCCCTGCCGCGCCCCGACGAGATCACGCCGGAGAGCGTCAACCAGCGCTTCAAGGACTACCTGCCGGGGCACCTCGGCATCGTCCTGCTGAGCGCCGAGCGCGACGTCGTCGTCGGGCGCCTGCCGGTAACCCAGACGGTGATGGCGCCCAACGGCTACCTGCACGCGGCCAGCGTCATCGGCCTGGTCGACACCTTGGCCGGATTCGGCACCATCCTGAACCTGCCGGAAGGCGCGCTCAGCTTCACCACCATCGAGCTGAAGAGCAACTTCACCGGCACCGTCAGGGCCGGCGGCACCGTGCTGGGCCGGGCCACCCCGGCCCACATCGGCCGCTCGACCCAGGTCTGGGACGCGGTCGCCCAGGACGAGGCCAGCGGCAAGACCATCGCCCTCTTCCGCTGCAGCCAGATGATCCTCTGGCCGAAGCCGCAACGCTGAGCGACTCAGGGCTGTCCGCGGCAAGACAAGGCCCGTCCGGTAGCGAAACGGAAAGCAGCCGCTTTTCCACTCTCCTTCGGCTCGGCAAAATATCTGTACATTCGTATATTTTTTGAAATAGACTGGCCTCTCGCCATTCAGCGCGAAAGGGTTAGGGGCTCGGCCGTATCGCCGAACACCGTCGGCACCGGTGTGCCGGTCCCGCTGATCAAGGACAAGGCCGGCGCGGGCGCCGCGCGTTTTGTGGGGAGGAGCCGGTGCCACAGGGCATGGAGAACTTGCGCACCCTGCGCAAGTACGACAACCGGAAGAAATTGATCGAGGCGACGATCTCCCTCATCGCAGAGGAGGGGATCGCCTCGGTGACCGTGTCGCGCGTGGTCGCGCGCGCGGGCGTTTCGCGCGGCCTGATCAACCTCCACTTCGACACCAAAGAAGCCATGATGATCGAGGTCATCGACAGCCTGAACCAGGAGTGGCAGGAGGCTGCGCGCGACGTCTATGCGCGCGAGAACGTAACCACGGCCGAGCGCCTCTTGGCGATCCTCATGATCAGCCTCAATCCGCCGATCCTGGACGCCCGCAAGATGGCGGTCTGGTACTGCTTCTATGCCGACCCCTGGTACCGGAAGATCTATCAGGAGCGCTACTCCGAGTCGGACCAGGAGAGCCTGGAGGCCATGGCGGATCTCCTCGCGGCACTGGACGAGGAGGGTGGCTACGGCTACGGCGACCCGATGATCATGGCCCGCTCGCTGCGCTCGCTGATCGGCGGCCTCTGGTTGGAAGTCCTGACCGAGGCGGACAGGACCAACATGGAGGAAGCGCGGGCCTGCTGCCTGCTCGTTCTGCGCGGCCTCTATCCCAAGCACTATCCGCTCCCCGAACCCGAGGCCTCGTCCTAGCGGACCTCCGGGAAGCGCCTTCCGCCGGGCCGATGGCCCACCCCCACCACCCAGGAGGACCCCTCTACGCAGGAGACCAGCCGATGAGCATGCATAGCCCCACCTCCCCCGCACCCTTCGCCGCACTCAATGCCGATGCAGCCCTCTCAGCCACCCTGCCCGGCTACCTCTACAGCAGCCCGGCTGTGCTGGAGGACGAGAAGCGGAAGCTATTCTACAAGGAATGGCAGCTTGTGGGGCACAGCAGCCAGCTTCGCCACCCAGGCGACTACCTGACCGCCAACATCGTCGGACAGAAGCTCTTCGTGATCCGCGGCAGCGATGGCATCAACCGCGCCTTCTTCAACGTTTGCCAGCACCGTGCCCACCAGCTGCTCCAGGGCCAGGGCAACGCGCGCAACGCCATCGTCTGCCCCTATCACGCCTGGACCTACCGCATGGACGGCAGCCTGCGCACCGCGCGTGGCACCGAAGCCATGCCCAGCTTCAACCCGGACGACTACGGCCTGGTGCCGGTGCGCCTGGAGGAGGCACTGGGCTTCCTCTTCGTCAACCTCGATCCCGAGGCGCCGGCCCTCACCGAGGTCTATGCCGGCCTGTTCGAGGACATGGAGACGGCCTTGCCCTGGATCGGCGAGGCAACGGTGATCACCGACGCCCGCCAGGGAGAGCTGGACAACTATTTTCTCCAGGCCAACTGGAAGGTCCTCGCCGAGAATTGCCTGGAGTGCTACCACTGCGCCCCCGCCCACCCGGCCTTCGTCGACCTGATCGAGATCGACAGCTATAGCTGCAGCTCGCACGGGAACTGGCAGAAGAGCTATGGCGAGATCCGCCGCTACGCCAACAAGGCCTATCCGGTGCAGAAGGACGCGCCGATCCAGCACGGCAGCTTCTGGCACCTCTTTCCCAACATCGAGTTCGGTTGCGTTCCGGGCGACAAGGTGCTGTCCACCTTCTCCTTCACACCCACGACGGCGGAGCGCACGCACCTGCAGATGATGATCCTGGCGGCACCGGGCAGCGCACCGTCCCAGGAGCGGCTCAACTACATCGGCCACGTGCTCTGGCCGGAAGACGAGGCACTCTGCATGTCGGTGCATGAGGGGCTGCAATCGCTGGGCTACCGCCAGGGCCGCTTCGTGGTCCATCCCGAGCGTCCCGGCATCAGCGAGAACGGCGTGCACCACTTCCAGAAGACCTACGCCGAGAAGATGGCGCTGGAGATCGCCGCCGCCTGATCACGCCCGGGTTGCGGTGAGGCGAGGGGGGCTGGATCCGGACTCACCCCCCTCCCGATCCAGCATCAGGCAGACCAGCGCTCCGCCGCCCGGCGCTTCGGCAATCTCGATCCGGCCGCGGTGGGCCCGGACGATGGTGTCCGCGATCGCCAGGCCCAGCCCCGCGCCGCCGCCCTCCTCCGGATGCAGCCGGCAGTGCCGGCGCAGGACCGCGCCGCGCATCTCCTCCGGTATCCCCGGGCCGTGATCGCGCACCGACAGGCAGCGGCCGGGTCCGCAGGCGACCACCACTTCGCTGCCCTCCGGCGTGTGGCTCAGCGCATTCTCGACCAGGTTGCGCAGCGCCCGACCCAGCGCCTCCGCATGCCCGCGGATCGTCAGGTCCCGTCCCCGGCTCAGGTCCTGAAAGGTGATCTTTCGGCCCCGGACATAGGCCAGGGGCGCCAGTTCGATCACCGCCTCGCGGCCCACCCCGACCAGATCCGCCTCGGCGCCGGCCTGGATGTCCAGTGCGTTGGCATGCGACATGTCCAGCATCTGGTCGACCAGGCGCCGCATCGCCACCACATCGCTCATCAGGCTCTCGCGCAGCGGCCCGGGTGGCAGTTTCTCGATGTTGAGCAACATGACCGCCAGCGGCGTGCGCAGCTCGTGGGCGGCGTCACCGGCAAAGTCCTGCAGCGCCTGCACCGACAGCTCGATCCGCTCCAGCATGCGATTGACCGAGGTGACCAGCGCATGCACCTCCAGCACCGGCGACTCGTCCCCGCTGATCCGCACCCCCACCTCCGAGGGGTCGATCCCGTTGACCTGCTCGATCACCCGGTTCAACGGCCGGAAGGAACTCAGCATCGCACTGACGTTGAACAGCAGAAACAGCACCGAGAGCAGCCCCAACGGCAAGAGCGCATGCAGTTGAAGCTCGTTCAGGATCACGGGGATGAAGGGGCTGAACCCCTGACCCGCGATCGCCAGATTGACCCAGACTGCCTCGTCGCCGACTTCCTCCCGACGCATGCCGGTCAGCAGGAAGTGATCCCCGCGCTCCTCTCGCTGGGTCCGCACCACCGGGACCGACCAGGGCGCCTCGTCCGCGATTTTCAGGTCGCCCGTGTCCTGGCTGGCGATCAGCCGCCCCTCGGTATCGCGAACCACGAAGGCGAAGCGGGTGTTCGGGGAGAAGGGCTCGGACAGTGCGGGCGGTGCCACCAGCCTCGGCCCTTGCGGCGTGGCCACCATGGCATCCGAGACGCGATCCGATTCCGCGCTCAACAGCAGTTCGTCCAGTGCGTTCGGGTTGCTGGCATACATCCAGATGACGCTCGCCACCTGCACGACCATGAACAGCAGCGCCACCAGGGCCAGCCGCAGGGACAGGCGGGTGGAGAGTGCCGTGCGCCGCGGCGTGGCTCCGGTCTTGCGCGCGCTCATGCCGGCACCGCCGCCAGCATGTAGCCGACCCCATGCACGGTGTGGAGCCGGACTCGTGCGCCGGATTGCTTGAGGGCCCGCCGCAATCTGGAGACGACAGCCTCCAGCGCATTCGGCGTCACCTCGGCGGCGAGCGCATAGAGCGCCTCTTCGATGCTGGGCTTGGCGACGACGCGACCGGCGCGCCGCAACAAGAGCTCCAGCAGGTCGGCCTCGCGCGGTGGCAAATGGACATGGTGGCCATCGACCTGAAGCGCTCTCACCGCGCTGTCGAAGGCCAGGTTCTCGAAGTTCAGAACCGTCCCCAAGCAGGAGTCGGGACGGCGCAGCAAGGCGCGACAGCGCGCGACCAGCTCCTTCATCTCGAAGGGCTTGACCAAATAGTCGTCGGCACCCGAATCCAGGCCGATGACCTTGTCGTCCAGGGCCGAGCGCGCTGTAATCACCAGGACCGGGACCGTGCTTCCTGATCGCCTGAGCCAGCGCAGGAAGGTGATCCCGTCGCCGTCCGGCATGCCCAGGTCCAGCAGCAGCAGGTCGTAGCGGACGCTCCCCACGGCCGCCTGCACGTCGTCCAGCCTGTCGAAGGGGTCAACGGCAAAGCCGTTCTCCGACAGGCCGCCGACGATCAGGCTCGCCAGTCGCGCATTGTCTTCAGCGAGCAGTACCCTCATGTACGACGTCCGTTCCCTTCGGCGCCCGCTTGCGGCCGGTGATCATTGCACGCACCAGATTCTCGCGATGCCGGAGGCTGCCGACAAGCGCGGCCAGCACATGCAAGACAACGAAGACCATCAGGACATTGGACAGGATCTCGTGCAGATCCTCCACCCAAAGCTCGCCCCAGAAGGCATCGAGAGTCTGCATCCAGCCGGTCAGGCAGATCGCGGCCAGCAGAATCATCAGCAGGACCATCATCGCCCCGCCGGCCGGGTTGTGCCCAAGGTAGCGCCGGTCGCGCCCGGTGAACTCCGAGCGCAGGTGGCGTAGGATACGACGTGGGCCGGTCACGAAATCAGCAAAGCGGGCGTGACGGCTGCCGACGAATCCCCAAATCACGCGCAGAGCCAGCAGTGCGGCGACCGCGTAGCCGACATAGGTGTGCAGGCCCTTGCCTGATTCGAGAATCGCATAGTTCAGCAGGACGCCGACGACGACGCTCCAGTGAAACAGACGCACGAAGGGGTCCCAGACGCGGACGCTGGTCGCGGTCTGTGACGCCGGGCGTTCGGCCCGCTTGCCGATTTCGCTGACCGTCATGGCTCAGTCTAGGTTTTCTTCGACGACATCGCCGGTGACGGGATTGAAGTAGACCTCGGCCTTCTTGCCGTCCTTGTTGTAGCCATAGATCTCGTAGCAGCCGCTGGTCGTCTTGTGGAAGACCTTGATCTCGCCGTAGCCCATCTCCTTGATCTTCTCCCGCATCTGATCCTCGCTCAGCCACTTCGACTGCGGCTCGGTGGTGCAGGTGGGGCTCGCCAGCAAGGGTGTGGAGACCAGGCTCAGCGAAGCCGCGGCGAAGAGGGCGAGACTGACACGCTTCATCTCGTTTCGTTCCTTTCATCAAAACAGGGCACAGACCCTCGACCCTGCGACGGCCTGCCGGGCAACTGTTACCGTGACGGCCTGACGAAGAACTGACGAGCGGCAGTACAATTTTTTCGAGGTCGGTCAGGCGACCGTCAGCCCGGTCGCCGACCTTGGCGGCGTCACCCGCAAGGGACCACTCGCACTCCAAGGAGCATGTCTCATGATCATCCTGCGTACCCTGACCGCTGCCGGCTTCGTCGCCGGTCTGGTTCTGACCGGCACCGTTGCGCATGCCGAAACGGCCCTGAACCCCCAGACCGTCGAGAACCTGCAGTCGGCGATGCATGGCGAGGCCTACGCCAATCTGAAGTACCTGGCCTATTCTGAGGCGGCGCGCCGTGCCGGCAACGAGGCCCTGGCCGATCTCTTTGCCGAGAGCGCCAACATCGAGGCCAACGAGCACTTCGCCCGCGAGGCCGATGCGCTGGGCCTCGTGGCCGACGACGAGGCCAATCTGCTCGACGCGATGGCAGGCGAGCACTACGAGAACACCAAGATGTACATCGACTTTGCCGATCAGGCCGAGGCCGCCGGCGACACCAAGGTCGCCGCCATGTTCCGCCAGATCGCGGCCGACGAGGGCGACCACTACACTGCCTACAAGAACGCACTGGAGGCGCTGCGCGCCACCCAGTGACGTCATTCTGTTCTACAACTCTGAAAAAAGGTCGGGCTCACGCGATCACGTGAGCCCAGCCGCATCGACCCCGCCGTCGAACGACGGCGGGGTCTTCTTGCTGTCACATCAGAAACGGGGATGCAGTCTTGCCCTCTGACGCCCCTGGGGCGCAGGAACCTACCTGCAGGCCTTGTCGATGGCCTCCAGCGCGGCGGTGAAGCCGCGCAGGGAATAGGTGTCGCTGACCGTGGTGCTGCCGCTCTTGACCTTGGTGGTCAGGTTGATGCCGCGGCGCATGGCGTTGACGAAGGCCGGCTCGTTGCGTGTCGGCAGCCACAGCATGCCCGAGGGATCAGTCGCCATCTTGTAGGCGTTGTTGTCGATGCTGACGTCGGCGAAGACGTCGGACGCGATCGGAAACCCGGTCTGGATCACCACCTCGCCCTTCACCCGGTCGGCCGGCCGGTTGACCACGGTGGCGCGCACGCTGGCGAGCTGGCGGTTGGCCAGGCGGCGGTCCATCGTCGTCGGACGGCTCTCGATGAAGCAGATCTTCTTGCCCTGGTACTCGCCCTCGTAGGCCACCCAGTCCTTGAAGACGCCGAGCTCCTTGTAGCTGTCGAACTCCGCCGCCTGCGGCCGCTCCACAGCGACCAGCAGCAGCAGACCCAGCAGGGGAAGCAGGGCTGCAAAACGACGATAAAGAGCAGTCTGCATGGCTGTTCCTCTATCCGTAAGGGCAAGGAAGAAATAGCGCGCTTCCGTGCGAAGCGCGAGGGCTAAGGCGCGCGACCAAGGGTCTTGAGGCAGGCCGCCTCCCTGGCCCCGCGTCGCCAAGGCCCTGAAATCACATGATGCAACCTCGGAGGCTGACTCTTCGGAGATAGGCATAGACCCCGGGCAAGCGCAAGCTCAGATCAGCATGGCCGGCCGTTTGGCGGCGGCCAGAACCGCGCCGCTGGCCAGGTCCTGCAACAGGATCGCCTGGCCGTGCAGCCGATCCGGCCCGCCGGGGAGGGCCAGCTCCTGCGGCTGACCATGCCAGAGGGCAAGCTGGCTCACCTCGCGCACGATGTTGCGTTCCTTCAGCACCCGCCCGGCGTTCTCGCCGCGCTCCACCCGCGTGGTCGCCTCCTTGAGGTAGCGGACCGCCAGCACGGCCGCGCCCTTCGGACCCGCAGTGCCACCGCCCAAGCGGAGGCGCGCACCGGCGTAGGTCTCGACCAGGCTCATCGGCGCCTGCGGGGCCGCGGCCGCCTTGGCGATATAGCCCTCGACCTCGGCCTCGCGCGAGCCGACCACGTCATAGCGGCCGGCGACCACGATCTGCGGGGTATAGAGAAAGCGGGTCTTCAGCCAGGCGCGATAGCGCTCCTGCCGCTCCAGACAGGCGGCCTCGCCATAGGGATCGGTCCAGCCGATGTGGTCCCAGTAGGCCACGTGATAGCTCAGCGCCACGATATCGGGCCGGTCGGCCAGCTTGGCCAGCACGCGCTCGGCCGGCGGGCAGGAGCTGCAGCCCTGCGAGGTGAAGAGCTCGAGGCTGACCGCGCCTCCCACCCCCGCCTGCCCGGACGCGGGCAGTCCGCCGAGCAAGCCGGCCGCTCCCATTCCCAGCAGGATCCGGCGTCGTCCAAGGGAACCGCCCCCAACGGCTTGCCAGACTGCGTTTTTGTTCCGCTGACCCATGCCCCCATGGTCCTAGAGTTCGCCGACACGCACCAATCACCTTGGAGTGAGACCAGCGGATAGCCAGGTCCCCATCCGATCGGGACAACACTCTAGACCGGGGAAAGACCCAGCGAAAGCCTCACCAAAAGAGCGGGTTATGCCTCTTTCCAAGCGGCGCCCGGCGGCTGGCCGAAGGCCTCCTCCAGCACCAGGCGCACGTCGGCCAAATGCACCATCATCGCTGCCTGCGCCACCGCCGGATCGCCTGCACGGATCGCTGCCAGGATGCGTTCGTGATCGCGGATCGCGCGGGTGCGGCGATCCTCCATGTCGGCCCGGCTCTGCAACTGCAGCCACAGCCGCCCGTGCGTGCGCATGCGCCAGAGCGCGTCGATGGTGGAGAGCAGCACCGAGTTGGCGCTGGCCCGCGCGACCTCCAGGTGGAAGTCACGGTCGGCGAACTCCAGTTCGTCGGTGATCCGCTTGTCGCGCCCCATGCGATCCAGCGCGCTCTCCATCGCCTCCAGCGCCTCAGGCGTCCGGTGCAGCGCCGCCAGAAGCGCCGCCTGCGGCTCCACCAGGACGCGAACCTCGAGCTGCTCGAAGGGGCCGCCCTCGCGGCCCGTCACCTGGTCCGGCAGGCTGCGGGCCGGATCCTCGACGATGGCGCCGACGTTGCGCCGAACGGTGATCGCACCGCCGACCTCCAACGCCACCAAGGCCTCACGCACCGTCGCCCGGCTGACCGACAGCAGGGTCGCCAGCTCCATCTCGGTCGGCAGGCGATCGCCCTGGGCGAGGCCCCGTGCCCACATCAGACGGCGGATGCTCTCCGCCGCCTCGGCATAGAGTCGCCGCGCCGGTTTTTCCAAGGATTCCCCGGTCTTGTCAGACAAAAGCGATTCGATCCGGTAGCTTTGCGCCATGATTTCTTCCCGTACTTCCCGCTAGTTAAGCAGAAATCCGAGGCTTAGTGCCAGCGCTTGCGTGAGGTTGCTGGAATCGGTACCATCCAAGAACCTGGATCGTCAGGCAATTTCAAGGCGGCAGAAGCCGCGGCAAGAGGAACGACGGCTTCAAGACCGTCACCGTCCGCAGACAAGCGCGGATTTACGAACAGAGGGAGGATAACCATGACTTTGCGAGCGGCCCTTTTGGGCCTTGCGGCCTCGACCGCGCTGATCGGCGCGGCTTCGGCGCAGGACTACACCCTGCGCATCCAGACTCACTACGCACCCGAAACGGTCTCCGGCAAGCTGGCGGCCCAGTTCGTCAACGACGTCGAGGTGATGTCGAACGGCGCCTTGAAGATCGAGATGTTCTACGCCTCTTCGGTGGTGAAGTCGGTCGAGACCTTCGACGCCGCGGCCAGCGGCATCCTCGACTGCGACATGACCGGCGGCGCCTACCAGACCGGCAAGAACCCGGCCTTCCAGTTCGTCGGCGACATCATGGGCGGCTATGACACGCCCTGGCAGCAATACGCCTGGCTCTACTACGGCGGCGGCCGGGAGAAGGCCAACGAGCTCTATAACCAGTACAACATGCAGCTCATCGGCTGGTGGGTCTACGGGCAGGAGTCGCTCTCCTCTTCCAAGCCGCTGCCTGGACCAGAGGCACTGAAGGATTGGAAGTTCCGCTCGCCGCCGGGCCTGGAGACCGAGATCTTCGCCGAGCTGGGCGCCAAACCGGTGGTGATGGACTTCACCGAGATCTTCACGGCGCTGGAGACCGGCATCATCGACGGCGCCGATGCCTCGGGGCTCGCCAACAACGTCGGCCTCGGCCTCTACGACCTGGTCAGCAACGCCACCTATCCCGGCTTCCACTCCATGCCCTCGGACCACCTTGCCTGCCGGAAGGACGCCTGGGACGCGTTGCCTGAGTACATCCAGCGGATCATGGACGTCGCCATGCAGAAGCTGGCCTTCCAGACGGCGCTGACCTTCGAGGTGAAGAACAACGAGGCGGCCGCCATGCTGCGCGAGAAGGGCGTCACCCTCTACGACTGGTCCCCGGAGGACCGCGCCGCCTTCCGCAAGGCAGCGCAGGCCGCCTGGCAGCGCTGGGGCGACAAGACCCCGGAGGCACGCGCGCTGGTCGACAGCCACGTCGCCTTCATGACCCAGCTCGGCCTGATCGAGCCCTAGTCGCCCGAGACCGACACGGGAGGTTCGCCTGGCTCCGGCCAGGCGGCTCCCGGTTCGTCGGTCATTCCGGCCACCAATCAGGCCGAGCGAAGAGGAGGCAAGGGGATGGTCGAGCACGAGGCCACCACCTGGATCGATCTTCTGTCGATCGCGATCAGCCGCGTCGCCATGTTCCTGACCGCCGTGATCGTCTCGATTATGTTCTACGAGGTGGTGATGCGTTACCTCTTCGAGGCGCCGACCTTGTGGGTCAACGAGATGTCGCTGTGGCTGGCCGGCATGATCTACCTGATCGCCGGTCTCTATGTGATGCAGCAGCGCGGGCACATCCGCATCTTCATCCTCTACGACATCCTGCCGCGCGGCCTGCAGCGTGCCTGCGACACGGTTTCGACCCTGCTGATCGTGACCTTCGCGGCCGCCATCGTCTACGGCGGCTTCAACGAGGCCTGGGTGAAGCTGATGCGCTGGGAGACCTTCGGCACCGCCTGGGATCCACCGATCCCGGCCACGATGAAGGCGCTGCTGCTGGTGACCGTGACCCTGATCGCACTGCAGGCCGTCGCGAACCTGATCAGCGACTGGAACAAGGCACCCGAAGTTCACACGCCGGCGGACGAGGTCTGACACCCGCTCGGACCCGCCCGGGAGGGCTAGCCCATGGACGCGCTCTTTTCCGTACCGATGCCGATCGGTCCCCTCTCGATCTGGCTCCTGATCGGGATCCTCGTGCTGCTCGGCATCGGCATGCCGCTGGGCTTCGCCTCCGGCTTCCTGGCCGTGATGGTGCTGGTGCTGAAGTTCGGCCCCGATCTGCTGCTGCGCATCCCGGGTGCGGGGCCACTGAACATCCTGGCCCAGCGCATGTACGGGCTGATGACCGACTACGTCATCATCTCGGTGCCGCTCTTCATCTTCATGGCCTGCCTGCTGGAACGCTCCGGCATTGCCAAGGACATGTACTCCAGCCTCAACGTCTGGCTGGCGCGCACCCGCGGCGGCATCGCCATCGTCACCGCCATCATGGCGATCATCATGGCCGCGATGTCCGGCATCATCGGCGGCGAGGTGGTGTTGCTCGGCCTGATCGCGCTGCCGCAGATGCTGCGGCTGGGCTATAACCAGAACCTGGCCATCGGCACGATCTGCGCCAGCGGCAGCCTGGGCACCATGATCCCACCCTCGATCGTGCTGATCATCTACGGCCTGGTCACCGACAGCTCGATCAAGGCGCTCTTCACCGCCGCCTTCCTGCCGGGCTTCATCCTGGCCTCTTTCTTCATCCTCTACATCATCCTGCGTACCCGGCTTCGGCCACAGGAGGCGCCGCTGCCGGAGCCCTCGCCCGACGACCCCGGCACGATCGAGAAGATGCTGCTCTTCGCCACCCTGCTGCTGATCATCCTCGGCGGCGGAGCGGCGATCCTCTTCCTGCGGGCACTGCTGATCACCGTCCTCGGCCAGGCCGAGACCGCCGAGGGGGCGGAGCCCATCGCCATGGCCTCCGGCGGTCACCTGATCGTGCTCGGCGCCATTGCCGCCGTCTCGGGCCTGCTGCTGCTCTTCGCCGTCGGCCACGAGCGGCGCAGCCTGGCCTGGACCATGGGCAAAGGCCTGATCGCCCCCTTGATCGTGGTCGGCACGGTGCTGGGCTCGATCTACGGCGGCATCACCGGCATCACCGAGGCGGCCGGCATGGGCGTGGTCGCGGTGCTGATTCTGACCCTGCTGCGCGGCGAGTTCACCTGGTTCCTGCTGCGCGATTCGCTGCTGCGCACCTTCCGTTCCACCGGCACCATCCTCTGGGTGACCTTCGGCGCCACCGCACTGGCCGGCGCCTACACCATCGCCGGCGGCCCGAACTACGTCGCCGGCCTCATCGTCGGTGCCGACCTGCCGACCATGGGCATCATCCTGGTAATGATGCTGATCTTCCTGGTGCTCGGCGCGCTGATGGACTGGGTCGGCATCGTGCTGCTGGTGATGCCGGTCTTCCTGCCGATCGTGCTGCGCCTGCCGGCCGAGGAGCTGGGCTTCTTCGGCTCGATCGAGCCCAAGTGGGTGGCGATCTGGTTCGGCGTTGTCTTCTGCATGAACATGCAGGTCAGCTTCCTCTCTCCGCCCTTCGGGCCAGCGGCCTTCTACCTGAAGTCGGTGGCACCGCCTGAGATCTCGCTGACCGACATCTTTCGTGGCTTCCTGCCCTTCATCGCGATACAGCTATTGGCCTTGGCCCTGCTGCTGGCCTTCCCCGGCCTGACCACGTTCTTCCTCTAGGGTGCGCGACACCCGGAGGCGGTGACGGGGAGCGGACGAGCCCCGCCGAAACAGAACAGATTCCAGAGGAAGCCCCATGCTGACGAGCATCCGTCTCAATCCCCAGGACAACGTCGTGATCGCCGCGCGCCCGCTGGAGGTCGGCGAGACGGTGGAAGAGGTGACCACCACCGCGCTGATCCCGCGCGGCCACAAGGTCGCCACCCGCCGCATCGCCGCCGGCGAGCCGGTCACCAAGTACGCCCAGACCATCGGCTACGCGCTGGAGGAGATCCTGCCGGGCCAGCACGTCCACGTGCACAACCTGGAATTCCGCAACACCGGCCACGACTATCAGTTCTGCGTCGACGCCCGCGGGCCGGCGCCGGGACAGGGCCGGACCTTCCAGGGCTACCGCCGCGCCTCGGGCCGGGTCGGCACTCGCAACTACATCGGCCTCCTGACCTCGGTGAACTGCTCGGCGACGGCCGCGCGGATGATCGCCGACGCCTTCGGGCCGGAGGAGATGGCGGCCTATCCCAACGTCGACGGGGTCGCCGCCTTCGTGCACGGCACCGGCTGCGGCATGGCCGGTAGCGGCGAGGGCTTTGCCGCGCTGCAGCGGGTGCTCTGGGGCTATGCCCGCCACCCCAACTTCGCCGGGGTGATCATGGTGGGACTGGGCTGCGAGGTGAACCAGATCGACTTCCTGCTGGAGGCCTACGGCATCGAGCGCGGGCCGCTGTTCCAGACCATGAACATCCAGGACGTCGCCGGCTTGCGCCGCACGGTCGAGGCCGGCATCGCCAAGGTGCGCGAGATGCTGCCGCACGCCAACGAGGCGCGGCGCGAGACCTGCCCGGCCTCCGAGCTCACCCTGGCGCTGCAGTGCGGCGGCTCCGACGCCTTCTCCGGCATCACCGCCAATCCGGCGCTGGGCCACGCCGTCGACCTACTGGTCGCCGAGGGCGGCACCGGGGTCTTGGCCGAGACGCCGGAGATCTACGGCGCCGAGCACCTGCTGACCCGCCGCGCCGCCGACGAGGCCACGGGGCGCAAGCTCGCCGACCTGATCCTCTGGTGGGAGGACTACACCGCCCGCAACCAGGGCTCGATGGACAACAACCCCAGCCCCGGCAACAAGCGCGGCGGACTCACCACCATCCTGGAGAAGTCGCTGGGCGCTGCGGCCAAGGGCGGCACCCTGGCGTTGAACGGCGTCTACAAGTACGCCGAGCCGATCGACCGCAAGGGCTTCGTCTTCATGGACTCGCCGGGCTACGACCCCTGCTCGGTGACCGGGGAGATTGCCAGCGGCTGCAACATGGTGGCCTTCACCACCGGCCGCGGCTCGGCCTTCGGCTCCAAGCCGGCGCCGACCATCAAGATCGCCACCAACACCGACCTCGCCCGGCGCATGCCGGAGGACATGGACGTGAACGCCGGCCGCATCCTGACCGAGGGCGCCACGGTGCAGCAGGTCGGCCAGGAGATCTTCGACCTGCTCCTGGACGTCGCGTCGGGCCGCAAGAGCCTCTCCGAAGCCCAAGGCCTCGGCGACTACGAGTTCGTCCCCTGGCAGATCGGCGCGGTGATGTAGCTCCGCAGTACTGTCATGGCCGGGTCGAGCCCGGCCATGACGAAGGGTTCAAGGCCTCGCACCAGCTCCAGCATCAGGTATTGTCATACCTCACACTCTGGCTGATTGAAAACCTACGCGAACCACCAGCGTTCGCAGCTCTTCTCGCCGTCCAGCTCCCAGTTGTTGCCGATCAGCTCGGGCGTGGCGATCTTGGTGCTCGTGCCGTCGAGGTAGCTGAGGAAGGCCGGGATGACGGCGCCGCCGTCGTCGCGCACCAGGCGCTGCATCTCGACGTAGATCGCCCGGCGCTTGTCGTTGTCCAGCTCCGAGCGGCCCTGCTTCAAGAGCTCGTTGAAGCGCGGGTTGGCCCACTTGGTCTCGTTCCAGTCGGCGCCGGCGGCGTAGACCTGGCTGAACATCCAGTCCTCGGTCGGACGGCCGCCCCAGTAGCTGCCGACCCAGGGCTTCACCAGCCAGACGTTGGACCAGTAGCCGTCGTTCGGCTCCTGCACCAGCTCGATGTTGATGCCCAGCGGCCGGGCCGATTCCTGGTAGAGCTGGCCCAGGTCGATCGCGCCGGTGAAGGCGGTCTCGGCCAGGTGCAGCTTCAGATTGATCGAGTCGTAACCGGCCTTCTTCAGGTGGAACTTGGCCTTGTCGGGATCGTAGTCGCGCTGCGGGATCTCGTCGGTCGTGGCCCGGAACTGGTTGGCCGGCCCGATCGGGAAGTCGTTGCCCAGCTCGCCGTAGCCCTTGAACACGCGCTTCAGCACCTCGGCCCGGTTGATCGCCAGTTTCAGCGCGGTGCGCAGGTCGTTGTTGTCGTAGGGCGCGGTGTCGGTCAGCATCGGCATCAGGCAGTGCTTGTTGCCGGTGGTCTGGATGATGTTCACGTTGCCGGCCCGCTTTAAGAGGCCGATGGTCTTCAGCTCCAGATTGTTGATGCTGTCGACCTCGCCGGTCTGCAGCGCCACGGTGCGCGCCGCGGTGTCGGGGATGAAGAGGCTCTCGACCTCGTCGAAGTGGGCATGGCCCTCCTTCCAATAGTTCGGGTTGCGCGTGGTCAAGGTGCGCAGGCCCGGCTCGTAGCTCTTCAGCATGTAGCCGCCGGTGCCGATGCCGGTCTGCCAGTCGATGCCGCCCTCGGGCTTGGCCGGGCAGACCAGCAGGTGATAGTCGCTGACCAGGAAGGGCAGGTCGGCATTCCCCGATTCCAGGGTGATCACCACGGTATCGGGGCCGTCGGTCTTCACCTCGGTGATGCCGGCGATGATGCCCTTGGCCGCCGACTTGGTGTCGTCGCCGCGGTGATGGTTCAGTGATTCCATCACGTCGGTGGAATCCATGGTCTTGCCGTTGTGGAACTCCACGCCTTTGCGCAGCTTGAAGGTCCAGGTGGTGGCGTCCGGCGAGGCGTCCCAGCTCTCCGCCAGTTCGCCGATCAGCGTGCCGTCAGGCGCGATCTCGGTCAGGCAGTTGCGGAGCTGGTTGAAGTTCACGTTGATCATGTAGGTGTCGAGCGTGGTCGCCGGATCGAGATCGTCCGAGGTCGCCCCGCCGGTCAGACCCTGGCGGAAGCGCCCGCCCTTCTTCGGCGTCGCCGCCTCGACCTTGCTGGTCAGCGCACTAGCGGCGGACACAGTGAGCCCGAGGGCCAGGGCACCGCGCATGAAGTCGCGACGGCCGATCTCACCTGAGACGAACCGCCGGCTGAGCTTGTCGATCTGACTGGACATGGAGCCTCCTGTTGCTTTGGTCTTCTTGCCGTCGCGGTCTGCGGGCAGGCCGCCCGCCGGCCTCACTCCGGCCTTCTTCTTGCATCCCGCAGGCCCCTGCGGAGCCGACCGCTCGGCTTCCGCTTGGGACTGCGCGCGCCCTGTTTCAGTGACAGCGCTGGAGAAATCGTGCCATACGTCCGTTCATTTACCCAGAAGGAAGCGACCCTTTTCAGCAAGTTTCCGACCGACGCACAGGCCGGCCTCGACGATTTGCTTGAAAATCCAAGGCCTGAGGCCCGGCTGACCCGGCAACTGCAGAGCCGAGCCGCTCCCGGACCGATCCTTCCCTCGGCCGTAGCAGGTCATCTCCCAATAATAGACTGTCTCTGCTTCCCAAACTTCCGGCCGGCGGGGCTTTTGCCCTCTCTGACCGAAAGCAAGAGAAGCCTATGTCTTGAGGATCCGGACCGCAACTGCGGGTTCCGGTCTTGGCTGGAGAATCAGCCGCGTGCGTCCTGGCGATAGCGCTGCGGCGAGAGGCCGGTCCAGGCCCGGAAGGCGCGCGAGAAGGCAGAGAGCTCGGAATAGCCCACCGCGAGCGCGATCTCGGTCAGCGGCATGTCGCTCTCCCGCACGTAGCGCAGCGCCAGGTCCTGGCGCGCGGCACGCAGCAGGTCGTTGTAGCTGACGCCCAGCTCGCGCAGGCGACGCTGCAGCTCCGCCGTCTCGACGCCCATGCGCCGCGCCAGGGCCTTCAGGGTGGAGGAGCCCTCGCCGAGCTGCAGCTTGATCTCCTGCTTCAGCGCGGCGACGTAGTCGGTCGGCGCCCGGCGGGTGGCGGCGCGCTGCGCCAGGAAGGGCTCGATGACGGCGAAGAGGTAGGGATCGCAGGCGCTCATCGGCCGGCTCAGCGCCTCGCGCTTGAAGGCGATGGCGTTGGTGCGCTGGCCGAACAGGGTCGGCGCGCCGAAGCGGCGCTCGTGCTCGCGGCCACCGTCGGGGCGCTGATGCTCGAAGTGGACCTCCAGCGGCGCCCAGTCCGGCCCCAGCGCGTTGCGCAGGATGTTGCAGAACATGCCGAGCGAGAGCTCCGCATCCTGCCGCCTGGCTTTGATCCGAGGATCGACGATCTGGTAGGTCAGCCACAGCAGGTCGCGCTCGGCCTCGACCGTCAGCACCGAGGATTCCTGGTGGGCCGGGAAATAGCGCACCAGGTTCTGCAGCCCGGCTGCCAGGGTCGGCGAGGTGATGGCGATGTAGCCGATGGCGCCCAGGCGCTGCGGCGCGAAGCCTTGGCCGAACTGTAGGCCGAAGTTGTCGTAGCCGGTCTGCCGCGCTGCCTCCTCGAAGAGGGCGCAGAACTGCAGCAGGTTCAGCTCGTTGATCGGCGAGGCAAGCTGGTCGGTACGGATGGTGGCGCGTCCGAAGATGGACTCGACGTCACCGCCATGGCGCGCGATCAGCTCCTCGATCCCGCTGGCCGCCGCCGCCAGAATCTTGGGATTGAGCTCGCTCGCGCTCGTCGTTGCCTGTGACACGCCAGGAGACATGGCCGTCCATCGTCTGCCAGGGGGGCGTGCAGACCCTCCGCCTGCACACGGCCCTCTGCCAGACCGTAACACAGGGCGAAGAGGCCGCAAAGCCGCGGCGCCGCAGCCTCCAGCGAGACAGATCGCTCAGACCAGGAAGGGGTCGCGGACCAGGATGGTGTCCTCGCGCTCGGGCGAGGTGGAGAGCAGGGCGACCGGGGCCTCGATCAGCTCCTCGACCCGGCGCACGTACTTGATGCAGGTGGCCGGCAGGTCGGCGAAGCTGCGCGCGCCCTCGGTGCTCTCGCTCCAACCGGGCAGGGTCTCGTAAACCGGCTTGGCGCGGGCTTGCAGCGCCGGTAGCGCCGGCAAGCGGTCGTAGAGCTGGCCGTCGATCTCGTAGGCGGTGCAGATCTTGATCTCGTCGAAGCCGTCCAGCACGTCCAGCTTGGTGAAGGCGATGCCGTCGATGCCGCCGACCTTCACCGCCTGGCGCACCAGCACCGCGTCGAACCAGCCGCAGCGCCGCTTGCGGCCGGTGACCACCCCGAACTCGCGGCCGCGCTCGCCCAGGCGCTCGCCGTTGGCGTCCGTCAGCTCGGTCGGAAAGGGACCGGAGCCGACGCGGGTGGTGTAGGCCTTGGTGATGCCCAGCACGTAGGTCGCCTTGGTCAGTGGCGCCCCGCTGCCGGCCCAGCCCTGGCCGGCCACGGTGTTCGAAGAGGTGACGTAGGGATAGGTGCCGTGGTCGATGTCCAGCATGGCGCCCTGGGCGCCCTCGTAGAGCACCCAGCTGCCGCGGTGGCGGTGCTCGTCCAGGATGCGCCAGACGCAGTCGGCGAAGGGCAGCAGCCGGGGCGCGATCTCCATCAGCGACGGCAGGATCTGGTCAAGGGTCCAGGTATCGGCCCTCAGGCCGGCCAGCAGCGCGTTATGGTGCGTCAGCAGCGCCGCCAGCCGCTCCTCCAGGAAGGCCGGGTCGGCCAGATCGCAGAGCCGCACCGCGCGGCGGCCGACCTTGTCCTCGTAGGCCGGGCCGATACCGCGGCCAGTGGTGCCGATCTTGGCAGCGCCTTGCGCCGCTTCCCGCGCCTGGTCGAGAGCGGCGTGGATCGGCAGGATCAGCGCCGCGTTCTCGGCGATACGCAGCCGCTCCGGCGTCACCACGACGCCCTGCTCGCCCAGCCGCTCGATCTCGGCCAGCAGCGCCCAGGGATCGACCACCACGCCGTTGCCGATCACCGAGAGCTTGTTGCGCACCACGCCTGAGGGCAATAGCGACAGCTTGTAGGCCACCTTGTCGATCACCAGGGTGTGCCCGGCGTTGTGGCCGCCCTGGAAACGCACCACGACCTCGGCACGCTCCGACAGCCAGTCGACGATCTTGCCTTTGCCCTCGTCGCCCCACTGCGAGCCGACGACCACCACGTTGCTCATGACCGCTTCTCCTTCGGGGCCGCGAGTGCCACGACCCGACCCTCGCGCCAGAGATGGCTGCAGCGCAAGCGCCGCGCCTCCGCTTCCTCGTCCGCGACCGGCTCCAGCCCGTGCACCGTCGCCCAGCCCTCAGCGCGTAGCGCGACCGCTTCGGCTCGCGCCGTCCCCTCCGGTAGGAACAGCCGCGCCGCTACGGAGCCCGCCGGTGCCGCCCGCATCACCGTGTCGGTGAAGAGGGTGAAGCCGGTGCCCGGTTCGCTGCTGCCGTCCAGGCGGTCGGCCAGATAGCGCCCGCCCCGGCCCAACTCGCCACGCACGCTCTTGCCGAAGAGGGTGAAGGAGAGGCCGATCTGATAGACGTGCCCGCGATGCTCGACCGGATCGACGGTGATGGTCAAGTCGGGTGCGGCGGCCACCAGCATGGCGGCGACCTCGCTCAGGCGGATCACCTGCTGGGCCGCCTCCTCCGGCAGCTCCAGCGCCTGCAGCCGCTCCAGTGCGCTGTCCAGCGGCCCGACCGCAGCCAGCAGTGCCAAGAAGGGCTCGGCCTTGGCGCCGGCCAGGTCGGCGACCGAGGCCGCATCCTTGCGGTCCAGGGCCTCGCCCAGCAGACGCAGCTGACGCTCGGGCAGGCCCAGCGCGGTGCCGACCGTTCCCACCAGCGAGGGCAGTGTCAGGTCCAGCGACAGCTCCCGGACGCCCAGCGCCAGCAGGGCATCGCAGGCGAGCAGCGCGACCTCGGCATCGGCGGCGGCGGAGTCGAGGCCAATCAGCTCGGCGCCGACCTGGGCGAACTGCCGCTCGGGGCGAAGCTGGTCGCCGCGCTGGCGCAACACCTGGCCGGCGTAGCAGAGTCGCAAGGGCCGGGGGGCCGCGGTCATCCGGCAGGCGGCGATGCGCACCACCTGCGGCGTCATGTCTGCGCGCAGGCCCAGCATGCGCTGGCTGACCGGATCCATCAGGCGGAAGGTGTCGCCGGCGACCGCGCTGCCGGCACCGGCCAGCAGGCTCTCCTCGAACTCCAGCATCGGCGGCTTCACCCGCTCGTAGCCATAGGCCTCGCAGCAGCCGATCAGGCAGTCGACCGCGAGCGCCTCGGCCCGCGCATCCGGCGCAAGCAGATCGGAGAGGCCGGCCGGCAGCAGGGCCTTCTGGCGTTCCTCGGACATGGCGGACTTGCCCTTCCCTCGGGGGTTAGCGCTGCGCCACCTCTTGCCGCGGCCGGCGGCTCTGGGTGACAAACGATGGAGCGGCGCCCTTGATAGCGAGGGCTGGCCTACCAGCGCAAAGGGAAAGGTGACGTTGGCGTCAAAACGCATGGCCGGGGCGTCAAAACGCATGGCCGATAACAACCAGCCGGAGGGCCCGCAGCGCCAGCAGGCCGCCCGTCAGTCCCTGGCGCACCTCAGCGGCGGCCATCGCCGCTGGATCGTCGGCCTGCTGCTGGTCGGCTCGATGGCCCTGCTGATCGCCGGCTGGGTCACCCCGATCATGACGGTGGAGGCCTTCGTCTTCATCGGCGACAAGGTTTCGATCCTGGACTCGGTCTGGCGCCTGCTGGAAAACGGCGAGATCTTCCTCTTCCTGGTCCTCACAGTCTTTTCCATCCTCTTCCCGATCGGCAAGCTGGTGCTGGCCTTCTATCTCTGGTTCCTGGCGCCGGTGACACGGCCGGGCTTCCTGCGCACGCTGGCCTGGATCGAGACTCTGGGCAAGTGGTCGATGCTGGACGTCTTCGTCGTCGCGCTGGTGGTGGTGGCGCTGCAGATCTCCATCGTCTCCGACGTGGCGCTGCATGCCGGCATCTATCTCTTCACCCTGGCTGTGACGCTTTCGATCGGCACAGTCTCCTACATTGCCGCCCTGGCCAAGCGCGTGGCAGGCTCCGCAGCCGAGAGACGCCAACCAGGAAGGGATCGGCGGCCATGACCTACCGCAGAGACGTCGTAGAGCTGTTATCGCCGACGCCGGGAACGCAGCAAAGCCTGGTGCTGCACGGCTTCGGCCAGCCCGGCGCCCGGCCCAGGGCCTACATCCAGGCCTCGATCCACGCCGACGAGACTCCGGCGATGATGGCAGCCCACCACCTGCTGGAGCTACTGGCCGAGGCCGACAAGGGCGGCCTGATCGTCGGCGAGATCGTGCTGGTGCCCTATGCCAACCCGATCGGGCTGGCGCAGTGGATCGACGAGCGCCACATCGGCCGCCATGAGCTGCGCGGCGGCGGCAACTTCAACCGCGGCTGGCCCAACCTGGAGGAAGCGATCATCGAGCGCGTCGCCGGCAAGCTCACCCCGGATCCGGCTGCCAACGTCGCCACCATCCGCGAGGCCCTGCTGGCAGCCCTGCAGGCCAGGCGCCAGAGGCACGCGCTCGACGCCCTGAAGCACAGCCTGATGGCGGAATCGCTGACCGCCGACTACGTCCTCGATCTGCACTGCGACGACGAGGCGCTGCTGCACCTCTATACCCTGCCGCAGCACTGGGAGGAGATCGGCGCGCTGGCGGCCGAGCTGGATGCCAAGGTGGTCCTGCTCGACGAAGGTGGGGCCGGCGCCGCCTTCGACGAGTCCAACTCGCGGCCCTGGCTGATGCTGCAGCGCGCCTATCCCGACCACCCGATCCCGCTGGCTTGCTTCGCCACCACGGTGGAGCTGCGCGGCCGGGCCGATGTCGAGGACCACCTGGGCGCCCGCGACGCCGGGGCGCTCTATCGCTATCTGCTGCACCGGGGCGTGATCTCGGGCGCGGTGGCGGGCCACCCGCCGCTCACCTGCGGGCCGACCGCCATCGAGGCCTGCGCGGTCCTCCGCACCCCGGCAAGTGGCATCCTCGCCTACCAGGTCACGCTCGGAGAACGGGTCGAAGCCGGCCAGACCGTGGCCGAGCTGATCGACCCGACGGCGGCACCGGGGGCCGAACGCCTGGCGATCAAGGCGCCGGCAGCGGGGCTCTTCTTTACCCGGCGTGCGGTGAAGCTGGTGCTGGCCCACCACCCGGTCGCCAAGATCGCCGGCGACGCGCCGCTCGCCACCGACCTGGCCTACAGCGGCGAGGACTGATCCTCGCGACCTGATCCTTGGGACCTGGGCCTCAGGCTTTCGGAGACTCCTCGGCCGCGGCTGACTCCGCCGGCGGGTCCTTCCTGGCCGCGTCCTCGGGCCGGTGCAGCAGGTTTCGCCGCCGCGCCTCCACCACCGACTGGAAGAAGGACATGACCCCCATCTGATGGCTAGCGACCGAGGCCACCACGGCGGCGATCGCAACCGCCAGGGTGATGGAGAAGCCGCCGGTGAGCTCCACCACCATGACGATGGTGGAGACCGGCGCACCCAGCACGACGCCGGCCACCGCCGCCATGCCGACCAGGGCATAGGCGCCATCGTCGGTGAGCGCGAAGGGAAAGACCAAAGCCGAGGCCATACCGAAACTGGCGCCCAGCATCGCCCCCAGCACCACCGAGGGAGAAAAGACCCCGCCGACGAAGCCACTGGCCAGGCAGAGCGCCGTCACCAGCAGCTTGAGCACCAGGATCTGCGCCACCAGTTCCAGCGGATAATCGCCGGCCAGCACATGGGAGGTCGCCTCGTAGCCGACGCCCAGCACCTCAGGTCGCCAAACCACGACCAGGCCCAAGATGGTTCCGGCCAGGCCGGGCCAGCACCAACGCGGCAGCCTCGTCCACTGGAAGACCCGGTTCAAACGGAAGATCGTCCACATGAAGGCCGCCGCCAGCAGGGCTGCCAGCAAGCCCAGCACGAAGAAGGCCGGCAGCTCGTAGTAGTTCACGATGTGCCAGTCGGAGGGGATGACGAAGGCCGGATCGTCACCATAGACGATGTGGCCCAACAGGGTCCCAACCGAGGCCGCGATCGCCACCGGCGCGAAGGCGGAGAAGGCGTAACGCCGCACCACCAGCTCCAACGCGAAGAGGGTGCCGGCCAGGGTGGCGTTGAAGGAGACCGCGACCGCAGCCGCGACCGCACCGCCCATGATCAGGCGTCTGGCCGCGGCATTGACCTTGAGCCAGGAGGAGAGCGGGCCGGAAAGGCCGGCCGCCAGGTGGACCACCGGCCCCTCGCGCCCGACCGAGGCGCCGATGCCGAGTGTGGCGATGCTGCCGATCCCGACCAGCAGGGTGTCGCGCAGCGGCAGCCGCGCCTCACGCGAACTGGCGGCCTCGATCACGTCGGGCACGCCGTGCACCCGGCCACCCGATATCACGAAACGCACGAAGAGGCCGATGACCAGCCCGCCCACGCCCAGCACCAGCACCGGCCACCACCAGTCCAGTGCCTGTGCGTCGCTGGCATGGGCCTCCAGGTTGATCCCGTAGAAGAGCCGGTTCAGCGCGGCAAAGGATTCGCGCAAGCCTATCGCCGCGAGCGCACCCACCGCCCCCGACAGCACCCCGACCCCGCAGAGCCGCGGCAAGGGCAGGCCCGCGAGAGGATCGAGTCCGACGGGCTTGCGCGGCAGGAAGAGGCTCACAGGTTGCTGCTCCCAGTTCTTCGGCTAGGGGCTTGCGATCATCGCCGCGATCTCACGAGCCGGCCTTTCTGCTGGTCGACTTCACGCCCATGACCCGGCCGACCTCCGAGGGCCAGGGCAGAGCGCGATGCCGCTCGACCAGGGCTGCGATCTTGTCGGCGACCTCCGGCTGGAAGGGCGCGCTGCGCCGGATCCGCATGTCGATCGACATCTGCAGCCATTCGGACGTGGCCGCCAGATAGCCCTCCTCGGCGTGGTACATATGATAGATCGTATGCACCCGCTTGCCATCGAAGGCCAGGAACTGGACCGTCACCAGCAGCGGATCGCCCAGATGCAGCTCGCGCTGCCAGGTGACGTGCGATTCAATCGCGAAGCTGCTGAATCCGCTCTCCTCGCGATAGCGCTCGGACAAGCCGATCAGGTTGAAGATCTCGTCCACCGCCAGATCGAAGGCCAACACGTAGTAGGCCACGTTCATATGTCCGTTGTAGTCGATCCACTCGGGCTGAACCGAATAGCCGCTGATCTTCAGCAGGTCGGAACCCCTTCCCTCTTCGAGCCTTAGCCTCGGCACGGAATACCCCTTTCACAGTCTGAATTTCGACCTTCTTGCCACAGGGTGACACATAAAACACACCGTCTTTCGATCGGGCGTCGTTCACATTTGGCCCCTCGCCCTCGGCGAAGCGAATGGTTATAACACCCGCACGAGATCGGGTTTGCTGACGCGACCAGGTTCGCGTAGCGGGTGGCCGCAGGCCAATCTAAGGGCTTGTCTTCGCCTATGAAAACCCGCTAGGCAAGGATCTGTTGGCAGGTTGCGGACGGAAGCGGACTGATGATGGGGTGGTACGCGATGACGGACAGCCAGGGGGGCAAGCGGTGAACAAATCTTTTCTTCGCCGACCCGCAACGGCCTGCATGGCCGCCTTGTTGTCCGTGTCTCTGGTCGGCGGTTGCGCCAGCAGCAACTCCCAAGACGCCGCCTACGGCGACGACAACGATCCGCTCGAGTTCATCAACCGCTTCACCTTCGCGATCAACGGTGCCCTGGACGCCATGGTGATCCAGCCGGCGGCGGCGACCTATCGCTTCCTGCTGCCGGAGCCGGTGCAGGACGGCGTCTACAATGCCACCCGCAACCTCGGCGCGCCGGTCGTCCTCTTCAACGACCTGTTCCAGGGCGAGTGGGAGCGCGCCGAAACCACGGCCATGCGCTTCCTGATCAACACCACCATCGGCGTCGCCGGCATCTTCGACGTGGCCGCCGAATGGGGCTACGAATACCACGACGAGGACTTCGGCCAGACCCTGGCGGTCTGGGGCGTAGGCGAGGGCTTCTACCTGGTCCTGCCCCTGCTCGGTCCCTCCAACCTGCGCGACGCGATCGGCCTGGGCGTCGATGCCCTGCTCGATCCCTGGCCCTATGTCCTCGACTACGCGACCAACCTGAGCGACGCGGACATCACCTACATCTTCATCGGCCGCCGCGCGCTGGAGGGCATCGACCTCAGGGCGCGCAACATCGAGGTGATCGACACCTTGAAGTCGGACTCCATCGACTACTATGTCAGGCTACGGTCACTCTATCGTCAGAACCGCGAAGCGGAGATCCGCAACGGCCGTCCGGAGGAAATTCCCTTGCCGGACTTCGAAAACTACGAGAACGCGGACTAGACCCGATCAGCGAGAAGGTTCGATCATGACTGCTTTGAAGCGCCGTTCCCTCTTTGCTGCCCTTGCCGGCCTGCTGCTGGCGGTCGCCACCGGGCCCCTGCCGGCGCGCGCCGACATCCAGCAAGAGGCCGACGTCTTCCTGACCACCATGGGCAACCGCGCGATCAGCGAGCTCGCCGACACCTCGGTTGGCGAGGCGGAACGGGTGCAGCGCTTCCGCGCCCTGCTGAACGAGAACATCGACCTGCGCCTGGTGGCCCAGCAGGTCCTGGCCCGCTACTGGCGCGGTGCGACGGAAGAGCAGCGCAGCCGCTTCACCACAGCGGTGCGTGAGACCCTGATCGTCCGATTCCTGCCGATCTTCGACAACTACAAGGGCGAGAGCTTCGACGTGGTCTCGACCCGCACCTCCAGCCGCGACCCCAACGTGGTCGGCGCGGTGACCAACATCGTCACCCCCGGCGGCGAGGTCGCGAAGGTGGAGTGGTTCCTGCGCAAGGCTGGCAGCAAGCTGCTGATCTACGATTTCTCGGCCGAGGGCATCCGCCTCACCACCTCTCTGCAGGAGGAGTACAACTCCGTCCTGCGCCAGAACGGCGGCAACCTGGACGACCTGATCAAGCGCATCGAGGCCACGCTGCCGCCGACCGCGATCCTGAACTAAACCATACAAACGAAAGGCCTACGCGGAGCACGACGCCCGCGCAGGCCTTTTTCGTCGATCCAACAGGAGGGCGGTTGCGCGGCGCAGAGCCGGCGCAGCCGCCCTTTCTTTGGGATCAGTAGCGGTAGTGGTCGCTCTTGTAGGGGCCTTCCTCCGGCACGCCGATGTAGTTAGCCTGATCGGCGCTCAGCTTGGTCAGCTCCACCCCGATCTTCTCCAGATGCAGGGCCGCGACCTCCTCGTCCAGCTTCTTCGGCAGGACGTAGACCTTGCGCTCGTAGTCGTCCGGCTTGGTCCAGAGCTCCATCTGCGCCAGCACCTGATTGGTGAAGGAGGCGCTCATCACGAAGCTCGGGTGACCGGTGGCACAGCCCAGGTTCACCAAGCGGCCCTCGGCCAGCAGCACCAGCTTCTTGCCGTCGGGGAACTCGATCATGTCCACCTGCGGCTTCACGTTGGTCCACTTGTAGTTCCGGAGCGCAGCGGTCTGAATCTCGGTATCGAAGTGGCCGATGTTACAGACGATCGCCCGGTCCTTCATGTTGCGCATGTGGTCCAGGGTGATGACGTCCTTGTTGCCCGTGGCGGTGACGAAGATGTCGCCCTGCGGGGCGGCGGTCTCCATGCTGACCACCTGATAGCCGTCCATCGCCGCCTGCAGCGCGCAGATCGGATCGATCTCGGTCACCATCACCCGGCAGCCGGCATTGCGCAGCGATTCCGCCGAGCCCTTGCCGACGTCGCCGTAGCCGGCCACGACCGCGACCTTGCCGGCCATCATCACGTCGGTGCCCCGGCGGATACCGTCCACCAGGCTCTCGCGGCAGCCGTACTTGTTGTCGAACTTCGACTTGGTCACGGAATCGTTCACGTTGATGGCCGGCGCCATCAAGGTGCCCTTCTTCGCCATGTCGTAGAGGCGCAGGACGCCGGTCGTGGTCTCCTCGGAGATGCCCTGAACCCCGGCCATGAGCTCCTGGTGCTTCTCGTGCAGGATCTGGGTGAGGTCGCCGCCGTCATCCAGGACCATGTTCAGGGTCCAGCCGTCGGGACCCGTCAGGGTCTGCTCGATCGCCCACCAAAACTCCTCGTCGTTCATCCCCTTCCAGGCAAAGACCGGCACCCCGGCCGCAGCCACCGCGGCCGCCGCATGGTCCTGGGTCGAGAAGATGTTGCAGGAGGACCAGCGCACCGTGGCCCCCAGCTCGATCAAGGTCTCGATCAGCACCGCGGTCTGGATGGTCATGTGGAGACAGCCGGCGATGCGGGCGCCCTTCAGGGGCTTCTCTGCCCCGTAGCGCTCACGCAGCGCCATGAGGCCGGGCATCTCGACCTCCGCCAGCTCGATCTCCTTGCGACCCCACTCCGCGAGCGAGAGATCCTTAACCTTGAAGTCCTCGGTAGCCATGCCCTTCCTTTCCTTCTCTCAACTCTGTCCGTTAAGGCGGAGACCTAGCAGCCGCCAAGCGCGGCGACAAGCGGCTGCCGGTCACAGCCGCCATGAACGCGACCGCCGGCAAATCTCGCAGCAGCTTCACTTGGGGCCGTCGCGCCCGCCGTGCTAGGCCTTGAGCCAATGCGCGCTCTACCGCTCCTCCTCCTGCTGGGTCTGGTCGCACCCGGTGTCCTCTCGGCCGAACCGGTCGCGCTCGGCGGCGAGACCAGCCGTGTCGGCCGTGGCCCCAACGCCCTGTCCCGACCGGCCGCCAACCTCTCCTTCGCCGAGACCGAGCGCTTCTTCCGCGGTTTCCTGCTGTTCCAGCGGCCCTGGGGCGTCACCGCCGCAGCGAACCAGGCCGGCCTGGGGCTTGGCCCACTCCACAACGCCACGAGCTGCGGTGCCTGCCATCCCAACGACGGCCGTGGCCCGGCGCCGGAGACTGACCAAACGCTCGCCACCACGACGCTGCAGCTCAGGCGCGAAGGCCCGACCGGCTGGGGGCCACACCCAACCCTGGGCCGGCAGCTACAGCCGCTGTTCACCGCCGGTCCGGCCGAAGGCCAGGTCCGGCTGGACTGGGAGGAGATCCGTGGACATCACGACGATGGCAGCCTCTACCGCTTGCGCCGTCCGCTGATCACCGTCAGCGGCAAGGACCTGGAACCCGGCGACGGCCTCTCGCTGCGCCTGCCGCCGGCGCTCACCGGCCTGGGCCTGCTGGAGGCGGTGCCAACCGCAGCCCTTGCAGACCTGGCCGAAGAGAACGGCGGGCGGCTGCAGCGGCTGCCCGGCGGCGCGATCGGCCGCTTCGGCTGGAAGGCCGAGCGCGCCGACATTGCCGACCAGGTCGCCCTCGCCGCCTTCGAGGACCTGGGCCTGACCTCGGCGACCTATCCCACGGCCGGAAACCTGCCCGAGCTCACTGCAGAGAGCCTAGCCGACCTCACCTTCTACACCAGCACCTTGGCAGTACCCCTGGCCGAAGACCTGGCCCAGCAGCAACGCGGCGCCACACTCTTCGACGAGCTAGGATGTGGCCTCTGCCACCGGCCGGCGCTCATCACCGGCACGCACTCCCTGCCGGCCCTGCCAAACCAGGAGATCCGCCCCTTCACCGACCTGCTGCTACATGACATGGGGGCCGGCCTGGCCGACCGGACCCTCGCCGGCGGCCGCTCAGACGACCCGTTGGCGGCCCTCTGGCGCACGCCGCCGCTCTGGGCGCTCGGCAAGGCCAGGGACGTGGGCGAGGGCGCCGCGGTCTACCTGCACGACGGACGCGCCCGCAGCCCGGCCGAGGCGATCCTCTGGCACGGCGGCGAGGCGGCGGCAGCCAGCCGGGCCTTCAGGGCGCTGTCCGCGGCCGACCGCCAAGCACTGCTGGATTTTCTGGGTGCTCTGTAGCGGGATAGGACATCAGTCGGTCTCGTCGAAGCCGCTGTCGACCAGACCGGCGAGAGCCTCCAAGGCCTCGGAGGCGCTGCCTCCTTCGGTCTCGATCTGCACCAGCGATCCAGGCGAGGCGGCCAGCATCAAGAGACCCATGATCGAGAGGCCGGAGACGCGCATACCCTCCTTCTCGACCACCACCCGGGCATCGAAGCCGCTGGCCAGCTTGACGAACTTGGCGGCTGCACGGGCGTGCAGGCCGCGGCGGTTGACGATGGTCACTTGCCGCTGGGGCATCGGGAACTTCCTGGAGGCATGACGTCACGAAGCCATGACGATAGCCCGAGGCTCCCGGGCCGGCCAACGATCTTAGCGCCTTACCGCTTTGAAACAGACCCCGGCCGGCGGGAGGGGCCGAAGCCGGCTCAACCGGCCCCGACCAGCTTGCGGTCGATCGCAGCGTTCTTGATCGCGCGCTGCAGCTTCTCGAAGGCGCGCACCTCGATCTGGCGCACCCGCTCCCGCGAGATGTTGTAGACCTGCGAGAGGTCCTCCAGGGTGGTGGGGTCGTCCTTCAGACGCCGCTCTTCCAGGATGTGGCGCTCGCGGTCGGTCAGGGTCTCCAGCGCCGCCAACAGGAGCTCGCGCCGCTTGCCCAACTCGTCGCTCTCGGCCAGCTGCTGCTCCTGGTCGACGGCGTTCTCGTCCACCAGCCAGTCCTGCCACTCGCCGTCGCTGTCCACCCGCAGCGGTGCGTTCAGAGAGTGATCCGGCGCCACCAGGCGGCGGTTCATCTGGACCACGTCGTCTTCCGGCACCGACAGGGTCTCGGCGATCTTCTTCACCTGTTCGGGCTTGAGATCGCCTTCCTCGATGGCCTGCATCTGGCCCTTCAGGCGGCGCAGGTTGAAGAAGAGCTTCTTCTGGGCGGCGGTCGTGCCCATCTTCACCAGCGACCAGGAATGCAGGATGTACTCCTGGATCGCGGCACGGATCCACCACATGGCATAGGTCGCCAGGCGGAAGCCACGATCAGGATCGAAGCGCTTCACCGCCTGCATCATGCCTACATTGCCTTCGGAGATCAGCTCGGACACCGGCAGGCCATAGCCGCGATAGCCCATGGCGATCTTGGCGACCAGCCGCAGGTGGCTGGTGACCAGCTTGTGGGCGGACTCCACGTCCTCCTTCTCACGCCAGCGCTTGGCCAGCATGAACTCCTCGTCCGCCTCCAGCATCGGGAAGCGCCTGATTTCCTGCAGATAGCGGCTGAGGTTGCCCTCACCTACTGCCAAAGGAATGTTCGTGTTTGCCATTACGGCCTCCTTGCTCACGCTGCCGGGCCCTTTTTACCTAGGCACCCGACGGTCCAGCCTAAATCAGACCAGATCGGTCATCATTAAAAGCCATTGCATTGAGTATGTCCAGCAAAGATTGATGATCCTCAGGCAACGAAGCGAGGAAACTAAGGCACTTTCCGGATAAAGGATGGAGAAATCCCAATTCCTCAGCGTGCAAAGCCTGGCGGCCGAAAGCCTGCACCCTCTCCCAAGCCTCTGGCGACAGGGCTTTGCGTCGCGCCGGGCTGACCCGACCGTAGAGCGGATCGCCGATCACGCTGTGCCCCAGCTCCGCCATGTGCACCCGGATCTGATGGGTCCGCCCGGTCTCCAGCCGGCAGCGCACCTGCGCGGCAGCCCCGCCGGCCAGACTGAGCAGCACCTTGTAGTGCGTGACCGCCGGGCGGCCGCTGCGGTCGAGCACCGCCATCTTCTGGCGGTGCCGCGGGTGGCGGCCGATATTGCCTTCGATCCTGCCCTCCATCTGGGCCGGCAGGCCCCAGACCAGCGCCTGGTAGCGGCGCTTCACCTGCCGCTCCGAGAACTGGGTGACCAGCCCCTGGTGCGCCTGGTCGGTCTTGGCCACCACCATCAGCCCGCTGGTGTCCTTGTCCAGCCGGTGCACGATGCCCGGCCGTTTCACCCCGCCGACCCCGGCCAGGCTGTCGCCGCAGTGCGCCAGCAGGGCGTTGACCAGGGTTCCGTCCGGACTTCCCGGTGCCGGATGCACCACCATGCCGGCCGGCTTGTTGATCACGATCAGGGCCTCGTCCTCATAGGCGACGTCCAGCGCGATGGCCTGCGCGGCCGGCCGGGCAGGCGCGGCCTCCGGCAGGGTCACGGCGATCTGCTGACCCGGTTTGACCTTGCCCGAGGCCTCGCCTAATGTCCCGGCCGCGTCGCGCACCAGACCCTCGGCAATCAAGGCCTGGACACGGTTGCGCGAGATGGCCGGCAGGTGATCGATCAGAGCCGTCGCCAGAAAGCGGTCGAGCCGCTGTCCGGCCTCTTCTTCGGTCACGGTGACGTGGATGGATTGTTCTGGGATGGATTGTTCTGGGGTCATGACGATGCGTGTCTGTTTTGCTTATGTGGTGGCGCGATGCGGGCTTTAAAGGCGCTCGTCATCGTCATGGGCGTTCTGATCGTGGCGGGCTTCGCCTTCGTCATCGTCACCATCGTCGGCCGGGTCTCCGGACCGGACCCGGTCGAGACCTTGGGCCAGCTCTCCGTGCAGATTGATCCGGGCTGCCGCCTGGCCGACGCCTGGAGCGCCGACGCGCTGCTCTACCTGCGGCTCACCGGCGCCGAGACTTGCGACACGATCCTGCTGGTCCAGCCCAAGGACGGCAAGGTAGTGGGACGTATCTCAGTCAGCGACAAGCCGGCGCCCGGCGCAGCCGCACCGGTCGAATGATGGACTTCCGCTCCGACAACGTCTGGGGCGCCTCGCCCGAGATCCTGGCTGCCTTGGCAGAAGTCAACCAGGGCAGCGCCGGCGCCTATGGCGATGACACCTGGACCCAGCGCCTGAACGCGCGCTTCGCGGCCGTCTTCGAGCGCGAGGTCGCGGTCTTCCCCGTCGCGACCGGCACCGCCGCCAATGCACTGGCGCTCTCGGTCATGGCGCCGCCCTGGGGTGTCGTCTACTGCCAGCGCGATGCCCACATCCAGGTCGACGAGTGCGGCGCACCCGAATTCTTCACCGGCGGCGCCAAGCTGCTGGCGCTGGAGGGGGTCCAGGGCAAGCTGCGGCCGGAGCCGCTGGCCGCCGCCATCTTCGGGGCCGGCGAGGTTCACCATCCTCAGCCGGCCGGCATCTCGATCACCCAGGCCAGCGAGAGCGGCACGGTCTACCACCTGGAGGAGATCGCGGCACTATCCCACCTCGCACAAACGCAGGGCCTCAAGCTGCACATGGACGGTGCCCGCTTCGCCAATGCGCTGGTCGCTCTCGATGTCAGCCCGGCCGAGATGACCTGGAAGGCGGGAGTGGACATCCTCTCCTTCGGGGCGACCAAGAACGGCTGCTTCGCGGCCGAAGCGCTGCTGGTCTTCGATCCGGCGCTGGCCCGGACCCTGGCCTTCCGCCGCAAGCGGGCCGGGCAGCTCTTCTCCAAGATGCGCTTTCTCTCGGCGCAGATGCTGGCCTACCTGGAGCGCGACCTCTGGCTCGAGAACGCCAGACGCGCCAACGCGGCAGCGGGCGCGCTCTCCGAGGGCCTGGTCGGGGCCGGCGCGGAACTCGCCTATCCGACCGAGGCCAACGAGGTCTTCGCCCGCCTGCCCGACGATCTCGCCCAGAAGCTGTCGGACAAGGGCGCGCTCTTCCATCCCTGGCCCGCAGCCGGGCCGGGCGGTCACCGCTTCGTCACCTCTTTCATGAGCGACGAGCGCGAGATCCGGGCTTTCCTCAGCTCTCTTTAGTCTCGCGCAGCCAGATCGGCTCCTTCAGGCTCTCCAGCATGGCCGCGTGGGCGGCCTGCTCCTCCGCCGTGGGCGCATGCGGCCGGGCCGGACGGGCCTGACGCATCACCCGTGCCGGGCCGCGCGTCGGTCCCTCGCCGCTGCCCTGCTCCTTGGCCAGCAGGAACTCCGGCTGGCGGCCACCAATCAGCTCGAGATAGACCTCGGCCAGCAGCTCGCAGTCCAGCAGCGCGCCGTGGTAGGTCCGCGCCGAGTTGTCGATGTTGAAGCGCCGGCAGAGCGCATCCAGGCTGGCCTGCGCACCGGGAAAGCGCTTGCGGGCCAGCGCCACCGTGTCGATCGCGCGGTCGGCCGGCAGCAGTGGCATGCCGACCCGCTCGAACTCGGCATTCAGGAACTTCATGTCGAAGCTGGCGTTGTGGATCACCAGGATGGCGTCGCCCAGGAACTCTCCCAACTCTGCCGCGATCTCGGCGAAGACCGGCTTGTCGGCGAGGAAAGCCTCGCTCAGACCATGGATCCGCTCGGCCTCTTCCGGCATGTCGCGCTCGGGGTTGATGTAGCGGCGAAAGCTCTGGCCGGTCGGCAGGTGATTGACCATCTCGATCCCTGCCACCTCGACGATCCGGTGGCCCGATGCCGGGTCCAGTCCGGTGGTTTCGGTATCGAGCACGATCTCTCGAATGTTCATCCTCGCCATCTCCCCCTGCTGCGGGTCCCGAAACGCGGCGACCAGACCCGCCCCCGCCTGCCTCTCTCCTTCGCCAGGACCCGGCGCAGTAACTTCAACGCCCTGGCCCTGCCGACGCCCGTCGGAATCACATAGTCGGCCTTGCGGCGCCGCTCCAAGTCCTTCACCTGACGCCGCAGGATCGCGGCCAGCTTGTCCTCGCTCATGCCGCCGCGCGCCAGTGCCCGCTGGCGCTGCAGGAACAGCGGCGCGCTCACCACCAGGACCGCGTCGCAGAGCCGCTCGCCGCCGGTCTCGTAGAGCAACGGGATGTCCAGGACCACCAGCCGCTCACCGCGGCGCGCCATGTCACCGAGCCACTCCCGTGATTCCCGCCGCACCAGCGGATGCATGATCCGCTCCAGCAGGCGCAGCTTTTCCGGTGCGCCCAGCACCTCCTTGCCCAGACGGGCCCGGTCCACGGCACCCTCCACCACCGCCTCGGGAAAGGCAGCGCCGATCGGCCCGACCGCGCGGCCGCCGCGGGCATAGAGGCGATGCACCGCCGCATCGGCATCATGCACCGGCACCCCCTGACGCAGCAGCGCCTTGGCCGCGGTCGATTTGCCCATGGCGATACCGCCGGTCAGCCCCAGGATCCGCATCGGCCTAGCCTAGCACCGCGTCGCGTAAGGCCTGGTCTACCTCCGGCTCGATCCCGAACCAGGCGGCGAAGCCGGGCCGGGCCTGATGCAGCAGCATGCCCAGCCCGTCCACCACCGGGTTACCCCGCGCTTCCGCAGCCTGCAGCAGCGGAGTCATCAACGGCGCATAGACGATGTCGGTCACCAGGCAGTGCGGCGGCAGGGCATCCAGCGCCAAGGTCAACTCCGGCTGACCCTGCATACCCAGGCTGGTGGTGTTGACCAGCAGATCCATGCCGGTCAGCGCCGCCTCCCGAGCCTCCCAGGGGCAGCTTGCGGCACCGAACTCCTCCGCCAGACGGCCCGCGCGCTCGGCCGTGCGATTGGTCACCACCACCTCGGCTGCGCCGCCGTCCAACAGACCCCAGATCACCGCGCGCGAGGCACCGCCGGCACCAAGTACCAGGCAACGCTTGCCCGCCGGCGTCCAGCCCGCCCCCTCCTTGAGGTTCGCGAGGAAGCCGAAGGCATCGGTATTGTCGCCCAGCAAACCCGCTTCCTCGACCACCAGGGTATTGACCGCTCCGATTGCCTTGGCGCGCGGGGTCAGGCGATCGGCAAGCCGCAGCGCCTCCTCCTTGTGCGGAATGGTGACGTTGCCGCCGCGGAAACCCAGCGCGGAGAGCCCCTCCAAAGCCGCCGCCAGACGGCCAGGCGCCACCGCCAGCGGCAGGTAGGCCCCGTCGATGCGGTGGCGCTCCAGCCAAGTGCCGTGCAGGCGCGGCGAGCGCGAATGTCCGATCGGCCAGCCGATCACCCCGGCCAGGCTGGCCTTACCACTCAACATCATCGCAGCAGCATCCCCCGATCGCGCAAAAACTCCAGCAAGGGCAGTAGCGGCAAGCCCTGGATGGTGAAATGATCGCCTTCGACCTTGGTGAAGAGCTGTGCGCCCTCCGCCTCCAGCCGATAGGCGCCGACGCTACCCTTGGCGTCCTCGCCATGGCGCGCGACATAGTCGGCGACGAAGGCCGGACTCAGAGACCGCATGGTGAGCCAGGCCTCGGCCCGCTGATGCCAGATGCGCTGGCCGGCGAGGCAGACCACCGCCGCCGTTGCCAGGCGGTGCCGCCGGCCGGCCAGGCTTTCCAAGTGTCCGGCGACGGCGGCGGCATCGACCGGCTTGTCATACCAATGACCTTCGCAGTCCAGCATCTGGTCGGCCCCCAGCACCAGGGCGCCCGGTTCGCGCAGGCTGACCTGCCGAGCCTTCACCTCCGCCAGAGCCTCAGCAGCCTCCAGCGCATCGATACCCTCGGCCTGCAGACTCTCCTTGATCTCGCTTTCGTCCACAGCGGGCGGTACCTGGCGGAAGGGGACGCCGGCCGCTTCCAGCAGGCGCCGCCGGGTGGCGCTGCCGGAGGCCAGGATCAGGACGTCAGACACGCTTCACACCTCCGTCGATCTGTTGCAGATAGCCAAGGATCGAGGCCGCCGTCTCCTCGACCGAGCGGCGGGTCACGTCGATCACCGGCCAGCCATGCTTCACGAAGAGGCGCCGCGCCCATTTCAGCTCCTCCTCGACCCGCTCGATATCGGCGTAATCGGTCTCGCTCTCGGCCTGGCCAAGATGGCGCAGCCGGGTCCGGCGGATCGCTGTCAGAGACTTGGGATCGGTGGTCAGGCCCACCACCAGCGGACGGCCGGTCTTGCCGCTCTGTGCCAGCAGCGAGGGCGGCAGCTCCATCCCTCGCACCAGCGGGATGTTCGCCGCCTTCATGCCGCGGTTGGCGAGATACATGCAGGTCGGCGTCTTCGAGGTGCGGGAGACGCCGATCAGGATCACATCTGCATACTGGTAGTCCTCGGTCGCCTGGCCGTCGTCATGCGCCAGCGAGAAGTGCACCGCGTCGATGCGCTTGCGGTAGTCCTCGTCCATCACGTGCTGCAGGCCCGGCCGACCCTTGATCGGTGCCCGGAACTGTCCGGCCAGCAAGTGGATAACCGGATCCAGCACCGCAATGGTCGGCACCTGCAACCGCTCGCAGCCCTCCAGCAGGCGCCGGCGCAGACCCTCGTTCACCAGGGTGAAGAGCACCGGGCCGGGGTTGGTCTCGATGCTGTTCAGCACCCGGTCTACCTGGCCCGCGGTGCGGATCAGCGACCAGACGTGCTCCACCGGCTCGACGCCGTCGAACTGCACCAGGCAGGCGCGGGCCACCGACGCGATGGTCTCTCCCGTCGCGTCGGACACCAGGTGCAGATGGTGGATGGAATCCGGCATTGCGTGGATATCTCAGGTCTGGCTCGGACCCTAGGATTAGCCATCCCCGAAGCCTGCCGCAATCTCCACAGCTTCGTCCACCTGAGGGCATGATCGACCGGCAAACAAGGATAAGACTCACCTGTCCACAGGACTCACAGCGCGCGGAGTCCCAGACATATGCGGGCACAGCACGCTATCCACCGGCCTCCCTGCCCCGGGCTATCCTCACCGCAGCAGATCGCCGCCGCCCTGTGGGCAAATCGGTGGACAAAACCTGGGTCCCCGCTTTACCCCCCTCCAACAACAACAACAGATTCTTACTTTAAAAGAGTCTTTGTTTGGCATCGTGGGATAAAGCGTGGCAGGTAGGCCCGCATGCAGCACGCCGCCGACTCCAAACCGCTCCTCGACACCTTGCTCCATGGCCGCTCAGCCAGGACCCCGATCTGGCTGATGCGCCAGGCCGGCCGCTATCTACCGGAATACCGGGAGGTCCGGGCCAAGGCGGGAAACTTCCTGGCGCTCTGCAACGCGCCGGACCTGGCTGCCGAGGTGACCCTGCAGCCGCTGCGCCGCTTCGATCTCGATGCGGCGATCATCTTCTCCGACATCCTGGTCATCCCCCAGGCCCTGGGGCAGGAGCTGAGCTTTCAGGAAGGCGAAGGCCCCAGGCTGTCCGCGCTCGAGGCCGTTCCCAGCCTGGTCGAGGAGGACTTCGTCCAGCGACTGGACCCGGTCTATCAGGCGCTCTCGCTGGTCGCGGCGGAACTCGGTCCCGGCACCGCCCTGATCGGTTTTGCCGGCGCGCCCTGGACTCTGGCCTGCTATATGGTCGATGGCGCCGGCGGTGGCGGCTTTCCCCGGGCACTGGAGATGATGCGCCAGCGGCCGACTCTCTTCGGCCAGATCATCGATGTGCTGGTGGAAAGCGTGGTGTTGCACCTCTCGAACCAGATCCGGGCCGGCGCCGAGGTCGTGCAGATCTTCGATTCCTGGGCCGGACTGCTGGCGCCCAACGAGGTCTGGCAGTGGTGCCTGGCGCCACTGCTGCGCATCACCGGAGACCTGGCCCGCCTGCATCCGGGGGTGCCGGTGATTCTCTTCCCGAGGGAGGTCGGCCGGGAGGCCCTGGAGGCCTTGGCGGAGGACGGGCGGCCGGCCGGGCTCTCGTTGGACCAGGGCCAGGATCTGGGCTGGGCGGCAGCCGAGCTGCAGGGCCGGATCGCGTTGCAGGGCAACCTGGCGCCCGAGATCCTGATGCAGGGCGGCGAGACGCTGCTGAACGAGGCCGACCGGATCCTGCAGGCTCTTGCCGGCGGTCCGCATATCTTCAATCTCGGCCACGGCGTCTTGCAGCACACGCCGCCGGAACATGTTGCCGCGCTTGTCGAGCGGGTTCGCGCCTTTAAGTCATGAGGCCATGCAGCAAGCCGAACGCCTCGCCATCATCCTCTTCAATCTGGGCGGCCCCGACTCCCTGGAGAGCGTGGAGCCCTTTCTGCGCAACCTCTTCAGCGATCCCGCGATCATTCGTCTGCCCTGGTTTCTCCGTCTGCCGCTGGCGCGGCTGATCTCGTCCAAGCGGGCACCGGTGGCGCGTGAGATCTATGCCGAAATGGGCGGATTCTCGCCGATCCTGGCCAATACACGCGATCAGGCAGAGGCCTTGAAGGCAGCGTTGGCCGATCTGGGGGAGCTCCGGGTCTTTCCGGTGATGCGCTACTGGCATCCGCGGGCGAAGGCTGTGGCGGGAGAGGTCGCGGCCTTCAAGCCCGATCGGCTGGTTCTGCTGCCGCTCTATCCGCAGTTCTCCTCGACCACCACGGCTTCCTCGCTGAAGGAGTGGCATGGCGCGGCGCGGGCTGCCGGGCTTTCAGAGCTGCCAGTTCATAG
Source organism: Rhodospirillaceae bacterium N.6G (assembly GCA_046233115.1). Taxonomy (GTDB): domain Bacteria; phylum Pseudomonadota; class Alphaproteobacteria; order Kiloniellales; family JACOMY01; genus JACOMY01. The sequence continues at coordinate 401,684 of JBJXHM010000002.1, read as the reverse complement.
CATCTGCTGCTACCCGGATGAGCCGGGTTTCGTCGCCGAGCTCGCTGCGCGCGTTGCACCGCGGCTGGAGCAGGCAGCGAAGGCCGGTCCGGTTCGGCTGCTGCTCTCCGCGCACGGACTTCCCGAACGCATTGTCCAGGCCGGGGACCCCTATCAGCGCCAGGTCGAGCAGACCGCCGAGGCGCTTCGCCGCAAGCTGGGTCTGGGAGACTTGGACCTGGTGGTTTGCTATCAGAGCCGCGTCGGCCGGCTGAAATGGATCGGTCCGGCCACGATCGATGAGGTGAAGCGTGCCGGCAGCGATGGCCGTGCCGTGGTACTGGCGCCGATCGCCTTCGTCTCGGAGCATTCCGAGACCCTGGTGGAGCTCGATATCGAGCTGGCCCAGGAGGCGAAGGAGAGCGGCGTGCCGCTCTACCTGCGGGTCCCGACCGTGGATGCCGGTAGCGCCTTCATCGATGGCCTGGCCGACTTGGTGCGGGCCGCTCTCCGGCGCGGACCGGGTCTCGGTTCGATGGCCGGGCCGCGTATCTGTGCGGCCGACCGGACGGCCTGCCCCTGCGCGGCCTGAGCCAGCAGGGCTGCAACGTAGCAACTGACGCGAGGCGCTAGGCGATGATCGATTTCCTGAGTGGCGGCTATCTTTGGTTCAAGGCGATCCACGTCATCTCGATCATTGCCTGGATGGCGGGACTGCTCTACCTGCCGCGCCTCTTCGTCTATCACTGCGAAGTGGCCCCGGGTACGGCCGAGAGCGAGCGCTTCAAGACGATGGAGCGCAAGCTCTATCTCTACATCATGACCCCAGCGATGGCCTCGTCCTGGCTCTTCGGTTTGCTGACCGCGCTCTCGATCGGTCCCTGGACCAGCGGTTGGTTCCACGCCAAGCTGCTCTTCGTGATCCTGCTACAGGGCGCGCACGAGATGATGGGCAGGTGGCGCCGTGCCTTTGCCACGGACAGCAACCGGCACTCCGCCCGCTTTTTCCGTATAGCGAACGAGATCCCGACGTTGCTGATGATCGGCATCGTGATCTTCGTCATCGTGAAACCCTTCTAGGAAACCGAAGATTGCGCTGAATCGCTGCCGCGCATTAGGATCGAAAGGATGGCAACCGTAGTCGAGGGGGATGCGGTGGCTGGCGCGTAACGGCTGGAGCTCGGCCAATGCGTTTTCCTGGCCTGTGGCTGTCGATAGCCTGGGTGCTGAGCGCGAGTATGGCCGCCTCGCAGGTTCCCGATAGCTATCGCACGGGCTCCTACTACGAAGAGATCGTTCGTGACGTCACGCGGCTGAACGTGCCGCCGGAACGCGGCCTGGAGACGAGCTGCGTCAACGACGTCTATGCGGGGAACCCCTGCCCGCGCATCGTCTCGGCCTGGTACGAGTTCACTCTAGCCAACGACCTGCCGCGCACGCCGCAGACCGCAGCCATGTTACGGGCCTACATCGCTCGCGACTATGCCACGGCAGATCGGCTCTATGCGGGCATCAGGGGCTACAGCCTGCCCGACGGAGAACGAGCATCCGAGAGTGCAGCGCCAGCGGTCGCCGGCTTCTCTCTGCGGCGATCGGCCGGGCGCGACACGGCCTGCTCGAACGATGTGACGGCCGCGAAGCCTTGCCCGGAGGCGCTGGCTGCCTGGAAGCGCTTTGCCGAGGAGAAGGGCCTGTCGCTGAACACGCGGACGGCCCGTCTCTTCGAGGCCTATATCGAGGGCCGGACCCGAGAGGCAGATCGGCTCTATGCAGCGGCTGGGGATGGAGCAGCGCATCTGGCGAACAACGAGATCCTGACTGAGGTACGGCGCTACGGTATCCGCCGACATAGCGGGCAGGAGGTGGGGGAGTGCGAGAACAACTTCTACGCCACCAATCCCTGTATGCGGGCGGTTCAGGCCTGGCGCGACTTTGCCCGTAGGCACGACCTGGAGCTCAGCCGCCGCAGCGCAGATCTCTTTGAGGCTTATGTGCAGGGCGATCCGGTTACCGGGGACGAGCTCTACGCTGCGGAGAAGGGGATGCCGGTGGCCGAACTGCTGGAACAGCGCGGCATCGAACCCGAGGTCTCCACCGGCTCGCGGCTCTACGTCCCAATTCACCCCTCCGGCAGCGGGCAGTGACCCATGCTGAGGCGTGGCCTGGTCTTCTCTTTCCTGCTGCACGCCTTTGCGTTGATCCTGGTGTTCACCATACCGCCTGAACCCCTGCCTGAGCTGCCTGAAGGTCTGGTCATCGGCTACGTAGTACAGGCGGAAACGGGCGTAGCCGTCGCCGGAGGCCAGCGGCGGCGCGCGGAACGAGTTCAGCCGGAACGGACCTTGCCGTCGGAGCCGACCGCACTTCCTGACCCCGGACTGCCACCCGAGAATCCGGTAACGGAACCCTTGCCGGATACGATCTCACCCTTGGCAACACTGGAACCTGAACTTAGCGAAGCGATCCTGCCGGCCCCGGTACCGGAGCCGGACGCAGTCGTTGTGGATCCCTTGGAACCACCGCCTGATGACCTACCGGACCTGCTCGAGCCGGCGAGTCCTGTAGTCCCGGAGGCCCCGCAGGTCGTTGAGCGTCCCACCGCGGTTCCCGTCGTGGAGCCTGCAGCGGCGTCGGCACCGCCGGCGGAGGCGGTCTCGCCGCCGGAAAGATCTGCGCTGGTTGCGGCAGCGATCGCTCCGCAGCAGGACCTGCCCGAGGCCAGGGTCTCCAGGTTGGAGCCGGCGCGGCCGCGTCCGATCGAGGTTCCCGATATCCCGCCCGAACCGCCGCCGGAGGCACCACCCGAGCCTGAGGTTCGTGAACTACCGCCGGAAAAGCCAGACCGGGAGGTAACGCTTCCCGGATCGGACGATTCGGTGGTGGTGGCGGAGGACGTGCCTGCCCAGGTGAAAGACTCTGTCGCGGCACAGCCTGGCGGACCTGACGGATCGGCGCTGGCAGCCGGGGGTGAGCAGAGTGCGCAGGATCTGGTGAGCGCGATCCAGCAGCAGGTCGCGCCTTGCTGGCGGGCGCCTCCAAGTGATGGCGCAACGGTGAGATCCGTCGTTGTTCTGGTGTCGCTCAATCCGAACGGGACGGTCCGGAAGACGCTGTTCAAGGACCGGGCGCGCATGCGGAACGATCCGACCTTCAGAGCCCTGGCCAAGGCTGCGGAAGCCGCGTTCCTGCGTTGCGGCCCCTATCGCCTTCCGGCCGAGCAATACGGCCTTTGGCGCGAACTGGAGATGGATTTCTACACGAGATAGCTTTGAAAAGCGTCTGCCGGGACCCGGAGAAAAGCTGTTGACTTGCGATCGGGGGCCGGGCTACCCACATGCCCAAGGAAGCGAAATTCGACTTCCAACCCACCTATCCAAGGCTTCTTTCAAGAACCGGCCTGCGCCCGCCACGTTTCCTCAAGAGAAACGCTTGACGTGTCAGCGCGTTACCCGTTCTGACAAGACCGTCCCGATGAGATACAGCGCCGCTCGGCGCTAGAGACCAGGCTGCAAGGACGCTGCCATGAATCTTCAAGAACTAAAAACCAAAACACCCCAAGAACTCCTGTCCCTGGCTGAAGAGCTGGACATCGAGAACGCGAGCACCCTGCGTAAGCAGGATATGATGTTTGCGATCCTGAAGCAGCTCGCCGAGAACGGCCAGGAGATCTCCGGCGGCGGTGTGCTGGAAATCCTGCCCGATGGCTTCGGTTTCCTGCGCTCACCGGAAGCCAACTATTTGCCGGGGCCGGACGACATCTACGTGTCACCCTCGCAGGTGCGACGTTTCGCGCTGCGCACCGGCGATACCGTCGAGGGGCAAATCCGCTCGCCCAAGGAAGGCGAGCGATACTTCGCGCTGCTGAAGCTGACCACGATCAACTTCGACGGTCCGGATTCGGCACGCCACCGGATCAACTTCGATAACCTGACCCCGCTTTATCCCGACGAGAAGATCAAGCTGGAGCTGGAAGAGCCGACCCGCAAGGACATGACCCCTCGGGTCATCGATCTGGTCGCCCCGCTGGGCAAGGGACAGCGTGCCCTGATCGTGGCGCCGCCCCGTACCGGCAAGACTATGATCCTGCAGAACCTGGCCCGCTCCATCGCCGCCAACCACCCCGAGATCTATCTTCTGGTGCTGCTGATCGACGAGCGCCCGGAGGAGGTGACCGACATGGATCGCTCGGTGAAGGGCGAGGTGGTCTCCTCCACCTTCGACGAGCCGGCGCAGCGCCACGTGCAGGTGGCCGAGATGGTGATCGAGAAGGCCAAGCGCCTGGTCGAGCACAAGAAGGATGTGGTGATCCTGCTGGATTCCATCACCCGCTTGGCCCGCGCCTACAACACCGTGGTGCCCTCTTCGGGTAAGGTCCTGACCGGCGGTGTCGACGCCAACGCCCTGCAGCGGCCCAAGCGCTTCTTCGGTGCTGCCCGCAACATCGAGGAAGGCGGCAGCCTGACCATCATCGGCACCGCGCTGATCGATACCGGCAGCCGCATGGACGAGGTGATCTTCGAGGAGTTCAAGGGCACCGGTAACTCCGAGATCGTGCTTGACCGCAAGCTGGCCGACAAGCGCACCTTCCCGGCGATCGATATCGGCAAGTCCGGCACCCGCAAGGAGGAGCTGCTGGTCGACAAGGCCACGCTCACCAAGATGTGGGTGCTGCGCCGGATCCTCATGCCGATGGGCGTGACCGACTCGATGGAGTTCCTGGTCGACAAGTTGAAGCACTCCAAGAGCAACAGCGACTTTTTCGACTCGATGAACCAGTAAGTGGGGGTGCTCAGCGGCTCCAGAAACGCGGGTCGAAGAGCACCAGCACGGTCAGGACCTCCAGGCGCCCCAGGACCATCAGCACCGAGCAGATCCACTTTGCCGTGTCCGGCAGGGGTCCGAAGGTGCCGGCCGGGCCGATGGTCGGTCCCAGCCCCGGGCCGACGTTGGTAATCGTCGTCACCGCGCCCGACAGCGCGGTGATGAAGGAAATGCCGGTCGAGGCCAGTGCCGCCGCCCCCAGGCCGATCAAGGCCAGAACGATGAAGAGGTAGACGCAGACCGACTGCGCCACATCGGCTGGTAGCGGCTTGCCGTTGTAGCGGCGGGTGACCACCCGCTTGGGATCCAAGGTCTGTGCGATCTGGCGGTCGACCTCACGCACCAGGATCTGCCAGCGGAAAATCTTCAGGCTGCCGCTGGTGGAACCGGTGCAGCCCCCCATCATCATCAGGAAGAAGAAGAAGGGGGTGGCGACGCCGCCCCAGAGCTGGAAGTCAGTCGAGGCATAGCCGGTCGTGGTGGCGACAGAGGTGATGTTCAGCGCTGCATAACGCAGGCTTTGCTCCACCGGCCCGTAAACGCCGTCAATCCAGAGCAGCAGACCGACCACCAGCACCAGGAAGGCCCAGAATGAAAGGAAGGCCCGGACCTGGCTGTCGCGCCACAGCGCCGAGGGGCTGCCGTAGAAGGCCCGCACCATCAGGACGAAGGGTAGGCCGCCGGCCAGCATGAAGATCACCGCGACCCACTGTGCCTGGGCGCTGAAGGCCCCCATCGAGAGATCCGAGGTGGAGAAGCCGCCGGTCGAGAGGGTCGTCATCGCGTGTACGGCGGAATCGAATAGGGTCATGCCGCTCATCCAGAAGGCGATGAGGCAGAGCACCGAGAGCAGCAGATAGACCAGGGCGATGCTGGTCGCCACCTGTGAGGCGCGCGGCAGCACCTTGTCGGAGCGGTCGGAGAATTCGGTGCGCATGAGCTGCATGCCGCCGATCTTCAAGAGCGGCAGGATCGCGATCGCGATCATGATCATGCCGAGCCCGCCCATCCACTGCAGCAGGCCCCGCCAGAGCAGGATGCCGTGCGGCATGGAATCGAGCCCGGTCAGGATGGTCGAGCCGGTGGTTGTCACCGCCGAAGCGGTCTCGAAATAGGCGTTTGCCCAGCTCAGCTCCTGGTGGCCCCAGACCAGCGGCAGGGCGGAAAAGAGCGGCAAACCGAACCAGCAGAGCGGGGTCAGTACAAAGGCCTGGGGCAAGGTCAGCCTGCGGTCCGGCGCGCGAAAGGTCAGGGCCAGCCCGCCGCCGATGAAGATGGTAACCGCTCCGCTGGCCAGAAAGACGGAGGTATCGGGACCATGGGTCACCCAGTCGGCCAGGGCCGGAAAGAAGGCAAGGACGCCCTGCACCATGACCAGAAGGCCGAAGACGTGACCGATCAGCCTGAAATCCAAGGCGGACTCCCTCGATCGCTACCCTTTGGCAGCCGCGCGGACCTGCAACGACGCACGGAACGTGCCCGGCGCGCCGGCAGGATAGAGCAATTCCTGCCGGACCGAAGCCGCTTTTACCATGCGACCCAGTTTGCCACGGTTCCCCGGGTGCGCGCCAAGACAGCCTGCGGCTCAGCCTTCCGGCTTACGCAGCAGGAACTCGCGCCCGACTTTCACCCGCGGCACCCCGTCATAGGCGACGATATCGGCGGTCGCATAGGTCTCTCCCCAGCGCGCCGGCAGGAAGCTGCCGCTGCCGATCACGTCCACCGGTACCCCGGCATCGGCCATCAGCCGGCACTTCCTGGGGTCGAAGCCAGAAGAGGCCACGATCTTCACCTTGTTGAAGCCGGCCTCGTCCAGCTTCTCGCGCATATACCAGAGCGCGGCGGCGGTGACGCCGGCGCCGACCAGGTAGCGCAGCTCCTCTTCCGTGCGATAGCCGCGGATGGCCTCCGGCGCATTGCGTTCCAGCACCGCGTAGGAAACCGTGGGATCCAGACCCTCGACGTAGCGGCTGCCCGGCGTGTCCAGGCGCACCGCAAGCGTGCCGGCGGCCGCGCGTTCGGGAAAGCGGCGGGCCACGGCCAGGCTGTCGCTCACCTCCTGGGCGAAGTAGTCGACCAGCACCGTCATCGGCTCGTCGGCATAGAGCTGGTCGTACATCTCCGAGGCGCGCAGGGTGGAGCCGGCGAAGCCGATCAGCGCGTGCGGCATGGTGCCGAGCCCGCGGTCGCGCCCGAAGAAGTGCGCCGTGGCGTCGGTGGCGTTACCGATGAAGCCGATGGCGCCGACCTTGCGCTGGGCGCGCTTGGAGCCGACCGAGGCGGCGTAGGCCATCATCTCCGCCATCTCGGTGCCGCAGCAGTGGCGCGCGTCCATCGCCAGGAAGGAGACCTTCGGCAGGTCGGCGCACATGGTGTAGGCATTGAAGGCGGCGACGCAGGCCGGTCCCAGCTTCTGCAGCAGCAGGGTCTCCAGGTCGACGAGCTGCGAGAAACGGCCGGTCAGGTAGAAGATCGGCTCGCCGGCGCCGACCCATTTGCCTTCCGGATGCACCACCTCGATCTCGACGGTGGTGCCGCGGTCGGCGGTCACCTGCTCCAGCCATTCCAGCGCCAGGCGTGGCGCAGAGATCACCGGTCGGCGCATGAAGACGGCATAGGTGACCTCGCAGTCGCCGAAGGTCTCCACAACCTCCTTGGTGCGCCGGAAATAGTGATCGGTCCAGCGCCCGACTTCGCTGTCGGTCCTGGGCCAGTTGGTCGACAGCTCCTGCTGCCCCTCGACGGTCGGGTGCTCCATGACCTTGTCCTCCTTCAGCGCTCTGTTGCCGGGGGCCTGATCAGGGGACCAGCATGATCTTGCCGATGTGGGTCGATGACTCCATCAGGCTGTGAGCCTTCGCCGCCTCGTCGAGCGGGAAGCTGGCGTGAACCACGGGACGCAGGCGGCCGGCTTCCAGCAGCGGCCAGACCTGTTCGCGCAGCTTGTTGGCGATGGCCGCCTTGAAGTCGACCGAACGGGCGCGCAGGGTCGAGCCCGTGATCGTCAGGCGCTTCAGCATCACCGGCATGAAGTTGACCTCCGCCTTGCTGCCACCGAGGAAGGCGATGAAGACCAGCCGTCCATCCGGGGCGAGCGCCGCGATGTCGCGCGCAATGTAGCTGCCGCCCACCATGTCCAGAACCACGTCGACGCCCTGGCCGCCGGTCACCTCCTTGACCACCTCGACGAAGTCCTCGTCACGATAGTTGATCGCGCGGTCCGCCCCCAGCTCCTCGCAGGTTCGGCACTTATCTGGCGTGCCGGCAGTGGCGAAGACCGTCGCACCGAAGGCCTTGGCCATCTGGATCGCCGTGGTGCCGATGCCGGAGCTGCCGCCATGCACCAGGAAGGTCTCGCCGGCGGCGAGACGGCCGCGGTCGAAGACGTTGGACCAGACGGTGAAGTAGGTCTCGGGCAGGGCCGCGGCCTCCAGCACCGAATAGCCCTTGGGCAGCGGCAGGCACTGCCGGGCCGGGGCAAGGCAGTATTCGGCGTAGCCGCCGCCGGTGACCAGTGCGGTTACCTGGCTGCCCACCTCCGGGCCAACGGTCTCGGGGCCGAGCGCCACCACCTCGCCGGCGACCTCCAGGCCAGGAATGTCGCTGGCGCCCGGCGGCGGCGGATAGCCGCCAAGCCGTTGCAGCACGTCGGGGCGGTTGACGCCGGCAGCGGCGACCTTGATCAGCACCTCGTCCGCGCCCGGCTCCGGGATCGGACGGCGGCAGACTTGCAGCACCTCCGGCGCCCCGGCTTCGCGGATCTCGATCGCTTTCATCTCGCTGCCAAACAGCTTGCCTTGAGCCACCGGCCTTCGCTCCCTTACCTTTGGTAGCCGCTTGCGTTGCGGCCAGGCCATGATCTAAAGGCCTTCGCCGCCTGAGGACAAGAGGCGCTACGGTAAGGGCTGGGGCGAAGAAAGCGTGGAGCAAGCGATGGACGAAGACGAGAAGAAGCCGACACAGAAGTGGAGCCTGGGTGCCGACCTCGAGCGCTTTGGCCTGCAAGAGCTGGAGGACTATGCCGCCGCATTGCGCGCCGAGCTGGCGCGTGTGGAGGGGGTCAAAGCCGGCAAACAGAGCTATCTCAGCGACGCGGCCAAGCTCTTCAAGAGCTGAGCGAACCCAAGTGCTTTGTATACCAGCGTAAAATTTGACTGGGAGCTCAGATTCACCTTGCCTTCTGAACCGCGATGAGTAGCCTACCGTCTCGGCAAGTTGACAGGGGGCCGACAGACGAAGGAGCCGAGAGGGCGAAACGACCCTCCGGCTCCTTCTTCCTTTCTGAGAAGCGTCCAGGATCGTTCCGGATCCGGATCTTACCGACCGCTTAAACCCTACCGCTTTCCCGGCGCCTTTTCCCCTTGGGCAATTGTCCTTACGCTAGGGCTTTGGCAGTCTGTCGCCCCGACGGAACGCCAGCTTGCAAGGGACAAGGCCATGCCTGAGATCACGTTCAAGACCGACGATGGAGAGATGGGGGGCTATCTGGCCTTGCCGGCGAAGACGCCGGCACCGGTGATCCTGGTGATCCAGGAGATCTTCGGCGTGAACCAGGTCATGCGCGACCTCTGCGACAGCTATGCTGCGCAGGGCTATGTAGCGGCTTGCCCGGACATCTTTTGGCGTCTTCAGCCCGGTATCCAGCTCACCGACAAGACCGAAGAGGAGTGGGGCAAGGCCTTCGAGCTCTTCACCAAGTTCGACGTCGACAAGGGCATTGAGGACTTGAAGGCGGCACTGGCTGCCCTGAAGCAGCATCCGGCCGGCAACGGCAAGGTTGGCAGCGTCGGCTACTGCCTGGGTGGCAAGCTTGCCTACTTGATGGCGACCCGCAGCGATGCCGACTGCAACGTCAGCTACTATGGCGTCCAGATCGATACCCTGCTGGACGAGGCCGACAAGATCTCAGCACCGCTCTTGATGCACGTTGCGGCCAAGGACCAGTTCGTGCCGCCCGAGGCGCAGGAGGTCATGCGCAAGGGCCTGGCCGACCGGCCGCTGGTGGATTTCAACGTCTACGAGGACCAGGACCACGCCTTCGCCCGCGTCGGCGGACAGCACTACGACGCTGCGGCAGCGACTCTCGCCAACGATCGCAGCGCCGCCTTCTTCAAACATAATCTAGGAGCCTGAACGTCATGGACGCCACAGTCGTCGTTGCCCGCGAAGCCGGCGGGCCGGAAGTCCTGCAGGTCGAGACCCGCAGCCTGGGCAAGCCCGGCGAGGGCGAGGTCCTGGTGCGCCAGACCGCGATCGGCCTGAACTACATCGACACCTATCACCGCAGCGGCCTCTATCCGGTCGAGTTCCCCGCGGGCATCGGCCTGGAGGCGGCCGGTGTCATCGAGGCGGTCGGCAGCGGCGTGTATGACCTGGCGGTCGGCGACCGCGTGGCTTACTGCACAGGCCCGCTGGGCGCCTATGCCACGGCCCGGGTGATGCCGACCACGACCCTGGTGCGTCTGCCCGACGGCGTGGACGATCGCAGCGCGGCGGCGATGATGCTGAAGGGCCTGACCGTCCAGTACCTGATCCGCCAGCTCTATCCGGTGCAGGAAGGCCAGACCGTGCTGTTCCACGCCGCGGCCGGCGGCGTCGGCCTGATCGCCTGCCAGTGGCTGAACGCCATGGGCGTGCGGGTGATTGGCACGGTGGGTTCGGCCGAGAAGGGGGCTCTCGCCCGCTCCTATGGCTGCCACCACATCATCAACTACCGCGAGGAGAACGTGCCGGAGCGGGTGAAGGCCCTGACCGAGGGCCAGGGCGTGCCGGTGGTCTACGACGGCGTCGGCGCCGACACCTGGGAGATGTCGCTGGACTGCCTGGAGCCGACCGGCCTGATGGTCAGCTTCGGCAATGCTTCGGGCGCGGTGCCGCCGGTCAACCTGGGCCAGCTCGCCGCCAAGGGCTCGCTCTTTGTCACCCGGCCGACCCTGATGACCTATGCCCGCACGCCGCAGCGCATCCAGAACATGGCCAACGACCTGTTCCGACGGGTCCGTTCCGGCGATATCTCGATCCGCATCGACCAGACCTATCCGCTGAGCGAGGCGGAGCAGGCGCATCGCGACCTGCAGGACCGCAAGACCACGGGCTCCACGGTCTTCCTGCCGTAGAGCGAAAAGTGGTGAGGGTGTGCTTGCGCACGCCCTCGCGCTTTCACGGTCTTACTTCTGCCGGTTCAGCAGGCGCAGGCGCAGCGCGTTCAGCTTGATGAAGCCCTGGGCGTCGCGCTGGTCGTAGACCGCGTCCTCCTCGAAGGTCACGTGCTCCAGGCTGTAGAGTGAGTTCGGCGACTGGCGGCCCTGGACGATCACGTTGCCCTTGTAGAGCTTCAAGCGGACCTTGCCGGTCACCGCTTCCTGGCTCTTGTCGATCAGGGCCTGCAGCATCTCGCGCTCGGGTGAGAACCAGAAGCCGTTGTAAATCAGCTCGGCGTAGCGCGGCATGATCTCGTCCTTCAGGTGCGCGGCGCCGCGGTCGAGCGTGATGGTCTCGATGGCGCGGTGGGCCTGCAGCCAGATGGTGCCGCCGGGGGTCTCGTAGACGCCGCGGCTCTTCATGCCGACGAAGCGGTTCTCGACCAGGTCGAGCCGGCCGATGCCGTTGGCCCCGCCCAGCGCATTCAGCTTGGTCAGCATGGCCGCCGGCGAGAGGCGCTCGCCGTCGATGGCGACGGGGTCGCCCTTCTCGAACTCGATCTCGACGAAGGTGGGCTCGTCCGGTGCTGCCTCGGGTGAGACGCTGCGCGAGAAGACGTACTCCTCCGGCGCGACCCAGGGGTCCTCCAGCACCTTACCCTCGGCGGAGATGTGCAGCAGGTTGGCATCGACCGAGAAGGGGGCCTCGCCGCGCTTGTCCTTGGCGATCGGGATCTGGTGCTGCTCGGCGAAGGCGATCAGGCGCTGGCGGCTGGTCAGGTCCCACTCGCGCCAGGGGGCGATCACCTTGATGTCCGGGTTCAGCGCGTAGTAGCCGAGCTCGAAGCGGACCTGGTCGTTGCCCTTGCCGGTGGCGCCGTGGGCGACGGCGTCGGCGCCGACCTCGCGGGCGATCTCGATCTGGCGCTTGGCGATCAGCGGCCGGGCGATCGAGGTGCCGAGCAGGTAACAGCCCTCGTAGACCGTGTTGGCGCGGAACATCGGCATGACGTAGTCGCGCACGAAGACCTCGCGCAGATCCTCGATGAAGATGTGCTCCGGCTTGATGCCCAGCAGCTCGGCCTTGCGGCGGGCGGGCTCCAGCTCCTCGCCCTGGCCGAGGTCGGCGGTGAAGGTCACCACCTCACAGCCATAGGCCTCTTGCAGCCACTTCAGGATGACGGAGGTATCGAGGCCGCCGGAATAGGCGAGGACAACGCGCTTGATGTCAGACATGGATCACTCACGAAGGATCGTTCGGGGATGGTGGGGCCTAAGCTAGCGGCGTGCTATAAAGGGGAAGCCCGGCGCTAGCAAGGGAGCCGATCGTAAGGGCTGAGCAGACCCGCAGGGAACAGACGGCTGGGCGCCGCCGGATTTCGGGAGGAAGACCATGGCCTGGAACCACGATCTGGTACGCGCGCCGGAGGCCCTGGCTCTGCTGCCGCGCACTGCGGCCGGCGGTATCGACTGGGGGACGTCCGGCGAGCCGCAGGCGGTGAAGGTGGGTCAGCTCGACACCGGCTTCACCCGCCACCGCGCACTGGGATTCACCGACGCGGGCGAGAGCGCCTTCCTCTGCGCCGACGAGGGCAGCGACTGCCTGCAGCCGCGCCGTGGCACTGCCGAGGACCCGCTGCAGAAGGTGAAGGCGATGATCCCGGGGCACGGCACCCGCACCGGAACCGCGCTGGCCGGCTTCTGCGACGACTTCTCCGGCATCGCCCCCGGCCTGCCGATCGTGCCCTTCCGGGTGACCAACCACTCCTTGCTGTTCGAGGCCGCGGCCAATGCCGTTGCCAAGGCGCTGGACCGGGTGGTGGCCAAGGTCGAGGCCGGAACCATGGCGCCGATCGTGAACATCTCGCTGGGCTGGCCCTTCGGCCATGCCGGCCTGGGCAGTGCCATCGACCGCGCTTACGAGGCCGGCGTGATCGTGAACTGCGCGGCCGGCCAGGTGATCGACCGTGTGGTCTATCCGGCCAAGCACGCCCGCACCATCGCGGTTGCCGGCCTGGAGCAGAACCCGCGCGGCGGCAACAAGATCTACCAGCGCTACTACAGCTACGCGCGGGTCGACTGCTGGGCGCCGGCCGCACCGATCAAGCGCGGCGACCCCTCGACCCCTGACTACGGCTATGGCGACGGCACCAGCTATGCCTGCCTGCACGCCACCGCCGCGGCCGCCATGTGGTGGCGCCTGAAGGGGGCGGAGATCCGCGCCACCTATGACAAGGGCTGGCAGCGGGTCGAGGCCTTCCGCCATCTGCTGACGAAGAAGACCAGCCCGCTGGCGCCGGATCAGGACGCGGCCATGCTGCTGAGTCAGACCGAGGTGAAGCACCTGGACGCGCTCTCCAACCGCGGCCGGCTGGTGAACTGCGAGCGCCTGCTGACCCTGCCGCTGCCGGACCCCGAGATCCTGGAAAAGCGCATGGACATCGCTGCGGACGACCTCGCGTAGGAGGCGTGATTCCAGGCCGAGCGGTTCAGGCCTGCCAAGCGCAAACCTGAACCGTCCTTCCTCAGTAATGCCGCTCGATGATCGACTGGTGGGCGGCGAGTGCTGCGGCGTTGACGATCTCGCTGACCGTGGCGCCGAGCGGGACCACCTGGGCCGGCTTGTCCAGGCCGATCAGCACCGGGCCGATGATGTTGGCGCTGGAGATCTCCGGCAGCATGTGTGTCGCCACGCTGGCGGTGTGCAGCGCCGGCATGATCAGCACGTTGGCCGGGCCCGAGAGGCGGCAGAAGGGATAGAGCTCCTGCATGCGCTGATAGTTCAGCGCCACGTCGGCCTGCATCTCGCCGTCGTACTCGAAGTGCGGCCGCCGCCGGTCCAGGATCTCGATCGCCTCGCGCACCCGGACCGCGCGCTCGCCCGGCGGATCGCCGAAGTTGGAGAAGGAGAGCAGGGCCACGCGCGGCTCCTGGCCCAGGGCGCGCATCTGCTCTGCCGTCTGCTCGGTGATGTCGGCCAGGACTTCGGCACTGGGCAGCTCGTGCACCAGGGTATCGGACAGCAGCACCGAGCGGCCGCGGGCCACCAGCAAGGCCATGCCGAAGACCCGCTTGCCGGGTTTGCGGTCCAGCGCTCGGGTCAGGTCCTGGAAGACCCGGCTGAAGTTGCGGGTGAGGCCGGTTACCAGCGCATCGGCCTCGCCACAGGCCAGCATGCAGGCGGCGAAGACGTTGCGGTTCAGGTTGGCCATGCGCTGGCAGTCGCGGAACAGCATGCCCTGGCGCTGCAGGCGGTTGTAAAGGAACTCGGTGTAGCGCTCGCGGTTGTTGGCGACGCTGGCGTTGGTGATCTCGCAGAAGTCGGCCGGCAGGCCCAGCTCGGCGATGCGTTCTTCCACCTGGTCGGTGCGGCCGACCAGGATGGGATAGCCCAGGCCTGCCTGCCAGAAGGCATAGGCGGCACGGATGGTGCGCGATTCCTCGCCCTCGGCGAAGACGACGCGAGAAGGATGCTCACGCACCTTGTCGACCACCGCCTGCAAGGCCGAGACCGTCGGGTCGAGACGCGCCGAGAGCGAGGCCTCGTAGGCATCGAAATCCTTGATCGGCTTGCCGGCCACGCCGCTGTCCATCGCCGCCTTGGCCACCGCCTTGGGGATCGCCACGATCAGGCGCGGGTCGAAGGGCGCCGGGATGATGTACTCGGGGCCATAGCGCAGGCGCCGGCCGGCATAGGCGCGGTCGACCTCGTCCGGCACGTCCTCGCGGGCCAGCGCCGCCAGCGCCTCGGCGGCGGCGATTTTCATCTCCAGATTGATGGTGCGCGCCCGCACGTCCAGCGCACCGCGGAAGATGTAGGGAAAGCCCAGGACGTTGTTCACCTGGTTGGGATAGTCGCTGCGGCCGGTGGCGATGATGGCGTCGTCGCGGACCGAGCGCACCTCTTCGGGCGTGATCTCGGGGTGTGGGTTGGCCATCGCGAAGATGATCGGGTTGGCGGCCATCGAGGCCGCCATCTCCGGCGTCACCGCACCCTTGACCGAGAGTCCGAAGAAGGCGTCGGCCCCCTCCAGCGCCTCGGCCAGGGTGCGCGCCTTGGTGCGGGCGGCGTGGGCCGACTTCCACTGGTTCATCCGGGTGGTGCGGCCCTCGTAGATCACGCCCGAGGTGTCGCAGAGCACCAGGTTGTCGTGCGGCATGCCCATGGCCTTCAGCAGGTCGGCACAGGCGATCGCCGCGGAGCCGGCCCCGTTCATCACCAGCCGCGTGGTCTTGAGGTCGCGGCCGGTCAGGTGCAGCGCGTTCAGGATGCCGGCGGCGGCGATGATCGCGGTGCCGTGCTGGTCGTCGTGGAAGACGGGGATGTCCAGCAGCTCCTTCAGGCGTGCCTCGATGACGAAGCACTCCGGGGCCTTGATGTCCTCCAGGTTGATGCCGCCGAAGGAGGGGCCGAGGTAGCGCACGCAGTTGACGAAGGCGTCGACCTCCTCGGTATCGACCTCCAGGTCGATGGCGTCGATGTCGGCGAAGCGCTTGAAGAGGACGGCCTTGCCTTCCATCACCGGCTTCGAGGCCAGCGCACCCAGGTTGCCCAGGCCCAGGACCGCGGTGCCGTTGGAGATCACCGCGACCATGTTGCCGCGTGCGGTGTAGTCGTAGGCCGTGGCCGGGTCTTCGTGAATGCGCTCGCAGGGCACCGCCACGCCGGGCGAGTAGGCGAGGCTGAGGTCGCGCTGCGTGGTCAGTGGTTTGGTCGCGCGGATCTCGAGCTTGCCCGGCTTGCCGGAAGAATGAAACTCAAGGGCCTCACGGTCGGTGATGCGCTTGGTGCTGTCCATGGTGTCCCCGTCGAGGTTGTTCCTTTGGCGGCGCGTGCTGGTTCCGCGCGCTGTTTTCCGCATCTTGCCGGGCTCGGCCGGACTTGCCTAGAGCGGAAACCGAGCGGGGGTCTGGCATGTTTCGATGAATAGCCTCAACTTTTTAATGCCGTAGCTGCGCAAACGCGCGGCTAAAGCTTCCGGTCGGGCGGTCTCCTGCTCTAGGGTGCCGCGGCCATGCCCCGGAAAAGCGATACCCCCATAGAGACTGCCGGCGACGACAGCGGCAACGCGGTCCAGCACACGCCCTTCATGCGCCAGTACCTGGCGCTGAAGGCGGACTATGAGGACGCCCTCCTGTTCTTCCGGATGGGCGACTTCTACGAGATGTTTTTCGAGGACGCGAAACAGGCGGCCGCCGCGCTCGACATCGTGCTGACCCGGCGTGAGCAGCGCGGCGAGCAGATCCCTATGTGCGGCGTGCCGGCCCATGCACACGAGAGCTATCTCGCCAGGCTGATCCGCCAGGGCTTTAAGGTCGCGATCTGCGAACAGCTGGAGTCGCCGGCCGAGGCCAAGCAGCGCGGTGCCAAGTCGGTGGTGAAGCGCGGCGTGGTGCGGCTGGTGACCGCCGGCACCCTGACCGAGGATCACCTACTCGAGGCCGGGACCAACAACTTCCTGGTGGCGCCGGCCGAGGTCGGCGGCGGCTTCGGGCTGGCCTGGCTCGATCTCTCGACCGGCGAGGTCTCGGCCGAGGCCCTGGGCGAGGCGGAGTTGGGCGCCGCCCTGGCCCGGCTCGACCCGCGCGAGCTGCTGGTCTCCGAGAGCCTGCTGCAGCGCGAGACCCTGTTCGAGCTGTTCCAGCAGTGGCGTGGGGCACTGTCGCCGCTGCCGCCTGCCCGCTTCGACAGCCGCAACGCCGAGGCGCGGCTGAAGCAGCACTACGGCGTCGCCGACCTTACCGCCTTCGGCAGCTTCACCCGGCCCGAAGTGGCGGCGCTCGGCACCCTCATCGACTACGCTGCCCTGACCCAGAAGGGCGCCCTGCCCCACCTGGCCCGGCCGCAGCGCACCGGCCTCGCCGACCGGATGGCGATCGACGCTGCCAGCCGGCGCAATCTGGAGCTCTTCGAGGCCCAGGCCGGCGGGCGCAAAGGCTCGCTCCTGGCCGCGGTCGATCGCACCGTGACCGGCGCCGGCGCCCGCGCGCTGGCCCAGCGCCTGGCGGCGCCCCTGACCGACCGCAAGGCGATCGAGGCGCGGCTGGCGAAGATCGACTTCTTCCTGGAGGAGGCTTCGCTGCGCGAGGAGCTGCGCGAGCGCCTGAAGGGCCTGCCGGACCTGGAGCGCGCGCTGGCCCGCCTGACCTTGGGCCGCGGCGGCCCGCGCGACCTGGCCGCGGTGGGCCGGGCACTGGGCGTGGCCGAGGCCTTGCCGGCGCTGCTGGCACCGGGTGCCGCCCACTTCTCCGAGGCGCTGCCGGCGCTGGCCGGGCAGCAGGGGCTGCGCGAGCGCCTGGGCCGCGCGCTGGTCGGCGACCCGCCGCTGCTGCCGCGCGACGGCGGCTTCATCGCAGCCGGCTACAACGAGGAGCTGGACCGCCTGCACGCCCTGGGCCGCGACGCCAAGAAGCTGATCGCCGGCCTGCAGAAGCGCTATGCCGACGAGACCGGGCTCTCGACCCTGAAGATCAAGCACAACAACGTGCTGGGCTACTTCATCGAGATCAATCCGGCGCAGGCCGACCGCCTGCCCGACCCGCCCTTCATCCACCGCCAGACCCTGGCCTCGGCGATGCGCTTCGCCACCGGTGAGCTGGCCGACCTGGAGCGCGAGATCTCCGGCGCTGACGACAAGGCACTGGCGATCGAGCTGGCGCTGTTCGAGGACCTGGTGGGCGAGGTCGCGGCGCGCGCCGCGGTGCTGCAGCAGATCGCCCGCCTGCTGGCCGACCTGGACGTGGCCAGCAGCCTGGCCGAGCTGGCCGAACGGGAGAGCTTCGTGCGTCCCAGGCTGGCCGAGGACACGCGCTTCGTGATCGAGGGCGGGCGCCATCCGGTGGTCGAGCAGGCGCTGCGCCACGACGGCAGCCCCTTCGTCGCGAACGACTGCGACCTCTCGGCCGGACAGCACCTCTGGCTGGTGACCGGACCGAACATGGCCGGCAAGTCGACCTTCCTGCGCCAGAACGCGCTGATCGCGATTCTGGCTCAGACCGGCAGCTTCGTGCCGGCGGCAAAGGCCGAGATCGGCCTGGTCGACCGTCTGTTCAGCCGGGTGGGAGCGGCCGACGACCTGGCCCGCGGCCGCTCCACCTTCATGGTGGAGATGGTGGAGACGGCGGCGATCCTGAACCAGGCGACGCCCCGCTCCCTGGTGATCCTCGACGAGATCGGCCGCGGCACCGCCACCTTCGACGGCCTCTCCATCGCCTGGGCCTGCCTGGAGCAGCTGCACGAGGTCAATCGCTGCCGCGCCCTCTTCGCCACCCACTACCACGAGCTCACCCGCCTGCAGGCGCGCCTGCCGCGGATGGCCAACCGCTCCATGCGGGTCAGCGAGTACAAGGGCGAGGTGGTCTTCCTGCATGAGGTCACCGCCGGCAGCGCCGACCGCTCCTACGGCATCCACGTCGCGCGGCTGGCCGGCCTGCCGCCGGCGGTGGTGGCGCGGGCGGAGGAGATCCTGCATCAGCTCGAAGAGAGCGAGCAGGCAGGCGCCCTGGCCCAGCTCGTCGACGACCTGCCGCTGTTCTCGGCGGCCAAGCGCAAGGCCGAGCCCGCCGCGGTCGATGCCTTGCGCGAGCGACTGGCCTCGGTCGACGCGGACGGACTCACCCCGCGCGCCGCGCTGGACCTGGTCTACGAACTGCTGGCGCTGAAGGAGTAGATCCCTGCCGCCTCAGCGGGCCTCGATCCGGAGGTTCAGCTCGTTCAGGACCGAGAGGTCCGGCAGCGGCGAGAGCTTGAGGCGAGAGAAGCGCTTCAGTGGGAAGCTCTGCACCGGCCTGGCCGAGATCTCGATGACGAGGCCGTCGCCGCGATGCTTCATCACGGTCTCCACCGCGTCCAGTAGCTCGCGTAGGAAGGGATAGCCGCTTTCGGAGCGCAACAGCGTGGCCAGGCCCGAGAGGTTGGTGCGCAGCGTCTCTTCCGGGATGCCTTCCGTTTGCGCCAGCAGGGCCATGCCGTTGGTCGCCAGACCCTGATCCAGCAGGGTGAGGGTCAAGGTGCTGATGGCGCTGTCGGCGAGCGAGCTCAGCGGATCGGACGGGTCGATCCCGTCGAAAGAGACCGCCATTTCGGCCAGGCCCAGGTCGTTCACCCTGATCGCGACCTCCGGCAGGTCGAGGGTATGGCGCTCCGGGTTCAAGCGGTAGGTCAGCAGCGCATCGCCCGCCAGATGCTTCAGCCAGGGCGGCAGGCTCTTGTCGTGAAAGGTGAGATCGAAGCGATGCAGACGCAGGTCGCCGAACAGCGGCGGCCAGTGCTGCTGGTCCAGCGCAACGATCTCCACCTCGTCCACCGTCAGGTCGAAGGCAGGCTTGCTGTCGGGTGAACTGTAGGCGACTTCGAGGATGCGTTCGCCGTCCAGCCGATAGCTCAGCGCGGGCGGCATCTGGTTCATGGTGAGGGCGGTCACGGCGCGCTGCGGCGCTACCGGCTCGAAGGGGCTGGGACGGTCCAGCTTGAGGTCCGGGCCATCGCTTTCGAAGAAAGACAGCAGGTAGAGCCCGACGACGACGAGCACCGCCAGCGAGACGACGGTCAGCAGGCACAGGGGCACGACCCTGCCCGTTATCGTCTGCGCTTCCGGCTGCACCTGGTGTCCCTGTCCTCTTGCCGGGCACGCGTCTGCTTGTTGCCCGTTGAGAATCTCACTCTTCTCTCGGCGCAGCACACGTGCTCTTCCACTACCCTGACATTGATGAGGGCCGCTTTACTCTTGGCTTTCGACCCCTTTGCTCCAGTTCGCCGCAAGAACCGGGCAGCATTTTGACGAAAGATAGATTGCATCCCACGGCGACACCAGAGGGGGGCTGGTAGCAGAGGGGGAGGCCGGGGGTGTGATGTCAGAGGACAAAGGCTTGCCAATCGGCTGTGCACCTACGACCTTGGGAGTATGAACGAAACCACGACAAAAAGCAGCACAGTCAGCGAAGGCGCCAAGGTCATTCCGCTACGGCCCAGCCAGATCGTCCGTCGCTCGCAGATGCTGCAGAAGATGGAAGCGCTGAAGGTCCACTCCGAGCGGGGCGTGCCGGAGCGATCGGAGGTGCTTGCGCTGCTGCGCGATGCTCTTGCCAGCGGCCGCGAGCGCTTGCGTGCGCGCTTCGAGCAGGGGGTGGGCGGCCTGGAGACGGCGCGCGGCTATGCCCACCTGGTCGACCAGATCGTCCGTTTCCTCTACGACCATGCCGCGGAGGACCTCTATCCCAGCGCCAACCCCTCCTCGGGCGAGTACCTCTCGGTGGTGGCGGTGGGCGGCTACGGTCGTGCCGAGCTGGCCCCCTTCTCCGACCTCGATCTGCTGTTCCTCTGTCCCTATAAGCGCACCGCCAGGGTCGAGCAGATGGTCGAGGCGATGCTCTATTACCTCTGGGACCTGGGCTTCAAGGTCGGCCACGCCACCCGCTCGATCGACGACTGCCTGAGGCTCGCCAAGCGCGATCAGACCATCGCGACGAACCTGTTGGACAGCCGCTTCATCTGGGGCGACCAGACGCTCTATCGCAGCTTCAAACAGCGCTACGCGAAGGAGGTCCAGCAGGAGATGGCGGGCCGCTTCGTCCAGGCCAAGCTGGAGGAGCGCGACCAGCGCCACCTGAAGACCGGCGGCTCGCGCTACTCGCTGGAGCCGCAGATTAAGGACGGCAAGGGTGGCCTGCGCGACCTGCAGACGCTGATGTGGATCGCCAAGTTCGTGCACGGGGTCGACAGCTTCGCCGAGCTGCGCGAGCGCGGCATGGCGACCGCGCTGGAGGTCCGGACCTTCGAGAAGGCGCTGCAGTTCCTTTGGACCCTGCGTTGTCACCTGCACTACCTCACCGGACGCGGCGAGGAGCGACTGACCTTCGACCTGCAGGCGCAGATCGCGCCCAGGATGGGCTATCGCCAGCATGCCGGCACCCGTGCGGTCGAGCGGCTGATGAAGCACTACTTCCTGGTGGCCAAGGACGTCGGCAGCCTGACCCGGCTGATCTGCGCAGAGCTCCACGGCAAGAGCAACAAGCGCCTGCGCGACCGTCTGCCGGCGCTGCTGCGCAAGCGCTTCGAGTGCTTCACGATGAGGGCGGGGCGGCTGACCGTTGCCGATCGCAACCTCTTCCGTGACCAGCCGATCGAAATGCTGCGCCTCTTCCGCGTCGCCCAGCAACACGACCTGGAGATCCACCCTGAGGCGCTGCGCTGGGTCAGCCTGAACCTGCGTAAGATCGATGGTCTGCGCGAGGACAAGGAGGCGAACAAGCTCTTCCTGCAGATCCTCTGCCACAACGAGCGCGCGGAGGAGACCCTGAGGGGCATGAACGAGGCCGGACTGCTCGGCCGCTTCATTCCCGACTTCGGCCGCATCGTCTCGCAGATGCAGTTCAACATGTATCACCACTTCACCGTCGACGAGCACCTGATCAAGGCGGTCGGCATCCTCGGACGGATCGAGCGGGGGCTGCTGAAGGATGACGTGCCGATCGCCAGCGAGGTGGTCGACAAGGTGCTGTCGCGCCGCGTGCTCTATGTCGCGCTCTTCCTGCACGACATCGCCAAGGGGCGGCGCGAGGACCACTCCGAGGCTGGTGCCAAACTGGCCCGCTACCTCTGCCCCCGCCTGGGGCTGGAGGACGAGGAGACCGAGACCGTCGCCTGGCTGGTGCAGAACCACCTGATCATGAGCGACACCGCCTTCAAGCGCGACCTGGGCGACCCGCAGACCATCCGGGCCTTTGCCGACAGGATGCAGTCGATGGAGCGGCTGCGGCTGCTCTTGGTGCTGACCGTGGCTGACATTCGTGCGGTCGGGCCAGGGGTCTGGACCGCCTGGAAGGCGGCGCTGCTGCGTGACCTCTATCGGCGGACCGAGGAGCTGCTGACCGGTGGCCACGCGGTCGAGGGGCGCGAGCGCCGGATCGCGCAGGCCAAGCAGGCATTGCGCGAGGTCTTGGGTCACTGGCCGGCGGAGGAGGTCGAGGCGCACATCGCGCGCTGCTATCCCTCCTACTGGCTCAGCTTCGACCGCGACACCCATCTGCGCCATGCCGAGATGGTGCGCGAGGCCGAGGCCAACGGGGCGGCGCTGACCGTGAAGCACTCTGTCGACCCCTACCGCGAGGTGACGGAGCTGACGGTCTATACCGCCGACCACCCGGGACTCTTCAGCCGCATCGCCGGCGCGCTGGCGGCCGGTGGCGCGGAGGTCGACGCGGCCAAGATCTTCACCCTGGCCAACGGCATGGCGCTGGACGTGTTTTATCTGCGCGACCGGCAGACCGGCGAGGCCTTCACCCGCACCTCGCGTCTGGCCCGGCTGGTGACCTACATCGAGAGCACGCTCTATGGCGATATGAAGCCCTGGCGCGACCTCGATTCGGTGCCCAGTGGCTGGCCCTCGCGCTTCGCCGTCTTCACCGTGCCGCCGCGGGTGCTGGTCGATAACCGGGCCAGCGACTACTACACCCTGATCGAGGTGAACGGGCGCGATCGGCCGGGGCTACTGCACGACCTGACCTATGTGCTGACCCGGAACAACCTGATCATCCGCTCGGCCGTGGTGACCACCTTCGGCGCGCAAGTGGTCGACAGCTTCTATGTGCAGTCTGCGCTCAATCAGAAGATCACCGACCGGCACAAGCTGAACCGGGTGAAGAAGCGCCTGATCGAGGCGATCGACAGCGTCAAGGCCAGCCCGGTCAAGACCGGCAAGCGGGCGGCGGCATGAGCGTGACCTCGATCAGGGTGGCGGCAGCGCTGCTGCTCGTCTGCGGCCTCGGCGGACCGGCGGCGGCTGCCTCCTTCGACTGCGCCAAGGCCGCCTCGGCCGACGAGAAAGCGGTCTGCGCCAGTTGCGATCTGGCCCAGCAGGACGTGCGTATGGCGACGCTCTATGAGGTGCTGACCAGCCTGGTCGCCATGGGTCAGCGCGGCGATATCCAGGACCGTCAGCGGGCTTTCCTGAAACAGCGGGCTGCTTGCGGTGCCGACGAGGCTTGCCTGAGCAAAGCCTACGTCAAGCGGATCGACGAGCTGCAAGCCGGCTTGCAGCGGATCTACGAGGGCGGTCCCTACTAGATTTTCGCCGGTACGAGGTCCAGCATCTTCCCGGAAGGCAGCGCCGTCCATTTTGTGCCTTCAACGCGCCCTGTCTCTGGCCTAAGAGCTAGAGGCATGGGTTTCCTCAAAGCGATGGCGACGGTCGGTGGCTGGACCCTGGCTAGCCGGCTCCTCGGGTTCGTCAGGGACATTCTGATCGCCGGCACGCTGGGCACCGGGCCGATGGCCGACGCCTGGGTCGTGGCCTTCCGCCTGCCCAATCTGTTCCGGCGGGTGCTGGGCGAGGGCGCCTTCAACGCCGCCTTCGTGCCGCTCTTCGCCGGCCGGCTGGAGCAGCAGGGGCCGGTGGTGGCCAAGGCCTTCGCCGAAGAGGCGCTGGCGGTGTTGCTGGCCGCTACGCTCGTCCTGGTCGCACTGGCCATGGCTTGCATGCCCTGGATCATGCCGGTTATCGCGCCGGGCTTCCTGGATGACAGCGAGCAGTTCCGGGCGGCCACGCGGATGGCGCAGATCGCCTTTCCCTACCTGATCTTCATGGCGCTGGCGGCGCTGCTGTCCGGGGTGCTGAACTCACTGCGCCGCTTCGCCGCCGCGGCCGCGGCCCCGGTGCTGCTGAACCTCTTCCTGATCCTGGCCATGCTGGTGGTGGTGCCGCTGACCGGCCAGCCGGCCTATGTCCTGGTCTGGGCCGTCGCTGCCGCCGGCGCGGCGCAGTTCCTGCTGCTGATCGTGGCGGCGACCCGGGCCGGCTTCGCGCTGCGTCTGCCGCGCCCGCGGCTGACCGCCGGCGTTCGGCGCCTGCTGGCGCTGATGGTGCCGGGGCTGATCTCGGCCGGCGCGTTGCAGCTCAACCTCTTCGTCGGCACCATGATCGCGACCCTGGAATCGGGGGCGGCCTCCCTGCTCTACTACGCCGACCGGGTCTACCAGCTACCGCTGGGGCTGATCGGCATCGCGCTCTCGGTGGTGCTGCTGCCCGAGATCACGCGGCGCCTGAAGGGCGAGGGTGAGGCGGCGGCGGCCGACAGCCTGGCGCAGGGGCTGGAGGTCGCGCTCTTCCTCACCTTGCCGTCGGCCGTGGCGCTGATCGTGCTGGCCGAGCCGATCGCCAGCGTGCTGTTCCAGCGCGGTGCCTTCGACGCTGCTGCGGCGACCGCAACCGGGCTCGCCATCCTGGCCTACGCGGTCGGCCTGCCGGCCTATGTCGCGGTCAAGGTCTACCAGCCGGCCTTCTACGCGCGCGAGGACATGAAGACGCCGCTGCGCGCGGCCCTGTGGAGCGTGGCCACCAACATCGTGCTGTCGCTCGCCTTCTTCTTCGCTCTCCAGGGCCAGGGGTTGGGCTACCTGGGGCTGGCGGCGGCGACCACCATCGCCGCCTTCGTGAACGTCGGGGTGCTCTGGCGCAACCTGGCCGACCGCGGCCTGCTGCAGGTGGCCCAGCGGCGACGCCGACGGCTCTGGCGCCAGGCGGCGGCCAGCTTGGTGCTAGGCGTCCTGCTGGTCGTGGGTCTGGAGCTGCTGCGGCCTTGGCTCGCCGGCGGCGAGGGCCAGCGGGCGGCGGCCCTGGCCCTGCTGGTGCTGGGCGGCGTGGTCGCCTACTTCGCCGTCAGTTTCCTGATCGGCGCCCTACCCCGCGAGGCCCTGGCGCAGGCCTGGCAGCGAGTGAAGCAGCGGCGTGCCGCGGCGGAGGCGCGGCGCAGCGGCGAGGGCTGATCCCGCATCCCCGATCCGCGTATCTCGCCGGGCCACGCTTGACCCGACCGGATCCAGCGGCGATAAGCCTGCCGTCCTATCCCTCCATGACAAGGTGAAAGGCCGTCGCATGGCCCGCGTGTTCTCCGGCGTACAGCCGACCGGAAATCTGCATCTCGGCAACTACCTGGGTGCCATCCGCAACTTCGTTCCGCTGCAGGAGCAGTACGACTGCCTCTACTGCGTCGTCGACATGCACGCGATCACCGTCTGGCAGGACCCGGCTCAGCTGAAGACCCAGACGCGCGAGGTGACTGCGGCCTACCTGGCGGCCGGCATCGACCCCAAGCGCTCGATCGTCTTCAACCAGAGCCAGGTGGCGGCCCATGCGGAGCTGGCCTGGATCTTCAACTGCGTGGCGCGGCTGGGCTGGCTCAACCGCATGACCCAGTTCAAGGACAAGGCGGGTAAGGACCGAGAGAAGGCCTCGGCCGGGCTCTACGTCTATCCCAACCTTATGGCCGCGGACATCCTGGCCTACAAGGCGACGCACGTGCCGGTTGGCGAGGACCAGAAGCAGCACCTGGAACTCGCCCGCGACATCGCCCAGAAGTTCAACCATGACTACGGCGTCGAGCTCTTCCCGCTGATCGAGCCGCTGATCCTCGGCAGTGCGACCCGGGTGATGTCGCTGCGCGACGGCAAGAAGAAGATGTCGAAGTCCGATCCCTCGGACATGAGTCGCATCGTCATGACCGACGGCCCCGACGAGGTGGCGAAGAAGATCCGCAAGGCGACCACCGATCCGCACCCGCTGCCGGGGCTCGAGTCCCTGGGCGAAGGCGGCAAGCCCTCCGATGCGGTGCGCGCCGAGCGCCCCGAGTGCTGGAACCTGCTGGGCATCTACGCCGCGCTGGCCGAGCAGGACCTCAAGCAGGTGGTGGCCGAGCATGCCGAGGCGGCCTTCTCCGCCTTCAAGAAGGAGCTGACTGACCTGGCGGTGGCGAAGCTGGGGCCGGTGGGCGACGAGATGAAGCGGCTGATGGGCGATCCCGGCTACGTCGACCAAGTCCTGGGTGAAGGCGCGGCGCGCGCGCGGGCCATTGCCGAGCCGGTGATGAAAGAGGTCTACGATGCGGTCGGCTTCCTGCGCTCCTGATCTTTGGCCTTACTTTCCGGTTCTTATCTTTTGCCCGCGGCAGTAGGGCAATTGCGACACCGGGCGACAGGGCGCTAGTCTCTCCTGATCCTGCCCCGGCTGCCGTCTCGTGGAAGGCGCGCCGGGGAAGACCGTGGCGGCCCCGTGCGGAGCGCGGTCGATCCGACGAGACGCGAACCAGCTAGGGAGGCGTGCGGGAGGCGATGCAGATCTATCTGCCTGTGGCGGAGATCTCGCTCAATGTCTTCCTCCTCCTGGGTCTGGGCGGAGTGATCGGTGTGCTCTCCGGCATGTTCGGGGTTGGCGGCGGCTTCGTCATGACCCCGCTCCTGATGATGATCGGGGTGCCGGCGCCGGTGGCGGTGGGAACCCAGGCCAATTCGGTCATCGCCACTTCGGTCTCCGGGGTGATGGCGCACTGGCCACGCGGCAACGTCGACGTGAAGATGGGGTTGGTGCTGCTGATCGGCGGCCTGATTGGCTCGGCGCTGGGCGTGGTCATCTTCTCCTGGCTGAAGAGCCTCGGCCAGATCGACTTCGCCATCAAGCTGATCTACGTCACCACGCTCGGCATCGTCGGCGGGCTGATGCTGCTGGAATCGAGCCGCGCCGTCTTCCGCCGGAAGCGCAAGCTGCCGACCCGCAAGAAGCTGCACAAACATCATTGGGTGCACGGCCTGCCCTTCAAGATGCGCTTCCGCAAGTCACGGCTCTACATCTCCGCACTGATGCCGCTGATCATCGGCTTCGGCGTCGGCTTGCTCTCGGCGCTGATGGGCATCGGCGGCGGTTTCATGGTGGTGCCGGCGATGATCTATCTGCTGGGCATGCCGACGACGGTTGTTATCGGCACCTCGCTGTTTCAGATCATCTTCGTCTCGATCAACGTCACCTTTCTGCAGGCCTGGGAGAACCAGACGGTCGACATCGTGCTGGCGCTGCTGCTGCTGGTCGGCAGTGTGGTCGGTGCCCAGATCGGCACCCGGCTGGGTGCGCGCCTGCAGGGCGACGCCCTGCGTCTGCTGCTGGCGCTGATGGTGATCGGTGTTGGCATCAACCTGACGGTCGACCTCTTCCTGCCGCCGGTTGACACCTATGCCCTGGGGTCGGGCCCTTGACCCGGCTCGCCATCGGCGCGGCTGCGGTCTTGGTCGCGCTTATGGGCTTCGCCGGGCGTGAGGCGCGCGCGCAGAACGTCCTGGCCGATCTGGCCCAGCACCTGGTCGCGATCCATGCCGGTTTCGACGGCGCCAACATTCTGGTCTTCGGGATGGTACCGCAGGAAGGCGACCTGGTCATCACGGTCCGCGGCCCGGCCCGGCCGGCGGTGGTGCATCGCCGCGGTACGGTCGCCGGGGTTTGGGTCAACACCGCCACCATGACCTTCCCCTCGGCACCGGTCTTCTATGCCCTGGCCAGCAGCCAGCCGCTGGACGAGATCGCGGCGCCGGCCGAGGTCCGCCGCCTACGCCTGGGGCTGGATCACCTGGATCTGGAACCGCGCGGGCGCGCCTCGCCCAATCTCCTGGCCGAATGGCGCGGCGGGCTGGTGCGGGCCAAGGAGCGGCAGGGCCTCTACGTGGAGAAGCCGGCCGAGGTTCTGATCCTCGGCGGGCACCTCTTTCGCAGCACCATCGCGATGCCGGCCAACGTGCCGACCGGCATCTACCAGATCGACGTCTACCTCTTCCGCGATGGGCTGAACGTGGCCGCGCAGAGCCTGCCGCTGGCGGTTAGCAAGGTGGGGCTGGAGGCGACCATCTACGCGCTGGCGCACCAGCAGGCGCCGCTCTATGGCCTGATCTGCATTGTCGTGGCCTTGCTGTTCGGCTGGATTGCACACTTGCTCTTCCGCCGCCGATAGGGCGTTAATCCCGAAGGGAGGCCTGCCGATGACCGAGACATCGAAAGAACCGGAAGAAGAGGCCGAGAACCCGCCGGGCCGCATTTTCCTCGTCGTCGTCGACGAGAGCGACGAGATGAAGGTGGCGCTGCGCTTCGCCTGCCGCCGCGCCCGCCATACCGACGGCCGGGTGGCGCTGCTCTACGTGGTCGAGCCCACCGAGTTCCAGCACTTCATGGGCGTCGGCGACCTGCTGGCAGAGGAGGCGCGCCAGCGTGCCGAGCAACTGGTCCAGCGTCTGGCCGGCCAGGTCAAGGAGATCTCCGGCCGCCTGCCGGTCGTCTATCTGCGCGAAGGCAATCGCCGCGACGAACTGCTGAAGCTGGTGCAAGAGGAACCCAGCATCTCCATCCTGGTGCTGGCCGCCTCGATGCAAGGGGGGTCGCCCGGTCCGCTGATCCAGGCGCTGACCGGCAAGTTCCTGACCCGCCTCAGGGTACCGCTGACCGTGGTGCCCGGAAACCTCGGCGACGCGGCGATCGACGCCATATCGTGACGGTCTTGTGCCCGGTAGGCGACTTGCCAGGCGCTCCCTGCTCGCCTATTTCGGGGTGAGAGCACCGTTTGGCCGGGTGCCGTGAGGGCACGCAAGCGGCCAGGCGCTCGAGTGGGAGATCAGCGATCCATGTTCATTCAGACCGAGTCCACGCCCAATCCGGCGACCATGAAGTTCATTCCCGGGGTCGAGGTGCTGGCCTCCGGCACCGCCGATTTCCGCGATCCGGAGGAGAGTGCGCGCTCGCCTCTGGCCCAGCGGCTGTTCCAGGTGGACGGGATCGAGGGCGTGTTTCTGGCCGGTGACTTCATCTCCGTCACCAAGGCGGACACCAAGGAATGGCACGCGCTGAAGCCCGCCATCTTCGGGATCCTGATGGAGCACTTCCAGGCCGGCCGGCCGGTGCTGCTGGCCGACAGCGCTGGCGAGCCCAAGCACGCCGAAGAGGACAGCGAGATCGTCGCGCAGATCAAGGAGCTGCTGGACACGCGAGTGCGCCCGGCCGTGGCTCAGGATGGCGGCGACATCGTCTTCCACGGCTTCGAGAACGGCGTCGTCTACTTGCACATGCAGGGCGCTTGCGCCGGCTGCCCCTCTTCGACCGCGACCTTGAAGATGGGGATCGAAAACATGCTGAAGCACTATATTCCCGAGGTCGTGGAGGTCCGTCCCTCCGCTTGATGCGATGATCGGCAGGTCGACGCGAATCGTCGCTGCCGCCTGCTTCCTGATCGCGTGATTTGTTCTCCGCGCGCGACTGGGCCAGACTTGTGACAAGAGGCCGTAACCCGAGCCTTGCCGGCGCCCGGGCCTCTGTCGCTGCGTTCGAGCAGGCGACGAAGCCGGCCAAACGAAACGATCGGAAGGGATAGTCTATGGCGCAGGAGATCGACCAGGGGTCGCTCAACCAGCTCTTCTTCGAGGCCCGTACCCACAACGCCTTCAGTTCCGAGCCGCTGCCGCAGGCGCTGCTGGCCAAGGTCTACGAGCTGGCGCGCTGGGCGCCGACCAGCGTCAACTGCCTGCCGATGCGCGTGGTCTTCGTGGTCAGCCCGGAGGCCAAGGAGCGGCTGCGTCCGGCCCTCGCCGCGGGCAACCTCGAGAAGACGATGAAGGCGCCGGCGACTGCGATCATCGGCTTCGACCTGGAATTCTACGAGCACCTGCCGAAGCTCTTTCCCCACGCCGATGCGCGCTCCTGGTTCGTCGGCAAGGCCCAGCACAGCGAGACCACGGCCTTTCGGAACGGCTCGCTGCAGGGCGGCTATTTCATCCTCGCGGCCCGGGCGCTGGGACTCGACTGCGGACCCATGTCCGGTTTCGACAACGCCAAGGTCGACGAGGCCTTCTTCGCCGGCACCGCGGTGAAGTCGAACTTCCTCTGCAATCTGGGTTTCGGCGATCCGGCGGCGCTCTATCCACGCGCGCCGCGGCTCAGCGCCGAAGAGGCCTGTCGCTTCGAGTAGGAGGTCCGCCAGGGCATGACGGATCCGGCCGGCACAGCGCGCTGCCTGCTGGCGCTCGATGCGGCCGGCGCCTCCTGTTCGGCCGCGGTCTGGCACGACGGCCGCGTGTTGGCCGAGGTGCAGGAGGCTATGCACCGCGGCCAGTCCGAGCGGCTGGTACCGATGGCGCTGACGGCGATGCAACGCGCGGGCCTGGACTGGCAGGCGCTCGACAGCCTGGCGGTCACCAGCGGGCCCGGCGGATTCACCGGGGTGCGCATTGGGCTTGCCGCCGCACAGGGGTTGGCGTTGGCCTGGAACCTGCCGGTGGTCACGGTCTCCTGCTTCGAGGCCTATCGCGCCGCGGTTCCCATTGAGGAACGGGCCGGCCGCTGGTTGCTGATCCTGATCGAGGCCAAGCGGGCCGAGGTCTATGTCGAGCTCTACGACCCCGAAGGCCGGCTGCAGCTCGGCCCCGCTCTCCTCGGCGAGCGGGTACTGGTCGACAGCCTGCCTGCCGCGCCCCTGCTGCTGACTGGGGACGCCGCGGCCGGTTGGCTGCCGCGGCTGACGGCGGCCGACTTCGAGGTGCGGCTCAGCAAGGCGCCGGGACAGGTCTCCGCCGCGGTGGTGGCCGCGCTCGCCGCCGGGCGGCCCCGGCCACAGGCCCCCTGGCCGCAGCCGGAGCCGCTCTACCTGCGACAAGCCGACACGACCTCGGCCAAGAAGCGTGGCTAGTCTTCTCTCCGCTGGACTGCGCTTCCGCAGGGTGAGGACGCTGCGGGACCGCTCTTTTTCTGGGCGTTGTCTCTAGAGGCGGGCGGATCGGCGAATGGCGACTGGCGGATTCGACCTGCTTGCTTGGCGCTGTGGCAGCCTTGTCGCAACCCTGCGATCGGATTCGCGCCCGATTGGGCTCACCCGAGGCTCTGCTAGGGGGGAGACTTGATGCCGCAGGCAGCCGAATGGCGGTTACGGCCTGAGACTGCGCGGAAACGCCAGAGTAGGAACAGAAAACCTTGACGGCTGCGGATAATCTGGTGGTTGGGCTCGGCGATCTCACCGCTTGCGCGCGGCTCCATGCCGCGTGTTTTCCGCATGAACCCTGGTCTGCAGAGGTGCTGGCGGGTTTGGCGGTAATGCCGGGCGCCCTGGCCTGGCATCGCCTCTGTGGACCGGACCTGGCCGGGTTTCTGCTTGCCCGCGTTGCTGGAGACGAGGCCGAGGTGCTGACTCTGGCCGTTGGTGCGGGCTATCGGCGCCGCGGATTCGGTCGAGAGATGATGTTGACCTTAATTGAGGACTTGCGCCGACGCGGAACGAAATTGCTGTATTTGGAGATGGCGGCGGAAAACCGCTCGGCCGAGGGGCTTTACAGTTCACTCGGCTTTTCCCATGTAGGGCAGCGCAAGGAATACTATCGGGACGGAACCGATGCGCTTGTTCTTCGGCTTGCGATTGACGATTGTCCGGGCCGTGATGGGTAGAACATCAGCCCTGACTGGACAGACCGGTCTCTTTGGAGGAAATCACGAGTGAAGGCGGATGGCTGGGTTAAATTTCTATTCCGATCAACACAGCTATGCGTTTCTTGACTGGCCTTTTCTTGCATTGAAGCCGAAAACGCCCTATACATCGAGATGGTATCCAACATCAGGAGGAAGTATGATGCCCGAAATCGAAGGTGCTGACAAATTGCTTGACCTGACGACGACCATCGTCGCCGCGCATGTCACTCACAATTCTGTGTCGGCTCAAGACCTGCCGACGCTGATTCGGGATGTCTATCAGTCGCTGTCGACTGTCGGGGAGCCCAAAGAGGTGGAGCCGGAGCGTCCGAGCCCGGCGGTGCCCGTGAAGCGATCCATCACCCCTGACTACCTGATCTGTCTCGAAGACGGCAAGAAGCTGAAGATGCTGAAGCGCCATCTGAAGACGGCCTACGACATGACCCCGGAACAGTACCGGGACCGCTGGGGTCTCGCGCCCGACTATCCCATGGTTGCGCCGAACTATGCCAAGCAGCGTTCGCAGCTTGCCAAGGAGATCGGCCTGGGAACCAAGGCGCGCCGTCGCGCCTAGGTCTGATGGGCAAGCCGATCCTTCGGGTTCGGTCGGTTCAGGGGGAGCGCGCTCTCTCACCCCATCCCGGTGCCAGGCCTGGTCCTTCTGGGCGCCAAGGGAAGACGGTGGGCGAGGCGCGACGACCTTACCAAGGGGGCGCAGCCGGTGAAGACCGCTGTGCCCCTTTTGTATCGGAGCATATCACCGGCAGTCGGACTCATCTGCGGCGACGATCTGCTCTATTTAACAGAAACCTAGAGCACGGCAGCTGCGCCACGGCGAGGCGTGCCGCTCCGGAGTCGCAGCGCTCTGAACGGGGCCGGCGGCCCGCGCGGGCCCGCCCCGCGGCTTGTCAGCGGGCTCGGCCTCCTGTAGTCGGAAGGGCGAGGCGGCGCTGCCACTTCTTCGGCTCTCGGTCGTGGCGCATTGCCGGGCCGAACGCCCCTCGCCGGCCAGACCGGCCGTTGGCCAGACCGGCTGTTGGCCAGACCGGCTGTTGGGAAGTAACGGATGACTTGGGCGTCTAGCGGACGAGATGAAACCGCGCTCGGTCGGTAACGCGACGGGTGGCAGCCCTGCTCACGCGGGCGACGCCGCCCCACGGCTCATTGGGGGAGAAGGAAATGATGCCGGACCGCTTGGAACAGCTCTGTATCGAGAAGGGCTTGAAGATGACCGGCCAGCGCCGGGTCATCGCGCGCGTCCTGTCGGAGGCGACCGACCATCCCGATGTCGAGCAGGTGCACGAGCGCGCTTCCAAGATCGATTCGAAGATCTCTATCGCCACGGTCTATCGCACGGTGAAGCTGTTTGAAGAGGCCGGGATCCTGGAGCGGCACGACTTCGGCGAGGGCCGGGCGCGCTACGAAGAGCGCAGTGAAGACCATCACGACCACTTGATCGACGTGAAGAGCGGCGAGGTGCTGGAGTTCGTGAACCAAGAGATCGAGCGCTTGCAGGAAGAGGTGGCCCGCCGGATGGGCTATCGTCTGGTCGACCACCGCATGGAGCTCTATGCCGTGAAGATCGGCAAAGAGGAAAAGAGCGAGGACGAAGGCAAGTCCTGATCGGCGCGCGCCGCGGTCCTGCCACGCCCTGGCCGGCCCGCGCCGCAACGGCCAGGACTAGAAGCGCGAGACGGATGCGATCCTCCGCTTGGTGTGGTGGCCTGTCGCTCCCACATTAGGACTTAGATCGCGCGTGGTGTATCTTGAGCGGAAGGGGGCTGTCGCGCGGAGCAATTCCGTAGCGTCGCTGTGGAGGAGGAGCCGGGATGGTTTTGATGGAGGCGAACGCCGGCAAGCCGGTTGATGTCGTTGCTGGCGACTTGCACATCCGCTTGGCCGAGACCGCCGAGGAGATCAAGGCGTCGCAGCGCCTGCGCTATCGCGTCTTTTGCGGCGAGATGGCCGCGACGCCGACAGCCGAGCAGCGTCTGGAGGAGCGGGAGTACGACAGCTTCGACTCCTTCTGCGATCACCTGCTGGTCTTCGACCGCAGCAAGCGGGGCAGCGACCAGGTGGTGGGGACTTACCGCCTGATGCGGCGCGAACAGGCCGCCCGCCGCGGTCAGTTCTATACCAAGGACGAGTACGACATCGCGCCGCTGCTGCGCTATCCGGGCGAACTGCTGGAGCTGGGACGCTCCTGCGTCGCTGCGGACTACCGCACCGGCTCGACCATGCAGCTGCTGTGGCGCGGCATCGCCGAGTACGTCTTCTTCTACAACATCGACATCATGTTCGGCTGCGCCAGCCTGCCCTCCACCGACCCGGAGGAGGTGAAGGACGCGCTGAGCTACCTCTATCACCATCACCTGGCGCCGCCGGCGCTGCGGCCGACGGCGGTGCCCGCTCGCTATGTCGATATGAATATGACCCCGCCCGACGCGATCAACGTGCGCCTTGCGCGCCGGCTGCTGCCGCCTCTGCTGCGCGGATACCTGCATCTCGGCGGTTTCGTCGGCGATGGCGCGGTGATCGATCGCGATTTCGGCACCATCGATGTGGCCATCGTGGTCAAGACCGAGTGGGTCACGCAGAAGTACCTGCGCCACTACCGTGCCCAGTCGGACGGCGGTCAGGGCTGACCAGCGCCGGTATTCTCTGACGATGGTATCCCGCTTCCGCGCGCTCTGGCGCCTCTTGGTCTTCCTCGCGGTCCTGCCGCCGGCGATGCTGCTGCAGTTGGTGGCGCTGAAGCTGAAGCTGGAGTTCGCCAAGAGCTTTCCGGTCTGGTTCCATCGCCAGATCCTGCGCCTCTTCGGCTTCAAGGTGATGCGCCGCGGGCGGCAGTCGCGCAAGGCCCCGACGCTCTATGTCGCCAACCATGTCTCCTACCTCGATATCGAGGTGCTGGGCTCGCTGATCAAAGGCAGCTTCGTCGCCAAGGCCGAGGTGCGCTCCTGGCCGATCTTCGGCTGGCTGGCGGTGCTGCAGCGCTCGGTCTTCATCGAGCGCAGGGTGCAGCGCACCGCCGAGGCCCGCGACGAGATGAGCGACCGCCTGGAAGACGGCGACAGCCTGATCCTCTTCGCCGAGGGCACCAGCAGCGACGGCAACCGGGTGCTCCCCTTCAAGTCGGCGCTCTTCGCCGTCGCCGCGCTGAAGCCCAAGGGCGAAGACCTGACCGTGCAGCCGGTCTCGATCGCCTACAGCCATCTCGACGGCATGCCGATGGGTCGGTTCCTCAGGCCCTACTTCGCCTGGTACGGCGACATGGAGCTAGCCTCGCACATCTGGGATGCCTGTGGGCTGGGCAAGGTCACCGTGACGGTGGAGTTCCACCCGCCGGTGACCCTGGCCCAGATGGGGTCGCGCAAGGCGCTGGCCTATCACTGCCAGAAGGCGGTGCAGCAAGGCCTGACCGACGCACTCACCGGCCGACGCCGGCAGGGCGCGGGCAGGAGTGGCCAGAACGGCCGCTCGGACGGTGCGTCCGGTACGAGCGCTGGGGGCGAGGTCGGCGGCACACCCGAGGCCGGCGGCACGACAGAATCCGTTGCCTCCGCCTGACTGCAAGACGCGCTGCGCAAAGATGTCATACCACTGCGATTGCCGCTGTGTTGCCGGCGATGCTAGGGTAAAGAGCGTTATGATCCTTACTTTGCCGAGGCAACGCTGCCGTTCTTGTGTCCTTGTCGCGCTTGCGCGGGTTCCCGGCGCTGCCGGACGCCGCCTTGGATAGTACCTTGCCCAAGAAGCTCTTTCTCAAGACCTACGGCTGCCAGATGAACGTCTACGACTCCGCCCGCATGGCGGAGCTGCTGGCGCCGCTCGGCTATGCCGAAACCGAACAGGCCGACGAGGCCGACCTGGTGATCCTGAACACCTGCCATATTCGCGAGAAGGCAGCAGAGAAGGTCTATTCGGAGCTGGGGCGCCTGCGCCTGGCCAAGGAGACGGCGGCCCGCAGCGGCCGGCAGATGACGGTGACCGTCGCCGGCTGCGTCGCCCAGGCCGAAGGCGAGGAGATGCGCCGGCGCGCCCCGGTGGTCGACCTGGTTGTAGGCCCGCAGACCTATCACCGCCTGCCGGAGCTGATCGCGCGGGTGGAGCGCGGGCGCGGCGGCCTGACCGACACCGACTTCCCGGTCGAGAGCAAGTTCGACCTGCTGCCGAAGACGCGCGGACCGCAAGGGGTCTCCGCTTTCCTCTCGGTGCAGGAGGGCTGCGACAAGTTCTGCAGCTTCTGCGTGGTGCCCTACACGCGCGGCGCCGAGACCTCGCGTCCGGTCGCCGACCTGCTGGCCGAGGCCGAGAGTCTGGTGGCCGGAGGTGCACAGGAAATCACCCTGATTGGCCAGAACGTCAACGCCTATCACGGCGCGGGACCGGACGGCGGCGTCTGGAACCTGGCCGCGCTGCTGCGGCGCGTGGCGGCGGTCGAGGGCGT
This sequence comes from Rhodospirillaceae bacterium N.6G, assembly GCA_046233115.1. GTDB lineage: Bacteria > Pseudomonadota > Alphaproteobacteria > Kiloniellales > JACOMY01 > JACOMY01. The sequence continues at coordinate 366,042 of JBJXHM010000002.1, read as the reverse complement.
GACCCGGCTGCGCTACACCACCTCGCACCCCAGCGACATGGACGAAGCCCTGATCGCCGCCCATCGTGACCTCGCGGTGCTGATGCCCTTCCTGCATCTGCCGGTGCAGGCCGGGTCCGACCGGGTCTTGAAGGCGATGAACCGCCGGCACAGCGCCCAGGACTATCGCGAGACCGTGGCGGCGCTGCGCCGGGCGCGGCCCGACCTGGCGCTCTCCTCCGATTTCATCGTCGGCTTTCCCGGCGAGAGCGATCAGGATTTCGAGGCGACCCTGGCGCTGGTCGAGGAGATCGGCTTCGCTCAGGCCTACTCCTTCAAGTACAGCCCGCGGCCGGGCACGCCGGCCGCGGCCATGCCTGGCCAGGTGCCCGAGCCGGTGAAGAGCGAGCGGTTGGCGCGTCTGCAGGCGTTGCTCAATCGCCAGCAGCGCGACTTCAATGCCGCTCAGCTCGGCAAGACGATCCCGGTGCTGTTCGACCGGGTGGGACGCAAGCCCGGCCAGTTGGTCGGGCGCAGTCCCTGGATGCAAGCGGTCCACGCCGATCTGCCGGCGTCGGCACTGGGGTGCATCAACTGGGTCAAGGTAGTTAGAATCGGCGACAACTCCCTCGCTGCCGAGGTCGTGGCAGCCGAGCACAGACACTTGGGGGCCGCGTGAGCGAAAGCGCCAAGAGCGATCCGACTCTCCTCCAGTTCGGCGACAACTCCCTTCTGCCGTTGCTGTACGGCGAACACGATCAGCACCTGGCGCGGCTGGAACGCCAGCTTCAGGTGACGCTCTCGGCGCGTGGGAACCGCCTGGCGGTCTCGGGCTCGCCGGAGGCGACCGCCGCCGCCGTCTCCGCCATCGAGAGCCTCTACAAGCGTCTGAAGCGCGGCCTGCCGGTTGCCGACGGCGATGTCGACGGCGCGGCACGCCTGGCGCTTGCCGGCGAGGCGCGGGAGGGCGGCAGCGCCGAAACCCTGATCCAGACCAGAAAGCGCAAGATCTCGCCGCGCACCCCGGCGCAGGCGCGCTACATCGAGGCCCTGCGCAGCCACGAACTGACCTTCGGCATCGGTCCGGCGGGTACCGGCAAGACTTACCTGGCCGTCGCAGTGGCGATCGAGATGCTGCTGGCCGGCACGGTGGAGCGGCTGATCCTCTCCCGCCCGGCGGTCGAGGCGGGCGAGCGGCTGGGCTTCCTGCCGGGCGACCTGCGTGACAAGGTCGATCCCTACCTGCGCCCGCTCTACGACGCGCTCTACGACATGTTGCCGGGCGACCAGGTGGCGAACCGCCTGGAGAGCGGCGAGATCGAGGTGGCGCCGCTGGCCTTCATGCGCGGCCGCACCCTGGGCAACGCCTTCGTCATCTTGGACGAGGCGCAGAACACCACGCCGATGCAGATGAAGATGTTCCTGACCCGCTTGGGCGAGAACAGCCGCATGGCGATCAACGGCGATCTGACCCAGATCGACTTGCCGCGCGGCGTGCAGTCGGGCCTGGGCGAGGCGCAGCACATCCTGGCCGGACTGGAAGGCGTCGCCTTCACCCAGTTCACCGAGTCCGACGTGGTCCGCCACCCCCTGGTGCTGCGGATCGTGCGCGCCTACCGGCGTGCGGAGGAAGGCGGCCAGGCCGACGGCGACCTCTTCGAGCCGGGGGGCCGGCGATGACGGAGCCTCCACCTAGCACCACGCGGGACCTCGCGACGGCCGCGGCGCGATCCAGCGGCGGGAGCGGGCGACGGGAGCGGGCGGCGTGACCGCGTCCTCCTCCAGACGGCGCTGGGAGATCGATCTTTTGGTGTCCGACAGGGCCTGGCTCTCCAGTGTTCCGGGCGCGCAGGCGACGGTGCGGCGGGCTGCCCGCCGCGCCCTGGCAGAGGTCGGCGCTCCGGCCGGCGGCCTGGCCCTGGTGCTGAGCGACGACGCCGGCGTCCGCCGGCTCAACCGCGACTTTCGTGGCCGCGACAAGGCGACCAACGTGCTCTCCTTCCCCGACGATCCCGATGCCGGGCGCTTCGGCGACGTGGTGCTGGCGCGCCAGACCCTGATCGGTGAGGCTGCGGCGCAGGGTAAGAGCCTGCGGGCGCACCTGGCGCACCTGGTCGTTCATGCCGTGCTGCATCTCTTCGGCTACGACCACAACGACCGCCAGGAGGCGGAGCGCATGGAGTGGTGCGAGCGCCGCATCCTCGCCGACCTTGCCGTCGCCGACCCCTACCGCATGCGCGGCGGGCCGGCGAAGCGGCGTTTGGAGGCGGGACCATGAGCGAACACTCCAGCGCTCAAGAGGGCAAACCCGGCGTCGTCCGCAAGCTGATCAACCGCCTGAAGCCGAGGGCCGGCGAGGCGGCGCTGCGCGAGGCGATCGAAGAGATCATCGGCCAGGTCGAGCAGAAGGAGGGCGAGGACGGCGAGGCTCCGGTGATCGGCAGCCACGAGCGGGTCCTGCTCTCCAACATCCTGAACCTGCGCCACCTGACGGCCTATGACGTGATGGTGCCACGCGCCGACATCGACGCGATCGACGTTTCGACCGGTTTCGCCGAGTTCCTGGAGATCATCTCCAAGCACGGGCACTCCCGCCTGCCGGTCTATCGCGAATCGCTGGATAAGATCGTGGGCCTGGTGCACCTGAAGGACTCCCTGCCCTTCGCCACCGACCCGACAGGGTTCTCGCTGGAGGCGATCATGCGCCCGGCGCTCTTCGTGTCGCCGTCGGTCCTGGCGCTGGACCTGCTGTTGGAGATGCGGCTCTCGCGCCGGCACATGGCGCTGGTCGTGGACGAGTACGGCGGCATCGACGGGCTGATCACCATCGAGGACCTGGTGGAGGAGATCGTCGGCGAGATCGAGGACGAACACGACCTCGACGACGCTCAGCGACTGGTCCGACGCAGCGACGGGACGATCCTCGCCGACGCACGGGTGCTGATCGAGGACTACGAGAAGGAGATCGGCCCGCTGCTGACCGAGGAGGAGCGCGAGGCCGACATCGATACCCTGGGCGGCCTGGTGGTGAGCCTTGCCGGCCGCCTGCCGGCCCGCGGGGAGCTGATTCCGCACGAGCACAGCGGTGTCACCTTCGAGGTGGTCGAGGCCGATCCCAGACGCTTGAAGCGGCTGCGCCTGCGCGGCGTGCCGCCCAACGATAGCGGCAGTGACGCTGGCAAGGACCATCCGGAATGACCGTCTCCTCGTCGCTTGCCGAGGCGAAGCCCGTCTGGCCCGCCGTTTCGCGTCTCGCGGACTGGGTCGGCAGCCTGACCGGATGGCGTGCCATGGCCCTGTCGTTCGCCGCCGGAGTCGTGTCGGCCGCTGCTTTGCCGCCGCTGGGACTGATTTTTTCTCTGATTCCGAGCTTTATGACACTTATGTGGCAATTGGCCGCTACAACCAATTCGCGCAATGCATTCTTGATAGGTTGGTTTTTTGGCGTCGGGCATTTTCTCGCCGGTCTCTACTGGGTCGGCATCGCCATGACGGTGGATTTCGAGCGCTTTTGGTGGTTTCTCCCCATATCAATTGCTGGCCTCTCCTGCGGGCTGGCGCTCTTCATCGGAGTGGTCACCTGGACCACCTGGCGCAGCCGCACCGGGGGCGCAACCCGCCTGGTCCTCTTCGTGCTGTTCTGGCTGGTGGCGGAGTGGCTGCGCTCCTGGGTGCTGTCCGGCTTTCCCTGGAACCTCATCGGGACGGTCTGGTACCAGGTGCCGGAGGTGCTGCAACTCGCCTCGCTGACTGGCGTCTGGGGCTTGAGCGTGATCGCTCTGCTCGCCGCGGTCTCGCTGGCCGGGCTCGCCGCGCCGCGGCGCGGTGCGGGGGCGCTGGGGCTGATCCTGGTGTCCTGGGGCCTGCTGGGCCTCGTCTTCCTCTATGGAACCTGGCGGCTGGCGACGACCGAGATCCAGGACTCCGGCACGACGGTCAGGATCGTCCAACCCTCGGTGCCGCAGAGCTTGAAGTGGGATGCGAGACTGGCGGTCCAGCACCTGAACCAACTGATCGCCCTATCCACCGGCCCGGGATTCCAGGATATCAACCTCGTGGTCTGGCCGGAAACCGCGGTTTCCTTCAACCTTTGGAACGATCCCGACCTGCAGCGCTACCTGGCGCCGGCGGTGCCGGCCGAGGGCTATCTGGTCACCGGTGCGCCGCGCTACACCGCGGAGGGCGAGGATTTCAATGCCCTCTACGTGGTGGCGCGCGAGGGCAAGATCCTGGCCACCTACGACAAGGTGCATCTGGTTCCCTTCGGTGAGTACGTGCCGCTGGCCGACTTCTTGGGCGGTCTGGACATCGCGGTTGCCCGGGGCAGCCTGTCGACCGGACCGGGGTTGGTGACCCTGGATCTGCCGGGCCTGCCGAGCGCTTCGCCGCTGATCTGCTACGAGATCATCTTTCCCGGCGCGGTGACTGCGGCGGACCAGCCGCGGCCCGGCTTCCTGCTCAACATCACCAACGATGCCTGGTTCGGCCGCTCCAGCGGTCCCTACCAGCACTTCGCCAGCGCCAGGATTCGTGCGATCGAGGAGGGGCTTCCCCTGGTGCGTGCAGCCAACAACGGACTCTCGGCCCTGGTCGATCCTCTGGGGCGGGCGATCGGAAAGCTGGATCTCGATGAGATCGGCGTGTTAGACATACCACTACCAGTCGCTCTGGAACCAACGTTTTTCGCGCGATTGGGAAGTTGGATTTTGATCCCCCTGGCTGTGCTACTGGCTGTGCTTGCCTACTCTTTCGGTCAGGGGCAAAGGCGGCACTAGGGTCTTGTTCCACACCGTCGGATTGCAAGTCACCTTCTCTAGAGACTGTTGACCGCTGAGAAACACAGAGTATGTGTTTGGTGTTTCACATTCTCGTTTAGGGAATGGGTCAGAACAGGAGAACGGTTCAATGGCATCAACTCGTCCGACCTTGGAGTATGGACGCGGTACCGGGCGTCCCCACCCCGTAGATGTGCATGTTGGCGGTCGAGTCCGCATGCGACGCACCCTGCTCGGAATGAGCCAGGAAAAACTTGGTGAGGCAATTGGCCTGACTTTTCAGCAGGTTCAGAAGTACGAGCGGGGCACCAACCGCATCGGTGCGAGCCGTCTCTATGACCTTTCGAAGGTCTTGGACGTCCCGGTTGGTTTCTTCTTTGAAGAGCTGACGGATTACCTGGCTCCGGGCGAAAAGGGCAGCGCCGCGGCGCTGCAGGAGTTTGCCGAGGAGCAGGCCGAGTATGAATTCGACCCGATGGCAAAGCGTGAGACTCTGGAGCTAGTGCGCGCTTACTATCGGATTCGGGATCCGCAGGTCCGCAAGCGTCTCTTCGAGATGTGCAAGGTGCTGGCCAGCGCCAGCGACAACGACTAAAGGGAGCAGCGCCGGCAAGGCGGAGGCATCTGCCGGCGCCGCCGATCCGGCGCGCTTGATCAGGGGGATCGAATCAGTGTCCGGGTCGCACGACCCGGACTCCCCCAAACGGCATTCCCGCGACATCCGCGGTGAGAGATTTGCACGCGGAGCGCTTGACGCGAAGGCGGCCCGCGTTTGATAAGGCCTCTGATCTGACGACGGGATGCCCCGGTTTTGCGGGCATCTCTTCGAGAAGCCGCTGCCGTTCCGTCTGGCAGCCGCTTGCAAAAGAGTATCTGGAGGGGCCGTGCGCCAAGGGACCTACCTCTTTACCAGCGAATCCGTGTCGGAAGGCCATCCCGACAAGGTTTGTGATCGCATCTCCGACGCCATTGTCGATCTCTATCTCGCGCACGACGCCGAAGCGCGCGTGGCGGCGGAAACACTCACCACCACCAATCGAATCGTCCTTGCCGGAGAGGTGCGCGCGCCGGAATCGGTGACCCCGGACCTGATTGAGGAGGCCGCGCGCAACGCCGTGCGCGACATCGGTTACGAGCAGGACGGCTTCCACTGGCGTCACGCCGTGCTGGAGAACTACATCCACAGGCAGTCACCCGACATCGCCCAGGGTGTCGACGCCGCCGGCAACAAGGACGAGGGTGCCGGCGATCAGGGGATCATGTTCGGCTTCGCCTGCCGCGAGACCGAAGCGCTGATGCCGGCGCCGATCCATCTCTCGCATCGGATCCTGCAGGACATGGCACGGGACCGGAAGAACGGGACCCGGCCGGAGTTCGGCCCCGACGCCAAGAGCCAGGTAACCCTGCGCTATGAGGACGGACAGCCGGTAGCGGCGACCTCCGTCGTGGTCTCGGCGCAGCATGTCGAGGGGCTGGACCAGGCGGAGATGCGCGAACTGGTGCGCCCCTATGTCCTGAACGTCCTGCCCGACGGCTGGATGTGCCCGGAGGAAGACTTCTACGTGAACCCGACCGGCCGCTTCGTGGTCGGTGGTCCGGACGGCGATGCCGGCCTGACCGGCCGCAAGATCATCGTCGATACCTACGGTGGGGCTGCGCCGCACGGCGGCGGCGCCTTCTCCGGCAAGGACCCGACCAAGGTCGACCGCTCGGCCGCCTATGCTGCACGCTATCTGGCCAAGAACGTGGTCGCCGCCAATCTGGCCGAGCGTTGCACGATCCAGCTCTCCTACGCCATCGGCGTCTCCAAGCCGCTCTCCGTCTATGCCAGCCTGGACGGCACCGGTAAGGTCAGCGAAGAGCGTCTGGTGAACGCGATCGGCGAGGTCATGAACCTCTCGCCCCGCGGCATCCGTGAGCACCTGGGCCTCAACCGTCCGATCTACGCCCGCACCTCCGCCTACGGCCACTTTGGCCGGGAGCCCAGTGCCGACGGTGGCTTCTCTTGGGAGCGCACCGACCTGGTCGAGGCACTGAAGGCCGCGCTCACCTGATCGGCAACGCGGGTAAGCGGGCAGGTAAGGGGACGGCGCCTTCCGAGAGGGGGCGCCGGACGGCAAGCGCGATGGAAGAAGGAGCGCTGCGTCGCCATCTGCACGGCAGACGCAAGGGCAGGCCGCTGCGCGGAGGCATGAAGCAGCTCTTCGAGGAAGAGCTGGCGCGTTACGCCTTGGAGCTGCCGGCTGAGGGCGAGCCCCTGGATCCGCGCGGGCTCTTTCCCGCCGCGCCCAGCGCGGTCTGGCTGGAGATCGGCTTCGGCGGCGGTGAGCACCTGGCCTGGCAGGCCGCTGCCAACCCCGAGGTCGGCATCATCGGTGCGGAGATCTTCCTGAACGGTGTCGCCAAGGCGCTGCGCGCCTTGAAGGCGCAGCAGAGCCGCGCGGTCAGGATCTACACCGGCGACGCGCGCGACCTGCTGGACTGCCTGGCGCCGGGGAGTCTCGATCGTGCCTTTCTGCTGTTTCCCGATCCCTGGCCCAAGGCCCGGCACAACAAGCGCCGCTTCGTCCAGCCGGAGACCCTGGACCGCCTGGCGACCCTGCTGCGGCCCGGGGCGGAGTTCCGGCTGGCGACCGACGATCCGGACTATGCCGCCTGGATGCTGGCTTGCCTCGACCGTCATCCGGCCTTCGACTGGCCGGTCGCCTCGGCCGCGGACTGGCGCCGGCGCCCGGCGGACTGGCCGCCCACGCGCTACGAGGAAAAGGCGTTGGCTGCCGGGCGTCGCCCGGTCTTCGTGGTCTGGCGCCGGCGCTGACCAGACCGACCCCCGGCGCCCCCCGTGTCCCGTCACGGTCTGCCCTGCCCTGCAGCCCGAACAGGGGCTTGCTGGCTATGCGAGCCTTGCCTTTGCGGGGATAAGGGCGTAGTAGCTAGCCCACCATAGAGTAGACATGCTGCATGTGTGGTGGTCTGCTGTTCGATGGTGGGTTCTCTTGAGCCCGCCTTTTTTCTTTTTGGGGCCAGGCCGCTGTTGCCTGCCCGAGGGACTGGGAAACGAAACCGACCGTGACTGCCGCCAGCGAAGCCGGGGGCCACCTGCGCAAGACCAGCGAAGGCTTGGGAGCGGAGGTGGAGCGACTGATCGCGCCGGGTTTGATGGACCTCGGATACGAGATCGTGCGCGTCTCCTTCGGTGGCGAGCGCAGGCCGCGCCTGCAGCTGATGATCGAGCGCCTGGACGAGCGGCCGATCGACGTCGAGGACTGTGCTGCGGCCAGCCGTTGCGCTGCAGCCATTCTGGACATTGAGGATCCCATCCCCAGCGCCTATGTACTTGAGGTCTCCTCACCAGGCATCGACCGACCGCTGACCCGTCTGGGCGATTTTCAGCGCTACGCCGGCCATCTGGCGAAGCTTGAGCTGAGCCGGCCCAAAGAGGGGCGTAAGCGCTTTTCGGGGATCCTGCGCGGCGTCGACGGCGAGGCGGTGCTCCTCGACAGCGAGGAGGGACCGCAGAGCTTGGACTTCGCCGATCTGGCCAAGGCCAAGCTGGTGTTGACCGATGCCTTGATCGCCGAGCATCAGGCCGCTGAAGCGGCGGCCGCGGCCCGTGCGGAGGAGGAAGAGAGCGATCCGCGCGCGGACGACGTTCCGGCGGGGACAGAAGAAAGGGAATAGCGAGGGATGGACAATCTGGCGCTAGCGCGTACCGAGATCCTGCAGGTTGCCGACGCCGTCGCGCGCGACAAGGGTATTGAGCGCGACGAGGTCCTGGAGGCCATGGAGCAGGCGATCGGCCGCGCCGGCCGTGCCAAGTACGGCCACGAGCACGACATCCGCGCTGTCATCGACCGCCGCACCGGCGACATCAAGCTGTCGCGCTATCGCCAGGTGGTGGAGACGCAGGACGAGGTCGAGAACGACATGGCGCAGATCGCGCTGCGCGACGCCAAGATGATCGATCCGGAGCTGGAGATCGGCGACTTCATCACCGAGGAGCTGCCGCCGATCGACCTGGGCCGCATCGCCGCTCAGACAGCCAAGCAGGTGATCGTCCAGAAGGTGCGTGAGGCCGAGCGGTCCCGCCAGTACGAGGAATTCAAGGACCGCGCCGGCGAGGTGGTGAACGGCATCGTCAAGCGTGCCGAGTTCGGTAATGTGACGGTGGACCTGGGCCGGGCCGAGGCCATGCTGCGCCGCGAGGAGAGCCTGCCGCGTGAGAGCTTCCGCACCGGCGATCGCGTGCGCGCGTTGATCCTGGACGTGCGCGAGGAGCCGCGCGGCCCGCAGATCTTCCTGTCGCGCGCGCATCCGCAGTTTATGGCGCTGCTGTTCCGTCAGGAGGTGCCGGAGATCTACGACGGCATCGTCGAGATCAAGTCGGTGGCGCGCGATCCGGGCAGCCGCGCCAAGATTGCCGTGGTCAGCTCCGATGCGTCGATCGATCCGGTCGGCGCCTGCGTCGGTATGCGTGGCAGCCGCGTGCAGGCCGTGGTGCAGGAGCTGCAGGGCGAGAAGATCGACATCATTCCCTGGTCCGAGGACATCGCCACCTTCGTGGTGAACGCCTTGGCCCCGGCCGAGGTCACCAAGGTGGTCATGGACGAGGAGGCTGGGCGCATCGAGGTGGTGGTCCCGACCGAGCAGTTGTCGCTGGCGATCGGACGGCGTGGGCAGAACGTGCGCCTGGCCTCGCAACTGACCGGCTGGCACATCGACATCCTGACCGAGGAGGAGGAGTCGCAGCGCCGTCAGGAAGAGTTCCACCGCCGCTCGCAGCTCTTCATCGAGGCTCTGGACGTCGACGACGTCATCGCCCACCTGCTGGTGACCGAGGGCTTCACCCGGGTCGACGAGGTGGCCTACGTGCCGCTGGAGGAGTTGGCCGAGATCGAGGGCTTCGACGAGGACGTGGCGGAAGAGTTGCGTCTGCGGGCCCAGACCTGGCTGGAAGAGCAGGAGCGCCAGCAGGAAGAGCAGCGCCGCGAACTGGGCGTCAGCGACGAGCTGGCGGCGGTCGAGGGGCTGAGCATCGAGATGCTGGTGGCGCTGGGCGGTGCCGGGGTGAAGACCCTGGACGACCTGGCTGACCTGGCAAGCGACGAGCTGCTCGATATCGTGGGCGCCGATGCCATGACCCAGGACGAGGCCAACGATGTGATCATGGCGGCACGCGCCCACTGGTTCGAGGACGAGGAGACGCCCGCGGAGGCGTCTACGGAGGCCCCGTCGGAGGCAGAGGCCACCGAGGAGCAGCCGGAGCAACAGGGCTAGGCCGGGACGCTAGGCGCTTGAACGAAGGAAGGCAGCGTGTTGCAGGACGGGCAGGAACCGGAGCTGGAGGTCGAGCGCGAGCCGCGCGGCAAGGACAGCCTGCGTCGCTGCCTGGCGACCGGCCGGCGCCTGCCGCCCGACGCCATGCTGCGCTTCGTGGTCTCGCCCGCGGGCGAGGTCGTGGCCGACTTTGGCCGGCGTCTGCCAGGGCGCGGATTGTGGTTGACCGCCGAGGGAGCTATAGTTCGCGAAGCCTTGTCGAAGAAGCTCTTCGCCAAGGCGGCACGACGGCAGGTGTCGGTTGCTCCCGACCTGCCCGAGCGGCTGGCCGGAATGGCGCGCGAACGCTTTCTGGCCCAGCTCGGGCTTGCCAAACGGGCGGGGGTACTGGTTTCCGGGTACGAGGCAGTGCGCACTGCCGTCGCACAACATCAGGTCAAGCTATTGATCGAAGCAGCGGACGGCGCCGAGCAGGCGTCCCGGCGGCTTCGTATGGCGGCCGGCGAGGGCATGGCGTGTATCGACTGTTTCCAGGCCGCCGATCTTGGGCAGGCCCTGGGACGAGACATCGCGGTACATCTTGCCGTGAACGACGAGCGCTGGGCGGATCGGCTGTCCCAGCGTGCAGCCTTGGTGCTGGCCCTAGAGCAGGGCGGCATCGTCAGAGGGTAACAGGTAGGATATGACGAAAGAGACCGACAAGACGCAGCTCCGCCTCAACCGACCGGGTCGCCTGGAGTTGAAGAAGACGGTCGAGACCGGCCAGATTCGGCAGAGCTTCAGCCACGGCCGCAGCAAGACGGTGACGGTCGAGGTCAAGCGTAAGCGTGCCATCGGGCCGGCGGAGGCCGAACCCGCTGCGGCGCCGGCCGCCGAGCGTCCGGCATCGCCCGGAACGCCGCCGCGCCAGCCTCAGGCCAAGGTGCAGCCCTCGCGCGGCGGTGGTGAGCGTCGTGGTGGTGAGCGCCGCGGCGACCGTGGTCGGTCGAGGTCGAGCAGCCCGGCTGACGGGCTGACCCAGGCCGAGCGCGAGACCCGCGCCAAGGCGCTGGACCAGGCCCGCCGCGTCGCCGAGCAGAAGCGCTTGGAGGCCGAGGCCGAGGCGCGCCGCAAGGCTGCGGAAGAGGAGCGTCGCAAGGCCGCCGAGGAAGAGGCCCGCAAGCTTGCCGAGCAGGAGGCCGAGCGCCATCGCATCGAGGAAGAGGCGCGCCTCAAGCTCGAGGCCGAGGTGCAGGCCAAGCAGGAGGCCAAGGCCGCCGCCGCCGATGACGCCGGCAAGCAGGAAGCCTCCGCGGAGGAGGCTGGCGAGGGCGAAGGCGCGACGGCCAAGGACGCGGGCGAGCAGGAAGAGTCTGCGCACGGCGAACAGCCCAAGCGGGCAGCAGCGGGCCAGCCTGAAGAGGGCGTGGAGAGCGAGCTGGACGAGCTGGGCGGCCGCATCAAGCGGCGCAAGCGCGATCTGCCGAAGCCCGGCAACCAGCGCACCCGCGAGGCGCCGCGCCGGCGCCACGGCAAGCTCACCATCGCCCAGGCCCTGGACGGTGAGAGCGAGGAGGAGCGTCAGCGCTCCCTGGCCTCGGTCCGGCGCCAGCGCGAGAAGCTGAAGCAGATGATGGATCTGCGCCAGAGCCAGATGCCCGGTCGCGTGGTCCGCGAGGTCGTGGTTCCGGAGACCATCACCGTGCAAGAGCTGGCCAACCGTATGGCCGAGCGCGGCGGTGAGGTCGTGAAGTCCCTGATGAAGATGGGCATCATGGCGACCATCAACCAAGTGATCGACGCTGACACCGCCGAGCTGGTGGTCGAGGAGTTCGGCCATCGGGCCAAGCGTGTTTCGGCCGCCGATGTCGAGCTGGGCCTGAAGAGCGACGAGCCCGACCGCGAGGAGGACCTGCAGTCCCGGCCGCCGGTGGTGACCATCATGGGCCACGTCGACCACGGCAAGACCTCGCTCTTGGACGCGTTGCGCGCGACCGACGTGGTCAAGGGCGAGGCCGGCGGCATCACCCAGCACATCGGCGCCTATCAGGTGGAGCTGAGCTCCGGGGCCAAGATCACCTTCATCGACACCCCCGGCCACGCTGCCTTCACGGCGATGCGTGCCCGCGGTGCCGAGGTGACCGACATCGTGGTGCTGGTGGTGGCCGGCGACGACGGCATCAAGGAGCAGACTGCCGAGGCGATCAGCCACGCGCGAGCCGCCAACGTGCCGATCATCGTGGCGATCAACAAGATGGACAAGCCCTCGGCCAACGCCGATCGCGTCCGCCAGGAACTGCTCAGCCACGAACTGGTGGTCGAGGAGATGGGCGGCGACGTGCTGGACGTAGAGGTCTCGGCCCTCAAGAAGACCGGCTTGGACAAGCTGGAAGAAGCCATCCTGCTGCAGGCCGAGCTCCTGGAGCTGAGGGGCAACCCCGCCAAGCAGGCCGAAGGCGTGGTGATCGAGAGCAAGGTGGAGAAGGGCCGCGGCTCGGTCGCCACCGTGCTGGTCACCTCCGGCACTCTCAAGCAGGGCGACGTCTTCATCGCCGGCTCCGAGTGGGGCCGGGTGCGCGCTCTCCTGGACGACCACGGCGACCAGGTGAAGGAGGCCGGACCCTCCACGCCGGTCGAGGTTCTGGGTCTCCAGGGCACGCCGACCGCCGGTGACGCGCTTCTGGTGGTGGAAAACGAGAGCCGCGCTCGCGAGGTCGTGGACTTCCGCCAGCAGCAGGATCGTGAGAAGGGCCTAGCCCGGCAGAGCCGCGGCACCCTGGAGCAGATGCTCTCGCGCATCCGCGAGGGCGAGGCCAAGACCATGCCGGTGGTGGTCAAGGCCGACGTGCATGGCTCCATGGAAGCCATCGTGACCGCGCTGGAGAAGCTGGGCAACGAGGAGGTGCGGGCGCACATCCTGCACGCTGCCGTCGGCCCGATTAGCGAGAGCGACGTCACCCTGGCGCAGGCCACCGGTGCGCTCATCATTGGCTTCAACGTGCGTGCCAACCCGCAGGCGCGTGAGCAGGCCCGCAACGAGAACGTCGACATCCGCTACTACTCGATCATCTACGAGGTGGTGGACGACGTGAAGGCGGCGCTCACCGGACTGCTGTCGCCGGAGGCGCGCGAGAACTTCCTGGGCTACGCCGAGATCCGTGCGGTCTTCGACGTGACCAAGGCCGGCAAGGTCGCCGGCTGCATGATCACCGAGGGCATGGTGAAGCGTGGCGCCAAGGTGCGCCTGCTGCGCGACGACGTGGTGATCCACGACGGCACGCTGAAGACCCTGCGCCGCTTCAAGGACGAGGTCCGCGAGGTGAACCAGGGCTACGAATGCGGCATGGCCTTCGAGAACTATCAGGACATCCAGGTCGGCGACCGGATCGAGTGTTACGAGGTCGAGGAAGTGGCACGCGTCCTCTAGGGGACGCACCGCCACTCCTTCTGGAGCGGAGCCGGCCGGGGGTGCACGCCACCCGCGGCCGGGTTTCTGCGCAACGGAATTTTAGGCTAGGCCGGTCCGGGCAGCGATTTCGACCCCGGACACCCTAGAAACGAGGACGATGAAGCAGCGACACGGGGCTGAGCGGTCCGACCGGGGCCGTAGCCAGCGCCAATTGCGTGTAGGCGAGGCCTTGCGCCATGCCTTGGCAGCGATACTGGAGCGCGATCTCTTGGACGATCCAGCGCTGGCCGGCCGCTCGGTCACGGTGAGCGAGGTCCGGGTCTCGCCCGACCTCTCCAACGCCACCGCCTTCGTCACCCCGCTGGGGGGCGAGGCGCTGGAGGAGACTGTGGCCGCGCTGAACCGCGCCAGCGGCTTCCTGCGCCATCAGCTTGCCGGCGAGGTGGAGCTGCGGATCCTGCCGCGCCTCTCCTTTCAGGCCGACCATTCCTTCGATCAGGCCCAGTCGATCGAGCAGCTGCTGCGCAGACCGCGGGTGAGCCGCGATCTCTCGCATCCGGCTGACGAGGACGAGGACGAGAGCGATGGCCAGGCGTAAGAGCGGTGAGGCGGTGAACGGCTGGATCGTTCTCGACAAGCCCCTAGAGGTCACCTCGACCCAGGCGGTGGGCCGCGTGCGCCGGCTGTTCAACGCCCGCAAGGCCGGGCATGGCGGCACTCTCGACCCCCTGGCCAGCGGCGTGCTGCCGATCGCCCTGGGCGAGGCCACCAAGACCGTGGGCTATGTCATGGACGGCGAGAAGCGTTATCGCTTCACCCTCCGCTGGGGCATCGCCACCAGCACCGACGACGCCGAGGGCGAGGCGGTGGAGGAAAGCCCGGTCCGCCCGAGCCGTGAGGAGATCGAGGCCGTGCTGCCGCGCTTCCGCGGTGTGATCGAGCAGGTCCCGCCGATCTTCTCGGCGATCAAGGTCGAGGGCCAGCGTGCCTACGACCTGGCCCGCAACGACGAGGCCGTGACCCTGAAGTCGCGCGAGGTGCGGATCGACGAGCTCAGCCTCGACAGCATGGAGAGCGCCGATCGTGCCAGCTTCCTGGTCACCTGTGGCAAGGGCGCCTACATGCGCGCGCTGGCCCGTGACCTGGGCCGGGCGTTGGGGACCTGCGCGCATGTCGTGGCCTTGCGCCGCACCGCAGTCGGCCCATTTAGTGAAGACATGGCGATTCCGCTGGAGTCGCTGGAGGGGCTTGGGCATAGTCCGGCCCTCATGGAGCAACTGCTGCCGATCGAGACAGCGCTGGACGACATCCCGGCGTTCGCCTTGTCGGAAGCGGAAGCAAGGCGGTTGCGCTGCGGCCAGACCGTCTCACTCATGGCTCGCGTGCACCGCGACCGCCTTCGCGACCTGTCACAAGGAAGCATCGTCTGTGCGACGACAGCCGGCAGGCTGGTCGCCCTGGCGCGTTACGAGGCGGGAGAGGTGCATCCGGTCCGCGTTATTAACCAGTAGTGACGAGAGGTCATACACGATGTCGATCACCCAGGACCGCAAGGCCGAGCTGATCAAGGAATACGCCACCAAGGAAGGCGATACCGGTTCCCCCGAGGTGCAGGTTGCAATCCTGAGCGAAAGGATCTCCAACCTGACCGAGCATCTGAAGACTCACAAGCACGACTTCCACTCCCGCCGCGGGCTGCTGATCATGGTCGGTCAGCGTCGTCGGCTGCTCGACTACGTGAAGGGCAAGGACCTGGGTCGTTACGAAGGTCTGATCCAGCGCCTGGGCCTGCGCCGCTAAGGCGGCCGGCGACCAGGAGGATCACGACACAATGCTGAGGCGAAGCGACATGACCGGGTCGGCATGTCGCTTCGATCGGCCGGGCCGAAGCAAGCGTGGGCGGCCCGCCCGCGTTTGCTTGGGTCCGGCTAGCCTGCAATCCGGCCCTTAATCGAAAAACAAGGACCCGAACGCTATGTTCACTGTCTACAAGAAAGAGATCGACTGGGGTGGGCGTACGCTGACCCTGGAAAGCGGGCGCATCGCCCGCCAGGCCGACGGCGCCGTGCTGGCCAGCCTCGGCAACACCATCGTGCTCTGCACCGCCGTCGGCGCGCAGAAGCCGCGGGAGGGCGTGGACTTCTTCCCGCTTACCGTGAACTACCAGGAGAAGACCTTCGCCGCCGGCAAGATCCCCGGCAGCTTCTTCAAGCGCGAGGGCCGTCCCTCCGAGAAGGAGACCCTGGTCTCTCGCCTGATCGACCGTCCGATCCGGCCGCTCTTCCACAAGAGCTACCGCAACGAGACCCAGGTGATCTGCACCGTGCTGAGCCACGACATGGAGAACGATCCCGACGTCGTCGCCATGATCGGCGCCTCGGCCGCGCTCACCATCTCCGGCCTGCCCTTTCTCGGCCCGATCGGTGCGGCCCGCGTCGGCTACATCGACGGCGAGTACGTGCTGAACCCGACCCTGGCCGAGATGGCGGACAGCCGCCTCGACCTGGTGCTCGCCGGCACCTCCGAGGGCGTGCTGATGGTCGAGTCCGAGGCCAAGGAGCTGTCGGAAGAGATCATGCTGGGCGCCGTCAACTTCGGTCACCAGAAGATGCAGGCCGTCATTGACGCCATCATCGAGCTGGCCGAGATGTGCGCACGCGAGCCGCGCGAGCTGGCACCGGAGCCGGAGGCGCTCGCCCCCCTGCGCCAGCGCCTGGCCGATGGCTTCTCTGCCAAGCTGGCCGAGGCTTACCAGGAGCCGAACAAGCTGGCCCGCCAGGAGAAGGTCGCCGCGGTGAAGGCCGAGGCGATCGAGAGCCTGAGCGGCGACGAGACTCTGCTGGCCCTGGCCGGCGGCGTCTTCAAGGGCCTGGAGCAGGACATCGTCCGCGGCAACATCCTGAAGACCGGCAAGCGCATCGACGGCCGTAGCACCACCCAGGTGCGCCCGATCGACTGCCAGGTCGGCATCCTGCCGCTGGCGCACGGCTCCGCCCTCTTCACCCGCGGCGAGACCCAGGCGCTGGTGGTGACCACGCTTGGCACCGGCGACGACGAGCAGCTCATGGACGCGCTCGAGGGCAGCTACCGCGAGCACTTCATGCTGCACTACAACTTCCCGCCCTACTCCGTCGGCGAGGCCGGTCGCATGGGCAGCCCCGGCCGCCGCGAGATCGGCCACGGCAAGCTGGCCTGGCGTGCCATCCACCCGCTGATGCCGGCCAAGGAAGACTTCCCCTACACCGTGCGCATCGTCTCGGAGATCACCGAGTCGAACGGTTCCTCCTCGATGGCCACGGTTTGCGGCTCCTCGCTGGCGCTGATGGATGCCGGCGTGCCGCTGGCCAAGCCCTGCGCGGGCATCGCCATGGGCCTGATCAAGGAAGACGACGGCGTCGCCGTGCTCTCCGACATCCTGGGCGACGAGGACCATCTCGGCGACATGGACTTCAAGGTGGCCGGCACCGAGGAGGGCGTGACCTCCTTGCAGATGGACATCAAGATCACCTCGATCACGCCTGCGATCATGGAGCAGGCGCTGGATCAGGCTAAGGGCGGCCGTCTGCACATCCTGGGTGAGATGGCCAAGGCGCTCGGCACCGCGCGGACCAGCGTGTCCGACACCGCGCCGCGGATCACCACTATCACCATTCCGAAGGACAAGATCCGCGAAGTCATCGGCACCGGCGGCAAGGTGATCCGCGAGATCACCGAGACCACCGGCGCCAAGATCGACATCGAGGACGACGGCACCATCAAGGTGGCGGCGGTCGACGGCAATGCCGGCCAGGCGGCCATCGACTGGATCCGCTCCATCGTCGCCGAGCCGGAGGTCGGCACGATCTACGACGGCAAGGTGGTGAAGATCGTCGACTTCGGCGCCTTCGTGAACTTCCTGGGCGCCCGCGACGGCCTGGTGCACATCTCCGAGCTGGCCCAGCACCGCGTTGCCAAGGTCGGCGACGTCATCGAGGAAGGCCAGAAGGTCAAGGTCAAGTGCATCGGCATCGACGACCGCGGCAAGGTCAAGCTGTCGATGAAGCGCGTCGACCAGGAGACCGGTGCGGACCTCGAGGCCGAGGAGGCCCCGGCCGAGGCCTAACCCGGTCTCGACCGACATCCGGTAGAAGCGGAGGGGCGGCAGCCGGCGGGTTGCCGCCCTTCTTCTTTCTTGCTGGCCCCTTGCCGCTTTGTGATAGTCGCGGCCGACAGGGCGGCAGAGGAGAGCCGAGGATGAACCGAGACCATCACTACCGGGCGACCATCGTGTGGACTGGCAACACGGGCGAGGGGACGACCTCCTACCGCAGCTATGACCGCAGTCACCGGATCGAGATCGAGGGCAAGCCGGACCTGGCGGGCTCGGCCGACCCGGCCTTTCGGGGCGATCCGGGTCTGCACAATCCCGAAGACCTGCTGTTGGCTTCGGTCTCGGCCTGCCACATGCTCTGGTACCTGCATCTCTGCGCGGTCGCCGGTATCTCGGTGCTGAGCTACCGCGACCGGGCCGAAGGCACGATGAGCCTGGAGGCCGACGGCGCCGGCCGCTTCACCAGCCTGACCCTGCATCCGGAGGTCACCATCGCACCCGGCGGCGACGTCGAGAAGGCCAGGTCCCTGCACGGCCCCGCCAGCGCCAAGTGCTTCATCGCCAACAGCCTCAATCTGAAGGTTGGGCATGTGCCCACGATTGTAGTCGGGCCGTAACTTTCTCTTTTCGTTGTCGGTTCTTGAAGAAGAGTGGTCGTCCTTGCGGTGCGGATAGTGGTCCTACGGTCAAGCCGTAGGACGACAACAGTTTAGGAGTAGTTTTCGTCGTCCTACGGCTTGACCGTAGGACCACTCAACTCTTGGATCATCATTCAGGAGTTAAGCTGATTAAGAATCCACTGGCGTCAGAAACACCATTTCTACAACCGCCGCCGCGAGATCACGTAGGACTCGTCGTTGAACCACAGCCCGCCGTGGCGGCGCAGCACCTCGCGCACGGCCTCGACGTAGCTGCCGTCCAGGGTCTTCTCCTCCAGGCGGTAGTCCTCGACCTGGGCGACGTAGACGGCGGCGTTCCAGGCGGCCAGCAGGGTCGAGGTGCCGATGGTGCTGCCGACCTCGTTCGGCAGGGTGTGCATGTCGTAACGGAACACCGAGCGCTTGTCGCTGCCGGCGTTGAAGTTGTAGCTGCGCGCTGCAGAGCCCAGCTCCGCTTTGGTCGCCTGCAGGATGTCGTGGCGGTCGGCAACGAAGGGGCTGTCCTCGGGCCAGATGCTGCGCACGATCTCCATGCCCGGGTCGCCGCCCTTGGAGTGGATGCCGATCAGCCGGCCGCCGGGGCCCAGCGCTCGGACCAGCGGCGCCACCACCTTCTTCGCCTTGAAGGCGGCCGAGGCGCGGGCGCGGTAGGGCTGCGAGGCCACCACCAGGTCGAAGTCGGCGCGGGCCGCGCCCAGGCGCGGGATCACCGGGTCCAGCAGGAAGCGGTGGTCCTCGCGGTAGAGCACCAGCACCACCGGGCGCTCGTAGATCGGATTGCCGTTCTTGCCGATCTTGGCCTGCCAGTTCTCCGACAGGAAGGGCTCCAGCTCCACCATCTGCTGGGCGAAGTCGTGCGAGCAGTTGCCCCGTAGCGCCACCTCCTTCCAGACGAAGGCGCCGGCCGCCGCGGTCGAGTGGGTCGTGAGCCAGGGCGATTCCGAGTAGTAGAGGTTGGTCAGCACCAGGACCGTCGCCGGATGCTCGAACAGGCGATCGGGCATCTTCTCAAGGGTCAGGCGCACATCCTCCAAGCTCACCTCCTTGCCGACCACGTAGAAGGGCATGGTGGTGAAGCGCGCGTGCATGGCGCGCAGCAGGCGGGAGAGCACGGTGCCGTCGCCGACCCCGGCATCGAAGAGGCGCACGGCCGGCGGCGTGGGGTGCAGGTTGGCCAGCTCCTCGCTGACGCGGTTGGCGACCACCCACTTCTCGCTGCAGGTGTTGACGAAGAGCAGGTATTTCTGCCGGTTGTCAAAGAAGCGGAAGTTGGTCGCTCCCTCGGCGCTCGCGCGCTCGACCTCCGCTGCTTCCAGTGCCTCTGCTCGGGTCATGTCGGCGCAGCCCTCCCGGTGGTTTTGGCTAGACTAGCCCCTTATGGCGGGCCTGCAACCCGGCTTCTGGCGCCAGAGTAAGGTGACTGCTTGTCAAACCGATCGGTCGTGACAACCTCTCTTTCGTGGCGTCGAGGCGGGATGTTTGTCGCAACGTCCGCGTAGGTTGAAAGACGCGCGACACTTTCGGTGACGCAGCTCTGCATCGGCCACATGACCTTTTCGGGCCTTTGCGCGTTATCGGGTCAGCAAGGGATCGAACGTGGCAACTCTTTACTTCGCTGGTGCCGCTCACGCGATCCTGTCTCTTGGTGATGAGGAAAAGCAGTATGACCGCAATACTTCCGCGACGGTGCGTTGTCTTCGGACTAAGCCTTCTCCCTGCCGCACTCCTGACTGGTGTCGCCTTCGCCGACAACGGCAAGGGCAACTCCAAGAACAAGGGCAACAGTGGCAACCAAGGCAACCAGGGGAACAGCGGCAAGCAGGGAGACTCGGGCACCCAGGTCAAGATTGACGGCAGCGGCCTTTCGATCCGCTTCTCCGATAGCGAGATCCGAATCATCGACGACTACTACCGTCGCTATCCGGCCGGCAACGTGCAGTCGCTGCCGCCGGGCATCGCCAAGAACCTGGCGCGCGGCAAGCCGTTGCCGCCGGGCATCGCCAAGAAGTACCTGCCCAACGACCTGACCAGATTGCTGCCAGCCGTCCGGCCCGGTACCAACCGCCTGGTCGTGGGCAGCGACATCCTGCTGATCGAGGCTTCGACCGGGCTGATCCTGGACGTGCTCAACAACGTCCTGCGCTGATCACGCCGTGGCGGCGGCGCCTCCCGCTCGGAGCGCCGGTGCCGTCAGTCCTGCATGATCGGGTCGGCGGCGAAGAGGCCGCCCTGGTAGACCGCCTCGACCGCATCCTTGGCCGGGCGCGGCTTGCTCGCCTCGATCTGGGCGCGGAAGGTCTCGGCATTGTCCTCGGGGTGCCAGCCCAGGAAGGCGGCGGGGGTGTTGTCCCACCAGCGGCAGTCGTTGTTGGACACGCCCCAGATGACAGGACAGCCCAGACGCGGCGCACGGAACACACAGCGGATCAGCGAGAGGAAGTCGCGGTAGCTGAGCCAGGTCGAGAGCATGCGGTGGTCGATCGGCTCCGGGAAGCAGGAGCCGATGCGCACCAGCGCGGTCTCGATGCCGAACTTGTTGTGATAGAGCGAGGCCATCTGCTCGGCGAAGCACTTGGAGACGCCGTAGAGTCCGTCGGGCTGCAGCTTGGCGCTGTCGTCCAGGTGCTCATCCTGCTTGTGAAAGCCGATGGTGTGGTTGGAGCTGGCGTAGAAGATGCGCGGCCGGCCCTCCAGGCGCGCGGCCTCGTAGAGGTTATAGATACCGATGATGTTGCCCTGCAGGATCTTCGAGAAGCTGTTTTCCCGCGAGATCCCGCCCAGGTGCAGGATGCCGTCGCAGCCGGCCACCAGCTTGCGTACGTCCTCGGCGTCGGCCAGGTCGCAGGTCACGACCTCCTCGTTCGCGCCGGCCGGCGCCATCGGGGCGATATCGGAAAGGCGGACCTCTTCGGCCAGCCCGCCCAGCCCCTCGCGCGCGACCTGTCCCAGGGCACCGGCCGCACCGGTGATCAAGAGCCGCTTCAGCATCCGTCGCTCCCTTCGCTTCTCAAGCCAATGATCTTGGGCGCGGACCCTAGCGATTCAGCAACGCCCTGACGAGCCCGCTGGACAGTCCGCGCCGGGGGTGAGACCTTCGGCGGCATGAAGATCGTCTCGGTCGCCGCTCACCTGCTGGACTGCGCCCTGGACCGCCCCTTCGAGAGCGCGTCGGGCCGCTTCGGGCGCCGCCAGCACTGCCTGGTCGAGGTGGTCTGTGCCGACGGGACGGTGGGTTGGGGCGAATGCCTGGGGCCGGCCGTGCCCAACGCCGCGGTGGTGGCGGCCTATGCGCCGCTGCTGGTCGGCCGCGACCCGCTGGAGAACGAGGTCCTCTGGCAGCAGCTCTACAACGCGCTGCGCGATCAGGGGCAGCGTGGGCTGAGCGTCACCGCGCTCAGCGGCATCGACATCGCGCTCTGGGACATCAAGGGCAAGCACTTCGGCGTCTCGGTCTCGCGTCTGCTCGGAGGCCGCTTCCGCGAGACGGTTCAGGCCTACGCAACCGGTGGTTTCTACAGCGGCCGGCCGGACCGGCCGGGGGAGATCGCCGAGGAGGTCTCGGGCTATGCCGCCGAGGGCTTCCGGGCCGCCAAGATCAAGATCGGGCTGGATCCCGAGGAGGACCTGGCGGTGATCCGCGCGCTCCGGGCCGCGGTCGGTGACGACTTCCTGCTGATGATCGACGCCAACCACGGCTACGACGTGCTGGAGGCGATCCAGGTCGGCCGGGCTGCGGCCGACCATGCGATCGGCTGGTTCGAGGAACCGGTGCTGCCCGAGCAGCTGGAGGCCTACCGGCGGGTGCGCGAGGGCCAGCCGCTGCCGGTCGCCGCCGGCGAGACCTGGCACGCCCGTTTCGCCATGCATCAGGCGCTCGAGGCCGGCGCGGTCGACATCCTGCAGCCTGACGTCTGCGGCAGCGGCGGCTTCACCGAGATGCGGCGCATCGTCGATCTCGCCGCCCTCTACGGCGTGCGGGTGAACCCGCATGTCTGGGGCACCGCGGTGCAGATCGCCGCCAGCCTGCAGGTGCTGGCCGCCCTGCCGCCGGACCCACCGCGGCGCAATCCGGTGGCACCCCTGCTGGAGTTCGACCGCACCCCCAACCCCTTCCGCCAGGCCATCGTGACCGAACCGCTGGAGCAGACGGGCGGCATCCTCGCCATCCCCGACCGTCCCGGCCTCGGCATCGAGATCGACCGCGCGGTCCTGGCCAGGTTCAAGCCCTAGCGCGCTTCGCTTTCGCGTTGGTCGGGCTGGCCGCCCGGTTGTACATACCCTTCCAGTTAGCAATTATTGTAGCCACCCCCCGGACTTGATACGGGGGGCCACGTGTTGGTGTTGCAGCAATCTGGAGATTGGTGACGCGAAACCAACACCTAGATGGCCCGGTTAAGCCCGGCCATGACCCTGGGAAGGGTGGCGGGGCACGGAGTGGCCGCACCCGCCTCTTTCCCAAAGGTCTGATCTAGCAGCTGTTTCTCTCACCTCCTCTCTCCCGCTGACACAAATCACCGCCTGAAAGATCAGTTCCCGCTTGACAGCCTTTGGGCAAGAAGAGTGTTATGGGAACGTTCTCAGAGAACGTTCCCATAAGAACGCCGGACCAAGGCGCGCGGGAGAGATCAGGGAGGATCGAGTTGACGGAACAGCAGTCACCTAGCCTGCAGACCGACCCAAGTCGGTCCGGCGGGGCCCGGCCGGATGCGATCGATCGCGGTGCGCTGACGGCTGTGGGCATCCGCAAGGCCTATGGTGCGACCGTTGCCCTCCAGCGTGGCGACATCACCCTCAAGGGTGGCGAGGTCCACGCGCTGCTGGGCGAGAACGGCGCCGGGAAGTCCACCCTGGTGCGCATCCTGACCGGGGCGGTCGCGGCCGACTCGGGCGAGATGCGGCTGGACGGCGAACTCTACAGTCCGCGCTCGATCAACGAGGCCCGCGCCTACCAGGTGGCGACGGCCTTCCAGGAGCTGAGCTTGGTCTCCAACCTGACCGTCGCGCAGAACCTGTTGCTGCCGAGCCTGCCCAAGGGCCGCAGCGGTCTGGTCTCGGCGTCGCGTGTGCTGGGGGCCGCTGGCGATATCCTGGCCCGCTTCGATCTCTCGCGCATCGACCCGCGCCGCGAGGTTGCCTCCCTGCCGCTCGCCGACCGGCAGCGGCTGGAGATCGTGCGCGCCATGAACAATGCAGGCCGGGTCCTGATCCTGGACGAACCGACCGCCTCCCTCGCCGAGACCGACTGGCTCTTCGGCCAGATCCGCCGCGCCACGGCACAGGGCGTGGCGGTGCTCTACATCTCCCACCGCCTGGCCGAGGTGCGCGAGATCTGCGAGTCGGCGACCGTTCTGCGCAACGGCGAGACCATCGCCACCGTGGGCCTGGGCGAGGCCAGTGACGCCGACATCTTCGAGATGATGGTGGGCCGGCGGATCGCCCAGGAACACAAGGTCGTTCGCAGCCTGGACGCCGCTGCCGCGGTGCGGCTCTCGATCAAGGGGCTGACCAGCCACGACGCCAAGGACGTCAGCCTGGATCTCAGGGCCGGCGAGGTCCTGGGCATCGCCGCGCTGGAGGGCCAGGGCCAGCGCTCGCTCTTCCGCGCCCTGGCCGGGCTGGACCCGCTGCAGTCCGGCACGGTGGAGGTGGACGGAAAGCCGGCACACCTGCGCTCGCCCAGGGCGGCGATGAAGTCGGGCAGCGGCATGGTCTACCTACCCGAGGAGCGCAAGACCGAGGGCATCCTGGCGGGGCTGACCGCGGCCTCGAACATCGTGCTGCCGATCTTGCCGAAGATCTCGCTGGGGCTCTTCGTCGGCGAGCGCACCGAGCTGAAGAGCGCGCGGCCGGCCGGGGAGCGCATCGAGATGGACCCGCGCTATCTCTCCTTCGCCATCGGCGACCTCTCCGGCGGCAACCAGCAGAAGGCGTTGATCGCACGCGCGCTGGCGACCGGGGCCAAGACCCTGTTGCTGTTCGATCCGACCCGCGGCGTGGACGTGGGCACCAAGGAGTCGATCTATGCCGCCATCCGCGTCTTCGCCGACGGCGGCGGCTCGGTCCTCTTCTACTCCTCCGAGCTGTCCGAGCTGGTGCAGCTCGCCGACCGCTGCGCCGTTCTCTACGGCGGGCGCGTCTTCGCGGTCTTCGACGGCGAGGAGATCGAGGAGCAGCGCCTGGTTTCGGCCATGACCGGTCACTCCCTGCACCGCCAGGCGGAGCAGGCCCCACAATGACGGAGTCGGTAGATCACAGCATGTCGATGTCTGAACGACGGGGCCTGGCCGTGCCGCTCGGCAAACTGCTGCGCGGCGCGGGGATCATCCTGCTGCTCTATTTCGCGCTCTACGCCTTCTACGTCTATCTGCAGCCGCGCGCCTTCTCGACCTACTCCATCGCGAGTCTGATGAACAACAGCGTACCCCTGGCGCTGGCCGCCGCCGGGCAGTCGCTGGTGGTGATCAGCCGGGGGTTCGATCTCTCGGTCGCGGGTATCGTCTCGATCTGCAACGTGACCCTGGCGGTCTATCCGTTGCAGGGTCCCTTCGGCGCGCTGGCCTCGGCCCTGATCTGCCTGGGCATCGGCGGGCTGGTCGGGGCCGTCAACGGCTATCTGGTTGCCTATCTGCGCCTGCAGTCGATCGCGGCGACCCTGGCCACCATGATCATCTGCCAGGGCGTGGCCCTGGTAATCCTGAACGCGCCGGGCGGGCGTGTGGCCGACTGGCTCTCCTATGAGCTGACCGATCGGCTGTGGGGCTTCGTGCCGATCTCCGGGCTCTTCGTCGCCTTGGTCATCGCCCTCTGGCTCATGGTTCGGCGCACCAACTTCGGCGTCGCGCTCTACGCGCTGGGGGCCGACGAGAACGCGGCGCATCTCTCCGGCATCGACACGCGCCGGGTGCGCTTCTTCGCCTTCCTCGGCGCCGGCCTGCTCTACGGGCTGTCGGGCTTCATGCTCAGCGCCCAGACCGGAACCGGCAATCCCACCTCGGGCGCGCCGCTGCTGCTGCTCTCCTTCGCCGCCGTGGCGCTGGGAGGCACCTCGCTGGCCGGCGGCCGGGGCGGGCTCTTCGCCTCGGTGATGGGGGCGGCGACCCTGATGCTGCTGCAGAAGGTGCTCTTCTCCAGCGGGATCTCCTCCTTCTACACCGGCGTGTTCCAGGGCTGCGTCCTGATCGTCGCCGTCGTCTTCAGCGGCTTCCTCGCACGCTTCGGCGAAAGGACCTGATCGCCATGAACACGGCCAGCCCGACCGGAAGCCGCTACGCCCAGTCCGGCGACACCCGCCAGGCGGCGAAGGTGAAGCGCGAGACCATCAGCTCCATCGCGGTCGCCATCCTCTGCGTGCTGCTGCTGTTCGGCGCCCGCTTCATCAGCCCCGCGCTCGGCTCCTGGTCGCAGGTGGAGATCGTGCTGATCCTGGGCTCCTTCCTGGTGGTCGTCGCCTTCGGCCAGGGCCTGGTGGTGCTGACCGGCGGCCTCGACCTCTCGATCCCGGCGCTGATCACCCTGGGCGGCGTGCTCTCGACCAGCGTCGTGGGCGCCGGCAATCCCGACGCCTGGTACCTGCTGCCGGCGATCCTGGTGCTTTGCGGCGCCATCGGCTTCCTCTCGGCGATCGGCATCGTCTGGCTAAAGGTGCCGCCCTTCATCATGACCATGGCGACCTCGATCATCGTCGCCTCGGCAGCCCTGGGCTTCACCAAGGGCACGCCGCGCGGCTACGCACCCGAGGCCGCGGTGGCCCTGATGAAGAGCAGCCTCCTGGGCGTACCGATGCCGATCCTCTTCCTGCTGGTCTTCGTGATGGCAGGCTGGCTGCTGCAAGAGCGCTCGACCCTGGGCCGCTATCTCTACGCCATCGGCATCAACAAGGAGGCCGCCCGCATCGCCGGCGTGCCGATCGTGGCGATGCAGATCTTCCCCTATGTGATCAGTGCCATGTGCGCCGGTTTCGCCGGCTTCATGCTGGTCGGCTACTCCAGCGGCGCCACCCTGCGCATGGGCGACGACTACCTGCTGCCCTCGATCGCCTCGGTGGTGATCGGCGGCTCCTCGATCCTGGGCGGGCGCGGCAGCTTCCTGGGCACGGTCGGCGGCGCGATCCTGCTGACCATCCTGGGGACCATCATCTCGGCCATCGGGCTCGAGTTCGGCCTGCGCACCATCATCGAGGGCTCGATCATCCTGATCGCGCTGCTGCTGCTGCGCGAGGAATTCTTCAATCGACTGCGTTCACTTCGGCGCGGGGCCTAGCGCCGCCAAGCGACCAATGAAGACCATGGCCCAAAAGACAGGAGGAACCTTGTTATGGTGCTGAAAACTCTGAAGTATACCGCGTCTGCCCTGGCCGTCGCCGCGCTCGTGGCGGGCGCCGCCGGCGGTGCCTCGGCCGAGGACGGCAAGAAGTACAAGATCTATCTCAGCCTCTCCTACTCCGGCAATGCCTGGCAGTCCGAGGCCGCCAACATCGTCAAGGCGCTGGCCGCCACGCCGCCCTACAACGACATGGTGGAGCTGACCGAGGTCATCTCCGGCACCGACCCGCAGGCCCAGATCTCGGCCTACGAGAGCATGATCGAGGACGGTGCCGACGGCATCATCAGCTTCCCGATCTCCTCCACCGCGCTGAACCGCACCATCCACCGCGGCTGTCAGGAGGGCGTGCTCTTCTTCATGTACGACGCCACGGTGACCGAGCCTTGCGCCTATAACGTCAGCTACCTCTCGTCCGGCTTCGGCGAGAACACCGCCCAGGCGCTGGTGAACGAGCTGGGCGGCAAGGGCAAGATCTTCCTGTCGCGCGGCGTGCCCGGCAACTCGGTCGATCAGCGCCACACCGACGGCGCCATGCACATCTTCGAGCAGTATCCCGGCATCGACGTGGTGGCCGAGTACTATTCCTACTGGGACGACCGCACCACGCAGCAGGAGACCGCCAAGGCGCTGGCCGCCCATCCCGATGTCGATGGCATCTGGGCCCAGGCCGGTGAGTACGGCGCGATCCAGGCGCTGCTGGACGCCGGTGACCGCCTGGTACCGATGACCGGCGAGAACTCCGCCGGCTTCCGCCTGGCGCTGGCAGATCCGGAGATGCAGGCCAAGGGCCTGAAGGGCGTCTCTGCAGGCTCGCCGCCGGCCCAGTCCGGCTACGCCTTCAAGCTGATGATGGAGATCCTGACCGGCAAGCGCGAGCTGGAGCCGATGAACATCGAGTACCCGCTGCCGTGGGTGCCGGCCGAGGCGGTCATGGTCTGCGAGGGCGATCAGTACGAGAACGGCTGCAACGTCTTCCCGGCCTCGCGCGTGCCCTCCTCCTTCGTCAGCGAGGTGCTGAACCCCGTGCTGCTGCCGGAGGTCAACGTCGAGTCCGCGCTGGACGGAACGCCGGTTCCGGGTGCCACGATCCAGCCGCTGCCGGCCGAGGTCATCGAGGCGGGCAACGAGCCGGGCATCAACTGCGATAACTGCGAGCCTTCGCCCGATCTCTACAAGCTGACCAAGGTGAAGCCGACGGTCCAGCCGTAAGACTGAACGCACCGCGGTCCGGACGGCCGGGCCGCGGTGCCCCGTCACTGTCGAACTAGAAGCTCTATTTCAAACAGATGCGCGTTACGGGCGGCCAAGTTTGGGTAAACTCAGGTTTACGCTCCAGGCTTGAACGAAGGTGATCCCCAGATGTCGTCGAAAACATCAAATCGGCCCGCTCGGAACCGCGTCACGGTCAAGGATCTGGCGAGGGACTTGGGAATGTCGGTGTCGACCGTCTCGCGGGCCTTCTATCCCGATGCGATCATCGCGCCGGCGACCCGCAAGGCCGTGCTGGAGCGCGCGGACGAGATCGGCTACCGGCCCAACCCCTTCGCCAAGAGCCTGATCACCAAGAAGACCCGGATCGTCGGCATGGTCGCCTCCGACCTGACAAACCCCTATTACCCGGAGGTCATGACCCGCCTGACCGCGCTGCTGCAGGCGCAGGGCATGAACGTCATGCTGGTGGCACCCGAGAAGCCCGAGGCGATCGACGCAGCCGTCGACCTGCTGCTGACCTACCAGCCCGACCTGGTCATCATCCTGGCGACCAACTTCGAATCGCATGCGCGCGAGAACTGCGAGCAGGCCGGCGCGCCCTGCATCTTCTTCAACCGCCTCTCGGCCGACGGGCTGGGCTTCGGCGTCACCTGCGACAATGCCGAGGGCGGGCGTGAGGCCGCCGCCTTCCTGATCGAGAGTGGCCACCGCAACCTGGTCTACGTTTCGGCCTTTCCCGGCGCCTCCACCAACGTCGAGCGCCAGCGCGGCTTCTTCGAGCAGGCGCTGGCCAGCGGCCTGGACGAGCCGCAGGTGCTGGAGGCCGGCACCTTCAGCTACGAGGCCGGCTATCACGCGGGCCAGCAAATGGCGAAGCTGGAGCGGCGTCCGGACGGTGCCTTCTGCGCCAACGACATCGTCGCCATCGGCTTCATCGAGGGGGTGCAGGAGAGCCTGGGCCTCAAGGTCCCGGACGATCTCTCGGTGATCGGCTTCGACGACATCGCCATGGCCGCCTGGCCCTCGCACAAGCTGACCACGGTGGCCCAGCCGACCGAGGAGATGATGCGGATGACGGTCGAACTGGCGAGCGAACTCGCCGCCGATACCCATGCCGAGCCGCGGATCGTACGCATTCCACCCGGCCCCCTGATCGAACGGTCCTCGACCGCACCAAGGAGGAAACCATGACGCAGAAACAGGGCGACGACCTGTTCCAGCGCCTCGCCGTGGTCCACCGTCCGGACTGCGCACTGCTGCAGGAGACGGCGCCGGACATCGAGGAGGCACCCAGCGAGCAGGAACTGCTGGAGGCCTTGGATAGCGAGGCGGCCGCGGCCTATGCGCTGGCCTGCCGCTCGATCTACGAGGACCTGCGCCGGATCATCGGCCAGCTCGCCGGTCTGATGATCCTGGGGCGGCTGACCAAGCGAGTCGCCTTCGTGGAGTTCGAGCACATCGACACCTGCCGGGAGCGCTGGCAGGAGGCGGCCGACAAGCTCGCCGTCCTGCGCGCGCCCGGCGCGCTCACCGCCCACAAGAACCGGATTGCCGCCGCGCACGACCTCTGCGGCCAGGTCCTGACGGCCTTTCGGCGCCTGAAGACCAGCGCCAGCGCCGAGCAGGACTTCGACCGGATGGGCGCACAGATCGCCCAGGCCTACGACCATCTCTCGGCGGCCAGTTCGGACAAGGCGCGCCTGCAGATGGTGGATTTCTCGCATGCCTGCTGCTCCTGCAGCGGCCACTGACGTCAAGAAACAACGAGGAGGATGAAGAATGTCGGACTATTCGATCTGGGTCTGTGAATATTCCTACGTCACGAACTACCATAAGAGCGGCGTGCTCTATGGCGCCCACAACCAGGGCTTCCTGAAGCTGCCCTACTGCTATGTCGTGATCAAGGGCAAGGGCCACGTCGCGATGGTTGACGTCGGCTACAACGACAAGGCCTACGGCAAGCACCTGGCCGACAAGTTCGGCGTCGAGAACTGGCGCAGTCCCAAGGTGGTGATGGCGGAATTGGGCCTGGCCCCGGAAGAGGTCGATAGCTGCTTCATCACCCACGTCCACTTCGACCACTTCGGCAATGTCGAGGAGTTCCCCAACGCCAAGTTCTACATTCAGGAGCGCGAGATCTCGAAGTGGATCTGGGCCATGTCGCTGCCCGATCGCATGCGCTGGATGAACGTGGCGGTCGATCCCGGTGACATCGTCCGCGGCGTCGACCTGGCCCGGCAGAACCGCCTGGTCACGGTGGACGGCACGATGACCGACGTGCTGCCCGGCATCGATCTGCATGCCGCCTTCGACAGCCACACCTACGGCTCCATGTGGGTCACGGTGCGCAACGACGGCGCGACCCAGTCCAGCGATTCCTGGGTGCTGGCCGGCGACCTGATCTACGTCTTCGAGAACCTGGCCGGTCCCGGCGACGCCATCGACCTGGACGAGATCTACACCCCCGTGGGCCTCGCCGTGGGCAGCCAGACCAACCTCCTGCTGGCGACCGAGGAGATGATGAAGCAGGTGGGCTACGAGTCCCGCCGCGTGATCCCGATCCACGAGGAGCGGCTGAAGGACACCTTCCCCTCGCGCGTCACCACCGAAGGCCTGCGTATCTCCGAGATCTGCCTGGCCGACGGCGAGCCCTCGAAAGTCGCCGGCTGATGACGGCAAGCAGTGTCGCCATCGTCGGCGCCGGCCTGGTCGGGTCGGGCTGGGCCCTCGTCTTCGCGAGGGCCGGCCATCCGGTCCGCCTGTTCGATGCCCAGGAGAAGATCCGCGCGGGCGTAATGGACTGGGCAGCCTCGGCGCTGGCCGACTTGAGCCGCGAAGGCCTGGTCGCCGAGCCCGAGGAGATCCTGGCCCGGCTCTCGGTCCACGATTCGCTGGAGGCCGCGCTCGACGGTGTCGGCTATGTCCAGGAATCGGTCTTCGAGACGGTCGAGAGCAAGACCAAGGCCTCGCTCGCCATCGACGCGGTGATGGGCGCCGACACCATCGTGGGCTCCTCCTCCTCCGGCATACCGGCCTCGGCCTTCACCGCGGACTGCAAGAACCGGGCGAACTTCTTGATCGCCCATCCGGTGAACCCGCCGCACCTGGTGCCGGTGGTCGAGCTGGTGCCCGCCCCCTGGACCGATCCGGCCAAGGTCGAGACCACCCGGGCGCTGATGCAGGGGGTTGGCCAGGTGCCCGTCAGCCTCACCCGCGAGATCGACGGCTTCGTGCTCAACCGCCTGCAGGGCGCTTTGCTGAACGAAGCCTGGGCGCTGCTGGAGGAGGGTCTGGCCACGGTCGAGGACATCGACGCCACGGTGAGCCAGGGCCTCGGCCTGCGCTGGGCCTTCATGGGGCCCTTCGAGACCATCGACCTCAACGCGCCGGGCGGCATCGCCGACTACTCCCAGCGGCTCTCCGGCCTCTACTTCGGCATGGGCCACAGCCGCAAGCCGCACCCCTGGCCCCAGGAGGTGATCGACCTCGCCGAAGCCCAGCGGCGGGAGCGACTGAGTGAAGACCAACTGGCCGAGCGGAGGGCCTGGCGCGACCGTCAGCTCATGCGCCTGGCCGCCTTCAAGCGTGCCAATGGCCTCGCCGGGTGAGCTTTCGCCCGGTGGTACGGCCGCTCACGTCAACGACCGCTCGCCCGCCCTGGTGCGGCGGGCCGCTATGATCGGAGGATCTTTGTGACCGTAGAATATTTGAAGCGCGGTAAGTCCGCCAGCGAACGCTCCGAGGACGATGCCAAGGTACGATCCTCGGTCGAAGCCATCCTGACCGACATCGAGACGCGCGGCGACGAGGCCGTACGGGCCCTGTCGGAGAAGTTCGACAGCTACTCTCCCCCCGCCTTCCGCCTGACCCCGGGCGAGGTCGAGGGCCTGATGTCGCGCGTCGCCGACCGGGACATCGAGGACATCAAGTTCGCCCAGGCGCAGGTCCGGAAGTTCGCCCAGGCGCAGCGCGATTCCATGACCGACGTGGAGATCGAATCGCTGCCGGGCGTGATCCTGGGCCACCGCAACATCCCGGTGCAGTCGGTCGGCTGCTACGTGCCGGGCGGCAAGTTCCCGATGGTGGCCTCCGCGCACATGTCGGTGGTCACCGCCTCGGTCGCCGGCGTGCCGCGCATCGTTGCGGCGACCCCGCCCTTCAAGGGCGAACCCAACCCGGCGGTGATCGCGGCGATGCAGCTTGGCGGCGCGCACGAGATCTTCGTGCTGGGCGGCATCCAGGCGGTCGGCGCCATGGCGCTAGGCACCCAGACCATCGAGCCGGTCGACATGCTGGTCGGCCCCGGCAATGCCTTCGTCGCCGAGGCCAAGCGCCAGCTCTTCGGCCGGGTCGGCATCGACCTCTTCGCCGGACCGACCGAGACCATGATCGTGGCTGACGAGACCGTCGACGCCGAGATGTGCGCGACCGACCTGCTGGGCCAGGCCGAGCACGGCTACAACTCGCCGGCGGTGCTGGTGACCAACAGCCGCCGTCTGGCCGAGGAGACCATGCGTGAGGTCGACCGCCTGCTGGCGATTCTGCCCACCGCCGACACCGCCGCTGTCTCCTGGCGCGACTACGGCGAGGTCATCCTCTGCGACACGCACGAGGAGATGCTGGACGTGGTGAACGAGATTGCCTCGGAGCACGTGCAGGTCATGACCGACCGGGACGACTGGTACCTGGAGAACATGCACAGCTACGGCGCGCTCTTCCTGGGTCCGCGCACCAACGTGGCCAACGGCGACAAGGTGATCGGCACCAACCACACCCTGCCGACCAAGCGGGCCGGGCGCTACACCGGCGGTCTCTGGGTCGGCAAGTTCCTGAAGACCCACAGCTACCAGAAGGTGCTGACCGACGAGGCGGCGACGATGATCGGCGAGTACGGCTCCCGGCTCTGCATGCTGGAGGGCTTCGTCGGCCATGCCGAGCAGTGCAACGTCCGGGTCCGTCGCTACGGCGGCAAGAACGTGCCCTACGGCGCCGCGGCGGAATGAGCGCGCTCGACATCTTCAACCTCGCGGGCAAGCGGGCGCTGGTGACCGGGGCCGGCCGCGGCCTCGGTCGCGCGCTCTCGATCGCCATGGCCGAGGCGGGCGCGGAGATGATTCTCTGCGCCCGCTCGCAGCCGCAGCTGGAGGAGACCGCCGAGGCGATCCGGGCCGCGGGCGGCAGCGCCACGCTCCTGGTCGCCGACGTGACCGACGTCGAGGCCTTCCACGCGGCGGTGCAGGAGCTGCCCGACCTGCAGGTCTTCCTGAACAACGCCGGGGTGAACCGTCCCAAGCCGATGTTCGAGGTCTCGGTCGAGGATTACGACGCGGTCCTCGACCTCAACCTGCGGGCCGCCTACTTCGCGGCGCGGGCGGCGGCGATGCAGATGCGCGACCGCGGCCAGCGTGGCTCGATCATCAACATGTCCTCGCAGATGGGCCACACCGGGGCGCCGAACCGGACGCTCTACTGCGCCTCCAAGTGGGCGCTGGAAGGCCTGACGAAGTCGATGGCGATCGAGCTGGGGCCGCTCGGCATCCGGGTGAACACCCTCTGCCCGACCTTCGTCGAGACCCCGCTGACCCGGCCCTTTCTGCAGGACCCGGCCTTCAAGAGCCACGTGCTGGAGAAGATCAAGCTGGGCCGTCTCGGCCAGCTCGAGGACCTGGTGGGCGGTGCCATATACCTCGCCTCCGACGCTTCCTCCCTGATGACCGGCTCGGCGCTGGTCCTCGACGGTGGCTGGACGACGGACTAGCCCGCATGGCCCAGGTGAGATCTTGGCTGCGGCGGCCTCTTTCGCGATTCATGGTTCTATATCATGATGTTATGCTAGCCGAGACGAGAATCTTGTGACCCACTCGATGGGTGAAGCGATACAGGGGCCTCTGCGGGTCGATTTCGTCCGCCTCTTGACGTTGGAGTTCCATGGATCGAAGGCGACATCGGACGGCGGTCTGCTCGCCTACCGGGACTCGATGATGCTCTCGGCCTGACTGAGGCGGCGGCCACTGCGCTGGAAGACGGTCGTCGTCGCAGGAACGCTTTGCCCGTGGTCCGACGATGCGCCGGCTGGTCGGTGGCAAGGCGACTGATCGAGGGGGCGGACAGGCGCCCAACGCTCCCGAAATCGCCACTTCTCCGATGCCGTAGGAATGTGCCGGTTGCGCTCGAACCAAGCCTCAGGCAGACTTATCATGACGAGCAGGGTCCATCTGGGGAATCCCGGCTCAACACAGTTCGCTGCGCTCTCTGCGATCATCTGACAGACGTCCACCGGGAGAATCGAAATGTTGCGGAATTTGCTCTTTTGGTCGGGCGCAACCATCCTGGTCGCCAGCCTCGCGACCACTCACTCTTTCGCCGCCGACCCGACCCTTCGTGAAGACGCCCTCGTCCTCTTCGAGCCGATCCCTCAATCGCCGGAGCCGGCGCCCGACCCAGCGGCCGTCGAACTCGGCAAGGCACTGTTTTTCGAGCCCCGCCTGTCGGAAGGTCACAACATAAGCTGCAACACCTGCCACAATCTTGGCACTGGGGGTGTGGATCTGGCGCCCGTCTCGCTGGGCCACCGCTGGCAGAAGGGCGGCCGAAACTCTCCCACAGTCCTGAACGCCACCTACAACACGGCGCAGTTCTGGGACGGCCGGGCCGCAGACCTCAAGGAGCAGGCGGGAGGCCCCATGGTCAACCCGGTCGAGATGGGATCGAGCCAAGAACATGTCGTGCAACAGCTGAAAGGCATCCCCGGCTATCTGCCGCTCTTCGCCGCGGCCTTCCCGGAAGACCCTGACCCCGTGAACTTCCCGAACGCCGAGGCTGCGATCGCGGCCTTCGAGCAGACCCTGATCACCCCGAATGCCCCCTTTGATCGCTTTCTCCGCGGCGACGACGCGGCGTTGACGGCAGAACAGAAGGCAGGGCTGCGGGCCTTCATGGATCAGGGCTGCGCGTCGTGCCACAACGGAATCAATCTCGGCGGCGATAGCTATCAACCCTTCGGGCTGGTCGAAAAGCCGGATTGGGCGATCCTGCCTCCAGGTGACAAGGGCAGGTTCGAGATCACGCGCGCTGAAGAGGATGCCTATGTATTCAAGGTGCCGACGCTGCGCAACATTGCAATCACGCCGCCATACTTCCATTCGGGTTCGGTCTGGGATCTGAAATTGGCGGTCAAGGTGATGGGTACGGCCCAACTCGGCACGGAGCTCGACGCAGCGCAGGAGGCGAGCATCGTGGCGTTCCTCGGCAGCCTGACCGGCGAGATGCCCCAGATCGTCTACCCAACACTGCCGCCAAGCACTGCCGATACGCCGCGCCCGCAGCAGTAATCTGCACAGGTGTCCCAGGGTGGGAGAGCGGGCATCTCGTGGGAGGAGCTCCCTCTTTGGGCGATCGCCTCTGGGGAATGTCGGATTTCGCCTGATCGCGTGACTGCGCTCTAGCAGGATGCTGAAAAAGGGGTCCGGGGTGAGCCTGACCAGCATCGGGCTCACCATCTAGGCCTGAGCGTCAGATCGAAACGACCTGGCGGCTGGCTCCTGCTCTCGCAGCCTTGATAGTGTCGGGCTCTGTCATGGACGCGTCGATCGTGACAGGATGTACCGGCCTCCAAAGGTCCTCCGGTCAAGCCGTAGGGCCACGATCCTTTTGTCGAGGCGAGCGGACCGTGATCCGCTCTAACCAGCCCAGGCCTCCGGCAGCCGGTCCTGGAAGCGCGCCCGGCAGAAGGCGTACTGCGGCGCCAGGACCTCGAGGAAGGCGTCGCGCGCCTCGGCCGGGAGATCACGCTGCAGCCCGGCTGCGTTCTGCGCCTCATCGATCTCGCCGGCCTGATAGTCGAGACCGGCAAAGCGGCAGAGACGGCTGAGCGCGGGCTCGTCGAAGAGCTCCTCGTAGAAGAGATAGAGCAGATCCTCGGCAGGGAAGACGGCATCCAGAGCCTCGACCGTCGCGCGATAGTCAGCGCGGGCCATGATCGGGGCGGAGCGAAGCGCCGCCGTCCAGCGCTCGGCGGCCGCCACGGCGGGGTTGAGCTGCTGCATGTGGCGGAGCTGCGACCAGAGGCGATCGACCGGATCGCGCAGGACGTAAAGCAGCTTCGGCGCGACGCCCTGAGTTGCGAGAAACTGCTTCATGTAGCTGAAGCCGGGCCGGCCGATCACCGCATAGGCCGGGGTGATGTCGCAGAGGGTCCTGGTTTCCGGCCTGCAGAGTCGGGCGAAGTGGGCGAAGTAGGCGTCCTCGTCGTAGATCATCTGCGCGCGGTCGAGGCTGGCCTGGAAGGCGGGCTCGCGACGCAGGCTGTCGGCCGGATTGCCGGGCTGGTTCAGATGGACCTCCAGGCGCTTCAACGCCAGCAGGTCCATGTCGCTCAGGGCGTCGTCGGTGAACTTGGCGTTGAAGTAGTGCAGCTCCTTCAGCGGCGAGACCGCAACGCCCGGCAGGGATTCCAGGTAATGGTGGAGCCAGCTCGTCGCGCAACGCATCCCGCCGACGCAGACGAGAAAGGTCTTGCCCCTGAGTTCGCCGAAGGTTCCGACCATGCGCGTTCCTGACGAGGGCTCTGTTTGCCGGCGTGTTGCCCGGTGCTCGGCGCAGACCCTGCATGAGGCTGCGCCGATCCGCTCTACGTTTCTAGAGTGTGTAGCGATAAGGTAGAATCAATTATTCTCAATCCGCTCAGTCCTTCAAAGAAGCGATGCGGTGGAGGCAGGCTCTCTTGTTCTGCTTCTGGATGCGTCCAGTGGTCCTTCGGTCAAGCCGAAGGACGACAAAGGCAATAAATATCAAAGAGTTGTCGTCCTACGGCTTGACCGAAGGACCACTCTCCCTTCGCCCCGCCATCAATCGCCAGAGCGCGATTCTCTTGCCCAAGGTTGCGTCCTGGCCTGGCCGCCTCACCTGGTCGCTTGACCTGGCTCTAAGAGGGCGATCGGGCGGAGGTGTCGGCCAATTCCAAGCAGGCTCAACATGCTCCAACTCATAGAGCAGGATTCTGACGCCGGGTCGTTTCGATCTGGTGTCATCCTGCTCTATCCGACAAGCGCGCCTTCACTCAGGGCTTGCGGGCGACGCCGACGCGCGCCGGGCGGATCAGGCGGTCATGCAGGATCCAGCCGGGCTCCAGCACCTGGACGATGGTGCCGGGTTCGGCGTTGGGGTCGGGGATCTCCAGCATGGCCTCGTGGCGCTCCGGGTTCAGTGGCTCGCCGGCCGGGTCGATGCGCGAGACGCCGTGCCGGGCGAAGGCGGCCATCAGCTCCTTCTCGGTCAGCGCCACGCCCTCGCGCAGGGCCTTGGCGGCCGGGCTCTCGGCCTCGCCCTCGGCGGGTCCATGCGCCAGCGCGCGGGACATGTTGTCGGCCACCTTCACCAGGTCGCGCAGTAGCGGCAGGCTGGCGTACTTCAGGGCGTCGGCTTTGTCGCGCTCGCTGCGCCGGCGGGTGTTCTCCGCATCGGCCAGCGCGCGCAGCGCCTGGTCCTTCATCTTGGCGAGCTCGGCGCGCAGGGTCTCGATCTCGGCCAGCAGCTCGCCGACCGGCTCGGCCACCTCTTCGCTGTGCTCGGTTCCCGGCTGGGCGGTCAGCTCGCCCTCGGCGTGAGGTGCGGTCTCCGCCTGCGTCTCTGGTGCCATCTCTTCGGGCGCGTTCGTGGGCTTCTGCTCGTGCATCGTACTCTCTCTCTAACTGCTTGTTCGGGTCGGCCTTGCGCTCGCGACTAGCTGAGCAGGCGGCCGACGACCTTCGAGGTGTAGTCCACCATGGGAATGATGCGGGCGTAATTGATCCTGGTCGGTCCGATCACGCCGATCGCGCCGACGATCTGGCGCGAGGCGTTGGAGTAGGGCGCCAGGACCAGCGAGCAGCCGGCCATGCCGAACAGCTCGTTCTCCGCACCGATGAAGATCTGCACCCCCTCGGCGACCCCGGTGAGGTCGAGCAGGCGCAGCAGCGATTCCTTGGTCTCGAGCGCCTGGAAGAGCTGGCGCACGCGTTCCAGGTCGGTGATCGCGGTGATGTCTTCC
This sequence comes from Rhodospirillaceae bacterium N.6G, assembly GCA_046233115.1. Classification (GTDB taxonomy): domain Bacteria; phylum Pseudomonadota; class Alphaproteobacteria; order Kiloniellales; family JACOMY01; genus JACOMY01. The sequence continues at coordinate 328,313 of JBJXHM010000002.1, read as the reverse complement.
AAGAGCTGCGATTGGCCGCGCAGGATCAGGGCCCCGTCGCGCCCGTTGCCGGCCCAGACCGCAAGCCCGGTCTCGACCAGGCGCTGGGTCAGGCTGTCCAGCTCGCTCTTGTGGGTCTCCAGCTCGCGCTGGATCTCGGCCTCGGCCTCGGCCAGGGTGCGGCCGACCAGGTGGGCGGCCAGGTAGTTCGAGGCCTCGACCAGGCTGGAGGCCGGCAGGCCGATCGGCAGGTCGATGATGCGGTTCTCGACGTTGCCGGAGGCGGTGACCAGCACCACCAGGGCGCGGCCGGGACCGAGCGCCACGAACTCGATGTGCTTCAGCGGCTCTTCCATCTTCGGCGCCACCACCAGCCCGGCGCAGCGTGAGAGGCCGGAGAGCGCACCGGTCGCCTCGTTCAGGATGTCGGTCGGCGTGCGGTTGGCCGCGGCGCAGAGCCCGTCGATCTGGCGGCGCTCGTCCGCCGTCACGTTGCCCTGCTCCAGGATGCCGTCGACGAAGAGGCGCAGGCCCTGCTCGGTCGGCAGGCGGCCGGCGGAGGTGTGCGGCGCGTAGAGCAGCCCCAGGTCCTCCAGGTCGGCCATAACGTTGCGCACCGTTGCCGGCGAGAGGTCGAGGCCGATGCTGCGCGAGAGAGTGCGCGAACCGACCGGCGCCCCGGTCTCCACATAGGCCTCCACGATCGCGCGGAAGATGGTTCGCGAGCGTTCGTTCAGAGCGGCTATGGTGCCGCCGGCGGGCGGCTCTTTGTACGACATGGTCTCTCGTCGGTCGGTGTCGGTCCTGTTGCTGAAATCCCGTCCCGGGTCGGATCGACCGATCTAAGGGAGCGGACTCCTTATGTAAGCGGGACCCTCTATGGCGTCAATTCGCAGGCGCAGCCCCTGGACGCGGAAGACGGGCTTCTCTATAGCGCGGGGCAGGCCCACATGAGGCCCCTCAAAGGATATCCAAGGAGACGTGCCATGCGGCCCAAGCAGCGACCCTCCGGCCGCGCCCCCGACCAGTTGCGCGAGGTCAGCTTCGAGATCGACGTGAACCGCTATGCCGAGGGCTCCTGCCTGGTCGCTTTCGGCAACACCCGCGTGCTCTGCACGGCCAGCGTGGAGGAGCAGATCCCCGGCTGGCTGCGCGGCAGCGGCAAGGGCTGGGTGACGGCGGAGTACGGCATGCTGCCGCGCGCCACTCACACCCGCAACGACCGCGAAGCTGCCCGCGGCAAGCAGACTGGTCGAACCCAGGAAATCCAGCGCCTGATCGGCCGCTCGCTGCGTGCGGTGACCGACCTCGGCGGCTTTGGCGAGCGCCAGATCAAGGTCGACTGCGACGTGCTGCAGGCCGATGGCGGCACCAGGACGGCCGCGATCACCGGTGGCTATGTCGCGCTGAGATTGGCCTTCCAGCACATGCTGGACCTGGGCGCGGTCAAGCGCCTGCCGCTCACTGACCAGGTGACCGCGATCTCCTGCGGGCTGTTCGGTGGCCTTGCCTGTCTCGACCTCGACTACGACGAGGATTCCGCGGCCGACGCAGACGCCAACTTCGTGCTGACCGGCAAGGGCGGGGTGATTGAGGTGCAGGCCACGGCCGAGCAGGACCCCTTCACCCGGGTGCAGCTTGATGAGCTGATGGACCTGGCCGAGAGCGGCTGCCGTCTGCTGGGCGACGCCCAGCGCCAGGCCCTGGGCTTGATGGAGTAAGACGGGTGCGCGGCGTTCCCGACCGTCTCGTGCTGGCCAGCCACAATCCCGGCAAGCTGCGCGAGATCGCCGAGCTGCTGGCGCCCTACGGGACCGACGTGACCTCGGCCGGCGCCCTGGGCCTGCCGGAGCCGGAGGAGACCGGCGAGACCTTCGCCGAGAACGCGCTGATCAAGGCGCGTGCCTCGGCCGAGGGCAGTGGGCTGCCGGCGCTGGCCGACGATTCCGGGCTCTGCGTGGTCGCGCTGGCTGGCGATCCCGGCGTGCGCTCGGCGCGCTGGGCCGGCCCGGAAAAGGACTTCGCCCTGGCCATGCGCAAGGTGGAGGAGGCTCTGGGCTCCGCCGGGGACCGGCGCGCCTACTTCGTCTGCGCCCTGGCGCTGGCCTGGCCCGATGGTCAGGAGCAGGTCTTCGAGGGGCGGGTCGACGGCACCCTGGTGTTCCCGCCGCGCGGCAGCCGCGGCTTCGGCTACGACCCGATCTTCCTGCCGGAGGGCGAGGATCTCACCTTCGGCGAGATGGAGCCAGCGGCCAAGCACGCCATGAGCCACCGGGCACGCGCCTTCGCCTTGCTGGTGGCGGAGGTCTTCGGTCGGGAGGCGCCGTGACCGACCCGCAGGGACAGTCGGGAGACCTGGCGCTCTACGTCCATTGGCCCTTCTGCCTGGCCAAGTGCCCTTACTGCGACTTCAACAGCCATGTGCGCGAGGGCGTGGAGCAGGCGCGCTGGCGTGCCGCGCTGATCACGGAGATGACGCACTACGCGGCCGAGCTGGGGCCGCGCCGCCTGACCTCGATCTTCTTCGGCGGCGGCACCCCCTCTCTGATGCCGCCGGAAACCGTGGCGGCAGTGATCGAGACCGCCTGCCGCCTCTGGACACCGGACGCGGACCTGGAGGTGACTCTGGAGGCCAACCCCACCTCGGTCGAGGCCGGGCGCTTCGCCGGCTATCGTGCCGGCGGCGTCAACCGCCTCTCTCTGGGGGTGCAGGCCCTGGACGATCAGGCGCTGGCCTTCCTCGGTCGCCAGCACAGCCATGCCGAGGCCATGGCGGCGCTGGAGTTGGCGCTGGCCCGCTTTGCCCGCGTCACCTTCGACCTGATCTATGCCCGTCCGGGACAGAGCCCGGAGGCCTGGCAGGCGGAGCTGGCGCGTGCGCTGGCGATTGGCAGCGAGCATCTCTCGCTCTACCAGCTCACCCTGGAGCCGGGGACCCGCTTCCACGCCGCCGCGCGCCGCGGCGAGCTGGCGCTGCCGGACGAGGAGACCCAGCGGGCGCTCTACGACCTGACCCAGCAGATGACGGCGGTGGCCGGGCTGCCGGCCTACGAGATCTCCAACCACGCCCGCGCCGGCGCCGCCTCGCGCCACAACCTCAGCTACTGGCACTACGGCGACTACCTGGGTGTCGGCCCCGGTGCGCATTCCCGCCTGACCCTGGCCGGCGGCCGGGTCGCACAGCGCCAGCACCGCGCGCCGGAGATCTGGCTGGAGCGGGTCGAGGCCCAGGGCCAGGCTGAGCAGGGGCGCGAGCCGCTGGATCCCGGGCGACAGCTCGAGGAGCTGGTGATGATGGGACTGCGCCTGGAGGCGGGGATTGCGCGCAGTCACTTCCAGGACCGTCTGGGCGGCGCGCCGGAAGCACTGCTGCCTGCAGGACCGCTGCAGCGATTGCAGGAGGAGGAGCTGCTGGTCCTGGACGAGGCCGGTCTGCGCGCGACCGCAGAGGGGCGGGTCCGGCTCAACGCCCTGCTGGGCTATCTCTTCAGCGCATGAAAAAGCCTGCGTGGAGGTCTTGTCCGCGCAGGCTTTCTCGGGTGAGGCTTGGGTCCGGCTAGCGTGGGCTGGCGGACATGAAATCCCCTATATTCAACAAGGCGAGTATGCCCAGCACGGCGAAGATGAGGGCGGCGATGCCGTGCACCAGCTTCATCGGGATCGCTGTGGCCGCGACCTTACCCAGCAGGACGGCCGGCACGTTGGCCAGCATCATCCCGAGCGTGGTGCCGGCGGTGACCAGCACCAGATCGTTGAAGCGGGCCGATAGGGCCACCGTGGCGATCTGGGTCTTGTCGCCGATCTCCAGCAGGAAGAAGGCAATCAGGGTGGTCAGGAAGGGGCCGAACGATCGTGCCGGGGTGTCGTCTTCGTCGACCTTGTCCGGAATCAGGATCCAGACCGCCATCGCCAGGAAGGAGACGCCGAGGATCCAGCGCAGGACCTCGGGGCCGAGCCAGCCCGCCACCAATACGCCGATCCAGGCGGCAAGGGCATGGTTGGCGACCGTGGCGATCAGGATGCCAAGGATGATCGGGACAGGCTGACGGAACCGGGCGGCGAGCACGAAGGCGAGCAGCTGCGTCTTGTCGCCGATTTCGGCGATGGCGACGATTCCGGTCGAAACGAGGAAAGCTTCCATGAATCACCATGAGGGCCGGGCGGACATGACCATTGGCTCGACCCCCCGCCCAGCCCTCTGAGACGGTCGTCGAAGCCAAAGGTCTCGCCAAGCCTATGCCGGGTGCACCATGGGCCGAGGCCCAAGTCTGTTGATGCACCCCCCTCTTCGACGAGGGCGGCTACTCCCCAATGACGGGAGGAACCTAGCCGCCGGCGATGGGCTGAGCAAGGAAGCGGATCGCCACAGGCTTGTCCCTGGGACGATCCGCCCGCGTCTCTAGTTGGTCAGGCTCTGGAACGAGGTCGGCGAGGGCGACACCACGGTGAAGGCGCCCTCCTCGATCTGCAGGATCGCCAGACCGCGCTGCACCTGGCCGTTCTGCTGGAAGCGGAAGATGCCGTCGGCGCCGCGGAAACCCGAGGGGTTCAGGATCGAGTTGCGGTCCAGCCCGATCCACTGACCCGGCGTGGCGGTCGCCGCATTGGCCTGGCCGGAGAGCGCCTGGCGGGCCAGGTAGCCGGCCAGGGTCACGGCATCGAAGGCCACTGCCGCGATCGGCTGGGGCGTCTCGCCGTAGGCCTCCTGATAGCGGGCGACGAAGTTGTTGTAGGTGGTGGGGTCGGAGCCGGGGAACCAGGCGCCGCGCAGGTTCGGCTCGTTCAAGAGCGCACCGTTGTTCCAGAGGCTGGAGCCGAGCAGCTTGGTGGTCTCCGGCGTGATGCCTTCGGAAGCCAGGGTGGCGCCCAGGATCAGCATGCGGCCGTGCGCGTCCGGCAGGAACAGCGCCTGGTAGGGTCCGCCGAGGCTGCGGATCTGGTCGGTGATGTCGAGCTGCTGGGCCGGATAGAAGACCGTTGAGACCACCTGACCGCCGGCACTGGCTGCGCCCGACTGCGCGCCCTGGGCCGCCTGGCGACCGAAATCGATGTCGGGGGCCAGCACGGCCACGGTGCTGTAACCCTGGCCAACCGCGTAGGAGACCACACGCTCGGCCTGCTCCGTCGGGGTCAGGCCCATCAGGAAGGAATAGCCGTCGAGCTGACGGGTATCGTTGGAAAAGGCGATCAGGTTGACGTTGCCGCTGCGCGCGACATTGCCGGCCGCACGCACTTGGTTGCCGAATAGCGGGCCGAGGGCGAGCTGCGCGCCCTCGTTCAGCGCCTGCTGCATCGCCTGCGCCGCCATCTCCGGCGTGTCGCCGCTATCCTTGATCATCAGCTCGATCGAGTTCTGCGGCAGGTCGAAGAGAGCGAGCTGGCTGGCGTTCATCAGTTGCTGGCCGATCTGCGGCAGGCGCCCGCTGAGCGGCAGCAGAACGGCAACCTTTACGGGCTGTCCAGCCGGCAAAGCCTTGCCCTGCGAAACCACAGTGCTGCTCGCGGTGCTCGAGCTGACGGGTTGTGCGGTCTTGCTGACGCTCCTACTTTGCTTGGACTGACAGGCGCCCAGTGCCAGGGCGGCCGCGGCTAATAGGACGAACCCGAACGAGGCTCTGCTGACGGCGCGCATGATGAGCGGTCCCCTTTTCCATCGGCGAGACGATGCCCGACACTACCCAGCTTGAGGGCAACAGTAAACGCGAGAAGCTGCCGGCCGGGCTTTATCTGGTAGCCACGCCGATCGGCAATCTTGCCGATATCACCTTGCGTGCACTGACGGTGCTGACCCTGGCGGATCTTGTCGCTTGCGAAGATACGCGGGTTACGCGCAAGCTCTTGACCCATCATGGCGTTGCCTCTTCGGGGCGCTTGCGAAGTTACAACGAACACTCTTCAGAATTTGACACGCGTCAGTTGCTATCGCTCTGCGCCGAGGGGCAGGCCGTGGCGCTGGTCAGCGATGCGGGAAGTCCGCTGATCTCCGACCCAGGGTTCCCGCTGGTGCGGGCCTGTCGTGAGGCCGGAATCGCGGTCACCGCCGTGCCGGGTGCCTCGGCGCCGCTCGCCGCCCTGCAGCTCTCCGGGCTGCCGGCGCTGCCCTTCTGCTTCGTGGGCTTCCTACCGGCGAAGTCGGCGGCCAGGCGCCAGGAGATCGCCCGGCTGGCAGCGATCCCGGCCACCCTGGTCTTCTTCGAGGCACCGCACCGTCTGGCCGAGAGCCTGGCCGATCTGGCCGCGGTGCTGGGCGCGCGCGAGGCCGCGGTGGTCCGCGAGATCACCAAGCGTTTCGAGGAGGTCCGCGGTGGCAGCCTGCCGGACCTGGCCGAAGCGATCGCAGCGGCCCCGGTCAAGGGCGAGATCGTGCTGGTGATCGCCCCCCCGGAGCGCCGCGACGAGCCGCTGGAGGACAGCGAGATCGAGGCCCGGCTCAGGGAGGCGCTGGCCGAGCACTCGCTGCGGGATGCCGTCGCCCGGGTGACCGCGGCCAGTGGCGAGCCGCGGCGCCGGGTCTACCGTCTGGCCCTGGCGCTCGACCGAGACGGCGATGGCGGCCAATAGGCTCAGTCGGAATAGACGCGGCCGGGCGGAGCGGCATCGTGCCCGGCGCAGCGGGCTCAGGGCCGAGGCCATCGCGGCCTGGTGGCTGCGGCTGAAGGGCTACCGCGTGCTGGAGCGCCAGCACCGCCTGGGCGTGGGCGAGATCGACCTGGTGGTCCGGCGTGGCCGCACCCTGGTCTTCGTCGAGGTGAAGCTCCGGGCAGAGGCGGGAGCGGCTGCGGAGGCGATCCGCCCGCAGCAGCGCCGGCGGATCGAGCGCGCCGCCAGGGCCTACCTGGGGCATCATCCGTCGCTGAGCGACCTCAACCTGCGTTTCGACGCGCTGCTGCTGGTCCCCGGGCGCCTGCCGCGCCATATCGAGAACGCCTGGCATTCCGAAACGCGATGAGAGGAGGCGGCGCATGAGCGAGAGCTGGTCACCGGCCGCCGGCCGGCAGGAGATCGAGGCGGCGTTGGCGCAGACCGGGCAGGGCGAAGACGGCGCGATCCAGGTCGCCGAGGCGGCGCTGCTGCTGGCCGCGCTGGACCGCCCGCGCGTCGGCCTCGAGCGCTACCGCGCCCACCTGCAGGAGATCGCTGGTCGTCTCGCCGACAGCCGGGCCGAGACGCTCGAGGAACGGCGCCAGGCAGTGAACGACCTGCTGTTCGGCGAGCTGGGCTACAGCGGCGACAGCCAGACCTACAACGACCTGCAGAACGCCAACATGATGCGGGTGATCGACCGGCGGCGCGGCCTGCCGGTGGCGCTGGCGATCCTCTACCTCCATGCGGCGCGCGCCCGCGGCTGGCAGGCCGATGCCCTGCGCTTTCCCGGCCATGTCGTGGTGCGGCTCTCGGGCGCCGAGGGGCGGCTGATCCTGGATCCCTTCGACGGCGGCCGGCTGCTGGAGCCGCAGGACCTGCGCGGCCTGGCGAAACGGATCGCCGGCGAGGAGGCGGAGCTGACGCCCGAGCATGTCGAGGCCATGACCAATCGCGAGATCCTCTTGCGCCTGCAGAACAACATCAAGGTCAGGCGCCTGCAGGGCGGCGACCTGGCCGGCGGGATGACGGCGCTGGAATCGATGCTGCGGCTGGCGCCGGGGGACTGGCGCCTCTGGCGCGAGGCGGCGGTGCTGCATCTGCGTGTCGGCAACCTGCATGCCGCGATGCTGGCGCTCGATCAGGTCATTGATCTGGCCGAAGGGCAGGAGGCCCGCTTCGAGGCCGCGCAGGCAAAGCAGGCCATCGCGGCCAAACTGAATTGACCCGAGGCGCGGTCCAGGACCTTTGCCAGCCTCGTCCGTGCCTCCTAGAGTGCAGCCCGCATTCTCGCCGTTGCCTCAGCAGGGAACCCAGACCCTATGTCCTTGACCGTCGCCATTCAGATGGATCCGATCGAGACCGTCGACATCAATGCCGACTCGACCTTCGCCCTTGGCCTGGAGGCGGAGCGTCGCGGTCATCGGCTCTATCACTACCTGCCCAAGAACCTGGCGTTCCGGGAGGGCCGGGTGGTGGCCAAGGGCAGCGCCATGACCCTGCGGCGCGAGCGCGGCAACCATGTCAGCCTCGGCGCGCCCGAAACGCTGGACCTGGCGGCCGCCGACGTGGTGCTGATGCGCCAGGACCCGCCCTTCGACATGGGATACATCACCGCCACCCACATCCTGGAGCACATCCACCCCAAAACCCTGGTGGTCAACGATCCGGTCAGCGTGCGCAACGCGCCGGAGAAGCTCTTCGTGACCCATTTCCCGGAGCTGATGCCGCCGACCCTGATCACCTCCTCGCACGAGGAGGTCATGGCCTTCCGGCGGCAGTACCAGGACCTGATCGTGAAGCCGCTCTACGGCAACGGCGGCGCCGGGGTCTTCCACATACCGCCCGGCGACGAGAACCTGCAGGCCCTGCTGGAGCTCTTCACCGGCCTCTATCGCGAGCCCATCATCGTGCAGCGCTACCTGCCGGAAGTGCGCCAGGGCGACAAGCGCATCATCCTGGTCGACGGCCGTCCGGCTGGTGCGATCAACCGCGTCCCTGCCGAGGGCGAGGCACGCAGCAACATGCATGTCGGCGGCCGGGCCGAGGCCTCCAAGCTGACGCCGCGCGAGGAGGAGATCTGTGCGGCCATCGGCCCGGCGCTGAAGCAGCAGGGGCTGATCTTCGTCGGTATCGACGTCATCGGCGACTACCTGACCGAGATCAACGTGACCTCCCCCACTGGCATTCAGGAGATCGACCGTTTCGACGGCAGCAATCTGGCCGGCGAGATCTGGGACGCGATCGAGGCCAGGCTCTGAGTTACCCTGCAGTTTGTGAGGCGAAGCGTCACAACCCGCCGACAAGGGGCCGGGGCCGGTTGCCAGATGAAGAAAAGGGCGGCTAGCCTTTCGATCTGGCAAAAGGCCACTCGGTGCTGTCTGAACGGGGGATCTGTTTGAGCGAGACGCCTGCAATCGAGGCCATCGGCCTCACCAAGGTCTTCGGCGGCGGTGCCGATAAAGTCACCGCGCTGGACCGCGTGTCGCTGGAGATCCGGCAGAACGAATTCTTCACGTTGCTTGGACCCTCCGGTTGCGGCAAGACGACCCTGCTACGACTTATCGCCGGTTTCGAAATGCCGACGGCGGGCGACGTTTTGTTGAACGGACGCTCGGTCGTCGACCTGCCGCCAAACCAGCGGCCGGTCAACACCGTGTTCCAGTCCTACGCCCTCTTTCCGCATATGACCGTGGCCGACAACGTCTCCTTCGGGCTGCAGATGCGCGGCATCGCCAAGGCGGAGATTACCAGCACGGTGGAGGAGATGCTGAACCTGGTTCAGCTCGGCCATCTCGCCGGCCGCCGGCCGACGCAGCTCTCGGGCGGCCAGCAGCAGCGTGTGGCGCTGGCGCGCGCGCTGGCCAACCACCCGCAGGTGCTGCTGCTGGACGAGCCGCTCTCGGCACTGGACCTGAAACTACGCCAGGGCATGCGCAGTGAGCTGAAGGCGCTGCAGCAGCGCACCGGCATCACCTTCGTCTTCGTCACCCACGACCAGGAAGAAGCGCTCACCATGTCGGACCGCATCGCGGTCATGAGCAACGGCGAGGTGCAGCAGCTCGGTGGACCGACCGATATCTACGAGGCGCCGATGAACCGCTTCGTGGCCGACTTTATCGGCGACACCAACTTCGTGATGGCCGAGGTGCTGGGCCGCGACGGTGACTACCTGCGTTGCCGCGGCGAGGGCGGGCTGGAGGTATTGGCCAGCGCTGCCGGCAATCCGCAGCCGGGAGAGCGGGTGACCCTCGCGATCAGGCCGGAGAAGATCACCCTCGCCGAAGGCCAGGGTGCGGAGGTCGCCCGCATGACCTATCTGGGCACCGACACCAGCTACCAGCTCCGCTTGGGCGACAACTTGGAGATCGATGCCAGAGTGCAGAACCGCCTGAACGGCTATGAGCACTTCGAGCCGGGACAGGCGGTCTCGATCGCGGTGCCGGACGGCGCGGCACGGGCCTTGCTGGACTAGGCGGGCGCGATGACCGAAGCGGTAGAGAGACTGACGATGACCGAGGCCGACCCGGTCGCCCGGGTGGCCGCGGCGCAGCGGCGGGTGGCGCGGCGCGGCTTCCGGGCGCGGTGGGGACTGGTGGGGCCGGCGCTGCTGGTGATCGGCATCTTCGGCATCTGTCCGCTGCTGATCATGGTGGTCTACTCCTTCCTGGAGGCGGCGACCTACGGCGGCGTGATCTGGAACTTCAGCACAGATGCCTATGTGCAGTTCCTCTTCGAGCGCGACATTTTCGACGAGACGCTGCACTTTTCCTGGTCCTATCCGCAGATTTTCGGCCGCTCGATCCTGCTGGCCCTGGTCACCACGGTCTTCTGCCTGCTGGTGGGCTTTCCCACCGCCTATTTCATGGCGACCCGGCCGGCCAGCCAGCGCAACCTCTGGCTCTTCCTGATCACCCTGCCCTTCTGGACCAACCTGCTGATCCGCACCTACGCCATGTTCATCATCCTCCGGGACGACGGGCTGGTGAACAACACGCTGATCTGGTTGGGGCTGATCTCGGATCCCCTGCGCATCATCCACACCGACTTCGCGATCTGCCTGGGGCTGATGTACTCCTTCCTGCCCTTCATGGTGCTGCCGCTCTACGCGGCGCTGGAGAAGATGGATTTCCGCCTGGTCGAGGCCGGCTACGACCTCTATGCCGATCGCTGGAAGGTGCTGCGCCGCATCGTCATCCCGCTGGCCAAGCCTGGCATCGTCGCCGGCTGTATCCTGGTCTTCATCCCGTCGATCGGTGCCTACGTGACCCCGCTGCTGCTGGGCGGCGGTAAGGAGCTGATGATCGGCAACCTGATCGCGCTGCAGTTCGGCAACGCGCGCAACTGGCCCTTCGGCAGTGCGGCGGCGCTGATCTTGATGATCATGGTCTTGATCTCGCTGCTCTATTACGTGCGCAGCACCAGTGCCAAGGAGAGCAGCCTGCATGGTTGACGCCAGCCTTCCCGCGCCGCGGCGGCGGCGGCGTCGCTCGATCGACCTGCGCCGCCAGGGCGGCTTCGGCACGGCGGCGCTCTTCTGCATCGCCTTTCTCTATGCGCCGATCCTGGTGCTGGTGGTCTACTCCTTCAACGGCACCCGCTCGACCGCACATATGGAAGGCTTCAGCCTGCAGTGGTACGGCGCCGCCTTCGCCAACGAAGACATGCTGCACGCCGCCTGGATCAGCCTGCAGGTGGCCTTCGTGGCGACCGTCGTGGGCACCATAATCGGCACCTGTGCGGCGCTGGTGACCACCCGTACCAAGCCCTGGCCCGGCATGACCGGCAGCTACATGGTGATCAACCTGCCGCTGATGGTGCCCGAGATCGTGACCGCGATCGCCACCCTGATCTTCTTCGCGCTGATCGCCAATGCGCTGGACATGCAGATCGGCATCGCCAAGCTGATGATCGCCCACACGGTGTTCTGCATCCCCTTCGCCTACATGCCGATCCGCGCCCGCCTGGAGGACATGGACCGCACCCTGGAGCAGGCCGCGGCGGACCTCTACGCCACACCCTGGCAGGCCTTCCGGCGCGTGACCCTGCCGCTGCTGAGCCCCGGCATCACCGCTGGCGCCATGCTCTCCTTCGTCGTATCGTTCGACGATTTCACCATCTCTCAGTTGCTTGCGGGGCCGGGCGAGACCACCTTGCCGATCTACATCTACACCTCGATCCGCCGTGGAATTACCCCAGAGATCAATGCTATGTCGTCCTTGATCCTGATCGCGTCGATCGTGCTGGTCACACTTTCATTTTTGGTATCGCGCGCGCGACGCTAAGCTGGTTCGCATAACCACTAACCAATCCTGGAACAGGAGTGAGGCAAGATGCGTTTTCTGAAGGGTCTTCTCGCCACCGCGGCGCTTGTCGCCGTCGCCGGCGCAGCCCAGGCCGAGGGTGAGCTGCACATCTACAACTGGGGCAACTACACCAACCCCGAGCTGGTGAAGAAGTTCGAGGACGCCTACGGCGTCAAGGTCACGATCGACGACTACGACAGCAACGAGACCATGCTGGCCAAGGTCCGTGCCGGCAACACCGGCTACGACATCGTGGTCCCGACCGACTACACCGTGAAGATCATGATCGACGAGGGCCTGCTCGCCGAGACCAAGCCCAACGGGATGGAGAACTTCAAGAACGTCGATCCGCGCTGGGTCGAGGTCTACTTCGACGAGGGCCGGAACTACTCCGTGCCGTGGCAGTGGGGCACCACCACCTTCGCCGTCGACACCGCCGTCTATGGCGGCGACATCAACACCTACGCCATCCTGCTGGACCCGCCGGAAGAGCTGGTCGACAAGATCAACATGCAGCCGGACATGTACGAGGTGATGAACGCGGCGCTACGCTACCTCGGCAAGCCGCTGTGCAACAACAACCCGGACGATCTGAAGGCCGCCTACGAGGTCCTGAAGGCTGCCAAGCCGAAGTGGCGGACCATCGAGTACGGCATGATCCAGCCGCTGGTTTCCGGCGACATCGCCGCCTCGCAGGGCTGGAACGGCGCCACCATGCGCGCGCGTGAGCAGAAGCCCACCATCAAGTACGCCTATCCGAAGGAAGGCTTTAGCGCCTGGATGGACAACGTCGCCGTCCTGAAGGATGCGCCCAACATGGAGAACGCGAAGCTCTTCCAGAACTTCATCATGGACCCCGAGAACGCGGCACTGATCTCCGACTTCGCCAAGTACGCCAACGGCATCAAGGGCAGCGAGAAGTTCCTGCCGCCGGAGTTCATCGAGGCGCCCGAGATCACCATTCCGGAGGGCGCACCGACCCCGGTCTTCGTGCCGCTCTGCCCGAAGGAGGTCCAGGACAAGTACAGCCAGATCTGGACCAACCTGCTGAAGTAGACCCCGTCAAGACGGGTCCGTTCTCGAGGCCGGGCGTCACCGAGGCGCCCGGCCTCTTGCTGCCAGGGAGTGAAGAGAGGCGATGCGCATCATCTACAGCGACGACCACCGGCTGCACGACGGCGGCAAGGAGCTGATCGGCGGCGAGCTGGTGCCGCAGTTCGAGAAGCCGGCGCGGATGGACATGGTGCTGGGCCAGCTTGCCAAGCGCGGCTTCACCGATCTGGCCGCACCCGATCCGATCGGCCTGGGTCCGGCCCGGCGGGTGCATTCCGACGACTACCTGGACTTCCTGGCCGAGGCCTGGGACCTCTGGGTCGAGGAGGCGCCGGCCCAGCCCTTCGCGCTGGCCTTCACCTTCGGCATGCGCCGCCTGCGGCAACAGCCGGGCAAGTCGGTACATCAGAAGCTCGGTTGGTACGCCTTCGATGCAGCGGCCCCGATCGTCGCCGGCTCCTGGCGCGCGATCCAGTCCTCGCTCGACTGCGCGATGACCGCCCAGCGCCTGGTCGCCGGCGGCGCTTCCTCGGCCTTCGCGCTCTGCCGGCCGCCGGGCCATCACGCCATGCGCGACATGGCCGGGGGCTACTGCTACGTCAACAACGCCGCCGCGGCGGCCCAGGCCTTCCTCGACGGCGGTGCCGAGCGGGTGGCGATCCTCGACGTCGACTATCACCACGGCAACGGCACCCAGGATATCTTCTACGACACGGACAAGCTGCTTTTCGTCTCGCTGCACGGCCATCCGGACCAGGAGTACCCCTATTTCGCCGGTCACCAGAGCGAGACCGGTGCGGGCAAGGGTGCGGGCTTCAACCACAACTATCCCCTGGTCTGGGGCACCGCCTGGGACCGCTACTCTGAGGCGCTGGATGATGGCCTGGCGAAGATCAAGGCCTACGGTGCGGAGGTCATGGTGGTGTCGCTGGGCGTCGACACCTTCGAGAAGGACCCGATCTCCCACTTCAAGCTGACCAGCCCCGACTATCTGGACATGGGCGCGCGCATCGCTGCGGCCGGCCTGCCGACCCTCTTCATCATGGAGGGCGGCTATGCCGTCGAGGAGATCGGCATCAATACGGTGAACGTGCTACAGGGCTTCGAAGAAGCCTGACCGGAAGCCTCCGGCTTTCGCACCCCCGCCCGGCGGCCCACAGAAGTCTCCTGGTATTGGGCGGTCGGGCCGGGGGGCGGGCCGGCGCCGTTCCAGGAAAAGGCTCGCTACTCCCGTAGCGAGATGCCGTGGCGCTGGACCTCGCGCTCCAGCTTGCCCTGGCAGAAGAGCGCGAACATGCGCAGGTCACTGACGAAGGACCAGAGGGGATGGGTGAAGGTCGCCGGGCGGTTCTTCTCCACCAGCAGGTGCGAGAGCCAGGCGAAGCCGTAGCCACTGACCAGGGCGGCCAGCAGCAGCCACCAGCTCCCGGTGATGATCGACAGCAGCAGCAGCAGCAGGCCCAGTCCGGTCCCGGCCACGTGGATCAGCCGGGTGAGGCCACGCCTGTGCTCCCCCAGGTAGAAGGGCCAGAAGTCCTTGTAGGTCTCGATCTTGCTCGCCATCGTCGCCCGACTCTACGCTCCGAATGGCCGCCTTGCACGCGAAGCCTCTTGCCAAGCCGGCCCCTGTCCCCCTAGTTGCTGTGCTGATGTAGGGCTCTCTCCGGTCCGGGTCTAGTGGACAATGCCGCCGGAGGGTGTAGTCCTACCTGCCGATTTGTCTTGGCAAACAGAGAGTTGGACGCCGTCGATGGGCGACGGCGCAGCAAGGGTTGCGACCCAGAAGGAGGAGTTGGAACGATGGGCTATCGCGTTGCCGTAGTCGGTGCGACCGGGAATGTCGGCAGGGAAATCCTGCAGACCCTGGCCGAGCGCGACTTCCCGGCTGACGACGTGGTGGCGCTCGCATCGTCGCGCAGCGTCGGGGCCGAAGTCTCTTATGGCGAGGAAAATGTGCTGAAAGTGCAGGATCTCTCGACTTACGACTTCAAAGGCACCGACCTGGTCCTCTCCTCGCCGGGTGCCAAGGTCTCTGCCGAGTACGCGCCGGCTGCGGCCAAGAAGGGTGCGGTGATCATCGACAACACCTCCTTCTTCCGCATGGACCCCGACGTGCCGCTGGTGGTGCCGGAGGTCAATCCGCATGCGCTGGTCGGCTATCAGCGCCGCCACATCATCGCCAACCCGAACTGCTCGACCATCCAGCTGGTGACCGCGCTGAAGCCGCTGCACGACCTGGTGCCGATCGAGCGCGTGGTGGTCGCCACCTACCAGTCGGTGTCGGGCGCGGGTAAGGATGCGATGGACGAGCTGTTCCGTCAGACCCGGGCGATCTACGTGAACGACCCGATTTCGCCGGAGCGCTTTCCCAAGCCGATCGCCTTCAACGTCATCCCGCAGATCGACGTCTTCATGGACGACGGCTCGACCAAGGAAGAGTGGAAGATGACGGTCGAGACCAAGAAGATTCTCGACCCGGCGATCCGCCTGACCGCCACCTGCGTACGCGTCCCCGTCTTCATCGGTCATGCCGAGGCGGTGAACGTCGAGTTCGACGGTCCGATCGACGTCGACGAGGCGCGCGAGGCCCTGCGTGCTGCGCCTGGCGTCGCGGTGGTGGACCATCACACCGATGGCGGCTATGTAACGCCGAAGGAATCGGCAGGCGAGGACAAGGTCTTCGTCAGCCGCCTGCGGCAGGACCCGACCATCGAGAACGGCTTGAACCTTTGGGTGGTCTCGGACAACCTGCGCAAAGGTGCGGCGCTCAACACGGTTCAGATCGCGGAGACTCTGGTCGCCGACTATCTGAACTAGAGCAAATCCCGAGCAGGCGGAAACGGCTGCGACGACGATTTGCGTGTTGAACAACGGCCTGGAGCATCGCAGCCGAGCGGTTGTGCTGCTCCAGGCAAAGCGTCTGCCGGACAGAAGTGACAGAGGGGCAGGAGCGTTGTCGATGAGTGAGGCCGAAGAAGACTGGGCGCCGCCGCCGCCGGAAGCGGAAGCGAAAGCGCCGATCAAGCCATCTGCGGCTCCCTCTGCGGCAGCACCTGCCCCGAAAGCCGGCGCTGAAGAGGCGCGCCCGACGGAGTCCAAAGCGGTGGACTCCAAGCCGGCGGAAACCAAGTCCGAGGGACCTCGGCTTTCCGCCCCGCGCCCCTCGGCCCCGCGCCCGGTGCGCCAGGCCAGCGGCGCCATCGCGCGCGAGGGTCTGGCGGCGCTACGCGACCGCTGTCTCTCGCTGCACCGCCAGGGCGATCTGGAAGAGACCGTCAAGCACTACCGGCGCTATCTCCAGGTCCAGCCCAAGGATCACGCCGTCTGGTCGAACCTGGGTGCGGCGCTGCGCTCGCTCAACCTGTTCGAGGCCTCGATCGCGGCCCAGCATCGTGCGCTGGAGCTGCAGCCCAACGCGGCCGGCTACTGGAGCAACCTGGGCAACGTCCTGAAGGACCTGGACCGGGTCGAGGAGTCGGTCGAGGCGCACGACAAGGCGGTGAAGCTGGATCCGCGCAACCCGGCCTGGATCCATCACCGCGCCGTCGCCAAGCGCGAGGCCGGCATGTTCAAGGAGTCGCTGGCCGACTTCGACCTCGCCATCCGCCTCGCCCCGCGTGAGCTCAGCTATCGCTGGGACCGGGCGGTGGTGCTGTTGCACCTGGAGGACTTCGAGGAGGGCTGGACCGGCTACGAGTGGCGCTACCGGCTGGACCAGGCGCCGCCGAAGCGTGCCCGCGTGCCGCGCTGGCTGGGCGAGGACTTCAAGGGCAAGCGCCTGGTGATCCATCCCGAGCAGGGCTTCGGCGACACCATCCTCTCGACCCGCTTCCTGCCGCTGGTGAAGGCGCGCGGCGGCGAGGTGGTGCTGCTGGCCAAGACGCCGCTGATGCGGTTGTTCCAGGGCATTGAGGGGCTGGACAAGGTGCACCCGATCGAGGAGCAGGCGCCGCCGATGCACTATGCCTGCTCGCTCTTGGACCTGCCGCGGATCCTGGAGATCACCGACAAGAACATGCCGCCGCTGCCGCGCTTCAACATTCCGCCGGACGCGCGCGCCAAGGCCAAGACCATCCTCGGTCCGGCCGGCGACCGCTTCAAGGTCGGGGTGATCTGGTCGGGCAGCGTCACCTTCAAGAACAACCGCAAGCGCTCGTCGACCGCCGAGCGCTTCCTGGAGCTGGGCGAGACCCACGGCATTCAGCTGGTGAGCCTGCAGAAAGGCCCGCGCGAGGACGAGATCGACTCGAGCGGCGCCTCCAGCGTGATGCTGGACGCCGGCCGCCTGGTGAATGACTTCGCCGAGACCGCGGCGATCATCGAGGACCTGGACCTGGTGATCATGACCGACAGCTCAGTCGCGCATCTCTGCGGCTGCCTGCGCAAGCCGATCTGGAATCTGCTGAACTTCGTGCCCTACTGGATGTACGGCTGGGAGAGCGAGGACACCTACTGGTATCCCTCGATGAAGCTGATCCGCCAGCCCAAGGCGAACGACTGGGACAGCGTCTTCGACCGGGTGAAGCGCGACCTGCCACTGGCGGTCCAGGCCAAGAAGGAGGGCCGCTGGCCCAAGTTCATCGAAAAAGGCCAGCCGCAGCCGGTCTAGCGTCTACGCGGCACCGGCCCGCACCCCCACCCGGTCGTTCCAGGCGGCGCCCACGAAAGTATCCTGGGACTTGGGCGGCCGGGTGGGGGTGCGGGCCGGTGCTGACTTCAACAGGAGCGCAACGCGCTCCGGTTTCGCCTAGAGCGCCTCGCTGTGGACGTGGCCGAGGTCGGGCTCGGCGGCGAAGCTGTCCTGTGCTTCCACCATGATCAGCTCGCGGCGGTCCTTGGCCGCGGTCGCACGCAAGAGGCCGTGCAGGCGGGCGAGCGCACGCTGGGCGGCCTGCAGGTAGCTGTGGCCGGTCAGGACCTCGTAGAGCCAGAGCGCCGCTAAGAGGTCGCCGGAACCGTTGGGCTCGATGGTGAAGGTGAGGTGCTCGGTCGAGAGCAGCCAGGCCTCCTGCGCCGTGGTCAGCACCACCTCGGAGCGGCCGGCCGCGGTCTCCTGGGTGTGGGCAGAGGTCGCCAGGATGGCGTCAGGGCCGCGGGCGATCAGCGCGCGGGCGGCGGCGATGGTGTCGGCGCGGGTCTCGACCGTCCGGCCCGACAGGGTCTCCAGCTCGAAGAGGTTGGGCGTCATCATCTGCGCGTGCGGCAGCAGGTGCGTGTGCATCGCCTCGACGACGGTTGCGGGCATGTAGAGCCCCTTGCCGCGGTCGCCCAGCACCGGGTCCAGGCAGAAGGGGCGGTCGGGGTGCGCGCCCTTGAAGGCGGCGGCGGCCTCGGCGGTCGCCAGGGTCGCTTCCGGCGTGCCGAGGAAACCGGAGAGCAAGCCGTCACTCTGGGTGATCACGCCCAGCTCGGTCAGGCCGGCCAGCACCTTGGCTACCATCTCGCCCGGCAGGATCTGCCCGCCGTAGCGCTCGTATCCCAGGTGGTTGGACAGCAGCACCGTCATCACCGGCACGACCTCGACCCCCAGGCGACGCAGCGGAAAGCTGAGTGCCGCATTGCCGACATGCCCGAAGGCGACATGGCTGGAGACGGAGACGATCTGCATGATAAGGCCGATCCGCTGATCTGGGAGGGTCCGCACCGGAGAGGAGCGCAAGCCTCCCTGCTTAGGTTCTGGCGGACGGCCTGGCAACGTTTTTGACGTCGCAACTCTTGCCATGACGGCAAGGCTGCCTATGATCTGGCGCGCCATAGCAGCACATCCACGAACAGCAAAAGCAGAGCGAAGCGGTATGACCGAAAACGCCCGTCCCCGTCGTTCCGTCCTCTATATGCCGGGCTCCAACGCCCGCGCGCTGGAGAAGGGCAAGGACCTGCCGGCCGATGCCTTGATCCTCGACCTCGAGGACGCCGTCGCCCCCGACTCCAAGGCTCTGGCGCGCCAGCAGGTGGTCGACGCCGTGAAGGGCGGCGGCTATGGGCACCGTGAGCTGGTGATCCGGGTGAACGGGCTGGACAGCCCCTGGGGCGCCGACGACCTGGCGGCGGTCGCGACCGCTGGCGCCGACGCGATCCTGCTGCCCAAGGTCGAGACCCGCGAGATGGTGATGGCCGCCGAGGCCAAGCTGAACCAGTCGGGCGGCCCCGCCGACCTGCCGATCTGGTGCATGATGGAGACCCCGCTCGGCATCCTGAACGCCAAGGAGGTGGCCTCGGCCAGCCATCGCATCGGCTGCCTGGTGATGGGCACCTCCGACCTGGTGAAGGAGCTGCAGGCGGCCCACACCACCCAGCGCCTGCCGGTGCTGACCTCGCTCTCGATCTGCCTGCTGGCGGCCCGCGCCTATGGCCTCTCGATCCTGGACGGCGTGCACCTGGATCTCGCCGACGACGAGGGCTTCCGGGCCTCCTGCGTGCAGGGCAAGGAGCTGGGCTTCGACGGCAAGACCTTGATCCACCCCAAGACCCTGGGCCCCGCCAACGAGGTCTTCTCGCCGAGTGAGGCGGAAGTGGACCAGGCCCGTCGGATCATCGAGGCCTTTACCGCGGCGGCGGCCGAGGGCAAGGGCGTCGTGGTCCTCGACGGCAAGCTGATCGAGAACCTGCATGTCGAGACGGCCAAGCGCATGGTGGCGCTGGCCGAGGCCATTGCCGCCCAGGCGGCTTAGAGCGGCGGCCTTTGTAAATCTGGCAGTTGCGGCCTGGTTTCCCGCCCGCCGGCAGGCGGGGCTGGCCGCTTTTCAAGAGGGGACGACGCGCGGATGGGCGCCAAGACGGGTAGCGGCAACTTCTTTGAGGACTTCAGCCTGGGTCAGGTGCTGCGCCACGCGACGCCGCGCACCGCGACGGAGGGTGATCGCGGCCTCTATCAGGCGCTCTACGGCAGCCGCTTCGCGCTGCAGAGCGCCGACAGCTTCGCCCAGAGCCTGGGCCTGCCGGGGGCGCCGCTGGACGACTTCCTGGTCTTCCACCTGGTCTTCGGCAAGACGGTGACCGACATCTCGCTGAACGCGGTCGCCAACCTCGGCTATGCCGAGGGCGTCTTCGGTCTGCCGGTCTATCCCGGCGACAGCCTGAGCGCGGTGAGCGAGGTGATCGGTCTGAAGGAGACCTCGGCCGGCGACAGCGGCATCGTCTACGTGCGCACGGTGGGCCGGAACCAGCGCGGCGAAGAGGTGCTGCGCTACGTCCGCTGGGTCCTGGTGCGCAAGCGCGACAAGGCGAGCCCGGCGCCGGAGCCGACCGTGCCGAGCCTGGCGAAGGCGGTGGCCCCGGCCGACTACCTGCTGCCGGAGGGCCTGAGCTTCGGCGCCTATGACGAGGTGCTGGCCGGCAGCCCGCACCGCTTCGACGACTACGCGGTGGGCGAGCGCATCGACCATGTCGACGGCATGACCATGGAGGAGGCCGAGCACCAGCTCGCCACCCGCCTCTATCAGAACACGGCCAGGGTGCATTTCAACCAGCACGTCGAGGGCCAGGGCCGCTTCGGCCGCCGGCTGATCTACGGTGGCCACGTCATCAGCCAGGCGCGCGCGCTCAGCTTCAACGGGCTCGGCAACGCGGTGAAGGTGCTGGCGCTGAACGGTGGCAGCCACACCGCCCCCTGCTTCGCCGGCAACACCGTCTATGCCTGGAGCGAGGTGCTGGAGAAGCAGGAGCTGCCGGGACGCAGCGACGCCGGCGTGCTGCGCCTGCGTACCGTCGGGGTCAAGGACTGCGCCTGCGCCGACTTCCCCGACAAGACCGAGGACGGCAAGCGCGACCCCGCGGTGGTGCTGGATCTCGACTACAGCGTCTTGATCCCCCGCTAGGCTTTTATTCCGGGCCGGCATAGAGTGAGACCATGCCTTTCGATCTGAACGAAGAGCAGCGCGCGATCCAGGAAGCGGCCCGGGCCTTCGCCCAGGGCGAGATGCTGCCGCATGCGGCGCGCTGGGACGAGGAGAAGATCTTTCCGGAGGAGACCCTGCGCGAGGCTGCGGCGCTGGGCTTCGGCGGGATCTACTGCCGCGAGGACGTCGGCGGCAGCGCGCTGACCCGGAGCGACGCCGCCATCGTCTTCGAGGAGCTGGCCGCCGCCTGTCCCTCGACCGCGGCCTACATCTCGATCCACAACATGGCCGCCTGGATGGTCGACCGCTTCGGCAGCGATGACCTGCGCCAGCGGGTGCTGCCGACCCTGATGACCATGGAGCACTTCGCCAGCTACTGCCTGACCGAGCCCGGCGCCGGGTCGGACGCGGCCTCGCTGAAGACCCGGGCGGAGCGGAAGGGCGACCGCTACGTCCTGAACGGGGCCAAGGCCTTTATCTCCGGCGGCGGCCGTTCCGACATCTACGTCGTGATGTGCCGCACCGGGGCGGCCGGCCCCAAGGGCATCTCCACCCTGGTGGTGCCGAAGGACACGCCCGGCCTCTCCTTCGGCGCGCAGGAGCGCAAGCTGGGCTGGAACAGCCAGCCGACCGCCATGGTCACCTTCGAGGATGCCGAGGTCCCGGCCGAGAACCTGGTGGGCCAGGAGGGCGACGGCTTCAAGATCGCGATGATGGGCCTCGACGGCGGCCGGGTGAACATCGCCGCCTGTTCGCTGGGCGGCGCGCGCGCCTCGCTGGAGGCCGCGCTCGCCTACGTGAAGGAGCGCAAGCAGTTTGGCCAGGCGCTGGCCGAGTTCCAGGCCCTGCAGTTCCGCCTGGCCGACATGGCGACCGAGCTGGAGGCTGCCCGTCTGATGGTGCGCCGTGCCGCCGGCAAGCTGGACCAGGAGGCGTCCGACAAGCTGGTGGCCTGTGCCATGGCCAAGCGCCTGGCGACCGACCGTGCCTTCGACATCGTGAACCAAGCCCTGCAGCTGCACGGCGGCTACGGCTATCTCAAGGACTTCCCGATCGAGCGCTACCTGCGCGATCTCAGGGTGCACCAGATCCTGGAGGGCACCAACGAGATCATGCGGGTCATCATCGCCCGGCAGCTCCTGAAGGACTGAGGCCTTGCAGAGAACGAGATCGAGGACCGCCCACACTGTCGGTGGGCGGCCCTCGCTGCGTCTCTAGCCCGCCTTGTACTCCTTCGACTTGAAGGAGAGGTGCTTCACCGAGGCCGGGGCGTCGGAGATCTTGCGGATGTCGCCCCAGGTCTGCTTGTAGTTCGGCAGCACCAGGGTATTGACCCCGTTGTCGACCACGTTGCCCTGGGTCCCCGTCGGCGCGGCGAAGAGCATGAAGGCCTCCTTGCGCTTGGCCGTGGGGGTCGGATAGGCCATGGCCTGGGTGGCGCCGGCATCGTTCACCACCTCCAGCAGGTCGCCCGGCTTCGCGCCCAGCTCGGCCATGTCGTCGGGGTTCAACTCGATGAAGGGATAGGGATAGCGGTCGCTGACGAAGTCGTTGTCCTGGTCCAGGAACCAGTTCTGCCAGTTGATGTTGGAGCGGCCGTTGTTGATGAGATAGGCGAACTTGGCCTTCTCCTCCGCCTTGCCGGGCGCCTCCAGCCCACGCCAGGCGCCGGCGCAAAAGCGCGCCTTCTTGTCGGCCGTGCCGAAGCTGCCGTCGCTGTAGAGACGCTTGGTGCCGATCAGCTTGCCGTCCTCATAGGCGGTGACCGGTTCCTGGACGCCGTTGTTGCCCATGGCACGCAGGCGGTCGTAGGTCACGATCTCGCCGGTGTTGGCGTAGTAGCCGTCCATGAAGGCGTCTTCTTCCGTCTTCCAGTCATAGCCCTGGAACTGCTTGGCATAGTCGGCCTGGCCGGTGGCGGTCAGCACCCGCTCCAGGTTCTGCGCCAGGGCCGCGGCGATCAGGCAGTCCGGCTTGGCCGAGCCGGGACCGTCCATGTACTTCTCGGTCAGGCGCATGCGCCGCTCGCCGTTCATCGAGGTGAGGTTCATCTCGCCCGATTCCACCGCCGGCAGGATCACGTGCGCGGCCTGACCGATCTGCGAGTGGATGATGTCGACGTTGACCGAGAAGAGACCGCCGGCCTCGATCGCGGCGACGATGGCATCGACCAGCTCCGCCCGAGGCTTGCCGGCTGCTCCATCCATCGCCGCTTTCACCAGGTTGGTGCGCTGGTTGTAGACCCGCTTGAACTCGGTGGCGTTCAGGGTGGTCTTGTAGTGGTCGCAGGCCCAGATGTGGTGCACCTTGCCCTGGCCCTTGATCAGCAGGTCGTCGATGTAGGCCGCCGGCCGGCCGACATGCGCATCGGAGGGGCGCATGTAGCCCTCCTGATGGCCGCCGAGACGAACCACGCCGCCGCCGGGCCGGCCGATGTTGCCGGTCAGCAGGCCAATGTTCACCAGCGCGCCGATGGTGCGGTAGTTGTCGTTGCCCCAGATGATGCCCTTCTCGTAGGGGAAGACGCAGCGGCGGCGATGGCCGCCCTCCTTGGGCTTGGCGATCCACTCGGCCGCCTTGACGATATCCGCCTCGGCCAGCCCGCAGATCTTGGCGCCCTCGGCCAGCGACATCTTGCAGGCCTCCCTGGCCAGCGCCAGGCTGCCGAGCGCGCAGGGATGGGCCGCATCCTCCGCCTGTGCGGTGCCGTCCTGGAAGGTCGAGCCCTCGATGAAGTCTTGGTCCACCCAGCCCTGGTCAGCGATGTAGGTGAAGAGGGTGTTGAAGAGCGCCAGGTCGGTGCCGCTGTTGAGTGCCAGGTGCAGCACGTTCTCCTTGCCGATGGTCGCCTCGCAGGCGTTGAGGGTGACCGTGCGGCGCGGGTCGACGATGACCACCTTGGTCTGCGGGTGCGGCTCGTCGGGGAGTTGCTCCTGCTTCTTGCCCAGTGTGTCGCCGCGCATGCCGGGGATCATGTGGTTCAGGAAGAGGTTGGACTGCGTCTCCAGCGAGTTGGCGCCGACCATGAAGATCGCGTCTGTGAGCTCGTAGTCCTCGTAGCAGTAGTTCAGCTCGCCGACGCCCATGTCGCGGGTCGAGTGGACCTCGGAGTTGTAGGCCGGCCGGTTGTGGATCCGGCAGTTCTTCACCTTCATCGAGCCGAAGTAGAGCTTGCCGGTGCCCCAGGTGTTCTCGTAACCGCCGGCCGAGCCGCCGTGATCGAACATGGAGACGAAGAGGTCATTCTCGTCGTCCTTGCGGATGACCCGGGCCGTCACCTGGGCGACGAGGTCGAGCGCGTCCTCCCAGCTCGTCGGCTGCCAGGTGCCGTAGCGCCAGACCAGGGGATCGGTCAGGCGCTGTTGCTGCGTGCCGGTGACGTCGGAGCGACGGTTCTCGGCCATGCGTGCACCGCGCACCGAACCCAGGCCGGAGTTCACCACGCAGGCCTTGTCCGGCTTGATCACAAGGTGCACGTCTTTGCCGTCCTGCTTCACGATGTTGTACATCGAGGGCGCATACCAGGCCGCGGTCTCGGCCGGCTGCTGCTCGTTCAGGTCGACGCCGAAGGCATTGCTGTCCGGGGCCGTGCCGCCCTGCTTGTTCACCGGCCAGCTGTAGGCGTGGTAGCCGCAGCCGACGATGCAATAGTGGCAGGTGACGTTCTGCTTCTTGGCGTCCGCCGGGATGATCGGCAGGCGTCCGATCTGTCGCTTGTAGGCCATGATCAGTTCCCTCCCAGAACGTTGGAGAGCCGCCCGTAGAGCAGCTCGTCCACGCCCTCCGCATAGATGTCGCCCTTGTCGTCCACCCGCAGGACGTACTGCGGCAGGTTCTGCGTGGCCTGGCCAAAGGTCTCCTGGCCGCCGGCCTCCACGTCGAAGACCGAGAAGTGCCCCGGGCAGTTCATCGTGCGGCTCGCCGTGTCGTAGGCCAGGGGGAAGCCCTTGTGCGGGCAGACGACGGTGAAGCCGACGATGTCGCCGTCGGGACCGACGCCGCCGGCCACCGGCTTGCCCAGCTTCAGCAGCACGCCGGGCGCCTCCTCGTCGGGATAGGCGACGTCCAGGGGCTCGTTGGCGACCAGTTCGGAGAGGTTGGCGAGCCGGTTCGAGGGGTAGCTCAGCAGCGCGGCACCACCGGCCGCCTTGGCCGGCCTGGCCGGCAGGCTGGCGACCGTCACCACGCCGACCGCAGCGGCGCCGCCGCCACGCAGGAACTGTCGTCGTCCCACTTCCACCAACTTGTCACAGCGTTTCATGAGATCCTCCCTTGCAGGTCCTTTTGCTGTTGCTCCCGGTAAAGCAAGGGTCGTGCCAAAGTTTGTATCTAATGAAATCAGATATTTATGCGGGCTGCTTGGGACGGGAGAAGCGACGGCGTTCGGAAGGACGAACGTTGTCAGGGTGTTTGTTCGGGATTCCGGACGTCCGGACCGGAGGACCATCAGACTTTTGCCGGGAAGAACCTTTCAAGCAGCGAGCAAACACCACCCGAACGCGCGGGCCTCACTCGACGGCGATGCCGAAGTGGGTGATCTTTTCCCAGAGTGTGGTGCGCGAGATGCCGAGCAGCTTGGCTGCCTCCTGCATGCGGCCGGAGGTCATCTCCAGGGCGCGTTCGATCTGCCGCTTCTCGGCGGCCTGCCGGGTATCGGCGAGCGAGGCGAAGGGGGCTGCGCTGGCTTCCGCCTCTTCCGGGAAGAGATCCCTGCAGCCGATCCACGGCCCCTCGGCCAGCGCCACGGCGCGCTCGATCCTGTTGCGCAGCTCGCGGACGTTGCCGGGCCAGGCATGATCCAGGGCGCGTTCCTCGGCGTCCGAGGTGAAGCCGCGGAAGGAGCGCTGCTGCACCTCCGAGGCCGTGGCCAGCAGCCGCCGCATCAGCCAGAGGATGTCGTCCCGCCGCTCGCGCAGGGGCTTGATCGCCAGGGTCAGGACCGAGAGCCGGTAGAAGAGGTCGGCCCGCAGGCCGGCGATCGTGCCTTCGCCCAAACTTTCGCCCTGCAGGTCGCGATGGGTGGCGGCGACGATGCGGCCACGGAAGCGGCAGGGCCGTTCGCCGCCGACGCGGTGGAACTGCTGCTCTTCGATCAGGCGCAGGATCTTGGGCTGCAGGACCGGGGGCATCTCGCCGATTTCGTCGAGGAAGAGGACACCCTCGCCGGCCCGCTCGGCATAGCCCAGGTGCTGGCGCTCGGCGCCGGTGAAGGCGCCGCGCTCGTGCCCGAAGATCTCGCTCTCCAGCAGCTCGCCGGGGATCGCGGCGCAGTTGACCGCCATGAAGGGGCCCGGCGGCGACAGCCTGTGCAGCAGGCGGGCCGCCACCTCCTTGCCCACCCCGGTCTCGCCGGTGATCAGGACCGGCAGCCGGGTCTTGGCATAGCGGGCCAGCACCGTCTCCGCCTCGGCCATGGCGCGCGAGGGGCCCAGCACCGGCTCGGGTCCGGCGGGCGCCGGCCGAGCGAAACGCTGCAGCCGTGCCAGGACGTCCTCGAAGGCGAAGGGCTTGGTGACGTAGTCGCAGGCGCCCATGCGCATGAGCTGGACCGCCTGGTCGATCTCGCCGAAGCCGGTGACGAAGAGGAAGGGCGGGGCGTCTTCTGCAGCGCTGGCGATGCGAAAGACCTCTGCGCCGTCCAGGTCGGGCAGGCGCAGGTCGCAGACCACGATGTCTTTCTGCGGCAGGCGCTTGGAGGCCAGCGCGGCGCTGCCGCTTTGCCACCATTCGACCGCATGGCCTTCCAGGCCCAGGCGCTGCACCATCGACGCGCCCATGATGGGATCGTCCTCCACCAGCCCGATCTGTAGCGTGCTAGCCTGCATGTCCGGTTGCCTCCAGACGGCTCGGGGGAAGGGTCAGCGTGATCCTGGTGCCGCTCGGTTCCCGGCCTTGTACGGTGATCCTGGCGTTCAGCTCGTCGGCGATCTGGCGCACCACCCAGAGGCCCAAGCCGGTGAAGCCCTCCGGCGACCGTAGCCGCTCCTCCGAGGTCAGCATCCCCCGCAGGGCTGCAGGCAGACCGCTTCCGCAATCCTCGACGCTAACACAGACGCCATTCTGCGTCGAACGGATAGCCAGCCCGATCGTGGCTGCCTCGGGCGAGGCGGCGCAGGCGTTCAGCAGCAGGTTCAGGATCGCCTGGCGCAGCGGACCGGCCGGCAGGTAGGCCGCCTCCTCCCACGGCTCGGCCGATTCGATCTCGAGCTGCTGGTGCTTGCGCTGTAGTTCCGGCGCCAGCAGCAGGCCAAGGTCCTCCACGTCCTTCGCGGTCATGGAGCGGCTCGAGCGTTCCGGGCGATAGATCGCCAGGGCGGTCTGCACCAGGTCGTGGATGCCGAGCAGGCCGCGGTGCAGCAGGGCGACGGCCTGCAGGCGCACCTCGGCGCGCTCGCCGTGCTTCTGCAGGGTGTCGGTGGCGGTCAGCAGGCCGCCCAGGGGATTGTTGATCTCGTGCGCCATGCCGGAGGCCAGCCGCCCGAGGCTGGCCAGCCGCTCTTCCTGCGCCAGCTGGCGTTCCAGCCGCTCGCGTTCCTCCTCGGCGCTGACCAGCGCGTTGAAGGAGGCGAACATGCGCTGGGCGTCGCGGTTGTGGTGCGGGAAGTCCTCCGGCGCGACCGGCCGCAGGTGGCCGGCGGCGGCCTCTTCCATGTGGTTCTGCAGCACCTGCATCGGTCGGACCATGCGCCTGACGGCGACAAAGCCGACCAGCGCCAGGACGGCGGTCAAGAGCGCGTTGGTGGCGATCAGGGTCAGCAGCACCTGCCGGCGCTCACCGAGCAGGGCGGAGGCATCGAAGACGACGTAGACCCGGCCGATGGTCTGGCCCTGATGGTCGATGTCCCGCACCTGATAGCCGCGGCCGCTGTCGGTATCGAGGTTGACGCCGGGCTCCTGGAAGCGCGCCAGGAAGGCCGCGGGCAGGGGCTGCAGGGTGGGATGCAGCTGGGGCTTGTCGGAGGCCAGCACCAGGCCATCGCCTGCCGTCACCACCGTCTCGCTGGGTTCCACGGGCACCGCCTTGGGCGTCATGCGCTCCAGGGTGTCGAAGATCTCCCAGCTATCCTGGCGCAGCACCGAGGGGGAGATCGAGGAGGCCAGCGCATCGAGATAGGAGGTGGCCAGGCCCTGCAGATAGCTCTCCTGCGTGCGCGACAGGCGGTCCAGGACGCGCTCGGAGATGACCAGGGAGACCGCCACCATCAGCAGGATCACGATCAGCGGGATCCTCAGGGTGGTGGGCAGGGCCTCGAACCAACGCAGCACCGCCCAGCGGGACGAGAGAGGGGCAGCCTGCGTGCCGGTTTGGTCGAGGCTCGCCATACTCTAGGAGGCTCCGTGCAGGACCATGACCTTCTCGGCGACCAGGTCGAAGAGCGAGGGCTCGGCCTCGCAGAAGCCGGTCAGGCGCAGCAGGTGGAGCATCCGCTGTCCGTCCTCGGAGTCCGGCGAGTTCAGCAGCGCGAGGCGCAGCGCCCGGATCGCGTCGCTGTCGGCCAGCGCCCTGCTGGTCGCCACCGGCGGAAAGCCGAACCATTCGGACTTGCGCAGGATCCTGGTCTTGCGCACCAGCTCCGGCTCGATCTCCTGCATCACCGCCCAGACATAGCCGTCGACGCTGCCCGACTGCACCAGCCCGGAGGCGACGGCGCGGATCACGTTGCGATGGCCATAGGTGAAGAGCGTCTTGCGGAAGAAGGTCTCGGGGTCCCAGCCCCGCTCCACCAGCAGGGCGTTTGTCACCAGATAGCCGGAGTTGGAATCGGGGTCCGAGAAGGCGTGGATGTCGCCGCGCAGATCGGCCACGTCCTGCACCGGCCGCTCCGCCGGCACGATGATGTAGGACTGATAGAGCGGCCGGCCGTTCCACTCCGGCACGGCGATCAGCGCCAGGGACTCGCGATACTGGACATAGGGAAAGCCGCAGATCCAGGCGGCCTCGAGCTGGCCGGAGATCAGCAGGGCCGTGACCTCCTGATAGGTGCGCCGGGTCACCAGCTCGATGCCGTAGCCGGTGGCGCGCTCCAGGTAACTCTTGATCGCCTGCAGCAGCACCAGATCGTCGTTCAGGAACACAGGGGTGAGGCCGAAGCGAATGATCCTGCCCCCGCCGGCGTTCCTGTCGGTCTGTGCGAGCGCCGGGCCGGACAGCAGCAGGCCGCCGCCGGCGAGGATCAGCCCGCGCCGCGACCAGCCCCTGGCCACTGGCCTGGCTAGACAGGGCAGCAGTGCTGGCCCCTCCGATGTCATGGCTTCCTCCTCGGGACCTCTTCACGCTCTGGGTCCTCTGCAAGAAAGATCATGCCAAGGACAGCGACTTGTCAAATGACGGATGGCCCGCCCCCATCGGGCCGGGCGACGCCGCGAGACTTGGCGCGGGGCGCTGGCTCTGCTAACCCGAGCCGCCGAAACATCCGGAGTGGGGCAGTGAGCGACGAGATTTCCTTTGAGACCAGCGGGCCGCTGGGCCTGATCACCATGACCCGTCCCAAGGCGCTGAACGCCTTGACCCTGACCATGATCCGCGAGATGCACCCGCAGCTCGACGCCTGGGCGGCGGATCCCGCGGTCGCCGCGGTGGCGATCCGCGGTGCCGGCGAGCGCGCCTTCTGCGCCGGCGGCGACGTGCGGGCGGTCTGGAGCGCCGGCCAGGACGGCCTGCACGCGCCCGGTAAGCCCGGCCACCTGGCGGCCGACTTCTTCCGCGAGGAGTACCAGCTCAACCGCCGCATTCATACCTTTGAGAAGCCCTACATCGCGCTGATCGACGGCATCACCATGGGCGGCGGCGTCGGCCTCTCGGTGCACGGCGACCTGCGGCTGGCCGGCCCGATGACCCTCTTCGCGATGCCGGAGACCGCAATCGGCCTCTTCCCCGACGTCGGTGGCTCCTATTTCCTGCCGCGCCTGCCGGGCGCGCTGGGCCTCTACCTGGCGCTGACCGGCGAGCGCCTGAAGGCGGCCGACTGCCTGACCGCCGGCATCGCCACCCATAACCTGGCCGGCGGCGCCGAAGAGGCAGTGGTCGAGGCGCTGGCGGCCGCCGATTGGGGCCAGGGCCTGGCCGCCGCCGAGGCCGCGCTGAAGCCCCTGCTGGCCGAGCCGGCCGAGCCCGGCAAGCTGGCCGAGCTGCAGCCCGCGATCGACCGTTGCTTCGGTGGCAAGGAGAGCGTCGAGGCGGTGATCGCGGCGCTGGAGGCCGAGGGCGACGACTGGGCCGAGGCGACGCTCGCCACCCTGGCCAAGCGCTCCCCCACCTCGATGAAGGTGGCCTTCGAGCAGCTCCGCCGCGGCGCCGCCCTCGACTTCGACGCCTGCATGGTGATGGAGTACCGCATGTCGCAGGCGGCCATGCGCCCCGGCCGCGACTTCTACGAGGGCATCCGCGCCGTGCTGGTCGACAAGGACCATGCGCCCGAGTGGTCGCCGGCCAGCCTGGCCGAGGTCAACGTCGCCGCGGTCGAGGCCTGGTTCGCCTCGCTGGGCGAGCGCGACCTGACCTTCTAGAGGTATGTTGAGTTGACACGGCACCGGCCCGCACCCCCGCCCGGCCGTCCATTGCCAGGATGCTTCCGTGGGCGGCCGGGCGGGGGTGCGGGCCGGCGCCGACTCAAACAGAGCGCAACGCGCGAGAAACTGGGAGAGCGGCGATGACCGTTGCCGTCGGCTGTCTGCTCGCCTTCCTCTTCTCCGCCTATGCGGTGCGCTGGTGGTCAGTGCGCGGGGCGATCGCGCAGGAAGGCCACTACGACAACAACAATCCGCGCCAGCAGCAGGCCCGGCTGACCGGGCTGGCCGCCCGCGCCCAGGCGGCCCACCAGAACGCGCTGGAGGCCTTCGCTCCCTTCGCCGCCGGGGTGCTGGTGGCGCAGGGCTATTCCGACCTGGACGGCTGGCGCGACGGCCTGGCGCTGGCCTTTCTGGCGCTGCGCCTGGTCTTCGTCGCGGCCTACCTGGCCGACCGCGGCAGCCTCCGGTCGGCGGTCTGGGGCCTGGCCTTTCTGGTCAACCTCGCGCTCTTCTTCTTGCCTCTTGCCGGCTGACCGTGCCAAGCCTCTGTCGCTTTGAGACGCAAGCGACGGGAGGAGAAACGATGGCTGTGATCGGCTTTATCGGACTGGGCAACATGGGCGGCCCGATGGCGGCGAACCTGGTGAAGGCAGGTCACGCAGTGACCGGATTCGATCTCTCGCCGGCGGCGCTGGAGCAGGCCGCGGCCGCGGGCGTCACCGTGGCGGAGAACCCGATCGCGGCGGTGACCTCGGCCGAGGTCGTGGTCACCATGCTGCCGGCCGGGCAGCACGTGCGCGGACTCTACCTGGGCGAGGAGGGACTGCTGGCGAAAACGCCCAAGGGCAGCCTGCTGATCGATTCCTCTACCATCGACGTGGGCTCGGCCCGCACGGTGCACGAGGCGGCGGCCGCCGCCGGCCAAGCCTTCGTCGACGCCCCGGTCTCGGGCGGTGTCGCCGGCGCCCAGCAGGCCACTCTCACCTTCATGTGCGGCGGCAGCGCCGAGGCCTTCGCGCGCGCAGAGCCGCTGCTGGCCAAGATGGGGCGCAACGTGATCCATGCCGGCGGCGCGGGCACCGGTCAGGCCGCCAAGGTCTGCAACAACATGATCCTCGGGATCTCGATGCTGGGCGTCTCCGAGGCCTTCGCGCTGGCCGAGAAGCTGGGCCTGGACGACAAGGCGCTGTTCGACATCTCGTCCAAGTCCTCGGGTTCCTGCTGGGCCATGCTGAACCACCTGCCGGTGCCCGGCATCGTCGAGAGCGCGGCTGCCAATCGCGACTACAAGCCGGGCTTCGCCGCGGCCCTGATGCTGAAGGACCTGCGCCTCTCGCAGGAAGCCGCCAACCAGGTCGGCGCCTCGACGCCGCTGGGGGCGGAGGCCGCGGCGCTCTACGGCCTCTTCGTCAACGGCGGTAACGGCGAACTCGACTACTCGGCCATCATCAAGATGATCAAGGGCAGCTAGACGGCGGGATAGCGGGGACCGCGAGCCCGAGCGGTCTGCGGTCCCCGCCTGTTATCAACCGCGGGCATCAACCGCGGGCGAAGCCTCCGACCTCGGTCAGGTAGAGCGGCTTCAGTGCCGCCAGGGTCTTCTTCACCGTCTCGTCCGGGGAGCCGAAGACGGTCATCCGCTTGGGCGCGAGGACGCTGAGGAAGCGCTTGGCGTAGACCTTGCCGAAGGTGGTCATGTGCACCATGACGGCGGCCGAATCGACGTAGCGCTCGTGAATGGCGCAGAGCTTACCGGCCTCGTCGACGCTCCACTCATAGTTCATGGTGCCCGGCTCGTTGGCTTCGGTCGCAGCGACCATTTCCTTCATCAGCTCTCGAAAGGCCTCTTCCTGCCCCTCGAGGATCTCGAGTTCCAGCACCCAAGAGACGTAGTCGGCCATGTCTGCGCTTCCTTCCTCAGTTGTTCGGGTCCGGTAGCGGACCGGGCGAGACCATAGCCGAAGGGGCGGCTGCGGGGAAATGCCGGACTGGAGAGGTGGGCCGGCGTTTCCAGACTCTTCTCCGCTTGCAAGTCGCGTGGGAAGGCGCATAAGGCGGGGAACGCGTCTTGCAGGATCAGCGACCATGCAGAACTTCGACCTTCCCGCGGCGGTCCCCGTCGCTTTCGGTATCGGCCGCAGCAGGGGGCTGGGCGAGGAGGTCGCGCGCCGGCTGGGGCCGAACCAGCGACTGCTGCTCGCCGCCGATCCCTTCGCGGTGAGCTCCGGCCTCGCCGGCCGGCTGGCCGAGGGGCTGGGCGCGGCCGGTCACCGGGTGACGGTCTTCGGCGACATTGCCAGCGACCCGCGCGAAGGGCATGTCGATGCCTGCGCCGCGGTGGCGCGCGCCTGCGACGCGACGGCGGTGATCGCGCTGGGCGGCGGCTCGGCCATGGACGTTGGCAAGTTCGCCGCCGCGATCGCGCCTGCCGGCAAGGGCGCGGCCGCCTATGCCCTGATGGCCCGGCCCTTCCCGGCGCAACCGCTGCCGGTGATCGCGATCCCGACCACGGCCGGGACCGGGGCCGAGATGACCGCGACCTGTGTCTTCTCGCTGGCCGACGGCACCAAGGTCTGGGCCTGGGGGCCGGAGCTGCTGCCGGCCCTGGCGCTGCTCGATCCGGAGCTGACTGCCAGCCTGCCGGCTGGGCTGACCGCGGCGACCGGTGTCGATGCTCTGGTGCACGCCATCGAATCGATGACCAACGCCAAGGGCCATCCCCTGAACGACCCGACGGCCATGCGTGCCATCGGCCTGGTCCGGCGCTGGCTGCCGCGTGCGGTGGCCGAGGGTGGCGACCTGGAGGCGCGCGGCCAGGTGCAGATTGCCGCCTGCCTGGCGGGGGCTGCCATCGGGGTCAACGGCTGCGCGGTGGCGCACGGCCTGGGCCACGCGCTGGGGACGGTGGGTCACGTGCATCACGGTCGCGCCGTCGGCCTCTCGCTTCGCGTGGCGCTGGCGGGCAACGTTGCGGCGGCGCCGGAGCGCCACGCCCTGGTTGCCGAGGCCTTCGGGATCGAGCGGCGCGGGCGGGACGACGCCACCCTGGCCGCGACCCTGCCCGAGGCCTACGACGCCTTCCTCAGGGAGGTGGGCTTGGAGATCAGCCTGGCCGGCGACGGCCTCGGCCCGGCCGATGAGGCGCGCCTGGCGGCAGCCTGCGACACCACGGAGAACCGGCCGATGTTCGACGTCACCTGCCGTGCCTTCGATCGTTCTGCGATCGAGGGGCTCTGCCGGGACCTCCTCTCGGCATCTTAGGGTTTGGATTTCTCCAGCAGGCTGCTCCGGATCGCCTCTGCCTGGTCGGGCAGGCTGGCGGCAAGGACGCTGGCCGAGACTTCCAGCGCCTCGCGCCGGCTGCTTGGGTCGGGCGAGAGGTAGAGGCGCAGCCAGAGGCCGTCGGTCAGGGAATCGATCGCGGTGGCCAGCAGGGCGGCCTCCTCCGCGCTGCGGCCTTGCTCCGCCAGGATCTCGGCGCAGGCTTCGCGTAGCGCCTCGTAGCGGAGGGTGTCGGAGGCCTCGGTGATGCCGGCATAGAGCGGCCGCGCCGCCGCCTCACCCCAGAAGGCGTGCCAGACGATCAGCGCGTCGGGAGAGCAGATGTCAGGATCGAAATCGGTGCGGACCAGGGCCAACAGGCGGTCGAGCGGGTTCGGGCCGGCCTCTACCAGCGCTTTCTGCCAGGCCGCGTCGTACAGCGCGTAGAGGTGGCGCAGCACCTCGTTCAGCAGGTCCTGCTTGGTGTTGAAATAGAAGACGGCGACGCCCTGCGAGAGGCCGGCCTCCTTGGCCACGCTGGCCAGTGTGGTGCCGGTCAGGCCCTTCTTCACGATGGAGCGCATGGTCGCCTCGACGATCTGCAGCCGGCGTTTGGTTGCGATCTGCGAGGGGCCGCGCGTGCTGCGTTCGCCAGGCGCCGCTTCGCCTCTTCTCACCCTTGACCCTCCTGCGGCTAGAGCCGCTTCTGCGTCATTGTGTACGTATGTTCAGAAAAATGCGATTCCCTGTCGATTCCATCTGGCGCCGGCCCCCGAAGCGAGTCTAGCCTCTGCGCCGAATACCAAGGAGGCAAGGCTATGCCGGACGATAAGGCTCTAGCGACTGGTTTCAACGGGCTGGCCAAGGCCGAGCCCTCTCTGCCCGTAAGCTGGTACTTCGACCCTGAACAGTACAAGCGCGAGATCGCAGAAATCTGGGACAAGAGCTGGCTACTGTTCTGCCGCTCGGAGGAGATTGCCGCCCCGAACGGCTGGAAAGCCGGTTGTCTCGCCGAGAAGAACATCGTCGTGGTGCGCAAGGACGATGGCCCGCTGGCGGCCTTCCACAACGTCTGCCGCCACCGCGGCGCTGAGCTCTGCCCGGCCGGCCAGGGCCAACTCGAGCGGCCGCTGCTGGTCTGCCCCTACCACCAGTGGGCCTACAACTTCTCCGGCAAGCTGCTGGCGACGGGCAAGGCGCGCAAGGTCGAAGGCTTCGATCGGGCCGATCACGGCCTGGTGCCGATGGGCGCGGCCGAGTGGGGCGGCTTCGTCTACGTCAATCCATCGGGAGGCACCCAGGAGGACTTCGAGGCGAGCCTGCTGGCCGAGCTGACCCCACTCGCGAACTGGCCCTTGGCCGAGCTGCGCGTGGCGCATCGCGAGGAGATCGAGATTGCCTGCAACTGGAAGGTCTTCTGGGAGAACTACAACGAGTGCCTGCACTGCCCCAGCATCCATCCGGATCTGAGCAGCCTGGTGCCGATCTACAAGCGCGCGATCATGGTGCGCGAGGACGATCCCAAGTGGGAGAGCTACGGCGAGGAGACCGACCCGCGCTTCCGCGGCGGCCTGCGGGAGGGCGCCGAGACCTGGTCCGAGGACGGCAAGGCGCAGACCCCGCTGGAGGGACTGTCGGAATACAACATAAGGCGCGGCCAGACCTACGGCACCACGCTTCCCTCCTGCTTCATCGTCGGGCACGTCGACTATGTGCGCTCGGTCCGGGTCGACCCCCTGGGGCCGGAGCGGATGCGCCTCACGGTCGACTGGCTGCTGCCGCCCGGACGGGCCGAGGAGCCCGGCTTCGACCTCGGGCGCATCCTGCGCTTTGCTCAGAAGGTCCTGGCCGAGGACGCAATGGCCTGCGAGCTGAACCAGCGTGGACTCCGGAACGCGCCCTTCCCCTCCGGCACCCTGATGCAGGAGGAGTACGAGGTCTACGCCTTCCAGCGTTGGGTGCGCTCGCGCCTGGATGCGAGCGTGGAGCCCTTGGGCACCCGGGCCAGCCGGCGGAAAGCCTAGAGCGCTATCGGAGGCGCGCAAACCGGCCTACAGTCGGGGCAGGGTGAAGCGCGCGACCGAGGGCGTGATGGAGAGGCTCGATCTGAGGCGTCTGCCGCTGCGGCACTACCGGTTGCAGGGCTGGGACAGTGCCCGCTGGCGGGGTTTTCAGCCACGGCCGGACGACATCTTGGTCTGTACCCCCTACAAGGCGGGAACGACCTGGATGCAGATGATCTGTGCGCTGCTGGTCTTTCAGCGCCCGGAGCTCGACCGGCCCTTGCCCGAGATCTCGCCCTGGATGGACCTGCGCTCGCTGCCGGTGGAAGAGATCCACGCGCTCTATGCCACCCAGACCCACCGGCGCTTCATCAAGACTCACACGGCGCTCTACGGTCTGCCCTGGTTCCCGGAGGCGACCTACCTCTGTGTCGAGCGCGATCCGCGCGACGTCTTCATGTCGCTGATGAACCACATGGACAACGCCAACCCGGACTCCGACGCGATCTTCGCGCGCGAGCGGCGGGCGGAGAACCGGCCGCCGCCTGAGCTCCCGGAGGATCCCGACGAGCGCTTCCGCTTCTGGCTGACCCACGGCAGCTTTCCCTGGGAGCGTGACGGCGCGCCCTACTGGTCGGTCTTTAGCCACGCGGTCTCGTTCTGGCTGCATCGGGACGAGCCCAACATCCTGCTGGTTCGCTACGGTGACCTGATCGAGGATCTGGAGGGACAGATGCGCCGTATCGCAGCCGCACTGGCCATCGAGGTGCCCGAGGCCCTCTGGCCCGACCTGGTGTCGGCTGCGAGCTTCGAATCGATGAAGCGCAACGCCGACCTCACCGCCCCCGACACCAACGTCCGCATGTGGAAGGACAACAGTCGCTTCTTCCACCAGGGGCGGCGCGGCCAGTGGCACACGGTGCTCTCGGTACAAAGTCTGGCGCTCTTGCGTCAGGTCTGCAGGCGCTATCCGCCCGACTTCATCGACTGGCTCTTCAAGGGCGATCCGCCCTAACGCAAGAGGAAGATCGCGGGCCCGATGAACCCGCGATCTCTCGTTCAAAGCGTCTCTCGAATGGAGCCGATCAGGCGTCGATTGCTTCGGCTTGTAGCGCCGCGTTGACCTGGGCCACCGTGCCGGGTGCCGGCTCCTGCTCCAGGGCCATGACCGGCAAGGCCTCGCGCAGGTGATCGTGGTGGGTCTTCACCGCGTACTCCAGGTCGCTGAGGATCACGCCCTCGTAGCCGCTGGACTGCGTCGCCTCGTAGGACCAGAGGGTGAGCTGCTGGTCCTCGGCGCCGGTGATCGAGTCGATCCGGCCGCTGAGATAGCGCGCAGCACGCAGTTCCCTGCTCTCGTCCGGCCGGCGGTAGACCTGGCCGCGCAGCCGTGCCTGGCCGACGCCCTCGGGGAACTCCTGATAGTAGATCACCGAATCGGGATAGAGCCCGATCACGGCGTTGGGGAAGATGCCGAGATAGATCCAGGCCTGGCGATGGCTCTCCGGCAGCCAGGTGGCCTCCGGCAGGATCGATTTGTAGGCGCGCACGCTCCAGAGCTTCCCAGGACCGGGATTGAAGGTCGCAGACGCACGCGCCGCGCCGTCGACGAAGGGTTCGTCCTGGTAGGTCCGGCCGTAGAGGTCCTGCAGCGCCGGGTGCGCCTTGGGCACGTGGTAGCCCTCGTTGTCCACGTCGCGGATGGACTTCCAGTTGACCGCAGTCTCGTCGGCCCAGGTGATGGGCTCGGCGGGCAGCATGCGCTCGATCTCGTAGGGCGCGACCTCCGCCTCGAAGCGCGCCAGGATCTGCGAGATCGGCGGCTGGTTGCTGGGCTTGAAGCGCAGGAACACGAAGCCGTGCCAGATCTCCATCTCCACCGGCTTCAGGCCCCACTTCACGGGATCGAGCTTCGGCAGCGAGCGCGGCTTCGCCGGCGACTGCAGGGTGCCGTCCAGATTGTAGGCCCAGCCGTGGTAGGGGCAGATCATCGCCGAGCGGCAGTGGCCCTTACTGTCGCCGACCACGCGGGAGCCGCGATGGCGGCAGAGATTGTGGAAGGCACGCAGCACGCCGTCCTGGCCACGGACGATGACCGCGCGCTCGCTGGCGATGTCGAAGGTGGTGTAGTCGCCGGGATTGGGGACCTCGTTCACATGGCAGGCGAGCTGCCAGCGCTTGCGGAAGAGCTCTTCGATCTCGAGCTCCAGAAGCTCCTCGTTGAAATAGGTCCAACCGGGCAGGCCGCTCCGGTCCCAGCCCTGCGGCGGCGTGGTGAATGACTGATCGTCAGGCATAGAGGTAGTCTCAATTTGTTGAGTGTTTAGTCAAAATATTCAAAAAGCGCATTGAATGCAAGCCCCTTGGGGCTCGTGTGAATCTCGCGGACACAAGGGGAAAGTTGGAGAGGTTATGCAAGAAAGACGTGAAGATCTGCCAAGGGCCTAAAAATACTGGATTTTGTTAGGCGCTTTTGAGCCGCTGTGCGCCGGTCGATCGTATCGGGGAGTGGGGAAACCGAGGCTGGAAAACTGGCCTCGCGGCTGGGCCGGCGGTGGCGTCGAGCGCCACCGCCGGCCCAGCCGATCACTCTGCAAGCCTCTGTCGTCAGGCGCCGATCAGGTGCTGGCGGAACCAGGCGCACTGCTGCGGGGCGGAGGTCTGAAAGGCCTCGCCCACATAGGCGTCGAAATGCCCGCCGGGCAGCAGCAACAGGCGCTTCGGCTCCAGCGCCTGCTCGTAGGCCTTGAGCGCCAGATCCGAGGGGGTGAGGTGGTCGCCGCTGGCCACCACCATCATCAGCGGGGTCGGCGCGATGTCGGCGATGTAGGAGCCGGGATTGTACTCGGTGAAGAGCTCGACCGAGCGCAGGGTCACGGCGTTCTCCCAGCGCATCTCGCGCTCTTTGGTGATCTCCAGGAAGAAGGCCGCCGAGTCGGCAGTGGGTAGCACGCAGGGTGCGGCCGGATCTTCGGAGACGACCGGGATCATCGCCGGCGGCTCGCCGCGCCAGCGTGCCTCGCGGTCCGCCAGCAGCCCGGCGCGCAGGCCGGCCCAGAAGTCGGAACGGATCAGCCGGCGGGCGTTGGCCAGGCCGTCGACCAGCGGCACCTGCGAGACGACGCAGCGCACCCGGTGGTCGATCGCACCCACCACCAGCACGTGGGCGCCGCTGTAGGAGGAGCCCCAGATTCCGATCCGCTCGGCATCGACCTCCTCCAGGGTGGAGACGAAGGTGATGGCGTCGCGGTAGTCGCGGATCTGCTGCCAGGGATCGATCTCGCCGCGCGGGCTGCCGTCGCTGTCGCCCAGACAGCGGTTATCATAGACCAGCACGTTCAGACCCTGGCCGGAGAAGTAGTCGGCGAAGTCGTCCAGATGCATCTCCTTGGTGGCGGAAAAGCCGTGCGCCATCACCACGGTCGCGGCTGCGCCAGCCTGGCCGCCGGAGTAGAACCAGCCGCGCAGGGTTACGCCGTCCTCGGTCTTGAACTCGATATCGCGTCTCATCTCGGGTTTCCTCTGTGGTTCGGGTTTCTTCCGATCTGAGCCTAGGCAGAGCCCGTCCGGTCTGCTTGATGGCGCGGGAAGTCTTTCTTGCCCCTCAGGGAAGTTGTGCGCCCGCTGCTCTGCGCGCTCGGCCTTCCGTCATGCAGCCCTCCGTTGCAGGCCTGCTCCTTCCAGACCAGCCCTTGGGGAAGAGAGGCCAGGTCCGGGCCGCTGTCCTCTCCAGGCTGCGTCATAGCGATGCTAATCGAATATTAATTGCGAACTGTAAGTTTTTTCGCCCCCTGTTCCCACGATCGTCCTCGTCGACATTCCCCTTTTGCTGCCCGCGACGGTCCAGGTCCCCAGTCAGCGGTGAGTCTTTCGCGATTCGTATCTAATTGTTCTCTTTCTCTCATTTTAGCCTGTCTGTCCTATGTCCTGAGGCTTAATCATCAATATATGTTATTACTATTATATTATAGTAACGGCTAGAGTCAGCTTTGTGTCTATAGAAGAGCTGCAAGACCCCATATTGTAAACATGGCTGCTATGCAAAATTTACTTTACCCTATGGTAGAGCTGACCGTGCTTTGCGCGGTCTCGTTCGTTTGAGCTCGATTTTGTTCTTTCCAGGAGGTAACATCCAGGGTCGGAGGGGAAACGGCCTCCGCCAACGAGAAACAAGGGAGGGTTGCAACGGTGGGTCTATACATTGGAACCAATGGACCGGACACGCTGCCCGGCTCGAGTGCGAATGACACCATTCTGGGACTTTCATCGAGCGACAGCCTCTTCGGTTTGACCGGCAAGGACGTTCTGTTCGGCGCATCCGGCCAGGACCAACTCTACGGCGCCGCTGGTGACGATACGCAGTACGGCGACGAGGGCTACGACGGTCTCTTCGGGGGGCTGGGGAACGATCTGCTGTTCGGCGGATCGAATCAGGACTACGCCGGCGGCTTCTCCGGCAACGATACCATCTTCCTGGGATCGGGCAACGATGGCTTCCTTTCCGGGGGATCGGGCAACGACACCATCTTCGGCGGAGATGGTATCGACGACTACGTCTCGGGCGGTCCCGGTGACGATTCGGTCTTTGGCGGCACCGACGGCGAGTTCATGCTCGATGGTGGCGCAGGCAACGATGCCGTCTACGGCGGCGACGGCCAGGACGGTTTCGTCTATGGCGGCATCGGCGACGATCGGGTCTACGGTGGCAGCGGTAACGACGATGTGGTCGGCGGCCTGGGCGATGACACCGTGTCCGGCGACTCGGGCTCCGACATGGCCTTTGGCGGGTCCGGCAAGGATGTGCTGGAGGTTGGTCCGGGTGACGTCGTTCTGGGAACCGGAGGCGATAGCTTCTTCGGCGGCTCCGGCTTCGACACGCTCTCGGTTCACTTCCTGGCGACCACGCCCTCGGCCGTGAACGTGGCCGGTGTGGAGATCACCATCCTGCACGGCACCTCCGGTGCCGATACCTTCGACCAGCGGCCTGGGTTCTTCTCCGCGCTCGGCCTCGACGGCGACGACCGAATCTTCGGCACCGACAACCTGGACCGCCTCTACGGCGGAACCGGCAACGACCGGCTCGAGACCAACTCCGGGCCCGATCTGGCGTTCGGCGGTGACGGCGAGGACAGCCTCTTCGGCGGCTCCGATGCCGACGTTTTGCTGGGTGACAGCGGCAACGACGACCTGCGCGGCGGCGACCTGCACGACATCCTCTTCGGAGGCAGCGGCGCCGA
Organism: Rhodospirillaceae bacterium N.6G; assembly: GCA_046233115.1. Taxonomy (GTDB): domain Bacteria; phylum Pseudomonadota; class Alphaproteobacteria; order Kiloniellales; family JACOMY01; genus JACOMY01. The sequence continues at coordinate 287,544 of JBJXHM010000002.1, read as the reverse complement.
CGTGCTGCGCGGCCAGGACGGCCCCGACCGGATATACGGCGGTGACAAGAAGGACACCCTCTTCGGTGCAACCGGCGACGACCTGCTCTACGGCGATGCGGGTGGCGACCGTCTCGCCGGCGGCTCTGGGTCCGACACCCTCTACGGTGGCCTCGCCAGGGATCGCATCTCTGGCGGCAGCGGGGTCGACACCGCCTACGGCGGCGAGGCCAATGACACCTTCACCGTCGACACCGCCGCCGACCTGCTGGTCGAGACGGCGAGCGGTGGTGCTTCCGACGTGGTCCGGTCCGAGGCTCTAGACTACACCCTCGGGACCGGTGCGAATGCCTTTATCGAGCGCATGGGGTTGCAGGAAAGCGCCGGTGCCGGGAATCTGGGTGGCAACGACATCGCCAACACCATCACCGGCAACTCGGCCAGCAACTCGCTCTCGGGCTTCGGCGGCAACGACATCCTGAACGGGCGCAGTGCAGCCGACGTGATGACTGGCGGGCAGGGCAACGACACCTTCGTGGTCGACACCGTCACCGACCTGGTGCGGGAGTTGGCGGGCGAGGGCAAGGACCTGGTTCGGGCGGAGACCAACTTCACCCTGCCTGATGGCACGGCGACTGCCTTTATCGAAAACCTCCGCATGCAGGGTGGCTTCGGCAACATCGACGGTACCGGCAACAGCCAGGACAACACCATCGAGGGCAATACCGGCGACAACATCCTGCGTGGCCTCGTCGGTGAAGACAGAATCGAAGGCGGCGCAGGCGATGACCGGATCTTCGGTGGCGCTGACGCCGATCAGGTCTTCGGCGAGAGCGGTTCCGACACCCTGTCGATGGGCAAGGACGATACCGCCTTCGGTGGTTCCGGAGCGGACTGGTTCCTCTTCTCGGGCAACAACAGCGGGGCGAAGCTGCGCGACTTCGACGGCGTGTCGCTCAACGGGGCCAACGGCGAGGACAAGATGGTGTTCGGGACGGGGCTAGAAACCGGAACCTTCGCCTACATCGGCAACGGTGTCTTCTCCGGCGGCGGCAACTCCGAGGCCCGCTATGCCGGTGGCGGCAACGTGGAGGTCGATACCGACGGCGACGGCTCGACCAACATTTCCTTCAACGTCAGCGGCCTCAACAACGCGAACCTGCTGACTTCGACGGACTTCCTCTGGCTGTAAGCCTCGGGCGGGTCCGTTACCTCGCGACATCCGCCGCCGGTCGTCTGCAGCAGCAACGCTGCAGGCGGCCGGGGCGGGTGTTTTCTTGTCCGACCCCTGGCCTCTGCCTCGTGCTATAAGGACTGCGGAGGAAGCCTGCCGCTCGGCAGGGCCCGCCAAGATGCTGAAGGGAGAAGGTCGGCGGCGCGACTAGAGCGCCTCAAGACCTCGGAGGCAATGGCCCATGGCGGTAACGCCGGACGTTCGACACTGGCAGACCGAGACCCTGCCGCCGCAGAGCCGGTGGGAGGCCTGGCGCGAGGCACTGGACAAGACCCATCTGCGCTGGTCGGCCGAACCCAGGACCAGCAGCGCCCGCTTCGCGGCTTCGGTCACCTGGCGCGAGAGCGAGGACGGGCTCTCCTTCATCACCTGCCGCTGCCAGCCCTGTGCCGGCTCCCGCCGCCGGCGGGAGATCCGCTCCACGGAGCAGCCGAGCCTGGGACTGCTGCTGATCGTCGAGGGCGAGGAGGCGGTGCGTCAGGACGAATTCAGCCGGCTGCTTCGGCCCGGCGACCTTTTCCTCTGGGACAGCGACCGGCCGCTCGACTTCGAGGTGCGCGCGCCCCTCAGCAAGATCACCCTGATGATCCCCAAGGCCCAGGCCGGCGCCCTGCTGCGTCACGGCTCGGCCCGCGCGCCGCTGCATCTGGGCGCGGCACAGCCGGAAGCCTCGCTGCTGGCCGGCTACATGCGGGGGCTGGGCCAGACCATCACGCAGCAGGTGCCGACCTCCTGGCAGACCTCGCAGCGCCTGGTGCTGGAGCTTCTGTGCGCGGCGGCCACCGCGGAGGCCGATGGTGGGCGGGTGAACCGGGCTGAAGCCCTGCGCATGGCGGTCGTCGCCGATATCCGCCGTCACGCGCGCGATCCGGCGCTGAGCCCGGGCTGGCTCGCCGCGCGCCAGGGCGTCTCGACCCGCTATCTCCACATGCTGTTCGAGGCGGAGCCGGAGAGCCTCTCCGCGCTGATCCGCAACACCCGGCTGGAAGGCGCGGGTCGTGAGCTGATCGCAGCACCCGGGCGGGGCGTCACCGAGATCGCCTACGACTGGGGCTTCAGCAGCCCGGCCCACTTCTCGCGCTGCTTCAAGGCACGATTCGGCCACCCGCCGCGCGAGTGGCGGGGGCGGGGTCGGTAGTGCCGCTTCTCTAAACCTTCGGCTCGTGGAGGATGAAGCCCTCCAGCGGATCGAATTCGCCGTTCCAGGGCTCCGCCTCGAGCACCCGCAGGGTATCGGCATAGCCGGCCGCGCTGCGCTGGCCGATGCCGGACTCGCTGAAGTCGATGTCCTTGTGATGGTCCTCGCGGTCGAGGTTGGGGGCCAGCAGGCGGACGACGTGCATGCGGGTGAGGCAGCCGTAGGACTCCATTGCCTGTACCTGCTCGTCCTGGCGCTGATCGGGCGGAAGCTTGGCGGCCAGCTCCTTGATGATGTGGCGCAGGCGGTGCAGTTCGCGCTGGCGCCGGATGTGGCTGACGGCGCGGCTGGAGTACTGCACGTCCTTGAGGCGGTTCATGACCTCCCAGATCGTGTTCGGCGCCGGCCCGCTGGGGTTCCAGAGGTGCACGACGAAGATCAGGGAATCGCGGCGCGGCAGATCGTCGAACACCACCTCCACCGGGGTGTTGGAGAGGATGCCGCCGTCCCAGTAGAGCGCATCGTCGATGGAGACGGCCGGGAAGGCGGGCGGCAGCGCCCCTGAGGCCATGACATGCTCGACGCCGATCGGTATCTCCTGGCTGTCGAAGTAACGCATCTCGCTGGTGCTGAGGTTGGCGGCGCCGACGGTCAGCCGGACCGGCCCCGCGTTCACGCGACCGAAATCCACCAGGCCCGAAAGCGTGTCGCGCAGCGGCCTGGTGTCGTAGTAGCCGGCGGCGCCGGCGCCCAGCGGCATATGGGGGCTGAGGAAGGCCAGCGGATTGGGCCGGAAGAAGGGGGCCACGCCGGAGGCCATGGTCATGAAGTTGGCCAGTGCGCTGCCGACCATCGGAATCCCGCCGACCAGCCGCTGCATCGAGGGGTGGGTGACACGCTCCCAGAAGTCATGCAGGCGCTCCAGCCGCGCGGCCGGTGCGTTGCCTGCGATCAGGCTGGCGTTGATCGCGCCGATCGAGGTGCCGATCACCCAATCAGGCTCGATCCCAGCTTCGTGCAGCGCCCGGTAGACGCCAGTCTGGTAGGCACCGAGCGCGCCGCCGCCCTGGAACACCAGAACGACGCGGCCCGGAAGCGGCCGGCGCACCGGCCTGCTGTCGTTGGAGGCTCGGAATGGCAAAGCAGTGTCTTGCTTCACGTTGGCGGGCTCCTCCTGCAGGCGTCTGCGCGCGAGGATCGCGTAAAGCGGCCGGCCGCGAAAGCGCAAAAAAAGAGGAGGCCAAGGCCTCCTCTGGACTTGCTCTAACCGCCGGCCAGCCGCGGCAGCAGGACGATCTCGTTCTCCGGTTTCAACTGCTTGAACCAGGCGTCCCGGTAGATCTCGCCGTCGACCGAGACGGAGACGCCGCGCTGCAGCTGGGGTTTGAGGCGCGGATGCGCCTCGGCCAGCCGGTCCAGCATCTGGCGGATGTTGTTGGCCTCCACCTGGAGCTCGCTCTGGCCGTCGGCGGCGGCCTGCAGCGAGCCCCAGATTTTGACGGTGATCATCATGACGATCCGGCCGCGCCCTACTTTGCGCTCTTGATCGCCTTCAGGATCCGCGGCGGTGAGGCCGGCAGATGCTGCATGCGCACGCCGGCTGCGGCCGAGACCGAGTTGGCGATGGCGGCCAATGGCGGCACGATCGAGGTCTCGCCGACGCCGCGCACCCCATAGGGATGGCCGGGGTTCGGCACCTCAACGATCACCGTGTCGATCATCGGCAGGTCGGAGGCCACCGGGATACGGTAGTCCAGGAAGCCCGGATTCTGCAGCCGGCCGTCCTCGCCGTAGATGTACTCCTCGTTCAGGGTCCAGCCGATGCCCTGCACGGCACCGCCCTGGAACTGACCCTCGACGTAGGAAGGGTTGATCGCCTTGCCGGCATCCTGGAACACGGTGTAGCGCAGGATCTTCACCCGCCCGGTCTCCGGATCGACCTCGCTGTCCACCAGGTGGGTGGCGAAGCTCTGGCCGGCGCCGTCGGCGTTGATCTCGCAGTGGCCGGCGATCGGCCCACCGGTGTTGGCCGCGACCGCGGCGATCTCAGCCAGCGACAGGGGCTCGAACTTACCGGCGTTCTCGCCGGCCGGCTTGGCGTAGCCCTCTTCCCAGACCACGGCATCCTCGTCGATGCCCCACATCTGGGCGGCACGCGAGCAGAGCTTCTCGATGGCGTCCCGGGCGGCCTGGATGGTGGCCATGCCGGTGGAGAAGGTGACGCGGCTGCCCTCGCTGATGTCATTGTAGCCCAGCGAGGCGGTGTCGGCGATGATGGTGCGGATCTTCTCGTAGGGGATCCCCAGCTCCTCCGCCGCCATCTGGCCCATCGAGGCGCGCGAGCCGCCGATGTCGGGCGTGCCGACCGAGAGCGCCACCGTGCCGTCGTCGTTGAGGTTCAGGTTGACGCAGGTCTGGCCGCCGAAGTTGAACCAGAAGCCGCAGGCCACGCCGCGGCCCTGATTGGGGCCCAGCGGCGCGCTGTAGTGCGGATGGCTCTTCGCCGCCTCGAGAGTGGCGGTGAGGCCGATCTTGCCGAAGGTCGGCCCGTAGGCGGCCCGGGAGCCGTCCCTGGCGGCGTTCTTCAGGCGCACCTCCAGCGGGTCGAGGTCGAAGTGCTTGCACAGCTCGTCGACCACGCTCTCGACGGCGTAGGCGGCCATCGGTGCACCCGGGGCACGGTAGGAAGCCTGCTTGGGACGGTTGGTCACCACGTCGTAGCCGACGGACTTCACGTTCTCCAGGTCGTAGGCGGCGAAGGCGCACATCGCGCCGAACTCCACCGGCGAGCCGACGTAGGCGCCGCCCTGATAGCGGAGCTCTGCGGAGCCGGCGGTGATGCGACCGTCGCTGGTCATGCCGATCTTGATGTCCATCGAGGTCGAGGAGGTCGGCCCGGTGGCGCGGAACACCTCCTCACGGCTCATGGTCATCTTCACCGGGCGGTTGGCCTTGCGCGACAGCGCCAGGGTCACCGGCTCGATGAAGACCGTGGTCTTGCCGCCGAAGCCGCCGCCGATCTCCGAGGCGGTGACGCGCAGCATGCTGACGTCCATGCCCAGCACCGCGGCAGAAACGTTGCGGACCGCGAAGTGGCCCTGGGTGCAGACCCAGAGATCGCCCTGGCCGTCCGGCCCGACCGACGCCAGGCAGGCATGCGGCTCGATGTAGCCCTGATGGGTGGCCTCGGTCTTGAAGGTCTGCTCGATCACGTGGTCGGCGGCGGCAAAGCCGGCCTCCACGTCGCCGTGGCCGAACTCGTAGCGCCGGACCACGTTCTTGGACATGCCGGCGGGCACCGACTCGTCGGCAGCGTTCTCGTGCAGCACCGGGGCGTCGGCTGCCATGGCGGCGTCGACGTCGGTGACATGCGGGAGGATCTCGTAGTCGACCTCGATCAGCTTCAGGGCCTTGCGGGCCGCGGCCGGGGTGGTCGCGGCGACGGCGGCGACGGCATGGCCGTCATAGAGCGCCTTCTCGCCGGCCATGCAGTGATCGAGCACGTCCCTCAGGCCGCCCTCTTCCACCTCGGCGAAATCGGCACGGGTGACGACCGCCTTCACGCCCGGCAGCGCCAGTGCCTTGCTGGCGTCGATCGAGCGGATGCGGGCATGGGCGTGCGGGCTGCGCAGGATGCGGCCCCAGAGCATGCCCGGTGCGCTCATGTCGGCGCCGAAGCGGGCCCGGCCGGTGACCTTGTCGATTCCGTCCGGCCGCAGCGCGCGCTGGCCGACGATACGGAAATCCTTCTCTTCGGATTGCTGATCCAGAGGCATGGCTTAGGCGCTCCTCATTTCCTGCGCGGTGTCCAGGACCGCGCGCACGATCTTGTCATAGCCGGTGCAACGGCAGAGGTTGCCGGCCAGCCAGTAACGAACTTCCTCCTCGCTGGGGTCGCTGTTGCGCTCCAGCAGGGCCTTGGCGGCGACCAGGACGCCCGGGGTGCAGACGCCGCACTGCAGCGCCGCATGCTCCAGGAACTTGGTCTGCAGGGGATGCAGCTTGTCGCCGTCGGCGACGCCCTCGATGGTGCCGATCTCGTGGCCCTCGGCCTCGGCACCCAGCACCAGGCAGGAACAGACCAGGCGGCCATCGATGGTGACGCTGCAGGCGCCGCAGTCACCGGTGCCGCAGCCTTCCTTGGTGCCGGTCATGCCCAGGCGGTCGCGCAACACGTCCAGCAGGGTGTCCTCGGCCTCGCAGAGGTACTCGACCTCGTCACCGTTGATCTTGGTGGTCACATGGATCTGGCTCATCACTCACCCCCGGCGCGCGCGTAGGCAATCTTGGCGGCGCGCTTGGCCAGCACGCCGGCTACTTCGGTGCGGTACTCGACGGTACCGCGCTTGTCGTCGATCGGGTCGCAGGCGGCCGAGCAGGCGGACGCCAGGGCCTCCAGCGCCTCGTCTTCCAGCTTGGTGCCGACGATGGCCTTGGCGGCGGCCTCCACCAGCAGCGGGCGCGGCGCGGCGGCGCCCAGCGACACCCGTGCGGCGGAAACCCGGCCGGACTCGTCCAGGGTCAGGCTGACGCCGGCGGAGACCACGGCGATGTCCATCTCGGTGCGCGGGATGAAACGCAGGTAGGCGTCGCCCGAACGCTCCGGCCGTGCGGGCAGGTAGAGCGACTCGACGATCTCGCCCTTCTCCAGCGCGGTCTTGCCTGGCGAGAGGATCATGGCCTCGACCGGGATCTCGCGGCGGCCGTTGGGGCCGACCACGGCGGCCGTGGCACCGGCGGCGATCAGCGCCGGCACGGAGTCGGCGGCCGGCGAGGCGTTGCAGAGGTTGCCGACCATGGTGGCGCGGCCCTGGACCTGGGTCGAGCCGATCAGGTTGGCGGCCTCGACCACGCCGGGCCAGAGCTCGCCCACCGCGCCGTGCTCGCCCAGCTCGGCGCCGGACACCGCGGCACCGACGCGGAAGCCGCCCCGCTCCGCCGTGATCGAGTGCATGCCCTCGATCCGCTTGATGTCGACGATCAGGTCCGGCTCGATCCGTTCCGTCTGCAACTGGACGATCAGGTCCGTACCGCCGGCAAGGATACGGGCCAGCCCGCTCTCCGCGCTCAGCAGCTCGACCGCCTGGTCGAGCGTGCGAGGTGCTTCATACCGCATGTTTCGCGTTTCCGTCTCCGTTAGGACTCCGATGGCCGGCCTCGGCCAGCCGCAGCTCTCCCGGAGGAAGCGGCGCCAGCCAAGGTCACGGTCGTCTCGTGCGCCCCACGTCCCGCTCCGCAGAAGGGCCAGAGGCCGCGACGGAACCTTGCGGGGTACGCCGAGCGAGAGCATGCCTCGGCAGGGGCTAGAAGGCAAAGCCCCTTTTCGCCGCGAGGGAGTCGGGGGAGTTGGTAAGGAGCTACAACCCCGCAATCCAGAGCAGCAGGTGCATCAGCGCGCGGGCAGGTCCGACGATGAGGTAGCCGAAGGGGTCGAAGTCCAGGCCCATCTCTCGGTTCAGCAGCGGCACCAGGATGAAGAGGGCGAGCAGCACCAGCACGCCCTTGCGGCTGATCCCCTCCAGCCAGGCGCCGGCCTTGGGCGGCAGCAGGGCGACCAGCACCCGCCCGCCGTCCAGCGGCGGCACCGGCAGCATGTTGAAGACCGCCAGCAGGCAGTTGAAGTAGATCATGATGATCAGCAGGTGGAAGAGGAAGTGCCCCTCCGGCAGGTCCAGGTTCAGCGCGAAGACCAGCAGGATCGCGGCGATGGCGGCCTGCACCAGGTTGCTTCCGGGACCGGCCAGGGCCACCAGCGCCATGCCCCAGCGCGGGTTGCGCAGCCGGCGGGCGTTGACCGGCACCGGCTTGGCATAGCCGAAGACGAAGCCGGACTGGGTCGCCAGCAGGATCAGCGGCAGCACCACGGTGCCGAAGGGATCGACGTGGCGCAGCGGGTTGAGGCTCAGCCGCCCCAGCTCCTCCGCCGTCGGGTCGCCCAGCCGCTTGGCGGCGAAGGCGTGCGCCGCCTCGTGCAGGGTGATCGCCAGCAGCATCGGGATCGCCCAGATCAGAACCGTCTGCAGGAAGAGGTCGATGTCGGGCACCTGGGGGGACTCCCGCGTTTGAGCGCCTTGCGCTCATGTAGAAGCGGCACCGGCCCGCACCCCCGCCCGGCCGCCCATTGCCAGGATACTTCCGTGGGTGGCCGGGCGGGGGTGCGGGCCGGTGCCGTGTTAACGCGACACGTCTAAGCCTGGGCCGCCTCGCGCTGGCTCTTCCGCAGGCGCTCGCTGGCGCTCTTGAGCTGGCCGCAGGCGGCCATGATGTCCTGGCCGCGCGGGGTGCGCACCGGGGCGGCGAGCCCGCCGTCGTTCAGGATCTGGGCGAAGCGGCGCACGCGCTCCGGGCTGGAGCAGGCGTAGGGCGCGCCCGGCCAGGGGTTGAAGGGGATCAGGTTGGTCTTGGCCGGGATGCCCTCGATCAGCTTCACCAGCGCGTGGGCGTCGGCGTCGCTGTCGTTCACCCCGTCCAGCATCACGTACTCGAAGGTGATGCGCCGGGCATTGTGCACGCCGGGATAGTCGCGGCAGGCGGCGATCAGCTCGGCCAGCGGGTACTTGCGATTGAGCGGCACGATCTGGTCGCGGATCTCGTCGGTCACCGCGTGCAGCGAGACCGCCAGGTTCACCCCCAGCTCCTCGCCGCAACGCCGCATCATCGGCACCACGCCGGCGGTCGAGAGCGTGATCTTGCGCTTGGAGATGCCCAGCCCCTCGCCGTCGCGCAGGATGTGGATCGCCTCGGCCACGTTCTCGTAGTTATAGAGCGGCTCGCCCATGCCCATGAAGACCAGGTTGGTGATCACCCGCTCGGGCGTGGAGGCCGGCCACTCGCCGAAGTGATCCTTGGCCAGCATGACCTGGCCCACGATCTCTGCGGCCGAGAGGTTGCGCACCAGGCGCTGGGTCCCGGTGTGGCAGAAGCGGCAGGTGAGGGTGCAGCCGACCTGGCTGGAGACGCAGAGGGTGCCGCGCTCCTCGTCGGGGATGTGCACCATCTCCACCTGGTGGCCGCCGGCGATGCCGACCAACCACTTGCGCGTGCCGTCCTCGGAGACTTGGGCTAGGTTCACGGCCGGCCTGGAGACGCGGTGGCCCTCGGCCAGCTTGGCGCGGAAGGCCTTGGAGAGCGAGGTCATCGCCTGGAAGTCGGTGGCGCCCTTGTCGTAGAGCCACTGCCAGAGCTGGCGCGCGCGGAAGGCCGGCTCGCCCAGCCCGGCGATCTCCGCCGCGAGATCCTCGCGCGAGAGTCCGATCAGGTCCTTCGCCACCGCCTCTTCGGGCGGCGCAAAGGCCTCCGCATGTGCCGTCTGTGCCATGCCGCTAGATAAGGGGGCAGGGGGGCTTTAGGCAAGGGGGCTGGGTGCAGGGCAGAGCTACGCCAATGGCCGCTACCCCTCAAAAACTCAGCGCCCGCTCATGTTAGAACACGTTGCAATAGCAGAGACCAGACTTACATTGTATGACCTATGAATCCAATTTGTATATTTTTTCAGGGTAGAGATGCTACCTAGCGTTCTGATAGGCGAGCAACGCACCAAGGTCGCTCCAATCTTGTTAAAGGACCGAAAAGACCAGAAGGGTGAAACGGAAGATGAATGTTGATTTGACTGATATGGTTGATAACCCTCGAGAATCTTTGGAAATTGAACTCAAGGAATGGCTTGATCTATCAGATCGGCGCCATAGAGCGAATATTGCGCGACATATTGCTGCTTTGTCTAATCATGGTGGTGGTTATTTAATATTTGGAATATCGGACGATCGAAATGCAAGTCAGAATCGACCTTTATCTTTGGATGGCTTTAATCAAGACACAATAAATGCCATAACTGAACGCTACCTTGCTCCAGAGCTGCACTGCCATGTTGCTTTTGTGAAGAGCAGTGAGGGGCTGGAGTATCCCATAGTTCATGTTCCCAGCCACGGATTGACTCCGGTATGTGCGGTCCGTGATGGCCCACGCGACGGGAAAGGTCCGCCGCAAGGCATAAAGAGTTCTACTTACTATATTCGTACACCAGGGCCAAAGAGTGAACCAATTACATCATATGAACAGTGGATACCATTGATCAGGCGTTGTAGTTTTAATGATAGAAATGCTTTACTGCAGGGATTTTCTCAGTTATTTCCTGGCTTGATCCCCTCTTCGCCCTCTAGCATCAATAGACTAGACGTGTGGGATCGTGATGTCGCCAAAAGATATGGCGCCGTAGTCCAGTCAGCAAGGAAAATAAATTGGCCCTTGCCACTTCATGCGACTCATTATCAACTGAGTTATTTTATTTCGCATAAAGATGAATCTAAATCTATTTCTGAATTAAAGAATTTATTAGAAGAAATAAATATTGAAGTAAGAGATACTGTGTGGACGGGGTGGAGTATGTTTTATCCGTTTAAAAGACCTGAGATTGCGCCCGCAGTTGTGCCAGAACATTCAGACGGGTCGGGCTTGAGTCTGCTGGAAGGAAATTTAATTGGAAATGGCCAGCTTGATACTAGTATGCCAGACTTCTGGCGTCTTTCGCCTGATGGTCGTGCATCGTTAGTAAGAGCGTATAGAGAAGATGAGCGACTCTCCCCTCCGGGTAGGTGGTTGTCGCCAATAACAGTTTTGCGTGAGACCACAGAAATAGTCAGACACGCGCGCGCCTTTGCGAACCGATTCCCATCGGCAACTTCAGTTGGTTTTCGATGTACTTGGTTAGGATTAGAAGGCAGAGAGATTAAAGATTTTAACCCTACTGCGCTGTGGAGTCCTAGCTGCACCAAGGCTAAAGCGGACAGGCGAGTATCCTCTGGAGAATGGACACTAGCACAGCTGCAGACCTCTTGGCCCGAGATCGTTGCAAGCCTAGGTTGCCCAATTCTTACGCTCTTTGGATTGGATTGTTCGACGGAACTGGTCCGTCGAATGGCTCCAAGGTTTACTTGAGATCGTGCCCCCTACCGTCTCGCCACCATCAGCTTCTTGATCTCGGCGATGGCCTTGGCCGGGTTCAGGTGCTTGGGGCAGGTCTTGGTGCAGTTCATGATGGTGTGGCAGCGGTAGAGCCGGAAGGGGTCCTCCAGGGCGTCCAGGCGCTCGCCGGTCGCCTCGTCGCGGCTGTCGGCGATCCAGCGGTAGGCCTGCAGCAGGATGGCCGGGCCCAGGTAGCGGTCGGAATTCCACCAGTAGCTGGGGCAGGAGGTGGCGCAGCAGAAGCAGAGGATGCACTCCCACAGGCCGTCCAGCTTCTCGCGGTCCTCCGGGGTCTGCAGGCGCTCGCGGCCGGGGGCCGGCGTGGTGGTCTTCAGCCAGGGCTCGATCGAGGCGTGCTGCGCGTAGGCGTGGGTCAGGTCCGGCACCAGGTCCTTCACCACCGGCATGTGCGGCAGCGGATAGATCTTCACGTCGCCCTTCACGTCGCTGATGTACTTGGTGCAGGCCAGCGTGTTGGTGCCGTCGATGTTGAAGGCGCAGGACCCGCAGACGCCCTCGCGGCAGGACCGCCGGAAGGTCAGGGTCGAATCGACCTCGTTCTTGATCTTGATCAGCGCGTCCAGGACCATCGGCCCGCAGGTGTCGAGGTCGACCTCGAAGCTGTCGAGCCGCGGGTTCTGCCCGCTGTCCGGATCGTAGCGATAGACCTTGAAGGTCTTCACGTTCTTGGCCCCCGAGGGCGCCTTGTGGGTCTTGCCGCCGACGATCTTGGAATTGGCGGGAAGCGAAAATTCGGCCATTGCTGTCTCCCGTGGATCGTCCGGACTAGTAAACCCGCGCCTTGGGCGGGAAGGACTGGACCTCGTTGGTCATGGTGTTCAGCTTCACCGGGCGATAGTCGAAGCTGTGCTCGCCCTTCTCGTTCACCCAGCAGAGGGTGTGCTTCATCCAGTTGACGTCGTCGCGGTCCGGGAAGTCCTCGCGCGCATGCGCGCCGCGGCTCTCCTCGCGGTTGGCGGCGGAGCCCAGGGTGGCGACCGCCTGGGCCATCAGGTTCTGCAGCTCCAGGGTCTCCATCAGGTCGCTGTTCCAGATCATCGAGCGGTCGGTGACGCGGATGTCCGGCATCTTCTTCCAGGACTCGGCCAGCAGGGCCACGCCCTCGTTCAGGGTCTCGCCGGTGCGGAAGACCGCGGCGTGGTTCTGCATGGTGCTCTGCATCTCCAGGCGGAGCTCCGCGGTGGGGATGCCGCCCGAGGCGTTGCGGGCCTTGTCCAGACGGTCCATCGCCGGGCCGTCGGCGTCGCTCTTCAGCGGCTTGTGCGCGCTGCCGGGCTTCACCAGCTCGGCCGCGTGCAGGCCGGCGGCGCGACCGAAGACCACCAGGTCGAGCAAGGAGTTGGAGCCAAGCCGGTTGGCGCCGTGCACCGAGACGCAGGCCGCCTCGCCGATCGCCATCAGGCCGGGCACCACGGTGTCGGTGTCGCCGTCCTTGGAGGTCACCACCTCGCCGGTGTAGCGCGCCGGGATGCCGCCCATGTTGTAGTGGCAGGTCGGCAGCACCGGGATCGGCTCCTTGTGCACGTCGACGCCGGCGAAGATGCGCGCGCTCTCGGAGATGCCGGGCAGGCGCTGGTCGACGATCGCCGGGTCCAGATGCTCCAGGTGCAGGTGGATGTGGTCCTTCTTCTCGCCGACGCCGCGGCCCTCGCGGATCTCCATGGTCATGGAGCGGCTGACCACGTCGCGGCTGGCCAGGTCCTTGGCCGAGGGGGCATAGCGCTCCATGAAGCGCTCGCCCTCGCTGTTGGTGAGATAGCCGCCCTCGCCGCGCGAGCCCTCGGTGATCAGGCAACCGGCGCCGTAGATCCCGGTCGGGTGGAACTGCACGAACTCCATGTCCTGCAGCGGCAGGCCGGCGCGCAGCGCCATGGCGTTGCCGTCGCCGGTCTGGCTGTGTGCGCCGGTGCAGGAGAAGTAGGCCCGCCCGTAGCCGCCGGTGGCGATGATGGTCATGTGGGTGCGGAAGCGGTGGATCCGGCCGGTCGCCAGGTCCCAGGCCACCACGCCGCGGCACTCGCCGTCTTCCATCATCAGGTCGATCGCCAGGTACTCGATGAAGAACTCGGCGTTCTGGCGCAGGGACTGCTGGTAGAGGGTGTGCAGGATGGCGTGGCCGGTGCGGTCGGCCGCCGCGCAGGTGCGGTGCGCGATGCCCTTGCCGAACTCGGTGGTCATGCCGCCGAAGGGGCGCTGGTAGATGCGGCCGGCCGGGGTCCGGCTGAAGGGCACGCCATAGTGCTCCAGCTCGATGATCGCCGGGATCGCCTCCTTGGTCATGTACTCGATGGCGTCCTGGTCGCCCAGCCAGTCCGAGCCCTTGACGGTGTCGTACATGTGCCAGCGCCAGTCGTCCTCGCCCATGTTGCCGAGCGCGGCCGAGATGCCGCCCTGGGCCGCAACGGTGTGGCTGCGGGTGGGGAAGACCTTGGTGATGCAGGCGGTCTTGAGGCCGGCCTCGGCCAGGCCCAGGGTCGCGCGCAGCCCGGCGCCGCCGGCGCCGATGACGGCGACGTCGTAGTCGTGGTCGATGATGTCGTAGGCCGGTGCGGCCTTGGTCTCAGCCATCTGTCCTATCCTTGCACGAGCAGCACGATCACGGAGAGCGCGCAGGCAACGCCCAGCAGCAGCAGCAGCCCCTTGATCACCAGCAGCGAGGCGATTTTCAGCCCTTCATGATGAACGTAGTCCTCGATCACCACCTGAATACCGAGCATCGCGTGCCAGAAGGTCGCGACGATCACCAGAAGCGCGATGCCGGCGGAGAAGGGCGAGGACAGCCAGTCGACCATGTCGGCGTGGCTGGCGCCGGCCATGACGATGATGGAGATGACGAACCAGAGGCCGAGCGGGATCAGCGCCAGCGCGGTGATGCGCTGCGCCCACCAGTGCTGCACGCCCTCCTTGGCGCTGCCCAGTCCGCGGACCTGGCCGAGCGGGGATTTGAGGCTCATGGCAACTCTCCTTTGGACGAGCGGCTATTTGACGGCGTAGGCGATGATCCAGGCCAGGATCGTCAGCACACCGGTAGAGATCAGGACCGCGACGGCCGAGTTGTAGGCCGGTCCCAGCTCCAGCAGCTTGCCGCTGTCCCAGAGCAGGTGACGGATGCCGTTCGAGAAGTGGTAGAAGAAGGCGGCGGTCCAGCCGAACAGCAGGATCTGGCCGATGAAGGAGCCGATGAAGCCCTGCACCGCCTCGAAGGCCGAGGGGCCGGCGGCGGCGGCGACCAGCCACCAGACCAGCAGCAGGGTGCCCACGGCGAGCGCCACGCCGGTCGCGCGATGCACGATCGACAGCGCCATGGTCCACTGCCAGCGGTAGATCTGCAGGTGCGGCGAGAGTGGCCGGGCAGGGCCGTCCGTCTGATCGGTCATGGCAAAGAGATCCTCGAGTGGACGATCTGCTGATCGGAAATACGGTAACGAGACATAGACCCGCTGCGGCGCCAGCGTCAATGTCGGCGGCAGCGGCCGCTTCCTTCTGTCCGTCTGTCGGCGACCCCTACCACACCAAGCAAGGGCTTGAAAGCGTGGTGCTTTCCGGTGAGTTTCGGCTTTGCTGCAGTGCGATGAAAAAGGCGGAGCCCCCTGGAGGACTCCGCCTGATACCTGCCGCTACTTGGGGCCGACTAACCCAGGGTCGGGATCGAGAAGTCGGCGCCGGAGCGGATGCCGGTCGGCCAGCGCGTGGTGACCGCCTTCATCTTGGTGTAGAAGCGGACGCCCTCGGGACCGTGCATGTGGTGGTCGCCGAACAGCGAGCGCTTCCAGCCGCCGAAGGAGTGGAAGGCCATCGGCACCGGGATCGGCACGTTCACGCCGACCATGCCGATGTTGATCTGGTTGGCGAAGTGGCGCGCGGTGTCGCCGTCGCGGGTGAAGATCGCGGTGCCGTTGCCGAACTCGTGATCGTTCACCAGGCCGACCGCCTCGTCGTAGCTCTTGGCGCGGACCATGGAGAGCACCGGGCCGAAGATCTCGGTGCGGTAGATCTCCATGTCCTTGGTCACGTTGTCGAACAAGGTGCCGCCCATGAAGTAGCCCTTCTCGTAGCCCTGCATGCGGAAGTCGCGGCCGTCGAGAACCAGCTTGGCGCCCTCTTCGACACCCTTGTCGATCAGGCCCTTCACCTTGTCGTAGTGCTGCTGGGTGACCAGCGGGCCCATCTCGACCTCGGGGTCGGTGCCGGGGCCGATCTTCAGCGCGCGCACCTTGGGCACCAGCCGCTCCAGCACCGCGTCGGCCGCCTCGTCGCCGACGGCGACCGCCACCGAGACCGCCATGCAGCGCTCGCCGGCCGAGCCGTAGCCGGCGCCGAGCAGGGCGTCGCTGGCCTGGTCCATGTCGGCGTCGGGCATGATGATCATGTGGTTCTTGGCGCCGCCGAGCGCCTGCACCCGCTTATTGTTGGCGCAGCCGGTGTGGTAGATGTATTCCGCGGTCGGCGTGGCGCCGACGAAGCTGACGGCCTTGATGTCGGGGTGTGCCAGGATCGCGTTCACCGCGACCTTGTCGCCCTGGATCACGTTGAAGACGCCGTCCGGGACACCGGCCTCGCGGAAGATGTCGGCCAGCGCCAGCGAGAAGGAGGGGTCCTTCTCGGAGGGCTTCAGGATGAAGGTGTTGCCGCAGCCGATCGCCACCGGCGCCATCCACAGCGGAATCATGGCCGGGAAGTTGAAGGGGGTGATGCCGGCGACCACGCCCAGCGGCTGGCGGGTGGTGTAGGCGTCGATGCCCGGACCCACGCCCTCGGTGAACTCGCCCTTCAGCAGATGCGGGATGCCGCAGGCGAACTCCACGACCTCCAGGCCGCGGGTGATCGAGCCCTTGGCGTCGTCGATGGTCTTGCCGTGCTCTTCGGTGATGTGGGCGGCCAGGCGGTCCATGTTGGCCTCGATCAGGCCCTTCAGCTTGAACAGCACGCGCGAGCGGCGCAGCGGCGAGGTCGCGGCCCAGGCCGGGAAGGCCGCCTTGGCGGCCTCGACGGCCATGCCGACCTCGGCCTCGGAGGCATAGGCGACCTGGCGCACGACTTCGCCCAGCGCCGGATTGTAGACGTCGCCGAAGTTGCCGCTTTGGCCTTCGACCACCTTGCCGCCGATGTAGTGGTTGATCACGTCGGCCATCTCTTGTTCCCTCTGACTGTTCGTTCGGGTCGGCGAGTGCGGACGGCGGCCCTTCCGGCCGGCCCGCAGGATGTCGGTCGCCCGGCCGGCGGGCTCTGGCACCGCCGTCGGGACGGGCGACACCATAGTGCAAACTCGATCCGCAGGGAAACGGCTGTGCAACATGGTGCCATGCTGATTTGCTCAGGGCTGGAGCTGGGCCGACTGCGGCCCGGCGTGCTCACGTGACCCCGCCCCTGGACACCGCGGAGACGGTGGCGCTTGAAGCCGAACTGCTGGCTGCGGCGCGCACTCGGCGGACCCTGGCCTATGCGGAGCTCGCCAGCCGGATCGCGCTGCGCCCGCCGCACCGCATCCACCGCCTGACCCTGGCGCTGGAGGAGCGGGTGCGGCTGGATCACGCGGCCGGCCGGCCGCTGCTTGCCGCCGTCGCGGTGGGCCGCTTCGGGCTGCCGGGGGCGGGATTCTTCCAGCTTCTGGCGGAACTGGGCCGCTACGGCGGCGCGGACCGGGGCGCCGAGGCGGAGGCGCAGTTCGTCAGCGAGCGCGACGCCGCCTTCGCCTACTGGGGTAAGGAGCCGGGATCGGACTGAGGCGCGGCGCTCAATCCTCATCGTCGTCGACGGCCTCTTCCTTTGTCGTTTCGTCCTTGTCTTTGGCCTTGCCGCGCTTGTCGGCGAACTCCAGCTTGCCCTCTGGGCCCTGGTAGTCGCGCACGCCGGACGCCAGCGCATAGCAGGCGAGCCGCACGGCCTTGGGGATCTTGACCTTCTTCTCCCCGCGCTCGCCCTTCTCGTAGTACTGGACGACGCGCCGCTTCAGCCCCAGCGCTTCGGCGGCGTCCTTCTGCGAGAAGCCCAGACTTCTACGCCATTTCTTGAAGTCCTGGCCGCGCATAGGCCCTCCAGCATGCCTGAGAATGGGGTGCGAACAGCCTCTCTCTACTATTGCTGATCTAACGTCCCCGGCGGCGCCTTGGCAAGCCTCGGACAGCCTTGGATAATCTGCGCCGAAGCTGCCAGGCCTGCGCAGAAGGCTACCGCCCGGCGCCGAGCAGTGCCTCCCGCCCCTTGGCGAGGATGCGAAAGAGGGCCGGATCGAGGCGAAAGACCCAGCCGCGGGTACGCTCCGAGAGTGCCGCGGCGAAGGCGTTTGCGTCCGGTCGTACGGCCTGATCGGCTGCCGGCGGCTGGGCCTCGGCCGCGATGCGCGCCCAGAGCCGCCCCTCCGCAAGGACGAAGGTCAGGGTGATGCCGATGCCGTCGAAGGTGGTGAAGCGGGCGCGCCAGGGGGCCGCCATCTCCAGGGCCTCGGCCGGGCGTACGTCGTCGAAGACGAGCGTGCGCAGGGCACCGGCCATCGCGGAGAGCGCCGGTCCCGCAGCGGCGGCACCCTCCGGCGGCGGCTCCAGCCGGAAGGCCGTCGTGTCGCGGCTCGGACGCTCGGCGACCAGGGGCGCGCTGCCGTCGGGCGGGGTCACCTCGATCCGCGCGATGACCGAGGCCGGCAGGCTGACCAGGGACTGGTCCAGCAGGGCCAACGCGCTCTGCGGCACCACCAGGTCGCCCAGCGCCAGCCAGGCCTGGTCGCCGTCGCTGTAGCGCAGGTAGAGGCCGTCGCGGCCGATCTGGCCCAGGTTCTCGCGGGTCTTGCCGATGACGGCATCGGCCAGCGGCTGGCCGGCGGCGTCGAAGACCTGGATGCGCGGTCCTTGATGCGGTCCCTCTCGCGGTCCGGCCAGGTCCAGCAGGTCCAGGTTCTCCGGCTGTGCGGTCTTGGCCTCGTAGAGGGTGAGTCCTGCCAGCCCGTTCAGGAGCTTGGCGATCTTGCGGCTCTCGGCCGGATAGCCGCCCTTGTCCGGTAAGAGCCAGAGGCCGGCAGCCGCGCTGCGCTGCAGGCGGTAGCTGCCCTCGGGCCTGGTGACCAGGATCTGGGCAGCCTCTTCCGGCGCCTCGGCCAGCAGGGGAAAGGCGGCGATCGGTCCGCCCCCCCTGGTCGCCGGGTGCGGTGTGCTCATGATCGAGACCGCGAGGCCGGCCCCCACCAGCAGGGTGAGGACGAGCAGCAGGGTGAAGCGCAGGCCCGACATCGCGCGCTCAGCCCCTGATCCGGCGTGCGCCGGCGAAGGCGCGGTGACGACGCCAGAAGGCGACCAGGCCACCGATGACGGCGAGCAGCAGCGGCACCGCCAGGATGTTCAACAGCTGCAGCTTCAGGATCAGGCGGTCCAGCTCGGCACGCAGGCCGCGCTGGACGGCGCGCAGGTCCTGTTCGGCCTGCAGCATCTCGGCCCGCAGACGCTGGCGCGTCTCGCGCTGCGCGTCGGCATCGACCTGGTCCTTCTCCAGCGTCTCCTCGATCGCTGTGACCTCCTCGCGCATGCCGTTGATCTTGTCGATCAACTCCTGCTCGCGCCGGGCTGTGGCGAGTTCCGCCTCACGGCGCAGGGCCACGATCCGGGTGAAGGGGCGGTCGGCGATGCCGCGG
This sequence comes from Rhodospirillaceae bacterium N.6G, assembly GCA_046233115.1. Classification (GTDB taxonomy): domain Bacteria; phylum Pseudomonadota; class Alphaproteobacteria; order Kiloniellales; family JACOMY01; genus JACOMY01. The sequence goes on along the minus strand of JBJXHM010000002.1, from coordinate 268,593 downwards.
CCGCGGAGCTCGGCCAGGGCGGACCCGCCGGCCAGCGCCTCCAGCGCGTTCACCACGAACTCCCCGTTGCCGGCGATTGGGGCCGGTCCGCCGTCCGCGCCGGCGCCGATCCAGGTGGAGTTGAACAGCAGGTCGCTGTCCGCCACCACGATGAGGTCGAGGTCCTGTAGCGATCGGGTCAAGGGTGCAGCACCGTTTTTGGCCGGCCAGCCCTCCGGCGGGCCGGCGGGGAAGGCGCTCTCGGCCGCACCGGTCAGGCGCGCGGCCAGGGTCAGCTCCTGCCCGCCGGGCTGGTAGCTGGCCAGCAGCGCGCTGGGGTCGGGATTGATGGCGATGCGCTCGACCGGCAGCAGCTCGGCCTCGAGGCTCGACCAGGCCAGCGGCGTCAAGGTCGAGCCGGCACCTTCGGTCGCTTGCAGGGTGCCGGCGGTGTTGAGAGTCAGGCGCTCCAGGCCAGCGACGAGCGGGTCGCCCTGGGCCAGACGGTCGGCCGGGATCTGCAGCCAGGCGACGTAGTCGAGGGCGGTCTGGCGGCCGGCGTTGCCCACCGTCACCCGGCGCGCCGAGAGGCGGTCGGCAACCACCTGGCGCTCCGGCTGGACCAGGCCCCAGGCCGCCAGCAGCGGCGCGATCGCGGTGAAATCGGGCGGTGTCAGCGGCAGGCCGCGCTGCCGGTCGGTCAGCGCCTGCTGCTCGGAGTAGGGATCGAGGAACAACAGCAGCCGGCCGCCGCGCAGCACGAACTGGTCCAGCGCATAGGCCGCCGCCGGTGACAGGCCTGCCGGCTGGATCAGCATCAGGGTCTCCAGGTCGGCCGGCAGCGGACCCTCGTCCAGCGAGGCCGGCTGCAGGTCGATGCGCTGGCCGATCAGGGAGAGCAGGGCCTGCGGCGGCTGGCGCAGCAGGGCATTGCCGTCGAGCGAGAGGCTGCCGGCGATGCCGACCTTGGGCTTACGGGTCCGCGCGAGCGAGGCGATCAGGGCGGCCAGGTCGTACTCCAGGCTGCCGGCGCGCTGCTGCGCGAAGAAGGGGATCACCTGCTGCTGGTCCACCGCGTTGCGGCCCACCAGCCCGAAGTAGACCGGCTCGCCGCCGCTGCCGAGCGGCAGACCCTGCAGGCCCTCGGCCAGCGCCAGGTCCTCGGCCGGGCTGAAGGGCTCGGGGTCGTAGCGCTCGACCCGCAGCTTGCCGTCGCTGACCGCCGCCATCTCCTGCAGCAGGGAGGCGATGCGCCTGGCATAGCTGGCATAGGCCGGGGTGGTGTCGGTGAAGCGGCTGGAGATGAAGAGGCGCAGCTCCAGCGGTTCTTGCAGGTCGGCCAGCAGAGCCTCGGTCGCGGGGCTGAGGGTGAAGCGGTGGTCCTCGGTCAGGTCGAGGCTCACCTCCTTGAGCAGGCGGTCGGCCAGGCCGACCGACAGCAAGAACAGCAGCACCAGCAGCGGGATCGCCAGGAGGGCGTAGAGGGCTCTGCGCTGACCGGCTGCCATCATCCTACCTGCCATCACCGCCCCCGCTTCAGGTTGAGCAGCAGCGCGGTGATGGTCAGCGCCACCGCGATCAGCAGCAGGAAGTAGAGGATATCGGCCGCCACCAGGTTGCCCTGCGACAGCGGCTCGAAGCGGGTGAGGAAGGAGAGGCCGGCCAGGGCAGAGGCCAGGCTCGCCGGCAGGAGGCCGCCCAGCAGGCCCTGCACCACCTCCAGCCCGCTCATCAGGAAGAGGAAGGAGAGCGCGGCGGCCAGGATGAAGGCCACCACCTGATTGCGGCTGACCGCAGAGGCCAGGCTGCCCAGCGCCAGGTAGGCGCCGGCCATCAGCCAGGAGCCCAGATAGGCGGCGGCGATGACACCGTTGTCGGGCTGACCGAGTTGGGTGACGGTGATCCAGAGCGGAAAGGTCAGGGCCAGCGCCAGGCCGGCGAAGATCCAGGCGGCCAGGAATTTGCTCAGCACCGCCTGGGCGATGCTGAGCGGCAGGGTCAGTAGCAGCTCGATCGAGCCGCTGCGCTGCTCCTCGGCCCAGAGCCGCATGGAGAGCGCCGGGATCAGCAGCAGGTAGAGCCAGGGATGGAAGGCGAAGAAGGGCTCCAGGTCGGCCTGGCCGCGCTGGAAGAAGCCGCCGAGGTAGAAGGTCAGCGCCCCGGCCAGCGCCAGGAAGAGGCAGAGGAAGACGTAGGCCAGCGGACTCAGGAAGTAGGACCAGAGTTCGCGCCGGACGATGGCGAGGAGCGCGGTCATGAGCGGGCGTGCTCCGCCTCGCCTAGAGTGAGGCGCCGGAACACCCGGTCGGGCGGCTCGCCGCCGAAGAGCACGGCGGGGCTGGCGTCAGCCAGCAGGCGGCCCTCGGCGATCACCAGCGCGCGGGTGCAGACCGCCGTCACCTCCTCCAGCAGGTGGGTGGAGACGACGATGACCTTGTCGCGTGCCAGCTCGCCCAGCAGCCTGCGCACCTCGTGCTTCTGGTTCGGGTCCAGGCCGTCGGTCGGCTCGTCGAGGATCAGCACCTGGGGATCGTGCAGCACCGCCAGCGCCAGGCCGACGCGGCGCTTGTAGCCCTTGGAAAGCGCCTCGATCGGTCGGTGCCAGACCGGGGCCAGGTCCAGCCGCTCGGCCACCCATGCCCGCCGGTTGCGGCGCTGGCTGCGGCTCATCCGCCGCGCCGAGGCGACGAAGTCGAGCAGCCCCGACGGGGTCATGTCGCCGTAGAGGGGCGCGCCCTCCGGCAGATAGCCGAGCGCGCGCTTGGCGGCCAGCGGCTGGGTCACGATGTCGGCGCCGCAGATCCTGGCGCTGCCCTCGCTCGGCTGCAGGAAGCCGGTGACCATCTTCATGGTTGTGGACTTGCCGGCGCCGTTGGGGCCGAGAAAACCCAGCACCTCGCCGGCGGCCAGGCTGACGCTGATGCCGCGCACCGCCCAAAAGGGGCCGAAGCGCTTGCCGAGTGCGTCGAGCTGTAAACTGGCGGGCAAGCCTGCCTCTCCTCCTGGGCTTGGGCACCGTCCCTTGCGGGCCGCGCCTTCATGCCAGGCGACAGCTTCCTTGCAAAGGGCCTTGCGTCGCTTCCTTCGGCTCGGCAGCTTCTCCTCATGAGCGTGGCCTTCAGCGATCGCGATCTCGAGGCAGATCCGGAACTGGCCGTCTTCCGGGACGGCGAGGCGCTGGTGGTCGCCTGCAGCGGGGCCTGGCAGACCCGCAGCCTGGACCGCATCGACCGCAGCATAGGGCGGTTGAAGCTGGCCGGTCAGGCCGCGGGCGCGCGGTCTGCCCGAATCGACCTGGCCGCGGTCACCCGACTCGACACCGCCGGGGTGCAGTTCGTGCTGCGGCTGGAGTCGGCGCTGACCACGGCCGCGATCCCGCACGAGATCGTGGGGGCGACCGACGAGCAGACGCGTCTGATCGAGGCGGTACGGAAGGAGGCCTGCGTCGCCGCGCCGGAGCCCAAGCAGCGGCCCAGCCTGGTGGAGATGCTGGAGACCTGCGGGCGGGGGGCCTATCGCGTCGCCGGCGACGCCAAGCTGCTGCTCAACTTCCTGGGCAACACCTGGGTCTGCCTGGTCATGGCGATGCTCCGGCCCTGGCGGATCCGCTGGCGGGCGGTGATCCGGCACATGGAGACCACCGGCCTCAACGCGCTGCCGATCGTCGGTCTGATCTCCTTCCTGATCGGCCTGGTGCTGGCCTTCCAGGGGGCCGCCCAGCTCGAGCAGTTCGGCGCGCAGATCTTTACCGTGAACATCGTCGGCATCGGCGTCTTGCGCGAGATGGCGATTCTCCTGACTGCGATCATCGTCGCCGGCCGCTCCGGCAGCGCTTTCACCGCGCAACTCGGCTCGATGCAGGTGAACGAGGAGATCGACGCCCTGCGCACCCTGGGCCTCGACCCGATGGAGGTGCTGGTTCTGCCGCGCGTGCTGGGCTTGGTCTTCGCCATGCCCTTCCTTGCCTTCTATGCCAACATCATGGGGCTCCTGGGCGGCGCGGTCATGATCGACCTGGTGCTCGGTATCTCGCTGTCGGAGTTCATCACCCAACTGCGCCACGCGGTCAGCGTGGGGGACCTCTTGGTCGGCCTGGTGAAGGGACCGCCCTTCGCCTTCCTGATTGCCATGGTCGGCTGTTTCGAGGGCTTCCGCGTGTCCAGGAACGCCGAATCGGTCGGCCATGCCACCACGCGGGCGGTGGTCGAAGGCATCTTCCTGGTGATCGTGCTGGACGCGGTGCTGTCGATCTTCTTCCAGGTGATCGGAGTATAGTGCGGCGTGCCGCTGTAGGCTCTCCGATTGCAAAAGGGGGCAAAGCCTTGCAAATTCATCAGACAGGGCGAGGCAGGATTGGGGGAAAGCGGTGCTGCAGCCTGACGCGCAGGACGGACGGGAGATGGTCATCGAGGTGACCGGGCTGGTGAACCAGTTCGGTCGCCAGGTCGTACACGACCATCTCGACTTCTCCGTCAAGCGCGGCGAGGTGATGGGCGTGGTCGGCGGGTCGGGCACCGGCAAGTCGGTGCTGCTGCGCACCATCGTCGGGCTGAACCGGCCCAAGGCCGGCAAGATCGTGGTGCTGGGCCACGACATGGCGACGCTCAGCCCGCAGGAGCAGCAGGCGGTGCAGAGCCGCTGGGGCGTGCTGTTCCAGGACGGCGCGCTCTTCTCCTCGCTCACGGTCGGCCAGAACATCGAGTTTCCCATGCGCGAGCACACCAAGCTCACCGCCGCCACGCGGCGCGATCTGGTGGCGCTCAAGCTGGCCCTGGTCGGCCTCTCGGCCGATACGGCGCCCAAGTATCCCTCCGAGATCTCGGGCGGCATGCGCAAGCGTGTGGGTCTGGCCCGGGCACTGGCGCTCGATGCCGAGATCCTCTTCCTCGATGAGCCGACCGCCGGTCTCGACCCGATCAGCGCCTCGGCCTTCGACGAGTTGATCCGCACCCTGCAGGCCACCCTGCACCTCAGCGTGGTGCTGGTCACCCACGACCTCGACACCCTGCACACGACCTGCGACCGGGTTTCCACCTTGCTGAACAAGAAAGTCACCGTGGGCACCATTCCCGAACTGATGAAGATCGACGATCCCTGGATTCAGCAGTATTTCCTGGGACCGCGCGGCCGGGCGGCGCAGGCCGCCGAGGATCGCCGCGAGTCGATGGCGGAGACGGTCTGACGCCATGGAGACGCGCGCACACTACCTGCTGGTCGGGGTCTTCGTGATCCTGCTGGGCGTGGGCCTCTTGGGCTTCATCATCTGGCTGATTGGCGCCCAGCAAAGCGGTCCCACCGCCCGCTATCTCATCTTCTACGATGGCTCGGTCACCGGGCTGCGCGAGGGCGGCTCGGTGCGGCTCAACGGCGTGAAGGTGGGCAGCGTCGGCACGGTCAGCCTGGATCTGAAGCAACTGGGCCGGGTGCGCATCGAGATCGATATCCTAGCCGACATCCCGATCAAGACCGATACCGTCGCCTCGCTGGAGCTGGAGGGGCTGACCGGCGGGCGCTACGTCTTGCTGTCGGGTGGCACCGATGCGGCGCCGATGCTGGAGAAGCCGCCGGACGAGCCCTACCCGGTCATCCCCTCGAAGCCCTCGTCGCTGGAGGAGTTGCTGGAGGATGCGCCCGACGTCGTCGCCAACGTGAACCGGCTGCTGGTGAACGCGAACCGAATCTTCAGCGAAGAGAACGTGCGCAACTTCTCCAACACGCTGGCCAACGTCAGCGCGCTGTCGGACACTCTGGCCGACAACCGCGATGAGGTCGACAGCATCATCAAGAACGCCAACCTGGCGCTGCAGAGCCTGGACAGCGCCGCGGCCACAGTCGATCGACTGGCCTCGCTGCTGGAGCAGGACGGCCAGCGGCTGATCGACAAGGCCGACGGCACTCTGGGCAAGATCGACCATTTGGCCGACACCCTGAACACCACAGCCAGCGACTTCGCGCGCGACCTCGGCAGCGTTACCCAGCAGGCGCGGCGCGGTGCGGCCTCCTTCGTACGGGCAGCCGACCAGGTGGCCCTGATCATCGAAGAGAACCGAGAGCCGATCCTGGACTTCACCTCGCAAGGGCTCTTCGAGTTCGTGAGTTTCCTGACCGAGGCGCGCGAGGTGATCGGCAACCTGAAGAACATCACCACCGATGTGGAGCGCAGCCCCTCGCGCTTCTTCTTCGGCAACTCACAGGAAGGCTATGTTCCGGCTCGCTGAACCATCGCCGGCAGTGCCCCGGCCTTTGGCCGCGGTGCTGCTGTTGCTGCTCGCGGCCGCCGTCCTGGCCGGCTGCGGCGGCCTCCTCCCCGGCTCCGGCCCGCCGCCCAAGCTCTATCGCCTGACCCCGAAGAGCACCTTCGATCCGGCAATCCCCAACGTCGACTGGCAACTGGTGATCTCTCCGCCAGCGGCCCAGGGGGCGATCGACACCACCCGCATTGCGCTGGCGCCGAGTGCGACCCGGATCGAGTACTATGCCGATGCCGGCTGGACCGACCGGATGCCGCTGATGCTGCAGGCGCTGATGCTCGAATCCTTCGAGAACTCGGGCCGCATCGTAGCCGTCGGGCGCCGGGCCATTGGTCTGCGTTCGGACTATGAGCTGCGCGCCGACATCCGCGAGTTCCAGGCGGAGTACTACAAGCACCCGGCCCAGCCCCCCGAGTGTGCGGCGGCACCGGTCTGCGTCGACGTGGTGGTCAATGCCAAGCTGATCTACACGCCCGAGCGCACCATCGTCGCCACCCGCGACTTCGTCGGCTTCGCCCCCAGCCAGGTCGACGACCTGGTGAGCGTCGTCGAAGCCTTCGACATTGCGCTGGGTGGGGTGCTGAAGGGCATCGTGACCTGGACCCTGATCGAGGGGGCACGCGACTGGGCGGTTCAGAAGGCACCTGGGCAGTAGGCCCCGGCGAAGTAGGCCCCGGCGACGCTACTCCGCCTTGCTGAGCGGGCTCTGGCCACAGAGCAGCAGGGCCTCGTCGATCGCGTCGCGTGAGCCGTCCAGCGGCAGCTGCACCGGCGCGCCCTCGAAGTCGGGGCCGGAGATCTTGGCCTCGGTACCGCCGGCCAACTCTTCCAGTAGCTCGCGCGGCGGGTCGGTGGCGACGAAGCGGTAGTCGGTCTCCCGCTCGAAGAAGAGTTCCTGGGCCTGATGGTCGTCGACCGAAAGGGTGAAGCGCGGGTGCTCTTTCGGCTTCACGAACCAGGTGGCGGAGAAGACCAGGGTCAGCCAGCTCCGCTCCTGGTTCTGGTGGCAGCGCAGCGCCAGCATGTGGTCGCCGCGGTAGATCGAGGCGCGGGCCTGACGTTCGGAGGCGGCGTATTCCTCGCCGGTCTCGTCCACCATCTGCCAACGCATCTGGATATCCGCTGCGGACAGTCCGCCACCCGGCACCCAGGCAAGAAGGCCTGCCAGGGCCAGGGACCGCGCCAGGGACCGCACCAGTGCAGGCAAAGGCCGGACGACGGTCCGGGTCATGCCAAGGCGCGTCGGAGCGCCACTACGAAGCAGCGGCTTGTGCGAGCCAGGCAACAGACGATTCCTCCTGCTCTCTCCCGAGCTTCTTTCGGACGCAGGACCCTTTGCGGGCCCGCTCTTCGATCGAGCGGGGCCACTCTAATGGCTTCGCGGAAGAGGGTCTAGCGACGTCTGACGGAAGGAAGGTCCTCTTCCAGAATCGCCATGGTGAAGGAGTAGGAGATCTCTCCGTCCTCCGTGTCCTGGAACAGGACGCCGATGAACTCCTCGTTCAGCAGCACCTCGGCGGAGCCGTCCTTGGGGCGGAAGACCACGGTCAGGAGATCGTTGCGGAAGAGCCGGCGGAGGTAGGCCTCAACCCTTGCGGCGTCCTGCTGCTTCATCCCCATGGCCTGTTCCCTTCTCTATCCTGACGTACTGGTCTCATCCACTCCGCCGGTCGGTCGTGCCGCCAGCGGAAAGCCCACGGGTGTAGCCTCTGACGGCCACGTCCGCAATGCTCCCTTTGCCTCATCTGGAGGCATGAGTCCTTGTATTTCCGTGAGATAGCTTCCAGCCACACGCAGCCCTGCCTTGACGAAAAGCAAGGTTGCAGGATTGGATTGCAGATCCCGGATGACGCCTTGGTGAAAGCGTTAGCTGTAGAACCCCGGCGCGAGGATGTAGTCCGGATAGCTCTCCGGATCGTGGGAGTAGAAGAGCTCGGCATCGTACTTCTCCGCCAGGTCCTTGAGGCGCTGCATCGACTGCAGGCTGGCCACCGGATCCAGGTGAAAGGAGGAGATGCACATCATATCCATGTTCTTCTGGCTGTAGCAGGCATCCGCTGTGAACAGCATCGGCTTGCGGCCGCCCAGCTCGACCATCAGGCTGTAGTGGCCGGCGGTGTGGCCCGGCGTCTCGAACAGCCAGAGGCCCTTGGCGAGCTCCTGGTCGCCGGTCAGGGTCTCGAACTTGGGGGTATAGATGTCGAGCGCCGGATCGGGCGGCAGCTCGATGCCGCGCTGCTTGGCGATCTCCGGCGCGAAGGTCATGTCGGAATAGCCCAGCCCCTCGAAGGGCTGCGGGCAGCCGCAGGCCTCGAGCTCCTTGGCGTGGCAGAGCGTGCAGGCCTCGGTCAGGTGCTTGTTCCCGCCGCAGTGATCGAAGTGGTAGTGCGAGTTGATCACGTAGTCGATGTCGCTGGGCTTCAGACCCAGCTTGGCGAGCTGGCCGGGGACGGTCTGCTCGGCCGTCTGCAGCGGCTTCTCGAAGGGCAGCACGCGCTGCACGTGGTCGTAGTCGTAGCCGGTGTCGAAGATGTAGCGCCCGTCGGCATGCTCGACCAGCACGGAGTAGGTGGGGAAGCGCAGCTCGCCGCCGGGACCGCGGTTCCAGAAGGCGTGGAAGCCGTCGATCACCAGGGTGCCGCCGTCCAAGAGATAGACCTTCGTGTCGCTCATGATCCCCGTTCTCCCATTGCTTCTGGCTTGGTCAGGACCGCTCTGCGGGCCGTCCCATCATGTCAAACATCAGCTTAGCGATCTCCGCGGACGTAGGGGAGGCCCAAGGCCGGCGGCAGCAGCGAATGGCGGCCGAAGACCACCAGCACCAGCATCACCATGGCGAAGGGCAGCATCTGCACCACGTCGGTCGGAATGTTGAGCCCGGCCACCTGCAGCGCCGTGGTCAGCGCCAGGCTGAGGCCGAACAGCAGCGCGCCCAGCAGCACCCAGAGCGGCCGGCCGCGCGCCAGCATGGCCAGCACGATGGCGATGAAGCCGGCGCCGCCGGTCATGAAGGGTACGAAGAGCCCGGCGGCGATGTTGGCCATGTAGGCGCCGCCCAGCCCCGCCAGCAGGCCGGTGGCGATCACCGCCAGGCTGCGGGTCTTCAGCACGCTGACACCGGCGGCGTCGAGCGCACCCGGCTTGTTGCCGGCAGCCTCAAGGTTCAGCCCGGCATAGCTGTTGCGGTAGAGCCAGGCCAGGAAGGGCACCAGCAGCACCGCGAAATAGACCAGCGGCGTGCGGTCGAACAGGGCCTCGCCCAGCACCGGGATCTGATCGAGGCCGGGGATCGGCCAGCTCTGCGCTTGCTCCAGGCTGGGCCGGGCGCGGGCGAACTGGAAGTGGTGCAGCAGTGCGGTCAGCCCGTCCATCGAGAGGGTGAGCGCGATGCCGATCACGATCTGGTTCATGCCCAGCCGCACGCAGAGCAGCGCCATCAGCAGCGCGACGGCGGCCCCGCCCAGGGCGCCGGTCAGCAATCCCAGCCAGATCGAGCCGCCGAAGTAGGCGCCGCAGAAGCCGGTGTAGGCGCCCAGCAGCATCATGCCTTCCAGGCCGATGTTCAGCACCCCGGCCTTCTCGGAGATCTGTTCGCCCAGACCGGCCAGCAGCAGCGGCACCGCCGCGGTGAGCGCGCCGGCCAGCAGGGTGGTGAGGAAGAGTTCGCTCAAGAGGCTGCTCATGCTGCCGCCCGCCTCAGGCGCCGCTGGTGATCGAGGTACTCGACCAGCGCCAGGAAGATCAGCAGCAGGCCGACCAGCACCAGCACGAAGAAGTTGGGCACGCCCAGCCGCCGGGCTGCGCTCTCGCCGCCGATTGCCAGCACTGAAAAGAAGAAGACGAAGAGCAGGGTGGCGTAGCCGTTGAAGCGGGCGAGGAAGACCAGCGGGACCACCAGCAGGCCGTAGCCGGGATTCCAGTCGGCGCGCACGTTGCCGTAGACCCCCAGGATGTCGACCGCGCCGCCGAGGCCGGCCAGGCCGGCGCTGAGAGCGAAGGTGGCGTAGGTGAGCAGTCCTACGTTGAGCCCGGCGTGGATCGCCGCACGCGGGTTGGCGCCGACGATCTGCAGGCGCAGCCCGAAGGCGGTGCGGGTCATCATGTGGTGCACGGCCAGGATCACCGCAACCGCCAGCAGGATGCCGAGGTTGACGGTGGAGTCGAACAGCCGCCAGAGGCGATCCTCCACCGGCAGGGTCAGGGTTTGCGGCACCGTGGTCTCGCTGTCGTCGAAGACCAGCTTTACCAGCACGTTGGCCAGCGAAATGCCGAGGAAGGACATCATCAGGGTGGTGATGATCTCGTTGATGCCGTAGCGCGCCTTCAACAGCGCCGGCAGCAGCGACCAGGCCGCCCCGATCAGCATGGCGACGGCAAAGCAGATCAGCCAGGTCAGCCAGTCGGGCAGGCTCTGGGCCAGGACCGGGGCCAGAGCCGCGGTGAAGACGGCGGCCAGCAGGAACTGGCCGTCCACGCCCAGGTTCCAGATCCCGGCACGGAAGGCCACGATCAGGCCGGCGCCGATCAGCAGCAGCGGTGCTGCCCGGGTGATCGTCGCCTCCAGGCCGCTGGCCCGGAAGAGGCCACGCTCGATGACGTAGCCGTAGTAGGCGAGCGGGTCCTTGCCCAGGATCCAGAGGATCAGCGCGCCGGCCAGCAGCGCCAGCAGCACCGGCAACAGGACGCGTGCGAAGCCGGCGAGGTTCTCGCGCATCACGCCGCCTCCGCGCCGGTCATCAGCAGGCCGATGCGCTGCTCGGCTCCCGGCTGGTTCTCGACGATGCCGGCCAGCCGACCCTGGAACATCACGGCGATGCGGTCGCTCACGTCCATCAACTCGTCCAGCTCGGTGGAGATCACCAGAGTGGCGAGCCCGGCCTCGGCGCCCTCGACGATGCGCTGGCGGGCGAGGCGGATGTTCTGCAGGTCCAGGCCGTAGGTCGGCTTGTTGAAGATGACGATGCGGGTCTCGCCCTGGTCCAGCTCGCGGGCCAGCAGCACCTTCTGGATGTTGCCGCCCGACAGCTTGGCGATCGGCGTGCGTTCGCTGGGGGTGCGCACGTCGTGGGCGGCGATCTGCTCGCGCGCATGGGCGTGGATGCGGCCCCAGCGGGTCAGCCCGCGCTGCCACAGCGGCTGACGCCCGGTCTCCTTCAGCACCAGGTTGATCGAGACCGAGAAGGGGCCGACCGTGCCCTCGCCCAGGCGCTCGTCGGTGACGTAGCGCAGGCCGAGGTGGCGGCGTCCGGGCACGCCCTTGCGGCTGACGTCCTCGCCCGCGATCAAGATGCGACCGGCGGCCAGCGGGCGCTGCCCGGCCAGCGCTTCGGCCAGGTGCTTCTGGCCGTTGCCGTCGACGCCGGCCACGCCCAGCACCTCGCCCGGGCGGATCGCCAGCGAGACCGCGTCGAGCGGGCACTCGCCGCGCTCGGCGGTGGTGGAGATGGCCTCGACTGTCAGCAGCGGGGCGCCCTCGGCCTTGCGGCTGCGGGCCTTGCGGTGGCCGTGGCCCGACAGCGCCTCGGCCTCGCCGCGATGGCCCTCGACCACGCCGAACATCAGGCGGATCACCTCCTCGGTCACGGCCTCCTCGCTCATTGCGTTCAGCCGTTCGGGCGGGAGCTGGCCGACCAGCTTGCCCAGCCGCAGCACCGAGATGCGGTCGCCGAAGGCATAGGCCTCGTTCAGCTTGTGGGTGATGAAGATGAGCGCGGTGCCGTTGGCCTTCAGCCGCGCCATCACCTGGCCCAGGTCTTGCACGCCCTGCGGCGTCAGCATCGAGGTGGGCTCGTCCAGGATCAGCACCTTGCTGCCGCGCCAGAGCGCCCGCATGATCTCGACCTGCTGCTGCTGGCCGAGCGAGAGCCGGCCGAGCTGGCTGTCGGGATCGATGACGATGCCGAGCAGCGCCGAGAGCTCCCGGAAACGCTGCAGCGCCGGGCCGCGCGTCAGGCGCTGCCACCAGGGACCGCCCAGCATCAGGTTCTCGATGACGCTGAGGCTGGGGACCAGCAGCATGTGCTGGAACACCGTGCCGATGCCGAGCGACAGACTCTCGCGCGGAGAGCCGATGCGCACCGGCCGCCCGGCCACCGCGATCTCGCCCGAATCGGGCTGCTGCATCCCGGCCAGCATGGCGATCAGGGTGGACTTGCCGGCACCGTTCTCGCCGAGCAGGACATGCACCTCGCCGGCCTCGATGCGCAGCGACACGGCGTCGTTGGCCAGCACGCCCGGAAAGCGCTTGGTCAGCGCGGTGAGGGTGAGCGCAGGTGCCGGCGCGGGCTCTGACATGGGGACGTTGAGGTGCCTTGCTCGAGGGTCATAAGAAAACCCCGGGGGACGGCCGACAGGCTGGCCGCGCCCCGGGGCGTTGGGGGCGGACTTACTCGGCTTCGACCGAGCTCATCAGCTTGCGCACCTCCTGGGCATCGAAGATCGGCTCGACCACCAGGTTGCCGGCGACGATCTCGCCGCGCAGCTTCATAACCTCGTCCCAGACCTCCGGCGGGATGTGGTCGGTCTTCAGCAGCTTCACCGAGTCGTCGGCCAGGCTGATCTTGTAGCGGTTCTTGCCGAAGTCGCCCTTCTTCAGGTCCTCGACCATGGCGCTGTAGACCGGCACCATGTTCCACATCACCGACGAGAGCAGGTGGCCCTTGTCCAGCGAGGACTTGTCGCCGATCACGTCGATGAACCAGACCGGACCGCCGTCGACGGACTTGCTGTTCTCCACCGCCTCGATCATGCCGAAGGAGGAGCCGTTGCCCTGGCCGAAGATGACGTCGGCGCCGGCGGCGATGACCGACTCGGTCACGCGGCGGCCACCGGCGACGTCGGCGTAGGCGGCCGGGCCGATCACGGCATAGATCACCTTGACGTCGGGATTGCCCGCCTTCACGCCCTGGGCGAAACCGGCCGACTGCGAGTTCCAGGAGGGAGGCTCGCCGGAGACGACGATGCCGACCGACCCGGTCTTGGTCATCTTGGCCGCCATCACGCCGGCCAGGTAGGCGCCGGCATGGCCGCTGAGCGTGTAGTCGGCGACCAGGCCCGGCTGCAGCTTGTCGGGGCTGTCGACGATGGCCACCGGCACGCCGGTCTCGGCCGCGATCTCGGGCGCCGCGGTGTTGTAGCCGCTGGCGTGCGCGATCATCAGGCTGGCGCCGTCCTCGGCCAGCTCGCGCAGGGTCGGGCGCACGTCGCCGTAGCCCAGGCCCTCGGCCGGCATGAACTCCAGCCCGTAGGTCTCGGCCACGGTGCGGGCGGCGTCGACGCCCTGCTGGTTCCAGCCGTAGTCGGTGCCCTGCTCCGGCACCAGGACGGCCAAGGCCTTCACCTCGGCGGCGTTGGCCGTACCCAGACCCAGTCCAAAGGCGAGCGCCAGACCGGCGCTTGCCTGCATGAAGCCCTTACGTGTGATCATGGTCATCGCTCCTCTTGCCTCCCGTTCCGGATAGCCTCTTGCCTCACCTGTGGCGCGGGGTCTCAGTCCTCCAGCGCCTTGCGGACCGCAACCAACTTGGCAGCGCGTCGATCCCTGAGGGCGGCCGCTTCCTCAGGGCTGTATTCGTAGACACCGCCGCCGGTCTTCATGCCCAGCTTGCCCGCTGCCGTCTTCTCGGTCACGTAGCTGCTGACATCGTCGCGGGTCGAGAGGTCGGCATTCAGATAGCTGCCGACCGACTGATAGATATCGAGCCCGGCGACGTCCAACAGCGCCATGGGACCGATCACCGCGAGCTTGTAGCCGATGCCCCAGGAAACGCAGGTGTCCAGGCTTTCGGGCTCGATCACGCCCTTCTCGACCAGGTCCACGCACTCGCGCAGCAGCGCATAGAGCACGCGGTTCTCGACGAAGCCCGCCACGTCGCGCTTGACCAGAACCGGCAGCAGGCCCAGGCCCTTGATGGTGTCGCGCATCCAGGTGACGGTCTCGGCGCCGGTCTCGGCGCCGGCGATCACCTCGATCATCGGGATCACGTGCGGCGGGTTCGACCAGTGCATGCCGACCACGCGGGCCGGATTGCTGACGCCTTCCTGCAGCTTGGTGATGGGAATGCCGGAGGTGTCGGAGGCGATCACGCAGTCCGACCCGACCAGAGCGTCGATCTGGCGGAAGACGGCCTGCTTGATCTCCAGCTTCTCCGGCACGTTCTCGATCACCAGCTCCGCACCGGCCACGGCTTCTTCCAGGCTGTCGACGATCTGGACCTTGCCGCCCTTGTCGGTCCCGCCCAGCGCGCCCAGCACTTGCTCTGCGATGGTCAGCAGGGCCGGAGCCTTGGCGCGCTGCTCGGCGCTGAGGTCGAAGGCGCGAACCTCCATACCGCCGCGGGCGAGCGTGGCAGCCATCCCCGGGCCCATGGTGCCAAGACCGATGATCGCTACCTTCATGCCTATCCTCTCGCTCGCTTATCTGAGGGGCATACTAGCCGATAACCGCCTTGGCGAAAGCCGGGCGCTGCTCGATCTTGGCCATCCAGGCGGCCAGGGCGTCCAGGCCGTCGGTCTTGATCGGGAAGGCCAGGCAGCGCTTGACGACCGGCCCCAGGCACATGTCTGCCAGGGTCAGGCCCACGTCCGGCAGCAGGCCGTCAGCCGTCATCGCGGCGTTCAGGATGTCGAGCTGTTCGCGCAGGGCCTTGGATCCGGCAGCGAAGGCCTCGCCGCGCTCCTCGGCCGGCTTCTTCGCTTCCTTGAAGACCACGAGGTAGGGGCCGTTGAGGGTGGAGAGCTGCCAGTCCATCCACTGGTCCACCTTGGCGCGCTTGGCCGGTTCAGCCGGGTAGAAGCGTCCGCCGTTGGAGTTGGCCAGATAGCGCAGGATGGAGTTGCTCTCCCAGACGACGGTCTTGCCGTCGACCAGCGTCGGTACCTTGCCGTTGGGGTTGAGCGTCAGGTAGTCGCCGCCGGTGTTGCCGAACTGGCGGCCATAGTCCTCGCGCTCGTACTCCGCGCCCAGCTCTTCCAGGCACCAGAGGACCTTTTGCACGTTGCCGGAGGTGGACCGGCCCAGGAGTCTCAGCATCTCGTGGTCTCCTCGTACCAGCGATCAGTCGTTTTCGGGTTTGTAGGCAATGCAGTCCATCTCCACCTTGCAGGAGATGACGGCACGGGCCTCGACCGTGGTGCGCGCGATGCGGCCCTCGGGGAAGTATTCCGCGAAGACCCCGTTGTAGCGCCCGAAGTCGCGGGTGTCCTCCAGGTAGGTGGTGACCTTCACCACGTCCTCCAGGTCGGCGCCGGCGGCTTTCAGGACCCGGCGCATGGCCTCGATGGTCCAGCGGGTCTCGTCCTCGATGTTGCCGACGCACATGTTGCCCTTCTCGTCCTTGGCGACCTGGCCGGAGACGAAGATGAAGTCGCCGACGCGCACGCCGGGGTGAAAGGGCAGCCTGGGGTTCTTGTTGCCGACCGGGGTGATGGCGGATTTCCCGCTGGCCATGGTTTTCCTCTTTTCTAGAGAACTGTGGTTTCGATGATGTCGACGCCGCGCTGGCGGTCGATCAGGTAGACCAGGCCGCGCGAGTCGAGGGTGACGTCGTTGGACGAGGCGCGGTCGAAGCCCTCGGGGGCAGCCGACTCGTAGAAGCCCACCTCCTTCGGCCGGAAGGGATCGGCGAAGTCCAGGATGCGCAGCCCCTGCGCGAACCAGGCGAAGGGCACCACGCTGCCGGAATGACGCTCCGAGGGCTGGTGACAGCCGGTCATCGGCGGCTGCGGGCTGCCGTCGGGGTCGATGCCCTCGACCTGCCAGGTGGCGATCGGGGTGGGCAGGCGCTCCTCGGTGATGTCGTAGACCCAGGTAAAGGCCGGTGCCGCCGGCCAGAGCTTGGCCACGTCCTCGTCGGCCACCAGCATGATGCGCCGGCCCTTCAGCGGCTCCGGCATCACCAGGCAGGTGTGGGTCGGATGGGGGTAGAGCGGTGAGGTGTTCACACCCGAGATCGCCGTCGGCTTGGACAGGTCGGAGATGTCCAGGATGAAGAAGCCGTGGTGCCAGTAGCTGACGTAGAGGCGGTCGCCGACGCGCAACGGGTGGTGGCAGCGCGGCGGCGTCCATTCGTGCCAGGGGTACTCCTCGCCGCCGGCCTGCCACTGCCCGGGAATCCACCAGCGCCCGACCTCCTCCGGCTTCGCCGGATCCTTGAGGTCGAGGATCATCACGATGTTGCCGATGTAGCCTTCCGCCGTCGGCGAGATGTAGGCGTAGCGGCCGTCGAAGTCGTAGCGATGGACACCCTTGCCGTAGGTCCGCCACTTGGTGATCAGCTTGGGATCGGCCGGGTTGGCGACGTCGTAGATGCCGAGCCCACCGCCGAACTCCGGCGTGTCGTCCGCACCCAGGCGCTCGTGGTTCACGATCATGATGTCGTTCGCCACCCGGACCTTGTGCGAGTGCCAGCCGGGCGGCAGGTCGAGGCGGGCGAGCTGGCGCGGGTTCGCCGGGTCGCTGACGTCGTAGATCGAGGTGCCGCTGGGGTTGCGCATGTGGCCGACGTAGAGCGTCGTGCCCTCGACCCAGACCTGACCGCCACCGGGGCAGTCGATGTGGCCGACGAGTTTACAGTTCCAGGACTTGACCATGTCTATACCAAAGGGTGCCTATACCAAGCGGACCACCTCGCCGCTCTCCAGCTTGCCGTGCTTCTGGTAGAGGGCGAGGGCCTTGAGGGTGGGTTCGTCGCTGGCGACGAAGAGGATGGCGTCCTCCGTCTCGGAGGTGTTGGCGTGCTGGCACCAGTACCCGCCGGGCACGGCGAAGGTGTCGAACTGGGTCCAGTCCAGCCGGGTCTCGCCGACGATGGAGTGGCCGCTGCCCTTGAGCGGCGCGCAGAGCAGACTGGCATTCTGCTTCATCGGCCGAGTCTTCTCGCCGGGCCGCAGCAACTGGGCGAAGAAAGTGATGGTCTTGAACACCGGCCCGCCGGTGGTGGGATCGGTGTACTCGACCGTCAGGGCCTCGTAGGGGTCGCCCTCCCAGTCGCGGAACTTGTCGAGCAGCGCCTGCATCATCTCCCAGCGGTAGACGTACATGGGCGAAGCCTGGCCGGTGCCGCGGTTGTGCGAAAGGAAGCGCGGCATCAGCCCGCCGAAGCCGTAGACCCGCTGCGAGTAGTCGACCGGCACGCGCTCCGACTGTACGGTCTTGCGCACCATCTCGCCTTCGACGCTTTCGCGGTAGTCGTGCTCGAAGTAGGTGGCGTTCAGGGACTCGACCAGCGGCAGGTCCAGGACCGAGAGGTTGATCGCCGGCTCGTCGCCCTGGTTGCCGTGGTTGTGCCAGGTGTCGTGCGGCGTCAGCACCATGTCGCCCGGCCCGAAGGTGATGTTCTCACCCTCGACGCCGGTGAAGTTCTGCTTGCCGGTCAGCCCCATCCGGATGGCATTGGGCGAGTGGCGGTGCGGCGGCATGATCTCGCGCGGGTCGTTCAGCCGGTAAGCCGTGTACATGGTGCTGACCGAGGCGCGGCGCGGCGCCAGGCCGGGGTTCACCAGGATCAGCGAGCGGCGCTCCGAGTTCGCCATGGTGATCAGCTCGGCCGAGCGCTGCAGCAGCGGCTCGATGTCCTCGGCGTAGTTCCAGAGGAAGGGGATGGCCTTCTTCTGGTCCATCACCTGGCGGTCTTCGTCGTTCTTGTTGCCCTGGTTGATCGCCCAGAAGGGCGCCATGTTCTTGTCGAAGACATCCTCGTGGAGGCGGTCCATCGCAGCTTGATGGTTGCTTTCGCCCCGTGGGTCGGGTGCAGTCGTCATCGGGATCTCCGCAATCCTTCGAGGGCCGTGCGATGCGAACCAAAGTGCACAATAGGTTCCGCTGCCCTCGGCTTCGATCGGCAGGCTAGCGAGGGCTCGGACCAATGGTCAAGCCGCTCGTCCGGCTATCCGCGCAAATTCCTTGGCATTCGCGGCGAACCAACGGGGCTTGACGCAAAGCGGCCGAACCATTTACCAAGATTGGTACGCGCATGGGCTCGATAGCCGGCAGCGCCGGGCAGGGGATTTGACGATGGATGACGATAGCGAAACGCTGCAGCGTCTGCGGCGCTTGATCGCAGAAGGGGAGCTGGGTCCGGACGGCCGTCTGCCGCCCGAGCGCAGCCTGGCCGCCAGCCTCGGCGTCGGCCGGCGTTCGCTCAGGCGGGTGCTGGACCGGCTGGAGGAGGAGGGGCGCATCTCCCGCCATCAGGGGCGCGGCACCTTCCTGCAGTCGGCGCTGCGCGACGCCGCTTCGGCCGAGCTTGCCCGCATGGTCGATCTCTCCAACCCGCCGGAGGTGATCGAGCTGCGCCTGGCGATCGAGCCCTTCAGCGCGCGGCTGGCCGCACTGCGCGCCTCGGCCTGTGACATCCGTCGCCTGCAGGAGCTGGCCGAAGCCAGCGAAACCGCGCGCGAGGAGGCCGCCTACGAGGCGGCCGACGCCGCCTTTCACCGCGCCGTCATCGCCGCCTCGCGCAACGAGCTGGCGCTCCGGGTGACCGATGCGCTGGCGCACAGCCGCCAGGACCCGGCCTGGCGCCGTCTGGGCGAGAACGCCCACTGCTACAAGCGGCAGTCGGTGCACGTCTCCTTCCATCGCCGCATCGCCGAGGCCATCGCGGCGCGCGACGGCGAGACCGCCTTCACCCTGATGCAGGCGCACCTGAGCGATATCCAGCAACACATCTTCCGCCACACCTTTCCGCAGCAGGTCGAGGCGACGGCCGCGGCAGCGGAATAGCGGTCTCTTCAGCGGGGCTCTCTTCCCTGCGCTCCCCAAGTCTGCTACCGGCTCTCGCCATGGCAAACGAAGACAACAAGATCGACCCGGTCGCGGCCGCGATCCTGGAAGCCCTGCAGGCCTCGGAGCACGGCAGGAGCGTGAGCCCCAGCGACGTCGCGCGCCTGCTGGCCGAGCGACGGCGCCGGCCGGGCGATCCGCCCGAGCTCTGGCGGCGCTACCTCCAGGCCGTGAACGAGCAGGCGCGCTTCCTGGCGCGCCAGGGCCGCATCGACATCCTGCGCCGCGGCGAGCGCCAGGACCCGCACGCCCCGATCAAGGGCCTGGTCCGCCTGCGTCTGGCAGAGGGCGACGAGGGGTCGGACTGAGCGGGTCCGGCGGTCGCGCATGATGAACCAAGACATTCCCAGTCCGATCGACCTGCGCCGGCAGGCCGACGCCGAGGCCTGGGCGGCGGATGCCGAGAACCGGCCGGGCCGGCGAGAGATCCTGGGCCGCCTGACCATGGAGGCGGTGCGGCAGGGCGGCTTGGCACCGGAGATCCTGGAGCTGGGATCGGGCCCTGGCGTCCTGGCCGAACGTCTGTTGCGGGCGATCCCGGGCGCCCGCTACACCGCGCTCGATTTCTCACCCGCGATGCATCGCCTGGCCGGCGCGCGCCTGGCACCCTGGGCCGAGCGGGTGACCTTCCTGGAGCGCTCCTTCAAGGAGGACTTCTGGGCGGCCGGCCTATCCTCCTACGACCTGGTGGTGACCAACCAGGCGGTGCACGAGTTGCGCCACAAGCGCCACGCCGAGGGCCTGCACCGCCAGGTGCGTCGCCTGCTGAAGCCGCGCGGTGCCTACCTGGTTTCCGACCATGTCCCCGACCAGGCCCGCTTGCAGATGCAGCCGCTTTTCATGACAATCGACGAGCAGGGAAGCGCGCTGAGACGGGCGGGCTTTGCGGAGGTCGATCTGCTGCTGGCCCGCGGCAGCCTGGCCCTGCACCGGGCGATGACCGGCCTGTGAGGCGACGCGTAGGCCCTTAGCGATGGGGAGTGACAAGCGATGGGCTTCACCTACGAAGGCTTTGTCGCGGCCGCGCGCGAAGCGGCGGTGAGTGCCGAGCCGACCAAGGCGGTCCGGGCTCTGCTTGAGCGGACGGTTGGCGATCCGGAGCTGCTGGCCAAGGGGCTGCCTGGAGACACTTCGCGCGAGATGGAACTCTTCGAGGACGAGACCGTCTCGATCTGGGTCAGCCGCTTCGAGCCCGGCGTGGTGATGCCGCCGCACGAGCATCTGATGGACGCGCATATCGGCGTGGTGAGCGGTGGCGAGAAGAACCTCTTCTTCCGCGAAGAGGAGGGGCGCCTGGTCCATGTCAGCGACCGGGTGGTGCAGCCGGGCGAGGTGCTGTCGCTCGGCCGCGACGCCATCCACGGCGTGACCGCCGCGGGCGATCGGCCCTGCCTCGCGCTGCATATCTACCTGGGGCCGCTGATGAAGGTCGAGCGCCGGCTCTTCGACTGGGATAGCGGGCGCGCGGTGCCCTTCACCGAAGAGAACTTCGAGCGCCTGAGCCTGCCCCCGGACGCGCTGCCGACGAGCTTTCGGAGCAGCTAGGCCCCGAGTGGAACCCGGGGCCCAGCGAAAGGGAGGACCCTCCGTCAGGGGAGCGGGGTGTGCTGGTAGAAGCGCTCCAACCACCGGCCGTCCCGCCGCTGCCAGAGGATGGTGACCGCGACCCGCTCCGGCAGGGCCTTGCCGCCGGCCTTGCCTTCGAGCGCGGCCTCGAAGCGCTGCATCGCCAGGCCGGGGGCCAACTCGTCGATCGCCACCTCCGAAAGGGTCCGGCGTCGGAAGCCCTGGAAGCCCGGGTCCTTGACCCGCTCGTAGAGCGGCCGGCGGCGCTGGGCGTCCTCGCCGTTGGCTGCGGCGACGCAGACGTGATCGGCAGTGGTCATGGACCTGAGCGCCCTGCTGTCGGCACGCTCGACCGCCCGGTTGAGCGCGTCATAGGCCTGCAGGATCTGCTTGCGAGTCTCCTGGGGGGAGCCTTGACGGGTCCCGGTCTCGAAGGTGCCCGCCGTGCCGCTCGAGGCCACGCTGGCCAGGGTGGTGAAACCGATATCGCTGCTGTTCATGGTCTTTCCTCCTCGGTTCACTTGCCTTCTTCCGAGGTGGGCAGCAGAGCGGGGAGTGACAATTAAACAATATTGATGTTTTTGCGGCCGAAGATGGAGAGATCGAGCGCGTGGCTCACCGATAGAAGCGCAAGGTGATCGTCATGGTCAGCCGTTCTGCATTGCCCGGAGGTTTTGGCAGGGGGCTGGCGCGGATCAGCAGGTCCATGACCTCGGCATCCAGGGTCCGGTAGCCGGAAGACTTGAGGATACGCCGGGCGATGACCCAGCCCTCGTCGTCGATCGCAAAGCGGACGATGACGGTGCCCTCTTCGCCGGCGGCCAGGGCTTCGGGCGGATAGACCTTCTGGCGGTTCAGCTCGCGCGCGACCAGGCCGAGATAGTTCGTTTCCGACCCACCGCCGTAGCCGCCGCCCTGGCCGCCGCCTGCGCCGGCGTTGCTGGCCTGGCGCCCGCTGCGCTGCTGGCTCTGCTCGCCCCGCTTCTCTTTGTTCTGCGTACTGCGTGCCGGTTTCGGCACCGGCGGCAGGGTGACTTCGCGCTGCGGCTTGACCGGCGGCACCGCCATGGGGCCGTTGGGCGTGGGATTCTCCGGCTCCCCCTCGCGGTCCAGTGCCGCGGTCACCAGCACCTCGGTCAGGCTGCTGTCCAGGTTGAGCTCTTCGATCGCGGGATCCGGCTCGGGCTGGTCGGAAGGGCGGGTGATCTCCGGCAGGTCGGCCGGCGGCACCTCGGTCGGCAAGGTCAGTTCGGCGCTGAGCTCCGTTTCCGGTACCGGCAGCGGCTCGACCTCGGGCGGCGTCTCGGCAAGCTCCGGCGGCGGCACGATGGGGGTGGGGAGGGGCTCCGGCTCGGGCGGCGGGCTGTCGGGCTCCGTCGGCTCGGGCAGGGGCGTCGGCGGCTCCTCGATCTCGGCCGGCGGCGGTGCGGCGTCCGGCTTGGCAGCCTGGTCGCTCGGCGCCTCCTGTTCGGGCGGGGCCAGGGTGCCGGTCTGGGCCGTCTCGCCGCCGCCGGTGTCCGAACCCTGATTGACTCGGCCGATGTCGATCTGGTTCGCCGGGAACTCCGGATCGTTCGGCGACACCGGCGCACCCTGGGGCGGTTCCGGCTGGGCCTGCTCGGGCTGGGCCTCTTCGCCCTGGGCCTCCTCCGGCTGCGCTTCGGGAGGGGGCAGCTCGACCACGGCGATCACCTGGTCTTCCAGAGAGGTCGGCTGCTCCTCGACCTCCTCGGCGAAGAGCCAGATCTGGCTGAACAGCAGGCCGACGATCAGCGCATGCACCAGCAGCGCCAGCAGGCAGGCGACCGCGAGCGCCAGAGTATGATGCCAGGGGGTTTCATGACTGAGCCCGATCCGCTTCTGCTCGTCGATCGAGGGCGGTGGCGAGAGGGGAGAGGCCGGTGCAGGGGTCGCGGTGACGATCGGCGCGGCGACGCCGGGTCCTGCATCCGCGTTCGCGCCTGCCGTTGCCGAAGAGGAAAAGCCTCTCGGTCTTTGCCCGATCGAGGGCGCCACTCTGCCTAAGGCGCT
Organism: Rhodospirillaceae bacterium N.6G; assembly: GCA_046233115.1. GTDB lineage: Bacteria > Pseudomonadota > Alphaproteobacteria > Kiloniellales > JACOMY01 > JACOMY01. The sequence continues at coordinate 245,982 of JBJXHM010000002.1, read as the reverse complement.
TTGCACTCTGTTGGAATCCCTTCCGGCCCGCTGGTCCACTCGGCCGGTGTCGCTAAAGCAATCGTCTAGAGCAACTTTGCCTGGCAAGCGCTCGGCAACGATGTTCTAGACCTCTGTTTGGCATAGCAAATCGTCGTCGCAGACCTTTTCCGTCTGCTCGGGATCTGCTCTAGCAGAGTTCCGCGCGTCGCGGGTAGCCGGCACGCCAGCCACTGCGTCCATGCGCCCGCCCGCGCGAGCGGGCTAACCTTGCTCGGCATTTTGGCGGTTTGCGGGCAACTTAGCCCAGGCGTGATGAGCGAGGCGTGATCAGCCGTGCGTGAGCGGGGCGTCGAGCGCAGCGCGGGTGAAGGTCTCGATGTAGTCCAGCAGCGCGTTGGTGGCGGCCAGGGCTGCCTTGGGATCGCCGGAGGCGATGCTGCTGGCCTCGGCGGCGTGCAGGCGCGCACAGAGCGGTAGATCGAGGACCTGCCGGTAGTGGACATACCAGAAGCGCCGCGAGAGGCCATGCAGCAGGCCCATGGCGCGCAACGCATAGCGGTTGCGGCAGGCGCGCGAGACCAGCAGGTTCAGCTCCCGGTCCAGCCGCATGAAGCCGACGTCGTCCTCGGCCTGGCCGGCCGTATCCATCGCCTCTGCGATCTCGGCGAAGCGTTGACGCTCGGCCGGCAGTGCGCGTTGGGCGGCAAGCTCTGCCATCAGGCATTCCAGAACCCGGCGCACTTTCAGCGCCTCGAGTTGGTCGCGGACGTTGATCTCTGAAACCATGACCCCGCGCCGCGGCATGATCATGACCAGGCCTTCGCGCGCCAGGCGCTGCAGGGCCTCGCGGATCGGGGTGCGGCCGATACCGAGGGAGGCGGCCAGCGCGCTCTCCGACAGGATAGCGCCGGGCGCCAGCGCCAGGGTGACGATGCGTTCCTCCAGGGCGGCGTAGGCCTTGTCGGTCAGCGATTGGGGAAGCTCTTCGCCCGCCGGGTCGGCGGCGATCGGGGAGTCCTGCAAGACGTACGCTCCCCTATCCGTTCCGGCTCCGGCCGCCCTTGCGGTGCCCGCGCGGGTCCAGTCCGATCATGTCTTTCGCTCCCTGTGGCGCTCCCTGTGGCGCTCCCATGTGGTGCTCCCTTGTCATCCGCCCGATCCTGGCGCCCCGATCCTAGCGTTGGCGGACTCTGGTTCTTATTCGGCGCCTTTGCCTGAGCGGCCCTCGCGCGGTGCGGGTTCGGCTGCCGCAGTGTCACCGATCCTCCGCGCTCTTGACAACTCTCCGGCAAATGATCATGCATTGACATATCAGATGTCGACGAGTGGTCGTCAAGAAAAGCAACAGCGGCCTCTCCCACGCCAATGCGGCTCACGGGATCGGTCGTTTCGGGGAAGAAGGCAAAGGGGGCGCGCGTGGCTGACCGCAAGAAGCGGACCATAGAGGAAATCCGCCTGTCGAAGCAGACCGGCGAGAAGATGGTCTACACCTCGGTGCCGGACTACACCTCCGCACAGTGGGCGGAGGCCGCAGGCGTGGACGTCTGCGTGGTCGGCGACAGCCTGGCGATGATCGCCCACGGCCACAAGAACACCATTCCCGCCAGCATGGAGATGATGGTGATGCACGCCCAGGCAGTTCGCCGCGGCGCGCCCAACACCTTCGTGCTCGGCTGCATGCCCTACCAGAGCTACCACACGGTCGAGGTGGCTCTGACCAACGCCACCCGCTTCATGCAGGAGGCCGACTGCGATGCGGTGAAGCCGCAAGGCGGCAAGTCGCAGGCGCATATCCTGAAGGCGCTGGTCGACGCCGGCATTCCGACCGCCTCGCACATCGGCCTGACGCCGCACACCATCGCGATGTTCGGCGGCTTCCGGCTGCAGGGCAAGACTGCCGAGGGCGCGATGAAGATTCTGGAGGACGCGCTGGCGATCCAGGACGCCGGCTGCTTCATGCTGGAGTTCGAGGCCGTGCCGGCGCGCATCGCCAAGGTGATCTCCGAGCAGCTCGAAATCCCGACCATCGGCATCGGCGCCGGGGCGGGGACCGACGGGCAGATCCTATTGTCTTATGACCTGCTCGGCGTCTTCACCGACTTCAAGCCGAAGTTCACCAAGCGTTTCGCGAACCTGACCGAGGTGGCTGTCGCCGGCCTCAGCCGCTACGTCGAGGAGGTCAAGACCGGGATCTTCCCGGACGACGACCACAGCTATGCGGTCAAGGACGAGGAGTACGAGCGCTTTCTCGGGCTGGTCGAGAAGCGCAAGCAGATCTGAGGATCCGGCCGATGAAGACCTATAGCGGGATGCGGACCTTCGATGGTCGAGACGTGAAGGTGGACGGCCAGGATCTCGACCCGCGTTTCGACCTGAAGACCTATTCGCACAACGGCTTCGAGTGGAGCTTCGAGGGCCGGGAGCCCAGCCAGCTCGCGCTTGCGATCATCGCGGATGCGACCGACGACGCCACGGCCCTCAAGATGGCTGAGCCCTTCATGCGCGCTATCGTGGCGAACTTCGGCAACGAGTGGGAACTGAATGAAGCCCAGGTCAAGGAGGCTTTGGCCGCTCTGGCAAAATGACGAGGGCGTTGGACGCCAAACGAGGGAGGAGAAAAACGATGACCAACAAGACACGCAGGAATCTGGTCCGGGCCACGTTGGCCGGGGCCTTGCTCGCACCGGTGCTGGCTTTCGGCGGCCCGGCGCAGGCCGAAGAAGAGAAGACCTATGACCTGTCGATGGCGACCGGCTGGGCCGGCGGCCCGCTGATGGAGCTGGGTGCCCAGGCCTTCGCCGACAAGGTGAACGAGCTCTCGAACGGGCGCATCACCATTGAGGTCTTCCCGGCCGGCACCCTGGGTCCGGGCCTGAAGGTTTCCGAGACCGTGGCCAACGGCGTCGCCGACATGGGCCACACCTGGATCGGCTACGACTGGGGCTCCGACCCGACCGCGGTGCTGTTCGGCGGCTTCGCCGGGTCCTTCGACACCGAGAAGATGCTGCATTGGCTCTACCGCGACGGCGGCGCCGAGCTGCAGGCCGAGTGGCGTATGGAGAAGTTCAACCTGGTCTCCATGCCGCTCTTCATCCGCACGGCGGAGGCCTTCCTGCACTCGCGCAAGCCGGTGCGGACCCTGGCCGACCTGCAGGGCCTGAAGCTGCGCACCGCCGGTGCCTGGCTGGAGATCTCCAAGTCGATGGGTGCCGCCCCGGTAACCATGCCCGGCGGCGACGTCTACCCGGCCCTGGAACGCGGCGCGATCGACGCGACCGAGTGGGGCACGCTCTACGAGAACATCACCCCCGGCTTTCACCGGGTGACCAAGTACGTGATCATCCCGGGCGTGCATCAGCCGACCGCTCCTTTCGAACTGGTGATCAATCCCTCGGTCTGGGACGAGTTCTCGGACAAGGACAAGGAGCTGATCCGCGACGCGGCCTTCATGACCACGATGAACTCCTGGCTCACCATCGGGCAGGAGGACGCCAAGGCGCTGGCCTTCTTCCGCGAGCAGGGCAACGAGATCATCGAGCTCGATCCCGAGGTGCAGTACGCCGCGCATGACGCCGGCATGGCCTGGGCCGAGAAGGTGGCCGCTGAGAACCCCTGGTTCAAGCGGGTGCTGGACAGCCAGAAGGACTTCGCCGAGCTGTGGAGCGATGCGGTGCGCTACCGCAACGTGAAGGTCCGGCCGAAGGACTGAGGTCGGCCGTCAGAACCAGCCAGTCGTCAAGAGCTGCCGGGAGCCGCACCCCTTGTCACACGTGCCTGAAAGCACCGCCGCCGACCCCTTGCGGAAAGCGGTGCGTGCGATCGAGACCCTGACCGAGGGGGTCGGTTTCCTGGCGGCCTTGGTCGTCATCCCGCTGGTGCTGGCGACCTGTTACGAGGTCTTCGCTCGTTACGCCTTCGGGGCCCCGACCATCTGGGCCTTCGAATTGGGCTATACCCTGATGGGCGTGCATTTTCTGCTGGGCGGGGCGCTGACCTTGAAGCGTCAGGGCCACGTCCGCATCGACCTGATCTACGGCCAGCTTTCGCAGCGCAAGAAGGCCTGGATCGATCTGGTCCTTTACCTCTTGGTGATTCTGCCGGCGCTGGCACTGGTGTCCTGGCGCCTGTCGGACTACGCACTCGAGGCCTACCACTCCGGTGAGACCTCGGGCCAGTCGGCCTGGAACCCGCCGATCTGGCCCTTCCGGACCGTGATCGCCGTCAGTTTCATCCTGCTGGCGCTCCAGGTGCTGGCCGAGTGCATCAAGAGCTGGCGGATCTTACGCGGCGCCGACGAAGGGGCCGACTTGGAGGGAGCCTCGCCGCGATGACCGCCATCGCCATGTTCCCGGTGCTGTTCCTGTTGATCTTCACCGGTTTCCCGGTTGCCTTCGCCTTGATCGGGGTGGCCTTCGGCTTCGGGATCTTCGTCTTCGGCGATGCCGTCCTCTTCCAGTTCACCCAGAAGATCGAGGACGTGGCCTCGAACTTCGTGCTGGCGGCGGTTCCGCTTTTCGTGTTCATGGGCGCGATGCTGGAGCGCTCGGGCATCGCCGAGCAGCTCTTCAACGCGGTCCATATCTGGACCAAGCGCCTGCCGGGCGGGCTCGCCGTCGGCACCGTCATCATGTGCATCATCTTCGCCGCCTCGACCGGGGTGATCGGCGCCACCGAAACCGTGGTGGGCCTGCTCGCGATCCCGGCGATGATGAAGTACAACTACTCCAAGCCGCTGATCTCCGGCACGATCTGCGCCGGCGGCTCGCTCGGCACCATCATCCCGCCGTCCGTGGTGGTGGTGGTGCTGGGGCCTGTCGCCAACGTGTCGATCGGCGATCTCATGGTGGCGATGGTCTTTCCGGGCCTGATCCTCTCGGCCCTCTACATCGTCTACATCGTGGGGCTCTGCATCCTGAAGCCGGAGACCGCTCCCCGGGTTCCGGCCGAGGACGACGAGTACAGCTTCAGCGAGAAGGTGGCGATCACGGTGAAGGCCCTGCTGCCGCCGCTCTTCATGATCTTCGCCGTGCTCGGCTCGATCATGCTGGGCTGGGCGGCGCCGACCGAGGCTGCGGCGCTGGGCGCGCTGGGTTCCTTCCTGCTGGCCATCTTCTACGGCAAATTCTCCTTCGCCACCTTCAAGGAAGCCCTCATCAAGACCATCGTGGTCACCTCGATGATCATGTTCATCCTGATGGCCGGCAGCCTCTTCACCGGGGTCTACGTCGGCTCCGGCGGCATGCGGGTGATGCGCGATATCATCCAGGCGCTCGACGTCGGGCCCTGGGGGCTGCTGCTGGTCTTCCTGGGGCTCGTCTTCATCGCCGGCTTCTTCCTGGAGTGGATCTCGATCCTGCTGATCTTCATCCCGATCTTCATGCCCTTCGTGTTGAAGAGCGGGTTCGAGCCGGTCTGGTTCTGCATGCTGATCCTGGTGATGATCCAGACCAGCTACCTGACCCCGCCGATGGCGCCGGCGATCTTCTATCTACGCGGCGTCGCGCCGAACAGCATCACGCTGCGCAACATGTACAGCGGCGTGGTACCCTTCATCATCATCCAGCTCGTGGCGCTGGCCATCGTCGCGGCCTTTCCGCAGACCGCGCTGTGGCTGCCGCAGCAGCTTCTGGGATTCCAGTAGAGGAGGCCCCGAGATGACACCCGAAGAGATCCTCGCCAACCCGCCCCGCATCCTCGATCAGGAGGCCCGGCGCCGCTATTTCGACGAGGGCGGCATCGTCGTCCCCTCGCTGGTCGACGCCGAGTGGATCGCGCGCTGCCAGGCCGCGGTCGCCCGCCTGCTGGAGGTGAGCCGCAGCAAGACCAAGTCCGACGCGGTCTTCGACCTCGAGCCCGGCCACAGCGCCGAGAACCCGCGGCTGCGCCGCGTCTCCAGCCCCTGTGACCAGGACGAGGTCTTCTGGAAACTGCTGACCGAGGGGCCGCTGGGCGACCTGGCCGCCGACCTGCTGGGACCGGACGTGAAGTATTACCAGTCCAAGCTCAACTTCAAGTCGCCGCGCGGCGGCACCCAGGTGACCTGGCACCAGGACGCGCCCTTCTTCCCGCACTCCAACCACGCGGTGCTGACCATGGGCGTCTACCTGGAGGACTGCGACCTGGCGCAGGGGCCACTGGAGATCCTGCCCGGCAGCAACAAGGAGGCGATCTACGACCACTACGACCAGAAGGGCACCTGGCGCGGCGAGATCGGCCCCGACGACGGCAAGGCCCTGAAGGTCGACACGGCCAAGATCTTCAGCGGCAAGGCGGGCTCGGTCACGGTGCACAACTACCGCACCGTCCACGGCTCCAAGCCCAATAACTCCGATCGCGCCCGGCCGCTGCTGCTCTACGTGCTGAGCGCGGCCGACGCCATGCCCTACACCCCGCAGCCGCTGCCCTCGCGCTACGAGAACGCGATCATCCGCGGTCATGCGGCCAAGAGCGCCCATCATGAGCCCGGCCGTTTCCGCCTGCCGCCGGACTGGAGCGGCGGCTACGGCTCGATCTTCCAGACCCAGCAGCAGGAAGGCGCGATGATGTAGGCTGCCGCTGCCAGGAGGCGACGCGGTGGGAGAACGGCTCGCGGGGTGACCTGCGGGCCGTTTTCCTTGCGATGAGGAAACGAGTCGCCGCGTCGGCGGGGATAGAGAATTGACCCGGCTCACGGTGTGATGTATAAGTGATATATCACGGCATGAGGCAGGCTGGACTTATCCTTTCGCTCTGCCCGACGGTGCCCGTGAAGAGGACGAGGCGAGGAGAGCTTGGAGATGAGCATCGAACTGGCAGAAAGCCCGATGACGCCGCGCCAGCGGCAGTATCGAGACATTTACCGCTCGCGGATCAACGGCTGGTATAACGGCTATCTGCATGTCGCGATCATCTACGCGATCGGCGGTCTGGCGCTGTGGTACTACATCGCGCACATCCAGGGCCTGCAGGCCTGGGAGCTGCTGATCATTCCGATCACCTTCTTCGCCTGCAACATCTTCGAATGGGCGCTGCACAAGTACGTTATGCACCGCCCGCTGCGCTTCCCCGGCGCGCGCGCGATCTATCAGCGCCACACCCTGCAGCATCATCAGTTCTTCACCGACACCGAGATGCGGTTTGCCGGGCAGCACGACTGGCGCGTCACCTTCTTTCCGCCCTACGCGCTGATCGTCTTCATCCTGATGTCGATCCCGGGCGTCGTGGTGCTGCAGTGGCTGGTCAGCGACAACGTCGGCTGGCTCTTCATCTGCACCACGACCGGCATGTACATCACCTACGAGTTCATGCACTTCTGCTGCCACGTCGAGGATAACTTCTTCGTGCGCAACATGCCCTTCGTGAACACGCTCCGCCGCCATCACTTCGCCCATCACGACCAGTCGATCATGATGGAGCGGAACATGAACCTGACCTTCCCGATCGCCGACTGGATGTTCGGGACCTCGGACCTGAACCGCGGCCTGCTGGGGCATCTCTTCAACGGCTACAGCACCCGCTATGTGAAGACCGACATGCGCAAGGTCTCGCGCAGCCCCTCCGTGCACGCCGCCCCCGGCGTGCCGGCCGAGTAGAGGAGGCCGCCCCATGCCGATGCAAATCAAGATCGGCCTCTCGCTGATCGTGATCCTGGTCTCGGCGATCATCGCCTGGAGCGAGTTCGTCGGGCCGCAGAGCGGTCTGGGCTTCATCGTGGTCGCGATTGCCGCGATCATGCTGCTGGGTCTCTGGGTCTTCCCCGAGGCCGGCGGCGGCAAGCCCGAGCACAAGCCGGGAAGCTGAGGTGCCGGCGCGGGTAGTAACCGCGCCGTACCCTCCCTCTTCTCGCGCCAGACTTTAGCATTCCTGTCGCTTGATGCGGGCGGTAGGCGGGACCTCCCCCCGCCTGCCGCCCTCTTTCTTTGCCCGCGAAACATTTGGATTGGGTGAAAAGCGGGCTCGTTGTGCGGCCTTGGGAACGACCACCCGGGCCGCACCCGCGACCGCGCAGCACCTGGTCGATTGGACGATGGTCGCCGCCCGGCCGAAGGGGCTCCGGGACCTTGGCATCCTGTTGGCCGGCTGCTCGTTTGGCTAGGACCGAGTCAGCAGGGTTGTTGCGCCTGATTGGAGAGCCATTTAAGCTAGATCAGCTAGCTGGAGGTTGGTCGATGCGCGAAGTGGGTGCTTTCGAGGCGAAGAACAAGCTCGCCGCTCTCCTCGATCTGGTGGAGCGCGGCGAGGAGGTTGTCATTACGCGGCATGGCAAGCCTGTCGCACGGCTCATCCCGGAGGACCGGCGGGTCGGCCGAGAAGCGGCCGTTGCCGCGGCCGAGCGGATTCGCGAGAGGTCCAGGGGGGTGAGGCTCGATGGCTTGGAGATCAAGTCGCTGATCGACGAGGGGCGGCCGTGAGCCTTGTCCTGGACGCTTCGATCACCTTGTCCTGGTATTTCGAGGACGAGCGCAACGAAGCCAGTGACGCCGCCCTGGAGCAGGTCGCGATCGGAGGCGCGGAGGTTCCTGCACTTTGGCGTTTGGAGGTTGCGAACGGTCTGCAGACGGCGCTGCGCAGACAACGCATCACGGCTGCTTATCGAGATGCGGCCCTCTCCGATCTGGCGTGCTTTGACATTCGCATCGATCCGCAGACCCAGGATCATGCTTGGACGGCCACCTTGCAGCTTGCCGATCGTTGCCGGCTGACACTCTACGATTCTGCCTACTTGGAGCTGGCCCAGCGGCGACGTCTCCCCCTGGCGACGGCCGACAGGGCCCTGGCTGTCGCGGCCGCAGACTGCGGTGTCTCCGTCTTCGGCGCTTAGACCGTCTTGGAGTGTTCCTGCCGCCAGCGGTAGCCGGCACCTCATGCCGCAGTGACTCCGGCGGAGATCCCTGCGACGAGGAAGAGTTGCAAAAGATTCGCGCTCTTACGGGGTGTCGAGGTGATCTCCTCGGCACCACCGGACGCACGGATCGAATCCTGGAGACGAGAATGACCAAGACGAAGTACCTGATCCTTGCCCTCTTCGCCCTCTTCGCCGTTTCGGCCACGCCGGCCGTGGCCGAACCCCAGCCCTCCGGCGGGCTGCTGATCAACCTCACCACCGACGATCCCTGGGCCGCCGGCATGGCGATCGGTTTCGCCCACCAGCGCGCGCTGAAGAGCGGGATCGAGCCGGTCGCCATCTGGCTGAACGTGCGCGGCGTCACCCTCGCCAACAAGAGCAAGCCGGTGGCCATTTCCGGCGAGACCCCGACCACCACCCAGGATCTGCTGACGGCCTTCATCGCCGACGGCGGCCTGGTCTATGCCTGCCCGGCCTGCACCAAGGTCGCCGGCATGACGCCCGAGGACTACATCGACGGCGTCGAGATGGGCACCTGGGAGACCGTCGGCGCCATCCTCTTCGACCCCAAGGTGAAGACCCTCACCTGGTAGTCCCGATCGCTAGACTGAGAGGCCGAGAACCAGCAGTGGGGCTCGGCCTCGGCGGACGCGGAGCTGTCCGGTCAATAGAGCCTATCGCCTAGCGACGGGCCGGCTGTGCTAGGCTGGTGGTGAAGATTCGCTTCGCCGCCGTCATCTTACCGCCACAGCCAGTTGCTAGGATTCCTACCCCATGACGCCCCCGCTCGACCTGCGTCCGCTCAATCCCTTCGTCCGGCTCGCCAGCCTGCTGGATGGGCTGCCGCCCGGGCCTTCGCCGAAGGCGGACGGCTCGCCGCTGAACCTGGGCATCGGCGACCCGCGCACTGGCATGCCGGGCATGGGGCTGGAGGCGATGGGGCAGGGGGCTGCCGGCTGGTCGACCTATCCGCCCTTCCAGGGCCATCCCAGCCTGATCGCCGCCGCCGGCGACTGGCTCACCCGGATCTATGACCTGCCCGCGGGCTTCCTGGCCGAGAAGGGGCGGGTGCTGCCGGCCTCCGGCAGCCGCGAGGGCATCTTCTTCCTGACCATGGCCGCGGCCACGGCCAAGCGCCACGCGCTGGGCGGCGCGCAGCCGCTGGCCCTGCTGCCGGACCCCGGCTACCACGTCTATGCCGGCGCCGCGCTCGCCGTCGATCTGGAGCCGCGCTATCTCAAGGTCGATGCCGCCGGCGGCCACCTGCCCGACTTCTCCAGCCTGTCCGAGGCCGAGCTCGAGCGCGCCGCCATCGCCTTCTTCTGCTCGCCGGCGAATCCGCAGGGCGCGGCCGCCAGTCGGGAGCGCCTGGCCGAGACCCTGGCGCTGGCGCGGCGCCACAAGATCCTGCTGCTGTCCGACGAGTGCTACGGCGACCTCTACTACGGCGCAGCGCCTGCCAGCGCGCTCTCGGTGGCGGCGGAGGGCGGAGACCTCAGCGGCCTGGTGGCGGCGCACTCGCTCTCCAAGCGCTCCGGCGCGCCGGGCCTGCGCTGCGGCTTCCTCTCCGGCGATCCCCAGGTGCTGAACGCGGTCGAGGGGCTGCTACGCTTCGGCGGCGCCGGGGTGCCGCTGCCGGTGCAAGAGGCCGCGGTCGCCTTGCTCGGCGATGAGGGCCATGTCGAGGCCAACCGCGCCTTCTACCGCCGCAACATGGAGCTGGCCGAGCGCCACTTCGCCAACCCCTTCGGTTGGAGCGCGCCGGACGGCGGCTTCTTCGCCTGGCTGGACGTCACCGGCTCGCGCCAGGGCAACGGCGAGGACGCGGCCCGCGACCTCTGGACCGAGGCCGGCATCCGCACCCTGCCGGGCGCCTACATGAGCCTCTCCGGCCTGGAGGGCCCGGCCAACCCGGGTTACCCCTATCTCAGGATCGCGCTGGTCGACGAGGCGAAGTTGCTGGACAGAGCACTCGCACGGATCGTCGAGACTCTGCTATGACCTGAAGCCCAAGGAGGGCAGCCGAGCAAGGGTATGAGCAGTCGAACGGATCGTGACGACCTGATCGTGGAACGCCACAGCCATGGCGTGCTCCCCGCCGGTACCGGCGGCTGGGCGCGGCGGCGGCTGGGCGACCTCTTCGCCCTGATCCTGCTGGCGGCGGCAGGCGCGGTGACGGCGATGCTGGTCACCTACAGCCCCAAGGATCCCTCGCTCAACACCGCCGGCGGCAGCGACCTCTACGGCAACGTCTTCGGCAAGTACGGCTCCTACCCGGCCGACTTCTTCCTGCAGCTCTTCGGGGTGGTGGCCTACCTCATTCCGGTGGTGTTCCTCGGCTGGATGTGGCGCATCCTCTGCCGCCAGTCGCTGGCTCCCTTCTGGCTGCGCGCCGCGGCGGCGCTCGCCGGCCTCTTCCTGGTCTGCATGGTACTGGCCCCCTTCGAGCCCTGGGACGGCCTGCATCTGCCGGGTCCGCTGGGCGGTGCGGCGGGCGCACTGCTGAACCTGAAGCTGGCCGATGCCTTCATGCTGGAGCCCGGCCTGGTCGCGCTGCTGGCCGCCTTGCCCGCCGCGATGCTCTTCATCTACGGCAGCGCGCTGCACTGGCGCGAGGTGGTGGCGATCTTCGCGCTGCCGCTGGGTCTGCTGGGCGGCCTCGGCGGTAGCCGTCGGCGCGCCGCGCGTCTCGACAAGCCGGCCGAGCCGGACGAGATCGCCACCGCCACCCAGCAGCGCAGCCAGGACTTCGAGATGACCTGGGCCGGTCCCAGCGACAGCCCGCCGCCCGAGCCTGCCGGCAGCGGTCGCCTGAAGATCGAGGTGCCGCCAGCGATGGCCGAACTGGCGGCGAAGGCGACCGCGCGCCGCAAGACCGCGGAGCGCACGCGCGACGAGGCGGAAGCGCCGCTGGAGGTGCCGCCGCTGGAGCCGCCGAAGCAGAAGCGGGGCCTGCGCGACCTCTTGCCGGGCCGAGGGCGCAGGGGCGGCCGGCGCGAGCCCTCCTTCGGGCGCGGTGAGTACCACGAGCCACAGCCGCAGCGCGGTGAGCCTCATCTCTTCGCCGGCCGGATCGAGCCGGACGACGACGAGGTGCCGCTCTCGATTCCCCTGCCCGATTCCAGCGACGACCTCTCGGCGGTCCCGCCGGCCCCGGTGCCGCCGCCTGCCCGGCCGGCCGCTCCGCGCGTCTCTGCCTCGCGGGTGGCGCCGCCGGCCCCGGCCAGCCAGCCGGCGCCCAAGCCGCCGCAGCAGGAACTGGACCTGCGCCGCCAGGGCGAATACCACCCGCCCAGCCTTGATTTCATGGCCAAGAGCGACCCCGACGCCGGCCCCAGCCTGGAGAGCCAGGACGCGCTGGAGAAGAACGCCCGCCTGCTGGAAAGCGTGCTGGAAGACTTCGGCGTGCGCGGCGAGATCGTCACGGTGCGCCCCGGACCGGTGGTCACCCGCTACGAGCTGGAGCCCGCGCCCGGCACCAAGACCAGCCGCGTGGTCGGCCTGGCCGACGACATCGCCCGCTCGATGAGCGCGCTCTCGGTGCGCGTCGCCGTGGTCCCCGGCTCCTCGGTCATCGGCATCGAGCTGCCGAACGCGCGCCGCCAGACCGTCTATCTGAGCGACGTGCTGTCGGATAAGACCTACGTGCAGAGCAAGCACCGCCTGGCGCTGATCCTGGGCAAGGACATCGGCGGCGCGCCGCAGGTGGTGGACCTGGCCCGTATGCCGCACCTGCTTGTCGCCGGCACCACCGGCTCCGGAAAGTCGGTGGCGATCAACGCGATGATCCTCTCGCTGGTCTACCGTCTCTCGCCGCAGCAGTGCCGCCTGATCATGGTCGACCCAAAGATGCTGGAGCTCTCGGTCTACGACGGCATCCCGCACCTGCTCTCGCCGGTGGTGACCGACCCCAAGAAGGCGGTGGTGGCGCTGAAGTGGGCGGTGCGCGAGATGGAGGACCGCTACCGGGCCATGTCGCACCTGGGGGTGCGCAACATCGACGGCTACAACGAGCGCCTGGCCCAAGCGCTGGCCAAGGGCGAGGTGCTGACCCGCCGGGTGCAGACCGGTTTCGACCCCGATACCGGGGAGCCGGTGATCGAGCAGCAGCCGCTCGACCTGAAGCCGCTGCCCTACATCGTCGTCATCGTCGACGAGATGGCCGACCTGATGCTGGTGGCCGGCAAGGAGATCGAGGGCGCGGTGCAGCGCCTGGCGCAGATGGCGCGCGCGGCCGGCATCCACATGATCATGGCGACCCAGCGCCCCTCGGTCGACGTCATCACCGGCACCATCAAGGCGAACTTCCCGACCCGCATCTCCTTTCACGTCACCTCCAAGATCGACAGCCGTACGATCCTGGGCGAGATGGGGGCCGAACAGTTGCTGGGGCAGGGCGACATGCTCTACATGGGCTCGGGCGGACGAATCCAGCGTGTGCACGGCCCCTTCGTCAGCGACCAGGAGGTAGAGCGCGTGGTCGAGCACCTGCGCGCGCTCGGACCCAGCGAGTATGTGACCGACGTGACCGAGGAGCCCGAGGAGGCCCTGGCGTCCGGTGGCTTCTCCGACGGCGGCGGCGAGGGTGACGACCTCTACGACCGGGCGGTCGCCCTGGTGCGCGAGCACAAGAAGGCCTCCACCAGCTTCGTGCAGCGCCACCTTCAGATTGGCTACAATCGCGCCGCTCGCCTGGTCGAGCGCATGGAGAGCGAGGGCGTGGTTAGCGCCGCCAACCATGTCGGCAAGCGCGAAGTGCTGGGCGGAGACTAAGCTAGCCCTTGCGCGGGTACCGTGCAGCGGGATCTGTGGAGGCTTTGTGCGCCTCCATACCCCTAAAATTGCCCAATTGGAGCGGCAGGGTCTTGCCATGCCCCACCCCGATGACGAGGTGAGAGGCCACCGGGGTGCCGCGAGAGGCGCCCCACATGAAGGAGCCATACCATGTCTCATGAGCGATCCTTGCTTGCGCGACCCCTTGCGCGACCGGTTGGGCGACGCGGTCTGCTGGCGGGGCTGGCCGGCGTCGGGCTGATCGGCAGCCTGGGCGGCCTGGTGCGCCAAGCCGGGGCGGCGACGGCGATCGCGCTCAACGAGAACGACAAGCAGGTCGTGAAGAAGGTCGAGCGCTATCTGAACGGGCTGACCACGGTCAAGGCGCGCTTCGTGCAGTCTGCCTCCAACGGCAGCTATGCCGAGGGGGTGGTCTATGTCGACCGCCCCAGCCGCATGCGCTTCGACTACGACCCGCCGGTGCCGATGCTGATCGTGGCCGACGGCTATGCCGTGGCGATCTACGACCGCGAGCTGAAGCAGGTGACCCAGCTTCCGATCTGGGAGACGCCGCTCTGGTTCCTGTTCAAGGATCCGATCGTGCTGGACGAGAAGCTGGTGCTGACCTACCTCTCGCACGGCCAGGGCAACATCGTGATGACGGTGCAGGAGGAGCAGGCCGAGGGCAATCTCGCCTCGGTCACCCTCACCTTCAACGAGGACCCGGTCGAGCTGCGCAAGTGGGAGGTCGTCGATCCGCAGGGCGTGATCGTGCAGACCGGCCTGATCAACCCCGAGTACGGCCTGCGCTTTGACAAGAAGCTCTTCGACCTGCGTGAGCTCGACGTCTTCAAGTACCAGGGCCCGGCCGGGCGCTGATCCCCGCGCTGATCCGTGTAAACCCGACAGGCTCTGGCGCCATCATAGCCAGAGGAAGTCGGCGGCGGTGAGCTGTCCGGCCTGGCTCATGCCGGCCAACTGGAAGCCGATGTCGGCACTGCCGTCGCCGTCGCTGTCCACCTCGATCCGCCCGCCGCCGTCATGGCGGGCCTCGCTGTTGCCACTGCCGGTGAAGGCCTTGCCGCCGCGGTAGTCGAAGCTGCCGCTTTCCAGACCGCTGGCGAAGGCAAGACGGTCGCGATCGGCGGCGGTATTCAGGATCAAGCCCTGGAAGTCCTGGATCAGCGGCCGGTTACCGCCGGTCGGCTCGTCACCGTCGAACAGGAAGCGATCGTCGCCGCTGCCGCCGAAGGCGGTGTCGTCGGAGCCAAGTTCCAGGGTGTCGTTCCCGTTCTGGCCCAGAAGTTTGTCCACCAGGGTATCGTTGCCGCCCTCCAGCGTGTCGTCGCCGCCGCCTCCGCGCAGAGTATCCGATCCCAGGCGCCCCCTGAGGACGTCGTCGCCGCCCTTCCCGGCCAGGGAGTCGTCGCCCATTGCGCCGTAGAGCTCGTCGTCGCCCCCGGCGCCGAACAGGCTGTCGTCGCCGCTGTTACCCAGCAGGCGGTCGTCGGCCGTGTCGCCGAAGAGGCTGCGGCCGATCCCGTCCTGGGCGTTGCGCAGCACCTCGATCTGGGTGGCGATGGTGAAGCCGTCGACCGCGGCGGTGATCCGGTCGTGCCCGCCGTCGGATGCCTCGTAGACCTGATCGCCCAGGTCGTCGACGTAGATCTGGTCGTCGCCTGAGCCCGGGTTGACCGCATCGGCGCCGCTGCCGCCGTCGAGCGTGTCCTGACCGGAGTTGCCGCGCAGGCTGTCGGCATCGCTGCCGCCGAAGAGCGCGTTGTTGCCCTCGTTGCCGAAGACCTCGTTGGAGAGACTGTTGCCGTGGCCGTCGATGTCGCCGGCCCCGGTCTCGAGCTGCAGGTTCTCCACCTCGGCGGCCAGGGTGTAGTCGCCCAGCGCGCGGACCAGGTCCTGGCCCTGGCCTGCGAGCTCGAGTGCCAGGTCGCCGGTGCCCTCGACCACGAAGGTGTCGTTACCGCTGCCGCCGTGCAGGGTATCGTTCCCCGTCTTGCCGTTCAGCAGGTCATCGCCGCTGCCGCCCGAGAGCAGGTTGGCGAAGGCGTTGCCCAGTAGCGTGTTGTCCGCGGCATTGCCGGTGAAGCTGGCCTGACCGGCGTCCTTGTTGAGGTTGACACGCTCCACCAGGGCGCTGTCGGCAAGGGTGTAGTCCTGGGCGTCGGAGCGCAGCACGTCGAGGGCGCCCCCGTTGGCCGTCTCGATCACGACATCGGTCAAGGTGTCGATGGTGACCGTGTCGTTCCCGGCTCCGCCGAAGGCCGTATCGGCCCCGCTGCCACCCTTGAGCCGGTCCTCCTGTGCACCGCCGTAGAGGCTGTCGTCACCGGAACCGCCGCTCACTAGGTCCTCCCCGGAGCCACCGTAGAGGCTGTCGTCCCCCACCGCGCCGAAGAGGAAGTCCTTGCCCTCTCCGCCATAGACCAGATCGTCGCCCGACTGGCTACGCAGGGCGTCGTTGCCGGACCCACCGTAGACCCTGTCCGCGCCGGAGCCGCTGCGGATGTCGTCGTTCCCCGATTGGCCGAACAGGAACTCCGACAGCGGGAGGTCGCTGCCGAAGAGGCTGTCGTCGCTGCTGCGGCCATGGATAGAAAGGATCTCTATGTTGGTGATCGCAACGATGCCGAGGAAGGGAACGGCGGAGAGGGCCACCAGGATGTCCGCCTGTGATCCTCCATCGATGATTTCGCCGGCCGCTGCCTCGCCGGAACGCAGGAAGACGGTGTCCGCGCCGCTGCCTCCATAGAGGCTGTCCGCGCCCAGGCCGCCGAAGAGCTGGTCGGTCCCGTCATCGCCATAGAGTGTGTCCTTGCCCTGCCCACCATAGACGCGGTCGGTGGCGTCGCCGCCGAAGACGAGGTCGCTCGCCGAGCCGCCGAAGAGCGTGTCGTTGTGGGCGGCTCCGTAAAGGGTGTCGAGCTGGCCGCCGCCGAAGGCGGTGTCGCTGCCGGTCCAGCCCAGGATCATGTCGTTGTTGTTGCCGCCGTAGAGGCGATCGTGCCCCTCGACGCCGATGAGCGTGTCGTTGCCGTAACCACCGTAGAGGCTGTCGTTGCCGCTGAAACCGATCAGCAGGTCGGTCCCGTCCGAGCCGTAGGCGGAATCGTCGCCGTCGCCGCCGTAGGCGGTGTCGTTGCCGTGGCCGCCTTCCATACGGTCTTCGCCGCTGCCGCCGATCAGCGTGTCGTTGCCGCTGGATGCGATCAGGTTGTCCTTCCCGCTTGCGCCCACGAGCGTGTCGTTGCCGCCCTGACCGATGATGAAGTCGTTGCCGCCGCGCCCGTCGATGTAGTTGTCGCCGTTGTTGGAGCCGTAGAGCGCATTGTTGGCGAAGTTGCCCAGCAGGCTGGCATCACCGCCGGCGATCGCCTTTTCGAAGCCCTGGATGGTGTCGCTGAAGAAGCCGAAGGGGACTGAAACCAGTCCGGAGGCGAGGTCGATGGTGACCGCCTCGCTGAAGGTGTTCGCGCTCATGTCGAGCAGGTCGAAGGCGCTGCCGCCGTAGAAGACGTCACCGTTCAGGGCATCGTCGTCGATGATGGTGTCGCTGCCCTCGCCGCCATAGACGGTGTCGGCCCCGCTGCCCGGATTGAAGGTGTCGGCGCCGCTGGTTCCGAAGAGGGTGTCGTTGCTGCTGCTGACGACGGTGAGTGCTTGCTGGGCTGCGATGGGATCGCTCGAAGACGTGCCGATCAGGCTACCGGTTCCGCTGGTCATCCCTCTTGATCTCCTGCTGTTCACGCCGTCCCCGCCCTTGTAAGCGGTGGTCCTTTAGGCGGTCGTGTGAGCTAATCCGGTCGATCGCGTTCTTATTGATTACTTGTGCGAAGGCGGATCGACAGTGGAATCAACCTGAACGGGCCGTGTCGAGTGAGAGTCTGCATCACGCTAGATTATCGCTCCGGGCGGTTCTGGCCCCGAATAGGAAAGCGTAGACCGGCGGGATTTCAAGAAAGCGGCAAAAAAAGGACTGAATCTTTCAGGGGCAAGGGCCGTGTTGCGTCCCTACGTGGCCAGGGGGCGGCCGCAGGAAAACCTTTGCGTCAGAGTCTTGTGGCCCCGAAGCGGGCGTCTATGCGTTAGCATCATGGCTGGCATGTCATGATGATGGAGCGGCGCTCTGGACAGGCCTCAGGCGGCGTACTGCATTTGGCGCCAACCCGTCGGCGAGGTCCCGCTCCAGCGGCGGAAAGCGTGGGTAAAGCCGCTCTGCGAGGTGAAGTTGAGGGCCAGCGCCAGTTCACTGATCGGAAGCGGCGTCAGAGCCAGGAGTTCGCGCGCGACGGCATAGCGGACCTCGTCCTTGATCGCCTCGAAGGAGGTACCTTCACGCGCCAGGGCCCGGCGCAGGGTGCGGGGATGATAGCCGAGGCGGGCGGCCACCAGCGGCATGGTGCAGGCTCCGGTCAGCAGCAGGGCGCGCAGGCTGTGACGCACCCGCTCCCGCACGCTCCAGGGCAGCGACGTGATCTTCGCTGCCAGTGCGGCCTGCGCGGCGTCGTGGCTGGCGCGGTCGGCACCGGGCAGCGGAAAGTCCGCCGACTCTGGCGGCAGGAAGAGACAGGTCTGTTCCTGGCCGAAGCGGATCGGACAGTTGGCTAGGCGCTGGAAGGGGGCTGGGTCGACCGGATTCGGTCGGACCGACCAGAGTTCCAGCGGCTTCACCTGTTCCCGGGTCAGTTCGGCCACGATCTTGCAGCCGGCCGCGAGCGCCATGTCGTGGGCCTGTGCCGAGACGCGGTCGCCGGCGTTGTAGATGCCATAGCCCAGCGCAAAGTCGCTCGTCGTGCGGTAGATGTACACGGCGCCTCCGGTGGAGTTGCTGATCTGCAGCCGGACGAAATCGCTCAAGCCTTCGCCGAGGGTCCTGGCACGCACCATGACCTGGGCGGCCGGCCCCAAGGTGGCTACGCCCTGGCAGAGACCGAGGCGCAGGCCAAGATCCTCGTAGCCGGTCAGCTGG
This sequence comes from Rhodospirillaceae bacterium N.6G, assembly GCA_046233115.1. Taxonomy (GTDB): domain Bacteria; phylum Pseudomonadota; class Alphaproteobacteria; order Kiloniellales; family JACOMY01; genus JACOMY01. The sequence continues at coordinate 227,419 of JBJXHM010000002.1, read as the reverse complement.
GCCGCCCGTTCCAGGATGGCCAGCACCGCAGGAAAGGAGAGGAAACCGTCGGGGACTAGGTCGGCCGCCCCTACGCCACTGCCCTCCAGCACGGCCTCCAGCGGCACGCCCAAGTCGGCCAGCAGTTGCGGCAGATGCACCAGCACGCTCGAACGCTGGCGGGCGGGCGGGTCTCGCGTCTCCATCCGGGATCTTTGTCCTCCGATAACAAACTTGATGAAACGAACCCTTTTAGAATGCGTGCGCTTTCGAGGCCAGCCTTGTGTCGCCTCGTCCGTACAACCCCTATCGAGAGGCCCCATGGATCCATTCAATCTTCTGGACGTGCTGTCGCGTCGATCCTTTCTGGGAACCGCGGCGGCCGTTGCGGCGCTGGCCGGTGCCGGTCTTGGTGCCAGAGCCGAGGAGACTGCGTCCGACGTAGTGCTGCAGACGGCGATCGAGGCCTACATCTACGGCTACTCGCTGGTGACGACCGACATCACGCGGATCCAGATGAGCAATGTTGCCAGGCCGGAGCTGATGCGGGCACCGCTGGGGTCCTTCTTCAACGTGCGAGGCTATCCGCCGGCTACCTATCGCGGCGTCTCGGCGACCAATGCGGACACGCTCTACTCCATGGCCTGGCTCGACCTGCAGGAGCCGATGGTCTTCAGCCATCCCGAGATCAAGGATCGCTTTTTCAACTTCGAGCTGATCGACCTCTGGATGGTGGTGAAGCACAGCGTCGGGACCAACACCACCGGGACGGCTGCCGCAACCTATCTCTTCACCGGCCCGGGCTGGCAGGGCGAGGTGCCGGAGGGCATGATCCACATCGCTTACCCGACCCGCTATCTGGGCGTGCTCGGACGGACCTATGCGCTCGATACGCCGGAAGACCTGGCCATCGTCCACAAGCTACAGGACCAGTATAGGGTCGAGCCGCTGTCCGCCTACGGCAAGGACTACAGCTTCGTTGCGCCGCCGGTCGTTGAGACCGGTATCAAGATGGACGAGGCGCCGCAGAAGGTGATCCTCGGCCTCGGCGTCGAGGGCTACTTCAACTGGATGACCCGCCTGATCGGCGACCTTGCCGAGCCCTCCGCGGCAGACGCGCCGATGCTGGAGCGGATGGCGAAGATCGGTATCGTGCCGGGCCAGCCCTTTGCGCTCGCCAAGTTTGATCCTGAGGTGCAGACGGCGCTGAAGACGGTACCGCAGTTGGTGACCGACAGGCTGAACCAGTCCTGGGCCTCCCTGGGCAAGGACGTGAATGGCTGGCGGGTGACGGCGGTGGGCGGCGAGTATGGGACCGACTATCTGCTGCGTGCCACCTGGGCCTCCAACGGCTGGCCGTCGCAGCAGCCCCAGGTCTCGGTCTATCCAACCACCTATGTTGATGCGAACGGCGCCAAGTTGGACGGGAAGAACCGCTACACCCTGACCTTCGCCAAGGACGCGATGCCTCCGGTGAACCCCATGGCCTTCTGGTCGATCACCATGTACCAGATCGACAACGGCCTCTGGTTCTACCCCAACGCGCTGAACAAGCTGACCGTCAGCCCGCGCGACGCGCTGGTCTACAACGAGGACGGGTCCCTGACCCTCTATTTCCAGCACGAGTCCCCCGGGCCGGAGAAGGAAGCGAACTGGCTGCCGGCCCCGGCAGCGCCCTTCGCCATGACCATGCGCCTCTACTGGCCGGACCAGAAGGCGCCCTCGATCCTCGACGGCACTTGGCAGCCGCCGGGCGTGGAGAAGGTTTAGAGCGCCGGCCGGCGGGCGCGGAAGGCGGCGGTGAGTGTGCCTTCGTCGAGGTAGTTGATCTCGCCGCCCAGGGGGATGCCCTGGGCCAGGCGGGTCACCTGCACCGGCTCGGCCAGGCCGGCCAGGCGTTCGGCGATGTAGTGGCCGGTGGTCTGGCCGTCGAGGGTCGCCGGCAGGGCCAGGATCACCTCTTTCACCTCGGGCTCGGCGGCGCGGCGGATCAGGTCGGTGAGGCCGATCTCTTCCGGTCCGCGCCCGTCCAGGGCCGAGAGCGTGCCGGCCAGCACGTGATAGCGGCCGCGGAAGGTGGCGGCGCGCTCCAGGGCCCAGAGGTCGGCGACCTCGGTCACCACACAGAGCGCCGAGGCATCGCGCTCGGGGTCGCGGCAGATGCCGCAGGGCGAGCGGGTATCGAGGTTGCCGCAGGTCTCGCAGCTCTTGATCTCGCGGGCCGCTGCTGCCAGCGCCTCTGCCAGCGGCAGCATCAGGCTTTCGCGCTGCTTCAAGAGCTGCAGCAGCGCGCGCTTGGCCGAGCGCGGTCCCAGGCCCGGCAGGCGGGCCAGTAGCTGGGTGACGCGCTCCAGCGCCGATTCGGCCATGATTCCGCTCTTTCTCGGGCTGCCTTGCGGCGCCGCGGCTCCACTAGAGCAGACCGCAATCGGGTGGACTCACCTGATCGCGTGAATTTGCTCTATTTTCAAAGGTGTAGAGCAGGATTCAGACGACAAATCGTTTCGATTTGACGTCATCCTGCTCTAGAATGGCAGCTTCATGCCGGGCGGCAGCGACAGGCCGCCGGTCAGGCCCTGCATCTGCTTCTGCACTTCGGCTTCCATCTTGGTGCGGGCGTCGTTGGCGGCGGCGACGATCAGGTCCTCCAGCACTTCGACCTCTTCCGGATCGACCAGGGCGGGGTCGATCTTGACCGACTTTACCGCCTGCTTGCCGTTGACTGTCACCTGCACCATGCCGCCGCCCGAGGTGCCGGTGGCTTCGCTCTCCTCCAGCTTCTCCTGCATCTCGGCCATCTTGGACTGCATTTCCTGGGCCTGCTTCATGAGCTGGCTGAGATTCTTCATGTCACGTGCTCCTCGTTGTCTTCGTTAGGCGGAGGACTAGTCTTCCGGCGAGAAGCCCGCCAGCGCGGCGCGGTCTTCGTCCGAGAGCTCCGCCTCGTCCGGTTCGATGTCCGGGTCCAATTCGACGTCGGGGTCGGGGGTAACATCGCCGTCACCGCCGGGCAAGACGTTGGGCTCGTGGCGCCGGTGGCCGACCAGCCGGGCGTCGGGGAAGGAGGTGAGGAAGGCTTGGGCCAGCGGATGCTGCAGGGCCGCCTCGCGGCTCGCTGCGGCCTCGGCCTTGGCCTGCTGGCGCAACGGGGGTGCGCCCTCATCCGACGACAGCTCGACCCGCCAGTTGCCGCCAGTCCACTCGCCCAGCAGGCGGGTGAGGCGTGTCGCCAGGTCCTTGGGCGCGTCTGCCAGCGGGCGCAAGACCAGATGGCCGCTGGCGAAGCGCACTAGGGCCACGTCGCACTCCAGGTGGTTGGCCAGCACTTGCTCGCCCTGGGCGCGGGCCAGGGCCACCAGGGCCGGGAAGGAGGCGATGGCGAGGCTGCCGCCAGGTGGAGAGAAGGACGGACGCGTCGGTTCGGCGATGGGCTCCGGCTCGGACTGGCGCGGCGCGAGCGCCCGGGCCGGCTGTCCGCCGCCGGTCTCGCTGGCCCGCGGGGCCGCGTTGGCCGCGGAACTGCTGGTCGTCGGGCCGGTCATGGGGGCAGGCCGCGCTGCGGCGACCGGGGCCGCCTGCTGGGGCGCAGAGGCGACCGGCGCCTGCGCTCTGCCGCCCGGGCTCGGCAGCGCGCTACCGCCCTCGGCCGCGCCGCCTTCGCGGCGGAGTTGGCGGATCAGGTCGCCCGGCGGCGGCAGCGTGCTGGCATGGGCCAGGCGGATCAGCACCATCTCGGTGGCCTGCAGTGGCAGGGGTGCGCCTTGCGTCTCGCCGTAGCCCTTCAGCAGCAACTGCCAGGCTCGGGCCAGTTCCGCGAGACCCAGTTTGCCGAGGGCCTGGCCGCGGCTGCGCTCCAGGTCGGGCAGCGCACTGTCCTCGGCGGCGGTGGGGGAGAGCTTCAGGCGGGTCGCGCCGTGCACGATCTCCATCAGGTCCTGCAGCACCACCAGGGGATCGCCACCCAGGCTGTAGAGGTCGCTGAGGATCGCCAGCCCCTCCTCCAGGCGTCCGCCGAGGGTCGCCTCCAGCAGGTCGTAGAGGCGGCCGCGGTCGGCGATGCCCAGCATCTGCCGGACCGCCTCGCCGGCGACCTTGCCGCCGGTCAGCGCGATTGCCTGGTCGAGCAGCGAGAGGCCGTCGCGCACGCTGCCGTCCGCGGCCCTGGCGATCAGCCCGATGGCCTCCGGCTCGACCTCGGCGCCTTCGGCCTCGGCGATGCGGGTGAAGTGCTCGGACAGCAACTGCGGCGAGACCCGGCGCAGGTCGAAGCGCTGGCAGCGCGACAGCACGGTCACCGGCACCTTACGGATCTCGGTGGTGGCGAAGATGAAGACGACGTGGGGCGGTGGCTCTTCCAGGGTCTTGAGCAGCGCGTTGAAGGCGCTGGTCGAGAGCATGTGCACCTCGTCGATGATGTAGACCTTGTAGCGCGCCTCGACCGGGCGGTAGCGCACCCCCTCGATCAGCTCGCGGATGTCGCCGACGCCGGTCCGGCTGGCGGCGTCCATCTCGATCACATCGACGTGACGGTCCTCGGCGATGGCCTGGCAGATCGGGCAGTCGTCGGTGGGACCGGCCGTCGGTCCCTTGTCGCCCTCCGGACCCTTGTAGTTCAGCGCGCGCGCCAGGATGCGGGCGGTGGTGGTCTTGCCCACGCCGCGCACGCCGGTCAGGATGTAGGCCTGCGCGATGCGCTTGGCCTCGATCGCATTGGTCAGCGTGCGGATCAGCGTTTCTTGGCCGATCAGATCGGCGAAGCTTTGCGGGCGGTATTTGCGGGCGAGAACCCGGTAGGCGGCTGCGCTGGCTTGAGCTTTGTCCTCGGCCTCGGCCATGGGCCCTCCGCGCAAGCGTCCTCTTGGGTGAACGGCGGGAGGTTGACGGTGCGACCCGAAGCGAAACTCGTTGCGGCTGCTTCCTTCCGGACCTGACCGGGTTGGCGAGGGCTGCGTCCGCTGCCAACCTCCCTGATCCCCAATATTCGCTCTTGAGCGCCGCAAAGCAAGGGGGCAGCTATCCGCCGTCGCGTCGCAGGGGAGGCTCTATGCGGTGGGGGAACAACTCTCTTGACGTTGATCGGGCCGCGGGCCGGTTCCATCTCCCGCTTCGCACCGCAATCATAGGGCCGTGGTCGAAGCGTCTCGGACAATCGGGACCGGACCGCCCACCGCCCACCATCCGAGGAGGGCGACGCCGGACAGGAAGCCCGGCGCGCCTTGCCCGAAAACTGGAGATCGCCCGATGCAAGAGCTCAGCGAGTACGTGCCGCCGAAGGTCTGGACCTGGGACCGCGAGAACGGCGGCAAGTTCGCCAGCATCAACCGGCCCACGGCGGGTGCCACCCACGAGAAAGAGTTGCCGGTCGGCAAGCACCCGCTGCAGCTCTATTCGCTGGCGACCCCGAACGGCCAGAAGGTGACCATCCTGCTCGAGGAGCTGCTGGCGCTGGGTGTGAGCGGTGCCGAGTACGACGCCTGGCTGATCAGCATCGGCGATGGCGACCAGTTCTCCAGCGGCTTCGTGAAGATCAACCCCAATTCCAAGATCCCGGCGATGGTCGACCGCTCCGGCAAGACCCCGTTCCGGGTCTTCGAGTCGGGTGCCATCCTGCTCTATCTCGCCGAGAAATTCGGCCACTTCATCTCCAGCGAGCCGGAGAAGCGGGCCGAGACCCTCTCCTGGCTGTTCTGGCAGATGGGGGCCGCCCCCTTCCTCGGCGGCGGCTTCGGCCATTTCTACGCCTATGCGCCCTTCAAGCAGGAGTACCCGATCGACCGCTACGCCATGGAGGTGAAACGCCACCTGGACCTGCTGGACCAGCACCTGGCCGAAAACCGCTACCTGTCGGGCGAGGACTACACCATCGCCGACATGGCGGCCTGGCCCTGGTACGGCGGCCTGGTGCGCGGCAAGCTCTACGACGCCGCCGAGTTCCTCGACGTCGCCTCCTACGAGAACGTCGTGCGCTGGGCCGAGGAGATCTGGGCCCGGCCGGCGGTGAAGCGCGGCTGGCGGGTCAATCGCAGCTCGGGTGACCCGGCGGTGCGCCTACCCGAGCGCCACGATGCCAGCGATTTCGACCGCGTGCCCGAGACCGTGGAGAGCTGAGCGACTTCAGGCCCGGCGGCTGTAGACCAGCGGAGGGCCGCTGCCGTCGGGCCGGGTGAAGCGCAGTAGGGTGCAGTCGCGGTCGTACCAGAGTGAGCAGGGGAACTCGCCCCTGAGTTCCCAGCCACGTGCCGCCAGGGTCTGCCCCCCAAGCGGTATCCGCGTGTCCGGCAAGCTGCTGCCCCGCACCACCTTCACCAGGCCGTCGACCACCGACAGTAGGGCCTGGGCGTGCGGCGTGTCGCGGTGCCAGAAGGTGGTCGTGACGACATGGCCGGAGACGTTGAAGTGCAGCCGGCCGGCCTGGCCCGCCAGCCCGCCCCCATGCCCCCCACCCTGACCGCTATCGTTGCTGGCCAGGTTACCGCCACCGAGCCGCTCGGCGCGGAGCTGATAGTGAGTGCCGTCCTCCCAGGTATCGGCGACGAGCGACATCAGCCAGCCGTCCTGCCAGCCCTCCTCCACCTTCTGGCGGAAGTGCCGGCCCGACCCTGGCCTGATGTCGCTTTCGCTCAGTGCCAGCAGCGTGCCGCCGTCGTGGAAGAAGGCGATCCGGCGCCAGCCCACCGGTTGTTCCGCTTTGCGGGCCTCGAATTCGAGGGACTCCACTTGCGGGTAGACGCCGCAGAGCGCCTTTGCCGGCCCCGGGAGGGCGGTCGTGGCCAGCCCAGTGGCCGCCAGGCGCAATAGAGTCCGGCGGCTCTGACCGGCCATGGAGGGGGCAGCCTTATGCATCGCTCCGGAAGCCTGACCCAGGCCGCAAGGGCCGGCAAGAGAATCCTGCCCGCTCGCAGCCCTTGAGGGCGATTGTCCGATTGTATCGACACCCAGGACCGTGCCACTCTCCCGCCCCGCATGACTGAACGAGCCCACAACTTCTATGCCGGCGCCGGTCTGGATCGCCTCGACAAGCGTCGGCGCGATTCCGCCTGGATCGACTCCCGCCTGGCCGATCCCGCGACCCGCTTCTTGCCGGTCTGGCGCAGCCGCAACCTGGTGATCGGTCCGGAGGACCGGCCGGACCTTGCCTGGCTCACCGCCGAGGAGGCCCGCCACTACCTGGATCGGGGGGCGGCCTGGGCGCTGCTTGGCCTGGTCGGGGAGGACTGCTACGTCGCCCTCGACGTCTCGGAGGAGGAGACTCCGGACCACGCGCCGCTGCTGGTCGGACGTGGCCATTTCAGCGACCTGCGCGTGGTGGGGCCCTTGCTGGGCCGCTCCGAGGGCGCCCTGCTGGCTTATGCCCGCGGCCTGCTCTACTGGCACGGACGCCATCTCTTCTGTGGAGTCTGCGGTTCGACGACCCATGCGGTGCAGGGCGGCCACGTGCGCCAGTGCAGCAACGAGAGCTGCAAGGCGCAGCACTTCCCGCGCACCGACCCGGCGGTGATCATGCTGGTGCATGACGGTGGCGATCGCTGCGTGATGGGCCGGCAAAAGGTATGGCCAGCCGGCATGCACTCAACCCTGGCCGGCTTCCTGGAGCCGGGCGAGAGCCTGGAAGAGACAGTGGCGCGCGAGGTCGAGGAGGAGGTCGGCATCAAGGTCCGCGAGGTCATCTACCACTCCTCGCAGCCCTGGCCCTTCCCCTCCTCGCTGATGGTGGGCTTTCACGCACGCGCCGATTTCGGTCCGCTCAAGGTCGACCCCGACGAGCTGGAAGGAGCGCGCTGGTTCGATCGCGAGACTTTGCACAACTCGCCGGAGGATGAGACACTCCGCCTTCCGCGCCGCGATTCCATCGCACGGCGATTGATCGACGACTGGCTGAAAGAAGGTTGAGTGTGATGCGTCCCGGACTGCTGACGGTGCTTCTGGCCGTGGTCACGCTTGCCTTGGGCATGGCCACAGCAGCCCCCGCACAGGAGAGCCTCTACGGCCATCTCAGCTATCCCGAAGCGCCGGCGGAGAGCCTGGTGGCCGTCTGCACCGGCAGCAGTGCGCTGCTGCATAAGGACGTGGTCCAGCCGTTGCGGGTGATGATCGAGGCGGCCCGCGCCGACGGCGTCGACCTGCGCGCGATCTCCTGCTTCCGCTCGATCCGCAAGCAGCAGTACCTTTTCTGCCGCCACGTCTGCGACGCCAACTCCACGATCTGCGGCGGCAGTTGTCAGGGCCGCAAGCAGACCGAGGCGGTGCGCGCCCTGGTCTCCGCCCCGCCGGGACACAGCGAACATGCCACCGGCTACACCATCGACTTCACCGACGGCCGCGAGCGCAAGTGCGACGTCGAGACCTGCTTCGCTGAGACCAAGGCCGGACAGTGGATGGTCAAGAACGCCACGGCCTTCGGCTTCGAGCTGTCCTTTCCTGAGAACAACAAGCAGGGCGTTTCCTACGAGCCCTGGCACTGGCGCTTCGTCGGCACGCCCGAGGCCATGGCCCTCTTCGCCCGGGCACGCAGCCTCTATCCGGCCAATCCTGCCGTTCCCTGATCGCTCTTTGGGCCGGCCCTTTCTCGGTACTCCGCGACTGTTTCGTGACGAAGACCCTTGAAAATCAAGGCCTCCTCCCCTCTACAATGTAGAAACTGAACTTTCGTCCAGCAAATGGCTCTGGGCGCGTGAGAGGCGTGACACGTGAAGTAGTCGCGGAGCGGGGAGGGTGTGATGCCAAGGGTTGCAAAGATCTTGGGCTCTGTCGCGGCGGTCGCCACGATGTCTCTTTGGCCCTATGCAGTGCAAGCCGACTGCACCATCTCCAATGGAGTTGCAACCTGTACAGGCGATCTTCAGGAGGGCGTTCGCTTTCTTAACGAAGCGACCGAGCTGATCGTCGAGCAGGTCCAAGGTGACATTGAGCCGGCGGCCGGTGCCGACGCGGTTTCGCTGGCCAACGAGGGCGGCAAGGAAGAGTCCGCGGACGGAGCCGCCGTATCCTACGACGGCAACACGATCTTCGCTACCGTCGACGGCGTTGTCGCCTACTCGCAGGGCGGCGATGGCGAGGACGGCAGCGAAGACAAGAAGTTCCTCGGCAATGCCACCGGCGACAAGGGGCACGCTGGTGGCAACGGGGGCGACGTCTCCATTGATTTCACGGCTGGCTCGGTCCAGAGCTCCGGCAGCGGCACCCTGCTGGTCGCGGAGAGCCTGGGCGGTGGCAAGGGCAACGGCGGCGAAGGCCTGACCGACGGCGGCACCGGCACCGGCGGCGAGGGCTCCTTGGGTGCCGCGGCCGGGAGCTCTAGCATCACGGTCGTCGGTGGGACCTTCTCGGTCGAGGGCACGGACGGACACGGCCTCCAGGCCTTCTCCCTCGCCGGAGAGGGCGGCAGCGGCGGCGAGGGGCGCAGCGGCGCAGGGACCACATACGGTGGCAGCGGCGGAGACGGTGGCTTCGCCGCCAGCGCCGGCCTCTCCATCGCCGGCGGCAGCTTCAGTGCTGTTGCCGGCAGCAATCGCCTTCTGGAGGCAGCCTCGGTAGGCGGCAAAGGCGGCGGTGGCGGCGAAGGCCATACCGATACCACTGCCGGCGCCGCCAACGGCGGCCAAGGCGGCAAGGGCGGCGACTCCGAGGGGGCCAGCCTGACCATCACCGGCGGCAGCTTCCTCTACCAGGGCAATCAGGAACTGCTGCTGGTGGAATCGATCGGCGGCGACGGCGGCGACGGCGGCTATGCGGAGAACGCGGCCGCCAATGCGAACGGCGGCGAGGGCGGTGAGGGCGGCAGCGGTGGGCCGGTTACCGCGGCCCTGGATGCCGGCCTCTACAACGTCGGAGCCGACGGCTCCACCGCGATCTTCCTGCAGAGCCTGGGTGGCAACGGCGGCGACGGCGGCGAGGGCAAGGTGACCATCGTCGACAAGCATGCCGAAGGGGGCGATGGCGGCAAGGGTGGTTCAGCCGGCAACGTCACCGTGACCTCCAGCGGGCCGGGTGTGTCGATCGAGACGACCTCGACCACCTTGACCCAGCATGCGCTGCGCGTGGAGAGCATTGCCGGCAGCGGCGGTGACGGCGGCGAGGGCGACTCCAAGACCTTCGGCGATGGCTTCGGCGGTGACGGCGGCCAGGGCGGTGCTGGCGGTACCGTGTCGGTGCAGCTGCTCGGCGACATCGAGACCGCCGGGCCCAGCTCGCAGGGCATCTTCGCGCGCAGCTACGGCGGCGCTGGTGGCGACGGCGGTGACGGCTATGCGAAGGCCGGTAAGGGCCAGGGTGGCGCCGGGGCGGGACCCGGACCGGCCGGCGACGCCAGCGTCGATTTCTCCGGCTCGATCACGACCGGTGGCGAGGAGGCCAACGCCATCATCGTGCAGTCGGTCGGCGGCTTCAGCGGCAACGCCGGCGACAGCGCCGGCTTCGTTGCCTATGGCGCCGGCAGCGAGAGCGCCGGCAATGGCGGCATGGTCTCGGCCAGTGTCGCCGACGGCAGCACGATCACCACCAAGGGCGCCTCCGCCGGGGCGGTGCTGGCCCAGTCGATCGGCGGCGGCGGAGGCCGTGGCTCCTCGTCGGCCTCGATCGGCAAGTCGCTGGGCGGCAGCGGGTCGGCCGGCGGCGACGGCGGCCAAGTCACCCTGACCGCGGGGGCGGGCAAGATCTCCACCGAGGGCCAGGGCTCGCGCGCGCTGCATGCGGCTAGCCGAGGCGGGGGTGGCGGCGACGGCGGCTCCGCCGTCGGTATCGAAGCCATCGGCGGCTCCGGCGGCAGCGGCGGCAACGGCGGCCTCGTCACCGTAACCAACGCGGCCGACCTCAAGACCCTCGGAGATCAGGCCGATGCGCTCTACGCTGCCAGCCTCGGTGGCGGCGGCGGCTCGGCCCACTCCACCATCGGCATCCTGGCGCTCGGCGGTAGCGGTGGCGACGGCGGTGACGGCGGGGAGGTTACGACCAACTCCAGCGGCGGCATCTTCACCAACGGCGAGGACGCCGACGGCATCTTCCTCTCCAGCGTCGGCGGTGGCGGCGGTGACGGCTCCTCGGCCGTCTCGGCCTCGGCCCTCTTCTCGGTCGCCATCGGCGGGAAAGGCGGCGGCGGCGGATCGGGTGGTGCGGTCACCTTCGACGACCAGGGGGCCACGGGCTACAGCATCGAGACCGCCGGCGAGCGCGCGCGCGGCCTGGCTGCCACCAGCGTCGGCGGCGGCGGCGGCGACGGCGGCACCGCCGTTGCGGTCAGTGGCTCGCCGGTGATCTCGGTCAGCCTGGGGGCCAGTGGCAGCGGCGGTCATGGCGGCGCCGGCGGCGACGTCACCGTCAACAGCGGCGCCGACATCTCGACCTATGGCGGCAACGCCGCCGCCCTGCTGGCGCACTCCACCGGCGGCGGTGGCGGCAATGCCGGCACCACGGTCACCTCCGCCAACGGTCCGGTCGGGGTCAGCCTCAGCATCGGCGGTGACGGTGGGGCCGGTGGCGACGGTGGCACGGTCACGGTCGACGCCACCGGCGACCTCAAGACCGAGGGCGATCTCTCGGCCGGCCTCTCCGCGCTCAGCCACGGTGGCGGCGGCGGCAACGGCGGCACCACGGTTGCAGGCAACGTGATCGGCGGGGTCTCGGTCAGCACCGCGGTGGGCGGCTCCGGAGCGGGCGGCGGTGCCGGCGGCGACGTCTCGGTCAGCGGCAGCGGATCGATCTCGACCGAGGGCAACAACTCGCCTGGCCTCTACGCCCACTCGGTCAGCGGCAGCGGCGGCGTAGCCGGCACCACGGTCGCCGCCACCGCGGTCTCCTCGGTCACCGCCAACGTCTCGGTGGGCGGCAAGGGCGGGTCCGGCAAGCAGGCCGGCACGGTGACGGTCGACGTCGACCGGACCATCTCGACCAAGGGCGACATCTCGCCCGGCCTCACCGCGATCTCCCAGGGCGGGACCGGCGGGCACTCTGGCGTGACTGTCTCGGGCAGCCTAGACAGCTCGATGAACGTCAACGCCACGGTCGGCGGTAGCGGAGGCAAGGGCGGCGCGGGCAACACGGTGACGGTCACCTCGAACGGCGCGATCGCCACCGAGGGCAACTCCTCCGGCGGCCTGATCGCGCAGTCGGTGGGCGGTGGCGGCGGCGCCTCGCATTTCTCCGGCAGTTTCTCCGGCACCTCCGACGGCTCGATCAACACCACGGTGGGCGGCCGCGGCGGCACCGGCGGCGACGGCGGTGCGGTCAACGTCTCGGCCTCCAACAGCATCTCGACCGCGGGCCACAACGCGCCGGGCATCAGCGCGGTCAGCGTCGGCGGCGGTGGCGGTGACAGCGGCACCGCGGTCAGCGGCGCTCTGGCGAGTGGCGGGGCCATCGGCGTGACCGTCGGCGGTGACGGCGGTGCCAGCGGCGACGGCGGCGACGTCGAGGTCTCCTCCTACGCCGACGTAACCACCAGCGGCGAGAACTCGGTCGGCATCCGGGCGCGTAGCGTCGCGCTCTCCGGCGGCAGCGCCGGGGTGGTGGCCAGCGGCGCCGCCATCGCGGGCGGCGCCGTCAACGTCTCGATCGGCGGCAGCGGCGGCGACGGCGGGACCAGCGGGACGGTAGACCTGATCAGCCTGGGTGACGTCAGCACCTCGGGCGGCTATGCCACCGCCCTGGTGGCGCAGTCGGCGGCCGGCGGCGGCGGCAGCGCCACGGGCTCGATCTCGGCGACCGGCCTCTCCATGGGCAACGTCAGCGTGACCCTGGGCGGCGACGGTGGCACCGGCGGCACTGCCGGAGACGTCGAGGTGGCCAGCAACGGTGCGCTCTCGACCACCGGCCACCATGCCCGCGGCATCCAGGCCTCCAGCCACGGCGGCGCCGGCGGCGACGGCGGCTTTGCGGCAGAAGGCAGCTTCACCGCCGGCGAGGTCTCCGGCCAGCTCGGCGTCACCATCGGCGGCAAGGGCGGCGGCGCTGGCCAGGCCGGCGCGGTGACGGTCTCCGCCGAAGACTCGATCAGCACCGGCGACTTCGGCGCGACCGGTATCCTGGCGCAGTCGATCGGCGGCAACGGCGGCAACGGCGGCAACGTCTATACCGGCAACCTCTCCTTCAGCAGCGACGGCTCGGCCCAGGTCGATATCGACATCGGCGGCGCTGGTGGCGGCGGTGCCAAGGCCGGCAAGGTCACGGTGACCAATGCCGCCCAGATCACCACCGACGGCTTCCTCTCCAACGCCATCCAGGCGCAGTCGATCGGCGGCAACGGCGGCAATGGCGGCTCCAGCTACTCCGTGGTCGGCGGCATCTCCGCATCGGCTTCGGCCAACGTGCAGGTGGATGTCGGTGGCGGCGGCGGCAACGGCGCCACGGCCGAGGCGGTGGAGGTGACCAACAGCGGCGATATCGGCACCGCCAAGGGCGGATCCTATGCGATTTACGCCCAGTCGATCGGCGGCGGTGGTGGTGACGGCGGTTCGGCCGCCAACATCAACCTGGCGCTCTCGACCTCCGCGCCGGAGGGCACCAGCGTCAACGCCAACGTCGGCATTTCGGTCGGCGGCTCCGGCGGCAGCGGCAATGACGGCAACAGCGTCACGATCACCAACAGCGGCGACATCGTCACCACGGGAGAGACCTCCAAGGCCCTGGTGGCGCACAGCGTCGGTGGCGGTGGCGGCAACGGCGGGGCGGCCTCCAGCACCACGATCAGCTTTGCCGGCATCTGCAATGCAATCGCCGGCGCCGGCGGCTATAGCTGCAGCAGCTCCGAGAACCCGGATGAGAGCACCACGATCAACCCGGCGCTGACCGTCGTCGTGGGCGGCAACGGGGCAGGCGGCGGTGACGGCGGCGACGTCACCGTCACCAACAAGGGCGGCATCGCCACCACCGGTGAGGTGGCCCATGCCCTGGTGGCGCAGAGCCACGGCGGCGGCGGCGGCAACGGCGGCGAGGGCGACCTGGGTCTGGCTGGCTGGACCACCAACGCCACCGCGGAATCGATCGACAAGCTCACCAACGCCTTCACCTCGTTGCCCAGCTTCTCGAACATCTCGGTGGCGGTCGGCGGCAAGGCCGGGGCGGCCGGCGAGGGCGGCAAGATCGTGGCCAGCAACAGCGGCGACCTGGTGACCGAGGGCGCCCACTCCTTCGGCATGCACCTGCAGTCGATCGGCGGCGGCGGCGGCAACGGCGGGGCCGGCAGCAGCGGGCTCTGGTCGCTCGCCACGGTCGGCGGCCGGGGCAGCGGCGGCGGCAACGGCGGCGACATCCAGGTTACCCATTCCGGCTTCATCGGCACCGCCGGCGACGGTGGCATCGGCATCTTCGCCCAGTCGGTGGGTGGCGGCGGCGGCACCGCGGGTGACGTCGAGAAGGGCTTCGCGGCCTCGTGGGAGAACCTCAACATCGGCATCGGGGTCGGTGTGCAGGAGAATGCCGGGGCCGGCGGCGACGGCGGCGACATCACCGTCACCACCAGCGGCAAGATCGAGACCGAGGGCGCCCGCGCGCACGGCATGGTGCTGCAGTCGGTTGGCGGCAGTGGCGGCGTGGCCGGCATCTCCGGTGTGCTGTCGGGCGTTACCCTCAACAACTTCGTCGGCAACAACGGTGATGCCGGCAACGGCGGCACCATCACCGTCAATCTCGGCGAGGCGATCGAGGTCTCGGGTCAGGAGGCGCACGGCATCTTCGCGCAGAGCGTCTCGGGCACCGGCGGGTCCGACACCAGCGGCGCCATCACCCTCAACGTGAATGCCGACATCACCGCCAGCGGCGAGAAGGGGCGCGCGATCCTGGCGCAGTCGGCAAGCGGCGACGGCAACAATGCCCCGATCACCATCACCATCGCCGAGGGTGCCACGGTCAGCTCGGCGGCCGACAGCTACGAGACCATCGGTCTCTTCGACGGCCAGGGCAACGAGATCGTCAACAACGGCAGCCTGGTGATGGAAGGCGGGGCGGCGGCCTCGGGCTATGTCGTGCGGACCAACGGCACGGCGTACCTGCAAATCGAGAACAGCGGTCTGATCGAGGGCTCGATCCTGACGGCGCTGAGCAGTAGCGCAAGCGCGCCGACCGCGGCGGCCACGGCCCCTCAGGGCATCAACTTTCTGAACCAAGAGGGGGCGGTCTTCGGGCTGGGCTCGACCGTCGACCTGGGCGGTGGTGCCGGCGCCCTGATCTCGGTCGGCACCATCTCGGCCGGAGGCAAGGGTCAGATCGCGCGCTCCGCGCTTAACGGCCAGCTCCAGCAGGGGGCCGGCGGCCAGACCTGGGTCGACTTCGACTTCAGTGGCGGCGTCGATCTGATCGTGGCCTCGAACGGCTCCGGCAACACGCTGGTCGGCTCGGTCGTTCCCAATCCCCTGAGCGGGACGCCGAAGACCGGCGAGAAGGGGTCGCTCGCGATCCTGCGCTCCAACGTCGGTCTGGTCACCGATCAGCTCACCGTGGCGGACACGGCGACGATCGACTACAGCCTGCGCCAGCGGACCAACAGCCAGGGCCAGGAGACTCTGCTGCTGTCCTACGCGGTCGACTACACGCCCTGGAACGGCTCGGCGGAGGCGCAGTCAAAGGTCCCCGATTCGGTTCGCGGGATCATCAACGACAACCACACGGCCTTCGGCGATTCGGTCAGCGGCATGATCGACGCCTCCACCTCTGAGACCGACGACTTCGTCGAGGAGTTGAGCCTCTTCCTGGCGACGACGGAGGACGTGGCCAGTCTGGTCGATACCTACGACCGTTATGCCCCGGGCGAGATCTTCGCGCCCTCCGACGCGGCCCTCTTCTCCAGTCTCGGCTTCGCCGGGCATCTGAACTCCTGTCCGCAGGACAGTTCGGAGGGGTCCGTGGTCTTCACCCGGCAGGGGAGTTGCCTCTGGCTGCAGGCCGCCGGCGGCGGCATCTCGCGCCAGCGCACCGGCAACTCCATCGAGTACGACGAGACGCTCTATGGCCTGTCGCTGGGTGGCCAGACTGCAGTGGGCGAGGGCTATTTCGTCGGCCTCGCCTTCGGCTGGGAGCACAGCAACCTTTCCAACGAGCGCTTCAGCGGTGACGGCTCGCGCTTCCAGGGCGGCATCGCGGTGAAGAAGGAGATCGAGGCGACCACAATCTCGGCCTCCTTCTCCGGCGGCGTCGGCAACTACGACCTGGACCGCGGCGTGTTCACGCCGAGCGGCTTGATGACGGCCGAGAGCTCGCCCACCACCAACTGGATCTCCGGCCACGCGCGCGTGACCCAGGTGGTCGACCTCAACGAGGTCTTCTACCTGAAACCCTGGTTCGACCTCGGCGTCGACCACCAGTGGCAGGGCGGCTTCAGCGAGACCGGGGCCGGCAACTACGGCCTCGACGTCGCCGGCTTCAGCCAGACCCTGGTGACGGTGAACCCGGTGCTGCAGCTCGGCAGCGACTTCGACCTCTTCGGGGCCCAGGCCAACGCCACCGCCTCGGCCGGTCTGCTGGCGATCGTCAGCGGCCGCGACCGCGAGACCGATGTGCGGCTGCGCGGCATGGGCGGTACCGGCCCGGCCTATCAGGTCAGCGACCAGGCCCGGCCGGTCTTCGCCGACATCGGCGCCAGCCTAAACGTCGTGGTGCATGAGCGCGCCGTGGTCTCGGTCGGCGGCCAGGCGCTGCTGGCCGGCCATCAGCAGGAGTACGGCGGCACCGGCCGCATCTCGATCTTCTTCTGAGACCGGGCTAGGCGAGGTCGAGGACCATCCCTTCCTGGCTGGTGGAAAAGCTGGGGAGGCCCTGAAGGGTCAGGGCCTCCCGTCCATCGTCACACGAAGAGGAAGTCGGTGCTGGTGAGCTGGTTGGCGGCGGTGAAGCCGATCAGCCGGACCTCGAAGTCGGCCACGCCGTCGCCGTCGCGGTCGACCTGCAGGTCGCCGTTGGTGGCGCCGCGGTCGTTGAAGCGGGCCTCCGGGGCGCCGCTGCCGGTGAAGGCGGCGCTGCCGATCCAGTCGCCGCTGTTGCCGACCACGGCGACCCTGAACTTGTCGGCGCCGCCGGAGGCCGCGCTCTCGAAGTCCAGCACCTTGCCCTGCGCACCGTCGAGGTCGGCACTGAAGATAAAGGTGTCGTTCCCACTGCCGCCGCGCAGGGTATCACGGCCGCTGTCGCCGTTCAGGGTATCATTGCCACGCCCGCCGAAGAGGGTGTCGCTGCCGATGCCGCCGAAGAGCCGGTCCACGGCGTTGCCGCCCTCGGCTTCGTCGTCGCCCTGGCCGCCGAAGATACGATCGCTGCCAGCATCGCCGCTGAGGTCGCTGTCGTCACCGCTGCCGCCGAAGAGACTGTCGTTGCCGTCGCCGCCATAGAGCCCGACGTCGTTGCCGCCACCGCCGTAGAGCCGGTCGTCGTTCTCGTCACCGAAGAGCGAGGCATCGTTGCCGCGGTCGCCGAAGACCCGGTCTTTGCCACTGCCGCCGAACAGGAAGTCGTCGCTGCCGCGATCGCCGAAGACCCGGTCGTTGCCGTGGCCACCAGACAGGGAGAAGTCGTTGCCGCTGCCGCCTAAGACATAGTCCTTGCCGGACCCGGCCCAGAGGAAGCCGTCGTCGCCGCTGTCTCCGGAAACCAGGTCCTCGCCGGATCCGCCGAAGAGTTGGCGATCATCGCCTTCGCCACCATAGAGACGGTCGGCGCCGATCCAGCCGCTGAGGCCGCTGTCGCTGCCGCTGTCGCCATAGAGGCTGTCGTCGCCCTCGTCGCCGCCGAGCTGGGCGTCGCTGCCGCTGCCGCCCGAGACCAGATCGTTGCCGGATCCGCCGAACAGGCTCTCGTCGTTGCCCGCGCCGCCGAACAGGAAGTCGAAACCGGACCCGCCGACGGCATAGTCGTCGTGGCCGTCGCCGAGGTAGAGGCCGTCGTCGCCCTCACCGCCGTAGAGCCCGAAATCGGAGCCCGAACCGGCGAAAATGCGATCGGACCCCTGCTGCCCCTGCAGCAGGGCATCCTCGCCCGAGCCGCCATAGACGTGGTCGCCGCCGGTCCCGGCAAAGAGGTAGGAGTCGTCACCGTCGCGCCCGTATAGCACATCGTCGCCGCTATTGCCGCGCAGGCTGACGTCGTCGCCGGCGTCGCCATAGACCGTGTCGTTGCCAGCGCCGCCGATCAGGGCCTTGTCGTTGCCGTTACCGCCGAACAGCACGTCGTTTCCGCTGCCGCCATTGAGCCGCTCGTCGTTGCTGGCGCCGCCAAAAATCCGGTCGTTGCCATTGCCGCCGAAGAGCCCGGCATCACCGCCGGCACCGCCGTAGAGACTGTCGGAGCCGTTGGCGCCCTGGAGCCGATCGCCACCGCTGCCGCCATAGAGGCCGTCGTTGCCGGCCAGCCCCGACAGGCTGTCGTCGCCGCTGAGGCCGTAGATCCGATCCGCGCCCGTCGTGCCGGCGAGCGTGTCGTCCACGCCGGTGGTACCGAAGATGAGTGCCATGTCTTTCCCAAAATCCCTATGACCGCGCCAATGCCGATCCGAACCGACGGCAGGCAAGACGCAAGTTAGCCCGATTCGAACAGATCTGTACAACTGCCGATGCCCTTGGAAAAGATGGAAAATCTGTCCACTTTGCTGACTTGTGCAAGATTTCGCGTGCAGCGGCTACCGCAAGGTAGCCGGTTCTCGCAGCGGTAATGCTGCGCTTGGGTCCGGCCGGGCTGGACGCAGGCGCTCATGCATTGCTAAACCGCTTTGGAGGCCTGACCGCAGGCGCCCGAGGGAACGGCCTGCCGGAGGATGGGATGGAGCGCGCTCTACAATGGCGACGGTAAGGGACTTCACCGCACTGCTGCCTGGCGTGGGCTATAGCTGGGCAGGCAACGGCGTGACCGGTCGTTCGGCCTTCGTCACCTATTCCTTCGACCAGACGCCTTCGCCCAACGCCATGGAGCAGTACGACAGCGCGGTGACCGACAGCTTCCGGCCGCTGACCGCCACCGACGTGGGCCTGGCGCGCCAGGCGCTGGCGCAGTGGGAGAAGGTAAGCGGTCTGGTCTTCATCGAGGTGGCACCGGGCGAGGGCGATATCCGCTTCGGTCGCTATGACTTCGACCAGATTGCCGGGCGGGAGTGGGCCGCCGGCTTCGCCTGGTATCCGTCAATCGGCCTGCCTGTCGACAGCTACAGCGGCTACAAGTCCGGACTGGGCGGCGACGTCTTCGTCAACACCCGCTACACCGCGGACCTCGATCTCTACCTGCACGAGATCGGGCATGCGATCGGCCTGAAGCATCCCTTCGATGACAGCCCGGTCTTGCCGAGCGACCTCGACAACAAGACCCACACGGTGATGAGCTACACCGGGATCCGGGCGAGCGCGCTCGGCCCCTTCGATGTCGACGCGGCGCAGTTCATTTACGGCAAGAGCGCTGCGGCCCATCTGGTCTCCTGGCAGTGGAAGACCGCGGCGGCGCAACTGGTTCAGATCGACGGCAACGACAGCGACACGCTGCTTGGCGTGGCGGTTGACGACCTGATCGAGGCAGCAGGCGGCCATGACACGGTCGTCGGCTTTGAGGGCAACGATACGCTGAAGGGCGGCAACGGCAACGATAGCCTGCACGGCGACATCGGCAATGACCGGCTGATCGGCGGGTCCGGTAACGACCACCTCTACGGAGCGGAGGGGCGCGACCGTCTGGATGGCGGTGCCGGCAACGACAGCGCTTTTGGCGGCAGCGGACTCGATACCTTCTACGGCGGTACGGGTGCCGATAGCCTGGTCGACTACAGCGGCGCCGCGCGCTTCTACGGTGGTGCCGGGGCGGATCGCGTTCTCGCCGGCGATGGAGCCGACGGTGCCTTTGGTGGTGCCGGCGAGGACGACGCCTACGGTGGCCGAGGCGACGACAGTCTCTACGGCGGTGATGGCGACGACTCGCTGGTCGGCGATTCGGGGCGGGATCGGGTCTATGGCGGCAATGACGCCGACACGCTCTCCGGCGGCTCCGGTGCCGACTGGCTATATGGCGAGCGGGATGACGACAACCTCAGCGGCTGGTGGGGCAACGACCGCCTCGTGGGCGGTAGCGGTGTGGATGTCCTCTGGGGTGACGTAGGACGTGACCGGCTGCAGGGCGGGGGCCAGGCCGATCAGCTCTATGGCGGCCGCGGCCAAGATAGCCTCTATGGCGGTGCCGGCAACGACCGGCTTTCGGACAGCTCCGGCGACGACCGTTTCTACGGCGGCGACGGACTGGACGTGATCTTCGCCGGCGGCAACGACGACAAGCTCTACGGCGACAAGCACAATGACAGCCTCTATGGCGGTCGCGGCAAGGACGGAATCTTCGGGGGCAAGGGGCTCGACCTGCTCTACGGCGAGGCGCACGACGATCGTCTTTTCGGCGGTTCGCATGACGACCGCCTGCTGGCGGGGGCGGGCAACGATGTCGGCTTCGGCGATTCCGGCTACGACCTCCTGTACGGCGAAGCCGGTGCCGACACCCTGAAGGGCAGGGACCAGAACGATGCCCTCTACGGCGGTAAGCAGTCGGACGACCTCTATGGCGGGCGTGGTCAGGATAGCGCCTTCGGCGGCGATGGTTCCGACCGCTTGTTCGGTAGCGGCGGCCGGGATTCCCTTTTCGGCGGGCGCGGTCAGGACAGCCTCTCTGGCGGCACGGCCAACGACTACCTCGACGGCGGAACCCATGGCGACCTAGTCGAAGGCGGTGCCGGAAACGATACCCTCCTGGTCGGCCGGGACGATACGCTCTATGGCGGCCGCGGCAATGATGACTTCCTGTTCGACGGTGCCCTGCTGGCCAGCGGCTCGCAGATCATCCGCGACTTCGAGGGCGCGCTGCTCGGCAGCGGTAGGGACCAAATGGTCTTCGCCGCCGGCCTCGAACGCGGGTCCTTCGACTATATCCTGCGTCAGTCTTTCAGCGCGTCGGGCAATAGCGAGGCACGCTACGACGGCCTTCGCAGGGTGGAGGTCGACGTCAACGGCGACGGCCAGGCCGACATCCACTTCAAGGTGAACGGCCTCACCCGCGCGAGCCTGCTGACCGCTACCGACTTCGCCTGGCTCTGAGCTGCAGCAAGGAACTGGTCCTGCCAAAGGCACGGGGACTCCCCATTTCAAGGCCTGACGGACTCTTGTAGTCAAACATCCCCATCACGACCTTCCTCTTGGTGAGGCGCATCGTACCGCCTGGCGATCGGTATCTTGGCCGGGCGACAAGAAAGATCTGTGTGTTGACGCCACCTGACACTTTGTGTTCAGGGAGTTTGACAGGGGCAATCCTGTCAGAAGGGCTATTTCTGTGCTGAAATATTGCGCAGATGTGACGTCAATTCAGTCAAATCTAACCTGTTACTATGCAATCCGGAGGTGATCGACGATGGGCGTTTATGTTGGAACCGCAGGCGACAGCAGCACCGTCACCGGTTCGGCGGGGATCGATACCATCTACGGCCAGAGTGGCGCGGACGTGCTCTACGGCGCCGGCGAGGCGGACACGCTCTTCGGCGGCAGCGGTGGCGACATCCGCCTGCTGGGGAAGGTGGGGAGCGACACGATCTATGGCGGAGACGGGGGGGATCATCGCCTTTACGGCAACGCCGGCAGCGACCTGGTGTTCGGCGGTTCCGGGGAGGACAGCCAGATCGTCGGCGGCGACGGCGACGATGGGCTGTTCGGCGGCTCAGGCAACGACTTCAACCTCTACGGCGATCTCGGAGTCTCTCTCGTTGGCTCCGGTCAGGCCGGGATCGATCGGATCTATGGCGGCGACGGTGACGACGGCGGCCTGCAGGGAAACAGCCTGAACGACAGCCTCTACGGTGGATCGGGCAACGATTCCTCCCTGTTTGGCGACAGCGGCGACGACAGGCTTTCGGGCGATTCAGGCAACGACAGAATCATCCGCGGCGGCGACGGCGACGACGGGCTCTTCGGCGGCGACGGCGACGATTTCGGACTGAGCGGCTTCACCGGTAGCGACAGCCTCTATGGCGGGGAGGGAGACGACTCCTACCTCTTCGCCGGGGACGGCGACGACGTGCTGTCCGGCGACAGCGGCAAGGACAGGGTCCTCAGCGGCGACAGGGGCGCCGACCGCCTCTACGGTGGCAGCGGCGACGACGGCACCTTCTACGGGGGGAGCGGCGCCGACGTCTTCCTCGGCGGCGCCGGAGACGATTCCCGCTTCTACGGACGGTCCGACGCCGACAGCATCTTCGGCGGAACGGGGAACGATCAGAGATTTTACGGCGGTGACGGCGCCGACAGCCTCTTCGGCGGGAGCGGAAACGAGTTCTTCTTCAGGGGGAACAACGGCGACGACAGGCTCTTCGGCGGCGACGGCGAGGATAGCAGCTTCTACGGAGACAGCGGCTACAACCGTCTCTACGGCGGGTCGGGTGCGGACCACCGTCTCGTCGGCGGCAATCTCGGGGACGGGGTCTACGGCGACAGCGGCGACGACAGTTTCCTCTTCGGCGGCGACGGGGCGGACTCGCTCTTCGGCGGTGACGGAGCCGATCAGAGGCTCTACGGCGCCAGCGGTGACGACAGTCTCTACGGCGGCCGCGGAGCCGACGGCTACCTCTTCGGCGGCCTCGGCGACGACAGCCTCTCCGGCGACGGCGGCAGCGACACGCTCTTCGGCGACAGCGGGCAGGACCGGTTGGAGGGCGGCACCGGAAGCGACTTCCTGTTCGGCGGATCGGGTGCGGACATCTCGCTCTTCGGAAACCGGGGCAACGACGTCGTTTTCGGTGACGACGGGAACGATTCCCTGCTCTACGGCGGTGATGGTGCGGACACCATCTATGGCGGCAGTGGAACGGACTCTTCTTTTGTCGGAGGCTCGGGTGCCGACCACCTCTTCGGTGGCAGCGATTCCGATGGCGATCTCCTGGGCGGCAGCGGCGACGACCGCCTCTACGGTGGCCGCGGAGACGACGACGATCTCTACGGCGGCGATGGTGCGGATACCATCTATGGCGGCAGTGGAGCGGACGATTCATTGGCCGGAGGCTCGGGTGCCGACCACATCCTTGGTGGCAGCGCTTCCGATAGCGATCTCCTGGGCGGCAGCGGCGACGACACTCTCGAAGGCGGGGACGGGGACGATCGCTCCATCCTGGGTGGCGAAGGCGCCGACAGCATCTTCGGCGGGTCCGGAACCGACAGTCTGGACGGAGGCGAGGGCGACGACCTCGTGTTTGGCGGAAGCGGCAATGACTTTGAGTTGAGCGGAGAGGCCGGCATCGACACCCTGTTCGGCGATGACGGCGTTGACGCCGACCTGTACGGTGGCGAGGGCGACGACACCCTCTTCGGCGGTGCCGGAGGGGACAGCAGGCTCTTCGGCGAGACCGGCGACGACATCCTCTTCGGCGGTGCCGGAGCGGACAGCACGTTGTTGGGCGAGGCCGGCGACGACATCCTCTTCGGCGGGTCCGGAACGGACGGCAGGCTGGACGGAGGCAGCGGCGCGGACCGCATTTATGGCGGGTCCGGCGACGACTACATATTCCTCGGCGAGAGCGGCGACGACCTCCTGTACGGCGGTGACGGGGACGACACACTGCTCTTCGGCTACTATGGCAACGACAGTCTCTATGGCGGGAGCGGGAGCGACGGGAGGCTCGAAGGCTACGCCGGCGATGACAGGCTTTCGGGCGATTCCGGCAGCGATTCACGCTTCTACGGCGGTCTCGGCAGCGACCGACTCTACGGCGGCGACGGCGACGATAGAGGGCTCTACGGCGGCTCGGGCGATGACTTCATCTTCGGTGGTGCCGGCGGCGAGAACAGCGTCGGAGCCGGTAGCGGCAACGATCTGATCGAAGCCGGTTCCGGAGCCGATGCGCTCATCGGCGGCGAGGACGGCCAGGATCGCATCTACGGAGGGACGGGGAACGACGTCTTCTTACTCGGCGGTCTGGGCGACGACAGGCTCTTCGGCGACGACGGAAATGACACCCTGCTCTACGGCGGCGAGGGCGACGATAGCCTGAAGGGCGGGTCCGGCGACGACACGGGTTTCTTCGGCGAGAGCGGCAACGACGAGCTGCGCGGTGACAGCGGCGATGACCAGCTCTATGGCGACAGCGGCCGCGATAGGCTCTTCGGCGGCGACCAGTCGGACAGCCTTTACGGCGGTTACGGCAACGACCAGATGGTCGGCGGCAGCGGTGCCGATCTCCTCTTCGGCAGTCAGGGCCGCGACCGGCTGAACGGCGGCAGCGGGGCCGATACGGCCTATGGCGGCAACAACAACGACACCTTTATCGTCGACACCTCGGCCGACCGGCTCTTCGACGGGACCGGCCAGGGCGATGACGTGCTGCGTTCCAACGCCGGCGACTTCACCCTGGGCACGGCATCCGAGCTGGTGATCGAGCGCGTCAACCTCAACCTGGAGGCAGGCGATGCCACCCTGGTTGGCAACGCCGGCGACAACCTGTTGATCGGCAACTCCCTCGACAATTTGCTGGTCGGGGGTAGCGGCGCCGACCGGCTGAACAGCCAGGGCGGCAGCAACGCGCTGATCGGCGGGTCGGGCGACGACACCTTCATCGTCACCACCTCGGCCGACCTGGTGCAGGAGTTCTCGGGCGAGGGCACGGACCTGGTCCGCGCCGAGATTGACTACACCCTGCCCGACAGCGGCACCGATTGCTTCATCGAGAACCTGCGGATGCAGGGCGGCTTCGGCAACATCGACGGCAAGGGCAACAGCCTGGACAATGCCATCGAAGGCAACAGCGGCGACAACGCCCTGCGCGGTCTGGCCGGTGCCGATTCGCTTGCCGGTGGCGACGGCG
Source organism: Rhodospirillaceae bacterium N.6G (assembly GCA_046233115.1). Classification (GTDB taxonomy): domain Bacteria; phylum Pseudomonadota; class Alphaproteobacteria; order Kiloniellales; family JACOMY01; genus JACOMY01. The sequence goes on along the minus strand of JBJXHM010000002.1, from coordinate 202,665 downwards.
ACGATCGCCTCTTCGGTGGCAAGGACGGCGACCGGCTTGAGGGCGAGAGCGGCGCCGACACGATCCTGATGGAGACCGGCGACGTGGCCTTCGGCGGATCAGGCGCCGATGCGTTCCGGTTCAACGGCGATCCGCTGGGCGTCGACGGTTCCGGCGGGTCGGTGATCCGCGACTTCGACGGGGTCTTGGCGAACGGCGCCAACGGCGAGGACAAGCTGGTCTTCGCCACCGGGCTGGAGGTCGGCAGCTTCGCCTACATCGGGGCCGCGGTCTTCTCCGGCAGCGGCAGCTCGGAGGCCCGCTTCGACGGCGCGCGCCGGGTCCAGGTCGATCAGGACGGCGACGGGTCGGCCGACATCAACTTCCTGGTCGACGGTGTCACCGCCGCCAACCTGCTGACGGCGACCGACTTCGTGTGGCTGTGATGCCCTTGCCGATCAGTGGCTGTCGCGGGGGATCGGAGCGCCGCGGCAGCCCTTGAGGAAGTCGAAGTCGGCCCCTTGGTCGGCGCCCTCCACATGGTCGTGGAAGAGCTGGGCATAGCCGCCGGCCGGGCGCCCGATCCGGGGCGTCCAGGCGGCCAGGCGCCGCTCCAGCTCGGCCTCGGGGATGTCGAGGTGCAGGCGCCGGGCCGGCACGTCCAGCTCGATCATGTCGCCGGTCTCAACCACGGCCAGCGGCCCGCCGACCGCGGCCTCGGGCGAGGTGTGCAGCACCACGGTGCCGTAGGCGGTGCCCGACATGCGGGCGTCTGAGATCCGCACCATGTCGGTGATGCCCTTGCGCAGCACCTTGGGCGGCAGGCCCATGTTGCCGACCTCGGCCATGCCGGGATAGCCCTTGGGGCCGCAGTGCTTCATCACCATCACGCAGGTCTCGTCGATGTCGAGCGCCTCGTCGTTGATGCGGGCCTTGTAGTCGTCGATGTCCTCGAAGACCACGGCGCGGCCGCGGTGGCGCATCAGATGCTCGGAGGCCGCCGAGGGCTTCAGCACCGCGCCGTTGGGCGCCAGGTTGCCGCGCAGCACGGCGATGCCGCCCTTCTGGGTCAGCGCCTTGTCAAAGGGGCGGATCACCTCGGGGTCCCAGTTGCGGACCTCCTTCACCTCCTCCCACAGGCTGGTGCCGGCCACGGTCAGCGCCTCGCCGTCGATCTTACCGGCCTCGCAGAGCTGGCGGATCACCACCGGCAGGCCGCCGGCGTTGAAGAACTCCTCCATCATGAAACGGCCGGAGGGCACCAGGTCGACGATGGTGGGGATGTCGTGGCCCAGCCGGTCCCAGTCCTCCAGGCTGAGCTCGACCCCGACCCGACCGGCCAGCGCCAGCAAGTGGATCACCGCGTTGGTCGAGCCGCCGAGCGCGCCGTTCACCCGGATCGCGTTCTCGAAGGCGCGGCGCACCAGGATGTCGGAGGGCTTGAGGTCGTCCTTCACCATCTGGACGATGCGCCGCCCGCTCATCTGCGCCACCACCCGCCGGCGCGCGTCCACCGCCGGGATCGCGGCGTTGCCGGACAGCGTCATGCCCAGGGTCTCGGCCATGCTGGCCATGGTCGAGGCCGTGCCCATGACGTTGCAGGAGCCGGGCGAGCGGGCCATGGCCTGCTCGGCATCGAGGAAGTCGTCGGTGGTCATGGTGCCGGCCTTGATCGCCTCCGAGATCTTCCAGATCGCGGTGCCGGCACCGATGCGCTCGCCGCGGAACCAGCCATTCAGCATCGGCCCACCGGAGACCAGGATGGCCGGCAGGTCGACGCTGGCCGCCCCCATCAGCAGAGCCGGCGTGGTCTTGTCGCAACCGGCCAGCAGCACCACGCCGTCGATCGGCTGGCCGCGGATCGATTCCTCCAGGTCCATCGAGGCCAGGTTGCGGTACATCATGGCCGTGGGCCGGAGCTGCGACTCGCTGGTGGAGAAGATCGGGAACTCCAGAGGGAAGCCGCCGGCCTCGAAGATGCCGTGCTTCACCCGCTCCGCCAGGTCGCGCAGGTGGGCGTTGCAGGGATTGATCTCCGACCAGGTGTTGCAGATGCCGATCACCGGGCGGCCGTCGAAGAGGTCGGAGGGCAGACCGCGGTTCTTCATCATCGACCGATGATAGATCTGGTCGCGTCCGGTACCGCCGAACCAGGCCGCCGAACGTAAGGGGCGTGGCCAGTCCTTGGGCGTGAAGCGGCTCATGGCGGGTTCCTCCTGATCCTGTTCTTGGTCACTTCTTTATCATCAGGGCCGGCCCTGCGAACAGCGGCAAAGCCGGGCGGCGCGCTCGAAAGCAGCCGGCTGCAACCCAGACCGTACCCCTCTCGCCTTGACTTGCCGGGCGGTCTTGCCTAACTGGCGGCTCCCTAAGGAAGAGGAGAATTGTTGCAATGCCGGTCATTACGCTTCCCGACGGTGCCACGCGCAGCTACGACGCGCCGGTCCAGGGAACCCGGCTGGCTACCGACATCGGTCAGCGCCTTGCCAAGGACGCGCTGGCCATCAAGGTTGACGGCGCACTGCGCGATCTGGCCTTCGAGATCGCCGAGGACGCGGCCGTGGAGATCGTCACGCGCGGCCATGCCGACGCGCTGGCGCTGCTGCGCCATGACGCCGCCCACGTGCTGGCCGAGGCGGTGCAGGAGCTCTTCCCCGGGACCCAGGTGACCTTCGGACCGGCGACGGAGGACGGCTTCTACTACGACTTCGCCCGCGCCGAGCCCTTCACGCCCGAAGACCTGGAGACGATCGAGGCGCGGATGCACGAGATCGTGGACCGCGACGAGGCGCTGAGCCGCGAGGTCTGGCCGCGCGATGAGGCCGTCGCCTACTTCGCCAAGCTGGGCGAGAAATATAAGGCCGAGCACATCGAGACCCTGCCCATCGACGCGGAGATTTCGATCTACCGCCAGGGCGACTGGCTCGACCTCTGCCTGGGGCCGCACCTGCCGTCTACGGCCAAGCTGGGTCATGCCTTCAAGCTGCTGCGGGTCTCCGGCGCCTACTGGCGCGGCGACGCCAAGAACGAGCAGCTCCAGCGCATCTACGGCACGGCCTGGGAGACGGAGAAGCAGCTCAAGGCCTACCTGACGCAGCTGGAGGAGGCCGCCAAGCGCGACCACCGGCGGCTCGGCCGCGAGCTCAACCTCTTCCACCAGCAGGACGAGGCCGTGGGCTCGACCTTCTGGCATCCCGAGGGCTGGCAGCTCTGGCGCACCATCGAGGACTACATGCGCCGCCGGCTGGGCGGTGCGGGCTATCAGGAGGTGCGCTCGCCGCAGCTCTACGACCGCAGCCTCTGGGAGGCCTCGGGTCACTGGGAGAAGTTCCACGAGCACATGTTCATCGCCGAGTCCGAGCATCGGACCCTGGCGGTGAAGCCGATGAACTGCCCGGGCCACGTGCTGATCTTCCGCCAGGGCATCAAGTCCTACCGCGACCTGCCGCTCAGGCTGGCCGAGTTCGGCTCCTGCCATCGCAACGAGCCCTCTGGCGCGCTGCACGGGCTGATGCGGGTGCGTGCCTTTACCCAGGACGATGCCCATATCTTCTGCACAGCCGACCAGATCGTGTCGGAGACCGAGGCCTTCTGTGCCTTGCTGCTGGACATCTACCGCGACTTCGGCTTCGAGGAGGTGCGGGTGAAGTTCTCCGACCGGCCGGCGAAGCGGGTCGGCAGCGACGAGATCTGGGACCAGGCGGAAGAGTCGCTGAAGGCGGCCACCCTCCAGGCCGGCCTCGAGTTCGAGCTGAATCCCGGCGAGGGCGCCTTCTACGGCCCCAAGCTGGAGTTCGTGCTGAAGGACGCGATCGGCCGCGACTGGCAGTGCGGTACCTTCCAGGTCGACTTTTTCATGCCCGAGCGGCTGGGGGCGACCTATGCCGGCGAGGACGGCGGCAAGCATCCGCCGGTGATGCTGCACCGGGCGATCCTGGGCTCCTTCGAGCGCTTCATCGCCATCCTGATCGAGAACTTCGCCGGGCGCTTCCCGCTGTGGCTGGCGCCGCGGCAGGTTACGGTGGCGACCATCACCAACGACGCCGACGACTATGCGCTGAAGGTGGTCGAGAAGCTGCGGGCGGCGGGTCTGCGTGCCGATGCCGACCTGCGCGGCGAGAAGATCAACGCCAAGATCCGCGACCTCTCGCTGGCCAAGGTGCCGGTGATCGCGGTGGTCGGCCGCAAGGAGGCCGAGGCCGGCGAGGTGGCCCTGCGCCGCCTGGGCGGCAAGACGCAAGAGGTACTTGCGCTTGGCGAAGCGCTCACTAGACTAGTGGCGGAAGCGCGTCCACCCGCCTGAGTGCGGCGGGCGCACTTTCTCGTTTGAGGAAACGCTCTAGAACGCGACGCAACGACAAGGAGAGATAGACATAGCACGATTTCAACCGGACGCGGCTCCGTCCAAGGATGGGCCCCGGGCCAATGGCGACATCCGCGTGCCGCGGGTGCGACTGATCGACGAGAATGGGGAGAATCAAGGCGTAGTAGCGACGCCCGACGCGTTGCACATGGCTTACCTGGCCGGACTGGATCTGGTCGAGATTTCCCCCAACGCCGACCCACCGGTAGCCAAGATCCTTGACTACGGTAAGTTCAAGTACGAAGCCCAGAAGCGCGCCAACGAAGCTCGCAAGAAGCAAAAGGTCATCGAGGTCAAAGAGATCAAGATGCGCCCTGGCATCGACACGCACGACTATGACGTGAAGATGCGCCAGGTGAAGAGTTTCCTGGAGGAAGGCGACAAGGTGAAGATCACCCTGCGCTTTCGTGGCCGAGAGATGGCCCACCAGGAGCTCGGCATGAAGGTCCTGGACCGGGTGCGCGAGGACACCGAAGAGCTTGCCAAGGTCGAGGCCTACCCCAAGCTGGAGGGGCGGCAGATGATCATGGTGATCGCACCGCGCTAACACGGACGCGCCGCCGAAACGAAGCAGCGGCAGCGCAGAGGAAACGCAACCCGACGCAGGCGCACCGTCCTGCGAAGAGGTTTGGTTTTTTCAGGAACAGGACCGGGAGCGGCGCGGGTGAGCGAGGGCTTACGCGAACCGCTCCGGCACCGCCCAAGAGCCTGCACGACGAGGTCGTTTGCGGGACGAAGGAGCTGTCCGTTGCTAGCCCAGGGTGGGTCCGTGGGGGCTTGTTGCCCAGGCTCTGGACTGTCCGCTACTGATAGACCGCACGGGTTTCGAGTGGTCCTACGGGTCAAGGACGACAAGCTAGCTTGCCCAAAACCGAATAGAGCTGTCGTCCTGCGGCTTGACCGTAGGACCACTATCCCTTTGCCAAGACAATAGAAAGTGTAGGTGGAGCGGCGGGACCTTTTCCCGCCGCAGCGCTGCACGCACGACGACCTTGAGCCGAAGTCGCAGCACTCAACTGGCTTGTCCTGCCGCGATGGGCTAAGCTCAGGGCGAGCCGGGTACCCCAGTCGAGCGGTACGAAGTCGGCTTGGCAGAAACTCGGATTGGACCATGGATCTGCTCCCTCGCCTCGACTTGGACCGTGGAACTTTTGACGGGCAGGTTGCGGTCGTCACCGGCGCGGCGCGCGGGCTGGGTGAGCAGGTGGCGCGTGGGCTCGCCTGGCTGGGCGCCGACACCATTCTCGTTGACAATCGGCCCGAGGGGCAGCGCGTCGCGGACGAGATCGCTGCACGGCAGGGGCAGGCCGAGTTCCAGCTTCTCGACCTGCGCGACGAGGCGGCGCTTGAGGTTTTTCAACGGAAGGTCCTGGCAAGCCGGGGGTGTGTCGACATCCTGGTGAACAACGCTGCGAAGATGGCGGGTCTCCCACTCGTCGAGACGCCGATGGAACTGTGGGACGACCTCTACCGGACGACAGTGAGAGCCTCGGCGTTCCTGATCTCGAAACTCCTGCCTGCCATGCGCACCGCGGGCCGGGGTGTGATCGCCAACACCGTCGCCGCCGAGGGCCTATCCAATGACGCGGCCTTTTCTTCCGCCATGGTCGGTCAGCGCTCGATGGTGCTCTCGCTTGCCGGCGAGGCAACGGCGACCTCGGGCGTGAGCGTTTTCGGCTTCGCGCCGGGCGTGATGGACACCCTGCTTTGGACCGAGGACCGAGCGCATTTCGAAAAATACTATGGGATGACGCTGGAGGACTATGTCCGGGACTATGTGGACAATCCCGGATATGACGGCCTGATGCCACCGGAGCATGCCGCAGCGAGCTACATCTACTGCCTGGCCCACGCGCGGGAGTATCACGGACAGATCGCCGATGCCTTCCATCCCCTGGCCAGTCACGGCATCATCGCGCCCGACGATACCGCAAAGCCCGACGATACCGCAAAGAAGGTCTCGGCCAGAGCGGAAGACGTAGACACCGGGATCTGGGCCACCAACGACTACTTGAAGGGAGTCTCAATCCTAAACCGCAATCTGGAGATGCGGATCGAGGAGCGGACGCGGGAGCTGGAGGAGGCGAACCGGCAGCTCGCCGAACAGAAGCGCTACATCGAGGAGATCTCGGCGCGACTCTCTCGCTACATCCCGCAACAGCTCTACCAGTCGATTTTCCGCGGCGATATCGGCGGCGGCATCGAATCGCGTCGCAAGCACCTGACGGTGTTCTTTTCCGATATCCGTGAGTTCACGGTGCGAACCGAGCGACTGGAGCCCGAGGGACTGTCGGAGATCCTGAACAGTTATTTCTCGGCGATGACCGAGATCGCCCGCGCGCATGGCGCGACCATCGATAAGTTTATCGGCGATGCGATCCTGGGCTTCTTCGGCGAGCCGGAGACCGAGGGGCCCGAGCGCGATGCGACGCGCTGTATCGAGATGGCGGTCGAGATGCAGCAGCGCATGGCGACGTTGGGCGCCGCGTTCACCCGGCACGGCCTGCATGATCCGCTGGAGATCCGGATCGGCATCAACAGTGGCCATTGCACGGTCGGCAATTTCGGCAGCTTCGAGCGCATGGACTACACGATCATCGGCAGTCCGGTGAACCTTGCCGCCCGGCTGCAGGCGGCCTGCCCGCCTGGCGGCGTCCTGGTTTCGGCCACGACGCGCGCACTGGCGGGCGAAGGGTTTGACTTTCTGCCGCGCGGAGCGCTGCAGCTAAAGGGGATTACCGGCCCAGTCGAGACCTACGAGGTCGCCTTCGACCGGAGCGGAGGGGGCGACAAGGCAGCGGCGGGTCCGTTGAACGCGCTGCGCGAGCAGCTGGCGCGGATCGATCCGGAGCGGCTGGGGGAAGCCGAGCGGAGGAGTCTGCTAGAGGTGATGGCGAAGCTCATCGGCGAGTGAGGCCTGCTGCGGTCCGCGGCGAAGGGGGCTCCTCCGCCGCGCCGCTTCCGTGACGCAGGAAAACCGCCGCCGGGCGGTCAGCCCAGGGTCGGCATGGTGTTCTGGTAGGACTCCAGGGTCTGGACCGTCGACCACCAGTCGCCCATGCCCGGCACGTCGAAGGCCTCGCCCTTGTCCTCGGTCATGGAGACATAGAGGCAGACCGGCGCCAGGTAGAGGTCGGCCAGCGACAGCCCCGCGCCGGCAATCCAGCGGTCCTTGCCGCGCAGCTTCATGATCTCGGTCAGCGCCAGCCGGCTCTTGGCCATGCAGTCCTTGCGCACCGCCTCGTCCTTGCCGCCTACGAAGTCGGGGAAGAGGTGCTGGGCCGCCAGGCCCAGGAGCGCTCCGTAGCCGGCGTTGTCGTAGATCCCGATCGCCATGTCCATGCGCATCCGGTCGAGCGGATCGGAGGGGATCAGTGACTTGCCGGGCAGGACGTCGTTCAGATAGCGGCAGATGGCGCCGGTCTCGTAGATCTTGAGGTCGCCGTGCTCGATCACCGGCACCTTGCCGAAGGGGTTGCGCGCCAGGTGTTCGGGCTTCCTGGTCTCGCCGGTCAGGACGTTGACCGGGACCAGGTCGTAGGCGGCGCCCTTCTCCGCCAGCAGCATGCGCACGGTGCGGACATAGGTCGAGGCATCGAAACCATAGACGGTCAGCTTGTCGCTCATCGGATCCTCCCGGGAATCTTGGGCGCCACCGGCCGCTCGCCGGCGGTTCTTGGTTTACCTGGACGCTGTTGTATCAGGTCGACGTATGGCCGGCCAGAGGCCCCCCAAGAGGACTGGCCGGATCGCTCACAGACCGGTCATCCTTGGCGCTTGAAGGGGCCCATCTCGGTGACGATGTCGATCTCCTGGTCGATCGCGCGCTGCTCGCGGCGCAGGAAGTCGGCCACGGCCGCGCGGAAGCCACCGTCGGCGATCCAGTGGGCGCTGTAGGTCGGGACCGGCAGGTAGCCGCGCTGTACCTTGTGCTGCCCCTGGGCGCCGGCCTCGACCACCTTCAGGCCCTGCGCGATGGCCCAGTCGATGGCCTGGTAGTAACAGCACTCGAAGTGCAGGAAGGGCACCTCGGCCTCGGCGCCCCAGTTGCGGCCGAAGAGCCGCTCCTTGCCGATCAGGTTCAAGGCGCCCGCCACCGGACGCCCCGCATCCTCGGCCGCAATCAGCAGCACCCGGTCGCCCAGCCGCTCGCCCAGCAGATGGAAGAAGTCGCGGGTCAGGTAGTTCTGCGACCACTTCTTGTCGATGGTCGCGAGGTAGAAGCGGTAGAAGGCGTCCCAGTGCGCGGCGGAGATCTCCGCCCCGCGCAGCGCCCGGATGGTGAGGCCGCTCTCCTGCGCGACCCGGCGCTCCTTGCGGATTGCCTTGCGCTTGCGTGAGGAGAGCGCGGCCAGGAAGGCCTCGAAATCGGGATAGTCCTGGTTCACCCAGTGATACTGCAGGCCCTGGCGCTGCAGGTAGCCGGCCTCGCCCAGGGCCTGCCACTCGGGCTCGGTCGGGAAGGTGACGTGCAGCGAGGAGACCTTGTGCAGCTCCGCCACCCGGATCAGTCCTGCCATCAGCTGCTCGCGCACCAGTGGTGCCCGCGGCCCCGGGCGGATCAGCAGTCTGGGCCCGGTCACCGGGGTGAAGGGCACCGAGGCCTGGAGCTTGGGATAGTAGCGGCCGCCGGCCCGTTCATAGGCGTCGGCCCAGCCCCAGTCGAAGACATACTCGCCGTAGGAGTGGTTCTTCAGATAGAGCGGCACGCATCCCAGCAGCTTGCCGGCACCGTCCTCGACCGCCAGGTGCTGGCCAAGCCAGCCGGTCCGGGCGGTCGCCGAGCCCGATTCCTCGAGCGCCAGCAGGAAGGCATGGCTGACGAAAGGATTGTCGTCGCCGGCGCAGGCGTCCCAGCCGGCGGCGTCGATCTTGGCAAGGCTCTCGTAGGTCCTGAGGGTCCAGGAGTCTTGGCTATCGGGCATTGCAGAAAGATAACCCTGGACGAGCCGGGCGACGAGGGGCCTGCGACGTAAGGGCAGTGAGGCCGTACTCGGCCGCCCGTGCCATCGAGCCCCGGCTCAATCGTCGTCGAAGGGGTAGGTCACGACGCCGACGGTGCCGGAGACGACGCTGCCGGTGACGTCGGCCGCCGCCCCGACCACGGAGGCCCCGGCATCGACCACACTGCAGCCGCCGAGGCCCAAAGCCAGGAAGAGCAGAACTGCACAGGCACGCATGCGGAAAGTTCCTCATCGTCGATGGGAAGCGCCAGTCTAGCAGCTCTACGCGCGCCGGAACGATAAAATCCCCCGCCGCACGCGCTGGCGCGCTCTAGTCATTAGGTAGGGCGCGGATCTCCCGGCGGAAGGGGGCGACGTCGGGATCGAGCGTCTCGCCCAGGTCGCGGGCATAGCGATGGCCCTCGTAGACGGCGGCGGCGACGCTGCCCGGCGCCATGCAGTCACCGATGCCGGCCAGGCTGCGGATCCCGGCCTGCCTCAGGCGGTCCATCTCCGCCTTCGCCGTCTGCAGCAGGCCGTCATTCGGCTCGCGCGAGGTCACCAGCAGCAGCGATCCGGCGGCAACCCGACGCTCCCGGCCGCTGTACGCGCAGACGAGCTGCGCCTCGCCGCCGTCGAAGCCGGCCAGGCCTTGTCCGGTCAGGATCTCCACCCCCTTCTCCATCAGCCCGGAGATGATCCGGCCTTGCTCCATGGTGTTGGCAGTGAAGGGCGCGACGCTCAGGCTCGGCGTGGCGTAGCTGACGCGCTTGCCCTGGCGGACCAGCAGATCTGCCAGCACGTTGGCCATGTAGTAGTAGTCGTCGTCGTAGATCAGCACCGGGCCCGGCAGCTCGGCGCCGGCCATCAGGTCGTCCGGGGTGAAGACCGCGGCCTCCGCCGGGAAGTCCAGACCCAGCGGCAGGCTGCGCCCGGCACCGTTGCGTCGCCAGTGCGCGCCGGTGGCGATCGCCAGGTGGTCGGGGGCCACCTCGATGATCTCCTCCAGGCCCATGCGGCTCTCGCGGAAGATCTCGACGTTGGTCAGCTTGTCGATCTGGCCTTGGCGCCAGTCGCGCACCCGGCCGTAGGTGGCGAGCCCCGGCAGGCGGCTCTCACGCGCGACCCGGCCGCCGAGATCGCGCTCGGCCTCGGCCAGCATGACCCGGTAGCCGCGCTGCCCCAGCGCGCGGGCGGCCTCCAGCCCGGCCGGCCCGGCGCCGACCACCAGCACGCTCTCCTCGGCCTTGGCCTTGGCGATCCGCTCGGGGTGCCAGCGCCGGCGCCACTCCTCGCCCACGGTGGGGTTCTGGGTGCAGCGCATCGGCACGATGGTGTAGTCGCCGCTGACGCAGATGTTGCAGCCGATGCACTCACGGATGTCCTCCAGGCGCCCCTCCTCGATCTTCTTCGGCAGGAAGGGGTCGGCGATCGAGGGCCGGGCCGCGCCGATCATGTCGAGGACGCCGCGCTTGATCTGGCTGACCATGGCATCGGGCGAGGTGAAGCGGCCGACGCCGACCACCGGCTTGCTGGTCAGCGACTTGACGAAGGCGACGTAGGGCTCCTGGTAGCCCTCGTCGGCGAAGCGGGCGGTCACCGAATCGTTGACCCAATCGCTGACGTTCACGTCCCAGAGGTCGGGCATCTCGGCCAGCATCTCGACCACCTCGCGCCCCTCGGCCTCCGAGGTGATGCCCTTGGGGCCCATCAGCTCGTCGACGGCGAAGCGCACGGCGACTCCGCAGGTGTCGCCGACTGCCTCCTTGGTGTCCTCGATCAACTCGCGGAAGAGGCGGACCCGGTTCTCCAGGCTGCCGCCGTACTCGTCGATGCGCTGGTTGTAGCGCTTGGCGATCAGGTGCTGGGTCAGGCAGAGGTTGTGCCCGGCATAGACGTAGACGATGTCGTAGCCGGCCTTCTTGGCGTTGAGCGCGGCGTTCCTGTGCCAGCGGCGCAAGGCCTTGAAGTCTTCCTTGTCCATCGCCCGGGTCTGTACCGGATCGTTATTGTCGACCGGCATGGAGTGCGTCGACAGCGGCGCCATTCGGCTGTAGCGGTTGGGCGAGGTGTGGCCCTGGTACACCAGCTCGATCGCGGCCAGGCTGCCGTGCGCGTGGACCCGGTCCACCATGCGGGCGTGATAGGGGATGTCCTGCTCGTCCCACAGCCGCCCCTCGATGTGCGGTGCGATCTCGGAGGTCGGGTGGATCTCCACCTCCTCGGTCGAGATCACCGCCCAGCCGCCTTCCGCCTTCACCCCGCGCATCTCCGCCATGGCGGCGGGATAGACATGGCCCATACCGTTGCAGTGCGGCACCTGGTAGAAGCGATTGCGGGCGGTCACCGGGCCGATGGAGACGGGCTCGAAGAGGATGTCGTAGCGTGGGTCGCGGCGGCTATCGAGCGGCATAGGGAATGACTCCGGCAATGATGGGCGAGCCCTGGGGCGAGGGAGCTAAGAAAGCGGAGAAGGGGCAAGTCTGTCCAGCCCCAGACTTCTTCTGCTTCGGTCCACCGAAGTCCGGTACGACCATGCTGCAACGAATGCTTGATCTTCACCCTCAGATCTCGTGTTCGGCCGAGCATCACCTGCGTGCCTACAAGGATCTGTTGCTGCAGGTGGCCGGCGCCTATGACAAGCACCGCCGCCAGCGCGATGCCTGGACCGGCGGCTTCGGCGCCGAGCCGATCGCCGAGGAAACCAGCCTGGCGGTGTGGCGCTATGCCGTGGGCCGGATCCTACGCGATGCCGCCGGCGGCAAGCCGATCTGCGGCGCCAACGACAACGAGCTGATGGAGCAGCCGGAGCTGATCCGCGACCACTTCCCGCAGGCCAAGCTGATCGTCATCGTGCGCCACCCGCTGGATCAGGCGCTCTCCGCCTGGCGCGCTAACGAGCGCCTGTCGGAGCGCGAGGGCGACCCGCGCCATCGTGCGCTGCAGGAGAGATTCGGCGGCCTGGAGGGCTGGGTCGAGCACAACGCCAAGCGCTTCGTCGTCCTGGTCCGCCGTCTCGCGAGCCTCTGCAAGGACCAGCCCCGCCTGTTCCTGCGTTACGAGGAGGTGGCGGTGGAGCGCGAGGCGGCGCTACGCCGGATCTTCGGCTTCCTGGGCGCCGAGGCCGATCCCGCCACCGTGCAGCGTATCGCCGAGGCCACCGCTTTCGAGCGCATGCGCCGCGAGGCCCCCGATCCCTCCTTCATGGACCGGGGCGCGCAGGGCTACGAGGCGGCGCCGGAGCTGCGGGCGCTGGCCGAAAGCATCGCCGGCGATGTCATGCGGCGCCTGGGCTATCGGATCTGAGCGCAAGGGAGAGGTTTGCGGTCTTGTTGGCCTCGGCCCTCCCTCTGCTATCCTGGGCGGCGATCCGACCCTTTCAGGACGAGCCCCTTGAGCGACGAGCGCCTGCACGAACCGCTGTTGCCCCTGATCCTGTCCTTCGCGGCCGGCTACGTCGAGGCGGTGTGCTTCATCGGCCTCTTCCACACCTTCACCACCTTCATCACCGGTACCCTGATGATCCTGGTGATCGAGCTGGTGAACGGCCAGGCCGGCTATGCCAACAAGGCGGTGGTCTTCGTTTCCTTCTTTCTCTTCACGTTCTGCTGGGTGCTGGTGATCCGGAACTGGCCCTGGCGGGAGGCCCTGCTGCGGCCCTTGCTGCTGTTGCTGGAGGCCGGGCTGATTGCGGTCTTCGCCCTGCTGGGGACCCTGCTGGAGCCCCTGGCCTCGGCGGCCGCCTTCTCCACCCTGCTGGTCTCGCTCTCGGCGGTCTTCGCGATGTCGCTGCACAGCTCCATCTTCTTCGTGCTGCTGAACAAGCTGGCGCCGACGCACTTCATGACCGGCAACCTGACCAACTTCTCGGTCGGCCTGGTCGACCTGCATCGTGCCCGGCGCCAGGGCGATCCGGAGGCCATCCGCCAGGCGCGCTTCAAGGCCTGGCACTATCCCAAGGTGATCGGCTGCTTCGTCGGCGGCGTGGCCCTGGGCTCGCTCGCCTATCTCCTCTGGGGCTTCGTCGTGCTGCTGCTGCCGGCGGCGGCCGTGCTGCTAGCCGCGGTGGTCGCCGCGCGTACATAGGGCGCGTTGCGCTTAGTACCCGCCCGTACCCCGGCCGGCCGCCCTCGCCGGCGGATGAGACAGGCAGGTTGAGAGGTCGCCTTCGGTGAGATAACCGCACTCATTTCTTTGATGGCAGGGCAAGGGGAGAGTGGTCCTTCGGTCAAGCCGAAGGACGACAGCTCATTGATATTTCTGCTTTATTGTCGTCCTTCGGCTTGACCGAAGGACCACTGGACGCATCCAGAAAGAGAACACAAGAGCCTGCCTCAACCTCAGCGCTGGTCCGAAAGATTGAGCGGATTAAGCGGTCAGGTGATCCCATCTGATCGCGCACCTAGCGCTCAGCCGCCGGCCGTCTTCCTGGTGAAGGCCGTCGCCCGCGCGGCCGCGTCTCGGCCTGTCTGATAGGCGCCGTGGGCGGTCGCCTGCCAGGTCCTCGAGAAGGCCTCGCCGGCGAAGAGCACCCGGCCGGTATCGCTGGAGATCATCTCGTGGCGCAGTCCGGCGGCGCCCGGCAGGGCCTGGGAGTAGGCGCCCTGGAACAGGGGATCATCGCTCCAGCCCGTGGCGGCGGCGGCCAGGATCTCGGTCTCGAAGGCGCTGCCGAAGGCCAGGGCCAGCCGCTCCTTGGCGAAGGCGATCAGTGCCGGCTCGCCCCCGGCCGAGACCTCGCGGGCCACACTGCCGGCCAGGTGCGCGATCATGAGGGGTGGGTCGGTCGCCATGACCTGGAAGTCGAGGGCCGGCGCTCCGCTGCCCGGATCGACCATGCAGAAGAGCCGCCCCTGCGCCTCGGCCGGGAGGCGGTGCAGCGCCAGGGCCACCTTCTCGTAGGCCCCGCAGGGCACCTGTGCGATCGAGGGCAGCAACTCTTGGGCCGGGCCTGGCCCGAAGGCGATGGCGCCCGACGCCAGGACGTTGGTCGAGGCCGTCACGATCGCGGCCCGGGCCTCGATCCTGCCGGCCGTGGTCTCGACGCTGACGTTGCCGGCGGTCTGGGTGACCGCTTTGGCCCGAACTCCAAGCCGGATCGGCAGGCCGGCGGCCATATCGGCGATCAGCTTGCCGTAGCCCGATATCACTGGCCAGTTGATGCCGGTATCATCGAAGCCGGCGTAGCCGGCCGCGGACACCCTCTCCGGGTCGTCGCCCAGCATCATCCTGAGGACGCAGCGGACCCCAGCCTCCCAAGGTCCAGCGTCGGGCAGCACCTCCGTGACCGAGACGTCTCGCGCGCTTGCGCCGGCAATCGCTTCGAGGGCCGAAAGGGTGGCCGCACCGGCCTCGCGCAGGTCGTCGGCAGGGATGAAGCCGTCCCGCTGCCAGATCACGAAATGGTCCTGGTACTCCTGTTTCAGGAAGGTTGCGCCCAGGCGCTCGGCCCAGGCGACCAGCGGATTGACGTCGGCGCAGTGCAGCCAGTGACAGCCCCGGTCCCAGACGACGGGCAGCGAGACGGCATCGCTATGGGCGCGCCCGCCGATCCGATTGGAGGCCTCCAGGATGACGAAGGGGGTGCCCTGCGCCTGCAGCTCCAGTCCGGCCCCGATCCCTGCGGCCCCGGCACCGATGATGACAACCTCGATCTGGCTCATCGCCAGTCCTTCCTTCCGGTCTAGCTCTGTCCCCTCAACTTGCTGACGAAGGGGACCAGGCCGATGCGGCGTTCGCGGCGCAGCCGTTCGGCCTGCACGATCGCGCGGAGCTGGGCCAGGCTGATCTCTACCGTCTTGTTGACGATGACATAGTCGTATTCCGCCCAGTGGCTCATCTCGTCGGCGGCCTTGGCCATGCGGGCGCGCACCACCTCCTCGGGGTCCTGGGCGCGGCTGTGCAGGCGGCGCTCCAGCTCTTCGACCGAGGGCGGCAGGATGAAGACCGAGACCAGGTCCTTGCCGGCGTTGGCGCGCACCTGCTGGGTGCCCTGCCAGTCGATGTCGAACAGCACGTCCTTGCCGGCGGCGAGTGCTGCCTCCACCGGCGCGCGCGGCGTGCCGTAGCGCCGCTCGAAGACCGTGGCGTGCTCCAGGAAGGCCTCTTCGGCCACCATCGCCTCGAAGCGCTCGGGGCTCACGAAGAAGTAGTCCTGGCCCTCGACCTCGCCGGGGCGACGCGGCCGGGTGGTGGCCGAGACCGACATGGTGAAGCCCTCGTCGGCGGCGAGCAGGCGGCGAGAGAGCGTGGTCTTGCCGGCGCCGGAGGGGGAGGAGAGCACCAGCATGAAGCCGCGGCGCGCGAGGGTGTCTTGCATTGCTGTGCTACTCGACGTTCTGAACCTGTTCGCGGAACTGGTCGATGGTGCTCTTCATCGCCAGGCCGACCTCGGTCAGCGCGATGTCCTGCGCCTTGCTGCAGAGCGTGTTGGCCTCGCGGTTCAGCTCCTGACAAAGGAAGTCCAGCTTGCGGCCGACGCCGCGGCCCTGCTGCAGCAGCTTGCGGGCCGAGGCGATGTGGGCCTGCAGCCGCTCGATCTCCTCGCGCACGTCGGCCTTCACCGCCAGCAGCGCCGCCTCCTGCGCCAGGCGCTCCTCGGAGAGCGCGGGCGAGGCCTCCAGCAGTTCCGCCACCTGGCGCTTCAGCCGGGCGCGCAGGGCGGCCGGCTGGGCGGTCGCGCTGCCTTCCGCCTCGGTGACCAGGGCGACCAGGTGGTCCAGGCGCTCGTGCAGGATCTCGGCGAGGCGTGCGCCCTCGGCCCGGCGCGCCTCGGCCAGACCCTCGAGTGCCGCCTCGAAGTCGGCGAGCAGGGCGGCGTCGCGGGCTTCGAGGTCCAGGCTCTGCTCCGGCTCGGCCGTCTCCAGCACGCCGCGCAGCGCCAGCAGGCCGTCGGCGCTGGGCGGGGCGGCACCGCGGGCCACCAGGGCCTGGCAGGCCGCCAGGTGGGCGTCGAGCACCGCCTGGTTCACGCGCAACAGCGGCTGGTTCTCGCTGCGGTCCAGGGTCAGGAAGACCTGCAGCGAGCCGCGCTGGAAGCGGGCCTGGGCCAGCGGCCGCAGTTTCGACTCCAGCGAATCGGTGCCGGGCGGCAGGCGGCAGCGCAGGTCCAGGTTCTTGCCGTTGACGCTCTTGATCTCCCAGGACCAGGAGAGGCCCGGCAGTCCGCCCTCGCTGCGGGCGAAGCCGGTCATCGATGAGAGGTGGAGGGCCATGGCCTGCCGCTATCCTTAACGTTTATGCTGTCGGAGTGGGGCTTATAGCAGCCCTGAGCCGAAGGACCAGCCGAGATGGCGAAGCCGCGACCCGACGCCCAGTCTCTTGTCATTACCGGAGCATCCAGCGGAATCGGTGAGTCCCTGGTGCAACTCTATGCCCGACCGGGGCGCAGCCTGCTGCTGACCGGCCGCGACCGGCGCCGGCTGGAGGCCGTGGCCGAGAAGGCGCGCGCCAACGGGGCCAAGGTGCTGGCCGAGCCGGTCTCGGTCACCGACCGGGCGGCGATGGCGGCCCTGATCGCCGAGGCCGATGCCGACCGGCCGCTGGACCTGGTGATCGCCAATGCCGGGATTTCGGCCGGGACCGGCAACGGCGAGGAGACGCCGGAGCAGGCCCGTGCCATCACCGCGACCAACGTCGAGGGGGTGCTGAACACGGTGGAGCCGGCGCTGGCCGGGATGCTCGCGCGCGGTCGCGGGCAGATCGGCCTGATCGCCTCGCTGGCCGGCTTCCGAGGCTTTCCGGGGGCGCCTGCCTACTGCGCCTCCAAGGCCTGGGTGAAGGTCTGGGGCGAGGGGCTGCGCGGCCACCTGGCGCCCAAGGGCATCGGCGTCACCGTGGTCTGCCCGGGCTTCGTCAAGAGTCGCATGACCGCGGTGAACGACTTCCCCATGCCCTTCCTCTGGGAGACCGAGCGGGCCGCCGCCCGAATCGCCCGCGGCCTGGCCAGGAACGAGGCCCGCGTCGCCTTCCCCTGGCCGCTGGTGCTGGGCCTGCAGGTCGCGAACCTGCTGCCGGTCGGTCTGGTCGAGGCGGTGCAGCGCCGCTTGCCGGCGAAAGGAGGCTAGGTCACGTCGGCTCGCCGGGGCGGGTGTCCTGGCGGATGCCGATGCTCACTCGGTCCTCGCTCACCTGATCGAGGAAGTGGAAGGGGCGAGTCTTGCCGCCGGCGAAGCCGGGTGCTGCCAGCAGGATCGCGCCGCCGGGCAGGGCCGGGATCTCCACCGCACCGCTGCCGTCGCGCTCGGCGCAGACATAGAAGCGGGCGCGGCCGACCAGGGTCACCAGCACCACCAGGCCGCTGTAGCGGATGTGGTCGCGGTGCGGGGTGATGCCCTGCGAGCCGGCGGGATAGCGCTGCACGATCAGGTCGTTGAAGACGATGCCCCCGGGCAAGGGATTCTCGTCCAGCAGGGCCGCGCCGGCGTTGACCGTGATGTCGAGCGCGGCGGCCAGATCTCGGATCGGGTGCGGCCGGGGGATCGCCATGGTGAGTTCGAAGTCCTGCCGCACCTCGCGGCCGGCAGCCCCGACCAGGGGCCGCGCCGGGCGGTAGGTCAGCGGCGCGCAGGCCGACAGCAGCAGCCGGCGCTCGGCGTCCGCCAGCAGCGGGAGTTGGGCGAAACCCTGGCGGGCGACCTCGGCGAGCGCCGCCGCGAAGGCCGACGGGTCGGCGGCCAGCGGCAGGCGTCCGGCCTCCCCGTCGGCCGAGGCCAGGCTCGGTCCGGCTCCCGGGGCAGTCCCGGGGGGTGCGTCCATTTCCGGTGTCTTTCCCGCTTTCATCGGCATTCCTCCATGCTTACATCGCCTCAGACTGGCCGCGACGCAAGACGCAGCAGCGGTGGGAATGGGAGAGACGAACGTGTCGGAAAAGCGAGCCTGGGTCTGGTGCCTTCTGGGTGGTCTCAGCGCGGCCTCCGCCGTGGTCCTGGGGGCGCTCGGCGCCCATGCGGCAGCCGAGGGCAGCCAGGCTCGCGCCTGGATCGAGACCGCCCAGAGCTATCAGATGCCCCACGCGCTGGGCTTAATCGCGATCGGCGTGATCACCTTGCTGAGGCCGGGCCGCCTGATCGACCTGGCCGGCGTGGCGCTCCTGGTCGGGAGCCTCTGTTTCAGCGGCGGTCTCTATCTTCAGGCCTTTGCGGTGGCCGATATGGGGGCGGTGGTGCCGCTGGGCGGCAGCCTGCTCATTCTCGGCTGGCTGCTGCTCGCCGCGCACAGCATCAGGGCCTTGTCAGCGATCCGGCCAGAGCGTAGCTAGAAGGGATGACGGCAAGCCAGCAACTGGATGCGCGCGGGTTGAAGTGCCCCCTTCCCGTGCTGAAGGCGCGCAAGGCGATGAAGGCCTTGACGGCGGGCGAGACGCTCGAGGTGCTGGCCAGCGACCCTTCGGCGCCGCAGGACTTCCGCTCCTTCTGCGAAACCACCGGCCATCGCCTGCTGGAGAGCGGCGAGACCGAGGGCATCTACCGCTTCGTCCTGGAGAAGAGCGGCCCATGACCACCCTGCTGGTAACCCATCCGGCCTGTCTGGGGCACGAGCCCGGCAGCCACCATCCTGAACGCCCGGCGCGGCTGGAGGCGATCAGGGCCGTGCTCTCGGAGCCGGACTTCGCGGACCTGGAACGCCGCAAGGCGCCGACCGCGGAGCTGGCGCTGGTGGCCCGCGCCCACTCGGCCGACTACGTCCGTGCGATCCTCGATGCCATTCCCGACGAGGGTCTGGTGGCGCTGGACGACGACACCTTGGTCTCGCCCGGCTCCGGCGAGGCCGCGCTCAGGGCGGCCGGCGGCATCCTGATGGCGGTCGACGCGGTGATGGCCGGCGAGGTCGACAATGCCTTCTGCGCCATGCGGCCGCCCGGCCACCATGCCGAGCCGGACCGGCCGATGGGCTTCTGCCTTTTCAACAACGCCGCGATCGCGGCGCTCCATGCCCGCGAGCACCATGGCCTGGCGCGCGCCGCGGTGGTCGACTTCGACGTGCATCACGGCAACGGCACCCAGGCCCGCTTCTGGGACGAGCCCGACCTTTTCTTCGCCTCCTCGCACCAGATGCCGCTCTATCCGGGCAGCGGTGCCGCCGGCGAGCGCGGGCGGCACGGCAACATCCTGAACGTACCGCTGCATCCGGGCGACGGCTCGGCCGCCTTCCGCCTGGCCTGGTCGGAGCGGATCCTGCCGGCGCTGGAGGCCTTCGCGCCGGAGCTGATCGTGATCTCGGCCGGCTTCGATGCGCACAAGGACGACCCGCTGGCCAACCTGATGCTGGAGACGGCCGACTATCACTGGGTGACGGCGGAGATCGCCAAGGTGGCCGCACGCTGTGCCCAGGGCCGTCTGGTCTCGACCCTGGAGGGCGGCTATGATCTGGACGCCCTGGCGGCGGCGACGGCAGCCCACGTGCAGGCGCTGATGGCCGCGCCTGGCGCGCGACCAGGCAGGGAGGAGGGGACCTGACAAGCATGAGCGACAAGAGCGGCGGGGAGAGCGCCGTCAGCGAGGAGATGAGCTTCGAGGAGGCCCTGGCCGAGCTCAAGGCGATCGTGGAGCGCCTGGAGTCCGGCGAAAGCCGGCTTGACGAAGCCATCGCAGCCTACGAGAAGGGGGCCGCGCTGAAGCGGCTCTGTGAGGCCAAGCTGCGAGCGGCGCAGCTCACCGTCGAGAGGATCGCACTCAGCGCCGAAGGTCCCGAAGCCAAACCCTTCGATCCCAAGTCCTGAGACTCCGACCGACCCACACGACCTTTCGAAATCAAGAGGATTGCTGCCATGGCAGACTTCAAGCGCGCCCTCGAGGAGACGGCGGCCCTGGTCGGGCGTGAACTGGAGCGCCGCCTGCCGGCCGTCGCCGGGCCGCGCGGCCGGGTGGTCGAGGCGATGCGCGCCGGCAGCCTGAACGGCGGCAAGCGCCTGCGCCCGCACCTGGTGATGCAGACCGCGGCGCTGTTCGAGGTGCCGCCCAAGCGGGCGCTGAACGCCGCCGTGGCGCTGGAGATGGTGCATTGCTACAGCCTGGTGCACGACGACCTGCCGGCGATGGACAACAGCGACCTCAGGCGCGGCAAGCCGACGGTGCACAAGCTCTATGACGACGCCACCGCGATCCTGGCCGGCGACGGGCTCCTGACCGAGGCCTTCGCGGTGCTGGCGGAAGAGGAGACCCATCCGGACCCGGCGGTGCGCTGCGCGCTGATTGCCAGCCTGGCCAAGGCCTCGGGCGCCGCCGGCATGGTCGGCGGACAGATGATCGACCTCTCGCCGGAGCGCGACCGGCTCGACCTGGAAGGCATAACTGAGCTGCAGGCCTTGAAGACTGGCGCCATCATTCAACATGCCTGCGAGGCGGGCGCGATTCTGGGCGGCGCCAGCGAAGCCGAGCATCTGGCCCTGCTGACCTACGCGCGGGCGATCGGCCTGGCCTTTCAAATCGTCGACGACCTTCTTGACGTCGAGGGCTCGACCGCCGATTTGGGAAAACCGGCGCAGGCGGACGCCGCACTCGGGAAGGCGACCTTCGTTGGGCAACTTGGAGTGGAGGGTGCGCGGGCCCGTGCCCTGGAATTGGTGGCGGAAGCGCAACAGTCGCTAAATCTGGTACCGGGAGACAGTCAAGCTTTGTACGACACGGCGGCCTTTGTGGTAGAGCGTCAGTCTTAGCCTGCGCTAAGCGCAGGCCAGACGCCGCGGTAACATTTCGCGGCGGCAACAGGCGGAAGGCGCGTGACCCTTTTGTATAATTCCCCATATAGATCGATAGAATGGAGATAGGGGAGTGCTCCGTCCGGGATCCGGACAGACCCCCAGGAGGACTGGCATTGGCAAACGAGATCGGACATAACAGCGCGACGTCGCTCTTGGACAAGGTCGAGACGCCGGACGATCTGCGCAAGCTGAACGAAGAAGACCTGCCGCAGCTCGCCGACGAACTGCGGCAGGAGTTGATCGATGCCGTCTCCGTGACCGGCGGGCACCTGGGGGCCGGGCTGGGCGTGGTCGAGCTGACCACGGCGCTGCACTACGTCTTCGAGACGCCGCGCGACATCCTGATCTGGGATGTCTCGCACCAGTGCTATCCCCACAAGATCCTGACCGGCCGGCGCGACCGCATCCGCAGTCTGCGCCAGGAAGGCGGGCTCTCGGGCTTCACCAGCCGCAAGGAGAGCGTCTACGACCCCTTCGGCGCGGCCCACTCCTCGACCTCGATCTCCGCCGGCCTGGGCTTCGCCGTGGCGCGCGACTTCGACAAGCGCGACAACCACGTGATCTGCGTGATCGGCGACGGCTCGATGTCGGCCGGCATGGCCTACGAGGCGATGAACAATGCCGGCGCCACCAAGTCGCGCCTGATCGTCATCCTGAACGACAACGACATGTCGATCGCCCCGCCGGTAGGTGCGATGAGCGCCTATCTCTCGCGGCTGCTCTCCTCCAAGCCCTACCAGTCGGTGCGCCATCTGGCCCGTGACCTGGCCAGCCGCTTCCCGCGGCCGCTCGAGCGTGCGGCCAAGCGGGCCGAGGAGTACGCCCGCGGCCTCTTCACCGGCGGCACCCTCTTCGAGGAGCTGGGCTTCTTCTACGTCGGCCCGATCGACGGCCATAACCTGGAGCACCTGCTGCCGGTCTTGAAGAACGTCCGCGACGGCGAGTGGGAAGGCCCGGTCCTGATCCACTGCGTCACCAAGAAGGGCAAGGGCTACGCGCCGGCCGAGGAGTCCAAGGACAAGTACCACGGCGTCGCCCGCTTCGACGTGATCACCGGCAAGCAGGAAAAGGCAACGCCCAAGGCGCCTAACTACCAGGACGTCTTCGCCAAGGCGCTGATCGCGCATGCCAAGACCGATGACAAGGTGGTGGCGGTGACCGCGGCGATGCCCGGTGGCACCGGTCTTAACAAGTTCGGGGCCGAGTTCCCCGACCGCACCTTCGACGTCGGTATCGCCGAGCAGCATGCCGTCACCTTTTGCGCCGGGCTCGCCTGTGAGGGCTTCAAGCCCTTCGCCGCGATCTACTCGACCTTCCTGCAGCGGGCCTACGACCAGGTGGTGCATGACGTCGCCATCCAGAATCTGCCGGTGCGCTTCGCCATCGATCGGGCCGGCATGGTCGGCGCCGACGGCGTGACCCATCAGGGCAGCTACGACCTGGCCTACCTCTGCTGCCTGCCGGACATGGTGGTGATGGCGCCGGCCGACGGGCCGGAGCTGATGCACATGGTGGCGACCCAGATGGAGATCGGCGATCGTCCCTCGGCCTGCCGCTATCCGCGCGGCGAGTCGGCTGGCGGCCCGCTGCCGGAGATCGGGACCCCGCTGGAGATCGGCAAGGGCCGCATCCTGCGCGAGGGCAGCAAGGTTGCGATCCTCTCGCTGGGCACCCGCCTGGCCGACGCGATGAAGGCCGCCGACGAGTTGGCGGCGCGCGGCCTGACCACCACGGTGGCCGACGCCCGCTTCGCCAAGCCGCTGGACCACGACCTGGTGGTGAAGCTGGCCCGTGAGCACGAGGTCATGATCACCGTCGAGGAAGGCTCGATGGGTGGCTTCTCCGCGTTGGTGATGACCTTGCTGGCCCGTGAGGGCCTCTTCGACAGCGGCCTGAAGTTCCGCCCGCTGACCCTGCCGGACGCCTTCATCGACCACGCCAGCCCCGGCAGCCAGGTCGCCAAGGCCGGCCTCGACAGCGCCGGCATCGTCGCCACCGCGCTTGAGGCCCTGGGCCAGGCGAAGATCGAGGCGCGGGCCTGATCCTTCCCGTCTGGCAGTGATTTAGAGCGTCGCAGGCCCTTGCCTGCGACGCTCTAAGCTTTTGTGCAAAAAAGAAAATTACCATCGCCTTCGGAATGTCCGCCCGGCACCTGCGGCGGTGCTTCCTGACATCTTTTGACGATCCTGACTGGCCGGGCCATTTCCTTTCTCCGGCAATCTCGCCCTGCATGTCCTGGTTGGGTGCTTATCGACGTATAAAAGCAGACCTGAGCGCGCCTTGATTCCAGGTCTTTCTTGGCGCAATCTGTTCAGTCCGCCATGCAAAGGGCGGGCCGTTGTCGAGAAAAGAAAATAATTAAATGCGTGGAGTGATTGAATTCTTCACGAAATACGACAAGGAGGAGAAGTCATGGCCTGGTCTCTGTCTGGAGAACTCATCGAGACGTGTAGCTGCAACATGCTGTGCCCCTGTTGGTTTGGGGAAGCGGATTTGATGCTGATGGATCAGGGCTGGTGCGCCACCGCATTGCTGGTTCGCGTCCGCGAGGGCCAGTTCGAGGGCGTCGACCTTTCCGGTCAGGCCGCGGTGGTCAACTTTCACTTCCCCGGACCCACGCTCTACGAGGCCAACGGCACCGGACGGGTCTACGTCGACGAGGCGGCGAGCGACGCGCAGCAATCTGCGCTCGAAACCATCCTGCAGGGCGGATCGGGGGGCGGCATGGCGGTGCCGGCGACCCTGCTCTCGCGCTGGCTGCCGACACGAAAGGTCGCCATGGAGGTCACCGAGGACAATGGCACGGTGACCGCCAATCTGGCCGGCGTCGGGGAGATCAGGTCGCGGCGTCTGGTGAACGACCTGGGGAAGAGGATGACCCTGCAGAACGCCGCCTTCAGCGTTGCCTTCGGCCATGTCGACCACCAGGGCGAGCTTGCGCCCGGCAAGGGCACGCGCTGGCAGGATTCCGACATGCCGGTGACCTGGCAGGGCCGTTCGGGCATGGTCGGCCAGATCGCCTGGAACGGATAACGGCGGCGCCGGTGCGGTTCCGGCGCGCGGTGCGGCTGGAAGCGCGTCAGTCCTTGAAGGTGACGAAGTCTTCCAGCCGGGCGCGTTCGGTGATCAGGCTGTTTTCCACCGCGCTTTCGTCGACCCGGCCCAGCGCCATGCCGCAGACCACCACCTGGCTCTCCGGCAGGCCCAGTTCGTCGCGGATGATGCTGTGATAGCGGGCGAAGGCGGCCTGCGGACAGGAATCGAGGCCATGGCCGCGCGCGGCGATGCAGATCGACTGCAGGAACATGCCGAGGTCGAGCCAGCTGCCGATCTCCAGGCTGCGGTCGATCGTGACGATCATGCCGACCGGGGCGTCGAAGAAGCGGTAGTTGCGGCCGATCTGCCGGTGCATCTTGTGCGCGTCCTTGCGCTCGATGCCGAGCAGTCCGTAGAGGTCCCAGCCGACCTTGCGCCGGCGGCCGAGGTAGGGCTCCTCGAAGGTGTCGGGGTAGTACTTGTACTCGCCCTTATGCCCGGATCCGCCGGCCTCGTGGGCGGCCAGCAGCGCTTTGCTCAGGCGCTCCAGGGCTGGGCCGGTCAGAACGGTGACGGCCCAGGGCTGCATGTTGGTGCCGCTGGGCGCGCGGGCCGCCAGCATCAGAATCCGCTCGATCGTCGCGCGCGGCACGCGATCGGGCAGGTAGGCCCGGATCGAACGACGGGATCCGATCGCCCAGTCGACCGCGGCAGCAAGGTCTTCCGGTGCCAGCGCCGGCGGTTCGGTCAGGGGGCCGAGCGCCAGGTCTTCAAGGCTCATGCGCTTCTCTCCTCGGTCAGGCTGTCGATCGGGGCTTCCGGATCCAGTCCTACCCTGCAGTAGCCGCGGTGGAAATCCTCGATGTGCCGCGCCATCCAGCGCCTGGCCTCCTCGGCGTCCTGGCGCCGAATCGCCTCGGTGATCGCCCGGTGTGCGGTCAGCAGACGCTCCGCGGCGGTATCGAGCCGGGTTACCACCACGGCGAAGGCCGGATAGAAGAGCTGCCCCACGGCCTCGCGCGCCAGCATCAGGGCGCGGTTGTGCGCGGCCTCGGCCACCAGGGCGTGGAAGGCGACGTCGAGCTGGGTCAGCAGCCGGGTGTCGTCCAGCGCCGACGCACTGGCCTCCAGGTTCTCCTCCAGCGCGGTCAGGTCGGCCTCGCTGCGAGCCAGTGCCGCATAGCCGGCGGCCGCCGGCTCCAGCGCGGCGATGGTCTGCCAGAGCTCGCGGAAGGTGACGTCATGCAGCACCAGGGCCTGGCTCAGCCGCGCGCCCAGTGCCTTGGTCGAGGGGCGGGCGACGGCCAGGCGGCGGCCGGCGATGCGCTCGACCAGGCCGCTCTGTTCCAGCAGGCGGATGCCCTCGCGCACGGTCGAGCGGTTGAGCACGAAGGCCTCCGACAGCGCCGCCTCGGTCGGCAGCAGGTCGCCGGGCTTCAGCCGGCCGGCCATGATCTGCTCCTCGATCGCCTGGCAGAGCCGCTTGTAGGCCGGCGCGGTCTCCAGCGGACGGAAGAGGTCCTTGGCGTCGTTCATGCCGCCGGCTCTACCCCGAACTCCTGGTCGCGCAGGAGGCGGCGGCGGATCTTGCCGGTCGGGGTCTTGGGCAGGTCCTCGACGAAGGCGATGCGGCGCGGATACTTGTAGGGCCCGGTCACCTTCTTGCAGTGCGCCTGCAAGGCCTCGACCAGGGCCTGGTCGCCGACCACGCCGGCAGCAAGCACGACGAAGGCCTTGACCACCTCGCCGCGGTCGGGATCGGGGCTGGCGACGGCGGCGCTCTCGATCACTGCCGGGTGCTCGGCCAGCGCGTTCTCCACCTCCATCGGCCCGATGCGATAGCCGCTGGAGTTGATCACGTCGTCGCTGCGGCCCTCGTGGAAGAGGTAGCCCTCGGCGTCGACCCGGACCCGGTCGCTGGTGCGCAGGTATGTCTTGCCCTCGACCTCGATCATGCTGGCCGCCGTGCGCTCCGGCTCGCGCCAGTAGCCCAGCATGGTCTGAGGATGCGGCTGGCGGATCGCCAGCTCGCCCGGCGTGCCGTCGGTGATCGGCTGGCCCTCCTCGTCGATCACCAGGATCTCGGTGCCGGGCAGCGGCTTGCCCATGGAGCCGGGCTTCACCGGCAGGGCCGGGTAATTCAGCACCGTCATCAGGGTCTCGGTCTGGCCGTAGCCGTCCAGCAGCGTGACTCCGGTCAGGCGCCGCCAGGCCTGGACGATCTCCGGGTTCACCTGTTCGCCGGCCGAGACGGTCAGGCGCAGGGCGCTGAGGTCCCGCTCGCCCAGGTCCTGCAGCACCAGGCGCCGGAGCTCGGTGGCCGAGGCGCAGAAGACGCTGACCCGGTAGCGCGCCAGGATGTCGAGCCGCACCGCCGGGTCGAAGGGGCCGTCGTGGAAGACCACGGTCACGCCGCAGGACCAGGGGCCGAAGAGCACGGAGGTGCCGGCCTTGCTCCAGCCGGTGTCGGCGGTGCACCACATGACATCGTCGGGCTTCAGGTCCAGCCAGTACCAGGCCGAGACCCGCCAGGCGAAGAGGCTGCGCGCGGCGTGGGTGACGCCCTTGGGGGCGGCGGTGGAGCCGGAGGTGTAGAAGAGGATCGCCGGGTCGTCGATCGCCATCTCGGCCGGGTGGATCTCAGGTCCCGGCTCCCCAAGGATGGCATCGATCGGGGTCCAGCCCTCGGCCTCGCCGACCACGATGCGGGCCTTCAGCGGCAGGGCGGCCGGCACCTTGCCGACCTGCGATTGGCTGATGATGGCGCCGGCCGCCTCGGCATTCTCCAGGCGGTAGATGATGTCCTTCTCGGTCAGCATCTCTATGCAGGGGATCGGCAGCACCCCGATCTTCAGCAGCGCCACCATGGCGATCTGCCATTCCGGCACGCGCGGCAGCATGACCAGGACGCGGTCGCCCTTCTTGATGCCGGCAGCCTGCAGGGCCGCACCCAGCCGGTCGGTCAGGGTTGCGATATCGCGGTAGGTGAAGCGCCGCTCGGCTCCCTCTGCATTGCTCCAGATCAGTGCCGGGTGGTCGGGACGCTCGGCCGCCCAGCGGTCGATGACGTCAGTCCCGAAGTTGAAGGTGCTCGGCAGGTCCCAGCGGAAGTCCCGATAGGTGGCCTCGTAGTCCTGCATGGCAAGCTGCTGCATGGTCGGCCCCCCGCGTCTAGCCGTTGGCACCCTGCTTGCGCATGATTCGTTTGGCCATGGCCCAGCGGTGCACCTCGGAGGGGCCGTCGTAGATGCGGAAGGCACGGATGTCGTTGAAGAGCTGCGCCACCACGGTGTCGTGGGTCACGCCCTGGCCGCCCAGCACCTGGACGCAGCGGTCGACGATGCGGAACAGCGCCTCGGAGACCGCGACCTTGGACATGCTGCTCTCGTGCCGGGCCTTCTCGCCCTGGTCCAGCATCCAGGCCGTGTACCAGACCCACAGCTTGGACTGCAGCAACTCCATCTCGTTGTCAGCCAGCATGAACCCGATGCCCTCGTGCTCGCCCAACGGCTTGCCGAAGGCGCGGCGCTTGGCGGCGTAGGCCGAGGCGATGTCGTGTGCGCGCTCGGCCGCGCCCAGCCAGCGCATGCAGTGCGTCAGCCGCGCCGGGGCCAGGCGGACCTGGGCGTAGCGGAAGCCCTCGCCGACCGCCCCCAGCACCGCGTCCTCCGGCACGAAGAGGTGCTTCAGCTCGATCTCGTAGTGGCCGCCGGTGAAGCTGCCGTCGATGGTGTGCTGCTGGCGGGCGAGGTGGATGCCGTCTGCGTCCATGTCGGTCAGGAACATGGTAGCGCCGGCATCGGGGACCATGGCCATGACGATGCCCATGCTCGCCCCGTCGGCGCCGGTGATGTACCACTTGCGGCCGCTGATGCGGAAGCCGCCGGCCACCGGAACCGCCGTGGTCGCCAGCATGCTGGGGTCGGCGCCCGCGCCCTCCGGCTCGGTCATCAGGAAGCAGGAACGGATCTCGGCACGGGCCAGCGGCGCCAGCCAGCGCGCCTTCTGCTCGGCACTGGCGACCTTGGACAGCAGGTGGATGTTGCCCTCGTCCGGCGCGTTGCAGTGGATCGCGACGGGGCCCAGCGGCGAGTAGCCAGCCGCGGCGAAGACCAGCGCATTCTCGATGTGGCTGAGGCCGCGGCCGCCGTACTCCGGCTCAACGTGGACCGACAGCAGGCCGGCCTGGCGGGCCTCCTCGTTCAGGATGCGCCTGAGCTCGTCGTTGGGGCCGTGCGGGCGGCAGCGCGGGTCGCTCTCGTAGGGAATGACCTTCTCGATGACGAAGCTGCGCACCTGCTGGGCGAGCGCTTCCTGTTCCGGCGTCGGGCGGAAATCGATCACGGGCGGACCTCCTGGCAAGGAAAAAGCCATTCGTCGGCTTTTTGGTTTATCCGTTTGTCGGACAAACTATGCCGAACCACCCGGAGTAGGCAAGCTCTTTCCGTCGCGGGGTCTCGGTCCGGCCGCCTGCCGGCTAAGGTCGTTTGCGACGCTGTGGCGCCTTCAGCGCAAACTACCTTTGCCGGCAGGGCGGCTTGCGGTCAGTGCGCGTGCGCCCCACCTTCTCGCACGATCGGTTACCGCCAAACAGGAGATGAAGCTTGGCCTCTCGACTCTTTTCGCCCCTGGCCCTGCGCGGGCTGGAGCTTCCGAACCGCGTGGTCGTCTCTCCGATGTGCCAGTATTCCGCCGAGGAAGGGCGGGCCAGCGACTGGCACCTGTCGCACCTGACGCAGCTCGCTCTCTCCGGCGCCGGCCTGGTGATCACCGAGGCCACGGCGGTGGAGGCGCGTGGCCGCATCACCGCTGGTTGCCTCGGCCTCTACGACGACGAGACCGAAGCGGCGCTGGCGCGCGTGCTGGCCTCCTGCCGCCGCTACGGCGGGGCGATGCTGGGCACGCAGCTGGCCCACGCCGGCCGCAAGGCCTCGGTGGACGTGCCCTGGAACGGCGGCAAGCCACAGCCAGAGCAGCAGGGCGGCTGGCGCACCATCGGTGCCGCCGAGGTCGCCTATGACGAGGGCTGGCAGGTCCCCCAGGCGGCCAGCCTGGAGGACATCGCCCAGATCAAGCAGGCCTTCGTCGAGTCCACCCAGCGCGCCGAGCGCCTGGGTTTCGACCTGATCGAGCTGCACGGCGCCCACGGCTATCTGATGAGCTCCTTCGTCTCGCCGCTGTCGAACACCCGTGACGACGCCTACGGCGGCAGCCGTGAGAAGCGCATGCGCCTGCCGCTGGAGGTCTTCGAGGCGATGCGCGCCGTCTGGCCCGCCGAGCGCCCGCTTGGCTATCGCCTGCAGGCCAGCGACTGGGTCGCGGGAGGCTGGGACATCGAGGATGCGGTGGCTCTGGCCGGCGCGCTGAAGGAGGCCGGCTGCGACTACGTCGTGGTCTCCTCCGGCGGCAATGCGCCAGATCAGAAGATCGACGTCGGGCCGGGCTACCAGGTCCCCTTCGCCAAGGCGGTGAAGCAGCGCACCGGGATCGTCACCATGGCGGTCGGTATGATCACCGATGCCCAGCAGGCGGAAACCCTCGTGCGCGAAGAGACGGTCGATCTGGTGGCGCTGGCCCGCGCCTTCCTGGCCGATCCGCGGTGGGCCCTGCGTGCGGCCGCCGAACTGGAGGACCAGCCCCCCTTCGTCGCGCCGCAGTACGAACGTGCACTGCACACCATGGGCTATCCGCACGGCACCGTTCGCTTCGAACGCCGCAGCGGTTAACCCGCCCCTTTGTCTCCGGGTCAATAGCGACCTCGCTTGGAGGAGGCGGTTATTCGGTTGCTGTCGAACAACCGAACGACCGCCTCTGATACAGCGAGATCGCCGATGAATTGGCGTAGGCAAAGATGCGCCGATGGTCTAGGCTTGCACGATTGCGGCGGTAGCTTGTCCTTGCGTGAAGCCGTCCTGACTTGGAAGAAGGTCGTTTCGCGATCTTCCTCTGCCGTTCGATTGCATGCAGGGAAAGTCCCGAGCATGGTGTAACCCGCCTTGCGGAGTGCCATGTCCGCTGCCGGAGCGAGCGTCGAGGTCCGCGATAGCAGGCCGAAGCCGCGCAAGGTGGAGGTGTGTCCCAGATGGAGTTGGCGAGAGACGATCTGCTGACCTCGAAGATTGTCTTCAATCACATATCCAAGGCCGGCGGCACGTCCGTACTGGGATTGTTCAGTAAGATCTTCGGTCAGGAAAGCTGCTTCCGCCATCAGGCGAGAAGCGCGAAGACCGGCAAATTCACGCCGCGCGTACAGGACGTGCCGGAAGCGGAGTTGAGCGGCTACAAGTTCATCGGCGGGCACTTCGACTTCGGAAATCATCGACGTCTCGGCGGCCGAGCACTCTATGTGGGCACCATGCGCGACCCGATCGAGCGCGTCGTCTCCGACTTCTATTTCGCCAGGACCAGCGGGCGGGCCGAGTGGAAGGCGCGGGCCAGGGCCATGACCCTGGACGAGTACGTCGCCGACAAGCTGGCCAACCCCAAGAGCCGTCTGGTGCAGTCGGCACAGGTGATCCAGCTCACCGGCGAGGACAACGCCAATGCGGCCAAGGCGGTGATCGAGGAGTGGTATCTCGCCTGCTGCTCGCTGGAGCAACTGGACGACATGCAGCGCCTTCTGGCCAAGGCCTACGGCAAACCCGACATCGGCCCGCTGCATATCAACGTCACCGGCGCGATCAAGGCGCATCCGCAGCTCAGCTGGGAGCATGTCGCTGTGTTGCACGAGCGCTTTCAGGAAGACTATCGTCTGCTCGCCTGGGTGCGCGACCGCTTCGACCGGGTCTATCGCGACCTGCTGGCATCCCTGGAGCCGACTGAAGAACCCGAAGCTCAGTTGTCGGCGGTCGAGAAGGCGGTGCTGACGCAGGTGCCGAAGCGAAAGCTGGTGGTGGAAGAGGACGAGGCGCCACTGGTGGTGGAGCCGCCCGCGCCGACACCGCCCGCGCCGACACCGCCCGCGCCTTCAGCGATGCCGTCCGATCTGCCTGCGCCGACGCCGCCGACTCCCGCAGCGGCACCGTCCGAGCCGGCTGTACCGAAGGCGCTGGCCCCCGCAGCCGAGCCGCCCGAGGCATCCGCGCCGAAGCCGCCGACCCCCGCAGCGCCGCCGTCCGAAGCGTCCCCGCCGAAGCCGTCGGCCGCCGCAGCGCCGCCGTCCGAAGCGTTCGCGCCGAAGCCGTCGGCCGCCGCAGCGCCGCCGTCCGAGGCATCCGCGCCGAAGCCGTCAGCCCCCGAAGCAGCGCCGTCCGAAGCGCCCGCACCGAAGCCGCCGGCCGCCGCAGTGACGCCGTCCGAAGCATTCGCGCCGAAGCCGTCGGCCGCCGCAGCGCCGCCGTCCGAAGCGTCCGCGCCGAAGCCGTCGGCCGCCGCAGCGCCGCCGTCCGAAGCGCCCGCACCGAAGCCGCCGGCCGCCGCAGTGACGCCGTCCGAAGCATCCGCGCCGAAGCCGTCGGCCGCCGAAGCGACGCCGTCCGAGGCATCCGGGCCAAAGCCGTCGGCCGCCGCAGCGACGCCGTCCGAGGCATCCGCGCCGAAGCCGTCGGCCGCCGCAGTGACGCCGTCCGAAGCATCCGCGCCGAAGCCGTCGGCCGCCGAAGCGACGCCGTCTGAGGCATCCGGGCCGAAGCCGTCGGCCGCCGCAGTGACGCCGTCCGAAGCATCCGCGCCGAAGCCGTCGGCCGCCGCAGCGACGCCGTCCGAGGCATCCGGGCCGAAGCCGTCGGCCGCCGCAGTGACGCCGTCCGAAGCGCCCGCACCGAAGCCGCCGGCCGCCGCAGTGACGCCGTCGGAGGCATCCGCGCCGAAGCCGCCGGCCGCCGCAGCGCCGCCGTCCGAAGCGTCCGCGCCAAAGCCGTCGGCCGCCGCCGCAGCGCCGTCCGAGGCATCCGCGCCGAAGCCGCCGACCGCCGCAGCGCCGCCGTCCGAAGCATCCGCGCCGAAGCCGTCGGCCGCCGCCGCGGCGCCGTCCGAGGCGTCCGCGCCGAAGCCGTCGGCCGCCGCCGCAGCGCCGTCCGAGGCATCCGCGCCGAAGCCGTCGGCCGCCGCAGCGCTGCCGTCCGAGGCATCCGCGCCGAAGCCGGCCACGGACCCGTCCGGAGAAGGCGGCTCTGCGTGATCCCGCCATTCGAAACCATGAGAGGGGCGGGCGCCGCTCAACCCCTCTCAAGGGGAGAGCGCCGCTGTCGCGCGCCGGGGGCCGGGAGGCAGCGTCCGCTTGATCCTGGCCTGTCGTGGCGGCGTGGGGCTGAGCAACCAATGCTGCCATCCTTCCCGACGCGTCACTGGTAGCAGTTGTGGGAGTGGCCGATGAGCGCGTTGACGGAGCTTGGCGCCGACACCACCGGTAGGGAGCGGTTCGGAATCCTGCTCGCCGGTGGAACGGGATCGCGGCTCTTTCCGATCACCAGAGCGGTCAACAAGCAGTTCCTCCCCGTCTACAGCAAGCCGCAGATCTACTACTCCTTGTCCATCCTTATGCGAGGCGGTCATCGGGATATCGCGATCGTCTCGACGCCGGACACCACGCCGGCGCTGGAGGCGTCGTTGGGGGACGGCAGTGCGTGGGGCCTCAGCCTGCGCTATGTGGTACAGCCCGCGCCCAAGGGCATCGCCGAAGCGATCCTGCTCTGCGGCTCTTTGATCGAAGGACGCCCCACCACCTTGATGCTGGGCGACAACCTCTTCCTGCCGGACGAGATGGCGCCGCACATGGCCAAGGCTATGCGCCGGAAGGAGGGCGCCACGGTCTTTGCCATTCCGGTGCCCGATCCGGAGCGTTTCGGCATCGTCACCCTGGAAGCCTCGGGCCGCGCGACCGAACTGGTGGAAAAGCCGAAACAGCCGACCAGTAACCTGGCGGTGACCGGTCTCTATTTCTATGACGAGCGCGCCTTGGATCTGGCCTCGACCCTGAAGCCCTCGGCGCGTGGCGAGCTGGAGATCACCGATCTCAACCAGCTCTACCTGGAGCAGCAGAGGCTCTACGTGGAATCGCTGGAGACCGATCTCACCTGGATGGATTGCGGCAATCCCAATGCTTTGCTGGAGGCCAGCCTGACGATCCGGGCCGATGAGCGGGCCTCGGGCAAGATGATCTCCTGCCCGGAAGAGATGGCGCTGGCGATGGGCTATATCGACCGCGATCAGTTTGCAGAGCTCTTGGAGCCCATGCCCAAGACTCAATACCGCCTCTATCTCGAGACCCTGTTGAAGTAAGGAGCCCTGCGCCCGGTAAGACCAACGGCAATCCAACACCTGGAACGCTACTGGAGGACGTCATGTATCTGATCACCGGGGGGCGGGCTTTGTCGGTTCCCCTGCGTCATGGGCGCTGGCCGCGCAGGGTGAACCTGTGGTCCACGGCGATCGGCAGGGCCATCCGGGCGAGGCCACGCTCTCTGTTGCCGAGCGGCCGGACTTTGGCGACGGCAAGCAGAATCGCGATTTCGTCTATGTTGGCGACCGCGTGGATGTCATCCTCTGGCTGCTGCAGTCGAGCACGGCCCAGGACCTCTTCAATGTGGGCGGCGGCATGGCGCGCAGCCTGAGCGAGGTGGCGGACCCGCCTGCGACGACGACTTGCGCGTTTGGACGAAAAAACTTTCGGTCGGAATAGACCGTGCGGACAGGCCTGTTGGCCGCGCTATTGGGGAGAGATGCTTGCGATGCTTGCCACTCAGATAGACAACTTGGTGATTCTGGGAGAGGGATCGGTCAGCGCCGACACCCTGGGCATAGCCGTCGGCATCACCAGCTTCGTCGTGCTGGAATCGAGGCTGGCGCGCTATCCGCTGCTGGAGCGTGGGCGGAAAATCTTGGTGGTCATGGATCGGGCCAAGGGGCAGCCGCCCGAGCGTCTGATCGACACCATCGAAGACCTTGTCTCGCGCCCCAACACCTTCGCCGTCGTCAAATCGCAGCAGGTGGAGGAAAACCGCCTTCTCGCCAGACTGAAAGCGCATGACCGGGTGCTGGTGGTCGAGCCCGGCGACAACGACCTCTCCTATGGTCAGGCGCCCTTCGGCCCGAAGCAGCCCTGTTTCGACGCGCCTTTCCTGGAAGCGCTGGTGAACAGCCTGGTCGCGCCGGGCGGCCAGGTCTACCTCCATGACTTCGACTACGAGTTCAACCAGATGCAGAAGGTCGATCCGATCGGGATCTCGCGCCTGGTTTTCCGGCTCCGCAATGCCGACCACTACGTCTTCTCGAACGTGCCGCCGCGCGACCCCGAAGTTCGCTCGGTCTATGTGGAAGATCCCATCGCGCGCTTCTTCTGGCGGCCGGAAGTCAGCATCGTCATGCCGACCTACGACGGCACGGCCTTCATCGAGCAGGCCCTGAAGAGCGTCACCGCCCAGGAAGACGTCGACTATGAGATGATCGTGATCGACGACGGCAGCACCGACGAGACGGTGAAGCTGGTCGAGGGCTATGCCGGGCGCGACGATCGCGTCCTGCTGTTCCAGCAACGCAACAAGGGCCCGCAGGCCACCCGCAACGCCGGTATCGCCAAGGCCAAGGGCAAGTACATCACCTTCCTCGACCACGACGACATCCTGCTGCCGAACTCGCTGCGCCGTCGCCTGGATCTGCTGGCCAAGGGCGAGCACCTGATCTGCGGCGGCCGCTGCCGGATCGTCGATCTGGAAGGCAATCCGATCGGGCTGACCCTGGGCCGACACAGCGACAGCTGGTACCGCGATGCCCACCTCATGCCGGCCTTCCTCGGCACCCTGACCGGGCGCAGCGACGTGATGAAGCGTCACCAGTTCCCACTGGTCAAAGGCTACGCCGACGACTGGACCTACGTGAACCACATGCTGCGCGAAGGCTGGTCGATCGGCGGCGTCGGCGACGAGCCGCTGGTCGACTGTCGCTGGCACAGAGCGTCTGGTACCGGCAGCGACCTCGACAAGGATTTCTTCAACGCCATAAACCTGCTGCGCGACCTCTCCATCCGTCAGCCGCACGACCTGGGGCTGCTGAAGAAACCGGAGGGGGCGATGGATCTGTCCGAAAAGCTCATCGAGCGCGGCCTCTGCACGCGGATTCAGGCAGAGTTCTTCTCGCTCGCCCTGCGCGTGGGCGAGGGCGCCGAGGAGGACAGCCTGCTGGAGACCATCATCGCCATGATGAACGGCCTGCCCGCGAAAGGGATCGAGGCGGCGGAGCCTTCCGCCTTCGACTCCGCGGCCAGCAAGGTCTTCATCGCGCAACCCGACGACTCGCGCTTCATGCAGGAGGTCATGGCCTGCTGGTTCACGGCGATTTCACTCTGTGACCGCCTGGCCATGACGCCGGCCAACGCCCTCTACGTCAGCAGCCTGACCAAGTACCTGCTGCGGCTGCGCGAACGCATGGTCGAGCGCGACGAGACGGTGCCACCGCCGGGTCTGATGGAGAAGATCTGCGGCCTGGCCCTCGCGCGCTTCGAGGAGGTCGAGGTCGTCTCCGCCAGGAAGGGGTGAGGGGGCGGCGCTCTCCCCGACCCGTCTTCTTCAGGGCGGACTGGACTTAACTGCATATTAAGCGTAATACACTTTTGTCGTCAGTTCGTGACGGCAGCGCTGCGGCCGGAGCCGGGGAAGGAGTGGTGCCATGTTCGAGGTGAAGAAGCTGGATGCGCCCTTCGGCGTGGAGGTGAGCGGCGTCGACCTCAGTCGCGACGGCACCAGGCCGGAGATCCTGAAGGGTCTGCTGGCCACGCTGCATGAGAACCGCTTCGTGGTGATCAAGGGCCAGAACTTCGACATGGAGCGCTATCTGGCCTTCGGCCGGCAGTGGGGTGCGCCGATCCCGCATGTCCTCTCCCGCGCCCGCATGGACGGCTTCCCGGAGATCTTCCTGGTGACCAACAGCGGCGAGCGTCAGCGCGACGAGCGTTTCCGCCTGGGCGCCGTCTTCTGGCACACCGACCAGATCTACGAGCTGGTGCCGGCCTCGGCGACCATGCTTTATTGTGTGAAGACGCCCGCCACCGGCGGCGAGACCCTGCTGACCGATACGGCCCTGGCCTACGACGCCCTGCCGGAGGCGATGAAGCGGCGCCTTGAGGGCCTGCGGGCGGTTCACTTCTACGGTGCGGCCAGTGGCCAGAAGGGCGAGACCAACGCCGCCAAGGCCCTGAGCAAGGACGAGATCAAGACGATCCCGCCGGTGACCCACCCCATCGTGCTGCCGCACCCGGTGACGAGGCGCAAGGCGCTCTACGGCGTCGCCGGCACGCCCTACGCCATCGAGGGCATGCCGGACGAGGAGGCACAGGCCCTGCTGGCGGAGTTGAAGGCCCATTGCTTGCAGCCGCAGTTCGTCCAGAAGCACGGCTACGAGATTGGCGACGTCGCCATCTGGGACACCTTCGCCACCCTGCATTCGGCGGTACCGATCGAGTACGGCAGCACGCCGGAGAAAGAGCGCCTGCTATGGCGCATCTCCTGCCGCGGCATGCCGCCGATCCTGGAGCGGGAGTCCTACCGCGGCGATCTGGCCACCGACCCCGTGCCGCGCCCGCTGGTGCCGCTGGACGCCTGACCCGCGACCAACCGGAGAAGGCAGCAGGAATGGCAGCAGCAGCGACGGCGAGCAAGAAGGCTGGCGGGCGACGCTCGGCCGAGGTGGTGACACGTGTCTACGAGACCCTGCGCGAGCGTGCCATCAACTACCAGCTCCGTCCCTCCGAGCGGATCAACGAGCTGCAGCTTGCGCAGGAGCTGGAGGTCAGCCGCACGCCGATCCGCGAGGCGCTGAACCGCCTGATCAGCGAGGGCATGATCACCTTCGTGCCGAATCGCGGCTTCTACCGCACGCCGCTCGACATCAAGGAGATCTGCAACATCTTCGAGGCCCGCCGTGCGATCGAGGTGGCGGCCGTGCGGCTGGCCTGCGCCCGCGGCTCGGATGCGGCCATCGCCGGGCTCGGCCGCGCCTGGGCCGATGCGGAAGCGCGCTACGGTGCGCTGCCGCCGGACGAGATGGCCCGGCGCGACGAGGCCTTCCATGAGACCCTGGTGGCGCTCTCGGGCAACGAGGAGATGGTGAGCCTGCTGCGCGGTCTGAACGCCCGCATCCGTTTCGTCCGCTCGCTGGCACTGGAAAGCGAGCGCTACGCGCCCAAGGCCGCGGCGGCGGATGAGCCCGGCGAAGCGCTGGCGGAGCATCGTCTGATCGCCGAGGCACTGGCCGCGCGCGATGCCGACCGCTGCGCCGAGCTGCTGGAACGCCACATCACGCTCACCCTCGACGACGCGGTGGTGCTGCTGAAAGAGGGGCTCGGGCGGATCTACATGCCGCAGCTGGATGCGGAGGCGCTCCCGGACTGATCGGACCACAGCTCACTGTGGATCTTGATCCCTTCTTCAAGGCACTCAAGGGTCTAGAGCATCTTCGCCTCGCATTTGCTCGGCTGCGATGCTCTAGGCTTTTGTTTAGTACGGCAAGTCGTCGTCGCAGGTGACTCCACCTGCTCGGGATTTGCTCTAGCTGCGCAGGAAGACTCGGCGACACAAGGCAAGTGGGAGGCTGCCGGATCCGCTATCCGCGCATATCCGCGGCCATCTGCTTGGCGTAGGCCTTGAAGTCGACTTCCAGGGTATAGCGGCTGGCCTGCAGATAGCGGCGGGCGACCTCTGTACGGTGGGCCTCGACCTCCGCCTGCATGGCGGCCCTGTCGGGCAGGTCGAACGCGCCGGTGAGCAGCTTCGCGATCCAACGGCCCTGGATCTCCACCAGCGGGATGGTGGCGCCGATCGGCTGGACCAGGCCGGAGAACAACAGGGTCGGTTGGTCCAGCGCGACCATGCGGCGGTAGAGCGCCGGCGGGGTGCCGTCCTCGATCCGGAAGACGCTGGGGTCCAGGAAGGGGAAGACCGTGTTGTAGCCGGTGGCATAGACGATGGCGTCCACGGCCTCGCGGCTGCCGTCGACGAAGGCGACCTCGCTGCCCTCCAGCTGCGCCACGTTGGGCTTCATGCGGATGTAGCCGTGACCGAGGTAGGGCAGCAGCTCCTGGCTCAGGGTGGCATGCTCGCGCCAGACCGGATGGTCTGGCTGGGGCACGCCGAAGCGCCGCTGGTCGCCGATCGCCAGGCGCGCCAGGTGCCGTGCCAGGCCGCGCGCGACCGCCACCGGCAGGCGCAAGCGGCGGGTCAGGAAGCGCAGCCAGCGGTCGGTGGGCAGGCCCATGATGTACTTCGGCATGATCCAGGCGCTGCGCCGGGTCGAGAGCAGCACACCGCTCGACCGGCGGGCCAGATCCACGGCGATGTCGACCGCCGAGTTGCCGATCCCCACCACCAGCACCCGCTTGTCCTCGAAGGGCGCGGCCGTGCGATAGTGATGCGAGTGGATCTGCGTACCGGCGAAATCGCCTGGAAAGTTCGGCAGCTTCGGGTCGGAGAGGTGGCCGTTGGCAACCACCACATGGCTATAGCGCCGGACCTCGACCGTTGCACCGGTCTCGGCGGGAAAGGGCCGCACGCTCACGTCCCACTGTCCCTCGCCGGCCGGTGTTACCGACAGGACCTCGGTGCGGAACTGGATCGCCGGGCGCAGGGCGAAGGCCTCGGCATAGGCCTCGAAGTGCTCCAGCATCTGGTCATGCGCTGGATAGTCCGGCAGCGCGTCAGACAGCGGGAAGTCCGGATAGGCCAGGCTCTGCCGGCTGGAGTCGATGTGCAGGCTGCGATAGGCAGAGGAGGTGCCGCTGTCGTTCTCGTAGCGCCACATGCCGCCGATGTCGGAGCCCTTCTCGAAGCCCTCGACGGCGACACCGGCCTGCTTCAGCGCCTTGATCGCGGTGAGGCCGGAGATTCCGGCGCCGATGACGCAGACCTTGCGCGCGCCGCCTTGTTCGTTGGTCTCTGTTTCAGCCAATCAGGTGGCCCTCTTCTGCTCTGCTTCACGCTCCTGCAGGAAGTCGCGCAGGATGCTGTCCAGGTCCGGATCGGGTGCCAGCGAAGGGGCGACGTCACTCGCGCCGACGAACTGGCGTGGCCAGCTCTCCACCACCCGCTGGATCGCGGGATCGGGCGCCACGCTGACCAGGGCGGCGGTCTCTTGCCCCGCCACCCGCGCCAGCGAGCGGCGCAAGTCCTCGACCGTCACCGACAGGCCAGGCTGGTTGACCGCCCGGCTCTCGGTGAAGGTCTCGGCCGGCAGGTCGTGCAGCGTCGCCAGGCTCTCCGCCACGCGGCGGACCGAGACCACGGGGAAGGGGAGGGTCGGGTCGATCGGCGCCACCACCTTCTGTCCGCGCAGCGGCTCGCGCGCCAGCCCGGCGATGATGTCGGAGACGATGGCCTGCGGCTTGCCCGGCCGGATGATCACGATCGGCAGGCGCAACGCCCGGCCGTCGATGTAGCCATGCCGGCTGTAGTCGTCGATCAAGAGCTCGGTGATCGCCTTGGCGGTGCCGTAGGAGGTCTTCGGCCGGCGCACCTGGTCGTCGCGCACCTGCTCGGGCAGGCGGCCGCCGAAGACCGCGATCGAGCTGGCATAGACGAAGCGGGGGCAGTTCCCGGCCCGGCGGCTGGCCTCCAGCAGGCGAAAGGGCAGCTGCAGGTTCACCGCCCAGCCGGTTTCCGGGTCGCGCTCGGCGTCGATGGTGAGGGTCGCGGCGAGGTGGAAGAGGCTGTCGAAGCCGGAGCCCAGGACCCTGGCGAGGAAGCCCTCCTCGCGTAGGTCGCCCAGCAGCGGCGTTATCTCGATACTCCGGGTCGTCGGCAGTGAGAAGGGCGCCCGGTCGACCAGCACCAGCTCCGCGATTGCGCGCTGCTGGCCGTCTGGCCCGGCCAGACTCTCCTTTTGCACCAGCTTCTGGACCAAGCGCCGTCCGATGAAGCCACCGGCCCCGGTCACCACCACCCGCATCCTGCGCTCCTCGCTCTCCGGCCGTCGCCCGCTGGTCCCCTCAGACCGCGAGCCCCCGAGGCTATCCAACTGGAATGCAGGGCGTCGCGCAACACTGCCGAAGCCAAGCGGATGAGCAGGTTAGCTCAGGGCCTCCAGGTCGTCGCGCGCCTGTGCCTCGGCAAAGGCGGCGGCGAAATCCTGCGCCCGGCCCGCCTCGATTGCCTGGCGTAGCTCGTCCATCAGCCGCTGGTAGAAGCTGAGGTTGTGCAGGGTCATCAGGATCGGCCCCAGCATCTCGCCGGCCTTGGTCAGGTGGTGCAGGTAGGCGCGCGAGAAGCGGCTGCAGGTGGTGCAGGGGCACTCGGGGTCCAGCGGCCGTGGGTCGGCTTGGTGGCGGGCGTTGCGGATGTTCACCGTGCCGCGCGCGGTGAAGGCCTGGCCGGTGCGCCCGCTCCTGGTCGGCAGCACGCAGTCGAACATGTCGATGCCGCGCAGCACCGCGCCCACCAGGTCCAGCGGCTTGCCCACGCCCATGAGGTAGCGCGGCTGGTCAAGCGGCAAGGCCGGCGTGGTCTCCTCCACCACCTTGAACATGACCTCCTGCGGCTCGCCGACGGCGAGCCCACCCAGCGCGTAGCCCTCGAAGCCGATTTGCTGCAGCGCCGCCGCCGCGCGGTGGCGCATGGCGATGTCGTCGCCGCCCTGCAGGATGCCGAAGAGGGCATGGCCTGGGGTGGGGCGGAAGGCCACCCGGCAGCGTTCGGCCCAGCGGTGGCTGCGCTCCATCGCGGCCTCCAGCACCGGCGGTTCGGCCGGCAGCTTCACGCATTCGTCCAGCACCATGGCGATGTCGCTGCCCAGGAGCTGCTGGATCTCCACCGCGCGCTCCGGCGTCAGCATCAGCCGCTGGCCGTCCAGGTGCGAGCGGAAGGCAACGCCCTCGTCCGTCACCTTGCGCAGCTCCGACAGCGACATGACCTGGTAGCCGCCGCTGTCGGTCAGGATCGGCCCGGACCAGTCCATGAAGCGGTGCAGGCCGCCCAGCTCGGCGATGCGCTCCGCGGTCGGGCGCAGCATCAGGTGGTAGGTGTTGCCCAGCACGATCTCGGTGCCGCTCTCGCGGATCTGCGCCGGCAGCAGCCCCTTCACCGTCGCCGCCGTGCCGACCGCCATGAAGGCCGGGGTCTCGGCGGTGCCGTGCGCGGTGGTCAGCCGGCCGCGGCGGGCCGCGCCGTCCCGGGCCAGCAGCTCGAAGCCGAAGGCGGTCACAGCAGGTCCTCCCGGGTCAGCAGGGTGGCGTCGCCGTAGGAATAGAAGCGGTAGTCGTGGGCGACGGCATGGGCGTAGGCCGCCTGCATCCGCTCCAGCCCGGCGAAGGCCGAAACCAGCATGAAGAGTGTCGAGCGCGGCAGGTGGAAGTTGGTCAGCAGCCGCTCGACCAGGCGAAAGCGATAGCCCGGCAGGATGTAGATGCCGGTCTCGCCCTCGAAGGGGGCGAGGCCGCCGTCCTCCTCCGCGGCGCTCTCCAGCAGGCGCAGCGCGGTGGTGCCGCAGGCGACGATGCGCCCGCCGCGGGCCTTGGCGGCGGCGACCGCGGCCGCGGTCTCCTGACCGATCCGGCCCCACTCGTGATGCAGCTTGTGCTGCAGGGGGTCCTCGTCGCGCACTGGCTGGAAGGTGCCGGCGCCGACATGGAGGGTCAGGGTCACCGTGTCCACGCCGCGCAGTGCCAGGCCGGCGCGTAGCGCCCTGGTCAGGTGCAGGCCGGCGGTGGGGGCGGCGACTGCGCCGGCCTCGCGCGCGTGCAGGGTCTGGTAGTCGCTGCGGTCCTCTTGGTCGCCGCGGCCCTTGCGGATGTAGGGCGGCAGCGGCATGCCGCCCTCGGCCTCCAGGTAGGCCAGCAGCTCGGCGTCGCCCGCCTTGAATGCCAGGGTGACCTCGCCGGCCTCGCCCTTGCTCTCGACCTCGGCGGTCATGGCGCCGGGAAAATCCAGGCGGTCGCCGGAGGAGAGCTTGCGTGCCGGCCGGGCGAAGGCGAGCCAGCGGGCGGGACCGGTCTCCTTGTGCAGGGTGACCTCGACCTTGGCCTCGCCGCGCTTGCCGGTCAGGCGCGTGGGGATGACCTTGGTGTCGTTCAGCACCAGCAGGTCGCCCGGCTGCAGCAGTTCCGGCAGCTCGGCCATGCGCCGGTCCTCCAGGGTCCGCCCGACCGCCAGCAGGCGGGCGCTGTCGCGCGGCCGTGCCGGTCGCTGGGCGATCAGCCGCTCGGGCAGCTCGAAGTCGAAGTCCTCGGTACGCATGGAACGGGCGTGGCGGCCTCTTGGGGGACAAAGGCCGGTAAGGATCACAGAGCGGGCCCCCTGGCAAGAGGGCTTGCGGCTTGGAGGGGAGCGACTATAGTGCGGCTCTTTCCGGCCTGGATGCGCCCGTGTGGCGGAACCGGTAGACGCGCGCGACTCAAAATCGCGTTCCTTCGGGAGTGGGGGTTCGATTCCCTCCACGGGCACCAGGGCGGTTTGCACCTCCTATCGTCGGTCTAAGAGTTCGTTGATTGGTCCAGTGAGGGGAAAAGTTCCATCTCATAGTCATCGAACCGGGCAAGAAGGACGAGCTGACCGCCCAATATCTCTACGCTACGTCGAAGTGTGGAGACCTTTGGATCCCGAGCTTCCGCAATGATGTCGTCGACACCTTTGCCGGCCGAAGTGGCGCGTTCGCCAGGCGCTGCCACTTGGGCCTCATGGCGCTGCGCCATGGTGACGATGTCGTAGGCCTCCAGCAGCAGGCGTGCCCCCTTTTCGATTTCCAGACGTCGGTCTGCAGGGAGCCTGCCCAAGTACTCGTCAATTGTAGTCATCTCAAGTTGTTCCCCCTGAAGCACGCCGGTTCAGTTCCGCTACTGCAACCGCCGCTCCGGCTTCGGCGCAGCTTCGGCCGGGCGGGACTGGGTCGGGCCGGCCTGGTGGTGGAAGAGGCGCCAGCGGCCGTCCTCCCTGCGGAAGAGATTGGTCGCCGCCAGGAGGCCGCGGCCCAGGCGTTCCGAACAGAGCACGATGCCGACCGTGCCCTCGATGCGTGCCAGTGGCGCCTCCACCGTGATCGCCGGGCCCTCGGCGCCGAGGATGCTGGCCCAGCTCTCGATCACCGTGGCGCGGCCGACCAGCAACGGCCAGCCGGGATGCAGGCAGTAGATCGGGTCCTCGGCCGACCAGGCCTCCACCATCTGCGCCATGTCCCTGGCAGCGAAGGCAGTGTAGAAGGCGTCGTTCGCGAATAGCAGCCTGGTTTCCTCACTCATCCCATCTCTCCGTCCCGGACCCAACCAGCTTTGCTTTGCGGTGGCGCGGGGCCTCTGCTATTGCCAGGCCGGCTGCCTCCACCCATCACGCCGGATCCGCCGCATGCTGCGCAAGCTTTACGACAAGACCATGGCCCTTGCCGGCCATCGCCATGCGGAGCGCTGGCTGGCCCTGGTATCCTTCGCCGAGGCCTCCTTCTTCCCGATCCCGCCCGACGTGATGATGCTGCCGATGGTGCTGGCACAGCGCCAGCGCGCCTGGCGTATCGCGCTGATCACCAGCCTGGCCTCCTTGGCCGGTGCCTTCCTCGGCTATGCCATCGGCCACTTCTTCTACGAGAGCGTCGGCGAGCCGATCCTCGAGGCCTATGGCCTGCTGGAGAAGTTCACCGAGTTCCAGCGGCTCTACAACGAGTGGGGCTTCTGGATCGTGCTGGCCGCCGGCTTCACGCCGATCCCCTTCAAGGTCATGACCATCGCCAGCGGCGTCACCGGCATGGCGCTCTTGCCCTTCGCGCTGGCCGCCTTCGTCGGGCGCACGGCGCGCTTCTTCCTGGTGGCGGGGCTGCTCTATTTCTTCGGGCCGCCGATCCGCGCCTTCGTCGAGCGCTACCTGGGGCCGCTGACCCTGGCTTTCTGCATTCTCCTCGTTGGCGGCTTCGTCGTCCTGCGCTATGTCTTCTGACATGCTTTCCCTCCGGCAAAATGGGCCCCGGGTCGCCGGGCTCTTCGCCATCCTGGCCGCCAGCCTCGCGCTCGGCCTGGCGCTGCTCTCGCAGTATGGCTTCGAC
Source organism: Rhodospirillaceae bacterium N.6G (assembly GCA_046233115.1). Lineage (GTDB taxonomy): Bacteria > Pseudomonadota > Alphaproteobacteria > Kiloniellales > JACOMY01 > JACOMY01. The sequence goes on along the minus strand of JBJXHM010000002.1, from coordinate 158,702 downwards.
CTCTTTCCCTGCGTGCTCTGCCACTACCAGCGCTGGGCGCACATCGCCGCCCTGGTGCTGGGAGTGATCACCCTGCTGCTGGCGCGCAGCGGGGCTGCGCCCTGGATCGCGCGGCTGGCAGCCCTGGCCTTCTTCGCCAGTGCGGCCATCGCCGTCTTCCACGTCGGCGTGGAGGCCGGCTGGTGGAAGGGAACCGAGGCCTGTACCGCCCCCAGCTTCGGCAGCGGGATGAGCACGGCGGACATCAAGCAGGCGATCCTGAACGCTCCGGTCATCTCCTGCGGCGACGTGGCCTTCCGCTTCCTGGGGCTGTCGATGGCAGGTTGGAACCTGGTCTATTCGATCCTGGCCGGCCTCGCGGTGCTGTGGCTCGCAAAGCGGCCGAAAGGGGGTCTGCGATGAGCGAGAACTCCAGAGACCGGCGCCGGCCGGGGGACCTCACGCCCGAGGCGCGGATGGACCGGCTGCTGCGGGTCGACCATGCCGGCGAATATGGCGCCCGGCGCATCTACGAGGGCCAGCTCGCGGTGCTCGGCCGCTCCAAGTCGGCCAAGACCATCCGCCACATGCATGCCCAGGAGCTGCGCCACCTGGAGAGCTTCGAACGCCTGGTGCGTGAGCGGCGGGCGCGGCCCACGGCCCTCTTCCCGGTCTGGCACGTCGCCGGCTTCGCGCTGGGGGCGGCGACCGCGCTGATGGGCGAGAAGGCGGCGATGGCCTGCACCGCCGCGGTCGAGGAGGTGATCGACCAGCACTACGAGAAGCAGGCGGTCTCGCTGGGCGAGGAGGAAAAGCCGCTGAAGGAGATGATCCGCGCGTTCCAGGCCGAGGAGCTGGAACATCGCGACACCGCGATCGCCGAGGGTGCGGAGCAGGCGCCGGCCTATCCGCTGTTGTCGGCCGGCATCAAGGCCGGCAGCCGGGCGGCGATCTGGCTGTCGGAGCGCTTCTGACCGCAGCACGGCGGAGCCTTCCGGAAAAGAGGACAGACGCGGTCCCTTTCCGGTAAAGCTCTCCGGACGGTAGCGTAGCCGCGCTCGGACAGGGGGCCGACTGCGGCCCTGCCATTCCGGCGGAGGCCTGCCCATGCAGATCGACCTGACCTATCTCCACCTGATCGGCATCGTCCTGCTCTATGCCGCCTCGATCGCCTGCATCGTGCACGCGATCATGGACACCCGCACCTCGCAGGGGGCGATCGCCTGGGTGATCGGCCTGGTCTCCTTCCCGATCCTGGCGCTGCCGCTCTACCTCATCTTCGGGCGGCGCAAGTTCGTCGGCTATGTCCAGGCCCGCCGCCTCAAGACGAACCAGCTGCACCGGCTGGAGGAGCTGGGCCACATCCTCTGCCCGCACGAGCACCACCGTCCGGAAGCCGGGCTCGGCACCTTCGAGACCCTGGAAACCTTGGCGCAGATGCCTTTCACCAGAGGGAATGGAGTGCGTCTGCTGGTCGACGGCGACGCGACCTTCACGGCCATCTTCGAGGCGATCGACCGGGCCGAACGCTATGTCCTGGTGCAGTTCTACATCTTCCGCGACGACGACCTGGGCACGCGTTTCGCCGAGCATCTGCGGCAGGCGGTGGCGCGCGGCGTCGACGTGCACCTGCTCTACGACGAGATTGGCAGCAGCAAGACGCCCGCGGAGTTCTTCAAGTCCCTGCGCGCGGCCGGTATCGCGGTCGCCAGCTTCAACTCCGACCGCAGCCGGCCCTACCGGCGCCAGATCAACTTCCGCAATCACCGCAAGATCGTGGTGGTCGACAGCCGCGTCGCCTTCGTCGGTGGCCACAACGTCGGCGACGAGTATCTCGGCCTCGATCCCAAGTTCGGGCGTTGGCGCGACACCCACGTGGCGGTGACCGGCCCCGTCGTCGAGGCCTGCCAGGTCTCCTTCTACGAGGACTGGTACTGGTCGCAGGGCGCGCGGCTGAAGCTGGACTGGACCTTCGAGTCGGCGGGGCAGGAGAACCGCACCGCCCTGGTGCTGCCGACCGGACCGGCAGATCATCTGGAGAGCGGCTCGCTGCTCTTCACCCAGCTCATCAACTCAGCCAAGAAGCGGCTGTGGATCGTCAGTCCCTACTACGTGCCCGACTCGGCCATCGTCTCGGCGCTGCAGCTCGCGGCACTGCGCGGGGTCGACGTGCGCGTCATCATTCCCGACAAGGTCGACCATCGCGTGGTCTGGCTGGCCGCCTTCTCCTACTTCAAGGAGGCCGGTGAGTCCGGGATCCAGTTCTACCGCTACACCGGCGGCTTCCTGCACCAGAAGGTGATCCTGGTGGACGACATGCTGGCCGGCGTCGGCACCGCAAACCTGGACAACCGATCGCTGCGCCTCAATTTCGAGATCACCGTCCTCTTCGTCGACGAGGATTTCGCCGGGCAGGTCGAGGCCATGCTGCTGCAGGACCTGAAGGACTGCCGTCCCTATGAGGACGAGGAGCTGATCCGGAAGGGCTGGATCTTCCGCTTCCTGGTGCGCGCCGCCCGCTTGGCGGCACCCATTCTTTGACGAAACTTTCTAGTTTAGCCGTGCAGCGTGCCTGAAAGGTTATGACAAGGGAGAGTTTGCGACCTCTCTATCGCATTCTTATCCCTATCCCTATCCAAATCAGTAACCGTGTCCCCTGCCAGTCGTGCTAGTCGCCAAGGGTCAGATGCCCTTTGAACCGGAACCACATTGCTTGCATCGTCATTGTGTTGAAAAAAAATTCTAAACAATCTATTGAGTATTCCAATCGTCGGATTGGGTGGCGATCCGATCATAAAGCTTTGGGGGAGGATCGATGGCCGTCATTTTTGGCACGCCGGGTGTGGACGATAGTCTCGTCGGAGACGAGCTATCCGATACGATCTTCGGTCAGTCCGGTAACGATCAGCTCTTTGGGGTGAGCGAGGCCGACAAGCTCTATGGCGGCAGCGGTACCGACCGGCTTTACGGCGGGAGCGGTGCCGACACTTCGCTCTATGGCGGTGCTCAGAACGACACCATCTTCGGCGGTGAAGGCTATGACTTGCGCGCCAGCGGGGAGGCGGGGGCTGACAGCCTGTTCGGTGGCAGCGGCAAGGATATCAGCTTCTTTGGCGGCGGCGGCAACGACAGGCTCGACGGCGGCTCGGGTGTGGACAGCTTGTTCTATGGCGACGCCGGCGACGATACGCTCTCCGGCGGCAGCGCGTTCGATCGCGGTTTCTTCGGCGGCGACGGCAAGGACACCGTGAGCGGCGGATCGGGCGAGGACCTCACCCTCTCCGGCGGCTCCGGCGACGACATCCTGCAGGGCAACGACGATGACGATCGCAACCTGCTCGGCGACAGCGGGAACGACCGCCTCTACGGCGACAGTGGCAGCGACCTCGGGGTCTACGGCGGCGTGGGGGACGACGCGCTCTTCGGCGGCATCGGCGGCGACCGCAGCTTCTTCGGAGAGAACGGCAGCGATGTTCTGAGCGGCGGTAGTGGCCTTGATTCCAGCTTCTTCGGCGGCTCCGGCGTCGACACGGTCTTCGGCGGCAGCGGCGATGCTCGGGGCCTCTATGGCGACAGTGGCGACGATATCCTGGTCGGCGGGGCCAGCGCCGACGCCACCCTGTCCGGCAGGCAAGGCAACGACCGCATCTACGGTGGCAGCGGTTCGGATTCGCTGTTGCTGGGTGGCAAGGATGCCGACCGACTCTATGCCGGCTCAGGCGCAGACCGGAATCTCTTCGGCGATTCCGGTGCGGACCGGCTGTTCGGCGGCGATGGCGACGATACCCTTCTTGCCGGCGTCGAGAGCAAGGACCGTCTCTATGGTGATAGCGGCGCCGACAGCAGCTTCTACGGTGGCAGTGCGAGCGACACGATCTTCGGCGGATCCGGGGCCGACGGTGCGCTCTATGGTGATAGCGGCGACGACAGCCTTTTCGGCGGCGACGGAAAAGACGTCGCGTTCAGAGGCGGCAACGATAACGATCTGCTCGACGGCGGCAGCGGTGCCGACCTGTTCCTGTCCGGCAACGCCGGCGACGACAGCCTTTTCGGCGCGTCCGGCGACGATGCCTATCTCTACGGCGGTAATGACGCCGACCGGATCTACGGCGGCGAGGGTAGCGACTCCGCGCTCTTCGGCGATTCCGGAGATGACCTCATCGTCGCTGGAGTGGGCGACGATCAGGTTCTGCTCGGCCTGAACGGGAACGACAGCCTCTACGGCGGCAGCGGCAGCGACACCAGTCTGCGCGGCGATGAGGGCGACGATCGCATTTTCGGTGGCAGCGGTGATGACGGGCTGCTTTGGGGGGCGACGGGGATCGACCGGCTCTACGGCGGAGACGGCAAGGACGTTGGCCTAACCGGTGGCCTGGGCGACGACAGCGTCTTCGGCGGCAAGGCGGCCGACAGCTTCCTGCTGGGCGACCAGGGCGATGATTGGCTCTACGGTGACGGCGGCTCCGATATCGCACTCTATGGCGGCAGTGGCGCCGACCGCATCTTCGGCGGCACCGGTAACGACCAGGGGTTGGTCGGGAACTCCGGCGACGACAGTCTCTTCGGTGGCGAGGGCGACGACAACCTGATCGGCAATGCCGGCGACGACGTGGTGCGCGGGCAGGTGGGCGACGATTCTCTGGTCGGCAGCGACGGGCGCGACACGCTGTTCGGCGACGAGGGCAAGGACACGGCCTTCGGCGGTGACGGCAACGACCGGCTCGGCGGCGGGTCGGGCAGCGACACGCTCTTCGCCGGGACCGGATCGGACCGTCTGAACGGCGGCTCGGGCGTCGACACGGCCGACGGCGGGAAGGCCAACGACACCTTCATCGTCGATACCGCGGCCGATGTCGTGCGCGAGACGGCGATGGGTGGAGCCGAGGACGTGCTCAGGTCCGACGCCCTGGCCTACACCCTGGGTGGCGGTGCCGACGGGCATGTCGAGCGCGGCAACATCAACAACGGCGTCGGCAATGCGGACCTGGAGGGCAATGAGTTCGCCAACACTCTCATCGGCAACACCGGTGCCAACGATCTGTCGGGGCGCGGCGGCGATGACATCCTAAACGGGCGCGAAGGCAGTGACGTGATGACCGGTGGGTCGGGCGACGATACCTTCGTCGTCGATACCGCCGGCGACCAGGTGCGCGAGTTCTCGGGCGAGGGGAACGATCTGGTGCGTGCGGAGGCGGACTTCACCCTGCCAGATGGTTCGGCCGGGGCCTTCCTCGACGACCTGCGCCTGCAGGGTGGCTTCGGCAACCTGCAGGGCGCCGGCAACGGCCTCGACAACACGCTCTGGGGCAACAGCGGCGACAACCGCCTGGCTGGCAGGAGCGGGGCCGACGCCATCAAGGCCGGCGATGGCATCGACACCCTCTTCGGCGGTCAGGGACCCGACCGGTTGGAGGGGCAGAGCGGCGCCGACACCCTCTTCCTGGGCAGCGGCGACGTCGCTTTCGGCGGCTCGGGGGCCGACGCCTTCCGCTTCGACGGCAGCGACCTGGGCTCCGGCGGATCCGGCGGGCCGGCGCTGCGCGACTTCGACGGGGTCCTGGTGAACGGCGCCAACGGCGAGGACAAGCTGGTCTTCTCGACCGGGATCGAGGTCGGCAGCTTCAGCTACATCGGTTCGGCCGCCTTCTCCGGCGGCGGCGAGACCGAGGCGCGCTATGACGGTGTCCGTCAGGTCCAGGTCGATCGCGACGGCGACGGCAACAGCGACATCAACTTCCTGATCGACGGGCTGACCCAGGCAAACCTGCTGACCGCCACTGACTTCGTGTTCCTGACCTGAGGTTTCCCCTCACGAGACCTCGAAGGTCGCGGTCAGCGGCAGGTGGTCTGAGAGCTTGCGCCAGCGCGGGCCGTCCAGCACCGAAAAGTCGGTCAGAGTGAGGTTCTTGAAGTACATCCGATCCAGCCTCAGCAGGGGCAAGAAGCTGGGGAAGGTCCGGGCGTGCTCGCCGTGAAACACCCGGGCGGCATCGCGCAGGTGAACGTGGTTCTCCAGCTCTTCCGATAGCAGGCCCTGCCAGTCGTTGAAATCGCCGGCCAGAATCATGCGGTCGCCTGGCTGCAGGCCGCGCTGCAGATGGTCGATGACCAGGCGCGCCTGGGTCATGCGATCGGCCTTGCGCAGGTTCAGGTGCAGGCAGAAGAGGTGCAGGCGCGCGCCGTCGGGAAGCTGGGCGACGGCGTGCAGCAGGCCGCGCTGCTCCCAGCGATTCAGGGTCAGGTCCTCGTTGTGGTACTCGATCAGCGGGAATTTGCTGAGGATCGCGTTGCCGTGGTGGCCTTCCTTGTAGACTGCGTTCTTGCCGTAGGCGCTGTCGGCCCAGACCGAATCGGCCAGGAACTCGTACTGCGGGGCGGGCTCGTTGCGGTAGGCGCCGCGCACCTCCTGCAGGAAGACGACGTCGGCATGGCTGGCGCGGATCTCGGCGCGCAGCTCGTCGAGGATGCGGCGGTTGGAGTAGTAGGAAACGCCCTTGTGAATATTGTGGGTCAGGGCCCTGATCTGCATCGCCCATCCGTCGGCTCTGTTACGCAACTCCGCGGATAGCATGACGCTTCCGGCTCTGCCACCGCTGCCGACCAGGGTGGCGCATTCGCCGCTTGTGGCCCCGGCCGGCATGACCGATATAGCAGCAGGACCGCCTTCCAAAGGACGCAGGAGGATTTTGATGCTGCGTAAGACCGATTTCTATATCGACGGTGCCTGGGTGCCGCCGGTCACCCCCAATGAGTTCGAGGTCGAGAACCCGGCCGACGAGACCAGCTTCGCCACCATCTCGCTGGGCACGGCAGCCGACGTCGACCGGGCCGTGGCCGCCGCCAAGCGCGCCTTCGAGACCTGGAGCAAGACCAGCAAGGAAGAGCGGATCGCCTGCCTCGAGAAGCTGGCGCAGATCTACAAGGCCCGTATGGGCGAGATGGCAGAGACCATCAGCCAGGAGATGGGCGCGCCGATCAAGCTGGCGCAGATGGCCCAGGCCCCGGTCGGCTACGGCCACATCAAGGCCTTCATCCGCGACCTGAAGGAAATGGACTTCGAGGAGCCGCTCTACCCCGACGTGACCGCCGAGCACATCGTGCGCGAGCCGATCGGCGTCTGCGGCCTGATCACTCCCTGGAACTGGCCGATGAACCAGGTGACCCTGAAGGTGATCCCGGCGGTCGGTGTGGGCTGCACCGTGGTGCTGAAGCCTTCCGAGATCTCGCCACTTTCGGCCATCCTCTTCGCCGAGATGATGGACGAGGCGGGCTTCCCGCCGGGCGTCTTCAACCTGGTGAACGGCGACGGCCCGACCGTGGGCGCGGCCATGTCGGCCCATCCCGACATCGACATGATGTCCTTCACCGGCTCCACCCGCGCCGGCATCGCGGTCAGCAAGGCTGCCGCCGACACGGTGAAGCGGGTGACCCTGGAGCTGGGCGGCAAGGGCCCGAACCTGGTCTTCGCCGACACTGACGTCGCGAGGGCGGTGAAGCGCGGCGCGCTGCACTGCTTCAACAACAGCGGCCAGTCCTGCAACGCGCCGACCCGCATGCTGGTCGAGCGCTCGGTCTATGACCAGGCCGTCGAGGTCGCCACCGAGACCGCCAAGAAGCAGCAGGTCGGCGATCCCAAGGAAGAGGGCAACCACATCGGCCCGGTGGTCTCCAAGGCCCAGTTCGACAAGATCCAGGGCCTGATCCAGAAGGGCATCGAGGAGGGCGCGCGCCTGGTCGCCGGCGGTCTCGGTCGTCCCGAGGGCTTCAACCGCGGCTACTTCGTGCGTCCGACCGTCTTCGCCGACGTGAACAACGACATGACCGTCGCCCGCGAGGAGATCTTCGGCCCGGTGCTGTCGATGATCCCCTTCGATAACGAGGAGGAGGCGATCAAGATCGCCAACGACACCTCCTATGGCCTGACCGCTTACCTGCAGTCCGACGACCAAGACCGCATGCGGCGGGTCTCGCGCCAGCTCCGCTCCGGCATGGTGCAGATGAACGGCGCCCAGCGTCCGGGCGGCAGCCCCTTCGGCGGCTACAAGCAGTCGGGCAACGGCCGCGAGGGCGGTCGCTGGGGCATCGAGGACTTCCTCGAGGTCAAGGCGATCAGCGGCTGGGCCTGATCCCAGGCGGGTGGGCCGGTCTCCCCGAAAGGGTGCCGGCCCTCCCTCTTTTCGCCGCTCTCCGGCCCTGGTGACCTCGTTACCGAAAGGAGCGAGCCCATGAGCGTACGCGCGGCACTTGTTCTGGCCTGCATTGCCCTCTGGCTCGGCGCCTGCGCCAAGCCCACGCCCTACGCCCCGGCCGGCTCAAGCCCCTACGGTTACAGCGAAACCAAGATCGACGACGACACGATCAGGATCGAGGTTGCGGGCAACAGCAAGACGACGCGCAGCCTGGTCGAGAACCAGTTGCTCTACCGGGCCGCCCAGCTCGCCCAGCAGCGCGGTGACGCGGTCTTCGTGTTCATCACCCGCGACACCGAGCGCGACCAGCAGGTCTGGGCGCAGCCCGGTGGGCTCTACCCCTATGGCTACGGCGGCTTCGGCTTCGGCTGGCCGGGTTCCTACGGCGGCCTGGGGCTCGGCTATGCGCTCCCCATCTACCGCTCGACGGAGCGCTACACCGTCTATGCCGAGGCGCGCTTCTACAAGGAGAAGGCGCCGGAGGGCATGGAGCCGGCCTACAGTGCCGCCGAGGTGCTGGCCAACCTCAAGGGCAAGATCAACCTGCAGCCTGAGAGCGACGGCTGATCAGGCAACCTACTCGGCCGCCCTGCTGGCACCGGCCTGCTTGGTGAAGGCCCGCCAGGCATCGTACTGCGAGAGGAAGACCTTGCCGTTCAGCTCGCTGATCAGATGGGCCTTCTGCAGACGATCCATCACCGGCCCCTTGACCTCGGAGAGATGGAAGCCGACGCTCAGGGTGCCCAGGCGATGATTGATGGATTCCAGGCTCTCCAAAGCGGAGTAGTCGACCTCGTTGATCGCCGAGCAGAGTAGGACCACGTTCTTGATCGGGCTGCCGGGGCCGACCCGGTCCTGGATCAGGTCCTCCAGGAAGCGAGCGTTCACGAAGTAGAGACTCTCGTCCACCCGCAAGGTCAGCAGGCTGGGGTCGGTTTCGACCTTGTGGCGGCGGATGTTCCGGAAGTGCTGGGTGCCGGGCACCAGGCCGACCTCGGCCACGTGCGGGCGCGAGGTCTTGTAGAGGTGGAGGCCGATCGAGATCACCACGCCCGCGGCCACGCCCAGCTCGACGCCCAGGATCAGGGTAAGCAGGATGGTGGCAGCGACGGCGGCGAAGTCGCTGCGCGAATAGGCCCAGGTCTTCTTCAGGATCGAGAAGTCGACCAGGCTCAGCACCGCGACGATGATGGTCGCGGCCAGGGTAGCGGTCGGCAGGAAGAAGACCAGCGGCGTCAGGAAGAGAGCTGCGAGCCCCAGGCCGAGCGCGGTGTAGGCGCCGGCGGCCGGGGTCTCGGCGCCGGCGTCGAAGTTCACGACCGAGCGGGCGAAGCCGCCGGTGACGGGATAGCCGCCGGTGAAGGCCGCCCCCAGGTTGGCCGCGCCCAGGCCGATTAGCTCTTGATCGGGCTTCACCCGTTGGCGCTTCTTGGCCGCGAGGGTCTGTGCCACCGAGATCGATTCCACGAAGCCGATGATGGAGATCAGGATCGCCGGCACCGCGAGCTGGCCCAGCAGGTCGGGCGAGAAGGAGGGCATGGTGAGCGGCGGCAGGCTCTGCGGCACCGCACCGACCGTCTTCACCCCGGCCTCGGTCAGGCCCAGGCCCCAGACCAGCACCGTGGTGACCACGACGGCGGCGACCGGGCCGGCCTTGGTGGCAACGTCGGCCAGCTTTCGCGGCAGGCCGAGCTTCAGCAGCAGCGGCTTCAGTCCCTTGCGCACCCAGAAGAGGAAGGCCGTGGCGGCAAGTCCGATGGTCAGGGTGATGGGGTTGATCTCGCCCAGGTGCGCGAGCAGCGAGCCAACCATCTCGACCAGCGAGTGGCCGCCGGCGGAGATACCCAGGATGTGCTTCAGCTGGCTGGTGGCGATCAGGATGCCTGATGCGGTGATGAAGCCGGCGATCACCGGATGGGAGAGGAAGTTGGCGAGGAAGCCCAGCTTCAGTACGCCCAGCAGCAGCAGGAAGGCGCCGGAGAGGAAGGCCAGGGTGAGGGCGGCAGTGACGTAGTCGGCGCTGCCAGCCTGGGTGATCTCTCCGATCGCCGTAGCCGTCATCAGCGAGACCACGGCCACGGGCCCCACGGCCAGCGCCCGCGACGTACCGAAGATCGCATAGAGAATGATCGGCACGATCGAGGCATAGATGCCGGCCTCCGGCGGCAGGCCGGCCAGCATGGCATAGGCCAGCGACTGCGGGATCAGCATGATCGTCACGATCACCGCGGCGACCAGATCGTTGGTCAGAGACTCGCGATTGTAGCTGCGCCCCCAGTCCAGGACGGGCACGAAACGGCGAAGTCTGGCGATCATGAAGACGGCCTTTCAGAACGCTTTGCTGTGGAGACGGCCCTTGCCGCCCGCAGCGGATTGAATCGAAACGCCGCGGCACTCATCGGCCGCCCTTGGGGGCGACCGATGAGCTTGGCGGTACCGGCCCTCGTCCGCCCGTCCGGCTGGCGGCCGTTCGGGTGGAACTAGCGGGGGTGAGGACCGGCGCGATGCGGTGAGCGACGCCCACCGCAACCCTGTGCCCCCTGTGCTCCCATTGGGGGCGAACTCGGGACCGACTACTTGGCGCTGACGGACAGGCGCTCCGGCTTGGCCAGCCACTCCTTGCCGCGCAGCATGGCCTTCCAGTAGATCGGCGGCAGCATTTTCTCCTTGAGGAACCAGGCGGCCCGGCTGGGCTTGGTCCCATTGATCAAGAGCTTCGGGAAGCTCGGCAGCAGCACGCCGCCATAGCCGAACTCGGCCAGCACGATCTTGCCGCGTTCCACCGTCAGCGGGCAGGAGCCGTAGCCGTCGTACTGGGCGGCGGCGCCATGACCGTCGATGTCAGCGGCTATGTTCTCCGCCACCACCGGGGCCTGCTTGCGTGCCGCCGCTGCGGTCTTGGCGTTGGGTGCATTCATCACGTCACCCAGCGACCAGACGTTCTCGAAGGTCTTGTGGCGCAGGGTGGCCTGATCGACGTCGACCCAGCCGGCGGCATCCGCCAGCGGCGAGACCCGGATGAAGTCCGGCGCCGTCTGCGGCGGGCAGACGTGGATCATGTCGAAGTCCATTTCCACCTGGGTCGGCTCGCTGTCGGGCTTCTTCACCTCGAAGACGGCCTTCTTGCCCGGCCCGTCGATGGCGATCAGGTTGTGGAAGAAGTTCAGCGTGGCGCCGTACTTCTCGACGTACTTCATCAGCGACGGGACGTAGTCCTTCACCCCGAACAGCACGCCGCCGGCGTTGTTGAACTGGATGTCGATCTTGTCCAGCACGCCGCGCCGGAACCAGGCGTCGCCCGAAAGGTACATGGCCTTCTGCGGCGCGCCCGCGCATTTGATCGGCATCGGCGGCTGGGTGAAGATGGCGCGACCCTGCTTCATGCCCTGGACCAGCTGCCAGGTGTAGGGAGCCAGGTCGTAGCGGTAGTTCGAGGTGACGCCGTTGCGGCCCATGGTCTCTTCCAGCCCCTTGACCCTGCCCCAGTCCAGCTTCAAGCCGGGGCAGACCACCAGGCGGGTGTACTTCACCACGCGGCAGCCGTCGAGGATCACCGCATTGTCCTTCGGCTCGAAGGCGGCGACCGCGGCCTTGATCCAGTGCACGCCGCGCGGGATCAGGCTGCCCATGGTCTTGGCGGTCGATTGCGCGTCGAACACGCCGCCGCCGACCATGGTCCAGCCGGGCTGGTAGTAGTGGATGTCGGCCGGGTCGATGATCGCGACCTCGATGTCCGGCTTACGCGTCTTCAGGCTGGCGGCGACCGAGATGCCGGCCGCTCCGCCGCCCACCACCACGACGTCGAAGCGTGCGTCGCCCTGGTCGGTGGGGGTCTTGCCGCCGTTGGCGATGCGCCGGGCGACGCCGTTCATGTCGTAGCCGGCCGCCGCGGTGGCCGCCAGGATCTCCGGCAGCGGGCGCTGCTTGGCCTCGCTGAGCGACCAGAGCGTGGCCGAGCGGGTACCGGTGCGGCAGTAGGCCAGCACCGGGCGCGGCAGCTCTCCCATCGCACCGGAGAAAGCGTCGGCGTCCTCGTCGCGGACCATGCCGGACTTGACCGGGATGTAGCGGGCCTCCAGTCCGGCGGTCTTGGCGGCGGCCTCGATCTCCTCGAAGGTCGGCTGGTCGGCGCCCTCGCCGTCCGGCCGGTTGCAGATGATCGAGCGGAAGCCCCGGGCCTTCAGTGCTGCCAGGTCGTCCGGGCTGATCTGCGGGCTGACCGAGAAGCCCTCGGTAATCGTCTTCACATCCATAGGTTCGTCTCCCTGTCGCGCGTTATAGGACGTTGACCGGCACCTTCATCATCGGCCGGCCGTCCTCGTCCTTGGGCAGCGCGCCTGCACGCATGTTCACCTGCAGCGAGGGCAGGATCAGCTTGGGCATGTCGAGCTGAGCATCGCGTTCGCTGCGCATCTTGATGAAGGCCTCGCGCGAGGTACCGCCGCCGACATGGATGTTGGCGGCCTTCTCGGCGCCCACAGTGGTCTCCCAGGCGATCTCGCGGCCGTTGGGGCCATAGTCGTGGCACATGAAGAGCCGCATCTCATCGGGCAGGCTCAAGAGCTTCTGGATGGAGTCGAAGAGCGTGCCTGCGTCGCCGCCCGGGAAGTCGGCCCGGGCCGAGCCGCCGTCGGGCATGAAGATGGTGTCTCCGACGAAGGCAGCGTCGCCCATGACATGCACCATGCAGGCCGGCGTGTGCCCCGGCGTCGCCATGGCGAAGGCCTCCAGGGTGCCAATCATGTAGGTGTCGCCGTCCTTGAAGAGGGCGTCGAACTGGCTGCCGTCGCGGCGGAACTCGGTGCCCTCGTTGAAGACCTTGCCGAAGGTCTCCTGCACCACCAGCACCTTCTCGCCGATGCCGATCTTGCCGCCCAGCTTGGACTGGATGTAGGGGGCCGCGCTCAGGTGGTCGGCGTGGACGTGGGTCTCGATGATCCACTCCAGCGCCAGTCCGCGCTTCTGGATCGTCTCGATCAGCTCGTCGGCGTGGGTGTAGCTGATCCGCCCGGATGCGTAGTCGAAGTCCATCACGCTGTCGACGATGGCGCAGGCATTGGAACCGGGGTCCACGACGATGTAGCTGATGGTGTTGGTCGCCGGATCGAAGAAGGCGTTGACCTCCGGCTTCATCTCCATGTTCACGGGATAGGACGTCATCGGCTTTACTCCCTAGAGATTCATCAGGCTTGTTGGGTGCGGGCGAGACCGCGTTCGGCGAGGCGGGTGACCAGGATGCCGACCACCAGGGCCGCACCGAAGATCAGGACCCCGACATTGCCGCTGGCCAGCACCGGCAGCGCACCACCCGGACAGAAGCCGGCGATGCCCCAGCCGATGCCGAAGATGGCCGAGCCGCCGATCAGGCGGGCGGTGAGGGCGCGCTGGGTGGGGGTGGCAAAGCTGGCCTCGTAAACCGGCCGGGGGCGTGCCAGCACCAGGCGGTAGCCGAGCATGGTGACGGCGAGCGCGCCGCCCATGACGAAGGCGAGGCTGGGATCCCAGCTTCCGGCGAAATCGAAGAAGTTCAGCACCTTTGCCGGGTTGGCCATGCCGGAGATGGCGATGCCGATGCCGAACACCAAACCGGCCAGGTAGGCGGCGAGAATACGCATGGGGTCAGGCTCCGAGCAGGTGGCGCAGGACGAAGACGGTGATCGTCGCGGTGGCCATGAAGGTCAGGGTCGCTGCAATCGAGCGCAGCGAGAAGCGGGCGATGCCGCAGACGCCGTGGCCGGAGGTGCAGCCCGATCCCAAGGTGACGCCGACGCCGACCAGCAGACCGCCGATGATCAGCATGGCGCCGGTCACCGGAATCTCGATCGCGGGAAGACTGCCGGTCACCAGCATCACCACCCAGGGACCGCAAAGCATGCCCAGCACCACCGCGGCCCGCCAGGACCAGTCGGCCAGGCTGGCCGGCAACAGGACGCCTGCCAGGATGCCGGTGGCCCCCATGATCCGGCCCAACAACGCCATCAGCATGACGGCAGACAACCCGATCAGCAGCCCGCCGGCCAGCGACTGCAAGGGGGTGAAGACGGTTTCGATCATCGTCTAGCCCCGGCAGGTCTTGACGCCGATCAGCGCGTAGAGCGGGCACCAGCGCACCAGCGCCACCACCAGCATGACCACGCCGACCACGGCGGCCAGCCACTTCAGGAATCCGCTTTCGAACAGCGGCAGACCGCTGGCAAAGGCGAGGATGAGCAGCGCCACGCCGATGAGGGCGCGCAGGATGCGATCGAAGGTTCCGACGTTCGCGGTCATTGTGGGCCTCCAGTTTTCGGTAGGTCCACTATGAAGGCGCAGGGATCCAGGCTCAGTGACCTAGTCACCGAAGCCGCGGCTGGATCGTTTTTTTGTCGTGCCGACCTCGCGCGCAGGCCTTGCGGCTGGCCTGCGCGCCGGTGGGGCGTTACAGCGCCGCTAGAAGGGCTTGCAGGTCGGCCTGCTGCACGATCCGCGACTTGACGTGCTCACTGCGGAAGCGGAACCAGCCGTCCGGATTGAAGAACTGCTCCTTGTAGGCCTCTCCCTGGGTGTAGCCGTAGCCCAGGAAGATCTTCTGCCAACGGATCGGCTTCTTCACGGTGACCGGCTTGTTGCCGCCCAGCACCAGGGTCACGCCGTCCTTGTGCAGGAAGACCGTGAGTACGCCGAAATCGGCTTTCCAGAAGCTGTAGTCGCCCAGCACGGTGACCTTGTCGCCCTGGACATAGACCACCTTGTCCGCCATGCCGGGACGGCCGACCTCGACCACGCCGTACTCGTCGGGGCCGCCGATGGTCAGCAGGGCCATCCGCTGCTTGGCGTTCTTGAACTGCTCCGGTTTCAGGCTGGTGAAGTCGAACTGGAACTGCAGCATCTGGCCGGCATCATAGTCCGCGACGTCGGTCTCCACGCCGACCGAGGCCTGCTTGGTCAGGAAGCCCATGCCCTTGCCGTTGGTGGTGGGCTTGTAAGTGCAGTAGGAGGTCTTGAAGAGGTCGTCGCGGTTGTAGTCGACACCGGGTTCATCCCCGGGACAGCGATCCCAGCCGGGCGTGCCGTCCTTGTAGATCTCCACCGCACTGCGCGGGAACAGCAGGTAGCTGTTCTTCGGTGGCAGCGGCGAAATGATCTCTCCCCGGATCGAGCGCTCCGAGGAGTGCATCACATAGAGCGTATCGTCGATCAGGGTCATGTGGGGATAGGAGGTGCCGCGCTGATTCTTCTCGGTGCGGATGTCCTCCTGGTTGTTGGTGAAGGCGATGCCTGGGACGAAGCTGCCGATCTTTCCGGTCCGGCTGAAGAAGAGCGCCATGTTCAACCGTTCGGTGGGCGCGAAGCTGCCGCCTGGCGCGCCGTCTGCGATACGTCCGGTCCGCTCGCCCTGCCGGGCGCCCTTGCGCTTGGAGAAACCGTTCTCGAAGTCGTGCTGGATCAGCACCACGCGGTCGCCGATGCTGAAGGCATGCGCCCTGAGCGACGGCACCTCCAGCGGCATGGGCTCGAATTTGCTCCAGGTGTCGCCGCCGTCGGTGGAGGTGCTATAGACCATCATTTCCGAGGAGGGTGCGTTGTCCTTGTTGCGATTGCGGACGTAGAGGAAGAGTTGCCCGGTGGTCGGGTTCTCGACCAGCACCGGCTCCCAGATATCGAAGCGCGGGTCGGGCGTGATACGCGGGAAGGCGTCCCAGGTCTTTCCGGCGTCCTTGGTATAGAGCACGGCGATGTCGTTCATGACGTCCGGATCGGTATCGTTCTTGGGCGTCACCGGGACCAGGACCCAGCCGTTGCGGTCGGCGGTCTTGCCCGTCTGGTGCTTGAGTTGGATCGAGTTCGCCGAGACGAACACGAAGCCGGACTTGGGGTTGAGGCTGGTCTTCTTCAGATTGAGCTTGCGGACGGACCATTCTCCGTCGCCGCTCTTCAGCCGGGCGAAGAAGGTGCCCCGGCCGCGGCCCAGGTTCTGGGTGAAGAAGGCCCAGAGTTCCTCCTGCACCTTGTTCGGGTCGGGATCGACGTCGACCACCAGCAACTCGGGCGTCCACTGGCGGTTATCTGGGTTCTCCGGATTGGTCTTCGCGTCGAAGGGCTTAAGCTGATCCCTCAACAGTTGCTGGCGAAAGATGCCCTTGTTGGATAGCTGGGGCGGGGCATCGGGGGCGTCGGGGTCGCTCCAGCCTTGTTTGAAGGCCTCCCGGCGGCCCTCGGCGCTGTCGCTCTTCTGCGGCGACATGGAGAGGAACACGCGCTGGCCGGCCAGGCCCTCGGTCCGCGCGAAGCTGGGGTAAATGCGTTGGTCCTTCGGGATCTCGCCCTTGGCCTTCAGTTGCTTGGTCTGCTTCTTGTTTGGGTTCTTCTTGTTGTTGCTACCCCACATGGCGTACCAAGAGCCATCGAAGAAGGCGAGCGCTGACATATGGTTGTAGATGCTAGGCTGTCTGTACTGGTACCAGTACCAGTTTATGGCCTGTTTGTTGTTGGGATCGACCTGACAGTTGGGGTTGATGTTTGAGTCTGCATTGGTCGCGCACATCAAGACTTTTTTCTTGGGACTCTCGATGATGCGGTTCTCGAAGCGGTCGATGATCTTCTTGCTCTGTTTGTCGGTATCGACCAGATCGGCGTCGTAGATCGTCACGTGCTCGATCTTCGGATCGTAGATCGTGTAGCAGTTCCACTTGGGGGTGGCAGTTTCGTTGGCCTTTGCGCAGCTGGAATCACCCTCCGCTTGGGCAAGTCCGCTGCCGAGGACCGAAAAGAGGCAGAGCCATCCGATGACTACCGCTCGTTGGAACATGCTGCATCCTCCCCCGTTGCGCGTCTCTTGGCTATCAAGGCGAGCCGCCCCGAAGGTAGGCTGACGTTGGGCAAGCCTCCAAAGCTTTTCTGGCCCAATGGGCTGCCGGCGGCCTGCTTCAGAGTTGCCCGCCGCCCAGTTCTGCCAGGGCGCCGGGGTCCAACAGGCCGATGGTGCCGCGCGACTGGGATATCCAGTCGCGGCGCTGAAACTCCTGGAGCTGGCGAGAGACGACCTCGCGGGCAGTGCCCAGTTCTGTCGCCAGTTGCTGGTGGGTCACCTTGATCTCTGGCTGGCCGTGCGCCAGTGCGGTCAGGCGCTGGGCCAGGCGCATGTCGATCCGGCCGAAGGCGACCTCGTCGATCACCCGGAAGAGGTCGGTGATGCGCCGGGAGTAGGCGTTGAAGACGAAGGTGCGGAACAGCGGCGAGCGGGCGACCAGGTCGTCGAAGACCGTGCGGGGTATGGCGACCGCGGCCACGTCGGTCTCGGCCACGCCCTCGGCGGTGTAGTCCTCGTGCGCCAGCAGGCAGGCGGTGGTGAGTACGCAGCTCTGCCCGGCCTCGACCCGATAGAGCACGATCTCGCGCCCGCTCTCCGAGGTCTGGTGCACCCTGACCGTGCCGTCGAGCAGCAGCAGCAGGTTCTCCGGTGTCTTGCCGGGGCCGAAGATTACGGTGTTCTTTGGTACCCGCACCACCCGACTGCCCGAGACCAGGGTGGCGCGGATCTCTTCCGGCAGCCGCGAGAGGCCGGGAAAGCGATCGATCCAGGTCTCTTCCATCAGGCAGTTCCCTCCTTGTCCGGCACCGGCTTGTTTCCCTTGGATAGCGGTACCCCTCCGGGCGGGGGCGCCTGGCAAGTCTAGACGGCTTGGGTCCGGCGGTGAATGGCTTTCCCCTGTGAAGGGTCAGCGCAGCGGCTCGCGGCTGTGGTCGCGCAGCAGCAGCAGGGCGGCAGCCCCGGCCAGGCCGGCGAAGGCGAGGTAGGCCGCGGGCGCGTATTGCGAGCCGCTGAGCGCGATCAGCGCGGTCGCCACCATCGGTGCGGTGCCGCCGGCAAAGCCCATTCCCAGGTTGAAGGAGAGGGAATAGCCGGTCAGGCGGTGGCCGCGGTCGAAGGCCTCCACCAGGGTGGTCGGCACCGCGCCCAGCGGCCCGGCGATCAGGCTGGCGAAGATCAGGTAGACCAGGATCACCGTCCAGACGACGCCGGTTTCGGTCAGCAGGAAGAGTGGGATGGCGATCAGGCCGACGGCGGTGAAGATCACCGCCAGGAAGCGGGTCCGGCGCATCACTCGGTCGGTGAAGCGCCCGGCCAGCGGCACCAGCACCATCTGCACCGCCATCACCAGGGTGGCGATGAAGAGCGCCTGGTGCAGCTTCATCTCGCTGTAGAGCGATTGCCAGGTCGGCAGGTAGACCGTGGGGATGTAGTAGAGGATGCCGTAGGCGCTGGTGAAGAGGATCACCCGGGCCAGCACGTCGCGCTCCTCGCGGAAGACCCGGACGATCGGATGGTCGCCCGGCGCGCGCTTCTCGATCGGCGTCTCGCCCTCCGGCAGGCCGCGGCGCAGCGCCAGGCCAACGATGCCGATCAGGCCGCCCAGCAGGAAGGGGATGCGCCAGCCCCAGTCGTCGACCGTAGCCTCGCCGAGCAGCCAGATTACCAGGGCCGGTGTCGCGGCGCCCAGCAGGGTGCCGGCGACCGAGCCGCAGTTGGCCCAGCTACCGGCCAGGCCGCGTCGGTCCAGCGGGGCGGCCTCGACCATGAAGGTGGCCGAGGAGCTGAACTCGCCGCCGACCGAGAAGCCCTGCACCAGCCGGATCACCACCAGCAGGATCGAGGCCAGGATCCCCCAGTCCTGATAGGTGGGCATGATGCCGATCGCGATGGTCGGCAGCACCATCATCACCACCGAAAGCAAGAGCACCGGCTTGCGGCCGATGGTGTCGCCCAGGTGGCCGAAGAAGATCGCCCCCAGTGGCCGCATGAAGAAGCCGGCGGCGAAGACCCCGTAGGTCGCCAGCAGCGAGACCGTCTTGTCGCCATGCGGGAAGAAGAGGTCCGAGATCACCACCGCCATGAAGCCGTAGAGGGCGAAGTCGTACCACTCGATCACATTGCCGATCATGCCGGCGGCGATCATGCGTCCCTGGCTTTGTGCCCGATCCTTGGCTGGCTCTGGCATGCGCTGGCCCCTCCCTCGGCCTGGCGCTGGGCGCTCGGTTTCAGGTGCCGGTGGCGGCGAGAGGTTCCAGTTGGCGCTCCTGGCGGGGCGTCTTGGCATAGTACTCCCGGTAGCACTTGGAGAAGTGCGAGGCCGAGACGAAACCGCAGGCCAGCGCCACGTCCAGCACCGACATGGAAGTCTGCATCAGCAGCGAGCGCGCCTTCTGCAGGCGCAGCTCCAGGTAGTAGCGGGTCGGCGTGCGGCCCAGGTACTTGCGGAACAGGCGCTCGAGCTGTCGGGTGGAGAGGCTGGTCTGCCGGGCCAGGTCGCTGCGCGGCAGCGGCTCTTCCAGCGAGGCCTCCATCAGCTCGATCACCCGGAGCAGTTTGGGGTGGGAGACGCCGACGCGGGTGCGCAACGCCATGCGCTGGGGATCGTGTCGGTCGCGGATGCGCTCGTGGATGAACTGTTCGGCCACCGCGGTCGCCAGGTCCCGCCCGTGGTTCAGCGCGATCAGCGAGAGTGCCAGGTCCATGGCCGCGGTGCCGCCGGAGCAGGTGAAGCGGTTGCGGTCGATCTCGAAGAGTTCGTCGGTCACGTCGAGCTGGGGAAAGGCTTCCTGGAAGCCGGCGAAGTGCTCCCAGTGGATGGTGCAGCGATAGCCGTCCAGCAGACCGGCCTTGGCCAGGATGTAGCTGCCGGTCGAGACCGCCCCGAGATGACAGCCCTGGCGTCCGAGGCGGCGCAGCACGTTCATCACCTGGCGGTCGCAGTAGCGCTCCGGGTGCATGCCGGCGATGACTACCAGCGCGTTCAGCCGCTCGGCCTCGCCCAGTGCCTGATCGGGCAGGATGCGCACACCGCTGGAGGAGGCCAGTGCCTCGCCGTCCTCCGTCATCACTGACCACTCATAGAGAGCACGGCCGCTCAGGCGGTTGGCGGCACGCATCGGCTCCAGCATGGAGCTGAGCGAGGTCGTCGAGTACTCGGGGAGCAGCAGGAAGCCGAAGCGTTCGGGCTTTGGCGGCGCGGAAGAAGGCGTCGTCGGTGGTGCGAAATCCTGCATTACCTGGAACCGCTAGGTATTTTCTGTTGTCACTCGTGGACAATCGGTGACGCTGGTCGTAGGCGTCAAGACGAATCAGGCCGGCAATGCAGCCAGGCGGCGAGAAGGGAATGGCAGGCGATGACCGAGGAGAGTTCGGGCGACTATGCCGCGATCCTGGCCGCGGTCCGGGCCGAGGGGCTGGAGCCGCGGGGTGGCCTGCGGCCTCTACCCGAGGATGGACTGGGATCCGAGGTCGGCTGGTTGCTGCTCGTGGGTGCGGTCGGGGGCTCGCTCTGGCCTGCCTTCTCCGCCGCGCCGGAGGCGGGCGACGGGCGGCCGGATCCGCTCGACCGCTGGTCCCGGCGGGTGATCGGCAGGCTCGCCGAGGCGCTCTCGGCTGAGGCGCTCTTCCCCTTCGGCGGGCCGCCCTACCGGCCCTTTCTGCGCTGGGCGCAACGGGCAGAGGGGCTGGAGTCCTCGCCGCTCGGCCTGCTGATCCATCCGCGGCACGGGCTCTGGCATTCCTATCGCGGCGCTTTGGCCTTCGCCGAGGCGCCGGCCGGCTGGCGTCCGGCCGCGGCGGCGCCCGGACCCTGTGTTGGCTGCGGGCGTCCCTGCCTCTCCGCCTGTCCGGTCGGCGCCTTCGGGGCCTCGGGCTACGATGTCGCGGCTTGCAGTCGCCACCTGGCTGCGCCGGAGGGGCAGGCCTGCATGACCGGCGGTTGCCTGGCACGACGGGCTTGCCCGGTGGCCCCGGACCTGGCCTATGATCGGGATCAGACGGAGTTTCACATGCGGGCCTTTCTCAGCGCGCGGTTGCCGGTTTGAGTTGCCGGTTTGACTTAGCGGCCGAGCGCAGGCCCTGACGGCGGAGCAGGTAGGAGCGGGATGCGGCGTATCCTTCTGATCGATCACCCGGTGACGCAGCGGCGTGACCGTGCCCGGACTTTCTTTCAAGAGCGCGGCGTAGAGACGACCTCTTGCTGTCCGGGCGAGGGCGACGGCCTGCCCGACGCCAAGGGCTTCGACGCGCTGGTGGTCTACGGCGGCGCCGAAATGCTCTCGACCGATCTGGACAAGGCGGAGACGGCCTACCTGCGCGAGGAGCTGCGTTTCATCGCCGAGTGGGTCGGCAGCGACCGGCCCTATGTCGGCTTCTGTCTGGGCGGCCAGTTGTTGGCGGCGGCCCTGGGGGCCAAGGTGGCGCCGCACGACGAGGGCATCAACCAGATCGGCTACTACGACGTCGCGCCGACCGACGAGGGGCGGGACTTCCTGATGGAGCCGACGCGCATGTACCAGTGGCACGAGGAAGGTTTCGGCCTGCCGCCGGGTGCGTTGCGCCTGGCGACCAATGCCCACTTCCCGAACCAGGCGATCCGCTTCGGCAAGGCCTTCGGGCTGCAGTTCCATCCGGAGGTCGACGCCTCGCACTACAGCTACTGGATCGACCAGCTTCCCCACGCCTTGAGTCGTCCTGGCGCGCAGGCCCGCGAGCATCAGCTTGCCGAGGCGGCCGAGAGCGATGCCAAGACCGGGCGCTGGTTCGAAGGGTTCCTGGACACCTGGCTGAAGCTCTGATGGCGGAAAGCAACAAGGGCGCCCGGCCGGTTTGACAGGGCGCCCTCGTGCGAGAGCGAGCGTTCTGAATCTTTACTCGGCAGCCGCGCTGCCGCTTTCGTCGATCACCTGGCCGGTGGCATCGCGCTGGCGGCCGTCGATGGTCTTGAAGTTCTCCGCACGCACCTTGGCCGCCGCGTCGTCGTAGAGGAAGGGCAGGTAGGTGTAGCGGGTGCCGCGGGTCACCGGCAGCGCCTGGTGCAGCAGCGAGCAGGAAAAGATGCAGGCCCCGCCGGTCGGCGGCTTGTAGGTCGCATCGCCGTACTCCGGGAAGCGCAGGGCGCCGCCATCGTAGTCGTCGCTGTTCAGGTTGATTGTGCAGGCGAAGCGGCGGTGCGAGGTGCCGGTCGTGGTGTTGTCGCGGTGGGCGTTGAAGTAGCCGCCCTCCTCGGCATCGTAGCAGGCCACGATATCACGCTCGATCCGGGTCACCCGGAACTGGAAGGCGCGCCAGATCTCCGGCACCAGGCGGCGGCTGACCCGCAGGCGCGCGGCCTGGATCAGGTTCTGGTCGGTGATGTTGACGTCGCGGCGGCGCTTGAACTTGGGATCCAGGATGCCGACCGTCTTGCCGTCCTGCTGGCGCATGAAGCCCGACGGCGTGCCGCCGATGCCCTCGTAGTACTCGATCAGCTTGCGGCAGAGCTCGGGCTCGAAGACGCGTGGTACCTCGAGCACCGGGGCCCAGCCGCTCTGCCGGCCCTCGAAGTGCGGCAGGGCGCAGGCCTGTGCTGCCTGCAGGATCTGCTGCACATGGGTCTGCGGGTCGCTCATCGGGATCACGCGGAAGAGCCGCAGGCGCGGATCGACGATGAATGTCTGCGGCTTGAACACCGGGTGCGGGCTGTCCTGGGTATAGCTGGCGACGCCGTAGCACTCGGCCAGGCGGCGGTCATGGTCCCAGAAGAGGATAAAGGTCGGCCGCTCCTGCAGGCGCTGCTCGTCCTGCGGATCGCTGGAGACGCCGCAGAAGATCGGACCGTTGGCGCGGGTGGCGTCGGACGCCGCCTGCAACTGTTTCACCAGCTCTTGCGCCTTGGGTGTGGCGGCGGAGCCGAAGAAGGTCAGCGCGATCGGTCGCCCGCCGAGGGTGGAGAAGCTGAAGCGCGGGTTTCGCGGCGAGGGGGCCGAGAAGCGTGGCACCGCCTCGAAGAGGCGTGGCGGCGAGGGCGGGACCGGGTCGGGTGAGACGCCGCCGATCATGACCCCTTCGTCCTTGCTGGCGGCTTCCCGCGGTGGCGGCGGTACCGCCAACTCGTTGTCGGCCGCGCTCATGGTCATCTCGTTGTCGCTCATGGCCTCGCTCCTCTCGGCATGGCACCTGTCTTTCCAACCATCTGGCACCTCTCCCGGGCGTCTTGCTGGGTCCGGGCCGACGGCGGCCTGCCGTCGACCCGGATCAGTCGGTTAGGCCAGACCCTCTGCTTCGGCCACGTAGTCGATCGCAGCCTTGGTGGTTTCGACTAGCTGGTCGATCTCGTCGCGGGTGATCACCAGTGGCGGCGAGAAGACCAGGGTGTCCCAGACCGCCCGCATCATCAGGCCGGTCTGGATCATCCGGTCACGCACCTGACGGCCACGCTTGCCGGCCTCCTCGGAGCGCTTCTCGACGCCCTCCGGCAGGGTCAGCTCGATCGCGCCCATCAGCCCCTTGCAGCGCACCTCGGCGACCAGCGGCGAGTCCTTCAGCGCTTCGTTGAGGCTGTTCAGCAGGTAGGGGCCAACGTCCTCGGCGACCCGCTGGACCAGGCCTTCCTCCTCGATCAGGCGGATGTTGGCGAGCGCCACGGCGCAGGCCACCGGGTGGCCATCGTAGGTGTAGCCGTGCTGGAACTCGCCGCCCTTCTCGTAGAGCGCCTGCGAGACCCGTTCACCCACCATCAGCGCGGAGAGCGGCAGGTAGCCCGAGGTGATGCCCTTGGCCATGGTCATGAGGTCGGGCTTGATGCCGAAGGTATCGCTGGCGAACCAGGAGCCGGTGCGTCCGAAGCCGCAGATCACCTCGTCGGCGACCAGCAGCACGTCGTACTCCTGGCAGATCCGCTGGATCTCCGGCCAGTAGCTCTCCGGCGGGATGATCACGCCGCCGGCACCCATGACCGGCTCGCCGATGAAGGCGGCCACCCGCTCCGGCCCCAGCTCCAGGATCTTGTCCTCCAGCGCCTTGGCGGCGCGCAGGCCGAAGTCCTCTTCGCTCTCGCCATCCTCGCCGAAGTGGTACTGGTAGGGCGGCATGACGTGGGCGAAGCCCGATAGCGGCAGGTCCGACATGCGGTGCATCGCCGTCATCCCGCCCAGGCTGGCGGCCGCCATGGTGGAACCGTGGTAGGCCCACTCACGTGAGATGATGACCTTCTTCTCCGGCCGTTCCATCAGGTTCCAGTAGCGCTTGACCAGGCGCACCATGGTGTCGTTGGCCTCGGAGCCGGAGGAGCCGTAGAAGGCCTTCTCCAGACCGTCCGGGGTGATCTCGGCCAGCTTCTCCGACAGCTCGGCCACCGGCGGGTGGGCGGTCTTGAAGAAGGTGTTGTAGTAGGGCAGCTCCAGCATCTGGTTGCGGGCCACGTCGGCCAGCTCGGTCCTGCCGTAGCCCACGTTCACGTTCCACAGGCCGGCCATGCCGTCCAGGATGCGGCCACCCTCGCTGTCTTCCAGGGTGCAGCCCTTGGCCTTGACGATGATGCGCGCACCGCCGCCCGCCCCCAGATCCTTATAGTCGGTGAAGGGGGCGAGGTGGTGGCGCTGCTCCAGCGCCTTCCAATGGCGGGTCGTGTTGCGTAGCGGTTCGTTCATCTCAATCTACTCCATAGTCATCTCTTGTCCTCTGCGACAGCTCTCGTGCAATCGGCGCTTCTAGACCAGAAAGCCGACCCGGGCGCAGAGGATCAAAAGATCGCTATGAAGCGTGCGTGCGGTCATCAAGTCCCTAACCAGCTTGAGGCCGGCTCTCGCCAGCCTGCATTGATCGAGATCAAACGTTCAGCAGCAGGTGCTCGCGTTCCCACGACGAGATCACCTCCTGATACTCGGCCAACTCCGCCTCCTTGACCGCGACCACGGCATGGACGAAGTCCTCTCCCAGGGCATCCTTCACCTGTCGGTTACTGCCAAAGCGGTGCAGGGCGTCCTGAAGCGTGCGCGGCAGGGTGTGCGCCAGGCGGTAGGCGCTGCCCTTGACCTCTGCTTTGGGCTTGAGGTTGCCCACCATACCGAGGTAGCCGCAGGCAAGCGAGGCTGCAATTGCCAGATAGGGATTGCAGTCGGCCCCGGCCAGGCGGTTCTCGATGCGCCGGTCCTTGGCCTCCGAGCGCGGCACGCGCAGCCCCACGGTGCGGTTCTCCGTGCCCCAGTGGGTGTTGATCGGCGCATCGGAATCGCGCAGCAGCCGGCGGTAGGAGTTCACGTTCGGGCCCATCAGCGGCATCACTGCCGGCAGGAACTTCTGCAGGCCGGCGATGTGGGCCTGGAACAGCTTGGTGTTGCGGCCGTTGGCGGCGTGCGCGAAGAGGTTCTGGCCGGTCTTGATGTCCACCACGCTCTGGTGGATGTGCATGGAGCTGCCGGGTTGGCCCTGCATCGGCTTGGCCATGAAGGTGGCGTAGACCTTGTGGCGTAGCGCCGCCTCGCGCACCGTGCGCTTGAAGAGGAAGGCCTGGTCGGCGAGCTGCAGTGCCGGCCCATGGTTGAAGTTCATCTCCATCTGCGCGGCACCGGCCTCGTGGATCAGGGTGTCCACGTCGATCTCCTGCGCATCGCAGAAGTCGTAGACCTCCTCGAACAGCGGATCGAACTCGTTGACCGCATCCAGCCCGTAGGCCTGGCGCGAGGTCTCGCGCCGGCCGGAGCGGCCGATCGGCGGCTCCAGCGGATAGTCGGGGTCGGTGTTCACGTCGACCAGGAAGAACTCCAGCTCCGGCGCCACGATGGGCAGCCAGCCTTGCTCCTTGTAGAGGTCCAGCACCCGCTTCAGCACGTAGCGGCTGGCGATGGTGATCGGTTCGCCGTCGAAGGAGAAGGCGTTGCAGATGACCTGAGCCGTGGGCTCGTCGTACCAGGGGACCAGGCGAATGGTCTTGGGATCGGGCACCAGGTAGACGTCGCCGACCGTCTCGGAGATCACGTCGTCGTCGGGATAGCCGCCGGTCACGGTCTGGCTGAAGACGCTGTCGGCGATCCGCAGGCCTTCCGAGCGCATGCCCTTCAGGAACTTCTGCGCCGGCAGGATCTTGCCGCGCGCGATGCCGGCCATGTCCGGCACCAGACACTCCACCTCCTCGATCCTGTGATCGCGGAGAAACTGCTCGATAGGCGCCATGTCTCCTCTCGCGGCCGCTCTTCGGCCTGTTTCTGCCCCCCGGAGGGCGACGGTAAGAAGATTACCCGCTGTCCGGTGAGGCCGCTAGATATCTCGCTCGCGCCTGCCCGCTTAAGATGCGCCCGTGCTTCCGCCTTTTAGACCGTCGGCAGCAATCCGCTGCTGGTCCAGCCGCCGTCAACCGCGATCGCCTGGCCGGTGATGTAGCTGGCGGCGGGGCTGGCCAGGAAGACCGCCAGCGCTGCGATCTCCGCTGGGCTGCCATAGCGGTGCATCGGGACCCGGCTCTCCCACTCGTGGCGGGTGCCGGGGTCGTGCATCTCGCGGGTGAGCGGGGTGTCGACCGGGCCGGGGCAGATGGTGTTGACGCGGATACCCTGCGGCGCCAGCTCCAAGGCGGCGATCTGGGCCAGGTTGATCACCGCCGCCTTGGAAGAGCCGTAGGCGGTGCGGTTGGCAGAGGCCCTGAGCCCGGTCACGCTGGCGTTCACCAGCAAGGTGCCGCCCTGGCCGCGGGCGATCATCTCGCGCGCGCCGGCGCGCAGCGTGTGGAAGACGCCGCGGGTATTCACGGCGTGCACCGCCTCGAACTCCTCCGGCGTGGTGTCGAGGAAGGGCTTCACGACGCCGATGCCGGCGTTGGCGATCACCACGTCCAAGCCCTCCATGGCGCGTGCCGCCGCGGTCACGGCCTGCGCCAGCTCGGCCGCCTGCACCACGTCGGCGCCCATGGCCCAGACTCGTTGCTCCGGCTCGTCCAAGGCCGACTGCAGCCCGGCGCGTGCGGTCTCGGCCGCCTCGGCGGCGCGGTCGGCAAGGGTCACGAGAGCCCCCTGTGCCAGGAAGGCCTCCGCCATGGCGAGCCCGATCCCGGAGGCACCGCCGGTGATGAAGACGCGCTGAGGTTTCCCGGTCATGGCTGATCCTCTAGACTGTCAGCAAAGCAGTGACACAGGCTGGCGTGGTGGGGTGCTTCCAGTAAAGCAACATCTGCAGTGGCGGCTGTTTTTGCCGCCGACCGACTCTTTGTAGAGGAGGACGGCGTGGCTACGCCCTTGATTGCGTTCCTCTCGGGCCAAGGGCCGGACGGAAGCGGTCGGACCTTAGATCAGGTCCTGGCCTTTTCCGATGCGGAGCTGGAAGCGGCGCACGACTACATCCAGTGGCTCTTTCCGCTGAGGGAGCCTAGCCGTGCGGTCCCGGGCTCGCCGGTGCTGAGCGCGGCCGAGCGCGATCTCATCCGCGGCGACGAAAGCCTGCAGCAGGCCCTGCTGCGTGGCGCGTCACGCATGCAGCGCTTCTACGAGGAGAATGACCACTGGCTCAGGGCCTATGACCACAACCACCTGCGTATCACCCGGATCGTCCGCGCGGTGCGCATGCTGGTTGGGCTCGAGGCGGCGGAGGGCTTCCTCCGCGCGATCATGGCCCGCCATCTCGGCGCCGGCCAGCCGGTCAACTCGCAGTCCGTCGCCTTCTGGCAGGAGGCGCTGGAGTGACGCGGTTGGGGGTCAGGCGCGGGCGGCCGCGATCAGCGACCGCAGCAGCGCCTCGTCGTTGATCACGCGTGGGACCTTGTTCTGTCCGCCCAGCTTGCCGCGCGCCTTCATCCAGGCGACGAAGGTCCCGGGCGGCGCCACCAGCAGCTCCGGCGCCTGCATCTGCATGTCGCCGTCGCGGTGGTCGCTGTAGTCGTCGTTGCCTTCGATCAGGGTCCGGTCGATACGGCCGATGAACTCGGCGCAGACGTCCGGGCCCGGCTGCTTCCCGGAGAACTCCACGATGTAGAGGTGTCGTCCCCGGCCGCCGTCGGTCTCGGGGAAGAGGGCGCCGACGGAGAAGTCCGGCACCTCCAGACCCAGGGCGGCGCTGGCCTCGCTGATCGCGATCTGGATTTCCTCCTCGATCAGATGCTCGCCGAACATGGAGAGCGAGGTCGAGGTGCGGCCGGTGACCAGGATCCGAGGCGGGGCCAGGCTGACGAAGCGCACGGTGTCGCCGATCACGTAGGAGAAGAGGCCGGCCGGGCTGCTCAGCACCACGGCATAGTTCACGCCGGTCTCGACGTTGCCCAGCCAGAAGCGGCGCGGCTGCTCGCTCTCCAGGTCCTCGACCGGCACGAACTCGTAGAAGAGGCCGCCGTCGGTCTGCAGGCGCAGGCCCTCGCCGACGCCGCGGTCGGCGAAGGCGAGGAAGCCTTCGCTGGCCGGATAGACCTCGCGCAGGTCGACGTTGCGGCCGGCCAGCAGGCGGGCGAACTGGTTGCGATAGGGCAGGAAGCTGACCCCGCCGTAGACCATGAGCTCGAGATTGGGATAGAGCGCGTCGAGGCCGCCGGGCCGCTCGTCCAGCATCTGCAGGAAGTAGAGCACCCAGCTGCTGGTGCCGCCGATCAGGCGAATGTCGTGTTTGGGTGAATCCTCGGCCAGGGCTGCCATCCGGCTCTCCCAGTCGGGGATGCGGGCGAGGTCCTGGGGCGGGTAGAAGAAGAACTCGGCCCAGCGCGGCACCTCGATGGCGGCGATGCCCGACATGTCGCCGGCAAGGATGCCGTCGCCCACGTCCTCCAGCCCGGTGCTGCCGCCAAGCATGAAGCTGCGTCCGGCCAGCAAGCGGCTCTCCGGCCGCTTCACCAGATGGAAGGACAACAGATCCAGCATGGCGCGATTGTTGGCCTTCAGGATCGGCCGGGTGACCGGCACGTACTTGCTGGCGCCGGTGGTGGTGCCGGAGGTCTTGGCGAAGTAGGTGGGATTGTCTGGCCAGGAGGCGCCGGCCAGGCGTGGGAAGTCGCGCTTCCAGTAGTCCTCCCAGAAGTCCTCGAAGATGCGCAGCGGCACCTTGGCCTGAAAGTCCTCGATCCCGCTGATTCCGGCGAAGCCGTGGTCGCGGCCGAAGCGGGTGTCGGCCGCCTTGGCGAGCAGCCGCGAAAGTGCGCGGCGCTGGCTGGCGATCGGGTCCTCGCGTTTGAGTCGGGCGAGGCGGGTGCGCCCGACCAGGCGGAGCAGTGCCGTGGCGTCGATCAAGGGTGCACACTCATCTCAGCCGCGGAACTCCTTCGATGCGGCCCGCAATGGCGGGCAGGGGGACTGGGCATCACTTGGAGGCGCGCGCGCGCCCGCACAAGCGCGCCAAGATGCGCCAAGCTACGCGGGCTCGGCGGGGAATTGCTGGGCGCCCTCCGGGATAACCACCCCGGCCAGCTTGCGCTTGGTCCAGATGTGGATCGCCCGGCCGATGTCCGGCGGGTCGTCCAGCGAGCCGCCCTTCACCGTGATCCGTGGCGAGTCCGGCCCGTACTCGTGCCAGACCCGGCTGCCGCAGGTCGGGCAGAAGCGGCAGTCCAGGGTGGTGCCGCTGTCGGTCGGCCGGGTCCAGACCGCGGGGCTGCCGGAGAGCAGGGTCAGGGCTGCACGCTCCACCTGCACAGAGATCCCGAAGGCCGAGGCCGACTGCTTGCGGCACTCGGCGCAGTGACAGACGTAAAGGGTGCTTGGGCCCGGATCGATCCGGTAGCGCACCGCGCCGCACTGGCAGCCGCCCTCTTCGCTCATCGCTTGTCCTCCTCGTTCGTCACTGCCGGAGTCTCGCAGGTCGGGTCGGTTCTGAACAGCCGCTCTGCAGGGAGTTTGCGCTTTCGCCTGGCCCCTGCCTGCGGCATTCTGGCCAGGGTTCGGAGGAGGCAGAAGCGAACGGCGAGGGCGGAAGGAATGGACTACTACGATCTCGGCAGCTATGGCCGACAGGTTTCGACCACGGTCGAGGCGGCGCAGCTCTGGTTCGATCGCGGGCTGAACTGGATCTACGGCTATAATCACGAAGAGGCCATCGGCTGCTTCGAGAAGGCCCTGGAGCACGATCCGAAACTCGCGATGGCGCACTGGGGCATCGCCTATGCCATCGGCCCCAACTACAACAAGCCCTGGCATCTCTTTGATCCGGCCGACAAGGCGCAGTCGCTGGCACGTGCCGTCGAAGAGACGGCCAAGGCCATGGCGCTGAAGGAGGGCGCCACGGCGGTCGAGCAGGCCCTGATCGAGGCGCTGCCCGCCCGCTATCCGCAGAGCCAGCCCCTGGACGACCAGTCGCCCTGGAACGACGCCTTCGCTGACGCCATGCGCGCGGTCTACCAGCGCTTTCCCGACGACCTGGAGGTTCTGACCATCTTCACCGAGGCGATCATGAATCGCACGCCCTGGAAGATGTGGAACCTCTCGAGCGGCGGTGTGGCCGAGGGTGCCGGCACCGAAGAAGCGGTCGCGGTGATGGAGCGCGCCTTCGATAACCAGCCCGAGAGCTGGAGCCACCCGGGCCTGCTGCACCTCTACGTCCACCTGATGGAGATGTCGCCCTTCCCGCAGCGCGCGCTGCGCCAGGGCGACCGCCTGCGCGAGCTGGTTCCCGACGCCGGGCACCTGCGCCACATGCCGACCCACATCGACGTGCTCTGCGGCCACTACCAGGACGTGGTGGTGGACAACTGGAAGGCCATCGTCGCCGATCGCAAGTACCTGGAGCAGGTCGGGCCGATGAACTTCTACTCGGCCTACCGCATCCACAATTACCACTTCGCCATCTACGGCGCGATGTTCCTGGGCCAGTACCAGCCGGCGCTCGATGCGGCCGAGGAGCTGATCGCGACCACGCCGGAGGCACTGCTGCGCCTGCCCTCGCCGCCGATGGCCGACTTCATCGAGGGCTACATCCCGATGAAGCAGCACGTGCTGATCCGCTTCGGCCGCTGGCACGAGATCCTGGAGCAGGAACTGCCGGAGGACCGCGAGCTCTACTGCGTCACCACGGCGATGATGCTCTATGCCAAGTCGGTGGCCCACTCGGCGCTGGGCAACGTCGCCGAGGCGGAGCAAGCCAAGGCCGCCTTCCTGGCGGCCAAGGCGAAGGTCCCGGAGAGCCGCCTGGTGCACAACAATACCTGCTGCGACCTGCTGGACATCGCCGAGGAGATGCTGAACGGCGAGCTGGAGTACCGCCGCGGCAACTTCGACCAGGCCTTCGCCCATCTGCGCCGCTCGGTGGAGCTGGACGACGCGCTGCCCTACGACGAGCCCTGGGGCTGGATGCAGCCGACCCGCCACGCGCTCGGCGCCCTGCTGCTGGAGCAGGGGCGCACCGCCGAGGCGGAAGCGGTCTACCGCGCCGACCTGGGGCTCGACGGCAAGCTCAGCCGCGCCTGCCAGCACCCCGACAACATCTGGAGCCTGCATGGTCTCTACGAGTGCCTGAGCAAGCGCCAGGACACTAAGGAGGCGCCGATGATCAAGCAGCGCCTGGACCTGGCGCTCGGCCGCGCGGACGTGAAGGTCCACGCCTCCTGCTACTGCCGGCGCAGGCTGGCGGCCTGAGGGGGGCGAGGGCTGAGGCGCTCACATTGAGGGCGATGCCCGCTCGTCGAGCGGATCGGCAACGAGCTGTAGCAGGGAGACGACTCGGGCTGAGCCCTCGACGCTCGCACGCGTGGCATCGATCCGGCCGGTGAGGCTGTGGCCGGTTGGTGAGGTGACTTGCAGGAACTGGCCGGCCGCCAGTTGGCCCTTGTCGATGAAGTGGGCCGCCACGCTCAGCGTGCCGGTAGCGGTCGGCATTCTCGCAATCTCCCCGGTTGGCGAGACGAACGCAGCCTGCACCTGGGCCGCTTCTCCCTGGCCCCGATCGAAGAGATCGTCTGCGACCATGACGAGGTAGGCGTCCAGATCCTGCTCCATCTCTACCTGCCGCAGAGGCAGTTGCTCTCCAGCCGCCCGGCTCAACATGGCTCCTGCTGCGCCGAGGGCCTCCGCATCCGCCAGACTGACCCCCATATCCGCGGCGCGCGCTACCAGGTAGGGCAAGCCCGGAGAGATCACGCTAGCAGGGACAACGCGCCGGGCCTCAAGGGTAAAGCCTTGATTGTGAGCTATAATCCTTGGGCGGACTGTGATCCACCTCAGCGCGAGACAGCGTCCGTCCTTGATGCTGGCAATGACCTCGGTCTTGCCCTGTGCCGTATCGAAGACGAGGCGCGTCTCCGGTTCGCGGACTGAAACCTGGCCGGTCTCGATCAGTGCGGCTGCGGAGGCCAGCAACGGTGTGCCCGCAACCGGGGCGTAGCCAAAATGCTCGGCAATGATGGCCGTCCGTATGGCATCGGGTGAGAAGGGCGGTAGCAACAGGCAAGCATCGACTCCCGGGTGTCCGCGCGGCGGATCGATGACGAAGCTCCGGAAGTCTTCATGCTCGGCGCGTAGTTCTTGCAGGGCTTCGAGCGCGTTTCTCGCTCTCAATTTCGGCGTGCCGTCTAAGACTATTCGTAGAACATCTCCAGAAATTAGAACATCGACTGCGCTAACAGTGTGTGATGGAGAGGGGGTCGGGGTTGATTGTGTCATCCGATGTCTGATTTTAAGAAAAATTTGGCACTAAGAATAATGTATGGGGCCGCAGCAGACAAGTAAGTGTGTGCAGCGTGGCCGGAGCCTGACGCCTATTGTATCTCGCCAAGCACCTGATCCCGTGATCCGGCGCTAGGGAGCAAGGCGCTCCTAGCCAGGACAGAAGCCCTCAAACGTGTAGACGAACCGAGTCTTGGTCTCGGCCGAGGCGTCGCGCTGCGGCAGGGCCAACATCGCCTTGAAGAGACCGTTCGCCAGGGCCAGGGTTTCCGGTGAGACCTCCCCGTCGTCGGTCTTGAAGATGAAGGAGAGTTCGGCCAGCAGCGGCTGGTCGAGGCTGCCGGTCGAGTCGTCGAACCAGAGGGTCAGCGAAAAGGCGGCCTCGTCGTCTCCCAGCAGTGCGACGGGACCATCGAAGACCAGTTCATGGGCCGTCAGGCCGGAGACGATAAGAAGCGGCGCCTTGGGGTCGACGGTCTGACCGGCGGCGTTCAGATCGTCGCCGAGGCCCGGGTAGAGCCCCAGCGGATCGTCCAGCTTGTTCAGCTTCTTCCCAGCCTTGATGTCTTGCTTGGTGGACTTCGAAAAGAGCTGGCGCTGGCCTTCCGCCTGGCCCTTCATTGCCCCCACGTCCACCTCGAACTTGGTCTTGCCTTTGTTCTCGGCGCTGAGGTCCTTCCCGGCAGCCGCCGTGCGGTTGTCGCCGCGGAACTTCAAGGTCACCTCGCGCTCCTTGGCGTCCTCTTCGCCGTCCTCGATCTCGACCCGCTCGCGGAAAGAGTAGCCGCTCCTGTCGAGGAGGCAGGTCGCGCTGTCCCAGAAGCGGACCGCGCGGTCGTTCTTCAGCATGAAGGCTTTGCCCTTCGGGCTGGCCCCGGCAAGCGCGGCCAGTCTTGCGGCGAGGTCCTGGGACCAGAGCTGCTGCAGGGCTTCGGTCCGCTCGCTCTCGGCGAAGCGATCGGCCTGCAGCATCAGCTTGTATTCGTAGGAATCGAGCTTGCCCGCGTCGGCGTAGGCGAGGCCCGGCCGGGTGAGGACCAGCAGCAGGACGGCCAAGCAGGGTACAAGGTTGCGTCTCATGTCACGGTCCTCCTGGTGCCCTCGGGCTTGTTGCCCCACCTGCGCGATGGCGCAGGTTCGGCTGTGGTTGCTCAGGACGAACGCTCTATCAGTGGTAATTCTACTCCCAAACGCGCGGAAAAGGAAGCGGCGTTGCGATCCGCCGCCGGTCTCACGACCAGAGGTAGGAGAGCGGGCGCAGGAACAGCAGTGCGAAGCCCAGGGCGGCCAGCGGCAGGCGGACGACCAGGCGCAAGGGCGCGATCACGGCGTAGGAGAGCGCGGCCAGGCCCATGCCGACCACCACCGCCGCCAGAACGCTGCGCACCGGGGTCTCGGCCAGGGCGATCAGCGAGGGCTCGGCCACCATCGCCAGCGGCACGACGTAGAGGCCGAGGCCCAGCGCCATCGCCGTGACAGCAACCTTCAGCCAGTTCTCCCCCACCATGCCGGCGGCGATGAAGACCGCGCCGCAGACCGGCGGGGTGATGGTGGAGAGCAGCGCGAACCAGAACACGAAGAGGTGGGCCAGCAACAGCGGTACCCCGAGCTCTTGCAGCGCCGGGCCGGCAATCGAGACGCAGATCACATAGGCCGCGGTGGTCGGCACCTCCATGCCCAGGATCAGGCAGGCCAGCGCGGTCAGCAGCAGGGCTGGCCAGAGCAGGCCGCCGGAGCCGGAGAGGATCAGCGAGGTGATCTTTACCCCCAGCCCGGTGGCAGCCAGCACGCCGATCACCAGCGAGGCGCAGAGGATGATGGCGGCGATGGTGGCGATCTGCTTGCCGGCCAGCAGGCAGACCTCTTCCAAGCGGGCCAGGCTGCGCCGCCAGGAAAAGGTGAGGCGGCCGTCCACCTGCAGCAGCAGCGCGCCGGCCAGGATCGAGAGCGACGCGGCGTACTGCGGCGTGTAGCCGGGCCCGAACATGCCCCAGAGCAGCACCGCGAAGGGCACCAGGAAGAAGGCGCTGGTGATGACGACGGCGCGCAGCGCGGGGCGCTGGTCCTCGGGCAGGCCGCTGAGGTCGTGGCGCAGCGAATAGGCGTCGATGCCGACCCAGACTGTGAGGAAGTAGAGCAAGGAGGGCAGCAGGGCGGCCGCCATGATGCCGGTGTAGGGAACCCCGGTCAGCTCCACCATGACGAAGGCGCCGGCCCCCATCAGCGGCGGCATGATCTGCCCTCCCGAGGAGGCGACGGCCTCGACCGCGCCGGCCAGGCGCTTCGGATAGCCCAGCTTGGTCATGGCCGGGAGCGTGATCGCCCCGGTCGAGGCCACGTTGGCCGAGGCCGAGCCGGAGATCGAGCCGAACAGCGCCGAGGAGAGCACCGAGACCTTGGCGGCGCCGCCGCGCAGCCGCCCGGCCGCGGCCGAGGCCAGGTTCATGAAGCCCTGGCCGGCCTCGCCGGCGTTCAGCACCGCGCCGAAGATGACGAAGACCGCGACCACGCTGACCGAGATGCCGGTGAGCTGTCCCCAGAGGCCGCCCTCGGCGATGGTGAGGTTGCCGAGGAAGCTGGAGAGCGGCAGTCCGGGGTGGCCGAACTCGCCTGGCACCGCCTCGCCCCAGAGGCCGTAGGCCAGCGCCAGCGCCGCCACCAGCGGCAGCGGCCAGCCGATGGCGCGGCGTGCCATCTCCAGGGTCACCAGCAGCAGGACGATGGCGATCGCCTGCTGCAGCCCGCCCTCGAGGAAGCCGTACTGGTCGCCCAGGGCGGACTGGTTGACGGCGATGTAGAGGCAGGCGGCGATGCCGACCGCAGCGAAGAGGACACCGGTCAGCTTCGCCAGGCGGCTACGGGCTGCGAAGAGGAAGATCCAGGGTAGCGCCAGTGCCATGTGCAGCGGCCGGCTGACCAGGTTCGGTACCAATCCGGAAAAGACCAGCCAGAGATGAAAGCCGATCGACAGCGCGCCGAAGGCACTCCAGATCAGCCGCAAGGGTAACGACATTGCTGCTCGGTCTACTCCGTTCTCTCTTTAGGCGCTCTCCGCCGGCCTTAGAGGGCTGAGGACTTGCTTGCACGCGTCCTTTACGCTCAAGTCCCCTGCTTCGGACGCAAGGCGGCGCAGCGGAGCGGTTCCGCCGCACCGCCCAGCCCGAGCGGCTAGCGCTGGGCGTCGGTGATCGGGAAGCCGACCTCCTCATAGTACTTCAGGGCGCCGGGATGGATCTTGCCGGTGATGTTCTCCATCAGGCCCTGGTTCACGCCGGCCCACCAGGCGGCGCTTTCCGCCATCTTAGCCTTCTCTTCCCAGAAGGCCTTGGTCATCTCGTAGGCGGTGGCGTCGTCCATCTGGGTGGTGGTGTAGGCGACGACCGGCAGCGAGGTGGTGACGATGTCCTCCTCCTGGCCGGCATAGGTGCCGGCCGGAATCACCATCTTGGTGCGCTTGGTGGCGGCGATCTGTTCGTCGGTCAGCGAGAGGATGACGACGCCGGTGCCGGCTGCCGCCTCGATCACGTTGGGGGCGGGATAGGAGCCGGCGGTGACGAAGCCGTCGATCTGGCCGTTCTTCAGGGCCGGCCCGGCATTGGAGAGCTCGGCGTCGGCCAGCTCCACCTTGTCCTTCAGGCCGAAGAGGTCGAGGTACTTCTCGCCCTCCCTGGCGCCGAAGGAACCCTTGCCTAGCAGGATCGTCTTGCCGGCCAGGTCCTCGAAGCTGGTCACCCCGGCGTCGGCGCGCACGACGAAGTGCATGGTGAGCGAGGGAATCGGGAAGAGGGCGCGGATCTCCTCGAATTTGGGATTGCTCTTGCCCTCGAACATGGCCTTGCCCTTTTGGGCCAGGCTCACCAGCACCGGCGGCGTGGTGAAGACGTAGTTGCCGGGCCGCTGGGCGGCCTCCATCACGTTCTGCACCGAGCCCTGGCTCTCCTCGACCGTGACGATGATCTGTCCGTCGGTGCCTTCCTTGATCGCTTCGGCGAGCTGGACGCCCATCTGGTAGTAGGAGGAGCCGGTCTTGGCCGACTTGTAGGTCACCCGGGTCTCGGCCTGGGCGGTGGCGGAGCAGGCCAGCACGGCCAGTGCGGCGGCGATTGCCAGGGGCTTCGGACTGAACATGATTTGCGTCCTATGGTCTGTTGTTTCCGGGCGCCATTGAGGCCGCTCGGCACGCAGAGTGCAAGTCCGCAAAGTCTTGCTGCGTTCCCCGCCACAAGCTGCTAGAGCGGTTGCTCGGCGAATGAAGGTGTTCGCGACGCGCTTATGCTTTGGAATCAGGAAGCTAGAGCGAGCGCACAACGTCCGAGGAGTCCGTCCATGCTGCAGCTTCCCTCCGGCCTTCGGGTCGTGATCACCGCCGGTGCCGGCGGCATCGGCCTGGCCATCGGCCGCACCTTCGCCGCCCAGGGCGCCAGGATCTTCGTCTGCGACCTGGACGAGACGGCGCTGGCGGCAGTGCCGGATGACTGGGGGCGCTTCGCGGCCGACGTCAGCGACGAGGCCTCGGTCGCCGGCCTCTTCGCCGCCGCCGAAGAGGCGCTGGGCGGGCTGGACGTGCTGGTGAACTGCGCCGGCATCGCCGGTCCGACCGGCCTGCTGGAGGACCTGGAGCTGGCCGACTGGCAGGCCTGCCTGCGGGTCAATCTCGATGCCACCTTCCTCTGCAGCCGGGCGGCGATCCCGCTGCTGCGTGCGGCCGGCGGCGGGGCCATCGTGAACTTCTCCTCGACCGCGGGCCTCATGGGCTATCCGCGCCGCACGCCCTATGCCACCGCGAAGTGGGGTATTATCGGATTGACCAAGAGCATGGCGATGGAGCTGGGACCGGAGGGCATCCGGGTGAACGCGATCTGTCCGGGCGCCGTCGAGGGGCCGCGCATGGACCGGGTGATCGCCGCCGAGGCCGCCAAGACCGGTCAGAGCGAGGCGGCGGTGCGCGCGAACTACGCCTCGGCCTCCTCGCTGCAGCGCTTCGTGACCGCCGAGGAGGTCGCCGGCACCGTGCTCTACCTGGCGACCCCGGCCGGTACCGCGATCAACGGCCAAGCCCTGGCGGTCGATGGCCACAGCGAGCATATCTAGAAACCGTCATCCAGCCCCTTGCCCTACTCTCGCAGTTGTGAAGCTGCGTGACCTGAGCCGGGCACTGTCCCGGCCGGCGCCTCTGCCCTGTCTTCCGTCGCGAAACCCGCGCTGTGCTGCGGTCGCGAGCTTGAGGCCGCGCGTAAAGTCGTTATTGTTCCATATTTGAAACTCTCTGTTCGCTATCCCCCGCATTGTCTCTCCGCAATGGGCCCCTTACCTGGCGTCCTGCGTGCTTGGACGCTGGCCCGTGGTGGGTGAGCGCAGGCCGTATGACCCGGCTCTGCCGGCTGTTCCTCTGGTGGACCGGCGGGCCATTCGACCAGCGCTTGGCAAAGGAGTTTCTTGTAATGCGCCTTACCAAAGTCGCGGCCGTGGCCGCAGTCCTCACCGTCGCGGGCCTTGCCTTCACCGGCCCCGCCTCGGCGGAGCTCGCCAAGATCGGCGATCCGCTTCCCGCGCCCTCGGGCACCTACGTCATGGACCGCAGCCACACCTCCCTGCACTTCAAGGTGAGCCACATGGGGCTGTCCAACTTCACCGCTCGCTTCACTGGGATGAACGCGACCCTGGTGCTGGATTCCGAGAAGCCCGAGAATTCGACCCTGGTGGTCGAGGTCGATCCCCTGTCGCTGCGCACTGACTTCCCCAATCCCGAGGTCAAGGACTTCGACAAGGAGCTGACCATGGAGCCGGCCTGGTTCGATGCCGGCACCTATCCCGAGATCGTCTTCACCTCGACGAAGATGACCCGCACCGGTCCGAACAGCGGCACGGTCGAGGGTGACCTCACCTTCCGTGGGGTGACCAAGCCGGTGACCCTGGACGTCACCCTGAACGGAGCCATGCCCAAGCACCCCTTCGTCGACGCCGGCGCGCTCGGCATTTCCGCCACCGGCACGATCAAGCGCTCCGAGTTCGGCATGGCGACCATGGTCCCGGCGGTCGGCGACGAGGTCCGCCTCATCATCGAGGCCGAGTTCATCCAGCAGAAGTAGCTGGCTAACCCTGACCCAAAAGGAGAGCGGCGATGAGCCAGGTGACACAAGGCTACAGTTCCGTAGCGATCGCGCTGCACTGGCTCATCGCGCTCGCCATCATCCTGCAGCTCGTCAGCGGGCTGTGGATGGTGGATGCGCTGACCGAGCAGGCGACCCAGATGCTCGCCTTCCAGGTTTACCAGTGGCACAAGTCGCTGGGCCTGACGGTGCTGATCCTCAGCCTGTTGCGGCTGGTCTGGCGGCTGACCCATCGTGCGCCGGAGCTGCCGGCTGGGATGACCGGCTGGGAGCGCTTCGCCGCAAAGGCGACCCATGTCCTCTTCTACACGATCATGATCGCGCTGCCGCTCACCGGCTGGGTCCTGGTCTCGGCCAGCAAGCTGGGCCTGCCGACCCTCTACTGGGGCCTCTTCGAGTGGCCGCACCTGCCCTTCGGCAGCTTGGCCGCCGACACCAAGGCAGCGCTGGAATCGTTCGGTGGCGAGGCGCATGAGCTGCTGGCCTACCTGACCATCGCCCTCCTGCTGCTGCACGTGGGGGCGGCCCTGAAGCATCACACGATCGACCGCGACGACGTCCTCTCGCGCATGCTGCCCTTCCTGCGGCGCACCGCTTGACGCGCCGAGGCTCAACCCAGGTTATCGACAAGGAACCAACCGCAATGCGTCGCCTGCTTCTGTCCCTGATCGCGCTCACCTTGGTCCCGCTGGCCGCAGCCTCGGGCGCCGCCGCCAAGTCCTGGGGTGTGGACAAGGCCGAGAGCGCCATCGTCTTCTCCGGCGTTCACGCCGGCAGCCCCTTCGAGGGCCGCTTCGAGGACTGGACCGCCAACATCGAGTTCGACCCGGAGGCGCCGCAGAACGCGGTGGTCCTGGTCACCGTTGAGACCGCCTCCGCCAAGACCGGGACCGATCTCTACGACGGCACCCTGACCGGCGCCGACTGGTTCAACGTCGAGAGCTTTCCGCAGGCTCGTTTCGAGGCCATGGGCGCCGAGCCGGACGGTGCCGGCGGTTACACCCTGAAGGGTACCTTAACGATCCGCGAGAACAGCGCCCCGGTCGCGCTCACCTTCAAGGCGGACGAGACCAAGGCGGCGGCCGATGCCACCGTCACCTTGCAGCGGCTCGACTTCGGCTTGGGTGCCGAGTCCGACCCGCAGGGAAGCTGGGTCTCGCTGGAGATCCCGGTCACCATCAAGCTGGTGGCCCATCCTTCGGCGCACTGACGCCAAGGGAAGAGGGGGAGCCTGGCTATGGGACTGCTGGTCGAGGGCAAGTGGCAGGACGTCTGGTACGACACCAAGTCGACCGGAGGCAGCTTCGAGCGCTCGGCCAGCGCCTTTCGCAACTGGGTCACGGCCGACGGTAGCCCGGGCCCCAGCGGCGTGGGCGGCTTCAAGGCGGAACCGGGCCGCTATCACCTCTACGTCAGCCACGCCTGTCCCTGGGCGCACCGCACCATGATCTTCCGGCGGCTGAAGGGCCTGGAGCAGATGATCACCCACTCTGTGGTCAACTGGTTCATGGGCGAGGAGGGCTGGATCTTCGAGCCGGGCGCGGGCGTGCTGCCCGATCAGATCCTGGGCGCGCGCTGCCTGCATCAGCTCTATACCGCCGCCAAGCCCGACTACAGCGGCCGGGTCACGGTGCCGGTGCTCTGGGACAAGGCGCAGGGTACCATCGTCAGCAACGAGTCCTCGGAAATCATCCGCATGCTGAACGCCGCCTTCGACGGTGTCGGCGCGGCGCCGGGCGACTACTACCCTGAGGATCTGCACGCGGCGATCGAGCCGGTGAACGCGCGGATCTACGACACGGTCAACAACGGCGTCTACAAGGCTGGCTTCGCCACCACCCAGGTGGCCTACGAGGCGGCGGTCAGCCCGCTGTTCGAGACCCTGGACTGGCTGGAGGCGCGCCTGGCCGGCCAACGCTACCTGATGGGCGAGCGGCTGACCGAGGCAGACTGGCGCCTCTTCACCACCCTGGTCCGTTTCGACGCCGTCTATGTCGGGCACTTCAAGTGCAACCTGAAGCGGCTGATCGACTTTCCCAACCTCTGGGCCTTCACACGCGAACTCTATCAGTGGCCGGGCGTGCGCGAGACGGTGCACTTCGATCACATCAAGCAGCACTACTACTGCAGCCACAAGACGGTGAACCCGACCGGCATCGTCCCGCTCGGGCCGCTGCTGGATTTCGAGGCGGCGCATGATCGGGCGCGGTTTTCCGCGGGGTGAAGGGTAACTACCTGGCTTTCTTGTAAATTGAAGTTGATGCGAATCCTTGCATGCGGCGTCTCTCTTTAAAAATTCTCTCGCACGAGAGGCGTTAAGTGGTCCTTCGGTCAAGCCGAAGGACGACAATATAGTGTAGCTTTCTTAAGTTTGTCGTCCTTCGGCTTGACCGAAGGACCGCTCTAAGCTTGAAGAAAAAACGACTATTGTTGCACCCTTTGAAACCCTAGCAAGGCCGGGTGCCACCCCGGCCTGCCATCGGGGCGGCTACGCCAGGTAGTCGTAGACCACCTCGCCCAGGCCCAGGGTCAGGTCGGACAGGATGTGCTTGGCGCCGATCACCTCGCGCACCGGAAGCTCCGCCACTGGGGCCAGGGCATGCTGGAACAGCTCGATCGCGGCCGGGCCGCTCCAGGCGCCCTTCACCGTGATGTCGACCATGTAGTAGCGCACGATCTCGCAGATCCGCGGGCTGGCATCGACGTGCGGGACGATCTTCAACAGGAAGTTCGGCGCGGTCAGGCTCTTCGCCACCTCGTCCAGGTCGAGGTCCTTGTGCTTGTAGCCCATGGTGGCGTTGACCACGCGCAAGGGGCCGAAGTCCAGGGTGCCGACCAGGGTCTCCTTGTGCACCGCCAGGGTCGGGTGGGCGAACTTCTTGGGGAAGCCCCAGAGCTCGCGCCCGCCGGCGATCGGCGGCTCGTCGTCCAGGTACATGGAGTGGACGTAGCTGCCGGCCTGGCCCTCGAAGGTCACCGGGATCACCTGCCCGGTCTCGGTGTAGTCGCCGAAACCGTTGGAATCGGGCATGCGGATGAACTCGTAGTGCACCACCGGCTCGCGCAGCTTCAAGGGGGCGGGCACCACCTTCTCCAGGATCTCCGGATCGCTGCGATAGCTGATGATCATGAATTCCCGGTTGGTGAAGCGGTAGGGACCGCAGGGATAGGCCGGGCTGGTGAGCGGCATGGCAAAGGCGTTCTGGCGAACCTCGTCCTCGGTCATGACAGACCTCCTCTTCGTTCGAAAAAGGGAAAGGGTACTTCAACCAGGTCGGGCGCGGGCGGCCCTGCCGGGCGTCGCCGCAGTCGGTCCCGGGGGCAGTCCCGGGGGCAGTCCCGGGGTCAGTCGGTGGCGTCGAAGTGGATGTCGTGGGTCTTCACGCCGTCGGCCGGATCGGGCGGCTCCAGCCAGTCCATGTGCCGCAGGGTGCGGATCATGTCGTGCTCGCCCATCTTCCAGTGGTCGAGCATTGTGTTGCGGGAGAACTCGTAGTCCTTGTTGTCGGTGTCATAGCTCTGGCGCTGATAGACCAGGTGGATGATGTTCACCAGCGAGGTGGCGCGCAGCTTCTGCATTGCCTTGACCGCCGGGTCCTCGCTTGCCTCCTCCGGCAGCTTGTCCAGCAGGTCGCCGAGCGCTGCGCGCAAGCGATGGACCTCGCGGAAGAGGTCCGTGTTGAGCCGCGTGCGGCTGGAATACTGGATGTCCTTCTGCCGTTCGGCCACCTCGGTGAGGTTGCGCGGCCTGGCGCCCCGGCTGCTGAAGAGGTCGACCTGGAAGATCAGGGTGGAGAGCTCGGGAGCCGAGCGCAGCACGTAGCTGAGCGGGGTGTTGGAGACCAGGCCGCCGTCCCAGTAGAGCTCGCCCTCGATCTCGACCGGCGGGAAGCCCGGCGGCAGCGCGCCGGAGGCCATGATGTGCTCTGGGCCGATGGTGCGCTGGCGGTTGTCGAAGTAGACGAAATTGCCGCTCATCACGTTGACCGCGCCGACGCTGAGGCGCACCGGCCCGTGGTTCAGCAGGTCGAAGTCCACCAGCTCCAGCAGGGTCTCCTTCAAGGGCGCGGTGTCGTAGTAGCTGATCGCCTCCATCGAGCCCTGCGGCTGGAACCAGGGGTTGGGAAAGCGCGGCTCGAAGAAACCTGGCTGGCCCAGCATGACCGAGGAGAAGGAGGAGAGCTTGTTCATGAAGCCGCGCATGTCGTCGCCATGGGCGACGAAGGGCCACTGGAAGCGGTCGGTGACGCGGAACCAGAACTCGCGCAGCCGGTCGGCGCGTTTCTCCGGTGGGTTGCCGGCGATGAGCGCGCAGTTGATCGCACCGATGGAGATGCCGGAGACCCAGTCCGGGTGCAGCCCTGCCGAGGCCATGACGTCGTGCACGCCGGCCTGGTAGGAGCCGAGGGCGCCGCCACCCTGGAGGACCAGCACCACGGCCCCGTACTTGGTCCGCGCATGCTTGCAGGCGGTGACCAGGTGCTTGGCCTTTTCGGCGTCGACGTTGCGCATGATCTCGCTCCCTGGGCCAAACCGTCCGGGCGATCCTATGCTTTGTGCGGTGCAGCGTCGAGAGGGCGCGTCACTATTGCGGAACGGCAAAAGGGGGACGTCCGGCGTAGCGGCCCGTCCCCCCCCTGTCGGTTTCGTTTCTACCGCTGCCTGCGGCAGGTCAGTTGCTGGGCGCCGGGCTCAGGCGGCTGCCAGTCAGCTGGTTGCCGTCGCTGTCGAGCACCAGGGTCTTGGTGTCGACCGCGATCAGGCCGAAGCTGATGGTCTCGCCGATCTCCTGGGTCTGGGGCGTCACGCTGTCGACGCTGATCACCAGGGAATCGCCGTCCAGCGCGTAGCTGCCGTCGATCGAGAGGATCACGTCCTCGCCGTTGCGGGTGGTCTGCATGTAGTCCTTCGCGGCGGAGAAGGTGCGGACGTCGATCCGGCCGGATCCGTCCTGGAACTCCCAGGTTCCGACCAGCAGATCGGCATCGCTGGCCTGTGCGGCCGCGACCGGCACCAGGAGGAGAAGGAGGGCGAAGAGAGGGGAAAGCAGGGCGCGCATGGGCTTGATCTTGTCCGCTAGCTGGTATCCGGTTCGGCCGGTCAGGCCTTGGGCACGATAGAGTCCGGGACCTCCAAGAGGAAGGGGCCGTTATGCCCCAGGGCCTGTTCGAGCAGGCCAGGGAGCTGATCGAGGCTCTCGGCCTTGGCCGTCTTGAGGCCAAAGGCGCGGGCCAGGGCCTGGAAATCCGGGTTGCGCGGGGTGACGGCGATCTGCTGGATGCCGCGCTCGACCATCCCGTCGCGGATCTGCGCCAGGCTGTCGTTGTTCCACAGCAGGATCACCACCGGGATCTGCTCTTCCACCGCGGTCGCCAGCTCCTGCAGGGTGTAGAGGAAGCCGCCGTCGCCGACCAGCGCCACCACCGGCCGCTCGGGCGCGGCCAGCTTGGCCCCCAGCGCTGCTGGGAAGGCGTAGCCCAGGGTGCCGTAGCCCATGGGATGGACCCAGCTCCGCGGCTTCTCCACCGGGAAGGTGACGTTGCCGGAATAGGCGATCTGGGTCATGTCGGTCAGCACCATGCCGTTGTCGGGCAGGGCCTGGCGCAGGCGGCTCAGCACCTCGTTGTGCCGGCGGGTCAGCGGCGAGGCGGCGGCGGCCACGGCCTCGCGCAGGCGGGCGACCCGCTCCGCGCCCCAGCCGGCCGTGGTGCTGCGCGGGGCACCGGCGGTCGCCTCGGCCAGCGCCGCCACGGTGGGGCGGACGTGGGCCAGGATGGTAACCTCGGCGGCATAGCCGTCGTTCAGGCGCTCGGGGTCCAGGTCGACCCGGATCAGCCTGCCCGGCAGCTCGAATTCGTCGGCCCAGAGGTCGGTCTCGGCCAACTCCGAGCCCAGGATCAGCACGCAGTCGGCCTCGGCGGCGCAGGCGCGTCCGACGCCATGGGACAGGGCGGCACCGCCGGCCAGCGGGTGGCTGTCGGGCAGCACGCCCTTGGCGGCCACGGTGGATAGCACCGGCGCCTGCAGCGCCTCGGCAAGCTGGCGCACCTCGGCCTCGGCGCCGACCGCACCGCCG
This sequence comes from Rhodospirillaceae bacterium N.6G, assembly GCA_046233115.1. GTDB lineage: Bacteria > Pseudomonadota > Alphaproteobacteria > Kiloniellales > JACOMY01 > JACOMY01. Next base: position 114,015 of record JBJXHM010000002.1, on the reverse strand, counting down.
CCCAGCAGGATCAGCGGGCGCTCGGCATTCACCAGCAGGTCCAGGGCCTGCTCCAGGCGCTGCGGATCGGCCGGGCGCTCGCCGCTGCCCGGTCGTGCCGGCCAGTTGCCGTCGACGGCGGCCTCCAGCACGTCGATCGGGATCTCGATGTGAACCGGACGCGGCCGATCGCCGGAGAAGAGGCTGTAGGCACGGGCCAGCAGGCCCGGCACCTGCTCGGGCGTGTTGGCGGTGGCGCTGAAACCGGTGATGGCGGCGGTCAGCCCGCGCTGGTCGCGCATCTCGTGCAGCCGGCCGGTGCCGCGCCCCAGGGTCCAGGTCTCGTTCACCGAGGAGATCACCAGCATCGGCATGGAGTCGGAATAGGCCTGTCCGATGCCGGTGGCGGCGTTGGTCACCCCCGGCCCGGTGATGATGCAGCAGACGCCGGGCTTGCCGCTGGCCCGCGCGTAGCCGTCGGCGGCGAAAGAGGCGCCCTGCTCGTGGCGCACCAGGACGTGGCGGATGCCGCTCTTGGCCAGGCCTCGGTAGAGCGCCAGGGTGTGCACGCCGGGAATGCCGAAGACCGTGTCGATGCCGTAGCGCTCCAGCAGGGCGACCAGGGCCTCCCCGCAGGTCTCAGTACCACTCGTGCCGCTCATGCTTCGCTCCTGCTGCCAGCTCCTCCCGGCACGTCTGTGCGTACCGAGGCGCTCTCTTAAACCCTGGCGCTCCCAAAGGCCAGATGGCCTTGTCTCGAATGGATGGTCAGGCCTTGGGGTGGAGGAAGAAGAGCTTGTTGATGAGGACCCAGCCGCCCTCGTGCTTCAGCAGGGAGAGGTGGTCGGTGAAGCGCATCCCCAGATAGTCGTCGACCACCCGCGCCTGGGCGGTGTCGCCGACGATCTCCAGGCTCTCGATCTCCCAGAAGTAATCGGGGTCGGGGTTTTCCGGCTTGGCAGCCTCGCAGGCCTCGATGAACTCCTCGCGGCTCAGCCACTCCAGGCCACCGTCGAAGTGGCCGATGCAGTGCCATCGTGGATGCAGTACCCGCCGCATCGTCTCGGCCTCGGCGAAGGTCATGCCCTGCAGATAGTCCTTGATGACGGCGGTGATTGCCGCGCGATCGTCCTCCATGGTCCTAGTCTCCCTTCTTGGGACGGATGGCGTCCCAGTCTTCGTCAGTCATGAGATCGCCGATGAAATTGAACTGGCCGGCGCCCTTCAACCACTCACCGCCGTCGATGGTGACCACGTCGCCGTTCACGTAGGCGCTGCCGTCCGCCATCAGGTAGACCGCAAGGTCGGCCAGCTCGCGATGGTCGCCGGCGCGGCCCAGCGGGACGCGCCGCTCCAGCCCTTCCGCCAGCTTCGCCAGCGGCACCAGGCGGTCCCAGGCGCCCTTGGTCGGGAAGGGGCCGGGTGCGATGGCGTTGAGCCGGATGCCGCGCCCGCCCCACTCGACCGCCAGGCTGCGGGTCATGGCCAAGACCGCGGCCTTGCTCATGGCAGAGGGCAGTACGTAGCCGGAGCCCGTCCAGGCATAGCTGGTCACGATCGAGAGCACCGAGGCCTTGTGCTCCTCGGCCAGCCAGCGCCGACCACAGCCAAGGGTCATATAGGCGGTCCCGTTCAGGACGATACTGACCACAGCAGCCAGCGCGCGATGCGACAGCTCCTCGCTGCGGGCGATGAAGTTGCCGGCGGCGTTGTTGACCAGGCCGTCAGGCGTTCCACCCGACCAGAGCCAGTCCAGGAAGGTCTCGACCTGCTCCGGATCGCGGATGTCGCAGCGGTGGTAGGCGATCTCGCCACCGGTCTCCTGGCTCAGCGTCGCCGCGGTCTCGGCCAGAACCTCTTCGCGGCGACCGCAGATCGCGACCCGTGCGCCCAGCTCCAGATAGCGCTTGGCGATGTTGCGTCCGATGCCGGTGCCGCCCCCGGTGACGACGAAGCGCTTGCCCGCCAGAAGATCATTCTTGAACATCTCGTCTCCTCGTTCGCTCCGGACCGCGCAGCCCTCGGTCAGATCGACCGTGCGAGGTCGATGCCGTTGGCCGCGAGCAGGCGCAGGCAGGGGGTGATCGCCTCTTCCGGCTCGAAGAGTTGCGGGTCCAGGCCCCAGCCCAGCCAGATCCCGTCGATCAGCGCCGAGATGTCGGCTGCCAGCAGATCGGCGTCCAGTGCCAGCCCGCGGGCCGCGGCGGCGCGCCGGATCGCCCGCGCGAAGCCCTGGCGGTAGGTCTCGTAGATCGCCTTGTGGGCGGCGTTGAGCGCCGTGTTGGTCCGCACCTGTCCCCAGAGCGCCAGCCAGGTGGCCACGGTCTCCTGGTTGAAGATCTCCGGGCAGAAAGCGCTCTCCAGCAGCGCCTTGAGGCGCCAGTCAGGGCACTCCGCCTTGCCGTCGAGGGCGGCGCGGGTGGCCTCCAGCAAGCGGTCGGCCTCGGCCTGGTAGGTGGCGACCAGCAGGGCGTCCTTGGTTGGGAAGTAGTGTCCGATCAGGCCGTTGGAGATGCCGGCCTCGGCCGCGATCTCGGCCACGGTGAAGCCGCCGACCCCGTTGCGGGCGAGGCAGCGGGCGGCCGCCTTCAAGATCGCCTGGCGCCGCTCTTCCGGGGCCAGGCGGCTGAAGCGCGGGCCGCCGCGCTTGGCTGCGGCCGGCGCGGACTTGATGGGGGGCTCCAGGCGTTGCGACGCGCGCAGCGCCTTGGCGCCGTTCGGCTCAGTCATGTCGCAAACGCTCTGGTCTCGTCCGGGTCATGCACGCATCCTGCAGTGAGGCAAAGCCGCCTGGCAAGCAGGACCGGACCCGGAAGGAGACGAGCATGCGGGATGCATCGCTGCGCTTTTGCGACGCGCTGACGGACAGCCTCCACGACATCGAAGCCGAGGGCCTCTACAAGCGCGAGCGCGAGATCCTCTCCATGCAGGGGGCGGAGATCACCGTGGCCGGCCCCGACGGGCCACGCAAGGTCCTGAACTTCTGCGCCAACAACTACCTGGGCCTGGCCGACAACGTGGAGCTCATCGCCGCCGCACATCAGGGCCTCGACCACTACGGTCTGGGCATGGCCAGCGTGCGCTTCATCTGCGGCACCGAGGACCAGCACCGCCTGCTGGAGCGCGAGATCGCCGGGTTCCTGGGCTTCGACGATTCGATCCTCTATGCCGCCTGCTTCGACGCCAACGGCGGCGTGTTCGAGCCGCTGTTCGAGGCCGAGGACGCGATCATCTCCGACGCGCTGAACCACGCCTCCCTGATCGACGGCATCCGGCTCTGCAAGGCGCAGCGCTTCCGCTACGCCAACAACGACATGGCCGACCTGGAGGCCAAGCTGAAGCAGGCCGCGGGCGCGCGCCGGCGGGTGATCGTCACCGACGGTGTCTTCTCGATGGACGGCACCATCGCCCAGCTCGACCGCATCTGCGATCTGGCCGATCGCTACCAGGCCCTGGTGCTGGTCGACGATTGCCACGGCATGGGCGTGCTGGGCGAGGGCGGGCGCGGTGTGCTGGAACACTGTGGGGTGCTGGGCCGCGTCGACATGGTGACCGGCACGCTGGGCAAGGCCATGGGCGGGTCGATGGGCGGCTTCGTCGCCGCAGCCCAGCCGATCGTCGACATGCTGCGGCAGCGCTCGCGGCCCTATCTCTTCTCCAACGCGCTGGCGCCGGCGATCGTCGCCGCCGGGCGGCGGGCCTTCCAACTGGTGGCCGAGGGCCAGGCATTGCGCCACCGGCTCTGGGACAATGCCGGGCGCTTCCGTGCCAGTTTGGAGGCTGCGGGCTTCACCCTGCTGCCGGGCAAGCATCCCATCGTGCCGGTGATGATCGGCGATGCGGCGCTGGCGCAGCAGCTGGCCGAGGCGCTGCTGGCCGAGGGCATCTACGTCATCGGCTTCTTCTATCCGGTGGTGCCCAAGGGCCAGGCCCGCGTGCGCACCCAGCTCTCCGCCGCGCATAGCCCGGAGCAGGTGGACCGCGCCGTCGCCGCCTTCACCGCGGCCGGCAAGAAACTCGGCATCATCTAGGGTCTTTGGAGAAAGCTGACGCCATGAGCGAGAAGATGCGGGCCCTGATCAAGGCCAAGGCTGAGCCGGGCATCTGGATGGGCGAGGCGGAGTGGCCGGAGATCGGGCCGCACGACGTGCTGATCGACATCAAGCGCACCGCGATCTGCGGCACCGACCTGCACATCTACAAGTGGGACGACTGGGCCGCCAAGACCGTCCCGGTGCCGCTGACCATCGGCCACGAGTATGCCGGTGAGGTGATCGCCGTCGGTGACGAGGTGACCCGGGTGAAGGTGGGCCAGCGGGTCTCGGGAGAGGGGCACGTGGTGGGCAGGCGAAGCCGCGCCGCGCGGGCCGGCAAGTTCCACCTGGACCCGGAAACCCGCGGCATCGGTGTCAACATCCCCGGCGCCTTCGCCGATGTCCTGGCGCTGCCGGCCTTCAACGTGGTGCCGCTGCCCGACGAGATCTCGATGGAGATCGGCGCCTTGCTGGACCCGCTGGGCAACGCGGTCCATGCCGCACTCTCCTTCGACCTGGTCGGCGAGGACGTGCTGATCACCGGCGCCGGTCCGATCGGCATCATGGCGGCCGCGGTCTGCCGCCACGTCGGTGCGCGCCACGTGGTGATCACCGACGTCAATCCCTACCGGCTGGAGCTGGCCGGCAGGGTGGCCGACGTGCGCCCGGTGAACGTTGCCGAGGAGACGCTGGCCGAGGTGCGCGGCAAGCTGAAGATGACCGAGGGCTTCGACATCGGCCTGGAGATGAGCGGCGCGCCGCAGGCCTTCCACCAGTTGATCGACAACATGATCATGGGCGGCCACATCGCGCTGCTCGGCATCCCGGCCGGCCCGACCGAGACCGACTGGCGCCCGATCATCGCCAAGGCCCTGACGATCAAGGCAATCTACGGCCGCGAGATGTTCGAGACCTGGTACAAGATGCTGGCGATGCTGCAGTCGGGCCTCGACGTGTCGCGCGTCATCACCCACCGCTTCCCGGTCGCCGACTACCAGAAGGCCTTCGACGCCATGCTGTCGGGCAACAGCGGCAAGGTGATCCTGGAGTGGGATTAGGACGGCGCGCCTAGTGCTGCCCTGAACCCGACCTGGTCATGCGCTGGATCAGCGGCATCAAGGTCTGTGTGACCACCGGGAGCAGCAGCAGGCCGAGGGCCAGGCCGATGACGCCGTCCAGCGCCGCGGTGACGATCCACTGGACCGCGCTGGCGGCGGTGCCGATGCCGGTGGCGGCCGCGACGGCCAGATGGTGGATGGTGTCGTAGGGCAGGGCCCAGCCCAGTTCCAGGAGACCATGCACGATGATGTTGCCGCCGACCCAGAGCATGGCTGCGGTGCCGACGGTCGCGATCAGGGTCATCACCTGCGGCATCGCCTTCACCATGCTCCGTCCGAAGGCGCGGGTGACGGCGAGGCGGCCCACCTGAGTCAGCTTCAGGCCGATGTCGTCCAGCTTCACCAGCAGGCCGACCGCGCCGTAGACCAGGGCGGTGATACCGACCGCGACTGCGGCCAGCGCGATGCCCTGGACCCAGATCCGATCGGAGTCGATCTGCGACAGCGCGATCGTCATGATCTCGGCCGAGAGGATGAAGTCGGTCTTGATCGCGCCGGCAACCCGCGTCTTTTCAAGATGCGCTACGTCCAGGCTTTCCGGCTTGTGCGCGGGATGGGGCTGGTGTGGAGCGATCAGGTGCCAGACTTTCTCGGCGCCCTCGAAGCAGAGGTAGGCGCCGCCCAGCATCAGCAGCGGGGTCAGCAGCCAGGGGATCGTGGCCTCCAGCAGCAGCGCCACTGGTAACAGGATCACCACCTTGTTGAAGACCGAGGCCCGCGCGATCTTCCAGACGATGGGCAGCTCGCGCGCCGCCGGCAGTCCGGCGACGTACTTCGGGGTCACGGCGGTGTCGTCGATGACCACCCCAGCCGCCTTGGCGCCGGCCTTGCTGGCCTGGGCGGCGACGTCGTCGAGCTGTGCCGCGGCCAGCTTGGCGATGGCCGCGACGTCGTCCAGCAGGGCCACCAATCCGGTCACTGCGGTTCTCCACTCCTCAAGGGACGAGATGCCAACGACAGGCGCTCTCGAGGCCCGTGCAGGACAGACCCCGACAGCCCGCTACGCTGCCGGTTCGGCTGTAGCGGGCAGCCGCCCGACGATATGGGGGCCTACTGCTGGTCTTTCAGCTTTTCCTGCAGCACTTCCTCGATCCAGGTCGTGCGCTCCTCGTTGGCGGCCTTGGCGGCGGCCTCGATCTTGCTCAAGAGATCGGGCGAGAAGGGGACCTGGACCAGGATCTTGCTGCCGGGCGGCAGGGTCTCCTTGGCCAGGTGGCTGTCCAGCTTGGCGAGGAAGCTCGCCATCATCTGGCTGCGGTCCTGGTCGGTGAGACCGGTGTCGGCCTGCAGCACCGGGCAGTAGGCGGCCGAGACGTTGTCCACCAGTTCGGCCCGGCCCATGTCCGGATGCTGGCGTTTGAGCTGGGCCAGGACGATGCCCAGCCGGGCGCCGATCTCATCCGGCGTGGAATAGCGGATCAGGTTCAGGGTCGCCGGTGAGATCTGCAGGTTGGTGTTGTCGGGGCAGGTGAAGGCGGTCGAGGGCGCGCTGCCGTCGGCGCCGGGCAGGTTCATCTTCTGGCGGATCGAGGCGACCAGGTCCGGCGTGGCGTTCGCCGGGGCATAGTTGCCCCAGGAGTTGCGCACGTAGTTCACCACGTCGGCGATCTGCTGGTCGGTCAGGGTGCCGGCGAAGGAGGGCATGGCGGGGGATTTGCCGCCGCCCGGCAGGCCGCCCAGGGCCGCCGAGATCACGTTGTCCGGCTGCTCGGCGGCGACCGCGCCATTGCCGGCGAGGTTCGGGATCGAGCCGGCGATGCCCTCGCCGTTCGGCTGATGACAGGTCGAGCAGTTGTTCAGGTAGACCAGGCCGCCGGCCCGCTTGTGCAGGTCGGGGTCGCTGTCGGCCGGATAGCTCTCGGGCGGCGTCGCCTTCAGGTAGACGGCGATCGCCTTGATGTCCTCGTCGGGCAGCTTGGAGAGCGAGTTATGCACGACCTCCTGCATCGGGCCGAAGGCCTTGCCCTTGCTCTTGGCCGCGCCCTTGCGCAGGTAGTCGACGATCTGGTCGATGCTCCAGTCGCCCAGCCCGTCGTAGATGTTGGAGGAGATGTCCGGCGCGAACCAGGTGTCGACGTCGCCGCCGGCCAGCGCGTCGTTGGTCTCGGTGCCGCCCAGGATGGTGCGCGGGCTGTGGCAGGTGCCGCAGTGGCCCAGGCCCTGCACCAGATAGGCGCCGCGCGCCATCTCCTTCGACCACTTGGGATCGGGGCGGAAGGTGCCCTGGTTGAAGTAGAGCTGGCGCCAGACCAGCAGGCCGGCGCGAACGTTGAAGGGGAACTGCATGTTGCTGGGCTTGCGCGGTGCGTTCACCGGCTTCAGCGTGCGCAGGTAGGCCCAGATCGCCTTGACATCGTCCTCCCGGACCTTGGTGAAGGAGGGGTAGGGGAAGACCGGATAGAGATAGGCGCCGTCGCGGCGGATGCCCTCGTGCATCGCCTGGTAGAAGTCGGCCTCGCTCCACTTGCCGAGACCGGTCGCGTCGTCGGGCGTCAGGTTGGGGGTGGAGAGCGAGCCGAAGGGTGTGTTCATCTCCAGTCCGCCGGCGAAGGCCTTGCCGCCGGGCGCCGTGTGGCAGGAGGTGCAGTCGCCGGCGGTGGCCAGTTCCTTGCCGCGGGCGACCAGGTCGCTCTGCGCGTCGGCCAGGGCGGGTCCGGCAAAGGTCAGTCCCAATGCCACGCATGCAGCGCCCAGTCGGCCGGCGCCGGTCCTTGCTTTCTGCCTCGCCATCGTTTCGCTCCCCAGTTGCTCTGCCGGACGCGACCATCCCGTCGGACTGGCCGCGAGGGTTTCCCTACGATAGCGCTTCGCCGTTGCACTGCCAGCCCAAACTTGCCCCGACATGAATCGGTCATCACCGGTCCCTGCTGGCCGTTCACCGCTCGTTGCGCTCGCCCGCTTGCTGGCGTGCCTTGGCGCCTTCCTCCAGCACGAAGCGGCGGAAGGCCTGCAGGCGCGGGTCGTTGCGCCGGGCGGGCGGATAGACCAGGTAGTAGCCGTTCTCTTCGGCCAGCGACTTGGCGAAGGGGCAGACCAGCCGCCCGTCCTTGAGCGCATCGGCCACCAGCTCGGTGGCGAGCAGCGCCACGCCCTGGCCCTCCAGCGCCGCCTGGATCAACGCGTTCTCGTCATCGAAGAAGAGCCCGCGTCGTGCCAGGTCGGGATTGAGGCCGGCACTCAAGAGCCACTCCATCCATTCCGATGGATCCTCATCGTGCAGCAGCGGCGCGCGGGTCAGGTCGGTCGGTTGCTTCAGCGAACGCGCTGCCACCAGCTTCGGGCTCGCCATCGCCATCAGCGGCGAGGGCGCGATCAGCTCCGCCATCAGGCCGGGCCACTGCCCGCGGCCCCAGCGGATCGCTGCCATCAGGCCCTCGCGTTCCAGGTCGAGCACCTGGGTGGTGTGGCGCACGGTCAGCTCCAGATCCGGGTTCTGGGCGGCGAAGCGGCCGAGCCTGGGGGCGAGCCAGCGCGCGCCGAAGCCGGGGGTGGTGGAGATCGCCAGGCTGCGCTCGCCGGCGCGGAGGTCGGCGACCGCGGCGACCAGCTGGGCGAAGGCGGCCGAGGTCGGCTCCAGCAGCCGCTTGCCGGCGGGCGTGAGTTCCACCTTGCGGGTGCTGCGGGTAAAAAGCGGCAGGCCGAGCTGCTGCTCCAGCAGGCGAACCTGGTGGCTGACCGCGGCCTGGGTCACCGAGAGCTCCGCCGCGGCGGCGGTGAAGGAGCCCAGCCGGCCGACCGCCTCGAAGGCCCTGAGCGCGGTGAGTGAGGGTAGGGGTGGTGACATGATTTATCAATTTTCCTAATCAATCCTGGCGAGAGATCTCGTTTGTCCAACGGGCGTAACGCCCCATATTTTGGACATCAGAGGCGCCCGCGACAAGCTGAGGCGCGATGAAAGGAAAGAGAAATGTTAAATTTTCTTGTCAACGCCATGACCGCCCAGGCCGAGGCCTACAGCCTCGTGTTCGGTCCCGCGATGCACAAGGCCCAATCCGCCAACACGGAGATGGAACTCCTGCGTCGCCAGGCCAAGGACACCCGCAAGCGCGGCTGAGGCGTGAAGAGGACGACGTCATGTCGACGAGACGTGACGTCCCGCTCTCTTACCCGAACGGTAGAAGACGGTTTGGACAGGCCCGGCCGCAAAAAGACAGAGAGCTAGCGGCCTAGAGCAGATCGCGATTGGGTGGACTCACCTGATCGCGTGAATCTGCTCTATCTTTCAAAGTTGTAGAGCGGGATTCAGACGGCAAATCGTTTCGATTTGACGTCATCCTGCTCTAGAGCCGCCCCGATCTCCGCTGCGGCACGCGCGCCGGTGAGGTAGGCGCCGTGGCAGGTGGCGGCGTAGGTCGGATCGCTTGCCTCTCCGGCAAAGAAGAGACGGCCTTCCAGCGGCTCGGCCAGCGCCTCGCGCGCTGCCGCGTAGCCGACCCGGGCATAGCTGTAGCCGCCGAGCGACCAGGGATCGAGATCCCAGGCAGTGGCGTGCAGGAAACTCAGGTTCCGCCTGACCCCATTGCCGAAGTGCGAGGCGATCTCGTCGATGGCGAAGGCGCCCTGCGCGTCGGGACCGGCCTTGGCCAGCTCGCGCGAGGTGGTGCCGCCGAAGTAGCCCTCCACCACCGGCTCGCCGAAGGCCTGGAACTGATAGGTCGCGGTCTCCTCGCTGTCGGTGCGGAAGAAGGCGTGAAAGTCGCTACCCTCCCAGGGTGGCGTGCCGGTGACCGCCAGGTGCACCTTGTTGTTGGAGCCCATCGCCAGGCCCTCCAGCGCCCAGGCCTTGCGCTCCGGTAGCAGCGGATCGAAGGCGATCACGCCGGCCTGCAGCACCCCGACTGGCACCGCGATGACCGCGGCGCGAGCCTCCAGGACACCCTTGGCGCTCTCGACCCTGACGCCGTCGCGGGTCAGCGCGATGCGTGCGGCCGGGGCCTCGGTGATCACCGGCAGGCCTTCGCCGAAGCGCGCGACAACGCTGCCGTAACCCATCGGCAGGCGCCAGTTGACCCCGGTGTCGCCGTCCAGGGCGGCAGACTTGGCCGAGATCTCCGAGGGGTTCACCCCCCAGATATAGGTGAAGACGGCATCCAGAATCGGCTTCCAGGAGGTGCCTTCCGGGTAGTGGCTGGAGAGCGGGCGGTCCTCCTCCCAGGCCTTGGCATCGGGGATGGCATCCCAGATCGCGTCCCGGTCCTTGCGCCATGCCTCGTAGCGTTCGTCGCCCAGGTACGTCCTCGCCCAGGGCTCGGAATAGCGGCTGTTGTACTCGTCGACATGGAAGCCCAGGCGCCGGGCGACGGCGACCAGCGGGTTTTTATCGGCCGAGTGCAGCCAGGCGCAGCCGCGGTCGATGCGAGCGCCGTTCGCCAGGGTCACGCTGTGCGCGCGGCCGCCCAGCCGGTCACGCGCCTCCAGGCAGACCACCCGATAGCCGGCATCGCGCAGAAAACGGGTCGCCGAGAGGCCGGCCATGCCGGCCCCGATCACGATGACGTCGAGCATGAAGCAGCGATCAGCGGGCGAAGATCAGCGGGCGAAGATCACTGGCACGGTCGAAGCGGTCATGACCTTCTCGGTGGCGCCACCGAAGCCCAGGTAGCGGCCGACCCGGCCTTCGCTGTAGGCGCCCATGATCGCCAGGTCGACGTTGTGCTCCTTGGTGGCCTCGACGATGCGCCGGCCGCGGTCGCGGGCGGAGCTGAACTTGGCCGTGAGGTCGATGACCGTGGCATCGATACCGTGGGTGGCGAGATAGCTGCCGGCGAGGTCACCGGCCGACTCGCGGGTGCGCAGCACGATCACCTCCTCGAAGGCTTTCAGCAGCCCCAGGGAGCCGCGCATCGCGCGGGAGGACTGCAGGGTGCCGTTCCAGACCACCATGGCTTTCTTCCAGGACTGCGAGCGCAGGCCCGGCGGCAGCACCGCCACCGGCGCGCCGCCCTCCATGATCGCCGCCCGCACCATCAGGTCATAGCCGGGCGAAGCCAGGGTGCCGGGGCGCAGCGCCAGGACCAGGTCGCTGCAGCGGCCGATGGCATTGGCGCGCTCCTCGTTCACGCTGTCCAGGATCTCGCAGTCCATGAAGCCGGGCGTGGTCGCCCGGGTGTCCTGCCAGGCCTTGAGCACGCTGTCGCGCAGGGTCTCGTCGGCAGTCTCGTCGCGCGCCGGGATATGCGGTACGCCCAGGCCGGCATGGTCGAAGAGATAGGCCGGAATCTCCTGCGACGGCGGCACCAGCAGCCCGGAGACCTTGAGATCCAGCTTGGGCGCGACCTCGGCTGCATAGTGCAGGACGGAAAGCTGCTGGTCGTCGAAAGGCAACAGTGCGAGGCAAGCGCGCATTGGACCGGTTTCCCCCTTCTTCTCCTAGGAACCTTGCGTGAGGCTGTCTGGCAAGGGCCACACAATGCCGCGCCGGCCGCGCCACAACAACAGAGAAGTTTGCGCCGCTCCGTGATCGCTACAGGATCACCTCGCCGGATTCCCGGCCGATCCGGCCGCGCAAGGTCAGGTTGAAGGCGAGCGAAATCCGCTCCCGGCCGCTCTGGTTCGGCTCGACCGAGTGCTCCAGCCAGGAGGGGAAGAGCAACATCAGGCCCGGTTCGGCGGTGTAGCGGTGCTTGCCCGAGGTGGCCGGCGTGAAGGCCTCCACATCGGGCTCCATCACGTGCGCCTGGGGCCGCGGATCGTAGAACAGGATGTCGCCGGCGCCGGGGGCGGCTTCCAGGTAGTAGACGCCGGAGAGATGGTTGTTGGGGTGATGGTGATAGTGGTGGCCGTAGTCGTCGAAATTGACGTTGGCCCAGAGATTGGTGATCTCCAGTCCCTCGTAGCGCCATCTGAGGAAGGAACAGACCCCGCGGCCTGCGGTCAGGGCGGCCTTTGCCAGCGCTTCGAACCCAGGTTGTCGGTGCAGGTCGCCCCTGCTCTGCCAGGTGCCTGCGCCCTTGGCACGCGAGGGCTCCGCCCGGAGCGGAGTCAGGGCCGCCTGCAGCCGCCGGTTCAGCTCTGCAGCCCCCGAGAGGCGGTGCAGCCATACACAGGTCGGAAACAAGTGGGCGACCTCGGTCGCCAGGAACGGCGACGGCCGGTCGGCCGAAACCCCACCTTGCATTGCGCTCTTCTCCCCGCTCTTGCTTCGGCTCCGGCGCTGCGCTCTCGTCGTGGTGGAGCGCTTCGGTGGCGGCGGAACCGGTCCGTTCGTGAAACGGCAAAGTCGTTTCGTCGGGTTATAGCACAAGGAGGTGTGATCGAAACCGCACAAAGCCTGGTCTGCAAAAGCGGCTTCTGTTTTGGTGGACCCGGTGGGGGAATCGTTAGACGGGCCTCTACAGGTGGATTTCGATCGCCGCTTGAAGCTGGAGTTCCATGGATCGAAGGTGACCTTTGACGGAGGGCTGATCGCCTATCGGGAACTTGACGATACCCTCGGCCTGACGGAAGCGGCGGCCACTGTGCTGGAGGACGGTCGTCGTGGCAGGAACGGCTGGCACGCCATCGCTGGGATGCTCCGGCAATCGGTGCTCGGGCGTTTGGCCGGGTACGAGGATGTCAACGACGCCGAGCGCCTGTCTCGCGATCCAGCGATGCGTTGGATTGTCGGCGGCAAGGCGATGGATCGGGGGGCTGCGTCATCGAGCCAGATGGGGCGCTTCGAGACGCAATGGCTGACGGCCGGCGCCAATCTCGCCGCGCTGGCTGATCTGTCTGGAACCTGGATCGACCGCCTGCGACCACGGCCAGCGCTGACATGACTGCGCCCAGGCTAACTCACAATGCTTCCGATCACAGGGCCAGTGCGTCTGGAAACAGCGCGTTTGCCCCCTCCAACCTCGGATTGGGCGGACATATGCCACGACCTCGCCAACCCGCCATTTCTCCGATGCCTACGGGTGCGCTGGTTGCGCTGGAACCATGCCTCAAGTAATATCTTCCTCACGAGGTGACGTCCACATGGGGAATCCAGGTTAACTTCGGGGTTTCAATAAATACAACTCAGAATAAAGGTGCCTCAGACAGACAAACCGAAAAGGAAACGCTAATGGCACTGACGGGTGTATTGCGCCCAGGGCATGTCGCCTTGCGGGTGCTCGAGCTAGAGCCGGCGATGAAGCACTACAGGGACGTCCTGGGGCTTCAGGAAGTGGCCCGTGATGAGGAAAACAAGCGCGTTTTCCTCAAGGCCTGGGACGAACACGACCATCACAGCGTCGTGCTGCGCGAGGCCGACGAGGCCGGCCTGGACTACATGGGCTGGAAGGTGGATTCGCCGGCGACCTTGAAGAAGCTGGCTGGCGACATCGAGGCGTCAGAGCTCTGCGAAAACCTGAGCTGGGTTCCGGCCGGCGAGCATCCCGAGACCGGCGAGCGCTTCCGCTTCACCATCCCGACCGGGCACGTCATGGAGCTCTATGCCGAGAAGACCCAGATCGGGAACAACTGCGGGACCGACGGGCCTGACATCAATCCCGATCCCTGGCCGGAAGGGCTGAAGGGGATTTCGCCGTCACGTTTCGACCACTGCCTGCTCTACGGCGACGACCTCGATGGGACACTCGAGCTCTTCACCAAGGTCCTCGGGTTCAGTATTGCCGAGAAGGTGGTGACGGCTGCCGACAAGAGCTTCCTGATCGGCGCCTTCCTCACCTGCTCGAACAAGGCGCACGACGTGGCCTTCATCCGCCAGCCGGTGAAGGGAAAGATCCATCACGCCTCCTTCGTGCTGGGAAGCTGGGAGAGCGTGCTGCGCGCCGGTGATATCCTCTCGCGCACCAAGACCTCGATCGACATCGGGCCGACCCGGCACGGTATCACGCGGGGCGAGACGATCTACTTCTTCGATCCCTCGGGCAATCGCAACGAGGTCTTCTCGGGCGGCTACATCTACTACCCCGACAAGCCGATCATCACCTGGTACGACGAGATGCTGGGTCCCGGGATCTTCTACCACGACCGCAAGCTGGACGAAGCCTTCCTCTCGGTCTTCACGTGACGCCATGACAATCGTTGCCGCACAAGACGTGGTGCACTGGCAAGCAGCGGCGGCCGCCGTGGAGGCGGCCGCGAGCTGGGCCGAGGACGCCGGTCTCAAGATGAACGTCGCCGTGGTGGATGCCGGCCTAATAGAGACGAGAGTGCTCTGGGTCCGGGGAAGGGGAGAGGCGCTACAGCCAGGGCTGAGACAGCTTGCGCTTGGACTCGAAGTCGTCGATCTTCGGGCTCTCTTCCATGGTGAGTCCGATGTCGTCCAGGCCGTTCAGCAGGCAGTGCTTGCGGAAGGGGTCGATGTCGAACTGCACGCTGCCGCCGTCCGGACCGGTGATGGTCTGGCTCTCCAGATCCACGGTGATGCGGGCGTTGGCACCGCGCCGGGCGTCGTCGTGCAGCTTCTCGACGATCTCCTCCGGCAGGATGATCGGCAGGATGCCGTTCTTGAAGCAGTTGTTGAAGAAGATGTCGGCCATGGAGCTGGCGATGACCACCTTGATGCCGGCGTCCAGCAGCGCCCAAGGTGCATGCTCACGCGACGAGCCGCAGCCGAAGTTGGGGCCGGCGACCAGGATCTCGGCCTTGTCGTAGGGTGCCTTGTTCAGCACGAAGTCGTTGGGCTTGCCGTCCTTGTCGAAGCGCAGGTTGGCGAAGAGCCCTTCGCCCAGGCCGGTCCGCTTGATGGTCTTCAGGTAGCGCGCCGGGATGATCATATCGGTGTCGATGTTGGCCAGGGGGAGCGAGGCCGCAATCCCCGTCACGCTACTGAACTTGTCCATCTTGTTCCTCCGCTCTCGCGTTATCGCACCAGATTAAGCCCGACGGCCAGCAGCGCCAAGGCCAGTCCGCCGGTCACGTAGGCCCCCATGCCGATCGCCGCCGCCGATTCGGCCTGCACCCGGGCCAGCATCAACAGCCCGATGCCGGCCACCGCCAGCCCGCCGCAGAGCCCGCTGCAGAAGCGGACCCCGTGCCGCAGCAGCGCGGCTGCCAGGGTCAAAAGCCCGGCCACCGGGATGGCACCGTAGAGGATCAGCAGGATCGCTTCCCCCTCGTCCTGGTGCCGTTCGATGGCGACCGCCACCAACTCCAGCCCGGTCCAGGCGCTGGGGGTGGCCGTCCAGGGCAGGAAAAAGGCCACCACCACCCCGGCACCCAGCAAGCCGGCGATACGCGCTTGCTGGACGCTGGCTGCCATCAAAGCTCGCGGATATCGGTGATCCGCCCGGTCAGTGCCGCCGCCGCCGCCATCGCGGGGCTCATCAGATGGGTGCGCCCGCCGGGGCCCTGGCGGCCCTCGAAGTTGCGGTTCGAGGTCGAGGCGCAGCGCTCTCCGGGCTGCAGCTTGTCGGCGTTCATCGCCAGGCACATGGAGCAGCCGGGCTCGCGCCAGTCGAAGCCGGCCTCGACCAGGATGCGGTCCAGACCCTCGCTCTCGGCCTGCTCCTTCACCAGGCCGGAGCCCGGAACCACCATGGCGTAGACGCCGTCTGCGACCTTGCGGCCCTCGGCCACCTTGGCGACCGCGCGCAGATCTTCGATCCGGCCGTTGGTGCAGGAGCCGATGAAGACCTTGTCCACCGTAATCTGGTTCAGCGGCGTGCCGGCGGTCAGCCCCATGTAGTCCAGCGCCTCGATCATGCGCAGGCGCTTGGCCTCGCTCGGGGCCTGGTCCGGGCTCGGCACCGCGCCGGTGACCGGCAGCACGTCCTCGGGGCTGGTGCCCCAGGTGACCTGCGGGACGATGTCGGCGGCCGCCAGGGTGACTTCCTTGTCGTAGGTCGCACCGGGGTCGGAGGGCAGGGTCCGCCAGTAGGCCTCGGCCTGCTCCCAGGCCGCGCCCTTGGGCGCCATCGGGCGGCCCTTCACGTAGTCGAAGGTGGTCTCGTCCGGGGCGATCAGCCCGGCCCTGGCGCCGGCCTCGATCGACATGTTGCAGACCGTCATGCGGCCTTCCATCGACAGCGCCTTGACCGCGTCGCCGGCGAACTCGATCACGTGGCCGGTGCCGCCGGCGGTGCCGATCTTGCCGATGATGGCGAGGATCATGTCCTTGGCGGTGACGCCCAGCGGCAGCTCGCCCTCGACGGTGATGCGCAGGTTCTTGGCCGGGCGCTGCAGCAGGGTCTGGGTCGCCAGCACGTGCTCGACCTCGGAGGTGCCGATGCCGAAGGCCAGCGCCCCGAAGGCACCGTGGGTGGAGGTGTGGCTGTCGCCGCAGACGATGGTGGTGCCGGGCAGGGTGAAGCCCTGCTCCGGACCGATGATGTGGACGATGCCCTGGCGCACGTCGTCCATGTCGAACAGCGGCACGCCGAATTCCGCGCAGTTGGCGCGCAGGGTCTCGACCTGCAGGCGCGACTGCGCCTCCTCGATGCCGGCGGCGCGGTTCTTGGTCGGCACGTTGTGGTCCGGCACCGCCAGGGTGAGGTCGGGGCGGCGCACCTTGCGGCCGTTCTGGCGCAGACCCTCGAAGGCCTGCGGGCTGGTCACCTCGTGCACCAGGTGGCGGTCGATGTAGATGAGGCAGGTTCCGTCCTCGGACACCCTGACCAGGTGGCTCTCCCAAATCTTGTCGAAGAGCGTCTTCTGACTGCCGGCCGTCATCTCGGAACCTACCTCCCTTGCCATCTCACAGCGGCCCGTTCGGCCGGAGACGACAAGCCCCCGGCCCGCTTGGCCTTTTGGGTCACACCGCCGTTAGCCGGCCGCCGTTGCCCGGTTGCCGTTGCCCGCAGGCTGGCTCCGGGCGTGCCGGCTTTAGGCTTCGGCCTGCTTGGCCTCGGCCCGGGCCCGACGCCGCGCCTCGATCTTGTCCTTGCTCTCGATCTTCTCGGCGATGCGGGCGGCCTTACCGGTGCGGCCACGCAGGTAGTAGAGCTTGGCCCGGCGCACGTCGCCGCGGCGCACCACCTCGATCGAGGCGATCCGGGGCGAATAGAGCGGGAAGACGCGCTCGACGCCCTCGCCGTAGGAAATCTTGCGCACGGTGAAGGCGGAGTTCAGGCCGCGGTTGCGCCGCCCGATGCACACGCCCTCGAAGGCCTGCAGGCGCTCGCGTTCGCCTTCCACGACCTTCACCGTCACCTTCAGGGTATCGCCCGGAGCGAACTCCGGCACGCCGCGCTGAGCCAGCAGGCTCTGCATCTGCTCCTGCTCGAGCTGAGCAATCACGTTCATGTCTCTCGACCTCCAGTCTCGTCTTCGCCGCTGTAGGCCCGCCACAGGTCGGGCCGCTTGCGGCGCGTCATCTCTTCCGCCTGGTGCCGGCGCCAGGCCCGGATCTCCGCGTGGTGCCCGCTCTTCAGCGCGTCGGGCACCGCGCGGCCTTGCCAGACCGCCGGACGGGTATAGTGCGGATGCTCGAGAAGCAGCCCGCCGAAACCCGGTCCGAAGGATTCCTCCTCCGGGCTGGCCGCATTGCCCATCACACCGGGCAAGAGGCGGACCACGCTGTCGATCACCACCATCGCCGCCAGCTCACCGCCGGACAGCACGTAGTCCCCGATCGACACCTCGGCCGGCGCATGCTTCTCCAACACCCGCTCGTCCACACCCTCATAGCGGCCGCAAAGCAGGATCAACCCCTCTGCTTCCGCCAGCTCGCGTGCCAGGGCCTGGCCCAGCGGACGGCCCCTCGGCGTCAGGTAGACGGTCCTGGCCGGACCCGTCGCCTCCTTCGCCGCGGTCAGGGCTGCATCCACGACGTCGGGCCGCAGCACCATGCCGGCGCCACCCCCGAAGGGCGTGTCGTCGACAGAACGGTGGCGGTCCGTCGCATAGTCCCTGATGTCCGTCACCCTGAGCTTCCAGAGGTCCTTCGCCAAAGCGGCCCCGGCCAGGCTGGCGCCCAGCGGCCCGGGGAAGACCTCCGGAAAGAGGGTGAGGACATGCGCCGTCCAGGTCATCGCCTGTTCCTAGCACACGAAGGCGAAGGTTATGGCGCCTCGCTCTGGCTTTGTCCAGTACCCATACATGGCCCTATAGATAGGACATGACAGATCCGCTTTTCGACGCCCATCTCCACATTATCGATCCGCGTTTTCCGCTGATCGCCAACCAGGGCTACCTGCCGCCGCCCTTCACCGCCGAGGCCTACCTGGCGGCCGCCAGGCCGTTGGGGGTGAGCGGTGGCGCGGTGGTCTCCGGCTCGTTCCAGGCCTTCGACCAGGGCTACCTGCTGGCCGCGTTGGAGCGGCTGGGGCCGGGCTTCGTCGGCGTGACCCAGCTACCGGCCGAGGTGACGGACGCCGAGCTGGACCGGCTGGCGCGGGCCGGCGTGCGCGCGCTGCGCTTCAACCTCAGGCGCGGCGGCTCGGCCGGGCTGGAGGACCTGGAGGCCCTGGCCCGACGGGTCCGCGAGCGGGTCGGCTGGCATGTCGAACTCTATGTCGACTCCCGCGATCTCGCCGAGCTGGAGGCGCGGCTGGCCGCCCTGCCGCAGATCGTGATCGACCATCTGGGGCTCAGCGGGGCTGGCCTTCCCAGCCTGCTGCGGTTGGTCGAGCGCGGTGCCAAGGTGAAGGCCACCGGCTTCGGCCGGCTGGATTTCGATCCCGTGCCGGTCCTGCAGCGGATCGCTGCCGCCGATCCAACGGCCCTGCTGTTCGGCACCGACCTGCCCTCGACCAGGGCGCCCAGGCCCTTCAAGGCGGCGGACATCGCGCTGGTCCGGGCGGCGCTGACGCCGGAGCAGGCCCGCGCCGCCCTGCACGACAACGCGCTGGCGCTCTATCAGCCGGGTGGACAGGTGGCCTCGTCACGGCGGTAGAGCACCCAGGTCCCGGCGATTTCCACCTCCGGCAGCCAGAAGCCGCTGGCCGCCACCGTTCCCGCATCGGGCGTGCTGGCCAAAAGGTAGGCTGCCTGTCCGACACAGAGACCGTCCTCGGCGTAAATCAGGGTCAGTGGCCGGTCGGTGTAGGCCAGGGCGTCGTGGTCCGGCTCCTCGGCGCTATCGACCAGCAGCAGCGGGCCGGGCGGCAAGGGCGCCACCGCCTCGGCCAGCGCCTCGACCTTGGCGCGGAAGGCGAGCTGCGAGCGGGTGCGGCCCTCGAAGATGCCGACCAGCACGATCTGATGCACCGTGATGAAGAGCGCGCCGCCCAGCAGCAGGGCGATCGGCAGCCGCCCGCGGGTCCAGTTGGCGGCGATCCAACCGCCGGCCAGCGCCGCCACCGGCCAGACGATCGGCATGGCGTAGCGCGGGCGGGCCTCGCTCATCAGCATCACCACCACCGCGAAGGGCACGGCATAGAGCAGCAGCGCCATCACCGGCCAGCCCTTGCCCCGCCGCTCCGGCCAGCTCGCCGCTACCAGCAGGGCGGCTGGCAGGCACCATGGCAGGGTATAGAGGGCGGCGTTGGGCACCTGGTTCAGGTGCAAGAGGCGCCACCAGTAGTCGGCCCCCGGACCGCCGCGGCCGGCGACCCGCATCTCCTTGGCCCAGCCGGCGGCACCGGCCTCGGCGAAGTTCAGATAGGCCCAGAGGCCGAGCGGGGCGAGCGAGAGCAGCAGCACCAGCAGGGCCACGCCGGCCTCCTTCCAGCGCCGCTGCCACAGCGGGACCACGACGAAGGCGACGCCGGGGAAGAACAGTGGGATCGGCCCCTTGGTGAAGGCGGCCGCGGCCAGCGCCAGCCAGACCCCGGCCCAGGCAAGCCAGCCCAGCCTCCCCTCCAGCCGCCCCTCCATCCGGGCCCAGGCCCAGATCAGGAAGGCGAGGCCGCAGAGGGCGGTGATCACGCTGTCGGTCTCGCCCAGCCGCGCCTTGGTGAAGATATAGGCCGAAGCGAGGAAGGCGACGCCGGCGGCCAGGGCTGCCACCCGTCCGCGCTCGGCAACCAGCAGGCGGGCCATGGCGGCGGCGGTGGTCGCACCCAGCATGACCGAGAGCACCGCCGGCAGGCGCACCGCGATCTCGTTCAGCCCACCGGTAACCCAGCTCGCCGCCACCATCATCCAGGGCAGCAAGGGCGGCTTGGCGAAGTAGGGCTCGCCCAGGACCTTGAGGTGCCACCAGGAGCCGCCGGCCAGGATCTCCAGCGCCTGCACCGCGCGCCGCCCCTCCTCGAAGCGTAGCGGGCGGGCGTCCAGCAGCGGCAGGTAGAGCAGGCCGGAGAAGAGCAGCAGCAGCGGCAGCCACCAGCGCCCAGCAGCCTGAACGGCACGGTCCAGGCCGGCAGGCGGCGGTCTGTCCAAACGAAGCAGGCTCCAAAGGCGTCGCACGGGTCTCCTCCCCTCGGGGTGGAAGTCTAACGAGGCCCGGCCCGCGTCGCGCCCGGAAAAAGGACGCTGTCGAAGCCGGCAGAAAAGCGCGCCAAGATAGCTGTGTGCGCCGGCATCAGTTTTCGGTTGCAGTTCGTTTTCAAACTCCTTATGTTCATGATATGTTCTCGCGCGAGAATGGAGAGTGAGCATGCGCTGCCATCCGAGCCTTTTGGTCCGGCCGCTTCTCTCGGTCGCGCTCCTTCTCGGCGGTACGCCGGCGGCGCTGGCCTTCTGCGACGGCATGGGCATGGCGTCGCTCGGCGGCTTCGATTGCGATGACGGCGGCAGTGGCCTCTACGGCCCAGGGGGCGTCCGCAGCAGCTTTCAGCGTGACAACGGCAGCGTCGGGTTCTTCGGCGGCCCTGCCGGCAGTCCCTATGTCTCCGATGACCGGGGGGGCGGCGCATTGATCCTGGGCGAGGGCCGCAGCAGGACGATCGTCACCGACGACGGCCGCTCCGGCACGGTCGCGCAGCAGGGCAACAGCCTCTTCTTCAACCTCGATTCGCCCTACCCGGACGAGTCCTGGCCTCCGTTCGGGGGGAGCGGCTGGTCAGCCCTCGTCCGCGAGCACGTCGATGACGGCGGTCAGGGCCTTGTCCTCGAGGCCGGCATCCATGCCCTTGTGCGCCATCTCGACGAAGAGGCGTGGTAGCTCGTCCCGCGCGCCCAGCGCCTCGAAGCTGGCCAGCACGTCGTCAAGGGCGGCGGCGTAGGTGCGCATCGTGGCCGGCGGGTTGTCATAGGTGGCCTGTGGGGCGGTGGCGGCGAAGTAGTCGTAGTAGGGCTTCATCATGCCCATCGAGATCGGCACGAGGTCGGAGAAGGACTGTACCGAGATCCCGGCCTTCTTGCAGGCCAGCGCGCCGTAGATCATGCCCCACATGAAGCCCTGGCGCACGGTGAAGAGGCCGGCGAAGAGGGCGGCCAGCATGCCGGCCTTGTCGCCGACGTGGACCGACTTGCCGCCCATCGCCATGATGATCGGGCCGTGCGTCGCCCACTGCTCCTCGGTGCCGACCACCGACAACACGGTCTCCTGCGCGCCGATCATGTGCGGATAGGCGTTGATGATGCCGACCATCCATGCGGCGCCGGCCCCCTCCAGCATCGTCGCCAGTTCCTCTGCCTCGGCAGCGCCGCCGGTAGAGAGCTCGATGATGGTCTTGCCGGGCAGGGCGTTGGTGGCCTTGCTCAGCACCTCCTGGGTCTGGGGGTGCGACTTCACGCAGGTGATGGTGACCGGACTGGCGGCGATCGCTTCGGAGGCGGTGGCGGCGAGGGTGGCGCCGTCCGCGACCAGAGGAGCGGCCTTTTCGGCAGTCCGGTTCCAGACCGTGACCGAGCGGCCGGCCTTCATCTGCGCGCGTGCGAGCGCGGAGCCCATGGCCCCCAGCCCGATCACCGAAACATCCGTCATGTCTTCCCCTCCCCTATAGATTGGCCGGAGAACTCTCATCGCAGCCGATGCCGCTCGTCCGCCGTGTCGAACAGTACTCGACGGCAGCTTATCCGAATAGGGACGAAATCGGACAATCCCGTTGCCCGATTATCTGGAAGTGGATTCCGGATCAGTCAGGATTCGCTCCTGACATTCAGGTGAGTTTGAGGGCGAACGAGATGAATTTCCTCGAAAACCTTGGGAGATTTCTGCCTGGACGATGGTCGTATCGGACAGCTTGGCAGCCCGGACAACAATCGACACAGCTCCTACCCCCTGCGAGATCGCTCCGAAGAGCTTTGTGGGCGCACTTGATCTTGATCTGGTTTTCCATGGGCTTCACTATGAACGAAGAAGAAGTGAATGCTAGTCAGTAATAATGGAGAAAAACAATGGCTGATCAACAAAAACTCGAAGCATTCATCGGACAAATGCTTGGCGATCTCGGGGGTGCTTTTGCAATTCCACTCGTCAGAATCGGTGACAAATTTGGGCTGTACAAAGCGTTACACCGTGACGGTCCGATGACGTCGGATGAACTGGCAGATAGAACGGGTCTTGCCGAGCGCTACCTTCGGGAATGGCTGTATGCGCAGGCGGCATCCAACTATCTCGCCTATGATCCGGACAGCGGAAAGTTCGAACTTCCGGCAGAGCAAGCGATGGTCTTTGCTGACGAGGACAGCCCTGTCTTCATGATGGGCGCCTTCGACTGCGCCGTGTCGAACGTTCGGAACCAGGAGGCAATCGAGGCGGCTTTCAAGACCGGGGAAGGGCTAAGGTGGGGAAACCAGCCCGGCTGCCTCTTCTGCGGCGTGGCGAAGTTCTTCCGGCCCGGATATCAGGCCCATCTGGTGCAGGAATGGCTGCCTGCCCTGGACGGCGTGGTCGAGAAGCTCGAAGCCGGCGCCAAGGTCGCTGATGTCGGATGTGGCCATGGCTTGTCCACGATCATGATGGCCGAGGCTTATCCAAACTCGAAGTTTGTCGGGTACGATTTCCATGAAGGCTCTATCGAAGCAGCTCGAGAGCACGCAAAAGCCCACGGCGTGGAGAATGCGAGTTTCGAGGTGGGCCTGGCGAAGCAATTTGACGGTGATGGAAACTATGACCTGGTTTGCTGCTTCGACTGTCTGCACGACATGGGCGATCCTGCCGGCGCAGCCGCACATGTTCGGGACAGCCTCAAGGCCGACGGGACTTGGATGATCGTCGAGCCGATGGCCGAGGACAAGGTCGAAGGCAATCTGAATCCGGTAGGGCGCTTGTTCTATTCGGCCTCGACGATGGTCTGCGTGCCCACGTCTCTCGCGCAGGAGGTTGGTGCGGCCTTGGGCGCACAGGCCGGCGAGGCCAAGCTCAGGGAGGTCATTTCCGCCGGAGGATTCAGCAGCCTCAGGCGTGCAACCGAAACGCCCTTCAATATGATCCTGGAGGCCCGCCCGTAGCGCCCGATCGCGATCCGCTTTAGGGCCGAACGAAGTGAATACGATCGAAAGTCTTGCGATAGGCGGCGACCTCTGGGGCGAGCGCCTCCGGATCGTTGCTCCCGAGCGCGCGGGCGATCAGGCCTGCCAGACGGGGCATGTCGGCTGCGGTCATGCCCCAGCGCACCAGTTCGGGCGTGCCGAAGCGCAGGCCGTTGAGGTCGCCCGCGACCGGCCGGATCGGCAGGCCGATGCCGCAGGCGAGGAAGCCGGCCTTGCGGAGGGTCTTGGCGGCCGCCTGGCCGCCGCCGTAGCCGGCCGCCTCGACCGCGAACTGGTGCGATGAGGTGATGCCCGCGGCGGTGCGGAACAGCGGCAGCCCCTCCGCGGCCAGCGCGTCGGCCAGGGCGGCGGCGGTCTCGACCATGGCGGCGGCATAGGCCCGGCCGCAGGCGCGCCAGTCCAGCAGGGTGATGGCCAGCGCCGCGGACTTGGCGGCGTCGAAGTTGGCGGTCATGCCGGGGAAGGCGATGCGGTCCAGGCGCTCGGCGAGCCCGGCATCCCTGGTGACGATGAGGCCGCCGGCGGGTCCGCCCAGGCTCTTGTAGGTGCTCATGGTGATCAGGTCGGCACCCTGGTCCAGCGGGTTGGGCCAGGCGCCGCCGGCGATGATCCCGCACTGGTGGGCGGCATCGAACAGCAGCCAGGCGCCGACCTCCTCGGCGACCGCGTGGATCTCGGCGACCGGGTGGGGGAAGAGGTTCAGGCTGCCGCCGATGGTGATCAGTTTGGGGCGCTGCTGCCGGGCCAGCGCGCGCAGGCCCTCGACCTCGACCGTGTAGCCGTCGGCCGCCACCGGCGCCTCGAAGATCTTCAGCCCGAAGAGCCCGGCGCAGCCGGCCTCGTGGTGGGTGACGTGGCCGCCGACCGTCGCCGGCGGCACGATGATACTGTCGCCCGGCCGGCAGGTGGCGAGGAAGGCGTAGAGGTTGGCCATGGCGCCCGAGGCGACGCGGATCTCGGCGTGGCTGGCGCCGAAGACCTCGGCCGCCAGCTCGGCGGCGATGACCTCGATCTCCTCGATCGCCTCCAGCCCCATCTCGTACTTGTCGCCGGGATAGCCGAGCGAGGGCCGCGAACCCAGGCCGGCGGCCAGCGCAGCCTCGGCCCTGGGGTTCATCACGTTGGTGGCCGGGTTCAGGTTGAAGCAGTCCCGCTCGTGGATCGCGCGGTTCCTGGCGATGAGGGCGTCCAGGCGCTGGGCCAGCGCCTCGTCGCCGGCTGCGGCGGAGACGGTCGCGATCTCCTGGACGTAGGCCTCGCAGGCCTCGGGCACCCAGGGGCGGGGTGCGAGTGACGGCATGATGGCGTTCCTTGTGGGGCGGTGACTCGGCGGCCTTTATCCGGCGGCCTCTACTCTGCAGCCTGGGCGGTCGTCAGGCAGTCGTCGTCCAGCGGTACCACGGGGCTGAGGTCGCGGTGGTGCTTGTGGTCCGGCCGGGTCGGCGCCTGCAGCGCGTTCGAGACCGGGTTCAGGATCAGCGAGAAGATCGCGCGATCCCAGGGCGACATGTTGTTGGGCGAGCCGTGCACCAGGGTGTCGTGGAAGATCAGCATGGTGCCCTTGCCGCCGGTCGCGGCGACCAGGCCGCGTTTCTCGGCCAGCGCCCTGACCCGCTCGCGGTCGCAGACCCAGAGCGGATAGCTGGTGGTCTCCAGGTCCAGGCTGGCGCCGTGCTCGCCGGCCTTGTGCGAGCCGGGGATGAAGGTCAGCGGGCCGTTGAACTGGGTCACCTCGTCCAGAAAGATGTGCAGGTTGAGCGCGCGGGGCAGCGGCACTCCGTCCTCCTGGTGATGGGTGGCGAAGTCGTAGTGCCACTGCCAGACCTCGCCGGAGAAGGCGGCCTTCACGTTGACCTTCACCTGCTGCACGTAGGCCGGCTCGCCCAGCACCTGCAGCGCCGGCTCCACCAGGCGCGGGTGGCGCACCGCGCGGGCATAGAGGTCGTCGCGCAGGTGCAGGCCCATGGAGGTGCGCACCGCGCCGGAGTGGCGCTCGACGATGTTGCCGGGATGGTCCTCGGCGAAGAGCCGCGGCAGGCGCGCGCGCAGGAGGCTCACCTCCTGCGGCGAGAAGCGGTGCGGCAGGATGAGAAAGCCGTCGCGATCGAGCCGGGCGAGCTGGTCTGCGCTCAGGCGCATTGCGGGCCTCCCTCGTTGAGGTTTAGCATTGCACGACTAAACGCCGGCGCTGTCGCACGAACAAGCCGGAAAATCGTGAACCGCAGTTTAGGAAAACTAAATCATATGGTGAGACGCCTGCCGCCTCTGCGTGCCGTCGCCTATTTCGAGGCGGTGGCTGAACGCAAGAGCTTGGTGGCGGCCGCTGGGCGGCTGGGGGTGACCAAGGGCGCGGTCAGCCAGCAGATCCGCCAGCTCGAGGTCTACCTGGGGCTCGCCCTCTTCGACCGCTCGGGCCGCTCGCTGGAGCTGACCGACGCGGGACAGCGCTACTACGTGGCGGCCCAGGCCTGCCTGGAGGGGCTGGAGCGGGCGACCGAGCGCCTGTCGCGGCTGCGGCAGCGCCGCTCGCTGCGGATCACCGTGCTGCCGGCCTTCGCCGCGCTCTGGCTGGTGCAGCGCCTGCGATTGTTCCAGGACCTGCATCCCGACCTCGACATCGAGGTCTCTTCCGATGCCGCGCTGGTGGATTTCTCGCGTTCCGACGCGCATCTGGGCATCCGCTTCGGCCCGGGCGCGGCGGCCGGGCTCAGTACGACGCCGCTGGCCCTGGATCGCCTCAGCCCGGTCTGCAGCCCCGACTACGCCCGGCGCATGGGGCTGTCGGTGCCGGCCGACCTGCTGCGTTGCCGCCTGCTGCACGACACCTACTGGCACGACGACTGGCAGCGCTGGGGCGCGGGCGTGGGCCTGCCGCTGTCGGACGGCCAGGAGGGGCAGTATTTCTCGCTCTACAGCGTCGCCATCGAGGCCGCGCGGGCCGGCGGCGGGCTGGCCATGGGCCACGACATCCTGGTCGAGCCTCTGGTCCGGCGCGGCGAACTGATCCGTCCCTTCGCCGAGGGCATCCAGGCCGCCCAGCCCTACAGCTTGGTGCGGCCGCGCCGCTCCGACAACCTGGCCTCGGTCAGGGACTTCGAGGACTGGATCACCGCCGCCTTTTGGGCAGAGGGAGAGGGCTAAAGCCCCAGGGCCTGCTGCACCCGCGCGTGCGGCAGGGCCGTCACCAGGTGGTCGTCGCGGCCGGTCATGTCGGCGTTAGCGATCATCGCGTTGACCACCGCCTCTTCGGTTGCCTGCACGACGGCCTCGAACAGCGGATCCAGGCAGTCCTCGCTGAGGAAGAGGGCCTCCAGCAGGCCGGTCTCGGTCAGGGCCACGCTGTTGGCGGTGGAGAAGGCGAGGAAGATGTCGCCGGAGGAGTGGTTGCCGCTGGTGCCGGTCCGGGCCAGGCCCAGCGGCACGCGGCGCGCCAGGCGGCGGAGCTGGTGCGGCAGCAGCGGCGCGTCGGTCGCGACCACGGCGATGACCGATCCGCTGCCGCCGGTCTCCACCGCGTCCTCGCTCGGGATCGGCCGGCCCAGGATGGTGAGGTCGCCCTGCCGGCCGAAGTTCGCCTGCACGAAGACACCCAGGTTGTAGGCCTGCCCGGCCGCCACCGGCTGGCGCGAGGCGGTGCCGTTGCCGCCCTTGTAGCCGTAGCAGATCATACCGGTGCCGCCGCCGAGCGAGCCCTCCTCGACCCGGCCATCAACCGCAGACTGCAGTGCCTCGAAGACATGCGCGCGGGTGACATGGAAGCCGTTGATGTCGTTGAGATAGCCGTCGTAGGTCTCGGCCGCGACCGGCAGGCCCCAGTCCTGCTCCAGCGGCTGGTCGAGCTGGGTCAGCGCCCATTCCAGGGTAGCGTCGCGGGCGATGCCGACCGAGTGGGTGTTGGTCAGGGTGACCGCCAGTTCCAGGCGCCCGGTCTCGGCCAGCCACCAGGAGCCGGTGAGCTCGCCGTTGCCGTTCAGCATCTGCGCCGCTGCCCAGCAGGGGCGGTCCAGCCCGCCGCGGCCGCGTGGCAGGATTGCGGTGACGCCGGTGCGTACCGGTCCCGCGCCGACCTGCAGCGGACCGCTGCCCGAGATCAGTGTGGCGGTGCCGAGGGTGACTCCCTCGACATCGGTGATCGCATTGTTGGGACCCGGCATGCTGCCAGGGAAGGTGAGCCCCAGACCGCGGGCCCGCGTGCGCCCTGCCGGGGTACGGATCCAGGCCTCGGGAAGTGCCGCCTCAGTCATCCTCGCTCTCCTGTGCCGAACCCGCTTGCGGGTGGACCAGGATCTCGTGCGGCGGGTCTACGATCAAGCGTCTTGCTGCGAGATCGACCGAGGGTACGACCTGACGGGTGAAGGGCAGCAGCAGTTCGCCGCCCTCTTCCCTGGCGATGGTGAGCAGGTCGCCGGCGCCGTGGTCGTCCACTGCCTTGACCCGGCCCAGCAGCCGGCCCTCGCCGTCCTCCACGCGTAGCCCGATGAGGTCGGCGTAGTAAAAGCTCTCCTCCTCGGGCTCCGGCAGCGAGTCGCGCGGCAGGAAGAGGCCGGTGCCCTTCAGGGCTTCGGCCTCGTCGCGGTTCCTGACATCGGCGAGGGCGGCGATCAGCAGGCCGCGGGTGCTCCCTTTGAGGCGCAGTCGGAACTGCCGGCGGCCGCTGCGGTCGAGCAGCGGGCCATAGCCGGCAAGGTCCTCGGCGACCTCGGTGAAGGACTTCACCGTCACGTCGCCGCGCACCCCATGGGCGCCGGTGATGACGCCCATCTGGATCAGGGACCGCTTCTCCGCGGAGTCCTCGGTCATGCCGCCGCTTCTCGCCGCCGGGAGCGGAAGGCCTTAAGAGGCGCTCTCGTCCTCGGCCGGGGTCTCCTCGGCAGGGGCCTCCTCGGCGGGAGCCTCGGCAGTGGCGGCGGCGGCGGCTGCGATCGCCGCGGCCTTGTCCTCACGCTCCTTGGCACGCTCCAGGGCCTTGGCCTTGGGCTGCGGCTTCTTGGTCTGCTCGGCACGCTCCGGCAGGGTGATGGCACCGGCGGCGGCCAGCATGCGGGCCACGCGATCGCTCGGCTGGGCGCCCTTGCCGATCCACTCCTGCGCCTTTTCCACGTCGATGGTCACGCGGTTCTCGTGATCCTGCGGCAGCATCGGGTTGTAGCTGCCGATGCGCTCGATGAAGCGGCCATCGCGGGGGCTGCGGGAATCGGCCACGACGATGCGGTAGAAGGGGCGCTTCTTGGCGCCGCCGCGGGCCAGGCGAATACGAAGGGACATCGATCTAACTCCTTACGGTCTGTTTCCGAGTGTTCCAGGGGATTGCGTTATTCTGTCTGCTTGTTCTCTTGGGGGTGCTACTTGCGGCCGAAGCCGCCGGGTCCGAAGGGACCGCCGCCGCCGCCGCCGCCGAAGCCGCCGCCGCCACCGCCAAAGCCGCCAGGGCCGCCGCCACCGAATCCGCCGGGGCCGCCGGCACCGCCGCCGCCAGCACCGGGCGGCAGCAGGCCTTCGAGGCCGTTCCGCATCAGGCCCTTCTTGCCCAGCTTCTTGAGCTGCTTGACCATGCGGCCGGCTTCCTGGTGCTGCTTCAGCAGCTTGTTCACGTCATTGACGGTCATGCCGGCGCCCTGCGCGATACGCTGCTTGCGGCTGGCCTTGATGATCTCGGGATGCGCGCGCTCCTTGGGCGTCATCGACGAGATGATCGCGAGCTGGCGCTTCACCACGCTGTCGTCCAGCTTGGCGTTCTTCATCTGCGCCTTCATTTTCCCCAGGCCGGGCAGCATGCCCATCATCGAGGAGAGGCCGCCCATCTTCTGGAGCTGCTTGAGCTGGCTCGCCAGGTCGTTCAGGTCGAACTTGCCCTGCTGCAGCTTGGCCGCCAGCTTCTCCGCCTCGGCCTGCTCGATGGTCTCGGCCGCGCGCTCGACCAGCGAGACCACGTCGCCCATGCCGAGGATGCGGCTGGCCACGCGATCGGGATAGAAGCCCTCGATCTGGTCCAGCTTCTCGCCGACGCCGATCAGCTTGATCGGGCAGCCGGTGACTGCGCGCATGGAGAGCGCCGCACCGCCGCGCGCATCGCCGTCGACGCGGGTCAGCACGATGCCGGTCAGCCCCACCTTCTCCTTGAAGGCGGTGGCGACCTGGACCGCGTCCTGGCCGGTCATGGCGTCGGCCACCAGCAGGCTCTCGTGCGGGCCGGTGGCGTCGCGTACCGCGGCGACCTCGGCCATCAGCTCCTCGTCGATGGCAAGCCGGCCGGCGGTGTCCAGCAGCAGGACGTCGTAGCCTTCCTTGGCCGCGGTCGACTTGGCCCGCTTGGCGATCGCGACCGGGTCCTGGCCCTCGACGATCGGCAGGGTGGCGACCTTGGTCTGCTCGCCCAGCACGGCGAGCTGGCGCTGGGCCGCCGGACGGCGGGTGTCCAGCGAGGCCATCAGGACCTTCTTGCGTTCCTTCTCGGTCAGCAGCTTGGCGATCTTGGCGCAGCTCGTGGTCTTGCCGGAGCCCTGCAGGCCGACCAGCATCACCACCACCGGCGCGCTCGCCTTCAGGTCCAGGCCGACCGAGCTGCTGCCCAGGGTCTCGACCAGGTGGTCGTTGACGATCTTAACCACCTGCTGGCCGGGCGTGACCGAGCGCAGGACCTCGTGGCCCACGGCGCGCTCGCGCACACCGGCGACGAAGTCCTTCACCACCGGCAGGGCGACGTCGGCCTCGAGCAGCGCGATCCTGACCTCGCGCAGGGCCGCGGTGACCTCGGCCTCGGTCAGCGCACCCCTGCGGGTCAGCTTATCGAAGATTCCGCCAAGGCGGTCCTGCAAGCTTTGAAACATTCGCTACCTCCGAGCCCGGTCTCGTCGGACAGTGCGCAAAGCAAAAAAACGCCCCGGCGCGAACCCTCGCGGCGGAACGGGACCCCTCAGGGCCTTTTGCAGTGCTCTAGCTGTCTGACAGCCGCGTTTAGATAGTCCTCCGCGCCGCCAGGGTCAAGCGGTCTGGGTCAAGCCGCCGTGTCGCCGGCGAGGTTGCGCAGCCGCGTCAGTAGCCCGGCCTGGTCGAACTGCTGGTCGGCCAGGTGGTTGCCGCCGTCGAGCGCGAGGAGCTGTCCGGTCACCGACTTGGCGGCGATCAGGAAGCGCAGGGCGGCCGCGATCTCCTCGGGCGTTGCCGGTCGGCGCAGCAGCAGGCGCTGGCAGCGGCTCTCGAACTGCGCCTCGGTCTGGCCGGCCGGCGGCAGCACCGGCCCCGGCCCGATCGCGTTGACCCGGATGCGCGGCGCCAAAGCGCGGGCCAGGCTCTGGGTCAGGGACCAGAGGGCCGCCTTGCTGACGGTGTAGCTGAGGTTCCGGGGCGTGGGGTTCAGCACCCGGGAATCGATCATGTTGACCACCAGCCCGCCCTGATCCTCGGGCAGCGCCTCGGTGAAGGCCTGGATCAGCACCAGCGGCGCCCAGAGGTTGGGCTCGATGTGGGCCTCCCAGCTCGCGCGGTCGGCCGAGGCGATGTCGTCGTAGTCGAAGACGGCGGCGTTGTTGACCAGGAGCCCGATCGGCCCCAGGGCCTCGGCCGCGCGCGGCAGCAATGCCGCGACCGCCGCCTCGTCGGAAAGGTCGGCGGATAGCGCCACGGCGCGACCGCCGTCCTGGGCAATCTCCCGGACGACGCGCTCCGCGTCGCAGCGCGAGCGGTGATAGTGGACCGCGACGGCAAACCCCTGGCGTGCCAGGTCCAGCGCGATCGCGCGGCCGATACGGCGGGCGGCGCCGGTCACCAGGGCGGCGCGCGGATAGCGGTTCGGGTGGCCTTCGGGCGTCATCGCCGACGCGCTTCCCCTCTTCTAAGGCACAGCCCTTTAATCATATCAGGATCATAGCAGCGTCCAAATCGGAAACGGCAGGCCTTTGGTCGCCCCTTTGGCCACGAGAGGGCGTGACTGCAGGGCTGCCCTGTCCGTACGCCTGCCTGCACGCGGGCATGGACGCCTTGCCTTTGGCTGCCTATAAGGCCAGCTCCTAAGGGGATTTTTCGTGAGTGAAGGACCGGCAGCAATGGCCGAGGCGGGCGCCCTGCCTTTCCGCAAGATGCATGGGCTGGGCAACGACTTCGTGGTGATCGACGCGCGTGGCGGGGCCGTGACGCTCTCCGCCGACGCTGCGCGCCGCATTGCCGACCGCCGCCGCGGCGTGGGCTTCGACCAGTTGATCCTGGTGGAGCCGCCGCGCGACCCGGCCGCCGCCGCCTTCATCCGCTTTCTCAATGCCGACGGCAGCGAGGCCGGCGCCTGCGGCAACGGCAGTCGCTGCGTCGGCTGGCTGCTGGCCGAGGAGCTCGGCCGCGAGGCGCTGGCGATCGAGACGGTGTCCGGCCTGCTCGCCTGCCGGCGTGAGGCCGACGGGCGTATGACCGTCGACCTGGGGCCGGCCCGGACCGACTGGCGGGAGATCCCGCTGGCCCGCGCGATGGATACCCTGGAACTGCCGCTGGAGCGCGGCCCCTTGAAAGGGCCGGCGGCGCTCTCGGTCGGCAATCCGCACGCCACCTTCTTCGTCGCAGATGCCGAGGCGGTGCCATTGGACGAGCTGGGCCCGCCGCTGGAGGTCGATCCACTCTTCCCCGAGCGCGCCAACATCGCGGTGGCCTCGCTGACCGGACCCGACCGCCTGCGCGTCCGGGTCTGGGAGCGCGGCGTCGGCATCACCCAGGCCTGCGGCACCGGCGCCTCGGCGGCGGCGGTCAACGCGCACCGGCGCGGGCTGACCGGGCGGCGGGTGACGACCGACCTCGACGGCGGCAGCCTGACCATCGTCTGGCGCGAGGACGGCCACGTCGAGATGACCGGCCCGATCGCCACCGCCTTCAGCGGCTTGCTGCCGCCGGAGATCCTGTTCTGATGGCCGAGCCGAAGATCCTGACCTTCGGCTGTCGGCTGAACGCCTACGAGTCGGAAGTGATCCGCGGTCACCTGAAGGCCGCCGGGCGTGACGAACGGGGCGCGCTCATCGTGGTCAACTCCTGCGCCGTGACGGCGGAAGCCGAGCGCCAGGTGCGCCAGGCGATCCGTAAGGCACACCGCGAGGCGCCCGAGGCCGAGATCGTGGTGACCGGCTGTGCGGCGCAGATCGACCCGGCGCGCTATGCCGCGCTCCCGGGCGTGGCGCGGGTCCTGGGCAATGCCGAGAAGCTGAGGCCCGAGAGCTGGGGGGAGGGTGAGCATCCCGCCGTCCAGGTCGACGACATCATGAGCCTGACCGAGACCGCGAGCCACCTGAGCGAGGCCTTCGCCGAGCGTACGCGGGCCTTCGTGCAGATCCAGCAGGGCTGCGACCACCGCTGCACCTTCTGCATCATTCCTTTCGGCCGTGGCAA
This sequence comes from Rhodospirillaceae bacterium N.6G, assembly GCA_046233115.1. Classification (GTDB taxonomy): domain Bacteria; phylum Pseudomonadota; class Alphaproteobacteria; order Kiloniellales; family JACOMY01; genus JACOMY01. The sequence goes on along the minus strand of JBJXHM010000002.1, from coordinate 81,332 downwards.
CAACCGCTCGGTGCCGCTCGGTGCCATCGTCGCCGAGGTGCGCCGCCTGGTCGGTGAAGGGCTCCGCGAGGTGGTGCTGACCGGCGTCGACATCACCGGCTACGGCGGTGATCTGCCGGGCCGGCCGAGCCTGGGCCAGCTCTGCCGCCGCCTGCTGGCACAGGTGCCGGAGCTGCCGCGCCTGCGGCTCTCGTCGGTGGATCCGGTGGAGATCGACGAGGAGCTCTACCGGCTGCTGGCCGAGGAGCCGCGGCTGATGCCGCACCTGCACCTCTCGGTCCAGGCCGGCGCCGACCTGATCTTGAAGCGGATGAAGCGCCGTCACCTGCGGGCCGACGTGCTTGCCTGTGTCGCGCGGGCCCGTGCGGCGCGGCCCGACCTGGTCTTCGGTGCCGACCTGATCGCCGGTTTCCCGACCGAGAGCGAGGCGGCGTTCAAGGAGACCCTGGATCTGGTGGAGGAGGCCGGCCTCACCCACCTGCACGTCTTTCCCTATTCGGAACGGCCGGGCACGCCGGCGGCGCGCATGCCGCAGGTACCCAAGCCGCTGCGCAAGGAGCGGGCTGCGGCACTGCGGGCGCTGGGCGAGCGGCAGGTCGCCCGCCATCTGGCAGCCCGCGTCGGCGGCCGCGACCGCGTCCTGATCGAGCGGCCGGGCCTTGGCCGGGCAGAGGATTTCTCGGAGGTGACCTTGACCGACTGTGACGCGCTGGCCGGCGCGATCGTCGCTGCAGAACTGACGGCCGCACGACCGACCTTTCTGGAGGGGCGCGCCCTGGAAGGAGCCCGCCCGTGAGTTGGTTCAAGCGTCTGAAGGAGGGCCTGTCGAAGTCCTCCAGCCGTCTGACCAAGTCGATCAGCGGGGCGCTGACCCGCCGCCGCCTGGACGACGAGGCCCTGGAGGAGCTGGAGGAGGCCTTGATCACCGCCGACCTCGGCGTCGCCGTTGCCGCCAAGCTGACCGCCAACCTGGCACGCGAGCGCTTCGACAAGCAGGTGACGGACGAGGAGGTGCGCGGCGCGCTGGCCGACGACATCGCCCAGATCCTGGAGCCGGTTGCCCGCCCGCTGGCCATCGACCCCGCTCGCAAGCCGCACGTGGTCCTGGTGGTGGGCGTGAACGGCAGCGGCAAGACCACGACCATCGGCAAGCTGGGTCAGCTCTATGCCGAGAGCGGGCTCAAGCTCAGGCTGGCCGCCGGCGATACCTTCCGCGCCGCGGCGATCGAGCAGCTCCAGATCTGGGGGCGGCGCTGCGGCGCACCGGTGGTGGCGAAGGAGAGCGGCGCCGACGCTGCCGGGCTCGCCTTCGACGCCCTGCAACAAGCTCGGGCGGCCGGTGACGATCTTCTACTGATCGACACGGCCGGTCGTTTGCATAATAAGAAAGAATTAATGGATGAATTGGCAAAGATTCAACGTGTTCTAAAGAAATTAGATCCTAGCGCGCCGCACGATGTCTTACTTGTGCTGGATGCAACCACAGGACAGAATGCACTTACTCAGGTTCAGACCTTCAAGGATTTGGTTTCGGTCACCGGTCTGGTGGTGACGAAACTGGACGGCTCGGCCAAGGGCGGCGTCCTGGTGGCCCTGGCCGAGGCCTACGGCCTGCCTGTCCATGCCATCGGCGTCGGCGAGGGGGCAGAGGACCTGAGGCCCTTCGAGTCGCAGGCTTTTGCGCGCAGCCTGATGGACTTGGACACGCTTTCGTGAAGGGGGGCTGTTTTAGCCAAACCCCCTTATATGGGAGAAGTCTCTGTGATTCCCCGTGAAGAATCAGGCCTGCGCTAGTTTGACAGGCTGTACATTTCCGCCGATTCGGTTCATGATAGCGAGTCATCCGCATTTGCAGCGTTGTTGCCTTCAAGGGGCGCTGCGATTCCCAACAACAGGCTATCGGCTCGTCGATCCTCAATGACCCTTCCTCAAGAACAGATCCAAAGCTGCATAAGAGACACCCATTTCAACGACGGTCTGGAATTCTACGAGAAGGGCTATGTAGTTTCTGCGGAGAGCAGCAACGGCACCAAGATCAACGCGATCGTCACCGAAGGCGGAAAGAAGTCCTACCGCCAAACCATCTCGCTCTCCTTCGCGAAGAGCGGGCGGCTGCGCGGTATCCAGGGGCTCTGTACCTGTCAGGTCGGCTATAACTGCAAGCATGTGACTGCGGCCCTGCTGGCCGCGGCGGAAGAGATCGTGCCGCCGGCGGCGGAGGAGCCCGCGACCAACGGCACCAGCACGCACCGGCGGCCGGCCGAACCGACGGCGCCGGCGGTGAGAAGCTGGCTCGACCGCTTGAAGCAAACCGACGGCGTCCTGGTCGAGGAGCGGCCGATCGAGCTGCCGGATCGGGTAAAGGAGCGGATCTTCTACGTCATCGGCCAGGATCGCCAGCAGCGCATCACCGTGACCCCGGTCAAGGGCAGTCTCAAGCGCGCGGGCGACGTCGGCGCCGGGGCCAGGCCCTACAACTTCGCCAATCTCGACTTCAACGATCCGCCGCAGTTCGTGGTGCCGGCCGATCTCAGGATCTTCCGGATGCTGCAGGCTTATGGGCTGGGCACGCGCAATCCGGGCTACCAGAGCCAGGAGGCCGACGCCGAGGATCTGCAGGGCCTCCTGACCAAGGTGGTGGCGACCGGACGGGCGCGCTGGCGCGAGATCCATGGCCCGCTGATGCATGACGCCGGGCCGCGCAAGGCGACCCTGGCCTGGCGCAAGGGCGAGGACGGGGCGCAGAACCTGCTGTTGCGCGACCTGAACGGGGATGCGCTCGACGCCCTGCCGACGGCGCCGCCCAGCTATTTCCACGCCGCCACCGGTGGCTTCGGCCGGCTGGATCTGGATCTGCCGGCGATGCTGGCCGCGGCCTTGATGACGGCGCCCTCGGTGCCGGCGGAGGCCGCCCACGAGGTGGCCGAGGTGCTGAAGTCGCTGCAGTCCGGCAGCCCGCCGCTTCCCTCCACCCTGAACGTGGAGGAGCGCAAGGGCGGCACGCCGAAGCCGGTCCTGACTCTCTTCACCCTGCCGGCGCGCCAGCAGCGTTCGCCCTACTACGACCACGGCGCCCAGCCGGTCTCGATTCCGGCGATCCGGGTCAGCTTCGACTACGACGGCCAGGAGACCCAGGCCTTCCCGCTGGACGATCCACAGTTCGTCGAGGGCGGCAAGGTCGTGCGCTTGAAGCGCAATCTGAAGGCGGAATCGGCCTTTCTGAAGCGCTTGGACGACAGCGGGGCCAAGGCACTGGACGCCTATCGCTACCTGCGCTTCGGAGAGCGCGCCCGTGAGGGTGATCGTGCCTTCCCCGATTCCGACCGCTTCGAGGATTGGGTCTTCGGCACGAACCGCGAAGAGTCGCGCTCGGTCGGGCTCAACTTCACTGCCGATAGCCTGCCGGTGCTGAAGAAGGAGGGCTGGCAGGTCGAGATCGCGCCCGACTGGCCCTACCGCATCTACGACGGCCCGATGACCTTCCATGCTGGCATCGAACAGGGTTCGGGGGTTGAGTGGTTCACCTTCGCCGCTTCGGTCGAGGTCGATGGCCAGAAGCTGGACCTGCTGCCGATCGTCCTGTCGATCATCGAGATCCTGCCGGTCGACGGCTCCGGCGAGCTGCCGGAAGACTTCGACCTGGACGATTTCCTGGAAGAGCTGGTGCTCTATCCCGACCTGCCGGACGGCGGCCTGGTGCGCCTGGACGGCGAGCTGCTGATCCCGATCGTTCGCGCCTTCCTTGGCGTGCACGGTCTGTCCGGCGAGTTCCACCGGGCCGAGGCCGGCAAGGTGGCGGTGGTCGCGGCCTCGCTTTTCTCCGATGGCCTCTCTTTCGAGGGCGGCCAAGAGCTCAGCGAACTGGGCGATAGGCTGCGCGGCCTCACCGACATCAAGGAACTGAAGACGCCCAAGGGCCTCTTCGGCAAGCTACGCCCCTATCAGACCACCGGCTATAGCTGGCTCTCGGCGCTGGCCGACACCGGCTTCGGCGGCTGTCTGGCCGACGACATGGGCCTGGGTAAGACGATCCAGACCTTGGCGCTGCTGGTCCGCCGCCACCTGGTGCTGGGCAGCGATCGACCCAGCCTGCTGGTGGTCCCGACCAGCCTGGTGCACAACTGGATGCGAGAGGCGGCCAAGTTCGCGCCGGACCTGAAGCTGCTGGTGCTGCACGGCAGCGACCGCAAGGCCTACTTCCACGAGATCCCCGACAATCACCTGATCGTCACCACCTATCCGCTGATCCACCGCGACCATGCGGTGCTGTTCAAGCAGGCCTATGACCTCGCGATCCTGGACGAGGCGCAGGCGGTGAAGAACCCGATCTCCAACGCCGCCAAGCGCATTCGCCAGATCAACGCACGTCAGCGCATCGCGCTGACCGGCACGCCGATCGAAAACAACCTGCAGGAACTCTGGTCGCTCTACGACTGGCTGATCCCGGGCCTGCTGGGCGATGCCCGCTCCTTCAAGGAGCAGTTCCGCGGGCCGATCGAGAAGCAGGGCGACGGCGAGACCCAGCGTCGCCTCAGCAGCCGCATCCGCCCCTTCCTGCTGCGTCGCACCAAGGAAGAGGTGGCGAGCGACCTGCCGCCCAAGACCGAGATCACCGAGCTCGTGCCGCTGAGCGGCAGCCAGCGCAGTCTCTACGAGAGCCTGCGGACCGCAATGGACAAGCGGGTGCGCGACGCCATCCGCTCCAAGGGTCTGAACGGCAGCCGCATCACCATCCTGGATGCGCTCCTGAAGCTGCGTCAGGCCTGTTGCGACCCGGCGCTGGTGAAGCTGGACGCGGCCGAGAAGGTCCTGGAGAGCGCCAAGCGCGCCCGCCTGATGGAGATGCTGGACGAGCTGGTGGGCGAGAACCGCCGCATCCTGATCTTCTCACAGTTCGTCGAGATGCTGCGTCTGATCGAAGACGACATCAAGGAGCGCGGCTGGGACTACACCATGCTGACCGGCCAGACCAAGCAGCGCAGCCGCGTGGTCCAGCGCTTCCAGAGCGGCAAGGTGCCGATCTTCCTGGTCAGCCTGAAGGCCGGCGGCGTCGGCCTGAACCTGACCGCCGCCGACACGGTGATCCTCTACGACCCCTGGTGGAACCCGGCGGTCGAGCGCCAGGCCATGGACCGCGCCCACCGCATCGGCCAGGACAAGCCGGTCTTCGTCTACCGCATGGTGGCCGAGGGCACGGTGGAGTCCGCGATCCAGGAGCTGCAGAGCAAGAAGCAGGCGCTCGCCGACGCGCTCTTCGAGGGCACCGGACAGGGCTCGCTGAACCTCTCCGAGGACGACCTGGCGGCGCTGTTCAAGCCGCTGGCTGCCGGGGGGTAGGAGGTTCTACCCCCAGAGCGCCGGCGACGGTGGGTGTAGCTTGGAGCCCTCGAAGGTGAGGCCGGGCTTGCGGTCGCGGTCGAGCAGCAGCGGGCCGTCGAGGTCGACGAAGGCAGCGCCCTGGCCGACCAGCACGGCCGGCGCCATCGCCAGCGAGGTCGCCAGCATGCAGCCCACCATGATCATCAGGCCCGCGTCCTCGGCGGCGGCCTTCAGCGCCAGCGCCTCGGTCAGGCCGCCGGCCTTGTCCAGCTTGATGTTCACGCAGTCGTAGAGCCCGACCAGGCGGTCCAGAGACGCCCTGTCGTGGCAGGACTCGTCGGCGCAGAGCGGCACCGGGCGGGCCTCGCCGCGCAGTGCCTCGTCGGCATCGGCGTGCAGGGGCTGCTCGACCAGGGCTACCTCCAGCTCTGCCAGCTTCGGCGCCAGGCCGCGGTAGGCTTCGATGTCCCAGCCCTCGTTGGCGTCGACGATCAGGCGGCTGGTCGGGGCCGCGGCGCGCACGGCCGCCACCCGGTCCAGATCCTCCGGTCCCGCCAGCTTCAGCTTCAGCAGCGGCCGCCAGGCGTTCTCCTTGGCTGCCGCCGCCATCCGCTCCGGCGTGTCGAGCGAGAGGGTATAGGCCGTGGTCAGCGAGGAGGGTTGGGCCAGGCCGGCCAGCGCCCAGGCCGGGCGTCGGCTGCGCTTGGCCGCCAGATCCCAGAGCGCGCAGTCCAGCGCGTTGCGCGCGGCACCGGCCGGCATGCGCGACTGCAAGGCCGCCTGGTCGAACTCGTTGGGCAGGGTGCTGCCCAGCGCTTCCAGCTCGGCCATGCTGGCTTCCATGGTCTCGCCATATCGGGCGTAGGGGACGGCCTCACCGCGGCCGATGTAGCCGCGGTCCTCCAGGGTCACCAGCAGCACCTCGGCCGAGGTCTTGGAGCCGCGGCTGATGGTGAAGCTGCCCCGGATCGGCCAGCTTTCGTGGGTGACCTTGACCCGCATGGCCGTGACCTCAGATCTCGGCCAGGGCGTCGACCAGGCGTCCCACGCCGTTGCGCACCGGGTCGATGGTCGGCAGGCCGTGCGCCTCTTCGATCTGGCCCATGTAGTCGGCCGCCTCCTGGGCGCCGAGCGCCTTGGTGTTGATCGCCAGCCCGATGCAGGTCGCCGCCGGGTTCACCAGGCGGGCATGCGCCAGGCAGGTGTCCATGGTGGTCTGGATGTCCGGCAGCGGGTAGTGCGGCAGGCCGCGCATGTGGGTGCGGGTGGGCTCGTGACAGAGCACCAGTGCGTCGGGCTGGGCGCCGTGGATCAGCCCCATGGTGACGCCGGCGAAGGAGGGGTGGAACAGCGAGCCCTGGCCCTCGACCAGGTCCCAGTGGTCGGGAGAATTCGCCGGGCAGAGCCACTCCACCGCGCCGGAGATGAAGTCGGCCACCACCGCGTCGATGGAGACGCCGGTACCGGCGATGAAGATGCCGGTCTGGCCGGTGGCGCGGAAGGTCGCGTTCATGCCGCGGGCCAGCATCTCGCGCTCGAAGGCCAGCGCCGTGTACATCTTGCCGATGGAGCAGTCGGTGCCGACCGCCAGCATGCGCTTGCCTGGCCGCTTGGCGCCGTTGGCCACATCGAAGACCTGGGTCGGGTGGCGCAGGTCGTAGAGGCCGCGGCCGTGCTTGGCCGCCGCCTCGGCGATCGCCGGCACGTCGGTAAGCTTGCTGTGCAGGCCGGTGGCCACGTCCATGCCGGCCTCGATCGCCGCCAGAATCACCTCGATCCAGGTGGGGGAGAAGACGCCGCCACGGTTGGCGACGCCCAGGACCAGGGTGCGCGCGCCCTGCTCGTAGGCCTGATCGATGCTGAGGTCGGCCAGGCCCAAGTCGGCCTTGCAGCCGGGTAGGCGGTACTGGCCCAGACACCACTCCGGTCGCCAGTCCTTGATGCCCTGCGCGGTCTTGGCCGCGAGCTGGTCGGCGACATCGCCAAGGAAGAGAAGATAGGGACGCTGCAGCTCCATGGAGCGAAGACCTCTGTAGAAAAAGGCGTGGAAGGGAGGACCACCGAATGGCTGCGCGCAGTCTAGCGGCTGGCGTGCGGCCCGGATAGATAGGACTTGTGCGCGCGCGGCGCTTGTTCGCGGCCGGCTCTCCGGCCTAAAGTCCCCGGCTTTCTGTACCCTGCGAGAGGCCAGCCCTTCATGTTCACGACCCGTCCCGAGATCCAAGGCACCTTTGGTGTTGTCGGCTCCACCCACTGGCTGGCGAGCCAGGCCGCGATGGCGGTGCTGGAGAAGGGCGGCAATGCCTTCGACGCGGCCGTCGCCGGCGGCTTTGCGCTGCAGGTGGTGGAGCCGCACCTGAACGGCCCCGGCGGTGAGGTGCCGATCATCCTGCACAACGCCGCCAAGGGCGAGACCAAGGTGCTCTGCGGCCAGGGCGTTGCGCCGGCCGGGGCGACAATCGAGCACTACACCAGCGAGGGACTGACTCTCATCCCCGGCTCAGGCTTGCTGGCGACCGTGGTGCCGGGCTCCTTCGATGCTTGGATGCTGATGCTGCGTGACCACGGCAGCCTGCCGCCGCGCGCGGTGCTGGAGCACGCCATCGCCTATGCCGAAGGCGGCTATCCGATGATCCGCGCGATCACCGCCACCATCGAGCGGGTGGAGGAGCTGTTCCGTCAGCACTGGCCGACCTCGGGCGCGCTCTATCTGGCCGACGGGATCCCGCAGCCGGGCACCATCTTCCGCAACCGCCCGCTGGCCGAGACCTACAAGCGCCTGCTGGCCGAGGGCGAGGCCGCCGGCAGCGATCGCGAGGCTCAGATCGAGGCCATGCGCAAGGCCTGGTACCAGGGCTTCGTCGCCGAGGAGATCGACCGCTTCTGCCGCGAGACCGAGGTGATGGACGCCTCCGGCGCGCCGCACCGGGGCGTGCTCACCGCCGACGACATGGCGAACTGGCAGGCCAGCTACGAGGACCCGGTCAGCCTCGACTACCACGGGCTCACGGTCTGCAAGGGCGGCTTCTGGAGCCAGGGGCCGGTGTTCCTGCAGCAGCTCGCGATCCTGAAGGACTACGACCTGGCCAGCCTCGATCCCCTGGGGCCCGATTTCGTCCACCTGGTGGTGGAGGCGGCGAAGCTGGCGCTGGCCGACCGGGAAGCCTACTATGGCGACCCCAACTTCGTCGATGTGCCGGCCGAGATCCTGCTGTCGGAGGCCTATGCCGCCGCGCGGCGCGCCCAGATCGGCGAGCAGGCCAGCCACGAGCTGCTGCCCGGCCAGATCGAGGGCTACGACGCCACTATCGAGTTCACCCTGGCCGAGCGCGAGGGCGAGGCGGAGTACGATTCCATGGGCAGCGGCGAGCCCACCGCCCAGGGTGCGGAGGAGCTGTCGAACACCGGCCGCGACGGCACCCAGCGCGGCGACACCTGCCACATCGACGTGATCGACCGCTGGGGCAACATGGTCTCGGCCACGCCCTCGGGGAGCTGGCTGCAGTCCTCGCCGAACATCCCGTCGCTGGGCTTCTGCCTGAACAGCCGGGCGCAGATGTTCTGGCTGAAGGAGGGCGTGCCGGCCTCGCTGGCCCCAGGCAAGCGGCCGCGCACCACGCTCTCCGCCAACCTGGTGCTGCGCGACGGCAAGCCGCTGATGGTCTTCGGCACCCCCGGCGGCGACTACCAGGATCAGTGGACGCCGCCCTTCTTCCTGCGCCACATCCACCACGGCATGAACCTGCAGGCGGCGATCGACGCGCCGGCCTTCAACACCGACCACATGCCCTCCTCCTTCTTCCCACGCCGCGCCGACCTGGGCAGCCTCAGCCTCGAGGCCCGCTTCCCCAAGGCGACGGTGGAGGAACTGAAGCGCCGCGGCCACCGCGTCGCCGAGGTCGATCCCTGGTCGCTGGGCCGCATCTCGGCCGCCCGCAAGGACGGACCGCTGCTGCGCGCCGCCGCCAACCCGCGCCTGCAGCAGGGCTACGCGATCGGCCGCTAGTATGGTCACTGACGAGACCGTCGGCGCGGTCGAGGCCTTCCTGCAGGAGAGCCTGATCGCGCCGGACCCGCTGCTCGAGCGCGCGCTGGACCGCTCGGCCGGGGCCGGACTGCCGGCCATCGCGGTCTCGCCGACCCTGGGCGCCTTCCTCCACATCCTGGCGCGGGCGACCGGGGCCAGGCGGATCCTGGAGCTGGGCACCCTGGGCGGCTATTCCACCATCTGGCTTGGCCGTGCACTACCGGCGGACGGTCGCCTGGTCAGCCTTGAGTTCGCCGCCGAGCATGCCGCGGTCGCGCGTGAGAACCTGGAGGATGCCGGGCTCTCCGAGCGGGTCACGGTGACGGTCGGCCCGGCGCTGGACAGCCTCGACGCCATGATCGCGGCCGGCGAGGCGCCCTTCGACTTCGTCTTCATCGACGCCGACAAGCCGAACAACCCCTTCTACCTTGAGCGCTGCCTCAAGCTCTCGCGCCCCGGCACCGTGATCGTGTGCGACAACGTCGTGCGCGGCGGTGCGGTGGCCGATGCAGGCTCCGACGATCCCCGGGTGCAGGGCAGCCGCCGCATCCTGGAACTGATGGGCGAAACCCCCGGCCTCACCAGCAGCGCGCTGCAGATCCTCGACGGCAAGGGCTACGATGGCTTCGCGATCGCCCTGGTCGGTTGAGCCGGCTCGCGGCCGGCCAGAAACCTCTCGTATTCAAATACCTTGTATGCAAGTAACTTGTACCCTATGTAGCTCCACAGGCTGTTGGAGAGGACGATGGAGCGGATCGAGGACTGCGCGAGCTTCCTGCTCGGCAAGGCGGCGCAGCAGGTCTCGCGCCGGGCCCGCGAGCTGCTGGCACCGCAGGGAATCACGCCGGGCCAGTACGCGCTGTTGAAGGTGCTGGACGGCAGCTGCGGCCTGAGCGGGGCGGAGCTGGGCCAGCGCTTGGTGTTGGACAGCGCCAGCATCACCGGCCTGGTCGACCGGCTTGAGGCCCTGGGCCTGATCGAGCGCCGACCCGATCCGGAGGACCGGCGGATCAACCGCATCCATCCGACCGCGGCGGCGGCCGCGCTGCAGCCCGCCGTCGATGCGGCGATGGACCGGCTGAATCGCGAGGTCTCGGCGGTCCTGGACGACAAGCGGGCCTTCTACGAGGCGCTGCGGCGCGTCGGAGAGCGAGGGAACTGGTAGTACGATGTTCGACACCAAGATTGCGATCGTGATCCGCGAGGACCTGGCGACCTGGCAGAAGCTCAACGTCACCGCCTTCCTCACCAGCGGTGTGCTGGGGGCGGAACGGGAACTGCTGGGCGAGGCCTACGAGGACGCCAGCGGCCAGCTTTACCGCCCGCTGATCGTCCAGCCGATGATCATCCTGGCTACCGACGCAGGAGGTCTCGCTAAGATCCATGCCCGCGCGCTGGACCGCAACCTCAGCCCCGCGATCTACATCGAGGACATGTTCGCGACCGGCCACGACGCCGCCAACCGCGAGACGGTGAAGCGCTATGCCACGGCGGCGCTGCCGCTGGTCGGCCTGGCCCTGCGCGAGGAGCGCAAGCTGGTTGACAAGGTGACGCGGGGCGCCAAGCTACATGGGTGATGCCTGGCGTCGTCCTGCGCTCCGGCGTTGGAACAGCTAAGAGCGGACGCTTCAGGTTCCTCAGGCGCACGGCCCGAGCGGTGGCGGTGCGTAGCGGAGGTGACCGCCATGACCGACCTCTTCGAGAACCCCATCGGCCTCTGCGGTTTCGAGTTCGTGGAGTTTGCCGGCCCGGATCCGGCCGTCGTCGAGGCGGTCTTCGCCAGCCTCGGCTTCACCGCGGTGGCGGAGCATCGTTCCAAGGCCGTGACCCTCTACCGCCAGGGCGCCATCAACTTCATCCTGAACCGGGAACCCAAGAGCCTGGCCGCCTACTTCGCCGAGGAGCACGGTCCCTCGGCCTGCGGCCTGGCCTTCCGGGTGCGTGATGCCCATCGGGCTTACAGCGAGCTGCTGAAGCGCGGGGCGCAGCCGATCGAGATCCCGACCGGGCCGATGGAGCTGCGCTTGCCGGCGATCAAGGGCATCGGCGGCGCGCCGGTCTACCTGATTGACCGCTTCGAGCCGGGCTCCAGCATCTACGACATCGACTTCACCTGGATCGAGGGCGCGGAGCAGACGCCGCTCGGCTGCGGCCTGACCGAGGTCGATCACCTGACCCACAACGTCTACCGCGGCCGCATGGCCTACTGGGGCCGCTTCTACGAACAGCTCTTCAATTTCCGCGAGATCCGCTACTTCGACATCAAGGGCGAGTACAGCGGCCTGAACTCGCGGGCGATGAGCGCGCCCGACGGCAAGATCCGCATCCCGCTGAACGAGGAGGCCTCGAACGCCACCGGCCAGATCGAGGAGTTCCTGATGGCCTTCAACGGCGAGGGCATCCAGCACATCGCGCTCGCCACCGACGACATCTACGCGACCTGCGATCGCCTGCAGGCGGCCGGCGTTGCCTTCATGAAGCCGCCGCCCGCCGCCTACTACGAGATGCTGGATCAGCGCCTGCCCGGCCACGGCGAACCGTTGGAGGCGCTCAAAGCGCGTGGCCTGCTGATCGACGGCACCACCGACAAGGGCGACCCGCGCATCCTGCTGCAGATCTTCACCCAGACCCTGCTGGGGCCGGTCTTCTTCGAGATCATCCAGCGTAAGAAGGACGAGGGCTTCGGCGAGGGCAACTTCAAGGCGCTCTTCGAATCGATCGAGCGCGACCAGGTCGAGCGCGGGGTGATCGGGTCGAGTTGAGTGGCTTTGTTCTCCGGTACTGCGTGGGCTGGTGCAAAGGGTGAGTGGTCCTACGGTCAAGCCATAGGACGACAAAAATAAATTAATTCAATGGATTGTCGTCCTGCGGCCTGACCGCAGGACCTGTCTACATCCACACGGTGTTGAAAACTAAGCGCAACGGTGCAGCCTGAAGAAATCAAGCTGCGTGCCTTACTCCTTCGCCTCTACCAACCCCGGCGAATCCTGCACCATTTCCGCGATCTTGGCGGCCTGGTAGAGGGCGCGGTCGCTGGTCAGTGCGCTGGCCGGGACCGGGGCCTGCTCCGGCTCCTGCGCGAAGCGGGCCAGGCGTGGGTCGTGCCTGCACCAGGCGGCCGGCTCGCCGCCGTCCTGGAAGATGTCCGCGGCGTCGCTGCGGGCCTTGGCGTCGGCCAGTGCCTCGTCGATCAGGCCGGGCCAGGAGCTGCAGAACACCAGCCAGCGGACCAGACGGCGCTGGCGCTCCTCGCTCCAGCCCTCGCTCGCCTCCTGCAGCAGGATCTTGATGAGGCGGTGCACGTTGACCAGGCGCTTGGTCTCCCGCGCGTTGTCCTCGATGAAGTCGGCGAAGTCCTTGAAGGCCTGTAGCTCGGCCGGGGTGTCGGTCACCTGCTCCAGCGGCACCGGATCGGTCTCGCGCAGGGCGCCCAGGTCGACCGGCAGCGGCGGCAGGTCGGTCGCGTCCTCGCTCGGCGGCGGCGGCGCCTTCTCCTCGCCCAGGCCGCGGGCCGCCAGGGAGAAGAGGCTCTCGATGAAGGCGGTGCGCTGCGCCTCGGGCGCGTCGGGCAGGTGGAAGGAGAGCTGGATGATCTTGCGCAGGTAGCGGCGCGCGAAGGCCTCCGGCTCCGGCGCGCTGCCGTGCGCCTGGCGGTAGTGGGTCTGGATCGCCCGGAACAGCATCGCGGTGTCGACGCCCATCACCACGAAGAAGCGGCTCTCGGCCAGCACCAGGTTGATCGCCTGCAGGATCTCCATGATCTTGTCGTCGGAGCAGCGGTCGAGGTCGTCGATGAAGATCACCACCTTGGGCTCGGCCCGCTTGAAGGCGCGCAGGCTGTCGGCGACGGCGCGGATGTCGTCCAGCACCTTGTGCTGGAAGCCGCGCTGCTCGCGGTAGTCGGGAAGCTGCGCGTACTCCAGCACCCGCTGGCCCAGCGGCCGGATCACCCCGTGCAAGCGCCAGGCGACGAGTAGGAAAGGACCGAACAGGCTGGAGAGATACAGCAGCACCTTGGAGGTGTCGTCCATCCCGGCCAGCGTCTCGGCCGCGCCGCTGCCGAGCCAGAGCAGCAGAATCAGCGCCAGAGTGATAGCCAATCCTACCTCGATCGCCGCCCGCCAGGCCTCGGTGCGCCGGGCACGCCACAAATAGGACCAGCGCAGGCGCATCCGTTCCAGCCAGCTCAGGCTAGCCTCGAAACGCTCGATGATCACACTCGCGAGCCCGGCCCAGATCTGCTCCGAGTCCTGGAAGCGCCAGGCGTTGAAAGTCACGCAGACGACACCGCTCTCGGCCCGCTTCACGAGGCCGCGCCAAGCGCTATCCCGCGTGAGCGATAGGGTCCGGACCTCGCGCTGCAGGTCCGTGGCCTTGGCGCGCAGGGCGGCCAGGGTCTCGGCATCACCCTCCTCGCTGCTGCGCAGCGCGGTCTGGGTCCGCTCTAGGCTGGCCTTGGTCTGCATCAGCTCTTGCTCGAGCGCATCGTGGTTGCTCAAGGCCTTGGGGGCGGCGCTGCCGCAGACCTCGCGCACGAGATCCTGCTCGATGAAACCCATGAAGGAGGACTTGCCCTTACCCCAGGGACCATGAACGCCGACGGTCAGCGGTTGGGTGTCGGGATGCAGGATGAACTGGGCGAGCGACTGGGCGTAGTGCCGGACCCCGAGCTGGTCGGAACCGGCCGGCCGGTCGCTGCTGAGCCCGGCAATCTCGTAGAGCTGGGTCTTCGGTGCCTCGCCCTCGTCCTGCCGCCGGATCAGCGGGTCGTCGGCGGTGAAGCGGATCTCTTCGGCCGCGATCCCGTCGGTCTGGAAGGCCAGGCCTTCCGGCAGCCCGGAGAGAACCAGGCCGAAGCGCTCCGGCAGCCGGCCGCTGAGGTAAGCGAGCACCTGGTCCCAGGCGGTGGGCTCGGCCGCCTCCTCGAACTCGCAGAAGACGACTAGGCGTTTTCCTGTTTCAAGAACTCCATCTGTTTCAAATATTTGTATCATTGAATCGATGTTTTCTTTATCTACTAATCCATTCTCCAAAATAATTTGCAGATTTCTTTCGTATGTGTGCAAAAAATCCTGAATTAGTGAGGTTATATCTCTCCAGCTTGCGGAATCTGTGATCTCAGGCTCTATTTCTTTGGGCGAAAAGTCGGAGTAAATTTTCTCTAGTTCGGGAGAAGATTTTGCCAATTCACTGAGATCGCTTAGAAACGCAAAGACGAGCGTGCCGAACCCCATCGAGTCCGCGATACGGTATCGCAAACTGTAACAGTCGTTCCACTGCTGCTCGCTCGAATGACAGAGCGCCTGCAGCCCCTTCAGCGAGGGCGCCGGCAGCCCCTCGGCCCGCACCAGGCAGAGGAAGCCGCTCTCTCTGGCCTGGCTTTTCCACTCAGGTCGCAGCTTGGAGCGGTTGTTCAGCAGGTCCAGGAAGCGGTCCTTGGCGGAAGCAGCCGAGCTGCTGCCCAGGTCCATCTGGGCCGTCTTCTCGAACGGCGCTTCCCGGCTGGTCATGCCGTGCCTCCCTGCATCCGATTGCCAGGTTGCATCCCAAGCAGTCAGGAGAGACTACCCGTTCAGAGTGGGGCATGACCAGTCCGTGACGTGCCGGATCCTCCGTCAGTCCTCTCCTCTACCGTTATGACCGGGCTTGACCCGCTTCTGTCCGGTTATGGAAATTGGGTCGTGTTTCTTAGCTTCTAATACAACGATAACTGTCGCCCCCGGACTTGATCCGGGGGCCCACGTTTTGGTGTTGCAGCGATCTGGAGACTTGGGACGCCAAACCAACACGTGGGTGGCCGGGTCAAGCCCGGCCACGACGGCTTTTGATTGTTTGGAGATAGGCCAAACCGCCCAATCTCATGTGAACGACCCTCAACCGGACGGCAGTGGATCAAGTCCGGGGGCGACAGTAAAATGGTATAAATCCAATGTTTCACAACCTATTGAGGAATGACTTCCATGAGGTCGCCGTCGAGCGGCTCGGCCTCAATGCCCGAAGCGCTCGATGAAGGCGGCGTAGAAGTGTTTCGGCAGGAAGGTGTTCTTGGCGTTGACGTAGGCGACGTCGACGTGCGCGAAGTTGCCGTAGCGGGTGCGTGCGCCGGTGAAGAACTCGATCGGGAAGATCTGGTAGTGACGCAGGAAGTCGAAGATCTCGAACATGTGCGGCGTCTGCTGGCCGTAGCTGGAGATCAGCCAGGTCTCCAGGAAGACGTAGCGCACCGTTTCGAGCAGCCGCGTTGCGCCCTTCAAGGCGTCAAGCTCGCCGCCCTGGATGTCCATCTTCAGGAAGTCGACCCGCTCGATCCCTTGCTCCGCGGCGTAGTCGTCGAGGGTGATGACCTCGGTCTCGACGATTGCGTTGTCGGTCCTGCGCTGGCTGATCAGCAGCGAGCTGCCCAGGCCCTCCTCGCCCTGCACCGCGAAGTCGGCCTTGCCGGGATGCGCGCCGATCGCCTTGGCGACCGAGCGGCAGCGCAGGCCGGCGGTTAGCTCCGCGTGGTCGCGGTTGAGCGCCGGGTCGCTCGCCAGGCGCGGTTCGAAGAGATGGAACTCCGCCTCGGGGTAGAATCGTGCCATCTGCAGCGACCAGCGGCCGACATGCGCGCCGACGTCGAAGACGACCGGCAGCTCGGGGTCGTTCTCGGCCAGCCAGCCGAAGAAGCGTTCGAGCTCCTCGGCGCTCACTGCGGGGCCATCTCCCAGGCGTCCCAGGCGTAGATCTTGGCCCAGTCGTCCTTCATCGAGACCAGCAGCCAGCCGGCCGGGCCGGCCATGTCCAGGGCCTTGTCGAGGCGGCCGACGTCGCTGTCGCGATCGTAGGCCCACTCGCGCTCGGCGTCGTCGTGGTGGACGATCATGCCGAAGCGCGGGCCCTGGCCGGTGGTGGTCCACTGCAGCATCTCCAGGTCGCCGTCGGAGTTGCCGGCTGCGAACACCGGCCGGCGGCCGATCTTACGGTGGATCCCGAGCGGCTTGCCGTCCTTGTCGTCGACGAAGAAGATGCCGGCGTCCTTCGTGATCTGCGGGATGCCGTCGATCACCTGATAGCTCGCCTTGCCGGCCGAGCCGATCACCTGCTGCGGCGGGATACCATAGACC
The DNA here is from genome assembly GCA_046233115.1 of Rhodospirillaceae bacterium N.6G. Lineage (GTDB taxonomy): Bacteria > Pseudomonadota > Alphaproteobacteria > Kiloniellales > JACOMY01 > JACOMY01. The sequence continues at coordinate 64,883 of JBJXHM010000002.1, read as the reverse complement.
GGCCCGGCGAAGGTGCGCATGAAGTCGGTGCCGCCACCGGAGACGATGTAGGTGGCGAAACCCTGGTCGCGCAGGTAGCTGAGCAGCTCCAGCATCGGCTGGAAGACCATCTGGTCGTAGGGCTTGCCGGTCTTGGGATGGCGGGCGGTGGCCAGCCAGTCTTTGACCTCTTCGCTGTAGTCGCCGACCGACATGCCGGAATGGGTGACCGCCAGCACCTCCAACATGCCCTTGGCGTGGTCTGCCATCAGCGTCTTCATGTCGCCTGCCACTGCGGCCTTCAGCGCCGGGGTCTTGGCGAAGGCGGGATCCTTCTCTGCCTCGGCGCGGACCCGGTCGAGGGCATAGACAACCTGGAAGTAGATCGGCTTTTCGGACCAGAGCGTGCCGTCGTTGTCGAAGACCGCGATGCGCTCGGCCTCGGGCAGGAAGTCCGGGCTCGCGGGATCGCTCACCGACTGCACGAAGGCAACGATCGCCTGCTTGGCACCGTCGTCGCGCCAGGTCGGCAGCGGATCGGCAGCGGCCAGCGATGTCGTAAGGAAAAGAAGGCAGGCGACCAGCAGGCTGCCGCGCGACAGGACGACTCTCATGGACACTCTCCTCCTCGTCGAATGGAGGGCGATCCATTCGCGTTAGGGGAAGACTAGCGCGCTGCCCGCTCCGGACAAAGGGGTGATGCGCAGAGGACCCCCTTGACGGCGGACGCAAAAGCCCCGATGCACTGCCGGTCATGAGCGACACGACGGAAAACAAGGCAAAAGACTCCGCGAACGACCTGTGGGGCGGACGCTTCGCCGCCGGGCCTGCGGCGATCATGGCCGAGATCAATGCCTCCATCGGCTTCGACCAGCGCCTGGTCGCCGAAGACATCGAGGGCTCCAAGGCGCACTGCCGCATGCTGGTCGCGCAGAAAATCATCGCGGCCGAGGACGGCGCCAAGATCCTGGCCGGCCTGGACGAGGTGCTGGCTGCCTTCCAGCGCGGCGAGATCACGCTGAAGGCGGAGCTGGAGGACATCCACATGCATGTGGAGTCCGCGCTGAAGGAGCGTATCGGCGAGGCCGCCGGGCGGCTGCACACCGCGCGCTCGCGCAACGACCAGGTAGCAACCGACGTGCGCCTCTTCCTGCGCCGCTCGCTGGACCAGCTCGGCCTTGCCTTGCAGGACCTGCTGCTGGCCCTGGTCGAGCGGGCCGAGCAGGAGGCCGGCACCCTGATGCCGGGCTACACCCACCTGCAGGCGGCCCAGCCGGTCACCTTCGGCCATCACCTGCTGGCCTACGTCGAGATGCTGGAGCGCGACCTCGGCCGCCTGGCCGACTGCCGCCGGCGGATGAACGAGTCGCCGCTGGGCGCCGCGGCACTGGCCGGCACCTCCTTCCCGATCGACCGCGAGATGACGGCCGAGGCGCTGGGCTTCGCGCGGCCGATGCGCAACTCGATGGACGCGGTCTCGGCGCGCGACTGCGTGCTGGAGTTCCTCGCTGCCGGCAGCATCCTTGCCACCCATCTCTCGCGGCTGGCGGAGGAGATCGTGATCTGGATGAGCGAGGGCTTCCGCTTCGTCCGCCTGTCGGACGCCTTCACCACCGGCTCCTCGATCATGCCGCAGAAACGCAATCCGGACGCGGCCGAACTGGTCCGCGGCAAGGCGGGCCGCATCCTGGGCGACTTCACCAGCCTGGCGGTGACCATCAAGGGCCTGCCGATGACCTACGGCAAGGACATGCAGGAGGACAAGGAGCCGCTGTTCGACGCGGTCGACAACCTGGCCCTCATGCTGGCCGCCTCGGCTGGGATGGTGCGCGACATGACGGTGGAGCGTGCGGCCATGCGGGCGGCCTGCGCCAAGGGCTTCCTCACCGCCACCGACCTGGCCGACTGGCTGGTCCGGGTGCTGGGTCTGCCCTTCCGACGGGCGCACCACATCACCGGAACGCTGGTGCAGCGGGCCGAGGCCAAGGGCTGCGACCTGGCCGAACTCAGCCTGGAGGAGATGCAGGCGGTGGAGCCGGCGATCGACCAGGGCATCTACGACGTTCTCTCGGTCGAGCGCTCGGCCGCCAGCCGGACCAGTCTGGGCGGCACCGCGCCGGACCTGGTCCGCGCCGCCGCCATCGCCGCGCGCCGCCGTCTGGACGAGGCGCGGGGATCGTGACCGCTCGCCGCCAGCTCCTGCGCCTGACCCTGCTGGGCGGGGCTGCCGTCCTGCTGGCTTCCTGCGGGCGCAAGGGCTCGATCCTGCCGCCCGAGGACGAGGCCGCGAAGTACACCTATCCGCAGACCTATCCCGATCCCAACACCGTGGTTCCGAACTACGACGGCAACGTCGAGCCGGCCCCCGGCGAGACCGAGGTCGAGCCGCCGGCCGAGCCCGGGTTCCGGGACCCCGAAGACGAGCTGAACATCGAAAACGAATGACTGCTTTCACCTATCGCGACGGCCGGCTCCACGCCGAGGACGTCGACCTCACCGCCTTGGCCGAGGCCTACGGCACGCCGCTCTACGTCTATGCCGCGAGCGCGCTGGAGCAGGCCTACGACCGCTTCCAGGCGGCCTTTGCCGCCGTCGGCCTGTCGCCGCTGATCTGCTACGCGCTGAAGGCCAACTCTAACCAGGCGGTCATCGCCACCTTCGCCCGGCGTGGTGCCGGCGCCGACGTGGTCTCGGAAGGCGAGCTGCTGCGTGCACTGGCGGCCGGCGTGCCGGCCGGAAAGGTGGTCTTCGCCGGGGTCGGCAAGACCCGGAGCGAGATCGCAGCCGGGCTGGCCGCGGGCATCCACCGCTTCAACGCCGAATCCCTGCCGGAGCTGGCGGCGATGGCCGAGGTCGCGGCCGCGGAGGGCAAGACCGTGCCGCTGGCGCTGCGGGTCAACCCCGACGTCGATGCCCGCACGCACGAGAAGATCACCACCGGGCGGGCCGAGAACAAGTTCGGCATCGACTTGCAGATTCTGCCGCATGCGCTGGACCTGATCCGCCGCAGCCCGGCGCTGCAGCTCCGCGGCCTGGCCGTCCACATTGGCTCGCAACTGGTCGAGATCGCACCCTACAAGGCCGCTTTCGAGCGCCTGGCCGGCCTCTACCGCGACCTCAAGGCCGAGGGCTGGCCGCTGGACAGCCTGGACCTGGGTGGCGGTCTGGGCATCGCCTACCGCGATGAGACCCCGCCGACGCCGGAGGACTACGCCGCCGCCGTGGCCGAGGCGACCGACGGCCTGGACGCCGCGCTGATCTGCGAGCCGGGTCGCCACCTGGTCGGTGCCGCCGGCGTGCTGCTGGCCCGCGTGGTCTACGTGAAGCAGGGCAGCGCCCGGCGCTTCGTGATCCTGGACGCGGCGATGAACGACCTGATCCGGCCGACGCTCTACGAGGCCTGGCACGACATCCTGCCGGTGCGCGAGCCCGATCCGGCGGCCCTGCTGGAACCGGCGGACGTCGTCGGGCCGATCTGCGAGAGCGGCGACTACCTGGCCAAGGCCCGGCCGCTGCCGCCGCTGGCCGAGGGCGACCTGCTGGCGCTGAGCCATGCCGGCGCCTACGGCGCGGTCATGGCCTCGACCTACAACAGCCGGCCGCTGACGCCGGAGGCCCTGGTCAGGGGCGAGAGCCATGCCCTGGTGCGCCCGCGCCTCGATTATGCCACACTGATTGCACAGGATTCTCTGCCGGACTGGTTGCGTGGCGAGGTGCCGATCCTGGGCAAATGACTTCCCCGGTGAGTGATTTCCCGGGTAAGTGATTTCCCGGGTAAGTGATTTCCCTGTCCGCCACAACCGGGCCACTATGATGGAGCACGTGTTGCGGTCGCTGTGGTGATCACTGGGAAAGCGCGGATTGACCAAGATCCTATCGCCTGAGGAACAGGAACGACGGCTGGGCAAGGTTCCGCCCCAGGTGGAGCGCTCGCTGCGGCTGACCCGGTTCTCGCTGATCAGCGAGGCCCTGCTGGCCGCTTTCTGGCCGTCGCTGACCTATCTCTTCCTGCTGCTGGCGCTGGGCCTCAGCGGCCTCCTGGAGGCGCTGGGCGGCTGGCTGCACCTGGCGGTGCTGCTCTGTCTTCTGCTGGGCCTGGTCGCACTGCTGGTGCGCGGCTGGCGGCGACTCGCCTGGCCGACGCAAGCCGAGGTGCGCCACCGCACCGAGCAGGCGAGCGCGCTGCCGAACCGTCCGCTCACCGCCTATCTGGACCGCGAGGTGGCGGGGGGCGACGATCCGGTGACCGTGGCGCTCTATCGCCGGCACCGGACCCGGATGCACGCGCTGCTGAGCCAGCTGCGCCCGGCCGGGCCGCGGCCGGTGCTGGCTGCGCGCGATCGCTATGCGGTGCTGCCGCTGGCCGCGCTGCTGCTGCTGGTGGCCTTCTTCGCCGCCGGTGGTGATGCCTGGAACCGCCTGGCCGCCGCGCTGGTGCCGGGCCTGCAGGCCGCACCGGTACAGCCGATGAGCCTGGAGGCCTGGGTCGATCCGCCGGACTACACCGAACTTGCCCCGATCTACCTCTCGGCCAGCGACGGCGAGACCGTGACCATCCCTGCCGGCAGCCGCGTGATCGCCCAGGTCGAGGGGCTGACCGGGGCACCGCGGCTGCAGCTCGACGCGGTCGAGACTCCCTTCGAGACCCTGGCGCCCGGCCTGCACCGGCTGGAAAGCGAGGTGGATGCGGGTACGCGCCTGGCGATAGTCGAGGGCGAGCGCGAACTGGCCGCCTGGCCGATCGCGGTGCTGCCGGACCGGGCGCCCACCGTCGGCTTCACCGGCGAGGTGGCCGAGAGCGACCGCAAGGCACTGATGCTGCCTTTCATGGCGGAGGACGACTACGGTCTGGAGACCGTGACCGCCGAACTCACCTTGGTGCAGGGCGGCGACGGCAAGGCGATCGACTACATCCTGGCCGCGCCCGAGGGCAGCAGTGCCAAGGTCGAGGGCGAGAACTACCACGACCTGACCGCGCACCCTTGGGCCGGCCTGCCGGCGAACCTGACCCTGGTCGCCAGTGACGGCCGTGGCCAGGAGGGCCGCAGCGAGACCCTGCAGATCGTCATTCCCGAGCGGGTCTTCAGTCATCCGGTGGCCAAGGAACTGATCGCCCTGCGCCGGCGGCTGACCCTGGCGCCGGACCAGCGCAAGCCGGTGATCCTGGGCCTCGACCGGGTGATGGAGGCGCCGGAGGCCTTCGACCACGACCTGGTGGTGGCGCTGGCCGTCATCGATTCCGCCATCCGCTTGCTGCGCGACCGCAGCGAGGCCGCGGTGCCGGAGGTCCAGGACGTGCTGTGGGAAACCGCGCTGCGCCTGGAAGAGGGCGACGTCTCGCTGATGGTGCAGGAGCTGCGCGACATCCAGAAGCGCCTGCAGGAGGCGCTGGACCGCGGTGCCTCCGAGGAGGAGATCGAGGCGCTGCTGGACGAGCTGGAGGAGGCCATGCAGCGCTACCTCCAGGCCATGGCCGAGGAGATGCAGCGCCGGATGGAACGCGGCGAGCTGCCCCAGCAGATGCCGGAGAACAGCCAGTTCGTGCCCTCCGAAAGCCTGCAGCAAATGATGCAGGAGCTGCGCGACCTCAACAAGGCGGGCGCCCGCGACCTGGCCCGGCAGCGGCTGGAGCAGCTACAGCGGCTGCTGGAGAACCTGCAGGCCATGCCCTACGGCCAGCCCGATCCCTCGGCCGCCGAGACCCTGGAGCAGATGCGCCAGCTCGAGGGCATGATGCGCCGCCAGCAGGAGTTGATGGATCAGAGCTACCGCCAGCAGCAGGGCGAGGGCGAGGAGCCGCTCAGCGGCAATGCCCCGGCGCAGGACCAGCTCCGCCGCGAGCTGGGCCAGATGATGCGCGACCTGGCCGAGCAGATGGGCGAGGTGCCGCAGAACCTGGGTCGCGCCGAGCAGGCCATGCGCCGGGCCGGCGAGGCGCTGCGGGGGGAGGACGCCGAGGGCGCCACCCAGTCGCAGGGCGAGGCGCTGGAGCAGATGCGCCAGGGGCTTTCCGACCTGGCGCAGCGCATGCAGCCGCAGATGGGGCCGCAGCGCAGCGGCGAGGGCATGGCGCCGATGGGTAACCGCCGCGAGGACAGCCAGGACCCGCTGGGCCGCGAGGCCGGCCAGGGCCGCATCGACACCCGTGACAACATCGGCATCCCCGAGGCTGGCGAGCTGACCCGCGCCCGCGAGATCCTGGAGGAGCTGCGCCAGCGCCGCGACGATCCCAGCCGGCCGGAGCAGGAGCAGCAGTACATCGAGCGCCTGCTCGACTTCTTCTAGGCCGTCCTGCAGGTGAGCGGGTCCGATCCGCACCCGGCCGTGCACCACGCCGCGCGGGAGGGCTTTTCCCAGCAAACCGAGCGCTATGGCTCCGGCCGTCCCGACTATCCCGACGCAGTGGCGGACTGGCTGCGTGACGGTCTTGGCCTCGGATCTGGCAGCCGGGTGCTGGACCTGGGCGCCGGCACTGGCAAGTTCACCGCCTGCCTGGCCGCCGCCGGTGCGGCGATCACCGCGGTCGAGCCCAGTCCGGCCATGCGCGCGGCCTTCGCCCGGCGGTTCCCGGACCTGCCCTGCCTGGAGGGGACCGCCACGGCCATCCCTCTGGCCGACGGCGCGCTCGACGCCGTGGTCTGCGGCCAGGCCTTCCACTGGTTCGCCACCGAGGCCGCGCTGGCCGAGATCGGCCGCGTCCTGGTGCCGGGCGGGCGGCTGGGCCTGGTCTGGAACGTGCGCGACGAGGCGGTCCCCTGGGTCGCCGCGCTGACCGAGCTCTACGAGGGCTATGCCGGCGATGCGCCGCGCTACCGCGATGGCACCTGGCGGCGCGTCTTCCCCGGCAGCGGCTTCGGTCCGCTGCAGGAAGCCGACTGTTCCCACCTGCACTGCGGGCCGCCGGAGCAGGTGATCCTCGACCGCACCCTCTCGATCAGCTTCGTCGCCGCCCTGCCGGCCGAGGAGCGCCGCGCGCTGGAGGCAAGGCTCCGCGCCTTCGTCGCCGGCCGGCCGGAACTCGCCGGCAAGCCCGAGATCGCCTTCCCCTATCGGACCCTCATGGCTTGGTGCCAGCGCCGGATCTAGATTCGTTTCTTTTGCAAGGCAGCAATCCATTGTATCTTTAACAAGCAGATGCAAGCATTAACATGCTTGAAATTAAATAACCCCTAGACGACTGGGGTGGAGGTGGGCTGAATGGTCAACATTGTAGGAAGCCCCGGAGACGACACCCTATTTGGCACGGCTGATTCTGATACGATCACCGGCGGTGCTGGTTCTGACAAAATCTACGGAGGGGGCGGCGTCGATCTCCTTTTCGGCGGTGAGTATTATGACATTCTCTTCGGTGGCGACGACGCGGATTACTACTGCTTCGGGGGGGCGGGTGCCGACAGCATCTATGGCGGTTTTGGCAATGATTGGCTTTGGTATGGGGGCGGCGGTGACGACCGCATCTTCGGCGGCCATGGCGATGATAGCTACTTGTTCGGTAGCAATGACAACGACCGCCTCTACGGCGACAATGGGCCCGACGTCGTCCTGGTCGGCGGCTCGGGCGACGATCTGATTTACGGCGGCGAGGGCGATGACACGCGCTTGCTCGGACACTACGGAGCCGACAGTCTGTTCGGCGGCAGCGGCGCGGACCTGTCGCTGCTGGGCGGTTCCGGCGCAGACCTCGTCGCCGGCGTCAGCGGCAGCGACCTTTCCCTGCTCGGCGGCAGTGGATCCGATGTCGTGTATGGCGGACTCGCTGCCGACTCCCTCCTTTGGGGCGGTGACGGGGACGATAGCCTCTATGGGGGCGACGGGGACGATGTGAGCCTCTCCGGCGACGCGGGTGCGGACGTGATCTTCGGCGGCAGCGGCGACGACAGCGACCTGAGCGGCGGCCTGGGGAACGACGACCTGCGCGGCGGCAGCGGCAACGATCAGCTCTTCGGTGGCTCGGGCATCGACCAGGCGCGCGGACAGGACGGCGACGACCTGCTGGTGGGAGGCTCCGGCGCCGACACCCTCTTCGGCGACGCGGGGCAGGATCTGGCCTACGGCGGCGACGGCAACGATCGCCTGGGCGGAGGCTCCGGCAGCGACCGGCTCTATGCCGGCATCGGCTCCGACCGCCTGAACGGCGGCAGCGGCGCCGACACCGCCGACGGCGGCCAGGCCAACGACACCGTCATCGTGGACACCTCGGCCGACGTGGTGCGCGAGACGGCGGCGGGCGGCTTCGAGGACGTGATCCGCTCGGATGCGCTGGCCTACAGCCTTGCCGGCGGCGCCGACGGCCATGTCGAGCGGGCCAACATCAACAACGGCCCCGGCGTCGGGGCCGCCAGCCTGATCGGCAACGAGCACGACAACACCTTGCTCGGTAACTCCTTCGACAACCTCCTGCAGGGCAACAGCGGCGCCGACATCCTGAACGGCCGTGGCGGCAGCGACTCCCTGGTCGGCGGGTCGGGCGACGACACCTTCGTGGTCGATACCCAGACCGACCGGATCGTCGAGCTTGCGGGCGGGGGCGCCGACCTGGTGCGGGCGGAGACGGACTTCACGCTGCCGGCGGCGAGCGCGACGGCGATCATCGAGAATCTGCGGATACAGGCCGGCAAGGGCGACATCGATGGCGTGGGCAACGCGCTCGACAACACCATCGAGGGCAACAGCGGTGCCAACCGCCTGTCCGGCAGGCAGGGTGAGGACGTTATTTTCGGTGGTGCGGGCGACGACACGCAGTTCGGCAATGCCGGTGGCGATAGCCTCAATGGTGAGAGCGGCGCGGACACGCTGACCGTTGGCAACGACGACATCCTCTTCGGCGGCTCCGGCCAGGACCGGTTCCGCTTCATCGGCGACAGCTTGGGGACCAGCGGCTCGGGCGGTCCGGTGATCCGCGACTTCTCGGGCCTCCTGGCGAACGGTGGCGGCGGCGAGGACAAGCTGGTCTTCGCCGCCGGCCTGCAGGTCGGCAGCTTCACTTACATCGAAGCGGCCAGCTTCTCCGGCAGCGGGGTTTCGGAAGCACGCTTCGCCGGCCCCCGCCAGATCCAGGTGGATCAGGATGGCGACGGTTCTGTCGACCAGGCTTTCCTGGTCGACGGCGTCACCGCGGCCGGTCTGCTGACGGCCGCCGACTTCCTATGGTTCTAGCGGCCGCGCATCCCGGCTGACGGCTCCAATGACCCCCGGTCATGCTCAGGTGAAGAATTAGGCATTTGTGGCGGGCGGCCTCCTGCGGCTTAGTAGGACGTCGGAAGGAACCTGGGAGGCCGTCACATGGGTGCATTGGCAAACGACTTCGACCTGGGGCGCGCCGTCGACCTCGGCCGCTATCCCATCCATGACCTGACCGCGGGGCCGGGCGCAGCACTGGTCGCGGCTGGCCGGAGCGCGCTGGCGCATGACGGCGCCTGCGTGCTGCCGGATTTCCTGCGGCCGGAGGCGGTGCGCCAGTGCCGCGCCGAGCTGGAGGGGCGGATCGATGAGGCCTACTACTGTCGTAAGGACCACAATCCCTACCTGATCGACAGCGACGAGACCCTGCCCGCCGACCACCCGCGTAACAGCCCGCAGGTCAGCGACCTGGGCGCGCTCGCCGACGACCAGATCCCCGACGGCAGCCTGCTGCGCAGCCTTTACCTCGACGAGCGGATGCGCGCCTTCGTGGCGGCCCTGCTGGAGGTGCCGCAGCTCTACCCCTATGCCGATCCGCTGGGCTCGCTGAATCTCAACGTCTTCCAGAGCGGCCAGCAGCTCGGCTGGCACTTCGACAATGCCGAGTGGGCGCTGACCCTGATGCTGCAGTCGGCCGAGGCCGGCGGGGTCTACGAGTACGCCCCCAATATCCGCAGCGAGGACGCGGCCCACTATGCGGCGGTCGGCGCGGTGCTGGAGGGACGCTCCGACGCGGTGAAGCGGCTTTCCATGGGCCCTGGCGCGCTGGTGCTCTTCCGCGGCCGCCACTCGATCCACCGGGTGACCCCGGTCGAGGGCGACCGGCCGCGCCTGGTCGCCGTGCTCAGCTATTCGGTGGAGCCCGGCGTGATGCTGACCGAGTACAACCGGGAACTCTTCTACGGGCGCACGCAGTGAACGCCCGGTGGTTAGGAGACGTCATGCCATGACCCACGTTTTGGACGCCCTGGTCGACGCCGAGGCCTGCCGGGCCTATCGCGAGGACGGCGTGGTCTTCCTGAAGGGCCTCTTCACCGACTGGCTGGACTGCCTGGAGCGCGGTGTGGAGCGTAACATCGCCGAGCCCAGTGCGCTGGCCAGCGACCACCGCAACGCCAAGGGCAGCGGCGACTTCTTCGAGGACTACTGCTGCTGGCAGCGGATCCCCGAGTACCGCCACTTCATTCAGGACAGCCCCGCGGCCGCCGTTGCCGGCGCGCTGATGGGCACGCGCGCGGTCAGGATCTTCCACGAGCACCTGCTGGTGAAGGAGCCCGGCACCACCAAGATCACCCCCTGGCACCACGACATGCCCTACTACTGCGTCGAGGGCCAGCAGGTGGTGAGCTTCTGGACCGCGCTGGATCCGGTGCCGCGCGCGGTCTGCCCGCGCTTCCTTGCCGGCTCGCATCGCTCCGGCAAGCTCTACTACCCGCGCCTCTTCGACGACGGCTCCGACTATCCCTTCCAGGGCGGCCGCTACGAGACCGTGCCGGAGATCGACGAGACCTCCGACGACGTCCGCGCCTGGGACTTGGAGCCGGGCGACACCATCGCCTTCCACTTCCTCACCCTGCACGGCGCGCCGGGCAACGCCTCGGCCGGCCGGCGCCGCGGCTTCTCCACCCGCTGGCTGGGCGAGGACGTGCGCTACTGCCTGCGCGGCGGCAAGACCTCGCCGCCCTATCCGGACCTTGAGCTGGTGGACGGCGGGCCGCTCGACGACGCCGAGTTCCCGGTGGTCTGGCGCGCGGAGGGCTGATCCGCAAAGGCCGCGGGATCGCCGTCGCACCAGGCGGCCAGCGCCTCCAGCAGGCGCCTGGCGGCGCCGGCCTTGCCGTCCTGGCTGCGGACCGCGCCCTGCCAGAGGATCGGTAGGCCCTCGGCCGTCACCTGGGCGGAGGCCAGGCGGCCGGCGGCGACGTGGCCGCGGACGCTCCAGTCCGACAGGATGCTGAGGCCCAGGCCGGCGGCGACCATGGCGACCACGCCCTCGGTCTGGTCGACCTTCACCAGGCTGCGCGGCCAGACCTTGGCCGGACGCAGCACCCGCTCGGTCTCGAAGCCCTTCTCGTAGGTCGGGCCGTAGGTCACGAAGTCGACATCGGTGAAATCCTCGGCCTCCAGCACCGTGCGGCCGGCCAGGCGGTCGCCCGGCGCCATCACCGCGACCAGCGCGTCCTCGAACAGCGGCAGGGCGTTGAGGCCGCGCCCGTCGAAGGGGCCGGCGAAGAGCGCCAGGTCGATCAGGTTCTGGCGCAGCGCGTCGAGCGCACGGTGCCCCGGAAACTTCACCACCTCGACCTCCAGGTCGCCGGGGAAGAGCGGGGAGGCGAGGAAACGCGGCAGCCAGACGTGCCAGGGGTAGGCGTTGATGCCCAGTCGCACCGAGGTCTTGGGTGTCGAGGGGAAGTCCTTCACGTCGGACTCGGCGCGCTGCAGGTCGGCCAGCACGCGCTGGGCGTTCTCCAGCAGGCAGCGCCCGGCCGGGGTCAGTTGCAGGCGCTTGTTCTCGCGGTGATAGAGCAGCACGCCCAGGCGCCGCTCCGCCTCGGTGATCTGGCGGCTGAGGGCGGGCTGGGTCAGACCCAGCATCTCGCCGGCCCGGGTGACGCTGCCGGCCTCGTCGATGGCCACCATCAGGCGCAGGTGGCGGATGTCCAGTCGGGTGCGCAGCAAGGACAAGGTCATTACCTCTTGTCATGATCTGCCCGATGCTAGACCGGTCCGTGAGGCTTGCGTAGACCTGATCGCATCCGAAGTGGTCGAGATCGTCTGCCCGATGACTCGAGGGGCCGCTACATATGCAATGAAGTGATGGTCATCGGCCCAAAAACCTATTGGAAGGGTGGTGCTGCCGGGACTAGCCTTCTGCGGCAGGGATCAGGCTTAAGCCGGCCGCGGACGATGAAGCGACAAGAACCGCGGGTCGGCAGGCAACGACGAGGGAGACCGGGTCATGTCCACCGGCAAAGAGCATCCGTACATCGATAGGATGAAAGCGCTTCTCGTGGAGGGCGGCTGCGACCGCCGCGAGTTCCTGCGCACCACCACCCTACTGGGCCTTTCCTCGGCGGCGGCCTATGCCTTCGCCGGCAAGGTCACCGGCGAGAGCTGGGTGGCGCCGGCGCGGGCGGAGGCGCCGACCAAGGGCGGTACCCTGCGCATCGCCATGCGGGTCCTGGCGCTGGAGAGCCCTCATACCTATTCCTGGTTCGAGAGCGACATCACCCGGCAGGTCTGCCAGTACGTGACCCGCACCGGCCACGACAACATCACCCGGCCCTACCTCGCGGAGTCCTGGGATGCCAGCGAGGACCTGAAGACCTGGACCTTCGTCCTGCGCAAGAACGTGACCTGGGCCAGCGGCCGCCCGCTCACCTCTGACGATGTGATCTGGAACCTGAAGCACGCGCTCGACCCCGACACCGGCTCGTCGATGCAGGGGCTGATGTCCAGCTACCTGCTGGCCGAGGTCGAGAAGGACGGCGCCAAGACCATGGGGCTTTGGGATGCCAATGCGATCGAGAAGGTCGACGACAACACCTTCCGCCTGAACTGCCACACCGCGCAGCTCGCCGTGCCGGAGCACCTCTTCCACTATCCCATGCACATCCTGGATCCGGAGGAGGGCGGTACCTTCGGCGCCGGCTCGAACGGCACCGGCGCCTTCAAGATGGATGACTACGTGGTCGGCGACCACGCCATCCTGAGCGCCCGCGAGGACTATTGGGGCGAGGGCCCCTATGTCGAGAAGCTGCACTTCATCGACCTTGGCGACGACCCGGCCACCCGGCTCGCGGCGCTCAGATCCAACCAGGTCGACGGCCTCTACGAACTCTCCAGCCAGCTCCTGAGCACGGCCCAGGCGATGGAGGGCGTCAAGATCTACAGTGCCGAGACCGCCCAGACCGCCGTCGCCCGCACCAAGGTGACGCAAAAGCCCTTCGACGACCCCAAGGTGCGCAAGGCCCTGCGTCTGGCCAGCGATCCGCCGACGGCGCTGGACCTGGTCCTGCAGGGCCGCGGCACTCCGGCCGAGCACCACCACGTGGCGCCGATCCATCCCGAGTACGCCAAGCTGGCGCCGATGACCAACGACCCGGCCGCCGCCAAGGCGCTGCTCGCCGAGGCCGGCTATCCCGACGGGTTGGAGCTGGAGATCGCCGCCAACGCCGGCGAGGACTGGGAGGTGAACGCCGTCCAGGTCCTGGCCCAGCAGTGGGAGCAGGCCGGCATCAAGGTGAAGATCAACGTGATGCCGGGCGCCAGCTACTGGGACGTCTGGGACCAGGTGCCCTTCGGCATGACCAACTGGACCCACCGTCCGCTGGGCGTGATGGTGCTCTCGCTGGCCTATCGCTCCGGCGTGGCCTGGAACGAGTCGAGCTATTCCAATCCGGAGTTCGACTCCCTGCTGACCAAGGCCGAGGGCATCCTCGACCCGGTCGAGCGCAGCAAGGTGATGGCCCAGATCGAGACGCTGATGCAGGAGGACGGTCCGATCGTGCAGCCGATCTGGCGCTCGGTCTTCACCGCCTATAACGACAAGGTGCAGGGCTTCGCCATGCACCCCACCAGTTACATCTTCGCCGAGCAGCTCTGGATCAAGGAGCCGAGCTAGGAGTCGAACGGCCAGAGCCCGCCTCGCTGCGGGCAAGCGGCAGGGTGAAGAGGGGCAGCAGCGGCAGGTCGCGCTGCCCCTCCACGCCGATCGGCATGGCGAGGGTCCGGCGGGTCGGACTGCGTGAGCCGAACAGGCGGTCCCAGACCGAGAGCACGGTCGCGTAGTTGGAATCGGTGTCGCGCCGGACCGCGTGGTGATGCACCCAGTGGATCGAGGGCGTGACCACGATCCAGGAGAGCGCCCGCTCCAGCCCGGCCGGCAGCCGCAGGTTGGAGTGGTGGAAGAGGGCGGCCAGCAGCACCAGGGTCTCGAACAGGACCACGCTGGCCAGCGGAAAGCCCAGCAGCAGGATCACCCCGGCCCGCGCCAGGGCCGAGAGCAGCACCTCGCCGGGGTGGAAGCGCAACGCCGTGGTGGTGTCCAGGGTGCGGTCCAGGTGGTGCACCTGGTGGAAGCGCCAGAGGAAGGGCACCATGTGGTTCGCCCGGTGCCACCAGTAGATCAGGCAGTCCAGGATCAGCAGGTCCAGCAGGGTGCCGGGCAGCCCCGTCCACCAAGCCGGGCGCCAGTCCAGCGCCAGTCCGCTGGCCCAGAGCGTCAGCGGGGCGACCGCCAGCAGCGAGACCAGCGAGGTCACCACCCAGATCGCCAGGTTGCGCGGCAGGCGGCCGCGGGCGTCGGCGCTCTGGGGTTGCGGCGCCGCCGGCGCCAGGCGCTCGGCCAGGAACAGCAGCGCGAGCCAGAGGAACACCAGGCCGGCCTTTCCGAACAGCAGGCTTTCCAGGGTGTCCATGGGGTGTGCGTCTCCGGTTCCGGTCTTCCCGACCCGATATGGCGCGGCGGTCTCCGCCTGTCCATTCTTGCCATCTGGTCAACACGCAGAGCTGATCGGCCGTGCTTGCCGCCCGCTGCCGAAGCACGTAAAGCTGGGGCCATGACCGCAAGCGCTCCCAGACCGCTGGTGCTGCTGCCCGCCTGCACCAGAATGTTCGGCAACTGGCCCTTCCACACGGTCGGCGACAAGTACCTGCGTGCCCTCGCCGAGGCCTCGGGGGTGCAGCCGCTGATCCTGCCGAACCTGGCGGACCTGGTCGATCCGCTGCCCTTGCTGGACCAGGTCGACGGCCTGCTGATGACCGGCTCGCCCTCCAACGTGCACCCCAGCCACTACGGCCGCGAGGATCTGGAGCCGGTCGCCAAGCCCTTCGATCCGGCCCGCGACGCGATCAGCCTGGCGATGATCCGCGGCGCGGTGGAGCGCGGCGTGCCGCTGTTCTGCATCTGCCGCGGCTTCCAGGAGATGAACGTGGCGCTGGGCGGCAGCCTGCATCCGCGCCTGCATGTCCTGGAGGATCGCCGCGACCATCGCAGCCTGGCCACCGGCGAGCGCGACATCGACTACGGCCCGCGCCACGCGCTGACCTTGGCCGGCTGGTTCGCCGAGCTCTTCGGGCAGGAGGCGATCATGATCAACTCGCTGCACCACCAGGGCATCGACAGCCTGGCGCCGGGCCTGGTCGCCGAGGGCTGGGCGCCGGACGGCACCATCGAGGCGGTGCGCGCACCCGGCGCCAAGGCGCTGGCCATCGGCGTGCAGTGGCATCCCGAGTACGGGGTGATGGACAATCCCCAGTCCCTGGCGCTGTTCCGCGCCTTCGGTGCGGCCGTCGCCGAGCACCAGGGCCGCCGCCTGGCGCTCGCCGCCTGATCTTCCATCCAATCGACAAAGAGAGCCTATGCGTATCGCCACCTGGAACGTGAACTCGATCCGTCAGCGGGTCGGGCACCTGGAGCGCTTCGTCGCCGAACGCAATCCCGACGTGATCTGCCTGCAGGAGACCAAGGTCACCGACGAGCTCTTTCCGGCAGAGGACCTGACCAAGCTGGGCTACGGCCACCTCGAGATCCACGGCCAGAAGTCCTACAACGGCGTCGCCATCGCCTCACGCCTGCCCTTCGAGAAGGTCGAGCGCAAGGTCTGGTGCGAGAAGGATGACCGCCGCCACCTCTCGGTGCTGCTGCCGGGCGGGCTGGAGCTGCATAACTTCTATGTCCCCTCGGGCGGTCCCGACCCGGACCGCGAGGCCAACCCCAAGTTCGCGCACAAGCTGGACTTCCTGGCCGAGATGGCGGACTGGGCGGTGTCGGATAAGGTCAGCCAGCGCCAGATCCTGCTGGTCGGCGACCTCAACGTCGCCCCGCTGGAGAACGACGTCTGGAACCACAAGCGCCTGCTGCGCTCGGTCGGCCACACGCCGGGCGAGAGCGCGGCGATGGCCAAGCTGCGCGAGTCCGGCAGCTTCGAGGACGTGCCGCGCCGCTATACGCCCGAGCCGGCGCCGCTGTTTTCCTGGTGGGGCTATCGCTATCCGCAGTCCTACGAGAAGGACTATGGCTGGCGCTTGGACCATGCGCTCGCGACCCCGCCGCTCGCTGGCTCGATCGTGGCGCTTGAGACCTTCCGCGAGACCCGCACCTGGGAGAAGCCTTCCGACCACGTCCCGCTGATCGTCGACCTGGCATGACCTCCTGCCGGGTTGATCGCAACCGCTAGCAAGGCCATCTATGCCCCGATGTCAGACTCGCAGACCTCGCCGTGGCACGGCACAACCATCCTCTCCGTACGCAAGGGCAACCGCGTCGTCGTTGCCGGCGACGGGCAGGTGTCCTTTGGGCAGACCGTCATGAAGGCCAACGCGCGCAAGGTGCGCCGCCTGGCCAAGGACCAGGTCATCGCCGGTTTCGCCGGTGCGACCGCAGACGCCTTCACCCTCTTCGAGCGGCTGGAGGCGAAGCTGGAGACCTATCCGGGTCAGCTCACCCGCGCCTGCGTGGAGCTGGCCAAGGACTGGCGTACCGACAAGTACCTGCGCCGGCTGGAGGCCATGATGGCCGTCGCCGACAAGAAGGTCTCGCTGATCCTGACCGGTGCGGGCGACGTGCTGGAGCCCGAAGACGGCCTGATCGGCATCGGCTCGGGCGGCAACTATGCGCTCGCCGCCGCGCGTGCGCTGCACGACCTGCCCGACCAGGACGCCGAAACCATCGCCCGTAAGTCCCTCGCCATAGCCGCGGACATTTGCATCTACACCAATGACAACATCACCGTTGAAAGCCTTGAGCTCTAGCCCAAGCGACGAGGGCGCGACCTTCTCACCGCGCGAGATCGTCTCCGAACTGGACCGCTTCATCGTCGGCCAGAACGACGCCAAGCGCGCCGTGGCCGTGGCGCTGCGCAACCGCTGGCGCCGCCAGCAGTTGCCTGAGGCGCTGCGCGAAGAGGTCATGCCGAAGAACATCCTGATGATCGGCCCCACCGGCTGCGGCAAGACCGAGATCGCGCGCCGCCTGGCGAAGCTCGCCAGCGCGCCCTTCGTCAAGGTCGAGGCCACCAAGTTCACCGAGGTGGGCTACGTCGGCCGCGACGTGGAGCAGATCGTGCGCGACCTGGTCGAGGTCTCGCTGACCATGACCCGCGAGCGCATGCGCAAGGAGGTCAAGGCCAAGGCGGAGCTGGCGGCCGAGGAGCGGGTGATCACCGCGCTGGTCGGCGAGAACGCCAGCGCCGACACCCGCCAGAAGTTCCGCAAGCTGCTGCGCGAAGGCAAGCTGGCCGACAAGGAGGTCGAGCTGGAGGTCGCCGACAGCGGCGCCGGCCAGTTGCCGACCTTCGACATCCCCGGCATGCCGGGCGCCCAGATGGGCATGCTCAACCTGAACGACGTCTTCGGCAAGGCCTTCGGCGGGCGCACCAAGAAGCGCAAGATGCCGATCGCCGATTCCTACGAGATCCTGATCGCCGAGGAGAGCGACAAGCTCTTGGACGAGGAGGCCATCCGCGCCGAGGCGATCGAGGCGGCCGAGCAGCACGGCATCGTCTTCCTGGACGAGATCGACAAGATTACCGCGCGCTCGGAGCGGGCCGGTGCCGACGTCAGCCGCGAGGGCGTGCAGCGCGATCTGCTGCCCTTGCTGGAGGGGACCCAGGTCGCGACCAAGCACGGCACGGTCAAGACCGACTACATCCTCTTCATCGCCTCGGGCGCCTTCCACCTGGCCAAGCCCTCGGACATGCTGCCCGAACTGCAGGGCCGCCTGCCGATCCGCGTCGAGCTGGACGCGCTGACCCGGGACGACCTGAAGCGCATCCTGACCGAGCCGGAGAACTCGCTGATCCGCCAGTACACCGCCCTGATCGGCACCGAGGAGGTGACGCTGAGCTTCACCGAGGCGGGGGTTGACGCGCTGGCCGACCTGGCGAGCGAGATCAACGCCAGCGTCGAGAACATCGGCGCGCGCCGCCTGCACACGGTGATGGAGAAGCTGCTGGAGGAGGTCTCCTTCACCGCCTCCGACCGGCCGGGCGAGCAGGTCGAGATCGACGCCGCCTACGTCCAGTCTCGCGTCGGCGTGCTGGCCAAGGATCAGGATCTCAGCCGGTTCATCCTCTAGGGCGTCGGGCGGTCGCGCTCAGACGCGGATCGAGACCTCGGCCTCGATCTCGACCGGGAAGTTGATCGGCAGGCCGGCGACGCCGATGGCGGTGCGGGCATGGCGGCCGACCTCCGGGCCGAAGACCTCTAGGATCAGCTCGGTGAAGCCGTTGATCACCTCCGGCGGGTTGGCGAAGTGCGGCGTGCAATGGACCATGCCGTGCACCCGCCGCCAGCCGAGCACGCGGTCGAGCGACCCCAGTTCCCGTTTCAGGCTGCCCAGCATCGAGAGCGCGACCTTGCGCGCCGAGACCTTGGCCTGCTCGACCGTGACCTCCTCGCCGACCGCGCCGAAGGGGCCGGCCGGGGTCCCGTCGCTTTCCTGCGGACCGTGGCCCGAGATGAAGGCGACGTCGCCGCGGACGTTCACCCAGGGGAAGGGCAGGACCATTCCCATCGGCAGCTTCAGCGGCGCGGGCAGAACAATGCCGAGCGCGGCAAGCCTTTCTTCCGCTGTGGGCATGGTGCGTCTCCTCTCCTCCGATCGGGTTGGAAGTGCCATGCTACGCTTGTTGTTGGAGGGCGCCTAGAGGAGGTGAATTGAAGGGCATTGCAGAGGTGACTGACTAGCATCTCGATGCGATTTAAGTTTCTGTAATATAGCTATTATTTGTCGTCCTACGGCTTGACCGGAGGACCTGTCGACGGTTACCCGGGCAGCGGGTAACGATCCTCCCAGTTGGGATTCTCCGTTTCGATGAGTGCGATCTTCCAGGCTCTGTTCCAGTGCTTCAGACGCTTCTCGCGCTGTATCGCCTCGATGCTGCTCCGGTACTCCTCGTAGTGGACGAGGAGCTTCAAGCCATAGGTCTTGGTGAAGCCGTCTTGTAGGCCTTCTCTGTGCTCCCAGACGCGGCGCGCGATATCGCTGGTCACCCCGATGTAGAGGGTTCCGTGCTTGCGGTTGGTCATGATGTACACGTAATACATGCAGACAATGAGAAGACTGAAGCTGGTCCTCCGGTCAAGCCGGAGGACGACAAACAAAATGATGTCTTTTGATAGATAACACCTAATCCAGCTACCCCAGCCAGGTGATACTGGCGCCGTGCGGGTCGGTCCGGGCCAGCACCTGGCCGTCCTGGATCGCCAGGAAGCCGGAGGCGCCGTCGTCCGCTGGCGGACCCGCGGGCCTGACCACACGCGCGCCCTCGTTGCTGATCCAGACCGCGTCCAGGCCCTCGACCAGGTTGCGGAAGGTCAGGCGCGCGGCCTCCGGCAGGTAGGCCAACACGGCCGAATGGAAGATCACCAGGGTGGCCTCGGCGGGTGCCTCGGCGGCCAGGGCGGCGAGGCCGGCGTTGAGGTCGGCGCAGATCACCCTGGGCGGATCCCGGCGGGCGACCGCGATGGCCTGGGCGAGGCGTCCGGCGCGCGCATCCTGGCCCGGCCAGACCAGGGTCTCCAGCCAGGTGCAGGCCTCCGGATCGGTGAGGTCGAGCGGGTTGAGGTCCAGGCCGGCACGCCAGACCACCCGCGGCAAGACCTCCGGCAGCGGCATGCTCGCGCTGGCTTGGCAGGGAAAGACCGGCGTGTCGGGGCCGGCGTCGGGCGGCAGCAGGCGATGGTGGCGGCCCTCGACCACGTAGTCGTAGCCGTAGCGGTCGGGCAGCAGGCAGAGTCCGGCCGAGGCGCCGACCTCCAGCAGGGCCAGCGGCTGCGGCAGGCGGGCCAGCAGCGGCAGCAGGGTGGCGCAGCGGCCGGGCTCGTTGGTCTGGGTGCTGCGCGCCCGCATCACCGCCGCGATCTCGGCCCAGCGCGTCTTCGCCGGCGCCAGGAAGACCGCCGCCGTCTCGGCCAGGCCGCTGCAGTGGCGCAGGCTGGCGAACAGCAGGTTGGGCTGCTGCTTGCCCTCGGGCAGGCCGGCAAGCAGCTCCAGCAGCTCCGGGTCCGCTGCGACCGCCTCGGCTGCCGCCTGGTACAGCGGCGAACGGCCGGCCGCCTCCAGCGCGGCGAAGCGGCGGTAGCGTGCGGCGATGGCCTCCAGGTCCACCGGCTAGACCTCGCTTTCGGCCAGCGTCCTGAAGCCCCCGCGCACGAAGACGGCCACGGTGCAGCCGCCCGGCGAGTGCGAGGAGTGACGCGAGCCCGCCTGCAGGGAGACGCAGTCGCCGACGCGGTAGACCCGGCCGTCGGCGTCCTCCAGCTCGCCTTCGAGGATCACGAACTCCTCGCTGCCCAGGTGCTCGTGCGGAATCGAGACCCCGCCCGGCTTGAAGCGGACCAGGAAAAAGCCGCTCTGGGTCTCCTCCGACCAGGAGATGTTGTGCCAGGAGATGTCGCTCTGCTCGGTGCCTTGCAAACCATAGGGCTGGTAGTCGGCCGTCAAGGCGTTCACCACGCGGCGCTTTCCATCCAGTTGCGAGGTCATGGCGTCGTCTCCTGCTGTTGGCGAAGCCCTCTCTAGCATGACGGTGGGCCCTTGTGGCCTTCTTCTCCTCGTTGGCGTTCTGCCTGGCGGCGTTCCGGGTTAGGATGGCGCAAAGACCGCAAGCCCGCGAAGGAGCCCGGACCATGTTCACCCTACCAGCCGGCGGTTACCGCTTTCCCGATGCGCTGATGCACCCGCCGGTCATGGCGATCGGCGACTCCATGTACAACGGCATGCGCTCGGCCACGATCAACCGCGAGTTCGCGGCCAAGTCGGTGCCGGCGCTGGTCGCCCGCGCCATCGCGCCCGACTACCAGCACCGCGCCCCGGCCTATCCCGAGGTGCTGCTGATGGACCTGGAGCAGACCCTGCGCGAGGTCGACCTGGGCGACCTGGTCACCCGCCTGCGCGGCCGGCTCTCGGCCGCCATGGCCAACGCCAAGCGCTGGGCCGACAACGTCCATGTCACGCCGGATGAGCATGCCGCCTGGGACAACATCTCGATCTCCGGCGCCGAGCTGGTGGACCTGACCGACCGCAGCTTCGCCTACTGGGACCGGCTGGCGGCGCAGATCCGGCCGCTGCTGGACCGGGTCCATTCGCTGGAGACCCTGGGCAGCAGCGGCGTCGATATCATGGACCTGCACATGGCGCTGAACGCGCGCTTCCTGCTGAATCCGAACCGGCGGCCGGAGCTGGCCGAGCTGACCCCGCTGGACCTGGTGAACGCGCGCGCGCCCAAGCGCCTGCTGATCAACATCGGCTCCAACCACGGCATCATCGACATCACCCTGGGCGGCTCGGAGGTCGAGCGGCCGCCCGCGCCTGACAGCGGCCTGCGCAAGCTCTCGGCCTGGGCCGACGCCATGGGCCCCTTCGCCGAGCGCCTGGTCGAGCTGCCGGCCAGCATCGAGCAGATCGTGGTCAACACCGTGGTGCTGCCCTCCACCGTGCCCAACCTGATGTATCCCTATAACCTGCGCGAGATCTATCCGGGCGATCTGGAGCAGGTGAAGGGCTACTACCCGGTCTACGACAACCGGCTGGGCGGGGCCGACAACTACACCCAGTACTCGGCCGCTGAGATGCGGGCGATCGACCAGGCGGTGACCGAGATCAACCTGCGCATGATGCAGCGCATGCAGACGGTCTTCGACGCCAAGGGCGACGGCCGGCTGCGCTTCTTCCGTTTGGACGAGAAGCTGAAGGCCTACGACGCCAAGCACGACGACAGGAAGGCGATCCGCAACGCCACGCCGGGCGTCCGGCTGGAGTACCCCAAGCACCGCTACGGCAACGAGGCGATCGACTTCGACAACTTCTTCTTCTTCGATTCCTTCCGTCGTGGCGGGATCGCCAGTCTGGACAACCACCACCCCAGCGGACTCGGCTACTCGGTGCTGGCGCGTGAGCTCCTGAAGACGCTGAAGACCGAGGACGCCTCGATCAACCTGAACAACCTGCTGATCTCCGAGAACGGCGACCGCCTGTTCAGCGATCCGCCGGGCGAGTACGCCACCATCATGCGCCTCTGGTATCGCTTCCGCCGCCGCCGCGCCGGCCTCACCAACGAGCCTGACCTGGCCGAGGCCCGCGGCGAGGAACTGCCGCCGCGCCAGGCCCCGGCCGCTATGGGCGAGGCCGAGGCAGAGGTCGCCGGCTACATGGAGGTCATGGACCGGATGCTGCGCAAGGGGCGCTGAGCGCGCCTGTCCTATGCCGGGCCGGAGACCCGGTCGGGCAGCAGTGCGACCCGGCGGGCCAGCGGGGAGGTAAGGCGCGGCTTGGAATACCAGGCGGAGAGCGCTTCGCTGCGCAGCAGGTCCGGATTGGCCGCCAGGAAGTCCTCGGCATCGCGGTAGGCTCCTGCCTGCATCCGCTCCGCAATCAGGCTGAAGAAGGCCTGGGTGATGGTGGCGTTGAACTTCTCCGGTTCGCCCTGAGCATTGGCCATGCGCCGGATGCCGGCGCCGACCAGTTGCAGGGCCTCGAAGAAGTCGTGCGCGCTGAGCGCCTCGTAGGCCACGCCGACGTGGTCGGCGTGGCGAAAGGAGCGACCGTCCAGGGTGCCGGCAATCAGGCGCTCAAGCTGGTCGCGGTAGGTCGTCGTCATTGTCCTTGTCCTCTTCGCCGAAGCGATGGCTGTCGGCGGCGCCGAGATCCAGGTCGTAGACCGCCTTGAGCTGGCGGATCTTCTCCATGGTCTCGGCCGAGAAGGGGGCCTTGCCCTCGAAGGCATGCAGCGCCATGGCCTCGATCAGCTCGGCCACGGAGATTTCGAGATGCTCCGCCAGGCCTTTCAGCACCTTGAGCAGGCGCTTCTCCAGCCGCAGGCCGGTCTGAACCCGTTCCACCTTCTGCACCAAGCCATCCCTTCCCGTTCAGTTCATGGGCGAAGAGGTATTATCTTGGTACCAAGGTGTCAAGACAGATTACACCCTCATGAGCTGGCTGACCTCGAAGCCGATCGAGAGGGCGGCCAGTGCGAAGGCCAGCACGATGCCCAGCTTGGAGGACCAGTTGCGGTCCAGAGGCCAGAGCTGCTGGCGGCGATAGTCTTCGGCCGCCGCCGGGCCTTGCGTGACGATGGCCCGCCAGCAATCCGGCAGGCGTGCTTGCCGGACCAGGATCGTCGCCACCATCGGCAGGATCAGGGCGGCCGGGACCGCGAAGCCCAGGATCACCTGGCCGGGCAGGTAGTCTTCCGGCGGTGTTGCAGCACGCGACAGGAAGACCGCCAGCATCGCCGGGCTGACCGACCAGTAGAAGTTGTTGAGCGCGAAGTTCCAGTGCTCCAGACCGAACTCGTTCAGCGGAGAGCGGGCGTTGAGCAGCAGGTAGAGACCTTCTTTCCTGGCGATCTCCAGACGCTCGAAGACGGCGAAGAGAAAGGTGTGGAGCATGAGCTGAAACACCGCCAGCGCGGCGAAGAAGACCAGCAGGAGCTGCTGCGCCATCAGCAGCAGGTTGTAGACGAGCTGGATCGCCGGCTGCTCGATGTGCGCCTCATCTTCGGCGGCGGGCCGGATGCCGCCCGGCGCGCAGAGCAGGCTGCCGCGCGCTTCCTTGGCCTCGAACAGCCACTTGAAGGAGGGGTTCTGCTGCTCGCAGGCGAATTCCAGCTGCGTGTGACGCGGTGCGTCGCCAAAGAAGATCGGAAAGCCCGGCGCCCAGTCGGCCGCATTGACCCCGATCGCCAGCAGCAGCGCCGCGCCGGCGGCAGTCCAGCGCCAGCGGCCGATCCTGGCGAGCAGCCGCTCCAGGCTGGGCTCGGAGACGGCACCCTGGCGGGCCCGCAGGACGCCGCTCTCCTTCAGCTCCGCCCAGGCGCGCAGCAGCGGCCGCCAGGTGAACCAGAGGCCGGGCACGCCGGCCAGGAAGAAGATCGGGAAGGGCCACCAGTTCTGTTGCCGGAAGTAGGTCTCGTAGCCGCCCGGCGCCGCTGCCGGAGGACTGTCGAAGCCGAAGATCAGCACGAAACCCCAGACGGCAAAGGACAGCAGTGCGGCTGCCAGCGCCGCGACCACGGCCCAGTCATAGGTTCGCGGCTTGTCGCGCATGGACTGCCCTCCGCCTCGCCAGCATTCGCTCCACGATAGCGCAAAGCGGCCGGCGGTGTTGGCTTAACGGACGGTAGGGTCGCTGCTGGCCCTGAGGGCGGTCAGCAGGGACAGCATGGTGTCCGGCACGTCAGAGGTCTCGACCTTGCCCTCCAGCAGCCCCAGCGCCTGCAGCAGGACGTGCAGGGAGATGGGAGCGTCGTCGGAGCCTTTCAGGGCGCCATGCTCTGCGAGCAGGTTGCGAAGACTGTCGGGGATCTCGGCGGAGAGCGGGTCCGAACACTCGCTCTTGCGGACAGCCTCCAGCGCGCGCTGCAGCTCGGCAAGGATCTCGTCCCTTGCGGTCGGACCCGAGGGGCTTTGGCTCAAGGCGCGCAAGGCCGCCAAGGCCTCGAGGCTCGCGTCCAGGGCTTCCAGGTCCGTGGAGGGGGCACGACCGGTCATGTGCTTGTTCCTTGGGTGGCCGACTCTCAGAGCAATACCAGTCTAGCGGGTTTGCCGACAGCCTGCCAAGCGATCCCTCGCCCCCGGTTCGGGGCGAGGGATGCTCGAGACAGCCTACCGGATCAGACCGACAGGCTGACGTCGGCGACCAGCAGCTCGGTGGGCTCGCTGGCGACGATCTCCAGGCTGTCCTTGCCGCGGGCGGCGACGCCGTCGCGGGCGGCAACCGCCTTTCCGTTCACCGTGAAGGCGCCGGTCGCGGCCACCAGGTAGGCGCCGCGGCCCTCGGCCAGCAGGTGGGTGACGCTCTCGCCCGGCTGCAGATTGGCGGCCAGGATCGCCGCATCCTGATGGATCTTGAGCGCACCCTCGTCGCCCTCCCGGCCGGAGGCCAGCGCCACCAGAGCGCCGCCGCGGTTGTCCTTCGGAAAGGTCCGGGTCTCCCAGCGCGGGGTCACGTCCGTCACCGCCGGCACGATCCAGATCTGGAAGATCTGAGTGTCCTCTTCCTCGAAGTTGTGCTCCTCGTGGAGGATGCCCTTGCCGGCCGACATCACCTGCACGTCGCCGGCCAGGGTCCGGCCCTCGTTGCCCAGGTGATCGCGGTGGGTGATCGCACCTTTGCGGACGTAGGTGATGATCTCCATGTCGCGATGGCCGTGACGGTCGAAGCCGGTGCCGGGCCGGATCGTGTCGTCGTTCCAGACCCGCAAGGTGCCCAGCCCCATGCGCCGGGGATCGTAGTAGTGGCCGAAGGAGAAGTGGTGGCGCGCGTTCAGCCAGTCGTTCTGAAAGCGGCCCAGGCCGTCAAAGGGACGAAGCTCGATCATGACAGGGTCTCCCGTCTCGGGTGGTGGGGCGCTGCGGCTCGTGTTCCGGCAGTGCCTCGGTTCACGTCAGAAGATGGGTTATGGTCGAATGAGAGACAATCCGGTTAAATTGGAACGAACCATCCCGAAATGGGGACAATCAAAGGGCACCAAACCGCCGTTCAGCCTCGGCCAGCAGGGCCGCACGGTCGGGCGCGAAGTCTTCGCCGATCCACCAGCGCTCCAGCTCGCGCAGGGCCCTACCCAGCGCCGGGCCATGCAGGCCCAGGGGAGCGAGGTCGCGGCCGCCGACCGGCAGGCGCTTGGGCTGCCAGGCAGTGGCCTCGGCCTCGATCGCGGCAAGGTTCCCTGCGTCGAGCTTTCCGGCGGCGATGGCGGCACGCCCGCTGTCCAGCAGCGCCTCCGCCCCGCGATGGTACAGCAGTGCGCGCCGCTCCGCCGGGTCGATCAGCAGATTGCTTTCGGCGGCGGCCTCGGCCATGGCGGCGAGGCGTTTGGTCTCCCGGTTCGAGAGCTTGAGGTGCTGCGCCGTCGCGAGGGCCGCCTCCGGACTGGGCGGCAGCAGGCTCGCCAGGCGCTGCAGCGCGCCGCTCTCGGGTGCCAGGGTCAGCAGGCGTGAAAGTCCTACGGTGTTTTCCACCTCGGGCAGGACCTGGGCCATGATCCCGCGCTCCAGCATCACCGAAACGACCGGCAGGGGATCGGGCGCTTCCAAGAGGCGCAGCATCTCCTGGCGCTTGCGCTCGCCGGAGATCCGCTGCAGGCCGGGCGCCAGGCGGCTGGCTGCTCCCAGCGCCTCTTCCTCCAGCGCTGTGCGGCCATAGTGGGCCTGGAAGCGCAGCAGGCGCAGGATGCGCAGGTAGTCCTCCTCGATCCGCTGGGTGGGATCGCCGACGAAGCGGATACGTCCGACCTCCAGATCGGCGGCGCCGCCGACGAAGTCGTAGACCCGGCCCCGCCGGTCCAGGAAGAGCGCGTTCATGGTGAGGTCGCGCCGGAGCGCGTCGAGGCGCCAGTCCGCGGTGAAGGCGACCCTGGCGTGGCGGCCGAAGGTCTCCACGTCGTGGCGCAGCGTGGTGATCTCGATCGGGTGGTGGTGGTGCACGGCGGTCACGGTGCCGTGCGCTAGGCCGGTGGGCACGGCGGTGAGGCCGGCCTGCTTGAGCGCGGTCATCACCGCCTCGGGCTCCAGCGGGGTGGCGACGTCGATGTCCTTGATCGGGCGGCCCAGCAGGGAATCGCGCACACAGCCGCCGACGAAGCGGCCCTCGCTGCCGACGGCCTCCAGCGCGTGCAGGACGGCGGCGGCGCCCGGCGCCTCGGCCCAGGCGGGCGGGGCCGGCAGCAGGAAGGAGGTGGGCTGCGCGTGGCTGGACATGGCTCAGCTGGCGGTCTCGCCGCGTCGGATCAGGTTGGGGCCGCCGATCCAGCCGTCCGGGTCCAGGTCGAAGGCATAGAGGATGAGGAAGGAGAGGATCGCCAGGCCGATACCGGAGAGGATGAGCCAGCCCCAGGGCAGGACCGCCCAGCTCTCGCGCTCGCCGCGTGCTAGCGCGCGGTGCCGCCGGCGCTCCAGCACCAGCCACAGGCCATAGGCCGCGAAGGGTAGCAGGATCGCCAGCAGGAGGATCAGGATGCGGGCCACAGACTCAGGCCTCCGCGCCGACGCTCAGCACCTCGACCAGATTGTTGATCATCCCCGCGGTCGCCCCCCAGATGTAATAGTGATTGTAGGGAAAGGCATAGAAGTAGCGGGTGGCGCCGGCATAGAGGCGGCTGTCGATGCGCCGGCTGGCCGGGTCCAGGAAGAAGTCGAGCGGCACCTCGAACGCGGACTCGACCTCGGACTCCTGCAGGGTGAGGTCGAAGGGCGGCTCCAGGAGTCCGATCACCGGGGTCACGTCGAAGCTGGTGCGGGTGACGTAGGTGTCCAGCCGGCCGGCGATCGTGATGTGACGCCGGTCCAGGCCGACCTCTTCCTCCGCCTCGCGCAGGGCGGTCTCCTCCGGCGAGGCGTCGCCCTCGTCGGCGCTGCCGCCGGGAAAGGCAATCTGCCCGGAGTGATGCTTCAGGTGGGCGGTGCGGCGGGTCAGCAGCAGGCTCGGCCCCTGGCGGTTCAGCACGATGGGGACCAGAACCGCGGCCTGGCGCAGCCGCTGGTCGGGATCGTAGAGTTCCGGGTTCAGCTCGTGGTCGCCGCGCGGCAGGCCGCTCTCGGTCACGCCCTTGGGCGCGCCGCGGCGCTTGGGGTCGGGCAGGCGCGCCAGGCGCCGGGTCAGCTCGTCGAGGGTCAAGGCCGGCACCGCTCAGGCCGCCTTGCCCAGGGGAAAGAAGCGGCCGCCGCTCCAGAGCCCCAGGCAATCCGGCTCTTCCCGGTCGGGAACCGCCAGATCGACCAGCCGGTAGAAGACCGGACGGTTGATCAGCGCCTCCAGCCGGTCGCGGACCAGGACGTAGGGGCGCGGCTCGCCGCTCTCCGGGTCCTGTTCGATGCGCAGGGGGTGCTCCGGCCCGGCCGCCACCTCCTGGTCCAGGTTGGTGCGGAAGCGCAGCACCTGCTGCTCGCCCGTCCCCTCGGCCTGGCAGTCCACCGCGACGAAGGGGGCGTCGTCGACCGCGATCAGGCCGCGCTCGACCGGCGTCACCAGCCAGTAGCGGCCATCGTCCTCGCGGCGCAGCACCGAGGCGAAGAGCTTGACCAGCGGCAGCCGGTTGATCGGCGAGTTCTGGTAATACCAGGTACCGTCGGCGGCGATCCGCATCTGCAGGTCGCGCTCTTCGTCCGTCCCGCTTCCTGCGGCTTGTTCGCCCTTTGCGGCCGCCTGCTGGTCCTTGGCCGCGTCGCGCCCTAGGCTATCAAGTAGAGATTCGTTCGCGCTTTTGGTCATAGCAGCATCACATTGTCGCCAGCTTGTGAAGGCAGCGTCCTGATCGGAACGCAGGATTATTGTAACCTAAGTCTATGCCAGCCCGCGTGAAAGAGGGTGTGGCACGCAGGGAGGCGGCCGGAAGAGCGCAGGCATCCCTGCGGATGCGGTTCGAGGCGTTGAGAGAGGGCAGACAGTGGTCATTCTGGAAAGCGAGATGAGGGTCGAGCAGACCGCCGAGGAACTGGCCGCCGCAATGGAGCAGGCCGCGGCCCAGCTTGCCGAGGCCCGCGCGGCCATCGGCGAGGTGATCTTCGGCCAGGATACCGTGGTCGATTCGACGCTGGTGACCCTACTGGCCGGCGGCCATGCCCTGCTGGTCGGACTGCCGGGCCTGGCCAAGACCAAGCTGGTGGAGACCCTGGGCCGCGTCTTTGGCCTCAGCGAGAAGCGTATCCAGTGCACGCCCGACCTGATGCCGGCCGACATCCTGGGCAGCGAGGTGCTGGAAGAAGGCGAGGACGGCCGTCGCCACTTCCGCTTCCTGCCGGGCCCGGTCTTCACCCAGCTCCTGATGGCCGACGAGATCAACCGTGCCAGCCCGCGTACCCAATCGGCGCTGCTGCAGGCGATGCAGGAGCAGCGCGTGACCGTCGCCGGCGAGACCCATCCTTTGCCGCAGCCCTTCCACGTGCTGGCGACCCAGAACCCGATCGAGCAGGAGGGCACCTATCCGCTGCCCGAGGCGCAGCTCGACCGTTTCCTGCTGGAGATCGACGTCGCCTATCCCGACCTGGCGGCGGAGCGGCGCATGCTGATCGCCACCACCGGCCTCTCCGAGGCACCGCCGCGCCAGGTGACCGACGCCGCCGCGCTGCAGCGTGCGCAGCGCCTGGTGCGCCAGGTGCCGGTCGGCGACAAGGTGGTCGACGCGATCCTGGCGCTGGTGCGCGACGGGCGCCCGCAGACCAGTCGCCTGGCCGACGTGCAGGCCCATGTGGCCTGGGGGCCGGGGCCGCGCGCCAGCCAGGCCCTGATGCTGGCGGTCCGGGCGCGGGCCCTGCTGCAGGGCCGGCTCGCCCCCTCGATGGAGGATGTGGCGGAGATGGCGCCGGCGGTGTTGCGCCACCGCATGGCGCTAGGCTTCGCCGCGCGTGCGGAGGGGCTCCGTCTGGAGGACATCCTGGAGCGCCTCCTTGGCACGCTTGACTGATCCCGCCGGGGTCTCCTCTCCGCGCAAGCCGCCCGAGACCGGCAGGAGGCTCGCCGACGCGCGTGCGCTGGCCGAGCCCCTGCCGCCGCTGGTGATCGAGGCGCTGCGGGTCGCAGACACCCTGACACCGGGTGCGCACGGCCGTCGCCGCGCCGGCGCCGGCGATGCCTTCTGGCAGTTCCGCCCCTATGTTTCGGGCGATCCCTCGCAGGCCATCGACTGGCGGGTCTCGGCGCGCAGCGACCAGGTCCTGGTGCGCGAGCGCGAGTGGTCTGCCGCGGCTAGTCTCTACCTCTGGCGCGACGGCAGCCGCTCGATGCGCTGGCGCGGCGCGAAGAACCGGCCGAGCAAGCTGGAGCGTGCCGAGCTGCTGCTGCTTGGGCTGGCTGCCCTGGCAGTCCGAGGCGAGGAGCAGGTGGCCCTGCTCGGCCTCGACAGCCGGGCCCGGCAGGGCCGTGCGGCCCTGACCCACTTCGCCGAGGCGCTGGGCCGGACCGAGGAGCGTGTCCAGGAGCGTGCAGAAGCCGACAGCCTGCCGCCCGACGGGCCGCTTCCGCGCCAGTCCGACCTGGTGCTCTTCTCAGACTTCTTCTCGCCGCTGGACGAGCTGGCGATTCGGCTGGGCCGCCTGGCGGCGCAGACCGCGCGCGGCCTGCTGGTCCAGGTCTACGACCCGGCCGAGGCGGCGCTGCCCTTCACCGGGCGCATCCGCTTCGAGGGGCTGGAGGGCGAGGGCCGCTGGCTGGCGCCGCGGGCGGAATCGCTGCGGCCGGCCTATGTCGAGCGCTTTCGGAACCATCAGGCGGGTCTCGCCAGCCTGGCGCGTAGCCTAGGCTGGCGTTTCGCGGCGATCCCGACCGACCGACCGGCGGCGGCCGCACTGGCCAGCCTGCAGGCCGGTCTCGCACCCGGGCGCGGCCCCGGACGCGGCCTATGAGCGGCCTTCTGAGCGGTCTGACCTTCGCGCAGCCCTGGCTGCTGCTGCCGCTGGTCCTGCTGCCGCTGCTCTGGTGGCTGCTGCGGGCGACGCCCCCGGCGCCGCGGCGCCTGGGCTTTCCGGCCGTGCGCCTGCTGTTCGGGTTGCATCCGGTCGAGGAGACGCCACAGCGCACGCCCTGGTGGCTGCTGCTGCTGCGCCTGCTGGTCGCCGCCCTGGTCATCCTCGCCTTCGCCCGACCGTTGCTGAACGCCTCGACCAGCCTGTCGGGTCAGGCGCCGCTGCTGGTGGTGGTGGACGACGGCTGGTCCTCGGCGCCCGGCTGGCAGCAGCGCCAGGCCGCGCTCGACGTGCATCTGGCCGAGGCCGAGCGCTCCGGTCTGCAGGTCCGCCTGCTGCGCAGCGCGCCCGGCGCGGCCGGCGAGGTGCCCGAGCTCTCCGACAGCATGCCGGCGAGCCAGGCGCGCAGCCTGCTGGCCGGGATGCAGCCGCGGCCCTGGCCGCTGGACCGCGAGGCCGCGACCCTTGCGCTGGCCGAGGTCGGCGGGCAGCGCTTCCAGGTGCTCTGGGCCAGCGACGGCCTCGACGCCCCGGGCACCGCCGCCTTCGGGCGCGGGCTGGCCGCGCTGGGTCCGGTGAGCGAGCTGCATCCCGCGGCGGAACGCCTGCCGCGGCTGCTGCGGCCACCGCGCGACATCGACAAGGGGCTGGTGGTGCCGGTGGAGCGCCCGCAGGCTGCGGCCTCCCTGCCGCTCACCCTGCGCGCCCTGCGCGACGACGGCCGCGAGGTCGGCCGCACCAGCGTCACCTTCGAGGAGGGGGCGACCGAGGCTGCCGCCGTGCTCGAGCTGCCGCTGGAGCTGCGCAACGCCATCGCCCGCCTTTCCCTGGTCGAGGAGCGCACCGCCGGCACCACCCTGCTGCTGGACGGTCGCGCCCAGCGCCTGGCGGTCGGTCTGGTCGAGGAGGAAGGCAGCGAAGCCGCGGTGCAGCCGCTGCTGAGCGAGCTCTACTACGTGCAGCAGGCGCTCTCGCCCTATTCGGTGATCAGCCGCGGCACCCTTGACGAGCTGCTGGAGCGACAGCTCTCGGTGCTGGTGATCCCGGACCGCGGCGCGCTCTCGGCCAAGGAGCAGGACAAGCTGGAAGCCTTCGTCGAGGCCGGCGGCCTGGTGCTGCGCTTCGCCGGACCCAGGCTCGCCGGCAGCCCCGACGCCTTCACCCCGGTGCCGCTCCGGGTCGGCGACCGCCGGCTGGGCGGCGTCATGTCCTGGGAGGAGCCGGTGCCGGTGGCGCCACTGACCGAGGGTCCCTTCGCCGGCCTCACCGTGCCGGCCGAGGTGACGGTGGACCGCCAGGTCCTGGCCGAGCCCTCGCCGGACCTGGCCAGCCATACCTGGGCCAGGCTGGCCGACGGCACGCCGCTGGTGACCGCCAGTCAGCGTGGCGCCGGCACCCTGGTCCTGATCCACACCACGGCCAGCCCCTCCTGGAGCAACCTGGCGCTCTCCGGTCTCTTCGTCGAGATGCTGCGCCGGGTGGTGGAGACCGCCAAGGGCCTGACCCCGCTGATCGGCGAGGCCAGCCTGCCGCCGGTGCAGAGCCTGGACGCCTTCGGCCGTCTGGGCGACCCGGCACCGGTGGTGCTGGACCTGACCGCCGAGGCGGTGGCGGACAAGGCGGTAGGACCGCGCCACCCACCGGGCTACTATGGCAGCAAGGAGAGTCGTCGCGCCTTCAACCTGGAGACCGCCGTGCCGAGCCTGCAACCCATGCCGGAGATCACCGGGGTCAACCGCGCAGTCTATAGCGCGGCGCCGGCCTTCGAGCTGAAGCCCTGGCTGCTGAGCGCCGGCCTGCTGCTGCTGCTGGTCGACCTGCTGCTGGCGCTGGGGCTGCGCGGGCTGCTGGTACGCCCGGTCGGCGCCGCGCTGCTGGCGCTGGTGCTGGTTAGCGGGGTTCAACCCAAGGCCTGGGCGGTCGACGACGGGCTGGCAATGGAGGCCACCGGCGACACCCGTCTCGCCTTCGTCGAGACCGGCAACGGCGAGGTCGATGCGATCTCTCGCGTCGGGCTGGCGGGCCTGTCGCGTCTCTTGAACCGGCGCACGGCGGTGGAGGCCGGCGAGCCCATCGGGGTGAACCTGGAGCGTGACGAGCTGGCCTTCTTCCCGCTGCTCTACTGGCCGATTACCAGCGAGCAGCAGAGCCTCAGCGAGGCGGCGGTCGAGCGGGTCAACGCCTTCCTGGCGCACGGCGGCACCATCTTCTTCGACCTGCGCGACCCCGGCGGCGGCGGGCCCTCGTCCAGCCAGACCGCGAACCTGCGCCGCCTGACCCAGCGCCTGGAGATCCCGCCGTTGGCCCCGGTCCCGCCCGAGCACGTGCTGACCAAGGCTTTCTACCTGATGCAGGACTTCCCCGGCCGCTATGACGGCGGCACCCTCTGGGTCGATACCGAGGGCACGGTGGCCAATGACGGCGTCGCCCGGGTGCTGATCGGCGCCAACGACTGGGCCGCGGCCTGGGCGCTGGACCGCAACGGGCGCCCGCACTTCGCCGTGGTGCCGGGCGGCGAGCGGCAGCGCGAGATGGCCTTCCGCTTCGGCATCAATCTGGTGCTCTACAGCCTGACCGGTAACTACAAGGCCGACCAGGTGCATGTCCCCTTCATCCTGGAGCGTCTGGGCCAGTGAGCAGTTCCTCGCTTGCCTTCGCACCGCTGATCCCGCTGCCGCTGCTGCTGGCGCTGGGCGCAGCGGCCCTGCTGCTGGTCGCCTTCGCCGCCTGGCGCCGCGCGGTGGGCTGGCCATTGCGACTGCTGGCCGCCGCCTTGCTGCTGCTGGGCCTGGCCAATCCCTCGCTGATTCACGAGGAGCGCCGGCCGCTGCCCGACCAGGCCATCATCCTGGTGGACGAGAGCCCCTCGCAGCAGGCCGAGAACCGCAGCAGCGAGACCGAGCGCGCGCGGGCCAGCCTGGAGGCCAAGCTGGCCGCCCTGCCGGGGGTCGAGACCCGGGTGATCTACGCCGGGCGCAGCGGCGAGGGCACCCACCTCTTCTCGGCGCTGGAAGACGCGCTCGCCGACATGCCCCGCGCCCAGCTCGGCGGCATCTTCGTGATCTCCGACGGGCAGGTGCACGACGTGCCGGAAAGCTACGAGCAGCTCGCCGTGCAGGCGCCGCTGCATCACCTGATCACCGGCCGCAAGGAGGCCGGCGACCGCCGCCTGGTGGTGGTGGAGGCCCCCAGCTTCGGCATCGTCGGCAAGGAGCAGAGCCTGGTGGTGCGGATCGAGGGCGAGGAGAGCGGCGAGGCCACACTGTCGATCAGCCAGGACGGCGGCCCGGAGGAGCGCCTCAGCGTGCCGGTCGGCCGCGACGTCACCGTGCCCTTCACCCTGACCCGACGCGGCGAGAGCCTGCTGCTGCTGGAGGCCTCGCCCGGCCCGCAGGAGCTGAGCCTGGAGAACAACCGCGCCGTGGTCGCGGTCAACGGCGTGCGCGACCGCCTGCGCGTCCTGCTGGTCTCCGGTGTGCCGCACAGCGGCGAGCGGGTCTGGCGCAACATCCTGAAGTCCGACCCCTCGGTCGATCTGGTGCACTTCACCATCCTGCGGCCGCCGGAGAAGCAGGACGGCACGCCGATCCACGAGCTCTCGCTGATCGCCTTTCCCACCCGCGAGCTCTTCGCCGAGAAGCTGAACGAGTTCGACCTCATCATCTTCGACCGCTATCGCCGGCGCGGGGTGCTGCCGCGGCTCTACCTGGAGAACATCGCCCGCTACGTCGCGGACGGCGGCGCGCTGCTGGAGAGCGCCGGGCCGGCCTCGGCCACCAGCCAGTCGCTCTACAGCACGCCGTTGGGCGGGGTCATGCCGC
Source organism: Rhodospirillaceae bacterium N.6G (assembly GCA_046233115.1). GTDB lineage: Bacteria > Pseudomonadota > Alphaproteobacteria > Kiloniellales > JACOMY01 > JACOMY01. The sequence goes on along the minus strand of JBJXHM010000002.1, from coordinate 30,501 downwards.
TGGCGCCGACCGGTGAGGTGGTGCAGCGCGGCTTCCGGCCGGAGCTGACTGACCTGGGCCAGCGCCATCCGGTGACCGCCGGCCTGCCGGGTGCCAACGGTGCGGCCGGCGAGGCGCCGACCTGGGGCCGCTGGTTCCGCCTGATCGAGGCGCAGCAGCAGGGCGGCGAGATGCTTATGGAGGGTCCCAGCGGCCGGCCATTGCTGGTGCTGGCGCGGGTCGGCGAGGGGCGCGTCGCGCAGCTCATGTCCGACCACGTTTGGCTCTGGGCGCGTGGCTTCGAGGGCGGCGGCCCGCAGGCCGAGCTGCTGCGCCGGGTGGCGCACTGGCTGATGCAGGAGCCGGACCTGGAGGAAGAGGCGTTGACCGCCTCGATCCAGGGCGATCAGCTCGTGGTCCAGCGGCGCACCCTTTCCACTGACCCGGTGACGGTGACGGTGGAGCGTCCCGACGGCACCATCGAGTACTTCCCGCTCACCGAGGAGCAGCCTGGCCGCTTCGTCGGCCGTCGCGCGCTGGAGGAGACCGGGCTCTACACCATCCGCGATGGTGACCTGGCGACCCTGGCCGCGGCCGGGCCGCTGAACCCGCTGGAGCTGGCCGACCTACGCAGCAGCCCGGTCCCGCTCGCCCCGCTGGTCGAAGCCAGCGGCGGCGGCAGCCTCTGGCTGGAGGACGCGCCCGAGCCGGGCCTGCGCTCCGTCAGCAAGGAGGGGCGTCGCCACGGCGGCGACTGGGTCGGCCTGGTGCGCCAGGAGCGCTACCGCGTCACCGGCGTCAGCGAGCAGGCCCTGCTGCCGGCCTGGGCCTTCCTCCTGCTGGCCTTGGGCGCCGCGGTGTGGGGATGGCGGCGCGAGGGGCGGTAGGGCTTCAAAGGCCCTTCGCCAGGTCCATCACCATGGTCGCGGCCGCCATGTTGCCCATTTGCAGCGCGGTGTTGACGTTCTGGTGGCCCTGGTAGAGCAAGTCGCCGGCGGCGTAGAGGCCCGCGCGCGCGGTGCGGAAGCCGGAGTCGACCGGCAGCGCGCCGCTCTCGTCAAGGGGCAGGCCGAGACCCTGCACCAGGTCGGACTGGCGCTGCTGCGGCCAGAGCACCAGGGCGCGGCGGGCCACGCGGCTGCCGTCCTCCAGCTCCAGGGCCTGCAGGCCTTCCGCGTCGCCGAGCAGTCGGCGGATGCGGCGGCGCTCGATCCGGAAGCCGGCGGCGTGCAGCGCGGCGTCTCGCTCCCGCGTGGGCTCCTGGCCTGGTTCGATGAAGAAGACCAGGTCGCGGCTCCACTGGGCGTAGATCTCGGCCGCCTCCAGCATCTCCGGCCGCTGGCAGTAGACGCCCCAGGGCAGGTCTTTCAGCTCGAAACCGTGGCAGAAGGGGCAGTTGATGACGCTGGACCCCCAGAAGGAGGAGAGGCCAGGCAGCGCGGGGAAGAGATCGACCATGCCGCAGGCGAGCAGCACCGCCCTGGCGGCGATGCGCCGGCCCTGCGCGGTGGTGACGGTGAAGCCGGCCGGTGTGCTGCCCTCGATGGCCACCACGGCCTCCTCGGCGAAGCGGGCGTAGCCGTAGGCCGCGATCTCCTGCCGGCCGAGGCCGCGCAGGTCGGCCGGCTGCACCCGGTCGCGCCCCAGCAGGCCGCCGATGCCGGCCGAGTCGCGGTTGCGGTAGGGCTCGGCCGAATCCAGGACCAGGGTGGTCTGCAGCGCGCGCGACAGGGTGAGTGCGGCGGCGAGCCCGGCCGGGCCGGCGCCGATCACCACCGCTGTCACGCCCTTCTCGCCGGGCATGGCCGTTCTGCCCCGGTGATGCTAGCGCGGCATGTTCTGCTGGATCACCTCCAGGTCGACGGCGCGGTCGATCAGGGTCTCGGTCAGGCAGCGCGCCTCGGCCGGCCCGGCCCATGGACCCTCCAGGTACTGGTAGAAGCGGCAGCGCTCCTTGCGGTAGCGCTCTTCCTCGCGTCCCGACTCTTCGACGTAGCGCTTCAGCTTGGCCGGGGCCGCGGCCTCGATTCGCTGCGCGCTCTGGGCGACCACCGAGGCCCAGTAGCTCTCCAGCGCGCCCCAGCACTGGCGCTGGGTGGCCGCGGTGTCGCCGCCGCCGTCGGCACAGCGCTCGTAGTAGTCTGCCGAGCACTTGCGTGCCTGGCTGCTGTCGCTGACCGCGTCGCCGCCGGTCCCCTCCAGGCAGTTCTGGATCGACTGCCGGATCTCATCCTGGTTGGTCTCCAGGGCGGCGCCGGTCTGGGCCTGGGCAACCGGTGCCGCGACCAACAGAAGCGCTGCAAGAAGCGAGGGGAAACAATAGCTTGACATGTATCTCTCCTGGTGGCAGAGCTGCAGCCCTGCGATTGGCTGTGCCGCCGGTTCCAGCGAGGGCCGATTGGATCGACCTCCCGAAAGGGCGTTTGGGGTGCGCACAGTCTGCCACTTTCCCGCGCCAGGTCCAGTCCTGCCGGCGGCCGTGGCCAACAGGAGTTTCCGCGCGACGTCGCCGCAGAGAGCAATGGAAGACTTGCAGACAGGGGCGCCCCGCCTGCACCTTGGCAGGCGTAAGCTCGTCACGCCGGCTCGAACCCTGCAAGGGCGGGGTGTTTCGGGCGGCAGCCTCCTCTACAGCTTGCAAAGCAAAGGGCCTTCGCTAGATTGAGCGCCGCTGCTGCAACAGGAAAAAAATGCCATGGCATCGAGTGCAAGAGCCGAGGCGGTCGCCTTGAGACGCGGTTTTGTCGGCGGGAAGGCAGCGGTACGCGTGCTTGCGATGGGCGGTCTCCTCTTCTTGGCTGCGGCGGCGCTTTCGGCCTGCAAGCAGGCGAGCGGCTCCAGCGGCATTCCCAGCAGCTTGAGCGGCGCCACCGCCAGTGCCCCCTCGGCAGCGGCTTCTGCCTCGGCACCGGCGAGCCTCATGCCGGGCAGTAGCGGGACCACCGTGACCCAGGCGCTGGCCGGCAATGCCGGCTTCGTCAACATGGTGGACAAGCAGGGCGTCAGTTGGTCGGTCCAGGTCGGCACGCCCTACAACGCGGCCAGCGGGCATCTTTGTAAGCCCCTGCGGATGACTTCGCTCTCCCGGGCCGGCACCTTCGACCGGGTCGCCTGCGTGGACGACCGCGGGATCTGGACCATGATCGCCCCGCTGCAGGGCAGCGCCGGCGGACCGAGTTTCTGAGCTCCCTAGGACAGGTTTGCAGCAGGTAGAGGTCTTGTAGCCCTTGACCAGCATTGACAGAAGAGGCCGTCGTATCAAGAAGCCGGGCATGATCCAGGCACTGGCGATCCAGAGTCGCGTGCTGAACGGCCTGGTCATGCGCGAGTTCGCGAACCAGTTCGGTAAGCAGGGGTCCGGTATCGCCTTCACCTTCATCTCTCCGATGATGCAGTCGGCGGTGATCGCGCTGATGCGCTACGTCGTCGGGGGGGCGGGTTACGGCGGCATGCCCGTCTTTCCCTTCACCCTCTGCGGCGTGCTCTACGTGCGTGCCTTCACCCTGATGGATGGCACGTTGATGGACGCACTGCGCAGCAATAAGGGGTTGCTCTACTTTCACCCGGTCAGCGAATTGGACATCTATCTGGCGAAGTTCGTGGTCCAACTCGCGATCAGCCTGATGGTCGGGGTGATCCTCTATGTTGCGATGCGGCTGACCGGCCTTGCGCCTGCAGCCGAGGAACCCTTCTATCTGCTGATGCTGCTGATCGCGGTGAACCTGTTCGGTTTCGGCTGGGGCCTGACCCTGGCCAGCCTGGCGCTGCTCTTTCCGAAGCTGCAGAGCGTCAACCGGATCCTTAACCGTGTGCTCTATTTCAGCTCGGGCATCTTCTTCGCCGTGCCGGAGGTGCCGCCGGGCTTGCGTGAGTACTTGCTCTACAATCCCCTGCTGCACGTCACCGAGCTGTCGCGCAGTTACTACTTCGCACAGTACAATTCGGTCTATGCCAGTGTAGCATATGTCGTCGAGTGGATCGTCTTGGTCCTCATCTCTGGACTGCTGCTGGAGCGGATGTTTCGTGATCGGTTTGAACGATGACGGCGCTGATTACGCTGGACCATGTCTCCAAGTACTATCGGGTCAAGGGGCGGCGGCGCTATATCCTGGAGGACGTCTCGATCGAGGTGCCCACCAACCTCTCGGTCGGCATCCTTGGTCGCAACGGTGCCGGCAAGTCCACGACGGTTCGGATCATTGCGCGGGCGGAGCGCCCGAACCGGGGGACGGTCTCCTGGGCGCCGGGGGTCGAGGTCTCTTGGCCTATGGGATTCGGCGGCGCCTTCCTGTCGCATCTGAGCGCGCGTGACAACATCCAACTGGTCTCGCGCATCTACGGACGTGACTGGGAGCACATCTTGCATCGGGTGGAAGACTTCGCAGAACTCGGCCCCTACATCGAGATGCCGTTGCAGACCTACTCCAGTGGCATGCGCAGCCGGTTCAACTTTGCCATGTCGGTGGCGATGGATTTTGACTGCTATCTTTTCGACGAGCTGATGTCCGTCGCCGATACGCGCTTTCGCCAGAAGGCCGAGAAGGCGCTCGAGAATCTGGCCGATCAGAGCACCTTCGTGTTCGTCTCGCACCGCAACCGGACGATCCAGAAGTTCTGCCAGTGCGTTTACGTCTTGAACGACCGTAAGTTATGGTATTTCGACAAGGTCTCGGAAGGCATAAAGTACTATGAAAGCCTCTAAAGACGGACCCAAGATCAACCTGACCGTGTTGCGGGGGGAGCGCAAGGGCGATCCTGAGGCCACGGGTCCGGATGACTCCAGGGCACGGCAAGACGCTGAGCGGGAGCACCAGCAGGTGAGCCCGGCCGGCGGCGAGCAGGGCACTGAGGAGGGTTTGTCCTCGGGCGGGCAGATTGACAGGCCGGAGGAGGCGTTGGACGAGGCCGCGGCCCAGGAGACCCGGACTCAGCGCTATCGAGAGACTCGCCGGCAGCGTGCCCGGCGCCAGGCAGCCCGTTCTGAACAGGCAGGTGACAACGCAGCCGAGCAGGACGATGTCCCTGCTGCCGAGAGGCGCAGAGCGGGGCGCCAGACCCAGCGTCAAGGTGGGAACCGATCCAAGAAAAACATGCCGATCCCAATCGTGGGCGCTGGTCGTAGGGGCCGTAGTGGTGGCGGTGGGCAGGGCGATGGCAGCGACGGCAGGAACACCGGGAAGAGTCCCGGTGAGCGCCACCTGCGTCTCGCCCCCTCGCCGGATCGGGCTCCACCCATCCCGTCGCCTCAGCCCCAGATCGAGATGGCGCCGACTCCGGTCGAGCGAGCCAAGCAGGGCATTGGCCTCATTGCCGGCTTCTTCAAGTCGCTGCTCGTGCTGGTGCTGATCGTCGGCCCGATGCTGGTGGCCGGCTACTACTACTTCTTCGTCGCTGCCGATCGCTACGAGGTCCGCACCGTGTTCCTGATCAGGACCGCCGGCTCGGAAACCTCGCAGGTCGCGACCATCCTCGGGCAGACCCAGGCCTTCGGTCGGGCGGCCGACGAATCCTTCAGCGTCGTGGACTACCTGCTGTCCTACGAGGGCCTGGTCCGGCTGCAGAACTTGGTCGACCTGCGTGCCGCCTATAGTAAGCCGCAGGACGATCCCTTCTACTACCTGCCGGCCGATTCCAGCCTCCTGGATCTCTACGACTACTTCCAGAGGATGATCGACGCGACCTACGATCAGGTCACCGGCCTGGTGACGATCGACGTGCAGGCCTTTACCCCGGAAGATTCGCTGGCGATCAGCAAGGCGATCCTCAAGGAGAGCGAGCGGCTGATCAACGAGTTCAACAAGCGCGCGCAGGCCGACCTCCTGCAGCTCGCTCGCCAGGAGGTCTCCAAAGCGCTGGGCAGCCTGGAGACGGCGGAAGGCGCGCTGACCGAGTTCCGCAAGAAGAACAACGTCATCGACCCCTCTGAGGTTATCATTCGGGTCAACGGCATCATCAGCGCGCTGGAAGGCGAGGTCTCGAAGTCCCAGGCCGAGTTGCTGCAGCTCTCCAAAGTCACCGGCAACAAGGGTGGAGTGGCGCGTCTGGAACTGGAGGCCAGGATCGATTCGCTGAAGCAGCAGGTCGAGCGCGAACGCGAACGCCTGGTCGGCGAGCAGGAGTCCATGGGCAATCTGATTCCCGAGTTCGAGTTGCTGAGCCTGCGCAAGCAACTGGCCGGGGAGGCCTACAGTGCGGCGCTGACCTCGATGCAGGCCGCCGTGGCCCAGGCGCAGCGCCAGCAGCTCTACGTGGTGCCGGTGGTGGCACCGACGGAACTGGACCAAGCCCAGCTGCCCGACCGCTGGGAGAACCTCTTCTTCGTGTTCCTGGTGGTGGTGCTCGTCTTCACCGTCGGGCGGCTTCTCATCCTCGGCATCCGGGATCACATCCTATGAGACTTGGTTTTGTGGGCGCGCTTGCGCTCGCTTTCGCTCTGCTCAGCCCGGCTCTGGTCAATCCGATCCGCGCCCAGGTCATTCTGCCGGACGAAGGCAACGTCGACGAAAAGTCCAACGTCTACGACACTGAAGAGCGCCAGCAGCGAACCGTGCCGGTGGGCGAGCAACTCGCCCCCTTCGGCTCCAGCCTGTTCGAGCACGGCGGCTTTCCGGTGCAGAAGACAGCCGATCTCGCGAGTCCGATCCGGGTTGGCGACGGCGTCTCGATTCAGTTGACCGGCGCGGTGGAGACCAGCCTGCAGTCGGTGGTCGATCCGCAAGGCAACGTCTTCATTCCGGAGCTGGGGCCGGTGCAGGTGGCCGGAGTCACCGCCGGCGACCTCAACGAGCACATCCGCCAGCAGGTGCAGGAGGTCTACGGCGAGAACGTGGAGAGCTACGCCACGGTTCTGGAGTTCTCGTCGATCGGCGTCTTCGTCACCGGCTACGTGCAGGCGCCGGGGCGCTACGCCGGGACGCCGACCGACTCGGTGATCGACTTCCTGGCGCGTGCCGGCGGCATCCTGCCGGCCAGCGGCAGCTATCGCGACGTTGGCATCCTGCGCAACGGTCAGCGCCTCTACACCACCGATCTTTACAGCTTCCTGCTGAAAGGCAGCCTGCGCAACCACGTCTTCAAGGCCGGCGACACCATCCTGGTCGGCCCGCAGCGCCCGCTGGTGGCGGCCCGCGGCGCGGTGCGCAACTCCTATGCCTTCGAGTTCGGCGGGCGCGGTATGCGCGGCGGCGAGCTGAACAAGTTCACCCGGCCGCTGCCGAACGTCTCCCACGTCCTGGTGGAGGGAACCCGCAGTGGTCAGCCCTACAGCGCCTACATCGACATGGCTGACTTCGAGAACACGGAGCTGCAGGACCAGGATAACATCACCTACTTCGCCGACCGCCCGCGCGAGACCATCCAGGTCTCGCTGGAGGGCACTTATCTCGGCGACTCGCGCTACATCGTGGCGCCGACCACCACCCTGATGCAGCTGCTGAACTACGTGCCGGTGAAGCCGGAACTCTCGGCCTACGAGTCGGTGCTGCTGAAGCGGCCCTCGGTCGCCCGCCAGCAGAAGCAGTTGCTGGACGCCACCCTGGACCGGCTGGAACAGACCCTGCTGACCGCCCGTTCGCTGACCACCGGCGAGGCTCAGATCCGTGCCGACGAGGCGGCCCTGCTGGGCCAGTACATCGAGCGCGCGCGCCAAGCCAAGCCGGAGGGCATCGTGGTCATCGCGGGCAACGACGGCAAGATCAACGACCTGCGCCTGGAGGATGGAGACGTCATCCTGATTCCCTCGCGCACCAGCCTGGTGAACATCTCGGGCGAGGTCAAAATTCCGCAGACCGTCCCCTATGAAAAGGGCAAGACCTTCAGGGAGTATGTGGAGATCGCCGGTGGGTTCACCGACCGTGCCGACGAGGGTCTCTATATCGTCCGCCGCCTGTCCGGCGCCATCGAGGTGATGGACGGGGGCGGCAGCAGCACCTCGCTCTCACCCGGCGACGTCTTGATCGTCCCGCCGGCGGTCACGCCGCGCTACGTGCAGCTCTTCGTCGATTTCCTGGACATTCTCGCCCGCGCCAGCGTGGTGGCTGCGGTGGTTCGCTAGGCCGGGGAGCGGTCAGGTGAAGTCACCTGACCGCTATTCGCTCTATCCCTCGCCGGCCTCCGGGACCGGCCAGGCGGCCAGCGGCGGCAGCGACATGAGGATGGCGTCGGGGTTGCCGCCGGTCATCAGGCCGAAGCGGGTACCACGGTCGTAGAGCAGGTTGAACTCGGCATAGCGGCCGCGGCGGAAGAGCTGATAGCGGCGCTCGGCCTCGCCGTAGGGCTCGTCCTTATGCCGGCGCACGAGCTGCGGATAGATGTCGAGGAAGGCCAGACCCACCGCCTTGGTGAAGGCGAAGTCGGCCTGCCAGTCGGCCTCCAGATAGTCGTAGAAGATGCCGCCGACGCCGCGCGGCTCCCTGCGGTGCTTGTTGAAGAAGTACTCGTCGCACCAGGCGCTGAAGCGCTGGTAGTAGTCGGCACCGTGTGCGTCACAGGCCTGGCGCAGGCGGGCATGGAAGTCCCTGGTGTCGGCCTCGACCGGATAGATCGGATTGAGATCGGCGCCGCCGCCGAACCAGGCCTTGCCAGTGACCACATGGCGGGTGTTCATGTGCACCGGCGGCACCAGCGGGTTGCGTGGATGCAGCACCAACGAGATGCCGCTGGCCCAGAAGCGCGGATCCTTGTCGGCGCCGGGGATCTCCTTGGCGAAGGTCTCCGAGAAGCTGCCGTGCACGGTGGAGACGCTGACCCCGGCCTTTTCGAAGACGCGGCCCTCGCTCAACAGGCCCATGACTCCGCCACCACCGCCCTCGCGGGTCCAGGGCCGCCGCTCGAAGCGGGCCGGCGGGCGGTCCTCGGCGCCGAAGCCCCCCTCCTGCTCCAGGACCTCCAGCGCCGCGATGATCCGGTCGCGCAGCTCTTCGAACCAGGCTCTGGCTTCCGTCTTGCCGGCCTCTCTGTCTTGCATGGCCGCTTGCCCCTCCTTCTCGCTCTCTATCCCTGTTGCGCCGCCAGCTGCCGCAAGGCCTCGCCGAGCACCATCGCTGCGGCCAGTGCCACGTTCAGCGTGCGGGCACCGGGCTGCATCGCGATGGTGACGGTGGCGTCCGCTTCCTGGTGCAGGGCCTCCGGCACACCGGCCGACTCGCGTCCCAGCAGCAGCCTGTCGCCCGGCCGGAAGCCGAAGTCCAGGTAAGACTGCGGGGCGCGTGAGGTCAGCAGCACCAGGCGGCCGCGCTCGACGGCACGAAAGGCCTCCCACGAGCTGTGGCGCCGGCAGTCGGCGAGGTCGCGGTAGTCCATGCCAGCCCGGCGCAGCCGGCGGTCGTCCCAGATGAAGCCCAGCGGCTCGATCAGGTCGAGGCCGACGCCCAGGCAGGCGCCCAGGCGCAGCATTGCGCCGCAATTCTGTGGAATTTCCGGCTGGTAGAGAACGAGGCGAAGATCGTGCGTTCCGGGCATCGTCATGCTACATCCTTAACAGACGGCGGGCAGAGTGGGGGAGCGTCACCGGCGAGCGGTCTGGCATGCGGCGGTATGGCCCTGCCAAATCTTGCGGCTCACTGCCGCATGGGTGACGCAGCGGCGATCGTTAACGCTATTGTCTGGCCGACGATGGGTGGATCTATGCTCTGCCCGTGCTATTGCATGCCTCAGGCTAGGTTAGGGGTTCAGGAGAGTGAAATGTCCGACGCGGTGAGGGGCGGCGCTGCCGATGCGGAAGAGCACGGCGGAACGCGGCGCGATTTTCTCTATTTGACGGCGGGTGCGCTCGGCGGCATCGGCGTGGCCGCGGTCGCCTGGCCGTTCATCAACTCGCTCAATCCGGCGCAGGACGCCCTGGCGCTGGCCAGCGTCGAGGTCGATATCTCTCCGATCGAAGTCGGTCAGGCCATCACCGTGATGTGGCGCGGCAAGCCGGTTTTCGTACGCCATCGCACCCATGCGGAAATCGAGGCGGCCCGCGACGTGGATGTCGCCGACCTGCGCGACCCGCAGACCGACCAGTCGCGCATCGTCGATCCGCCGCCGCCCGAGGGTGGCACGCCAGCGGTCGCCGCGGCACCGGACTCGGATTTCCTGGTCGTGATCGGTGTCTGCACCCATCTGGGCTGCATCCCCGTGGGCCAGAAGCCGGGTGAGCCGCGTGGCGACTACGGCGGCTGGTTCTGCCCCTGCCACGGCTCCCACTACGACACCTCCGGACGCATCCGACAGGGCCCGGCGCCGAGAAATCTGGTGGTTCCCACCTACAGCTACCTGACCCCCTCCCGCATTCAGATCGGCTGAGGACACCCGAAAGGCACGTCATGTCAACGAACGGCTCTTCGACTGGCAGCGGACTGGTCAAGTGGATCGACCACCGCCTGCCGATCTTCACCTTCATGCGTCACGAGACGCATGAGTATCCGACGCCGAGGAACCTGTCCTACTGGTGGAACTTCGGATCGCTGGCGGGCATCGTCTTGGTGATCATGATCGTCAGCGGTCTGGTGCTGGCGATGCAGTACAACCCCTCGACCGCCGGCGCCTTCGACTCGGTCGAGCGCATCATGCGCGATGTGAACAGCGGCTGGATGCTGCGCTACATCCACATGAATGGCGCCAGTTTCTTCTTCATCGTGGTCTACATCCACATCTTCCGCGGCCTCTACTACGGCTCCTACAAGCCGCCGCGGGAGATTCTCTGGATCATCGGCGTGGTGATCCTGATCCTGATGATGGGCACCGCCTTCATGGGCTACGTGCTGCCCTGGGGACAGATGTCGCTGTGGGGGGCGACCGTCATCACCAACCTCTTCTCAGCCATACCCTGGATCGGCGAGTCGATCGTGACCTGGCTGTGGGGCGGCTTCTCGGTGGATAACCCGACGCTCAACCGCTTCTTCGTCTTCCACTTCCTGCTGCCCTTCGTGATCGTGGCGGTGGTCTTCGTGCACCTCTGGGCGCTGCACCGCTTCGGGTCCAACAACCCGCTGGGCATTGACGCCAAGGGGCCGCAGGACAAGATCCCCTTCCACCCCTACTACACGGTGAAGGATGCCTTCGGCCTGGGCGTGTTCCTGATCATCTATGCCGCCGTGGTCTTCTTCGCGCCGGACTACATGGGTCACCCGGACAACTACATTCCGGCCAACCCGCTGGTGACGCCGCCGCACATCGTGCCGGAGTGGTACTTCCTGCCCTTCTACGCCATGTTGCGCGCCATCACCTTCGACATCGGCATCCCCTTCACCGGGGTGGTGATCATCGAGGCCAAGCTGGGCGGCGTGATCGTGATGTTCGGCTCGCTGGTGTTGCTGGCGCTGGTACCCTGGCTGGACCGCTCGCCGGTCCGCTCCGGCCGCTTCCGTCCGGTCTTCAAGTGGTTCTTCTGGGTCTTCGCGCTGGACTGCCTGATCCTTGGCTACTGCGGCGCGCAGCCTCCGGAAGGTATCTGGCCGGTGATCTCGCTGCTGGGCACGATCTGGTACTTCGCGCACTTCCTGATCATCCTGCCGCTGCTCTCCGTCATGGAGCGCCCGAAGCCCCTGCCGGCATCGATTGCCGAGCCCGTCCTCAAGGGGGGCGGCACGCTCAGCGGTGCGCATGCCAAGCCGATGGAGAAAGCATGATGTTCGCGCGTCGCTTCACGCAAGGCCTGCTGCTGGCTGCAGGCCTCGTCGTCGCCGCTAACAGCGCCGATGCATCCGAGAGTGCCTTCGAGCCCTATCCCTCGCTGGATTGGTCCTTCAACGGTATCTTTGGCACCTATGACCGGGCCTCGCTGCAGCGTGGGTTTCAGGTCTTCAACGAGGTCTGCTCCGCCTGTCATGGCCTGCGCCTGCTGTCCTACCGCAACCTGGAGGGCATCGGCTTCTCGCCTGAAGAGGTGAAGGCGATCGCGGCCCAGCACGAGGTCGAGGACGGTCCGGACGACAACGGCGACATGTTCACCCGCCCGGCGATCCCGTCTGACCGTTTCCGCTCGCCCTTCCCGAACATTCAGGCTGCGCGTGCGGCGAACGGTGGTGCGGCGCCGCCGGACCTCTCGCTGGTGGCCAAGCGCACCGAGCACCGTGCCAACTATCCCTACGGCATGGTGACGGGCTATGAGGACGAGCCGCCGCACGGCTCCGACGTCGTCCTGCTGCCCGGCCAGTACTACAACAAGTACCGTGGGGCGATCTCGATGGCACCGCCGCTGTCGGATGGCGTGATCGAGTACACTGACGGCACCGAGGCGACGGTCGATCAGATGGCCTACGACGTCTCCAACTTCCTGATGTGGGCGGCCGAGCCGCACATGGAGGACCGCAAGGAGACCGGCATCAAGGCGATCCTTTTCCTTCTGGTCTTCACCATCATCCTCTACGCGGTGAAGCGGAAGGTCTGGGCCAAGCTGCACTAGCGTCGCGGGTTGGGCGCCGCTCTGCGGCGTGCCTCCCGACTGAAAGGTTCTTGATGCGAGCATTTCCGCCCGGCACGGTGGAGATGCTCGTATCGTTTTAGAGGGAGCCACGAAGGAACCATGGCTGTCCGCAATCCTGAAAGGCGGCTGGTCGAGGCCGCGATGGCGCTTGCTGCCGAGCGGCCCTGGTCGGAGGTCGACTATCGCGAGATCGCGGCCAAGGCGGGCGTGCCGTTGGCCGAGGCCTGGAAGGCCGCGCCGGGGCGTCAGGCCATCCTGCGCCAGCTCTCCCGCCTGGCCGACGAGGCGGTGTTGAAGGAGCCTGCGGCGCTCGGCGACGGCGATGCACGCGACCGGCTCTTCGATGTGCTGATGGCCCGTTTCGACTTCTTGCGCCCCTACCGCCACGGCTTGGCCTCGGTGGCGAAGGGCGTCGGCGGCGATCCGGCGGCCGCGCTTTACGGTGGGCTCAACCTCCTGCAGTCGATGCGGGCCATGCTGCTGGCCGCGGGGCTCTCGGCCGATGGCTGGCGTGGCCACCTGCGCGCCAAGGGCCTCCTGGTCGTCTGGCTGGCGGCTGCGCGGACTTTCCTGAAGGACGAAAGCGAGGACCTGTCACCGACCATGGCGGCGCTGGACGGCCAGCTGCGCCGGGCCGAGAGCCTGCTACGCCGCTTTGGCCGCGGCGAGCGGGCAGGGGCGGCGGTGTCGGACGCAGCAGCGGAGGAGCGGACGTGAGCGACCCCATAGCCTTCGACGACTTCCTGAAGGTCGACATCCGCGTCGGCAAGGTGGTACGGACAGAACCCTTTCCGGAGGCCCGCAAGCCCGCGATCAAGCTGTGGGTCGACTTCGGCCCGGAGATCGGCGAGCGGAAGAGCTCGGCCCAGATCACCCGTCACTACCAGCCCGAGGCGCTGATCGGCCGGCAGGTCATGGCGGTGGTGAACTTCCCGCCCCGCCAGATCGGCAAGTTCATGTCCGAGGTGCTGGTGCTGGGTGTACCGGACGGCGAGGGCGAGGTCGTCCTGCTGGCTCCGGACCTCGAGGTCCCGCTGGGCGGGCGCCTGTTCTAACCCACCCTTCCGACCGCTCAAGCAGCGTCGTGGAAGATCAGGCCGAGGGCGGTGCGGCTGCCGGCGGTGACCTCGCTGACGCCGTGGCGGAGCTGGGCGCGCACCGGACCACGTCGGCCCGGCACCGGGAAAAGGCTGTTGGCGAAGACCACCGCCTCACCCTGCTGCGGCCGCAGCACCTGGGCGCGACCCTGCATCCGTGCGCGTGATTCGGTCAGCACCAGCTCCCCGCCCTCGAAGTCCTGTGCGGGGTCGCTCAGCAAGAGCACGACCTGGAGCGGAAAGGCCAGCGCGCCGTAGAGATCCTGGTGCAGGCGGTTGTAGTCGCCGGCGCTATAGGTGAGCAGCAGGGGCGTTGCCTTCACCTGTCCGGCCGCGTGACAGCGCGCCAGGTAGTCGTCGAGGTCCTCGGGGTAGTCGACTGCCTGCTCCAGGGCCGCGGCCCAGGAGCGCGCGACCGGGACCAGATGCCGGTAAAAGGCGCTCCGCAGTGCGGCAACCGCCGGCGGCAGGGGGTAGGCGAAGTAGCGGTAGCGTCCGGCCCCGTAGCCGTGCTGCTGCATGACGATGCTACGCCGGAACAGTCCCTCTTCGTCGAACAGCGCCGCCAGGCGTGCGGCCTCGGCGCCGCTTAGCAGCGGCCCGCTGCGGGCGAAGCCGCGCTGCTGCAGACCCTCGGTCACTGCTGTCCAATCAAGGGCGGCAACACGCGCCGCCAGTTCATCGCCCATCGTCCTCTCCTCTCCGCTGCCGCAATTCAGGCTCGGAGAGCAGAGTTAGCCTTGCGGCCGGCCGCAGGCTTCCCGCTGCTTGCCGCCGGCCGCGCGCGGCGCCGGGTCAGCCCTCGCCCTCGATGGCGATCATCGACTTGTAGGCGTGCCAGCTGGCGAAGCCGAGCAGCGGGAAGGTGACGATCATGCCGACGAAGAAGGTGGCGATGCCGGCCGCCGACAGCAGCGCGATCAGCCAGGCCCAGAGCAGGCAGGGCTTCCAGTTGAGCGCGACCGTGCGCAGGCTGGTGAAGATCGCCGAGAAGGTATCGACGTCGCGCTCCATCAGCAGGGGCACGGCGATCACCGAGATGGCGAACACCACCAGGGCGATGGCGGCGCCGATGGCACCGCCGACGATCAGCAGCGCAATGCCGTGCTGGGTCAGCAACAGCTCGGTCAGCAGCAATTCCGGTGGCGGGATGTTGTTGGTGCTCATGAAGAGCGCGAACAGCAGCATGGCCAGCCGCATCCAGAACATCAGGGTCACCATCAGCAGCACGGCCATGAAGGCGAGCTGCAGCGGCGAGCGGGTGGAGACCATCAGCGCCGAGCCGATGCTGGTGGGCTCGCCGGCGTCCAGGCGCCGGGCGGTCTCGTAGAGGCCGACGGCCAGCATCGGCCCCACCAGCATGAACCCTGCGGCCAGCGGCGGCAGGAACTGGATCAGGTCGGTAACCCAGAGCCCCACGGTAATGACGAAGCTGATGATCGAGAAGACTAGGCCGTAGGTGACGGCCACCGGGCGCGCGGCCGAGAAGTCACGCCATCCAGCCGACAGCCAAGCCCAGGGCGCTTCGGTTCCGACCCGCTTTATCTCGATCCGCCGCGGATGGGCCGCTGCTTCCAAGGTTTGAGCCATTTTCTTGTCTCCTGGGCTGATCCTATCCCTAAGTGCAGCTTACACCGACCCGCGGCTCCCTGCAGCGTGATTTGCGTGGGTCAAGACCGATCCCTGCCCTGCTGAACGCGGTTCCTTTGTCGCACTGCGGCAAATCTGGCCCCCTCGACCTCTCGGCCAAGCTTGACAGGCCGAGACCCACCTTAATAAGTTGCCGCCGCTGTGTGGGGTATCGGGCGAAAGGGAACGCATGCCGGATCCCGGTGATCGAGAAGACCTGCGCAGCCTAGAGACTCGTCTTGAGGCGGCGCGCCAGCGTCACGGAGGCGGGCAGAGGAAGCCCAGACGGCCGGTCGACAGCAGCGGCGTGGCGGCCGGCTTTCGGGTGGCCATCGATCTGATCTCCGGCTTGGCGCTGGGGGTGGGGATCGGCCTCGTGCTCGACTGGTGGCTGGGAACGTCGCCCTGGTTGTTGATCCTGTTTTTCTTCGTAGGATCCGGGGCCGCATTGATGAACGTGATCCGTACGGCCAAGAGCCTGGAGGCGGATCGCAAGCGGCGCCAGGAGGAAGAGAAGCGGAAGCGGGCTGCCTCCCCTTGATGTAGAGTGGGAGCGCGCCGGGAGTTGAGGCGCTTAGGAGGGGTCCCGTCGGGCCCGTCCGCTGAAAGAGGGGAGTTCCGCAGTGGCGTCTGAGACCACTGATAGCGGCGGTGTCATCGGTGCTGAGCTCGAAATGGAGCATCACGCCTCGCCGTTCCATCCTATGGAGCAGTTCGAGATCCACTCGATCGGCAATGTCGATATCTTTGGCCTCGACCTCTCCTTCACCAACGCTTCGCTCTGGATGGTGATCGCGGCCCTGGTTTCGACCGGGTTCCTGATGCTGGCCATGCGCAAGGGCTCGATCGTGCCGACCCGCCTGCAGGTGGTCGCCGAGGGTCTCTACGAGATGGTCGCGAACATGGTGCGCGACAACGTGGGCAGCGAGGGGCGGGCCTTCTTCCCCTTCATCTTCACGCTCTTCGTCTTCATTCTCTTTGCCAACGTGCTGGCGCTGATCCCGGGCTCCTTCGCGGTGACCGCGCAGATCATCGTGTGCTTCCTGATGGCGATCATCATCTTCGTGTCGGTGACGATCATCGGCTTTATGCGCCACGGCATGCACTTCTTCCGCTTCTTCTTCCCCGAAGGGGCGCCCGGCTGGACGGCCGTCATCCTGATCCCGATCGAGGTGGTGAGCTACCTCTCGCGTCCGATCAGCCTCTCCGTCCGTCTTTTCGCGAACATGACGGTCGGCCACGTGCTGTTCAAGATCCTGGCCGGTTTCGTCATCCTCATGGGTATCGCGGGCATCCTGCCGCTGGTGGTGCTGGTCGGCATCACCGCACTCGAGCTGCTGGTGGCGGTCCTGCAAGCCTATGTGTTTACCATTCTGACCTGCGTGTACCTGCACGACGCCATCCACATGCACTAGGGGGGCACCCCGCATGGGCGGCCTCCTGCGATGGGGCGCCGGTCATCCTGTTAACCGCAAATCCGACGATCCGAAGGATCCGTGTTCGAGAGGAGTTAGAGAGTTATGGAAGCAGAAGCCGCAAAGCTGATCGGTGCTGGCCTGGCCGCCATGGGCATGATCGGTGCCGGTATCGGTGTGGGTAACGTCTGGTCGTCCTTCTTCAGCGCGATCGCCCGCAACCCCGCCTCCAAGGACGAAATCGGCGCCAACATCTGGATCGGCTTCGCCGTTACCGAGGCAATCGCCCTCTTCGCGCTGCTGATCTCGCTGATGCTCCTCTTCGTCGCCTAAGGGCGGCGGCGAAGCGCCGGTCGGGCCGGTCCCTCCGGGGACCCGCGACCCGAGCCGGCACCTCGAGAGGAACCGACGGTCGGAGAGGCCGGGAGCAGGGCAGTCGCCTGTCACTCCTCCCGGCCGCCACTGTTGATAGACGGGTAGAAGCGATGCCTCAGTTCGATATGACGACCGCACCGAGCCAGATCTTCTGGTTCCTGCTGGTCTTCGGCCTCCTCTATCTGACCTTCGTCAAGGTGGTCCTGCCCAAGATGGGTGGGGTGATCGAGGCGCGTCAGAACAAGATCGAGGGCGACCTGGCGCGGGCCGAGAGCCTGAAGCGCGAGGCCGAAGAGGCCGTGGCCTCCTACGAGGATGCCCTGGCCAAGGCACGTGCCGAAGCCAGCACCATCCTGCACGAGGCGGCTGAGGCCACTCGCAAAGAGATCGAAGCTCAGAGCGCTGCCTTCGACAAGGAACTGAACCAGAAGGTTCAGGCCGCTCAGGCCCGCATTGCCGAGGCCGAGAAGGAAGCCCGCAGCCACCTGACCGAGATCGCGACGGCCGCCGCCACCATGGCGACCGAGAAGCTGATCGGCGTGGCGCCGAGCGAGGCCGAGGTCAAGGCCGCGGTCGAGCGCGCAGCCGGAGGAGCCGCCTGATGGACCTTTTCAGCTCTGCCGAATTCTGGCTCTGGATCGCGCTCATCGCCCTGGTGGCGATGATCGTCTGGAAGGGCAGCAAGGGTATCGTCGGCGGCCTGGACGAGAAGATCCAGAAGGTCCGCCAGGCGATCGACGAAGCCGAGAGCCTGAAGGCGGACGCCGAGCGCACCCTGACCGAGTACAAGCGCAAGCAGCGCGATGCCCTGGCCGAGGCCGAGCGCATCGTCGCGCATGCCCGGAGCGAGGTGGTCGAGATCCGCGAGCAGCAGCTCGCCGATCTGAAGGTCACCCTGGCCCGGCGCGAGCAGCTCGCCATGGATCGCATCGCCCAGGCCGAGGCCAACGCGCTGCGTTCGGTCCAGGCCGGCGCGGTGGACGCGGCGATCGCCGCCTCTGCCGACCTGATCCGCGCCAAGCTGGATCAGGACCGCTCCGACGCCCTGATCGACTCCTCGATCGAAGAGGTCGGCCGCCGGCTGAACTAGCGATCGAGTGGATTTTAGAGCACTGGGTTTTAGAAGGGCCGCAAGTTGTTGCGGCCCTTCTTCTTTTTGGCGATAGAGCGAGCGATTTCCAGAGTTTCCCTCTAACAAATGCAAGCATTTGTTGTTGCATCAGAGTGTCCAAGGCTGTTTCCTGTCCGGCGCGAAGGACCGTGTCCATCAGAGGGACAGGCCTGCGCCGTTCAGAACGCGTCGATGACCGTGGATCAACCGGGAGACTCTCCGCATGGCCTACATCCTGGGAACCTTCGGCCCCGATTCCTTGGAGGGGACCACTGCCAAGGACGTCATCGTCGGCTACGGCGGGAATGACAGCCTCTACGGCCTCTCGGGCAACGATACGCTCTATGGCGGCAAGGCCGACGATCCCACCTTGTGGGGCGGCAGCGGCGACGACCTGATCCAGGGGGACGAAGGCAACGACAGCAGCCTCCTGGGTAACGCGGGGAACGACAGCATCCTTGGTGGTGAGAGCGGCGACGCGCAGATCTTCGGCGGTCTCGGCGACGATCACCTCTTCGGCGGCGACGGTGACGATGTCGAACTCTTCGGCGATGAGGGGATGGATTCCCTCTACGGCGATACCGGGAACGATTCCCTGCTGTACGGCGGTGATGGCGACGATGACGTCTCCGGCAGAGCGGGACAGGATGTAAGCCTCTTCGGCGGCAGCGGGGCAGACGCGCTCTCCGGCGATGCCGGAGATGATTCTTCCCTTTTCGGCGGCAGCGGGAATGACAATCTCCTCGGGGGCGATGCTGTTGATACAGCGCTCTTCGGAAGCGATGGCGACGATCGCGTTGCCGGTGGCGCGGGTGATGACAGCAGCCTCTACGGTGATCAGGGGGACGATAGCCTTTTCGGCGGCAGCGGGGCGGATGGCAGACTGTTTGGAGAGAATGGCAACGACACGCTCCACGGTGATAGCGGCGACGACACGCGCCTTTTCGGTGGCCGCGGCAGGGACTCCATCCTAGGTGACGATGGTGCGGACAGCCTGCTCCTTGGTGAGGAAGCGGACGACCGGCTCTTTGGGGGCAACGGTCCGGATGCCGGACTGTTCGGCGCCACCGGTGATGACGACATCTTCGGCGGGAGCGGTGCCGACAGCAAGCTCTACGGCGCCCACGGCCTCGATCGGCTGTCAGGCAACGGCGGTGACGACAGCCTGCTCTACGGGGGCAGTGGCGACGATTCTCTCTACGGTGGGGATGGCAACGATGGTTCCCTGTTCGGTGCCTCAGGGAAGGATCGGGTCTACGGAGGCGACGGGAACGACAGTCTTCTCTTTGGCGCTAGCGGCGATGATCTTCTCTTTGGCGGCGGGGACAACGACACATCCCTTGTCGGTGCCACCGGCAATGACACGATCTTCGGTGCGGCAGGGAACGATAGCCTTCTCTTTGGCGACTTGGGCCAGGATACCCTCTACGGCGACGGCGGCGGGAACACCAGTCTCTTCGGTGGCAGCGGAGAGGACCGCATTGTCGGCGGCCAGGGGAACGATTCCCTCGTATTTGGGGGGAGCGGCCGGGATCGCATCTTCGGCGGATTCGGTTCGGACGAGCGTCTCTACGGCGAAGAGGCAGACGACACGCTCTTCGGCAAAAACGGCGATGACGAAAGGCTGTATGGCGGCAGCGGCGACGACAGTCTGTTCGGTGGCTCAGGAGACGATGGGTTCCTGCGCGGCGGTAGCGGAGCTGATAGTCTCTACGGTGGCTTCGGCTACGATTCGTTCCTCGATGGCGGTGCCCAGGACGATATCATCTTTGGCGGTCCGGGCGAAGATCTGGCCCTGAGTGGAGGCATGGGGGACGACCTGGTTTTCGGCGGAGACGGCGGATATCCCGGAAACCACACCGGACACTACTACGGAGACTATGGCTTCTACGGTGGGGCGGGCACTGACTTTCTATACGGCGGCAGCGGGAGTGACGGAAGGTTCTATGGGGGGAGCGGCACCGATCGGCTCTTCGGCGGGACCGGCAGCGTCTACAAGATGGATGGTGGCTCGGGCCAGGATATCCTCTACGGCGGGGATCAGGAAAATGTCTCTCTCTTCGGTGGCGATGGCGATGATCTCCTCGTGGGTGGAGGACATAACGATAAGGAATTCGACGGCGGCGAGGGGCTGGATACCCTCTTTGGCGGAGACGGGGACGATGGAACGCTGTTCGGTGGGCCAGACGCTGACTCGATCTATGGTGGCGATGGCAACGATGTGCTCAAGGGCGACATAGAATTTAATGATGTAGTCTGGTCCCCTGGGGCCGACAGCGTCTTTGGTGGCCTCGGAGATGACTTGATCTACGGCGATGGGAATGACGACACGGTCTGGGGAGGCAGCGGCGCCGATACTCTCATTGGTGATTACTATGGAGATGTCGTCTATTATTGTCCTGAGTACTGTTACAAATTTGCGGCTGGCAATGACAAATTGTTTGGCGGCAGTGGTATCGATGAATTTCTTGGCCGAGGTCTGAATGATAGTATGTATGGGGCGGACGGAAACGATCGCTCATTGTTTGGTGGATGGGGAGACGACAGCATTTTTGGCGGTACCGGGCATGACTATTGGATGTATGGCGATTCCGGCAATGATGTTCTGTACGGTGGCGAGGGCGACGATTCATTTATTTTTGGCGGCGAGGGCAACGATACCTTGTTTGGTGGACTGGGTGTTGACAAGCTCTATGGCGACAACGGCGACGATGTGTTTGTGGTTGCCAGCCAGGCGGAACTGGTCGCCGGCGAGACCTACGACGGTGGATCCGGGACCGATACCCTGCTTCTCCAGGGTGGGGCCACACTCCCGGTGGGCGTCACCCTTACCAGCATCGAGGTCATCCTGGGAACGGTGCCGCCGCCTGACGGTACGGATACCCTCTTCGGCACCAACGGCCCTGACGACATCACCGCGTTCAGCAGCAACGACCTGGTCTATGGGCTGAAAGACCAGGATACGATCAGGGGTTTGCAGGGTGACGACACCCTCTACGGCGGCAGTGGCGCTGACACGCTCTTCGCCGGCGACGGCGATGATGCCCTGCTGGGCGATTCGGCCAATGACCAGATGGTCGGCGGGTCCGGCAGCGATACCCTCTTCGGCGACCAGGGGAACGACCGCCTGAACGGCGCGTCGGGGAGCGACACGGCCTATGGTGGCAGCGGCGACGACACCTTCATCGTCGACACCAAGACCGACCGCCTGTTCGACGGGAGCGGTCAGGGTGACGACGTGCTGCGCTCCAACGCGACCCGCTATACCCTGGGCACGAGCAGCGAGATCGTCATCGAGCGGGTGAACATCAATTCCGCTGCCGGCGACGCCAAGATGGAAGGCAACGACAGTGACGACCTCTTGGTCGGCAACTCCTTCTCCAACGTGTTGCTGGGGCGCAGCGGCAACGATCGCCTGAACAGCCACGCAGGCAGCAACACCCTGGCCGGCGGGTCCGGCGACGACACCATGATCGTCACCACCACGGCCGATCGGGTGCGGGAGTTCTCCGGCAACGGCACCGATCTGGTGCGCGCCGAGGTCGACTACACTCTGCCCGACAGCGGCACCGATTTCTTCATTGAGAACCTGCGCCTGCAGGCGGGCTTCGGCGACATCAGGGGAACCGGCAACAGCCTGGACAACACCGTCGAGGGCAACAGCGGCGACAATCGCCTGGCCGGCAACCAGGGCGACGACCGGGTCTTCGGCGGTCTCGGCGACGATACCCTCTTCGGCGGTCAGGGCGGCGATCGCTTCTTTGGCGGCAGTGGCGCCGATACCCTCAATGTCGCCAAAGACGACACGGCCTTCGGTGGCTCCGGGCAGGATCTCTTCCTGTTCGCCGGCAATATCTCGATCGGGGTCCAGGAGATCGGTGACTTCGATGGCATCAGCCTGAATGGGGCGAACGGCGAGGACCGTATCGGTTTCAGGACCGGAATGGAGGTGGGCAGCTTCACCTATATCGGGTCTGCTGCCTTCGATGGCGCCTGGAACTCTGAAGCCCGCTTCGCCGGCGGCGATACGCTGGAGGTCGATGTGAACGGCGACGGTGCGACCGATATCAGGGTTGCCGTCTCCGGACTCTCGCTCGCAAACCAGCTGACGGCGACGGATTTTCTCTGGCTCTGATCGCGCAGCAAGGGACCGCCGCTCGGGGACCTACTGCATGTCGCGCCAGATCGGGTCGGTCTTGAAGTGCTTGACCAGGAAGTCGACGAAGGAGCGGACCTTCGGCGAGAGGTGGCGGCCCGGCGGATAGACGGCATAGATCTGCGCATCGGGGTAGACATAGTCCTGCAGCACCTGGGTCAGGCGGCCGTTGCGCAGATACTCGGCCACCAGCCAGGTCGGCATCAGCGCGATGCCGTGGCCGGCCAGCAGCAGCTCCAGGATCACCTCGATCGAGTTGGTCTCGATGTTGCCCTTCACCTCGACCGATTCGGCGCCCTGCGGCCCGTCGAACTGCCAGACGTTGCGCACCGCGCGGTAGAGGAAAACCAGGCAGTTGTGCTGGGCCAGATCGCCCGGGCGGGCCGGAATGCCGTTGGCCTTGAGATAGCTCTCGCTGGCCACCACCACGCGGCGAGTCACCGCCAGCTTGCGGGCGATCAGACTGGAATCGCTGAGCTCGCCGATGCGGATCACCAGGTCCAGCCCCTCCTCCAGCAGGTCGACGTAGCGGTCGTTGGTGGAGAGGTCGATCCGCATCTCCGGATAGCTCGCCAGGAACTTCGGCAGCAGCGGGGCGATGTGGGCATGGCCGAAGACCACCGGCGCGTTCAGCTTCAGGGTTCCGCGCGGCGCCCCATGCAGGTGCGAGACCGCCTGCTCCGCCTCCTCCACGTCGGTCAGGATGCGCTGCGCCCGCTCGAAGAAGGCGGAGCCCTCCTCGGTCAGGCCCAGGCGCCGGGTGGTCCGGTTGATCAGCCGGGCGCCCAGGCGGTCCTCCAGCCGGCTGACCTGCTTGGAGACGGCCGAGGGCGTCAGGTTCAGGTTCCGGGCCGCCTCCGAGAAGCTGCCGGCCTGTACCACCCTGACAAAGACCTCCATGGCATTGAGAGAATCCATACGCCCCTCCAACTATGACCAAACGGAACGAATGTGGTTGCTTTTTCCTAGATTTCAAACCCCGGACCGAGAAGATAAGATAAATCCGGGACTGGGCTGCGCGTGGCGCTGCAGTGCTTTCCCTTATGCAAGGTCAATCCCGCAGTCATCAAGTGGTGAGCGCTATCATCGGTAAATGAGCGTACCGCCCAGGACGGGAGGAGAGCCCGTCGGACCGAATAGGCGCTCGCTTTTGTCCCTGCTGCCATGCGCTGGTCGGGAGCTTGCGCCGGCGCCCGCGCGCCGCTATCGAGACCGTAGCTTGCAACGGCGACGGAGGTGAGAGATGGATCAGGCAGACGACGACACGCTCTATCGTCCCGGCGCAGGCATCCTGCTGCTGAATGTCCGCCGCGAGGCCTTCGTGGCGCAGCGCATCGACAATCCCGGACCCGCCTGGCAGATGCCGCAGGGCGGGTTGGACAAGGGCGAGGATCCGCTGGCTGGCGCGCTGCGCGAACTGGAGGAGGAGACCTCGATCCCGCCCGACCAGGTGGCGATTCTGGCCGAGCTGCCCTACTGGGAACGCTATGACCTGCCGGCCGAACTGCTGACCAAGCTGTGGAAGGGCAAGTACCGCGGGCAGCGGCAGCGCTGGTTCTGCGGCGCCTTCCTGGGCAGCGACTCGGCGGTCGACCTGGCGACCGAGCATCCGGAGTTCTCTACCTGGAAGTGGGTGCCGGTCCCCCAGACGGTCGAGCTGATCGTTCCCTTCAAGCGTGAGCTCTACGCACGGGTGATCGAGCACTTCCGGCCCTACTGGGCGGAGCGCCCTCTCTAATCTGGCTCCCGGCCTGCAGCTGTAACATTCCGGTGCGGGACAGGTCGAGCCGGGTGGTGCCAGGGTCGCCGGCCTTCGGTAGGATCGGCGGCGAAAGGATTGGTGACCATGGCAGCGGCGAAGAGCGAAGAGCTGACCTGGGCGCGCGGCGACGACGAGAGCGCCGAGCAGCGGCGCGCGGAGACCCTGGAGCGGGTGCGCGGGCTGATCAAGGCGGACAAGCGCAAGGAGCTGCTGGCGCTGCTGAAGCGCTGGGATCCCCTGGATCTGCTGGACCTCCTGACATCGCTGAGGCTGAAGCATGCCCGCAGGCTCCTCCTCTGGCTGCCGGAGGGGCCCTCCTTCAAGGTGATCGCCGAGTTGCGGCCGGAGGTCCGTGATGCCCTCTTCGAGGAGGAGACCCTGGAGCGGCTGGTCCGCATCTTCGACAAGCTGCCGGCCGAGGAGGTGGTGGAGGCTCTCGACCACCTGCCCGACAGCCTGGTCGAGACCCTGCTCGAGCGCCTGAGCGACGCGGAGAGCATCCGGGCCTATCGCACCCACGATCCCGACACGGCCGGGCGGATCATGAGCCGCAAGCTGCTGGCCCTGCCGCGGGAGACCCGGGTGGACGAGGCGATCCGCACCCTGCGCGCCCACGCCGAGCTGGTGGGCGATGTCTCGACCCTCTACGTCGTCGATGCGGAGGGCCGCCTGGTCGGCCGGCTGCCGCTCACCCGCCTGCTGCTGCAGCCCGAGGAGGCGAGCCTGGGCGCGCTGATGACCGAGTCTCTGGTCTCCGTCTCCCCCTCGACCGACCAGGAGGAGGCCCTGCGCCTGGCGGTGAAGCGCAACCTGCCCTCGCTGCCGGTGACCGACGATGACGGGCATCTGGTCGGCCGCATCACGGTGAAACAGCTTCGCCGCATCATGCGCAGCGAGGCCGAGGAGGACATGATGCTGATGAGCGGCCTCTCGCCCGAGGCCGACAGCCGCGACTCGGTCTTCCGCATCGTGCGTGGGCGCTTGCCCTGGCTCCTGGCCGGCCTCTTCGGCGCCACCATCGCCGCCATGGTGGTCGGCTCCTTCGAGGACGAGCTCGCCAAGGCGGCGATCCTGGCCGCCTTCATCCCGGTCTGCATGTCGATGGCGGGCAACTCCGGCCTGCAGGCCTCGGCGGTGGCGGTGCAGGGCCTGGCCAACGGCACCATCTGGCAGGGAGATACCGCCTGGCGCCTGGTGAAGGAGCTGCTGGGGGCGCTGATCAACGGCTCCACCGCCGGCCTCATTGTCGGCGCCCTGGTGCTCTGCGCGTCCCTGGTGGTGCCGATCGAGGCACCACACCGCCTGGCGCTCTCGGTCGTTTTCTCGCTGATCTCGGTCACCACCATCGCCGCCCTGGTGGGGGCCTCGGTGCCGCTGGTGCTGGAGAAGGTGGGGGTCGACCCGGCGATGGCGACCGGCGTCTTCATCACCACCAGCAACGACGTCCTGGGCGTGCTGGTCTTCTTCCTGATGGCGACGGTCTTCTACTTCTGAGCGGCGGCGGGCTCGTCGCCCAGCAGTTCCCGTAGACGGGCCGAGGCGCGTTCGGCGAAGAGCGGGTCGGTGGGGTCGACCACCTGGCTCTCCAAGGTCAGCCACTGCTCGGGCGTCAGCACCTTGAGCGCCAGCGGGAAGAACGCGCTCTCCTCTCGGGCCATGTGGGTGCGATAAAAGCGCAGGTAGGCGCCGACCTTCTGCGGCAGGCTCTCCTCCGCGTCGGGGTCGCCCTCGGCGGCCTGTTCGATCAGCCGGCCGGTGTCGCGGGCGGCGGCGGACATCACCAGGTGCTCGGCGGTCAGGTCTTCGATCTCGGCGGCTTCCTCGGGCGCCACCTCCTGGAGAAGCTGGAAGATCAGGTCCTCCTTGGGATGGTGGTAGGCGCCGGGATAGGTCTCGCAATAGCGCATGACCTCGCGCAGCAGGTCATAGTCGGTGGCGCCGTCGCGTTGAATCTGATCCTGCACCCGCGACAGCAGTTGCCGCATGGAGAGGTGCTCGCGCTGCAGCACGTCGATCAAGGTAAACATCGCGTTCCTCCCTCGCTCTCGCTCCGCGGATCCTGCACGTCTCTTTCGGAACAGCGCATTGATCGGTGTCAAGGTGAGGACGATTTTTCCTTTCGTGAGGCGTTATCTCCTGCCTTGCGGTAACAGGGGAGCTAGACCTGGGCGATACTCCTGTCATTCCGCCTTCGCGGCCGTGAGCTCTTGTAGGAAGTCCTCCAGCGCGCCCGGCGCCAGCGGGTCGGTCGGGAAGCGGGCGGGGCGGGAGACCGCGTCGGCCAGCAGCGCTCGATAGTCGTCGCGGCTGACCTCGATGACGCCGAAGCGGGCCAGGTGCGGGGTCTCGAACTGGGTGTCCAGCAGGCAGTAGCCGCCGAGCCTGAGGCGCAGCACCAGGTGCACCAGGGCGACCTTGCTGGCGTCGGTGACCCGGCTGAACATCGATTCGCCGAAGAAGGCGGCCCCCAGCGAGACGCCGTAGAGGCCTCCGACCAGGCGGCCCTGCTGCCAGCACTCGACGGAATGGGCGAAGCCGCGCTCGAAGAGGCCGGCGTAGAGCCGCTCGATCACCGGGTTGATCCAGGTTTCCTGCCGGTCCGGGCTGGGCGCGGCACAGGCGGCGATGACCTCGCGGAAGGCGCGGTCGCAGGTGATGGTGAAGTCGTTGTGGCGGAGGCGCTTGCGCAGGCTGCGTGAGACGTGCAGCCCCTCCAGCGGCAGGATGCCCCGCCGACGCGGCTCGATCCAGTGGACCTCGTCCGACTCGCGATTCTCCGCCATCGGAAAGATGCCGATGGAGTAGGCGCGCAGCAGCAGATCAGGGGTTAGCCGCATGCCCCCTCATCCTCTCCTCCTCGCTCCAGGAGCTTAGAGGAGGATAGTGGATCGCCCCTCCCGAGTCATCCAAGGGCTGGTGACTCGGGAGGGGCTGAGGACGCAGGGTTGGGCTCAGAAGGTGAGCGGCGTGACCTGCTGGATGTGCGGCAGGGCGCGGACCTTGGCCAACAGCTCGGGCGAGAGCTCCTGATCCAGGCCGATCAGGGCGATGGCCTCGCCGCCGGCCTCGGCCCGGCCCAGGTGGAAGGTCGCGATGTTGACGCCGGCGTCGCCCATCAGCGCGCCGATGGCGCCGATGAAGCCCGGGCGGTCGTCGTTGGTGACGTAGAGCATGTGGGGGCAGAGCTCGGCCTCCACGGCGATGCCCTTGATCTCGACGATGCGCGGCTTGGCCCCGCCGAAGAGGGTGCCGGCGACGGAGCGGGTGCGCCGCTCGGTCTGCACCGTCAGGCGGATCAGGCTGGCGTAGTCGCTGGCCGCGTCGTGCTTGGTCTCGGAGATCTTGATGCCACGCTGGCGCGCCAGCACCGGGGCGTTCACGTGGTTGACGCTGTCCAGCATCGGCTTCAGGAAGCCCATGATCGCCGCCTGGGTCAGCGGCCGGCAGTCCAGCTCGGCGGCCTGGCCCTCGTAGTCCAGGCTGATCGACTCGACCGAGGTGCGGGTCAGCTGGCCGGCGAAGGAGCCGAGCTGCTCTACCAGCTTCATGTAGGGCGTCAGCTTGGCCGCCTGCTCGGCGGTGAGCGAGGGCATGTTCAGTGCGTTGCGCACCGCGCCGGTCAGCAGGTAGTCGCTCATCTGCTCGGCGATCTCGACTGCCACGTTCTCCTGCGCCTCGGTGGTTGAGGCGCCGAGGTGCGGCGTCACCACCATCTCCTCCAGGCCGAAGAGGGGATTGTCGCGAGCGGGCTCCACCTCGAAGACATCGAAGGCGGCGCCGGCGACCTTGCCCAACTCGATCGCGGCCTTGAGGTCGGCCTCGACCACCAGGCCGCCGCGCGCGCAGTTCACCAGGCGCACGCCGTCCTTCATCTGCGCGAAGGCCTCGGCGTCGATCATCGCCCGGGTCTGGTCGGTCAGCGGCACGTGCAGGGTGATGAAGTCGGCGCGGCGATAGAGCTCCGGCAGCTCGACCCGCTCGACGCCCAGGTCGGTCGCCCGCTCCGGCGAGAGGAAGGGGTCAAAGGCCGCGACCTTCATACCCAGGCCCAGCGCCTTCTGCGCCACGATGGCGCCGATGTTGCCGCAGCCGATCAGACCCAGGGTCTTGCCGGTCAGCTCCACGCCCATGAAGCGGGACTTCTCCCACTTGGAGGCGCGGGTGGAGCGGTCGGCCGCCGGGATCTGGCGGGCGACGGAGAAGAGCAGCGCGATGGCGTGCTCCGCGGTGGTGGTGGCGTTGCCCTGCGGCGTGTTCATCACCACCACGCCGCGTTCGGTGGCGGCGGCGACGTCGATGTTGTCGACGCCGATGCCGGCGCGGCCGATGACTTTCAGGCTGGGCGTCCCCTGGATCAGGGCCGCGGTGGCCTTGGTGGCGGAGCGCACTGCCAGCCCATCGGCACCCTGCAGGCGCTGCAGCAGGTCTTCCGGCGAGAGCCCGACGGCGACGTCGGTCTCGATGCCGCGCGCCTCGAAGATCTTGCGCGCATTGTCACTCAGCTTGTCGGCGATGACGACCTTAGGCATGTCTTCTCTCTTTCTCGCTGGTCACGCGGCCGCATCGGCGCGGATGGTCTCGTAGGCCCAGTCGAGCCAGGGCAGCAGGGCCTCCATGTCGCTGGTCTCGACGGTGGCGCCGCCCCAGATCCGGAGGCCGGGAGGGGCCGAGCGATAGCCGGCGACGTCGTAGGCGGCCTCGGCCTCCTCCAGGAGGGCGGCCATGCGCTTGATCGCGGCGGCCTGGGCGTCCTCCGCCAGGCCGGCGAACCAGGGGTCTACGATCTTCAGGCAGATCGAGGTCGAGGAGCGGGTGGCCGGGTCCTCGGCCAGGAAGGCGGCCCAGGGACTGGCCTCTACCCAGCGCGCAAGCACGGACAGGTTGGCCTGGGAGCGGGCGATCAGCGCCGGCAGGCCGCCGATCTCCTCGGCCCAGGTCAGGCCGTCGAGCGCGTCCTCGACCGCCAGCATCGAGGGGGTGTTGATGGTCTCGCCCTTGAACAGGCCCTCGTTCAGGCCCTTGCCCTTGGTCATGCGGAAGATCTTGGGCAGGCCGCGCGGCGCCGGGGTAGAGATCAGGCGCTCGGCCGCACGCGGCCCCAGGGCCAGCATGCCGTGGCCGGCCTCGCCGCCCAGCACCTTCTGCCAGGACCAGGTCACCACGTCGAGCCGCTCGAAGGGCAGCTCCATGGCGAAGACGGCCGAGGTGGCGTCGCAGATCGCCAGGCCTTCGCGGTCGGCGGCGATCCAGTCGCCGTTTGGCACGCGCACGCCAGAGGTGGTGCCGTTCCAGGGAAAGATGACGTCGTTTGTCCAGTCGGTCTTGGAGAGGTCGGGCAAGGTGCCGTAGTCGGCGTTGCGCAGCAGCGGGTCGGGCAGCGCCAGCTCCTTGGCGACGTCCTTGCCCCAGTCCTGGCCGAAGGATTCCCAGCTCAGCACCTCGACGCGGCGCGGGCCGAGCAGGCTCCAGAGCGCCATCTCGACGGCGCCGGTGTCGGAGCCGGCGACCACCGCCAGGCGCCAGTCGTCCGGCAGGCTCAGGATGCGGCGCGAGCGCTCGATCACCTCGGCCAGCTTGGCCTTGCCGACCTTGGCCCGGTGCGATCGACCGACCGCCGCACCGTCCAGACCGGCCAGCGACCAACCGGGACGCTTGGCGCAGGGGCCGGAGGAGAAGCAGGGATTGCTCGGGCGCTGAGTGGGCATGCGAGGTGCCATGAGGACGTCCTTGACTGTCGTTAGGCTGTTGGAGAGGCGGGGAGTATGCCGCCTAATCGGAGGAGCGCTTGCGCAAGATCTGCATGGCAAGCCACGACATCACGCGCTGCTCATCCTGATTGAAGACCTCATAGCGCATGTGGATCAGGCCACGGTCGGGCTTGGAGGCGGAGGGGCGCTGCTGCTCTACAGTGGCGACCACGGTGAGCGTGTCGCCGGGCCGGACCGGCAGGTGCCAGCGCAGCTCGTCGATCCCGGGCGAGCCCAGCGAGCAGGCGTTGATGACGCGCGCCTGCAGAAAGAGGCGGAAGCCGACGCAGAAGGTCTGCATGCCGCTGGCGATCAGGCCGCCGTAGCCCCAGTCCTCGGCTGCGACCTTGTCCATGTGGAAGGGCTGCGGATCGTAGGTGAAGGCGAAGTCCAGAATCTGCGCCTCACTGAGGGTGGCGCCGGGCGTGCGAAAGCTGCGTCCGGGCGTGAAGTCCTCAAAGAAGAGATCGCTCATGGCCGTCGTCCGAATGGTTCCCCCGCCTATGTTGCAGCGCAATATAGGGGGTAGTCGGGCGCAGTGCCAAGGCGCGCTCTGTCACGCCTTGTCTAGAGCGTGTCGCGCTCTGTTTGAATCGGTACCGGCCCACACCCCCGCCCGGCCGCCCAGTTCCAGGATATTTCCGTGAGCGGTCGGGCGGGGGTGTGGCCCGGTACCGTGTAAACTCAACACGCCCTAGCAGGCTGCTGAAAAACCCAGTCGCGTTGAGAGGGTAGATGTGATTCCCTTTTGCAGTGGGAAGCAGGAAGGGAAGGCAGGATGCGGGGTCAAGACGACGGCAGCGAGGGTCTGTTTTCCTACG
>JBJXHM010000029.1:0-3125 GCA_046233115.1 Rhodospirillaceae bacterium N.6G | reverse complement strand
AAGGCGATTATATACCTTGCAAACACCCACTCCCTATGGGAGCATTCCCGGAAATCGCCTAACCGGGAGGATGTGCATATGGAAAGTCCAGCCCAAAGGGACGTGGCTTACTTTTCGTTCACAGGGTTTATCGAGCCAAAATCCGCCACCGCCATCACTATGGCATTCAGCGCCGCTGTCAACGCGGGGTGTTCAGAAATAGCATTGACCCTATCATCACATGGCGGATCAAATGCCGATGGAATATATTTGCACAACTACGTAGCAGCACTGCCAATCCGCACAACATTCTACAACACTGGAACAGTAGGATCTGCTGCTGTGTTGTTCTTTCTTGCAGCACAGAAGCGAATCTGCTCCCACTTGTCGATATTTTTTATCCACCCTACTAGCTGGCCTGGGGCCGAAACAATGGTAGGGCCAAAACTTCAATCAAATCTATCTGGATTGGCCGAAGACGAAACCCGCATCGATGCTGTTCTTAAGAATCGGACAAGCCTGCCAGAGGAGCTTCTTCGATTGCGCTGGACCCAAGACATCTTCTTGTCCCCAGACAAAGCCCAAGAGCACGGATTGGTTCACGAAATCGGAGATTTTCGCCTCCCGCCTGGGAGCCCAATTAACGCCATAGGAGGGTTCGCTTGATACCGGCTCCATTGCGCCCCCACGAAAGTGCGCCTCACTGGTCATTCTCATCGCTCTCACCCTTCTTCTCCTGCGGCTGCTTCATGCGCCGCAGCGTGCGCTTGAGCTTCTCCTCATCCAGCTCAACGCCTAGCTCGCGGGCGGCTTCCTCGAAGCGTCGCGACTGGTCGGTTTTGTTTGCTTTGGCCATGCATTTGGGTCTTTCGCTAAGTGCGCTTGGGCGCGTTCTGGCGATAACGTCAACTCCCACGAATGCTTTACAGCCAATCCAACCAGATGAGCGAATCTTGTCTGCTTGTCATCATCGCTATATAGCGTAGTTGCCCCATGCGCCTTTGCAATGGCAACAATTTGCCGATCCATTTTCACATGCTGCCAAGCGCCTATAACCCCGGATCGCTTGTCTCCGTTTGAAATTGCCGCTCGGATATCCCTTGCAAAGGTTATTGCAGACCGCACATCAAATCCTACAATTCTGATGCAGGAATAGCTTTGCAATTGAACGATATAGTCGTCTGGCGGATCCAGTACGCAAAGAACTTCTGCCAAAGCTGGAGATGGAACTATCAGCGTTCCTTTTGCATCATCAATTTCATCAATAAGACTCTCAATTCGTTCTCGGTGATAATCTATAGGCTTTCCCGTAGCCGGATTCGCCCTCGGCGTTGCTGTTTGGTTAAGCAGCAACGTGAGGAACGTATTATCTACGGCCGAGATCACGCGACCTCGTCAACCTCATCGAGATCGGCCATTTCCTTAATTGGATCGTCTGGCCACTCGATATCTAGGGCTCGCAAAGCATCTATAGCGTTCCGCATAGAAGCGCTATGAATTGGCCAGACCTCTTCTACCGTAAGGCCATCACATACCCACGCATCACCATTCTCTATCCACGTCCCTCGCCCATACACTCTAACAGGCTCAAACAAGAATTTACGAAGCTCCTTGCCTACATCAAGAGATGCAATACATTGAATGTAGTTCTCTCCGGTTATGGGTCTGATGCGAGCGCTTACTTTTCCATCCCTCTCAGCCAAAGCATATAGCTTGCCAACAACATCTCCGTAATCAACAATGGATAAAGGCGCTTTTTCTGTCGGCTTGATGCCAGGGAAATACAGTATAGCCGCCGGTCCAGTGAGGCGAGCCGGCCCACCGTCTTCGTAGACCATTTCATTAATTCTACGATACGCGCGCTTAGCTTCTGGTGGGGCGCTATCTTGACGAAGCGCCTTCACGCGGTCCGTAATACGCCCAACAGTACCTGCGCCATCCGCCTTTACGTGAACGTTCAGAGACCCTTCTTCCACCTTGATAAAGTGCAGGCAATCCTGTTGCCCCAACAGCACAGCGAGTTGCTGCATGTATTCAGCAAGCCGCGCCATTGGAATGCGATCCGGAGTCTGGCCCTTCAAGCACCAGACAATGTCCTTGCCCGCCTTCATCGCAACAATCCATTCTGCTCTCAACCGAGAGCCGATGACGAGTCCCGGTAGGTTAGCCTTTTACCCACCGCGCCCTCAAGGGCCACGCGGGCACGATCATGATCCTCAACGCCCAGCGCCACACGGTTGTTGTACCGGAACTCAAACTCAGCGACATAGCGGTGCAGATGCCGCTTGGCGCAGTGCTGATAGACGCCCTTCATGCCCCGCTTGAAGATGCTGAAATAGCCCTCAATCGTGTTCGTGTGCGTCTCGCCGCGGCCATACTCGCCCTGACTGTGACGGACGAACGCATGCTCGGCAAAGCTGGCGCCCAGCTTCTTGTACTGGCCTGCCTCATCGGTGAAGACGCGCGCCTCTTTGGCGATGTTCTCCTGCAAGATGGGCGTCAGCGTGGCGGCTTTCAGATCGTCCACGACCATGCTGCGAGCCTTGCCGCTCTCACGATCCACCAGGGAGAGCACCTTATGCTTGTGAGCGTAGCCGCGGCCCTTCTTCTCGTGCTTCGGCTTGATGGTGCGATCAACGCCGATGAAGGTCTCGTCAACCTCCACGATGCCGCCCTTGCCGCCGAAAGGCGCCAGATCGCCGGAGCGCATGGCCTCACGAATACGGTGAGCCATAAACCAAGCAGTCTTGTAGGTGACGCCCAGCGTGCGGTGTAGCTGATGGGCGCTGATGCCTTTCTTGCTCGCCGTCATCAACACGACAGCCTGTAGCCACAGATGCAGCGGCACCTTGGACGCCTCAAAGACCGTGCCGACCTTGACCGTAAACTGCTTCTTGCAGTCGCCGCAGCGATGCAAGCCATAGCGCACCCGCTTCTCCGGGTTCGCCTTCACCTTGCTGATACGATCCACGCCA
The DNA here is from genome assembly GCA_046233115.1 of Rhodospirillaceae bacterium N.6G. GTDB lineage: Bacteria > Pseudomonadota > Alphaproteobacteria > Kiloniellales > JACOMY01 > JACOMY01. Next base: position 171 of record JBJXHM010000029.1, on the reverse strand, counting down.
CCACAGTGCGGGCAGACAGGGCCGTTAGGCCACAAAACCGCCTCTAGGAAGCTGTGAGCTGCTTCCTCATCGTGGAGATACGGGGCACTGAGTCGAGACATCTTCGGGCATCCTTCCTATGCCCTCTAATGTGGACTCTTTCAGTCGTGTTTGCAAGGTATATAATCACCT
>JBJXHM010000028.1:0-3130 GCA_046233115.1 Rhodospirillaceae bacterium N.6G | reverse complement strand
CCCCCTCACCATCACCCTCACAACCAAACATCGCCCCAATCACCCTCTACCGCGGGGTGGAGCAGCCCGGTAGCTCGTCAGGCTCATAACCTGAAGGTCGCAGGTTCAAATCCTGCCCCCGCAACCACAAAAGCCCCCCTCAACCCAGAGGGGGGCTTTTGTGACTCTGGAGAGTCGATTCAACCATGCCGGCAGCCCGGCCCGATTTGCCGAAGCGACAGGCTCGATCGGAAGGCGCGCGGGCCCAGGCCGAAACGCTGCGTGAAGGCGCGGCTGAAATGCGCCGAATCGCTGAAGCCGGAGTCGTAGGCGATCGAGGTAATGGTGCGCTTGCCCTGCAGATCGCCGATCATGAACTCGCGGGCGCGCAAGAGGCGCTGGTCCTGAATCCAGGCACGTGGCGACATGCCCGTACGCTCGAACAGCCGATGCAGGTAGCGGCAGGAGATGCCGGTCGCTGCGGCAACCCGGTCCAGGTTCAGCTCGCCGTCTCCAAGGTTCTCCAGGATATAGCCCTGCACCCGCGACAGCTGGTGGTCGGCCAGTGACTGGCTCGGCCGGTCGAGCGTGGCCGATACAACCCCGGCAATCATCTCCAGGGTGGCCGTCTCGACCGCATAGCGCTCCTGCTCGGAGAACTCCGCAAGGTGCTGGCGAAGCGCCAGCAGGTGGGTGCGCAAGAGCGCCGTCACCCCTGTGGACGAGGTCATGACCCGGCCGTGCAGACGGTGGTGACGCGGCAGCCAGCGCGTGAGGGTCCGTTCGGGCAGCACGACCGTGACCTTGTGCAGGCGCTCCGGCACCTGGAAGCTCATGGGCTCGAGGCTGCTCCAGAGCACGATGTCACCTGTTCTGGCGATGGATCGATCGTCGCGGAAAGAAAAGTGCTCTTCGCCCTTGACCACCAGCTGCACCGCTATCCTCGGCTCATCATCGCTGCGAATCATCTGCTGACGCCGAACGCCGCCGTTCGGTCCGCAATGGCATTCGATGATCGAGGTGCGTGCGAAGCGCGTTACATCCAGGTCGGCCGAAAAGCAGTCGCCGACAGATTCCGACACATCCCACTGGCCGAAGCCGCTGCGCAACGCCGAAACCCAGGCATCATTCCGGGCCGACAGGCCCGACTGCTTTATGGAATGAAATACCCTTGCCCCGTCCATGGTCGCTTCCCCGGGTTCTTGGCTGCTTTTGCAGGCTTCTTATCGTCTTACCGTAACGCATCGCGCTCGACCGGTCACGCAGGCAAACACGCTGAGGCAACTCTGACTGCACGGGGAGACAAGTTTCGGCGGCCGGGGGCGTGAAGCGACCGCCGGTCCCGCAAGGCGAGACTGCAGTCCCGGACAAGAGGGAGGCCCGGCTCGGACAAGACGCTCCCTGTCCGGTCGGACTAGCAATGAAGCGCAAACACGCGAATGGGAGCACCCTCATGAAGACGCATATCGCCGAAGAATACGTGCAGATGGACGAGGTTGACTGGAAGCCCTTCCCGGAGATCTTCGGACCCGGTGGCATTCGCTGGAAACTGCTTCACGTTTCGCCGGAGGCCGGTGCCTGGACTGCGATTTTCGATTGCCCGGCCGGCTCGTCCTTCGCCTCGCATATTCATGTCGGGCCCGGCGAGTACTTCCTCACCAAGGGCAAGATGGACGTGCGCGGCGGCAAGGCCGCCGGCGGCGACACCGCCGTTGCGCCGGGTTACGGCTATGAGTCGTGCAACGCCCGCCACGACAAGACCTACTTCCCCGAGGACAGCGAGTTCTACATGACCTTCATGGGACCGCTGGTCTTCATCCAACCCGACGGCACGCCGATCGCCGTGGTCGGCTGGGAGCAAGCCCAGGGCGCCTGGCAGGGGTAGCGAAGATCCCCTTACCCAGGGGCCTCGCATCAAGCGAAGCCGACTCGCCGGCTGGGTTGCCCGCCGGCATCCGAACCACGTCTTGGTCAGGAGCACATCCATGGCTGCTTCAAAGCTGCGAGCGTCTCTGCTCACCGTCGCACTGCTCTCAGGCCTGCTCATGTCGAACGCGAGCCGGGCCGAGGATACGGCGGCGCAGGTCCTGAACCATCATCTCGGGGCCTTCGCGAAAGGCGTCGATGAACTGATGCTGGACTATACGGACGATTCGGTCATCTTCTCCAATGTCGGGACATTCCGCGGCCGCGCCGAGATCCGGGCCTTCTTCGACGGCTTTATGAGTTCGGCCCCGGAGGGTTTCTGGGCAGCCTTCAAGATCAATGTGACGGAGGTTACGGACGAAGTGGCCTACATCGCCTGGGAAGCCAGGCCCTGGGTTCCCCTGGGCACCGATACCTTGGTGGTCAGCGACGGCAAGATCGCCGTTCAGACCTATACGGCCTATCTGGCGCAATAGCCGCTCTATCGAGACCGTCCCGGCGACGCCTGTGCGGCCTTCGGAACCGCACAGGCCTTGCCGCTTGGGCCTCTGCCCTCCGCAGCGCGACGAAAGGATGGCCGGTAACGCCATGGCGAAACTCATTCACACCATGATCCGCGTGCTCGAAGAAGAGCGCTCGGTGGACTTCTATGCCAAGGCCTTTGGCATGACGGTTTCGAGGCGTCTCGACAAGGAGACCTTCACCCTGGTCTATCTGCGCGGCCCGGGAAGCGATCAGGAAATCGAGCTCACCATCAACAAGGGGCGGGAAGCGGACTACCGGCACGGGGACGGCTACGGTCACGTTGCCTTTGTCGTCGACGACGTCGAGGCCGAGCACCGGCGCTTCGAGGCCGCGGGGTGGAATCCGAGAAAGCTGGTGGAGTTCAGGGACGGCGATGACCTCATCGCCAAGTTCTTTTTCGTCCAGGATCCAGACGGCTATCAGATCGAGGTCCTGCAGAAGCACGGGCACTACCAGTAGGCCAGAGCGGATCGCGAACAGGTGGAATCACCTGATCGCGTGAATCCGCTCTATTTTTCAAGCTGTAGAGCAGGATTCAGATGACAAATCGTTTCGATTTGACGTCATCCTGCTCTAGCAGGCTGCTGAAAAACCCAGTCGCGTTGAGAGGGTAGATGTGATTCCCTTTTGCAGTGGGAAGCAGGAAGGGAAGGCAGGATGCGGGGTCAAGACGACGGCAGCGAGGGTCTGTTTTCCTACG
>JBJXHM010000027.1:0-3497 GCA_046233115.1 Rhodospirillaceae bacterium N.6G | reverse complement strand
GTGTCGTTGCCGCTGGTGCCCTGCACGATCGTGTGCTCGATCGAGGAGATCACCTCGCCGCCGGCCAGGACAGCGCCCGCCAGCAGCACCAGGGTGTCGCTGCCGCCGCCGCCGTTCATCGTGTCGCTGGAGGTCGATTCTCCGACCCCGATCTCGATCACGTCGTCGCCGGCCGCGCCGAAGACAGCATCGCCTCCGCTGCCGCCGCGCAAGGTGTCGTTGTTGGCCTGTCCTTCCAACCGGTCGTCGCCGTCGTTGCCCAGCAGCGAGTCGTCGCCGTCGCCGCCGATGGCGCTGTCGGCACCGCCACCACCAGCCGCCCGGTCGTTTCCGGTGCCACCGTACATGGTGTCGTTGTTGCCGCCGCCAAAGAGGCTGTCGTCCCCGTCATCGCCGAAGAGCGTATCGTTGCCGGCAACCCCGGAGACACTGTCCGAGCCCTGGAGGCCGTACATCGTGTCGTCGGCGCCGGAGCCCGTCAGCACGTCGTTGCCGCTGGACCCGATCCGGATTGTGTGTTCGACCGAGGTGATAATCATACCGGCAGCAAGCTCCGCCCCGGTCACCAAGGCGATGGTGTCACTGCCGCTGCCGCCGTTGATCGTGTCGTTGGCACTGTTCTCGTTGGCACCGACAATGAAGAGATCGTTGCCGCTTTGGCCCATCATCCGGGCGTTCTCGCCGGAACCGCCGATCAGGGTATCGTCGCCGGCCAATCCGTAGAGGCGGTCCTCGCCAGAGCCGCCGAACAGGGTGTCGTCCTGGGCACCGCCATCCAGATTGTCGTCACCGGCACCACCGTAGAGCAGGTCCTCCTCGTCGTTGCCGTCCAGGTTATCGTTGCCAGTTCCACCCGACAGCAAATCCTTACCCGAGCCACCCAATTGGAAATCGCCGCCGTAGAGACTGTCGTCGCCATCGTCGCCGTAGAGGTTGTCGGCACCGGAGGAGACGCCGAAGACCGTGTCGTTGCCGGTGCCGCCGCCCCCCCTGTTGAATCCTCCCATGGCCTTCGAGAAATCTATGATGTCGTTGCCGTCGCCGCCGAAGCCGTAAGCCCTCCCGGACTCGTCGAACAGCGTGTCATCCCCATCCAACCCACCGAGGACATCGTTGCCGGAGCCTCCGTTCAGGGTGTCGTTATCGTTACGACCGTAGATCCGATCGTTGCCGATCGCGCCGGTGATGTCGTCCTTGCCCGAGCCTCCAAAAATGGACAGGACTTCAAAGCTCGCGAAGGCGTTGCCGGTGGTGCCGCCTGGGCCGTCGAAAATGGTTTGAACGCCACTCGCGCTGCCATCGATCGTCAGGTCGTTATCGGCACCGGAGAGGTTGAGCACCAGGGTATCGAAGCCGCTCCCCCCGTCCATGTAGTTGATGCCCGAATCTCCATAGATGCGGTCATTGCCGGACCCGCCGAAGAGCGAGTCGTCGCCGTCGCTGCCGCGCAGCCGATCGGTATCGTTGCCGCCGTACATGGAGTCGTTTCCCGACCCACCGGTCAGGAAATCATTGCCGGTCCCCGTGAAGACCGTGTCATCGCCCTCACCCCCGTAACCCAACGAGCCACCGTAGAGCCGGTCGATACCGCTGCCGCCATAGAGGCGGGCGCTGCCGGAGGAGGTCGCTGTGACCGTGTCGTCACCATCGTCGCCGCGTCCGTTGTCGGATTGAGAAACGCCGTACATGTAAATCCGGTCGTTGCCACTGCCACCGCGGGAGAAGACCGTCGCGTTGTTGCCCGAAGCGTCGAGCAGCGTGTCGTTGCCATCGCCGCCATACTGCCGATCCGAACCGCTGCTGCCATAGATACGGTCGTTGCTGGAACCTCCGAAGGCATAGTCATTGCCGGAGGAACCATAGAGCCGGTCTAGCTTGCTGGCACCGTAGATGCGGTCGCGGCCGTCGCCTCCGCGCAGGCGATCGGCGCCGGAGCCGCCCAGGAAACGGACACGTTCGATCGAGGCCAGTTCGCTTCCGCTACTGCCGCCAACGCCGTCGTTCAGGACCTCATTGCCGTTGCCGAGGTCAAAGGTGAGATTGTTGCCGCGGTCATGGCGGTCGACCCGGGCATAGTCATAGCCGGAGCCACCGTCGATCAAATCGATGCCGCTGGTCGGCGAGGTGATGGAATCGTTGCCGGTGTTGCCGTAGAGCCGATCGTCGTCGGCGCCGGCGTAGATCCGATCAACACCGCTGCCGCCGAAAGCCGTGTCCTTGCCAGAGTCACCGTGGAGGGCGTCGGTACCGCTCTGCCCCACCATGATGTCGTCGCCGTCGAAGCCACGCTGGTAGTCGCCGCCGTAGAGGCTGTCATTGCCGGTGTCACCGCGCAGGTCGTGGAATTGGTCGCCCGGCGCCCTGAGGTAGTCGTCGCCATCGCCGCCGCGACCGATGCCGAAGGTCGTCGTCGGCCCCCAGATCAAACTATCGGTGCCGCTGCCGCCGTAGAAGTAGCCGCGCCCCGATCCACCGAACAGGAAGTCATTGCCACTGTCCCCGGAGGCCCGATCGTTGCCGGAATCACCGTAGAAGGTGTCGAGCCCCTGCCCGCCGTAACCCCGATCGTTGAAATCGCCGCCGAAAAGGATGTCGCTCGCGCTGCCGCCGAACAGCCGATCATAACCACTGGCCCCGTAGAGCGTATCGGCACCGGCGGTGCCGAAGAGCGTATCGGTCGCGCTCAGTCCGAAAATCGTATCGGTGCCGTTGGTCCCCGTCAGGGTATCGTTCAGGTCCGTTCCCGTGATCGCAGCCATTGCCCGCACTCCTCGCAAACTTATTGCCACCAGCTATCATGATGACATTTTGCCACAGGCGCTCTGGCGTCGAAAGGAAAGTGCAGCTAAAATATACAGTCAGAGGTATTATAATACCGTAAATTGTACGTAACAAATTCGTGAGGATGCGCCTTCATCAAACATTTTCGTTCTTAGAGTCGGTCGTCGGCACAGAGGCCACTAGAGCAGATCGCGATCTGCTCTATCTTTCAAACGTGTAGAACAGGATTCAGACGACAAGTCGTTTCGATTTGACGTCATCCTGCTCTAGGCCCATCGGAGAAATCGCTTCCAGTGATCACAGCCCTGATCCAGATCTCCCCTGGGTTTCCGTACGACCAGCGTCCGGAAGCATCTTGAGCAGGCCGGCAGCAGCTGCGGATCGACAGGCCCCGTGGACCTAATCACCCCCTCTTGTCAGAGATTTAGAAGAGATACTTGAGGAGGGGCCGGAGCGATCTATCCGCCAAGCCGGCCCCACCACGCAAGCATTTCTCTACAGCCAGACGAAGTCGGTGGCGGTCAGCAGGTTGGCTGCGGTGACGCCATCGACCAGGAAAGCCTGATCGACCGAGCCGTCGCCGTCCTGATCCACCTGGATCTGCCGGGGGCCATCGAAGCGCGCCTCGGAGTTGCCGCCCCCGGAGAAGGCCGCCGCGCCGATATAGGCGAAGCTGCCGACCTCCAGCCCGCTGGCGAAGACCAGCTTGTCCTCGC
>JBJXHM010000026.1:2500-5823 GCA_046233115.1 Rhodospirillaceae bacterium N.6G | reverse complement strand
TGGTTGCGGGGGCAGGATTTGAACCTGCGACCTTCAGGTTATGAGCCTGACGAGCTACCGGGCTGCTCCACCCCGCGGTAGAGGGTGATTGGGGCGATGTTTGGTTGTGAGGGTGATGGTGAGGGGGGGTGGTAGATAAGAAGTGAGTGACTGTCTGCTTGCAAGACCTGGCAGCGACCTACTCTCCCACGCCTTAAGACGCAGTACCATTGGCGCAGAGGGATTTCACGGCCGAGTTCGGGATGGGATCGGGTGGTTCTCACCTCGCCATAGCCACCAGGTCGTGCGAGCAGACAGAGTGATGTTGGTCTTGTTCGTGTGTTGATAGGAGAGGGGAGTTGTTCCCGATCGTTTTGGCGGGAGGTTGGGGGTCTTTAGGGTGTGGGTTGGATATGCAAGCCAATCGAGCGATTAGTACCGGTCGGCTGAACGCATTGCTGCGCTTACACCTCCGGCCTATCGACGTGGTGGTCTACCACGGCTCTTAGGCGAGACCTGGTTTTGAGGCTGGTTTCCCGCTTAGATGCTTTCAGCGGTTATCCGTTCCGTACATAGCTACCCTGCAGTGCCGCTGGCGCGACAACAGGTCCACCAGAGGTACGTCCATCCCGGTCCTCTCGTACTAGGGACAGATCCTCTCAAGTCTCGAACACCCACGGCAGATAGGGACCGAACTGTCTCACGACGTTCTAAACCCAGCTCACGTACCGCTTTAAATGGCGAACAGCCATACCCTTGGGACCTGCTCCAGCCCCAGGATGCGATGAGCCGACATCGAGGTGCCAAACCTCCCCGTCGATGTGGACTCTTGGGGGAGATCAGCCTGTTATCCCCGGCGTACCTTTTGTCCGTTGAGCGATGGCCCTTCCACGCGGGACCACCGGATCACTATGACCGACTTTCGTCTCTGTTCGGCCTGTCGGCCTCACAGTCAGGCGGGCTTATGCCATTGCACTCAACAGCTGATGTCCGACCAGCTTGAGCCCACCGTTGCGCGCCTCCGTTACTCTTTGGGAGGCGACCGCCCCAGTCAAACTACCCACCATGCAGGGTCCCGGTACCGGATGACGGCACTCGGTTAGACATCAGACCGCTTAAGGGCGGTATTTCAAGGATGGCTCCCCGGCAACTGGCGCCGCCGGTTCAAAGCCTCCCGCCTATCCTACACATAGGCGCTCTAATGCCACTGCAAAGCTGTAGTAAAGGTGCACGGGGTCTTTCCGTCTGACCGCGGGTACCCCGCATCTTCACGGGGAATTCAATTTCGCTGAGTCTCTGCTGGAGACAGTGGGGAAGTCGTTACGCCATTCGTGCAGGTCGGAACTTACCCGACAAGGAATTTCGCTACCTTAGGACCGTTATAGTTACGGCCGCCGTTTACCGGGGCTTCGATTCGAAGCGTGAACCTCTCCTCTTAACCTTCCGGCACCGGGCAGGCGTCAGACCCTATACGTCACCTTCACGCGGTTTCGCAGAGCCCTGTGTTTTTAGTAAACAGTCGCCACCCCCTGGTCTGTGCCCCCGGCCAAGGGTTGCCCCTAGACCGGGCCCTCTTCTCCCGAAGTTACGAGGGTAATTTGCCGAGTTCCTTCAGCAGAGTTCTCTCAAGCGCCTGGGTATTCTCTACCTGTCCACCTGTGTCGGTTTCGGGTACGGTCAAAGGCGGGGGTTATTTCCTGGAAGACTCCAGCCGCCCGGACAATCCGATAAGTCCGGACCACGTTTCATCTCCGTCACCACCCGCTGGCTGGGGACTATTAACCCCATTCCCATCGACTACGCCTTTCGGCCTCGCCTTAGGGGCCGGCTCACCCTGCGCGGATTGACCTTGCGCAGGAACCCTTGGACTTTCGGCGAGAGGGGTTCTCACCCTCTTTATCGCTACTCATGTCAGCATTCTCACTTGCCATACCTCCACGGGCCCTCACGGGTCCCGCTTCGCAGGCCTAGGCAACGCTCCGCTACCGCTCGCTCATAGAGCGAACCCGCAGCTTCGGTGTACGGCTTGAGCCCCGGTACATTTTCGGCGCAGGACGGCTTATTTAGACCAGTGAGCTATTACGCTTTCTTTAAAAGATGGCTGCTTCTAAGCCAACTTCCTGGCTGTCTTGGCCTTCCCACATCCTTTCCCACTTAGCCGTAACTTGGGGACCTTAGCTGGCGGTCTGGGCTGTTTCCCTCTTGGCAATGGACCTTAGCACCCACTGCCTGTCTGCCGGACGATACTCCTCGGTATTCGGAGTTTGGTTAGGTTTGGTAAGGATCGCTCCCCCCTAGCCCATCCAGTGCTCTACCCCCGAGGGCACAAATCCGACGCGCTACCTAAATAGCTTTCGCGGAGAACCAGATATCTCCCGGTTTGATTGGCCTTTCACCCCTAGGCACAGGTCATCCCCGTCTTTTTCAACAGACGTGGGTTCGGCCCTCCAGTGGGTGTTACCCCACCTTCAGCCTGCCCATACCTAGATCACCGGGTTTCGGGTCTGATCCTACGAACTAGAGCGCCCTCTTCAGACTCGCTTTCGCTGCGCCTACGCCTAGCGGCTTAAGCTTGCTCGTAAGACCAACTCGCTGACCCATTATACAAAAGGTACGCCGTCACCCACATGGGGCTCCGACTGTTTGTAGGCATTCGGTTTCAGGGTCTCTTTCACTCCCCTCATCGGGGTGCTTTTCACCTTTCCCTCACGGTACTGGTTCACTATCGGTCACCGAGGAGTACTTAGGCTTGGAGGGTGGTCCCCCCATGTTCAGACAGGATTTCACGTGTCCCGCCCTACTCGAGGACCTGTCAGGATCTACGCATACGGGGCTATCACCCGCTCCGGCGCGCCTTTCCAGACGCTTCTGCTTCACCCATAACAGGCCACTGGCCTGGTCCGCTTTCGCTCGCCACTACTCACGGAGTCTCTGTTGATGTCCTTTCCTCCGGGTACTGAGATGTTTCAGTTCCCCGGGTTTGCTTCCTCTGGCCTATGTGTTCAGCCAAAGGACGACCCTATAGGGCCGGGTTTCCCCATTCGGAAATCTGCGGATCAAAGGTTGCTCTCACCTCCCCACAGCTTATCGCAGAGTGCCACGTCCTTCATCGCCTCTCGGTGCCAAGGCATCCACCAAATGCCCTTCCAGACGCTTGCATGTCACTATACCCACGATAAAGACCGGCCCAACCCCTCGCCAAAACGACTGGGGAACGACCCGTCTCTCGTATCAGTGTCACGTCAAGACCAACAGTGAACGAAAACCCGTCCGAACCCCCTCCAGACAACACTTCCCCCGCCAGGCCAAACCCCGAAGGATCCAACCCGCCTGGATGGAAGCCT
>JBJXHM010000025.1:0-6649 GCA_046233115.1 Rhodospirillaceae bacterium N.6G | reverse complement strand
TCATCCGCGACTTCGACGGGGTGCTGGCGAACGCCGCCAACGGCGAGGACAAGCTGGTCTTCGTGACCGGGCTGGAGGTCGGAACCTTCGCCTACATCGGCGCGGCCGCCTTCTCCGGCGGCGGCAATTCCGAGGCGCGCTACGACGGGCCCAGGCAGATCCAGGTGGACCAGGACGGCGACGGCAACGTCGACCAGGCCTTCCTGGTCGACGGCGTCACCAACGCAGGCCTGCTCACCGCCACCGACTTCGTCTGGGGCTGATCAGGTAGAAAGGGACCCCGGCTGCACAGGCGGCCGGGGTGCTTCTTTCACGAAAGGGACCCTACAACCAGAGGAAATCCGTCGCCGTCAACAGGTTGGCGGCGGTGACGCCGTCCACGAGAAAGGCCTGGTCGACGTTGCCGTCGCCGTCCTGGTCGATCTGGACCTGCCTCGATCCGGCGAAGCGCGCCTCCGAGTTGCCACCGCCGCTGAAGACCGCGCCCTCGATGTAGGTGAAGCTGCCAACCTCCAGGCCAGCTGCGAAGACCAGCTTGTCCTCGGCAGAGCCGCCGTTGACGAGCTCTCCGCTGAAGTCGCGGATCACCGGCCCGCCGGAGCCGCCAATGCCCAGCGGATCACCGTTGAAGCGGAACTCATCAAGGCCGGACCCACCGAAGAGCACGTCATCCTGGCCGACGAAGAGACTGTCGGCACCGCTGCCGCCCTCCAGCCGGTCCGCCTCAGCACCGCCGTAGAGACTGTCGTCGCCGAGCCCGCCTTCCAGGCTATCGATACCACCCATCCCCTGCAGGACGTTGTCGGCGCTGTTGCCCTCGAGGGTGTTGTCCAGGCTGTTGCCGGTGCCGTCGATGTTGCCGAAGCCAGCCTGCAGGCGCAGGCTCTCGATGAAGTAGTCATTGCCGGCGTCGGGCAGGGTGAAGTCGACCTCCGCGCGGACCAGATCGGTGCCGTGGCCCGAGAACTCCCGCACCCGGTCGGCCGAGGTGGTAACGATGAAGGTGTCGTCGCCGGATCCACCGGTCATGGTGTTGGTACCGCCACGGCTGTTGAGGCGGTCGTTGCCACTGCGCCCCAACAGCACGTTGGAGAAGGAATTGCCGACGATGACCTCGTCGCTGGCGTTGCCGACCATCTTGGCGGCCCCTGCGCCGGTATTGAGGTTGATCCGCTCGACCAGGATATCGCTCGCTGTCCCCAGGGTGTAGTTGGCGGCGTTGGAACGCAGGACGTCGTCACCCTGGCCCGTCCCGTCGAAAAGAACGTCGCCCTGGGTATCGACGATAAAGGTGTCGTTGCTGGTGCCACCGTAGGCCGTATCGCTGCCCGAGCCACCGTTCAGCCGGTCCCGGTTCTGACCGCCGAAGAGAGTGTCGACGCCGCTGCCGCCGACGATCTGGTCGCCGCCGTCCCCGCCGAAGAGCAGGTCCTTGCCGCTGGCGCCGAACAGCGTGTCGCGCCCGCTCTCTCCGAATAGAGAGTCGTCGCCGCTGTCGCCGCGCAACTGGTCGTCGCCGGAGCCGCCGCCGGCGTGGTCGTTGCCGTCGCCGCCGCGAACAACATCCTCGCCATCACCGCCGAAGAGCGAAGAGTCCGCACCGGCGCCGCCGTAGATGAGGTCGTCACCGCTAACGCCGAAGAGCGAGGAGTCGTCGCCTTCGTCGCCGAATATGCGATCGTCGCCCGATCCGCCAGCGACCTGCCTGTCGGCTCCAGACCCCAGGTCGATCAGGTCGTCGCCGGAACCGCCGTAGACATAGGTCTCCTGGCCGCTACCACCGAAGAGGCTGTTGGTCCCGTCCAAACCCGCATTGATGCGGTCACCTCCGAGCCCACCGTAGAGCGTGTCGTTGCCGGAAGAGCCGAATATGATGTCCCTGCCCGACCCGCCGAAGACCAGGTCGCCGGTCTCGCCCAGCGCGATGCCGTCGGATAGCTCCGCACCGGCCATGTAGTCCTCGCCGCTGCCGCCGAAGAGCGTGTCCCGTCCTGAGCCGCCGATCGCGAGGTCGTTGCCCGCGTCGCCGTAGACCAGATCGTCGCCGCTGAGCGCGGTAAGATGATCGTCCCCCGATCCGCCGCTAAGGGTGTCGTCGCCGGCGCTGCCGCCGAACAGCAGGTCAGCCTCCTCGCCGCCGTAGGCGCGATCGGCGCCCGAGTTGCCGAAAAGACTGTCCTTGCCGGAGCCGCCATAGAGCCGATCCCCGGTGTCGTCATGGGAGAAACTGAAGCCTTCACCGGAGAACAGGGAGTCGGCGCCACTGTCGCCGAAGACCCGGTCTTCGCCGCTGCCGCCGCGCAGCGTATCCGCGCCCTCCCCGCCGTAGAGCGTGCCATCGCCGCTGCGGTCGGAGATGGAATCGTTACCGGAATCACCATGCAGCGTAGAGGTGCCGGTACGGCTACCGGAAGAAGACAGGGTGTCGGCGCCACTGCCGCCGTAGGCGAGGCCCTGATCCGAGCCGGCTCCGATCCTGTCGTCTCCCAGCCCGCCGAAGATGCTGTCGTTGCTGCCACCACCGTAGATGTAGTCGTTGCCGGAGCCACCGAAGAAGGTGCTGTAGAACACCAGGGTCTCATTGCTGTAGGCATAGACCTCCCACAGGGCGTCACTGCCGCTGCCGCCGTAGAGGGTATCGTTGCCAGTGACCGAGGCCGCATCGGTGAAGTAGTCGCCGATCAGACTATCGTCGCCGTCGCCACCGAAGAGCGCATCGTCGCCGCTACCGCCCTCGGCATGATCGCGCCCCGCCCCGCCGTAGATCCGGTCCTTGCCCCCACGTCCAAGCAGGTAGTCACCGTCCTCATCGCCATAGACAAGGTCGTCGCCGCTGCCACCGTCTATATCGTCTTGGCCGGCGCCGCCGTAGAGCCGCGCATCGTCGCCGGAGCCGCCATAGAGCAGGTCGCGGCTGCTGCCACCTCGAAGCGCGAAGTCATCACCGCCGTCGCCCTTGATGCGGTCGATGCCTGACCCGCCGAAGAAGTAGCTGTCGTTCCCGGCGCCGCCGAACAGGTCGTCATCGCCGTCGGCACCATAGACATAGGCATCGCCGCCGGCATCGCCCGACAGGCTGTCGCTTCCCGCACCGCCCTTCAGGAAGAAGTCGCTGCCGGATCCACCGAACAGGCGGTCGTCGTCGGCATCGCCGTAGAGGCCGTAGTCGCTACCCGATCCACCGAAGAGCGAGTCCGCACCCGGACCGCCGGCGAGCGTCGCATCGTTGCCGTTGCCACCGGAGACGCTGTCGTCGCCGCTGCCGCCATAGAGCGCGGTGTCGTTGCCGTTATCGCCGTAGAGCAGATCGCTGCCGCTGCCGCCATAGAGCCGCAGGTCGCGCACGTTGCCGCCGAAAACGGCATCGTTACCGACACCGCCGTCCAGGCCGGCGTCGCCGCCGGAATCGCCCTGAATCACGTCGTCGCCAAGGCCGCCGCTGGCACTGTCTTGGCCGGATCCGCCGTTCAGGTAATCCTTACCCGACCCACCGAACAGAAAATCCGCTCCGCTGTCGCCGTAGAGGTAGTCCGAACCGGTGAAGCCCTCCAGGCCATCGCTGCCGCGCCCGCCGTAGAGCCGGTCGCTGCCGCTATCGCCGATCAGGAGGTCATCGCCGCTGAGCCCCACCAGCACGTCCGAGCCCGAGCCGCCGAAGGCCTTATCATCGCCGGAGCCGCCGACAAAGAAGTCGTAGCCGTCCCCGGCCAAAGCGTACTCGTCGAAGGTGTCGTTTCCGTCGCCGCCGTAGACCCGATCGCTGCCGCTGTTGCCGGTCAACGTGTCCGCACCGGAGGCGCCGTAGAGGGTGTCGTCGCCACTCCCGCCGGAGAGTGTGTCGTTGGCCGACAATCCAAGGATCAAATCCGCAAGCGCGGTCCCCACCAGAACATCAGGACCGTCCGTCCCTGTGATCGTCGCCATCAGCTGCCCTTCTCTTCATATCCTGAGTCTTGTTGCGCCGCACCCTATCCAGCAGAGCGGCACCGCGCACAGGAAAAACGAAAACAGAAGCGTCCAGCGGGATTCCCGCCCCATAAACTTCCCGGAAAAGGACGTCATAGAGGGAGGGACTCCACTAGAGCGTAGCGCTGCACCGCCCCTCGGACGGCGTTGTTGCTAAAGCCAGACGAAATCCGTGGCAGTCAGCAGGTTGGCGGCGGTCACGCCATTCACCAGGAAGGCCTGATCAGCGACGCCATCGCCGTCCTGGTCGACCTGGATCTGGCGCGCCCCGTCGAAGCGCGCTTCGGAGTTGCCGCCGCCGGAAAAGACCGACGCCCCGATGTAAGAGAAACTGCCGACCTCTAGGCCGGTCGCGTAGACGAGCTTGTCCTCACCGTTGGCCGCGTTCGCCTTGACGCCGTCGAAGTCGCGGATGACGGGGCCGCCCGAGCCGGCGTCACCTAGGCCGGCTCCGCTGAAGAAAAAGGCGTCATCGCCGGAGCCACCGAAGGCGACGTCTCCGGAGGCGAGGTGCAGGGTGTCCGACCCGCTTTCTCCTTCCAGACGATCGCTGTCGCGCCCGCCGAAGAGGCGATCGTCGCCGTCGCCGCCGACCACCGTATCTTTGCCGTCCTCACCACGCAGCGTGTTGTCGCCGCTGTTGCCTTCCACGATGTTGTCCTGGTCGTTGCCGGCGCCGTCGATGTTGCCGAAGCCGACTTGCAGGCGCAGGTTCTCGACGAAGGCGTTGGCGCCGCTGCCAGGCAGGGTGTAGTCGACCTCGGCCCGCACCAGGTCGGTGCCCTCGCCGGAGCCGTCACGCACCAGGTCGACCGTCGTGGTGACGATGAACGTGTCATCGCCAGAGCCGCCGACCAGAGTGTTGCTTCCACCGCGGCTGTTCAGACGATCTGCGCCGCTCTCTCCGCGCAGGATGTTGGAGAAGGAGTTGCCGACAATGATCTCGTCGTGCTCGTTGCCCACCATCCTGGCCGCGCCGGCTGCGTCGTTGAGGTTGATCCGCTCGATGAAGACCTCCCAGCCGCTGCCCAGGGTATAGGCCGCTGCGTCCGAACGCAGGACGTCATCGCCCTCGCCCAAACGGTCGAAAACGAGATCGGTCTTGGTATCGATAATGAAGGTGTCGTTGTTGGTTCCGCCAAAGGCCGTATCGCTGCCCGACCCGCCGTTCAGTCGGTCGCGGTTCTGACCGCCGAACAGCCGGTCGCTGCCGGAGCCGCCGACCATCTGGTCGCCTCCGTCGCCGCCGTAGAGGACATCCTGGTCGTTGCCGCCGAACAGTGTGTCCGCACCACTCTGACCGAGCAGGGAATCGTCGCCGTCATCGCCGCGGAGCTCGTCATTGCCGCTACGCCCGCCAGCATAGTCGGCGCCATTGCCGCCATGTGCCTCGTCGTCGCCGTAGCCACCGTAGATGACGTCTGCGGCAATGCCGCCGAAGAGCGTATCGTCGTCGCCGCCGCCAGAGAGGGTATCACTGCCGCCGTCCCCGTAGAAGACGTCGGCCCCCGCGCCGAAGGGCACGGTCTCGATCAGGAGGTCCCCGCCGACACCGCCAAAGGCCGTGTCATCTCCGTCTCCACCGTAGAGGCGGTCCTGGCTGGAGCCACCGAAAAGCGAATCGTCCGCTTCCCCGCCGTCGATCGTGTCGAGACCGCTGTCGCCAAAGATGCGGTCGATGTCCTGGTAGCCCAGGAGCGAGTCGTCGCCGTCGCCACCGAAGAGCCGGTCGTTCGCGGAGAAGCCGGTGAGGAAGTCGTTGCCCAGGCCGCCGTAGAGCGTGTCCGCTGCATCGTCGCCGTCCAGCTTGTCGTCACCGCTGCCGCCGAAGAAGGTATCCCTGCCGAGACCACCGAAGGCAGTATCGAGGCCACTGCCGAGGCGCGCCAGGTCATCGCCCGCTCCGCCGCCGAAGAACTCGTCGAAACGGTCGTTGCCGTCGCCGCCGTAGAAGGTATCGTCGCCGAAACCGCCCTTGGCGTCGTCATAGGCTGAACCGCCGAAGATGATATCGTTGCCGCTGTCACCGTACAGGAAATCGATCCCGGACAGGCCGTAGAGCCTATCGGCCGCCGACTTGCCCAGGATCGCGTCGTTTTGATCGGTCCCTGTCAGGCTGTTCGGCTGGTCGTCACCGACAATATAGGCCATCTTCCTCTTTCCCCTCTTGTCGTCGGGCGCCTCTTTTCGAGGCTTGCAGAACATAAGTTCTGTGCCCGCCCCTCACAAGCGCAGACCACAACCGAGCATCCTCAAATCCTGGTTGATTCACTGGGAAAGATCGCTAAAAAACTGATTTTTAATGGTATTTTTTTAAACTTCTTTGCCGATGCCTGGCGCCCATCCGCCGACGTCGCAGAAGCTCGCCACCGGAGACTATCCAGCAGGAATCTGCATATTCGTTCGCGACGCGATCCGCCCTAAAGCCAAACAAAGTCGCTGGCCGTCAGCAGGTTGGCCGCAGTGACGCCGTCGACCAGGAAGGCCTGGTCGACGTTGCCGTCGCCGTCCGGGTCCACCTGGATCTGCCTGGGCCCGTCGTAGCGCGCCTCGGAGTTGCCGCCGCCGGAGAAGGCGGCCGCGCCGATGTAGGCGAAGGTTCCGACCTCCAGCCCGGTCACGAAGACCAGCTTGTCCTCGCCGTTGGCGGCGTTCGCCAGCACCCCGTCGAAGTCGCGGATGA
>JBJXHM010000024.1:0-9169 GCA_046233115.1 Rhodospirillaceae bacterium N.6G | reverse complement strand
GGTCGTAAGCCGTGAAGCTCGCGCCACCGGTCTCCGCCAGAATCTTCGTGATCGCTGCCGTCAGCGACGTCTTGCCATGATCCACATGACCAATCGTCCCGATGTTGCAGTGCGGCTTCGTCCGCTCGAACTTTGACTTGGACATCGCTTTCCCGGTCCCGTCCTCGGCCTATTTTGTTCCGTTTGGGAGCCCGCTACCCACACCGCGCCCTTCGGGCCGCGCCCGGTCGTCGTTCACGACAACCGGCGGCCGGTGGAGCGGGTGAGGGGAATCGAACCCCCGTCGTAAGCTTGGAAGGCTTCTGCTCTACCATTGAGCTACACCCGCCTCCAGAGCACCAGAGACAGATAGCGCCTCACCGACCCCGGTACAATGACCAAGGGCGGCCGAAGGCACCCCTTCCCTCTGCCGCCGATCCGCCTCGGACCAGACACACACCGTGGTGGAGGGGGTTGGATTCGAACCAACGTAGGCTAAGCCAACGGGTTTACAGCCCGTCCCCTTTAACCACTCGGGCACCCCTCCAGGTGCGTGCACTAGAGCCGTTCGCCCCGGCAGCAGGCGGGCCACTATGGCCAAAAAAGTTCTGCTGTCAATGCCAAAGGAAATGCGGCAAAGCCTGTGCGGCATACGAGAGGGACAGATGAGCAGGATGGCCAGGAAACGCAAGGGCGCGGGGACGCAACGCGAACAGGACGCAGCAGGCCGGCAGCAGCCCGAAAGAGCACGCGCCAGGCAGCCGCAGGGGGCCGGCCAGAGGGCAACAGGACAGAGGGCAACAGGACAGAGGGCAACAGGACAGAGGGCAACAGGACAGGGCGCAACGGGGCAGAGCGCAACGGGGCAGAGCGCAACGGGACGGTCCGCGGCACATTCTGCAGGGCGCCCATCCGATCGTGCATCCGGTCATGCACCCAGTCGCGCAACGGGTCGTCCCGGCGGCACGCACTGGCTGTTTGGCCGACATGCAGTGGAGGCAGCGCTGGCCAACCCGAATCGGCGCCTCAAGCGCTTACTGGTCAGCGGCGAGCCAGCCGCGGAGATCCTGGAGGCCGCGGCAGCCAGGGGCCTGGCCGAACCGGAAAAGCTGGAGCGCGACGAGCTGCAACGGCTGCTGCCGCCGGGTGCCGTGCACCAGGGCCTGGCGCTGGCCTGCCGGCCGCTGGAGCAGCCGGACCTGGAGAGCCTGCTGCGCGAAGGTACGCCGGAGCGCGCCCTCATCGTCGTGCTCGACCAGATCACCGACCCGCAGAACGTCGGCGCCATCATGCGCTCGGCCGCGGCCTTCGGCGCGCTGGCGCTCTTGACCACCATCGACCGAACGCCGGAGGAGAGCGGCACCCTGGCCAAGGCGGCATCGGGCGCCATGGAGGTCGTGCCCTACCTGCGCGAGACCAATCTGGCGCGCTCGCTGGAACGGCTGAAGCAGGCCGGCTTCTGGTGCCTTGGCCTCGACGAGGCCGGCGAGCCGCTGGCCCGGGTGATCCGCAGCGAACGGGTGGCCCTGGTGCTGGGGGCCGAGGGCGAGGGCCTGCGGCGCCTGACCAAGGAGCGCTGCGACCGTCTGCTCCGCCTGCCGACCCGGCCGCCGATCGGTACCTTGAACGTCTCCAACGCCGCCGCGGTCGCCCTCTACGAGCTGGCCGGCCGGGAAGAGGTCACATGAGCCGGCCGCTACGTCGTCTTGCCTTTGGCCTCTCCACCCTGTTGGGTCTGGGCGAGCGCGGCTATTTCATCCCCTACCGCTACGCCGCCCAGCGCGGCGACGAGGACTACCCTGCCCTGCTGCCGCTCTTCCAGGCGGCCGAGCCTGCCTTCCGCAGGGTGCTGGACGAGATCGAGAGCCATGCCGAGGCGCTGGCGGGCATCGGCGGGCCGGCGCCGGCGCCCCGCTTCGAGCAGGACTGGTTCCCGCGTCTCGACGCCGCGGCGGCCTATGCCCTGGTGCGCCAGCGACGCCCGGCCCGCATCCTCGAGGTCGGCTCCGGCCACTCGACCCGCTTCCTGGTCCGCGCCGTCGCCGACGGCGGCCTCGCCACCGAGATCACCTGTGTCGACCCGGCACCCAGGGCGGCGATCGAGTCGCTGCCGGTAGCGCATCACCGCGCCACCCTGGCCGACTCCGATCCGAGCCTGCCGGCGGCGCTGCAGGCCGGCGACATCCTCTTCATCGACAGCAGCCACATCGCCATGCCGGGCAGCGACGTCGATCGCCTGCTGCTGGACCTTCTGCCGCGCCTGGCGCCGGGGGTGCTGCTGCACATCCACGACATCCTGCTGCCCGACGCCTACCCCGAGGACTGGCGCTGGCGCGCCTACAACGAGCAGCTTCTGGTGGGCTGCCTGCTCCAGGGCGGCGGCTTCGTCCTGCAGTTCGCCAGCCACTACGCGGTCCGCTACATGACCGACGCGCTGTCCGGCGGCATCCTCGCCCGCCTGCCGCTACCCAGGGGTGCGTTGGAGACCAGCCTCTGGCTGGAGAAGAGCGGCTGAGACCCGAGCCACAAACCTTGGCTGCGGCAGGCCGCATCCCTAATCTAGGAGGAGACAGTCGGCAGGGGTTCCATGGCCCGGCCGGTCCCCCTATCCGCTGCGCGAGCCAACGAACCCCACAATGACCCAGAACAGCCCGTCGGAACGCCCGGCGATCTCTCCTTTCCTCAAACTTGCGCTGGAGGCAGGGCCCTTGGCGGTCTTCTTCGTCGCCAACGCCCGCAGCGACATCTTCACCGCCACCGGCGCCTTCATGGTCGCCGTGGTGGTGGCGCTGGCGATCAACTACTGGCTGGAGCGGCGCCTGCCGATCCTGCCGATGGTCTCCGGCTTCTTCGTGCTGGTCTTCGGAGCGCTCACCCTGGCGCTGAACGACGACCTCTTCATCAAGCTGAAGCCGACCATCGTGAACAGCCTCTTCGCGGTGATCCTCTTCGCGGGACTGGGCTTCGGCAAGCCGCTGCTGGCACCGTTGCTGGGCACCATGATCAAGCTCACCGACCGCGGCTGGCGCCGTCTGACCCTGGTCTGGGCCTGCTTCTTCGTCCTGCTGGCGGCGCTGAACGAGTTCATCTGGCGCAACTTCTCCACCGACTTCTGGGCCGGCTTCAAGCTCTTCGGCATCATGCCCTTGACCCTCGTGTTCTCCGGCCTCGCGATCTATCTGGTGCGCGGCGAGATGATGCACGAGGATGACGAAAAGCAGGCGTAAAGGACCTGCGGACAACTGGAGGAAAACAGAACAATGCGTGTCGGTGTACCCAAGGAAATCAAAGCCCAGGAACATCGCGTCGGACTGACCCCGCCCTCGGTCCGGGAACTGACCCACCATGGCCACGAGGTGGTGGTCGAGAGCCAGGCCGGTGCTGCGATCGGCTTCTTCGACGATGACTACGAGCGGGCCGGCGCCAAGATCCTGCCGAGCGATCGCGCGGTCTTCGAGGCCGCCGACATGATCGTCAAGGTGAAGGAGCCGCAGCCCGACGAGTGCGCGATGCTGCACGAGGGCCAGGTGCTCTTCACCTATCTGCACCTCGCCCCCGACATCAAGCAGACCGAAGGCCTGATCGCCTCCAAGTCCATCGCCATCGCCTACGAGACGGTCACCGACCGGCACGGCCGCCTGCCGCTGCTGGCGCCGATGAGCGAGGTGGCCGGGCGCATGTCGATCCAGGTCGGCGCGCACTGCCTGGAGAAGTATCAGGGCGGCAGCGGCATGCTGCTGGGCGGCGTGCCGGGCGTGGCCGCGGCCAAGGTGGTGATCATCGGCGGCGGCGTCTCCGGTACCAACGCAGCCCGCATGGCGATGGGCATGGAGGCCCACGTCACCGTCATGGACAAGTCGCTTGCCCGGCTGGACGAGCTCGACATGCGCTTCGGCGGTCAGCTCAACACCATCTTCTCCACCGTCGACGCGATCGAGACCCATGTCTCCGGAGCCGACCTGGTGATCGGCGCGGTGCTGGTGCCGGGCGCGGCGGCGCCGAAGCTGGTGAGCGAGGAGATGATCAAATCCATGCGGCCCGGTTCCGCCGTGGTCGACATCGCCATCGATCAGGGCGGCTGCTTCGCCACCTCGCACGCCACCACCCACCAGCACCCGACCTACATCGCCCACGACGTGGTGCACTACTGCGTCGCCAACATGCCGGGCGCGGTGGCCCGCACCTCAACCATGGCGCTGAACAACGCCACCCTGCCCTTCGTACTGGCGCTGGCCAACAAGGGCTATCGCCGGGCGCTGGCGGAGGACCCGCACCTGATGGCCGGGCTGAACGTGGCTGGCGGCGCCATCACCTACGAGGCGGTGGCCAAGGCGCACGGCCTGGACTACGTCCCCCCGCAAGAGGCGCTGGGGCTCTGACCATGCTGGACTGGGAACGCCTGACAGCGCTCGGCGAGAGCGAGGCCGAAACCTTCGCGAACCGCATCCCCCGCAGCCAAGCGCTGTGGGAGCGGGCACAGCGCAGCCAGCCCTGCGGCGTTCCCATGGCCTGGATGGCCGGCCTCTACCGTACCCCGCCGATCTTCGTGACCGGCGGCGAGGGTGCCTGGTTCGAGGACGTAGACGGCCACCGCTTCCTCGACATGAACCAGGCCGACCTCTTCGCGACCCTGGGCTTCGCCCCGCCGCCGGTAGTGGAGGCGGTGCAGGAGCGCGTGGCGGCCGGCAGCGCCTTCCTGCTGCCGACCGACGACGGCATCCTGGCCAGCGAGGACCTGGCCCGGCGCTGCGGCCTGCCGTTCTGGCAGTTCGCCGGCTCGGCCTCGGCCGCCAACGTCGAGGCGCTGCGGCTGGCCAGGCTGGCAACCGGCCGCGAGTACATCCTGACCTTCGCCGGCAAGTACCATGGCCACATCGACGAAAGCCTGGCCAGCGAGCAACGCTACAAGGGTCTGCCCAGCAACGCCGACCGCCGCATCCGCCAGATCCCCTTCAACGATCTCGACGCGCTGAAGAAGGCGCTGACCCCGGCCGACGTGGCCGCGGTGGTGGCCGAGCCGCTGATGACCAACTGCAACCTGGTCTTCCCGGCCCCCGACTTCTGGGTCGAGGCACGGCGCCTCTGCCGCGAGGCGGGCTGCCTCTTGATCATCGACGAGGCCCACACCCACTCCTTCGCCTACGGCGGCATGACCCGGGCCTGGTCGCTCGACCCCGACATCCTGGTGCTGGGCAAGGGCCTTGGCAGCGGTATCGCCTTCGCCGCCTATGGCATGACGGCAGAGCTGGGCCGGTTGATGGGCGAGTCGCTCGACGTCGACGTCGGTGCGGGTGGGCTTGCCGTCGGCGGAACCACCTATGCCAACCCCATCGCACTGGCGGCCGCGCGGGCCACCCTGCAGCACTGCCTGCGCGAGGAGGACTACGAGCGGACGGAGCGGCTGGGCCGCCGCCTGGCCGCCGGCCTGCAGGGCCTCTTCGACCGTCGCGGCCTGCCCTGGCGGGCGCCTTGCATCGGTGGGCGCAGCGGCTGGGTGCTCTTCCCGGAGCTGCCGCGCACTGCCGCCGAATCGGCAAAGTCGCTGGACCCGCGCTTCGTCGACACCCGCCGCCAGTTCATGGCAAACCGCTCGGTCTGGGAGGCCGTGGCCAGTGCCGGGCCGGCCTGTTCCTTCGCCCATGGCGAGGCCGAGGTCGACCGCTATCTCGAGGTCGCCGAGGCCTTCCTCAAGGCCGCGGTGGACTGAGCCGCGCAGGGCTCTCTTTTCTGTTTCAAAGCGTGCCAAAGCGGCGCTTACTCCCCGACGTTGTGTCCTCATCGTTAGGGGGTAGAGCGATGGCAAGCAGCGGCCTGGAGGCTCTGGCGGAACGCTACCGCGAGCAGGGTTTCCTCTCCGGGATCGAGATCCTGAGCCGGGAGGAGGCTGCGGAGCAGCGCCGCGCCCTGGAGCGCGCGGAAGCCGCCATCGGCCCCCTGCACTACCGCGCCAAGGTGCATACCATCCTGCGTGCCCCCTTCGAGGCCGCGGTGCATCCGCGGGTGCTGGATATCGTCGAGGCCCTGATCGGACCCGACATCCTGCTTTACAACGTCACCTACATCGTCAAGGAGCCCGGCAGCGCCGCGCACGTGAGCTGGCACCAGGACCTGACCTACTGGGGCCTCAGCCACGACGACCAGGTGTCGATGTGGCTGGCACTCTCGCCCGCCACCGAGGAGAGCGGCTGCATGCGCATGCTGCCGGGCAGCCATCGCCAGGGTCGCCGGGCCCACGAGCCAACCTCGGACCGCGACAACGTCCTGCTGCAGGGCCAGACCGTGCGCTCGGTCGACGAGAGGCAAGCCGTCACCTGCGCGCTGGAGCCTGGCCAGGCCTCCTTCCACCATGGCTGGACCCTGCACCACTCGCTGCCGAACCGCAGCGGAGACCGCCGCATCGGCCTCAACGTCCAGTACCTCGCGGCCCACGTGCGCCAGACAAAGGATACGGAGGACAGCGCCCTGCTGGTTCGCGGCAGCGACCGCCACCGCCACTTCGCGCCCGACCTGCCGGCCGAGGCCGACCTCGACCCGGTAGCCCTCGCCCGGCAGGAGGCGCTGGACCGCCACTACCGCGGCATCGCCGGAACAAGCTGAAACGATAACGGAGACAGGATCGCGCATGACGGAGCAGGCCGAGTCCGGCAACCTTCTCATCCTGATGACCGACGAGCATGCGCCCTGGGCGCTGGGGGCGCTGGGGCACGCGCCGGTCGACACCCCAAACCTGGACCGCCTGGCCGCGCGCGGCACCACCTTCACCCAGGCCTATACCAACTCGCCGATCTGCGTTTCGGCCCGCGCGGTGCTGCAGACCGGACGCTACGCGCACGAGATCGGTGCCTGGGACAGCGCCGAGCCCTACCACGGCCAGCCACAGGGCTGGGCGCATCGGCTGCGCGCGGCCGGCGCCGAGGCGGTCTCGGTCGGCAAGCTGCACTTCCGCTCCAGCGAGGACGACAATGGCTTCGCTCCGGAGATCCTGCCGCTGCACGTGAAGAACGGACTGGGCTGGCTGCCCGGCCTGCTGCGCCGGCCGCTGGGCGACTTCCCCGCCACCGCGGAGCTGGCCCAGGAGGTCGGCCCCGGCGCCAGTCCCTACCACGCCTATGACCGCCAGGTCGCCACGCGGGCAGCGCACTGGCTGAACGAGGAGGCACCGCGCGACCGGCCCTGGACGCTCTTCGCCTCCTTCGTCTCGCCGCACTTCCCGCTGGTGGCGCCGCCCGAATTCTACGCGCCCTATGCCGAGCGGGCACTGCCGGAGCCGCTGCCGCCCTCCGCTACCGACCACCCGGCGCTGCAGCGCCTGCTCGCCTTCTTCGACTATGATCGCCACTTCACGCCGGAGACACGGCGGCTGGCCCGGATCGCCTACTATGGTCTGGTGAGCTTCGTCGACGCGCTGCTGGGCCAGGTGCTGGCGGCGCTGGAGGCCAGCGGGCAGAGCGACAGGACCACCGTCCTCTTCCTCTCCGACCACGGCGAGATGCTGGGCAACCAGGGGATCTGGACCAAGCAGGTAATGTTCGAGGACTCGATCGGCATCCCGATGATCCTGTCCGGACCCGGCCTGCCGCAGGGCCGCCGCGTCGCCACACCGGTCTCGCTGGTCGACGTGGCGCCGACCGCGCTCACCGCCGTGCTGGGCCACCGCGAGAGCCAGGGACCGGGCCGCGCGCTGCAGCAGATCGCGGCCGCCGCCGACGATCCCGATCGTCCGCTGTTCAGCGAGTACCACGACGGCGGCAGCGACACCGGGATCTTCGCCTACCGCCGCGGCCGCTGGAAGCTGGTGCACTACGAAGGCGAGCGCCCGCAGCTCTTCGACCTGGAAGCCGACCCGCGGGAGCAGGTCGACCTGGGACAGAGCCCGGCCCACCGCCCCGAGGTCGAACGGCTGACTGCAGATCTGCAGGCAGAGGTCGACACAGCCGCGGTCACGGCCCGGGCCTTCGCCGACCAGGAGCGCCTGATCGCCTCCCTCGGCGGGCGTGCCGCAGTCGAGGCGTACGGCGAAGAGCTGGGCTTCGGCTACTCGCCGCCTCCGGAGAGTTAGCTGAAGCCGGACACGCGGTGCGGCACGTAGGGTGCCTCAAGTGCCGCCACCTCCTCTTCGGTGAGCTTCAGGTCCAGGGCCGCAGCGGCGTCGGTCAGGTGTTGCGGCTTGGAGGCGCCGACGATAGGCGCCGTCACCCCCGGCTTCTGTAGCAGCCAGGCCAGCGCCACCTGGGCGCGCGGCACGCCGCGGGCCTCGGCGATCTTGCCGACCGCCTCCACGACCTCCTGATCACCCTCGACGTAGAGGGTCTTGCCGAAGACATCGGTCTCCGTCCGCGCCGTGGCCTCGTTCCAGGGCCGGGTCAGGCGGCCGCGCGCCAAGGGGCTCCAGGGAATGACAGCGACGCCCAGGTCGGCGCAGAGCGGCAGCATCTCGCGCTCCTCCTCACGGTAGAGCAGGTTCAGGTGGTTCTGCATGCTGACGAAGCGGGTCCAGCCGTTGAGGCGCGCGGTGAAGACCGCCTTGCAGAAGTACCAGGCCGGCATGGAGGAGGCGCCGATGTAGCGCGCCTTGCCCGCCTTCACCACGTCATGCAGCGCCTCCAGGGTCTCCTCGATCGGCGTGCGCTTGTCCCAGCGGTGGATCTGGTAGAGGTCGACGTAGTCGGTGCCCAGCCGGGCCAGGCTGGCATCGATCTCGGCGAAGATGGCCTTGCGCGACAGGCCCTCGCCGTTCGGTCCGGGCCGCATTCGGCCGCGGACCTTGGTGGCGAGCACCACCTCCTCACGACGCACGAAGTCCTTGAGCGCGCGGCCGACGATCTCTTCTGAGGTACCGTCGGAGTAGACGTTGGCCGTGTCGAGAAAGTTGATGCCGAGATCGAGGGCCTGCTTGATCAGGGGCCGGCTAACCTCCTCCGCCAGGGTCCAGCTATGCGGGCCACGGTCGGACTGACCGAAGGTCATGCAGCCGAGACAGAGCCGGGAGACCTCGAGCCCCGTCGATCCGAACTTTATGTAGTCCACTGGCGCCTCCGTCTTCCGTATCGTGGTCCGTATCAGTCTAGTGTCCCGACTCAGAAGTTCGGGGGACTCAAGTTCGACTCAATCGTAGCGGACTCTGTCAGAGTTTTCTGACAGAGGAGGGCGTTGTATGGGTGGTCGCTATCTGCCGGCGCTGGAGCTCAGC
>JBJXHM010000023.1:0-31786 GCA_046233115.1 Rhodospirillaceae bacterium N.6G | reverse complement strand
TGCCGTTGTTGACGTTCATGCGCTCGATATAGTCGTCGCCGCCGGTCCCCAGCGTGAAGTCGCCGGCGTTGGAGCGAACCACGTCCGATGGCCCGCCGGCCATGGTCTCGCGCACGATGTCGGCCGCGGTATCGACGACGAAGGTGTCGTTGTTGCGCCCGCCGTAGGCCGTGTCGGTGCCGCTGGCCCCGTTCAGTCGGTCGCGCTCGTTGCCGCCGAAGAGGGTATCGCTGCCGGTGCCGCCGACAAACTGGTCCTTGCCGGTCTCTCCGTGCAGGGCGTCGTCGCCCTCGCCGCCGAAGAGGGTGTCGTCTCCCTCGGCACCGTAGGCGACGTCGTTGGCGGCATCGCCGCGCAGCGCGTCGTTGCCGCTATTGGCGAAGAGGAAGTCCTGGCCGTCCCCGCCACGCAGGTCATCGTCGCCCGAACCGCCGGAAAGCACATCGCTGCCCGACCCACCTCTTGCCGCGTCGTCGCCATCGTCACCATAGAGGAAGTCGACGCCGGAGTTGCCGTAGAGGCTGTCGCCCCCGCTACCGCCGAAGATGCGGTCCGTGTCGGCGATGCCGGTGATGGTGTCGTTTCCGCCAAGCCCGACGACGCTATCGAACCCGGTTCGTCCGCTGAAGCTTTCGCCGGCCGAGGTTCCGTGCAGGATCGTGACCTCCACACCGGTGGTGACGATCCAGGCCTCCGGAAAGGTCGCTTGAAAATGTACCGACAGCACATCGAGGCCACTGCCACCGTTGAAGCCGCCGGCAAAGGTGGTGGTCGTTGCTATGTCGCCCGGCTCGATGAGAAGCAGGTCGGCGCCGCTGGCACCGAAGACATTGTCTAGACCGGACCCGCCGCGCAGCGTGTCGTCGCCGGGACCTCCACTCAGAAAATCGTTTCCGCTGTCTCCGTAGACTCGGTCGGCGCCCTGACCGGCGTAGGCATCGTCGTCGCCCACGTCGCCATAGATCGCATCGTCGCCCGAGCCTCCCAACATCTGAAAGTCATTGTCTGGGCCGCCGAATATACTGTCGTTGCCATCCCCGCCATAGAGATAGTTGTCCGGCCCGAAACCGCCGAACAACTTGTCGTCGCCCGATCCGGCACTGAAGAAATCGTCCGCTCCGGAGCCGAGGTAGATGGTATCCGCGCCAGAAAAGCCGCCGCCGTAGTCGCTGCCCGATCCACCGTAGAGCAGGTCGTCCCCATCCCCGCCGATGAACTTGTCGGGCCCAAGGCCTCCGAAGAGCGTGTCGTTACCGCTGTTGCCGTAGAGGCGATCGTAGGCCGAGCCACCCACCAGCTCATCGTTGCCAGACCCACCGCGCAGATTGTCGCTGCCACTGTCGCCGACGATGGAGTCATTGCCGTTGGCTCCATATGCGGTGTCGTCGCCATCCCGGCCGAGGAGAACGTCGTCGCCGCCGAGCCCGCTTAGGGTATCGTTGCCTGAAAGCCCGTCAATCAAGTCCGCCAGATCCGTACCGGTCAGCTGATCGGGACCGCTGGTTCCCACAATTACCGCCATAGGTTGCTCTCCTCCACAGGGTCTCTGGTTCGTTATTGATAGAATCCCGCCTTCTGCTGCATGCAGCCGCGGGCTCCCGGCTTATTTTGCGAGTAAAAGGCGATCGGGTACTGTCATGCCGAGGCCAGGGCCCAAATAGCGGGCACTGTCCTGCACAGCGAGGAGTATTGAAGAAGAAAAGAACGGCTGTCCATAGGGACCGTTGCGTGTTCTCCCCACCCGTGCTCCTTCCGCCGGCAGGGCGCGGCCGATCAGCGGCCGTGCGTGCCACCGTCAATGGCATCGGGCATCGTCGTAAGCGCCGTTGTCTGTGATGATGCAGCAAAGAAGGCAGCGCGGGTCCGCGATGCCTTCTTCATCGGCTGCGCTGCTGATCGGGCGGCTATAGCCACATGAAGTCGGTGCTGGTCAGCAGGTTGGCGTTGGTGACGCCGTCGACCAGGAAGGCCTGGTCGACCGAGCCGTCGCCGTCCTGGTCCACCTGGACCTGGCGCGGCCCGGCGTAGCGCGCCTCGGAGTTGCCGCCTCCGGAGAAAGCAGACGCCCCGATGTAGGCGAAGCTCCCGACCTCCAGGCCGGTGGCGAAGACCAGCTTGTCTTCGCCGTTGGCGCCATTGGCCAACAACCCGTCGAAGTCGCGGATCGCCGGCCCGCCGGCGCCGCCGTAGCCCAGGACGCCGCCGTTGAAGCGGAAGTCGTCCTGACCCGAGCCGCCGAAGGCGATGTCGTCCTGGCCCATCGTCATGGTGTCGGCTCCGCTTTCGCCGTCGAAGCGGTCGGCGCCGGCACCGCCGAACAGGCGGTCGTCGCCCTCTCCGCCAATCAGGCGGTCAGCACCTTGGTCGCCGGCCAGCCGATTGTCGCCGCTGTTGCCCTCGACTGTGTTGTCCTGCGCATTGCCACTGCCGTCGATGTTGCCGAAACCCGCCTGCAGACGCAGGTCCTCGACGAAGGCGGTGGCGGTGCCATCGGGCAGGGTATAGCTCGCCTCCGCGCGCACCAGATCACTGCCCTCGCCGGCCAGTTCTGCCACCCGATCACTCGCGGTATCGACCACGAAGGTGTCGTCGCCGGAGCCGCCGAAGGCAGTATCGGTACCACCGCGGCCGTTCAGGACATCGCTGCCGGAGAAGCCGGTCAGCAGGTTGGTGGAGGAGTTGCCGAGCAAAGTGTTCTGGTGCTCGTTGCCGCCGAGGTTGCCGTTGCCGATGTCACTGTTGACGTTCATGCGCTCGATGTAGTCGTCGCCGCCACTACCCAGGGTGAAGTCGGCGGCGTTGGAACGGACCACGTCCAATGGCCCGCCGGCCATAGTCTCGCGCACGATGTCGGCGGCGATGTCGACGATGAAGGTGTCATTGTTGCGCCCTCCGTAGGCGAGGTCGGTACCGCTGGCCCCGTTCAGGCGATCGCGCTCGTTCCCGCCGAAGAGAACATCGGTGCCGGAGCCGCCGACCAACTGATCCCTGCCGGTATCGCCGACCAGGATGTCGTTACCCTCACCGCCGATGATGAGGTCGTCGCCGTCGTTGCCGTAGAGGCTGTCCTTGCCGCTATCGCCGCGCAGCGCGTCGTCGCCGCTGCCGGCGATGATGACGTCTTGATCTCCACCGCCGTGCAGATCGTCGTCGCCAGTTCCGCCGTAGAGGATGTCGCCTTGCTCGCCGCCGAAGAGGTTGTCGTTGCCGCTGCCCCCGGAGAGGAGATCGTTCTCCGAGCCACCAGACAGCGCGTCGGCGCCGCTGTCGCCGTAGAGTAGGTCCTGCCCGGTGTCGCCGTAGAGGCTGTCCTCGCCAACGCCACCATAGATCAGGTCGCCACTGCTGCCGCCGAAGAGGTTGCTGTCGTTCCCTTCGCCGCCTTCGATACGGTCGGCGCCCGAGCCGCCGAAGAGGTCCCGGTCGTCGCCTGAGCCGCCGAAGAGGCTGTCCTCGCCTGCGTCGCCGAAGAGGGAGAGGTCGCTTCCGGTCCCGCCGTACAGAAGGTCGTTCGCCGCGCCGCCGTAGAGTCCGCGGTCCTGGCCCGCGTCGCCATGGAGCCGGTCGGCGCCCGATCCGCCGTAAACGCCGCGATCGCCGGCTGCCCCGCCGTAGACCAGGTCGTCGCCGCTGCCGCCGGCCAGCCAGCTGTCGGCTGCGCCGCCGCCGAAGAGGCTGTCGTCCCCGGCGTTTCCCATCAGCAGGCGGTCGGCACCGTTGCTGCCCTCGATCCGATCCTTGCCGCTGCCGCCGTTCAGCAGCGTGTCGGCCTCCGCCCCGCCGAAGACCTGGTCATCGCCGCTGCCGCCGTAGAGGTTGTAGTCCCTGCCGTCGCCGCCATAGATCCGGTCGGCGCCCTCGCCACCATAGGCCAGGACATCGATGGCGCTGCCGCCGTAGAGCAGGTCCGCGCCTGATCCGCCGTTCAGTGCGTAGTCGGTTCCGCTGCCGCCGTAGAGGCGGTCCTTGCCGTCGCCTCCGAACAGCGCGGTGTCATTGCCGTCGGCACCGAAGACAGCGTCGTCGCCGGGACCGCCGAAGAGGCCGTCGTCATCGCCCTCGGCACCGAAGAGGCTGTCGTTCCCGCTGCCTACGGAGAGGAGATAGTCCGTACCGCTGCCGCCATAGAAGGTGTCCTCGCCGCTCTGACCGAAGAGGCTACCGTCCACGCCGGATCCTCCGAACAGCAGATCGCTGCCGCTGCCGCCGAAGATCGAACGGTCGAAACCGCTGCTGCCCAAGAAGGTGTCGTTGCCGGAACCGCCGAGGATCGTCGTTCCGCCGAGCAAGCCGCTGTAGATGACATCATCGCCCCGGCCGCCCTGGATCCTTGAGAAGCTGCCGCTGCCGGCGAAGATTTGGTCGGCCCCAGCGCCGCCGCCGATATCGACGAGATAGCTTGCACCGCTGCCGTAGATCCTGTCGTTGCCGCTGTCGCCCTGGAGGCTGCGGCCGCCGCCGCTGCTTGCATGGAGGACGTCGTTGCCCGACCCACCGTAGCTCAGGTGAAAGGGACTTTCCCCCGGTCCTCCGAACAGGGTGTCGTCGCCGTTCTTTCCGAGAAGGAAGTAGTCGAGCCCCTCGCCGCCGTAGAGCACATCGTCACCCGAATCTCCGGAGAGGAAGGTGTCCGAGCCGCTGTCGCCGAACAGCGTGTCGTTGCCGGAACCGCCCTCCAAATCGACGTCCTTGCCGGAGCCGCCGAAGAGGGTGTCGGAGCCGATTGCACCGAAGAGTTGGCTGTCGTCACCGTCCCCGCCAAAGATCGTGTCGACACCGCTGTCGCCGACGAGGATCTGATCCAAGGTTTTGCTGCCGTAGATCCGGTCTCGACCCGACCCGCCGAAGAAGCCGAGGTTTTCGCCGGCACCCGCGTAGAGGCGGTCGACGCCCTTGCCGCCGAAGAAGTAGACGTTCAGGCTCTCCCCGCCGAAGAGGCGGTCGTTGCCCTCTCCTCCGAGGAAGCTCGTGTTGTTCCCCTCTGCTCCGTAGATCAGGTCGTTGCCGCTGTCGCCGAAAAAGTTGTAGTCCATGCCGGAGCCGCCCGTCAGGCGGTCGTCGCCATCGCCGCCGAACAGGTCGTGATCGCCGCCGCTGTCGCCGGACAGGCGGTCTTCTCCCGACCCTCCGAAGAAGAAGTGGTCATTTCCCTCGCCGCCGTAGGCCCGGTCATTGCCGCTGCCCAGCGTGATCCCGTAGTCGTCTCCCTCGTCGCCGAAGACCCACTGCTGCCCGCTCGCCGCATAGGCAAGGTCGGCGCCGCTCCCGCCGTAGAAGGTCGACGTGCGCCCGGCCGACATGATGTCGGTGCCGCTGCCGCCGAACAGCAGGTCGAAGAGGGAATCCGCTACCAGGTAGTCGCCGGTGCTGCCGGAGAAGCGCACGAAGCGTTCGACATTGGTCACCGTGATGTCGGGAGATAGGGGCGTCGCAACGCCCAGCATGACGGCCAGGCTGTCGCTGCCGCTCCCTCCGTCGAAGGTTTCGCCTGCAGTCAGGTCGGACTGGTACCTGACTTCGAAGACGTCATCGCCGCTGCCGCCGTAGTGACGGTCGAGACCGGCGCCGTCGAGGATGCGGTCGTCACCCTCGCCGCCGAAGACCAGGTCCGCGCCGCTGCCGCCAAAGAGGTAGCCTTCGTTTCCCAGTCCCCCATAGAGACTGTCGTCTCCCGACTGCCCGGCCAGCCGGTCGATGCCGGCACCGCCGAAGAGGCTATCGTCCCCCGCTCCGCCGTAGAGGCTGTCATAGCCCGGGTCGCCGTAAAGGCCGTCATTACCGCTTTGGCCCAGCAACGTATCGGCACTGCCCAGACCGAGGATCCTGTCGTCCAGAGACGTCCCTGCGATGCTGTTCGGGCCCGGGGTGCCGTAGAGGTTTGCCATGAGCTGTTTCCTCGGAGCGCTGGATTTTTAGACTCCAGCAGTTATTCGTCAGAATCCCTGTTCGTTCTTCTTGGGTGGGTGAGGGCTGCCCAGGGTATCGTGACCTGAGGCTAGATCTGGCGCAATCCAAGTTTTCCGTGTCTGCCCAGCGGTGCGCGAAGACAGAGACACATGTGCGCGTGACGAGGGCGGGCGTCGGCGTTGGCCGAAAAGCAAAGAAGGCATCGCGGTCGCGCGATGCCTTCTTCGTCGAGAGGGATGCTACGCTGATCGCTACAACCACATGAAGTCGGTGGCGGTGAGCAGCCCGGCGTTGGTCACTCCGTCGATCAGGAAGGCCTGGTCCACGGAACCATCGCCGTCTTGGTCTACCTGGACCTGGCGTGGCCCGGCGTAGCGCGCCTCGGAGTTGCCGCCGCCCGAGAAGGCCGCCGCGCCGATGTAGTCGAAGGTGCCGATCTCGAGGCCGCTGGTGAAGACCAGCTTGTCCTCGCCGTTGGCCCCGTTGGCGCGCACGCCGTCGAAGTCGCGGATGACAGGGCCGCCGCTGCCGCCGCTGCCGAGCGCAGCGGCATTGAAGCGGAACCAGTCCATCCCGGAGCCGCCGTAGGCAAGGTCGCCTTCGCCCATGGAGAGGGTGTCGTTGCCGTCCCCGCCCTCCAGCCGGTCGCCGCCCTGGCCACCGAAGAGAGTATCGTCGCCGCGACCGCCCAGGATGTGATCGTCCCCCTGGTTGCCGGCCAGGCGGTTGGCCCCGCTGTTGCCCTCGATCGTGTTGTCCAGGCTGTTGCCGGTGCCGTCGATGTCGCCCTTGCCGCCTTGCATGCGCAGATTCTCGATGAAGGCGGCCGCACCGCCGTCCGGCAGGGTGTAGTCGACCTCGGCGCGAACCAGATCCGTGCCCTGGTCGCTGAGCTCGAAGACCTGGTCGCCGGCATTGTCGACCACGAAGGTGTCGTCGCCCCAGCCGCCCACCATCTGGTCGCTGCCGGCATTGCCGTTCAGGATGTCGTCTCCGGAGGCTCCGGACAGCAGGTTGGAGAAGGAGTTCCCGACCAGGGTGTTGTGCCAGTCGTTGCCGATCATGGTCGCCGCACCGGCATCGTGATTGATGTTGCCGCGCTCGATGAAGTCCGTGCCGGTACCCTGCGAGAAGGTGAAGAGCAGGGCGTTGGAGCGCACCACGTCGATGCCCTCGCCGGACAGCTCCAAGATCTTGTCGGCCAGGTCGTCGACGATATAGGTGTCGTTGTTGGCGCCGCCCATTGCGGTGTCGGCGCCGGATGCACCGTTCAGCCGGTCGTTGCCGGCGCCTCCGGCGAGCAGATCGATTCCCGATCCGCCGACCAGAATGTCCTTCAGCTCGCCACCCGAGAGGGTGTCGTTGCCGAGGCCGCCGAGCAGGGTGTCCTTGCCTGATCCACCGATGATCAGATCATCGCCCTCCTCGCCGCGCAGGTTGTCCTCGGCGCTGCCGCCAAAGACCGTGTCGTTGCCGATACCACCGTGCAGTTCGTCTTGGCCGAGGCCGCCGTAGATCCGGTCGTCGCCGGCGTCGCCGTTTCCGACATCGTCGCCCGCGCCGGCATTCAGGATGTCGTCCTGGTCTCCGCCGTAGAGGCTGTCGTCGCCGCTGCCCCCGTCCAGCGAGTCCGCACTGCTGCCGCCGTAGATCACGTCTTGGCCGGAACCGCCGTATCCGTTGTCGCTGCCGGTGCCGCCATAGAGCCGGTCCTGTCCCAGGCCGCCGAACATCCGGTCCGAGCCGAAGTCGCCGAACAGGTGGTCCGAGCCGGCGCCGCCGGAGAGGCTGTCCAGGCTGGAGCCGCCGAACAGCCAGTCGGTGGCGCTCTGGCCGTAGAGCAGGTCGATGCCGCTACCTCCCTCCAGGGTATCCACTCCCTGGCCGCCGACAAGGGTTCCGGCACCCGCACCGTCGACCAGCGTGTCGTTCCCGCTGTCACCGTGCAGGAGATTGTTGCCGAAGAGATCGATCAGCAGGTCGCCGTCGTGCCCGCCGGCCATCACGTCATTGCCGCTGCCGCCGTAGAGGCTGTCGTCCCCGCTGTTGCCGTAGATG
Source organism: Rhodospirillaceae bacterium N.6G (assembly GCA_046233115.1). Lineage (GTDB taxonomy): Bacteria > Pseudomonadota > Alphaproteobacteria > Kiloniellales > JACOMY01 > JACOMY01. The sequence goes on along the minus strand of JBJXHM010000023.1, from coordinate 23,821 downwards.
AAGTCGCTGCCGCTTTGGCCGCGCATGGTGTCGGCACCGTCGCCGCCGAAACCGACGTCGGCGCCGTCCTCGCCCAGGAAGAAGTCGTTGCCGGAGCCACCGGAGGCGTGGTCGTTGCCGTCGCCGCCGTAGAGGCTGTCGGAGCCGCTGTCCCCGAACAGCAGGTCCGTTCCCGTCAGGCCGAGGATCTTGTCGTCACCCTCGCCGCCGTACAGCCGGTCGTTGCCGTCGTCGCCGACCATGAAGTCGGCGAACTCGGAACCGGTCAGCGTGTCGTCGTTTGTCGTTCCCAAGAAGTAGACCATGTGCCCTGTCCTCTCGTTGGAGCAAGGATCCGCATGCGCGGTATCGTCCCTGTGTGTGGCTGGCTCGTCGGGGCTGCTGTCGAGAAGCAGTGCGGCGGAGCCGACTTGAGGCGGTACGGCTTGGGTCTCGGGTCCTGTCCGGAGAGCTGCCGTCGGTCTCGCAAATCAAGTTAGACGCCTCGGACCTGCGATGCTTGAGGAGGTCTTGAGGGATCTCTGGAAAAAACAGCGAAATCGCGTGAAGAAATCCCTTAGCCCGGATAGGGGCGGGGACGAAGAGGTGCGGCCAAGCCCGGCCGCCCCGTAACAGGGGGGCGGCCGGGACCTGGCACAGGGTCAGAGCCAGATGAAGTCGGTACCGGTGAGGTCGCCGGCCTTGGTCAGGCCATCGACCTGGAAGGAGATGTCGGCCGCGCCGTTGCCGTCCTGGTCGACCTGCACCTGTCCCGCGCCGTCGTATCGGGCTTCCGAGTTGCCGCCGCCAGAGAAGGCGGCAGCACCGATGTAGGAGAAGATACCGGTCTCCAGGCCGCTCGAGAAGACGAAGTGATCCTCCCCGTTGGCGGCGTTCACCTTGGCGCCGTCGAAGTCGCGGATGACCGGTGCGACAGAGCCTGCGATGGCGCCATCGAAGAGGAACCAATCCTTGCCGGAGCCGCCGAAGGCCACGTCGCCGGCACCCAGCTCCAGCGTGTCGCGGCCGTCGCCGCCCTCCATACGGTCTTCGCCCTCGCCGCCGATCAGGACATCGTTTCCGCCGTTCCCCTGGATCAGGTCATCGCCATCCAGGCCTGCCAGGCGGTTTGCGACGCTGTTGCCCTGGATGGTGTTGTCCAGCCAGTTGCCGGTGCCGTCGATTTTGCCGAAGCCTCCCTGCATGCGCAGGTTCTCGATGAAGCCCACGGCGGTGCTGTTCGGGAGGGTGAAGTCGCTCTCGGCACGAACCAGATCAGTGCCTTCGAGCGCGTACTCGAAGAGCTGGTCGCTGGCGGTATCCACCACGAAGGTGTCGTCGCCGCTGCCGCCGCGCAGGTAGTCGGTGCCGCCGCGGCCGTTCAGGACATCGGCACCGGAGTTGCCCCGAAGCTCGTTGGTGAAGTCGTTGCCGAGCAGCAGGTCGTCGCGCTCTGCGCCGAAGAGGATGGCATTGCCTGCGGTGGCATTGGCATTCACTCTCTCGATGAAGTTGCTGGCGTTGTTCGGGGCCAGGGTGAAGAAGTTGGCGTCCACACGGACCACGTCGAAACCTTCGCCGTCCAATTCATGGACCTCGTCGGAGACGTGGTCGACGATGAAGGTGTCGTTGCCCAAGCCACCGTAGGCGGTGTCGGTTCCGAAGTCTCCGTTCAAGCGGTCTCGGCCGAGGCCGCCGAACAGCGTATCCGAGCCGTCGCCTCCGACCATCTGGTCGCTGCCCGCATCGCCGTAGAGCCAGTCATCACCGCTGCCCGCCAGGAGGCGATCCTTGGCGGAGCCACCGAACAGGCGGTCATTGCCGCTGTCGCCCCTGAGTTCATCGGTGCCGCTCTCGCCGTGCAGCCTGTCGTGCCTCGCCCCGCCTTGCAGATCATCGTCGCCGTCTCCGCCAAAGACCTCGTCGTTGCCGGAGCCTCCATCGACCTGGTCGGAGCCGGCGCCCGCGACGATGTCGTCGTCGCCGTCTCCGCCGCCGATTTCATCGCTGCCGTTGCCGCCGAAGAGCAGATCGACGTCAAGACCGCCGAAGATATGGTCGGCGCCGCCCCCGCCGTAGAGCGTGTCGATGTTATCGCCGCCGAAGATCAAGTCGTTTCCCTGGGCGCCGTAGAGGGCGTCTCTTCCCGGCTCGCCGATAAGGGTGTCGTGACCGCTGCCGCCATAGAGGGAGTCATCGCCAAATCCACCGAGGGCCGTATCGTCGCCGCTGTCGCCCTTCAGATTGTCGATATCCAGGGAGCCCTTGAGGAAGTCGTCACCGTCGGCGCCGTAGACCAGGTCGTTGCCCGCGCCGGCATCGGCGGTGTCGTTGCCGCTTCCCGCGAAGATCGTGTCGACGCCGCTGCCGCCGTAGATCAGGTCGATGCCGCTGTGGCCGAACAGGGTGTCGATGCCGCCCGCCCCGACCAGTTTGTCGTCGCCGGTTTCGCCGTAGAGGAAATCCCGATCTTTTCCGCCGAGAAGCACATCGTTGTCGTCGCCGCCGAAGGCGGTGTTCTGTCCGTTGCTGCCCAGGAGCGTGTCGTTGCCGCTGTCACCGGACAGGAAGTCGTCGTTTTCCCCGCCGAAGAGCGTGTCGTCGCCGCTGCGTCCGAAGAGACGATCATCCCCGCTCAGGCCGAAGATGAGGTCAGTCTGATCGCTTCCGAAGAGGGTGTCGGCCAGATCGCTGCCGGTGATGTTAGCCATGGTTACCTCCATTGGTTGGATCTGTTGCTGGAGGTCAAGCTAGGCATGGGCGGCGCTGCCTACATGAAGATTGGCGGAAGAATGACTGAAGAAAGCTTGGAAAACTGTGGTTCTGCTTGAGTATGCAATGAAGGAGCACGCTGGATAGGGCTGCGCCGCGCCTTTTCGCAGCGTTTGAATGGTGTACTGCGGCAGAAGTTACCGCCGTTGTGATCCAGCGCTAGGGCGACTTTGTCGCCGCTGCCGCCAGGGTGGCGCTTGCCAATCGTGAGGGCCCTGACGCAGACTTTTGCTTCTTCCGGTTAGCGCGAGAGGCACCAGTTCCATGATTGATCGCCGATCCTTGCTCCGAGGCGCCGCTGCCCTACCCCTGGTCGCCGCAAGCTTGCCGATGGTGCGGCAAGCGGCCCTGGCGGCCGAAGCGACGCCGAGCATTCCGGCGGGACCGGCCATCCAGACTCGCCTCCGACTGGCGGCCAAGGAGATCAGCCCCTTCGGCGCCAAGACCACGGCGCTGCTGGCCGACGGCACCTGGCCGGGGCGGGAGCTGCGTTTCACCAAGGGCGAGAACTTCAGCGTGCTGGTGGAGAACGGCCTGGACCAGCCGACCACCCTGCACTGGCACGGGCTGATTCTGCCCAACCTGCAGGACGGGGTGCCGGAGGTGACCCAGGCACCGATCGAGCCGGGCGGCTCGATCTTCTACGAGTTCAAGCTGCGGCAGAGCGGCAGCTACTGGTACCACTCCCACGTCGGCCTGCAGCTCCAGCAGGGCCTCTCCGGCCCAATGATCTTGGAGGATCCCGACGAACCGCACGGCTACGACGAGGACCTGGTCGTCTTTATGAGCGACGTCATCAACATGGACACGACCGCCGCGATGAAGGAGTTGCTGGCGGACACCATGGACGCCTCCGCGATCAAGAACCCCTACCGCAATCCCGACGGCAGCCCCTTCACGACAGACGTGCCCTACGACGGGTTGATGATCAACGGGCAGACTCCAGAGAGCCCTTGGACCAAGGCGGTGAAGCCCGGCGGTCGGGTTCGCCTGCGCCTCATCAACGGGTCGGGGTCCAGCTATTTCCGGGTCGCGATCGATGGCCTCCCCCTGCAGGTGATCGCCTGCGACGGCGAACCGATCGTGCCGCAGGAGGTGGAGAACCTGGTGCTGGCGACCGGCCAGCGCTACGACGTTCTGGTGACGGTGCCGAGCGGCAGCAGCCACACCATCCATGCTGCCGCGCTCGGCCTGGACAAGCAGGCCCTGGGGCTGTTGCACGCCAGCGACGCCAAGCCGGTGCTGAACGACCAGCGGCCTGGCTTCGCCGGACCGACCCTCGCCGTCGAGACCCTGACCTCGCCCTACGAGACCAGCCTGCCCAAGGCGCCGGACAAGACCTTCAAGATCGCGCTCACCGGCGACATGAAACGCTACATCTGGCAGATGAACGGCGTCTCCTGGCCCGAGGCCTTCGCCAAGTTCCAGGGCGTGACCATCGAGGAGAGCTACTACGAGGTCAACTTGGGCGACGTGGTGCGCTTCGACTTGGTGAACGACACGCCGATGGTGCATCCCATGCACCTGCACGGCCATGTCTTCCGGGTGCTCACCGACGGCCAGGACCCGGCCACCGCGCCGGTGCGCGATACGGTCTCGGTGCCGCCGAAGGGCAAGGTCTCGATCGAGTTCCTGGCCGACAATCCCGGCAAGTGGTTCTGGCACTGCCACAACGCCTGGCACCTGGCCGCCGGCATGGCCCAGGGGGTCCGCTACGTGGTGTGAGGGTTGCGTCAGGCCACCTCGATCCAGGTCATCATGCCGGCCGCCTGGTGCTCCAGCATGTGGCAGTGGAACATCCACCTGCCGGGGTTGTCGGCGACGAAGGCCGCTTCGACCTCCACCCCGGGGTTCAGGAGGAGGGAATCGCGCCAGGCCTCGGACTGCGGTGAGCCGTCGGAGCGGGCGAGCTCGCGCAGGTGGTGGCCGTGCAGGTGCATGACGTGCGGGAAGGCCGTGTCGTTCACCATCCGCACGGACCAGGTCTCGCCGCGCCGGGCGACGATCAACGGCTCGGCCGGCATTCCGGCCACCCCGTTCAGGGCCCAGAACTGGCCGTGCTCCATCGCCAGGCTGCGGCCGTCCAGAAGCTCGCCCTGGTAGCGTGCCTGCTGCAGGAAGCGCATGGCGCCGCCCTGCATCACCAGATCCACCTTGCGGTTCGGTGACCCCAGCGGCGCCAGCGGATTGGCGGGCAGGGCGGCCGGCGGCTCCGATCGCAGCGCACCGGCCGGGCTATCCGCGTAGAGCAGGCTGGCACAGGCCAGCGGTCCGCCGCTCACTTCGTGGATGATGGCCTCGCTGCCGGGGGCACCCTCCAGGTCGAGGAAGAGATCGGCGCGCTGGCCCGGCGCCAGGGTGATCTCACCGGTCAGAAGCCGTGGCGGGGTCGGCTGGCCATCGAGGGCCATGACCCAGGTGCGCGTTCCCGGAAAGCGGAAGTGGAGCACGCGGGCATTGGCGCTGGAGACCAGGCGCAGGCGGATGCGCTCGCCGGCGGCCACCTGGTAGCGCTCGTAGGGCTTGCCGTTGACGGTCAGCACGTTGCCCAGGCGGCCGGCGTGGGCGAAGTCGTGGCGCAGGCCCAGGCTCTCCAGGTCCAGCGCGCCGTCTTCGGTCAGCCGCCAGTCGTCGGCGACGAAGAGCAGGTCGCGATCGACGTCCGGCCGCTCACGCTCCTCGACGATCAGGATGCCGTAGAGCCCGCGCGCGAGCTGTTCCCAGGAGAGGCCGGTGTGTGGGTGGTACCAATAGGTGCCGGCGTCGGGCGGCGCGAAGCGATAGCGGAAGCGTCCGCCCGGCGGCACAGCGGCCTGGGTCAGCGGCGCCACGCCGTCCATGGCGTTGTCGATGCGGATGCCGTGCCAGTGGATGGTGCTCGGCTGCGGCAGGCGGTTCTCGAACGCAATGTCCAGGGTCTCACCCTGGCGCAGCCGCAGCAGCGGTCCGGGTGCCTGGCCGCCGTAGCCCCAGATCGCAGCCTCCGGTCCCCCCTCGTCCAGCAGGGCCTGGCGCCCATCCTCGGCGACCAGGGTCAAGGGATTCTCGGTTGCGCGCGGCAGGCCCGGCAGGAAAGCTGCGGCACCGGCGACCAGTAGACCACGGCGGCTTACCCTCATCACCTTCGGCTCTCCCTCTCGGCTCTTGGATTCGGCTGGGGAAGACATTAGAGCAGGGCCTTTCAATTACCAGTGCGGGACGGCCGGCCGGCCCGTCCTGCCATCGGCAGGGAGGTCCGAGGCATGACCGAGGTGACCAGAGAGGCAGTTCTCGAGGCGCTGAAGCGGGTGAAGGGGCCCGACCGCCAGGGCAATGTCGTCGAGCTGGGCCTGGTCTCCGACATCGCGATCGACGCCGGCCAGGTCTTCTTCTCGATCACCGTGCCGCCGGAGCGGGCGCGCGAGCTGGAGCCGCTGCGCCAGGCGGCGCAGCAGGTGGTGGCGGCCCTGCCGGGCGTGGCCGGGGCCGCGGCGGTGCTGACCGCGCATGCGGGAGCCGATCAACCGCGCGCTGCCGCAGCGCCGGTCCGGCCGGGGCCGACCGCCGCCCAGCGCAGTGATCTACCTCCACCGATGCAGGCCAGGGCAGGGGGGGTGGCCGGCGGCGCTGCAGCAGCGCCGAACCAGAAGGCCGGCGTGCCGGGGGTGAAGGCGATCATCGCCGTGGCCTCGGGCAAGGGCGGAGTCGGCAAGTCGACCACGGCGGTGAACCTGGCCCTGGGGCTGCAGAGCCTGGGCCTCGCGGTCGGTATCCTCGACGCCGACATCTACGGCCCCTCCATGCCGCGGCTGCTCGCCATCACCGGTCGGCCGGAGCCGACCGTGGGCAACATCCTGAAGCCGCTGGAGGGCTACGGTCTCAAGGTCATGTCGATGGGCTTCCTGGTGGAGGAAGAGACGCCGATGATCTGGCGCGGGCCGATGGTCATGTCGGCGCTGGCGCAGATGCTGCGGGAGGTGGCCTGGGGCGAGCTGGACGTGCTGGTGGTGGACATGCCGCCCGGCACCGGCGACGCGCAGCTCACCATGGCCCAGCAGGTGCCGCTGGCCGGCGCCGTCATCGTCTCCACGCCGCAGGACCTGGCCCTGATCGACGCGCGCAAGGGGCTCAACATGTTCCGCAAGGTCGAGGTGCCGCTCTTGGGCATCATCGAGAACATGAGCTACTTCCTCTGCCCCTCCTGCGGCGAGCGGGCCGACATCTTCGGCAGCGGCGGCGCGCGCCAGGAGGCGGAGCGCCTGGGCGTGCCTTTCCTCGGCGAGGTGCCGCTGCACATGGAGATCCGTGCGAACTCGGACGCTGGGACCCCGGTCGTGGTCGCCGACCCGGACGGACCGCATGCCGAGCTCTACAAGGAGATCGCCGCCAGGGTCTGGGCCAGGATCGGCGAGGAGAAGGAGCTGGCCGGCGCACGCGCCCCGCAGATCATCATGGAGTAGGTTCCGAGGGCTTGTGCATTGCAGCAATAGTCGGGAGGGGCGGGCTCCCGGCGCAGGGCAAAGAGTGGTTGGGAAAATAAAGCGCAAAGACGCTGAATTTTGCATTCAAAATTTCGCGAATGCGACTTGTTCTCATTTAATCCCATTGCAAAGATCCGCAACCTGACGGACCCTGAGACTTCAAGAACAAGAACAAGGCTGAGTTCAGGGTTGTAGGTTGATCAGGGATGGGATTGCGCACATCCGCGCCAATAGCTGAGGAAGAGCGTCAGCGGGCCGATATCTACGGGCTGCTGTCGACGCTGCTTGCCGCGCCGCCGGGAGAGGATCTGCTGCGCCTGCTGACTGCGAGTCAGGGCGAGGCCGGTGAATTCGGTTCTGCCGTCGCTGCGCTGGCCGAGGCTGCGGCCGCGACCACGCCGCAGGCATCGTCCGAGGAATACCAGGATCTCTTCATCGGGCTGGGGCGCGGCGAGTTGGTGCCCTACGCCTCGTACTACCTGACGGGCTTCCTCAACGAGAAGCCGCTGGCGCGGCTGCGCGGCGACCTGCGCACGCTGGGCGCGGAGCGTGCGGCCGAGGTGAAGGAGCCGGAAGATCACATCGCCTTCATCCTGGAGGTGATGGCGGGTCTGATCGCCGGCCGCTTCGCCGCCGATGACCCGCTGGCCGCCCAGCGCCGCTTCTTCGACGATCACCTGGCGTCTTGGGCGCCGCATTTCTTTCGCGACCTCGAGGTCGCGCAGTCTTCGCATTTCTACCGGCCCGTCGGCCGCATCGGACGCCTCTTGATGGAGATCGAGACCGCAGCCTTTGCCATGACGTGACGGAGAAACGGCCCGTCCGGCGGCTGACGCCGGGGCGGGGCCCTGACCGGGTCCGAAAGGCCCGGTGGTACCTGGAGAGCAAGGAGGGTTGCTGAACGATGGACCAGGAAGACACCAAGCTTCGCTCGGGTCGGCGCGGGTTTCTGAAACTCGGCGTGGGCTCGGTCGCTGGCGGTGCCGCGCTGGCAGCCGGAGGCCTCGTCTCGGGCACGGCCAAGGCGGCTGCGCCGGCGAAGCCCGAAGGCGGCTATGCCGAGACCGATCACGTCAAGTCCTACTACGACACGGCCCGTTTCTAGCCGCCCAAAGCGGCGCGTAACGCGCAGAGATCATCGTCGATCGGACGAGTTTTCGCGAGGTCCGGGGCGCTGAACGACCCCGAGCACTCGCTATAAGATGGGAGACAGCTATGCTCAGGAAGAAGACAAACGGGGTAGCGAGAGGCCCCCGCTTGTCGTCTGCCCGCCAAGAGCTGACGAATCAAGCGGTTGACCGCCGGACCTTCTTGAAGCGGTCCGGCATTGCGGTCGGTGGCCTTGCGGCTGCCGGCGGCCTCGGTGGCGGCATGGTCCGCGAGGCCGAGGCGGCGACGAACGGCATCGACGCCAACTCCAACATGATCAAGTCGGTCTGCACCCACTGCTCGGTGGGCTGCACCGTGATGGCGGAGGTGCAGGACGGCGTGTGGATCGGGCAGGAGCCCGGCTTCGACTCGCCCTTCAATCTGGGCTCGCACTGCGCCAAAGGCGCTGCGGTGCGCGAGCATGCCCATGGCGAACGCCGCTTGAAGTATCCCATGAAGATGGTGGACGGGAAGTGGCAGCGCCTTTCCTGGGACGATGCCATCAACGAGATCGGCGACAAGATGCTGGAGATCCGCGAGAGCTCCGGCCCTGACTCGGTCTACTGGCTGGGCTCTGCCAAGCACAACAACGAGCAGGCCTACATGGTGCGCAAGTTCGCTGCCTTCTGGGGCACGAACAACGTCGATCACCAGGCGCGTATCTGTCACTCCACCACGGTCGCGGGTGTTGCCAACACCTGGGGCTATGGCGCGATGACCAACTCCTACAACGACATCCACAATTCGCGTTCGATCTTCATCATCGGCGGCAACCCGGCCGAGGCGCACCCGGTCTCGCTGCTGCACGTGCTGAAGGCGAAGGAGGAGAACAACGCTCCGCTGATCGTCTGCGATCCGCGCTTCACCCGGACCGCGGCCCATGCCGACGAGTACGTGCGCTTCCGGCCGGGCACCGACGTCGCCCTGGTCTGGGGCCTGCTCTGGCACATCTTCGACAACGGCTGGGAGGACAAGGAGTTCATCCGCCAGCGTGTCTGGGGCATGGACCAGATCCGCGAGGAGGTCGCCAAGTACAGCCCGGACGAGGTCGAGCGCATCTCTGGCGTGCCGGGCAGCCAGTTGAAGCGCGTTGCCCGCACCATGGCGAACAACCGTCCGGGCACCGTGATCTGGTGCATGGGCGGCACCCAGCACACCAACGGCAACAACAACACCCGGGCCTACTGCATCTTGCAGCTGGCACTGGGCAACATGGGCCGGGCCGGCGGCGGGACCAACATCTTCCGCGGCCACGACAACGTGCAGGGCGCGACCGACCTGGGCGTGCTGGCCGACACCCTGCCGGGCTACTACGGCCTCTCCAAGGGGGCCTGGGGCCACTGGTCGCGTGTCTGGGACGTGCCCTACGAGGACATGGCGGCCCGCTTCGCCACCATGAAGACGGCGGACGGCAAAGACCGCTTCATGATGGAGGAGAAGGGGATCCCGGTCTCGCGCTGGATCGACGGCGTGTTGGAGGCCAAGGAGAACCTGCAGCAGCCCGACAACACCAGGGCCATGGTCTTCTGGGGCCATGCGCCGAACAGCCAGACCCGTCTGCCGGACATGAAGAAGGCGATGGAGAAGCTGGACATCCTGGTGGTGATCGATCCCTTCCCGACCATGACCGCGGTCATGCAGGATCGGCAGAACGGCACCTACCTGCTGCCGGCGACGACGCAGTTCGAGACCTACGGCTCGGTCACCGCGTCCAACCGCTCGCTGCAGTGGCGTGACAAGGTCATCGATCCGCTGTTCGATTCCAAGCCGGATCACGTCATCAACTACCTGCTGGCCAAGAAGCTCGGCTTCGCCGACGAGATGTACAAGAACATCGCCGTCAACGGTGACGAGCCCTCGATCGAGGACATCACCCGCGAGTTCAATCGCGGCATGTGGACCATCGGTTATACCGGGCAGAGCCCGGAGCGGCTGAAGGCGCACATGGCCAACCAGCAGACCTTCGACCGCACCTCTCTGCGTGCGCTCGGCGGCCCCTGCGACGGCGAGTTCTACGGTCTGCCTTGGCCCTGCTGGGGCACCGCGGAGATGAAGCACCCCGGTTCCGCCAACCTCTATGACACCTCCATCCCGGTGGCCGAGGGCGGCATGGGCTTCCGGGCCCGCTTCGGCGTCGAGCGGGACGGCCAGAACCTCCTGGCCGAATCCAACTACCCGGTCGGCTCCGAGATCAAGGACGGCTACCCGGAGTTCACCATGGGGATGCTGAAGAAGCTCGGCTGGGACGGCGATCTCACAGCGGATGAGCGCTCGACGATCGAGGCCATCGGCGGCGACAACGTCGACGGGGTCAACTGGAAGATCGACCTCTCCGGCGGCATCCAGCGGGTTGCGATCAAGCACGGCTGCGCTCCCTACGGCAATGCCAAGGCCCGCACCGTGGTCTGGAACTTCCCGGACCCGGTGCCGATCCACCGCGAGCCGCTCTACACGCCGCGTCGCGACCTGGTGGCGGACTATCCAACCTATCAGGACAAGACCTTCTGGCGTGTGCCGACCCTCTACGAATCCATCCAGAAGGTGGACTTCACCAAGGACTACCCGATGATCATGACCTCGGGACGCCTGGTGGAGTACGAGGGCGGCGGCGACGAGACCCGCTCCAACAAGTGGCTGGCAGAGCTGCAGCAGGAGATGTTCGTCGAGATCAACCCGGCCGACGGCAACACCATCGGTGTGCGCGACGGCGAGATGGTCTGGCTCTACGGCCCCGACGGCGGAAAGATCCTGGTCAAGGCGCTGTTCACCCCGCGCGTCGGACGCGGCGTCGTCTTCACCCCCTTCCACTTCGGTGGCTGGTGGCAGGGCGAGGATCAGCGCGCGAAGTATCCCAAGGGCTCCGATCCCTATGTCCTGGGTGAGGCCTGCAACACCGCGCAGACCTACGGCTACGACAGCGTCACCCAGATGCAGGAGACCAAGGCCACGCTCTGTCGCATCGAACGGGCGTGACCTGAGGAGGAAAACGAACCATGGCTAGAATGAAGTTCCTCTGTGACGCGGAACGCTGCATCGAGTGCAACGCCTGCGTCACGGCCTGCAAGAACGAGAACGAGATCCCCTGGGGTGTGAACCGGCGCCGCGTCGTCACCCTGAACGACGGCGAGCCCGGCGAGCGCTCGATCTCGGTGGCTTGCATGCACTGCTCGGACGCGCCCTGCATGGCGGTCTGCCCGGTGGACTGCTTCTACCAGACCGAAGACGGTGTGGTGCTGCACTCCAAGGACCTCTGCATCGGTTGCGGCTACTGCTTCTATGCCTGCCCCTTCGGCGCGCCGCAGTTCCCGCAGTCCAGCAACTTCGGTTCCCGCGGCAAGATGGACAAGTGCACCTTCTGCGGCGGCGGACCGGAGCCGGACAATTCGGCGATCGAGTTCCAGAAGTACGGCCGCAACCGTCTGGCCGAGGGCAAGTTGCCGCTCTGTGCGGAGATGTGCTCGACCAAGGCATTGCTGGCCGGCGACGGCAACACCGTCTCGCAGATCTACCGCGAGCGCATCGTCGCCCGCGGCTTCGGCTCCGGTGCCTGGGGCTGGGGCACGGCCTATGGGCAGAAGGGCGGTAGCTGATCGCTCCCTTTGGTTGGGGTGAGGTGGCAGCTGGCGGTCCGGGTCTAGCGGCCCGGGCCGGCGGCCGCTTCCCCTGTTCCCGCGCCCGGCCGCTGGTCCGGATCCGGACCAGCGGCGGCGAAGGTCGAACGATGGCGAGGCTCGGGACTGCTCTGTCTCCGGGCCTCTCTGTCTCCGGGCCTCTCTGTCTCCGGGGCTGACTCTGAGACGGACACGACACTCTTAAGGATACGGGCGACCTCCGGGCGCGACGCGGGTGCGGAGGATCGGACCGGGAAGCAAGGACCGATGCCATGACAGGCACTTACGCTTCAGGCAACCGGACGCGCTGGCAGTTCCGGCTGGCTGTCCTCCTGGCCCTGGCGCTGCTGCTGCCGGCTGCCCTCGCGCTCTGGCCTGCAGAGGGCTTCGCGCAGTCCGGCTCCGTGCGCCTGGACGACGACCCCGCGCTGAGCGGGCCGACCGATGGCGGCGTTCCGGGCGATACCCTCGGCACAGCCTCGGATTCCGATATCTGGCGTGAGGTCCGGCATGGTATCGAGGGACGCGTCTCCATCCCCGACAGCAAGGCCGGCATCATGGTGCAGTCGGGCGGCGAGCAGTGGCAGGCCTTCCGCAACGGCCCGTTCAAGGACTACAGCGGTTGGGCGCTGATCGGCGTCATCGTCCTGCTGGCCGCCTTCTTCGCGATTCGCGGCCGCATCCGCATCGAGCACGGCAAGGCCGGCGAGACCCTGCAGCGCTTCAAGGGAATCGAGCGCTTCGGCCACTGGCTGCTGGCGATCTCCTTCATCCTGCTGGCGCTGACCGGGCTGAATCTGCTGTTCGGCCGTACCCTGATCATCCCGCTGATCGGCAAGGACGCCTTCGCGGCGATCGCGATCTGGGGCAAGCTGGTGCACAACTACGTCTCCTTCGCCTTCATGGCCGGCCTGATCCTGGTCTTCTTCATGTGGGTGCTGCACAACCTGCCGACCCTTGGCGACATCAAGTGGCTCGCGATGGGCGGCGGGGTCCTGTTCAAGGGCCTGCATCCGCCGGCGAAGAAGTTCAACGCGGGCCAGAAACTGATTTTCTGGTCGGTGATCGTGGGCGGTCTCTCGCTGTCGCTCAGCGGCTGGGCGCTGCTCTTCCCCTTCGAGACCCACTTCTTCGCTGCGACCTTCGAGGAGCTGAAGTCGATCGGCATCGACATACCGGCCTACCTCGGCCTGCCGGAACCGCCCTACCAGGCGATCCTGGAGCAGCAACTGAACCAGGTCTGGCACGCGGTGGTGGCCATCGTGATGATCTGCATCATCCTGGCTCACATCTACATCGGCTCCGTCGGCATGGAGGGCGCTTACGACGCCATGGGCAGCGGCCGGGTCGACCGCAACTGGGCGCACGAGCATCACTCCATTTGGGCGGCCGAGGTCGAGGCCAAGGAGCGGGCCGAGCGCAAGGGCGTCGCCCAGGCGGCTGAATAGTCCTCGCAAGGGCTCGATGGTCGGCTTGATGGTGGTCAGGGCAACTCTCTGCGGTCTCGGTTTGGCGGTGCTGGCAACGGCGGGACCGGCCGGCGCCGAGCCTGACCGCCTGGTCGGCCACGGCGGCCCGGTGAAGTCCGTGGTGGCCGCGCCGACGGGCGATCGTCTGCTGACCGCCTCCTTCGACTACACCGTCATGCTCTGGAAGGTGACGGGCGAAGAAGTCCGGGTGCTGCAGCGCCTGGTCGGCCACGAGGCCGCGGCCAACGATGCGGCCTTCTTGCCCGACGCCACGCGGGCGATCTCGGTCTCGGACGACGGCACCGCCATCTTGTGGGACCTGGAGAGCGGCGCGCAACTCGGCCGCTTCGGCGAGACCGCGGTCAAGGCGCTGGACGTCGATGTCTCGGCCGACAGCCACCTGGCCGCGGTGGCCAAGTGGGACCGGCAGGTGCTGCTGATCGACCTGGAGGCCGGCCGCGTGCTGGCGCACCTGCAGGGCAACCGCGACCGGGTCAACGCCGTCGCCCTCTCGCCCGACGGCAAGCGCCTCTATAGCGGCGGCGGCGACGGCAGCCTCAGGCTCTGGAGCCTGCCCCTGCCGGACGACGACCGGATCGTGCCGCACCGCGTGGTGCGCGAACAGGGCTGGGGTATCAACGTGGTGAAGGCGCTGCCACAGGGCGTGGCCATCGGCACGGTCGACGGCGCGGTGCTGCTGGTCTCTGACGAGGGCGAGGCGAGGGAACTCTACCACTTCCAGCGCCCGGTCATGGCCCTGGCGCTCTCCGCCGACGGCAGCCGGCTCGCGGCCGGGTCCGGCGAGGGGCAGGTCGTAACCTGGCGCACCGCCGACTGGCAGCAAGAGCAGGACCTCTTCAACAACGGCGGCCCGGTCTGGGGCCTAGCCTTCGGTACCGGCGGCAAGCGGCTCTGGCTCGCCGGCCTCGACGATTCGGTCTATTCGGTCGACCTCACCGGGCCGCCGAAGCCGCTGCCGGAGCCGGCCGAGCAGCCGCGCCGCTTTCACCTGAGCGAGGGACTGAGCCCCGGCGCTCGGGAGTTCCAGCGCAAGTGCAGCGTCTGCCATACCCTGACGGCCGACGACGCTAACCGGGCCGGGCCGACGCTCTACCGCCTGTTTGGGCGCCAGGCGGGATCGCTGCCGGGCTATCCCTATTCGCAGGCGCTGCTGAAGTCCGATATCATCTGGAACGAGGAGACCATCGGCGCTCTCTTCGACCACGGGCCGGACGTGGTGACGCCGGGCACCAAGATGCCGATCCAGCGCATCACCGACCCCGCCCGGCGCGATGCCCTGATCGCCTTCCTGAAGGAGGCGACCCTGGGCGAGGGCGATGCAGCGGGTTCCGGCTCTGCCGGCGCCGCCCGCGAGACGCAGGGGAACGACCTCCCCCGAGACCGCAAGGAGCAGGAGTGATCCAAGCGCATGAAAGCCTTTCTCTGCAGCCTCTTGGCCATCGTGGTGATCTCGGTCGGGGCCTACTTCGCCCTGCATTCCTTCGACACCTCGGTCGCCTACACCTACAGCGACCACCAGAGCGTGCGACTCGGCCCTGGCGAGGAGGCCCGCATCGTCGCCGAGGAGTGAGGCCGATTGCCCTCCAGCTGGTCGCCCTCGTCCTGTTTTGGTCCGGCCTCGCCCCGCCGGCGGCCGCCGGCCCGGCCGCGGCGCTGCCCTCGGTGGTGAGCCTGCTGCCGCTCTGGCAGGGCCTGCCGCCCGACAGCGAGGAGCCGGAAGGCTCCGCGGTCGCCGTTGCGACGGCCGAAGGGGCAACTCTGCTGCTGACCGCCGATCACGTGCTGGGTAACGCCAAGGAGTTCCGTGTCCGCACCGCCGAGGGCGTCGCCTATGCGGCCAGCCTGGTCGGTCGCGACCGCGCCAGCGACCTGGCGCTGCTCAGTGTGCCCGTCGACCTGGCACCGTTGGAGCAGGCGGCGGCGCCGGCGCTGGGCGAGCCGGTCTGCGCCATCGGCAACGCCTTCGGGCTGGGGCTCAGCCTGAGCTGCGGCGTGCTCTCGGCCAGCGAGCGGGCCGGCGTCGGCTTCAATCCGGTCGAGGACTTCCTGCAGAGCGATGCGGCGGTCAATCCCGGCATGTCCGGCGGTGCGCTGGTCGACGCCGAGGGGCGGCTGGTCGGCCTGCTCTCCGCCATCTTCACCAAGGGTTCGGACGCCGATATCGGCGTGAACTTCGCGGTCTCCACGGCCCTGATCCAGGCGGCCTTGCCGGATCTCCGCCGCGGCGGGCCGGTGGCCTGGCCCAAGGTCGACTTGGCCTTCCGCCCGCTGCCGCAGGACGCCGAGGGGCCGCTGGGGCCGCTGGTAGCCCGGGTGCCGGCCGGAGGGGCCGCGGCCGCCGCCGGTCTCCTGCCGGGAGACCGCATCCTTGAGGCGGGTCCGCAGCGGATCCTCAACCCCGGCGACTGGCGCCGCGCCATTGCCCTCTCGAGACCGGGCACGCGCCTTGCGCTCGCGGTCTGGCGGCAGGACGCGCGAGAGGCTTTACAGCTCGTCGTGCCCGGCCGATAGGAAAGCCAAGCATAGTCAAATAGGAGGACGAACCATGAGCGACCCGACCAACAGCGAAGCTTTCAACCTCTCCCTGCGCAAGTTCCTGAAGCAGGTGGGCGTGACCTCGCAGCATGAGATCGAGCGGGTGGTCCGAGAAGCCGGCCTCAGCGGCGGCAAGCTGAAGGTGAGCGCGGTGATCACCGCCGAGGGCACCGATCTCGCCCACCGCATCGACGGTGAGATCGAGCTGGGCGACTAGATCCGGTCGAGCCCGTGCAGACTCTATCCCTACCGCCTTTGCTGCTGGCCCAGCCGCCGCTTCCTGCCGGGAGCGACGCGCTGGCCGAGGCCGTCCAGGCCTGTCGTGCCGGCACCGCCGAGGTCGGCGCCTTCTACCTGACCGACAGCGCCGCGGACCTCGATCTGGCGGTGGTGCTGGGTCCCGAGGTGGAGCCGCGCCGCTGCTGGGAGATGCTGTTCCTGGCCGCCGTCGCCTTCGGCGATGCGGTCGGTGCCATCGCCCCGCCGGAGCTGGCGATCCACTACCGCTGGCCGGACCGGATCCTGGTGAACGGCGCCTCGGTCGGGCGGGTGCGCCTGGCCATGGCGCCGGAGTGGGACGAGAACGGCGCGCCGCTCTGGCTCGCCGTCGGCCTGACGGCACGGGTGCATCCCGACAGCGAGGGCGCCGAGCCCGGTATCTATCTTGACCGGACGACCTTGGCCAACGAGGGGGCGGTGGAGCTCTCCGTGGTCGACTGGGCCGAGGCCTTCGCCCGGCACCTGCTGGTCTGGATCGACACCTGGGAGGACAGCGGCTTCCGCCAAGTCCACCAGCTCTGGTGGGGCCGCCACGACCCCAAGGCCGATCGTTTCTCCTGGCAGCAGGACGAGACGCGCAGGAGCGGCCGCCCGGTCGGCCTGGACGAGCACGGCAGCCTGCTGGTCGAGGCCGAGGGCGGCATGCTCCTGCTCGAACCTGAGAGTCTGTTGGGTGAGGCCGGGGAGGTGCCGGGCCATGGCTAGTCGCAAGCTGCTGCGGACCATCCGCTTCGACGGCTCCGACGCCCAGGTCTTCCCGCGCGCCGCCGGCCCGGACGAGTGGGCGGTCTCAGGCGCCTTTGCCTTTGCCGGACTGAGTGCGCCGCCGCTTGGCAAGGAGCGGCAGGCCTTCGCCAACGGCTTTCTCTCGCTCGAGAGCTTCGGCCGCTCCACCTTCGTCACCGTCGCCGAGTGCCCCGAGGCGGAACTGGTGCGGCTGACGCAGGTTCTAGCGGCACACTTCGTCGAGCACTACGGCGCCCCGGACCGCGCCGCGGCCCTGCCGGTCGCCGAGGAGGAGATCGGCTTCGCACTGGAGCTCTGCCGCGAGGCGCCGATCAACCGGCTCTTCGCGGTCGAGCGGCGCTTCGACGAAAATGGAGAGATCCGCGAGCGCTTCCGCCTGGTCGAGCCGCCCGCCGAGGCGCCGCACGCCAAGGTCTGGGAGGTCGCCGACGATGCCTGACTTCTGGAAGTCGGCCGGCTACCACCTGACCCACAAGACCGCCGAGGGCTGGCTGGCGGTGACCCCGGACCTGATTCGCGCCTACCTGACCCGGCCGGAGATCCATCCCGTCGCCGAGTCCTGCGCGGCCGAGCACCGCCTCTTCGATGCCTTGATGGAGGAGCCCTTCCGGTCGGTCGCGGACGCCGAGCTTACCGCCTTCGCGGACGCCGACACGGCCGACAACTACCGCGTCGTGCTGGACTGGCGCGATCACCTGCTGGCCGCCGGTAGCCTGGAAGCGGGCTATCTGGGGCTCTTCACCTCCGGCAAGCCGATCTCGGTGCCACCGGTCTTCATCGACCAGCTCGTGCACCTGCTGCTGCGCGCCATGCTGGACCGCTGCGACGACCCCTGGCGGGTGCGCGCGGCCGAGCTTTTCTTCCGCGAGCAGAGCGTCTCCACCGACAATGGCCAGATGATCCTGGCCGACCAGGAGATCGTCGAGATGCGCAGCAAGACCGGTGGCTTTGCCGGGCTGGGGGCGCTCTTGAAGGAGGCCGGCACGCCGCTGCCGGAGGTCACGCTCGACATCCTGACCGAGGAGAACAAGCAGGGCTACTGGGCGCGCTCCGACCGCTTCGACATGGCGATCGACTTCCGATTTACCGAGGCGGCGCAGGATGCCTTCGCCCGGGTGATGGAGACCTGGCTGCGGCACCTGCTGGGCCTGGAGGTGCGCATCCAGCCGCTGCAGTCGATCCGCGACGAGCGCTGGTCCTGGCATATCGGTCTGGATGCCGAGGCGACCCGGATCCTGAACGCGCTCTACCAGGGTGAGGCACCACCGAACGACGCCCTCTCGCGCCTGCTGGCCCTCTTCCGGATGGAGTTCCGCGAGCGCAGCGTGGTCGCGCCGGCGCTACGCGGCAAGCCCGTCTACCTCGGCCTCGCCATGGGGCCGGACAAGGTGCTGCGGATGAAACCGCAGAACCTGCTCACCAACCTGCCGATCGCCAAGAAGGAGTGACCGCCATGTCGCCCAGAGCCAGACGCAAGGCCTTCCTCGATTCCATGGTCGCCCGCCTGATCGCCCTCTTGATTGTGGTCCTCGGCGTCGCGCTGCTGGTCTATTCCAACCGGGATCGGCTGGAGGCCGCACAGAACACGCCCGACAGCGCGCTGACGACCTGCGTGGACGGCCGGGTCAAGATGCTGATCGATGCGCATCCGGCCGACGATCCGATCACCGACTTCGACCGCGACCTCTACCGCCAGCGCGCGCGTGCCGAGTGCGGTGAGGCGACCTGACCGGGGTCGGGTCGCCTCCCGCAATGACTGGGCGGTCTATGCTGCGGCCCGCCTGAGGAAGCCGCGGTTGACCGGGCTGTGCGGCTTCAGCGCCAGGCGCTCTGCGGCCAGGCCCTCGGCCAGGTCGGTGAAGCCGCCGCGCAGCGCCGCCTCGGTCAGGGTCCAGTCGATCACGTCGCGCTGGGCGTGGCTGCCGCCGAAGCGGTTGACGATGTAACGGCTGGGGTGCAGGCGCGCGACCGCGGTCTCGTGGTCGCCGTGCCAGAAGGCCTGGAAGCCCTCGATCAGCGGCAGGCCCAGCTCGCGCGCCCAGGCGCCCACCTCGCTCTCGGCCGCGGCATTGCTGCGGTAGGCCGCCAACAGGCGCTCGACCTCACTCTCTCGGCCGCTACCCAGGTAGGCCATGGCGGCGTGCAGGTCGTTGAAGGGGTAGAGCTTGCCGTCGGCATGCTGGTCCCAGGTCTCGGCCACCTCACCCCAGCGGACGCTCTGATCGCGGCCGAGGAGGGTGAGGCGCCAGAGCAAGGCCGAGGCATCGACCAGGTCGAGCGCCACCGCACTGCGGTCGCCGCGGACCGGGCCGTCGTAGAGGGCTTCCGCCTCGTCGATCTGCTCGAGGTCGAGGTGATAGAGCGCCCGGTGCCACCAGTTGTGCACGCGGAAGAAGTTGTCGTCGCCGCTCCAGTGCGGCTCGCGCGCGATCATCCAGCCGATGCCGTCCTCGGCCCGGCCCTGCATCTCCATCACGTGGGCGACGGCATGGTGCGCCCAGCAGTCCAGCGGCTCCAGTGCCAGGGCCTCGCGGCCGGCGGCCTCGGCCCGGGCGTAGTCGCCGGCCTCCTCCAGGCCGAAGCTATAGAAGCCCAGGACGATGGAGTAGCCTGGCATCTCCGGTGACCAGCGCGGCAGCGCCCTGGCGATGCGGTCGCGCATGTCGCGGTTGTTGGCCCGGTAGAAGTCCATCAGGTGGCCGCACTGCAGCCCCAGCAGGTCGTGCGGAAAGCGCAGGTTGTGTCGGTCGAGCAGCAGTGCCGCCCCGGTCCAGTTGCCGGCGACCAGAGCCTCCAGTGCTGCCAGGTGCGAGGCCTCGCGCTCGTCGAGCGACAGCGTCTTCAGCCTGCCCAGAGTCGCCTTGGCCTCTTCGGTACCGGCCGGCTCGGTGGCGAGGCCCATGAGGTAGGCCCGCAGGATCTGCGCCATGGCGAAGTCGGGTGACTCGGCGATGGCCTCCTCAACCAATGCGACCGGATCGCCGCGATAGATGTTGAAGGCCCGCAGGGCCTGGTCGTAGGCCTCCGCGGCCTTGGTCGATGCCCCCTTCAGCGGGTTGCCTTGACGATCGCTCGGCATGGGTCTTTCCCTCTCTCCAATATCGACTCCGCAGCCACGGCAGGGTGACTCTGCAACCTCTCCGATCTGGCCGCGGCACGCTCAGAGAGATGGGCTCGCCCGCCTTCCGGCACCAGACGACCGGCGGTCAAGTCGTGCTTCTGCCTTGAAGGCCGTTTGATTTCAATAGCTTGGGTAGCTTTTTTGGAAAGAGAAGCAGCCCAGACGCGAGAGGCCGACGGTTGGACTGGACCGTGGGTACAGCGCATCTTGATGAGAGGTAGGGGGGACGAAGAGCACCAGTCGTTGCGGTGGTCCGGTGGATCTTCGTCCCGCCCCTTTGTCTCGTGAAGTTCCTGAACCAAAGGAGGAAGCTGGTGTCGGTTCAAGTTCCGCACGATATGTCGCGAAGGCTGGTCCTGAAGCTTCGCGACCCCTTGAGGACCCTGCTGTCGCAGCGGCCCAAACCCATAAACCCTTGCGATGCCCGGTTACCCTTTGCCCTTTTGATCTGGGCGGGCAGGGTGGCATCGACTACAGCCATTACAAGTTTGTGGCGCGGATATGTCAATCTGTACGAAAGGATAGGTGCGGTTCCGTTCACGCCATCTAAGGCCCTGTCCGTTCAGTGATTTATGTCGTCTCCTAAAATACCCTCGGTCCGGGCACAAAGCCGAAAGCAGCTTTGAGCCGGCGGCGGCTTGACAGGTTTGCGCCAGGCTCGCTTATGGGCAGGACGCTACGGAGGAAACCAGCCATGACCGACGCAATGACGCTCGCGCCCCTCGCCAACGAGGCCTGGGACCCCTCGCTCTCGCATGTGCTCGCCGACATGAAGGGCGACCCCATCAATGTCCATCGGCTGCTCGCCAACCATCCCGAGTTTCTAAGGGCCTGGTGGAGCTTTCGCAATTACTCGGTGCAAGGTGGTGCGCTGGGGCGCCGCAAGGGCGAGCTGGTGATCCTGCGCGTCGGGATCCACATGCGCGCCTGGTACGAGTGGGGCTCTCATGTCGAAAGATCGCTCGCTTGCGGTCTCACCCTGGAAGAGATCGAGCGGGTGAAGCAGGGTGGCTCGGCCCCCGGCTGGGCCGCCGACGAGGCCCTGCTGCTCGACGCCATCGACGAGTTGCTGGAGCGCCGCGGCCTCTCGTCCGCGAGCCTGGCCAAGCTGGCGCAGCACTATTCGGCCGAGGAACTGCTGGACATCATGGCGATCCACGGCATGTACGTGATTCTCGGCTGCATGATCAACACCTGGGGGCTGGAACTGGACGCCAAGGTGGCGGCCAAGCTGCCGGCCGGGGTGACGAAAGAGGCCTTCGAGGCCGAGTTTCCGCGAGAAGACTGAGCGCTTGCAGGAATTGGAGAGAGAGCATGTCTAAGACTGAGCGGGTGGCGATCATCGGCGGTGGCCTGATCGGCAAGAGCTGGGCCAGCCTTTTCCTGGCACGCGGCGCGGAGGTCGTTGTGTTCGAGCCGAACCAGGAGAGCGCGGCCGGCGTGCAGCCCTTCATCGACGCGGCCTGGCCGGCGCTGGCGAGCCTCGGCCTGACGACCAGCGACACGCCGGGCAAGGCCGAACTGATTTCGGAGCTGTCCGACCTCAGCGGCATCACCTTCGTGCAGGAGAACTCGCCCGACAGGATCGGGGTGAAGCGCGAGGTGGTGGCGGCGCTGGAGGCGGTGCTGCCGGCCGAGGTGGTGATCGCCTCTTCGACCTCCTCGCTGCTGGCCAGCGACATCCAGGCCGAGGCAGAGCATCCCGAGCGCATCCTGGTCGCCCATCCGATGAACCCGCCGCACCTGGTGCCGATGGTGGAGTTGGTGCCGGGCAAGTTGACCTCGGAGGCGGCGATGGAGCGCGCCGAGGCCTTCTACAAGGCAATGGAGCGGGTCACCATCCGGGTGAAGAAGGAGATGGTGGGCCACCTCGCCAACCGGCTGACCTCCGCGCTCTACCGCGAGGCGGTCTATGCGGTGCAGGAGGGGATCGCCAGCGTCGAGGACGTCGACCGCGCCATCGCTTACGGGCCTGGCATGCGCTGGGCCCTGATGGGGCCGCACCTGACCTATCACATGGGCGGCGGCCCCGGCGGCTACCGCCATTATCTCGACCATCTGGGGCCGACCCAGGAGGTGCGCTGGAAGGAGCACGGCACCCCGCATCTCAGCGAGGCAGTCAAGCAGGCGCTGGTGGCCGGCCTGGAGGAGGAGCTGAAGCGCCAGGACGAGGCGACTTTGATCGAGCGCCGCGACGCCGCCCTGGTCGAGCTCTTCCGCTTGAAACAGCGCTACGGGCTTTAACTCTCTCCACCCAAAGCAGCACTAACGAACAATGCAGGCCGCATACTGGTGCTATTGCGGGCGGCGGGGAGGTTTATCCAGCCACGTCAAGAGAGGCTGCTCTTGAGAAGTTCGGATATCGTGCCCGTCAGGATCGGTGAAAGCATGGCAACGCCCGTGGATGCCATGGAGCCAAAAGAGAGATTGAATCCTTCGAGACGCATGATCTCTTCTGGCGTGCGGTCGTTGTCCTCCGTGCTTTCTACTTGCGCCTTCTCGTTTGCATACGCCACAGCTGCCGTTGAGAGGAAGTAATAAGACGGTAAGAATGTCAATATTAACACAAGTGTAAGTATTATTCCCCAAAATGCTGTATATCCATTAAATAAATGTATTATTGATTCTTTGATATTTTTGGAATAGGAAATGATATTTCCATTTCCATCTTCAACTACTATAGATTGCGCGATACTAGAAAAGGTATTAAGGTAAAAATCAATGGATAAATACAAAAGCACAAGGCAAGTTGCCCCAATATAGAGCATATGCTTGAGCGTGACAATGTTTTCTCGTATATTCTGTGCTCGTATTTTATCGCTATTCGGAATATTAGTTAAAGAATATGCTGCAATAGACAAAAATGACAAAGATATTAGGCCAATTGCATAATATAGATATATTATATTGTTCATAAAATTGTACTTAATTTGATCATTTGTGCTGATTTCAAATTTTTTGCTAAGATATTCGTAAACATTTGTAAAAGAAGAGTGATCTTGATTGGGTAATAGGCCAAACAAAAATACAGAAGCGCCAATCAGTACAATAAAAATTACGGCACCCATTGTTAAAACATTTGATAATTTTACATAACGAGATTTCTTTATCTGCCCATAACAAACGTAGATAAGGGCGAGGGCGGAAAAGAAGAATGAAATAGACAGTGCTATCCAAAGGTGTTGATTCTTAGATACCAGACCAAAAGCAGTGCTAGAAATCATGACAGAGTCTTTGTTTTCCCATGAGTGTTCAATTGAAATGCTTCTTCGTAGGAAATAAGCCACAATAAAGGTGGCAGCAGGAATGAATATCAATAATTTACGAATAAAATGCTCTGATTTTATAGAATCTATTTTAATGTTTATGTGATTCATCGACATTGAACCTTTTTATTATGAGCCTGGTAAATTTTTATTATGACTGATGGAGCGCTCGTTGAAGTGTTGTGTTTATTCTTACATACGCGCTGGGGGCATGCAAGACTGTCAGATATGAAGCAATTGGCGAAGACCGTTGGCCACGGCGCTGTGCTGTGAAGTTGATCTGCGCTAGCAGGCAGCTGAAAAAGTCGGCGGGAGGGGCGTTTCGGGAAGTTTTTGGCTGGTGTTGATGGGTCAGCTTTCCGGAGCGAGCTGCGGATGGTTTCTTTGGTAGGTGGCTGAGTGGGCTGCACTC
>JBJXHM010000022.1:0-48301 GCA_046233115.1 Rhodospirillaceae bacterium N.6G | reverse complement strand
CGTAGGAAAACAGACCCTCGCTGCCGTCGTCTTGACCCCGCATCCTGCCTTCCCTTCCTGCTTCCCACTGCAAAAGGGAATCACATCTACCCTCTCAACGCGACTGGGTTTTTCAGCAGCCTGCTAGAGCAAATCCCGAGCAGACGGACTGGTCTGCGACGACGATTTGCGTGGACAAACAAATGGCTAGAGTAACGGAGCCGAGCGCGTGCGAGGCGAAGCTGCTCTAGCTGCTCTCGCCCTTCATCCGCGCGACGAGGCCGTGGATGTCGCCGAGGACGTAGAGGTCGCGGATCTTGCCGGCCTCGAAGGTGAAGATCGGCATACCGATCCACCAGACGTGCCGGCCGCTGGGGGCGACGTCGAACAACGCCTTGCGGTGGTAGCCGTGGAAGCGCATCTTGCCGCTAACTTGTGCTCCCTCCTCGATCATTGCCAGGACGTCGGTGGTGTAGGAGCCGAAGGCGGCGGTCACGAGGTCGACGTAGCCGGCAAAGCCGTCGTGCCCGACCAAGGTCGGGCCAAGCGAGCCCCGGAAGGTGAAGTCTGCATGGAACAGGGTGGGAATGAGGCTCTTGTCGGCGTGATCCCACAGCTCCTTGTAGAAAACCCGAACCATCTCCTTCTGCGGCGAGAGCGTAACGCCCTCCAGGTCCAGTATCGGCTCGTCCATCGCAGCGCCCTTTCCCTTGCCGCCGGGATCGCGGCAACCAACGGTTCGCCCCCCCGTGGCAATCGATACCATCGCATCCGAACAGCCATCCATCGAAAATGCCCGGCACCATGACCGGGTCTTCCCCTCTTGCCGATGGAGACGATGCCATAGCTTTTGACCGGAAGCAGTGGCAGGCGCTGATGCGGGCCTTCGGGCTGGTGCTCGCGGTGCTCGGCCTGCTGGCGGCCTCTCTCCCCGCTGCCCTTGCGGACGAGAACTTCGGCCTATGGAGCGCCTTTATCATCAAGAAAGAGCTCGTCGACGAGCTGTCCGGCAATGTCGAGGTCCAGGGACGCACGGCGATCGACAGCGGCAACGGGCAAACCCTGCTCCTGCGGTCATGGCTCGACTACCAACTGAAGGCGCCCTTCCAGATCAGCGCCGGCTACGACCAGTTCGAACGCTTCAAGGACGGATCTCATGCGGAAAGCCGTCCCTGGCAGCAGTTCAACTTCGACACCGAGCCCTTCAAGAATTTTCCGCTGAGCCACCGCTTCCGCCTGGAGGAGCGCTTCATCCAAGGCGTGGACGGCGTCAGCTTGCGCCTGCGCTATCTGATAGGCGGCCAGCAGTGGATCGACGAGGATCATCGCTGGCTGGCCTTCGCCTCCAACGAGATCTTCTTCAACGTGAACGATGTCAACGGTGGCGCGCAGAAGGGCTTCAACCAGAACCGCGTGCAGGGCGGTTTCGGCTATCAGCTAACCGGTGCCACCAGGGTCAAGGCGGCCTACCAATGGCAGCAGCGACGCAGCAAGGAAAGCCAGCATCAGCTCTTGCTGACCTTCTCTCTCGACCTGGATCGTCTGGGCGGCGACGAGTAGCCGAACGCGATCAGCCCTTCGCGCGCAGCAGGCGGTGGCGCTGGCGGTTCCAGTCCCGTTCCTTGATGGTCTCGCGCTTGTCGACCTGGCGCTTACCGCGGGCGAGGCCCAGCTGGCACTTCGCGAAGCCGCGGTGATTGAAGTAGAGCGACAGCGGCACCAGGGTCATGCCCTCGCGGCGGACCTGGCCCATCAGCTTGCCCACCTCCTTGCGGTGTAGCAGTAGCTTGCGCACCCGCGTGGGCTCGTGATTGAAGCGGTTGGCCGGCCCGTACTCGGGGATGTGCGCGTTCAGGAGGTAGAACTCGCCGCCCCGTTCCTGAGCGAAGGCCTCGTTCAGCGAGGCACGGCCGGCACGCAGCGACTTGACCTCGGTCCCGGTCAGGACCAGGCCAGCCTCCATGGTGTCGTCGATGAAATAGTTGTGGCGGGCCTTGCGATTCTGCGCCACCAGGCGGCGCGGCTCGTCCTTGCCCTTCTTTGCTTTGCTCATGGTTCGGATGATATGGGGAGGGCACCGGCCGGTGGTACCCTCCCCGATTACGATTTCCTCCCGGACGCTCCGGCCCGGCCGCAGCGCCCGAGGATCCGACGATCGCGGATGACCGCGTGGCTAGTTCAGCAGCCCCGCACTCACCATGGCATCGCGGACCAGGCCCTCGGTCGCGGGTTTCACCGTGACCAGCGGCAGCCGCAGCTCGTTCTCGCAGAGGCCGAGCAGGCTCGCCGCATACTTCACCGGTGCCGGCGAGCTCTCGGCGAAGAGAGCGGCGTGCAGCGGCTGCAGGCGGTCATGGATCGCCAGCGCCTCGGTCACGTCGCCCGCCTGCCAGGCCTTGTGCATGCGCGACAGCGGTCCCGGCGCCACGTTGGCGGTCACCGAGATGCAGCCGTGCCCACCGGTGCCGAGGAAGGCCATGATGGTGGCATCCTCGCCGGAGAGCTGGCTGAAGTCGGCATCGATCGCCAGACGCGTCCGCGCCGGCCGGGTCAGGTCGTTGCTGGCGTCCTTGACCCCGACGATGCGCGGCAGTTCCGCCAGGCGCGCCATGGTCTCGACCGACATGTCGATGACCGAGCGACCCGGGATGTTGTAGATCACGATCGGGATGTCGCTGCCGTCGTGGATCGCGCGGTAGTGCGCGTAGAGCCCCTCCTGCGTCGGCTTGTTGTAGTAGGGGGTCACGATCAGCACCGCATCGGCGCCCGCCTCCTGGGCATGCAGGGTCAGCTCCAGGGCCTCGGCCGTCGAGTTGGAGCCGGTTCCCGCGATGACCGGACGTTTGCCTTTGGCAACCTCAATGCAGAGTTCCACCACCTGTTTGTGCTCCTCGTGAGAGAGCGTCGGCGATTCGCCGGTGGTGCCAACGGGGATCAGAGCGTCCGTCCCCTCCTCGATCTGCCAGGCGCAGAGGCGCTGAAAGGCCTCGGCGTCCACCGCACCGTCCTTCATCGGCGTGATGAGCGCCGTGCAGGACCCGCGGAACATGGGATTGCCAATCATCGTTCAAAAGTTCCTTCCGGATAGGCAGCCGCGCCGGCCCACACTAAGGAGGTGCGCACGAACTGCGGGCCGGACCATAGCCCCGCCCGCAGTCCGCCAGCAAGCCTTGACGCCCGGCCAGAGAAAGCGGCTCGGGCTGCGGCAGATATGCAACGCCCGCAACGCCGCGCCAGATCAGGCAGAGGGCGGCGGGGCCGGGTACCACTCCTCGGGCTCGGGGATCACGAAGTCGGCCGGGATGTCGAAGGTCTCGAAGATCGTCCCCGTCGCCTCTTCGGTGCTGAAGTAGGCCCAGGGCACCCTGCCCATCCAGACCCCGGACTGGATGCAGTCGAAGCCATTTGCCTTGAACTTGGCAATCCGCTCGGCCATCGGCAGGCCGTCACAGGCGAAGGCGACGTGGTGGATGCCTTCGCCGTGGCGCTCCAGGAAGTCCGTGTAGATGCTTTCCCCCATCTCGGGTTGTACGATTTCCCAAAACATGCTGCCGCTGAAGGCCATGCAGAGCTTCATCGAAAACTTTGCCGGCTTTCCGTGCAGTGTCAGGTCCGTGCAATTGTCTGGACCGAAAGTAAATACCCGCCAAGGACCAATTCCAGCCTTGACCAGCCCCTCCATCGTCCGACGATAGTCTTTGGTGACAACGCAAACTTGCATCGTTTCGCCAAGAAAAGAGTTCGACAGTGTATTGTCGCCAGTAACTGCAGGTGTCCCGCTCATTGGCATCCTCCTAGACGATTATGAGTTTCTTAACCGGAAGAAACGGGGATTGCCCGATCCGCCCAGCCCGCGCACTATGGCTGGCCGAACGGGCGGGCGCAACCGTCTGGCCGCGTCGCCAAGTTGCATCCCCAAGACGTGAAAGCCGAGTCCCGTCGGGGCGATTGCCCGACGCGAGGCTTCCGGCTAGACTTAAGATAAGCGCAGGTTGGCCTACTATTGCCTGAACAAAGGCACGACATAAGGGGTCACCGCACAGACAACTGCGACGGAGGCCGAGGGTGCAACCGCTGCGATTACTTTTCTCTACCCTGCTTCTTGTACCGCTCCTGGCCTGGCCGTTGACCGCCAGCCGCGCGCAGGAGCCGGGCGCTGCCGATGTGGCTCTGCTGTCCCAGGCGCTGGGCCTGGTCGACAAGAACCAAAGCCTCGCGGCGCGGCAGCTCGTTCTGGTCTCGCAGAACCAACTGGTGCGTGACCTGGTGCTCTACTACGACCTCAGGCGCGATGACTCGAGCGCCGACTTTTCGACCATAGCCGCCCTACTCGCGCGCCATCCCGGCTGGCCGCAGAAGGACAAGATTGCGCTGAAGGCAGAGGCGGCGCTGACCGGGGCCGAGCAACCGCAGGCCCTGATCGCCTTCTTCGCCCAGAACCCGCCGCAGACCGGCCCGGCTGCAATCGCCTACGTCAATGCCCTGGAGAAGCAGGGCAACCCGGTGGGGGCCGAGGAGGCGGCGCGCCAGGCCTGGCGCAGCGTGCCCCTGGCGGAATCGGAGGAGTCCCTCCTGCTGACCCGCTACCGCCGGGCGCTCAGTGGCGCCGACCACCTGGCACGCCTCAACTTCCTGATCGAATCCGGCGCCCCCGACGCGGTGCAGGAGGGCGCGCTGGTCGGACCCGGCTATGCCGAACTGGCAGCCGCGCGCCTGGCGCTCAGAGGGCGCAAGGCCAACGCCATCGGCCTGGTCGGCCAGGTGCCGGGCAAGCTGCGCAGCGATCCCAACCTGCTGATCGACCTCGCCGGCTACTATCACGGCACCAAGCAGTATGCGGCCCTCGACACCCTGTTCCAGCAGATGGGCCCCGCCAACGCCGGCATGCCGGAGGAGATCTGGCGACTGCGTTTCGCCGCGGTACACCGCAACCTGCGCAACGGGGCAACCAACCAGGCCTACGCCATCGCCCGCGATCACGGCCTCTTCGCCGGCAGCGGCTTCGCCGAGCTGGAGTGGCTGGCCGGCTACATCGCGCTGGAGCGCCTACGCCAGCCCAAGGCCGCCTTCAATCACTTCAAGCTCTATTACCAGGGCTCCGACCACTCGCCGATCTCGCGCGGCAAGGCGGCCTACTGGGCGGCGCGGGCGGCAGAGGCCATGGGCCAGCGACAGGAGGCCAAGAGCTGGCTCGCCCTGGGGGCGGCCGAGCCGACCAGTTTCTACGGCCAGCTTTGCGCCGCGCGCCTGGGCCTGCCGCCGGGCGCCGGCCTGCCGCACCAGCCGCCGCTGGACCAGGGCAGCTATGCCCGCTATCGCGCCGCCGACCTGGCGCTGGCCATGTCGGCGCTGGCCCGCGCGGACGAGCGCTGGCGCACCAACATGTTCTTCGCCAGCCTGCGCGGTGGCGCCAAGACCCAGGCCGACTACCAGTCCTTGGCGCGGCTGAGCCAGGGCCTCGGCCGGGTCGACCTGCAGGTCAAGGCGGCCAAGGCCGCGCGTGGCGAAGGCTACATCCTGATCGATGACCTCTTCCCGCGGCCGTCCTGGGTCGGCCCAGGCACGCCGGAGCAGGCCCTGGTGCTGGCGCTGATCCGGCAGGAGAGCGAGTTCAACGATCGTGCGGTCAGCCACGCCGACGCCCTGGGTCTGATGCAGCTCCTGCCCTCCACCGCGCGGGGCGTGGCGCGCCGGCTGGGGCTGGGCTACAACCGGGCGAAGCTGGTGCTCGATCCCGGGTACAACGTCACCCTGGGACGGCAGTATCTCGACGAGATGATCCAGCGCTACGGCGGCACCTACATCCTGGCGCTCACCAGCTACAACGCCGGCCCGCACCGCACCGACAGCTGGCTGGCCTCGAACGGCGACCCGCGCAGCACGGCAACGGACTTCGTCCTCTGGGTCGAGGCCATCCCCTTTGCCGAAACCCGCAACTACGTTATGCGTATCCTCGAAGCACTGACGGTCTATCGCCACCTGCTGGGCGAGACCGACAGCCTGGCCTGGAACGGCTACAGCCCGGCCGGACAGGGCCCACGGGACGCCCGGCAAGCCTTCTGCTGCAACTAGGCGGCAGGAGGGCCGGCAAGAACGAGAGAGGGAAGCGCCGATGACAGCCGATGCCTTTCAGGCCTGCAAGGCCTGCGTCTTCGATGCCTACGGCACCCTGCTCGATGTGCACGCCGCGACCGCGCGAGAGAGTGCGGCGCTGGGCGAAAAGGCGCAGGAGGTCTCGAACCTCTGGCGGCAGAAGCAGCTCGAGTACACCTGGCTGCGCAGCCTGATGGGCGCCTACGTCGACTTCTGGCAACTGACCCAGGACGGCCTGGATTTTGCGCTGGAGGCCTACGGCATCGAGGATCCCGCCCTGCGCCAGCGCCTGCTGGACCTCTACTGGACCCTGCAGGCCTATCCCGACGGCGCCGCGGCGCTCGGCCGGCTGCGCCTGGGCGGCCTCAAGA
The DNA here is from genome assembly GCA_046233115.1 of Rhodospirillaceae bacterium N.6G. Lineage (GTDB taxonomy): Bacteria > Pseudomonadota > Alphaproteobacteria > Kiloniellales > JACOMY01 > JACOMY01. The sequence continues at coordinate 41,858 of JBJXHM010000022.1, read as the reverse complement.
CCGCGATCCTGACCAATGGCTCGCCGGAGATGATCGAGGCGGCCTGCAAGGCCAGCGGCCTGGATCAGCAGCTCGATCGCATCCTCACCGTGGCGCCGCTCAAGATCTACAAGCCCGATCCCGCGGTCTACCACTCCGCGCTGGACGCGCTCGGGGTGAAGGCCGACGAGGTCTGTTTCGTCTCCAGCAACGCCTGGGACGCGCGCGGGGCGGCATACTTCGGCTTCCGGGTGGCCTGGCTCGACCGCTTCGGCAAGGTGCCTGACCGCCTGCCCGGCGACTTCTCCGCGGTGATCAAGACCCTGGATGCGCTGCCGCCCCTGCTGGGCCTCGCCTAGGTCCCTCATTCCGATCCGGGCGCAATGGAGCAGGAAGACCGCTTCGTCCAAAGGTATGTCAGCGCCCAGGACGGCCTGACCCTCGCCTACCGGGACTACCCGCCGCTCGATCCCGCGGGCTGGCAGCGCCGGCCCATGGTCTGCCTGGCCGGGATCACCCGCAACAGCAGCGACTTCCACATCCCCGCCCTGCGCTGGAGCGAGCGGCGCCGGGTGATCGCCCCCGACATGCGCGGACGCGGCAAGTCCGGCTTCGACCCGACCGGCAGGAGCTATCACCCCGAGGCCTATGTCGGCGACATCCATGCGCTGCTGACCAGCCTGGACCTGGGGCCGGCGATCTTCTGCGGCACCTCGCTCGGCGCCTTCCTCATCACCGGGATCGCGGTCTTCCTGCCGGGTGCCATGCAGAGCGCGATCCTGAACGAGGCCAGCCCCGAGATAGACCCCAAGCTGGTTCAATCGATCCGCACCAACGCCCGCCCCCTGACCGACCTGCGCCCGGCCAGCCTGGCAGAGGCCAAGGCCACCCTGAAGCAAACCCTGCCGCACCTAGGCCTGACCATCGAGAGCGACTGGGACGCACTGACCGAGGGCAGCTACCAGCCGGGCCCGGACGGCGCCCTGCACGCCACCTGGGATCCCCTGCTGGTTAAGGGGATGCAGCCCGCACCGCCGCCGCAGCGGCTCTGGCCCTTCTTCCGGGCGCTGAAGCGCTATCCGCTGCTGCTGGTGCGCGGCGGTCAATCGGGCTTCGTCACCGACGAGACCCTGAGCCGGCTGCAGGCCGCCCTGCCGCAAATGGCGGTGGTCACGGTGCCGGGTGCCGGCCATTCTCCAACCCTGAAGGAACCCGAGACCGCAGCGGCCATCGACCGCTTTCTGGAGGAGCAAGACCCATGACCGCCGCGACCCTCTCCCTGCCCACGATCGCCGATGTCGAAGCGGCGGCAGAGCGGCTCGCGGGCGCCGCGGTCCGCACTCCGCTGCTGCCCTGCCCGGCCCTGGACCGGCTGCTGGGCGCGCGCTGCTTCATCAAGCCGGAGCCGCTGCAGCGCACCGGCTCCTTCAAGTTCCGCGGTGCCTACAACAAGCTCTCGCGGCTGGCCGAGCAGGCCTGCAGCGCCGGCGTGGTCGCCTACTCCTCCGGTAACCACGCCCAGGGTGTGGCCGCGGCCGCCCAGTTGCTGGGCGCCAAGGCCACCATCGTGATGCCGGCCGACGCCCCGGCGATCAAGCTGGAGAACACCCGCGGCTACGGCGCCGAGGTCCTGAGCTACGACCGCTACCGCGAGGAGCGCGAGGCGGTGGCCGCCAGCCTGATCGAGGAGCGCGGCAGCCTGCTGGTGCCGCCCTACGACGACCCCGACGTGATCGCCGGCCAGGGCACGATCGGCCTGGAGATCGCCGCGCAGGCGGCCGAGGCCGGCGTCAGCCTGGACGCCGCGCTGGTCTGCTGCGGCGGCGGCGGGCTGGTGTCCGGCACCGCCCTGGCGCTGAGCCACGCCAGCCCCGCCACCAAGGTCTATAGCGTCGAACCCGCGGGCTTTGACGACACCGCCCGCTCGCTGGTATCGGGCCGGCGCGAGGAGGTCGATCCCGCGGCCAAGAGCTTCTGCGATGCGCTGCTGGCCAAGCGGCCGGGCGAGCTCACCTTCCAGCTCAACAGCCGACTGCTGGCCGGCGGCCTTGCGGTCAGCGATGCCGAGGTGGCGGCTGCCATGGTCTTCGCCTTCCGCTGGCTGAAGCTGGTGGTGGAGCCGGGCGGTGCAGTGGCGCTGGCCGCCGCGCTCAGCGGCAAGCTGGACCTGGCCGGCAAGAGCGTGGCCATCGTGCTGAGCGGCGGTAACGTCGACCCGGCACTCTACGCCAGGGTCCTGAGCGAAGGTTAGCCCTCCCCGAACACGATCCGGCCAACCATCGCCGGCAAGACGGGCACGGATGGTCGAGGCCTGGCAAAAACGGTAGTCTTTCCAGTCAGAGGACGACTGGATGGAAGGCACCACCCTCATTGCCGCCGGTTTTGTCGACTTGTCAGGGCTGCGCGCCGCGGACGAGATCGGGAACGCTGCGGCCGTCGCCACCTTTCACGAAGAGACCGTAGCTCCCCTCCTCGCCCATCACGGCGGGCAACTCGTCAAGACCCTGCAAGACGGCCTGCTCGCCCAGTTCCCTTCGCCGGTAGCGGCCATCGAATGCGCCTTGGCCTTGCAGGAAGGCGCGCAAGCGCTGGACGGCCGGCTCAGCCTGCGCATCGGCGTCAGCCACGGCGCTGCCACATCCGAGACCGCGGCCCGGCTGGAAGCCGCCGCTCCGCCGGGCTCCGTCTGCATCGCCGCATCGCTGCTTCAGGAGACCAGCGGCAGGATCGGACGCGCCTTCGAGATCCGGATTGACGGGCCTCTGTGCCTGCTGCGCCCGGCCGGGAGCGAGGGCCGGCTCTTCATCCAAACGCTGGGCGCCTTCGCGGTGCGCGGCGCCGATGGCCCGATCGAGATCCCCTCGAAGAAGCTCCGCGCGCTCCTGGCCTACCTGGCGGCCACGCAGCCGGCCGCGCAGTCGCGCGAAACGGTGACTGCCCTGCTCTGGGGCTCGCACAACGAAAAGCAGGCCCGTCAGAACCTGCGCCAGTCCTTGAGCCGGCTGAAGCGGCTGCTGGGCGATCGATGGCTCGACAGCCAGGACGGCAGCCTGCGGCTGCGCAGTGCGGCCACGACCTCCGACATCGCCTTGCTGGAACCGGCGGCCGGCGATCCCTCGCCAGCGCTGCTGCGCCGCGTGGCAGCGCTTTCCTCGACCGAATTTCTGCCCGGTCTCGCCATCCCCGAGGTAGGCTGGAGCGAGTGGTGCGAGGCCCAGCGCCGGCGGGTCCGGCGCTTGCTTGCCGATGCCTGCACCAGGCTCGCCCGGCTCGAGCTGGAGAGTGGCACGGTCGAGGCCGCGATCCGCGCCGCGGAGCGGGCGCTCGAGGTCGACGGCCTGCGCGAGGACGCCTTCCGCCTGCTTGCCGCCGCGCTCGGCCGGGCCGGTCGTGGTGCCGACGCGATCGCGCGCTACCGGAGCTTGGCTCGGCACCTGGAGGAAGAGCTGGGCACCTCGCCGGCGCCGGAGACGTCCGCGGTCATCGCGGCGCTGCGCAAGGCTCCCGCCGTCAGGGGCCGCGGAGCCCTGCCCATGCTCGCTATTCCGGAAGGCCCCTCGCTCGCGGTGCTGCCGTTCCGCACCATCAGTGGGGAGGAAAGGGCGCAGGTCCTCGCCGGCGGCCTGGCGGAAGACATCGTGACGACCCTGGCCAAGATCTCGAGCATCCTGGTGGTCGCCCGCAGCTCCACGCTCAAGTATCAGGACGGCGCTGTCGACCGAAGGCAGGTCAGCCGCGAGCAGGGCGTGCGCCACGTCCTCGAAGGGGCGGTCAGTCTGGTCGGAGACCGCGTCCGCGTGACCGCGCACCTCTCGAACGCCGAGAGCGGGCGCGAGGTCTGGGCCGACCGCTTCGACCGGGACTGTCGCGACTTCCTCGATATCCGGGACCAGATCACCAAGGAGATCGTCTCCTCCCTGCAGGTCAAACTGACCGATGGCGAGCAGGCGCGGGTCTGGGCGCGCGGCACCCGCAACACCACCGCCTGGGAGAACATCGTGCTCGCGACCGAGCGGATCCACGAGCACCACCGCGACGGCATCGTCGAGGCCCGGCGTCTGGCCGAAGAGGCCGCGCGCCTTGACCCGGACTTCGCAGCCGCCTGGGCCGCCCTCGGCTGGACCTGCTGGGTGGACGGACGCTGGGACTGGGCCGATCGCGCAGAGCGGTTCGAAACCGCGCGCAATCTGGCTGAGCGTGCCCTCTCCCTCGATCCGCAGAATCCCGACGCCCTGACCCTGCTGGGCGTCTGCGCCTTGCACCTGCGCCGCTACGACGAATCGCTGGAGCGCATGGAAAGCGCCTTGCTGCACGCGCCCGGCCACGCCCACATCGCCGCGCTCACGGCTTATGTCCACCGCTACGGCGGCGAGGCGGAGCGTTCGGTCACCTTGATCGACCGCGCCATCCGTTCCAGCCCGGTCTTCCCGGCCTGGTATCTCTCGGTGAAGGGCGCGAGCCTGTGGAAGCTCGGCCGAGACGACGCGGCGGCGACGGCGCTACGCGAAGGGAGCGCGCGGGATCCCGACTATGCCTTCAACCTGGCCCTGCTCGCCGGCTTCCTGGGCGACCGGAACGCGCGGGACGAAGCCCACAGCGCGGTCGGTCAGCTTCTGGCTCTCGACCCCACCTTTTCCGCACGGCACTGGAGCGTACTCAACCCCTACCGCAGCGACGCGGATCGTCAGCGCGAGCTCGCCGGACTTCTGCGCGCCGGCGCGCCGGCCTAAGCAAGACCCGGCTGAGCAAGACATCGAGACCCACTATTCACGCTCCAGTCACGTCGGTTCGACGCGGCCGCTGACGCGTGCGCAGCATCCTGCTCGGGTAACTCCGTAGCTTGCACAGGGAGCCCTTGAGATGACTGTCCAAGACCACATCGCCAACTATGCCGCCGGCTGGTCGCAGGGCGACGCCGCCAAGATCATCGGCGCCTCGGCGCCCGATCTCGTGCTCGACGACCCCAACGCGGGACGAATCACCCTCGACGGCCTGGCCGACTACGTGGCCGGCCTCACAGCAGCGGTGGCGCAGCTCCGCGGCGGCGCCGAGTACGACAAGCTGATGGAGATGACCGACGTCGTCATCCGGGACAGCGAGATGCCGGTCACCGTCTGGGCCTGGTTCCAGGTACCCGGTACGCCGCTTGCCGGTGCCGCGGTGATGAAGTTCGACGACCGCGGCGCCCTGGAAGAGCGCATCGCCTACCAGACCGCCCTGCCCAAATAGCCCGCTCCGGATGCTGTCGCCCCTGCCGCGGCCGCTCGCTGGTCAAACGCTATAGGACGACGGCGGTTTGGTTCGATCCGACGCCACCCTGCCCCAGAGAGGAGTTCCAGGAGCTGTGCCACTGAGTGCCACCACGTCGACGGACGGGGCACCGTCCCGTCCGACGCTCTACGGGTACGATGCCAGCACCTACACCCAGATCGTCCGGCTGGCGCTGGCCGAAAAGGAGGTCGACTACGACTACCGCCCGGTGGCCGATTGGAGCGGATACCACAAGCGTCCGAAATTCGAAGGCCTGCACCCCTTCGCCAAGGTTCCGGTCTTCGACCATGGCGGGGTGCGCCTCTACGAGACGGCGGCGATCCTACGCTACATCGACGCCGCGTTCGACCGGCCGGCTCTGCAGCCGCACACGCCGGCCGAATTGGCCCGCATGCAGCAGGTCATCTCCGTCTACGACAACTACGCCTTCCGTCCCTGGGTCAGCGTCATCGCCGGGGAGCGTCTCTTCGTGCAACTGACCGGCGCGACCGCGGACGAGGCTGCAATCGAAGCCGCTGGTGCGGATGCCACGCGAGCCGCCGCCGCGCTCGATGCCCTGCTGCGGGGGAAGCCGGCCGACCGGATCGATCTGGCGGATCTCTACCTGGTTCCGGCACTGGGCTACCTCGAGCAAACCCCCGAGGGGCAGGCGATCCTCACCGACTTTCCAGCACTCGCCGCCCGCTGGCGGCTGCTGCGCAACCGTCGGTCGGTTCGTGAGATCCTGTCGTCGGTGACGCGCAACTTGGGAACGACAAGGTCATGCCAAGCATCACCCTGAAGAACTTCCGGCTCGGGAGCGGCGCACTTCTGCCGGAGGTAGAGATTGCCTACACGACCTACGGGAAGATGGCAGCCGACCGCAGCAACGTCATTCTGGTCACCCACGGCACCACCAGCAGCCATCTGGCCGCCGGAATCGTCACGCCGGACCGGCGCAAGGGCTGGTGGGATTCGGTGATCGGGCCGGGCCGGCTCTTCGACAGCGAGCGCTTCTGTATCCTGTCCTCCAATGTGCTGGGCTCCTGCTACGGCTCCACCGCACCGGCCTCGGTGAACCCTGCGACCGGCCGGCCCTATGGACCGGACTTCCCGGCCATCACCCTCGAGGACATCGTCACGGCCCAGTACGGCCTGCTGCAGGCGCTCGGTGTGGAGCACCTGGTCGCCGTCGCCGGCTCCTCGATCGGTGGCTTCCAGGCATTGCAGTGGGCCGTCAGCTTTCCCGACGCCATGAACGGCGTGATCGCACTCGACACCGCAACCCGATCGCTCGACGACGGCTCTGCCTCGCTTGCCGGGCTACGCGGCGACCTTGCACGGGAGCCGGCCTGGCAGGGTGGTCACCACTACGCGGAAGGTGGCATGGAGGCGGCGATGACCGCGATCCGCCTGGAGACCCTGATCAGCTACGGCATTCAGCACCATATCGCCTCCGACCCCGGCAACCAGCCGGACGAGAGGACACTGGAACAAACGGCTGCAGCCTGGGCGCGGGAGTTCGATGCCAACAGCCTGCTGCTCCTGCAGCAGGCCTTTTCACGCTTCGACATCGAGGATCGGCTGTCCATGATCCGTGTCCCGCTGCTCTACGTCATGGCGGACAGCGACCAGTGGTTTCCAGCAGAGATCGGCAGGGCGGTGCTCCAGCGGCTGCGGCAAGCGGGCGTGCGCGTCACCTACCAGGAGATCATCAGCCGGCACGGCCACTACGCGACCACGATGGAACCGGAGAAGTGGGTTCCTGCGGCAAGAGCCTTTCTGAACCGGATTGCCGGCAGCCCCTAGAGCAGGATGACGTCAAATCGAAACGATTTGCCGCCTGAATCCTGCTCTACACCCTTGAAAATTAGAGCAGATCGGTCGAAGGCTCAGCCTTCCTTCGGCGCCGGCTTGTCTGCCAGGTCCTTGAGCTCGACCAGGCCATCGGCCTCGGCGGACCAGTCCTCGCCGTTCGGCGCCGGCAGGCGATCGGCCTCTCTGCCGTTGATCCGTCGCAGGTTGCCCTCGATGTGGGCGCCGGCCTCGATCGAGAGCGATTCGTGGATGACGTCGCCGGTGATGTGCGCGCTCTTGGAGACAAGGACGGTCTTGGCCCGGACCTCGCCGGAGAGATAGCCGTCGATGCGGGCGGCCTCGCAGATGACCTGGCCCTGAACCTGTGCTTCCTCGCTGATCGTCACCGATCGGCTGATCACGTCGCCGAGTACGCGGCCGTCGATCTGGATGTCACCGGCCGAACGGAGCGTGCCTTCGACCTGCAGATTGGCGGAGATGATGGAGGGGACTTCGGGGTGGCGCAGGGCGCCGTTGTTCCTGCTGCTGCGCGCTGCGCCGTCGCTGGGTGAGATGACGCTCCCGTTCCTACTCGTTCTGTTGAACATAGCGGCCCGCCCTGAAGAAGTTCATCGGGTCATAGTTCGTTCCGTTGAACAGAACCTCGTAGTGCACGTGCGGTCCGGTGGCACGACCCGATGTGCCGACCAGCCCCAGGACGTCGCCGGGCTGCACCCGGTCGCCCTTCTTGACGTCGATCTTGGAGAGATGGGCATAGCGGCTCTCGACGCCGAAGCCGTGATCGATCTCGACCACCCGGCCATAGCCGCCGCGCCAGCCGGCGAAGACCACCTGACCCGGCCCGGTTGCCATCAAGGGAGCCTTGTAGGAGGTCGCCAGATCGACGCCGTTGTGGAAGGAGCGCCGCTTGTTGACCGGGTCGCGGCGATAGCCGAACTCGCTGGAAAGCCGGTAGTTGTCCAGCGGCGTCCGCAGCGGCAGGGCCTGGACCAGCTGCTGTAGCGCGTCCCAGCGGTCCAGCCGCTGGTCCAGCAGCGCCACCGAGACCTGCAGCTCGTAGGCCACGTCGGTCGCCAGCATCTCGTCGGCGGGGATGAAAGGACCGCCCTGACCGCGGCCGGGCCCCTCGACCTGGGCGACGAGCTGGTCGATGTCCAGCCCGGTCAGCGCGATCACCTGCTCGATGTCGTCGAGCGTGTCCGTAGTGCGCAGGTCCAGGCGGTCGACGATGTCGCGCTGGCGGTCGCGCAGATCGCCGATCAGGGTCTCCAGCGACTGCACCCGTCCGGCCAGGCGCTCGCGCTCCTGATCCGGCGGCAGACGGTTCTTCTCGGCCTGTAGCTCGGCGAAGAGGCGGTCGCGCTCCTCGGTGAGCTGGATGTGATTCTCCTGAAGGGCGCCCAGCGCGTCGCTGGTGGTGGCGATGGCCAGGGTCAGGCGGTCCCGCTCGACCTTCAAGTCGGCCGCACGGGTCTCAGTCTCGCTGAGTGCACTCTGGGTCTGGGCCAGCAGGGTGGAAAGCTCGCCGTTGCTCTCGGTCGCCAGGGCGAGCTTGCTGTTCAGGCTGTCGACCTCGGCCAGCAGCAGCTCGCGCTCGCTGTCCTGCACCTTGGCGCGCTCGCGCTCCTGCTGCAGTGCCACGGCGATCTCACGGCTTTCCTTGACCAGGGCATCGCGCACGTCCTCAAGACCGGCGACCTTGGCCTGAAGCTGGTGCTGCTCTCGCGCCAGCGTGGTCTCGCGCTGGGCCATGCGGGCACGGCCCTGACGGGCCAGCAGCAGGTCGTGTTCCAGGTCGCGGATCCGGACATCGGAGCGGTCCGCCGCCTCGGCCGCCTGGCCCAGGCTCTCCTGCAGCACCGCGACCTCCTGGCCATAGGCGGCCCGATCGGCACGCAGTGCGGCCATCCGGTCTTCCTTCTGCTGCAGCGCCCCGCGCAGGCTGCTCTGCCGCGCCTCGACCTTGCGCACCTCGGTCCGGCTGCGGAGCAGATCCTGCTCCAAGCCGGCGATGCGGCCCTCCAGCCGGCGCTGCTCGGCCTGCAGGCGCTGGCGCCGCTCCTCCGCGGCCTCCAGCGCCAGGCTGCGATCCTGGATCTCGGCCTCCAGCGCGGCGCCTGCGGCCTTGGCACTCGCCAGGTCGCCGCTCAACTGCGCACGCTCCTGCTGCAGGTCGGCATGGGCCTGGTCCAGGGTCTTCAGGCTCTCCTGCAGGCTGACCAGCTCCTGGTCGCGGCGCACCACCTGGTCGGCCAGCTCCTTGCGAGCCGCCTCGCTCTGCGCCAGCGCCTTGGCGAGGTCAGAGCGCTCGTCCTGTAGATCTTGATGCTGCACGGTCAGCGCGGCCAGCCGCTGGGCGACCTCCGAGCGCTCCACCGTGCTCTTCTCCAGTCGCTGGCGCAGTTCCTCGCTGGTCGCGGCGGCATCCTCGGCAGCCCGCTTCAGGCGTCCGGCCTCCTGGCGCAGCGCCTGATGCTCTTCCGACAGGGTCTCGTAGAGCGAGGTACTGTCCATCAGGGCGGCCTCGCGCTGAGCCAGCCCCTCTTCCAGGCTGCGGCGTTCGGCACTGATCTCGCGCACCTCTCCCGCCAGATCGTTGCGCTGGACCAGCAGGTTGCTCTTCACCCGACGCTCGGCCTCCAGACCCTTGCTCAGCGTCTGGCGATCGGCCGTCAGCGAGGCCAGTTCCTGGCGCAGCGCGGCCTGCTCACCGCGCAGGCCGCTCAGGGCCTCCTCCTTGCGCGCCAGTTCGCCATCGAGCTGCGCCCGCGCTGCCTCGCCCTGTTCCAGCGCCGCCTGCAACTGGGCCTGAGTCTCGGTCAGCCCGGCGACCTGCTGGGCCAGCGCCTCGCGCTCGGCGATCACGGCCTGCTTGGCCTCGGTCTCCGCGGCCAGGCGCTGCGTCAGTACCTGCTCGGCCGCCTCCTGCTCGGCCAGGGTGCCGCGCAGGCTCTCCCGGCTGGCGGTCAGGGTCTCAATTTTCTTGGAGAGCGCGTCACGCTCGCTCAGCAGCGCCGCCTTGGCCGCACCCTCTTCGGTCAGGCGCTGGTTCAGGCCTTCGCGCACCGTCTCGCCTGCCGCCAAGTCCTCCTCGAGGCCGGCCTGCTTGGCGGTCAGCGCCTCGACCTCTCGCGACAGCGCCAGACGCTGACTGCTGAGCGAAGCCTCGCGCTTGCCTTGGGCCACGATCTTGCGGTTCAGCGCCTCCCGCTCGGCGGTCAGTTCGGCGAGCTGCAGCTCCTGCGCCGACAGCCGTTCGCTCAGCCCGTCGCGCTCCTTGCCCAAGGCGGCCAGTGCGGCCTCGGTCTGGGAGAGCCGTGCGGCCAGGTCGTCGCGCGCGGCAGCGGCGGCATCGGCCCGAACCGCCTCGGCCTCCCGGGATTCGGCGAGCCTGTCGCGCTCGGCCTGCAGCGCCGCCAGGCTCTGCTTCAGCCCGGCAACCTTCGCCTCAGCCGCGACCAGGTCGTTCCGTGCGCCGGCCAGGCTTTCCGACAGGGCGGTCGCCTCGGCCCGGTGTTCCTCGGCCTCGGTCCTGGCATCCGCCTGAGTCTGACGCTCGCCCATCGCCAGCGCACGCTCGAGGCCGGAGGCCTTCTGCGCCAGCCGTTCCTGCTGCGTCTCGCTGGTGGAGAGTTCGCGCTGCAGCGCCTCGATGCGGGCGCTGAGGCGTGCCTGCTCTTCCGCCGCATCGCGGCCGGCTTGCTGGACCGCAGCGAGGTCGCTCTGCAGGCTGGTCAGTGCCGTCGCACTGCGCGCCGCTTCGCTTTCGGCCTCGCCCAAGCGCTGTTTCAGGCCGTCGCGTTCCTCGCCGAGGCGCTCCGCCTCGGCCTGGCGTTCGGCAAGCTGCGCTTCCAGAACGGCGATCCGGGCCACGCTCTGGCGCAGCCCTTCCGCATCGTGCTCCAAGCTGCGGTAGGCTTCGAGATGCTGGGCGAGCTCGCGGTCCTTGCTGACCAGGCTCTCGCTCTGGGCCAGGTAGCCCAGATTGACATAGGCGCCCCAGCAGAGCGCGCCGACCGCGACCCCGGCGAGCAGCATCTGCACCCGGCGACCGATCCTCACATAGCGCACCTTGCCGTCACTGCGCAGAATGATCTCGCGCTCCATGAAGAGCCGATTGAAACGCGTGCGCAGGCGCCCCTTGTTCCCAGGGGCCTCATCTCCGCCAAACGACAAGCCGTCTTCTCCTCTCAAAGCGCGCGCTTCAGGCACCGCCCGCAGTGGCGGCGCCGAACCCAGGAGTGATAACAGTCGCGTAGGGGGTCTGCCCCCGAGACCGAACGGTGCTCGATGGGCGCAGAAAAGGCCTTCGGCGACACTCCTTTTGGCCTGTACGGCAGGGCATGCGACCCACCGCGCAGGACGGCGACGTGCTCTCCTCGATGCTTGCGCCTCCCCCCCGAGCGGCACACAGACATCCTCCAGCATTCACCAGTGCCGGACCCTACAAAGGCAAGCCAGTCGACGTCAAGCGACGCCGCAACGCACAGGTGCTATCGCTCTCCTTTGCCGCAGCCGGTCAAGGCTTCAGCGCCGCGGCTTTCTATTCTCCTTGGGTTTGGCCGCAGCAGTCGACTGAAAAGGGTCTTCCGGCCAGGCGTGCTTGCGATAGCGCCCACGCAGCTCCGCCCTGACCTGCGGATAGACCTCGCGCCAGAAATGCTCCAGGTCGCCGGTGACCGCCACCGGCCGGTCCGCCGGCGAGAGCAGGGCCAGGCGCAGCGCCACCTTGCCGCCACCGACCTTGGGCAGGCGGCGCAGGCCGAAGAGGCGCTGCAGCCGGGCCGAGGCGATCGGCGGGTCGGCAGCATAGTCGATCGGCGCGCTGACGTCGCCGCTCAGCCGCAGGGCCCTGGGCGCCAGCCGATCCAGCTCTCGCACCAGCGTCGGCCCCAGGCGCTCCAGCAGCGCCGCCTCCAGGTCCAGGGTCTCCAGCTCGGAGAGCTTGCTGCGGCCCCAGAGCTGCGGCCCTAGCCAGGCGAAGGGATCGGCCAGCAGGCTGGCGTCGTCGACCGCAGGCCAGGACTCGGGCGCGCCGGAGGTGGCGGCGGCGAAGGCGATCCGGGCCTGCAGCCCCCGCACGCCGGCGGTAAAAGGCAGGCTGCCGACACCCTGGCGGCGAATTCCTTCGGCCAGCGCGTGCGCCAGCTCCTCCGGATCGGGATCCGCCAGCGGCCGCTGAGCCAGCGCCAGGGCCTCGAAGCGGCGCTCCTCGCGCGCCACCACGCTGCGGCTCTTGGGGTCCCAGCCGACCCGGCGGTGCCAGGCGATCTGCTCTGGAAAGCGCGCCTCGATCTCGCCGGCGCTGAGCGCTGCGGCCCGCAGGATGCGCGGCGGGCTGCCACCGCCCAGGTCCGCCACGGCCAGCCAGGGCTCCAGCGCCAGAGGGTCGTCGCTCGGCAACTGCGCCGGACGACCATTGGCGAGACGGTAGCGGGTGATCTCGGCCTCCTGCTCCTGCCGCTTGGCGACCCGATCGGGATAGGCCAGCGCCAGTAGCCCACCGAGGGCGTTCGGCGAGAGGCCCTCCGCCTCCCCCGCCCGCGCTTGGCGCGCGACCTGCCTGGCGATCAGCCGCGCCTCGCGCAGCGCGCCGCGGTCGAGCGCAGGGCCGGCCGTCTCCGGGGACAGGTAGGCCTCTGCATGATGGCGCAGGTCGCTCTGCGCCGCGCCGCGCAGCAGGCCGCGGCCGCTGATCAGCGCGGCCAGCACCGCGGCCGCACCGCCCTGCCCCTCAGCCGTCGCGGTCAGCACCATATGCCCCACCCTGGGATGCAGGCCGAGCCGGCCGAGCGCACGGCCGTGCGGCGTCGGCCGTCCCGCCTCGTCGAGCGCGCCCAGGCTGTGCAGCAGCGCGATGGCAGGATCCAGCAGGGCGGCCGGCGGCGGGTCAAGGAACGGCAGGGCGCTGCCGTCGCCGGCACCCCAGAGCGCCAGCTCCAGGGCCAAGGGCACCGGATCGTCGACCAGGATCTCCGGCGCCGGCTGGGCCGGACGGGCCCGATGTTCGGCCTCTTCCCAGAGCCGGTAGCAGACGCCCGGCCCCAGGCGGCCGGCGCGGCCGGCACGCTGCGTCGCGGTCGCCTGACTGGCCGGCAGGGTCTCCAGCCGGGTCATGCCAGAGCGCGGATCGTAGCGCGGGCCACGCGCCAGGCCAGCGTCGATCACCACGCCGATGCCCTCGATGGTCAGGCTGGTCTCGGCGATCGCGGTGGCCAGCACCAGCTTCCGCCGTCCGGCCGGGGCCGGCCGCAACGCCTGCGCCTGCGCTGCCTGGCTGAGATCGCCGTAGAGCGGCGCCAAGGTCACGTCGCCGGGCAGCTTGGCCGTCTCCAGCGCCTGCGCGGCCCTGCGGATCTCGCCCTGGCCCGGCAGGAAGACCAGGATGCTGCCGCTCTGCTCGCGCAAGGCCTCTCGGGTCACCCGGACCAGGGCCGCCTCCCAGCGCTCGCGCGGGTCGGGCGGGCGCCAGAGGATCTCGACCGGATGGCTGCGGCCCTCGCTTTCGATCAGCGGCGCCCCCTCCAGCAGCCTGACCCAGGGCTCCGCCTCCAGGGTCGCCGACATGGCCAGGACCCAGAGGTCGGGGCGCAGGGCGGCGCGCGCCTCCAGGGTGAGCGCCAGGCTGAGGTCGCTGTCCAGGCCGCGCTCGTGCACCTCGTCGAAGATGACGCAGCCGACCTCTGAGAGCTCCGGGTCCTCCTGGAGCTGGCGCAGGTAGAGGCCGTCGGTCACCAGCTCGACCCGGGTCTCAGGGCCGGTCTTGCGCTCCAGCCGCACGCGGTAGCCGACCTGGCCGCCGACCGCCTCGCCCAGGGATTCGGCCATGTAGCCGGCGGCCAGGCGGGCGGCCAGACGTCGCGGCTCCAGCACCAGGACCTTGCGCCCCTGCATCTCCGGCAAGGCCGCAACGGCGAGCGGCACGCGCGTGGTCTTGCCGGCGCCGGGCGGCGCCTGCAGCACGGCGGCACCCTGCCGCCGCAACGCCGAGAGGACTTGGTCCAGGACCTGTTCGATGGGAAGCTCAGGCATGATCTCACGCAAACACCGAGGCCAGGAGGTAACCGCTCCGCCGCAACCGCACAAGCCGGGGCTCCTTCGCCTGGCCCCGGAGGCCGTGCTCTATCGCGACAGCCTGCTGCTGGTGGTGAACAAGCCGGCCGGCCTGCCGGTGCACGGCGGCCCCTCCGGCAAGCCCAGCCTGGAGGACCTGCTGCCGGAGCTGCGCTTCGGCTACCACGAGACGCCGCGGCTGGCACACCGGCTGGACCAGGAGACCAGCGGCTGCCTGGCGCTGGGCCGCAACGACCGGGCGATGAAGAAGCTGGGCCGCCTGTTCCAGGACCACCTGGTGCAGAAGCGCTACTGGGCGGTGGTGGCGGGCAGGCCACCGCGGCAGGAAGGCCTGATCGACCTGCCGCTGGCCAAGGTGACCGAGGGCCGGCGCTGGCGCATCGCAGTCCGCCCCGAGGGACAGCCGGCCCGCACCCGCTATCGCCTTCTCGGCAGCGCCGGCGGCAAGAGCTGGCTGGAACTCAGCCCCGAGACCGGACGCACCCACCAGATCCGCGTGCACCTGGCAGCTCTCGGGATGCCGATCCTGGGCGACAGTGCCTACGGCGGGCCGGCCGGCGTGCTTCAGCTCCACGCCGTGGCCCTCTCGCTGCCGCTCTATTCCGACAAACCGCCGGTCCAGGTCACCGCGCCGCCGCCGCCGGAACAGCAGGCGGCGCTGGCCGCCTGCGGCTGGACGCCGGGCCGGGTCCCGGAGATTGACAGCAGCCGCGGCATAGCGCAGGACGAGTCCGACCCAACGTGACGGCTCACCGCGCTGGGAATGGGTAGGGTATGACTGGACGACTGGTTGCCGACATAGGCGGGACGCAGGCCCGCTTTGCCGTGGCCCTGCCCAACGGGCAGATCACGCGGCGCATCGACTATCGCACGCAGGACTTCCCCAGCTTCAGCGCGGCGCTCAGCCGCTATCGCGCGCAGTCGGCCGTGGCCCGCGGCGCCATCTCCGAGGCAGCCGTGGCCGGCGCCGGCCCGGTCGAGGACGGCGCGCTGAAGCTCACCAATGCCGACTGGGTGCTGGAGGTCTCGGTGCTGAAGCGCCTGCTGGGGGTCCAGCGGGCCGCGGTGCTGAACGACCTCGCCGCCGTCGCCCATGCCCTGCCGCTGATCCCGCTGGAGAACCGGCGCAGCCTCTACGCCGGTCGCCACAAGCCCGGCCAGGCCTGCCTGGTGGTGGGGCTGGGCACCGGGCTCGGCATGGCGCAGCTGATCCCGCTGCCCGGCGGCCAAGGCTACCTGGCGCAGGGCACCGAGATCGGCCACAGCGGCTGCTTGCCGCTGGCGCTGGCCCGGCGCGCAGAACCGGAAAGCTGGAGCCTGGAGCACTGGCTCTGCGGCCGCGGCCTGGCCCGCCTGCACAAGGCGCTCTCGGGCGAGGAGCTGTCACCCGAGGCGGTCTCTTCCGGCGAGGACACGGCCACGCGGCGCACCCGTCGCGTCTTCGGCGAGGCGACGGCGGCAATGCTCCGCGACGCGGCGCTGACCACCGGAGCGACCGGCGGCATCTCGCTGATCGGTAGCGTCGCCCATGCGCTGGCCGACGACATCGCCGCCGGCCTGGCCCAGGTGCTGGCCGACCCCCATCCCCTGCGCGACCTGGTGCAGGAGCTGGCGGTGGAGTTGATCGTCGACCCTGACCCGGCCCTGCTCGGCCTCGCCCACCTGCCGCTGGGGTAGGCTGATAGGACGGAGAAGGCGCTTAGTAGGTCGCCTTGATCTTCGCCTTTTCGCTGCCGGCCGCCCGGGCCGTCTCGACCGCAGCGGCGAGCTCGGCCAGGAAGGCGTCGCAGGACTCCTCGTGCAGCAGCGACATCATCGCGTGCATGCCCTTGGGCTCGCGGGTCAGGCCCGGCAGCCAGCCCTTGGCGGCCATGGTCTCGGCCACCAGGAACATGTCTACCTCGTCTGAGCCGAAGTTGATGATCGCGAAGTCCGGCTTGGCGATCATATAGAGGCCCGGCAGCGCCTCGATACCGGCGACGTAGCGGTCGATCATGGCCGAGAGCCGCTCGGCGATGCGCTGGAAGCCGGTCTCGCCCAGATGGTTCAGTACCGCCCAGGCGCCGGCGACCGCTCCGCCCGGCCGGGTGCCCGAGAGGGTCGGCGTCTCGAAGCGGCCGTTCGGCCAGGAATCGGCGACGAAGGAGGCGCGCTTCAGGTCCTCCTGATCGCGGTAGAACACGGTCGAGGCCGGCTTCGGGCAGAAGCCGAACTTGTGCAGGTCAGCCGAGATCGAACGCACCCCCGGATAGCGGAAGTCGAAGTGCGGGGTCGGCCGGCCGATGCGGGTGAAGAAGGGCGCCAGCCAGCCGCCGACGCAGGCATCGACATGCAGCCAGACGCCCAGCTCCTGAGCCAGGTCGCTGAGCTCGTCGATCGGGTCGATCACGCCGTGCGGGAAACAGGGGGCCGAGCCCACAATGGCGATGGTGCGCTCGTCGACCAGCGGGCGCAACGCCTCGGGGTCGGCACGCCGGTCCGCGCGCAGGCCGCCGCGGCGCAGTTCCAGGTCCATGGCGTCGGCCGCCTTGTCGAAGGCCGGGTGCGCGGTGATCGGCATCACCACGTTGAGCCGCCCCTCTCCGGCCTTGACGCCGGTCTTGGCGCGATGGGCGTCTCGGGCGGCCTTCACCGCCATGAAGATGCTCTCGCTGCCGCCGGTGGTGAAGGCGGCCTCGGCGCCCTCGGGCGCGGAGAAGAGGTTGAGGCCGAAGTCCAGGACGTCGCGCTCCATCGAGCCCAGGCCGAAGAAGGCCCGCTTGCGGCCCAGCGCGTTCTCGGTGAAGAACTCGAAGTAGGCCTTGCGGCCAATCTCGTAGGTCTCCTCGTCGCTGCGGAAGACGAAGAGCGGCGTGCGCCCGTTGCGCCAGTCGATGTCGTCGGCCGAGCGCCGGCGCATCTCCGCCTGCAGATCCTCCCACTCCCGCCCGCCGGCGGGGAAGTCAGCACGTACCTGGGTCATCGTCGTTTCCTTCTTCCTTCTTCGTTCGTCGGCAGCTCAATCGGGCCAGACAGCGAGGATCGCCGCCGCCCCCTTGGTCAGGTCCTCGGCAACCAGCGACCGCACGCCCGGGCCGTCGCCCCGGCGCAAGGCCTCGAGGATGCGGCAGTGCTGGTTGTAGCCGGAGAGCGAGCGGCGGTAGTTGTGCGACAGGCGCGTGCGGGTCGGCCCCGCCCGCAGCAGCAGGCTGTCGATCATCGCCAGCAGCAGCGGCTGATCGGCCTCACCGTAGATCTTCAGGTGGAAGGCGGAATCGAACTCCAGCGCGGTGCCGTAGTCCTCTTCTGCCAGATGAGCGGCCATGCTCTCGTTCAGCGCCTCGATCTCGTCGATCTGGGCAGCGCCCATGCGGTTGCAGGCGATCTCGGCCGCCATCGGCTCCAGCGCCACGCGGATGCGGATCAGCTCCTCGTAGCCTTCGCGCGAGAGCGCGGCGATGATGAAGGCGCGCGCCTCGGTCACCTCCAAGGCGCCCTCGTTGGCCAGGCGCATCATGGCCTCGCGCACCGGGGTCTGGCTCACCCCCATCTCGCGGGCGATGCTGCGCGCCGAGAGCTTCTCGCCCGGCTGCCAGAAGCCGACCAGCAGGCCGCGCCGCAGCCGCTCGTAGACGCGTTGGGTCAGGGTCGCGCCGCGCGGCAAGCGGTCGAGGATCGAGGCGGCGGTATCGGTGGAGGCGGCGGTTTCGGTCATCGGCCCTGCGCAGTCTGCAATCGTCTCTCGACCCTCCGCCCGTACCAGGAGATCGACCCGCACATAAGGGCATAGACAAGGGCGACGAAGACGTAGGCCTCGACGTAGAAACCGATCCAGTCGGGATCCGCCAGGGCCGCCTGAGCGCTGCCCAGAAGGTCCATCATGGCGACGATGACGACGAGCGAGGTGCCCTTCAGCGCGCCGATGATGAGGTTGATCATAGCCGGCAAGACGATCTGGAAGGCCTGCGGCAGGACGACCTTGCCCATCATCACCCAGTGCGACACGCCAAGCGAGCGCGCGGCCTCGAACTGGCCGGAGGGAATGGCCTGCAGGCCGCCGCGCAGCACCTCGGCCATGTAGGCAGCGAAGAAGAAGACCAGGCCCAGCAGCACGCGGCCCAGGCCGTTGGGCGTCAGCCCGTCCGGCAGCAGCACCGGCAGCAGTACCGAGGCCAGGAACAGCACGCTGATCAGCGGCACGCCGCGCACCGTCTCGACGTAGACCGTGGCCACCAGCTTGAACAGCGGCAGCTTGGAGAAGCGCGCCAGCGCCACCGGCACCGCCACGATCAGGCCGAAGAAGACGCCGAAGATGGTCAGCAACAGGGTCAGCGGCAGGCCGCCCCAATAGTTGCTCTCGACCTCGCTGAGGCCGAAGACGCCGCCCCACATCAGCACGGCATAGCCGGCCAGCCCCAGCACCCAGGCGCCGGCCAGCCAGCGCCGCCAGCAGCGCGGATCGAGCGAGACCACGACCAGGGCGACCAGGCCTATGGTCGCCACCACCGCGCGCCACTGCTCGTCATAGGGAAAGCGGCCGAAGAGGATCAGGCGCAGCTTATCGCCGATGAAGGCCCAGCAGGCGCCGGAACCCGGCGGACAGCCGTGCATGTTGTCGGCCGACCAGACCGCCCGGATCAGCGCCCAGTCGATCAGCGGCGGCAGCACCCAGAGCAGCAGCGCCAGCCCTGCCAGGTTGGCGATCGCCACCTTCGGCGTGGCCACCAGCGGCTTCAGGCGGGCGAGCAGGCCGCCGCGGTCGGGTCCCTCGTCCAGGGTCGCGCTCATCGCTCGACCAGCTTGGCGCGCCTGTTCTGCCAGTTGAGGAAGGCAGAGATGGTCAGGCTGAGGGTGAGATAGACCAGCATGATGATGGTGATGCACTCGAAGGCCTGGCTGGTCTCGGCCAGGGTGATGTTGGCGACGCGCACCAGCTCCGGATAGCCGATCGCCACGCCGAGCGAGCTCTCCTTGGTCAGGTTCAGGTAGGAGTTGGTCATCGGCGGGATGATGATGCGCAGCGCCTGCGGCAGCACGATCTTGCGCATCACCACCGGCCGCTTCAGGCCCAGCGCCAGGGCCGCCTCGGTCTGCCCCTTGGGCACGCCCAGGATGCCGGCGCGGATGATCTCGGCGTTGAAGGCGGCGGTGTAGAGGGTGAGGCCCATCACCATCGCCGTGAACTCCGGCGTCAGGGTGATGCCGCCGCGGAAGTTGAAGCCCTTCAGCTCCGGCACGGTCAGCTCGACCGGGCCGCCTACGGCGAGGAAGGCCAGCAGCACCGGCAGGATGAGCGCGCCCAGCACGATCCAGGGCTGGCCGGGAAGGCCGCGGCCGTTGCGCTGCTTGGCGCGCCGGCCGAGCAGGACCGCCAGACCCGCCAGCAGCAAGCCGGCCAGCAGCGACAGGCCCAGCGGCACACCGGCCTGATGCAGATCCAGGGCCGGCAGGAAGAGCCCGCGGTTTGTGAGGTAGATGCCCTCCACCGGCGAGAGCGCCTGGCGCACCGGCGGCAGGCTGCTGGTGAGGAAGCTGTACCAGAAGATGAGCTGCAGCAGCAGCGGGACGTTGCGCACGACCTCGATGTAGGCGCGGCACATCCGCGAGATCACCTGACTGGGCGAAAGCTGGCCGAGCGCGATCATCAGACCCAGCAGGGTCGAGAGCAGGATCGAGATCAGCGCCACCTTCACGGTGTTCAGCAGGCCGACGGTGAAGGCCTTGAGGTAGCTGTCGCCCGCGGTATAGGGGATCAGGCTCTCGCCGAGCTGGAAGGGAGCCGGCTCAAACAGGAAGCCGTATCCGGTCTTGGCCGAAAGACTGTTCATGTTCTCCGAGGCGGTGAGCCAGATGCCGGCGCCGATGACGACCAGCAGCAGGCCCAGCACCGCCTGGGCCACCAGGCCCGGCCGCCGGGGGCCGCCGCCGGCAGCCCCCCGCAGTCCGCCGAGCCAACCGACCCTGGCGAAGAGGCGCGCGGAGGTCCGCGCGCCGCTCTCGGACTCGGGCTGGCTCACTTCCAGCCGGGGGCGATCATGGCACCGCCGTCACGCCAGAGCGCGTTCATGCCGCGCGGGACGTTGAGCTGGGAGCCGCTGCCGAGGTTGCGCTCATAGTATTCGCCGTAGTTGCCGACGGCTTTGACCACCTGCAGCATCCAGTCGTTCGGCACGCCCATGTCCTGGCCGATGGTCCCCTCGACGCCCAGGAAGCGCCGTACCACCGGGTCCTTGGAGTTGGCCGCCAGCTCCTCGACATTCGCGCTGGTAATGCCCAGCTCCTCTGCGGTCACCATGCCGTAGTGCATCCACTGCAGCACCTCGCGCAGCTTCGGATTGCCTTCCAGGATGACCGGCGCCTCGAAGGACTTGGCGATCATCTCCTCCAGGATCACGTGGTCGTCGGGATTGGCCGAGCGGGTCCGGCGGATTGCCAGGTAGGGCGGCTCCATCGTCACCACGTCGCAGCGATTGTCGAAGTAGGTGGCGAACAGCTGGTCGCTGTTCTCGGTCGCGACCGGCTGGAAGGTCATGCCGTGGGCGGCGAACCAGTCGGCGAGGTAGCGCTCGGTCACCGTGCCGGCCAGCACGCAGATGGTGGCGCCGTCGAGCTGCGAGACCTCGGTCACGCCGGTGTCCTTGTGCACCATGAAGCCCTGGCCGGTCAGGTGGTTCGGGCCGATGAAGTCGAAGCCGAGGGTGGTCTCGCGTGAGATCGTGTCGGTGACGCTGCGCGAGAGGATGTCGATCTCTCCCGACTCCAGCACCGGGAACTTTTGCGCGCCGGTGGTGGCGATGAACTCGACCTTGCTCGCGTCACCGAAGATGGCGGCGGCAGCCGCCTTGCAGAAGTCGACGTCGAAGCCCGACCAGTTGCCCTTGTCGTCGAGGAAGCCGACGCCCGGCAGGTAGTTGAGCGTGCCGCAGCGAACCTCGCCGCGCGCCTTGATGTCGTCCAGCAAATCGGCCTGCGCCGCCGCGGCGCCCAGCGTCGCGAGGACGGCCGTGGCCATTAGGGTCTTAGCGATCATGTCAAGAAGCCTCCTTGGTTTGTCCTTGGGGTTTTTCCTTGGGTCCAAAGCACGTCGGACGCGCTACGCCTGCCGAAGCAGGAAGGCGTCCCCTGGACCCTGCGGTCCCGGAAACCACCCCCGGCCCTGTCGCGAAGGATCCCCGACCAAGACTCCCGTCGGTTCGCTGCCCCCGCTCCAGGCCGGCGAAGCCCGTCAGCCCACAACCTCGGCAATGCTGTCATATGCTATAGCACATGACAATCTCTTTGGATGGCCGTGGCGGTCGATGGCCATGCAATCCCTGCGGTAGGCGCCGCGGCCCGCAGACTTGGGCGCCCTTGGGCCTTTGCGCTATCGTGCGTCCACCGCAATCGCGGGGCGCCCCTGCCCCCTGCGGCGCCCCTTGAGCGAGACGAGGCCGATCCGCCCATGTTCTCACTGCGCATCGCCAGCCTGATCCTGGGCGGCCTCTCGGCCACGGTGGTGATCCTGCTGGAGGTCTTCGACCACCTGGACCGCAAGATCATCGCGCCGGCCTTCTACGACCGCCACGCCGAGCTGATCGTGGCGCTGATCGTCCTGGTGATCCTCTTCGTCCTCACCCTCTTCGGGGTGAACGCACTGGTCTATTCCCTGCGCACCAAGGTGAAGGAGCGCGACAGCGAGCTGATCCAGCTGCGCAGCGAGATGGAGATGTTCCAGCGCAAGGCACGCATCGCCGAGCGCAAGTGGATGACCGACTTCGTCACCGGCATCCCGAACAAGGAGAAGTGGAAGGTCGATATGGAGCGCATGACCGCCGAGCTGGGCCCGGCGGACCACTGCTGCCTGATCTTCCTGGATATCGATAACTTCAAGCGGATCGACGGCGCCGACGGGGCCGCGCGCCGACTTCGGGAGCGCGCTGGCCGACCTGCAGTCGCAGATGCGCCGCGCCAAGCAGCGGCCGGCGAGCACGCGCTACGTCGCGTGGCGGCCCGCCGCCTACCGGTCCGACCTGGAGAGCTGCAGCTTCATCCCGGTGGTCCGGATCAACTGCGAGAACGCCGAAAGGCTCTTCGCCAAGGGCGGCGGAACGGCCTGAGCGGATCTCACGCAACCGGCCGCTCCGAGGCGGTGAGTCGCGCGCACCCCATGTTGCCGTTCGGGCGAACTCACCTGCCGACAGCACTCTCAGCCATAGAGGATCACCTCGATGCCGGTGAACACGGCAGTGCCCGGAAGGGAGACACCGGTCGCCAGAACCAGGGTATCGGTTCCGGTGCCACCGTCGTAGATCTCGCCGGCCTGGATGTCCGCCTGGCTGGCAATCTGGAAGGTATCGTCGCCGTCGTCGCCGTAGAGCTGGTCGCGCCCGGCCCCACCGATCAGGAGATCTTGGCCGCTGCCGCCGAAGGCCAGATCGTTGCCGCTCTCGCCCTCGATATGGTCCTGGCCGGTCTTGCCGCGCAGGAAGCTGTCGTCACCCTCGCCGCCGTAGATGAAGTCATCGCCGCGGCCACCGAAGAGGCGGGTGTCGTCGCCGAAACCGCCATAGAGGCGGTCGGCGCCGGAGCCGGCAAGGAGGGCGACGTCCGCGCCGCTGCCGCCGGCGACCGTGTCGTCTCCAACCCCGCCGACCAGCCTGGTGTCTGCGCCGCTGCCACCGAAGACGACGTCATCACCTGCCCCGCCGAACAGGCTAAGGTCGTCGCCGTCGCCGCCCGAGAGCGTATCGTTGTCGCCCCGGCCGAACAGCAGGCTATCCTGCCCGCCATCGCCGTAGACGGTATCGGATTTGCCGCCGCCATCGAGGAAGATGTCATCGTCGTTACCGCCGAAGATCACGTCCGTGCCGCCTCGCCCGAGGAGGCTGAAGTCATCTCCGTCGCCGCCAAAGACCATATCGTGGCCGGGACCGCCGACCAGGATGTCCGTCGCTGCCAGTCCGTAGAGCCTGTCGTCGCCCGTCAAACCCAGCAGTAGATCCGTGTCGCTCGTGCCGATCAGGATGTTCGGCCCGCTGTCGCCAACGATACCGATGGTTACACCATCCTCCCAGAACCGATCCGTGAAGTCGGACTTGGCGTAGTTCCAGATCTTTAGGTTGTCGAGATAGGAGTCGTCGTCGAAGCTGTGGTCGGCCCCGTCTGGCCGCTTCGACCATCGGAGGAGTTCCAGGTCGTAGGTGAAGCTCCCATCGCTCAGGAGGGTCTGGATTGTCGGGATCGGGTCTCCGGAGCCTTCAATGCTCACCGACACGGGGGTGATCTCCTGGCCGTCGACAAAGAGCGTGATCGGAACCGATCCTCCCCACACGACGGCGAAATGGTGCAGCTCCCCTTCGATGAAGTTGAGATCGTAGACTGTACCGTAGTTGTGAATGGTGCCGCCCGCGTCTTCCGCCCAGAACTGGATCACCGTCTGGTCGACCGGACCATGAGACCTGTAGACGAGGTTCAGGTTCACGGCCGGAAAGTCCGGCGGCGAGGTGATCGTCCAGGTCTGGTCGCTGGACAGAACGAAGGCTTCGCGTTCGGCGTAGTGGGACCCAGTGGAGGTGTTCTCGGAATGCCCGGGGACCCACCAGAACTCGATGGTGCCCGCAGCGGGAAAGGCCGTTCCGAAGGGGCTGTCGAACTTGACCTGTGCGGTTCCCTTGGCGAGCGCGACGCCATCGTCGTATTGGATCGGGAGATAGTGCACCGGCTGCGTTAGCACGCCGTTGACGCCGGTTTCGCTGTTCAGGACTTCGCTGTCGCTACCCAGCTTGTTCCACAGGAGAAGATCATTTGACATTGTCGTTTCTCCCTTGCACCGCGCCACAAAGCAGGCCGAAGCATCTCCGATCGCGTCGATCTTGTTGGCACTAGCGCGACCTCGGGGCGCTGGTTGGTTTTATTGTTATCTCCGTACGGACGTATCTGCCCTATTTTGACGGGGAGCACGTCCCAAGTTCTTCATCCAAAACCCCCTTTCGTTACACAAGCCACTACGGTACTTATAAGTATTTAATCTTTTAGACCGCTTTATAATACATCCACCCCTATGTCTGCGGATGACGCCTACACAAGCAGCTCCTCCGTCACATTATTTTGCATGAATACAGCGCCACGCCATCGCCCCGTCACACTATCCCGACATCCGAGGCGCGCAAAATTCGCGTTGATCTAAAATTGACTCTTATATAAAAGTTACATTTACGGTACGACTTCTAGCGCCACAACGTCAAGGCGAAACTTCATTTCCCCAGAACAGGCCATAAATACTTGTTATTAGTCAATATTTACGCGTCCGGTAGGGAGAAGAAAATTGGACATCAACTTTGACCAATTGGAATCGTTACAACCATTGCACCGAGGGCAACGGTCTTTATTCAGGTTGTTTATTTTAGAAGTACACAACCCACGGCAAAGCGCATTATCACGGATAACGTGCTCCATGAGATTTTATTCGTTCTAAAATAGAAAAATGATCTGATTGATTGCAGGATGTGTGCCAACGCAGAGGCCGCGGCGCGCCGTGGAATCGTCGTTTGTCGGGAGCCAGTCCATGCGGACCTCGGATTGCGGCGCCTGACAGAGCAAGAACGCATCGCGGTCGGGTGAGTCCGTCTGAATTGCGATCCGCTCCAAGGGTGCTCCCGGAATCACGTTTTTCTGGCCTCCTTCAGGCGAAGAGGCCCTGGAGGAACCAGGCCCGGTCGGCGCGGTAGACCCAGAGGCGGCGGCCGTCGCCGGTCTCCAGGCGGTAGTAGTCGCGCGCCGGCGCGCCGGCCTCGGCCGGGTCCCACCAGGCCGGCTCCAGGCGCTCGGGGCCCTCGGCACGGGCGATCTCGAGTTGCTCGCGGCGCCACTCGATCCGCCGGGGCGGATGGTCGGGCAGCAGCGCCATGACCGAGATCGGCTCGGGGCGCGGCAGCAGCAGCAGGGGGCGCGGCGGCTGGCTCTCCGGCCAGCCCCCTGACCGACCCTCCGTCTCCGCTCTTCCCGGAAGCAGGGCCGGGCGCGGCTCCTCGCGGGCGAAGGGGGTGGCGTAGGCGACGGCACGTTCCGGCCGGTGGCGGGCGCGCGCCCGCAGGCGGACCACGCTGCCCGCCCCCAGGCGGCTCTGCAGGCGATCGACCAGGGCGGCCAGATCGGCGACCGCGGCGGCGCTGCGGCCCTCCCCCGCTGCTCGATCGTTCGCCGCCGAAAGCTGCACTGCCTGCAAGGGCTCGCTGACCGGGGCCGAGAGGGTCAGCACCTCCAGGCCGAAGCCGGGGTCCAGCAGGTCGCGCTGCGGGGCGGCCAGGCGGCTCAGATGCGCCGGGTCGCGACTGGGCCGGCTGGTGCCGACGGTGAGCCGCACCTGGCTGCCGTCAACGCGGTGGCCCACCACCTCCAGCCGCCTGGCACCCAGGCCGCGGCGCTCCAGCTCCACCGAGAGCGCCACCAGCAAGCGCTCCAGCACGGCAGCCACCGCCTCGGGCGTCAGCAGCGGCTCGGCGAAGGCCTGGCGCACCCAGGGCAACCCCGCGGGCGCCTTCGGCGAGAGCGGCTCCTCCTCCGAGCCCAGGGCCTGGTGCAGGCGGGTCAGGGTCTCACGTCCAACCCTGGCGCTCAGGCTGGCGGCCGGCAGGCGGCGCAGGTCGGCGACCCGGGTGACGCCGAGGCTGGCCAGCAGGCGCAGCGACTCGGGCTCCAGCCGCAAGGCGGCCGGCGGCAGGGGGTCGAGGGCCGCCGCCTCGGCGGCAAAATCCGAACCGGCGGCCAGCGCCAGGCAGGGGTGCTGCGGATCGGTGGCGAAGCGGGCGAGCGCCCAGGCCGCCCCCGGCGTGCCGGCGAGGCCGAGGCGCCCCTGGTGGCCCAGCCGGCCGAGGCGCTGCAGCAGGTCCTCCATCAAGGCCGCCTCGCCGCCGCAGAGGTGGGCGCAGCCGGTGACGTCGAGATAGAGCCCGGCGCCACCGCCGAAGGCCAGGCTGCCGCCTCGGCCGTCGCCCAGCGGATCCTCGGCCACCCAGGGGGTGTAGCGCTGGCACCAGGCCTCGATCCGGGCCAGGCGCTGGCGCTCCTCCTCCGGGCGGCGTGTGGCGGTCTGCAGGTCCGGCACCTGGGCACGAGCCGCCGCCAGCGGCTGGCCCGGCGTCAGGCCCAGGGCCAGGGCGGCCGGATCGACCGCGGCCAGGACCTGGCGCTGGCCCTCCTGCGCGACCAGCGCGAAAGGCGCCTCGGCCTCAGCCGCAGGCCTGCGCTTCAGCCGCCAGCTTTCCGTAGCCAGGGCCGGCAACCAGAGAGAAAGCACGCGTCGCATCGTTCCACTCCACCAAGGCCTCGGCCGGACGCCCGCCCCGGCTCTGACGCAGTTGCAGATGCCAGCGCGGCGGGCCCGGCAGGTTCAAGGAAGCAAGAGAAGGCGGCGACGCAGAAGAAGCCGCATTTGAGAGTACCGGGGCCACCTGCCAGCGGGTCTGCACCGGCAGCGGCGCACCGCTGGGTCGGGTCTCGATCAGCAGGCAGGCCGCCTGGCCGCGCTCGGCGGCGAGCTGCAGGCGCCGTCCGGCCACCCGCTCCAGCCCCTGCAGGCGGCCCAGCACCACCGGCGCCTGACCGCTGCGCAGACACTCTTCCAAGGCCCAGAGCAGCTCCTGCTCGCGCCCGGCGCGCACCAGCAGCAGCTCGCTGGCCGCCAGCCCGAAGGCGGCGAGCCCCGGCGCATAGGGAAAGTCCTCGCGCGCCACCCAGATCAGCGGCCGCGCCTGCGCTCCTCCGGGGGCAACGCTGCGCAGCCGGTAGGCGAAGGCCAGCGCCAGGCCCAGCGCGGCGGCCGGATTGCCCGCCCGGCCGTCCGCAGCCGCTGCGCCCAGGCAGTGCAGGCCAACCGTCGCCAGGCCGCCGCCGGCCAGCGCCCGATCCAGTGGCGCCACACCCAGCGGCCGGACCGGCGCCCCGCCGCCGCCCGCCGTCTGCCGCTCCAACCAGGCCTTGAGGGCGGTGGTGGTGCCAGATGCCGGGGCTCTGCGTTCCGGCTGCGTTCCGCCAGGCGCGCGCAAGGGCGGCCGCTTGCTCTCGATCATCACCTCGGTCATCCTTGCCTTGGTCTCGCTCTTGTTCATGATTTGTTCCAAAAACAATGACCGAGGATCGGGGTGCGGTCAAGCCTCCGCTTCGGTTGCGCTCGGCCATGAGACCCGATAGACAGCGCTGCCCTCGCAACAGCCGGCCAGGCAAGCCTAGGGAATGGCCCACCTTGGGCCGAGATGGGACTTCGGAGAGACCCGTAGATGCAGGATAGAGCGGCGCACAGGGCAGGATCGCCACATGGAGCGGGAGGACGGCTGTCGGTGGCGCGTGCCCGGCCTGCCGACTGGCGGCGTTACCGGGCCTTGCGACTCACGGCGCTGGCCGACAGCCCGGACGCCTTCGAATCGACCCTGCACGCCGAAGCGCAGAAGTCAGATGCCGACTGGCAGCACGGCCTCGAGTCGGAAACCTGGATCACGTTCCTCGGCGCCATCGACGCACAGGACCTCGGACTCGCCGTCCGCGGCCCCTATGACGAGGCGGCCGGCCTTTATGCCATGTGGGTGGCGCCGGACGCTCGCGGCCGCGGCCTGGGCGATCGCTTGGTCGAGGCCGTCATCCGCGATGCGCGCGAGCGGGGATACCGGGAGCTACGGCTTGACGTCGCCGACGGCAATCGGCCGGCCCTCCGGCTTTATCGGCGCCACGGCTTCGAGGCCAGCGGCATCATCAGCCACCTGCCGCCGCCGCGCCAACACATGCGGGAGCATCAATTCCGGCTGGTCCTCAAAGCGTCTTGAGCCGGTTCGGGTCCTTCGCCAGGCGGTCGAGCGCCACCAGTTCCTTCAGCAGCGGCTCCACCCACTCCAGCGGCAGCATGACCGGGCCGTCGCTGGGCGCGTTGTCGGGATCGTCATGCGCCTCCATGAAGACGCCGGCGACTCCGACCGCGGCGGCGGCACGCGCCAGCACCGGGGCGAAGCCGCGCTGCCCGCCCGAGGCACTGCCGAGCCCCCCCGGCTGCTGCACCGAATGGGTGGCGTCGTAGATCACCGGATAGCCGGTGGCGGCCATGGTCGGCAGGCCTCGGAAATCGGTCACCAGGGTGTTGTAGCCGAAGCTCGCCCCCCGCTCGGTCAGCAGGATCTTGCGGTTGCCGCCGGCGGCCAGCTTCTCGGCCACGTTCTTCATGTCCCAGGGCGCCAGGAACTGCCCCTTCTTCACGTTGACCGCCTTGCCGGTGGCGGCCGCGGCCAGCAGCAGGTCGGTCTGGCGGCAGAGGAAGGCGGGGATCTGCAGCAGATCCACCACCTCGCCCACCGCCGCGCACTGCTCACGCTCGTGCACGTCGGTCAGCACCGGACAGCCGACCGCATCACGCACCGCGGCCAGGATCTTCAGGCCCTCCTCCAGCCCGATGCCGCGCTTGCCCGAGAGCGAGCTGCGGTTGGCCTTGTCGAAGGAGGACTTATAGATGAAGGGCACGCCGGCCGCCGCCGAAGCCTTGGCCAGCCCTTCGGCCATGAAGAGGGCGTGGTCGCGGCTCTCGATCTGACAGGGCCCCATGATCGCCGCCAAGGGAAGGCTATTGGCGATGGTCAGATCGCGAATGACGACCTGCTGCTCGGTCGCGTCCTGCATGGCTTCGGTCCTGTCCGGTTAGGCGCTGGGCCTCCCCATGTAAGCCTGCGCGCCGCAGCCGGCAAGGGCGGCGCGCAAGAGGCGCTGGTGCTGTCTAGCCGGACTTGCCCTCGCGTACGCCCACC
This sequence comes from Rhodospirillaceae bacterium N.6G, assembly GCA_046233115.1. Lineage (GTDB taxonomy): Bacteria > Pseudomonadota > Alphaproteobacteria > Kiloniellales > JACOMY01 > JACOMY01. The sequence goes on along the minus strand of JBJXHM010000022.1, from coordinate 12,999 downwards.
AGGTGCACCAGCACCGAGCCCCAGCCGGTATGCACGATCAGCCGGACCGGCATCTCCGGCAGGCCCGGCGCGGGCGAGGCCAGGTAGGCCTCGATCTCCTCCGGCAGGGCCTTCTTGTCCCGCCCGTCGTAGCGATAGCCGGTCAGCGGCTTCACCGTGATCTGGCAGAGTCGGGCCTGGCCGGAGAAGAGGTTGATCGAGCTCTTCGGCAGCTCGCGCAGGCCCTGGTCGGCGAAGACCACGTCGAAGCGCCGGCGCCCATCGAAGACCGAGGCCTTCACGTTGCAGTCCTGGCTGACCAGGGTCTTCTGCACCACCTCGACCAGGCCCGACAGCAGGTCGATCGCCCCCAGGCGCCAGCCTTCGGTGACCGGCGGGCGCGGCTCCTCGCTGGGGTCGGGGTTGCCGCTCACCGTCGCCAGCCCGCGCTCGTCGAAGGTGAGTTCCAGCCACTCGACCTCCTTCTTCTTGCCGCTCTTGGATTCCAGGCGGAAGTGCTCGGGGATCGGCCCCTCGGCGCTCATCCGCCCCTCGGCATCCAGCCCGATCTGGTAGGAGAAGAGCAGCGCCGGCGCACCGACCAGCTTGCCGTCCAGGTCGACGCGATAGCGCTGCGCCTCGCTGAGATCCAGGCCGATGCCGATGTCCATCACCCGGAAGCCGCCCTTATAGGCCTCATAGTCCAGCGCCACCCGATCACCGGGCAGCGCCAGCAGCGCGGTCTCCTCCGCCGCCAGCGGCTGGGCGAGACAGAGGCCGACGAGGCCCAAGGCCGGGCCGAGGCGGGCGAAAGAGGACATGACTTTCTCCTGAAACGAGACGGTCCGGGCACCAGTGCCCCGACCCTTAGCCTTACGCAAGCGGGACCGGCTGCATCTCCGCTTGACTTGCTCTGCCAGCTTCGCTACCCACGCTTCTCCTCAAGGCCGGCTGCCCCACGGCAGCGGCGGGAGGGCGCGTAGCTCAGCGGGAGAGCACTGTCTTCACACGGCAGGGGTCGCTGGTTCAATCCCAGCCGCGCCCACCATTCCTTCCAAGGACATAGCTATCACATAGATAGCTCCCTCTGTGTTCTTTAAGACCCTTTGGGTCTCCGTGCAGCAGTTTTCATCCCGGATATCGCAAGTGGATGGGATTTCGAGCCACCACGGGCTGTGCAATTGTTATCCGAGACCTTCTACCCGATTCAGCGGGCGGCGCGGCGCCGCCGACCGCCGTATGGCTCAAGACTTGATCGCCGGATCAGTCGAAAAGACCGGGTCGAGGCCGACCTGCTGGAGATCGCCCTCGATCATGCTTTCGATGATCCCCCACATCTTCAGAAAATGCGGCGTCTTGTAATGGGCTTCCAGATCTTCGGCGCTGCTGAAGATCTCGAGAAAATGAAAGCGGTTGCTGGCGGCTTGGTCGCGGAAGATGTCGAAGCGATGGCAATTCGGTTCGTCCCGGATCGAGGCTTCCGCCTCTTCGATACAAGCCTGCAGGAACGCATCGACGTTCCCGTCTTTGACGTTGATGATGAAGTGTGCTGCAAACATCGTCTGTCACCTTTTCCTGCCGTCAGCCGTCATATTAGCCACTGGTGTCAAACGCGCCAACGATCGGAGCTAACCACTGACCCGAAATTCGCCCTATGGCTTGCCTCCGGCGAGCGTTCAGTAGCGGAAAGTGACTTTCCAGCCACTGTCGGTCTCCGAGCCGGATGGAAAGCGGCAGATCTGGATGCAGTTCGGGTCATGAACAAACAGCCTCGGCGCGAGTCTGGTACGCCATGCCTGTCACGTCGTTTTCCAGCTGGCCGAGGGTGCACTTCCTCGTGCCGAGTTCGCAGGCATCCTAAGCCTGATCAACGGCCTGCGCGGGCCACCGGCAGCAGTGGTGACCGCATGACCGAAACCAAGCCCAGATCGGCCGCGAGCAACACTGGAGAGGGGGAGAAGTGCGCCTAGCGCACGCCAATGCACCCTCCCCTGCCGCGCTGTACCGCCAAAAGAATGCTGGGCGAGCTTGGCCTCGGCCAATTGACGCGCCGCTGGGGCACACTGTGACCTGGTCGGCCTCCCGATCGCCGACCCAGCTCCCTGTCGATCCGCAGCCACGCTCCTCCCCCCGATACCGCGCCATTGCCCACCGGCGGAAACTGAGCCACTATGACCTTTGTTTCAGGGTCGCCGCCTGGGCGATCATTGCTCACATGAGCGATCCTCGACTCCACCATAGTGGGAGGCGACGCTCATGGCTGATGTATTTGGCACAAGCGGCAACGAGACCGTCGTCGGTACCTCCGAAGCCGATTACATCAACGCGCTGTCCGGGGACGACGTTGTCTATGGCAACTCAGGTGCTGATCTAATTGTTGACGCAGGAGGAATAGATACACTCTTTGGTGATGACGGTAACGACTTATTCTTGATCAGCGGACCGTCGGAGATTACTGCCGGAGACACCTTTTTCGGCGCGGCTGGCACCGACACCTTGGCCCTGGCACCCAATGCTGGCGAGATTCCTGCAGGAGTCTACCTTTACGGCATAGAGGTCCTGAACCGCTACGGCACCTTTGGCAACGACATACTCACGGGCGATGAGCGTATCAATACGCTCGATGGGGGCCACGGAAACGACCGACTATACGGGCTCGACGGGTTTGACTTCATTTTCGGCGGGGACGGCGACGACTCCTTCCTCTACGGCGGGTCGGGGTCGGATTTCATCTATGGCGGCAGCGGGGCCGACTCCAGCCTGAGAGGTGGCGACGGCAACGACCAGATCAACGGCGATTCGGGATCCGACCGCTCTCTCTTCGGCGGAGAGGGGAGCGACTTCATCTTTGGCGGCAGTGGCAACGACACCTTACTGTCCGGAGGAAACGGATCCGATCAAATATTTGGCGGCAAGGATGATGATGACGCCTTGTTTGGTGGAAGTGGTGACGACATTGTCTTTGGACTAGATGGCTTCGATAGCTTCCTGTATGGCGGATCTGGAAACGACACCATTGTTGGCGGCAACGACTCTGACCTCCGCCTCAAGGGTGACGCCGGGAACGACACGGTCTACGGCGGCTCCGGTTTCGACGGATCACTCGTCGGCGGTCCGGGCCAGGACAGCGTTTTCGGTGATTCCGGAAATGACATCATGGAGGTTGCCAGCCAGGCCGATCTGGTCGCGGGCGAGACCTACGACGGCGGCGATGGGGTCGACACCCTGGTGTTGCGCGACGCTGGGACCATACCTGCCGGCGTCCTGGTCACCGCTGTCGAGGTATATTACCGCGTCGGGCTGCCACTGGCCGACCTGTTCACCGGCAGCGACAGGCTGGACATCCTGGCAGGAAAAAGCGGGTCCGACCGTCTCTACGGCCTGTCGGGAAGCGACCGGCTCTATGGCGGTAGCGGCAACGAGACCTCGCTCTTTGGTGGCTCGGGAGACGATCTCATAAAGACCGGCCAGGGCGACGACCGGCAAATCTATGGTGGTGTCGGCAGCGATACTGTCTTCGGGGAAAACGGAAACAATGTCTCATTTTTTGGAGACGCGGGCGATGATGTGGTCGCGGGCGGCGGAGACAGCGACACCTCCCTGGTAGGGGGCCTGGGCGACGACATCATCAGTGGCTATGGCGGTGACGACTACTGGTTCGCCGGCGGAAGCGGTGCGGACACGGTTTTCGGCGGCAATGGATCGGACCGGAGCCTCCAGGGCGGCAGCGGCAACGACCGAATCTTTGGCCAGGAGGGCGACGACTCGGCCGGATTCGGCGGCGACGGTGCGGACACAGTCTTCGGCGGATACGGCAACGACAGGTCCCTGTACGGGGGCAGTGGCGCGGATACGCTCAATGGCGGACAGCTCAACGACTACTATGTCATCTTTGGCGACGGTGGCGCCGACCAGTTGTTCGGCGACAGTGGCTCCGACACGCTCTACGGACGCGTCTATGACGACACGGTCTATGGCGGTCACGGTGACGATCATCTCTTCGGCGACAGCGGGAACGACTCGGTGTTCGGGTCATCCGGCTTCGACTTTGGAATACCCATCGTGCCGGGCAATGACACGCTCTTCGGCGGCAGCGGCAGCGACTGGGGCTACGGCGGATTGGCCGATGACGATATCCGCGGCGGCAGCGGTGCCGATTATTTGCTTGGCGAGTCAGGCAAGGACCGCGTCCGCGGCCAGAACGGCGACGATCGGCTCTTCGGCGACAGTGGAGTGGACACGCTGTTCGGCGACGAGGGCCACGACACGGCTTACGGCGGTGACGGCAACGATCGGCTTGGTGGAGGATCCGGCACTGACCTGCTCTATGCCGGTACCGGCTCTGACCGGTTGAACGGTGGCAGCGGCGTTGACACGGCCGACGGCGGGCGGGCGAACGATACCTTCATCGTCGACACCGCCGCCGACGTGGTGCTGGAGACGGCGGCCGGCGGGGCGGAGGACGTAATTCGCTCCGATGCCCTGGCCTACACCTTGGCCGGCGCAGCGGAGGGACACGTCGAGCGGGCCAACATCAATAGCGGCGTCGGCAACGCCACCCTGCAGGGCAACGAGTTCGCCAACACGCTGGTGGGAAACAGCGGCGACAACTTGCTCTCGGGCAGTGGCGGCGACGACATCCTGAACGGACGCGGCGGCAGCGACACTGGCGTCGGGGACGACGGCGACGACACCTTCGTGGTGGACACCGCCACCGACCAGGTCCTCGACCGCTCCGGCCAGGGCAGCGACCTGGTGCGCGCCGAGGTCAGCTACACGCTCCCGAACGGCGGATCGAACGACTTCATCGAGAACCTACGCATGCAGGGCGACCATGGCGACATCGACGGCACCGGCAACAGCCTGGACAACCTCATCGAGGGCAACAGCGGCAGCAACATCCTTCGGGGGTTGGACGGCGCCGACTCCCTCAAGGGGGGTGATGGCGACGACCGCCTCTTTGGAGGCGGCAAGGCGGACCGTATGCGTGGCGAGAGCGGCGCCGATACCATTCTCATGGGTAGCGCCGACATTGCCTTCGGCGGCTCGGGCCAAGACGCCTTCCGCTTCAACGGCGACCAGTTGGGCAGCGGCGGCTCGGGGGAGCCGATCATTCGCGACTTCGACGGCACGCTGGCCAACGCCGCTAACGGCGAGGACAAGCTGGTCTACGCCACCGGCCTTGAGGTCGGCAGCTTCACCTACATCGAGGCCAACACCTTCACCAACAGCGGCAACAGCCAGGCGCGCTTCGCCGCGCCGGGCGAGATTGAGGTCGACCAGGACGGCGACGGCACCACGGATCAGTCCTTCCTGGTGAACGGCGTCACCGCCGCCAACCTGCTGACCGCCACCGATTTCGTCTGGTTGTAACGAGGAGTCTCTCCTCGGGCCCAATGCGGATCGCGATCAGGTGAGTCCACCTGATCGCGATCCGCTTTGGAGCAGGATGACGTCAAATCGAACCGATTTGTCGTCTGAATCTCGCTCTACCAGTTTGAAAGATAGAGCAGATTCACGCGATCTGCTCTAGTGTCCCGGCATCCCGTCGCCGGTGAAGGCCTTGATTTCCTCCAAGGTCAACTGGCCGTCGCCATCGCTGTCGGCATAGACGAAGAGGCGCCGGTGCATCTCCAGCACCTCTTCGAGCGAGAGCGTCCCGTTCGCATCGCTGTCGACCAGGGCCATCATGAAGCGGAGCATGTGGTCGGACATGCCGTGCATCCCCATCGCTCCGCCCTGCATCATGCCGGACTGCATCATGCCCCCTTTGGCCATGCCGCAATCCATCTTGCCGCCCTTCTGCATCACGCCATGTTTCATGCCGCCCTGCATCATGTCAGCGGCCTGGCCACTCTGGGCAGCTTGGCCTTGGCGATGGTGGGCACCCATCGGCTGCTGTTCACATTGCTGAGTTTCTTGCGCCCCGGCCACGCCACCGAGAGCAATCACCGCTGCTACGGCAGCGGTCACGAGCAATCGTGTCATCCTATCGTCCTCCGTCGATCGCTTGGCAAAGCCACAGATCACTCCACACTAGCCCTCTTTGGCCAGCAGCGCGACCTGTCCGATCCAAATTCGGTTTCGGACGATCCGAGTGAAAAGGGGCCACCCCCGCCCGTTTGCGCGAGGGTGGCCCGGCCTTCGCTACGCCGCCAGGTCGAAGCGGTCGGCGTTCATCACCTTGGTCCAGGCCGCCACGAAGTCCTTCACGAACTTCTCGGCGTTGTCGTCCTGGGCGTAGACCTCGGCATAGGCCCGCAGGATCGCGTTGGAGCCGAACACCAGGTCCAGCCTGGTCGCCGTCCACTTCACCGCGCCGCTCTTGCGGTCGCGGACCTCATAGGTGCCGTCGCGGAGCGGGACCCAGCTATTGGCCATGTCGGTCAGGTTGACGAAGAAGTCGGTGGTCAGCGCGCCTTCGCGGTCGGTGAAGACCCCGTGCTTGCTGCCGCCGTGGTTGGTGCCCAGCACCCGCATGCCGCCGACCAGGGCCGTCATCTCGACCGCAGTCAGCCCCATCAACTGAGTGCGGTCGAGCATCAGCTCCTCCGGCGTGACCACGTAGTCCTTCTTCAGCCAGTTGCGGTAGCCGTCAGCCACGGGCTCCAGCGGTGCGAAGCTGTCGCCATCGGTCATCTCCGCGCTGGCGTCGCCCCGGCCCGGCGCGAAGGGCACCGCCACATCGAAGCCCGCGGCCGCGATCGCCTGCTCCAGGCCGACGTTGCCGGCCAGCACGATGACGTCGGCCAGCGAGGCGCCGGCCTCCTTGGCGATCGGCTCCAGCACCGCCAGCGCCTTGGCCAGACGGGCCGGCTCGTTGCCCTCCCAGTCCTTCTGCGGGGCCAGGCGGATGCGCGCGCCGTTGGCGCCGCCGCGCTTGTCGGAACCGCGATAGGTCCGGGCGCTGTCCCAGGCGGTCGAGACCAGGTCGGCGAGCGGCAGACCGGCGGCCGCGATCTTCGCCTTCACCGCCGCCACGTCATAGGCGGTGGCGCCGGCCGGAACCGGGTCCTGCCAGATCAGGTCCTCCGCCGGCACATCGGGGCCCTGGTAGCAGGTCTTGGGGCCCATGTCGCGGTGGGTCAGCTTGAACCAGGCACGGGCGAAGGTGTCCTGGAAGTAGGCGGGGTCGGCCATGAACTTCCGGCAGATCTCGTTGTAGACCGGGTCCACCTTCATCGCCATGTCGGCGTCGGTCATGATCGGGTTGTGGCGCTGCGAGGGGTCGCTGGTATCGAGCGGCTTGTCCTCTTCCTTGATCTCCACCGGCTCCCACTGCCAGGCACCGGCGGGGGACTTGCGTAGCTCCCACTCATGACCGAACAGCATCTCGAAATAGCCCATGTCGAACTGGGTCGGCTTCGCCGTCCAGGCACCCTCGATGCCCGAGGTCACCGCCTTGCTGGCGAGGCCGTCCTGGTTCGGGTTGGCCCAGCCCAGGCCCTGCATCTCGGGCCCCGCACCCTCCGGGTCCGGACCCAGGGCTGCGGCATCGCCGTTGCCGTGGCACTTGCCGACGGTGTGGCCGCCGGCTGTCAGCGCCGCGGTCTCCTCGTCGTTCATCGCCATGCGTGCGAAGGTCTCCCGCACCTGCGCGGCGGTCTTCATCGGGTCGGGCTTGCCGTTCACGCCTTCCGGGTTGACGTAGATCAGGCCCATCTGCACGGCCGCCAGCGGGTTCTCCATCGAGGCCGGATTGCCGACATCCTCGTAGCGCTCGTCCGAGGGAGCCAGCCACTCCTTCTCGGCACCCCAGTAAGTGTCCGTCTCCGGATGCCAGATGTCCTCGCGCCCGAAGCCGAAGCCGAAGGTCTTCAGGCCCATCGACTCATAGGCGACGGTGCCGGCCAGGATGATCAGGTCGGCCCAGCTGATCTTGTTGCCGTACTTCTTCTTGATCGGCCAGAGCAGGCGGCGCGCCTTGTCCAGGCTGACGTTGTCCGGCCAGGAGTTCAGCGGCGCGAAGCGCTGGTTGCCGGTGCCGCCGCCGCCGCGGCCGTCGGCGATGCGATAGGAGCCGGCCGCGTGCCAGGCCATGCGGATCATCAGGCCGCCGTAGTGCCCCCAGTCGGCCGGCCACCAGGTCTGGCTGTCGGTCATCAGCGCGTGCAGGTCGGCCTTCAAGGCCGCAACGTCGAGCGCCTTCAAGGCCTCGCGGTAGTTGAAGTCCTGCCCCATGGGGTCGGTCTTGATGTCGTGCTGATGCAGGATGTCGAGGTTCAGGGCCTTCGGCCACCAGCTCATCACATCCGATCCGACCGCGGTGTTTCCGCCATGCATCACCGGGCATTTGCCGGCAGTCGTGCTCGCTACGTTCATTCTACGGCTCCTCTGGTTCGCTACCTGGAATCTGGCGTGCCAACGGAAAAGGTAAAGACCCCCAGGGCAAGTTTTTTAAAATAATTCTAATCTGAGCAATACAGACCGCGTGCAGCGGCGGCGGCCCGCTGTGCCGGAAGTCGGTGTAGCGGTCATGCGCAGAGGCACGTCCGCCACCAGAGCGAGAGCCGCCCGGACTCCGTCATGCTCTCCTGGTCAGAGGAAAGAGCGCAACTCCGCGACCGCGTCCCGCCGCAGCCAAGGGAGGATCTCGCCGCGCTTGACCGGTCCGTGGTGGTTCACGGTGAAGCGCAGCAGACGGGCGCTATACTCCAGCGCGAAGGCGTGATTGGTCTTGGTGACCTCCCGGAAGGTCTCGCAGTCGCTGCGGCCTGCCGTCCGCTGCAGGAGCTGCCGCAGGCTGGCGTCGAAGTTCATCGAGTTGCCGGAGCACTGGAAGATCCCGGCCTCCTCGGTACAGGCGGTGTTGGAGCTGGGGTTGGTGATGTCTCGTCCCTCGGTCCAGTCCCACGAGCTCTCGAAGCCGCCCAGCACGCGCAGCACCTCCAGCATCACCACCCTGCGATGCAGTTCGCCCTCCCAGGGGCCGAGCGCCTCCTGCACCACCGAGTAGATGTCGTGCCGGTCGTTGACCGCGAAGATCTCGACCGGCGCCTGGCGGCCCCAGGCGACCAGTTCCTCCAGGAAGGCGAGCGGGGGCTTGCCGCGATTGTGCACGGCACTCCTGCAGGCCACGAACTCCCGCGCCGCCTCGACCGCGGGACGGCCGAAGCGCCGTCGCATCGCCGCATCGATTTCCTGCACGGTCAGGGCCTTGCTCGGGCTTCCTTCCGGCCGAAGCTGCAGATGCGGCCAGTCCTGGCTGGTCCAGCGGCCGCCTGCGGTCAGGCCGGCGGCTTCCCCGGCCTCGGCATAGACCTTGTAGCCGGTCAGGTCGTCCCACTCGGCCTTGCCGTCGATGCTCCAGAAGCTGTCGACCGCCTCGCCCCACTGATGCCAGCTGAACCCGGGCAGCGCGTTGGTCACGTTGGTCCCGGTCTTCTGTGGCCCGACCTCCCGCAGCACGCTGCTGAGGAAGGGCGCGTCCTCCGCCTCCAGCCGCGCGATGGCGGCCGTGACCTCCGCGGTCGAGCGAGAGCGCCGCCAGAGCCGCGCTTGCTCCCAAGGGTCGCGGATGCCCTGGTAGGGCACCATGACGATCCCCTTTTGCGCACAGTCCTGAAGCGCGGTCTTCAGCTTCTCCGCGAATAGGCCGTCGAGTTGATCGAAGTCTATTGACGCCATCACAGTGACCCCTCTTGTTCGAGTACGCCCCTCCGACAAAGGAGCACAGCAACGAGGCACAGGAACCGGCTGCTATAACGCGTCTGACCAGGAGCGTAGTCCAGACCGGCGATCGCGTACATCGCTTTCGAGAACAGGCCGCACAGTCCGACCTGGGACAAGCCGGAGCCAGAGCCACCTGTGGTCGTGCAGCGGGCCGCATCTACTCAGTATCCGGCAGTCGCCTTCCAGGTCTCCGCAGGTCTTGCCGCCCAAGGTCCGGCGTAGGGTTGCCGGCAAGCAGACAAGGCAGGCGACCGTTCTGCATCCGCAAATAGTCGCGCGGCCAGGAATTGGCCCGGCTCCTGCCCTGCGACCACGCCCCGGCACCACCCATCTTGCATGAGGCGATCCGATCAGATCCCTCTTCATTCTCAATCCGAAGACAAGTATCCAATATATTAGCTCGGAAACTTTTGGCACTTTTGTTTTAACCTATTCAAAAGAATAAATACTCATCACTTTAATATTTACAGAACACCAAGAATCCACCTTGCGAACAGACGGTTCCGACCCTAGGCTGCTGCTGCCCGAATCGATCCCTAGTCCTCGCGAACGTTAGGAAAGGTGGGGTTATGGCCGTCATCATCGGAACCAGTCAGAGCGACTTTCTAACCGGTACCAACGCGGTCGACACGATCTCCGGCCTCTCGGCCGACGATCGCCTCTATGGTGTCGAGGCGAACGATTCCCTCTTCGGCGGCAGTGGCGACGATTGGATCTCCGGCGGCATCGACGACGACCGTCTTGCGGGCGACGCGGGCAACGACAGCCTGATCGGCGGCCCCGGAGACGACCTTCTCTTCGGTGGAGCCGGCATAGACGTCATGCTGAGTGACAGCGGGGCGGACAGCCTCTACGGCGGCCTCGGTGATGACCGGGTCTACGGCGGATCGGGCGACGACCTGTTCAACGAGTTCTTTCCGCCCGGCGCCGACGGCAACGACTGGGCCAGTCTCGGGGACGGCAATGACTATGCCTTCGGGGGGAGCGGCGACGACTCGCTCTATGGCGATTCCGGCGACGACTTCTTGGACGGCGACGACGGCTCCGATTCCCTCTATGGCGGGGCCGGTGCCGACACACTGCGTGGCATTGTCGGCGACGACCGGATCCGGGGCGGGTCGGGCGGCGACCACCTCGAGGGCAACGACGGGAAGGACGAGATCCGCGGCGGCAGCGGCAGCGACCAGGCCTACGGCGATTTCGGCGACGACACCCTGCGCGGTGAGGACGGCGACGACCTCCTGGCCGGTGGCTTCGACCGCGACATCCTGTTCGGCGGCACCGGCAGCGACCGGCTCTACGGCGACACCGGCAACGACCAGATGATTGGCGGCAGCGGACGCGACCTGCTGTACGGCGGCAAGGGGCGCGACCGCCTCAACGGCGGCTCGGGCAGCGACTGGGCCTATGGCGGCGCGAATGACGACACCTTCATCGTCGACAGTCGCACCGACCGGGTCTTCGACGGCACCGGCGGCGGCAGCGACGTGCTGCGCTCGAACGCTGCGGACTACAGCCTGGGCACCGCGGCCGACGTGATGATCGAACGCGCCATGCTCAACACCGCGGCCGGCAACGCCACCCTGGCCGGAAACGACAACGACGACCTCCTGATCGGCAATTCCTTCTCGAACCTGCTGCTGGGTGGCAGCGGCGCCGACCGCCTGAACGACCGGGGCGGCAGCAACACCCTGGCAGGCGGCAGTGGCGACGACACCTTCGTGGTCACGACCGCCACCGACCGCGTGCAAGAGTTCTTCGGCGAGGGCGCTGACCTGGTGCGGGCCGAGACCGACTTCACCCTGCCGGGCGGCACCGCCGATGCCTTCGTCGAGAACCTGCGCCTGCAGGCCGGCTTCGGCAATATCGACGGCGCCGGCAACGCGCTCGCCAACACCATCGAGGGTAACAGCGGTTCCAACGTCTTGCACGGCCGGTCGGGTGACGACCGGATCATTGCAGGCAAGGGCCAGGACCGGCTGATCGGCGGCTCCGGCGCGGACCGATTGGAGGGCGGGTCCGGCGAGGATACCCTGTGGCTGGGCTCCGGCGATGTCGCCTTCGGCGGCTCGGGCAAGGACTCCTTCCGCTTCGACGGCAGCAGCCTGGGCAATGCGGGCTCAGGCGGCCCGGTGCTGCGCGACTTCGATGGCGTCAGCGCCAACGCCGCAAACGGCGACGACAAGCTGGTCTTCTCGACCGGGCTGGAGGTCGGAAGCTTCGCCTACATCGGCGGCGCGGCCTTTTCCGGCGGCGGCAACAGCGAGGCGCGCTTTGCCAGCGGCAACCAGGTCCAGGTGGACCGCGACGGCGATGGCGCGGCGGACATCGCCTTCGAGATCCGCGGCATGACGGCAGCCAACCAGCTCACCGCGATCGACTTCGTCTGGCTGGCGTGACGCGAAGGGGCTGGGCCAAGCTGCAGCACCGGACCTGACCGCCCAACGAACTCTTGATCGGCACAAGGAGTCAAATCACCTATAGTGTCGCCAGGTGCATGCCCCCTATCGCAGCAGGGTTCAACCAGAGAAGGGCAGGCGACATGCGAATCGTCCCGTTGCTCATTGCGCTCCTCCTCCCTCTCACCGCCGTCTCCGCGATGGCCGCGGAAACGGAAGACGAAGGTCCGCAGCTTCTTTTCACCCAATCGGCCGACGCCGTTTCCTTCGACGGCAATCGCCTGGTTCTAAAGGGGATTGGGCAAGGCACCTTCTACTTTTCAGACCGACCCTACCGACTGACCGGGTTCCTGAAGCACAAGGACTTCGTCGACTACTGGAACAAAGCTGGCGGCACCTTCGAGGGGGATCCGCCGAACGCGGCCCTGATGCTGGTCGACGAGCAGGAGAAGGAACCCCTGGTCTTCGAGCTGATGGACGCCACCCTGGAGGGCCAGACGCTGACCTACCGGGTGACCCTGCTGGAAGGCGATCCCGAGCGGGTCAAGGGACCGGCCAGCCTCTTCATCGACCGCGGCGGCGGAGGCGGACATGGCGGCGGCGGACATGGCGGGGGCGGTGGCCGTGGGGGCGGCGGTGACCATGGCGGCGGCGGCGAGCATGGCGGCGGTGACTCCGGCCACCACGGCGGCCGCGACTGGGGCGGAAGCTGGAGCAACCACGAGCAGGACGAGACCACCCGCTACGACTCCATGCGCAGCTCCAGCCATCCCTACAGCTCCTGCAACCTCAGCCACCTCTTCGGCGCCACCAGCGTCTGCTTCTAGTGTCCCGACTCAGAAGTTCGGGGGACTCAAGTTCGACTCAATCGTAGCGGACTCTGTCAGAGTTTTCTGACAGAGGAGGGCGTTGTATGGGTGGTCGCTATCTGCCGGCGCTGGAGCTCAGC
>JBJXHM010000021.1:0-68975 GCA_046233115.1 Rhodospirillaceae bacterium N.6G | reverse complement strand
TGCCCGACCCGCCGGCGAAGTTGTCGTTCGCCGAATCGCCCACCAGCGTGTCGTCGCCGGCGCCCCCGAAGAAGGTATCCCTGCCGCTGCCGCCGTAGAGACTGTCGTCGCCGGACTCGCCGCGCAGAATGTCGTCGCCGTCGCGGCCGGAGAGGTCGTCCGAGCCGCTGAAGCCGGAGAAGCTGTCGTCACCGTTGCTGCCCACCGCCGTCAGGCTCTCGATCGAGGTGGTCACCACCCCGGCGGGGATGACCACGCCGGTCGCCAGGATCAGGGTGTCGGTGCCGGCGCCGCCGTCGTAGGTCTCGCCGCTCTGGATCTCGCCGACACCGACCAGGAAACGGTCCCCACCGCTGCCGCCGAAGGCCTTGTCGATCCCGCTGCCCCCGACCAGGGTGTCGGTGTGATTGCCGCCGTAGAGCCAGTCGTCCTGGCTGCCGCCGAACAGACGGTCCACGTTGTCGTCGCCGTAGAGCTTGTTGGCCCCTGAGACGCTGAAGAGCCGGTCGTTTCCGGTCTGGCCCGACAGAGTAACGGCTGAACTCTCGCTGTAGAGCGTGTCGTTGCCGCTGGTCCCGTAGATCAGGGTGCTCTCGATCGAGGAGATCACCTCGCCGCCGGCAAGCGCCGCGCCGGCCAGGATCACCAGGGTGTCGGTGCCGCCGCCGCCGTTCATCGTGTCGCCGGAGATGGCCTCGCCCACACCGACGACGATCACATCGTCGTTGGCCCCACCGAAGACCCTGTCGCTGCCGCCTCCGCCGCGCAGGGTGTCGTCGCCGGCCTCACCTTCGAGGCGGTCGGTGCCGCCGCTGCCATAGGCGCTGTCGTTGCCAGAGCCGCCGATGAGGCTATCGTTGTTGCCACCACCGTAGAGGCTGTCGTTGCCATCGTCGCCGAACAGCGTGTCATTGCCGGCGAGGCCCGACATGCGGTCGTCCCCGCTGAGCCCGTACATCGTGTCGTCGGCGCCGGAACCCGCCAGCACGTCGCTGCCGCTGGACCCGATCCGGATGGTGTGCTCGACCGAGGTGATGATCATCCCGTCGGCCAGCTCCGCGCCGGTGATCAGCGCCAAGGTGTCGGTGCCACTGCCGCCATCGATGCTCTCGCCGGTGGTGGCGTCGTTCAGCCCGATCAGGAAGACGTCGTCGCCGTCCTCGCCGCGCATGCGCAGGTCAAGGCCCGAGCCGGCGGACAGCGTGTCGTTGCCGCTGCGCCCGTAGAGGCGATCGTCGCCGGAGCCTCCGAACAGGGTGTCGTCGCCGTCATCGCCTTCGAGATTGTCGTCGCCCTCGTCGCCGTAGGCGCTGTCATTCCCGGAATGTCCGTCGAGGTTGTCGTCGCCGGAGCCGCCTGCCAGCAGGTCCTTTCCCGATCCGGCGTTCTGGAAGTCGCCGCCGTAGAGGCGGTCGTCGCCGTCCTCTCCGTAGAGGTTGTCGGTGCTCGATCCGGCAGCGTAGACTCGGTCGTTGCCGCTGTCGCCAACCCCCTGGTTGAAGGTATCGCCGATGCCCAGGAAGAGGATGTCGTCGCCGTCGTCACCGTGGAGCGTATCCCGGCCGCTGGCGCCGTAGAGGGTATCGTTGCCGCTGTCGCCGAAGAGGTCGTCGTCGCCGCTGTAGCCTCGGACCGTGTCGTCGCCGCTGCGGGCATCGAAACGGTCGTCGAGCGAGCCGCCGCCGAGCACGTCGTCGCCCATACCCGCGGTGAAGGTCAGAATATCCACCGAACGCAGCTCGCTGCCGGTGCTGCCGCCGACACCGTCGGTGACGAAGGCGGTGGAGGTTCCGCCCATGTCCAGGGTGATGTCCTGGCCGAGGCCGGAACGGGACATGGTCACGCGGTCGACGCCCGACCCGCCGGTCACGAAGTCGATGCCGTCGCCTGGGTTCATCGTATCGAGGCCGCTGCCGCCGAAGATCGAGTCGTCGCCGACACCGCCATAGAGGCGGTCATCGCCGTCCTGACCATTGAGGCGATCCTCACCCGATTCTCCGCGGGCCAAGTCGATGCCGTCCCGACCCCGGAGCGTGTCGTTGCCGTCGCCGCCGTCCTGTACGTCGCCGCCGTCGATGATGTCGTCGCCCGACTGCCCATAGAGATTCTCGGTTCCCCCGCCGAGCGCGTAGATCGAGTCGTTGCCGTCGTCGCCGAAGGCACGCTGGTTCGGGCCGGTGTCGTCGCCCAGATCCAGCAGATCGTTGCCGGAACCGCCGCGCAGCGAATCCTCGCCCGAGCCGGCGTAGAAACGATCGTGACCGCTATCGCCGAAGAAGGAATCGTCGCCCGAACCGCCAAAGCCGGTGTCGTCACCATCGCGGCCAAGGAAGACCTCTCGATCGGTCGCACCGAACAAGGTGTCGTTGCCGTCGCCCGAGTTGATGGTCAGCGAATCGGTCGAGCGCAGTTCGCTGCCGGTCGAACCGCCGGCGCCGTCGTTGACGAAGCCGTTGCCGTCGGCCGACATGGTGACGATGAGGTCATCGGTGGCGCTGGTCTTGTCCAGTGTCACGCGGTCGCTGCCGCTGCCGCCGTCCAGCACCTTGACCCCCGTTCCGGACGACAGGGTGTCGTCGCCGGTCCCGCCGTAGAGACTGTCCTTGCCATCGCCGCCGAACAGACGGTCGTCGCCGAACTCGCCGTAGAGCGTGTCGTCACCGCTGCCGCCGACCAGGTCGTCGCCACCGCTGCCGGTGGCGATCACGTCGTCGCCGTCACCGCCGAGGGCATCATCGCTGCCGTAGAGAGCATCGTTGCCGTTGCCGCCGTAGATGTTGGCGGTGCTGCTGCCGGCAGCCGTGACTGTGTCGTTGCCGTCATCTCCTCGGCCGCCGCCAAAGCCGTTGCTGGGGCCCAGGTCGACGATGTCGTTGCCGCTGCCGCCGGCAATGGAATGGCTACCGCTGCCGCCGTAGAGCCGGTCGTCGCCGGTGTCGTCGAAGACGCTGTCGTCACCGCTGCCGCCGAAAACGGTATCGTTGCCGGTCCCGCCGCTGATGATGTCCTTCTCGGTGCCACCGTAGACGGTATCGTTTCCGTCGGAGCCCTCGAAGGAAAAGGTCTCGGCTGATCCGATCTCGCTGCCGGTGCTACCGCCAGGGCCATCGTCGATGACGGCGTTCCCGTCCGAACTGAAGGTGACGGCAAGATCCGCAAGTTCGCCGTCTCGATCCATGGTCACGAAGTCGTTGCCACTGCCGCCGGACAGAGTGCCCGCACCGGAATCGCCGTCGACCACGTCGTCGCCGGTGCCGCCGAACAGGGTATCGGGGCCGTCGCCGCCCAAGAGGGTGTCGTCACCGGTAAAGCCGGAGGCTGTGTCATTTCCGCTGTATCCCCGGACGACCCGGCCGCCATAGATGACATCGTCTCCGTCGCCGCCGCGCAGGTCGGCGTTGCCGGAGGAGGTCGCGGTGATGGTGTCGTTGCCACTGCTGCCCCAACCCCGTTCCAACCCGGTGCCCGCGCCCAGGTCGATGATGTCGTCGCCGTCGCGCCCGTAGATGCGATCGTCGCTGCTGCCGCCGGAGAGGGTGTCGTTGCCGCTGTCGCCGAAGATCGAGTCGATACCGGATGCACCGTAGAGGCTGTCGTTCCCGCTGCCGCCTAACAGCCGGTCGCTGGCGTCGAGCCCGAAGAGTCGGTCGTCGCCATCCAGGCCGAAAATCGTATCGACGTCGTTGGTGCCGACCAGAGAATCGTTGCCGTTGGTTCCGGTGATGGTCGCCATCGCTCGTGCTTCCCTCTCTCGCGTTGCCGGGGCGGTCCTGCGCCATTCAACTGATAGGGGGGACGGGGTGATCCGACCCGTAAGCAACAATCTCTTTTCTTGTTTCGGCCGCTCCCTGCCACAAATAGGGAAGCCGACAGCTCACTCGCTCAATTTTTCAGGACTGCCACCGCTGAGTGTCTCGCCCTTTTTGCCATGCTACCGGCGCTGACGCAAAAAAAAATTCCGTTAAGATTCATGAAGTTTCTGGCTTAGGACCTGGCGCTCTGTCGGTTCCAGCAACGTGGCGTCGGAAGCCTGTAGACCTAATCGGACATATTGCAGCCGGTCCGTCTTTGGCCCTGTTATAGCTAGCGCATTAACAGAAAATGATTTATTAATTGACCGGCACTCTCATTGATTGAATACCCTCCTTGAGGGAAAATCAGCAGCACGATGTGCGCGAAGTCGGTAGGTGCAAGAAAATTAATGGGAGTGATCAGTACGGATGCACCTGTCGGTATCGATCTCAAACGAGCGTTGAGGAACGCTCCTTCCGGTCGTCACCTATCTACATGCTGGGGCTGGAGCGCTTCAGGCCGGGCAAGGCACGGATGAGAGCCATCTTGGTGGTCTCGATCCGCGCCTCGTCGCCTGACTCGATCGCCTCCAGGTGGGCTTGGACCAGGGCATGGGGCGCGCCCGAGGCCCGGCAGAGCGCACGGGCGATCTCCTCCACGGCGGAGAGGCGGGCGAGGGCGACTTTCTTGCGGTCGGTCATGGCAAGAACAAAGATAGAACAAACGGGCCGATCGCAACAGGCCGGCGCGTGCGATTGCGACGAAAGAGTCCGACGCTGCTTGCCGCGCAGGGAAGCCGGACTCGCCAGCCGATTGCCAGATCGGCCCGCAGCACTTAAGGTTAGGCCTACCGTTGGGGTGCTTTGCGGCTGAGAGGCGTTTGACGCCAACCCATGGAACCTGATCCGGATAACGCCGGCGAAGGGAACGGAGCGCACGCCAAGCAAGGATCAGCCAGCGCACAGCCCGTCCCCTGCCGGAGAAACCAAGGGGATGCGACGGCATGAAGACTGAACCTGGATACGCCCGCAGACAGATCGCAATTGGATTTCTGGTCGGGCTCTGCGCCTGCCTGCTGGCGGCGACGCCGGGTCGGGCGGCCGACAAGTTGACCCTGATCCTCGACTGGTTCGTCAATCCGGACCACGGCCCGATCATCGTGGCGCAGGAGAAGGGCTACTTCGCCGAGCAGGGGCTGGAGGTCGAGATCGTGGCCCCGGCCGATCCCAACGACCCGCCCAAGCTGGCGGCCGCCGGCAAGGCCGACCTCGCCGTCTCCTATCAGCCGCAGCTCCACCTACAGGTGGCGAACGGCCTGCCCTTGAAGCGGATCGGCACCCTGGTGGCTACGCCACTCAACTGCCTGCTGGTGCTGAAGGACGGACCGATCGCCTCGATCGCCGACCTCAAGGGCAAGAAGATCGGCTACTCCGTCTCCGGCGTGGAAGAGGCGCTCTTGAAGGTGATCCTGCAGAAGTACGGTGTCAGCCTGAACGAGGTCGAGCTGGTGAACGTCAACTTCTCGCTCTCGCCGGCGCTGATGTCGGGGCAGGTCGATGCGGTGCTGGGCGCCTACCGGAACTTCGAGCTGAACCAGATGGACATCGAGGGCGTGCCCGGCCGCTGCTTCTACATCGAGGAGGAGGGGGTGCCGGCCTACGACGAGCTGATCTACGTCGCCAACCCCGAGACCATGAAGACCGAGCTGCTGGAACGCTTCCTGCAGGCGACCGAGAAGGCGACCCAGTTCATCGTCAACCATCCGCAGGAGAGCTGGGCGCTCTTCGCCGCCACCTCCAGCGAGCTGCAGGACGAGCTGAACGCGCGCGCCTGGGTCGATACGGTGCCGCGCTTCGCGCTGCGTCCGGCGGCGCTGGACAGCGGCCGCTACCGCCGCTTCGAGGCCTTCCTGAAGGAGACCGGCCTGATCGAGGCGGTGCGTCCGGTCTCCGACATCGCGGTCGAACTCGACACGCCGTGACCGCCGCCGCACCGGGTATAGAGCTGGAGGGCAGCTTCGAGCTGGAGGGCAGGCCGCTCTTCGGCCGGGTTGCGCTCAGGCTGGCGGCAGGGGAGTGGACCTGCCTGCTGGGGCCCTCCGGCGTCGGCAAGTCCACCCTGCTGCGCCTTCTGGCCGGGCTCGACACCGGCGGCAGCTTCCTGGGCACCATCGCGGCCGACGACGGCCGGCCGCTGGCCGGGCGGGTCTCCTACATGGCCCAGTCCGACCTGCTGCCGCCCTGGCTCGACGTCGAGGGCGGGGTGGTGCTGGGCGCGCGGCTGCGCGGCGAGCGGCCGGACCGGACCCGTGCCACGCGCATGATCGAGCGGGTCGGGCTCGCCGAGCACGCGCATAAGCGCCCGCGCGCGCTTTCCGGCGGCATGCGCCAGCGCGCGGCCCTGGCCCGCACCCTGATGGAGGAGCGGCCGGTGGCGCTGCTGGACGAGCCCTTCTCGGCGCTCGACGCCGCCACCCGCGCCGACATGCAGGAGCTGGCCTTCGAGACCCTGACCGAGCGCACGGTCCTGCTGGTGACCCACGACCCGGCCGAGGCGGTGCGCCTGGGCCACCGCATCTATCTCTTGATGCCAGAGGGGCTGCACGCGGTGCCGGTGCCGCCGTCGCCGCCGCTGCGCCGGCCGGGGGCGGAGGAGACCCTGCGGGCCCAGGCGGCCCTGCTGGAGCGCCTGCGCCACGAGATGCACGGTGCGCGGGCGGGAGGAGCGGCGGCGTGAGGCGACTGCGGGACGGACTGCTGACCCTGGCGGTCGCGCTGGTCGGCTGGCAGTGCCTGGTCTGGGCGACCCAGGTGCCGACCTTCATCCTGCCGGGACCGCTCCGGGTGGCCGAGGCGCTCTACCAGCACCGCGCGCTGATCGCCGGGAACGCGCTGGTGACCATCGCCGAGGTGCTGATCGGGCTGCTGGCAGGTGCGCTCCTGGGGGCGGCGACGGCGTTGCACCTGATGGTCTCGCCGCTGGCCAGGCGCTTCCTGCTGCCGCTGCTGGTGTTCAGCCAGGCGGTGCCGGTCTTCGCGCTGGCGCCGCTGCTGACCCTCTGGGCCGGCTACGGCATCTGGTCGAAGGTGCTGATGGCGGTGCTGATCATCTACTTCCCCGTGGCCTCGACCTTCTACGACGGTCTGCGGCGCACCGATCCGGGCCTGCTGGACCTGGCCCACACCATGGGCGCCCGCGCCGACCGCGTGCTCTTCCTGCTGCGCGTGCCCGCGGCCCTGCCGGCCTATGCCTCGGGCCTGCGGCTGGCGGCGGTCTATGCGCCGATCGGCGCGGTGATCGGCGAGTGGGTCGGCGCCTCGCAGGGGCTGGGGCACCTGATGCTGCTGGCCAGCGGACGGGCCAAGATCGACCTGCTCTTCGCCGCGCTCGCCGTGCTGGCCCTCTTCACCGTCCTGCTGCACGCTGCAGTCGGCCGGCTGGCGGACCGCCTGGCCAACGCCATGCGTTAGGCCTTCACTCATCTGTGATGGTGCCGGATCAGGCGCTTGTCCGACCGGTCTGCATTCTTCTGCCGATTGCGGCTTGCAAATGCTGCAGCGCAACTTAGGTTCTCAGGGCAGCCGCCGCGAGGTGAGACACCCTGCCGTGTGGCCCGCTCGCTGCGAGCGGATATCGTGTTACCTATAGTTCAGGTCGTCCGGCCGGCCGGGCCACCGTCTTCGGAAAGTGCTGGGAGGTCTGTTTGGGACGGATCGCGCACGCGGGACTTCGCGCGTCTTTGCTGGCCGGGTTGCTGGCGCTTACCGCCTGTGGGGACGAGCCCGGGCAGGCGGGTGCGGGTGGCGCACCGCCGCCGCCCACCGTGGTGGTCTCCAAGCCGCTGGTGCAGGAGATCGTCGACTGGGACATCTACACCGGACGCTTCGAGGCGATCGACGAGGTCGAGATCCGCTCGCGCGTCAGCGGCTACCTGCAGTCCATCGAGTTCGATGACGGCGACCTGCTGAACGAGGGCGACCTGCTCTTCGTCATCGATCAGCGTCCCTTCCTGATCGCCGTCGACCGGGCCGCGGCCAATGCCAAGGAGGCCAAGGCCACGCTAGACCTGGCAAACGCGGAGCTCGGGCGCGCCCGCACCCTGGTCAACCGAGGCAACATGGCCCAGTCGACCTATGACGCGCGGGTCCAGGACAAGGCAGCGGCCGAGGCTGCAATCGCGGTGACCAAGGCGGAGCTCGATACCGCCAACCTGAACCTGGATTACACCCAGATCACCGCGCCGATCAGCGGTCGCGTCAGCCGGCGGCTGGTGTCCAAGGGCAACCTGGTGCGGGGTGACGAGACCCTGCTGACCACCATCCTCTCGAACTCGCCGATCTACTTCTACTTCGAGGCCGACGAGGCGGCGCTGCTGCATTACACCCGTCTCGCCAATGCCGGTCGCCGGGCCTCCTCGCGCGACACCGCCTTCCCGGTGCAGCTTCAGCTCGTCGATGAGGACGGCTTCCCGCATCAGGGCAAGATGGACTTCCTGGAGAACCGGATCGACAGCGCCAGCGGCACCATCACCGGCCGCGCGATCTTCGACAATCAGGACGGCCTCTTCACCCCCGGCATGTTCGGCCGCCTGCGCCTGCAGGGCAGTGCGCCCTACGAGGCCGTGATGGTCCCCGAGGCCGCGATCGGTACCGACCAGTCCTACAAGTTCGTCTACGTGCTGGAGGAGGGCAACGTCCCGGCCTACCGCCGGGTGAAGCTCGGCGCGCGGCGCGGCGATCTCAGGGTCATCTCCGAGGGGCTGAAGCCCGACGACCAGGTGGTGATCCAGGGCCTGCTGCGGGTCCGCCCCGGCACCCCGGTGACCCCGAAGGAGGGGACGATCGATCCTGAAAGCCTCGATCAATGAGGCTTCCCAGTTTCTTCATCGACCGGCCGATCTTCGCGACGGTCCTTTCGATCGTGGTGACGATCGTCGGCGGGCTGGCCTACTTCTCGCTGCCGATCGCCCAGTACCCCGAGATCGCGCCGCCGACCATCGTCGTCAACGCGAACTACCCCGGTGCCGATGCCGAGACCGTCGCCAACACCGTCGCCACGCCGATCGAGCAGGAGCTGAACGGCGTCGACGGCATGCTGTACATGGTCTCGCAGTCGACCAGCACCGGCCAGATGCGGATCACCATCACCTTCGCACTGGGCACCAACCTGGACGACGCCCAGGTGCTGGTGCAGAACCGCGTCGCCATCGCCGAGCCCAGGGTGCCGGAGGAGGTGCGCCGGCTGGGCATCGTCACCCAGAAGTCCTCGCCGGACCTGATGATGGTGATCCACCTGCGCTCTCCCGACGAGAGCCTGGACCAGCTCTATATCTCCAACTACGGCCTGCTGCAGATGCGCGACGTGCTGCAGCGCATCGACGGCGTCGGCCAGGTGCAGATGTTCGGCGCCCGCGACTACTCCATGCGGGTTTGGCTGAACCCCGACCGCATGGCCTCGCTCGGCCTCTCGGTCGACGAGGTAGTGACCGCGATCCGGCAGCAGAACGTCCAGGTCGCCGGCGGCATCCTGGGCGAGCCGCCGGTGCCGAAGGATATGGCCTTCCACACCGGCATCGTGCTGCAGGGCCGCCTCAGCGAACCCGAGCAGTTCGAGAGCATCGTGGTCAAGGCGACCGACGACGGCCGGATCGTGCGACTCTCGGACGTGGCGCGAATCGAGCTGGCGGCCCAGTCCTACGTGAACAACTCCTACCTCGACGGCAAGCCTGCCGTCGCGCTGGCGATCTTCCAGCAGCCGGGATCCAACGCGCTGGCGACTGCCGAGGAAGTGCTGGAGACGGTCGAGGAGCTGTCCAAGGACTTCCCGAAGGGCCTCAGCTACGAGGTGGTCTATAACCCGACCGAGTTCATCGCCGAGTCGATCACCGAGCTGATCAAGACCATCTTCGAGGCCGTGGCGCTGGTGGTGCTGGTCGTCCTGATCTTCCTGCAGACCTGGCGCGCCTCGATCATTCCGATCGTCGCCATTCCGGTGTCGCTGATCGGGACCTTCGCGGTCATGGCCGCGATGGGCTTCTCGGTCAACAACCTGACCCTCTTCGGCCTGGTCCTGGCGGTCGGCATCGTGGTCGACGACGCCATCGTGGTGGTCGAGAACGTGGAGAGGAACCTGCGGCTGGGCCTACAGCCGCGTGAGGCCGCGCACCAGGCCATGCGCGAGGTCGGCGGTGCGATCATCTCGATTACCCTGGTGCTGGTCGCGGTCTTCGTGCCGACAACCTTCATCGAGGGCATCTCCGGGCAATTCTACCGTCAGTTCGCGCTGACCATCGCGGTCGCCACCATCCTTTCGGCCTTCTGTTCGCTGACCCTGAGCCCGGCACTCTCGGCCATCCTGCTGAAGCCGCACGACAACGGGCACCACGGCAGCCGCTGGAACCCCTTCAGCTACGTCTTTCGGGCCTTCAACGCGGGCTTCGATGCCTTCTCGCGCTTCTACGCGCGGTCGGTCGGCTGGGTGGTGCGGCTGGGCGCGGTCATGCTGACGATCTATGTCGGCCTCATCGCACTGACCGTCTGGGCCTTCCTGCAAGTGCCGGGCGGCTTCATCCCGAATCAAGACCAGGGCTACCTCATCACCATCGTTCAGCTACCGCCTGGTGCCTCGCTGGCGCGTACCGACCGCGCCACCAAGCAGGTCGGCGAGATCCTGGAGGAGATTCCCGGTATCGCGCATACCGTGGTCTTCTCGGGCTTCAACGGTGCCACCTTCACCAATGCCTCGAACGCGGGTGTGATCTTCTCGACCTTGGCTCCCTTTGCCGAACGGCAGGCTCAGGGGCTGACCGCCGGCGCCATCCTGGCCAGCACCTACCGGCACATGGGGTCGGTGATGGACGCCATGGTCTTCACCGTGCCGCCGCCGCCGGTGCGCGGCGTGGGCAACGCCGGCGGCTTCAAGATGATGGTCGAGGACCGCCGCAACCGCGGCGTCGAGGCACTGGCCGCCGCGGCTCAGGACCTGGCTGCCGCCGCCAACGCCGATCCCCGGCTGGTCGGCGTCTTCACCACCTTCCAGGTCGGCACGCCCAAGCTCTTCGTCGATCTCGACCGGGCCAAGGCGCGCATGCTGAACGTCGAGGTCTCCTCGGTCTTCGACACCTTGGAGACCTACTTGGGCTCGACCTTCGTGAACGACTTCAACCTCTTCGGCCGTACCTACCGGGTCACCGCCCAGGCCGACGGGGCCTACCGCCTCTACGAGTCCGACATCTCGCGCCTGAAGACCATCTCGACCAACGGCACCCCGGTGCCGCTGGGCTCGCTGGTCACCTTCAAGTACGATTCCGGGCCCGACCGGGTGGCGCGCTACAACCTCTATCCGGCGGCGGCGGTGCAGGGCAGCACCGTGCCCGGCATCTCGACCGGCGAGAGCCTTCAGATCATGGAGCAGATCGCCGACCGCACCTTGCCCTTCGGCTTCGGCTACGAGTGGACCGAGCTCTCCTACCAGGAGGCCCAGGCCAGCGGCATGGAGTACTTCATCTTCCCGCTCTCGGTGCTCTTCGTCTTCCTGTTCCTGGCGGCGCAGTACGAGAGCTGGTCGCTGCCCTTCGCCATCATCCTGATCGTGCCGATGTGCCTGCTCTCGGCCGTCGCCGGGCTGGCCTGGCTTGGCTTCTCGAACGACATCCTGGCGCAGATCGGCTTCATCGTGCTGGTGGGCTTGGCGTCGAAGAACGCCATTCTGATCGTGGAGTTCGCCCGCCAGCTCGAGGACCAGGGGCGAACGCGGGTGGAGGCGGCGATCGAGGCCGCGCGTCTGCGCCTGAGGCCGATCATCATGACCTCCTTCGCCTTCATCCTGGGCGTGGTGCCGCTGGTGATCGCCAGCGGGGCCGGTGCGGAGATGCGCCAGGTGCTGGGCTCGACGGTGTTCTTCGGGATGATCGGCGTCACCTTCTTCGGCCTGATCTTCACCCCGATCTTCTACGTGCTGCTGCGCGGCCTGGTGGAACGCCTGCGCCGCTCGGACTCGCGGGAAGTTAGCGAGGTTTAGAGGGGACTAAGTCACAGCCCGTTTGGGCTGGACGATGCCGGCCTCCAGCGGCTCGATGCGGTCGAGGAGCTGCTGGCGGTTGGCGGCGATGTCGGCGATCGTCATCTCGTCGAGCACCGCCATGAAGGCCTGCAGCGCCTTCTGCAGGCCCTGCGACAGGCGGCAGATGCCGAGCAGCGGGCAGGTGTTCTCCACCGGGTCGAAGCACTCTACCACCACCATCGAGCCCTCGGTCAGGCGGACTACGTCGCCGACCCGGATCTCTTCGGCCGGGCGGCCGAGGCGGAAGCCGCCGCCGCGGCCGCGCAAGGTCTCCAGATAGCCGGCCTTTCCCAGCTCATGCACCGCCTTCACCACATGCGGGCGGGCGAGGCCATGGATCTTCACTACATCGTCGATCCGGGCCAGGGCGGGCGAGCGGAGCGCCGCCAGTTGCAGCACCCGCAGCGCATAGTTGGTGTAGCCAGTCAGCTTCATGGCGGTGCGTCTCCCGGGTGATTGAAGGTATAGTTTATAGATCTGTTTTCGAATTTTGCCAGGGTCCCGGTATCCAGTGAGGATGGTCGCCGTAGGCTGGTAAAACTTGCCGTGCGCCTCTGCCGCAGGGAAAAAGATATAAAAACATTAGATTATTTTGGCGTGCCCCACCAGATCGAAAGGGAAGGGAGCGGGGCCTTGTCGGCCGGCTGCACCCGCACGATCGCGACCGATGAGAGGAGAGCGCTCTTGAAGAAGACCCTGATGGCCGCACTGGCGGCGCTGTCGCTCGGCACCCTATCCGGGGTCAGCGCCGAGGCTGCCGAGAAACCCAGCCTGGTTACCATCCTGACTGCAGCGGAGCCGCAAACTCAGCTCATGAGCATGGTGCTGACCATGCAGTCGCTGCAGCAGGGGGCGGAAGCCTATGTCCTGCTCTGCGGCCCGGCCGGTGACCTGGCGCTGAAGGACGCACCGGCCTCTGCCACCGCGCCGCAGCAGCCCAAGGGCATGAGCCCGCAGGGCCTGATGCAGATGATCATCGCCAAGGGCGGAACCGTAGAGCTCTGTGCGCTCTACCTGCCGAACAAGGGCGTCGGGCCCGAGGCGCTGATCGAGGGCGTCACCGCAGCCAAGCCGCCGGCCATGGCGGCGCGAATCCTGGCACCCAACACCCGGATCATGTCCTTCTGAGGAGCAGACGATGCTGAAGACCTTTGCTGCCGCGGCAGTCGCCTTGGTCCTGGTCTCGCCCTTCGTGTCGGCCTCGGCCGCGCCGGAGCCCAGCGACCCGAGCAAGCAGACCTCCTGGGGGCTCTATCTCACCGCCAGGGAGGCCTACGAGATGAAGCAGGAGAAGGGTGACGGGGTGCTCTTCGTCGATGTGCGCGAACCGGTGGAGATCATGTTCACCGGCTTCACCGACACGGTCGACGTTAACGTCCCCTTCCTGCTGGTCAATCCCGCCAAGTGGAATGCCAAGAAGCCGGTCCTGGCGATGGAGCCTAACCCCGACTTCGCCGCGGGCGTCCTTGCCGCCCTGGAGGCGTGGGGGCTCGACCGCTCCACGCCGATCCTGCTGATGTGCCGCTCGGGCGGCACGCGCGGCGCGCCCTCGGCGCGGGCGCTGGAAGGCCTGGGGTTGGAGCAGGTCTATGTCGTGATCGACGGTTTCGAGGGCTCGACCTCGAAGGATAATCCCAACGGTCCCTGGCGCCTGGAGAACGGCTGGAAGAACTCCGGCCTGCCCTGGGGCTACAAGCTCAACCCCGACAAGATCTACATACGGTCTTTCGACTAGGCCCGCATGCGTCGTTCCACATGAGAAGGCCCGCCACCGACCGGTGGCGGGCCTCGTTGCGTCTGTGGCTCGCTCGGGTCGAAGCGCCGGGCTACTTCAGGAAGTCGCGGAGGCTGTCGACCACGGCTGCCATGTCTTCCTCCAGGCCGATGGTGATGCGCAGGCAGTCGCCCAGGCCATAGGCGCCCATGCCGCGCACCAGGATGCCGCTGGAGGCGAGCCAGGCCTCGGCCGCCTTGGCGGTCTTCACCGGGTCGGAGAAGCGCACTAGCAGGAAGTTGCCGACCGAGGGCGGCGCCTCCAGGCCCAGGCTCAGCACGGCCTCGCGGAAGGCGGCGAGCTGCTTGGCGTTGTGCGCCAGTGAGCGCGTCACGTGCTCCCGGTCCTGGATCGCGGCGACGCCGGCGGCCTGGGCCGCGGCGGTCACGTTGAAGGGGCCGCGGGTACGGTTCAGCACGTCGATGATGGCCGGCGGCCCGTAGCACCAGCCGAGTCGCAGCGCCGCCAGCCCGTAGATCTTGGAGAAGGTGCGCAGCATCACGGTGTTGTTGGTCCGCCCGGCCAGCACCGCACCGGCCTCGTAGTCCGGATCGTCGACGTACTCGGCATAGGCGGAGTCGAGGGCCAGCACCACGTCGTCGGGCAGGCCGGCGTGCAGGCGCTCGACCTCCTTGGCCGGCAGGTAGCTGCCGGTCGGGTTGTTGGGGTTGGCCAGGAAGACCATGCGGGTGCGCTCGTTGACGCCGGCCAGCAGGGCATCGACATCGGCGCGCAGGTCGGTCTCCGGCGCGGTCACCGGCTTGGCGCCGGCCGCCAGGGTGGCGATCGGATAGACCAGGAAGCCGTGCTGGCTGTAGAGCACCTCGTCGCCGGGGCCGGCATAGGCGCGGATCAGCAACTGGATCAGCTCGTCGGAGCCGGCGCCGCAGACCAGGCGCTCGGGATCCAGGCCCTCGGCCTTGCCGATCGCCTCGCGGATCGCATGGGCACCGCCATCGGGGTAGCGGTTCAGGCTGTCGGCCTCGGCCTTGTAGGCCGCGATCGCTGCCGGGCTGGCGCCCAGCGGGTTCTCGTTCGAGGCCAGGCGGATCTGGCGGTTGGCGCCCGCGGCCTTGGCCTTGCCGCCGACGTAGGGCGAGATCTCCAGGATGCCGGGGCGGGGCTCGGGGCTCTTCTTGGACAGTGTCATGGGTCTAGGCGTCTTTCTTGGCTCGGTGCGCGGGCGGCCTGGGGGCAGGCTGGGGTCAGTCGGCACCCAGATCCTTCGCGGTGAGCGGCAGGGCATAGCTGCCGAGCGACACCACCTTGGCGATGCCGGTATCGCGGGCCAGCAGCTGCTGGAGGGCCGGGGCCTCCTGATCGACATAGCCGGCGACGTGCACCAGATGGCTGTGCTCGGCCTTGTCGGGATGGCTGAAGATCTCGGAGGAGACCAGGCCGGCGTTGTCCAGCCGGTCCTTCAGCGCGCCGCGGGACATCTCGCCGTCGCACTGGAGCATCAGGAAGGAGTTGTCGGCGCCGGTCGGCTCGTTCGGCGCCAGGCTGATCGCCAGGGCCTCGTGGGTCGGCGGGCTGCCCTGGACGAAGGGTAGGCGGGCGACGATTCGGGGCACCTTGGCGCCCTCTTGGGCGATCAGGCTCCACCAGGGATGGACGTCGTCCACCGTGGGCCAAGGCAGCAGGCCGACCGTGGCCGAGCCGTCGCTGACCGCGCGCACCACGCCGGCGGTGGTGGCCACCTGCGACAGCGGTGTCAGCGCGCCGAAGTGGCTGCGCCCGATCTCCGCCAGGCCGCTGGCCGAGGGTTCGCCCAGGACGGCGATGGCGAAGTGGCCCTGCTGGCCGGTGCTGGCGGCGATGATCTCACGCCAGATGCGTGCCACAACGGAGCGCGGGAAGCTACCCTTGTGGCGCTCTACCAGACGACGCAGGATCAGGGCCTCGCGGGCCGGGCGCAGCGAGGCCGAGCGCCCCTTGACACTGGTCACCTGATCGACCAGGCGCGAGCGCTGCATCAAAAGATCGTGCAGAGCGTCGTCCACCGCATCGATTTCGAGACGCAGTTGGGCCAGGGGGTTCAGCTTGCTTTCCATCGCGGTGCCTGGAGACTGGAGCCTAAAGACTGGGGTGTGCCGAGAGCCAAGAGGATTAGTCGTCCCCGCCGGCAAAAGCAAAGCCTGTCTGTGGGTGATGCGCTGCCTTGCGCATGCGAGGCGTTGACAGCCGGCCATGCCACTCCCTAGCTAGGTGCTCCGGCGTGCTTTATCCTCATAGAAGGAGGGAGCCGGCAGAGAAGGGAATCGTCGCTCCCCATGGTCGCTGCAACGCAAACTCACGCCGCCGAGTCGGCCCGGGTCCTGCCCGGCAAGCGCCTGGTCCTGGAAGGGCCGGACTGCCTCTCGCTCGACAGCGGGACGAGCCTGGACCATCTGACCGTTGCCTATCAGACCTATGGCACCTTGAACGCCGACAAGAGCAACGCGGTTCTGGTCTTCCACGCGCTGACCGGTGACCAGTACGTGGCCGAGCAGCATCCC
This sequence comes from Rhodospirillaceae bacterium N.6G, assembly GCA_046233115.1. Taxonomy (GTDB): domain Bacteria; phylum Pseudomonadota; class Alphaproteobacteria; order Kiloniellales; family JACOMY01; genus JACOMY01. The sequence continues at coordinate 52,850 of JBJXHM010000021.1, read as the reverse complement.
ATGACTGGCCGGCCCGGATGGTGGACCCTGATGGTGGGGCCCGGCAGGCCGATCGACACCGACCGCTTTTTCGTCATCTGCGCCAACGTGCTTGGCGGCTGCATGGGCTCGACCGGACCGGTGGAGACCAATCCTGCGAGCGGGCGGCCCTGGGCGCTGGACTTTCCGGTGATTACCATCGCCGACATGGTGCGCGCTCAGGTGCTGCTGCTGGACGATCTTGGTATCGAGCGGCTGCTCTGTGCCGTCGGCGGCTCGATGGGCGGCATGCTGGCTCTGCAACTCGCCAGCGCCTATCCCGATCGGCTGCAGGCAGTCTTGCCGATCGCGACCGCGGCCCGCCACACCACCCAGAACATCGCCTTCGATGAAATCGGGCGCCAGGCCATCATGGCCGATCCCGACTGGTCCGGCGGGCGCTACCTGGAGCTGGGCAAGGCGCCGCGCCGCGGCCTGGCGGTGGCACGCATGACCGCGCACGTCACCTACCTCTCCGAGCCCGCGCTCTACGCCAAGTTCGGGCGGCGCCTGCAGGACCGCAACGCGCTGACCTTCGGCTTCGACGCCGACTTCCAGGTGGAGAGCTACCTGCGCCACCAGGGCTCGACCTTCGTCGAGCGCTTCGACGCCAACTCTTACCTCTACATCACCCGGGCGATGGACTATTTCGACCTGGCGGCTGACCACGGCGGCGTGCTGGCCAATGCCTTCAAGGGCTCGCCGGTGCGCTTCTGCCTGGCCTCCTTCAGCAGCGACTGGCTATTCCCGACCTCGGAAAGCAAGGCCATCGTGCAGGCGCTGAACGCGGCCTCGGCCGACGTCTCCTTCTTCGAGATCGAGACCGATTCCGGGCACGACTCCTTCCTGCTGCGTGAACCGGAGTTCCTGGAGACGGTGCACGCCTTCCTCAATGCCCAGTCCGAGCGGACCGGCCTGCCGACGGCGCCGCTGCGCGAGGACCAGGGCCTGCCCGACCCGGACAAGGACCGCATCTCGTGAGCGACCAGTCGATCGACGGCCGGCAGGCGATGGCCGGCGGCGCGCCCACCCCGGTGAGCCAGCCGACGGCCGCAGCATCCGGCGGTTTGCTGGCCGGGTTGCGCCCCGACCTGGCGCTGGTCGCCTCGATGATCCCCGAGGGCGCGCGCGTGCTGGATATCGGCTGCGAGGACGGTGCCTTGCTGGAAGCCCTGGTGCGCGAGAAGGGTGTGGTCGGCCGCGGACTGGAGCTGTCGCAGAGTGGCGTCAACGCCAGCGTGCGCCGCGGCCTCTCGGTGGTGCAGGGCGACGCTGACCGCGACCTGGAACACTATCCCGACCTCTCCTTCGACGTGGTGGTGCTGTCGCAGACCCTGCCGGCGACCCGCGCGCCCGACCAGGTGCTGGCCCAGCTGGTGCGGATCGGCCGCCAGGCCATCGTCTCCTTCGCCAACTTCGGCTACTGGAAGGTCCGCCTGCATTTGCTCTGGCGCGGCCAGATGCCGGTCACCCACGCGCTGAGCAAGCCCTGGTACGCGACCGACAATATCCACCTCTGCACGATCCGGGACTTCATCTATCTGACCGACAGTCTGGGGATCGAGGTGGAGAAGGCGCTGGCCCTGGACGCGCACAGCCGGCCCCGGGCCATCGTCTCAAAGAGCCACGCCAACCTCTTCGGCGAACTGGGCCTTTTCGTGCTGAGCAAGCGCTGAGGGTCAAGTAACGGCGGAAAGCCGTCGCGAAGCGGCCTCGACAGGACTGACTCTTTTCGTCACCCTAGCGCTCCTTACCGGCTTGCAACCTGGAAGGGAGACAGCGATGCGACGCCGATTCTTGAGCATCTTGACCTCTGTGGTGCTGCTGCCGCTGACAGCGGCAGCACAGGACCTGACGGTGATCAATCCGAAGAGCGCCTTTCCCGAGGGGCCGGTGGTGGTCGGCGACCTGCTCTATTACGTGCAGTACGGCGACAGCAAGGTGATGACCTGGGACGGCAAGGAGAACCAGGTCTTCTGGGAGCAGGAGGGCTGCGGCCCCTCGGCCATCGTGGTCTACGGCGAGGGCTTCCTCGTGACCTGCTACGATTCCGGCAGCCTCGCCACCCTGACCAAGGACGGCAAGACCGCCGGCTCCATCGACAAGGACAGCGCGGGCGACGGACTGCTCGGTCCCAACGACGCCACCTCGGACGGCAAGGGCGGCCTCTACGTCACCGCCTCGGGGCCGTGGGAGAGCGCGCCAATCGTCGGCAAGGTCTACCACCTTGACGCCGCGGGCAGCCTGGCCCCGGTGGCCAACGACCTGCACTACGCCAACGGCATCGCGCTCTCGCCGGACGGCACGCTGCTCTACGTGGTGGAGAGCGAGGCGGGGCGGGTGATCACCTTCGCGGTCGGCGCGGACGGTAGCCTGAGCGATCGCCGCTCCTTCGTGGTGATCCGCCGGGTCGATCCGGCCTCGGGCGTCGATGCTTATCCCGACGGCATGAAGATCGGCCCCGACGGCAAGATCTATATCGGCCAGTACTCGCTGGGCCGGATCGTGGTGGTCGATACGGCCGGCGCCTTCGTCGAGGCCTACGACGTGCCCTCGCCGGCGGCCCCGAACCTCGCCTTCTCGAAGGACGGCAAGACCATCTATGTCATGGCGGTGGACGAGGTGAACGAGGCGCCCTACTGGGGCAAGGTCTACGCCCTGACGCCGACACCCTGACCTGTCGGAGCGGCGGGCAGCGCCGTTACGTCTTGCGGTGCTGCCGGCTCTTGGCGGGTGAGGGGGCACGGGTCGGGCGCGGCGAGAGGCCGGGCAGGGCGGGGATCACCCGTCGCCTGGCCACTGCCGGCGTCGCCAGGCCGGGCGCGATCAGGCGCTTGCGCGCCTCGATCACGATCAGGCCGCCGAAGCGCGGAAAGCAGCGTGCGCCCAGCCGTTCCCAGGCCGGCGCCGAACGCTGGAGCCAGAGCCGGTTGGTGGGCGGCAGGAAGAGCGTGCGCTCGGCGCTGAGCTGCTCGAACAGCATCTCGTTCAGGAAGCGCGTCATCTGCGCCCGGCTGAAGGGCTGGCCCCAGCCGAAGGGGGTGCCGTCGACCCGGGCCCAGAGACCGCGGCGGTTCGGCACGACCAGGAGCAGGCGCCCCTCGGCGTCCAGCACCCGCCAGGCTTCGCGCAGCAGACTGAGCGGCCGCGAGGCGTGTTCCAGCGCATGCACCATCACCAGGCGGTCGAGCGAGAGGTCGGGGAGGGGAAAGCAGTCCTCCTCCACCAGACAGGCGCGGTTGTCCCTGCCTAGTGGCCAGGGCGTCGCCCCTTGCGCCGAGGGCATCAGCGAGACGATGCTGCGGGTCTCGCCCAGGTAAGGCGTGAGGTAGGGGTTTGCGTAGCCGTAGCCGCCCAGACGCAGGCCCGGCAGGTCGGGCCAGACCTGTCGGATCGCCTGGCGCAGGTTCTGCCTGGCCACCTCGCCCAGCGGCGAGGCGTAGAAATTCTGGAGGTCGACGACGTCGGTCCACATGGCCGGGACGTTAGAGCCTTTCCGGCGCAAACGGAACCGGCCCGCACCGCCACCCTGGCTGGGCAGGTCAGCACGTCACTTTTGCCCCGGCTTCGCTGCCGTAGCGCTTTGGGCGGCCGCTCGCGCTGTGCTACTTTCCGCACATCATGAGTGCACTCCAAATCCATCAGATCCCCGTCCTTCAGGACAACTACGTCTACCTGCTGCACGAGCCCGAGACCGGTGCCACCGGTGTGGTCGATCCGGCGGTGGCGGGACCGGTCCTGGCCGAGGCCGAACGGCTGGGCTGGCGCATCACCCACATCCTCAACACCCACCACCACGGCGACCACGTCGGCGGCAATCGCAAGATCATCGAGGCGACCGGCTGCCGGGTGATCGGGGCCAAGGTCGACCGCGCGCGCATCCCCGGCATCATCGAAGAGGTCGGTGACGGCGACCGGGTCATGCTGGGCAATGCCGAGGCGGAGGTCTTCTTTGTCCCGGGCCACACTTCGGGCCATATCGCCTACTGGTTCCCCGAATCGAAGGCGCTCTTCTGCGGTGACACCATCTTCGCGCTGGGCTGCGGCCGTCTGATCGAGGGCACGCCTGCGGATATGTGGCCCTCGCTCACCAAGCTGCGCGCCCTGCCGGACGATACGCGGGTCTATTGCGCGCATGAGTACACCGAGGCGAACTTCGCCTTCGCGCGTACCATCGAGCTCTCGAACAAGGCGCTGATGGAGCGCGGCCAGGCGGTGATCGCCGCGCGCGCCCGCGGCGAGCGCACGGTGCCCTCGTTGCTGGGCGAGGAGAAGGCGACCAACCCCTTCCTGCGCGCCGACCTGCCGGAGCTGGCGGCCGCGGTCGGCATGCAGGGCAGCGATCCCGTCTCGGTCTTCGCCGAGGTGCGTGGCCGCAAGGATCGCTTCTAGAGCAGATCCCGAGCGGACGGACCCGTCTGCGACGATGATTTGCGTGAGCAAACAAATGGCCAGAGCATCGCTACCGAGTGCAGGCGAGGGGACGATGCTCTGGCGGTCATCTGCCGGGGCGACCCCACCTCGGCGAGAACGGCATCGGCAATAACAAGCAGTTTCAAGAGGACGTCAGACGGTGATCAAGCTTACCCACAACCCCTCCAGTCCCTTCGTCCGCAAGGCCATGATGGTGGCCATCGAGACCGGTGTGATCGATCGCATGAAGCTGGTGCCGACCGACCCCTGGAACCCCGACGACCCGCTGCCCGACACCAACCCGCTGGGCAAGGTGCCGGCCCTGGTGGCGACCGACGGCAACGTCTTCACCGGCTCTGCACTGGTCTGCGAGTACATCGACAGCCTGCACCAGGGGCGCAAGCTCTATCCCAGCGAGCCGGCCGAGCGCTGGCGCGCGCTGCGCCTGCATGCGCTGGCCGACGGCGTGCTGGAAGCGGCGGTGTCCCGCATCATCGAGCAGCTCCGCCGCCCGGCGGACGTGCAGTGGGAAGGCTGGATCGATCGGCAGAACGGCAAGATCCTGCGGACCCTGGACGCGCTGGAGCGGATGGCGGCGGCCGGTGAGCTGGCGGCCGAGGAGCCGACGATCGGTGAGCTCACCCTGGCCTCGGCCCTGGGCTATCTCGACTTCCGCTTCCCCGATCTCGACTGGCGCGAAGGCCGGCCGGCGCTGACCGCCTGGAACGAGACCATGTTGCAGCGCCCTTCGGTGGCGCAGACCCAGCCCGCCGCGCCGAAGTAGGCCCGCTCGGCATGAGTGGTGGCGAGAAGGAGGCCCAGGCGCTGATCGAGCGCCTGGGCATGATGCCCCATCCCGAGGGCGGGCATTTCGTCGAGACCTACCGGGCTCCGGTCGCAGAGGGCGAGCGTTCGCCCATCACCCAGATCTACTTCCTGCTACAGTTGGGCGAGGTCTCGCACTGGCACCGAGTGGATTCGGTCGAGATCTGGCACTGGTACGCCGGTGCCCCACTGGTGCTCAGCATCTGGGAGGAGGGGGCACCCGAGGTCGCCTCGCACCACCTCGGCACCGACTTCGCCCTGGGCCAGCACGCGCACCTGGTGGTGCCCAAGGATGCCTGGCAGTCGGCCGAGAGCCTGGGGCCCTGGACCCTGGTAGGCTGCAGCGTCGCCCCCGCCTTCGACTTCGCTGGCTTCGAGCTGGCCCCACCCGACTGGCGTCCGCCGCCGCTGCGTGGTTAGCGCCGCGAGAACAGCAGGTCCTTGGCGGCCAGCACGGCGCCGCCGACGATGAGCAGGCAGGCAATCCAGAGGCTGGGACGGGACTCCGCCTCGCCGGCGGCCACCAGGATCAGGGTGGAGATCAGCGGCGCGCCGTAGGAGAGTGCACCCAGCAGCGGCAGGCTGCCGCGCTTGGTGCCGTAGTCCCAGAAGAAGAAGGCGAAACCGACCGGCCCTAGGCCCAGGCCCAGGACCGCCAGCCAGCCGGTTCCGTCAGGCAGCACCGTGGTCTCGAAGGCCAGGTGGCAGAGCGCGGCCAGCAGCGCGACCAGGCCGCAGAAGCCGGTCACCACCTCGGTCGGCACCTCGGCATAGCGCCGATTCAGCACCGAATAGCTGGACCAGGTCAGCGCGCAGACCCCGGCCGCGGCATAGCCGGGCCAGTAGGCTAGGTCGAAGGCGAAGCCGTCCTTGGTGACCAGCAGGGCCGCGCCGACGAATCCCAGAACGGCCCCCGCCAGGTGGAACCAGCGCAGCCGAGCGCCGGGCAGGAGGGCGGCGAAGAGCACGATGAAGAGCGGCCAGAGGTAGGCGATCAGCGAGGCCTCGACCGCCGGCGCCTCGGACAGCGCCAGGAAATAGAAGAGGTGATAGCCGAACAGGCCGGCGACGCCGAGCACCCAGGCGCCCAGCGGCTGTTTCAGGACGGCCAGGGCCTGCCAGCCGCCGCGCAGCAGGAAGCCGAAGGAGGCGAGGAAGGCCACGGCGAAGGTCATGGCGAGCAGCTGGAAGCGCGGCAGCTCGCCGGCGCCGACGGTGAAGAGGGCCAGTAGCGACCAGAGCAAGACCGCCAGGCCGCCGACCAGCGTGGCCTTGGTGTCGCCCGCAGCCGTCATGGTTCCCTGCACTCCGAAAAAGCGGCCGCCCGCCCCGTTGCCGGAGCGGGCGGATCGCGCAAACCCGAAGGCTCCCCCCCGCCTGGAGGGTAGCCGTCGCCAGAGTGCCGGCCAGAGTGGCCGCTGTCCAGCGTCAGTACATGTGCTGGCCGCCGTTCACCGAGACCGTGGAGCCGGTGATGAAGCTGGCATCGTCGGCGACCAGGAACAGCACGGTGCGCGAGATGTCCTGGGCCTTGCCTAGGCGCTGCACCGGGATCTTGGCGATGATCTTCTCCAGGATCTCCGGCGGGACCGCGCGCACCATGTCGGTGTCGACGTAGCCCGGAGCCACCGCGTTGACGGTGATGCCGAGCCGGGCGGTCTCCTGCGCCAGCGCCTTGGTGAAGCCGTGGATGCCCGACTTGGCGGCCGCGTAGTTGACCTGGCCGATCTGGCCGGCCTGGCCGTTGATCGAGCCGATATTGACGATACGGCCGAACTTGTTGGTGCGCATGGAATCGATGACGCAGCGGCAGACGTTGAAGCAGGAGCCGAGGTTGGTGTCGATGACCGCCTGCCACTGCTCGGCCGACATGCGATGCATGGTGGCGTCGCGGGTGATGCCGGCATTGTTCACCACGATCTCGATCGGGCCGTGCTTGGCGGTGATCTCGTCGACCGCGGCCTTGACCGCGTCGTAACTGCCGACGTCGAACTTCTTGGTCTCGATACCGGTCTCGGCGGTGAACTGCTTGGCCGCCTCGTCATTGCCGGCATAGTTGGCGATGACCGTGTAGCCGGCCGCCTTCAAGTCCTTGGAAATTGCTGCCCCGATACCGCGGGTCCCACCAGTTACCAGCGCCAGCCGTCCCATTGCTCCGTCCTCCGTTCTTGTCCAGCCTCCGCCGCTCGTCGGCGGTTGGCTAGCCTATGAAAGCATCCCAATTCACCGCCGCCAAGCGGTAGCGTAAGACGATTGCACCTTGAGGCTCAGAAAGAGACGAGCCAGAGCGACACCAACTCACGCTCCAGCTTCTTGGCGCGCCTCATCCATGCTTTGGCCCCCTGCGGCGCCATCACGTGGTCGATGTCTAGCACCTGGTCGTAGGTCCGACGTTGATCCAGGTCAGAGATGAAGAGTGCGAAGCCGACCTTCCGCCCGCTCTTGGTGTCGAGATAGCCGGCATAGGCCCGCGAATAATAGATCGTGCCGCTCTTGGCGTGCACCTCCAGATGCTTGCCGTACTTCTTCTTCAGGGTGTCGTAGGCCTTGCCCCAGCGCGGCAGGGCCATGAGGCTGGGAACATCCAGCCCCTGGCGGTGCAGGCTGTAGCCGTAGAAGAGGATCGTCGCCATCTGCCGCGCCGTCATCCGCGAAAGCGAGGAGAGGCCGGAGCCGTTGTCCAGCAGCATGCCGCGCCAGTCGCCTTGCGGTACCCGCTGCTGCAGCCAGGTCGCGATGCGCTGGCCGCTTTCGTGCAGGGTCCGGGCCGGCGCCTGGCTCTGGGTGCTGGCAAGCAGCGCCACCAGCTCTGCCGAGAGGTTGTTGGAGTAGCGCAGGATCAGGCGCACCAGTTCGACCAGCGGCATCGACTGGTGCTCGCCCAGCGGCCGGCTGTTCGGCGGGGTGATGCCGGCCTCCGGCGGCGGCAGCGAGACACCCTGCATCAGAGCCAGCTTGCGGAAGATCTGTGCTGCGTTGAGCGCCGGCAGCTTCACCGGCACCTCGGCGCGGCCTTTCTTCGGCAGCTCCGGCGACAGTAGCCAGCTCTCGCCGTCGGGGCCGACCGAGGGCAGGTAGGGCACGCCCTTGCCGCGGGAGGTCGGCAGCATGGAGACCGAGATGGTGTCGGCCGGCACCTCGGTTCCCGCCGAGCGGGCGATCGCGCCGCCGGCGAAGGCGCCGCTGTCGGGCTCGCGCGCCCAGGCTAGCTCGATCACGTTGAAGTTGAGGCTGAGCGCGGAAAGGCCGGGATTGTAGGAGACTGCACGTGGTTGTGTCGGATTGAGTTCGGTCAGGCTGGGCAACGCGCTCTCGTCATACAAGAAATGGCCGGCGACCTCGCGCACGCCCGCCGCGTGCAGCTGCGAGATCAGGTCCAGCAGGTCGTCATTGGAGAGGAAGGGGTCGCCGCCGCCCTTGAGGTAGAGGTCGCCGATCAGTCGTCCGTTGACGATCTTGCCTTGCGCCAGCAGGCGGGTGGTGAAGCGGTGCCAGGGGCCAAGCTGCTCCAGCCCGTAGATCATCGTCGGCACCTTCTGCAGCGAGGCCGGGATGTAGGGCTGATCGGCATTCTGCTGGGCCAGGATGCTGCCGTCGGTGAGGTCGAACAGCAGGTAGCCCACCTGGTTGCTCGGGAAGCCCTGCTCCTTGATCAGCGCATCGGCCTTGCCGTCGAGACCGTCGCTGGCCGCCGCCAGCGGTTGCGGCAGCAGGAAGAGGAGGAACAGGAAAAGGCTTAGCCGGCGAAGTCTGAGCAAGAGCTCGTCTCCATAGATCTGAGGCGTTTCCCGCGGTTCCCGACCGCGACTCGCGAAGCGTCCCCCGGCGCCTCGAATCCCCGACTCCCCTGTGGCTGAGACTCGCCGATTCACGCTCTGGAAGCAAGAGTCCAGCCCAGCAGAAAGGGCCGTTCCTCGCAGAACGGCCCTTCGCTTACCTTGAGGCAATCGCCTTTTTCGTCAGTTAGCTAGGGTTGTTTCCGGTCAAGCTGGACCAAAACACCCTCTCAGCCTGTTGATCAGACTGCGCTTTCCTCCGCGTTCCGACAGAGCGGCAGCTTACCGCTCGACGCAGAGCGCGATGCCCATGCCGCCGCCGATGCATAGCGTTGCCAGGCCCTTCTTGGACTGGCGGCGCTGCATCTCGTGCAGCAGGGTGACCAGGACGCGGGCGCCCGAGGCGCCGATCGGGTGGCCGATGGCGATGGCGCCGCCGTTCACGTTGACCTTGTCGGTATCCAGGCCCAGGTCCTTGACTACCGCCAGCGACTGCGCGGCGAAGGCCTCGTTGGCCTCGATAAGGTCAAGGTCGTCGAAGGACCAGCCGGCCTTCTCCATGGCCTTGCGCGAGGCCGGGATCGGGCCGGTGCCCATGATCGCCGGGTCGACGCCGCAGGTGGCCCAGCTCGCGATGCGGGCAAGCGGGGTCAGACCGCGCTTGGCGGCCTCTTCCTCCGTCATCATCACCACGGCCGCGGCACCGTCGTTGATGCCGCTGGCATTGCCGGCGGTCACCGTGCCTTCCTTGTCGAAGGCCGGACGCAGCTTCGCCAGGGTCTCCATCGTGGTGCCGTGCTTGGGGTACTCGTCGTCCTTTACGACGGTCTCGCCCTTGCGGGTCTTGATGGTCACCGCCGCGATCTCGGCCTCGAACTTGCCGGCCTTCTGCGCCGCCTCGGCCCGCTGCTGACTGGTCGCGGCGAACTCGTCCTGCTCGTCGCGGGTGAGCTGCCACTGGCGGGCGATGTTCTCGGCGGTCACGCCCATGTGGTAGCCGTTGAAGGCATCCCAGAGGCCGTCCTTGATCATGGTGTCGACCATCTTGCCGTCGCCCATCTTGGTGCCGTTGCGCAGATGCATGGCATGCGGGGCCTGGCTCATCGACTCCTGGCCGCCGGCGACGATGATCTTGGCGTCGCCGACCTTGATCGACTGGTAGCCCAGCGCAACGGTGCGCAGCCCTGATCCGCAGAGCTGGTTCACCTGGACCGCGGTGGCCTCCTTGGGGATGCCGGCGCCGATGGCCGCCTGGCGCGCCGGGTTCTGGCCGGCATTGGCGGTCAGCACCTGGCCGAACAGCAACTCGTCGACCTCGGCGGCCTCGACCGAGGCGCGGCTCAGGGCTTCGGTGATGGCGACGGTGCCCAAGTCCGCGGCGGAGAGGCTGGCGAAGGCGCCGTTGAAGCTTCCGACCGGGGTCCGGGCGGCACTGACAATCACAACATCGCTCATAGCTGAATTCCTCCTTGGAACGCATGCAAGTCCGCAAGCCCCGGGAGCCCCAGCGTAAGGCTCCGACGCCCCGTGAGTCCTGTACCCCCAAACTTGGTGCGGTGCAGCATTAGAACAAGCCTATCGGTGCCCAAGCCATGATCCATGTCAAGCCGCATCGCCTGTGCCCGTCCAGGGCTGGCTCCGCAACCTGACGACTCCGGTTCCTAATCTAAGACCATCATGGCCCATTCTGCCAGGGGGGCCCACACGCTACGCTTGGCATTGCCGCCGACGATCATGCCGATGTGTCCGGCCGGCGGACGATGCACGGTCGCCTGGGGCAGGACCCCGGTTACCGCCAGAGCGCTGGCCGGCGGCACGATGCGGTCCTCCTTGGGGATCACCGCGAGGCAGGGCAGAGTGAGGCGCGTCGGGTCCACCGGGCGGCCCGCCAGGCGCCAGAGGCCGCGGCAGGGCCGGTTCTCCGCATACCAGCCGATCAGCAGCTCGCGGGCGACCGGCCCGGCCAGCGGCACGCCGTCGTTCAGCCAGTCTTCCAGCGCCACGAAGGCGCGGCTGGCCGCCTCGCCCTGGCACTTGGCGCCGAAGGCGGTGAACTTGCGCACCGCCAGCCAGGGATCGAGCGCGTAGAACAGCATCTGCACGCCGTCGACCGGCAGCACGCCCTGGCTGTCGATGAAGGGCGCGGCCATGAGGGCGGCGAGCCGGAGCTGGGCGGGGGAGACCCCCAGATCGGCATGGAAGTCCCAGGGCATGGCCAGCAGTGCCAGGCCGGCCAGGCGCTCGGCCGCCAGCTCGGCCAGGCCCAGCGCCAGCAGCCCGCCCAGGCAATAGCCCAGCACCAGCGGCTTCTGCCCGGTTCGCTCGTGCGCCAGATCCAGCATCTTCACCAGGCGGCCGGCGATGTAGTCGGTCAGGGTGAAGCCGCACTCCTCCTCGTCGGGGCTGTCCCAGTCGACCAGGAAGGGGCGGAAACCCTGGCGGGCGAGCCAGGCGCAGAGGCTGCTGTCGTGGTCGAGGTCGAGGATGTAGGCGCGGTTGATCAGCGAGGGCACCAGCAGGATCGGCCGGCCTCCGCCGCCTCCGCCTCCGCCTCCGCCGCCGTCTCCGCCCTCCGGCGCGAAGTCCCACAGGCGGGTCGTCCCCTCCTGCCAGGCCAGCGCTGCAGGGCTGCCGGATCGCCGGTGCGGATGGCGACGATAGGCTTCGATGCCCTCGGTGAAGCAGGTGGCCCGCTTAGCGATCTCCCTTTCCAGCGCGCGGTCGAGCGCGGCCGGATCCAGGCCCTGAAGCTCCGGTACCAGGGCGTCGAGACCGCTCAGGGCCGGCGAAGGGCTCATGTCCGGCGACCGCTGCCTCAAGAGCGGCAAGGCGAGCCTCGAGCTCTGCCAGACGCTCAGCGCCGTCGCGAGGTGCAGCGCCAGCGGCCTCGGTCCTGGTCTCGGCTGTACGTCCTGTTGCGGTCTCTTGTGGTGGCTTCGGGCGTCTCTTTCCGACATGCCCATCGGACCTTTCACTCTTCTCGACCCGGCAGCTCGTCTCCGCCGCTTCACCTGAGGCCTCTTGCATAAGCGCCAGCCAGGCCTCGCTCCAAGCGGCTTCCGCGGTCTTCCGGGCAGCGCCGTCTCGGGAAGGCAGCATCAAGGCACGAAAAAGCTCCAGCGCAAGGGCCGGATCGCGCGCGGCAGCCAGCAGGATGTCTTCCCAGGCGTCGAGGAAGCGTCCGGCCAGAGCTTCGGCAGCATCCTCCTCCGCGCCGGCCGCACGCTCGACTGCGGCGCCGGGCCGCTCTTCGCCTGCGTCTTCGGCCATGATCGTCTTGGTCTCTCGTTCCTTCCCTGTCGCACTGCAACAGATTGTGACCGCCTTGGCAAATGGAGCCTTGGCGTGGTGGGGCCAAGCGACACGGCCGCCGAACGTCCACAGCGATTGACAGCGCGCGCTGCGGTGCACAATATGGATCCAAAGACTTCGGTCTTCTCCGAAAACGACGAGGTCGGGATATTGAGTTCAGAAGAACGCGGCGACGACTCTCGGATCGTCGTAAAGAAGTACGCCAACCGGCGGCTCTACAACACGGCGACCAGCTCTTACGTCACGCTCGATCATCTCGCGCGCTTGACGCAGGAAGGCGTTGATTTTGTTGTCTATGACGCCAAGAGCGGCGAGGACATCACCCGCAGCGTGCTGACGCAGATCATCGTGGAGGAGGAGGCAAAGGGCGAGAACCTGCTGCCCATCGCCTTCCTGCGCCAGCTGATCACCTTCTACGGCGACAACATGCGCTGGATGGTGCCGCAGTATCTGGAGCACATGATCCAGAACTTCGCCGAGAACCAGGACCGCATGCGCGGCGCCATGCAGGATGCCATGGGAAACCTCTTCCCGTTCAGCAACCTGGAGGACATGCGCAAGCAGAACATGGCCTTCTTCGAGCAGGCCATGCGGGTCTGGTCGCCCTTCGCGGCCGGACAGGCGGCGGTTCCCCCGGCTCAGCCGCCGGCAAAGCCTCCGGCCGTGCCGCCGCGCCCGCCCGCCTACGCCGCCGTGCCGCCGAAGCCGGCACCGAGCCAGGCCGAACTGGACCGCCTGCAGGCAGAGGTGAAGAGCCTGAAGGCTAAGCTGGCCGACGCGGACAAGCCGCCGGCTGCCGCCAACAGCCAGCCGCCTGCGGCAGCCGAGAGCAAGCCGCTGCCCCCCGCTGCCAGCGCACCCAAGGCTGCTCCTCCTGTGGCTGCTCCTCCCACGGCCGCTCCTCCTGCGGCCGAGGCACCGGTACCAGCGGCTCCGGCACCCGAACCTGCCCCGGCTGCGCCTAAGGCCGAGGCCGCGGCATCGCCCGCTCCGGCATCGCCCGCTCCGGCATCGCCCGCTCCGGCCGAGCCCGCCGCGAAGCCGGCCCCCAAGGCCGCCCCGAAGGCGGCGCCCGCCCGTGCCGCGAAAGCGACGCCTGCGCGTGCGGCAAAGGCGGCACCGGCCAGGGCGCCGGCGGCCAAACGCAGCACCACCGCGACCCGCCGCGCGCCAAAGCCGGCGGTGAGCAAGAGCGACGACACGAAAAAGAACTAGACGCGGCTGGGAGCTTCGACGCAGGGTCTCCTGCCGAGGACGGGCGGAGTCCGGTGGCCCACGTGGCTGCCGGCCGGCGCACGTCCTCGAGCGTGCCGGGGTGCCGGAAGGGCTTCTCGGCGAAGTGAGGAACTGCCGAGAGTGACCAGAGATGTCCGAGCCCCTTTCGCTGCCGACCGACAGCCTTGACGCGTTGCTGACCGCCCGGCGCGGCCCTGCCCCTGCCATCGCCGCGCCCGACCGGGCAACGCTGAGCTATGCCGGCCTTGCCGACCTGGTCGAGAGCTGCCGGGCCAGCTTGGCCGCGGCGGGCCTGAGCCGCGGCGACCGTGTCGCCATCGTGCTGCCCAACGGCCCGGAGATGGCGACCGCCTTCGTCGCGATCGCCTGCAGCGCCACCACCTGTCCACTCAACCCCGCCTACCGGGCCGAGGAGTTCGCCTTCTACCTCGACGACCTGGGCGCCAAGGCGCTGGTGCTGCCGGCCGGCTCCGACAGCCCCGCCGGCCAGGTCGCGCGCGAGCGCGGCATCGCCATCCTGGAGCTGAGCGTGCCCGAGGGCGCGCCGGCCGGCGTCTTCACGCTCAGCGGCGTGGCCGCGGCCACGCCGGGCGCAGGCCAGCCGGCCGAGGCCGATGACGTCGCGCTGATCCTGCACACCTCCGGTACCACCTCGCGGCCCAAGATCGTGCCGCTGTCGCAGGCCAACGTCTTGGCTTCGGCCCGGCACATCTCGGCCAGCCTGGCGCTGGGCGAGGCTGACCGCTGCCTCAACGTCATGCCGCTGTTCCACATCCACGGCCTGATCGCGGCGGTGCTCTCCACGCTCTACAGCGGCGGCTCGATCTTCTGCACGCCGGGCTTCAACGCGCTACGCTTCATGGCCTGGCTGGAGGAGGCGCGGCCGACCTGGTACACGGCCGTGCCCACCATGCACCAGGCAATCCTGGCTCGCGGCCAGCGCCAGCCGGAGGCCGCCAAGGCCGCCGGCCTGCGCTTCGTGCGCTCCTCCTCGGCCTCGCTGCCGCCGCAAATCATGCAGGCGGTGGAGGCGCTGTTCGACTGTCCGGTGATCGAGTCCTACGGCATGACCGAGGCCAGCCACCAGATGGCCAGCAACGAGCTGCCGCCGGGCCAGCGCAAGCCCGGCTCGGTCGGCCGTCCGGCCGGCCCCGAGGTCATGCTGCTGACCGAGGACGGCCAGCGCACCGGCGCCCCCGACGTGGTCGGCGAGGTGGTGATCCGCGGCCCCAACGTCACTGCCGGCTACGAGAGCAATCCCAAGGCCAATGCAGAGAGCTTCGTGCCGGACGAGGGCGGCCCCTGGTTCCGCACCGGCGACCAGGGCACCTTCGACGCCGACGGCTTCCTCACCATCACCGGCCGGCTGAAGGAGATCATCAACCGCGGCGGCGAGAAGATCTCCCCGCGCGAGGTCGACGAGATCCTGCTCGACCATCCGGCCGTGGCCCAGGCCGTGACCTTCGCCATGCCGCACGACAAGCTGGGCGAGGAGGTGGCGGCTGCCGTGGTGCTGGCCGAGGGCGCTAGCCTGGACGAGCGCGCGCTGCGCGACTTCGCGGCGACGCGCCTGGCCGACTTCAAGGTACCGCGCAAGGTGGTCTTCCTGGAGGAGATCCCCAAGGGTGCGACCGGCAAGCTGCAGCGTATCGGCCTGGCCCAGCGCCTGGGCCTGGTCTAGCGGAGGGCGGGCCGATGAAGATCGCGATCTACGGCGCTGGCGCCATCGGCGGGCTGCTGGGCTTCCATCTGGCCGATGCCGGGGCCGAGGTCACCCTGATCGCGCGCGGGCCGCACCTGGCGGCCATGCGCGAGAAGGGTCTGACCCTGATCGACGAGAGCGGCGAGCGTAGCCTGCCGGTCAAGGCGGTGCAGGATCCGGCCGAGGCCGGCCCGCAGGACTATGTGCTGATCACCTTGAAGGCCTCCAGCGTGGCGGCGACCGCCGAGCCGATGCAGCCGCTGCTGGGGCCCGAGACCTGCGTGGTGACGGCGCAGAACGGCATTCCCTGGTGGTACTTCCACGCCGTGGGAGGCGTGCACGAGGGCCGCAGGATCGAGAGCGTCGATCCCGGCGGACGGCTCTGGAGCCTGATCCCGCCCGAGCGCTGTCTCGGCTGCGTGGTCTATCCCGCCGCCGAGATCGAGCGGCCGGGCGTGATCCGCCACGTCTATGGCAACCGCTTCATGCTGGGTGAGCCGGACGGGTCCAAGAGTGAGCGGGCGACCGCGATCTCGAAGGCTCTGACCAAGGCGAAGTTCAAGGCGCCGGTACGCCCGAGCATCCGCGACGACATCTGGCTGAAGCTCTGGGGCAATCTCTCCTTCAACCCGCTCTCGGCGCTGACCGGCGCTACCCTGGAACAGATGGCAGCCGACCCCGGCGTGCATCGCCTGGCGGCGGCGATGATGACCGAGGGCAAGGCGGTGGGCGAGGCGCTGGGGGTAAGTTTCAGCGTCGACGTGGAGACCCGCATCGGCTGGGCCGCCGACGTCGGTGCACACAAGACCTCGATGCTGCAGGACCTGGAACTGGGCCGCTCGATGGAGATCGACGCGCTGGTGACCGCGGTGGCCGAACTGGGCGACATCGCCGGGGTCGAGACCCCGATGATCGACGCGGTCCTAGCCTTGGTGGTCCAACGCGCCAGACTCGCCGGCTGCTATCCCTCGGCCTGAGGGTGCTCCCTAACCGCTGATGCGGTGCTGCAGGGAGTAGCGGCCACCGCGGCGATACTTGTCGAGGTAGGTCGGCAGGATCGCCTCGATCGCCTGCGGCTCGATGCCGAGCTGCCTGAAGCCGGCGGCCTCGGCGCCCACCACATTGTCCTGCTGCAGCATCAGCACCTGGTCACGGGTCAGCGGCGGCTTCGGCAGCAGCTCCAGGAAGCGGGCCTTGAAGGCGGCCATGCCGCTCGGCACGTTCACCAGGCAGCGCTTACGGGCGATCTCCTCCAGCAGCAGCTCCATGAGCTGGCGGAAGGTAAAAACCTGCGGGCCGCCCAGCTCGTAGACCTTGCCGCCGTGGCCCGGCTCCAGCAGCAGCTTGGCGATGGCCAGACCCACGTCGCCGACATAGACCGGCTGGAAGCGGGTCTTGCCGCCGCCGATCAGCGGCAGCACCGGCGACATCCGCGCCATGGCGCCAAAGCGGTTGAAGAAGTCGTCCTCCGGTCCGATCACGATGCTGGGGCGCACGATGCTGGCCTTGGGGAAGGCGCTCAGCACCGCGGTCTCGCCGGCGGCCTTGCTCTTGGCATAGCGGGCCGGTGCGCCGGCGTCCGCGCCGATGGCCGAGACATGGACCAGGTTTTGCACGCCGGCCTGGGCAGAAGCCGCAGCGACGCGCTTTGCGCCCTCGACATGGACGGCCTGGAAGGTGTGCTTGCCGCTCTCGTACAGGATGCCGACCAGGTTGGCGACCGCGTCGGCGCCGCGCACGGCCTCGCGGATGCTCTCCTCATGCAGCAGACTCGCCGGGATTGGGGTGATCTGCCCGACGTCGCCCAGCGGCTTCAGGAAGAGCGCCTGCTCCGGATGGCGTACGGCAATGCGCAGCACATGGCCCTGGCGCGCCAGATGGCGCACGACATAGCGGCCCAGGAATCCGGAGCCGCCGAAGAGGGTGATGATCTTTGTGGCCATGTCGGCTTCCTCTCGCCTGCGAGACAGCTCTGCCTTATACCGAGGGTGCAGGCCCAGCGACAAGCGTCTGAGCCTCAGAACCGGGCGCCAAGCGCGCGCCGGAGGCTGCTCTTTTGCCTGCGACCGCGTGGGCGGAGGGCGTGAAACCCATTTGGAGACCCCTAGTGACCTATCATTTGCATGTGGGCGACCTGCCGGAGGGCCTGGACCTGGGGCCGCTGGTCGCAGTCGACAGCGAGACCATGGGGCTGGTCATGCAGCGCGACCGACTCTGCCTGGTCCAGCTCTCCAGCGGTGACGGAGAGGCCCACCTGGTGCAGATCCCCAAGGACAGTGCCGGCGCGCCGCGCCTGGCGGCGCTGATGCGCGACCCGGGTGTCACCAAGCTCTTCCACTACGCACGTTTCGACATCGCTGCTATCGGCCAGGCGCTGGACGCCTGGCCGGCACCGGTCTACTGCACCAAGGTGGCCTCCAAGCTGGTGCGCACCTACACCGACCGGCACGGCCTGAAGGACCTCTGCCGCGAGCTGCTGGGCCAAGACCTCTCCAAGCAGCAGCAGTCCTCCGATTGGGGGGCCAAAAACCTGAGCGACGAGCAGCTCCGCTATGCGGCATCCGACGTGCTCTACTTGCATGCGCTGAAACAGCGTCTAGATGAGATGCTGGCACGAGAAGGGCGGCTGGAGTTGGCGCAGACCATCTTCGACTTCCTGCCGACCCGGGCACGCTTGGACCTGATGGGCTGGGCTGACATAGATATTTTGGCCCATTAGGGCGTAGAATGGGGCGTCTCGTAGACCTTAGGATCGGGAACCCTAGCCTCGAGCGGAGATAAGTCCTTGAGCGAGTTGAAGCAAAGAGACTTCGCGGCGGCCGTCGATGCCGAACAGGTCCTGGAGTCGGCCAAGCGTGTTCTCCGTCTCGAGTCGGAGGCGCTGGTCAGTCTCGCCGAGGGCCTGGACGACAGCTTCGTGAAGGCCGTCGGCCTGCTGGCCGGGGTGCGCGGCCGGGTGATCGTGACCGGCATGGGCAAGAGCGGCCACGTCGCGCGCAAGATCGCTGCGACCCTGGCCTCGACCGGTACGCCGGCGCTCTTCGTGCATCCGGGCGAGGCGAGCCACGGCGACCTCGGCATGGTGGCGCGCGAGGATGCGGTGATTGCGCTGTCGAATTCCGGCAAGACGGCGGAGCTCAACGACATGGTGGCCTACACCCGTCGCTTCGAGATCCCGCTGATCGCGGTAACCAGCCGGCCGGAGAGCCAGCTTGCCGAGCGCGCCGACATCTGCCTGACCCTGGCACCGGTGGCGGAGGCCTGCTCTCTGGGCCTGGCGCCGACCACCTCGACCACCATGATGCTGGCACTGGGCGACGCGCTGGCGGTGGCGCTGCTGGAGCGCGGCGGCTTCTCGCAGGAGGACTTCCAGGTGCTGCATCCGGGCGGCACCCTGGGCGCGCAGTTGCTGCGCGTTTCCGACCTGATGCACGGCGCCGACCGCCTGCCACTCTGCCGGCCGGAGACGCCGCTGAGCGAGGCCGTGCTGATCATGTCGCACAAGCACTTCGGCTGCATCGGCATCGTCGACGCCGGCGGCAAGCTGGTCGGCATCATCACCGACGGCGACCTGCGCCGCCACATGGGTCCGGACCTGTTGGGCAAGACCGCTCAGGAAGTGATGACGCCGCAACCCAAGACCATCGTCTCGCGTGCACTGGCGGCAGAGGCGCTACGCTTGATGGATGCCCACAAGATCACCATCCTCTTCGTCGAGGACGACGGTAAGGCCTCGGGGCTGATTCAGCTCTATGACTGCCTGCGGGCGGGACTGGCCTAGGAGGACGAGGCCAGTGACCTTTCTGGCAGCACGCGCACAGCAGATGGAGCGGGCGCTCTCCGTAGCCCCGCCGCGCTGGTCGCGCGGAAACCTGCACAGCCTGGCGGTACGGCTGCTGCGCTTCTGCCTGCCGGTGAGCGCCGTGCTGCTGTTCCTGACCGTGGCGCTGTGGCGCGATCTGGTGCCGAACCCGCAGATCATCGGGTTGGAGGCCTCGTCGCTGCCGGCCAGCGAGGTGGAGGAGCTGACCATGATCAAGCCGCGCTTCGATGGCCTGGACAAGGAGGGCCAGCCCTATACCCTGACCGCCGATCGCGCCAATCAGCTGAACGAGGAAGGCACTCTGGTCTTCATGCAGCAGCCGGCGGCCGACATCACCTTGAAGAACGGCCACTGGGTTGCGGTCTCGGCCGACGGCGGGCGCTATTACCGACTGGAGGAGCGGTTGGAGCTGGAGGGCTCGGTCAATCTCTTCCAGGACGACGGCTACGAGCTGCGCACCGACGCTGTGAAGGTCCTGCTGGGCAGCGGCGAGATCGACAGCGACGCCCACGTTGAAGGCCAGGGACCGCGCGGCGAGCTCGAGGGCGAGGGGCTCAGCGTCCGTGAGGATGGCAAGGTCATTGAGTTGAAGGGTCGCTCCAGGGTCAAGATCCTGCCGGCGGCCGGCGGCGCCTAGTGGCTGCCCGTTTGCCGCTGTCGGCCGCCCTGGCCGCCCTGCTGCTCGTCGTCTTCTCCCTCGGGACCGGCCAAGCGCAGTCCCCCTCTTTCGGCGACCAGGACAAGCCGCTGGAGATCTTCGCCGACCAGGGCATCGAGTGGCGGCGTGAGGACAAGCTCTACCTCGCCCGCGGCAATGCCGAGGCGCGCCAGGGCGACGTGACCATCAAGGCCGACGTCCTGATGGCCCGCTACCGCGGTGAGGGCGAGAGCGGCGACATCACCCAGATCGAGGCGCAGGGCAACGTCAGGATCGTCTCGCCGGACACCACGGTCTATGGCCAGCGCGGCGTCTACGACGTGCCCAGCGACGTCATGCGGCTGACCGGCAAGAACCTGAAGCTGGAGTCGGGCGACGACGTGGTCACTGCGCAGGACAGCCTGGAGTATCGCTCCAAGGAGCGCCTGGCGATCGCCCGTGGCCGCGCCCAGGTCGAGCGCTTCGACCGGGCCAAGGGCACCAGCAACATCGTGCGCGCCGACGTGCTGACCGCTACCTTCGCCCCCGACGGCAAGACCATCGAGGTGGTGGACGCCATCGACAACGTCGAGGTGCTGACGCCCTGCGAGTACGTGGCGGCCGACAAGGGGCGCTATCTGGTGGCCGAGCAGCGCGCGAACCTGGACGGCAACGTCCGGATCACGCGCGGCCAGAACCAGCTCAACGGCAAGGAAGCCGAGGTCGACATGAAGACCGGTATTTCGACCTTGAAGGGCGGCCGCGTGTCGGGTCTTCTGGTTCCGCAGAGCCGAGACCAAACGCCGGCCGAGGGGTGTCAGTAGTGGATGCCAGCAGCGAGCAGAGCCATCTGACCGTGGTCGCCGACAATCCGGGCCTGGCCGCGGTGGAACTGGGCAAGTCCTTCCGCAAGCGCCCAGTGCTGCGTTCGATCTCGCTGAACGTGCGCCGCGGCGAGGCGGTGGGGCTGCTGGGTCCGAACGGCGCCGGCAAGACCACCTGTTTCTACATCATCACCGGCCTGCTGCGGCCCGACTACGGCTGGATCACCCTGGACGGCCAGGACATCACCGACCTGCCGATGTACCGCCGCGCGCGCCTCGGCGTCGGCTACTTGCCGCAGGAGGCCTCGATATTCCGCGGCCTGACGGTGGAGAAGAACATCCGCTCGATCCTGGAGGTGGTGGAGTCCGACCGCTCCAATCGCGAAGCGATCCTGGACGAACTCCTGGCCGAGTTCTCGATCACTCACTTGCGGCGCACCCCGGCCGTGGCGCTTTCCGGCGGCGAGCGGCGGCGGGTCGAGATCGCGCGCGCCCTGGCCTCGCGTCCGGCCTTCATGCTGCTGGACGAGCCGCTGGCCGGCATCGACCCAATCGCGGTGGCGGAGATCCGCGATCTGGTCTCGCACCTGAAGCACCGCGGCATCGGCGTGCTGATCACCGATCACAACGTCCGCGACACCCTGGAGATCATCGACCGCGCCTACATCATCCACGGTGGCCAGGTGCTGATGGAGGGGCGTCCGGACGAGATCGTCGCCAGCGAGGATGTGCGCCGGGTCTATCTGGGAGAGAGCTTCTCGCTCTGAGTGCCGGCGTTGGGGCTTCCGGTCCTGATCGCTGGGGCCTATCGCTCGCCGGGTGCTTTGGACTAGCCTTGGGCTGAAAGCCCGCTAGACAGTGCGAGAGATGGTCCTTCAGCCCCGCCTCAGCGTAACCCAGACTCAGAGCCTCGTGCTGACGCCGGCGCTCAGGACCTCGATCCAGTTGCTGCAGCTCTCGGTCCAGGACCTGGAGGCCTTCGTCGCCAGGAAGGCGGAGGAGAACCCGCTGCTGGAGCGGCTGGAAGGGCCGCGGTCCGGCGGGCGCATCGCGGCCGGGTCCTCCGGCGTCGACCTGCTGGCCGAGCGGGCGGCGGCCACGCCCTCGCTGAGTGCGCACCTCCTGGAACAGGCGGCCCTCCTGATTGCCGACCGGGTCGAGGCCCGCATCGCCGCTCGCTTCATCGAAGAGCTGGACGAGGCCGGCTATCTCGGCATCGGCATCGAGGAGATCGCGGAAGAACTGGGCGTGCCGGAGGCGCGTTGCCGCAAGGTGCTCACGGACCTGCAGGGGCTGGAGCCCAGCGGCCTCTTCGCCCGCGACCTGCGCGAGTGCCTGTCCCTGCAGCTGGCGGCGCAGGGGCGGCTCGACAGCTTCTTCCGGGCGTTGCTGCAGGGCCTGGACCTGCTGGTGGCGAAGGGGCCCGCGGCGCTGGCGGCGGCGCTGGAGGTACCGCTGGAGGCGGTGGAACAGGGCCTGGCGGACCTGCGGCGGCTGGACCCCAAGCCGGGGCTCTCCTTCGACTCCAGCCCGGTGATCCCGCTGATCCCGGACCTGATCGTTACCCGCAGCGCCGCCGGTCGCCTGGAGATCGCGATCAACCCGGAAACCGTGCCGCGGATCAGGCTGGACCGCGAGACCCAGGCAGCGCTGGTGCCGCAGCTCCGCAGCAAGAAGGAGCGCGGCTACCTGTCGGAACAGGCGCAGGAGGTAGCCTGGCTGCGCCGCGCCCTGGCCCGGCGCTTCGAGACCCTGCTGGCGGTCGGCCGCGCCATCCTGGCGCGTCAGGCGGACTATTTTGAGCGCGGCCCCGGCGCGCTGAGGCCGCTGACTCGACGCAACATCGCCGATTCGCTGGAGCTCTCGGAGGCCACGATCAGCCGGGTGGTGGCCAACAAGTACCTGATCTCGCCGCGCGGGACGGAACCGCTGAAACGCTTCTTCAGTGCGGCGCTGGGAACCGGCGGTGAGGTCAGCGCCGCCGCGGCGCAGGAGCGGTTGCGCGAGCTGGTGGCCGCCGAGTCGCGTAGCGCGCCGCTCAGCGATGCGGCCCTGGCGGCCCGGCTGACCGACGGCGGCCATCCGGTGGCACGCCGCACGGTCGCCAAGTACCGGGACCTGCTGCGCATACCGCCGGCCGCAGACCGCCGCCGCCTCAATCAACATGGCTAGAATGTACTGTAGTGCGGTGAAATCGATGCCGCCTAGCTGCGTCGCCCGCAGAACTGAGGCGGTCGCCGCGCCGCTGTGGATTTTTTCCGCTGTCGCGAGCGAGAAGAGGGCTTGCCTGTGGCGCGGCTGTGCTATGCTTGACAGTCCGAGGGGGCATCGCTAGCTTCCGCGCTTCCTCGTCACCGGGGCGCTCGAAAAGGGCGGGACTCTCGGGACGCGGATCACCATATTCAAGTGATGAAACGAGAAATCCGCAGCAGGCCATGAAGTTAACGGTCACCGGCAAGCAGATGGACGTTGGCGACGCTTTCCGTCAGCACATCGAAGACAAGCTCATCAACACGCTGGACAAGTACTTCGGGGACGCGATCGACGTCGGCGTCACCGTTGCGCGTGAGGCATCCGGATACCGGGCGATGATTCACGCACATGTGGGTAAACATGTGGAAATGTTCGCCGACGGGGCCGGTCACGAACCCTATCCGGCCTTCGACTCGGCGGCAGAGCACCTGTCCAAGCGGCTGCGCCGCAACAAGCGGCGGCTGCGCGACCACCACAAGCTGCCGATCGAGTCGCTGCCCACTATGGCCTATGTGTTGCAGCCGGGCGATGAAAGCGACGATGCGGATCTGCCTTCCGAATCAGAAGGTTCGGATGCACCGCCGGTGATCGCGGAACTGGCGGCGCAGATCGGGCTGCTCACCGTCAGCGAGGCGGTGATGCGGCTGGACTTGATGCAGGAGCCCGCCTTGATGTTCAAGAACAAGGCGCACGGCGGCTTAAACATGGTCTATCGCCGAAATGATGGTACAATCGGTTGGGTCGACCCACAGAACACCGGCCAGGGCTAAAGACAGAACGCAGTGTCTCTTGCCGGTTGCGCGTTAAAAGGAAACGGCGCGCTCGCTCAGCGGTAGCCGAGGGGCTGTCCACTCGC
This sequence comes from Rhodospirillaceae bacterium N.6G, assembly GCA_046233115.1. Lineage (GTDB taxonomy): Bacteria > Pseudomonadota > Alphaproteobacteria > Kiloniellales > JACOMY01 > JACOMY01. The sequence continues at coordinate 29,175 of JBJXHM010000021.1, read as the reverse complement.
ATCGTTTGCAACGCACTTGGGGTTTGCTTCTCATGAACATGGCTGACCTGTTGTCACCGGAAGGTGTGATCGCCGGGCTGCGAGTCTCGAGTAAAAAGCAGGCTTTGCAAGAGCTGGCGCGTCGGGCCTCCCGGATCACAGGCGAGCCGGAGCGTGAGGTCTTCGAGGTGTTGCTGGTGCGCGAGCGCCTGGGCACCACCGGCGTCGGCCACGGGGTTGCCATTCCGCACGGCAAGCTGGCCAATCTGAAGCGCCTCCACGTGCTGTTCGCGCGGCTGGCGGAGCCGATCGACTTCGATGCGATCGACGAGCAGCCGGTGGACCTGATGTGCGTGCTGCTGGCACCGCAGTCGGCCGGTGCCGACCATCTGAAGGCCCTGGCCCAGGTCTCCCGCCTGCTGCGCGACCGGACCTTTTGCGAGAAGCTGCGCGGCGCCGCCAACAGCGACGCGCTCTATGCCCTTCTGACCAGCATCCCGGCCAGCCACGCGGCCTGACGCCGGCACCGCGACGACAGTTTGGAACGCAAAGCGGCGCGGGCGATCGAGAGGTCGCCCGCGCCGCACTCAGTTCGGGGGAAGTGATCCTTAATGCAGGGCGACCGGTTCCAGGTCGTTCTGGCGGATCGCCATCTGTGCGGCCGCGTCGGAGGGCAGGGCGCCCAGGGTGTGGCCGTTGGCGGCGTGGACGGCATAGGCCAGGCTGCCGTCGATGATGATGGGGCGGACGTAGGCCACCTGACCCAGACCCAGGGCTGCCAGGTCCTGCTCCGTGATCTCGCGTATCGTCTTGACGTCGTACATGACCGTCGTTCCTTTCACACTTGCGGCCCCGCAATTCGCGGCAGCCTCTTCCCTTACGGTTTCCGGCAGTTTGGCTATTCCGCCTTGATCGAGATGGAGCGGACTTCCGGCTCTACCTTCGGACGCTCCAGATCCACGTGCAGCAACCCTGATTCCAGGCTGGCGCCGGTAACCTTGATGCCCTCCGCCAGCACGAAGCTGCGCTGGAACTGGCGGGCTGCGATGCCCCGGTGCAGGTAGACCCTTTCCCCCTGCTCGCCTTGTTTGCCGCGGATGATCAGCTGGTTGCCCTCCATCTGCACCGCCAGGTCCTCGGTCGCGAAACCGGCAACGGCGATGGTGATCCGAAAGCGGCCCTCGCCACGCTGCTCCACGTTGTAAGGCGGATAGCCGTCAGCGGCGGCTTTCGAGATGCGGTCGATGGCCTTCTCGAAGGGCTCGAAGCCCAGGAGAAAGGGCGAAGAGAAGAGAGACAGTCTTGTCACGTACCGAACGCTCCTCATGCAGCAAGCAAGCGTCTAAACGGTGACCTCCTGCCGGAGTCACCCTGCCTGGCCCGCACTGCGGCACCGGGCAGCCCATAAGATTTGATCCTTGTCGGGTAGGAAATCAAGGGCGCCAGATGGCCCGATTGCCTGCGTCGGCGGAAAGAGTTGGCGAGCGCCCGCTGCCTATTGCGGGCCGAGCGTGAGGCTCTGGCGCACCACGAGCTGGGGCTTGCCCAGACTATCGGGCAGCGGGTCGAAGGGGCTGGTGCGCTGTAGCAAGGTCAGGGCGGCGCGGTCGAGCAGCGGGTTGCCGGAGCCCTCGGCCAGCCAGGAGGCTGCGACCTGGCCGTCGGCCGAGATCACGAAGCCCAGGGTGAGCTGCCCGCTGGCCTGTGGTGCAGAGAGCAGGGAGGAGGCGCGCTTGGCCGTCTCCAGCCGCGAGGTTACCCGGGCCAGGTAGCTCTGTTCCTGAGCGATCTGGAGCGGGTTGGCCACGGCCGGGGCGAAGGCCTCCTCGCTGCTCGGCAGTTCGATGCGCCGGACCGGCTTGGGCGGCGGCACTTCCGGACCCGGTGCCGGCTCGCTCTCGCTCACCTCGCTGTCGCTGCCCTCGGGAGCGCCTGGCGGCAGGTCGTCCAGGCCCTGCACCAGGCTGGCGATCCGGTCCTGCTCCGGCGGTGTGGCGCGCGGTCCCTCCACGACGAAGGCGACGGGATAGATCTCCGGCCCGCCGGCGCCCTGCGGCCAGGGGGCGAAGAGCAGGCCCGATGCGCCCAGGTGCAGCAAGACGGCGCCCGCCAGGCTGGCCTGTCCGAGACCTCCTGCACCTTGCGGCAGCAGGCTGGTCTGCACTAGACCTTTTGAAGCGGCGCCTCCCGCATCAGGGCGGTGCAGGGCCTTGCGAGACAGGTTTGACAGCATGCGCAAGATCGACGTGTGGCCGCTCCTCTCTGCTGAGATGCAAGCCGTGGTGCGCAAGAGCGAGAGTCTGGAGCAGGCAATCGCAACCGCACCCGGCACCGGTCATCCGCTGCCGCGAATGCGGGCAGCATACAACGAATCCAACGCCTATTGGAACGCTGCACCCCCAGAGGTCGCGCGGGTCGAGGATTTCACCTTCGCCTGTGGCGCCTCGGCCCTGCCGCTGCGGCTCTACCATCCCGCACCGGGCAGCCCGCGCCCCTGGATCGTCTACCTGCACGGGGGCGGCTACGTCCTGGGCACCCTGGACACGCACGACAGCATCATGCGCTATCTCTGCCGGGCCAGCGGCTGGGCGGTGCTTGGCGTCGGCTACAGCCTGGCGCCGGAGGCGCGCTTCCCACGGCAAATCGAGGAGGTGACAGATCTGGTCGAGCGGCTGGACGTGATCGGTGCCGGGCGCGACCGCGATCCCGGTCTGCTGGCCTTCGCTGGCGATTCCGCCGGGGCACATCTCTGCGTCAGCGCTTGCCTGGAGATGAAGGACCGCGGCCTGCCACAGCCCTCGGCAATGCTGCTGTTCTACGGTGCCTTCGGCCTCAAGGACTCCTGCTCGCAACGCCTCTACGGTGGCAAGCTGGATGGTCTCACCAACGCCGAGCTGGAGTTCTACAAGGATGCCTACTGCCGGCGCTCGCAGCGCGACGACCCGCGCTTCGACGTGCTGAGCGCCGATCTGGCCGGGCTGCCCCCCAGCTACCTGCTGACCCTGACCCTCGATCCGCTCGACGATGACAGCCGGGCTCTGGCGCAGGCTTTCGCGTTGGCCGGCGTCCCACACCTCTTGCGTCGCGACGAAGGGGTGCTGCACGGCTATCTGAAGAACCTGCGTGCGCTGAAGGCGGCGCGTGACGTCCTGGACGAGGCGGGCGATCTGCTGGCCGATCTCGCGAAGGGAGCGCCGCCGGGCTGGATGAACCGGACGGCACAAGGCCAAGGCAGCGAGAAGGCTTGATCGTGCCGGCGGGCCTCTGCCAGGGTCCGCGAAACCTGCCGGCTGAATAGGAAGGATCTCAGGCTGTGAGCAAAATGAACAAGCGTTGGGTTCTGGCGTCGCGCCCCGAGGGTGCGCCCAGCACGGAGAACTTCCGCTTCGAGGAGGTGCCGCTAGCCGAACCGGCCGAGGGGGAGGTTGCCTGCCGGACCCTCTACATGTCGCTCGATCCCTACATGCGCGGGCGGATGAGCGCGGCCAAGTCCTATGCCGCCCCGGTGGAGATCGGTGAGGTCATGACCGCCGGCACGGTGGGCGTGGTCGAGCAGTCCAAGGCGCCCGGCCTTGCGCCCGGCGACGTGGTGGTGGCCATGGGCGGCTGGCAGAGCCACTGGACGGCCAAGGCCAAGGCGGTGAAGAAGGTCAATCCCGACGCAGCCCCGCTGTCCTACCGTCTGGGCATCCTGGGCATGCCGGGGCAGACCGCTTACTGCGGCCTGATGGAGATCGGCAAGCCCAAGGCCGGTGAAACCCTCGTGGTGGCCGCCGCATCGGGCGCGGTCGGCTCCGTGGTCGGGCAGATCGCCAAGAAGCTGGGGCTGCGCGCCGTCGGCGTGGCCGGCGGCGCCGAGAAGTGCCGGATCGTGACCGAGGAATTCGGCTTCGACGCCTGTATCGACCACCGCTCGCCCGACCTGGATGCCGAGCTGGCGGCGGCCTGTCCGGACGGCATCGACGTCTACTTCGAGAACGTCAGCGGGCGGGTCTTCTCCGCCGTCTTCCCGCTGCTGAACGACTTCGCGCGCATTCCCGTCTGCGGGATCATCGCGCACTACAACGACACCGCCCCGCCGCCGGGCCCGGACCGTCTGCCCGGGCTGATGGCGGCGATCCTGCGCCGCCGTCTGACCTTCCGCGGCTTCATCGTCTGGGACCTCGCGCATCTGCACGCCGAGGCCGACCGCAACCTGGAAGCCTGGGTCGCCGACGGCAGCCTCAAGTACCGCGAAGATGTGGTCGAAGGCCTGGAGTCCGCGCCTGAAGCCTTTATCGGCCTGCTGCAGGGCCGGAACCTGGGCAAGCTGGTGGTGAAGGTCTCCGACCGCTGAACGACCCGGTGCCGGGCAGGGCGCTCGGCGCTGTGCGTCCTTTCGACGCATGATGTGTTCGGGCGGAAGGGTTTCGCGGTTCCACTGTGGTCGGCGGACTTCAAAAAGCAACGGCCCCGCTCTCTGAAGAGAGCGGGGCCGTGCCCTGTTGGCGCCGTTTTGGGTCGGGGCCGCTCAAGCGATCAACGCGGTAGAGCAGGACTCAACCGACAAGGCGTTTCGATCCGACGCCATCCAGCCCCAGCTGGTCCGCGATAGAGATGCGTCTGCTGGGGCACGGTGGGGGAGAAGTACGGGAAACCGAGAGAAGAACCGACCGTCCGCGGGAATCCCGTTCCGCGCAGAGCCATGAGCGTTACCGGGGGGCGACGGCTGTACCATCGCCCCACCAGGTCGAACTTCTGCCGGGCTGTGGCTAGATCGGCTCGACGCTGTCCGCCATCGGGCCCTTCTGGCCCATGCGGACAACCATCCTGACCCGCTGATCGCTGTCCAGCGCGGTCAGTCCGACCCGGCCCAGCGTACGGGCCGAAACGAAGACGTCCTTGCCGCCGTCGTCCGGAGCGATGAAGCCGTAGCCCTTGCCCTGGTCGAAGAACTTCACCGTTCCGTCGACGGTGGTGCCTTGGCCTTGCGGCTGGTCGCCGTAGCCGCCGCCACCGCCGCCGCCGTAGCCGCCGCCACCGCCGCCGTGCCGCGGGCCGCCACCGCCGCCGTGCCCGCCGCTGCGGAAACCGCCTTCGCGCGGGGCGCGATCGCTGCCGGTACCCAGCTGCTCGATCCGATGGATGTAGGCTACCTGGCGGCCCTTGCGGCCCTCTGCCAGGTCGCAAACGATCCGGGTTCCGTCAGGAAGATCCTGACGGCCGGTCTGCTCCACCACCGAAACATGCAGGAAAGCGTCCGGAGAGCCATCGCTCAGTTGAACGAACCCGAAACCCTTGGTCGGATTGTACCACTTAACTTCGGCAACGACCTCACGCTCAGAGGGCTCTTGCCAACCACCAGATGAACGACCTGACATCTACCCCAACCTTCATGTGTAGCATCATCTACCCGCCAGATACGGGCGTTCCTTGGCAGACGATCTCGCAAAAAGTCAGGACAACCAAGCGGATATCCTCACTCAGTGAGAGGGACGGTCGTGACCGGGAGCGCGCGTTCCCGACTGATTTCGGCGCATGGGATCACGAAGCGCTTTGGCACGCAACGGGTTTTCCATGACCCTTTCATTTAAGGTCCGCACGGGACCTCTAGGACACAATGTCGCCTCAGTGCCCGCCTGTCCAGTCGCTTTCGCACTTGCGGCATCGCAACTGCGAAATAGCTTGCGGCGCTTGAGATCCTTGTCTAGCGTCCGCCCGCGCAGGGCTCATGTTGCACTGCATCAGAAAGAAGATCGAGGAAACCGGAGGGAAAATCCGCGATGGAGCAGGTAGCCAACGCGACGGGATACGGTATCGACGAGATCTCTGTCGGTATGAGCGCGAGTTTCGTGAAGACGGTCTCCGACCAGGACATCGTGGCCTTCGCCGACCTTTCCGGCGACCACAACCCGGTGCATCTCGACCAGGCCTATGCCGAGACCACCATGTTCAAGGGGCGTATCGCCCACGGCATGCTGTCGGCTGCCTTCATCTCCACGGTGCTGGGCAACCAGCTGCCGGGCCCCGGCTGCATCTACCTTTCGCAGAACCTGAAGTTCCGCGCTCCGGTGAAGATCGGCGACACTGTGGAGGCCACGGTGACCGTCACCGCCGTCGACCGCGACCGCCGGCGGGTGACCCTGGCGACCCGCTGCTGCGTCGGCGAGACCGTCGTCGTCGACGGCGAAGCGCAGGTGATGGTGCCCGCCAAGGCCGCGGCTGCCGCTGCAGCCTAACGTCAGGCCGGCCTGCGGGCCGGGGCGGCGGACGGCTTCTGTCGGGAACACTCCTGCCCGAAGCGCTTGCTGCCATGCGCGTCTTATGCTTGACCGCGCTTGACCGCCGACTAGGATCGCGAACTCCTGAGAGGTCGCCGGACCCCGCCCTTTTGGTGGTCCTGCGGCCTTTCGGCCCTTTTTGCCAAGCCCGTTCCGAACCCAGATTCGAGCCTAGAGTCGACCGATGACCGCCGAGACCAAGCAAGCACGCGACTACAAGGGCACCGTTCTGCTGCCCCGCACCAGCTTTCCCATGCGCGCGGGACTGCCGAAGCGGGAGCCGGAGATTCTGGCGCACTGGGAGGAGATCGGGCTCTTCGACAAGCTGCGCAGCCAGTCGGCCGGCCGCGAACTCTTCATCCTGCACGACGGCCCGCCCTATGCGAACGGCCATCTGCATATGGGTCATGCCCTGAACAAGACCTTGAAGGACATGATCAACCGCAGCCAGCAGATGCTGGGCAAGAACGCCCACTACGTGCCCGGCTGGGACTGCCACGGCCTGCCGATCGAGTGGAAGGTGGAGGAGCGCTACCGCGCCGCCGGCCAGGACAAGGATGCGGTCGACCGGGTCGAGTTCCGTCAGGAATGCCGCGCCTTTGCCGAGCACTGGGTGGGGGAGCAGACCAAGGAGTTCAAGCGTCTGGGCGTACTGGGCGACTGGCAGCGTCCCTATACCACCATGGCCTTCCCGGCCGAGGCACAGATCGTGCGCGAGGTCGGCAAGTTCCTGATGAACGGCGGCCTCTATGCCGGGGCCAAGCCGGTGCTCTGGTCAGTGGTTGAGAAGACCGCCCTGGCCGACGCCGAGGTCGAGTACGCCGACCATACCTCGATCACCGTCTGGGTGCGCTTCCCGGTCCAGGAGAGCCCGCTGGCCGAGCTGGCCGGGGCCGCGGTGGTGATCTGGACCACCACGCCCTGGACCCTGCCCGGCAACCGCGCCATCGGCTATGACGCCGAGAGCGACTATGTCGTCCTGGAGGTGACCTCGGTGGGCGAGGGCAGCCGCGCTCGCCCGGGTGAGCGCTTGTTGGTCGGCGCCGAGCTGGCAGAGACGGTGCAGAAGGACTGCGCCTTCGAGGCCAAGGTGGTCGCGACCCTGCCGGGTGCCAGCCTGGCCGGCACCGTTGCCGCGCACCCGCTGGCCGCAGAGCCCGCCGCCGAGGGCGGTTACGGCTTTTCGGTGCCGTTGCTGGCCGGCGACTTCGTGACCATGGACCAAGGCACCGGCTTCGTGCACATCGCGCCGGGCCACGGCCAGGACGACTGGGAGCTGGGTCTGGCCAACGGCATCGAGGTGCCGCAGACGGTCGACGGCGACGGCCTCTACCTGCCGCACGTGCCGCTCTTCGCCGGGGCCGCGGTCTATGACCAGAACGGCAAGCCGGGCGATGCCAACGGCAAGGTGATCGCGGCGATCGAGGCGGTCGGCGGCCTGCTGCATCGCGGCAAGCTGCGCCACAGCTATCCGCACTCCTGGCGTTCCAAGGCGCCGCTGATCTTCCGCAACACCCCGCAGTGGTTCATCTCGATGGAGACCAACGACCTGCGGGAAAAGGCGCTGGCCTCACTGGATCAGACGCGCTTCGTACCGCCGCAGGGCTACCGCCGCCTGCGCTCCATGATCGAGCAGCGGCCGGACTGGTGCATCTCGCGCCAGCGGCTCTGGGGCGTGCCCTTGCCGATCTTCGTGCACAAGGCCACGGGCGAGCCGCTGCGCGACCAAGCGGTGATCGACCGGGTTGCCGCTGCCTTCGAGACCGAAGGCGGCGATGCCTGGTTCACCTCGCCGCCCGAGCGCTGGCTTGGCAACGACTATTCGGCCGAGGACTACGAGCAGATCCACGACGTGGTCGAGGTCTGGTTCGATTCCGGCTCCACCCACGCCTACGTGCTGGAGGCGCGGCCGGAGCTGAAGTGGCCGGCGGACCTCTATCTCGAGGGTACCGACCAGCACCGCGGCTGGTTCCACACCTCGCTGCTGGAATCCTGCGGCACCCGGGGGCGGGCGCCCTTCGATGCGGTGCTGACGCACGGCTTCACCCTGACCGAGCAGGGCCACAAGATGTCCAAGTCCTCCGGGACCGGCATCGACCCGGCCGATATCATCGCCGAGTCCGGAGCCGACATCCTGCGCCTCTGGGTCACCTCCACCGACTATGTCGAGGACCAGCGCATCGGACCCGAGATCCTGAAGTTCCAGGTCGACGCCTATCGTCGGCTGCGCAACACCCTGCGCTATCTCCTGGGCGCGCTCGACGGCTTCACCGAGGCCGAGCGGGTGGCGCCGGCCGAGATGCCGGAACTGGAGCGCCTGATCCTGCACCGTCTGTGGAGCCTGGACGGCCTGGTGCGCCAGGCGGTGGCCGACTTCGACTTCAACCGGATCAACCGGGCGGTGCACGACTTCTGCGCGCTGGAGCTCTCGGCCTTCTACTTCGACATCCGCAAGGACGCGCTCTACTGCGATTCGCCGGAGGCGCTGCGCCGACGTGCCTGCCGCACGGTCATGGATCAGATCTTCTCCTGCCTGACCGCTTGGCTCGCCCCGATCCTCTGCTTCACCGCCGAGGAGGCCTGGTGGGCGCGCGGCAGCGGTCCGGAGGAAAGCGTGCATATGCGGGTCTTCCCGCAGATTCCGGCCGAGTGGGAGGATCAGGACCTGGCTGCGCGCTGGGAGAAGATCAAGGCGGTCCGCCGCGTGCTGACCGGCGCCCTGGAACTCGAGCGGGCCGAGAAGAAGCTTGGCTCGGCGCTGCAGGCCGCCCCGCAGCTCTTCGTCCAGGATGCCGCCCTGCGCGCGCTGGTCGAGACCGTCGACCTGGCCGAGATCGCGATCACCTCGGGCGCCAGCCTGGAGGTCGGCGCCGCGCCGGAGGGTGCCTTCCGGCTGGACGAGGTACCCGGCGTTGCCGTGGTGGTGCGTCCGGCCGATGGCGAGAAGTGCCAGCGCTGCTGGCAGGTGCTGCCCGAGGTCGGTAGCAACCCCGACTACCAGGATCTCTGCGGGCGCTGCAGCGAGGCGGTGACCCGTCTCGACCGCCAGGCCGTAGCCTGAGGAGCCGGGAGTGCGGCCAGCCCTGACCATCGCGATCCTGGTCCTGATCCTGGACCAGGCCAGCAAGTGGGCGATCCTGCACCTGGTGATGGACCCGCCGCGGGTCATCGAGGTGACGGGCTTCTTCAACCTTGTGCTGGCCTACAATCGCGGCGTCAGCTTCGGCCTCTTCTCCAACGACTGGTCGCTGGGCCCCTACGTCCTGGCCGGCATCGCCTTCGTCATCGCCTGCGGGGTGATCTTCTGGGTACGCAGTCAGCGCAGCGTGTTGCCACTGCTGGCCGCCGGCATGATCGTCGGCGGTGCGGTCGGCAACCTGATCGACCGGCTGGTCCATGGTGCCGTTGTGGATTTCCTGGACCTCCACCTATCGGGCTATCACTGGCCGGCCTTCAACGTTGCCGATTGCGGGGTCGTCATCGGCGTCTTGCTGCTGCTGTACGACAGCCTCTTCGGCAGCCGACGCTCCAAAATTTAGCCACGGTTGACAGGCATAGGCTGGCTCAAACGGCCGGACTCGGTTAGACTTGGGAACCGGGACAAGACTCCAGGAGTTGCATGGGCAAGGCAGTGTGGAAGGAATGGAAGCGGACGTGATGAACAAGACACCCCTTCTTCGCCTGGGCTTGGCTGCTGCCGTCTTCGCCAGCCTCGGGGGCGGACTCGGTGCCTGCACGCAGATCCGCGAGGACCTAGGCATGGACAAGACCTCGCCCGATGAGTTCCGCGTGGTGGCCAACGCTCCGCTCGCGATTCCGCCCGACTTCAACCTGCGTCCGCCGGCGCCGGGTGCGCCGCGCCCGCAGGAGGGGACGCCGACCGATCAGGCGCGGGTTGCCGTGTTCGGCCGCCAGGGCCGCATCGACCCCGATGCCGACACCAACAAGGCGATTGCCGACCAGGCCTTCCTGACCGACGCCGGCGCGACCGAGACCCAGGCTAACATCCGCCAGGTGGTGGACGAAGAGACCCAGACCATCAACGCCGACAACACCGATTTCGTCGACACCCTGGTGTTCTGGAAGGACTCCCCGCCCACGGGCGACGTGGTCAACGCCGACGCCGAGGCCGATCGCATCCGCGAGACCCAGGCGCTGGGCCAGCCGGTCACCACTGGCGACACCCCGATCGTGATCCAGCGTGAGAAGAGCATCCTGGAGCAGATCTTCTAGATCGGATCGCAATCAGGCGGACCCATATGATCGCGTGGATCCGGCCTATTTTCAAAAGGCGTAGCGCAGGATTCAGGCGACAGACTGTTTCGATTTGTTGTTATCGAGCCCTAGCGCCCACAGCAGGTGCCTAGAGGCAAAGCCGTTGTGGCTGGGTCAAGTCCGGCCATCCGCGTTTCGACCGCGGCCCCGTAAAGCCACAGGATCGCAAAAGGTGAAGGGGCGAGCCTGACCGGCAGGCTCGCCCCTCCTCGCGCTCCGTCTCTATGGCCGTTTCTCGTTTGCAGGACGCACCCGCAGCGGACGGCTTTGGGCTTAGACCGCGAGGTACTCCTCGCGCAGCTCGGCGTTGTCCAGCACCTCCTTCGCGGTGCCGCGGAACACCACCTCACCCATGTCCAGGATGATGGCGGAATCGGCGAGCCGCAGTGCCGCCATGGCGTTCTGCTCGACGATGATGGTGGTGATGCCGAGCTGCTTCACCTCCAGCATGATGCGCTCGATCTCCTCGACGATGACCGGGGCCAGGCCCTCGTAGGGCTCGTCCAGGAGCAAGAGCTTGATGTCGCGCGCCAGCGCCCGGGCGACTGCCAGCATCTGCTGTTCGCCGCCTGACATGGTGGTGGCCTCCTGCTTGCGCCGTTCGGCCAGCCGCGGGAAGGATTGGTAGATCCGCTCCAGCGGCCAGCCCAGCGGCTCGGCGATCTGCGCCAGGATCAGGTTCTCCTCCACGGTGATGCCGGGGATGATGCGCCGGTCCTCAGGTACCAGCTGGATGCCAGCCCGGGCCGCCTCGAAGCCGCGCATCTTGTGCACCGGCTTGCCCTGCAGCCAGATTTCGCCGGCGGTCAGGTGCGGTTCGTGGGCCCGCGCGATGGTGCGAAGGGTCGAGGTCTTGCCTGCGCCGTTCCGACCCAGGAGAGCGACGATCTCCTTCTCCTTCACCTCGAAGGTGACGCCTTGGACGATGTAGCTTTCACCGTAGTAGGATTCGACGCCCTTGCAGGCGAAGTAGAGGTCCTCGACAGCTCCGCTAAGGACGGAGGTGTCGGCAGCTGCTGCGCTCATCAGTGTGCCCCTCCCAGATAGGCTTCCCTTACCTTCGGATTGCCGCGCACCTCGTCCGGCAGGCCTTCTGCGATGACCGTGCCTTGTGCCAGAACGGTGATGCGCTTGGCCAACGAGAAGACGACGTGCATGTCGTGCTCGATGACCACCTTGGTGATGCCGGTCTCCGCGATCTCCTTCAGGAGGTCGATGGTCCGGTTGGTGTCGTGCCGCGACATGCCTGCCGTCGGCTCGTCCAGCAACAGCAGGCGGGCATGGGCCGCCAGGCAGATCGCCAGCTCCAGCCGCCGCTTGTCGCCGCGCGAGAGGTGCTCGGCGTCGTTGTTGCGGAAGTCCTGGAGCCCGACCCTCCGCAGGTTGTACTCGGCCTCCTGCATCGCCGGATGGCTGGGTCGAAGCGTGATCTGCGGGTTGACCTTGAACTGCCCGTCCTGCTTGGCGAGTGCGGCGATGGCCACGTTCTCCAGCAGGGTCATGCCAGGGAAGATCTGCGGAGTCTGGAAGACCCGTGCGATCCCGCGCTGGATGATCTCATAGGGTTTCACCCCGGTGAGCGGCTTGCCGGCGAAGGTGACCGTGCCCTCGTCGACGTGCAGCAGGCCGATCAGGCAGTTCAACAGGGTCGACTTGCCGGCCCCGTTCGGGCCGATGATGGCGTGCGTGGTGCCTTCGGCGATGGTCAGGTTGACGTTGGTCAGGGCCTTCAGACCGCCGAAGCTCTTGCTGACCCCGCGCACCTCGAGAAGCGGATTTCCATCCATGGTTCGATTCCTCTACGGATCAGCCGGGGTCAGTCGGAGAGCCGACCGGCAGTGTTCTTCCGGTCGTAGATGTCGCTCGCCTTTTCCGGCTTGTCGGGGACGTTCTGGCGGCGCGGATCCACCGGGATGCCCATCAGCTTGCGGACGCGGTTGTAGCCGTCGATGAAGCCGCCGGGCAGGAAGATCACCACCAGCACGAAGACCGCACCCAGGACCAGCTTCCACTGCTCGCCGATGAAGGCCTGGATCACGTTCTCGAAGTAGAGCATGAAGGTGGCGCCGATCATCGGCCCGATCAGGGTGTTGACGCCGCCGATCACCGACATGATCACGACCTCGCCCGAGGTGGTCCAGTTCAGGAACTTGGTGGCCACGTAGGGCTCGTAGATGACCATGAGAGAGCCCGCCAGGCCGGCGTACATGGCGCTGATCAGGAAGGCGCTCATCTTGTAGGCCTGCACGTTCACGCCGGTGTACTCCAGCCGCATCGGGTTCTCCTTGATCGACCGCAGCATGAGGCCGAAGGAGGAGCGCTTGAGCTGGCGCGCCACGAAGTAGCCGGCGATCAGGATGATCGCGCAGAAGAAGAAGACGTTCAGGCCCTCCATTGGAATGCCGAACAGCACCGGCTTGGTGTCCATGGTCAGGCCGTTGTCGCCGCCGGTCCACTCCTGCAGCATCGAGGAGAGCGCGGCCGCGTGCAGCATCTCAGCGAAGGCCAGGGTCAGGATCGCGAAGTAAATGCCCGAGCGCCTGAGGGTCAGGAAGCCGATGATGATGGCCACGATCAGCATGACCACGAAGCTGGCGGCCATCGCCGGGATGATCTCGGCGGTGACGTGCTTCAGCATCAGACCCGTGGTGTAGGCCGAGACGCCGAAGAAGGCGGCATGGCCGAAGGAGAGATAGCTGGTGAAACCAAGCAGGATGTCGAAGCCCAGCGCGAAGAGGGCCCAGATGACGATCTTGGTGGCGAGTGCCTCGTAGCCGCCGATGGCCGTCAGCCACCAGGGCAGGGTGAGGACGATGACCGCGAAGATGCCGATAACGGACAGGTCGCGGCTGCGGATGTCTTTCCCGAACATTACTCGGCGACCCCCTTCTTACCCAAGAGACCGCGCGGACGGACCAGCAGGACCACCACGGCGACCAGGTAGACGATGATTTGCTGCAGCGAGGCGATGGTGGCGGTGAAGCTGAGTGCCATGCCCAGCAGGATGGCCGCCAGCAGGGCACCGGGCAGGGAGCCCATGCCGCCGATCACCACCACCAGGAAGGAAGGCACCAGAAGCTGCATGCCGACACCGGGGCTGACCTGGGTGATCGGCCCGCCGAACACGCCGGCCACACCCGCGATCATCGCGCCAAGCCCGAAGACGATGGCGAAGCGCTGGGTGATGTTGATGCCCAGGAAACGCAGCATCTGCGGGTCGCGCATGCCGGCCCGGACCACCAGGCCGAAGCGGGTGAACTGCAGCAGCGAGAAGAGCGCACCGACCACGATGAGGGAGACCAGGATCAGGATCAGGCGCCACTTGGGGAAGACCACGAAGCCTTCGAGGAAGGGCACGTACTCGTGCAGGAAGGCGACGCCGTTGCCCCAGGCGGGGAGCGGGAAGGGCAGGTTGTTCGCGCCGAACATCCACTTCAGCAGCTCTTCGATCACGATCGCCAGGCCGAAGGTGACCAGGATCTGGTCGGTGTGCGGGCGGTCGTAGAAATAGCGGATCAGGCCGCGTTCCAGCACGATGCCCACACCGAAGAGGACGATGGGAACGATGAAGATCGCGGCGATGAAGTCGACCTGTGCCCCTACGTACACGGCGATGTAGGCGGCGATCATGTAAAGCGCACCGTGTGCGAAGTTGACGACGTTCAGCGTGCCGAAGATCAGGGTCAGGCCGAGCGCGATCAAGGCGTAGATCGCACCGAGCTGAAGCCCCGTCAGGAGCTGTAAGAAGACTGCATTGACATCCATAGGATCACCCTGACGCCGAGCGTCTGTTCGCCCGCGTTCCCCTCGCCATGTTGGTTCGATGGGCTGTGGTGGAAGGCCTGCGGTCTCCGCAGGCCCTCCGCCACGGGTAGGCCGGGCTTAGGCCGGCTCGTAGGGGCCGAGCTCGCCGGGGAAGGTGTCCACCGGGTACTCGATCTGCGCACGCGGCACGACCTTCACGATCTCAAGCAGGTCGTAGTCGCCCTTCTTCTCGGCCGAACCCTTGCCCTTCACCACGAGCACCTCGTGGAAGGACTGGTGGTCGCCGGCGCGATAGAGCGACTTGCCGTTGTAGCCGGTGCCCTCGTACTCGAAGCCCTCCAGCGCCTTGATGACCTCCGGCGGGTAGAAGGTGCCGGCCATCTCGCAGGCGTTGGCGTAGAGCAGGGTCTGCGTGTAGCAGGTGTGGGCGGCCTGCGAGGGCGGGAAGCCGTACTCCGCCTCGAAGGACTTCACGAAGACGTTGGCGCCCGGGTTGTCCAGGGTCCAGTTCCAGTTGGTGGTGCCGAAGACGTTGTCGATGTTGTCGGCACCCGCACCCTGGGCCATGAGACGGGAGTAAAGCGGCACCACGATCTCCATGTGCTTGCCGTTCTTCTCCAGGTCACGCATGCCGAACTGCACCGCCTGGGTCAGCGAGTTGTTCATGTCCTTGCCGTAGTGGTTCAGGACCAGGACGTCGGCGTCGGAGTTCAGCACCGCGGTCAGGAACTGCGAGTAGTCGGTGGTTCCCAGCGGGGTCATGATGTTGTTGACCGTGTTCCAGCCCTGGGCCTCGGTCGACTGCTTGATCGATTCGTACTGAGTGTGGCCCCAGGTGTAGTCGGCGGTCAGGTGGAAGGCATTGCGGTCCTTGCCGTAGTTCTCGGCCAGGATCGGCCCCAGCGCCAGTCCTGACATGTAGGCGTTGAAGAACTGCCGGAAGCCGTAGCGGCGGCGGTCCTTGCCGGTGGTGTCGTTGGAGTGGGTCAGGCCGCACATGAAGATGATGCCCATGTCCTGGGCCAGGTACTGCTGGGCGATCGCGGTGGCCGAAGACGATCCGCCGGAGAACATGATGACGCCATCGCGCTCGATCATGCGCCGCGCCGAGGTGCGGGCGGCATCGGGGTTGGTCTGGGTGTCGCCCTCGACGTATTCGACTTTCTTGCCGAGCACGCCGTTGCCCTTCAACGAGGAGGGCTTCAGCGTCTCCAGCATGCCGCCGCCTTCGTTGATGTGCTTGACCGCCAGCCTGTAGGCGCGCAACTCGTCGGCGCCCTCGTCGGCATAGGCGCCGGTCTGGGGAACGTTGAAGCCGAACTTCACAACCGGCCCGTTCACCGGATAGTTGCCGATGGCCTTGTCGGCCCAGGCGTGACGCACGAACACCGTCGGTCCGACTGCAGCGGCCGCGCCGAGCACGGCACCGCTCTTCAACAGGCCGCGGCGTGAGAAGCCCTTACCCGTAAACGTCATGAATTTTCCTCCCGTCTCGGAGCCTTGGTGGATGCAGCTCATCTGCACCGACGTCCTTGGCTCTCGTACGACAGGCACTAAGCGGTGCTTGCCCGCTTGCGCGCAACAAACCATCCGCCGCTTTGCTAATTTGAGTAAATTTTCTTCTCCTAGGGGCTCTCGCCTGTTAATTTCTTTACTCAGCCTGGCTTGGCCGGGTGCAGGGAAGGTCCCGCAAAGCGGACCCCCGGGATCGGGAGAGACGTCAATGGCCAGAGTGCCGATCGGAGCGAGAATCGTGGAGCGCCGCCGTTTGTTGGGTCTGACCCAGCGTGCGCTGGCCGAGGCTGTCGGAATCTCCGGCGCCTACATGAACCTGATCGAACACGACAAGCGTCTAATCGGCGGCGCGCTGCTGCGCCGGATCGCCAAGGCGCTGGACATGCCGCTGGCCGACCTTACCGCGGTCGAGGACACCCGACTCTTTCAGGAGATGGTTGAGCTGGCGCGCGGCATGGCCCTGCCGGACCAGGACGAGGATCGCATCGGCAGCTTCGTCGGCCGCTACCCGGAATGGGCCAAGGCCATGGTGCGCGCGCACCGCAGCCTGCAGGACGCCACCGACACCGCGGTCGCGCTGTCGGAACGGGTGAGCCGCGACCCCGGCCTGCGCGATCTCTCGCACCAGATCCTGACCCGGATCACCTCGATCCGCTCCTTTTCCGAGATCCTGCAGGACTTTCAGGGACTGGGCGACGCCGAGCGCCAGCGCTTCGCCCGGATCATCGCCGCCGAGAGCGACAGCCTGGGGCGCAGTGCGCGCAGCATGATCGACATGCTGGAGGACAGCGGCAGCAAGCTGCACGCCAGCTCGCCGGCCAAGGAGGTCGACGACTTCATCATCGACCACCGCAACCACTTCGCAGCACTGGAGGAGGGGGCGGATGCGCTGCGTCGCAAGCTCTCGGGCGGGTCCGGCAACGAAGGGGCGCACCAGTGGCTCTCCTCGCTGGGCGTGCAGGCGCGGATCGAGGCCTTGGCCGGCCTCTGCGACCGCGATGCGGTCACCGCCCTGCCGGAGGCCAGCCGCCGCTTCCTGATCGCCCGTCATCTGGTCGCCGAGGAGTTGGACCGCCTGCTCGACAGTCTGGTCGATGACGAGCGTCTG
This sequence comes from Rhodospirillaceae bacterium N.6G, assembly GCA_046233115.1. GTDB lineage: Bacteria > Pseudomonadota > Alphaproteobacteria > Kiloniellales > JACOMY01 > JACOMY01. The sequence continues at coordinate 12,273 of JBJXHM010000021.1, read as the reverse complement.
ACCAGCGATGCCGCCCGGCGGCGCTGCAAGCTGGCGCTGGTGCGCTACACGGCGGCGGCGCTGCTCTTCCCCTACGAGGCCTTCCTGGAGGCGGCAGAGCAGGCCCGCTACGACGTCGACCGGCTGGCCTTCGCCTTTGGCGCCAGCTTCGAGCAGGTGGCCCATCGCCTGGTAACTCTGCGCCGCCCCGGCCAGGAGGGCGTGCCCTTCGCCTTCCTGCGCAGCGATCCGGCCGGCAACATCTCCAAGCGCTTCAGCCTGCCGGGCCTGCGCATGCCGCGCTACGGCGGCGCCTGTCCGCTCTGGCCGGTCTACACCGCCCTGGCGACGCCGGGGCGCACGGTGACTCAGCTGGCGCTGATGCCGGACGGGGCGCGCTACCTCTTCGTCGCCCAGGCCTCGGCCAAGGGCTGGAACGGCTATGGCCGGCCGCCGGCGCAGTTCAGCGTGATGCTGGGCTGCGAGGCCCTGCACCTCGACCGCCTGGCCTATGGCGACGTCTACGGCGGGCGCAGCAACGATCTGGGTACCGAGGTCGGCTTCGAGTGCCGCTCCTGCCGGCGCGGCGGCTGCCAGCAGCGTGCGCACGAGGCCCTGGTCGCGGAACGCTCCGCTATCCGAGAGGCTGAACGGCAATCGGCTTTGCACAACGCCTGAGGAGGCGTCACTATGGCGCGAAGGCGCCACAAGACCCCGCAAAGGGTGGTCATGGCAAGACGGCGAAGGGCGACAGGGAGAGGGTCATGCCCAACAGAATTCTCATTGCCGAGGATGAGCCCTTCATCGTCGAATCCTTGCGCTTTCTCTTGAGCCACGAGGGCTATGAGGTGCATGCGGTCGGCGACGGCGAGGAAGCCTTGGCCGAGGTCTCGCGGCAAAGGCCCGACCTCTTGATCCTGGATGCGATGATTCCCAGTACCAGCGGGTTCGAGGTGCTGGCCAAGCTCCGGGCCACGCCGACCTCGAAGTCGCTGCCGGTGATGGTGCTGACCGCCAAGGGCCAGGCGGTGGATCGACAGCGGATGATGGACCTGGGGGCCGACGACTTCGTCACCAAGCCCTTCGGCAACAAAGACCTGGTGCAGCGTGTGCAGCTCTTGCTGAAGCAGGCCCGTCCGGTGCGGTCATGAGACGGCCGGCCGGGCAGGGGAGGGCAGAGCGGCTGCGCGAGGTCCCCGGTCGGGCGCGGGATCTCAGTTGGTTCCTCCCCCTGGTCGGCCTGCTGCTGTTCATGCCGCCACTGCTGAGTCTCTTCGACGGCGGCCACTTCCTGTTCGGCATGCCGCTGCTGCTGATCTACATCTTCGCCATCTGGCTGGTCGGCATCCTGCTGACTGCGGTCGCCGCTCGCCATCTGCAGCAGGCGCGCGCCAGCGACGAGGCGCAGGACTAGGTCATGGCAAGCCCACCGGTTGCGCCTGAGCGCAAGGCGCACTAGAGCCGGCGATGCTGGCGCCGAGCCTCATCCTTCTGATCGGCGGCTGCTATCTGCTGCTGCTCTTCCTCATCGCCTATCTCAGCGACAAGGCGGTGGAGAAGGGGCGCGCCCGCTTCATCGCCTCGCCGGTGGTCTACACCCTGTCGCTTGCGGTCTACTGCACGTCGTGGACCTTCTACGGCGCGGTCGGCACGGCGGCGCGCAGCGGGCTGGAGTTCATTCCGATCTACCTGGGGCCGACCCTGGTGTTCATGGGCTGGTGGCTGCTGCTGCGCAAGCTGGTCCGGATCACCAAGGACCAGCAGATCACCTCCATCGCCGATTTCATCTCCGCGCGCTACGGCAAGAGCTCCGCGCTCTCTGCCCTGGTGACGGTGATCGCGATCATCGGCATCACTCCCTATATCGCGCTGCAGCTCAAGGCCGTCGCCACCTCCTTCAACGCCCTCAGCCGGGTGGAGGTGGAGAGCGGGGCGCTGAGCCTCGGCCTGCTGGCCGACAACGGCTTCTGGGTGGCGGTGGTGCTGGCCGTCTTCGTGTTCCTCTTCGGCACCCGCAACCTCGGCGCCGACGAGAGCCATCCGGGCGTGGTCGCCGCGATTGCCTTCGAATCGGTGGTGAAGCTCTTCGCCCTGATCGCGGTCGGCCTCAGCGTCACCCTGGGGCTGGGCGACGGGCTGGGCGCCTTCCGCAATGCCGACTGGAGCGCCGCGGTGCAGCGCCTCTATACCTTCTCGGAGGGTTACGAGCCGCGCTGGATCACCATCACCCTGCTGTCGGCCGCGGCGATCGTCTGCCTGCCACGGCAGTTCCAGGTGGCGATCGTCGAGAACCGCGAGGAACGTCACCTGGCGACCGCCGCCTGGCTGTTTCCGCTCTATCTCTTCCTCATCACCATCTTCGTGGTGCCGATTGCGCTGGCCGGGCTCTCGACCCTGCCGGAGACCGCCAACCCGGACCTCTTCGTCCTGACCCTGCCGCTGGCGGCGGGCAACGAGGCGCTGGCGGTGCTCGCTTTCATCGGCGGGCTCTCGGCGGCGACCTCGATGGTGATCGTGGCCTCGATCGCGCTGTCGATCATGATCTCCAACCACCTGGTGACGCCGCTGTTGCTGCGCGCCAACCTGCTGCGCGGCGACGCGCGTGGCGACATCTCGGCCACCCTGCTGCTGATCCGCCGCATCGCCATCGTCGCCATCCTGGGGCTGGGCTTCCTCTACTACCGTGAATCGACGGCCTCGGTGGCGCTGGCCTCCATCGGCCTGATCTCCTTCGTCGGCGTGGCGCAGTTCCTGCCGGCGCTGATCGGCGGGGTCTGCTGGCGCAACGCCACCAAGATGGGGGCCTTCGCCGGACTCAGCGTCGGGGTGCTGGTCTGGCTCTATTGCCTGTTGCTGCCCTCCTTCGCGTTGGGCTGGGACCTGGGAGGGCTGGTGCACGAGGGGCCCTGGGGCATCCATATCCTGAAGCCGACCGCGCTGTTCGGCACCACCGGCTGGGACCCCTTGGTGCATGCCGTCTTCTGGAGCCTGCTGCTGAACAGCCTGACCTACATCGGGGTCTCGCTGGTCACCACCCAAACCCCGATCGAGCGCTTGCAGTCGGCCCTCTTCGTCGATGTCTTCGCCCGTGGCGACGATGCCGCCCTACCGGCCCTGCCGCGTTCCGCCCGAGTGGAGGATCTCTTCAACCTGGCCCGTGCGGTGCTGGGACCAGCGCGTGCGGAAGGCCTGTTCCGCGAACACGCCCGCCTGCAGGGCCGGCCCGGACAGTCGCCGCTGCCGGACCCGCAGCTCATCGGCTTCGTCGAGCGCCAGCTCGCCGGCGGCATCGGCGCCGCCTCGGCTCGCCTCATGGTCTCGCGCATCGCCAAGGGCGAGGTCTTGAGCGTCAGCACGGTGATGGCGCTGTTGGAGGAGACCCAGCAGGCGATCGAGCATAGCCGCGAGCTGGAGCGCAAGTCGGAGGAGCTGCGCCAGACCGCCGAGCAGCTGCGCGCGGCCAACGAGAAGCTGACCCAGCTCGACGAGATGAAGGACGACTTCCTCAGCCGCGTCAGCCACGAGCTGCGCACGCCCATGACCTCGATCCGTTCCTTCTCGGAGCTCTTGAACGACCGCCGCGACCTCGATCCGGAGCGCAGCCGCCGCTTCATCCAGATCATCCACGAGGAGAGCGAGCGCCTGACCCGCCTGCTGGACGAGATCCTCGACCTTGGCCGGATGGAGCGCGATCAGATGGAGTGGAACCTGGAGCGGGTCGATGCCGCCAAGGTCCTGGCCGACGCGGCCGACACCATGGCCGGCCTGGCCGAGCGGCAGGGTGTGGCGCTGGAGCTGCAGGTCCCGGTCGCGGGCTGGGTCGAGGCCGATCCCGACCGGCTGAAGCAGGTCTTCCTCAACCTGCTGTCGAACGCCATCAAGTTCAACACGGCCGGACGCCGCTTCGTACGCGGCAGCGTCACCCTGAACGAGGACAGGGTCGAGATCCGCGTGGCCGACAACGGCCCCGGTGTGCCCAGTTCCGAGCACGAGCGCCTCTTCACCAAGTTCGCACGCGGCTGGCGCGAGCGTGCGGGCCAGGCCAAGGGCAGCGGCCTGGGGCTGGCCATCTCGGCCCAGATCGTGCGCTCCTTCGGCGGCACCATCGTGCTGGAGAGATCAAGCGCCGAGGGCTCCACCTTCTGCGTGACCCTGCCGGCGCTGGCCGAGGCGTCCGGCGGTGTCAGTTTCGCCGAGGCGGTGCAGGCCAGGTTCGGTCGGTTGCGTTAAAGCCGGACGAAGTCGCTGGCCATAGAGGGCGATAGAGGGCGTACCGCCTACCCGTAGATGACGAACTCGATGGAGGTGAGCGTCACACCGGCGGGCAGGCTGACGCCGTTCGCCAGCATGAGGGTGTCGGAGCCGGCCCCGCCATCGAAGAGATCGCCCGCCTGCAACTCCCCCTGGCTGGCAGCGTTCAAGGTGTCGTTGCCACTGCCGCCGAAGAGGCTGTCGATGCCGGCCCCGCCGTAGAGGAAGGCATCATGTCCGCGCCCTCCTCTAACGATGTCGTGGCCGCTGGCCCCATAGAGGTACGAGTCTCTCCCGCGGCCAGCATTGATGGTGTCGTGTCCCCACCCACCGAACAGGAACGAGTCATCGTCCGCTCCACCGAAGATCTTGTCACTGTTGGCAGCGCCGAAGAGGCGGACATCTGCTCCCGCGCCCCCAGCGACATAGTCCCTGTCGCCGCCGCCCGACAGGCCGGTATCTGCCCCGCTGCCGCCGAACAGGCTATCGAGGCCGCTGTTGCCGCGGAGGACGCGATCAGTTCCGCTGCCACCGAAGAACCAGTCGTCGTTGTCACCGCCTAGCAGCGAACGATCGTCTCCAGGACCGCCGTAGAGGCGGTCGTTGCCACTGCCTCCGAAGACATAAGAGTCGTTTCCATGGCCTGCTGAAACCCAGTCGGCCCCCTCTCCACCGTAAAGTCGACCGTCATCTCCGCTGTCGCCGAAAACCGTGTCATTCTTCTCGTTTCCAAAGAGCAAGTAATCTTTACCAGATCCTCCGTATATTGTGTCATTTCCAGCGTCTGGGCGATAAATTTGATCGTCTCCATGTAAAATGCTGTCGTCACCATCACCGCCAAAAATAGTGTCGTCACTTTCGCGGCCGAAGAAGGAGTAATCCGCGCCACTGTCCGCATAAAGTCTGTCAGCGCGACTATGCCCGCGAAAATCATAGTCGTTTCCGGTCCCGCCGTAGAGAGCGCCGCCATCGTCCCCTCCGGCAAGGAAGCCTCTGTCGTTGCCGGTGCCGCCGAACAGGGTGTCGTTGCCTGGCCCTCCGGTTATGCCCCCGCCTCCCAAGCGGGCGCCATCGTCACCGTCACCACCGAACCAGGTATCGTTGCCAGTGTTTCCACCACTATAGTTGTCGTTTCCAGAACCTCCATAGATGGTGTCATTTCCATCATTTCCGTCAAAGCGGGTATCGGCTCCTGACCCACCGAACACGGTATCGTTTCCGTCTCCGCCCAAAATAGAGAGGTCATTCCCATCGCCACCGTAGATTGTATCCTCTCCGGCGCCGCCGAAGAGCTTGTCTCGGCCGTCCAGCCCATAGATGCGGTCGTCAAGAGTTGTTCCGAACAAGAGATCATTGAGATCGGTGCCAGTAATGTTTGCCATGAGAGTGTTCCTTTTTTACTGAACACGCACGCCTGATGATCAAGTGGGGTGGCTATTTGACCGACCGTGATGCGGTCGTGGGCGTCTCCAATAGGCCGCTATAGCCAGACAAAGTCGCCGGCGGTGAGCAGGTTGGCGGCAGTGACACGGTCGACCAGGAAGGACTGGTCGAGCGCGCCGTCGCCGTCCTGGTCGACCTCGATCAGGCGCGTGCCGGCGAAGCGCGCCTCGGAGTTGCCACCACCCGAGAAGGCGGCGCTCTCGATGTAGGTGAAGACGCCGACCTCCCTGCCGGTGGCGAAGACCAGCTTGTCCTCGCCGTTGGCTGCGTTCACCAGCAGGCCGTCGAAGTCGCGGATGATCGGGCTGCCCGTGCCGGAAGGCGATCCGCCGAAGAGGAAGGCGTCCTGGCCGGAGCCGCCGAAGGCGACATCCCCCTGGTGAATGTAGAAGGTGTCGGCACCGCTGCCGCCCTCGAAGTGGTCGCCGCCGCGCCCGCCGAAGAGGGTATCGTCGCCGGCCCCGCCGATCAGGCGGTCGTCGCCCTCGTTGCCGCGCATGCGGTTGTCGCCCTCGTTCCCGAGCAGGCTGTTGTCCAGGGCATTGCCGACCAGGGTGCCGTCACCGGCGCCGGGCGCCAGCAAGGCCAGCTCGATGAAGGCCTCGGCACCGGTGCCCAGGGTGTAGACGTGCGCGTTGGAGCGCAGGCTGTCGAAGCCGCCTGCCGCGGTCTCGAACACCAGATCGCCTAGGCTATCGACGATGAAGACGTCGTCCTCGGCGCCGCCATAGGCGGTATCGCTGCCGGAGCCGCCGTTCAGGCGGTCCCGGCCACCATCACCGAAGAGAATGTCGCTGCCGCTGCCGCCGACCATCCGGTCGTCGCCGCTGCTGCCATAGAGCCGGTCCTGGTCATCGCCGGCGAAGAGGGTGTCGGCGCCGCTGCCGCCGACAAGGCTGTCGTCGCCGGCATCGCCGCGAAGCTCGTCTTCGCCGTCGTCGCCATAGGCCTGGTCGGCGCCCGAGCCGGCCCCGAGCCGATCGTTGCCGCTGCTCCCGATCAGGCTATCGTCTCCGCTCAGGCCGTAGAGCCGGTCGGCTCCGCTGAGCCCGTCCAGAGTGTCGGGCCCGTCGGTGCCGAAGAGAATGTCATCTCCAGGACCGGCGGTCGGCTCGATGATTGTCTCGACGGAGATCAGGACGGCGCTCCCGAGCGTGGCACCGCTCAGGAGAACAAGCGTATCGACGCCTGAGCCACCGTGATAGTAGTCGCCAGGGCTCGGATCGCCCGGTCCCACGACGATCGTATCGGGTCCTGATCCACCAAAAAGCTGATCTGAGCCTGCCCCACCGAAGAGCCGGTCACGGCCGTCGCCGCCGATCAGAGATAGGTCATTGCCGTCGCCACCGTAGATCCAACCGTCAGCGAACCATACCCTGAGAGAGAAGTCGTCGCCGGAGCCACCAAAGATAGTGTGGCTGCCTCCGTCGCCGATACGTCCTCCGCCCCAGAGGTAGGAATCCTGTCCTGAACCGCCGAAAACAGTGTCGCTGCCGGATGACCCGGCTAGTAGAACGTCATCCCCGTCACCGCCGTAGATAGTGTCGTTGCCAGCCACGCCCTGCAGAGCGTGGTCGTCGCCGCTGCCGCCGAAGATCCTGTCGTCTCCTGAATCGCCGTTGATAATCCTGTCATCGCCACTGCCGGCGTAGAGCCTGTCCGCACCAGAGTATCCAAATGCGCCGTTGTCATTGCCATCGCCCAAATCGATGTGGTCGTCGCCGTTGTCGCCGGCAAACCTGCTGTCGTCTCCGTCGCCGCCAAAAAGAGTGTCGTTACCAGCTCCGCCCGTGAAGTAGGTGTCCGAACCGGGACCACCATAGAGGCGATCTTCCCCGCCGCGACCAGTCAGTCTGTCGGCTCCGCTCTGCCCGAGAAGGCTATCGTCTCCAAGCAACCCGACGAGACGATCATCTCCACTCAGTCCAAAAATCGTATCGATTTGATCCGTGCCTGTGATCGTGTCGTTCAAATCGGTTCCCGTGATGATCGCCATTATATCCTCCCTCGTCGTCGTAGAAGGTCCGCAGTACGGGCCTCTCGCCTATAGCCACATGAAATCGCTTATCGTCAGCAGGTTGGCGGCGGTGACGCCGTCGACCAGGAAGGACTGGTCGGCCGCGCCGTCGCCGTTCCGGTCGATCTCAATCAGGCGCGTGCCGGCGAAGCGGGCCTCGGAGTTGCCGGCGCCGGAGAAGGCGGCGCTCTCGATGTAGGTGAAGGCGCCGACCTCCCCGCCGGTGGCGAAGACCAGCTTGTCCTCGCCGTTGGCGCCGTTCACCAGCAGGCCGTCGAAGTCGCGGATGACTGGGCTCCCCGTGCCGGAGGGCGAGCCGCCGAAGAGGAAGAGATCCTGGCCGGAGCCGCCGAAGGCGGCGTCCCCCTGTCTGGCGTAGAGGGTGTCGGCGCCACTGCCGCCGTCGAAGCGGTCGCCGCCGCCCCCGCCGAAGAGGACGTCGTTGCCGTTCCCGCCGATCAGGCGATCGTCGCCCTGGTTGCCGCGCAGGCGGTTGTCGCCCGTGTTGCCGACCAGGCTGTTGTCCAGGGCGTTGCCGACCAGGGTGCCGTCGCCGGCGCCGGAGGTCAGCAAGGCCAGTTCGATGAAGGCCTCGGCACCGGTGCCCAGGGTGTAGACCTGCGCATTGGAGCGCAGCACGTCGAAGCCGCCTGCTGCGGTCTCAAACACAAGGTCGGTCACGGTATCGACGATGGGGGTATCGTTGTTCTGGCCGCCGAAGACGGTGTCGGTTCCCGAGCCCCCGTTCAGGCGATCGCGGCTGCCGCCGCCGAAGAGGATGTCGCTGCCGCTGCCGCCGACCATGCGATCGCCGCCACTTCCGCCGAAGAGTGTATCTTCGCCGGACCCGCCGGTCAGGAGATCGTCGCCCTCGTTACCGCGCAGGCGGTTGTCGCCGTCGTTGCCGATCAGGCTGTTGTCCAGCGCGTTGCCGACCAGGGTGCCGTCACCGGCGCCGGTGACAAGCACGGCCAATTCAATGTAGGCCTCCGCGCCCGTACCCAGCGTGTAGGCGTGGGCGTTGGATCTGAGGTTGTCGAAACCGCCTGCCGCGGTCTCGAACACCAGGTCAGTGACGGTGTCGACAATGAAGACGTCGCTGTCAGCGCCGCCATAGGCAGTGTCGCTGCCCGAGCCGCCGTTCAGGCGGTCGTGGCCCGAGCCTCCGAAAAGGAAATCGACACCTCTGCCGCCCACCATGCGGTCGTTGCCGCTTTCCCCGTAGAGCAGGTCACTGCCGTACCCGGCAAAGAAGCTATCGGCGCCGACGCCACCCTTCAGCACATCGTTTCCGGTGTCGCCGCGCAGCGTGTCGTCTTGCCAATCGCCGTACAAGGCGTCACGCCCGCTCCCGCCGAAAAGAAGATCGTTGCCTACAGCGCCAAAGATATGGTCACCGTCATCGCCGCCATACAATTTACCGTCATATCCATAGTAATAAACCCTTCCATTGTAGCTTTGATAGATCGTATCTCCAAACCCATAGATCCAATCATGACCCGAATTGCCCATCGCGGTCTCGTTGGTACCGTGGGCAAAGATCACGTCGTTTCCACTTCCGCCCCAGAGGTTCTCGGGGCCCAAGTTCCGCTCGTAGCGCCCCACAGACGAGATCAAAGTATCGTTACCGTCACCGCCAGATATAATGTGATCGTGAGTGCGATCACCAGTGATGGTGTCATTTCCACTTCCGCCATAAAGCGCATCAGGTCCGCCATAAATTCTCCCAGTGCAATCATTGCAGTAGTAGTAGCTCAAATTGTCATCACCAACTTGAATTGTGTCGTCGCCGCTTCCGCCAAAAATGACGTCTTCCCCAAAAAGACCAAAGAGTAAATCATCGCCAAGTCCACCGTATATCGTATCATCTCCTTCAGTATTAAAATAACCCAAATTATCATATATTTGAGGCTTTCCTTTTCCGCCATAGATTGTGTCATTTCCGCCGTCTCCTTCGATATAATCATCGCCGGACAGTCCAACAATCGTATCGGCGGCGCTCGTTCCAAAAATACTATTGTTTTCGCCTGCTGTTCCAAAAATCAAGGCCATGATGATGGTCATCCTTTAGCATGCAGAGGCGCCGACGGGGAGGGGTACTTGCGTATTTACTTTCATTCGTTGCCTGGTAGCGCGCTCAGCCCCTCCTGGTCACAGCCAGACGAAGTCGCCGGCGGTCAGCAGGTTGGCGGCGGTGACGCCATCGACCAGGAAGGACTGGTCGGCCGCGCCGTTGCCGTTTCGGTCGACTTCGATCAGGCGCGTGCCGGCGAAGCGGGCTTCGGAGTTGCCGCTGCCGGAGAAGGCGGCGCTCTCGATGTAGGTGAAGGCACCGACCTCCTTGCCGGTGGCGAAGACCAGCTTGTCCTCGCCGTTGGCGCCGTTCACCAGCAGGCCGTCGAAGTCGCGGATGACTGGGCTCCCCGTGCCGGAGGGCGAGCCGCCGAAGAGGAAGAGATCCTGGCCGGAGCCGCCGAAGGCGGCGTCCCCCTGTCTGGCGTAGAGGGTGTCGGCGCCACTGCCGCCGTCGAAGCGGTCGCCGCCGCCCCCGCCGAAGAGAATGTCGTTGCCATCCCCGCCGATCAGGCGGTCGTCGCCCTCGTTGCCGCGCAGGCGGTTGTCGCCGCTGTTGCCGACAAGGCTGTTGGCCAGGCTGTTGCCCACCCCGACCAGATCGCCGTGGTCCGCCTGCAGCCGCAGGTCCTCGACGAAGGCATCCGAGGTCCCGCCCGGCAGGGTGAAGTCCGCCTCCGCGCGCACCAGGTCGGTGCCGTTGCCGGCGAACTCCCGCACCAGGTCGGCCGAGGTCGAGACCACGAAGGTGTCGTCGCCGCTGCCGCCCGCCAGGGTGTTGCTGCCGCCCCGGCCGTTCAGCCGATCGGCGCCGCTCCTGCCCAGGAGAACGTTGGAGAAGGAATTGCCGACCAGGAGGTCGTCGTTCTCGTTGCCGACCAGCTTGGCATCCCCGGCGGCCTCGTTGATGTTCGCCCGCTCGATCTCGGCACTACCCAGGGTGTACTGCGCGGCGTCGGAGCGCAGCACGTCGTCGCCCTGGCCGGCCCCTTCGAACACCTGGTCCGTCTCGGTGTTGACCACCAAAGTGTCATTACCGGCATCGCCATAGGCCGTATCAGATCCCCAGCCACCGTCCAGATAATCAGCACCGCTGCTGCCCTCCAGGGTGTCGTCGCCGCCACGGCCGTAGACACGGTCGTCGCCGCTGAGCCCGTCCAAAGTATCCGGGCCACTCGTCCCAAAGAGAACATCATTGCCCGGCCCAGCGGTCGATCCAAGGATGGTCTCGACGGAGATGACGCGCGCGCCACCCAGGCTAGCCCCGTCCAGGAGGACAAGCGTGTCGGTGCCGCCACCGCCGTCATAGGTGTCTCCGCCCACGGACTCGCCCGGGCGCACGAAGAAGACGTCGCGCGCCTCCTGACCGTGAAGGGTATCGGCTCCGCTGCCTCCGAAGATCGAGTTCGTGCTGGTGCCGTTGCCGAAACTGCCATAGGAAACAAGGAAAGCTGCAGTGACGGTATCGGCTCCGCTGCCGCCATAGAGCCAGTTCTGACTGGCTTCGCCCTTGGAGCTCTGGACCATCAGGACATCGTCGCCGTCGCTTCCAAAAACACTGTCGGCCCCCACCTCTGGCCCGAGAGTGTCATCGCCGGAAGCGCCGAAAATTAGGTCGTTTCCGTAACCAAAGAAAGCAACAAGACGAATGGCCTGATCGACGATATAGTCGTTACCGGATCCTCCGAACATACTGTCATCGCCAGGCCAGCCGATTAGCTCGTCATTCCCGAGGCCACCGAATAGAAGATCATTCCCAGAGCTTCCGTTGATGAGTGTATCGTGCCCATCTCCTGCGTAGATGGTATCGTCGCCGTCATCGCCTCGAAAATCTTCGTCGTCTCCGGGACCGCCATAGATCAGATCTTTCTTGGATGCGCCAAAAAGTCCCCGGTCTGCACCGCTACCGCCAAAAATCCTGTCCGGCCCCGCGCCACCGCTAAGACCTCGGTCTGCACCTGTCCCACCGTAGATACGATTTGCTCCCGGCCCCCATCCCCTCAGATTGCTATCATCGCCACCTCCACCGAATATAAGGTCATCTCCCTCTTCTCCAGAGAGAAAGGAATCGGCGCCGCTGCCACCGTAAATCCGGTCGTCGCCTTCTTCTCCGACGAGGAGAGTATCATCACCACTCCCTCCGAAGATGTGATCGTTCCCTGAACCTCCCAGCAAGACGGTGTCGTTGCCTCCAATGCCATAAAGGCTGTCGTCGCCCGACAGGCCGTAAAGTATGTCCAAAAAATTCGTCCCGGTCAGCGTGTCGTTCAGATCCGTGCCCGTGATGATCGCCATGATGTCCTCCCCCATCTTCCTCGCAGGTCCGCGATGCAGTTCTCTTGCCTAAAGCCAGACGAAGTCCATTGCCGTCAGCAGGTTCGCTGCGGTGACGCCGTCGACCAGGAAGGACTGGTCGGCCGCGCCGTCGCCGTTCCGGTCGATCTCAATCAGGCGCGTGCCGGCGAAGCGGGCCTCGGAGTTGCCGGCGCCGGAGAAGGCGGCGCTCTCGA
>JBJXHM010000020.1:0-85807 GCA_046233115.1 Rhodospirillaceae bacterium N.6G | reverse complement strand
ATCGACGATGAAGGTGTCGTTGTTGGTGCCGCCGTAGGCCGTGTCCGTCCCGGAGGCACCGTTCAGCCGATCGCGGTTCTGCCCGCCGAAGAGGATGTCGCTGCCGGTCCCGCCGACCATCTGGTCGCTGCCCGAGCCGCCGGCCATAAGGTCGTCGCCGTCGCCACCGAAGAGCGTGTCCTTGCCGCTATCGCCGAAGGCTTGATCATCGCCGGCATTGCCGCGGAGCTGATCGTCGCCGGCACCACCGAAGACGGAGAGCTCGTCGCCCTCGCCGCCGTCGATCCTGTCGTTCCCGAAACCGCCGTAGAGCGAGCTGTCGCTGTCGTCCCCGCCGAAGATGCTGTCGTCCCCGTAGCCACCGAAGAAGCCCTCGTCGCTGCCGGTGCCACCGTAGAGCCGGTCGTGTCCGGTACCGCCGAAGAAGGAGAGGTCGGATCCGCTGTCGCCGAAGACCCGATCTGAGCCGAGGCCGCCGAAGAAGGAGGTATCGTCGCCGTCGCCGCCGTAGAGCCGGTCGCTCTGCGGCCCCTGAGGATTGAGCTGATCGCCGCCCTCGAAACCGCCGAAGAAGGCGGTATCAGCACCGCTGCCACCAAAAAGCCGGTCGCCGCCGTAGTTACCGGAAAAGAAGTGGTCGGCGCCGCTGCCGCCGATCAGGGTGTCGGACCCGCTGCCGCCGACGAAGACGTAGTCGATGCCGCTGTTGCCGTAGATCAGGTCGGTCCCGCTGCCGCCGAAGAAGCGCGTGTTGGTCGCGTACTCGCCAAAAAGGAAGTCGTCGCCGCGTCCGCCGAAGATCGAACTGGGCGGGACCAAGCCATCGCTGACGTCGCCGCCATCGGCATAGATGTGATCGACCCCGTCGCCGCCGAAGAGGCTCCGGGATCCGTACTGCACGTCGGGCCCGGCACCGCCGTACAGGCTCCCGAAGCCCAGCAGCGTGTCGGCGCCCGAGCCACCGAAGAGGTGATGGGCGAAGGCACTGTTCCCGAAGATCCTGTCGTTGCCGTCACCGCCGTAGAGAAAGCCGTCGTAGTTCGCCAGCAGGGTATCGTTGCCGGAATCGCCGAAGATGAAGCTGTCGAACTGGAAGTCGTCGTCGGTGATGATCAGGTCGGCGCCGCTGCCACCGAAGAGGCTGAGGTCGGCGCCCTGACCGCCTTCCAGCGTGTCGTCGCCCGCTGCGCCGAAGAGCGAGGTGTCGTTGCCGCTGAGCCCCTGCAGGGTGTCGTCGCCGCTGAGGCCATAGAGCGAGTCCGGCAGCGCGCTGCCCGCCAGGGAGTCGTTACCGCTGGTGCCGATGTATTGAGCCATGAGTCTGCCCCTTGAGTCCGTCGTGCCCTGTGTGACCGAAGCCGATCACCCGAGCGCAAGGCCTCCCCATATACGTCGGGGCAGCTCTTCTTGAACTTGACCGATGGTACTGTTGGCACTTGACCAATGGTACTGTGGCCGGCTTGGCCGATCTCCGGGCAACCCGTCCCGGCCCTCGAGATCAACCCTTGGCAGGGAGCCAGCGATCAGGCTAGAGCAGGAGCGCCGGACCCGGACAAGAGGCCTTCGCTCATGCGCGCATTTCCTTCCCCGCTTGGCGGGCTTCAGATCTAGGACGCGGTCGATGCAACGCTTCACCTGTCCCCATTGCGGTCTGCGCGACGAGCAGGAGTTCCACTACCTGACCGAGCCCAAGCCGCGCCCGCCCGTCGAGGTCGAGGACGCCGCCTGGGGCCAGTACCTCTACTTCGAGAACAACGACAAGGGCGCGCACCGCGAGCTCTACCGCCACCTCTGCGGCACCCTGGTCCTGGTGGAGCGCGACAGCGTCACCCATCGCCTGATCTGCTGCCGCGCGGCCAGGGAGGGTGGAGCATGACCCAAAGTCACCGTTTGGCGGAGGGTGGCGAGATCGATCGTTCGCAGCCGCTCTCCTTCCTCTTCGAGGGGCGGACCTATCAGGGCTTCGCCGGCGACACCCTGGCCTCCGCCCTGATCGCCAACGGTGTCAGGCTGGTCGGACGCAGCTTCAAGTACCACCGCCCGCGCGGGCTCTACGCGGCGGGGGCGGAGGAGCCCAACGGACTGCTGGACGTGACCCTCGGCGGCCGGCACGAGCCCAACGCGCGCGCGACCCTGGTCGATCTGGTCGACGGCATGATCGCGCGCGGCGTGAACGCCGACCCGGACCTGGAGCACGACCGCCACGCCGGCCTGGACCGCCTGGCGCGCTTCCTGCCGGCTGGCTTCCACTACAAGACCTTCATGCGGCCGAAGTGGGCCGACTACGAGCCGCGCATCCGCAGGATGGCCGGACTGGGCAAGCTGGCACCCGGCTCGGTGGCGCCACCGCAGCCGGTGAGCCACGCCCACTGCGACCTGCTGATCGTGGGCGGCGGACCTGCCGGCCTGGCCGCGGCACGCGCGGCGGCGGCGAGCGGGCTCTCGGTCTGGCTGATCGAGCTGGAGCGCCGGCTGGGCGGCCAGTTGCTCTGGCGCCAGACCGAGATCGAGGGCATGCCGGGTGCGGCCTGGGCCGAGGCGACGGTTGCGCAGCTCGAGACGGCAGGCGTGCGCGTCATGACCCGCACCATGGCCGCCGCCTACTACGACCAGAACCATGTCCTGCTGCTGGAGCAGGAGAGCCAGCGCCCGCGCCAGGATGGCTGGCCTAGCGAGCGGCTCTGGCTGCTGCAGGCCGGCCGGGTGATCCTGGCGAGCGGCGCCCACGAGCGACCGCTGGTCTTGCCCGACAACGACCGGCCGGGCGTCATGGGCGCGGCGGCCGCCGCCGTCTACGCCAGGCGCTATGCCGCACTGGCCGGCCGGCGCGTCCTGGTCGCCACCAACAACGACGATGCCTACGAAAGCGCCCTGGTGCTGAAGCAGGCCGGGGCCGCTGTGGCACTCGCCGACCTGCGCAGCGCGCCCGCGCAGGCCCTACTCACCCGGATGGACGAGGCCGATATCGAGGTCTACGTCGGCCACCAGCCGCTGGCGGTCGAGGGTCACCTGGCGGTCCAGGGGGTCCGGCTCGGGCGCACCAGCACCACGGTCGGCGCCAAGGGCGGAGCCGGCGCCACTCTGGGCCGAGACATCGACCTGCTCTGCCTCTCCGGCGGCTGGTCGCCGGCTGTCCACCTCTTCTCGCAATCCGGTGGGAAACTCGCCTACGACACGCGGATCGCCGGCTTCCGGCCCGACCGAACCGTCCAGGAGGTCGAGAGCGTGGGCGCCGCCAACGGCAGCTTTGGCCTGCAGGACTGCCTGAATGAAGGCCACCGTGCCGCCGAGCAGGCCGCCTCCGCCCTTGGCAAGACCGCTGCTGGCGAGGCGCCCTCGGGCCAGGAGGTCGCCCCCTTCGGCGGCCACGAGATCCAGGCCTTCTGGCGCTCGCGGGTCGCCGGCGCACGGCAGTGGATCGACTTCCAGAACGACGTCACCGCCAAGGACGTCAGCCTTGCCGCCCGCGAGGGCTATGTCTCTGTCGAGCACCTGAAGCGCTACACCACGCTCGGCATGGCGACCGACCAGGGCAAGAGCTCCAACGTCAACGGCCTGGCGATCCTGGGCCAGGAGACAAGGCGCGAGCCGGGCGAGGTCGGCACCACCACCTTCCGCCCGCCCTACAGCCCGCTCTCGCTGGCCGCCATCGCCGGCCTCAGGCGCGATGCGCTGGTCGCCACCCGACGCGAGCTGCCGGCACTGGCCGCCCACCGCGAATCCGGTGCGCTCTTCCGCGACTATGGCCTCTGGTCCCGCCCGGCCTGTTACCCCAAGCCTGGCGAGAGCGAGGCCGAGGCGATCCAGCGCGAGGCCCTGGACGCGCGCCGCCATGTCGGCCTGCTCGACGCCTCCAGCCTGGGCAAGATCGCCGTGGTGGGGCCGGACGCGGCGACCTTCGTCGATCGCCTCTATTACAACCGCCTGGACAACCTGAAGCTCGGCCGGCTGCGCTACTGCCTGATGCTGCGCGAGACCGGGATCGTGCTGGACGACGGCGTGGTCGCCCGCCTCTCGGACCAGCGCTACCTGCTCTCTCCCTCCTCCAGCCACACGGACCACATCCTGCACGCCCTGGAGGAGTGGCACCAGGGCGAGTGGCCGGATCTCAAGGTCGACTTCCTGGACGAGACCCAGGCCTGGGCGACGCTGTCGCTGTCCGGCCAGCGCGCACCGGAGGTCATGGCCGGGCTGGAAACCGACATCGACTGGAGCGATGCCGCCCTGCCGCACATGGCCTTCGCCGAGGGCCGGGTGGAGGGGCTGCGCGCCCGCATCGCGCGGGTCAGCTTCACCGGCGAGCGCGGCTACGAGATCTCGGTGCCGGCGCGCTACGGTTCAGCCCTCTGGCGCCATCTGCTGCGCCTGGGCCGGGTGGCGGGCATCACCCCCTACGGCATCGAGGCGCTCTCCATCCTGCGGGCCGAAAAGGGCTTCATCCTGATCGGACGCGACACCGACGGCACCACCATGCCGCAAGACCTGGGCATGCTGGGTCCACTCAGGAGCAAGCAGACGAACTTCGTCGGCCGGCGCTCGCTCGACCTGCCGGAGGCCCGGCGCGCGGACCGCCGCCAGCTCGTCGGCCTGCAGGTGCTGGACGAGGGCGGCCCGCTCGCCAACGGCGCCCACACCGTGGTGGAGCGCGACGGCCGCCCGGTCAGCACCGGCTACGTCACCTCCAGCTACTGGAGCCCGATGCTGCGCCGGCCGATCGCGCTGGCCCTGGTTGCACGGGGCCGCGCCCTGCAGGCCGAGGGTGCGCGGCTGGAAGTCTTCCACCTCGGCGCGCGCCGACCGGCCCGCGTCGTCTCGCCCTGCTTCTTCGACCCGACCGGAGGGCGTCTCCATGGCTGAACTTCTGGCCGAGGGCATCGCCGAGCCTCTGCCGGGCGCACCGCTGGTGGCAGGCCTGGCCCTGACCGCGGCGGCGCCCGACGCCCTGGTCCTGCTTGCCGGCAGCAGCGCGGACGCGAACTTCGCCAAGGCGGTGAAAAAGGCGCTCAAGCTCGACCTGCCCGCCCCCGGGCGGCAGAGCGGCGCGGACCCGCTGCTGATCTGGCAGGGCTACCGGCGCTGGCTGCTCTACTGCCGCAGCGGCGGCGCCGAGCATCTGGCCGCGCTGGCCAAGGCCTTCGGCCCGGAGGCGCCGTTGAGCGAGGTCACCGACGGCTTCTTCGTGGCGCGCATAGAGGGCGAAAAGCTGCGCCGGCTGCTGGCGATGGGAACCGCCACCGACTGCTCGGCCGCAGCCCTGCCGGCCGGCAGCAGCGCCGTCCTGCGCTTCGCCGAACTCCCCGCTACCCTGCTCGTCACCGGCGAGGACTCCGCAGAACTCCTGGTCGAACGCGCCAGCAAGGCTTACCTCTGGGTCTGGCTCTGCCGGGCCACGGCCACACTGGCCTAGGGCGCGACTCGGCCGCCTGCGAAACGAGGCCCCGCAGACCACTTCTGGGTCGCAGGCCCAACCGCGCCATCGCTTCGATCTGTCCTCCCCTCCGGCCTAAGGGGCGGATTCCAAAGGCCGTTATCGCCAGCCTGCAAGGACCTCGGGTCTGTGGCTGTCAGGACGGCTACGATCTGTTCCTTGCAAAGACCAAGGCTGAGCGCTATGCGATGCGGACTGGCGATTGGCCCGGCCGCAATGAGCGGCTGCGCTAGACTCTCTCCGAAGCAGGAACCGAGAATAGACTATGCTATCGCGTGTCATGGGCATGCTGTCGGCCGACATGGCCATTGATCTGGGGACCGCCAACACGCTGGTCTACGTGAAGGGCCGAGGCATCGTCCTGAACGAGCCTTCGGTGGTCGCCATCGCCGAGGGCCGCGGCAAGAAGCAGGTGCTGGCCGTCGGCGACGAGGCCAAGATGATGCTGGGCCGCACCCCCGGTAACATCCAGGCCATCCGCCCGCTGCGCGACGGCGTCATCGCCGACTTCGAGGTGGCGGAGGAAATGATCAAGCATTTCATCCGCAAGGTGCACAACCGCCGCTCTTTCGCCTCGCCCCAGGTGATCGTCTGCGTGCCCTCCGGCTCCACCGCCGTCGAGCGCCGCGCGATTCAGGAGTCGGCCGAGAGCGCCGGTGCGCGCCGCGTCTTCCTGATCGAGGAGCCGATGGCGGCCGCGATCGGCGCCGGCCTGCCGGTGACCGAGCCGACCGGCTCCATGGTCGTCGACATCGGCGGCGGCACCACGGAGGTCGCGGTGCTGTCGCTCGGCGGCATCGTCTACTCCCGCTCTGTGCGGGTCGGCGGCGACAAGATGGACGAGGCCATCATCGGCTATATCCGACGCAACCATAACCTTCTGGTCGGCGAGAGCACGGCCGAGCGCATCAAGAAGGAAACCGGCTCCGCCTGTCCGCCTGAGGACGGCGAAGGCCGGGTGATGGAGATCAAGGGCCGCGACCTGATGAACGGCGTGCCCAAGGAGCTGATCATCACCGAGCACCAGGTCTCGGAATCGCTGGCCGAGCCGGTCGGCGCCATCGTCGAGGCGGTGAAGGTCGCGCTGGAGCACACCGCCCCGGAGCTGGCCGCCGACATCGTCGACAAGGGCATCGTGCTGACCGGCGGCGGCGCCCTGCTGGGCAACCTGGATTTCGTGCTGCGGGCGGCCACCGGACTTCCGGTCTCGATCGCCGACGACCCGCTCTCCTGCGTGGCGCTGGGCACCGGACGCTGCCTCGAGGAAATGAAAGTTCTGCGTAACGTCTTGATTTCCATGTACTGAGCAGACCTTTCGTAAAACATTAAAATTCAGGACTTGCGCCTTGGACGACGCGAGCGCGCTGCGATAGTGTCGTCGGCGAATCGGATGAGCGCACCGCTGCCACAGCCAAGCGAAAAGTTGCGGATCGGTGCGAGCGAATGGTGATTGAGGGTCGAGCCCGCCAATGCAACGGCCATTGTCCGTAGCGCGACTTGCCACCCCCTTGAGGGCCTGGGCCGGACGCCTGGCCTTCGCCCTTCTGGTCGCCACTGCCTTCACCCTGATGCTGCTGTCCAAGGCCGACGTCGCGGTGATCGAGCGCGCCCGCTCTGCCGTCGACGATGCCGTCGCCCCCCTCCTGGAAGCGCTGTCGCGCCCGGTGACCACGGTCAACGGCATCATCGACTATGCCGAGGAGATGGCCGACCTGCGCGCCCAGAACGCGGCCCTGAAGGCCGAAAACGAGCGCCTGCTGGCCTGGCAGGCCCGCGCGCTGGAGCTGGAGGCGGAGAACCGCCGGCTGGCGGCCCTGTTGAACTTCGTCCCCGACCCCGTGGCACGCAGCGTCAGCGCCCGCATCATCGGCGACCAGGGCGGCGCCTTCGCCCGCTCACTGCTGCTGAACGCCGGCAGCGTGCAGGGAGTGGACCGCGGCCAGGCGGCAATGACCGGAAACGGCCTGGTCGGCCGGGTGGTCGGCACCGGCGAGCGCAGCGCCCGTGTGCTGCTGCTGACCGACATCAACAGCCGCATCCCGGTGCTGGTCGGCGAGCAGCGCAATCGCGCCGTCCTGGCCGGCGACAACTCGCCGGAGCCGCACCTGCTCTACGTCGATCCCGACGTCACCCTGACGTCCGGCGACTATGTCGTCACCTCCGGCGACGGCGGCGTCTTTCCCAGCGGCCTGCCGATCGGTCGGCTGTCCACGGTGAGCGACAGCAAGACCTCGGTGCGGCCCTTCGTCGATTGGGATCGGCTGGAGATTCTGCGCCTGATCGACTATGGTGTGGTCCGCGATTCGGGGCCCGCCGTTGCCAAGTCGCCCTAGCCGCCCCGGATGCCGCGCCGCCGATCCACAACCCTCGGGCCCAGCCCCCTTGGATGAGCCTTTGAACGCAGCATGCTCCTGACCGCCCTGCAGAAGATCGACCGCTGGACGCGCATGCTTCTGCCCGGACTGCTAGCCCTGGTGCTGATCCTGGTCGGCATGGTTCCGATCAGGCTGGCCGACCTCACCTCGATCTCGCCCTGGCTGCTGCTGATCCTGGTCTATTTCTGGACCGTGCACCGCCCGGACCTGCTGCCGATCTGGGGCGTCTTCGCGCTGGGGCTGCTCAGCGACCTCTTGAGCGGCGGCCCGGTCGGACCCGGCACCTTCACCCTGCTGCTGATCTCCGCGGTGGTGCGGGCACAGCGACGCTATATCCTGCCGCACTCCTTCGTCGTCCAGTGGATCGTCTTCGCGGTCATCGCCATGCTGGCCGAGGCCCTGCTGTTCCTCAGCCAGATGATTGCGCTGCGCGAGATCCTGACCGTCGAGCCACCGGCCTTTCAGGCGCTGCTTACCATCGCCATCTATCCTTGTCTGGCCTGGGTCTTCGTGCTGACCCAGAACAGCTTCCTCAGGCAAGCCTAGGGGCGGGGGCGCGCGATGGCACTGCGTCAGCACAACGAGGAACTGCGCCGCTCGCGAAGCCTGACCCGCCGGGCGCTGATCCTGGGCGGTCTACAACTCGGCCTCTTCGGGGTGCTGGGCGCCCGGCTCTACCAGCTTCAGGTCGTGCAGAAGGACCGCTTCACCCTGCTGGCCGAGGAGAACCGGGTCAACATGCGCCTGCTGGCGCCGCCGCGTGGTCGCATCGTCGACCGCTTCGGCGAGGACCTGGCGATCAACCGGCGCAACTACAAGGTGATGCTGGTGCGCGAGCAGGCGCAGAACCTGGAGCAGAGCCTGGAAGAGACCCTGGACTTCCTGCAGACCATCGTGCCGCTTGAGGAGAAGGACCGCGAGCGCCTGGCACGCGACCTGCACCGCACCCGCGCCTTCATCCCAGTGATGGTCTCGGAGAACCTGAGCTGGGACCAGGTCAGCCAGATCGAGGTCAACGCCCCCGACCTGCCCGGCATTTCGATCGACGTCGGCGAGACCCGGATCTATCCGCTGCGAGAATCGATGGCCCACATCGTCGGCTACGTCGGCCCGGTCTCGGAGAAGGAGTTGAAGGCCTCGACCGATCCGCTGCTGCAGCTTCCCGACCTGCGCATCGGCAAGAGCGGCATCGAGAAGAACTACGACCAGGCGCTGCGCGGTCGCGCCGGCACCCTGGAGTACGAGGTCAACGCCTACGGACGCACCATCCGCGACCTGGCGCGCCAGGACGGCGAGCCCGGCAAGGACCTGGTGCTGACCGTCGACACCCGCCTGCAGCGCTATGCGCACGAGCGGCTGGCCGGCGAGACCGCGGCCTCCGCCGTGATCATGGACATCCACGAGGGCGACATCCTGGCGCTGGCCTCGGTGCCGACCTACGACCCCATGAGCTTTGTCCTCGGCCTCTCGGGGGCGGAGTGGAACCGCTTGACGCAGGATCCGCTGAAGCCGCTCTCCAACCGCTCCGTCTACGGTCTCTACGCGCCAGGTTCGACCTTCAAGATGCTGGTGGCCCTGGCCGCCCTGGAGGCCGGCATCGGCGCCAACCAGACGGTCTATTGTCCCGGCCACTACAAGCTGGGCGAATCTCGCTTCCACTGCTGGCGGCGCTGGGGCCATGGCCACATGGACATGATCGACGCGCTGCGCCAGTCTTGTGACGTCTACTTCTATGACGTCGCCCGGCGCATCGGCATCGAGCGCATCGCCGCCATGGCCAGCAAGCTGGGCCTGGGGCATCCCACCGGCCTGGACCTGCCGGGCGAGCGCGGCGGTACCATCCCGACCAAGGCCTGGAAGCAGGAGAAGCTGGGCCAACCCTGGCAGATCGGCGAGACCCTGGTCTCGGCCATCGGGCAGGGCTTCGTGCTGGCCACGCCGCTGCAGCTCGCGGTGATGACCGCGCGCATCGCCAACGGCGGCAAGGCGGTCAAGCCCCGCCTGCTGCGCGGCCTGCGCGACGAGGACTCCGCTGTCCAGATCACCCAGCCCCTGGAGAGTCTCGGCATTCCCAGCCAACATCTGGCGGTGGTCTGCGAGGGCATGGACCAGGTGGTGAACAACCGCCGCGGCACCGCACGCAAGGCGCGGATCACCGAAGAGGGCTGGGAGATGGCCGGCAAGACCGGCACCAGCCAGGTGCGGCGTATCACCATGGCCGAGCGCGCACGCGGCGTCACCCGAAACGAAGACCTGCCCTGGCGGCGCCGCGACCACGCGCTCTTCGTCGCCTTCGCCCCGGTGCAGGAGCCGCGCTACGCTTGTGCCGTGGTGGTCGATCACGGCGGTGGCGGCTCCAAGGCCGCCGCCCCGATCGCCCGTGACCTGCTGATCGAAACCCAGCGCCTGGCACCGCTGCTGACTCCGGCCCTGCCGATGGCCGTCAGACAGCGCGACCAGGACGAAAAGAGCGCAGGCTGAGCCGTCATGTCCTTGCTCAGCGGCTATCGCAACGAACCGACCTTCAGCCTGGGGCAAAAGCTGCTTCAGGTGAACTGGGTGCTGGTGCTGCTGCTCTGCATGCTGACCGGGGTGGGGCTGCTGATGCTCTATTCGGCTGGTGGCGGCAGCGCCGAGCCCTGGGCACTGCGCCAGGCGATTCGCTTCGGCATCTCGCTGGCGGCCTTGCTGGTGATCGCGGTGGTCGACATCCGCTTCTGGTACCGCATGGCCTACCCGATCTACCTGGGGGCCTTGCTGCTGCTGGGCGCGGTGGAGGTGGCCGGCACCATGGGCATGGGGGCGCAGCGCTGGATCGACCTCAAGGTCTTCCAGCTTCAGCCCAGCGAGGTAATGAAGATCGCGCTGGTGCTGGCGCTGGCGCGCTTCTTCCACAGCCTGGCGCCGGAGGACACCGGCCGGCCGGTGAAGCTCTTCGTGCCCTTGATGATGGTGCTGGTGCCGGTGGCCCTGGTGATGAAGCAGCCGGACCTGGGCACGGCCGGTATGCTGCTGGCGGCCGGCGGTGCGGTCTTCTTCTGCGCCGGGGTGCGCTACTGGATGTTCGGGGTGGTGCTGGCCCTGGCGGCGGCGGCGGTGCCGGTCGCCTGGGACATGCTGCACGACTACCAGCAGGCCCGCATCATGACCTTCCTCGACCCCGAGAGCGATCCCCTGAACAGCGGCTATCACATCCTGCAGTCCAAGATCGCGCTGGGCTCTGGCGGGCTCTGGGGCCAGGGCTTCATGCAGGGCACACAGAGTCACTTGAGCTTCCTGCCGGAGAAGCAGACCGACTTCATCTTCACCATGCTGGCCGAGGAGCTGGGCCTGGTCGGCGCCGTGGGCCTGCTGGTGCTCTATGCCCTGGTGCTGGCCTATGGCTATGCCATCGCGCTCAGCGCGCGCAGCCAGTTCGCGCGACTGATGGTGCTGGGCATCACGGTGAACCTCTTCCTCTACGTCTTCATCAACATCGCGATGGTGACGGGGATCGTGCCGGTGGTGGGCGTGCCACTGCCGCTGATCTCCTACGGTGGCACGGCGATGCTGGCGATCATGGTCTCCTACGGCCTGGTGATCTCCGCCTACGTCCACCGTGAGACCAAGATCGCCCGGCGCGGCCTGAGCGAGGACTGAGGCCCCTACCCGACCCGGGATCGCGGTTCTGCCGCTTGAGCTGTTTTGGCACGGCAAAAGGTGCTTGCAGGCCCGGGTAGGGCTTGCTATATCCGCCGCTCTCTTGGGCGGGCGCATAGCTCAGTTGGTAGAGCAGCTGACTCTTAATCAGCGGGTCCAAGGTTCGAGTCCTTGTGCGCCCACCAAAGAGATCAATGGGTTAGATCGCATTCTCCCTTCATCAATCACCTCTAGGTAAACACGAGCGAGCGAACTCTCCTTGCGCAGCACGTCCGGTGCGCGCCTCCCTCGGGCGAGAGAGGAGATCATGGGACACGTTCGTCTCGGTTTTCTACCAGTGACCATGACAGTGGACGCAATGGGCCTTGAGACCGACGGCCCGCGGTCTTTCTTCCAGTTGGCCGCTACCCCGTCCGCAGCAGTCGATGGCAGTCCCATGCGGCCCGCCCGTGCAGCGACCTGGGCGAGAGGGCGCAGATGGCGCTGGCCCAGAGCCTGATCCAGGCACTTGAACCACAGCGGCCTTCGCTCTTCACGGCCGATCCAAACCGGTGTCCGGACCGGGCGCCTCTCCGGAGGTGATCGCTTCAGCGTCCTGGAGCCGGGGTGATGCGCACGTCCCCTGATCAGGACGCTGGGCCCTCCTGTCGGACGACATCCACAGCGTCACCTTCAGGACGCACGAGAGAGCTTCGGTCCCTGAAGACCATTTCGACTTGGGCGACGACACGGGCTTCGATCCAGATCAGATTCTGCTCTTCGACCTCCAACTCCAAGAGCCCTCGAAAGCTCGCCATGGCATTGGCTATCCCTGTCATGAACTGGTTTTAGGTCAGGAAACCATCGCTAAGGCAAGCACCGGGATGGCCATCCGCAGCTCTGCCACCTCTTAGCGTAATCGTACATCGCTACATCCCTCTGCTCTTAGTTTAGTAAGGCTATCCATCGGGTGGATATCGGGGTATAAAGTCAAGATACGGAAGCTATGAATCGGGCATCATTGGCCATCAGCGCCGGCGCACAAAAGAAGCGTAGGAGTAGAACCCCAATGAATTTCATAAAATAGGCAGCCGGACAATCCTACCGCCTTGAAAGAGCCGGATGGAAACTACGCGATTCCAGCGAAGGGAGCGTCGAGATGGGAGGCCAAGCTCGAGACTATCAGACACTGGGACTGTCTGGTCAGCATGCGCGGCAACCGGCGATAGCCGCCGACGACGACTTGCGAACGGGCACGACCTCGATCCGGCGAAGGCGTCTTGGCGCGTCACGTCGCCTACCCGCGATGCTTGCATTCCTCGCGCTGGTGGCCGGCGGCAGCTCCCCTTCCGGCGCAGATCCTTGCGTCCCCTCGGGTGCCAACAGCTTTTTCTGCTCGGGCAACCTCTCGCAGGGACTGATCGTCCAGGACGAGGTACCGAAGTCGGCGACCAACGTGGAGGTGGGCCTCCTGACCAGTGATGTGACTAGCGGTGGCATCGACTGGTTCGTAGGCGGTTTCGCTGGGACGGCAGAGACGCGCAATCTCTCGATCGTGACCGGCCAGTTCGCGATCAAGGCACCAGAAGGTGTGAGCCTGGGCTCCGTAGGTTTCGGCGATGACCCCAATGCAGCACCTCTCAACCTCTCTTTCAACGGCACCATCGAAGGGGCAACGATCGGGGCCTCCATTGCCGTCGCCAACACGGCGGTCGGAAGCAGACCGAACGGAGCGGACGGCGGCGCCGTCGGAGACCTCAGTGCCACGCTCGAGGGCAGCGCCTCAGGCCGGGGAGCCGTGCGTATCAGCTCCTTCGGCGGCAACGCCGGCACCGGCAATCCCGGAGAGGCTGGCGGCAAGGGTGCCGACGGCGGCCGCCTGATACTGAACACGGCGGGCGCCGGTTTCTCCGTAGACCTGACCAGCGGTGGACCGGCCGCCCTCTTCGGACTCAGCAGAGGCGGCGCCGGCGGATCGTCGCAGAACGCGGGCAAGGGCGGCAACGGCGGCGCCGGCGGCGATGGCGGTGTCTTTGTCTTGGGAACCACGGGCGCCGATTGGACAATCGCCACCACTGCCGACGACGCGGCCGGAATTCTTTTCGTCAGCAGCGGGGGCAACGCCGGCAACGGCAGCAACGGCAGCTCAGGCCGGGGCGGCAACGGTGGGCGTGGCGGCGCGGCCGGTCAGATCGTTGCCAATGGTCTGAATCTCGACATCACCACGAGAGGTGACAATGCGGCCGGCATCGTCAGCAACAGCGTTGGCGGCGATGGCGGCAACGGCGGCAAGGGCGGTACCTTCGGCAACGGCGGCAACGGCGGCGCAGGTGGCAGCGGATTCCTGTCTCAGATCCGCGGCGTTGTGAAGATCGTCACCTTCGGCGACAACTCCAGCGGTATCACCGTCGGTAGCGTCGGTGGCACCGGGGGCAGCGGCGGCGATGGCGGCTTCTTCGGCGGCGGCGGCAACGGCGCCGGCTCAGGCAATGCCGGCGGCGCCGACATCTTCCTGCAAGCCGGGAGCGTGATTTCCACCAGCGGAGATGATTCCGTCGGCATCTCGACCCAGAGCATCGGCGGGCGTGGCGGCAGCGGCGGCGGCAACGTCGGCCTCTTCAATTTCAGTGCCTCGGGCGGTAGCGCCGGCCGGGCCGGATCGTCCCAGGTCATCAACGACGGCCGGGTCGAGACCGAGGGCAATGCATCGATCGGTATTCTGGCACAATCGATCGGCGGCGGCGGCGGCAACGGCGGCAGCGGCTTCGGTCTCTTCTACTCCAGCGGCGGAACCGGCTCGATCGGCGGTCCAGGCGGCGACATCACGGTCGAGAACGTCGGCACCTTGACCACGGCCGGCAATGCGGCTCCCGGCATACAGGCGCAGTCGATCAGCGGCACAGGCGGCTCCGGCGGCGCGTCGGTCGGCGCCTTCGCCATGGGCGGGGGCAGCGCCAAGAGCGCCAACTCGGGTGCGGTGACCATCTCCAACTTCGGCGCGATCGAGACCGGAACCGGGCCCAGGGACGCGGGCGACGCCGGGACTATGGCCTGCGCCGAGGGCTGTTCCTATGGCATCCTCGCGCAGTCGATCGGCGGGGGTGGCGGCAACGGCGGCTCCAGCGGCGGCTGGTTCTCGGTCGGTGGCGGTGCCGCCGGCGGCGGCAATGCCGGCACGGTCACCGTGACGTCCGAGGGCAGCATCCTGACCCACCTGCCTGACTCGTCGGCGGTCGTCGCGCAGTCGATCGGCGGAGGCGGCGGCAACGGCGGCGCTGCGGTCGGCGTCGGGGTTGGCGGCTCCATCGCGGTCGGCGGCAGCGGTGGCGAGGGAGGCAACGGCGGCTCCGTCCTGGTCACCCTGGACGAGGGCGCAGACACCAGGACACAGGCCACCGGGTCCCATGCCATACAAGCCCAGTCGATTGGCGGAGGCGGCGGCAACGGCGCCTTCTCCTTCGCCGCCGCCGGGGGGATCAAGTTTCCCGGGGTGGCCGTTTCCATAGGCGGTACCGGTGGCAAGGGCGGCGACGCTGGGACGGTCGAGATCCTTGCCTCGGGCAGCGGCACGGTCGCCACCGCCGAAGACGGGTCGCACGGCCTCTTCGGCCAGTCGGTGGGCGGGGGTGGCGGCAACGGCGGCTTCTCGATCGCGCTCTCGGCCAGCGACACCGGCGCCATCTCCTTCGGCATCGGCGGCGCCGGCGGCGAGGGCGGCACCTCCTCGACGGTGGTGATCAAGAACGCCCACCAGGTGACCACGGCCGGCGGCAGCTCTTCGCCCCTCATCGCGCAGTCGATCGGCGGCGGCGGCGGCAACGGCGGGCTCGCCATCAGCGGATCCGTCGGCGTGAATAGCCCGGGCATCGCCGTCTCGCTGGGCGGCTCGGGCGGCAACGGCAACACGGCCGGCATAACCGCAGTCGACAACAGCGGCACGCTCAGCAGCCAGGGCGACGAGGCCGCCGCAATCGTGTCCCAGTCCATCGGCGGGGGCGGCGGCAACGGCGGACTGGCACTGGCGGTTCCGGTGACGACCGGCGGCGGTGCTGCGGTCTCCTTCGCCCTCGGCGGCGGCGGCGGCACCGGCGGGAACTCCGGCACCGCCCACGTGGACAACCAGGGCAGCCTCTCGACGCTCGGATCGCGCTCCCCCGGTATCCTCGCCCAATCGATCGGCGGCGGCGGCGGCAGCGGCGGCACCACGATCACGGCCAATCTCACCACCGGCCAGTCGACCAGCCTGGGTGGAGCCATCGGCGGCTTTGGCGGTGCTGGCGGCAATGCCGGGGGCGCGCGGGTCACGAGCTTCGGGGCAATCACCACGGCCGGCGACCGTTCGGAAGGCATCCTCGCCCAGTCAGTCGGCGGCGGCGGCGGCAGCGGTGGACTCTCGGTCTCTGCCAGCCTCTCGATCTCCAGCAGCAACAGCCTGGCCGCCAGCATCGGCGGCAAGGGCGGGGCGGCCGGCAACGGCGGCGGCGTCCAGGTCATCTCCAATGGCGACGTCACCACCAGCGGCGACCAATCCAAGGCCGTCCTCGCCCAGTCAATCGGCGGCGGTGGCGGCAACGGCGGGACCAGCATCGCCGGCACCATCACCACTTCGAGCACCAGGACGCTCGCCGCCAGCATTGGTGGGTCTGGCAACAGCAGCGGCAGCGGCGGTTTCGTGACCGTAGGCGTCAACGCGGAGATCACCACCAGCGGCCTCTTCGCCGACGGCATCCTGGCACAATCCATCGGCGGTAGCGGCGGCAACGGCGGCACTTCGGTCTCCGGCACCATCGCCAGCAGCTCGAATTCCACGCAGATCGGCATCGGCATCGGCGGCGCGGGCGGAAGTGCCGGAGGCGCGGCCGAGGTGCGGATCAACCCCTTTAGCCTCGATGACGGCGCCGATCACGACATCATGGTCACCGGCGAAGGCAGCCGGGGAATCGTCGCCCAGTCGATCGGCGGCGGCGGCGGCAATGCCGGCATGGCAGTGACCGGCAACTTCACCATCGGCACCAACACCCGTGACCTCAGGCTCGCCATCGGCCGCAGTGGCGGATCCGGTGGCAACAGCGGTTCCGTCGATGTAGTCCACAACGGCACCATCTCTACCGGAAGTCCAACCGGCAACGGCGTGATCGACTTCGGCGGCGAGCACGCCATCTTTGCCCAGTCGATCGCCGGCGGCGGCGGCGACGGCAGCCTGGTCACCACGGCGAGCAACAACCGCGGCAAGCGCTCGCTCTTCGTCGGCATCGGCGGACAGTCGGGTTCGGGCGGTGTGGCCGGCCCGGTGACGGTCACGAAGACCGGGGCGATCACCACCAGCGGCCGGCAGTCGCACGGCATCTTCGCCCAGTCGGTTGGCGGCGGCGGCGGCAATGGCGGTCTGACGACGACCTATGCCGAGGGTGGCGACGACAGCCAGAACTTCGGGGTGACGGTTGGCGGCAGCGGCGGCACCGGTAACCCTGGCGGCGATGTCACCATCACCAACAGCGCAACGATCGCAGTGAGCGGCCTGGGCTCCGGGGGCCTGGTAGCGCAGTCGATCGGTGGTGGCGGCGGCAATGGCGGCGCCAACCAGTTCCCCAGCCTCTTGCCCGACGGCGAGCAGACCACCGCCAGCGCCTTCCAGGTCTCGGTCGGCGGCTCCGGCGGCTCCGGCGGTGCCGGCGGCGTGGTGGAGATCGAGAACGCCGGTCCGATCACCACCGGCACCAGCGGCCTGGGCGCCGACGACAGTCCGGCCAACACCGGCTCGGGCCACGCCATCCTGGCGCAGTCCATCTCCTCCGGCGGTGGATCGGGCGCGATCGCCATTGAAGGCGACCTTTCCACCCCCAGCGGCAAGGGTGCGGCCATTGCGGTCGGTGGCAGCGGGGCCGGGACCGGCACAGCCGGAGCCGTCACGGTCACCAATCAGGCAGGCGGGGTCCTGCATACGCTCGACGACGAGTCGCACGGCATCCTGGCCCAGTCGATCGGCGGCGGCGGTGGCAACGGCGCCAGCGGTATCAAGGGCGACGTCACCAATGGCAGCGACCTCGGGATCTTTCTGGGCATCGGCGGCTCCGGCGCAGGCGGTGGTGATTCCGGTAGGGTGAGGGTGGTGAGTGTCGACGACATCATCGTTGAGGGCGATCGCTCCAAAGGCATCATGGCGCAGTCCATCGGCGGCGGTGGCGGCAGCGGCGATATCGGGATCGAGGGCGGCATCGAAGGCGACGCCGACGGACAGAACCAGCTCGCACTCGCCATCGGCGGTTCCGGCGGCAGCGGCGGCCTCGGCGGCAATGTGACGGTGACCCTCGACGCCGACATCACCACGGGCAGCGCCGCCTCGACGGCCGCCTCTGCACTGGGCGGCAATGACGGCATCCTGGCGCAGTCGATCGGCGGCGGCGGCGGCAACGGTGGCGCCGGAATTACCGGCGACATCACTTCCAGCAAGGACCAATCGGCGCTGACCATCGGCATCGGCGGCGGCGGCGGCGGATCGCGCGGCGGCGGCGCGGTGCAGGTCACCACCTTTCAAGGCAGCATCTCCGTCAGCGGCGACGGTTCGCGCGGCATCGTCGCCCAGTCGATCGGCGGCAGCGGCGGCAACGGCGGCGCCGGCATCGATGGCAGCATCAAGGCCGGCAAGAGCGCGTCCGGCGGGACCCAGCTCAATCTGGGAATCGGCCGGACCAGCGGGCCCGGCGGTGCCGGCGGGTTCGTCTCCGTGATCAACAGATCCAGCATCACCACCAACGCCGGCCAGCTCAGCGGTGCGGAAGCCAACCACGCCATCTTCGCCCAGTCGATTGCCGGTGGCGGCGGCACCGCCGGTATCGGTCTCACCGGCGACATCGAGAATGCCGGCGAGTCCAAGGCGGCGACGATCGGCATCGGCGGCGTGGGCAGCACCGCGAGCAACGCCGGCCAGGTCTTCGTCTCGAACGAGGCTGCACAGCTGCGGGTGAGCGGCGCCCGCTCGGTCGGCATCTTCGCCCAATCGATCGGCGGCGGCGGCGGCAGTGGCGCCATCGGCATCGGCGGCGGGATCTCTGCGCCCGACGACGCCAAGGCTCTCACCCAGCTCGAGTTCGGGCTCGGCGGTGCGGCCGGTGGCGGCGGCAACGGCGGGCTGGTGAGCGTCGACAACATCGCCACCATCACGGCACTCGCCGACCCGGACGGTGGCGGCACCGAGATGCACGGCATCTTCGCCCAGTCGATCGGCGGCGGCGGCGGCGACGGCGCGCTGGGCGTCAAGGGCGACATCAAAGGCAGTGAGGACAGCCAGGCCCTGGTCCTGGCGATCGGCGGCAGCGGCGGAAACGGTGGCGACGGAGCAGCCGGATCCTTGAGCGGGACGCCGTTTCAGGCGGGCGTCGGCATCGTCAACTTCGGGACCATCACCACGCTTGGCGATGGCTCCAAAGGCATTTTCGCACAGAATATCGGCGGCGGCGGCGGCAGCGGCTCGGCCGGGCTGGACGGGAAGATCGAGAGCGGCGACGGCAAGACCCTGACCCTGGCGCTGGGCACCAGCGGCGGCAACGGCGGCAACGGCGGCACCATCTGGGTGCAGAACCTGGGCGACGTGACCACAGGGACCGAGGCCAGCCACAGCGATGCCGCCGTCAGCGACGCGCATGCCGTTTTCGCGCAGTCCATCGGCGGCGGCGGTGGCAACGGCAGCCTTACCGGCTCTCTCACCTTCGGCGAGGGGGACAAGACCCGAGGGGTCGCCATGGACCTCGGCGCCTCGGCCAGCGGCGGTTCCGGCGGTGCGGTGGTCCTGGATAACGGCACGATCCAGGACCAGCAGATCTTCGACAACGCGATCACCACCCTAAACGCCGGTTCCCACGGCCTCTTCGCGCAGTCGGTCGGTGGTGGCGGCGGCACCTTGGGCAGCATCGGCGGCATCGCCAGTGAAGCGGACGACCCTCTCTGGCCGCTCGCGCTCAATCTCGGGGGCACCGGCGGAGCGGCCGGCGACGGCGGCGATGTCACGGTCCGGCAGCGCGGCGCCTCAATATCCACATCCGGCGACGGCTCCTATGCCATCTTCGCCCAGTCGGTCGGCGGTGGCGGCGGCGACGGCGGCGATGCCGCCTCCACGCAGGCAGCCAACAACGCCCGCTTCACCGTCAATCTGGGCGGCAGCGACGCCAGTACCGGCAACGGCGGCCATGTCTCGATCAATGCGCTGGGCAGCGCCAGCACGCCGCAGACGATCTCCACCTCTGGCCGTGCTGCAGCCGGCGTCTTTGCACAGTCCATCGGCGGCGGCGGCGGCAAGGGCGCGACCGGTGCCGGATCGAACCGGACCATCACCCTGGGCGGCAACGGCGGTGCGTCGGGCAGCGGCCGTACGGCCAGCGTCTTCCTGACGAGGACAAGCATCGAGACCAGCGGCGACCAGGCGCCGGGCGCGGTAGCACAGTCGGTGGGCGGCGGCGGCGGCTACGCCGGCCAGGTGATCTACCGCTCGACGGAGAGCTTCGGCAGCGGTCTGCCGATGGGGAACGGCGCCGACAACACGGGCAATGGCGGCAGAGCCGAAATCGTGGTCTTTTCATCCGTTGTCACGACAACGGGCAACAACGCGCCTGGCCTCTTCGCGCAGAGCGTGGGCGGCGGTGGAGGCGTCGCCGGTCAGCAAGCCTCGGGCGCGACCGGCGCGCTCATCGGCAGCGCCGGCGGCAGTGGAGCGGCAGGCCGGGCGGTTGTCCAAGTCGGCGACTTTTCCACCGTCAAGACCTCCGGCCAGCAATCGCACGGCGTCTTCGCACAGAGCGCCGGCGGTGGGGCCAACACGACGAGCGCTGACATCAAGGTCAGCATCGCCGTCAACGGCGAGATCCGGGCCAGCGGAAGCGGCTCGCATGGCATTTACGCACAGAGTTCGGGCGCGGAGCGAGGCGACATCATCGTGCAGCTTCCCGTGCCCACCGGCCTCGTCGAAGGCGGGACGGCCAGCACGACCGGCGCGGAACGCGGGGCCGGTGTCTTCCTGAAGGGCGGCAGACAGAACACGATCTTCAATCGCGGCACGATCCGCAGTGTCGAGGGCGAGGACGGCGTCGCCATCGATGCGACGCAGGCCAGCAGCACAGAGATCCTGAACCAGGGCACCATCATCGGTCAGGTCCTGGGCAACAGCCAGGCGCGGATCGAGAACTCCGAAAGCGGCGTCATCAATGCAGCCGAGATCGACGCCGGGCTGATCATGAACGCCGGCTTCCTGGACGTCGGCCCGGTCGATGACACGGGTATCACCCACGTCGTGGGTGACCTCGCCCAGTCGAGCCTTGGAACCATCGAGATCGACGTCGACCCGCGCGAACCGGGCAGCAATCCGGTCTCCGAAGACATCCTCGAGATCGAGGGGTCGGCCGATCTCGACGGCCAAGTGGAGATCGACCTGCTGTCGACCGTCCAGACCGAGGAAGGCGAGCACATCGTTCCGATCATCGTCGCCGCCGACGGCATTACCTTCGGCGGCCAGGTTCCAGCGGCGCCTGCGGCAGCCGCGGCGGCCGCTGCCCCGGGCGATCCGCAAGGTCTGGTCGAAGAGCTCTCCGTCACCCAGTCCGGCGTGGCGCAGTACCGGCTCCTGCTGACCGCCCCCGGCGTCGTCAGCCTGGGCTTCGACATCGACTTCGCCAACGAGCAGATCCTGGCAGCCAGCAACGAGAATCAGGACCAGGTCGCCAAGTCCTTCCAGTCCCTCTATCGGGCCAAGGACGTGGATGAGAGCACGGCCCGGAGCCTGATCAATATCCCGACGGCCGCGGGCGTCGCCCAGCAACTGAACAGCCTCTCGGCCGAGATCGCGCTGGACACCGAGATCTTCACCCTCTCGGAGGGCCGCAAGTTCACCGACATGCTGCATTCCTGCGCCGACAACAGCCCGCCGGGTACGCCCGGGCGCTTCTTCGACGACGGCCAGTGCGTCTTCGTCGAGGTCGAGGGCGCGCTCTACGACCGTGACGAGACCGCCGACAACCTGGGCTTCAGCGCGTCGGAGGTCTCGGTCAGCCTGGGCGGCCAAGTCTCCGTTGCCGAGGACTGGGACCTGGGCGCGGCCTTCCGCTACGCCAACAGCTCGCTCAGCGCGCCCAAGGCCTCCTCCAGCAGCGACGGCGACCAGTACTTCGCCGGCCTCTCGGCGAAGCGGCGTTTCAACGACATCGAGCTCAGCGCCGCCTTCAGCTTCGCCTACTCCAGCTTCGAGAACAGCCGCAACCCGCTGGGCAGCGGCAGCGTCTCGGGCGACCAGAGCCTCTGGTCGCTGGCCAGTGAGTTCCGGGCGGCCTACCTCTACGAGCACGAAAACCTCTTCGTGAAGCCGCGCCTGGGCCTCGGCGTCGAGCACCTCTTCTCCTCCAGCTACAGCGAGGGCGGCAGCGGCAGCTTCCCTCTCGACGTCAGCACCGAGGCCCAGACCTTCGTCACCTTCCGCCCCGCGGTCGAGGTCGGCGGCGAGTGGGCCCTGCCCTACGAGAGCCGCATCCGTCCGCGGCTCAGCTTCGGCATCACCCAGTACATCGGCAATCGCAACGTGGATCTGGACGCCAGCTTCATCGGCTCCTCCGCTCTGCCCTTCGCCAGCTCGACCCAGCTCGACGGCACCCGCTACGACATCGCCGGCGGCATCGACCTCTTTGCCCATCAGACGGCCGTGGTCCGTCTCGAGGGCGCCTCCAGCCTGTCGAAGAACAGCAAGCTCTATGGCGGCAGCCTGCGGGTTGAGATCCCCTTCTAACAGGCCGCTTAACCAACGCTGCGCACGACCTTAAGCGCATCCTCGTTGCCAAAGCCCACCCTATCAATTAACAGAATATGAACCCACGCCAAAAGAAGAGTGTTAAATAATGTATTTGTGACATAAACGCCTGTCTATGTCGGAATTGGCTTAGATTTCCGCACTCATATTGAGTCGCCCATCGCATCAATTTCTTGCCAAAGACAACTGCCGCTCACCGCACGACTACCCATAGATCACGAACTCGATACTGGTGAGCGTTACGCCGGCCGACAGGCTGACGCCGGCCGCCAGCATGAGCGTGTCGGAGCCCGCCCCGCCGTCAAACAAGTCGCCTGCCTGCAACTCGCCCTGGCTGGCGACGTTCAGAGTGTCCCTGCCACTGCCGCCGAAGATGCTATCTATCCCGAAACCACCGTAGAGAAAGGCATCATGCCCGCGCCCACCACGCAGAACGTCGTTGCCGCTGACGCCATAGAGGTGTGAGTCCTTCCCGCGGCCACCATTGAGGATATCGTATCCCCACCCACCGAACAGAAAGGAGTCGTCGCCCGCTCCCCCGAAGATCCTGTCGCTGTTGCCTGCGCCGAAGAGGCGTACATCTGCTCCTGCGCCCCCGGCGAGATAGTCCCTGTCGGCGCCGCCCGACAGTCCGGAGTCTGCCCCACTGCCGCCGAACAGGCTGTCGAGGCCGCTGTTACCGCGGAGGACGCGATCGTTGCCACTGCCGCCGAAGAGGCTGTCATCTCCTTCACGTCCACCGAGGCCGCCATCCCTGCCGCTGTCGCCGAAAATGGTGTCGTTCCCGATATCTCCCCAGAGTGCGGAGTCATTCCCCTCGCCGCCGAATAGCGTGTCGTCGCCTTCCTCTCCAGTAAGAGCGACATCGTCCCCTGCATCTCCGAAGACCCAGTCGTCACCACTGCCACCATAGAAAGAAGCATCGTCCCCCTGACCGCCGTACAGCCAGTCCACATCGCCACCACCAATCAAGTATAAATCATCTCCACTGCCACCGAATACACTGTCCTCGCCACTATCACCAATAAGAGCATCATCGTTCCCTGTTCCACCGAAGATGCTGTCGCTGCCATTGCCGCCCCTGAAAAACGAGTCAATGCCGTCACCGCCAAAAAGTCTGTCGTCGCCGTCGCCGCCAATGACAACGAGGTCATTTCCTTGGCCACCAAAGAGGCTGTCATCGCCCGTCAACCCGTAAAGCCGGTCATCCCCCTCCAGACCATAGATCGAATCCGCCACATCCGTACCGGAGAGCGTATCGTTCAGATAGGTGCCGACGACGACAGACATCTCCAGGATCCTCATACTGCCCGCGAAGTGTATTGAACAGCTTCCCACAGCAATGCGGAAACCACAATAGATCAGCAAAATATTGCACTAAACCTTTGATTAAACCCCACACATCACTTCCGTCTTCTCAAAAAAAATCAATTGCTTACGGCTGACCCAACGATCCAAAGCTTAGCCTCCGCGCCCGCTAACCCTAGACAGGACTTCTATTGCAGAACACTCTCGCATTGTCTTCGTCCGGCTACTGCTCGGTACAATAGGGAGATAGTACTGGTTATCCCGGGATGCGCGAGAATCGTCTCGTTGGCCGCGGTGATCGATAGCTCCATCGGCCAATCGTCTACGGCAAAGTCAGGCTTTGGACGGCAAATCCTGTCCAAGGTCGTCCTCCCGCTTGTCTCGCGGAACCGCACTAGACTAGCATTGGGCCGGCGGCAGTTCGCCGCCCGGTTCCGATACAAGCCCGCGGCGCAGCGCTCTGCCCGGGGTCGTGTTCCCGCGGAGCGGTCAACGGCAATCCGGAGGTGCCGGCTGAGGGTGCAACAGAGGCCACAGCAAAGCGACGTTCCGAACGCCCACAAGGGCGTGTTCGACGTCGGCGCCCTCTCGGAGCCCAAGCGCCACGCCGCCTGGGCCGACATCCTCTACGACCAGTACTACCCCCTCGACGTCGACTGCCGCGGCCACGAGAACTATCGCGGCAACCTGGTGACCCTGGACCTGCCGGCGGTTCGCCTAGGCATGGCCTCCAGCGATCCGATGGACGTCTACCGGCGCAAGTCGCACCTCAGCCGCGCCGCCAGCGACTACTACTTCATCCCGATC
Source organism: Rhodospirillaceae bacterium N.6G (assembly GCA_046233115.1). GTDB lineage: Bacteria > Pseudomonadota > Alphaproteobacteria > Kiloniellales > JACOMY01 > JACOMY01. The sequence continues at coordinate 61,488 of JBJXHM010000020.1, read as the reverse complement.
CCGCAGATGGCGCCGATCGCCGTGCGCCAGCACGGACGCGAGGCGGCCCTGCCGCCGGGCAGCTTCTCGCTGATCTCGATCGCCGAGACCTACCAGTTCCTGCAAAGCACCCAGAACGCGATCCTGACCCTGCGCATCGAGGGACGCCACGCCCGCGAGCGCATCCCGCTGATCGACGACCTTGCCGCCAGCCGCTTCTCGCACGAGCACGCCCTGATCCGCATCTTCGTCGACTTCGTCCGCTCGGCATTGACCCAGAGCGAGGGCCTGGACAAGGCCTCCACCGAAGCGCTAACGGCGCAGCTCCTGGACCTCTTCGCGCTGGCCATCTCCGCCCCGGTTCAGGCGCTGGAGAGCAGCGAGACTTCGGTCCGCCTGGCGCACCTGCGCCGCATCCTGCACGCCATTGAGAACCGCCTCGACGACCCGGCCTTGAGCGCCGGTAGCCTGGCCGGCGAGCTCGGCCTCTCCGAGCGCTACATCCAGAAGATGTTCGCCGAGCGCGAGGAGACGGTCTCGGGCGTGATCCGGGCCCGCCGCATCGCCGCCGCCAAGCGCCGATTGGCCGACCCCACCCGGCTCAACCTCTCGGTTGCCGCCATCGGCTATTCGGTCGGCTTCTACGATCCCGGCCACTTCAGCCGCACCTTCCGCCAGCTCGTCGGCATGCCGCCGGGCGAGTATCGGCGCCAGCAGACCGGCAAGGCCGGCGCCGAGCGCTAGCACGCCCCCCATGCGCCCTGGCACAAGCCAAATGGCGCGCTGAGCCAAGGACCGCACCGCCGGCCTCCGCTAGTCTTGCGGGATCGAAGGCCGGCGAACGGGCGGAGGCTCAGACCCATGGCGAACATCGCGATCGCGCATTCCAACGAGGCGACCGACAACATCATCCTCGGCTACAGCGACCTACGCGCGCTGCAGAGCCAGCGGCCGCTGGTGCTGACCGGCGGCGACGGCATCCGCGTCATCGACGAGAACGGGCGGCGCTACATCGAGGCCTGCGCCTCCTTCTTCTGCGCCTCGCTGGGCTACAGCGAGGACGAGCTGGCCGAGGCCGCCTACAAGCAGCTCAAGACCATGCCGGCCTACGTCTCCGCCTCGCACCGCACCATCGACATCGTGCTGCGCCTGACCGAGATGCTGATCGAGCGCCTGCCGCTGGAACGCCCGCACATCAGCTACGCAACCACCGGCTCCGAGGCAAACGACTACGCCGTCAAGTTCATGCGCTACGCCAACGTCTATGCCGGCCGGCCGGAGCGGCGGAAGGTGATCTCGCGCGAGACCAGCTATCACGGCTCCACCGTGGTCAGCTCTTCGCTGGGCGGCGCCAAGACCTTCCACGACGGCTTCGCGCTCGACATGCGCGACTACCGCATCGTCAGCCAGCCGGACTACTTCAACAAGAAGCTGCCCGGCGAGAGCGAGGCCGACTTCGTTGCCCGCCTGGCCGCGGAGCTGGAGAGCGTGATCCAGGAGGCCGGACCCGAGACCGTGGGCCTCTTCGTCGCCGAGCCGATTTCCTTCTCGGCCGGGCTGATCCCGCCGCCCGCCGGCTACTTCCAGGCGATCAAGCAGGTGCTGGACCGCCATGGCATCCTCTTCCTCGACGACGAGGTCATCACCGGTTTCGGCCGCACCGGCGAGTGGTTCGGGGTCGACCAGATCCTGGGCTTCAAGCCCGACATGATGAGCCTCTCGAAGTCGATCACCGGCTCCTACTTCCCGCTATCCGCCACCGTGGTCTCGAAGGAGATCTACGACAACATGGTGCTGGGCAACGACGCCATGCAGGGCTTCCACCACGCCGGCACCTTCCACGGCCATCCGGCCGGTGCCGCGGTCGCGGTACGGGTGATCGAGCTGATGGAGGAGCGCGACATCCTGGGCCACGTGAAGCGGATGATCCCGGTGCTGCACGGCCACATCAATGCCCTCGCCGACCACGAGGCCGTGGCCCAGGTCCGCACCATCGGGCTGGCCGGCGCGCTGCAGCTGAAGCCCGAGGCCTTCGGCGCCTTCGGCGAGGCCAGGCGCGGCAAGCTGGGCCAGGCGCTGCTGGAGCTCTGCATGGAGCGCGGGCTGATCGTCCGGCCGCGCGCCGACACGGTGATCATCGGCCCGCCGCTGATCGCCACCGCGGAGGACTACGCCGAGATCTTCGCGCTGCTGGACCAGGGCCTGCAGGACCTGCTCGACCAGTCGCGGGCCGGCTAGTCGGCCGTCACGAACGGCACAAGTAAGGAGACAGCGAGCGGTATGGGCTACAGGATCACCATCGACACCGGGGGGACCTTCACCGACGCCGTGGTCGCCGACGAGGCCGGGACCTTCACCCTCGGCAAGGCGCTGACCACGCGCGACCGCATCTACCGCGGCATGGAGTCGGCGATCCAAGCCGCGGCTGAGGAGATCGGGCTCTCGGTCGCCGACCTGCTGGGCCAGACCGACCTGCTGGTCTACGGCACCACGCGGGCGACCAACGCCATCGTCACCAAGACCGCCGCCAAGACCGCCTTCCTCACCACCAAGGGCTTTCCCGACATCCTGCTGATCAAGGAAGGCGGCAAGCACAACCCGCACGACTTCACCACCGAGTTCCCGGACCCCTACATCCCGCGCCGCCACACCTTCGAGATCGACGAGCGCATCAACGCCGAGGGCGGGGTGGTCAAGGCGCTGAGCGAGAGCCAGGCGCGCGAGACCCTGGCGGCGATCAAGGCGCGCGGCTTCGAGGCGATCGCGGTCTGCCTGCTCTGGTCGGTGGCCAACCCGGCGCACGAGTTGGCGCTGAAAGGCCTGATCGAGGAGTTGCTGCCCGAGGTCCCCGTCACCCTGTCACACCAGCTGATCCCGATCGTGCGGGAATACCGCCGCGCCTCGGCCACCGCCATCGACGCCTCGCTGAAGCCGCTGATGCAGCAGCACCTGCGCGGGCTGGAGAGCGACCTGCGTGCGGCCGGCTACCGGGGCGAGATCCTGGTCTCCACCGCGGCCGGCGGCTGCAACCACGTCGAGGCCCTGACCGAGAAGCCGATCTACACCGTCGGCTCCGGCCCGGCGATGGCGCCGATCGCCGGCATCACCTACTCGACCCTGGAGAAGATGGGCGAGAACGTGATCGTCTGCGACACCGGCGGCACCACCTTCGACGTCGGCCTGGTCCGCGACGGCCGCCTGGTCTTCGCCCGTGACACCTGGCTGGGCCCCCGCTTCACCGGCGACCTGCTCGGCATCTCGGCGGTCGACATGCGCTCGATCGGGGCCGGCGGCGGCTCCATCGCCTGGATCGACAACGGCGGGCTGATGCGGGTGGGCCCGCAGTCGGCCGGCGCCGATCCCGGCCCCGCCTGCTATGGCCTCGGCGGCAGCGAGCCCACGGTCTCCGACGCCGCGGCGGTGCTGGGCTACTTCGACCCCGACTACTTCCTCGGCGGGCGCATGACCCTGGACGTCGGCCTGGCGCGCCAGGCGATCGGCAAGGTGGCGGAGCGGATCGGGCTCTCGATCGAGAAGACCGCCTTCCAGGTGCTGACCCTGGCCAGCGACCTGATGATCAAGGCGATCCAGGACATCACCATCAACGAGGGCTTCAACCCGCGCGACAGCTCGATCGTCGCCGGCGGCGGTGCGGCCGGCATCAACATCCTGCCGATCGCCAAGGAGCTGGGCTGCGAGCAGGTGATCCTGCCCAAGGTGGCCTCGGTGCTCTCGGCCTCGGGCATGCAGTACGCCGACATCGTGGCGGAAGAGGCGGCCTCCTTCGTCACCCGTTCCGACCGCTTCAACTACGAGGCCGTGAACGCCGTCCTGGACAGCCTGCAGGAGCGGCTGGAGGCCTTCCGGCGTACCCTGCCTGCGCGCGAGGCGGAGGAGGTTCACTTCGAGTTCCTCGCCGAGTGCCGCTACCTGGCCCAGGTCTGGGAGCTGGATGCCCCCCTGCCCGCCCAGCGCTTCCGCGACGCGACCGATCTCAAGGACTTCGTCGAGGGCTTCCACGACATCCACGAGCGCGTCTTCGCCATGCGCGACGAGGGCAGCCCGGTGGAGATCGTGAACTGGAAGGCGCGCCTGATCGTCTCGCTGGGCGGCACCAGGCAGAGCTCCCCGGCCATGGCGATCCGCACGCCGGATCACCCCACGACCCTGCGACAGTGCTACTTCGGCGGCGAGGACGCGGTGGCGACCCCGATCTACAAGGCAACCGACCTCAGCCCCGGCGACCTGATCGCGGGACCGGCCATCATCGAGGAGCCGACCACCACCCTGGTGGTCTATCCCGGTCTCTCGGCGCAGGTCAGCGGCGCCGGCAACTACCTGCTTCGCTAGAGGAGGCTTAGCATCATGTCAGAGACCGCCGCGGCGACAGACTTCGATCCCTTCATGACGGCGATCCTCGCCAACCGCATGGACGGCGTCATCCGCGAGATGACCAACACCCTGCTGCGCGCCGGCCGCTCGGCGGTGCTGAACACCGCGCGCGACTTCTCCTGCGCGCTCTGCACCGGCGACAACCGGCTGCTGGCCGCGGCCGAGGGGCTGCCGATCCACATCTTCGGGGCGCACCTGCAGACCCAGACCATGTGCGACCTGAACCCCGACCTGATGGAGGGCGACTGCTACCTCCACAACGATCCCTACACCGGCAACACCCACGCCGCCGACCACACCTTCCTGGTGCCGGTCTTCATCGAGGGCGAGCACCTCTTCACCGCGGTGGTGAAGGCGCACCAGGCCGACATCGGCAACGCGCTGCCGACCACCTACATGGCCGGCGCCCGCGACCAGTACGAGGAAGGCGCGCTGATCTTCCCGGCGGTCAGGATCCAGCGCGACTACAAGATGGTCGAGGACGTGATCCGCATGTGCCGCTCGCGCATCCGGGTGCCGAACCAGTGGTACGGGGACTACCTGGCCGGGATCGGCGCGGCCCGGGTCGGCGAGCGGCGCCTGAAGGAGCTGGGCGAGAAGTACGGCAAGGAGACCCTGAAGGCCTTCATCACCAACTGGCTGGACTATTCCGAGGAGCGCATGGTCCAGGCCCTGCGCGCGCTACCCAAGGCCACCCTGACCAACAGCGGCGCGCACGACCCCTTCGAGGGCGTGGTGCCCGACGGCATCCCGCTGAAGGTCGTGGTCCATGTCGATCCCGAGGCGGCGATGATCGACCTCGACCTCACCGACAACATCGACTGCCTGCCCTGCGGCCTGAACGAGAGCGAGGCCTGCGTCAGCGCCTCGACCGTGGCCGGGGTCTTCAACTCGATCGACCCGACGGTGCCGCGCAACTCCGGCTCCTTCCGGCGGATCAAGCTGCACCTGCGCGAGGGCTCGGTGGCGGGCAAGCCCAGCTTCCCGCACTCCTGCTCGGTCGCCACCACCAACGTCGCCGACCGGCTGATCAACATCGTCCAGGCCGCCTTCGCCGAGATCGGCGAGGGCTCGGGCCTGGCCGAGGGCGGGGTCGGCATGGGCGCCGGCTTCGCCGTGGTCTCCGGCAAGGACCACCGCCACGACAACGAGGACTACGTGAACCAGCTGATCGCGGGCTCCGCGGGCGGGCCGGCCAGTCCGGTGGCGGACGGCTGGATCGGCTACGGCATCCCGGTGGTGGCCGGCCTGATGTACCGCGACAGCATCGAGGTCGACGAGTTGAAGCATCCGCTGCAGTTCGACTTCGCCCGTATCGTCCCGGCCTCGGGCGGCGCCGGCCGCTTCCGCGGCGCGCCCGGCCTGGAGGTCGGCTACGGCCCGCGAGAGAACCAGATGGAGGTGATCTGGCCCTGCGACGGCACGGTCTATGCCCCCAAGGGCGTCCGCGGCGGCCAGGACGGCGCCGCCTGCCGCCACGTCCGCATCAACGCCAATGGCCACGAGGAGGAGCTGGGCGGGCTTGCCATCCTACGTCTGGCCAAGGGCGAGAAGGTGCACGGCAACAGCGCCGGCGGCGGTGGCTACGGCAACCCGCTGGAACGCGACCCAGCCCGGGTGCTGCGCGACGTGCTGGAAGGCTACGAGACCGCCCGGCGCGCCCGCGAGATCTACGGCGTGGTGCTCACCGGCTCGGTCGAGGACGAGAGCCTGGCGCTCGACCTTGCCGCCACCGGGGCGCTGCGCCAGGAGATGGCGGCCGCAGGCTGAGTGAGGCTCAGGCGCGCCGCTCCGGTGCCTCGACCACCGGCGTGTCCAGCTTGACGAAGACGGCATCGGGGTCGCTGCGCACCGCGACCAGCTCGGCCGTCTCCTCCTCCGAGAGGTTGCGCTCCTGGTGCGGTACATTTGGGGCGAAGTGGGCGAAGTCGCCCGGCTCCAGGTCGGCGACGTAGTCGAGCTGCTTGCCCCAGCGCACCTCGACGCGGCCGCGCACAAGGTAGAAGGCGACCTCGGTGCTGCCGTGATGGTGCGGCCCGGTCGCCATGCCCGGCGGCAGGGTCACCGACCCCAGCCAGGTCTTGCCTGTGCCGTCACCGGCGAAGTCGAAGACCGTGGCCCGGCCGGTCCCTCCGGGTCCCGTCTTCGCCGCCCGTAGCGCGTCTGCCCTCACGATCCTGACCGCATCGATCCACCGGGGCATGCTCGACCTCCTTGTCGCCAGGCCTCCTCACCGGGAGAGTCTGTCCGCAAGCCGGCTTGGAGTTCAACCCGCTCCTGTCGCCTTCCTGTGATCGGCGCAGAAGCGCTCGAGGAACGTCGCCAGCCTGGGCTCGCCGGCATCGGCGTAGTCGTAGCGCACCCGCACCGCCGTCTTGTCCGCCGGCACCAGGCCGCTCAGGTCCATCGGCGTGGCGATCAGCACCGTCTCGGCCGGGCTGGCGGCGATGGTCTGGGACAGGGCCTGGCGCTGCTGGTCGCTGTAGCCGACGGCCGGCAGCACCGGGCCGAGGTGCGGATAGCTCCGATAGAGCTCGACAATGGCGGGCACGGCAAACCCGCGGGGGTCGACGACCTCGGCTGCACCGTAGTGCTGAGCGGCGACCAGGCCGGCCCCGTGTGGCCGGCCGCCGTGGGTGACGGTGGGACCGTCCTCGATGACCAGGACCTGGTGGCCCTCGATCGCCTCCGGCCGGTCGGCGACGACCGGCGAGGCCGCGCGCACGATCGGCGCGGTGGGGTTCAGCCGGCGCAGCTCGCCGAGCACCGTCTCGATGTCGCCGGCAGCGGCGGAATCGATCTTGTTCAGCACCAGGACGTCGGCCCTGCGCGCCACCGCTTCGCCCGGATGGTAACGCGCGGCCTGACCGGGACGCAGGGCGTCGGCCAGCACGATGTGCAGGTCAGGACGCAGGAAGGAGAAGTCGTTGTTGCCGCCGTCCCAGATGATCAGGTCCGACTCGCTTTCCGCCCGGGCCAGGACGGCCGCGGTATCTGCGCCGGCGAAGACCACGCCGCCCATGGCGATGTGCGGCTCGTACTCCTCGCGCTCCTCGTTGGTGCAGGCGGCGACGTCGAGGTCGGCGGCGCTGGCGAAGCGCTGCACCGCCTGGCGGGCGAGCAGGCCATAGGGCATGGGATGGCGGATCACCGCCGGCCTGTAGCCGCGCTCGCGCAGCCAGCGCGCGATGTAGCGTGCCGTCTGCGACTTGCCGCAGCCGGTGCGGATGGCGGTCACCGCGATCACCGGATGGCGGCTGACGAGCTGCGTCGACCGCGGCCCCAGCACCAGGAAGTCGGCCCCGGCCGCCAGGCAGCGCGAAGCCTGATGCATCGCCTGCTCGTGGCTGATATCGCTGTATGCGAAGACCACCCGCTGCACGCTGTGCTCGGCGCAGACCTCCTCCAGCCGGCTCTCCGGCAAGATCGGAATCCCGTCAGGGTAGGCGGGGCCGGCCAGCTCCGGCGGATAGCTGCGGGCGTCGATGCCGGGGATCTGCGCGGCCGTGAAGGCCACGACCTCGACAGAGGGGTCGTCGCGGTAGGCCACATTGAAGTTATGAAAGTCCCGGCCGGCCGCGCCCATGATCACGATCCTGGTTCGCTCCATGGCTTTCTCCTCCGTCGCTTGGAAAACGATAATTTGCCTTCAGCCTGACTGCGGGGCGGCCCTGCCTCCATGACCTGGGTCATTCCTGAGCGGCCAGATTTGCCCGGTCATCCGATCACTGATCCAAATCATTGCAGCGCTTTACCCAGGCTGCGATGCTGGCAAGGTGGGAGCAGAGCCCCGCCCTTGGGAGAAGGCGATGAACGCAGACATCTTTTTGCCCTTTGCCGGCTGCCATGTCCCAGCCGGGGCTTGCACGGCACCTCGGTGCCGACCAAGTGCAAGAGGGTAACGCGGAAACGGAACCGGCGCGTCATGGTCAAGAGCGTTAGCAAGGCCGCGAGCTTCGAGATTCCCTGCACCCGCTGCATCGCAGCGGATGGAAGCCTCGCTGAAGACCTGCCGCCGGGCGCGGAAGATGTCGCGGAAGACCGGGACCGTCTGATCGCGCTCTATCGTGGCATGGCCCTGACCCGCCAGTTCGACGCCAAGGCGGTCTCGCTGCAACGCACCGGCCGGCTCGGCACCTTCGCCTCCTCGCTGGGGCAGGAGGCGATCGGGGTCGGCGTCGCCGCGGCGATGATGCCCGAGGACGTGCTGCTGCCCTCCTACCGCGAGGCCTCGGCCCAGCTCTGGCGCGGCGCGCCGCTCCAGGCCCTCCTGGCCTACTGGGGCGGCGACGAGCGCGGCAGCGCCGCGCCGGAGTTCGGCCGCGACTTCCCGATCGCGATCCCCGTGGCGAGCCAGTGCCTCCATGCGGCCGGCGTCGCCTACGCCCTCAAGCACCGCAAGGAGCCGGCGGCGGCGGTCTGCTTCGTCGGCGACGGCGGGACCTCCAAGGGAGACTTCTACGAAGCGCTGAACTGCGCCGGGGCCTGGAAGGCGCCGCTGCTGATGGTGGTCAGCAACAACGCCTGGGCGATCTCCGTGCCCAAGGCCAGGCAGACCGCGGCCAGGACTTATGCCCAGAAGGCGCTCGCCGCCGGCATTCCGGGCGAGCAGGTGGACGGCAACGATCTGGTCGCCGTCACCAGCGTGGCCGAACGCCTGCTGGCCGCCGCCCGCGCGGGTGCCGGCCCGCAGCTCATGGAGGCCGTGACCTACCGCCTTTCGGACCACACCACCGCCGACGACGCCGGCCGCTATCGCGACAGCGAGGAGGTCGGCGCCCACTGGAAGGCGGAGCCGCTGCTGCGCCTGCGCGGCTACCTCACCGCGCGCGGCTGGTGGAGCAAGGAGGACGAGGTCGCCCTGCTGGAGGAGGTCGCCGCCGAGATCGAGGCCGGTGTGGTCGCCTACCTGGCGCAGCCGCCGGCCGCGGCGACCGAGATGTTCGACAGCCTCTATGCCACCCTGCCGGCGGACCTGGAGGCACAGCGGCGCGCGCTCGCCGGGGAGGCAGACGATGCCTGAGACCACCCTGGTCGGCGCCGTCACCCTGGCCCTGGCGCGCGCGCTGGAAGAGGATCCCGACGTGGTGGTCCTGGGCGAGGACGTGGGTGTCGACGGCGGTGTCTTCCGCGCCACCGACGGCCTACTCGCCCGCTTCGGCGAGGAGCGCGTGCTCGATACTCCGCTGGCCGAGGGCGCGATCGCCGGCACCAGCGTGGGCATGGCGGCCGTGGGCCTGAAGCCGGTCGCCGAGATCCAGTTTATGGGGTTCCTCTACCCGGCCATCGACCAGCTCCTGAACCACGCCAGCCGGCTGCGCAACCGCACCCGCGGGCGGCTCACCTGTCCGCTGGTGCTACGCGCACCCTTCGGCGGCGGCATCGGCGCGCCCGAGCACCACTCGGAGAGCACCGAGGCGCTGCTTGCCCACATTCCGGGGCTCCGGGTGGTGATCCCCTCCTCGCCGCAGCGCGCCTACGGCCTGCTGCTGGCGGCGATCCGCGATCCCGACCCGGTGGTCTTCCTGGAGCCCAAGCGGCTCTACCGGGCGCACAAGGAGGCGGTGGAGGACGACGGCAAGGCCCTGCCGCTGGACCGCGCCTTCGTGCTGCGCGCGGGCAGCGACCTCACCCTGGTGACCTGGGGCGCCATGGTGCAGGAGACCCTGGCCGCCGCCGAGGCCCTGACCGGCGAGGGGGTCGAGGCCGAGGTCATTGACCTCGCCACCCTGAAGCCGCCGGACATGGCGACGGTGCTGACCTCGGTCGGCAAGACCGGGCGCTGCGTCATCGTGCAGGAGGCGGCGCTGACCGGCGGCTTCGGCGCCGAGATCGCCGCCCGCCTGGCTGAGGAGGGACTGCTGTCGCTGCTGGCGCCGGTGGTGCGGGTCGCCGGCTGGGATACCGTGATGCCGCTGCTGCGCCTGGAGAAGGCCTACCTGCCCTCCGAGGCGCGCATCCTCGCCGCTTGCCGGCGCGTCCTGGCCTTCGGGTAGCGGGCCATGGCAGAGGGCACCTTCACCCTGCCCGACCTGGGCGAAGGCTTGCACGAGGCCGAGATCGTGACCTGGCACGTGTCGGTCGGCGACCACGTGGTGGTCGACCAGCCGCTGGTCTCGGTCGAGACCGACAAGGCGGTGGTCGAGGTACCCTCGCCCCGGGCCGGCCGCATCGCCGCCCTGCACGGCGCCGAGGGTGAGATGATCCAGGTCGGCAGCCCGCTGGTCGAGTTCGAGGAAGCCGGCGCCGGGAGCGAACCCGGCGCCATCGTCGGCGAGCTGCCGCAGGAGGAGACCCCACCGCCGACCGAGACCATAGCGGAAAGGCCGAAGCAGCGCGGCGGCCGGGTGCGTGCCGCGCCGGCCGTGCGGGCCCTGGCCGAACGCGAGGGCGTCGATCTGACGAGCCTCTCCGGCAGCGGCCCGGAGGGGGCGATCACCACAGACGACGTCCGGCGTGCGGCCGCCACTTCCTCAGCTGCAGGACCGCTGGAGCCCCTACGCGGCGTGCGCCGCGCCATGGCCAGGCGGATGGCCGAGGCCCATGCCGCGGTGGTGCCGGCAACAGTGTCCGACGAGGCCGACGTCGACACCTGGGCCAACGAGACCGCCGACGTTACCGTGCGGCTGGCCCGTGCCCTTGCCGTGGCGGCAGCGGCGGAACCCGCACTCAACGCCCGGTTCGACGCGGCAGCCGGGGGCCGCCGGCTGCTGCAGAGGGTGGATCTGGGGATCGCGGTGGACACGCCGGATGGCCTCTTCGTGCCGGTGCTGCGCGACGTCGGCGCGCGCGACGCGGCGAGCCTGCGAGCCGGGCTTGAGCGGCTGAAGGCCGACGTGGTGGCCCGTGCGATCCCGCCGGAGGAGCTGCGCGGCGCCAGCATCACGCTGTCGAACTTCGGCATGATCGCCGGCCGCTGGGCGGCCCCGGTGGTGGTGCCGCCGCAGGTCGCCATCGTCTCGGCCGGGCGCATCGCACCCAGGGTGGTAGCGGTCGACGGCCAGCCGGCCGTGCGCCGGCTGCTGCCGCTGTCGCTGACCTTCGACCATCGCGTGGTCACCGGCGGCGAGGCGGCCCGCTTCCTGAAGGCGCTGATCGAGGACCTCGAGAAGGAGACATGACATGGCGGAGGACGCCGGCGAGCTGAACGACCTGGGCCCCCAGATGGTGGCGGAACTGGCCGATCCCGGCTGCGGCCTGAAGGCCCTGGTGGTGGTCGACAACGTGGCCGCCGGCCCCTCGATCGGCGGCGTCCGCCTGACCCTGGAGGGCACGGTCGAGGAATGCCGGCGGCTGGCCCGCGCGATGACCCTGAAGAACGCGGCCGCCGGCCTGCCGCATGGCGGCGGCAAGTCGATCATCCTCGCCGATCCAAAGATACCGCCGAAGGAGAAGGAGCACCTGGTCCGCGCCTTCGCGCGCCGCATCGCCGATATCCGCGACTACATTCCGGGTCCCGACATGGGCAGCAACGAGGTCGCCATGGCCTGGGTCCGCGACGAGACCGGCCGCGCCGTCGGCCTGCCGCCCGAGATCGGCGGCATCCCGCTCGACGTGATCGGCGCCACCGGCCTGGGCGTAGCGGTGGCGGCCGAGGAGGCCCAGTCCTTCGCCGGCATCCCGCTGGAGGGCGCGCGGATCGCGATCCAGGGCTACGGCTCGGTCGGCCGCCACGCCGCCCGCTTCCTCACCCAGCGTGGTGCCCGCATCGTCGCCGTCTCCGATTCCCGCGGCTGCGCGCTGGATCCAGCCGGCCTGGAGCTGACCGCCCTGGCCGAGGCCAAGGCGAGCGGCAGTGTCGGCGGCCTCGGCGGCTGTGGCAGCAGTGACCGCGACGCCATCCTGGACGTGGATTGCGACTACTTCATCCCGGCAGCCCGGCCCGACGTGATCCGCGCCGACACGGTGGCGCGGATCAAGGCCAAGGTCGTGGTCTCGGGCGCCAACATCGCCGTGGCGCCCGGGATGGAGGAGGAACTGGCCCGCCGCGGCATCCTCTCCGTCCCCGACTTCATCGCCAATGCCGGCGGGGTGATCTGCGCGGCGGTGGAGTACCGCGGCGGCAGCCAGGCCCAGGCCCTGCACATCATCGAGGAGAAGGTTCGGGAGAACACGCGCGCGGTGCTGACCAGGGCCCGCGAGGAGAAGGTGACGCCGATGGCCGCCGCCCAAGCGCTGGCGGTCGAGCGCGTACGTCGGGCGATGTCCTATGGCCGCCGCTTCTGACCGCCCCTCCCGCATCTCGCGGGCAGTCGCCAGGATCGAGGTCTCGGCGATCAAGCGCATGGCGATGCTGGGCGCGGCGACGCCCGGCTCCGTCTCCCTGGCCTGGGGCCTGCCCTCCTTCCCGACGCCCGAGCCGATCCGCCGCGCGGTGGCGGACGCGCTCGCCGCCGATCCCGACATCGGCAAGTACGCGCTGCCCGACGGCGTGAAGGAGCTGCGCGAGGCCGCGGCTGCCGAGCACCAGGCGCGCACCGGTGTCGCGGTCGACCCCGACCGCCAGATCATCGTGACCGCCGGCAACATGCAGGGCCTGAATGCCCTGTTCCACACCCTGCTGGAGCCGGGCGACGAAGTGATCCTGACCGATCCCGGCTTCAGCTCGCACTACCTGCAGATCCGCCTCTGCGGCGGTCGGCCGGTGCCCTGGAAGCTGAACGAGGACGAGGACTGGTCCCTGGATCCGGGCGCACTGGAGCGCTTGGTCGGACCGAGCACCAAGGCGATCGTCCTGGTCACCCCCTCCAATCCCACCGGCCGTATTTTCACCGAGGCCGCACTGCGGCGGGTCGGCGAGATTGCGCTGGCGCGCGGCGTCCTGCTGGTGCTGGACGATCCCTACTCCCGCTTCACCTACGGAAGCGAGCCGACCAGCTTCAACCTCGCCTCGCTGCCGGAGTTGAAGGACAGCCTTGCCTACCACTTCACCTTCTCGAAGAGCTACGCGATGAGCGGCTGGCGGATCGCCTACGCAGTTCTGCCGCCCGAGCTGAAACCGCAGGTCCTGAAGGTGCACGACGCCACGGTGATCTGTGCGCCGCGCATTGCCCAGGTCGCGGCTCTGGCGGCGCTGAAAGCTCCGCCCGACCACATCGCCGAGTTCTCGGCCGTGCTGGAGCGGCGGCGGGCGCTGATCTGCGAGCGGCTGGACGCGATGTCTCACGCCTTCTCCTACGCCCGGCCGCAGGGTGCCTACTACGTCTTTCCCAGGCTGCTGATGCCGCACCAGGATTCGCTGAGCTTCGCCACGCACCTGGTGGCCGAATGCGGCGTGGTGGTGACACCGGGCAGCGCCTTCGGCCCGAGCGGGGAGCACCACGTCCGCATGGCCTACTGCGTCGAGGACACGGCGATCGAGGAGGCCTTCGACCGCCTGGAACGGCATTTTCCGAAGGAGTGAGTTCGCAGCCAAGAGCGGTTTGACCTCTATCGAAACAGCAGATAGCATTTCTTCTTCTGGGAGGTGGAACGCCATGCGCATAGCTACTTGGATCTTGCTTTCACTGTCCTGTGCTTGGGTTCCGGCCAGCGCGGCACTGGCCGAGGGCAATGCGGAGGCCGCCAAGAGCCTGATCGCCGAGCGCTGCACCGCCTGTCACGAGGTCCCGGGCTTGGAGGCACGCTTCGAGAAGGCCGAGCTGAACGCGCCTGCCTTCCAGATGATCGCGGACGACCCCAACACCTACACCGACCAGCGCCTGCGGGACTTCCTGCAAAGCCCGCACTGGCCGATGACCCAGTTCATCCTCTCGCCCAGCGACGTCGACAACGTGATCGCCTTCATCCACAGTCTACGGTGAGAATGGAGACGGGGGGCGGAGAGCGGGATGCAGTCTGGGCGCTGCCTATGCGGCGAGATCGCGTATGAGGTGCAGGGCGCACCGCGAGACATCATCAACTGCCACTGCAACTTCTGCCAGCGCGCCACCGGCAGCGCCTACCTGGTGGAAACGCTGTTCGACAAGGAACACTTCCGCCTGACCCGCGGCGCGCCCGCAACCTACACCCATGTCAGCGAGGGCAGCGGCAAGCGGATCCACATCCAGTTCTGCAGCCGATGCGGAACCAAGACGCACATGCTGTTCGAGCGATTTCCGCAGAGCGTCGGGATCTTCTCCGGCACCTTCGACGAGAAGGGCTGGTTCGAGCGGACGCGGGAGAACAGCCTGCACTTCTTCCTCAGCACCGCCCCGGCCGGCACCGTCTTGCCCGCCGGCTTCGAGGTCTACGACGCCCACTACTGGCAGTCGGAGGGGGTTGCAGCAACGCCCCAGGTCTTCGAGCGCCATACCCTCGTCACGGAGGAGGTTCTGCAGGCCAGTTTGCGGCGGCTGCGGGGCGAGGGTTAGCGGAAGAAGGTCTGTCGCTCAGGCAAAGGCACAGCGGCCCTTCGGTCAGGCCATAGAACGACAAGTTCTTTATACTTTTGAATTAGGTAACTTGTCGTCCTACGGCTTGACCGTAGGACCTTTCAACACAAGCCTCACCCCCTCCAGGATGGCGAACGACCTGCCCGCCGTCTGCAGGGTCTAGGACACTTGCTTCCGGCAGGCAGACCACCCTGACGGTCAGGAAAGCCAGACGAAGTCGGTCGCCGTCAGTAGGTTGGCGAGGGTGACGCCGTCGACCAGGAAGGCCTGGTCGACCGAGCCGTCGCCGTCCTGGTCGACCTGGATCTGTCGCACGCCGGCGAAGCGGGCCTCGGAGTTGCCGCCGCCGGAGAAGGCGGCCGCACCGATGTAGGCGAAGTTGCCGACCTCCAGGCCGGTGGCAAAGACCAGCTTGTCGGCACCGTTGGCGGCGTTCAGCGATACTCCGTCGAAATCCCGGATCACCGGACCACCACTGCCGCCGTTGCCCAGGGAATCGCCGTTGAAGCGGAAGACGTCCCCGCCGGAGCCGCCGAAGACCGTGTCGCCGCTGCCCATGGCGATGAGGTCGGCGCCGCTCTCGCCGCGCAGGACATCGGCCTTGGCCCCACCGAAGACACGGTCGTCGCCATCGCCGGCCCGGATCTCGTCGGCACCGTCGAAGCCGCGCAGGTCGTTGGCGCCGCTGTTGCCCTCGATGGTGTTGTCCAGGCTGTTGCCGCTACCGTCGATGTCACCCTTGCCACCCTGCAGGCGCAGGTTCTCGACGAAGGCCGTGGCACTGCCGTCCGGCAGGGTGTAGTCCACCTCGGCGCGCACCAGATCTGTCCCCTGACCGCTACGCTCGATCACCCGGTCGGCCTGAGTGTCGACCACGAAGGTGTCGTTGCCGAAGTTGCCCTCCAGGGTATCGATCCCGCCACGGCCGTTCAGGATGTCGTCGTCGCCCTTGCCTTTCAGCAGATTGGCCGCGCTGTTGCCGACCAGGGTGTTGGCGAACTCGTTGCCGATCAGGCTGCCCGCGCCGGCCGAATTGTTGATGTTGGCGCGCTCGACATGGCCGTCGCTCCCGCCGGCCAGGGTGTAGGCCAGGGCGTCGGAGCGCAGCACGTCCTCGGCCCCGCCGGCCGCGGTCTCCAGCACAACGTCCGCCGCCGTGTCGACGATGAAGGTGTCGTTCGCCACCCCGCCGGCGGCGGTATCGACGCCTGAGCCGCCGTTCAGGCGGTCCGAGCCGATGCCGGCATCGAGGAAGTCGCTGCCCGATCCTCCGCCCAGCCGATCGTTGCCGGCGCCGCCGAAGGCCCTGTCCTTTCCGTCGTCGCCGAAGAGCGTGTCGACGCCCGAGTCTCCGGTCAGGCTGTCGTCGCCGTCCTGCCCGCGCAGCTGGTCCTTGCCCGACCCGCCGAAGAGCTGGTCGTTGCCGCTGTCTCCGCGCAGGTCGTCGTCCCCCTGGTCCCCGGTCAGGTCGCTGTCGTCGCCACTGCCGCCGAAGAGCGTGTCATTGCCGCTGCGTCCACGCAAGCTGACGTCGTCGCCCTGCCCACCTGACAGCCGGTCCGCGCCGGTGTCGCCAAACAAGCGGACGTCACTCGCATCGCCGCCAAAGATGCTGTCGTCACCCTGGCCGCCGTAGAAGGAGTAGTCGGCGCCGCTGCCGCCGTAGAGCAGGTCGTCTCCCGCGAAGCCGGCCAGGGTCCTGTCGTTTCCGTCATCGCCGAAGAGGCTGTCGTTGCCCGAGCCGCCGAACACGGCGCTGTCGTTCCCGCTGCCGCCGTAGACGCTGTCCCGACCGCTGCGGCCGTCGAGCACGACGTCATCACCGCTGTCGCCGAATATCTGATCGTTGCCGTTATCCCCAACGACGATGGTGTCATCCCCGTCGCCGCCATAGAGGCCGTCGCGTCCGTCCCCACCAATGATGGAGGTGTCGGCGCCGCTGTCTCCGAGCACGTAGTCCACGCCGGCGCCGCCCGCCAGGCCTCGATCGTTGCCGCTCCCCCCCACCACAACATCGTTGCCGCTGCCTCCGTAGAGGCGGCTATCCGATCCGTCCAGTCCATTGATGCCGTCTCCCCCGGTGTCACCGAAGAATAAATCATCCGTGCCGGACCCGCCGAAGAGGAAATCGCGTCCGGATCCACCGAAGAAGGAGGTGTTTGCGTCACTGTTCTGACCGTTAAGCTGGTCGAAACCGGAACCGCCGCGAAAGGTGGCTGCTGCAGAGCCAGTCCCGGCATAGAGCGCGTCGTTTCCCAGACCACCGTACAGCCCTTGATCCATACCGTCGCCGCCGAAGAGGAGGTCGTCGCCCGAACCTCCCTCCAGTAGTGTGTCGTTCCCGCTACCACCGAGCACCTTGTCTATGCCTGACCCTCCAAAAAGACCAGATTCATTCCCACTACCACCGAACAGGGTATCACTCCCGTAAGAGCCGAGCAGTTGTGTGTCGTCGCCATCGCCGCCGGCAATTCGATCGTCGCCACTGCCGCCAGACAGCACCAGATCGTCGCCCGCACCTCCATAGAGGCGGTCAGTGCCGCTAAGGCCCAAGAAGTAGGTATCGCCGCCGCTGTCACCGTAGAGGGCATCGTCTCCACCATTGCCTACCAGGGTGGAGTCCTTGCCGCTGCCTCCGAAGATGGTGTCGCTGACCACACCCAAACCACCAAGAAGGGTCGCATCGTCACCAGGTCCGCCAAAAACCGTGTCCACGCCGCTGCCGCCATCGAAGGTGGTGTCGCCGCCGGACCCGCCGAAGATGCGGTCTACACCACTTCCTCCCAGCAGCAGGAAGTCAGTGCCGCTGTCTCCACGCAGAGTGTCGTTGCCGTCGCCGCCGAAAAGGATGTCGCTGTCGTTGCCCCCATAGAGCTCGTCGGCGTCGCCCAAACCATAGAGCCGATCGTTCGCGCCATAACCGAACATGGTGTCCGCAACGACACTGCCGGTGATCGTATTCGGATTGCTGTCCCCGATGAAGATGCTCACGTCGATTCCTCTTCCCCGTTCTCAGTCGAGATTTATCTTTTGCAGTCCGCCCGATGAGCGGAGCCTCGGCAGAGACCCCGATCACGCCACGCCAGGCCCCGTGTGGCCGGTTTGATTGCCATCGCCCGATAGGGACGACGAACCAAGGATTGCTTGACGCCGCGATGTGCACGACCATGGCGAGCCCAGCCCGCACTCCTCGCATTCCCGGTGCTGCGTAGTACCGATCTGGTCCCGGTCATGCAGGCACCGCCGAACATGGCCGACATCGCCTCGCCCCCTTTCGCCCCTCGCAATCCGGATGTTCCGGATACCTCCCTTTCACCGGGGATTGCTCTTCCAGGCTCCCTCCACTCACCGTGCCGCCGGTCAGGATGACGTTCGTGTCCGATCGGTCCGCGCCGAAGCACGTAATCGTCACCCCTCCTTCCGTAGAGAAGCACGTCGCTTCAGAATTACTCGTCATCCACGCTGCCAACGCAGACTCTCTCGATGTCAGCTCCCCCATGCAGCGGATTCACTCCCCCTATCCAGACAATTCCATCCGCGCCATAGCCATTGTAAATGACATGAATTCAAGGAATTCTACCAAATCTAAGCACAGTCCTGTCCTCCATTCGATACGATTTAAATCGAATCCGCGGATCGGTTGGCAGAATTTCTTCAACTGTCTTGGGCGCGTGCGGTCGAGTCAACCTGATATTGAAAATTATTGAAGCTACGACACCACCAAAGACGTGCAGACACTGCCGCCCGTCTGGAATGCCCCTCTTTGAAGCCCGCATGCGGGCCCAACTGCCCGGCTGCCGGCCGCAGGCTGTGGGGTCTTGTGGTGCGGGATATCGGTTGGGAGAAGAACGTCTAGAGCAGGATGACACCAGATCGAAACGATCTGGCGTCTGAATCCTGCTCTACACCTTTGAAACATAGAGCGGATTCACGCGGTCAGGTGATTCCACCTGATCGCGATCCGCTCCAAGGCACAGGCAAAGGAGCAGCGGTCCTAGGGTCAAGCCGCAGGCCGGCAATTCATTGATATTTAATAATTTTGTTGTCCTTCGGCTTGGCCGAAGGACCGAGCTACGCGGCCTTCACCCTCTACCCTCTTTGGCACAGTCATGCCCCCGCACCGACGCCGCGATCTCGGCCGCCAGCGGCTCCACCCTGTCGGCGACCGCAGGCGAGAGGCCGGTTCCCGGCGCAAAACCCGCAGCCTCGACGGCCAGCAGGGTCACCCGTTCCGGCAGACGGCCGAGAGACCGCCCTAAGGCCAGCGCCTCGGCGAGGCCCAGGCCGTGGCTGGAGCAGCGCGCCATCTCCTTCGGCAGGGGCTGGGCCGAGAGGTCCAGGCGGTGCAGGTGGCCGGACTCGGCGCCGGTCACCGCGGCATCGACCAGGTATGCCGCCTCCGCGCCCTCCCAGAAGGCGAGAATCGAGAGCGCGTCGGCCGCACCGGTCAGGATCGGCAGTTCGGGAAAGAGCGCACGCAGGCGCGCGGCGACGGCCGGCCCCAGGCCGTCGTCGCCGCGCAGCGTATTGCCGGGGGCGACCACCACCAGGCGGCCGGCTCCGGCCAACCCGGTCACCCAATCACCCCTGTCACTGGCGGTCGACCGTCAGCTTCAGGAAGTGGGTCGAGCAGGAGATGCAGGGGTCGTAGTTGCGGATCGCCTGCTCGCAGCGCCACTGCAGGTCGTTGTCGGCCAGCCGGCTGTTGGCCTCGACCAGATGGCGCAGGTCGTCCTCGATGGTCGGCTGGTTCTGCGAGGTCGGCGGCACGATCCGCGCCTCCAGGATCTTGCCGTCCGGATCCAGCTTGTAGCGGTGGAAGAGGATGCCGCGCGGCGCCTCGGTGCAGCCACAGCCCTCGCCCGCCCCCGGCTCGGCCAGGGTGGCCGCGCTCTCCGGCGGACGGTAGCGCTCGATCAGCTCCAGCGCCACCTCGAAGGCGTGCAGCACCTCGACCGCACGCACCACGATGCTGCGGAAGGGGTTGCGGCAGGGCACCTCCAGCCCGACCTCGGCCGCCATCGCGCGGGCCATCGGCGCCAGGCGCTCGGCGTTCAGGTTGAAGCGGGCGAGCGGCCCGACCAGGTAGTTGCCGCCGCCGACGAAGTGGGCATGCAACGCGGTGGAGTGCGGGACGTGCTCCTCCTCGAAGTAGGTCTCGTACTCGGCCGCGGCGATGTCGAGCCCGGTGGAGGAGACGATGCGCCCCTCGTTCATCGGGTAGTCGTGCGGGTGGGAGAGCGCGACGAAGGCGTAGTTGCGCTCGAACTCCGGTATCTCCAAGGAGGCGACCCAGCGCACCGTGTCGGCGGCCGCGTCGCGGGCCCAGGAGAGCTCGGACACCAGCGCCTGGAAAGCCTTGCGCGAGGGCGCCTTGTAGAAGCCGCCGACGCGCACGTTGATCGGATGGATCTCGCGCCCGCCCAGGGTCTGCACGATGGCGTTGCCGGCCTTCTTCATCCTGAGGCCGCGCTCGACCACGCCGGGGACGTCCTTGCTCATCTCGATGGCGCCGGCATAGCCCAGGAAGTCGGGCGCATGCAGCATGTGGACGTGCAGCACGTGGCTCTCGATCCACTCCCCGCAATAGAGCAGGCGGCGCAGGTCGCGCACCGCCTGGTCGACCTCGATGCCCAGCGCCGCCTCCAGGGCCTGCACCGCGCTCATCTGGTAGGCGACCGGGCAGATGCCGCAGATGCGCGCGGTGATGTCCGGCGGCTCGGTGAAGCTGCGGCCGCGCAGAAAAGCCTCGAAGAAGCGCGGCGGCTCGAAGATCTCGAGGCGCACCTCCTCGACCTTGTCGCCGACGATCTGGATGTGCATCGCCCCCTCGCCCTCGACGCGGGCGAGGTAGTCGGCGGAGATCGTCCTAGGAGCCATGGCTCTCTCCCTCGCTGCGGAACGGCTCCGCCCAAGCGTTGAAGCTGTGATAGGTGCGCTTCAGCCGGTCCTGGTCGACGCCGAGGCGCTGCCACTCGGCGCTCAGCGCCTTGGTGTTGGGGCTCTCCATCGGCCCGAAGCAGCCGTAGCAACCGCGGTCGTAGGCCGGGCAGATGGCGCCGCAGCCGGCATGGGTCACCGGCCCCAGGCAGGGGGTGCCGTGGGCCACCATCACGCAGGTGTTGCCGCGCAGCTTGCAGTCGACGCAGACGCTGTGCCCCGGCGTGTTCGGCCGCCGCCCGCTCAGGAAGGCGGCCACCACCTCCAGCAGCTGGTTCTTGTTGATCGGACAGCCGCGCAGCTCGAAATCGACCGCCACGTGGTCCGAGATCGGGGTCGAGGTGGCCAGGGTCGAGATGTAGTCCGGCCGGGCGTAGACCGCGGCGGTGAAGTCCTCGACGTCCTGGAAGTTGCGCAGCGCCTGGATGCCGCCCGCGGTGGCGCAGGCGCCGATGGTGATCAGTGCCGCCGACTGCTCGCGGATCTGCTTGATCCGCTCGGCATCGTGCGCCGTGGTGACCGAGCCCTCGACCAGCGAGAGGTCGTAGGGGCCCGCGACCACCGCCCGAGTCGCTTCCGCGAAGACCGCGATCTCGACCGCATCGGCGACCGCCAGCAGCTCGTCCTCGCAGTCCAGCAGGCTGAGCTGGCAGCCGTCGCAGGAGGCGAACTTCCAGACCGCGAGCTTGGGTCGGCCAGGCTGGGTCATGTCAGATCTCCCGGACGTTCATCAGGTCGCGCACCGCCGTCAGCGGAAAGATCGGTCCGTCCTTGCAGACGAAGTGCGGACCGAACTGGCAGTGACCACACTGGGCGATGGCGCACTTCATGTTGCGTTCCATCGAGACGTAGATGCGGTTCGGGTCGACCCCGCTCTCCTCCAGCCCCATGGCGGTGAAGCGGATCATCGCCTCGGGTCCGCAGATCAGCGCCACGGTGTCGGGCGGATCGTAGTCCAGCTTGGGCAGCAGCTTGGTCACCAGGCCGACGTCGCCGAGCCAGTCGGGCCCGGCCCGGTCGACCGTGACCCGCACCTGCAGGTCCGGCGTCTGGCGCCACTCCTGCAGCTCCTCGCGGAACAGCAGCTCCTCCGGGCTGCGCGCGCCGTAGAGCAGGGCCACGCGGCCGTAGTTCCGGCGGTTGTGCAGCAGATGATAGAGCGCGGGGCGCAGCGGCGCCATCCCGATGCCGCCGGCGATCACCAGCACGTCGCTGCCCGTCGCCTCGCGCACCGGCCAGCTCGAGCCGAAGGGGCCGCGCACCCCCACCTGCTGGCCCACCTGCAGGCCGGCGAGCGCCTGGCTCACCGGCCCGACGGCACGGATGGTGTGGACCACGCGGTCGCGCAGGGTGGCGTCACCACTGATCGAGATCGCGACCTCGCCCACACCGAAGGCGTAGAGCATGTTGAACTGCCCCGGCTCGAAGGCCGGCGCATCAGGGTCCACACCGGGCTCCAATGCGAGATCTAGGGTGACCACGCTCTCGGTCTCCTGCACCCGGGCGACGGTGGCGAGGAAGCGCGGCCGCATCACATCATCCGGCATGGAGTCAGCGGGCTCCGCTGCCGTAAAGATCGGCGGCCTGCAGGCGCGCCGTGCGCAGCCGCTCGACCAAGGGCGGGATGAAGCGCTTCATCATCTCGTAGCCGACGTGGTGGTCAGCCTCGCACTTGTCGCGCAGGCAGCCGCACTCGAAGGCAAGGGCGCGGGTCAGCTCAACCGCGCGGGCGTCGTAGTGCCAGCGGTAGGGCGGGATCAGCCAGGAGGCGCCCAGCAGCTCGCCCGCCTTCAGGGTGAGGAAGGTGAAGGTGCCGCGGCCCGGTTCGAACATCTCCAGCGCCACGGTGCCGTGACGGATCAGGTAGAAGTAGTCGGCCGGCTCGCCCTCGCGCGCCACGTAGTCGCCGGCCTGGAACACCACGTTGCGCGCACAGCCGGCGATCAGCTCCACCACCTCGCCCTCCAGCCCCTCGGTAAAGGGGTGCTGGTCCAGCAGGTCAGCGATCTCCTTCATTGGCCCTCTCCCTCCTGCTCGGCACGGATGGCCGCCGCTTCTTCGGTGATGTCGATGCCGACCGGACACCAGGTGATGCAGCGCCCGCAGCCGACACAGCCGGAGCTGCCGAACTGGTCGACCCAGCTCGCCAGCTTGTGGGTCATCCACTGGCGATAGCGCGACTTGCCGCTGTCGCGCACGGTGCCGCCGTGGATGTAGGAAAAGTCGAGGGTGAAGCAGGAATCCCAGCGTCGCCAGCGTTCGGCATGGCTGCCGTCCAGCTCGCTGGTCTCCTCCACCGTGGTGCAGAAGCAGGTCGGGCAGACCATCGTGCAGTTGGCGCAGGAGAGGCAGCGCTCGGCCACCTCGTCCCAGCGCGGATGCTCCGGGTTCTGCTGCAGCAGCTCCTTCAGGCCCGCGGTATCGAGGTTGCGTCCCATCTGCTGGCGCGCTCGTGCCACCGCCGTCTCGGCGGCCGCCAGATCCGCCGGCATGGCCGCGCGGCTGGAGAGCTTGGCCAGCATGGTCGCCCCCGCCTCACTCCCGGCCTCGACCAGGAAGCGATGCTCTGCCTCGTCCAGGATCTCCGTCAGCGCCAGGTCAAAGCCGCTCTCAGCCTTGGGACCGGTGCCCATCGAGACGCAGAAGCAGGTGCCACCGGCCTGGCCACAGTTCACCGCCACCACGAAGGTCCCCTCGCGGCGCGCGGCATAGTCCTCGTCGCGGAAGGCGGAGCCGAGGAAGACCTTGTCCTGGATGGCGATGGCACTGAGCTCACAGCTCCGCGCGCCGATCAGCGCCAGCCTGGGCGGCGCCTCGGCCTCGTCCACCAGGCTGATCTCATTGCCCGCGCGACGCGCCCGCCAGAGGCGCAGGCGTTCGGGGTGGAAATAGCGCTTCCAGCTCTGCGGCCCCACGACATATCCGAAGAGCGCGTCGTCGTCGCGCCGCTCCAGGCGGTAGCTGCCGCCCTCCTGCCGATCGGTCCAGCCGGCCGGCAGATCCTCCAGCCCGTCGAGTTCCTCGTAGAGGATGGCACCGTCGACGCGCGTGGGGCCGACGACGAGATAGCCCTCCTCACGCAGCAGGACGATCAGATCCCCCAGCGCCTGCTTGGCTAGAACCGCGGTCCGGCCGTCGCCGCCTGCCGTTCGTTCGTCCTGCAAAGTATCACTCCCTGACCGTATCGACCACGCCATCGGGCCGTGTTGGGGGGGTAGGTCAATGCTACGCGAGGCACACCAAGGCACAACCCTCAATACCCGACGGCGACGTCAGGTCCCAGGCGCGCGCCCTTGGTCCTAAGCTGCGCGCTGCCCTCGCCCGATGCACTGATCCAGGTCAAGCCACGGAAATCGCGATCGTTTCGGACCAGGAACAGCGTTCGCGGGACGCTTTGGAGCGGCCGCAACGCCCCGGCGAGCTGTCCTTCAACGCTGGCCATGACGGGCGATCCGACAAATAAAAGAAGAGCTTTCTTGATCCATCAACCCCACTGTTGCTCACAAATCCTCACCATTCTTCGCGTTGTCCGGCTTCCAGAAAGCTGATATATTTAAAACAATTCTCTAAGTTCAGATCTTTTCGCTCTTAAACGGCCACACGTCAGAGACGTAACTAAGAGAGGGAGGCAACGATGTCGTGTCTCATTGCAGTGTTACCAGGTGGAACACCTGAGATCTTTCCGCACCCGGTCGAGCAGTTCTACAAGATGCAGACGCGCGGGCGTGCCGCAGCGCAAACCCTGGGCCTGCCGGCCGCGGCGATCGACGAGCGGGAGTTCCTGGGCGCCGCAACACGGACCGACGGCACGCCCTTCTACCTCTGGGTCTGCGCGCCGGACCTGGCGGAAGGCGAAAGCACACCCTGGCAAGGCGCCTTCTTCGCACCCTTCGGTGTCGGCGACCTCTGCGGCGCGCTCGACGTCACTCCCGGGCAGGAGAAGGACGACCCCTTCGCCATCACCGAGGTCGCCGTACGTGCCGAGCTGCAGCTACGCGGATCGGAGCATGTCTCCGCCTCCTGGACCCTGATCGGTTCGCAGCTCACCGTCGCCAACAAGGCCGCCCTGATCAGCGACGTCGTGGTGAAGAACGCGGGGCCGCACAGCGCCGAGGACATACGCCGCTGCATCGCGCTGCATGCGCCGCAGCGGGCGCTGGGAGAGCCGCGCGCCCTGGTCTCCATGCAGTGTGGCGTGGCCGCGGCCTGCCTGCTGGAGGCCATCTGCTAGGTCGCGCCCCATGCAGCCACGGGGTCCGGGCGTGGCTCCAGCCTTCTGCCCTACCTGCGGAGAGACCCTGACCGCCGGTGCCGCGGCCTGCGGCGCCTGCGGTGCGCCGGTGCCGCGCCCCTGCCCGCACTGCGGAGCGCTGGCACCTGCGGACGCGAAGTTCTGTGGGTCCTGCGGCAAGCGGCTGGACCTCGTCCCTGGACCACCGGCGCGGCAAGCCCCCGGCAACGAGCGCTCGTCCCTGCTCGAGCGCAAGTTCGTCACCGTCATGTTCGTCGACATGATCGGCTCGCTGGCAGCAATCAGGGATCGCGATCCGGAAGAGGCGCACGCGCTCTTCTCCCGCGCCCTGGCGCTGGCGACCGGTGCCATTCACGAGTTCGGCGGCACCATCCTCAGTTCCGCCGGCGACGGGCTGCTGGCCATGTTCGGCGCCCCCTTCGCGCAGGAGGATCACGCCGAGCGCTCCTGCCATGCAGCCCTCAGGGTGCTGGAGATCCTGGAACGCGCGCGCCGCACCGAGGACGTCCTGGAGGTCAGGATCGGGCTGCACTCCGGCGAGGTCGTCGTGGGGACAACCGCCAACGACTTCTCGGTGGACTACGATGCCACCGGTGCCACGGTGCACATCGCCTCGCGCCTGCAACAGGCCGCCCCCGCCGGCCGGGCAGTGCTCAGCGAGACCACCAACGCGCTGGTTTAGGAACACTTCGCCACCGCAACCCTCGGCTCGATGGAGATCAAGGGCCTGGCCAGGCCCCTGCCGCTCTTCGTGCTGAATCGCAGTCTGCAGGACGCAAGCGGCCCCCGGAGCGCCGGCCTCTTCGTCGGCCGTCGCCGGGAGAGCGCCGTGCTGACCGAGGCCTTCCACGCCGCCCGCGCCGGCACAGGCGGTCTCCTGCTGGTGATCGGCGAGGCGGGCATTGGCAAGACCAGTCTGATCAACCGCTTTCTTGCATCGCTCAAGGGAGGCGCCGTCATCGCCCGCGGTGCCGTCGATCGCTATCACGAGGCACCGCCCTTCTATTCCTTCCAGTCGCTCCTCCGCGATCTGCATCACGGCGAGCCGGCGGCAGAGGACGGCAGCAGCGAAGAACGCGATCCCCAGCTCCGCAGCGCGCTGCTTGCGCTCTTCGACGAGCAGGCGCCGCCCGAGTCCTGGGCCAGGCTGGACCCACATAGCCGGAACCGGCTGGTCCGCAGGGCAATCCTTCGCCAACTGCTGCAGCGGAGCGAGACCGGGCCGCTGGTCGTCGTGATCGAGGACATCCAGCATGCCGATTCCGCTTCGCTCGCCCTGCTGGCGGAACTGGCGAAGGCGGCCGACAGCCGTCCACTGCTGGTGCTCACCAGTTGCCGCCCCGATTTCCGGCCAACCTGGACCGGATCGCCGGGAGTCCGCGCCCTGCGCCTCGGTCAGCTCAGTGACAGCGAGAGCAGCGCGCTCGCGGCCCGTCTGATCGGCAGCGCCGTGCCCGACACGCTGACCCGGGCAGCGATCGAGCGCTGCAAGGGCAACCCACTGTTCCTGCACGAGACGATCAAGATCCTGAAGGGGCGAGACGAGCGGCAGCAAGAAGCCAATCCGTCTGCGCCACCGGTAAGGGGGCCAGGGGGGAGCCTTGGCAGTGCCCCGGCGTCGCCGGCGACGGTTCGGGCGGTGATCGCGGAACGGGTCGACCGCCTGGGGCCGGACGCGCGCGAGGTGCTGCTGGCCGCCAGCGTGCTGGGCATGGAGGTCTCGACGGAGCTGCTTTCCCGCCTGCTCTCGCGGCCGTCTACTGACCTCGAGCGGCAACTGGCCGTGCTGGAGGGAGAGGAGCTGCTGCGCCCCGACCACCAGGCCGGCCCTCGAGCCTACGCCTTCGGCCATCCGCTGTTTCAGGAGGTCTGCTACAACACTTTGCTGCGGCAGAAGCGGGCCGCCTTGCATGCGGCTGCCTTCGCCGCGCTCGACAGCGGCGGCGGCAGTGCATCCGATAGCAGCCTGGAGAGCCTTGCCTGGCATGCCTTCAACGGCGGGCTCTGGGAGCCTGCCAAGGAGTACTGCCACGCCGCAGGCCTGAACGCGGCCTTCAAGCACGCGCCGCGCGAGGCGGCCGCCCACCTGCGCAATGCGGTCGAGGCCATGGGCCGCTCGGACCGGCAGATCGCCAGCCTGGAGGAAGCGATCGACATCCGCCTGGCGCTGCGCACCGCGCTGGTCCAGTTGCTGAACCTCGCCGACGCCGAAAAGGTGATCGAAGAGACCCACGCGCTGGCACGTGAACTAGGAGATCCTGGCCGACTGTCCCAGGTCCTGGGGCTGGTGGCGGTGCACGCCTACCTGCGCGGAGACTCGCGCGGCGCGCTCGAGCCCGCCCGCCAGGGCCTGGCGCTGGCGCATCGCAGCGGCGATTCCTCCGGACTGGTCGCGCCTGGCATCTATCTCGCACAGTCGCTCTACGCACTCGGCCGCTACGGCGAGAGCGCAGCGGTGCTGGAGCCGATCGTTCCCTTGGCAGCGCAGCAGCGGACAGCCAAGCTGCCGGTCCTGCCGCTCCGTCCGGAAAGCATGTGCCGCTACTGGCTCGCCATCGCCAAGGCCGAACTGGGCCGGCTGGACGAGGCCGAGGCACTGGCCGAGACCATGCTGTCGGAGGCCAGCAAGGTGCAGGTCTACGATCGGATCTACGCCAACACGATCCTTGGCTTTATCCGCATGGTGCGCGGCGCCTATCCCGAGGCCCTGGCGGTCAGCCGCGAGGCGCTGGAAACGGCCGAGAGCATCGACTTCCCCTACCTGACGCCGGTGCTGGCCTCCCAGGTCGGCCTGCTCTCGGCCAAGGTCGGGCAGATCGAGGAGGGCCTGGCGCTGGGCCGCCTGGCGCTCGAGACCGTCTCCAGGAGCGGGGTGCGCGCCGGACACTCGCGCTGGCGGGCGCGCTATGCCGAGATCTGCATGCTGGCCGGACAACACCAGGAGGCCCGCGAGCAGCTCGATCAGGCGATCGACATTGCCGAGCAGGCCAGCGAGATGGGCTACCTCGCCACCGCGCTGGGGCTGCGCGCCCGTCTGGTGGCGCAGGCCGGCGGCGACTGCGCCGCAGCACAGCGCGACCTCGACCGGGCCCTGCGGATCTCGCACCGTCTGGAGATCCGGCCAAATTTCGCCAAGTGCCTCTACTACCTGGCCGTGCTGGAACACAACCAGGGCCGGCACGAGAGCGCGAACCGCAAGGGCCGCAACGCGATCCGCCAGTTCGGAGCCCTGCACATGGCGGCCTGGAAGGCGCTGGCGGAAGCCAGCGCGGCGGAAAGATCATCGGGTGAGGACAACTGATCGCGAGCCCGATCCCTAGCCGATCGACGAAGCAGCCTCGGAGTGAGACAGTGCAGCCCAGCCGGTCACAACGCCCGCCGAGGTCCTCTTCATGAACAAGACCCCCATCGCCGTCTTCGACGAGCTACCCAACCGCAAACCGCAGTACGCCCTGGTCGGCGAGGTCGACCTGGTGGTCGTCCGTCTGGAAGAGGAGGTTGCGGTCTTCTACGGACGCTGCCTGCATCGCGGGGCGCTGCTGTCGGACGGCTTCCTGCGCGGGAACAACCTGATGTGCGGGCTGCACTACTGGGATTACCGCCTTGATTCCGGCGTCTCGGAATATAACAACGCCGAGGCCCTGCCAAAGTTCACTGCCTGGGTGGAAGAGGGCTCGGTCCTGGTCGATGCCGACGAGATCGCGGCCTGGGCGCTGGAGCACCCGCAACCCTTCAACCGAAAGGCCTATCTGGGCCTCTATGCCGATAGCGGGCACGGCACCGAGGAAGAGCCTGACAATGCCATGATCCAGCGCTATGCGCGCCTGGGCAAGGCCAAGGCCGGCCACCACGGCGCGCTCGACGCCATGGGCGTGCCGCGCGGCCAACTTCCGACCTGGGACGACATCCAGATCCTGACCGCACAGCTCCACCGCCCCCCGCTGCTGGACGAGGCGGAAGTGGGAACGGAGGTGATCGTCGGCCCCAACGCGCAGAAACCCCTGAGGCTGGAGATCCCCCTGCTGGTCTCCGACATGAGCTTCGGCGCGCTCTCCGAACCGGCCAAGGTCTCGCTGGCGCGCGGTGCGGAGCTGGCCGGGACCGGTATCTGCTCCGGCGAGGGCGGCATGCTGGAGGAGGAGCGCGCGGAGAACAGCCGCTATTTCTACGAGCTGGCTTCGGCCCGCTTCGGCTTCGCCTGGGAGAAGCTGCTGCAGGTCCAGGCCTTTCACTTCAAGGGCGGCCAGGGTGCCAAGACCGGCACCGGCGGCCACCTGCCGGGTGCCAAGGTGCAGGGCAAGATCGCCCAGGTCCGAGGACTGGAGGAAGGCCAGGCGGCGATCTCGCCGGCCCGGTTCCCCGACTGGACCGAGGTCGGCCAGATCCGCGACTTCGCCGACCAGGTGCGCGACCGCACCGGCGGCATCCCGATCGGCTACAAGCTCTCCGCCCAGCACATCGAGAAGGACATCGACGCGGCGCTGGAGGTCGGCGTCGACTACATCATCCTGGACGGCCGCGGCGGTGGCACCGGTGCGGCACCGCTGATCTTCCGTGACAACATCTCGGTGCCGACCATACCGGCACTGGCCAGGGCCCGGCGCCACCTCGACCGGCTGGGTCGCGACGACGTCACCCTCATCATCACCGGCGGCCTGCGCAAACCGGCCGACTTCGTGAAGGCTCTTGCCCTGGGCGCAGACGCGGTGGCGCTCTCCAACGCCGCCATGCAGGCGATCGGCTGCATCGCCATGCGTGCCTGCCACACCAACAACTGCCCGGTCGGCATCGCCACCCAGAAGCCGCACCTGGTGAGCCGCCTGGTGGTGGAAACCTCGGCCGAACGGCTAAAGAACTTCCTTGAGGTCTCAGTCGGGCTGATGCAGGTGATGGCGCGCGCCTGCGGCCACGATCATCTCTCCGGCTTCGCTTTGGGGGACCTGACCACCTGGAAGAAGGAGATGGCCGATCTCGCCGGCATCCCTTACGGTGGCCTCGCCTGACGCTGGCATACGCGCAGGTTGGAGGTTCCGTCGGAAGGGATAGCGGAAATGGATCGCGACCCTCGCCTTGTTTGGCCTTTCCCGCCACCCCACCTGTGAGTCAAAATCGACAAAACGTCATCCCCACTTCGGGAAAGGACAAACGATGAAGCGCAGTCTTGTTGCCGTCCTCGGGTCGGCTTTCCTCCTGGCCTCGGCGAGCCTCGGCAGCGGCGCCCTGGCCGACGCGAAGGAGCCGGTCCAGCTGCTGTTCGTGCAGAGCGCCACCGCGATGCACTACGCCGACGGAACGCTGACCCTGGAGGGCTCCACTCCGGCCACGGTCTATTTCTCCGACCGGCCGAACCGCATGGTCGGCGCGATGAGCAACGAGGACTTCCTCAAGGTCTGGAGCAAGGGCAAGGACAACTTCAGCGAGGATCCGCCGAACGCGGCGCTGAGCCTGCTGGCCGAGCCGGGCCTGGCCCCGGTGGTGGTCGAGCTGACCGACGTGGCGCTGAACGACGGCGACCTGGTCTACAAGATGCGCGTGCTTGCCGGCGACATGCCGGAGAACAGCGGCCCGGTCAGCCTCTACATCGACTCCGAGGGCTGGGGCGACAGCCTGGGCGCCAACGTCGATCCTGCGACCGACCCGGAGATACAGCTCGGCTCCGGCCTCGACCCCACCTCCGGCCCGGCCTTCGCCAACATGTCGGAGCCCGAGGACATGCAGGGCGAGAACCCGCCGGGCGAGCCCACCAGCCGCTGCGGTACCCACTCGCTGGTCAGCTTCAACATCTGCTTCTGATCCGACTGCGTCCCTGCCACTGACGAGAGCGTGACCCAGGGTTGCGCGTCTTGTCAGGGTAGCGGCGGCTGTGGCTCCCTATCGGCTGTCCCTACCGCTTAGCGAGAAGGAGCAGAGCATGGGCGAAGAGCGATTGAGCGTGACCGAGGCCGCAAAACTGGCCGGCGTCGAGGAATCGATGATCCAGTTCTGGATCGACTTCGCCTACTTCCCGCAGCCGCCTGATGCGACTGCGCCCAGCGTCGACCGTCGAGATCTGATGGGCTTCCTGGAGCGGCGGCGGATGAACGAGCAGCTGACCCGCGCCCACCGGCAGCGTCCCGACCTGGGCTGGCTCTACGCCAGCTGCCCGAACTGCCAGACCATGATGGTGGCGCCGACCAAGCCGCATCGGCGCTGGGTCTGCAGTCCGGCCTGCGAGGAGGCCCTGCCCGACCACGAGCTGGTCCCCAGCCTGGAGAGCCTGGGCAGCAAGACCGAGGCGCTGTCCGGCCAGCCGCAGCACGGACCGGCCTGGGAGGTGAACCCCGACTACAGCTTCGACCTGGAGCTGATCCCGGCCAAGGTCACCCTGAAGCTGGGCGGCGTGGTCATCGGCGAGAGCCGGCGCGCCCGCGTGGCGCTGGAGCAGGGCCACTCCCCGCTCTACTACCTGCCGGTGGAAGACCTTGACATGCGCCACTTCCAGCGCAGCGACTACGGCAGCTACTGCCACTTCAAGGGCTTCGCCGAGTACTGGCACCTGGAGGCCGGCGGCGAGCGCCGCGAGAATGCGGCCTGGGCCTACCCCCAGCCCTACGTGGAGACCAGCGATCTGGCCGGCCTGATCGGCTTCCTCTGGCACGCCATCGACACCTGGCTGGAGGACGACCGGCCGATCAGCCAGCCGCGCGACATCGCCGGGCGCATCGGCCCCAAGAGCACCCTGAAGGCGCTCTACCCAGAGCTGGCGGCCGAGTGGGACAAGTCCCGCAACATCAACATGGGCTCCTACGAAGTGCCGGCCTTCTCCACCCACAAGGTCTGGTGGCAGGACGCCGAGGGCCACGTCTGGCAGCAGCGTATCCGCGACCGTGTACTGGGACACCCGCGCCCCGCCGCCTGATCGGCGGGCCGCCTGGCTTCGGAGTGGACTCGCCGGGGTGGGCATTGCCGGCTAGACTGGCCGCACCCGGGAGAAGCCTGGTGTGACAGCCGGCCTCGCCTGCTTTCGGCCGGAGAGAAGGGGGCAATGTCGACCTTGATGACTCCGCTCTGTCGCCTGCTGGGCCTATCCGTTCCGGTCTTCGGAGCGCCGATCTCCGCATCGCCGGCCTACGTCGCAGCGGTGTCCAACGCCGGCGGACTGGGCGTGCTGCAAGCCACCTGGCTCGAGCACGACGCGCTGCGGGACACGATCGCAGCGATCCGCTCCCTGACCGACCGTCCCTTCGGTGCGAACTTCGTGCTGTCCTTCACGGCGGAAGACAAGCATGCGGGCCTGGACCTGGCGCTCGACCTGGGGGTCCCGCTGGTCTCCACCTTCTGGGGTGATCCGGCCCCGGTGGTGGAGCGGATCCATCGCGCCGGCGCGCGCGCGCTCCACACCGTAGGCTCGGCCGAGGAGGCCCGTCGGGTGACCGACCTCGGGGTCGATGCCGTGGTCGCCCAAGGGGTTGAGGCCGGCGGCCACGTCTGGGGCGAGGTCGGAACCTTCGTGCTGGTCCCGAGCATCGTCGAGGCACTACCGCAAGCCCATGTCATCGCCGCCGGCGGCATCGCCAACGGCCGCGGCCTGGCCGCCGCCCTTGCGCTGGGCGCCGGTGCCGTCTGGGTCGGCACCAGGCTGCTGCTGGCGACGGAATGCAACGTCCATCCCACCTACAAGCAGCTCGTCGTCTCGGCTCTCGAGACCGACAGCCTGCTGTCAAGCACCTTCGACGGCGGTTGGCCAGATGCGCCGCACCGCTGCCTCATGAACGAGACCCTACGGGCCTGGATCGCCGCCGGCAGTCCGGAACCGGGCGAACGCCCCGGCGAGCAGGAGACCGTTGCCTTCCACAAGACCGGCGAGCCGATCCAGCGCTACGCCGTCGAGGAACCGCTGGACGGCATGACCGGCGACATCGCCGCCATGGCACTCTATGCAGGCCAGAGCGTCGGACTGACCAGGCAGCAGCAGCCGGTCGCCGAGATCCTGATGGGCATGGTCTCCGAGGCGAAGGCGATCCTGACGCGCTGCGCCGCCCTCTGAATCAATGCCACTGTCGCCTGACGCCCCCTTCAAAGCCATTCTTACAAGATAACATAAAGTAAACTTACGTCATTTGACTCGTCAATTACATTGACAATTTCAAAAAATTCAGATCCCATCTTAGGAAGGATGGAAGCATGCGCATTGGTCTAGAAAGAATCTCTTGAGAGACTCTTGTTCCTGAGAACCATACAGCAGCACCACCAAGATAAACACGCCATCGGGAACGGTGTCGATCGAGGGGAAGGAGGTCGTCATGCAACAGGCTCGCCTTTTCTTTACAAACAAGAATGACACGAGGGTGTTTTTGCAGGTCTTCTTTCGGCAGGAGACCCCAACGAACACAAGCCAGGCTACAGTACAGAATGGCAGCTGGATCGCCGAGCCGGGAGCCACTGTCGGTCCGCTCACCGTGAGCTGGGGCCCCTCACCGGAGAGCGCCCATCAGGCCGCGGCGAGCTCGCAGCCGCAGTGGCTGTCCCTGATCATGGCCATCGAAGGCGAGTCCTCCGGGGTCTATCAGACCCGCTTGGACTCGGGGCCTCCGGGGACGACGGGCTGGATTGCCTGCCAGCTCGGGGCCAGCGACGCGAACCAGGACCTCCAGATCCTGGTCGGCAGCCCCAGCCAAGGCGCTGAACTCAGCCTCGGCGGCACCGACGTCATGGTGCCCTTCGTCAGGCTGAGCGACTTCTCCAAGATCACCAACGTCTTCGTGCTGATGCTGGAGAATCACTCTTTCGACAACATCTTCGGGCAGTCGAAGATTCCCGGCATCTACGGGACGTCGGACTACCCACCCGCCAGCAACAACTACGCCGGCTCGACTTACTTCGTCGGCAGCCCGGCCCCAAGCGCCATGCCGACCGATCCGGGCCACGAGTTCGAAGACACCCTGGAACAACTCTGCGGCCCCGGCGTCGTCCTGCAGGGTGGAACCTATCCGACCGTGCTGAACTCCGGCTTCATCGCCAACTATGCGACGTCGGACTCGGAAGATACCGGCCTGCCCAGCCCGCAGGACTGGGACATGATCATGAAGGGCTTCGACACCCAGACCCAGCTGCCCGTGCTCTACAAGCTGGCCACCAGCTTCACCCTTTGCGACAACTGGTACTCGGCCATGCCGGGACCGACCTGGCCGAACCGCTTCTTCGTCCACGGCGCGAGCTCCCACGGCTTCGACCACAGCCCCGCCAAGACCGATCTGGCCTGGTGGTACTACCATGGCGGCGAGGGCTTCACCTATCCGAACGGCAGTATCTTCGATGCCCTGACCAAGGCCGGCCTCGCGTGGCGGGTCTACAACGACGACAAGAACGCCTACAGCAGTTCCCCCTCCTCCTCCCTCGGTCTCGGGTGGATACCCCATCTGGCCTCCATCAAGGGGCAGAGCTACTTCCAGTTCAGGGATGTCTCGACCCTACTGGCTCAGGATCTGCAGAACCCCTATCCCTACCAGTACACCTTCATCGAGCCGAACTACGGGAACATCGTGAACAGCAGCTACCAGGGCGGCTCGTCGCATCACCCGAAGGACGACCCGTCCGGCGCCGAGGGGCTGGTGGCGGCCGTCTACAATGCCATCAGGAACTCGCCGGTCTGGAGCACCAGCCTCCTGATCATCACCTATGACGAGCACGGTGGCTTCTACGACCACATGGCACCAAGCGTCGCGCCGGCGCCGGGCGACGGCCCTTGGCCCAAGGGCTACAACCGCTCGGGCTTCAACTTCGAGCATCTGGGGGTCCGCGTTCCCACCCTCGTCATCTCGCCCTGGGTCACGACCCCCGTCGATCACACCGTCTACGAGCACTCGACGGTCCTGAAGACCCTGGAAGACCTCTTTGGACTGTCCCACCTGACACAGCGGGACCAGGCAGCCAACAGTCTGACCACGCTGCTGACCGGCGACAAGCCACGCGCCGATGCGCCGCTGCTGCCGGAACAGGCCGCGCCGGCGACGGAGAGCGTGGAGATGAAGCCGGAAGTGATCGCGGAGCTCGACAGTCAACCGCTTAAGGAGCACGGCAACCTGAACGGCTTCCTCGGCATCGCCTTGAAGATCCGCCACGAGATGCTGACAAGCGAGGAAGGCCGGGCGTCGGAAGTGGCTGCGTTCGAGAGCGTCAAAACCATGGGCGATGCCTGGCGCTATCTGCAGGAGACCCGGAAGCGGGTGGAGGCCGCTCGCTGACTGTCTCAGGCCAGGTGGCTGCCGATCCAGCTTCCGGCCAGCAGCAGGCCGAGCAGGAGCGCGCCGGCGTGGACCAGCAGCCAGGGCCACCGGCGCCGCTCCTCCGGCCGGGTGGCCAGGCGCACGCAGAGGGTGAGGCTGGCCACCAGCGCCAGGGCGAGCGCGACGGCCCCGGCGATTGCCAGGTAGAGGTCGGGCAGGCTGCGGTTGTTGCCGACCTGGAGCTGCCAGCCGTCAGACAGCAGGAAGAGCACCACGGCAAGGCCGTGCGGCAGCAGCAGCCACGATGGCAGGTGACGCGTCATGGCTCTCCGTCCTGGCGCCCCGGACCCTGGTCAGGAGCGCTAGAGCAAATCCCGAGCAGGTAAAATCACCTGCGACGACGATTTGCTTTATTAAACAAAAACCTAGAGCATTGCTGCCGAGCAAATGCGAGGCGAAGATGCTCTAGCCGCGACGGCGGATCAGTGGACGTTCAGCATGATCGCGATCGCCGCGATCAGCAGCACGATGCCTGCAACTTCCACCTTGCTGGGCTGCTCCTTGAAGCCCCAGCGCGCAATGATGAACCCAAACATCATCTCGATCAAGCCGAGGGTGCGCACGTAGGCCACCTGCTGCAGGGTGAAGGCAGTGAACCAGCAGGCGGACGCGGTGATACCGGTGATCCCGGCCAGCACCGCCACCTTGCGCGCCTGCCAGACGGCGGTGAGCTGCCCGGGCTCGCGCAGGAGCAGGTAGACGCCGAGGATGGTTGATTGGATCACCGCCGACCAGAGCAACGCATAGCCCGCCGCCATCAGGAAGGAAGTACCCTCCAGCGACAGCGCGGCACCGCGGAAGCCGACGGCCGAGATGCCGAAGAGCCCGCCCGAGACCATGCCCAGCAGCGCCGGCTTCTCCAACCAGCCGGTGAGGAAGGCCATCCAGGGATTGGCGCTCTTCTTCAGCGAGAAGAGCATGACGCCGACGGTGCCCAGCGCAATGGCGAAGGCGCCCATCGCCGAGACCCCCTCGCCCAGGAAGACGAGGCCGAAGATCGCGGCCTGCACCACCTCGGTCTTGGAGTAGGCGATGCCGACGGCGAAGTTGCGCTGCCGCAGCACCGTCAGCAGCAGGATCGTCGCGCAGGTCTGCGACAGCGACCCGATCATCTCCCACATCCAGAAGTCGAGATTCATCTGCGGCAGGGGATGGCCCAGCACGCCGAGCAGCACCACGTAGGCCAGCGCGAAGGGCAGCCCGTAGAGGTAGCGCGTCAGGGTCGCGCCGTGGGTGCTGAGACGGCCCACCAGGTGCCGCTGCACTGCCGTGCGCAGGTTCTGTAGCAGCGCCGCGGCGACGGTGAGCGGAATCCAGAGCCAGATCATGGGGGCCAGCAAGAGCCAGACGGCGGCCCGGCTGTCAAAGCCTCAGGCGACCCTGCATAGGTGGCAGACGCAAAGCAAAGGTCTTGGGCAACGCCAGGTGGTTGATCCCGATCCCTGCCCCGGTCAGGCTAGGCGCAGAAGTGAGCCTGTTTTCAAGGTCGCCGATGGACTCGAGGAGAGACGCAGATGCCGGCCCAGCCGCAAGCCTTTCGCTTGGAGATTCCCGACGATGCCCTGGCCGACCTCGCCCAGCGCCTCGCCTTCGCCCGCTTTCCGGAGCGCACCCCCGGCGAGGCCTGGGCCTACGGTGCCGATGTCGACTACATGCGCGCGCTCACCGACTACTGGAAGCAGTCCTTCGACTGGCGCAAGGCGGAGGCGGCGCTGAACGCCTTCCCGCAGTTCAAGGTGCCGCTGGACGGGATCGAGCAGCACTACCTGGTGGTCGAGGGCAAGGGGCCGAACCCGGCGCCGCTGCTGCTGCTGCACGGCTGGCCCGGCTCGGTCTTCGAGTTCCTGGAGATCCTGCCGCGGCTGACCGATCCGGCAGCCTTCGGCGGCGATCCGGCCGACGCGCTGACCGTGATCGCCCCCTCCCTGCCCGGCTTCGGGCTCTCCTTCACGCCCGGTCAGCCACGCTTCGGGCTGGAAGAGATGGCCGAGACCCTGAGCCGGCTGATGCGCGAGGTGCTGGGCTATGAGCGCTATTTCCTGCAAGGCGGCGACTGGGGCTGCTTCGTCACCTCGCAGATCGCCTACAGCCGGCCGGCCGAGGTGCTGGGCCTGCACCTCAACCTGCTGCCGCTGCGCCGCGAGCCGGCGATGTTCGAGGATCCGCGGCCCGAGACCCAGCGCTACCTCGGCGAGCTCAATCACTGGCTGAAGGAGGAGACCGGCTACCAGTGGATCCAGGGCACCCGGCCGCAGAGCCTGGCCTTCGGCCTGACCGATTCGCCGGTCGGCCTGGCTGCCTGGATCGTCGAGAAGTTCCGCGCCTGGACCGACTGCGACGGCGACGTCGAGAGCGTGCTGACGAAGGACCAGATGCTGGCCGACATCTCGCTCTACTGGTTCACCGGCGCGATCAACTCCTCCTTCTGGCCCTACTACGCGCGCATGCACCGGCCCTGGCCGATCCCCAAGGGCGAGACCATCGACGTGCCGATGGGCTACACCGCCTTTCCCAAGGAGATTCTGCGGCCCGGACGCCACCTTGCCGAGACGCTCTATAGCGACATCCGCCGCTGGACCGAGATGCCGCGCGGCGGCCACTTCGCGGCGATGGAGCAGCCAGAGGCGCTGGCCGCGGAGATCCTGACCTTCGTCCGCCCCCTGCGCCCTGCCTAGAGAGAGGCCGCTTCCGCCATGTCTGTATTGAGTTGCTTCGCCAAGGACTACGCCGCCGCCCGTTCCAAGTTCCTGGAGGCCGCGGACTCGGCCGGCGCCACGCTCTCACGGCACGAGAACCCGGCGATCGGGCCGGAGGGGGTGGACCTCACCACCGATGTCGCGGTGCTGGGCCCCAAGGATGCCGGGGTGACGCTCATGGTCACCTCCGGCACCCACGGCACCGAGGGCTTCTTCGGCTCGGCGGTGCAGGTCGCCTGGCTGCGCGGACCCGGCCTGCAGCCGCTGCCGCCGGACCTGAAGGTGGTGCTGATCCACGCGATCAACCCCTTCGGCTTCGCCTGGCTTCGGCGCACCAACGAAGACAACATCGACATCAACCGCAACTTCATCGACCACGCGGCCGGCCACCCGGAGAATCCCGGCTACGAGGCCCTGCACGAGGCGATCCTGCCTGAGAGCTGGGACGAGGCGAGCGAGGCCGCCTTCCGCGACGCCGCCGAGGCCTATGCCGCCGAGCACGGCCAGCGGGCGCTGGAGGCGGCGATCACGCAGGGCCAGTACAGCCACGCCGACGGCCTGTTCTACGGCGGCACCAAGCCCTGCTGGTCGAACCGCCTGATCCATGATCTGGCCGAACGGCACGGCAAGGGTGCGGAGGCGGTGATCTTCATCGACCTGCACACCGGTCTTGGCTCCTGGGGCCACATCGAGATCATCCACCGCCAGCCGCCGGACAGCCCCGGCGAGCGCTGGCTGCTGGAGGCCTTCGGCAGCCACTCCCTGGCCTCGCTCGCCCGCGGCGACAGCAAGTCGACCGCCTCGGACGCCGGTCTGCTGGAGGTCGGCGTAGCCCGCAGCCTGCCAGGGAAGCGCCTCACCGCCTGCGCGCTGGAGGCCGGCACCCGCCCGGTGCCGCAGGTGCTGGGCGCGCTCCGGGCCGACAACTGGCTGCACGCCCACGGCGACCTCCATTCCGAGCAGGGTCAGGAGATCAAGACCGCGATCACCGAGGCGCTCTGCCCGCCGGAGACCGACTGGAAGGAGGTCGTCCTGCTCCGCGCCCGCCAGATCCTTGCCAGCGCGCTGGCCCACGCCGCGGAGGCATGAGGGCGGGTGGGTCCCGCCGCTCGCTGCCCCCCTACTCCAATGCCCAATGAAGCTGCCAGCCGCACTCCAACAGAGCCTCTGACCAGCTCTTCGCCACGGATGGCGTCAACCTGCGGAATCTCGGTCAATTTTGGACAGGAACTTTTATGATTGCAATATGAGATACAACATTATACTATTTTGCGAGAACCGCAGATCAAAGATTGCGGCGATTGGAATTGATGCATTCAAGTGTGTCATCCCGATCTTTGTGCTGGATGCCTCCATCAACGGAAGGTGGCGATCAATGCCAATCACCGTATCAACCTACAAGAACGTGTCAAATATGCTCAGCGACGTCAATGGCGGCGGCTATTCTGTAGGGGCTATATTTCAAACAATTGGATATGATGACCATTGGCAAGGAGATGAAGACAAGATTCCGAGTGGCGGGAATATGTATGAGTTGATGGATGCGAGTCCTGGTACACGACCAAGCGATGATGGTGGTTCAGTCTTACATTTAACCACCTCACCTACCCAGTATTTAAAAGGCTTGTTTCCAGATGGATTTATATTTGCTGAACAGTTTGGCGCATTGGGATTTGGGGGCACGACAAAAGCCGCGTCGAATCTCACCGCTATCAATAATGCAATAAAATATGTAAAAAACGATCTTTATTTTGGGCCCGGGGACTTCTACGTATCTGGTGAAATACTGGTGGAACGAGACGGAATTGCACTTCTCGGCTCCGGGGCTGGCGCTCACAGCAATAGAAACAACTTTGGAACAGCAATTTCAGGCACATCAGAAATCAAATCTGTCATTCGAATCAAGAAGGAGAACTGTACGCTCAAAGATATTCTGATAAAATCCGAATCTGATAGGAAATCCGCTTCGATAAACACTACAAACACGAACTATAACTGCGGCATCCGGGTTGAAGCGGATGATGGTGTGGTTGGATTCGATGTTTTTAGTACGGTTATAGAGAATGTGCATGTGTATGAACAGCCATGCGATGGGATCGCTCTGATTTCGCGATGTTATCGGTCGCGACTGACCGCAGTGACCTGCGATCTCAACGGACGGCATGGATACCTTGTTAGCAATGGGTCGCATACGAGTCCCCCGCGTGACTCTCTCATCGTGGGCGCGATCATTGATTTCGAGCATTGTTTGGCCGAAAGTAACAAAGGCCATGGCTGGAAGGTTGGAGACAAGATAGATGACTATAGCTTTCGAATTAATATGATAAACTGCGAATCACTTAACAATGGTACAGAGGAAAGCTTGCTCCTAGAGGACTCGGATTCGTTCTTTAACTGCGACGGATACATAATGCTGAACGGTGCGTTCAAATCACGGGTGGAGGGCGACCCGCCGGTGCAGGTCAACGCAGGTGCGACCTTCATGGGGCGGGGTGGAACGCTTATCGAACCGAGAATCCTGCGGACGACAGCACCCGTCAGAGTGATGGAGAACACCACCTCGGGGCGTGCAACAGAAGGCTGGTCCATTCTGGATCCACATATCCGTGGTTCAGTCTCTTCCGATGACGAAACGCTCAGTTCATACTTGGTTTTTGTCGACAATGGCGTCGAGAACGTCCGTGTCTGGGGCGGGGATAACTATGGACCGCCGACGCTTGTCGACGCTACAAGCCGTACCAACGTCGTCGGTTTGGACAGCTACTATAAAGATAAGAGAATATTGAATACAGTTGTCACAACGAGCACTGGACCATTATTGACTCCTTGGTTGAATTTAAACAATGTAGCCGTATCGACAACGGCAGTCGTTCTGTTCGATGCGTCAACGCAAGGTAAGATGTGGGTGGTTTATGGCCGACACATCGGTGTCGACTGCTTTTCGTCCTTTAGCTGTGAGATCGTTGGCGGTACTACGCCGGTGATATCCAACGTGGTGAATCAGGCAGGGGCAGCGGTCAGCTATGTCCTGTCCGTTGCTGGGACCGACATAACGCTTGCTACGTCTGCGGGCTCGCGCACCACGGACATAGTGGTTATGGAAGTCGTGACGGCCTAGGTGTACCGCCCCCTTGTCAACTCCCGGGCACCTCTAGTGGCCGTCGTCCGTGATCTATGTGTCTTGTTGCCCGAGCTGCGGCGAGCAGGGCACTTCACAGTGCGTTTGTCATTGACGCAAGCCCGGGGCAGGACAATCGGCAGGCGTCGGTCCGCTTCGGCTTGCACCAGGGCCAGGACCTTGGGCCTGTCGATGTCAAGGAGCACTGTCTCACCCTCTATTGCGACCTTCACGACCAGACCGGCCTGTTGACCTTACATTGTGCAAAGCGGAATGCGGACCTCCGGCCAAGCCGCCGGACCTGGCGACACGTCACCGCGACCGGCCCAGCATTTTTAGATAGAGATCGCCCCCTAGAGCAGGATGACGTCAAATCGAAACGATTTGCCGTCTGAATCCTGCTCTACACGTTTGAAAGTTAGAGCAGATTCACGCGATCAGGTGAGTCCACGTGATCGCGATCTGCTCTAGCCGTTCCGGTAGAGATAGCTGTAGCCGTTGATCGCCGGGACGCCGCCCAGGTGGGCGTAGAGGATGCGTGCGCCGGCGGGGAAGCGGCCCTGCTGCACCAGGTCGATCAGGCCCTGCAGGGATTTCCCCTCGTAGACCGGGTCGGTCATCATGCCCTCCAGGCGCGCGCCCAGGCGGATCGCGGCGTTGGTCTCCTCCGAGGGCACACCGTAGGCCGGGTAGGCATAGCCCTCCTCCAGCACCAGGTCCTCGTCCTCGATCGGGCGGTTGAGGCCGATCAGCTCGGCGGTGTTGCGGGCGATCTCCAGCACCTGCGCGCTGGTCTGCTCCGGCGTGCCGGAGGCGTCGATGCCGATCACCTGGCGCTGGCGGCCGTCCTTGGCGAAGCCCACCAGCATACCGGCATGGGTGGACCCGGTCACGGTGCAGACGATGATGGCATCGAAGCGGAAGCCCAGCTCCTCTTCCTGCCGGCGCACCTCCTCGGCGAAGCCGACGTAGCCGAGCCCGCCCAGGCGATGCACCGAGGCGCCGGCCGGGATGGCGTAGGGCTTGCCGCCGGCGGCCCGCACCTCCTCCAGCGCCTTCTCCCAGCTCTCGCGGATGCCGATGTCGAAGCCGGCCTCGACCAGCTCGACCTTGGCGCCCATGACCCGGCTCATCAGGATGTTGCCGACCCGGTCGTAAACGGCATCGGGAAAGGGCACCCAGGCCTCCTGCACCAGGCGGCACTTGAAGCCTAGCTTGGCGGCGACGGCCGCGACCTGGCGGGTGTGGTTGGACTGCACGCCGCCGATGGTGACCAGGGTGTCGGCGCCGGAGGCCAGGGCGTCGGGCACGATGTACTCCAGCTTGCGGAGCTTGTTGCCGCCGAAGGCCAGGCCCGAGTTGCAGTCCTCGCGCTTGGCGTAGATCTCGACGCCGCCGCCCAGATGCGCGGACAGCCGTGACAGCTTCTCGATCGGGGTGGGGCCGAAGGTCAGGGGATAGCGCTCGAAGGACTCCAGCATGGTTCGCGGTCTCACGGTCGGGGAGGAAGAGAGGCGCAGCATAGGCCGAAAGGCCTGAAAGGTGCTTTCAAGTTTGCACCCCCGTGCAAGAGCTTTCAGTATGATGACCAACAAAGCTTACTGTTTCTTCGACTGAAAGCCTCGAAATTGGAAGACTCTTTCGAACTCGACCGCATCGACCGGCGCATGCTGCGCCTGCTGCGCGACGACGGGCGGCTCAGCAACGCGGAGCTGGCCAAGCGGGTGAACCTCAGCCCGGCCTCCTGCCACCGGCGCCTGCGCCGGCTCTTCGAGGGCGGTGCCATCCGCCGCGTGCGGGCCGAGGTCGACCCGGCGATGGTCGATCGTGGCGCACTGGTGATCGTCGGCGTGGTGCTGGACCGCTCGACGCCGGAGAGCTTCGCCGCCTTCGAGGCGGCGGCCAAGGCCTTGCCGGTGGTACTGGACTGCCACCTGGTGGCCGGCGAGATCGACTACTTCCTGAAAATCCGGGTCCGCGACATGGCCGACTTCAACCGCCTGCACGGCGAGCGCCTGCTGCGCCTGCCGGGCGTGCGCCAGACCCGCACCTTCTTCGTGATGAAGGAGGTGGTCGACAACGCCCCGCTGGATTTCTGACCCGGCCGGCGATCGGTGAGCGAAGCCGTGTTCCCCGCTATCAGGACAGCCAGACGAAGTCGGTCGCGGTGAGCTGGGCCGCCGCGGTGAGGCCGGTGAGCTTCACCGCCAGGTCCTGCGCCCCGTCGCCGTCGAAGTCGACCTGCAGCTCGCCCCGCCCAGATTCGAGCCGCGCCTGGCTGTTGCCGCCGGCGCCGAAGGCCGCACTCTCGATGTAGCTGAAGCTCCCGACCTCGAGACCGGTCGCGAACACCAGACGATCCGCCGACCCGCTGCCCACCGACAGTACCCCCTCGAAGTCGCGGATGCGCAGCACCGCCGCGGAGCTGCCGGCAAAGAGGAAGCTATCGCCGCCGCTGCCGCCCTTCATGAAACCACCACCGCTGCCGGCGACAAGGCTGTCCTCGCCGACGCCGCCGAACAGCTTGTCGAAGCCGCTGCCACCGTAGAGCCCGTCCGACCCGCCACCGCCGATCATGCTGTCGTCGCCGTCGCCGCCGAACACCAGGTCGTTGCCGGCGCCACCGCCCAAACCAAGGTCGCCGCCTGCGCCACCGTAGAGACGGTCGAGACCGGCTCCGCCCCAGACCCCCGCGTCGGCGCCCTCCGCCCCGAAGATGGTGTCGTCGCCCAGGCCTCCCCCCATCCGGCTGTCGTCACCGGAGCCGCCTGCGACGACGTCCGATCCCGAACCGCCCCAGAGATCCCCGTCCGTGCCGCTACCGCCATAGACCCAGTCCGAACCGGAGCCGCCGAACAGGTCCTCGTCGGCGCCCTGGCCACCACGGACCCAATCATACGACTGGCCGCCGGCCAGCAGGGAGTCGTCGCCCGCATCGCCGTAGAGATAGTCGACGCCGCTGTCGCCGAACAGCCCGAGGTCCGAGCCGGATCCGCCATAGATCTCATCGGAGCCGCTCTCGCCCAGCAACCCCTGATCGTTGCCGCCCATGCCCCGCAGCACATCATTGCCGTGGCCGCCGTAGAGCGACGCGTCGTCACCGCTGCCACCCACGATTATGTCGGCTTGCGGTCCGCCGAAGAAAAAGCTGTCGGCACCGGAGCCGCCGAACAACCTGTTGAAACCGCTACCGTCCCCGCCGTACAGGCGCACATCGTTCCCGTCGCCGCCGTAGAGACTGTCGATTCCCGAACCACCATCGAAAAAGCTGTCGTCTCCGCTGCCGCCGCGAAGCGCGTCGCTACCGGTCCCCCCGAACAAGGCATAGTCCCGACCGGAACCGCCGGAGAGCCGATCGCCTCCCGCCGAGCCATAGAGGAAGCTGTCGTCGCCATCGTCGCCGTAGATCAGATCGTCGCCGAGGCCGCCATCCAGGGCCTTGTCGTGTCCGGACCCACCCCAAACCTGGTCGTCGCCGCTGCCGCCGAGCAGGTCTTCGTCGGAGCCGCTGTCACCATAGAGGCGGTCGGCGGACGACAGACCGAACAGGCGGTCGCTGCCGTCCATGCCCCAGATGCTATCGGGCTGGCTCGTCCCGTTCAGAAAGTCGGCCCCGTTACTGC
Source organism: Rhodospirillaceae bacterium N.6G (assembly GCA_046233115.1). GTDB lineage: Bacteria > Pseudomonadota > Alphaproteobacteria > Kiloniellales > JACOMY01 > JACOMY01. The sequence goes on along the minus strand of JBJXHM010000020.1, from coordinate 16,850 downwards.
CATAGATGTTGGACATCGATCCCCCTCACCCCCAAGCACAGAGTTGCCCGACCCGACCATCTAAGACGATCAAACTTTGAGCAGTCGACATTGTCTTTCTCCTGTAACGGAAAAATGACAACTAAAAAAACTCTATGTTGAAGGCTGCGTGCCTCATGGGTGGAGGCACTCCCGCAAGGACGATGCGGCAAGGGGCCGGCGCAGACCGCTGCCCCGCGCTCAAGCGGGGGCATTCGGCCCGTTCTCAATTACTCTCCGGAGCAATGCGCCGGCGCAGGTGGCCCCACCTGCTCGGAAAGGAGCTCTAGGCCGTCTCGGCGAAGAGTTCCCGGCCGATCAGCCAGCGGCGAATCTCGCTGGTGCCGGCGCCGATCTCGTAGAGCTTGGCGTCGCGCAGCAGGCGGCCGGTACCGGTCTCGTTGATGTAGCCGGTGCCGCCCAGGCACTGGATCGCCTCCAGCGCCACCTGGGTCGCCTTCTCGGCGGCATAGAGGATGGCGCCGGCGGAGTCCTTGCGGCTGGTCTGGCCGCGGTCGCAGGACCTGGCCACGGCGTAGACGTAGGCGCGGCAGGCGTTCATCGTGGTGTACATGTCGGCCAGCTTGCCCTGCATGAGCTGGAAGGTGCCGATCGGCTGGCCGAACTGCTTACGCTCGTGCACGTAGGGCACGACGATGTCCATTGCCGCCTGCATGATGCCGGTGGGTCCGGCGGCCAGCACCGTGCGCTCGTAGTCGAGGCCGCTCATCAGCACGTTGACGCCCTTGCCCTCCTGGCCCAGGAGGTTCTCTTCCGGCACCTCGCAGTCCTCGAACACCAGCTCGCCAGTGGGCGAGCCGCGCATGCCCAGCTTGTCCAGCTTCTGCGCCACAGAGAAGCCCTTGAACTCCTTCTCCACCAGGAAGGTGGAGATGCCGCGCGGCCCGGCAGAGGGATCGGTCTTGGCATAGATCACCAGGGTGTCGGCCTCGGTGCAGTTGGTGATCCAAAACTTGCGGCCGTTTAAGATGTAACGATCGCCCTTCTTTTCGGCCCGGGTGGTCATGGAGACCACGTCGGAGCCGGCACCCGGCTCGCTCATCGCCAGCGCGCCGACATGCTCGCCGGAGATCAGCTTCGGCAGGTAGCGCCGCTTCTGCGCATCGTTGCCGTTGCGCGCGATCTGGTTGATGCAGAGATTGGAGTGGGCACCATAGGAGAGCCCGACCGAGCCCGAGGCACGGCTGACCTCCTCCATCGCCACCACGTGCTCCAGATAGCCGAGCCCGGCGCCGCCGTACTCTTCCGGCACGGTGATGCCGTGCAGGCCCAGCGCGCCCATCTCGGGCCAGAGCTCGCGCGGGAAGCTGTCCTCGCGATCGATCTTGTCGGCCAGCGGAGCGATGCGGTCGAAGGCGAAAGACCGCACGCTGTCGCGCAGCATGTCGGCGGTCTCGCCGAGGCCGAAGTCGAAGTCCGGCAAAGCATTCGGAATCATGGGTCGCTAGGCTCCTCAGATCTTATCCATCTCGAAACGCGCCCAGACCGGGGCGACGCGCGGATCGTCGCGCACGGCCTCCGCCAGCGGCCGCAGGCGTGGGAAGCGGCCGGCACCGGGAGCCGCCTCCGGATGCCAGCTCGCCAGCATCGCCAGGTAGACATCGAGAACCGTCATGCGCTCGCCCAGCAGGAAGGGGCCGGCGCCGATCGCCTGCTCGACCATGATCAGGTGGCTGTCGAAGGCGTCCAGGGCTGCGATCTTGACCCCCGCGGCGCCGTTTGGGTCCACCGTGTAGCGCGTGGGATAGTAGATACGCAGGTCGTCCTCGTAGAGCTGGGTCGCAGCGAATACCAGCCAGCGCAGGACCGCGGCGCGCTCCGGCTCGTCGACGGCCGGCAGCAGCCCGCTTTCCGGGTGGCGGTCGCCGAGGTAGAGGCAGATCGCCGCCGACTCGGTCATGACCTGGCCGTCGGGCAGCACCAGGGTCGGAACCTGGCCGCGCGGATTGATCTTCAGATAGCCGGCGACGTGCTGCTGGCCGGCCTCCAGCAAGAGTTCGACGCTCTCGTAGTCGAGGCCCGCAGCCTCCAGCATCACCGCGACCGGAAAGGCGCCGCTGCCCTTGCTCCAGTAGAGACGATAGCCTCCCATATTCCTCCTCCCCCTCAGCTGTCTTGCTGCAGCCTGACCAAGGTAGCAGTCAGCTTGGCGATCAGCACGGACTTCTCACCGCGTTCGGCGAAGACCTCGGTCTCGGAGACGGTGAGGCGCCGGCCAGGCTTCAGCACCCGTCCGACCGCCCGGAAGCGGCTGCCCGCCGCCGGCGAGAGCAGGTGCAGACTGAATTCGCTGGTCAGGATGGCGTCCTCGTGGCCGAAGAGGGTGAAGGCGGCATAGCCCGCGGCGGAATCGGCGATGGTCGTGACGATACCGGCGTGCAGGAAGGCGTTCTGCTGGCAGAGATCCGCACGATAGGGCAGCAGGATCTCCACCCGGCCGACCTCGATCACGCCCAGTTCGGCGCCGATCAGGCCCATCACGCTCTGCTCGGCGAAGGAGGCCCGGACGCGTTCGGCAAAGCCAGGATCGACGGCCTTGAATTCACCCATGGTCGCTGTCTTTTCCTTCGGTTTGAACTTCGATCTCGGAGAGGCGGGCCCGGCAGGCCGCCGCCACCCCCTCCAGATCGGCCAGGCTGGCGTCGATGTCGGCACGCTTGGCCAGCAGTTCGCGCCGCCGTTCCTCGATCCGCTCCAGCACCAGGGCGAGCTGGCCGGCCTCACCAGAGGGCGCGTCATAGAGGTCGATGATGCTGCCGATCTCGGCCAGGCTCAGCCCCAGCCTCCGTCCGCGCAGGATCAGTTTCACCCGGATGCGGTCACGCTGGCTGTAAAGGCGCCGCTGGCCCTGCCGCTGCGGCCGAATCAGGCCCTCGCTCTCCCAGAAACGCAGGGTGCGCGGGGTCACATCGTATTCGCGCGCGAGGTCGGTGATGGTGAAGGGCGGCGGCATGACTCACGTTTTGCTTTACGTTTACGTTAACGTCAAGATTTATCCTCCGGCGCGGTTCCTTGCCGCCGGATCAAATGCGCCCGCTGCGTCGCAAGGCGTCCAGCAGGCGCTCCACATCTTCCAGCTCATTGTAGAGCGCGGCCGAGACCCTGATCCAGTCGGCGCCCGCGATCTGGTTGATCGAGATGACGATACCGGTCTCGTGGTCCAGCGCCACGGCCTGGTCCTTCGGGCCGCCAAGGGCGGGCCCCGGCAGGCGGGCGGCGGCCAGGGAGCCCAGCAGGTGCGGCGGTGCCGTGGTCTCGCTCTCCAGCGCGTCGGCCAGGCGCTCGCCCATGGCCACGGCCAGCGCGTGGCAGTGCGCGCGCAGGGCCACACCGCCCTCGCTCTCGTGCCAGGCCAGGACCGCCGCGGTGCTGAGCCAAGAGGTGGGGTCGCGGGTGCCGATCCAGTCGAACTCCGCCAGGTAGCCCTGGCCGTAGCCGTGCGAAGTGACCACCGGATGGGTCGCCGCCTGGCGCTCGGGACGGGTCCAGAAGAAGGCACAGCCGCGCGGCGCATAGAGCCACTTGTGAGCATTGCCGACGTACCAGTCGGCACCGAGTGCTGCGACGTCGAAAGTGACCATGCCAGGAGCATGCGCTCCATCGACGAAGAGCGGCAAGCCGCGCGCGCGCGCCAGGGCTGCGATCTTCGCGACGGGCATCACCAGCGCCGAGCGCGAGGTCACATGGTCGATGAAGATGGCCTTCGTGTTGGGCCGCAGCCTGCGGGCGATGGCCTCGACCGCCTCGTCTTCCTCTGTCAGCGGGATCGGGATCGCGATCTCCTCGACCTCGACCGCCGGGCCGGCGATGTGGCGGAAGGCCATGCGCACGGCGTTGTAGATCTCCGAGGTCGCGGCGACATGGTCGCCGGGCGAGAGGTCCAGCGCCCGGATCGCCGCACAGGCGCCCTGGGTCGCGTTCTCGACGAAGACCCAGTCCTCCGGCTTGCCGCCGAAGGCCCCGGCCACTGCCACCGCTTGCTCGCGCAGGAGCGGACCGAGCTGGTGGCGAAAGAAGTCGCTCGGGTTGGCCTCGATGCGCTTGTGCCAGGCGGCCTGCGCGGCCTGCAGCGCATGCGGCACCGCGCCGTAGGAACCGTGGTTCAGGTGAACGCGCGCCGGATCGAGGTCGAAATCCTGCAGGCGATGGCGCCCGTAGCGGGTCTCAGGAGGCATGGGTGGTCCCGATCTCTGCGCCTGCGCCAAGCCGCAAGCATCGCCAGGATAGTGCCGCCGGTCACGCGCGCAAGCCATCTTCCAAAACGACGAGGCCCCGCCCCCGGCGAACCGGAAGCGGGGCCTCGCAACCGCGCTTCACCGGGCAAGGCCCGGCGCTGCAGCGGTTCTAGCGTCTGCGGCGGCCTTAAGCGGCGCGCAGGTTGTCAGCCGACGACTTGCCGGAACGACGGTCGGCGACGACCTCGTAAGAGATCTTCTGGCCTTCGTTCAGGCTACCAAGGCCGGCGCGCTCGACGGCGCTGATGTGGACGAAGACGTCCTGGCCGCCGTCGTCCGGCTGGATGAAGCCATAGCCCTTCTGGCCATTGAACCACTTAACAGTTCCCGTGCTCATGGGAGTACTTTCCTTCAGATACAGACATAGAACGACCGCGCACAGCGCGGCCGGGCGATTCGAGATTTTGGAGAGGTCGTCAGTCAGGCGCGTAGAACGCTGCGAGGCCAAGTCGTTCGGCCGAATCCCAGGACGCTATAAGTGGGATTTTCGGTAGCTTCTGCAAGTGAAATCTTTTCAGCGACTCTTTCTCGCACCCTGCGACCGCCGTCTGCCGTGACAGCGCAATCCGGGCTCCTGTAGGCTCGGACCTGCGCCAAAGGGTGATCGAGGGCAGGGATGGCAGGGACTGTGACATTGGGCCTCCTCGGCGATCTGATGCTCGGCGGCGAGGTCAGCCAGGCCCTGCCGGATCACCCTCCAGCCTGGTTCTGGGGCGATACCCTGAGCCTGCTGCGCCAGGCCGACGGCGTGATCGCCAATCTCGAAGGCCCGATCACCACCAACCAGGAACGCTGGCGCCACGACTGGAAGATGTTCCACTTCCGTGCGGATCCTGATGCCGTGCGAATCCTGCAGGCTGCCGGGATCGACTGCGTCTGCCTGGCGAACAATCACATGTTGGACTTCGGTACGGTCGGCCTGCTCGACACCGTCGAAGCACTCGATACAGCCGGGATCAGATATGCCGGGGCCGGCCGCACACTGGCCGAAGCGAGACAGCCGACCTTGCTTCGGCTACCGGGACTGACCGTCGGGCTGATCGCTGCGACAGACAACATGCGTAGCTTCGCCGCCGGTCCGGAGCGGCCGGGAACCAACTACACCGCGATAAACGGGGCATCCGAAACCCTCGACTGGATCGAACGCTCCGTCGCCGCACTACGCCGACAGGGCGCCGCATTCGTCGTGCTGTCGCTCCATTGGGGCCCGAACATGCGCCGCCGGCCGATCGCCCGTTTCAGACGCTTCGCCCATGCCGCTATCGAGCGGGGCATCGACCTCATTCACGGCCACTCTGCCCACGTCGTCCAGGCCATCGAGCGCTACGGCGATGGCCTGGTGCTCTACGACACCGGCAACATCATCGACGACTACTGGAAGTTCCCCTTCCGCCACACGACCAGTTCCTTCCTGTTCCTGCTCGACTTCGACGGTTGCAGGCCAAAGCGTCTGCGCTTGATCCCGGTGCGCATCCGCGGTTTCAGGCCGGAACTGGCGCGCGGCGCGGACTTCCTGGCAGCCAACCGGCGCATGACCGCACTCTGCCGCACCGCCGGCACTGCGCTGGCCGAACGCACCTACGGCCTGGAGTTGCGGCTGACCTAGAGCGGACACCGGCCAATAAACCGCCGGTCACGTCAGCCAGATGAAATCCGTCGCGGTCAGTAGGCTGGCCAGGGTCACACCGTCGACCTGGATAGCCTGGTCGCGGCTACCGTCGCCGTCCTGGTCGACCTGGATCTCGCCAGGACCGGCCAAGCGCGCTTCGGAGTTGCCACCGCCGGAAAAGCCAGTCGCGCCGATGTAGGCGAAGACGCCGCTCTCCAGCCCGGTCGCAAAGACCAACTTGTCTTCGCCGTTGGCCCCGTTCGCCAGCACACCGTCGAAGTCGCGGACCGCAGGACCGCCGGAGCCGCCGCTGCCCAGGGATTCGCCTTCGAAGCGGAAGCGATCCTGGCCCGACCCACCGAAGGCGACGTTGCCGCTCTGCAGCAGGATGGTATCGGAGCCACTGCCACCACGCATGCGGTCGGCCTCGGCCCCGCCGAACAGCAGGTCGTCACCCGCCCCGCCATCAATGGAATCGGCCCCATCCAGCCCGCGCAGGGTATTGGCGCCGCTATTGCCCTCGATGGTGTTGTCCAGGCTGTTGCCGGCGCCGTCGATGTCGCCCTTGCCGCCCTGCATGCGCAGGTTCTCGATGACGTCGTTGGCGCCGCCGTCGGGCAGGGTGTAGCTGACCTCCGCGCGCACCAGGTCGCTGCCCTCGCCGGCTTGGTCGCGCACCTGGTCGCTCTGGGTATCGACCACGAAGGTGTCGTCGCCGGTGCCGCCGATCAGGGTGTCGCTGCCGCCGCGACCGTTCAGGACGTCGTCGCCCTCACGCCCGAAGAGCAGATTGTCGCCGCTGTTGCCGATCAGCGTGTTGGCGAACTCGTTGCCGCGAAGCTGCGCGTTGCCGACGCCGTTGTTGATGTTGGCCCGCTCGACATGGCCCTCCGCGCCCGAGGCCAGGGTGTAGGCCAACGCATCCGAGCGCAGCACGTCCTCGGCCCCGCCGGCCGCCGTCTCGCGCACCAGGTCGGCGGCAGTATCGACGATGAAGGTGTCGTTGGCGATACCGCCTGCCGCCGTGTCGGCGCCAGAGCCGCCGTTCAGCCGGTCGGAGCCGATGCCGGCATCCAGGGTGTCGGAGCCGGAACCGCCGCCCAGCCGATCGTTGCCGGCCCCGCCGTAGGCTCGGTCGTCGCCCTCGTCGCCGAAGAGACTGTCGACACCCGATGCACCGTAGAGACTGTCGTCGCCCTCCTGCCCGCGCAGCACGTCGCCGCCGCTATCGCCGAAGAGCTGATCGCCGCCGCTGTCGCCGCGCAGGTCGTCGTTGTCGAGACCGCCGTAGAGTCCGAGATCGCCGCCGCTGCCGCCGAAGAGGCTGTCGTCGCCAGCGCCACCGTACAACACAGTATCCGGCCCCGCGCCGCCGTAAAGCAGATCGTCGCCCGCCAATCCCCGAAGCTGCCAGTCTTGGCCACTATCGCCGAAGACGCGGTCGCTACCCGATCCCCCCCGCAGCAAGATGTCGTCGCCACTGCCGCCGTAGAGACTGTCATCGCCGTCAAAGCCATAGAGCCTCTCGTCGTCGCCGTCGCCGCCGGCGATCCGGTCGGCGCCGCTGTTTCCAAAGAGCTGCTGGTCGCTGCCGCTGCCGCCATAGATCCGGTCGGCGCCGGACGCACCGATCAGGAAGCTGTCGCGGGCAGCGTCACCGAAAAGCAGGTCGTCGCCGACGCCGCCGATCAAGATGTGATCGCTGCCGCTGCCGCCATAGACCGTGTCTGCGCCGCTGCCCCCGTCCAGGGTCCAGTCGCCGCCCTGTCCGCCGTAGAGCCGATCACTGCCGCTGAGCCCCAGGAGAGCGCTGTCGCTGCCACCATCGCCGGCAACCAGGTCGTCGCCATCGCCGCCGTTCAGGTAGGTGTCGCCGTCGTCACCGCCGAAGAGGGAATCCGACCAGTCATCGCCGATCAGACTGACATCGCTGCCTCTGCCACCGAAGATTGTATCCCTGTTGATCCCCCCGTCGAGATTGGTGTCATTGCCGCTGCCCCCGTAAATGACATCGGAGCCGTGATAGCCCGACAAGAGGCCATCGTCACCGCTGCCCCCGAACAGAAGGTCGTCCCCCGGCCCGCCGTAGAGCGTGTCGCCGTCGACGCCGCCATAGAGCTTGTCTGCGCTGGATAGACCGCGAAGCGTATCCGCAGCGCCATAGCCGAAGATAGTATCGTCGAGAAGGCTACCGTTGATCCGGTCCGGATAGTCGCCACCCTTGAATACAGGCATAGTCCTCCACCTTCGCGACGTCGCCGCAAAAGAGTTTCCGTTCACCCAAGCGATTCACGCGGAACCCCGAACGTCGGCCCTGCTCACCGCCCCCGACTGCGCACTATAGCCCCGGACAGCAGGACAACAAGAACTACTCCCCCTTTGAATCCAAGATTCAATTGATAAATACGCACTTTCTTCCAATGATAACCTACGAAATTTAAATAAATAACAGAAATATGAAATCCTATGTTCTTCTTTGTTCGTGATTGTAGATCGAATATAGGAATCATTTCCGGTTGCTGGAACCTATCGATATACCGTTATTTTTAGAGGACAAGAGACTCAACCATAGATAAGCGTCCGCGAACAGCAGAGTGCTGGGATCGCGCCATCGGCCTGAGGGCCTTGCTTGGACGCTCCGGCCCGGTCATGGCAGGCCGGGGGCCAGCCGGTGGCGGAGCGAAGAAGCGCACGGAACTCTTGAACGCCTCCCCACTCCGCGGTCGCGTCCCTGCGCCTCAGCCGAGCCAGAGGAAGTCGTCGTCGGCGAGCTGTCCGGCGGCGGTGAGACCGGTCAGGGTCACCGACAGGTCCGAGGCCCCGTCGCCGTCGATGTCCACCTGCAGCTCGCTGTGCGCAGCATCGACCCGGGCCTGGCTGTTGCCCGCGCCATTGAAGGCGGCACTCTCGATGTAGCTGAAGGCACCGACCTCCAGGCCACTGGCGAAGACCAGGCGGTCCGGCGTGCCGCTGCCACCGGAAAGCGCGCCCTCGAAGTCGCCGATCCGGATCGCCGCCGCCGAACTAGCCTCGAAGACGAAGCTGTCGCCGCCGCTGCCGCCCTTCATGACACCGCCGCCACTGCCGACGAAGAGACTGTCCGATCCGGCCCCGCCGAAGAGCTTGTCGGCACCGGAGCCACCGTAGAGGCCGTCCTCGCCGTCTTCGCCGAAGAGCCCGTCGTCACCGGTCGCACCGAACAGCAGGTCGCTGCCGCTGTCGCCGAAGAGCTTCTTGTCGGCGCCCGAGCCGCCGTAGAGGCGGTCGGCGTTGCTGCCGCCGAAGAGGCCGCGCTCGTCACCCAGGCCACCGTAGAGCCGGTCGGCACCGGCATCGCCGTAGAAGCTACGGTCGTCGCCCTCGCCGCCGAAGAGGCTATCCTTGCCGGTGCCGCCGTAGAAACCCCAGTCCGCGCCTTCGTCGCCGTAGAGGCCGTCCTCGCCGGCGCCGCCGTAGAAGCGCCGGTCGTCGTCCAGCCCACCGTAGAGCAGGTCGTCGCCGCCGTCGCCCTTGACCACCGCGTCCTGGCCGCTACCGCCGAAGAGGTTGTCGTCGCCGGCCCGGCCGTAGAGATAGCGGTCAGCCTCGTCGCCGCCGTAGAGCAGGTCCAGGCCCGAGCCGCCGAACAGAAGGCTATCCAGCCCGGCCCCGCCATAGAGCCGGTCGGAACCGCTGTCGCCATAGAGCCGCCGGTCGCGCCCTGTGTCGCCGGCGACGCGATCGTCGCCCAAGCCGCCGAACAGGAAGAGGTCGTTGCCGCTGCCGCCGAAGAGGGTGTCCTCGCCGGTGCTGCCGTAGAAGGCCCTGTCCGCGCCGGCGCCCGCCAGAAGCGTATCGGAACCCGAGTTGCCGATGAAGGTTCGGTCATCGCCATCGCCGGCCAGAAGCAGGTCGTCGCCACCCTGGCCGAGCACCCCGAAGTCGGCGCCGCTGCCGCTATCGAGCAGGTCGTTGCCGTCATAGCCGCCGATCAGGCTGTCGTTTCCGGACCCGCCATAGATACGATCGTTGCCGCTGTTGCCGATGAAGTAGAAATCATCGCCGCCGCCGCCGTAGAGGCTGTCGTCACCGGACGCGCCAAAGAAGGACGCGTCACTGCCGAGGCCACCGAAGACCGCGTCATTTCCGGCATTGCCCTGCAGGATCCTGTCGTCACCGGCATTGCCGTAGACTCTGTCGTCGCCGCTGCCGCCGTCCAGCAGGATATCCGCACCCTCTCCGCCATCGAGCGTGTCGAGGCCGCTGAACCCTCCCAGGGCGTAGTCGTCGCCGCTATCGCCGGAAAGGCGATCGCTTCCGTCGTCGCCGAACAGGGAACGGTCCGCGCCGCTGCCACCATAGAGCCGGTCGTCACCGCTGTAGCCGGCGAGGTAGGTGTCGTTCCCCTTGCCGCCGAAGATCGTATCCTGGCCGTCGTCGCCGAAGAGCCGGAAGTCGGCAGCCGATCCACCTCGCACCGTATCGTCGCCGGCACCGCCGAACAGGCGGCCATCGACGCCACTGCCGCCGTCGAGCAGGTCGTTCCCGCTGTAGCCGAAGAGGTCGGAGTCATCACCGGCATCGCCGAAGACCTGGTCCTGGCCGTCATCTCCCGAGAGGTAGCTGTCGTTCCCCGACCCGCCCCACATCATGTCATCGCCGGCGCTGCCTTCCACGTAGAAGTCCGCGCCGGAGCCGCCGGAGAGCCGATCCGCACCGGTACCGCCGGCCAGCAGGCTGTCGTCGCCCTCACCACCGCGGATGATGTCGTCGCCCGACTGTCCGAACAGGCCGAAGTCATTGCCGGAACCGCCTTCGACGACATCCTTGCCCAGACCTCCCGCCAAGCCGACGTCGCTTGCGGCGCCGCCGAAGAGGCTGTCGTCACCATCACCGCCGAAGAGGCTGAGGTCGCTGCCGCTGCCGCCGAAGAGGCTGTCGTTGGCATTCCCGCCATAGAGGCCACGATCGGCACCGCTGCCGCCGGAAATCACGTCAGCACCGTCGTCGCCCAGCATCCAGGAATCGTTGCCGCCGTCCCCGAAGATCAGGTCGTCCGCATCGTTACCGAACAGGCTGGTATCGGCGGCGCTGCCTCCGTAGATCCGGTCGGCGCCACTGCCGCCGAGCAGCTTGGCGTCGCTCCCGCTGCCGCCGTCCAGCAGGTCTTCGCCGCTGCCGCCATAGAACAGCGAATCGCTACCGCTGCCGCCGACGATGAGGTCGTTGCCGGCGCCACCGTCGAGCGCCACATCGTTGCCGTTGTCGCCATAGATGGCATCGTCGCCGCTGGCACCTGCCAGGCTGACATCATCGCCACTGCCGCCGCGGATGACGTCGTGGCCACTCTGGCCCAGAAGAGAGCTGTCGGCGCCGCTGCCGCCGAAGAGGCTATCGCTGCCGCTGCGCCCGACCAGGAGACTGTCGTCCCCAGCCCCGCCGAAGATGGTGTCCGCGCCGCTCTCGCCGACCAGCGAGAGATCCTTGCCGTCGCCGCCATAGAGCACGTCATTGCCAAGCCCGGCAAAGAAGAGGCTGTCGGCCCCACTGCCGCCGAACAGCCGGTCCAGCCCATCGCCGCCATAAAAACGGGCATCGTTGCCGCTGACGCCGAAGAGGGTGTCCATGCCGCTGTCGCCCTGCAGCGTGGTGTCGTCGCCGGCTCCGCCGTAGAGCGTGTCGGCGCCGCTGCCACCCCTCAGCAGGGCATCATTGCCGCTGTCCGCGCCGATGCGGTCGTCGCCCACATCGCCGTAGAGCGTCCGATCGCTGCCACTGCCGCCCCAGAGCGTGTCGGTCCCGTTGCCGCCGATCAGGCCGACATCGTCGCCCGAACCGCTACGGATGATGTCGTCGCCATCCTCGCCCAGCAGAAAGCTGTCCAGGCCCCCGCCACCCTCGATCAGGTCAGCGCCGCTGCCGCCGGTCAGGAACGTGTCGTTGCCTGTCCCGCCGAAGAGAGAGTCCCTCCCGCTACCCGCCTGGAAGGCCAGGTCGTCGCCGTCGCCGCCGAAGAGGCTGTCGTCACCCAGCCCTCCGGTCAGGACGGTATCGCCGCCCGCTCCGCCATAAATCCGATCGGTCCCGGTTGCGCCGTAGAGAGCGAAATCCGTGCCGGATCCACCGAAGATGCGATCGTTGCCGCTCTCGCCCCTGAAAGCCTGGTCCTTGCCGCTGTCGCCGGCGATGAAGTCGTCGCCGCCGCCCCCGTAGAGGGCGGCGTCGTCGCCCGAACCGCCGAACAGGGTATCGATCCCCTCGCCGCCGATCAGCGCCGTGTCGTTCTGGGCGCCGCCATAGATCCTGTCGTCGCCGGCGTCGCCGTAGAGCGCCTTGTCGCTGTCGCTGCCACCGATGAGAACGTCGTTGTCGCTACCGCCCCAGAGCAAGCTGTCGTTGCCGCTGGAGCCATAGAGATAGTCGATGCCAGGGCCGCCGAAGAGGCCCGCATCGTTGCCGGCGTCGCCGCGAATGAAGTCGTTGCCGCTGTCCCCGCTGAGGACGCTGTCGTCGCCGTAGCTCCCGGTGATGGTATCGTTGCCGTCGCCGCCGAAGAGGTTGACGTCCTGGCCGCTGTCTCCGAAAAGGCGGTCGGTGCCGTCGCCGCCGAACAGGGAATCACTGCCGCTGTCGCCGACCAGGAGGTCGTCGCCCTGCAGCCCGTAAAGGGTGTCGGCGCCCCCGGAACCCCAGATACTATCCGCAACATTCGTCCCGCTGAGGACGTTCGGGTTGTTGTCCCCGTAGATCACCGCCATGCCGAAGCTCCGACTCGAGACAGGTTTTGCGAGTCGGGATCTATGCGGTCAGCGCAGGAAAAAGTCCAGCCAAAACCACCAGTCGAATCCAAGTACTATAAATATAAAGAGCTAATTATCTACAAACTACTAGGAGCGCTCACCACCAATAAAGAACAAACCCAGGAGTCACTGTCTATCGGAACGGGCGGGCAACAGCGATGACGCGCTTGTCCGGATGCCGCCCGAACCGGCCGTGCAAATCGTCGTCGCAGGCGATTCCGCCTGCTCGGGATTTGATCTAGGATGCCGCCATCATGGTTACAGCCTTTCCGATCGACGCCGTCCGCGCGCGCTTTCCCGCCCTGGCGATCTCCTCCGGGACGCCCACCCGGGCCGTCTTCCTCGACAACCCTGCCGGCACCCAGGTGCCCGACCTCGTCATCGACGCGGTCGCCGAGAGCTACCGCAGCGCCTGCGCCAACCTCGGTGGCTTCTTCGAGACCACCCGCCGGGCCGAGGCCATCGTCCAGCGCGCCCACGCCCAGGCGGCGCTCTTCTACGGCGCGGCCTCGGCCGAAGAGATCGTGATCGGCGCCTCGATGAGCGAGCTCACTTACCTGCTGTCCCGTGCGCTCGCCCGCAGCTTCCGGCCCGGCGACGAGATCCTGGTCACCTCGATGGACCACGAGGCCAACGTCTCACCCTGGCTGCAGGTGGCCGAGGACTTCGGCCTGACCGCACGGATGGTCCGCTTCGACCCGACGACCTGGCGGATCGAGCCGGAGGCCTTCCGGGCGGCACTCGGCCCGCGCACCCGCCTGGTGGCGCTGAACTACGCCAGCAACCTGACCGGGGCGATCAACGAGGTGCAGACGCTGACCGCCCTGGCGAAGGAAGCCGGCGCGCTGGTCTACGTCGATGCCGTGCAGGCCGCCCCGCACCTGCTGATGGACGTCGCGGCACTGGGCTGCGACTTCCTGGTCTCCTCCGCCTATAAGTTCTTCGGCCCGCACATCTCGATGCTCTGGGGACGCCGGGACCTGCTGGCCTCCCTGACCGCCGAACGGCTGCGCTGCGGCCCCACGGCGCCGGCGGAGAAGTTCGAGCGCGGTACGCCGCAGATCGAGTTGCAGGCCGGCTTGGCCGCGGCGGTCGACTATTTGGTATGGCTGGGCCAGAGGCTCGGCGGCGGCGAGCCGCGGGCCGCCCTGGAGACCGCCTTCAAAGCGGCCCAGGCCTACGAGGCGGAGCTGGCACGCGACCTAATCGACGGGCTGGCCGGCCTGCCGGGCATCGAGATCCGCGGGCCGAGCGACCTGCAGGCGCTGGACCGCCGGGTTCCCACCGTCTCCCTCACCTCCGAGCGGGTCAGCAGCCGCGACCTCGCCGCCGGCCTTGCCGAGCGCGGCATCTACGCCTGGTCCGGCCACAACTACGCCTTCGAGATCGCCAAGCAACTGGACCTGGACATGGAGGACGGCGTGCTGCGCCTGGGCATCGCCCACTACAACACAGCCGAGGAGATCGCCCGGACCCTGGAGGCGATCGCCGAGATCTCGTGCTGAGCCAAGCCTCCGATCAGACTGGACCCCGCTACCCCTCCCGGATTTGGCGGAAGGCCTCCGCCAGGTGTTCGAGGTCGTCCTCGCGGTGGAAGGCCTTGATGCCGACGAAGTAGGCCTTGGCATCGCCGGCTTCGGCACCGGGCACCAGCAGGCCCTGGCGCTCCCAGGTGCTGCGGAAGGTCCCAAGCATCGCGCGCGCCTCCTCCTGGCGACCGAGGCGCTGGTAGCAGGCGGCCAGCAGCGCGTAGATCTCGATGTGCGGCTCCTCGATCCTGAGCAAGGTCTGCACCGCCTCGTCGTAGCGGCGGGCGCCGTAGAGGGTGAAGCCGTAGAGCCAGGGCAGCCAGGCCAGATCGTAGGGATCGAAGCGCATCGCCTCCCGGAAAATCGCGATGGCGGCTTCGAACTCGCCGATCGTCGCCAGGACGAAGGCGTGGAGCCCGCAGACCTCGACATCGCTGGGGCTGAGCTGTACCGCTTTTTCGGCGTGACGGCTGGCCTTGTCGTCCTCCTCTCGGAAGAGATAGGCCTCGGCCAGAAAGCCATGTGCCCGGGCGTCACTCTCGTCGATGGCCACGGCCTGACGCCCGTGGGCAATTGCGCGTTCGATCGCCTGGTCCCGGCTCTCGGTCCAGTAGCTCGCCCAATCCAAGGAATAGGTGTAGCAGGTCAAGGTGTGGGCGTAGGCGTTCGCCGGGTCGAGCGCGAGCGCGCGCTCGAGCAACCGGCGGGCCTCGGCGTTGGTCTCCTTCTGCCACAGGTCGATCAACGACTTGCTCTTCAGCAGCAGGTCGTAGGCCTGGAGCTGGTCGTCGCTGAGGCGGGTCGACCTCTGCCGGGTTGCCCAGTCGATGCGCCCGACGATGGTGGTCGCGACCGAGCGGGTCACCTCGTCCTGCACCGCGAAGATGTCGACCAGGTCGCGGTCGTAGCGCTCGGCCCAGAGCTGCTTGCCGCTTGCGGCCTCGACGAGCTGGGCGGTGATCCTGACCCGATTGCCGGCCTTGCGCACGCTGCCCTCGACGACGTAGCCGACACCGAGGTCGCGCAGCAGCTCCTGCGTCGTCACGCCCGAGCCCTTGTAGGTGAAGGAGGAACTGCGGGCGAAGACGGAGATCCAGCGGAAGCGGCTGAGCTCGGTGATGATGTCCTCGGAGATCCCGTCGGCAAAGTAGTCCTGCTCCGGATCGCCCGAGAGGTTGGCGAAGGGCAGCACGATGCAGGAGGGCCGGTTCGTGCCGCCGGCATCGCTCTCGGCCGCGGGCGGCCCGACCCCGGCATGCGATCCCGCGCCGCGCCGGATCTGCTCGGCCAGGGCTCGGGTCGCGTCGTCCGGTGCGATCCCCAGTCCCTCCTTCAGCAGGTTGCAGCAGCTCTCGTACTGGCGAAGGGCCTGGGAGCGGTCGCCCTGGGCGGCGTGGAGCTGCATCAGCCGCCGGTGCGCCGGTTCGCTCAAGGGGTCGAGCGCCAGGATGCGGCGGGCGGTGGCCAGCGCCGCTTCGTCCGCCTGCAACGCGAAGAGGCGCTCCAGGCAATCGACGGCACGGCGACGCAAGCGCTCCGCTTCCACCCCCCGCCAGTCCTCGAAGGCTCGCTCGGACAGATCCAGACCGGAAAGCAGCTCGCCGCGATAGAGGGCGGCCGCCTGCTCCAGCGCGGAGAGTTCCTCGCTGCCGGCCAGGCGCTGGAAGGCGACGACATCCACCGCCAGGGCGCTCGGCTCCAGCCGCACGACATCGCCCTCGGAGAGCAGGGCAGCCCCCGAGCCGGGCGCCATGGCCTTGCGGAGTTCGAGCAGCGCCTGCCTGAGGCTGGAGCGCGCCTGCGCCTCGCCCCGATCGCTCCACAGCAGGGCGATCAGCCGACTGCGGGGCTCTGCCTGGCCCTCGGCCAGCGCCAGGATCGCAAGCAGCGCGCGCGCCTTGCGGGTCGCGATCTCGACCTCTTCGCCCGTCGCCGTCCTGATGCCGAAGCCGCCGAACAAGGTCAGCTGGAAGTCGCATCCGCTGCTCCAGTCCGGTTCCGGCTTACCAGACATGGCTTCCCCTTCCGCTCGTCCGGGTCGGTGTCAAGTCGCTTTTGACGGCTTCTTGACGGCCCTAGCCGCACATTTGGCGCCGCCATCACGGCCCGGCAAACGGCCCGATCACGCCTCCTCCCTAGGCTGGTCTTCAGTCAAACGCAGCGCCCGGAGCCCTGCAAGGCGAAACGAAGGGAGAGAACCATGCTGATCACCGATGTGACCCCTGTGGGTGCCTATCTCAACGCCCTACATGCAGCCGACGCGGCCGACCGCAGGCACACCGACAAGGCGCTGGCCGACGGCACGGAACCGGCCGCCCCGTCGCCGAAGCGGCCGGGCCTCCTGGCCCGACTTCTGACGTCTTGCGCCGACCGGCTTCGGTCCCGGCCAGAGCCGCGCAGCCCACTGGCCAATCCTCTTGCCGGAATCTCGTTCCAGACTCCTGATCGCGGCGGAGCTGCCGGCCAGCTCTAAAACTCAAAAAATAGAACAGATTCACGCGATCAGGTGAGCCCACCTGATCGCGATCTGCTCTAGCAGGCTGCTGAAAAACCCAGTCGCGTTGAGAGGGTAGATGTGATTCCCTTTTGCAGTGGGAAGCAGGAAGGGAAGGCAGGATGCGGGGTCAAGACGACGGCAGCGAGGGTCTGTTTTCCTACG
>JBJXHM010000001.1:0-1229615 GCA_046233115.1 Rhodospirillaceae bacterium N.6G | reverse complement strand
TACCGTCGTCCCCCTCCAGCCGGTCGTCGCCCAGCCCGCCGTCGAGCTCGTCGTTGCCGTCGCCGCCGGTCAGCGTGTCGTCGCCGGCAAGGCCCGAGAGGACGTTGGCGCTGGTGTTGCCCTCCAGAGAGTTGTCCAGGCTGTTGCCAGTCCCGTCGACGTTGCCGGCACCGGCCTGCATCCGCAGGGTCTCGACGAAGTAGTCGGTGCCGGAGTCAGGCAGGGTGTAGTCGACCTCGGCCCGGACCAGATCGTTGCCTTGGCCCGAGAACTCCCGCACCAGGTCGGCAGAGCTGGTGACGATGAAGGTGTCGTCACCCGACCCACCGGTCAGGGTGTTGGTCCCGCCGCGACTGTTCAGACGGTCGTTGCCGCTGCGCCCCAGGAGCACGTTGGAGAAGGAATTGCCGACCAAGAGGTCGTCGCCATCGTTGCCCACCATCTTGGCGTTGCCGGCAGCCGTGTTGATGTTGGCCCGCTCGATCAGCACCTCGCTCACGGTCCCGATCGTGTAGTCCGAGGCGTTCGAGCGCAGCACGTCGTCGCCCTGCCCCGTCCCGTCGAACAGACGGTCGGTCTCGGTGTCGACGATGAAGGTATCGTTGTTGTTGCCGCCGTAGGCCGTGTCGGTCCCAGACCCACCGTTCAGCCGGTCGCGGCCCTGGCCACCGAAGAGGGTGTCGCTGCCCGACCCGCCGGCGAAGTTGTCGTTCGCCGAATCGCCCACCAGCGTGTCGTCGCCGGCGCCCCCGAAGAAGGTATCCCTGCCGCTGCCGCCGTAGAGACTGTCGTCGCCGGACTCGCCGCGCAGGATGTCGTCGCCGTCGCGGCCGGAGAGGTCGTCCGAGCCGCTGAAGCCGGAGAAGCTGTCGTCACCGTTGCTGCCCACCGCCGTCAGGCTCTCGATCGAGGTGGTCACCACCCCGCTCGCCAAGGACACACCGGTCGCCAGGATCAGGGTGTCGGTGCCGGCACCGCCGTCGTAGGTCTCGCCCGCCTCGGACTCGCCGGTCCCGACCAGGAAGCGGTCATTTTCGGAGCCGCCGAAGAGTTCGTCCTTGCCGCTGCCTCCCTCCAGGGTATCGCTGCCCTGACCGCCGTAGAGTGTGTCGTTCTGGCTGCCGCCGAACAGACGGTCCACGTCGGCGTCACCATAGAGCTTGTTGGCTCCCGAGACGCCGTAGAGCCGGTCGTTGCCGCTCTGGCCCGACAGGGTAACGGCTGAACTCTCGCTGTAGAGCGTGTCGTTGCCGCTGGTGCCCTGCACGATCGTGTGCTCGATCGAGGAGATCACCTCGCCGCCGGCCAGGACAGCGCCCGCCAGCAGCACCAGGGTGTCGCTGCCGCCGCCGCCGTTCATCGTGTCGCCGGAGGTCGCCTCGCCCACCCCGACCTCGATCACATCGTCGCCGGCCGCGCCGAAGACCGCATCACTGCCTGAGCCGCCGCGCAGGGTGTCGTCGTTGGCCTCGCCCTCGAGGCGGTCGTCGCCGCCGTTGCCGTTCAGCACGTCGTTGCCGCTGCCGCCGAAGGCGCTGTCGTCGCCGCCGCCGCCCGAGGCCAGATCGCTGCCGCTCCCACCGAACAGGCTGTCGCCGCCGGCGCCACCAAACAGGCTGTCGCTGCCCGCCTCGCCGAACAAGCTGTCGTTGCCGCCAAGCCCGGAGACATCGTCGTTGCCTTCGAGACCGTAGATCGTGTCGCCGACACCGGAGCCTGTCAGCACGTCGTTGCCGCTGGAGCCGATCCGGATGGTGTGCTCGACCGAGATCAGGGTGGACCCGGCCACGGTTTCGGCGCTGGTGATCAGCGCCAGGGTGTCGCTGCCGTCGCCACCGTCCAGGGTTTCCGTCGCGGTGCTCTCGCCGGCCCCGACCAGCAGGACGTCGGCGCCGCTGTCGCCGTGCAAGCGATCGCGGCCCGAGCCACCCTGCAACGAGTCGGAACCGCTGCCGCCCCAGAGGTCGTCGAAACCGGAACCGCCAAAGGCAGTATCCTTGCCGAGATCCCCCTCCAGGTCATCGTCCCCATCCTGGCCGTAGAGCGTGTCATTGCCACTGTCGCCGCCGCCCCAGTCGACTCCGATACCGCCGTCGAAGCGATCGTCGCCGCTGCCGAGCGCGATCCAGCTAAAATTGGTGCCGGCGTTGTTCAGGCCCGCCAGAACGTCGTCGCCGGCGCCGCCCCAAATGGTCAGGGATTCGACGTTCATGATGGTGGCGCCGATGCTACCGCCGTCGATGAAGACCGTGCCCCCGCTCTCGCTCGCGGAAAGCGGGCCGACCACGTTCTGGTAAGAGAGAACCACCCGGTCGCGGCCCGAGCCGCCGTCGATGGTATCCCTGCCGCCGCCGGACGGATTGCCACCGCCACCGGTCAGCACGTCGTTGCCGGAGCCGCCATAGAGACGGTCGATCCCGGAGTTGCCGTCCAGGTTATCGTCGCCGAGCCCACCGTAGAGCCGGTCCGCTCCGTCGCTGCCGTCACCCCAGTCGACGCCCATGCCGCCGAAGAAGCGATCGTTGCCGCTGCCGAGCGCGACCCAGTTGAAGTTGGTTTCGGCGTTGTTCAGGCCGACCAGGGTGTCGTCGCCGCCGCCGCCCCAGATCGTCAGGGACTCCGTGTTCAGGATGGTGGCACCGATGCTGCCGCCGTCGATGAAGACCGTGCCCCCGCTCTCGGTCGCGGACAGCCCGCCGACCACGTTCTGGTAGGAGAGGAAGACCCGATCGCGGCCTGACCCACCGTCGAAGGTGTCGTTGCCGCCCCCCGAGGGGTTGCCGCCGCCACCGGTCAGAACGTCGTCGCCGGAACCACCATAGAGGCGGTCGATCCCGGAGTTGCCGTCCAGGTTGTCGTTGCCGAGCCCACCGTAGAGCCGGTCGGCCCCGTCGTTGCCGTCGCCCCAGTCAATGCCCATGCCGCCGAAGAAGCGGTCGCTGCCGCTGCCGAGCGCGACCCAGTTGAGGTTGGTTTCGGCATTGTTCAAGCCGACCAGAGTGTCGTCACCACCGCCGCCCCAGATCGTCAGGGACTCCGTGTTCATGATGGTGGCACCGATGCTGCCGCCGTCGATGAAGACCGTGCCCCCGCTCTCGGTCGCGGACAGCCCGCCGACCACGTTCTGGTAGGAGAGGAAGACCCGATCGCGGCCCGAGCCACCGTCGAAGGTGTCGTTACCGCCCCCCGAGGGGTTGCCGCCGCCACCGGTCAGAACGTCGTCGCCGGAACCACCATAGAGGCGATCGATCCCGGAGTTGCCGTCCAGATTGTCGTTGCCGAGGTTGCCGTAGAGCCGGTCGGCCCCGTCGTTGCCGTCCCCCCAGTCGACACCCATGCCACCGAAGAAGCGGTCGCTGCCACTGCCGAGCGCGACCCAGTTGAGGTTGGTTTCGGCGTTGTTCAGGCCGACCAGGGTGTCGTTGCCACCGCCACCCCAGATGGTCAGGGATTCCGCGTTCATGATGACGGCGCCGACGCTGCCGCCATCAATGAAGAGCGTGCCGCCGCTTTCGTGGGCCGAGAGCGGGCCGACCACGTTCTGGTAGGACAGGAACACCCGATCGCGGCCCGAGCCGCCATCCATGGTGTCGATCCCGCCGCCGGAAGGATTGCCGCCTCCACCGGACAACACGTCGTCGCCGGACGCACCGTAGAGCGTGTCGTTTCCGGAGTGTCCGTCCAGAAAATCGTCGCCAAGCAGACCGAAGATGCGATCGGCGCTATCCGTGCCGGAAAGATTGTCGTTCAGGTCGGTTCCGGTGATGTTGGCCATAACAGCACTCCCCCATTGTCATTCGCGGAACCGCCAGATCGGAGGCAGGAACCGCCAGCTTACGGGGGCTATAGCTTTCGGTCTCGCGGGCTGTCAAACCCGAAATAGCAATGGATTTTCCCGTG
The DNA here is from genome assembly GCA_046233115.1 of Rhodospirillaceae bacterium N.6G. Taxonomy (GTDB): domain Bacteria; phylum Pseudomonadota; class Alphaproteobacteria; order Kiloniellales; family JACOMY01; genus JACOMY01. Next base: position 1,225,715 of record JBJXHM010000001.1, on the reverse strand, counting down.
AAAGGACCAAATTTTCCATTGACATTAGCCTTTTATGTCAACCTCTTGATGAATGCTGTTCAGTGACAGAGTATGAATCCCGCACTCGGTCTTGCCGCTGCCCGACCAGCGCCCGGAGCGTGAGCCCGCACCCGTCTCGGTGCGCTGGGTGCAGTGGCTGCAGCCAATCGAGCGGTAACCCTGCTCGACCAGCGGGTGGCGCGGCAGGCCGGCGTTGTCCATGCGCTCGGCGATATCCGCCTCGCTCCAGTCGGCCAGCGGGTTCACCCGGATGCGGCCGTCGAAGGCCTCGAAGCGCGGCAGCGCCGTGCGTTCGCCGCCGTGCACCCGCTTGCGGCCGGTCAGGATGACGTCGAAGGAGCGCAGGGCCTCACGCAGCGGCACCACCTTACGCAAGCGGCAGCAGGCGTCGGGGTTGCGCTGCCAAAGGTCGCCCACGCCGTCGATCGCGGCCAGGAGCTCCGGGTCCGGGGTGATCTGGCGCACGTCGGTCAGGCGAAAGCGGCCGATGGCGAGGTCACGATAGGCCAGGGTCTCGGCGAAGTGCTTACCGGTATCGAGGAAGAGCACTGGCGTCGACGGCTCGGCGCGGGCGATCAGGTCCAGGAGGACGGCGGACTCGGCGCCGAAGGAGGTGAGCAGCGCAATACGTCCCCTGTAGGCGTCTCGACAGAGCGCCGTCACGAGCTCCTGGCTCGTCAGGGTGCCGTATTGTGCGTCCAGCTCCTCCGGTCCCGGCAGGTCGGAGGCTGGCATGGGCTAGCCTCCCGCCGCGGCCGCGAGCCGCCTGGGCGGCATGGCCACCACCGCATCGGATCGATTCAGCGCCCGGTCCAGATCGGCGATCAGGTCCTCCGCATGCTCCAGCCCGACCGAGAGCCGCACCACGCCGTCGGTGATCCCCACCGCCTGGCGCTCCTCCGGGGTCAGCTTGGAGTGGGTCGTGGTCGCCGGATGGCAGGCCAGCGACTTGGCATCGCCCAGGTTGTTCGAGATGTCGATCAGCGAAAAGCCGTCCAGCACCCCGAAGGCCGCCTCCTTGCCGCCCTCGACCTCGAAGGAGACCAGGCTGCCGAAGCCCTGCATCTGGCGCCGTGCCAGCGCGTGCTGGGGATGGTCGGCACGTCCGGGATAGCGCACCTGGCGCACCCTCGGCTGCTCGGCCAGCCAGTCGGCCAGCGCCGCCGTGGTCTGGCTCTGCCGCTCCACCCGAAGCTCCAGGGTCTCCAGCGACTTGGCCATGACCCAGGCGTTGAAGGGGCTCATCGAGGGTCCGGTGTGGCGGTAGAAGGGGATGAAGTGGTCGCGCATGAAGGCCTCGGAAGCCAGCACCGCGCCGCCCAGACAGCGTCCCTGCCCGTCGATGTGCTTGGTCGCCGAATAGACCACCACGTCGGCGCCCAGCGCCAGGGGGCTCTGGTAGAGCGGCGTCGCGAAGACGTTGTCCACCACCAGCCGCGCACCGGCCTGCTTGGCAAGCCGCGCCACTGCGGCGATGTCCACCACCTCCAGCATCGGATTGGAGGGGGATTCCAGGAAGACGGCCTGGGTGGGCTTGGCCAGCGCTTCCTCCCAGGCTGCGAGGTCGGTGCCGCGCACCAGCACCGTCTCGATGCCCCAGGCCGGCAGGATCTTGGAGACGATGTGCAGGCAGGAACCGAAGAGCTCCCGCGCCGCCACCAGGCGGTCGCCGACCTTGAGCTGGCAGGCGAGCGCAGCGAAGACCGCGGCCATGCCGGTTGCGGTCGCCCGGCAGGCCTCCGCCCCCTCCAGCGCCGCCAGCCGCTCCTCGAAGACGGAGACCGTGGGATTGCCGTAGCGGGAGTAGATGTAGCGGTCGTTCTCGCCCTTGAAGGCGGCCTCGGCCTCGGCCGCGCTGCCGAAGACGAAGCCAGAGTTGAGATAGAGCGCCTCGCTGGTCTCGCTGAAGGCGCTGCGCATCAGGCCCTGCCGCACCAGGCTGGTGGAACGGCGATAGGGCTGTCTGCTGTCGGATGCGCAGTCGGTCATGACTCTTGCTCTTCCTGTCTGGAGGGGTGGTAGGCGGGCAGGACCAGGGCCTGGGCGACGATCACGCCCCGCTCGCCCTGCGAGATGGCCGGGGCGCCCCAGAGGAGGTAGCCCTCCTTCAGCGCGTCCGAGACCCGCTGGCAGAAGGCCGCGTCATCCGGCCCGGTCAGCAGGCGGTAGGCTTTGCGTGTCTCGCCCATGTCCTGTCTTCTTCTCTGCCGGGTTAGTAGGCCCAGCTCGCCGCCGCCGGCAGCTCGCCGGCGAAGACGTAGGAGGGAGGCAGCTCGACGGCAGCCGCACGCCGGCGACCACGCTCGGCGGTCTGGTAGAAGCCGGCATAGCGCGCGGTGGCCTTGATCCAGGCCTCGGCCGCGGCCTCGTCGGCGACCTGGTAGGAGTCGAAGCCGCAGCGGTGCATTTGCAGGAACTGGTCCTGCAGCACGTTGCCGACCGCACGCAGCTCGCCGCGATAGCCGTAGCGCTTGCGCAGCAGGCGGGCCTGGGAATAGGCCCGGCCGTCGGTGAACTTCGGGAAGTCCAGCGCGACCACCTGGAAGCGATCGAGGAAGGGGCGGACCTCCTCCAGCGAGTCGCTGCCGCTCAGCAGCAGGCCCAGCGGCTGGTCCCAGTGGCGGAGGCTGCCGGCCAGGCGCTGCCACTCCTGCCAGGTCAGCAGCAGCGGGCGGCCGAGGGGAAGGCTGTCGCTTTCAATCCGGACCCAGGGATCGGGATGAACGCTGCCATGCTTAACGAGTGCCATAGAGCTTCTCCTTGAAGGGTTGGATACCGATACGCTGATAGGTGTCGAGGAAGGCCTCACCGTCGCGGCGTTCGCCTCGGAAGGTGGTGACGATGGTCTCCACCGCGTCGACCACATCGTCGTAGGAAAAGGCCGGTCCTACGATCTCGCCGATGGCGGCCTGCTCGTCGGCGCGGCCGCCCAGGGTGATCTGGTAGAACTCCTGGCCCTTCTTATCGACGCCGAGGAGCCCGATGTTGGCCACGTGGTGGTGGCCACAGGCGTTGATGCAGCCGGAGATGTTGAGGGTGATCGGCCCCAGCTCCTCGGCCAGGTCGCGGTCGGCGAAGCGCTGGCCGATGCGCTGGGCGACCGGGATCGAGCGGGCGTTGGCCAGGTTGCAGTAGTCGAGGCCCGGGCAGGCGATCATGTCGGTGATCAGTCCCAGGTTCGGCACCGCGAGATCGGCCTCGACCAGCCCCTGCCAGACGGCATGGAGATCGGCCTTGCGGACGTGCGGCAGCACCAGGTTCTGCTCGTGGGTGACGCGGATCTCGCCCAGGCTGTAGCGCTCGGCCAGTTCGGCCACCCGGTCCATCTGGTCGGCGGTGGCGTCGCCGGGGATGCCGCCCTCTGGCTTCAGCGAGATGACGGCGATGGCATAGCCCTGCTGGCGGTGGGCAAAGCTGTTGCAGCGGACCCACTGGGCGAAGGCCCGGTCCTGGCGCTGGGCGGCGGCGAAGCCGAAGTCGATCGGCTCCGCCGTCTCGTAGCTCGGCGGCGCGAAGTAGGCGGCGATGCGCTCGACCTCGCTTTCCGGCAGGTCCAGCTCCCAGCCATCGCGGATCGCGGCCCACTCCTGTTCGACCAGGCGGCTGAACTCCGCGATGCCGACCTGCTTCACCAGGATCTTGATCCGCGCCTTGTAGAGGTTATCGCGCCGGCCCAGCAGGTTATAGACGCGCAGGATCGCTTCCAGATAGCTGATCAGGTGTTCGGCCGGCAGGAAGGCGCGGACGGTCTCGCCGATCACCGGGGTGCGCCCCTGCCCGCCCCCGACCACGACCTCGAAGCCCGGCTGACCGGCCTCGTTGCGCAGCATGCGCAGGCCGATGTCGTGCACCTTGATCGCGGCACGGTCGTGCGGCGAGCCGGTGATCGCGATCTTGAACTTGCGCGGCAGGAAGGAGAATTCCGGGTGCAGGGTCGACCACTGCCGCAGCACCTCCGCATAGACCCTGGGATCGGCGATCTCGTCGGCCGCGACGCCGGCATAGGGGTCTGCGGTGACGTTGCGGATGCAGTTGCCGCTGGTCTGGATGGCATGCATCTCGACCTCGGCCAGGGCCTCCAGGATTTCCGGCACCTCCTGCAGCTTGGGCCAGTTGAACTGGATGTTCTGGCGCGTGGTGAAGTGACCGTAGCCCCGATCGTAGGTGCGCGCGATCTCCGCCAGGCGGTGCATCTGGCGGGCCGAGAGCGTGCCGTAGGGGATGGCGACGCGCAGCATGTAGGCGTGAAGCTGCAGATAGAGGCCGTTCATCAGCCGCAACGGCTTGAACTCCTCCTCGGTCAGCTCGCCGGCCAGGCGGCGGGCGACCTGCTCGCGGAACTCCGACACGCGCTGGCGGACGAAGGCCTCGTCGAACTCGTCGTAACGGTACATGGCGATCAGTCCTCCGCCTTGACGGTTTCGGACGCGCCGGGCAGGCCCACGGTCGGGCCGGCGGCGCGGATGATTTCACGTTGTCCCAGCGGGCGCGGACGGCCCGCTTCAAGCACCACCTCGAAGAGGTAGGGGCCAACGATGCGCTGGCGGCGCACTGCCTCTTCGGCCGCAGCCTCCAGGGCCTGGCGCGCCTCCTGGTCCTCGGCGACCGAGGCCGCGCTCAGCGCCTCGCTCCAGGATCCCTGGATATCGAGATAAACGACGGCCCCATCATCGAGACGGTTGGCGGTCATGACCTGTGCTTTCATAGAACCTTTCCTAGTAGGAGACGGCGTGGGCCAATGGCGGCTGCTGCTCGGCCGCAGCGCCGAGGCCGAGACGCACCACCTCGCCAACGATCAGCAGGGCCGGCCCCCCCACCCGCTCGCGGCGCAGCAGCGTCCCGAGGCTTTCCAGGGTGGCGTAGTGGGTGCGCTGGTCGGCCCAGGTGGCTCGCTCGACCACCGCGACTGGGGTCTCGGCCGGGCGGCCGGCCTCGACGATGCGCCGAGCCAGGCGCTCGGCCACCGAGAGACCCATGTAGATCGCCAAGGTGCCGCGACCGCCCAGCACCGCCGGATCGAGGTCGGGCTCGCCCTGTTCGCCGTGGCCGGTGAGGAAGGTGCAGGCCTGGGCCAGGCCCCGATGGGTCAGCGGGATTTCAGCACTCGCGGCGGCGCCCAGGGCGGCAGTGATGCCGGGCACCACCTCGACGGCGATGCCGCGTTCACGCAGGTAGATCACCTCCTCGCCGCCGCGGCCGAAGAGGAAGGGATCGCCGCCCTTGAGCCGGACCACACGGCGCCCCTGCTCCGCATGGATCCGCAGCAGCTCCAGGATCTCGGCCTGGGTCTTGCTGTGCGCGCCCTTGCGCTTGCCGACGTCGATGCGCTCGGCGTCGCGGCGGACATAGTCGAGGATGGTCGGGCCGATCAGGGCGTCGTGGATCACCACCTCGGCGTCCTGCAGGGCCCGGAGCGCCTTCAGGGTCAGGAGGTCGGGATCGCCGGGGCCGACACCGACCAGCGAAACCAGGCCGGTTTCCGGGACATCGGCGCGGTTCACCAGGCGCAGCATCTCCTCGCGCGCCTCGACCTCGCGTCCGGCCAGCACCTTGGCGCCGATCGGGCCGTCCAGCACGCCCTCCCAGAAGCGGCGGCGGCCCTCGCCGGCCGGCCGGGTGGCGGCGACGGCAGCGCGGAAGCGGCCGGCGAAGGCGGCAAGGCGGCCGAGTCCGGAGGGCAGCAGCGCCTCGATCCGCTCGCGCAGGCGACGCACCAGCACCGGGGCCTCGCCGCCGCTGCCGATCGCGACGATCACCGGGTCGCGGTCGACGATGCCGGGCATCACGGCGGTGGAGAGGTCGGGACGGTCCACGACATTGACGGGGATGCCCTTGCCCTCGGCCGCCCGGCGGACCGCGGCGGCAGCCTCAGGCTCGGCCACCACGGCAAGCGCCGCGTCGCGGAGGTCATCAGGGCGGAAGGCACGCGTCTGACCGACGATCCTGCCATCGCGGATCAGTCCCTGCAGCTCGGCATTGGGTGCCGTGGCGACCAGGCGGACGGCGGCGCCGGCGCGCAGCAGCAGACGAACCTTGCGGGCGGCGGTCTCGTCGCCACCGACCACGATGACGGGGCGGCCGGCTAAGTCGATGAAGAGGGGAAGGTAACGCAACGCCCGAGCCTCCTTGCGGAGGCATCAAGGGCGATGTGCACAGCGACGTGCAGAATCATGATAACCTCCATAAGCCAAGGGCCCACGGAGGTTACTCCGTGGCGCTTTAGCGATTGTTAACGCGGTCGCAAGCTGCCCAATCAAATGTCCGCGTCCCTCTCGGGAAGTGCCGCAGCGGATTTCTCCCCGCTCGACATCCAAGCAGATAAGTCAGATGCCACCCCCAGCGCAAGAGCCGATTTTCTGACGGCCTGTAAAAGTTTCTGTGAGCGAACGGATAGAAAGCGCTTTCAGAGTTCACCAGCGGATGCAGCCGAAACCCTTTCCAGAAACCCCAAGTCGCTGCTAGATCAGGGGCTCTGTCGCCTTCTAGCCCTGGAGCCCCACTCATGCCCGACGGTGCCGCACACGATCGCCCAATCGACCTGTCGGTGCCGCCGTCGGACGAGATCAAGACGTCCACCTGCTACATGTGCGCCTGCCGCTGCGGTATCCGGGTGCATCTGAAGAACGGGCAGCTCCGCTACATCGAAGGCAACCCTGACCACCCGGTGAACCGCGGCGTGCTCTGCGCCAAGGGATCGGCCGGAATCATGAACCAGCTCTCGCCGGCCAAGCTCAGCAAGCCGCTGAAGCGCGTCGGCGAGCGCGGCTCCGGCGACTTCGTCGAGATCGAGTGGGAGGAGGCCATGCAGATCGCGACCGATCGCCTGGCCAAAATCCGTGCGACCGACCCCAAGAAGCTGGCCTTCTTCACCGGCCGCGACCAGAGCCAGGCCCTGACCGGCTGGTGGGCCAGCCAGTTCGGCACGCCGAACCACGCCGCCCACGGCGGCTTCTGCTCGGTCAATATGGCCGCTGCCGGGCTATATACCTTGGGCGGCGCCTTCTGGGAGTTCGGCGAACCCGACTGGGAGCAGGCCAGGTTCTTCATGCTCTTCGGCGTCGCCGAGGACCACGACAGCAACCCGATCAAGCTGGGCCTCGCACGCCTGAAGGAGCGCGGCGCCAAGATTGTCTCGGTCAACCCGGTGCGCGGCGGTTACTCCGCCATCGCCGACGAGTGGATCGGGATCACGCCGGGCAGCGACGGTCTCTTCATCCTCTCGCTCTGCCGCGAGTTGCTGACCGCCGGCAAGATCGACATCGAATTTCTATCGCTGTTCAGCAACGCCGCGCATCTCGTTGTCGACAAACCGGGATCGGACATGCACGGCCTGATCGCGCGTGACGAGAACGGCCAGCCCCTGGTCTGGGATCTCAAGGCCGGCGGACCGCTTGCCTTCCCTGCACTGGGCGCCAAGCCCGCGATGAAGGGGCGCTTCACCCTACCCGACGGCCGCGAGGTGGTGCCCTCCTTCGAGCTGGTGGCCCGGCGCCTGATGGAGGAGAGCTACGCCCCCGAGGCGGTGGCCGAGCGCTGCGGCATCAAGCCGGAGACGATCCGCCGTCTGGCCGCGGAGATGGCCGAGGCCGCCTTCGAGAACGACCTCACCCGCGACGAGCCCTGGGAGGACGGCTGGGGTCGTCAGCACGACAAGGTGGTCGGCCGTGCGGTGGCCTTCCACGCCATGCGCGGGATCTCGGCCCACGCCAACGGCTTCCACACCTGCCGGGCGATCCACATCCTGCAGCTCTTGCTGGGCGCGGTCGACCGGCCGGGCTCCTGGCGCTACAAGCCGCCCTTCCCGCGCCCGACGCCGCCCGGCCAGCGCCCGACCGGCAAGCCCGGCCAGGTGGTGCCGGGCAAGCCGCTGCCGGGCCCGCCGCTGGGCTTCGTCACCGGGCCGGAGGATCTGCTGATCGATGCCCAGGGGACCCCGCAGCGCATCGACAAGGCTTATTCCTGGGAAGCCCCGGTCGCCGCCCACGGCCTGATGCACATGGTCGTCACCAATGCCTGGAAGGGCGATCCCTACCCGATCGACACGCTCTTCATGTTCATGGCCAACATGGCCTGGAACTCCTCGATGAACATCGGCGGCGTGATCGACATGCTGACCGACAAGGACACCACCACCGGCGCGTACAAGATCCCCTTCATCATCTACGCCGACGCCTTCGCCTCGGAGACGGTGAACTACGCCGACCTGGTGCTGCCCGACACCACCTACCTGGAGCGCTGGGACTGCGTCTCGCTCTTGGACCGACCGATCTGCGACTCGCATTCCGCCGCCGACGCGATCCGCCAGCCGGTGCTGAAGCCCGATCGCGATGTCCGCCCCTTCCAGACCGTGCTGCTGGACCTGGGCGCCCGGCTGGGCCTGCCCGGCATGGTGACCGAGACCGGCGAGCCGCGCTTCCCCGGGGGCTATGCCGACTACATCGTCAACCACGAGCGCAAGCCCGGCATCGGCTCGCTGGCCGGCTTCCGCGGCGCCGACGGCGAGGCCCGCGGCCGTGGCGCGGTCAACCCCAAGCAGCTCGAGCGCTACATCGAGAACGGCTGCTTCTGGCGGGAGCCGATCCCCGAGGACGCGCTGCACCACCGCTTCGCCAACCAGGCCTACCTCGACTGGTCCCTGGAGATGGGCTTCATCGAGAGCCCGGCGCCGATCCTCCTCCAGCTCTATAGCGAGGTGCAGCAGCGCTTCCGCCTGGCCGCCGAGGGACACGGCGCGCTGCAGCCGCCCGAACACCTGCGCTCCCGCCTGGCCAAGTCCTTCGACCCCCTGCCCCTCTGGTATCCTCCCTTCGAGGACGAGGACAACGACGAGGCCGCCTATCCGCTGCACGGCGTCACCCAACGGCCGATGGCGATGTATCACTCCTGGCACTCGCAGAACGCCTGGCTGCGCCAGATCCACGGCGCCAATCGCCTCTACATCCCCAAGGCGCTGGCCGAGGCGGAGGGCATCGCCGACGACGACTGGGTCTGGGCCGAGAGCCGCCACGGCCGGATCAAGGCGCAGGTCCGGGTGATGGCCGCGCTGAACCCCAAGACGGTCTGGACCTGGAACGCCATCGGCAAGCGACCGGGCGCCTGGAACCTGGATCCCGGCGCGCCGGAGGCCACGCGAGGCTTCCTGCTGAACCACCTGATCGACGAGCTGCTGCCCGAGAAGGGTGGCTACCGCTTCGCCAACAGCGATCCCGTCACCGGCCAAGCCGCCTGGTACGACCTGCGCCTGCGCGTGGTGAAGATGAACGAGATCGAGGCCCGCGACGCCGAAAAGGCCTCCGCGGCAAGGCTCGCCCGCGTGCCCGGCCTGGAGACCCCGCCCGACCGCCTACTCTACCGCGGCGGCAAGGCAGAGGAGGCCTGATCCCATGACCTCGCTTCCCCAACGCCCGACAGAGAAGCGCCTGGGCCTGGTCATCGACCTGGACACCTGCGTCGGCTGCCAGGCCTGTGTGGTGAACTGCAAGGAGTGGAACACCGGCGGCTATCCGGCACCGCTCAGCGACATCGACCCCTATGGCGCCAAGCCGCTCGGCGCCTGGCTCAACCGCGTCCATGCCTTCGAGGTCGAGCCCGAGGAAGGCAGCCCGCAGGTCGTGCACTTCCCCAAGTCCTGCCTGCACTGCCAGGATGCGGCCTGCGTCACGGTCTGCCCGACCGGCGCCTCCTACAAGCGCGAGGCCGACGGCATCGTGCTGGTCGACGAGGACCGCTGCATGGGCTGCGGCCTCTGCGCCTGGGCCTGCCCCTACGGCGCGCGCGAGATGGACCCCGGCGTCGGCGTGATGAAGAAGTGCACGCTCTGCGTCGACCGCATCTACAACGAGACCATCGCCGAGGAGGAGCGCTTGCCGGCCTGCGTGCGTACCTGCCCGGCCAAGGCCCGCCACTTCGGCGACCTGGCCGATCCCGACAGCGAGGTCTCGCGCCTGGTCGCCGAGCGCGGCGGCATGGACCTGATGCCGGAGATGGGCTACCGCCCGACCAACAAGTACCTGCCGCCGCGCGCCCGCCGTGAGGGCGGTCGCGGCGAGCCCGCCAAGGCGCTGGAGCCGGCGAACCCCGAGGGCGGGTTCCTGGGCTGGCTCGACCGCCTGCTTTCGGACTGACCGCCATGCATCCAGCCCCTTCCGTCATCGCCTTCACCAGCCTCAGCGGCGCCGGCTACGGCCTGCTGTTCCTGCTGTCGCTGGGCAGCCTGCTGCGCTTCTCCTGGGCCACCGACCGGCTGCTCATAGGCGTCGGGCTCGCCATCGCGTTGGGCCTCATCGCGCTTGGCCTGCTGGCCTCGACCCAGCACCTGCGGCGGCCCGAGCGGGCCCGCTACGCGCTCAGCCAGTGGCGCTCCTCCTGGCTCTCGCGCGAGGGGGTGCTGGCGCTGGCGACCTTCATCCCGGCCGGCCTGCTGTTCCTGGCGCTGCCGCTGCTGGGTTCCAGCGGCTGGTTCACCCAGCTCTGCGCCCTTCTGGCTGGTGCAGGCGCGGCCGCCACGGTCTTCGCCACTTCGATGATCTATGCCAGCCTGAAGCCGGTTCGGCAGTGGCACCATGCGCTGGTACCGCCGCTCTACCTGCTGCTGGGCCTCGCCAGCGGCGCGGTGCTGCTGGCTATGCTGCTGTCCTTCTCCGCCGGCGGGGCCACGACCTGCCTCCTGGCCGCGCTGCTGCTGGCCGGCGCCTGGGCCCTGAAGCGCCTCTACTGGCACCAGATCGACGCCGCGCCCGCCTTCTCCACCATGGAGTCGGCGACCGGCCTCGGCCGCATCGGTAAGGTTCGCCTGCTGGAGCCGCCGCACACGGAAGAGAACTACCTGTTGAAAGAGATGGGCTTCCGCGTCGCGCGCAAGCATGCTGCCAAACTGCGCCTGCTGGCCCAGGGCATCGCACTCTTGACCTGCGCCATGCTGATCCTGGCGGCGGTCGTCGGGGGCGGCTGGTGGCAGCTCGTGCTCACCCTGCCGGCCAGCTTCATGGGCCTGGCCAGCGTGCTGGTGGAGCGTTGGCTCTTCTTCGCCGAGGCCAAGCACAGCGTGACGCTCTATTACGGCAAGGCAGCCTGAGCCACGGGTGGATGGAGGACAGGCAGGTGGAGGGAGGACGACCTTGGAGAAGCTGATCCATCTGACCGATACCCACCTGGTCGTCCCACCGGGCAGGCTCTACGGCCTGGATCCGATGGCACGCCTGACTCCCGCCATCGAGGCGATCAACCGCGAGCACGGCGACGCCAAAGGCGTCTTCGTCACCGGCGACCTCACCCACTGGGGCGAAGAGGCCGCCTACCGGGTACTGCGCGAGGTGTTGGACCGCCTGACCATCCCCTACTACCTGGCGATTGGGAACCACGACCTCCGCAGCCCCCTGCACGGCGTCTTTCCCGAGCTGGTGCGCGACGACTACGGCTTTCTGCAGTACGCAGTCGCGATCGAGAGCGGTATCTGCCTGGTCATGGACAGCGTGGTCGAAGGCAGCGACATCGGCTTTTACGATGACGAACGTCTCGACTGGCTGAAGGAACAGCTCGCCCGCCACGCCAACAGCGACATCTTCCTCTTCCTGCACCATCCACCCTTCGAGATCGGGATCAACGAACTGGACGGTATGCGAATCGAGGAGGGCGCCGACCGGATGCTGCGGCTGCTGCGCCGCCACGGACGCATCCGCCATCTCTTCTTCGGGCATGTGCATCGGCCGATTGCCGGCTCCTGGAATGGCATCCCGGTCTCCAGCCTGTTCGGCACCAACCATCAGATCCGTCTGAACCTGACCGAGGAGAAGGCCTCCGGCAGCCTGGAGCCGCCGCAGCTGGGTGTGGTGCTGATCGACTCCGCCAGCGTCATCGTGCACCTGCACAACTACGCCGACGACAGCCCCGACTATCCCCTCGACCCGGAGGAGGCAATCACTGCTCAGTCGGTCGAGGCCTTGCCGCGGCGATAGCCGGAGCGGCGCCAGAGCTCCCGCAAGAGATAAAGGAAAAACCAGGCACACCAAAGACTTGGCAGGATGATATGGAGCCAGGTGAGAGGATCGCCGAAGCCAAGCGCTGCGGCATCTGTCCAGCGCCGGAAGACGATCATCGTGGCCAGCAGGAAAGCGATCTGCAGGGCGCTGGTGATCAGCCCGGTCTCGATGTAGGCGCGGCTGCAAAGACGCGATGCGCGCCAGGCGAGCCAGAGGAAGATCGCAAGGAACAGCAGGTCCGGGATCCACATGAAGGTCAGCGCCGCCTCTTCCACCGGCAGCCGCGTGCCCGACGCCATCGAGGTGGCGTAGAGCAGCAAGCGCCAGAGCGCCATGGCGGCGGTGAAGAGCGCGCCCAGCCGCAGCAGCCAGAGCACCGTCGTGCCGGGGCCCTCCGCATCTTGTCCTGTGGTCTTCCTCGACATCATGGGGCATAGCTCTGCACTGCCGCGGCAGGAGCTGGCAAGCCCGTCGGCGGGCGCAGGCGACATGAGCCGCACGCAGACCCATATGAGGGCCTGGCATGATTAGCGGGAGACGCAGATCGAGGTGAGCATATCGCTAAGCAGCGGAACGAAAGAGCGTCAGCCCGCCGGAGCTGGTACGCACTGGCTCTTCCGCCCCGCCAGCTTCGTCATCGCCATCGCCCTGCTGCAGATCCTGCACGCGGTCCTGCGGCCGCTGCTGACCAGCACCGTGGGCAACGACAATGCCGACCAGCTCTTCTTCGCGCAGATGCTGGCGCCCGGCTATGCCTACGAGCAGCCGCCGCTCTACACCTGGATCGTCTGGGCGGTGAGTCAGGCGCTCGGCCCCTCGGTGGTGACCGTCGGTATCGTGCGCTATGCCCTGGTCTTCCTGCTGCACCTCTTCACCTACCTGGCCGGGCGGCGGCTGATTGCCGATCCCAGGCTGCAGGTCGCCTGCGGCTTCTCCCCGCTGCTGCTCTATCCGATCGGCTGGCGCCTGCACGAGGCCGACACCCAGGGCGTGCTGGCCTCGGTGCTGCTGTTGGCGATGACCTGGGCCCTGTTGCGGCTGGTGCAGACCCGGCGCCTGGGCGACGCCCTACTGGTCGGCCTCTGCCTGGGTCTGGGTCTGCTCTCCAGCGGCTGGTTCGGGATCGGCGCGCTGGCGCTGCTGCTGGCCGGGCTGCTGGTGCCGGAGGGACGCCGTGCGCTGCTGCACTGGCACACCCTGGCCGGTCTGGCGCTGGCCGTGGTGGTGATCCTGCCCACCGCGCTCTGGGTGCTGCAGGCCGGCAGTGCCTTCTGGAACCAGGTTTCAGTCAGCCTCGCCGAGTGGCGCCCGGTCGAGCAGCAGAACCCCTGGTACCTGCAGGCCTGGTTCGGCTTCGTGAATCTCTTCGTCGGCAACTTCCCGGCCTTCCTGATCCTGGGCCTGCTGTTCCTGCCCAGCCTGCGACCGCTGCCCCCCGGCAGCCTGACCGGCGGCGGCCGGCTGCTGCTGCTCTACGTCGGGCTGCTCCTACTGCTGACGCCGCTGGCCGCGGTGGTCTTCGACATCCACAAGGCGCACCAGTTCCGCCTCTACCCGCTGACCCTGCCACTGCTGCCGCTGTTCTTCCGCCGGCTGGAGCTGCACGGGGTCCATGCCACGGCGCTACGCTGGCTGCTGATCCTCTATGCCGTCTTCATCCTGGTGGTGATCCAGGCGCGCTTCCAGCACATCGAGGCCGGACCCGCCTTCTGCGCCAAGTGCCGGATGCAGACGCCCTATCCGGAGATGGCCGCCGCCCTGAAGCAGGAGGGCTACAGCGGCCTCGGCACCATTGTCGCCGGCGACATCCACATCGCCGGCAACTTCCGCACCCGTTTCCCCGAGGCGCGGATCCTGACGCCGCGCTATCCCGAGGTGCATCCGCCGCTCGGCGCCACACCGGGCGCCTGCCTGGTGGTCTGGAACGCCGAGGAGTTCGAGCGCGACGTGGCCGCGCTCTACGCCTTCGCCACCGGCCTGGGCGCCAGCCTGCCGCCACCGGAGAGCGGCGAGACCCACATCCTGAAGATCCCGCTGCCGGCCCGCATCGACGTGCCACAGAAGGAGGTGGTGCTGCGCTCCGTCCTGATCCCGCAGGGCATGGGCGACTGCCGATGAGCGGCGAGAAGATCCTCATCGTCGGCCCGGCCTGGGTCGGCGACATGATCATGGCCGGCAGCCTCTTCCGCCTGCTGAAGGAGCGTGACCCGGAGGCCAAGCTGACCGTGGTGGCGCCGCCCGCCACCGCCGGCCTGCTGGCCTTCATGCCCGACGTCGCCGTCTGCGAGCGCCTGGCGGTGACGTCTGGCCAGGCCGGCCTGGCCGCACGCTGGCAGTTGGGACGCACGCTGGCGCGGCAGCGCTTCGACCGCGCCATTGTGCTGCCGCGGAGCTGGAAGGCCGCCCTGGTCCCCTTCTTCGCCGGCGCCCGCCGCCGGGTCGGCTACAGCGGGGAGCTGCGCTGGGGCCTGCTGAACGACCGGCGGCCCTTCGACCGCAAGGCGGTGCCCCGCAGCGTCGACCGCTTCGTCGCCCTAGGCCTGCCCGCCGGCGCGCCGCTGCCGCCGCCGCCGGTCCTGCGCTTTCAGGTAACCGAGGCCGAGCAGGCCGCCTGCCGCGACCGCTTCGCGCTGGAGGCCGGCGCAGCCCCGGTCCTGGCCCTCTGTCCCGGTGCCGCCTACGGCCCTGCCAAGCGCTGGCCGGCGGCCCACTTTGCGGCCGTGGCCAAAGCCTGGGCGGCGCGCGGTGGCCGCATCTGGGTGCTGGGGCAGGAGAACGACCGGCCGGCCGGCGCAGCGATCCGGGAGGCCGCCGGCGCTGCCGTCACCGACCTCACCGGCGGCAGCAAGCTGGCAGAAGCGGTGGTGCTGCTCAGCCTGGCGGACAAGGTGGTCGCCAACGACTCCGGGCTAATGCACGTCGCCGCCGCGCTGAACAAGCCGCTGGCGGCGCTCTACGGCTCCAGCACCGCCGAAGAGACCCCGCCGCTCAGCGCCCGCGCCAGGGTGCTCGGGCTGGAGCTCGACTGCCGCCCCTGCCACCAGCGAACCTGCCCGTTGGGCCATCTGCGCTGCCTCAACGATCTTTCCCCGGCCATGGTGCTGGACGCGCTCGACGCTCTGGCCTAGGAAGCGGGACAGAAGATCATGCGCCTGCTCATCGTGAAGACCTCCTCGATCGGCGACGTGCTGGATACCTTTCCCGCCGTCTCGGATGCCGCACGCCTGGTGCCCGGCCTGGAGATCGATTGGCTGGTCGAGCAAGACTTCGCGCTGCTGCCGCGCCGCCATCCCAAGGTCAACCGGGTGCTGACCGTGCGCTTCCGCTACTGGCGCGCCCACCCGCTGGCCTGCCTCTTCCGCGGCGCGCTGCGCAGCTTCGTCCGGGAGATCCGCGCGCAGCCCTACGACCTGATCATCGACGCGCAATCGCTCTGGAAGAGCGCGGTCATGGGCCGGATCGCCCGCGGCCCGTTGCACGGCTACGACTTCGGCTCGGAGCGCGAGCGCTTCTCGCCGATCGCCTACGACAAGCGCCATCCGGTGCCGATCGAGACCCATGCGGTCGAGCGTATCCGTAGCCTCTTCGCCCAGTCCCTGGACTACGAGAAGCCGACGACACTGCCGGAGTTCGGCTTTCCCCGCGCCGCGCAGGCCGAGCGGCCCTACCTGGTCTTCCTGCACGGCGCCGGCTGGTACTCCAAGCGCTGGCCGGTCAGCCACTGGCAGGCGCTGGCCCGCCTGGCGGCGGCCGAGGGCCTGGTCGCCTACCTGCCCGGCCACTCGGCCGAAGACCGCGAGCGCGCAGCCGCGATCGCCGCCGACAGCCCGGCCGAGCCGCTACACACCGCGACCCTGGATGCCGCCTGGGACCTGATCGCCGGGGCCAGCGGGGTGGTGACCTCCGACACCGGGCTCGGCCACCTGGCCGGGGCGCTGGGCGTGCCGACGGTGGCACTCTACGGCCCCAACTCGCTCGGCCGCTCGATGACTCTGGGCCCCAACCAGGCCCACCTGGAGAGCGAGCGCTCCTGCGCGCCCTGCCTGAAACGAATCTGCCCGCTGCGCGACGACAAGACCCTGCCCGGCCTCTGCATGGAGGAGTTCGATCCCGCCGCGGTCTGGAGCCTGTTGAAAGGGGCGATGAAGGGCTACGGCACGGCGGTGCTGAAGTCGGCCGGCAACTGATCGCCTTTGTTTGGGTCCCGGGCCTCTGTTTTCTTTCCGAAAGACTGTCTCAAGATCGTCCGGTCACGCCCACTGCTGTCCAGCTGGGCAAATCCGGTTGTGATATGTTGCACCGGATACAACCGTTACCGTCACCCCCGGACTGGATCCGGGGGACCACGTGTTGGTACTTCTGCGATCTAGAAACCTGAGGCCAAGAACGAACACGTAGATGGCCGGGTCAAGCTCGGCCACAACGACTTAAAATTGTTCATACTCACGCGAAATCATCTATTTTCGTACGGTTAGATCTTAAACGGACAGCAGTGGGTCGAGCCAGAGGATCAGTCAACGCGTTTCAAGTCCGATAACCAGAGGGCTGCACACTGATCACCCAGAACAGGCACAAAGAGACACCTGTTCAACGTCCTTCCGGGGCCGACCAAAGCGCCAGATGCTAATCGCCAGTCCCGGCTAGGCGCTCGGCAATCCGCCGGCGCAGGTCAGTCAGGTCGCTGTGCAGCTCTTGCAGAGCGGCACGCAGCCGTTCGGCCTCGCCGCTCTGGGCCGGCGGTGGCGACGGCTCCAGCGAATCAAACAGCGGTGCCGGCGCTGGTTCGGGAGCGGCCTCTTCCTCCGGCGCTTCCTCCTCCTCGTCCGACTCGCCCGCCTGGAACTCCGTTTCGGCCGCTGCCTCCTCGATCTCCTCGTCGTCGTCGGCCTCGTCGAGTTCCGGCGCATCGCCGGGCTTGGCGCCGCCCTTCTGGCTGAGCGAGCGCTTGGCGCCCTTGATCGTGAAGCCGTCCTGGTAGAGCAGATCGCGGATACGGCCCAGAAGCTCCATGTCCTCCGGGCGGTAGTAGCGCCGCCCGCCGGCCCGCTTCAGCGGCTTGAGCTGGGTGAACTTGGTTTCCCAGAAGCGCAGAACATGCTGCGGTACCCCGAGTTCCTCGGACGCCTCACCGATGGTGCGGAAGGCCGATGGCCCCTTGCGTGTCGAGCGACCCGTCGCGGCCTCGCCCTTCGCCGATTCGCTAGCTCCCCCACCCGGTTCGGTCGTCACTAGTCCTCGCCTCCTTGCCGGTCGCTGCCGGCGTTGATCCGCTCCTTCAGGACATGCGACGCGCGGAAGACCAGGACACGCCGCGGCAGGATCGGGACCTCTTCTCCGGTCTTCGGATTACGGCCGATGCGCTCCCCCTTCTCACGGACGAGAAAGGTGCCGAAGGACGAGATCTTGACCGGCTCGCCTTCGACCAGCGCCGTGGTCATTTCCTCGAGGACCTCTTCGACCAAAGCCGCCGACTCGTTACGCGACAGGCCCACCTCCTCGTAGACCGCTTCGGTGAGCTGCGCCCTGGTGACCGTGCCGTTTTCCATCCGCCCTGCTCCTTCGCGTTGTCTTGCTTGTTATAGAGCAAGCTTAACGCAGAGCGAAAAACTTGGTCAAATCCGATGTTTATAGTTTTGACTTAAATTTCTTAGCCAAATTGCGAAGTGGGCAACGTCAAGGCAAGCGCTCAGACGGCTCTGTGGCTTACCAGCGCAGCAGCGCGGAGCCCCAGGTAAAACCACCGCCCATGGCCTCCAGCAGCAGCACATCGCCCTGCTTGATACGACCGTCGCTGACCCCGGCGTAGAGCGCCAGGGGGATCGAGGCCGCCGAGGTGTTGGCATGCTTGTCGACCGTGACGATCACCTGATCCATAGGCAAATTCAACCGCTTAGCCATGGCTTCTATGATCCGGATGTTGGCCTGGTGGGGCACCATCCAGTCGATGTCGCCAGGAGTCAACTCGTTGGCCTCGAGCGCGGTATCGACCGCCTCCGCCATGCGGGTCACAGCATGCTTGAAGACCTCGCGCCCCTCCATCCGGAGGAAACCGGTGGTGCGGGTGGAGCCCGGCCCGCCGTCGACGTAGAGCGCGTCGTGGTGATCGCCGTCGGAATAGATATGGGTGGAGAGGATGCCGCGCTGAGCGCCGGCACCGTTCAGCGCCACGGACTCCAGCAGCACCGCCCCTGCCCCGTCGCCGAAGAGGACGCAGGTCGAGCGGTCGCTCCAGTCCAGGATCCGGCTGAAGGTCTCTGCCGCCACCACCAGCACGCGCTTGGCCTGGCCGCAGCGGATGAAGTTATTGGCGACCGAGAGCGCGAAGATGAAACCGCTGCACACCGCCTGCACGTCGAAGGCCGCCGCCGAGTGGGCGCCGAGGCGGGACTGGATTCGAGTCGCGGTGGCCGGAAAGGTCTCGTCCGGAGTCGCGGTGGCGCAAACGATCAGGTCAACCTCGTTGGCCGAGACCGAGGCAGCTCTCAGGGCCTCCTCAGCCGCGGCCACGCCCAGGTCCGAGGTGAACTGCCCTTCGGCCGCAATGTGGCGCTGGCGGATGCCGGTCCGCTTGCGGATCCAGGCATCGTCGGTGTCCACCATGCTGGACATCTCGGCGTTGGTGATCACGCGCTCCGGCAGGTAGGCACCGCAGGAGACGACTCTGGCTGCATAGGCCATCAGCCGGCGACCGCCCGGGCCGCCAGGGCCGATTCCGCCGCGCTCTCGCAGTCCTTGGCAATGGTTTCCATCACGCCGTACTTCACCATATCCACCGCCACCGAAATGGCATGGGCAAACCCAAGGGCGTCCGTGCCGCCGTGGCTCTTCACCACGATGCCGTTCAGGCCCAGGAAAACCGCCCCGTTGTAGCGCCTGGGGTCGAGTCTCTTGCGGAGTTTCTGCATCGCCTGGCGTGCCAGCAGGTAGCCGAGGCTGGCGAAGATCGAGGAACGGAAGGTCCGGTTCAGGTACTCGCTGATCAGCTTGGCCGTGCCCTCGGCAGTCTTCAGCGCGACGTTGCCGGTGAAGCCGTCCGTCACGATCACGTCGACCGTCCCCTTCGACAGATCGTCGCCCTCGACGAAGCCCTTGAAGCCGTTGGGGTCGAGACGCGCCAGGATCGCGCGGGCCTCCTGCAGCGAACCGTGGCCCTTGATCTCCTCGGCACCGACGTTCAACAACGCGTGCGTCGGATCCTGCAGCCCCAGGATGGCGCGCGCGAAGGCGCGGCCCATGATCGCGAAGTCGACCAGGTTGCGGGCATCGCAGCTAACATTGGCGCCGAGGTCGAGCATGACGCTCTCGCCGCGCTGGGTCGGAAAGAAGGAGGCGATCGCCGGGCGCTCGATGCCCGGCATGGTGCGCAGCGACAGCTTCGACATCGCCATCAGCGCCCCGGTGTTGCCGGCCGAGACCACGGCGTCTGCGCGCTTCTCACGCACCGAGTCGATGGACAGCCGCATCGAGGAGCGCCGGCCGCTGCGCAGCGCCACCGAGGGCTTGGTTTCGCTCTCGACGACGTCGTCGGTATGCACCACCTCGACCACGTCCTTCAGCTTCTTCAGCCGGTCGAGGTGCGGGCGGATCTCCTCCTCGCGGCCGAAGAGGAGGAAGCGTGCCTCGGGGTGGCGCTGGCGGGCCATGTTGGCGCCACGAACGACGATCGCCGGGGCTTTGTCGCCCCCCATTGCGTCCAGCGCTATGGTCAGATCGGCGCTCACCTGGCTGCTATCGTCCTCATTTCTGGCTGGAGGGAGGCATTGAAATTTCGTGCAGTCTAGACTGCCTGGACGTCAGGATCACGCATTTCTCTCGCCCCTGGCCGGACCTGGCCGGCCAGAGACCGAAAGCCGAAGCCGGCCCGCGGCCTGCGAACCGGCTCTCCTCTCCGGTCGATCCCGCCAGCAAGGCTGGCCGGCGGGCCGGTCCCGATCCTGTCGTCGAAAGAGGCCGTTAGGCCGCCTCGACGCTGTCCACCACCTCGCGCCCGTCATAGAAGCCGCAAGCGCCGCAGACGTGATGCGGACGCTTCAGCTCACCGCAGTTGGCGCACTCGGCATAGGAGGACTTCGCCAGGGAATCGTGCGCCCGACGCATGTTGCGGCGCGACTTGCTGGTCTTTTTCTTCGGAACGGCCATGACACTGTCTTTCTAGCTAACGGGGGCGCACACCTGCCGGCGCGCAGCCTTGGATAGGGCGCGCTTCATTAGCGGAAAGTCTCCGCTTGGGCAAGCCGTGACGCTATGCACCTATGGATTGGCAGGCCATAGTCAAGGGGTCGCAGGCGCGTGATCGCAAGAAAGCCCACCATTCAGCCTTCTTCTCCCCCTGACTCTCCCCCCGTCCCCTGCTTCAGTCGCGCCAGCGCGGCAAAGGGGTTGGCGACGCTATCCTCGGCCGACGCGGGCAGCTCGGCGCCCGGCGCGCGCGGATAGGGATCCAGCGCCAGCGAGAGCTGCTGGGCAACCTCCTCGCCAAGATCGAGCCCGCCCTGCGGCAGTGGTTCCGGCTGGTCCAGGTCCAGCGACTCGGGGTCCTCGTCTTCCTCGGCCGCGGTCAGGCTGTAGTCCTGCCGGAAGCTCTCCTCGAGCCGCTGGTCGAAGGGTGCCAGGGTGATGACGCAGGTCTGGGTCACCAGAGCCTTCAGGCGGCCCTCAACGGTGACCAGGCCCAGAGTCGGCTTGGCCTCGACCGAGAGTTCGGCGGAGAGCGACCTGACCGCTACCAGGCCCAGGCGCTCGGCCAGCGCCTGGCACTCCTTGGCCGAGGCGGTGACGGCGACCTCTTCCCGGCCGGCGCCGAGACGTTCCAGGTCAACGGGGCGCGAGAACTCAGACGTGCCGGGCATGATCGTGCGACTCCACCTCGCTCTGCGGCTGAACGAAGGTGACCCGGCCTTGCGACAGGTCTTGCCAGGCCTGACGCGACAGATCGTGGTCGGCAGCCTGCACATAGGCGGCCATGGCCTCCAGCGTGGCTGCCTCAGGCTCAACGGTGCCGTAGAGGTTGCGTTTCAGCACCTCGGTCAGCGGCTCGCCGCGTCCCTCCAACGCCGCCTCATAGGCCAGCGCGCGGCCGTAGTACCCCTCGATCATTCGCTTGACCCGGCGGCCGACCCCGATATCGGAGGCGCCGAGCTCCCGCAGGTTCAGGTCCATGTCGGCGAAGAAGATCTCGGTCAGGTCCTGGCTCAGGGCCTCGGACCGTTCGCCCTCGCGCTTCAGACGCCGGATCACCAAGAAGACATGCAGCGCGATCAGGTCGAAGCGGCCGTCGACGCTGTCGGGAACCGAGAGCGAGACATAGAAGACCGGCTGCCGGCCCTGAAGGACGACCAGCCGGTAAAGTTCCAGCCCCTCGTCGGTGAAACTCTTCTTGCCAAAAAGGCGCTTCAGCACGTTCGCTCAGTCCAATACCGTTGAAGGAAACAGCCTGCGACGGGCTTGGGTCGCATCGCCCCTTGAAGTGACGCGCGCATTGGGGATATGCAAGTCCAAACCCTTCGACAGAGGAGATAGCCCCGGCGATGACCCCGCATGCCGCGGCCGCGCGAGCCCTCGCCGCCATCGTTTTTGCCTTTGCCCTGGCCGCATGCAGCCAGGAAATCACCGTGCGCGGCAACATGGCCGACCCGGATTCCGTGGCCAGCATAGAGCCCGGAATCACCACACGCTCCGAGGTCGCCCAGCTCCTGGGCTCGCCCTCGACGGTTTCCAGCTTCCGCGACCGCACCTGGTACTACATCGGCCAGAAGCAGACCAAGTTCGCTTTCCTCGACCCCGATGTCCTGGAGCGCAGCGTCCTGGTGGTGCAATTCAACGACCAGGGCACGGTGCAGGACACCAAGCTCTTCACCCTGGACGACCAGGAATACGTCGAGGTGGTCGACCGTGAGACCCCGACCGAGGGCCGCGAGTTCGGCCTGCTGGAGCAGTTGCTGGGCAACATCGGCCGCTTCGATTCGGCTGAGTCCGCGCCGGGCAACACGGGTGGCAGCCCGGCACCGGGCGTTCCGGGCCTCTAACGAGCGAGCGTGCCTGGAGATCGGATTCGGGGAGGAGACGGTTGCTTCGGTCGGTATGAAATCCGCTTTTCCTCGCAAAGGGTTAGCGGTCCTACGGCTTGACCGTAAGACCTTTCAGACCCGATGCGGTCTCTCAGGACCAGGTGCTTTCCGCCGGGCCAGGCCCCTTCGACATTTGATAGCGTACCCTCTCTAACGGCTCTTCCTCCGGTCGACCGGCGTCTCGCCGGTCAGCGCCACTCTTAGGCTCTGCCATACCCGGTTCTGGATCGCGGCGAAGGCCTCTGGCCGGAAGCAGAGAAAGCGCAGCAGCAAGCCGGCCCCGTCCGGCAAGACCGTGCTGGAGAGATAGGCCTCCTGGCACGGCGGCGCCGCGATCTCCGGCAAGGCACGCGGCGAGCCGAACAGCATCCAGACCTGGCCGCTGGCGACCGGCGTGCGGCCGAGCAGACGCGTCATATCCCGGAACTGGTTGGGTGCTAGCCGCCCCTGCTCGCGCACCCGCACCGCACCGTCGGGCCTACGTAGCACCAGGCCGCTCTCCATCGCCTTGAAGGCCGGGGCGGTCGGCTCGGGATGCCAGGTCATGCCGTCGCTCAGCAACAGACAACTATCCGTCCCAAGTTCCACTTCAAAATCCTGAATCAAGTGACTGTAAGGAAACAGAATAACCGGGTCCAGAACAAGCTCCAGGAAGGCCTGCGGCTGCAGTGCGAGGCGCCAGGACGAGCGGGCTGCGGCGCCGCCGGCAACACCGTGCACGGCCTGCGCGCCCTGGCTGGTGACATGGGCCGCAGCCCCCGCTTCCAGCAGGAGCCGCTGCTCCACCCGGTCGGCCGGCAGCAGCAGGCTGCTCGCCGATTGCGGGATCAAGCTGGCCATCCCGGCCGGGGTTCGGTCGATCCAGAAGGGGCGCGTCAGGGACCAGGGATAGCGGGCGTAGCGCCGCTTCAGGCGGGTGATGCCGGCGCCGTCACGGTGAAAGACCAGATCGAGGTTGGCACGCTCCGCTCTCCCCTCGCTCAGCGCAGCATGTAGCGTTGCGATAGCGGAACCTCCGTGGCCGGCGCGCAGGTCAGCAGCCGGCCATCGGCACGAACCTCAAAGCTCTGCGGGTCGACCTCGATCCTGGGCAGTGAGGCATTGCGGACCATGTCGGCCTTGCCGCGGCCGCGCACGCTCTCGATCTGGATGAAGGGCTTGGCCAGTCCCAGCTTCCGATGGGTATCGGCCTCGATCGCCAGCTTGCTGACGAAGGTCGCACCCAGGGTCTCCTTGGCGCGGCCGTAGCTGCCCCACATCGGGCGCTGGATCACCGGCTCGGTGCCGATGTGGCTGCCGTTGCCGTCGCCCATCGAGGACCAGACCACGTCGCCCGACTTGATCACCATGAAGGGCTTGAGGCCGAAGCTGGAGCGCGGCCAGAGCACCAGGTCGGCCATCTTGCCGGGTGCGATCGAACCGACATGGGCCTCGATCCCGGCCGCGATCGCCGGGTTGATGGTGTACTTGGCCAGATAGCGCAGGATGCGCGCGTTGTCCGCCTTGGCCGTGCTCTCCTCTGGCAGGCGGCCGACGCGGTCTTTCATCACGCTGGCGAGCTGCCAGCACTTGGCCAGGTTCTCGGCCAGGCGCCCCATGCCCTGAGTGTCGGTCGCGAAGATCGAGATCGCACCCATGTCGTGCAGCAGGTCCTCCGCCGCCATCGACTGCGCCCGCACCCGCCCCTCGGCGAAGGCCACATCCTCCGGCAGGCCGTAGTTCAGCATGTGGCAGAGCATGGTCATGGGCACGCCCTCCTCCAGGGCGCCCGGCGTGAAGGGGTTGGTCGGATTGGTCGAGGAAGGCAGCACGTAGGGCTCGGCGTTTACCTTCAGGATGTCCGGCGCATGGCCGCCGCCGGCGCCCTCGACGTGGTACATGTGCACCGTGCGGCCCTCGACGGCGCGCAGGGTGTGCTCGCAGAAGCCGAACTCGTTGATCGTGTCGGTGTGGACGTGGACCGAGAAGTCGTGCTTGTCGGCCGCCGCCAGCGAGCGGTCGAGGACCGCCGGCGAGGCGCCGAAGTCCTCGTGGATCTTCACCCCCAAGGCACCGCCAGAGACCGATTCCTCGATCGCGCCGACATCGGAGCAGCCGCGGCCGAGGAAGCCGAAGTTGATCGGAAAGGCCTCGCAGGCGCGGATCAGCTGGCCCAGCACGTTGGGACCGGAGGAGCTGACGTCAAAATGCGGCCCCGGCGACATGCCGATCATGGTGGTGGTGCCGCCGGCCAGCGCATGGATCGGCTGCTCCGGAGAGAGGAAGTGGGCATGGGCCTCGATCGCGCCCGGCGTCACCAGGAAATGGTCGCCGTGCACCACCGTGGTGTTGGGGCCGCAGACCAGGGCCGGATCGACGCCGTCCATGATGTCGGGGTTACCGGCCTTGCCGACTCCGGCGATGCGCCCGTCGCGGATGCCGATGTCGGCCTTCACGATGCCCAGCAGCGGATCCATGATGGTGCAGTTGTGCACTACCATGTCGAGCGCGCCGGCGGCATAGGTTCCGGTGGTACGGAAACCCTCGCCGTCGCGCATCGACTTGCCGGCGCCGGTAGTCAGCTCTTCGCCGTAGCGGGTGTAGTCCTTCTCCACCTGCCCCAGCAGCGAGGTGTCGGCCAGGCGGAAGAGATCGCCGGTGGTGGGGCCGTAGAGCTCGGCGTAGGCCTGTCGGGTCAAGCGTGCCATGGCGTCCTAGACTCCCCGATAGCCAAGCGCGCGGGCCTTTTCTATGGCGCGCGCACGTACCGCGGGATCGTGGACATTGCCGTCGGTCAGCCCGCCGAAGCCGAAGACGTCGCCGCTGCCGCCGATGGCGACGAGCTGCACCTCCTTGGCGATGCCGGGATCGAAGCGATGGCCGGTGCCGGAAGGCACGTCGAGGCGAAAGCCGAAGGCCTTGGCGCGATCGAAGTCCAGATCCGGATTGACCTCGAAGAAGTGGGCGTGACTACGCACCTGCACCGTACGGTCGCCGCGGTTGACCACCGTCAGGGCCTGCCGCTCACGGCCGTCGTTGATCTCGATCTCGCCCTCCTCGGCGATCAGCTCGCCGGGGGTCATGTCTCCCGGCCCGGGGTCGATCGGCGAGAAGAGGGTCACCAGCTTGGTTCCCTCCGGCAACTGCACCTCGACGGAGATCACCGGGGTCATGGCGCCGACGCCGGGCTGCACCTCGTCGGGGCCGAGCAGGCCGTGGCCGAGCTCGACCAACTCCGGCACCGTGAGCCCCTTGCGGGCGGCGGTGATGATCTCGTCGCTGATCAGCGCGATCGCCTCCGGCTGGCTGAGGCGGATGCCCTCGGCGCGATAGCGCCGGGCCAGCTCCGCCGCGGTGAAGATGGTCAGCCGCTCCAGCTCGGTTGGAGAGAGATTCATGCTACCCGGCCTCCTCGCCTGCCACCCCGTCCCTGCGTCCTGCCCTAGAGCAGATCGTACTGAGGTGAGTTCACCTGATTACGTGAATCTACTCTATCTTTCAAACGTGTAGAGCAGGATTCAGACGGCAGATCTTTCCGATTTGACGCCATCCTGCTCTAAGGGGCCAGGTAGCGCAGCAGCATGGGATCGTCGCGAACGCTCTCGGCCGGCCCCTGCATCGCGATGTGGCCGCGATCCATCACATAGGCATAGTCTGCGACCCTGAGCGCCAACTCCACATGCTGCTCGACGATGATGATGCTCATCGTCTGCGTCAGCAAGCGCAGGCGTTCGGCGATCTCCTCGATCACGCCGACCCAGACGCCCTCGGTCGGCTCGTCCAGCATCAGCAGGCTGGGCTCGCCGAGCAGCGCCCGACCGATCGCCAGCATCTTGCGCTCGCCGCCGGAGAGCGTGCCGGCCTGCTGCCCCATGCGCTGCGAGAGCTTGGGGAAGAAGTCCAGGACCATGTCGATCCCCGACTTGTCCTTCTTGGTGACCGCACCCAGCGCCAGGTTCTCGCGCACCGTCAGGCCGCCGAAGACGGCCTGTTCCTGCGGCACGTAGCCCATGCCGCGCAGCACCCGCTTCTGGGTATCGAGGCCGTTGGCCTGGGCGCCGTCGAACTCGATGGCGCCCCGCATCGGCTTGATCTCGCCGATCAGGGTCTTCAGCAGGGTGGTCTTCCCTGCCCCATTGCGTCCCAGGATGGCGATGCCGCCGTTGTGGGCCGCCTGCATCGAGATGTCGAAGAGTACCTGGCTGCGGCCGTAGCCGGACGAGAGGCCGTCCACCTTGAGCAGAGGAGCGTCAGACACGGGTGGTATAGACCTCCTGTACCTTCTGCGAGCGTTCGATCTCGGCGACGGTGCCGTCGTCGAGGACCTTGCCGGAGTCCAGCACCGTCAGGTGGTCGCAGATGTCCTTGATGAAATCGAGGTCATGCTCGACGATCACCAGCGCACAGTGGCTCTTGATCGGCATCAGCAGTTCACCGGTGACGCGCCGCTCCTCCGGGCTCATGCCGCCGGTCGGCTCGTCCAGCAGCAGCAGCTTGGGGTTCTGGGTCAGCGACATCGCGATCTCCAGCCACTGCTGCTCACCGTGGCTGAGCTCTCCGGCCAGGTCGTCGGCCTTGTCGGCCAGCCGGAAGCGTTCCAGCGCCGTCATCACCTCGTCGTGCAGGCGCGCCTTCGTACGCGAGCGTAGCAGGTCCCAGATCGAGCTGTGCGCCTGCAGGGCCAGCAAGACGTTGTCATAGACCGAGAGCTCCGGCAGCACCGCAGTGATCTGGAACTTCAGGCTGAGCCCCAGGCGCGAGCGATCGGCCGGCCGGGCCCGGGTGATGTCGGTGCCGTCGAAGACGATGCTGCCCTCGTCCGCGAAGTGGGCGCCGGCGATCGCCTTCAGAAGCGTGGACTTGCCGGAGCCGTTGGGCCCGATCAGGCCGTGGAAGCTGCCGGCGGCGACATCGACGTCAACGCCGCCCAGCGCGCGCAAGGCACCGAAGGTCTTGCCGACGCCGCGAACCTCAAGCAGCGCCACCGCGACCTCCTTTGCGTGCCGACCCGAAGGTACCGATGCGTTCGCGCTCGCTGACGAACAAACCCAGGATGCCGGTCGGGCGATAGGCCACCACCACCAGCATGATGACCCCCAGGATCACCGGCCAGTAGTTCTTGATCTCGTCCTGGTCGGACAGCACGAAGGCGATGGTCTCGATCGCGCCCACCCCCAGGATCGGGCCGATCAGCGTGCCGACGCCGCCGAAGAGCGCATAGAGCACCGCGAAGGTGGAGAGCCCGATACCCATGCTGGCCGGGCCGATGAAGCCCTCGTGGTGGGCGTAGAGCGAACCGGCGAGGCCCGCAAGCATGCCGGCGAAGCAGAAGACCAGGGCCTTGAAGGCCTGCACCCGGTAGCCGAAAAAGGCCAGGCGCTCCTCGTTCTGGCGCATGCCGGCCAGGACCAGGCCGAACTGCGAGCGCACCAGCCAGCGGCTGGCAAGGTAGCCCAGCAGCAGAAAGCCCAGCGCGATGTAGTAGAAGAGCTGGCCGGGCTCGATCTCGTAGCTGCCGAACTTCAGGAAGTCGTAGATCGACATGCCGTTGCCGGCGCCCACCCACTGCCAGCCGGCGACCATACGTTCGGCCGCGTAGGAAGCGGTCAGGGTGCCAAGCGCCACGAAGATAATGGTCGGCGTACGCTTGCCCAGCAGCAGGAACCAGCCGATGAAGAGCGAGACCAGCAGGCCCACCACCATCCCGATCGGCACGATGCCCCAGATCTGCACGAACTCGGCCTTGTTGGCCAGCAAGGCGATGACGTAGCCGGCCATGCCGAAGAACAGCGCCTGGCCGAAGGTCATGATGCCGGAGTAGCCCCAGCAGAGATCGAAGCTGATCGCCAGCAGGCAGAGCAGCAGCATGCGGGTGATGATGATGGTGTGGAAGTCCGACGCAAAGGTCGGCAGGACCAGCAGGAAGGCCAGCAACGCCACCTCGATGATCGGGATCACCCGCAGGGGACGTGTGCGCCGGCTGTCGCTTCGTTCCAGTGCCGTCATGGCCTCCTACACCGCGCTCAACGCCAGAGGGATTGCTGAAAGGGTGGCCTGCGCGGCACCGTCGCGCCGCGCAGGCCGGGTCATCAGGTCTCGCCGCACTCGTCGGGGTCGACCATCTTGGCTTCAGAGATGATGTCCCAGACACCGCCCTTGGCACGGGCGACATACATGTTCATCGCCACGTGGCCGCTGCCCGGCACCACCTTGGCCGGACCGCCCGGCCCTTCCGGGATCGAGGCGCTGTCCAGGGCGGCTGCCACCGCATCGCGATCCAGGTCGCCGTTGGTCGCGATTACCGACTGCTCGTAGAGCTTGATGCCGCGGTACATGCCGGTCGAACCGGTGCCGGCCGAGAAGAGGTACTTGGTGTCCGGGAACATCTCGGCGTACTCGGCCAGCAGCTGCTCGCTGAAGGGATCCTTCACGGTGTGGAACCAGTCGAGGCAGGAGTAGACCCCCTCCAGCTCGCGCTGGGGCACGTAGTTCACCGCGTTCTCGTCGAAGTAGACACAAGAGGAGGTGCCGCCCTTGTCCTGGAAGCCGGCCTCGTAGAGCTGCTTGGTGAAGGCCTGCAGGCCCGGCGGGATCACCGTGTTGAAGACGTGGTCCACGCCCTCATTCATGATCTTCGCCACCGTCGCCGAGTACTCCAGCTGGTCGAGCGGGTAGTACTCCTCGAAGACGATCTCGCCGCCGTTCTCCTCGATCACCCGGCGCGCCCAGGCGTTGAGCAGCTGCGGCCAGATGTAGTTGGCCGAGGGCATGGCGAAGCGCTTGTTACCCTGCTTGATCAGGTAGGGCAGAAGCTCGGAACACTGCTGCGCCGGCGTGGGCCCGGTGCACCAGAGCATCGGCGTGCACTCCTGGCCTTCGTAGAGCTGCGGATAGAGGTAGAGCGTCTTGCCGCGGCGCACGATGGGGTTCTTGATCGCCTCGCGCATGGCGCTGGTGATGCCGCCCAGCACGACGTCGACCTTGGCCTCCTGGATCAAGCGGCGCACGTTGCCGACCGCCACACCCGGATCGGAGGCGGTGTCCTCCAGGTAGAGCTCGACCGGACGGCCGAGGATCCCGCCGCCGTCGTTGATCTTCTTCACGGTGAACTGGGCTACCTGCCAGTTCGAATTGCCACCTGGCGCGATGGCGCCGGTGATGTCGGTGGCGATCCCCATCTTGATCGGGCCCTCGGCATGCGCCCACTCAGGCCGCAATACCCAGGAGGTCCCTGCGGCTGCCCATCCGGCGGCGGTCAAGGCGGATGCGCCTTTCAGAAAACCGCGCCGACTGACGTCCCTGCTCTGACTGGTCATATTTCAGATCCTTCCTTTGTTGATGAGTCCATTGGGTCTGAACTTCACGATCGTAAGCGCCACGACGAAAACCAGGACCTCCGCGAAGACCGGGGAGACGGTTACCGCAACGCCCGGAATCTCACGCAACCACTGGAACCCAGGCACCATGGAGCCGATCATCGCCGCCCCCAGCACCGGTCCCTCGAAGCTCCCCACCCCGCCCAGCATGACCGAGAGGAAGGCCTGCACCAGGAAGCGCACGCCGAGATCGGCCGAGAGCGAGAAGAGCGGCACCATGAGGGCGCCGGCGAGCCCGGCCAAGGCCGCACCGAAGGCGAAGGTCATGGAATAGAGCCGGGTGGTGGAAACGCCGGAGGCACGGGCAAGACCCGGGTTCTCAAGCGCGCCGCGCACCTGCAGGCCGATCGTGGTGCGGGTCAGCAGCAGATAGCAGCCGGCCATGACTCCGATGGTGATCAGGATGATCACACTGCGCCAGATCGAGAAGTTGATGCCGCCGATCTCGAAGGCGCCGGGAATGGGCTCGTCGATGGAATAGTACTGGCCGCCGATCAGGCCGCGCACGACCTCGCGAATGATGAGTCCGATGGCGTAGGTGGCCAGCATGGCCGTCACCGGACTTCGATAGAGCCTTCGGATCGCCGTGATCTCGATCAGCAGTCCGAAGATGCCGACCAGGATCGGCGCGGCCAGCATGCCGCTCCACTCGGGCAGGCCTTCGCCGCGGAACAGGTAGACCGTATAGGCCCCCAGCAGCACGAACTCGC
Source organism: Rhodospirillaceae bacterium N.6G (assembly GCA_046233115.1). Lineage (GTDB taxonomy): Bacteria > Pseudomonadota > Alphaproteobacteria > Kiloniellales > JACOMY01 > JACOMY01. The sequence goes on along the minus strand of JBJXHM010000001.1, from coordinate 1,195,584 downwards.
CATGCCCCAGGTTGAAGATGCCCATCAAGCTGGCGATCACGGCCAGGCCCGACACCACCAGAACCATGATGGATGCGAAGGCCAGAATATCGAACACCAGCTTAATGGCAGCATCCATCACGGCATCCCCGTTGACCGGAGCAAGAGCCCCGAAAACCGCCGCAGGATAGATCCGGCAGCGCCCCGCCCGGAGGTCTTCTCTCCTCCGAGATCACCTTTGACGAAGGATCGGCGGCTTCCTGTCTCGACCCCTCAGCGCAAGCCTGTTTCAGGGGCCAGGACCTTGTCAAGAGATCACGCTCACAGAGTAGGCATTTCAAAACTTTGCCGATCCCGTACGCAGCCTGGTCACTTTTCGAGCAAAATTAGGCTCTCTACCGTCATAAATATCAGAAACCACATAGATATTATGCAGCTCAGCGGGAGAAATTCCTCATGACAAGGAGCCTCTCAAGCAGTCGACGCGCGGCTGCCGAACGCCAACGAGGCAGCGCGTTCCGTCGCACCCGCACTATATGTGATCACAGAATGCGCGGCCAGCCCTGCGTTGTCGGACCGGCAGCGGCCGACGAGCCCGAACAGGAATAGGGTACCGGGAGCACGCGCCAACGTACCGGCCGAATCGGGGTCTTGCGGTCAGGAGGCCGTGGGGACCTGCTGTGCTGTCACCCGCGCCTCCTCCGGCATCGGGCCATCGTCGCTCAGGAGCTGATAGACCTCCATCGCCTGATCCCTCCCCCTAAGCCGGAAGAGGCCGCGCGCCAGCACGGTGAAGCCCGGCGGCAGGGCCTGTCGCGTCTCCGCTCCCAGCAGCACGATGACCTCCGCCTCCGGATCGACGTCCTTGCCGAGGGCCTCCAGCCGCTGGGCACTGTTCACCGTGTCGCCGATCAGCGTGTAGTTGACGCGGCCCGGTGCACCGATGTTGCCGGCCACCACCTGCCCGCTGTGCAGGCCGATACGAAGGCGGATGATTTCCTCGCCCCGTGCACGACGCGCCTGGTTCTCCGCCTGCACCAGGCGCGCCATCTCCAGGGCCGCCCGGCAGGCGCGTTCGGCATGATCGGGCTGGTCGAACGGCGCACCCCAGAAGGCCATGATCGAATCGCCGATGTACTTGTCGACTGTTCCCTCCTCCGCCTCGATGGCCTCGGCCAGCAGGGTGAAGTGTCGGTTGAGCAACTGCGCCAGATCCGTCGGCGAGAGCTGAGAGCCGATCCCGGTGAAGCCGACGATGTCGGTGAAGAGCACCGTCACCTGGCGCTCTTCGGACTGCACCCGCTCGTCGGACCGCATCAGGCGCAGCACCAGGCTTCGTGGCACGTAGGTCTCGAACCAGCGCAGGCCCGAGACCATGGTGTTGAAGGCCCGCGAGGCCACGTCCAGCTCGCGAAAGCGGCTCTCCGGCAGCGGTGCGATACCGGCGAGGGTCAGGTCGCTCACCGCACGCGAGGCCTGGGCGAGGCTGCGCAGGGGGCGCACGATTGCACGGGCGATATAGAGCCCGACACCGATCGCCAGCACCAGGATGCCGACCCCGATCAGCCCGGTCATGATCAGGCGTTGATAGGGTCGGTCGATATCGCCGCTTTCGATCGCCACGCCGACGATCCAGTCCGGCAGGCCGATCTCTGCGAGGTTGCGGTAGAGGTAGACGTAGTCCTGGTCCTTGCCTTCGACGATGCGCCCGGTGATGTCCTCGCCGTCCAGAATGGCGCTCATGTCGTCGACGCTCTTGTCCCAGATCGAGGCGATCAGCGGATCGTGGATCTCCCCGATCGACGGCAGTGGCTTGGCCTCGCTGGCGTCCGCATAGCCCTGGGCCAGGCTGGAATGCGCCAGGACCTGGGTCCGGTTGACCAGGACGAAGCTGTGCATCGGCCCCTCCGCATCTTGGTCGGCGAGAAAGCCGGACAGCGACCGGGTCGAGATCACCGAGAACAAGAGCCCTACGAACTTGCCCTGGCGTCGGACCCCATCGGCGAGGAAGACATAGGTGCCCTCGAACTCGTCGACGTAGCCGATGGCGCGCCAGGTCGGATCGTCCAGCGCGCGCTCATTGTCCATGGCGGCGCGGACATCCGGCCGTTTCGACCAGTTATCGACATAGGTGATCAGCACGCCGTTGCGGCGCTCGGCCCTAAGCACGCTGTAGTCCGGCCGGACGAAGGCGACTGCATCGACCTGCGGTGCAGCGGCGAGCGAGCCCAACATGATGTCCTTCAGCCGCTCGCTGTCATAGCTGCCGACCTCGCCGCTGGCGATCACCTGGGCGATGAAGCCGATCTGCTTCTGCGCGACCTGGATATAGGAATCGACCTCCTGCGCCACGGTGTTGACCGAGATGCGGGCGACGGAGCCCAGCAGGTCGTAGGTGTTGCGCCGCGCAGCCGACCAGATGACCCAGGAACTGACGCCGATCGAGACCAGGAGCAGGATCGCCAGACCAAGCGTCATGGTCCGCGACAAGGACAGGGTGCGTCGCTTCTTGGCCTCTGTCTCGGGGGTCATCTCACCGCGCTCACCGCTCCTTGTCGGCGTAGGGGTTCTTGCCGCCGCGCAGCCTGAGCCGCAGCGGCGGCCCCTGGAGCTTGAAGACCTCGCGCAGGCCGTTTTCGAGGTAGCGCAGATAGCTTTCCGGCAGCGCGTCGGCCTGGTTGGCGAAGATCGCGAAGGTCGGCGGGCGGCTCTTCACCTGGGTCATGTACTTCAGCCGGATACGCCGCCCCTGCGGCGCCGGCGGCGGATGCTGCTCCACCGCGTCGTTCAGGAAGCGGTTGAGCTGCGCGGTCGGAATCCGCCGGTTCCAGGCCTCGTAGAGCTGCACCACGGCAGGCAGCAGGCGCGCGATCCCGCGGCCGGTCTTGGCCGAGAGCGTCACCACCGGCAGCCCACGCACCCGCGGCAAGGCCTGCTCGACGCGGCGCTTGATCTCCGCCATCACCCGGGTCGGATCGTCCACCAGATCCCACTTGTTGACGGCCAGCACCAGCGCCCGGCCCTCCTCGATCACGCTCTCGGCGATCGCCAGGTCCTGACGTTCCAGCGCCTGCGTCGCATCGACCAGCAGCACCGCGACGTGGGCGAAGCGCAGCGCGCGGCGGGTGTCGGCCCCGGCCAGGCGTTCCAGGCCGTCGGTGATCTTGCCGCGGCGGCGCAGGCCCGCGGTGTCGATCAGGCGGATCGGCTTGCCGCGGTAGTCCCAGTCGAGCGCGATGGAATCGCGGGTAATGCCGGCCTCGGGTCCGGTCAGCAGACGCTCCTCGCCGATCAGGCGGTTGACCAGGGTCGACTTGCCCACGTTGGGCCGGCCGATCACCACCATCTGCAGCGGACCGCTGTCCTCCGGTGGTGCCTCCTCCTCGTCCTCTTCACTGACCTCGGCTGCCTCGACCTCCGCTTCCCCAGCAGGCTCCGGCTCGCGCTGCGCGAAGAGCGGGGCCAGCGCAGCATGCAGGTCGCCGAGCCCCAGGCCGTGCTCTGCGGAAAAGGCAATCGGCTCGCCCAGGCCCAGGCGATAGGCCTCGGCCGCCAGCGCTTCGGCAACCTGGCCTTCGCACTTGTTGGCCAGCAGCACCACCGGCTTGCCCAAGCGCCTGAGCCAAGCGGCGAAGCGCTCGTCGTCGGGCAGCAGACCGGCGCGTGCGTCGACCACGAAGAGCACGACGTCGGCCTCGGACACAGCCAGCTCCGACTGGGCGCGCATCCGGCCGGCCAGGCTGTCGGGCGGCGCCTCCTCCAGGCCGGCGGTATCCACCACCCGGAAGGTAAGGTCATAGAGGGTAGCCTCGCCCGTGCGTCGATCTCGGGTCACGCCCGGCCGATCGTCGACCAGCGCCGAGCGCCGGCCGGTTAGGCGGTTGAACAGCGTCGACTTGCCCACGTTGGGGCGCCCGACAATGGCGAGGGTTGTTTGCATGGCCCTCCTTAGCGCAAGGCAGTACCGGGCGGCTAGAGTGCGATCACCCTCTCCGCCCGGACCCTGCCCTGCTCGCCACGCCGCCTGGGGCTACTGGATGCGCTGAAACACACCCGCATCCGACTGCACCCGGTTCTGATCCAGGATTCGCACCTGGAAGCTCTCCGGGTAGAAGTACTGCGGCTGGCAGTTGCCGTAGGCATCACAAAGCTGCGGCGGATTCCAGCCCGTGGGGTTGGTGGTGATCGTTGCCAAGCCCTTGCCCAGAGGGTCCGCCGTCCACTGTCCCCAAATGTCGGTCCGCATGCCGCCAGCCTGGATGATCGTGTGATAGCTGCCGTCGGCTACATACTGCACCTGCACCTGCACCGGGCCCCAGCCCGAGGGGATGGTACCGGACCAGACCCCGGTGAAGAAGGCGATGGCATCGGCCTTCGTCGGTTGCTGGCTCGGCTGGGGCTGGGGTTGGGGCTGAGGCTGAGGCTGTGGTTGGGGCTGGGGTTGCGGCATCGGCTGAGGCTGCGGTTGCGGCATCGGCTGAGGCTGCGGCATCGGCTGAGGCTGCGGTTGCCCTGGACCGGTCTGGCCGCCCTCCGCCTCGAAGACCACCTTGGAGAAGAACTCGATGATCGAGTAGCACATGGTGATCTTGCCTTCGCTGGGATCGTACCAGGCGTTCAGCTCCTGACAGTCGCGAAAGACGAAGTGGAAGTCGCGCGGCCAGACGAAGGTCTTCTCCAGCATCGTCGCAAGCTCGGTCATCACGCCGGTGTCGCGCAGCATCGGCATCATCGCCTTGCCCAGCTCGCTGGTGGGCTGTTCGAAGGTCACCAGCACCCTGCCGCCGGGCGTGTCGGCAGGCAGTTTTCCGGGAGAATCCGGACCCAGGTCGCGCGCGACGGTGGCCAGCAGCTTCTCCCAAGCGGCGTAGCGCTTGGCGTAGTCCACCTTGCAGCGCTCGCGATTGCGCGGCGGGAAACCAACCTGATCGGCCAGCGTCTCATAGCGCTCCGAATTGCCGCCGTAGATGATGCAGAAGCCGTTGCGGAAGCGGGTCAGGCTGGGCGAGTGCTCGTCCTGCCAGGGCTCGGTGCCGCCCTGCGCCTCCATCTTCTTGCCGTTGTAGTACCAGAGCAGGGTGGAGTACTTCACCAGATTCTGCAGGATCCTGGCTTCCTGCGGGTCTTCCGGCACGTTCTCGTCTTCGAAGGCCGCACCCAGGATGAAGGCCGAGAACTCGTCGGCCACGTCCTCCTCGGGCCCGGTGGCCGGGAGCTGCAGCTCGCCGATCATCGCGTGGCCCAGTTCGTGGAACAGCACGCCGAAGGTGGTGCCCAGCAGCACCGAGGCGACGTACTGCTCCTGCTCGGTGAGCTCGGGCTGCCCACCGGGCGTCTGCTTTGGCGGGTTGTCCGTGGTCTGCGGCTCGCCCTGCTCGCCGCCGCCGGGCGGCGGGAAGCCATCGTCGCCACCCTGCTGACCGCCGCCACCGGGCGGCGGGAAGCCGTCGTCGCCGCCGCCAGGAGCCGCGGCCACCTGGGCGACCTCATAGCCGTCGAAGGCAAAGCGGCCGGCGCCCAGCACCAGCAGGCCCACGGTGTCGGAGAAACCGCCGTCCTTCTCCAGCACGAAGGCGGTGTTGCCGTTGATCAGGAGCCGCGCCTCCTTGGGCGTCTGCTCGAGAGAGAGGACGTCGCTACCGTCGCCTTTGCCCTGGACGCTTTCGGCGGTGCCGCCATGGTTGAGGCCGCTCGCATCGCGCACCCAGAGCGACAGCGCCTTGTCGCTGCCGAGCGTGAAGGCCTTGTAGTCGTCCGCCGCCTTGTAGTCGAACAGCAGCCCGATCTCGGTGATCTTGTCGCCCTTCGGCCGCAGGGCCACGTTGACCTTGACCGTGCGCGTTCCGCCGTTCAGCGGATCATGGCCACGCCGGAAGTAGAGGACCGCATCGTCCTCGGTGGTGTTGGACAGCATCAGCCAGCCGTTGCTGAGCGAGGTCGTCCAAGCACCGTCGGTGCCCAGTTGAAAGGCCTCGGCAAGAGGCCCGACATGATCGGCGATGTCCGCCCGGCTGGCGTTGCCAACGGGAAGTGCGCTGATGAGAAGCGCCGCAACCAGGCCCCAAAGCCCGCGTCTCACAAGACCCACTGTTCTCTCCCCTTGTGTCCGTCGCCGGCCGAAACGCTCTTCGGCAACCGCTGGGGGGTCAGCGCGAAGATCAACGGCCGACTGCTACCTCCAATCGCCGAAGCTTAGACCATCTTCACGCTAGGTTGGAACGACGTGATTTCAGAATCTTGCGGTTTTTCGATTTTGGTCGGAGCGGACGTGGCCGGATACCGTCCGCTATCAGAAACAGCCTTCGGGTCAGCTCGGTTCGGACCTGTTGTTCTGCGCCGGAAACTCCCAGGCGGATCTCAGGGGCTGCCGCGCGATCCAGGTTTCCGCGCGCCTGCCGCCGGCGATGCGGTCGACTGCAGGCCGGCCGCGGTGGCCAACTTTCCCGACCCGCCGTCAGGTCTCGCTACCCTCACCCTCCAGCAGGCCAAGCTCGCGCCGACGCTTCTTGCTGAGACCGAGGGCGACCAGGCGGTGAGACTGGGCGATGTAGGCCTTGAGCCCGTCGTCATCCAGGCCCGGCCGATCATAGTGCTGAATCCACTTCAGCCCGCGCGAGGCCAGGTAGGGGGCCGGACGCAGGCCCGGCTCTTCCCGCAACAGCTCGAAGGCCAGCTCCGAGGTCTTGAAGGTGAAGTGAGGTTCGGCACCCCGGTCCCAGCCGGCGATGGCGAAGACCTTGCCGCCGACCTTCCAGACGTCGGCGCCGCCCCACTGCACCACATGTGTCGTCGCCGGCAAGGAGGCGCAGAAGGCGTTGAATTCCTCGTAGGTCATCACGGCCCCCGAAAGTCTCATGTCACGGGCCCCGGGGACCGGGACCACACCGGCCCCGAGCCACCGTCCTATCGAGCCCTCCCCTCCGGCGCGCCAAACCACTGCGCCCGAACCGCCGCGCCGGGATCGAGGTCCCCTTCCTGACCGAGGGGTTCTTTCCTCTTCCGGGGAGAGGCCAACCATTGGATGCCGCAGTCGCCGGCGGCACTCCGACCCTCTTCTCTTGCTCGGATCAGTCCTCGACCGACTCGTCGTTCTCGTCCGAGCCGCCCAGCATTTCGGAGGCCACCAGACCGGCGTTCTCGCGCACCTTACGCTCGATCACGTTGGCCAGTTCCGGATGTTCGCGCAGGAAGGTCTTGGCGTTCTCCCGGCCCTGACCGATGCGTTGGCCCTCGGCCGAGAACCAGGAGCCCGACTTCTCGACCACACCGGCCGTGACTCCCAGATCCAGCAGCTCGCCGGTCTTGGAGATGCCTTCGCCGTAGGTGATGTCGAACTCCACCTGCCGGAACGGCGGTGCCATCTTGTTCTTCACCACCTTCACCCGGGTCTGGTTGCCGACCACGGTGTCACGGTCCTTGACCGAGCCGATGCGGCGGATGTCCAGGCGAATCGAGCTGTAGAACTTCAGCGCGTTGCCGCCGGTCGTGGTCTCCGGGCTGCCGAACATCACGCCGATCTTCATGCGGATCTGGTTGATGAAGATCACCAGGCAGTTGGAGCGCGAGATCGAGCCCGTCAGCTTGCGCAGGGCCTGGCTCATCAGCCGCGCCTGCAGTCCGGGCAGCGAATCGCCCATTTCGCCTTCCAGTTCGGCCCGCGGCACCAGGGCAGCCACCGAATCCACCACCAGCACGTCGATCGCGCCGGAGCGCACCAGGGTGTCGGTGATCTCCAGCGCCTGCTCGCCGGCGTCGGGCTGGGAGATCAGCAGCTCATCCACGTCCACCCCCAGCTTGCGGGCATAGGCCGGATCGAGTGCATGCTCCGCGTCGACGAAGGCGCAGGTGCCGCCCAACTTCTGGGCCTCCGCCACCACGTGCAGGGCGAGCGTGGTCTTGCCGGAGCTCTCCGGCCCGTAGATCTCGACCACCCGCCCCTTGGGAAGGCCACCGATGCCAAGCGCGATATCGAGACCAAGCGACCCGGTAGAGACGACCTCCGCCTCCACGGCCTGCTTGTTGGCGCCCAGCTTCATGATCGAGCCCTTGCCGAAGGCTCGCTCGATCTGTCCGAGGGCGGCCTGCAACGCTTTTTCCTTGTCCACGTTCTCTCCCGTCACAAGACGTAGGCTTGTCTGCGCCATGCGCATGTCCCTCCTTATCCCACAGCCGGCACCCGCGCGGCAATGAAGCGATCGTACCCTCTTTGTTCTCAAAAAGGCAAGATCAAAAAGAGAACAAACGGAGAGATGGCGGCAGAACAACAGCGATCACAGCAGTTTGGAAGTTGCTTGGGCGGGTTCCAGGGTCCGCCGCCGCGCGCGACTCGGCAGAAGCGGCAGCTCCTGCCTGCTGGCGTTGGCGCAGAGCACTCCGGGCGCGGAACGGTTGTACCGAGGCACTTCCCTCCGCCGCTGCTCCAGAGTCGCAGGTCAGGATCGCAGCAAAGCAAAAAAGGGCGCCGGCCAAGTCGCCTGCGCCCCTTTCCGCGATCAGTCGTCGCGCTGGGTGCGCTCCATCCGCTCGTGCCGCTCCTGCGCTTCTATCGAGAGCGTGGCGATCGGCCTCGCCTCCAGGCGCCGGATGGTGATCGGCTCACCAGTCTCTTCGCAGTAGCCGTAGGTGCCGTCCTCGATCCGCTGCAAGGCCGCATTGATCTTTGCGATCAACTTGCGTTCGCGATCGCGGGTGCGTAGCTCTAGGGCACGGTCGGTTTCCAGCGAGGCACGATCGGCGATGTCGGGCTCCGATACGCTGCTCTCCTGCAGGTTATTGATCGTCTCACTCGATTCGTAGAGGAGCTCCTTTTTCCAGCTCAGCAGCTTCTGACGGAAATATTCCTTCATGCGCTGGCTCATGAAAGGTTCGGTGTCAGTTGGTTTGTAGTCAGGCGACAAAAGCGACGTCATCCACTACTCCCTGCAGCGCCTCATCTAACGCGCTGAGGGGTATACGGAATATCACGGCGGCCAGCAAGATGGCCCGTGCCCTTTTCCGTGGGCAAAGCAACTTTTCTCAAATCTGTAAGGCTTTCCGCCTATGAGCGGGGGGGCGATGGAGCTGGGCGAGGCTCCCGGACAGGGCGCCAGCGACGCAAGACCGGCGCGGGGACTGGTCCGCGGACTGGCCTGGCCGCTGGCAATCACCGCGTTGCTGCTGGTGCTGCCGATCCTCAGCGTGCTCGCGCATCTGGTGCTGCCCGATCAGGGGAGCTGGGCCCATCTCAGCGAGACGCTGCTGCCGCGCTACATCGCCAACTCGCTGCTGCTTGTCCTGGCGGTCGGAGTCCTGGCCCCGGTCATCGGCAGTGCCACGGCCTGGCTCACTACCCTCTGCCGCTTTCCCGGCGACCGCATCTTCGCCTGGGCCCTGGTGCTGCCGCTCTCGGTGCCGGGCTATGTCGTCGCCTATGCCTACACCGACGCGCTCGACGTCGCCGGGCCGCTGCAGAGCTGGCTCAGGGCGAGCTTCGGCTGGCAGGTCGGCGACTACTGGTTCCCGCAGGTGCGCTCGCTGCCGGGCGCGGCGCTGCTGCTGAGCCTGGTGCTCTACCCCTATGTCTACCTGCTGGCCCGCGCCGCCTTCCTGCAGCAGTCGGTCTGCGTGCTCGAGGTCGGCCGCACCCTGGGTTACCGGCCCTGGACCCTGTTCTTCTCGGTCGCCCTCCCGTTGGCGCGGCCGGCGATCGTCGCCGGCACCTCGCTGGCACTGATGGAGACCCTGGCCGACTACGGAACCGTCTCCTTCTTCGGGGTCCAGACCTTCACCACCGGCATCGTGCGGGCCTTCAGCGCCTTCGGCGACCGCATCGCCGCAGCCCAGCTCTCGGCCGTATTGCTGATCGGCGTGCTCGGCCTGCTGCTGATGGAGCGCTGGAGTCGCAGCCGCAAGCAGTTCCACCACACCACCGGACGCTACAGCAGCCTGCCGCAGTTCCGCCTGCGCGGCTACCGAGCCGCCCTGGCCTTCCTGGCCTGCGCCTTGCCGTTGTTGCTGGGTTTCCTGGTCCCTGCCGCCATCCTGCTCAGGATGTGGTTGGCGGAGGCCGGCGGCGCGGTCGATGCACGCTTCCTCGGCTGGGCCTGGAACTCCTTCTCGCTGGGCGCGATGACCGCGGTGCTGGCCGTGCTGATCGGCCTCTTCCTGGCCTATGGCCTGCGTCAGCGCGGCAGCCGCATCCTCGCCGCCCTCTCGCGCCTGGCCGGAATGGGCTACGCCGTGCCCGGCACGGTGATCGCGGTCGGCGCCATCATCCCGCTCACCGCCTTCGACCATGCGCTCTCCGCGGCGATTAGCGGCCTCACCGGCTGGGACGGCGGCCTGCTGCTCAGCGGCTCGCTGGCCGCCCTCATCTATGCCTATCTGGTCCGATTCCTCTCGGTCTCGCTGAACACCCTGGATGCCAGCCTCAGCAAGATCCGCTTCAGCCTCGACGAGGCCGCACGCACCCTGGGCCGGCGGCCCGGCGCGGTGCTGCGCGAGATCCACGCCCCACTGCTCTACAGCGGGCTCGCCACCGCCGGGCTGCTGGTCTTCGTCGACGTGATGAAGGAGCTACCGGCAACCCTGCTGCTGCGCCCCTTCAACATGGACACCCTGGCGGTGCAAGCACACAACCTGGCCTCCGACGAGCGCCTGGCCCAGGCCGGCCTGCCCTCGCTCGCCATCGTCGCGGTCGGGATCCTGCCAGTGATCCTGCTCTCGCGGGCCATCGCCAAGGGGCGGCCCGGCCTCTAGCCACCCAATGAAGCCTCTATTCTTTATTAATTACAATTGATTAATAGGGGTTCTTGAAAAAGAGATGAAATAGAAGCCCGCAAAAAAGAGCGGCCGGGACCGGATCCCGACCGCTCTTCGGACGCAAGAGGTTGCCGGACTACTGCCAGCCGGCGCGGTCCATGACCTTGGCGGCTTCGGGCTGCAACTGGCCCAGGACCGAGACGTTGAGCTCGTCCTCCTTGAAGCTGCCGAGACCCACCACCGCGGCGTTGGCCGCCACGCCCTCGACCACGGGGTACTCGTTGTTGCCGTTGGCAAAGTGGTCCTGCGCCTCGTCGCTGGCCAGGTACTCCAGCAGCTTGATCGCATTCTCGCGGTGCTCGGCCCCCTTCACCACGCCGGCGCCCGAGATGTTGACGTGGGTGCCGCGATCCTCCTGGTTCGGGAAGATCACGGTCAGGCGCTCGGCCATGGCCTTGAGCTCGGGATCGTCGCTGGTGAGCAGGCGGACCAGATAATAGGTGTTGGCCACGGCAATGCCGCACTGCCCGGCGCCGACCGCCTTGATCTGGTCGGTGTCGCCGCCCTGCGGGTCGCGGGCCATGTTGGCCACCACGCCGTTCGCCCAGTCCTGCCCTGCCTCGGCGCCGTCGGCCGCGAGGATCGAGGCCATCAGCGAGAGGTTATAGATGTTGGTGCTGGAGCGGATGCAGATCAGGTCCTTGTACTCGTCCTTGGCCAGATCCTCGTAGCGCTTAGGCGGATTGGGCACCTTCTCGGGATCGACCAGGATCACCCGGGCTCGCTTGGAGAACCCGAACCAGCGACCTTCGGGATCGCGCAGATGCGCCGGAATGCGCTCCTCCAGCACGGCCGATTTGGTCGGCTGGAAGATCCCGGCCTCCTCGGCGCGCCAGAACATGCCGGCGTCGACGGTGATAAAGACGTCGGCAGGACCATCCTCACCCTCGCTCTTCATACGCTCCAGCAGGGCCGGCCCCTTGCCCTCGATGCGATTGACCGTGATCCCGGTCTTCTCGGTGAAGCCGTTGAAGAGCTCGTCGTCGTTACCGTAGTGACGCGAGGAGTAGACGTTGACCTCGCCCTCGGCCAAGGCCGCGCCCGGCAAGAGAACGGCCGTCAGGAGCAGCGCCGATCCAAAGCGGCGCAATGCGGTCTGCCTGGCGGTCCTATCGTGTCTCATCGCTATCCCTTCCATGTTGTTTTCACGCGCGACTGATAATCGCTTTCAGTCGCATTCGCAAACCTTTCTCGCTAGCCTGTGCGCGCGTTGGGATGAGCGCCGGAAAGCCTGCCGAGTAAGAGACCCCTTTGCCGGCGCCGCCGGCTCGGCTAACAATTGCTCATTCGGTCCAGGCGGGCATTCGTCCGCCGATGCCAGACGATGTGAAGGAAGCGACGACACCATGGATCTGGTTACCATCGAGATCATGCGCGAACTGGCTATGATGAAGGGCGCGCGCAAAGCAGACGGCACCTGGACGACCGACTCCGTCCGCGATATGGAGAAATACCTCCTGCGCGCGGCCCGCTTCCAACAGCGAGTCGAAGCGAAACTGAGCGGGTCGGAAGAAGAGAGCGAAACGGAGGAGGAGAGCGAGTAACCCTCGCTTTCGGCTGGCCCGCGAAAAAGATTGCCAGACGGAACGGTGCGGCAGGCCGGAATGGCATGCCGCACTGCCTTTTAGTCTGCGTCCTTCCTGCCGCCCAGGATGACCGGCCGGAACTCGACGAAGGCCATGACCAGGACCAGCAGGACGATGATCGCCAGGTCAACCTCCTGGACAAAGATCACCACGACCGCAAGAAAGGCCGTGAAGAGCAACAAGGCCAGCAAGGTCGTCAGTCTATCCACCATAGCCATCGTCCCTCCCCTTGCGGCACCGGTCGCCGGTGCCGGGCTAATCTTGCCGGCAGCGCTCCAGCAGCCAGCGCGCGGTGCGTAGTAGGCGGCCGTCTTCGCCGTAGCGCCCGATGAGCTGGACACCGATCGGCAGCCCCTCGGCGCCCTGCAGCAGCGGCAGGGTCACGCAGGGCCCGCCATAGAGTGTCCAGAGCCGGCAGAACAGCGGGTCGCCCGTGGTCTCGATGCCGGGCGCCTGGCCCAGCGCGGTGGCGGTCAGGATCGCGTCATAGCGCTCGAAGACCTGGTCCAGGCCGCTACGAATCAACTGCTGCCAGTCCAGCGCCAGCAGGTAGTCGTGCGCCAGGACCTTGCGGCCGGCCTCGATGCCCTCGCGCAGGCCGGGGCTGAGGCTGTCCTTGTGGCGGTTGTAGAGCGCCGAGGCACTGCGCGACAGCTCAGCCGAGATGATGGTCTCGAAGATCGCGTCCGCGCGCTGCATCACCTCGGGCCAGTCGATGCGATCGCAGGAATCGCCCAGGTGCTGTAGGAGTTCGCCGAAGCCGTCCTTGCAGTCGGCGTCGGCTCGCTCCCAGCCCGGCTGCTCGACGAAGGCGAAGAGCGGCGGCGCCGGCGGTGCCGAGGCCAGGGTCTCGGAGAGCCTCGGCGCCGGCCGCGGCTGCATTTCGCCGTCCGCCGGATCGTAACCGAAGAGCGCGTCGGCCAGCAGGGCGGTGTCCTCCAGACTGTGCGCGAAGCTGCCGATGCAGTCCAGGTGGCCGGCGATCGGCAGCATGCCGACGCGCGAGATCCGCCCGAAGGTCGGCTTGTAGCCGATCAGGCCGCAGAAAGATGCCGGACGCAGCACCGAGCCTGCGGTCTGGGTACCCAGCGCGAGCGGCACCATGCCCGCTGCCACCGCCGCGGCCGAGCCGCTGGAGGAGCCGCCGGGGGTGCGGGTCACGTCCAGCGGGTTGCGGGTCACGCCGGGGGTGTAGAGCGCATGCTCGGTCGTCACCGTCTTGCCCAGGATGACGGCGCCGGCCGCGCGCAGCCTGGCGACCGCTGCGGAATCGGCATCCGGCTGGCGCCCGGCATAGGCGGCGATGCCGCAGGCGGTCGGGTAGTCGCGCGTGTCGATCACGTCCTTGATGCCGACCGGAATGCCGTGCAGCGGCCCCAGCGGCTGTCCGCTCTTGCGGTAGGCGTCGGCGGCATCGGCCTGGGCCAGGGCGTGGTCGGGATCGATCGCCGCCCAGGCCCGCACCCGCGGCTCCTCCTCCGCCACCCGCGCGAGATAGCCCTCGACCAGCTTTCGGGACGAGAGGCTACCGGCCGCGATGGCCGAAGCCGCCTCACAAACCGATATCTTTTCAGGGGCGATCGTCTCGCTAATGGCCATAAACCTGCTCCGGCAACCAGAGTGCGATTTCAGGGAAGATGTAGATGATGACCATAGCCAGAATGATCATCGACAGGAAAGGCATCACACCCTTGAAAATCTGCATGAGCTGGACATGCGGCGGCGAGACTCCCTTCAGATAGTATGCGGCCATCGCCATCGGCGGCGTCAGGAAGGAGGTCTGCAGGTTCAGCGCGATCAGGATCCCGAAGAACAGCGGATCGACGCCGAAGACCGGCAGCAGCGGCAGGAAGATCGGCACGAAGATGATGATGATCTCGCTCCACTCCAGCGGCCAGCCGAGCAGGAAGATGATGAGCTGGGCCATGATCAGGAAGGCGATAGGCGAGAGGTCCATGCCGATCACGAACTCGCTGATGAGCTGCTCGCCGCCCAGGTAGGAGAAGACCGACGAGAAGGTCCAGGAGCCGACGAAGAGCCAGCAGACCATGGCCGAGGTCCTGACCGTCAGGTAGATCGATTCGCTGAGCACCGAGCGTTCCAGGGTGCGCCAGCCGAACCAGCCGACCGCGCCGGCGTAGAATCCGACGTCGACGCCCCACCAGGACAGCCGGCTGGTGACCTCCTGCTCGAAGCCGCTGTTCATCAATACCAGGTAGGCGACGCCCAGCAGGCCACCGATCGTCGCCCCCTTGCCAGCGAAGACCATCATCGCGCGCGCCGCCTCCTGGCGCGGCTTGAAGCGTCCAAGGAAGGGCAGCCGGTCGCCCAGCAGCACCACGGCGAAGCCCAGCACCAGGCTGATGCCGACCGCGACGAAGGGCGCGCCGAAGAGGCCGCCGACCAGCGAGATCGGCTCGCCCACCGCGATATTGCGGGCCACCTGAAAGATGATCACGTAGGCGGTGTAGAGGCCCAGGATCAGGCTTGCCCCCACGCCCACCGCCTCAGCCCACCAGTCCTTAGCCAGGACAGAGCCGGGCTGTGCCCAGGGCGCGCTGGCCCTCCCCTTCAGCACCGCCGACACGCGGTAGGCGATCGCCAGCAGCAATCCGCCCAGAGCGCCGACCGAGGCCGCCTCCGAGGGGGTGGCGAGCCCGGCCAGGATGGCCCCCAGCACCGAGAGGATCAGGAAAGCCAGCGGGAAGAAGGAGGTGATCACCATCTGCACGACCTGCAGCTTGGTGATGTCCTGCACCTCCTCCGCCTTCGGCTTCGGTGCCAGCTTGGGGTTCAACCAGGCCCGGACCGTGACATAGAGCATGTAGAGTCCGGCCAACAGGATGCCGGGGAACATGGCGCCGGCGTAGAGCTTCACGATCGAGACGTTCGAGGTCGCGGCATAGACGATCAGCATGATGCTGGGCGGGATCAGGATGCCGAGGCAACCGCCGGCGCAGATGACGCCGGCCGCGAAGGAGGTGTCGTAGCGCGCCTTCAGCATGGCCGGAAAGGCGAGCAGGCCCATCAGGGTCACCACCGCACCGATGATCCCCGTCGCAGTGGCGAAGAGGGCACAGGTCGCCAGTGCCGCGATCGCCATCGAGCCCGGCAGACGGCGCGCGGCGATGTTCAGGGTGTAGAATAGCCGGTCGACGATGTTCGCGCGCTCGACGATGTAGCCCATGAAGAGGAAGAGCGGCACCGCGGTCAGCACGTCGTTGGCCATGACCGAATAGGTCTGGTTCACCAGCAGGTCGAAGATGCGGTTGTCGAGCAGCGAGCTCATCCGCTCGGCGTCGAAGTAGGCGTAGTAACCGAAGGCCACACCCATCGCCATTAGGGTGAAGGCGATCGGAAAGCCCAGCAGGATGACGAGGATGAAGACCCCGAGCATCAAGACGGCAATGACGGGATCAGACATCCTTGGTCTCCTTCCCCGGCTGGACCACGTCGATCGCCTCGGACCCGTGTTTCAGGATCTCTTCCTCATGCTGCTTCAGCAGCACGTCCTCCAGCTCTTCGACGTCTTCTTCGGGCAGCGGCCAGACGCCGGTGCGGATGCAGATGATGCAGCGGAAGACCTGGGCGATGCCCTGGATCACCAGCAGGATCCCGGCCGCCACGATCACCGTCTTGAACTGGAAGATCGGCACGTTGGCCGGGCTCATCACGCTAACCTCGGCGTACTTCCAGGAGCGGGAGGAGTAGTGCCAACCGGCGAAGACCAGCGCCAGGACACCGGGGAAGAAGAAGAGGAAGTAGAGCACCAGCTCTACCGTAGCGCGGACCTTCGGCTTCCAGAGGCGGTAGACGAAGTCGCCGCGCACATGGCCGTCGCGCGACAGGGTATAGGCGCCGGCCATCATGAAGAGCGTGCCATACATCATGTAGCTGATGTCGAAGGCCCAGGAGGTCGGATCGCGCAGCAGATAGCGCACGAAGACCTCATAGCCCACGGCGAAGGTCATGACCATGATCGCCCAGGCGAAAACCTTGCCGAACCAGGCGGATATCTTGTCGGCTACGGCGATGTAGCGCTCCATCACCCTTCCCCTTCACGCCAGAGACAGAAGCCTCGGAACCGGACCGCGGGTCCGACCAGAGAGCGGAGCTGCGCGCTCCCTCCCCGGCCGATCCCACGCGGATCCGCGCTCGCCGCTAGGTGTCGAGCTTTCCGGGGAAGTAGTGGTTGAAGGCCAGCCTGTAGTCGGCCTGGTTCATCAACGAGTAGTAGGCCACCCGCTCCGACCAGGCCTTCTGGCTGTCCACCACCTTCTTGAAGTAGGGATCTTCGTTCAGCTTCTTCAGGACCTCGTCCCAGGAGTCCAGCTGGGCCGACATCACGCTTTCCGGCGTGCGGTAGACCTTCACGTCGTACTTGTTGATCAGGTCCTGCAACGAGGCAGAGTAGCTGTCCATCGCCAGGCCGAAGTTGGAGGTGTTCGCAGCCTCGGCACTGTGCTCCAGGATGGCCTGCAGGTCCGGATCCAGGGAGTCGAACTTGTCCTTGTTGAAGATGATCTCGAAGAACTCGGCCGCCTGGTGGAACGAGCCCATCATGTAGACCTTGCGCACGTCCTGGGCGCCGAACTCCAGGTCCGAGGTCGGGTTGTTGAACTCGAAGGCCTCGATCACGCCGCGCTCCAGTGCCGGGACGATCTCGCCGCCGGGAAGCTGGGTGACGCGCACCCCGATGCCCTGCATGATATCGGTTGCCAGACCCACCGTTCGATACTTCAGGCCCTGCAACTGCTCGGCGCTGGTGATGCGATCGTTGAACCAGCCGAGCGGCTGGGTCGGCATCGGCATGCAGAAGAAGCCGACCAGGTTCAGCTCCAGCTTGTCCTGCACCAGTTCACGGTAGAGATCCTTGCCGCCGCCGTAGTGGATCCAGGCCAGAATCTGCGAGGCGTCGGCCCCGAAGACCGGACCGGTGCCGAACAGCGAGGCGGCCTTGTCCTTGCCGTACCAATAGGCGGTCACGGTATGCGCGGCGTCGATGATGCCGTCGTTGCAGGCGTCCTGCACCTGGAAGGCCTTGACCACGGCGCCGGCCGGCAGCAGGTCGATCTTCAGACGCCCACCCGACATGGCCTCGACACGGTCGACGTACTGTTGCGCCATGGTCTGGAAGATCGCCTTGGCGCCCCAAGAACTTTGCATCTTCAAGGTAATCGGCGCCGCACGCGCCACACTCGGCATAGCCACCGCAGCAGCGCCAAGGGCGGCACCGCCCTTCAGGAAGCGCCGCCGGGTCGCTTTACTTTTACCGGCTTTATCAATGGCTTCGCTCATCTAACCATTCCTCCCAAGTTATCCCCGTTCGGGGTTGATTTGGAGAT
Organism: Rhodospirillaceae bacterium N.6G; assembly: GCA_046233115.1. GTDB lineage: Bacteria > Pseudomonadota > Alphaproteobacteria > Kiloniellales > JACOMY01 > JACOMY01. The sequence goes on along the minus strand of JBJXHM010000001.1, from coordinate 1,177,874 downwards.
TGAATGAGAGGGTTCATCGGCTTTGATGCCTTTTTCCCCCTTCTTCTCTTTTGGTCATGGTAAAAGGCAAGAGAACACACCGCAAGCGCGATCCGGCAAAATTGCATTAAGAACGCAAAATCACGCGACGCGGTCGCCCGGCTCCCGTCCGGCCAGGAAGGCGTCGATGTTGGCGAGCGCGCGGAAACCCATCGCATCGCGGGTTTCGTGGGTGGCACTACCGATGTGCGGCAGCAGGAAGGTGTTCCAAAGGCTGCGGTAGCGGGGGTCGGGGTGGGGTTCGCCGGCAAAGACATCGAGTCCGGCGGCCGCGATCCGCCCGCTCTGCAGCGCCTCGATCAGGGCCGCGTCCTCGACCAGGGTGCCGCGCGCCGTGTTCACCAGGATAGCGTGGCGCGGCAACAGCGCGATGAAGGCCCGGTCGACCAGCCCCTCGGTCTCGGGCGTCGCCGGGCAATGCAGCGAGACCACGTCGCAGAGCGGCAGCATCGAGGCCAGGTCTGCGTGGTAGATCGCCGGCTCGTCCGGCGGCAGCTCCAGCGGGTGGCGGTTGTGGTAATGCACCTCCATGCCGAAGCCGCGGGCGCGCCGCGCGAAGACCTGGCCCACCCGGCCCATGCCGACGATACCCAGCCGCTTGCCGGTCACCTGGGTTCCGACCATGAACTGCGGCGACCAGTCCTTCCAGGTGCCGTCGCGCACCAGCCGCTCGCCCTCCGCAGCGCGGCGTGCCGCACCCAGCAGCACCAGCATGGTGATCTCGGCCGTCGCATCGCTCAGCACGTCGGGCGTGTTGGTGACAACGATCCCGCGCTCGGCCGCCGCGGCGACATCGACGTGGTTGTAGCCGACGGAGTAGTTGGCGATCAGTCGGACCGAGCCCGGCAGACGCAGGATCACGTCGTGCGAGAGATGCTCGGTGTGGCAGGGCACGATCACGGCGCAGCCTTCGGCCCGCTGGATCAGTTCCTCGCTGTCGTAGAGCCGGTCGTCGGCATTGAGGTCGACCGCGTAGTCGCGCGCCATGCGCGCCTCCACCGCCGCCGGCAGCTTGCGGGTTACCAGGAGCTTCGCCTTGCCGGCCATCACCGCCCTCCCCTCCGGACTCCTCTGCGCCCTTCCCCCTATGCAGACACAAATCGGCCGCCGATGCCAGTCCTTGTCCGGCGGGCGGCCCGATCAGACAAGGTAAATCCCTGATAGAGAAGGCAAGATTCGCTGGATAGGGTTGGCGCTGCCTCGGGCCGGCTAGAGAAGCTGCAGGCGGTACTTGGTCTCGAAGGCGCGGTGGACCCAGGAGAGCAGCTTGTAATCTTCCTCGAAGCGCTCGTCCATCTTTGCCCGGGTGGCAGCCGAGATCTCAGTGTCCACCTTCTCGGCAAGAGTGACGTTGACCTTCACCGGCGCCAAGTCGGGCCGGTCGTAGAGTCGGGCCAGCATGCGCTGCATCTCGTCGAGCTGCTCGTTGGTGCAGATCGCCAGGTAGTGCGCCTCAATGATCGGGATGGCCACATCGGCAAGGGGCTGGCCGGTGAGGTAGAGCGACTGCGACGAGGCCACCAGGCGGCTTGTCTCAGAGGCCATCTTTTCCAGGACGTATTCCTCCAGGGTTGTCCGGTTGGTCTGCTCCATCAGATCCTCCCGGCCCTGGCCCTTGTTGAAGAAGTAGTCGGAGATGACCCGCTCGTAGGGGTCGCGCATCACGCCGATGTAGAGCGAGGGCGTGGTGAAGCGCTCGTGGTTCCCGTAGTCGAAGTGCCCGGCGAGAAAGCGGTAGGTCTCCAACTCCTCGGTCGGCATCCTGTTGATCGCCGGCGTGTGGAGGCCGGTGATCGGGTCTCTGGAGCGATGGCGCCAGCAGCGGTCCGAACCGAAGATCTCGTTGAAGAGAGCGATCAGCGAGGTGCCGCCGGCCTTGGGCACGTGGTTAAAGATGATTCGCGATTCCTGAAGCATCTCTTTGGTCAGCTGCATCGGCCTTGCTACTCCGCTGGCAACGGTGAGGCGGGGTCGAGCCCCCCGACGGCTGCAGCAGGTAGCGTCCCGCACCACTTCCTGACAAGCCCCAGCGGGACGCCAAAGCTACACGGCAAAGAAAAACCGCACTATGATGTCCAGGGTTTCCTTTCTTGCGAGTTCTTCTCATGCCCGGCATCGACCTCCTGCTCGCCTTCGCGCTGGCCACCTTGCTCTTCGCCTACTTTCCGGGACCGGCCCTGCTCTACACCGCCGCCCAGACCCTGGCCCGCGGTCGCGCGGCCGGCCTGCGCGCGGCGCTCGGCATCCACGTCGGCTGCTACGTTCACGTGCTCGGCGCCGTCCTCGGCCTCTCGGCCATCTTCCGCTATGTGCCGGAGGCCTACACGGCGGTGAAGATACTTGGTGCCCTCTATCTGGTTTGGCTGGGCATCGGCATGATCCGAGGAGGAAAGAAGAACGCTGAGATGACTGAACTTAAAGAAAAATCGAAGCGCCGCGCCTTCTTGGAGAGTTTCCTGGTTGAGCTGCTGAACCCCAAGGTCGCGCTCTTCTTTGTCGCCTTCCTGCCGCAATTCGTCGATCCTGCGGCCGCCTTCCCGATCTGGCTGCAGTCGCTGATCCTGGGTGTCGTCGTCAACCTGACCTTTTCCTCGGCCGACCTGATGGCGGTCTTCCTTACCTCGGCCATCGTCCGGCGCCTGCAACGCAGCTCCCGGAGCCTTGTCGTGGCGCGCTGGCTCGGCGGGTCGGTGCTGATCGGCCTGGGCGCCAAATTGGCGCTGGATCGGAACTAAGGCCAAAGGTCAGCCAGTTGGGAGGACGCAGAATGGCGGGAAGGACCAGGGGTTTCGCACGGGTGACGACCGTCGCAATCGTCGCGACGCTGCTCACGACCCTCACCGCCGGGCCGCTGCAGGCGCAGAGGGTGCCGGAGATCTGCGCACAGAAGCGCTCCTGCTTCATGGTCTTCGACGGGCCTGAGCGCGGCTTCTGCCAGGCCTACATCGAGGGCCGCTCTTGCTTCATGTCCTTCAACGACAAGGTCGACCGCGGCTGGTGCCAATACCTGCTGGAAGGGCGTTCCTGTTTCATGTCGCTTGACGGCGCGGAGCGGACCAAGTGCGAGGCCGGCAAGATCCCGAAGGAACACCGGCACTGGCTGCGGCTCTGCAAGAAGAAGAGCCAGTAGACCCGCAGCGATCAGTCGAGAAAGCGGAAGCGGTAGCGGACCGGCGTCAGGCCCTCGGCCACGATCCTGCGCCATTCCGGCAGGACCGCCGAGAGCGGCTGCAGGACGCCCTCCCCCGTGTCGAACAGCGGATCGACCACGCGCGCCTTGCAGGCGACCGCGCCGGCCTCTGGCGCCTCAGACGGCACGGCGGGCGTGCGACCGCTCATTCTGGCCCAGAGCCGGGCCAGCGCGGCGTCCTCGGCGGCGGCGGACTCGATCCTGGCCAGCACCGAAGTCTCGGTGTCGTGAAGGTCGACCATCTGCAGCACGCCCTTCATCAGGCAGGCTGAGAGACAGTCGCCGATCGCACGGAACATGGCCGCCGAGGTGAAGCTGCTCATGACCTCCCGATCGATCCGCTGGAAGGCCAGTGCGAAGGCCGCCGCAGTGTCCTGCGTGGCGAAGTACCAGCGCGCGCCGTCGCTACGCAGCGCCGCCAGCAGAGCGCGGATCTGCTCTGGCGGCAGGGTGCGGTGGTGCAGCATGGTGCGGAAGGCGTAGTCCAGGCGGTCGGCGCAGAGCGCTGGCAGCGGCTGCTCGGCCAGCGGAAAGTTGCCGGCCTCGGTCACCCGCTGCGGATCGAGCCCACCGGCCCGGAGCAGATCCGGAAGTGCGCTCGCCGCGACGAAGGCGGCGAAGTCCTCGTCCTGGTGGCTCTGGCACTCCTCGTTGCCCTCGGCCAGAGCATAGTCGACGGCGTGCGAGAAGACCGTGTGGTTGACGTCGTGCAGCAACCCGTGGGCCTGCTCCTCCAGTCCCGCACCGCCCAGGCGCAGCAGGTGGCTGACGCCGATAGCGTGCTCCAGCCGGCTGAAGGCGACACCCGGAAAGAAGGCCTTGGAATAGCCGCCCATATCCACGTCCACGAGCCGCCGCAGCGCATCGCTCCGCAGCAAGGCCTCCAGAAGCGGCTCGTCGAACGCGATGGTCCCGTGCAGCGGATCGTCGATGATCGTCGGCACTTAGGCAGCCAGGCCCTCCAGCCCCTCCGACTTGCGGCGTGCCATGAACGCGCGCAAGGCCTCGTCGACGCCCGGGTCGATCGCCGGCGGGACATAGTCAGCGATCAGCTTCTTGGCGATCTTGTTGGCGCGCAGCGTGGCCGATTCGGCGCCCGCCTCCTTCCAGCTCTCGAAGTTGCGCCAGTCGGACAGCAGCGGCCGGTAGAAGGCGGTCTCGTAGCGCTCGATGGTGTGGCCGACGCCGAAGAAGTGGCCGCCCGGCCCAACCTCTTGGATCGCATCCAGCGCCAGGGTCTCCTCGGTCACCGCGGGCCGGTGGGTGAGGAAGTGGCCCAGCATGCGCACGAGCTCCGCATCGACCACCATCTGCTCGAAGGAGGTGACCAGGCCGCCCTCCAGCCAGCCCATGCCCTGGTGCACCAGGTTCACGCCGCCCAGCATGCAGGCCCAGAGCGAGTTCTGCGCCTCGTAGGCCGACTGCGCGTCCACCGTGTTGGAGGCGTTCACGTTGGAGGAGCGGTAGGGCAGCCGGTAGCGCCGGGCGAGCTGCCCGCCGGCGATGACGGCGAAGGAATACTCCGGCGTGCCGAAAGCCGGCGCCCCCGACATCATGTCGACGTTGGAGGTGAAGCCGCCGTAGATCACCGGCGCACCAGGCCGGATCAACTGCGTATAGGCGATCATCGCCAGCGCCTCGGCGTTCTGCTGCATCAGTGCGCCGGCCAGCGTCACCGGGGTCATCGCCCCCATCAGGGTGAAGGGCGTCACCACCGCCGCCTGCCCGTTCTCGGCCAGGGTGGTGAGCCCGGCGATCATCTCCGCGTCCACCCGCCGGGGCGAGTTCACCGAGATCACGGCCGAGAGCGAGGGATTCTGCTGCAGCTCCTCGCGGCTCATGCCGCGGGCGATCGCGATCATGTCCAGCGCGTCCTCGACCCGCTTGCGACCGATGGCACGGGCCATGAAGTTGCGATCCGACAGGGTCAGGTTGGCGTAGTAGCCGTCTAGGTGCCGCGTTTCGCCCGGCAGGTCCATCGCCTCCACCGGAGAGGCGGTGAGGTTGTGCCCCACCCCCAAGGCGCAGAACAGCTTGATCAGGTCGCAGGCGTCCTGATAGCTGCCCGGCCGCCGACCGCGCTCGATGTCCGAGCAGTTGGGCGGCCCGGAGACGCAGCCGATGTTCATGTGGTTGCCGCCGAAGGTCTGGGCATGATCGGGATTGCGCGGCGTCAGGCGAAACTCGGAGGGCGCCTTGCCGACCAGCTCCATCACCAGGTCGCGGCCGAGCCTGACCAGGCCGCTCTCCCGATCGACGAGGGCACCGGCCTTGGCATAGCGTTCCACCGCGTCGGCCGACAGCAGCTCGATCCCCTGCTCTTCCAGCAGCCGCAGAGAGGCGAGATGGATCGCCTCAACCTCATCGACGCTCAGGATCTCCCAGCGCGGATAGGTGTTGACCAGCGGATGCCAGCCCAGGCTCTCGGCCGCGGCATCGCTCCGCCTCTTGCGCGCCGCGCTGCGCCCACCTTCACGACGGCTCATGCCCTTCATCCTCCGGTCAGACCAGGTTTTCCCGCCGGGCCCTATCGCCGGCAGGCCTGAGACTTCACCAGGAACCTTGTCTCTAAGCGACAGCACTCGTCAGAAATCGTCGTCAAAGCGACAAGAGATCACGACAAGTGCGAGGCCCTGCTAGCCGGTCTCCCCGCCCAGCGCCTCGACCAAGGCCAAGATCGCTGCCTTGGCGCCGGCCAGCGCCTCCAGATCCGTGCCACGGGCGACCAGGCGGGTGCCGAAGCGGTCCTGGAGCTGAAAGGGATAGCTGCCCAGATCGAGCTGCGGGTAGCGCTCCTGGATCTCGGTCAGGCCGGCCGCCACCTTGCTCTCCGGCAGGTAGACCGTGACGCTCTCGGACAAGATCGGCGGGCCGCCGACCAGGGTCGGTTTGATGCCAAGGAACATGGCCTGCATGATCTTCGGGATCCCGGCCATCACGTAGACGTTGCCCATGATGAATCCCGGCGCCCGGCTGACCGGGTTGTCGATCAGGGCCGAGCCCTCCGGCAGGGTCGCCATGCGCAGGCGCGCCGCGTTCAGTTCGCCTGTCGGATAGTGCTCCTGCAGGATTGCCACCGCGCGCGGGTCCAGGCTGTGCGGCACACCGAAGGCCTTGGCGATGCATTCGGCGGTGATATCGTCGTGCGTCGGCCCGATTCCCCCGGTGGTGAAGAGATAGGTCACCCGCGCCCGCATCTCGTTCACGGTGTCTACGATCACCTGGGTGATGTCGGGAATGATCCTGGCCTCCACCAGCGGGATGCCGATCTCCGCGAGTTGCTCGCCCACAAACGCCAGATTTGCGTCCTTGGTCCGTCCCGACAACAACTCGTTGCCGATCAGGATCAAGGCAGCGGTAGACCGCCCGGTAGACCCCTCTGCCACGGCCGCTCTCTCCCTCGCTCTTGCCTGGTCAGTCTTGCTGATAGCCGCGCGACCGCATGCAGTCGCTGAACAGTCGGTCGAAGCGCTGCTCGCTGCTGAAAGGGCGCATGTTCTTGTTGTAGGAGAAGAGGTTACCCGCCTGCGAGGAGTTGCTGCCGCCGTAGAGGGTCTGGCGATCGTCTGTGATCTTCTCGTCGTGACGCACCTGGGCGTTGGCAAAGGCATAGCAGGCCTGCAGGTCGGCCTGGTGCTGCGCCTCGCTGCTGCCCTTCTCCTTGCCCTTCTCCTCCCAACCGCTGCTCTCTTCCTCGATGTTGCCAACCGGCACGGCGGTCTCACCGGTGACCGAGAGCGGCGGCACGGCCTGCGAGCTGCCTTCGGGCGGCGGGCTTGCGCGCGGCGGAGTCGGATCGACGCCAGGCAAGGGCTGCTGCTGGCACGCCATCACCGTGAGACTGAGCAAGACCGCCAATCCCAAGCCACGCACCAGGCGCTCTCCCTCCGAAAACTGCATCATCCCGCGTCTGTTCCTTCCTCGGCCGAAGCTCCACGCGATACTAGCCATGCAACCCGGCATTTGCGAGGCGAGAAGCCAACCTCCGCCAAATCGCCGGCCGACCGTGCGGCGCTGCAACGTTCCCGGCCTTCCCTTCGTGGGTGGCTTACCCCTAGACTGCAGCGAGCGGACCCTGGGCTGGCGGCATGAGCGAAGCGCCGGCCCCGCAGAAGCAACGGCCCCGCACTGGCAATCACCGGCCGGCATGCCTAATTGGATGGCGAGACCTGGATGGTACCCTCGGCATCTTGCCGGCCCCTGGACACCAAGCGACAGCCGACTCCTTCGCGAGACAGTTGCCGCTGCAATGAGATGAAGAGCCCCCGACTATGACTTCCAGCGATGCAGCCCTTTCCCGCGAGCTAGCCGCCGAAGCCAGACGCATTCCGCTGCACGGCCCAGAGGCCATGGAAGCCATGCGCAAGGCCGGCCGTCTGGCCGCGGAGACGCTCGACTACATCACGCCGATGGTGAATCCGGGCGTCAGCACCGAGGAACTGGATGCGCTTTGCCACGCCTACATCATAGAGCACGGCGCCATCCCTGCCCCGCTGGGCTACCGCGGCTTTCCCAAGTCGATCTGCACCTCGATCAACCACGTCGTCTGCCACGGCATCCCCTCCGACCAGAAGCGTCTGGTCGAGGGCGACATCCTGAACATCGACGTGACCGTGATCCTGGAGGGCTGGCACGGCGACACCAGCCGCATGTTCTTCGTCGGCAAGCCGAAGGTGAAGGCCAAGCGTCTGGTCGATGCGACCTACGAGGCCATGTGGCGGGGGATCGAACAGGTCCGCCCCGGCGCCCGGCTCGGCGACATCGGCCATGCCATCCAGAGCTATGCCGAAGGACTCGGCTTCTCGGTGGTCCGCGACTTCTGCGGCCACGGCCTGGGCGAGATCTTCCACACCGCGCCCTCGGTCCTGCATTACGGCCGGCCCGGCACCGGCATCGAGCTGAAGCCCGGCATGTTCTTCACCATCGAACCAATGATCAACATCGGCCGGCCCGAGGTCCTGATCCTCAAGGACGACTGGACCGCGGTCACCCGGGACCGCACCCTCTCCGCCCAGTTCGAGCATTCGCTGGCCGTCACCGAAGACGGTTACGAGGTCTTTACGCGCTCCCCCAAAGGTTGGGATAGTCCTCCATACGAAGGTGCTTAGGCGGAGACGCGGACAATAAGCCACGGCGGTCCCGAGACGGAGAAGAAGGTCGAGGCGGCCGTCGGCGACACCGCGGGCCACCGCCAGCGGCTGCGCAAACGCTTGATCGAACGCGGTAGCGACAGCCTCGCCGACTACGAGGTGCTGGAGATGCTGCTGTTCGGCGCTCAGGCGCGCGGCGACACCAAGCCGCTGGCCAAGCGCCTGCTGAAGACCTTCGGCAGCCTCAACGCGGTGCTGGCCGCGCCGGCCGAGGATCTGCTCAAGGTCAAGGGCGTCGGCGAGACCTCAGCGGCAGTGCTGAAGATCACCCTGGAGGCCGCCCGCCGCCTGGCCCGCGAAGAACTGCACGACCGCCCGCTGATCAACTCCTGGCAGAAAGTGCTGGACTACTGCCGGGTGGAGATCGGCCACGAGCCGGTAGAGCAGTTCCTGCTGCTCTTCCTCGACCGCAAGAATTTCCTGATCGCCGATGAACGCCACCAGCGCGGCACGGTCGACCACACCCCGGTCTATCCGCGCGAGGTGGTGAAGCGTGCTCTGGAACTCAGCGCCTCCTCGCTGATCCTGGTACACAACCACCCTTCCGGCGACGCCACCCCCAGCAAGGCCGACATCTCCATGACCAGCGGTATCGCCAAGGCGGCCGACCCACTGGGCATCAAGGTGCTGGACCATATCGTCATCGGCAAGCATAGTCACTTCAGCTTCAAATCGAACGGTCTTCTCTAACGCGCTGAATCCCCTACAGACTCACACGGTGAATTTTCGGCCAGGAGGCCTCTGACCCTGTCCAGTTCCTTGTTGCGCCAGCTCTCGGCCAGCGGAGCCCTCGTCGCCTGCGCGATTCTCTGGGGCAGCCCGGTCCCGATGATCGGCGAGATCTCCGAACGCTGGGACCCGGTCACCCTGGGCATCCTGCGCTTCGCCATGGCGCTGCCCCTGGTCTGCTTGATCGCTAGCGCTACTCTGGGGTGGCGCATGCCACCGCTGTGCCCGGAGGGCGTGTCCTGGTGGCGGCTGCTGGCGCTGGGTGGCCTCGGCCTCTGCGGTTTCGCCATGCTCTATATCTTCGCGCTGGCGCATATGGATCCGGGCACAGCCGCCGTCATCGCCGCGATGGCGCCGGTAACCAGTGGCCTGGTCTCGCTCGCCTTCGGCGACCGTCCGAGCAAGCGTCTGCTGATCGCCGTCGTCCTCTCGGTCTCGGGTGCGGCCCTAGGCGCCATGAACTTCGACTCGCCTGAGAACCTGATCCAGCTGCGGGGCGGTGAACCGGTCTTTCTGGTCTCCCAGTCGCTCTGGGCCTGGTACTCCCTGGCCTGCCGCCGGGCGATGCCGGAGTCTTCCCCGGCCGTCGTCACCTACGCCACCATGATTCCCGGCGCACTCTGCCTGCTGATTATCTGGCTGGTGCTGGAGATGCTGAACCTCCTACCGCCCTGGCCGCAGAATGCCCCGGCCAGCGACTATTATATGATCGCCTACCTGGGTCTGGGCGGCGCGGCGCTGGCCATCGTGTTCTGGAATGTGGGCGTCCGCGGCCTAGGCCTCATCGCCTCCGCGCTGCACATGAACCTGGTACCGCTGGTCGTGGTGCTCACGGCCTATGCGCTCGGCAGCGAGCCGCGCTGGGAACAGCTTGCCGGTGGCGCGATCGTGATTGCCGGCGTCATCCAGGCGCAGCTTGGCTTTCTCTTGGCGCGGCGGCGTCTCGCCGATTGACAGCCCCCCTTTCCAAGCGGTTTGATCGCCGGCCGGAAGGAAGCGTTGCGCTCTGGGCCCGCACGACCGTGACGGAGCGCCGCTATCCTATTCTCGAACAGGGGACAAACACGATGAACAAGACCAAAAAGGGCGCTTTCAGCCGCCGTTCACTCCTGGCTGGAACCGGCGCCGTCGCCGCCGGCCTGACCTTCGCGCCGAAGCTCGGCTGGTCGGCCGAAGAAGCCAAGGTGAACTTCTACAACTGGGACACCTACATCGGCGAGACCACGCTGGAGGACTTCGAGGGCGCGACCGGCATCTCGGTCACCATGGACCTCTTCGCCGACAACGACGAGCTCTTCTCCAAGCTGAAGGAAGGCAACCCCGGCTACGATCTGATCGTGCCGACCAACGACTATGCCGAGCGCATGATTCTGGCCGGCATGCTGGAGCCGCTGGATCACTCGCTGATCCCCAACTTCAAGAAGAACATCAACCCGGCCTTCCAGGACGCTGGCTTCGATCCCGGCCGCAAGTACACCATGCCCTACATGTGGGGCACCCTGGGCATCGGCTACCGCAAGTCGGCGGTGGACGGCGTGCCGGATAGCTGGAAGTGGGTGCTGGACAGCGACAAGTACGCCGGCCGCGTGGCCCTGCTGTCCGAGGCGACCTCGGTCTTCGGCATCGGCGCCAAGTACCTGGGCATGACCTTCAACATCAGCGACGAGGCCGACATCAAGAAGGTCGAGGAGTTGCTGATCAAGAACAAGCCCAACGTCAGGGTCTTCGCCGAGGACAACGGCCAGGACCTGCTGCTGTCGGGCACGGTCGACCTGACCATGGAGTGGAACGGCGACATCCTGCAGGTCATGGCCGAGGACGACGATCTCGACTATGTGGTGCCGAAGGAAGGCTCGCTGGTCTGGCAGGACACCCTGGCGATCCCGGTCGGCGCGCCCCACCCCGAGAACGCGCACAAGCTGATCAACTACATCCTCGACGCCGAGGCGGGAGCCAAGATCGCCGACTTCATCCAGTACGCCACGACCAATGAGTCGGCGCGCCAGCTTCTGGACGAGGCCTATCGTGAGAATCCGGCGATCTTCCCCTCGCAGGAAACCCTGGAGCGTTGCGAGCCCGGCCTCTACCGCGGCGAGGACGTGCTGCGCATGATCAACGACGCCTGGACTCGGGTGCTGGCCGCCTAGCGGCCGTACCCCCAAGTCCAGAGGCAGGGAGACAGAGGCAGTGGCCACGGAGTCCTGGCGGAAGAGTCCCGGGACCTTCCTCTCGCTCGGCGTTCCGCCGACCTTCTGGCTGCTCCTCTTCTTCCTGATCCCGATCGGCATCATCTGGGCCTTCTCCTTCGGCGAGAAGGCCGGGATCGTCGATATCGACATCACCGGGACACTGGCCAACTACGACCGCGCCTTCGAAGCGGTCTACCTGCAGATCATGCTGAAGTCGCTGGTGATGGCGGGCCTCACCACCCTGATCTGCATCGTCATCGGCTTCCCCGTCGCGTTCCTCATCACCTTCGCGCCGGCGCGCTGGAAGCCCTGGCTGCTGCTGATCATCATCCTGCCCTTCTGGACCAACCTGCTGATCCGCACCTACGCCATGATCGCGGTGCTGCGCTCGCACAACGGCTTCCTGAACATGGGACTGGAGCTGCTGTGGAACGGTGCCGACGCGATCACCTCGCTGGTCGGCTTGCCGCTCGGCCGCTTCCAGCCCTGGGACATTCTCTATTCCGACGGCGCGGTGCTGATCGGCATGGTCTACGTCTTCCTGCCCTTCGCCGTGCTGCCGCTCTATTCCGCGCTGGAGCGGCTGGACATGAGCCTGCTGGAGGCCAGCCTGGACCTGGGGGCCGGGCACCTGAAGACCTTCTTCTCGGTGGTCGTGCCACTGGCGGGGCCCGGCATCGCCTCGGCGATCATCATCACCTTCATCCCGGCGCTGGGCAGCTTCCTGCAGCCGGACCTCTTGGGCGGCACCGACAGCCAGCTCATCGCCAACGTGATCGAGCGCCAGTTCCGCAGCGCCAACGACTGGCCTTTCGGCGGTGCGCTCTCCTTCCTGCTGATGTACATCACCTTCATCGCCATCGCCGCCCGGGCCCTCTTCACTCGGCCTGACCGCGGCGGCGCAGAGGCCACGGCATGATGAGCCCCGGTGGCAAGCGGGTCATCGCCCCGCTGGAGTACAGCAAGCGCTGGCCGCTGCGCTCCGTCTTCATCGTCACCTCGATCTTCCTCTACGCGCCGATCCTGATCCTGATGGCCTTCTCATTCTCGGAGAGCAAGCGCCTGGTGAAGATCACCGGCTTCACCTTCAGTTGGTACGAGCGCGCCGCCACCAACGAGCAGCTCGCGCTGGCCTTCGCAAACTCACTCACCATCGCGCTGGTCAACACCCTGGTCGCGACCGTCCTGGGCGCCCTGGCCGCGGTCATGCTCTGGCGCTTCCGCTTCCCCGGCAAGCCGGTCTACGAGGGCGCCATGGCGCTGCCTATCGTGGTACCTGAGATCTGCATGGGCGTGGCGCTCTATGCCTTCTTCGCGCGGATCGGCTGGCCTTCAGACTGGATCTGGCCCTTCAACCTCTCGGCCATCACCGCCGCCCACATCGCCTTCTCCTTCCCCTTCGTCACCATGATCGTCCGGGCGCGGCTCGCCAACTTCAACCGCGAGCTGGAAGAGAGCGCCAAGGACCTGGGCGCCAGCGAGTGGCAGGTGCTGCGCGATATCATCGTTCCCTTCATGAAGCCGGGCCTGATCGCCGGTGCACTCTTGGCCTTCACCCTGTCGCTCGACGACTTCGTCATCACCTTCTTCACCTCGGGACCGAACACCATCACCTTCCCGATCAAGATCTACTCCATGGTGCGGTTCTCGGTGACACCGGAGGTCAATGCCGCATCGACCGTCCTGATCGTCATCACCCTGGCGCTGACCGCCTTCGCGCTCTGGGTGCAGAACCGTGACAAGAGCGGAGGCACGCTATGAGCCAAGATCCAATCGTCCGGATCGAAGGCGTTTCCAAGCGCTTCAGCGGCGGTGTGACCGCCGTCGATACGGTCGACCTGGAGATCGGACGCGGCGAGTTCTTCGCTCTGCTCGGCCCGTCCGGCTGTGGCAAGACCACCCTGCTGCGCATGATCGCCGGCTTCGAGATCCCGACCGAGGGACGCATCCTGATCGACGACGAGGACATGTCGAACACGCCGCCCAACCGCCGGCCGATCAACATGGTCTTCCAGTCCTACGCCGTCTTCCCGCACATGACCGTCGCCAAGAACGTCGCCTACGGCCTGAAGGTCGCCGGCGTGGCCGCGGCCGAGATCGCTCCGCGGGTCGAGGAGGCCTTGGCCCTGGTCAAGCTGGAGGGCTACGGCGGACGCTTGCCCAGCCAGCTCTCGGGCGGCCAGCGCCAGCGCGTAGCGTTGGCCCGCGCGCTGGTCAAGCGGCCCAAGGTGCTGCTGCTGGACGAGCCGCTGTCGGCGCTCGACGCCAAGCTCAGAGAGGCCATGCAGCTGGAGCTGGTGCGCCTGCAGCATGCCGTCGGCATCACCTTCGTGATCGTCACCCACGATCAGGAGGAGGCGCTCTCGATGGCGGACCGCATTGCGGTCATGGAGTCGGGCGCGATCCGCCAGCTCGCCGAGCCGCAGATCCTCTATGAATTTCCGAACAGCCGCTTCGTCGCCGACTTCATCGGCAAGATGAACCTCTTCGAGGGCAAGGTGATCACGCGTGAGGGCGCTCGCCTGCTGATCGACGTGCAGGGCCTCGGCCGCGTCTCGGTGCCGAGCAAGGCCGACCTCGCCGGCGGCATCGGTGTCGCGGTCCGACCGGAGAAGCTGCAGATCGGCCGCGAACACCCCGGTGATAACCGTATCGCCCTGGAAGGCGTCGTGACCAACCTCGCCTACTTTGGCGAGAATTCTCAAGTGTTCCTCACGACCAACGAGGGACAAAGCCTGATGGTTTCGCAGATCAACGCCAGCCGCAGCGGCGGCGGCGGACCGCGCAAAGGCGAGCGTCTCTGGTGCTGGTGGGACCCGGCCGACACCCTGCTCTTGCCGACTTGAACAACCGGGGATTGTCTGCCCCCCGCGTCCATTTGCGTGCCCTCAACGACAAAAATGTCATCTTCCTCTGGTGGCAAAAGCCCGCGCAGCAAGGTAAGTTAGCAAAAAAATGGAAGGGAGGATTGCAGGAGACGCCGGGCCCCGCGCTCGGAGTGCCTTTTGCGTTGTCTTTGTGGAAATCAGGATTGATCGGGGATGAGGGTGTCAATCGACTTCCAGCGAGACCGGAACGGAGTGTGCGGTGGGTCCGACCCGCATCCGATTCGGCCACGCTGCCCCGCTCACGGATCCCGCGGCACTCTGGCGATCGTCAACCGTCATCGGAATGTGGACCTTCGTCCAAACATTCCGCTTGCGCAAGGTGAAGCCGCCTGGCAGCCATCCATCGGACCGCAGCCGCCGGCAGAGCAAGCAGCCGCTTGAGCAGTCGGACACGATTCCAACCCCAGGGCAACGACCGCGAGTTTCGATGAAGACCATCCTCCTTTATCCTGCGTTCACCGATCCCGCTCAATGCACCTACGTCTTTCCGCGGCTGTTCTGGTATTTCGCTCCCTACGAGCGGCACATCGCTAGCTTCCGAGGATTCGCGCCCTTCACCGACTATCCGCTCGAGGTACCGCCCTACCTGGACCGGGCGTCGATCGAGTCGGACGCCAGCCAGCGCGTTCAGAAGAAGGTGAAGCTGCTGCCGCCGATCACCACCAAGCAGCAGTGGGAAGAGGAGATCGCGGCCGCGGATCTGGTGCTGATCTGGCAAAGGCCCGGCGTTGCCGAGAATGAGGTCTTCGAGACCGTCGAGGAGCTGCGCGCTGTCTGCGGCGTCGAAAAGTACCATCTAGTCGACGAGGAGCGGGTCAACACCGCCGCCTCCATGATGTTGAAGGGCGCGCTCTCCCTCATGGCCGACGAGGAGGAGCTGCTCGAGGATTCAAAGCGGAAGCTCGCTGTCTTCCGAGATAAGATCAAGCTGCCGGTGGGCTATGTCTTCGGCACCGGCCCCTCTCTGGAAGAGGCCTGGCGCTACGACTACAGCGACGGCCACAACATCGTCTGCAACTCCATCGTCAAGAATGCGGCGCTGGTCGACCACCTGAATCCGATCGCACTGATGGCCGGCGATCCGATCTTTCATGCCGGCCCCTCGACCTATGCGCAGGCATTTCGCGAGTATCTGGTGCAGACCATGGAAGGACGTGATTTCCACGTCTTCGTGCCCTGGCGCGACTACTCGATCTACATGACCTACCTGCCGAAAGAGCTGCACGAGCGCATCATCGGCATCCCCTTGATGCAAGGTGACGACTACAACCTGGACATCGAGACGAAGTTCGCGGTTCTGGGTCTGCCGAACGTGCTGACCCTGCTGTTGCTGCCGGTGGCCGCCACCTACTTCGACCATGTCGGGATCTCCGGCTGCGACGGCCGCCCGCTGTCGCAGGACTCCTACTTCTGGGGTCATCACAAGGCCTCGCAGTTCGGCGACCAGATGGACGCGATCCAGCTCGCCCACCCCGGCTTCTTCTCGATCTCCTACAACGACTACTACCTGCGCCACTGCCACGAGTTGGAGCGCGTGTGCCACCAGATGGAGGGCATGGGCAAGACCGTGCACGCCATCACCGGTTCTTTCATCCCGGCGCTACGCAAGCGCGGTGCTGCAGAACCGATGCATCCGCCCAAGGGCGAAGCGGAGGTCCCGTCCGTGGTGCTGACCTTGGCACCCGATCTGCACAAGCAGCAGGGCGAGGCCTGGTCCCAGTCGATCAACCTCAGCCCCAAGATCCAGGCCGGCGGTCATCCTTACTGGCTGTCCGGCAACCTCCGCCTGAAGGAAGCGATGGAGCGCGCAAAAGAGGACAGCCTGCCCGCTTCCATCGACCGGGTGACCTTCAACCTGGCCAAGGATTCGGACAGCCTCTTCGGCGCCGACAAGTCCGATGGCAAACGTTTCGAAAAACTCTATCAGCAGGTGCGCAAGGAGGTTCGGGCGGCGGTGGAGAGCGCCTTGCTCGCGACCGAAGGCCGGGTGCACGCCTATCTGCTTCAGGGCAGCCTCGACCATGCCGCCTTTCTTTACGAGGTGGTGCGCGAGCAAGCACGGCTCAGCGCCCATGTGACGCTGCACTGGTTCTCCAGCAGGGAGGCCTGGACCAGCGACTTCCTGAAGGACTGGGGCTGGCTGTTGAAGGCCGCCCAGCAGGATGTACGCCTGACCCTGTTGTGCGCCACAGAGCATCAACGCGACGCCATCGAGGCGCGCAGCGGCATCCGACTGGGTGTCACTCCGCAGCCCTCCGGTCTGTTGAACGATGAGGCCGCTTGGCGGCTGCTCAACGCCAACGAGGAGACCGAAGCTGATCCACGCATCTTCTTCTCGGCCAACGGTGCCGAGTGGAGCAGCAAGAAGGCGGAGGCTATCGCCGATGCGGTGCACCGCTACCCGGTCCAAAAGGACATACGCCTGGTGTTCGAAGACCTGGCAGCCGAGGCGGTGGACAACCTCCAAGGCGTCCGCGGTTCGGCTGATGTCCGCGCCCTGCACGAGGACCGTTTCTCCGAGCGGCGGACCAGCTGGCTGAAGCACTGCCAGGCCTTGGTGCTGCCCGAGCTGCCGCCGGACTACGCCGACCGGCCGAGCCCGCTGGCGATTGACGCGGTCTATCTGGGCGTGCCTTACCTGGCCCAACGCGGCACCGCGGCGGCCGCGATCGCCACCAGCTATAACGCGGGCCTACCGATCGACGACGACAGCCCGGAAGAGATCGCCAAGGGCCTGGTCGCCCTAACCAGCAAGCAGTGCAGCAACGGCCGTCTCCATGAGAGTAGCGGCAAGGCCTACTTCCGCCGCAACTCCTGGCAGCGGCTGGCGCAAGACATCATCGATTCCATGCCCACCCCGCAGACCGCCCCGCTGGTCGAGGCGACGTTGGAGAGCGATGTCGTGACGGTCCCGCTGGTGGGGCCCATTCCGCGTGACCAGCGAGCCCGTGCCAACGAGCTGAAGGCACTCTCGACCATGATGGAGTCGATGAAGACTCCCTTCCCCAACGCCGAAGGCCTGGGCTCTCTCAAAGGCACCTCGGCCTGCCTCCTGAACGGCGGCGGCAAGAGCTTGGTGCTGGCAGAGAGCGGTGAGCACGCCGGCCAGATCGCCGAAACACTCTCGTCCGGCGAGTTCCAGGCCGGCAAGGATGCGACTCTCGTCGAGCTGCCTGCGGCCGATCTCGCGGACGCTGGCGAGGCGGTCACCGACTTCCTGGCAAAGCTACCGAAAGAGCAGGGCAACCTGGTCCTGGTCACCAACCCACGGGCTGCGCCGCAGTCGCTGGAGTTGGTCGATGCGGCCCAGCCACTGGCCGTGATGATCACCTACGACGACGCGGTCGAGCGCTGTCATGCCGCGCTGGCTTCCGGGCTGGATGAGCGCGGCTACCTGGTGATCCTTTCGGAACACCATCCGGGCCTGCGGCCGGGTGAGGAGGACTTGAGCTGGCGCGCCGCCGCCTACCCCTTCACCTCGGACCTGCCCTGGTCCAGCGGCTACCTGCTCGCCCTGCCGCCGAATGCGTCGCTTGGCTATGTCAAGCAGTTGCTGGTCGCGACCGGTAAGGATATGGCCTTCGTCGACCTGGACGACCCAAACCGCATCGGTCAGGAGATCTGGGCCGAAGCCAAGCCGATGAAGAAGGAGCAAGTCCTTGCCTATGCGGCCGAGCCCGACAAGGCCTGGCGCCGCGAAGCCTTTGCCATCGACGGCAAGGATTCCAGCGGGCTCACGCGCCTGCGCGAGGGATCGAACCAGCGCGTGCATCGTACCTACATCGTCGGCGAGGCGCAGCAGGGCAAGCCCCTCACCTTCTCGATCGACTGCGCGCAGATGGGCCGCCGCTTCATCATGCTGTGGCTCTCTGACACCAAGAACCGTACGCGGGCCGGCGTGATCTACGACCTGGAGACCGGCCACCCGGTCACCACGGAAAGCGGGTTGGGCGATCCGACGATCACCATCGAGCCCGCCAGCGTCCTCCTGGGCAAGACCGGGGATGGAACCCCGATCTACCGGCTGTGGTTCACCATCTCTTCCTATCCGCACAGCGAGACGGTCAACGCCCAGCTCCTGACCAGGACCCAGACCACCGGGTCGCGTCAGCACCAGGGTGAACCGGAGCGCGGGGTGATGGCCCGCGACATCCTGATCGAGGCTGGGGACATTCCCAGCCGCGTTCGCTAACATCCCGCTTCCGCCGCGCGCCGGGCTCCGGTTACCGGGTCCCGTTCCGCGCTTGCCGCTTGCGGCTTTGACCGGGAGTTAAGGGATGCTGTTCGGAGCGATCGCGGACGACTTTACCGGAGCCAGCGATCTGGCCTGTCTGCTGGCCCGCAGCGGCGCGTCCGTGGCGCTGCGCATCGGGGTGCCGGACGAGGCACCCGAGACCGCCGCCTGCGCCCAGCTGGAAGTCATCGCGCTGAAGATCCGCACCAGCCCGGTGGCCGAGGCGGTGGCCGAAAGCCGGAAGGCCCTGGCCTGGCTGCGTGGCGCTGGTGCCAGTCGCTTTTTCTGGAAGTACTGCTCGACCTTCGACAGCACGAAAGACGGCAATATCGGCCCCGTGGCCGAGGCCCTGATGGCCGACCTCGACACGGCCCAGACAATCTACTGCCCGGCCTTCCCCGAGAACGGACGCAGCATCTTCATGGGCCATCTCTTCGTCGGCGAAGAGCCGCTGGACGAGAGCCCGATGCGCGACCATCCGCTGACGCCGATGCGCGATTCCTCGCTGCTGCGCCTGCTGGCGCCGCAGGTCGCCGGCAAGGTCGGCCTGGCCAACCGCCTCGTAGTAGCCGCCGGACCGCAAGCACTGGCCGAACGCCTGGCGGAGCTGGCGGCAGCGGGTGTGGCTCATGTCGTGGTCGATGCCGTCGCCGACGCCGACCTCGAGACCATCGCCACAGCCTGCCGGGACATGCCCTTCCTGACCGGCGGCAGCGCGGTCGCCATGCCGCTGCCGGCCCTCTATCGGCAGGACGGTCTGCTGCGCGACGCCGGCGGTGCCGGAACGCTCCCGACGGTCGGCCCGGGCGAGATCGTGCTGTCGGGAAGCTGCTCGGCCATGACGCGCCAGCAGGTGGCGCGCTATGCGCCTGGCGTAGCCTCCTACCGGATCGATCCGCTAGGGCTCGCAGCCGAGGGCAGCGGTGCGATCCTGCGCTGGCTGTCCGAACAGCCGCCGGAGGCCCCGAAGATCCTCTATGCCACGGCCGAGCCCGACGCTGTGGCCAGCGCACAGCAGGCGCTGGGCGTCGCCACGGCCGGCGCCCTGGTCGAGGCCGCGATGGCGGAGGCGGCCAAGCAGGCTCTGGACGCGGGCGTGCGCCGCTTCGTGGTGGCCGGCGGCGAGACCTCAGGCGCGGTGGTGAAAGCACTGGGCATCACCCGGCTCACCATCGGGCCGGAAATCGCCCCCGGCGTGCCCTGGACCTATGCCGACAGCGGCGGTGCGAGCATCGCGCTGGCGCTCAAGTCCGGCAACTTCGGCCAGGAGGACTTCTTCGCGCGGGCCTTCGCCGCGCTGCCGACGGGATGACCGCGGAGAGCAAGGCCCGCGAGGCGATCGTCGCACAGGCAGCATCGCTTTTCGCGCGCGGCCTGACCCCCGGCGCGTCCGGCAACATCTCGCTCAGGCTGGAGGACGGCAGCCTGCTGGTGACGCCGACCGGCAGCAGCTTCCGCAGCCTCGATGCGGCAAGACTTTCTCGGCTCGACGCAGACGGCAAGCTGCTCTCCGGTGATGCGCCGACCAAGGAGGTGGCTCTGCACAGCGCCTTCTACGCGACCCGTCCAGGCAAGACCGGCGCCGTCGTGCACCTCCATTCCAGCCACGCGGTCGCCTGGTCGCTGATGCCGGACCTGGATCCGGACAACATGCTGCCGCCGCTGACCGCCTACGCGATCATGAAGTTGGGCAAGGTGAAACTACTGCCCTACTACGCCCCAGGCGACCCGGAGATGGGCACGGCGGTGCGCGCACTGGGCGGCAAGCACGCCGCGGTGGTTCTGGCCAACCACGGTCCGGTGGTGGCGGCCAAGGATCTGGAAGCCGCGGTCTACGCCATGGAGGAGCTGGAGGAGACGGCAAAGCTGGCTTTGCTGACCCGCGGCCGCTCTCCGCGTCTGCTGAGCGACGCCCAGATCGCCGACCTGGTGCGGCGCTTTCAGGTCGAGTGGGACTGAGAAAGGGGGAGGTCTTGAACGAGGCACAGAGAGCAGCGAACGGCGACAACAAGTACCGCCTCTGGCGGCTGGCCGGCGGCATCGCCCTGATCATCGGCCTGATCGGCATGGCGATCCCCATCCTGCCGACGACCCCCTTCATCCTGGTCGCCGCCTATGGTTTCACCCGCGGCTCCAGGAAGATCTATCGCTGGGTCGTCGACCCGAACAGCCTGGGCACCGGCTTTGCCGAATGGCGCCGCCGCGGCATCATCCCGCCTTTCGGCGGCTTGATGATCATGGTGGTCATGCTAGTCGGTTTCGTGCTGGCCTTGCTGTCCGGTCTGGAAACGGCCTCGCTGATCATCGAGCTGGTCGGCCTGCTACTGGTCGGCGCCTACCTGCTGACCCGCCCCAAGGCCGGGTTCCAGGACCCTGACCAGAACAACGACGCATCCTAAGCGATCTTCCTATGCCAGCCCCAAGCGGCCCAGGCGCTGCTCCACCGCCTGCTGCCAGCGAGTCCGCAGGACGCGGTTCTCGGTGTGGCGCAACCCGAAGCGCTGCAGGGGCTCGAAACGGGGCGAGTGGTCGCCGCCGAAGGAGGCCGCCACACGCGGCCGCCAGTAGTCCAGGGAGGCGGCCAGCTCGGCCCGGTCGCCACCACTCTGCAGCAGTCGGGCGAGACGCGTCTCCCCCTCCTCAAGGTGGCTCTTCTCCACTGGCGCGATCCCGGCGATGACCTCACCCAGCGGCTGGTAGGAGCAGTGGCTCAGCTCCTTGAGCTGGATCACCGAGGCCTGCCCCATCAAGAGGTTCATCGCCAGGGCGTCGCCCCAACCCTCGAAGGGGTAGTAGAAAACGTTGAGACGCATGTCGCCGCCGTGCCGCTCCGCCCCCAGGTCGGTGGCACGCTCCAGCCGCTCGTCCCAGGGATGCAGGCTGACGTAGCGCTCGGGATCGGTGCCGAAGGGCTCCATCAGGGCCAGCACCTGGCCGCCGTGCCCGAATTTCTCCAGCACCATGCGGGCCATGAAGCGGCGGCCGTCCAGGTCCGGCGCGCGGTTGATCATCGCCGCGAAGCCCGCCGCCCCCGCCAGCTCCGAATCGACGAAGCCGGCCATCAGGCGCAAGAGCTCCCGCCGGTAGGCCGGCGGCACGTTGTCCGGCGAGGTCAGGCGCCCCGCGTGCTCCAGGTAGTCGAGGAAAGCAGCCTCTTCCATTCTCCGTCTCCCTCCCCGTTCTGGTTATTGATCGTAGTCCACCACCACGCGGTCGGTGGCCGGATAGCTCTGGCAGGTCAGGATGTAGCCGCGGCGGACCTCGTAGTCCTCCAGTGCGAAGTTTGCGTCCATGTCCACCTCGCCCTCCAGCAACATGGCGCGACAGGTGGAGCAGACCCCACCCTTGCAGGCATAGGGCACGTCCAGGCCCTCGGCCATAGCGGCATCCAGCAGCGAGACCTGGTCCTTCGGCAACTCGAAGTCGCGGCTCCGGCCGTCCAGGATCACGGTCGCCTTGCAGCGGTTGGCGCTGGTCTCCTGGTCGCCCTCCTCCGCCCTCTGGCGGCGGCGGCCCTGCTGTGCCGAGACGAAGAGTTCGAACTTGATCCGGCTCTCCTCCAGGCCGGCGTCGCGCAGGGCCTGGGAGACGTCGGTCATCATCGACTGCGGCCCGCAGACGAAGCCCAGGTCGACGCCCTTGGGGTCGAGCCAATGGCTGAACAGAGCGCGGCACTTCTCCGCGTCGATGCGGCCGTTGAAGAGGTCGATCTCCTGGCTCTCGCGGGTCAGGATGTGCAGCAGGGTGAAGCGGCCAAGGTAGAGGTTCTTCAGATCTTCCAGCGCCTCGCGGAACATGATCGAGCTGGAAGAGCGGTTGCCGTAGACCAGGGTCACCCGGCTCTTGGGCTCGCGGGTCAGGACCGCCTTGATCAGGCTGAGCACCGGGGTGATGCCCGACCCGGCGGCGAAGAAGAGGTGGTGGCGCGCCTCGGCCGGCAGCAGCGGCGCAGTGAAGCTGCCCATCGGCGTCATCGCCTCCAGGGTATCGCCCACCGCAAGCGTCTCGTTGGCCCAGGTCGAGAAGAGCCCGTCCGGCACCCGCTTGATGCCGACCTGCAGCGGGGCCTCGCCGCGTCCGCTACAGATCGAGTAGGAGCGGCGCAGCTCCTCCCCCTCCAGGGTCTTGCGGAAGGTCAGGTACTGGCCCGGCAGGAAGTCGAAGGCATCGCGGTCGGACGCGCGCGGTTCGAGCGAGACGACCACGGCGTCGCGGGTCTCGCGACGGATCTCGGTCACGGTCAGTGGCAGGAAGCGAACCATGGAGGTCCTCCGGGTTCAGAAAGGCTTGAAGTAGTCGAAGGGCTCCAGACAGGAGCGGCAGCGGTAGCTCGCCTTGCAGGGTGTCGAGCCGAACTGGCTGATGCGCTCGCTGTCGCGGGCGCCGCAGTGCGGACAGGTCACCTCCTCCGGCTGCGCCGTCAGGCTGCCGGCGCAGGCCGCCGCCCCAGTCTCGGGCGGAGCGATGCCGTAGGCGCGGAGCTTCTGCCGCCCCGCCTCGCTGATCCAGCCGGTGGTCCAGGCCGGCACCAACTGGCGCTTGAGTGCCAGCTTCTCGATGCCCCTGGCGTGCAGGGCCTGCTCGATCTCCAGGTTGATCACCGCGGTTGCCGGACAGCCGGAATAAGTCGGCGTCACCGTGACCTCCAGGGTGTCGTCGCGCCAAGCGACACCGCGGATGATGCCGAGGTCGACCAGGGAAATCACCGGGATCTCCGGATCCGGGATCTCGGCCAGCCAGCTCCAGATGGTCTCAGGCGCCGGTCGCTGCTCTAAAGATGCCATGGCCGCCTACCATTTCACGCCCGGATAGGCGCGCTGCAGGAACTGCATCTCGGCCAGGATAAAGCCGAGCTGCTCGCTGTGCCGGCCGAGCTTGCCGCCCTCGCGCATCCAGACCCGCTCTGGGTGGGCCAGAGTGGCCTCCTCCAGAATGGCGTCGATCGCCGCGTGCCACTTGGGGGCCAAGGCCTCCAGATCGGCGCCGATACCGGTCTGCGTGAGCGCGCGGTCCAGCGCGTCGGACGTCAGCATCTCACCGGTGAAGGGCCAGAGCTCGTCCAGCGCCTCCTGCATCCGGCGATGGCTCTCGTCACTGCCGTCGCCCAGCCGGATCACCAGGTCGCGGCTGCGGCTCAGGTGATAGTCGACCTCCTTCGCCGCCTTGGCCGCCACCTCGGCGATCCGCGGGCTGGCGGAGCCGACGAGTTGCTGCAGCATCAGGTCGTGCCACAGGTCGAAGAGGAGCTGGCGCATCAAGGTGACCCCGAAGTCGCCGTTCGGCTGCTCGACCAGCAGCAGGTTACGGAACTGACCGGCGTCGCGCAGATAGGCCAAGTCGTCGGCGCTGCGCCCCCTACCTTCCAGCTCGCCCGCCAGCTCCAGCCAGAGCCGCGCCTGACCGATCAGGTCGAGCGCCACGTTGGCCATGGCGATGTCCTCTTCCAGGACCGGTGCGTGGCCGCACCACTCCGACACCCGGTGCCCCAGGATCAGGCAGTTGTCGCCGAGCCGGAGGCAGTAGTCGAAGAGCTGACCCTGGTCGCTGGCATCAGCCATCACATCGCCCCCACATCGTCAGGGATGTCGAAGAAGGTGGGGTGGCGGTAGACCTTGCTGGACGAGGGCTCGAACAGCGGCCCCTTGTCGGAGGGCGTGCTGGCGGTGATCTCGGCCGCCTTCACCACCCAGATCGAGACGCCCTCGTTGCGACGGGTATAGACGTCGCGGGCGTGATGGATCGCCATCTCGGCGTCGGGCGCGTGCAGGCTGCCGACATGGCGATGCGACAAGCCATGCTGGCCGCGAATGAAGACCTCCCACAGGGGCCATTCGTTGGACATGCTCGTTTCCTCCAGGCTTCTGGCAGGGGCCTTAAGCGGCCTTGCTCTTGTTGCGCTGGGCGCGCTTGCCGGCATAGGCGGAGAGGCCGTCCCGGAACCAGGCGCCCTCCTCATAGGCCTTGACGCGGGCCCTGAGGCGCTCGCGGTTGCAGGGGCCGCCGCCCTTCAGCACGCGATGGAACTCGTCCCAGTCGATCTCGCCGTAGTCGTAGTGGCCGCGCTCCTCGTTCCAGGCGAGCGCGGGATCGGGAACCTTCAGCCCCAGGTATTCGGCCTGCGGCACGGTCTGGTCGACGAACTTCTGGCGCAGCTCGTCGTTGCTGTTCAGCTTGATCTTCCAGGCCATCGACTGGGCGCTGTGCACCGATTCGCCGTCGGGCGGCCCGAACATCATCAGGCAGGGCCACCACCAGCGGTCCAGCGCGTCCTGCGCCATCGCCCGCTGCTCCTCGCTGCCCTGGGCCAGCGTCATCATGATCGAGTAGCCCTGTCGCTGGTGGAAGGATTCCTCCTTGCACACCCGGATCATGGCCCGCGAGTAAGGCCCGTAGGAACAGCGCTGTAGCGGCACCTGGTTCATGATCGCGGCACCGTCGACCAGCCAGCCGATGGCGCCGATGTCGGCCCAGGTCAGGGTCGGGTAGTTGAAGATCGAGGAGTACTTGGCCTTGCCGACGTGGAGCTGCTCCAGCAACTGGTCGCGCGACACGCCCAGGGTCTCGGCCGCGCAGTAGAGGTAGAGGCCGTGCCCCGCTTCGTCCTGCACCTTGGCCAGCAGGATGGACTTGCGTTCCAGGGTGGGCGCGCGGGTGATCCAGTTGCCCTCGGGAAGCTGACCCACGATCTCGGAGTGGGCGTGCTGGGAGATCTGGCGGATCAGGGTCTTGCGATAGGCCTCCGGCATCCAGTCCTTCGGCTCGATCTTCTCGTCCGCATCGATGCGCTGCTGAAAGGCGCGCTCCTGCGGGTCCATGTCTTCCAGGCTCTTCAGGCCCGTGCCTTCGGTCTTGACCATCTGTGCGTACATCTCAGTCCTCCCACGACCGCAGCCTCGCCGGCTTTCCTGCAATATGTCACAAGATGCCTCGATTTTCAATTATTCTTGTGATGCTTTTGCAGCTCTATCCTGCCTGCCTGCCGTCTCGAGTGCCCTGCCCAGAAATTACCACATGACATTTTCTCAATTTTGTTCTATTCCACAGCTATCTGTAACGGGAATAAGACCGGTCGCTTCCACAGGAAAGAGCATAGTCCGCTGCGGCAAAGACCGTTAATCTGACGTCGAAAGTTCAGGGTTGGGGAGTTGCATATCATGGCCACAGATCCTTTGGTGCCGCGGAGCACGCCGTTCAACTACAACGTCGGCATCAACTACGAGACATGGGAGGCCGGCCGGACCGGCTACTCGATCCCGAAGGATCTGCAGCAGATCACGCAGAACTTCAAGCTGATCAAGACCTTCCACGACGTCTCCGTGTGGCCGCCCAATTCCACTAGCCCGACCATCGACCCGACCCAGCAGAAGGTGATCACCTTCGTCAAGAACACGACCGACGTCGAGCTGGTGATGGGGACCAACAACAACGCGCTCGCAATCCTGGACGACAACGGCTGGAAACCGGGCCTGATGTACTCGAGGGCCTACACCGACAAGTGGGTCGAAATGCTGATCGAGTCCTTCGGCAACAAGACGCAGGTCAAGCAGCACCTGAAGACGATCCTGCTGGCCAACGAGATCGACATGTACGGGCCGCCGCCCGGCTCCGCACAGTTCAAGGCCTATTACAGCAAGTGGATTCCGCAGGCCTTCGACAACGTTCAGGCCAGCCTGGCCAAGTACGGCCTGGGCGGGATCCCCGTCTCCACGACCATTGCGAACTACGGTCCCGGCAACGTGGTCTCGGTCGAGATCCCCATCTACATCAAGAACCACTGGAAGGACTCCTGGAACAACGGCAAGCCCTTCGTTTTCTTCAACCAGTACACGCAAGGCTTCGAATCGACTGACTTCAAGCACGTCGAAAACTACTTCGAGAGCGTGCAGGCACAGCTTCCCGGCGCCCTGGAGGTCTTCATCGGCGAGACCGGCTATTCCTCCTACTTCGGGGACAACAAGCAGGCCAATGTGCTGAAGGAGCTGTTCAACTGGCTGGACGGCATGGGCGCCAACGGCGGCAAGTCGGTACCGCTCTTCGTGTTTGACGCCTACGACCGTCCCTCCCACACCTACCCCCCCTTCGAGGTTAATTTCGGCATCTACAAGGACACCGCCAAGCATCAGCCGGCAGGCCTGAAGCCCGACCTGGTGAGCGTGGTCCCCGCCTGGACCACCAAGGCGATCAACGTGAAGACCCTGGCGTCCAACGCCTTTCACGGCACCGACGCCATAGACGAGTTCAACGGCGGCTCGGGCGACGACTACCTCTTCGGCGGCGGCGGCAATGACCTGCTGCGCGGGGCTGCGAACGACGACATCCTGGAGGGCGGCGACGGCGCCGACACCCTGCTGGGCGCCGATGGGAGCGATGTCGCGTACGGCGGCACCGGCGGCGATCGCATCGGCGGTGGCAACGGCCGCGACTATATCTATGGCGACGGAGGCCGGGACGGTCTCTATGGCGGTAGGGGCGATGACACCCTGTCCGGCGGCCGCGGCATCGACGACCTGCGCGGTGACGCGGGGGATGACCTGCTCGACGGCGGCAGCGGCACCGATACCCTACGCGGCGGTGGCGGCGACGATTCGATGGTCGGCGGCTACGGCGACGACTTCATCAACGGCGGCAGCGGCAGCGACACGGCCTTCGGCGGCGTCGACGACGACACCTTCGTGGTCGAGACCCTGGGCGACCTGGTGGTCGAGTTCGAGGGCCAGGGTATCGACCAGGTGCGCATCGCCGACCTTTCGGCCTATACCCTGGGCCCCAACATCGAAGAAGGCGTGCTGCTGAGCGATGCCGGCGATGCGCTGCTACGCGGCAATGAACTCGACAATCTGCTGATCGGCAACGAGTACGACAACGTCCTGCTGGGCATGGCCGGCGACGACTTCCTGAAGGGCCGCGACGGCGACGACACACTCAACGGAGGCGGCGGCGCCAACCGCCTGCGCGGCGGCAGCGGCGACGATCTGATGCGTCTGCAGCGCAGCGACCGCGTGTGGGGCGGATCGGGCGCCGACACCTTCCTCTTCAACGACGACGAGGGCGTCTCCGGCAAACTGGTCTTCGAGGACTTCGTCGGCCGCAACCAGGCCGCGCCCGGCGAGGCGGACAGCCTGGTCTTCGCCACCGGTCTGGAGAGCGGCAGCTTCAGCTATATCGGCGATGCCGCCTTCTCTGCGGGCGGCAACAGCGAGGCCCGCTTCGCCGGCGGCGAGCGCCTGGAGATCGACAACGACGGCGACGGTGCCGCCGACATGGCCGCCACGGTCCGCGGCCTCACCGGCCCCAACCAGCTCACCGCGACGGACTTCGTGTGGCTCTAGCGCCAGTACGAGCACGGCCAGGCCGCCTTCCTGACGTTCGCAGACGCGGCGTCCACCCGGTTCGACTGAGAAAGGTCAAGACGCCATGAGTAGCGCTGCCAGCAGTGATCCCTTGGTGCCGGCCAACACGCCCTTCAACTACAATGTCGGCATCAACTACGACAGCTGGGAAGACGGCCGGACCGGCTACTCCATCACCGCCGACCTGCAGCAAGTCACGCAGAACTTCAAGCTGATCAGGACCTATCACGGCGCCGCGGTCGGCACCGCGGATCCCAGCGTGCCCTGCATGGATCCGACCCAGCAGCAGGTCATCGACTACATCAAGTCCACCAGCGACGTGCAGTTGGTCATGGGGACCAATAACTCCGCCCTGGCGCAGCTCAATGCCAGCGGTGATTGGACCGCCGGGCTGATGAACGGCAAGGACTACACCGACCAGTGGGTGGAGATGCTGATCGACTCCTTCGGCAGCACCAGCGCGGTGAAGGAGCACCTGACCGTCATCCTGCTGGGTAACGAGATCGACCAGAACGGTCCACCGCCGGGCAACGACAAGTTTGACGACTACTACCAGACCTGGATCCCGAACGCCTTCGACAACCTCAAGGCCTCGCTCAACGACCAGGGCCTCGGCGACATCCCGGTCTCCACCACCATCGCCAACTATGGCTCCACCAACGTGGTCTCGGTGCAGGTCCCGGCCTACATCGCCGACCACTGGCCGGCCCGTTGGAACAACGACTCGCCCTTCGTGCTGTTCAACCAGTACACCCAGAACAGCGGGCAATCGACCGACTTCAGCCAGGTCGAGAGCTACTTCGAGAGCGTGCAGAGCCAGCTTGCCGGCACCCTGGAGGTCTTCGTCGGCGAGACCGGCTATTCCTCCTACTACGGCGCCTCGAACCAAGCGAAGGTCTACCAGGAGATCTTCGACTGGCTGGACGGTATGAAGTCCGACGGCAAGACCGTGCCGCTCTTCGTCTTCGATGCCTTCGACCGCCCTTCCTTCACGCCGCCCTACGAGGTCGACTACGGCATCTACGGCGAGAACAGCAGTTCGCAGCCAACCGGGCTCAAGTCGGACCTGGTCGGGGTGATCCCGAGCTGGACCAGCACGCCGATCAACGCCCAGACCAGCAGCGCCGACGCCTATCATGGCGACGATAGTGACGAGGCCTTCTCAGGGGCGTCGGGCAACGACCTGCTGTTTGGCGGCAACGGCAGCGATACCCTGCGCGGAGCGGCCAACGACGATATCCTTATGGGCGGGGACGGCAACGATACCCTGCTGGGTGGCGACGGCGACGACGTCGCCCACGGAGGCTACTGGCGCGACTTCATCGGCGGTGGTTCGGGCCAGGATCGGCTCGACGGCGGCGCGGCAGCCGACAGCATTACCGGCGGCCATGGCAAGGACGAGCTGGTCGGCGGCCACGGCAGCGACGACTTGCGCGGCGGCGAAGACGACGACCTGCTCTTCGGCGGCAGCGCCGCCGATGCGCTGCGCGGCGGCGGCGGTCAGGACCTCCTCTCCGGCGGCGACGGCGACGACTTCATCAACGGCGGCAGCGGCAGCGACCGGGCCTATGGCGGCGCCGACGACGACACTTTCGTGATCGAGACCCTGGGCGACCTGGTGGTGGAATTCGAGGGCCAGGGTATCGACCAGGTGCGCATCGCCGACCTTTCGGCCTATACCCTGGGCCCCAACATCGAAGAAGGCGTGCTGCTGAGCGACGCCGGCGACGCGCTGCTGCGCGGCAACAGCCTGGACAATCTGCTGCTCGGCAACGAGTACGACAACGTCCTGCTGGGCATGGCCGGCGACGACTTCCTGAAGGGTCGCGACGGCGACGATACACTCAACGGAGGTGGCGGCTCGAACCGCCTGCGCGGCGGCAGCGGCGAAGACCTGATGCGCCTGCAGCGCAGCGACCGCGTGTGGGGCGGATCGGGCGCCGACACCTTCCTCTTCAACGACGACGAGGGCGTCTCCGGCAAACTGGTCTTCGAGGACTTCGTCGGCCGCAACCAGGCCGCGCCCGGCGGGGCGGACAGCCTGGTCTTCGCCACCGGTCTGGAGAGCGGCAGCTTCAGCTATATCGGCGGTGCCGCCTTCTCTGCGGGCGGCAACAGCGAGGCCCGCTTCGCCGGCGGCGAGCGCCTGGAGATCGACAACGACGGCGACGGTGCCGCCGACATGGCCGCCACGGTCCGCGGCCTCACCGGCCCCAACCAGCTCACCGCGACGGACTTCGTGTGGCTCTAGGGTTGGTGCAGCTAGACCTCTCCTAGCTCAAAGACAGTCTGATAGGCCCACGCGCCGCGCCTCGAGGACACGCGAATCGGCGGAAAGCGGCCCCTCGTCGTCGATGAAGTCCGCGTCGATCTCTGCCTCGGCCTCGGGCGCCAGCAGGGCGTAGAGCGTGGCGAAGAGGCGGCGTGCCTGCCGCCCCTGCCAGGCCTCCGGCAGCAACAGGGTCGGCAGTCCCGGATCCTCCAGCACGATGTGACGGTAGTCGTGCACCAGCAGCAAGCGTACTGCCAGGGCCAGCGGCCGCGCCAGCACCGCGCCGCCCTCCAGGGCCACCTGTAGCGGCGCGAAGCGGCTACAGAAGAGACCATACCGCTCGTCGAGGGCATCGAGCGACCAGGCCTCCACGGCGCGTGCGCGCAGCGCCGCCTGATCCGCCTTGTCAAGCAGGCGCGCCTCGAAGCACAGCGTGCCGGACGGTAGTGGCTCGCCAGGCGCTCCCTCGCCGGCCCGCAGCGCCAAGGTCGGAGTGAGAAAGCCATAGCCCCGTTCGGCCAGGCTCCGGCGCTCGGCCTCCCCGAGCCCCTCGCCCGGCAGGATCAGCAGGCTCCAGGCCTCAGCCGAGACGTCGCGCGGCCCGCCGTAGATCACCGCGGCTGCGGCCTCGAAGGCGCTGTGGCTGGCCTCGCTGAGCCGGTAGAAGCTGCGCCTGCCGTCACGCAGGCCGACCAGATGCCCGGCCGCGACCAGGCGTGAAACCGCGGTACGCACCAAGGTCTCGCTGATCCCGACCTGGGCGCAGATCGCAATCACGTTGCCCAGCCACACCAGGCCGCCGCGCGGCACGATGGCGTCGCCGTAGAGGGTCACGATGAAAGAGCCGGCCCCGAGCGGCCGCCGTGCCGCAAAGTCGGAGATCAGCGCACGCGCCAACGCGTCGGCCCCTCCGGATGCTGGGCGTTCGGCTGGCCTCCCTTGCCCGTCTTCCTTTCTCGCGATCTCAGACGTCACGTCTAATCCATTGCGATAGCGTCGATTTCCAGCAACCACTCGGAATCAAAGATCTGGGCGATGACGACCGTCTGGGCGATCTTGCGGTCGCCGAGCACGGCGTTGCGCACCGCCCGGTTGGCCAGGGCATAGCGGCGGTCGGCCAGGTAGATGGTCGCCTTCACCAGGTTGTCCAGGCTCATGCCGGCCGCGCGGAGCTGGGCGCCGACGTTCTGCCAGGCGAGCTGGGCCTGATCCTCGAAGCTGGCCGGCACCGCGCCGGAGACCGAAACCGGGATCTGGCCGGAGATGAAGAGCCAGCGCTTGGCCCCCTCGACCTCCAGCGCCGGAGCATAGCCGCCGGCGGACTGCGGTGCGTCGGGAGCAGAAATCACCCGGCGGTTCATGCGCGTTCTCCTACGATGCCGGCCTGTTCCAGCATGGCATGCAGCAGCACGCTGCAGCCCGCGGCCAGGTCGTCCGGCGTTGCGTTCTCGATCTCGTTATGACTGATCCCGCCCTCGCAGGGCACGAAGATCATCGCGGTCGGTGCGACCCGGGCCATGTAGACCGCGTCGTGTCCGGCGCCGCTGACGATGTCGCGATGGCTGAAGCCACCACGCTCGGCCCCCTTGCGAACCGCCGAGACCAGGTCCTCGGCGAAGGGACAGGCCGGCGAATGCCAGATCTCCTGCAGGTCGAGCGCCAGGCCGCCGCCCTCTGCGATCGCCTCCAGACCTGACAGAAAGTCGGCGCACATGGCGTCCAGGCGGCTGTCCTCCGGGTTCCGCAGATCGACGGTGAACCAGACCCGACCGGGGATCACGTTGCGGCTGTTCGGATGGACCTGGAGCATGCCGACCGTGGCGCAGGCGTCCGGCTGGTGGTCGAAGCCGATGCGGTTCACCAGCTCCACCGCCTCGGCAGCACCGACCAGCGCGTCGCGGCGCCGCGCCATCGGGGTCGGGCCGGCATGCGCCTCCTGCCCGGTCAGGGTGACCTCGTACCAGCGCTGCCCCTGCGCGCCGGTGACCACGCCGATGGTGGTGTCCTCCGCCTCCAGGATCGGCCCTTGCTCGATGTGCGCCTCGAAGTAGGCAGCGACCGGGCGGCCGCCCAGGCCCTCGCCGCGATAGCCGATCGCCTCCAGCGCCTCGCCGTAGCTGGTGCCTTCGGGATCGCTGCGGGCCAGGGTCTCGTCCAGGCTGAAGACGCCGGCGTAGGCGCCAGAGCCCATCATCGCCGGGGCGAAGCGGCTGCCCTCCTCGTTGGTCCAGACCACCAGCTCCAGCGGCGCCTCGGTCTCGATGCCCAGGTCGTTCAGGCTGCGCAGCACCTCGAGGCCGGCCATGACGCCATAGGCACCGTCAAACTTGCCGCCGGTCGGCTGGCTGTCGAGGTGGCTGCCGGTCATCACCGCAGGGCGGTTCGGATCACGGCCGGGACGGCGGGCGAAGAGGTTGCCGACGGCATCGACCTCAATGCTGCAGCCGGCCTCCTTGCACCAGCTGACGAAGAGGTCACGGCCTTGGCGGTCGAGATCGGTTAGCGCCAAGCGGCAGACGCCGCCCTTCTCCGTCGCGCCGATCTCGGCCATCTGCATGAGACTCTGCCACAGCCGCTCGCCGTCGATCTTCAGGTTCTCCATTCCCACCTCAAGTCCTTATCGTCGTGCCTGAGGAGGAGCGTGCCACGTGGCCCCTGCCCTGTCAGCCCGCGACGCTGTCGCGCGCCCTTTCGACCAGACGCGGACGGCCGACGGCGGTGGCTGTCACCACGCTCTCCACGAAGGTGGGCTTGCCGTTGCGGTCCGGCACGATGCTGTCGGCGCGCTCCAGCTCCATCTGGCACTCCGCGGCACCGGCCGCCTCGGCCAGGTCGCGGACCCGCGCTTCCGCCTCCCGCGATGCGGCCGCAGCCGCCGCGTCCAGGGTCAGGAAGTCCTGGATGCCGCCCGGCAGGTGGGCGCGGTAGAGCCCTTCAGCCGTCTGGGTGATGACCAGGCGCTGGCGCTGGATCACGCCGCTGGCGACCGCGCCGACGGCGTTGCAGACCTCGCCGTGCTCGGCCTCCAGCAGGTCGGTGTGCAGGCGCTCGGCGATGGCCGGATAGTAGGTCGCGGCCGGCGCGCCGATCCCGACCAGCGGCCGGCCCAGCGCGATGCGCGGCACCAGCAGGCCCTGCGCAGCGGTCTTCCGCCCGATCGCACGGTCAAGCAGCGAGCGGCCAAAACCATCGGGCGCAGCGCTTTCCTCGCCCTCCTCCGCGAGCGCGGCGAAGACCAGGGCCTCGGCGCCGGCGGCCACCACCTCATCGAAGACGGCCTGCGCCGCCGCCCTGCCGTCGACGAGGCCGAGATGGCGGGCCAGCAAGGCCGCACCCAGCTCCGCCGCCGGCCTGGCCCAGCCGCCATGCAGCCCCAGCACATGGGCCGCATCGCTGGGGGTGAAGGCAGAGACGATGGCGAAGCCGCGCTCGACCAGGCGCTCCGCCGCGCGCTTGCTCAGATAGTCCTTGGCGACCGCATCCAGCGGCCGTGGTCCCGCCTCCAACTGCGCCCAGAGCGCACGTTCTGCCGGGCGTAGCTCCAGCCCCGCCGGCAGTGGCCGCAGACGCAGCAGGAAGCGACCGTCGTCGGCATGGGCGAAGAGGCTGTCGCGCTGCGTTTGCAGGTCGGCCAGGATCTCCGGCCGCTGCAGCGCCAGCAGCGACAGCGGCACCGCCCGCCGCGGCCCCAGGGTGAAGCGGCCGGGTGCCAGCGCCTTCACCTCGCTGTCGCCGCCCAGGCCGACGGTGTGGACGGCGATGGCCTCGACCATGGTGCGATAGCCGCCGACCGAGGCGCCGTCCGGGCTCAGCACCGGCCGGCCCTGGCGCAGCAGCGCGATGTCGGTGGTGGTGCCGCCCATGTCGGAGACCATCATGTCCTTGGCCCCGACCAGGCGACGCGCGCCCACCAGGCTGGCCGCCGGGCCGGAGAGGATGGTCTCGACCGGCGAGGCCAGCGCCACCCGGTCGGCGACCAGCGAGCCGTCGCCCTTCACCACCATCAGCGGCACGTCCAGCCCGGTCTCTCGCATCAGGCCCTGCACCGCCTCGATGAGCTGCTGGATCAGCGGCACCAGTCGGGCGTTCAGCAGCGCGGTCAGCGCCCGGCGCGGCGCGTCCAGCCCGGCAGAAAGCTCGTGCGCGCAGGTGACCGGCAGGCCGAAGTCGTGGCGCAGCAGCTCACGCGCCGCCAGTTCGTGGGTCGGGTTGCGCACGGCGAAGAAGCCGGCGACAGCGAAGGCCGACACCCGCGGCGCCATTTCGGCCGCGGCCCGCGCCAGGGCCTCCAGGTCCAGCGGCGCCTTGGCGTCGCCCTCGGCGGTGTGGCCACCGGTGATGAAGGCGTGCGGGTCCGCGCCCAGGGCCTGGCGCAGGCCGGCGCGCTCCAGCGCCTTCTCCGGATAGCCCAGCAGCAACAGGCCGACCGCGCCGCCCTGCCCCTCCACCAGGGCGTTGGTGGCGAGCGTGGTCGAGAGGGAGACCAGCTCGACCGAGCGCGGGTCTTCGGGCAGCACCTGGCGCAGCGCCTCGCCGACGCCGATAGCGAGGTCGTGCTTGCTGGTCAGCGCCTTGGCCTTGGCCAGGACACCGGTCTCGTCGTCGTAGAGCACGGCGTCGGTGTAGGTGCCGCCGGTATCGATCCCCAAGAGCCGCGCCAAGCGAGCGCCTCCGTCCTCACTGCCGTCTCTCGAGGCTGACCGACCCCCGGTCGGACCTCAGTGACCGGGCGTCACTTAGCCAAAAGCCTCCGCCCCCGCAATCACCGAAAACACAGGTGGGTGTTTCAGCATCGAGGGCTTGTCGAATTGGCTGCTTTTGCGTCAAAGGAAGACTTGGACAGTCGCAACTTGGGCAATAGTATCCGCGCCATGAAGGACTCACCGAACCAGCACCTGATCGGGCAGGAAGGCAGCCGCCTGCAGCTTTCGACCCCGGCCCTCGTGATCGACATGCCGACCTTCCGGGCCAACCTGCGGGCCGGCCAGGAGATCATCTCCAACAACGGCGTCGGCCTCAGGCCGCACGTGAAGACGCACAAGTCGGTGCAGATCGCCAAGCTGCAGATCGAGGCCGGCGCGCGCGGCGTCTGCTGCGCCAAGCTGGGCGAGGCCGAGGCGCTGTTCGAGGGCGGCATCCGCAAGATCCTGCTGACCTCGCCGATCGTCGAGCCGGCCAAGATCCAGCGCCTCGCCGAGATCAACAAGGACATGGAAGACCTGATGGTCGTGGTCGACGACCTGGAGAACCTGAAGGCGCTGCAGCAGGCCGCCCGCAGCGTCTCCAAGAAGTTCCGGGTGCTGGTCGATGTCGACATCGGCCTCAACCGCTCCGGCGTGACCTCGGTCGAGAAGGGCCTGGAGCTCGCCCGCTACATCGCCGAGGCGCCGGAGCTGCGCTTCTTCGGCCTGCAAGGTTACTCCGGCGACATACAGCACATCGCCAAGACCTCCGAGCGGCGGCGGGTGAGCCACGAGCAGCTCAAGATCCTGAAGGAGATGAAGAAGGCCATCAAGGACGCCAAGATCCCGGTTCGGGTCACCACCGGCTCCGGCACCGGCTCGCACCTGGTGGACATGGAGGCCGCAGTCTTCAACGACATCCAGCTCGGCTCCTACTGCTTCATGGACACCCAGTACGAACAGGTGCACATCAAGCTGTGGGGCAAGCGGCCCTACCACCCCGCCCTCTTCGTCTACAGCCGCGTGATCAGCCACAACCACCAGGGCTTCGTCACCCTCGACGCGGGCTCCAAGAGCCTGGCGACCGACGGGCCGCTGCCGACCGTGGTGGCCGGCGCGCCGGAGGGCAGCACCTACGAGCCCTTCGGCGACGAGTTCGGCAAGCTGGTCCTGCCCGAGGGCGCCGAGCCGCCGGCCTCCGGCAGCCTGGTGGTCTTGATGGCGCCGCACTGCGATCCGACGGTGAACCTCTACGACCACTATCACTGCGTCCGCGACGACAAGCTGATGGCCATCTGGCCGATCGAGGCGCGCGGGCGGGCCTCTTGAGCTATCGATAGGGCACGTGCGCTTGCCGACGACGGGCTGGTCGGTATCCTGGTGGGCAACGATGCGGCGCTCGACCTGAACCGCAGATGCGGGTTTTGAGGTTGAGAGACAGGCTCGCCGTGATAGAGCGACTCTGCCTCGCGCTTGCTCGGCTGCTACCCTACACGTTTGAAAGATAGAGCAGATCGCGATCAGGTGCCTGCTTAATCGAGCAAGTCGTTGTCGCGGGCGACCCCGTCCGCTCGGGCACCGCTCTAAAGTTTTCGCCCTGGCCTGAGGTCTGGGTGCGCCGGACAATGATAATCTGCTGCGTCCCCCCAATGCAGCGTGCCGCTGGAAAACTGAGCTGACTTGACCTAGTATTTTGTCGGGACCCTGGGCACGACGGAGTTCGTGAACCATGTCTAAGCGCGAACATCTGCTGGATTGCTGGGTCAAAGCGGTCCGGTCTATGGAGCCGGAAAAAGCCCTTCAGTATGCCGCCCCGGATTTTGTGTTCTGGAACGGCGCCTTTCTCGAGCCAATTACGCGAGAGGGTTTTCCAGCGTATTTGCTATCCTGGGAAAGCCGCACGAAGGCCATCGGCGGAACCGGCAAGTACGAGGTCATAGACGAACTCATTCAAGATCACGATAGCACCCTTCTCAAATGGGGCTGGTGGCAGTTCACGGGAACCGATGTTCAGGGAGCATCACTCGTGAGAGTCACCGACCTGGGCATCACCTTCGAAAAGATCGCCTATTATCGCGCACCGCCGGGGTCGCCCTGACCAAAGCGGGCTTCTGTCCTCTCCGCCGGGCTTCCGACCTGCTGCCTAAGCCACCTCAGGAAGGTCTTGACCGGGCGCCGCAGCACCCCGGGCGCGGTCTTGATGAAGTAGGCCCCGAAGGCGGGCTCCGCGAAGAGCTCGACCAGGCGCCCGGTGCGGAGTTCCGCGGCGACGAAGGGACGGGCCGTGTAGGTGATGCCGTCGCCGCGCCTGACCGCCTCCATGATCAAGTTTCCAGGCATGTGCGAGATCGGCGGCACGCGCTCTGCGGTGACGCCGTGGCGCTGCAGCCAGTCCGCGACCTCGTCGGTCCCCAGCTCCTGCAGCCAGGGCAGGTCCAGCAGGTCGGCCGGCTCCGAGACCGCCCGGCCGGCGCAGAGCCCAGGCGTTCCCACCACGACCATGTCGGCCAGCAGCAGCACCTCCGCCTCCTCGACCGGCCGGCGCCGGTCCTGATAGCGGATCGCCAGGTCGATGCCGCCCGGCGCCAGGGTGACGATCTCCGAGGTCGGGTTCAGCAAGAGCGTGACCTCCGGATGGGCCTTCCGAAAGCCCGGCAAGCGCGGCATCAGCCAGCTCACCGCCAAGGCCGGCGACATCGAGACCTTGACCGGATCGCGCCCCTCCACCTCCGCCAGAGCCTCTATACCGCGCTGGAAGGCGGCAAAGCCGAGGGCAAGATCCTTGGCCAGCAAGGCCCCCTCCCGCGTCAGCCGCACGGCGCGCCCCTCGCGCGTCACCAGGGTGATCCCGAGACGCTCCTCCAAGGCCTTGACCTGCTGGATGACGGCCCCGTGGGTCACGCAGAGCGCCCGTCCGGCAGCAACGTAGCTCCCCGTCTCCGCAAGCGCCGCGAAGGCGCGGAGGGCATTCAACGGGGGAAGGGTCTGCCAGTTCATCTGTAAGGCAGACTAACACAAGACGAGACAATCTCGCTCGTCATTCCGGCCTTTTTCTCCGATCCTGAAACGAGGTGCAGAAAAGCGAACAGTGGAGGATCCGATGACTGGTGAGGCCGGCTATCATGAGGGCGGGTGTTTCTGCGGAGCGGTGCGCTATCGGCTGCACGGCCCCTTCACCTACTCGGCCCACTGCCATTGCCGCGACTGCCAGCGCGCCGTCGGTGCCGGCTTCGCGACCTGGTCCGCGGTGACGCCGGAGAACTTCGAGATCCTGAGCGGAACGCTCGCGATCTACCACTCCTCGCCCGGCGTGCAGCGCGGCTTCTGCCGCGACTGCGGCACCTCTCTGACCTACGTGGGCGACAACTGGACCGACACGGCGGTGCTGAGCGCCACCCTGGATGACCCCGCGGCAGCGGTTCCGACCACCAATGTCTTCCTGGACCACAAGCAGCCCTGGGTCGTCATCGACGAGACCCTCAAGGCCTTTCCCCGCTTCCCCTAGCCCCCGAAACGAAGGACGACGACGATGACCAAGATCTTTTCCTATGCCTGTCGCGACTATCCGGGGATGGAGGCCTGCCCGGCCAGCTTCACCGCCGGTAGCGAGGCGGAGCTCTGGAGCCTGATCGAGCTGCATGCGACCCAGGCCCACGGCGAGGACCCCGCCCAATGGGGCAGCGACGACCGGAGCATGCTGCAAACACTGATCAAGACGGAAGAACGCTAGGCGGGTCTTGCCGGTGCTCCTGGCGAAGATCTCATAAAATCCTCAGCTCTCCACAAAGACTCGCGTGTCTCTGTGCGGCATTCTCAAGAACGAGGAAGCCGAGAGGAGACCTGCCATGTCCCCAGACACCGTCCTGTCAGGAGGCGAAGACACCGCCTTCGTCCGCTTCTGGAACGAAGTGCTGGTACCCAAGTTCTTCCGCTTCCGCCATGTCCTGGTCGGTGGTCTCAGCCACCACAGTGAAGCGGTCTTCACGGACCTGCCGGTCCATCCGGGCGACCAGGTCCTGGATGTGGGCTGCGGTTTCGGCGACACGGCGATCAAGCTAGCCCGGATCGTCGGGCCGGAGGGATCGGTGCTGGGCGTCGACTGCTGCGATGCCTTCCTGGAGGAGGCGCGCAAGGACAGCGCCGCGGCTGGGATCGACAACATCGCTTTCCAGCGCGGCGATGCGGAGATCGCCCTGCCGGAGGGACAGTTCGACTTCGTCTTCGCCCGCTTTGGCACCATGTTCTTCGCCAATCCCGTGGCCGGCCTGCGCAACATGCGCCGCGCGCTGAAACCGGGCGGACGCATGGTGCACATCGTCTGGCGCCAGCGCGCCGACAATCCCTGGCTCTCGATGGCCAAGGAGGTGGTGCTGCGCTACCTGCCGACCCCCGGCGCCGACGCCCAGACCTGCGGCCCCGGCCCCTTCTCGATGGCCGACGAGGAGATGGTCACCGGCATGATGCGCGCGGCGGGCTACGAGGACATCGCCTTCAAGCGGGTCGACTCTCCGGTCCTGGTCGGCCGAGACGTCGCCGACGCCATCGCCTTCCAGCTCGCGATCGGCCCCGCCGGAGAGGTCTTCCGCGAGGCCGGTGAGGAGGCCGAGGCCAAGCGCAGCGAGATTGAGGCCGCACTCTCCGAAGCCATCGCCAAGCAGAAGCTCCAGGCCGATGGCATCGTCATGGACAGCTCCTCCTGGGTGATCTCGGCGCGCAATCCGGGGTAACCGCGCACCCTCACGACCCTTTCTACCGCCAGCGAACTTGCGCTAGACTGAATGGCAGAGCCGACCGTCGAGGAGGTGTGCGATGCGACGCGCCCATGAGGCGAGAAGGGTCGCCGGGCGGCTGCTGCGGCCTCTCGTTCCGGGACTGGCGGCAGCGGCCCTGCTCGCCTGCACCCCGGCGCCGGCCGAAACGGATCCCTGGGCGAAGGCGCGGACCGTCATGACGAGCAAGATCGAACGCTATGGCCTGGAGCTGCCCGACACGGCCGGTGTCGAGCGCTTTTCACCCGAGGTGCTGGATGCGCTGAACACGGTGCCGCGCCATCTCTTCGTGCCTCCGGCACAGCGGGAATGGGCCTACGAAGACCGGCCGCTCAGGATCGGCCACGGGCAGACCATCTCGCAGCCGCTGATCGTCGCGCTGATGACCGAACTGGCCAAGGTCGGCCCAGACGCGAGGGTGCTGGAGATCGGCACCGGGTCGGGCTTCCAGGCAGCTGTGCTCTCGCTGCTGGCCGCCGAAGTCTACAGCATCGAGATCATCCCGGAGCTGGGCGAGTCAGCGGCCAAGCGGCTGGCCGAACTGGGCTACGCCAACGTGCAGGTCAGGGTCGGCGACGGCTATCTCGGCTGGCCCGAGGCGGCCCCCTTCGACGCCATCCTGGTCACCGCCGCGGCCGACCGGGTGCCGCAGCCGCTGATCGACCAGCTGAAACCCGGCGGACGCATGGTGATCCCGGTCGGCGCCCAGGACGATGTCCAGTTCCTCACCCTGGTCGAGAAGACCGCAACGGGTAAGGTGGTGATGCGCGAGGGGTTGGCGGTCCGCTTTGTTCCGCTGACCAGAGACCTCGAATAACTCAAATCCTTCAAAGGCCTATAGCTACTCTCCTCACTCTCACGGAAAGACTCGATCCAGCGAATCGCGCAGGCGGTACCAGCCGGCGACCAGGGGCAGGAACCAGGGATGGCCGCGGTAGAGCGGCGGTCGCGGGAAGCTGTCGCTGTCGAAGGCGCAGGGGCGGTTCTGGATGCCCAGAATCTTGCGCGCAGACTGGTAGCCCAGGTAGCTCATCATGGCGACGCCGCTGCCGTTGCAGCCCACGGCGTAGTGCAGGCCGTCGACCCGCCCCATGTGCGGGACATGGTCGCTCGACATGGCGACGTTGCCGGTCCAGCAGAAGCTGAGCTTCAGGTCTGCCATCTCCGGCCAGATCTCGCAGAGCTGGCGATGCAGGCTCACCGCCGCCGGACGGAGCTCGCGGTCCAGGACGCCCGGCCGTGCGCCGTAGAGCACCCGCGTACCGTCCGGCGAGAGGCGGAAGTAGCAGAGGTCGCGCTTGCTGTCGGAGAACATGCGGCGACGCGGGCTCAAGCGGTCAGCCAGGCCCTCGGGCAGGGTCTCGGTGGCGATGATGTAGCTGGCGACCGGCACGACGCGGGCCCGGAGGTAGTCGACCAGCTCACCGGTGTAGCCGTTGGTCGCCACCATCACCTCACGTGCCTGGACCACGCCGCGGGCGGTCTTGAGCAGGAAGCCGCCCTCCCCGCGCCGGATTCCCTGGACCGCGGCGTGGGAGTGCAGCGAGGCGCCGGCAGCGGCCACGGTGCGGCGTAGCGCACGGTGGTACTTGGCCGGATGCAGGCCGCCGTAGTCCTCGATCAGCAGGCCGCCATGGTAGCGGCTGCCGCCGATCTCCTCGGTCAGGCGCGGGCGCGGTACCAGGCTGGTCTTGGCCTTGGTGCGCTGAGCCAGCAGGTCGCACCAGGTCTCCAGCCGCCGGTAGTGCTTCGGCACGCTGGCCAGGATCACCCGGCCGCAGCGCTGGTAGTCGGCATCGAGGCCATAGCGCTCGACACGGGCCTCCAGCAGGTCGAGCGATTCCTGCGCGTCCTCCAGGATGCGGGCGGTACGGTCGGCATCGACGCCCTTGATCGCGCCGGAGACCACGAACTTCTGCCCGCCGGTCACCATGCCGCCGTTGCGGGTGCTGGCACCATGGCCGAGCGGCCCGGCCTCCAGCACCGCGACCTTGACGCCGTTCTCGCTCAACTCCAGCGCACAGCAGAGACCGGCATAACCGGCGCCGACGATGGCCACGTCCACCGTCTCGGGCAGCGGCTCGCTCTCCGCCTCCTCCGGCGGGGCGGCTTGCCACCAGTAGGGCGTTTCCTGGAAATCCTCGGCAAAGATACTGCCTGTCATGGTCCTCTCTCCAAAGCGGCGCTCAGCGCCCTACCCCCGTGCCCACGCCGAAACGCGAAGCCACAGACACAACGACCACCACCAGCAGGATCTGGATCACCGAGATCGCGGCGATAGTGGGATCGATCTCGAACACGATCGCCTCGAACATCTTCTTCGGCAGGGTGAAGTTGGAGCCCGCGAGGAAGAGCGCGATCACCAGTTCGTCGAAGGAGGCGATGAAGGCCAGGAAGGCGGCCGAGACCAGGGCCGGGCGGATCTGCGGCAGGGTCACGTGCCAGATCGCGCCCAGCCGCGAGGCGCCTAGCCCCATGGCCGCAAGCTCCTGGGCCTCGTCGAAGGTCCTGAGCGAGGGCATCACCACCATGACCACGAAAGGGATGGCGTAGATCGTGTGGCCCAGCGCCACGCCGTACCAGTCGCCGATGAGCTGCATGTGGGCGAAGACGCCGTAGATCGCGACCGCCACCACCATGTTGGGCACGATGATCGGCGCAGCCGCGATCGCTGCCACCAGCGCCTTGCCGGGATAGCGCCCGCGCACCAGGCTGAAGGCGAGCCCGGTGCCCAGCACCGTGGCCAGCACCGTGGTGCCCAGCGCAATCTTGATCGAGTTCACGGCCGCATCGCGCCAGGCCAGGGACTCGAAGAAGGCGTCGAACCAGCGGAACGAGAGGCCCGGCGGTGGGAACTGCAGGTAGGTGGCGTCGCTGAAGGCCAGCGGGAAGACGATCAGGATCGGCGCGATCAGGAAGAGGCAGACCAGCCCGACGAAGACCTGCAGCAGGCCCGCGGGCGATGCCAGCCGGCGCAACAGTCCTCCTGCCTTGCGATGCGCGCTCATGCCGGCCTCTGCCAGCGCTGGTTCCAGCGGTTCCACCAGCCGATCAGCGCATAGAGCGAGAGGGCCGCGACCAGCAGCAGCACCGAGATCGTGCCGCCCCGGCCCCAGTCCAGGTACTGCTGGATCTCCTGCTGGATCAACTCGGCCACCATCAGGACCCGTCCGCCGCCGAGCAGCGCCGGGGTAATGTAGAAGCCGATCGAGAGGATCAGCACCAGGGAGGCGCCGGCGGCCACGCCCGGCAGGGTCAGCGGCAGGTAGACGTGGCGGAAGACCGACCAGCGCGAGGCGCCGAGGCCTTGCGCCGCCAGGTTCAGGTTGGGGTCGATCCGGCGCATGACCGCGGCCACCGGAAAGACGAAG
Organism: Rhodospirillaceae bacterium N.6G; assembly: GCA_046233115.1. Lineage (GTDB taxonomy): Bacteria > Pseudomonadota > Alphaproteobacteria > Kiloniellales > JACOMY01 > JACOMY01. The sequence continues at coordinate 1,135,011 of JBJXHM010000001.1, read as the reverse complement.
AAGGGCAGCAGCACGTGCACCATGCCGACAACCACGGCCAGCTCGTTGTGCAGCAGCTTCAGCGGCTCCGAGATCAGCCCGGCCCAGATCAGCACCTGGTTGATCACCCCCTCGCGCCCCAGCAGCACCATCCAGGCGTAGGTCCGTACCAGCATCGAGGTCCAGAAGGGCAGCAGCACGCAGATCAGCACGACCGTGGACCAGACCCGTCCGGCCGTCGCCAGGGCGAAGGCCAGCGGATAGCCCAGCAGGATCGAGACCAGGGTGACGATGAGGCCGATGCGGAAGGTGTTCCAGAAGATGTAGGCGGTGAAGGGATCGCCCAGGATCTCGCCATAGGGGCGGAAGCTACCGCCCTCGGCCGAGAGCGCGAAGAGGCGCAGCAGCGGCAGGCAGAAGAGCAGCAGCAGGAAGGCCGTGCCCGGCAGGCCGATCAGCAGCGGAAAGAGGCCGCGGCGGCGACGTGCAGGCATCAGCGGACGACGCGCACCGCCGCGCGCGCGATCGAGATCGCCACCGTCTCGTCCGGCTGCAGCGGCGGCGCCCCCTCCTCGCGCGGCCGGCGGACGATCAGCTCCAGCCCCTCGGCGCTGCGCAGGCGATAGCGATGGGCGCTGCCGGTGAAGGCGGCCTCGACCACCACCATGTCCAGGCGGTTCTCGCCCTCGCCGCTAACGGCCGGGCTCTCCGGCCGGATCACGACATGCACCCGCTCTCCGGGCTCGACCTCGGCATCGAGCGCGAAGAGCTCCCGGCCTGCTGCCAGGCCCAGCCGGGCCTCCCGCCCCTCGACCGCCAGCACCTCTGCGTCGAAGAGGTTGGACTCGCCGATGAAGTCGGCGACGAAGCGGTTGCCGGGACGGGTGTAGATCTCCTCCGGTCCGCCGACCTGCTGCACCTCGCCCTGGTCCATGATGACGATGCGGTCCGACATCAGCAGCGCCTCTTCCTGGTCGTGGGTCACGAAGAGCGCGGTCAAGCCCAGGCGCCGCTGCAGGCGCCTGACCTCGAGCTGCATCTGCTCGCGCAGCTTGCGGTCGAGCGCGCCGAAGGGCTCGTCCAGCAGCAGCAGCGGCGGCCGGAAGACCACCGCGCGGGCCAACGCCACACGCTGCTGCTGGCCGCCGGAGAGCTGGTTGGGATAGCGCTGCTCGTAGCCGGCAAGCTCGACCAGCGCCAGGCTCTCGCGCACCCGCTCCTTCGCCTCGGTCCTGGCGACGCGGCGCATGCGCAGGGGAAAGGCCACGTTCTCGGCCACCGTCATGTGCGGGAAGAGCGCGTAGTTCTGGAACACCATGCCGATGTTGCGCAGGCCGGGTGCGGCGTGGGTGATGTCCCGCCCTTCCAGCGAGACCGCGCCCTCGTCCGGGAACTCGAAGCCGGCAATGATCTTGAGGAAGGTGGTCTTGCCCGAGCCGGAGGGGCCGAGGATGGTGACGAACTCCCCCTGCCGCACGTTCACCGAAACGCGCTTCAAGGCCTCGACGCTGCCGTAGCGCTTGACGACGCCCTCGACCCGAAGGCTCGGCCGGTCGGTCATACTGGACTCAATCCCCACCAGGGACGCGACGGCCGAGCAGTCCGCCGCCGCGCCATACCATCATCGCCGAAACGACTACTGGGCGATCCAGCGGTTCCAGCGCCGCTGCATGTCCTGGCCGTTCTCGGCCCACCAGTCGACCTTGGTCCAGACCAGGCCCTCGACGTTGCCGGGATAGGTCGGCAGCAGCGGCGCCATCTTGGGATCGATGTACTCGATCGACTTCAGGTTCAGGCCGGGATAGGCCAGCTCGTTGGCATAGACGCCCTGGTTCTTGGCGTCGGTGACCTCAGCCAGCAGGCGCTGGCCCCAGTAGGCTTCGGGCGCGCCCTTGGGGATGCCGAAAGCAGCCTCCTTGATCACCGCCTGATTGTACTCGATGCCGATCGGCGCATCCTGCTCGATCACCGCGACGAAGCGGCCGTTCCAGCCGGTAGCCAGCACCACCTCGTTATCGACCAGCATCTGCGCCGGCTGCGAGCCCGACTCCCACCAGGTGGCGATGTGCGGCTTGATCTCGTCCAGCTTCGTGAAGGCGCGCTCGACGTCCAGCGGATAGAGGTCCGCCGGCGCCACACCATCGGCCATCAGCGCGAACTCCAGGTTGTCGATCGGGTTGTTGCGCAGCGAGCGCGGACCGGGGAAGGCCTCGACGTCCCAGAATTCGGCCCAGGTCTGCGGGTGCTTGCCCTCGGGGAAGGCATCCTTGCGATAACCCAGCGCGGTGGCGTAGGCACCTCGGGCCAGCCAGTAGGTGTGCTTGGCCTCCGGCGGATAGTTGGAGAGGTCGACGACAGTCGTGTCGATCGGCTCCAGCAGCCCCATCTCGCCAGCCTTGTCGGCGATCTCGACATCCAGTTCGGTCGCCGTCCACTCAATGTTGCCGGACTCGACCATGGCGCGGAGCTTGCCGAAGTCCGGCGGGCTGGTGGTGACGACCTTGATGCCGTACTTGGCCTCGAAGGGGTCGAAGAAGGCCTTGCGCATGGCCTCGGCCACGGCACCTCCCGACCCGTTCACGACGATCGATTCCGGCTTGGCCGGCTCGTCCGCCGTCGCTGCCGACGCCGCGAGGCCGATGCCGGCGACGGCGGCTGCCAGCAGCGAGACCCGGCGGAGCACAGGCTTGAGCATGTTCTGACTCCCTTTGTTCGGACGTGTTGCCTCCGGCAGTCGCCCCTTAGAGGTACGAGGGAGCCTCGATGCCCGGCCTCGCACCCACGCGACCTGCCGGAACAGAGTTTATTACAAATGTCCCAAGTTTGGTCAATCTGAAACGTTTGACTTTTCTGATGCGGTCACACGTTCGCTCCAGTAGGCTCCGTGCTCGTTGCGCACGCGGTCGTAGAGCCGGATCGAGTCCAGCGTGGCCTGGTCGCCCAGTGCTGCCAGCATCGCCATCAGGGTCTCCAGCAGCGCCGCGGCGCCAACGATGGAATTGAAGAACTGCGGCGTGCCCGAGGGGCTGACGAAGTGGAAGTCGCTGCGCTTGGCCAGCGGCGAGGCGCGGCTGTCGGTGACGGCGATCACGCTGGCACCGCGGGCCAACGCGAACTCGGCGCTCTCCACCGTCTCGCGGGCGTAGGGCGCCAGCGAGATTGCCAGCACCACGTCCTCACGGCCGATCCGCACCAGGTCGTCGAGCGGCGTGCTGGCCTGGCGCGGCGCCAGGTGGATGGTGTCCAGCCCCATCCGGGCCACGTAGTAGAAGTTGTGCGCCAGCGAGTAGGCGCCGCGCATGCCGACGACATAGGTCGCCCGCGCCGCCAGGATCCGCCGTGCCGCCTCCTCCAGCCCGTCCATGTCAAGCTGAGTGTAGAGCTGCTCCAGGTTCAGGATCATCGCGCTCGCCATCTGGCTGGCGATGACGGCATGACGGCTGCCAGCGCCGATCGACTGCAGCCAGCGGGCGCGGTCGGGGATGCGCCGGGTGTGCTGGCGCACCGCGTCGCGGAAGAGATTGCGGAAGCTCTCGTAGCTGCCCATGCCCAGGCTGGTGGCTAGGCGGGTCAAGGTGTTCGGCGTGACGCCGGCCAAGCCCGCGAGCTGGCGCATGGAATTGACCCCGACCTCCATCGGATGGTCGACGATGTAGCGTGCGGCCCGCTGCAACTGCGGCGCCAGGCCGTCCAGCTCTTCCGCCAAGCGGTCCAGCATCTCTTCGGCCGAATGATCGGGGCTCTGCTCCATGGTCCCTCACCGCTGGTGTTGTCGTCCTATCCTAGCGGCTTTGGGACAAATGTGAAATCCGGAGGTTTCGACGCCGGAGCCGGAAGAACTAAGGCGTCTCAGGACCATAGGCGCGCAGGAAGACGCGGACCGCGCTCTCGACGATCCGGCGGATTTCCGCCTTGCCGGGCGGCGGTGCATCGGCGAAGAGCTGCGCCTTCACCGCATTGCCGTGGCACATGTTGAGGAAGTGGGAGGCCGCCATGCTCGCCTCCTCGTCGATCCGGAGGCGGCCCCGGGCCGCCTCCCCTTCCAGGTAGGCGGCCAGCTTCTCCACGCCGTAGCAAGGACCGGTCTCGTAGAAGGTGCGGCCGGCCTTCGGGAACTTTTCCGCCGCTCCGATCACCATGCGGATCAGCGCGATGTGCTGCGGCGAGGTCATCACCGAGACGAAGCGCTCCCCCAGCCGCAGCAGCACGGCCGCCACCTCGTCGTCGCTGTCCTCCTCGGCAAAGATCTGCTCGGCCGCCTGGGCCCGGTCCAACAGCACCAGTTCCTGGAACAGATCTTCCTTGTTCCGAAAGTAAACGTAGAGCGTGCCCTTGGAGACCTTGGCGCTCTGGGCGATCTTGTCCATGCTCGCCCCGTCGAAGCCCTCAGCACGGAACACCCGGCGCGCGCCGTCCAGGATGTCCTTGCGCTTGTTCTTTTCCGCGACTGTCGCGGACGAGATCGCTTCGACCTTGTTCATCTCTCTTCTCTCGATGTTGGGCCACCGGCCCTTTCACCCGCCCGGCTGATTTTACTCATAGCGAACCGCCGTGGCGTCCGGGAAGCCTTCCCGGACGCCACGGAGCCGCAGCGGAGTCATAGTTTACCCTCCACCAGGAGATTGACCACACCGTTCAGTGCACCTAAGCTATGCGGGAATTGACCGAACGGTTCGGTCAATTTAGTGCTATTTGACACTGCTATGCAGCTCGCAAAAGACACAGACAGCTTCGAACGGGATGCCGAAGGCGACGCGTCGGACCACCTCCGATCGGATTCCTCCGGGTTCGACCCGGAGCAATTCGAAACGGGTCAGAACCAGGAGTGGGCGGCGACCCTGGCCGACGAGCTGGAGGCGCGCGGCGAGCAGGAGCTCGACCCCTTCGAGGAGCACTTCCACCCCGACTCCCCCGGCGGCGAGCCCTTCGAGGAAGAAACCGCGACCAAGGCTGGCGGGTCCACGCCGTCGAAGCGCAAGCGCAAGCGCCGGCTGATCCTGCTCACCCTGCTGGGCCTAGCCATCGCCGGCGGCGGCTACGAGGGCTATCACTGGTGGACCGACGGCCGCTTCCAGACCTCCACCGACGACGCCTACCTGGCGGCGGACATGTCGATCCTCTCGGCCAAGGTCTCCGGCTATATCACCGCCGTCGAGGTCAGGGAGAACCAGGCGGTTGCCTGCGGCGATGTCATCGCCCGCATCGACGACGGCGACTATCGCCTGGCGGTGCAGTCGGCCAAGGACAAGATCACGGTGCAGCAGGCGGTGGTCGACCGGATCGCGGTGCAGATCGAAGCTTCGCGCGCCGGCGTCGAGGAGGCTGCTGCCAACATCAAGAGCGCCGAGGCGACGCTGGCGCTCACCGCTTCGGAACTGGGCCGCAAGTCCAAGCTCGCCAAGTCCGACTTCGCCACCCGCTCGGCACTCGACACCGCCAGGGCTGATCATGACAGGGCCGTGGCGGCCCTGGCTGCGGCCAAGGCGGCCAAGACCTCGGCCGAGGCCTCGGTCGCCGTGCTGGCGGCCGAGCGCTCGGAGGCCCTGGCCACCCTTGGCAGCCTGCAGACGGCACTGAAGCAGGCCGAACGCGACCTCGCCTTCACCCTGGTGCGCGCGCCGCTCGACGGCGTGGTCGGCAACAGGGCGGTGGACGTGGGCGAGTTCGTGCAGCCGGGCTCGCGCATCGCCGCCGTGGTGCCGCTGGACCAGGTCTACGTCGAAGCCAACTTCAAGGAGACTCAGCTCGAGAAGATGCATGCCGGCCAGCGCGCGTCGGTGACGGTGGACAGCTTCCCGGGCAAGGTCTTCGCCGGCGAGGTCGCCAGCCTGTCTCCGGCTTCGGGCGCAGTCTTCAGCCTGCTACCGCCCGAGAATGCCACCGGCAACTTCACCAAGATCGTGCAGCGCCTGCCGGTGCGGATCAGCCTGTCGAAGGCGGCCATCGACTCCCATGCGCTGCGCCCCGGCATGTCCGCCGTGGTCACCGTCGATAGCCGCGAGGGTGCGGACGCCTCGCTGGCACCGGCGACAGAACTGGTCGTGGCGGGGGCCGCCACCGGCTGCAGCGCCGGCCGGGTGAACTGACGGACACCAGCATGGCAAGCCCGACGGCAACGCAGGAGGCCCCCGCCCCTACCCCGGAAGAGATGGCGGCGACAGAGCGGCGGCGCATGTTCGCCTTCATCGCGATGGTCTTCGGGATGTTCATGGCGATCCTCGACATCCAGATCGTCTCGGCCTCGCTGTCGGAGATCCAGGCCGGTCTTTCGGCCTCGGCCGACGAGATCTCCTGGGTGCAGACCGCCTACCTGATCGCCGAGGTCATCATGATCCCGCTGTCGGGCTTCCTGTCGCGCGCGCTCTCCACCCGCTGGCTCTTCGCCATGTCGTCGGCCGGCTTCACCGTGATGAGCTTCATGTGCGCCACGGCCAGCTCGATCGACGAGATGATCGTCTACCGGGCGCTGCAGGGCTTCATCGGCGGCGGCATGATCCCGACCGTCTTTGCCTCGGCCTATGCCGTCTTCCCGCGCGAGAAGCAGCCGGTGGTGGCGCCGATCATCGGCCTTGTCGCCACCTTGGCGCCCACCATCGGCCCGACCGTCGGCGGCTATCTCACCGAGGTCTTCTCCTGGCACTGGCTCTTCCTGATCAACATCGTCCCCGGCATCGTGGTGACCCTGCTGGCCGTCCTGCTGATCGACTTCGACGAGCCGAACCTGGCGCTGCTCGACCGCTTCGACTGGCTCGGCCTGCTGTTCATGGCGGGCTTCCTCGGCAGCCTGGAGTACGTGCTGGAGGAAGGGACCACGAACGACTGGTTCGAGGACAGCAGCATCACCCTCTTCGCCGTGGTAGCCGCGCTCTCGGCGCTGGGCTTTTTCTGGCGCGCCTTCACCGCCATCGAGCCGGTGGTGGACCTACGCTCCTTCGCCAACCGCAACTTCGCGACCGGGTCGGCCTTCAGCTTCGCCATGGGCATCGGGCTCTATGGACTCACCTACCTCTATCCGGTCTATCTCGCCCGGGTCCGCGACTACTCCGCCCTGATGATCGGCGAGACCATGTTCGTGAGCGGCCTGGCAATGTTCGCGATGGCGCCCATAGCAGGTCGGCTGGCCGCCAAGATCGACCCGCGCGCCGTCATCGCCATGGGCTTCGTCGGCTTCGGCTACGGCACCTGGCTCGCCTCCGACATCACCGCCGAGTGGGACTTCTGGGAACTGTTCTGGCCGCAGATCCTGCGCGGCGTGTCGCTGATGCTCTGCATGGTGCCGATCACCAACCTCTCGCTTGGCACCATGCCGATGATCCACCTGAAGAACGCCTCCGGCCTCTTCAACGTGACCCGCAACCTTGGCGGCGCGGTGGGGCTGGCCATCATCAACACCCTGCTGACCACCCGAGGCGACCTACATGCCGAGCGCCTGGCCGAGAGCGTCACCTGGGGCCGCCAGGCGGCCGAGGAGGCGCTCGACACCCTGACCCAGGGCTTCTCGGCACTTGGCGCCGACGCCGACCAGGCCGCGCTGGCGCAGCTCGCCCGCATGGTCGATCAGCAGGCCAGCGTGATGGCCTTCGCCGACGTCTTCGCCGCCATGACCCTGCTCTTCTTCCTGCTGGTCTGCGCCGTCCCCCTGATGCGCCGCCCCGACAAGGCGGCCGCAGCCGGCGGCGGACACTAGAGCATCTTCGCCTCGCATTTGCTCGGCTGCAATGCTCTAGGCTCTTGATTAGTAGAGCAAATCGTCGTCGCGGGTGACTCCACCTGCTCGGGATTTGCTCGAGATCCCTGTCTGTCGGTCCCTGAGCGTCACCTCAGGCCCAGGCCGCGGGCGATGATGCCGCGCAGGATCTCACGGGTGCCGCCGCGCAGGGAGAAGGACGGGGCGTTCAGCAGGGTGTAGGCCAGCACCGCCTGGACGTCGTCGGCCGCCGCCAGAGAGGGGGCGGCGTCGATCAGCTCGCGCGCGATCTCGGGGATCTCCTGCTCGACCAGGGCGCCCAGGTCCTTCACCACCGCGGCCTGCAGGGCCGGGTCCTCGCCGGCCTCCAGCATGGTGGCGATGGCCCGCGACAGCCGCCGCAGCACCATCAGGTGCGCGGTCAGGCGGCCGACGGCGATCCGCCCGGCGGCATCGTCCCGCCCGCGCAGGACGCGGATCAGCTCGACCAGTAGGGTCATCGAGGAGAGAAAGCGCTCCGGTCCGCTGCGCTCGAAGGCCAGCTCGCTGGTCACCTGGTTCCAGCCCTCGCCGAGCGAGCCGACCAGCGCTGAGTCCGGCAGGAAGACGTCGTCGAAGATCACCTCGTTGAAGTGATGCTCGCCCGACATCTCCAGGACCGGACGGATGGTGATCCCCGGCCAGGTCAGGTCGACCAGGAACTGGCTGGTGCCGCCGCGGCGATCCTCTTGCGCGCCGGTGCGGCAGAACAGGATCATGTAGTGCGCGTGGTGGGCGTAGGTGGTCCAGAGCTTGGTACCGGTCACCCGGAAGCCGCCCTCGACCGGCCGCGCCCTGGTCCTGGTCGCCGCCAGGTCGGAGCCGGAATCGGGCTCGCTCATGCCGATGCAGAAGTAGGCCTCGCCGGCGGCGATGCGCGGCAGGATGCTGCGCCGCTGCTCCTCGCTGCCGAAGCGCAGCAGCAGCGGCCCGCTCTGGCGATCGGCGATCCAGTGCGCGGCCACCGGCGCGCCGGCGGCAAGCATCTCCTCGTTCACCACGTAGCGTTCCAGCGGGCTGCGCTCCCGTCCGCCATAGGCTTTGGGCCAGGTCATGCCGATCCAGCCCTTGGCCGCCACCTTGCGGGTGAAGCCGGCATCGAAGCCGTTCCAGGACTGCGCCCGCTGCAACGGGCTGCGCGTGGCCAGCTGGCTCGCGAGGAAGGCACGGACCTCAGCCCGCAGCGCCTCGGCCTCCGGGCTATAGCGCGGGGTGGGAAAGGCGATGGTCTGCATGCGCTAGGCCCCCAGCCCGACGCGCCCGGCCGTCAGCAGCGGCCAGTAGCCCTCCGGGCCGGCGGCCAGCGCCTGCTTGCCGATCCAGTCGGACCAGGAGCGCTCGTTGCCGAACTCCTCGCGCCAGGACCAGAGGCGCTTGGTCAGCAGGTGCAGGCCGTGTTCGCGGGTGAAGCCGATGGCGCCGTGGATCTGGTGCGCGATGGCGGCGACCTTGCCGGCCGCCTCGCCGCCGCGCACCTTGGCGGCGGCGATCTGCAGCGCCCCGCCCTCCTGCCCGAAGCCCTCGGCGGCGAGATCGGCGGCCCCCTTGGCAGCGACCGCCTGACCGGCGAGGACCGCCAAGTTCTGCTGTATCGCCTGAAACTTGCCGATCGGCCGGCCGAACTGCTGGCGCTGGTTAGCGTAGTCGACCGTCATCTCCAGGATTCGCTCCATCGCGCCGGCCAGGGCCAGGCTGCGCAGGGCGGCACCGGCCAGGCGCAGTCCCAGCGCATCCTCGCTGACCGCGGCCACCTCAGCCGCCGTAAGCGCGCCACCGAAGCGGAGCTGGTCGCGCGCCTCCAAGGCGAGGTTGCTGCCCAGCGTGACCGCATAGGCGGCTGGCGGCACCAGCACCAGCCGCGCCCCGCCGCCGCCTTCGACGAGGGCGACCGCGGCGACGGCGTTGCGGCCCCAGGGGACCGCCTCCGCGGAGCCCTCGATCCGCCAGTCGCCCCCGGCTTCGGTCAGGCGCAGGTCCGTGCCGTCCGGCACCAGGGCGAGCGGCCCTTCCGGGATCGCCAGGCCGGCGCGGGACAGCAGCCAGCGGGCCAGCATGGTCTCACCGAGCGGCAGCGGCAGGGCAAAGCGGCCGGCAAGGCGGATCAGTTCCAGCGCATCGACCGCCTCCAGCCCGAAACCGCCGGCATTCTCCGGGACCAGGGCCTGGGGCAGACCGCAGTCCTCAACCTCCTGCCAGAGGGACGTGGGCCAGATCCCCTCCTCCGCTCGCAGCAGCAGGTCGTGCGTCACTCCACGGCCGAAGAGCTGCGTTGCCGTCTCGCTCACCATCTGGCGGACATCGCTCAAGGCCCCGTCTCCTCCCGTCGTTCTCGTTCAAACGCCAGGATAGGCACAGGCGACCGCGCGCGTCGTCCGGAAACCGCGGCAGGCCCTCCGGTAAGGGACATACCTTGAGAGACCGGTCTATCTATGTGGAGCTGCTCAGGGAAGGAATGGTGCCAGGGGCGGCATCCCAATGGTCTTATACCGCTTTGTTATATAGCGAGAAACGCCAATGAGATTTCTCTGATACCAACAAAAATACCAACCTTCTCCGCCCATAGGGGCTTGAGTCGCAGGGCATCGCTCTGCCCCTATGCGGCGGCACTCTGGTCGATTGAGCGGACAATTTGTACCAGCGTCTCAATCTGCTGCGGCTCAAAAACACCCTCGACTCCGCGGGAATCCAGGTCGGTGAAGGGGCTTTCGTAGAAGCGGGCGGGATCGACCCTTCCCGCTTCACAAAGATGGTCGATGATCATGTCGATAAACTCGATCTGGTTCGCCGACAGACCGGACGCTGCGATCTCGCCGAAGGCCGCCTTGGCCGCATGCCGGTCGAGCCCGGCGATTGAGCGCAGGAAGGCGCCCAGACCGCCCTCCTCCCGCAGCTTCTGCAGATTGTCCCGGTCCGACACCTGCTCTTCCACCAGCATCCGTTCCAGTTCCTCTAGGTCGGTCCTGGTGATCTGCTCGGCACGCCGAAGTTTTCGAATCGCGATGTGATCGGCATGGCGGTCGAGAAAGGCCCTGACCTTGATCTTGAAGCGCCCCTTGTCGACGCCCTGGCCGACATCGGTCAGGACGACGTCACTCTGCTCGCCAATCTGATCCTCAAAGTCGGTGTAGATGATCTTCCGCTCTCCGGCCCCGACGAGCTGCATCAGGTCGCGGAGCTCGCGGCGCACCTGTTCCAGCATCTCCAGCGTGATGGAGATCCAGAACGGGTCGGTCTGAATCTCCAGAATCAGGGCCAGCTTAGCGCTGACCATCGGGATGTTGGCCAGCCCCTCCAGCTCCGAGGCCAGACGGCGGATCTTGTCCTGATGCTTGGTGAAGATCGGATCGCACTGCAGCAGGCTGAGCTGCGCATGGAGCTGCAGCAGATCGAACTGCTTGGCCGGCAGCGCCCCATCCTCGAAGGCCGAGGGCAGGCCGGCGACCTCGTGGATCAAGGTCTGGCAGTCCTCGGCGGTCAGCAGGTCCCAGGCCTCCCGGACCTGGAACTTCTCCACCGCCCTGCGCCTGGGGCGGACGACGAAGTTGTCGAGGTTCATGTCGGCCACCTCCTGGTGCAGCCGGTCTTTCACGGCGGTCTCCAGCTCGGCGTGGTCTTCGTCACTCTTGCCGAGCGCCCCGATCAGCTCGACGCGGGTCGCGAACAGCCGCTCCCCGATCGACAATCCGATCGCGCCCTCCACCACCTCCGGGTTCTGGTTGAAGAACTCGAAGTTCTGGCAGAAGTCGAAGATCAGGAAGTGCTCCTTGTCTTCCCCCGGTCCGAAGAGGTCGGGACAGAGGCGCGTCCCCCGGCCGATCATCTGCCAGAACTTGGTCTTGGAGCGCACGATCTTGAAGAAGACCAGGTTCACCACCTCGGGCACGTCGATGCCGGTGTCGAGCATGTCGACCGACACCGCGATGTGCGGCGCCTTCTCGGCCTCGGAGAAGGTCTCGATCAGCGATTGGGCATAGGGCACCGAATAGTCGATCAGCCGCGCGAACTCCCCCTTCAAGTGGGGATAGTTGGCGTCGAAGCGCTGCGTGATGAACTGCGCGTGGCGACTGTTCTTGGCGAAGATGATGGTCTTTCCCAACCGGTCCCCACCGGCGACCTTTAGGCCGTGGGTCATCAGATGTTTCAGCACCTTGTCGACCGTGTCCTGGTTGAACAGCCAGCGATTGACGTCGTTCGCCTCGACGCGCGCCGGCACGAGGCCGTCGTCGTCCCACTCGATGGCGTCCCACTCCTCCTTCTCTTCGTCGGAGAGATCGTCATAGTCGATCCCGTCGCGCTGGAACTTCAGCGGCACCGAGACCGCCTTGGGCGGCACCAGGAAGCCGTTGTTCACGGCATCCTCGAGGTCGTAGGAATCGGTCGGCACGCCGCGTTCGAGCTGGAACAGCGAGTAGGTGTCGCGGTCGATCTCGGCGCGTGGCGTGGCGGTCAGGCCGACCAGCAGACTGTCGAAATACTCGAAGATCGCACGGTACTTTCGATAGACTGAGCGATGCGCCTCGTCGATCACGATCAGGTCGAAATGGCCGGGACCGAAGCGGCGCTCGGCCCCCTTCATCTCGTCGATCAGCCCCATCATGGTGGGATAGGTCGAGAGGAAGACCCGCGCCCCGGCATGATCGTTCTTGGCCGGGTCGTGACCCTGCAGCAGGTTGGCGCTGGGCGCCGAAGGCAGGTGCTGCTTGAAGGCATTATGCGCCTGTTTCACCAGCGCCACGCGGTCGGCGAGGAACAGGACCCGGCGCACCCAGTTGGCCCGCATCAACTGGTCGATCAGCGCGATGACCGTCCGGGTCTTGCCCGCCCCGGTCGCCATGACCAGCAGGGCCTTGCGCTGCCGGTCGCGCTCGAAGGCCTCGTTCACCCGCCGGATCGCACGGGTCTGATAGAAGCGGCCGACGATCGTCTCATCGATCGCGATGTCGTCCAGCACCTTGCGCGTGCTGCGCCGCTGGTGCAGCAGCAGCAACTCGTCCTTCTTGAGGAAACCGGAGACCGCGCGCGGCGGGTACATACGGTCGTCCCAGAGCCAGTGCTCATAGCCGTTGGTGAAGAAGATCGCCGGGCGCTGTCCGTGCATCGCCTCCAGGCAGTCGGCATAGAGCCGCGCCTGCTGCTGGCCGATCCGCGCGTCCTTCTTGGTGCGCTTGGCCTCCACCACCGCCAGCGGCTTGCCGTCGTCGCCCCAGAGCACGTAGTCGGCAAAGCCCTCCCCGCTTTGGTTGGGCATGCCCTTGACCGGGTACTCGCGGTCGCGGGTCTGGTCGAGCGGCCAGCCGGCTTCGGCCAGGAGCAGATCGATGAAGGCGTCGCGGGTGGCGGCCTCGTCGTAGTCGTGGTCGTCCGGCACCGCCTCGTTGGCCTTGCGGGCCGCCCTGACCTCGGCCTGCAGCCGCTCGATCTCGGCCTGGAGCGCCGCCCGCCCCTCCTCGGAGGCCTTGCGCGCCTGCTCTGCCTGCTCCTCGGCCTCTTCCCTGGCCTTCACGGCCGTGTCGTGGTCGGCGCGGAGCTTCCTGATCTGCGCCACCGTCGTGGCGGTGATGGTCACCGTCTCTTCGAGCTTCGCCGGGTCGAAGCTGAGCCCCGGATCGGGTCGGGCCGTACGGGCATAGGTGCGTGCCAACCAGTAGCAGAGGTGGAACAGCTCCTTGACCGTGCTGGCCGCATCGCGGGTGCCGACCGGCCGGGTATCGTGGACGGCACGGTTGCCCTGGTCCTTGATGTACTTGGCCTTGGTGACGATCGCGGACCCCGCGAGCCTGGCCAGGCTGGGCTCATGGATCAGTGCCGCCAGGTTGTCTTGATAGGGCGACCGCAGCGCCGGGTCGCGGGCGTAAAGCCACTTGAGTGCCGTCTCGAGGGTCAGGCGCGCATAGAAGCAGGCGCCCCGCGGGTCCGACAGCGCGGCCCGTTCCGCCTGCTTGGCGTGGTTCAGGAGATCCGGAAAGTCGGCGGCGAGGAAGGCGAACTGGGTCATGACATTAATCTGAATAGGCGTGTCGGGCGTCTAGGGCATCGGTGAAGTATGGTGTGAATGCGGACAGCATGATAGTGACGGACACGAGGTCACGCATCTCAATCTCGCGCAACTGATTGGCTGCCGTTCCGGCATGACGGATGCCAGGATAATCGTTGGCAAAGCGGTAAATACCCTTCGCGGACTCTCTAATTTGCTCGTGGGGCCACACACCCGTCTTGTCACACATCGCGCCGAACGTGTTCGCTTCACGCTTCGCAGTGGTATTGTATGCGACGACGTCGGGATGCTGCTTTAGCAGTGCCTCAAGCAAGTTAAATTGGGCTGATATGCACTGCTTCACCTTTCTGGGAGATTGATCGCTCTTGAGGTCACGAACGCATTCCTCAAAGTCTTGCATCAAGGCAGCCAACGCCGCATCCTGTAACGTAATTTGACGCAGATCGCGCATCAGGCGGGCAAAGACACCGGGCAAGGTTGGGTGCAGGCTGAATGGACGGCGAAGGTCGTAGCGTAGGCTGTACTTGTCGAGGAAATCCCGGACCAGTTTGAAATAGCGGTTCGTCAGGGCGTCACTGTCGAACTCTTCGATGACGCTGTGCGCGCGTTCAAGGAAATCTACGACCGCCACTTCGCCCCTCAGTGCGGACGCCATCGTGTCTCGAAAGGTGGCGCGGGACTGCACTGGGTCATCGATGATTGCAGCTAGCTCGCTACCTGGATCGAGCGGAGCAATCATTGCCACATTCAACTCTCGGAAGAGTTCGCAAAAAAGGTCTTCCGGAGCATCCTTGTGGTCCGCAAGCCTCTTCCAAACCTGGCGCCACATCTCTGACCAGACACCTATAAATTCGCCGCGCATCGTCAAAGTTCTCCCCTAAAGGCGCGGTGTTGAAGAGAGGCAAAGAGGGAGTCTTGTTTGTTTGCATCCACTTCAGCGACATCAACCATCTTCCGAACCAATTCAACGCGTTCCCGAAAAACTAACTGCTCCTCAAGGGGAGGCGCAGGAAAAGAAAAATTCTTCAACGCCTTCAGCGTTACCGTTTTTTGTGCGATTCCTGTAGCGGCGATATCTGCCTGGGCGCGCAATCTCGGAGACTCCAGGCCATAGGATAAAAACATTGAATCAATAATTTTAGGATTTGGCTTGATATGTGCAATGTGACGTTGAAAAACGAAGCGCTCATTTTTCATTACGACAGCAGCATTTCCATACGAACCTACACAAGTATAGACTACATCACCTGAAGAGATATTTGCCCTCCTCAGAAGTTGACGATATTCACGCTCAGTCACATACCTATCCGTTTTCGTATCTATTAATTGCCTTCTGACATTGCTCACAAAAATAAATGGTATTCCGCTTTCCGCCCATTCTGGTGCCTGGTGAGTCCCATCCGTAATCTTAAGTGTGAGTTCGGAGAGAGGAGCCACTGCTAAGAATTCACCAAACATCTCATGGAAGATCGCCTGGCCGAGTGCGTTGAGGCGGTCGAGGGCTCGCCGGCGGAGGCGGCGCAGCGCGTCCGCCTGATCCAGGATCGCCGCAATCCGCCTCTGCTCCTCCAGCGGAGGGAGAAGAATTTCCGAGGATTTTACAATCCTGTCCGAAACCGCTGGGTAACTTTGACCGCTCGCCTGTTGCATCATCGTGCTTACGAAAGTTGGCGATCGCACCCAGTGGAATAGATATGCCGAGCTCAACTTTTTTCTTTGAGCGCGAAGAATTGAGAAGCCAGTGGAAGCTGTTGCACCGTCTAGTTCTTCCGGGATTGTTGCAACAGCATTCAGATTTGGGCGGACCGTCGAAACTATAATGTCGCCCGTGCGAACGAGTTGCCTTGCTCGCGACGGGGCGTCGCCGCCGGGAATTGGTTCAGGTACGGTGACTATCTTCTCAGTTTGCGAAACAGAGCTGATGTCGACATAGCGAATCAGTTCCCCTTTTGCCTCATTGCGTGGGTTCCAAGTCGCTACTTTTTCAACGAGGTCACCGATCCGGACTGTTTTCATCCCAACAACGCCTCCAGCCGGTCCAGGCCCTCAGCAATCTCCGCCTCCATCGCGCGCAACTCCGCGATGATCTCGGCTGGCGGCTGGTGCTCGACCTTCTCGTGATCGACCTCCTTGTAGCGGTTCAGCGACAGGTCCCAGCTTCCCGTGGCGACGATCTCGGCGACGGGCACCAGGAAGCTCTGCGCGGTGCGCGGTCGCTCGGTTTCTGCGTCCAGCACCTCCCAGCGTGCCAGGATGTCCGGCAGGTTGTTCTTCTCGTGCTCCTCGACGCTCAGCGCCGCCTCCGGCACCGGGCCGAGCTTCGCCTCCTCCAGCAGCGCCGTGCGCTTGTCGTCGAGCGAGAAGCCGTCGGCGGTCATGTCGTAGAACCAGACCTCGCCGGTGCCGCCGACCCCGGTCTTGGTGAAGACCAGGATGGCGCAGGAGACGCCGGCGTAGGGCCGGAAGACGCCGGAGGGCAGCTTGACGATCGCCTCCAGCTTGTGGTCCTCGACCAGCATGCGGCGGATGTCCTTGTGCGCCTTGGAGGAGCCGAAGAGCACCCCGTCGGGTACGATCACCGCAGCCCGCCCGCCGGTGCGCAGCAGGCGCAGGAAGAGGGCAATGAAGAGCAGTTCGGTCTTCTTCGTCTTGACGATCTTCAGCAGGTCCTTGGCCGTGGTCTCGTAGTCCAAGGAGCCGGCGAAGGGCGGGTTGGCCAGGATCAGGGAATAGCTACCGGCCTCGGCCCCGTGCTCCTCGGCCAGGCTGTCGCGGTAGGAGACGTCCGGGTTCTCGACACCGTGCAGGGTCATGTTCATCGCACCGATGCGCAGCATGGTGCTGTCAAAGTCGTGGCCGTGGAACATCCTGGTGTGGAAATGGCGGCGCAGCTTGTCGTCGCGCAGCATCTGCGGGTGGTGGTCGCGCAGGTACTCGCCGGCCGCCACCAGGAAGCCGCAGGTGCCCGCCGCCGGGTCACAGATCACATCCTCCGGCGTCGGCTTCATCAGGTGCACCATCAGCTTGATGATGTGGCGCGGGGTGCGGAACTGGCCGTTCTGCCCGGCGGTCGCGATCTTGCCCAGCATGTACTCGTAGACGTCGCCCTTGGTGTCGCGGTCCTCCATCGGGATCTCGTCAAGCATCTGCACGACCTTGGCCAGCAGGTTGGCGTTGGAGAAGCCCAGCCGCGCGTCGCGCATGTGCCGACCGTAAGCCGACTCCTGCTCGCCCAGCGATCGCAGGAAGGGAAAGACGTGCTCGTCCACGACGGTCATCATCTCGCGCGCCTCGAAGTTCTTGAAGCGCGACCAGCGCAGATCCTCGTAGGCCCTGCCCTTCTCGTCCCTGCCTTGCGGAAAGATGCGTCGCTGGATCGACCCACCCAGTCTCTCGGCCTTGCGCTCCTCCAAGGTGTGCAGTTCGTCCAGACGCTTTATGAAGAGCAGGTAGGTGATCTGCTCGATCACTGACAGCGGATTGGATACCCCACCAGACCAGAAGGCATTCCAGATCTGATCGACCTGCCCCCGAATCGCACCCCTCAGCATCGTATCACTGCCTCCACTTCAGCCCGTCTTCCTGACCATACAACTTTACGCAGGAGCTGCATCATATCGCCAGCACCTCCGGTCAGACTTGGGGTAACCCCAAAACTGAGCAGACATTCAGATGGAGTGAGAAGCTTGAGTCTTCCTTCCTCCTCCGCCCCTAGCACAGGCAGGAAACTCCTGCGAGAAACTCAAGCTCTTATCAGTCCAATTTCCGACGAGCAGATCCGTTATCTGCATCTCGCGGGCTCCGGCGATAGCAGCCAACCGGCGGAGCTGATCCAAGATCCGCAGCCCGTCACCTCTGGGCCGGATAAAGATGGCCCGAGCGTCCTGGACATCGCGGGCCGAGTGCGGCCGTACCATGTCCTCTGGAACGATGAAAGCGAGATACCGCCGACCTCGACCATCATCACCGCAGATCAGCAGTAGACCTGCATCCACCGTGCAGAAAGCGTCAGATCCGCCAGCTCTGCCTCCAACAATGACGTGTGCAGTGGCCAAACTTTGTCGCGCAGGAGGCATTCGAGACCGCCCCCGGCGAACCACTCCAGCGTGAGCCACACCCAGTTCTTCCAAGCGCCCGTGAGCGGCATGATCCCCATAACACCGAGCCTATCAGACGTATGCTAGTTGACCCAAGCCCTAGAAACTCCCGCATTTGACAGGAGAGTCCGTCACTGAGTAGACGGACATGAGACGGTCACAGTTCCCGGAAGAGCAGATCATAGGGATCCTTGGTGAGCAGGAGCGCGGGCTGAAGACAGTGGAGGTCTGCTGCAAACACGGGATCAGCCAGAACACCTTCTACAAGTGGAAAGCCAAGTACGGGGGGCTGTATGTGTCCGACGCCCGCAGGCTGAAGACCCTGGAGTCGGAGAACGCGCGGCTGAAGCAGCTCTTGGCCGATACGATGCTGGACAACGCGGTGCCGAAGGATCTTCTGGGAAAGGGCTGACGACGCCCCAGTGCAAGCGGGATGCTGCCCGCGCAGCGATGTCCAGGTATGGTCTATTGCAGCGCCGGGCCTGCCGGCTGGTCGGCGCCGACCCGAAGACGGTGCGGCGTGAGCCGAAACCCGATAACCCGGAGATCCGGGCTCGTTAGCGCGCCATCGGCCGGTGAGCGCCAGCGCTTCGGCTATCGCCGCATTGATCTGATGCTTGTGCGCGATGAGATCGATATGAACCACAAGAAGCTAAGGCGGCCATACAAGGCGGCCATACAAGGAGGAGAGCCTTGCGGCGAAGAGCCGCCGTGGCCGCAAGCGGGCGATGTGAACCAGGGTGCCACAAGAAGTGCCACGCTCTCACAACGAGCGCTGGTCGCTCGACTTCCTGTCGGACGTGTTCGAGCTCGGTCGACGCTTCCGGATCCGGGCGGAGATCGGCGACTGCACACGCGAGTGCCTGGCGCTGGTCGCCGAGACCTCGCCCTCGGGCCGGCACGTCGCGGGCAAACTCGACAGCCCACCCCGGTCCTACTGCAAGCTGGAGGGCATCCTCAGAGACAACAGCACGGAACTAACCAGCCACGCGATCCTGGAGTGGTAGAACCAGATCGGGATTGCCTGGCACTACATCGCGCCGGGCAAACCGACCAAGAACACCCGTATTGAGAGCTTCAATGACCGCCTCCGAGATGAACTGCTGAACGAGGAGGTCTTCGAGAGCCTCGCTGACGCTCGGAGAAAGTTCGCCGTCTGGCGCTACAACTACAACACCATCAGGCCGCTATCCGCACTCGAAGGAGATACGCCCCTCGAATGCGCGCCGTGCGCTCGCGTAATCTGAAGGCTCCGCGCACGGCACCCGAGCATACCCCTCGACGATGCGCTATACTGATTAAGACTTTTCCTTATGAGTGAGGGAGCCAAGGGGCTCAGGTCATAGTCTTCAATCGACCCCGGCCGCGTCCCTCCGGCGTGTTCCACTCCCACCCCCGGACATTGAGCCTCCACCAGTCTATCCACTCTAAGATAATTGATACTCCTTTGCCCACCACAGCATCGCACATAGCAACGGGCCCAGCCACCTGTCGGCCTCTTTCGTTAGTTCCAATTCACTAATTCACCAATCGTTCGAACAAAGGCCACCACTGCATCTTAGATCCCCTTGCTCGCGAATGAAGCAATGGCAAGCTATTATTGGGAACTGTAGTAGGAAAAACAACACATAAACCCTGCCCTCCGTACCCTAGAGGCGCCGATCTATAAATATTAACGCCAATATCTGTGGCAATTGCTTTTGCTCTATCCCTCTCCTCCTCTGTTTCGAAAATTCCTTTATCACCATCAAACGCGAACGCCGTCTTATCTAAAATCTCGCTAGCACGGAAATCCACACGAGGATACTCTATCCCCGACAAGGCAGCGCGAATCTTCTGTTGACCTTCTGTAGTCGCTAGAAGCGCAAACACCAGCACCAAGGGCGAATCGGCAGAAAAAACGGAAATATTGCTATCAAAGAATTCCGCAACGTTCTTAGATAATGAATTACCTGTTCCAACAATATCGTCCAATATAACAATTACCTTTGGAGGACCATATTTTTCCCGATGCCCTAGATATGACTCCCCAAAACTCGAGGGCGACAATATCGATTTGACTGAAATTAGATTCTCTTCTGCATACATAGAGGAATACTTTTGCCCACTCTTTCCTTCCCCATCTACATACGTAATAACGATATCTTGTCGTCTATCTGTCGCCTTTCTCCTAACAACTGCCTCCGCTACACCCAATATAGTGAGGCTCGCACTTCGAATCTTTTCAAGTATACTAGCCTCTGATAGGAATCGCGTCGATTTGAGGATCGTGAAAAGAGCTCTTTGATCCCGAATTCCAGGCACTTGGTTTAGCCAAGCACGCACATCTTCGGGACCAATATGGCGGCCCCGGTAAGTGGGCCACTTCTTCGTCAACTCCACTAACTCTTCTGAGAGGACGCGAGCAGCGTCCTCAGCCCGCTGAGCATCTAAAGCTAGGTCCTGCGAAAGCGTATCTGCAGCTAGTCGAGTCAACCCGATATCAACTAGCCACAGCTCGAAAATCGGCAATACAGTACGGTAACAGCCATCCTCCTCGACCAAAACCTCACGAGCCACAAAATCTGCTAATACGCTATGCAACACAGACTCACTCATTTCCGCCGTACTTCGGTGCTCATAGATACAAGAAGCAGTCGCTTTATGGCCAGACCTAATGCTTCGAGCAAGCGCCGCAAGAGCGCGCTTGCGTTTCAATATAATTGGCTCGCGTTCGTCCGCCGGGGCAAAAATACCGTCCTGCCACAGATGCGCAAAGAGGTTATCGTCAAATCGGGAAATTTCGGCGTTAACGACCTCTCTCACTTCCTCCCTTGTAACATCCACATCACGCTCTCGCAGTGCACGCGCAAAAACTTTAGAACATATGATCTTACTGAAATATGGATTACCGTTTGTCAGTTCATATACCTCGGCGACAGCATCCGGGTGCCACTCTAAGAATCCAGATGAGGGCGCACGCACAAGGCGCTCGTAGTCATCCCACTCTGTAGAACGGTCAAAATACGTAAGATTTACACGAGAAAACTTATTGAGTTTTTGGCCTTGACGGTCCATGACAAACGGCATATTTTCGCCACCCACCAAAAGCAAATTAATATTAGATGTTGTAGTGAGCGCTCTAATATTGCCAAATATTGTATCGGCTAAGTTACCTTGTAGATAAAGTTCCTGTGGCATGTCGTCAAATTCATCAACAATCACGATGAAACGTCTTTCAGGGTCAACTGCAGCAGCAGCAGCAGACAACCTCATCAGCGGAGAAAGAGATCCCTCATATGAGCCTCGCTGAAGTGGCACATTTCCGGGTAACTCGCCAATAATAAAACTCTCAATCTCTTCCCCAAGTTGGCGCAAAGAGACTCGTGGATCTTCGTGCGCGATCTGACCCCAAAGAATGTAGCACCAAGAAAGCTTACCATTCGGATCGAGCGAGCGCGCTTGCTCAACTGCCGCAGTTGCGAGCGAAGTCTTCCCAACGCGCTTCTGGCCGGTGATGTAAGACGGCTCCATTGGTCTTCTTAGCATCCGCGCGACCAAGGTTTGAACCTGTTCATGCCGACCAACAAATGCATCGCCCTCAGCAGGGCCGGTGCCGTAAGGGTCAGCGAATCTATAGGCTTCCCAATTGACGTTTGCCGATTGAGCCAGAACGCATATGTCAAAGAGGGCCTGCTGCCGATCCGAGGAACCGACTTCTCCCCAATCCACTTCAAGCATCGCTGAAATAGACTGACACGGTTCAACAACATGAACTTCTAATGCTACGGAAAATTTTCCTGGTGATATGTTACCTAATGAAATTACTTCATTAACAAACAACACATGCTGACTATCACCAAATACATTTATACGAACGTCAGTTGCGGTACCCCGCCCCTCGCTATTGAATGGCACGAGAACGCGCAAGTCACGATTACTTTCCGAGAGCGGGTATCTCTTAGGCAATTCGTTTCCAGGCCAGTCTTGCCCAATGGCTGCTGTAAAGCGGCTGCGAAGCGAATCTATGAATTCACGCAAACGCTCGGACGTACATTGGAGCCATGGATCTAAATATTGTACTGTAATAAACGACGGAAAATCTGCAACAAGTTTTTTAGCATCGGTAATTGCGCGCTCACACATCTCTACGTCGGTGGCTACTGCAACCGTAACATTTGATACCTTTTCTAAACTAGAGTATATGGAATCAATGGAATCCTTAACTTCTAACAGATGGTACACTTCTCCGAATTCATTTAGCCGACCATGCTCAAGCGAATTTCGAATAGATTTTTTTGCTGAAAGCAAAGAATCAAATGTTGTATAGCGAACTCGCAACGGACTTAGCTGTCCATCCACCCAAATCTTGGCGCCACGGAGCAATTCTAGCTTCTCATATGTTTGGCTGTTCTTTTCAACTCGAAGAAATGCACAGAGGCGCGGCAATCCTTTCTCCACCAAAGCGACGATATGACGAGCTAGCTGATTTGCGGATGTCTCTTTAATAACTTCTCCTTCCGCAAGAGCTCGAAGAACCACTGCCGCTGCGCCTGGGAGCGGCTGGGGCTGTTCCGCCAGGATCCTGATAGCATCGCTCACGGACCCATTGGGGGATGATCTAGCGATCCCAAAGAGCAATACGCGCAACGCCATACGAATTGAGGTCGGGTCAGAACCACTCAGTATCTGGGTTTCGAGTTCGTTAAGTGCGTTCTGTGTTTCAAATTCGTCCATCGTTGGCCCAATTTCCATCTCTGTTAGAGGAGGATGCACGGTGGATTGGCCCCCCTCTTGCATCCTGGCGATAGGCGCTACGAGCCTTCCTGGGAAACAAATACAATCGTTAAACCCTAGGTGATCATTGATGGAGCGTCTAGCCCCCAACCGAAGGCGGCCCGGAGTGCCGATGACCTGCTCCCCAGAAGGCCCCTCGGTTGATATGAGAGTCCGTCCAGAGGTGACGGACGATGCGAAGGCGCGGGTTCAGTGAAGAGGACATTATTGGCGTGCTGCGTGAGCAGGAAGGCGGAGCGACGACAGTGGAGGTATGCCGTCGTCATGGGATCAGCGAGCAGACCTTCTACCGCTGGAAGTCGAAGTACGGCGGCGTGGGTCCGTCAGACGCCCAGCGCCTGAAGGGCCTGGAGGAGGAGAACCGGCGACTGAAGAAGCTGCTGGCGGAGTCGATGCTGGACGTGTCAGCGCTGAAAGACCTCCTGGCAAACAACTAAGTACGCCTGCAGCCAGGCAGACGGCGGCGCTCCGGCTGATGTCGGAGCACGGCTTCTCGAAGCGTCGGGCCTGCAGGCTGATCGAGGTGGACCCGAAAGCGGTTTGGCGCCAGCCGGACGGCGATGCACCCGAGATCCGCCAGCGGTTGCTCGAGTTGGCCGGCCAGCGCCGGCGCTTCGGCTACCGCCGGCTCGACATCCTATTGGCCAGGGAGGGGATGACGATGAACCACAAGAAGCTCTACCGGCTGTACCGTCAGGAAGATCTCGCCATTAGACCCCGACGGGGGCGCAAGCGGGCGACGAGGCACGCGGGCGCCGATGGCGATCCCGCAGGGGCGGCACCAGCGCTGGTCGATGGACTTCCTGGCAAATGCGCTTGGCAGAGGGCAACGCATCCGGATCCTGGCGACCATCAATGATTTCACCCGCGAGGCCCTCGCCCTGATGGTCGACACCTCGATCGATGGGCGACGCGTGGTCCGCGAGCTAGACACCCTGATAGCCCGGTGCGGCCGGCCGGCGATGATGGTCAGCGACAATGGCACCGAGTTCACTTCGAGCGCTGGCGGCTGGACTACAACCTTGTGCGGCCGCACTCGGCCCACCATGGCCTGCCCCCCAGGCCGTGCTCATCCGATCCGCGGGCGACCGGGTGCGTAATCCTGACCGGTTCTGCCGGTCGCCCGCTACCGACGGAGCCCTTGAGATGCTATCGACAACCCTAGACTATCATATTCCGTGAGGGACCGATGGGGAGCAGGTCAGCGACCTGGTGCAGAACTTCGCCGTGCCCCCGGAAGATCTCGACGTAGTGTCCCAGCTTGGTGGTGTCGGCGACCTATCCGTAGGGTCCCCCTCCTCCGAGCTGCATCATTACCAGATGCTGCTGCACTTGCGCGAAGCCCTTCTCGCACTTCTCCACCGGCTCCGCCAACTGCGGGTCAGTCATCCAGTAGAGCACGTGTTGCTCCGACTTAGGATCGTCCGGGACCAGCACCTGGTAGATCTGCGCCTCCAGGTCCTGGACCTGCGGACTGGTCCGGCGCCGGCCGCCTTCAGCAGGTTCACCTGTGAAATACTAGCTCATGATGCCGTCACACCGGTTACCTCGGTTACCTGGTTACCTTCGACATCGCCGAGGCTATCAGCCGCCGGAGCGGATACCTTGCCAGTTACCATCGGCGTCACGCCTGACCCTTTTATCTTCAGAGGGTTGGATACTACATCATCGGCCATGGTAACCGGGTAACCGAGGTAACCGCCCCCAGGGCCTAGTGGTCGTCTGGCCGTGCATCAGCATCTGGATGGTAACCGCCGGGGTAATCGGCCCCATTGCCCCAGCTACCTTCGGCGTCGACCGGGACCGCCCCCGAGAGGTCCGGGGTCCGGTACTTGCCGCGATCGACCTTCTCGATCTCCCCGGACTTGGCCATCTTCGACAAGAGCGTCTTGACGTTGGCCAGCTTCATACCTGCGCCGTCGGCGATCTCAGTGGGGCCCAACGGCTCGGCGCTGCCGTCCAGCACCTCCAGGATCGTCTGCCGCTGGGTAGAGCGTCGCACCTCGGCGGCATCGCCCAGGATCTCCCACGCGGAGGTCCGGGGGTCCTGGCGGACTGCGTGGGCGAACTCTTCGATGTCGCGGCCCCGGCCGTACAGCGTGCAGCCCGAGGCCTCCTTCTTCAGCACCAGGATACTATCAGAGGCCCCGGTCAGACCCTGCGTGCCGCTCACCTGGTCGAAGGGGTCCTCAGCCTCCATCTTGCGCGTGTGGTGCACCAGCAGGACGGCGATCCGCTTCTCCAGCGCCCAGTGCTGCAGGCCGGCCAGCAGCTGGTAGTCCTCCTGATACCGGTCGCTCCCGCCCGACGTACTGCCGCGGAGGATGCCCAGGGTGTCCAGGATGATCAGGCGCGGTTCCTTGACCTCCGCCATCCAGGCGTCCAGCACCGCGAGGCAGCCGTCGTTCAGCGGCGGCATCTCGGTCACGAAGTGGAGACGACCGGGCTTCTGCGGATCGAGGTAGACCTGCCGCACGCGCGACTGCAGACGCCGCTGGTTGTCCTCCAGGGCCGCGTAGAGCACATCGCCCTCCTGGCAGCGGACCGACCCCAGGGCCACGCCGCCGATCGCCACAGCGAGAGCCAGGTCGAGGCAGAGCCAGGACTTACCGGCCTTCGGCTTGCCGGCCAGGATGGTGAGCCCCTCGACCAGGATTCCAGGCACGATGAAGCGCAGCGGCGGGAAGGTCTTGGCGTCCAGGTCCGCAGCGCTGATGAAGCGCGGCACCGGCATGCCGAGCGCCTCGTCGTCGACCGGCCGCAGCTGCTTGTCGATCGGCGCCCCGGTCATGCCGCCGTCTCCTGCAGCCAGTCGTTCACGTCGCCCTTCGGCGGGATGAAATGCAGCACCTCGCGCCCGGCCAGGCGCCAGCGTGTGGCCACCTGCTTGAAGGCAGCGAGACCCGCCGGGTCGTTGTCGACGAAGACAGTCAGGGCCTCGATGCCCGGCAGCACCGGGAAGGCCGCGAGGTTGCCGGCGTCGATGCAGGACCAGACCGGGGCGAAGCCGGCTGCCATCGCCGACAGCGCCGTCTCCAGTCCCTCGGCGATCCCGAGGCCCATCGTGACCTCCGCATCCGGCACCAAGCGGATCACACCACCCTGCTTGGGCGCACCCTTCATCACCAGCCTGGTCGGCTTCACCGGCGCCTTCTCGCCGGTGCTGGTCAGGTAGGTGTAGTGCAGGCTCATGGGTTGCACGGTCGCGATGTCGGTGATGATCGAGACCAGGGCCGGGTGATGGGTCCGGCTGATCCAGTGCAGCAGCTGCGGGTGCTCCAGCACGTCGTTCTGCGGCAGGGCACAGCGCCTCCCGGTCAGGTAGCGCCGACCCGGCCCTCCGGCCACAAGCGGACGACAGCCGGCCAGCACTCGGTCGATCCCGGCGCCAACGTCTGCGGCGGTCGAACGAGGGGGCTGCCACTGCCGCGTCGCAGCTCCAGCCGGCGACTGGCGGTTGCTCCTGTTGGCACCGGCAAGACCGCAACGGAAACAGTGATATACCATGCCACCATCGGGCTCGACGGTCACTCCCAGGGTCCGGTCTCGCGACCCACGCCCACAAGAAGGGCAGCTGTGGCGCCAGGCCCCAACGCCCCGGCTCCGGACCACGTCAATCGCCGTGGCGGGTGACGGGGACTGTGCCACCACCACGATCAGCGACCCAACTGCTCGATCAGAGCGCGGATGTCCTCGACCCGCCAGGCGGAAATGCGCGGGCCGATCTTCACCGGCTTCGGGAAGCGGCCGGATTTCACCCCGGCCCACCAAGTCGACCGGCTCACCGGAATGACGGCGGGGGCCGTCTGCGGGCTGCGCGGGTCACCGATGATCTGATTCAGCCGAACATAACCGGTCTTAGGAAGCGTGCTCATACGTCCGTCCTCGTCCAACTTCGAACGAAGACAGATTTCGGCGACTGATTGCAGAATAATAGCCGGGCAGATTGTATAAAACCCAACCCGGAATTGTAATCAATCGTGGGGTGGGTTCCTGGTCCTACGTAGTTCCCCATCTGTTAGAAAAAAAAGATACATTAATTTCAGATACATGATGGGTGGGTGAGTTTGAACCAACCTCCCCTGTTTCAAGATCGGAACTTCGCCTCAAGAGGGCTCGTCGTCAACGTCAGGCGTCTTCGGCGCACCGCCTGTGGGCCGCCAGTTCGCGACCTTGGCCGTCTCGTCGATCCCGGTCTCGTTCAGCTTACCATCCTCATCGGTGAGACCGAAGTTAACGGCATGCTCGCGCAGCCATTTCAACAAGGCCGTCTTCGGGTGCATTGCTTTAAGGAGCGCGGGATTGCCGAGCGCTTCCCAGGCACGAACCGCCGCCGCCAGCTTGGGCGCATAGCGAGGGTCCTGAGGGTTGAGATAGTCCGGCGCTGCTGCGCCTTCCGGGAAGAAGAACCCGGTGCTAAATCCTCGCACTGCAAGCAGCTTGCGCAGCGACGTCACAGTCACCCATGACTCTCTTAGACTCACGATCCCTACAAGACCCTCGACGGCCTGACCATGGTACTCAGGAAAACTTTCATTGACGATTTCTCCTTCAAGATCTTTGAACCGAAGTCCATTCCAAACAAAAGATTTTGCTGCATCGTAATTATCCGGCCGATCTTCTGGCTTCCATTCTTCAACAAGATGCTGATAAGTGCTTGGATTTCTTCCAATGATCAACAACGCCGCCTGAACCACTGTAAGTTGTTCGCACAATCTCCAGTAGATAAAGCAATCCGACTCTGCTTCCGTGTCCAACTCTGAACCTTGCAAGGTTGACGCTTCCCATGTCGCGAACGATCTCCCGTTCGGCCAAGATTGACCATCCCAAGCTTCACGATCAAGCAGTCCAGGCGCCAAGTGCGCCACCCGCATTCTTCAAGTCTGAACAACAAACCTCTGAAGAAAGAGACATAACATACTGATATAGTGTCACTTTCGATGTGCGAATCCGTCTTGCAAGCCGACATATGAGCGATGGATCATGTCGCAACGACACCCGAGATCTCCAACACATGGACGGCCAGATGAAGATCCCGCGGTGCGTCCAGCCAGCGCCAAGTGCGGCCAAGGTGGGACACTGCGGCAGTCGGGCAACTGACGAGCACAGGCCCGAAGAATGATACAAACGACACGACATGGTCCGAAAGGTCTGTGGCCAGCAACGGCTCAGGCGCGCGAAACACCCGCAGATTTCTAAGCTCCAGGGACCCCAACTTCGGCGCCCTGGTTTGATCCGGGGGGTGTGCAATGGAGACCGTCCTTGGCCCAGCCGATCGGTGCTGGGAAAATCCCCGCTCAACGGCGTCAGGCCCCAGATTTCAGTTCGTCGAGCACGTTCGCCCACCAAGCCATCATCCGCACCCGGTCGTCCCAATAGTCCGCCCGAGCGTAGGCGCGCCGCACCTCGTCGGCATCGACATGCGCCAGCTGCCGCTCGATCACGTCGGGCGCCCACAGCCCCGACTCGTTCAGCAGGGTCGAGGCCGTCGCGCGGAAGCCGTGCGCGGTGACCTCTTCCTTGCTGTAGCCCATACGGCGCAAGGCGGCGTTCAGTGTGTTGTCCGACATCGACCGCCTGACCGACCTCACCGAGGGGAACAGCAGTTGTCCCTCCCCCGTCAAGGCCTGCAGATCGCGCAGGACCGCGATCGCCTGCGGCGCCAGCGGCACGCGGTGCTCCCGGCGCATCTTCGCCCGCTCGGCGGGGATCAGCCAGACAGCCTCCTTGAGGTCGAACTCGCGCCACTCTGCGGCCCGCAACTCGCCCGGCCGCGGGAACAGCAGGCTCATCAGCTGCAGGGCGGCCCGCGTGGTCGGCTGGCCATCGAAGCCGTCGATCGCCCGCAGCAGCCCGCCCAGCGCCTTGCGCTCGGTGACGGCGGGCCGATGGATCACCTTCGGGGTGATCAGCGCCCCCCGGAGTGCCACCGTCGGGTCGTTTTCGGCGCGCGCGGTCGCGATCGCGTAACGGAAGACACTACCGATGGTGCTGCGAAGCCGACGGGCGGTTTCGTGCCGTCCGCGCCTCTCGACCCGGCGCAGCACTTCCAGCACCTCGGCCGACGAGACCGTCGAAACCGGCCTCTGCCCCAGGGTAGGGGCGGCGTGACCAAGCAACCACTCGACCTTGCTGATGGTCGCCGGAGCTCTGCCCTCACGCCGGAGCTTGTCGATATACTCATCGGCAACGGCCTGGAAGGTGTTCTCGGCATCCAGTTCTCGCTGACGCTTTTCCGTCCTCTTGGCCACGCACGGATCGACGCCACTGCTGAGGAGAGTCTTGGCCGCCGTGCGCGCCGCACGGGCCCGCTCCAGTGTGATCGTCGGATAGGGGCCAATCGCCAGGGTCTTCTGCTTGCCGGCGAAGCGGTACGCCAAGCGCCACAGCTTCGAGCCTTGCGGCGTGACCAGCACGTAGAGCCCTCCCCCATCGGACAGCTTCACGGTCCTGGGACCCGCCTTGAGATTCCGAACCTGCATATCAGTGAGTGGCATTGTTGGTATTTCCCGCGCAGTGGATTTGGGATGCCAACAAAAATACCAACAAAGGGCTAGGATACCAACGGACGAGCTCGGACCCTAATGGACCCAACGCACGCAGAATCTCTTGTAATACGGCGCACTTATAGCCGCTCTCGGACGTTCTTGGATTTGTTTGGAAGGTGATATGGTGCCCAGGGGCGGAATCGAACCACCGACACTGCGATTTTCAGTCGCATGCTCTACCAACTGAGCTACCTGGGCGTGCTTATTGGCGGGACCGAAGGGCCGCTGCCGGCAAGCAAGAGGCGGGTTTGTAGCGGCTCGCGCCGACGCTGTCCAGCCCCTTGTGTGACAGGCTGCCAGGCCGCTCCGGCAGGGCTTCAACGGCTAGGATTCCGGCTCCTCGTCGCCGCCGGACGAGGCCGGCGGGCCGGGCACGCGGTAGCTCTCGCCCAACCAGCGGCCGAGGTCGATGTCGGCGCAGCGCTTGGAACAGAAGGGCCGATAGTGCTGCTCCGTCGGCTTGCCGCAGATCGGGCAACGCCGACCGCCGGGACGTTCGGGACCGGACTGTGCGGTCATGATCTCTCCCTCCTCCTATCGCTGATCGAGGCGGTAGCGCTCTGGTCCCGACTCCGGCAAGGCTACGACCTTCAAAAGTGCTGCGGAAGCGCGGCGCAGGTCCCGCCAGGCCTGCTGCCGCTCCAGCAGCGCCAGCAGGCCGTCGCCGACCTCCAGGCGCAGGGCGGCAGCGGGCTGGTCGCGCCGCTCGGCCGCGAGCTGGCGCAGCAGCCGGGCGGCCTCTGCCGCAGCGGTCAGGCGGCGGCCACCGTAGGGGCCATAAGGCTCCATCAGCAGCTCGTGCAGCGGCTGGAACAGGCCCCGCCGCCGGGTGAGCTCCAGCAGGCCGGTGAGGGTCATACCCTTGACCTCGACCCGTTCGGGGTCGCCGGCCAACGCCTCTTTCATCGCGGTCTTCAGCACCCGCGCTTCGCCGACACCCGAGGGTGCGAGGCAGTCGATCAGGATGCGCCCGGCAAGCGCACGCAGGCGGATCTGGCGGGCAACCTCCGGCAGGACCAGGCGGTTGAAGTCCTGCGCGGCACGCCCGGCCGGGCCGCGCCCCGCCGCGCCCAGGTTGACGTCGATGGCGGTCAGGGTCGCGCCCGGCTCGATCAGCAGCGAGCCGCCGGCCAGTGCGACAGGCGGCTGCAACAGGCCTTCGACCTCACCCTCCAGATGATTGTTGAGGGCCCGGCCGAAGCCGCCGGGCAGCAGCCGGGGCCGGCAGTCCCGCGGCAGCAGGGCCGTCCAGTCGGGCGAATCGATCAGGACCGCCGCGGGCTGCGCCTCCAGGAAGCGGGCGAGCGGCGCTCCTGTCCGCTGCAGCAGGCAAGGCGCGGTTTCGTCCTGCCACTGCTCCTGGCCCGAAGCGTTGCGCGGCAGGCGGGCCGGCGCCAGCTTCGGCCCCTTTCCCGGCGCGGCGGCTCGGACCAGACGCACCGGCAGGGCAGCGCCCTCGGTCAGATCGCGCGGCGCCTGGTCCAGCGGCAGCACCCCGTCCGGTCCCTCCCCCAGGTCGCAGAAGGCGAGCCCCAGCGCCCGCTCCAGCCGCCGCACCCGGGCGAGATAGAGGTCGCCCAGCAGCGGACGGCCGTCGCGCCAGACCGCAAGATCCTGCAGCGCCCCCGCGCGGTACAGGAAGGCCCGGCACTCGTCACCGAGAGACTGCAGATAGAGCGCGTCGGAAAGGGGGTGGGTGTCAGGCGCCACGAGCCGGCACCTCCGGCCGGTAGCCCAGGCCGGTCAGCAGGGCCGCGGTCTCGGCCAGCGCCAAGCCGACCACGTTGGAATAGCTGCCGTTGATCCAGGGGATGAAGGCGGCCGCCTGGCCCTGAATGGCATAGCCGCCAGCCTTGCCCGCCCATTCGCCGGCCACCAGATAGGCCTCGATCTCTGCTGCGGAGAGGCGCTTCATCGCGACCCTCGTCACCACCCGTCGCTCGCCGCGCCGCCCGTCCGGGGCAGCGATGGCGATGGCGCCGATCACCTGATGCCGGCGGCCCGAGAGGGTCTGCAGGCAGGCGCGCGCCACCTCGGGCGTCTCCGCCTTGGGCAGGATGCGCCGGCCGAGCGCCACCACCGTATCGGCGGCGAGCAGCCAGCACCCGGGATTGCGTAGCGCCGCGGCCGCCAGCTTCTCGGCAGCCATGCGGCCGGCGTAGTCCCGCGGCAGTTCCCCCTTACGCGCGGTCTCGTCGATGTCGGGCGGGTCGATCCGGTCGGGGCGGAGACCGATCTGGGCCAGCAGATCGCGCCGCCGCGGCGACGCCGAGGCCAGCACGAAGGGGGCCTCGCTCGTCGGCGCCATACTTGCCTCGCAGCAAAAACGGCCGCCTGCGGCTGACGCCGGAGGCAGGCGGTTTACTTGTAACGGAAGGTGATGCGGCCCTTGGTCAGATCGTAGGGAGTCATCTCCACATTGACCCGATCGCCGGTCAGCACGCGGATACGGTGCTTGCGCATCTTGCCCGCCGTATGGGCCAGGACCTCATGGTTGTTGTCCAGGCGCACGCGAAACATAGCATTGGGCAGCAGCTCGGTGACCGTGCCCTGAAATTCAATCAGATCCTCTTTCGCCATGTAGGCTCCTTTGTCATTTGTCATGCCACCGCTCGTCTTTCATAGCCGATGGCACCTTGTGGCTCCAGCCTCGCTCGCCGCATGGCCGACAGTCGGTCCGATACGAAGAAAAGGCGAAGCCCTGCGGCGAGGCCTGCTCGCCGCCTGCTGTCCGTACTTTCGCGGTAGGAATCATAGATAGGCGCCGCACCCGGCGCAGACCACCCCGACCCGCCCGTCCGCGTGGCGCGCATGATAAGAGCCGCGGCGCCAGTTGCAAGCCGTCGGGAGAGAGCCTGCCCGCCCCTGTGGCCATTCCGCCGCACTGCTTGCAAACCTTGTTGCACAGAATGCTGCGTCTGCGCCACGTGTTACGCGCTGGACGTACCGAAAACACCCGTCCTTGATTACGAAGATGTTTTTTTCGACAAGATGGACCGTGACTGTTGCTTTGGTTGCAAAGACCGTCGATCGTCTTAGAAAAGCAGATAAGCGGAACCCGGTGGAGGGCAGCCATGCTGTTTGATCATGAGAGCTTCGACGGCCACGAATCGGTGACTTTCGTGCGGGACGAGGCCAGTGGCCTCTCGGCCATCATCGCGCTCCACTCCACCCTGCGCGGGCCTGCCGCCGGCGGCACCCGGCTCTGGCGCTACGGCGACGAGCGCGAGGCGTTGAGCGACGTGCTGCGCCTGTCGCGCGGCATGACCTACAAGAGCGCCATGGCGGACCTGCCCTTGGGCGGCGGCAAGACCGTCGTGCTGGCCCCCGAGACGATCCGGGACCGGCAGGAGCTCTTCCGCGCGCTGGGCCGCGCCATCGAACGGATGGGCGGCGCCTATTGGACCGCGGAGGATGTCGGTGTGGTACCGGCCGACATGGCAGCCGCGGCGCAAGAGACCCACTATGTCGCCGGGCTGGAAAGCGGCCGGCACGCCTCCGGCGACCCCTCCCCAGCCACCAGTCGCGGCGTCTTCTCCTGTCTGCTGGCCGGGGCCGAGCACCTCTGGGGCAAGACGGACCTGACCGGCATGACGGTCGCAGTCCAGGGACTGGGCCATGTCGGCCACCAACTCTGCGAGCTGCTGCATGGCGCCGGCGCGACGCTGATCGTCACCGACCTCGACGAGGCGCGCGCAGCCGCCGTGGCCGAGCGCTTCGGCGCCAAGATGGTGGGACCGGGAGAGATCCTGCGCCAGCGTATGGACATCTTCGTTCCCTGCGCCCTGGGCGGCATCCTGACCGAGACCAGCGCCGAGCGGATCTCCGCGCGGCTGATCTGCGGCGCCGCCAACAATCAGCTCGCCCGCGATTCCGTGGCCGCCCACCTGGCCCGTCGCGGCAAGCTCTATCTGCCCGACTACGTGGTCAACGCCGGCGGCATCATCAACGTGGCTGCCGAGATCCTGAAGGTCGAGGACCCCACCTGGGTCGAGACGAAGCTGGCCGGGCTGGCGACGACGATCCGCGAGGTTATCGCGCGCGCCGAGGCCGAGGGGCGCAGCACCGCCGCCGTCGCCGATGCCATCGCCCGCAACAGGATCAAGGAAAACCCGCGCATGGCCGCCTAGGGCGCGCTCCCGTCCTCGTATCCTGCCGTCGTCTTGCGCTGCCTTTCGTCGAGACCCTTGTCATCCCTTCGTCACCTTGCTTGATTGGCGTGCCCTAGGCTCCTACGATCCGCGCCATGACAGCCTTGCAAGAGTTGGGCGAAAAGGAAGCGCTCAAGATTTCCCCGGCAGGACCTGGGGACTTGGCGCTTTGGGTGAGCCTGCGCTGTAATCTCTGGCCGGAGATGAGCGAGGAAGCGCTTGGCACCGAACTCAACGACCTGACCGCGCAGGACCGCTCCTACCGCGGTTGGATCGCGCGGCTGGGCAAGCGGGCGGTCGGCTTTGCCGAGGCCTCGCTACGTCCCTACGCCAACGGCTGCGACAGCCGGCCCGTTCCCTTCCTGGAAGGGGTCTGGGTCCTGCCGGACGAGCGCAACCAGGGCATCGGTCAGGCACTGGTCAAGGCGATCGAGGCCTGGGCCGTGGAAGCGGGCTACCACGAGTTGGGCTCCGACGTGGACATCGCCAACCTCATCTCGCAGGCCGCACATCAGGCTTGGGGCTTCGAGGAACGCGAGACCGTGGTCTACTACCGCCGCAAGCTGGACCTCTGACCGCCGGCCCTGGCGGCCAGGAATAGATTCCCCCAGCACGCACCAAAGCGTCTGCCCCCGCGTGCCTGCGGCCCAACGCGCAGTTCCACCCTTCACCGTGCTTGCCCAGGCAATGACACTTTCGGCGCCAATATAGGGGAGGATCGCAGGAGAACGTCCGGTCCTTCCAGACTGCCGGGATGGAGCCGGGCCCAGCCAACAAGGACAGACAGAATCATGATCGAAGAGATTCCCGGGCGCCCGGAAGGAACGCTCGAGTTCAAGATCACCGGCCGTGTCAGCGGTGCGGACTACGACCAGGTGCTGGTGCCGGCGCTGGAGCGCGCCCTGGAAAGCAGGGATCACGTCAAGCTGCTCTGCCAGGTCGGACCCGGCTTCGAAGGCTACAGCTTCGATGCCGCCTGGGACGATGCGCGTATGGGGATGAAGCACTGGCGCGGCTTCGAGCGGGTGGCACTGGTGACCGACGTCGAGTGGATCGCCGCCAGCGTGCGCGCGCTGGGCTTCGCCCTGCCCTGCCCGATCAAGATCTTCCCACTGAAGGAACTGGAAGAGGCACGGCTCTGGCTCGCCGAATCGCTGGGCAGCATCCATGTCGACCAGCTAAGTGCGGGCCACCTGAAGGTCGTCCTGCTCGGCAAGCTGGAGGCCTCGGCCTACCAGGGCGTCGAGGAAACCATCGACCAATACCTGGCCGGCAAGAGCAACATCCGCCTGCTGGTCGACCTCCGGGAGTTCGACGGCTGGCAAGGCCTCGGTGCACTAGGTGAACACCTGAGCCTGGTACGCGAGCATAGGCGTCTGCCGGAACGCGTCGCCGTGGTCGGCAACAAGGCCTGGCAGCGGCTGGCGGAGACGGTCTTCTCCCGCTTCCTGAACGCCGAGGTCCGCTTCTTCGAGGCGGCGGAGTTCGGCGCGGCCGAGGCCTGGATCGAGGCCCAGTAACCTGCGCTTGCTCCCGTCGCCCGCGACGGTCAAACTGACGCCACAACCTCGCCCCGCCGCCGCCCTCAGCCGCGGCGGCGGGGCCACCCGATCCAGGAATCGCTTCGAGGGGAGGCCTCCCGCAGATGGCAACGATCACCGGCACCGACGGCCCCGACAGCCTGGTCGGTACCAGCCAGCAGGACCTCATCTTCGGCCTCAGCGGCGACGACAGCCTTTACGGCGAAAGCGGTAACGACAAGCTCTATGGCGGGGATGGCAGCGACCGCCTGTTCGGCGGCAGCGGTAACGACACCAGCCTGTCCGGCGGCTCCCTGAAAGATCTGATTTACGGCGGAGACGGCGACGACCTTGGCGTTCTCGGCTATAGAGGCAACGACACCCTGTTCGGTGACGCCGGCGACGACACCTCCTTCTGGGGCAACGTCGGCGATGACCGGATCGAAGGCGGCTCCGGCCGGGACGGCTGGTTCTACGGCGAGCAGGCCGACGACACCATCGACGCCGGCTCGGGTGATGACTGGGTCCTGGACGGCGGCAACGGCAACGACACCATCACCGGCGGCGACGGCAACGATTCCGTGATCGACGGCCGTGAGGACAATGACACCCTCTTCGGCGGGACCGGCAACGATGCCATCCTTAGGGGGGGCTCCGGCACCGACCGGCTCTTCGGTCAGGAGGGAAACGACCGGAGCCTCTACGGCGACAGCGGCAACGACACCATTCACGGCGACGAGGGTGACGACAGCTTCCTCGGTGGCAGGGACGGCAACGACGTGGTCTACGGCGGCGACGGCATCGACTCCCTGCTCTACGGCGGCCAAGGCAAGGATTCTCTTTACGGCGGATCCGGGAACGATCGCTTTCTGAAAGGAGGCTCGGCCCCGGACATCCTCACCGGCGATTCCGGTGACGACGCCTACCTCTACGGCGGTGGCGGAAACGATCGGATCGCCGGCGGTGCCGGCGACGACAGCCTGATTTATGGCGAGGCCGGCGCCGACACGCTGTTCGGCAGCGGCGGCAACGACCGCGGCCTCGGCGGCCTGGAGGGCGACGACCTGCTGTTCGGACGTGACGGCAATGACAGCAGCCTGTACGGCGGCGAGGGCGACGACAAGATCTACGGTGGCGCGCTGGCGGACCAGGTGCTGCTCGGCGGGTCCGGTGCGGACCTGCTTGCCGGCGACGAGGGCGATGACTCCTTCCTGGCCGGCGGCAGCGGCAAGGACCGCCTCTACGGCGGCAGCGGCAAGGACCTGGCGCTGCTGGGCGAGGACGGCGACGACAGCCTCTGGGGCGGCACCGGCGACGACCAGCTGTTGGCCGGCAGCGGCGACGACAACGCGCGCGGCGAGGACGGCACAGACACCCTGTCGGGCGCCAGCGGTCGAGATACCCTCTTCGGCGGGGCCGACGACGACCACCTCTTCGGCGACGTCGGAAACGACCAGATGGTGGGAGGCTCCGGCAGCGACACCCTGGTCGGCGGACAGGGGCGCGACCGGCTGAACGGCGGATCGGGATCCGACGTGGCCTTTGGCGGTCTCAACAACGATACCTTCATCATCGATGACCAGGGCGACCTGATCTATGACGGGTCAGGCCAGGGCGACGATGTTTTGCGCTGCAATGTAGCGCTCTACACCCTGGGTACGGCAGCGCAGGTGATGATCGAACGGGTAAACCTGAACACCGCCGCCGGCGCCGCCACGTTCCAGGGCAACGCAAACGACGACCTGCTGGTCGGCAACTCCTTCTCTAACGTCCTGTTGGGGCGCAGCGGCAACGATCGTCTGAACGGCGGCGGCGGCGGCAACACCATGACCGGCGGCAGTGGAGACGACACCTTCGTGGTCACCACCAGCAACGATGGCGTCCATGAGTTCGCCGGCGAGGGCACCGACCTGGTGCGCGCCGAGGTCGACTTCACCCTACCCGGCGGCGGCAGCGACTACTATGTCGAGAATCTGCGCATGCAGGCCGGCTTCGGCAACATCAACGGCGCGGGCAACAGCCTGAACAACACGATCGAAGGCAACAGCGGCGACAATCACCTGCGCGGGCGCGGCGGCGACGACCTGGTCGAGGGCGGCGACGGCAAGGACACCCTCGACGGCGGTACCGGCAACGACCGGCTGGAGGGCGGCCGCGGGTCCGACACCCTGCTGATGCACTCCGGCGACGTGGCCTTTGGCGGTTCCGGGGCCGACAGCTTCCTCTTCGACGGCGGCTCGCTCGGCAGCGGCGGCTCCGGCGGCCCGATCCTCCGCGACTTCGACGGGGAGAAGGCCAACGCGGCCAACGGCCAGGACAAGCTGGTCTTCGCCACCGGGCTGGAGGTCGGTTCTTTCGCCTATATCGGTGCGGCCGCCTTCTCCGGCGGCGGCAGCTCCGAGGCCCGCTTCGCCGGGCCCAGGCAGATCCAGGTCGACCAGGACGGCGACGGAGCCGTCGACCAGGCCTTCCTGATCGACGGCGTCACCGCCGCCAACCGGCTGACCGCGACGGACTTCCTATGGCTATGATGGGTCTGGTTCGGTCTCAGCCGGCGAAGCGCGCTTCCGTCAGCCCCTCGATGCCGAGCCCCTCGATCGCGAAGAGATTGCCGGACTGCGGATAGGCCTCCAGCTCCTCCGCGGTCAGGAAGAGGCGCTGCGAGGTGACGAAGAGCAGATCGAGGTCGGGCCCGCCGAAGGCCGGACAGGTGGGGCGTGGCACCGGCATCTCGATCTCCAGTACCACCCGGCCCTCGGGATCGATCCGCAGCACCTGGCCGCCGGCGACCAGAGCGCACCAGTAGAAGCCTTCCGCATCGACCGTGCCGCCGTCGACCATACCGGGCCGGCCGGCGGTCGAGAAGAAGGGGCGGCGGTTGGCGATCACCCCCTCCTCCAGGTCCAGGTCGAAGCGATAGACCTGGTCGCCCAGGGTGTCGGAGAAATACATGATCCGGCCGTCGGGACTGAAGGCCGTGCCGTTGCTGACCTTGAAGTGGAAGTCCGGGGCCTGCGGGCGCACGCTCCAGTCGCTGTCCAAGCAGTAAAGCGCGCCGGTCTCGGCCTCGATCTTCCGGTTCATGCTGCCGCACCAGAAACGCCCCTGGCGGTCGCACTTGCCATCGTTGAAGCGGTTTTCCGCCCTCCCCGCTTCCGGATCGACCCTGGGCGTGAAGCGGTCGGCCTCCAGATCGATCTCCAGGAAGCCGGCATCGGAGGCCCCCACCATGCCCCCTCCCTGCCGCAGCGCGAAGGAGCCGATCGGCCCCGGCGTCTCCCAGACCCTGACCTCGCCCGATTCCTGCGACCAGCGTTTCATGCAGCAGCCGACATGGTCCGACCAGTAGAGCGCCCCCTCCTCCTCGACCCAGAGCGGCGCCTCGCCCAGCCCATCCTGGCTCTCGTGCACGCAATTGATCTCGACCGCCATGAAACTCGTCTCCCCAGGGTGCTCGGGGCCTGACAACACCCGGCAATCCCTCTGCTCCACAGCCATACTAACCCGGCAGAGGCTCGCGGACGAGAAGGCATGTCATCGTCTCGGTTGAGAGACCTCAGGCATCCCCACAAAGGCCAAGCGGCCGACGTGCGAATGTTTGGCCGGACGACGGGTCACTCCAGGTGGGCAATGCCCGGACGATCTAGGGACCTGACCGTTTGGCAGGGTCAGTGAAACGAACGCCAGACCCAGGTTGATCAGGACAGCGACGGCAACGCCGATTTGGCCTTCGTGATCGACCGGGCCGCCGCCAACCTATTGACGACGACTGACTTCATCTGGTCATAAGGGAGCACCCGGGAAGTACAAGCCTGACCGACTCAGGATATTCAGCACAGTCGGCGGCGCTGCACGAACAACAGGGACCCCCTTACATGGCACTGATCAAAGGCACCAGCGGGCCGGACAGCCTGGTCGGCACCTCCGCCGCGGACACGATCTACGGACTGGCTGGCGACGACACTCTCTACGGGCTGGCTGGCGACGACCAGCTCTATGGGGAGAGCGGCGACGACAGTCTCTGGGGCCAGACCGGCAACGACTACCTGATTGGCGGGTCCGGTCTGGATCGCATCTATGGGGGTCCGGGAGCGATCAAGGCCTTCGGCGAGCGCGGTGACGACACCATCCTCACCTGGGGCGGCCAATTGATACAGGCCGCGGGTGGCAGCGGCGCCGATCTGATCATCGGCGGGGCCGGCACGGACAATGAATTGTGGGGCGGATCCGGCCACGATGAGATCTTCGGCTACCTTGGGAACGATGTGGACCTGCACGGCGACGACGGCGACGACACGGTCGCCGGCGGCGACGGCGATGACGCCAACCTGCGCGGTGAGTCGGGCCATGACGTCCTCTGGGGCGGAAGCGGCAACGACCTCAGTCTCTTCGGCGGCGAGGGGCACGATCGCATTTTCGGAGGCGCCGGGGACGACACTGACCTGCGTGGCGGCGCCGACTTCGACACGCTCTTCGGCGGCAGCGGCGCGGATAGCCTGATCGCGGGCGAGAACGGCCGGGACTCCCTCTACGGCGGCAGTGGTAGCGATCGAGACCTCTTCGGCGGCAGCGGCGACGACAGCCTTTTGGGCGACGCCGGTGCGGACCAGTTCCTCGATGGCGGCAGCGGGGACGACTGGGTCGCAGGCGGATTGGGAGACGATTCCTACCTCTCCGGGGGCCCCGGCGACGACATCGTCGTCGGCGACAGCGGCCGGGATCTCGGCCTCTACGGCGGGAACGGAGCCGACACTCTTGCCGGCGCCAGCGGCATGGACCAGTGGTTCTACGGCGGTCAGGGCGCCGATACGCTCTTCGGCGGCCAAGGCGACGACGAGTTCTTCTATGGCGGTGCCGGAGACGACAGACTCTACGGCTGGATCGGCCGGGACGCCCGGTTCTTCGGCGGATCGGGCGCCGACAGCCTGGAAGGCAATCAGGACCTTTACGGCGGATCGGGTAACGACCTGATCCAAGGCGACAAGGACAACGATTCCAATCTCTCCGGCGATCAAGGCAATGACAGTCTCTATGGCGGCAGCGGCAAGGATTCCGTCTTCGAAGGCGGCGATGGCAACGACAGCCTCTTCGGCGGCAGCGGCGACGATCGCTCGCTCCAGGGTGACAGCGGCGACGATCGACTCTACGGTGGCGACGGCAAGGACCTGGGCCTGCAGGGCGGCGACGGTGACGATCGCCTCTGGGGTGGCGAGGGCAACGATCTCCTGATCGGCAACAGCGGCAAGGACCTGCTGCGCGGAGAGAGCGGTGACGACAGCCTGCACGGTTTCAGCGGCGTGGACACCCTGTTCGGCGCCAGCGGCGACGATCTGATTGTCGGCGGCGAGGACGGCGACCGGATGGTCGGCGGCAGCGGCAGCGATGTCCTCTTCGGCGACCAGGGCCGCGACCGCCTGAACGGTGGCTCAGGGAGCGACACGGCTTACGGCGGCAACAACAACGACACCTTCATCGTCGATCTCGAGAGCGACCGCATCTACGACAAGTCCGGTCAAGGTGACGACGTGCTGCGCTCCAACGCAGCCACCTACACCCTCGGTACCACGGCCGAGGTCGTGGTCGAGCGGGTGAACGCGAACGACGCCGCCGGCGACGCAAAGTTGGTCGGCAACGCGAACGACGATCTCCTGGTCGGCAATTCCTTCGACAACGTGCTGCTGGGCAGAAGCGGTGCCGACCGTCTGAACGGCAACGGCGGCAGCAACACCATGACCGGCGGCAGCGGCGACGACACCTTCGTCGTCACAACGACGGCCGACAGGGTGCGCGAGTTCTCCGGTCATGGCACCGACCTGGTGCGCGCCGAGGTCGACTACACCCTGCCCAACGGCAGCGCCGACGCCTTCATCGAAAACCTGCGCCTGCAGGGCGGTTTCGGCAATCTCGACGGAGTGGGCAACAGCCTGGACAACACCTTGGAGGGCAACAGCGGGGACAACACCCTGCGCGGAAACGACGGCGAGGACACGCTGTTCGGTGGCCTCGGCGACGACCGCCTCTTCGGCGGCCGCGATGCCGACCACTTCGAAGGCGAGGCCGGCAACGATACCCTGCACCTGGCCTCCGGCGACATTGCCTTCGGCGGGGCTGATGCGGACTCCTTCGTCTTCGGCAGTGCTGCCCTGGGCAATGCCGGGTCCGGCGGTCCGGTCATCCGCGACTTCGACGGGGTCTCGGCCAACGGCGCCAACAGCGACGACAAGCTGGTCTTCGGCAGCGGTCTGGAGGTCGGAACCTTCGCCTACGTCGGTGCCGTGGCCTTCTCGGGCGGCGGCAATTCCGAGGCCCGTTACGCCGGCCCGCGACAGCTTCAGGTCGATCAGGACGGCGACGGCACCGCCGACCAGGCCTTCCTGATCGATGGGGTCACCGCGGC
The DNA here is from genome assembly GCA_046233115.1 of Rhodospirillaceae bacterium N.6G. Classification (GTDB taxonomy): domain Bacteria; phylum Pseudomonadota; class Alphaproteobacteria; order Kiloniellales; family JACOMY01; genus JACOMY01. Next base: position 1,093,822 of record JBJXHM010000001.1, on the reverse strand, counting down.
CAACCTGCTGACCACCACCGACTTCGTCTGGCTATAGGAGCCCCCTCACCCGCGATTTGCCTGCCTCCCTCCTTCGCGCTATGCTCTTTTGAATAAAGTAAATATAGCGTGCGTGTAGAGAGATCATCCGAATCTCCTATAGCAATAGGGAGGCACGCAAATGGTTGCGCTCACCGGAACCAACGGACCTGATAGTATAGCAGGCGGCGTGCTCGCCGATCAGATCTTCGGACTTGGAGGCAACGACACGCTCTATGGTGTCGGCGGGAACGATACCTTGTTCGGCGCGGGCGGGCAGGACACGCTTTTTGGCGGACCGGGCTACGACGTCTTCTACGGTGGCACCGGAGCCGATCGAGTCTACGGCGGCAGCAACCGGGACTCCTTCGTCTTCGGCGGTATCGGCGACGACCGCCTCTTCGGTGGCAGCCACGTCGACAAGCTGTTCGGCGATAGCGGCGACGATCGCCTCTTTGGCGGCGACTTCGGCGATGACGACCTGGTCGGGGGATCCGGCAACGACCGGATCTATGGTGACAGCGGCAACGATCTGGGTCTCTACGGCAATCAGGGACGAGACAGTCTCTTTGGCGGCAGCGGCGGCGACACCCTTCTATTCGGTGGCAGCGCGGGCGACCGTCTCTATGGTGGCGATGGCGATGACGCCGCCTTCTACGGTAACCAGGGACAAGACGGCCTCTACGGCGGCACGGGGAATGACGCAGGGCTGTTTGGCGGGTCCGGGAACGACCGGATCGCCGGCCGCGGCGGCAACGACAGTGGGCTCGCCGGCGGCTCCGGCGACGACAGCCTCACCGGCGACGGTGGCGCTGATTCCTCCCTCTTCGGCGCAGAGGGCGACGATCGGGTCTACGGCGGCAATGGCAAGGACTTCTTCCTGGCCGGCGGTACCGGCAACGACCTGCTCGACGGTGGCAACGGCAACGACACCAACCTCAGCGGCAACCAGGGCAGCGACACTCTCAACGGCGGCTCTGGTGCCGACAGGTTCCTCAGTGGCGGCGCCGGCCGCGACCAGGTGATCGGCGGGTCCGGGAACGATACCTACCTCTACGGCGGCAGCGCCAGCGACACACTGGCCGGCGGCGACGGCGACGACAACTTCATGTTCGGCGCGCAGGGAGCCGACACGGTCTTCGGCAGTCGCGGCAACGACTACTCCTTCGGCGGCGAGGATGGGGCCGACCACCTCTTCGGCCGTGGCGGTACGGACAGCTACATCTTCGGCGGATCCGGCGCCGACAGCATCTACGGCGGCAGCCAGGCCGACATACGCCTCTTCGGCGGCAGCGGCGGTGATCTGATCGCCGGCGACGACGGTGACGACTCCTTCCTCTTCGGCGACCTGGGCGACGATACCATCCAAGGGGGCGCGGGCGACGACCGGCAGATCTACGCCGGCAACGGCCAGGACCGCATCTATGGCGGTGCCGGAGACGACGTCGCGCAGGGCGACGGCGACCAGGACCGGCTCTATGGCGACAGTGGCGCCGACCATCTCTTCGGTGGACTCGGCAACGATAGGATCGATGGCGGCAGCGGCGTCGATACGGCCTCGGGCGGGTCCGGCGACGACACCTTCCTGGTCAACACCAAGGCCGACCTGCTGCAGGAGTTCAGCGGCGCCGGCACCGACCTAGCCCGCAGCACCGTCAGCTATACGCTGCCCAGCGGCACCGCCAATGGCTTCGTCGAGGATCTGCGGCTGCTGGGCGGCGGTAGGGACCTGAACGGCAGCGGCAACGGCCTGGACAACGCGATCGTGGGCAACCGAGGCGACAACGTCCTGCGCGGCCTGGGCGGCGACGACAGCCTGGAGGGCGGCCTGGGCGACGACACCCTGATCGGCGGCGGCGCTGCCGACCGGCTCGAGGGCGGGGCCGGCGACGACACGATCAAGGTCGGCAGCGGCGACTTCGCCTTCGGCGGGGTCGATGCAGACTGGTTCCACTTCTCCTACCCCCTGAGCACCGCCAAGATCGGTGACTTCGACGGGGTAAGCCTGAATGCCGGCAACGCAGCCGACAAGCTGGTCTTCGCCACCGGGTTGGAGACCGGCAGCTTTGCCTACATCGGCGCCGCGGCCTTTTCCGGCGGGGGCAACTCGGAGGCGCGCGTCGCCGGTGGCAACCGGGTCCAGGTCGACAACGACGGCGACGGGAGCAGCGATTTCACCTTCCGTCTGCTAGGTCTCAGCGCCGCCAACCAATTGACGGCCACCGACTTCCTGTTTCAGACTTGACTGGTCCCAGTAGGCGGCGGCCTTGCAGCTGCGCCTCGGGGCCAAGTCCCTTCCCACCGGGGCACAGGACCCATGGGCACGACCAGAACCAGGGCCACGCGCGGCCGTGAGGCGAAGCGCCAGCGGGCGGTAGCGAAGGCGCCAGCCTACGTCACCCGCCGCATCCCCTTCTACGCCCTCCTGGATGAGGAAGGCCTGGTGCGGCTGGAAGACCAGGCCGACTGGCTGATCCAGGAGATCGGGCTGGAGTTCCGCGAGGACCCGGTCGCCCTGCAGATCTGGCGCGAGGCCGGTGCCGAGGTGCACGAGACCAGGGTGCGCGCGCCCAGGGGCCTGATCCGCCACCTCTGCCGCACTGCGCCCGCGAGCTTCCTCCAGATCGCCCGCAACCCCGAGCGCACGATCAAGATCGGCGAAGAGGCCCAGGTCTTCGCCCCGGTCTATGGCTCGCCCTTCGTGCGCGACCTGGAGGGCGGCCGGCGCTACGGAACCCTGGCAGACCTGGAGCACCTGGTTCGGCTGACCCACAGCCTGCCCAGCCTGCACCACAGCGGCTTCGTCACCTGCGAGCCTTGCGACATCCCGGTTTCCACCCGGCACCTGGACATGCTGCTGGCTCACATGACCCTCACCGACAAGCCTCACCTCGGCGCGATCACCGAGAAGGGCCGGGCCGAGGACTCGATCGCGATGGCCCGGATCCTGCACGGAGCGGAGACTTTCGGGCAGCACTGCACCATCATGGGCAACGTCAACACCAACTCGCCGCTGCTGGTCGACAAGGTGGTGACCGAGGCGATCCGGGTCTATTCCCGCGCCGGCCAGGGCATGATCGTCGCCCCCTTCATCCTGGGCGGCGCCATGGGGCCGGTCACCACCGCCGCCTCGATCGCCCAGGCGCTGGCCGAGGCGATGATGTGTTGTGCCTTCACCCAGCTTGTGCGTCCGGGCGCGCCCTTTATTCTGGGCAACTTCCTCTCCTCGATGAGCCTGAAGTCGGGCGCGCCCACCTTCGGCATGCCGGAGCCGGTGCTCTCCAACCTGGTGATCGGCCAGCTCGCCCGGCGGCTGGGCGTGCCGCTGCGTTGCGGCGGTTCCCTCACCGCCTCCAAGCTGCCCGACGCCCAGGCCGCAGCGGAGAGCGCGGACTCCATGCTCTCGACCGTGCTGGGCGGCGCCAACTACGTGCTGCATGCCGCCGGCTGGCTGGAGGGCGGGCTCTGCACCGGCTACGAGAAGCTGGTGCTGGATGCCGACCGGCTGGGCGCCTATCAGGTGTTGCTGCAGGGCCTGGCGCTGGACGACAACGCACTGGGCCGCAACGCCTACCAGGACGTGGGCCCGGCCGGGCACTTCCTGGGTGCCCGCCACACCCTGGCGAACTACGAGACGGCCTATTACGACGCGGTGCTCTCCGACAGCGAGAGCGTCGAGCAGTGGGAGGAGCGCGGCGCCAAGGACAGCGCCCGGCGTGCCTACGAGCGCTGGAACGCGCTACTGGCCGACTACCAGCCGCCGCCGCTGGACCCCGCCAAGCGCGAGGAACTGGAGGACTACGTCGCCCGCCGCAAGGCCGAACTGCCGGAGGCCTGGTATTGAGCCCCCTGCCCGCGCCCTACCCGGCCGGCAGCGCCTGACGCCGCCGCCACTGCCAGAGAATGACCGGCCCCAGCAGGACGAAGCCGACCAGCATGGAGTAGAACTCCGGCGCCACGAAGAGCAGCGAGCCTAGACCCAGCCACCAGCGCTGGAAGCGCCCGAGCGGCGCCAGGAAGTAGCCGGAGAAGGCGGCTCCCAGGCAGCCGATGCCCAGCATCGCGCCTGCCAGGGTCAGGATGAAGGCGCCCAGCGAGAAGCCGTCCGCCACCAGCAGCAAGGAGGGCGAATAGACGAAGACGAAGGGCACCAGGGCCTTGGCGATGCCCAGGCGGAAGGCGGTGTTGCCTGTACGGAAGGGATTTGCTCCGGCGATCCCGGCGGCGGCATAGGCCGCCAAGGCTACCGGTGGCGTGATGTCGGCCAGAACGCCGTAGTAGAAGACGAAGAAGTGCGAGACCAGCGGCTGCACCTGGAGCTGCGCCAAGGCCGGGCCGGCGACCGCGACCAGGATGATGTAGGTCGCGGTGGTCGGGATCCCCGCCCCCATCACGATGCAGGCCACCGCCACCAGGATCAGCGAGAGGAACAAGGCCCAGGCGGCAATATCCAGGTAGGAAAAGGGCCAGAGACTGGACAGCACGCCGCCGAAGTCGTTGGCGGTCTGCAGCACAATGAAGCCCAGCCGGAAGCCGACGCCGGTCAGGGTGACCACGCCGACCACGATGCCGACACAGGCCGCTGCCGCACCAACCGCCAGGGTGTTGCGTGCGCCCTCGGCCAGCGCCGCCAGCAGGTCGCGGAAGGTCAGGCGGTTCACCGGGTTGATGAAGCCCACCACCACGCAGGCGACGATGCCCCAGACCGCGGCGAAGTCGGGCGTGCGACCGCTGAAGATCAGGTAGACCAGCAGGATCAGCGGCGCCAGGGTCAGCCAATGGCGCTTCAGCACCACCCAGGCATTGGGCAGCTCGGCCGCGCTGAGGCCGCGCAAACCCAGCTTCTTCGCCTCCAGGTGCACCATCACCAGGATTCCGAAGTAGTGCAGCATGGCCGGGAAGAGTGAGGCCAGCAGCACCTCGCGCAGCGGGATCTCCAGATACTCCACCATGATGAAGGCGGCCGCGCCCAGCACCGGCGGGGTGATCTGGCCGCCGGTGGAGGCCGTCGCCTCGACCGCACCGGCGAAGTGCGCCGGATAGCCGACCCGCTTCATCGCCGGGATGGTGAGTGCCCCGGTGGTGACCGTGTTGGCGATCGAGGAACCGGAGATCGTGCCCATGAAGCCCGAGGCGCAGACCGCCACCTTGGCCGGCCCGCCGGCATAGCGGCCGGCCAGCACCATCGCCAGGTCGATGAAGAGCTGGCCCAGGCCGATACGGGTCGCCAGCACGCCGAAGAGGATGAAGAGGAAGACGTACTGGGCCATCACGCCGATCGCCAGGCCGTAGATCCCCTGGTTGGTCATGTAGAGGTGGTTGATCAGCCCCGGCCAGCTCGTCCCGCCGTGCTTCAGCGCCCCCGGCGCCAGCGGCCCGAAGAGCGCGAAGAGGATGAAGATCAGCGCGATGATCGGCAGGGTCGGGCCGACGGAACGGCGGCTGATCTCCAGGGTCACCAGCAGCAGGCCAGTGCCCATGACCACGTCGATCTGAGCCGGGTTGCCGACCCGGAGGGCCAACGCCTCCGGCGGCAGCAGCGGCAGGTAGATCGCGACCGCCACGGCAAAGAGGGAAAAGAGGATGTCCAGGATATGCACGCCCTGGAAGCGGTACCAGGCCCTGGCCGCCGGCTTGTCATCCAGGTTGCGCCGGAAGGGATAGAGCAGGAAGGCCAGTCCCATGACGAATGAGAGATGGATGCCGCGGTGCAGGATCTCCCGGATCAGGCCGAAGCCCGATGCGTAGAAATGATAGAGCGACATGGCGACCAGCGCCGTGCCGATGACGAAGGCGATCTGCGGACCCGTCGCCCGGAAGGCGGTCTCGCGGTCGTAGCGCCGCTCCAACGACTTCAGCTCTTCGGCCGAGACCGACTCCTGGCTCTTCTCTGCGTCCTGCACCCGCGCCCTCCAAGGTTCCACGAAAGAGAAGGCCCGGACACCGCTGGCGTCCGGGCCCCGTTCGCTGATTCGGCCGTTACTTGATCAGGCCGACTTCCTTGTAGTAGCGCTCCGCACCCGGATGCAGCGGCACCCCGACACCGTCCAGCGCGGTCTCCAGGGTGATCGACTTGCCCTTGGCGTGGCCGTCGTCCAGCAGCTTGCGGGTCTCCTTGTTCCACAGCGCCTTGGTGATCTGGTAGATCAGCTCCTCGTCCTCCTTGGCGCTGGTCAGCCACTGCGCGCCCACGGCGACGGTCGGGGTCGCCGCCACGCCCTCGTAGGTGCCGGCGGGAATGTCGCTGGTCGAGAAGAAGCCGTACTTCTTCACCAGGGCATCGGCCCCCTCCCCGCTGATCGGCACCAGCTTGATGTCCGCCGCGGAGGCCAGCTCGACGACCGAGCCGGTGGGATAGCCCGCCACCACGAAGTAGGCATCGATCTTGCCGTTGCGCAGGGCCTCGGCCGCCGCGTTGCCCTTCAGCGCCTCGGCCTCGATATCGTCGGCGCTGAGGCCTGCGGACTCGAGGATCAGCAGCGCGTCGACGTAGGTGCCGGAGCCCGGCTCGTCCAGCGAGACCCGCTTGCCCTTGAGGTCGGCGACCGAGTTGATGCCGCTGTCGGCCAGCGCCACCAGGTGGATGTGCTCGGGATAGAGGGCGGCGATGGCACGCAGGTCCTCGGCCGGCGGCTGGCCTTCCATGATGCCGCTACCGGTGTAGGCCCAGTAGGCCACGTCCGACTGCGAGAAGCCCGAGTTGCGCAGGCCCGAGGTGATGGCATTGACGTTGTCGACCGAGCCACGCGAGGAGACGGCCGAGGCGATCAGCCCCTCAACGCCGCAGCTGCCGCCCTCGCCGCACTCGCGCGATCCCGGCGGCTTGGAGATGGCGTTCGCGATCAAGCCGCCGATCGGATAGTAGGTATAGGCGGTGCCGCCGGTGCCGATGGTGAAGAACTTGAGCTCCTGCGCCATGGTGGTGCCGGCCAGGCCGGCGGCAAGCAGTGCCGCGCAGCCCAGCGACACGCTACGAGAGAGAATTCCCATCTTGTGGCCTCCTGTTTCGTTTCTGCCTGCCGCCCCAGTTCTTGAGGTCGGCCAGCTATGGCAAAGTGATAGCACGCCCCCGCCGCCTTCGCAGGGAATTCGGCGCCGTCTCTCGACTGCTGTCGCTTTGTGACCCAAGATCGTCGTCAAGAAACGCAGGTCGCCGGCCAGTAGAGCGGAGAGTGAGCGCCGGACACTGAGTGGAGATTTCCGCCGTCATGCAGTCTCATGCCAAGGTCGTGATCATCGGGGGTGGCGTGGTCGGCTGCTCCATCCTCTTCCACCTGGCCAAGTTCGGCTGGAAGGACGTGGTGCTGCTGGAGCGCAAGGAGCTGACCTCCGGCTCCTCCTGGCACGCGGCCGGGCAGATCCACACCATCAGCTCGGACCCCAACATCTCGCGCCTGCAGGGCTACACCATCCGCCTTTACAAGGAGATCGAGGAGACCTCGGGCCATTCGGTCGGCATGCATGCCACCGGCGGCTTCTACCTCGCCTCCAACCAGACCTGGTACGACTACCTGAAGCGCGAGCGCTCGAAGGCCCGCACCATGGGCCTGGACCAGGAGTTCATCTCGGTCGAGGAGGCCGCCCGGCGCCACCCGCTGATCGACCCCCGCTTCTACGTCGCGGCACTCTGGGACCCGCTCGACGGCGACATCGATCCCTCCGGTGTCACCTACGCCTTCGCCAAGGCGGCCAAGGTGCACGGCGCCGACTACCACACCCACACCCCGGTGCTGGAGACCAACCCACAGCCGGACGGGAGCTGGGAGGTGGTGACGCCCAAGGGAACCATCCGCGCCGAAATGGTGGTGAACGCCGGCGGCCTCTGGGCCCGTGAGGTCGGGCGGCTGGCCGGCCTGCACCTGCCGGTGCAGCCGATGGAACACCACTACCTCATCACCGAGCCGATCCCCGAGATCGTCGCCCGCGCCCCGGAGGACCGCCTGCCCGCCGGCGTCGACTACGAGGCCAACATGTACTTCCGGCAGGAGCGCCACGGCATGCTGCTCGGCACCTACGAGCCGGTCTCCACCCCCTGGAAGGTTGAGGGCACGCCGCAGGACTTCGGCCACGAGCTGCTGCAGCCCGACATGGACCGCATCGCCGACCGCCTGGAGATGGGCTTCGAGCGCATCCCGGCGCTGGCCGGCGCCGGCATCAAGGACATGATCAACGGCCCCTTCACCTTCGGTCCCGACGGCAATCCGATGATCGGGCCGGTGCCGGGCCTGAAGAACTACTGGGCCGCGGTCGGAGTCATGGCCGGCTTCTGCCAGGGTGGCGGCGTCGGGCTCACCATGGCGGAGTGGATGATCGAGGGCGAACCCTCGATCGACGTCTGGGCCATGGACATCGCCCGCTTCGGCGACTTCGCCACGCCCGAGTGGGGCACGGTGAAGTCGGCCGAGAACTACGAGCGCCGCTTCGTCATGACCTTCCCCAACGAGACCCTGCCCAAGGGCCGGCGGCAGAAGACCACGGCGCTTTACGACCGGCTGGTGGCCAAGGGCGCGGTCATGGACCAGGCCTTCGGGCTTGAGCATGCGCTCTGGTTCGCCGACGGGCCGGAGGACGCGCACGAGGAGCCCAGCTTCCGCCGCTCGCGCGCCCATGCCTACGTCGGCCGCGAGGTGAAGGCAGTCCGCGAGGCGGTGGGCTGCATCGAGATCGCCAACTTCGCCAAGCACCAGGTCACCGGGCCGGGCGCGCGCAGCTTCCTCGACCGCATCCTGGCCGGCCGCCTGCCGAAGCCCGGCCGCCTGGCGCTCACGCCGATGCTGACGCCCAAGGGCCGGCTCTACGGCGACCTCACGGTCGCCTGCCTGGGGCCGGAGGACTTCCTGATCCTCGGCTCCGGCGCCATGCAGGAAGCACACCGCCGCTGGTTTGAGGCCGCGCTTCCGGCCGAGGGCGTGACCTATCGCAACCGATCCGACGACTTTCACGGCATCGCGATTTCCGGCCCGCGGTCGCGTGACCTGCTCGCCCGCCTCTGCCGCGATCCGGTGACGGCCGAGGCACTGCGCTTCCGCGACATCCGCCGGACCTTCGTCGCCGGGGTGCCGGCGATCCTGGCTCGCCTCTCTTTTTCCGGCGAACTCGGCTACGAGATCTACGTGGCGCCGCAGTACCAGCTCCGCCTGGGCGAGGCGATCGAGGCGGCCGGGCAGGATTGGGGCCTGCGCTGGTACGGTGCGCGAGCCTTGATGTCGCTGCGGCTGGAGAAGAACTGGGGCGCCTGGACCCTGGACTACCGCCCCGACTTCACCCCGGCGGAAAGCGGCCTGGACGCCTTCATCGACTGGAACAAGGACTTCGTCGGCAAGGCGGCAGCCGAAGCCGAACGCGGCCAGGTGCCGAAACGCCGCCTGGTCACCCTGGTGGTGGAGACCGACGACATCGACGTCTCCGGCGACGAGGCCATCCTCGATGGCGAGACGGCGGTGGGCTATGTCTCGTCCGGCGGCTATGCCCACCACCTGGGCAAGTCGATGGCCCTGGGCTATCTCCGTAGCGACCTCTGCGTCCCCGGCCGGCGACTACAGATCGAGATCAACGGCCAGCTCTACGCGGCCGAGGTGCAAGCCGGCGCGCTCTACGACCCCCAGGGATCGCGAATGCGAGCCTGAAAAGAGGGTGGGCTCAGTCGGACGATCCTGAGCGACGCTGGGGCGAGCGCGGCGCCGCCGCCATGATGGCATCGAGGATAGCGGCCTGGTGGCGCAGGATCACCTCGCAGCTCTTGGCGATCAGGGCCTTGCGCAGCAGCAGGACATTGTACTGCTTCGCGGCCTCGATGTCCCTGGCGATCGGTGCGAAGCCCTTGGCCCTGATCCCGCCCAGCACCTCCTGTGCCCGCGCCTGCCCCTCGAAGTAGTCGTCGGTCTCCACCTCGATGAAGACCGCCATGGCGCGATCCAGGGTCTTTCCGGCGCCGGCCAGAACCTCGCGCTGCGCCCCCTCGACATCGATCCAAAGCGCGATCGGGTCGCGCAGATCCTCCCTGCCGAGCACCCCATCCAGGCTATCGGACGGCACCTTCACGCGCTGCGCCGCCTCTTCGCTGGTCCGTGGCACCAGCCCCGACAGCTTGTTCACTGGATCGGCCGGACGCGCGTCGAACACCAGCGGAACGAAGAGATCGACCTCACCGAGTCCCTCGCTGATGGCCAAGTGCCGATAGTCGACGCCCGCTTCCGACAGCTCGGCGGCGAAGCCGTCGTAGACGTAGGGATTGGCCTCGAACGCCAGGGCACGCGTGTCAGGCAGGCGCTCGACCACCTCTCGGCTGAAGGCCGCATCGTAGGCACCGACTTCGACCAGGGCGCCCGCAACCTCTTGCTCCATCAGCGACAAGAGCAACGCCCGAACCATAGCGTGTATATCAAGCCGTATACTGCTCTCAAAAGCAATATCAGCATCGCCGATCGTCCGCGCCCACTCGGCGATTTCGCGATTGTTCGAGTAGACACGTTGGATTGAATCTCTGTTGACTGCCATCCTACCGACAATCCCTGGATTTATGCGCCAAGAGTCGCGTGCAGCACGGCGCTGAGGACAGTCTAAGACGGCGCGGATGATAAGCAAGGACATCCACTGCGGCACGCAGCCACCCAAGTGCTACCCCGCTAAAAGGAGGAACGATCTGAAATCCGGTCGAGGGCCAGGCGAGATCGAGGCTTCGCCAAGACTGGCCCGCGATCCTGCCGATCACAGCACCGGTGCGCCCGGACACGGTGGGTTCGGCCAGCCCGCACCCCGAGTAGACTGACCGGTGCTCGCCCCTCGCAAAACTACGCTTTCTCTGCTGCCGTATGGCTGTGCCGGTTCCGCTCATACCAAGCCTCCGGCAAACTTTTTCCGACAAGAGAAGGTCACCTGCGCAATACTGGCCAAAGGGAGATTTGGCCATGGCGATTATTTTAGGTACGACAGGAAACGATTATCTGGTGGGCACCAACGCGGCCGATCAGATCTTTGGGTTCACCGGCAACGACACGCTCTCAGGCGCCGGATCGCTCGATCAACTCTTCGGTGGCTCTGGAGAGGACAGGCTCTTCGGAGATACCGGCGTCGATGTTCTCAGGGGCGAAGACGGCAACGACACGTCACTTTTCGGACGTGACGGCGATGACCAGGTCTTTGGCGGAACCGGTGCCGATCACTCTCTTCTGGGCAACAACGGCACTGACTCGCTCTACGGTGACAGTGGCGACGATCGTTTTCTGTTCGGCGGTGCCGGCAACGACAGCATCGACGGGGGAAGCGGCACGGACATTGGCCTCTACGGAGGCAGCGGAACCGACGAGGTCCGCGGGGGCGCAGGCGACGACAGCTTGCTGGCCGGCAGCGCCGGCGACGATCTTATCGACGGGGGCACGGGCAACGACGTTGGTCTCTACGGAGGCAGCGGTGCCGACGAGGTCCGCGGGGGCGAAGGAAACGACAGCTCGCTGATCGGCGGCGCGGATCTGGACAAGATCTATGGCGGCAGCGGCGCCGACGGTCACCTGGATGGATCGACCGGCAACGACAGCCTCTATGGCGGAAGCGGCAACGATCTCCGATTGTACGGCGACACGGGCCAAGACCTGATCGATGGTGGCGGAGGGATCGATTCCTATCTGTCGGGCGGGTCCGGCGACGATCTGATCCGCGGGCAGACCGGGAATGACATCGCTCTGCTGGGAGCCAATGGCGACGATCGGATCTATGGCGGCAATGACAGCGACACCTTCCTAAGCGGCGCCGGAGGTAGAGATAGGGTCTTCGGCGGTGGCGGCAATGACATCTCCCTCAGCGGCAACAACAGCGACGATAGTATTTTCGGGGACGCCGGTAACGACACCAGCCTGGATGGTGGCAACGGGAACGATCTGATCTCCGGCGGAAATGGTGCGGACAAGAGCCTGCTCGGTTCCGCCGGCGACGACATCCTCAACGGCAACGCTGCCAACGACAGCTACCTCTTCGGCAGCAGCGGCCTCGACACGCTCAATGGTGGCGATGGCAACGATGCCAGGCTGTTCGGTGGGAGTGGGGCCGATCTCCTCACCGGTGGCACCGGTGCGGAGCGAAGCTTTTTCGGAGGCAGCGGCAACGACGTCCTGCAAAGCGGCAGCGGCGACGATAGCCTCCTCTCCGGCGGCATCGGCCTCGACACCCTGAGCGGCGATGACGGCAACGATTCCAGCCTGTTCGGTGGATCGGGCGATGACCTGATCTATGGTGGGACCGGGGTCGATCGGACGCTTCAAGGTGGCTCTGGGAACGATCGCATCTATGGCGGCGCCAACAGCGATACGCGTCTGATCGGAGGCGGCGGAATTGATCTTCTCTTCGGGGGAGACGGCAACGATAGCCTGCTCTCCGGTGGCGCCGGGGATGATTCGCTGTTCGGAGACAGTGGAAACGATCTCCTGAGCGGCGACGAAGACGATGATTTGCTTTACGGCGGGTTCGGAGAGGACTCGCTCGTCGGAGGTGACGGCGGTGACCGCCTCTTTGGTGGCCAGGGCGATGACGATTACCTCGAGGGCGATGACGGCAGCGATAGCCTCTATGGTGGAGACGGTGCGGATAGCTTCCTGATCGGCGGAACCGGAACCGATCGAATTGTCGGAGGCTCCGGGAAAGACCTGGGCCTCTTCGGTGGTTCCGCCGACGACTACCTCTATGGCGGCAGCGGCGATGATGGCTTCCTCTACGCCGACAGCGGCAACGATACGCTCCGCGGCGGTCTGGGAGCAGATGTCGAGCTGGTTGGCGGCCATGGAGATGACGAGGTCCGGGGCGACAGCGGCAGCGATACCTCCCTCTTCGGTTTCTATGGTAAAGATCGTCTCTACGGTGGCTCAGGCGACGACACGGCCCTCATCGGCAATGAAGGCAACGACAGCCTCTATGGCGACGGCGGGTCGGACATCACCTTCTTTGGCGGATCGGGACAGGATTCGCTCTTCGGCGGCTCTGCCAGCGACACAAGCTTCTTCGGTGGATCCGCCGATGATTATCTCTATGGTGGTAGCGACGCCGATAGATTCCTCTACGGCGACGATGGCAACGACAGCCTCCTCGCCGGACAGGGAGGAGATTACGCTTTAGGCGGTGGCACCGGAGACGACGAGATCCGCGGCGAGACCGGCAACGACACCTCTCTTCTCGGCAACGACGGCGCGGACCGCCTCTATGGCGGCTCAGGCGACGATAGCTTCCTTGTCGGCGGCGACGACAGCGACAGCCTCTATGGTGGAGACGGTGCGGATAGCTTCCTGATCGGCGGCACCGGAACCGATCGAGTTGCAGGAGGCTCCGGGAAAGACCTGGGCCTCTTCGGTGGTTCCGCCGACGACTACCTCTATGGCGGCAGCGGCGATGATGGCTTCCTCTACGCCGACAGCGGCAACGATACGCTCCGCGGCGGTCTGGGAGCAGATGTTGAGCTGGTTGGCGGACATGGAGATGACGAGGTCCGGGGCGACAGCGGCAGCGATACCTCCCTCTTCGGTTTCTATGGTAAAGATCGTCTCTACGGTGGCTCAGGCGACGACACGGCCCTCATCGGCAATGAAGGCAACGACAGCCTCTATGGCGACGGCGGGTCGGACATCACCTTCTTTGGCGGATCGGGACAGGATTCGCTCTTCGGCGGCTCTGCCAGCGACACAAGCCTCTTCGGTGGATCCGCCAACGACCGTCTCTATGGCGATGCGGGCGATGACTCCCTCCTCGACGGCGACGATGGGACCGACCTCCTCTTCGGCGACCTCGGTACGGATAGCTACCTGAGCGGCGGCTCCGGCAATGATTTCCTTTTCGGAGGAAACGGAAACGACGGGGCCCTCTATGGAGGAACGGGCGACGATCATATCTACGGCGACAGAGGGAGCGACCGCTCCCTCGCGGGTGACGGCGGCGCAGACAGCCTCTATGGCAGTCTCGGCGACGACGAATACTTAAGAGGCGGCTCAGGCCTCGACAGCATCTTCGGTGGTAGCGGCAGCGACTACGCCCTCTACGGAGACTCCGGCGAGGATCGGCTCTATGGCGACACGGGCGACGACCACTTGCTTCACGGCGGCGAAGGAGACGATCGACTCTTCGCCGGCCTCGGGACGGATACGGGATTCAGCGGGAACTCCGGCAACGACACCCTCTCGGGCGATGCCGGAGACGACGGATACTTCTTCGGCGGTACGGGCGACGACCGGATCTATGGAGGAAGCGGGAACGACACGGCGCTCTACGGTGACGGCGGCTCCGACAGGCTCGATGGTCAGACCGGAAGCGATCAGCTCTTGGGCAAGGCGGGCGACGATGCGCTCTACGGCGGTGACGGCACAGACCTTCTCTATGGCGGCCGCGGTGACGACAGGTCACTCAGGGGCGGCTCCGGTACCGACACCATCTTCGGTGGCAGCGGGCAAGAGACGGCGCTCGAAGGAAACAGCGGCAACGATTTGGTCGTGACCGGGTCGGGTCAAGACAGGAACGTCTTTGGCCAGGACGGTGCCGATGTCCTCATCGCCGGCCTTGGAGCGGACTTCAATTTTCGAGGCGGCGACGGAATCGATGTCATCCGGGGTGAGAGTGGCGAGGACCTTTCGTTCGTCGGAGGCGGCGGGAACGACCTTGTCTTCGGCGGAAGTGGAGACGACGAGGCGCTGCTTGGCGAAAGCGGAAACGATCGCCTCTATGGCGATTGGGGCGACGACAGTTTCCTCATGGGCGGCAGCGGCGACGACGATGTTGCCGGCGGAAGTGGGAGCGACTTCCTGACTGGCGACGAAGGGGATGACACGCTCAACGGCAATTCCGGAGCGGATCTCATCTACGGAGACCAGGGATCCGACGAGATCGACGGCGGCCTGGGTAACGACATCGCCTATGGCGCGGATGGGGATGACCTGATCCGTGGTAGCGGCGGCGAGGATGATTTCCGAGGGAACTCGGGCAATGACAGGATCTATGGCGGTAGCGGCGACGATCTCGTGCGCGGCGACGAGGGGGACGATACCGCCCGAGGCGGCAGCGGGAGGGACACCCTCCTCGGTGACCAGGGTGTCGATACCGCCTACGGGGCCGACGGTAACGACCGCTTGGGCGGTGGCTCCGGAACCGACACCCTCTACGCCGGCATCGGCTCGGATCGCTTGAACGGCGGCTCGGGCGTCGACACCGCCGCAGGCGGCGCCGCCAACGACACCTTCATCGTCGACACAAGCGCCGATGTGGTGCGTGAGACGGCCGCCGGCGGCGCGGAAGATGTGCTGCGCTCCGATGCAACGGCCTATACCTTGGCCGGCGGGCTCGAAGGCTATGTCGAGCGCGCCAACATCAACGAGGTGGCCGGCGAGGCCAGCCTGGTCGGCAACTCGAGAGCCAACACCCTGGTCGGCAACTCTGCCAGCAACCTCCTGTTCGGCATGAGTGGCGACGACATCCTGAACGGCCGCTCGGCCGGCGATACCGCCGAGGGGGGACTGGGCGACGACACCTTCGTCGTCGACACCTCCACCGATGTCGTGCGGGAGTTCTCGGGCGAAGGCACGGACCTGGTGCGAGCAGAGACCGACTACACGCTGCCGGACGGCACCGCGACGGCCTTCATCGAGAACCTGCGTCTGCAGAGCACCTTCGGCGACATCAACGCCGGCGGCAACAGCCTGAACAACACGCTTCAGGGCAACACCGGCAGCAATCAGCTCCGCGGCTTCGGCGGCGATGATTCGCTCGAGGCCGGTGACGGCGACGATTTGCTGATCGGCGGCAACGGAGCCGACCGCATGAAGGGCGAAAGCGGTGCGGATACCGTGAGACTGGGCAACGGCGATACCGCCTTCGGCGGCTCGGGTGCCGACTCCTTCTTCTTCAACGGCAATCCCTTGGGATCGGGCGGGTTCGGCGGCCCGGTGATTCGAGACTTTGACGGCGTGCAGGCGAATGCGGCCAACAGCGAGGACAGGCTGGTCTTCGCCACAGGCCTGGAGGTCGGCAGCTTCAGCTATATCGAGTCTGCCACCTTCTCCGCCAGCGGCAATTCCGAGGCCCGATTCGCCGGCGCCCGGCAGGTCCAAGTCGACCAAGACGGCGACGGCAGCGCGGATATCGCCTTCCTGGTGAACGGCGTCTCCGCTGCCAACCTCCTGACGGCGGCGGACTTCGTCTGGCTATAGGAGCGGTCCCCGGCTCTCCTTGCCCGACGCCGCAGAGGCTCGCCTGACAACCCCACGCTTGCCCCAAACTAACAGCGTAGGTGGAGTCCGGCGATGAAGGCCTAGAGCAGATCGCAATCAGGTGGACTCACTTGATCCCATGAATCCGCTCTATGTTTCAAACTGGTAGAGCAGGATTCAGACGGCAGATCGTTTCGATTGGACGTCATTCTGCTCTAGGTCGCAAAGCAGACGGGCCGGACCGCCACGAGGCGACCCGGCCCATCCCGTACACATCCTAAAGGTCTAGTCGACCTCTCCGGCAATGAATTCGCAGGTGGCCTGCAGGTTGCCCTGCTCAACGACATTAGGCAACCCGGCACGCGGCTCGTCCAGGGTCCCCGGGCCATGCCCATCGTCGGAAGGGTCGGCCGAATGGGGGCCCTGTTCAAACCCACCCGCGATCTGTGAACTGGTGAGCTGGCCCCAGTTGCAATGCTCCTGTCCCGGCGGGCTTTCCTGATCTGCAAAGGCCGGCGCAGCTAAGACAAGACCACCCAAAAGCGCAAGAATCATGGTACGCATTGGAATCCCTCCCGTTTTTTCTTGTTTACAAGAGCGGATATTCTAAGAATAAGAATTCTACTTGTCAAATTTTGCTCACACGACCCGGCGTTGCGGTGTCGGTTTAAAGGAATTTTGACCGACCACGAAAGCTTGCTAGACTGAAAATCAAACCGGGAGGCTTCTGCAGGTGGGAAACGGTTCTTATCCGATTAGTTGCAAAAACAAGACTATACCGAACAAGGCTCTGAGACGACGGGCACTGCCAGTCACGGGTAGCGCTCGCCACAGTCCGACTGCGGCTGACTGCAGATGAAGGGATTGGTGATTGCCGCGGTCTGTGCAGCCCTGCTCGCAGCAGCCGTCTATTACTTCGCGGTCCCCACGGCCACCGGCACAAGCATAACGTTCCGGACAGCGGCGGTGGAACGCGGCGCTGTGGAGATCGCGGTGACCTCCACCGGAGTCGTCGAGGCGGTCGACACAGTCGAGGTGAGCTCGCAGCTTTCCGGCCAGATCGCCGAGCTCGACGCCGACTACAACAGCGAAGTCCGCCGCGGGGAACCGCTGGCCCGCCTGGATCAGCAGACCTTCGCTGCCGCCGTGGACGAGGCCGCCGCCCGGCTCTCCCTGGCCCGGGCCGAGACCGAGGCCGCGCGGGCCGCCACCGCCGGGGCCGATGCCCGCTACCGCGACGCGGCAGCCGATTTCAAGGCGAAGCGGACCCTGGGCTCCCGCGGCACGATCTCCGCCCGCGAGGTCGAGAGCACCCGCATGACCATGCTGTCGGTCGAGAGCGAGCTGCGTAGCGCCGAGGCACAGGAGAAGGTCAAGGCGGCGGCGATCCAGATGGCGGAGGCCGCCCTCAGGCGCGCCGAGATCGACCTGGAGCGCGTCGTCATCCGCTCGCCGATCGACGGCATCGTCATCAAGCGCAGCGTCGAGCTGGGCCAGACCGTGGCCGCCAGCCTGCAGGCCCCTACCCTCTTCACCATCGCCCACGACCTGGCCGAGATGGAGGTGCACGCCCGGATCGACGAGGCCGATATCGGCCAGATCCAGGTGGGTCAGGCGACGCGCTTTTCGGTCGATGCCTTCCCCGGCCGCAGCTTCGAGGGCCGGGTGATCGAGATCCGCAAGGCGCCGGAGGTGGTACAGAACGTCGTGACTTACACGGTGGTGATCGCCGTGGACAACAGCGAGCTCCTGCTGCTGCCCGGCATGACCGCCCTCGTCCGCATCGCAGTCGATGCCAGGGACGATGTGCTGCTGATTCCCAACGGCGCCCTGCGGTACCAGCCCTCGTCCCCGCCGGCAGTCCACCCGGAGGCTGCCGGCCAGCGGCGGGTCTGGCGCCTGCAAGACGGCGGGCCGCAGGCGGTGGAGATCCGCACCGGCCTCAGCGACGGCGCCGTCACGGAAGTCATTGACGGCCCCCTGGTGGCCGGCGGCCAGGTGATCCTCGGCGAGACCGCCAAGGCGGAGCGCCCCGGCCTCTTCGGCTTGCGCCTCGGGTTCTAGCCGATGGCGCTGATCCGTACCGAGGCCCTGTCCCGCGCCTTCACCCCCAGAAGCGGCGCGGTTCAGGCCCTGAAGGAGATCGACCTGGAGATCGCCGACGGCGAGTTCGTCGCGATCATGGGCCCCTCCGGATCCGGCAAGTCGACCCTGATGCATGTTCTGGGGCTGCTCGACCGGCCGACCTCCGGGCGCTACCTGCTCGAAGGGCGCGAGGTCGGCGCCCTGGACCGCGACGAGCAGGCTCGTCTGCGCTGCCGGCGCCTCGGCTTCGTGTTCCAGGCTTCCAACCTGCTGGCCCGCCACACCGCCCGCGAGAACGTCGAGCTGCCACTGCTCTATGCCCGGGTGCCACGCCGTGAGCGGCGGCAAAAGGCGGAGGCCGCCCTGGAGCGGGTCGGGCTCGCACACCGCCGGGATCACTGGCCGCATCAGATCTCAGGCGGAGAACAGCAGCGCGTCGCGATCGCCAGGGCCCTGGTGAACGACCCGGCCATCCTCTTCGCCGACGAGCCGACCGGGGCGCTGGACAGCGAGACGGGAGCCGAGATCCTTGGCCTACTGGCCGAGCTCAACAGCCGCGGCAGGACCATCGTCATGGTGACCCACGACCCGCTGGTGGCTTTTCGTGCGGAGCGCATCGTCGGTCTGAGGGACGGCAGGCTGGTCGAAGAGGAGACGGCGATGCCGGCCCTGCCATCATGACCCTGCTGCAAGGCTTCGCCGTCTCCCTGCGCTCGCTGCGCGGTCATCCCCTACGCAGCCTGCTGACCATGCTGGGCATCATCATCGGCGTGGCCGCCGTCATCACCATGGTCGCGGTGGGGCGCGGCGCCCAGGTCCGCGTCGAGGAGCAGATCCGCAGCCTGGGCGCCAACCTGCTGATGATCGAACCCAGTGCCGGCAGAGAAGGCGGCGCCAGGCTCGAGGCCGGCAGCCGCCACACCCTGACCGAGTCCGACGCCGCCGCCATCGTGCGGGAGACACCAGGTGCGGTGGCGGTCGCCCCCTCGATCCGCGGGGTCATGCAGGTGATCCACGGGAATCTGAACTGGCGCACCCGGGTGAACGGTACCTGGCTTGACTACTTCGTGGTGCGCGACTGGCCGCTAGCGGCCGGACGCGTCTTCTCGCAGGCCGAGGTCGAGCGCGCGGCCAAGGTCGCGATCATCGGCACCAGCGTCGCCGAGGGCCTGTTCGGCGAAGAGGACCCGGTCGGCAAGCTGGTGCGCATCGCCGATGCGCCCTTCGAGGTGATCGGCCTGCTGGACCGCAAGGGCCCCTCCGGCAGCGGGCGCGACCAGGACGACGTGGTCTTCGTGCCGCTGAACACGGCTCGCATCCGGCTGCTCGGCGGCGCCCACGAGACCAGCCGCGATTCGCTCCACTACATCATCGTGAAGGCCGCCGGGATCGGGGCGATGCCGCAGGTCCAGGACAACCTGGAGCGCCTGCTGCGCGACCGCCACCGCATCGCCGCCGGCCGCTCCGACGACTTCCGAGTCTGGAACCCTGCCGCGGCGATGGCGGCACAGAACCGGGCAACCGACACCTTCACCGTGCTGCTGGCCTCGGTCGCCTCGATTTCGCTCGTGGTCGGCGGCATCAGCATCATGAACATCATGCTGGTCTCGGTGACCGAGCGAACGCGGGAAATCGGGCTGCGGCTCGCGGTCGGCGCCACCCGCCGCGACCTGCGCCGGCAGTTCCTGACCGAGGCGGTGCTGCTCTGCCTGCTGGGTGGCGCAATCGGGCTGCTACTGGGGATCCTGGCGGCCGCCGCGGTCTCCGAGGTCACCGGCTGGGCGGTCTTCATCGAACCTGCGACGGTGCTGGGCGCGGTCCTGGTCTCGGCCGCGGTCGGGATCTTCTTCGGCCTCTACCCGGCGATCCGCGCGTCGCGCCTCAACCCCATCGAGGCCCTGCGGTTCGAGTAGGTCAAAGCGGGCGATATAGGGGTTCGCCCCCACTGCCCTCTATTCGACCGGCACGTCGAAGCTCAGCACAGACTCGGGCTTGCCGTGCTTACGGTACAGGGCCGCTGCGGCCGTGTTGGCCAGCTCCGTCTGTATGATGATCAGATAGACCCCGATCTCCGCGGCTACCCGCTTCAACTCTGCAATGAGGGCCGCCGCAACGCCCTTTCGCCGATGATCCGCGACGACGCCCAGATCGTAGATGTAGATCTCTTTGCGCTCCTGCTCGAACTTCCGCCAGACGTAGGCGACCAGCCCACCGATGGCGCGATCGCCCTCCAGGGCCGCCAGGGCAATGAAATCCTCGCCGGCGAGCATCTCCCGCAGGTAGGCGGCAGAGGGCTGCTTCTCGAGGAAGACATCAGGTTCCTCGAAAGCCTCCGCAAAGACCGCGAGGATGCCACGAAAGTAGGCTTCGTCGGCCGAGCTCAGTCTCTGGATCGTGTAGTTGGCAGGCTTGGGGTCAAGCATCGACGAGGGTCCCTTCCAAAAGAGGTCAGAGGACCTGCCACCCCGCATCCCTGTTGCGGGCTCGCTCCGCTGCCGTCCGGTTCATCCCGCTCCGGGTACAAAGTCAGTTGGTTCCGAACGACGCGTTTCGTCCGCCCACGCAGGTCTCCCGCATGACTCCAGGCGGAGACCGAGACCAAGCCAGATGGGTTCGTAAAACGCATTGGATCTGTCTTAGAGCAGGATGACGTCACCCTGCTCTAAGTCATTGAATAGTGGCCGGATTCACGCGATCGGGCAACTCCACCCGATCGCGCTCCGCGCTTGCGCTACCCTGCTTCCGGCTCGCGCTTGGCATCCCAGTCCTGGCACCAGGTGGAGCAGAAAAGCGTGCCGTCCTCCGCCTTCACCTGCTCCGGGTCGTTCTCATAGACCAGGATGCCGCAGTTCTTGCACTTCAGGTAGCGCTCGACGTAGAGGCGATTGGCCGAGAACTTCATTCCGCTGCCTCCTGATAGCCGTAGTCGCGCTTGGCGCCTTCGGGCGTGATGTAGCCTTCCGACAGGTCGGCCGCAACGGCCTCCACCGGACGCCCCGAGGGGTCGCCGTGACCGCCACCGCCGGGCATCACCAGCTTCACCCGGTCACCCTTGCGGATGGTGATGTTGGAATACTTCGAACTGGAGTTCTTGTTGAACGCCTGGACCACGGTCATCCAGTCCTTCTCGCCCTTCGGCTTGATCAGGGTGGCGCCGCGCATGCCGGGCTTGCCGCCCTCCAGTCCCCAGGGCTCCAGCTCGTGCCGGTCGGTCATCTGGCTGGCGATGATCTCGTCGTTCAGGCAGAGCAAGGTCTTCTCGTAGCCCAGCCCGCCGCGGTACTTGCCGGCCCCGCCGCTGTCCGGCAGGAAGCGCCAGTCCTCGATCAGGAAGGGGAAGCGGGTCTCGAAGACCTCGACCGGGATGACGCGGCAGTTGCCGTTCATCGAGTCGCAGGCGTCGTTGCCGTCGGCATAGGCCCGCCCGCCCCAGCCCACGACCTCGATGTCGTAGCAGGCGAAGTACTCGTCATGGACCTTGTCGTGGCCGCCGAAGACAAAGTTGCAGTGGGTGCAGCCCTCGGCCGCCATCGCCCGCTCCGGAATGGCCTGGGCCAGCGCGCCGATCACCGCACCGGCGATCCGCGGGTGAGTCTCGGTGTTGCCGCCCACCTCCGGGGCCGGATAGTCGACGTTCACCACGGTGCCCGGCGGTGCCAGCACCTTGATCGGCCGGAAGCAGCCGCCGTTCTTCGGGATTGTGGGATCGGTCAGGTGCAGGATGGCGTTGTAGGTCGCCGACCAGGTCACGCCCAGGGTGGCGTTGATTGGCCCGCGCGCCTGCGGCGAGGAGCCGTAGTAGTCGACGATGACGCCGTCGCCCTTCTTGATCACCGCGACCTTGATGTCGAAGCGCTTGGCCTCGATGCCGTCGTTCTCCACCGAATCCTCGAAGCGGTAGGTGCCGTCCGGGATCTCCGCCAGCTCGGCCCGCATCCGGCGCTCCGAGTAGTCCAGCAGGTCGGAGACGGTCTCCTCGACCTTCTTGGTGCCGTACTTGGCGAAGATCTCCTTCATCCGCCGCTCGCCCAGGTCGACCGCGGAGATCAGCGCGCGCAGGTCGCCATAGTTGTAGCGCGGCGTGCGGACGTTGGCCAAAAGCAGCTTCCAGACATCCTCGTTGTCGACGCCGCGGCGCTTGATCTTCACCGGGGGCACCCGCAGGCCCTCGTGGAAGATCTCGGTGGCCTCACCGCAGAAGCCACCCGGCACCATGCCGCCGACCTCGGCGATGTGGCCGATCGAGACGGCATAGCCCTGCAACTCGCCGTCCACGAAGATGGGCTTGAAGAAGGTGTGCTCCGGCGTGTGTAGGCCGCCGCGATAGGGGTCGTTGTGGACGACGACGTCGCCCTCCTCGATCCCCTCCTGCTCCAGCTCGCGCACGCAGGACTTGATCAGCAGCGGCATGCCGCCGATCTGCGCCGGGCAGAACTCGGCCACCGCGATCATCTCGCCGTTCTTGTCGGCCAGCCCGCAGGTGAAGTCCAAGGCCTCGTTGAAGATCGTCGAGTAGGAGGTCTTCATGAGCGTGATGCCCATCTCCCGGCAGATCGACACCATGGTCGATTCCAGGATGTTCATCGTGACCAGATCCATCCCTCTAGGCTCCTTGCGTAACGATGATGTTGCCCATGGCGTCGACCTCGGCGTGCTGGCCGGGCCGGATGACGGTGACCGAGGCCGGCTCTTCGATCAGGGCCGGACCAGCGATCTTGTGGCCGTGGCGCAGGTCGCCGCGGCGGTAGACCGAGAGCTCGTGGCTGCCGTCCTCGAAGTGCACCGGATGCAGGCCGTGGGCCTGCGGTGCGCCCTCCGCCGCCGGCACACTCAGCTCCGCCGGCTTGTGCGAGGGCGCGATGGCGGCCACCGAGACGTTGACCAGCTCGATGGTCTCGCCGGGGATCGAGAAGCCGAAGCGGGCCTCGTGCGCCTCGTGGAAGCTCTGCCACAGCTTGGCCAGACCGGCGTCGTCGAAGGTCGCCCCGGCGTAGGGCAGCTCCAGCTCATAGTTCTGGCCGAGGTAGCGCAGGTCGAAAGTCTGGATGACCTCGATATCGTCCGAATAGCCCTGGCGCTCCAGCTCGCCGACGGCGTCGCCCACCAGCTCCTGCAGCGCCTGGGTGCACCACTCCCGGTCCAGCTTGGTCGAGGTGCCCTGCAGGGTGCGCTGCTTGTCGACCCGGGCGTCGGTCATGATGAAGCCGTAGGCCGAGAACTGACCCGGATGGTTCGGAATCACCGCGCGCGGGATGCCGGCCATCTCGATCAGGTCGCAGGCATGCAGCGGTCCCGCGCCGCCGAAGGCCAGCAGCGAGAAGTCACGCGGGTCGAGGCCCCGCTCGAGCAGCACGGTGCGCAGCGCGCCCACCATGTTGTTGTTGGCGATCTGCACGATCGCCAGCGCCGTCTCGATCCGGCCCATGCCCAGCCGCTGGGCCAGGTTGGCGATAGCCTGGCGCGCCGCCTCGACGTCCAGCTTCATGGAACCCCCGAGGAAGTAGTCGGGGTTGATCCGGCCCAGGATCAGATTGGCGTCGGTGACCGTGGCCTCGGTCCCGCCCCTGCCGTAGCTGGCCGGTCCCGGCTCCGCTCCGGAGGACTGCGGCCCGACGCGCAGCATGCCGCCCTTGTCGATCCAGGCGATCGAGCCGCCGCCGGCGCCGATGGTGCGCACGTCGATCATCGGCACCTGGATCGGGATGCCCCACTCGATCTCGAAGTTGGTGGTGAAGGAGGCCTTGCCGTCGACCACGGTGGAGCAGTCGGTGGAGGTGCCGCCCATGTCGAAGGTGACCAGGTGGTCGATGCCCAGGCTGTTGGCCAGCGCGGTCGCCGCCACCACGCCACCGGTCGGGCCGGAGACGGTGAGGTTCACCGGCGCCTCCATGGCACCCTCCAGGCCGGCCTCACCGCCGTTCGACTTGATCACCACCACGCGGCCGTCGACGCCGAGGCCGGAGAAGCGGCGACGCATCTCGCGGAAGCTGCGCCGCACGATCGGCTTCAGGTAGGCGTCTGCCAGGGTGGTCGAGGCGCGCTCGTACTCTTTCCACTTCGGCAGCACTTCGTAGGAAATAGAGACCGGGATGTCCGGCAGCTCCTCCTCCAGGATCTCCTTCACGCGCCTTTCGTGGCTGGGGTCAAGGTAAGAGAAGAGCAGCACCACGGCCACCGCGTCGATGTCGCCGCGCGTCTTGATCTCGGCCGCTATGGCGCGGACCTCGTCCTCGTCGAGCGCTTCCAGGACCTGGCCGTCGCGGTCGATGCGCCCCGTCACCTCGAAGCAGTCGGCGCGCTTCACCAGCGGCTTGGTCTTGATCCAGGACATGTCGTAGTGGGCACGGCGGTTGCCGCGCTGAATGAAGGGAATGTCCTTGAAGCCCTTGGTCGTCACATAGGCGACCTTGCCGCCCTTGCGCTCCAGCAAGGCGTTGGTCGCGATCGTGGTACCCAGCCGCAGGTGCTCCACCGCCTCCGCGTCGCCCAGGCTCGACAGGCCGGTCAGGACCCCCTCGATCGGCTCGGCCGGGGTCGAGGCGTTCTTCCAGACCTTCAGATCGCTGGTCTCGCGATCGTAGGCCACGAAATCCGTGAAGGTCCCGCCGATATCGACGCCGACCAGATAGCGCATGCTCGAGCACTCCCGCTTTGTCTTGGAACCCACCGCGGTTCCGTTATTGATCGCAGGCTCAATAAGAGTCTGCGCAGCTCGTGACTTTAGCCTATGGGAAAGGCGCCACCATGCTGACGAAGCTTGGCACGCAAGGCAAGCATCGGCAGGAGCGCGCCTCCCAGCGGGTGACCGGCGGTGAGCGGCCGGACGCCAGAGCCAAAGGCCTTTTGCGCCCCTGCAACGAAAAAGCCGCAGGCCCCTGCCCGACTGGCGGACAGGTTCCTGCGGCAGCGCTTTCGCCGGTTCCGACCGCTTTCCGCATTGCAGCGGCAGCCGGAACCTTCACTCCCGACTCTCCGGTCAGGCTGTCTCTTCCTCCTTCGGAACGATATAGCCGGTCTCGTCAAGGCTGCCGCCATGCTCCTTGGCTTCCGCGATCAGACCCTCGTGCCACTTCAAGCGACCACCGTCGTCGCCGCCGACGATGGCGACCACCTCGATGGGCTTGTCATCCACGTTGCGGAAGCCCCGCATCACGTGGATGGGAACGGTCACCAGGTCCATCGGACCCAGGACCACCTCGTTCTCGCCCTGGTCGCCCCAGAAAACCGCCAGCTTGCCGGTGATCGGCATGAAGACCTCTTCGGTATCATGGGCGTGCAGGCCCGCGCCCTTGCCGGGATCGACCTTGATGATCGAGACGCTGAAGGGGTGTTGGATCTTGATCGCCGGCTGCATCGCCGGATCCTCGAAGACCGAACGGCCGATGATGGAATAGAGGTCGCGCTCGTAGCGCGGGATCACGGTGTCGATGAAGGATTCGGGATAGGGCTTCAGATCCGCACGCCGCGCCACGCGGGTTGCCAGCATCTCGTCCACACTCGGGGTCTTGGCCATCGAATATCTCCCTTAGGTGCCAATGCCACTACCAGAGCCGGTCGCCAGGAAAGGGCCCTTGCCCAAAGGTCCTGTCGGCCCGCCCTTCTTGATCAGAAGCTCAATATAAGAGCAGTTGAAGCCGCTGTCACCACTTCATCGACCTCCCGTCCCGGGCCGCGACGACTGCACGCGGCCGTGCTAGTCTCACGCCCGATGCCAGCATCACCGGACTGCGGGAAAGGGCCAGCCAGATGACCGAGACTACGGAGATCGCAACCTACTGCCCCCTCTGCGTCTCGCGCTGCGGCGCGCTCGCCCAGATGGAGGAGGGTCGCTTCGTCGGCTTGCGTGCCGACCCCAGCCATCCGACCGGCCAGGCGCTCTGCATCAAGGGCAAGGTCGCGCCCGAAATCGTCTATCACCCGCGCCGCCTCCTCCATCCGATGAAGCGGACCCGCCCCAAGGGCGACGCCGACCCGGGCTGGACCAGGATCACCTGGGAGGAAGCGCTGGAGACCGCGGCCCGGCGCCTCAAAGAGCTGGCGGCGGCCGGCGGGCCGGAGTGCGTCGCCTTCAACAGCGCGTCGCCCTCGACCTCGGCGCTCAGCGACTCCTTCGACTGGCTGGGACGCCTGCGCCGGGCCTTCGGCAGCCCCAACCAGGCGGTCTCGATGGAGCTCTGCGGCTGGGGCCGATACCTGGCCAACCTCTACAGCTACGGGCTCGGCCTGCCGGCCGACTGCATGCCGGATCTGGAGCATGCCGGCACCATCCTCTTCTGGGGCTACAACCCCAGCGTCTCGCGCATCGACCACGCCACCGCGGCGGCCAAGGCACAGGCGCGCGGGGCCAAGCTGGTGGTGATCGACCCGCGCCGTGCGGGCCTGGCCCGCAAGGCCGACCACTGGCTGCAGGTCCGGCCCGGCAGCGACGGCGGGGTGGCGCTGGGGCTGATCAACCTGATGATCGCCAGGGGCTGGTACGACGCCAACTTCCTGAAGACCTGGACCAACGCACCACACCTGGTGCGCGCCGACAGCGGCCGCCTGCTGCGCGCCGCGGAGCTGGACCCGAGCCAGCCGGCCGATCGCCTGGCGGCCTGGGACGGCAGCGGCCTGGCGGTCTACGATCCCGGCCGCGGTGCCTACGACCGCCCAGCCGATCGCTTGAACCTCTTCGCCGAGGTCACCATCCAGACCGCCGACGGCCCGCTGCTCTGCCGCAGCGTCTTCGCCGAGCTGCGCGACCTGGCGGCCGCCTTCGGCCCCGACGCGGTCGAGGAGATCAGCGGCGTGCCGGGCGCGCTGCTTGAAGCGACGGCGGAGACCCTCTGGACCCATCGCCCGCTGGCCTACATGGCCTGGAGCGGGCTGGAGCAGCAGTCGAACGCCACCCAGGTGGCGCGCGCCATCGGACTGCTCTACGCGCTCACCGGGAACTTCGACCAGAAGGGCGGCAACGTGCAGTTCCCGGCCCCGCCCGGCAACGCCGTCGGCGGCGGCGAGCTGCTGTCGGCCGCGCAGAAGGCCAAGACCCTGGGCCTCGACCGCCATCCCCTGGGGCCGGCCCGCTTCGATCACGTGACCTCCGCCGACATTTACCGCGCAGCGATCGAGGAGGAGCCCTACCGGGTCCGCGGCCTGGTTAGCTTCGGCTCCAACCTTCTGCTGGCCCATGCCGACGGCGCGCGCGGGCGCGAGGCGCTGCAGCGGCTCGACTTCCACATCCACGCCGACCTCTTCATGAACCCCTCGGCCGAGATGGCCGACATCGTGCTGCCGGTGACCAGCGCCTTCGAGGCCGAGGCCCTGAAGCTGGGCTTCGACACCAGCGAGGCCGGCTGCTCGCTGATCCAGCTCCGCAAGCCGCTGGTCGAGCCGCGCGGCGAGGCGCGCTCCGACATCCGCATCATCTTCGACCTGGCCTGCCGGCTGGGCCTGGGCGCACACTTCTGGGAGGGCGACATCGACGCCGCCTACCGTTACCGCCTGGCGCCGAGCGGGGTGAGCCTGGAGGCGCTGCGCGCCCATCCCGAAGGCATCCGCCTGCCGCTGGAAACCCGCTACCGCAAGTTCGCGGAGGAGACGGAGACAGGCCCACGCGGCTTCCCGACCCCGTCGCGCAAGATCGAGCTCTACTCGGAGACGCTGCTGGAGGCCGGCTACCCGCCCCTGCCTGGTTACGAGGAACCCAAGCTCAGCCCGGTCTCGCAGCCGGAACTGGCAACGCGCTATCCGCTGATCCTGACCTGCACCAAGGACACGCTGTTCTGCGAGACCCAGCACCGGGGCATCGCCAGCCTGCGCCGGCGCGCGCCCGACCCACAGGTCGATCTGCACCCCGCCGCCGCCGAGGCCCGCGGTATCGCCGCCGGTGACTGGGTCGAGATCGCGACCCCCAAGGCAAGGGTCCGCGCTCGCGCCCGCCTGGATGCGGAACTCGACCCGCGCGTGGTCTGCGGCCAGCACGGCTGGTGGGAGGCCTGCCCGGAGGTCGAGGGCGCAGCCTATCCGGCGGTCGGCCCCGGCACCGCCAACTTCAACCTGGTGATCGGCCAGGACGCGGTCGACCCGGTCAGCGGCTCGGTGCCCTTGCGCGCCGCCCTCTGCGAGGTGCGGCGGCTGGAGAATTAGCCCTCAGACCACGGCGCGCAGCGAGGCTTCGATCTGGCCGCTGCACCACTCCTCGCCATAGGCGGCATCGCTGCGTGCGCGCAACGCCGCCTGCTCCGGCAGGGCGGCGATCCGGTCGGAGAGGCCGGCGATGGCAGGGGCCCGCGCCTCCAGCAGCGGCCGCAGGGACGGCAGCTTCGCGGTCATCGTGCCCCAGAGGATGTGGGCCGTCAGGTCGGCCACGCCCGGCACCGCGCTGCCGAGCAGGTAGCCCGCCCCGGCCGTGAGCCCGTGACGCCTACCGACTTCCTCGAAGATCGCCATCCAGCGCTCCAGGCGCGGCAGGAACTCGGCCCAGGTCTCGGGCGTCCACATCTGGGCGCCGTTGTAGCGGGTGATCTCGTAGAGCACGTCGTTAGCGTCGGCGACCACCTTGTCGGTGAAGGCCTGGCCGCGCGCATCTTCGGGGATCAGCCCGTGCTTGCGGCCGAGGTAGCCCAGGATCGCCGGCATCTGCGAGAGGGTGACGTCGGCGGCATGGTCGGTCAGCACCGGCGGTCCCATGTGCGGCACCAGCTGGTCGGCCGGATCGAGTTCCTTCTGCCCGACCATGACCGTCATCTCCGCCTCCTTCCAGCTCGCGCCTGCGTGGGCGAGGACGGCGCGGACGAACTCTCCGCGGAAGGGCAGCGGCCAGTAGTAGAGGGTATAGTCGGTCATGGGCGGCGCGACCTCTCGGCTGTCGACAAGGGTCGGTCAGGAAATCACGCTGGCGGTGCCGCTGGCCAGGCCCGAAATGTCGCCTTCCCTCACCCCCAGAGCCGCGCGCTCGCCCGCGCCGCGCCCTCGCTCAGGGTCTTCAGCTTGGCGTAGCAGATGTCGGGGTCGATCTTGCCGAAGCCGGCGAAGGTGGAGAAACCGCAGTCGCTGCCGGCCACCACCCGCTCGCGGCCGACCAGATCGGTGAAGCGCAGGATGCGCTCGGCCACCAGGTCGGGGTGCTCGACGAAGTTGGTGGTGCTGTCGATCACGCCGGGGACCAAGATCTTCCCCTCCGGCACGCCACGCTCCTTGAAGACCTGCCATTCGTGCGCGTGGCGCGGGTTCGAGGCCTCGAAGAGGATCGCCTGCGGCTTCACCTTCATGAGGGTGTCGTAGACCTTGGCCATGTCGATGTCGTGGGTGTGCGGCCCCTCGTAGTTGCCCCAGCAGATGTGCAGGCGCATGGCCTCGGCCGGGATGTCACGCAGGGCGTGGTTCAGCACCTCGACCTGGCGCTCGGCCCGCTTCACGAAATCCTCGTCTGAGAGCGCGGTGAAGATCACGTGGCGTCCGAAGGCGATGTCGGGGCTGTCAAGCTGTAGCACCACGCCAGCCTTGTGGATGCGGTCGTACTCTTGCTTCATCGCGTCCGCCAGAGCCTCAAGGTAGGCATCCTGGTCGGGGTA
Source organism: Rhodospirillaceae bacterium N.6G (assembly GCA_046233115.1). Taxonomy (GTDB): domain Bacteria; phylum Pseudomonadota; class Alphaproteobacteria; order Kiloniellales; family JACOMY01; genus JACOMY01. The sequence continues at coordinate 1,063,992 of JBJXHM010000001.1, read as the reverse complement.
GTGCTGGTTCGGCTGGAAAATCGAGATGACGCCGGGCGTGGCGGCGTTCATGAAGCTGCCCACGGCCCCCGCCTTCCCCGCCGCGATGGTCAGGTTCTCCAGGTCGCGGTCCAGCGGGGCCAGGTCGCGGACCGCCACGTCGCCGATGCAGCAGGGCCGCTTCAGCTTGGGCGTGCCGCCGCTGGAGGCGACCTTGTCGCGATAGACCGGATAGTCGTCCAGGTCCTGAGGCACGTTGCGCGGGGCATTGCCGCCGAAGCCGGTGAGCCGCTCGGCAATGTAAGTGGCGTAAGAGATCTTGCTCATCTCGCCATCGCTCACCAGGTCGACGCCGTTCTCGACCTGGCGCTTCACCACGGCCAGGACCTCGGCCTGGACGCAGGCCTCGAAAGCCTCGGGGTCGTAGGGCTCGCCGCCGTCCTTGGCGAAGAGATAGGCCGAGAGCTCCGCGCCGCGCGGCAGGCTGCCGACGTGGGTGGTGAGGATGCGGTCCTGTCCGTAGGCCATGAGCGGGCTCCTTGTTTGCGCATTCCTCCCCCTTGCCGGCGGTCGCCGGCTAGGGCGCCGCTTGCGTGCCGATGAATCGCTGCAGCACCAGAGGGATCGAGTTCATGAAGAGATCGACGTTGGCCTCCACCACCGGGGTCAGATCGTGCGGCGAGTCCATGCGATAGATGTGCTTGCGGATGAGCTGGTAGATGACGGAGGAGTGCAGGCAGTAGACCATCTGCTCCTCGTAGTCGGTGATCTCGCTCTCGTCGCCGCCGAGCCCCAGTTCTTCACGCAGCTCGCGGGCGATCTTCAGGATGATCCGCTCGCGCACCCGGGCGTGGTAGCGCGAGTTGATGTCGATGTCGCGCAGTGCCGAATAGAGCGTGATGCGAATCCACTCCGGCCGGTCGCCGGTCTCGTAGTAGTCGAGGTAGAACTCTTTCAGCCGGCTTCGCAGCGAGCGGCTCCGATCGCCCAGGATGTCGACCCACTTGTCCTTCCAGCGGGACAGGAAGACATCCTGATAGACCCGGTCGATCAAGGCTTCCTTGTTGGGAAAGTAGTGGAAGATGAGGGCCTGGCTGACGCCGATGGAGTTGGCCAGCGCCCGCGTCTCGCCGTCAAATCCATGCTCGGCAAAATAGTGAATCGCACCCTCGACGATCATTCTTTCGCGGTCTTCCGGACTCAGCCGGCGCCGCCGCGTACTCTTGCCGACCTGGTCGTCGCTCTCCTTGGTCTCGTCTTCTACCATTGCACTCCGATCTTACGCGCTTGCCGGGAAGGGGCGCGGTCGCCGTGCCATTGCCGCGGACCGCGCCATCATCTTTGCAATGCCGACGCGAGTCCGCAGCGGGCGGCAGGTCGCAGCAGCCTCAGGTCGCATGACGCAGCGCCTCTCCGGTCTTGCTATCGAAGAGATGGCAATGCTGGGGATCCACCGCCAGCTTGACCTCCTGGCCGGAACGGTAATCCGGCTGGCCCGGCAGATGGGCACGCAAGGTGGTGTTGCCCATCGCCAGGTCGATGATGGTGTGGCCACCCAGAGGCTCAACCTCATCGACGCGTGCCAGCATGACCTCGCCTTCCGCCGTCTCCGGCAGCAGCACCAGGTCCTCCGGGCGGATCGCCAGCGCCGCCGGCCCGTCGGCCATCCCTTCAAAGGAGAGCGGCAGCGGCAGATCGACGGCCCGGAAGGCCCCGCCCTCGATCAGGCCGTCCAGCACGTTGATCCGCGGCGAGCCCACGATCTCGGCGACGAAGCGGTTGGCCGGCCGATTGTAGATCTCCTCCGGCGTGCCGACCTGGACGATCCGACCGGCGCGCATGATCGCGATGCGGTCGGCGATCGACATGGCTTCCTCCTGGTCGTGGGTGACGTAGACCAGGGTGTGCTTCAGCTCGCGCTGCAGGCGCTTCAGCTCGACACGAGTGGTCTCGCGTAGGCGCGCATCCAGGGCGGCGATGGGCTCGTCCATCAGGTAGGCCTTGGGGTTGCGCACCAGGGCCCGGGCGATCGCCACGCGCTGCCGCTCGCCGCCGGAGAGCTGGGCCGGCAGCTTCTCCAGCAGGTGGGCGATGTGCAGCGTCTTGGCCACGCTGGCGATACGCGGTTCGATCTCCTGCTTCGGCCAGCCTCGTTCGACCAGGGGAAAGGCGATATTCTTGCGTGCGGTCAGGTGCGGAAAGAGCGCCAGGTTCTGGAACACCATCCCCAGGTCGCGCTCGCGCGGGCGGCTGTCGGTAACCTCGATTCCGTCGATCAGGACCTCGCCGGCATCGGGCGCGATCAGACCCAGGAAGACTTTCAGGATGCTGGTCTTGCCACAGGAGGGCGGACCGAAGATGCAGAAGAACTCGTTGTCCTCGATCCTGAGGTCGACCGCGTCGATCGCCGCGATGTCGCCGTAGATCTTGCTGACGCCCCGCAGTTCCAGGTTTGCCATCAGCCCGCCTCCCCACCGGCGCGTCCCAGCGACCTGCCGTTCTCCCGGTCGAAGAGGTGGCAGTGCTCCTGTGGCAGCAGGGCCGCGACCCGGCTGGCGTGGCGCCCACCGAAGCGCTTGTCCTCGACCGCCAGCATCTCCTGCTCGCCCTCCTTCAGATGGATGATCGTGCGCGGGCCGATCGGCTCCAGCAGGTCGACGGACATGGAGAGCCCCGACTCAGCCGGCTGTCCGTCCACCACCGAGATCGCCTCGGGCCGGACGCCCAGGATGACCTCTGCCGATCGCGCCGCCTTGGCGGCACGCAGCAGGGCCGGATGCTTGATCGCGATACGCCCGGCCGAGGTGAGATCGAGGTGCATCGCACCGCCCTCCTCCACCAGCCGGCAGTCGATCAGGTTCATCGGCGGACTGCCCATGAAGTTGGCGACGAAGGTGTTGGCCGGATGGTTGTAGATCTCGGCCGGGGTGCCGTACTGCTGCAGCACCCCCTGGTCCATCACCGCAATGCGGTCGGCCAGGCTCATCGCCTCGATCTGGTCATGGGTCACGTAGACCATGGTCTGCTTCAGCTGATGCTGGATCCGCTTCAGCTCTGTGCGCATGAACTCGCGGAAGGCGGCGTCCAGATTGGACAGCGGCTCGTCCAGCAGAAAGATGGTCGGCTCAACGATGGCCGAGCGGCCGATCGCCAGCTTCTGCATCTCGTTGACGCTGAGCCGGTCCGACGGCCAGGAGAGCCGGTCGGTCAGCCGCATCAGCTCGGCCATCTCACGCACCTTGGTCTCGATGCGGGCGCGGTCCCAGCCCTGCACCTTGGGCCCGAAGGCCAGGTTCTCGTAGACCGAGAGGTGGGTGAAGATGGCGTAGTTCTGGAACACGAAGCCGACCCCGCGCTTGTCCGGCGTCTGATGGACAACGTCCTTGCCGTTGAAGCGGATGGCGCCCGAGGTCGGGTGCTCGATGCCGGCGATCATGTTCATCGTCGTGGTCTTGCCGCAGCCCGACGGCCCCAGCAGCGCCACGAACTCCTTGTCGGGGATCACCAGATCCAGCGCATCGACGGCCAGGGTCTGGTTGCCGAAGCGCTTGGTCAGGCCTTCCAGAATGATCTCAGCCACCGGCGACCTCCGTTTCCTTGACCGCCTGGGGCGCCTTGCCACCGCGGGTCATCAGCCAGATGCCGATCCCGGCCAGAACCGAGAGGAACACCAGGATGGAGAGACCGATAGAGGCCACGTAGGACCACTCCAAATCCTGGAAGGTGGTCTTGTAGAGAAAGAGCGAGATCGATTCCGTCGCCACGCCAGGGCCACCCTTGGTCATGATGAAGAGGGTGTCGAAGACCTTGAGACATTCGACCGTGCGCAGCACCAGCGCGATCACGATGACGGTCTTCATCTTCGGCAGCGCGATGCGCCAGAAGCGCTGCCAGGCATTGGCGCCCAGCAGGCGGGCGGCCCGCATCTGGTCCTCCGGCACGCCCGAGAGGCCGGCCAGCAGGATCAAGAACATCAGCGGCGTCCACTGCCAGATCTCGGCGATCATCACCGCGATCATCGCGCGGTCGACGTCGTTCAGCCAGTTGATGTCGGCCTCCAGCCCGGTAATCCCGGAGATCAGGTCGTTAATCGGGCCGACCTGCTGGAACATGATGTAGAACATGTAGCCGACCACCGCCGGCACCACCATCATCGGCGTCAGTAAGATGGTGTAGAACACCGTCTTGCCGGGAAACTTGTCCATGAAGAGGATGGCGAGGCCCATGCCGATCAGGAACTGGGCCGGCACGCAGACCACCACGATCAGCAGGGTACGCCAGATCGCGCCCCAGAGCCGCGGGTCCTGGATCAGGTAGGCGTAGTTGTCGAACCAGTTCCAGGACAGGTAGGCCATGTACCAGGGGTCGCCGTCCAGCGGGCTCCACCAGGTGGTGCTGACGTAGACCTGCATCAGCAGCGGGAAGACCACGATGAAGACCAGCAGCAGCTGCGCCGGCAGGGCCATCAGGTTGCCCAGCCGCTTGCCCTCCTTCTCCATCGGGGTGTCCGGCCGTGCCGGCTGCTTGGCCGCGCTCATTGCTTCAGCGCCCCGAAGGTGAGGCCGCGCACCAGGTAGCGCTGGATCGAGAGGCCGAGGATCACAGGCGGGATCGCCGCGATCAAGCCCAGCGCCGCCTTCATGCCATAGAGCTCACCGCCCATCGCGGTCGCCAGGGAGTTCATGTAGACCGGGATCGTGACCCAGTCCTTGCGCGTCAGCAGCAGGGCCATCAGGTAGTCCGACCAGTTGAGGATGAAGACGAAGAGCACCGTGCTCGCCAGGCCCGCCTTCACCATCGGCAGGGTCACCTTCCAGAACACCCGGAAGCGCGAGCAGCCCTCGACCAGCGCCGCCTCCTCGATCTCCAGCGGCACCTCGTCGAAGAAGGTCTTCATCAGCCAGAAGGAGAACGGCAGGGTCACGATCGAGTAGATCAGCGACAGCCCCCACCAGGTGTCGATCATGTCGAGATAGGCCCACATGATCATCACCGGGATCATCACTGCCAGGGGCGGAAACAGGCGCAGCTGCAGCACCGAGAGGGGCAGGTTGTTGGCGACCTTGAAGCGCGAGACCGCATAGGCGCCCAGGGTGCCGACCACGACCGCGATCAGGGTGCCGAGGCTGGCGGTCACCATGCTGGCGAAGATCGGACGCCCGGCCGTTCGGTCGAGCGAGACGATCAGCCCCTCGGTCTGGCCGGTGAAGATGTATTCGAAGTTCCCCCATGTCGGCACATAGGGGATCCAATGAATCTCTCCGGAAGACGAGATCCACTCGTTGTGCGGCTTGAAGGCCATCGAGGCCATCCACAACAGCGGGATCAGCGCGACGGCCGTGGCCAGGATGACCAGGGCGTAACGAATGAGTTCCTGTAAGGGATGTCGCTGCATGCTCGGATCCGTTCCCCCGGCCTCGCTTCAAGACGTCAGGACGTCCGGAGAGCGGCGGAGAGCCCACAGGTCTTAGCCGGGTCTCTCCGCGCCCCCCATTGCCTCCCGGGACCGAACCGGCCCCGGGTCGGGCCGGCGGCCCCCCGGGACCGTCCCCCGGAGCCGCCTTCCCTGCCCTTACGGTTTGTCGATGATGGTGGGCCAGGCCGAACGGCTCTTGCGGATGGCATCTTCCATCTCCGATCCGCCGCGCTTGCGGATGATCCGCTCCCAGCGCCGCTGCGCGCCCTCCATCGCCTCCTTCGGGGTCTTCTGGCCGGTGAACATGGCCTGAAGCTCCTCGTCCAGCGCGTTGTCCATCGCGGTCTGGCCGGCGAAGTTGAGGGTCGGCGCGGAACGGCGGATGGTCTCCTGGATGACCGGGACCAGATAGTCGTGATAGGTCTCGATCACGTAGGGCTCGTTGAAGTTGGCCACCTGGAAGGGATCGAAGTAACCGCCCGGGTTGCCCGACATCCAGCTGAAGGTCCGGGTCGAGCTCAGCCACTGCAGGAAGAGGTAGGCCGCTTCCGGATACTGGCTCTGCGAGGAGACCTCTGCGTTGATGTTGTAGTAGATCACCGAACGCCGGACCAGGTCGTCGCCGTAGATCCGCCCCGGCGGCAGGAAGGCCCCGAGCTCACCGGTCATCGGCGTGGACTTGGTGCCGTCCGCCTTGAAGCGGTCGTAGAACTTGGCGAGGTTGGTGTAGGTCGCGACCTGGGCGGTCAGACCGTTGCCCATGCCGGCATAGCCCTCGGCATAGCCCCAGGAGAGGATGTCGGGGTGCGACCACTGCTTGAGCGCCAGGTGCTCGGTGGCGCACTGGATCCCCTTCTCTGTCGCCAGGTTCGGCTTGGCGTCGTCGTCGAACCAGTAGAAGTTCGGGTTGTCCATGCTGGCGAAGCGGCCGTAGAAGGTCGCCAGTCCCCAGAAGGGGCCGAGCATGTTGCCGTTGCCGTACATCTCCTGACCTTCGATGCCCTTCTTGCCGGTGAAGAAGGCCGAGATGTTATCGCATTCCTCCCAGGTGCGCGGATGGCCGAGCTGGTAACCGTACTTGTCGGCGAACTCCTTCTGGTAGTCGGGATGCTCGAAACCCCAGCGGTTATAGACCCAGGTCTGGAAGTCGCCGTCCAGCGAGACCGAGTAGTACTCGCCCTTGTACTTATAGAGCAGGTCCTCAATTTCCGGTGACGGCGTGCCGCGATCGGGTTCGCCCCAGTCGGGCTTGTACTTGGTGACGTAGTCGCCCAGCGGGACGGCGCCGCCGGCCTCGACCAGGTCGCCGACCGAGTTCCAGGGATGGGTGTACATGTCGTAGGCGCCGGACCCGGTGGTGACGTCCTGCAGCACCTTCTTCCAGATGTCTGCGGCCGGCGCACCGATGATCTCGATCTCGACCCCGGTCTCCTTCTCCCAGGTTTCCTTCACCGTGGGCGCGCCCTCCGGGAAGGGCTTGGTGAGCTGCCCGATGGCACCGTCGGTCAGCAGGATCGAGAGCTTGGCCGGGGCCTTGCCGGCGGCCTTGAGCTGCTTCATGCCCTCGATGGCGCGGCCTTCGGACATGGTCTCGTTGTACTGGAAGCGCTCCGCCCCCGGAAAGCCGGTCGGGCCGCCGGTCATGCCGGGCGCCAAGCCGTCGGCCGCGCGGGCCGGCCGGATATAGCGCGGCATGATGCCGAGCGCTGCAGTCAGGGCCGTGCCACCGGCGCCGGCCTTCAAAGCGTCTCTCCGGGTCCACCTGCTGGTCATCGCTAGAGTCCTCCCTGGTTCGTTTTTCTTGGCTCGAGGTTCGGCCGGCCCACGCCCGCCGACACAGCGTCCGGACGCACCGTCGATCCCCCTCATCCCCGGCCTTTCGACTCCGCAGGCCAAAGGTTCTTATTGATCAACTGCTTTATTGTTAGCTAGGCTACCAAAGTGACGCAAGGCCTTTCGTCGCTGTAGGGAGCTCAGCGGCCTTGGATCTTGCCCCCGACGTTCTCAGGCGCCAGCGCCACCCGAAAAAGGTCCGACAATGAGTTATCGAATCGAATGCATCCTGGACTGCGGCAACCATCTGGGCGAAGGCCCGATCTGGGACGTGGAGGAAGGCCGGCTCTATTGGGTCGACGGCACCGGACGGCGCGTCGGCAAGCCGGACATGTGGCGGCTCGATCCCAAGAGCGGCAAGGTCGAGAACTGGACCATCGGACGCGACATCGGCGCCATGGCACTGCGTCGCAACGGCGGCGCGGTGCTGGCGATGGCCGACGGCTTCTACTTCTTCGACTTCGACAGCCAGAAGCTGGAGCTGATCACGGAGATCGAGCCCGACCAGCCACGCACCCGCCTGAACGACGGCAAGTGTGACCGACGCGGGCGCTTCTTCGCCGGCGGCATGGACGACAAGGAAGAGTTCAAGATGTGCGGGCTTTACCGCCTCGATCCTGACCTCTCCGTGACCAAGGTCGACGAGGGCATCATCTGCTCCAACGGCCCCTGCTGGAGCCCGGATGACAAGACCTTCTACTTCGCCGACACCTTCCAGGAAGAGTTCTGGGCCTACGACTACGACATCGAGACCGGCAGCCTCTCCAACAAGCGGGTCTTCGCCAGGACCGACAAGGACTGGGGCGTGGCCGATGGCTCGACCGTCGACGAGGAGGGCTATCTCTGGAACGCCCAGGTGATCGGCGGCGAGCTGGTGCGCTACGCCCCCGACGGCGAAGTGGAACGGCGGATCGGCATGCCGGTGCGCAACGTCACCAGCCTCACCTTCGGCGGCCCCAACCTGGACGAGATCTACGTGACCTCGATGGCCCGGGTCTCGCACCCGGCCGTGCACGACCTCTTCCAGGTCGAGACCAAGCCGCAGTTCTGCGCCGGCGCCCTCTTCAAGGTCAGCGGACTGGGTATCCGCGGCGTACCTGAGCCCAGATTCGCGGGCTGAGACGGCGAGCAACATGAAGCTGTTGCAACCGCCGTAGGTCGGCCCCAAACTGAGCAGATGCTCATATTGTCTCGGCGAGGCGACGGGAAGATCGCCATTGCCGAACGCGTTTACCAAGCCTTTGACAGCCGCTACGGCGGCTCAACCAGCCAGGGAGGAACGAGCACACCATGTATCCCGCCAGGATTGACACCTATCATCGGCCCAAGTCCGTAGCGGACGCGCTTTCAGCGCTTGCCGCCGACGGTGAGGGCGCGATGTTCATTGCCGGCGGCCAGAGCCTGATGCAGGCCGTCAAGTCGCGTCTGGTCCAGCCAACGAGCCTCGTGGATCTGCAGGATGTGGGCGAATTGAAGGGCGTCAGCCACAACGGCAAGCTCTCGATCGGCGCCATGACTCGCTATGTCGAGCTCGCTGCCGATTCCAGCCTGGGTCCGGCCTATGCCGCCATCTCCGACGCCGCCGCGCATGTCGGCGACCGCCAGGTCCGTAACCGCGGCACCATCGGCGGCAGCGTCTGCTGGAACTACATCGCCGCCTGCATGCCCTGCGTCGTGCTGGGGCTGGGTGCGGAGATGCGCCTGCTGTCCAGCAGCGGCGAGCGTCGCCTCTCCGCCGACGACTTCCTCGGAGGCCCGCTCGAGACCGCGCGCAAGGAGAACGAGATCCTGGTGGCGGTGGAGCTGCCGACGGCTCCGGCCAATGCCGGCAGCGCCTATCAGAAGTGGGCCCTGCTCAGCGACGGCCTGCCGGTGATCGGCGTCTGCGTCTCGGTCCAGTGTGACGGCTCCGGCCGCTGCACCTCGGCCCGCGTGGCGATCGGCGGGCTTTCCAGCGGCCCCACCCGCTCCACCGCAGCCGAAGCAGCGCTGATCGGCAAGAGTGCCGGCGACGCCGAGGGCATTGCGCAGGCCATGGCCGCCGCCGCCAAGCAGATCGAAACCCAGGGCGACCTCTGGGCCGATGCCGAGTACCGCAAGCAACTGATCCGCAGCAAGGGCGCTGCCATGGCCGCCAAGGCCCTGGCCCGCGCCGCCGGCTGACCGGCGCTTTCGGAACAGCTATCGGGTTAGAGAGAGGAACGTCTCATCATGAGCACCACCAAGGTATCGATCACCATCAACGGCGAGACCTACACGGAAGAAGTGCCGATCCGCATGTTGCTGGTCGACTTCATCCGCGAGAAGGCCGAGCTGACCGGCACCCACGTCGGCTGCACCTACGAGGGCGTCTGCGGCGCCTGCACCGTGCGGATGGACGGCGAGGCGGTGAAGTCCTGCCTGCTGCTGGCAGCCCAGGCCGACGGCCATTCGATCACCACGATCGAGGGCCTGGCAACGAACGGCGAGCTATCGGACCTGCAGAAGTCCTTCAACGAGCATCATGCACTGCAGTGCGGCTTCTGCACCCCCGGCGTGCTGATGAACATGTCCGAGTTCATCGAGAAGCATCCCAACCCGACCGACGAGGAGATCCGCCGGGCGCTGATCGGCAACCTTTGCCGCTGCACCGGCTACGTCCACATCGTCGACGCGGTCAGGGCCGCCTCGCGCCGCGCGGCAGCCGAGTAACCGCGGCCAACTGCACGGCCCCAAACCTCAAGGACCGGTGCGCCCAGCGTGGCGGCGCCGGCACAAGATCTCCAGGGAGACCCATCGCATGAGTGGACATCAAGACGCCGAAACCCGTGAGGGCTGGTTCGGTGCCAAGTTCAGCCGCAAGGAAGATCACCGCCTGATCACCGGCCGCGGCAAGTACATCGCCGACATGCACCTGCCCGGCATGCTGCACCTGGTCTTCAAGCGCTCCGACCGGGCGCACGCCAAGATTGTCTCGGTCGACACCACCATGGCCAAGGCCGTGCCTGGCGTCGTCGCGGTGCTGTCCGGCGAGGACATCAAGGACAAGATCACCCCGATGCCGGTGAACGTGGTGCTGCCGAACATGCCGGCCAAGTTCCCCAAGCACTGGCCGCTGGCGGTGGGCAAGGTCCGCTTCCACGGCGATGCCGTCGCGGTGGTGGTCGCGCGCGACAAGTACATCGCCGAGGACGCCGCCGACCTGATCGAAGTGGAGTACGAGGACCTACCCTACGTCGGCGATCCGGAGAAGGCGCTTGAGCCCGGTTCTCCAATCGTTCACGAGGGTTGGGACGACAATCTCATCTTCGAGATGGGCTTCACCGGCGGTGCGACCCCGGAAGAGCAGGCGGCCAACGATGCCGAGGTGCAGAAGGTCTTCGATTCCGCCGAGGTGGTGATCAAGGAGCGCTTCCGCTGTCACCGCTGCGGCGTGACCCCGATGGAGACCCGCGGCGCGCTCTGCGACTGGGATGCCTCCGACGGCCTCTTGGCCTACGTCACCACCCAGCGCCCGCACATCGACCGCCTGGCGCTCTCCGACATCCTGGAGATCCCGGCGGAGAAGGTGCAGGTGGTGGCCCCCCGCGACCAGGGCGGCGGCTTCGGCGTGAAGGCGCCCTTCTACCGCGAGCCCATCATCGTGGCCTACCTGGCCAAGGAGCTGGGCCGGCCGATCCGCTGGATCGAGAGCCGCCAGGAGCACCTGATGGCGGTGAGCCAGGAGCGCGACCAGATTCATGACCTGGAGGTCGCGGCGACCAAGGACGGCAAGCTGCTGGCCATGCGCAACCGCGGCATCGGCGACTGCGGCGACGGCTGCGAGGGCGTCTACTGGGGCTTCCTTATGCCCTTCCTCGGCTCCGTCGAGATGCCGAACGCCTATGACTGGCCGATCGGCGACGTGAAGCTCAAGGTGGCGATCACCAACAAGTCCGCCTTGAGCCCGGCCCGTGCCTTCGGCGAGTTCCCCACCCGCTTCGCCACCGAGCGCGCGATCGACATGGTGGCCAAGGCCTGCGGCATGGAGCCCGCGGACGTGCGCCGCAAGAACATCGTGCCGAAGCTGCCGCACACCTCGATCACCGGGGAGTACATGGACAGCGGCGACTTCCAGGGCTGCTTCGAGAACCTGATGAGCCATGTGGACCTGCCGGCCTTCCGCAAGGAGCAGGCCGAGGCGAGGGCCCAGGGCCGCTATCTCGGCATCGGCGTCGGCATCGGCGTTGAGCTGTCCGGCGTGGCCTCGGAGCTGCTGGTCCCGATGGAGAACCAGCCGGGCTACGGCGCGGCCACAGTACGCATCGACCCGCGGGCCAAGGTCCAGGTCTACGAGGGCGACGCCCCCGGCGGCCAGGGCCACGAGACCACGGTGGCGCAGGTGGTGGCCTATGCCTTCGGCATCCACCCCAACGACGTCACGGTCCAGACCGGCGACACCCGCACCACGCCCTTCGGCTCCGGCACGATCGGCGCGCGGGCCGGCTCCTACTTCGTCTCCGCGACCTACCAGGCCTGTAAGGAGATGAAGCTGAAGATCGCCCGCGTCATGGCGCACGATCTGGAGCTGGGCGACGTCGATCCGGAGGACTTCGACTTCCTGGACGGCGAGGTCATCTATCGCAAGACCCCGAACGCCAGGAAGACCTTCCGCGAGATGGTCGAGCGCATCATCATGGCGCCGATCAACCTGCCGGAAGGCATCTCCGGCGGCCTGGAGCAGACCTCCTTCTTCGAGGCCGACAAGCCGATGATCTGCTTCAACGCCGACTGCGCGAAGGTCGAGGTGGACATCAACACCGGCGAGTGGAAGATCCTCTCCTGGACCACCTCGGAGGACGTCGGCCGCATCATCAACCCGCAGATCGTGAACGGGCAGATGCACGGCGCCATCGTCCAGGGCATCTCCAATGCCTGCTTCGAGCAGTTCATCTATGACGAGAACGGACAGCAGCTGACGGCCGACTTCGAGACCTACAAGCTGGCGACCGCGGCCGACGTGCCGGACATCACGGTGACGCACAAGCCCACCATCTGTCCGCACACGCCGCTCGGCAGCCGCGGGATCGGCGAGGGTCGCCCCAGCGCGATCCCCGGGACCCTGGCCAACGCCATCGTGGATGCGCTCAGCCCCTTCGGGGTCGAGATCACGGAGCTGCCGCTGCGGCCCAACATGATCTGGCGCAAGATCCAGGAAGGCCGGGCCAAGCAGGCGGCCGAGTAGCCAGGGTCCTTCTTCATTCCGAGAAGGCAACTGGGGGAGGTGCCGTCAGGCCCCTCCCCTTTTCTTTAGACGAAACGGACGCTACGCGACGGAGCTGGCGTCCCGATCAGATCTCTTGTCCATCCAGCCGCTCGGCCACCATGGCGATGCGCTCGCCGCCCCAGAAGAGTTCGCCATCGAGCACCAGCATGGGCACGCCGAAGACGCCCATCTCCTCCGCCTCGGTGATCACCTGGTCCACCTCGGCCCGGCCAGGTCCCTCGGCATAGGCAGCAAAGGCGGCCCCGTCCCCGCCGGCGTCCGCCACCAGGGCGGTCATCTCTTCCAGCACGTCCATATCGACCTGGCGCTTGAAGAAGCGGTCAAACATCATGTCGTGATAGCTGCGGAAGAAGCCGTTGGCCTTGGCGAAGAGCAGGCCGGCGGCGGCATAGTAGCCGTTGAAGACCCGCTGCGGCCCATAGAGCGTGAGACCCTGACGGTTGGCCATGCGGCGGGCGTCCATGTAGGCATAGCGCACGCGGCGCCACTGGTGCTCGTTGCGGACGTCCAGAGCGCCCAGGTACTCCTCGATCCGCAGGATGTAGGGATACCAGTCGAGCACGACGTCGCCGCGCTCCTCCAGCGCGAAGATCTCCTTGTTCGCAACGTAGGCGTAGGGACTCTTGTAGTCGGTATAGACTCGGACCGTCTTCTTTTGCATGTGGGTTCTCTCGCGTTCAGGTTTCGCTCAATCGTTCGCGCTTCACCTTGAGGCCCGCGGCCATGCGGTCCCAGGTATCGGACCCGAGGCCGGCCGCGCGCAGGCGATGTTTCTCCACCTTGGCCGTCGGCGTCTTCGGCAGGCTCTCCACCGTGCGGATGAAGCGCGGCAGCATGAAGGGCGCCAGGCGGCCGGAGAGGTAGCCCAGCACTTCGGCGGGGTCGAGGCTTTCCCCCTCCACCGGCACCAGCACGGCCAGCACCTCCTCCTCGCTGTCCTCGCTCGGCACGCCGATCACGGCGGCCTCCTTCACGGCGGGATGGGACAGCAACTCCACCTCGACCTCGTAGGAGGAGATGTTCTCGCCGCGCCGGCGGATCGCGTCCTTCAGGCGGTCGACGAAGACAAAGTCGCCGTCGCCGTCGCGCTGGAACAGGTCGCCGGTGTGGAACCAGCCGTTGCGCCAGGCCGCGGCGGTGGCGTCGTCCCGGTTGTTATAGCCGTGCGACAGCGCCCAGGGGGCGTCGGTGCGGATCACCAGTTCGCCGGTCTCGCCGTCCGCCACCGGGCAGTCGTGGGCGTCCACCAGGCGCAGGCTGACGCCGGCACGCTGGCGCCCGCAGATGCCGGGCTTCTGCGGGTTGGCCGCGGACATCAGCGGCGTCGAGATCTCGGTCATGTTGAAGAGGGTGAAGACGTCAACGCCAAAGCGTTCATGGAACACCGGACCGCTCCCGCCCAGCGGCACGATCATCACCGAGCGCAGCGGGTGCTCGCGGTCGCGGGGATCGGGCGGCCGCTTCAGCAAGAAGGTCGCCATCGCGCCCAGCAGGAAGACCGTGGTCACCTCCATCGCGCGGATCTGGTCCCAGAAGCGATCGGTGCGGAAGCTCTCGACCACGCCGACCGAGGCACCGACGCAGGCCGCCATGCTGGCGATGAAGGCCCCGCCGATGTGGAACAGCGGCATGTGCAGGAAGTGGCGGTCGTCGGCCCGGGTGCAGCTCCAGGTCTCGGGGTTCATTGCCGAGAAGCAGTGCATGTAGCTGGAGAGCACGCCCTTGGAGCGCCCGGTGGTGCCGGAGGTGTAGATGATCGACTGCAGGTCCCAGGGCTGGATCGGCCGCTCCGGGTCGCGCAGCGGCCCCGCCTCCCGCAGCAGGCGCGCGCGATCGACCAGAGCGATGTCCGTCTCGGCCGCGACCGGCTCGTCCCTGGCCACCACGATGCAGCCCAGGGCACCGCGCGCCACCTCCAGCACGCGGTCCAGCACCTCCGGATGCACGATCGCCAGCACGGCGCCGGAATCGGTGACGGCATGCTCCAGCAGGCCGCCGCGATAGGCCGGATTGACCGGGACCGCGACCGCGCCCAGGTAGTTGATCGCGAAGAGGGACAGCAGGCCGAAGGGGCCGTTCGGCAGCATCACCAGGACGCGGTCGCCCTGCCCCACACCTCGGGCCTGCAGACCGGCCGCCAGCGCCCGCACGCGCTCCAGGGTCTCGGCATAGCTCCAGCGACTGCCGTCCTCGAAGGCGGCGTAAACGGCCTCGGGCTTCTCGCGCGCATGCCGCTCCAGGGCATAGCGCAGAACGCAGACCTCAGTCGGCAGGACCCCCGCTTCCGTCGTCAACAGGCACTCCCTCTCGTCTCTTTGTTTGCACTGCACCTAGCATAGCGCGGCGAGAGAAACCCATTGAAAAAATGCCTAAGCCCGACATTTGTGACTGGCCGATCAGAACCGGCTAGGGGCGTCCATAGCCCCAGTGCTCCAGGTACTTGCCCCAGCGCGCCTCGACCAGAGCCAGGTCCCGCTCCGGGAAGCGGCGGGCGGCGCGGCTGTAGGTCTGCACCGAGTCCAGGTAGCGGCGGAAGGCCGGCTCGGCGGCGGCGAAGCCCGGCAGGTCGAGCGCCTCGTAGATTCGGGCAAGCGCGCCCAGGGGATCACCCTCCAGCTCCTCGAAGCGCAGCTCCACCGACTGGCCGGGCGCCATCCGGACCATGTCGTCGATCAGCGGCTGCATCACCCTGGGATAGGTCGAAAGCGTGATCTCCTCAGGGTCGAGATGGTCGTAAGGTTGCAGCGCAAGCGCCTGGAACAGCTTGGAAAAGAACGATCTGGTCGAGGCAAAGACCTCGTGCGGATTGCGCACGATGTGGACGAACTTGGCGCCGGGGTAGAAGCTGCGCAGCATCTCGGCGCGCGCAGTGTAGACCGGGTTCTTGATCACCAGTTGCCGGCCGCCGTGGTTGTGCGCCAGCTTCCAGAAGAGGTGGTCGGCGCGGCGCATCCAGGCCTGACGCTCGCGCTCGCTCACCCCCTCCAGCAGCAGGCCGGGGGCGAAGAAGCGCTCGAAGCGGCGCGGGAAATAGATCGCGTGGTAGAAGGAGAGGCGCGACATGTTGGCAATTGCCAGCTCGTCCTCCTGTGGGCTCTCGGGCGTCACCTTCATCGCGTCGATGAAGCGCCCCTCCGGCAGCGCCCGCACCAGCAGCGGGCGGAACCAGCGGCCGATGGTGAGGAACTCCCAGGGGATGCCGGCGGCGATGGGATCGACGTAGGCGAAGTCGCCCTTGCCCAACAGGTTGTAGAGATGGGTGGTGCCACTGCGCCAGTGGCCCAGCAGGAAGATCGGCGGCGGGTCGAGCGGCCTGCCGCGGCGCGTGGCCGCGACCAGCCCGCGCTCCAGCAGGGTAAAGGGCAGCCGCCCCAGCGCGGCGCCGCCGGCCAGTGCCACCTGCGCCAGCCCGGAGAACGGCAGCGGCCCTGCATCGGGCAGCACGCTCGCCAGGGTGCCCAAGTTCGCTCCGGTCAGGGGATGGGCAGAAGGCTTGCTGGAGGCGGCACGCTGCCCCCCTGCCCTGGCCATCTTGCTGTTCGTCACCACCTCTCCTTCGCCCGATCATTCCGGTCGAGGTCACAGGAGCTATGTTGCGCCTGCACTCTTCACAAGCCGGACGGAATACTACCTTATGCGCAAGGCCGCCTGCAGGCGATTGCAGCCCGGCTGCCCGCGCGCCGCCATCGCCAGTCGCGGCGTGAAGGGCCCCTCTCACCAGCCGAACCGGAACGAATATGACTGCTGTCGCCCCCTCTAGAGCCGCTCAGGGTTCCGCTGTCAACGCACCCGTTTTCGCCAACGTGCTCGAGGCCATCGGCAACACGCCGATGCTGGAGGTCTCCAAGCTGGACACCGGCCCCTGCCGGCTGTTCCTGAAGCTGGAGAACCAGAACCCCGGCGGCTCGATCAAGGACCGTATCGGCCGCTCCATGGTCCAGGCCGCGGAGCGCGACGGGCGCCTGAAGCCCGGCGGCACCATCATCGAGGCGACCGCCGGCAACACCGGGCTGGGCCTGGCCCTGGTCGCCGCCCAGCGCGGCTATCGCATGGTGCTGGTGGTGCCCGACAAGATGGCGCAGGAGAAGATCTTCCACCTGCAGGCGCTGGGCGTCGACGTGCGGCTGACCCGCAGCGACGTTGGCAAGGGCCACCCCGAATACTACCAGGACATGGCCGAGCGCCTGGCGGCCGAGAACGGCTGGTTCTACGCCAACCAGTTCGAGAACCCGGCCAACCCCCAGGCCCACTACGAGACCACAGGGCCCGAGATCCTGACCCAGCTGGAGCGCGATCTCGACGCCATGGTCTGCGGCGTCGGCTCGGCCGGCACGATCACCGGACTCGCCCGCTACTTCGCCGAGGCCTCGCCCAAGACCGAGATGGTGCTGGCCGACCCGGAGGGCTCGATCCTTGCCGAGTACATCGCGACCGGAAAGGTTTCCGACGATGTCGGCTCCTGGCTGGTCGAGGGCATCGGCGAGGACTTCATACCGGCAATCGCCGACTTCTCGCGGGTGAAGCGGGCCTATCGCGTCTCCGACGCCGAGGCGATGGAGACGGCACGCCAGTTGCTGCGGGTCGAGGGCGTGCTCGCCGGCTCCTCCTCCGGCACCCTGCTCGCCGCCGCGCTGCGCTACTGCCGCGAACAGAGCGAGCCCAAGCGGGTCTGCACCCTGGTCTGCGACAGCGGCAACAAGTACCTCTCCAAGATGTTCAACGACTTCTGGATGCTGGACCAGGGTTTCCTGAAGCGCCCGGCCACCGGCGACCTGCGCGACCTGATCAGCCGCCTGCACGAGCGCCGCGAGACCGTGGTGGTCGCCCCCACGGACCGGCTGTCGACCGCGCTGTCGCGGATGAAGCTTTATGACATCTCACAGCTTCCAGTGCTGGACCAGGCCGGCCGCGTGGTCGGCATCATCGACGAGGAAGACATCCTCTTCCCGCTGATGGACGAAGCCTCCGACTTCACCGCCTCGGTCGGAGACATCATGACCCGGCGGCTGGAGACCATTGCCCACGACCAGCCGATTTCGGCCTTGAAACCCATCTTCCAGCAGGGCCATGTGGCGATCGTGACCGAGGGGGAGCGCTTCCTCGGCCTGATCACCCGCATGGACCTCCTGAGCTACCTCCGCAGAAAGCAAGCCTGATGCCCGACAAGACCGCGCAAGGCGGCAACCGCCTCGACTTCGCCACCCGCACCATTCACGCCGGTCAGTCGCCCGACCCTTCGACCGGTGCGGTGATGACGCCGATCTACGCCACCTCGACCTACGCGCAGTCGAGCCCCGGCGTGCACCAGGGCTATGAGTACAGCCGCTCGCAGAACCCCACCCGCATGGCCTACGAGCGCTGCATCGCCGACCTGGAGGACGGCAGCCAGGGCTTCGCCTTCGCCTCCGGCATGGCCGCGGCGGCCACCGCGCTGGAGCTGCTCGACAGCGGCGACCACGTGATCGCGATGGACGATCTCTACGGCGGCAGCTATCGCCTGTTCGAGCGGGTGCGCCGGCGCAGCGCCGGGCTGGACTTCACCTTCGTCGATCTCTCCGACCTGGAGGCGCTGAAGGCCGCGATCCGCCCCAACACCCGGCTGATCTGGGTCGAGACCCCGACCAACCCACTGTTGAAGCTGGTCGACCTGGAGGCCGTGGCCGCGATCGCCAAGGCACAAGGCCTGATCACGCTCTGCGACAACACCTTCGCCAGCCCCTGGGAGCAGCGGCCGCTGAACCTGGGCTTCGACCTGGTGATGCACTCGGCCACCAAGTACCTTAACGGCCACAGCGACATGGTGGGCGGCGTGCTGGTCGCCGGCCAGCGCCAAGACCTGGCCGAGCAGCTCGCCTTCCTGCAGAACGCGGTGGGTGGCATCCAGGGGCCCTTCGATTCCTTCCTGGCGTTGCGCGGGCTCAAGACCCTGGCGCTACGCATGGAGCGCCATGCCGCCAGCGCCGCCGTGATCGCCGATCGGCTGGCCAAGCACCCCAAGATCGCCAAGGTCTTCCATCCCCACCACGCGAGCCACCGCCAGGTGGAGCTGGGCCGCAGGCAGATGCGCGGCGGCGGCGGCATGGTGACGGCGGTGATCGAGGGCGGCCTGCCGGCGGCCAAGCGCTTCCTGGAGCGGGTGCGCCTCTTCACTCTGGCCGAGAGCCTGGGCGGGGTCGAAAGCCTGATCGAACATCCGGCGATCATGACTCACGCCTCGATCCCGTCGGAGGTGCGCGCACGGCTCGGCATCGACGACGGCCTGGTCCGCCTCTCGGTCGGAATCGAGGCCGTCGAGGACCTGCTGGCCGACCTGGAGCAGGCGCTGGCCTAAACTTTTTTGTGCCGCACCCGGTCGAGGGCTTTCCTTTCGCACCGCGACGCGCCAGTCTTGAGGCTATGGAACGCCGGGACGACGACGCCATGCGCTTGGACCAGGGCCGCGAGGAACCCGCCGCCCTCCAGGCCTTTCACGTGCTGCCCGAGACGCCCTGCCCCTACCTGCCGGGACGCAACGAGCGGAAGCTCTTCACCGACCTGGCGACACCGGGCGGGCGGCACCTCTACGATTCGCTGAGCCGTGCCGGCTTCCGGCGCAGCCACCGCTTCGCCTACCGGCCGGCCTGCACCGACTGTCAGGCCTGCGTGCCTGTGCGCATCGACGCCGGTGCCTTCCGCGCCACCGCCAGCCTGCGCCGGGTGAAGCGCCGCAACGCCGACCTCTGGGCCCAGCAACGCCCTGCCCGCGCGACGACCGAGCACTATCGTCTGTTCGCCCGCTACGTCGACAGCCGCCACGGCGACGGCGACATGGCGGCGATGACCTTCGCCGACTATCAGGCCATGGTCGAGGAGTCGGTGCTGGACACCCGCCTGCACGAACTGCGCGACACCGAGGGACGGCTGATGGCGGTGGCCCTGGTTGACTGGCTCGACGACGGTCCCTCCGCCGTCTACAGCTTCTTCGAGCCGGATGCGACGGATCGCAGCCTGGGCAGCCAGATCATCCTGCATCTGTTGGACGAAGCCGTGGCCTGTGGCCTGCCCTATCTCTATCTGGGCTACTGGATCGCAGCCACCCGCAAGATGGCCTACAAGACCCGCTTCCGCCCACTGGAAGCGCTGGGTCCGAAGGGCTGGTACGTCCTCGAACCCGCCTGAGCCTCCCGACCCCTGCGACGCCGATCGGAACGACCCTTCGGGATCATCTTCAGGAGCCCGCGTCAAGGCCAAGTCTGCGTTGCATTCTTGAGCGTAAGGGACCACAGTCCGGCAACGTTTGTAAGAAGATACCGGCCGTTCTCCCGGCCGGTAGGGCAGACGTCTTGTCGAGAATGACGAAGCTTGGGAGGTTATCTTGATGAAGAAAAAAGACGATCTGGAGAAGGTGGAAACGCCCCGTCGCAAGTTCCTGACGGCTGCCGGCGTCGCCACGGCCGGTGTGGCCGCTGCGGCCGCTGGCAGCTTCCCCGCTCCGGCGCTGGCGCAGGAGAGACGCGACTGGAAGATGGTGACGAGCTGGCCGAAGGGCCTGCCGGGCCTGGGCACCGGCGCCGAGCGGCTGGCCAAGCGGATTACCGAACTCTCCGGCGGGCGCATCACCGTCACGGTCTATGCCGGCGGTGAGCTGGTGCCGCCGCTGGAGTGCTTCGACGCGGTCGCCAACAACACCGCGGAACTGGCGCATGATGCATCCTATTACCACATCAAGAAGTCGCCGGCGACGGCCTTCTTCACCGCCGTGCCGATGGGCCTGGTCGCCACCGAGATCAATGCCTGGGTCTACTGGGGCGGCGGTCAGGAGCTCTGGGACGAGCTCTACGGCAAGTTCGGCCTGCAAGCCTTCGCGGCCGGCAACACCGGCTGCCAGATGGGTGGCTGGTACCGCAAGGAGATCACCAGCCCAGACGACCTGAAGGGCCTGAAGTTCCGCATGCCGGGCCTGGGCGGCCTGGCGCTGCAGAAGCTGGGCTGCACCGTGGTGCTGCTGCCGGGCTCCGAGATCTTCCAGAACCTGCAGTCAGGAGCCATCGACGGCACCGAGTGGGTCGGTCCCTACAACGACCTCTCGCTCGGCTTCTTCCAGGTGGCTCCCTACTACTACTGGCCGGGCTTCCATGAGCCGGGCTCCATGCTGGAGTGCATCGTCAACAAGTCCGAGTACTCCAAGCTGCCGAACGACCTGCAGGAAATGATCAGCATGTGCTGCAAGGCCGAGAACGACTACATGCTGGCGGAGTTCAACGGCCGCTCCGCACCGGCGCTGAAGAAGCTGGTGACCGAGCACGGCGTGAAGCTGCGCCAGTTCCCCAAGTCGGTGCTGGAGGCCTACGGCACCGCCTCGGGCCAGGTGATGGAAGAGCTGGTGGCCGACGGCGACGACCTGGTGAAGAAGATCGCCAACGGCTTCTTCGCCTTCCGCCAGGAGATCATGCCCTGGACCCGCATCGGCGATCAGGGCTTCACCAACGCCCGCCTGCTGCCCTACGAGTATCCGAAGGGCTAACGCAGGGACAGGTGGCCGGCTTTCGGCTGCCGGACCTGAATGGGGGCCGCATCCGCGCGATGCGGCCCTTTTTTTGACCGCCAAGAACGACTGCAGATCTACTCGCTGGTGCCCCTGAGCCGGCCGCTCTCCCGGCACTCCCGCTCGGCGCTGCGGAACGCGATCAGGGATTCGCGGATCAGGTTGTAGGAGGCGTCCAGCACGCAGAGCACGCCGACCAGCACCAGGGCATCGGCGAGGTAGTGCGCGGCCCGCTCGATCGCCGCCAGGGTGGTCAGCTTGCCGAAAAGGGCGGCGACCGCGAAGGCGCCGACCGAGATGTAGAGCGCCACCAGCGCCCGACTGAGCCGCCGACTGCGCAGGTAGAGGGACAGCATGTAGGGCTGATCCTCGCCCTGGCTCAGGCCGTCTCGGATCAGGCCGTTGACGTTGTGGAAGCGGCTTGCCGTCGACATCACCAGCATGCCGACCCCCGGGATGAAGGTCAGCGGCAGGATCCAGGAACTCAACTCGTTCATCTCGTTCCCCCCTCGCCCCCGCTTTCCGCGCGCGGCCAGCCCCGCAAGGCTTCGCACTGCGAGAGAGGACTATAGCATGTCAGAAGGCCGCCTCGCGTGCCCGGACCACGGCCGACAGCGTCTGGCTATAGGGCGCCTCCAGCCCCAGCTTCGCGGCCTGCACCGGCACCTGGCCATTGATCGCGTCGATCTCGGACCGGCGGCGGGCATGGTGGTCGAGCAGCATGGAGGGGCGCGCATGCGGCATTGTCCGGCCGAAGGCGGTCACATAGGCATCAACATCGTCGAAGCTCAGCGCCACGCCCTTGGCGCGACCCACGGCATAGGCCTCGCGCGCGCCGCCCAGCGCAATGGCCCAGCGCTCCGGATCGTCCATCAGCTCGCCGATGGTGCAGTCGAATACGGTGCAGGGTGCGCTGAAGGTGACGTTGCAGATGAACTTCTCCCAGATGAGCTGGTCGATGTTGGCATAGGCCTCAGCAGCGAAGCCGGCCTCGCGCCAGAGCGCTACCAGCTTGCCCAGGCGTTCGCTCATGCCGCCCTGCATCTCGCCGATCCTGATCTTGCGCATGGCGTTGTGGTGGGCCTGCCCCGGCCCGCGGATGGAGGCACCGAAGCCCTCGGCCACTCCCAGCAGCACCCGATCGGTCGGCATGTAGCGGGCGATCCGCTCACCCGCACCCAGGCCGTTCTGGATGGTCAGCACCAGGCTGTCGCGGTCCAGCAGCGGCGCCACCGCCTTCGCCGCGGACTCCACCCCTGCGGCCTTGGTGGCAATGACGAAGAGGTCTGCGCTACCGACCCCGGCCGGCGAGTCCGCCACCTTGAGGCCGCCGACCACGCGGTCGCCGCTGGCCCCCTCCAGGCGGAGGCCCTTGTCGCGGATCGCAGCCAGGTGCTCGGCCCAGGTGTCCACAACCCAGACCTCGTTGCCGGCCTCGGCCAGCAGCGCCGCATAGACGGAGCCCATGGCCCCTACCCCGATGATCGCGATCTTCATTCCAACCTCTTGGCCTCTCCCACTCCTGCCCGCGACCATTGCGCAGCCTATCCGATCACGCAAGACAGGACCCCGCCGCAAAAAGGAAGGGGCGCGGCCAGAGAACCGGACCGCGCCCGCAAGGAGACAGGAGAGTTCAGGTTACAGCCACATGAAGTCCGTGGCGGTCAGGTTGCCGGCCGAGTTGAAGCCGTCGATCCGGACCTCGATATCGCTCGCGCCGTCGCCGTCCCGATCCACCTGCAGCAGGTGGTCGCCGGCATAGCGGGCCTCGCTGTTGCCGCCGCCGCTGAAGGCCTGGTCGCCGACATAGGCGAAGGTTCCGACCTCCAGGCCCGACTTGAAGACCAGCAGGTCCTGTGCACCGCCACCATCGAGCTGCTTGCCCGAGAAGTCGCGGATCACCTGGCTGCCCGGATCAAGGGTCGGTGTGTTGAAGAAGAACCAGTCCTCCTCCGAGCCGCCGAAGAGCTTGTCGTCCTGACCCACCGCCAGGGTGTCGGCGCCGCTCTCGCCACGGATCTGGTCGCCGTCTGTACCGCCGAAGATCCGGTCGTCGCCGTCGCCGCCGTCGATCCGGTCAAACCCGCCGAGGCCACGCAGGACATTGTCGCCGGTGTTACCCCAGATGGTGTTGTCCAGCCAGTTCCCGGTCCCGTCGGTGTTGCCGAAGCCGCCCTGCATACGCAGGTTCTCGACGTAGGCGCTGACGGTCCCGTTGGGCAGGGTGTAGTCGACCTCGGCACGCACCAGGTCCGTCTGGTTGCCGACTGCGTCGGGCCCTGCCTCGAAGAACTCGAAGACCTTGTCGTCGCTGTCGTCGACCACAAAGGTATCCTCCCGCGCCCCGCCGTAGAGGAAGTCGACGCCGCCCCTGCCGTTCAGGATGTCGTTGCCGAACTCGCCGAAGAGCGTGTTCTGGAAGCTGTTGCCGACAATGGTGTTGGCGATGCCGTTGCCGGTGAAGTCGGCATCACCCGCGGCCTCGTTGATCAGCACGCGCTCGATGTCGCCGCCGGTCGCCGGCAGCAGGGTGTAGTCCGAGGCGTTGGAGCGGATAACGTCCTCGTCCCCCTCGCCATAGAGCTCGAAGGCGATGTCGTTGGTGTCGTGCACGATGAAGGTATCGTTGCCGAGGCCTCCATAGGCCGTATCCGCGCCGCTGCCGCCGTTCAGGACGTCCCGTCCGCCCGCGCCGGCCAGGATGTCGTTGCCGCTGCCGCCAACGAAGCGGTCGCGGTCGTTGCCGCCATAGGCGACGTCATCGCCGCCAGCACCGAAGAAGCGGCCCCTGCCGGTGCCTCCCACCAGCAGGTCGTCGCCGGCGTCACCGCGCAGCTCGTCCGCGCCGTCGCCGCCATAGGCCTTGTCGTTGTCGGCACCGCCGCGGATCTCGTCGTCGCCGCTGTTGCCGGTCAGGGTGTCGTTGCCGGCGTCGCCGAAGAGGCTGTCGTCGCCGTCGCCGCCGAAGATGAAATACTCGTCACCGTCGCCGCCGTAGATCCGGTCCTTGCCGTCGTCGCCGTAGAAGGCCGCATCCTTGCCGGATCCGCCGAACATGCCGTCGTCCCCGACACCGCCATAGAAGAAAAGGTCGGCACCACTGCCGCCATAGACCTCATCGTTGCCTGCGCCGCCAAAGACGTAGAATTCGCTACCGTCTCCGCCGAAGACGGAATCGGCGCCACTATCCCCCAGGAGACGCTCTTCGCTTGCCGCACCGCCGAAGACGCCGTCGTTGCCGCTGCCGCCGCGCAGCCAACGGTCTGTGCCCTCGCCGCCGTAGACCAGGTCGTCACCCGCGCCGCCGTAGAAGTTGCTATCGGCATCGTCGCCACCATAGAGGCGGTCGTTGCCATCATCGCCGACCAGGCTGATGTCCCCGGCGCTGCCGCCGAAGAGACGGTCGTCGTCGTCGCCGCCGAAGAGGGAGAGGTCGATGCCGCTGCCGCCGACGATGCTGTCGTTGCCGCCGCCGCCGAAGAAGGAGCGGTCGTTGCCGTCGTCCGCCTCCAGGATATCGGCCCCACTGCCGCCGAAGAAGAGCGAGTCGTTGCCGCTACCGGCCACCAGAAGGTCATCGCCGCTACCGCCCTCGGCACGATCGATACCGGAGTCGCCGTAGAAGCGGTCTGCGCCCTCGTCGCCCTCGAAGCGGTCGTTGCCCTCCAGGCCCAGCACCGTGTCGTCGCCGCTGAGGCCGTAAATGGAATCGTCCAGCGAGGTGCCATAGATCAGGTCGCCGCCCGAGGTGCCAAACAAGATCGCCATTGTCTTTCCCCTTTGTCTGCAGCCGGCCAGAAGAGGCCGTCGTTGCAGACAAGATCTAAGGAATCAGCGCCAGGCTTGCTTGAGCAGGACCAAGGGGTCCTCTGAAGAAAGGATGAGTTCTTTCCGGCAGGAGACCTGAGGAATTCCTCAAATCTTGCCGTCATCTCGCACACACCGCTGCGGCCGAACCCTCAGCCGCAGCGCGACACGGCCCCGGCCAGGACCTGAGCGGCCAGCACCAAATCGGCCTCGGCGGTGTTCTCGGCAAAGCTGTGGCTGACACCGCCGATCGAGGGGGCGAAGACCATGGCGGTCGGGATTCGCCGGGCGAAGACCATGGCATCGTGCAGCGCGCCGGAGGGCATGCGCCGCCAGGCAGCAGGCGCCACCGTGCGGGCCGAGGCTTCCAGTCCGGCCACCAGCCCCTCGTCCATCTTCGAGGGAGGGAGTGTCGCGACCTCGCCCAGGCTGACCTCCAGGCCGCGCTCACGCGCGACCTCCAACGCCACGGCCACGGCGGCCTCCTGCATCTGGCCGAGGCGCTCCTCGTCGCCGTCGCGCCACTGCAGGTTCGCCTCCACCGCGCCCGGCACGATCGAGGGCGCGTTGGGATGCAGCGAGACCTGTCCGATGGTCCAGACCGTCACCGGCCCGGCCAGGGCCGCGAAGACCTCGTTAACCCTGTTGGTGAAGGCTACCAGCCCCTGAAAGGCGTCGCGGCGCAGCGGCATCGGCGTGGTGCCGGCATGGTTCTGCTGGCCGGTAAAGGTCAGCGGCAAGTCGCGCGCGCCAACGATGGTCTCGACCAGCCCGACCTTCTCACCGGCGCTGTCCAGCACCGGCCCCTGCTCGATGTGGGCCTCGAAGAAGCAGCGGAAGCGCTCGAGCGGCAGGAAGCGCGTCCCGGCCAGTTCGGGGATGGCCAGTCGCAGGTCGCCGAGGCGCTGGCCAGCGGCATCCTGAGAGCTGTCGGCATCTTCCAGAGTCACTTCGCCCAGCCACACCCGACTGCCGGTCAGTCCGACGAAGCGGCCTTCCTCATCCTGCAGCGAAACCGCGGCAACCGGCGGTCCGCCGCTCTCCAGGCTGGCCCGCGCGATCTCCAGCCCGACGATGACGCCATAGGCACCGTCGAGCCAGCCTCCCTCCGGCTGGGTGTCGCTGTGTGAGCCGATCAGGATCGCCGGGGCCTCACCTGGCGGCAGACCGAAGAGGTTGCCGATGGGATCGAACCGCGGGGAGAGCCCCGCCTCCGCCATCCGTCCAGCCAGCCAGCGCCGTGCGGCCATGTCGGTCTCGCTGAAGGCCTGCCGCACCACGCCGTTGCCGCAGGCACCGAAGCTGCGCAGGGCCCTGAGGTCATCCAGCAAGCGGGCCGGATCAATGCGGATCATCGCGAAGCGAGCCTCTCCTCCTCCGCCCCTCGAGCCGGCGGCACCCAGATCAGGAGGCGCCGGACTCCGCCGGCTTGGCCTGTTGTTGTTGTTTCTGCTGGGCCGCCTTCGCCTGCGCCACCTGCTGGCGGTAGGCACGCGCCTTGGGATGCAGCTTCGGCACGATGGTGCCGTCCGGCAGCTTCTGGGCATGCACGGAATTACCCATCAGCCGAACCCAGGGCTGGGTCGAGGTGGCGGTCCTGAGGTCGCTCATCCACTCGTCGGTGTACTCGCAGCCACGGACCTCGGGGAAATAGGGGATGCCCTGGGTATAGTGCGCGATCTTGGCGTCGGGGCGCGGCTTCTCGTAGCCAACGCAGTGGTTCCACTCCGAAGGGAAGCTGCCGATCAGCGACTCGTCGGTGACCCAGTCGATACCGTGCGGGCGTACGCAGCGGTTCGGATCCTCGATGTACTCGGGCGTCAGGATCTTGTTGGCCTCATGCCCGCAGTTGAACAGCATCGCGCTCGCCCACTCGAAGCGCTGCTGCTCCTTGCAGACGACCACGGCCTTGCTGTCGTCGGTATAACTGAAGAGTTCCGCGATATCGCCCTGCACCAGCATGTCGAGGTCGAGGAAGAGCGCCCAGCCCTTGTAGTCGCAGAGCCAGGGCACCAGGAAGCGCGAGAAGGTGAAGGGGGTCAGGCCGCGCCGGGTGATCGGCAGCGTGCGCAGGACCAGAGGCGAGATGGTGACCGGCTTGGAGGACCGCCAGAGCACGGAATGCTGGAGGACGGTGTAGGACAGCGGCTGGCGCTCGTCGAAACCGATGAAGATAGGAAGGACGTCCACGGAAGCTACTCCTCTCCTGGGCTTCGGCTTTCCATAAGACCTGGAGCTCGGAAGCCGTCATATGTCGTTTCCCTCTATACCTGTCCTGCGACTGAACGGGCGTCAAGGACATTAGACGCCGCATTGCTTGGCTGGAACAGGTCGAGGGCGCTATTCGGCGGCGTCCTTCTGCACGATCACCGGATCCATCGCCTTCAGCTCCTCCAGCGGGATGTGGCACAGGACCGTGTGCCCCTCGCCGGCATCCACCAGCGGCGGCGCCTCGCTGTGGCAGATGTCGCCGATCTTGCGGTGGCAGCGCGTGTGGAAGGCGCAACCCTTGGGCGGATTGATCACCGAGGGCAGGCTGCCCTCTAGGATGATCCGCTTCTTCTCGATCGAGGTGTCGGCGATCGGCACGGCCGAGAGCAGCGCCTCGGTATAGGGGTGGTAGGGCGGCGAGAAGATCTGTTCGGTGGTCCCCTGCTCCACCAGGTTGCCTAGATACATCACTACCACGCGGTCAGCCAGATAGCGGACCAGGGAGAGATCGTGGCTGATGAACAGCAGGGTGGTGCGATAGGTGCGCTGGATATCCATCAACAGGCCGGTGACCGCTGCGGCCACTGAGACGTCCAGCGCCGAGACCGGCTCGTCGGCCACCACCATCGAGGGGTTGCCGGCAAAGGCGCGGGCGATGCCGACGCGCTGCTTTTGCCCGCCCGAGAGCTGGCGCGGCCGGCGATAGTAGAAGTCGCTCGGCAGCTTCACGATGTCGAGCAGCTCCAGCACCCGCCGGCGCACCGCGTTGCCGTCGGTCACGCCGCCGAACTTGCGGATCACTCGGCCGAGCTGGCTGCCCACGGTGTGGCTGGGGTTCAGGGTGTCGAAGGGGTTCTGGAAGACCATCTGCAGCGCCTTGATGTCGTCGCGGCTGCGACGTTGCACCGGCACCTTGCTCAGGTCCTTGCCGTGGAAGGTGACCGTCCCGTCTGTCGCGGTCTCCAGCCCCATCAACACCTTGGCGAGGGTGGACTTGCCGCAACCGGACTCGCCGACGATGGCAACGGTCTCGGCCTCACGGGCGAGGAAGGAGATGCTCTCGTTCGCCTTCACGAAGCGGCTGCTGCTGCCCTTGATCATCGCGGCGATCGAGCTGTCCTTCAGCTCGTAGTACTTCTTCATCTTCTCGACGTCGAGCACGCTCTCGCCGAAGTTCTGCTGCTCTGGCGCGGCCTCGACCTCGCCGGACACATCCCAGTCGATCTCGTTCCAGCGCAGGCAGCGCGAGCCGTGCGTGCCGCCCTCCACCACAGACTGCATGGCGATCGGTCCGCCATCGCAGCGCCCGGCCTGGAAGTGGTCGCAGCGCGGGCCGAAGTAGCAGCCCGGCGGCCGGGCATGCGGCAGCGGAAGCTGGCCGCGGATCGCCTTCAGCGGCCGCGCGCTCTTGTCCGCGCTGGGCAGCGGAATGGCGCTGAAGAGACCCCGGGTATAGGGGTGGCGCATCTTGTCGAAGACGTCGGCGACGGAGCCCTCCTCCACCACCTGGCCCGAGTACATGACGTTGATGCGGTCGCAGGTCTCCAGGATCAGTCCCAGGTTGTGGGAGATGTAGATCATCGAGGTCTGCAAGGTCTCCGCCAGCTCAGCGATCAGCTCCACGATGCCGGCCTCGACGGTCACGTCCAGAGCGGTGGTGGGCTCGTCGAGCAGCAGCAGCGATGGCTTGGACAGCAGCGCCATGGCGATCACCACACGCTGCTGCTGGCCGCCGGAAATCTGGTGCGGATAGGAGGCCATCACCCGCTCCGGATCGGGCAGCTTCACGCTGGCCAGCATCTGCACCGCGCGGTCGAAGGCCTCCCGCTCGCTCACCTGCTCGTGGAAGAGCGGCACCTCCATGAGCTGGCGATCCAGCTTCATCGCCGGATTGAGCGAGGCCATGGGCTCCTGGTAGACCATGGCGATCTCGTTGCCGCGCAGCTGGCGCAGCTCCTCCTCCGACAGTGTGGCCAGATCGACGCCCTTGTAGAGCACCTGGCCGCCGGTGATCGCTCCGTTCTTGCCCATGTAGCGCATGATCGCCATGGCCACGGTGGACTTGCCGCAACCGGACTCCCCGACCAGGCCGATGGTCTCGTTGCGGTTCAGGACCATGTTGAAGTCCTGGACGGCGGGGATGGTCGCCGCGCGGGTGTAGTAGGAGATGGAAAGGTCCTTGCACTCCAGGACCGGACCCTCCCAATCGGTGCGAAAGCCAGACATGGGCCGTTTCTCCTCTTCCGCCGCTAGTCTCTGAGCGAGACTTCGCGCAGGCCGTCGGCCAGCAGGTTGAAGCCAAGCACCGCCGAGGAGATGGCTAGGCAGGGGAAGAGCGGGATCCAGGGGAAGACCTGCATCAAGGTCCGCCCCTCCGCGATCATCTTACCCCAGTCGGGATCTGGCGGCGGCAGGCCGAGGCCGAGGAAGCCCAGGGTACCGATGGTGATGATGACGTAGCCCAGCCGCAGCATGGCATCGACGATCAGCGGGCCACGCGCGTTCGGCAGGATCTCCAGGAACAGCACGTACCAGAGCGGCTCACCCCGCGTTTCGGCAGCAAAGACGTACTCCCGCGATCTCAGGTCCATCGCCAGCCCGCGCACGATCCGGAAGATTCCAGGCGCCGAAGCAAAGACCACTGCCGCCACGATGTTCACTGCCGAGGCACCGATCAGGTTGATCACCAAGACATAGAGAACGAGCACAGGAAACGACAGGATCACATTGGATATAAAGGAGAATATCGAATCCACCCGGCCACGGCTATAGCCCGCCCAGAGCCCCATGGGGATACCGACGAGATAGGCCATGAAGGTCGCCAGCGGCGCGTAGATCAGGACCTGGCGCGCGCCCCAGATGATGCGGCTCCAGATGTCGCGGCCGGTGAGATCGGTACCCAGCCAGAAGGTGCCGCAGTTGACCTTGCTGCTGTCCCCTTCGATCACGTCGCAGACTTCGCTGGCCGGCGTGGTGCCGATCATCTGCGTGGGGCTGGCCAGGAACTCCGCACCGGGTCCCTGGGTCGGCACCAGGTTCGCGTTCGGCGGGAAAGGCGCCAGCGCCGGGGCGAAGATCGCGACAACCACCCAGAACAGCACCAGTGCCATGCCGACCATGCCGACGGTGGATTCCCGCATCAGCAGGATCGGGCGGACGATACGCGTGATCGGGCCTGGCTGCTTTGGAAGCTGGATTGCAGAGTCTGACATGGGCTGCCCTCCCCTTAGCTGAAGCGAATTCGCGGGTTGAGGAAGGTGTAGCCGATGTCGGAGATCGCTTGCGTCCCCACCGCCACAAACACGGCGATCATCGAACAGGCCTCGATGACGAAGATATCCTTGTTCAGCGCCCCCTCCAGCAGCAAGGCACCGAAGCCTTTGTAGGCGAAGAAGTACTCCGTCACGATGACACCCGAGAGCAGCCAGTTGATCTGCAGCATCACCACGGTGAAGGGCGCGATCAGCGCATTGCGCAGCGCGTGCTTCACGATCACCCGCTTGTAGGGCAGCCCCTTCAGCACTGCGGTGCGGATGTAGTGCGTGGTCATGACCTCGGCCATCGAGGCGCGGGTCATGCGGGTCACGTAGCCGAAGTCATAGAGTACCAGCACCAGGGTCGGCAGCACCAACTCGGCGATCGAGAAGCCGCCCTGGAAGGACGAGGTGCCCGGCAGGATGCCCAGCAGGAAGACGAAGACGAAGGACAGCATCGGCGCGCTGGCGATCTCCGGCACCGAAGTGGTGACGATCGAGGCCACCGATATGGATCTGTCCGTTCGCGAGCCCTCGCGCATGCCGGCGAGGACCCCCAGTATCAAGGATATGGGTATCACCAGCCCCATTGTGGCAGCCGCCAGGATGGCGGTGTTGCCCAGACGCGGCCAGAGCACGTTGGAGACCTCGGTCTTGAAGCGGGTCGACTCGCCGAAGTCCCCGACCAGGAAATCGCCCAGCCAGCGCACGTAACGCTCCGGCAGGGGATCGTTGTAGCCGTTGTTCTCCATCCAGATGTCGCGCTGCTCTTGCGAGGAATAGGGCCCCAGCACCTTGGTGGCGACGCTGCCCGGCGTGGCTTCCAGCGCGAGGAAGATCAGCACCGAGACGACGAGCATGACCAGGATCATCGATCCCAGACGCCGGCCTATCAGAATCAGCATCCCCTTCGGCCCCCTATCAAATCAAGAAAAGTCACGTGATGCTGCGCTTGCGAACAATAGAAGCACGCAGATACCGGGGATGGCCACCCCGAAATGAAGAGGCCGCGAGCGAACCCGCGGCCTCCCTTGATCGTGAAACTAGGACAACCAGACCTTGTTCCACTGATGATACTGGGTCGGATGTGCCTGAATATTGTGCACCCGATCCGTCGCGGCCATGAAAACCGACCGCCAAAGCGGCAGAGCGATCATGGCGTCGTCCTGCTGCATCAGCTCCAGCGGCTCCATCTTCGCCCGGCGCGCGTTCACGTCCAGGGTACCGCCGGCGTCGTCCAGGAGCTTGTCGTACTCCGGATTGGCGTAGTGCGACTCGTTCCACGGCACGCCGGTACGATAGGCCAGGTTCAACACCATGGTGCCCAGCGGACGATGGGTCCAGGAGGTGAAGCCGAAGGGCGTGGACTGCCAGACATCCCAGTAGGAGGCGCCCGGCATGATGTTCAGGTTCAGGTTGATCCCGGCCGGGGCAAGCTGCTGCTTGAAGGCCTCCATGCAGGGCTGGTGCCAGCCGAAGGCGCCAAGGTCGAGGGTGAGGTCGACGCCGTCGGCATAGCCGGCCTCGGCCAACAGGGCCTTGGCCTTGGCATAGTCCTGCTTCCACGGCGGCAGACGGAAGTACTCCGGATGGATCGGCGCCACGTGGAAGTTCTGGCCCGGTGCACCGCGGCCGCGATAGCCGAAGTTGAGGAGCTGCTCGGTATCCATGCAGGCGAGCACCGCCTGACGCAGCTTCTTGTTATCGAACGGCGGCTTGTCGACCTGCATGCGCGCGACCGCGGTCTGTGCGGTCGTGGTCTCGTAGACGATGACGCCCGGCAGCTTCTCGACCGTGTCGAGGAGGTCGATCGAGACCTCATAGATTTGGTCGACCTGGCCCGACGCGATGGCCGAGACGCCGGCCATGTAGTCATCACCGAGATCGCTGTAGAGGATCTCGTCGAGATAGACCTCACCGCCCCAATAGGGGGTCTCGGCACGCTTCAGCCGGAAGCGCTCGCCGACCGCGAACTCGGCCATGGTGTAGGGGCCGGTGCCGACCGGACGCTTGGAGAGGTCCGCGCCGGCATCGTCGAAGTCCTTGTCGACGATGGCGGTGGGATAGTTGTAGAGGTTCTCCGGGATCTCCAGCACCGCACGGTTCAAGTGGATGCGCACGGTGTGGTCGTCGACCTTCTCGACCGCGCCCTCGCGCATCTTCTTGCCCATCTTGGGGGTGCCGTCGTCGTTCTTCTGCCCGGTGTCGTAGTCGGTCGCCATCGCCGAGAAGAGCCCCAGGTTGGAGGAACCGACCGAGGGATCCAGCCAGCGCTCGAAGTTGTGCACCACGTCGTCGGCGCCGAAGTCGGTGCCGTTCGACCACTTGATGCCCTTGCGCAGGTTGAACTGCCACATGGTCAGGTCGTCGCTGGCCTCCCAGCTCTCCGCCAGGTAGGGCCGGGTGACGTTGTCGGGACCGGTGATGGTCAGGTATTCGACGATCGCGCGCGCCTGATTGGACATCTGGGTCCAGTCGAAGGTCGCCGGGTCGTCCATGCGCTGCACCCGCATCTCGGCACGCATCTGACCGCCCTTCACCGCATTGACGGTGTCGCTGGCCGCCATCGCGGGACGGGTGAAGTCGCCGGTGATCTTGCCGGCCAGGGCATAGGCGGTCGGTGCCGCGACGCCGAGGAGGCAGGCGGTGCGCAGAAACTCGCGCCGGTCGATCTTGCCTTCGCGCAGTTGCTCGCTGAGCTCCGGCACGTAGGGGTGCACCCTCTTGCCGGTCTCGTCTCGGATAATCTTTGTCATATAAGCAACTCCCTAAAGCTCCCAAGCCAAACTCTGGCGCCCTTCAGCAAGGGCCGCGATCACGATCGGACAGCTAGAGCTTGGCCAGCCAGGCACAAGGCCATGTCGCGGCAGAGGTACCCGCCGCGTCGCTCGTCCGCCGGTGCAGGAAGGCGGTGTCGGCAAAGGGGCCACAGGAAGTGATGAAAAGGACCGGCGCTGCGGTGCGTTCACCGTCGCGCAGTCGTCTCCCTCAAACTCGTATCCCTCGGCCGCGCGACCCGGTCTTTTGCCCGGTCTTCGCAGCCCGCCTCCTAACACTGCAAAAATTCTATCAATTTCGGCTAGACGAGCAACAGCCAAAATTCCCGAAAGACGGCCTTGAGGCCAAAAGAGGTGTCGTTGTCAGGCAAGCCAGCGAGCAGCTTTCGATCACTCGGCGCTGGTTTCGATCACGAGCTCGTGTGTCAGGGTATGGTGCACGGGACACTTGTCGGCGATCTCCAGCAGGCGCGCCCGGGTGGCTTCGTCGAAGTTGCCCTCGATCGCGATGTGGCGCCGGATGCGATCGACGCGGCCAACCTTGGTCTCACATGCGGCGCAGTCCTCGGCGTGCATGCGGTCGTGTTCCAGGTCGACGGAGACACCGGCCAACTCGATCTTCTTGCGGTCGGCGTACATGCGAATCGTCATCGCCGTACAGGCGCCGAGCCCGGCCAGGAGGAGCTCGTAGGGGCTGGGTCCGGCATCGAATCCGCCGATCGAGGTCGGCTCGTCGGCCAGCAGATGGTGCTTGCCCATCGTCACCTCCTGCAGGAAGAGACCGTGCCCGGCCTCGCTGACCCTGACCTTGCCGTTCGGCATCGGCTGCGGGCGCGCCTTGGCCAGGTAGCGTCCCGCCCAGGCGGCGATGATGTCGGCGACGTAGTCCGCGTCGGCCCGCCGGGTCAGCAGATGGTTGGCCTGGTCGAGGGAGACGTAGCTCTTCGGCTGATCGGCGGACTTGTAGATGTAAGCGGCATGCTGCACGTCGACGATCTCGTCAACCGGCGAGTGCATCACCAGCAGCGCCTTGCCCAGCCCCTTCAGGCAGTCGCGCAGGCGATGCTTGCCGATGTCCTCGAGGAAGTCCTTGCCGATACGGATGGTGCGACCGCCCAGTGAGATCTCACCGACGCCCTTCTCCTTGACCTCTTCGAGGACGGGGGTCAGCAGATGGGCGACGTGCTTGGGGTCGCTGGGGGCGCCGATGGTGACCACGCCCACCGCTTCCGGCACCTGTGGTGCGGCGGCGATCACCGCCGCCCCGCCCAGGCTGTGGCCGATCAGCAGCTTCGGCGCCATGCCGGCCTCGCGCAGGTAGGCGGTGGCCTGGACCAGGTCGTCGACGTTGGAGGCGAAGGTGGTCCCGGCGAAGTCGCCGCCGCTCTCGCCCAGGCCGGTGAAGTCGAAGCGCAGGGTGGCGATGCCGCGCTCGGCCAATGCCTGAGAAACCCGCGTCGCGGCGATGCTCTCTTTCGAGCAGGTGAAGCAGTGCGCAAAGAGGGCGTAGGCGACCGGCTGCCCCGCCGGCCGCTCCAGCCGGCCGGAGAGCGTGGCGCCACTGGCGGTGGTGAAGGTGAAGACTTCGCTCTCGACGGACATGGAGTTCCCCTCGCTTCGATGACGGCGGCCAGTATGCGGGGCCGCGTTCCGCCGATCTAGGGGCAGCGACGCATTGGCCATCCCGTCCCTCTTCCTTTGACCCCCGCGGCAGCGGCCGCTAGCAAGAACGTGGGCCCGGCGCAGCCCAAACGCCCCTGAGCCAAACCGCCCGTCCGACAGCCCGCAGAGGAGACAGAGGTGCAGGATCTTCCGAAGACCGACAGTCTTGAGATCGTGAAGCTGGAGACGGTGTTCCAGGGCTGGAACAAGGTGGTGGTGGCCACCGCCCGGCACCGCAGAACGGATGGGAGCTGGAGCCGCCTCTATGACCGCGAGGTCTACAAGCCGGAGGTCGCGGTCGCGGTGCTGCCCTACGATCCCGCGCTGGACTGCCTGGTCCTGATCGAACAGCATCGCATTCCCGCGCTGATCGCAGGCGTGCCGCCGCTGATGATCGAGACGGTCGCGGGCATGGTCGATTCGGCCGAGAGCGTCGAAGAGGTCGGCCGGCGCGAGCTGCTGGAAGAGGCGGGCCTGGTTGCGGGGCCGATGGTGCCGATCGCCGACTTCCTGCCCTCCCCCGGCGCCAACTGCGCCCGCATCGTCCTCTACTTCACCCAGGTCGACGCCAAGGAGGCCGGCGGCTGGCACGGCCTGGAGGAGGAGGACGAGCAGGTCCGCGCCTTCACCGCCGACCCAGAGGCGGTACGGAGGATGCTGGCGGAGGGCAGCGTGCACAACGGCGTCACCCTGATCGCATTGCAGTGGTTCCTGCTCAATCACAAGACCTTGCGGACTGGTGCCTTGCCGGATGCCATTCCCACCCCCTAAGTGTGACGCTTGAGACGAGGCGCCCGCCACCTGGCGGCGCCTCAGCGAAGCGGAGCGAAAGTATGACCATCAGGAACGGCTTCGTGGGGACGATCGGCAAGACCCCCCTGATCAAGCTGAAGCGCGCCTCGGAGGCGACCGGCTGCACCATCCTGGGCAAGGCCGAGTTCCTCAATCCCGGCGGATCGGTCAAGGACCGTGCGGCCCTTGCCATCATCGAGGACGCCGAGGCCGGCGGCCGGCTGCGCCCCGGCGGCCTGATCGTCGAGGGCACCGCCGGCAACACCGGCATCGGCCTGGCTCTGGTCGCCCGCGCTCGCGGCTACCGCACGCTGATCGTGATCCCGGAAACCCAGAGCCGGGAGAAGAAGGAGATGCTGAAGCTCTGCGGGGCGGAGCTGATGGAGGTGCCGGCCAAGCCCTACCGCGACCCCGGCAACTTCGTGCACGTCGCCCGCCGCACCGCCGAGGAACGCAACAAGATCGAAGAGAACGGCGCCATCTTCGCCGATCAGTTCGACAACCAGGCCAACCGCAGCGGCCACTACCGGACCACCGGACCAGAGCTCTGGGAGGAGACCGCCGGCACGCTCGACGGCTTCATCTGCGCGGTCGGCTCCGGCGGCACCCTGGCCGGCGTCGCCATGGCGCTGCGCGAGCGGAGCCGGGAGATCGTCATCGGCCTGGCCGATCCGCCGGGAGCAGCGCTCTACAGCTACTACACCACCGGCGAGTTGAAGGCCGAGGGCGGCTCGATCACCGAGGGCATCGGCCAGGGCCGCATCACCGGCAACCTGGAAGGACTGGAGATCGACGAGCCCTTCCAGATCCCCGACAGCGAGTCGGTGCCGGTCACCTTCGACCTCTTTGCCGAAGAGGGCCTCTGCCTCGGCCCCTCGAGCGGGGTCAACGTGGCGGGCGCGATCCGCCTGGCCAGGAAGCTGGGCCCGGGTCACACCATCGCGACCATCCTCTGCGACGGCGGCCTGCGCTATGCCAGCAAGCTCTACAATCCTGACTTCCTCCGCTCCAAGGACCTGCCGGTTCCGGAGTGGCTCGAGAGGGCCGTGCAATGACCGAAGAACTGTTCCGTAGCGACGCCTACCTCAAGACCTGCGAGGCCGCGGTCACCGCGGTCGGACCGGAGGGCATCGAGCTGGACCGCAGCATCTTCTACCCGGAAGGCGGCGGCCAGCCGGGCGACAGTGGCCTCCTGCGTCTGGCCGACGGACGCGAGATCAGGATCGCGACCACCCGCAAGGGCGCCGGCGGCAGCGGCATTCTACATGTCCCGGCGGAGCCGCCCGCAGATCTCGTCGTCGGCACCCCGGTCACCGAGGTAGTCGATTGGGAGCGCCGCTATCGCCACATGCGCATGCACACCTGCCTGCACCTCCTCTGCAGCCTGGTCGAGGGCGAGGTCACGGGCGGCCAGGTCGGCGAGGCCAAGAGCCGGCTCGACTTCAACCTGCCGGACGGTCCGCCGGACAAGACCTGGCTGGAGGAAGCTCTGAACCGCCTGGTGACGGAGGACCATCCCGTCGCCCCACGCTGGATCGAGGAGGCGGAGCTGGACGCCAACCCACAACTGGTGCGCACCATGAGCGTGCAGCCGCCGCGCGGCAGCGGCCGGGTGCGCCTGCTGGAGATCGAGGGCGTCGACCTGCAGCCCTGCGGCGGCACCCACGTCGCCCGCACCGCCGAAGTCGGCCGCATCGAGGTCGGCAAGATCGAGAACAAGGGCAAGCAAAACCGCCGCATCAACCTGCGTCTCGCCGACTGATCGCGCCACCGGGCGGGAGATCTCCCTGCCCGCCTGACCAACTGTCGCCTTGCGCGCGAACTCGCCGGGGCGCTAGTCAAGGGGCACAGCACCTTCGCCAAAGATAAGGACCCAAAGACAATGAGCGAGGCATCCGGCCCCCTGGTCTCCACCGCATGGCTGGCCGAACATCTGGGAGCGCCTGACGTGCGGGTGGTTGACGCCACCTATTTCCTCCCGGTCGAGGCTAAAGTCGGTCGCGAGGTCTATCTGGAGCAACATATTCCTGGCGCCGTCTTCTTCGACATCGACGAGATCGCCGACAGCAAGAGCGACCTGCCGCACATGCTGCCGGCGCCGGAGAAGTTCTCCTCCAAGGTCCGCAAGCTGGGCCTGGGCGATGGGGTCAAGATGGTGATCTACGACGCTCGCGGCACCTTCTCGGCACCGCGCGTCTGGTGGACCTTCCGTGTCTTCGGCCATGAGGACGTCGCGGTGCTGGACGGCGGACTGCCGAAGTGGCTGGCTGAAGGTCGTCCGACCGAATCGGGTCCGGTCGAAACCCGCGAGCGCCACTTCACGGCACGCATGAATTCCTTGCTGGTCCGCGACCTCGGCCAGATCCAGGCGAACCTGAAGAGCAAGCGGGAGCAGGTGCTGGACGCCCGCGACGCCGCCCGTTTCGCCGGCACGGGCGAGGAGATCTGGGCCGGCCGCCGCAAGGGCCACATTCCCGGATCGCGCAACCTGCCCTTCCAGCAGCTCTTCAACGCGGACGGCAGCATGAAGCCCCCCGCGGCGCTGGCCGAGTGCTTCACCGCCGCCGGCATCGACCTTAAAAAGCCGGTGGTCACCAGCTGCGGTTCTGGCGTAACGGCGGCGATTCTGGCGCTGGGCCTGGCACAGGCTGGCGCGCCCGACGCTGCTATCTACGACGGCTCCTGGTCCGAGTGGGGCCAGCCGGAGGCCGAAGGCAGCAACGAGCGGCCGATCGAGACCGGCCCCGCCAGCTAGGAACGACGGCATGGCAGACGGCCCGAAGATCGCCTGCACGATCACCTTTCTGGAGATGCTGGAAGCGCCTGGCTTCCGGCCGCCGCCTCCTCCGGGCCAGACCAGCCTTGCCCTGCTGAAGGTCGAGGCGCCGACGGTCTCCTTCTACCGCTATCTCTACAACACCGTGGGCGAGAACTGGTACTGGTTCGAGCGCCGCCTGCTGAGCGATGCGAAGCTGGCGGCGATCGTCCAGGATCCCAAGGTCGAGCTCTGGGTGCTCTACCGCGGCGGCCAGCCGGCGGGCTATGCCGAGCTGGACTTCCGCAAGCTGGAAGACGGCCAGGTGGTCGACCTCGCCTACTTCGGGCTGCTGCCTGACTTCATCGGTATGAAGCTGGGGCCGTACCTGCTCGCCAACGCGCTGGACCGCGCCTGGTCGGTCGAGCCCGAACGGGTGACGGTCAACACCAACTCCCTGGATCACCCCCGGGCGCTGCCGCTCTATCAGCGCTTCGGCTTCCGCCCGATCCGCCGCGAGGACCGTGTGTTCGACGACCCGAGAGCCAGCGGCCTGATGCCCAAACGCTAAGCCGAGCGCATCCAAAAAAACCTTTTCTTCAATAAACTACACAAGTTTCTTCATGAGCAATGCGGGCTAGCATCGCTCGCTTCGCACAAGCTGGATTGCGATGCTCCAGATCCCTGTCTGGTGAAGTGCATCGGCACCGCAGGGCGTATCGGCCTGCTCGGGATTTGCTCCCGCTCGCAGCGCCCCGCCCCGCTGGACGCCGCTATCGCCACCACCTGTTCGATACGGCGGAGGGGGTCAGTTCCCGGTGGGATCAACGGCCCCGCGCCCTGCGCAATCAGCCGGCGCGCACCTTGCCCGGACTGCCAGCCCCCTTCTTGCCACCAGCGCCGGATCCTTTCTTCGGGCCACCGGCGTTGGGCCCCCCCGCCTTGGGCCCCCCCGCCTTGGGACCTCCCGCCTTGGGACCACCCGCCTTGGGACCGACGCCAGACGCCGCCTCGGCGACCGGGGCCTCGGCAGCGGCCTTCGCTGCACCAACCTTGGGACTGCCGGCTTTGGGACTGCTGGCCTTGAGGCCAGCGGCCTTCGGACCACCAGCTTTGGCTCCACCAACTTTCGCTCCACCAACTTTCGCTCCACCGGCCTTGGGGGCTGCGGCCTTGGAAGCATCAGTCTTCGGAGCTGCGACCTTCGGAGCTGCGGCCTTCGGAGCTGCGGCCTTCGGAGCGTCAGTCTTCGGAGCTGCGACCTTCGGAGCGTCAGCCTTCGGAGCTGCGGCCTTCGGAGCATCAGCCTTCGGAGCTGCGGCCTTCGGAGCATCAGCCTTCGGAGCTGCGGCCTTCGGAGCATCAGCCTTCGGAGCTGCGGCCTTCGGAGCTGCGGCCTTGGAAGCATCAGCCGTCGGAGCTGCGGTCTTGGGAGCTACAGCCTTGGTAGCTGCGGCCTTCGGACCACCAGCTTTGGCTCCGCCGGCCTTGGGAGCTGCAGCCTTGGGTGCATCAGCCTTCTGAGCTGCGACCTTCGGAGCATCAGCCTTCTGAGCTGCGACCTTGGGAGCATCAGCCTTCGGAGCTGCGGACTTGAGAGCTGCGGCCTTCGGGCCATCCGCCTTGTCGCCTCCGGCCTTCGAGGGCTTTGGCTTTGCCTCACCCGCTTTGACCTTTGGTGCCGCCGCGATCTCGCCCACCGCCTTCGCCTTGGCCCTCTTTTCTGGAGCCGGCAGGGCGGCGACCAGGGCCGCCACGTCATCAACGTTTATCTCGGCATAGACCCGATTGAATCGGCGGCGGACGAACTCCAGAAAGGCCACCTCGGCCTCGAAGCGCTCTTCATAGCGCTCGATCAGGGCCTTGCGCTGCTCCGCGTCGATGGTTGATCCGGTGGTAGGATTGAGATGCAGCGGTTCCAGCTCTTCATGACCGTAGAGCTTGCCCAACACCCGCTGCATCCTGTCGAGCTGATCGGTGGCAGCGCACATGAGGTAGCGCTCCTTGATCACATCGCAGGCGCCGGGCAAGGTTCTCTCCCCGGTCATCCAGTACATCTGCGCGGTGTAGAGGCCATCCTTCGAGGTCTCGATCTTGTCCTTGATGAAGTCCTCGATCGAAAGTTCGTTCAGCTTTTCCTTGATCGCCGGCAAGCCATGCTCGCGGCTGTGTTCGTAGAGCGAGATCAGGCGCTCCACAGGGTGGCGCAGCAGACTGAGGTAGAGGCTGGGCTTGGACAGTGAGCGGTGTTCGCCGAAGCGAAAGTGACCCTGGAAGGCACGGTACTTGTTACGCTCCTGCTCGCTCATCTGGGCCAGAACGTTGCTGGTCTGATCCAGGTGGCGGGAGCGGTACCTGTAGACTTTCGAGCTTGGCAAGAGCCGCCGAACGAACAAGTTCAGCGAGGCGCCACCGGTGCGCGGAACATGCGAGAGAATGAGCTGGGTCTGCTTCAAGACATCGGTCTTCGGTGCAGGCATCGATGCCCTCCAAGGCGGTAACGGCCAGTCGCGGCCAAGCTGCTGGTTCCTCAGGTGGGCTGTCAACCATCCGCGAACCCAGTGCGGAAAGAAAACGGCCGGCCCACCGCTGCGGCGTCCTCTCCAGTCTCGCGTTCTTATGGCTGCAGTCTAGCCCGAGCCTTGCAACACCAGCGTAGTCCTGTCGTCGCACCCGGACGAGAGCGGTCGGCCGCAGCAAGGCAGAGACGGGCAGCGAATCCTCGCTTCCCATCCCCGTTGCCGGTGCCGCTCGCTCGTCGGGCCGTAGGCCTTGCTAGAGCCAAATGAAGTCCGTGCCGGTCAGCTGATTGGCCGCGATCAGATCCTTGACCTCGAAGAAGATGTCGGCCGTACCGTCACCGTCGCTATCGACCTCGACCTGCTGACCGCCGGCGAAGCGGGCCTCGCTGTTGCCGCCGCCGCTGAAGGCTGCTCCGTCGATATAGCTGAAGCTCCCGACCTCGAGCCCGCTGGCGAAAACGAACTTGTCCTCGCCGTTGGCCAGATTGAGGTCGGCGCCGTTAAAGTCGAGGATGGACTGGGCGCCCGCAGCCAGGCTGTCGTTGGCGAAGAAGAAGGTGTCCAAGCCTGACCCGCCTACGATTCTGTCGTCCAGCCCGACCAGGATCCAGTCGTTGCCGCTACCGCCGCCCATGGTATCGCCGTCGGCGCCACCGAAGAGCGTGTCATCACCATCGTTGCCAATCAGGAAATCGGCGCCTTGCACGCCCCAGAGGCGGTTGTCACCGCTGTTGCCCGCGACGAAGTTGGCCAGATC
Organism: Rhodospirillaceae bacterium N.6G; assembly: GCA_046233115.1. Classification (GTDB taxonomy): domain Bacteria; phylum Pseudomonadota; class Alphaproteobacteria; order Kiloniellales; family JACOMY01; genus JACOMY01. The sequence continues at coordinate 1,022,458 of JBJXHM010000001.1, read as the reverse complement.
GTTGCCCTTGCCCTTGAGAGCGCCCGAATCCTCGGCGAGGTGCAGCCCCTCGACCCAGTCCTCGGTTCCGCCACTCGGCAGAGTGAAGTTGATGCTGGCAATGGCAATGTCGTAGCCCTCGCCCTTGAGCTCGATGATACGGTCGGCCGCGTCATCGATGAAGAAGGTGTCCAGATCGCTACCGCCGGCCATGGTGTCGGCCCCGCTGCCGCCGTCAAGAACGTCGTTCCCTCCGTCGCCGGCCAGGATATCGACCCCCGACTGCCCGAGCAGGCTGTCCTTCCCTGTGCCGCCCCAAAGCGTGTCCACTCCGTCGCCGCCGACCAACGAATCATCGCCCTCAGACCCCAGGCCAAAATCATCACCCGAACCACCGAAGACCTTGTCGTTACCGCCACCGCCGACCAGACCGAGGTCGTCGCCATGACCGCCGTAGATGCTGTCGTCACCCGTTTCCCCGTAGAGCAGCGAGTCGGCACCGGAGCCGCCATAGATCGAATCGTTCCCCTCGCCACCGAGGAGACCGTGGTCCAGTCCGGCGCCGCCTTCGATCAGGTCGTTGCCACTGCCGCCGAACAGGAAGGAGTCGCGCCCCTCGCCGCCGAAGACCGAGTCGTTCCCCGACCCGCCGCCCAAGGCAATCTCCCAGCCGCTGCCGCCATAGATGGTATCCGCACCGTCGTCGCCTGACAGGATATCCCCATGGGACCCGCCATAGAGAATGTCAGCGGCGTTGCCGCCGAAGGCGTAGTCGGTACCCCTGCCGCCGTAGAGAACGTCCTGACCATCGCCGCCGTTCATGCTGTCGCTGCCGTTGCCGCCGAAGACCCAGTCCGAACCGGATTCGCCGTCCAGCGAGGCGTCGCTGCCGGCGTCGCCAAAGAGCCAGTCCTCACCCGTTCCGCCCAGGATCGCGCTGTCATTGCCGGCATCGCCGTAGAGCGTGTCATCACCCTCGCGACCCAGGATGCCGAGGTCCGCCCCGCTGCCGCCATTCACGGTGTCATCGCCGGACCCGCCGACCAGAAGGTCGATACCCGAAGCGCCACCGAGTCTATCCTTGCCGGACCCGCCCGACGCCACGTCATCACCCTCGCCACCGAACAGCAGGTCGTCACCGTCGTCGCCCAGGATCGAATCGTTGTCGGCCAGGCCACGGATCTGGTCGCTGCCGGATCCACCGAAGAGGAAAGCGTCCTCACCGTCACCGCCCCAGATCCGATCTGCTCCGGAACCGCCGTAGACCCAGCTATCGTCGCCCTGGTCGCCGTAGACCCGGTCGTTGCCCAGACCACCGAAGATATTTGCTTCCTCGCCTGTGCCGCCCCAGATGCTGTCGGCCCCCTCACCGCCGTAGAACTGACTGTCATCGCCGTCGTCTCCGTTGAGGCGATCGTTGCCCTGGCCGCCGTAGAGGTCGTAGTCGTTGTCGGCACCGCCGAAGAGCCAGTCGTTGCTGCTGTCCCCCTCCAGATTCCTGTCTTCGCCGCTGCCGCCGAAAAGGTGGTCAGCTCCGTTGCCTCCTGAGAGCAGCGTGTCGCCTTGCCCACCCCCGTAGATCCAGTCCGAACCGGTATCGCCGTACAGCGCGGTGTCCGCAGAGGCATCGCCCGAGAGCGTGTCGTTGCCGTCGCCGCCGAACAGACTCTCGTCCTCTCCGGCACCGCCGGACACCAGGTCGTTGCCGCTGTTGCCGATGAGGAACAGGTCTAGCCCCAGGCCACCGAAGATGCTGTCGTCTCCATCACCGCCGTAGACGAAACTGTCGTTGCCGCTGTCACCGTCGAGGAAGTCGTCCTCATCACCGCCATAGAGTGCAGTATCGTTGCCGGAACCACCGATCACGCGGTCGGCCCCGGACCCACCGGCCAGGATCGAATCGTCGCCTTCCTCGCCCATCACCGTGTCTTCACCGCTGCCGCCGGCGAGCACGTGATCGTCGCCGCCTCCGCCGAAGAGGCGGTCTACGGAATCGCCGCCGTAGAGCAGGCTATCGTCATCGGCGCCGCCGTAGATGCGATCGCTACCGCTGCCGCCGAAGAGATTGTAGTCCTTGCCTGCGCCACCGAAGACGTAGTCGCTGCCGGCACCACCGAAGAGGGCCTGGTCGTCGCCGGCGGCGCCATAGAGGCTGTCCTTGCCGTCGTCGCCGAGCAGCAGGGCGTCGTTACCGCCGCTACCGAAAATGCGATCTTGCGCCAGACCGCCGCGCAGCAACGTGTCATTGTCGGCCCCGCCATTGATCCAGTCCGAGCCCGCATCGCCGTAGAGGCCGAAGTCCACATCCTGGTTGCCGCCGATCGAATCGGCACCGGACCCACCGAAGAGGTGGTGATCCTGACCGGAGCCGGCCTCGATGCTGTCCGCACCGCTGCCGCCCAGGAAGGTCTCATCGGCGCCGGATCCACCAAAGAGGCTGTCGTCGCCAAGCAGGCCATAGAGCCGGTCGTCGCCACCCAGGCCGTAGATTTGGTCGTCGCTGCCGCCGCCAAACTCGGTATCGTCGAGTGCGGTCCCGTAAATCTTCGCCATGTCAGATCACTCCAAACACCCGCACTACGGCGGGCAAATTCGCTCGGCGAACCCATTCGCACAAAAGCGAAACTGCAACATGCGAATTTTCATTCTATTTTCAAGTGAAAAAAATCTTTTTGCGAGCAGGTTTCCTGAGTCCTGCAACAGAATACCGTATGCGCCGGCGCGCCTATCCGCATCAAGGACCCCGCGCTACGCACTGGGCCCGAGCAGGCGATTCTTGCGAGTACTGCCTCTATATCATTGATATAATGAACTAAATTTAAGCCTGCCACGATCCGCTTTGCTATCGCTAGGGTAGCCTCTCCCAAAGCACGATGACGTCGAACAGGCATTTGTACTCGTTCAATGGCAAATGGCGATATTTTTTCGGAAACCGTCGATTTTCTACTGAATCTAACCCTCGGCGTAACAACCGCCCCCCGTTTCCGAAACGAGAACGGCTTTCTGGCCGGCAAGTCGGGCGTTATCCTGTCGGCCAGTAACGACGCCAGCGACGACGTGCGATCGCTCCGGGCGGCCGAGGCGGCCGCCAGGAAACAAGAAAGGATGACACCATGGAGGAGAATGCCAAGAACGTCTTGGGGGGGCCCCTGGCCGACTGTTCTTTCGATCCTCTGACGGGCTTCTACCGGGACGGCTGCTGCAACACCGGTCCGGAGGACATGGGCATCCACACGGTCTGCGCCCAGATGTCGGCGGAGTTCCTGAGCTTCTCGAAAGCCAGGGGCAACGATCTCTCCACCCCCCGGCCCGAGTTCGGCTTCAAGGGATTGAAGCCGGGTGACCTCTGGTGCCTCTGCGCCGGCCGCTGGGTCGAGGCTTACCGCGCCGGACGGGCGCCCAAGATCCGTCTCGAGGCCACGCACGAGGAGACCCTGGCGATCGTGCCGCTAGACACCCTCAAGCAGCACGCCCTCGACCTGAACTGACGCCGCCCCGGCCCCGTCCTTGTGGGCAGCTAGCGCTCTGTTGGATGGTTTTTCGACCTGTTCATGCTGTCACGGAACATATTGGCCAGAACGGCGAAGAGTACGCTGGTGGTCAGCCCCAGCATCACCACGCCGTTGATCGCCTCCAGCGGACCCAGGACCGCCCGCTCGTCCTTGAGGACGATGTCGCCGTAGCCAAGCGTGGTGAAGTTGACCAGCGAGAAGTAGAAGGCTCTCTCGAAGTGCTGAAACTCGCCATAGAGACGAAAGACACCCGCCCAGATCGCGGTCTGAACGAGGTTGCCGCACAACAGCACAAGAACGGTGGCTGAGAGCGCCACCGCAAAGTGCAGGGGGTCCAAACGAAGCTTCCCCTGTTCCTTCATGGCCAGGATGACGTGGATGTAGCCCGCTACAAGTGCGCACTGGAAGATAGTGCACAGCAAGATCACCCCCAACCCCATCAAGACCACCATCCCTGAAGCCGCCCTCTACCGTTCCGAACCCGCAACCGAGGTCTCTACCCCATTCGCCTGCCTGCCCCCAGGTCGCAGGCTGTTTTGGAAGCATTGCGACGGGCAGTCAATGGCGCCACCCTTGCCGGGAAGACCCCACCTTTACTACCCTCCTCCGGCAGAACCATCGCATCGCTTCCGGCCTAACGTGTTGCTGTCGGCGGGCCGTCGATAGCGCCAAGAGCAATCATACAAGGGCGCAGAGCATCCGAGATGCTGTCAGATCGCTTCAAGTACGCCGTCAAGCTGGGGGCGGCTCTGACCCTCGCCTACGGGACCTCTCTGGCAATGGGATGGGACAGTCCGCTGTGGGCGGGTCTTTCGGTGACCCTCTGCTCTCTCTCCACCACCGGCGAATCCCTGCTGAAGGGCAGCCTGCGCGTTCTCGGGACCCTTGTCGCGCTCGTCGTCTCCCTGTCCCTCATTGCGCTCTTCCCACAAGAACGCTGGTCCTTTCTTTTCGCAATCAGCCTCTTCATCGCCCTCTGTACCTACGCCATCGGCGGGACCAGGCATTGGTACTTCTGGTTCGTGGCCGCGTTTTCGACTCCCCTGCTGTCGATGGCGGGCGGGGCGGACGGGCTGAACGATTTCACCATCGTCGTGCTCCGCGCGCAGCAAACCCTGATGGGTGTGGCTGCCTACACCTTGGTAGGGCTTCTAATCTGGCCGGCATCTAGCCAGGCCAGCTTCGAAACCAGCACGACGGCACTGCTTTCAGCCCTACACGACCTCTTCGGCCACCACCTGAGCAGGACGATCGACCGTCCCGACGCGCGGGATGCGCAGGCCCTGCGCATGCAAGCGACATCGCTATTGGGTCGGCTGCCGTCCTTGCTCGATGCCGCCCTGATCGACAGCTACGAAGTCGAAGAGGCCGGTCCCGCCTGGCGCCGGAGCCTGCGCCTCTTGCAAAGCTTGAATGAGAGCTTGGAGGGCCTCCGGCTCTCGGCCGAGGACACCAATCATCTCTTCCTACAGGGCTTTCTGCCCGGCAATCGCCCCTTTGTTGCGAGGCTCAACGGGCGCTTCGAAGACCTAAAGTCCATGATGTCGGGGCAGCCGCCTGGAGAACAGCGCGCGGCACCCAATCTGAAGGTTCAACAGGCCGCGTTGGCGTCGCTTCCTCACTTCGACCAGGCGGCGATACGCTTGCTGCGGGACCGGCTGCTGGAGATCGACCGCCTCACCCAGGATCTCGTCGCCAGCATCGCGGAGGCCAAGGGTTTCTCGCCCCTGCGGACTCGCGAAGAGGTCAGCACCGTGCCCCTCCTGCCGCGATTGCTCGACCCCGACCGCTGGATCGCGGTCCTGCGCGTCCAGGGCGTTTTTTGGCTCTCTACCTTCGCCATTCTCTTCCTGCCCGATCTGCCGTCGAGCACGCTGGTCTTGGTCGTGAGCCTGTCCATCTCGATGACCGTGGCAACGCAGGTACCACAGTTCCGGCCCTATCTGTTGCTCGGGCCGATCCTGATCGGAAGCCTGGTGGGCGGCGTCGCACACCTGCTGATCATGCCTCAACTCAGCGGATTTCCGCAGCTGGGCGTCTTGCTGTTCGCTGTTGCCTTCTTCTTTGCCTATCACTACCCGCAAGCAACGAAGGGCATCTACCAAACCACGATTCTGTCCTTGTTCATGATGCTGATTCAAGTAGAGAACGATCAGAAGTACAGCTTCTACACAGTGGCGAATGACATCGTGGCCTTCATCCTCTTCATCGTCATCCTGGTCATCGCCCTCTACCTCCCCACCCAGCTTCGCGCCGAAGCAATGGTGCGTAGCGTGCTGAGGCGCTTCTTCGCCGGTTGCGCCTGCTTGCAGAACCCGGACCGGGCTCCTTGGCAGAATGCGATGGCTGCCTATGCGGTGGCGCGCCTGCCGGGACGCCTCCCCGGCCTGATCCATGCCCTTCCAAAGGGCGCCGTGACCAAGGAGTCCCGGGTACAGATCGAGGCCTTCGCCACCGCGTCGCAGGCGCTCTCCTACAAAGTCGCCGCCCTCGACGACGCCCGCGGCGAACCGCTGGCACGCCCCGTGGTCGAAGCCCTGAGCGAAGACGGCAAGCGTTGGCGAGACGCCCTCAAGCAGGTCTTCGACCAGCTCTCCGACCATCCGGCAGGCCTCGACTCCTCGATCCTGCGTTCGAGGCTCGATACTGCCATGGAGCGTCTGGAGCAGCGCATCCATGAGGTGACCGCAAGCCTCGGCGAAGCCGCCATCACACAAGGGGAGAGCGAGAGCCTCTATCGCCTGCTGGGATCCTACCGGGCGGTCTCAGAATCGGTGATCGATCTCTCTGCACGGGCGGAAGGCGTCGACTGGCACCGGCTAAGCGAGGCCCGCTTCTGAATCGGGTTCGCTATTGCAGGGCTGTCGGCAGAGCCGGTGCGCTCCCGTCGCCCTCCCCGGTCATCACCAGGACCGATGCGGTGGTGCCGACCCGCAGCGCGATGTCGTCGGGGACCGGCAGCAGGGCGATGCGGACCGGTACGCGCTGCGCCAGCCGGATCCACTGGAAGGTCGGGCTGACGTTGGGTAAGAGGTCCGAGCCGGTGCTGCCGTCATCCTGCGCGATACCCCATGCCACGCTTTCCACCCGAGCCTCCAGCGGCCGGTCGGGATAGCTCATCAGCGTAACGAAGGCGCGGTCGCCCGGCCGGATGTCGGCCACCTGGGTCTCGCGAAAATAGGCATCGACCCAGAAGCTCTTCACGTCGACCAGCGCCAGGGCCGGCTGGTTGGCCGTCGCCTGGCTGCCGAGCCGCAGGTTGAGGTTGGTGACATAGCCCTCCACGGAGGCGCGCTGCTGGGTGAACTCGAGGTTCAAGCGATCCTGTTCGAGTACCGCTGTGGCGGCACGGAGCTGTGGATTCTTGTCTCCGAGCGCGCCACGCCGCGCGATGCTGGTCTCCAGATCTGCCTGCGCCTGCATCAGGGCGCTGCGTGCCTGCAGCAGGGCAGCGTCAGCCCGCTCCTTGCTCGCCAGATCGACCTGGTAGGTCCGCTCTTCTGCCTCATAGCGGGCGATCGAGATATCGCCGCTATTCCGAAGCGCCTGGAAACGCTGCAGGTTCCTGGCTGCTTCCTGCAGGGTCGCGTCTGCCGCCTTAACCTGGGCCTGGGCCTGCTCGATGGCCGAACCTGCCTGGTCGACCACGGCCTGGGCTGCCTCGATCTCCCTGTCGAGGGCGCTCAGGCTATCCACTGTGGCGTCTAGGTTCGCCTGCGCCTCGTCGTAGGCAGCCTGAAAAGTGCGTGGATCGATCTCGAACAGCAGGTCGCCGGCCGAAACCTCCTGATTGTCGACGATGGGCAATTGCACGATCGGGCCGGAGACCCGGGGTGCCACCTGGATGACGTAGGCGCGGACCTGGCCGTCCCGCGTCCAGGGATTCACCACATAATCCCAGTATTTCAGCGCAACCAGCACCACAGCGACGGCCACCACAGCCGCAGTCAGTCCGACCTTGATCACGCCGCGCATGTACTTACCCCGGAACCACGACAGTCAAGAAGCCAACGGTGAAAATCGCAATCAAGGCGACAAAGACAACAGGTGGCTGCCAAAAATAACGAGAGAGTCGAAAGCGGTTCAACAAGCGCACCACCGCCCAGGTGGTAAACAAGGCGCCCAGAGACGCCACCAGGAACGGCGGCAGATAGATTCCCCAGAGGTCGACTTCATGCGGCACGCCCGTCTCCACGTTCCTCTCTTGCCTTGCGAGTGTATCTGCAACGGTCACAGAGGCAAACCCTACTGGCAGCAGCCAAACAGCGGCCGCGTACCGGGCGAGCCCCCCCTGCGCCTCAGACCTGCGGCTTCAGATCCAGGTGGAAGCGTTCGGCAATGCGGCGCTGCAACTGATCACGCACCTCGCGGTAGGCCTGCAGGCGCTGATCCCGGCTGCCCTCGATGATACTGGCATCCAGGGTCGGCCAGAACTCGACGTCACAGGCCATGGTCCGGGTCATCTCCACCGCCGAGTGCTGGGCCTCCGGCGAGAGCGAGACGATCAGGTCGAAGGAGCTGTCCTCCAGGTCCTCGAAGGTCTTGGCCCGATGGTCGGAAACATCGATGCCCATCTCGTCCATCACCAGGACGACGAAGGGGTCGACCTCCTCGTCGCTGCGCACCCCCACCGAGTCGACATAGACCCGGTGCCCCAGCAGGTGCTTCATCAGTGCGGCGGCCATGACCGAGCGAACGGCGTTCATGGTGCACGCGAAGAGAACGGCGCCTGGAAGCCGCTCGTCCATGGTCCCCCTGCTCTCCCCGGACGTCAGACGACGCGCCGGCGGCGGGATTGCGGGCCGGTTCCGTGACGTCGCAGCATGGTCTAGCCCTTGATGTGCAGGACGCAGATGAGGGTGAAGAGCCGCCGCGCCGTGTCGAGGTCCAGCTCGACCTTGCCGGCCAGGCGCTCGCGCAGCAGCTCCGATCCCTCGTTGTGGAGACCGCGCCGGCCCATATCGATCGCCTCGATCTTGGTCGGCGTCGCACTCTTGATCGCCGCGAAGTAGCTCTCGCAGACGTGGAAGTAATCCTTGATCAGTCGGCGGAAGGGGCTGAGCGAGAGGTGGATCGAGGTCAGGGGCCGCTTTTCGCTGTCGCCGATGTGAAGGACCAGGCGGTTCTCCTCCAGGGCCAGCAGCAGGGTGAAGGGTCCGGGGTGCGCTCGGCTACGCTCATCGATCGGCGCAAAGGAGTTTTCCTCGAGCAGATCGTAGACGGCGACGGCGCGCTCCTGCTCGACCTCGCGGCTGCAGCGATTGCCCGCGCTCTCGTCCAGTTCGACCGAAATCAGGTGGCTCTGCCGCGCCTCGGTCATCTCACCGGTTCCGTGCGCTGCGCAGGCGGAGCGAGCGGGCATGCGCAGCCAGGCCCTCGGCGTCGGCCAGCACCGCGGCCGGCTCGGCCAGCCCCTCCAGCGCCGTCCGGTTGGCGTCGATGATGGTCGAGCGCTTCATGAAATCCAGCACCGAAAGGCCGGAGGCGAAGCGCGCGGTGCGGTCGGTCGGCAGCACGTGGTTGGGGCCGGCCAGGTAGTCGCCAAAGGCCTCGGGCGTATAGCGGCCGAGGAAGATGGCACCGGCATTGCGCACCCGGGCCAGCAAATGCTCCGGCTCCGCGATGGCGAGTTCCAGGTGCTCCGGCGCCACCTGATCGACCAGCGGCACCGCCGACAGCAGGTCGGGCACCAGCACCAGTGCGCCATGCGCCTGCCAGGAGGCGCGCGCGATCTCGGCCCTGGGCTCGCTCTCCAGCGCCCGCTCGACCGCGGTTTCCACCGCATCGAGGAAGGAGGCGCTGTCGCTGATCAGGATCGACTGCGCCGCCTCGTCATGCTCGGCCTGGCTCAGCAGGTCGGCGGCGATCCAGCTGGGGTCGTTGTCACCGTCGGCCACCACCAGGATCTCCGAGGGGCCGGCAATGGAATCGATGCCGACCTTGCCGAAGACCTGTCGCTTGGCCTCGGCCACGAAGGCGTTGCCGGGCCCGACAATCTTGTCGACCGGGGCGATGGTCTCGGTGCCGTAGGCAAGCGCGGCCACAGCCTGGGCGCCGCCGATGCGGTAGATCTCGGTGATGCCGGCCAGCTCGGCCGCAGCCAGCACCAGGGGATTGAGCTGCCCGTCGGGCGTGGGCACCACCATCACCCGCCGCGCGACGCCCGCGACCTTGGCCGGGATCGCGTTCATCAAGAGCGAGGAGGGATAGGCCGCCTTGCCGCCGGGCACGTAGAGACCGGCCGCCTCCACCGCGGTCCAGCGCCAGCCCAGGCCGACGCCGGCGGCATCGGTGAAGCGCGCGTCCTCAGGCAACTGGCGGGCGTGATAGGCCTCGATCCGCTCGGCAGCGAGCCTCAGCGCCGACAGGGTCGCGGCCGTCACCGCGCGGCGCGCCTCGGCGATCTCCGCCGGACCGATGCGCAGGCCCTGGCCCAGATCGAAACGGTCGAAGCGCTTGGTCAGACGCGCGAGGGCCGCATCGCCGTCCCGGCGCACCTCGGCGATGATCTCGGCCACCACGGCGCCGACGTCGCTGTCGGCCATCCGCGGCTCGGCCAGGAAGGTGCGGAAGGCGGCAGCGAAGCCCTCGGCGCTGCTGTCGAAGCGGCGCGCGCCGGTCCTCGCCGGGTCCAGACTGTCAGGCGGCATCGGCCTGCCCCGCGACCAGGCTGCGGAAGCGCTCCACCCAGCGCGAGACCTCGCGCGGCCGAGTCTTGGAGGCGGTACGGTTCACGATCAGGTGGCTGCTGACCTCGGCAATCACCTCGATCTCCACCAGGTCGTTGGCTGCCAGGGTGGCCCCGGTCGAGACCAAATCGACGATGCGCCGGCAGAGTCCCATGCCGGGCGCCAGCTCGAGCGCACCGTTCAACTTGATGCACTCGGCCTGCACGCCGCGCTTGGCGAAGTGGCGATGGGTGATGGCCGGATACTTGGTCGCCACCCGGATATGACTCCAGCGCGTGGGGTCGTCGTCCTCCGACAGGCGTCGTGGCTCGGCCACCGAGATGCGACAGTGGCCGATGTCCAGGTCGATCGGCGCATAGACCTCGGGATAGTCGAACTCCATCAGCACGTCGCGTCCGGCGACGCCCAGCTCGGCCGCCCCGAAGGCGACGAAGGTGGCGACGTCGAAGCTGCGCACCCGGATGATGTCGAGCCCCGGGTCGTTGGTGGTGAAGCGGAGCTGGCGCGCGTTCTCGTCAGCGAAGGCCGGCTCCGGCTCCAGGCCCAAGCGCGCGAGCAGAGGCATGACCTCCTTCAGGATTCGTCCCTTGGGAAGCGCGATGACCAGCTTGTCTGTCTCGTTCAGTGGCATGGCGCCTCAATTAGCGCCCTCACCCCGCCACGTCCAGCACCAGCAGATGACAGCAAGGCAGTTCTGCGGACCTTGGAGGTGCAGGAGGCCTTGCGACCGCTCGCTTTGATGCTACTGCTAGGCTATCGAGTGATCGTTGCAGCCGGGCGAAGTGGGAGATGGCGAAGGATGCCCGTGATCGTGCGAGAGGACCGCCCCGGTCGGCCGGAGATCCTTACCCTCCTCGAACGCCACCTGGAGCATTCCCGCGCCTCCTCCCTGCCGGGAAGCTGTCATACCCTCGACCTGCAAGGGCTGGAGGAGCCGCACGTGACCTTCTTCGCTGCATGGGAAGACGAGAGTCCGGTGGGCATCGGCGCCTTGCTGGAGCTGGACCGAGATAGCGGCGAAATCAAGTCGATGCACACCGCCGAGGCCGCGCGGGGACGCGGCGTCGCTCGCCGGCTGCTGACCCACATCGTCGCCGAGGCGGAGCGGCGCGGCTATCGCAGCCTATCGCTGGAGACCGGCAGCGAAGCGGCCTACGACGCAGCCCGGCAGCTCTACCTGAGCCACGGATTTCGGCCCTGCCCGCCCTTCGCCGGCTATCAGCCGGACCCGAATTCCGTCTTCATGGGCCTGGCACTGCCGGTCGCTACAGCCATAGGAAATCCGTAGCCGTCAGAAGGTTCGCGGCTGTGAGGCCGTCGACCAGCAGGTTGATGTCGGTGCTGCCGTCACCATCGCGGTCGATCTGCAGCTTCCGGGGACCGTCGTAGCGCGCCTCGCTATTGCCGCCGCCGGAGAAGGCCGCGGCACCGATGTAGGCGAAGCTCCCCACCTCCAGGCCGGTGGCGAAGACCAGCTTGTCCTCGCCGTTGGCCGCATTGACGGAGACCCCGTCGAAATCCCGGATTTGCGGGTCGCCTGAACCGCCGCTCCCCAGGTTCTGACCGGCGAAGCGGAAGGCATCACCACCCGAACCGCCGAAGGCGACGTCGCCGGATGCAAGGATCATAGTATCGGCACCACTTCCGCCCTCGAAGCGATCGAGGCCCAGCCCGCCGAAGAGGGTGTCGTCGCCCGCACCGCCGATCAAACGGTCGTCCCCCTGATCGCCGAGCAGACGGTTGGCGCCGCTGTTGCCCTGAAGCGTGTTGTCCAGGGAATTGCCGCCGCCGTCGATGTTGCCGAAGCCGCCCTGCAGGCGCAGGTTCTCGATGAAGGCATTGGCGCTGCCGTCCGGCAGGGTGAAGTCGACCTCCGCACGCACAAGGTCCACGCCCCCTCCAGTCGCATCGCGTACAACGTCGGCTGCAGTATCGACCACGAAGGTATCGTCGCCGGACCCACCGACCAGGACGTCGGAGCCGGCCTCGCCATTCAGCACGTCCGCACCGCTTCTGCCGAAGAGCTTGTTGTCAGCGCTGTTGCCGACGAGCGTGTTGTCGTGCTCGTTGCCCCTGAGCTCGCCGGGGCCGACGCCCCGGTTCACGTTGGCCCGCTCGATGAAGCCCTCCGCGCCGCTCAGCAGGGTGAACTGCAACGCATTCGAGCGGATGACGTCGATTCCGCCGGCTGCGGTCTCGCGCACGATGTCTCCGGCGGTATCGACAATGAAAGTGTCGTTGGCCTTGCCACCGAAGGCCATGTCGGAACCGCTGCCGCCGTTCAACCGGTCCCGCCCCTCCGCGCCGAACAGGGTGTCGCTGCCGCTGCCTCCGATCATGCGGTCGTTATCCAAGGCGCCGTAGAGGAAATCCGTACCGTCGCCACCGAACAGCGTGTCCTGTCCGCTGGCTCCCGCAATCACGTCCTCACCCTCGTCACCGCGGGCCTCGTCGTCACCGCTGCCGGCCAGTAGATTGTCGTTGCCCAGGCCGCCGAACAGCAGGTCGATGCCAAGGTCCCCGGTCAGAACATCGTCGCCCGCGTCGCCGTAGAGGGTGTCGTCCTCGCCGTTGCCACGCAGCAGGTCTGCGGCGCTACCGCCGAAGAGGCGGTCAGCACCCTCGCCGGCATAGGCTGTGTCCTTGCCGTCGCCGCCGTAGACCAGGTCTGCGCCGCCGTCGCCCAGCCCATTCTCGTCGAAGAGATCGTCGCCCGACCCGGCGATGAAAGTGTCCTGGCCCGCGTTCCCGCTGGCCACATCCAATCCCGATCCGCCGACGAGCAGATCGTTGCCCTGCCGGCCGAGCAGGGCGTCGTCACCGATGTCGCCATGAAGCTGGTCGGCGCCGCTGCCACCATCGATGAGGTCGGACGCGCTGCCGCCATAGGCACTGTCGGCACCGGCACCACCGAAGATGCTGTCGATGCCATCTCCACCGACCAGAAGGTCGCTACCGTCCTGCCCCTCCAGGCTATCGCTGCCGTCGTCGCCGAAGAGGCGATCCTGTCCGGAAAAGCCGAACAGGAAGTCGTCACCGGTGCCGCCGTACATGGTGTCGTTGCTGGTCTCTCCCGCCACCTCGGTCAGCACGTCGCTGCCGGATCCGCCGAAGACGCTATCGTCGCCGAGACCGCCGAAGGCATGGTCATCGCCACTAGAGCAATCGAGGGTGTCGTTACCGAAGCCGCCGCCGAGTACGTCGTTTCCGCCGCCAGCGAAGACCGCATCTTCGCCGGAACCGCCGAACAGGAGGTCTTTGCCGGAACCGCCAACGATATGGTCCTTTCCGCTGCCCCCATACACCTGATCGTCGCCGGAGCCCGAATAGAGTTCAAAGAAGATGTCGTCCCCGAGTCCACCCCGGAAGCGGTCGTTGCCGGTACCTCCGTAGGCGATATCGTTGCCGCCATCGCCATAGATGCTATCAGCCCCGGAGCTGCCGAATAGGCTATCGTTGCTGCTACCGCCATAGAGACGGTCGTTGCCTTCGTCACCGAACAGCGTGTCCAATCCGCTACTCGTGAACAGGACGTCGTTCATACTTCCGCCGAGAACTGTGTCGTCGCCTAGACCGCCAAAAACGGTATCGTCACCACTGATGGCGAACAGCAGGTCGTTGCCGCTATCGCCGAAAAGCCGATCGGCATCCAGGCCCGAGATCAGGGTGTCATTGCCGCTGCCCCCGAAGACCAGATCTTTGCCGGTCGGATCGATGACCGCGGTGGCCCCACCGTCAGAAAAGACGTCGTCGCCTAGACCGCCGTAGGCGGTGTCGTCGCCGCCCTCACCGTAGAGGCGGTCCTTGCCGCTGGCTCCGAAAAGCGTGTCGTTGCCTGCCAAGCCGAACAGGATGTCCGCCGACGAGAGACCGTAAATCGTGTCGACGCCGACACTGCCGGTCAGGGTGTTGGGCAGATCGTCACCGGTGATCGCAACCATCGTCTCTTTGTTCCTCAGCTTGCTGGCGATCGGCAAGAGATCGCTCTCGATTGCACACTAGGTAGCGGTGGTATGTTGCTCAAGGCGAGAAACTGACGTACCTGATCATCGGTAAAATCTGTTAATACAACAATTGATTGAAATTAATCCGAACCAATACTTCCACAACAACTGGCTGCGGAACGATCGAACAGGGGTGGCAGGACAATAGGAAGAGGATGGTTCGCCCGTCGCGTGGCCGCGCGCGAGAAGGCAGGGTGAGTGGCGAGCCCGCTACAACCAGACGAAGTCCGTAGCCGTCAGAAGGTTCGCGGAGGTGACGCCGTCGACCAGCAGATTGATGTCGGTGCTGCCGTCACCATCGCGGTCGATCTGCAGCTTCCGGGGACCGTCGTAGCGCGCCTCGCTATTGCCGCCGCCGGAGAAGGCCGCAGCACCGATGTAGGCGAAGCTCCCCACCTCCAGGCCGGTGGCGAAGACCAACTTGTCCTCGCCGTTGGCCGCATTAACGGAGACCCCGTCAAAGTCGCGAAGGATCGGGGCAGCGGTACCGTCGAAGGCCAGAGTCTCCTTGCTGACTCGGAAGGCATCCTCGCCCGAGCCGCCGAACGCGACGTCGTCGATGCCCAGATTGATCGTGTCCGCACCGCTCCCGCCGTCGAAGCGATCGCTTCCCTGCCCGCCGAAGAGGGTGTCGTCGCCGTCGCCGCCGATCACCCGATCGTCACCCTGATTGCCGGCCAGGCGATTGGCAGCGCTGTTGCCCTCGAGGGTGTTGTCCTGGCTGTTGCCGGTACCGGCGATGTTGCCGAAGCCACCCTGCAGGCGCAGGTTCTCGACGAAGGCGGTGGCCGTGCCGTCGGGCAGGGTGTAGCTCGCCTCTGCACGCACCAGATCGGTCCCTTCGCCGGCCAGTTCACGGACCTGGTCGGCCGAGGTGTCGACCACGAAGGTGTCGTCGCCACTGCCGCCGATCAGCAGATCGACTCCGCCCTCGCCGTTCAGCACATCCGCGCCGCTGGCACCCACCAGGCTATTCACCGCGCTATTCCCGACCAGGGTGTTGGCCTGCTCGTTGCCCTCGAGATCGCCCGGGCCGATACCCCTGTTCACGTTCGCGCGCTCGATGAAGCCCTCGGCGCCACTCTGCAGGGTGTAGGCCAGGGCGTTGGAGCGGATGACGTCGACGCCGCCGGCCGCGGTCTCGGCCGCGACGTCGGCGGCGGTATCGACGATGAAGGTGTCGTTGGCCTTACCACCGAAGGCGGCGTCGGCGCCGCTACCGCCGTTCAGCCGATCGCGCCCCTCGGCGCCATAGAGGGTATCGCTGCCGCCGCCGCCGACAAAGCGATCATTGCCCCCCGCCCCGTAGAGGGTGTCGGTCCCATCACCACCGAACAGGGTCTCGCGCCCGCTGCCGCCCTCGATCGTGTCGTTACCCGCATCGCCGCGCGCATCGTCCGCTCCACTGAAGGTCAGCAGCCGGTCATCGCCCGAGCCGCCGAACTGAACATCGTCGCCGAGGCCACCGACCAGGAGGTCGCCCTGCGAGCCGCCGTAGAGGTGGTCGTCCTGTTCCGCGCCATAAAGGGAATCCAGCCCCTCGCCGCCGATCAGGGTCTCCTTCCCGCTGCTACCCACGACCTGATCATTGCCGGTACCGCCGTACGCTAGATCCTCACCGCTACCGGTCAGGATACTGTCGTCGCCCTGCCCGCCGTAGAGTAAATCGTCGCCGAGGTCGCCGGTCAGGAGGTCAGCATCCGACCCGCCGTAGAGCCGGTCGTTCCCGTAGATGCCGCGCAGCAAGTCACTGCCGCCATCCCCGAACACGTGATCATCGTCGGCACCGGCGTAGACGGTATCCGCGTCGAAACCGCCGAAGACCCGGTCGGCCCCGCTGCTGCCCAGGGCGTTTTCATCGAAGGTGTCCTTACCGGAACCACCATAGAAAGTGTCTTTGCCGCCGCCACCCTCAGCCGCGTCGTTGCCGTTCTGACCGACCAGGATGTCGTCGCCGCTGCCCCCCTCCAGGCTGTCGAAGCCGGTGTCGCCGGTGAGGAAGTCCGCGCCACTGCCCCCCAGCAGCAGGTCATGACCACAACGCCCGTAGAGGCTATCCACCCCCTCCGCCCCCTCAAGCCGATCGTCGCCTGCATCGCCGAAAAGGCGATCCTTTCCCTGAGCGCCAAAGAGGCTGTCGCTGCCCTCCTCGCCGACCAGGGCATCGTCGCCGGAGCCCCCGAACAGAAAGTCATTGCCACTGCCGCCGATGAAGGTGTCGTTGCTGGTGCTGCCCAGAAACTCGGAGATCTGATCGCTGCCGGACCCGCCGAACACGGTGTCGTCGCCCAGGCCGCCCCTGATGATATCGTCACCGTCGTCTGCATCGAGGGTATCGTCACCGCCGTCGCCGTCCAGGGTGTCCGCGCCGCTGCCGCCGTAGAGCCGATCCTCACCGGACCCGCCGAAGAGCAGGTCCTTTCCGGAACCAGCTTCAATGCGCTCACTGCCGCTGCCGCCGTAGACCAGCTCGTTGCCGGAGCCGGAGGCAGTCTCGAAGAAGCTGTCGTTGCCCGCTCCGCCACGAAAACGGTCGTCGCCGCTCCCGCCATAGGCAGTGTCGTGCCCTGCCTTGCCGTACAAGCTGTCGTCACCCGACGCCCCAAACAGGCGATCGTTTCCACTGCCGCCATAGACACTGTCATCCCCGGCATCGCCGGTGGCCGTATCGAGACCGGTACTCCCCAGAATAAGGTCGTTGCCACTTCCGCCGGAGAGCGTGTCGTCGCCGCGGCCGTCGGCGATCTCATCGTCGCCGCTCATGCCGAACAGCAGGTCGTCACCGCTGTCGCCGAAGAGCTGATCGGCGTCGAGCCACCCGACAAGGGTATCCTGACCGCTGCCCCCGAAAAACCAGTCATTCCCGGTTGGCGCAACGAACCCGGTTGCGGTGCGGTCGGCGATCACGTCGTCGCCCAGCCCTCCATAGGCCGTGTCGTCACCCACCCCGCCGTAGAGCCTGTCGTTGCCGCTGGCTCCAAACAACGAGTCGCCGTCGGTGCGCCCCAGCAAGGTGTCTGCGGCCGAGAGGCCAAAGATGGTGTCGACCAGCGCGCTGCCGGTCAGGATATTCGGCAGGTCGTCTCCGGTAATCGCAGCCATCGCGTTCCCGTTCCTCCCCGTTAGGGCGCCCGGCAAGGAAGCGCATTTCATGGGAGAATAGAGGCGGAAGCGATGCGGCTCAAGGCGCAACAGGTTTTCGACTGCACAACAGCAGAGCTTCTACCCTTGCGCGCAAGAACAAACCGCGTGAGGTTGTGGAATCGATTGCGGTTTTATCTGATCAGCCAATCCGGCTTGTCAGGCGTCGGCCGGGGCCTCGTGGCTGGGGCGCCAACGGGTCGGCCAGGCCTCGCCCAGGTCTTCTAGGTGGGCGACGATGGCCGGACCCTCCAGGCGGATCTCGGCGCCGCCGGAGAAGCTCAGCAGCCAGGCCGCAAGGCCCCGGCGCACCGAGAGCAGGTTGAGCGGCTGGCCCGAGGCCGCGGCGGCGTCGAGCCCACGGCTCCGCACCGCGCGGACGCGGTCGAAGCAGAGACCGCTGATCACCCG
This sequence comes from Rhodospirillaceae bacterium N.6G, assembly GCA_046233115.1. Taxonomy (GTDB): domain Bacteria; phylum Pseudomonadota; class Alphaproteobacteria; order Kiloniellales; family JACOMY01; genus JACOMY01. The sequence goes on along the minus strand of JBJXHM010000001.1, from coordinate 1,004,722 downwards.
GCTGTAGAGCTGGGCCTCGCCCTCCTCGTCCGGCTCGGCAAGATCGACCTTGTCGTGCTCGAAGCTGGCGTCCTCTCCCTCCTCCAGAGGTGGCGGCGCCGCCTCGGGCTTGGCCTCCCAGCGGAAGCGGTTGGCCAGGAGGATGAAGCGACGCTCGTGCTGCAGGTAGGCGATCTCCTTGCGCGGCACCAGTGCGTCCTGCAGCAGGCTGGAGAGGACCGTGACGTCCTGTTCGTCCTTGGCGCGCAGCTTCAGGCGCGGGGGTACCGGTGCCATGCGCTTTCCTCAATCGTCCTCGGCGGCGAGCCGCTCGATCTCGGCGCCGCAGGCCGCCAGCTTCTCCTCCACCCGCTCATAACCACGGTCGAGGTGATAGACACGGTTGACCGTGGTCTCGCCGTCGGCCGCCAGGGCGGCCAGCACCAGGCCGACCGAGGCGCGCAGGTCGGTCGCCATCACCTGGGCGCCGTTCAGCCGCTCCTGGCCACGGACCAGGGCAGAAGAGCCGTGCACGGTGATGTTAGCGCCCATCCGAGTCAGCTCCGGCACGTGCATGAAGCGGTTCTCGAAGATGGTCTCGGTGATCATCGCCGCGCCGCCGGCGGTGGTCATCAGCGCCATGTACTGGGCCTGCAGGTCGGTCGGGAAGCCGGGATAGGGCTCGGTCATCACGTCGGCGCCGACCAGGCGGCCGTTGGCGCGCTTGGCGGTGAGGCCGCTATTGCTCTGGGTCAGCTCGACGCCGCATCGCTCCAGCACCTCGGCGGTGGAGCGCATGTCGTCCACCCGACCACCCAGGAGATGCAGTTCGCCGCCGGTCATGGCCGCGGCCATCGCGTAGGTACCGGTTTCGATGCGGTCGGCGACCACGTGATGCTCCGCCGCATGCAGGCTGGGCACGCCCTCGATCTCGATGGTGTCGCGGCCCAGCCCCTCGATCCGGGCGCCCATGGCCTGCAGGCAGCGGCCGAGATCGACGATCTCCGGCTCGCGCGCGGCATTGACCAGGTGGGTCGTGCCCTTGGCGAGCGCGGCCGCCATCATCAGGTTCTCGGTCGCGCCGACCGAGACCTTGGGGAACACCACCTCGGCACCGCGCAAGCCGCTGGGCGCGCTGGCCTTGATGTAGCCCTCCTTCAGCTCGATCTTCGCGCCCATCGCCTCCAGACCCATGAGGTGCAGGTCGACCGGCCGGGTGCCGATGGCGCAGCCGCCGGGCAGCGAGACCGTGGCATGCCCCTCGCGCGCCAGGAGCGGGCCCAGCACCAGGATGGAGGCGCGCATCTTGCGCACCAGATCATAGGGCGCGCAGGTGTCGGTAATCGCCGCCGCGCGGAAGAGCAGTCCCGCTGCGCCGCTGCCGTCGGCGGTCGCGCTTTGCGGCTCGATGACCACGCCCAGCCGCGCCAGCAGCTTGCCCATGGTCTTGATGTCCATCAGGTCGGGCACGTTGCGCAGCAGCAGGCCCTGCTCGCTCAGCAGCGCCGCGGCCATCAGCGGCAGGGCGGCGTTCTTCGCCCCGCTGATCTGAATGTCGCCGCGCAAGGGGCGCCCACCCTTGATCCAAATCCGATCCAAGTTCCTCTCCTCCGAGCCCCTTTTCCGGGAGTCTGCCCTCTCTTGGGAGTCTGGCAGTCCTGCCTCGCGTCGCCCAAGCCGGCGATCGCACTATAGGCGCGGCAATGTGACTCCTTTTTGGCCCATGTACTTGCCCTTGCGGTCGGCATAGGAGACCTCCGGCGGCTTGTCACCCTTCAAGAACAGGAACTGACAGGCCCCCTCGCCGGCATAGATCTTGGCCGGCAATGGCGTGGTGTTGGAGAACTCGAGGGTCACATGGCCCTCCCACTCCGGCTCCAGCGGGGTCACGTTGACGATGATCCCGCAGCGGGCATAGGTCGACTTGCCCAGGCAGATCACCAGCACGTCGCGCGGAATGCGGAAATACTCCACCGTGCGGGCCAGCACGAAGGAGTTGGGCGGGATGATGCAGACATCGGCCTCGCGCTCGACGAAGGACTGTCCGGAGAAGTTCTTCGGGTCGACCAGGGCGTTGTCCACGTTGGTGAAGATCTTGAACTCGCGCGCCACGCGGGCGTCGTAGCCGTAGGAGGAGACGCCATAGGAGATCACGCCCTCGCGCTGCTGCGCCTCGACGAAGGGCTCGATCATTCCGCTCTCCCGCGCTCGGTCACGGATCCAGCTATCGGGCATGATGGCCATGGCGGTTGGGTCTTCGCTCCTAGTGGGATTGGGGTCCTGCGGGCGGTTCCGCCGCTGCAGGAGGCAAAAGAGACTATTACCCTCTGTGCCGACCGGCGCTCAAGCCTCTATCGCCGGCCCGCGCCGCGCGGCGTCTCGGGCAGCGATTCGGCTGTCGAGGCCGGATCGGCCGACGAATCGCGATCGGAGTCAGCGGCTTCCGCCACACCGGCCGGCGGCAGCCGGCGGGCCCGGTCCTGGGCCTTGCGTTGCTGGAGGTTGCGGCGCAGCGCCGCTGCCTGGCGCGCCAGGCGCTCTTCCTTGCTGTCAGCCATGCGGCGCAAGCTGGCGCGCCCTGCGCCGTCGGTCAAGCGAAGTCCTCCAGAAAGAGGCTTGCAATCCCGACCGCATGGTGGCAGCTTCCCGCCTCCTCGCCCGCGAAGCACCTTCCGGGCGTCCGGTGCTGCCGTAGCTCAGGCGGTAGAGCACGTCCTTGGTAAGGACGGGGTCGGTGGTTCGAGTCCACTCGGCAGCACCATTATTCCCTCGTTATTTTAATGGGTTGCGAGCTGTTTCTGAGACCGGAGGCGAAGGCTTTCTGTCCAGAACAGGCCACGAGCGTGCGGCAGAATCCTGGGGAGTTCCCGGGGAGCCCTTTGGACTGACGAACACCTCCCTTTCGGCGATCGTCATTCTATGAGTGATCGCTATATTCGCTCCAAGATCCGCCTCGCCCTCGCTGTCGTCGCTGTCGTTGTCCGAGATGCAGGCTCAGCCGCAATGGAAAGTGCGGTGCCGGTCGAGGTAGATCTCGTCTGCCGCGGCTTGGTTCGACAGCAACCGGCGCTGCCACGCAAGATCGGAGAATGCGCGTTTAGCCTCTATTGTCACCCTCTCCCCCCTGCATGGCCGCAAACGCGCGCTCCAGTTCATCGCCATCAGCGAGCGCGGCCCGAATGCGCTCCTTCATGGCGCTGGCAGAGGCGGCGTATGTCCGTCTGAGGAACTTGCCAAAATCGTCATCCCTGGTGGACATGGTGTCGTCCAAGCCCGAGGCTTGCTTATCAAGCTCGCAGTAGGCTTCGGCCAGAAGCATGCGCAGATTCTCAGCCATCCTCTCACTCTTTCCCATTGCCGAACAGGACGACGCGGCGCGCCCTGCCCGTAAGCAGGCCTACATCGGCTTCGTCGTTTCCGAATCGCCGGCAATCATCCGAGCACAGGGGAGACCGCTGCTCAAGGCCGACCTGAAGCAGCGACTTCGGAGCCTCTGCGCCGGACCGCTGCCGCCGGACAGGGCCAGGGCCTGCGGCTGGGCCTTTCGGCGCCTGACCACTCCAGACGTCTGCAGCAGTCAGGCTCACCCGCCGTCCGATCACCCCTCCCGCCGTTTGCGCTCGGCGTCGTCCCAGGCCAGCAGGGCCTGGTAGTCGGGGACGAAGCCCAGGCCCTTCTGGGCGTCGGAGGAGACCGCGTCCTGCGAGGTCACCACGTCGATCACCGCCGGCGCGTTGACCAAGCCGCGCGCGATCGCCGCCGCCAGGTCGGCCGGGTCCTCCACCCGCTCGCCGTGGGCGCCCAGCGCGCGGGCCATGGCTGCGTAGTCGGAGTGGCGCAGCAGGGTGCCGACCACGCGGCCGCCGTAGTTCACGTCCTGGTCATAGCGCTCGATGTTCCAGGCGGCGTTGTTGGAGACGATGAAGACCGCCTTGGCGCCGTGCCGCACCGCGGTGTCGATCTCCATCGCGTTGAAGCCGTAAGCGCCGTCGCCAGTCACCGTGATCACCTGCCGCTCGGGAAAGGCCAGCGCCGCGGCGATCGCGAAGGGCACGCCGATGCCGAGGCAGCCGAAGGCGCCGGCGTCCAGGTAGGTCCGGGCGGTCAGTCCAACGCGGGCGAAGCTCAGCAGGTCGCCGCCGTCGGCGACGGCGATGTAGTCCGGCTCCGCCACCTGGCGCAGTGCCTCGAAGATCGCCAGCGGGTGGACCTTGCCGTCCGCACCGGTCTGCGGCACCGGGCTCGCCTCGCCCCTGGCCAGGCGCGCGCGGTGCTTGCCGCGCAGGCCCTCGAGCCAGGCCTGGTCGCGGCTGCCGGCGTCGTTGCCCAGCGCCCCGGTCAGGGCGTCGAGCGCCAGGTCGACGGCGGCCAGGATCTCCGGCGTCCCGCGGCGGTTGTCTACCAGCTCGCCAGCGCTGTCGGCGATCCTGAGGAAGCGCGCCTCGGGGAAGACCGCCGGCGAGCCGAAGCCGAGCTGGTAGTCCAGCTTGCGGCCCAGGGTGATCACCAGGTCGGCCTGGGTCATGGCGGCGGCGCGCACCGCGCCGACCACCGAGGGATGGTCGGCCGGCACCAGGCCGCGGCTCTCCTGGGTGTCGAGGTAGAGCGCGTCGGCGGCCTCCAGGAAGCGAACCAGGGAGGCCCCTGCCCCGCGCGCACCGCGGCCGCTGATCACCAGCGGGCGCTTGGCGGCGCGGATCGCCCGGACCGCGGCCTCGACGGCGGCCGGCTCGGGCAGCGGCCGGCGTTTGGGCTTGGCGACCAGCCAGTCCTCCGTGACCAGCCTGGCCGGCAGGTGGGCGCGCAGCGCGTCGGTCGGGATCTCGATGTAGGAGGGACCGGGCTCGCCCAGGTCGCCCTCGGCCCGGGCGATGGCCTCGTCCAGCTCGCACAGCACCTGCTCGGGCACCCGCGCGGTGCGGGCATAGCGGGTGATGGGCCGCATGATCTCGACCTGGGGGATGTCCTGCAGGGAGCCCAGGTTCGCCTGCGGGCGCGAGGCGCAGCCGCCGATCAGCAGCAGCGGCACGCGGGCGAGCGCGGCGTTGGCGATGCCGGTGACGCAGTTGGTGACGCCCGGCCCGGCGGTTGCCAGCGCGACGCCGAGGCCACCGGTCAGCTCCGCATGCGCGTGCGCCATGTGGACGGCCGCGCCCTCGTCGCGCACGTCGATGATGCGGATGCCGCGCAGGGCCAGGTGGTCCCAGATCGGCTGGATGTGGCCGCCCTCCAGGCCGAAGACGCGGTCGACGCCGCGGGACTCCAGCAGCTTGGCGATCCAGGCGGCAACGCTCTCCAGGTCCTGGTTCAGGTCTTGACGGTCGGTCATGGGATGCTCTTTCAAAGTCTTGTCGTTGTCGGAATGGCGGTCAGGAGGTGCGCCCGGCCAGCAGGTCGCGCAGCACGCGGTGCAGGATCTTGCCGGTGGTGTTGCGCGGCATCTCGTCGGGCTTGAGGAAGAGCACGGCGCGCGGGCGCTTGTAGCCAGCCAGCCGCGTCTTGGTCCAAGCGATCAGCTCGGCCTCGGAGAGGCTAGCGCCGTCGCGCAGCACCACCGCAGCCTCCACCCGCTCGCCCCACTTGGCGTCGGGGCAGCCGACCACCGCGACGTCCTTCACGGCCGGATGCTGGGACAGCGCCGCCTCCACCTCGGAGGGATAGACGTTCTCGCCGCCCGAGATGATCATGTTCTTCTTGCGGTCGATCAGGCGGATGAAGCCCTCGGCGTCGCGCAGCCCGACATCGCCGACCGAGAGGCCGTTGCCGCGGAAGGCCTCGGCAGTCTTCTCCGGCAGGTTCCAATAGCCGTCGAAGGCATAGGGGCCGCAGGAGAAGAGCTCGCCCGGCTCGCCGTCCGGCACCTCGTTGCCGGCCTCGTCCAGGAACCTGATCGGCGCCGAGCCGACGACCTCGCGGCCGACGGTGCCCAGGTGGTCGAACTGCTCGTTGGGGTGCAGCATGGTCACCCAGCCGGCCTCGGTGGAGCCGTAGAGTTCGAACAGGCCGGAGTTGGGGAACATCTCCATCACCGCCCGCTTGGTCTCGGCCCGTGCCGGCGCGGAGGAGATCATCAGCTTCTTTACCCGCTCGAAGCCGGCATCACCGCGCTCGGCCGGCGGCACGTCCAGCATCATGGTGAAGTGGGTCGGCACCAGCGAGGAGAAGGTGACGCCGGTGGCCCCGATGGTGCGCAGGCAAAGCGCCGGGTCGAAGCTCTGGCGCGAGAAGACCGTCACCCCCGCCCCGATCGAGAGGAAGGAGGTGAAGAAGTTCAGCGAGTTGGCATGGCACATCGGCATCACCAGCAGCGCATCGTCGTGCCGCTTCAACCCCAACTCGACCTGGGTCATCAGCCCCAGCATGGCCATGCCGCGATGCCCGCGGATCGCACCCTTGGGGTTGCCGGTGGTGCCGGAGGTGTACATCAGGCACCAGGGATCACCCGGCTGGACCGAGGCCTCGGGCTCGCGGTCCGAAGCGGCGGCGATCAAATCCTCGTAGGACTGCCAGCCGGCCGGCGAGCCGCTGCCGCCGAAGTGGATGAAGCGCCCGGCGCCGAAGGGCAGCGCCTCCCGGATCTCCTCGACGATGCCGACCAAGGCATCTTCGACCAGGACCGCCGCGGCGCCGCTGTTCTCGCAGATGAAACGCGCCTCAAGCGCGGTCAGGCGGAAATTGATCGGCACCGCCACCAGGCCGGCCTTGGCGACAGCGGTATAGATCTCCGCCCACTCTACCCGGTTGTAGGCCAGCACGGCGACGCGGTCGCCCTTGGCCAGGCCGAGCCCGGTCAGGGCGTTGGCCAGGCGGCAGGCTCGCTGGTTCCACTGGCGGTAGCTCATCGCACGCTCCAGGTCCCTGGCGCCGATGCGGTCGGGCTGCAGGCGCGCGTGCGTGCTGAGCATCTCCCCGACGGTGAGAAGCTGGGTCATCTTCTTGGCGTTCCTCCGAAAGAGTCCTGGCCTATTCGCCTGCGACTGCTGCCAGCCGCTCCGCCAGGACGGAGCGCAGGGCCTCTGATGCGTTCAGGTCGTGGTCGGTGACAAGGTCCTGGGCACGGTCCGGGTCGCCGGCGATCACCGCCTCCAGGATCTCGGCATGCTGCTGCCAGATGTTCTTCGGCAGCTCGGCATGGCGCAGCACTTCGCCCATCGCGCGGCGCAGAAAGCGCCAATGCGGGCCTGCGGTGCGGGCCAGCAGCGGGTTGCCCGAGGCCTCGTAGAGCAGGGCGTGCAGCTCCATGTCGTGCCGGACCTGGGCGCCGAGGTTGCCGTCTGCGACCGCCGCCTCGCCCTTGCGCAGGATCTCCCGACCGCGGCGCGCGATCTCTTCGGCAGCCGCCGGCTGGTCGCGCGCGCGCTCTGCCGCCATGCGGGTGGCCAGGGCGTCGAGCGCCGCGCGGATCTCGTAGTGGCTCCGCATCAGCTCCGGGTCCAGCGGCGTCACCCTGAGCCCGCGGCCGCCGATGTCCTCCACCATGCCGTCGGCCTTCAGCAGTGCCATCGCCTGCTGCACCGGCTGGCGCGATACGCCCAGCCGCTCGGCAAGCTGCTCCTGCACCAGGTGCGCGCCGGCGGGCAGTGCCCCCTCGCAGATCTCGTCCACGATCGCGTCGTAGACCTGCTGGGCCAGGGTCGGTTTTGTCTGGATCCGCTTCATCATCAGTATTCCGAGTTCTGAATTCGGAATACAAATACCTTCCTCGCCAAAAGCTGTCAAGCGACCGCTATCAACAAGGGCGTAGGCCTCCCCTACCTGGACTGCAGGTCGACTGCCCTTCGATGCCTCGGGCCTGAGGTCGCCTCCCCGCCTCTGCTCCTTTCCCGGAACAGGCCATGAGGACGCTGATCGGACCGCAGGCGAACGACGCAGAAACAGATGTGGGCTTGACGGCTGGAACCCGGCTCCCGTCCCGGATTCCGCGATCGTTACCGCGGCGGGTCTGGCAACGGGTGTCGCCCGATTTGCTGGAAATGCCTCTTCTGCCGCGGCGGTTCGTTCAATTTCTTGCACGACCTGACGGGCGACGCTGCTAGGGTCCGCGCGGCAACGAAAGAGCAAGGGAAGGGCAGCCTGGCAAACATCACCGGCACCAACGGACCCGAAACCCTCTACGACACCGGCGCCGCGGATCGCATCTACGGGCTTGGCGACGACACCCTCCTCCAGGGCTATGACGGCCAGGACCAACTCTTCGGTGACAGCGGCGCCGACCTGCGCCTCATGGGCGGCAGCGGCGACGATGTCGTCATCGAGCGCAGCGGCAAGGGCACCGACCTGGTCCGGGCCGAGGTGGACTACACCCTGCCCGACGACCCGACCACCGGCTTCGTCGAGAACCTGCGCCTGCAGGGCGGCTTCGGCAACATCGACGGCGGCGGCAACGACCTGGACAACGTCGTCGAGGGCAACAGCGGCGACAACCGCCTGTTCGGACGCCAGGGTGACGACCGGATCGAGGGCGGCGAGGACAAGCTGGTCTTCGAGACCGGGCTCGAGGTCGGAACCTTCGACTACATCGCCGGCCAGGCCTTCAGCGCCAGCGGCCACAGCGAGGCCCGCTTCGCCGGCGCCGGCCTGGTCGAGGTCGATCAGGATGGCAACGGCAGCAGCGACGTCTCCTTCCAACTGGCGGGCATGAGCCTGGCCGGTCAGATCACGGCAACCGACTTCCTCTGGCTGTAGAGAAGCACCGAGAAGCGGATCGCGACCAGGCTGAACGCCGGGGGCGATCCGCTCTACGCAAGCCAGACGAAATCCGTCGCCGTTAGCTGGTCGGCGGCGGAGAGGGTCTTGAGCTGGAAGGCCTGATCGGTCACGCCGTCGCCGTCCTGGTCGACCTGGACGCGATTGCCACCGTCGTAGCGCGCCTCGCTGCTGCCGCCGCCCGTGAAGGCGGCAGCAGCGATGTAGGAGAAGGAGCCGGCCTCCAGCCCGGTGGCGAAGACCAGCTTGTCCTCACCGTTGGCGGCCCCCAGGCTGACCCCGTCGAAATCGGCGATGAAGGGCGCACCGCTGCCGTCCGGCGTCACCTCGCTGCCGTCGAAGAAGAAGCTGTCGCCGCCCGACCCACCGAACAGATTGTTGCCGCTCTCCATCAAGAGGCGATCGCTGCCGGAGCCGCCGGAGAGCTTGTCGCTGCCGCTGCCGCCCGCCAGGCTGTCGTCGCCGGCCGCCCCGAACAGACTGTCGTCGCCGCCGAAACCGGACAGGCCGTTGTCGCCCGTATTACCGAGGATCTTGTTGTCCAGGCCATTGCCGCCGCCGTCGATGTTGCCGAAGCCGCCCTGCAGGCGCAGTTCCTCGACGAATGCGGTCGCGGTACCGTCCGGCAGGGTGAAGTCGCACTCGGCACGCACCAGGTCCGTGCCCTGCCCCGCCCGCTCGATCACCAGGTCCGTCTGGGTGTCGACCACCATGGTATCGTCGCCGAAGTCGCCTCTCAGAACGTCGCTGCCCGACTCACCGTTCAGGGTATCGTCGCCGGCTCGTCCGCTGAGGCTGTTGCTGGCGCTGTTGCCCAGCAGATTGTTGCCGTAGCTGTTGCCGACCAGGTTGCCGTCACCGATGCCGTGGTCGACATGGGCGCGCCCGATGTCGCCCCCGGTCGCGCCGGCCAGGGTGTAGTCCAAGGCCTGCGAGCGCAGGATATCGCCGGGGCCGCCGTGGGCGGTGTCGCGCACCACGTCAGCAGAGGTGTCCACCGTGACGGTATCGTTGCCGGAACCACCGATGATGGTATCGATTCCGCTGCCGCCGAACAGCACGTCGTTGCCGGCGTTGCCATAGATCAGGTCACTGCCGCTGCCGCCAACGATCAGGTCGACCCCGGTGCCGCCGTCGACCAGGTCATCGCCCTCCGCACCGAAGAGGCTGTCGTTGGACTTGCCGCCGAAGAGGCTGTCCCCGCCGCTGCCGCCGATCAGGAAGTCCTCTCCGGTCTGGCCGTAGATGCGATCGTTGCCCGAAGCACCGTAGGCGGAATCGGATGCTCCACCACCATAGAGGACATCGTTGCCGTCGTCGCCGAAGAGGGTGTCGCCATCCTCTCCGCCGAACAGGAGGTCGCTGCCGCTGCCCCCGCTCACCCGGTCGGAACCGGCGCCGCCGTCGAGCGAGATGTCGTTGCCCTTCCCGCCCGAGATCTGATCGTTGCCGCTGTCGCCGAAGAGGCCGGTATCGGCGCCGGACCCGCCACGCACGATGTCGTTGCCGTCGCCGCCAAAGAGCCCGACGTCGTCGCCGCGCCCACCGATCACGCTGTCGGCGTCGTCGCCGCCGTAGAGCCAGCTGTCGTCGCCGTCGGCGCCGAAGACCTTGTCGACACCCGCGTCGCCGAAGAGCGAGCGATCGTCGTTGGCGCCACCGAAGACGGTATCGACGCCGGAGCCACCGAAGAGGCTGGTGTCCATTCCCTCACTGCCCTGAACCGTGTCGTTGCCGCCCTGGGCCAGGACGTAGCGCTCGTTGCCGCTGCCGCCGATCAGGGTGTCGGAGATCACGTAGTCGACCGAAGAACCCGTGCCGATCAGCTGGTCGCCGCCGCTGGCGCCATCCAGAACGTTATCGACGAAGCTGCTCTGCCGGAGCGAGCTGCGGCCCTCGATCCTGTTGTCCGCGCTGTCGCCCAGCACCGCCAGCACCTCGACGGCACTGAGCCTGAAGGAGGGAAAGCTGTCGCTCGGCCCCAAGTCCCCGAACAGCAGGAAGGTGTCGTGGCCGGAGCCGCCGTAGTAGGAATCCGACCCCTCGATCATGTTGCGATCGCGCACGAAGATGACGTCGTCGCCGGCCCCGCCCGACAGGGTGTCGTTGCCGCTGTCGCCGGTCAGGGAATCGTTATCGGAACCGCCGTCCAGCTTCACGTCGTTGCCGGGACCGCCATAGATGGTGTCGTTGCCCGCTTCCCCGGAGAGCCGGGTGTCGTTGTCGGCACCGCCGTAGATAACGTCCGCGCCCTCGGAGCCATAGAGGCTGAGGTCGCGCGCGTTGCCGCCGAAGATGTGGTCGTCGTTCGCGCCGCCCTCCAAGGCCACGTCTGCGTCGGCCCCGCCATAGATCCAGTCCGACCCGGAGCCGCCGAAGAACTTGTGGTCTTCGCCGCTGCCTCCGAAGATGTAGTCCTTGCCCTGGTTGCCTACGAGGGAGAAGTCCGAGTTCGGTCCACCGTAGATATGGTCGTTGCCCGAGTTTCCTTGCAACAAGTAATCCTGGCCGTCGCCGCCATAGATCCAGTCGTTGTCATCGCCGCCGACCAGATTGAGATCGTCTCCGGAATCGCCATGGATGGTGTCGTCGCCGGCCCCACCCGACAATGCATGGTCATTGTTGGCGCCGCCGAAAACGGTATCGTTCCCGGAATCCCCTTTCAAATAGTGGTCATTGTTCGCTCCTCCGTACAAGCGGTCATCGTCATCGCCGCCGTAGAAGAAGGTGTCGTGCAAGGCACCGCCCCAGAGCACATCGTCACCGGCGCCGCCATAGAACAGGGTATCGGACTGATCGCCGCCGACCAGGACATCGTCACCGCCACCGCCATAGAACCGACCGTCCTCACCATCGACCCCGAGCAGGACGTCGTCGTCCGGCCCGCCATAGAACCTGCGGTCGTCGCCCGAATCACCTTGCAGCCTATCATTGCCGTAGCCGCCGTAGAACGCGGCGTCCTTCTCGTCGCCGCCGTAGATCACGTCGTCGCCGTCGTCCCCGAAGACATAGGCGTCGATGTCGTTGCCGCCGTAGATGGCGTCGTCGGCCTCGCCGCCGAAGAGAAAGCGCTCGTCGTCGGGACCGCCGAAGATCTTGTCGCGGCCACTGCCCCCGACGAGGCTGGTGTCCTGCCCGGTGCCGCCGAAGATGTAGTCGGTGAAGCCTGCCTGGTTGTTACCGGACCCGCCGTAGATCATGTCGGCGCCGTCGTTGCCGTAGAGGCGGTCGAACCCGCTGCTGCCGTAGAGCGTATCCGCGCTGCCGCGGCCGTACATGGTATCGTCGCCGCCGTATCCCAGACCGACATCCTCGGTCGAATCACCGTAGAACGTGTCCGGACCGTTGGTCCCGGTGAACGTTGTCATAGGATTTTCTCCCGCTTTTTGATTGTTCTCCGAAACCGAGCCGATGGTTTAGCCTGACATTTTCTCCGAATATGTTAGCAACTGATCGTAGGAGTGTCAGCCGACGCTTTCCAAATAAATTGTCCGATCGAGCCCCAGTTTTCCGAAGAATTATGGCCAGTTACTGTGCACGGAGTGCGCATCCTTTAATTTTAAATGTTATTTCATTGCATGTTCAACAGATTGGCGAGTGTATTCCGCTGTGTTCGGAAACACGAGGCCGGTCTTTTCTAGCCGTCAGACGAGGAAGCCACACCCGTAGCCAGCAACATCTCGGCGACCTCCTCCGAGAAGGTCCGGCTCGTTGCCTCGATCATCACCGCCGTTGGTGACCTCGGGTCCGGCCGGCCGGCCGGCAGCCCGTGCTGCAGCAACGCTTCGGCGCAGGCGGTCCAGTCTCCCTCAGGCACCGGCCGGTTCACCGAGGCCCAGGAGAGCGTCCCGCAGACATTGTCGCCGAAGCCATGCTGCGCCCTCCAGTCCGCCCCCGCCTCCAGCAGGAATCGGGTGAGTGCCGCATCGCCTCGGAAGACCGCGTGGTTGAGCGCTGAGGCCTCAAAGTCGCCAGCACGAACCTCGATCGGCCAGCCAAGCCGGACCATCAGCCTGACTGCCTCGCTCTGACCAAGCGCAGCCAGTTCCGGCAGTAAGGCCAACTGATCCGCGGACAAGGCAGCCGGCAGGTCAGGCCGCTCAGCGAGGATCTGCTCGGCCCGCCGAGCCTCGCCGGCACTGCAAGCGGCGAGAAAGTGCTCCTCCTGCGACAGGGCCTCGCCCCCTCCCCGAGCAAACAGCAGCTCGGCCACCTCGCCGAGGCCATACCGCAGGGCCAGCCTGTAGGCGCCGATCCCCTCCGAGGTCCGCGCGGCCGGATCGGCGCCGGCCTGCAACAGCGCTTCGACGACGGCTGGAGAACGCCGTCGCCGGATCGCCCAAAGCAGGGGCTGCCCGAAGCCGGCCGCGGCGCCGCCGGCCGGAGGCTCGTTGGCATCGGCCCCAGCCGCCAGCAGCAACCGCAGGACCTCCGGCCGCTCCAGATCGAGCACCCGGTAGAGCGCGTTGGTCCCGGCCACCCGCGCCCCGGCCGCCAGCAGCAGGCGGGTGCAGTCCGCATCCTCCACCGCATGGTAGAGGGATTCGCCGTCGTTGGGGTCCGCGCCGGTTTCCAGCAACAGCCGGGTCAGAACGGCGTCGTGATTCCGCCCGGCAGCACCGTAAAGTGCGGACAGACGATCGTTCTCCGACGGCTTCTCCAGCGACGCCGGCGGCCAGCGGCTCGCCACCGATTGGTTGGGGTCTGCGCCGGCCGCCAGCAACAGGCGAACAGAGGCGCGCAGGGCCTCGCGGAAGGCCGGTAGGCGCAGCAGGCCAGAGTGGGTAACGGCCAGCAGCGGCGGCAGGGCAAGCGGACCGCCGGGGCGATCGACCCAGGCGGGATCCTCGGCGATCTTGCTGCGCAGCATGGGCGCATCGCCTATGGTGCAGGCGAGATAGGGATCGCCACCGGTCAGGTCCGGGTGATCGCGCAGCAGCCGTGCGGCAGCAGCCGGCCGAGCGCCTTGCGTGCCGCCCGAGATGTCTCCGGCGTAGACGAGCCGCAGCCAGGTGAGGATCGCAGCGTCGCGGTCATCTGCATAGGCCCGCCGGACCTGGACGAAGCCGGCCAGCTCCAGCCAGGAGGGGAAGCCGTACTCGCGGGCCAGGCAGGACTGCGCGTCGTGCAGCTTGAGGGCCAGCGCCTGGATCGCTGCCGCCTCCTTGCCGCCGGCAAGCGGCAGGAACCGCCAGAAACGGTCGAGCGCATCCGGCTCGCCGCGCCTGTAGGCCGCGAGCAGGTCCTTCGCCTGCTTCTTCAACTGCTCGAGAGAGGGGCGTTCCGCCAGTCGTTTCATGAAAACCTCCGTGCACGCTTTGCCGACGGCCCGCAATCTCGGCTGCACAAAGGTCAAGACGACCGGATGTCGGTGGCAAGTGGGTTCAACCCTTCCCGCGGACCTGGAAGCGGCTTGCACCGCACATCAGAGGCTAGGCACAGGAGCTGCGACTGTCAATCATTTGCATCTATCGCTCCTCGTTGGGACCGGCCGCTGCGCTCTTGCGGGCGTACAAGAATTCAGGCGCCGCTGCTTCGCCAAGCTGGTAGTCTGCACCGGGTCTACGAAGCAGATCCCCGGACAAGGGCGCACTTCATGGGGACGCAGTCTGATAGGAAGCGATCTTGCCGGCTGCACCGCAGAACGCGGCGGCGCCCTGCTCTGGCTCTAGAGAGGCTTAGCGACCTTGGCGAACTGGTATTACAAGCAAGAGGGTGAAGAGGTCGGACCGGCCGACGAGGAACTGCTGGGCGTCCTGGTCGACCTGGGCCACATCGACGCCGAGACCGAGGTGCGCGAGGAGGAGCGGCAGGACTGGACCAGAGCCGGCAGATCCGCCCTCGCCCCGCTGTTCGGTCTCCAGGCCCCTGCGCCGCAACCCAGTGCCGAGCCCGTCCCCGCACCCGCGAGCGCGCGCACGATCGAGGCCACCGCAAATCTCCGTCCCCCCAACGCGTCGCTCCAGGTCTTCTTCCGGAGCGTCCTCATCGCCCTCATGGTGATCAGCCTCTGCTACGCGCTGCTTTTCACCCTCTTCGCCCTGGACCTGCTGAAACCAAGCGACAGCGTCGCCACCGCCTTCCGGGACGATAGCCAGCTCGGCATCGACACTCTTTCCAGCCTGCTGCGCTACATCGTCGGCGCCGTCGTTCCGGCGCTGCTCTACACCAGCACCGCGGTCATCGGTATCGCACAAGCGGTGACCGGCATCGTCACCCTGCTGATGATGCTTCTCTATCTGCACTGGGTCTACAGCGTCGCCCAGCGCGTCTACCGGGCCGGTCATCCGGGCGAGGCGACCAAGCCAAACCACGCCCTGCTCTGGCACATTGTGCCTTGCGTTAACTTGGTGTTCCCGCCGCGCCTGATGCTGAGGGTCTACCGTTGGGCCATGGTGCAGCAGGGCATCCCCAACGCGCGGCGGCCGCGGGCCCTTCTCATCTGGTGGGGTGCGACCGTCCTCGTCGCAACCGGCCTGATCGTCGAGGGGCTCTTTCTCTTCGTGCCCGCGCTCCGTGACCTGGCCATCTTCGGCAAGGACCAGGACCCCGCATCCGCCATGCCGGCGCGCTACCTCTTCGTCGTGGTGCTGCTGCTGACGCTCTGGCTGGCACCAATCGGCCTTGCCGCCTTCCTCTGGCTACAGCGCCGCATCACGCGCGGCCTCTACGACGCCGTGCCAGAGATGGGGGCGAGATAGGGTACACCCTACTGCCACACGAAGTCGGTCGCGGTCAGCTCCGTTGCTTCGGAAAGCCGGTCGATCCGGAAGGCGATGTCGGCCACCTTGTCGCCGTCGACATCGACCTGCACCTGCTGCGGGCCGGCGAAGCGGGCCTGGCTGCTGCCGCCGCTGAAGGCCGCAGCACCAATGTAGGAGAAGGTCCCGACCTCCAGCCCGGTGACGAAAAGCAGCTTGTCGTAAGCGCTGCCGGGAATGAATCCCTGACCCTCGAAATCCATGATGATCGGACCGCCCGAACCGCCGCTGCCCAGCGGGCTGCCGTCGAAGCGGAAGGCGTCGGCGTTGGAGCCGCCGACCAGGCTGTTCCCGCTCTCCATCGCCAGCACGTCGAAGCCGCTGCCGCCTTCCAGCGTGTCGGTGCCGAGCCCGCCGTAGAGCCAGTCGCCGGCGTCACCCCCCTCGATCCGGTCGTCGCCTGCCCGGCCTTCCAGGGTGTTGGAACCGGTGTTGCCCTCGATGTGGTTGTCCTGGGTGTTGCCGCGCCCGTTGATGTTGCCGAAGCCCTGCTGCAAGCGCAGGTTCTCGATGAAGGCCGTCGCCGTGCCCTGCGGCAGGGTGAAATCGACCTCGGCGCGCACCAGGTCCACCCCCTCGCCGGCCAGGTCCTCGACCCGGTCGGTCTCAGTATCGACGACGAAGGTGTCGTCGCCGCTGCCGCCGATCAGGCTGTCGCTGCCCTGGCGCCCGTTCAAGATGTCGTCCCCACCGGCACCTCGCAGCAGGTTGGCCTGCGAGTTGCCGACCAGGGTGTTGTCGTAGTCGTTACCCTGCAGGCTGGCCGCACCGGCTGCCCGGTTGATGTTGGCGCGCTCGACATAGCCGTCGAAGCCGCCGCCCAGAGTGTAGGCCAGCGCGTCGGAGCGCAGCACGTCTTCCAGGCCGCCGGCTGCAGTCTCGCGCACCAGGTCGGCGGCAGTATCGACGATGAAGGTGTCGTTCGCCTTGCCGCCGTAGGCCCTGTCCGCGCCGCTGCCACCGTTCAGCCGGTCCGAGCCGGTGCCGGCCCAGAGCGTGTCACTGCCGGAGCCTCCCCCCAGCCGGTCGTTGCCGTCGCCGCCGAAGGCCTGGTCGTCGCCGTCGTCGCCGAAGAGCGTATCGACGTCCTCGTTGCCGTTCAGCAAGTCGGCCCCGTCCTGCCCGCGCAGGACGTCGTTGCCGCTGTTGCCGCTCAGGATGTCGATGGCCGAGCCGCCGCGCAGGTCGTCGTCGCCCTGATCGCCCCGCAGGTTGTCATTGCCACTGCCCCCGAAGAGACTGTCGTCGGCGGCTCCGCCCTGCAGGGAGCCGTCATGGCCCTCGCCGCCGAAGATGACGTCGTTGCCGTCGAAGCCACGCAGGATGAGGTCGTCGCCGGATCCGCCATAGAGCGTGTCGTCGCCGTCGCCGCCGTCGAGATCCTGGTCCTTGCCGCTGCCGCCGAAGATCAGGTCTGGAGCCTGGCCGCCGAAGAGGCGGCTGTCGTCACCGCCCCCACCGTAGAGCCGGTCGAGCCCGCTGTTGCCGTAGAGGTAGCTGTCGGCACCCTCTCCCCCATAGACCAGGTCGTTGTCGTCCCCGCCGAAGAGGTAGGAGTCCTGGCCCGAACCACCACGGATGGTGTCGTTTCCGTAGTTGCCAGAAAAGCGGTCCTTGCCGCTGCCACCGACGAGGAGATCATTCCCGTTGTTGCCGAGGGCATAGTCGTCCCCCGCTTCGCCGTAGATCCGGTCGTTGCCGCTACCGCCTTGGACGAGATAGTCGCGACCGCTGCCCAGCCAGATCACGTCGTCTCCGTCTTCGCCTAGGGCCGCGGAATCGTCGCCGGCGCCGCCGTAGAGGGTATCGTTGCCGCTACCGCCGCGCAGATACCAGTCGTCACCTGCATCGCCGAAGACGAGGTCGGTCCCGGAGTCTCCGTGCACAAAGGTGTCGGCACCCTCTCCGCCGTAAATCCGATCGTCTCCGATGCCGCCGTAGACGAGGAAGTCGTTACCGGCCGCAGCGAGAATCAGGTCGTTGCCGCTTTCGCCGACGAGATAGTCCTCGCCGCTGCCACCGTGCAGGCTGTCGCCGCCAGCACCGCCGACCGCTATGTCGGCACCGCTGCCGCCGAAGATGGTGTCGCGCCCCCCGTCGCCGAAGGCGCTGTCGTCACCGACCTCTCCCTGGATCACGTCATGGCCCAGGCCGCCAAACAAATCGTCCTTGCCGGAGCCGCCGTAGAGCCGATCGTCTCCGTTGCCGCCCTCGGCATCGTCGTTGCCGGACCCCAGGACGATCAGGTCGTTGCCGGCGTCGCCGCTGGCGCCATCGTCGCCCGCGCCTCCGTCGATGGTATCGGCGGCAGCACCGCCGCTGAGCGTGGGATCGTTGCCCGCCCCACCATAGAGCCAATCCTGTCCGGACCCGCCGACCAGTCCCAAATCGTCTCCCTCACCACCGTAGAGCGTGTCGCTGCCACTCTCGCCGGTCAGAGAATCGCTCCCGGCTGCGCCGAAGCCCAGGTCGGCGCCGACGCCGCCAAAGATCCGGTCGCCACCGCTCTCGCCGCCGAGCCAGTCGTCGCCCGCATCGCCGTAGAGGCCGAAGTCGCTGCCCGAGCCGGCCTGGACGCTATCGTCGCCCGAACCTCCGTGCAGCCCCACATCGCTACCACTGGTGCCGAAGAGGCTGTCGTGGCCGGACCCGCCGTATAGCGACTTGGCGCTGGATCCGCTGCCGGTGAGCGCGTCGTTACCCTCCCCGCCGAAGAGCGCGAAGCCGCCGGCGATGATATCGTTGCCCGCGTCGCCGTAGAAGAACCCGGCGAAGCCGCCCCCCTGGAGCGTGTCGTGCCCGCCGCCGCCGAAGAAATAGCGATCGCTGCCCTGATCGGCATAGAGACGGTCGCCACCGCCGCCGCCGAACAGGAAGCTGTCGCTGCCGGAGCCGGCATAGAGCCGGTCGCTGCCCGCCTCCCCGTCCAGGCCGCTATCGCTGCCGCTGCCGCCGAAGATGCGATCGGCACCGGAGCCGCCGAAGAGCGAAAGATCGTCGCCGGCGTTGCCCTGTAGGAAATCTTCGCCCGAAAGCGCCGCCAGCCGGTCGTCGCCGGTGAGGCCCAGCATGGAATCGTCGGTCGAGCTACCGACCAGCGTGTCGTTTCCGCTGGTCCCGAGGTATACCGCCACGCCCTGGGCTCCTTGACACTACTGATACTTGACGGCCGAGAAGCAACCTGCACCCGGACCACCATCTACATGAATAGGTGGCCAAGCGCAGGTTGCCTCAGGCGGTACCTTAGACAAGATCATCAGGTTTCGCCACAGAGCTGCAGCAAAACTAGCAAGCAGACAGGACCTATCCTTGACCGAAGAGCCCTGGTCCTTCGCCGGGATCGGCACGATAGGCACGGATGCAATGATCGGGATCGACCTCGTCCAGCAGACGACAGATCCAGCCGGACAGCAGGAAGCAAAAGGCGCAGCTCTCCCGCCCCTTCAGCAGCCGCTTGCCAAGGCGCCCGCTGATCGTACGATCGGGATTGCCACCGAGAATCGCGTTGGCGAGCTGGTCACCGGCGATGAAGAGGTTGACGGCATAGCGCCGCGCGAGCCCGGCTGGGAGCAGACGCATCGCCGGCAGGGCCACCAGCATCAGACCGGCCCCGATAAGCAAAGCCGCGAGCGGCAGGGCCGGTACAGCCAGCATCCAGAGATAGGCACTCATTGGGTCTTCTCCCATCGCTCGACCAGGCGGTGCAGTTCCGCCTGCAGTTGAGCGATCTCGCGCAGCAGGCGCAGCTCCAGGGCGGCTGCGTCGGTCGCGGTGAAGCGATCGCGGGTTCGCGCCTGCAGTTCGTCCTGGATGCGCTCGATGTCGTGCTTGTTGGTGGCGATCTGCGGCAGCGCGCCGGCGGTGAGCTCGGCGCGCAGTTCGGCGATCTGACCGGAGAGTCTGGTCTGCCCCTCGGCGACCTGGCGATCCAGGGTGGTGACCGTGGAGCCGAGCCAGAGAATTGCCGCCAGCACCAGTGGCACGCCGAGCCGGCTGACGAAGCGCAGCAGCGAGCTGTCGGCCACCCGTTCGGGCAGGCTGAGGTTCTGATCGCTCATGAGCGCCATCCGCAGAGGCGCTCGCCCGTCCCGTAGTAGGCGTCGAGCCGGCGCAGATCCTCGCCATCCATCGCGTCCACCGCAGCCGCAGAGAACCGCATCGGCGGGCTCCAGGGCTCGCAGGCGTCAGTCTGGACGGCTGTAGCGCTGCACCCGCTCACGGCGCTCAGCAACAGTACGGCGGCCAGCGTCGGTTTCGGCATGACGTTTCTCCTTAAGGTTCGAGATTCGGGCCTCGAGCGCGGCCCGGTGTTGGACGAGGCGCTCGGCCGCGGCACCGCTCGCCCTGGCCCGCCTCCAGGCGAGCCAGGTGGCGGCTACCGCAAGAGCGCCGAGGACCAGCCAGCGGCAGAGGCGACAGGCGAGGAGCTGCGTGGCGATAGCACCCCACATCACCGTGCCCCCTTCAGCCAGTCGTCCCGGCGCGCGAAGACCACGACGGCGATACCGGCGAGCGCCAGGGCGAAGCAGCCGAGCAGAAGCGGATGCGCCGCCGCCAGCTCTCCGGCCTTGCCGAAGAAGCCGGACGCACTGTCGGCCGCGTCCTTGACCTGGTCGATGACCTCGCCAGCGGCGCCCAGGGCACCGGCGGCGGCGGTAGCGGCCCCGACCACGGTTCGACTGCCGGTCCAGTGGCTGCGGGTCTCCTGCGGCTCCTCGGCCAACTCGGCCGCCTGTTGCAGGGCGATGGCCGTCCGCTCGGGGAGCGTCAGGAACAGCGCCTTCTCGGCGGCCCGGCGCCGGACCAGGCCGCCCATGCGCACCTTCTTGCCCCTCACCGTCGCCTTGTTCCACCAGGTCAGCGCCTCGGCCGCGCCCTTGCGGTCGCCGCTGTTCAGACGCTTCAGGCAGGTCGAGCCGGCAAAGGCCGCCGCCCCGATGTTGAAGCAGAGGCTGGTCAGGGCTGCGAACTCGTTGTCGGTCAGCGGCACCGTGACCAGGCGGGCGACCTCTGCCTCGAAGCGATCCAGGTCACGGCGCAGGATAGTCTCAGCCTCGGCCTCGGTGATCCTGAGGCCTGGGGTGACCCTTGGCTCGCCGGCCTTGCTGCTGTGCCCATAACCGATGGTCCAGACGCCGGCGCTGTCCTGATAGGCCTCGACGCGCAGGCCCTCGAAGGCCTTCACCAGCAGAAGGCCGGTCTCGTTGATGTCGCGCTCCATGTCACTCCTCCGTTGCGAAGTCGGCCGCGACCAGGCTCTCGATGGAGAGCCCGGAGAGCGCGGGAAAGGCCACCAGGCAGTCCTCGTCCTTGAGCAACCTGGTCGGCAGCGCGGAACGACCGTCGGCTAGCAAGCGCGGCTGGATCGCCTTGCCAGTGCCATAGGGACCGGTGAGGCCGGCGACGTTGGCCGCCGGCACGATCAGGAAATCGGTCATCAGGGAAGCACTCCTACGCCGTAGAGGTAGCGGGTCATGATGCGCACCAGCGCCCGGTGCTTGGCCGGGGTCATGCTGCGCCCGAGGCCGGCCCAGGCGAACTCGGTGGCGCCGTAGTTCGCGCCGGCCCGGCCCCAACGCAGCCGGCCTAAGGGGATACCGGTCGAAGTGTTGGTGCAGGAGACCCGGCGCAGGGTCTCGTGCTGCCCCTGCGCCAGGTAGAGGAAGTCGGAAGCGCCGCTGCGATCGACAGCGTAGTAGCCGGTCTGCTCGTCGCTGCGGATGCGCGGCCCGGTCACCTGGACGTCGCCGTTGAGGTAGAGGCTGGAGTCGCCAGCATTGTCCGGCTTGATCATGGTGTAGTAGCCGCCTGCGATGGCACCGCCGAGTGCGCCTCCGTCCGAGGAGAAGACCCAGGCAAAGAGGCTGGCGTCATCCTGCGCGTACACTGTGCTGTCGGTGCCGACGATGTAGTCCACCTCGGCGTAGCTGGTGACCCCGTCGGTGGCGTAGCCGCGGTCTGCAGTGAAAACCGGTGCGTTGACTGCGGTGATGACGGCGTCCCCGGCCGGGGCGATCCAGTTCAGCGAAGCCGCCTGCTCATCGTGCGCCGCCATGACGTGGAGAACATCCAGAGCATCCCAGATGCCCTCGTCCTGCAGCGCCCGGATGGTGCGGGAGATCAGGTCCTTGCGCGGACCCTTGGCAGAGGTGGTGAAGGCGTCGAAGAGCGCCGTGGCTGCTACGGGCGCATCCCAGACCGGCCGGTCGTCGCGGGCGTCGAACTGCAAGGCGGCGTCGCTGTCTTCACTGTGGGTAATCCGGACCGTGCCACTGCCGAGCTGGCTGAACTGGATCACCTGCGGAGCGGTGCGGCGGAAGTTCAGGTGCGCCTCGTACTCATGTCCGCTGACCATGGCCAAGCCGGTGCCGCCGGCGTCGAGCAGGGTGAAGGTCGCGTCGCCCTCGTCAGGAATGTCCGCGGTCCAGCCGCCGCTGCCCAGCACCAGGCTCTCCTCACCACCGGTCTCGCTGAAGCGCAGCAGGTTGATCGCGGTGAGGCCGCCCGGCAGCGACAGGTCGGTGGTCAGCAGCGAGGAGCCGGAAGCACCCTGCAGCCGGTCCCACTCCCTCTCGAAGCCGGGCCGCAGCCCGTAGTCGCTGTAGAGCGACATATCCACCGTCGAGCCGCCGCTGGTGATCTTCTTGACGGTGACCTCGTCCTCGTCATCGACGGTGAAGCCTTCCAGGTCGACGATGCGTGCGGCATCACCGCTCTGGTCCAGGGTCAACGCCGAGACGCCCTTCAGCGAGACCGCGTCACCGATGCCCAGGGTGGCGCCCGCCGCCGTCATCCGCAGCAAGGCCCGTTCGTCCGTGGCCTCGGCCAGGACCGGCGTGCCGGTGTGGAGCGTGCCGTTGTGCTCGGTGGCAAACTTGCCTTCGGTACGCAGCGAGGGCGGCGCGATCATGTCCGGCAGGTCGATCAGGTATTCGGCCACCGAGGCGTTGACCATGTGGCCCTGCGCAACGCTGCCGCCGATGGTGCCGGCCTGCAGCTCGTAGAACAGCCGCCGGGTCTCATCGGGGTCGTAGGGGTTGGGCGGGCTCCAGTCCCGCGGTGCATCGCCCTGGAAGAATTGCGGCTTGGTGATCTGGAGCTCACAGTTGTAGCCGGCGGCAACCCGGAACTCGATGCCGCAGGAGCTGTCCGGGTGGATGATAAAGTTCGGCTCGTCCCGGATGAAGGGCACCGGCAGGGGAATGGCGAAGGTCTGGCGCTGGCGCAGGATTCGCAGGGGGTAGACCGGGCTGTAGAGGCGCTTGCCCAGCGGGCCACCGCAGTCGTGGAACCAGAAGACCTGGACCGGCAGGCCGGCCGGTCGTGCAGCATGCGTCTCGCTGCTGTCGAGTTGGTCAATCGCGTCCAGCTGCAGGAACCACTCGCCGCTGGGCACCGACAAGGCGTTGGGCCAGCTAAGGCAGAAGCGCACCGGCCCGGTCACCTCTGTCTCCGGCTGCCGCACGACATTCTTTACGTTCAGCCGCAGCGACCAGGGCCAGGCGCCAAGCTCGCGATTGGCGGCGCCCACCGAGTTCTTACCTTGCTCCCAGGTCACTGTGGCGCCGCCATCGTCGTACAGCGTCCAGCCGGGAACGCCTGCGCGCGGCGAGCCAATGTTGAAGCGGCCGCCGTCACGCAGCCGCTCGACGGCGAAACCGGAGCCGGGGATGATGTTGGGCGCGTAGGGCTTGGCCCGTGGGGCAACCCACTCGCGGTGCGGCTCCGGTACCTCCCGGATCACGATCGAGCCGATGTCGTGGAACAGCGACCGCGTGGTCGGTGCGAAGCTGGTCAGGTATCCGTCGCCCAGGGTCAGCACGAAGGGCCACTGCAGCGGCAGGGTCTGTCCCTCCATGTTGACCTCGCTGCGGTAGCTGTCGTAGCGGAAGGTCCAGCCGACCCAGACGTCGTCCGCCAGGCTGTACACCCCGCCGCTTTCCACCACGCCGTCGATCAGGGCGCGCGACAGAGAGCTGCCGCGCGAGACGTCCCTCGGCCCGGCCGCGCGCTCGATGTAGTAGAGGTCGCGCGTCAGGTGGGGCGAGCGCCAGACCGCTTCCAGACTCAGCACCTTCTCGAAGTTGCCCACCTGCAGTAGCGCCGCGTTGTTGCGCACGGTCGGCAGTTCCGACAGTCGCATCCGGCCGGAGACCTGCCAGCGCCCGGCCGGCAGGTCGACGCCGGCCGAGAACATGCCCTTGCACTCCAGGATCCGGGTGCTTTCGCTCCAGACGTAGGTATGGCCCTCGTCGGCATACTCGGCCGCCGCGTTGCGCCGCGGGATCACGTTTAGCTTGTCGGTGCGGGGGAAGTCCTCGGCCCGTAGGATCGCGACTTCCAGCCCCTTTCCGCCCTTTGGCCCTGCCGTCGGACCGCCGGCCCAGGCGACCAGCAGGTCACCGGTCACGGGGTGCCGGCCGGCCGTCGGGACATGAGCCTGGTTGCCACCCTTGAGGTCCAGCACGAAGCGGTCGGAACTGGACTTCTCGTCGAGCAGCAGGGTGACGTTGCCGGCGGCCGTGGCGACGATGAAGTCCAGCTCCGGCACGTCGTTCACGAACTCGGTATCGCCGCCCTCCGCCAACACTGCCTCGAAGGAACCCACGGCGATGGTCAGACTGCTGTCGGCCGAGAGGTTCCAGATGGTGTCCTTGGCGGAAAGAAAGAGCTTGCTGTCCTCGGCACCGGACTGGGTGATCTCCAGGTATTCGACGTCGGTCGCCGACCCGGTGAAGGTCAGTCGGTCGTTGACCGTATCGACGGCAACGTTGACCCCGACCGTCAACGGCTCTCCGGCGGGGAAGGCCTCGACCAGCGGCGTGCCGGCGGTCAGATCCATCTCCAGGTCGAAGAGCGTGTTGGCCCCGCCGTCGACGAAGAGCGTCTCCCGCCGCCAGTCGGTCCGGCCATAGAGGACGTCGCCGGCGGAGAAGTCGACGTGACCGAGGTTCAGCGTCTGTTGGCTCCAGTTGGCGATGTAGCCCTCGCCGTCGAGCGCCACGCGGTCCTCCGAACTGGCGTAGTGGGTCACGTAGACCGCGTTGCCGGTCAGCCCGATGGTGTTGTCGTCCTCGTCCTCCGGCACCCAGATCGTGTCCTTGGCGCTCTCCGGGTAGATCGTAAGCTTGCGTCGCAGGAAGGGCTCGTTGGAGTCCACCGTCAGCGCCGGGGCGAAGCCGCCGTCGCGGCGCCGAAGGTAGATCGCCGGGTTGGCGCGGCTGGTCGGTTCGTCGGTGGTCAGATAGGCGATGTGCTCATGATTCAGGCGGGTCAGCGAGGGCCGGTCACGGTTGGCATGGATGCCGGAAGGCTTCCAGCCGGAGAAGCTGACACCGTCGCCGAAGGCCACGAAGTGGCGCTGACCCTCCTGCGGGATCGCCCCCATCGCCGACTCGTTCCGGCGCATCATGACGATGAACCAGCCGGGCGCCTGCTCGGCGATGCTCCACTCCCAGTAATTGCCGATGTCCATGTCGCCCAGGTCCATCGAGGGACCGAGGGTCCAGACCATGTCGTCGATATCGGCGCCGGGGTTGTCGCAGTAGAGCACGCAGGCCATGATCGCGCCGTCCTTGCCGACGCGGTCGCGCAGCAGCATCAGCAGGTGCAGACGCCCGCTCGACGAGAAGAACTCGTCGTGACAAATCGGGAAGAGATTGCCCTTGCCTTCGTGCCGCCAGCTATTGAAGGTCGCCCCAGCCGGCGGTTCGTCGCCGAAGCGGATCGGTTTGATGGTGCCGTCGGCGAGCTGGTGGAAGGCATAGAGGGTGTGCATCCCCTCGGCCTCGGTCTTCTGGGCGATGCCGAAGGCGCCCTGGGTGCTGCCGCCCCCGTGGCCGTAGCGGATCCAGAGCTTCTGTCCGAAGCCGGCCTGGGCGAAGTTGATGACGCCGGTACGCCAGAGGGTGAAGCGTTGGCCCTCGGCCTCGCCGTCCATCGGGATAGGATTGGTGCAGACCGCGGCGTTGGTGGCGAAGCGGATCAGATCTCCCCAGACCGCGCCCTGGCCGCCGTCCTGCGAGCGGTAGTAGCCGACCTCCTGCTGATCGGCGCTCTCCGCAGCATAAAGCAGGTTGAACTGGTCGGTGACCATCCATTCGCCGTCGAGGTCCATGCCCTGCTTGGCCTGGTGGGTGTAGAACGCGTCGACGGGCTTCAGAACATACTGCTCGATTGGCGGGTTCCAGAACTGCGCACCCTCGATCTTGCGCTGCTCGGCGAAGAGGTTGGTCGAGCCGTTGATCGCGGCGCGCGGATCGACCTGCCAGATCACATCGGCCACGCCCTCGATCTCGCCCAGCAGGAAGTACCAGTCGTCGGGATCCGGCGGCACCGGCACGATCACCCGGTCCAACCCCAGCTCGACCGCCCGGTCGCGCGCAGCCTGGAAAGCCGCCAGGTCGTTGGTTACCCGGTCGCCCTTGGCACCGTGACTGAGGACCGAGATCTCCGACCCGCCCTCGACCGCGGCCAGCGCCTGGGCCAGCAGCGCCTTGATCTGCGCCAGGTAGTCCTTGGGGTCGCTGTTCTCGCCCAAGGGGACGGTGACGGCGCGGCTGAGCCGCTCCGCCAGTTCCTGATCACGCATCACCGAATGGTCGAAGCCGCGCTCCACATCCTCGGCGAAAAAGGGCCCCTGGTTCACCAGGTCGAGCCCCTGGGTGAAAGGTTGATCACGGACAATCAGCAGGCTGGTGCCCAGCGCCAGCGGCTGGACCAGGACCACGTTCCCGCCAGCGCGGTTGCCGACGCCGGTGACACCGTACTCGCTACCCAGGGCAAGCGCTCTCTCCGCCCCGTCTGCCTGCACCTTGACCACGCGCAGGTGGCTCTTGTCGTCGATGCGGAAGCGGTAAGGAAAGGTCGTGTTGATCCCGGTCCCCGCATAGGGGCCGGAGCGATTTCTCTCCAGGGATATCGTCATGCCTTCGCTCCAAAGAGAAAGGGCGCCAGTGGACGGCGCCCAAATGAAAAGCCCCGCCTGAGCGGGGTACGGTCGAGGGGGATCGGCCTGGGCCGGGATTAGAGCGGATCGCGCTCGGGCACCGCGTTGCCTGACTCCTCCGGCCGAGCCGTGGTCTCGTCTGTCTGCTCGCGGCCGAGGATGTAGGCCTCGATCTGGCGGGCGGCGGCGAGGCGGAAGTTGATCGGCATGGTCCGGTCGGTCATGCGCATGCATTCGCGGCGTAGGGATTTGACGTCCATGAGAGGTTCCTTTTTTGCTGTAGCTGTCGCAGAGTTAGAAACGCCCGGCGGCGGTCAGCAGCGAACCGCCGGAACGGAAGATGCCCTGCATCAGGGCCTGATTGCCCCGCGCTCGACTGAGCGTCGATTCGTTGAGGAAATCGCTACGTCGCAGCAGATGCTGGAAGGCCTCGCGTTCGGCATTGGCGCGGATCTGCAGGGCATCCAGTTCGCCCAGCGCCGCGCTGTCGCTCAGCACCTGCAGGGGCGAGCCGCTGTCGAGCGCGACCCCATTGGCGGCCAGTGCGGCTGCTTGGCGCCCCTTCAACCGAGCACTTTCCAGGCGGCTGCGCTGTTCCTCGATCCTGCCGCGCTGTCGAGCGTCCTCGGCCAGACGGCGCGACAGCTCCGCATTGTTCTCCGCGATGCGCGCGTTGAAGCGCGCGTTCTGGCGGGCACTGATTCCGGCCGTGAGGCTGCTCAGGGCCTGCAGGCCGAGGCCGGCGCCAATCAGGGCTGCTCCACCCATGGGTCTTCTCCTTCGTCTCTCACTGTTTTGGGACAGGCTGCGGCCGGCGAGATCACCCGACGCCGCCGCCTGAGCATGCAAGGGACAGCCTCAGCGCCCTTTCACGCGATCGAAGAGCGCCGTCCGCTCCGGCTCCGGTAGATCCGGCAAGACCGCATCCAGATGGTCGGGATCGGGCGGCGAAGACGCCAGCGCGTTCGGGCGAAGCACCGCGGCCAAGTAGCCCTCTTGCAGCGCACGCCGTTCGGCTGCCGGGTCCAGCGGCTTGCCGGCCGCACGCTCCGCATCCAGCAGGGCGCGGTCGATCGAGGCCAGAACGCGCCCAGCCTCCTCGCTCTCGGCCGACAGGCCGAGGCTCGTCAGCAGGCTGTCACGGCGGCGCTGGGCCGAGGCCAGACGCGCGGCCTCCCGGCCGTCTCCCTGCAGCGCCTGCCGGCCCTGCTCCTGACGCTGCTGCAGCAAATCGAACTCATCCGGAGCCAAAGCTGCGGCCTGGGCAAAGAGATCGCTGGCCGCCAGCGCCTCCGGCGCCAGGGCAGAGAGCCGCGCATAGAGCTGCCAATCGGTCGCCCGCTCCGGGCCGCGGTCGAAGACCGCGCGCAGCTGCTCCCGGCCCTCCGGCCCCAGCGCGCGGCGCACCGCCGGAGCCAGATCGTCGGGGTTGGCACCGGCGCTGACCGCCCGGTAGGCCTCGCCCTGAGCGGCCTCGCGTTCGGGATCGACCGGGGCCGGCGCCTCGGCTGCGCGCCGCAGGGCCTCGATACGGCGGCCGACCAGATCCCTCTCTTCAGCGTCCGCGATCGCCTCGACCCGGCTGCGGGCACGGGCGAAGAGGGCCTCCGGCTCCTTGACGTCGCCCTCGCCCGCCACCTGCAGCAAGAGCGCCTGGGCGCGGGCCTCGACCTCGCCCCGGTGCAACTCCTCGCCGATCGCCGCCTCCAGCTCCCCGGCCAGCGCCGGCGGCAGCTCCTGCCGCTGCTCGGCCAGATAGGCCCCGGCCTCATCCGGCCGGCCGTCGTCGAGCAGGGCGGAGACGGCTGCGGCGTGGACCGCGCCCAAGCGACCAGCCACATAGTCCTGGCTTTCAGCATCGTCCATGCCCTGGGCACGGGCATAGTGCTCGGCCTCGAAGGCCAGCAGCTCGCGGTCGCGCGCCTGGCGCTCCGGGTCGCCGAGGCTGGAGAGCGCGGTGGCGAGGCGCTGCTCGACCCGGCGGCCGCGCTCCTCCTGCAGCCAGCCGGCCGTCTGCTGCAGACCCGCCTCGGCCACCCGCGCGCGCACGGCAGCCCTCCGGCCGGCCGCAATCTGCTGCCAGACGGCGCGGAGCCGCGGATCCGAGAAACCGGCGCCGAGCTGCTCCAGGCCGCTCTCGTAGTCCTGCAGTGCCGTCTGGCGCAGAGCCTTGGCCTCCGGACCGCTGGCGGCCAGGAAGCCCCTCTTCGGGTCGAACAGGGTGGCTTCCAGGGCCTCGGCCCGGCTCTCTGCGGCGAGGAACTGTGCCTCCTCCTCCAGCGCCGCACCTTGGCGCTCCGCCAGGTCCAGACCCTGGCTCTGGCCCAGCGCGATCAGTCCCTGGCCGAGGCCGTCAAGGCCCAGGCCCTCGTTCGCCGCGGTGGGCTCGGCGCGCACTCGCTGCTGCAGGTCGGGCAGACCCTGGGCGGCCACGCGCGGGCCGCCGTAGACGGGAACCCGGGGCATCAGAGGCGGCCTCCGGGCAAAGTGATAGTCGGTCGGTCAGTCATGGTGTCCCTCCATCTCGAAAGGGTGAAACGGCAGGCCGCGCACCCCGTAGGGGCGGGCCGGATGCAGGGTGAAGCCGAGATGAAGCAGCCAGCGCTGAGCCGCCAGATGACGGGCGTCCACCCAGTTGCCGAGCCAGGCATAGTCCCGGCGCCAGACCGCGAGCACGCCGCGGGAAGCCCGGACGAAGGCCTTGGGGTTGCGGCCCACGGCCGCGCCGGTCAGCAGCCAGGGCGAGGCCCGGTCGCTGGTCAGGTTGAGGCGCCGCACGCCGAAGAGCGCCGCCAGCTCGCCGCCGACGAAGCCGGCATAGGCCTCCTCGGAGAGCGCCAGGCAGCGCCGCAACGCCGGTTCGGGCAGCAGGCCGTCGCTGGCCCAGACCTCGGCCGCATCGGCGGGCCGGAGGCTCGGCGCCAGGGCAGCGGCGTGGGCTGCCTCGGCCGGACGAAATTCAACGTCCATGGTAGTCAGCGCCCAAGGCCGTAGTCCGGCGTCAGGGCCAGCAACTCCATCGGCAGCGGGTCCTTCTGCACGATCCAGAGGCTGCCCTCGCGGTTCCACTCCGCCGGCACCTCCAGCTCGAACAAGCCATCGGCCAGCGGAATGGCATCGCCCCAGGCCTCGCGCCCGCCCTGGCGATACTCGTTCAGGCGGGCGAGCGCCGGCCCGGCCCAGAGGCCGCGGGTGCGCCGCACCCTGGCCATCACCTTGACCAGGCGCTTGCTGCGGCCGGCGGCGGAGCCGTTGCTCAGGTTCAGCGCCAGCGGCAGGGTCTGCAGCCGCGATTCGTAGGCCAGGCCGACATGCACCTGCGCGGCCGGGTTGGGCAGGGTCACGGCCCCCGCCTCGACGGTGAGGTCGCGCAATACCTGGCCGTCGGCCAGCGCCGAGACCTGACGGCCCTCCAGATGGTCGAGGCCGAAGAAGCGGCTGACCGGCAGCCCCTCGTAGCTGAGCCCGCTGTCCAGGAAGAAGGCCTCCTCGGCGCTGTCGGTGCGGCGCTTGGGCAGGCGTTCGATGTAGCGACGGGTCTCGCCGCCGACGGTGCGGGTCACCAGGAAGTAGGGCAGGTCCTCGTCGCCCTCGGAGATCACCGCCACCTCCTCGAAGCGGCCGTCTCCCTCGTTCAGACTCTCGCTGCTGTGGCGGGTCCAGGCGAAGACGCGGTGTTCGCGGTAGTAGCAGAAGGACAGCAGGCTGCCGTCGTCCATCACCACCCAGATCAGCGAGTGCGGGGTCTGGGCATAGGCCCAGGCCTTCACCTCCCGGCCCTCGAAGAGATGCGGCGCCAGGATCGAGAGGTCGCTGCCCTCCTCGCTGTCGTACTCGGTGAGCGCGATCTGGTTGAAGAGGTCGCGCACCCCCTGCCCCTTCTCCACCACGTAGAGGACCGAGCTGCCGACCTCCAGCGGCGGCACCCGGCTGGCGCCCCAGGAGGAGACCTTCTTGGTGGTGACGCTGGAGGGCGTGATGAAGTCGACGTCGCCGCCACCGCGGATGCGCCACTCGCCGCCGCTGGTCAGCGCCCAGAGGTCCTCCTTGGCCACCAGGTGGCGCACCGCGTTCACCTGGCGGGCGACCAGGGTGATGGTCACCGCGTCGTCGTCCTGCACGATGGAGCGGGTGCCGAAGTTCTCGAAGTTGGCCGTGGTGCTGAACCAGATGGTCTGCGGCTTGGCGGTCGAGGCGGCGAAGACCAGGCGCTGCTCGAAGAAGGTCGCGGTCGAGGGCTTGGCCTTGGCGCCGGAGAAGGGGTTCTTCGCCTTGGGCGGGGTCGAGGAGAGGTCCGGGGTGACGTTCTTGTCCTCGAAGGAGGTCGCCTCGGTGCCGCCAATGTAGCCGTAGATCCCGTTGTCTTCCTTGTAGATCTCGTAGCGGCCGGCGCCGGTCACCGCGTCCCAGGCGATGGTGTTGAGGTTGCCGGCCAGACTGAGGTCGTTGGTGTCGCTGTCGGCGGCGCTGGGCAGGCTCTCCTCCCCGGTCTCGTCGTCAATCGCGGTCACCTTGTAGCTGTAGTCGGTGTCGGTGCCCGCGGTGTCGTAGGTCGCGGTGACCGTGACGTTGGCGGGGGCCGCGATGCCCGGCTGGAAGTCGACCGTCTCGATGCTCCAGGCGGTGTGGCCGGTGCGCGAGAGCTTGCGCACGTCATAGCCGGGATGGACCAGGTACATGACGTCGGCCGACTGGATCCAGGAGAGCCCGGCCAGGTCCTCGGCGGCGTAAGGCAGGGTCAGGCGGTAGACCCGCGCGACCTGTGCCCCGCCGGCATAGGCGGAATAGGCCGTGGTATCGATCCCGACGACTGAATCCTTGCGGCTGACCTGGAAGCTGTCGCTGGTCGGATTGCGCACCACCAGCACGGCGCCGGTGATCTCGCGCATGCCGGCGCCGCCGGTGATCATCACCTCGTCGCCCTCGCTGAGGCCGTGCGCCGTCACCTGCAGCACCGCAGGCGCGGCCAGGCTGATCGCCTCCACCGGCTGGCTGCTTTCCAGCGCCAGACCGCCGTCGAGGATCACCCGCATGCAGCCGTCGCCCAGCTCCAGGATGTAGGTCTGCTCGGTCGAGAAGCTGAAGGGGATCAGCCGGCCGGCCACGGCGCTGTCGATCGCCTCGCAGACGAAGCGGGTGCCGGGCCGGTTGACGATGCCGCCGTGCGGACGCACGAAGAGGTTCTCGGCCCGCTGCAGCGCGCTCTGGTACTTGGCCAGATCGACCCGGCCGAAGAGCTCCGGCGCGATCTCGCCGGCGGCGAAGGAGGGTTGGCTGGGCGTCAGGGTCATGACCGCGCCTCGATCCACTCGGCCTCGGGCTGGTCGCGGTTGGAGGCCTGGTTGGCGTCGGCCGCCCGCGCCTGGCCGAGGGCGAGCTGGTAGGCCCGCTGCGCCTCGCGCATCAGTGCGTCGTCGACCCGGAGCGCCGCGCCCAGCCGCACCGCCAGCAGGGCCGAGAGGCTCTCGCAGAACAGCGGATCGAAGCTGCCGCTGGTCTCGACCCGGCGGGTGTAGATCAGCACCGCCTGGTCCAGGTCGGTCAGCAGGGTCTCGGCGCGCACCTCGAAGCGGGTCGTGGGCCCCGCCGGCAGGCCATCGGCGGCCTCCAGAAAGCGCGCCACCAGGCAGTCGCTCGGCAGAGCATAGACCAGGCTCCAGCCGGCCGGCGGGCTTTCGGCCAGCAGCGCCAGCGCCTGGCGCGAGGCGGCGAAGCGCCAGGGGTGCAGCGACAGCAGGGCGTCGCGCGCCTGGGGATAGAGCCGCTGGCAGGCGCGCGCGCCGGCGCTGGCCTCACCCAGCGAGACGATGGTCTCGGCGCCCACCAGGTCCAGGGCTTGGTTGCAGATCTCGACTTCTGACGGCATCTCGCGGTCCTCCGCTGCAAAGAAAAAGGGGGCGGCAAAGCCACCCCCGGAGCAAAAAAGAAGGGGACGTTCCGCCCCCTCTGTCATCCGACCCGTGGAGACTGCTCCACGGATCCGGCGATACTCTCGCTGTCTGCCTCTACTGCCGTTCGAACCAGGCGCCGATGCGTTGGGCCATGCGGATCAGGCCCGGATGGTTTCCCAGGCCGCTGTCGTCCAGGTAATCGTAGAGGCTCTTGTCGCCGTAGCGGTCGAGCGCCAGGCGGGCCTGGCGCAGGCTCTCCTCCAGCTTCGCGCCGCCGATCTCCGGGTCGGCCTTGGTCGCCGCCGCCCAGGCCTCCTCGCGGTCGCGCAGGTCCTGCTCCTCGGCCGCGGCGGCGTAGTCCAGCACCAGCGCCGTGCCGGCCGCGGTCTCCTGCGGCGTCCCCATCGCGCGCTTGATCGCCGGGCCGTGCCGCGCCGCGATCTCCGCCCGGCGCTCGGCCCAGCTCGGCGGCGGACGGCGATAGACCGGCACCCGAAGCCCGCCGCTGCCCGGAAAGCGCTCGGCCGCCGTCATCAGCAGCCGCCCCTGCCCCAGATGCTCCAGCCCAGCCGCCGCCGGCGGCCGCTCCGCCCGCCGCGCCTGCCGGTAGCCCTCCCGGCGCACCGCACGCGCCGTCTCAAGGTCGAAGTGCGGGCTGTAGGGATTGGCCTTCTCCGCCAGGCTCACGAAATGGCGCTGCGGCAGGATCGTCGGACCGGGGCTCCACCTGCCGGCCGCTGCGACCGGGCGGGCGGGAGACGCGCCGGCGCCGAACTGCGCATGGCGGCTGGGAAGGCTTCTGCCGTCCGTCTGCGGCGCGCGCTCCGTTCTGGGCGGCAGGTCGCAGACCCCCTTGTCCAGCAGCCGAAAGCTGTTGCTGGCCGGGTCCCACTGGCAGCGCTGCCACTCTGCCGAGGCGGCCCCGCCGCCACGTCGTTCGAGCGTCTCCAGGCTGCCGTCCGGGTACCAGGCCACCTGGTCGGCCCCGCTCTCCCGCTCGAACAGCCGCTTCACCCCCTCAGAAGGCAGGGGCGAACGCACCACGCTGTCGGCTGCGGCACCCTCTCCCTCGATGGTCTCGGACGCCCCCTCCTCGGCCAGCGAATAGCGCCCCACCGACCAGAGCACAGCGCCGCCGGATAGCCGGTTGCCCTCGGCATCGAAGCGCAGCACCTCCACCCGATCCCCGAAGGAGGTCGCATCCCGCTCGACCTTGTGCACCTCGAACCCGCCGTCGCGGTCCAGGATCATGGCATCGTCGTCATCGCCGTAGGCGAGCCACAGCCTGTTCGGCACCGTCGCCCGCTGACGCTGGAGTGCCTTCATCACCGCCCGGACCTGCCAATGTCGGTAGAACTCCTGCGGCGGCAGATCCCCAAGGGACGGATCCTTCTTCACCGCCGATAACACCAAGACGCGCAAGAACAGCCTCTCAGCCCTGAACTGTTCCGTTGCTTCCTGATCAATTCTATGTGCCTCCTCTAACGTCATTTCCCCTTTCTTCCATGCCCGATCCGTCTCGTTTTTAATTGCCTGCCATCTATTATATAGCGGCCCATAAAGGAGATAAATAGAATCGGATAGATGGCTAAATCTACGACCATGGTTGGCGATTTTAGCGAATTCTGCAGCCATATCCTGCGCTTCACCAGCAGCTTGGCCCGCCGCCAACTCCAGAATCCCCAATATACCAGAAGGCATTTTTAGGCGAGGATACCTTCTTTGCAGTATTTCAAGAAGCAATCCTTCAATAACATCATCCGGGACGCTGCCATCGGCGTTTTGAAAAATCTGAACGAGCTCACCCATTTCCTCTGATAGAGAAAACTTCTGTTGATACTTGCGCATAGTGCAGCACTCCTCTTACTTGACAAAGCGGCGGATAGACGTAAAGAACCCTTCGCAGTTCGCTTCGCCCAGATAGAGGGAAAAAACATAGCAAGGATGCCGATACCCAGATCGCGCTCCGCTCAACAATGTGAAAAACGCCTTGGTCTCAGCGCCTGGTTCAACATCGTCCGAAATGTAAACTCCCTCTAAAAAGCTACCGTACCCTTCCGCTAACGCTGGATCAAATATTGACTTCATAAACATTGACAAAAATATTGGACTACAAATAACGTAATCTTCTTTTGCTATTCCGCAAATCATCCTAATTCTATCAAATCCAAAAAGTGTTGTTATATATCCTTTTTGCAATTCTCCAATATTGACTAAACAATTTCCAATTAGAAGTCCAGATATTGCTTCTATATACACCTCCGGCCTCTCCCTGTCCGACGTTTTGTAATTCATAATATCTACGACCTCACCTTCGACGCGGGCCGCTATATGCACGCGCTCATCCACAATATCGAAGGCAATATAATTCCCCAAGAAGCGATCCGGATCAACCTGATTAAACTTCACGTACTCCGATGCCATAGCGAGCATTCTGTCCTCAGAGGTATCCTCGTAAAAGTCACCGAGAACGCCACTGACATTGACACCATAACGCCTCTCAACGATCTGGTACGGCCTATCCCCCACCTCCTCCTTGTAGAGGAGGCTTTCGCAGACCGGTTGTGTCAGGCCGGCCGCTTGAGTCTCGGAGCCTCTCCATCCCGCAAGTCCCGCCGCCACCACGACGGTCAGCAGCAAGTGCCTCATCGTTGACCTCTCCTCTCTCCTGCTCGCCCCTCTCTCAATCGGCCTTTGGCCAACCCAGGGACATCGTCGCCTACGATGGGCACAGGTTGAGGGGCGCAAGATCTCCTGTCAACTTAAGTTGTACAGTATACAGAGACACTACCTAGACGTTAGTTCTGCGCACAATCGCCCTTACTGCCGTTCGAACCAGGCGCCGATGCGTTGGGCCATGCGGATCAGGCCCGGATGGTTTCCCAGGCCGCTGTCGTCCAGGTAGTCGTAGAGGCTCTTGTCGCCGTAGCGGTCGAGCGCCAGGCGGGCCTGGCGCAGGCTCTCCTCCAGCCGCGCCCCGC
The DNA here is from genome assembly GCA_046233115.1 of Rhodospirillaceae bacterium N.6G. Classification (GTDB taxonomy): domain Bacteria; phylum Pseudomonadota; class Alphaproteobacteria; order Kiloniellales; family JACOMY01; genus JACOMY01. The sequence goes on along the minus strand of JBJXHM010000001.1, from coordinate 969,456 downwards.
CGATCTCCGGGTCGGCCTTGGTCGCCGCCGCCCAGGCCTCCTCGCGGTCGCGCAGGTCCTGCTCCTCGGCCGCGGCGGCGTAGTCCAGCACCAGCGCCGTGCCGGCCGCGGTCTCCTGCGGCGTCCCCATCGCCCGCTTGATCGCCGGGCCGTGCCGTGCCGCGATCTCCGCCCGGCGCTCGGCCCAGCTCGGCGGCGGACGGCGATAGACCGGCACCCGAAGCCCGCCGCTGCCGGGAAAGCGCTCGGCCGCCGTCATCAGCAGCCGCCCCTGCCCCAGATGCTCCAGCCCAGCCGCTGCCGGCGGCCGCTCCGCCCGCCGCGCCTGCCGGTAGCCCTCCCGGCGCACCGCCCGCGCCGTCTCGATGTCGAAGTGCGGGCTGTAGGGATTGGCCTTCGCCGCCAGGCTCACGAAATGGCGCTGCGGCAGGATCGTCGGACCGGGGCTCCACCTGCCCGCCACTGCGACAGGGCGGGCAGGAGACGCCTCGGCAAGCGTCTCCGTCGCCGACCGCGCAGTCTCGTCATCGTTGCTCTGGGACGGCCCAAGGGTAACGCTCCCGTCACCAGCGAGGTCGTCAGCCGTCAGTCCGGCCTTCTTCTTCAGCCCACCTGTCCCTGGCTCTTCATTCATGCCCTGCTGCGGATTGACGTCGTCGATAGGCTCATCCTCCGGTACGCGACCGTCCCGCTCTCGATGGATCTCCTCGAAGATCGTCTTCAACTCATCGGACGAGGGAAGCTGCCGGAGCGGAGGAACTCCCGGAACGCTGCTGCCCCATGCCCCCTGCCGCTGCCACGTGGCGCTGCCGCCCGGCTTGGTCCAGAGACCGCCCTGCTCCGACAGCTCCCGGGCAAAGACACCCTCGCCGCCCTTCACCAAGCCGAACTCAACGATCCGCTGGTTCTTCCGGTCGATCACCACCAGGCGGTCAATTCGCGGACCGCTCGCAGCATCGGACGGCCCCGGAGACTCACCGAACCTCTCGGCAACAATGTAGCGATCCGGATTGCCGAAGGTAGAAGCACCGTCCCGCAGCCCATCTCGAAACTGATCCTCGGAGATCCCAGAATCGTCACCGAAATAGGCCGCAGCGGCCCGGTTCAGGCCATAACGCTCTGCGTCGAAGCGCACTTTGTTCTGGTCGCGGAGCCGCTGGATATTGAACTGGGCTTCGAACTCGGCAATGGCGTCCAGCGCATTCAGCTCCTCGCCGCTGGCTACGGTCGCGCGTGAGCCTGGCACCCTCCCCGACGAGACCTGTCCAACTGGAACACGGATGCCCACCGGACGACGATCGACGACAAGCAACTCTCGGTTCCCTTCGATAAAAATCTGAAAGGGCTGAGCAATTGTATTCCTTTCCAGCCACGCCCCAAATGCCGTTAGCGCCTCCGCAGCCTCAGATCTATGATTCGATTTATTGAAATCAAATTGATCCGGCACCGTCACAGATACATTTCCATCAAATCTTGAAATCGCATGTCCATTTGAAATTGTCTTAGAAAACTTTCCATCGATTGAAACAGATAGTGTTCCTAAGATATATTCCTGGAATCCACTTGTTAATATTTGACCTTCATAGTTTACATCATACTCGCCAGGCACACCCTCTCTCAGTGCTTTTATTTGTGGTATAGAAAAAATATTAAATGACACATCATCAATTTCGGTGAATTGATCTGCTTCATTCCCAAAAAACCATGCAAGACCTATTGGCACAAATCCTGCATCATTCAAGAATTTTGGGATTCTCAGAGGAGGCAATTCTCTTTGCACATACCATACACCGGCATTGATAAGCCGCACTATATCTGTCATTGTTTCTCCAACGCCATATTTCATTCTCAAAAAGTCAATCTTATCAAGATCAAAGAGCGTATCATTCTCAGCCATTGCCGCACCTCCTATCGAGAGCATCACTTGACACAAGTTGTTTCAAACCCGGAAAACTCAACGGATCCGCATCGAGAGACCACTGCAACACCTTGTTTCGTCTTCCCACATGACAACCTTATTGTATACACTATGGCAATACTGCCATTTGTGAGATCATGTCGACCGATATGGTGCTTTTTATTATTATTTTCTATAATGATTTCTTCTGGGAATTGTATATTGGAGGAGAACAGGTCAAAATCACCCACTTCTCCATATTTCCCTGAGCGCGCCATTCTGTTCCACAGCACTTCTGCCGTTGCTCCCTCAGGGTCCGGGTCATGCTCGGGGCACTCTGCCACCCGTGCCTCGTCAATCCATCCCAATGTCATCACCGTAAGGGTGACAATTCCCAGAATTATCAAAAACAGAACCAAGCCACAAACTATAATTCTCAGCAACATCACCTACCTCCAGAGGTATCAATAGATCTCAATGCGCCTTGATTCATGCTGACAGCCAAAGCCCCTGATCCAGCAACAGCCAGACGCGCGTCGCCGGCAGCCATTGCCAGCGCTGCCAATCGGCCCAAGCGGCCCCGCCGCCATGGCGTTCGATCGTCTCCAGGCTGCCGTCCGGGTACCAGGTCACGTGGTCGGCCTCGATCTCCCGCTCGAACAGCCGCTTCACCCCATCCGAAGGCAAGGGCGATCGCGTCACGCTGTCGGCCGCAGCACCCTCACCCTCGATGGTCTCGGACGCCCCCTCCTCGGCCAGCGAATAGCGCCCCACAGACCAGAGAACATCGCCACCCGAAAGCCGATTGCCCTCGGTATCGAACCGGAGCACCTCCACCCGATCCCCGAATGATGTCGCATCCCGCTCGGCCTTGTGCACGACAATGACATTGCCCAGCTTCCGAATGCTTGCGTCCTTGCTGTAGCCGTACGCCTCCCACAGCGACCTGGGGAGCCCCGCGCGCGCCTTTGCGAATTGCGTGCTGCGACGCTCGAACTCCTCGCTCATGAAGAACTCCTGCCAAGGCAAGTCTCCCATGCGCGGATTCTTGAACACGATCCACTCCATGAGCTCTTCAAGATGCGCCTTTTCTTTCAGGTACCGGGTGTTGAGGCTCTCTCCCTCCGGGTCGGAGGTATCCCGTCCTGCCGCCCTTTCGCGAAGCCAATGCTGACGTTCCTGTTCTTTCTTCTCTTGCCACACCGCATAGAGCGTATCGTAGGCCCGGTTGAAGGTCAGCGCGTATCCACGAAACCGCCGGCCATTATTACATTTTTCCGCCCACTCACTAGCAAAAAACCCGCCGGCATTGTTTAGAACATCGCCATATCTATTAAATATAGTGCTCACACGCCCGGGAGCAGGATACAATTGCCGGACTGTTTCGTCCATATACGTTGTGAGAGGGGGAGGTACATAGGGCCTCCCAGAAAGAAAGTTTTTCTTGATACGCTCGAGTGCTTCTGTCCAAAGAGACATCAGATACCTCTTCCTATTCTATTTGGCGAATCGTGCCAAACACCACGCGGTCGCACCATGCGTGTCCCAAGTAGGCCGATTGGATAAAACAGGGATTCCAGCCGAAGCCATTGGTTCCCAGCAAGGCTGAAAACGGAGAGACCTCAACAGCAGGCTCTTCCATTTCTGACTTCTCGCGCCCCGCGGCTAGCGTTTCTTCTGGTTCGCTGTCTAGTATAATATTCACTGACACCGCCATTTCTCTACCGAAGAAAAAGGGGCTGCACAACAAACTAACCTCCAGATCCGACCCACACCACAGCAGCATTTGATTCACTCCAGTGCGGAGCACTTCCACCCCGTGTCTACTGTCCCCAACGTTGATCAAACAGTTTCCTATGAATAAATCCGAAAGTGTATCCACAAGATGATAAGGGTAGATATCGTCGCGAGTCCTGAATTTGATAATATTAATCTCTACACCGCTGACGTAGGCAACAATCTCGACCTTCCCGTCACGCTTGGAGACGGATCATCCAGCACGTTGAGCGTCAGTCCCTCCGGCCAAACGAAGACCACCGCACCTTTTGGAACATTGTCGCCACCAGGCGCGAGATCGCCCACGACGTTTAGGGTAAATGTCTTGTCCTGTGGGTCGGCTTTGTAGAAGAGGCTCTCGCAAATCGGCTGGGTCAGATCCGCCGCGTGGCTCTGGGACGAAACACCGTCTGCAAACCCGGCTGCCAGTACGATTGTCAATACTAGACGCCTTATCATTGGTCTCTCCTCGTTCCTGCGCGCCCCTTCATCAATCGGCCATTGGCCAGCCGGGGACATCATCGCCTACGATGGATACAGGTTGAGGAGTGCAAGCCTCTTTTGTCAACTTAAGTTGTGTAATAAGGAAAACTGCTACCCATACGATAGAGCTAGCTGCAATCGCCTCTACTGCCGTTCGATCCAGGCGCCGATGCGTTGGGCCATGCGGATCAGGCCCGGATGGTTGCCCAAGCCGCTGTCGTCCAGGTAGTCGTAGAGGCTCTTGTCGCCGTAGCGGTCGAGCGCCCGGCGGGCCTGGCGCAGGCTCTCTTCCAGCCGCGCCCCGCCGATCTCCGGGTCGGCCTTGGTCGCCGCCGCCCAGGCCTCCTCGCGGTCGCGCAAGTCCTGCTCCTCGGCCGCGGCGGCGTAGTCCAGCACCAGCGCCGTGCCGGCCGCCGTCTCCTGCGGCGTCCCCATCGCCCGCTTGATCGCCGGGCCGTGCCGCGCCGCGATCTCCGCCCGGCGCTCGGCCCAGCTCGGCAGCGGACGGCGATAGACCGGCACCCGAAGCCCGCCGCTGCCCGGAAAGCGCTCGGCCGCCGTCATCAGCAGCCGCCCCTGCCCCAGATGCTCCAGCCCGGCCGCTGCCGGCAGCCGCTCCGCCCGCCGCGCCTGCCGGTAGCCCTCCCGGCGCACCGCCCGCGCCGTCTCGATGTCGAAGTGCGGGCTGTAGGGATTGGCCTTCTCCGCCAGGCTCACGAAATGGCGCTGCGGCAGGATCGTCGGACCGGGGCTCCACCTGCCCGCCACTGCGACAGGGCGGGCAGGAGACGCCTCGGCAAGCGTCTCCGTCGCCGACCGCGCAGTCTCGTCATCGTTGCTCTGGGACGGCCCAAGAGTAACGCTCCCGTCACCAGCGAGGTCGTCAGCCGTCAGTCCGGCCTTCTTCTTCAGCCCACCTGTCCCTGGCTCTTCATTCATGCCCTGCTGCGGATTGACGTCGTCGATAGGCTCATCCTCCGGTACGCGACCGTCCCGCTCTCGATTGATCTCCTCGAAGATCGTCTTCAACTCATCGGACGAGGGAAGCTGCCGGAGCGGAGGAACTCCCGGAACGCTGCTGCCCCATGCCCCCTGCCGCTGCCACGTGGCGCTGCCGCCCGGCTTGGTCCAGAGACCGCCCTGCTCCGACAGCTCCCGGGCAAAGACACCCTCGCCGCCCTTCACCAAGCCGAACTCAACGATCCGCTGGTTCTTCCGGTCGATCACCACCAGGCGGTCAATTCGCGGACCGCTCGCAGCATCGGACGGCCCCGGAGACTCACCGAACCTCTCGGCAACAATGTAGCGATCCGGATTGCCGAAGGTAGAAGCACCGTCCCGCAGCCCATCTCGAAACTGATCCTCGGAGATCCCAGAATCGTCACCGAAATAGGCCGCAGCGGCCCGGTTCAGGCCATAACGCTCTGCGTCGAAGCGCACTTTGTTCTGGTCGCGGAGCCGCTGGATATTGAACTGGGCTTCGAACTCGGCAATGGCGTCCAGCGCATTCAGCTCCTCGCCGCTGGCTACGGTCGCGCGTGAACCTGGCACCCTCCCCGACGAGACCTGTCCAACTGGAACACGGATGCCCACCGGACGACGATCGACGACAAGCAACTCTCGGTTCCCTTCGATAAAAATCTGAAAGGGCTGAGCAATTGTATTCCTTTCCAGCCACGCCCCAAATGCCGTTAGCGCCTCTCTAAACCCAGACCGGTGCGTTGATTTATTGAAATCAAATTGATCTGGCTTTAACGCATAAATATTTCCAGAAAACCTTGAAACTGCCATCCCATTTGATATTATTTTAGTAAACGCCCCCTTTTATTGAAACTGTTATGTCTCCTAGTGTATATTTTTGCAGCCGAGAAACCAATAAAGGACCTTGATAGTCTACATTAAATACACCAGGAACACCATCTCTCAATTTATTGATGCTCGGAACAGAGAAAATATCTATTGATATATCATCGATTCCGGTAAATTGGTCTACCTCATTCCCAAAATACCATGCGAGACCCATAGGCCACAAACCCAGCATCATTCAGGAACATTGGTATTCTCAGAGGAGGCAATTCTCTTTGCACATACCATACACCGGCATTGATAAGCCAGACGATGTCCGTCATGGTCTCGCCGACGCCGAATTTGAGTTTCAAGAACTCGATCTTATCTAGATCAAAGAGAATGTCATTCTCAGCCATCTTTCTGACTCCTGTGAAAGGCTCTACTCGGAGCACGTTGTTTCAAACCCAGTTAGGTCAACTGAACCGCATCGCGACACGACAGCTGCTCCCTCCTCTGTCTTTCCACAAGATAGATAGATTTTGAATACGACAAATACACCACCATTGGCAGCTTCTTGCCTACGCAGAGTGTCGATTCTATTATTAGAATGTATTAATATCTCTTCTGGAAACTCTATTCTGGATAAGAAGGACTCAAAATCACCTATCATTCCATACTTGTTCGAATTCTTCATACTGTTCCACAGCGCTTCTGCCGTTGCTCCCTCAGGATCAGGGTCATGCTCGGGGCACTCTGCCATCCTTGCCTCGTCAATCCATCCCAATGTCATCACCGTAAGGGTCATAATTCCCTGGAGTAGTAGAAACAGAACCAAGATGTAAACTAAGATCCTCAGCAACATCACCTGCCTCCAGAGGTATCAATAGATCTAAATGCGCCTTGATTCATGGTCACTGCCAAAACTCCTGATCCAGCGACTGCCAGACGCGATTCGCCGGATTCCATAGCCGGCGCTGCCATTCGGCCCAAGCGGCCCCGCCGCCATGGCGTTCGATCGTCTCCAGGCTGCCGTCCGGGTACCAGGTCACGTGGTCGGCCTCGATCTCCCGCTCGAACAGCCGCTTCACCCCCTCCGAAGGCAAGGGCGAACGCACCACGCTGTCGGCTGCGGCACCCTCGCCCGCGATGGTCTCGGACATCCCCTCTTCGGCCAGCGAGTAGCGCCCCACCGACCAAAGAACATCACCCCCGGAAAGCCGACGCCCCTCGGCATCGAAGCGCAACACCTCCACCCGATCCCCGAACGACGTCGCGTCACGATCGACCTTGTGCACCTCGAACCCACCGTCGCGATCCAGGATCATAGCATCTTCGTCATCGCCGTAGGCCAGCCACAGCCTGTTCGGCACTGTCGTCCGCTGACGCTGAAGCTCCTTGATCAGTGCCCGGACCTGCCAATGCCGGTAGAACTCCTGCGGCGGCAGAACCCCAAGGGACGAATCCTTCTTCACGGCCGACAACACCAAAACACGCAAGAACAGCCTCTCAGCCCTGAACTGTGGCGTTGCTTCCTGATCGATACTACGCGCTTCCTCTAATGTTATTTCCTCTTTCGCCAATGCCTGGTTCGATTCTTCTTTTATAGCCTGCCATTTTTCATATAGAGGACCATAAAGAAGATAAATAGAATCGGATAGATAGCTAAATCTGCGGCCATGGTTGGCGATTTTAGCGAATTCTGCAGCCATATCCTGCGCTTCACCAGCAGCTTTGCCCGCCGCCGACTCCAGAATCCCCAATATACCAAAAGGCATCCTAAGGCGAGGATATATTCTTTGCAGTATTTCCAGAACAATCCCTTCGACAACATCATCTGGGACGCTTCCGTCCGCGTTCTGAAAAATCTGAACGAGTTCACCCATCTCCTCTGATAGAGAAAATTTCTGTTGATATTCTCGCATAGTACCACACTCCTCTTACTTCACAAACTGGCGGATGGCCGTGAAGAACTCGTCGCAGTTCGCTTCGCCCAGATAGAGCGAAAAAACGTAGCAAGGATGCCGATATCCGGACCGCGCTCCACTCAATAAGGTGAAAAATGCCTTGGTCTCAACGCCTGGCTCAACATCTTCCGAAATATAAACCCCCTCTAAGAAGCCACCGTATCCTTCTGTCAATGCCGGGTCAAAGGTTGATTTTATCATAATCGTTAGAAAAGACGGGCTACAAACAATATAGTTATCTTTTGCCACATTGCAAACCATCCTAATCGCATCAAATCCAGAAAGTGTTGTTATATATCCTTTTTGCATTTCTCCAATATTTACTAAGCAATTTCCAATTATAAACCCAGATAACGCCTCAATATATCTCTCCGGCCTCTCTCTGTCAGGTGTCCTATAATCTATAATATCGATTACCTCGCCCTCGACGTAGGCCGCGATGTGTACGCGCTTATCTATAATATCGAAGGCAATGTAGTTCCCCGCGAAGCTACTCGGATCAATTTGATTAAACTTGACGTACTCGGATGCCATAGCGAGCATTCTGTCGCCGGAGGTATCCTCGTAAAAGTCACCGAGAACGCCACTGACATTGACACCATAGCGCCTCTGGTCCATCTCAATGGGCCTGTCGCCGATATCTTCTTCGTAGAGGAGGCTTTCACAGACTGGTTGCGTCAGACCGGCTGCTTGAGGCTCTGCACCTCCCCATCCCGCAAGTCCCGTTACCACGACCACGGTCAGCATCAGGTGCCTCATCATTGGACGCTCCTCTCTCTCCTGCTCGCCTCTTCAACAAGCGGCCATTGGCCAGCCCGGGGACATCATCGCCTGCGATGGGCACAGCTTGAGGAGCGCCAGGCTTTCTGTTAATATAGGTTGTGCGATCTGCAAAAAAACTACTTATACGATAGGCACGCCCGTGACGGCCTCTACTGCCGTTCGATCCGGGCGCCGATGCGTTGGGCCATGCGGATCAGGCCCGGATGGTTGCCCAGGCCGCTGTCGTCCAGGTAGTCGTAGAGGCTCTTGTCGCCGCAGCGGTCCAGGGCCAGACGGACCTGGTGCGGGCTCTCCTCCAGCCCCGCCCCGCCGATATCCGGGTCGCCTTGGTCGTCCGCCGGCAGTCGATCCGCTCACCGGCCGGCCGAGAGTGGGAGGGGGCGAACCACCCCCTCCCCACCCGTTCAGTCCGCAGCACGCTTGCGGCCTTTGCCGGCGGTCGGGGTCTCGACCACCTCCATCCAGTCGGCCAGCGGCCCGCGATAGTCGGTGAGCAGCGCTCCAGCCGGCTGCCGACTGCCCTCCAGGAAGGCCGGCTTCTTCAGACGCACGTCCATGGCCAGGCGCCTCAGGTGGCGTCAGGCAGGGCGCGCCAGGTCTGCGGCTCCTGGTCGGTCAGCCAGGCGTTCACCGTGACGCTGGGCGAGGTGCCGCCCAGGGTGTAGTAGACCCGGAGGTAGCGCTCGTTGGTCAGGGTCACCGGGATCACGTGCTGGCTGCCGGCGGCAAGCTCGGCCGCCGCGATGGTGCGCGAGACCAGGGTGGTGGCCGAGGAGAAGGCCGCCGCGCTGTCGGTCTGCAGCGCCACGGCATAGGTCTCGTCGGCGTTGCCGTAGTCCGCGGCGACGTCGACGCTGAGCACCAGGTAGAGGGTGCGGCCGGGACCGATGTCGCGGTCCTGGCCCAGGTCGACGATGTTGGTGGAGGCGGCCGAGGCGGTCAGGGCCTGACCGTCGGAGAACTCCAGACGGGAGTCGATAAGCATCGGGTCTCTTCCTTCCGAAAAGGGGGGAGCGCGCCCGAAGCGGGCAACTGCCCGGCTTCGCGGCGCGCTCCGCAGCAAAGGGTTAGGGATAGGCGGAGAGATCCTTAGGAGACCGCCGCCTCGCTGTTCAGGATCGCCTCGCAGCGGTAGAGCGGCACGCCGTCGAAGGTGTTGACGCGGCGCCCGGCGATCTCCTCCAGGCCCAGGGTGGCGCCGGCGACCTTGGTCACGGCCTGGCGGCGCAGCACCGAGGCGACGGTGCGGTTGCAGTAGAAGGCAGCACGGCCCATGGAGAGCTGCGGCACCAGCTCCAGCGCCTGGGTCATCAGGTCGATCAGGTCGGCGCCCGACGAGGAGGGATCCTTGTTCAGGTCCGAGACGTCGATGTTGGCGATGCGCACGACATAGCGCCAGTCGCGCACCGTCAACCCGCACTTCCAGACGTAGTGGGTCCGGTAGGCCTCCATGCGCCCGCCGCTGCCGTCCACGTCCTCGATGGTGACCTGGCCCTTGTCGTCGGCCTGCAGGCCGGCGACCGAGGCCTTCGGATAGATGCCGTGACAGGTGTTGGCACCCCAGACCACCAGCCAGATCGAGGTGTTGTCGCTGCCCGACCCGCCGCCGGTCAGGATGTTATCGCCGTTCTCCGCCGAGAGCGCGTTGAAGCGCGGCGCGAAGCCGGTGAAGGCCTCGGGCTCGGTCCCCTCGTTGCCGTAGAAGAGGGTGGAGACGAACTCCTGGTTCATGCCCTCGATGTGGGCGCGGTCCTCGGAGAGGCGGAAGGCGGCGGTATTGCCGTTGAGGTCGGCCAGCGCCTTGTCGACCTCCGCATAGGCCTCCAGCATGCCGGTGTTGTCGGTCACCTGCACGGAGGTGCTGCGGCTGGGCTGCACGCCGCCGTAGAGTTTGCGCCAGGTCGGCTGCGGCAGGCCGGTGCGGATGGTGCTGCGATGGCCGGTGGGCAGGTTGCCCTCGATCCAGGTCATCTGGTCCAGGATCTCGTTGGTCTGATTCAGGATCTCGACGATCTGGTCGATCTTGCCGTCGGGGTCCATCCGCTTGGCGAGATCGGCCAGGGTCGGGTGCTGAGTGGAAAGCGTAGCCATGTCTTAGTCCTTATAGGTCTTGTCATAGAGACGGCGAGCCCGGGCCTCGGGGCTCAGGGGGCCGGCGCCGCTGCCGGGCGGCAGGAAGCGGTCGTCGGCGGTGGCCTGGCCGACGCGGTACATCCAGCGCACCACGTCGGGGTGGCTGCCGGCGCCGGTGGCGTCCAGGTAGTCGCGCAGGCCCTGGTCGCCGTAGCGCTCGACCGCGGCGCGGGCGACGGCGAGCTTGCGTTCGTAGTCGGCACCGCCGACCAGCTTGTCGCTCTTGACCTGCTGCTCCCAGGTCTGGACCTGCTGCACCAGCTGGTCGCGCTGGCTCTTGTTCTGCTGGGCCTGGTTGTCGACGAAGAGGTCGAGCAGCGCCTGCGCGCCTTCCAGCGGCACGCCGTACTGCTCGACCACGCCGTGAAAAGCGGAAAGCCGCTCGTTATCGACGGCGAAGTCCTCCGGGAACTGGTAGGCCTCGATGCCGTGCGGCCCCTCCTCCGTCCCCGCCTCGCCGGTCTCGGCCGGCGCGTCCGCGTCGCCCGGCCGCTCCGGATCGGTCTGGGCCGTCCCGCCAGGATCGGCGTCGGGACGCGGGTCTTCTACCGCAGCGAGCCCTGCGGCCGGTTCTGTCTCATCCATTGTCGTCAAGCTCCTCTTGCATAAGGCGGGCGAGCCCGGCGCTGTCGACGCGCCGGCACTCGGCCCAAATGAGAAGAGCGCCCTCACGGCGCCCTTTGCTGCGGATGACCTGGTCCTCGCCGGACAAGGCCGCGTGAAAGAGACCCAGCTCCGCGAGCCAGCGCCTCAAGACCGTCCGCCCCGGCCGCTCGGCCAGCAGGCGGCGCAGGCCGGCCTCGTAGTCGGCCGCCTCGCGCCGGCGGCGGGCCTCGCGGGAAGAGGCAGCCTCCTCGCCGCTCACTGGCCGCCGCCCTGCAGCAGGCTGGAGAGCAGGGTCGCGCCCTCGGTGCTGGTCTGGCTGGCGGTCTTGGCCGCCTGCACGCCGGCCTGCAGGCCCTGGGCGAGCTGGGCCTGAGCGGCGGCGTCCTGGCGGGCCTGGCGCAGCTCGGCCACCTGGGCGTCGGAGCGGACCACGCGCGGCGGCGCGCCGGTGAGCTCGGCGTACTCGTCCACCACTTGATCGGGATCGATCTTGTCAAGCACCTCGGGCGAGGCCTGGGCCAGGCCACCGACCAGCGCCAGCAACCGGTCGAGGCCGACCACCGCGTCGGTGCGCTGCTCGCGGGCCAGCATGGACTGCAGCTCGATGTCGAGCTCGCGGCCCTGCAGCGGCTCCGGCGGGACCGGCACCAGGTTCCGCTCCATCACCCGGTCGAAGGCCAGATCGACCAGCGGGTTCACCAGCTCGTCCTGCAGGCGCTCCAGCACCGGCCCCAGGGCCAGCATCTTCTCGCTGCGCCGCTCCTCGATCTCGGTCGCGGTGATCTGGCGCCGGTCGCTGGCCGCCAGCATCAGGAAGAGGTCGGCGTAGAAGGCGGAGCGGATGCGGCCCTGCACCTGCAGGATGTCGGCCATCAGCTCGCCCAGGTTGGGCCGGACCTCGTAGATCGGCCTGAGGCCGCCGGCCTGCAGGTCGCTCGGCGAGACGTAGGTCTTGGCGCCGGGTAGCAGCGAGACCGCCTGGCTCTGCAGGCTGGAGGGGCCTTGCAGCGGCGGGTTGACCATCTTGTCGATGGCCTGGCCCTTGCGGCGCTGCTCGACCTGGAGCTGCTTGATGTCGGCCAGCGCGTCCATCCCGGGCGAGCGGCCGTAGACGTCGCCGCCGGTGACGTGCCAGCGCGGCGCCAGGAAGGGCCGCTGGTCGTAGCCGCGCTCGTCGAGCAGGCTCTCGCTGTCGCCGCCCAGCTCCCAGTAGCGCGAGAGCCAGGCCTTGCCCCTGGGGGCCTCGGGGTCGTCGCCACGGTCGCGGTTGGGCTCGATCGCCTGGTAGACGGTCCACCAGCTATCCAGGTTGCCGCTGTCGTAGGCCGAACGGATGGCGCTGCCGACCCGCTCCAGCCCGAAGCGCTCGACCGCCTGCAGGGTGGTGAGCGGCAGCTCGCGGAAGAGGCAGTCGATCGCCTGCCCATCGCCCGCCCCCAGCCAGTAGGAGCCCAGCGGCAGGCTGTAGCCGCGCAGGTGTTTGCGCTCGTCCTTCTCCACCACCATGGCGGCGGTGCCGAACACGGCCAGGTCCTCGTAGAGCGTATGGATCGCGTTGTAGAGGTTGGATCCGGCAAAGAGCTGGCGGACCTGCGCCTCGGCCTGCCACAGCCAGGCCTTGACCTCGGCCTGCTCCATGGCGGCGCGGTCGCGGGTGACGATGCGGAACCAGGGCCGGGCCGGGCTGGTGACGCCGCTCATCATGCCGCTGGCCAGGGTGCGGGCGGCCAGGGTGCCGGTGGAATCCACCAGTTTCTGGTTGATCTTGTCGCCGCGGTTGCGCTCGCTGACCAGGAAGCGGGCCCGGCGCGGCAGGATATAGTCGGCGAGTTCCCGCCAGTGCGCGACCCAGGACTGCCGATCGCGGTCCAGCGCGCCGCGCCGCCTCTCCAGGCGACTCTTCTCCTCCATGGCCGCTACTCGCCGAGCAGGCGCTTGCCGCCGGAGTTGGCCGTGCCGCCGAGGCCCTGGCCGCCGGTCAGCAGGGTGGCGGCCGGGCCAAACGCGGCCCGACGCCGGCGTCGTTCGCGCTCGCGGGCGGCGCGGCCGGCGGCGCTCTGCGCCGGCAGGGCCGGTTGGGTCGGCGGTAGCGGCGGCGGCAGGGCCGGAGCCGAAGGTTTGGGCATGCACATGGGCTTGCTCCTCCTCAGGGGCTTGCAGGGTAAACGATGCATCTAGACCGCTCCTTTGGGAGCCGTGTCAGTCGGCGAAGGGGTTGTAGTCCGGGTCGCTCTCGGCGACCTCGCTGCGAAGCGGCTGAGGCCTCGGCCAGGCGGCCGCCATCTCGCGCTCCATGATCCGGCTCGCGGCGTCCAGCATGTCGTCGTGCTGGGAGACCGGGAAGCGCCGGTACTCCTGCTCCAGGAAGACCTTCACCAGGTCGACCACCCGCCCCTCCTCGTCGATCTTCAAGAGGCGCCGGGGCAGGTAGATGCGGGCCTGGGCAAAGGCCGGGATCAGGCGGCGGATGCGGTCGTTCTTGGCCACCTGGCCCGCCAACTCGCAGATCTCGAAGCGGTAGTTCTCCCGCTCCATGCGTTCCTGGACATACTCGACGTCCGCCATCAGGCCATAGCGCTCGTAGCCCACCCGCTCCGGCCGCCACTTGCGGTGAAGCTGGAACAGGCGGTCGGCGCGCTGCTTCAGGTTCAGCCGCTCGCGCACCGCATCGACCCAGTAGTAGTTGCCGTCGCCGGCCAGCGCCCAGACCCAGAGGCAGGTGTAGTCGCTGCCCGCCTTCTTGGCGCTGGCGGCATCGACCAGGATGTAGCGGTTGGCACCGCGGGCCACGGCCTCGGGCTCGCTGTCGTAGAAGCGCAGCCAGTCTTCCTTGAAGCCCTGGGTCTCGTCGGCCCGCGGGTCCTGCAGCATCTGGCAGGCGAAGGTGTAGGGGCCCATCTCGCGCCGCTTCTCGGCCAGGCGCTCGCGGCTCATGTGGCGCGGCGGCCCCTCGGGCTTGCCGTCCTGGGTCGCGGCATAGATCCGCGGGCTTGCCGCCTCGCGCTCCAGGATCACGCCGTAGCTGTCGTTGAAGTGATAGCGGGTGCCGATGTAGCGGCTACGCCCGCCCTCAGAGGAGAGGTTGCGCGACAGCTCCCAGGCCTCGGTCACCTTGGCGATCATCTCCGGCGTGGTCACGCTCTCGCGGGTCACCACGTCGTCGTAGACCATCAGCGCGAAGTGGCGGCCGGTCGGCTGGCCGTCGACCAGGCCCCAGGCCTCCAGGGTCGCTTCCTTGGGGTTGCCCTGGCGGCGCACCACGATGCCCTCGTCCTCGGACCACTTGGGCGCGTCGCGCGGGTTCTCCCAGAAGATGTCGGGGAACCAGGCGCGCAGGCGCGGGTTGGCCTCGAACTCGCGCTTGATCTGGCGCAGGAAGGCCTTGGCGATGGGGCGGGTGTGGCTGAACAGGCCGACCGTGATCTCGGGATCGTTCAGGATGTCCTGGATGGTCAGCGCGAAGGTGATGATGGTCGACTTGTAGTGCTCGCGGGCCCAGAGGTCGAGATGCCCGTCCGGGCTGGCCTGCACCTCGCGGCAGCGCTCGAAGACCCAGGCCTTGTCGGCGTCGGGCCGGCCCAGCGCATAGCGCAGCAGGAAGTAGAGATCAGTTTGACACAGGGTCCTGAGACGCGGGATTGCAGTGGCTTCCGAGGAGTTCCGCAAGCCAGACAGCAGTTTCCGATAGGCTCGCCGACTGGTGAGTAACCCGCTGATTTCCGTCGAGATTGACATGGGTGGGCGCCCTTCCGTGACCGCGGTCCAGCACTTCCTTGGCCGCCGCCACGCGGGCCGCCGCCGGGAGATCGGGGTCGCAGGCGATCGCCACCAGCACCTCGATCATGGATTTGCCGTAGCGCGCGGCCAGACGGGTCACGTCGGTCGGGCGCCGGCCGGGCGGCGGTGGCGGCTGGGCCTGCTTTTCGGTGGGCTCGTCTTTGGTTTTGGGCATCGCTGCTCCTTCTCACAAGTTAGTTGAATGTTTGAATTTTTTGGCACTCTCTGATTGATTCTCAACAACTAGAGATCGTATCTTGCCTTTGAACTTGCGTCTCACTGTATTCATCGGGATCACAAAGAGGAAATCGGCGCGAACAGGTGGTCTTTTTTGCAACAAGACGGCTTAAAATTGAGCCGAAGTGGCAGTATTTCTTGTCCCTAACGATGACTGGAGATAGCAGAAGGAGGTGGTCGGAAGAACGACCACGGCTCGGGCGGAGCTGGCCGAACAGACAGCGGTCACCGCCACCCCGGCCCCGATGATCGACAGAGATGATGCCGCCGGGCCTGGTCCCCGGGCAGGCACTGACAGAGGGGTGAAGCGCTATGATGTCGAAAAGACTGGCTGCCGAGTTTCTCGGCACGCTCTGGCTGGTGCTGGGCGGCTGCGGATCGGCGATGTATGCCGCCGCCTTTCCTGAGGTCGGGATCGGCCTCCTGGGCGTATCCTTCGCCTTCGGTCTGACCGTGCTGACCATGGCCTACGCGGTCGGCGGCATCTCCGGTGGGCACTTCAATCCGGCGGTGACCCTGGGCCTGGTGGCGGCGGGACGCCACTCGGCCGGCGACGCCCTGCCCTACATCGTCGCCCAGGTGCTGGGCGCGATCGCCGCGGTGGTGATCCTGCACATCATCGCCAGCGGTACCGCAGGCTTCGACCCGGCGACCGCGACCTATGCTGCCAACGGCTACGGCGAAGCCTCGCCCGGTGCCTACGGCCTGGGTGCCGCCTTCGTGATGGAGGCGGTGATGACCTTCTTCTTCCTGATCATCATCATCGGCTCCACCCATCCCAAGGTGCCGGTGGGCTTCGCGCCGATCGCCATCGGCCTGGCGCTCACCCTGATCCACCTGATCTCGATCCCGGTGACCAACACCTCGGTCAACCCGGCGCGCTCGACCGGCCCGGCGATCTTCGCCGGCGGCGCCTACCTCAGCCAGCTCTGGCTATTCTGGGTCTCGCCGATCGTCGGCGCGGTCCTGGCCGGCGTGGTCGCCCGCTGGCTCCAGCCGGAATCCGAGTAGCCCTGCACGCACGAGGAGGCTTGCTGCCGAGGCTCAAGTCCCCTCGTCCGGCGGGTTCATCGTCGGCGGCATGGGCCGGTGCGCGAAGGCCTTGCCGACGCGGTAGAAGAGGCGAAGGATCGCCGGGTGGTTCCGGAGCCCCGAGTCATCAAGGTAGTGATAGAGGCCGGGATCGCCGATTCGGTTGAGCGCGCTGCGTGCCAGGATACGCTTGTCGAGTCCGTCGAAGCCACCGACCACAGGGTCGGTGAGGCTGGCCTGGGCCCAGTCTTCTTCCTGCCGCTCCTTCTCCCGCTGGGCGTCGTCGCGTTCGGCGTTGATCAGGTAGGCCATCGCCACCGCGGGGCCGGAGCGACCCCGACCGCGCGCGGCCAGCCGCCTGTCCTCCGCCAGGATCTGCTCGGCCGTGCGCCGCGCCGGCAGCCGGAACTCGGAGTCGGGGCCATCGGGCGCGTGGAGATCGTAGAAGTCCCTGCCCGGCTGCGCCGAGGTCAGCAGGCTGCGGCCCCTCGGATAGTAGGGGCGTGTCGTATCGAACCGCAGCGTCCGTCCGATCCTGCGATAGTGCGGGACCCGCCGAAAGGCCTCATCGCCCTTGCGCGTCCGGGTCATCTCCAGGCGCGCGGCGGCGATCCGGGAGGCGCGTCGGGCACCGCCCGGCGCCTCGCGTTCCGTCTTCTCCAGCAGGTCGAAATTGGGCTCCGCAGCCCCTCTCTCGTCCCGCGGCGCCTCCTCCTCCGGTGCACGGCCGTCCGGCGGCAGGGTCATGAACAACTCCAGCGCTCCGCCTCGCGCCTTGGGCGCCTCCAGCGGAACTGCAGGCGCCGGACTGGCCTTTCTGCCTGACCAGACGACGGTGCGCTTCGACGTCGAGGGATGCGGATAGGGAAGTGCGAAGTGAAACTGCCAGTCCTCATACTCCCACGCCTTCGTCTCCAGCACCACCTTCAAATAGAAGGGCGTGTTCTTTGTCTTCCGATTTTCATAGGTCCGATCATGCGCCATGCCGTTGTACAGCGAATAGACATCCTCTGGATAGGGATGGTCGAGCCTCTTTTCGATGCCTTTCAGGATTTTTGCTGTGAGGCGAATATTGTCTTCAATATTGTGAACATCGCTACCAGGAATGAGTTTTTCCCAATATTCACTGACATTGCCCGGCAGAATTGTTCTCGGAAAGGGATCTAGTGAATCATACCAGCCTCTGCTCATTTCGGTAAAGATTGTTGCCTTCACCAGATCAGCGGAGACATCGAACTCCTGCGCCGCCTTTTCGATCAAGCCTGCATGGTGCCGCACAAACTCACCAGCAGCTCTATTGTCCTATAAATTCACGTAAAGGGGTATGCCGAACGGATTTATATCCAAAGCATTTTCAAACAATCCAGATCGAAAGGCATAGACCTCCTCGATCTCTTGATGCTGAAATTCTATCATGTCATTTGTATCTTCTCTGATCGCGTCCTTTCTATCATCTTCCTTTACAAGATAGTTAACCATGGCACTCTCCTCACCAACATCTCAGGTCAAACCAAGCAGGAGCCGGCCCATCGGAAATCAAGAGAGCAAGGACATCACCTTGCAGGAAATAGCTAAACTCCGCATCTTGCCGATCGTCACGCTCGCCGGCCGGTCGGAAGACCATCGTATCGAGCTGATCAAGCAAGGCTGCACGATGCCCAACGCCCACTCCGATCTCGTACTGTCGGAAAGCCTGATAGGTACAAGCGTTGTCATTTGCAGTAACCCGAATGTGGGAAGACTCGCCGATCTTGAAGTCGCCATCCGACAACAAACGATCGACTCGGTCGAGCTGGCCTGCGAAGAGGGCAAGACGAAAGTCGTGGATCACTATGGTTACCAACGTGGGCAAGCAAAGAAGAGCAAAAAGCCCAACAAGACCACCAAAGATCCAAATCAGAGCGCTGCGCATCGGATCGGGTTACCAACAGCGTGGGTCAAGAGGAGATGGCCAAGGGCCGTCGCTGAGCTTCGCAGCGAGCAGCCATCTTTCGGCAATGTAGCGGAACTGCACTCTGTTCGAAGCACCGCCAATGGCTGGGCTTAGCACCAGCCGATCCAGTTCCGAACGCACGGCCTTTGCCCACCAAGGGGTAGGACCCCAATAGTATTGTCGGAAGGCCTCGTAGACGCAGCCTTCACCATCCGGAGCAGCCCTGATCCGGGCACTACGCCCGATCTCAAGATCATAGGGGGCCAGCACTGGAGCGATCTGCCCCAACTGGCCCGCAAAGACCTGCAGCCGATACTCGTTTACCGCCATAGTGATCAAGATGGGAGAGGCCAGGAGCAGCAGGATGGCGGCCGCCAAAGACACCCACAAGCGATGCCTGGCCGACATGACCACTTCCTACCCTTCGGCTGTTGCTGCGGCGCAAGGATGCTGCCCCGTTACCGTCACCCCGTTTCGACAAGCGATCATCCTATCCTCCTCACCAGCATCTCACATCGAATCCAGCCGACCATGCCCCGCCATGCAGATTAACCGCGAGGATATCCTGCTGCAGGAAGTAGCTGAACTCTGCTTCTTGCCCATCGGCGCGCTCGCTGACCGGCCGGAAGACCATCCTATCGAGGGCTGCAAGAAGGGCAGCGCGCTGCCTCTCTCCGGGTTCGATCTTGTATTGTCGAAAGGCCTCATATGTACACTCACTGCTGTTCGAGCCAACGTAGACGATCGAAGCCTCGCCGATCTTGAAGTCGCGGTCCGCCAGCAAGTCGTCAACGCGGTCGAGTTGACCTGCGAAGAGAGAGAGAGACGAAAGTCGTGGATCATAATCGTGATTAAGACTGGAGAGGAAACCAGAAGGAGAAAGGCAGTAAGTCCACCAAGGATCCAGATCAGAGCGCAGCGCATCGGACTTGACTACCAACAACGTGGGTCAAGCGGCGATGGCCAAGGCCCATCGCTCAAGCTCGCTGAGAGGAGCCATTTCTGAATGAAGTATTGGAACTTCAGTGAGTCGTGGGCACCACCAATCGCCGGCCTTAGCACCAGCTTGTCTAACTCTCCTCGCAGCAGCACCTCCCTCCACGAGGCGCCTCGCCAATAGTACTGTCGATAGGCCTCGAAGATGCAGCCCTCGCCGTCTGGGGCAGCTCTGATCAGGGCGCTGCGGCCGATTTGGTAGTCGTAGGATTTCAAAAGCGGCGTGATCTGCTCCAACTGGCTGGCAAAGACCTGCAGCCGATACTCATTGACCGCCATGGCGATCAGGACAGGAGAGGCCATCAGCAATATGATGGCAACCGCCAAAGACACCCACAAGTGCCGTCTCGCCGACATTGTCCCGTTCCCCCGTCTCGCGCCCGCGTGATCCGCCCAGGATGGCAGCAAGCCGAAGCCTCGGTCTCCCAAGGACCAAGCTCGAAGTCCAAACAGGATAGAGCCCGCTCCCCAATTAAGCAATCATTGCGGGATTCTTATACCATCGCTACAACGTAGGAATCCTGAACGGAATGCAGCCAGACGGCCGCACCCAAGCGGATGGTTCCGGCTCATTGTCATGGCGATGGTGTCGGCACTGGCGAGCCTGTCCGCTCGGCGCGGCCTCACGCGTAGCCGAAGAGCTTCTGATAGTCGTCGAAGGACTCGGCGATCTCCGCGGCCTTGCGGCGGTCGGCGTCGCCCACCAGGTTCGCCGGCCGCGTCGACCGGCCGGCGAGCTTGCCGTGCCGGATCCCGCTTTCCCACAAGCGCCCCTTCTTGCCGCCGTAGTACTGCATGTTCCGGTCGAGCGCACCGCCGCCCCGGAAGCCCAGGAAGTCGGCACAGGCCTTGCGCTCCGTGGGGCTGGCGACGAAATCCTCGTAGCGCAGAACCCGGAGCGGCACGCCGCAGGCCTCAGCCTCGCGGTGGATCTCCAGCAGTCGCTCGGAGCGCCGCTGGATATAGCCCTCGGTCCAGCCTTCGTCGTCGCCGACACCGGAACGAGCGAACTTCTCCTTATAGCTCAGGTAGACGTCCGCCAGGTTGCGCACGGTGAGGAGGACGGCCTCGGGCCGGCGGTTCCCGGCGAGCGAGTCCGGCAGGTAGAAGCAGTCGATCTCCTTGACGCCGTAGCGCACGCCCTCCAGCAGCCGAGAGAGGACAGCACAGGCCTCTTCTCTCCGTGCGTCGGGAATCCGCCGCACGTCGTCGGGCAGGCCCAGCCTGGCCTGCAGTCCCAGCGGCTCGAACTGGCGCAGCACGAAGTAGGGCCAGGGCCAGGCGAAGAGCTCGGGTTCGACGAAGAGGTACTCATCCAGCGCTGGCCGGTTCAGCCAGTTGGCGATCGTCGTGCTGCCCGACCGCCCCATCGAGGCAATCACCACGTTGGGCATCAGGTCGAGCCCAGTCGTCGAGCAACTGCCGCCTTCGATCGACGAACTGACAGATTTTGGAATAGTAAATCCGTCCATAGAACCCTATATCCAATGCAGATACGTTCGAAGCACGACCAACGCGCTCCTTTCAGCCAGCGATTACACCCTCATTGGATGCCAGCCGACTCCTGTTTCTGCGTCAATCGTCGGACTATACCAGAGTCGATGAAAGCAGATTTCAATAAAAATGAGAAATACTGACCTTATGGTCAGGTTGTATTGAATACTTGACAGATTAGAGACTCCGTCATTGTGCCATCTGAAGGTAGTGGCACCGCAGCGGACAACGACAGTCGTCAGGGGGCCTGGAGCAGACTCGCGCCGTCACGCGCGGTCACGCGGCCGTCCTTGACCACCAGCTTGCGTGGCGCATGGGTCACGACCGCCTCGGCCAGGCTCTCGCCTGCGACCAGCACCAGGTCGCCGGCGGCACCGACGGCCAGCGCGCGGGGCGCCTTCGAGAGCGACTCGGCCCCGCCGCTGCTGCAAAGTTCCAGCGCGACCTTCACCTCGTCATCCTTGCGCAGGTTGTAGCGCAGGCCCAGCAGCTTGGCGCGCTCCAGCATGTCGCCGGTCCCGTAGGGACCCCAGGTGTCGCGGATGCCGTCGTTGCCGACCCCGACCTTGATGCCCAGGGCCTGCAGGCGGGCCAGCGGCGGCACCTCGACCGAGGCCGGCGCCGTGGTCATGATGCGGACATCGAGCGCGGCCAGTCGTTCCAGCAGGGCCTCGACCCGCGGCAGGTCGCTGCTGCCCAGGCAGAAGGCGTGGGAAATCGCTACCTGCCCCTTCATGTCCAGTGCCTCGGCGCGGAGCAGGATCTCCTCCAGCGAGAAGAAGCCCAGCGCGCCGCGTTCGTGCAGGTGGATGTCCAGCCCCTTGCCGTGCTTCTCCGCCAGCCCGAAGAGCGCGTCCAGGTGGCCCTTGGGGTCGCGGTCGACGCCGCAGGGGTCGAGCCCGCCGACCAGGTCGGCGCCCAGCGCCAGCGCCTGGTCCATCAGCGCCAGGGTGCCGGGGCGCAGCAGCAGGCCGGACTGCGGGAAGGCCACGGTCTCGATCTCGACCACCTCGGCGAGTTGCTCGGCGGTGGCGAGCACCCCCCGCATGGCGCGTAGCCCGCCGTCCGTGTCGACGTCCACGTGGCTGCGGATCAGGGTGGTGCCGAGCGAGACCGCCTGCAGCGCGTGGCGCAGCGACTGCACCTGCGGGTCCAGGTCCAGCTCCCGCTTCACCCTGCGCTCGTTGGCGATCATCGCCATCAGGTTGCCGCCACCGACCTCGTTGCGATGCCAGGGCCAGCCCAGCAGCGACTTGTCCAGGTGGGTGTGGGCATCGACCAGGCCGGGGATGGCGATGGCGCCGGCCGCTTCCTCCACCGCCACGCCGGGCGCCTCCAGGTTCGGGCCGATGCCGGCGATGCGGCCCTCTCGGATCAGGATGTCGGCGGCGTCGCCGTCCAGAATGCGTGCGTTCCTGATCAGCAGCGAGGCCATGGCCGTTCCCTTGCTGTGCGGTTGCCGGCGGCGGTCAGGCGCCCTCGACCAGCACCACGCCGATGCCCATGCGGGCCGGCGGATCGATGAACTCACGGACCGCGCGGCCCTCGGCCTTTAGCTCGCGCCAGAGCCGCGGCACCTCGATCTTGAGGCCGGTGATGTTGCGCTTGCCCTCGCCGACGATGTCATGGAAGGCGACCGCCTTGCCGGCCAGCGGGCCATAGACCTGCCAGTCGCTCTTCACGCCCTGGTAGGTGTGGTCGGCGTCGATCAGCACGAAGTCCCAGGGGGCTGCCGCCTTGGCGCGGGCGACGATGGCCTCGTCCAGAGAGCGACCGTAAAGCACCTCGGCCTGCTTGCCCATGCGCTCGAGGATCCAGGCCGCGCGGTCCAGGTTCCTCTCGCTGCCGCGCCGCCCCCAGCGCCCGCCGGGCAGGTCGACCGCCATGAAGCGGGTCAGGCTGGGGACCAGCATCGCCAGCTCGAACAGCGTGTCGCCGTGGCGCGAGCCGATCTCCAGGAAGGAGGTGGCGCCCAGGTCGCGCAGCAACGCTGCCAGACCGGCCAGTTCCTTCGGCGCTTGCGCCAGCTTCCCGCCGGAGAGGCTGCGCCCCCCGGGAAACACCAGATGCTCGTCCAGGCTCTCGCTCATCCGCGTCCGTTCCGTCCTTGCGATGCAGCAAGGCATAAGCGCTCGCCGGGGCCTTTGTCCAGCCGGCGCCGGAGGGGTTGGACAGACGGCCTAGACGGACCAGGTGGGGAGCATGTCCCTGCAGTTGAAGGCTGTGCCGATGCGGGTGGCCAGGCGGATCAGCTCGGGTTGATAGGCCAGGCCGCTCTCGACCAGATAGTCATAGAGCTCCGGATCGCCGGTGTGGTCCAGCGCCCAGCGGGCGTAGCGCAGGTTGTCGGTGAGATTGCCGCCGCCGATCTCCGAGTCGGTTTTGGTCGCCTGCGCCCAGGCCTGCTCGCGGTCGCGCCGGGACTGGTCCTACATGGCCACGATCAGATCGGTCCGCAGCAGGCGTCCCTCCGGACCGGCGCACACGCATCGATAGGCGCACCACCAGGAGCACGCTCATTGGCTGTTTTCGATGCATGCCTAATCAGGCTGGCAGCACCCGACAAGGCCCAGTAAGACAAGGCCCAGCAAAGGGAGCGCCTTGTTCCAATAACGAAGGCGCGGGGCGACAGAAGCCGCCCCGCACCCTACCCTCACACCACTCGCGATCAGCCGACGAGGAAGCTTTCGGCCAACTCCTCCTCGGCCCCGGTCAGGACGCCGGAGTGCGCGAAGGCCAAGCCGGTCACCCGTTCAGCCACGTGATTCATCTCGTGATCGAGACTCCTTTCCTCATAGGCCACGAACTCGGCCGTCGCACTGGTGCCGTCGTCGGTGAGCTCGGCCAGGCGCAGGTTCGCCGGGTTCGAGCCCTCGAAGCTGGCCAGCACCGCCGAGATCAGCGGGTCGGTCCCGACATCGGGCGTGAAGGGGAAGGCGGTCGGATCGTCCGTCACCGTCTCGCCGGTGTCGATGGCCTGCACGGCAATACCGTTCCAGTCGAACACGCCGTCAGTGGAAGGGGTGTGCAACGCGGCCCATCCCACCACTTCCGAGGTATGGGTGCCGTTGCTCCCCTCCTCCTCCTGCAGAGCAACCTTGAAGCCCGCGGTGGTGACGTCATCCGCGCGCACGATCTCCCAGTTCGGGCCGTTGGCCGTCTGGGTCTGCAGCAGGATCACCGGCACCTCGTCGAAGGCCTGGTCGAAGGTCACCTGCTGGAAGACTTCGGTCGGCCCCGTCGCGGTCGTGACCGTGCCGACCTGCAGCAGGCCGCCGTCGTCGAGGTTCCAGACGCCTTCTTCCAGGGTCAGCAGGGAGACGGACTCCGGGATGTGGACGTTGTCCTTGTAGTCCGGCTCTTCCAGATAGAGCGTGGCCTCGCTGGAACCGACGTTGGAGAACTCGACCGTTACGGGGTCGCCGCCGTTGAGGCTGGTCGGCGTCGCGAAGACGACCGGGTTCACGAACTTCAAGCCGCCCTCATAGCTGACGGTCTGCGCCTCCTGCGTGAGTGCACTCACCTCCTGGACCGCGCCGATGAGAGGCTGGTAGTCGATGACCAGCTCCATGTCGTAGATCTTGGCGCTGTCCTGCCGGTCGCCCTTCAGATAAACTGCCGTGTCGAAGGTCTCCCAGTCCAGGGATTGGCCGTTCGGCGTGACGGCGCTGTGGATCAGGCCGGGAAGCGCGTCGCCGGCGCCCAGGCTGCCGTTCACCGCACTCCAGCCCGCGTCGATCAGGCCGTCGGCGTTCACGTCCAGGCGTGCCGGATCGATCAGCATCCAGCCCGAGCTCAGCTCGAAAGGCGAAGGATCAGCAACGCCGTCGCCATCGACATCGGCATCCCAGTCCAGCAGGTTGAGGTTGGTGGTGAAGTGATCGCCGGTCTCATACTTGATGTTGTCGGCCTGATAGGGCGGCTGGCTGTTGTCCACCAGCGGCACCTCGAGGCCGGGCAGATCCTGGCCGAACTTGTTGGCCGTCAGGCGCCAGCGCGGCCCGGACAGCAGCTCCTCGTCGCTGTAGCCAGCGGCCTCCGCATCGGCACGGCTGGAGAAGCCCTCGAAGACCTGCCGGAAGGGATCGTCGCCGAAACGGTCATAGGACCACTCGAAGGGATCGCGGTCGATCGAGGTGAAGTACTCGTTGGTGAAGCCGTCCACGAGGTCTTCGGAGGCGGCGTTGAGCCCCGCACTCTCGTTCAGGGCGATCAGCGAGAAATCGCGCAGCACGGTGCCGATCGGGGTGCCGCCGTCGTCCTCGTTGCGATAGCCCACCAGCACGCCGTCCGGGTTGTAGACCGGGATGCCGCCCGCCGTCATGTCGACCTCGCCGGCGGCGGTCAGCTTGAAATAGCTGGGCAGCGCCGTGCCCTCGCCGTCGAAGCTGTTGACCGGAGAGACCCAGAGCGTGTTCGTGGGGTCGTCGGGATCGGTGACGATATAGTAGGAGGGCGTGCGGCCGGTCGCGCCCTCGTTCTCGTAGTCCTCGGGGCGGACCTGATCGTTCGGGTTGTTGGTGATGTCGTGGTTGATCAGCAACTCGGCCCGGTTGATCTGGAACGCGGTCGCCTTGCCCTCCAGCGAGTCCGGCGTACCGTTGCCGTCCTGGTCCCGGGTCCACTCCTCCGGCAGCTCCATCTTGACGTCCATGCGGATGTCGTTCGGCTTCTTGACCTCGGTGCCCCAGCGATAGAGCAGCTTGCCGTCGTCCTTCAAGGTCACCGAGTAGTCGCTGCTGTAGGCGATGTCCTGGGTGACCGTGGCCTCGTTCGGATTGAGCAGATCGACGATGTCGGCCTTGCCGAAGCCGTTGAGCCCCTTGTCCTGGATGTCGGCCACGTCGTCGCCGTCGAGATCCACGCCGCCGACCTGGATGGTCTCGACCGTGCCGTCGCCATTGATGTCGACATTGAGGTCCACGTTGAGGGTCTTGTAGGTGTCGAAGACGCCGTCGCGGTCGAAGTCGAGGTCGCTGTAGGTCTGCGGGTTGGTCCCCGCCTCCTCGTTGTCGATCGCCTTCTGCAGTGCCGCGACAAGCTCGTCGACGTGCAGCTCATGCAGGACGCCCGGCTCCAGCGCTCCGTCGAGGCCGGTCGGGCGCAGGTCCATCATCTTCAGGTCGTTGTCGAGCGGATGGATCGCGTTGGGATCGCCCGGAAAGGCCTGGTCCGACAGCAGGTGTGACATGACGTTGTAGTGCTCGGTCGAGGCCTTGACCGTCGTACCGCCAAGGCCGAGCGCCCAGGTTCCGAGCGGCAGTCCCGACTTGAAGCCATCCGTCTCCGCATCCCGCAGCGAGATACCGACGATGTCGCTGTAGACTCCGTCGCCGTCGAGATCCGCCAGGATGTTCCCTGCGAAGCCTTCGCGATAGTCGAAATCCCGAATCTTGGGCTCCGCGCCGAGGAAGTCGGTCACGTAGTACCCGAACTCGCTGTCGATCGGGTGCAGGACGTTTCCGTCCTTATCAAGGAATGGTGGTACATCGGAAACACCCGCCGTATCGATAATCGTTGGGTCATCGACATAGGTCAGCCCGCTGAACGTTCCCAGTATATCATCTATCGAAAAAGTATGATTGGACCGAAATTCAGTAGAATTGGCCAAGACATCTACGATTGACGTCGTTGCTAACAGGGTTTGTTTGGTCGTGTCCTCCACAAGTACTCTCCTATGACCGTTCTTTGCCAGAAGCAGTGGATGAAGGTGACCCGTGCACGACGACGGGCCACCTGTTCGAACGGTCACACCTATCTACAAAAATGTTTTGTGTAAATTGATCTCTGTCACCGTCGACCTCCCGCGTCCGGTCAGAGACGCACTGTTTCCGGGCCAAAGCGGAGCGCTCCGCACGTCGAACGGACCCGGGAGTCTTTGAACAGATGTGTAAAATCAATGACTTTCCCGCGATTATGTCATCTGCAATTGCAACTTCCTTGCAACAGAAAGCGCGGCACCGTGCCACAGTGCTCATCCCCTGATCGGAAGGTCTCCACCAAGCCAAGAGCGCACCAACGCCTCCACCTTAACAAGGAGCGCCCCTTCAACCTGTAATGACCCGACAATCACTCAGTGCCGGAAGCCGAACACTTGGGCTCAGCCCTCTCGATGCCCCAAGGGCGGGCCGTGTCACCAGAAGCGCTTGGTCCTTGTTTCACAGAACCAAAGCGGGTCGAGCAGGACGCCTCCGCACCCTGGACGCGGCCGGAGGCTTCCGGCACCTTGGCCGGCGAGGGAGCGTTTGCCCGCCTGGAGCGGTGCACCATGAGGCGCGATCGCCTCCATCAGGCAGATGGCAGCGGAGACTTAGGACAAGGAGAACGGGTATGGCGGGCGTTCAGGGACGGGTGGCCTTGGTCACCGGCGCGGGTAGCCGCGAGGGCATCGGGTTCGCCTGCGCCAGGCTGCTGCTGGCGGCAGGCGCCAAGGTGGCGATCACCTCGACGACGGCGCGCATCTTCGAGCGTCTGGAGGAGTTGGACGCCGTCGGGTCCCCCGGCGCCGCGCAAACCTTCGCCCAATACGCCGACCTCACCCGCCCGGACGAGGTGGCCGCTCTGGTCGAGGCGGTCGGCAGCTCCTTGGGGCCGGTGGAGATCCTGGTGAACAACGCCGGCATGACGCAAATCGGCGGTGACGAACCGACCGGCCCCCTGGCCGAGACCACGGAACGGAGCTGGGACTACGGCATCGACATCAACCTGAAGACGGCCTTCCTGGTGACCCGCGCGGTGCTCCCCGCCATGCTGCAGCGGTCCTACGGCCGGATCGTCCAGATCTCTTCCGTGACCGGTCCGCTGGTCGGTATTCCCGGCAGCTCGGTCTACGCCACCGCCAAGGCCGGCATGCTCGGCATGACCCGCGCGCTGGCCCTCGAGGTCGGCGGGCAGAACGTAACGGTGAACGCGATCGGCCCGGGCTGGATCGCGACCGCCTCCTCCTCCGATGAGGAGCGCACGGCCGGCCGCTACACCCCAGTCGGCCGCCCCGGCACGCCCGAGGAGGTCGGCCACGTCGCCGTCTTCCTGGCCTGCGAGGAGGCCAGCTACGTGACCGGCCAGCTCATCGTGGTCGACGGCGGCAACAGCATTCAGGAGTACAAGGTCGCGCTCGCTTGAGCTGGGAAGACCGGTTGTGCCGGCTCCGGTGAGACGCTCGGCTCCGCCGGGCGGGGTGACAAAGCCGGCTCCGCCGTTGCCATCGGCGAGACTGGCGGGACCGCGCCGCCCTGGCGTATCGCCGCGGTCTGCGCGCGACCGTCGAGCGCCGCATGGCGGTCGCTGCCGGGATCCTGCGGCAGCGCTCCGCGGCGGTCGTCGACGCTGTTCGGAACGAAGGAGCGATCCGTGTTTATCCGCTCGAAGCGTTGGGTTTCGGGATCGTAGCGGAGCCTTTCCCAGTAATGGTAGGTGCCGACGTTGACGTCGCGCTGCTCTAGCCTTTCCACCTCCTTGTCGTTGTTCCGGGTCAGGCGACGTCCCTCAGAATCGGAGATCAGGCGCGCCTGCGCCTCCAGCAGGGCCTCGCGTGCCACCTCCTCCGGGGTCTCTGGCCGCACCCCTTCCAGGATGCCGGCAACGGCCCCCAGGTCGACGGTGCCGTCCTGAGTGACGATGCCGACCAGGTCTTCGCCGGTCTCGACCTGCCCTGGACCGAAAGCCTCGGCCCAGGCCTCCGCCGTTCCGAAGCGGTGCGGCCCCACGATGCGCCCCTGCTCCGGATCGACCGTGAAGAAGGTCTTGCGCTGGAGATCCAGCGCGTACCACTGGCCGTCCCGCCCTGCCAGAGCGATGCGGCGCGGCTTGAAATTCTCGAGGGCACCTTCGTGCCGCGGCAAGGTCATCAGGTTGTAGGGCACTTCCAAACCGAAGCTCTCCGGCACGAAGGACGAGCGCGAGATCACCCTGTTGAAGAGGTCGGAGCGGGTGGTGTAGACACGCATCTCGTTGCCGAACAGATAAGTCTCGTACATTGTGATCGTGCCGTCGGACTCTTGCGTATAGCCTCTGTACAGCGGATCCGATCCGGACGTGTCGTCTGATCCTGCCAAAAGCGTCGAGAGGCTCTCTGCCCCCAAACGGAGGACGTCGTAGACCGCCTTGCCCGCTTCCGAGCCAGCGTAGCTCACGAGGAGATAGGCCGCTCCCCCGACCAGCACCACCGTCAGCGCCGGCGCACCAGCCAACGCCGCAACCGCTACCGGAAAGAGCACCATTGCTGCGGCCTCGCTTCCGGCCGACCCGGCGAGCTGGCGCACGATCTTGTCGAAGTCCACCTCCTTTTCAAATACCAGATTTGCCGTAGAGTCTATTACTATATTGGTTACAGTTTTTCCTCCTACCGCCCTCAACGCCTCTGGTATTAATTCAATCTTGTCTATAGCAACTTTACCCTCATCCATCAATTTTTCCTTTCTTGGCGTCTGACAAGCGCCGTCTTTCGAGCCACCCTCCCACAAATAAACCTATATAAATGCCAAACAAACACACTACAAATGCAATCGTTCTTTCGACAATGAAATTATCACTAAAAAATGGACCAACCCATTGTATACCGATACAAAGGAACCCAAACCCAAATCCAGCCACGCTCAAAAATACCAACCAACTTCGGGCTGCGTTCTCACCAACAAATGAAAAATAATTAATCCAAATATTATTATTTCTGTAGTCAATTATTCCTTTATCCCATTTCTCCGACTCTTTCGAGATTTGATCACGCTCGATCCTCTTCATAGTCTCTTTATCAATGGGCATGGTTTCACCTCCTCAGTCGAAGCCAGGAGCAAATGCGGCAAGTGTGGTCTCGGCCTGAATCGAACCTACGCTCCCAAAGCACCCTCTTCAACTCCTGATGCTCCATGTGCACAAAGCACCCGTAATAGATGCATCTTGTAGGAAGCCGAGCCATAGCCCTCATGCCTCATCCTGCGCAACGCAGCGTCGAATGCGAACGGCGGGATCGACCAGGTCGAAGCGGCAGGAGACGCCATAGGCGCCGTCGCGGCGCTCAGGCAGCACCACCTCGCGCAGCAACAATCCCTCGACCTCCAGGGCGAAGGCACCCAGGCCCTCGGCCTTGCCGCGCGCCTCCAGGCGTAGCGGCAGCTCGCGCAGCAGGTGCTCGATCCACAAGGGTTCGCGGAAGCAGAGGGTGAGCCAGCCCGTGCCCTGCAGCCCCTCCCCGCCGGTCAAGACGAGATCGAGATCGATCAGGTCGACCTGCGCCGGCAGGCCGCGCTGCACCACCGGCAGCAGCCGCAACCCGCTGCCCCGGATCGCATCGCGCGGCCTCAAGCGGGGGTAGCGGTCGAGCGCACTGACGGCGGTCTGCCAGGGTGCATCCCAGGTCAGCCGCAGCCGCAGCCGGCGATCGCGGAGGCTCTCCTGCGCCAGGCCGAGCAGCGAACAGAGGCTCTCGCCTCCTGCTTTCGACTGGGCCTTGGGATGGATCTTGGCCGGGGGGCTCATGGCATCGGTAGCATTGGACTGCATAGCCTCTCTCCTCTTCCTGATTGCGGGGTCCGGGGTGAGCTTCGGCGGCGGGGCGGCGCCAGGCACGCGAAGGGAGGCGCGCGCTACTGTCTGCCATGGCCCCGCCGCCGCCGACCGGCCGGGAAGGCGCCGGTCGGATCGCGATGACGGTCACGGGTCAAAAGAGTCAACGTTCGGGCACAGAAAAGGCCGCGCTCCGTGCTGAAGCGCGGTCAGGTGCAGGAACTAAAAAGGCTGCGCTCCAAGAGGAGAGCAGCCGCTCGGCCGTCGGGTCTGCGGTCAGACGGTCGGCACCGCCGGGTCGGCAGCCGGAGCGGGCTCCGCCGGGCGGAGAGCCAGAGACGCCTCCGCTGTCGCCGGCAGCGAGACCGGCGAGACCGCGCCGCCCTGGCGTAGCGGCGTGGTCTGCGCGCGACCGTCGAGCGCCGCATGACGGGCGCTGCCGGGGTCCTGCGGCAGCGCCCCGCGGCGGTCGTCGAAGGTGTTCGGAACGAGGGAGCGGTTCGAATTTATCGGTTCGAAGCGTTGGGTTTCGGGATCGTAGCGGAGTCTTTCCCAGTAATGGTAGGTGCCGACGTTGAGGTCGCGCTCCTCTATTCTTTCCGCCTCCTTGTCGTTGTTCCAGGTCAGGCGCCGTCCCTCCGAATCGGAGATCAGGCGCGCCCGTGCCTCCAGCAGGGCCTTGCGCGCCACATCCTCCGGGGTCTTCGGCCGCAGCCCTTCCAGGATGCCGGCAACGTCGCCCAGGTCGACGGTGCCGTCCTGGCTCACGATGCCGATCAGGTCTTCGCCGCCCTCGATCCGACCCGGTCCGAAGGCCTCGGCCCAGGCCTCCGCCGTCTCGAAGCGATGCGGACCCACGATGCGCCCCTGCTCCGGGTCGACCGTGAAGAAGGTCCTGCGCTCACGATCAAAGGCGTACCAGCGGCCGTCCCGCCCTGCCAGGGCGATGCGGCGCGGCTTGAACCTTTCGAGAGCACCTTCGTGCCGCGGCAGCGTCATCAGATTGTAGGGCACCTCCAAACCGAAATTCTCCGGGACGAAGGACGCCTGAGAAGTCTGACGACCGAAGATGTCGTAGCGCGTGGTATAGACATGCATCCGATTGCCGAAGAGATAGGTCTTGTACTCCGTCACCGTGCCATCGGAGTCTTGCGTGTAGCCTCTGTAAAGCGGACCCGCTTCAGGTCCCTTCTCTTCTCCTGCCAGAAGCTTCGACAGGCTCTCTGCCCCCAGACGCAGGACGTCGTAGGCTAACTTGCCGGCCTCCGAGCCCGCATAACCGATGATGAGGAAGGCTGCCCCCCCCACCAGAGCGACCGTCAGCGCCGGAGCGCCAACCGTCGCGGCAGCGATCACCGGGAAGAACACAATTGCCGCAGCCTCACTACCGGTAGATCCAGCAAGCTGGCGATAGACCTTGTCAAATTTCGTTTCCTTCTCAGCAAGACGGTTTGCCCCGGCATCAAGAAAGATGTCGACGCCAACTCGACGCGGCAGTGATAGAGAACCGTAGTGTTCTGCGATCCTATCCACTACACTAGGAATCTCTTCTGTCATCTCACCCTCCGTCTTTTCTCTTGGAAGGCGCATCACCATCCAACCACATACCAACAAAAGCCCCTACAAGCGCGCCCATAATCCCTATAATAGCCGCTATAATTCGTTCAAATATAAAATCAATATCCAGCATCGGTCCAACTACTTTTATTCCGAAATAGATTGCCCCCAAACCGAAAGCAGGTATGCACAATAAACTCCACCACCCTCTTGCTATATTACTGAGACTAAATGAAAAATATCTCTCCCATTTCACCGATGGGCCAAAATCTATATCACCGTTATTAAAATTTTCAGATGCCTGTATAATTTGATCGTCTTCAATCTTTTTCATCGTCTTTTTATCAATAGGCATGGTTTCACCTCCTCAGTCGAAGCCAGGAGCAAGTGCG
This sequence comes from Rhodospirillaceae bacterium N.6G, assembly GCA_046233115.1. Classification (GTDB taxonomy): domain Bacteria; phylum Pseudomonadota; class Alphaproteobacteria; order Kiloniellales; family JACOMY01; genus JACOMY01. The sequence goes on along the minus strand of JBJXHM010000001.1, from coordinate 937,107 downwards.
GCAAGCGTTGTCTCGGCCCACATCGACCCTACGCTCCCATAGCGCCGCCTTCAACTCCTGAGGATTCATGCGCGTGAAGTGCTCGCAATACGTTCATCTTGTATGGCGCCGAGCCATAGCCCTCATGCCACATCCTGCTCACCACAGGGCCGAATGCGAACGGCGGGATCGACCAGGTCGAAGCGGCAGGAGACGCCATAGGCGTCGTCGCGACGCTCAGGCAGCACCACCTCGCGCAGCAGCAGGCCCTCGATCTCCAGGGCAAAGGGTACCCAGGCCCTCGGCCTCGCCGCGCGCCTCCAGGCGTAGCGGCAGCTCGCGCAGCAGGTGCTCGATCCACAAGGGTTCGCGGAAGCAGAGGGTGAGCCAGCCCGTGCCCTGCAGCCCCTCCCCGCCGGTCAAGACGAGATCGAGATCGATCAGGTCGACCTGCGCCGGCAGGCCGCGCTGCACCACCGGCAGCAGCCGCAACCCGCTGCCCCGGATCGCATCGCGCGGCCTCAAGCGGGGGTAGCGGTCGAGCGCACTGACGGCGGTCTGCCAGGGTGCATCCCAGGTCAGCCGCAGCCGCAGCCGGCGATCGCGGAGGCTCTCCTGCGCCAGGCCGAGCAGCGAACAGAGGCTCTCGCCTCCTGCTTTCGACTGGGCCTTGGGATGGATCTTGGCCCGGGGCCTCATGGCATCGGTAGCATTGGACTGCATAGCCTCTCTCCTCTTCCTGATTGCGGGGTCCGGGGTGAGCTTCGGCGGCGGGGCGGCGCCAGGCACGCGAAGGGAGGCGCGCGCAACAGTCTGCCAAGGCCCCGCCGCCGCCGACCGGCCGGGAAGGTGCCGGTCGGATGGCGATGACGGTCACGGGTCAAGCGAGTCGGTGTTCGGGAACAAGAGAGGCCGCGCTCCCAAAGGAAGCCCGGCCGGGTTCAGGGACAAAAAAGGCCGCGCTCCGGGAGGAGCGCGGCCATGGGCCGTTATGTCTTTGGTCAGGTCACTCTTGAGAGCAGCACCAGATCATACGAGCGGTCCTCCGATTCAGCCGGCCGCGTTCATCTTGTCGAAGAGGGCGGTGATCAGGGCCTGCGGCACGGTGAACTGCCAGATCCGCCCCACCCGGCCGCGGACCTCGACGGTCATGCCGCCCGGCCCCACGGATTGCAGGGTCTGCTCGTCGAGCCAGGCGAAGACCACCTCGCTGCCGACGCAGAGGTCGGCGCCGAGGCCGCCGCAATCGCCGCGCCGGCGGCTGTAGGGCTGCACCACCAGCGACGGCCCGTTGGGCATCACCGTCGCCTGGTCGTAGTCGCGATAGCCCTCGTCCTGGTCGTTCTCATAGCTCATCGCCAGGGTCAGGCGATAGCGACGGGCGCGGGTCAGGCGGTCTTCCAGGCCCAGCAAGGTCCAGGCGATCCGGTCCGGCGGAATCCCCTTGCCGTCCGAGACGTCGGGGCCGCGCTGATAGACGGTCTTGCTGGAATAGGCGATGGCGGCCTGGGTCGGATCGTCGAGCCGCTGGATCTGCAAGACGACAGGCGTCGCCGGCGGCTGCGCCTGCTCCACGTTCAGTTCGCGGCAGGATAGGAGAAACGACAGCGCCAGCACCGCCGTCCCTGCTGCAATGAGCTGCCTTGCCCTCACTCTCTCACTGCCCCGTCGCCGTCACCCCGAAGTCAAGCGAAGACGATGTCGGCATTCCGTTCAGCCGCTTGTGCAGGAATGTGGCCGCCGCCACAGCGCACGCCCTTCCCATCTTCGCTCTTTCGATAGACACGCTTTGGCGGCTCCGGGTCAAGTCCCCAGCCCCTGCCGGCACCCTCCGCACCGAAGACCTCCGCCGCCCAGCCCATGATCGGGGCGCACTTCTCAAGCCTGTATTTTGTGCGTAACAGGCATTGGTTTGATTGTCAAGCTTGCGCGATACTTTTCATGGAATCCGGCAGGCCTGCCGGCAGGAGAGAGAAAAGGGAAGAGGCCGAGCGGCCCCTTCCCTTCCTTACTTCTCACTGTCCAAGGGAGAGCAGCGCTAGCACCGCCCCCCGCGCTCCGGCTGTGCCCCGGCCCGCCGCGGAAAGCCGAAGCAATCGGCCAGGCAGGTCAGTCCGCGCTGCAGGTCCCTCAGTCCCGCTTCCTCAGCCAGGGTCAGCGGACGCGGCCCGACCATCCAGTCGGCGAAGGTAAGCACCACCGCGGCCTCCTGCACGGCCCGATAGACGCTTGCGCCGCACGCCCGGAGCTCCCCCCGCGCGCGGTCCAGCTCCGCCTCGCGCGCGGCGAGCCAGGCCGCTTGGCCGGCGCCAAGGGGTGGCGTCTCCGGCCCGGCGCCCGGCAGCTCGGGCGGCCGCAAAGGGTCCGAAGCCGCAACGCTGGAGCGCCCGAAGGCCAGCCGGTGGAGCCAGGCGAAGCGCTGGCCGGCCAGGCGCTCTTCCTCCGTGATCAGTCCGCGGGCCAGCAGCACGCCCAGCGGGCTCTCGGCCAGGCGCGGGTCGGCCTGCTCGCCCACCAGGGCGCGGCGATGGCGCAGCAGCTCCGGCGTCGGGCGCAGGCCGTCCTCGCGGACCAGGATGCCACGGGCCGTCCGGCGGCGATGCTGCTTGCGCGGCCGACCCGCGCGGCGGCGCCTCATCGCCGCTCTCCCGGAGCATGGCCGGATCGCCCGCGTCGGCGACCGCGCCGCCGCCGCCAGGTCGCGCGGCTCGGCTTGGCCGGCTCCACGACCGTCCGGGCGCGCGGATCGCTGCCGTAGGGGTCCGGGATCGGTGCCGCCCGCCCCAGCCCGAAGTCCTGGGCCAGAGCCTCGCTCAGTCCCAGCGCACGGCGGATCTGCTCGCGCGGGACGCCCCGCCGCTGCATTGCCTGCACCTGCTCCACCAAGCTCCGCAGCACCGGCGGCCCGGCGTCCGTGATCCGACTCATCTCGTCCTCTCCGGGGGAGGACGCGGCCGCGGGATCACTGCCCAAGAACCATTGGCGCCTGGCCCGGCGCTCGGCGCCCCCGCCGCGTCTCCCGCGTTTGCGCCCGGCGCCACGCGGCGCGCTTTCAGCCTGCCTCTCGTTCACCCTTGTCATACTCCCTATCCGATCGAACAACCCCTATTCCGGGAACTCTCGACATGAGCTATAGCTATTGATCGTAGGATATTGATAGGAAATAGGATCGTCAAGCGGGTAAATCCTATTGACAGCAACCCTATTGCGGGCTAACTCGAGGCCACGATGAACGATCCCATCCGCACCAGGCTTGCCCGTCTCTTGCAGGAGAAGGGGGCGACGATGGCAGCCGCCTCGCGCGCCATCGGTCGCAACCATGCCTACCTGCAGCAGTTCCTGAAGCGCGGCTCGCCGCGGCGCCTGGACCCGGAGGCCGCCGCCGCGCTCTCAGCCTATCTGAAGGTGCCGCCGGAGGAGCTTTTGCCGGCGGCCGAGGCCCCTGCCCTGCCCGCCGGAAATGCCGTCAGGACCGTAGCACCGCCGGCCTCGGCCTTCGCGTCGGGGGCGATGCGGCGCGACGTGCCGGTGCTGGGCGCAACGGTCGGCGGCAGCGAGGGCGATTTCCTGCTGAACGGACTAGAGGTCGACAGGGTGCGGCGCCCGCCGGCCCTGGAAGCCATGGGCGAGGCCTTCGCCCTCTACGTGCAGGGCGATTCCATGTGGCCCTGGCGCGCGCCCGGCAGCCTGGTCTACCTGCATCCGGCGCGGCCGCCCCGGACCGGCGACCATGTGGTGGTCGAGCTGCACGCCGAGGCCGAGGGCGAGGAGCGGCCCTGCTACGTGAAGCGCCTGCTCGGACGCAGCCCCACCACCCTGCGGTTGGGTCAGTACAACCCGCCGCGCGAGGACATCGAGATCCCGCTGCGCCGGGTCCGCAGCCTCTATCGGGTCATGGAGTGGGAGGAGCTGCTGGGGGTCTGAGACGAAGTGGGATAGGAAAATATGATAGGATTTTTCCTATTCCACTTCGTAGGATCAGAAGCCGAACCGCCGGGCGGTTGCCTGCATCAGGAAATAGTCCTGGACGGTGATCACCCGGGTCTTCAGGCCGAAGTCCCAGGCCCGCTGCACCAGGTCGGTCTCATCGCGCATCTGGTGATAGATGCCGATGTACCAGTAGGCCTGGAGCTGCGAGGCCTCGATGTTCTGGTTCGGGTTCTGCTCCGCCCGGCCCAGCGCCGCCTCCGGCCCGATCTCACCCAGGAAGAGCTGCACGTAGGGGGCATAGGCCGCGCCGATCTCGATCTGCCGGGCGCGGGTCTCGAAGGTAGAGCGCGCCTTCTCCAGGGTCTGCTCCTGGGCCCAGCTCAGGCGGTAGTCGGCGTAGTAGCCCAGCAACATGGCCTGGGTCCGGCGGTTCGCCGTCCCCGCGCCCTGAAAGACCGTGGTGAAGTCAGCCGAGGCCTCCTCCCAACGCCCCCGTGCGAGGTTCCCCATGCCGCGCTGGAAGGCCACCTCCAGTGCTGCCTCCGGAGCGTCCCAACGCGCCACCGCCTCCTCGAAGCTGCTCTGGGCCGCCTGGCTGTAGACACCGGCCGGCTGCCCGGCAGCGCCCGGATTGTTGGCGGCCAGCGACTGGTAGAAGCCGCGCCTGGCCATCAGCGCCCCGGTCACCCGATCGTTGGAGATGGGCTGTGCGGCGATCGCCCGGTCAATGTCGTCGACCGCATCACCCCAGCGTCCGAGACCGGCATAGAAGTAGCTCCGCGCCTCGTAGCCCAGCACCCGGGCGCGCGCCACGTTGCTGTCGACCGAGCTGGCCGCCGCATCGGAGAAGCTCAGCAGGTTCTTCAAGGCCTGCAGGCCCTCGCGCGGCTGACCGATCTGCTCCAGGCCGTAGCCCAACAGTGCCTGGCCCAGCGGCCGGTCGTTGCCGCGCTTCACGCACTCCTCGGCCAGGGCCACCAGCCGATGCCCGCGCACCTGGCCGTCCTGCGCCTGCGCAAGCAGCATCTCGGCCGCCTGGCAGGGCTGTGCCACCAGGCTGGCTTCGGCCTCGGAATCGCTCTCCACCCCGGTGATCACCACCCCAGCCAGCGGGCCCGGCGGCCCCTTCGGCCCCGGCTGCTGGCAGGCTGCCAGCAGCAGCAAGGGCAAGAGGAATGCCGGATTTAGTCTAGCCATGAAATCGTCCCCTGTGTCCTCTGTCGCGCGACCCGGTCTCGCGCTTGACGTTCTGGCTCAAGGCCTCGACGCGGCCTCTTTAAGCCGTTCGAGCGCCCCCCTCGCGAAGAAATACTCCGGCAGGGCCACCACCTCACTGTCCAGCACGCGGCGGAAAGCCCGTTCCGCGCGTGCCGGCTCGCCGCCCAAGAGGGCACTCAAACCCTTGTAGTAGTCAAGCTGCGCCATGGTAGCGCTGGGATTGAGCCGGCTTTCCTGATCGGCCCGCTCGGTGAGGCTCTCCGCGTCGATCTCGCCCAGGAGGTAGCGAAGGATCAGGCCTGGGTAGAGATCGAGGTCCAGCTCTGCCGTCGCGATCCGCCGCGCAAGCCCCTGCCGTGCCGGCCCCTCACCCAGCCCCTGGGCCTCGGCGGCGTAGATCCTGAGGGCCGTCTGCAGCCGCTGCGGCGCCGCTGGCGCCAGCGTGAAGGCCTGCGTGAGGCGGCGATAGGCGGCGGCGAAGCGGCCCTGGCTCAGCGCCACCCAGCCCTCCCGACGCAAGACCTCATAGCCCTGCTCGCGGCTGCTGGCGATCATCAGGGCGCGCTCGAAAGTGACGCGCGCCTCGGCCTCCTCGCCAGCCAGCGCCAGATAGGTCGCGCGCCGGACCAGGATCGTGCTCAGCAGATCGGGATAGCGTATGCCGGTGAAGCGTGCCAGCAAGCTGCCGGCCAGGTCGACCTCGTCAAGCGCCCCGCGCGGATCGTCACCGGCGGCGAAGAGGGTCGCGCGCGCATCCAGCGCGATGATCGGCGCCAGCCAAACCGCCGGCCCCTCGTCAGGATCGGTCTGCAGCGCCGCGTTCAAGGCCCGGGCGGAGGCACTGCGGTCGCCCAGGTATTGCTCGGCCCAGCCCAGCAGCGCCCAGCCAAGCTGCGGACGACTGCCGCGCTCCAGACAGGCCTCAGCATAGGCTTTGAGGCGGCGACCGTCCAAGGTCAGTGTCTCGCCGCGCCCCAGCAGACCGGCTGCGGCGACGCAGGGGTCCTCCAGGCTGGCAAGCCTCGGGTCCTCCGGTGTGCCGTCGGGCCAAAGGCCGCTACAGGCGCCCAGCAGGAGGCAGCCTGCCAGAGCAGCCTGAAGTCTCTGCGCGCCCTGCCCGCGTCGCTCTGCCGAGGTCGTCATCGCCGACGAGATTAGCCCTACGCGGTGTCGCGCCGCAAAGCACGATCTCCGCCATGGTACCCGACCCGGGATCGGCTCAAAGCAGCTCCGCCAGTTCGCGCGCCTTCGCCCGCTGTGCGTCACTCATAGTCTCGGCCAGGGCCGTGGCCAGGATGCCGGCCTCCGCCGCGCCCAGCCGCTCGGCCACCAGGTACCAGGCCAGCGCCCGCACCCGGTCGATGCTGCCGGCGCGCCCGGAGCGATAGAGCTCCGCCAGCCTGAGCGCCGCCTCGGCAATGCCGGCGCTGGCCGCCAGCTCATAGTGGCCCAGCGCCTGCTCCAGCGCCTCGGGGCCGCCGAGCCCACGCTCTTCCAGCAGGGCCAAGTTGTAGGCCGCAACCGCGGCACCCCCCAGCGCCGCCAGCTCGTACCAGTGCCGGGCTTCGGCGTAGTTCGGCGCGCCCAGCGCATGGCCAGCGTAGAGCTGACCCAAACGCAGCGCCGCAGGTGCATAGCCCAACTCCGCCGCCCTGCGGTAGGCAGCCGCCGCCTTCACCGGATCGGCCGGGCGGCCGATACCCCGCTCCTCGATCTGACCGATGCGGTAGGCGGCCTTGGCATCGCCGGCATCGGCCAGCTTCTGCAGCCGGCGCAGGTTGCTGCCGACCGTAGCGGTTCCCGGCACGATCACCGTCTGGCCCTCGCCGGCAGCAAGCCGTTCCACGGGCTGCAGCGCCAGCGCGGCAAGCAGGGCAACGAGGCCGCAGGCCAGACCTTTCATTCGATTGTCCCCAACCAGGGTCCGAGGGTTATCCACAAGCGGGCCCAACAGTTTTGCGTTTAACCACTTGCCTTTAGCTCAAGCGTGCGCGTCCCGTCGATGACTGTGGCACACATAAGGCAGCAAGCGTCACAAATCCGCCACAGTGCCGCGATGGCACCGGTGGCGCCCAGAGGCACCAGCGTTCGTGCCGGGTCTGCTCGTTCCACTTAAAGTCAACGAGATTTCCTTTTCTGTATGATGTATAGTAATTCTGCTGAAGGTAGGGGCGCATGACATCAATAAAAAGGAGAAGACACATGTCAAATGCACGCTACACCATGGTTACAGTCGCCAGTTGCACGCCATCTTTTACCGACGAAGCTCTGAAGCAGGTCGGCAAGCTGGCCAAGCAGCTCCGCGAAGACGCCGGCGCCGTGACGACCGGCTATGGCGTCATCGGGACCGGCAACCATGCCGGCTGCCTCATCCTCTTTCAGAGCTACGAGTCGCTCGGGGGGGTGGACGAAGCCTTCTCCGTCTATGCCAAGTCGCGTGCCTACAAGACGCTAACCCAGGGCAGCGAGCTGAAGGTCCTGCTGCGCAACATCATCAAGCTGGAGCAGATCCAGGTTAAGAAGCCCTCTCTCGATGCCGTCGCCTATGGTGTGGTCACGCGCTGGCGTGCAGCCGACATCATGCTCGACACCATGAAGCAGCTGACGCCGATCCTGGAGGACAACGGCGCCACCTTCCTGCGCTACGGCACGGTGGTCACCGGTGAGTCGGCCGGCCAGCGGGCGATCGCCGTCGGCTACCCCTCGATGGCAGCGATCGAGAAGACCTATGACGCCCTGCGCGCGAACAGCCTCTACAAGGACTTCATGGGCAAGATCGAGCTCGACGCGCGGAACATCATCCGCTTCGTCGGTTAGATCTCTTCCGGCCTCGACGCGTCCGCCAGCTCCGCCAGACCAGAAGCGGCGCGAGAACCAGAAGGATAAGCGCCGTTAGCAGGGGCGAGGCGGTACAGCCTTCTTGGCGCGCCGCCAGGGCGATCTCTATCGGCTGCAATGCCTCGCCGAGAAAGGCCACGGCCAGCATCGCCATGACGAAGCCGCAGACGAGCGAGGTCCAGAGCTTGTTGACCAGGAAGGCGGCCAGGACCATGCCCATGAGGGCGAGGCCGATCGGCGAGGACAGGAAGCCGAGGGTCTCGCCCAGCATGGTGACGGGACCGTCGGCAGGCGACCAGTCCGGCCGCTCCTTGTCGCAGACTTCGGCCAACGTGGGGGACGCCAGAAACAGGAGACCAACGGCGGAGGCCAGCAGCGCCGCCCAGCGAGACCCACCAGGCATCAAATCTTGATCACCATCCGGCCACGGATCTGGCCCTTCAGGATCTCACCGGCCAGGCGCGGCACCTCCTCCAACGGTGCCATCTCGGTCATCGCGGCCAGCAGATCCCGGTCCAGATCCCTGGCGATCCGCTTCCAGGCGGCCAGGCGCTTGGCCTTGGGGCACATGACGGAATCGATACCCAGGATCGACACGCCGCGCAGCAGGAAGGGCAGCACCGTCGTCTCCAGCAGGTTGCCGCCGGCCAGCCCGACCGAGGCCAGCGCCGAGCCATAGGCCATCTGCGAGAGCACGCGCGCCATCATGGTACCGCCGACATTGTCGATGCAGCCGGCCCAGCGCTCCCTGTCCAGCGGCCGCGTCGGCGCCTCGGCGAGGGTCGCGCGCTCGACGATCTGGCCAGCGCCGAGCCGGGTCAGGTAGTCGGCCTGCTCCGGCCGACCGGTGACCGCAGCGACCTCGTAGCCGGCCTTGGCCAGCAGGCTGACTGCGACCGAACCGACACCGCCCGAAGCACCGGTGACCAGGATCGGCCCCTGGCCGGGCTCGGCCCCATGTCGCTCCAACGCAAGGATCGCCAACATGGCGGTCAGGCCCGCGGTGCCCACCGCCATCGCCTCCTTGGCAGAGAGCCCGGCCGGCAGAGGCACCAGCCAGTCGCCCTTGACCCGCGCCAGCTCGGCATAGCCGCCCCAGTGGGTCTCACCGACCCGCCAGCCGGTCAGCACCACGGGGTCACCGGGCTTGTAGTCGGGATGGTCGGAGCGCAGCACGCTGCCGGCAAAATCGACGCCCGGCACGTGCGGATAGCTGCGCACCAGCCGGCCCAGACCCTTCACCACCATGCCGTCCTTGTAGTTCAGGGTGGAGTGGGTCACGCGCACCGTGACGTCGCCGTCGGGAAACTGGCTCTCGTCCAGCCGCTCGATCGCGCTCTCGACCTTGCCGTCGGTCTCTCGCAGCAGCAGTGCCTTGACCATCCGCGCCTCCCTTTTGTCTTGGAGGCTAGTCTAGCACGACTGGCGGCGGATCAGGCGGCGTCGGGGATCCACTCCTGCAGCACCAGTTCCAGGGTGATGCAGATGGGATTGTCGTCGGGCAGGAAGCGGCCGCCGTAGACCTGCGCCTTGCTGTCGGAGATGGTGCCGGTCAGCCGCGCCTCGGCCTTGCCGGAGGCGCCGGGCCGAACCTCACCGGCCAGGGTCAGGATCTCGACGCCCGGCCCCTCGACATGGAGCCGCTTGCCCGCGCCGTAGCCCAGGCCCGCGTCCAGCAGGCTGCCGACCGCGCCGCGCACCAACGCGTGGGAGAAGCCCTCGGCCTCTGCCGCCGCGGCGACGCCGCGGCAGAGATCCTCGTTCGGCTTGATCCGGACCACGGCGATGCGGCCCAGCTGGCCCGCCTCGATCTCTGCCCCGCTCATGCACTCACCTCTGCCGGTTCCTTTGGATGGAAGATGGCATAGTTGGTCTCGGCGTCGTAGGCCACCGCGAAACCGCCCTCGGCCAGACCCAGCACCTGGACCGTCAGGCCCCCGGCGCCGACGATGCAGGCACCCGGCGGCAGGTGTCCGCCGTGCACCTTGCCCTCGGCATCGACCACCACCGCGTGGCAATGCAGCAGCGGCGCGCCCTCGGCCCCCTGCCCCACCAGCGCGTTGGCACCGATCAGAGTGACCGGCGCCGGCGGCAGGGTCGGCGCGCCATAGGTCGCCAGCCGCTCGCCGCTGGCATCGGGCTGTCCGGTCAGGTAGCTGAAGGCATCGAAGCTGCCGGCGACCAGGCTCAGCGCCGCCTGCTCCAGCCCCAAGGTCGCCAGGGCCTCCAGCAGGCCGCTGTGCAGCTCCTCGCCCGGCTCCAGGTGGATGCGGTACTCGCCCGCGGCGCGGGCCCGTTGGTGCAGCCGGCGCGGCTCTTGCGGCGGTCCCGGGTGCTGTCCTCTGCGCATGGTCTCGTCCTCCCCACTGCCGGGCCGGCCTCAGCTCTCGACCAGTCCCTTTTCTCGCAGCCCCTGCAAGATCAGGTGCTTGGTAACCTTACCGTAGCCGCTCTTCGGCAGGCTGTCCCAGAAGAAGAAGCGCCGCGGCCGCTTGTACTTGGCGATCTTGCCGTCGAGGTAGGCCAGCAGCTCGGCCTCCCCGGCCGCGCCCCCTGCTTCCAGCACCACCACGCCGATGCCGCTCTCGCCCCACTGCGGGTCGGGCACGCCCAGGATCGCGACCTCGGCTACCTGCGGATGGGTCAGCAGCACCTCCTCGGCCTCACGCGGATAGACGTTGGAGCCGCCGGAGATGTACATGTCCGATGCCCGCCCGGTGATGTAGAGGAAGCCAGCCTCGTCCACCCGGCCGAGGTCGCCGGTGTGGAACCAGCCGCCCTTCAGCGCCTTGGCGTTGGCCTCGGGATTGTTGTGGTAGCCGGCGAAGACGGCCGGGCCGCGCACGCAGATCTCGCCCTGCTCGCCGGTCGCAACCGTCGCCCCGTCGCCGTCCTTGATCGCGATCTCCATGCCGGTGCGTGGGTAGCCGCAGCTCCCGACCCGCATGGCCTCGTCGTCGATCTCGTGCAGCGCCGGCGGCAGCACCGTGATGTTCCCCGTGACCTCGCCCAGGCCGTAATACTGCACCAGCACCTTGCCCAGCTTTTCCAGGCAGTGCTTCTGGTCGGCCCGGTACATCGGTGCACCGGCATAGATCACGTACTTCAGGCTGCTGTGGTCATAGCGATCGACCGAGGGATGGCGGCAGAGCCGGGTCAGGATGGTCGGCACGGTGAACATGTTGGCCACGCCGTAGCGCTCGACCAGCTGCCAGCACTCCTCCTCGTCGAAGGAGGCGCTGGCGGTCAGCACCGAGGGCACGCCACGCGCCACCTGCGGCAGCAGATGCGCCCCCGCTCCGTGGCTCAGCGGCGCCACCACCAGCGAGGCCTGGCCGCCGTGGGTGTCCGGCATCAGGTCAGCCAGGTGATTGACGACGACGAAGCCCATCTGGTCGTGGGTGAGCATGCCTGCCTTGGGCCGGCCGGTGGTGCCGGACGTATAGAAGTACCAGCAGGGATCGCCTGGCCCGACCTCGGCCTCCCATGGGCCGGCGCCGGCGCCCTCGGTCAGCAGCGCCTCATAGTCGAGGCTGCCGGGCAGCGGGTTCTCGCCGATGGTGACGTAGTGCTGGATGCCCGGCACCTCGGCCTGGCAGTGCGCCACATGCTCGGCGTAGCTCTCATCGGCGAACATGGCGACCGATTCGGAGGACTGGCCGAGGTAGGCGATCTCCGGCGGGGTCAGACGCGCGTTGCAGGGGACCCAGACGCCGCCCAACTTGAAGGCGGCGAACATGGTCTCGAAGATCTGGTTGGAGTTCTTGGCCTGCACCAGAATGCGGTCGCCCTTGCCCAGGCCGCGCGCCTTCAGGGCCGCCACCAAGGCATTGACGCGCCCGTCGATCTCTGCCCAGCTCCACTGCCGCTCGCCCCAGATCAGTGCGGTCGCGTCCGGCATGCGCCGGGCGGTGTCGCTGAGCAGGCGCCCCAGATTGACGGCACTCCGCTGGCACGAGGGCGCTCCCTTGTCCTCGCTCATGCTCTCTCCCTGTCTCTTATTCGGAGTACGTGCTCAGTTGCGCTTGCTGCTGTCGGCGCGGGCAAGAAGAAGCTGGGCACGCACCGCCTCCAGCGAGCGTTCGATCGCTGCGTGCATCTCCTGCCGAGCCTCCGGGCTCGCGCCGTCGGGACCGAGGCGATCCAGATCGCCCATCAAGAGGTCGTGCAGGTCGTCGAGGTAGGCCTCCTTGCCCAGGTGACGCGCCTGGACCAGCAGCATACGATCGACTAGCAGGCGCAGCACCGTCACCTCCGCACGAAGGCGGACTTGCTCGGCCGCGGCCTCAGCGGCCAGCATTGCGCCTTTCGCCGCGTCGGCAGACTGGCTCTTCTTCGTCTTCTTGGCCTGCTTCGGCCCGTCTTTTTCCGTCTTCTTGCTCATCGGCTGTATCCCGCGCCGTAGCGCCCGGCAAAGGCCGACATCGGCCTCCTCCCTATGTAGCGCCAAAGCCCCAGGATCTAAAGAGGATCGCGCAACAGCGGCCCGGTCGAGCAGTGGATCGAGCCGCCGTTGGTTTGGATCTTGCCGTAGGGAAGCTGGGTCACCGTGACTCCGGCCTCGCCCAGGCGGTCCATGGTCTGGTTCGAGGCCCCCGGGGGCATCAGCACGTCGCCCGGCGCCACCGCCAGGCAGTTGACGATCCAGGGGTCGTCCTGCGGCGTGATCTCGATGGTGCGCACGCCCAGCGCCTTCAGCCGCTCCAGGAAAGTGAAGGGCAGCCCCGCAGCCGCGACCAGCGCCAGGTCGCGGTCGATCATGACGAAGCTGCCGTCGATGTGGATGTCATAGCCGCGCAGGTCGACCACGATCAGCTCCACACCCTGCGCGCGCAGGACCTCGTCGAGTTGGCGGATCGCCTCGTCGTTGACCCGGATCGAGCGGCCGACCACGGCGGTCGTGCTGTTGATCCAGGCGAAGGAGCCGCCCTCGATCATGCCGATGCCGGTGATGGTGCGCAGGATCGGCATCCCGATCTTGGCCAGGGTGCGTGTGACGCAGAGCTCCTCGCCGCGGCGCACCCTGGGCGCCATGCGCGAGACGATGGCCCCGCCCTTCACCGCGATCACGCTGTCGCGGGTGTAGCAGGCCTTGATCAGCGGCGCCTTCACCCCCTCCAGGTGGATCACCTCGACGCCCTTGGCCTCCAGCGCGGCCGTCAGTGCGTCATGTTGGGCCTGCATCTCGGCGACCTCGGGGATGGTGTTGTGCTGCCAGTACCAGCCGACCTCCGGGTCGCCGAAAGCGTCGATCTCGGGGATGTACTTGCTGCGGTCGACCACCGACATCTCGGCGCCGGGGCGATGCACCAGCACCTTGCGCAGGCGGCCCACGTCGTTGTCGCAGCCCCAGACCTGACCCCAGGTTGAAAGCTGCTCGCCCGGATCCTCAAAGGCCGGCTCGGGCACCGAGCCGAACTTCTTGATCGTCATCGCATAGCGGAAACCGGACAGACCTTCACCGGACATGGACCCTACCCCCATAGAAAACAAAGGTGCGGCGGGGCCTCCCCCACCGCACCGTAATGCTAGACCAATGTCTCCCGAGCGTCAGCCGCGCAGCGGCTCCAGGATCGAGGCGTAGTTGGCGACCGCCGCCCCGCCCATGTTGAAGACGCCCGCCAGCTTGGGATTGGCGACCTGCATCGCCCCAGCCTGCCCCAGAAGCTGCATCGAAGCCATGATGTGCATCGAGATGCCGGTGGCCCCGATCGGATGGCCCTTGGACTTGAGCCCGCCCGAGGCGTTGATCGGCAGCTTGCCGTCCTTCTGGGTGATGCCGGCCTTGATCACCTCGGCGCCCTGGCCCGGCTTGGCCAGGCCCATGGCCTCGTACTGCACCAGCTCGGCGATGGTGAAGCAATCGTGGGTCTCGACCAGCGAGAGGTCGTCCAGGGTGGTGCCGGCCTCGGCATGGGCGCCCTGCCAGGCACGGCTGCAGCCCTCGAACTGCAGAATGTCGCGACGCGACAGCGGCAGAAAGTCCTGCACGTGCTGAGCGGCGCGGAAGATCACCGCCTTGTTCATGCGCAGCGCGGTGTCGACGTCGGTCAGCACCACCGCGGCGGCACCGTCTGAGACCAGCGAGCAGTCGGTGCGCTTCAGCGGACCGGCAACGTACGGATTCTTGTCGGAGACGGTGCGGCAGAAGTCGTAGCCCAAGTCCTTCTGCATCTGCGCCAGCGGATTGACCGAGCCGTTCTTGTGGTTCTTGGCGGCGATCATGGCCAGCGCGTCGGACTGGTCGCCGTACTTCTGGAAATAGAGCTCGGCGATCTTGCCGAAGACACCGGCGAAGCCGCCCTCGATGTCAGCTTCTTCCTTCACGTAGGAGGCCTTGAGGAGGACGTTGCCGATCTCACGGGTCGGCAGGCTGGTCATCTTCTCGACGCCGACGCAGAGCACAAAGCGCGCGTCCTTCGCCTTCAGCGAGCGGATGCCGTGGTGCAGCGCCGCGGTACCGGTGGCACAGGCGTTCTCCACACGGGTCGCGCGCGTGAAGCGGAAACCATCGTTGGCCTGCAGCACCAGGGAGGCCGGGAAAGCCTGCTGCGAGAAGCCCTCGTTGAAGTTGCCCAGCACGATCTCGTCGATGTCCTCGGGCGCCAGACCCGCGTCCTCGACGGCCTGCACGGCCACCTGTGCGATCAGGCTCTCCAGGTCATCGTTCTCGTGCTTGCCGAACTTGCCGTGCGACCAACCGACGATACAGGCGGACATAGCATCTCTCCTCAGTCTTGGGCGGGCGCAACGCAAGCCCGCGTTTCTTAGGCGCGTTTCCAGCTACTGGTCACATAACGCCCCGGAGCCCGCGGCGCAACGCCGCCCGGGGCCAGAGCTCTATGCACAAAACGAACAGAACGTGCAGTCAGAGGCCGTGCAGGAAGCCCCGCATCGCCGCAGCCAGGTCCGCGGGCTTCTCCAGCATCGGGAAGTGGCCGACCCCCAGGATCCGCGCCACCATCGCATGCTTGGCCTCCACCGCCACACAGTCGAGGAAGGGATTGCTCTCCCCCTCCTGTAGCGGACGGCGGCGACCATCGTCGCCAAGAGTGGTGCTCACTACCGTCAGCAGGGGCGTGTCTTTTAGGCTGGCCAGCGCCTCGCTGCCGCGGGTCCGGTCCCAGCGTAACATACCGCCGAAGGCCGAGCGCATCGCCGCGCCCGACATGCCCTGAGCGCGCTCGACCAGCGCGTCCAGCGTCTCCTGCGTCATGCCCGGGCCGCCCATCTCGCTGAAGAGGTCCGACGCGAAGGCCTTGGGGTCGCGCGCGATCCGCGCGTCAAAGGCGTCGATGTCGGCCTCGACCAGGCGGCTGCCGTCCACCAGGATGACTCCCGCCGTGTCCTCCGGCCGGTCGCAGGCCGCCTGCAGCACCACGCGGCAGCCCATGCTGTGGCCGACCAGCACGGTCCCCGGCGCCATCGCCGCGGTCACCCGCTTGGCCAGCTCGACAATGGCCAGAGAGCGTTCCTCGCCGGCATCGGATCCGAAGAGCCCCAGGTCCACGGCCTGGCTGTCCCACTCCCCGCCCAGTTCTCGACGAAGGAGATCCCAATCGTTCGGCCCACAGCCGAAACCATGGACGAAGCAAAGCTGCGGCTTGGCGCTCAAGAAGCCGCCTCCTTGGCCTGCGGCAAGACGACCCAGTCGGGCAAGGTCACCGACACCGGAATCCCGTTCACCGTGAGTGCTTCACCTCCCGCGAGTGCCTGCAGGCGCAAGAGCGCCAGCGCGTGCCGCCCAGAGCGCGAGCGCAGCTCACCCACCACCTTGTCCCCTTGCAAGACTTCTACCCCCGAATCTTGAATTTCACTCGCTGATTCAACGGGTAACAGCCGCTTCTTGACGAGCCCCCTGTACTTGGTGCGCGCCGTCAGCTCCTGGCCCATGTAGCAGCCCTTCTTCCAGTCCACCCCGGCCAGTTCGTCGAAGCCGTTTTCCAACAGGATGGCCTTGTCCACCTCCATGTCGCGGCTGCCGTCCGGCAGCCCCAGCGTGATTCGCAGGGCCTCGTAGTCGGCCAGGGCACCCGGCTCGACCCCCGGCAAGAGGTCTTCGGTCTTGGACCAAAGCCGCAGGCCAAGCCCTTGAAATCGCGGATCGACCATCAAGAGGCCCGCATCGTTTTCCAAGGTTCTGACGGCACCGGCGCGGGTCGGCAAGGCGAAGCGCTCGGCCGCCCCCTCGCCCCAGACTGCCGAGACCCGCCAGTCAGCCGAGACATCGCTCAGTTCGACCTTGGAGCGCAGCCGGTAGAGCTTCAGCCGGCGTAGGAATTCCGGCAGGCGGGCGGCCTCGCTCTCCAGCAAGAGCCGGCCCTCGTGCTCCAGCAGGAAGAAGTCGTAGAGGTACTTGCCCTGCGGCGTCAGGAAGGCGGCCCAGAGCGCTTGCTGCGGGCTGGCCTTGGTCACGTCGTTGCTGACGATGCCCTGCAGGAAGTCGCGAGCGTCCGGGCCTTCGAGCGCGATGATGCCGCGCCCCGCCAGGGCCACCTGCCGCAGGCCCGATTCGGCTTGATCCTTGGTCTCGTTCATGCCGGCAAGGTGGAACCTATGCGAGCGAATCGCAAGGCTTCGCGGCGCGCTACACCTTTGCCCAGACTTGGTGCCAGACTTGACGCCGGTCCCACCAAGGCGGATGGGAAAAGACATGGTAGAGGATTCCCGCTCACCTGAGGCGACCAGCGAGGCGGCGCCCGAGACGTCCACTCCACCGGGGCCGTCGCTGCTGATGACCATGGCGGGCCAGGCCGGCGGCGGTGCGGAATCCTTCTTTGGCCGCCTGGCCGCCGCCCTGAAGCGACGAGGGCTTGACGTCTCTGCGGTGGTGCGCCCCCACCCGCCACTGCTGGGCGCGCTCTCGGCCGCCGGCATTCGGCCCGAGACCGCTGCCTTCGGCGGCCGGCTCGATTTCAAGACCCGCGGCCTGCTGAAGCGCAGCCTGGCAGCGCACAAGCCCGATATCGTCCTGGCCTTCATGCAGCGCGCTGCCACCTTCACGCCCAAGGGACCCTACCGCCTGGTCGGCCGTCTCGGCGGCCCCTACCCGCTTGGTCGCTTTAGCCACTGCGACCACCTGATCGCGCCGACACCGGGCCTGGTCGAGCACATCGTCCAGGCCGGCTGGCCGCGCGAGAAGGCCAGCCTCCTCCCCAACTTCCTGGCCGACCGGGCGCAGGAGCGCCGACCGCCGCCGCCGCTGCCCCGCCCCGATCAGGGCGCGCTGCTGCTGGGTCTCGGCCGCTTTCACCAGGTCAAGGGCTTCGACGTTCTGCTGCAAGCGCTGGCGGCAGTGCCGAACGCCACCCTCTGGCTCGCCGGCAGCGGCCCGGAGGAGGTGGCACTCCGCCATCTGGCCGGCGCCCTCAACCTCACCGCCCGCATCCGCTTCCTCGGCTGGCAGGACGATCCCCTGCCGCTGCTGCGCATGGCCGACCTGCTGGTGGTCCCCTCGCGCGAGGAGCCGCTGGGCAACGTCGTGCTGGAGGGCTGGATGGCTGGCTGCCCGGTGCTCGCCAGCGCCACCGCCGGCCCCTCCTGGCTTATCGAGGAGGAGGTGAGCGGCGCCCTGGTGCGTCCGGGCAATCCGGCCCTCCTGGCGCAGGCGATCCGCCGCCTGCTGGCCGAGCCGGAGCTGCGTCAGCGTATCGCCGAGGGCGGGCGCAGCGCCTTCCTCGCCGGCTTTGACGAGAGCCACGGGGTCGAGGCCTACCTCACCTTTTTCCAGCAGTTGCGCCGACCGGCCGACCAGCGGGCTTGAAGCCTGAGCCAGGCTGTGGCCACTTTCCCCCGAGAGCGGCAGCGAACAATCCGAAGGAAAGTCAATGAGCCAGGGATACGATCTCATCCTGAAGGGCGGCATGGTCTACACGCCCGGCGGCCTGCAAGAGCTGGACGTCGCCGTCCGCGACGGGAAGATCGCCGCCCTGGGCGCGCTGGCCGACGCGCCGGCGGCCGAGCGCCTCGACGTCAAGGGCCTGACCGTCCTGCCGGGCGTGGTCGACACCCAGGTGCACTTCCGCGAGCCTGGCATGGAGCACAAGGAGGATCTGGAGAGCGGCACCCGCGCGGCGGTGCTCGGCGGCGTCACCGCGGTCTGCGAGATGCCCAACACCTCTCCGGCCACCACCTCCGCCGGGGCGATCGCCGACAAGCTGCTGCGCGCCGACGGCAGGACCTGGTGCGACCACGCCTTCTTCGTCGGTGCCGCGCCCGAGAACGTCGACCAGTTGGCCGAGCTGGAGCGCCTGCCGGGCGTGGTCGGCGTCAAGCTCTTCATGGGCTCCTCCACCGGCTCGCTGCTGGTCGAGGACGACAAGACCCTGGAGGCGGTGCTGCGCTCCGGCACCCGCCGCATGGCGATCCACTCCGAGGACGAACCGCGCCTGCGCGCCCGCCTGGCGCTGGCGAGCCAGGGCGGCCCCGTGCAGCACCCGGTCTGGCGCGACGCCGAGACCGCCAGGCTGGCGACCGAGCGGCTGCTGCGGCTGGCCCGCAAGGCCGGCCGGCGCATCCACGTGCTGCACATCACCACGGCCGATGAACTCCCCCTGCTGGCCGCCCACCGGGACATCGCCACGGTCGAGGTGACCCCGCAGCACCTGACCCTGGAGGCACCGGGCTGTTACGAGGAGCTCGGCACCTACGCGCAGATGAACCCGCCGATTCGCGAGGCCCGCCACCGCCAGGCGCTCTGGGGCGCCATCGCCAACGGCCTGGTCGACGTGGTCGGCAGCGACCACGCCCCCCACAGCAAGGAGGAGAAGGCGCGCCCCTACCCCGCCAGCCCCTCCGGTATGCCCGGCGTGCAGACCCTGCTGCCTCTGCTGCTGGACCACATGAGCGCCGGGCGGCTGAGCCTGGAGCGGCTGGTCGACCTCACCTCGGCCGGCCCGCAGCGGATCTACGGACTGGCCGGCAAGGGCCGCATCGCGCTGGGCTACCAGGCCGACTTCACCCTGGTGGACCTGGAGGAACGGCGCCGGATCGAGGCCGACTGGCTGGCCAGCAAGTGCGGCTGGTCGCCCTTCGAGGGCCGCTTCGTCACTGGCTGGCCGGTGATGACCATCATCCGCGGCCGCACGGTGATGCGCGACGGCCAGACCGTCGGCAGGCCGCTAGGCCAGCCGCTCCGCTTCGTCGAGACCCTGCCGCACCAAGACTGAGCCCACCGGGATTGACCGGCAGCTTGCCGACCGCAGGGAACTGCCCTAACATCATTCGCATTGACCAAGGGGTGCCCCCGGCAGGGGGCTGAGATGGCGCTGCTGCCCGCGCCGAACTCTTAGAACCTGATCCGGGTCATGCCGGCGAAGGGATGGTGCAGCCCCCCGAAAGCACCTGAACCCGCCACTGCCGCCCGGATCGCCGAGCGGAGATGTGACCTTGACCTCAGTGGAGGTGATCGGAAGCGGCGTGGTGGGCCTGACCGCCGCCCTGGAACTGGCAGAGCGCGGCTGCCGCGTACGGCTGGTGACGGCGAGCCGGGGCCCCGACCGCGACTGCTGTTCCTGGTGGGCCGGCGGCATGCTGGCTCCCGACTGCGAGATGGAGTCGGCCGAACCCATCATCGGTCGCTTGGGCCGCGAGAGCATGGACTACTGGCGCCGCACCGGGCATGCCGTGTTCCAGGGCTCGCTGGTGCTGGCCGGCCGCCGCGACGCCGCCGACCTCGACCGCTTCGCCCGCATGACCCAGGGCTGGCGGCGCATCGAGGCGGACGAGATCGCCGAGCTGGAACCCGACCTCGGCGGACGCTTCCGCCGCGGCCTCTTCTTCGAGACCGAGGGCCATCTCGACCCGCGCGCCACCCTGCGGCACCTCTGGTCCGAGCTGGAGCGTCGCAGCGTCGCCCTGGAAACCGGTCGCCTGCTCTCCGACGAGGAGCTAGCCCGTTCGCCCGAGGCCGACTGGCGGCTCGACTGCCGCGGCCTCAGGGCCAGGGACCGCTTGCGGGACCTGCGCGGGGTCAAGGGCGAGATGCTGGTGCTGCGGACCCGCGACATCGCCTTCTCGCGGCCGGTGCGCCTGCTGCACCCGCGCTTTCCGCTCTACGTGGTGCCGCGCGAGGGTGGGCTCTTCATGGTCGGGGCCACCATGATCGAGACCGAGGACAAGAGCCGCATCACCGCCCGCTCGATGATGGAGCTGCTGTCCAGTGCCTACGCGCTGAACCCCTCCTTCGGCGAGGCCGAGGTGGTGGAGGTCGGCGTCGACGCCCGCCCCGCCTTTCCCGACAACCTGCCGCGCCTGGTTCAGGACGGCCGGCAGGCCTTCATCAACGGCTGCTACCGGCACGGCTTTCTGCTGGCCCCGGCTCTTGCCCGGCGGGCCGCGGACTTGCTGCTGCAGGGGGCAAGCGATCCGGAGGTGCTCTATGACCGTGACGGTGAACGGCCGGCCGCTTGAGACCGCGGCCACCTGCCTGCAGGACCTGCTGCAGGAGCTGGGCTACGGCGAACGCAAGGTCGCGACCGCGGTGAACGGCGACTTCGTCCGCGCCACGCTGCGCGCGGAAACGACAATCGCATCAGGCGACCGCATCGACGTGGTCGTACCGATGCAGGGAGGTTGACCCATGACATTGAAACTCTACGGCGTGGAGCTCGGCTCGCGCCTGCTGCTCGGCAGCGCTCTCTACCCCTCGCCGGAAATCCTGAAGCGCGCGATCGCGGCTTCGGGCGCCGAGGTCGTCACCCTCTCGCTCCGGCGCGAGACCGCCGGCGGGCGCGAGAGCGCGGTCCTGGTCTCGCTGATCGAGCAGGCCGCCGTCCGCGTGCTGCCCAACACCGCCGGCTGTCACAGCGTTAAGGAGGCGGTCACCACCGCCCAGATGGCGCGCGAACTCTTCGACACCCCTTGGATCAAGCTGGAGGTGGTGGGCGAGGAGGATACCCTGGCGCCAGACCCCTTCGGCCTGGTCGAGGCCGCGCGCATCCTGACGGGCGAGGGCTTCCAGGTCTTCCCCTACACCACCGAGGACCTGGTGGTGGCCGAAGCCCTGCTCGATGCCGGCTGCCAGGTGCTGATGCCCTGGGGCGCGCCGATCGGCAGCGGCCGTGGCCTCAACAACCCCTACGGCCTGGCCACCCTGCGCCACCACTTCCCGGAGGTGTCGCTGATCGTCGATGCCGGCATCGGCCGGCCCTCGCACGCGGCCCAGGCGATGGAGCTGGGCTACGACGCCATCCTCCTGAACACCGCCGTCGCCAAGGCCGGCGATCCCGTACTGATGGCCGAGGCCTTCGGCCAGGCGATCGCAGCCGGCCGCAAGGGCTACGAAGCCCAGCCGATGGAGGAGCGCGACATGGCCAGCCCCTCGACACCACTCGCCGGCCTCCCCTTCTCGCTGACAGAGGCCTGAGCCAAATGCTGCCCCCCTTCTACCTGATCGTCGACGAGGCCCGCTGGCTGGAGCGCTTCCTGCCGCTGGGCCTGGAGCTGGTGCAGCTTCGCGTCAAGGACCGCAGCGAGGCCGAGTTGCGCCGCGAGATCGCGACCGCCCGCGACCTCTGTGCCGCGGCCGGCTGCCAGCTCATCGTCAACGACTACTGGCGTCTCGCACTCGACCTCGGCTGCGACTACATCCATCTGGGCCAGGAGGACCTGGACCAGGCCGACATGACGGCGATCCGCGCCGGCGGCCTGAACCTCGGCATCTCCAGTCATGACAGGAAGGAGCTAGAACGCGCGCTGGCGCTCGACCCGGACTATGTCGCCCTGGGGCCGATCTATCCGACCATCCTGAAGGCGATGAAGTGGAACCCGCAGGGCCTGGAGCGGATCGGCGTGTGGCGCGAGCGGATCGGCAAGCTGCCGCTGGTCGCGATCGGCGGCCTGACGGTGGAGCGCGCGCCCAGCGTCTATGCCGCCGGCGCGGATAGTTGCTGCGTGGTGACCGACGTCCTGCGCGCCGAGGATCCCGAGGCCCGCCTCAAGCAGTGGCTCGATGTCGCCCGCTCAGCCAAGGCGGCCGCGTAGCGTCGCCATCAGCGCGAAGGGCGAGCGCGCCGGCCGGTCGATCTCGCCCAGGACCTTGGCCAGCCCCTTGCGGCCGTAGTCGGCGCGGAGCGCCTCGATCAGCCAGGTCCGCCCCTGCCCGGCCCGCTTGGCCGTGAGCTGGTCATGGTCCTTCAGGTGTTGCAGGTGCTTGGCCGCCAGGTCGAGCAGCCGCTCGGCCGCCCCCGGCTGCTGGGCTGCCAGCGCCAGGCAGGCCACCGACCAGCCGCCGACCGGCGGGCTGAGGCCCACCGCCGCCTCCAGGTCAGCGAGCGCCCGTTCGGCCGCCGCCCCCAGGTCGGCCTTGGTCACCACCGCGATCTGCGGAATCTCGATGATCCCGGCCTTCATGAACTGCACGGCATCGCCCGATGCCGGCTGCACGCAGAAGACCACGCTGTCGGCCATGTCGGCGACGTCGGTCTCCGACTGCCCCACACCGACCGTCTCCACCAGTACCAGGTCGAAGAGCGCCCGCAGCAGGGTGATCGCCGGAAAGGCCTCATCGGCGAGCCCACCTAGCCGGTGGCGCGCCGCCATCGAACGCACGAAGCAGTCCCGGTCACCGACCGGGCTCATGACCCGCAGGCGGTCGCCCAGCAGGGCGCCGCCGCTGCGCCGCGACGAGGGGTCGATCGCCAGCACCGCCACCCGTTGCCCCCGGCTGCGCGCCGCCTTCAACAGCGCCCCGGTCAGGGTCGACTTGCCGACGCCCGGCGGCCCGGTGATCCCCAGCACCTGGGCGCCCTCGCCGGCCAGCGCCCGCTGCCAGGCCTCGTCCAGCAAGGCCAGGCTCTCCGGACTGTCCGGCCGTGCCTCCAGCCGCGCCAGGGCCGCGGCAATCGCCGCCTTGCCGCCCTCGACCAGCCGGCCGAGCGCGTCGCCATTTTCTCTCTCTGTCATGGTATCCCGCAGCAGCATGGCTCCTCGAATAGAGCTTCACCCCCGATCCGTCCATAGCACTAGCCGGACGCCGAGTCCGCTCGGCCGGAGCCCCGGGCAAAGGGTCGCGATCTTCCTTCTGCACGCCGTCACGCGGGGCGGCTATGATCCCCGGTTGCGGGCACCGGTTCGATGCGCGCAGAGCCCGGCCGCATTGCGACCGGTAAGGATAAGCCGCGCCCCAAGGAGGAGCCTTCCATATGAGCGACCAGAAGCCCGCCAGCACCCGCTTCGCCAGTCCGGATATCGCGACGCTGCCCGACGACATCCGCGAGCGCATCCTGGCGGTCCAGGAGAAGTCCGGATTCATTCCCAACGTCTTCCTGGTGCTGGCTCGCCGCCCCGACGAGTTCCGCGCCTTCTTCGCCCACCATGACGCGCTGATGGACAAGCCCGGCAATCTCACCAAGGCGGAACGCGAGATGATCGTCGTGGCGACCAGCAACCTGAACCAGTGCGAGTACTGCGTGGTCGCGCACGGGGCGATCCTCAGAATTCGTGCGAAGAACCCGCTGATCGCCGATCAGGTGGCGATCAACTACCGCAAGGCCGACATCACGCCGCGCCAGAAGGCCATGCTCGCCTTCGCGATCAAGGTCTCGATGCGAGCCTACGAGGTGGACGACAGCGACTACGAAACCCTGAAGGGGCACGGCTTCGACGAGGAAGACGTCTGGGACATCGCCGCGATCTCCGCCTTCTTCGGCATGTCGAATCGCCTGGCGAACGCCACCAGCATGCGGGCGAACGAAGAGTTCTACAATCTGGGCCGCACGCCGCCGGCGTCCTGACGATCTCCTAACCGGTTCCCGGCTGGCTTAAACCCGGACGATCTTGCCCGGGTTCATCAGGCCGGCCGGGTCCAGGGCCTGCTTGATCGCGCGCATCATCGGCAGGGCGTCGCCGTGCTCCTCGGCCAGCAGGTCGATCTTGCCGTAGCCGATGCCGTGCTCGCCGGTGCAGGTGCCGCCCATGGCCAGCGCCCGGCGGATCATGCGCTCGTTCAGCGCCTTGGCGGCGGCCAGCTCGGCCTCGTTGCCGCGCTCGATCAGGTAGACCAGGTGGAAGTTGCCGTCGCCGACATGGCCGACGATGGGCGCGATCACCCCGCTCTCCTCGATGTCCTTCTTGGTCTCCAGGATGCACTCGGCCAGGCGCGAGATCGGCACGCAGACGTCGGTCGCCCAGCCCATAGAGCCCGGACGCATCGCCAGGCAGGCATAGAAGGCGTCGTGACGGGCCTGCCAGAGCTTGGCCCTGTCCTCGGCTTCCTTGGCCCAGGTGAAGCCCTGGCCGCCGTTGGCAGAGGCCAACTCTGAGACGATGCCGGCCTGCTCCTCGACCCAGCGCGTGGTGCCGTGGAACTCGAACAGCAGGGTCGGCAGGACCGGCAGGTCTAGCTTTGAATAGCGGTTGACCGCATCGACCTGGATATCGTCCAGCAGCTCGATACGGGCTACCGGCACACCCATCTGGATGGTCTCGATCACCGTGGTGACCGCGCCTTCCAGGGTCTCGAAGGAGCAGACGGCCGCACCGATCGCCTCGGGAATGCCATGCAGGCGCAGCCGCACCTCGGTGATGATGCCCAGCGTGCCTTCGGAACCCACCATCAGCCGGGTCAGGTCATAGCCGGCGGAGGACTTGCGCGCCCGGCCGCCGGTGCGCACCACGCGGCCGTCCGGCAGCACCACGGTCAGGCCCAGCACGTTCTCGCGCATGGTGCCGTAGCGGACCGCATTGGTGCCCGACGCACCGGTCGCCGTCATACCGCCCAGCGAGGCGTCGGCGCCCGGGTCGATCGGGAACATCAGGCCATCGTGGCGGATGTAGTCGTTGAGCTGCTTTCGGGTGACGCCGGCCTGTACCAGGCAGTCCAGGTCGGCCGCGTTGACCTCCAGCACCTGGTTCATCTGGCTGACATCGATGGAGATGCCGCCGTGGATCGCCGCGATATGGCCCTCCAGCGAGGTGCCGGTGCCGAAGGGCACCATCGGTACGCCGTGGCGCGCGCAGATGGTCACTGCGGTCACCACCTCCTCGGTCGAGTTGGCGAAGACGACGGCGTCCGGCAGGGCCACGTGCGAGGTCTCATCCTTACCGTGCTGCTCGCGCACCGCCTCTGAGGTCGAGAGCCGCTCGCCGAAGGCGGCCCGCAGTTCCTCGACCGCCTTTGCCAAGGCCTTGGGCTCGGCAAGCGGACGGATGTTGGTGATCGCTGTCATCTGAGACCCCTTTCAGCCGGCGTTCCCGCGCAGCGGGACAACGGCAAAGTGCTACACCAAGCCGGACCGGGCGCAAAGCCCCGCTGCAAGGGCGCCTGCGGCGGCGGCTAGTTGCGATAGTTCCGCAGCAAGGCTTCGCCCGGCATACCCGCCCGCGCCAGCCAGTCGCTGGCAGCCTCGCGGCCGGCCGCGCTGACGCTCTCCTCCAGCGCTGGCACCTCCTGGTAGAGGCCATCGCGCTGCAGCAGGCGGACCAGGGCGGCGTTCTGCGCCTGGCCGGCTGCCCAGGCCTGCTCCTCGGCGGCCTCGGCGGCGCGGCGCAGGGCCTCCTGGTCGCTGCGGCTGAGGGTCTCGAAGGTGGGTTCGTGCACCACCACCACGGTCAGCGGGATCCAGGAATCCATCGGATAGAAGGTGGCGTTCGGCGAGGCACCGCGCAACGCTTCCGGCGCGCCGAGGAAGGCGGCATCCAAGCGGCCGCTGCGGAAGTCGTCAGCCAGCATCAAGGAGGAGCCGATCTGCGGGGTGGCACCGAGGTTGCGCGCGATGTCACTGGTCAGCGCGGTGCTACCGCCCAGGGTCATGCCGGTCAGGTCACGCCCGGAAGTCAGCCCCTTCGGCCCTAGCAGGCCGCGCGGAGTCTGCGGCGCGGCGAACAGGAGGATCAGGTCGCGCGACCAGAGTTCCTTCTGCAGCGGTCCACGCATGACGCCCCAGAGCTTGCGCGCCGAAGCGAAGTCGCTGGCCAGGGTCGGCAGTGAATCGGCCTGAAAGAGCGGCCCCCAGGACGCCATGGCTTCCAGCGGCAACGCCGCCAGCTTCACCTCGCCGGTCTGGACCGCGTTCAGCAGACCGTTTCTGAGCGCCAGGCTGTCGGCGGCATAGATCGCCGGAGCGATCCGGCCGTTGGTCGCGACCTGCAGGTCCTGACCGAAGAGCTCGAGGGTCTGTACCTGGACAGAGCCTTCCGGCAGCTCCGTCGGCAAGCGCCATTCCACGGCTGCCGCCGGACCTGCTGCCAGCAACAGGCTGCCGGCCAGGAGTCCCGCAAGCCGTGCTCTCCCAGTCATCATTCCCCAGACCATTGTCGCTTGCTTCCTCTTTCCAACTCGAAACCGCGGCTCGCTGCGGACGGCGCTTGGTCCGGTCTGCCAGTCCTCGAACGGCAGTCGAACGCTCTTGCCCGCGCCCTCGTCTTGAGCATGGTTAGCAATTGCGGCAAGGCCATGTCACGGGCGGGACGGAAGTCGACAGCCACAAGAACGACAAAGAGCGGAAGGATGCCCCGCCGCTGGGCCGGGGCACCGCATTCCGCTCTTCGTTCTTTCAGGGAGGGTTTCCCGCCCCCTATCGGATCAAGTGCCGTGCGGCGCTCGATCCTGTCGGACTCAGACGGCCTTCAGGTTGGCGGCGGCCATCTTGCCCTTGCGGGGGTCGGACTTCATCTCGAAGCTCAGCTTCTGCCCCTCGTTCAGGCCGGCCATGCCGGACTGCTCGACAGCGCTGATATGAACGAAAACGTCGGCTCCGCCGTCATCGGGCTGAATGAAGCCATATCCCTTGGTGGCGTTGAACCACTTAACGGTACCCACAGGCATAGTGTCGTCTCCTGGTTAGTGCAGCTTTGGCTGCTGCTCGTCTCCGCAGCGACCGTGCTGCGAAAGATCGACTGGTATCGGCGGCTTGCGCCTGCCGGGTTAGGCTGCGGCGCGACGCGGCCGGCCGTAGGACTTGGAGCCATTGGACTTGGAGCCATTGGACTTGGAGCCATTGGACTTGGAGCCATTGGACTTGGACGGGCGGTCGTCCGCCGCCAGCATCCGCATCAGGCCCGTCTGGTCGCCATCCTGCCGCATGACGTTCGCCTCGCCCTGCGGATTGGCCGAGTGCCGGCGCCGGCGGTTGCGCTTGGGAGCCCCCGCCTCGGCCCCTTCGCCGTTGCTGGGCTTGCCGTCGGGGTGCCCACCGTTCGCAGAGCGGCCGTTGGCAGAGCGACCGTTGGCAGAATGCCCATTGCCAGAGCGACCATTGGCGGGCCTACCGTTGGCGGAGCGGCCGGAGGGGCGCTTGCTCTTGCCACGGCTCTGACCGACGCCGGCACCCGGCAGCAGGACCTTGCCGATCAGCTTCTCGATGTCGCGCAGCAGGCCGTGCTCAGCCTCGTCGACCAGCGAGATCGCCTGACCGGAGCTGCCGGCACGCGCGGTGCGGCCGATCCGGTGGACATAGGCTTCCGGTACGTTCGGCAGCTCGAAGTTGATCACGTGGGTCACCGCATCGACATCGATGCCGCGGGCCGCGATGTCGGTCGCCACCAGGGTCTTGACCCGGCCCGACTTGAAGGAGGCCAGGATCCGCTCGCGCTGGTTCTGGCTCTTGTTGCCGTGCAGTGCGGCAGAGGAGAGGCCCCCCTGCTCCAGGTGACGGCAGACGCGATCGGCCCCGCGCTTGGTGCGGGTGAAGACGATCGCGCGGGAGACGTCGGGCTCACGCAGCAGCTCGACCAGCTTATCGCGCTTGCTGGACGCGGGAACCTCCAGCACGCGCTGCTCGATCAGCTCCACCGGCTTGGCCGCGGGGGTGACCGCCACCTCGACCGGGTCGCGCATGAAATCGTTGGCCAGACCGCGGATCTCACGCGGCATGGTGGCCGAGAACAGCACGTTCTGCCGGTTGCGCGGCAGGGCCTGCATGATCCGCCGGATGAAGGGCAGGAAGCCCATATCCAGCATCTGGTCGGCCTCGTCCAGCACCAGGGTCGCGATCTCGCCCAAGTCGAGGGCGGCGTTGGTCATGTGGTCAAGCAGCCGGCCGGGAGTCGCCACGATGATGTCGGGACGCGCCCGCAGCGCACGAAGCTGATTGCGTGCGCTGGCGCCGCCGATCACCAGGGCCGAGGAGACCCGCATGAAGCGACCATAGACCCGGATCGACTCCTCGATCTGCGCGGCCAGCTCGCGGGTCGGCGCCAGCACCAGGCTGCGCGGCCGCCGCACGGACTTGTCGGTCTTGGTACGATCCAGCCGGTCCAGCATGGGCAGCAGGAAGGCCGCGGTCTTGCCGGTGCCGGTCTGCGCGATACCGATCAGGTCGCGCTCTTCCAGGAGCGGTCCGATCGCGGCTTGCTGGATGGGACTGGGGGTGGAGTAGCCCTCTTTCTCGAGGGAACGAAGCAAAGGCTCGGCCAGGCCGAGTTCAGT
Organism: Rhodospirillaceae bacterium N.6G; assembly: GCA_046233115.1. Classification (GTDB taxonomy): domain Bacteria; phylum Pseudomonadota; class Alphaproteobacteria; order Kiloniellales; family JACOMY01; genus JACOMY01. The sequence goes on along the minus strand of JBJXHM010000001.1, from coordinate 908,774 downwards.
AAAAGAAGTCACACGTAAACTTTCATTGCCCGACCGGAGACAAGCCAAAGGGCTCCGCTCACGGGTCGGTGCAGTCGTTCTTGTTTGAGGAGTCTGCGTAGAAGACCTACCTGGTGATGCGCCGTGGTCGGCGCGTTTTTGATGGGTCTGTCTTCTCTCACACAAGCGAACCATCCGCCGAGACCGCGCTCCCGGATCCATGAGGTCCGGCCTACGCACGCGTTCTCGATGCCAACCAAGTAGTCGTCCTGCCGCCGAAAGGCAAGCCCTTAGCCAACCGCCCGCCTGCCGGACTCGAAGAAGTCGGGCCGCGTCACCTTGATGCCACAAGGGCCGCGAGGCTAGCTTGCGCCAAGTACGAGAGGCCGTGCCGCCCGCGCCGGCGGACCGCCAAAGAAGAGGACCAGAGGATGCAGGTCGAAGGGCAGGACTACAGGACCATCTGGCTCGCCGAGGACGGCGAGACGGTGGAGGTGATCGACCAGACCCGGCTACCTCACCGTTTCGTGCGCCTGGCCCTCTCGACTTTGGAGGAGGCTGCGCAGGCGATCGAGCGCATGGTGGTGCGCGGCGCCCCGCTGATCGGCGCCACGGCGGCCTACGGCATGGCGCTGGCGATGCGCCAGGACGCCAGCGATGCGGGCCTCGCCAGCGCGCACCGGCGCCTGCTGGCGACCCGTCCGACCGCGGTCAACCTGCGCTGGGCGCTGGATCGGGTCAGCGCCGCGCTCACTCCCCTGCCCCGGCAGGAGCGCCCGCCCGCCGCCTATCGCCTGGCCGCGGAGATCGCCGACGAGGACGTCGCCATCAATGCCGCCATCGGCGAGCAGGGCCTCCCGCTGCTGCGCGCCATCGCCGCGCGGAAGCAGGACGGTCTGGTCAACGTGCTGACACACTGCAACGCCGGCTGGCTGGCGACGGTGGACTGGGGTACGGCGACCGCGCCGCTCTACAAGGCGCAGGCCGAGGGCATCGACCTCCACGTCTGGGTCGACGAGACCCGGCCGCGCAACCAGGGTGCCTCGCTGACCGCCTGGGAACTGCTGCAGCAGGGCGTGGCGCACAGCGTGATCGCCGATAACACCGGCGGGCACCTGATGCAGCACGGTCTGGTCGACCTGGTGATCACCGGCACCGACCGCACCACCGGCAGCGGCGACGTCGCCAACAAGATCGGCACCTACCTGAAGGCATTGGCGGCCAAGGACAACGGCGTGCCCTTCTACGTCGCCCTGCCCTCGCCCACCATCGACTTCACCCTGACCGACGGCGTCGCGCAGATCCCGATCGAGCAGCGCAGTCCCGACGAGGTCGCGCGCATCACCGGCGAGACCGAGGCCGGCGAGATCGCGACCGTCTCGCTGATCCCGGCCGGCTCGCGCACCGTCAACTACGCCTTCGACGTCACCCCGGCCCGCCTGGTCACCGGCCTCATCACCGAGGCCGGTATCGCCGAGGCCAGCCAGGAGGGCTTGGCCCGGCTGTTTCCCGAAAGAGCGAAGATTGGATCCTAAGCCATTAATTAATATTAATGAATAGAAAATCCTATTCCGACAGGATAGGCACCCAGGCCTCGCGGCGCAGGACGATTTCGACCAGGTCGGCAACGCTCGCCAACGGCCTTGCCGGCACCATCAGGTCTCGAGCCAACGCGATCGAGCGGGCCTCGCCCAGTGCCCGGCGCGCGGGATCCTCGATCCACTCGAAGTCGATGTTGTGGGCAAGGCCGATGGTGCGCCGGATCAGTTCCGCGCCGGCGAAGGCCAGGGTCTCCTGGAAGAGGGCCGCCATCCAGGCCTGGCGCTCCTTCTCCAGGGCTGCCGCCCCCGCCTCGTCGGCGAAGAGACAGCGCGGGTAGGCGTCTCCCTCAGCTGCCTCGCTGCGCCACAGCGCCAGGAACTTCTCGGCGAAGCCAGTCCAGCAGCCCTCCACCGTGGCCAGGATCCAGTCGCGATAGTCGTCGCGCTCGCCCGGCTCCTGCTCGTGGCCGGACTGCGAGAAGTAGCTCATCAGCAGGTTGGCCAGCAGCGCGCCCAGGTCGAAGGCGATGGGGCCGACGAAGGCAAACTCCGGGTCGATCACCCGGGTGTCGGTCTCGGTCAGCATGATCGAGCCGGCATGCAGGTCGCCGTGCAGCAAGGCCTGGCCCTTGGTCATGAAGACGATCTTCAGCCGCGAGATCGCGACCTTCATCGCCGCGTCCTCGCGCAGCGCCGCGGCCATGCCGTCGAGCTGCGGGCTGGTCCAGCGGTTGCGCTCGGCGATCATGTAGGGCTCGGTGAAGATCAGGTCCTCGGTGATTTTGCAGAGTGCGGTGTTGCTGGCGAAGGTCTCAAGCAGCGCCTTCTTGGCGTCCGCCGGCAGGGCGAGGTCGCTGGTGTGGAAGTAGGTCTTGGCGGTGAAGTCGGTGATCGCCTCGACGAAGTCCGGGTAGACCCGGCCCGCGATCATGCCGTGGCGCATGATGATGTGCGGCTCAAGCAGCTCCATGGCGATCAGGGCCAGGGTCTCGTCGTAGTGCACGATCCGCGGCACCAGGCCCGGCACCAGGCGGTCCTGGATCGTCAGCGCCTCGTGCTCGTAGTGCGCGCGGCTCAGTGGCAGCGGCCAGCCCTCGCCCACCAGGCGCACGTAGGGCAGCGCCTGCTTCACCGCCAGGCCGCCCTTGGGCCCGCGCAGCTTGAACACCAGGTTGAGGTTGCCGTCGCCGACCTCTTCGATCAGCCAGTCGCCGGCGCGCCCGCCCAGGACGCCCGCGATCTGCGGCTTGCCGGCCGCATAGTCCCTGAGGTCCTCAGGGCTCAGTGCCCGATAGCCCGGCGGTACCGGCAGAGTCTCTCCCATCGACTTGTCCTTCAGCTTTCCACCCCGGCCGGGATCATTGCCAGGCTGCCCAGCCCTGTCCAGCCCCGGAGGATTCCGCAAGGATTTTCACGCGCGATCTGCAAAACGTTTGCGAGCCGAACAGTTCTGCGCTTAGGCTAGTCTCAACACGGCGGAAAACGACCGTGATTTGAACGGTTCGGCCGGCCCCCAAACAGGGGGCGGAACGATCGTGAGGTCGTTCTCGGTGCGGCCGGACCCCTCGGGAGGAGACGGGGTTTGCGCTCACGCCTTGCAAAGCGGGGGAGCGGCCGGACTCGCAAGAGGCCGGCGACGGTCAGAGGCAGCGAGGGCCGCCGATCGGCGCCCACGATCAAGGATGTCGCGCGCGCCGCCGGCGTCTCCGTCACCACCGTCTCGCACGTCTTCAACGAAACCCGTCCCGTCGCCGCCGAGACGCGGGCCAGGGTCCGGGCTGCCATCGACGCGCTGGGCTATGCGCCCTCGACCCTGGCACGCGCGCTCAAGGGCGAGCGCACCGGCACCATCGGGATGCTGGCCACCTCCTCCACCAACCCCTTCTTCGCCGAGGTCATCAGCGGCGTGGAACAGCGCTGCTTCGAGCTGGGCTACTCGTTGATCCTCTGCAACACCGGCGAGGATCGCGAACGGATGAAGGCACAGCTCACCACGATGCTGCAGAAGCGGATCGACGGTCTGGTGGTGATGAGCCAGAACTGCGACGCCGAGATCTTTAACGACCTCTCCTACCTGCGCGGCCTGCCGATGGTGGCGATCGACACCGACGGCCTGGATCATATCAGCGTGGTCAACGACGATTCGGAGATCGGCGGCGCCCTCGCGGCGACCTACTTGGTGCAACGCGGCTTCCGCCGCATCGCGGTTCTGGCCGCGCCCGAGAACCACCAGCGCGGCCGACGACGCCTCGCCGGCTTCGCCGCCTCGCTCGAATCCCAAGGGGTCACCTTGGACCCCGCGCTGATCTACAGCACCGATCTCACGCTCGGCAGCGGCGACCAGGCCATGCGTGCGCTGCTGGCCGCGCAACCCGAGCCACCGGAAGCCATCTTCTGCATGAACGACCTGGTGGCCGTGGGCGCGATCCATGCCGCCCGCGAGGCCGGCCTCCGGATACCCGACGACATCTCGGTCATCGGCTACGACGACATCGAGATGGCGGCCTTCGTCGAGCCGCCGCTCACCACCATCCATCAACCTACCCTCGACATCGGGCGCACCGGCGCCCAGCGCCTGATCGAGCTGGTCGAGGGGGCGGCGCCGTCCAGCGAAACCGTGACCCTGCCGCCCCGCCTGATCGAGCGCCGTTCGGTCGGCTACGGACCGGCCCACAGCGACAGACCGGGAAAGGAGGAAGCATGACCGTGGAGATTCCGGGTATCGTGCCGGCAGAATCCGGCCGGCGGACGCCGATCGTCCGCGGCGATCCCGCCACCTATCCCGACTGGTTTTCAGCGCGCAGGCGCTCCAAGCCGCTGATCGTCTCGCGCTGGGTGCCGATCCTGCTGGTCGGCCTACCGGTCCTGGTGCTTCTCGCGATCGTCATCTATCCGACGATCTGGATGTTCTACCACTCGCTGCGCGACACCAACATCACCGGCCTCTTCACCGGCAACACCAGCTACATCGGCTTCGAGAACTACGGAACCGTGCTGGGCTCCGATCGCTTCCACGATTCGCTCTGGCACCTGGCGCTCTACCTCTTCTTCGGCGCCTGCTTCCAGGTGCTGCTGGGCACGGTGCTGGCGCTCGTCATCTACGAGTACCTGAAGTCAAACCTGGCGCGCGCGCTGGTGCTGATCCTGCTGGTGCTGCCGATGATGCTGCCGCCCTCGATCGTCGGCACGCTCTGGCGATTCCTGCTCACCCCCTCCAACGGCGCGATCAACCAGGCGCTGCTGGACCTCGGCATCATTTCCTCGCACATCGAGTGGTTCAACGCCGGGGTCTCGCTCTGGTCGATCATCATCGCCGACATCTGGAACTGGACCGCGCTGCCGCTGCTCATCGTCTATTCCGGCCGGGTCTCGCTGCCGCCGGCGGTCTACGAGGCAGCCCGCGTCGACGGCGCCGGCCAGTGGAAGGTGCTGCGCCGCATCACGCTGCCCATGCTGAAGGAGGTGATCGCGATCGCCTTCATCCTGCGCTTCACCGACGCCTTCAAGTTCGTGGACCTGGTCTACGTCATGACCTCCGGCGGACCGGCGCAGTCCTCTGAGCTGCCGACCTACATCGCCTTCCAGCGCGGCATCCGCGAGTTCGCCATCGGCGAGGCCGCGGCCTACGCCATCATCATCTTCGCCATCTCGGCCATCATCGTGACGCTCTTCCTGAAATACATGAAGCGCGTGATGAAGGCTCAGGGCCTGGCCTAAGGGAGCTGCCATGACCGCGACCGCAGAGACCCTGGCCGTCACCGCCGAGGCACAGTCGGCAGAGCGCTGGCGCTTCGTGCGCTATCTCTTCCTGATCTTCCTCGGCTTCTGGCTGCTCTTCACCCTCTTCCCGCTCTACTTCATGGCGATCACCGCCTTCAAGTCGGCGGCAGAGACCAACCTGACCGAGCCGACCTTCTGGCCCACCGAGTGGTTCCCGGAGAACTTCGTCGGCGTCTTCGCCGAGCCGACCAACTTCTCCGCCCTGGTCGACAGCTTCATCATCGCCACCGGCAACACCCTGCTGGCGCTCTTCCTGGGCGGGCTCGCCGGTTACGCCTTCGCCCGCTTCCCCCGCCAGGCCGGCGGCGAGAACCTGGCCTTCTGGATGCTGTCCAACCGCATGTTCCCGCCGGTGGCGATCCTGGTGCCGATGTTCTTCCTCTTCGACAACACGCCCTGGGGAACCGACAGCTATTTCTCGCTCATCATCCTCTACCTGGTCTTCAACCTGCCGCTGGCGACCTGGCTGATGATGGTGTTCTTCCGCGACGTTCCGCGCGAACTGGAGGAAGCGGCCTACCTGGACGGCTGGAAGCCGATGCGCGCCTTCGTCAAGGTGACCCTGCCGCTGGTGCTGCCGGGGATGATCTCGGTCGCCATGCTCTGCTGGATCTTCGCCTGGAACGAATACCTCTTCGCTAACCTCTTCGTCGGGTCGGACGTGCGCACCTACACCATCGTCATCCCGACCTTCACGCACGGCTCGCAGACCCTGTGGAACCTGCAGATGGCCTTCTCGCTGATCGCCATGGTGCCGCCGGTCGTGCTCTTCATCGTGCTGCGCCGCTACATGGTGCGCGGCCTCTCGCTCGGCGTCGTGAAAGGCTAGCGCGATGGCAAGACTGACCGTCGAAGGCCTCTGCAAGGGCTGGGACTACCCCGTCATCGACGACCTCAGTTTCGAGGTCGAGGAAGGCGAGTTCTTCGTCGTGGTCGGCCCCTCGGGCATCGGCAAGACCACCCTGCTGCGCCTGATCGCTGGCCTGGAGAGCGTCGACCGCGGCGCGATCCGCCTGGGCGACAAGGAGATCACCCGGCTGCCCCCCTATCGCCGGCGCGTGGCCATGACCTTCGAGTCCTACGCGCTCTACCCCCACCTCACGGTGTTCGAGAACATCGCGAGCCCCTTGCGCGCCCGCAAGGCCGACCGCACGACGATCGAGCGGCGGGTCAAGTCCGTCGCCGAGCTCCTGCGCATCGACCACCTGCTGGAGCGCAAGCCGGGCGAGGTCTCGGGCGGCCAGAAGCAGCGCACGGCGCTGGGCCGGACCCTGGTCGCCGACCCCGAGGCCTTCCTGCTGGACGAGCCGATCAGCCACCTCGACGCCAAGATCCGCCACGAGCTACGCATGCAGTTCCACACCCTGGAAGATCTGCGCAAGGTGGCCACGGTTTACGTCACCCACGACTATGCCGAGGCGCTGTCGCTGGGCGACCGCATCGGCGTCATGGGCAACGGCGGCCGGCTGGTCCAGATCGGCACCGCCCGCGAGCTCTTCGAGCGACCCAAGGCCCTCTTCGTCGCCGAGCACTTGGGCCAGCCCACCATCAACGTGATCCGGGCGACCCTGCAGGAGGAGGCCGGCCGGCTCTACGCCTGCGCCGAGGGCGCCTCCCTCAGGCTGGCGCTGAGCGACCGGCAGCGTCAGAAGCTGAACGGTACGGCCAAGGGACGGATCGTGGTCGGCCTCAGGCCGCAGCACGTGCGTCCGCTCGACGAGCACAAGGGCCCCTGTGTCGAGATGGACGCCAAGGTCGACATCTTCGAGGCGCTAGGCTCCAACGGGATCATGATCTCGCACGTCGCCGGCGTGCAGCTCACCGCGCTGACCGACCCCGAGCGCCACTTCGCACCGGGCGAGGCGGTCCGCCTGGCGATCGAGACCGACGCACTTCACCTCTTCGATGCCGAGAGCGGCATGAGCCTCTTGGAGGACGCCTGATGGCACGGGTCACGCTCAACGCCGTCAACAAGATCTACGGCTCCGGCAACCGCGCCGTCCACGCCGTGCAGAACCTGAACCTCACGGTCGAGGACGGCGAATTCGTCGCTCTGCTGGGGCCGTCTGGCTGCGGCAAGACCTCCACCCTGCGCATGATCGTCGGGCTGGAGAGCGTGACCTCCGGCTCCATCCACTTCGACAGCCGCGAGGTCACCCGCCTGGAGCCGCAGCAGCGCAACGTCGCCATGGCCTTCGAGACCTATGCGCTCTATCCCAACTTCACCATCGAGGAAAACCTGGCCTTCCCGCTGGAGGTGCGCGGCGTGCCGGCTGCGGAGCGTCGGCGCCGGGCGCACCAGGTGGCGGAGCTGCTGCGCATCACCCCGATCCTGCAGGAAAAGCCGCCGGGGCTCTCCGGCGGGCAGCAGCAACGCGTTTCGCTGGGACGCGCGCTGATCCGCGAGCCGGCCGTTTTCATCCTGGACGAGGTGATGAGCCACCTGGACGCCCACCTGAAGTTCCAGATGCTCTTCGACCTGAAGCGCCTGCACCGCGACCTGAAGCGGACCATGATCTACGTGACCCACGATCAGGTCGAGGCCCTGGCCCTGGCCGACCGCATCGCGGTCATGTCGAACGCCAAGCTGCAGCAGGTCGGCGACCGCGCCAGCCTCTACAATCGCCCGGCCAACACCTTCGTCGCCGACTTCATCGGCGAGCCGCCGACCAACTTCTTCGCGGTCCGGCCGCAGCAGGAGAACGGCAACCTGCGCCTACAGGTCGAAGACAGCGGGCTCGCCTTCGAGCTGACCGAGGAAACCCAGGCCCGGCTGCGGGGCAGCGACAGCGGCCGCTACACCGTCGGCCTCAGGCCGCAGAACCTCACCCTGGATCAAGGCTCGGGCATGCTGGAGGCCAAGGTCGCGATCAACGAATACCTCGGCGAGCGCTCGATCCTGACCTTGGAGAACGGCTCGGTCCGCTTCCGTGCCCTGGTGCCGCCGGGTACCCGCGCCGCCCAGAACGACGCCATCGCGCTGCGCTACGACCCTGCGCGTGTCATGATCTTCGATGCCACGACGGAGGCGCTGATCGTCTAGCATTCATGACCACAACAAAGAGACCCGCGGACAACACGGGCGGATCCAACATTCACAACCCGCAGAACGGCACCCCTCGGGTGCTAGGAACAAGAAAAGGGAGGAGAGAATGTCGCTATTCAACAGGTGGACCCGGCGCCAGTTCATGCGCAACGTCGCCATCGGTGCCGGTACCGCGACAATGGCCGGCATGCCGGGACGGCGTTCCTGGGCGGCCCAGCCGGTGCCGCCGGGCAAGAAGCTGTTCAACGACATCGAGCTGCGCTACTTCCAGGACTCGAACTGGCTGAACGCACCGCTGTGGCTCTCGCCGCTGCTGCAGAAGGAAGCCGGCGTGGGCATCGCCTCGCGCGAGCTCTACGACGGCGGCGACGCGGTGGCCAAGATCCTGCCGCAGCTCCTGACCAGCAAGCCGCGCTTCGACTGGGTGCAGTACCCCTCGCTCTTCTTCGGTGCCTTCGCCTCCACCGGCCAACTCGAGCCTCTGGACGACTACTACGCCAAGTACGACGGGACCCAAGACTATCTCGACTGGGTGATGCCTGCCTACCGCGAGTTCTATACCAAGTGGGACGGCAAGAACTACGGCGTGATGCTGGACGGCGACATCCATATCCTGCACTACCGCCAGAGCTACTTCGACAATCCCGACCTGCAGAAGAAGTACTCCAAGCGCTTCCAGAAGGACCTGGCGGTGCCGAAGACCTGGCCGGACTTCCTGAACGTGACGCAGTTCATGACGGAAGAGCTCTCCAGCCAGGGGATCTACGGTACCTCCATGGTGGTGAACCCGCCGAACTTCGGCTGGGGCTTCTGGATGAACATCGCCGCCTCGGCCGGGGTGAACTACTTCGACGAGAACATGAACCCAGTGATCAACCAGGGCAAGGCGGCCGAGAGCCTGGACATCTTCAAGGAGATCATCAAGTTCGGCCCGCCGGGCGCGGAGGCGATGGATCTGGGCACCACCATCCAGCGCTGGCAGTCGGGCTCCGACGTCATGTCCATCTGGTGGATCGACCTGGCCGAGTTCACCGTGCAGCAGCAGGGCCCGGAGAAGGCGGAGGACCAGCGTGGCGCCATCGTGCCGGGCTGGGTCAACGACGACGGCTCGACCACCCATCGCGCCATGTCGCTCTGGTGCCGCACGGCCTCGATCCCGAAGAACCTGCCGCAGGACGTGAAGGACGCGGCCTTCTACTTCATCTACCGCATGTCGCACCCGGATTACTCGGACCACATCGTGGCCGATCCCTACTGCGGCTCCGATCCCTTCGGCTCCTCGCACTACACCGACGAGGCGGCCCAGTTCTACATCGAGCCCAACCCGCAACGCGGGACCTCGGACCTCTGGCCCACCAACGACGGCATCTTCAAGACCTTCGCCACGGCCAGGAACCATCTCGATGCGGGTCTCTCCAACGTGGAGGTCGGCTATCCACAGTTCTTCTGGGAGGGCGCACCCGAGTACGCCGATGCCCTGGGACGCAACATTTCCAAGGCCATCGCCGGCGACCTGACCTCGCAGCAGGCGCTGGACGAGGCGGCCGAGGAATGGGTGAAGATCGCGCAGAAGCTGGGCCTCGACAGCCAGAAGGCCCAGTACAAGAACTTCATCGACGGCGCCCGAGCGCTCGGTTACAAGATCTAGTGAAGCAGCCGCCCGCGCCCCGAACGCGGGCGGCTTTTCTTTTTCGTTCCAGGCTTTTAGAGTCACATCATGAAAAAGATTCTGAACGATCCACAAAACTACGTGGATGAGATGCTGGAGGGGCTGACCGCCGCCCATCCGACGATCTACGCCCAGCCCGCCCCGCGCGTCATCACCCGCGCCGGCGGCGCCACCAAAGGCAAGGTCGGCATCGTCTCCGGCGGCGGCTCTGGCCACCTGCCGATCTTCACCGGCTATGTCGGCAAGGGCCTGCTGGATGCCTGCGCCATCGGCGACGTCTTCGCCTCGCCCTCGGCCGAGCAGATGGCCGAAGCCATGCGGCTCGCCAGCGGCGGCGCCGGGGTGCTGCGCCTCTACGGCAACTACGGCGGCGACGTGATGAACTTCGACATGGCCGGTGAGACCGTGGAGCTCGAGGACGACATCGAATCCAGCACCGTGCTGCTGGCCGACGACGTGGTCTCCGCCCTGCCTGCCGAGAGCGACAAACGGCGCGGCGTGGCCGGCATGGTCTATGCCTTCAAGATCGCCGGGGCCTGCGCCGAGGAGCGCGCGGACCTGGCCCGCGTCACCGCGGTGGCGCAGCGCGCCGCGGACGCCTGCCGCTCGATCGGCATGGCGCTTACCCCCTGCACCGTGCCGCAGGCCGGCAAGCCTACCTTCACCCTCGCCGAGGACGAGATGGAGATGGGCATGGGTATCCACGGCGAGCCCGGCATCTGGCGCGACAAGCTGCGCCCGGCCGATGCCATCACCGACGAGATGGTGGACATACTCATGAAGGATCAGCCGCTCGACAGCGGCGACCGCGTCTCGATCCTGGTGAACTCGCTGGGCGCCACCCCGGACGAGGAGCTCTACATCATGTACCGCCGCGCCAAGGCCCGGCTGGAGGCGCTGGGCGTCAGCATCGTCATGCCGCTGGTCGGGCGCTACGCCACCTCCATGGAGATGACCGGCGCCACCGTCACGCTCTGCAAGCTGGACGAGGAGCTGGAGCACTTCCTGAAGGCGCCCTGCCACTGCGCCTATCTCTCGGTCGCCTAGGAACGGCCGGCATGGGCTTCACCGTCGAGGACCTGAAGCAAGCCGCGCCACGCTTGGCCGCCGCCGCCGAGGCCTCTGCCGAGGAGTTGAACGCCCAGGACGGCAAGCTGGGCGACGGTGATCTCGGCATCACTATGCGCAAGGGCTGGCACGAGGTAGCCGAAGAGGCAGCCCAGATGCCGGATGACTTGAGCAAGGCTTTCCTCAATTGTTCCAAGGCCTTCCAGCGCGTTTCCTCATCGTCGTTCGGAACCCTGGTGGCAACCGGTTTCATGAGCGCGGCCAAGGCCACCAAGGGCCGCAGCGAGGCCGAGTGGAGCGAGGTCGCGGGGCTCCTGGCCGCCGCCCGCGACGCCATGATGTCCCGCGGCAAGGGCGCGCTCGGCGACAAGAGCCTGCTCGACTCGCTGGACCATGCGGCCAAGGCAGCCGAGGGACTGGACCGGCCTGACGCGATCCTGGCGGCAGTGGACGCGGCCGCAGAGGCGGCCCTGACGGCCTTCCGCGACAAACCCAACCGGCTGGGCCGGGCGCGCATGTTCGCCGAGCGCTCGGTCGGCCTCGACGATCCCGGCATGCTGGCCTTCCGCCGGCTGGTCGCCGGCTTGAAGGGCGACTAGACCCATGCTGAAGATCCTCTCTCCCCTGCTGAACGCCGATCTGCTCTGGGTGCTGGAGAGCATGGGCCACGGCGACGATCTGGCCCTGGTGGACCGCAACTTCCCGGCCGCCTCCACCGCGGCGGCGACCACCTCGGGCCGCCTGATCCGCCTGGACGGTGCCGACTGCCGCCAGGCGGCCGAGGCCATCCTACAGCTCTTCCCCTTGGACAGCTTCGTCGAGTCGCCGATCCGGCACATGCAGGTGGTGGGCAGCCCCGACGAGGTGCTGGAGGTGCACCGCGACCTGCACGCGGCCGCCGAGCGCGCAGAGGAGCGCAGCCTCGTCATGACCAGCCTGGAGCGCCATGCCTTCTACGCCGCCGCGCGCCAGGCCTATGCCGTGGTGCAGACCACGGAATCGCGGCCCTACGGCTGCTTCCTGCTGAAAAAGGGGGTGGTCTTTGACTGACCGCATGGCATGGCCGGCCTGAAGCACCAGAAGCTGCGGCGCGAGATCATCGAGGCCTGCCTCTCGATGAATCGGCTGGGCATCAACCAGGGGACCTCCGGCAACATTTCGGTGCGGGTGCCCGAGGGCTTTCTCATCACCCCCTCCGGCATCCCCTATGAAGCGATGACGCCCGGCCAGATCGTGGCCATGGATCTGGAGGCGGGCTATGAGGGCAAGTGGCTACCCTCCTCCGAGTGGCGCATGCATCACGACATCTATAAGGCCCGGCCCGAGGCCATGGCCGTGGTGCACACCCATGCCCCGCACGCCACGGCCTTGTCCTGCCAGCGCCGCGACCTGCCGGCCTTCCATTACATGATCGCGGTGGCCGGCGGCGATAGCCTGCGCTGCGCCGACTACGCGACCTTCGGCACCGCCGCGCTATCCGAGAGGATGCTGGCCGCCATGGTCGACCGCCGGGCCTGCCTGCTTGCCAACCACGGCATGATCTGCTTCGCCGAGAGCCTGCCCAAGGCGCTCTGGCTCGCCGGCGAGATCGAGACGCTCTGCCGCCAGTACCTGCTGGCCTGCCAGACCGGCCAGGCGGTGCTGCTGGAGCCGGAGGAGATGCAGCGCGTGCTGCAGCGCTTCAAGAGCTACGGCAAGCAGCCGGAGGAGCTGGCTCCGGACCAGGCGGCCTTCGAGCTGCCGCAGCGGCGGGAGCGCTAACCCGTGGCGGGCGAGGTCACGGTCTTCGGGTCAGTGAACCTCGACCTGATCGCGCAAGTGCCGCACCTGCCGGCACCGGGCGAGACCGTGACCGGCGGCACCTTCTTCTCCGCCCCCGGTGGCAAGGGCGCCAACCAAGCGCTGGCCGCGGCCCGCGCCGGTGCAGCAGCCAGCCTGGTCGGTGCCGTCGGCGAGGATGCCTTTGCCGACCAGGCCTTGTCGCTGCTGCGCGAAGAGGAGGTCGACCTCACCGGCCTCTACCGCCTGCCGCAGCCGACCGGCACCGCACTGATCCTGGTGGACGAGGCCGGCGAGAACGTGATCGCGGTCGCCTCGGGTGCCAACTATGCCCTCACGGCCGAGGCGCTGGCCAACCTGCCGCCGCCCGCCGACGGCCTGGTGCTGAGCCAGCTCGAGATGGACCTGGAGGCCACCGCCGCCTACCTGGCCAAGGCCAAGGAAGCCGGCTGCAAGGTGGTGCTGAACCTCGCCCCCTTCCGTCCGGAAGCGGCGGACCTCCTCGCCGAGGCCAATCTGCTGATCATGAACGAGGGTGAGGCCCTGGCGCTGGCACGGGTGCTCGACCTCACCGAGCGGCCGGCAGAGGAGCTCTGCCCGGCGGTGTCGGAACAGACCAGCACCGACGTCGTCATCACCCTGGGCGCCAAGGGCATGGTTGCTCAGGTGAACGGTCAGGTGCTGCATCTACCGGCCTACCGCGTTGACGTCCTGGACAGCGTGGGCGCCGGCGACGCCTTCTGTGGCTACCTGGCCCAGGCCATGGCCGAAAGCGGCAGCCTGGACGCCGACGCGCTGCGCTTCGCGTCGGCCGCAGGCGCCCTCACCTGTACTCGCCCCGGCGCGCAGACGGCGATCCCGCTGCGGACCGAGGTGGAAGAGCTGCTCGAGCAACATCGTCTGCTGCCCTGACCCTTCCCGGGTGACGGCCGGCTGCTTTTCGAACATGCCCCGCATCTGTGCTATGCTCGAGCCGAGCGGGGAGATCGACCATGAACCCTCTGGCGATAGCGCTGGCGTTACCCACCCTCCTCCTCTGCCTTGTCGCGGAACCAACTGCGGCTCGGTCACAGAGCGTCCTCGAGCGTGTGCGTGAGCGCGGCTACGTCAGTTGCGCGATCGGCAATCGGCCGGTCGGCGACACGCGCATCGGCGAAAGCGGCTACGAGGGCTTTTTCCCAACCTTTTGCAGGGCGATCGCACTGGCGCTGTTTGGCGACCGCAACGCGGTCGAGATGTCGCCGACGCTGATCCGCCATGGCCTGGAGAGCATCTCGGCGGGCGAGGTCGACGTCTACATATCGAACGTGACCTGGACCTTCTCGCGGGACATGGCGCTCGGCCTGACGCCGGCGGCGGTGCTCTACTACGACGGCCAGGGTTTCCTGTCACACCGCGGCACGGTCGAAGGGGCCCTGACCACGCTTCAGCGGGCCACCGTCTGTGTCTCGCGCGCCACCACGACGATCGCCAACCTGGAGGACTACATCGCCCTCCATGGCCTGGACTGGACCATCGAAGCCTTCGAGTCCTCGCAAGGCCGCAACGATGCCTTCTTCTCCCGCCGCTGCGAACTGCTCACCACCGACCGGCTGGCGCTGGCCACCCTCCGGTCCAGCGCGGTCGACGATCCCGACAACTACGTGCTGCACGAAGAGGTCATCTCCAAGGAGCCGCTGGTGGCCTATGTCGCCGTCGGCGACATGGTCTGGGGCAACCTGGTGCGCTGGGCGATCTTCGCCACGATCCTGGCCGAGGAAAAGGGCATCACCAGCACCAACTACCGCGATCACCTGCAGAGCCGCGATCCGGCCGTGCGCCGGCTGCTCGGCGTAGACGGCGTCCCCGGCAGCGAGGCGGCCGGCCTGTCTCAGGACTGGGCGCGCCAGGTCATCGCCGGGGTCGGCAACTATGGTGAGATCTTCGAACGCTACCTCGGGGCGGACAGCCAGATGAAGATCGACCGGGGACTCAACCGGCTCTGGAAGGACGGTGGCCTCCTCTACACCCCGCCGTTCCGCTGACCTGGCTCCAATCCTCCAAAAAGGAAATAATAGCCTCCTACCAATAAGATAGAGCGGATATTCGAGGTGGCGACACAGGGCAATGCGGGTCCGAAGATAAGGCAGCGCATCTCGACGCTGCTGCTTACCGTGCTCACGGTGATCGCCCTTGCCGTGCTGATCGGTCTGGTCGTGATCATGCTTCGACTCCTGCAGATCCGCACGGACCTCGCGACCTTGCACGACACCGCCCTGCCCCGCCTGGTCAAGCTCGCGCAGCTCTCTCAGGAAGCCTCGGCGACGAGCTCGATCGCGCCGGCCTTGAGCAGCAATCCTACGCCATCGGAGTTCGAGACCCTCCTGTCGCGCATCGACGACAAGGAGGTCGCCCAGCGCACCCTGATCGAAGAGCTGGCCTCCCTCTTCAAAGACAAGAAGGCGGCCGCGGCTCTGCAGCGGAACGGCCAGCTCCTGACCGACAACCTCGCCGACCTCACCGCCGTGGTCCGGCAGCGGATCGAGACCTCCAGGCGACTGGAAGAGCATCTGAACACCCTGCGTGGACTGCTGGCATCCCTCACCCCGGGCGCGGAGCCGGAGGCGCAAAGCCCCCGCTCCACCGTCGATATCGCCCACCGGGCGAGCCTCGTCGGCTACGGCCTCGTCAACACCCTGCTCGACCCCACCCCCGCCCGCTTCTCCCGTAACCGCAAGGAGGTCGAACGGAACGTCGCCAGCCTGGCCCGGGTGCTCGCGGCCGGCGGCGGTGGTGACGATCCCCTCCTCGTCGCCAGCGAAGTCCTGCTCACGTTCTGGCAAGAGCACCGCGAAGCGATCTATGCCGAGAAGAGGGCGTCGCTCTCCGATGCCTTTCGCATCAAGGCGCTTGCCGAAGAGAACTCCCTGATCGCCAACCGCCTTCTCAGCAGTGCCAGCAATGCCTTCTGGCGCGCCAGCGAGGAGTTGGAAGAGCAGGTTGGCCTGGTGAACCAGACAACGCGCTTCGCCTTGGGGTCCATCCTGGTGCTGGTGCTTGCCTATGGTGCCGGCAACCTGCTGGTCTGGAGCCTGTTGAAGCGCCGCGTCTTCCGACGACTGGACCGCATACGCGACGGCCTGCGCGCCTTCGCGAACGACCGGACGCGCTTGACCGAAGCCCCCTCACCCGACGAGATCGGCGAAATCTCGGCCGCACTCCAGCGCTACATGACGGTCATCGACCAGCGCGAGGCCGAACTCGCCCGCAAATCGGCGGCGCTCGAGCAGCTCTCCACCCAGCTCGCCAAGTACCTCTCGCCGCAGATCTACGATTCCATCTTCGCCGGCAAGCAGGAGGTGAAGCTCACAAGCAGCCGCAAGAAGCTCACCGTCTTCTTCTCGGACATAGCCGGCTTCACCGAGACCGCCGACCGGCTGGAGTCCGAGGACCTGACCCAGCTCCTCAACCACTACCTCACCGAGATGTCCCGGATCGCGCTGGATCACGGGGCCACCATCGACAAGTACGTCGGCGACGCCATCCTCATCTTCTTCGGCGATCCGGAGAGCCGCGGCGTGAGAGAGGACGCGTTGGCCTGCGTGCGTATGGCCATCGCCATGCGCAAGCGCATGCAGCAGCTTGCCGACATCTGGCGGGAGTCCGGCATCGAGAGGCCCTTGCGAGTTCGCACCGGTATCCACACCGGCTTCTGTACGGTCGGCAACTTCGGCAGCGAGGACCGGCTGGACTACACCATCGTCGGCGGCGCGGTGAACGTGGCGGCCCGGCTGGAAACCCTCGCCGCCCCCGGTGAGATCCTCGTCTCCTACGAGACCTTCGCCCTGATCAACACCGAGATCCTCTGCGAGGAGCGCGGTGCCGCAGAGGTGAAGGGCATCGCCTACCCGGTCGCGACCTACAGGGTCGTCGACAGCTACGAGAACCTAGGCCAGGAGCGCCGTCGCTACAGCGAGCAGCATGCCCATGTCAGGCTCGAACTGGATCTCGACGCCATGACCTCCGACGATCGCAGCGAGGCCAGACGCCTCCTGACCGGCGCACTGGAAATGCTGGAACGGAAAGGCCAACCGGGTGAGCCGCAACCGGCCGCAACGTCCAGCCGCCCCGGCGGTGGCGGCGATGGGCAAGACGGGTCAGACCGGAAACCAAACGATTCGGCCTGACGCAAAGGCTTCGCCGCTCGGAACGGTAAGGCTGCCCTGTGCCCTTGAGACTCCCCAAGCAGGAGATTACGCGCTTAAGTACAGGAGAGTGCGACCCTTCTCACAAATCGAAAGGTGCACGGAACGACATGCAACGCTCAGGAGGAAACGGCATGAGTTCACTTCCGGGACAGACCGGATCGGTCAAGACCAGCGATGGCGTCACCCTGCACTATCGCGAGGCGGGCAGCGGCCCGACCCTGCTGATGATCCCCGGCTGGTCGCAGACCGCCGAGCAGTTCAAGCACCAGATCCGCGGCCTCAGCCACCGCTACCGTGTGATCGCGCTCGACATGCGCGGCCATGGTCAGTCGGAGAAGCCGGATCACGGCTATCGCATCAGCCGCCTGGCCAAGGACGTGCACGACGTGATCGAGGCGCTGGATCTAACCGAGGTGAACCTGCTCGGTCATTCCATGGGTTGCTCGGTCATCTGGTGCTACTGGGATCTCTACGGGCCTGAGAGACTCTCCAAGATCCTGCTGATCGACCAGATGCCGGTGATCATCCGCAATCCGGACTGGAGCGACCAGGAAGCCGCCGACTACGGCTGCATCTTCACGCCAGAGACGGCCTATCAGACCATCAATGCTCTGGCCGGTCCGGACGGCGTCGAGACCACCAAGGGCTTCGTCGGCGGCATGGTCACCGCGGCCATGTCCGAGGCCGACCGCGCCTGGATGATCGACTGCAACCTGCAGATGCCGCGCAAGCACGCCTCGACCCTGCTTCTGAACCACGCCGGGCAGGACTGGCGCGACACCATCCCGCGCATCACCCTGCCGACCCTGGTGGTCGGTGGCCGAACCAGCCTGGTGCCCTGGACCTCCAGCGAGTGGATCCATCGCCAGATCCCCGGCTCCCGCCTCGAGATCTTCGAGGAGGCCGAAGGCGGACAGCATTTCATGTTCATCGAGAACCACGCCAAGTTCAACGAGGTGGTCTCGGACTTCCTAGGCGGATAATCCCCGGATCACCGACAGGGACCGCGCCCGGACACCTGCTGACCGCGCGCGGACCCTCGCGTCAGCCTGCACGATGCTGCGCGAATGATTTGAAGAGGGTGGCGATGGACCGGCTGGCACTGTTGCTCGACCTGCACCGCGACGGGGATCGCCAGGGACCGGGAGGCGATGGCGAGACCCGACTGGCTATCGCCCTGTCGGGCCTGGCCGGTGCCAAGAATCTAAGGATTGCCGACATCGGCTGCGGCACCGGCGCCTCCACCCTCATCCTGGCGCAAGACCTCGACGCCGCGATCACCGCAGTCGACTTCCTGCCCGATTTCCTGACGGTGCTGGAGCGCCGCGCGGACCAAAGCGGTCTTGCCGGGCGCATTCGGCCCCTGGAAGCCACCATGGAAGATCTACCCTTCGAGGAGGCCACCTTCGATGCAATCTGGTCCGAGGGGGCGATCTACAACCTCGGCTTCGCTGCGGGCATCAAGGCCTGGCGGCGCTACCTGAAACCGCATGGTATCCTCGCCGTATCCGAGCTGACCTGGCTGACCGCGAAGCGCCCTGAGGAGCTCACCGCGCACTGGGACCGGGAGTATCCGGGAGTTGCGACGGCGGCGGAGAAAATGGCCCTGCTCGAGGCGCAAGGCTATTCGCCGATCGGCTACTTTCCCCTCCGCGAGCACTGCTGGCTGGACAACTACTACCGCCCCCTGCAGCGGCGCTTCGACGCCTTTCTCGCTCGGCAGGGCGATTCCGAAGCAGCCCAAGCCATCGTGGCGGCGGAGCAGGAGGAAATCCGCCTCTATGAGCGCTTCCGGGCCTTCGTCAGCTACGGCTTTTACGTTGCTCGGCGGCTGCCGGACTGACCGCTGCGCTCTCGCGAACAGGGCAGCAAGCCCTCAGGTCCGGCGGGCCTTCAGGACCCGCATGGCGGCATAGAGAACCAGGGTCAGCAGGATCGCCAGCATCAGCAAGGCGACCGCCGTCAGCCAGTTGTCCAGCAGGCTGGGCGCGAAGACCAGCACCAGTCCCAGGCCCAGCATCATCAGCCCGGACAGCAGCTTCAGCACCCGGCCCTGGTCCTCGCTGAGCTTGCGTCCGCCCAGCGTGAAGGTAACCAGGGTCACGATTGCCAGCAGCGGCAGGACGTAGATGACGTTGTAGAAGGCGAGATGGAGGTAGTAGCTGGAGAGCCGCAGGTCGCTCAGGGTCAGGGCCCGGGTGTAGACCAGGGGAAAGCCGCTGGTACAGAGCAGTTCGTAGGTGTTTGCGGCGACCGCCAGGGTCACCGTGCCAACGAAGAGCGCGGGCAAGCTCTCCTTCGACAGCAGGCCGCGCACCCTGGCGAAGAGTCCCGGTTTCGCCGTCTCCGGGATCGACAGCGACGGCCCCTGCTTGAACAGGAAGAAGTCCTTGATGTTGAGCAGGGCCAGGATGGTCGCGACCAGGCCGGCCACCAGGGTGACGGTCCGGACCCCTTCGAGGACCAGGAAGAGATTGAGCCAGGCCGCCATGAAGAGGAAATAGAGCAGCCCGGAGATCACCACGAAGGTGCCGCCGATCAGCAGCATCCGCGGTTTGCTGCGCGCGTGGACCATCATGCTCAGCAGGAACAGCAGGACGAAGAAGGCGCAGGGATTGAAGGCATCCAGGCCGCCGAGCACCAGGGTCAGCAGGGGCAGCGATACCTGCTCGAGGCTGACCTCGCCGAGCAGCGGCAGGTCCAGGGTGTCGGACTCTTTCTCCAGCAGCCCTGCCTCGCTGCGGGCGGCCTCCGCCAGGCTCCCCTTAGCCAGCGCGGCGCGGCAGCTGTCGGCCAGTTCGAGCAGGAGCGCGCCCCTGCCCTCCGCAGTGTCGAACCCAGGGACCATCTGCTCGCAGAGGAAGACGGTCGGGACCCCAACGATCTGCTGGTCCAGTTCCGCGGCAAAGCCGGCCAGCAGCCGCCGATTCTCCTCCGAGCGGGTGATCTCGAAGGCCCTGACCTTGAGCCAGGGCCGCTCGTCCTGCTGGCTCTCCAGGAAGACCTTTGCCTTGGCGCAGTGCGGACAGGTCTCCGACCAGAAGAAGTAGAGCTTGAGCTCGATCGCGCCCTCAGGGGCGACCCTGTGCCAGATGCTCTCTCCCGGCTCTTGGGCCTGCGCCTGACCGCCGAGGCCTAGCAAGACTGCCACCAGCAGGCTCACGGCAAGGCACCGCAAGGGAGCCGACGTCGCCCTGCTGCTCGCCTGCCTCGAGACGAGCCAATCCATCCCTGTCAACGCCCGCGCTCCTTCCGTCGGCGACGCCTCATTGTCATCACCAGGAACGCGAGGGTTCCGGGCCGAAGCGAACAGGATAGCGCGCGAGGATGGTACTGGCGATGGCCTATGCCGTCGCGCAGGCAGGCAAGGACCCAGCGGGTACGGCGGGCCGGAGCCCGCCGCGTTCCGCGGTCAGGCCCCGGCGATGGCCCGTGCGCAGCGCTCGGCGACCAGGATGGTGGGCGCCTGGGTGTTGCCGGAGGGCACGGTCGGGAAGACCGAGGCGTCTGCCACCCGCAGCCCCTCCAGCCCGTGCACCTTCAGCGTGGGATCGACCACCGCCATCTCGTCGGACCCCATGCGAAGGGTGCCGCAGGGATGGTAGAGCGTGGTGCAGTGGCCGCGGATATAGTCCGCGATCTCGGCATCGCTCTGCGCCTCGACCGAGGGCGAGATCTCGCTATCGACGATCTCGGCCAGCGGCGACTGCGCCGCGATCTTGCGGTTGAGGCGCACCCCGCGCACCAGGGTCTCGATGTCGGTGCCACTGCTGTCGCTGGAGAAGTACTTGGGGTCGAGGATCGGATGCTCGATCGGGTCGGCCGAGCGCAGCGTGATCTCGCCGCGTGACTTCGGCCGCTGCAGGGTCGAATGCAGAGTGAAGCCCGCCTTGGCGGCCAGGTAGCGCGCATGGTCGCGGCCGGTCGCAATCACGGCATAGAGCTGCAGGTCCGGGTCGGCGACATCGGGCGTGCTGCGCACGTGACCGCCGGCCGAGGCCCAGTTGGAGGAGATCGCGCCGGTCCGCTTGGCCCGCCACTCCTCGATCGAGGCAGCGAGCTCCCGGTCGCTCATACCGCCGATGCCCACCGGGTCCTTGCTGTGGAAGGTGATGGGGACGTTGATGTGGTCCTGCAGGTTCTTGCCCACACCGGGCAGGTCGTGCATCGGCGTGACCCCGACCGCGGAGAGCTCGTCGGCCGGGCCGATGCCGGACAGCAGCATTAGCTGCGTCGAGCCGATGGAGCCGGAGGAGAGCACGATCTCGCCGCTGCACTCGGCCGACTTCGGTCGCCCCATCTCCAGGTAGTCGACGCCGACGGCACGCCCGCCGGCCAGCCGCACCCGCAGGGTCAGCACCCCGGTCTTGACCGTCAGGTTGGGCCGCACGAGTGCCGCCTTCAGGTAGGCCTTGGCAGTACCGTAGCGCTCGCCGCCCTTGCAGAAGAGCTGATAGCGTCCGCAACCTTCCTGCTTCTCGCCGTTGAAATCCTCGTTGAAGGGCAGACCCGCCTTCTGCGCGGCCTCCATCCAGAGATCCTCGACCGGGTCGATGAAGGGCACGTCGGCGATGTTCAGCGGCCCGCCGGAGCCGTGATAGTCGCTGTTGCCGAAGCGCTCGTTGTGCTCGCTGGCCTTGAAATCCGGCAGCACCTCCTGCCAGGTCCAGCCGGGACAGCCCATCGCGGCCCAGCCGTCGTAGTCGGAGGGCACGCCGCGAATGTAGATCATTGCGTTGATCGCGCCGGAGCCGCCGACCGCCTTGCCGCGCGGCCAGGACACACGGCGCATCTTGCAACCAACCTGCGGCACCGTGTGGTAGGCCCAGTCGATCTCGGTATCGACATGGTTGATCCAGAGCGCCGGCATATCGGTGGTCTCCGGCGCCGGCCGCCCGGCCTCCAGCAGCAGAACCTTGCGGTTCGGATCCTCACTCAGCCGTGCGGCAAGCACGCAGCCGGCAGAGCCGGCACCGACAACGATCGCATCGTACATGGGCAGCCTATCCCTCTTGCAGCAAAGGTCACGCCTCGCTTCGTTTCTCCCGTTGCGCCTTGCGCTCCGCCGCGGCCGCGGCCGCTTCCGGCCAGTTCCGCTGGGCGAGTTCGCCATCGTGGCGGTAGGCATGGCAGGAATCCAGCAAGGTGGGCCAAGTGGCCGCAGGCCTGCCGCCCTTGTCGGCCGCCGTCTCCCCCTTGGCTTCGGCCTCGCGCCGACGGCGCGAGATGCCAGGCACGATCCCCTGGAAGGCCGGCGTCGCCATCGCGTAGAGCAGCTCGACCAGGTGCGTGCAGCCCTCGGCGCCGCCCAGCCGCGCAGCTACCGACTGGCGCCAACCGCGACCGATCTGGACCCCGACCATGCGCTGGAAGTTGGGGGTCACCGCCGGACAGACGCGGTAGGGCGAATCGTCGGTCACCGCCTCGATCTCCTGGATCGTCAGGCTGTCGTCCAGGGTCATGCGGATCGACATGTTGTGGATCGGCTCGCCGGCCGCGACCCAGCCGCCCTCTCGGTGCTCGCTGGGAAAGCTGTAGGCCTTGACGTCAGTGATGCGGCCTTCCAGGTCCCACAGCCCGTCGTCGCGCCCGAAAGCCCGGAACTCGTAGTTGCGCGTGTGGAGCAGATGACGGGGCTTGGCGGGCGACAGCGGCATGATCGATTCCAACGTCCGTTTCTAGAGGGTTCGTCCCCGTATTGCACCCGGCCTAAGCCTGAGCGTCGGAGGCGGTGGGCAGCGGCGTGACCTTGATCTCGGTGATCTGATTGCCATCCCGCTGCGTGATCTCGAACTTCAGCCCCTTGAGCGCGAAGCTCTGGCCGACCTCGGGAATGGTCCTGGTCTCATAGAGCAAGAGGCCGGCGATGGTCGAGGCATCGTCGTCGGGCAGCTTCCAGTCGAACTGGCGGTTGAGGTCGCGCAGGGTCACCCGGCCGTCCACCAGCATGGAGCCGTCGGGCTGGCGGCGCACGCCCTCGATTACCTCGTCATGCTCGTCGGCGATCTCGCCCACGATCTCCTCCAGGATGTCTTCCAGGGTCACGATCCCCTGCACCACGCCGTACTCGTCAACGACGACCGCGAAGTGCTCGTGGCGCTGCTGGAAGGCCTGGAGCTGGGACAGCAGATCGGTGGTATCGGGAATGAACCAGGGCGGCCGGGCAACCTCGATCAGGTTGATGGCCTGGTTCGTGAACTCGCCCTTGTGCAGCGCCCGCAGCAGCCGCTTGGCGTGGATGATGCCGACGATGTTGTCGGGGTCGTCCTGCCACAGCGGGATGCGGGTGTAGGGGCTGTCCAGCACCTGGTCGATGATCTCCGGGATCGGCAGGTCGGCATCGATCGTCACCACGTCGCCGCGATGGGTCATGATGTCGGAGACCTCGACGTCGGCCAGGTCCAGGATCGAGCGCAACATCGCGCGCTCCTCGCGGTCCTCCTCGCTGGCATGCAGCTCGATGGCGCCGCGCAGCTCCTCCTCGCGCTCCTCTCGGTCCGGACCGCCGTCGGCGTTGGAGACGCCGACCAGGCTCAGTGAGCCGCGCACCGCCCAGTTCAGCGCCGCCGTGACCGGCGTCATCACCACGACCAGGCCATGCAGCGCCGGCGCCATCACCAGCACCGTGCGGTCGGCATTGTTGATGGCGTAGGTCTTGGGCAGGACCTCGGCGAAGACCACCACCAGGACCGTCATCAGCAGGGTCGCGTAGGCGATGCCGGCATCGCCGAACCAGGAGATGAAGAGGCTGGCGCTCAGGGTCGAGGCCAGGATGTTCACCAGGTTGTTGCCGACCAGAATCGAGCCGATCACCCGGTCGCGGTCCTGCCAGAGGCGATTGACCAGTTCCGCCCGGCTGACCCCCTGCTGGGCCAAGGTGTGCATGCGGTGACGCGACGAGGCCGTCAGGGCCGTCTCGGACCCCGAAAAGAAGCCCGATAGGACCAAGAGCACCAGAACGGCACCCAAGAGCAATATTTCGCTGTCCATGTCCTCTCAAATCGTCGCCGAGGCCTCGACCCCGGCGCTCCCAGTCAAGACGGCTGCCGTCAGCCTGCCAGCCAATCCGCCAGCAAGGCCTCTACCTCGGCCAGATCGACGTCACGGGCGACGAAGGCCTGGCCGATTGCGCGCGCCAGAATGAAGGTGATGCGGCCACCGCTCACCTTCTTGTCTCGCTGCATCAAGGCAACCAGACGGCCGGCGTCAAGGTCACAGCCCTGCAAAAAGGCGGCCTCGGTCGGCATTTCCAGGTCGATCAGGTGGCGATGGACCAGCCTCGCCTCCGCGTCGGCACAGAGACCCAGGCGCGCGGAGAGGTCGAAGGCGAGCCGCATGCCGATCGACACGGCCTCGCCATGGAGCAGTTGGCCGTCATAGCCCACCGCCGCCTCCAGCGCATGCGCGAAGGTGTGACCGAGGTTCAGCAGCGCGCGTTCGCCCGACTCCTGCTCATCGCGCGCGACGATCCCCGCCTTGGCCTGGCAGGAGCGCACCACGGCCTCCTGCAGCGCCAGCGGCTCGCCCGACAGCACCGCCTTGCCGGCGCCCGCATCCAGCCAGTCGAAGAAGGCACGGTCGCCGAGCAGCCCGTATTTCACCACCTCGGCATAGCCGGCCTTCATCTCACGCAGCGGCAGGGTCTGCAGCAGCGCGCCGTCGGCGACCACCAGGCGCGGCTGGTGGAAGGCGCCCACCAGGTTCTTGCCCTCGGGGATGTCGATCGCGGTCTTGCCGCCGACCGAGGAGTCGACCTGTGCCAGCAGGGTTGTGGGGATCTGCACGAAGGCGATGCCGCGCAGCAGGATCGCGGCCGCGAAGCCGACCAGGTCGCCGATGACGCCGCCACCGAGTGCGATCAGCAGGTCGCTGCGCTCCAGCCCGCGGCCGATCAGGTCGCGGCAGAGGCTCTCCAGTTGCTGGAAGCTCTTGCTGCTCTCGCCCGGCGGCAGCACCAGCCGCTCTACCGCGATGCCCTGCCCTTCCAGTGCCACTGCGACCGGCTCCAGATGGTAGGCCGCCACCCGCTCCTCGGTGATCAGGAAGACCCTCGGTCGGCGCAACAGATCCTTGACCGCAGAGGCCATGGCGTCCTGCAGGCCGGTTCCGACCAGGATGTCGTAGCCGCGCGCGCCCAGTTCCACGCGCAAACAGCGCACGGCAGCCTCTGCCGTCGCTTCCGCCTCTGCGGTCTTCACCATGTGGGTCAATTCCAAGATCCGTCGTGTCGCTCGACCGCCGCTCGGGTCCTCGGCCGAAGTCCGGAGACCGGGCCGCCCGCCCTTACCTCACTGTTAGAGCATAGCCTGGGCATCACGCAACACCCGGGCGCACCTGCCAGTCCCCGGATTTAGCTACGATAACGCGGCCCGGCAACGCCGCCCGCGGTGGTCATGGGACCAGGCTCTTGCCGCAATGCGCTTGCAGGGCCGACACGATGGCCTCCACCGTCTCCTCCGGCGGGCCTTCGCTGCTCTTCACCTTGATGTCGGCCAGGGCATAGATCGGATCGCGCTGTTCCTTCAGGCGCCCCAGGATCGCCCGTGGATCGCCCTGTCGCAGCAGCGGCCGGGTGTTCTTGCGCGCGGTGCGCTTGACCAGGATGTCGAGATCGGCCTCGATCCAGACCGAGCAGCCACGCTCGGCGATCACCGCTCGGGTCTGCGGGTCCATGAAGGCGCCGCCCCCAGTCGCCAGCACGCAGGGCGCCCCGGCCAGCAGGCGCGCGATCACCCGGCGCTCGCCGTCGCGGAAGTGCGCCTCGCCGTACTTCTCGAAGATCTCGCTGATACTGCAGTCCGCCGCCGCTTCGATCTCGGCGTCGGCATCGACGAAGGGACAGCCGAGACGTGTTGCCAATTTGCGACCCACGCAGGTTTTTCCGGCCCCCATCAGCCCGACCAGGACAATGCTGCGGCCATCGCTTGCGAAACCCTCCAGCGGGCGGTTATCCAAGGGCGTCATGTCGCTGTCTCTACCATCTCTGCGCTGCGATCTTGTCCTAAGGGCCACAGTTGGCGCCGTAAAGTCGCCACAGTGAAACGATAGCAGCTATGAGCCGTCGGCGCGATAGCTGGTACGTGCCTGAGAGGCGGTCAGAGACGGACGAATGGGTGGCCTCCGGGCAAGGTCGCTCTTTGGGTCGAACAACACGAGGTTCCAAGCGTGGCAAGGCGTGGGTCACAATACGGGTCGACTGGCTCGAGCAAGATGACGCTCATCTATATTCTGCTCGGTGTCGTAGTTCTGGCGGCTGGCGGCCTCTTCGCTTTGACCTTCGAGATGGAGCCTCAGGTTCACCTGGTCGAGAAGGTCTTCCCGGATGACCGGTTCCCGCGCTAGCCGGAAGACCTCACGCCCCGCAGTCGCGTTGGCCTTGTGGCTTGTGCTGCCGGCTATGACCGGTACCGCGGCCGCTCAGGAGGCCGCTCCCACCTCTATCTACAGCAGTCCCATCAGCGGCCTCTTGGGTGCGGAGTTGAATGGCAACCAGGCCTTGGCGAGCTCACGCGCGCTGGCACCGATGAACGGCATCGGCACCGCGGGGTGGCAGGAGGCGCCTTGGACCACCCCGCGCTGGCAGTCGCCGGTCCTGGACCTCTCCGAAGGCGCCTTCACCGGCGACATCTGGCAGGGCAGCGCACCCGGCATGATCCTGGAGCTGGCCCAGGCCATGCCCAGTGCGCGCGATTCCGCCAGCGCCTACGCCCTCTCCCGGCGCCTGCTGCTCAGCGCCGCCGTACCGCCGAAGGGACTGGACGACACCATCTGGCAAAGGCTCCGGGTGGAGCGCCTTTTCACGCTCGGCGACGTGACGGGCCTGCAGCGGCTGATGGCGCTGCTGCCGGCCGACGAGGCCGGCGCGCTGCGCGAACGCGCGCAGGCGGAGATCGCGCTGCTGACCAGCGATCGCAAGACGCTCTGCGACCTCAGCAGGTCCCGTACCCAAGGCCAGGACGAAGATGGCTTCTGGCAGGAGATCGCAACGGTCTGCGAGGTCGAGCTGAACGATCGCGAGGCTCTGCGCGCCCATCTGGAGGCCTTGCAGCAGCAGGGGATCGACAACGAGACCGCACGTCTGGCCTGGGCGCTGCTGCGCGGCCAGCCGCTGGGCGATGCCCTGCTTGTCGGACTGAAGGAGGTCAGCTTCGACGCCGCCGAAGCGCAGATCCTGCCGCGCTTCGGCTATGCCCAGGTGCGTCCGCTCTGGCATCGCATCTCGGCCGCCGGACGCATGGCGCTGGCCCAGGACCTGCGCGGCGACCTGCGGCTCAAGACCCTGGCGCGCGAGTGGGCGGTGGCGACCGGGCGCCTGCCGGCCGACCGGCTGGCCAACGTCTACGAGGACTTCCCCTTCGCCGATCGCGATCTGCTGTCCGGTCCGCACGCCAACCTGGCACTGAACGGCCCGGTCGCGCGCGCCTTCGCCTGGCAGAGCCTGGCCATGATCAGGGAGCCGCAGGAGCGTCTGGCGCTGCTCGCCAAGGCGCTGGACGAAGCCCGTGCCGACCACTGCTACGTCGGTGTCGCCGCCGTCATGCTGCCGCGACTGGACTTCTCGCCCGAGAACGCAGCCATTCCCGGAACCTCCGACCTTGCCGGCCGCGCCCTCTACGTCATGGGCCGCTACGAGGAGGCAACGGCCTGGATGCTGGTCGCCCGGCGCGAGAGCACCATCTCGGCGCGCGCAGCCAACGCAAGCTGGCGGCTCTGGCCCTACGCGCGCCTCGCCGGCCTGGCACTGCCGAACGATACCACCGGGCTGATCGCCTGGCGCAGCACGCAGAATTACGAGCCGGAAGGCCTGGTCAGCGCGCGCGAGTCCTTGCTGCTGGAGCTGCTGCGCGCGCTGGGCGACGGCTTCCCGCAGGGCTGGATGGAGGCCCCGGCGGAGATCGTCGAGGCCCCGACCGACGATCCGGATAGCGCCGCCGCACTGGCCGAGGCCAGCTCCTCAGGCCGCCTGGGCGAGACCCTGCTGCGGGTGCTGGTGCTGATCGACGACTATCGCCAGGGCAAGACCGACGCCGAGACCCTGGCGGCCGCGGTCGAGGCGCTGGATCGGGTCGGGCTGCCGCTGGAAGCCCGCTCGCTGGCGATCGAGACCGCCCACGATGCCGGCATCTGAGGGCCGCCCCGCCCGCAGCCGATGATCGCCGAGATCGACGCCTTCCTGGAGATGCTAGCCGCCGAGCGCGGCGCCGCCGGCAACACGCTGGTCGCCTACCGCCGCGACCTGGACGACGCTGCGCGCTTCCTGGGCGGAGAGCCGGCCCTGCTCGCGGCCGACAAGGGCGCGCTGCAGGCCTATCTCGCCGACCTTGCCGGCCGCGGCATGGCGCCGACCACCCAGGCCCGCCGCCTCTCCTGCCTGCGCCAGTTCTATGCCTTTCTGGTCGGCGAGGGACGCCGCCCGGACGACCCCTGCCACACCCTGGATGCCCCCCGCCAGGGCCGCCCCCTGCCCAAGGTGCTGAGCGTCGACGAGGTCTCCGCATTGCTGGAGGCCGCGCGCCGTGACCGCTCCTTCGAGGGCATCCGGCTGCTGGCGATCGTCGAGCTGCTCTACGCCAGCGGCCTCAGGGTCTCCGAGCTGATAGCACTGCCGGACAGCGCGCTGGCCCGCGATCCCAGCCTCTTGAGCGTGATTGGCAAGGGACGTAAGGAGCGGCTGGTGCCGCTGGGGGAAGCCGCTCGAGCCGCTGTTGCCGAGTACCGCCAGGCACGAGACAGCCTTACCGAGGGTCCCAAGCGCTCGCTCTACCTCTTTCCGGCCAAAAGCAGCAGCGGCTACCTTTCGCGCCAGCAGGTCGGCCGGGCCTTGAAGGACCTGGCGGTTCGGGTCGGCCTCTCGCCTGCCCGCCTCTCGCCCCACGTGCTGCGCCATGCCTTTGCGACCCATCTGGTCGAGGGAGGCGCCGACCTTCGCGCGGTGCAGAGTCTGCTGGGTCATGCCGATATCGCCACCACCCAGGTCTACACCCACGTCGCCGCCGCACGCCTGCGCCGCCTGATCGAACAGCATCACCCCCTGGCCCGCAGGCCGGACGCCGACGGCGGCTGATGGCTCGGAAAGGATTCGGCGAGGAATGGAGGCCATAGGTCGTTGACAAGAGCCCCTCACCTCGCACACCTAACGTCACGTTCAACGGTTTCCGGCGCCTGACCTCTGGTCTCGGGGCGCTGCAATCCACACGAGGGAAGGAAGAAAGATGAGCTTTACCATCGTCGAGCAAGCCACCGCGCGCCTGAACCGGTCGGAATTGGCCGTGCCGGGAAGCAACTATCGCTTCATCGAGAAGGCAGCCGATTCCGCGGTGGACGTGGTCTTCCTGGATCTTGAAGACGCGGTTGCTCCCGACGACAAGGCTCAGGCCCGCAAGAACATCATCAAGGCTCTGAACGAGATCGATTTCGGCAGCAAGAGCGTCTCCGTGCGCATCAACGGTCTCGACACCCACTACATGTACCGCGATGTGGTCGACATCCTCGAGCAGGGCGGTGAGCGCCTGGACCTGATCATGATCCCGAAGGTCGGCACCGCCGCGGACGTCTATGCCGTCGACATGCTGGCCACCCAGGTCGAGGATGCGGTCGGCCGCAAGAAGCGCCTGGGCTTCGAGCTGATCATCGAGACCGCGCTGGGCATGGCCAACGTCGACAGCATCGCCGGCGCCAGCAAGCGGCTTGAGAGCCTGCACTTCGGCGTCGCCGACTATGCCGCCTCCACTCGGGCGCGCACCACCGTGATCGGCGGTCCGAACCCGAACTACGGCGTCCTGACCGACAAGACCGACGACGGCGCGCCGCGCGACTTCCACTGGGGCGACATGTGGCACTACGCCATCGCCCGCATGGTGGTTGCCGCCCGCGCCAACGGCCTGCGCCCGGTCGACGGCCCCTTCGGCGACTTCTCCGACCCCGATGGCTTCAAGGCCCAGGCCTACCGTGCCGCGGTGCTGGGCTGCGAGGGCAAGTGGGCGATCCACCCCTCGCAGGTCGACCTGGCCAACGAGGTCTTCAGCCCCAGCGAGGACGAGGTCAACAAGGCCAAGCGCATCCTCGAGGCCATGGAGAAGGCCCAGGCCGAGGGCAAGGGCGCAGTGTCGCTGGACGGCCGCCTGATCGACATCGCCTCGATCCGCCAGGCCGAGAACCTGGTGCAGAAAGCCGCCCAGATCGCCGGCAGCTAAGCCTCCTCGGCGGCGGCTCCCATGGCGGATGCCCTGACCCGATTTCGCGACACGCTGGCCTCCTTCTATCGGGAGGAGGCCACGCGTGCCACGGAGGAAGCCACGGCGCTTCAGCTTATCGCCGGACGGCTGAGCGACCCCGAGCTCAAGCGCGGCCGTCCGCAGCGCCGCGAGCTGGAGGCCATGCGGCTGCTGCCCGCGGCTCTGGAAGAAGCCTCGGCCGGGCCGCTCGCTGCGCTCGGCTCTGCCTTCGCCGCCCTCGAACCCGAACTGGCCTGGACCCAGAACAGCAACTACAGCGACGACAAGGTCTCTCCAGGCCACATGGCGAACTACGCCTACTGCGTGATCGCCGGTCCCGGCGGCCTGCTGGAGGCCGATGACATCCTGGTCTCGGCCATCTTCATCGGCCCGAACCGCCTCTACCCCGCCCATGCCCACGAGGCGGAGGAGGTCTACCACCTGCTGGCCGGTCCCTCGCTCTGGTGGCGCGAGGGCGAGGACTGGATCGCACGCGCGCCGGGCGAGCGGCTGCATCACCGCGCCTGGCAACCGCACGCAACCAAGACAGAGGCCAAGACCCTCCTGGCCATCGCCTCCTGGAACGGCAACCCGCACCGCCTGTCGGATCTGGTCCCGGGCGCCCACGTGCCACCCCTACCGACTTAGCCCAGAACGACTCCTAAGAACTCTCCATAGAGGATTGATTTTTATGGAGAATTAACTCTATGAGCGTTCTCACCCTTCGGCTTTTGCTCTAGAGATGTGGCGGCGTCTCTGTTAGATCTAGCGGATAGTGCAATGCAACAAGGCCCATCCATGCGCCGTTTTCTCGACTTCGAAAAGCCGATCGCAGAGCTGGACGGCAAGATCGCCGACCTGCGCCATCTCTCCGACGGCAACGGGGTCAACATCGAAGAGGAGGTGCGCCGCCTCCAGACCAAGTCCGACCGGCTGCTGAAGACCACCTACGCCAAGCTCACCGCCTGGCAGAAGACGCAGGTGGCCCGGCACCAGGACCGGCCGCACCTGACCGACTACCTCGACGCCATGATTGATGACTTCACCCCACTGGCCGGCGACCGCCTCTACAGCGAGGACCGCGCCATCATCGGCGGTATGGGCCGCTTCCAGGGCCGCAGCGTCATGGTGATGGGCCAGGAGAAGGGCTCGGACATGGCGAGCCGGGTCCGCCACAACTTCGGCATGGCCCGGCCGGAGGGTTACCGCAAGGCACAGCGTCTGATGCGGCTGGCCGAGCGCTTCAAGCTGCCGCTCATCACCTTCGTCGACACCGCAGGCGCCTACCCCGGCATCGGCGCCGAGGAGCGCGGCCAGGCCGAGGCCATCGCCCGCTGCATCGACGTCTCGCTCTCGCTCCGGATCCCGGTGATCGCCGTCGTCATCGGCGAGGGCGGTTCCGGCGGCGCCATCGCGCTGGCCGCGGCCGACCGGGTGCTGATGCTGGAACATTCGGTCTATTCGGTGATCTCCCCCGAGGGCTGCGCCTCGATCCTCTGGCGTTCAGCGGAGCAGAACCAGGAGGCCGCCGAGGCACTGCGTCTGACCGCCCAGGATCTGGAGCGCCTGGGCGTGGTGGACGAGGTCCTGGCCGAGCCGCTGGGCGGCGCCCACCGCTCGCCGGTGGAAGCCATCACCGCGGTGCAGGACGCACTGCAGCGCAGCCTGGCGGAGCTGGGCAAGAAGGACCCGCAGAACCTGGTGACCGCCCGCCGCGAGAAGTTCCTGCAGATGGGCAAGGTCGGCCTGACCTGACCGCGCACAGCTTCAGGACTCGCTGAGGCCCGCCTTGGCCAGGCCCTCGCGCAGGTGCTCCAGGTCGGATTCGTTCTCGTAGTGTAGCGTCGCGAAGACACTGGCCAGGTCCAGGTCGGGGTCCCGCTCGCGGATACGGGTCACGTGGGCAGCCGCCGCGGTCTCGTCGCCGAGCCAGCCGTAGGCGGCGGCAACGAAGGCGTGCTGAACGACGTCCATCGTCGAGAGGTGCATGAAGGCCTCGATCGCCTCACCGTACTCTCGCGCGGTGAAGTAGGCCTTGCCCAGGTGGCTCCAGAAACGCGCCGGGTGGTGTGGGTTCAACCGCATCGCCTTCCGGATCCAGTCGACGCCCTCGTCGGCGCGCCCCGTCCAGGTCAGCAGCTCACCCATCTGCACCACCACCAGGTCATAGTTCGGATTGAGCTGCAATGCCCGCTCCTCGTGGAAGCGCGCCCGGCCGAGATCGTTGCTCATGATGCCGACCGCGGCCAGCAGCCGATGCACATCGGCATCGTTTTCGTCCAGGCTCCTGGCCTTCTCGATTGACGCGCTCGCCTGAGAGAAGGTCGCCTCGGGGTCGGCGGTCCAGTCGTAGCCCCAGGCCTGGCCAAGGATGCAGCCGCGCCAGGCATAGGCATGGGCATAGTCGGGATCCAGCTCCAAGGCCCGGTTCACCAGCTTCAGGGCCTCTGCATTGTCCTTACGATTGCTGCGGTGGTGCAGGACCTTGGCGGCCAGCAGGCATTCGTAGGCGTCCATGCTGGAGGGCCGCTTCCGAACCAGTTGTTCCTGCTTCGCTGCCTCGACACGGCCCGGCAGGGTGGCGACGATGGCGGAGGTGACCTCGTCCTGGATCTCGAAGATGTCGTCCAGCTTGCGGTCATAGCGCTCGGCCCAGACATGAGCGTCGCTGGCGCTGTCGATCAACTGGACCGTCACCCTGAGCCGATCGCCGGCCTTGCGGACGCTGCCTTCGACCAGATATTGGGCGCCCAGCTTCTGCGCGACCTCACGGATGTTCACCGCCTGGCCCTTGTAGACGAAGGTGGAATTGCGCGAGATCACGAAGAGTTCGTGACGACGGCTGAGCTCGGTCAGGATGTCCTCGGTCAGGCCGTCCACGAAGAACTCCTGTTCCGGGTCGCCGCTCATGTTGGCGAAAGGCAGCACCGCGACAGCAGGCTTGGCGGCACTGCGCCGCTCGACCGGCGCTCCCGCCCCGTTCGTCACGCCCTGCGCCAGAACCTCGAGCAGGGCGCGGTAGACCCTGACCGGACGGCTGATGTTCTTCAGCGTCTTCTCGCCGATCCCCTCGAAAGAGACCTCAAGCCGCTCGCCCACCTGATCGTAGACGGCGCCGCTGATCGCGATCCCTCCGACCTCGGCAAGCTGCTCCAGCCGTGCCGCAATGTTGACGCCGTCTCCGAAGATATCGTCGTCGTCGAAAATGATGTCGCCGAGGTTGATGCCGATGCGGAACTGGATCCTCCGGTCCTCCGGCACATCTTGGTTCCGCCGCCGCATCCGCTCCTGGATCTCGACCGCCGAGCGAACCGCGTCTCCCACGCTCTGGAATTCGACCAGCATACCGTCGCCGGTTGTCTTGATGATGTGCCCCTGGTTCTTGGCGATGGCCGGGTCGATCAGTTCGATGCGGTGGGCGCGTAGCCGCGACAGCGTTCCCTGCTCGTCGGCCTCCATCAATCGACTGTAACCGACCATGTCAGCGGCCAGAACAGCGGCCAGCTTCTGCTCCATGGGTCCTCCTCAGGGGGGGCCCTGCGCTTCAAGGCGCAGAATCCGGGACCCCTTCACTTGCCCTCCCGGCTATCCCTGCCGCCTCCAACTTTCCAAACAAGCCTGACTCTAGGCGCTCGCACACGCAAGCCCTTTACATAAAGTTGCTCACTATTTCCGGTTACTAAAACGAAAACAACAAACAAGTTCAGATAGAACCACCGGTATGCGGCTGTCGGACAGTCCGCACATCAGGCCTCTCCTGCCCGCCAACCCTGCCTTCAGGCGCGGTACCGGGACTTGCGAAACGAGCAGCCATGACAGCAGGATGCAGCCCGAGAGGAGATCTGCCGAGATGACCAAGAGAGACAACCAGCTTCGCGTCGACGAGGAGCGCTTCTGGGACACGATCCAGCGCTCGGCCGAGATCGGGCCGGGCCGGGACCAGGGCCTGCACCGCCTGGCGCTCGGCAGTGCCGACCGCGAGATGCGCGACCTATTCGTCTCCTGGTGCGAGGCGGCCGGCTGCAAGGTCTCGGTCGACGCCATGGGCAACATCTTCGCCCGCCGCGAGGGCCGCGAAAGCGACCTGCCGCCGGTGCTGATCGGCAGCCATCTCGACACCCAGGTCACCGGTGGGCGCTTCGACGGCATCCTGGGTGTGCTCGCCGGCCTAGAGGTGCTGCGCACCCTGAACGACAAAGGCATCGAGACCCGCCGTGCCATCGAGGTGGTGAACTGGTCGAACGAGGAAGGCGCGCGTTTCAACCCGCCGATGCTGGCCTCCTCCGTCTATGCCGGGCTGAAGTCGCTGGACTGGGCCTATTCCCGCCAGGACAACGACGGCGTCACCTACGGCGAGGCGTTGAAGGAGATCGGCTACGTCGGCGCGACGCCGATGGGCGGCCGGGCCATCGACGCCTACTTCGAGCTGCACATCGAGCAGGGTCCGATCCTGGAGGCCGAAGGCCTCGCCATCGGCGTCGTCACCGGCGGCTACGCCACCCGCGGCATGCGGGTCGAGATCCGTGGCGAGACCGCCCACTCCGGCCCCACGCCGATGGACAAGCGCCGCAACGCCCTGGTCGGCGCGGCCTACTTGATCGCGGCGGCGAACGACATCGGCTGGGCGCACCATGCCGAGGGCGGCAAGACCACGGCCAGCCAGATCTCGATCTGGCCGAATGCGACCGGCATCCTGCCCGAGCTGGCCCACATCTCCCTCGACCTGCGCCATCCCGAGGTGCACGGCGCCGAGACCATGCTGAAGGAGATCGAAGAGGCGATCCGCAAATCGGCGGCGCGGGCCAACGTCGAGATCGAGATCATGGAGCGCTGGCGCTTCGGCGACGAGACCTTCGACCCCGACTGCGTCCAGCTCCTGCGCCAGGCCTCCGACACGCTGGGCCATCGCTATCTGGAGATGCAGAGCCAGGCCGGCCACGATGCCTACAACATGACCCACGTCTGCCCGACCGCCCTGCTCTTCTGCCCCTGCGAGGGCGGCATCACCCACAACGAGGCCGAAAACGTCGCCAAGGAAGACGCCGTCCCCAGCGTCAACGTCCTGCTGCACGCGGCCCTGGCCCGGGCGGATCGCGCCTAGAGCGGGTCTCGATCCACCCGTTGCCTCACCGGAGCAGGAGGAGGTTACCCAGGTTTCCGGGCCAAGGTGTCCGAGGGCAGTTCGCCGAAATGCTTCCGGTAGTCCTTCGCGAACTGGCCTAGATGCCAGAAGTCGTGCTGGGCAAGGATGTCCGAAACGGTCGAACGGTCGGGAAGTTGTACCTGCAAGTCTCGGCGGACCGCCGCGAGCCGACGGGCCTTCATGAAGGCGGCAGGTGTCATGCCAAAGCGCTCGCGAAACGCATACAGCAGGGTTCGATCGCTGGCACCGACCATCTGCGCCAACTGGTGCGGCCCCGGAGGGGTCGAAGCCAAGTCATGAAGGATGTCCAGGCTTCGCCTGAGAGCCCGGTCTCGCAGTCGCGACGGCGGAGGCTTCGGCCGGCCAGAGACCCAAAGATCCACGAGATCGAGGACGACGCCATAGAGAGTCGCGGACGAGACTCCCGCCGCGCCCGATCTCAGCGCGCGCATGCCCCGGCGCGGACCGACAAGCCTGTGCGCTGGCGCCGCCACCACCTCCGATCGATCGCACTGCGGGGGCAGGTCGATTTCCAGGGCCTGGCAGGCTTCAGCGATGGATTCTTCGTCGAGAGACAGGGCGTGAATGTCGAAATCGCTTCCCGAAAAACAGCTAATCTCACTGCCGTCATTGTAGATCAGCAGGCTGCCGCAATCCGTTTCGTGGCCGCGCCAGTAGAGGCGCCGCATACCGGTTTCCATGATCACGAAGGTGGTGCGCCCCTGAGGCGCGGCGCCGAACTGTTCGAGGCTCGCGGAGAGCCTTGCATGGCCGACCGTCAGCGCCCCGAGAGTGGACTGGACGATCCGTCCGACACGCTCAGAAGGTGGGCGTCCCAGGAGGCGGAAGTCTAGATTCCAATCGCGCACGGCCATCATCAGCGCGTCAATATCGTGGAAATCAGCGTCTACCAGGCGTACAGGCCCAGCGCTCCCATTCTCGCTCATAATCCAAATTTTTGCGGATTTTCAATCACGGGACAAGTCATCTTCCTGTACTTTGAAACAGTGGGAAAGGTCGGAACGCGCCCCAGGTCTTTAGGTTTACACCTGCCGCGCGAGGTTCTGCTCCGACAGCTGATAGTCACGAGGCAAACATGTTCAAGAAAGCGCTCCTCACTGCATCGGTTCTTGCTTCGGCCCTCGGTTTTTCCTGTGCCGTGGCGATGGCCCAGGACACCCTTACGCCGGACGGCATCATTTACGACGCTGAATTCCAACGGCTCTGGCAGCAGAACGGCGAACGCTGGCTGGCCGAAGACGTAGAGATTCAGGCCAAGCTGGCCGAACTGGAAGAGAAGTTCGGAAAGAAGCCGAACATCATCCACATCCTCTGGGACGACATGCGCTACGGCGCGGTCGGACATCGGCTGCTGACCGACATCTCCGGCTACGAGGCGCCAAACATCGAAGCGATGGCACGCGAAGGCATGTCCTTCACCCGAATGTACACAGAACCCTCCTGCACGCCGACGCGGGTTGCTGCCGCCACCGGGCGGCTAGCCGTACGCTCGGGCATGATCTTCCCGATCTTCCCGATCCATCGCATGGGCCTACCGGCCTCGGAGGTGACCATCGCCGAGGTCGTGGACGACAGCTATCACACCGGCTTCTTCGAGAAGGCGCACTTCGGCGACCAAGAGGAAGGCTATGTCACCAGCCAGGGTTGGGACGAGGCCATCTTCAGCCTCTACAACCAGTTTGCCGGGCAGATGTTCACGGCCGATGCCGAGAACACAGGCTTCAGCGTTGCCTACAGCCCCGATGGCTACGACAAGAAATACTTCCTCGATGACAGCTTCCGGCCCCTGACTTGGATGTGGACGGTCGAAGGCACCGAAGGCGGTGACGTTCGAGAGTTCGCCACGCCAAAGACATTCGCGGAGTATCAGGACGCCAACGCCCGCATGTTCGAGCGCACGCTCGACTTCATCCGCAAGTACGCCGAAAGCGACAAGCCCTTCATGCTGCAATGGTGGCCGAACGTCTATGAGATTGCGGATCAGGACGCGATGCGGCCCTTTACGACCCAGCACGCCACCGCCTCGGCGGAGAGCATCAAGCGGATGGACGCGAAGATCGGTCAGATCATCGCGCTCCTGGAGGAACTCGGCATTGCCGAGAACACCCTGATTGTCGCCATGGCGGACAACGGGCCGATGGAACCGGTGCACCCCGAAACCGGGCAGAACGGCTTCTTCCGCGGCGGCAAGAACGATGTCACCGAAGGCGGGATCCGCGTGCCGGCCTTTGCCTACTGGCCGGGGGTGATCGAGGCCGGCAGCGTGGCCGGCGACATGATCCATGTGTCCGACCTGTTCAACACCTTCGCCCGTCTCGCCGGACGCTACGACCAGATCCCGCACGATCGGGTGATCGACGGCATCGACCAGACTGCGTTGCTCTTGAATGGCGACAGGCACGGCCGGCGCGATTACGTCTTCACCTACAAGGGGCCCAAGCTTGGATCGATCGTGAAACAGTAGTTCAAGCGCCACTATGCCTTGAGCGGCGGCGGGCTGGCGGGTGCCGAGTTCTTCGATCTCTACAAGGACCCGCGCGAAGAGCACCCGATGATGGCAGAGTTCCTGTGGACCTGGGCACAGTTCGACGCGATGCGGGCGCGGCACGAAGCGCTGATCGAGAAATTCCCCCACACCCCGGTCGCCCGCGGCGAACCCTATACGGGGGTCACTCGTTTGGACGAGCAGTAGGCGGCTCAGGGGCTGGACGGCCGCTCGCGGCGACGGGCGGCCAAAGCGACGATCAGAGGAAGCGGCCATGCACAGACGCGATTTCCTTGCGCTCACTGCAGGTGGCGCTGCGGCCTGCCTGTCCCTGAGTGCCACGGGAGGCCTGGCTCAATCCAACCTGCTTCCAATCACCGTTTCGAGCTACCGCTTCGATCGGACCGCAGCTCTGTTCAATGGCCGAATTGAGATCGAAGGCACCGACGCGACCTTCGTCGAGGGAGCCATCGGCGACATGAACACGGCTGCCTTCTCCGGAGGTGGCCGCAACGAGATCACCGAACTGGGACTGAATCCCTTCGTGCTCGCCCACGCCAACGCAGGGTTCCGTGACTATGCATTGCTCCCGATCCCGCTGCTTCGGCAGTTTCGGCACAAGAGCATTTTCGTGCACCGGGATGCGGGCATCGAAACGCCGGAGGACTTGAAGGGGCGACGCGTCGGGACGCCAGGCTATTCCTCGACCTCTCTGACCTGGATCCGGGGATTGCTCGAAGACGAGTACGGCCTGCGGCCATCCGACATGACCTGGGTGATTGCCAGCAAGGACAGTTCAGCCCGGGAGGCCGGCAAGATCTCGGCCGAAGAACAGGCCTTGCCCGCTGGCCTGCAGATTGAGAACGGCCCTCCCGGCCTCGACGAAAGCGAGATGCTGCTTGCCGGTCTGGTCGATGCCTTGATCCACGCCGCCACCCCCGCTGCCTACATCCAGGGAGATCCCCGAGTCCTGCGTCTCTTCCCCGATGCACGGACCGTGGAACAGGACTACTACCGGCGCACGGGCCTCTTCCCGATCATGCATGTCTTGGCCATCCGCCGCGACACCGCCGAGGCACATCCCTGGCTGGCCAGAGCCGTCTTCGACGCTTACTCGGCGGCGAAGACAGATGCCTATCGTGCCAAGGACCGTGCCGGCTGGGCCAACGATATGCTGCCCTGGTACGCATCGGAGCTCGAGGATACGCGGGCACTGATGGGAAGGAACTTCTACCCCTATGGCATGGAGCCGAACCGCAAGACCTTCGAGACGCTGTTCCGCTACTCGTACGACCAAGGCCTGGCCTCGAAGTTACTGACTGTCGAGGAGGCATTCTTGCCCTCCAGCCTCGGCTTTGAAGAGTGAGCCGGGAGCGGCGCGAGTGACTCCACCTGATCGCGATCTACTTTAGAGACAAGATCTACCAATTCGGTTATACCACCCTGGCACAACAGCCAAGAGGCCGGCCATGTCGATCGGGACCGCCAACGAGAACCGCAACTACGTCGAGCAGTTCCGCGAAGAGGGCTATGCCATCGTGCGCGGGCTCTTCTCCAAGGAGCGCATGCGTGAGGTACAGGCCGAAACGCGGCGCATCTACGAGGAAGGGCTGAAGCACCACGCCAGCTACCGCGACCGCAACCTCTACTTCGAGATCCTGCCGGAACGGGTCACAGGAACGCGCTATGTGCTTCAGGCGCATTGGTTTTCCTGGATCTCCCCGCTGTTCGAGCAGTTGCGCCGCGACCCGGCCTACCTGCAGGTTCTGGAGCCGCTGATCGGCCCGGACATCAAGCAGATCGCCCAGCAGATCCACTGGAAACCGCCCGGCGCCGGCCTCACCGGCTTTCGTCTGCACCAGGATCTGCGCTTCCGCCCCAAGGACATGCAGGAGCGGCCGGTCTGGCTCGACTACGTCACCACCGGGCTCGCGATCGATCCGGCCACCAAGGCCAACGGCTGTCTGCGAGTCATTCCCGGCACACACAAGAGGGGCTACCTCGGCCTCTCCGACGAGGGCGGCGCGCTGATGAAGGGTCAGACCCAGGAGAGCGAGTTGCTCGCCGCCGGCCTCGACCCCGCCTCGATCGTCGACCTGGAGCTGGAGCCCGGCGACCTCGCCCTGTGGACCCTGCTGACGGTGCACGGCTCGCAGCCCAACGACACCCAGCAGGACCGCGCCTTCGGCATCTCCTCCTACGCCCGCGCCGCCACCAGCCAGCGTGGCGAGTGGGCCTTCCGCGACGGCAAGTCGATACCGCTCGGTCCCGAACCGCAGGTCTGCAAGTATCTGGACCTGAAAGAACGTCCCGGCCCCTTCTACGAAGACGACCAGTGGTACGCCGCCTAGAGCGGAAGGGCCGTTCTCACTGCGGCTGCGCATGGCACCTATAAGAGAGCGCCGCTTGGCAAGGATGCACCGCACCCCCTAAGCAGTGGGCATGACCGCCGCCTCGCACGAGATCAAAGATGCACGCCAAGCGCCCCTTGCGGCGGCCTTGTGGATGGGCGGCGCATTGGTCTCCTTCATCTTCATGGCCGTCTCGGCGCGCGAGGCCTCGGCGGAGCTGCCGGCGATCCAGCTGCTCTTCTATCGCAGCCTCGTCGGGATCGCGATCGTCATCGCGGTGGCACTGCTGTCGGCCAAGGGGCTCGCGAGCCTGGCGACCCGGCGCCTGAAAGAGCACGGGGTCCGCAACGTCTTTCAGTTTATCGGCCAGTACGGCTGGTTCTATGCCATCGGCGTGATTCCGCTGGCGCAGGTCTTCGCCATCGAGTTCACAGCACCGCTCTGGGTCGGCATCCTGGCACCGATCTTCCTGCACGAGCGCCTGACCAAAGGACGCGTGGTCTCGCTGCTGCTGGGCTTCTTCGGCATCCTCGCGGTGGTCCGTCCGGGCGTGGTCGAGGTCAACAGCGGCACCCTGGCGATCCTGATCGGCGCCATGGGCTTTGCCGGCGGCCTGATCATGACCAAGCGCCTGACCTCCACCGAGAGCCCGCTGCAGGTGATCTTCTACATGTCGATGGTGCAGGTGATCCTCAGCGCGCTGCCGACCCTCTGGGAGCCGGTGGCGCCGAGCTGGCCCGTGACCGGCTGGGTGGCCGTCGTCGCGGCCGCGGGCCTCAGCGCCCATGCCTGCCTGGTCCAGGCCTTTCGCCGGGCCGACGCCCTGACCGTCGCCCCCTTCGACTTCCTGCGGCTGCCGCTGGTGATGGTGATCGCCATCTTCCTTTACGGCGAGCCCTTCGACGTCTGGATCCTGCTGGGCGGCAGCCTCATCCTCTTCGGCAACTACTACAACCTGCTGAGCGAGCGGAAGCGGGCGCGCGCGCAGCGACTATAACCAGAGGAAGTCCGTGGCCGTCAGCAGGCCGGCGGCTGTCACTCCGTCAATTAGGACAGTCACGTCGCTGCTACCATCGCCGTCGCTGTCGACCTCGACCTGCCGCGGTCCGGCGTAGCGCGCCTCGCTGTTGCCGTTGCCGCTGAAGGCGCCGGTGCCGACATAGGCAAAACTGCCGACCTCCAGTCCGCTGGCAAAGACCAGCTTGTCGGCAGCCGAACCGGGGAGCACAGACAAGCCCTCGAAGTCGCGGATGACCTGATCGC
Organism: Rhodospirillaceae bacterium N.6G; assembly: GCA_046233115.1. GTDB lineage: Bacteria > Pseudomonadota > Alphaproteobacteria > Kiloniellales > JACOMY01 > JACOMY01. Next base: position 867,248 of record JBJXHM010000001.1, on the reverse strand, counting down.
CCGAGCCCAGGGCGCCGTTGAAGAGGAACCAGTCCGCACCACTGCCGCCGAAGACCGTGTCGTTACGTCCCATAGCGATGGTATCGGCGCCGCTTTCGCCTTCCATACGATCGCTGCCGCCGCCGCCGAAGAGGCGGTCGTCGCCCGCACCGCCCTCGATCGAGTCCGCGCCCTGGTTGCCGGCCAGCCGATTGGCGCCCGTGTTGCCTTCGAGCCTATTGTCGAGGGCATTGCCGGTACCGTCGATATCGCCGTTGTTGGCCTGCATGCGCAGGTTCTCGATGAAATCGTCGGCGCCGCCATCCGGCAGGGTATAGTCGGTCTCGGCACGCACCAGGTCAGTGCCCTCGCCCGCCTTGTCGCGCACCTGGTCTGTCGCCGTGTCCACGACGAAGGTGTCGTCGCCAATGGCGCCCACGCCGGTATCCGTTCCCTCCCGACCGTTTAGAATGTCGTCGCCCTGGCGGCCGAAGAGGAGGTTGTCGCCGCTGTTGCCGACCAGCGTGTTGTCAAACGCGTTGCCACGCAGCCGTGCATTGCCGACGCCGTTGTTGATATTGGCCCGCTCGATGTGGCCCTCGGAGCCGCTGGCCAGGGTGTAGGCATCGGCATCGGAGCGCAGCACGTCTTCGGCCCCGCCAGCCGCAGTCTCGCGCACCACGTCGGCAGACGTGTCGACGATGAAGGTATCGTTGGCGACCCCGCCCTCGGCGGTATCGACGCCGCTGCCCCCGTTCAAACGGTCGCTGCCGATGCCGCCGTAAAGCCTATCGACACCGGAACCACCACCCAGGCGGTCATTGCCGTCCTCGCCTGCCGAGGTGTCGTCTCCGTCAGAACCGAACAGCGTGTCGACGCCGCTGTTACCAAAGAGGACATCGTCGCCGGACTGGCCACGGACCCGGTCGCTACCGGATCCTCCCGAGAGGGAAAGGTCGTCGCCCTCACCCCCATAGAGCCAGTCGTCTCCCCCCTCACCGAGCAGAAAGGAATCGTCCCCCTCACCGCCATAGAGACGATCATTGCCGGTACCGCCCGACAGGTATCTGTCAGCGTCCGCATCGCCGAAGATCCGGTCGTTGCCCTCCGCCCCGTAGAAGACGGAGTCCGCCCCTATACCGCCGTAGAGCAGGTCGTCTCCGGCCCCGCCTTCGAGCGTCGTGTCGTTGCCCGCATCTCCGAAGATCCGGTCCTTGCCGGACCCCCCCTCCAGGGTGAGATCATTGCCGCTGCCGCCGAAGAGGCTGTCGTCGCCGCCCCCGCCGAAGAGAGCGGTGTCGGACCCGAGTCCCCCGTACAAGAGATCACTCTCGAGGCCGCCGAAGAAGAAGGAGTCCTTTCCACCTCCTCCCTCGACCCAATCCGCGCCGCTGCCCCCGAACAGCACGGCATCGTCCCCGGCACCGGCATCGACGCTGTCGTCGCCGGCGTTGCCGTCCAGGCTGCCGTCCCGATCCGCACCGCCCAAGACCAGATCGTCGCCCGCACCGCCGTACAGGCCAAAGTCCTGCCCCTCTTCGCCGAAAAGCCGGTCCTTGCCGCTGGCTCCGAAGAGCAGGAGATCGTTGCCGCTGCCACCAAAGACGTAGTCGTCGCCATCCGACCCGACGAGGGAGGTGTCGGCGCCACTCCCACCGAAGAGGTGATCGTTGCCGGTGTCGCCGCGGAAAGAGGTGTCGTCGCCATCTCCCCCATAGAGCGAATCATCACCCTCGACGCCTGACAGCCAGCTATCGTCACCGGATCCCGCAAAGATCCAGTCAGGGTCAAACAGGTCCTCGAAGACGCTGGTTCCGCCAATCAGGCGATGGTCGTCTCCAGATCCTCCATAAATACGATCTGCACCGATAAACCCGGATAGTTGCGTATCATCTCCCAGTCCACCAAACACCCGATCATCGCCGCTGCCACCAATCAGAATGTAGTCTTTGCCCTCGCCGCCATAGATCCTGTCCGTACCGCTATTTCCCCGGAGGATGGAATCATCCCCCGCATCGCCCGATACCGTGTCGTCATGGTCGCCGCCGTAGAAGCTCGCGTCGATGCCGCTGCCACCAAAGATCTGGTCATTTCCCGAGCCACCCCAGACGCTGACGTCCACGCCCGAACCGGCAACGATCAAGTCCGCCCCCTGATCGCCGAACAGCGAGCGCTCGTCACCGTCTCCACCATAGAGGCGATCACTCGCCGATCCACCGTAGAACGAATGGTCGCTGAGGCCTCCGCCGTAGAGCCGGTCAGACCCGGCGCCACCGAAGAGGCCGCTGTCGACGGCATCCGCACCGAAGATTCGGTCGGCACCTGGCCCGCCTACCAGCAGACTGTCAGGGCCCGTGGCTCCGTCGACCCGATCGTCGCCATCGCCCCCATAGAGACGTGCATCACCGGCGTCACCGCCATAGAGCGAGTCGTCTCCTTCTCCCCCAAAGAGGTAGGAATCCGCCCCGGCGCCACCGAAGACGGAGTCAGCCCCGCTTTCCCCGAAGAGCCGCTGGTCGTAACCGCTGCCGCCGTAGAGCCGGTCGTCGCCTTCCAACCCGTAGAGCCGATCGTCTCCGCTAAGACCATAGATGCTGTCGGCAAGACTGGTTCCCGAGAGCGTGTCGTCGACGCCTGGCGTTCCAAGTATCAAGGTCATGGGGCCCTCCCTTCAGAGCTGCCATCGCCTAGAGCCAGAGAAAGTCCGTGGCTGTCAGCAGGCCGGCGGCCGTCACTCCGTCAATCAGGACAGTCACGTCGCTGCTACCGTTGCCGTCGCTATCGACCTCGACCTGCCGCGGCCCGGCGTAGCGCGCCGCGCTGTTGCCGTTGCCGCTGAAGATCGCGGCCCCGACGTAAGTGAAGCTGCCGACCTCGGCGCCGGTCGCGAAGACCAAGCGGTCGCCCGCGCCGCCGTCGAAGTCCCGGATCACCTGGCTGCCGCTCCCCAGCGCGCCGCCGAAGAGGAACCAGTCGGCACCGCTGCCGCCGAAGGCAGTGTCGTCCTTGCCCACCTGCACAGTATCCGCACCGCTGTCGCCTGCCACCCGATCGCCGCCCTGGCCGCCGAAGAGGGTGTCGTCGCCGTCTCCGCCCACGATCCAGTCGGTGCCCTGGTTGCCGGCCAGGCGGTTGTCGCCGCTGTTGCCCTGGAGTGTGTTGTCCTGAGAGTTCCCGGTACCGTCGAGGTTTCCGAACCCGCCTTGCAGGCGCAGGTTCTCGATGAAGTCATTGGCACCGCCATCCGGCAGGGTGTAGCTCGCCTCGGCGCGCACCAGATCGGCGCCTTCGCCGGACTTGTCGCGGACCTGATCGGTGGCGGTGTCGACGACGAAGGTGTCGTTGCCGATCGCACCTACCGCGGTGTCGGTCCCGCCGCGGCCGTTCAGGACGTCGTCGCCCTCGCGTCCGAACAGCAGGTTGTCGCCGCTGTTGCCCAGAAGCGTGTTGTCGAATTCGTTGCCGCGCAGTCGCGCGTTGCCGATGCCGCTGTTGATGTTGGCTCGCTCGATATGCCCATCGGCGCCGCTGGCCAGGGTGTAGGCATCGGCATTGGAGCGGATGACATCCAGGCCGCCCGCTGCGGTCTCCAGGGCCAGATCGCCCGCGGTATCGACGATGAAGGTGTCGTCGTTGCGGCCGCCAAAGGCGGTGTCGCTGCCCGAGGCCCCGTTCAGCCGGTCGCGGTTCTCGGCACCGAAGAGGGTGTCGGACCCCGAGCCGCCAACAAAGCGATCGTTGCCATGGCCACCGATGGCAAGGTCGTCACCCGCGCCGCCAAAGAGCGTATCGCCGCCGCTATCGCCTTGCAGGATGTCGTTGCCGTCCAGGCCGCGAATGAGGTCCACGCCAGACCGGCCGAGCAAATGCCGGTCATCCCCTGCGCCGCCATAGATCCTGTCATCGCCGTCGCCACCATCCAGATCCTGGTCGTCGCCCTCACCGCCGAAGAGGCGATCGTCCCCCGTGCCGGCGAAGAAGACCTGGTCCTGTCCAGTCGCGCCGTAGAGTCGGTCTGCACCGCTGTCGCCGAACAGAAAGCTGTCGTGCCCGCCACCGCCATAGACCAGATCGTCTCCCGTTCCGCCGAAGAGGTTCTGGTCGCGCCCCGCGCCGCCGAAGAGACGATCGGCCCCGCTGTTCGCATAGAAGGCTGAATCCGCACCGGCGTCACCGAAGAGGCTGTCGTCGCCCTCCCCGCCCAAGAGGCCGTCGTCGTCACCGCCGCCGGAATAGATCAGATCGGTGCCCGAACCGCCGACCAGCCGCCGGTCGTCGCTTGAGCCGGCAAAGATGCGATCCGCTCCTGTCTGGCCGTAGAAACTGCTGTCGGCTCCACTGCCCCCGTAAAGCCTGTCGTCGGCGCTCTCCCCAAAGAGCGAGGCATCGGCGCCCGCACCGCCAAAGAGATAGTCCTTGCCGCTGTAGCCGTTGAGGAAGCTGTCCGCGCCATCGCCGCCGAACAGACGGTCGTCGCCATGCCCGCCGATCAGATAGCGGTCGTTGCCGCTTTCACCGTAGACCAGGTCCGCACCCGACTCGCCGAAGAGGAGGCTGTCTTGGCCCTCGCCGCCAAAGACCCGGTCGTCGCCGCTCTCGCCGAAGAGCAAGCTGTCGCGACCACCGCCGCCGAAGAGGCTGTCATCGTCGTCACCACCATAGGCCTCACTATCGTCACCAGGACCGCCGTCCAGACGATCGCTTCCAGATCCGCCAAAGAGACGGAGGTCCTTGCCCTTGCCGCCGAAGAGCCTGTCGTCGCCATCATCGCCACGCAGAGAGGTGTCGGAACCGGCATCTCCGTAAACCCGGTCATCGGCCGTCCCGCCATAGAGGTAGCGGTCGTCGGCACTACCGCCGAACAGGACGTCGGCGCCGCTGCCGCCGAAGAAGGCGCGGTCGCCGGAAACGCCGCTACCGCCGGAAAGCGTGTCGTCGCCCCGGCCCCCGATCAGGGAGGTGTCGTCGCCGTCCCCTCCGAAGAGACGATCGTCGCCAAGGCCACCGTAGAGGCCGAGGTCCGAACCCTTCCCTCCGAAAAGCGAGTCCGCGCCCTCCCCGCCGAACAGCAGCGAGTCCGCGCCGTCGCCGCCGAAGAGACCATCCTTGCCGCTGTCGGCGATCAGGCGCTGTTCGTCGCCGCTGCCGCCGTAAAGCAGGTCGTCACCCTCCAGCCCATAGAGGCGGTCTCCGCCGCTCAGGCCGTAGATCTGATCTCCCACGCTGCTGCCGATTAGAGTGCTGGCGTCACCCGCGGTGCCGACGATGACTCCCATGCGCAGCCTCCCGGGGCGCCTAGCCCCTCGCTGTCGCGATTGCCCTCAGCCTGTCAAAGCCAGAGGAAATCGCCCGTTTCCAGCAGCTCGGCCGCGGTCACCCCGTCGACCAGGACGAAAATGTCGCCGCTGCCGTCGCCGTCGCTGTCGATCTCGATCCGCCTGGGGCCTGCGAAGCGGGCCTCGCTATCGCCGGCGCCGCTGAAAGCCTTGGCCTCGATGTAGGTGAAGCTGCCGACTTCCAGCCCAGTGGCGAAAACGAGTTGGTCGTGGGCGCTGGCGCCCTGATCGGCGAGCCCCTGGAAATCCCGGATCACCTGGTCAGCCGTGACCAGCGGGCCTCTGAAGAAGAACCAGTCCTCGCCACTGCCGCCGAAGGCGGTGTCGTCCTTGCCGATCGTCAAGGTATCGGCGCCGGCCTCGCCCTCCATCCGGTCGCCGCCCTGGCCGCCGAAGACGATGTCCGCTCCCTGCCCACCTTGCAGCCGGTCCTCGCCCTGCATCCCCGACAGCCGGTTGTCGGCCGAGTTGCCGGTGATGGTGTTGTCGAGCGCGTTGCCGGTTCCGTCGATGGTACCGAAGTCAGCTTGAAGCCGCAGGTTCTCGATGAAATCGTGGGCACCGCCATCCGGCAGGGTGTAGCTGGCCTCCGCGCGGACCAGGTCGGTGCCCTCCCCAGTGTCGTCGCGCACCTGGTCGGTGGCGGTGTCGACGACGAAGGTGTCGTCGCCGGTGCCGCCCACCGCGGTATCGTTGCCGCCACGGCCGTTCAGGACATCGTTGCCGACCCGCCCGAACAGCAGGTTGTCTCCGCTGTTTCCCAGCAGAGTGTTGGCGTGCTCGTTGCCGCGCAGGCTGGCATTGCCGATCCCGTTGTTGATGTTGGCCCGCTCGACGAAGCCCTCGGCGCCACCGGCCAGGGTGTAGGCCGCCGCGTTCGAGCGGATGACGTCAAGGCCGCCGCTCGCCGTCTCCAGCGCCAGGTCGCCCGCGGTATCGACGATGAAGGTATCGTTGTTGCGCCCGCCATAGGCGGTGTCGCTGCCCGACCCGCCGTTCAGCCGGTCTCGGTTCTCACCGCCGTAGAGCAGGTCGCTGCCGCTGCCGCCGACGAAGAAGTCGTTGCCCGCTTCGCCGCTCTGGGTGTCGTCGCCATCCGCGCCGAACAACCGGTCGATCCCGCTTCCACCGAACAGCGTGTCGCCGCCCGCCCCGCCGCGCAGCTCGTCATCGCCGGAGCCGCCCGAGAGGTCGTGATCGTAGCCGGAACCGCCGAAGATCTGGTCATTGCCGAGCCCGCCGCCGACCAGGCTGTCGTTTCCGTCTCCCCCGAAAAGGCTGTCGTCGCCCGCGAGACCATAGATGCGGAAGTCGCTGCCGCTGCCACCGTAGAGCACATCGCTGCCGCTGTTGCCGATCAGCACGCCGTCGCTGCCGCTGCCACCGAAGACCCGATCCTCGCCCGACCCGCCCAGCAGCCGGAAGTCGTTGCCCTGATCGCCGTAGAGGGCATCGTCACCGCTGCTGCCGATCAGCGAGGTATCGGCGCCGTTGCCGCCGAACAGGCTGTCGTCCCCGCCCTCGCCCAGCAGCGCGGTGTCGTTTGCCGCCTCGCCATAGAGCGAGTCCTTGCCGAGACCGCCGAAGAAATAGGAGTCCGCACCGGCACCGCCGGCAATCTTGTCGTTTCCGGAGGCTCCGAACAGGATCGCGTCAAGGCCGGTGCCACCATAGATGCTGTCGTTGCCGTCCCCGCCGTCCAGGCTGCCGTCGATGCCGCCACCGCCCTCGATCAGGTCCGCGCCCGATCCGCCGTAGAGGCCATTGTCCCGGCCCCCGCCGCCATAGAGCCGATCAGACCCGCTGGTGCCGAACAGGAAGGAGTCGTCGCCAGCGTCACCATAGAGTCGATCGTCGCCGACGGGGGCGTAGGCGACGTCACCCAGCAGCGAGGCGTCGTTGCCGCTGCCGCCGAAGAGGTGGTCATCGTCGGCACCGCCCCAGAGGGTACTGTCGTCGCCGTCGCCGCCGTAGAGCGTGTCGTTGCCAGCCCCTGCACTGATGGCCCGATCGTCGCCGCTTCCGCCAAAGACCCGGTCGGTGCCGCCCGCCCCCTCGCCGCCCGATCCGCCACGCAGGCCGAACTCGTTTCCGGACCCGCCGTAGATGCGGTCGGCGCCGTCGAAGCCGAAGAGGTAGGTATCATCGCCATCGCCACCAGCGATCCGGTCGTCGCCACTGCCCCCGAACAGCAGGAAATCCTTGCCTTCGTCGCCGAAGAGACTGTCGGTCCCGCTCATTCCCAGCAGGTTGGTGTCGTCGCCGCTGCCGCCGAAGACGCTGTCGTCACCGAAGTAGGGGATTGAGATCAAGTCTCCATCGCCATAGAGGGAGACGTCGGCCCCGCTGCCGCCGAAGACGCTGTCGTCGCCGTCGCTGCCCAGCAGACGGGTCTCGCTGCCCTGGTCACCGTAGAGGCCGTCGCTGGCGGCCCCGCCGAAGAGGCCATGGTCGTCGCCCGAGCCGCCAAAGACCCGATCGCTGCCGGCGATACCCTCGCTGCTGGAGCCGCCGTGCAGGCCGCTGTCCTTACCGGATCCGCCGTAGATCAAATCGGCGCCGCTGAGACCGAAGAGGAAAAGATCGCTTCCGGCACCACCGTAAACCCTGTCGTCACCGTCGTCGCCGAAGACCTGGATATCGTCCCCCTCGCCACCGAAGACCCGGTCGTCGCCATCGCCGCCCTGGAGCGCTGTATCTTCGCCGCCGCTGCCATAGATCAGGTCGTCGCCTTCCGACCCGACCAAGACCCTATCGCTCCCATCGCCACCGAAGAGAGTGTCCGCCTCGCTCCCACCGAACAGGGAAAGATCGTTGGCCGTGCCGCCGAAGATCGTGTCCTGCCCCTGGCCGCCGAAGATGCCGTCGTCGAACCCGCTACCGCCGTAGAGGAGATCCTTACCCTGGCCACCGCTCAGGAACTTGTCGTCGCCGTCGCCGCCGAACACACGGTCCGCAGCGGAGCCGCCATAGAGCGAGATATCCGGGAAGACCCCGCCGTAAAGCAGGTCCTCGCCAGGGCCGCCGTAGAAGAACGCGTCGATACCGTCGCCACCGAAAAGGCTGTCGGCGCCCGCAGCGCCGAAGAAGCGGCTGTCATTCCCGCTGTCACCGACAAGGGAATCGTCGCCACCACCACCATAGAAGGCGATGTCCGTCCCCGAGCCGCCAAACAACCCGTCCTGCTCCGACCCACCGAAGAAGAGAGAGTCGTCGCCGTCGGCACCGAACAGGCTGTCCTGACCGCTTTCTCCAAAAAGCCGAGAGTCGTTGCCGCTGCCGCCGAACAGAAGATCGCGCCCGCCCAGGCCATAGAGTCGGTCATCACCACTCAAGCCATAGATATAGTCGTCCAGGCTGGTACCGATGAGTGTATCGTTGACGCCGGTCGTTCCAACCACCACGGTCATGGCGCCGTCCTTCTTCTCTCTTTGGCGGCTTTTACTTCTGGCCACAGAGTAACACGCGCTCACCGGCAGCGGCAATCAGGCCGGACCGAGCCGAGCGAAGGCCCGCCGCAGCCCCACCCCCTCCCCAAAGCGGGGGCTTTGTGCTATCGGGGCCGTCAAAGCGAGCGACAAACGTTCTTCCGGAAGGTCAGGATGTCCCAGCGGATCGATCAGATTACCATCGTCGGCGGCGGTACGGCGGGATGGCTCACCGCACTGCTTCTGCAGTCTTTTCTCAACCGGCGCCCGGACCAGAAGCCGGTCACGATCACGCTCATCGAAAGCCCCAACATCGCGCCGATCGGAGTCGGAGAGGCCACGGTGCGCGGCATCACCAACCTCTTCCGCCAGATCGGCATCAACGAGCGCGAGTTCATGCGCCGCTGCAACGCCACCTTCAAGCTGGCCGCCGAGTTCGTGGGCTGGAGCAACGACGAGAACGGCAAGCCGCTCTACTTCCTCCACCCCTTCAACTTTCCCCGCCCGCTGGACGGCATCAACCCGGGCTATCACTTCCTGAAGTACGGCAGCATCAACGGCACCAAGGCGGCCGAGGCGCTGACCTGGAATCAGGCGATCATCACCGCCCGCAAGGGGCCGCGCCCGCTGGGCGGCAAGGACTACGAGGCCGTCGTCTCCTACGCCTACCACCTCGACGCCAGCCTCTTCGGCACCTTCCTGCGCGAGACCGCGGTGGAGCGCGGCGTGATCCGCATCGAGGACGACGTGGTCGACGTCGAGCTGGACGAGAAGGGCAACGTCGCCAACCTGAAGCTGGAGCGCAACGGCACCCATCCGATCAAGCTGGTGGTCGACTGCACCGGCTTCCGCTCGATCATCATGCAGGGGGCGATGAAGGAGGAGTTCGTCTCCTATTCCGACTGCCTGCTGAACGATCGCGCCCTGCCGCTGCAGATCCCGATCCCGACCGACCGGCCGCTGCCCTCGGCGACGCGCGCGACCGCGCTGACCGCCGGCTGGGTCTTCCGCGTGCCGCTGGCCGAGCGCGTGGGCACCGGCTACATCTTCTCCAGCCAGTTCAAGACCGACGAAGAGGCCTATGCCGAGTTCGTCCAGCACCTGCGCGACACCGGCGACCTGACGCCCGACATGCCCGACCCGGAGCCGCGCTTCATCCGCATGAAGACCGGCCACACCCGGCGATCCTGGGTCGGCAACTGCGTCGCCATCGGGCTCTCCAACGGCTTCGTCGAACCGCTGGAGGCCACCGCGATCTACATGATCGAGAGTGCCGGGCGCTGGCTGGTCAACTACTTCCCCGACGAGGGCCTGAACCCGGCCTTCGCCGAGGCCTTCAACCGCCGGATGGAGGGACTCTATTCCGAGATCCGCGACTTCCTCTGCATGCACTACTACTCCAGCAACCGGCCGGAGCCCTTCTGGCAGGAGGCCCGCGCCCCCGGCCGGCCGCCCGAGCGCCTGATGGAGCAGCTACGCCTCTGGAAGCACACCCTACCCAGCGACCAGGACATGTTCTACAAGGGCCTCTTCGGCGAGTGGAACTACCTCTACTGCCTCTGGGAGAAGGGCTACTGGAAGGAAAGCGACTATCCCCTGACGCCGCTGACCTTCGAGGAGAGCTGGCGCGACTTCGAGCACCACATCAACACCGCGACCCGCGACCTGCTGCAGAAGCTTCCCGACCACCGCGAGCTGCTGAGCGAGATCCGCGGCGAACGGCAGGTGGCCGAGACCGCCTTCCAGCCCTTTGCCGGGACCATGATCGGGGTCGGTGGCGACGGCTCCTGGCAGGCGGCCCAGCCGGTCTATCAGGCCAGCCCCTCCCTGGGAGCCACGCCGCCGAAGTCGGCATCGGGCAGCCCTGACCAGCCGATGCCGGCACCCGCCGCGCCAGCGCCTGCACCGGCGCCTGCACCGGCGCCTGCACCGGCCGCCTACCAGCCTCAGGCCTCCTATCAGCCGCAGGTCTCCTACGACGCACCGAGCAGCGGCGGGACGTCCGGCGGCGTGACCTACGGCGCGGCCTCCTTCGGCAGCCCGACCTATCAACCCGCACCGAGTGCAGCACCCGCGAGTGCGCCCGGCATGACCTTCACCCCGGCCCCCCCTACCCCGCAGGCCTCGGCGCCGGCCGGCCCGAGCTTCGCCGCACCGCTGTTCGGCGGCGGCGGCCAGGCCCCCTACACGCCGGCGGCCGCCCCGCCCCCGGCAGAGCCTGGCGGGTTCAGCGCCGGCCTCACCTTCGGCGCACCCACCCAGCCGCCCGCGGAGGCCTCGGCACCGGAGGCACCGCGGCCGGCTGCAGAAGAGAAGCCGAAGCCTAGCCCCTTCGAGGAGTCCCTGGCCAAGCGCTACGGCAAGCGGCCGACCATCAACACGCCGCGCTGAGACCGGGCCTGGGCGTTATCTTCTTGCCCACAGCCGCCGATTTGACGACGCTAGCGGTCTCGTCCGGCCCCGGCGTAGCAGGCCTAGCCCCTGCAGCGCCGATCGTTAGGAAGGAGCCAGTGGCGTTGCGTACCTACATCTGCGAGACCTGTCAGTACGTCTATGACCCGGCCGAGGGAGACGACCGCGGAGGCATCATGCCGGGCATTCCCTTCGGCGAACTGCCGCGCCGCTGGAAGTGCCCGAGCTGCGGCGGCAGCAAGGCAGACTTCGTCGCGCTCGGCCGAGACTACGACGGCGAGATGCATAACCCCTGACAGTGTCGCCGCCTAAAGATACTTCATAAAGTCCTATTTAGAGACTGCGCGGCAAGTCCCGGTCAGATCCACTTCAGCCGCTTGAACAGCCAGTAGAGGCCGACCGCGATCACCAGCAGCAGGCCGCACACGATCCAGAAGGCCAAGGGGTCCGACGTGCCGGGAATGCCGCCGACGTTGATTCCCAGCACACCGGTGATCACCGAGAGCGGCAACATGATTGCCGCCACGATGGTCAGGATATAGACCGTGTGTCCGGTCTGTTCGGAAAGCAGGGCCAGGAACTCGTCCTGAAGCAGGGCGATGCGCTCTCGCAATGCCTCCAACTGCTCGACGTAACGTGTCAGCCGATCGCCCACCTCACGGACCAGCAGGCGGTCTTCGTCGGACAGCCAGGCGTGCGGCTCCTTTTGCAGCGCCGCCATCATCTCGCGCTGCGGGCTGAGGTAGCGTTTCAGGATGATCACGGTCTGGCGCAGATCGCGCAGCCGCGCGCGCACCTTGGCGTTCTCGATCGTCGGCAGGTCGGCCTCCAGACCGTCGGCCTCGTCTTCCAGCCCTTGCAGCACCGGCTCCATGCGCGCCACGAGCCGGCCGGCCACGCGGGCCAGGAAGTCGCCCGAACTCCGCGGCCCTTCCCCGCTGCCGAGCGCCTCGACCATATCGGCGATCGCCATGATCCGACGATAGCGCATCGTGATGATGCGCTGACCGTCGCTGTAGAGGCGTAGACTCACCATGTCGGAGGGATCGGCACCGGGGTTCAGATTAACCCCGCGCATGATCACCAGCAGGCCCGGACCGTTGGAGAAGCTGCGCGGCCGAGTCTCCTCGGCCAGCAATGCCTCGGCGGTGATCCGGTCCAACCCGCTCTCGCTCCTGACCCAGTGGCAGGCCTCCAGACTGTTGCGGTCCAGGTGCAGCCACAGCACCCCGTCATCCGGCGTCCAGGACGCGACCTCCTGCCAGCCCAGCGTCTTGGCGCCGCCCTCGCCGTTCAGGAGGAAGCCGTTGATCAGGCCTCGATTGTCCATGCCGACCGACTCCGCACGCCGTTGACACTCCCCCAAGGAAACTGAACCCGAGGCCGATTTCGGTCAACTCGAGCAGCCCGTACGCGCCTTTCAGATCTTCCGCGCCGAGAGTCTCGCCTGCCAGCCTGCCAGCTTGTCCTTCAGGGCACGATCGCGCGCGCTGCCCTCGATCTTTTCGTCCAGTTGCTCCAGCACCTCGAAGGCGAAGGCCGCCTCTCCCTCGGCCGACCAAGCCGCCTGCAGGCTGCGGTGCGGGTTTCCTCCCTGGCGCAGGGTGAACCAGAGGCGGTTCCTGATCGTCGTCAGGTCAGGCGCCGCACCGACCCAGACCGCACCCGTAGTGCTGCACCGTAGGGCATAGAGCCCCGCGGCCGTCTTGCGCTCCTTGTAGGCCGCAACCGCCGCCCGCCTGTCCATCCTGTCCATGACTCGTTCCTTCCTACCGACGCTGCAGAACACCCGCCCTCCAAGCTGGCGCACTTATTATCCGGGTGTTATTGCCAGGTCAATTCTATCCGGGTATAAAAACATCCCAACAAGAGTGAGACCATGACCGAGCCAGAGACCCGTCCCGCAGCCGCCTTCGCCGGCATGCACTTGATCGCCCGCGGACCGTTGATCGAGATCGCTCTCGCGGTGAAGGACTGGGAGGAGCGGCAGGGCGAGCCGGCGCTGGTCTTCGACGCTGCGAGCGGCCGCCTGATCAATCTCGACCTGCGCGGCGACCGCGCCCAGATTGCCGAACGCCTGCGCCCGCCCGTAATGCCGTCGCAGAAGCGCGGCCGCGGCCGGCCCAAACTAGGTGTGGTCGCGCGCGAGGTGACCTTGCTGCCGCGGCATTGGGACTGGCTCGCCGCACAGCCCGGCGGCGCATCCCAGGCGCTCCGGCGCCTGGTGGAGCAGGCGCGCCGCGCCGACGAGGAACCGGGACGGAAGAAGGCACGCCAGGAAGCCACCTATCGCTTCATGACCGCCCTTGCCGGCGATCTTTCCGGCTACGAAGAGGCCCTGCGCGCCCTCTTCGCCGACGATCTGGACGGCTTCCAGGCCCGCATTTCCGGCTGGCCGGCCGATATCCGGGACTTCGCGCTCGAACTGGCGGGCGCCGCCTAGACTCGTTAGAGCCAGAGGAAATCGTTGGAAGTCAGCAGGTTGACCGCGGTGACGCCGTCGATCAGGAAAGCTTGATCGACGCTGCCGTTGCCGTCCTGGTCGACCTGGATCTGCCGCGATCCGGCGAAACGCGCTTCGGAATTGCCACCGCCGGAGAAGGCGGCGGTGCCGATATAGGCGAAGCTGCCCATCTCCAGTCCGGTGGCGAAGACCAGCTTGTCCTCGCCCTTGCCGGCGCCGGCGAGGAGGCCGTTGAAGTCGCGGATCACGGGACCACCACTGCCGGCAAAGCCCAGACTGATCCCGGAAAAGAAGAAGGCGTCCTTGCCGGAGCCGCCGAAGACCGTATCGCCCGACCCCATGAGCAGGCTATCGGCTCCGCTGTTCCCCTCCAGACGGTCGTCACCAACGCCGCCGTCCAGGGTGTCGCTGCCGAGGCCGCCAAAGATCTCGTCGTCGCCCAGGTGACCGCGCAGCAGGTTGTCGCCGCTGTTGCCCTCGATGCTGTTGTCCAGAGCGTTGCCGGTGCCGTCGATGTTCCCTTTGCCGCCCTGCATCCGCAGGTTTTCCACGAAGGCCGTCGCTGTCCCGTTCGGCAGGGTGTAGTCCACCTCCGCCCGCACCAGATCGGTGCCCTCGCCGGCCAGTTCGATCACCCGGTCACTCGCGGTGTCGACGATGAAGGTGTCGTCACCGCCGCCGCCGAGCAGGCTGTCGCTGCCGTCCCGGCCGTTCAGGATGTCGTCGCCATTCTTGCCGGTCAGACGGTTGTCACCCGAGTTCCCGATCAGCGTGTTGGCGCGGCCATTGCCCTCCAGACGCGCGTCGCCGGCGATGCGGTTGATGTTGCCCCGCTCGACATAGCCCGCAGCACCGCCGGCCAGGGTGTAGGAAGGCGCGTCGGAGCGCAGCACGTCCTCGGCTCCGCCAGTCGCGGTCTCGAGTACCACGTCGGTGGCGCGGTCGACGATGTAGGTGTCGTTCGCCTGGCCCCCGGCGGCAGTATCGCTGCCCGAGCCGCCGTTCAGCCGATCGGAGCCGATGCCGGCCTCCAGGGTGTCGCTGGCGGACCCGCCGCCCAGCCGGTCGTTGCCGTCCCCACCATAGAGCCGGTCCTGGCCCTCGTCGCCGAAGATCGTGTCGCTGCCGCTGTCGCCCTGCAGCGTGTCGTTGTTCTGCTGGCCGCGCAACTCGTCCCCGCCCGAGCCGCCCGCAAGCAGGTCGCCACCGCTGCCACCGCGCAGGTCATCGTCGCCCTCTGCGCCGTAGAGGCCCCGGTCACTGCCACGGCCGCCGAACAGGCTGTCCGCACCGCTGCCGCCGTAGAGGTAGGAATCCCCGCCGTCATCGCCATAGAGCCGATCGGCACCGCTGTCGCCGAAGAAGAAGAGGTCGTCCCCATCGTTGCCGAACAGGCTGTCGTCGCCCGCACCGCCGTAGAGGAGCAGATCGTTGCCGCTGTCGCCCGCAAGGCCGTCGTCGCCATCCTGTCCGAAGAGGTTGCGATCGGCACCGCTGCCGGCAGCGATGACGTCGGGGCCGCCGCCACCATAGAACCTGGCATCGTTGCCGCCTCCTCCGTAGAGCCGGTCGGCCTGCGCGCCGCCATCGAAGTCGCTGTCTCCGCCCTCCCCAGCGAAGAGCAGGTCCGCGCCGGCACCGCCCAGGAAAGAGCGGTCCTCGCCGCCGGCACCGAACAGACTGTCGGCGCCACTCCCGCCGTAGAGCAGGCTGTCCGCGCCGCTGGCGCCGAAGAGCCCGTCCTTGCCGCTATCGCCCAGGAAGATGCCGTCCCTGCCGCTGCCTCCGGCCAGCAGGTCGTCACCCGCACCGCCGAACGCGGAGGTGTCATCACCGGCCGCACCATAGAAGCGATCAGCTCCGTCCGCACCGAAGACGACCCCATCGTCACCGGCGCCGCCGAAGACCCTGTCATCGCCGCCGCCGCCGGAGAAGCCGGTGTCCGTCCCGCTGCCGCCGAACAGGCGGTCGGCGCCGGATTCGCCATTGAATCCGCCGTCGTTGCCGCTGCCGGCATAGAACGTGTCGTCGCCGCTGCGCCCCGAGAAGAAGAAGTCGTTGCCGCCGCCGCCGAAGAAGGTGTCGCCGCCGGCACCGCCGAAGAAGATCGAATCGTTCCCGCTGCCGCCGAAGAAGAGGTCCTCGCCGCTGTCACCGTAGAAGAAGTCGTCATCGCCGCTGCCGCCGACCAGGACATCCTTGCCGTCGCCGCCGAACAGCCGGTGATCGTCGCCGGCGCCGCCGTAGAGAGCATCGCCGCCGCTACCGCCGTAGAGCGAGTCCACGCCGCTCTGCCCGAACAGGCGATCGTTGCCGCTCAGCCCAAAGATCGTGTCGACCAGGCTGGTTCCGACCAGACTGTCATCGACCCCCGCCTTGCCCGTGATGACAGCCATCGCGCGCTCTCCCGCTTGGCGCCGGCCGCAGTTTTTCTCCGCCCGCTCACGCGCCGACACTACGGCCGATCCTTTTTGCAGCCTCTAATTGAAGCCGTTTAATACAAGAACTCTATCGGATTTTTACTCAACAATAAACGTCATCTCTTGATAAATCGTTAATATTGGGGGCACTTGGGCGGGTCCTGTTCACCCGACCTGCGCCGATCGGACCCTGGCGTTGAGACAGGCGGGCTTACTACCCTGGGCGTGACCAGACCGACGCACCTGCCGTCCGCCAATTCTGCAGAGGTCCCAATGCTCATCGCACAGCTCTCCGATCCGCACCTTCGTCCCGCCGGCCAGCTCTACCAGGGGCTGGTCGACTCAAACGCCCAGTTCGATCTGGCCGTGAAGCAGTTGCGGGCCCTGGACCCGGCGCCCGACCTGGTGCTGCTGAGCGGCGATCTGGTCGACGAGGGCAGCGAAGCGGAGTACCAGAGTGTCCGCCGGGCGCTGTCGGCCATTGGGCAACCGGTCTTTGCCATCCCTGGCAATCACGATGAACGCGAGGCCTTCCGGCGCTGCTTCTCTGACCAGGGCTACCTGCCGGCCAGCGGGCCGCTCAACTTCGCCATCGGCGACCGAGGACCGCTGCGCATCCTGGCGCTGGACGTCACCGTCCCCGGCGCGCACCATGGCGAAGTGGACGACGCGGCCTGCGCCTGGCTCGAGGCCCGGCTGGCCGAGGAGAGCGGGCGGCCCACGGTCGTCATGCTGCATCATCCGCCCTTCGAAAGCGGCATCGCTTACATCGACGCCTACAACTGCCGGGGCGGGGAGCGCCTTGCCACACTCCTCTCACGCTACGCCAACGTCGAGCGGGTGCTCTGCGGACACATCCATCGCCATATGCAGCTGCGCTTCGGCGGCAGCCTGCTGGTGACTGCGCCCAGCACCACCACCGCCATCGCCCTGCGCCTGGCCGAAGGGGCCGAGCCCGGGTCCTACCTGGAGCCCCCGGCCTTTCTCCTGCATCACTGGAAGGCGGACACAGGCCTGATCACGCACCTCGTTCCGATTGGCCCCTTCCCGGGTCCCTTCCCCTTCTACTGATCGACCCTAGAGCCACACGAAGTCGCTCGCCGTCAGCAGGTTGGCCGCGGTAATGCCGTCCACCAGGAAGGCCTGGTCGACGGAGCCGTCGCCGTCCTGGTCGACCTGGATCTGGCGCGGGCCGTCATAGCGGGCCTCGGAGTTGCCGCCGCCTGAGAAGGCCGCACCGCCGATGTAGGCGAAGCTGCCGACCTCCAGGCCCGTCGCGAAAACCAGCTTGTCCTCGCCGTTCGCGCCGTTCGCCTTGACCCCGTCGAAGTCCCGGATCACCGGTCCGCCACTGCCGCCATTGCCCAGAGGCGCACTGTCGAAGCAAAAGGCGTCCTTGCTCGATCCACCGAAGGCCACGTCGCCGGATTTCATCAGCAGACTGTCGTTGCCGCGGCCTCCCTCCAGCCGGTCGTCGCCGACGCCGCCGTCCAGGGTGTCGCTGCCGGCGCCACCTTGGATCAGGTCGTCGCCGCCGCGCCCGCGCAGGTGATTGCCGCCACTGTTCCCCTCGATGGTGTTGTCCAGACCGTTGCCGGACCCTTCGAGGTTTCCGAGGCCGGCCTGCATGCGGAGGTTCTCGACAAAGGCGTCCGCCCCTCCATCGAGCAAGGTGAAGTCGCTTTCGGCGCGCACCAGATCCGTCCCCTGGCCAGAGAACTCCCGCACGTTGTCGCTGCTGGTGGTCACGATGAAGGTATCGTCGCCACTGCCGCCGGTCATGTTGTTGCTGCCGCCGCGGCTGTTCAGCCGGTCATTGCCGCTACGCCCCAGCAATACGTTGGAGAAGGAGTTGCCGATCAGTAGGTCGTCGTTCGCGTTACCGGCCATCTTGGCGGCACCGGCAGCCGGATTGAGGTTCACCCGCTCGATCACCACCTCGGCAGCGGTCCCGAGCGTGTAGTCGCCGGCGTTGGAGCGCAGCACGTCGTCACCCTGGCCCACCCCGTCGAAGATCAGGTCGGTCTTTGTGTCGATGATGAAGGTGTCGTTGTTGTTGCCACCGAAGGCCGCGTCGCTCCCGGACGCGCCGTTCAGACGGTCTCGCCCCTGATCGCCGAAAAGGAGGTCGGTGCCGCTGCCGCCGACGAGCTGATCGTTGGCCGAATACCCGAAGGCCGCGTCATGACCCTCCCCACCGAAGAGGGTATCCTTGCCGCTCCCGCCATAGAGAGTGTCGCTACCCTGCTCGCCACGAACCTGATCGTCACCGTCGTTGCCGCGCAGACCGATTTCATCGCCGGCACCGCCCCAGATACGGTCGGCTCCGCTGCCGCCCCATAGGAAGGAATCCGGCCCGCTGCCGCCGAAGATCGTGTCGGCGCCACTCTCCCCTTCGGCGAAACCGTCGCCGCCGCTGCCGCCATAGAGCCTGTCGTCGCCGTCATCGCCACGGAGGAACCCATCCGCCCCATCGTCGCCGTAAAGCCTGTCGTTGCCATAACCGCCATAGAAGCGGCCGTCGTCTCCGGACCCGGCAAAGAGGCGGTCGTTCTGCAGACGCCCGAAGAACGACAGTTCGCTGCCACTGCCGCCATAGAGGGTATCGGCCCCCGACCCGCCCTCGAACTCTCGATCCTTGCCATCGTTGCCTCTAAGCGTGTCGTCTCCCGCACCGCCGAACAGGGAGAAGTCCGTCCCTGCGCCGGCGGAGAGCACGTCGTCGCCGTCACCCCCGTAGAAAGAGCTATCGTTCCCCTCTCCGCCGTAGAGAGAGTCGGCGCCCTCCTCGCCAAAGAAGGAGCTGTCGTCGCCATCTCCACCGAAGAGAGCGTCATCGCCCTTCCCGCCGAAGACGGTGGCGTCATTGCCGCTGTCGCCGTAGACGCGGTCGTTGCCACTGGCGTAGTAGGGCCCATCGCCGAACAGGAGGCGATCGTCGCCGCTACCGCCGAAGACCCGGTCGGCCCCTGTCCCGCCTTCGATGGAGGCATCATTCCCTCTGCCGCCGTAGAGGCTGTCTGCGCCTTCGCCCCCGAAGAAGCCTCGGTCCAGTCCTCCATCACCGAAAATGCGGTCGTCGCCGAAGAAGCCGGTCAGGACGGAATCGTCACCGCTGCCGCCATAAATACTGTCGGCACCGACGTCGCCCTGCAGACCAACATCGCCGCCACTACCGCCAAAGAGCCTGTCGTTGCCCGAGTTACCGGCCAGCCCGTCCGCACCGGCGCCGCCGAAGAGCGTATCGAGACCGGTGTCTCCGAGCAGAAAATCAAAGCCGCTGCCGCCGAAGATCGTGTCGGGACCAGCCGCCCCATCCAGTAAATCATCACCGCTGTTTCCGTAGATCCGATCTGCCAGGTCAGAACCCGTGAGCGTGCTGTTCACCCCCGTGATGCCAATGAGAATGGCCATGACCCCTGGACCCTCGACCTAATCGGCTGCTTTGCCCTCAATTCGAATAGGTCTCTACAGGATACAGTCTTTTACAGGGAGGGCCCAAGCGGTTTCCTGAACAGAGGTAACGAAACCTCCACTCCACCGATTCGCTGCACGGTCATAGCGAAGAGGCAACGGTCACAACCACCGGGGCGTCCGTCGCTATCAGCAAGTCGACCGCGCTGCATGCCGCAACCAGGTGCACGATCGGCTCAAACGCCGCCGGCGATCTTGCGGTCGTGCCGGTCGAAGTAGCGCATGGCCAAAGGTGGGATCAGTCCCCGGCCCCTGGCGAAGGGAAGCGCTGGAAAGCGTTCGACGTCGAAGCAGGATTGGCCGTTGCCGCGGCCCAGAATCCGCGCCGCCAGCTTCTGGCCGAAAAGGGTGCCGATCGGGACCCCGGCGAAGTTGTAGCCCAGCGCGAAGTGGACGCCGTCGCGCTGGCCGATATGCGGCATGAAGTCCAGGGTCCCGGCGCAGAAGCCGGTCCAGGAGCGGCTGATCCTCACCCCCTTCAGGTCCGGCAGGATTGCCACCAGGCGGGCATGGAGCTCCGGCACCAGGCTCTGGCCGGTCTGGTTCAGGCGGCCGGTCATGCCGCCGAAGAGGATGCGCTCGCTGTCCGGTGCCGGCCGGATGAAGTCGATGTTCATCTTGGTGTCGAGATAGGTTCGGCGCTGCGGCAGCACCCGATCAATCAGGTCGGACGACAAGAGCTCTGTCGCCAGCATGTAGCCGTGGAAGGGCACCAGTCGCCGCGCGAACCAGGAGAGGTGCCGCGTGGTGTAGCCGTTGGTGGCGAGGACCACTTGGCCGGCGGAAAGCGTCCCCGCCGTGGTTGCCACTGCCTTGCGGCTGCCGTCCGTGGCGATCCCCAGCACCTCCGTCTCCTGCTGGAAGCGCACCCCGGCCTCGCGTGCCCGCTGCAGCAGACCGGCGTGATAGAGGCCGGGATGGATCGAGCCCAGCTCCGGCACCACCGCACCGCCGACGTAGCGTTCCGAAGCCAACTCCGCCCGCAGATCGGACTTGGAGACCGCCTCGTAGCCGAAGCCCAGCCTCCGCTTCATCGCCTCCAGATCCTCCAGGAGGTCGCGCATGTGCGGCTCCGAGTTGGCGGCGATGAAACGCCCGACCCTACGACAGTGACAGGCGATCCCCTCGGCCTCCGTCAGGCTCTCCACCGTCTGCAGGGCCTCGTCCAGCTCGCGGTAGATGCCGACCGCCTGCTCGGCACCGTGATGCTGCTCCAGCCAGAGAAGAGAGCGCTTCAGGGTGCGGCCGAGGAAGCCGGCGTTGCGACGGGCCGCACCGGCGCCGATCCGGCCGGCATCGACCACCAGGACATCGGCACCGCCGCGTGCCAGGGTCAGCGCTGCCACCAGGCCGGTGACGCCGCTGCCGACCACGACGACCTCGGCCTTACGCCCCTGCAGGTCGACCCTGGACGCCTCGAAGGCTGCGGGAGGTGCCGCCGTCCACCAGTAGGGCTCTTCGCGGTGATCGGCGGCAAAGAGGGAGCGAGCCCCGCCGCTGTGGCGGTTCACCTGACGAGCGCTTTGCGTGTCGGAGCCTGGCATGACAGGCCTTTGGTAGCCCCCCTTCGCACCGCCGGCAAGCCGCTGCCCGAAACGCCGCTCGGGCCGCGTCCCCCGGTCGTCGCCGGCCTCGATCCGAAGGTAGTCGCTGTCGGACTGCAGGACCTCGCCACCGAGCGGAGACAGCGCCATCGAAGCAACAACCTCACGCAGGAGAGGTCGGGACGCCTCCCTGCGACCTCGGCGGTCAGCAGCGCGATGGAACAAATCACGCGGTCGAGAGTCTGTGGATCGAAACCGGAAAGACTGTGCGCCCATCAGGAGCCGCCTCGGGCGGTCTTGAAACCCAGAAAGGACCTAGGCTGTGATGCAGGAAAGCAGTGCCGTGCACCTCCCCGATCCGGTGGCGATCAGCCGAAGCGGAATTGCCCGCGCCCTGACCTTTTCGAGGGCGAGCATCACGACGCGTCACCCCGCCGCATCCCTGACGGCCTTTGGTGCGCTGCAGCGTGGAACACCGGCGGAATTGCCGGGGGAGATGCCGATCCAATCCCTCGAGTTCGGCGCAACCCTCCGATTTTTCTTCGCCCTCACCCGGATGAAACGTCTTCCCCTCTCGTAATACAAAGGACACACAGCCCAAGACACTCTCCGTGAGGTCAGGATGGTAGGTTCCAGCGGGTCCTATTGGAAAGCGCGTCACTGGTTCTTCGTTTCCTTCCTAACACTATCAACCCTATCGAGTACTGCCACTTTCTATCACTTATTAAGCCACAATGGCACCACATTTGCAGAAATTTTCTTTCTGTCAGTGTATTTGTGCCTGCAAACGTGGATCGGTGCCAATTTCTTGATTTCTCTCTTTGGCGTCCTGGCCATGGCGGGAACCGCCACCGACCCGCTGCGGCAGCCACGCCGTCCGCTGGTTGCGCGCCCCGGCCGTTCGCCGCGCGTTGCCGTCGTCATGCCGATCTACAACGAAGAGGTCGCCAGGACCTTCGCCGGCATCCAGGCGATCTACCGCTCGCTCCAGGACTCCGGCGCGCTCCGGCAGTTCCACTTCTTCGTGCTGAGCGACAGCCGCAAGGAGGAGGCAGCCGCGGCGGAAGAGCGAGCCTGGTGCGAGAGCTGCCGCCTGCTCAAGGCGGAGGGTCGTCTCTTCTACCGTCGCCGCCCTGAGAACGTCGGCCGCAAGACCGGCAACATCGCGGATTTCTGTCGCCGCTGGGGGCGCCGCTACGAGTACATGGTCGTCCTCGATGCCGACAGCATCATGTCCGGCCAGGCGATGGCGGCGATGGTCGGCGCCATGGACCGCAATCCTCGCCTGGCGCTGCTCCAGCTCTGGTCACGGCCGGTCAACGGCCGCAGCCTCTTCGCCCGTCTCCAGCAGTTCGCCGCCTCGGTCTACGGCCGTCTGGTCGCTGCCGGCATCAGCTACCTGCAGCTCGGCGCCGCCAACTACTGGGGCCACAACGCCATCGTCCGCATCCGTCCCTTCATGGAGAGCTGCGGCCTGCCGACCCTGCCCGGCCGCGCGCCTCTGGGCGGCGAGATCCTGAGCCACGATTTCGTCGAGGCGGCACTGCTGATCCGGGCGGGCTGGGAGGTGCGGCTGTCCTACGCACCGCTCGAGAGCTTCGAGGATTCGCCGCCGACCCTGGTGGACCATCTCAAGCGTGACCGGCGCTGGTGCCAGGGCAACCTGCAGCACGGCTGGCTGCTCCTCGCCCGCGGGCTGCATCCCATGAGCCGCCTGAACTTCCTCTTCGGGATCATGGCCTATGCCAGCTCGCTGCTCTGGCTCGCCTTCCTGGTGCTCGCGGTGATCGTGGCCCTGCAGGGCGGCGTACCGGCCGGCGGCAGCGCGGGCGACCAGGCGCTCTACGCCGTCCTGCTGGCCTTCTCGACCTTGCTGCTGCTGGGACCGAAGCTGCTCGGCCTGGCCGTCACCCTGGCCGGGCGGGAGACCCGGCGGGCGCACGGCGGCACCGCCCGACTGCTGGCCGGCACCGGCTTGGAGATCCTCTGTTCGGCCCTGCTGGCCCCGCTGATGATGCTGAGGCACTGCGCCTTCGTCCTCACCGTGCTGCTGGGGCGCGCGGTTGGCTGGGACCCGCAGGTGCGCGATGCCCAGCGCCTCGGGCTCCGCGACGCGCTCGTCACCCTGCGCCTGGAGACCGCGGCCGGCATCGCGCTCTGCGGCTTCACTCTGCTGGTCGATCCGGTCCTCTTCTTCTGGCTGGCGCCACTCGCGGTCGGCCTGGTGGTTTCGGCTCCCCTGCTCGTGCTCACGGCCGACGTCCGTGTCGGCGGCTTCACGCGACGGACGGGCCTGCTGCGGATTCCCGAGGAGACCAAGCCTCCGAAGGTGCTGGCGCTACTGCCGCTCTACCGCGCGGCGCTGGAGCGCCGGATGGTCCCGTCGCTGCCAATCCGCGCCGGCTGGCCGGTGGAGCCCTTCTACGACAGCAGGCCGGCAGCCGGCCTGAACGGGATCGCGGCGCGGGAGATCGGCTCATGATCGGCCCGGGACGGCACGGCCGCGACCAGACCGCTTCCGGGGCCGCATCCGAGACCACCGGAGACCTGCGCGAGCATGTCCTGGCACTGCGCCGCTATGCCCTGGCGCTCACCAACGACCCCAACCTGGTCGACGACCTGGTGCAGGAGACCCTGCGCCGCGCCCTGGCCTATGGCGGCAAGAGCGAGAAGATCCGTGACCTCAGAGCCTATCTCTTCACCATTCTCCACAACCTGCGGGTCAGCCAGGCATCGCAACAACGCAAGTGGGGGATCGTCGTGCCCATCACCGACGAGGTGCCGCAGCTCTCCTGCCAGCCCAGCCAGGAGCTGCGCGTCGAGTGCCGCGAGCTCTGGGATGCGGTCTACCGGATTCCGGAGGAGCAGCGGGAGGTGCTGTTGCTGGTCACCCTGGAGGGGCACTCCTACCGCGCGACGGCAGAGATCCTGGGCGTGCCGATCGGCACGGTGATGTCGCGCCTGAACCGGGCCCGCGAGGCCCTGAGACGCATGATGAACGCCAGTCCGAGAGACGAACGGAGGGCGATATAGTGACCGTCAGATCACTCGGCGACCACATCGCCACCATCAACAGCCTGCACGCTTACGTCGATGGCGAACTCACGTCGGAGGAACGGCGAAGGGTCGAGGCCCTGCTGCAGAACCGGCCGCCGACGGCGGCGCGGGTCGAGGACTACCTGCGTCAGAACCAGGCGATCCGGAGCCACCACGACCCCCGCGCCGAGGATCCGCTCCCCCCCGCCATCGAGGCCGAGGTGAGCCAGCTTGCGGCCCTGCTGGAGGGCCGCAGCTTCCGCGCGCGGATCAGGTCGATGGTAGCTCCGGCGCTGATGGCCGCTAGCCTCGCCGGTCTGGTCTGGCTCGGCAGCGACCTGTCGCTGCGCGACAGGCTCGCGCCGGCCGCTCCGGGCGGGCAGCAGCGGGCCGAAGCCGTCGAGGAACCCTCCGCAAGCGCCGCTTTCCCGGCTCCCGATCTCGGCCGCTTCGGCTTCCAGCTGGTCGCCAACCGTGCCATCGGCAGCGGTCCGGTCGATCATCGCCACCTGATCTATCGCGACCAGGCCGGTGCGCAGCTCTCGCTCTACCTGAGCGACGGCGGCGAAGGCGGCGAGCTGCGCAATGCCCTCCTGCACCAGGGCCCCTTCTCCTACCTCTTCTGGAACCATGGCAGCCGCCAGTTCGGCATGATCGGAGAGGTCGACCAGGACCTCCTGCTGGCCATGGGGCAGGCCATCGACGGCAACGGCATCCCGGCCGCCCTCGGCGCAGAGCCCGCCGGAAAGGCATCAGGAGGGGCAGCCCCCCTTGCCACGGGCTCGCAGCCCGGCACCGGCGAGGCCGCCCCCTCCCTCCCGGCCGAGCCGGCCTCGGCCCAGCCCGACGCGAATCCGGCCGAGCCACCGGCGGACAGCAAGCCGAAAGACGCGGCGGCCACCCTGCCCCGGCGCTGGGGCACCGCGTGACAGACAGCAAAGACGAGAGAGGATTGCCCACGATGGACAGCGTGATCGCCCGACGCAGCTTTCTCACCGGCGCAGCGGCCCTGACCCTGCTGCCGGCAGCAGGCCGCGCGGCGGAGAGACAGCGGCGCGTCGACCTCGGCCCGGCGACGCCCTTCGACTTCGAGACCCTGGTCGAGCGGGCACGCAGGCTGGCGGGCACTGCCTACCAGGCGCCCCGGCACCCCCTGCCGGAGGTGGTGCAACAGATCGACTACGACGCCGCCGGCAAGATCCACTACCGGCGCGACCACGCCCTCTTCGCCGAGGGACCGGGCGCCTACCCCGCCACCTTCTTCCCGCTGGGCCAGAACTTCCCCAGCCGGGTCCGGATGTTCGCGGTGGAACAGGGCCAGGCGCAGGAGATCCTATACAGCCCGGACACCTTCGACATGCCGGCCGACAGCGTGGCGCGGCAGCTGCCGCCCGACGCCGGCTTTGCCGGCTTCCGCCTGCACGAATCGCGCACCCGCGACGACTGGCGCACGCAGGACTGGGCGGCCTTTCTCGGCGCCTCCTACTTCCGCGCGATCGGCGCGCTGGGGCAGTACGGCCTCTCGGCCCGCGGCATCGCCGTCGACACCGCGATGCCGAAGCCGGAGGAGTTTCCGGACTTCGTCGAGTTCTACCTGCAGCCGCTGCCAAACGACCCCTCGTCGATCATGGTCCATGCCCTGCTGGACGGCCCCAGCATCGCCGGCGCCTATGCCTTCACCCTGCAGCGCGGGGCCGGGGTGGTGATGGAGGTCGATGCCCGGCTCTTCCTGCGCCGCGACATCGCCCGCCTCGGCATCGCGCCGCTGACCTCGATGTTCTGGTTCTCGGAATCGAACCGCCACGCCGCCTTCGACTGGCGTCCCGAGGTGCACGATTCCGACGGCCTGGCGATCTGGAGCGGCGGCGGCGAGCGCATCTGGCGGCCGCTGAACAACCCGGAGACGGTGGTGACCTCCAGCTTTCTCGACCGGAACCCGCGCGGCTTCGGCCTGCTGCAGCGCGACCGCAGCTTCGAGCACTATCTCGACGGGGTGAACTATCACCTGCGGCCCAGCCTCTGGGTCGAGCCGCTGGGCGAATGGGGCGAAGGCAGCGTGCAGTTGGTCGAGATCCCGACCGACGACGAGATCCACGACAACATCGTGGCCTACTGGAACCCGGCCAAGCCGGCGCTGGCTGGCGACGCGCTGGCCTACCGCTACCGCCTGCACTGGCAGGGCGAGCAGCCCTACCCGTCCGAGGGCCTGGCCCAGTTCACCGCGACCCGCACCGGCCGCGGCGGCGCCGAGGGCACGGTGCGCCCGGAAGGCGTCATCAAGTACGTGCTGGAGGCCGCCGGCGGCCAGCTCTCGACCCTGCCGCCCGATGCCGTGGTCGCGTTCGACATCACCGCCTCGACCGGCGAGATCGGCCGCAGCTTCGTCGAGCACCTGCCGGAGACCGACCGCTGGCGCCTGGTCTTAGACTTCACGCCCGAGCCGGGCGCGCCCGCCGAGCTGCGCGCCTTCCTGCACCGGGACGGCACCCCGCTGACCGAGACCTGGCTCTACCAGCAGCGCCCGGGTCCGGTGCCGAGCTAACCCGGCAGGTCCTCCAGAAGCGCGCTCAGGCTCGCAGGCCCGGTCCAGTGGTGGGCCTGCCAGCCGGCCGCGTGGGCGGCGGCGACATTGGCCGCACTGTCGTCCACCAGCAGCGTCTCCTCGGCGCGCGCACCGCTGATCGCCAGCGCGGCCTCGAAGAAGGCGCGCTCGGGCTTCTTCGCTGCGACCCGGGCCGAATAGACCATCCCCTCCACCCGCCGGCCAAGCCCCAACCGCTCCATCAGATCGGCCGCCCGCAGGTGCTCTTGGTTGGTGGCGAGGAAGATGCGGAGGCCGCGCCGCCGGAGCGCGTCGCATTCCGCGAGCAGGGTCTGGTCCAGGTCGGAATCCTGCGCGAACCAGTAGCCCAGGAAGTCGTCCACCGAAAGGCCGGGCGCCAGCTCTGGCAAACACCCTTCCAGCACGACGCGCAGGTCTTTCCGTCCGATCACGATCTCCGCCCAGTGCGGCCGAAACAACAGCGCCTGCAACCGCTCCGGCACGATCCCGAGATCCCGCTCGATATCACTGGCCCAGGGCCGGCCGGTCACCAGCACGCCATCCACGTCGAGCATCAGACAGCGGGGCATAGGGTCATCTCCCGTTGAGCGGTGCAACAGTCATGTATGTGTGAAGCAGGAGCAAACCCGTTGAAATGGCGGAGGGGAAGGGATTCGAACCCTCGATAGGAGTTATCCCCCTATAACGGTTTAGCAAACCGCCGCCTTCAGCCGCTCGGCCACCCCTCCGTCCAGACCACGCCCAAGGGCCGGCCAGCAGATGGCCGTCGCGGTCAACGGGAGGCCGGATTTAGCGCCTCTCCCCCCACCCTGTCAAATGCTCGATTGCAGCCCGGCCAGATTGCCGCCGATCGCCCCTTGCGGACCCCTCACCGCTCCCCCTCGCGGCCCCACAGCGGCCGGTACCAATCCCCAGGCCCTCCTGATAAACTCCAAGTAGCATCGGGGTCATCATCAGGGGGAAGCAGTCATGGCAACGATCACCGGAACCGACCTGGACGATGTGCTGGAAGGAACCGACCTCACCGACGTGATGCTCGGTCTCTCGGCCAACGACCAGCTCTTTGCAATCGGCGGCGACGACACGCTCTATGGGGCCAGCGGTATCGATCAGATCTTCGCGGGCAGCGGCAATGACACGGCCTATGGCGGCAATGACGATGATTTTGTTGCGGGAGGCACCGGATCGGACCGCCTTTACGGCGACAATGGGCCCGACCACCTGCTGGGCGAGAGCGGCTTCGACTATCTCTATGGCGGATCTGGCGTCGACCAGCTCGAGGGCGGCAGCAGCGGCGACTGGCTCTACGGCCAGACCGGCAGCGACACGCTCTTCGGCGGCGACGGCGACGACACCATCGACGAGCTGCTGGTCCAGGACACCAGCGCCGACTTCATTTTCGGCGGCGCCGGCATCGACCTGCTGAGCGGCGGGCTGGGCGACGACGTGATCGAGGCCGGCGACGGCGACGACGTCTCGGTCTTCGGCGATGCCGGAAACGATACGCTCACAGGCGGCTCGGGAAACGACTATCTGCACGGGGTCAACGGCGACGACGCCATCCAGGGCAACAGTGGCAAGGACTCCCTCTTCGGCGCCGGCGGCCACGACGAGATCTTCGGCGGCGATGGTAAAGACTACTTGCGCGGCCACAGCGGCTACGACGTCCTGGTGGGCGGCGACGGCGACGACATGGTGATCGGCGACAGCGGTTCCGACACCATCGACGACCAGTCCACCAAGAACGGCGGCAACGACAGCTTCTACGGAGGCGACGGTAACGACCTTATCCGCGGCGGCAGCGGCAACGACCGGCTGGATGGCGGCAGCGGGGATGACTCGCTGTTCAGCTTCGAGGGAACCAACCTCCTGTTCGGTGGTAGCGGGTATGACAACCTGCAGCCGGGCTTTGACGGCGGTACCGCCTACGGCGGCAATGGCAGAGACCTCCTTTTCGGCCTCAACGCCGCCGACACCCTCTTCGGCGGCAGTGATGGAGACCGAGTCAATGGAGGTTCCGGGGCCGACCGGCTCTATGGCGGCACCGGCGGCGACGAGATCTACGGCGGGTCGGGCGCCGATACGATCATCGACGTGCAGGCCGAATATGGGTGGCGAAACCGGGTCTTCGGCGCGGGCGGCGACGACAGCATCTTCGGCGGCAGCTTCTTTGACTATGTCTTCGCCGGCAGCGGCAACGATCGCGCCTCCGGCGGCTCCGGCAGTGACAGAGTCCGTGGCGAAGAGGGTGACGACAGCCTCTACGGCGGCATCGGCTATGACGACCTGCATGGCGACACCGGCAGCGACCGCCTCTACGGTGGCTCACAGGATGACGACCTCTACGGCTGGAGTGGGAAGGACTACCTGACCGGCGGCTCCGGCCGGGACACCCTGAACGGCGGTAGCGGCGACGACATCGTGCTCGGCAACTTCGTCGGTGGCGAGGGCGACGACCGCCTCATCGGCGGGGATGGCAAGGACACGCTCTTCGGCGGCAGCGGCAAGGACAGCATCGCGGGCGGGACCGGGGCCGACATACTGGGCGGCGATAGCGGTGAAGACAGCCTCTACGGTGGCTCCGGGATCGACCTTCTCGCCGGTGGTCTGGGCGACGACAGCCTCTACGGCGGCAGTCACGAGGATTCGCTGGCCGGCGAGTCCGGCAGCGACCGGCTCTACGGCGACGAGGCGGACGACCTGATCTATGCCGGAAGCGGCGCGGACGTCGCTGTCGGCGGCAGCGGTGGCGACAGCATCTACGGCGAAGCGGGCAACGACCAGCTCTTCGGCGAGGAGGGTGGCGACACCCTATCGGGCGATGGTGGAGACGACGTCCTACACGGCGAGGCGGGCGGCGACACGCAGTTCGGCGGCAGCGGCCGCGACACCCTCTTCGGTGCATCGGGCAATGACAGCCTGGCCGGCGGCTCCTCCAGCGACATCTTCGTCGGCGGCTCCGGCAGCGACACCCTGTTTGGCGACCAGGGCCGCGACCGCCTGAACGGTGCTTCGGGTAGCGACACGGCCTACGGCGGCAAGAACAACGACACCTTCATCGTCGACACCGCGACCGACCGCCTGTTTGACGGAACCGGTCAGGGCGACGACGTGCTGCGCTCCAACGCGGCCGACTACACCCTCGGCACGGTTAGCGAGATCCTGGTCGAGCGGGTGAACCTCAACAGCGCGGCCGGCAATGCCAGGATGGTCGGCAACGAGGGCGACGATCTGCTGATCGGCAACGCCTTTTCAAACACGCTGCTGGGCAGGAGCGGTGCAGACCGGCTGAACAGCGGCGGCGGCAGCAACACCCTGATGGGCGGCAGCGGCGACGACACCTTCATCGTCACCACCAGTGCGGACCGGCTGCGCGAATTCTCCGGCAACGGCAGCGACCTGGTCCGCGCCGAGGTCGACTTCACCCTGCCGAACGGCGGCAGCGACGGCTTCGTCGAGAACCTGCGCCTACAGGGTGGCTTCGGCAACATCGGCGGCTGGGGCAACAACCTGGACAATACCGTCGAAGGCAACACGGGCGACAACCTGCTGGCCGGCCTCGGCGGCAACGACAGCGTCAGCGGCGGCGACGGCGACGACCGGCTCAACGGCGGGTCCGGCAGCAACCGGCTGGAGGGCGAAGGCGGCAACGATACCCTCCTCCTCTCCTCCGGCGACGTGGCCTTCGGCGGCGCCGGCCAGGATACCTTCCTTTTCGACGGGGCTCCGCTGGGCAGCGGCGGGTCCGGCGGTCCGGTGCTGCGCGACTTCGACGGTGTCTCGGCCAACGCCGGCAACGGCGAGGACAAGCTGGTCTTCGCGACCGGGCTGGAGGTCGGCAGCTTCGCCTATATCGGCGCGGCGGCCTTCTCCGGCGGCGGCCACTCCCAGGCGCGCTTCGACGGCCCCCGGCAGATCCAGGTCGATCAGGACGGTGACGGCAGCGTCGACCAGGCCTTTCTCATCGATGGCGTCACCGCAGCCAACCTGCTGACGACGAGCGACTTCGCATGGCTCTAGCCTGACAGCACGATAGCGTGCGGGCTCCCTTGCAGCAGCCGCCCCTTGAAGAGGTTCGCGACGGCAGCCCCATAGCCGCGGCGTTTCCCCTTGGAACCCGCGCGCTTACATCAATAATATACAATTATTGATAATCGTTATCTCATCTCGCCTATTCACTATCTCGTTTCATCTTATTCTTTGTCATTCGCTCAATTTTAAATATTGTCTAACAAGCAATTTTTCTACTTTTGCATTGCAAAGATGTCTTTTTCGGTGATCATATAACCTCTTCTTGGGGGGAAGGATCACAGAGATGACTTTGATCTACGGCACGACGACGACCAATGACACCCTGGTCGGGACCAGTGCGGTCGACCACATCTATGGACTGAGCGGTAGCGACCGGCTCTATGGCCGTTACAATGGCGATAGTCTGTTCGGTGGCAGCGGCAACGATTGGCTTCACAGCGGATCGGGACGAGAGGCTGGCTGGTACGGAGGCGACGGCAAGGACCATCTCTACGGCGGCGAGGTCGGGAACAGCTCCTTCTGGGGCGGCAGCGGCGCCGATCGGATCTACGGCGGCGCCGGCAGCGAGTTTCGGATCTTCGGCGGCGCGGACAATGATCGTATCTACGGCCGGGACGGCGACGACAGCCTGCTCTACGGCGATGGCGGCGCCGACACACTCTATGGCGGCAGCGGTCAGGACCTCGGCTTCTACGGCGGCAGTGACGCGGACCACCTGATTGGCCATAGCGGTGACGACAGCCTCCTCTTCGGCGGCAGCGGCAGGGACAAGCTCTTCGGCGACGCCGGCGACGACAGCGGTCTGTTCGGTGGCGAGGACAACGACAGTCTGCTCGGCGGCAGCGGCAACGACCTTGACCTCTTCGGCGGATCGGGCATCGATTTCGTCTATGGCGACAGCGGAGACGATGTCCTGCAGGGCGACAGCGGGAATGACCGCCTCCACGGCGATGCGGGGAACGACACCCTGGACGGCGGCGAGGGCACCGACGTCATGATCGGTGGGGCGGGCGACGACACCTTCGTCGTCGACACCGCCAGCGACGAGATCTTCGAGGTCGACGCCGCGGGCAGCAATGCGCTGTGGAACAAGGCCACCGACTACACCCTGGGCACCGCCAGCGAGGTCCGGATCGACCAGATCAATGTCCACCACGCGGCTGGCGCCGCCACCCTGGTCGGCAACGCCAACGGCGAGCTGATCATCGGCAACACCTTCTCCAACTTGCTGGTAGGCGGCAGCGGCGTGGACCGGCTGAACGGCCGCGGCGGGGTCAACACCCTGGCGGGCGGCAGCGGCAACGACACTATGGTGGTCAGGACCAGCGACGACGTCGTGGTCGAACTGGCCGGAGAAGGCACCGACCTGGTGCGGGCCCAGGTGGACTTCACCCTGCCCGACGGCACCGCGACCGCCTTCGTCGAGAACCTGCTGCTGCAGGCAGGCTTCGGCAACATCAATGGCAGCGGCAACACCCTGGACAACAGGCTGCAGGGCAACAGCGGCGACAATCACCTCCGGGGCGGCGACGGCGACGACTGGCTCTCGGGCGGTCTCGGCGCCAACCTCCTGGAAGGCGAGAGCGGCGACGACACCCTTATCCTGGCTTCCGGGGCCTCGGCCTTCGGCGGCGAGGGCGCAGACTCCTTCCTCTTCGACGGAACGAGCCTCGGCCTCGGCGGCTCGGGCGGGCCGGTCGTCGGCGACTTCGACGGGGTCAAGGTCAATGCGGCCAACGGCGAGGACAAGCTGGTCTTCGCCACCGGCCTGGAGAGCGGGACCTTCGCCTACATCGGCGCGGCGGCCTTCACCGGCGGCGGCAACTCGGAAGCGCGCTTCGACGGTGCCGGCCAGGTCCAGGTCGACCAGGACGGCGACGGTTCGGCCGACATGGCCTTCGTGGTCGAGGGCGTCACCCTGGCCAACCAGCTCACCGCCAGCGACTTCGTCTGGTTGTAGGCCCTAGAGCAGGATGACGCCAAATCGAAACGATTTGTCATCTGAATCCTGCTCTATAAGTTTGAAAGATAGAGCAGATTCACGTGATCAGGTGATTCCACCTGATCACGATCTGCTCTAGTGGCTGGCGAGTGCCTGGTCCAGATCGGCGATCAGGTCCTCGACTGCCTCCAGGCCGATCGAGACGCGGACCAGGTCATCGGGGACCAAGCTCCCCTCCCCCTCGATCACCCGCCGGTGCTCAACCAGGCTCTCGACCGAGCCCAGCGAGGTTGCCGGATGGAACAGGCGCACCTTGCGGCAGAACCGGGCCGCCGCATCGAAACCGCCGGCCAGCCTGAGCGAGAGCATTCCGCCGTAGCCGCCCTGCATCTGCCGGCCGGCCAGCGCGTGGCCCGGATGGTCGGCCAGCCCCGGGTAGAGCACCTGCGCGACCGCCGGATGCTCGCGCATGACTTCGGCGATCCTGGCCGCCGAGGCCGAGGCCTGGCGCACCCGCGGGAAGAGCGTCCTGAGGCCGCGCAGCAGCAGCCAGGCCTCGAAGGGACCCAAGGTGCCGCCATAGCCGGCCCGGTTGGCCAGGATCCGCTGCCAGGCCTCGTCCTTCTCTGCCGTCACCAAGACGCCGGCCAACACGTCGCTGTGGCCGTTCAGGTACTTGGTGGCGGAATGCATGACCAGGTCGGCGCCCAGCGCCAGCGGCCGGGTCAGCACCGGCGTCGCCACCGTGCTATCGACGGCAACCCGCGCACCAGCCGCCTTGGCCTCGGCCGCGAGTGCGGCGATGTCGAGGATCTCCCAGAGCGGATTGCCCGGCGTCTCCAGCCAGACCAGCTTGGTCTCGCCCGGCCGCAGCACCCGGCCGAGCGCACCCGGCTGCGAGAGGTCCGCCAGGTCCAAGGTCAAGCCCCAGCGCTGGGCGAAGTCGCCCATGAAGCTGCGCAGCGCCCAGTAGATGCCGCTGTGCGCCACCAGGTGGTCGCCGGGACGGAGCCCGCAGACCACCGCCATCGCCGCCGCCATGCCCGAGGCGAAGACCGCCGCCGCCGCGCCGCCTTCCAGCCGGGCGAGCGTGCTCTCGACCGTGTCCCAGCTCGGCGTACCGTAACGGCTGTAGCTGCTCGGCATGCGCAGGCCGTAGTCGGCGTCGCGGGCGAAGGTGGTGGAGGGATGGATCGGCGGCACGATGGCGCCGCTGGCCTCGTCCAGGTAGTGCCCGGCCTGGGCGGCGATGCTCTCCGGCGAGAGCGGCTCTTCGGACTCCTCGGTCACCCGCGTCTACTCCTCACGTTGCCCCCTTCCTCTAAAGCCCGCTCTGCCAGCCCCAGTCGGCCAGGGTGCCGCTGTAGACCAGGAACAAGATCGCTCCGCCCAGCAAGATACGATAGACCACGAAGGGCAGGAAGCTGGCGCGCCGCAGCCAGTTCATCATCAGCATGATGGCCAGCAGAGCCGCCCCGAAGGCCAGCGCGGCCGCCACCACCGCATCCAGCCCCAGATGCGCGGATTCGGCCTTCGCCAGGTCGAGGCCGGCCAGGAAACCGGCGGCGACGATGGTCGGGATCGACATTAGAAGCGAGAAGTGCGCCGCCTCACTGCGATCCATGCCGAGCAGACGGCCGGCCGTCATGGTGATGCCGGAGCGGCTGGTCCCCGGCACCAGCGCCAGGGTCTGGGCCAGGCCCAGGATCACCGCGTCCTTCCAGCCCAGGTGGCGGATCTCGCGAAAGGTCATGCCGAAGGAGTCGGCCAGCCAGAGCGCGATGCCGTAGCCCAGGGTGGTCCAGCCGATCAGCGCCAGATCGCCCTTCACCAGCGGCAGCCAGTCCTTGATCAGATAGCCGACCACCACCACCGGCAGGGTCGAGAGCACCAGCAGCCAGAAGAGACGGCGATAGGGATCGGGCCGGCGGGTCACCAGCGAGCCGGCCATGCGCAGCAGGTCGCGCCAGTAGTAGAAGCAAACCGCACCCAGGGTGCCGACGTGGACGGCGACGTCCAGCACCAGCTCTTGGCTGGGATCGATCTCCCTCGGCACCACGCCCAGGCCGTGGAATCCGATCCAGGTTAGGTCCAGATGTCCGCTGGAAGAGATCGGCAGGAACTCGGTCACGCCCTGTACCAGAGCGAGGATGGCGAGCAGATAGAGCGGCACGATGGCAGGCCCCGAAAAGCGAGAGCGGAACACCCTTATAGACCAGCACCGCCGCGTCGCCAGCACGCTAGAAAGGACCGATTCGGACCCAGTTTCAAGAAAGCCGACCGAAGTGGCTCTCCGCTGTGCAGTCTGGTAGGAGCATTGCCGCAAATTTAGTCATACAACTTGACCTTTCTTGCAGATTCCGCTGGATTTATGCGCTCTTCTCGGCTATGAAATCTGCCGCTCGACCGGGACGCCTCGGTCGAAACGCGAGAGCCTGCTCTGGCAACGCAGACGCACGGCAGCAGTCACACAGCGACGACCGAGACGCAGCTCCGGTGGAGGACAAGGCAGGCTATGGCCAACCGAATGCTACGCTTTATTGAACTCGACAAGCAGATGCCGGACAAGCGTGCCGTCTCCCAGCGTCGCGAAGACTTCCGCGAGATCTACGAGAACTTCACCGACGAGCGCGCCAAGCAGCAGGCCGGCCGCTGCTCGCAGTGCGGCATTCCCTTCTGCCAGGTCCACTGCCCGGTCCACAACAACATCCCCGACTGGCTGATGCTGACCGCCGAGGGCCGGCTGCAGGAGGCCTACGAGGTCAGCCAGGCCACCAACAACTTCCCTGAGATCTGCGGGCGCATCTGCCCGCAGGACCGTCTCTGCGAAGGTAGCTGTGTCATCGAGCAGTCCGGCCACGGCACCGTGACCATCGGCTCGGTCGAGCGCTACATCAACGACACCGCCTGGGAACAGGGCTGGGTCAAGCCGGTCACCCCGCGCGAGGAGCGGGCCGAGAGCGTCGGCATCGTCGGCGCCGGCCCCGCCGGCATGGCCGCGGCCGAGGAGCTGCGCAAGCTGGGCTACCAGGTCACGGTCTACGACCGCTACGACCGCGGCGGCGGGCTGCTGATCTACGGCATCCCCGGCTTCAAGCTGGAGAAAGAGGTGGTCGAGCGCCGGGTGCTGTTGCTGCGCGATGCCGGCGTCACCTTCCAGCTCGACTGCGAGATCGGTCGCGATATCAGCCTGAACGAGCTGCGCAACCGCCATGCCGCCGTGCTGATCGCCACCGGCGTCTACAAGGCGCGCGAGCTGAGGGTACCGGGCGTCGGCACCGAAGGCGTTGTGGCGGCCCTCGACTACCTGATCGCCTCCAACCGGCGTGACCTGGGCGACCAGGTGCCGGAGATCGAGGACGGCAGCCTCTGGGCCGAGGGCAAGCGTGTGGTGGTCGTCGGCGGCGGTGACACCGCGATGGACTGCGTGCGCACCGCCGTGCGCCAGGGCGCCACCTCGGTGCAATGCCTCTACCGCCGCGACCGGGCCAACATGCCGGGCTCGCAGCGCGAGGTGGCCAACGCCGAGGAGGAAGGCGTGGAGTTCCTCTGGCTCTCCGCCCCCGAGGCGGTCAAGGGCAAGACCAGGGTCTCCAAGCTGCGCGCCGCCAAGGTGCACCTGGGCATGCCGGACGCGACCGGCCGCCAGACGCCGCAGATCCTGGAGGACTCCTCCTTCGACATCGAGGCCGACCTGGTGATCAAGGCGCTGGGCTTCGACCCGGAGGACCTGCCGAAGCTGTTCGGCGAGCCGGGCCTGGAGGTCAGCCGCTGGGGGACTATCCTGATCGACCACAAGACCAAGATGAGCCGCCTGCCCGGCGTCTTCGCCGCCGGCGACATCGTGCGCGGCGCCTCGCTGGTGGTCTGGGGCATCCGCGACGGCCGCGACGCCGCCGCCTCCATGCACAGCTACATCCAGACCAACCTGCACGCCGCGGCCGCCGAGTAACTGCATGGCCGCCGTCGATCCTGGCCCCTATCCGCCTGGGCAAATCACAGAGATCGTGAAGCACACGGTGCCTCGGCCAGGAGGCTCCGTTGCGCCGCACGAACGCGATCTCGATCAGCCCAAGGGACCGATCTTCCCCAAGACCTGGGAGCGGCCGCGGCGCGCGCGCTTGATCCTCTTCATCGCCATCCTGCTCGGCCTTGCCGTCCTGGGCGCCGTGATCGCCTACGTCGACGACGTCGCCAAACGGGGTGACCTCGTCCGCTTGCAGGATAGCTTGGAGCACAACGCGCTCTCTTCGGGACGCAGCCTATGACCTACCGACTCTACGACTCGCTGATCTCGGGCAACGGCTTCAAGGTGCGCCTGCTGCTGACGCAGCTCGGGCTCGACTTCGACTATGTCGAGCTCGACCTCTTCAAGGGCGAGAGCCGGACGCCCGAGTTCCTGGCGCTCAATCCCAACGGCCGCATCCCGACCCTGGAGCTGCCGGACGGCACCTGCCTGGCCGAGTCCGACGCCATCCTCTACTACCTGGCCCAGGGCACGCCCCTCTGGCCCGAGGACCGGCTGGAGAAGGCGCAGACCCTGCAGTGGATGTTCTTCGAACAGTACAGCCACGAGCCCTACATCGCCGTGCTGCGCGCCTGGCTCGCCGAGGGCCTGGGCGGCCAGACGCCCGAGGAGCAGGCCGAGATCCCGCGCCGCCGCGCCAAGGGCTACCAGGCGCTGGACGTGATGGAACGTCACCTGGCCGGCCGCAGCTTCTTCGTCGGCGAGCGCTACGGCATCGCCGACATCGCGCTCTATGCCTACACCCACGTCGCCGATGCCGGCGGCTTCGATCTAGAGGGCTATCCCGCCATCCGCGCCTGGCTCGCGCGCGTGGCCGCTCAGCCCGGCTATTTCCCGATCACCCAGCGGCCCGCCAAGGCCGCCGCTTGAGGGCTTCTGCGATGACCAACGCCACCGAATTCGTTCGCCACCAGGCCGCAGAGGCCGAGCGTCTCGCCCGCCACGGTCTCTACGACCCCCGGGAAGAGCACGATGCCTGCGGCGTCGGCATGGTGGCCTCGCTGGACGGCACGCCACGCCGAGCCGTGGTCGAGGCCGCGATCCAGGCGCTGAAGGCGGTCTGGCACCGCGGCGCCGTCGATGCCGACGGCAAGACCGGCGACGGCGCCGGTCTGCACGTCGCCATCCCGCAGGACTTCTTCCGCGAGCATGTGCAGCACACCGGCCATCATCCGGGCGACACCGACATCGGCGTCGGCATGGTGTTCCTGCCGCGCACCGATTTCGCGGCGCAGGAGCGCTGCCGCACCATCGTCGAGCGCGAGATCATCAACGGCGGCTTCGGCGTCTTCGGCTGGCGCCAGGTGCCGATCAACACCGCGATCATCGGCGAGAAGGCGAACGCGACCCGGCCCGAGATCGAGCAGATCATGATCGAGAACCGCGAGGGCATGACGCCGGAGACCTTCGAGCGCGCGCTCTACGTGATCCGCCGGCGCATCGAGCGCGCGGTGAACGAGGCGACGATCAAGGACTTCTACATCTGCTCGCTGTCCGGCCGCTCGCTGATCTACAAGGGCATGTTCCTGGCCGAACAGATCGACCACTTCTACCCCGATCTGAAGGACGAGCGCTTCGTCTCCAACTTCGCGATCTTCCATCAGCGCTACTCGACCAACACCTTCCCGACCTGGAACCTGGCCCAGCCCTTCCGCGTGCTGGCCCACAACGGCGAGATCAACACGCTGCGCGGCAACGTCAACTGGATGGCAGCCCACGAGTGCCGTCTGGAATCGCCGGTCTTTGGCGAGCGCATCGAGGACCTGAAGCCGATCATCCAGCCCGGTTCCTCCGATTCCGCAGCGCTGGACGCGGTGGCCGAGTTGCTGGTGCGCAGCGAGCGCGACCTGCCGATGGTCAAGTCGATGCTGATCCCCGAGGCCTGGGACGAGAAGAGCCCGATCCCTGAGGCGCACAAGCACTTCTACGCCTACTGCAACGCGGTGATGGAGCCCTGGGACGGTCCGGCCGCGATCTGCGGCTACGGCGGCACCTGGCTGGTCGCCGGCCTCGACCGCAACGGCCTGCGCCCTCTGCGCTACACCATCACCGAGGACGGCCTGCTCTTCGCCGGCTCCGAGACCGGCATGGTGCGCACCAACGAGGACCTGATCCTGGAGAAGGGCCGCCTGGGTCCCGGCCAGATGCTGGCGGTGAACCTGAAGGAAGGCCGCCTCTACCGCGACCAGGAGATCAAGGACTACCTGGCCGAGCGCCGGCCCTGGTCAGACTGGGTAAAGCGCAGCCAGGAATTCGTCGAGGACCTGGTCAGCAAGCCGGGCAAGAGCAAGCCCTCGACTCTGTCGCGCGAGGACCTGCGCCGCCGCCAGGTCAGCTACGGCCTCTCGATGGAGGACATGGAGCTGATCCTCCACCCCATGGTGGAGCAGGCCAAGGAGGCCGTGGGCTCGATGGGTGACGACACGCCGCTGGCCGTGCTGTCGCAGAACTCGCGGCCGCTGCACCATTTCTTCCGGCAGAACTTCAGCCAGGTCACCAACCCGCCGATCGACTCGCTGCGCGAGCGCCGGGTGATGACCCTGCGCACCCGCCTCGGCAACCTCGGCAACATCCTGAACGAGAACGACGAGCAGTACCGCTTCCTGCTGCTGGACAGCCCGGTTCTGACCACTGGCGCCTTCCACACCCTGCAGGAGCATGTCGCCGGACGGGCGACCGTGATCGACTGCACCTTCTCCGTCGCCGATGCCCGCGCCGGCCGCGCGGCGCTGCGCGAGGCGCTGGACCGGGTCCGCCGCGAGGCCGACGACGCGGTGCGCGGCGGCTCCGAGCATGTGGTGCTGACCGACGAGTTCGCCGACGAGACCAAGGCACCGATCCCGATGATCCTGGCCACCGGTGCGGTCCACGCCCACCTGGTGCGCCAGCGCCTGCGCACCTTCACCGCGATCAACGTCCGCTCTGCCGAGTGCCTGGACGTGCACTATTTCGCCGTCCTGATCGGCGTCGGCGCGACCACGGTCAACGCCTACCTGGCCGAGGCCGCGATCGCCGACCGCCATGCCCGCGGCCTCTTCGGCCAGCTCTCGCTCGCCGACTGCCTGGAGCGCTACAAGACCGCGATCGGCGACGGCCTGCTGAAGATCATGTCGAAGATGGGCATCTCGGTGCTCTCCTCCTACCGCGGCGGCGCCAACTTCGAAGCCATCGGCCTCTCGCGCACCCTGGTCGACGAGTACTTCCCCGGCGTCACCAGCCGCATCTCCGGCATCGGCCTGCGCGGCCTTCAGGAGGACGTGCTGGACCTGCACGACATGGCCTGGAACCGGACGGTGGCAACCCTGCCGGTCGGCGGTTTCTACCGCTTCCGCCGCGGCGGCGAGAGCCACGCCTGGGAGGCTAAGCTGATCCACACCTTGCAAACCGCGGTGGCGACCGACAGCTACTCCACCTACAAGCGCTTCGCCGAGGGCCTGCGCGACCTGCCGCCGAACGCCCTGCGCGACCTGCTCGACTTCAAGGCCGAGGCGGTGAAGCCGGTGCTGCTGGAAGAGGTCGAGTCGATCACCTCGATCCGCAAGCGCTTCGTCACCCCGGGCATGTCGCTGGGCGCCCTCTCGCCCGAGGCGCACGGCGCGCTCAACATCGCGATGAACCGGATCGGCGCCAAGTCGGACTCCGGCGAGGGCGGCGAGGTGCCGGAGCGCTACGAGCCCCAGCCCAACGGCGACAACGCCAACTCGGCAATCAAGCAGGTAGCCTCGGGCCGCTTCGGCGTCACCGCGCACTACCTGAACAAGTGCCGCGAGATCGAGATCAAGGTGGCCCAGGGTGCCAAGCCTGGCGAGGGCGGGCAGCTGCCCGGTTTCAAGGTGACCGAGATGATCGCCAAGCTGAGGCACGCCACACCCGGCGTCATGCTGATCTCGCCGCCGCCGCACCACGACATCTACTCGATCGAGGACCTGGCGCAGCTCATCTACGACCTGAAGCAGATCAACCCCGACGCCAGGGTCTGCGTGAAGCTGGTGGCGCGCTCGGGCATCGGCACCATCGCCGCCGGCGTGGCCAAGGCCAAGGCCGACGTGATCCTGGTCTCCGGCCACAACGGCGGCACCGGCGCCAGCCCGCAAACCTCGATCAAGTACGCCGGCGTGCCTTGGGAGATGGGGCTGTCGGAGGTGCATCAGGTGCTGACCCTGAACGGCCTGCGCCACTCCGTGCGGCTGCGCACCGACGGCGGCATCAAGACCGGCCGCGACGTGGTCATCGCCGCCATGCTCGGGGCCGAGGAGTACGGCATTGGCACCGCCTCGCTGGTCGCCATGGGCTGCATCATGGTGCGCCAGTGCCACTCCAACACCTGCCCGGTCGGAGTCTGCACCCAGGACGAGAAGCTGCGCGCCCACTTCACCGGCACGCCGGAAAAGGTGGTGAACCTCTTCTCCTTCCTGGCCGAGGAGGTGCGCGAGATCCTGGCCGACCTGGGCCTGCGCTCGCTGAACGAGGCGATCGGCCGGACCGACCTGCTGCAGCAGGTGAGCCGCGGTGCCGCTCACCTCGACGACCTCGACCTCAACCCGCTGCTGATCACCGCGGAGAGCGGCGGCAACCCGACCTACTGCACCCGGACGGAACGCAACCCCGTCCCCGACACCCTGGATGCGCAGATCCTGGAGGACGCAGCCTCCCTCTTCGCCGAGGGCGAAAAGATGCAGCTGCAGTACAACATCCAGAATACCCAGCGGGCGATTGGCACCCGGCTCTCGGCCATGATCACCCGGCGCTTCGGCATGACCGGCCTGGCGCCGGGCCACCTGACCGTGCGCCTGCGCGGCTCGGCCGGCCAATCCTTGGGTGCCTGGGCGGTGCAGGGCGTGAAGCTGGAGGTCTTCGGTGACGCCAATGACTATGTCGGCAAGGGCCTGTCGGGCGGCACCATCGTGGTGCGGCCGCCGACCAAGTCGCGGCT
This sequence comes from Rhodospirillaceae bacterium N.6G, assembly GCA_046233115.1. Taxonomy (GTDB): domain Bacteria; phylum Pseudomonadota; class Alphaproteobacteria; order Kiloniellales; family JACOMY01; genus JACOMY01. The sequence continues at coordinate 825,658 of JBJXHM010000001.1, read as the reverse complement.
GACCAGCCACGAGAACACCATCATCGGCAACACGGTGCTCTACGGCGCCACCGACGGCCAACTCTTCGCCTCCGGCCAGGCAGGCGAACGCTTCTGCGTGCGCAACTCCGGTGCCACGGCGGTGGTCGAAGGCTGCGGGTCGAACGGCTGCGAGTACATGACCGGCGGCGTGGCGGTGATCCTGGGCGCAGTCGGCGACAACTTCGCCGCCGGCATGACCGGCGGCATGGCCTATGTCTATGATCCCGACAACCAGCTCCCGATCCGCATCAACGACGAAAGCGTGATCTACCAGCGAGTCGAGACCCAGCACTACGAAACCCAGCTTCGCGAGTTGGTCGATCGCTTCTGGCGCGAGACCGCCTCCGGCTTCGCCCAGCGCCTGCTGGTGGACTGGCATATCTCGCGCCAGCACTTCTGGCAGATCGTGCCGAAGGAAATGCTGACCCGCCTGGAGCATCCGGTGACCCGGGAGGCCGCTGCCAAACAACCGGCCTGATCGGCGCATGATTCAGAGATCAAGTGCTGATAGCTGATATCTCTTACATTAAATCCCAAACAAAAAAACGGAGGGCGGCAGAAACAAAAGATCTGTCGCCCTTCGCGTTTCTTGCGTTTGATCGATCATAATATTCACTGAAAGAAGAGATATTCTCGACAGGGAGCAAGCACTGCCTCTATGCTCACGCGCCGAGGGTGGGACCGGTGCGGGCAACAGGTGCCCCGGGAGGAAACAATGAGTGGACAGTTCGTGCGGCTGTCGAGCTTGACATCCCTGGACAGGCAAGCCCTGCGATTCTTGGCAGACCTCGGCATCACCCACCTCGGCGACCTGTTGTCGTTCCAGCCGGCCCGCGACGCCCGTTTCGTCCTGGCCGCTGCAGACGGTCTCTATCCTGACGAGGAGGCCCTGGCGCTGGTGGCTAAGGAGGCCAGCAAGCGCCCGCTCTCAGAGATCGTCGAGGGGGCGGTCAGTCTTCTGCTGTCGGTCGGCAAACGCGAGGCGGCCGTGCTGTCGCGGCTCGGCCTCGGCAAGATCCGGGACCTGGCCGAATGGCGGGCCGTCACCGAGGCGGAGGACGCCGTCGCCGGAACCGAGCCCGAGGGCACGCCCGATCCGGTCGAGACCGACCCCACCGCACCGCACTGCGTGATCCCGCGCTGCCGCAAGTTCACCAAGAACTCAAAGAGCTTCGTCAGCTTCTTCCGGGCCGAGGACATCTCCGAGCTGACGCTCGCCACCCCCTCCAAGCTGACGCCGATCCATCGTCTCTTCGACTTCTCCGGCAGCGACTGCAAGTCGATCTACCTCGGCTATGCCTGCGGCTATCGTCAGGACTGGATCCACTGCGGCATCCACCTGGGCGAGCCGCAGGGCTCGGTCTCGCTCTTCATGGGCCAGGACACCCAGATCTCGGTACTGGACTGGAAGCGCATCAACCGGGCGATCCGCACCGAGGACTCGAGCGTCTCCGAGCGCCTGGTGAACCTGCTGACCCACCAGCGCGCGGTCGACGAGATCGCGCGGGCGACGGCAGAGGAGCATCAGCACGGCTCCACCTCCAGCTTCGGTGCCAATGCGGCGACCGCCGGCAGCTTCGTGGCCGCCGGTGCGGTGGTCGGCGGTGTCGGCGGCGGCATCTCGGGGGCGCTCGCCGGCCTGGTCATCGGCAATGCCGCCAATGCTGCGGGTGGCGCCCCGACCCTCGCCGGCGCCGCAGTCGGCACCGCCATCGGCAGCGTTGCCGGGGCGGCCGCTGGCAGCCTGGTCTTCGCCGGCGCCACCACGCTCGGCTTCGTCGAGACCGACGCGGCCGGCGAGCGCGGCGTGATCGGCCGCTCGGCACAGTCGATCCACCAGCGCTCGATGCAGAACGCCTCCTCGCTCCGCTCCTTCTGGTCCAACATCGTGACCCAGAGCATCGAGGAGGAGCAGCAGCGCCTGCGCACGGACCGGGTGACCAACCACAACCGCATCCACGCGCTGAACGCCATCTACTTCGAGATCCTGAACCTCTACCGGGTGAACATCTGGCTGACCGACGTCGACCCGCTGATCTTCATCCCCTTCAAGCCGCTGCTCTTCACCCCGGAGACCCTGCAGCGCTACTGGTGGATCATCCGCACCTACCTGACCGACCCGCAGCTCGTCCTCGCGCTGGACGACTACTTCCTGACGCTCAGCAGCGACTCAAGCCCGGCCGAGGCCCTGGCCGCGCTCCCCAGCGTCGAGGAGGTGGAGAGCGACAGCGTCTCGGTCTCGCTCGACTTCGACGGCTCGATGCTGGAGACCCTGATCGGCGACCAGCTCCTGATCATGGCGGCGAACCAGGCCCTGGTCGCCGGCGCCCTGATGACCCTGGCGGCAGGGCTCGGCGGCCCGGTCACCCTGGCGGCCGGCGCCGCCGGCATGGCCGCGATCATGATCAACACCTTCTACAACGCGGTGAAGCGGGAGTTCATCGAGGTCACCCTGGTGACCGACGGCGCCGACGTGCCGCTGGTTCGCGGCAGCTCGCCCAACCTCAATCAAGAGTTCGTCGGGACCTACACCAGCGGTCAGAACCTGCCGATCGAGACCATCACCGGGATCAAGATCGCCAACAAGAACACCAGCCTGCAGCTCGGCATTCCCGATACCCCCTTCTTCATCGACATCAGCGCCGTCGCCTTCGAGAACGTCAAGGCACGGCTGACCGTCTCCAACCGTGCCGCCCTGGCCCAGGCGGTGCCCAACATCGGCAACCTGCAGGACGAGACAACACTCTCCAGCGGAGGGCTGCTGGTCGGCGGCAATGCCGACAAGACCCTGAGCTGGGGCATCGCCAACACGCTGCGTAACCTCTTTGCCGGCATCACCCTGCAGCAGGACGCGCTGGAGACCGAGCTTTCGGCGCTGGAGACGGTTGAGGCCAAGCTCTCCAACCTGCTGGGCTTCCTCAACGCCAATCGCTTTGGCTTCACCCGGATCATCCTGCAGCAGATCGAACGCGAGCAGCTCATCTGCGTGCTGGAACAGCTCAAGCTAGGCGGCATCGACCTGCGCAGGATTGCCGGCACCAACCCGGTGGGCTTCTGCGGCGCGCACGTCATCCTGCCGCTGAAGCGTGCGCCCGACGTCGGCGCGCCGGTACAGCCCGGCGTCGGCATCGAGATCTCCAAGCTGCTGCTGTTCCTGGAGACTCTGAAGGTCGGCATCCAGAACGATCAGATCGACAGCGAGACCCTGCCCTGGGTACTGAGCGAGATCCAGGCCTTCGTCGCCTTACTGCAGAGCGAGGGCAACGGCTCGGAGGCCGAGAAGCGCCTGCGCCAGCGCCTGCTGACCCTGGCCGCGCTGATGACCCTGCTGGGCCAGGGGAACTCCGCTCCCAACCCGGCGACGGCGGTCACCGGCGGCGGCCTGGTCGGCCAGCAGCGTGAGGAGCGCAAGGCCGAGGCAGTCCAGCTCATCGAGGTCATCCTCGAGGCCAAGGGCGATCCGGTCCCCGCAGTGCCTAGCAGCAGCGGACCGCTCGGCCTGGTCTCGACCTTCTTCGAGACGGTCATCAAAGAGACCGAAGCGCTGCGCGACAGCCAGCTCGCCAGTGACGAGGTCAGCCTGCCCAGCTCCGCCGTCTTCATGGAGCCGGTGCTGAGCCACGCCAAGGGCGCCGAGCTCTACGACCTGCGCCGCAACTCGCACTACGAGATCCTACCCGCCCCAGACATCCTGGCGGCCGACCCCAACGTCCAGCGCGCGCAGCCGCAGAGCCTGACGCCGACCGTGCCGCAGGCGGTGCTGCAGCAGACCGCCCCGCCGGAGCTGCCGCTGCCCGGCAACCTCACCGCCGCCCTGGGGGAGGCCGGCAAGCTCGATCTCTCGACCCTGCTGACCACCAACGCCGCCAGCCTGCAGGCCACCCTGCAGAGCCTCTCCGCGCTCGCCGGCGAGCTGGCCAGGGCCTCGGCAAGCCTCACCGGCGACGCACAGCAGCAGGCGCTCGACGCCGCCAAGGCGCTGTCGGAGCAAATCGGCTCGGTGATCGAGTCCACCCTGCCGAAGCTGGCCGAGCAGGCCATGGCGACCAAGCCCTACACGCCCCCGTCCGAACCCACGCCGAGCCCGGCACCGCCCGACACACTGGAGAAGAAGGGCCACGTCATGCAGGCGATGGACGAGATTGACCGCTCCAATCTCCCCGAGGAGAAGAAGCAGGAGCGCAAGCGCACCCTCGGCGCCAGCGTGAAGCCCGACGACAGCCAGGAATATGTCTTCGAGGTGCTGTTCGAGGACGACCTGGGCAACCCCTACCCCTCCGGTGCGTTCCGCATCAACGGCACGATCTTCGAGACGCGGGAGTTCGTGAAGTTCAACGGCGGTGTCGAACTGCCGATCGAGGACGGCCAGCACCTCTTCGAGGAGTCCCTGGTGCTGCGGCCCGGCGGCAAGCTGACTCTTGGCGTCTTCGCCACCTTCGACGGCCTGCCGGAGATCGGCTCCAACGTCGGGATCACCCTGCCGGCCAGCCCGCACGTGCGCCTACGCTTCACCATGAAGGTGGCCGAAGAGACCGTGACCGATACGGACGTGAAGAGCGCGGTCGACAGCGTGATCAAGAAGAAGGGCTTCTCCGGCAAGATCGAGGCGGCCTTGGAAAGGGTCTCCTCCTTGGGCCTCAAGCTGCCCTTCGAGATCTTCGAGGTCGGGGTCACCGCCGAGGGTGAGACCGGCACCACGATCGGCGGCAACCTCGCCGGCGAGTACCATGCGGACCAGACCAACACCGACACCGACAGCGACAGCCAGACCACCTCGAAAACCTACAACGTACGCGTCCCGCTCTTCGCCTGGGACGTCACGATGACTTAGAGGGAAGGAGAGAAGTCTCGAACAAGCGGCCGTAGCCCTCCAGGCGATCGTCGATGCCGGCGGTCCGCAAGGCGGCCCAGAACGCGGCCTGGTTGGCGGTGATCACCGGCCGACCCAGTTCCTCCTCGATCGCCGCGATGGCGCCGATGGCGCGGAAGCCGCCGCCGCCGATGACCGCCGCTTGGGCCTCAGCGGGGGTGTGGTCCACGACCCACGCCAGGATCCTGTTCAAAGGCATGTCCGCGTAGTCTTCGGTCAGTCTCGCCGGTCCATGTTCCGGCACGGCAAAGCCCTGCGCGCGAAAGTAGGCAGCGCCCAGCGCATCCAGCTCATCGGAAAACCAGGGCGGATGGACGAGCGCGATCCGTTCCGCACCGAGCGCCTGCAAGGCGGCGACCAGGGCAGCCGTTTGCACGATCACGGGAACCTCCTTGGCCCTGGCCTGCAAGCGCCGTCGCAAGGCCTCGTCCTCCGCCGGCCCAAGGATGTAGCTGCTGCTGGTAAAGGCATAGATGATCGCCTTGGGATCGACAGCCGACAGCAGAGCGGCAGCGTCGTCGACCGCCGGAGGAGCCGCGAAGGCCTTGGCGATCTCGGCATCGACACGTGGAATGATCTCGCCGTCAGGGCCGACCATACCCAACGGCACGCGGGCTGCGTGAACCGACACGCCGACCGGCGCCAAGGCTTGGCACTCGGTCTCGGGCACGGCATCAAGATGTGGCGTCAGAACCCCAATACGCGCACGGCGCGCCGATCCGTCCGGCATCCATTTGCCCATGAGCGAGCTCCTCCGGCTGGCTCCCCCAGAAGGTATCCAATTTACGCCATCTCGCAGCCCTCGGCCAGTTCCCGCACAGGCGATCACCGGCGTGGTGATCATGGAGGCCGGCCGGTTCACCGGCCTTGGCGCTTTTAGTTCGTTTAGTAAGTGATTGTAATATGTGGCCCATCTCGCTTCCTACGGCCACAGAAGCGCACTGTTGCCTCGGCCCTCCGGCAGCCCCCCTTGTGGCTCGATCACGACCCGGTATCAGTCGCTAAAAGGCATAAAAGAGCCGTTTTCACGGACTCCGCATGCTCACTAGGACCAATAATTACTCTTACCGAAGAACCAGACGCAGGAGGAGGATATGAATTATGTATACTAAGATTCTGGTTCCGGTCGACCTGGAACACCTGGATCGCCTGGAGAAGGCACTCAGCGTCGCGCTATCACTTGGCAAAGAGTATGGCGCCGAGATCTGCTATGTCGGCGTAACAACCGCATTACCCAGCAAAGTCGCACACACCCCCGGGGAATACAGCCAGAAGCTGGAGGGCTTCGCCCAACAGCAGGCCGCGGCGAGCGGCCTGACGGCCGGCGGCAAGGTCTATGTCTCGCACGATCCCACGATCGATCTGATCGAGACGCTGCTTCGCGCCATCGACGAGCTGGCCGCCGACCTGGTGGTCATGGCCTCCCACGTACCCGGCGTGGCCGAGCACATCTTCGCCTCGCACGGCGGCGCCCTCGCGTCGCACGCGAAGATCTCCGTCTTCCTCGTGCGCTAGAGCCAAACCCACGAACAAGGGGGCAAGACATCATGTCAGACACTCTTCGGCCGCCGGAAGGCGACAGCAGCATTATCGAGACCGACTACGAGATCGGCCAGGACAACATCCAGCCGAAGATCGGTCCCTTCGGGCTCGATATTCACAACCCCGTTTTCGCCATTTCCGGCGCCACCATCATCGCCTTCGTCGTCTTCACCCTGGCCCTGCAGCAAGAGGCCGCCGTGGTCTTTCCCTGGCTGCGCAACCTGCTGGTTTCGGCCTTCGACTGGTTCTTCCTTATCGCAGCCAACATCTTCGTGCTGCTCTGCCTCTTCCTGATCGTCTCGCCCTACGGCAAGGTCCGGCTCGGCGGCAAGGACGCCAAGCCGGACTATTCTTACTCCGGCTGGTTCGCCATGCTCTTCGCCGCCGGCATGGGCATCGGCCTGATGTTCTACGGCGTGGCCGAGCCGATCTCGCACTATTCCTCCTCGGTGGCCGAAGGCGCGGGCTCGCCGGATAGCTGGGCGCCGCTCGGCGGGGCCGCGGGCGACGTCCTGGCGGCGCGCGACCTGGGCATGGCGGCCACGATCTTCCACTGGGGTCTGCATCCCTGGGCGATCTATGCGGTGGTCGCGCTGGCACTGGCCCTCTTCACCTACAACAAGGGCTTGCCGCTCACCATCCGCTCCATGTTCTACCCGATCTTCGGCGAGAGGGTCTGGGGCTGGTGGGGCCATATCATCGACATCCTCGCAGTCTTCGCCACGCTCTTCGGGCTGGCGACCTCGCTGGGCTTTGGCGCCGAGCAGGCCAACGCCGGGCTGGAGTTCCTCTTCGGCATCCCAGTCACCAACCTCTCCAAGGTCATCCTGATCACCGGCATCACCGGCATCGCCCTGCTCTCCGTGCTGGCCGGGCTGGATGCGGGCGTGAAGCGGCTGTCGGAGATCAACATGGTGCTGGCGGCCCTGCTGCTGCTCTTCATCATCTTCGCCGGTCCGACGATCGCGATCGCCACCGGGTTCTTCCACAACCTGGGCGCCTACGTCACCTTCCTGCCGGATCTTTCCAATCCCTTCGGGCGCAGCGACGACAATTTCCGTCAGGGCTGGACCGCCTTCTACTGGGCCTGGTGGATCTCCTGGTCGCCCTTCGTCGGCATGTTCATCGCCCGGGTGTCGCGCGGGCGCACGGTGCGCGAGTTCATCATCTGCGTGCTGCTGATCCCCTCGATCGTCTCGGTGCTCTGGATGACGGCCTTCGGCGGTACCGCGATCAGCCAGGTCGTGGACCAGGGCTACCAGGCGCTGGCCGACGCGCCGCTGGAGCTGAAGCTCTTCACCATGCTGGAGCAGATGCCGCTGACGACGATCGCCTCCTTCGTCGGGATCGTGCTGGTGATCGTCTTCTTCGTCACCTCTTCGGACTCCGGCAGCCTGGTGATCGACACCATCACCGCCGGCGGCAAGGTGGACGCCCCGGTCTCGCAGCGGGTCTTCTGGGCCAGCTTCGAGGGCCTGGTCGCCATCGCGCTGCTGATCGGCGGCGGTCTGGGGGCGCTGCAGGCCATGGCGGTCTCGACCGGCTTCCCCTTCGCCATCGTGCTGCTGCTCGGCTGCGTGTCGATCCTCAAGGGGCTTGCCAACGAGCCTCGGTAGGTAGAGCGGCGGGACGGGCAAGCGAAGGCGAGCCCGTCCCGCGTCCTCCTAGAAGAAAATAGAAACCCTGCCGGTACCGCCGTAGGCCTGCTGATTGCCGGCCACCAGCGCCTGCCCGCCCAGGCTGACGACGGCCCGCTCGTGCACCACGAACTCCAGGCCGGCCCCGACATCGGCATAGATCGCCTGGCCCAGGTCGGAGACCTGGTAGCCGGGCAGGCTCGACGCCCCCAGCAGGTTGACCTCCGTGGTCCGCTCGCGCCCGGCGACGACGGCCAGCAGGCCGGCAGAGGCCACCGCGTTGGTTTGGACGCCAAGCACCTCGAAACCGCCGCCGACCTCCAGCACCGGGTTCAGGGTGACCGCGGTCTGGCTGAAGCCCTCGACCCTGAGGCCGTAGTCTCCCGCCCCGCTCTCCTCGTAGGCGCCCTGCCACTGCTGATCGACGCCGAGGTCGAACCGGGGTTTGAGGTAGAGCTGCTCGTCGAGGTCGATCACCTGGGTCACCCGGGCATGGACGGCGATCCAGTTGGCGTTGGGGGAGCTGCTCGCGACGAGGGTACCGCCGGGCGTCTGCACCTGCCGGCTCTGGTCGTAGGCACCGACGCCGCCGGAGAGCGAGGCCGACAGGGTGGTGGCCGCGATCTCCTTCTTCACCGCGATGCCGCCCTGGAAGCGGTTGCCGTCACCGCTGAAACCGCTGTTCGAGAGGTTGCTGTTCTCGTAGCCGAAGGCTCCGCCCAGGAAGAAGCCACCGCCGAGGAAGTCTTCGCCCAGCGCGCCTTGCCCGCCGAGCGAGACGCCGACGTAGCTCTCGTCATAGCCGACCGAGCGGCTGTCGCGCTGCCGGTCGACGCCACCACCCTGGACCTGCAGCCAGACGCAGCTTCCCTGCCTGGTGAAGCTGACCTGACCGCCCTCCATGCGGTTGGGGCAGGAGTTCAAGTTGTCGGCGAAGCGCAGCGAGGCGAGCTGGGCCGCGTCGGTGGCCGCAAAGATCTCGCCCGGCGCCAGGTCGTCGTAGGTGGCGATCAGATCGGCCACCTCTTCGGTCGCCAGCAGGGAGCCGACGAGATCATCCACGAAGGCCAACTCGTCGCTGCCGGCGGCCACGGCCTCCTGCCGCGCCGTCACCAAGGTGTCGATGTAGCCGGCGACGGCGTCATGGTTCGGACCGATCTTCTCAGAGGCCGCATCGGAGACCTTGGCCTCTGCCGCAGCACTGCCGCTCCAGGGCGAATAGTCGACCTCGTAGTCCAGCAGGACCACGTCACCCGCAGCTGACCGCGCCTCCTGACGCAGGCCGTAGGTGATCGTCGCGGTGTTGGCGACCGTCAAGCTGTTGGAGGCGATGCCGGGGACGGCCGTGAAGATCGTAAGCTCCCCTGCTTGCTCGTTGCTGGGCAAAGAGTCCAGCGGGTTGGGCAGCACGCTGCCGGCCAGCACCGGCTGGGCGCCGCTGCGCACGGTGATGAGGTCGTTGCCGCCGTCGAACGCGAAATCGACCTGCAAGGTGGCACCGGACGCCTGCGTGAAGTCGCCGGTCATGGTCGAGCTGCCGACCGTGCCCAGGGTCCCGGCCGAGATGCTGCCCTGATTGTCGAAGCTGCCGCCGGTGCCAAGGTGGACGAGCTGACCCAGCCCGAAGGTAGCGCCGCCGGCGTTGACCACCGTGATCGCCTGCCCGGGATCGGCATTCTTCAGCCGGCTGGAGAGCGAGCCTGCCATGGCGCCTTTGTTGGCGATCGCCAGCGGGGCCATGCCGTTGGTGCGGACCACGAAGCTCTCGTCCGTCGTACCCGGATTGCGGATCGTGCCGGCGTTGGTCAGTCTGTTGGCGGCGCCGTCGAAGTAGCCGATGGTCTCGTAGCTGGCGACCCCGCTCTCCACCGTGACCCCGTCGGCCACCGAGATGGCGATCGTGCCGTTGCCCCCGCCGCCCTGGCTCTGGGCCAGGATGGCGCGGCCGTCGCTGCCCGATGCGGTGACGTCCGCGTTGATGTCGATGGTGACGTTGCCGGCGGTGTCGTCGCTGCTGCTGCCGCCGACCGACTGGGCGAAGATCGCATGCGCCGACTCGCCCGCGACGGAGATGCCGCCATCGACCGTCACGGTGACGTCACCGCCGTCCCCGGAATCGCCTGCGCTGCCGGCGAAGTCGTTGGGCAGGTTGCCCCCGGCGATGCCGGAGATGCCGAGCACCCCGCCCGACCCGCCGACCGACTGCGCGACGATGCCGTGCGCATTGGTCCCCGTCGTCACGATGGTCGGCGCGCTGCCGGGGGTTCCGGACAGTGCGACCGTGACCGCGCCGCCGTCGCCGCCCGCGCCCGCATCGGTCTGAACGCCCACGCCCACGCCGATGTTCAGGTCCAGCCAGGAATCGGAGAAACCCTTCTCCACGTCGCCGGCTGTGCCGCCGCCACCGCCGACCGACTGGGCGAAGATGGCGACGCTGCCCTCGCCGCTGGTCTTGATCTGACTGGCTGCCGGAAAGGTGACGCTGACGCCGCCGCCGTCGCCGCCGCCGCTACCCAGGCCGCCAACACTAGCCGCCGCCCAGACGCCGCTGGTGCCGGCACCGCCGTTGCCGCCACCGCCGCCGATCGACTGCGCGTGAATGCCGAAGGCCTGCTTGCCGCTGGTGGTGATGCCGCTCGAGGCCCCGAAGGTCACGGTCACGTCCCCACCGCTGCCGGCCGCACCTCCGGAGCCGCCGACCGCCATGTCGACCGTGGTGAAGTTGGGGATGAAGGTGAAGTTACCGGGCAGGTTCGCGATGCCCTGCGCGATCTCGTCGGTGGTCCAGGCGTTGATGCCGAGTGCCCCCTCGCCACCCTCGCCGCCGCCACCACCGATCGAATGAGCGACCACGCCGTGGCTGAGATGGCCCTCCGTCTCGATCGTCCCGCTGTAGTCGACGGTCACCGCGCCGCCGTCGCCGCTGGCCCCGCCGGAGCCGCCAACGACGACATCGCTCGAAACCGTGAGAGTGCTGCCGCTGTCGCCGCCGCCACCGCTGACCGCGTTGCAGATGTAGCTGGTGCCGATACCAACCGACTTGCAGATGCCGTCGAAGCTGAAGGAGACGGCCGAGGCCGTGCCGCCGTCGCCGCCACCGCCGCCGACGCTGGTTGCATAGATGCCCTTGGCGCTCTCACCCTTGGTCAGAATAGAGCCGCCGGAGGTGGTGACGGAGACGGCATCGCCATTGCCCGCACTGCCGCCGGACCCGCCGACCGAGATCGCGAGCTCCGCGTCCAGGCTAGAGGTGCCGCCGCTGTCGGCGCTGGCGGAGGGCAGCGGCTCCACGTTGATGCTGGCGGCGGCGCCGCCGCGGCCGCCACCGCCGCCGACGCTCATCGCCGAGATACCGTTCGATCCGCCCTTCGCTGTGGTGATGTCCAGATCGAGCTTGCTGAAGTCGAGCGTCACCGTCCCGGCATCCTGGCCGCTGCCGCCCTTGCCGCCGACAGCGACGCCGACCCGCGCACTGCTGCCCCGCGCGACCGTGGCCAGCACGGTGTAGACCGAACCGCCGGACCCGCCCGCGCCGCCGATCGACTGCGCCAGGATGCCGTCCGCGCGGTAGCCGTCAGTGGTGATCTGCTGTGTTAGCGTGTTGCCGGAGACGCCGGTGATCAAGACCGCAGCGGCCTTGCCGCCCTTGCCGCCGCTGCCGCCGACATCGACGTTCACATTGGCCGACGCGGTCTGGGACAGGGTCACGTTGCCCGAGTAGACATTGCCGCCGTTGCCGCCGCTGCCGCCCACCGACTGCGCCAGGATACCGGTCGAGCCGAACCCGCTGGTCTCGATCGAGTTCGCATCACTGAGCGTGACGGATACCTCGCTGGACTGGCCACCGTCGCCGCCGCTGCCGCCGATCGAGAGGCTGGCCTGGCCAGAGACCTTGCCTGCGGTAAAGGATCCTTCAGCGGCAAGCCCACCGTTGCCGCCGGCACCGCCCACCGACTGCGCCAGGACAGCCGCGGAGTTATGGCTGCCGGTTTTCAGGCTCACCCCATCCAGTGCCACATCGACCGCACCACCGGTGCCCCCGGCCGCGCCCGCGCCGCCGACGCTGAGCTGCAGGCTACCGATCGAGAGGGCGCTGCCCGTGAGCGATCCCTTGGCACTGCCGCCGCTGCCGCCAACTGACTGCGCGAAGATCGCGTTGGCGAAGCCGCCCGCGGTCTCGATGTCGGCAAGGTTGACCACCGTGACCGCTCCGCCGGAGCCGGCAGAGCCGCCCTTGCCGCCGACCGACATGTTGGCGACCCCGCCGGCCACGCCGGCCCCGGCGCCGACATAGCCGGAGTGGCCGCCGCCGCGCGCCACGCTGCTGGCATAGATCCCGTCCGAGTGCTTGCCCTGGGTCGCGATCGTCCCCGGCTCGGCGGTCACGCTGACCGCACCGCCGCTGCCGCTGTTGCCGCCGTCGCCGCCGACGGCGGTGTCTCCCGGCAGGCTGAAGCCGCTGCCCGAGACGGTGATGCCGCTGTCGCCTCCGCCGCCGCCGACACTCATCGCCTTGATCGCCTGGGCGTTGTTGCCCGCCGTCGCGATCGAGCCGTCCTGGTTCACCGTCACCTTGCCGCCGTCGCCGCCGTCACCGCCCCTGCCGCCGACCGTTGCGTTGAAGGCAACACCTGAGGCCGCGTCGAAGGCACCGGTGAAGTGGGAGTCGCCGCCGCCGCCGCCCACGCTCATCGCCGAGATACCCGATGCAGAGTCGCCCTTGGTCGCGATCGAGCCGGCGGCGACCGTCACCTCGCCGCCGTCGCCGCCGGCGCCGGCATTGCCGCCTTGGCCGACCTGAACGTTGACCTCGGCGGCTGGGTTGGTGGCCGCTGCGGCGCCCAGGGTGATTCCGGAATGCCCGCCGCCGCCGCCGATCGACTGCGCCCGGATACCCGCAGCGATGTCGCCTTCGGTCTTGATGCCTCCGCTGGCAGTGACCGTGACCGCACTCCCTGAACCGCCCCCGCCACCGTCGCCGCCGACGGCGACGTCGGCGCCGGCGCCCCCGGCCGAGAAAGCCCCGGTCAGACCGGAGGACCCGCCGCCGCCGCCGATGGATTGGGCCAGGATAGCGGTTGCCTTGCTGCCGGTCGTCGAGAGACTCGCACCCAGATCAACCTTCACTGCGCCACCGTCGCCGCCGTTGCCGCCGGCCCCGCCCAGGGCGACCTGGCCGCTCGCCCCGGTGACGCCCTCGAGCGACAGGGTGGTGCCGCCATGTCCGCCGCCGCCGCCGATCGACTGCGCCTGCAGACCGTAGGACTGGTCACCCTGGGTGTGCACCGACGAGCCGCTCACGCTCACGCCGACCGCAGCGCCGTTGCCGCCGTTGCCGCCACGGCCACCGACCGAGATCGAGGCACTGGAAACCGAGCCTCCATTGCCCGACACCGTGGTGCCGCCGTTTCCGCCGCCGCCGCCGATGGATTGGGCCAGGATCGCCGGGGACTGGCCGCCGGTCGTGCTGAGCCGCTGGCCCGTCGCGCTGACCGTGACCGTACCGCCGGCACCGCCACCACCTCCCGAGCCGCCGACGGCATAGGACACGTCGATGTTGTCGACCGTGGTCAGGGCAATACCGGTCCCGGCACTGCCGCCGCCGCCGCCGATGGACTGTGCGCTGATCGCGGCCGAGAAGCTGCCCGCCGTCTCGACAGCGACGCCCGTCACGTCATAGAGGACCGTGGAGCCATTGCCTGCCGCCCCGCCGCTCCCGCTTGCTCCGAGGGACACTGACGCGCTGACGCTGGGCACCGTGACGCTGATGGCGTTGCCGCCGTGGCCGCCACCACCACCGATCGATTGCAGGACCACGCCGCGCGAACGGTCGCCACCGGTCTCGATCTCGCTAGGCGGCTCCGAGTTTTCTTGGCCGTTTGCCTTAAACGAGACCTCCCCACCGCTGCCGCCGTCGCCGCCCGAACCGCCCACCGCCTGACCAAAGTTCGACGAGATCGCCAGGGCGCTGGACCCATGACCGCCGCCACCGCCGATCGACTGCATGACAATCCCATCGGAATCGGCACCTTGGGTGAAGACGGCAGCGGAGCCGTTCAGCAGCCACGTGAAGGTGACGTCACCGCCATCGCCACCGCTTCCGCCCGATCCGCCGACCGAGTGGACGCCGCTCGTACTATGTGCTGAACCGCCACCACCACCGATGCTGGCCGCTAGCATTCCGGTGGAGGCCGTCCCCCGGCTCGAGATGTTCGCCAAGGCCACAATTTGCACCTGGCCACCGTCGCCGCCGCTCCCGCCGGAGCCGCCCAGTGCCCGCACGCCGCCGACAGCACCGGCATCGCCGCCACCACCGCCGATCGACTGCACGACGAAGGCATCGGAGTTGTCGCCCACCGTATCGATGTTGCCGCCCACGTCCGCGGGAATCGTGACGGTGACCTTGCCGCCGTCACCGCCGGCACTGCCGCTGCCGCCCAGGGCATCGATCCCGTCTCCTGAACTGCCGCGGCCCCCGCCACCGCCGATCGATTGCACCTGGAGGGCGACGCTATTGTCGGACTTTGTCTCCTCGCCGACCACGAACTCCGAGCCGGTGTTGTATTGGTTGTTGCCCAGGGTAACCGAGACGTTCCCGCCCGCCCCTGCGCTTTCACTGCCCGCTCCATAAGCCTCGAACCCCGACCCACTGCCACCGGAGCCGGAGAAGCCGCCAACGCTCTGCACCAAAGCAGCGTTGGTTTCCGTTCCGTTGACGAAGACGGAGCCGGAGAAGTTCAAGGTCACGTCGCCGCCTGGTCCCGATCCCGCGGCCGCCCCTCCGTGTCCCTTGCCTGCCAGCGCTTCGCCGTCGCCGCCGTTGCCCCCCGAACCGCCATAGCTTTGGATGAACAGGCCGTTCATCTCCGAGCCGCCCGGCTTGATGGTGACGGCGGCGTAGATGGTCGCGTCGACCGATCCGCCGGCTCCACCTTGACCACCGTCGCCCCCGTGGGCATTGCCGACCACATTGGACTTGGCATTGCCGCCGTCGCCGCCGTTGCCGGCAATCGAGGAGAGCGAGATACCCCAAACGCCGGCGATGGTCGGCCGCATTACGATGCTTTCGGGCTTCCCACTCGCCCCGATGTTGGCGATGACCGAACCGCCATCGCCGCCGCTACCGCCATTGCCAGCATTGGATTCGGAAGACGCGTCGCTGGTCGCGTCGCCTCCCCTGCCACCGTCGCCGCCTCGGGCGATCGCCTGCACCCCTGACGCGGCCCCCGAGGGCGTGATGCTGCCCGGACCGATCTCCACCTTGGCCTGATAGGCAGCCCCACCATCACCCCCCTGTCCACCGTGAGCGTTGCCTCCATCGGTGTGCCCGAAGCCGCCGGCGCCACCGTTGCTGCCCTGCGACTGCACGATCACGGCAGGAAGGCAGCAGACGCTACCGACCTGGGTAAAGATGATGTCGGTGGTGGCGACGTCCGGATACGCGGTGTTGACGATGGCGGTCGCCTGACCGCCCATCCCACCACGTCCGCCGTCGCCGCCCCGGGCCGATCCCAGACCCGAACGCCCCTCGCCGCCACTGCCCCCGGTGTTTCCCTCCGAGAAAGCGGCAACCGCGTTGCCGCCGACGGAGGTGGTGTTGACGCTGCCGGAGGTTACCGTGACCTCTGCCAGGTCACCCGACCCGCCGTATCCACCGGAGTCTCCGGTGACGTCATGCAGATCGGAACTCTTCCCTCGGTCGTTGCCGTTGCCGCCTAGGCCGCCGGCTGATGTCGCCTGCAAGCCGCGCACGGCGGCACCGGTATCATCGAAGGTGATCGCGTTTGAGCCACCGTCGTACTGGATCACGGTAACGGGCGGCGTAAAGCCCGGCTGACCGCTGCCGCCATTCTGGCCGCGCGTCACGATCCAAAGACCGTTGTCGATGTCGCTGGTCAGGTTTTCGACCTTGAGGATGTAGTTCGGAAGCGAGAAGACGCCCGACGTGACATCGCCCGTACAGGTGACCTGCGGCGTGTTTATCTGACAGTCAGCAGCGGCGGTTTGCACCACAGCCATCGCCCCAAACAGAACGGCGAGACACGGGATGGCGCGCAAAAGTAAAGCTACTGTCCGCATGCGAATCCCCCGGCATGACTCGAGTCAGCTCGGACAGCCAGTCCATACTTCGGCCTGGCTACGTGCGTGCCGGACCTGCCGCCCCGACTCATTCTGCCACGAAAAAGTGGTACGGGACAGGCGTTTGTCTAAAAACTAGCCAGCAAAGACCGTTTGGATTGAAGAAGCGGAGCCAAGACCGAATCAAGCAAAGGCCGCTCTGTGGTAACGGACGTTGCAACCAGGCGCAGCGACCCTACATCGGTCCCGGCTTGATTGGGCTGCCGTCGTAGAAGCGGGCATAGCGGAAACGGCTGATGTCGTGACCCAACGGCTTACCCTGGACAAGATCGGCGATTACCCGCCCGGCGCCGGGGCCGAGGCCGAAGCCATGGCCGCTGAAGCCGGTGGCGATGATCAGGCCTTCCACCGCTGGTGCATGGTCGATGACCGGCACCGCGTCCGGGGTGGCGTCGATCATACCGGCCCAGGTTTCGGCAATGCCGCATTCGGCCAGCTTCGGCAGATAGAGCTGCATGCGCTTGCGCATCAGGGCCACGGCCTCGGCCGGCGCCTTGGGGTCCAGCACCCGGGTCTGCTCGAAGGGGGTAACCTCCTCGCCACTCCAGCGCTTGCGGCTGGTGAAGCGCTCCAGGGTCCCGCCGAAACGCAGCTTCAGAGTCTTGGCCGAGGCCTTCATCAGCGGCATGAAGCGGCGGAACTCTCGGAAGCTCTCCGGGCCGATGAAGTGCTCGCTATAGTCGCCGAGCGCGATGGTGTAGCCGCCGTCGCGACGCCGGCGGAAGGAGAAGCCCTTGGCACCGGCATTGCCTTGGAAGATGTCCGGTGCGGGATTGGTGCGCGCGACGCTGGAGCGGACGGAGAGCTGCGCCAGCGCGATGCCGTGATTGCGCAGGAAGGCGGACGACCAGGCGCCGCCTGCCATCACCACGCTGGCACAGGCGACTCGGCCGTGCTCGGTCACCACGCCGGTGACACGGCCACCCTGCAGGTCCAGGGTGCGCACCGCACAGTCCTCGCGCAGCGTCACGCCCATCCTGGCGATCGCCTTGGCCAGGCGCGGCACCGCTATGGTGGGCTCACCCCTGCCGTCGCCGGGGGTCCAGAGCCCGCCGATCCACTGGCCATTGGCGCCCTCGATCATGCCGTCGATCTCAGCCTTGCCGATCAGGCGGCTGTCGAGCTGATGCTGCTTGGCGGTCTCCATCCAGGTTTCGTAGCCCGCCATCTCCTCCTGGGACTTGGCCAGGTAGAGGCAGCCCTGCTGGGTGAAGCCCAGATCCTCGCCGGTCTCGTGCGAGAGCCCCTCCCAGATCCTCAGCGACTCCATCATGATCGGCAGCTCAGCCGGGTCGCGGCCCTGCTGGCGAATCCAACCCCAGTTGCGCGAGGACTGCTCGCCCGCGATCACGCCCTTCTCGCAGACCAGGACGGATTTGCCGGCCTTGGCGAGATGATAGGCGGTGGAGACTCCGATCACGCCCCCGCCGATGACGACGACATCGACTTCTTTGGGTAGCGGATCGAGGAAGCTGCGCACGCTTTCGGCGCTGGGGATGGTCCTAGTCTGCATGGCCGACAGTCTATCCACCTGTGCGCTGCAAAAAAGACCCTTCGGCCTGCGCAGAAGGCTCGACAGACCTGCGTGGCTAGGTTAGTGCCATTAGGCTGTTCCTTTAGGCAACAGACCCAGAATGCGAATCCTCTATCACCTGCCGCTCGATGCCGGATGCCGCAAGATCCGCCTGCTACTCGCGGAGAAGAACCTACCCTTCGAGCTGAAGACCGAGAACACCTGGGAACGGCGCGAGGGCTTCCTGCGCCTGAATCCGGCGGGTGAGGTTCCGGTCCTGATCGAGGGCGACGGCACCATCATCCCTGACCACCGGGTGATCGTGGAGTACCTGGAAGAAGCCTATCCGGAGACCCATTTCCTGGGCGATCATGTCGGTGAGCGGGCCGAAGCCAGGCGCCTGTCCAACTGGTTCGACGACAAGTTCGGGCGCGAGGTCACCGACAATCTGGTCAGCGAGAAGATCTTCAAGCGCTTCCTGAAGATGGGCGAGCCCAACTCGGGCGTGGTGCGCGCCGGCCATTCCAACATCCACTACCACCTGGAATACATCGCCTGGCTGACCGACCGCCGGCTCTGGCTGGCCGGAGAGCGCTTCACCGTCGCCGACATCACCGCCGCCGCCCACATCTCCACCATCGACTATCTGGGCGACGTGCCCTGGAGCAAGCACCCCACCGCCAAGGACTGGTACGCCCGGGTCAAGTCGCGCCCCTCGATGCGTGCGCTCCTGGCCGACTACCTGCCGGGCGCCGCTCCGCCGAAGCATTACGCGGACCTCGATTTCTGAAGGAAGAACGCTTTCCTAACCCCCTGTCACCTGGCTTAAACCTTTGGCTGCCAGCGGGGCAAGATCGCCCTTGGGTGCAATATCCAGAACCGCCTGGAAGTCCGCCGCGGCACCGACGTCGTCGCCGGTGATCGCACGCTGGGTGCCGCGCTCCAGATAGGCCTCGGCGAAGTCGGGGGCGGTGGAGATCGCCAGGTCCAGATCGGCCAGCCCCAGCTCCAGCTCGTCCAGATAACGATAGGCCGTAGCGCGGTAGAGCAGGTAGTCTGGATGGTTGCCGGCCAGGTCGAGCGCGCGGGTGAAGTCGGTGACGGCGCCGCCGTAGTTCTTCACCAGGGCACGCGTGACCCCGCGATCGGCATGCAGGCCGGCGTCGTTGGGCCGGTACTCGACGGCCAGATCGAAGGCCTCCAGCGCCTTGTCCGGCTCTTCGGCCAGCAGCCAGGCATGGCCCGCCTGCGCCCAGAGTTGGCCAACGTCGCCCCAGCGATCGTCAGGCAGGTCCTGCGCGATGGCCGCGAAGTCCCTGGCCGCCTTGCTCGGATCGCCGATCTCGGCCTCGGCCACCGCCAGGCAGTGGCGCGCCGCCGCGCCGCCGCTCGCCTTCACCCAGTCCTCGGCGAGCTGCATGCCGTAGTTGGGATCGCGTTCGACCTCCTTCAGGCAGTTCATGTGCCGCTCGCCGCGCCAGTCGGTCAGCAGGACCACCTGGGCTGCGGCGGGGAGCGTGGTCGAGAGGACAAGGACCAGTGACGTGGTCAGGCGCAGAAGAGCGTGCCGCCGACGCTTGATGGATCGGATCATAGACCCCAGCTTGTCCCTGAAAGGGGCGTCGCGCAAGACGGCCCGATCGCTCGTTCCGCCTGAAAGGGAGACGCCATGTCCCGCCTCTTCGTATTCGGTCTCGGCTACAGCGCGGAGGCGGTCGCCAGGCGCGCACTGTCGGCCGGCTGGACGGTCGCCGGCACCACCCGCGACGGCGAGAAGGCGGCACGGCTGGAGGCCGCCGGTATCGCCGTCACCCGTCTGGAGGATGACGGTTCCACGGCGGCCGTCACCGCGGCGCTGGCCGGCACCACCCACCTGATCGCCAGTGCCGCCCCGAAGGACGAGGGCGACCCAGTCCTGCAGCTCTACGGTCCCGCCATACGCGACGCGGCCGAGGGCCTTGCCTGGATCGGCTATCTTTCCTCGCTCAGCGTCTACGGCGACCGCAAGGGCGCCTGGGTTGAGGAAGGCAGCCAGGCCGACCCCACCAGCGCGGTCGGCCGCCGCCGGCTGGCCGCCGAGGAGGCCTGGAGCACCTTCGCCGACGACCTGGGTCTGCCGATCGCGATCTTCCGCCTGGCCGGGATCTACGGCCCCGGCCGCAACATGCTGCACGACCTGAAGAGCGGCAAGGCGCGCCACGTGGTGAAGCCCGGCCAGGTCTTCAACCGCATCCATGTCGAGGACATCGCCGGCGCCGTGATGGCGGCGATGGAGCGGCCGGACCGCGCCGGCATCTTCAACCTGGCCGACCGCGAGCCGGCAGCGCAGAGCCAGGTGGTGCAGGAGGCCGCCCGCCTGCTGGGCGTCCGTCCGCCGCCGGCCCAGCCAGTGGAGGAAGCGAACCTCTCTCCGATGGCCCAGCGCTTCTGGTCCGAGAACCGCCGGGTCAGCGCACGGCGCCTGGCCAGCGACCTCGGCTACAGCCTGCGTTACCCCACCTACCGCGAAGGCCTTGCCGGCCTGCTCGCCAGCGAGCGATAGTCTAATTAAATCAGCGGAATAACCTATATACCTGGTGCGCTAGGTTACGCTCCCTCGGGCCGCGAGATAGTCCAGAAAGGCACGCACGCGGGCGGGCAAAGGGCCGCCCTGGCCGACATAGATGGCGTGGAAGGCCTCGCGGTCGCCGGGGTTCAGACCCTCCAGGACCGGGACCAGGCGGCCGGCCGCGATATCGGCACGAACGGAGAACTCGGCCAGCCGGGCCAAGCCGTTGCCGGTCAATGCGAGCCGGCGCAGCGCCTCGCCGTCGCTGGCCCGGACCGGCCCCAGGGTCGGCACGATCCGGATCTCCTCACCATCCAGCAGCGGCCAGCCTTCCACCGCGCGGGCATAGCCGAAGCCCAGCCGGCGATGGCCCTCAAGATCCGCCAGGGTCCTGGGCTCTCCCTGCCGCTCAAGGTAATCAGGCGCGGCCACGATCCGCATGGCGGTCTCACCCAGCTTGCGCGCGATCAGGCTGGAGCTCTTCAGCGGGCCGGCCCTGACCGCGACGTCGCTGCGCTCGGCGATCAGGTCGATCACCCGATCAGTGTGCACGATGTCCAGGCTGACCGCCGGATAGCGCTCCAGGAAGTCCGGGAGGATCGGCGCCAGGACATGCATGCCGTAGGAAGCGCTGGTGTTCACCCGGATCGGGCCGACCGGCACCTCGCCGGCGCCGGCGCTGCGCTCGGCCTCGTCGATATCGGCCAGGATGCAGCGCGCGCGCTCGTAGAAGGCACGGCCCTCCGGGGTCAGATCGAAGCGTCGGGTCGAGCGGTTCACCAGGCGCGTGCCCAGCCGTGCCTCCAGCCGCGCCACCAGCTTGCTGACCGCCGAAGGCGTCATCCCGGCCAATCGTGCGGCCGCCGAGAAGCCGCCCTGCTCCACGACATGGGCGAAGACCTCCATCTCGCCCGAGCGGTTGATGTCCAAGCGTGCCATTCGATCGTTCAACTCATATCTGATAGTTCTAGCGGCAGTCTATCTCATCAATTACCGCCGATCCATCTTTCCTCGCACGACAGCTTCGACGGAAAGGGATCGGACCTTTGCCCCTCGCTCTCTATGCCCTGGCGGCCGGCGCCTTCGGGATCGGCGTCACCGAGTTCGTGATCATGGGCCTGTTGCTGGAGGTGAGCGCCGACCTCGGCGTCTCGCTGACGGCAGCCGGGCTGCTGATCTCCGGCTACGCGCTGGGGGTGGTGGTGGGCGCGCCGCTACTGACCCTGCTGACCGGCCGCTGGCGCCGCAAGCAGGTGCTGCTGACCCTGATGGCGATCTTCGTGCTGGGCAATGCCGCCTGCGCACTGGCCCCCGACTATGCGCTCCTGATGGCGGCGCGGGTGCTGACGGCGCTGGCGCACGGCACCTTCTTCGGCGTCGGCTCGGTGGTTGCGGCCGGTCTGGTCGGTAAGGAGCGCCAGGCCTCGGCCATCGCCGTGATGTTCACCGGCCTCACCTTGGCCACCATCCTGGGCGTGCCGCTGGGAACCTGGGTCGGCCAGCACCTGGGCTGGCGCGCCACCTTCTGGGCCGTCACCGCCATCGGGCTCGCCGCCTTCGCCGTCATCGCCGCGCTGGTACCGGACGAAAGGCAGCCGGCGCAGGCCGCAGGCTGGCGAACCGAACTCCGTGCCGTCGCCCGCGGACCGGTGCTGGCGGTGCTGTTGACCACGGTCCTGGGCTACGCCGGCGTCTTCGCCGTCTTCACCTACATCGCACCGCTGCTGACCCGGGTCGCCGGCTTCCCGGCCGCCGCGGTCTCGCCCATCCTGCTGGTCTTCGGCGCTGGGTTGGTGGCCGGCAACCTGCTGGGCGGCAGGCTCGCCGACCGCAACCTGCGCGCCGCCCTGCTGGCCACCTTGGCGGTGCTGGCGCTGGTCCTGCTGCTCATGGTCCCTGCCCTGCGCTCTCAGGTCGGCGCGGTGCTGCTGACCGGCCTGCTGGGCGTCGCCGCCTTCGCCACCGTCGCCCCGCTGCAGCTCTGGATGCTGTCGCGGGTCGCGGGCTCGGGGCAGAGCCTCGCCTCCAGCGTGAACATCGCCGCCTTCAACCTGGGCAACGCGCTCGGTGCCTGGGCCGGCGGCCTGGCAATCGGTAGCGGGGCGATCGAGAGCGGTGCGGGTCTGGCGCTGCTGCCGCTGGTCGCCGCCCTCTTCCCCGCGACCGGCCTGGTCGTGGCGCTGCTCGCCACCGGCCAGGCGTCGCACCGCCTCTCTTCCAACGAAAGGACAAGCTAGATGGACTACCGCCGTCTCGGACGTTCCGGCCTCAAGGTACCCCTGCTCAGCTTCGGGGCCGGCACCTTCGCCGGCCGCGGCCCGCTCTTCGCCAACTGGGGGACCAGCGACGCCGACGAGGCGCGCCGCCTGGTCGACATCTGCCTGGAGCAGGGTGTCACCCTCTTCGATACGGCCGACGTCTACTCCGACGGCGCCTCGGAGGAGGTGCTGGGCGCGGCGATCAAGGGCCGGCGCGAGGCCCTGCTGCTCTCGACCAAGACCAGCCTGCCGATGGGCGAGGGTCCGAACGACGCCGGCTCCGCCCGCTTCCGCCTGATCCCGGCGGTGGAGGCCGCGCTCCGGCGGCTCGGCACCGACCGCATCGACCTGCTGCAGCTTCATGCCCACGATGCCGGCACCCCGGTCGAGGAGGTGCTCTCCACCCTCGACGCGCTGGTCCGCTCCGGCAAGGTGCGCTACGTCGGCGTCTCTAATTTCTCCGGTTGGCAGATCATGAAGGCGCTGGCCCTGGCCGAGCGCCACGGCTGGCCGCGCTACGTCGCCCATCAGGTCTACTATTCCCTGGTCGGCCGCGACTACGAGTGGGATCTGCTGCCGCTCGGCGCCGACCAGGGCCTGGGCGCGCTGGTCTGGAGCCCACTGGGCTGGGGCCGCCTTACCGGAAAGATCCGCCGTGGCCAGCCGCTGCCGGCCGGCAGCCGCCTGCACGAGACCGCCGGCTTCGGCCCGCCGGTCGAGGAGGAGTTGCTCTACCGCGTGGTCGACGCGCTCGAAGAGGTCGCGGCCGAGACCGGCAGGTCGGTGCCGCAGGTGGCGCTGAACTGGCTGACCCGGCGCCCCACGGTCGCCTCGGTCATCATCGGTGCGCGCAACGAGGCGCAGCTCCGCGACAACCTGGGCGCGGTCGGCTGGTCGCTGAGCGAGGAACAGGCGGCGCGGCTGGAGGCGGCCAGCGCCGTCACCGCGCCCTACCCGCACTTCCCCTACCGGCGCCAGGAGGGCTTCGCCCGCCTCGACCCGCCGCTGGTCTGATCTCCGCCCCTCGGCGTCCGGTCAGCCGACCTGAGCCAGCAGCCGGTCCAGGGTGGCGTCCAGCAGGGCCAGATTGGCCGGCTCCGAGAGGCGGTGGTCACCGCCCTTCACGAAGGTCGCCTCGACGTCGGGGCTCTCCAGCGCATCGACCAGCGAGAGCGAGACCTCGAAGGGCACGTCGGCATCTTCCAGCCCATGCAGCAGGCGCACCGGACAGGCGATGCGGATCGGCGACTGGAGCAGCAGGTGGTTGCGCCCCTCCTCGATCAGGTGGCGGGTGATGACATAGGGCTCCTCGCCATAGTCGGAGGGCTGCTCCAGCCGTCCCTCCTCCGCCAGCTTGCGGCGCTGGTCGGGCGGCAGCTGCTCCCAGATCAGGCTCTCGGTGAAGTCGGGTGCAGCAGCGATGCCGACCAGGCCGGCCACCCGCTCGCGCCGCGCCAGCGCCACCAGCAGCATGATCCAGCCGCCCATGGAGGAGCCGACCAGCACCTGCGGCCCTTCTGTCACAGAATCGATGACCGTCAGTGCATCCTGGGCCCACTGCCCGATCGAGCCCTCCTCGAAGGTCCCGCCCGACAGACCGTGGCCACTGTAATCCAAGGCCAAATAGGAACGCCCCTGGGCCGCCGCATAGGCCTCAAGGTGTGTGGCTTTCGTGCCACTCATGTCGCTCATGAACCCGCCGAGAAAGATTATTCCTGGCCCGACGCCAGGCCGATAACGGTAGGCAAGTGGGTGGGTATTGGGGAAAGATAGGATCTCGTGCGATGTCGATGACGGCTTGGCGGTCATACGGTAGGGGTCCTCTCGGCTGGATCGGGCGAGGCGGAGTCAAGTTATCCGGAAGGCGGGAAGCTAGCATGTCCCCTCTGCGGTTCGATAGCCTGGGCTTCTCCCTCATGCAGGTGCTGCCGCGCCTGGAGGGAGGCGGTGTCGAGCGGACCACGGTCGACATCGCCGAGGCCGTGGTGAAGGCCGGGGGGCAGGCCCTGGTGGTCTCCGAGGGCGGCCCGATGGAGGTGGATCTGAAGCGCGCCGGCGCGATCCACGAGAAACTGCCGGTCGCCTCGAAGAACCCGCTGACAATGCGCGCCAACGTTGGCCGCCTGGCCGCGCTGATCGAGCAGTACAACATCGAGCTGGTGCACGCCCGCAGCCGCGCGCCGGCCTGGAGCGCCTACTACGCCGCCAAGCGCTGCGACACGCCCTTCGTCACCACCTTTCACGGCGCCTATGACCGCGGCGTGCCGCTGAAGCAGTCCTACAACGCGATCATGACCAAGGGCGTGCGCGTGATCGCCAACTCCGAGTTCATCGGCCGCCACGTGCGCGAGGTCTACGGCGTCGAGCGCGAGCGCATTCGCATCATCCCGCGCGGCGTCGACCTCTTCCGCTTCGACCCCGAGCAGGTGAGCGTGCCGCGGGTGATCCGCCTGGCCGAGCGCTGGAACCTGCCGGACGGGGTGCCGGTGGTGATGCTGCCGGGGCGCCTCACCCGCTGGAAGGGCCAGCACCTGCTGCTGGAGGCGCTGCAGCAGCTCAGCGACCTCGACCTGATCGCCGCCTTCGTCGGCGCCGAGCAGCCGGGCCATGCCGGCTACCGCGACGAGCTGGAGCAGGCGATCCGCGACAAGGGCCTGATCGGCCGCGCCGTGGTGCTGGGCGAATGCGACGACATGCCGGCGGCCTACCGCCTGGCCGACGTCGTGGTCTCGGCCTCCACCGACCCCGAGGCCTTCGGCCGGGTGATCAGCGAGGCCCAGGCGTTGGGGCGCCCGGTGGTGGCCGCCAACCACGGCGGCGCGCCGGAGCAGATCCTGGAAGGCCACACCGGCGTGCTCTTCCCGCCCGGCGACGCCGCCGGCCTGGCCCAGGGCATCCGCTGGGCCATGGGCCTCAGCCCCGAAGAGCGCAGCACCCTGGCGCAGGACGCGCTGGCGCACGTGCGCATCTCCTTCTCCAAGCAGCAGATGTGCGACCGCACCCTGGCCGTCTACGCCGAGGTGCTGGGCCGCGAGCTGGTGATGGAGAGGCCCGACTTCGACGACATCAGCGCCGCCTGACCGGCCCGCGCTGGGGGCTTGCTCGCCTGTCGCCCGCGCGGCATGGTTGGCTAAGAAACCAACCTCGGAGAGCGAGCATGCCTGACGATCTCAGCAGTCGCGACGGCCTGTCCCTGCAGCGCCGGACCAAGACGGGCGGCACCGCGCCCCTGAACGACTGGGGCGCCGACAGCGAGTACGGCCGCCTGCGCGACGTGCTGCTGGCCAAGCCCACCCATCTGAAGCACATGGCGACCTCGTCGCTGTCGAAGAAGTTCCTGCGCGATGCGCCCTGCGACATCGCCGTAGCGCAGGCCCAGCATGGCGAGCTGGTCTCGGCCTACGAGCACTTCGGCGTGAAGATCCACTTCGCCGAGGGCGACGAGACCCTGCCGATGCAGGTCTACACCCGCGACTCCTCCTTCATGACGCCCTACGGCGCGGTCATCACCAACATGGCCAACTGGTGGCGCCGCGGCGAGAACTACGCCGCCATCCGGAACTACCAGCGCCTCGGCATCCCGATCTACGACATGGTAACCGCCGGCCACTTCGAGGGCGGCGACTTCGACGTGATCGAGCCGGGCTGCGTCCTGATCGGTTGCGGCGGCGAGCGCACCCAGGAGATCGCGGCCCGCCAGGTCCAGGGCTGGTTCGACAAGGAGGGCTGGGAAACCCGCCTCGCCTTCTTCGACCCCTACTACGTCCACATCGACCTGATGGTGGTGATGATCGCGCCGAAGCTGGCCGCGGTCTGCCTGGACTGCACCGATCCCGGCATCGTCGACTGGCTGAAGGCCAAGAAGATCGACATCATCCCGGTGCCCTTCCGCGACACCATGGGGCTGGGCTGCAACGTCATGTCGATGGGCGACGACCGCGTGATCGCGCCGATCCACTCCCGCGCCCTGGTCGAGCAGCTCAAGGCCCGCGGCATCGAGGTCGCCGAGGTCGAGATCCGCGAGATCATGAAGACCGGCGGCGGCATCCACTGCATGGCCCAGGCCCTGAAGCGCGATCCGGGCTAAGCCTGTTTTCCGAAAGAGACCCATGAAACAGCAACGCATCCTGGTCACCGGCGCCAGCGCCGGCATCGGGGCGGCGACCGTCCTGCTGGCGGCGTGCCAGGGCCATCGCATCGGCCTCAACTACCGCAGCAACGACGCCGCCGCCGAGGCCGTGGCCGAGCAGGCCCGCGCGCTGGGCGGCGAGGTGCTGCTGCTGAAAGGCGACGTCAGCCAGGAGGCGGACGTCGAGCGCATCTTTGCCGGGATGGACGAGGCCTTCGGCGGGCTGGACGTGCTGGTGAACAACGCCGGCATCCTGGAGGGAGGCACCCGGCTGGAGGAGATCTCGACCGAGCGCTTCCGCAAGGTGCTGGAGACCAACGTGATCGGCTGCTTCCTCTGCATGCGTGAGGCGGTGAAGCGCCTGTCCAAGCGCGACGGCGGCACCGGCGGCGTCATCGTCAACGTCTCCTCGGTCGCCGCGCGCATCGGCTCGCCCTTCGAGTACGTGGACTATGCCGCCAGCAAGGGCGCGCTCGACTCCATGACCCTGGGGCTCGCCAAGGAGCAGGCCGACCAGGGCGTGCGGGTGGTCGGCATCCGCCCCGGCATCGTCGAGACCGGGATCCACGCCAAGGGCGGCGAGCCCAACCGGGTGGAGCGGGTAGGCCCGATGGTACCGATGCAGCGCGCCGGCAAGCCCGAGGAGATCGCCGAGGCCATCCTCTGGGCCGCCTCCGACAAGGCCAGCTACGTCACCGGAACCTTTATTGACGTCTCCGGCGGGCGCTAAACTCCCAGGGTCCCCGCGCGGGACTCTAGAGAGGGGACCTGCCGATGTACGAGCTGCTGGCGATCTTCGCCCTCCTCGTCTTTCTCTACAGTGCCGTCTCGGGCGCGCTGGAGGAGACGCCCTTCGGCGGCGCGCTGATTTTCGTCACCGCCGGCCTGGCGCTGGGAAGCGACGGCCTCGACCTGATCGGGGTCAGCTTCCGCGGCGAGGACCTCTCGCTGCTGGCCGAGCTGACCCTGGCGCTGGTGCTCTTCACCGATGCCGCCAATGCCGACCTGAAGGAACTGGTGCGCAGCGTCTCCCTGCCCCGCCGCCTGCTGCTGGTCGGCCTGCCGATCACCATCCTGCTGGGTTTCCTCGCCGGCCTGGTCGTGCCCGGTGGCCTCTCCTGGATCGAGATCGCGCTGCTGGCGACCCTCCTCGCCCCGACCGATGCCGCGCTCGGCCAGGCGGTGGTGACCGACCAGAGCGTGCCCAACTCCATCCGCACCGGCCTCAACGTCGAGAGCGGGCTCAACGACGGCATCTGCGTGCCGATCTTCCTGGCCTTCCTCACCCTCGCCACCGACAGCGCCGAGGGCCGCGCCTTCCCGGAGCTGGTCGCCACCCTGGTGCTACGAGAGATCGGCGTGGGCCTCGCGGTCGGGCTGATCCTGGCCTTCATCGGTGCGCACATCGTGGTCAGCTTCTCCCGGCTCGGCTGGATCACCGAGACCTGGCGGCCGGTCCCCGTGGTGGCCCTGGCGGTGGCCAGCTTCGCCCTGGCGCAGAGCCTGGAGGGCAGCGGCTTCATCGCCTCCTTCACCGCCGGCCTGGTGTTCGGCTGGCAGGTACGGGAGCACAAGGCGCCGCTGCTGCTGGCCGCCGAGGGCACCGGCAACACCCTGGCGCTGCTGACCTGGGTTGTCTTCGGCGCCTCGGTGGCGGGGCAGGTCTTCGCCGGGCTGAGTTGGCAGATCCTGCTCTATGCGGTGCTGAGCCTGACCGTCGTGCGCATCCTACCGGTGATGCTGGCGCTGGCCGGATCCGGCACGCCGAGGGGCGAGACCCTCTTCATCGGCTGGTTCGGACCGCGGGGCCTGGCCAGCATCGTCTTCACCGTGATGGTGGCCGACGCCGCCCTGCCCGGCAGCCAGACCATCGTGCTGACCGCCGGCACCACGGTGCTGCTGAGCGTCATCTGCCACGGCCTCAGCGCCAAGCCGCTGTCACAACTCCTGGCCCGGCGGTTGCAGGGGTCGGGTTAGCCGTCGACGAAGCGCGACTTCTGCCTCAGGTCGCCCGACTGCCAAATGTAGACCAGGACCAGCGGCGCCTCGAAGGTGCGGAAGCCGTGGACCAGCAGGGAGGGCACGTAGACCGCCTCGCCCACCCCTCGGACTGCGGTCTCGCCGTCCAGCCGGAACGCGGCGCGGCCGGCCAGCGGCAGGTAGACCTCCTCGGCCTGGTGGCGGTGGTCGGGATAGTCGATCTGCGGCCCCCAGATGCCGATGCCGCAACGCACCTTGCTGCTGACGAAGGGACCCAAGGTCCCGATCAGCTCCGCGAAGCCATAGCCCGCCAGCATGTCGTCGCCGACGACGCCATCCGCCTTGCTGTAGCTCTGCTCCCACTTCAGCGCCGGGGCAGCGTCGGCCACCAGGTCCAGCAGCGCAGCCGTCTCCGCCGTGGCCTGCGCCCGCGCCGGGGCCAGCAGCTCCGCAGCCGGCAGGTGGCAGGGCGCGACCGCGATTCGCTGGTGGCCCCAACCGGCCAGCCCCGCCTTGAAGCGCTGCAGCGCCGGATCGCTCCGGCCCTCGACGAAGGCCAGCAGGGCGTCACGCAGCCGGACTTCGGGCTCCGCCGTCATGTCGTGCGCCCCATCAGTAGACCTGCGGCACCTCCAGCCTGGTGTTGTCCTCGCGCTCGTAGTCGGGATGGCGGACGCGCGGCGGCAGGGCCACCTGCTCGTGCGGCATCTCGTGGTAAGGCACCTGGCTCAGCAGGTGGGCCATGCAGTTCAGCCGCGCCCGCTTCTTGTCGTTGCCGGGGATCACCCACCAGGGCGCCTCGGGGATGGAGGTCTTGTGGAACATCTCCTCCTTCACCTTGGTGTAGTCCTCCCAGCGCCGCCGCGATTCCAGGTCCATCGGGCTCAGCTTCCACTGTTTCAGCGGGTCGTGGATGCGCATCTGGAAGCGGAACTGCTGCTCCTCGTCGGTGATCGAGAACCAGTACTTCACCAGGATGGTGCCGGAGCGGATCAGGGTGCGCTCGAACTCCGGCACGGTGCGGAAGAACTCGGCCACCTCCTCTTCGGAGCAGAAGCCCATCACCCGCTCGACGCCGGCCCGGTTGTACCAGGAGCGGTCGAACAGCACGATCTCACCGCCGGCCGGAAGCTGGGCGACGTAACGCTGGAAGTACCACTGGGTGCGCTCGCGCTCGCTGGGGGCCGGCAGGGCCACCACGCGACAGACCCGCGGGTTGAGGCGCTGGGTGATGCGCTTGATGGCGCCGCCCTTGCCGGCGGCGTCGCGCCCCTCGAAGAGCACCACGATCTTCGCCTTGGTAGCGACGACCCAGTCCTGCAGCTTCACGAACTCGCGCTGCAGCTTCAGCAGTTCGTTGAAATAGGCGTGCCGCGGCAGGCTGCCGTCGGTCGGCGGCGGCCCCTCCTCCAGCAACAGCATGCGGTCTTCGTCGATCTCCAGCTCGATCTCCTCGTCGAAGGAGTCGAGCAGGTCGTCATAGATGCGCTGGCTTTCCTTGTCGCCGTTCTGGCGGAACCGATCCTCCAATGGAACCTCCTCTCGCTACGTCCGGCCAAACTAGCAGAGGCACAGTGACAGCTTTTTGTCGTTCCGGGTGTAGTCTTCAAAAGAGAAAGGAGGCGCGCAGCCCACCGCCGACGCTCTGCTGGTCGCCGGCCAGCAGCGCACGGGTCTCGGCGGAGAGGCTCCAGCGCCGAAAGCCGGCAAGCTCGACCCCCAGCCCGATGTCGGCCGAGATCGGCGAGACCTGGTCCTCGATGGTGAAGGCAAGGCCGTTTGCGGCCGGAACGCCGAGGAAACCGGCCGACAGCGAACGGTCGTCGCCACCGACGATGCCAAGCACACCGGCCCGTCCATAAACCTGCCCCTGCACGGTCTCGCCAAACAGCCCGGTCAGCGTGAACGCTCTCGCCGCCTCCAGGAAGGGATTGAGCGTGCCGAAGAGGTGGCTGTAGCCGTCGAAGCGCATGCCGTAGTCGCCGGCACCGCTCTCTTCGAAGCTCCCCTGCCACTGGACCTCGAGGCCCCCGTCAAAGGTCGGGGTCAGCGACCAGCCGCCGAGATCGAAGCGTCGGGCGCCGCGGGTGTGGAAGGAGACGAAGTTGAGCTGCGGGGAGCTATCGGCAATCAGGGTGCCCGCGGTCGGCGTCTGCACCACGCGCGCGAGGTCGATCGTGTTGACGCCGCCGGAAACCGAACCCGACAGGCTGTAGGGTCCGGTCAGATACTTGACCACGGCGCCGCCCTGGAAGCGGTTGCCCGTGGCGGTCTCCGCAAGGCTGCTGGCCGTGAGCCAGGTCTTCTCGTAGGAGAAGCCGAGCCCGACAAAGATGCCGTGTGCCGCCTCCATCTGGCCGCCGAGTGCCAGGCCGAAATCGGCCTCCTGATAGCCGGTCGAATGGCTGCCGGCCTGACGGTCGATGTAGGAGCCGCCGGTCTCGATCCACAGGCAACTCCCTTCCGTCGAAAAGGTGATCACCTGCTCCTCACCGATCGCCGCACAGCTCTGCAGCTTGTCGGCAAAGCCGAGGGAGGCGAAGAGCGTCGCATCGAGCGGCGCCGTCTGCACTTCCGGGATCATCCCCTCGTAGATGTCGATCAAGCTGCTCACCTGCGCGACCTCGACCAGATAGTCCGCGGTCTCGGTCAGCCATTCCTCCTGGTCCAGGGCCGCTCCCGGCAGAACGCTCGCACTGTCGGGGTCGGTGTAGAGGACGAGCTGTTCGAAGTAGTCGCCGAAGGCGCGCACGTTGTCGCTTGCCGCGGCGGCCGCGGCAGCCTGGTCGTAGCTCGCCCCGCTGAACCCCTCCCAGGGATTGTAGGAGATGGCGTAGGTCAGCTCGATCTCGGCCGTTCCCTCGGACTCTGTGGTTTCGAGTTCGTAGTCGACGACGGCGCTGTCGATGGCCACAAGCTCTGAGGCATCGAAGCTGAGCTTCTTGTCGCTCGAGGCCTCCAGGATGGTGAAGCTGCCGGACTGCGCCTCCTTTGCCAGGTCCTCGTCGAAGGCATTGGGCAGCACACTGCCCGCGAGGTCGATCGAAAGGCTACGGCCGGAGGGCGGGGCGACCACGATCTTGTCGGCACTCTGGGCCACCGAAGCGTCGTTGCCGAAGCTGAGGTCGACCTGCCAGATGCCGCGCTCGAGCTGCGTCAGGGTCTCGACCTCGAGCGCGGTCTGGCCGATCGCGCCGAGGCCGGCGGGAGACATCTGGCCTTCGTTCAGAAGCGTCGAGCGCTTGCCCAACTCGAACCGCCGACCGAGACCCAGGCGACCCGTCATCTCGACATTGCCGTCCTGGTCCAGCAGCAAGGCGTTCCTGAAGTAGGTCGATCCCTTGCCGGCAGAGATGAGAGCCTCGTTGGGATCGACGGAAACCGAGCCGAAGAAGCTGTTGTAGTTGGTCACCGAGACGTACTGGTTCGAGGTCTCCAGCGCCAGCACGTCGACGCTCTCGTCGTCGTTGGCCGGGCTGCTGTAGGAGGCATCGGGGGCATAGATCAGCCCCTTGTTGACCAGGGCGACCACCGGCTCGTTGGAGATCAACTCCTTCGATCCGATCAGTGTGATCGCGGCCTGCGTTTCGTCGCCGACGATCAGGCTGCCCGTCTTGCCGATGGTGATCGAGGTCTTTCCGGCCGAGCCGTAGGACGAGTTGGTGATCAGCAATCCCCGTCCATCCCGGCCGCTGGAAGAGACCGCGGCGTCGATCTCCACCGAGACGTCGCCGGTGATCGAGATGAAGGCGTCCTCTTCGCCGGAGATGGATCCGGCAATGACGGCATGCGAGCCTTCGCCTGAAACCGCGATCGGCGCGTTGATGTCGATGGCGACCGAGCCCCCAGCCCCCTCGTCGCCGGCACTGCCGACGAAGGTGAAGGGCTCCAGCCAGCCCTGGGTGATAGGGTCCTCCGAGATCGCGGCGATCCCGCCCGACCCACCGATCGACATCGCCACGATGCCGTGCGCGTCCGCCCCCGTCGTGGTCAGGCTGCCATCGAGAACGATTGAGATGTCGCCACCGTCACCACCGTCGCCTGCATCCTGCTGCACCCCGGTTCCGGCGCCGATGTTGAGGATCGCGGTTCCCACCTTGAAATAGCTCATGACATCGCCCGCAGCGCCGCCGCCGCCGCCGGTGCTCTGGGCATAGATGCCGGCCGAGGCAGTCCCACTGGTGCTGATCGGCCCGCTGCTGGTGATGGCGATGTCGCCGCCGTCGCCGCCACCGCTGCCCTGGCCGCCCAGAGCGAAGTTGACGACCGGCATAATGCCCTGGTCGTAGGCGGTCCCGCCGACGCCGAACTCGCCGCCGCCGCCGCCGACGCTCATCGCGTAGATCGCGATCGCTTCCTCGCCACTGGTCGAAACGCTGCCCGTGTTGGTGATGGTGACGTCGCCGCCATCGCCCTGCGCGCCGCCCGATCCACCGATCGAAACCGAGAGCGCGGTTGGCTTCTTCAGCGCGTCGATCTTGTTGAAGATGTCGGCCGAGGTGATGGCGCCATAGACGGTGTTGATCTCGGCGATCGTCTCGTCGTCGGCGTAGGGTCCATAGCCGAACTTTGCGTCGCCGCCGTGGCCACCGCCGCCACCCACCGACTCGGCATAGATGCCATAGCTGCCATCGCCGCTCGTTGCGATCCGGGAGCTGCCGGATTGGCCGTCCGTGGTGATCGCCACGTCGCCGCCGTCGCCGGCGGCTCCGCCTTGGCCGCCCACCAGGACGCTGAGCGAGACATCGATCTCCGTCGCCTCGTCCTTGGGCTTGCCGGTCTCGTCGGACTTGGTGCAGTAGTAAGCGCCCACGATCTTGCTGATGTTGCAGACCCCCGGCAGGGTGATGGATTTCGTGAGACCGCTGCCGCCGTCGCCGCCACCACCGCCGATGGACTGCGCGTAGATCGCGTGTGCGACCTCTCCTTCGGTTTCGATCAGAGCGCTGTTGCTGACGGTGACCTGGTCTCCGTCACCGCCGGAGCCGCCGTCGCCACCGAGATTCAACCCGAACTTCACCGAGCCCAGCTTGTAGCCGGACGTTGAGGAGGAGGCCTCGGTATCGGTGGTGGGGATGATAATATTGGGGTTCAGTATCAGCGATGCGGCGATGCCGCCGGCACCGCCGCCGCCGCCCACACTCTGGGCCCAGATCCCGTGCGACTGGGTCGCCGCCGTCGAGACCCTGTTCTCGTTGCGAACGGTCACCGACTTCGCGTCCTTGCCGGTCCCGCCAGAGCCACCGACGTTCACCGTCGCGTTGAAGCTCTGCTTCGAGACAAACTTGGTATCGCCCTGCTTGAAGTTGACCTCCGAATAGAGGCTGTAGGCGCCACCGCCCATGCCGCCCTCACCGCCGACGCTCTGGGCGAAGATGCCGGGCGAACTGTCACCGCTCGTGGTCACGCTGCCCAGATTGACGACGGACACAGCCCCGGTCTTTCCGCCGTCGCCGCCCTCGCCGCCGACCGAGACCTGGACGTTGGCGGTCCCCTTCTCGCCCGACCCGATCAGCACGCTGCCGGTGTAGGCGTCGCCGGCCACGCCACCGCTACCGCCGAGCGACTGGGCGATGATGCCGATGCTCTCGAAGCCGCTGGTCTCGATCGAGGACTCGCTGGTGGTGGTGACGCTGACATCCTGACTGCGACCGCCATCGCCGCCGCCACCACCGACCGACACGAAGAGCGAGCCGCCGGAACTGTCCTTCGGAACCGTGGTGATGCCACCGCTGATGGCCAGGCCACCGGCGCCGCCGCTGCCGCCGACGCTCTGGGCGAGAATGGCGGCGCCACGGTTTCCGGTCAGACTGATCGCCCCTTGGTTCTCGACGGTCACCTCGTCGGCCGCACCGCCGTCACCGCCGCCGCCGGCCAGCGACACGCGGACGTCCTTGGTCGTGATCCCTTCGGCGGAAATCGCAGTGCCGCCATGGCCGCCGGAACCGCCCATCGACTGGGCCAGGATGCCGTAGGTCTGCTCACTGCCGCTGTGGGTGATAGCGGCCGCATTGGTGACCTGCACGGTGCCAGCAACACCGCCGTCGCCGCCGGAACCGCCCAGCGAGAAGCCGAGCGATGCCTGCGTGGAGACGGCGGCGAGGGAAAGGCTGGCGCGGCCCGATCCTCCGGATCCTCCCACGCTCTGGGCAAAGATCCCGGAGGAAAGGTCGCCGCCGAGCTCGATCGAGCCTTCGGTCTCGACCTCGACCGCAGCTGCCACGCCGCCCTCGCCACCATCGCCGCCGACGGCGACGTTGGCGTCGGCCGTATCGATCGCCGTGGCGGTGAGGACCAGGCCGCTCTTGCCGCCGCTGCCGCCGAGCGACTGGGCCATGATGCCGTCCGACTGCGCCCCCGCGACGGAGAGACGTCCCGCCTGGTTGACCGTCACCGTCGAGGCCGTGCCGCCGTCGCCGCCGTCCTGACCGAGCGCGAAGTTGGCGGAGATCTCGGACATGGCCGAACCGGAGACCACCGCGCCCGCATTCCCGCCGCCACCGGCGACACTCTGCGCCACGATCCCCGAGGAGACATCGCCGGTCGTGCTGACATCGGAGTCGACCTCGACCTCCACCGCTCCCGCGTCGCCACCGCTACCGCCGCTGCCGCCCATGGCGAAGTTGATGGTTACTGACGTGAGCACCCCGGCTGCAACGGTGACATCGGAGCGACCGCCGCCACCGCCGAGGCTCTCCGCATAGATCGCATCGGACTGGTCGCCCGTGGTCGCGAGGGACCTGCCGAAGAAGGAGACGGAGACGTCGCCGCCGGCGCCGCTCGCCGACCCGTCGGCACCGGCCCCGATGTCGAACACGACGCCCTGGGTCGCGCTCCCGGCTGCCACCGTCCAGCCAGCATTGCCCCCGCCGCCGCCGGTCGAGGTCGCATAGATGCCGCTCGACTGCTCGCCCGCGGTCGCAATCCGGCTGTTTGAGGTGATCGTGACGCTACCGCCATCCTGACCGAGACCGCCATCGCCGCCATGGCCGATGGTGACGCCGACTCCATAGGAGGCGACCGCACCGACCGCATGTCCGCCCCGACCGCCGCCGCCGCCGATGCTCTCCGCATAGATGGCCGAGGAGAAGTCGCCGGCGGTCTCGATCACGCTGTCATTGGCGACGGCGTTGCCGTCCTTGTCGGCATGCACACCGTTATAGAGGACGTCGCTGGCCGAACCGCCGACACCGCCGTTGCCGCCGATCGAACCGGAAAACAGCAGGTTGGCTCCCACCGTCTTGCCGCCGTTGCCGCCGCCGCCGCCGACGCTCGAAAGATAGACGCCGGGGGAATCCTGGCCCAGGGTCGAGACCGATCCCAGGTTGATGACGTTGACGTTGCCGCCCGTGCCACCGTCGCCGCCGTCGGCACCGACCGAGAAGGCCGAACTCGCGGATCCGCTCGCGCCACCGCCGTCGCCGATCGAGTAGGCGTAGATGCCCATCGCCTCATCGCCGGCCGTCGAGAGGTCGGCCAGGTTCTGGACCAGGACGTATCCGCCGTTGCCGCCGGCACCTCCTTCCGATCCCAGGGCGACGACGCCTCCGGAGTTACCGCCATTACCGCCGCCGCCGCCCACGCTGGCCGCCAGGATCGCACTCGACCCGTCGCCCAAGGTGGTGATCTCCGAGCCCAGGGCCCGGACCTGCACCGCACCACCGTTGCCGCCGGCGGCACCGGTGCCGCCCAGGGACCCGATCCCGCTGGCCGACCCGCCCTTACCGCCGCCGCCACCGATGCTCATGGCCTCGATACCGCCGGACACCGTGCCTTGCGTCGCAATGCTCGATCCGACGTCGAGAGTAACCTGGACCGCCAAGCCATTGCCGGAGCTCTGGGTCGAGGCGCCGTAGGCCGTGCGACCGGAGGCACTGCCGCCGCCGTGGGCAAAGCCGCCCACGCTTTGCGCGAAGATGCCGGGTGCAGACTCCGTGCCCGTGGTGGTGAGCGTTCCGTCGAAGGTGACCGTCACATTGCCGCCGGGCCCCGGTCCCTTGGCGGCGCCGCCGCTTCCCGACCCGAAGACGCTGTTGGCGTCGCCGCCCTGACCGCCGGCGCCCCCCAGGCTCGCCGCATAGATCCCGGGCGTGGTACCTGCGTGCGTGAGATCGGCGTGGGCGTCGATCGCCACGGTGCCGCCACTACCGCCCTCGCCTCCCTTGCCGCCCTTCGCCTTGCCGAAGCTATCTGCCTTCCCCTTCCCGCCTTTGCCGCCGTCACCGGCCAAGCTGATCGCTTGCAGACCGGCTTGAAGCGCAGCGGCCACATCGGCATCGCCCGTGGTGATGGAGAGCGGACTGTCCACGTCGCCGACCCGGACTTCGGCGCGACCGCCTTTGCCGCCGTCGCCACCGTTGCCGCCGGTTCCCTTCGCGGCATAGGATTCGCCCGTGCCCCCCTTGCCGCCATCGCCGCCCTCGGAAGAGGCGACAACGCCGCCGGCGAAGCTGTCCAGGAAGCCGCTCGCGATCACGGTGGCGACACCGCCACCCAGGCCGCCGTCCCCGCCGTTGCCTCCGTTCTTGTCGTTCAGGCCGTCTCGATTCTTCCCACGATAGCCGTCCGTAGCCACGGTCTCGGTCGCTACGCCCGAGTAACCATCAGCGACGCCGAAGAGGTCGCCATCGAAGGTCAGGGTGAGGCTCGGCGAATCCTTGCCGTTGTTTCCCGTGCTGCTCGGCGAGGGGGCCGTACCCAGGAAGGTCACGCTGATGGCATTGGCCGTCAGGTCCTCTACGGCCATCGACCCTTCACTGTATTTCTTCGCGTTTACGGTCTCGACGATCTCACCAACGTCGCCTGTACAAACAATCGTTTGACTTCCGGAACAACCCTCCGCCTCCGCAGGCAGCGGCGGCCCGATCAAGCCAAGCACCGCACCAATACTGAACGCCAATCGCGTTCGATACGAAGGCGAAATAGATTCCAGCATCATTAGGAGCCCCTCTTCCCCTAATACGGGAAGGTACTACGCCAGGCAAAATCAGTACCGGCAAGCGCAGAGAGGCGTTGGACTGAAAAATTCGCAAATTTGTCACAGAAGCCAAGTCCTGGGTCGCCGCCGCCGACGACGGACCCAGACCGGCCTCTGCAGAAGCTAGCCCTTCTTCAAGGCCCGCCAGCCGATGTCGCGGCGGCAGAAGCCCTCCGGCCAGTCGATGGCATCGACCGCGGCGTAGGCGCGCTGCTGCGCCTCGAGCAGGTCGGCGCCACGCGCGGTGACGCCCAGCACCCGCCCGCCGTTGGCGACGATGCCCAGCTCCGGGTCCAGCTTGGTGCCGGCGTGGAAAATCTGCACGCCGGGCAGCGCCGCCGCGGCCTCCAGATTGCCGATGCGGCTGCCCTTCTCGTAGGCGCCCGGGTAACCCCTGGCGGCCATGACCACGCAGACTGCAGCTTCGTCGCGCCAGCGCAAGCTCAGGTGCTTCAGCCCGCCCTCCGCCGCGGCCAACAGCGCCGGCAGCAGGTCGGACTGGAGGCGCGCGCAGAGCACCTGGCACTCGGGGTCGCCGAAGCGCACGTTGTACTCGATCAGCTTCGGCCCGGCCTCGGTGATCATCAGGCCGGCGTAGAGCACGCCCTTGAAGGGATTGCCCTCTGCCGCCATCGCCGCCACGGTCGGCCGCACGATCTCCTCCAGCACGCGGGCGGCCATGGCCTCGTCCAGGATCGGCGTGGGCGAGAGGGTGCCCATGCCGCCGGTGTTGGCGCCGAGGTCTCCCTCGCCCACCTGCTTGTAGTCCTGGGCGCCGGCCAGCGGCAGCACCGTCTCGCCGTCGACCAGCGCGTGGAAGCTCGCCTCCTCGCCGGCCAGGAACTCCTCGATCACCACCGCCGCACCGGCCGCGCCGAAGGCACCCTCGTCCAGGGCCGCCACCACCGCGGCCTCGGCCTCGGCCAGGCTCATCGCGACGGTGACGCCCTTGCCGGCAGCCAGGCCGTCGGCCTTGACCACGATGGGGGCGCCCACCTCCTGCAGGTAGGCCAGCGCCGGCGCGCTCTCGGTGAAGCGGCGGTAGGCGCCGGTGGGAATGGCGTGACGGTCGCAGAGCGCCTTGGTGAAGCTCTTCGAGGCCTCGAGCTGGGCGGCCGCCCGAGTCGGCCCGAAGGCGAGGATCCCGGCCGCCTCCAGACGGTCGACCAGGCCCTCCACCAGCGGCGCTTCGGGCCCCACCACCACCAGGTCGATGGCCTTCTCCTTGGCGAGCGCGACCAGACCGTCGAGGTCCTCGACCCCGACCGGCAGGCACTCGGCCAGCGCGGCGATGCCGCCGTTGCCCGGCGCCGCGAAGATCGCGTCGGTCAGCGGCGAGGCCGCCAGCGCCCAGATCAGGGCGTGCTCACGCCCACCGCTCCCCACCACCAGAATCCGCATAGGCAGGCACCCTCCTCGATCGCGGCCGCTCTCTTTCGCGGCGGACCTTACAGCCAGCCTTGCCAAGACGGAACCGAAGAGAGTCCACAAGGCGGCACGCCGCCCTCTCTTGCCGGACGCCCACGCGGGATGGGATAAGCCTTCCCATGCAGTGGGCAGACGATCCGGCGCCCGGCGCCAACCTTCCGGTCCTGACGGTCTCCGAGGTCTCCGGCCAGGTGAAGCGCACCCTGGAGCAGACCTTCGAGCACATCCAGGTGCGCGGCGAGATCTCGCGGCCCAAGTACCACTCCTCCGGTCATCTCTACCTGACCCTGAAGGACGACAAGTCGGTGCTGGACGCGGTCTGCTGGCGCGGCCGCGCCTCCAGCCTGCCCTTCCGCGCCGAGGAGGGGCTGGAGGTGATCGCCACCGGCCGCATCTCCAGCTACGCCGGCGGCGGCGGCTCGCGCTACCAGATGGTGATCGAGGACCTGCAGCTCGCCGGCGAGGGCGCGATCCTGAAACTGCTGGAGGAGCGCAAGCGCAAGCTGGCCGCCGAAGGTCTCTTCGACAGCGAGGCCAAGCGCCCCCTGCCCTACTTGCCGGAGGTGATCGGCGTCGTCACCTCGCCTACCGGCGCCGTCATCCGCGACATCCTGCACCGCCTGGAGGAGCGCTTTCCCCGCCGCGTTCTGGTTTGGCCGGTCCGGGTCCAGGGCGAGGGCGCGGCCGAGGAGGTGACGGCCGCGATCAAGGGCTTCAACGGGCTGCCGCCGGACGGCCCGATCCCGCGGCCCGACGTGCTGATCGTCGCCCGCGGCGGCGGCTCGCTGGAAGACCTCTGGGCCTTCAACGAGGAGATCGTGGTGCGCGCAGCCGCCGCCTCCGAGATCCCACTGATCGCCGCCATCGGGCACGAGACCGACACCACCCTGATCGACCTGGCCGCCGACCGCCGTGCACCGACCCCTACCGCTGCAGCAGAAATGGCGGTGCCGGTGCGCGCCGAGCTGGCCGAGGCCATCACCACCCTGACCCAGCGCCTGACCGGTGGCCTGCGCCGCGACCTGGGCAACCGGCGCGAGCGGCTGCAGGGCCTGGCCCGCGGCCTGCCGGAGCCACGGCGGCTGCTGGAGACCGCGATGCAACGCCTGGACGAGCGCAGCGAGCGGCTGGCCGGCGCGATCAAGACCGACCTTTCCCGGCGTCTGGCCGAGGTCGAGGCCTTCTCCGGCCGCCTGCCGCATCCCCGCCAGCAGGTCGCCCTGGCCGAGGAACGGCTCGCCGCCCTCTCGCAGCGTCTGCAGCGCGGCGGCGGCCTGCGTCTGGACCGGGCGCAGCAGGCCTACGACCGCCTCGACGCCGCGCGCCGCCTGCAGGCTGCCGTCGGCCAGGGCCTGCGCGAGCGTAGCAAGACGCTGGACAGCCTGGCCCGTCTGCTGGAGAGCGTCTCCCACCGCAGCGTGCAGGAGCGCGGCTATGCCCTGGTGATGAGCGAGGGCGAGCTGGCCACACGCGCCGCCCAGATCGCCCCCGGCGCCGCCCTCACCCTGCGCTTCCTCGACGGCGAGGTCGCCGCCCGCGCCGAGGGCACCCCGCCGGAACCGGAACCGGAGGGACCCAAGCGCAAGAGCAGCAAGCCGGCCCGCGCCAAGGGCGGCGACGAACGTCAGGGCACCCTGCTGTGATCTTCCGTTCCCTCCTCCTGCTGCTGGTGCTGACCACGGCAGCCATTGCGGACGAGCCGCTACCCGTCGCCGGCCCGCTGGAGCAAGGTGGCCTCCTCTTCGGCCAGGCTGCGCCCGGCAGCCGGGTGCTGCTCGACGGCAAGGCGGTCCCGGTCTCGGCTGACGGCCACTTCCTGCTGGCCTTCGACCGCGACGCGGCGCCGGCCTCCGAGATCCGGATCGAGCGGCCGGACGGCAGCAGCCTCTTCCGGGTGGTCGCGGTGAAGCCCCGGACCTTCCGCATCCAGCGCATCGACGGCCTGCCGCAGGACAAGGTGGTGCCGCCGGAGGACGTCTGGGAACGGATCATTGCCGAGCAGGAGCTGCTGAAGGCGCTCCGCGCCCAGAGCCGGCCCGAGACCGACTACCTCGGCGGCTTCGCCTGGCCGGCCAAGGGGCGGATCAGCGGTGTCTACGGCAGCCAGCGCATCCTGAACGGCGAGCCGCGCCAGCCGCACTACGGCATCGACATCGCGGTACCGAAGGGTACGCCCGTGCTGGCACCCGCCGACGGCGTCGTGGTGCTGGCCCATCCCGGCCTCTACTTCGCCGGCAAGACCCTGGTGATCGACCACGGCCAGGGCCTGAAGTCGAGCCTGCTGCACCTCTCCGAGATCCTGGTGCCGGAGGGAACACGAGTGACCAAGGGCCAGCCGGTCGCCAAGGTCGGCGCCACCGGTCGCGTCACCGGCGCTCACCTCGACTGGCGCGTCTCCTGGTTCGACCGCTGGATCGACCCGGCACAACTGGTCCCGCCGCAGTAACTACCGAAAATCCTAGCTTGCGATCGCGCTCTCTACGCACTCATCGCTTCATTCAATAAATCGGTTGACTCACCTTCTCTGCACGTTCATATTCAACCATATGGTTGAATTAAATGCCCCGCAGCTTAATGCCGTGTTCCACGCCCTGGGCGACGCCACCCGCCGGCAGATGCTGAGCGCGCTGGCCGAGGGGGAGCGGACCGTGGGTCAGCTCGCCGAACCCTTCGACATCTCGCTCGCCGCCGCCTCCAAGCACATCAAGGTGCTGGAGAAGGCCGGACTGATCCGACGCGAGGTGCAGTGGCGCACCCATGTGTGCCGCCTGGAGTCCGGCCCGCTGGCCAGCGCTCACCAGTGGCTGAGCTTCTACGAGGGCTTCTGGACCACGCGCCTCGATGCCCTGGAGGGCCTCCTGCGCGCGGAGGACGTCGAGACCGCCCCCACCGACAAGACCGGAGATGAGACATGACCCCTCCCGACGAGAACTTCGGCGTGCTGAGCGAGCCCGCCACCCTCACCATCCGCCGCCTGCTGCCCGGCCCGATCGAGCGGGTCTGGGCCTACCTCACCGACGGCGACTTGCGCCGCAAGTGGCTTGCCTCGGGCGAGATGAACCTCTCCGTCGGCGCCCCCTTCACCCTCACCTGGCGCAACGACGAGCTGAGCGACCCACCGGGAAAGCGTCCGGAAGGCTTCGGCGAGGAGCACTCCATGGAGTGCCGGATCCTCGCCCTGGAGCCGCCGAGAAACCTCACCTTCACCTGGGGCCAGAGCAGCGAGGTCTCCTTCCTGCTGGCGCCCAAGGGCGAGGAGGTGGAGCTCACCGTGGTCCACCGCCGCCTGCCCGATCGCAGGACCATGCTGATGGTCGGCCCCGGCTGGCACAGCCACCTCGACATCCTGGTCGCCCGCCTGAACGGCCGGCAGCCCGCACCCTTCTGGGATAGCTGGCTCACCCTCAAGACCGAGTACGAGCAACGGCTATCCGCCTGAGATCGATGGCGGTACCCAAACCGGCACCCCGCCGCCGCTTGTCCCGAGGCCCTGCCGATTCTAGGCTTTCGGCTCTTGGCTAGAGGGAGAAAGATCCATGACCAGCCTGGTCGATAAGCGCGTCCTGGTTGTCGGCGGCAGCTCCGGCATCGGCCTCGCCGTCGCCGATCTCTGCCTGGCGGAGGGCGCCGCCGTCACCATCGCCTCGCGCTCGCTGGAGAAGCTCCAGGCCGCCGCCGAGGGACTGGGCAGGCAGGTCGCCGTCCAGATCCTAGACAGCGGCGACGAGCCCGCGGTCGAAGCCTACCTGGCCAGGTCCGGCACCTGGGACCACGTCGTGGTCTCGGCGGCCCAGAACAAGATGGGCTCGGTTCGGGAGATGTCGCTGGCGGACGCCAAGGCCGGGATGGACAGCAAGTTCTGGGGTGCCTACCGGATCGCCCGCGCAGCCCGGATCGCCGAGACCGGCTCCCTCACCCTGGTCGCCGGCGGCTTCGCCGTCAGGCCCTCGCCCAAGGCCGTCCTGCAGGGCGCGATCAATGCCGCCCTGGAGGGCCTGGCGCGTGGCCTCGCCCTGGAGCTCTCGCCGACCCG
This sequence comes from Rhodospirillaceae bacterium N.6G, assembly GCA_046233115.1. Lineage (GTDB taxonomy): Bacteria > Pseudomonadota > Alphaproteobacteria > Kiloniellales > JACOMY01 > JACOMY01. The sequence continues at coordinate 782,583 of JBJXHM010000001.1, read as the reverse complement.
GGTCAACTGCGTCTCCCCCGGCCTGATCGACACCCCGATCTGGGCGCATATGGAGGCCGGCGCGCGGACCGCCTTCTTCGACAAGGTTGCGGCGAGCCTGCCCGCCAGGCGCATCGGCCAGCCGGAGGACGTCGCCGCCGCCGTCCTCTACCTGATGAAGACCCCCTTCGCCACCGGCTCCACCCTGCGCATCGACGGCGGCGGCGCGATCGCGTGACTACAGCGGTTCGGCGTTAGGCTTCGAGCAGGGCCTCCAGCGCCTCCAGCCGGTCGGCCTCCTCGACCGGCTTGTCCCAGCGGATGCGGCCGACCCGGGGAAAGCGCATGGCCAGGCCGGACTTGTGGCGGCCGGAGCGCTGGACCGCGTCGAAGGCCACCTCCAGTACCAGGCCGGGGCGGACCGCACGCACCGGGCCGAAGCGCTCCACCGTGTTGTCGCGCACCCACTTGTCCAGCAGCTTCAGCTCCTCGTCGGTGAAGCCGAAGTAGGCCTTGCCGACCGGCACCAGAACCGCCCCCTCCTCCGCCTCGCGCCAGACCCCGAAGGTGTAGTCGGAGTAGAAGGAGCTGCGCTTGCCGTGACCGCGCTGGGCGTACATCAGCACGCAGTCGGCGACCAGCGGATCGCGCTTCCACTTGAACCAGGGTCCCTTGGGTCGGCCGGAGAGATAGGGACTGTCGCGCCGCTTCAGCATCAGGCCCTCGATGCCGTTGGCCCGCGCCCCGGCGCGCAGCTCGGCCAGTTCGCCCCAGGCGGCGAAGGGGATCAGCGGCGAGAGGTCCATCCGCGCCGGCTGTCGGTCGCGATACCAGCCCTCCAGCCGCTCCCGCCGGCGGTGCAGCGGGTCTTCCCGCAGGTCCTCCTCGCCCAGTAGCAGCAGGTCATAGACCCTGAGGTGCGCCGGGCTCTCGGCCAGCAGCCGCTTGGTCGGCGCCTTGCGGTTCAGACGCTGCTGCAGCGCGTTGAAGGAAGCGACCTCACCCTCCTGCAGCACCAGCAGCTCACCGTCGAGCACGGCGTGGAAGTCGAGGCCCTCCAGCAGCTCCGGAAAGGCCCCGCCGATGTCGTCGCCGGTGCGCGAGAAGAGCGCCGCGCCGCCCGGCCGGGCCACGAGCTGCACCCGGATGCCGTCCCACTTCCACTCGGCCAGGAACTCCGCCGGGTCCAGCTCGGCCAGCGCCGTCTCGTCCAGGGCAGTCGCCAGCATCAGCGGCCGGAAGCTGGGTAGCGTGCCCGCTTCCGGCATGGTGCCGCGATCCTCCAGCCAGGCGAAGAGGTCCCGGTAGGGCGGCTTCTGACTGGGCCAGACCTCCTCGATCTCGGCCAGCTCCTTGCCCGACCAGAGCGACAGAGCAGTCTTCGCCAGGCGGGCCGAAACGCCGACTCGCAGCGCCCCGGTGATCAACTTCAGCAGTGCCCAACGCCCGGTCGCATCAAGGCCATCCAGCCAGCGCTCGATCAGGTCTGGTACCTCGTCGCGGCGTGCCTGCTGCAGGGCCTCCACGACCTCGGCCAGGTCGGGGGCGCGGTTGCTGCCGGGGCGCGCCTGCCAGATCAGCGCCGTGGTCTCGGCAAGGTCGCCGACAAAGTCGTAGGACCAGCGGAACAGCACCGGATCGCCGCGCGTCTCGGCGAGCGCCCGGATCGCGGCCGGCTTGGCGCCGGTGAAGCTGAGCTCGCCGGTCAGCGCCGCCAGGGCGTAGCCGCGGGCGGGATCCGGCACCCTGGCACAGTAGTCGGCGATCAGCCGGAGCTTGCCGTTGCGCGAGGCCATGAAGGACAGCCCGTCCAGCAGGCGCGCGAAATCCCTCACCCGCCGGCCTCCTGCTCGGCCTCGCCGCGCCCCATGAGCGACAGCGCACGGGCCTGGATGCCGAGGTTGGCGGCCGCATGGCAGAGCGCCTCCTCGTTGCCGTGGGTGACCCAGACTTCACCGGCCTGGACCTCCTGCAAGGTCTGCAACAGCTCGTCCCAGTCGGCGTGGTCGGAGATCACCAGCGGCAGCTCGGCCCGCGACTGCCTGGCCCGCGCGCGCACCCGCATCCAGCCCGAAGCCACCGCCGTCACCGGGTCGCCGAAGCGGCGCGACCAGCGCTCGGCGATCGCCGAGGGCGGCGCGATCACGATCTCTCCGGCCAGGCTGACGCCCTTCTCCGCCGGCACCGGCCTGAGTTCGCCCAGCGGCACCCCCAGATTCTGGTAGAGCGCCATGAGCGCGGTCATCGCCCCGTGCAGGTAAATTGGCCGGTCGTAGCCGGCCAGCCGCAGCAGGCGCACCAGACGCTGCGCCTTGCCCAGCGCATAGGCGCCGACCAGGTGCGTGCGTTCGGGAAAGAGCCGGTGCGAGGCCAGCAGGCGCCCGACCTCCTCCTCGGCCGGCGGGTGGCGGAAGACCGGCAGGCCGAAGGTCGCCTCGGTCACGTAGAGATCGCAGGGCACCACCTCGAAGGGTGCGCAGGTCGGATCGGGGCTGCGCTTGTAGTCTCCGGAGACGACGGCACGCTGGCCGCGCCATTCCAGCACCACCTGCGCGCTGCCCAGCACGTGGCCTGCCGGGACTAGGCGCAGGGTGACCTCGCCCAGGCGCAGCGGTTCACCGTAGCGCAACGGCTGGTAGCTCTGGGCCGCCGCCTCGCCGTAGCGCGCCTTGACGATCGCCAGGGTCTCGGGTGTCGCAAGCAGGGCGCGGTGGCCGGGCCGGGCATGGTCGGCATGGCCGTGGGTGACCACCGCGCTCTCCACGCCGCGGTGTGGATCGACGTAGCACTTGGCGGGTTCGCAGTAGAGCCCGGCCTCGGTTACTCTAAGCCACGACGCCACCGAGGGGCTTCCCCTGGATGCAACGCCCTCGGAGAAGGGAGGCGACGATGAAGGAGACGACGACATGAGCGATGACTTCGTCCTGCACGAGCTTCTGGTCAAGGATTGCTACGAGATCACCGACTGGCCGCTTTGCCGCCTGCTGCTGATGGACGACACCCACTATCCCTGGCTCGTCCTGGTGCCGCGGGTCGCCGAGCTGCGCGACCTGGACGAGATGGACGAGCCGACCCTGCAGGCCTGCATGCGCGAGGTGGCGGAAGCCAGCCGCCGGCTGAAAGCGCTGACCAAGGCGCACAAGATGAACGTCGCCGCCCTGGGCAACCTCTGCCCGCAGCTCCACATCCATGTGATCGCGCGCTTCCGCGACGACCAGGCCTGGCCGGGTCCGGTCTGGGGCAAGGTGCCGACCAGCCCCTATCCGGCCGACACCGGAATTTTCGGGACCATGCCGGTCAAGGAACTGCTGGCACGGCTGCGTTCCAGCCTCGGCAGCCTGTCGTGATCGCACCTGGGGGTCCGTCTGAGAGGCGGCTGCTTGGCCCCTTCCCGGGGTGGCGCCAGCCCACGGGACTTGCCGTTTGCCCGCCGTCGGCGGCATTTTATCGCGCAGCCTGACCTTGCAAGCCCGAAGGGCTTTAGAGGATACAGGACTCGATCTGAGCGGTGTAAGCCCCGGAGGGGAAAGCAGAGAGCCACCTTCGCCCTATCCCCAGAGTGTGATTTCAGCCGGCCCGCAACTACAGCTCCGCACAATGCTGTCTCGAGGCCCAGCGATTGGTCCGATCGACTTGACGGGGCAGGCGAGACACTCCAGACCTTCTGAACTCCAATGGCCAGGCCACGAGGTTGATGCGCAGGCGGGCCATGACCAGACCAGGAAAGGCGCCCTAGTGTTCGATCTGAATCAGCTTGATGATGCGAAGATCATCTTCAATCACATTCCAAAGGCCGGCGGCAGCTCCCTCTACTTCTTCTTCCAGGACCTGTTCGGCGAGGACAAGGTCTTCCGTGCCAAGACGCGGAACGTCGAGACCGAGATTGTCACCATGGAAGACCTCTCGGACGAGGATAAAAAGAAACACATCCTCTTCCAGGGACACTTCAAATACGGATATCATAAACTCTTCGATCAGAAGTGTTTTTATTTCGGAATTATCCGCGATCCGGTCGAACGCATCGTGTCGAATTACTACTATACCAAGAGCAAAGGGGTGAAGAAGGCCAAGGAATACGCCAACTCCGTCACCTTGGAAGAGTTCTTCGAGAACCGCGTGCAGGATGCTGGTGAAAGACTCGGCTGGATGCAGACCGAGTTTCTGACCGGCACCGACAAGATCAGCAAGGCAAAGCCGATCATCCAGAACGAGTACTTTCTCTGCTGCACCACCAAGCAGCTCAACAGCTGCCAGATCCTGCTGGCCTCGGTCTACTCGGACAAGAAGATGAAAGCGATGAAACGCAACGTCTCCGGCTCCGACGAGAAGTCCGGCGAGGTACTGGATCAGCTCAAAGAGAAGTACAAGGACCTTTTCGAGGTCGACTATAAAATGTTGCGCTTCATCCGGAATTTCTATAACGAGCGCCGCACCGAGATCCAAGAGCAGCTCGACAAGCGCAAGAAAGTCGCCTGACTACCCGCTACCAGTCCCGGCGCGCCTGCGGGCCGCCAGTCTGATCGATATCGTCGGCGCGCCTCTGCAAGGATTCACCCCCGGGTTACCCTACTGGTCAGAGGCGCGGTGATCGTCTATCTCCCGGGTGTGAGCCCCAGCCTTGAAACGGACCTGCTGTCGCCCCCGGCGACGATCCTCCCAGCCGCCTTCCGCGACTGGTTTGCCGCGCGGGGCTGGCAGCCGCATCCCCATCAGCTCGCCCTGCTGGAGGCCGCACGCGGCGGCCGCTCCGCGCTGTTGGTGGCGCCGACCGGCGGCGGCAAGACCCTGGCCGGCTTCCTGCCCAGCCTGACCGAGCTGACCGAGGCGCCCCTATCCGGCCTGCACACCGTCTACGTCTCGCCGCTGAAGGCCCTGGCCCAGGACATCCACCGCAACCTGCAGCTGCCGATCGCCGAGATGGGTCTGGAGATCACCGCCGAGACCCGCACCGGCGACACCCCGACCGAGAAGCGGAAGCGCCAGCGCGCCCGGCCGCCGCAGCTGCTGCTGACCACACCGGAGTCGCTGGCCCTGTTGCTCTCCTATTCCGATGCGCCGGAGCTCTTCGCCGGGCTCAGCCGGGTGATCGTCGACGAGACCCATACGCTGGCCGGCGGCAAGCGCGGTGACCTGCTGGCGCTGGGCCTGGCCCGCCTGCAGAGCCTGGCGCCGCGCATGACCCGGGTCGGCCTCTCCGCCACCGTCGCCGACCCCAAGGGCCTGGCCGGCTGGCTCAGCCCCAGCGGCGACTACGACCCGGCGCAGGTCGCTCTGCTCTTCGGCCGCTCCGGCGCCCGTGCCGAGGTCGAGATCCTGGAGACCGCCGAGGGCCTGCCCTGGTCCGGCCACCTGGCCCGCCACGCGTTGGAGGCGGTCTACAAGCGCATCGAGCAGGCCCAAACCGCGCTGCTCTTCGTCAATACCCGCGCCCAGGCCGAGATCCTGTTCCGCAGCCTCTGGCAGATCAACGAGGCCACCCTGCCGATCGCGCTGCATCACGGCAGCCTCGACGTCGCCCAGCGCCGCAAGGTGGAGGCCGCGATGGCTGCCGGCAAGCTGCGCGCGGTGGTCGCCACCTCCTCGCTCGACCTCGGCATCGACTGGGCCGCGGTCGACCTGGTCGTGCAGATCGGTGCACCCAAAGGCGTCGCCCGCCTGGTGCAGCGCATCGGCCGCGCCAACCACCGCCTGGACCAGCCGAGCCGCGCCCTGCTGGTCCCGGCCAACCGCTTCGAGGTGCTGGAATGCCGGGCGGCGGTCGAGGCCATCGAGGCCCGCGAGCTGGACGGCGGCGGGCTGCGGCCAGGCGGCCTCGACGTCCTGGCCCAGCACATGATGGGCACCGCCGCCGCTTCCCCCTTCGCCCCCGACGCGCTCTATGAAGAGGTGCGGCAGGCCCAGCCCTACCGCGCGCTCACCCGCGCTGTCTTCGACGAGACCCTGGCCTTCGTCGAAACCGGCGGCTACGCGTTGAAACGCTATGAGCGCTTCCGCCGCCTGGTGGCCGGTGCCGACGGCCGCTACCGCGTCACCAACCCGCGTCTGATCCAGCGCTACCGCATGAACGTCGGTACCATCGTCGAGGAGCCGCTGGTGACGGTGCGCCTGCGCGGCGGCCGGAGGCTGGGCGAGGTCGAGGAGTACTTCATCCAGGGCCTGGTGCCGGGCGACAGCTTCCTCTTCGCCGGCGAGCTGCTGACCTTCCTGGGGCTCAAGGAGACCGACGCGCTGGTGGTCCGCGGCGGTCGCGGCGAGCCCAAGATTCCGGCCTATGCCGGCGGCCGCCTGCCGCTGACGGCGGAGCTCTCGAGCCGCGTCAGGGCCATATTGGAAAGCCCCGGGCGCTGGCACAACCTGCCGTCTGAGGTGCAGCAGTGGCTGGCGCTGCAGCGCTACCGCTCGCTGCTGCCGCCGGCCCAGGGCCTGCTGGTCGAGAGCTTCCCGCGGGCCGGCAAGGAGTTCCTGGTGGCCTACTGCTTCGAGGGCCGCAATGCGCACCAGACCCTGGGCATGCTGCTGACCCGGCGCCTGGAGCGCGCTGGCTGCCGCCCGCTCGGCTTCGTCGCCTCCGACTACGCGATCGCGACCTGGAGCCTGTCGCGGCCGCCGGACGTCGCCGCCCTCTTCTCCGAGGAGATGCTGGGCGACGACCTGGAGGAGTGGATGGCCGAATCCTCGCTGCTGCGCCGCACCTTCCGCAACGTCGCCATCGTCTCCGGCCTGATCGAGCAGCGCCATCCGGGCCAGGAGAAGTCCGGCCGGCAGATGACCGTCTCCTCGGACCTGATCTACGATGTGCTGCGCAAGTACGAGCCCGACCACCTGCTGCTGCGTGCGACCCGCGAGGAGGCGGCCGGCGGTCTCACCGACATCCGGCGGCTCGCCGAGATGCTGACGCGGGTCAAGGGCCGCATCCGCCACCGCCGCCTCGGCCGGGTCTCGCCGCTGGCCGTCCCGGTCCTGCTCGACATCGGCCGGGTACAGGTCGACGGCGGCGCCATGGACAGCCTGCTGGACGAGGCCGCCGACGCCCTGATCGCCGAGGCCATGGCCGACCTGCCGGACAGCCTGCTCGCCGACGGCCCGCAGCAGACCGAGTTGCCGCTGTGACGGACCAGAGCCTCCAGGCCTTCACCCTCAACGGCGCGGAGCTGCGCGCCCACGTCAGCGGCGCCCTCCACTGGCCCGACCGGCGGCTGCTGGCGGTGGCCGACCTCCATCTGGAGAAGGGCTCCTCCTTCGCCCGGCGCGGCAGCCTGCTGCCGCCCTACGACACTGCCGCCACCCTGGAGCGGCTGCTGGCGATCGTGCTGCAGCTCAAGCCCGAACGGCTGCTCTTCCTGGGTGACAGCTTCCATGACCCGGAGGGGCCGCAGCGCCTGCAGCCCGGAGACCGCCGACGCCTCCAGGCCCTGAGCGATGCCGCCCAGCTGATCTGGATCGAGGGGAACCACGACCTGGGCTCGGAGCCGGATGGCCTGGGCGAGATGTGTGCGAGTCTCGACCTCGACCCGCTCCATTTCCGCCATGAGGCTGCGACCAGGCCTCAGCCCGGCGAGGTCAGCGGCCATTTCCATCCCAAGGCACGAGTCCGTGTCTCCACCGGCTCGACCTCGGCGCGCTGTTTCATCTTCGATCGGCGCAGGGTGATCCTGCCCGCCTTCGGCGCCTATACCGGCGGCCTCGACGTGCGCCACCCGGCGCTGGCACGCCATTTCCCCGGCGGCTTCAAGCTGATCGTGCTCGGCCAGAGACGCGCCGCCCTGCTGCCCGAAACCGCCCTGGCCTAGCGGTGCAGCATGATTATTCTTTAAAGATGCATTAAAGAAGTTCTTTATCTTCTCTACCAGGAGAGTGATCTGCTTTCCCTTCTTGGCCGTAGGAGGACGGGACAGATCGAGGAGAGGCAATGACCGCCAGCCCGACCATTCTCTGGTTCCGACAGGATCTCAGACTGGCCGACAACCCGGCCCTTGCCGCCGCCCTTTCCGGGCCGTGCCCGCTGCTGCCGCTCTTCATCCTGGACGAGGAGAGCGCTGGCCTGCGCGCGCCGGGCGGGGCGCAGCGCTGGTGGCTGCACCACAGCCTGGCAGCGCTCGACCGCAACCTCAGGGCGCTGGGATCGCGACTGATCCTGCGCCGCGGTCCGGCCGAGCGGGTCCTGCAGAACCTGGTGTCGGAGACGGGCGCGACGGCCCTCACCTGGAACCGCTGCTACGATCCCGGCAGTGTCGCTCGTGACAAGCGGATCAAGGCCTGGGCCAAGGGCAAGGGTCTGGAGGTCGAGAGCCACGCCGCCCTGCTGCTGCTGGAGCCCTGGCAGGTCTCGACCAAGCAGGGCAGCAGCTATCGGGTCTTTACGCCCTTCTGGCGCCAGCTCAGGTCCTGCTACCGTCACGAGGCGCCCCTCGCCGCTCCTGCCGACCTGCCACCGTCGCCGGGGGTCGAGAGCGAGGATCTGGAGTCCTGGGGCCTGCTGCCGAGGGCGCCGGATTGGGCGGCCGGCTTCACCGAGGCCTGGCGGCCGGGTGAGGCCGGTGCGCGCAAGCGGCTCGCCGACTTCCTGGACGAGGGGCTGGGCGGCTACAAGACGGAGCGTGACCGGCCTGACCGGCCCGGCACCTCGCGGCTGTCACCGCATCTGCGCTTCGGCGAGATCTCGCCTCGCCAGGTCTGGCAGACGGTGGAGCAGCGACTATCGCAGGATGGCAGCGCCGAGGCCGGTGCCGACACCTACCTCTCGGAGATCGCCTGGCGGGAGTTCTCCTACCACCTGCTGTTCCACGAGACCGACCTGGCCGAACGGCCACTGCGCGAGGCCTTCGCCGCCTTCCCCTGGCGCGACAGCCCCGACGACCTCGCCCGCTGGCAGCGCGGCCTGACCGGCTATCCCATCGTCGACGCCGGCATGCGCCAGCTCTGGGCCAGCGGCTGGATGCACAACCGGGTCCGCATGATCGCCGCCTCCTTCCTGGTGAAGGACCTGCTGATCCCCTGGCAGCAAGGCGAGGCCTGGTTCTGGGACACCTTGGTCGACGGCGACCCGGCCAGCAACGCCGCCTCCTGGCAGTGGGTGGCTGGCTGCGGCGCCGACGCCGCCCCCTACTTCCGCATCTTCAACCCCGTGTCGCAGGGCGAGCGCTTCGACCCGGAGGGCGCCTACGTCCGCCAGTGGGTGCCGGAACTGGCGAAGCTGCCGAAGGGTATCATCCACCGCCCCTGGACCGCCGACGCCAAGACGTTGGCCGCCGCCGGGGTTTCACTGGGTGAGAGCTATCCGAAGCCGATGATCGACCACGCCCGTGCGCGCGAGGCCGCACTGCAGGCCTACGCGTCGGTCAAGGGCCAATCCTGAGCCCTCAGCCTTCATGACGGACACAGTGCCTCCCGACAGCCCGAGACGTTGGATCGAAAGCCAGCCTGTGTGGCCGCAAATCTCTGCCTCGGGCGTCCTGGAAGAACTCACTGGCTTCGACCCGGCCGTGGCCGGAAGCTGGCCCGTAGGTCTCGCTCGCCCGGATGCCGATATCGACGTGATCTGCCATGCCCGCGCCCTTGAAGTGCTGGCACAACGCTGCCGTCAGGCCTTCGGAGATCGGTCGAACTTTTCCGAGGAGATGGCCCCGCTTGAGCCCCCCGCCTATCTCTGCCGCTTCACCATCCGGACCTTGAGGTTCGAGGTCTTCGGGCAGGAGCTGCCGGTGGAGCGGCAGAATGCCTATCGCCACATGGTCGTCGAACGGCGCTTGCTGCATCTGGCCGGCCCCTCTCTGAAAGAGCAGGTCATGCGCGCGAAAGATTCCGGCCTGACGACTGAGGAGGCATTCGCTCGGGTCATGAGTCTCAATGGAGATCCCTATCTCGCCTTGCTTCTGCTTGAGCTTCTGGACGACAAGAAGCTTCGCCGCCTGATCCAGTGCCGGCGCCGCCTTCTCGCATCTGAATGACTGCGAAGAGAAGCGCCGGCCGCACTGGGGGGATGCTGGTGGGCGGCCGGCGCTCTCCCGGGAGGGAGGATTCGGTTCGGGCGGCGGAGTGTCAGGCCGCTTCCGAATCAGCCCGGGATTTCGTGACGTAAGCCTTGGAGCAGTGCTCGCTGCAGTAGGACTTGCCCGGCACCGTGTCGGCCCCGCAGAAGTGGAAGTCGGCATCGCCCGGATCGCCCACCGGCCAGACGCAGTTGCCGACCCGGCCCGGGCTGCGCCGCGCCTGCTTGGGGGCGAGGCCCAACTGTGCCATTGCCTCCTGGGTCGAGAGCGCCGGTCCCGGTGCGCTCAAGGTCGCACTCTGCCGGGCCCGCAAGGCCGTCGCCGGGGTGGCGAAAGGCTCGGCCGCAGGCGGAGGAACGACTGCCTTCTCCCGGCTGCGCGCGAGGCCGCCGCCGAGCGGACCGGGGCTCGCCGCTGGTGCCTCTCCCGACAGATCGACCATCGGCGTGCTGGGCAAGGTCGGACGTGCAAGGGCGGTCGCCCGCCGCACCGGCGGCTTGCTGCTCTTGCGAATCGGTGACGGCCGGGAGGAAAGCTTGAGGCGATGAGCCTTGCCCACCACCGCGTTCTTGGTGACGCCGAGCACCCGACCGATCGACGACGCGCTCAGCCCTTGCTCCCAAAGCTGCTTCAGCTGGGCGATGCGCTCATCGTTCCAAGTGGGGATCTCGCCTGAACGATGACTGTTCATTCCGCTCTCCGCTGTACGGGCACTCTGCCCAAGACCCCTCAACGGATCATCGTGGCTCATCTTGTGTCTCCACCAATATGTTGAGGTGTTCTTGCTTTTTTAAACCATATACTGGGCCAACTTCCCTTGTCGAGTCTAGAGATTCGCGGGCTTTGTGGAAAACTCCGCGGCAGAAAGGGGCGCAAACGGAGCAGAGCGACTCAACAGGTCGTGCCGCTGTGAGACGGAAGCTCCCTTGCCTGCTCTTGTCGGGCGCCGTGGCCCCTGCTATTTCCGGAAAAACACCGCTCCCGTCGTCCTGACCAGGGTTCCAACCGAGAGAACTTACCGATCGTGACCTACCCAAAAGCCAGTCATAAGGCGTTTTTCTTGGCGTCTTTAGCGATGATCGCCATCATTGCGCTGTCAAATTACTTGGTGCAGTTCCCGATCAACACCTGGCTGACGTGGGGCGCCTTTTCCTATCCCGTCACCTTTCTGGTCACCGATCTGGTCAATCGCCGCTTCGGACCGGGCACGGCACGGCGGGTGGTGGGGGTGGGATTTTTCGCCGCCGCGGCCCTCTCTTTGGCCTTGGCGCCCTGGCGAATCGGGCTGGGTTCGCTCAGCGCCTACCTGGTAGGCCAGCTACTCGACATCCAGATCTTCGACCGCCTGCGCCGCGTCAACTGGTGGCTGCCGCCGCTGCTCTCCAGCGCGCTGGGCTCGCTGGTCGACACCGTGATCTTCTTCGCGATCGCCTTCGCGGGGACCGAGCTCGACTGGATCGCACTGGCCAGCGGCGACCTCGCGGTCAAGCTCGCCACCGCCCTGCTCTTCCTCGCCCCCTTCCGCGCGCTGATGAGCCGCCGCGACGCTGCCGCGGCGGCCTGACAAGCATCAGGATCCGATCAACCGAATGGCAGCAACACCTGGCGCACAGACTTGCCGTCAGCCAGGCGGTCAAAGGCCGCGTTGATGTCGTCGAAGCCGATGGTCTCCGATAGCAGGCGGTCGACCGGCAGGCGCCCCTTCTCGAACAGCCCGATGTAGCGCGGGATGTCGCGCGGCGGCACACAGGAGCCGATGTAGCTGCCTTTCAGGGTGCGCTCTTCGGCGACCAGGCTGACCGCCTGGATCTGCATGTTCTTGCTCGGATGCGCCAGGCCCGCGGTGACGGTGGTGCCGCCGCGCCGGGTGATTTTGTAGGCCGTCTCCAGCGCCGGTGCCGAGCCCGCCATCTCGAAGGCGAAGTCGACGCCGCCGCCGGTGGCCGCCTTCACCTTGTCGATCAGGTCGGGTTCGCTGGCGTCGAAGGCGTGGGTAGCACCGAGCTGGCGCGCCAGCTCCAGCTTCTCGGGCACCATATCAATGGCAATGCAGTCCGAGCCCATCAGAAGCGCGCCCAAGAGCGAGTTCAGGCCGACACCGCCCAGCCCGATCACCGCGGTCGAGGCACCTGCCTCGATCCGCGCGGTGTTGAGGACCGCACCGACACCGGTCATGACCGCGCAGCCGAAGAGCGCCGCCTGCAGCAGCGGCAGGCGCTTGTCGATCTTCACCAGAGAGCGCCGCGAGCAGACCGTGTAGGTCGAGAAGGCGGCCACGCCCATGTGGTGATGGATCGGCTTGCCCTTGAGGCTGAAGGGCCGCCGGCCGGACAGCAGGTGGCCGGCGGCATTGGCCGCCGCGGCCTTCTCGCAGAGCGCCGGACGCCCTTCGGCACAGGGCAGGCAGGACCCGCAGGAGGGCACGAAGATCATGACCACATGGTCGCCCTCCTCCAGGTCACTGACACCTCCGCCGACCTCGCGCACGATGCCGGCCGCCTCGTGGCCGATCGCCATCGGCAGCGGCCGCGGCCGCGCTCCATTCATCACCGAGAGGTCGCTGTGGCAGAGGCCGGCGGCGCGCACCTCGACCAGCACCTCGCCTTCGCCCGGTCCTTCCAGATCGACCTCTTCGACGACCAGTGGCTGGCTGTCGGCATAGGGGCGCTCCAGCCCCATCTCGTAGAGCACCGAGGCGGTGGTCTTCATCGTCTCTCCCTCGTCCTGTCTCCAGGGTCAAAGCGACCCGCTTCGCGCACGACCATAGCCCCTCGGCACACAGCGGTGCAAAGTCCTTGGTATCCCTGTGCACGGCAAGGCTGCCGGAGCCGAAGCGAACCGCAGGCGAACCGGCCTCAGCGCTGCGTCAGGCCTTGCGCCCGGTGAGGATCAGGAGATTGCCCGAGAGCGCCAGCACCACACCCACTATGGCGATCCAGGGCCAGCTATAGCCCTCCATCACCGAGGAGATCGCCAGCGCCACGATCGGGAAGATGACGGTGGCGTAGCCGGCCCGGCCAGCCCCGATCCTGCCCAGCAGGGTCAGGTAGCAGGCGAAGGCCAGCACCGAGGCGAAGACCGCGAGGTAGGCCAGCGACAGCAGGTAGCTCGCCGTCATCTCCACCTCGAAGGCCTTGCCGCGCAGCAGCGCCATCAGGCCCAGGATGGCGGCACCGTAGATCATACCCCAGGCGGTGGAGGAGAAGATGGGCACCGAGCGGCGCTGCAGGCCGACCGACACGATGTTACCGATGCAAAAGATCGTGGTCCCCATCAGGCAGGAGCCCAGCGCCGCCAGGGCCTGCCAGTCGAGCTCCGTGCCCACGACCTCCGGCCAGAACAGGCAGACGATGCCGCTAACGCCGAGGAAGGCCGCCAGCAGGGCACGGCGGGAGAGCCGCGAGCCCAGGAAAATGGCCGACAGGAAGAGGTTGATCACCGAGGTCATGGAGAAAACCACGGAGAGCAGGCCCGATGGCAGGTCCCGACCACCCAGGTAAAAGAAATAGAAGTTGAAGCAGAAGAGGCAGGCGCCCAGCGCTACGAAGCGCAGGTGCAGGGCCAGCGGGAAGCGCAGGGTCAGACCCCGGACCCGGACCCAGACCAGCATCAGCAGTGCCGCCGCCGCGAAGCGCCAGAAGACCGAAACCTCCGGCGCCACCACGCCAAGCTGCAGCTTCAGCGCGAACCAGCTCGCACCCCAGATCAGGACCGCGCCCGCGTAGAGGCCCAGGTCCGCCGGCGCTATCGCCTGATCGCCCCGCCCAGCGTTTTTGCGTCCCGCTGCCGGCGGTTTTGCCCGCTCTGCCGTTTCCTCGCTCATGGGAAGCGATGGAGCCACAGAGCCGCGCCTGCAACCAGCACAATTTTTGGAAGGAGAGACTTGCCGGTGGGCGGTGCGAAGGAGCAGCGTGCCTACTTGGCGGACATCAGCGCCAGGGCCGCCGTCGCCGCTGCCGAGCCACGCCGCCCGATCACCGGGTCGGCCCGGCTGGTCAGCATGATCGGCGCCCGCGCGCCCAGCACCACGCCGGCAGCCGCTGCGCCGGAGAGGAAGGTGAGCTGCTTGGAGAGCAGGTTGCCGGATTCGATCTCCGGCACCAGCAGGATGTCGGGGTCGCCCGCAACTTGGGAGACGATGTGCTTGGTCGCCGCCGCCTCGGCGGAGATGGCGTTGTCCAGCGCCAGCGGGCCGTCGAGGATCGCGTCGTTGATCTGGCCGCGGTCGGCCATCTTGCAGAGTGCCGCGGCATCCAGGGTGGCCTGCATGCGCGAGGTCACCGTCTCCACCGCGGCCAGGATCGCCACCTTCGGCCGGGCGACGCCAAGCGCATGCATCAGCTCGATGGCGTTCTCCAGGATCGCATGCTTCTCGTCGAGGTTCGGCGCGATGTTGACCGCCGCATCGGTGATCGCCAGCAGCTTGGGATAGGTCGGCACGTCGATGACGAAGCAGTGGCTCAGGCGCCGCTTGCCGCGGATGCCCTGCGCCTTGTCCAGCACCGCCTCGAGCAGGATGTCGGTATGCAGGTTGCCCTTCATCAGCGCCTGCGCCCGACCCTCGCGCACCAGGGACACGGCGAGACGTGCCGCGGTCTCGCGGTCGGTGGCCGGCACCAGTTCGATCCCGGCCAGCTTCACCCCGGCCTCGCGCGCGGCGGCCGAGATCTCGTCGGGCGGCCCGACCAGGATCGGCGTGATGGTCTCGTCCTTGGCCGCCGCCAGGGCGCCCAGCAGGGCGTTGTGATCGGTCGGATAGACCACCGCCGTCGCGACCGGCGGCAGGTGGGTCAGAGAGCGGATCATCGCGGCCAGGCGCGGATGCGCCGCCTCGGCCTCCGCCCAGTCAGCAGTCATACTCTCCGGCAAGGCCATGCGGAGCCCTCGCTATCATCAAATGGACAGAACGGCGCCCCCTGGGCGCCGGCGACTTAACCGAAGGCCGAGCCCGGTACCCGGAAGCCCAGCGAATAGTTGACCAGCTCGTCCGTGTTCTCGGAGTAAGCGACGGTCCCCGAGTAATCGAACCAGGAGAAGCTGCCCGCCGCGTCCTCGCTGCTGGTATCCTGGCGCCCGGAGATGAACTGCATGACCACCCGCGCGGTCTGCTTCGGGCCGACCAGCGCCAGACCCTCGCCCTCACCGATGCCGCTGGCGCTCTGCAGACCGTAGAAGATGGCTCGCGAATCGAAGCCTTTGAAGAACTTGCGGTCGAGGATCCCGAGTTGCACCGGCTTATCCAGCGTGTTGGTCAGCTCCAGCGAGGTTAGAACCTGGATGTAGAGCTGCTCGTTGATCAGCAGCGGCGATGACAGCGCTTCATAGGCCTTGCCGGTCATGGCGCCCATGGTGAAGTCGATCGGTACCGCCGGCTTGATCTCACCGCTCTCTTGAGCCATCAAGCCGCCGCTGACAAGCGACAATCCCGTTACAGAGATCGCCAGGGCCGCGCCGCCGCGCAGAAGGTCACGCCTGCCGACCGCGAACCCCGCCGCGCCCATCCTTGCCGCCTTGTCCATCTGCATCACCGACTTCTCCCGACAGCGCCGGATCGCCTTATTGGTGGGTCGGGACCGCCCGTCGATCTCGGCCTGGATTGTCCGTGGCCGGGTGCTGCGGAGACCCTCTTCTGGCCTCCCGTCCTGCACCCGTTCCGCGGCGCCTTTCCCGAAGGCCTAGACCCTAACCCTCGTGGCTTTGCGGCGGCAAGCCTCGCGATCCGGCCGTTGTGACGCATCGCAGCAAAGGATGGACAGACGCGGGCGCCCTGCGATTCCCTGGCCGCGATCTTGCCACTTTATCTTCCTATCTCTGCCACGCCCGAAGCCTATGCCTGTGGTTCAAAACGTGAGGTATTCCCGTATGAGACCGCTCCGAACCTGCTTCTTCGCCGCCGCTCTCTCGTTCTGCGCTTCCGCGGCGCTGGCACAGAGTACCCACCCGCGCATCATGCTGCTGGACGCACAGTCCTTGGCCAACCAGGGACAGGACGCAGAGGCCATAGCGCTCCTGAACCTGGTGGTGGCGTCGGACGCCCTGTCGGACGAGCTGAAGGCGATCGCCTACGCCCAGCGTGGCAACATCCACTTCCGCAAGAAGCGCTATCCGCTGGCCCAGGAGGACTTCAACCGCGCCCTGCTGGTCGATCCCGATTCCGAGCAGGCCCTGCGCGGCGCCTGCTTCACCCTGCTGCAGATGCGCAAGTTCCCCGAGGCCCAGCCGGTCTGCGAGATGGCGGCGGCCGAGACCGAGGACGAGAGCAAGGCGGCCGCACAGGACATCCTGGGCTACGCCGCCTTGATGCGGCGCGACTACAGCACCGCGCTGGTCCACCTCGATCGATCGATCCAGTTCGACCCCAGCTATGCTCCGGCCTATCTGCACCGCGGCCTGGTCTATCAGTCGCAGAAGTACGACGTCCTGGCCCGGGCCGATTTCCTGCGGGCGCGTGAGCTCTGGCCGCAGGATCGCGAGATCGAGGCCACCCTGCGCCAGCTCGGCCTGATCTTCTGATCCCGCCGATGGCGCTGGAGAGCGTCGCCTGTTTCCAGGGCGGCGGCGGCGACAGCCCCTGCGGCTGGACCGTGATCAAGCAGTTCCTCCTGGTCCGCGTCAGCGACCGGGAGGGACGGACCGGCTGGGCCGAAGCCTACGTTCTGGGTGGCCGCGAGCCGGCGGTGGCGGCCCTGGTAGAGGCCCTGGCCGATGCCTACCGCGGGCAGCCGGCCAGCCCTCGAGCCTTCCGCGAGTTCGCCCTCAAGAGCTTCGGCAGCATGCACGGCGGCATCGACTTCTATGCCGCCGTCAGCGCCCTCGAGATCGCGCTCTGGGACCTGACCGGCAAGCGACTCGACGCGCCGCTGCACCGCCTCCTGGGCGGTGCGCTGCGCCAGATCATCCCTCTCTACGCCAACCTCTGGAGCAACAAGGCGCCGCCTCTCGAAGCCATCGTGGAGCGCTGCCGCGAGCACGTCGCCGCAGGCTTCCGCGCCCTCAAGCTCTACCCGCTGACGCTCTCCGGCCTGGACGAGGGTGAGGCGCTGCTGGCCAAGGTACGTGAGGCCGTGGGGCCGCAGGTCCGCCTGATGGTCGACCTCTACTGCCTGGACGATCCGCAGGAGGCGCTGCGGGTCGCGCGCCGCCTCCAGCCCTACGACCTCTTCTGGTTCGAGGAGCCGGTCACCTCCGACGACCTGGACAGCCTGGCGGAGATCCGCCGGGCCTCGGGCCTGCGCATCGTCTCGGGCGAGCGGCACGGCGGCAAGCTCGCCTTCCGCGAGATCCTGGCCCGCCGCGCGGCCGACGCGCTGAACCCCGACGTCTGCGGCGCCGGCGGCATCCTGGAGTTCCTGGAGATCGCGGCGATGGCCGAGGCGCACTCGGTCCAGATCACGCCGCACTGCTACAACTCGATGACCCTGGGGCTGGCGACCATGCTGCAGCTCTCGGCGCTGGTCCCCAACTTCCTGCTGGCCGAATACTTCCCGGCGGCCCAGCCGGTCAGCGATGCCTTCGCCCGCCTGGACAGCCGCATCGAGAACGGCAGTGCCACCCTGCCCCAGACTCCCGGACTGGGCGTCACCCCGGACGAAACGCAGTTGCGGGCGCTGGGGTAAGTCCCGTCCCTTCTGCCCCTACTCCGCCGCCTTCGGCTCCCGGCAGCCCTGGACGCAGCAGCGGCCGGGCTGGCGTGAGGGGCGCTGGCCCTCGTCCAGTAGGCCGCGGTCGAGCAGGCGTTCGACCAGGGCGGTCTTCTCGGCAGTGGGGTAGTTGCGCCAGATCTCGCGTTTCATCGCCTCCGGCGAGCCGCCGCCGTGCAACGATATTAAAGAGTACCAGCCGCCCTGGTAGGAGGCGGTCAGATCCTCGATGAAGCGCGCCACCTCCAGCCGCTGCTCGGCCGGGATGTCGCTCCGCCCGGCCAGCACCGCCGAGAGCGAGGCCTGGGTCTCGGGGTTATGGTCCTCGTCCGGTCCCGGCAGTGCCACGATCAGCCCGCCAGAGACGTAGTGCGCCAGGCGCTGCATGTCGTAGATCTTGGTGGCCAGCAGCAGCTTGCCGATGTTGGAGAAGACTGGGTCCGGCATGACAGAGCCGGCTGGGTCAGACTGGCAGTAGACCGAGGCCGCCACCCCGCAGGCATAGAAGCTCTCGGTCACGGTGATCAGCTCCACCATGGCCTCGCGGATGTGGCCGTGGCGCTCGGTATCCAGCCCGTTCGCCTCGACCATCAGGGCGCCGGCGCCGATCAGCAGATCGCCGAAGCCGGCGCGCGCGCCGATGCAGGAGTGGCGGTGGTGGGTGGCGTAGCTGGTGGTGAGGAAGCCGCCCTCCTCGGTCTCGCCGGCCAGGAAGACCTGCTCGTGCGGCACGAAGACCCTGTCGAACAGCACCACGCCGGTGGACTGGCCGTACTTGGCGGAGAACTTGGCCGCCGCCTCGCCTGGCCGGCCCGCCGGACGCGCCACGATGGTGATGCCGGGCGCGTCCACCGGCACGGCGCAGGCCACCGCGTAGTCCGCGTCCTCCGGTGCATGGGTGCGGCAGGGCATGACCAGGAACTCGTGCATGTAGGGCGCGCCGGTGACGATGGCCTTGGTGCCGCTGATCACGATGCCGTCCGGCCGGCGCTCGACGATGCGGACATAGACGTCGGGATTGTCCTGCTTGCCCGGCCGCTTCGAGCGGTCGCCCTTGGCATCCGTCATGGCAATGCCGAGCGCCAGGTCCTCGGCCTGTACCCGCTCCAGATAGGCCAGGAAGCGCGGGTGGTAGTCGCTGCCGTGCACCTCGTCGCAGCGCCTGGTCGCCTGGAAGAAGGCGTTCAACGCGTCGTGCGCCAGGTAGCGCTGGGCACAGCCGGACTCCTGGCACACCAGCCGCACCGCCTCCAGCTTCAAGAGCAGGTCGTTGGAGGTCTCGTTCACGTGCAGCATGCGGTTGACCGCCGGCCCCTCGGGCCTCTGGCGCGCGGTCATCAACCGGGCGTAGTCGGCGTGCTGGGCGAAGTCGTAGGTGACCCCCACCCCGTTGATGCCCGGTGCCAGCTCCGGCGCGTCGGCAACGCTCTCGATCCGCCGGCCGTCCACGAAGACCCGCGGGCTATAGCGCCTGAGTGACTCCCGATAGTCCGCCGCCGTCATCAACATGGCCCGCCTCCTCTGCATTGTCTTACGCTTGCAGAAAAATTAAACAGTGTTAGAATTCAAGTCAAGAGAGGAGCGCAGGCGGATGAGCGGCAAGCGACGCAAGCAGGCGGTGGACGCCCTGAAGCGGGAGATGATCCTGGAGGCAGCCCAGCGGGTGTTCGAGAACGAGGGGCTGGAGGGCGCCAGCCTGCGCGCGATCGCAGCCGAAGCGGGCTACACCCCGGCTGCGCTCTATTTCCACTTCGCCTCGAAGGAGGCGCTCTATGCCGCCCTGCTCGATCGCTCCCTGGCGACGCTAAAAACGCAGGTCGATGCGGCCGCCATAGCGGCGCCAACGGCGGAGGCGCGTCTCCACGCCACCGCGCTCGCCTTCTACGATTTCTATGCCGAGAACCCGCGCGACCTGGACCTGGGCTTCTACCTCTTCCGCGGCGGCCTCAAGCCCAAGGGCCTGGGTGCCGACCACGACCAAGCGCTGAACGCCGCCCTCAAGGCCTGCCTCGACCCCATCGCCGACGCGGCCCAGGACCTGGGCCTGCCGGCGGAGCGGCGTGGCCCCTTCCTCGCCGACCTCTTCGCCCACATGACCGGCCTCTTGCTCCTGGAACTGACCGGCAGGATCCGCCTGTTTCAGTCCAACGCGCGGGACCTTTTGGCGGACCACCTCGCGATCCTGACCATCGCAGCCTGCGACAATGACGGTGCAGATCGAACCAGCGTCTGATGCGCTCGCCGAACGGCAGAGTTCAGACGCTGGCCTCGATTGCGGACGTCGTCGCCCCCGCCCCTGACGCTGTGGATCAGAAGAAGAAGACGAAGTCGCTGCTGTCCAGCAGGGCCGTGTCACTGACCCCTTCCAGAACAACATAGTCCTCGACATCGGTCCCGGGATCCGCCGGCCGATTGCTGAGGTCGAGCATGATGTACGTACCGTGGTCGCTCAGCCGTCCGGCCAGGTCGGCGAAGGTGGTGATATCCGTCCCGTTGATGCCGATCTCGATCCCGATCACCTCCCCGATCTCCGCCATGTCGAAGTCGGTCACGGTCTGCGTGCCCTCGTTGCCGGTGAAGCGGAAGGAGTCGGCACCGGCACCGCCGGTCAGGCTGTCGAAGCCACTGCCGGCGAAGAGGATGTCGTTGCCCGACCCGCCGACCAGGAGATCGTCGCCCTCGCCGCCGTTCAGGATGTCGAAACCACTGCCGCCGAAGAGGGTGTCGTTGCCCGACCCGCCGACCAGGAGATCGTCGCCCTCGCCGCCGTTCAGGATGTCGTTGTTGGCTCTGCCGGTCAGGGTATCGGCCCCACTGGCGCCCAGGAACTCCACCTGGCTGGCGGCCGCCCCCTGCATCACGTCGTTGGCGTCGCTGCCCTCGATCGTCTGCGAGCCGCCGCCGTTCAGCGCATGGGCGCTGACCTCCGGAGCAGCGCCCGAAAAGCTGTTGGCGTCGCCCACCAGCGCCGAGAGGTCGAAGTTCGAGCTAGATACAAAAAGGAAGTTCTCGATTAGGTTCCCGATGAAGGTGTTGCCGTCGACCTCCCCCGGCAAAACCGGGAAGTGCGCCTCCACGCCCACGTTGTTCGCCTCGAAGAGGTTCCCGGTCACCTGGAAGTCGCTGTCGGCGTCGGTGTAGACACCCGTCAACCAGCCGGTGAACTTGGAAGCCGTCACCTCCAGGCCGCTCTGGTCGCTGCTCATCCGCGTCACGATGCCCTGGTAGCTTTGCCAGTTGCCACTGCGCTCGAACAGCATGTTGGTGATCGTCGCGTCGTCGCCGGTGATGTAGACGCCCGCCTCGAAATCAGCGATCGTCGCCCCGTCCTTGATCCGAAGACCGTCCAGGATCACGCCGTTCGCCAGGATCAGGAAGCCGCCATCGACAGAGCTCTCTTCCGTGCCGCGGCCACCATCCGCCCCATCGACGCCGGCCTGGGCACCCAGGATCGTCAGTTGCTTGTCGACCGTCACCACCTCGCCATAGCTGCCGGCCGACACCTCGATCGTGTCGCCCCCCGTCGAGGCGTCCACCGCGGCCTGGATCGTCGCGAAGGTGCCGAGGAGCTGGTTTCCGTTCATCACCCGGACCGGCGCGTCGAAATCCAGGGTCTGATCGAGGAACTGCAGCACCTCGATCTCGGTGAGCAGATCGGTTCCATCGCTGCCGCTGCCGTCATGGACGGTCACGCTGCCGCTGTTCACCGTCACCTGATAGTCGGAGAGGCTTCCGGAAAAGACGGCGACGTCCTCCCCGTCTCCGCCATAGAGCGTGTCGTCTCCCGTCGCGCCCGTCAGCGTGTCGTCACCGCTTTGGCCCGACATGGTGTCGGCTACGCTGGTGCCGGAGATGGTATCCTGGCCGCTGGTGCCGGCGAAGATGCCGCTCTCCAGTCCGATCACGGTCACCCCGCTCTCCATCGAGGCACCGCCCCAGACCAGGAGCGTATCGCTGCCCTCGCCGCCGTCGAGCGTCTGCCCCGCGGTGAAGCCCGATGGGCCCACGGTCATCAGGTCGTCCCCGCTGCCGCCGAAGACGTTGTCGCCCGGCAGCACCGCCAAGACATCGGCACCGTCGCCGCCGTAGAGCTGGTCGGCATCGGCGTCCAACGCGCCATTGAGGCTGTCGTCGCCGTCGCCGCCAAACAGGCTGTCGATGCCGGCACGGCCGAACACCGCATCCTTGCCGGCTCCACCGAAGAGGACATCGTTGCCGACACCGCCACTGAGGACATCGTCTCCGCTAGCGCCGTAAACCCAATCCTGGCCGCTTCTGCCGTTCAGGCTTTGGCTGCCGTCCCCGGCCAGCAGGGTGTTGGTACCGAAGCCGAGGGCGATGTCAGCCTTCTCGACATTCGCAGCGAGGCTGTAGGTCGCCACCGAGATCACGGCGTAGTCGTCGCCGCCGTCCAGACCTTCGACGATGCTGTCCCCGGCATTGTCGATGCGGAAGAGATCGCCGCCGGATCCGCCGACCATCTCATCGGCACCGCCGGCGCCATCGATGACATCCGCGCCGCTGCCGCCGGCCAGGCTGTTCGTCCCGCTGTTGCCTCGCAAGCTGTTGTTCTGGTCGTTGCCGCTGGCGTCGAGGTCTCCCGCATCCGGATCGAGCCACAGGTTCTCGATCCAGGTGCCGAGGCTGTAGTCGAGCGCGCCGGAGCGGACCAGATCCGTACCCTCGGCCTCCAGTTCGACCGCCACGTCGGTAGCGGTATCGACCACGAAGGTGTCATCACCCTTGCCGCCGACCAGGCTGTCGCTCCCGCCCTGGCCGTTCAGGATATCGTCGCCGTCGAGGCCGGCCAGACTGTTGTCGGCCATGTTGCCGAGCAGGGTATTGTCGATGCTGTTACCGCTAGCACCTGCAGCGCCGGCGGCGACGTTGATGCTGAGTCGCTCGATATGGTTCTGGCCGGTGGCGTCGTTCAGCGTGTAGTCGGCGGCGTTGGAGCGAACCAGGTCGGCGCCACCGCCTCCCGTCGCCTCGTACACCACGTCGCCAGCTGTATCGACGATGAACACATCGTTGTTGCTGCCCCCGAACAGCAGGTCGCTGCCGCTACCACCGTTCAGGCGATCGCCGCCATCCCCGCCATAGAGCTGGTCGAATCCGGTACCGCCCACCTGCCTGTCATTGCCAGCTTGCCCCATGAGCTGGTCGTCACCTAGACCGCCAAAAAGCGTGTCTCGGGCAGCGGCGTCGTTCGCTTCGGGCGTGTCCGGAATTGCGTTCCCGATCAGGAAATCATCACCGCCGAGACCACGCAGAGTGTCCGCTCCGGAGAGACCGGTGATGATGTCTGATTGCGTAGCACCACTCAGGCTATCCGCACCGCTGGTCCCGAAGATCAACGCCATGCCCCCCCCTGCCTAAAGATGAAATTTGTTGGGACCGTAGATCCTTTGATATCACTGAAGCAACCCATCCGAATCCAGATAGTGTCAGAGAGTCATCGATAACTTTCAGATTGGATTTTTGCTTCAAGAGCTGAAGGTGAAGAAATTCGACGAGACAGGTGAATTCCCACAACTGTAAACTGCTGGTAACGTGACTCCAAAACCCACCCATCTTACCCGATTACCACAACGCAAGGCCACCTCTTGATATCTTTTTGATCCATATAATCCGCTCTAAACTTTCCCTCATGAAGCCACAACCTTCCCAATAAAGACCCACCAGCCAAACTAGACAGCTCGACATGAAACGCCTTTCTATCTCTGTTTAATTCATAGACCGTAGATTAATGTTCTTAGAACAGAACAGAATTACTATGATTCTAGACATTTGTGCCAATTATAGAAAATATTCGATGCCCATGAATTAGAGTCAAGCCGACCTACTGGCCGGATCTCATACCTTACTCGGCCGCCTCCTTGCGTTCCTCGGCCTTGCCGTAACCGCCACCGGTGGGTGTCTTGACCACGAAGACATCGCCGGCCGCCATCTCGCGCTGGTCGGTGCCGGAGAGCAGGTCTCGACTACCGTTGGTGCGCTCGACCCAGTTGCGGCCCAGGTGCCCCGGCTCGCCACCGGCGAGGCCAAAGGGCGGGACGCGCCGGTGGTTTGAGAGGATCGCCACCGTCATCGGCTCCAGGAAGCGCAGACGGCGGATGGTGCCGTCGCCGCCGCAATGCCGGCCGCGCCCGCCGCTGCCGCGGTTGATGCGGAAGTCTTCCAGCAGGACCGGGAAGCGCCACTCCAGCACCTCCGGGTCGGTCAGGCGCGCGTTGGTCATGTGGGTGTGCACCGCCGAAGTGCCGTCGAAGTCCGGGCCGGCGCCGGAACCGCCGCAGATGGTCTCGTAGTACTGGTAGCGGGCATTGCCGAAGGTCAGGTTGTTCATCGTCCCCTGCGCCGCCGCCATCACGCCAAGTGCACCGTAGAGCGCGTCGGTGATGCACTGGCTGGTCTCCACGTTGCCGGCGACCACGGCCGCCGGATAGCGCGGGTTCAGCATCGAGCCCTCGGGGATGACCAGCTTCAGGGGCTTGAGACACCCTTCGTTCATCGGGATCTCTTCGTCCACCAGGGTGCGGAAGACGTAGAGCACGGCCGCCCGGCAGACCGCCGAGGGGGCGTTGAAGTTGGTCTCCTGCTGGGCGCTGCTACCGGTGAAGTCGATGGTGGCCGAGCGCGCCGCGTGGTCGATCGAGACCGTGACCGAAATCTGGCCGCCGTTGTCCAGCTCGTAGGTGAAGCTGCCGCTCTTCAAGACGCCCAGTACCCGACGCACCTGCTCCTCGGCGTTGTCCTGCACGTGGCCCATGTAGGCCTGAACCACCGGCAGGCTGTAGTGCGCCACCATGCGCCGAAGCTCGGTCACGCCCTTCTCGTCGGCGGCGATCTGCGCCTTGAGGTCGGCGATGTTCTGGTAGGGATCGCGCGCCGGATAGGGGCCGCTCTCCAGCAGCGCCCGCATCTCCGCCTCCAGGAAGCGGCCCTGGTCGACCAGCACCACATTGTCGATCAGCACCCCTTCCTCCTCGACCACGCGGGAGTTGGGCGGCATCGAGCCAGGGGTGAGCCCGCCGATGTCGGCGTGATGGCCGCGGCTGCCGACGTAGAAGAGGATGTCGCGCCCGGCCTCGTCGAAGACCGGGGTGATGACGGTGACGTCCGGCAGGTGAGTGCCGCCGTTGTAGGGCGCATTCAGTACATAGACATCGCCGGGCTTCATGGTCCCGGCGCGCGCCCGGATGACGGCCCGCACACTCTCGCTCATCGAGCCCAGGTGGACCGGCATGTGCGGCGCGTTGGCGACCAGGTTGCCCTCCTGGTCGAAGATCGCGCAGGAGAAGTCCAGCCGCTCCTTGATGTTCACCGAGTAGGAGGTGTTCTCCAGAGTCGAACCCATCTGCTCGGCGATCGACATGAAGAGGTTGTTGAAGATCTCCAGCATGATCGGATCGACCGCGGTGCCGACCGCAGCCTGGCGGGCCAGCGGCACCACGCGGGTCAGCACAAGCTGGCCCTTGTCGGTCATCTCGGCCTGCCAGCCGGGCTCGATCACGTTGGTCGAGGTCGGCTCCAGGATCACCGCCGGTCCGTCCACCCTGGCGCCGGCGCCGAGGCTGGCGCGCTGGTAGACCGGCGCCTGCTGCCAGTCGCCATCGCAGAAGATGCGGCCCTGGGCCAGCGGCTCCGGCGCAGCGCTCGCGCCCGCTTCCAGGAAGGAGCCCTCGTCGGCGACACCGGTCCGCCCCACCGCCTCGACCGAGACAGCCTCCAGGACCAGCGGCTTGTCGCTCACCACGAAGCCGTAGCGCGCGCGGTGCGCCGCCTCGAAGCGCTCCTGGATCTCGGCCGCCGTACCACTATCGACCACCAGGGCGGAATCGGTGCCGCGATAGCGCAGGTGCAGGCGCCGCAGCACCTCGATCTCTTCGGCCGCGATGCCCTGCAGCGCCACCTCCTCGGCCGCCGCCGCCGCGAGCGGTGCGAAGTGGGTCTCCAGATCGCCCAGCGCCTCCTCCAGCGGTACCTCGACCGCCTGCTCGCGCAAGGCCCGAACGTCGGCCAGGCCCATGCCGTAGGCCGAGAGCACGCCGGCATAGGGGTGCAGGAAGACCCGGGTCATGCCCAGGGCGTCAGCCACCAGGCAGGCGTGCTGGCCGCCGGCACCGCCGAAACAGCAGAGCGTGTAGTCGGTGACGTCGTAGCCGCGCTGGACCGATATCTCCTTGATCGCGTTGGCCATGTTGGCAATCGCGATGGTGAGGAAGCCCTCGGCCACGGCCTCGGGGCTGCGCGCCTCGCCGGTCGCCGCCTCGATCTCGCCGGCCAGGGCCTGGAACTTCTCGCGCACGACGGCGTCGTCCAGCGGCTGATCGCCCTCTGGCCCGAAGACTTTGGGGAAGTGCTCTGGCGCCAGCTTGCCCAGCATGACGTTGCAGTCGGTGACGGTGAGCGGCCCGCCGCGGCGGTAGCAGGCCGGGCCCGGGTTGGCGCCGGCGCTGTCCGGCCCGACCCGGTAGCGCGAGCCGTCGAAGTGCAGGATGGAGCCGCCGCCGGCCGCCACGGTGTGGATGCGCAGCATCGGCGCACGCATGCGCACGCCCGCCACCAGGCTCTCGAAGGAGCGCTCGTAGTCTCCGGCGTAGTGCGAGACGTCGGTCGAGGTGCCGCCCATGTCGAAGCCGATGATGTTCTCGAAGCCGTTCATCTCGCTGGCCCGGACCGCGCCGACGATGCCGCCGGCCGGACCGGAGAGGATCGAATCCTTGCCCTGGAACACCCGCGCATCCGCCAGCCCGCCGTTCGACTGCATGAACATCAGGCGCACGTCGCCCAGCTCGCCCGCGACCTGGTCGACGTAGCGCTTCAGGATCGGCGAGAGGTAGGCGTCGACCGTGGTGGTGTCGCCGCGGCTCACCAGCTTCATCAGCGGCGAGACCCGGTGGCTGACCGAGATCTGCGGGAAGCCGATCTCCCTGGCGATCTCGGCCACCCGCGCCTCATGCTCGGGATGGCGGTAGCCGTGCATGAAGACGATGGCGACCGAGCGGTAGCCGGCCCGGTAATGGCGCTCAAGCCCCGCGCGCGCCGCCGCCTCGTCCAGCGGCCGCTCGACCCGGCCGTCGGCATAGAGCCGCTCTTCGACCTCCAGCACGTCGGAATAGAGCAGCTCAGGCAGGTGGATGTGGCGCTCGAAGAGCTTCGGCCGGGCCTGGTAGCCGATCCGCAGCGCATCGGCGAAGCCCTTGGTGATCACCAGCAGGGTCGGCTCGCCCTTGCGCTCCAGCAGCGCGTTGGTGGCGACCGTGGTGCCCATCTTCACGTGGTCAATGGCGGCCGAGGGCAGCGCCGCCCCCGCCTCCAGCCCCAGCAGGTCACGGATGCCCTGGATGGCGGCGTCGGGGTAGCGTTCCGGGTTCTCCGACAGTAGCTTGTGGGTCACCAGGGCGCCGTCCGGGCGCCTGGCGACGATGTCAGTGAAGGTGCCGCCACGATCGATCCAGAACTGCCACTCCTGCTTGTCCGCGCCCTCGTTCATCGCCGTTCTGATCCTTCTCACCGCGCTGCTCTTCATAAGTCCGGCGCGGAGACTATCGGCTTTCCAGCCGCGCGCAAGCGTCGCCCTTGGTCACGCCGTCGTGAAACCTTCATCCGCTCTCTACAATCCTTACCTATCTTCGTGACTTAGCTCCGCGCCCTTGCCTTCTCGCGCGGAGCGGTGAGGATGATTGCCGCATGAACTTGAGGACTCCGCTGATGGCCGGACTGCTCGCCCTGCTACCGGGCTGCGCTGCGCTCTCCCCCGAGCAGGTCTCGACCGAAAGGCGTCTCGATGCCTTCCGCGCGGCGACCAGCGGACCGGCGGCGCCGGCGCTGGAATCTCCCGTCGAGATCTACTGGAGCGACCAGCAGATCCCCTTCATCGTCGCCGAGCGGGACCGTGACCTCGCCTTCGCGCTGGGCCTGGTGCACCAGCACCTGCGCGGCGGCCAGCTCGCGGCCATGAAGCGGATCTCGCAGGGGCGCCTGTCGGAAATGGCCGGGCCCTTCACCCGCGACGTCGACCACGCGCTGCGCATCCTCGACTACGGCAAGGCGGCGCCGCAGGTGGTGGCGGACTGGCCCGAAGAGACGCGGAGCTGGATGGAGGCCTTCGTCGCCGGTCTCAACCATTACCAGGCCCATGCGGTCAGGCAACCGCCCGAGTACGGCCTGCTCGGCCTCAAGCCCGAGCCCTGGACCATGGAGGACCTGGTCACCATCGGCCGGCTGGCCGGCACCGACGTCACCTGGCTCGCCTATGCCTCGCTGCTGCCGCTGCGCGATCGGCCGGACTGGCCGGAGATCTGGCGCCAGGCACTGGAGGCCGGCGGCATGCCGGTCGGCACCTTGAGCGAGGAGCTGACCACCGAGGAGGCCACCCAGCGCATGGTGGCCTTCCTGGCCGGGCTCTCGAAGAGCGGCAGCAACTCCTTCGTTGTGGGGCCGGAGCGCGCGGCCGGTGGCAGCGCGATGATCGCCAATGACCCGCACCTGGGTCTCAACCTGCCGAACGTCTGGCTGCTGGCCGGGGTCAAGTCGCCCTCCTACCACGCGGTCGGGCTGATGGTGCCGGGCCTGCCCTTCGTGGCTCTGGGCCGCAGCGAGACCCTGGGCTGGGGCGGCACCAACCTCCGCGCCGCCTCCAGCAACCTCTACGACGTCTCCGGCGAGCCGGCCGAGAGCATCACCGTCAGCGAGGTGGAGATCGGCACCCGCTTCTGGTTCGACAGCACCCGCCAGGTCCGCCAGTCAAAGCTCGGCCCCATCGTCTCCGACGCCAAGATGATCCCGGCCAGGGAGGGCGAGGTCATCGCGCTGCGCTGGGTCGGCCACGAGCCGACCGACGAGATCAGCGCCTTCCTCATGGCCAACCGCGCCGCCACGCCGGAGGGCTTCCGCGAGGCCTTCGAGAACTACGGCGTCTCCGCCCAGAACATGCTCTTCGCCGCCGCCGACGGCGATATCGGCAAGGTGCTGGCGCTGCAGGCGCCGCGCCGCCAGCCCGGCGCACCGGGCGACCTGGTGCTGGCCGCCGACGACCCGCAGGGCGACTGGGGGGGCTTCGACAATTCGACCGACCTGCCCTTCGTGGTCAATCCGGCGACCGGCTTCCTCGCCTCGGCCAACAACAAGCCGCGCCAGACCGACCGCCTGATCGGTTATTTCTTCAGCCCCGACGACCGGGTCGCCCGCATGGTCGAGCTGATCGAATCCAAGCCCAAGCTGACAGTCGAAGACCTGAAGCGGATCCAGCAGGACGTGACCTCGCCGGCAGCCGAACGCCTGGCCCAGAGCCTGGCCGGCTTCGCGCAAGAGGCCCGAGCCGAGCCTAAGGCCTTCGTCGAGCGAGTTGCGCGGTGGGACGGCAGCTATGCCATCGAGTCGGTCGGCGCACCGGCCTTTGAGCTGCTACTGACCGCGGTGGTGCGCGACCTCCATGCCGACAAGGACGGCAAGGTCACCGGACAGCAGCAGCAGTGGGGCCACCTCACGACCTTTCTGCCGCGCGAGCTTGCGGCCCTGCCCGCGGCCGAGCGCACCACCGTGATGCGCCGGGCGGTGGCGCAGGCGGCCGAGGCGGTCGCCGACTTCCCGACCTGGGGCAGCCTGCACAAACTCAGGATCGGCCACATGCTGAGCCAGGCGCCGCTGGTCGGCTCCCGCTTCGTGTTGGACCGCGTGCCGATCGGCGGCAGTCGCGAGACCCTGTGGAAGAGCGCACACGGCCTGATCGACGGAGTGCACGACGCC
Organism: Rhodospirillaceae bacterium N.6G; assembly: GCA_046233115.1. GTDB lineage: Bacteria > Pseudomonadota > Alphaproteobacteria > Kiloniellales > JACOMY01 > JACOMY01. The sequence continues at coordinate 753,221 of JBJXHM010000001.1, read as the reverse complement.
AGCTACGGCGCGCAGTCGCGCCACATCTCCGACATGGGCGACCGCAACGCCAACTACTTCGTGCTGCTGGGCGGCCAGGACGGCTGGCTCGGCAGCGCCAACTACGCCGACCAGGTGCCGCTCTGGCTGGAAGGCCGCTACCTCACCCTGCCGCTGGACCCGGAGCGTGCCCGCGCCGATTTCCCGCACCATCAGCGCCTGGAGTGACTCCGTCAGGTGAAACAAGACAGCGCTGATCATCTTTTTTCTTCCATATCAGATGGGTAGATGGAACTCCTGATGAATGGCTTACGCTTTCGAGCTCCAGCGACCGTGATCGCTGCGGCCTTCTCGCCGCAGCGGTAAGTGTCTATAGACTGAGCATCATGTCTATCTGGGGCAAAATCCTGGGCGGTGCCGCCGGCTTTGCGGTGGGCGGCCCGATCGGCGCACTGCTGGGCGGCATAGCCGGCCATGCGGTCGATTCCATGCGCTCGGACCTGAAGCGGGTGCGCGGCGCCGGCGAGCTGCCGGGCGACGAGCAGGCGGGCTTCCAGGCGGAGATGCCGGGCGGCGAGTCGACCCGCCAGGTGGCCTTCACCGTCGGCGTCATCGTGCTGGGCGCCAAGATCGCCAAGGTCGACGGCAAGGTCACGCCGGACGAGGTCAGGGCCTTCAAGCAGGTCTTCCACGTGCCGCCGGAGGAAGAGAAGAACGTCGGCCGCCTCTTCAACATGGCGCGCCGCGACGCCCGCGGCTTCGAGCCTTACGCCCGCCAGCTCGGCCGTCTCTTCGCGCACGAGCCGGCGGTGCTGGAACGGCTGCTGGACGCCCTCTTCCACATCGCGCGCGCCGACGGCGAGGTGACCGAGCCGGAGCTGGCCTACCTGGAGCAGGTCGCCCGCCTCTTCAACTTCGACCGCCAGACCTGGGAACGGATCAAGGCGGCCAACGTCGAGGATACCGACAGCCCCTACAAGATCCTGGGTGTGGCGCCGGACGCCAGCGACGAGGAGATCAAGTCGCGCCACCGCACCTTGGTGCGCGAGCACCACCCCGACCGCCTGATTGCCCAGGGCATGCCGGAGGAGATGGTGCAGGTCGCCAACGAACAGCTTGCCCGCATCAACTCGGCCTACGACGAGATCCGGAAGCTGCGCGGTCAGTAGAGCGACTGATCATCCTTGCACGGGGCTGCAGGTCCGGCGATCCTGCTCCTCCCCCTGGGGAAACCGCCTGTCGTACGAAACAGCGACGCCTCGGGGAGAAGGGGGAGAAGGCCATGTCCGATCGGATCTCACGCGTCCTTGTCGGCGCTCTCGCAGGCGCCGCCCTGCTCACCCTGGGAGGCCCCGCCGCGCGCGCGGCCGACTGCGGCACCGGGGAGGTCCCCGTCGCGGAGACCTGCGTGCCGATCGCCGAGGCACAGACCCAGATCAGGCGCCTGATGGCCGAGGCGATGGTCGAGAACGATCTGACCGCCGTCATCGCCAAGGTCGAGATCGCCGGCACCCCGCTGCTGACCGATGCGATCGGCGAGACCATGACCGGGGTTCCGGCCAGCCCCGCCATGCACTTCCGCAACGGTGCGGTCGCCATCACCTACATGGGCGTGCTGCTGCTGCGGCTGCAAGAAGAAGGCCTGCTCAGCCTCGACGATCCGCTGTCCACCTGGTTTCCGCACTACCCGCGCGCCGAGGAGATCACCCTGGCGATGCTGATGACCGGCACCGCGGGCTACGCCGACTACGCGAACATCGATATCCTGCCGCTCTACCAGAACGTCTTCCGCCACTACGAGCCGGAAGAGCTGATCGAGATGGGGCTGGCGCAGCCGATGGCCTGCGATCCCGGCACATGCTTCAACTACGCACACACCAACTACGTGATCCTGGGCCTGGTGCTGGAGCAGGCCACCGGCCAGCCGGTCGAGGCCCTGCTGCAGCATTACCTGCTGGAACCGATGGGCCTGCAGAACACCCGCAGCGAGTCCACGCCGGCGATCCAGGAGCCGGCGCTGCATGCCTACACCGCCGAGCGCGGCCGCTTGGAGGACTCGGCCTACTGGAACCCCTCCTGGACCTTGGCCAGAGGGGCCGTCATGACCAGCGATATCGCCGACCTGGTGACCTCCTCCAAGGCAATCGCCAGCGGCGCGCTGCTGACGCCCGAGTCGCAGGCCCTGCTGTTGAAGCCCTGGGCCGCCGACACGGGGCCTTTCCACGACGACTTCTACTACGGCCTGGGCATCCTGGTGGCCAACGGCTGGCAAGTGCAGACGCCCTCCTTCCACGGCTACTGGGCGACCATGGCCACCCTGCCCTCCCGGCAGATCACCATCGCCGTTGCCATGACCTCGGGCGCCACCACGCCGGACGAGGCACACCCGAACATCGACCTCTTCGACAGCATCGCCAGTTACCTGGCACCGGACCAGCCGCCGGTCACCAAGCGTTGAGTCCTGCTGGGGGTCAGCTCAGCCAGAGGAAATCGCTGGAGGTCAGCAGGCCGGCCGCGGTGATCCCGTCGACCAGGAAGGCCTGATCGACCGAGCCGTCGCCGTCCTGGTCGACCTGGATCTGTCGCGGGCCGTCATAGCGGGCCTCGGAGTTGCCGCCGCCTGAGAAGGCCGCACCGTCGATGTAGGTGAAGCTGCCGCTCTCCAACCCGGTGGCGAAGACCAGCTTGTCCTCGCCGTTGGCGCCGTTCACCAGCACCCCGTCGAAGTCGCGGATGACCGGGCCGCCGCTGCCGCCGCTGCCCAATGCATCGCCGTTGAAGCGGAAGAGGTCACCGCCGGATCCGCCGAAGGCCATCTCCGCGTTATCCATCACCAGGGTGTCGGTGCCGCTGCCGCCCTCGACCCGGTCGAAGCCCAGGCCGCCGATGAGCTGGTCGTCGCCCAGGCCTCCTTCCAGCCTGTCGTCGCCGTCGCGGCCGCGCAGGCGGTTGTCGCGGCTGTTCCCTTCGAGCCTGTTGTCCAGGGCGTTGCCGTCGCCGTTCAGGTTACCGAAGCCGCCCTGCATCTGCAGCACCTCCAGGAAGGCATCGGCACCGCTGCCCAGGGTATAGTCCACCCCTGCCCGCACCAGGTCGCAGCCCTCGCCTGCGAACTCCTGCGGGCGGTCCGACTGGACGTTGACCACAAAGGTGTCGTCGCCGTTGCCACCGACCAGGAAATCGGTGCCCCTGCGCCCGTTCAAGGTGTCGTCGCCGTCGCCGCCAATGAGGGTGTTCTTGCCGCTGTTGCCGACCAGCACGTTGTCGCCGGTGTTGCCGATCAGGGTGGCGGTCGGCAGGTCCTTGTTGACGTTGGCCCGCTCGATGTCGCCTTCCAGCCCGGTCGAGAAGGTGAACGAGAGGGCGTTGGAGCGGACTACGTCGTACGATCCCTCCCCCGCAAACTCCACCACCCGATCGCCGGCGGTATCGACGATGAAGGTATCGTTGCCGGCGCCGCCGTAGGCCGTGTCGTCGCCCTCTTCGCCGAACAGACGGTCGTCACCGTCGAGCCCGCTCAGGATGTCGTTGTCTGCACGCCCGACGATCTGGTCGTCGATCGAGGTGCCGGCGATAACGTTGGCGGCGCTGTCACCGCGGATCTCCAGCACCTCCATCGAGGTCACCTTCAGGAGGCCCAGAACCTCCGCCAGGGTCGCCTGGAAGTGGACCGAGAGCGTGTCGAAGCCACAACCGCCGAAGAGGGTCTCGCCGGCCTGGGCCTCGCCCGGATCGATCAGGAAGACGTCGTCACCGGCGGCCCCGTACCACAGGGAATCCACGCCGGAGCCCGGCTGGAGCGTGTCGTTGCCGCTGTCGCCATTGGCGTAGATCTCGTTACCCGACCCACCGTAGATCAGGTCGTCGCCGTCGCGGCCGATGAGGAACTCGTCGGTGCCCTCGCCGCCGAAGATGGTGTCGGCGCCGCTGCCGCCACCGAGAAAGGCGTCGTTGCCGGGACCGCCAAAGATCAGGTCGTCGCTGTCGCCGCCGTAGAGCCAGGCATCGTCGCCAGACCCGCCGATGATCGTATCGGCCCCCGAGTCTCCGTAGAGGCCGAAGTCGGCATCGTCGCCGCCGAATAGCTGGTCCTTGCCGTCGCCGCCGTGCAGCTCGTCGTAACGGTCGCCTCCGGCCAGGCGGTCGTCGCCAGCACCGCCATAGAGCAGGTCGCTGCCCGAGCCACCGTAGAGCTCGTCACCGCCGCCCAGTCCGTAGAGGCGATCGAAGCTGCTGAAGCCGAAGAGAACGTCGAAGGTCTCGGTACCGGACAGCGTATCCGAGCCAACGGTGCCGTATAGCGTTGCCATGCCCTGCCTCCCTCCTACCGACCAAGCGCGCGCTCGCGCCTTTCGGATCGCCGACAATAGATCCACGCAGAGACACGCATTCTGGATGTCGAATAGCAGTTCGGCAACTCATAGCAGTTACGACAGGCCTTTGACGACAACTCTTTCCCGGACATCCCTTGCCAATCGGGCTGCCCCCCGATCACAACCAGACGAAGTCGCTGGCAGTCAGCAGGCCGGGGGCGGTGACACCGTCCACTAGGAGCGCCTGGTCAACCGAGCCGTCGCCATCCTGGTCCACCTGAATCTGGCGCGGACCGGCGAAGCGTGCTTCGGAGTTGCCGCCGCCGGAGAAGGCAGCAGCGCCGATGTACGCGAAACTGCCGGCCTCCAGCCCGGTGGCGAAGACCAGCTTGTCGGCGCCGTTGCCCGCGCCGACAGCCTCACCGTCGAAGTCGCGGATCACCGGCCCGCCGCTGCCGCCGCTGCCCAGTGCAGCGCCGTTGAAGCGGAAGAGGTCGCCGCCGGAGCCGCCGAAGGCCACTTCCGAATTGTCCATCACCAGGGTGTCGGATCCGCTGCCGCCCTCGACCCGGTCCAAGCCCAGGCCGCCCACCAGTTGATCGTCGCCCAGCCCGCCTTCCAGCCAGTCGTCGCCGTCGCGGCCGCGCAGGCGGTTGTCACCGCTGTTGCCGGTAAGGCTGTTGTCCTGGTCATTGCCGTCGCCGTTCAGGTTGCCGAAGCCACCCTGCAGCCTCAGGTATTCGAAGAATCCCCCGGCGCCGCCCGGTAGGGTGAAGTCGACCTCGGCCCGAACCAGATCGGTGCCCTCGCCGGCGAACTCCACGATGAGGTCGGTCGCGGTGTCGACGACGAAGGTGTCGTCGCCGCTGCGCCCGACCAGGGTGTCGCTGCCATCGCGGCCGTTTAGGGTATCGTCGCCGTCGGCACCGTTCAGCCCGTTGTTGCCGCTGCTGCCGACCAGCAGGTTGGCGCGGGTGTTGCCCACCAGGTTGGCATTGCCGACGTCCTCGTTGACGATGGCCCGCTCGATAAAGCCCTCGGCACCGGTGCTGAAGGTGAACGAGAGGGCGTTGGAGCGGACCACGTCGTTCGACCCTTCGCCGACGAGCTCCCGCACCTGGTCGCCGGCGGTATCGACGATGAAGGTATCGTTGCCGCCGCCGCCGTAAGCCGTGTCGGCACCCGAGCCGCCGTTCAGGCGATCCCTTTGCTCGCCGCCGAAGAGCCTGTCGTTGCCGTCGCCGCCCACCATCTGGTCGGCACCACTGTGGCCGCTGAGGTTGTCCTTGCCGCTGCCACCGAAGATGGTGTCCTTGCCGTCGTTGCCGAAGAGGTCGTCGTTGCCGGAAAGCCCCTGCACCGTATCGTCGCCGCTGCCGCCGGCCACCTCGTCGTTGCCGTCACCGCCGAAGACCGAATCGGTGCCGCTGTCGCCGGACACCCGATCGTCTCCGGAGGCCGACTGCAGCAGGTCATCGCCCACGCCGCCATAGATGAAGTCCTGTCCGCTGCCGCCGAAGCCGCGGTCGTCGCCCTCCTCCCCATAGAGCCGGTCGCTGCCGGCCAGCCCGGTCAGGACGTCGTCGCCCTCGCGGCCGGCGAGCTGATCGCTCGCCGCGCTCCCGGCGATGAAGTTGGCGGAGGCGTTGCCGTGAATCTCCAGCACCTCCACCGAGGTCTGGGTCAGCAGCGCCAGGACCTGAGCCAGGGTCGCCTGAAAGTGCACCGAGAGCGTGTCGGTCCCGGCCCCGCCGAAGATGGTTTCACCCGGCTCCACCTCGCCCGGTTCGACCAGGAAGACATCGTCGCCCAGTCCACCGTACAGGTCGAGGTCGATGCCCGATCCACCCGAGAGGGTATCGTTGCCGCCGTTGCCCTCGACCAAGACCTCCACACCCGAGCCGCCGTAGATGAGATCGTCGCCGCTGCCGCCATAAAGGAAGTTGTCGTGGCCCTCACCGCCGAAGATGCTGTCGGCTCCGCTGCCACCCTTCAGGTAGCCGTCGTTGTCCGCGCCGCCGAAGATCTCGTCGTCGCCGTCATCGCCGTAGACATAGAAGTCCTGACCGAGGCCGCCGAAGATCCTATCGTTGCCGGTGCCTCCGTAGAGGACCATGTCGTGGCCGCTGCCGCCGTAGAGGTCGTCCTTGCCGCCGCCGCCGTGCAGCTCGTCGGTCTGATCACCGCCGACCAGGCGGTCTCCGCCGGCACCGCCGTAGATCAGGTCGGTCCCAGAGCCGCCGTAGATCTCGTCGCCGCCGCCCAGACCATAGAGACGGTCCGTGCCGCTCGCCCCGAAAATGGCATCGAAGGTCTCGGTGCCGGACAGGGTATCGTAAGCGCTGCTGCCATAGAGGGTTGCCATCGCGGTTCTCCTGTGATCGGAAGATACATTCGATCTCGCCCCCTAGAATACAATGAATTTTTCAATTCTGCCCGAAGTTGCCGCTCCCCAGTCCCCCTGGCGCCAGCCCATGAGCAGCGAAGCTGCGGGACCCGACAGGTTCGCACGCAGCTCCGAACTCTTCGCAATCGTCACCGCATCTCAAACAAGCGGACCGGAGGGTTTCTGCCCCCCGGCCCGCCTAGAGGTTATCCGTAGATGAAGAACTCGACGTTGGTGATCAGCACGTTCGCCGGGAGGCTGGCACCGTTGTCCAGCACCAGCGTATCGCTGCCGGCACCACCGTTGTAGGTCTCGCCGGACACGAAGTCTCCCTGGCCGCTGACCATGAAGGTGTCGTCACCGACCCCGCCGAACAACAGATCGAGTCCGGAACCGCCATCCAGGGTATCGTTGCCGCCGCCGCCCCGCAGCTCGTCCTGGCCACGACCGCCATAGAGCGCGTCGTCACCTTTGCCGCCGATCATGCGGTCGCCGCCAAGCTGGCCGGCGAGCCAGTCGTCCTGGTTGCCGCCGCGCATCAGATCACCGCCTGTGCCGCCGATGAGCAGGTCCTTCCCGTCACCGCCGTCCATGACGTCATTGCCGTCCCCGCCGTAGAGCGAGTCCCGACCGTTATCGCCATAGAGCGCGTCGTCACCGACACCACCGAAGAGGATGTCCCTCAAGGTTCCGCCCCACAGTCTATCCTTTCCGAAATCGCCGTAGAGCGTGTCGTCCTGGTCGGAACCGAACAGCTTGTCGTCATCGGCCTGTCCGCGCAGCAGGTCGTCGCCGCGACCGCCCTTCAGAACATCGTCGCCGGCACGACCTACCAGGATGTCATCCTGCTGGTTGCCCGCCAGGAAATCCCGACCCGAGCCGCCGTTGAGGTAGTCGTTCCCCGCGCCGCCATAGAGCGAGTCGTTTCCCGACTGACCATAAATGGAGTCGTCGCCATCGTCGCCGTGCAGGACGTCATCCCGGTTCTCGCCGACGATCTTGTCGTCACCGGACCCGGCGACGACGGTGTTGTTGCCAAAGCCCCCGTAGAGGGAGTCCGCGCCCGAACCGCCGAACAGCGTGTCGTTGCCGCCCTGGCCGCGCAGCAGGTCGTCTCCATTCTGACCGCGCAGAAGATCGTCACCGGCCCGGCCCAGGAGGATGTCGTCGCCCGCTCCGCCGGCCTGGTTATCGGACCCATCTCCACCGTCCAGGAAGTCGTCGCCCTGGTTGCCGAAGAGCTGATCATTTCCAGCGTCGCCGTAGAGACCGCTATCATCGCCGCGGCCGCCGAAGATCTTGTCGTTTCCGGCGCCGCCGTAGAGCGAGGCGTCGTCACCATCATCGCCATGCAGCGTGTCGTTGGCTGCGCCGCCGAAGAGGCGCTGATCACCGCCACTGCCGCCGTAGAGCCTATCCGTCCCGCGGCCGCCGAAGAGATTGCGGTCAAGGCCACGCCCACCGTAGAGCCAGTCTGGTGCATTGTCGCCGCGCAGGCCGCTGTCGCCGCCCGCACCGCCGAAGATCCAGTCCTTGCCGTTGCCGCCGTCCAGCACGCGGTCGTCGCCAGCACCACCGAAGACGCTATCGACGCCGTTGCCGCCGAAGAGGCTGAGGTCGTCACCGCCGTCACCGAACACCAGGTCCTTGCCATTGCCGCCGAACAGCCGCGAATCGTCGCCAGGGCCGCCGTAGAGGACGTCGTCGCTCTGATCGCCGCTCAACAGGGTGTCATCGTGCGCGCCACCATAGACGACGTCATCCTGCTGCCCGCCGAAGAGGCTCAGGTCTGCGCCCGTTCCGCCGAACAGCAGGTCTTGTCGCTGCTCGCCGTAGAGCCGGTCGCGATCGCCATATCCGAAAATGGTATCGACGGAGTTGGTGCCGCTGAGCCGGTCGGGACCTTCGGTCCCAGGAATGAATGCCATCAAAACTCCTCCATTGGCAGGTGCGCTGTACTTGTTCCCCTTCCCACTGGAGCCAACGCCGAAAAAACCTGAAGGTTCCTTATGGCATTTCTGTGTTCTTGACGCCACAACGAAAGAAAGAACAAGTCACGCGCCGCACCACACCTCAAGAATAGCGCAAACTCCAGACACCTTTTCTCTCTTCTATGAATTCGAGATTAGAATCGAACCGAAACAGCGGACCGCTGTGACGACGAACCGCCAAGGGCGTAGCGTTTCAAGGCGCTGTAGGCCGGGCTGTGCGCCTCCAGATAGTCAGCCAAATGCGGAGCCAGCGCCAGGCGCGCCTGAAAGGCCTCGCGGGCCTTCGCGTCTTCGTCACCGGAGGACTGGCGGATACCGCCGGAAGCGACGACGCTGCCGTGCCAGCCACCGACCTGCTGCCAGTCCTCGGGCATCTCGGTCTTGCTCCATGAGAAGGCCTCCTCGCGGTAGGGCAGCCCGATCCGCTCCCAGAAGTCGCGCATCGCGCCCTCGGTATCGCCCTGCACCGCCTCGGCCAACAGCACCGGCGGTGCCTCGCCGAGTAGCTCCTTGAGCGCGCAAAAGTGCTGCCACTGGGCGGCAATCCCGATCTCCTCGGAACTCACCTCCGGATCGAGCTTGTGGTAGGAGGCGATCGAGGCTAGCGGGTTGCGCACCAGGAAGCAGTTGGTCAGGCGGCGCGAGAAGTCCGGGTCCTCAAGGATGCGCGGCATGACGTAGTAGCTCATGTCCTTGAAGAAGACTGGCCCTTCCTCGCCCAGCGCCAGCAAGCTGTCGCGGATCGCCTCGTAGGTGACCGGGTGGCCCGGCTCCGGCTCGAAGTGCGGCATCGGCCGGACCTTGCGCGCGACGTAGTAGTCGTAGAGGAAGGGTTCATGCCGGCAGGTGAGATCGCCACGTTCGCGCATCACGCGTTCGATGGCCGTCGACATGGAACGGGGATGCGACCAGAGCGCAATGATCGGATACATGCAGTTCCTCCCTCATCGGCAAGACGGAAAGTCCTGACTGGCACGGGCATGGACCAGCCGGCAAGAGGGCGCCTGACGCAGCGCAGGGCGATGCTCTGGGCCGAGGGAACTGAGGCCAAAGCGGCATGTCGCCATTTCGTGACAGTCGCTCGTCTGCGTCCAACTCCAAGACATTGGCCCCTGGGCGAATCGCAATCAGGCCTTCGTGTAGTCCGGCCCGTGATGGCAGGGCAGGCTGTCGGCAAGTTTCAACCAGGAAAGCTTCTCTTCGATCGCCACGTGAAGTGTCGGACTGAAGTGTTCGGGGTCCTCCATCGACGCCACATAGAAATGCATCACTGCCGACATACGCTGAGACCGGAACGAGATTGGCGACCCGCAGTCCGCACAGAAGCTACGCTCGACGCCGGGAGAAGACTGGTAGATCTTCGGCAAGATGCCGGTCCAGCGCCAGCGATCGTCCAGCACCCCGATGTAGACCGTCATCGGCGCCGAGCATTGCCGCCGGCAGCTCTCGCAGTGGCAGGTCACGCATGATTCCGGCGGGAGGTCGATCTCGAAGCGCACGGCTCCGCAGAGGCAGTGACCAAGCATGTTTGGATCCTCCACAGGATCGGACGAGAGATGGCGTCCACCCCTCTATCACTAGCAGAGGCGCGCAGCGATGGCGATGGCAGCAAGGAGATTGCGCTCCGCCTAGCGGTCTTCGCGGCGCCCCAACCACCTGCCGCTAGCCTTGCTCAGCCGTTGCGAAGCTATTGCGAAACAGACAGTGTCACGAACCCACTCTGGGAAATCAGTCGTCGTCAGAGACCGGCGGCTTTGCAGCGGGAACGGAGCAACGGCAAAGCGATGCAGAGGCGAAGAATGAGCGTCCAGGCAGCGCGAGACTGGCACCGGCTTACCGTCGCCGCGGCACTGGTGATCCTTTGCCTTCTGGCCCTGGGCCTCTGGATCGCGCTGGCCCCTGGCGGGATGACACCCAGGACGCTGCAGGCACCCGGGGCGGCGGCTATGGCGGGCCAAGACCCGCTCATGGCCCTGCTGTTCTATCTCGGGGACGGCCTCTACGCGGTCCTTGCCTTCTGCCTCTACCTGCGCCTGGCCGGGCTCGCCACCGCAGCGCGCGGGCTGGTCGCCTTCGGGCTGGCAACGGCTGCGCTCAAGGCCGGGGCCGACCTGACCGAAAACCTGGTCCTGACCTGGCCGACCCTGACCGCCTTGCTGGGAAGGGGAGCTGACCCGCTGGCGGAGGACTGGCTCTGGCTGATCGGCGATCTGAAACGCCTCGGCGGCGCCCTCTCCGCCTTCCTCTTCGCCCTGGTCTATCCGGGCAGCCTAGCGGTCAGGGGCCTGCTCTACGCCACGGCGGCGATCACCGCGGCCGGCTTCCTGGTGCCGGCGCTGGAGCAGGCCAACGCCGCCATGGTCTTCTTCCTCGCCGCCGGCCTGATCTGGGAGGCCCGCCGCCGTGCAGATCCTTGAACGCCCCTCGCCCAACCGCAACGACCGCCGCGGCCGGCCGATCGACCTGGTCGTCCTGCACTACACCGGCATGCCGACAGGGGCCGAGGCACTGGACCGCCTCTGCGACCCGGCCGCCGAGGTCAGCGCCCACTACCTGATCGAGGAGTCCGGACAGACCTGGCGCCTGGTCCCCGATCGCCTGCGCGCCTGGCACGCCGGCCGCGGCTGTTGGGCCGGCGAGCGCGACGTCAATGCGCGCTCGATCGGGATCGAGCTCGTCAACCCCGGCCACGAGTGGGGCTATCGCCCCTTCCCCGACCGTCAGATCGCCAGCCTAACCGCCCTCCTCCGTGACCTCTGCGCCCGCCATCGCATCCCGCCCTGGCGGGTGGTCGGCCATTCCGACGTGGCACCGCTCAGAAAGGAGGATCCGGGCGAGCGCTTCCCTTGGCCACGACTGGCCATCGAGGGCCTCGCCCTGGCCCCGCCGCCGCTGTCGCCGCTGCGCCTGGACCGGGTGCCCTGGTGCCAGGTCGCCGCCTGGTTGACCGGGATCGGCTACGGCTACCTCGATGAGGATCGCACGGCGGTGCTGCGCGCATTGCAGCGCCGGGCCAGGCCGCGGCGGATCGACGGGCGCCTCGACGGAGAGACCGCCGCGGTCATCCGCTGGCTGGCCGAGGCCATACACAGAGGCTGAGCGCGGAAGGCAGGGTCTACGAGATTTCGCCGTCGATCAGCGACGCTTGACGAAGTTCATCCGGGTGAGGCCGATTCCGCCGCGGTCGAAGCCGAGCACGAAGAGGGTGAAGAAGCGCATGTAGCGTTCCACCACCGCCTCGCCGTACGCCGCCGTCAGCGCCTCGCGCTTGTCCCGGATCGCCTTCAGCCAGGCCCGCAGAGTTCTGCTGTAGTCCTGCGGCCGATTGTGGAAGCGCAGCAGGTGAAAGTGCCGCTCCGCTGCCGCGATCGCCTCGCCGACGTAAGGCAAGTCGCTCTCCGGGAAGAAGTCAGCCGGCAGGTTCTCGCTCTCGGTGCCGGCCACCACGTCCATCCACACGATGGTCTGCAGCGACAGGGTCCCCCCGTCGCAGAGGCTCCTGGCGCAGAAGGCGAAGAACTCCTCATAGCAGGCGATCTTCTCCGCCCTGGTCATGCCCGGCCGGGCGAAGTGCTCGAAGGCACCGATGGAGACGATGGCGTCGAAGGGCTCGGGATCCGAGAAGCTCTGCCAGGGGGAAACCTCGATCCTGATCCGGCTGTCGCTCTTGTATTCGCGGTTCCAGGCCGCCTGCGCCTCCGATAGGGTCAGCCCCACCGCGCCGGAAAAGCCCCTGGTTGCTTGGGCCCTGCCGATCAGGCTGCCCCAGCCGCAGCCGACATCGAGCAGCCGCCTGCCGGCGCCCAGCCGGGCCGCCTCCAGATGCCAGTCGAGCTTGCGGTGCTGGGCAGTCTCCAGGTCGATCCGTTCACCGGAGCCGTCGGGCCAGATCCCGGCGGAATAGGTCATCGTGGGGTCGAGCCACTCCGCATAGAAGTCATTGCCGACATCGTAGTGAAACTGGATGGCCTCCTTGGAGGCGCCGCGATTCTCCGCCATCGGTCTTCGCTCCGATGCTGTCGTCATCGCATCAATGCTGCCGCGATGCTTGCTTGGGTGCAACGCAAGAAGGCGTCAAAACGCTTTCGCCCGGCCGAAACCTTAGCGTGAAACATCGTGCCAACCCAACGAACGGCCCGAACCGCCCGCATGCCGATCTGTGCCTCCAGACCGCCGTTCGAGGTCACCTCGACACTGCCCCGCACTATTTGCTTCGGATAGGCTTTTGTCTTTTTGTCGTCGATCCGGATCTAGTCCGACAGGACCTTCGTGGCATCTCCTTCCACTGTGGCATTGGTCTCGTCGCTCCACTCGCCGGTTTCGCAACATTGCGCCTACGGGAGAATCGGGGCCATCACCCAGCTCCGAATGTGCGAAAGGCCCTTTGCTCTATCACCTCGGGTGAAAATCGCGCTCCATGCTTGCTCGTCATCGCTTCCTGCTCTCAATCTCCGGAGTCCCAGGTAAACCCGCATCGGTTCAATAGCGGCGACGAGATCGATGCTCGACGGACTTGCCTCCAATGCCCCCCATGCGGACGCTGTTACCTCGAATCCAAAGAGGCAGCCTTCACACTCTGATTCTTTCCTAACTGCCCCTTGTCCAAGAGTCTCTCTAGAATCTCAACTGCTACCTGACGGAGTTCTGATCTTTGTCCAAAAGAATTCAGCAGCGCCCGCGCCAGGCCATATTTGAGAGAATCAAGAGCTGCGGCCTCTTGCAGATTAGAAACCACGTCCAGCAGTTCCGATACAGCGCTCTCATCCAAACCATCCAGAAACCGATAGTAGACACTCTGCGACACACCCTTTTCTACAAACATCTCTTTGTACGACTGATAGCCCCCTCTCTTTCCTGGCGGCCGAACATACACCTCCAAGGCATTAGATTTTATAAACTGACCCTTGTTGAACTCAAATTCCGCTGATATTGTATAAATACCTGACTCTTCAAATGTAAATCCACCCGACCCTCCAAAAATACTAATATCTCTAACAAAGGGTTTGTTTGGCCCAACGAGCCTCCTCTTCCTTATTCCACAATAGCGGTTCGGTGACCGGTATCGTTTCCTCTCACCGTTGGGCATATCGATCCAAATCTTAAACTCTTCGTACCCAGGATCGATTGCGTCGGGGACACGAAAGGAGCGATCTACCCCATCTGCAATGCCAACCTCAATGTCAAGCTCAACGGGTTCGAAACGCCAGAACTCCCGAACAGCCATTGAAAGCTTTAGGTCCAAGCCAAACACATGTTGGGACTTGGTGTTCATACGCGCCCTTGAGAGATTGGAAAATTCCCCCGTATCGCTGAAGAGACTACCGCCAGGCCAAACATTCTTCGAAGAGGAACACTTGGAGAGCATGTGCCGATGGTGAGCGCTAAAACCAAATGCTGGACTGTTAATGTCGTACGCATCGGCTCCAGATGGTGGGCTGAACGACAGAAAGTGCGGTCCCCCACTCTCGTGCTGTAGGTTAAAGACGTGCCCCAGTTCGTGTATCGTTGTGAATAACGCCTCTTTCTCCTGCTGTTCGGGATCGGGCCTTGAAGCCGCAATCGCTCCCAAAAACACGGCACAGCCCTCCCTGGGTGTGGCCCTAAACACCGGATTGCTGTTCGGATCGTCGCCGTCAGGATTAAAGCCTCTGTCGAACATGACACCTAGGGCCGCCTCGTAAGCAGAATACTTATGGGCAAAAATAACTGCAATCGACTGTGCCGGGTTTGGTTGTGGCGGATTGTCGACTAGCGCGCCAAGTGCTCTGTGCAGGTGCAACGCAAAAGGGTTCATCCTGTCCCACTCTGTGCCGACCAGCGATTTAAAGCTGATATCTAATTTTATATCATTGTTTGATGCATCAAAAAACTTGCCCTCAATGTAGGCCTCAAATTTTTCATAGAGGTCGCCTGCTAAGTCGGCCTGTCCAGTCAGCTGGCACATAATGCACTTAATGTCCATGAAGCACTACTCCACTGTAATAGTGACAGCTCCAGGCGAATAGGGTCCAGGTTGAATTGAACCAATCGGCGAAGGGCTGACAATTGCAGGTTCATATTCGTAGACTCCAGGAGGTATTTCTCGCCGAAGTGATACCGTTATTTCGGATTCATCTGCTGACACTTTTGACACCACGGCAGCAAGAATGAACCGTTGAAGGTTCTCCCCATTCCCGCCCCTTTTCTTAAAGACACTGTCTTCAGCAGCGATTTCAGTCACCTTACGATTGACGACAATCACAAAGTTCGCCTCGAGAGCATTCCTATTGACGACCGTTGAAGACCCCTCTTTGAAACGGACCGTAGCCTCAGCAGGTGTCTTTGACGGAACCTCGGCGGCCGTGGAGGTGGGAACAAATGATGGACCCTCAAAGGCAACAAGTTTCACGCCACCCGTTGTATCAGGCATCACCCGGAACAAGACCGGTGCTGCCGCTACCGGCCCCTGGATCCCTTCGTCAGGTACATTGAATGAATGTGAGTCGACCGAACCGCCAGCCGCGACCTCCAGAAGGTAGTCTCGTTTGGCCTTGGCTTTGATAAGCTCCACATTCGCTGCAACCTTCGCCTCACTCGGTTCAGCGGGCAGCGCTGTGTATGTCGCTTGCGCTATTCGCACTGCGAGTTCCGCATCGCTTAGAGCCGACGCTTGCGCCTCTGCCTTCGCCACGGCAGCGGCTTGCTGGGCTAAGTCTTGGTCAGCAATAGCCTTCGCGACATTTCCCGCCGACTCGATCGCGGCTGCCGCCACCTCGTCGGACTTAGAGACGAAAGTGATTGACTTTAGGAGACCATTTTCCTTCACAACGTTGAGGGTGTGATTTGAAAGAAGCGATTCTGACCGCAGAAAGTAAGTGTTGTTGGGATCGGCGATGTATTTAACCTCTACGGTCATGGTTCCATTGGCCTGTGGGGTTACCAACAGTAGAGGAATAGGTAGAGAATATTGATCCCCCTTTGATGTAGGCGTTGCCCTCTTGCTGGTGATCAAGGTGGTGCATCCCGTCGTCGCAAACAGACAGGCGATGGCTATAGCAAGAAAGGATTTCATCAGCTGCCTCCCCCAGTAGTCGGATTGGATGTCTGCGAACTGGGTGGTGTAATTGGGCCTGGACGAGAAATTGTAACGTCGATCATCCGAACCGTACCGTCCGGGTTGACCCCTGGGCCGCCGGCAAGCCTGGCACTTTCGCCGTCAACGACCACTTTGTACAGTCTCGGTGGTGGAAGTTGTGCCGAAGGTTTCGAGCCCCTGGCGGTATTGAATGCACCAGCGGCAAGACCGATCGCCACTTTCTCAAGCGAGCCAATTATCGCCTTAGGTACCACCGTTGTGTCGACCGTGGTGGAGCCTTCAGTCAATACACCATTCTCGAACTTTAAAGTCGTCGTATTAGAGGCCAGTATTTCATAAGGGCTGATCACCCGTTTCTGTGTCAAGTCTGGCATGAACAGGAATTTGCTCTGAAGTCCCCCAGTACCGTCACTGTAAACTAATATAAAAGGTGCACTTTCGTAGTACCTTATTCCATCAGCTTGAGAATCATCCATCTTTCCATCAATTTTAAGCGCCTCATTGGAGACACGATAAGTCTCCGTTCCAGCACAACCGGCCAGTCCAAAGAGTATGATCAACCCGATCCAACGCATTGTTCCGTCCTTTCGCAACACCTCATTGTCCCGCGTCGATGGCAGGGTGGTATAGTAATAGCAATCTTTGGATACAAACTTGCAGGATAGGAACGATGCTTGTCAACAAGGTTGTAGAATGCACTTTGGCTTGAACGGCTAAGTTTTCCTGGACCCGCGTAGAACTATAGACAGGCATTCCCCATTTGGCGTGCAAGCTGAAGGCCCAACTGCAAGAGGACTCCGATGCGAGTTGAATACGAGTTGAATAGAGGACTGCGCGGGCGCGAAGCAAGGCCGGCAGCGCGGCCTCGGCCAACTGGAAGATGGCACAGCGGGCGCGGCGCACTAGCCGGGAGACCGTCGACCAGCGCAAGCACCAGGCACGTGATGGCGGTCGTTCCGACCGGTGTGCGGATTGGCAAGCGGTGCCACCGCCCTGTAGGTCACACCGATGGCGCCGTCCTATTCCCGGTGAGGTAGCAGGCCGCCGTCCGAACTGAGCGAGGATACTTGGGACGCGCGTTTGACGGAACGGTCGAACTTGATCGAAGTGGGGCCGATTCTGCCTCCCCCGTGAAGTCCGGCGCCACAACCCAGCTTCTGGAGACCTAACTCCTTGATCCGATCTTGATAGTGTGATTCGGAATACTATCAAATCCTCGGTCATCTGGGAAATGCGGGCTTAGACAGGCCTCCGACGGATTGGGACGGACTCTGCCCCCCGAGAATATTGGGAAAATGATCGAACTGCTAAATAGTTACTGGTCCGACACGGACGGTAGAACCTCGCCACCGGCAACCTCCAGCTCTCTGGAGGCGACGATCTCGCCGGCGGCCTCCATGTCGTCCGCCATGTAGCGGTCCTCAGTCAGCGGGGCAATTCGCGCGCGCAACGCGGCCATCGCCTGCTCCAGCCGCGGCGAAGTCCGGGTCGGCCCGCGCAGCTCCACGCCCTGCACCGCGACCATGGCTTCGACGCCGACGATCCAGCTCAGGTTCTGCGTCATCTGCAGCAGGCGCCGCGCGCCATGGCAGGCCATGGAGACATGGTCCTCCTGGTTGGCTGAGGTCGGCGTGCTATCGACCGAGGCCGGATGGGCGAGTTGCTTGTTCTCGCTCATCAGCGCCGCCGTAGTGACCTCGGCGATCATCAGGCCCGAGTTCAGGCCCGGCTTGATCGCGAGGAAGCCAGGCAGCCCGTAGTTCAGGGCCGGATCGACCAGCAGCGCGATGCGGCGCTGGGCGATGGCCCCGATCTCGGCCACGGCGAGCGCGATCTGGTCGGCAGCGAAGGCCACCGGCTCGGCATGGAAGTTGCCGCCGGAGACGATATCGCCGCTGGAGAGCACCAGCGGGTTGTCGGTCGCCGCGTTGGCCTCGATCTCCAGGGTGCGAGCGGCCTGGCGCAGCAGGTCGAGGCAGGCGCCGGCCACCTGCGGCTGACAGCGGATGCAGTAGGGGTCCTGCACCCGCTCGTCGCTGTCGACATGGCTTTCGCGGATCGCCGAGCCTTCCAGCAAGGTGCGCAGCGCCGCCGCCACCTCGATCTGGCCGGCGTGTCCGCGCAGGTCGTGGATCTCGGCGGTGAAGGGCGCGGTCGAGGCCATGGCCGCGTCGGTCGAGAGCGCGCCGGTCACCAGCGAGGCCCGGAAGGCCCGCTCCGCCCGGTAGAGCCCAGCCAGCGCCAGCGCGGTGGAGACCTGAGTGCCGTTGATCAACGCCAGCCCCTCCTTCGCCGCCAGCACCACCGGCTCCAACCCCACCCTGGTCAGCGCCGCGCCGCCGCTCATCCGCTCGCCCTCGATGGTGGCCTCGCCGGCGCCGATCATGACGGCGGCAAGGTGGGCCAGCGGTGCCAGATCGCCCGAGGCTCCGACCGAGCCCTTCTCCGGGATCACCGGGATCACCCCGCGCGCGATCATCTCCTCGATCAGCAGCACCACCTCGGGCCGCACGCCGGAGGCACCGCGTGCCAGGGACAGCAGCTTCAGGGTCATGATCAGCCGCACCACGTTCTCGTCCAGCGGCTGGCCGACGCCGCAGCAGTGCGAGAGGATCAGGTTGCGCTGCAGGGTGGTGACGTCGGCCGCGTCGATCTTGATCGAGGCCAGCTTGCCAAAACCGGTGTTGACGCCATAGATCGGCGCGTTGCCCGCAGCCGCGGCCGCGATGCAGCCCGCGGCCCGGCTGATCCTGGGCGCGGTCGAGGGATCGAGCCTCAGCCGCCGGCCGGCGCCATAGACCTCAGCGAGCAAAGAAAGCCCCGTCGCACCGGGGGTCAGATGATCCGACATCGTGAAGTCCCTCGTCCCTTGCCAGCCTGCAGGTCGCCGGAAGATGTATATACAACTTCGAGCCCCGACGGAAGGGCCGGTCGCCGGACGCATGCGCTCATCGCAGCAGAGAATGAGGACATTCGAGACCGGCGCCGCACCTCCCTATCGACCGCTGCCGCACTAGGCGCGGGGGGGGCTATTTGTATAGACATTTACCGGACCACTTTGTATAGTCATTTGACGATAACAAAAGGCAGGCTGCGGCGATCGCCGACGGCCTGCGGCACGCAGGGCAAGGCTTGGGCAACAGCGCGGCGGCGGAGGTCTCCGCCGGGGTGGGGTTGCCTGCGAACGAGGGGCCGGATCGGGATTGGCAGGCCGAAGGCGATGCCTCCCCCCGTTTGGCGCAACTGAGGAGAACCCGGATGAAGGACAAGCTTTTGATCGACCGCCGCCAGATCCTCGCAGGCACGGCAGCCCTTGGGCTGTCCAGCATGCTGCCGCGCTTCGCGCGCGCGGAGACGCCCAAGCAGGGCGGCAACTTCAGGATCGGCGTCGCCGATTTCTCGACGCAGGACCTGCTGGATCCGACCAGGCTGGAGACACGCTTTCAGACCTATCTGCAGTACGAGATCCGCAACGCCCTGGTCGAGGTGAACGCCGAGGGCGAACTGGTGCCCGAGCTGGCGGAAAGCTGGGAAGGCTCCAAGGACGGCAAGACCTGGTCCTTCAAGCTGCGCAAGGGCATCACCTTCCACAACGGCAAGACCCTGACGCCGGAAGACGTGGTCTACTCCTTCCAGATCCACATGGGCGACGACACCAAGTCGGTCGCCAAGCCCTTCCTCAGCGGGCTCGAGGAGGTGAAGGCCGACGGGCCGGACACGGTGGTCTTCAAGCTCTCCGGCGCCAACGTCGGCTTTCCGGCGATCACCAGCATCCCACCCTTCGTGATCGTCCCCGCCGGCGACGGCGACTTCGAGGCCGGGACCGGCACCGGCGGCTACATCCTGGAGCAGTGGGAGCCCGGCGTGCGCTCGCTCGCCAGGCGGAACCCGAACTACTGGAAGTCCGGGCGCGCCCACTTCGACAGCGTCGAGATGATCGCGATCAAGGATTCCACCGCCCGCAACAACGCCCTGATCTCGGGCGAGATCGACGCCTTCAACTTCGTCGATCCCAAGACCGTGGCCCTGCTGCAGAACAGCGGCAAGGCGAAGATCGTGCAGACCCAGAGCAAGGCGCACTACGTCTTCCCGATGCTGGTTGACATGGAGCCCTTCAGCGACCCCGACGTGCGCAACGCGATGAAGTACGCGATCGACCGCGAGGACCTGGTCAAGCGCGTCCTGCGCGGCTTCGGATCGGTCGGCAACGACCAGCCGCTGGGTCCCGGCTACGAGTTCTACGATCCCTCGATCCCGCAGCACGAGTTCGACCCGGAGAAGGCCAAGTTCCTGCTGAAGAAGGCCGGCAAGTCGGACTTTACGACCCAGCTCTTCGTCTCCGAGACGCCCTTCACCGGCGCCACCGACGCGGCGATCCTGTTCAAGGAGCAGGCGCTGAAGTCCGGCGTCACCATCGACGTGGTGAAGACCCCGGAAGACGGCTACTGGAGCGACATCTGGGCCAAGAAGCCCTTCTGCGCCTCACGCTGGAGCGGCCGCGTCAACGAGGATGCGATGCTGTCGCTGGCCTACACCGACGAGGGTCTGAAGGTCGGCTGGAACGAGACCCACTTCAACGATCCGCGGCTGAACAAGCTGGTGCTGGAGGCGCGTGCCGAGTTCGACGTGGACAAGCGGCGCGAGATGTATGGCGAGTGCCAGCGCATCATCCACGACGATGGCGGTGCGCTGGTCTTCGCCTTCGCCGATTTCGTGGACGCGACCGCCCCGAACGTCCAGCATGAAGCCAAGCTCTCCGGCCAGTGGGACCTCGACGGCGGCCGCGCGGGCGAGCGCTGGTGGTTCTCCTGAGCCTGAGGCAAGCAACCTGACCGGCAGGGGGCGCTAAACCGGCGCCCCCTCCCCCTTTTCTCCGCTGCTGGAGGTGCCACCATGACCGCCGCCTGCCTGACCGCTCTCGACCGGCTGCACGACGCCTTCGGCGAGAAGCTGGTCACCGCCGCCGCCATCCGCGAGCAGCACGGGCACGGCGAATCCTGGCACCCGCCGGCACTGCCCGACGCCGTCCTCTTCGCCGAGAGCGAGGCAGACGTGCAACGCGCCCTGGCGCTCTGCAACGAGACCGGCACGCCGGTCACGCCCTTCGGCGCCGGCACCTCGGTCGAGGGTCAGGTGCAGGCCGTCAAGGGCGGCCTCTCGCTCGACCTGACCCAGATGGACGCTATCCTCTCGGTCCGACCCGAGGACATGGACTGCACGGTGGAGGCCGGCGTCACCCGCCTGCAGCTGAACGAGCACATCCGCGACACCGGGCTCTTCTTTCCCTTGGACCCGGCCGGCGAGGCCACCTTCGGCGGCATGGCGGCGACCCGCGCCTCCGGCACCAACGCCGTGCGCTACGGCACCATGAAGGACATGGTGCTCTCGCTGCGCGCGGTGCTGCCCGACGGCAGCGTGATGAAGACCGGCCAGCGGGCGCGCAAGAGCTCGGCCGGCTACGACCTCACCCGGCTCTTCGTCGGCTCCGAGGGCACGCTCGGCGTCATCACCGCCCTCAATCTCAAGCTGGCGGGCCGGCCGGAGCGCATCGCCGCCGCGCGCTGCAGCTTCCCGACTCTCGGCGCCGCGGTGAAGGCCGTGGTCGCCATCCTGCAGTCCGGCGTCGCGGTCTCGCGGATCGAGCTGGCCGACGCGGTGCAGATGCGCGCGATCAACCTCTACAGCAAGATCGGCCTGCCGGAGGCGCCGACCATCTTCTTCGAGTTCGCCGGCAGCGCCGCCTCGGTCGAGTACGACGCCGCCACGGTGCAGGCGATCGCCGAGGACCTGGGCGCCGAAGGCTTCCGCTTCGCCGAGAGCGAGGACGCGCGCCGCGAGCTCTGGCAGGCCCGCGCCATGGCGGTCTACGCCTCGCGCCTGCTACGGCCGGGCGCCAAGGGGCTCTCGACCGACGTCTGCGTGCCGATCTCCAACCTCACCGCCTGCATCGAGGAGACCGACCGCGACGTGGCCGAGACCGGCCTGCTGGCACCCTTGGTCGGCCACGTCGGCGACGGCAACTTCCACCTCTACATCCTCTTCGACCCCGACGACGCCGGCGAAGTCGAGAAGGTCGAGTGGATCAACGGCCGCCTGGCCGAACGCGCCATCGCGATGGAGGGCACCTGCACCGGCGAGCACGGCGTGGGGCTGGGCAAAGGCAAGTTCCTGGAAGCGGAACTGGGCGCCGAGGCGGTGGGTCTCATGCGGGCGCTCAAGGCCGCGGTCGACCCCAAGGGCATCATGAACCCGGGGAAGATGCTTCCTTGAGGGTTGCTGAGATCTGAGACAATTGCCTCTTAATTCCAGCAAGCGGATAGTGCTCCTCCGATCAAGTCAGAGGACGGCAATTTATTGAAATAATGACGTTTTGTCGTCTCACGACTTGACCGAACGACCTCTCTACACAAGCCAGAGCCCTACCCGCTGTGCGTACTCCCCCCGCCGTCGTGGAAGCTGCTGCTGAGGCGGTAGCGGTTGCTGGGGTAGGTCTGCCAGGAGACAGAAGAGACGCCGCCGGCGATGCGGGCGACCCGGTAGACCCGGAGACAGGGTTGGTCGCGCTCGATCTTCAGCATGCGGCAGGTCCTGGCGTCCGGCAGCACCGCGTCGATGATCTGCTCGGCCTCCTTCACCTGGGCGACGGCGGCCAGCACCTCGTTCGGCGTCAGCTTGCTGAAGTCGGCCTCCAGGTAGTGCGGCATCAGCCGCGGGTTGACGTAGCGCTCCTCGAGCTGGATCGGCACCGCGTTCTCCTTGTGCGCGATCACGCTGTGGAACAGCGGCGTCCCCAGCGGCAGCTCGAAGATCTTGGCCAGGTCCTTGCTCGCGGGCTCGCTCTCCAGAGTGTAGACCCTGGCGGAGTGGCGATTGCCGCGCTCGCGGATCTCCTCGGCGATGGAGCGGACGATCAGCAGCTCGGACTTCGGCCTGGGATCGGTGACGAAGCTGCCGCGGCCAGGATGGCGGCTGATCCGCCCCTCCGAGGCCAGCTCGCTCAGCGCCCGGTTCACCGTCATGCGGCTCACCCGGAACTGCTTCATCAATTCCAGTTCGGGCGGGATCTGGTGCGCGACCGGCCAGGCGCCCGAGTCGATGTGCTCCACCACGTAGGACTTGATGCGCAGGTACATCGGCGCGCGGGCGGTGGCTTTCATATCGTGCGACTGCACTGCGCAGGAAGGCCCGGCCGGCGAGCCCGCTCCGACGCCAGGCCGTCAGCCGGCCATCGCCAGGCCGTGCGGGGCCAACGCCACGTCGCTCGCCAGCTTCGAGGCCATGTAGGTGTAGAAGTCCCAGACCGTCCCTTCATAGTCGGGCGGCGCCAGCGGGCCGGAGGTGTAGTGCCTGGACTTCATGCCCTTCTGCACCCCTTCGAGCTGCGCGCGGTCCTCGGCATTGAAGGCGAGGCAGAGATCGCGATAGCGGATCACCGCCGGATCCTCGGGGTCCTCGACGGTGCCGGCCAGGCCCCACTTCACCGCCACGGCATCGGCGTTCACCGGCCGCACCATCAGGTAGAGCGTGACGTTGGGCACGATCGACAAGGTCAGGTTCGGGAACACGCTGAAGAGGACCGAATAGCGCCGCTCCTCGGCCGTCAGGTCGGGATGATAGGGACCACGCTCCGGCACCTTCGGATCATAGCCGGAGGTGTAGGCCGTCATTCCCTCGGGCGTCGGGATCTTGCGGCAGAGCGAGGTCGGCGTGATCGGGTGCAGGGTCTTCAGGTGGGCGGCGCTGAGGTGATAGCCCTCCATGAAGTTCTCGACCAGGCACTTCCAGTTGGTCTGCCAGATCTCCTCGGCGACGTACTGATGATGCCGGCCAGGGTGATGATAGTTCTTGATGTGCGGCAGGAAGGGATCGCAGCGCGGCGCCAGCGGCGCGGCATTGCCGTCCAGGTTCACGAAGATGAAGTCCTGCCAGATCTCGGTGGCGAAGGCCGGCAGGCCGCAGTCCTCGGCCCGGAAGGCCGGCGCCTTGGCCATCAGCGGCGCCTTGGCGAGGCTTCCGTCGGCGTTGTAGCTCCAGCTGTGATAGCTGCAGACGAAGCGGCGCGCGTTGCCCGATCCGCTGGCCACCAGGTTGGCGCGGTGGCGGCAGACGTTGGAGAGCACGCGGATCTGGTCGTCCTGTCCCCGCACGACCAGCAAGGGCTCGCCCACCAGCTCGGTGGTGAAGTAGTCGCCGGGCTTGGCGATCTCGGCCACATGGCCCAGGCAGATCCACTCCTTGCGGAAGATCTCCTCGCGCTCCAGCTCGAGGAAGGCAGGCGAAGTGTAGTAGGTCGGGATCATCGTCCGCGCCATCTCGGCCGGCAGCGCCTTGAGCTTGGTCAGCTCCTCGCGGATGCGCCTGACCTCTTCGGCTTCACGCTTGTCGGACATGGTCGGACTCCCTTCCCTGCACGCCTGGGATGAAGCCTAGACAGCCTCCCCGCAATTGTCTATACAATTCTCCTCTCCAGCCCGGAGCAAGCCGCCAAGAGGAGGAGCCCAGGATGTATCTGCGCAATGCCTGGTACGTCGCCGCCGACGCCAGCGAGGTCTCTCGCAGCCTCAGCCGCATCACCGTGTTGGAAGAGAACATCGTCATCTACCGCAAGCTCGACGGCACGCCCGCGGCGCTGGAGGACGCCTGTCCGCACCGCAAGCTGCCGCTCTCCTTGGGGCGGCTCGACGGCGACCAGATCGAGTGCGGCTATCACGGCCTCAAGTTCGACTGCACGGGCGCCTGCCGGCTGGTGCCGGGGCAGGAGCGCATCCCGCCGAAGGCCCGCGTGCGCGCCTATCCGGTGGCCGAGCGCTATGGGCTGGTGTGGATCTGGATGGGCGATCCCGCGCTGGCCGACCCGGTGGAAATCTTCCAGGTCGAGTACTACGACGACCCGGCCTGGACCGTCAGCCGCGGCAAGCCGATCGACATCGCCTGCAACTATCTGCTGATCACTGACAACCTGCTGGACCCCAGCCACGTCGCCTGGGTGCACCAGACCACCTTCGCGGCCAAGGGCACCGAGGACACGCCGATCGAGGTCGACGTCCAGGCCGACCGGGTGATCGCCTCGCGTTGGATGTTCGATAAGGAGGTGGCGCCGCTCTATCAGCCGCTGGTCCCCTTCACCGGCAACTGCGATCGCCTGCAGCACTACGAGGTGCGCTTCCCCAGCCACGCCGACATCGTCGCGGTCTTCACCCCGGCGGGCCTGGGAGGGCGCGACAAGCCGCTGCCGGACCAGGTCTTCCTCATGCACTCCTATAACTTCATGACGCCGGTGGATGAGCGGACCTCGCGTTACTATTACTTCCAGATCCGCAACGTCTTCCCGGGCGACGAGAAGATCTCCAAGCTGATGGCCGACAGCGTCCGCTCCGCCTTCCTGGAGGATAAGATCGTGCTGGAGGGTTGCCAGCGGGGTCTGGAGACCAGCAAGACGCCGACCATCGACCTGGCGACCGACGCCGCGCCCAAGCGCTTCCGCCGTCAGCTCGCCGCCCTGATCGAACGCGAGAACGAAACCACCCTGGCCGCGGAATGACCCTGACCACAGCAGAACCGCGGACCTCGGCGGGTGCCCGCTTCGCCGACTACCGCGTCGTCGAGCGCAAGGCCGAAAGCGAGATCATCACCTCGTTCCGGCTGCAGCCGGCAGAGGGCGGGCCGGTGCCGGCCTTTCGCCCGGGGCAGTACCTGACCCTGCGCCTGGCCGAGGGCCTGCTGCGCACCTACACCGTCTCCAGCGATCCCGGCGACCTCTCCGGCTACCGCATCACCGTGAAGCGCGAGCCGGCGCCGCCGAGCAAGCCGGAGCTGCCGCCCGGCCGCGGGTCGGGCCAGCTGCACAATGAAGTGGAGGTCGGCGACACGCTCCAGGTGCTGTCCCCGCGCGGTCAGTTCGTGCTGGACGAGGAGAGCGATCGCGCGGTGCTGCTGCTCAGCGGCGGCGTCGGTCTGACCCCGATGGTCAGCATGCTGCACCGCCTGGCGGCGAGCGGCCGGCCGACCTATTTCGTCCACGCCTGCGAGAACGGGGCGGTGCATGCCCTGCGCGAGGAGGTCGAGGCCCTGGCCGCGACCGCGCCCACCGTCCGGACCTGCTTCGTCTACCGCACCCCCAGCGAGCAGGACCGCACCCAGGGCCGCTTCCACGCCGAGGGCCTGGTCGACCGCGCCCTGCTGCAGCGTCTACTGCCGCTCGACGACTACGACGTCTACCTCTGCGGCCCCCCGCCCTTCATGGCGGCGATGTACCCGCTGCTGACCGGGCTCGGCATCCGCAAGGAGAACATCCGCTACGAGTTCTTCGGACCTGCCAGCCTGCTGGACCCGGATGCCCCCCCGCCCCCGCCTGCACCCGACCTGACGGAACTGGCCGAAGAAAGCGCCGCTCCGGCGGACGCGGCCGGGGGCCCGACGGTGGTCTTCGAGAGGAGCGGCGTCACCGCCCGCTTCGGCAGCTTCAGGGGCTCTCTGCTGGACTTTGCCGAGGCCCAGGGCCTGGAGCCCGAGTTCAGTTGCCGCGCCGGCATCTGCGCCACCTGCGTCTGCACCCTGCTGGAGGGCCAGGTGGTCTACGAGGAGGACGAGCCGCTCGATCCGCCCGCCGACGACGAGGTCTACCTCTGCCTCGCGCGGCCGTCCGGCGAGACCGTCAGGATCGATATCTGACCCTCTCTCCTTGACAGAGCCCACTCTCGGGCGCACCTGCTCCCCTCGCAAGGTCTCAGACGGTCGGACGGCCGCTCTCGGTCCGCGGCGACGCGGCCCGAGGGAGGAAAGTCCGGGCTCCACGGGAACACGGTGCCGGCTAACGGCCGGCGGGGGCGACCCCAGGGAAAGTGCCACAGAAAGCAAACCGCCGGCCGCCGCCTTCGGGCGGCCGCCAGGCAAGGGTGAAAGGGTGCGGTAAGAGCGCACCGCGAGGCCGGTAACGGTCTCGGACTTGGTAAACCCCACCGGGAGCAAGACCAAGTAGGGACGACAGAAGCGCCCGTTGAGGGCAGCTTCGGGCGTGTTTCCGCGCCGTCGTCCGGGTCGGTCGCGCGAGGCGTTCGGTAACGGACGTCCCAGATGAATGGCCGTCCCGAGGCCGCCGCAGTCCGCTGCGGCAGCCTCGGACAGAACCCGGCTTACAGACCGTCTGACACCTTGCACCCCCTCCCCCTGCAGACCGCGCAACCGGCAAGACCTCGTTAGGCGCCACGACGCCCCAGACCATGCCGTCCCATATCTATTCTGCCAATATTGAGAACAAACCAAGAACTGACGCCTTAAATCCCTAGAATAGCTCAAATTCGAGAGTCTGTTCCCGTTGACGCCCATGAAATCCCATGATATCCATGTCTATCCCATATCGGAGGCTGGCGACCATTCTGTCGGGGTTAGAGGAGTTGCGAGGACGCAGCCGGGGTGAGCTGAACAGAGGGAGGGCTGTGACGTGGCACTGTTCACGTCCGAATATCCGTTCAAGGTTGACCGCAAGGGGCGGATCTCCGTCCCGGCGGACTACCGGACGGTGCTCTCTCAGGAGACCTACCCAGGCATTGTCCTGATCCCCGTGCGTGGCCAGCTGGCGCTGGACGGTTTCGGCAACGGCCGGCTGGAAGAGCTGGCCGAGGCTCTGGACGATCCTGAGATCTACGAGGACGAGGACGAATTGGAGCAGGCCAAACAGCTCTTCGCCGAGGCCCGACGCCTGCCGTTCGACGGCGACGGCCGCATCGTCCTGCCCGAAGAGGTGCGCGCACATGCCCAGATCGACGAGAAGGCGATCTATGTCGGCGGCGGCAGCACCTTCCGCCTGTGGAACCCCGAGGCCTACGAGGCCCACAAGGCCAAGTTGAACGCCCAGGCGACCGCCAAGGGGCAGTCGATCCGGCTGCGCCTGGCACCCAAGAAGAAAAAGAAGCAGGCGGAGGGCTGAGGCCATGCCAGCAGCAGCCCATATCCCCGTCCTGCTGAATGAAGTGCTGGCCACGCTCGACGTGCGTGACGGCGGCCGCTACCTCGACGGCACCTTCGGGCGCGGCGGCTACAGCCGCGCCCTGCTCGCCGCCGGCGACTGCGAGGTCCTGGCGATCGACCGCGACCCAGAGGCGGTGGCGGAAGGCCGCCGCCTGGAGGCCGAGGCCGGCGGGCGCTTCACCATGCTTTCCGGTCGCTTCGGCGACATGGAAGACCTCCTGCCGGAAGGGGCGCGGCAGCGCCTGGACGGCGTCACCCTCGACCTAGGCATCTCCTCCCCCCAGGTCGACCAGGCCGAGCGCGGTTTCTCCTTCCGGCAGGACGGTCCCCTCGATATGCGCATGGGCGCCAGCAGCGAGGGCGGCCCCAGCGCCGCCGACCTGGTCAACGCGCTGAGCGAGACGGAGCTGGCCGACATCATCTTCCGCTATGGCGAGGAGCGCCACTCCCGCCGCGTCGCCCGCGCCATCGTGGCCGCGCGCAGCGAGGCGCCGATCACCCGCACCGCGGCGCTGGCCGACGTGGTCCGCGGCTGCATGCGCCGCTCGGCTGACGGCATCGACCCGGCGACCCGGACCTTCCAGGCGCTCCGGATCGCAGTCAACGACGAGCTGGGCGAGATCGAGCGCGGCCTGGCCGCGGCCGAGCGCCTGCTCGCCCCTGGCGGACGTCTGGCCGTGGTCTCCTTCCACTCGCTGGAGGACCGCGTGGTGAAGCAGTTCCTGACTGAGCGCTCCGGCCGGGGTGGTGGCGGCTCGCGCCACCTGCCGGCCAGCGCGCCCGGCCACGCCCCCAGCTTCCGCCTGCTGTTCCGCAAGGCGCAGAAGCCTTCGACCGACGAGATTCGCGTGAACCCCCGCGCCGCCTCCGCACGTCTGCGCGCGGCCGAGCGCACCGATGCCACAGCGTGGCAGGAGGGACCACAATGAGCCGCATTGCCGCCGCCGTTTTCCTGTTACTGGCCGGTCTCTGCGCCGTCGGAACCTACGTGCTGAAGCACGAGGTGCAGCAGCGCGAGGAGGCCCTGCGCGCCGCGCACCGAAACATCGTCCGCGTTCAGGAGGAACTGCACGTGCTGAAAGCGGAATGGAGCTACCTCAACCAGCCGGAGCGCCTGGCGTCCCTGTCCAGGACCCAGCTCGGGCTCGCGCCGCTGTCTCCGGAGCAGTTGGTGCGCATCGAAGATCTGCCTTTCCGGGCCCTTGAGCAAACGTCCGGGTTTAACCATCCCGAACCCGACCGGACGCCAGCCCTGGGCCTCACTCAGGCCAGTGCGGAGGTCAGGCAATGAGCCAGGACTCCCACTACCAACCAGCCCGTTCCTCCAGACCCGGGGGACTGGATCTGCGCGCCGGCGCCAGGGCTGTGCATCGGGTCGAGAGCCGCTCCAAGCAGGCTCTCGATACTGGTCGCAGCCGTGTGATCGTCGCCGGTGTGGCCTTTGCGCTGGCCTTTTCTCTTATCGCCTCGCGGATGGTCGAGCTCGGCGTCAACCCGCCGGCCCAGGAGCCTTCGCTGGCCGCCGCCGAGATCGGCGACCGCCTCGGCACCGGCCGGGCCGAGATCACCGACCGCAACGGCATCGTGCTCGCCACCACCCTGCCGATGGCCTCGATCTATGCTGACAGCCAGCAGATCCTGGAGCCCGAGAGGGCGGCCAAACGCCTTAGGACCGTGCTGCCCGAGCTGGACGAGGAGCGCCTGGTGCGCGAGTTCTCCAGCGGCAAGCGCTTCGTCTGGATCAAGCGCAAGATCTCGCCGACCAAGCAGTTCGAGGTGAACCGCCTGGGCATCCCCGGCCTGCACTTCCAGCGCGAGATGACCCGCATCTATCCGATGGGCCAGCTCACCGCGCACCTGCTCGGCTATACCGACGTCGACAACCGCGGCCTGGCCGGTGTCGAGCAAGCCTTCGACCAGCGCCTGCGTGAGAGCAGCGAGCCGCTGAAGCTCTCGATCGACCTCAGCCTACAGCACCTGGTGGCCGAGGAGCTGAAGGCGGCGATGACCGAATTCAGCGCGATCGCCGCCACCGGCCTGGTGCTCGATGCCAACAACGGCGAGGTGCTGGCCAGCGTCTCGCTGCCCAGCTACGACCCCTACAATCCGGGCGAGCGCACCGAGGACCAGATCGACCGCAACACCCTGGGCGTCTACGAGCTGGGCTCGGTCTTCAAGATCCTGACCATCGCCTCGGCCCTGGACGAGGGCGTGACCCGGCTGACCGACGCCTACGATGCGCGCCAGCCGCTGAAGATCAGCGGTTTCACCATCAACGACTTCCATGCCCAGCGCAAAGTGCTGACCGTGCCGGAGGTCTTCACCTACTCCAGCAACATCGGCACCGCTCTCATCGCCGCGCGCCTGGGCGGAGAGAAGCTGAAGGGCTATCTGGAGCGGCTCGGCCTGCTGTCGTCGCTGAAGGACACCAAGCTGACGACGGCCGCTCCTATCGTGCCGGCGCACTGGGCGCCAGTGACCGTCGCCACCGTCTCCTTCGGGCACGGCATCGCGGTCACGCCGCTGCACCTGGCCTCGGCCGTAGCCGCCACCGTCAATGGCGGCTATTATGTTCCGCCCCGCTTCACCCCGGCACCGCGCAACGAGGACGGCCAGATCGAAGAGGGCACCCGGGTCTTCTCGCGCCAGACCTCAGAGGCGATGCGCTGGCTGCTGCGGCTGAACGTGCAGGAGGGCTCCGGCCGCAAGGCCGCGGTCCGGGGCTACCTGGTCGGCGGCAAGACCGGGACGCCGGAGAAGCTGGTTCATGGTCGCTATGCCAAGAACAAGCGCATGGCAAACTTTGTCGCGGCTTTTCCGATGGACCGACCCCGCTTCATTGTGCTGGTCGTGCTCGACGAGCCCAAGCCGACCAAGAAGACCTACGGCTACGCCACCGCCGGCTGGAACGCGGCCCCGGTAACCGGCCGGCTGGTCTCGCACCTGGCCCCGCTGCTCGGCGTCGAGCCGGCCGCCGCGGAGGCTGGCCGGATCGCCGACCAGCACCTCATCCCCGCTTCCGCAGGAGGACAGTATCTTGCGTCTCGCTGATCTCCTTTCCGCCGCCTCGATGCCGCTGGCCGCCCCCCTGGCGCCGGCCGAGGCGGACGTGGAGATCACGAGTCTCACCCTGGACAGCCGGCAGGTCGTTCCGGGCAGCCTCTTCGCTGCCCTGCCCGGAAGCCATGCGGACGGTCGTGACTATATCCCCCACGCCCTTTCCAGGGGCGCAGTCGCAGTTCTAGCGGCCAAGGGTACGGTCCTGCCGGCTGGCCCCACCGCCACCCTGCTGCCCTGCGACAACCCCAGCCACTGGCTGGCGGTCCTGGCCAGCATCTTCCATGCGCCGCAACCGCGCGTCATCGCCTGCGTGACCGGCACCAGCGGCAAGACCTCGGTCGCCCACTTCACCCGCGCACTCTGGCAGGCGCTCGGCCTCAAGGCCGCCTCGCTCGGTACCCTGGGCGTGGTGCCGCCGGTGCCGAACCCGCCGCCATCGCTGACCACGCCCGACAGCGTGGCCCTGCACCGAGCGCTCAAGGAACTACAGGCCGACGGCATCGAGCATGCCGTGCTGGAGGCCTCCAGCCACGGCCTCGACCAGTGCCGCCTGGACGGGCTGGAGGTCAGCGCAGCGGCCTTCACCAACCTGAGCCACGAGCACCTCGACTACCACCACTCGATGGAGGCCTACTTCGCCGCCAAGGCACGCCTCTTCGAGCGGCTGCTGCGTCCGGATGGCGTGGCGGTGCTGAACGCCGACAGCCCCTACTACGAGCCGCTGACCACCATCGCGCGGCGCCGCGGCCAGCGCATCTTCTCCTTCGGCACCAGCGGTGCCGCCAACATCCGCCTGCTGGAGCAGAAGCCCAAGGCCAACGGACAGCACCTGCTGCTGTCTCTGGACGGTCAGGAGCGCCGCGTCCTGCTACCGCTGATCGGCGACTTCCAGGCGATGAACGTGCTGGCGGCCCTGGGCCTGGTGATCGGCACCGGCAGCCATCCCTCGGCCGCCTGCGAGGCGCTGGCCGAGCTGCCGCCGGTTCCCGGCCGGCTGGAGTTCGTCGGGCGCACCGCGACCGGCGGCAGCGTCTATGTCGACTATGCCCACAAGCCGGCGGCGCTGGAGGCGGTGCTGACCACCCTGCGCCCCTACACCAAGGCCAAGCTCTGGGTCGTGGTCGGCTGCGGCGGCGACCGCGACCGCGAGAAACGCGCCATCATGGGGCGCATGGCCGCAGAGCTGGCCGACCGCGGCATCATCACCGACGACAACCCGCGTAGCGAGGATCCGGCAGCGATCCGCGCCGCCATGCTGAAGGACAATCCCGGCCTCACCGAGATCGGCGACCGCCGCAAGGCAATCGAGACCGCGGTCCACGCGCTGAAGAAGGGCGACATCCTGGTGGTCGCCGGCAAGGGCCACGAGAGCGGCCAGATCGTCGGCAAGCAGGTCCTGCCCTTCGACGACCGCGAGGTCGCACGCAGCGCCATCGCCACCACCGGTCAAGGAACGGCGGCATGAGCCCACTCTGGACAGCGGCCGAGGCCGCGCAGGCGACCGGCGGACGCAACAGCCGCGACTGGAGCGCCGAGGGCGTCTCCATCGACAGCCGCACGGTGGCGCCGGGCGACCTCTTCGTCGCCATCAAGGGGCCCAACTTCGACGGCCACGAGTTCGTCGCCAAGGCGCTCGAGGCCGGTGCGGCGGCCGCCCTGGTGCATCGCCGCCCGGCCGGACTGCCGGACGATGCCCCGCTGCTGCGGGTCCCTGACAGCCTGAAGGCCCTGACCGCGCTGGGTCGCTGGGCCCGGGGCCGGACCAAGGCCCGCTGCCTGGCGATCACCGGCAGCGTCGGCAAGACAAGCAGCAAGGAGATGCTGCGCGCCGCCCTTTCCGGCGCCGCCTCAGCCTATGCCGCGACCGCAAGCTTCAACAACCACTGGGGCGTACCGCTCTCGCTGGCGCGCATGCCGCTGGACTCGGTCTACGGTGTCTTCGAGATCGGCATGAACCATCCGGGCGAGATCCGCGAGCTGGTCGCCCTGGTGCGGCCCGAGGTGGCGCTGGTCACCCAGATCGCGCCGGCCCACATCGCCTTCTTCCCCGACGGCTTGGACGGCATCGCCGCCGCCAAGGCCGAGATCTTCGAGGGCCTGCAGGCTGGCGGCACCGCCGTCATCAACGCCGACGCACCGCGCAGCGACCTGCTGCGCCGCAAAGCCGAGGCGCGGGGGGCGAAGATCGTCACCTTCGGCGCCGCGGCCGAAGCGGGCTATCGCCTGCTGTCGCTCCAGACCATCGGCGAGACGACGCTGGTGCGCACGACCCTGCCCGGCGGCGACTTCGCCTTCACCCTCGGCTTGCCCGGCCGCCACATGGCGCTCAATGCCCTGGGTGTGCTGGCCGCAGCCGCTGCGGTCGGGGTCTCCCCCGAGGTTGCGGCCCAGGGACTCGCCGACCTCAGCCCGCTGAAGGGTCGCGGTGCCCGGCAGGCGATCGCGCTACCCGGCGGCGGTGCCGTCACCCTGATCGACGAGGGCTACAACGCCAACCCGGTCTCCATCGCCGCCGCCCTCGACCTGCTGGCCGTCGCCACGCCCGGTGCGGGCGGACGCCGCATCGCGGTGCTGGGCGACATGCTGGAACTGGGCAGCCAGTCCCCGGCGATGCACGCCGGGCTGGCCCCGGCGGTCGAGGCCGCGGGCACCGACCTGCTCTTCACCTGCGGCCAGGACATGGCGGCGCTGCAGCAGGCCTTGCCGGCCGCGCTGCGCGGCAGCCACCGCTCCACCTCTGCCGAACTGGCGCCGGACCTCCTGTCCGCACTCAAGGACGGCGACGTGGTGCTGGTTAAGGGGTCTCTCGGCTCCCGCATGGCGGTGATCGTCGGCGCCCTGGAGGCGCTGGCCGAGACCAAGACCTCAAGACGGACCGGCTAGGGGGGAAACGGCCGTGCTCTACTATTTCCTGGTCCCCTTGTCGGACGAGATCTTCATCTTCAACGTCTTCCGCTACCTGACTTTCAGGACCGGAGGCGCCGTCATGACCGCGCTCCTGATCTCCTTCATCCTCGGCCCGCGGATCATCCGCTGGCTGAAGAAGAAGCAGCGCGAGGGCCAACCGATCCGCGAGGATGGGCCGGAGAGCCACCTGCTGACCAAGAAGGGCACGCCGACCATGGGCGGGCTCCTGATCCTGATCTCGCTGACCCTCTCCACCCTGCTCTGGGCAGACCTCTCCAACGGCTTCGTCTGGGTGGTGTTGATGGTCACCCTGGGCTTCGGGCTGGTCGGTTTCGGCGACGACTACCTGAAGCTAACACGCCGTAATCACAAAGGCTTACCCGGTCGTCTTAAGCTGATTTCCCAGTTCTCGATCGCGCTGGTGGCGGTGTTCTGGGTGCAGTACCTCTCGCCCGATTACCTGGACTCCACCCTGGCCATCCCCTTCTTCAAGGACACGCTGATCGACCTCGGCTGGTTCTTCATCCCCTTCGCCATGGTGGTGATGGTGGGGGCGTCCAACGCGGTGAACCTGACCGACGGGCTCGACGGCCTGGCCATCGTGCCGATCGCCATCGTCGCCGGCTGCTTCGCGCTGATCGCCTACCTGGTGGGCAACTACTTCTTCGCCGACTACCTGCACATCCTGCACGTGCCCGGCACCGGCGAGCTGGCGGTCTTTTGCGGCGCGCTGATCGGCGCCTCGATGGGCTTCCTCTGGTTCAACGCGCCGCCGGCCATGGTCTTCATGGGCGACACCGGTTCGCTGGCCTGCGGCGGCGCGCTGGGCGCCATCGCGGTCGCTGCCAAGCACGAGTTGGTGCTGGTCATCATCGGCGGCCTCTTCGTGGCCGAGACCCTGTCGGTGATCGTCCAGGTCGCCTCCTTCAAGCTGACCGGCAAGCGGGTCTTCCGCATGGCGCCGATCCACCATCACTTCGAGAAGAAGGGCTGGGCGGAGAGCACCGTCGTGGTCCGCTTCTGGATCATCGCCGTCATCCTGGCCCTGATCGGCCTCTCCACGCTGAAGCTGCGCTAGGAGGCCCGCCGGATGATCCAACTCCCCTTCGCCAAGGACCGCTGCTACGCCGTGCTGGGGCTGGCCCGTTCGGGGCTGGCGTCCGGACTGGCGCTGCAGCAGGGCGGCGCCCACGTGCTGGCCTGGGACGACCAGCCGGCCGCGCGCGAGCGTGCCGCCGCCGCCGGGCTCACCGTGACCCGGCTGGAGGGCCTGGACTGGCGGGGCGTGGAGGCCCTGGTGCTTTCGCCCGGCATCCCCCACTCCTTCCCCAAGCCGCATCCGGTGACCGCCGCGGCCAAGGCGGCCGGCGTGCCGTTGATCGGCGACATCGAGCTGCTGGCCCAGGCTCAGAAACGGGCGCAACCCAAGGCGCGCTACGTCGGCATCACCGGCACCAACGGCAAGTCCACCACCACCGCGCTGATCGGCCACCTGCTGGCCCAGGGCGGGCAGTCGGTCTCGGTCGGCGGCAACCTGGGCACCGCGGTGCTGAGCCTGGCACCAGCTCAGATCTTCGTGCTGGAGCTCTCCAGCTATCAGCTCGAGCTGTTGCACAGTCTGGTCTGCGACGTCGCGGTGCTGTTGAACATCACCCCCGACCATCTCGACCGCCATGGCGGCTTCGAGGGCTATGTCGCTGCCAAGAAACGGATCTTCCACGGTCAGGGCGCGGCCCACACGGCCGTCGTCGGGGTCGACGAGGCACCCGGCCGGGCGATTGCCGATGCGCTGGAGCGCGACAGCCAGGCACGCGTCATCCGCATCTCGGTGGAGCGCCGGCAGCGCGGCGGCTTCTACCTCGAGGACGGCTGGCTGGTGGACGACAGCGCCGGCCGGGCCGAACGCCTGCTGCGCCCCGAGTCCCTGCCGCGCCTGCCCGGCCGCCACAACCTGCAGAACGTCGCCGCCGCCTATGCCGCCTGCCGGGCGCTGGGCCTGGTGTGTGACACCATCTTCGCCGGCCTGGAGAGCTTCCCGGGCCTCGCCCACCGCCAGGAACTGGTGGCCGAGATCGAAGGCGTACGCTTCGTCAACGATTCCAAGGCCACCAACGCCGAGGCCGCAGCCAAGGCGCTCTCCAGCTACGACTGCATCTACTGGATCCTCGGCGGCAGGGCCAAGACCGGCGGCCTGACCGGCTTGGAACCCTATCTCGACCGGGTGCGCCGCGCCTTCCTGATCGGCGAGTCGCAGGAGGAGTTCGCGCGCTACCTGGCCGGACGGGTGAAGGCCGAGTGCTGCGGCGAGCTGGCCACGGCAGTGCGCAGCGCGGCCAAGGCTGCCCGCGCCGACAGCGGTGCCCGGCCCGTGGTGCTGCTGTCGCCGGTCTGCGCCTCCTTCGATCAGTTTTCCGATTTCGAGGCCCGCGGCGACGCCTTCCGCAAGGTCGTGGCCAGCCTGGCAGAGGAGGAAGCCGCATGAGCCTCGCCCGTAGCGACCAGAGTCTCCTTGCCCGCTGGTGGTGGACCGTCGACCGCTGGCAGCTCACCGCCATCGTCGCCCTGATGGGCTTCGGCCTGATCCTGATGCTGGCCGCCTCGCCCTCCGCCGCTGGCCGCATCGGCATCGACGACCCCTTCCTGCTGGCCCGCAGGCAGCTCATGTACGCGCCGCTGGGCGCCGCCATCATCCTCGGCATCTCGCTGGCCACGCCGCGCCAGATCCGGCGCATCGCCGCGCTCGGCATGCTCGCCTCGCTGCTGCTGATCCTCGCCACCCTGGGCATGGGCACCGAGATCAAGGGTGCCAGCCGCTGGCTGCAACTCCCCGGCTTCTCACTGCAACCCTCGGAGTTCGCCAAGCCCTGCTTCGCGGTGATGGCGGGCTGGCTGCTGGCGAGCTGGCGCACCTCGGTCGGCCTGCCGGCCGGCATGATCGCGGTGGCGCTCTGGGCCATGCTGGCCGGTCTGCTGCTGCTGCAGCCCGACGTCGGCCAAGCGCTGCTGGTCAGCGGCATCTTCGGCGTGCAGCTCTTCCTGGCCGGGCTCTCCATGGTCTGGGTCGCGGCCGGTCTGATCGGCGGCGTCGCCTTCCTGGTGATCGCCTACTTCCTCTTCCCGCACGTGACCGAGCGCATCGACGGCTTCCTCGGCCATGCCGGCGGCACCGACCGCTACCAGATCGAGCGCTCGCTGGAGGCCTTCCGCAACGGCGGCCTCTTCGGCCGCGGCCCCGGCGAGGGCCAGGTCAAGGACCAGCTTCCCGACGTCCATTCCGACTTCATCCTGGCGGTCGCCGGCGAGGAGTTCGGGCTGATCGTCTGCCTGGCCGTGGTCGCGCTCTTCACCTTCGTGGTGCTGCGCGGCCTGACCAAGGCGATGGCCGACCAGAGCCTCTTCGTGCTGCTGGCCGCGGCCGGCCTGGTGACCCAGGTGGGCATGCAGGCCCTGATCAACATGGCCTCCTCGCTCAGCCTGATACCGACCAAGGGCATGACCCTGCCCTTCATCAGCTACGGCGGCTCCAGCTACCTGGCGCTGGCGGTGACCATGGGCATGCTGCTGGCGCTGACCCGCCGCCGGCCCTCCTCGGAGCTCTCGGAATGAGCGGCCCCACCATGGCGCCCACAATTGCGCTGGCTGCTGGCGGCACCGGCGGCCACATCTTCCCGGCCGAGGCCCTGGCCCAGGCGCTGCTCAAGCGCGGCTGCCGGGTGATGCTGATGACCGACCGTCGCGGTCAGGGCTTCGCCGCCCTGCCGGAGGTCGAGGTGGTGCGCCTCTCGGGCAGCGCCGTGCTCGGCCGCTCGATCCTGCAGAAGCTCTCCGCCCTGCTCGCCATCCTGCGCGGTAGCTGGCAGGCCCGCAGGCCGCTGAAGCGTGGCAAGGCCAGCGCCGTGGTGGGCTTCGGCGGCTTCGCCTCGGTGCCGCCGGCCCTGGCCGCCCGCAGCGTCGGCCTGCCGCTGATCCTGCACGAGCAGAACGCGGTGCTGGGCCGGGCCAACCGCCTGCTCGCCGCCCGCGCCGTGGCCCTGGCCACTGCCTTCCCGGAGGTCGGCGCTATCGCCGCGGCCGACCGACTGAAGGTGCGGCGCGTCGGCAATCCGGTCCGCCCGGCCGTGGCCGCGCTGCGCGACCTGCCCTATCCGGCCCTTGAGGCCGATGGGCGCATCAAGCTTCTCGTTACCGGCGGCTCGCAGGGCGCCAAGGCTTTCGACAGCCTGGTCCCGGCCGCCATCGCGCTGCTGCCCGAGAGCATGCGGCAGCGCCTGGATCTGGTTCAGCAGGTGCGCGGCGCCGATCGGGACGCCTTGGCCGCGCGTTACCGCGAGTTGGGGGTGTTCGCCTCCTTGGCCCCCTTCTTCGAGGATCTGCCACGCCATCTTGGCGACGCGCACCTGCTGATCGGTCGTTCCGGTGCCTCCACGGTCTTCGAACTGGCCATGGCGGGGCGTCCGGGATTGCTGATCCCCTACCCCTACGCCGCCGACGATCACCAGAGCGCCAACGGCAGGGCCTTCGCCGCGGCCGGCGGCGGCTGGGTCATGCCGGAAGGCGAGATCGATGCGGAGGGCCTGAGCCGGCAGCTCGAGCAGCTCTTCTCCACTCCGGCGCTGCTGGCCGAGGCGGCGGCGAAGGCCCGTGCCTTCGCCGAGCCCAAGGCGGCCGAGCTGCTGGCCGATCTGACCCTCGAGGTGGCAGGCGCCACGGGAGCCCGCACATGAGAGCCCTGCCCCTCGACCTCGGCATCATCCACTTCGTCGGCATCGGCGGCATCGGCATGAGCGGCATTGCCGAGGTGCTGCACAACCTAGGCTACAAGATCCAGGGCTCTGACATCGCCGACAGCGCCAACGTGAAGCGCCTGCGCGACCTGGGCATCCCGATCGCCATCGGTCATCGGCCGGAGAACCTGGGCCAGGCCGAGATCGTGGTGATCTCCTCGGCGGTGAAGCCCGGGAATCCGGAGCTGGAGGAGGCCCGCGCCCGCTTCCTGCCGGTGGTGCGCCGCGCCGAGATGCTGGCCGAACTGATGCGCCTCAAGTGGTCGATCGCGATCGGCGGCACCCACGGCAAGACCACCACCACCTCCATGGTCGGTACCCTGATGGAAACCGCCAACCTGGACCCGACGGTGATCAACGGCGGCATCATCAATGCCTACGGCACCAACACCCGGCTGGGATCGGGCGAGTGGATGGTGGTCGAGGCCGACGAGAGCGACGGCACCTTCATCAAGCTGCCGGCGATCATCTCGGTGGTCACCAACATGGACCCCGAGCACCTGGACTTCTACGGCAGCGCCGAGGCGATGCAGGAGGCCTACAAGACCTTCGTCCAGAACATCCCCTTCTACGGGTTCGCCGTCCTCTGCATCGATCACCCTGTGGTGCAGGCCCTGATCGGCCAGATCGAGGACCGGCGCATGGTCACCTACGGTCTCTCGGCCGCGGCCGAGGTGCAGGGCATCGACCTGGAGCCCCTGCCCGACGGCTTCCGCTTCTCGGTGGCGATCCGCCCGCGCCACGGCGAGGAGGTCGAGATCTGGCGCGACATGGTGCTGCCGATGCTGGGTCGCCACAACGTGCAGAACGCGCTCTCGGTCATCGCCATCGCTCATGAGCTGGGTCTGGGCGAGGAGGTCGCGCGCGAGTCCCTGAAGCGCTTCCAGGGCGTGAAGCGGCGCTTCACCCGCACCGGCAGCGTCGCCGGCGTCACCGTGATCGATGACTACGGCCACCACCCGGTGGAGATCGCCGCGGTGCTCTCGGCCGCGCGCCAGCACATGATGGGTCAGCGCAACCAGGGCCGGCTGATCGCCGTGGTGCAGCCGCACCGCTATACCCGCCTGGCGCAGCTCTTCGAGGACTTCTGCTCCTGCTTCAATGAGGCCGACCGGGTTCTGGTCGCCGACGTCTACGCCGCCGGTGAGCCCCCGATCGAGGGCTGCAACGCGCAGGCGCTGGTCGCAGGTCTGCGCGCCCACGGTCATCCGGCCGCCGACTACCTGCCGGATCCCGAGGTCCTGCCGGCGGTGATCCACTACGTGGCCCGCCCCGGCGACCTGGTGGTCTGCCTCGGCGCCGGCTCGATCACCCAGTGGGCCAACGCGCTGCCGGGCAAGCTGGCTGCGCTCTACGGCGAGCCGGTGACATGATGGCCGCCCTGATCGACACTCTGCCCAAGGTGCGCGGCCGCCTGACCGCGGGCTCCTCGCTGGCCAAGGTGACCTGGTTCCAGGTCGGCGGCCCGGCCGAGGTGCTGTTCCGCCCGGCCGACCGCGAGGACCTGCTGGCCTTCCTCGCCGCCCTGCCGGCCGAGATCCCGGTGACGGTGATCGGAGTCGGCTCCAATCTGCTGGTCCGCGACGGTGGCGTGCCAGGCATCGTGCTGCGCCTCACCCGCGGCTTCGTCGAAGTCGAGGCCAAGGGCGGCCAGGTCGTCTCCGGGGCCGGCGCGCTGGACGTCAACGTCGCCAAGACCGCCGCCGCGGCGGGTCTGGCCGGGCTGGAGTTCCTGGTTGGCGTGCCGGGCACCATCGGCGGCGCAGTGCGCATGAACGCCGGCGCCTACGGCCGCGAGATCAAGGACGTGCTGCTCTGGGCCGAGGCGACCGACCGCCAGGGCCGCCTGCACCGCCTCTCTGTCGCCGATCTCGGCTTCGCCTACCGCAAGAGCGCGCTGCCGGCCGACTGGATCGTGCTCTCGGCCTGCTTCACGGCTGAGCCAGGCGACCCTGCGGAGATCCAGCGCCGCATGGCCGAGATCCAGAGCCAGCGCAGCGAGACCCAGCCGATCCGCAGCCGCACCGGCGGCTCCACCTTCAAGAACCCGGAGGGCCACAAGGCCTGGGAGCTGATCGACGCCGCCGGCTGCCGCGGCCTCACCCTTGGTGACGCGCAGGTCTCGGAGAAGCACTGCAACTTCCTGATCAACCGCGGCGAGGCCAGCGCCGGCGACCTCGAGGCGCTGGGCGAGGAGGTGCGTCGCCGGGTCCGCGCCAAGAGCGGCATCACGCTCGAATGGGAGATCAAGCGCATCGGCGAGAAGCTGGATGGCGGAGGCAACGCATGAGCGACGGCGCCCTCGACATCCTGCTGCTAAAGGGCGGCCCCTCGGCCGAGCGCGAGGTCTCTCTGGTTTCGGGTGCGGCCTGCGCTCAGGCGCTACGCAGTCTCGGCCACCGCGTCGTCGAGTTCGACCTCACCCGCGACCTGGGCGCGCTCTGCGCCGCGCTGACGCCCAAGCCGGACCTGGTGTTCAACGCGCTGCACGGCCGCTACGGCGAGGATGGCTGCGTCCAGGGCATCCTGGACCTGCTAGAGGTGCGCTGCACCCACTCCGGCCTGCTGGCCTCCGCCATGGCGATGGACAAGCCGCTCTCCAAGCAGCTCTTTACCGCGGCTGGCATCACCATGCCTGAGGGCCGGATCGTCACCCTGGACGACTTCCGCCGCGGCGATCCGATGGAGCGGCCCTACGTGGTGAAGCCGCTGGCCGAGGGCTCCAGCGTCGGGGTCACCATCGTCGGCGCCGGCGACAACCGCACGCCGATCACCGCCGACACCTGGCGCTATGGCGAGCACGCCCTGCTGGAGCGCTACATCCCCGGCCGCGAGCTGACCGTCACGGTGCTGGGCGACCGCGCGCTGACCGTGACCGAGCTGAAGCCCAAGGTCGGCTTCTACGACTATGAGGCCAAGTACACCGAGGGCAAGACCGAGCACGTGGTGCCGGCCGCGGTCCACCCGGAGATCTTCGCGCTGGCCTTGGAGACGGCGGTCAAGGCGCACCGCATCCTGGGCTGCAGCGGCCTCAGCCGTGCCGACTATCGCTACGACGACAGCGCCGGCGAGCCCGGCAAGCTCTACCTGCTGGAAATCAACACCCAACCTGGCATGACCCCCCTCTCCTTGGTGCCGGAGCAGGCCCGGCACCTGGGGATGGGCTTCCCGCAGCTCTGCCAGTGGATCGTGGAGGAGGCCCTGTCGCGATGAGCCGCAAGTCCCAAGCCGCCAAGGACGTCGCGCCCAAGGCCAAGACCCGCCGCGGCAAGGCCGCCGCCGAGGCGGAGGAGCTGGTACAGCCCCGGCCGACACCAAAGCGCAAGGCGGCCGAACGCAAGGCCCCCAAGTCCAAGCGGACCTCCGCGACGGCCGCCAGCAGCCGCGCCAAGCGCAAGATCGCGCAGCCGCGCCGGCCGAACGGCCTGCTGCGCCGCGTCACCCGCCGCCTGCCCTGGCGCAGCCTCTCGCTGCTGGCCGTGGTCACCGCTCTAATCAGCGGCGGCCATTGGCTCTGGCGCAGCGGCCATGTCGAGGCGGCATCTCAGAGCCTGGTCGACGGGATCTACGAGGCCACGGCCGACGCCGGACTCGCCGTCACCTCGATCCAGCTCGTCGGCCGCGGCGAGAGCCGCGAGCAGGAGATCCTGCAGGCGCTGGAGACCGAGCGCGGTGCCTCCATCCTGCGCTTCGACCCGGAAGAGGCCCGCGCGCGCGTCGAGGCCCTGCCCTGGGTCGAGAGCGCAACGATCGAGCGCCGGCTACCCAACCGCATCCTGGTCACGGTCTCCGAGCGCCGCCCGGTCGCGCTCTGGCAGCTTCACGGCGAGTGGAAGGTGATCGACGGCGAAGGCAAGGTCATCGAGGGTGCCGCCCCCGGCGCCTTCACGTCGCTACCGAAGCTTGTTGGCGAAGGCGCGGAAGACCACGTCGCGGAGATCCTGGCCTTGACCGAGTCGCAGCCGGACTTGTCCAAGCAAGT
Organism: Rhodospirillaceae bacterium N.6G; assembly: GCA_046233115.1. Lineage (GTDB taxonomy): Bacteria > Pseudomonadota > Alphaproteobacteria > Kiloniellales > JACOMY01 > JACOMY01. The sequence goes on along the minus strand of JBJXHM010000001.1, from coordinate 710,777 downwards.
CTATGCCGCGATTCGGGTGGGCAACAGAAGATGGAACCTTCGCCTGCACTCGGGAATCGACGTGCGCCTGCCAGAAAATGACATGCTTTCGGCATGGGAACGCTTGGCACGGCTCGAATCAGTAGCTGATCTTCTTTCCCGGGACGTCACGGTGATCGACCTCCGGCGGGCCGATCGCCTGCTGCTGCGACTCGCACCCGATGCGGAGATTCAGCGGCCGGCGGAAGGGCAGGAAACCTAGTCGTGGTGGAGGGGATGAAGAGAGCTCTTGGTCGAGCACGGAGTGGACTGGTCGCGGCCCTGGATGTCGGCTCGACCAAGACCTGCTGCTTCCTGGCCGAGGTCGGCGAAGACGCACGGCCCCGGGTGATCGGCATAGGCCAGCAGGCCAGCCGCGGTCTGCGCCACGGCACGGTGGTCGACATGGACACCACCACGCAGGCGATCGGCAAGGCCGTGCACTCGGCCGAACAGATGGCCGGCCAGCAGATCGACGAGGTCTTCGTCAACATCTCCGGCGGCAACCCCTCCTCGCGCACCCTGGGCCTCGACGTCGCGATCAGCGGCCAGGCGATAACCCGGACCGAGCTCAACCGCGCCATCGACGAGTGCCATGCCCGCGATGCCGAGGAGATGGGAGAGAGCGACCGCCTGCTGATCCACTCGATCCCGGTCGGCTACGCTATCGACGGCAGCCGCGGCATCCGCGACCCGCGCGGCATGTTCGGACAGCGTCTCCGGGTCGAGCTGCACAGCGTCTCGGCCGCCTCCAGCGCGCTGCGCAACCTCACCACCTGCATCGAACGCGCCCACCTCTCGGTCGCCGGTACGGTGATCAGCCCCTATGCCTCCGGCCTGGCCGCCCTGGTCGAGGACGAGATGGAGCTGGGGGTCACCCTGGTCGACCTCGGCGGCGGCACCACCTCGATGGCCGTCTTTTTCGAGGGCAACATCATCTATTCCGACGTGCTGCCGATCGGCGGCGACCACGTCACCAACGACATCGCCCGCGGCCTCTCCACCCCGCGCGTGCATGCCGAACGGCTGAAGACCCTCTACGGTCACGCACTCGCCACCACCGCCGACGACCACGAGATGGTCGACGTCCCCCAGATCGGCGAAGAGGACAGCGGCGGCCAGCAACAGGTCGCCCGCTCGGTCCTGGTCAACGTGATCCAGCCGCGCCTGGAAGAGACCCTGGAGCTTGTGCGCAACCGCCTCGATGCCTCCGGCGTCGGCAAGCTGGCCGGCCGGCGGGTCGTGCTGACCGGCGGCGCGGCACAGCTTCCGGGCATCGGCGAGCTGGCGGCTCTGGTGCTCGACAAGCGGGTGCGCATCGGCCGCCCGATACGGGTGCGCGGCCTGGCCGAGGCGACCTCGGGTCCCTGCTACGCCACCTGCGCCGGACTTCTGACCTATGCGCTCGCCGCCGACATCAGCCGGCAGCGCGGCGGACGTGAGGAGCGCGGCGAAGGCCTCTTCGGCCGACTCGGCCTTTGGATCAAGGAACACTTCTAGCCGGAGCTGTTCCGAGCGGCCTCCCCGACCGTCTTCGGGGCCACATCGCCCAGACCCCTCCCCCCGGGGGTAACGGGCAAAACAGAGAGCGGGTGCCCTGCGGCCCCAGTGGAGGAGTGATGAGCTTGAACCTGACCGTACCTCTCGACGAGGACCACTTGAAGCCCAGGATCACCGTCATCGGCATCGGTGGCGCGGGCGGCAATGCCGTCAACAACATGATCGCCAGCAACCTGTCGGGCGTCGAGTTCCTGGTCTGCAACACCGACGCACAGGCGCTGACGCAGTCCGGCTGCCAGAACCGCCTGCAGCTTGGCCGCAACCTGACCCGCGGTCTGGGCGCCGGCGCGCGTCCCGACATCGGCCGCGCAGCGGCCGAAGAGGCGCTGGACGAGATCATGTCCGCGCTGGACGGCTGCAACATGGTCTTTATCACCGCCGGAATGGGCGGCGGCACCGGCACCGGTGCGGCACCGGTCATCGCCCGGGCCGCGCGCGAGCAGGGCATCCTGACTGTCGGCGTGGTGACCAAGCCCTTCCACTTCGAGGGCGTGCACCGCATGCGCCTCGCCGAGTCGGGCATGCAGGAGCTGACCCAGACGGTCGACACCCTGATCATCATCCCGAACCAGAACCTCTTCCGCATCGCCAACGAGAAGACCACCTTCGCCGACGCCTTCAAGATGGCCGACGACGTGCTGGAAGCCGGCGTGCGCGGGGTCACCGACCTGATGGTGCTGCCGGGTCTGATCAACCTGGACTTCAACGATATCCGCACCGTCATGACCGAGATGGGCAAGGCGATGATGGGCACCGGCGAGGCCGACGGCGAAGGCCGGGCGACCGAGGCAGCGGAGGCGGCCATCGCCAACCCGCTGCTGGACGACGTCTCGATGCGCGGCGCCCGCGGCGTGCTGATCAACATCACCGGCGGTCCCGACCTCACCCTCTTCGAGGTGGACGAGGCGGCCAACAAGATCCGCGAGCAGGTGGATCCCGAGGCCAACATCATCTTCGGCTCGACCTTCGACGAGAAGCTCGAGGGCCGCATGCGGGTGTCGATCGTGGCCACCGGCATCGACGCCGAGGTCGACCGCGACGGTCGGACCGGCCCGTCGCTCAGCCTGATCTCCAACCCCAGCCCGAAGACCATCCCCTCGGCACCCGCCGGCGTCGCTGCTTCGCCGATGGCGAGCCCAGTCGCCAGCTCGATGCCGCCGCGGATGGCCCAGTCCCGTCCGATCAGCCAGTCAGCGCCGACCGCCCACGCCGGATCACCGACCATGTCGGCCCAGCCCCGGATGTCGCACAATCCGATGGCCGCCCCCATGGCCACCCGGTCGGTCGGCTCCGCCGCCCTGGCCGCTCGGGTCGAGGAGGACGAGTTCGCTGATCTGGTCGAGCCGGAGGCCGAGCCCGAGACCCTGCTGGGTGCTGACGATCTGGTCGACGAGGATGCCGCCTACGAGGGCGAAGAGGAGCAGAGCGCCGAGGAGCAGGCCGAGGCCGCCGAGCGCTTCATCGCCGAGATCGAGGCCCGGCAGGAGGCCTTCATCGCACCGCAGCCGCTGGTCCCCGATACGCCTGCCGAGGTGGCGACTCGCAGCCGGCCGGAGCCGGTGCGCGAGGCCCGTCGTGAGGCCGAGGCCCAGGCTGCGGCCAAGCGCGAACAGGCGGCCCGTCAGCCCGAACAGCGTCGCTCCGGTGGCCTGATCGCGCGCATGACCGGGCTGTTCAACTCCAGCCAGCAGGCTCACGAGCAGGCAGCGCCCGAGCAGCGCCACACTGCTGCTCGGGAGACCGCGACGGCACCGGCCCAGCCCTCGCGCCAGGCCCCGCAGTTCGGCGCCCGCCAGCAGGCGGCACCCCAGCGGGCTCCCGAGCCGGCCCAGGCTTCCCGCCCGCGCCAGTCGACGGCGGGACTGCAGACCCGGCTGAACCTGGAGGAAGGCCGTCGCGAGACCCGCGTGGCGGACGATCAGATGCTGGACATCCCGGCATTCCTGCGTCGTCAGTCGAACTAGCGGAGACTCGCTCCGGGGGGACGAGTCCCTCCGCTGAGACTGACCGATAAGGGCAAGGACAGGGCCGTCCCCGCAGGCTGCGGGGACGGCCCTTCCGCTTTCTGGTAAGAAAATGTCAAGGACCGTGGCACAGACGGCCGGAAACTGTCCCGGCTTGTGCGTAACACGCTGTAACAAAGAGTGATTGGCGGCTCGCTGCGTACTTTCTTACCTTGCTCGCAGGGTTCGGGGGATGAGGTGTCTGCCCTGTCGGTCGACAGAGGCCCGAACGGCCAGGAAATGTCCGCCGCGCGTCAAGGACGCCGGCAAGAGGCATCGGACCGGTAAGAGGCAGATGAAGATCGTTTATGGAAGGCTTGCTCAGTCATGAACAAGATGTCCCCTCTTCGCGAAGCACCACAGGTGACTTTGGCCAAGCGTGTCAGCCTGTCCGGGATCGGGCTGCATAGCGGTCTGCCGGTAACCCTGGCGCTAGCGCCAGCCCCGGTGGACCACGGCATCGTGTTCCTGCGCAAGGACCTGAACCGACGCTTGCCGCTGAGCTGGGAGCATGCCGTCGAGAGCCCGCTGTGCACCACCCTGGTGGACGAGTGCGGTGAGAAGATCGGCACGGTCGAGCACCTGGTCTCCGCCCTCTCCGCGCTGGGCGTCGACAACGTCCTAGTCGAGCTGGACGGACCCGAAGTGCCGGTGCTGGACGGCTCCGCAGACAACTTCTGCCATCTGATCGACCAGGCCGGCCTGCGCCGCCAGTCGCAGCCCAAGCGGGCGATCGAGATCCTCGAATGCGTCGAGGTTACCGACAAGGACCGTAGCGCCGCCCTGGAGCCGGCGTCGCGCTTCGAGATGGCCTTCGACATCGACTTCCCCGATCCCGCGATCGGCGCGCAGGTCTGGCAGGGTGCCATCACCGAAGAGCTCTATCGCAATGAGATCGCCAAGGCGCGCACCTTCGGCCTGCTGGCCGAGGTCGAGATGATGCGCAAGCACGGTCTGGGCCTGGGCGGATCGCTGGACAACGCCGTGGTGGTGGACTCCGGCAAGGTGCTGAACCCCGAGGGCCTGCGCTATGCCGACGAGTTCGTGCGCCACAAGGTGCTGGACGCCATCGGCGACCTGGCGCTGGCCGGTGCGCCCATCGTCGGCCGCTTCGTCGGCCACAAGGCCGGCCATGCGCTGACCCTGCGTCTGGTCAAGGCCCTGATGGCGGCCCCCGATGCCTGGCGCTGGGTGACCCTGGAGGACGGCGCACGGCGCGGCTCTTCCCCTCTCGTCAGCGTCCGCGCCGCCGCCCAGCGCATCTAGACCAGATCCGGGGCAGGTGACGTCACCTGCGACGCCGATCTCTACTTGATCTTACCTTTGCTTCCGTCACTGGAAGAGGCCTGAGTCCGGCGCTCCTGACTAGGCGGACGGCCGGTCCAGCGGCGCATCGAGCGGGTCAGCGCGGACTGCCGGCCGTAGGACAGCGTGGCGGACAGCTCCGCCAGGGCCCCCTTCGAGGTGGCCAGGCCGCGCAGTGCCAGGTCACGTCGGACGCCGTCCAGCAGATCGGAGAAGCTGGTCCCCTCCTCGGACAGCCGGCGCTGATAGGTCCTGGTGCTGAGGCCGGCCGCAGTGGCCAGGCGCTGGACGGTGGGCGTGCCGTTCTCCAGCATCGAGACGATCACCTCACGCGATGACGCCGACAGGCTACCGTTGCCGCGCAATACCGGCCAATCGTCCCAGGCGATGGTTCCATCGCATTCGCGCACCGCGAAGGGAAAGGGCCGACCAGCCAGGGAGCGCTCGACTCGCATCGTCAGGTCGCGTGAGCGCGACGGCAGCAGTGCCGAGCCGAACCAGGGGCGCAGGTGCTCGAGGCCGACTTCCGGATGCGGCACCATCTCGACCCTTGCCAGCATCTCCTCGTGCCGGCCGACCAGTCGACAGAGGGCCTGAATCAAGGCCGCAACGTACTGCTGGGCCAGATGCAGCAATTCGTCGTCCAGCGGCAAGGTCCAGGCCTCTTGCACCGTCAGGGCGTCCGCCGTCTCGGCAATCTGGAAGGTCTCATGCGTGCAATGCCGCGAGATCGTCAAGGCGATCCGCTGCAGCGCCTCACGTGGGGTCCTGGCGCTGAGGGCCACACGTCCGAGCATCGCCAGCTCTCGCAGGCTGGTGGCCCTGACCATCCGGCAACCGATGTCAGGCCCCTCGCGACGGCCCAGGTCCCGCAGCAAGGCAATGCAGCTATGGAGAGGAATCGCCCGGTCGGGATCGATGTGCGGAAGGTAGCCGAGGTCGGCCGCCTCCAACCGCGCAGCGACCGGCCGGCCGTTCGCCTGCATCCAGGACACCATCGGGACCACGGAGGCCGCCCGGATGAGGGGAACGATCAGCGCCATTCAAACAGCTGCCCGGAACGCGGATTGGTGGTCCGACGTTAGCCACTGCCGGATTGGCGTGCAAAGGGAAATCCGCGGCACCCGATCGCGCTAACATGGCACCGATCGCTTTCTTGGGACCAATCAGGACAAGGTAGACGACCGGCGCCCCCTGCCGGTCGGACGCAGGCCGCCTGCGCCGCTCCCGGTCCCACGAAGAAGGCGTTTGAGACGAGATCGAACCCTAGGAGACAGAACTGTGCAGAAGGACAAGACAGACCTTCTCGCCGCGCTATCCGAGCTCAAGCTCGATCGGCGCCTTCTCATGCTCGCAGCCGGCCTCACCGCCATCGCCCCCGGCATGCTGAGCGCGGCGGAGACTGCGAAGGACGGCGACGAGACAGAGCTGGTGGACTTCCTCTTCGTGCAGGCCAGCACGGAGGTCAGCCTGGAGAAGGGCCTGCTGCGGCTGAAGAATGCCAACCAGCACACGGTTTACTTTTCCGATAGGCCCGAGCGCATCGTCGGGGCCGTCCCCACCAAGGACTTCGTCGATCACTGGGCCACCGGCGACGAGAGCTTCAAGGCGGACCCGCCGAACGCGGTGCTGATCCTGAACACGGAAGACAAGCCCATCGTGTCGGCGGTGGTGCTGCACGAGCCCCGCTTCGAGGGGACCGATCTGGTCTACGATGTCGATGTCATCGGCGGCCACGACAGCATCGAAGGCGGCTTCACCTCACTCTTCATCGATATCATCGGCATGCCGATGACCCCCCTCTCCTACGCCGGTGTCCACCGCCGCTGGCGCCGCCGGGTCCTGTGGCGCTAACAGGGCAAGTCCTGAGCAGATGGGCTTCCTGAGCAGGATCATGGTTCTGGTCGCCCTAAGCGCTGCGCTTGCCAGCGCTCAGGGCCTGGCCCAAGAACCCGTCAATGATGATCGGCCGGCCGGCGCCTGGGAGTTCCTCGTCGCCCCCTATGCCTGGTTCACTGCGCTGAGCGGCAGCGCCGCCTTGAAGGGTCGCAAGGTGCCGCTCGACGCGCCCTTCGGCGACATCGTGAGCGATCTCAACATCGGCGTCATGACGCAGTTCGAGGTGCGCAAGGGCAAGGTCGGCGCCTTCGTCGACCCGGTCTTCGCCTCGCTCAGCAGCAGCGAGACGGCGGGCCCCTTCCAGATAGGCGGCGCGACGATCGGCGAGCGCCAGGTGGACTCGACCCTGAACCTCTTCACCGCAGACGTGGGCCTCTACTACCGGGTGCTTGACCTGCCGCTGGACGGCGGGTCGACGAAGAGCAACGCCAACCTGGTGGTCGAGCCCTATGTCGGAGCCCGCATCTGGTCGCTTTGGGGCAATCTCTCCGTCCCGCTGAAGAACCGGGATTTCTACTCCTCCGCCGGCAAGACCTGGGCAGACGCCATCGTCGGAGCGCGCACCCAGTGGAACATTACCGATCGCTGGAACCTGTCGCTTATCGGCGATATCGGGACCGGGTCCTCGGACTTCACCGGACAGGGCATGCTACTGGCCGGCTACCGCTTCGGCCTGTTCGAGCCCTTGGACAGCAACGTGATCCTCGGCTATCGGGCGCTCTACGACGACTACACGAGCGGCAGCGGCGGCGACCAGTTCGGCTTCAACGCCACCCTGCACGGGCCGGTGCTGGGTCTCGCCCTCCGTTTCTGACGGCAGCCGGGTCAGGCGGCCTCCATCTTGGGATCGCGCAGCGGCCGGTCGGCGATCGGCAGGTGCAGCGCCGCGGCCAGCAGGCCCAGCGCGATGGAGATGTACCAGACCATGTCGTAGGACTGGGTGAGGTCGTAGCTGAGCCCGCCGAGCCAGGCCCCGAAGAAGGCGCCGACCTGGTGACTCAGCATCACGATGGCGGCCAGGGTTGCCATGTAACGCACGCCGAAGATCTGGGCGACCAGCCCGGTGGTCAGCGGCACGGTGGAGAGCCACAGCAGGCCGAAGGTCGCCGAGAAGAGCCAGATCGCTAGCTCGGTCTTCGGCCCGATCAGGAAGAGCGCAATCACCACTGAGCGAGCGATGTAGATCGCCGAAAGCAGGAACTTGCGCGGGACCCGCCCGCCCAGCCAGCCGGCACCGATGCCACCGATGATGTTGAAGAAGCCCACGATCCCCAGCGCGGTGGCACCGACGTCGGCCCCCAGACCGATGGAGACGATGTAGTCCTTCAGGTGGGTGCCGATGAAGGCCACGTGGAAACCGCAGACGAAGAAGCCGAGGTTCAGCAGGCGATAGCCGGAATGCCGGCCGGCCTCGGACAGCGCGCCACTCAGGCTCTGCTGCGAGACGGCCAGGTTCCTGGACTGGCCACGCAGGACGAAGGCCAGCGGCACCAGGAGAAAGGACAGCAGCGCCAGGACGACCAGGGTGTCGGACCAGCCGACCCGGTCGATCAGGGCCTGGCTGCCGGGCAGCAGCAGGAACATGCCGGCAGACCCGCCGGCCGAGGCCAGGCCCAGCCACAGCGCCTGCTTCTCCTGCGGCGCTGCCCGCGCCACCGCGGCCAGGATCAGCGAGAAGCCGGAGGCGGCGACGCCGATCCCGACCAGCAGGCCACCGCCCAGGTGCAGGGTGAAGAGCGAACTGCCGGTCGCCATCCAGAGAATGCCGAGGCCGTAGCAGAGGCCGCCTAGAGCGATCACCCGGCCGGCCCCATAGCGGTCGGCGATCACCCCGAAGAGGGGCGCCAAGACGCCCCAGACGATGTTCTGCGAGGCCACCATCAGCGAGAAGTCGCCGCGCCCGATGCCAAGGGAATCGCTGATCGGCGCCACGAAGAGGCCGAAGGTCTGGCGCACGCCCATGGAGAGCCCCAACGCCAGGCCGGCGGCAACCAGCAGAACCAGACCCGACTGGAGACCGCCCCCCTCGTTCGCTTTCTGCATGACCAGCGTTCCCTCGTTCGTCCCCGGACCTCACGAGGTATGAGCGGTGGACTGCGGTGTTGCTTTGGGCTCCCCGCGCGGCTGGCGCAGGCGCTCTGCCGGACAAGAGCTAGCATGACCGCGCGGCCCGATTAGCCGGCCCTGGTGCAAGACAGACTTGCCTTGGGCGTGCCGAACGCTCAGATCGGGTCGCCCAGTTCCCGCTCGATCAGCATCAGATTCGCCCGTGCGCCCATCATCTGCGGGTGGATCGCCAGTGCCGCGATGAAGGCGCTCTCCGCATCCGCCAGGCGGCCGAGCGACATCAGGTTCAGACCGCGCCCCGAGAGAGCGCCGAAATGGCGGGGTTCCAATGCCAGCACCCGATCGGTGTCGGCTAGCGACTCCTCGAAGCGGCCCAGCATGAAGAGAATCGTCGCCCGCCGGTTCCAGCCCTCGGCATAGCCCGGCGCCAGGGCGACCACCTGATCCACCTCCTGCAGGGCAGCATCCAGCAGGCCCTCGCCCATGGCCGCGCCGGCAACACTCATCCGGCGTTTCACCTTCTCGTTGTCGTGCTCGATCCAGAGCGACCAGATGCGATACTCGACGTCCCGCGCCTCTTGTGGGCTGCTGGCCAAAGCCAGGCTGGCAAAGAGCGGCTCCAGTCGTGGATCGTCCTGATCGGCAAGCAGAGGCTCGCTTCCCAGGAGCAAGAGGGCCAGGGCGAACAAAAGCGGTCTCATGCCGCGCAGAATAGGACAAAGCCTTCCAGATCGCATGCCTTCTTCACTGTCCGACGATCACATTTTGCGGCGCAGCATCAGACCTGCGCGATCAGTCCAGGCTGTCGACGGCCAGCTTGGCGCCCAGTCCAGCAATCAACAGGCCGGATGCCCGGTCGATCCAGGGTTTGGCCCGGCGGTACCCCTTTGCCGCCCCACCCAGCGACAGCAACAGGGCCACGGCGGCGTACCAGAGAAAGGCGATGGCACCAACCAGGGCCACCACCGCGATGGCGAAGGCGGTCGGCGGGTGGCTGGGCATGGCGGCGGCGAAGATACCAGCGAAGAAGAGAATGGCCTTGGCGTTGCCCAGGTTGATCAGCAGGCCGGCCCGGTAGGTCGCCGCCAGCCCTCCCCGGCCCGGCGGCAAGGCCGCGCGCTGCGGCCGGCCGGCCTGTCGCCAGAGGCTCACCCCCAGGTAGATCAGATAGGCGGCCCCGGCCAGTTTCAGCGAGAGGAAGAGCCAGGGGGCGGCGGCGAAGATGGCGACGACGCCCCCCACCGCGGCCGCGGCCCAGAGCATGTTGACGCTGGCGATCCCCGCGACCAGCGCCATCGCCTCGCCTAGCGGCCGCGTCACCGCCCGATGCACCGTCGCCACGAAGTTCGGCCCCGGCAGGATCACCCCGGAGAGGTAGAGCAGCGCGATCGCCAGCAACTCAGAGAGCCAGTCGCTCAAGCGGCAGCCTCCGCCAGGACCTCCCGGCCCTTCCCTTCCTGAACTGGGGCGAAGGCCTGTCGGAAGAGCGCCGGGCCGGCGGCGGGATCGCGCATCCCCTCGCTCAGGATGCGGCGCCAGGCGCGTGCGCCGGGCAGGCCGTTCATCAGTCCCAGGCTGTGCCGCGCCAGGTCTTTCAGCACTCCGCCTCGCTCCAGCAGCAGCGCGGCCTCCTCTGCCAGAGCCTCCACCGCCTCGGCGCGGCTGGCCAGCGGGTCGGGGCTGCCGAAGAAGCGGCTGTCCACCGTCGCCAGCAAGTAGGGGTTCTGATAGGCGGCGCGGCCGAGCATCACCCCGTCGGCCCAGCGCAGGTGCGCCTGCGCCTCGTCCAGGGTGAGGATGCCGCCGTTCAGGTGGATTTCCAGCGCCGGGCGCTCCGCCTTCAGACGCTGCACGACCTCGTAGCGCAGCGGCGGGATCTCCCGGTTCTCCTTGGGCGAGAGGCCCTTCAGCCAGGCCTTGCGGGCATGCACGATGAAGGTCCCGACCCCGCCCTCGGCCACGCGATCGACGAAGGCCAGCAGGTCAACGTAGTCCTCCTGGTCGTCGATGCCGATGCGGCACTTCACGCTGACCGGCAGCCCGCTCGCGCACGCCATCGCCGCCACGCAGTCGCGCACCAGGTCCGGCTCGGCCATCAGCGCGGCGCCGAAGCAGCCCTTCTGCACCCGGTCGCTGGGGCAGCCGCAGTTCAGGTTCAGCGCCCGGTAGCCGAAGTCGGCGGCGATCGCCGCGGCCCGGCCCAGCTCCTCCGGGTCGCTGCCGCCGAGCTGCAGCACCAGCGGTTCCTCGGCCGGCTCGAAGCCCAGCAGGCGCAGGCGGTCGCCGTGAATCACCGCCCCGGCCGTCACCATCTCGGTATAGAGCACGGCATGGCGCGTGACGCGGCGATGGAAGGCCCGGCAGTGCCGATCGGTCCAGTCCATCATCGGCGCGACAGAGAATTTTGGATCGATACAAGACTGTCGTTTTCCTGCTTTTTCCATTACTTATGCCTATATCTTCTCACTGCCGCTGGTTTCGTTTCGTTCGTCGATGGACCCAAAACATCGATTTCGACACCTGATTTCGTACAACATACCGAATGAAATTCCGCGTACCGAACGAGGATTTGGCCCCGGGACGCTGTCGACGCGCGCAAGCGCAAGGACGGCGGCTTCGTGCATCTGGCACCTGTCCGGGTCATGCGTGTTGGCCTCACCTATCACGGGACGGAGACTTTTGACAGACGTCAGGCGGTGACATCGTGGATCAAGGAGCGTGAGCGCGCACTCACGAAGCCAGGCGCGATTCGCCGAGCGCTTAAGCCTTGCGAATGCGCAAGGTCATCTCATTCGCACCCTTCTCGACGCAGCGCCAAGCAGAGATCACGCGTATCATCTGGGGCGATTTCCCGGAAGAAGCCGTTCGGATCATCGAAAGCATAACCAAGAGTGGATCGGAGATCTTTCTCTACTCCCGGATACCGTCACGGCGAACGTTCGCCGAGCCTGCAAACGGCACGGCATCGAAAATTGCGTTTTCTCGATCTGCCCCACGAAGGCCTGCCCCGTCTTTTCGAGACGGAATCGAGAATCCCCGAGTTGCCACTCTCAGCAGGCATCGGTCATGCGGCGGCTGCGAGCGCCCCATTGGCAAAGTATTGAGCCAGCCGACGAGCACGCGTTCATTCGTCAGCTACACGCTGTTGAGCCAGCCTCTCCGCTTTTACGCTATCAGAGCTGGAACATGATCCGGACCCCGGAAATCTGCTGCACAAAATCGATCTTCTCGCCGTCCCAATGATAGCGGAAGTGATCGGCTTGCCGGGCCACCGAGACGACATCGGGATAGAACGCCGCGATGCATTCCCCTTCGGCCCGCCTTTGGCTCGGATAGACGACTCCGTTCGCACCCGCGGCCTTCCGCTCCCTAGCGAAGGCCTGAGACACCGCGTAGCTCGCAATGTCGGGGTCGAGAATGGTCTCGAACCCTTCGCCTCGGACATCGATCAGGTCAACATCAATCGAGCCGACAAGCTGGCGTACTTGCGACAACCAGCCTGGCGCGACCCCACTTTCCGAGTAGAAGCGCGCCATGTGAAAGGTGTGTTCGTAAAGGGCTGTCTCCAGGGACTCTGCCGCATAATAGACGCCATAGGTACCGTCGCTGAATCTCGAAGCCCGATCGGTCGACACATGGGTGAAGGCCGCCATCACCCAGGATGCGCCCTGTCCCGAAAGCCGACGCTCCACGGGGACCAGGGCCAGGTCTCCGATCTCCTCATAGAGGCGAGGATTGGTCCTAGATTGCGCCAGCGCGAGCGCTTCCCAATCGCGTGGGTCGGCCACGTCGTCGAAAAGATCGATCGGCGGAAAGCGCGACATGACGAGACGATGCGTCTCAGACCACTCGACCCGCGAGGTCGGCGCGTTCACCATCCTCCGCGCACGGAATCCAGATAGCGACGGACGCGAACGATATCGTCCATGCCGCCCTGCCGCATCACGTCCAGTGCTGAACGGTCCTGAAAAGCGGCATTCTTCGAGCGCATCCACTCATAACCGGTCGCGGGATCGACGAAGATGATCCGCAACGCCTTGTGGATGCCCAGGAGGTTGGACATCCGATCAGCAAGATCGCGGTTGACGCGCCCGTAGTCGCCGTCCTTCCACCGCCGAAAGGTCTTCGTCGAGATTCCGCCAAGGATTGTAGAGGCATCGACGTCGCTGACGCCCCACCGCGCAAACAGAGCGATCACCGTGCGTTGCATCGCATGGAGCTCATCCCTGCTGTAGGATGAGCCGAGCGGGAGCGCGGGTGTGTCGGAACTGAGCTTGATTGTGTTGAGCATGTTGCATCCTTTTGTCCTTATATAGAGAGAAAATTCCCTTTTGTCCAGTTCGCCTTATTCCTTGCAGAGGGTTGTCCTGGCGCAGGAGCGCGAAGTCCGCGCTGCATTGTTTTCGTAATTTTCCAGCGCTAGCCTGAACCAATTCCCCGAACAGGGCGGAACTCAAGATATGCGCATCGTCAAACCATATGGTTCGAGCCAAACGCATTCTAACGGCGATGGGGCCCTCGAACGGCAACTGCACCCAAACTCGTTTCCCAACGAACCTGTGTCGCTACAAGACTTCGCGGAGACCCATCCCAAGTTGGTCATTGCACAGTGGGTCTCGTGCATCGACAAGATCATCACTAAGCCGGAGAGCAATTCCTCTCCGAGCGAAGACCAGTGGTTCCTCAGAAACACATTGGGTACCGCCGCGTGGAAACTGATCGTCGAGCACCGCCTGCTGCACGCGCCTGAAAAACGCATGAAGCGGCTCGAGCGTGAATGGTGGTCGCGCATCCACCCCTACGGCCCTGATGCCGACCACAGCGCGCCGTACAATTTTCGCGGACGATGGTATTCGGCTCTGGCTGGCGACATGAAGCGAGAGACGTTCAACGCAGACCGCGTCGCCCAGACCATCTACGAGCACCTCTATCAGGCCGCATATCGGATCGAACCAGGCCAACCCAAACAACGAACCGGCCTGATCGCCGCACGCGCCAACAGCATCGCCCGCAATGTCCGGGGCTCGTCCTTACCTCCCAATCCTTTGGAGATCCCATGGAACGATGAGGACAAGCGCGTCTACGCGCAGCCGGGCGATGTGGCGCAAGAAATCCGACAACAGCTCGTTGAACTGGACGGGCAACGCGAAGCGACGCTGAGGCGGAGAACAGCGGCTCTGTTGGCGGCGCACCTTGAGATGCTCGGTGGTCCGGCGCCAGGCGACGAACGAGGTCCCTCGGCGCGTTCGGGTCTCATGGCCCTCCACAAAGGAATACGCGAAACCTACAAGACGATCCTTGAGGGCGACCAGGGGCGACTCGCCAAGAAGCTGCCCAACGACATGCCCGCGCTTCTCCACTTGGTCGAACGCAGGTTCCTCAACGGCCGGATAAATTCGCTCATCCGCTTGGGTCGCGTCCTCCACTACTCGGCAACGCCCGAGGGCGGGCAAAGCCACACGGCAGACGTCCTGACCGACTGGCCGACCGACATCGAACGCAGCCCCTATTGGACCTCGCAGGGACAGGCGCAGATCAAGCAAAACGAGGAATTCGTCAGATCCTGGCGCGGGCTTCTCGCGATGGCTTCGAGAACGCTGACCGATTGGGCCGACCCGGATCAGCTAATCAAGCGCGATATCCTTGGAGCATCCGAGATTGCACGGGCAATCTCGGGTCTCGATCCTGTCACTTTCGATCGCAAGGCCCGGCTTCTCTTCGGCAGAAGCGCAGGTATATTCACGAAGCTCCGCACCGAGACGAAGCGTGAAATCCTCGCACTAGCGCTCAACGGTGTCCGGCATCTGAGAAACAACTCCTTTCATTTCGTCGGCCTCGGCGGATTCCTCGACGCATTGGCCGGGCTGGGCAAGGATCTCTCCGATACTTGCCGGCCGCCGGTCCTCGATCTCTGGACCTCCGATAGCGCAAAGCGGGATGCGAGAATTCTTGATGCGCTCGGAGCGCTCAAGGCGCCACGTCTGTTGACGCGGCCGGAGTGCGAGAGCGTCCTTGACGCCATCCGGCGGACCCCCGTTCAGTTGTCGGACCTCCCCGCTCTGCGCCACGTGCTCAACCGCGCGGCCTCCAGCTGGACTTTCGACTCCTACCGGCTCGACCTTGGGAAAGGCAGCGCTGCATCTGACGAAACCGGTCGCGCATGCCGCTATTTCTGCCTCAACCTGATCTACGAACGCGGTTTCGCCGTCTGGTTTCAGGCGATACCGCACGCGTTGCTCCGCGAATTCGTCGACAGATCAGTGACGCGTGCAACAATAGCGGCACGCAGGGCCACGCAGGACGACACCGTCAATGCCAGAGCGACCGGACAGTTCAAAATCACCGAATCGGATACGGCCAGCACGTTTTTCTCGCGGCTGGATGCGGCTCTAAGCGCTGAGCAACGAAACACCGCGCAACAGGATACGGGAAAGTTCCTGTCGAACCTGCGATGCGATGTCGTTGCCCAGGCCCTCGAAAACTATCTCATCGAGCGAGGCTATCGCTGGCTCCTGAGCGAACTTGGAGACCGCGTACCCACAGACCGTGCGAATTTCACATTCGACGACCTCGCCGTCGAACAGCCATGCGCCCCGCCGAAGGATTGGCAGAGCGTTCTCTACTTCCTGCTGCATCTGGTCCCGGTCGACGACGTCGCGAGATTCTCCCACCGGATCGGGCGATTCCGTAGCGGCACGAGCGGGCCCCCCTCCTCCTTTCCCGGCCTTGAGGAGACTTTCGACCTCTACCGCATCATGCATGACGCCAAGTTCGCCGGCCACCCACAGGTGCTGGACCACGCAGACCTCGGCCAGCTCCTGACACAGGCAAGATTGGTCGACGATGACCTCGACGCCTCGGAGTTGCTTCCCCTCCTCCGCGGGGTTCGCGAGTTCTTCCGCTTCGGCGATGGAGGGGTACTATCCCCCATCTTCGCGAACGTCAGGGCTACCCTTGAGGAGAAGGAAGCCTTCCTGAAGAGTCGCGACACCGTCGCTGCCGACCAACGTCGCCGTTCGGAACTACATTCCGAATGGGTCGACCGTCGCGGAACACTCCCGAAGGACGAGATCGATGAATATCGGCGGCTGCTTGGCGCCATCGAGAGACACCGGCATCTTTCCGACCATGTCACGCTCCTAAATCATCTCCGGCTCCACCGCCTGCTCGTCAACATCCTAGCGCGATTGCTCGATTTTTCCGGCCATTGGGAACGCGACCTCTACTTCGTGACCCTCGCCCTTCTTCACCTGAGGAACGTTGCACCACTGGAGGTCTTCCAACCCCACGGCGGCGCCTATCCGCTCGAAACCGGTCAGATCATCCTGGGTCTGCGAAATCTTCAGGAGAGTGAGGTAGCCGAAATGCTGCGCGGAAGTCTGTCGCTGGTGTTCAGGTTCGCCGTTCCCGCTGTTTCCGGCGCCCCGGTCAGAACCCGAAACGAACTGGCGCACTTCAACTGCTTGCAGCGCGGTGCGGACTCGATCAACCTGACCGATCTGGTCAACCGGACGCGAGCGCTGATGGCCTATGATCGCAAGCAGCAGAATACGGTCAGCAAATCGATCATCGCCCTTCTCGAACGTGAAGGCCTGCGGTTGAGATGGGCATTCAAGGACGGCCTCCTGTGCGACCCCGATCTCTCAAGCCAAAAGATCACCCACCTCAAGGACGCGTCTTTGGCGGAAGCGCTTGTTGGCGAACGCTACGTTCGGATGGCGGCGGCACTGTTCTGATCCGGCACCTTCCGACGCCGACGCCTTTGGGGTAGGATTTGCTCATACCACCCCCGCAACAAGGGGGACTACAGACCGTGCCTTGTTACGACTTAGTCCGGCCCACGGTCGCCTTACGGTGGCCGTGGGCTCTTCCAATGTTCCGAACCGCTCCTCCGACCCTCAACCGGCTTGCGAAGTGCCGGTCGCTGGACTCCGCGCCACGACCCACTGCCCGGACGCAGAATCCGAAGGGGCCGGCTGTGTGCCGGCCCCCGTTTCCTGCTATCCCTTGACGGCCGGTGGCCGTTCCTCGTGCTCGTCGGCGAGGACGCGGTCGCGCTGGAGTTCCAGCCACATCGCGTTCACCACGGCGAAGACGGCGGCCAGCGGCAGCCCCAGGAGCCAAGCGAAATACCACATGGGATCGCTCCTTTCTCAATAGACCGTGTCGGAGTTGCCGGTGACCTCGTCTTCCGTGACCTTGCCCCAGAGCACTTTGTAGACCCAGGCGGTGTAGGCCAGGATGATCGGCATGAAGATCACCGTGACGACCAGCATGATGAACAGCGTCGTCTGCGACGAGGAGCTGTCCCAGACCGTCAGCGATGACCGTGCGCTGATCGACGAGGGCAGGATGAAGGGGAACATCGTCAGTCCCACCGTCGAGATGGCCCCGAAGATGCCGAGCTTCGACCACAGCAGGGTCGAGACCTCGCGCCCGGAACGCAGGCCCCTGACCGCCATCACCATGCCGGCCAGACCCAGCAACGGCGCGATGACAATCCAGGGCCGCTCGCCATAGGCGGCGAGCCAGGTGTCGGTCCGCGCCACCTCCGAGTAGAGCGGGTTCGACGGTCCGTCGGTCACCACCTCGCCGACCAGGCGATAGCCCTCGATCCCGAAGGCGAGCCACAGCCCCGCCAGCAGGAAGCCGGCGATGGTGACCAGCCCGCTGACCGAGCCGATCTTGCGGGCCCGCGCGGCCACCGTGCCCTCGGTCTTGAGCGACAGCCAGGCGGCGCCGTGCGTCACCAGCATGGCCAGCGAGACGATGCCGGTCAGCAGGGCGAAGGGGTTCAGCAAGCCCAGGAACTTACCGTAGTAGCTGCCCTCGTAGCGGGCGAAGAGGTCGGGGGTCAGCTCGAAGGGCACGCCCTGCAGCACGTTGCCGACCGCCACGCCGAAGATCAGCGCCGGCACCGCACCGCCTACGAAAAGCGCCCAGTCCCAGCCATTCCGCCAAGCGGCACTGTCGCGCTTGGAGCGGTACTTGAAGGCCACCGGCCGCAGGATGAGCGCGGCCAGCACCGCGAACATCGCCAGGTAGAAGCCGGAGAAGCTGACCGCGTAGAGCGGCGGCCAGGCGGCGAAGATCGCCCCGCCGCCGAGGATGAACCAGACCTGGTTGCCTTCCCAGACCGGCCCGACGGTGTTGATGGCGATGCGCCGCTCCACGTCGGTCTTGCCGACGAAGGGCAGCAGGGCGCCCACCCCCATGTCGAAGCCGTCGGTCAGGGCAAAGCCGATCAGCAGCACGCCGAGCAGCAGCCACCAGATGACGCGAAGGACGTCGTAGGCGATGAGATCGTGAAGGATCATGGCAGTTACTCCGCAGGCTCTGCGAACGGCCCATTGCCGTCACGGGCGCGCAGACGGTGCTCGTGCCGCGCCTCCCAGGTTTCGGTTTCCTTGACGTCCTGGTAGGGGCCCTTGCGGATGTACTTAATCATCAGCCCCATCTCGACGATGAAGAGGATCGTGTAGAAGGCGACGAAACCCACCAGGGTCAGCAGCAGGTCCTGGACGCTCAGGTGGCTGACCGAGAGCGCGGTCGGCAGCACGCCGTCCACGGTCCAGGGCTGGCGGCCGTACTCCGACACGAACCAGCCCAGCTCCGCCGCGATCCAGGGCGCCGGGATGATCAGCACGGCGAGCCGGAGCGCCCAGCGCGGGTAGCTCTGCTGGCGGAAGGACGAGCGCCAGAAGAAGTAGATCATGACCGCGATGAAGGCGAAGCCGAGCCCTACCATGATGCGGAAGGCCCAGAACAGCGGCGCCACGGTGGGCGCGGTGTCCCAGGCCGTCCGCTCGATGTCCTCCGGCGTCGCCTTGCGCGGGTCGTCCATGTAGCGCAGCAAGAGGAAGGCGTAGCCGAGGTAGCGGGAGTTGGCCTCGAAGGTGTCGCGCACCGCCTGCGGAGTCTTGTCGCGCAGGGTGCGGATCGTCATCAGCGCATCGTAGGCGACGATGCCGCTGCGGATGTGGTCTTCCGCCTGGGCCACCAGGTCGTTGATGCCGGGGATCTCCCTGGTCAGCGAGCGGGTGCCGATCAGGCCCATGACCCAGGGAATCTCGACCTTATAGTGGGTCTCGCGCGCCTCCTGGTCGGGCAGACCGAAGGCGGTGAAGGGGGCCGGGGCCGGGTGGGTTTCCCACATGCCCTCGATGGCGGCCAGCTTCATCTTCTGGGTGTGGCTGGCCGAGTAGCCCGACTCGTCGCCCAGCACCACGACGGAGAGCGCCGAGGCCAGGCCGAAGGAGGCCGCGATGGTGATCGAGCGGCGGGCCAGCGGCATGTGCCGGCCCTTCAGCAGGTACCAGGCCGACACGCCCAGCACGAAGACCGACGCGGTCACATAGCCGGCACTGACGGTATGGACGAACTTGGCCTGGGCCACCTCGTTGAACAGCACCTCGTGGAACGAGGTCATCTCCATCCGCATGGTGTCGGGATTGAAGGCCGCCCCCACGGGGTTCTGCATCCAGCCGTTGGCGATCAGGATCCAGAGCGCCGAAAAGTTCGAGCCCAGCGCGACCAGCCAGGCCACCGCCAGGTGCGCCACCTTCGACAGCTTGTTCCAGCCGAAGAAGAAGAGCCCGACGAAGGTCGCCTCCAGGAAGAAGGCCATCAGGCCCTCGATCGCCAGCGGCGCGCCGAAGATGTCCCCGACGTAGTGGCTGTAGTAGCTCCAGTTCATGCCGAACTGGAACTCCATGGTGATACCGGTGGCGACGCCCAGGACGAAGTTGATCCCGAACAGCGTGCCCCAGAATTTCGTCATCTGCCGCCAGATCGGCCGGCCGGTCATGACGTAGACGGTCTCCATGATCGCGACGAGGATCGACAGACCCAGCGTGAGCGGCACGAAGAGGAAGTGATACATCGCTGTCATCGCAAACTGCAGGCGTGACAGATCGACGATATCGAGCTCCATGTCCTGGTCTCCTCAGCTCTTGCTTGCCCCACGCGCGAGAACGACTCGCGGTGACGGGCTCGACCGTGCAGGCCTACGCCAACCCGGCACCGACTTCGGTGATATCGTCACCGATCAGACGGATAGGTTGTGCACCTCGTCGAAGGCTGGGTTGTCCGTACCGCGGTGCAGCGCCACGACGATCGCCGCAGCCGGCAGCGCCCGGCGCAGCCCGGTCAGCACCCGGTCGGCCGTGGTCGCATCCAGCCCCTCGGTCGGCTCGTCGAGCAACAGGAGCGCCGGCCGCCGCAGCAGGCAGCGCGCCAGGGCCAGACGCCGCGCCTGGCCGCCCGAGAGCCCGGCCCCGCCCTCACCCAGCCGGGCATCGAGGCCGCCCCGTGCGCGAATTGTCTCGGCCAGGGCGACGCCATCGAGCGCCGCCCAGAGCGTCTCGTCCGGCTCCGGGCCGGCGAGAGACAGATTGTCCCGGATGGTCCCCGCGATCAGCGCGCTGCGCTGCGGCAACAGAGTCACGTGATCGCGGAAGGAGGCCTCCTGCCAGTCGGTCGGCGCGCGCCCGGCGATGGTGATCCCCTCCCCCGGCTCCAGCCCGGCGATCTGGGTCAGCAGAGTGCTCTTGCCCGAGCCGGAGGGACCGGCCAGCGCGACTGTCTTGCCGGGCGTGGCGGTGAAGGCGACTTCCGACCGCGCGACCACCAGGCTCACCGGCCGCGCAAGCGGGGGACCGCCTGCCCGCACCCCCGCGCCCTCCTCGCCGTCGATGCGGCGGGCCGCCCCCACCATCCGGCCCAGCTCGGCGAAGCCGCGCCGCAGCGGCAGGACCGTCTCGGCCAGCGCGAGCGCGACGAAGAGACCGATCACCGCCTCGGCAGGACCAACAGCACCCGCTGCCAGCAGCCAGGCACCGGCGCCGAAGGCCGCCGCAGCGACCAGAGCCACCAGGGACGACAGCGCGAGGCCTGCGGACCGCTCCGCGCGGTCGAGCGCGGCAGCGGCCTGGCGGGACGCCCCGTCGAGCGCACGGAGCTCAGCCTCCCGCTCCGCCAGCCGGCCCGAGAGGATCAGCGCCTCGCGGTCCCGGATCATGTCGATGAGGCCGCGGCGCAGCGCCTGGCTCTCGCGTTCGCCGGCATCCGACGGACCGCGGGCGCACCGGGCCAGGTGCCAGAGGATCAGCGTCGCGGCGGGAAGCGTACCGGCCAGGATCGCCAAGGCCACCGGCAGGCCGACCAGCCAGAGCAGCGCCAGGAACACGACGGCTTGCGTGACCAGGGCGGCCAGGGTCGGCAGCAGCAGCCGCAGCACCAGCCCATCGAGCGCATCCACGTCCGCCACGATCCGGGTCAACACGCCCTCGCTGCGCAGCCGCAACAGCGCGCGTGCTCCCAGCCCGGCCTGCTGCCGCAGCAAGCTGACCCTGAGCGCCGCCAGCGCGCGCAGGGTCGCGTCATGGGTCAGCAGCCGCTCGCCGTAGCGCGCCGCGGTGCGCCCCAGCGCCAGGAAGCGCACCCCGGCCGAGGGCCGGAAGACGTCGAAGGCGATCCCGATGCCGGCCAGCCCGGCCAGGCCTGTCGCGGTGATGAACCAGCCGGAGAGGCCCAGCAGCGCAGCCCCCATCAGCAGCACCGCGACCGCGAGCGCGGCACCGCGCGCCATGGCCCAGGGCGCCGCGCCCAGCAGCAGCCGGATCACGCGCAGCACCGGGCTCACGGCGCGATCTCCACGCGCGCGTCCATGGCCGCGGCCAGCGCCGGGTCGTGGGTCGCGACGATGACCGCCTTCCCTTCCCGGCTCAGCCGGTGGAGCACGGCGATGATCCTGGCCGCGGTATCGGCGTCGAGATCCGCCGTCGGCTCGTCAGCGAGGATCAGGTCGCCGCCCTCCATCACCGCACGCGCCAGCATCAGGCGCCGCGCCTCGCCGCCGGAAACGCCGCCGCCGCTCTCGCCCAGCCGGGTCGCCAGGCCCTGGGGCAGGCGCTCGACGATCCGCTCCGCCTCGGCCAACCGCAAGGCCGGCCAGGGATCGGCTCCGCTCCCGGCCGGATCCAGCCAGGCGCCGAGGGTGGTGTCGGGAAAGTGCGGACGCTGCGGCAGGGTCGCCAGGCGGGCGCGCCAGCGATCCGCCGTCTCCGCCCCCAGGGTCTCGCCGCAGACCTCTATCCGGCCAGCGGCCAGCGGCACCAGCCCGGCGAGCGCTGAGAGCGCCGTGGTCTTCCCCACCCCGCTCGGCCCGATGAGGGCAAGCGACCGGCCGGGGCCGAGGACCAGGTCGGGCAGCGCGACCTCGCGACCGGGAAGTGCAGCGACCGCCCCCTCCATGCGCAGGGAAAGCGGGCCCTCCAGCGGTGGAGCCGCGTCCCCCTTGCCGACGATGGCGACCCGCTCGGCCGCGTCCAGCGCATCGAGCTCGGCCACCACGGAGTAGCCCGCGGCGCGGTCGTGCCAGGCCGCCGCCAGGTCGCGCAGCGGCTGGAAGAACTCGGGCGCAATCAGCAGCAGGAAGAGGCCCTCGCCCAGGGTCAACGGCGTCCCCCAGCTCCCGATTCCGATCTCACCCAGCAGGGTGAAGCCGACGAAGACCGCGACCAGGGCCACACCGATCGCCGAGAAGAGCTCCAGCACCGTGGAGGAGAGGAAGGCGATCCGCAGCACCGCCATGGTGCGGCGGCGCAACGACTCCGCCCTGGCCGCGAAGTCCTCGGCCGCCCGCTCCGACGCGCCGAGCAGGCGGATGTCGAGCAGCGCCGACAGCCGGTCCATCAGCATGGCGTTCATCGTGCCGATCTCGTCCATCTGCCGGCGCGATGCGCTCTCGGCCGCCATGCCGACCAACGCCATGAAGACCGGGATCAGCGGCCCGGCGACCAGCAGGGTGAGCCCCACCACCCAGGACAGCGAGAAGGCGAGCACGAGCAGCAGCAGCGGCAGCACCGAGACCCGCGTCATCGCCACGTGGTAGCGGGTGATCCAGGGCTGCAGCAGCGGCAGCTTCTGCACCACCAGCGAGGCCACGGCGGCGGAGCCTATGCCGGCGGTGGTGCGGGCCTCCCGTCCGATCAAGGCGGCACGTTCGCGGGCAATGGTCCGATCGGCGGCGCGGAACAGCAGGGCGCCCGCGCGCTGCTCAAGGAGAGCACGCAGCAGGCCGCAGAGCAGGAAGACCGCGGCGGCCAGCGCCGCGCGCTCCAGCACCGGGGCACCCTCCACCCAGCCGGAAACCGCCCAGGCGATGGCCGCCGCCTGCAGCGGCCAGAGGCAGCCCGCGAGCACGGAGAGCCAGCCCGCCGCCTTCAGCTCGCGGGCGACCGGCGCGATGATCCGCTCCCGTGCCCTCTGCCGCGGGCCGGCAAGAGGTGCTGCCTTCGCTTCGTCCGTCATTTCCAATCGCGTTCCCTTGACGGGATCGTCATGCCACCGGACCGGGGCTACCAAAGGTGACTAGATCACCGAGGCCGTCAGGAGAACAGGGAAGCGGGGATTGGTCGCTGCGGCTAGCTCGCTGAGGCCGCCGCCCTTGCCGGCGCCGGTGCCTCCTGCACGAAGAGGTGGACCAGGGCGGAGAAGAGGCCGAGCGCGATCGCCAGGTACCAGACCGTGTCGTAGTTGTTGTAGTTGGCGAAGTAGATCCCGCCCAGCCAGACCCCGGCGAAACCGCCGAGCTGGTGGCTGAGGAAGACGAAGCCGAAGAGCGTGCCCATGGCGCGCGGGCCGAACATCACCAGCACCAGCGCGCTGGTCAGCGGCACGGTCGAGAGCCAGAGCCCGCCCATCGCCAGGCCGAAGAGCAGCACCGAGGTCGGCGTCACCGGCAACGCGATGAACAGCAGGATCACCACGGCCCTGAGCGCATAGATCGCGGACAGCACGTAGGGCTTGGGAAAGATCCCGCCCAGCCGCGAGGCCAGCAGGGTGCCGACGATGTTGGCGAGCCCGGCCAGGGCCAGCGCCTGCAGGCCCAGCCCTCGCAACTCCGCCGGGGTCCTGCCACTGCCGATACAGGCGCTCTGCACGAAGTTCGGCAGGTGCGCGGTGATGAAGGCGAGGTGAAAGCCGCAGACGAAGAAGCCAAGGCTCAGCAGGGCGAAGCTCGGATGGCCGAAGGCCTGCTGCAGGGTCTGCGACAGCACCAAAGGGCTCTCGGCGGCGGCCTCAGCGCGTGGCTTGGCCTTGAGGAAGGGGATGCAGAGTGCCATCGGCAGCAGCAGCCCGGCCATCACCACCAAGGTCACCCGCCAGTCCAGCAAGGTGATCAGCCAGGAGACCAGCAGCGGCAGCACCACCTGCCCGGCCGAGCCCATGGCCGAGGCGATGCCGAGGTAGGCGGTGCGCTTCTCCACCGGCGCCGCGCGCCCCACCACGGCCAGCACCGTGCCGAAGGCGGTTCCCGAGATGCCCATGCCGACCAGCAGTCCGGCCCCCAGGTGCTGCGCCAAGGGGGTGGTCCCGACCACACAGATCGCCATGCCAAGCAGGTAGCAGAGGAAGCCGAGCCAGAGGGCCACTCGGTCGCCGAACTTGTCCGCCAAGGCGCCGAAAGCCGGCTGCGCCAGGCCCCAAACCAGGTTCTGGATCGCGATCGAGAGCGAAAAGATCCCGATACTGCCGCCGAAGAGGTCGTCGGAGAGCGGCTGCAACACGCCGCCGAAAACCGAGCGGACGCCGAAGGCCAGCGCCAGGACCGTGCCGCCGGCCACAACGATGACCAGCATGTCGCGGTGCTCTCCTGCGGCCGCTGCCGTTGCCTCTGCCATTCTACCTCCTCTGGGGAACGCCGTCCGGCCAACGCCGGAGGGATTGACCCAGAGGCTAGCAGTGGCACACACTTACGAAAAACGAATATCTTTGAAGTTTCAATTCAGGGAATCGGAAGTGACTACAACCTTCGACATCGACGCGCTGCGTGCCGTGATCGCCGGGACCGACCTAGGCAGCTTCGCGCGCGCCGCGATCCAGCTCGGTCGCTCGCAGTCGGCGATCTCCATGCAGTTGAAGAAGCTGGAGCAGCAGACCGGCAGCAAGCTCTTCGCGCGCAAGGGTAGAGGTCTGGTGCCGACTGAGGCTGGCGAGGCCCTGGTGGCCTACGCGCGGCGCATCGTGGCGCTGCACGACGAGGCGGCGCTGGCGCTGGGTTCGGCGGTCAGCCCGGCGCCGGTGCGGCTCGGCCTGCCACAGGACTTCTTCGACGACGTGATGCCGGCGACGCTGTCGGCCTTCTCGGCCGATCACCCGGCCGCGCATGTCGATGTTCGCGCCGGACTGAACTATGTCCTCTCCGCCGAGGTCGCCGCCAACCGGATCGACGTCGCCCTGACCTTCTTCCCGGCGGGCAGCAGCGACGGTGAGCTGCTCTCGACCCTACCGATGCGCTGGCTGGCCAAGGAGCCTGAACCGGCTCTGCCCGTCGAGACCCCGCTTCCCCTGGTGCTCTACCCGCACCCCTGCCTCTTCCGCCAGGCGGTGCTGGCGGCACTGGAGCAGGCCAAGATTCGCTGGCAGCCCGCAGTGACCACCCCCAGCCTAGCCGGTATTTGGGGCGCGCTCAGGGCCGGCCTGGGGCTGGCGGTGCGGATCGAGCACGGCCTGCCCGGCGACCTGGTCTGCCTCGACCATAGGGCCGGCCTGCCTGCGCTGCCGGACATTGAGGTCAGGCTGCTCCGCGCCCCGGACGCCCCACCGTTGGCCCTGGAGCTGGCCGAGATCCTACGGCGAGAAGTGCTCCGCCTGCTGCCGGCAGGCTGAGGCGGAGCATCCCGTAGCGCTTAGCGCAGACTGCCTAGCCCTTGTCGCCCTGGGCGCTCGCGGCGGCCTCCAGCTTCATGATGTCCTCCGGGCTCAACTGCGGCCGGGTGATGTCCAAGGTGATCTTCTCGATCTTGCCGTCGAAGCGGAAGGGCACCTGGTAGTCCGCGTCGTTGACCCCGGTCAGGGTGTCCATGCCGATGTCCTGGCTCTCGTCCCAGGCCAGGGTGATCGGGATGGTGCGCTCCATCTTCTTGCGGTCGACCTCCTTACCGTCGACGATCAGCACGCCCTCGGCCGAGCGGCCGACGCCGCTGAGATTGTTGTAGGCGAAGGTGCCGAAGCCCAGGCCGTCGTAGTTGAAGTGGAACTCGATCACGTGCTTGCCGGGGGTCAGCGCCTCCGGGGCTGCCCAGCGCACCCGCTCCAGGTCCAGCAGGTTCCAGGTGTGGACCGGCTTGCCATCGAGGATGTAGAAGCCGTGGCCGCCAAACTTGCCGCCCTGGGTGAAGAGCATGCCGTTGCCGCCCTTCTCACCGACCTCGACCTCCGCCACCAGCTTGTAGGAGGCGTTCAGCAACAGCGGCTCGGAACCGTTCGGATTGCCGGCCACCGGGTAGGTATACTCGAAGTGGGTCTTCCCGGCGATCGGGCTGGGGCGCGGCGTCACCATTCGCGTCGCCAGAGCGTTGTTCAGCGGGAAGACGTTGTACCTGCCGCCCTCGCGGATGAAGAGCTCCTTCAGATCGCGCAGCTTCTTGGGCATCTCGGCGGCCAGGTCGGTGAACTGGGTCCAATCCTTGGTCAGGTCGTAGAGCTCCCACTCGTAGCTGTTCATCACGTCCACCGGCGGAACCGAGAAGAGCTGCCAGGGGTCCACGATCGGCTTGGTGTTGGCATACCAGCCGTCGTTGTAGATGCCGCGGTTGCCGAACATCTCGAAATACTGGACCTTGTGCCGCGTCGGACCGTCCGGCTTGGCGTCCCAGGTGTAGACCATCGAGGTGCCGTCGATCGGCTTCTGCTCGATGCCGTAGACGAACTGCGGCGCGGGGATGCCGGTGGCCTCCAGCAGGGTCGGAACGATGTCGATGAAGTGGCTGAACTGGTTGCGGATTCCGCCCTTGTCCTTGATCCGCTTGGGCCACGCCATGACCATCCCCTGGCGGGTGCCGCCGAAGTGCGAGGCGATCTGCTTGGTCCACTTGAAGGGCGTGCCGAAGGCCCAGGTCCAGCCGACCGCCATGTGAGGGTAGGTCTCCTCGTCGCCCCAATTGTCGTAGAATCGCTCGAGTTGCAGCTCGACCGGCGGGGTCACACCGTTGAACTGCGCCACCTCGTTCGGCGTTCCGATCGGCGAGCCCTCGGCCGAGGAGCCGTTGTCGCCGACGATGTAGATGATCAGCGTGTCGTCCAGCTTGCCCATGTCCTCGATCGCCTTGATCACGCGACCGGTCTCGTGGTCGGCGTAGGCGAGATAGGCGGCATAGACCTCGACCTGGCGGATGAAGAGCTTCTTCTCGTCGGCGCCGAGCGCCTCCCACTGCTTCAGCCCCTCGGGCCAGGGGGTCAGCTTGGCGTCCTGGGGGATGACGCCGAGCCGCTTCTGGTTGGCGAAGATCACCTCGCGCAGGCTGTTCCAGCCCTGGTCGAAGAGGTGCATGGCATGGATCTTCTCGACCCACTCCTTGGTCGGGTGGTGCGGTGCGTGGGTGGCGCCGGGGGCGAGATAGACGAAGAACTTCTTGTCGGGATCGACCGAGTTCAGGGTCTCGATCTGGCGAATGGCGTCGTCGGCCTCGGCGGTGATCAGGTTCCAGCCGGGGTTGTCGCGGAAGGGATAGATCGCCGTGGTGTCGTTGTAGAGGTTCGGCTGCCACTGGTTGGCGTCGCCGCCCATGAAGCCGTAGAAGTGGTCGAAGCCGAAGATCTCGCCGGTCGGCCACTGGTCGAAGGGACCGACCTGGCTCTCGGCCCAGGGCGGGGTGTTGTGGTTCTTGCCGTACCAGGAGGTGTTGTAGCCGCTGGCCCGCAGGATCCCGCCGATCGAGACTGCGTCACGTCCGATCTCGGCATCGTAGCCGGGAAAGCCGGTGGAGGCCTCGGCGATGTTGCCGAAGCCGACATTGTGATGGTTGCGACCGGTGAGCAGCGCGGCGCGCGAGGGCGAGCAGAGCGCGGTCGAGTTGAAGTTGGTGTAGCGCAGGCCCTCTGCCGCCAACTCGTCCAGGGCCGGCGTCGGGATCACGCCGCCGAAGGTGGAGGCCGCGCCGTAGCCGGTATCGTCGGTCATGATCAGCAGGATGTTGGGCGCGTCCTCCGGCGCCACGATGCGCGGCGGCCAGAAGGGAACCGAGTCGTAGGCGTTGAGCTGGACCTCGCCGGCGAAATGCGGCGGCGGGTTGGGAATGTAGTTGCCGTCGATCACCCTGGTCGCATCGGGCGAGCCCACGGCGGCTTCTTCAGGTGCCTGACCACCCTGATCCTCGGCAAGAGCCGGCAGCGTCAAACAGGCCAGTCCCACGTAGGCCGCTCCGACACAGGCTACGCCCGCTGTCAGGGCCAGCTTTCTCAAGTGCATGAGAATCCTCCGCTTCTCGGTCACGCCCGATCGTTTCGATGTCGCCGCGTCGCGCGTGACATCCTCGGGCCGGTCCGGAGTGTGCGTCGGGTTCGCTTCCTACGATTGTCTTTGGAGGACAGACTTTCGGCAAGGACCGGGCGATCAGCGGCTGCTCGCGCGCAGCATCGCGCGCGCAAGCGCGGCATAGCCGCTGGCGACGCTGGCGGCATCGAGGCTGCCGTCGCGCGGGAACCAGCGCGAGACGTCCAGGATCATCGCGAAGAGGGCGTTCATCAGCAGCCTGCGATCGGTGATCCGAAAGGCGCCCAGGCGTTGCCCCGCGTCGATCGGACCGCCGAGGCCCTCGGAGATCTCCTGTCGGTACTGGCGCACCTCCGCATAGTGCTCGGCGTTGAGCGCGCGGAGCTGGGTCGTGGCCACTTGAGACAGGGTCTGATAGTGGATGTGCCAGCGCGTCAGGTCGTGGACGATGGCCGCCACCTGGTCTTCGGCGTCGGAAGCCTGCTCAAGTGCGTGGCCCAGCACGGCCAGCGCGCTGCGATGGCCGGCAAGCGTCCAGTAGTAGAGGATGTCTTCCTTCGATCTGAAGTGGGTGTAGAGCGACCCCACGCTGACCGCCGCCCGCTCGGTGATGTGGCGCGTCGTGGTCGCGTGGAAGCCGATCGCCGAGAAAGACAACAGTGCCGACAGCGCCACGGTCCGCGCAGACGCGATCGCGAGATCCTGCGTCAGCTCGGCCTCCGGCAGACTGTCCAAGGTCGACGGCATCCCCGCCCTCCATCCGACACCTCGATCGCCGAGGAAGACCGTCTTCCAATCACGATCGGGCGCGCCTGGCAACAGGCCGCTCCGCCACGGCAGCGGTTCCGCGGCCCGAACGCCAGCTGCGGAACCGCTCGCGCCAGGGCCCTACTTCTTCTTCGACAGGAAGGCTTCCAGTCGCCGGGTCATGTCCTCGTCCATCATGATGCCCTCCACCAACTCGGGCTCGGGCATGATCATGTTGCCAATATCGGCCGGCACGGCGGCATTGGCGATCCGCTTGGCGATGCGGATCGAGCGCCAGTTGCGGTCGCGCAGCACGGCGATGCGCTCCTTGATCGTGTCGTAGACCTGGTCGGCCGGCACCACGTGCTGCGCCACCCCGACCTCCAGGCACTGCTGGGCCGTATAGTCCTCGGCGTACATGATCATCTCCTTGGCTCGCGCCAGGCCCACGGTGTGGACCAGCTTCGGGGTCGAGCCGTAGGTGAGGAACATGCCGCGCTTGGTCTCCGGCAGGTTGACGACCGTGTGGTCGGCCATCACCCGGAAGTCGCAGGTCATGGCGATGGCGACGCCGGCGCCGTAGGCCGAGCCCTGGATCGCCGCGAAGGAGATCTGCTCGATGCCCGACATCTTCGCCATCATGTCGTGCGCCACGTTCTGATGGATGCGCATGACCTCGGGGTTGCGCACCATCTCGCGCACCAGCGCCAAGTCGGCGCCGGCCGAGAAGTATTTGCCCTCATGGCCCAGGATCAGGAAGTGGATGTCCGGCCGATCGCGCAGGAACTCCGACAGCTTCACCAGTTCCTGCAGCAGCGTGGTGTTGACGGTATTCAGTTGCTCCGGCCGGCTCAGGCGGGCGGTCAGCGTGTCTTCCTCAAGAGAGAGCGAGAGGCACTCGAAGGTGGGTAGGCTCATGTCGTTTCCCTTTGTTCTATCGAATGTTTCAGGCGGCTGGCGGGTCAGTAGGCCTTCTCGAACAGCGGCGTCTTCGCCATCGCGCGCGGCAGGCCGCCGGGCTCGACCCATTCGAACTTCGGCGTCAGGCGCAGCCGCTGGTGCATCGCGTGTTTCACCCGCTCTTCCAGCGCTGCCAGCTCCTCGCCCCTCATGGTGCGGGCGAGTTCAGCCTTGACCTTCAGCGGCGGCTCAACCCGCGGCGGCGGGGTATCGAGGACGATGCGCAGCTCGCCGCTGAGATCCCCCTGGAACTCGTTCAGCACCTGCTTGATCACGCCGGGATAGACGTTGACCCCCTTGACGATCAGCATGTCGTCCGACCGGCCTACGACCTCCAGCCGCGCGCCCTTGAAGCCACAGGCCGGACAGGGCTTGGTGTGGACGCGGATCACATCACCGGAAGCGAAGCGCAGCACCGGCAGGGTCTTGCGGTTGAGCGAGGTGTAGATCGCCTCGCCCACCACCCCGTCGGTGATCGGCAGGTGCTCCTTGGTGTCGGGGTCGACCAGGTCCAGGGGATAGAGGTCGGTATCCGGGGTGATGGCATGCATGCCGTGGTAGGTGTGTGAGTCGCAGGAGACCGCGATGGTCTGGCCCACCGGCGCGATCCAGTCATAGACCCGGCAGCCGTAAGCCTCTTCCATCCTGTGCTTGATCGCGGGAATCCCCACGCCGATCTCGCCGACGACGTAGAGCGCGCGCAGGCCCAGGTCGCGCGGCGAGCAGCCGAGCTCCTGCGGGATGCGGTCGATCAGGTGCTGCGCCAGCGATGGCGTCATCATCGCCGCCACCGGCTTGGTCATGTCTGCGAACTTCAGGATCATCTCCGCACCGCCGCGCACGTCCACGTCGATCGGCAGTACGCCAGTCTGGCGGATCGGCGGCAGCAGGGCGGAGGTCGCGTAGATGCCCAGCGCGTGGGCGAAGAGAACACGATCGCCCCAGCCGATCCCGGCGTGGCCGAACATCATCTTCACCCCGTCGTTCAAGAGGCCGATGTCCGACCGCCCGAGCGTGTAGGTGAAGGTCGGTAGGCCGGTGGTGCCGCTGGTGGTGGCGGTGACCGCCACGTCCTCGGGCCCACTGCAGAGATGCATGCCGAAGGGGTGCCCGGCCTGTTCCATCGACTGGGCCTGGCTCAGCCGCTCCTGCTCCTTGTCGATCAGGATCGGCAGTCGCTGGAAGTCGTCCAGCGAGCGTACATCGCCCGGTTCGGCCCCGATCTCCCGAAAGCGCATCCGGTAGAACGCGGAGTTGTCGTAGCAGTATTGAATCTGACGAAGCAGACGGTCGGTCTGAAAATCCCGGATCTCCTCGGGCGACAGACGGTTCATCACCTCGTTCGCATAGCGCATGGCGTTCCTCCGACCAGTGGCCTGCCCAACCCACCGGCTTGTCCCGCCGGCTAGAGTGAATGAGCGCTCGCTCAATCTAAGCAACCCAGACCTGGAGGTCAACGGCCAGACGGTCAGGCAGTCCGATCCGTCGCACCCGCTTGCCTTTATTAGACGGATTGGTCTAAAAAATTCTCATGGAGCAGACCACCCCGACAACACAGAGCGCGGCGCCGCGCCGCCGCGGCCGTCCACGCAAGGCGGCGGCCGATCAGGCCGCGCGCCAAGCGCTGCTCCGCGCCGGCCTCGTCCATTTGACGGAGAAGGGCTATTCCTCGGTCGGCATCGACGAGTTGCTGCAGACCGCCGGGGTGCCGAAAGGCAGCTTCTACTATCATTTCAAATCCAAGGCCGACTTTGGCGCCGCCCTGATCGAGGCCTATCACGCCTACTTCGTCGCCAAGCTGGACCACTGGTTCCAGGACGCGGAGCTGGCACCGATGAATCGCCTGCAGGGCTTCGTCGCCGATGCGGTCTCCGGCATGGCGCGGCACGGCTTCCGGCGCGGCTGCCTGGTCGGCAACCTGGGCCAGGAGATGGCGGCGCTGCCGGCTGCCTTCCGTGCCCGCCTGATCGGCGTACTGGAGGACTGGCAGCGCCGCACCGCCCTCTGCCTCGCCGCAGCGCAACACGCGGGCGAGATCCCCGAACACCACGATCCGCAGGCGCTGGCCGCGTTCTTCTGGATCGGCTGGGAAGGCGCGGTACTCCGCGCCAAGCTCGAAGGTCGCGCGGAGCCACTGCATCGCTTCGCGGACGGTTTCTTTACCCTGGCAACACACTGAGAAGAGGTCCCCATGACCAAGGCAATCCTGATCGAGAAGGACGACGAGGCACAGAGCGTCGGCCAGAAAGAGGTCACCTTCGAGGCTCTCGGCGAGGGGGAGGTCGCGGTCCAGGTCGCCTGGTCGACCCTGAACTACAAGGATGCGCTGGCGATCACCGGCAGCGCCCCGGTCGTGCGCAGCTTCCCGATGGTGCCGGGCATCGACTTCTCCGGCATCGTCTCCGAAAGCCGCCATCCCGCCTATGCCGTTGGCGACCGCGTGGTCCTGAACGGCTGGGGCGTGGGCGAGCGGCACTGGGGCGGGCTGGCGGAGCGCGCGCAGGTCAAGGGCGACTGGCTGGTCCCCCTGCCCCAGGGCCTGTCGCTGCGCCAGGCCATGGCCATCGGCACCGCCGGGTACACCGCCATGCTCTGCGTGATGGCCCTGGAGAGCGAGGGGATCGGACCGGAATCCGGCGAGGTGGTGGTGACCGGTGCCTCCGGCGGCGTCGGCAGTGTGGCCGTCGCCCTGCTGGCCGCCAAGGGCTACCAGGTCGCCGCGGTGACCGGGCGCCCGTCGGAGGCCGGCTACCTGACCGGCCTGGGGGCTGCCTCCATCGTCGACCGCGCCGAGCTGACCGGCAAGGTCCGCCCCCTGAACAAGGAGCGCTGGGCCGCAGCAGTGGATGTGGTCGGCGGCACGGTGCTGGCCAACCTGCTGTCGATGATGCGCTATCGCGGCGTGGTCGCGGCCTGCGGTCTGGCCGGCAGCATGGACCTGCCGACCAGCGTGGCCCCCTTCATCCTGCGCGGCGTCACCCTGAAGGGCGTGGACAGCGTCATGTGCCCGACGGCCGAACGGATCGTCGCCTGGCAGCGGCTGGCCGGCGAGCTGGACCCGGCGCGGCTGGAGGCCATGGTGACCGAGGTGCCGCTGGACCGGGTTGCCGAGACCGCCCCGCTCTTCCTGGAGGGCAAGGTCCGCGGGCGCGTCGTCGTCCCGGTCGTACCGGGCCTCGACTGACACGGCGGCGCGCGACGATGGACGGAGAGAGCGACGCCTACGAGTTCCCGACCGAGGCCCGCCAGGCACAGCACCTGAGGGACTGCCCGCACTGGATCTACCTACTGCACGAGTTCGAGATGCTCTATCGCCAGGGCTCGTCCGGCGGCAGCAAGGCAATCCGCAGCCACCGCAAGCGGGTGCGCGACGCCCTCTCCGCCGTGATCGATTCCAATCCGGAGGTGGCGGAACGGGTGCCGGCGCAGCTTCCGGTGACAGCGCACCTGCCGCGCGCTTTCGACCTGGCCGCGAGCAGAGCCCTTCCCGGGATCAGCCGGGCGCTGGAGCGGGTCGCCCATCTGCTCACCTGGGAGTACGGCTACGAGCGCGTGCCCAAGACCCTGGCCAAGAAGTACGCCTACTGCGAGGTGCTGGGGCCCAAGGGGCCGGTCAGGACGGAGCGGCTGATCCTCGGCTTCGTGCTCTTCGCGCCGCAGACGACTTACCCCCAGCACAGCCACCGGGATATCGAAGAGAGCTACATCTCGATCTCCGGCGCCTGGTCGGAGAACGAACTGGCGGTCTATGCCCCCGGATCGCTGATCCTGAACAAGTCTGGCGAAGAACACCGGATCACCACCGGAGAGTTCGACCCCTGCCTGCTCGCCTATGCCTGGAGTGGCCCGGACCACCGCCTCGTCGATCCCGATATGAGGTTCTCCACGGGACGCAGACGCAGCACCAAGACCACCTGACGCCGGTCGCTCAGCGCGCCCCCTCGACCGCGTCGCGCATCCAGCCCTGCAGCGCAGCCAGCGCATGTTCGGACCGGACTCCACCCTTCGGGTCGACGATCAGCGGGCCTGGCCGATAGCCGCGCGAGCCGAGCCCGCGCTGTACCGATTCCACCAGCCGGATGTCCTCCTCGACGGTGGTCGTTCGGTCCTGTCGGGCCAGGCGCCGGATCGCCTCGTCGTCGTGGCCCCCGGGCGTGAACCAGCCGCGCCAGACCACCACCCGCCCGGCGTCCAGCGGACGCCAGTGATAGCTGTTCAGCAAGTTGCCCGGGTAGACCTGGAAGGAGAATAGCGGCCAGAGAAACCAGCTCGAATACTCCCGGGCATGGCGCTTGTCGGCGTCGATCGGGTAGGTCATCCGCTCCAGGCTCTGGCACTCGGTGGTGTGGCGCAGGCAGTAGCCTTGGGGCCGGATGTCATAGGTCTCCGGCCGGACCACCCCCTTGGCGAAGGTCGGGTGATTGAGGCTGCAGTGGTAGCATTCGGAGTAGTTCTCGACCGAGACCTTCCAGTTGCAGCGCTCCGGGATCTCGACCCACTCCAGCGGCTCCAGCGCCTCCCAGTCCGGAATCCAGTCCTCGAGCTCGGCCCGGACGCGGGGGAACCAGTCGTCCATCGGCAAGGCTGCCGGATCCAGGTTGACGAAGACGAAGCCCAGGAAGACCTCACAGCGCACCTCTGTGAGGCAGATCCCGGATCTGTCGAAGCCGGGCACCGCGCGGGCGTTGGGTGCACCACGTAGCCGCCCGCTCAACTCGTAGGTCCAGGCGTGGTAGGGGCAGACCAGCAGGCTGGCATTGCCTTCGCCGCTGACCAGATGATGGGCGCGATGCTGGCAGACGTTGTAGAAGCAGCGCACCAGGCCGTCCCGATCCCTGACGCAGAAGAGGCTCTCGCCGGCCAGCTCGAAGGTGAGGTAATCGCCCGGCCGCTTCAGCCGGCTGGCATGTCCGGCGAACTGCCAGGTCCGCGCCATCAGCCCGGCCTTCTCGATCTCGAATACCGCCGGGTCGCAATAGAAGTGCCCGGCAAGCGCGCGCGGCGGTGACAAGGTCATTCCGGGTCTTCCTGATAGAGGCCGAGCTGATGGCGCCGGTGGTGAAAGCGCTCGACACGCTCGACGATCTCTTCCGAGGCCACCGAGATGATGAAACTGAGCAGGGTCTCAAGCAGCGCGATCACCGAGACCGAGCTGGGGAAGAACTGCGGCGTGTCCACCGCCACCACGAAGCCGTGCTGGGCCTGGCGGACGATCGGGCTGGCCGGGCTGTCGGAGATCCCGATCACGGTCACGCCCTGCTCGCGGGCAACGCGCACCGCCTCCACCACCTCGCTGCGATAGGGTCGGCAGGTCATCGCGATCAGCACGTCGCGGCCGTCGGCCCAGGCCAGGTCGTCGGCGGGCGCAGAGCCTGCCCGAGGGATCGCATGGAAGTTCACCATGCCGGTGGAGGCGAGATAGGTGAAGTTTCGCGCATTGGCGTTGTTCACCCCGACGCCCAGGGTGAAGACATGGCGCGAGGCCCAGATCGCCTCCGCAGCAGCGCGTAGCCGTCCGGCATCGATGCCGGCGAAGGTCTCTTCGAGGTTGCGGATGGCCGCGCCCACCATGTCGGCATAGAGTCCGCCCAGATCGCCCGACTTCGCGATCTCCTGCAGCCAGCGCGCCCGGTCGGGAAAGCTGACCGCACCGCGCCGGATCGCCTCGCGAAAGGGCGCGCGAAAATCCTCATAGCCCTCGAAGCCGACCTGGCGCGCCATGCGTACGAAGGTGTTGGGCTTGACCTTCGCCGCCTCGGCGATCTCGCGAACGGTCGAGACCCCCACGTCCTGTGGGTTCTCCAGCACGTAACGCGCCGCCTTCTGCGCCTCGGGCGTCAGGCTGTCCCACTCTTCCGTAAGCCGGTCCAGGACAGAGTCTGATACATTTGTTCCATTCATAGGAAATAACGGTATGCCTGTACACTATGCCTGTCGAGCGAAAACACCGGGCAGCGAGCGGAAGCTAGGGCAGTCCTCGCCCCTGCCCTCTCAAGCCCCTGCTCTCTCAAGCCCCTGGCGGCATCAACGGTGTCGGAGAGCTGGCCTAGGACCCTGAGAGCTTGCGTCCGCGCAGCCCCGCGTTGCAGGAATCCGCACCAGACGCCCTCAGTTGAGGCTGGGCGACCGTGGACCGGGTGCGCGAAGGTGGCGTGGGCTTGAGACCAGCGAGCAGGAGAGCGATGCGATGAGACCGATTCTGAGCCAGGCCGATTGGGTGGAGCGCGCCCGTGCGGTGTTTCCGGCCGGCAGCTACGGCAACTTCGACGCCGAGGTGGTCATCCGCGAGGGCCGTGGCGCACAGGTCTGGGACGAGGACGGCAGGGCCTACGTCGACCTGCTGATCGGGTCGGGCCCGATGCTGTTGGGCCACTCCCATCCGGAGGTGCTGGAAGCCGTCCTGGAGCAACTCCCCAAGGGGCAGACCTTCTTCACCAACAACGCGGCCGGGATCGCGCTGGCCGAGGAGATCGTCGGCGCGCTCGCCTGCGCCGAGCAGATCCGCTACCTCGGCACCGGCAGCGAGGCTGACATGTACGCCATGCGGCTGGCCCGCGCCTTCACGGGCCGCGAAAAGATCCTGAAGTTCGAGGGCGGCTATCACGGCATGGGGCCGGAGGCGCAGATGTCGCTAGCGCCGACCCGGCTGGTGAACTTCCCGCAGCCGGTGCCCGACAGCGCCGGCATTCCCACCGGCGTCGCCGCCGACGTGCTGATCGCGCCCTTCAACGATCCCGACTACATCCGCTCCTTGCTGGCCGAGATGGGCGAGAAGATCGCCGGCATCATCGTCGAGCCCCTGCAGCGCATCATCCCGCCCCTGCCCGGCTTCCTGGAGCTGCTGCGCGAGGAGGCCGACCGCTACGGCATCGTGCTGATCTTCGACGAGGTGGTGACCGGCTTCCGCCTGGCCTACGGCGGCGCGCAGGAGCGCTATGGCGTGGTTCCCGACGTCGCCACCCTGGGCAAGGTGATCGGCGGCGGCTTCCCGCTGGCAGCCCTGGCCGGGCGCGCCGACATCATGGCCCACTTCGACAAGGCCGCGGTAGGGCCGGAGGGTTTCCTCATGCTGCTGGGCACGCTCTCCGGCAACCCGGTGGCCGCGGTCGCCGGCCTCAAGAGCCTGGAGATCCTGAAGCGCGACGGGCAGTACGAGCGCCTGTGCGGGATCGGCGAGACCCTGATGGGCCAGGTGCGCGAGGCGCTGGACCCGACCGGCCTACCCTACCGTGTCGTCGGCGACCCCACCCTCTTCGAGGTGGTCTTCACCGACCAGGACCCCAGGGACTACCGCAGCGTGCTGGCCGGCGATGCAGGCCTCGCGCAGCGCTGGAACGACGGCCTGCGCGCCAACGGCATCCTGAAGTCACCGGGCAAGACCTACCCCTCGCTGGCTCTGACCGACGCGGACCTAGAGCTCACCCGCGCCACCATGCAGGCCAGCGCCCGTGCGATGACCGGAGGCTAGACGGGGCCAACTCAGGCCGAGAGGTGGGCCTCGATCTCCGACAGGGGCAGGCTCACCAGGTCCTTGGCCAGCTCCGCCGAGACGACCGACTGAACCGCTGCCGGCAGCGCCTTGCGCAGCGTGCCCAGCGCCCGCGGTGGTGCCACCAGGATCAGGCTTGCCAGCGAGCCCTCCGCCTGCAGCCGCCCAAGCTGGGCGGCGACGTCGCCCAGGAACTCGGCCTCGGCGGCCTCGTGCAGATCGGGCTGCTCCATCGCCGAGCGACCGTGCCCATGCGACTCATGCGTCCTGCCCGGCCGGTCGGAGCCCAGCTCGCGCGCCGGCGGTGCCGGCCGGTTCATCACCTGCTCGGTCTTGAGATTCGGATAGACGCTATCCCCCTCGTTGTGCAGGAACAGGGCCTTGGCGCCGTCGCAGACGACGACCCAGCCTTCGTTCGGAACCTTCACACTCATGGTCGCCTCCTCCCAGCTTTGCCCCGCCGCATATGTCCGGCGGCGGGATCGATTTCCAGACATGGGCTCTGTCTGAACCGCTTTCGATCCTGGGGACATGATTTGGATCAAAGGGGATCTCGGCGTGCGACGAGCTTTTCGCAATCAGCCGGAGCGCCGAACCAGACTAGGGGAGCAGACCCTGCGGCCGCTTGCCGTCGTCTCGACCTGGACCGGGATGCCGTAGACGGCGCTGAGCGCCGCGCCGGTCAGCACTTCGGCGGGCCGTCCCAGGGCCCGCAGGCGGCCCTCCTGCATTAGGGCGACCTCGGCGTCGAGCGCGAAGGCCTGGTCGGGGTCGTGGGTCGAGAGCAGCACGCCCCGCCCCTCGCCCGCCGCTGCCCGGACCAGCCCAGCAATCTCGGAGAGCACCAGGGCCTGGTTGCCGAAGTCCAGCGCCGCAGTCGGCTCGTCCATCACCAGGATCGGCGTCTCCTGCGCCAGCGCCCGGGCGATCAGCACGAGTTGGCGCTGACCGCCGGAGAGACGGCCGAACTCGCGCCCCGTCAGGTCGCCGATGCCCAGCCGCTCCAGCGCCTGCTGTGCCACCCGGCGATCCTCGGGACCGGGTTGGCCGAAGAGACCTAGCCTGGCGGTGCGGCCCATCAGGACGATCTCGCCTGCAGTCCAGGGAAAGGGCGGCACCTGGCTCTGCGGCACGTAGGCCAGGCGCCGGGCAATCTCGGCCCGCGACAGCCGCTCCAGCGGCGCGCCGTCGATCGTGACCTGCCCGGCGACGGCAGGGATCAGGCCCAGCAGGGTGCGGAACAGCGTGGTCTTGCCGCAACCATTTGGCCCGATCAGGCAGCAGATCCGGCCCGGCGCCAGGCGCAGGTCGATGGCGCTGCCGATGGCCCGGCCGCCATGCCCGATCGAGAGTGCCTCGGCGGCGAGCATCACGACCAGGCCCGCCGGCCGCGCGCCAGCAGCCAGATGAAGAAGGGCGCGCCGATGATCGCCGTCAGGATGCCGAGCGGCACCTCGGTGGCGGCGATGGAACGCGCCAGGGTGTCGACCAGCAGCAGGTAGCCCGCCCCCAGCAGGGTCGCCACCGGCAGCAGCCGGCCGAAGTCCGGCCCGGTCAGCATCCGCGCCAGATGCGGGATCACCAGCCCGACCCAGCCGACCACGCCGGCCAGGGCGGTGACGCTGGCGGTGACCAGGGTGGCGGCGAGGATGACCGCGATGCGCAGGCGCTGCGCCTCGATACCAAGTGCGCGCGCCTCCTCGTCGCCCAGCCCCAGCACGTTGATGCGCCAGCGCAGCAGCACCAGCGGCAGCAGCCCTAGCAGCACGGCCGGCAGGATCGGCAGCACGTCGGCCGAGGTGACACTGGCGAGCGAGCCCAAGAGCCAGAAGGTGATGGCCGGGAGCTGGTCGTAGGGATCGGCCATGACCTTCACCAGCGAGGTGACCGCACCGGCCAAGGCCCCGATCACCACCCCGGTCAGCACCAGCACCAGGGTGGCCTCGGCCCGGCGGATGGCACCGGCGACCAGCCCGACCAGGGCGACCGCGACCAGGCCGCCGGCGAAGGCAGAGAGCTGGATCGCCAGCACCGGAAGCGACAGAAAGATGCCGAGCACCGCCCCCAATCCGGCCCCGGCCGAGACCCCGAGGATATCCGGCGAGACCAGCGGATTGCGGAACAGCGTCTGGTAGGAGGCGCCGGCCGCGGCCAGGGCGGCCCCGACCAGCAGCGCCGCCGCCACCCGCGGCAGGCGCACGTTCAGCACCACCACGGCCGCCTGGCCCTCGCCCTCGCCGACCAGGGCCGAGAGGACCTGTTCGGGCGAGAGTGGATAGGCACCGATCATCAGCGCAACCAGAGCCAGCAGCTGCAATGCCAGCCCCAGCCCCGCGATCAGCGCGGCGGCCGTCCGTCGCTCCATTCGATCAAGGTCTCCAGCTCGGCCCGGTCCAATGCCACGTGATAGAAGAGGTCATAGAAGGCTCGCGTTTCCGCGGCCAGGTCGCCCTGCCAGCGCTCTGGCCAGAGCAGGCCGGCCAGCCAGATCAGCCCCATCATGCGGTTGATCGAGGGCGGGCGGTCGATCCAGCCGAACGGGGCGGTCGGAGAGAGATAGACCCTGCCCTCGCGCACCGCGGTGATACCGGCCCAGAGCGGATCGCTCCAGACCCTTTGGTAGAAGAGCGGGTCCCAGGTGACGATGACCTCCGGGTCCGCCACGATCACCTGCTCGATCGAGGCTCTGACCAGCCGGCCGCGGCCCGGCGCGTCGGCGACGTTGATGCCGCCGGCCCGCTCGATGATCTCGCTGTTGATCGACCCGCGCTTGCCGGTCTCCAGCCCGTCCGGGCCGCGCGCCAGATAGACCCGCGGCCGCTCGGCCTCCGGCACCTCGGCCAGGATCGCGTCCAGCTTGGCGAAGGTCTGCTCGACCGCGGCGGCCAGCCGCTCGCCGCGTTCCGGCACACCCAGGATCGCGCCCATGCGCCGGAGCGCCGACGGCGTCGCCTCGAAGCGTCCGTCGATCAGCACGTAGGGGATACCGGTCTGCGCCTGCACCCGGTCGGCGAGATCGACGTAGGTCTCGCTGATCGCGCCGAAGTCGAAAATGAGGTCGGGGTCGATCGCCAGCACCCGCTCCAGGTTCGCCTCGCCGCCGCGCCCGGTCAGCCGCCCGGTCTCCGGCAGGTCGCGGTAGGGGGCCGAGATGTAGGGCAGTTCCTCCGGCCGTGGCGCGCGCGGCCAACCGGTCATGGTCTCCGGCGCCAGCACATAGAGGAAAATCGAGGCCGGCGGCCCGGCGGCGAAGACCTTGCCGATCGTCTCCGGCACCTCGACCAGCCGCCCGGCACTGTCCTCCACGGTCCGGGCCTGCGCCGCCAGGGCAATCGCCAGGCTGGCCAAGAGGCCAAGCAGCAATGCAGCCGGATGGAACCCTTCGATGGACCGGACCGTCATGAACTCTTCCCTGCCGTTGCTGCGGAGTCGCTGCGCAGCATAGTCGCCTTCAGCGCTGGCACCAAT
Organism: Rhodospirillaceae bacterium N.6G; assembly: GCA_046233115.1. Lineage (GTDB taxonomy): Bacteria > Pseudomonadota > Alphaproteobacteria > Kiloniellales > JACOMY01 > JACOMY01. The sequence continues at coordinate 669,982 of JBJXHM010000001.1, read as the reverse complement.
CGGTCTTGCCCGCAGCAAGAGCCGCTGCCGGCTGCAGCCCAACGCCACTTCCACGTGCGGCTCGGAGCCGGTTACAGGTCAACGCATAGCAGAGAGAACCCTCCGCGATTTGCATTGCCTGTCTTGAGTCTGTTAGGGATGGTGCGATGGCTGAGAGCGGGAAACCACAACACCTCGCCAGTGCCCCGGCGCGAAGACGCACTGCCAGGGGCTGCGCACTTCCGGTGTAGATCAAGGACGTGGACAAGGCGGCGCGCGCTTTGCGTGCATCGTCGGCCATTCCGCTTGGCCGTCTCAGGAAGCTGAAAGGACGACCCAATGCACAAGTTTACCATGATCGCAGCCGCCGGACTGGCCGGCTGCCTGACCGCCTTCGCGGCACCTGCCAAGGAGGCTGCCGCCGCCGACTGCGGCCAGGTCTCCATCGCCAAGATGAACTGGGCCGCCGCCGACGTGACCACCAACATCGCCAAGTTCCTGCTGGAGCAGGGCTATGGCTGCAACGTGGAACTGGTCAACTCCGACACCATCCCGGCCATCACCTCGGTCGCCGAGAACGGCGAGCCCGACGTGGTGACCAACCTCTGGCTGAACTCGGCCGGCGATGCCTACAAGAAGCTAGAGTCCGGCGGCACCATGAAGCGCGTCAACAACGTGCTCGATCCCGGCGGTGTCGAGGGCTGGTGGATCCCGACCTACCTCGCCGAGGCCCATCCGGAGTTGAAGACCATCGAGGGCGTGCTGGCCAACCCGGATCTGGTCGGCGGCCAGTTCAACAACTGCCCCGACGGCTGGGGCTGCCGCATCGTCAGCGACAACCTCGCCCGCGCGCTCGATCTCGAAGGCCATGGCATCAAGGTCTTCGACCACGGCTCGGGCGAGACGCTCGCCACCTCGATGGGTGCTGCGGTCACCGACAAGAAGCCCTGGTTCGGCTACTACTGGGGCCCGACCGTACCGATGGGCAAGTACGACATGACCCGCGTTTCGCTTGGCAAGTACGACGAGACGACCTTCAATGCCCTGCAGAACCCGGACACGCCGAACCCGCAGGTCTCCGACTTCCCGGCCGCGCCGATCCTGACCTCGGTCACCAGCACCTTCGCCGCGAGCAACCCGGAGGTCACCAAGTTCTTCTCGAAGATGAGCTTCAAGACCGCGACCATGAGCGCACTGCTGGCCTGGGCCGACGAGAACAACGCCTCGGCCGAGGAGACCGCGGTTCACTACCTGACCACCTATCAGGACGAGTGGTCCAACTGGATCAACGACGCCGCCCGCAAGAAGCTCGCGAAGCTTCTCAACCAGGGCTAACGCGACAAGAGCCTGATGACGGCGCCGGGGAACCGGCGCCGTCTCTCTTCTATTCCACCCTTCGGTAAGAACCATTAGACGGACGGGCCGTCGCCGGCCCTGGAACAAGATGGCAACCTATGATGGCGTGTTCGATGCACTGGGTCTCAGGGCCTGGTGCGACGGCGGTTCCGACGATGCCCCGATGTCGATGGCCCAGCTCCTGGCGCAGACCAGCGGCGAGGAGCAAGCAACCTCGATCTGGGACTTCCCTTTCCCCTCGCTCGATGCCCTGCACGAGGCCTGCAAGACGGTCCCGCAATCGCGCGACCTGACCCTTGGGCTGGAGGAGGGCTTTCTCGCGATCCGCGATGCGCTGCGCTTCGTGGTCGACCCGCTGACCCAGCCGTTGAGCTGGATGCTGCGCGAGATGCTCTGGGTCATGACCGGAACGCCCTGGTGGATCGTGATCCCGGTGCTGCTGCTAATCACCTGGGCGGTCAGCCGCTCCTGGAAGCTGGTCGGCTTCGTCGCGCTCTCGATCGGCCTGCTCGCCTTCATCGACCACTACGACGCGGCGATGGAGACCCTGGCCATCATCTTCGTCTGTGCCTTCATCTGCGTGCTCTTCGGAGTCCCCATCGGCATCGCCATGTCGCGCAGTGACCGCCTGCAGCGCTTCGTGACGCCGATCCTGGACATGCTGCAGACCCTGCCGCCCTTCGTCTATCTGATCCCGCTGATCTTCCTCTTCTCGGTGACCGAGCCGAAGCTCTACGGCATCGCCATCATCCTCTATGCCATCGTGCCGGTGATCCGCCTGACCGACCTGGGCATCCGCCTGGTCGACAGGGACGTGATCGAGGCCGCCGACGCCTTCGGCATGACCAGCCGCCAGAAGCTCTTCGGCGTGCAGATTCCGCTGGCGCTACCCAACATCATGGCCGGCGTGAACCAGACCATCATGATGAGCCTGGCGATGGTGGTGATCGCCTCGCTGGTCTCCGCGCCTGGCCTCGGCGTCCTGGTGCTGCGCGGCATCCGCAACCTGGAGCTCGGAGTGGGCCTGGTCGCCGGCCTCGGCATCGTCATCCTGGCGATCCTGCTCGACCGGGTGACCAAGGCCTCGCTGGCACGGATCGACGCCAGCCAGGCACGGCGCTAGGAGGCGGCGATGAGCAAGAACATCAAGGTTTCGATCCGCCACCTCTACAAGATCTTCGGCGCCGATCCCCAGAACGGCCTGGCTCAGGTCAAGGCTGGGATGACAAAGCGGGACCTGCTGGACAGCAGCGGCCAGGTGCTGGGTCTGCAGGACATCAACGTCGAGATGCGCGAGGGCGAGATCACCGTGGTGATGGGCCTCTCCGGTTCCGGCAAGTCGACCCTGATCCGTCACCTGAACCGGCTGATCGAGCCCACCGCAGGCGAGGTCCTGGTCGACGGCGAGAACATCCTGGGCTGGGGCGAGGTCAAGCTGCGCAAGCTACGCCGCGAGAGCATGTCCATGGTGTTCCAGAAGTTCGCGCTGCTGCCGCACCGCACCGTGCTGGAGAACGCCGGAATGGCGATGGCCACCCGCGGCTTCGCCAAGTCGGAGTTCGAGTCCGAAGCAAACAGGTGGTTGGACCGGGTCGGGCTCTCCGGCTACGGCGGGCAGTATCCCCACCAGCTCTCCGGCGGCCAGCAGCAGCGCGTCGGCATCGCCCGCGCGCTGACCTCCAACGCCGACATCATGCTGATGGACGAGGCCTTCTCCGCACTCGACCCACTGATCCGCACCGACATGCAGGACTTGCTGCTGGAGCTGCAGGGGGAGCTGCACAAGACCATCGTCTTCATCACCCACGACCTGGACGAGGCCTTGAAGCTGGCCGATCACCTGGTCATCCTGAACGACGGCGCCATCGCCCAGCAGGACGAGCCGCAGGAGATCCTGCTGCACCCGGCCGACGCCTACGTCGAGGACTTCGTCAGCGACATCAACCGGGCTCGCGTCCTGCGCGCTCGCTCGATCATGTCCCCCGGCGCCCCCGAAGGAGAGATCTCGGGTGAGATCGCGGAGGACGACAACCTGGAGAGCGTCATCGCCGCCGCGGAAGGGGCGCTGGACCGCCGCTTCCGCGTGATGCGCGACGGCGAGGCCGTCGGCACCCTGGAGATGCCGGCGATCATGCGCGCCCTGGTGCCGCGCCGTGCCACGCGTGAGACCGCGCGTTCTTGACCGCAAGCGGGGCTTGATACCGCCGTTGGCAGAAGAAATGGCAGGTGAAACAGCCTCCGTTGGAACCTCGGAGGGGGGGATGGAGCCATGCTACGCCGGATCGCGCTGGGTGCACTGCTGGGCGGCCTCATGATGGGCGGTCCTGCGACGGCGGAGACCCTATCCCTCTATGCCGCCGGAAGCCTCAGGGCCGCGCTGGGCGAGGTCGCCGACGGCTTCATCGAGGCCTACGGCATTGAGGTCGAGCGGACCTTCGGCCCTTCCGGCCTGCTGCGCCAGCGGATCGAGGCCGGCGAGCCGGCACAGGTCTTCGCCTCGGCCAACCTGCGCCACCCGCTGGCCCTGGAGGCAGCCGGCAAGGGCGGCCCGGTTGCCCTCTTCGCCCGCAACACGCTCTGCGCCCTGGTGCAGCCCGGCCTGGAGGTCACCAGCGCCACCCTGCTGCAGACCCTGTTGAAGGAGACGGTTCGCGTCGGCACCTCGACGCCCAAGGCCGATCCTTCGGGTGACTACGCCTGGGCGCTGTTCGACAGGGCGGGCCTGCTGGCGGAGGGCGCCGCGGAGCGGCTGAAGGCCAAGGCGCTGCAACTCACGGGCGGCCCCGATAGCCAGCCGGCACCGGCCGGGCGCAACACCTACGCCTGGGTGATGGCCGAGAAGCAGGCGGATCTCTTCCTCACCTACTGCACCAATGCCGTGCTGGCGCAGCGGGAGGTAGCGAACCTGCAGATCGTGGCGGTGCCGCCGGAACTCTCGGTCGGCGCCGACTACGGCCTGATCGTGCTGGAGGGCGCCCCACCCGAGGCCTGGCGGCTCGCCCTCTATATCCTCTCTCCCGCCGGCCAGAGCGTGCTCGCGCGCTACGGGTTCGAGAGCGGGGCGCTACCGGCCGAGGACTGAGCACAACGGTCAAGCAGCCTTGCCGCATGTCCTCCGCCGGCTAGGCCTGCTAGACCTTGGCCGAACCCGGAGCGCCGGCACTGCTTTGCAGGGTCGAGCGGCCGATCGTTTCCTGGAGAGGCGACAAGCGGATGAACTTGAGGATTGCCGGTATCGCGATCGCTGTGGTCGTCGTGGCCGGTGGCCTGGCCGCCTGGGTGCTGACCGACCGTGACAGCTTGCCGGAGGGCATTGCCGTCGCCAATGGTCGGATCGAGGCCGAGCGCATCGACGTCGCCACCAAGTTCGCCGGCCGCATCGCCGAGATCCTGGCCGACGAGGGCGACTTCGTAACCTCCAACAGCCTGCTGGCCCGTCTCGACGACAGCGAGATCCAGGCACAGCTCCGCGAGGCCAAGGCCGCGGTCGAGGAGAACGGCCGCCAGATCGAGATCGCCAAGGCGCTGCTGGCCCAGCGCAAGAGCGAGAAGGACTTTGCCGAGAAGGAGCTGCACCGCTCGCAGACCCTGTCTCGGCGTGACTTCGCCACCCAGGAGCTGGTCGACGAGCGCCGGAGCCAGCTCCTCGCCGCCGAGGCCAGCGTGCTGGCAGCCGAAGCCGAAATCGCGCGGGCGACGGCCGCCGAGGACGGCGCCAAGGCCCGGGTCGACCGTCTGGAATCGAACCTGGAAGACTACAGCATGCTGGCGCCGCGCAGCGGCCGGGTGCAGTACCGGCTTGCCTCCGTGGGCGAGGTGCTGGCCAGCGGCGACCGGGTGCTGACCCTGCTCGACCTGACCGACGTCTACATGACGGTCTTCCTGCCGACCGCCGAGGCCGGGCGGCTGGCCCTCGGCGATGAGGCGCGGATCGTGCTTGACGCGGCCCCGGACTACGTGATCCCGGCCTACATCAGCTTCGTCGCTTCGGAGGCCCAGTTCACACCCAAGTACGTGGAGACCGCGGAGGAACGCCAGAAGCTGATGTTCCGGGTCAAGGTGAAGATCGCACCGGACCTGCTGCTGAAATACCAGCGCGTCGTGAAGACCGGCGTGCCGGGCCTGGCCTACCTGCGCCTGTCGCCGGACGTCCCCTGGCCGCCTGAGCTGACGCCGCGGCTGCCGGAGCCCCTGCCCCCGCTCTCGTCCGACGGTTAGAGGCCCGATCGTGGACGGCATGGTCGCGCGCCTGGAAGGGGTGAGCCACCGCTACGGCAAGGCCCTCGCCTTGGACGACATCACGCTGGACCTGCCGGCCGGTCGGATGCTGGGCTTCATCGGGCCGGACGGGGTCGGCAAGTCCTCCCTGCTGGCGCTGATCGCCGGGGTGAAGCGCGTGCAGAGCGGCCGGATCGAGACCCTGGGCGGCGACATCGCCAAGGCGGCACACCGCCGCTCGGTCCTGCCCCGCCTCGCCTACATGCCGCAGGGCCTGGGCCAGAGCCTCTACGGCAGCCTCTCGGTCCGGGAGAACCTCGACTTCTTCGGCCGCCTCTTCGGCGAAGGCGCCGCCTTCCGACGCGAGCGCATCGCCGAGCTCCTGGAGGCGACCGGCCTGGCCAATTTCGTCGAGCGTCCGGCCGCCAAGCTCTCCGGCGGCATGAAGCAAAAGCTCTCGCTCTGCTGCGCGCTAATCCACGACCCCGACCTGCTGATCCTGGACGAGCCCACCACCGGTGTCGATCCCCTCTCCCGCCGCCAGTTCTGGGAGCTGATCGGCCGGATCCGGGCGGCGCGCCCGGACATGAGCGTGTTGACCGCCACCGCCGACATGGTCGAGGCAGCAGCCTTCGATCACCTGGTGGCGATGGACGCCGGCCGCGTCCTGGCCAGCGGCAGCGCGGAGGAGATCTGCGCGGCGACCGGAACCGGCACTCTGGAAGCGGCCTTCCTGGCGCTACTGCCTGAGGTCGAGGGCGTGGCGCAGCGCAGCACGCCGCCACCCCCGCCGGCCCGCCCCGACGAGCCGCCTGCGATCGAGGCGCTGGGGCTCACCATGCGCTTCGGCAGTTTCGTCGCCGTCGACGACGTCAGCCTCTCGATCGCGCGGGGAGAGATCTTCGGCTTCCTCGGCTCCAACGGCTGCGGCAAGACCACCACGATGAAGATGCTGACCGGTCTGCTGCAGCCCAGCGCCGGCGAGGCCAGGCTCTTCGGCAAGCCGGTCGATGCCCGCGACCTCGAGACCCGCCAGCGCGTCGGCTACATGAGCCAGTCCTTCTCGCTCTACCGCGAGCTCACCGTGCGCCAGAACCTTGAGCTGCACGCTCGCCTCTACCGCATCCCCGCCGCGGAGACTGAGCCCAGGGTGGCCGAGCTGCTGGAGCGCTTCGAGCTGGCCGAGGTCGCCGACCGCCTGCCGGGCGTGCTGCCGCTCGGCGTGCGCCAGCGCCTGCAGCTCGCCGTTGCGGTGATCCACCGTCCGGAGATGCTGATCCTCGACGAGCCGACCTCCGGCGTCGACCCGGTGGCGCGCGACCGCTTCTGGGCCTTGCTGGGCGACCTCTCGCGCGACGACGGAGTCACCATCTTCATCTCCACCCACTTCATGCAGGAGGCCGAGCGCTGCGACCGCATCTCCTTCATGCACGCCGGCAAGATCCTGGCGATCGGCAGCCCGGAGGAGTTGCGCAGCGGCCAGCAGGCCGAGAGCCTGGAAGAGGCCTTCATCGCCTACCTCGAGGCTCTGGGTGCCGAGGAAGCCGGCGGCGAAGACGCCCCGATCGCGGAGGCCACCCGCCAGGACGTAGAGACAGGGCGCACCTTCTTCGACCTCCGCCACTACTGGGCCTTCGCGCGGCGCGAGAGCGTGGAGGTGCTGCGCGATCCCGTGCGCCTCGCCTTCGCGCTGCTGAACCCCATCATCCTGATGCTGGCCATGTCCTTCGGCATCTCCTTCGACCTGGAGAACATCCCCTTCGCCGCCCTGGATCAGGACCGCTCCAAGGAAAGTCGTGAGTTCATCGAGTCGCTGCGCGGCTCGCGCTACTTCTCCGAACACGCGGAAATCGGCTCCGACGCCGAGCTCGACCATCGCCTGGTCACCGGCGAGCTCAAGGCCGCTCTGATCGTGCCACCGGACTTCGGCCGCGATTTGGTCGGCGGCGACGTACCGGAGATCGCGCTCTGGCTCGAAGGCTCCGACACCTTCCGGGCGGAGACGGCGCGCGGCTACGTGATGGCGATGCAGCAGGACTATCTGGACAGCCTGGAAGACAGCCGCCTCAGGCTTCGGCTGCAAGAGGCCCCCTCCACCACCGAGGTCCGCTTCCGCTACAACCAGACCTTCGCCAGTCTGAACGCGATCGCACCCGGCGCCATCATGATGATGCTGATCATGACCCCGGCGATGCTGACGGCGCTGGGTGTCGTGCGCGAGAAGGAGCTGGGGTCGATCGCCAACTTCTATGCTGCACCGGTCTCCAAGCTGGAGTTCCTGATCGGCAAGCAAACCCCCTACATCCTGATCGCCTTCGTCAGCTTCCTGATGCTGTTCTGGGTCATGCGCGTCGGCCTGGGCGTGCCGTCCGTCGGCAGCTTCGCCGCCCTGGCGCTGGGGGCGCTGGCCTTCGTCATGGCCGGTACCGCCTTCGGTCTGGTGGTCTCCACCCTGGTGCGCTCGCAGATCGCGGCGATCTTCGGCACCGCCATCGTCACCATGATCCCGACGGTGAACTTCTCGGGCATGCTCTACCCGACCTCCAGCCTGGAGGGCCCGGCCATCGTGATCAGCGCCGCCTTTCCCTCGACCTACTTCCAGAGCATCAGCTCCGGCGTGGTGAACAAGGGGCTGGGTCTGGCCTCGCTCTATCCCAACCACCTGGTGTTGCTGGGCATGACCCTTGCCTTCTGGAGCCTGGCCGCCCTGCTGCTGGCCAAGCAGGAGCGCTAGGGATGGGCGAAGGCGGTTATCGCATCCGCAGCGTCGCGGCGCTGAGCCTCAAGGAGCTGAGGAGTCTGGCGCGCGACCCCGTCCTGCTGCTGCTGATCCTCTACACCTTCACCTTCGCCATCGTCTCGGTCGCCAACGGCGTGCAGACCACGGTGCGCAACGCCTCCGTGGCCGTGGTGGACGAGGACCGCTCGACCCTCTCCGAACGGCTGACCAGCGCCCTGCTGCCGCCCTACTTCAAGCCGGCCGAGGTGATCCCGATCGACCGCATCGACCCGGACATGGATGCCGGGCGCTACACATTCGTGCTCGACATCCCCAGCAACTTCCAGCGCGACGTGCTGGCCGGCCGCAAGCCGGCGCTGCAGCTCAACGTCGACGCCACCGCGATGACCATGGCCGGTAACGGCGTGCGCTACATCGAGGCCATCGTGACCCAGGAGATCGCCGACTTCATCGGCCGACACGAGGTTGAGATGCAGCAGCCCTTCACGGTCGTGACCCGCGCGCGCTTCAACCCCAACCTGGAAGCCAAGTGGTTCATGGCAGTGATGCAGCTGATCCAGAACGTCACCATGATGGGCCTGATCCTGACCGGTGCTGCGGTCCTGCGCGAGCGCGAGCACGGCACCATCGAGCACCTGCTGGTGATGCCGCTGGGCGCAAGCGAGATCATGATCTCCAAGATCCTGGCGAACGGCGGGGTGATCGTGGCGGCCGCCCTGCTCTCGCTCTTCGCAGTGGTCAAGATCTGGATTGGCGTGCCGATCCAGGGCTCGCCGCTGCTCTTCGCGCTGGGGGCCGCGGTTTACCTCTTCTCGGTGACCGCGCTGGGCATCCTGCTCTCCACCGTGGCCCAGTCGATGCAGCAGTTCGGCCTGCTCTGCATCCCGGTCTTCGTGATCATGAACTTGCTGTCGGGCGGGGTGACGCCGCTGGAATCGATGCCCCCGATCCTGGCGAACATCATGCAGTTCTCGCCCTCCACCCACTACGTCAGCCTCGCCAAGGCGGTGCTGTTCCGCGACGCCGGCCTGGACGTAATCTGGCCCGACCTCGCCAAGGCCTTCGCCCTCGGCTTTGCCTTCTTCACCTTGGGTCTGTTGCGCTTCCGTGCGTCCATTGCAGCGCAAAGGTGAGATGCCCCGCCAACTGGCCCCCGACGACACCGCTCGGCAGGTCCGTCGGGCAAGGATCCACCCACGCTAGCGCCACACTCATCAAATCACACCGAATCGTGACAGGCTCTGGAAGAATGGCCTAGAAAGGGTCGGCCTCATGTCATCTGGACGTCCGTTAGCTCGATGCGTCCGAGCTCTCCTTGCAAAGTGCGGCTATGATGTCGTCAAGTTTGGGTTACGGCCGTCTTGGGACATGACGGTAGACCTTATGAAGCGCCATGGCATCACCCCGAAGACGGTCTTTGACATCGGCATTGCCAAAGGAACTCCAGACCTCTACGCGGCCTTTCCGAATGCCGAGTACCATCTGTTCGATCCGACGCAGGAGAGCTTGCCGCATATGCAGGCCATTGCGCAGCGATTCAATGCCACGATTCACAATGTTGCACTCGGCGATCACGAGGGAGAAACGACGATCAATATACGACAGGAGATCGGCGCCTCGAGCCTGTTTGACGAGATCGGCATTCCTCCTGATCCTGTCGTTTCGCGCTACCAGGTGAAGGTGCAGCGATTCGATCAAGTCATTGCGGACTTTGCGCGCCCAGCCCTGGCCAAGATCGACGTCCAGGGGGCTGAGGTGGCCGTTCTCAAAGGAATGGGGAACAAGATTGCCTCTCTTGACGCCATCGTCATCGAGACAAGCACCATAGCGGCGCTGCAAGGCGGTCCTGAGTTCCGTGACGTCTTCCATGTCTTGGACGCGTGTGAATTTGTCGTCTACGACCTCGTGCGCTTCGCCCGCCGGCCGCTCGATCAAGCGCTTGCGCAGTGGGACCTGGTGTTTGTCCCGAAGGATTCACCGCTTCGAGCCGACAAACGATGGGCCGGCTAGAGCATCGTAGCCGAGCCCGGGTCTGACGGGAGGCTTGCGAGCCGGCCGCTGCCAGCGTCAGGAACAGCCCTCTCCGAGCAGCCAGTCGGCCAGCAGAGTCGCCGCGCGGTTCTTCGAGGCGCGACGGGTGTAGAGACTGAAGGCGAAAGGGCTCTTCATCGGCGCCGGGAAGGGTTCCACCAGCAGGCCGCGGGTGATGTAGGTATCGGCCAGCGCGCGTTGCACGATGGTGCAGCCGAGGCCATGGACCGCCAGCTCCAGCGCGATGTTGGAGCTGTCGGTCTTGAGCCCGCCCTCAAGGTCCAGCTCGGCGGTGCCGTGCACCTCGGCGAAGACCGCCCAGTACTCCTGCCGGCCCAGCACCTTGATCAGGGTCTGGCGCTCCAGGTCCTGCGGGCTGGTCAACCCGGGTTGGCGCTGCAGCAATGCCGGCGCGCAGACCAGCGCGAGGCTCTCCTCGAACAGCAGTCGGCCGCCGGGCTCGGCCTGGCCGATCGGGTGCATCATGATGCGCAGGTCGGCCAGCTCCTCACCGACGCTCTGCCAGACCGTGCCGTGGATCACCACCGCGACCTCGGGATGGCGGGCGTGAAAGCCGGCGATCCGTTTCGAGAGCCAGTTCTCGGCCAGGCTGACCGGGCAGGAGATCACCACCTGCTGGCTCTCGCCGTCGGCGGCGATCGACGAGGTGGCCACGTCGATCTGCTCCAGTGCCCGGCGTAGCGCCGGCAGATAGGCCTCGCCCACCTCGGTCAGCGCCAGGCTGCGGGCATAGCGGTGGAACAGCGGCCGGCCGATGAAGTCCTCCAGCGCGCGCACGTGGCCGCTGATCGCGGCCTGGGTGTAGTTGAGTTCCTGCGCCGCCGAGGTGAAGCTCAGGTGCCGCGCCGCGGCCTCGAAGGAGCGCAGGAAGTTCAGCGGCGGCAGGTGCTTCATCGGGATGGCCCCCTCCCGGCGTTTCGGCTTGTCCATGGGGTCGAACTTTTAGGGCCAATGACCCCGAAAGTCTTGTGTGCATCCTGCCGCCCTCCGGGCTATGTCTGGACGTTGCCATCCGAACAGGTGGCCTTTCCATGCAGCGGCGAAGCGGGACGGACGTCAGATGAAGAGCCATGCTCAGGTTGTAGTCATCGGGGGCGGCCTGGTCGGCTGTTCCATCCTCTATCATCTGACCAAGCTCGGCTGGACCGACGTGGTGCTGCTGGAGCGCGACGAGCTGACCTCCGGCTCGACCTGGCACGCGGCCGCCAACATCCACGGCCTGCACGACAGCACCAACATCTCCCGCATCCAGCACTACACCATGAACCTCTACAAGGAGCTGGAGAAGGAGACCGGCCAGGGCTGCGGCGTGTTCCAGCCGGGCTCGCTCTACCTGGCCCAGACCGAGCAGCGCGAGTACCAGCTGCGCCTGCAGGAGGCCAAGGGCCGCCTCTACGGCATGAACTTCTACGAGATCGACCGGGCCGAGGCCGAGCGCCTGCACCCGCTGGTCAACTTCGACGGCATCCGCTGCATCATGTACGAGCCGGACGGCGGCAACGTCGATCCCTCGGGCGTGACCATGGCCTACGCCGCCGGCGCCCGCCAGCGCGGCGCCGAGGTGCACCGCTTCACCCCGGTCACCGCCACCATCGCCCAGCCCGACGGCACCTGGATCGTCGAGACCCCCAAGGGCAACATCAAGACCGAGTGGGTGGTGAACGCCGCCGGCCTCTGGGGCCGCGAGGTCGCCGCCTTGGCCGGGATCGAGCTGCCGCTGCTGCCGACCGAGCACCAGTACTTCGTCACCGAGACCATCGCCGAGATCGACGCGATGGACCGCCGCCTGCCCTCGGTCGCGGACCGCGACGGCGAGTACTACCTGCGCCAGGAGGGCAAGGGCCTGCTGATCGGCGCTTACGAACGCTCCATGCGCTTCTGGGCCGAGGACGGCACCCCGCAGGACTTCGGCCACGAGCTCTTCCCCGACGACCTGGAGCGCATCGAGGAGAACATGATGCGCGCCATCGAGCGCGTGCCGGCCGCCGGCGAGGCCGGCATCAAGCGGGTCATCAACGGCCCGATGATCTGGTCGCCCGACTCCGCCGCCCTCTTCGGCCCGGTGCCGGAGCTGACCAACTACTTCTGCTGCAACGGCATCATCCCCGGTTTCTCGCAGTCCGGCGGCCTGGGCCTGCTGTCGGCCGAGTGGATCGTGCTGGGCGAGTCCAAGCTCGACATGTTCGGCTGGGACCTGGCCCGCTATGGCAGTTGGGCCGGCAAGGCCTTCACCAAGGCACGCGTGGAGGACCAGTACACCCACCGCTTCGCCATCCACTTCCCGAACGAGGAGCGCACCGCCGGACGCCCGGTGCGCACCCGCCCGGTCTACGAGATGCAGAAGGCGATGGGCGCGGTCTTCGGCCTCAACTACGGCTGGGAGCACCCGCTGTGGTACGCCGACAGCCCCGAGGAGGCCTTCGAGACCAACGGCTTCACCCGGCAGAACTGGTTCGAGCCGGTCGGCCGCGAGGTGCTGCGCCTGCGCGAGTGCGCCGGCATCATCGACATCTCCAACTTCGCCAAGTACGAGATCAAGGGACCCGGCGCCGAGGACTGGCTGAACGCCTTCCTGGCCAACCGCGCACCCAAAGCGATCGGTCGCTCCTGCCTCTCTCCCCTGATCGGCGTGCACGGCGGCATCGCCGGCGACTTCACCGTAACCCGCCTGGGAGAGGAGGAGTTCATGATGGTGGGCTCCGGCATGGCCGAGCGCTATCATCAGCGCTTCTTCAAGTCGGTGCCGCTGCCCGCCGGAACCACTTTCGCCAGCAAGACCGAGTCGATCTGTGGCTTCAACGTCGCCGGTCCCAAGTCGCGTGAGCTGCTGCAGCGCACGACCAACGCCGACCTCTCGACCGAGGCCTTCCCCTTCATGCGCTCCAAGCGCATCGAGGTGGCCGGCATCCCGGTCATCGCCATCCGCGTCTCCTTCACCGGTGACCTGGGCTGGGAGCTGCACTGCGCGGTGGCGGACCAGGTGCGCCTCTACGAGGCCCTGCTGGCCGCCGGCAAGGACATCGGCGCCGGCCCCGCTGGCGGCCGGGCGTTGACCTCGCTGCGCATCGAGAAGGGCTACGGCAGCTGGGGCCGCGAGTACTCGCCCGAGTACTGGCCGCAGGAGGTGGGCCTGGAGCGTCTGGTGAAGATGGACAAGGACTTCCTGAACAAGGCGGCCTATGCCCGCATCGCCGAGAACCCGGCCCGCGAGCGCCTCTCGATCTTCGAGGTGGAGGCGACCCTGGACGCCGATGCCACCGGCGGCGAGCCGATCTTCCTGCCGGACGGCCGTGGCGTCGGCCGCGTCACCTCCGGCGCCTTCGGCTATTCTGTCGGCAAGTCGCTGGCGCTGGGCTATGCCAAGGCCGGCACCGCAGAGCCCGGCGACGAGGTCGAGATCTTCATCCTCGGCAAGCCACACAAGGCCCGCCTGCTGCCCGAGGCCCCCTTCGACCCCAAGGGCGAACGACTCAGGGCCTAAGCCTGACGGTGACCGCTCGCCGAAGCCAAAAGCGGCCTTCGGCGAGTGCCGTCACGGCGCCCTGCCGCATCATCACTCGGCGGCGGTTGCCGCGGCACAGGTCTGTCCGACGGTCTCGTATTTCTCGCTGTCGGCGGCTATATCGTCCAGGTAGTGGTACGTGTTCGCCTTGCCCGCCTCGACCCCCACCGGGATCCGGCAGATATCGCAGTAGAAGTGCGTGCTGTCGGTATAGCTTGCGAAGGTATAGATCAGGTAATCTCCGGCAGACAGCGGCTTTGCCGTCGCAATGGCGGTGTCTGAACCGAAACCGGCGCGATAGTTCTTACAGGCGAGCGGCTCAACCAGATCCGGATAGGCCCAAACCAGTCCGCCGACGCGTTCCGGGTACTCCCATCGCGCCAGGATCGTATCGATTTCTTCCGTGATGGCGCTCCTCTTGATGACAATCCCTGCAGGCATGCAGCCGCGCATGGGATTGCTGTGCAAGACGTCGCCGGTGAACGCGACGCTCAGGGACGCATCGGCCGCTCCAGCAAAGGCAGCGGCCTGTTCATCGGTCAGGCTTGCGGACAGCGGCACTCTCTCGGAGCAGCCGGCACTCACCAGAATGCACAGCAGCAACAGGCCCATCGTTCTCAATCGGCATTCACCAGGTCTACCTGGCGGCTGTCGTCGATCAGGGGACCGCCGCTGGCCAGCAGGCCCAGCGGCGGCAGGGTCTCGCGCGGAATGCGGCTTCCGATGGCGCCGTACGGTCGGTGCAGGAGGCAGCTCTTCTTGACCCCACCTCTTGGCGGCGAAATGGAGCCTCGGGAGGAAGGGGCCAGCACCCTATTCGGGCATTCCTCGGGCGAACTGCGGCCTGGCTTAGCCGTAGGCGATGACGTCGATGCCGGTCAGCAGGACGCCCGCCGGGAGGCTCACCCCCTTGCCCAGCAGCAGGGTGTCGCTGCCGGCACCGCCGTCATAGGTCTCACCGGCCAGGATCTCCGCCTGGCTTGCCACCACGAAGGTATCGTTGCCCGCACCGCCGAAGAGTTCGTCCACGCCGGCGCCACCGAAAATCTGGTCGTCTCCATCGTCGCCGTTGAGCGCCCCATCATTTCCCGATCCACCATAGATCCGGTCGTTGCCTGAGAATCCCTTCAGCGAGCGGTCGAAACCGCGACCACCGAAGATGACGTCGGCACCGGTACCGCCCCAGAGGAGGCCGTCGCGACCGTTGCCGCCATAGAGCCAGTCGTCGCCCGCCTCGCCGCGGATGTTATGGTCATAGCCCGACCCGCCGAAGACACGGTCGTTGCCGCTGCCGCCGAACAGAACGCTGTCGTCGCCACTGCCGCCGAAGAGGCTGTCGTTCCCCCGGCCGCCCCAAAGGATGTAGTCGTTGCCCGCGTCGCCGAAAACTTTGTCGGCGCCGGCCGAGCCGGAGAGCAGTTTGTCGTCGTCGGCGCCGCCATAGACCCTGTCGTCACCCCAGTCACCCCGGATCCTGAGGTCGTTGCCGCTGCCGCCAAAGATCCGGTCGTTGTCCGCGCCGCCAAAGAGGTTAAGGTCCCAACCGCGCCCGCCGTAGACCCGGTCGTCGCCTGCCTCGCCCTCGAGACCGTCGTCCGACCAGGCGCCGCCGTAGATGGCGTCGTCGCCCTCGCCGCCAGCAATAAAGCGCTCTTCTCCGGCACCGCCGAAGATGCTGTCGTTCCCCGCGCCGCCGAAGAGCTGGAAGTCGTCGCCCGAGCCGCCGTCCAGACGGTCGTCGCCGGCGCCGCCGAAGAAGGAGCCATCGCGGTCGTCGCCGCCGAAGAGCTCATCGTTGCCCTCCCCGCCGTAGAGCCTGCGGTCGTAGCCGCTGCCGCCGAACAGCCGATCGTTGCCACTGCCGCCATGGAAGACGCTATCGCCGCCGCGGCCTCCGAAGAGCCGATCGGAACCGCGACCGCCGAAGAGCCCGACGTCCCCGCCGTCGCCACCGAACAGGCTGTCGCTGCCACTGTCTCCGGCGAGCCCTCGGTCCCCGCCGTCATCGCCATAGAGGCTGTCGTTGCCGTCCCCGCCCGCCAGCGAGATCTCTGCGCCGCTGCCGCCGAAGAGACTATCGTCGCCGGTGAGGCCATAGAGCCGGTCGTCGCCGCTGAGGCCGTAGATGCGGTCGTCCGCATTGCCGCCCTGAAGGCTGTCATTCGTGCCGCTCGTGCCGAAAATGACTGTCACCGGTCACCCCTCCTTCACAGCAGAACAACGGCGGCGGCCGCCCTCGCTGTCACAGCGCCTCGAAGACGAACTTGCGGGTCAAGAGGTCGGGCTCGCCGATCGTGTAGAGGCGCCAGCCGCAATGCGCCTCCAGCAAACGCCACACGTCTTGCTGGGTCAAGCGCTCGATGATCTGCGGGAAGCCCTGGTCCTGCCAGAAGCGCTCCACCGCGTTGAAGATGACCGGCGCGCCCTTGCCGGCCACGCGCGCCAGCTCCAGCAGGGTCATGGGCGGAGCGTGGCCGGGGTCCGAAGGAGTCCATGCAGAGCACGTCGGCGAAGCGCTGGGCCTCGATCTCATATGGGCAATGCGGGCGAGGATACCGGCTAGACATCGCTTTCGCCGGTAGGTTCCGCGCGCGCCAGCGCTGCGGGCATCCCCCTGAGCAGGAGGTCGATCGCGTTGCGCAGCATCTCGTCAAAGGGGACTTTCATCGGCACTTTATAGATCTCGCGGCGAATGCCGTAGTAGACGATGCCGCCGTGGAAGGTCCACAGCAGCTCCGCCTCGGCCGGCGCCACCCCTTCCTCGGGCGGTGGCGGAAGGCCGTGAGCGGCGCGGATCTCGCGGCAGATGGGATGGATCAGGCGCTCCTCCACCCGGGCGATGTACCACTTGTTGGTATCGAGCGCCTTCAGGCCGGAATAGAGGTAGAGGCTGAGCCAGTCGGGATCGAAGATGATCTTGGTGTAGTCGCTGTAGAAGGCCACCAGGCGCTCTTCCAGGGGCCGGCTGCGGTCGGCCAGGGCGAGATCCCACTCCGGCCGCCAGCGGTCCAGGTAGACCCGCTCGTAGACCGCCCGGATCAAGGCCTCCTTGGAGGGAAAGTAGTTGTAGAGCAGCGGCTGGGTGACGCCGGCGAAGGCCGCGAGCTGGCGGGTCGAGGCGTCGAAGCCGTGGGTGGAGAAGAGCTCCAGCGCGCGGTCGAGGATCTGCCGGCGCCGCTCTTCGCGGCTGAGGCGTTGCCGCACCGGACTGCGCGTGCCCCGCTTGGCCGCGCGCTCAGCCATCGTCGGCCTTCGACAGCAGCGCACGCAGCGCCGTCTTCACCACCTTGCCGTAGTTGTTCTTCGGCATGCGCTCCAGCACGCGGTAGCTCTTGGGCCGCTTGAAGCGCGCCATGCCGGTCAGGCAGTGGGCGTCCAACTCTTCGGTCGTGACGCTCTGGCCGTCTACCGGCACCACGAAGGCCACCACCACTTCGCCCCAATCGCTGTCGGGCTGCCCGACCACCGAGACCTCGGCCACCTTCGGGTGGGTCAGCAGACATTCCTCCACCTCGCGCGGATAGATGTTGGTGCCGCCGGAGATGATCAGGTCCTTGGAGCGATCCTTGAGCGTGAGATAGCCGTGGGCGTCCAGCGCCCCGACGTCGCCGGTGCAGAGCCAGCCGTCGCGGATCGCCTCGGCCGTCGCCTCCGGCCGCTGCCAGTAGCCCAGCATGACCGAGGGACCGCGGACCATGACCTCGCCGGTCTCGCCAACCGGCAGCGGCCCGCCCTCCTCGTCGCCGACACGTAGCTCCACCAGGCTCTGGGCGACGCCGACGGACGCGAGGCGCAGGTCCCGCTCCGGCAGGCAACCCGGCAAGTGGCGGCGCTTGTTCAGCGCGGTGATGGTCATCGGGCTCTCGCCCTGCCCGTAGATCTGGACCAGACGGCTGCCCAGGCTGGTCAGCGCGTCATGGATATCGGCCAGGTACATCGGTCCGCCGCCGTAGATGATGGTCTTGAGGCCGGGCAGCTCGGCCTCGGCCAGGGCCGGATGGTGGACCAGGCGGCGCACCATGGTGGGTGCGGCGAAGAAGGACAGGCTGCTGTGTGCGTCGCAGAGGCCGCGGATCTCCTCCGGGTCGAAGCCGCCGCTCTCCGGCACCACCTGGGCGGCCGCAGCGGCCACGTGCGGCAGGATGTAGAGGCCGGATCCGTGGCTCATCGGTGCGGCATGCAGCAGGCAGTCTTCCGGTGCGATGCTATCAACGTCCATGAAGTAGCAGGCCGACATGGTCAGCAGGTTGGCAGCGCTCAGCATCGCGCCCTTGGGCTTTCCGGTGGTGCCGGAGGTGTAGAAGAGCCAGGAGAGCGCATCGCCTGCCATCGGCTCGGGCGCCGGCAGCGGCTCCTCCTGCAGCATGTTCCGCCAGGTGGGGCTGCCGATCTCGACCACCGGGAACGGTGCGTCCGCCGGCACCTCGCCCGCCAGGTCCGGCGTGACGAAGCAGAGCGCAGCGCCGGAATCCGCCAGGGCATAGGCAAACTCGTCGGCATGCAGCTTGGCGTTCAGCGGCACCACCGCCAGCCCGCCCCACCAGGTACCGAACATCGCGGTCACGTAGTCTGGGCAGTTCTTCATGATCAACGCCACGCGGTCGCCCGGCGCCAGGCCGAAGCGGCCGCGCAACGCGCCGGCCAGGCTCGCCGCCCGCTGCGCCAGCTCACCGTAGGAGGCCACGAGTTGCGCGCCGTGATAGAGCGCCGGCAGTCCCCCCTCGGTGCGGGCCGCACGCGCCAACAGTTCTGCCAGGTTCATCCTTCCTCCCACTCGTTCCGCTGTCGCCGACCTGCCGAGACTGCCAGAACCGGAGAGGCGAAGCCAGAGCGAGGTGGACGCGTCCCGACCGGCCGCTCTCGCCCTAGCCCCCTGTTCCGAAAGCACTTCGCCAGCAGCGCCGCCGCGATCCCATACGACCTCGCGCCGGCAACTCCTCAGCGATACTCCGGGTTGGGATAGTCGAAACGGCAGCCGGCATCCCACTTGGAGCGCTGGTTGCCGTGGGCGGGGATGCCACCTGCATCCTTGATCATGCGCGCCAGGTGCATGAGGTTCCAGGTCATGAAGGTGGTGTTGCGGTTGGTGAAGTCGTTCTCCGGCCCGCCCGAGCCCTCGTCCAGGTAGGAGGGACCGGGGCCGGCCTCGCCCAGCCAGGCGGCATCGGCTTGCGGCGGGATCACGTAGCCCAGGTGTTGCAGCGAATAGAGAACGTTCATCGAGCAATGCTTGGCACCGTCCTCGTTGCCTGTCACAAGGCAGCCGCCGACCCGGCCGTAGTAAGCATACTGCCCCTCCCCGTTCAGGATGTGCGAGTTGCCGTAGAGCCGCTCGATCACCTTGGTGCAGACCGAGGACTTCTCGCCCAGCCAGATCGGCGTGGTCAGCACCAGGATCTCGGCCGCCTCAACCTTCTTGAAGATCTCCGGCCAGTCGTCCTTGTCCCAGCCATGCTCGCGCATGTCGGGATAGACGCCGGTGGCGATCTCGTGGTCGACGGCGCGGACCTCCTCCACCGCCACGCCGTTCTTCTCCAGGATCGCCCTGGCGATGCGCACCAGACCGTCGGTGTGCGAGAGCTCCGGCGAGCGCTTCAAGGTGCAGTTGATGAAGAGAGCCTTGAGGTCGGAGAAGTTCCACCGGCTTTCGGAACACCAGTTCTCCTGCAATTGGTTCAGCATGTCCGCTCCTTTGGCAAGTTGCCCTTCCTGAGTACATGACCGCCTGCGTTCGTTCGCAGGTTCTTTGCCGGACCGGACAGCCGTAGACAACAGCCACCAAGATCCGGCCCCCTCGGCTTCAGCCGAGTCAACGCTACATCATCGCCCTCAATCAGGTAATCCTTTCATCATCGAAATCAGATTATTTGCCGATTTCTAGAAATAATTGACGATCTTTTTACCCCACCGCGCACGGGATTGACTCTGCCCGGAGAACCAGCTGCTGTACCCTGACCAGACAAGCCGAGACGAAAGCGGCGCGCCAACGAGGGGGAGATCAGAGATGAGCGACAAAGCCGAAAGCCAGGTTGCCAGCATCAGCTTCGAGAGCGACGGGCCGATCAAGGCCACAGGCTTGCAGGCTTTCTTCAATTCGCGCGGCCAGCCGATCGCCACCAGGAAGACGCTTTACCTCTGTCGCTGTGGCGCCTCGAAGACCAAGCCCTTCTGCGACGGCACCCACAGCCAGATCGGCTTCCGCGACGCGAAGGAGGGGGACCGGATGCCGGACGGGCTGGACCGCTATGACGGCAAGGCGGTCTCCGTGCTGGACAACCGCGGCATCTGCTCACACGCCGGCTATTGCACCAGCGGTCTGCCCTCTGTCTGGCGCGGCGACCGCGAGCCCTGGATCGACCCCGACGGCGCCCCGGCCGAGGAGATCAAGCGCACCATCCGCAAGTGCCCCTCAGGTGCGTTGAGCTACCTGGAAGAAGGTCAGGCCAAGACCGCCTTCCACAAGGACGCAGAGGTGCAGATCTCGCGCGACGGACCCTACTACGTGCGTGGCGGGATCGCGCTCGAGGGGGCGGAACAGGGCGCCGGCGCCAGCAAGGAGCACTATGCCCTCTGCCGCTGCGGCCAGTCGCGCAACAAGCCCTTCTGCGACGGCAGCCACTGGTATGCCGGCTTCCACGACGACGAGGCCAGGACCATCGCCGCGGCCGCGCGCGCCAGCGCGCCGGCCGACGAGACCTGGGTCGCGCTCGGCGCCAGCGGCGACTTCGCCGAGGGAAGGGTGGAGGCCAGGACCGCCGGCGAGAAACAGCTCGCCCTGGTCCGCCTGGACGGCAAGCTGCACGCGCTCGAAGGCCGCTGCCCGCACCAGGGCGGCCCGCTGGGCGAAGGCACGCTCTGCGACAAGGCCCTGCGCTGCCCGTGGCACGGCTACGACTTCGATGTCGCGACCGGCAAGGGCCGCGGCAACGACGAGACCGTCGAAACCCTGGAGGTACGTGAGGTCGAGGGCCGGGTCGAGGTCGCCCTGCCCAAGCCCAAGCGCTCCAACTGGACCGTCAGCCACGTCATCGCCGAAACCCTGGTGGAATGGGGCATCGACACGGTCTTCGGCATGGTCGGCCACTCCAACCTCGGCATGGCCGAGGCTCTGCGCGTGCAGGAGCAGTCCGGCCGCCTCCGCTACTTCGGCGTCCGTCACGAGGGTGCCGCCGCCTTTGCCTGCTCGGGCTACGCCAAGCTGACCGGACGGCCCGCGGCCTGCCTCTCGATCGCCGGGCCGGGGGCGACCAACCTGCTGACCGGGCTCTGGGATGCCAAGGTGGACCGTGCGCCCGCGGTGGCCCTGACCGGCCAGGTCCAGACCCAGGTGATGGGGCCCGGCGCCTTCCAGGACATCGACCTGGCCTCGGCCTTCGACGCAGTCACCCGCTTCTCGCAGAGCGTGCTGCCCAACAGCAAGCCGGACGAGCTGGCCTCGCTGGCGATGAAGCACGCCCTCGTCGAACGCGACGTCTCGCACCTGATCCTGCCGGACGAAGTGCAGGTCCAGGACGCCGGCAACCGCGGCCCCGGCCGCCCCGAGGGACGCCTCGCCCCCACCGCCATCACCCCGGACCGGGTCTCGCTGGACCAGGCGCTCTATCGCATCCAGCGCGCCCAGCGGCCGCTGATCATCGTCGGCTATGGCGCGCGCGAGGGCATGGCCGAGGTGACGGCCCTGGCCGAGGCCCTTTCCTGCCCGATCATCACCACCTTCAAGGCCAAGGGCCAGATCGGCGACGATCACCCGTTGGGCGGCGGCGTGCTCGGCCGCAGCGGCACGCCGGTAGCGAGCTGGTTCATGAACCAAGCCGACCTCTTGATCGTGTTCGGCGCCTCCTTCTCAGCCCACACCGGCATCGACGCGGCCAAGCCCACGATCCAGGTCGACTTCGACCGCATGGCGCTGGGCAAGTTCCACGGCGTCGACGAGCCGGTCTGGGGCGACATCGCCATCACTGCCGGACTGCTGCGCCAGGGGCTCGGCGAGACCAGCGGCAAACTCGATCAGCGTGCCGAGCTGGCCGAGCGCTGGCAGGCCTGGCGGGCGGAGAAGAAGGAGCGCACGACGCAGGACAAGGGCAAGGGCATCAACTCCGCCATCCTCTTCGAGACCCTGGGCCACTGCCTGCCCGCGGATGCGGTCATCGCCGTCGACGTGGGCAACAACACCTACTCCTTCGGCCGCTACTTCGAGTGCAAGCGCCAGTCGGTGCTGATGTCGGGCTATCTCGGCTCGATCGGCTTCGCCTTCCCCGCAGCGATGGGCGCCTGGGCGGCCGACAGCGGCCGCAAGGTGGTGTCGATCAGCGGCGACGGCGGCTTCGGTCAATACCTGGCCGACTTCACCACGGCGGTGAAGTACGACATGGACATCACCCACATCCTGCTGAACAACGCCGAGCTGGGTAAGATCTCCAAGGAGCAGCGCGACGGCGAATGGAAGGTCTGGCAGACCGCGCTGGTGAACCCCTCCTTCGCCAGCTATGCCGAGCTCTGCGGCGGCCGCGGGATCAGAGTCGACACGGCCGAAGAGATCGCCGCGGCTGTCGCCGAGGCCCTCGCCCACCCGGGTCCCGCCATCGTCGAGGTGATGACCGACGCGCTGCTGACCTGACGTGGGTACCAGCCCAGGCACTCAGGGTCTTGCCGGCAACAGGGCGACAGGACCCGGTGCCTGCTGTTGCATCACAACAGCGTGACAAGCACGCAAGTATCCAAGATCGGATCGACTTGACCTCCGACCCGCCCTAGCTCTTGCCTGCCACTAATTCAGAATAGCGTAGCATCGGATCCCAAACAGTCGGATGGCAAGCAGGGCATTGGGACCTCTGCCAGACGAGTGATATACTGGCGAAACGGGAGGAGAGGAGGCGTCCGAGATGGCAACGCTGACCGGCACCGAAGGCAACGATTCTCTCTTTGGAACCAATACCGTTGACGCATTTTTCGGACTGGGCGGCGATGATCAGTTCGACGCCCTGGCCGGGGACGACAGCACGGTCTACGGCAGCAGCGGGTCCGACCTGCTTCAAGGCGGCAGCGGTGGCGACCGCATCTTCCTGGGCGCCGAGGGGGACGACACGCTCTACGGCGACAGCGGCGACGACGCCTTCTTCTATGGTGGAGCAGGGCTCGACCTGATCGAGGGCCGGGCAGGAAACGACTTCGGCTTCTTCGGCGGCTCCAACGACGACAGCTTGTTCGGGTCCAGCGGCAAGGACGACGGCTTCAACGGCGGTGGCGGCAACGACGTGCTGTTCGGCGGTTCCGGTGGCGACAGCTATCACTATGGTGGTGCCGGCTCGGACCTGCTTGCGGGCGAAGACGGCGACGACCGCCGACTGCTGGGCCTGACCGGGCCGGACACCATCTTCGGCGGCTCCGGCGACGACACCTACCTTTTCGGTGGCTATGGCAACGACAGCGTCGAGGGAGGCAGCGGCAAGGACTTCTTCCTGCGCGGTGGGTCGGGTGAGGATCAACTCGATGGCGGTGCCGGCGACGACACCTCGCTGGTCGGTGCCTCCGGCAAAGACAGCCTGCAGGGCGGCGACGGCAACGACACCGCACTCTACGGCGGTGTCGGCGACGACGAGCTTTCGGCAGGATCCGGTGACGACAGCTTCCTGTTCGGCCAGAGCGGCGATGACACCCTCTATGCCGGCTACGGGAATGACTTCTTCCTCAACGGCGACAGCGGCGCCGACAGCCTCTTCGGCGGCAGCGGCAGCGACTACTACTTCTACGGTGGGGCCGACCGCGACGAGATCTATGGCGGCAGCGGCAACGACACGCGGCTTTCCGGCGACGCCGGAGAGGACACGATCCGGGGCCGGGACGGCGACGATCTCTCGCTGATCGGCGGATCGGGCCTCGACCAGTTGTTCGGTGGTGCCGGTAACGACAGCGGCCTCTTCGGCGGACCCGAAGTCGACGCACTCTACGGCGGTATCGGCAGCGACAGGCTCTACGGCGATCTCGGCAACGACACCCTGGTGCCGAAGGACACGGCCGCCCTCGACTCCGGCCTCGACAGCCTCTTCGGCGGCAGTGGCGCCGACACCATCATCGTGGCGAAGACCGGCCAGGCCCTGCCGGGTGACCGCTTCGACGGCGGCAGCGGCAACGACATCATCTTCGTGCCCAGGGCCGGCGACCTCGCGCTCGTCGACCTGACCTCGGTGGAGAGCACGGTCTACGGCGACAGCGCCGACCCCTCGAAGCTGCGTGGCAGCTCCATCGGCGATCTTCTCCACGGTGGCAGCGGTGAGGACTACGCCTACGGCTATGACGGCGACGACTACCAGTACGGTGCGGGCGGCGACGACAGGCTCTACGGAGACAACGACGACGACGAACTGCGCGGACAGTCCGGCGAGGACAGTCTCTTCGGCGGCTCCGGCGCCGACACCATCTTCGGCGGCGAGGGGCTCGACCTGCTGTTCGGCGGCACCCGCAACGACCGCATGGTCGGGGGCAGCGGTGCCGACAGCCTGGACGGCGGGCGCGGCCGGGATCGCCTGAACGGCGGCAGCGGCAGCGACATGGCGAGCGGCGGGCTGGGCAACGACACCTTCATCATCGACACCGCCACCGACCTGGCCCAGGAAAGCGAGAACGGCGGCGCGGAAGACGTGATCCGTCTCAACACCACCAGCTTTGCCCTGGCCGAAGGCCCCGAGGCCTACATCGAGCGCATCAACGTCAATCGCGATATCGGCAATGCCGAGGTGCGCGGCAGCCAGATCGGCAACAACCTGCTGGGCTTCACCGGCAACGACAAGCTCTTCGGGCGCGACGGCGACGACCGCCTGAACGGGCGCAGCGGCGCCGACATCCTGAACGGCGGGTCGGGCGACGACACCTTCATCGTCGACACCTCGGCCGATGTGGTCCGCGACAAGGCCGGCTCCGGCACCGACCTGGTGCGCGCCCTCGTCGACTACAGCCTGCCGGAGGCCGTACAAAACGGGTTCGTCGAGAACCTGCGCCTGCAAGGCGGTGCCGGTGCCATCGACGGCAGCGGCAATGCCCTCGACAACAGCCTGGAGGGCAACAGCTCCGCCAACCGGCTCGCCGGCCTCTCCGGCGATGACCAGATCGAGGGGCTCCTGGGCGACGACCGGCTGGACGGCGGCTCCGGCCTGGACCTGCTGTTCGGCGGTAGCGGCGCCGACAGCCTGACGGTCGGCAGCGGCGACAGCGCAGCGGGCGGGTCCGGGGGCGACGTGTTCCTCTTCGACGCCAGCGGCATCTTCGGCGCGGAGATCGGCGACTTCCGGGGCGCGGCCCTGGTCTCTTCCGGCGCCGATCGCTTCCTGATCTCGGCCCCCGAAACCGTCACCGACTTCACGCTGCGCGAGGGCAGCCTGCTCTCGGCCGCCAGCGTGACCGAGGTGCTGTTCGATCCCTCGGGACAGACGGTCTCCATAGACTTCGGCGGCGACGGCAAGGCCGACATCGCCTTCTCGTTCGACGACATCTCGGTCTTCACCGAACTGACCAAGCTGGACTTTCTCTTTTCGTGATCCGGCAAACCCCTTTGCCCGCTCGCTATCAGCTTCTAAATAGAGGGCTCGGAGCCCTCAGGAGGATCACGGCATGTCGGCTTGGAGTGCAAAGGCACGGAAGCGGTTGAAGACCACCGGTCTGGCGGGGCTTTTGCTGCTCACCGCTGCATCCTTTGCCCAGGCTGAAGAGGCCGACCTGACCTCGGCCGTGCTGCTGCTGTCGGACGCGCCCAGGATGCTGCAGGAGGCCTGCCCCAAGATCGGCGGTGCCGGGGCCGACTGCCGCATCGAGAAGGTGACCGTGACCCAGCAGGGCGCCGACTGGCAGGGCCGGGCCGAGACCCGGATCTACCATGCCGACGGGCGCGAGACGCCGCTGGTGATGACCGCGCGCCTGGACCCGGTCAACTGCCGCCTGGTGGACCGCACGGTGGTGCCCGAGGCCGCGGTCGCCCGCCGGCTGCTGACCGTCACCGAGCGCCAGCTTCGCCTGGCGATGAAGGACCCGCAGGGCATGAAGACCTTCTGCGGGCTCAGCGGTAGCCTGCTCGACGGACTGAGGCCGCCGAGCTGCCTCTGCCCCTGATGGCTCACGGCCGAAGCCATAGGAAAATCCCGCTTGTGCCACGCCACCACAGGGTCTAACCGCCAGCGATAGAGACTATCGGGGGGCGCGCCTCCCGGATCGAAGCGCCAGTGCCCCACCAGACGGGGGTACCGGTACGGAAAGCCTTCTGGCCAAGGGTGTCGGGCCCATGACCTCTCTCCTGCTCCTGCTCGGACCGCTCATCCTCTGCTTCGGCGTGCTGCTAGCCGGCAGCAGCCTGCAGTTCGTCCTGCTCGGCCTGCGCGCGCCGATGGAGGGGATCTCGGTCTCCTGGATGGGTCTGGTCTCGGCCAGCTATTTCGCCGGCTTCGGCATCGGCAGCCTCTACTGCCCCAGGCTGGTACGCGAGATCGGCCACATCCGCACCTTCGCCGCCCTGGCCTCGATGGCGTCCGGCCTGGCGCTGCTGCTGGCGATCTGGCCGACCGCGATCGGCTGGGTGGTGCTGCGGCTGATCACCGGCTTCTGCTTCGCCGGGCTCTATACGGTGGTGGAGAGCTGGATGAACGCGCGCTCGCCCAACGACCTACGCGGCCGCATGCTCTCGCTCTACGGCGTCACCGTTTTCGGCGGCTTCGCCATCGGCCCGCTGCTGGCCAACCTGGGAGATCCCGCCGGGCTGAAGCTCTTCGCCCTCGCCTCGATCCTGATCTCCTTCGCGCTGGTGCCGGTCACCCTCACCCGCGCCGGCGCCCCGGTACAGCCGGAGGAGGACGGGCCGCGCCGCTATGGCCTCGTCCGCCTGTTCCGCGAGACGCCGCTGGGCCTGGTCGGCTCCTTCTCCACCGGCGCGATGCAAGGCGCCTTCGCCTCGCTAGCCGCTGTCTACGGCGCCAGCGCCGGCTTCGACAGCGGCGCCACGGCCTGGTTGGTGACGACCGGACTGCTGGCCGGCCTGGTCGCCCAGTATCCACTGGGCTGGCTTTCCGACCGGCTGGACCGCCGCGCGGTCATCGCCGGCATCACCCTGGTCGGCGGCGGCCTGCTGCTGGTCCTCTACCTCTCGGCACTGACCGGCAACGCCGACTACGCCCTGGTCCTGGTCGCCTGCGCCATCACCGGGGCCGCGATCTTTCCGCCCTACGCCCTGGTGCTGGCCCACACCAACGACTGGCTGCCGGAGAACAGCCTGGTGCCGGCTGCCGCCACCCTGCTGCTGGTGAACGCCATGGGCGGCGTTGCCGGCAACTTCGCCGCCGCCACCAGCATGCAGACCTTCGGGGCCAGCACCTTCTTCCTCTATTTCGCCGTCCTGAACCTGGCCTTCGGCGCCTTCGTGCTGGATCGCATGCGCCGCCGCGCGGCGCCGGTAGTGGAGAGCGTCGCCTACGACTTCACCCCCGCCGCCCCCGGCACCCTGCCGTTGGGCGGCGGCTACACCGAGCCGGAGGTTGAAACGGAAGCGGAAAGGCCGGGAGTCTAGAGCAGATCGCAATCAGGTGGAATCACCTGATCGCATGAATCTGCTCTATTTTCAGAGATGTAGAGCAGGATTCAGACGGCAAATCGTTTCGATTTGACGTCATCCTGTTCTAGAGCGCGGTGTGCTCTGCTTCAATCGGCACCGGCCCGCACTCCTTCCTTGGGTGGGACAACCGCGCCCCATTCTCTGATGGTGGGGCGAAGGGAGAGTGGTCCTACGGTCAAGCCGTAGGACGACAACTATTTGATATTTTTTACTTTGTCGTCCTACGGCTTGACCGTAGGACCACTGGACGTACCCAGAAACAGAACGCAGGAGCCAGCTTCAGCCGCAGCACCGCTTCGAATGAAAGAGCGGATCGTAGCCAGGTAAGTCCACCGGCTCGGGATCTACCCTAACCTTCCACCAACTCGAAGCGGGCGACGCGGTCCATGGTCGCCTGGATCGCCTTCAAGAGCCGCAGGCGGTTGGCACGCAGGCCGAGGCCCTCGATGTTCACCGTCACCCGCTCGAAGAAGGCATCGACCGGATCACGCAGGCCCGCCAGGTCGTTCAGCGCGGTGGCGAAGTCCTCGCGGTTGAGCGCCAGCCCCAGGGTCGGGCGCACCGCTTCCAGAGCCAGCCAGAGCGCCTGCTCCTCGTGCTGCTCGAAGAGGTGCTGGTCGGGAGCGCCCTCGACCGGCTTGCCGTCCTTCTTCTCCTCGATCCGCACGATGTTGGCGGCACGGCGATAGGCGGTCAGCAGGTTCTCGCCGGCCTCGCCGGTCAGCCAGTCCTGCAGGGTCCGGACCCGGTGGACCAGGCGGGTGAGGTCGTCCTCGCGGCTGCCGTCGGCGCGCTCCAGCGCGAAGACCGCGGCGATCAGGTCGTGCCGTACCCCCTCGCTGCGCAGCGCCACCTTCAGCCGCTCGGCGAAGAAGTCCATCAGGTCATCTGCGTCAAAGCCCTCGGCGATGTCGCCATAGCCGGCCGCCGCCGCACCGAAGAGCTGGCGCAGCGACACGCGCAGGCGGTTCTCCAGGATCAGCCGGATCACGCCCAGGGCCGCACGGCGCAGCGCGTAGGGGTCCTTGCTGCCGGTCGGAGTCTCGCCGATCGCCCAGAATCCGACTAAGCTGTCCAGCTTCTCCGCCAGCGCCAGCGCGACCGAAACCGGCGCCGTCGGACAGGGATCGTCCGGCCCCTTCGGCGCATAGTGCTCGGCGATCGCCTCGGCCAGCGGCCGGGAAAGGCCCTCGGCCAAAGCGTAGTAGCGCCCCATCAGGCCCTGCAGCTCCGGAAACTCGCCGACCATGCCGGTCACCAGGTCCGCCTTGCAGAGGCCGGCGGCCTCGCGTGCCAGTTCGGCCTCGGGCAGCCCGGCGGCCTCGGCCACGCTGTGGGCAAGCACCTCGATCCGTTCGACGCGCTCCTCCAAGCTGCCGAGCCGGGCGTGGAAGACGATCTCGGCCAGGGCCTCACGGCGCCGGCTCAGCGGCGTCTTCAGGTCCTGGTCCCAGAAGAACTTGGCGTCGGAGAGCCGCGCGCGCAGCACCCGCTCGTTGCCGGCGACGATGTTGGCCCGGCGCAGGCTGTCCGCCGGGGCCTCGCCCTCCGCCACCACCAGGAAGGCCGGTGCCAGCGCACCGGCCGGTGTCTCCAGCGCGAAGTACTTCTGGTGGCTGCGCATGGCGGTCACCAGGGCCTCCGGCGGCACCTCCAGGAAGCGTTCCTCGAAGCGGCCGAGCAGCACCGTCGGCCATTCCACCAAGCCAACGACCTCCCCCATCAGGCCCGCGTCGTCCCGCACAACCAGGCCGGCCTCGCGCGCCAGTTCCTCGGCCTGCTCGCGGATCGAGGCGGCACGCTCCTCCCGGTCCAGCATCACGCCGGCGGCAGTGAGCTGGCCGACGTAGTCGGCGAAGTCCCGCACGTACAGCGGCTTTGCCTCGCGCTGCGGGTGCCCCAAAGTGCTGTCGCCGAAGCCGAGGAAGCCCCCATCCTTAGCCTGGCTGGACAGGTCCAGCCCGCCCTCCAGCGCCCTGCCGTCGAAGACCGCGAGGACGGAGCGCAGCGGCCGCACCCAGCGGAAGGCATTCTCGCCCCAGCGCATCGACTTGGGCCAGCCGAAGCCGGTCAGCGCCGCGCTCACGATCTCCGGCAGTACCTCGGCGGTGGCGCGCCCGGCGACCTCGCGTACCGCGAAATAGACCTCGCCCTTGTCGGTCGCGCGCACCTCGGCCTCGTCGATCGAGGTCAGGCCGGCGGCTCTGAGAAAGCCCTCGACCGCCTTCTCCGGCGCACCGACCTTGGGGCCCTTGCGCTCCTCGCGGCGGTCGGCCTGGCGCTCGGGCAGGCCCTCGACCAGCAGGGTCAGGCGCCGCGGGGTGGAGAAGCTGCGGGTGCCGCTGTGCGCCAGACCGGCCTCGCCGAGCCCGGCCAGGACCAGACGCTCCAGCTCTTGCATGGCGCGGGACTGCATGCGCGCCGGGATCTCTTCCGAGCGCAGTTCGAGCAGGAAATCAGGCATGGGACGTCTCCTCCACCCAGGCCTCGCAACAGCCCTTGGCCAGCGCGCGCACCCGGCCGATGTAGGCCTGGCGCTCGGTCACCGAGATCACCCCGCGCGCATCCAGCAGGTTGAAGAGATGGCTCGCCTTCATGCACTGGTCATAGGCCGGCAGCGCCAGGGTCCGCCCCTGGTAGCGCTGCTGCAGCAGGTGCGCGCAGCTCGACTCGGCATCCTGGAAGTGGCGGAAGAGGGCATCGGTCGGCGCGTGCTCGAAGTTGAAGGCGGAGAACTCCTGCTCGGCACGCAGGAAGACGTCGCCGTAGGTCTTGCCGCCCTGCTCGGCCGGCACCCCGTCCCAGTCGAGGTCGTAGACGTTCTCGACCCCCTGCACGTACATGGCCAGGCGTTCCAGGCCATAGGTCAGCTCCACCGGGATCGGATCGCAATCGATGCCGCCGACCTGCTGGAAGTAGGTGAACTGGGTCACCTCCATGCCGTCGCACCAGACCTCCCAGCCCAGGCCCCAGGCGCCCAGGGTCGGGCTCTCCCAGTCGTCCTCGACGAAGCGGATGTCGTGCTCGGCCGGCTCCAGGCCGAGCGCGCGCAGCGAACCCAGATAGAGGTCCTGGATGTCGGCCGGCGAGGGCTTCATCAGCACCTGGAACTGGTAGTAGTGCTGCAGGCGGTTCGGGTTCTCGCCGTAGCGGCCATCGGTCGGCCGACGCGAGGGCTGCACGTAGGCGCAGTTCCAGATCCGGTCGGGACCCAGCGCGCGCAGGGTGGTGGCCGGATGGAAGGTACCGGCGCCCACCTCCATGTCGTAGGGCTGCAGGATCACGCAGCCCTGGTCGGCCCAGTAGGTCTGGAGATTCAAGATCAGACGCTGGAAAGAGGTCGCGGGGTCGACCTCCCTTCCCTTGGCTGCGGTCATGGCCTTCGGATGCTCCTCAAACGAACTGCCGCAGGGTGCGGTGCCGGGCGCCGACGGCGCGCTGGCGGCCCCCCTTGCGGCCTCGGCGCGCGACCCTAGCGGGCCGCCCCGGGGACAGCAAGGCTCGCTCGCGCATAGGCCGCTAGCGCTTGAAGATGAACTCCGGCTCGGTCCGTCCGGTGACGCGCGGCACCGAGGGTTCGCTGGCGCGCGGGTCGGAGGAGAAGATCACCTGGTCCAGCGCGCTCATCCCCCTGGCAGGCGGCTCTTCCCCGGCGTCCTCGCCATAGAGTTCCGCACCGCTGAACTCGCTCAGCAGATCGCCTTCCGCCGCGGTCAGGCTGGGCAGGCCGTCGTTCACGAAGGCCTCCTCCTCCTCGTCCGGCTCCGGCGGCATGGTCTCCGCACCGCTGAAGTCTGCGAGCAAGCCGCCTGCCGGATCGCCGGTCAGACCGCCCACCGGGGCGTTCGCGCTCCAGTCCTCCGGATCCAACGGCTCCAGCCAGTCGTCGCTCTCCTCCGTCACCGCATCGGCACCGGAGCGCGGGATCTCCTGAAAGGCCTCGGCCGTCTCGTCGACCTCGCCCGAGACTTCGGCGGGCGTGGCGGCCCGCAGGGCTTCGACACCACTGAACTCTTCGACCAGCGCGGTCTCCTCGCGCAGGGTGAGCTGCAGCTGGACGGTGGTCTCCACCTCCTCGATTTCTTGGATCTCTTCGGCAAGTTCCGCGCCGGACACGACGACGTCCAGCGCCTCGCCGCTTTCGGCGTCGTAGCGAACCAGGCTCGGCACCGGCGCCTCGAGGCCTTCCTCGGCGCGGCGCAAGGCCTTCTCGAAGTCTTCTCCGCCGGCTCCCGTCAGATCGAACCGCGGTGCCTTGTCCTTGCCCTCTTCACCGCTCATCGGCTGCTCTCCCTTCCGGAATGCGCCGTCCCCACGCTGTCGCGCGCACAGTCAAGTCTAACGCAAGTCCGGAGGGCGTTGGAAGGACCGGAATTACTTGGTCTTGAAGGGACAGTCACGCCGTCCGCACCCGCCCGCCTCGGCGGCGATGTAGGCACCGCAGCGCCCGCAGGCGGCCATGTCCTCGATCTGGGCCTGGTCCCGCCGCGGCGCCGGCTCTGGCGGCCGCTGCCGGGGTCTGGCCTCCTGCTCGCGTCGGGCAAGCTCCTGCTGGCGCTTCAGGGTGTTGACCAGGCGGAAGACGGCGATGATGCCGACGATCGCCACCACCAGGACCAGGAGCTTTTGAAAGGATAATCCGAACACGCCTCTCTCGCTTTCTCGCTTGCGACGCGGAGCACTCTAGCAGACTTGGGTTATCGGAGCCTGCGAGCCAAGTCGCAAGTGCGACTGGACTGCGCCTGATGGCTGGTCTGTGTCAAACCCTGCTGTTGTCTTGCTGCTGGCTGGGTCCTAGTGTTGCCCGTCCCGGAACCCGGCTCCCCCTCACCCCGCAGAGACGCACCATGGTCCCAAGACGCCTCGCCCTTCTCGCCTTCCTGCTCTGCCCGCTAGCGGCCCCGGCCCAGGCGCAAGAAGCCCTGCCCAGCTATGACACCGAGCGCTTCTGCACCTGGGCGGCGCTCAGCGAGGTCGCGGTGAAGCCGGGTGCGGACGCTGGAAAGATCCGACAGGCCTGCCGGGTCCGCGAGACCACGGCGCTCGACACCCTGAACACGCTCTGGGCCGACATGCCGGCCAGGGCCCGGGACTGGTGCAACGGCCAGATCGGCAACGCAGTCAAACAGGTCGGCGCGCCCACCGGCAGCTACGAGCTGCTCTACGAGTGCCTGCTGGACCAGACCGTCGGCTTCGTGCCCTCGTGGAAGTAGCCTCCTACAGCCCCAGCCGCTGCCAGTAGAGCCGCTCCTCGGCGGCATCGATCAGATCCGGGGCCAGCGCCGCCAGGCCGAGGCTGGCACCGGAGCCACCGCCACCCAGCAGGCCCGACAGCAGGCCGCGCTTGCGCTCCATCGGCACCAGCCGCAGCTTCTTGCCGTAGCGGCCGCGCAGCACGTCGCGCAGGGTACCGAGGCCGTCCGCCAGGCCCAGCTCGACCGCCCGCCGCCCGGTCCAGAAGGCACCGGAGAAGAGCTGCTCCTCCTCGCCCTGCAGGCGGCTGCCGCGGCGCTCCCGAACCCAGGTCTTGAAGCTGTCGTGGATCTCGGTCTGCAAGGCCTTCAGGTCGGCGACGTCCTCCTCCCGCTCCGGCTGGAAGGGATCGAGGATCGCCTTGCGGCTGCCGGCGGTGTGCAGGCGTCGCTCCACCCCCAGCTTGGCGATTGCCTCCTGGAAGCCGAAGCCGGATGACACCACGCCGATCGAACCGACGATGGAGCTGGCGTCGACGAAGATCTCGTCGGCGGCACAGGCCAGCCAGTAACCGCCGCTGGCCGCCGCGTCCTCGACGAAGGCGATGACCGGCAGTCCGCTCTCGGTGGCGTGCGCGCGGATCCGCTGACCGATCAGCGAGGATTGCGCCGGCGAGCCACCCGGCGAATTCACCACCAGGGCCACAGCCTTGGCCCCCTTCGTCTTGAAGGCGCGCTCCAGCGGTCCGGCCACGCGCTGCAGCGAGAGGCCCCGGCGCAGCGTGCCGCCGCCGGCGAAGATCGGGCCGGTCAGGCGGACCACGGGGACGATCGGGCGCGAAACGCCGAACAGGCGGGCGAGGGAAAAGGCCATGGAGGAGGGTCGCTTTCCTGGTAGCGGATGGGGCGAGCGTTGCACCGGGGACATGGCACCGTTGGCCTCACGCGACAAGGCGTGACGGAGACTCTAGCGTCCTCTTCGGATACACTTTTACCCTGCGATCAAGATAGGGATCGAGACCATGCGTTCGCCCCTGCTCCGTTTTCTTCTGCACCACTGCCTGATCGGCATCGCCTCGGGCTGGCTGGTCCTGGGCGGCCTGCTCGCCAGCAACGCCATGGGCCTGCGCGACCTGATCTTCACCTCAAACCACTGGCGTGAGGCCATGGTGCTGCTGCTGGTCTTCTTCGCCATCACCTTCGGGTCGCTGGCGATGGGCACCGGGGTGATGATGATGAACGACAAGGACGAGGGGCCGAAGAAACCGCGCCGCCTCCGCTTGGGAACCCGCCTGGGACTGCAACTTGCCCCGGCGAAGGTTCAGAACAAGCCGCACAAGCGCTGAGCGCTGGGAGGGCCATCCTCGCGCCAGTCCAAGGTCCAACCCTAACGCTCCGGCAAGGAAAACGCACTCATGCGCCGAGTCGCCGCCGTCCTCTTCCCCGGCTTCGAGATGCTAGACCTCTTCGGTCCGCTGGAGATGCTGTCGATCCTCCCGGACGACTTCTCCATCACCCTGGTGGCCGAAGCCGAGGGGCCGGTACCCGCCAACGGCGGTCCTGAGTGCCTGGCCACGCTCGCCTTCGCCGCCTGCAGCGGTTTCGAGATGCTGCTGGTGCCCGGCGGCCGCGGCACCCGTCGCGAGGTCAACAACGAGGCCATGATCGGCTTCCTGAAAGAGGCCGCGGCCAAGGCCGAGATCGTGTCGTCGGTCTGCACCGGCGCCGGCCTGCTGGCCACCGCCGGCCTGCTCGATGGGCGCAAGGCCACCACCAACAAGAAGGCCTGGGCCTGGGCCACCGGAACCGGCCCCGCGGTCGCCTGGCAGCCGAAGGCACGCTGGGTTGCGGACGGGCGCTTCTGGACCTCGTCGGGTGTGGCTGCAGGGATTGACATGACCCTGGCGCTGATCGCCGAGCTCCTGGACCAGGAGACCGCCGAGGATGTTGCCAAGCACACCGAGTACGACTGGCACCGCGACCCCGCCTGGGATCCCTTCGCCGCGCTCTACGGCCTGGCCTAGAGAGCGTTCCGCTCAGGTTGAATCTGCACCGGCCC
Source organism: Rhodospirillaceae bacterium N.6G (assembly GCA_046233115.1). Classification (GTDB taxonomy): domain Bacteria; phylum Pseudomonadota; class Alphaproteobacteria; order Kiloniellales; family JACOMY01; genus JACOMY01. Next base: position 635,296 of record JBJXHM010000001.1, on the reverse strand, counting down.
GCAATTCCAACAAGCTCTAAAGAGGTAACGCGGCGCCGTCGCGCAGGATCGCTTCGGCCTCGGCGGTAAAGCGCCCGTCGGCCTGATGCAGCACCAGCCCCGGCAGCAGCTGCGCCGGTGCCCGGGCACCCTTGCGGGCGGCGACCAGCACGCGCTTGGCCGGCTGGCCGGCCTTAGGCCAGAGCGGCAGCACCCGGATCGCCCCTGCTCGCCCCTCCAGCGCGGCCAGAATCGCCGGCAGGCGGTCGGCGCGATGCACCAGGGTGAGGCCGCCGCCCGGCTGCAGCCGCCGCAGCATCACCTCGATCCAGCCGGCCAGGGTCAGGCTGCTCTCCTGGTTGGCGCGGCTCCTGCTCGGCAGGGGCGAGTCACCGCCGCTGCCGCTGGCAAAGTAAGGGGGATTGCTGATCGCCCAGCAGAAGCTGCGCCGGCGCAGCGCCTCCGGCAGGGCGGCGGCATCGCCCCGCTCCGGCAGGAAGGCCTCGGCGAAGCCGTTGGCTGCGGCGTTCCTCCGCGCCAGCTCCGCCAGATCCTCCTGGAGTTCGAGCCCGACCACCCTGAGATCAGGCCGGCGGGCCAGCAGGCAGAGCGCCGCCGCCCCCGCCCCGCAGCCCAGATCGAGCAGGCTGGCCCCGGCCGGCGGCTCGGCGGCGGCAGCCAGCAACAGGCTGTCGATCGCCACCCGGAAGCCCTGCTCCGGCTGCAGCAGGGTGATGCGACCGCCGAGCAAGGCTGTCGGCCTCGGGCCGAGAGCCTCGCTCATCGGGCCGTCCAAGTTAGCCACCGACGATCCGTCATTTCCACCGCTCCCGCGCCCTCTCCTGCCACCCGATCGGGGTCTAGCATGCCCGCGGCCGGCAATAAATCGAAGCCCGTCCGGCCCCTAACCGCGGGTGGACAGCGGGTCTCACCCCAGCGGCCGCCAGACTGACTTGACGCCGGATAGCGCGCCTCTATCTTGCGGGGGAGCAAAGCCCTGGCCTATCGCTTCCGCTTGCCTTCCAGGGCGCGCGGTGGCTTTTGGCGGAGCCGAACCGCGTCCCCTGCCAGCCCGCCCGAGCCACGGAGTGCTTGGACAGCCGACGGCGGCGCGGAGCGGCGCTATGCGGTGCGCAAGGCGTGCCGCAGAACGGTACTGGAAGGGATAGGAATTTGTCAGTTCGCGCCGGTGCCCCGTCGCTAGACCTGCCGAACGGCGGCGCGGCACCCAAGAACGGCCTCGAACAGCTCCTCGCGCTGGTCGGCAGCGACCTGGACGTCGTGAACCGCCTGATCGTGGAGCGCATGCATTCGCCCGTGGCGCTGATCCCGCAGCTTGCCGGCCACATCGTGGCGTCCGGCGGCAAGCGGATGCGTCCGCTGCTGACCCTTGCCTCGGCCAAGCTCTGCGGCTATGGCGGCGAGCGGCACTGCGGCCTGGCCGCCTGCGTCGAGTTCATCCACACCGCGACCCTGCTGCACGACGACGTGGTGGACGAGAGTGGCCTCCGGCGCGGCCAGTCCACTGCCAACGCGATCTGGGGCAACAAGGCCAGCGTCCTGGTCGGCGATTTCCTCTTCTCGCGCGCCTTCCAGCTCATGGTCGCCGACGGCTCGCTGGAGGTGCTGCGCATCCTCTCCAATGCCTCTGCCGTGATCGCGGAAGGCGAGGTCCAGCAGCTCTTGACTGCGAACGACACCGCGACCACGGTCGAGGCCTACCTGGAGGTGATCGGCGCCAAGACCGCCGTGCTCTTCGCCGCGGCCTGCGAGGTCGGTGCCGTGGTGGCCGAGCGGCCAGACGAGGAGCAAAGCGCGCTGGAGACCTATGGCCGTTCGCTCGGCATGGCCTTCCAGCTAGTCGACGACGTGCTGGACTATGCCGCCGACGAGGCCGACATGGGCAAGGCAGTGGGCGACGACTTCCGCGACGGTAAGCTCACCCTGCCGGTGGTGCTGGCGATCGCCCGCGGCAGCGAGGAGGAGCGCGTCTTCTGGCGGCGCTGCCTGGAGGACCTGGAGCAGGACGACAGCGACCTGGCCCAGGCGGTGGCCCTGATGCGCAAGTACGACACCCTGAACGCCGCCCTGGCGGTGGCCGCGGACTACCGCGACCAGGCACTGGCGGCGCTGGAGCGCTTCCCCGAGTCCGAGATTCGCCTGGCGATGGCCGAGGTCGCTCGCTTCACTGTCGACCGCGGCTACTGAGGCATCCCCACTCAGTCCTCCAGCAGATCTTCCGGCAGCGGCCAGTAGACGATGTGATCCTCAAGGTCGGCATCGGCCACCCGGCGCTCGTCAACCACCTGGCCGCGCACCGAGATGCCGGCCTCGTGCACGCTTTCGGGATCGCCCGAGACCAGCGGATGCCACCAGTAGAGCGGGTGCCCCTCGGCCAGCAGGCGATAGGCACAGGTGCGCGGCATCCAGGCGATGGTGGCAGCGGTCTCGGGGTCCAGCTTCACGCAGTCGGGCACCCGGGTCTGGCGGTTGGCGTAGTCGCGGCAGCTACAGCGGTGGCTGTCGAACAGCTTGCAGGCGACGTCGGTGTCGTCGATCTGGCCGGTCTCGCTGTCCTCCAGCTTGATCAGGCAGCAGCGCCCGCAGCCGTCGCAGAGGCTTTCCCACTCGGCCTCGGTCATCTCCGCCAGGCTCTTGCTTTCCCAGAAGGGTTTCATCGCCCCCACCTCAGCAGCCGACGAAGAGCAGACGGACCTCGCGGCGGTGCGGCCGGGTCCGATGCTCCAGCAGGTAGACCGCCTGCCAGGTTCCCAGCAGCAGGCAACCGCCGGCCACCGGCAGGGTCAGGCTGGCGTCGGTCAGGCTAGTCTTTACGTGTGCCGGCATGTCGTCCGGGCCCTCGTCGTCGTGGCGCCAGGGCAGGTCGTCCGGAGCCAGGCGGTCGAGTGCGTCCAGCAGGTCGGCCCGGACCCGAGGATCGGCGTTCTCCTGGACCGTCAGGGAGGCCGAGGTGTGGCGACAGAAGAGAGTAAGCGCCCCCTCCTCCCCGTCGATCTCGCCGAGCCATCGGGCCAGGGTCTGGGTCAGATCGAGCGCGCCGCGCCCGCCGGTCTCGACCGTAAGGGTGGCGGAGGCCTGGCGCGTAACCGGCCGGGGGTCGCCGTTGGCCTGAAGCGTGATGCGCATGGTGCTTCAACTGGGCCGGCGACCCCGCGGCTGTCAAGCGCAGCCTGGCGAAGCGCAGCAGCGGCGGGCTTGCATGATGAGGGCAAGCCGTGGAAGGTCCGGCCATGACCGTCACCGCCCCAGCTATTGGCCCACGTTCGGCTCCAGACACCGGCCTGGTGACAGCGCTGCGCCGCGAGGCCGAGGCCCTGGGCTTCGATGCCCTGGCGATCGCGCCTGCCGAGCTGCCGCGCGCCGTCGAGCGCGATCTGGCGGGCTTCCTGCGGGCCGGCTACCACGGCAGCATGGACTGGCTGGCCGCGCACAGCAGGCGCCGGCGCCAACCGAAAGCGCTGTGGCCGGAAACGGGAAGCGTCATCGCACTGGCCATGAGCTACGCACCCGAGGCGCCGCCGCTCGCCAACCTGGAGCGGCCGCTGACCGGCAATCTCTCGGTCTATGCCCGTGGGCGCGACTACCACGAAGTGATCAAGCCGCGGTTGAAGCGCCTGGCACGCTGGCTGCTGGCCGAGGCCGGCGGCGAGGTTAAGGTCTTCGTCGACACCGCACCGGTGATGGAAAAGCCCCTGACCGCGCTCTCCGGGCTCGGCTGGCAGGGCAAGCACACCAACCTGCTGTCGCGGGATCTGGGCAACTGGTTCTTCCTCGGCCTGATCTTCACCTCCCTGGCCCTACCGGCCGGCACCCCGGCGGAAAGCCATTGCGGGACCTGCCGAGCCTGCCTCGACGTCTGCCCGACTGATGCCTTCCCCGCGCCTTACCGGCTCGACGCCAGGCGCTGCATCTCGTACCTCACCATTGAGCACAAGGGGCCGGTACCCCGCGCCCTCCGGCAGGCGCTGGGAAATCGGATCTACGGCTGCGACGACTGCCTGGCCGTCTGTCCCTGGAACAAGTTCGCCCGGCGGGCACACGACTCCAAGCTGATGGCCAGAGACGATCTGCTGGCACCGGATCTGGCCACCCTGGCCGAGATGGATGAAGCGGCATTTCGTCGCTTCTTCACCGCCTCTCCGGTGAAGCGTATCGGCTGGTCACGATTCATGCGTAACGTGTTGTTAGCGCTTGGCAATTCCGGGGAAAACGAGACCCTCCCCCTGGTCATTCGGCGGCTGGAAGAGGCGGAGCCGCTGGTCCGGGGCGCCGCGGTCTGGGCGCTTTCCCGGCTCGACCGGTCAAATTTTGAGGCGCGCCGCGCCTGGGCGCTGGATCGCGAGTTCGTCCCGCAGGTTCGCGCGGAATGGAAGGAACGAGACCTGGAGCCGACAGAATGAGCCTGGACCGCTTGCCCAGCCACCTCTGGATCATGGGCGTGATCCGCCAAGAGAACGACGCAGGGCGCCCCGTCTATCTGTTGCGGCGAGGCGAGAAGATGAGCGGCGGCCTGATCGTGAAGCTCAACCTGCTGGACGGTCGCTTCCGCGTGCTCGTCCAGCAGCGCGACCTGGAGGGCCGGCTCGGATGGATGGGAGCGATGAACGATACCGCCGTCATTGAAGAAGAGGCCGACTCTTACATCGCCCGAACCTGCGCGCGCGATCCCGACCTCTGGGCCGTCGAGGTCGAGCGGCGCGACGGCGGCAATCCTTTCACCCAAGGTCCGGAGTTGATCTGATCGCCTCCACCGTGGGACAGACCGGTCTGACTGCCCGATCTGCGGTCGCTATCGACAGCGCCTTGCCGACCAGCCGGGCGCCACGCCCCAGAGTGCACGACAAACAAATCACTGTATTGAGTCCTTGCCGGACTACACGGGCAAGACTACCAGTGAAGACATAGTGGCTTGTATTGAAACCGTTTTCACTACGACACACGAAAACTCTTCAATCACTTTCTGAGCATTGACTGGAAAGTTTTGTCCTAGAAATGCCGCAATCGACACTCAACCTGGCAACATTCGGCGCGATTGAGGATCCGGTTCGCAATGTCAGGGCTGCCAGAATTTTTCTAAAATGAGATAACGATTCTGCGACTCTGACATGACAAACTCTTCACTTGTTATCTCGCACGCGCCGCCGTAAAATCTGTTCCTACTCTAGGGAGACCGGAGAAACTTTGAATCTTCAGTCAAAAAAGGAATGAACCAGACTGTTGGCGTTCTATTGGGCAAGCGTCGAACCTAACCTTTTGGTCAGGGTGCTTTGGGTGTGCTTCGTGCAAACAGGCGTTGATGAATGAAAGAAATGGGACACTCGTGAGCTGTTGACGCTATTGATTGAGCGCTAACAGTGTGTCTTACTGAGCGATGATGGTTGCATCAGACACGGGGTTGACCGGATCTAGATGCAATCGTTTGCGGGTAAGTCGCTCTTGCTGGATCGGAGAAGAAGCGAATGGAGAAACCTGAAAAGCCCGAAGGGCATTTGACACCGGACGGCATTCTGGATGCCGCGGAGACGGTGTTGAGGCGCTTTGGCCCCAAGAAGGCGAGCGTCGTCGACGTGGCGCGTGCGCTGGGGGTTAGCCACGGCAGTATCTATCGTCATTTCCCGAGCAAAAAGGCCTTGCGTGATGCGGTAGCGGGCCGTTGGCTATCGGGTGTGTCAGAACCGCTCGCTAGGATTGCGGACAAGCCGGGTAAGGCCGATGCCAAGCTCTCCAACTGGATGCGCCGTCTGGTGACGATCAAGCAGCAGAAGGTCAAGGAAGACCCGGAGATGTTCGCGACCTATCGCACCATCGCCGAGACTGCGGAAGGCGCGATCGCCAGCCACATGGACGAGATGGTCGATCAGCTGGCGCGGATCCTGGCCGAAGGCCGCGAGCAGGGGCGTCTGAAATTCAAGGACGACCCGCAGAGCACCGCCCAGGCTATCTTCGATGCTACCGCGCGTTTTCATCATCCCCTGATGTTCAATGCCTGGCAGGATCCGGAGATCGAGAAGAGCTACGCTTCGGTGGAGGCCCTGCTACTGAAGGCCTTGACCGTCGACGAGACCGAGAGCGTGCCGAACAGGAACTAGGCGGCATCCTGCCACCCCAGTTCTCTGCAGAGATCCAGACCGGCCGAGCCCTTCGGCCGGTCATTTGTTTCGCCCTCCCTTCCCGCTGGAAACAGTGGCAAATGCCGGGCCGCGCCTGTGAGTGGTCGGATGGCTGTTCCGCGCCCCCTGCACTTGGCGGCAGGCGGCGATTCGGCCAATATCCCTCCCTCTTGCAGCATCGGAGCGATTCGGCAGCGCCTCGGCGAATCCGGCCTCCTTCTGCGATTCGTTCAGAGCGCGGGATGCGCGGGCCGGCAGCGGCGGCGCGTCTTGCGGCAATGCCGGGAAAGACGCGTCATGATTCCACGCTACAGCCGCCCCGAGATGGTGAAGATCTGGGAACCGGAGAACAAGTTCCGAATCTGGTTCGAGATCGAGGCCCACGCCTGCGACGCGCTGGCCAAGCTGGGCGAAATTCCGGCCGAGGCCGCGAAAGCAGTCTGGGAACGGGGCGCCTTCGAGGTGGCGCGAATCGACGAGATCGAGCGCGAGACCAAGCACGATGTCATCGCCTTCCTGACCAACCTGGCCGAGCATGTCGGCCCCGAGGCCCGATTTGTCCACAAGGGCATGACCTCCTCCGACGTGCTGGACACCTGCTTGGCGGTGCAGCTGACGCAAGCGGCCGACCTGTTGCTGGCCGACCTCGACCGCCTGCTGGCGGCCCTCAAGAGCCGGGCGCTGGAGCACAAGCTGACGCCCACCATCGGCCGCAGCCACGGTATCCACGCCGAGCCCACCACCTTCGGCGTGAAGCTGGCCGGCCACTACGCTGCCTTCCAGCGCAACCGCAAACGCCTGGAGACTGCGCGTGAGGAGATCGCGACCTGTGCCATCTCCGGCGCGATCGGCAGCTTCGCCAACATCGATCCCTTCGTCGAGGAGTACGTGGCAGAGCAACTGGGCCTGGCGCCGGAACCGGTCTCCACCCAGGTGATCCCGCGCGACCGCCATGCCGCCTTCTTCGCCTGCCTCGGCGTCATCGCCGGCTCGATCGAGAACCTGGCGATCGAGATCCGCCACCTGCAGCGCAGCGAGGTGCGTGAGGCGGAGGAATACTTCTCGCCGGGCCAGAAGGGCTCCTCGGCCATGCCGCACAAGCGCAACCCGGTGCTGACCGAGAACCTGACCGGCCTCGCCCGCATCGTGCGCTCGGCGGTGGTGCCGGCGCTGGAGAACGTCGCCCTCTGGCACGAGCGCGACATCTCCCACTCCTCGGTCGAGCGGATGATCGGTCCCGACTCCACCGTCACCCTGGACTTCGCGCTGAACCGCCTGGCTGGCGTGGTCGAGAAGCTGCTGATCTATCCCGAGCGGATGCAGGCCAACCTCGATTCGCTGGGCGGGCTGGTGAACTCCCAGCGGGTGCTGCTGGCGCTCACCGAGGCCGGAGTCAGCCGCGAAGACGCCTATCGCCTGGTGCAGCGCAACGCCATGCCGGTCTGGCTGGAGGGCAAGGACTTTCTCACCCTCCTGAAGGCCGACCCGGAGGTGGTGCTCTCCGACGCCCAACTCGAAAGCCTCTTCGACCTTGGCTACCACCTGAAGCAGGTGGATCGCATCTTCGAGCGGGTCTTCGGCAAGGCCGCCTTGCAGGAAGCCGCCGCCTGATCCCCTCCCCGCCTGCAGCGACAGGAACGACGTCCTCATGACTGACATTGCCCTCGAGCCCGGCCACCGGCTCGCCCGCCTGATCAAGGCCAAGGAAATCGGCTGCCTGGAGCTGCTGGAGGCCTGCCTCGCCCGCCTGGAGCGCTTCAACCCCACGGTCAATGCCGTCATCTGGCAGGACCTGGAGCAGGCCCGCAAGCGGGCCAGGGCGGCCGACGAAGCGCTGGCCCGCGGCGAGGACTGGGGGCCGCTGATGGGCCTGCCGACCACCATCAAGGAGTCCTACGACTTCGCCGGCGCACCCACCACCTGGGGCATGCCCAGCAAGGCCGACACCCTCGCCGCCGAGAACGCGATCGCAACCCAGCGCCTGCTGGATGCCGGCGCGGTGATCTACGGCAAGACCAACGTGCCGCTCTATCTCTCGGACTGGCAGTCCTACAACGAGGTCTACGGCACCACCAACAACCCCTGGGACCTCAGCAAGACGCCAGGCGGCTCGTCGGGCGGCTCGGCCGCGGCGCTTGCCACCGGCATGTCGGTGCTGGAGATCGGCAGCGATATCGGCGCCTCGATCCGCAACCCGGCACACTACTGCGGCGTCACCGGGCACAAGCCGACCCATAACATTGTGCCGCTGCGCGGCCATTCCACGTCGGGTTCGCTCTCGGTCCCCGACATCTCGGTCGGCGGCCCCTTGGCGCGCAGCGTGGTCGACCTGGAGACCATGCTTGACGTGCTGGCCGGCCCAGACGAGATCGAGGCCGCCGGCCTCTCCCTGTCGCTGGCCCCGCCGCGCGCCAAGCGCCTGCAGGACTTCCGCATCGCCGTCATGGTCGACGATCCCTGCGTCGCGACCGACAGCGAGTACCAGCAGATCATCCTGGACCGCGCCAAGGAGCTGGAGAAGGCCGGCGCCAAGGTCTCCTACAGCGCCCGGCCGGAGATCGACACCGCGCGGGCCTTCTGGGTCTACATGCGCCTGCTGCGCTCCTTCACCACCGCCCGCCTGCCCGACGCCGACCGCGCCCTCTGGGCCGAGCGCCTGGCCGGCCTGGAGGAGGAAGACCACAGCCCGGTGGCCGAGGTCGCGCGGGCCTCGCATCTCAGCCACCGCGACTGGCTGGAGGTGCACGAGGAGCGCGAGCAGCACCGCTGGGCCTGGCACCGCTTCTTCAAGGATTGGGACGTGCTGCTGGCGCCGGTCGGCGCCGGCCCGGCCTTCCCGCACGATCAGGTGGTGGAGCGCATCTTCCGCACCATCACGATTAACGGCCGCGAGGAGAACACCACCGACCAGCTCTTCTGGGCCGGCCTCTTCGGCGTGGTCTCGCTCCCCTCCACCGTCTGCCCGCTGCCGCTGCACAGCTCCGGCCTGCCGCTCGGCTTGCAGATCGTCGGACCGCAGTACGAGGACCGGACGACCCTGGCGCTGGGCAAGCTGATCGAAGAGGCCTTCGGCGGCTACGTCCCGCCGCCCGGCTACGCAGGCTGAGATGGCCGAGGGCTTCGATCGGGCGGCCTATCTGGCGCGACTGGGGCTCGACAGGGCACCGCCGGTCTCCCTGGAGGGCCTGGAGCGCCTGCACTGGGCTCAGGTCAAGGCGCTCGCCTTCGAGAACCTCGATATCGCACTCGGCCGCGGGATCGACGCCTCCCCCGGCGCGGTCTTCGCCAAGCTGGTGACCGGCCGCCGCGGCGGCTACTGCCACGAGCTGAACGGCCTGCTGCTGCAGGCGCTGCAGGCCTTCGGCTTCACCGCACGCCCCTTGGCGGCCCGGGTGATGCAGGGCCCCGACAGCCCGGTCAACGGCTTCACCCACACTGCGGCCCTGGTCGATTTGCCGGAGGGCGCCTTCCTCGCCGACGCCGGATTCGGGGCGCAGACGCCGCGCCGGCCGCTCCGCCTGGAAGCGGGCTGCGAGGTCGCGCGCGGCCCGATGACCTGGCGCCTCGACACCGACAGCGAGTTCGGCTGGCGCTTGAGCCTGGCCGAGGCCGACGGCTGGAAGCGGCTCTACTGCTTCGATCTCAGGCGGATCTATCCCGCCGACATCGCCCTCTCGAACCACTGGACCGCGACCCACCCGGAAAGCCGCTTCACCCAAGGTCCCTTGGCGGTGCGCCACCTGGAGGAGGGACGTCTGGTGCTGGTCGGCGGCCGGATCACCAGGCACCTGGGCTCGGATAGCGAGACCAGCTACCTGCCCGACGCGGCCAGCCTGATCGACGGACTGCAACAGGCCTTCGGGCTCAGCCTCGATGCTTCGCCGGAGGAACTGGCCGCCCTGGAGCGTGCCCTGGCGCACAGCCGCCGGATGGCGGCCTGAAGCCGATCGAGATCAGGCGCGCCGCCAGAGCTCCGGATAGCTGGGCGTTCCCAGGCGGTCGCCCGGCGCCAGGCCAACCTTGGTCATCTCCGGCGCGTGGTCTGGGTTCATGCCCCAGGGCTTGAAGTCGATGCGGACGTCGTCGCCGCACCACTTGGTGTTGAACACCCGCAGATCCCGGCCCTCCGCCAGCAGGCCGGAGCCGCCGTGGATGGAGCGCCCGTTGAAGACCAGCACGTCGCCCGGCTCCATGTCGTAGCTGACCGGCCGGTAGCGCTCTGGCTCCGCGTCGACGTCGGGCAGCGGCGGGGCGTCCTTGAGGGCGGAGAAGTCAGAGTGGGGAACCTCCTTGCCGTCGGCGTTGTAGGCACCGAAGTCGGCCTGCCGAAAGACCTTCGCCCAGCGATGCGAGCCGGGGACGACCGCCAGCGCGCTCTTCGCGGCGACCGGCACCAGGGGCATCCAGACCGAACAGGTTTGAAAGCCGCTGACCGACCAGTAGGGCTCGTCCTGGTGCCAGGGGGTCCGGAACTGAGTCCCGGGCGAGCGGCAGAACACGGCATCGAAGAAGAAGTTGACGGCGCTCGCCCCCATCAGCCGGCCAGCAATCTCGGCACAGGGGCTCTCCTCCACAAAGCGCCGGTAGGCCGGCACCCGCATCCAGGCGTGGCTGTCGTAGAAGGTTTCGCGGTTCTTCTCGTCCCGGTCCCAGACCGCCGCGCGCTGGGTCGGAGCCCTACGGCTCGCCGCCAGCCCCTCGTCCAGCAGCCGGATCCAGTCGGCATCGAAGACTCCACGCAGGACGACGACGCCGTCGACGTCATAGCGTTCGATTTCCTCCGCCGAGAGCGGGCGCGGCAGCTCCCGGTTCATCGCTGCCTCCAGTGTGACCTTTGCATTAGCTCACCTTTCTCGATCGACAGCACGAACCTGCTACAGAGCCGATCCTTCTGCAGACTACTGTTGACCAGAGCTCGGCATTCCGCAAATTAGAAATCTCCACGTAGCATTAGAAAATCTATCTTATGGACTGGTTGGATCTTCCTCCGCTCAACAGCCTTCGCGCCTTCGCCGCTCTCGCCGCGACCGGCAGCTTCACCAAGGCCGGCGAAGAATTGAAAGTCACTCAGGCCGCCGTCAGCCAGCAGGTGAAGGCGCTGGAGACCTGGCTGGGCCTGGCGCTCGTGGCCCGCTCCGGCCGCTCGGTGGCGCTGACGGCGGAGGGCGCCAGCCTGGCCAGCGGGCTCGAGGCCGGCTTCACCACCATGCGCAAGAGCATCGAGGCCCTGATCGGAACCGATGCCGAGCGGCCGGTCCAGATCACCACCTCGCCGGCCTTCGCGGCCGAATGGCTGCTACCGCGCATGCCGGAGTTCCAGCGCCGTCATCCGGAGATCACTCTGTTGCTGAACGCGAGCGCGGAGATCATGGAGCTGAAACCGGGCGGCATCGACCTCGCGATTCGCTACCGGGAGCATCGGTCAGAGGAGACCGGGGAACGTCCCATTCTCCTCTTCGACACTGCGATCGTCGGCACGCCGGCCCTGCTCGGCCGCGCAGAGACCGAGGACCCGCAGGCGCTGACCGCCCTGCCCTGGCTGGAGGAACTGGGGCGGAACGACGTCGCCAACTGGTTCGAGCGCCACGGCATTCGGCCCAACCGCCCGCCGGCGATCACGCAGATGCCCGGCAGCCTGATCATGCAGGCCGTGCGCCGCGGCGCCGGCATCACCCTCAGCGTCAAGGATTACTTCGCGGAGGACCTCAGATCAGGAACGCTCGTCGCGGCCTTTCCGGAACCGGCGAGCGCGGCCTTCTACCTGCTGACCGCGCCAGGCCCGGTCCGTCCGGCAGTGCAGACCGTCCTCAAGTGGCTGCGCAGCAAGGCGTCGGAGAAGGGCCGCTAGAGCAGATTGACGTCAAATCGATACGATTTGTCGTCATCCTGCTCTACAACATTGAAAGATAGAGCAGATTGACGCGACTAGGTGATTCCGCCTGATCACGATCTGCTCTAAAGGAACCGCTCCGTCCGGACCTGGCGGCTCCAGTCGGTGGCGAGGCGAACCTCCAGCAGCGAGTTGGGCTGGATCTCGCGCCAGTGCTGGATCTCCTCGTCCAGCGGCTCGGAGACCAAGAGGTCGTAATCCTCGTCGGCCCGGCTGTAGAGCGTCGGCGGCTGGCCGTCGGAGGACCAGCGCACCGCCCAGAAGCGCCAGCCGTCGCTGAGCGCGAAGGTGGCACGGAAGGCTTCCTCGATGCCGGCGGCCTGGCGCGCCTCCTCGATCATCTGGGTGACCCGGCGCAGGGCGGCAGCCGGATCCTCCTCCAGGCCGTGGCTCACCATGAGCTGCAGGATCAGCTCGCTGTCGGTCGCCCCCTGCAGCGCAGCAAATGAGGCGTCGCTCAAGCGGGCCTGAAGCTGGCGGCGGACCTGCCCGAAGCCGCCGATCTGGCCGTTGTGCATGAAGAGCCAGGTGCCGTGCCGGAAGGGATGACAGTTGACGAAGAGGTCGGGTGCGCCGCTGGAGGCACGGATGTGGGCGAAGGTGATCCGGCTCTCCAGATGGCGGGCCAGTTCTCTCAGGTTCGGGTCGGCCCAGGCCGGCCCGGCGTTGCGGTAGAGCCCCGGCTCCTTGCGGTGGTCATACCAGCCGAGCCCGCCGCCGTCGCCCTGCACGCCCAGGCGCGACTGAAAGGAGTGGCGCGACAGCCCGGCCAGGGCATGCGGTCCGCCATAGACCAGCGGTTCGATCGAACTGGGTTCGCCGATGTAGGCAAGCCAGCGGCACATCCTCTTCCTCCCACAGGTTTTTTTCGACCCTGCGAGGGCTACACCGCCCGGTCAAGCGCGATGATAGGGATGTCCGGTCAGGATTGACTGCGCGCGGAAGAGCTGTTCGGCCAGCAAAGCACGCACCAGCATGTGCGGCCAGGTCATCGGGCCGAGCGAGAGCAGGCGGCTTGCAGCGGATCTAACCTCCGGGGCATGACCATCCGCGCCGCCGATGGCGAAGACAAGGTCACCGGCGCCGGTCTCGGCGGTCTCCCCGATCAGGCGGGCAAAGGCGGGAGAATCGAACGTCTTGCCACGCTCGTCCAGGGCGAAGAGCGTGGCGCCCTTGGGCAGGGCGTCCAGCAGCAACCGCCCCTCGCGAGCCATACGTTCGGGCCCGCTCAGCGGTCGGCGCTCCTCCACTTCGATCAGGCGCAACGGACCCCACGGGCCGCCGTCCAGACGGCGGCGGTAGTCCTCGAACAGCGCGCGCAGCGGGCCGGGTTTCGATCGGCCCACCGCCAGCAGGGTCAGGCGCAGCGGCCGGCCTACCCTTATGCCAGGATGCGGACCGGCGCGTCGTTGCTGCCCGCCCACATCTTCTCGAGGTTATAGAAGTCCCGGACTTCCGGTCGGAACAGATGGACGATCACGTCGTAGCCGTCCACCAGGACCCAGTCGGCCCTGGCCATGCCTTCCGTCGCCGGCCGCTTGCCCCCGAGGCTGTCTTTCATGCGCTCGGCCAAGTGCTCGGCCATGGTGGCCACCTGGCGGCTGGAGCGTCCGCTGGCGATCACCATGTAGTCGGCAAGGCTGCTTTTTTCGCAGAGGTCGATGACGACGACGTCTTCCGCCTTGTCGTCGTCCAGAGAAGCGAGAACCAGATCCAGGAGTGCCCGGTTCGGTTCGGCCTGCGGCGCGTTAAGCTGCACCACATGCGTCTCTAGGTTTGGCAGGGTTCGGTTTCCTCTTTATGTTACGCCCGCGTGAGCGCACCCGATGCCCGCGCGAGACCACCCTTGTTACCTTGCGATACGGCTCACCCAAATCGAGCTTGCCGCAACCCCGTAGCCGAAAGCTTACTGAGGCGAATACGCAAGAGGGCCCAAGCCGGCGTCGGCCAGAGTGCCAGGCCCCTAGCCTGCGACCCGGAAAGCCGCCCCTTGCGAAACCGCACGGCCGCCTTCGACGAGGAAGCCCTTATAGAGTAGGAAGGTCTCGCGAAAACCGCAACGGGTAGCTGATGAAAGATCTGAGTCCAGCTTTGCCAGTGACAGATCTGGATCATGTTGTCGGCGCCCATCAGCCAGACGAAACGCCGGCCCGGCAGGCGTTTACCGATCTGATGAAGGCTATCGACGCTGCGCTGTGTGCCCAGCAGCGACTCCAGCGCCGTGACCCGAATCCGCGAGTCCTGCGCGACGGCACGGGCGCCGGCCAGGCGTTCCTCCAGCGGAGCCATGCCAGCCCTCGGCTTCAGCGGGTTCTGGGGCGATACCAGCCACCATATCTCATCCAGATTCAAACGCTTAAGTGCTTCTCTTGAGATATGCAAGTGGCCCGCGTGCGCCGGATTGAAGGAACCACCGAGCAGCCCGATTCGCCGCCCGCGCGCCGGCAGGTGACCACCCAGCGCGCAGCCGATGCGCGCCGGCGTGGCCAAGGGGTGCCCTGCCCCTCCTCTCTGGCCTCTAGGCAGGCCGAACCTGCCCATTGCCCCGCACGAGATACTTCGTGGTGGTGAGCTCGGCTGCGCCCACCGGGCCCCTGGCATGCAGCCGGCCGGTGGCAATGCCGATCTCCGCCCCCATCCCGAACTCGCCGCCGTCGGCATACTGGGTCGAGGCATTGGCCAGCAGGATGGCCGAATCGACGTCACGGAAGAAGCGCTCCTGGGCCGCCGGGTCCTCGGCCAGGATCGCATCGGTGTGGCCGGAGCCGTGGCGACGGATGTGGTCCAGCGCCTCGTCGATGCTCGCCACCACCCCGACCGAGATGACCGGAGCCAGGTACTCGGTGTCCCAGTCGCCCGGCGTCACCGCCTTCACTCGCGAATCAAGCGCCTGGACCTCGGTGTCGCCGCGCACCTCGCAGCCGGCCTCCAGCAGCGCCTCGACCACGGGCTTCAGGTGGCTCTCGACCACCGACCGGTCGGCCAGCAGGGTCTCGGCCGCACCACAGACCGAAACCCGGCGCATCTTGGCGTTCAGCACCACCGCCTTGGCCGTCTCGGCGTCGGCGCTGGCGTGCAGGTAGACGTGGTTGTTGCCCTCCAGGTGAGCCAGCACCGGCACCCGGCTCTCCTCCATCACCCGCTGGATCAGGCCCTTGCCGCCGCGCGGCACGATCACGTCGACGAACTGATGCATGCGCAGCAGGTGCCCGACCGCGGCTCGGTCGTAGGTCGGCACAACCTGCACCGCGGCTTCGGGCAGGCCGGCGGCGGCCAGGCCCGCCTGCAGGCAGGCCAGG
Organism: Rhodospirillaceae bacterium N.6G; assembly: GCA_046233115.1. GTDB lineage: Bacteria > Pseudomonadota > Alphaproteobacteria > Kiloniellales > JACOMY01 > JACOMY01. The sequence continues at coordinate 619,997 of JBJXHM010000001.1, read as the reverse complement.
ATCACTGCCGAGGAACGGCGCGACTCGGAGCCGCCGCGCAAGATCGCGGCGTTGCCCGACTTGAGACAGAGGCCGCCGGCATCGGCGGTGACGTTGGGCCGGCTCTCGTAGATGATGCCGATAACCCCCAGCGGCACCGCCACGCGGGCGATGTCCAGGCCGTTCGGCCGCTGCCAGCGGGCCAGTTCGCGGCCCACCGGATCGGGTTGCTCGGCGATCTCTTCCAGCCCCTTGGCCATGGCCTCCACGCGATCCGGCGTCAGCGCCAGGCGGTCGACCAGGGCGGCGCTGAGGCCACGCGCCTTGCCGGCCGCCACATCCTCGGCGTTGGCCGCCAACAGTTCGGCCTCGCGCTGCCGAAGCGCCACCGCCGCGGCCCTGAGCGCCGCGTTACGCGCTTCGCCGCTGCTGGTCGCCAGCTCTGCCGCGGCCGCGCGGGCCGCCTTGCCGAGCGCCAGCATCGAGGCCTCGAGGTCGTCCTTCTCGTCGATCGTTTCCGCCAGGCTCGCCATCACTGCATTTCCTCTGTGTTTTCGGGGACCCTAGCCGGCCGTGTCCCTGAGGCCAAGCCGGCTCCGGTCCCTCAGCTCAGATCCCCCGACAGCACCAGGTCGTCGCGGTGGATCAGTTCCTTGCGTCCGGGATAACCCAGCAGCCGCTCGATCTCGCCGCTGCGGTACCCCAGGATCCGGGTCGCATCCTCGGAGCGGTAGGCCGAGAGCCCGCGGGCCACCTCCGCCCCCTCCTGGTCCAGCAGCACCAGCAGGTCGCCGCGCTTGAAACTGCCTTCCGCGGCGGTCACTCCGGCCGGCAGCAGCGACTTGCCTCTGCGTAGGGCGGCAACCGCACCGGCGTCTAGATGCAGCCTGCCACGCGGCTCCAGCGCGCCCTTGATCCAGCGCTTGCGCGCCGTCATCGGCTCGGTACCGGCGGCGAACCAGGTGGCCTTGCCGCCCTCGGCCAGGCGGGCCAGGGCATGGGGCTCGCGGCCGTTGGCGATCGCCATGCGGCAACCGCCCTCGCCGGCCATGCGGGCCGCCACCAGCTTGGTTTCCATCCCGCCGGAGGAATAGCCGCGCGGGGCCTTGCCGCCCATCGCCAGGATCTCCGGCGTCAGGCGCTCGACGAAGGGAATGTGCTCGGCCTCGGGGTCGAGCCGCGGGTCGGCGCTGTAGAGTCCGTCGATGTCCGACAGCAGCACCAGGGTGTCGGCGTTAATCATAACCGCGACGCGCGCCGCCAGCCGGTCGTTGTCGCCGATACGGATCTCGTTGGTGGCGATGGTGTCGTTCTCGTTCACCACCGGCATCGCACCCAGGCGCAGGAGTTGGTTCAGGGTGGCGCGCGCGTTCAGGTGACGCCGCCGCTCCTCGGTGTCGTCCAGTGTCAGCAGGATCTGCGAGACCACGATGCCGTGCTTGGAGAGCGCCACGGTATAGGCCTGGGCGAGCTGGATCTGGCCGGTCGCCGCTGCCGCCTGCTTTTCCTCCAGGTAGAGCGGCCGTTCAGGCAGGCCCAGCAGGTTGCGGCCGACCGCGATGGCGCCGGAGGAGACCAGCACCACCTCGATCCCGCGGCGGCGCAACATGGCGACATCGGCGGCGAGCGCGGTGATCCAGGCGGAGCGCACCAGGCCCAGCGGCTCGACCAGCAGGGCCGAGCCGATCTTCACCACCAGGCGCTTGGCACTGAGCAGCGAGGGCTGGTTCATGACGGCGACTCCGGGCTCCAGGCCTCCTGCGTCTTCCGGCCCTTGCGACGGCCCTCGCGAACCATCTCCAGCAGCTTCTCCAGCACCGCATCGATGCCCTGCCCGGAAGCCGAGGAGATCAGCAGCGGGCGCTGGCCTGCCGCCTCTGCCAGCCAGTCGGCCTGCACCTTCACGTCTTCCGGCGAAAGCGCGTCGCACTTGCTGAGCGCCAGCAGCTCAGGCTTGTCTGCGAGGTCGGCGTCATAGGCCTCAAGCTCACCGCGGATGGTGCGGTAGGCACCGGCAACGTCGTCCTGGGTGGCGTCGACCAGATGCAAGAGCGCGCCGCAGCGCTCGATATGGCCGAGGAAGCGGTCGCCCAGGCCGGCACCCTCGCTGGCGCCCTCGATCAGGCCGGGGATGTCGGCCAGCACGAAGCTGGTCTCGCCGACGCTGACCACGCCCAGGTGCGGCGCCAGGGTGGTGAAGGGATAGTCGGCGACCTTGGGCCGGGCGCGGCTGACGGTGGAGAGGAAGGTCGACTTGCCGGCGTTGGGCAAGCCGACCAGGCCGGCGTCGGCGATCAGCTTCAGCCGCAGCCAGACCCAGCGCTCTTCGCCGGGCCAGCCGGGATCGGCGCGGCGCGGCGCGCGGTTGGTGCTGGTCTTGAAGTTGGCGTTGCCGAAACCGCCGTCGCCGCCACGGCAGGCGATGACGCGCTGGCCGGGCTCGACCAGGTCGAACAGCAGGGTCTCCTTGTCGTCGGCCAGGACCTGCGTCCCGACCGGCACGGTGATCACCGTCGGCGGTGCCGAGGCGCCGGTGCGGTCGGCACCGCGCCCATGCCCGCCGGCCTTGGCCTTGAAGTGCTGGCGGTAGCGGAAGTCGATCAGGGTGTTGAGGTCGGGCGTGGCCTCGAAGACCACGTCGCCGCCGCGCCCGCCGTTGCCGCCGTCCGGCCCGCCGAACTCGATGAACTTCTCGCGGCGAAAGGAGACGCAGCCGCCCCCGCCGTCGCCGGAGCGCAGATAGATCTTCGCTTCATCCAAGAATTTCATCGGTTTAACCAGTTGACTTCAGTTGTTGGCACAGCAAAAAGGGCGCCCCTCGCTTGCGTGGAGCGCCCCTGTCGTTTCGCTTTTAAGGGCCCGCTATCGGGCCCGGATCAGCGTCCGCGAGGCTAGGCCTCGCTGGCCGGCGATGCCTCGCCGGCGATGGGATCGATCGACACGAAGGTCCGGCCCTTCGCCTTGGTCGCGAAGCTGACCCTGCCCTCGACCAGGGCGAAGAGGGTGTGGTCGCGGCCCATGCCGACGTTGGCGCCAGGGTAGAACTTGGTGCCGCGCTGGCGGACCAGGATGTTGCCGGCCAGGACTTCCTGTCCGCCGAAGCGCTTCACGCCCAAGCGGCGGCCAGCGGAGTCGCGTCCGTTGCGGGATGAACCGCCTGCCTTTTTATGCGCCATCTCGTCTTCTCCTCGTCTTCTGCTGTCGTCAGGCCGTGTTTCAGGCGACGATGTCGGTGATGCGCACCACGGTCTGCTGCTGGCGATGGCCGTTGCGGCGACGGTAGTTCTGGCGGCGCTTCTTCTTGAACACGATGACCTTGCGGGTCCGGCTCTGCTCGACCACCTCGCCGGCGACCTTGGCGCCTTCCAGCAGCGGTGCGCCGACCTTCACCCCGTCCTCGCCCTCGACCAGGAGGACGGCATCGAAGGAGATCTGGTCGCCGGGCTCGCCTGCGAGGCGCTCGACGGCGATCTTCTGATCCTTGGCGACCCGGTACTGCTTGCCGCCTGTCTGGATGACTGCGTACATCGTTTCCACTCTTTGTCCTAATGCCTTGCCCAGGCAAAAGGCCCGGGGCGCGCCTTCGGGATCCCCGGGCGCGAGAGCTGCGTTGTCTAACCTCTACGAACGGCCCTGTCAACGCCAGACCCGCACGGATTTGAAGCAAGGGAGAGATGCGCTATGGTAGCGCGCCTTGCAAGGGGAGGAGACGCATCGGCATGTTGCAATTCGATCATGTCAACATTCGTACCGCCAATCTGGACGAGTCCAAACGGTTCTATGAACGTGTGCTGGGCATGACCAGCGGCAAGCGCCCGGACTTTCCTTTCCCCGGCGCCTGGATGTACCTGGGCCAGCAGGCCTACGTGCACCTGGTCGCGGTCGAGTCGGACCCGGCGGCACCGAAGGAAGCCGAAGGACTGCGACTCGAGCACTTCGCGTTCCGCGGCGAGGACCTTGAGGCCTATCGCAAGCGCTTGAAGGACGAGGGCGTGCCCTGCCAGGAGGTTCGGGTGCCCGGCACCAACCTGCTGCAGCTCAACTTCTTCGACCCGGACGGCAACCACATCCACGTCGACTTCACGGTCTGAGGCTCGTCCTTTGCCCGCGTCCGGCGGGACCGCGATGAGCGACGAGGAAGAGGAGGCCCTGCAGCGCATCCTCGCCTTCGGCAAAGAGCTGGAGGCGGTGCAGGGTCAGCTCTCCGACATCCACCGGCGGATCAAGCGCCTGCTGCCGGAGGTGCAGCACCCGCTGCTGCGCGGCCGGCTGCAGCGCGAGCTCTGGCTCTGCGAGGTCGTCGCCGGGGTCCGGCCCGGCCACTTCAGCCGCGCCGGCCAGGACTGGTGGCTGGATACCAAGGCCTTCAAGCGCAAGCGCAGGGGCACCTTCATCGACATCGGCGGCTTCGACGGGCTGATCGCCTCCAACACGCTCTTCTTCGAGCTGCTGCGCGGCTGGCGCGGCATCCTGCTGGAGCCCTCGCCCACCCTCTTCCGCCGCGCCGCCAAGTTCCGCCGCTGCCGCTGCCTGCAGCGCGCGGTGGCGCCGGAGGCCGGCCGCCTGCCCTTCCTGCACGTGCTCGACGGCTACCTGGAGATGGGCGGCCTACTGGAAAGCTACGACGAGACAACCCGGACCCGCCTGGCCCAGAACCCCAAGCACCGCGAGGAGGTGATCGAGGTCGAGGCCGTGACCCTCGCCGACCTCTTCGAGGAGCATGGCCTCAGCGAAGTCGACTACATCTCGCTGGACGTCGAGGGGGCGGAGCTGGCGATCCTCGAGGGCTTCCCCTTCGAGCGCTATCGCGTCGCCGCCTGGACCGTCGAGACCCGCCTCAACCAGGACCCGATCGACAGCCTGATGCGCGCCAAGGGGTATCGCCGCGCGGAGACCCTGGCCGACGATGCGGTCTATCTGCTGGCCGAGGCCTTTCCAGAGGACGAAGCCCAAGGCCATCGATAATATCGATATTTTTCAATAAGTTATAGGATAGTTCTGAGGAGCGTTTCTAGAAACCGCTTCCGAAGCCGCGTGCTGGCCAAGCCGGGAGGCCCGCCCTAGCTAACAGGACCATGACGACGCGCAGGCTGATCCTGATCCTAGCCGACCAGCTCTCGACCGCGATCTCCTCGCTGGCCGGGTCGGAGCCGGAGCGGGACCGCCTGCTGATGGCCGAGGTGCAGGAGGAGGCGCACTACGTTCCGCACCACCGCAAGAAGCTCGCCTTTCTCTTCTCTGCCATGCGGCACTTCGCGGCCGAGCAGGCGGCGGATGGCTGGCGAATCGACTACACCCGCCTGGACAACCCGGCGAACCGCGGCAGCCTGTTCGGCGAGCTGGCGCGTGCGGTCGGACGTCATCGCCCCGAAGAGGTCTGCGTCACCGAGCCAGGCGAGTATCGCCTGAACCAGGAGATGGCCGGCTGGGCCGAGCGCCTGCCCTGCCCGGTCATCCTCCTGGAGGACCGCCGCTTCCTCTGCTCGCAGGAGCGCTTCGCGCGCTGGGCCGAGGGCCGCAAGCAGCTCCGCATGGAGCACTTCTACCGGGCGATGCGCCGCGAGACCGGCCTGCTGATGGAGGGTGAAACGCCGGCAGGCGGGCGCTGGAACTTCGACTCCGAGAACCGGAAGCCGGCCAAGGCCGCCCTCTTCCTACCCGCGCCCTTCCGGGTCGAACCCGACGCTGAGACGCGCGCGGTGCTGGACCTGGTTAAGGCGCGCTTTCCCGATCGCTTCGGCACGCTGGAGCCCTTCTGGTTTGCGGTCACGCGCAGCCAGGCGCTGCAGGCTCTGGACCATTTCGTGGCCGAGGCCCTGCCCCGCTTCGGCGACTATCAGGACGCCATGCTGCTGGGCCAGCCCTTCCTCTACCACTCACTGCTCTCGCTCTACCTGAATGCCGGCCTGCTGGAGCCCTTGGAGATCTGCCGAAAGGTGGAGCGGGCCTACCGCGCGGGCCACGCGCCCCTGAACGCCGCCGAGGGCTACATCCGCCAGATCATCGGCTGGCGCGAGTACGTACGCGGAATCTACTGGCGCTTCATGCCGGGCTACCTGGAGCGCAACGCGCTGGCGGCCGAGCGGCCGCTGCCCGCCTTCTACTGGACGGCGGAGACCGACATGGCCTGCCTGAAGGCGGCGATCGGCCAGACCCGCGACGAGGCCTATGCCCACCACATCCAGCGCCTGATGATCACCGGCAACTTCGCGCTGCTGGCCGGCTTCGATCCCAAACAGGTGCACGAGTGGTACCTGGCGGTCTATGCCGATGCCTACGAGTGGGTGGAGCTGCCCAACACCCTGGGCATGAGCCAGTTCGCCGACGGCGGCCTGCTCGGTTCCAAGCCCTATGCCGCCAGCGGCAACTACATCAACCGGATGTCGGACTACTGCGGCGCTTGCCGCTATGACGTGAAGCAGAAGGCCGGAGCGGGCGCCTGCCCCTTCAACCCGCTCTACTGGGACTTCCTCGCCCGGAACGAAGGAACGCTGCGGGGCAACCCGCGCCTGGCCCAGGTCTACCGCACCTGGGATCGGATGCAGCCGGAGACACGAGCCTCCTACCGCGAGAGCGCCAAACTGGTGCTGGCGTCGCTGTAGAGCGCGTTGAGACCAGCTAGTATCGCCTGCTCGCGATCTGCTCCGCTTTTCGAAGCGGTGCTGCGGTGCAGGCAGGCTCGTTTGTTCAGCTTCTGGATGCGTCCAGTGGTCCTCCGGTCAAGCCGTAGGACGACAACCAATTGAAGTTATTTTATTTTGTCGTCCTACGGCTTGACCGGAGGACCACTCTCCCTTCGTCCCGCTATCGAAGAATGGAGTGCGGTGATCTAACCGAAAGCGGCATCCAAACCTGCCTGCCTCGCCCGCCTGCCTGGCGGTCGGCGACGCCGAGGGCACCTCCGTTTCGCCACCGAAAAAGGCGGCCTCCCGAAACACTCGGAAGGCCGCTCTTTCAATAAGTTACGCTACGCTCTTGAAGCCGGATCAGGCGCTCGCCTTGAAGGCCTCCGGGGCGGTCTTCTCGCGCTTTTCCAGCAGCTTGTTCAGCGCGTTGACGTAGGCCCGGACCGAGGCGACCAGGGTGTCGTGGTCGGCGCCGCGGCCGTTCACCGTCTTGCCGTCCTCCTCCAGGCGCACCGTCACCTGGGCCTGCGCGTCGGTGCCGCCGGTTACGGCATGCACCTGGTACAGCTGCAGCTTGGCCTCGTGCGGGAAGATCTGGCGCACGCAGTGGAAGGCCGCATCGACCGGGCCGTTGCCGCGCGACTCGGCCTCGCGGGTGCGGCCGTCGACCTCCAGCTTCAGAACGCAGGTCTGCGGACCGGTGGTGCCGCAGACCACGTGCATCGCGTTGAAGCGGATGCGATCGCCGCCGCCCAGCAGGCTGTCGTCGATCAGCGCGACGATGTCCTCGTCGAAGACCTCCTTCTTGGCGTCGGCCAGGTCCTTGAAGCGGGCGAAGGCATCGTTCAACTGGTTGTCGCCCAGGGCGATGCCCAGCTCCTCCAGTTTGGCCTTGAAGGCGTGGCGGCCGGAGTGCTTGCCCATCACCAGGCTGGTCTTGGTCAGCCCCACCGACTCCGGCGTCATGATCTCGTAGGTCTGGGCGTTCTTCAGCATGCCGTCCTGGTGGATGCCGCTCTCGTGCGCGAAGGCGTTGGCGCCGACGATGGCCTTGTTGGGCTGCACCGAGAAGCCGGTGATCGAGGACAACAACCGCGAGGTCTTGGTGATCGCCCTGGTCTCGATCCGGGTCCACTGCGGCATCACGTCGGCGCGGGTCTTCAACGCCATCACGATCTCTTCCAGGGCGGCGTTGCCGGCACGCTCGCCGATGCCGTTGATGGTGCATTCCACCTGCCGGGCACCGGCGCTGATCGCCGCCAGGGAGTTGGCCACGCCCAGGCCCAGATCATTGTGGCAGTGCGTGGAGATCCGCGCCTTGTCAATGTTCGGCACCCGCTCGCGCAACGCTGTGATCATGCGAAAGTACTCTTCCGGCACGGTGTAGCCCACGGTATCGGGGATGTTCACGGTCGAAGCACCGGCGTTGATCGCCGCCTCCACGCAGCGGCACAGGAAGTCGAAGTCGGTGCGGGTGCCGTCCTCGCAGGACCACTCCACGTCCTCGCACAGGTTGCGGGCATGGGTGACGCTGTCGATGACCGCCTGGTAGACCTGCTCCGGCTCCATCTGCAGCTTGTGCTTCATGTGCAGCGGGCTGGTCGAGATGAAGGTGTGGATGCGCGGGTTCTTGGCCTTCTGCAAGGCCTCCCAGGCGCGGTCGATGTCCTTGCGGGTGGCGCGCGCCAGGCCGGCGACCTGGCACTTGGTGATGCGCTCGGAGACGGCGGCGACCGCCTCGAAGTCGCCCTTGGAGGCGATCGGGAAGCCGGCCTCGATCACGTCGACGCCCAGCTCCTCCAGGGCATCGGCGACCTGGATCTTCTCGCTCAGGTTCATCGAGCAGCCCGGGGCCTGCTCGCCGTCGCGCAAGGTGGTGTCGAAGATGATGACGCGGTCGGCTTCGCTGCGCGTCGGCTTGCTGGTCTGGTCGGTCATGGTTCTGTCCTTACTCGGGGGCCGGCGGCGTTACGCCCTGCATCGGCCAATCATCTGCTGGTGTTCGTCGTGCGTTAGATGATCCCCCTGCCCGCTTGCCGGCAGGCGCGCCGGCTGTAGCGTTCAGGGGCAGATAAGGAGAAGAAGGAGCCCGCCGAGGCCAATAGCCTCCGGACGCAGCAGGGCAGCGGCCGAAACGGCCGTCGTGCTCTCAATGCTGGTCCTCTGCCGGGTCATGGGCTCCTGGTTCCGCTGTCAGTGGCGGGATCGACGGCATAGTTATGCCGACCCCACGCGTTTGACAAGCCCGGAATTGCAGCCCTGCCGTGCGTGGCGCATTTTCCTTGCGGTACCGCCTGCCCGGACCCACTGCCGTCAGAAGATCGGCAGGCCCAGCAGTGCGGCGCCGGCGATCAGCAGGTAGGCGATCCGCCGGAAGGTGAGCTCGGAGGCCAAACCGAAGAGCCGTACCCCGACATAGATCCCCAGGCCGTAGAGAGGCCCGACCAAGATTGCGTCCCAAGCCACTGAATAGCTTAGCAAGCCGAAGGCTGCATAGCAGATTCCAGCGACCACCACCATCGCTGCCAGATAGACCACGATGTTGGCCCTGATCCGGCTGCCGCTGCTCTGCCCGCCCAGCCAGAAGAGCGCAATCGGTGGTCCGTAGAAGCCGGCCAAGCCGCCGAGGCCGCCGGAGAGGCAGCCGACGAAGCCGGAGAGCCAGAGCGTCGGCACGCGATGATAGCGCCAGCCCGATGCCAGCGCGGCGACCACCGCCAGCGCCAGGACCGACAAGGCCCAACGCAGCGCCGTAGGATCGACCGAGATCAGGAAGTAGGCACCGACCGGAAAGGTGAGCGCAGCACCCAGGGTAAGCGGCGCCACCTCGCGCCACAGGCACTGCTTCAGCGCCCGCGGCAGCATCGGCAGCGGCATCACCAGTTCCATGAAGAAGAGGATGACGACGGCCCGCCAGGGCTCGATGACGATGCTGGCGAGCGGTACGAAGATCATCGCCGGCCCGAAGCCGGCAAAGCCCCGAACCAGTCCGGCCACGAGTGCCGCCAGCGCCAGCGGCAGCCAGACCGCCCAGTCAAAGGGCATGGGCCGCCCCCGCCGGCTGATGCGTGGCGGGGGCGAACCGGGACAAGGCTAGTTCTTGTCCTTGTCGACCAGCTTGTTGGCCGCAATCCAGGGCATCATCGCCCGCAGCCGCTCACCGACCTCCTCGATCGAGTGCTCGGCGCTGCGCCGGCGCATGGCCTTGAAGGACGGCGTGCCGGCCTTGTTCTCCAGCACCCAGTCGCGGGTGAAGCGGCCGGACTGGATATCGTCCAGGATGCGCTTCATTTCGGCCTTGGTCTCGTCGGTCACCACGCGGGGGCCGCGGGTGTAGTCGCCGTACTCGGCCGTGTTGGAGATCGAGTAGCGCATGTTGGCGAGGCCGCCCTCGTAGATCAGGTCCACGATCAGCTTCACCTCGTGCAGGCACTCGAAGTAGGCCATCTCCGGCGCATAGCCGGCCTCGACCAGGGTCTCGTAGCCGGCCTCGATCAGCGCGGTGAGACCGCCGCAGAGCACCACCTGCTCGCCGAAGAGGTCGGTCTCGCACTCCTCCTTGAAGGTGGTCTCGATGATGCCGGCGCGGCCGCCGCCAATGGCGGAAGCGTAGGACAGGCCCAGCTCCTGGGCGTTGCCGCTGGCATTCTGGTGCACCGCAATCAGGCAGGGCACGCCGCCGCCGCGCAGGTACTCGCTGCGCACGGTGTGGCCGGGGCCCTTCGGCGCCACCATGAAGACGTCCAGGTCCTTACGGGCCTCGATCAGGTTGAAGTGGACGTTCAGGCCGTGCGCGAAGACGATCGCTGCACCTTCCTTCATGTTGTCGGCCAGGTCGTCGCGATAGATGTCGGCCTGGAGCTCGTCCGGGGTCAGCATCATCACCACGTCGGCCCAGGCGGCAGCCTCGGCCGGGGTCATCACGGCGAAGCCCGCGGCCTCGGCCTTCTTGCGCGTGGCGGAGCCGGCGCGCAGCGCGATGCGCACGTCGGCGACACCGGAATCACGCAGGTTCATGGCATGAGCGTGGCCCTGGCTGCCATAGCCGACGATGACCACCTTCTTGCCCTTGATCAGATTCACATCGGCGTCCCGGTCGTAATAGACGCGCATGGCGATCCCCCTTTTGAGAAACTGCTGCATAGTAAAGCGAAGCCGCGTTCTTAGAGGCCCCGGGCCGGCCAATGCAAGCACTAGCGACGCCGATCTGCCCTGCATGAAGGGGATTGGCAGTCAGGTCGGCGCTGCCGATGCCACTTGTCGATACGGATCGTCTCGTCTAGATAACCAGCATGGACCAGACATCAGGGGCTCAGCCATCGGACCGTCCCCTTGGGCGGCCACGCGAGGGCCGCAAGCGCTCGCACAGCACCCAGGAGGCGATCCTCACCGCCGCGGCCGAGCTGGCCGGCGAACAGGGCTACATCGGCGCCAATCTGGAGGCCGTGGCCGCGCGCGCCGGCGCCGGCAAGCAGACCATCTATCGCTGGTGGGGCAGCAAGGCCCGGCTCTACATGGACGTCTACGAGCGCCTGGTCCCCCTGGACGGCCTGACCGTCGAGGCCGGGAGCCCACGGGCGACGCTGCTGGCCCGTCTGACCCGGCTCTTCTGGATCTACCGCGAAACGCCAGCCGGTCGCATCCTGGCCGGGCTGATCGTCGAGGCCCAGGGCGATCCCCGCCTGTCGCAGGCCTTCCGTCGACGCTTCATCGGTCAGCGCAGCGACATCCTCCGCCGCCCGCTGGCCGAGGCCAAGGCGGCAGGACTGCTGCCGGCCGACCATGACAGCGCGCTGACCACCGACCTGATCCTGGGGGCGATCTGGTATCGCCTGCTGGTCGGCGACGGCCCGCTCGACACGGCCTTCGCCGAAGGGCTGCTGCAACGCCTGCTGGGAGACATGGCATGAGCGAGAGCCTGGCCTTCACCGACTATCGGCCCGGCGCGCTGGCCGGAGTGGTCGGCCTGCACATGGACTACTATGCCCCCAACTGGGGCTTCGGACGCGCCTTCGAGACCAAGGTCGCCGGCGAACTCTCGGCCTTCCTGGCCCGGCAGGACCCGGTCCGCGACCTCTTCCGCTGCGCCTATGCCGGCGAGCGCCTGGTCGCCTCGATCACCATCGACGGCGAAGAGGCGGACGGTGCCGGCGCCCACCTGCGCTGGTTCGTGGTCTCGGACGCTGTCAGAGGCCAGGGCCTGGGCCGCCGCCTGATGGACGAGGCCATGGCCTTCTGCCGGGCCCGCGGCTATCGCCGAATCTACCTCACCACCTTCGCCGGCCTCGATGCGGCGCGCCATCTCTACGAGGCCGCGGGCTTCCGCCTGACCGAGGAGAGCGCGGTGGACCAGTGGCAGGGCGGCGTCCGCGAACAGCGTTTCGAGGCGGCGATCTGAAAAGAGTCCCCCAAAAGACGCTCCCAAAAGACGTTCCCAAAAGACGTTCCTTGTGACCGATTCGATTTGCCGCCAAGTTCCCGCTCTACTAGTTTGAAATTCGAGAGAATTCAGGCGGTCAATCAGGCGGTCAACGAGTACAGGGGGCGAAGCGATCCATGGCGACCATCAACTATCTGACGACGATCCAGTTCGGTTGCGGCGTGATTGCCGAACTTGGCGCCGAGTGCGCGCGGGTCGGCATCACCCGTCCGCTGGTGGTCACCGACGCCGGCGTGCGCGCCACCGGCCTGGTCGAGCGCTGCTGCGCGGCGCTAGGCGCCGAACGGCCCTACAGCGTCTTCGACCAGACGCCCTCCAACCCGACCGAAGCCGCCGCAAGGGCGGGCGCAGAGCTGTTCAAGTCCTCCGGCAGCGACAGTCTGATCGCCATCGGCGGCGGCTCCTCGATCGACCTGGCCAAGGCGATCGCCCTGGCGGCGACCCACGAGGGGCCGCTGGCGAGCTACGCCGCGGTCGAGGGCGGGGTGGCGCGGGTCACCGCCGCCACCGCCCCCGTCATCGCCGTGCCGACGACCGCCGGCACCGGCAGCGAGGTGGGCCGTGCCGCGGTGATCATCCTCGACGACAAGCGCAAGCTGGGGCTGATCTCGCCCCACCTGATCCCGAAGTCGGCGATCTGCGACCCGGAACTGACGGTCGGCCTGCCGCCTTTCCTCACCGCGGCGACCGGGATGGACGCCATCGCCCACTGCATCGAGACCTTCCTCTCGCCGCTGTTCAATCCGCCGGCGGACGGTATCGCCTTCGACGGCCTGCAGCGCGCCTGGGCCCACATCGAGCTGGCGGTCAAGGAGCCGGGGAACCTCGATGCCCGGCTGAACATGATGAGCGCCTCCATGCAGGGCGCACTCGCCTTCCAGAAGGGCCTGGGCTGCGTGCACAGCCTCAGCCACGCGCTGGGCGGCCTGATGCCCAGTCTGCACCACGGGACCCTCAATGCCGTGTTCATGCCGGCCGTGCTGGCCTTCAACGCCGCCGCCCCCTCGGTCGTGGCCGAGAAGCGCATGGAACGTCTGGCCGGAGCCATGGGCCTCGCGGTCGGTCTCACCGTCGGCGATGCGATCAAGGAGATGAACCAGCGCCTCGGCCTTCCCGCCGGCCTGGACGCGATGGGCGTCCCCGAATCGCTCTTCCCAGAGGTCATCACCCTGGCCCAGGGCGATCACTGCCATGCGACCAACCCGCGGAAAGCCTCACCAGAGGACTACATGAGCCTGCTCGAAGCCTCCCGCTAGAGCAGGATGGCACCAGATCGAAACAATCTGGCGTCTGAATCCTGCTCTACGCCTTTGAAACATAGAGCGGATTCACGCGGTCAGGTGATTCCACCTGATCGCGATCCGCTCTAAGCACGCTGGAAGGAGGCCCCGATGGCAGAGATCCTCACGGTCACGCTCAACCCCGCCCTGGACGTGAACACCGCGGTCGGCCAGTTGGAGACGGAGCGCAAGCTGCGCTGTGAGGCGCCGCAATACGATCCCGGCGGCGGCGGTATCAATGTCTCTCGCGCGATCAAGGAGCTCGGCGGAGAGAGCACCGCCTTTGTGGTCCTGGCCGGCGCCACGGGTCAGCATCTGAAGAGCCTGCTCGATCGCGGCGGCATCGACTGTGCGGTCTGGCAGGGGCAGGGAGAGACCCGGACCAGCCTGCAGGTGGCCGAGCGCGTCACCGGCCGGCGCTACCGCTTCGTGCTGCCGGGACCGGAATGGAGCGCCGCAGACCAGGCGGCGGTCACCGCCGCGCTCGAACGGCAGCTGGAGCTCCAGCGGCCGCGCTTCGTCGTGCTCAGCGGCAGCCTGCCGCCCGGCCTGCCCGTCGACTTCTACGCCGATCTGACGGAGCGAGCCCGCCAGCGCGGCGCCAAGGTGATCCTCGATACCTCCGGGCCGGCCTTGGAGGCAGCCCTCGGCGCGAAGCCCTTCCTGGTGAAGCCCGACCGCTTCGAGGCGCAGGCCCTGCTGAAGGGCCGCATGCCCGATGTCTCCTCGGCGAGCGATCTGGCCCGCAGCCTGCTGGCGGAGGGCGCGGCCGAGGCCGTGATCCTGACCCTGGGGGACGAGGGCGCGCTGGTGGCGACGGCGGAGACGGCGGTCCACATCCATCCGCCGCGGATGGAGGTCGCGAGCGCCGTGGGCGCCGGCGACAGCTACGTCGCCGCCCTCACCCTGGGCCTGGCGCGGGGCTGGTCCCTGGTCGATGCCGGGCGCTTCGGCGTCGCAGCGGCCGCGGCGGCCGTCACCACCGAGGCCACGGAGCTCTGCAAACGCGCCACCACGGAAGCCATCCTCGAGGCGATCCTGGCAGAGGAGCAACGCACCGCAGCCGGAAGCCGGAGCAGTGGGTCGGCCACCGGCGGTTCCAGATGAAGCAGTCCCGTAGACGGCTGCCTGCACAGAGGAGGAACGAATGGATGAGAAGCGCCTGGACCTTCTGGCACTCCTGAACCCGGTCATGATCGAAGCACAGAGGTTGGCGTGGGACAGCCATCTGGAGCAGCGCCTGAACGAGGTCTGCCCGCCAGACGGCCCCTGTTTCACCGAACTGGAAAGGCTTTGCGAAGACGGAATCACAAAGGGTTGGATGGCTCTAGAGGGCAGTGGCCCCCGTCTCGGTGGCCGCGTCATAGAGCCTTCCGAGAAGACGCATCAGTTCAGCATCGATGTGGTTCAGCTCATCGACTTCACCGGCCCGCATCACCGACACCCCAACGGCGAAGTCTGCGCGATCATGCCTGAGAAGGCTGCAGGGCGTTTCGACGGGAATCCACGCGGCTGGGCGGTCTACCCGCCCGGCTCGGATCACTGGCCAGCGGCGACCGGTGGGAAGGTCCGCATTCTCTTTCTGCTGCCGGATGGGGCCATCGAATATAGCGATGCTGCTGCGTCCCTTCGGTCAGGCGACGGCAACAACGAGACCAGTTAACCCGGTCGGAGCCGTCCGGAGGCTCCAGCGTTTCGTTGTAAGCAACAGTCCGATCTTGAGATTCAAATAGCAAAATTGTTCCCGAAGACCTCACCCAATGGGAAAGAGGGATGAAAAGTCATCGTGCGACTGACACACTCGCGGCTGTCCAGGCTCCCGTGAGGCCGCGGTTCGGCGACGCAGAGGCCCGAATTCCTGAGTAGATGGGGAAGAATCCATGACCAAGGGCAGCAATGCAGACCAGATCGACTACTGGAACTCGGCAAGCGGCCTCAAATGGGTCACGCTGCAACACGAGATCGACGACGTCTTCCAGGCCGTCAGCGATCGCTTGCTCGATCGCGCAGGCCCGGCGATGGGGCAGAAGATCCTGGACATCGGCTGTGGCGCCGGCGCCCTCAGCCTGAATCTCGCCGGACGGGTCGGCCCGGCCGGTTCCGTGCTCGCTGTCGATATCGCCAAGGCGCTGCTGCAGCGTGCCGAGGAGCGCCGACTCTCCGCGGGGCTCGACAACCTGGCGTTCCGGGAAGCGGACGCCCAGGTCCATCCCTTCGAGCCCGCTGGCTTCGATCTCGCGGTCTCGCGCTTCGGGGTGATGTTCTTCGAGGACCCGGTCGCCGCCTTCGCCAACATCGCAACCGGTCTCGGCGACGGCGGCCGCATGCACCTGGCCGCCTGGTCGGCGTTGGAGGAGAACCCCTGGTTCGGGATCCCGCGCGAGGCCGCCATCGCGGTCCTCGGCAAGCCCGAGCCGACTCCGCCTCATGCGCCAGGACCGCTGGCCTTCGCCGACCGCGAGCGGGTCGTCGGCATCCTCGAGCGTGCCGGGCTGGCGGACTGCCGGGCAGAGCTGGAGACGGTCGTCCTGCGCACGCCGATGGACCTGGCAAGCGTCACCCGCCTCGCCAGCAACATCGGCCCCGCCGCCCGCATCATGCGCGCCTTCTCCGGCACGCCGGACGACCTGGAGCGCATCGTCGCCAAGGTCGAGGAGGGCTTTCGCCCCTACGCGACGCCGGAGGGCTTCGCCATGCCGGCCCGGATCAACTTCTTCTCCGCAGCCAGAGCCTAGAGCCAAACGAAGTCGGCAGCGGTCAGCAGGTTGGCGGCAGTGACGCCGGTCACCAGGACGGCCTGGTCGACGATGCCGTCGCCGTCGTCGTCCACCTGAATCTGGTGCCCACCGGCAAAACGCGCCTCGCTGTTGCCGCCGGCCGAGAAGGCCGCCGAGCCAATATAGGCGAAACTGCCGGTCTCCAGCCCCGTGGCGAAGACCAGCTTGTCCTCGCCGTTGGCCGCGTTCGCCTGCATGCCATCGAAGTCGGCGATCACCGGGCCGCCGGAACCGGCGTTGCCCAGGCTGCTGCCGTCGAAGAAGAAGTCGTCGCGCCAGGACCCGCCGAAGGCGAGGTCGCCGTCGTTCATCACGAGGGTATCGGAACCGCTGCCTCCCTCCAGGCGGTCGTCGCCGGCACCGCCGTCCAGTGTGTCGTCACCCGCCTTGCCCTCGACGACATCGTCGCCGCCACGGCCGCGCAGGTCGTTGTGGCCGGTATTGCCCTCGATCGTGTTGTCCAGCCCGTTGCCGCCGCCGTCGAGATTGCCCTTGCCTCCCTGCATGCGCAGGTTCTCCAGAAAGCCTTCCGTCCCGCCGGCCAGGGTGTAGTCGACCTCCGCGCGCACCAGGTCGGTGCCCTCCCCGACCAGTTCCACCGGCTGGTCACCGGCAGTATCGACCACGAAGGTGTCGTCGCCCCGCCCGCCGACCGGACTGTCGGACCCGCCGCGGCCGTTCAGGATGTCGTCGCCGCTGTTGCCGATCAGGTGGTTGTCGAAGGAGTTGCCCACCAGGGTGTTGGCGAGGCTGTTGCCGACAAGGCTGGCAGCGCCAACGCCAGGGCCGTTGTTGATGTTGGCGCGCTCGACGTGCCCCTCGGCGCCGCCGGCCAGGGTATAGGCCCGCGCATCGGAGCGCAGCACGTCCTCCGCGCCGCCCGCCGCCGTCTCGCGCACCACGTCGGCCGCGGTGTCGACGATGAAGGTGTCGTTGGCCTTGCCGCCCGCGGCCGTGTCCACGCCGCTGCCGCCGTTCAGCCGGTCGGAGCCGATGCCGGCATAGAGGAAGTCGGTGCCGGAGCCACCGCCCAGCCGGTCGTTGCCGTCGCCGCCGTAGGCGGTGTCCTGGCCCGCATCGCCGAAGAGCGTGTCGCGGCCGGAATCGCCGGTAAGGCTGTCGTCGCCGTCCTGGCCGCGCAGCCGGTCGTCGCCGGAGCCGCCGATGAGCTGGTCGGAGCCGCTGCCGCCGCGCAGGTCGTCGTCGCCCGCCCCGCCGGAGAGCCCGAGGTCATCACCGCTGCCGCCGAAGATCGAGTCCGCGCCGCTGTTCCCGAGCAGCAGGAAGTCGTCACCCAGCCCGCCATAGACCAGGTCCTTGCCGGAACCGCCCTGGAGATCTTCGTCGTTGCCCGAGTCGCCGAAGAGCCGGTCGGAACCGGAACCGCCCCGCAGGAACTGATCGCCGTCCGAGCCGCCGTAGAGGCGATCGGCACCGGAGCCGCCATGGAGGGACCAGTCGTAGCCCTCGCCGCCGAAGAGGCTGTCGCTTCCTCCCGAACCGCTCAGGAGGGAATCGTCGCCGCCGGCCCCATAGACCAGGTCATCGCCCGAACCGCCCGTGAGCACCGCATCCTTGCCTGAGTCACCGAAGAGCCGGTCGGCGCCGGAGCCACCATCCAGCGAGATGTCGCCTCCGCTGCCGCCGAAGACCGCGTCGGCCCCTGCCCCGCCCCACAAGCGCTGATCGATCCCATCGCCACCGAAGACGCTGTCGTCACCGCTGTTTCCGATCAGGCTGACATCCGAGCCGCTATCGCCATGGACCTCGTCGTCGCCGTCGCCGCCCCAAAGCACCCTGTCCCCACCGGAGCCGCCGTAGACCCGATCGGAACCCGGATCGCCGGCCAGCAGGCTGTCGTCTCCGAGATCACCGGAAACCCTATCGGCCCCCGACCCTCCGAACAGATGATAGTCGCGACCGGTGCCGCCGAAGAGGCTGTCGAGGCCGGTGTCGCCGAACATGTGCCCCTCATCGAAGAAGGCAGCCCCATTGTCACCGCCATAGAGGCCATCGTTCCCGTCGCCGCCATAGAAACGGATATCGTAGTCGTTGCCGCCATAGAGCCGATCGTCGCCCGCACCGCCGTAGAAACGACTGTCCTTGTTTTCGCCGCCGAAGAGGCTGTCGTCTCCGGCACCGCCAAAGAACGAGGTATCGAAACCGGCGCCGCCGAATAGCGAGTCCGAACCACTCGACCCCGACAGCTCGGTATCCCAACCCGAGCCTCCGAAGAGGGAATCCGAGCCCGACCCGCCATCGAGGTTGCGGTCGGCACCGGTATCGCCAAAGAGCGAATCGTTGCCCGCACCGCCGGCGAGCGAGAGATCGTCGCCCTCCCCGCCGTAGAGACCATCCTCGCCGGACAGGCCGTAGAGGCCGTCACTGCCGCCCAGTCCCAGCAGCAGGTCGGCGAGCGACGAGCCGGTCAGACTGTCGCCGGCCGTCGTGCCTTCGTGCACCAGGAACTCCAGCGAGGTCAGGACCACACCGGCGGCCAGGCTGACGCCGTTGCGCAGCAGCAGGGTGTCGCTGCCCTGGCCGCCGTCATAGGTCTCTCCGGCCACCAGGGCGCCCGCTTGCTGCTCCATGAAGACGTCGTCGCCGCTACCGCCGAAGAGGCTGTCCTGACCGGACCCGCCGGACAGCAGGGAATCGTCGCCGCTGCCGCCGTAGAGCGAGTCCGAGCCGCTGTCGCCGAAAAACGAGAGATCCTGCCCGGCGTCACCGTAGAGCCCATCGTCGCTGTTGCCGCCGAACAGGGTCGCGTCGTCGCCGCTGCCACCGAAGAGGCTGTCCTCTCCCGACCCGCCATAGAAGAGAGAGTCGCCGCCGCTCAGTCCGGCCAGGAGGTTGATCCGGTCATCGCCGGCCAGGCTGTCGCTGCCATCGGTGCCGTAGCGGAACAGCGCCTCCACCGAGGTCAGCGCTGAAGGGTAGAGCAGCTCCGATGCCTGATAGAGCACCACCGTGTCGCTGCCGCTACCGCCGTCCAGGATCTCGCCGCTGGTCAGTTCGGACTGGGCAAAAATCGGCAGGACGTCTGACCCGCTGCCGCCGTAGACGCTGTCCCGGTCCGACCCGCCGACCAGCCAATCATCGCCGCTCAGACCATAGAGCCGGTCACGCTCATCCAGGCCGAAGAGGAAATCGGCGCCGCTGGTGCCGACCAGTGAGTCCTTGGCGCTGGTGCCGACGATGATTGCCACAGGTTTCGCTCCCTCGACGTCCGACCATCCGGATCGAACTCAAGCAATGACCACCCAGGCTTCCTCATCCGCAGCGACGAAGTTAAAGATCATCGAATACTATCGCAAGATCGTCACCCGAACATGGGGGTTGATTTCTTTCGTCACCCACAGGAACAGCATTTGAGTTCTACCAATAGCTGTCGACCCGCAGTCGGACGGTCGGCTCTAAACCAGCCAGACGGCGTGGTTGTCGACAGGCTCGGCCGTCAGCCGCGAGAGGCCGGCCTGCAGCAGAGTGCCGCCGGCCGTCCCGCCGAGAAAGAGCCCTTGCTGGTCCGTCGCCACCGCGGCGATCTCCTCGAGGTCCAGGCTCTCCAGGAAGGCACCGTCCTCGGCCCGCCAGAGCATCACCCGGTCGGCGCGCGGCAGGGTGACGGCGATCTTGTCCTCCCAGAGCGCGAGTGCGGCGGCATAGCCCTCCAGGTGGCGCCAGCCGGGCAGTGGCGCCTGGGCCAAGACCAGCCCGTCACCCGCCACCCGGGCCAGCAGCGGCGCCGCTTCGTAGCGCGACCCCTGGTACTGGGCGCAGACCCAGGCGCGCGCCTGGCGGTCGAAGGCGATGTGGCGCCAGGAGAGCTGGAACCAGGCCTCCGGTCCGGTGGTTTGGCCGACCATCGCACCGTTCTCTGCATCAAGCAGCGCCAGGGAGGAGCGCATGCGATCCAGGTTCAGCTTGGCCCGGCCATAGTCCGGATGGGTCTCGATGCCGCCGTTGGCGACCATCAGGTGCCGCCCGTCGGGGGTAAGGCAGAGATCGTGCGGTCCGACCCCGCCGCTGTCGAACTCGCCCAGCCGCCGGAAGCCGTCACGGGCATCGTAGACGCCGACACAACCGCGTGCGGCCTCGTAGTCGTTCTCGCTGGCATAGAGCAGCGCCCCGTCGGCCGAGAAGCAGCCGTGGCCGTAGAAGTGGCGCCCGGGAACCGAGGCCAGCCAACGCCGGTCCTCCGGCCGCTCAGGCGAGAAGACCAGCACCCAGGTCCCCGGCCGGCGCGCGAAGACCGCGGCCCGGCGTGCGATCGGGTCCCAGGCAAAGCCATGCGCGCGGGTCGGCAGCGGCAAGCGCAGAACTTCCCGCCCCTCCCGTTCCACCACCGCCGCATAGGGACCGCCGCGCGGCCGGGTGCTGTAGAGCAGCGGCGGTCGCTGTGATCCCGCCCAGGCGGTCCCCGCTACCGGCCAGGGCAGCGCCGCCGCCAGCCCCGCCAGCAGCAGCCGGCGCCGGTCAATCGCCATCGTCGGCACTGAAGAAGACGGTAAGCCCGAGGTCGGCCAG
Organism: Rhodospirillaceae bacterium N.6G; assembly: GCA_046233115.1. Lineage (GTDB taxonomy): Bacteria > Pseudomonadota > Alphaproteobacteria > Kiloniellales > JACOMY01 > JACOMY01. Next base: position 599,368 of record JBJXHM010000001.1, on the reverse strand, counting down.
GGCCTGCTCGCCGGCCAGACGATGCAGCGCCAGCAGCGCCTCCTTGAGGTCCAGCACCTCGACCCGCTCGACCGGATCGGCCGCTGCCTCGCCAAGTGGCAGCGGCAGGGCGGCCACCCGAGCCTGCACCGCCGCGAAGGCAGGCACCAGCGCCTGCGCCGTCGCCGGATCGCTGTCCTGCAGGTGCGCCGCGACCTCGCCGGCCACCATCAGAGCCTGCAGCCCCTCCAGGTTGGCCGCGAGCGCCGGGTTGGTCAGCCCGCTCAGGTCATAGGCCGCGCGCAGCGGGTGCGCCTGCTTCAGGCTGGCGCCCAGCGGCGGCGAGACCTTGCGATCCCTCACCCCCTCGAGCCCGGTGGCGATGCGGCCCAGCAGCAGGGTCGCGGCCTCCTGATGCGAGCGCACCAGGTCGCTGTGCGGCTGCGGATCGCTGAGAAGGTCCGAGTAGGCCGAGCCCGGTGCCCAGGCGACCCGGATGTCGGCCGCAAGTCCGGCGAGGTTCTCAGCCACCGCAACCGCCAGCCGGCAGCGATAGTCGCCCACGCCGGGCTGCGCCATGACCTCGAAGCCCTTGCCGTAGAGCAGGTACTCCAGCGCCGGCAGCCCCTGCAGGGCAACGCTCGACTGCGCGATGGTCTGCGGCTGCAGCAGCGCGGGGTCGGCGGCCTTCAGGGCCCGGCGCAGGTGACGGGCGGTCACGCCGCGCCGGTCCGGAAAGAAGTAGATGCGCGCGCCGCGGTTCTCCTCCAGCCAGGGATGCAGGTCGACGTACTCGACCTCGGCCCAGGCCAGCGCGGCGGCGGCGAAGGCCGTACGGGCGGCCTCGAGCTTGGTCTCCGACGGCGCCTCGCAGAGCCCGGTCACGGCCTGCTGCAGAGCCTGGCTCCGTGCCTCGAAGTCGGCCAGGCCGGGCCGCAGGTAGTCGTCCAGCACCTGCTGGACCATGCGGCCGTACTCGGCCTCGTCCGGCAGCGCTCCGGCCGCCCGCAGCGGCAGGACATGAAGGCAGAGGACGAGGGTCAGGAGGAGCTTGCGCATGCTAAAGGGATTCCAGGAAAGCGACGAGGGCGTCACGCTCGGAGGTGTTGAGGGAGACCACGGCATCGCGAGCCGCCTGGGCCTCGCCACCGTGCCAGAGGATCGCCTCCAGCAGCGAACGCGCCCGTCCGTCGTGCAGGAAGAAGGTATGGCCGCTCACCTCCTCGGTGAGGCCGATGCCCCAGAGCGGCGCGGTGCGCCACTCGCTGCCGGAGGCATCGCCCACCGGTCGGCCATCGGCCAGGCCCTCGCCCATGTCGTGCAGCAGGAAGTCGCTGTAGGGCCAGATGAGCTGGAAGGCGTGCGGCTTGTCGGCGGCGTCGCGGCGGGTCACGTACTTCGGCCGGTGACAGTCGGCGCAGCCGGACTGGTAGAAGACCCGCTTGCCCTCCAGCACCTGCGGGTCCTCGGGATCGCGCCGGGCCGGCACCGCCAGGTTTTGCGAGTAGAAGGTGACCAGCTCCAGCATCGGGTCCGGTGCCTCGCCCTCGCCCAGGTCGGCCTGCTCGCCGTTCGGCGCCTCGCGGCAGAGGGTCTGGGCCTCGGTGCAATCGCCCCAGGCCGCATGGCCGGTCGGGGTCGAGATGCCGATGTCTCCGGCGAAGGCGTCGGCGGCCTGCGCCCTCAGGCTGGGGGTGGAGGCTTTCCAGCCGAAGCGGCCCAGCACCAGTTCGCCACTCTCGGGGTCGCGCACCCAGCTCGGCTTGCCGGAGATGCCGTTGCCGTCCACGTCCTCGGGGTCGGCCCAAGCCAGGATGTCGCCCGGATGAATGGCCTCGACCAGGCCCAGCCCGATCATCTGCGGCGCCACGCGCGGCGAGAGCTGAACCTCGGGATGCGGCGGTCCGTAGCCAAGGTCGGCAACGCTATAGGTCGGCCGGCGCAGCGAGACCACCTGTCCGTCGGCCAGGGTCACCGGCTGCTCTTCGTAGTCGATCACCATGCGGCCCTCGGCCGGGATGCCGGGCAGCGCGAAGTTCTGGAGCTGACCGCCGTAGGTCGGCTCCGGCACGCGCAGCAGGCGCTTGTCGGCCAGGGCCTGGCGCTCCGCCTCGTTCATCGGCGGCACCGAGAGGCGCAGGAACAGCGAGACGGCGTCGACGTCGTTGCTGGCCGGCGGGTGGCCGCGCCCGTCCTTGAGGTGGCAGCGCTGGCAGGCCCGTGCGTTGTAGAGCGGCCCGAGCCCGTCCGAGGCCCTGGTCGAGGAGGGGGCGGAGACCCAGAGCTTCTTGAAGATGCCGTTGCCCAGCTTGAAGCGCTCTTCCCCCTCGAAGCCGATGTTGGCCTGCGGGTTGGAGAAGGCGTCTCGGTTCACGTACTTGCGCGAGGTACCGGCGCCGCCGGACATGGCCTCGAAGGCCTCGGCCTTGTCGAAGCTTTCGGCCGGACGGGTGACCGCCGCCACCCGGGCGCGCTGGGCGGCGGTCAGGTCGTCGCGATGCGGCAGCGGCGGGTTGGATTCCGCACCACCGGCCAAAAACGGAACGAGGGCGCCTGCCAGTAAAAGGCAGGCGCCCAAGCCGAGAGACATGACGCTCGGTCTATTGGAAGACGGCATTGGGATCGTCCAGGCTATCGGACCCCTCGATCTCGATGTCGCCGATGTTGAGGGCGAGCACGATGCGTTCGATGGTTCGCGTCTGGCGAATCAGGTTGTCGATCACCGCCTGCACGACGGCATTGCCGGTCGCGTTGCCGGGCCCGATCATCTGGTCGTAGGCTTCGGTGGTTTCCGCCCGCTTCACCATCGCTTGCGCCGCGGCCACGGTCTCCTCCAGCTCGCGCTGCAGGTCCCGGTCTAGCTCCGGCGCGCTCGCCTTGACGTAGTCGGAGAGCGAAGGGCCGCTCACCGTGCTGCCGTCGATGCGCTTGTAGCGACCCAGGTAGACGTTCTGGATACCCAGGATGTCGTAGTAGTGCGAGTTGTGGGTGTTGTCGGAGAAGCAGTCATGCTCCTCCTCCGGATCGTGCAGCAGCAAGCCCAGCTTCATCCGCTCGCCCGCCAGCTCGCCATAGGAGAGCGAGCCCATGCCGGTCAGCATGGCCAGGATGCCGATCTCGGTGCTGTCGGCGAAGAGATCGTTGCGCGCCTCGCCGATCGGGCCCCAGGCGGCGACCATCTCCTTCAGGTCGGCGATCAACAGGCTACTGGCGGCGGTCAGGTACTGGTTCCGCCGCTCGCAATTGCCGCCGGTGCAGTTGGCCACGTCGAAGTCGCTATAGGGCCGCTCGCCCGCCCCCGGCCCGGTGCCGTTCAGGTCCTGGCCCCAGAGCAGGAACTCGATGGCGTGATAGCCGGTGGCGACATTCGCCTCGATCCCGTCGACTTCCTGCAACTCGTTCTGCAGCAGGTCAGGCGTTATTTCGGAGGCGTCGATGGGGCGGCCGCCGATTTCGATCTTGGGCGTCGCGATCACGTTGACGCTGTAGTAGCGGTTCTCCGGAGAGCTGTCGCCATAGACCGCGTCGACGTAGTCGATCAGGCCCTCATCCAACGGCCAGGCGTTCACGCGGCCTTCCCAGTCGTCGACGATCGGGTTGCCGAAGCGGAAGGTCTCGCTCTGCTGATAGGGGACGCGGGCGGCGAACCAGGCTTCGCGGGCAGCCTTCAGGCTGGCCTCGCTGGGCTCGGCCGTCAGCGCAGCGATGGCCTTGTCCAGCGTCTCAGCCGCGCTCAGTGCATCGCTATAGGTGGCCTCGGCGATATCGGCATAGGCCAGGAGCACCGAGGCCGCGCTGGGTGCCTCGGCCTTGGCCGCGGTCAGCGGCAGCACCAGCGGCGCCGCAAGACCCAATAGCAGCGTAAGAGCTGCATGTTTCTTCATCCGGGATCACTCCTTGCTTCACGGCGCGGGCCTGACGATGCGGGAGCCTAACGCCCTTTCTCGTATTTTGCGAACGCTTATCATGTGCGTTCGCAGACCGCGCCGCGGCAGAAAGTCACCGCCTCTGAACGGAAAGACAACCCGGCTGAAGCCTGCAAATGAGAATAACCCTCAGAAAGAAAAGCGACTTTTCCGCTCTTCCCTTGGATTGACGGTTGTTTTCCACCCCCCTCTCGCCTTAGATGATTTCTAAGAAAAGCGGAGCTGGTTAGACTCAATGAAGGCAGAGGCAAGCGACAGACCGTCCGCCCCGCGGTCGATCCAGACGCCGGAGGCCAGGCGCCTCCTGCAACTGGTGACCTGGGCCTCGGTCGGCACGGCCTCCTTCCTGGTGGCGCTGAAACTCTATGCCTGGACCGTCACCGACTCGATCAGCCTGCTCGCCACCCTGGTAGACTCGCTGCTCGACGTCTGCGCCTCGCTGATCACCTTCGTCGCCGTGCGCCAGGCCATGGTGCCGGCCGATTCGGAGCATCGCTTCGGCCACGGCAAGGCGGAGCCGCTGGCGGCCCTGGCGCAAGCGGCCTTCATCACCGGGTCAGCGATCTTCCTGCTGGTCGAGTCCACCAGCCGCCTGGTGCGGCCGGAGCCGATCTCCCAGCCGGACGTCGGCTATGTGGTGCTGGGCATCGCGATTGCCGTCACCATCCTGCTGAACATTTTCCAGGGTTACGTCGCCAAGCGCACCAACTCCCTGGCCGTCATCGCCGACCGCCTGCACTACAGCAGCGACCTGCTGGTCAACGCGGCGGTGATCCTGGCCTTCTTCATCGTCGAGAGCTTCAACTGGCCGGCCGCCGACCCGCTGATCGCAGTCTTGATCTGCGCCTTCATCCTCTATTCGGCCTACGGTCTGGCCCGCGGCGCACTCGACATGCTGCTCGATCGCGAACTGCCCGACGACCAGCGCCAGCGGATCAAGGAGGAGATCCAGGCGACACCGGGCCTGAAAGGCTGGCACGACCTGCGCACCCGAGCCTCCGGCCCCACGATCTTCGTTCAGCTCCACATCGAGGTTGAGGGCAGCATGCCGTTGGCGGAGAGCCACCGAATCGCCGATGATCTGGAAATGAGGATTGCCAAGGCCCTTGGTCGCGCCGAGGTGATCATTCACCAAGACCCCTACCCCGACATGGGCGCCCACGCGCCCGCGTCCTAACCCAGCCAAGGCGAGGGAGACCGACATGAAAGGCGACAAGCGGGTCATCAAGCACCTGAACAAGATCCTCAAGAACGAGCTGACCGCGATCAACCAGTACTTCCTGCACAGCCGCATGCTGAACAACTGGGGAATCGAGCGCCTCGGGCACTACGAGTACGAAGAATCCATCGACGAGATGAAGCACGCCGACAGCCTGATCGAGCGCATTCTCTTCCTCGAGGGGCTGCCCAACCTGCAGGACCTGGGCAAGCTGCGGATCGGCGAGAACACCAAGGAAATCCTGGAGTGCGATCTGGCCTTGGAGCTGGAGGCCATCCCGGACTTGCGCGCCGCGATCAAGGAGTGCGAGGCGCTCGAGGACTACGTTACCCGCCACATCCTGCGCGAGATCCTCGAAAGCGAGGAAGAACACGTCGACTTCCTGGAGACGCAACTGGAACAGATCGGCCGCATGGGCATGGAGAACTACATCCAGCTCCAGAGCAAGCCGGCCGAGGACTGATCGACTTCCGCTCGCCTACCATCGAGGATCTGGTTTCGGGCCGGCTGGCAGGCGGGCCGGGTGGAGTCGCGCGGCCATCCGGCCTGCGCGGAACTCCGCCTAGCCGACCCCGACCAGGGCGGCGCGCTCGCGGTCGACCAGGGCCTGGGCTTCGTCCAAACATTGCCTGCAGACGGGACCGCCGCCGAGATCGTGATAGATCTCCTCGGCATCATCCTGTCCGGCCCGTGCGGCGGCAATGATATCGCTGCTTCGATAGGCGTTGCAGATGCACACGAACATGGGGCGTCGGTCTCGCTCTCCTGATCTGTGCTGAAGGTAGGCATCCTGCGAATGAGTGTCAATAACCCGAACTGCGCGCAAAGACCTGTGCTACGCTAGCTGCCTTCCGGGCTAGTCAAAGGCCGCTAATTTCCGCATGCTAGCGCGCAAAGATGCCAAGGAGCTTCAGCCCATGCGCAAGAGAGAGCCCATTACCGCGGCGACCCTGACCGCCGTGGCCCGCGAGAATGCGGCCCATCCGCTGGCTGCGGAACGCGCCGAGACCTACGCCGCCATCATGGAGGGCCTACTGCAGCAGATCGATGCCCTGCGCAGCCTGCCGCTCAAGGATCTGGAGCCCGCGACCGTCTTCCAGCCGATCGAGGTCGCCAAGCGATGACCGCCATCACCGAGATGGACCTGGCCGCGCTGTCCGCGGCGGTCGGCCAGAAGACGCTCTCTCCGGTTGAGATCGCCAGCGCTTTCCTGGAGGCGATCGCGCGCGACAACGAGCGACTGAACGCCTTCGTCACGGTCACCGCCGAGACCGCCATGGACCAGGCCCGCACCGCCGAGCAGGAGATCATGGCCGGCCGGATCAGGGGGCCGCTGCACGGTCTGCCGATCGGACACAAGGACCTCTACGCCACCGCCGGGATCCGCACCACCGGCGGCTCCAGGCTGTTGGAGGACTGGGTGCCGGACGAGGACGCCACGGTGGTGCGCCAGCTCGCCGACGCCGGCATGGTGATGCTGGGCAAGCTCAACACCCACGAGTTTGCCTATGGCCCCACCGGCGAGCATTCGGCCTTCGGCCCCTCGCGCAATCCCTGGGACGTCAGCCGTATCTCCGGCGGCTCCAGCGGCGGCTCGGCGGCGGCAGTTGCCGGCGGGCTGCTGCCGGTGGCCAGCGGCAGCGACACCGGCGGCTCCATCCGCATGCCGGCGGCCTGCTGCGGCCTGACCGGCCTCAAGCCGACCTACGGCCGGGTCAGCCGTGCCGGCATCCTGCCGCTCTGCTGGTCGATGGACCACGCCGGTCCGCTCAGCCGCAGCGCCGAGGACGCAGCGCTGATCCTGGATGCGATCGCCGGCCCCGATCCGCGCGACGCCGCCAGTGCCGACCGTCCGGTGCCGGCCTATCACGCCGGGCTGACCGGCAGTCTCGCCGGGGTCAGGATCGGCCTGCCCCGCGCCTTCTTCTTCGACAAGGCGCAGGCCGGGGTGGTCGGCGTGGTCGAGGAGGCGCTGACCGTCCTGGAGGGGCTCGGCGCCGAGCTGGTCGAGGTGGAGATCCCCTCGATCGACTATTCCCCGGGCGCGGCCATGGCGATCTACCTGGCCGAAGCCACCGCCTACCACGACGACAGCCTGGCCGACCGTGCCGATCTCTATACCGAGCAGGTGCGTATCTTCCTGGAGCTGGGCGACCAGCTTCTGGCCAAGGACTACCTGCACGCCCAGCGCTTCCGCACCCTGCTGGGCCGGGAGATGGCGGCGGTTCTCTCAGAGGTCGACCTGCTCGCCACCCCCGGCATCGCCATGACCGCGAGCCCGATCGGCGCCGAGACGGTGGAGATCCGCGGCCAAGAGGAGGCCGTGTTCAGCGCCATCCTGCGCAACACCGAGCCCTTCGACATGACCGGCCTGCCGGCACTGGTGGTGCCCTGCGGCTTCGCCGACGGCCTGCCGGTCAGCCTGCAGTTCGCCGGCCGCGCCTTCGACGAGCTGAGCGTGCTGAATGCCGGCCACGCCTACCAGCAGGCCACCGACTGGCACCGCATGCGACCGACCGGCTGAGGATCCTCCCACTCCCGCAATCGCTGATTGGCATCTCTGCCCCACCCGGCTAAGAGGGTAGAGGTGGCGACAGGAATCGCTTGCGAGAGGGGACAAGATGACTGACCGCTACGGCTCGGGAGAAAGACTGGAGCCGACGTTCGGTGCGGGTTCCGGCGAGAAGACGGAGGCGCCGGCCAACCCGCCTGTACCCATGCGCTTCACCGGGAGGGGCAGCGAATACTTCGGCATCTGGCTGTCGAACATCGCGCTCACGGTCCTGACCCTGGGCATCTACTCGGCCTGGGCAGCGGTGCGGACGCGACGCTATTTCTACGGCAACACCAGCCTCGACGGCCACGCCTTCGACTACACGGCCAAGCCCACGACCATTCTCAAGGGGCGGCTGATCGCCGTCGTCGCGATCCTGATCCTCAGCGCGATCAACCAGATGATCCCGGAGGCCCGTGGCCTGCTCTGGCTGCCGCTGCTGGCCTTCCTACCCTGGCTGGTCTGTCGCTCGATGCGGTTCCGCGCACGGGTGACGCTCTGGCGGAACGTGCGTTTCCACTGGCGCGGCACCTACGGCGGCGTCTGCATGATCTACATCGTCTGGCCCCTGGTCGCGGTCCTATCGCTCGGCGTGCTGCTGCCTTTCGCCAGCCGGGCCATACGCGCCTACATGGCCAGCAATCTTGATTTCGGCAGCGCGCGTTTCTCCGCCGCTTTGACCGTGGGCCCCTTCTTTCGCATCCTCTTGGTCGCGTTGCTGGGGTCCCTCGGAACCATCGTCATTGGTGCTCTGATTCTGTTTTTGCTGTCACAAGTGCTCCTTGACCAGCAAGCGATCAGAATAGGATCGAAGCTCGTGATTTTCGATAAGACGATGCTGCTTCCTCTTGCGTTCATCGTTCCGATCTTCGCCATTCCAACCTTCTATGCCGCAGGCTGTCGCTGGGCCATGATCAACGGGATGACCTTGGAGGGTGGACACCGCTTCGCCTCGAACCTGTACCCCAGCGATCTGCTGACCCTCACGATCACCAACTTCCTGACCATCGTCTTCACCCTGGGCCTGGCCTATCCCTGGGCCAAGGTCCGGCTCTGGCGTATACAGGCCGCAGCGATCGTCGCCTATCCGGGCGGCGCGCTCGACAGCTTCGTGGATACGGAGGCCGCCAGAGGCGATGTCTATTCCAGCGAGTTCGCGGAACTGGAGGGCTTCGAGTTCGGCCTGTGACCCACGCACCGGCACAGCACCGATGACCGCACCGACCGGAATCACGATGGCGGGAGAGGTCTTCGCGGCCGGCCGGGCCACCAGCCGGCCCGCCAGCCTCTGCGCCGACGGTGAGCGGCTGCTGCTCAGAACCGAAGGCGAGGACGGCGGCAGTGAGGTCGTCACGCTGCGCGAGGTCACCTCTCGCATCGCCGGGGTGCCGCGCCAAGCGACGCTCACCGACCAGCGCCGCTTCGTCACCCGCGACGACGAGGGCATGGACCGCCTGCTGCGGTACCTGGGCCGACGCCCCTCACGCCTCCACCTCTGGGAGCGGCTCACCCTCAAGCGGCTGGCAATCTTCGCGGTGTTGCTGGTGGCCGCCAGCGTCCTGCTGCGCGCCGCCTTGCCGGTGGCGGCCGACCTGGCAGCAAATCTGATCCCCACGAGCTGGGAACGGCAGATCGGGGAGACCGCCTACCAACAATCTCGAGGCCTCTTCCTGCACGAGACCACCCTGCCGGCCGAACGGCAGGACGCGATCCGGGTCGTCTACGATCGCCTGCTCGCCGCCAGCGACCTCGACTACCGGCCCGACCTCTACCTGGTCTCCTCGGACCTCATCGGCGCCAACGCGCTGGCGCTGCCGGGCGGTCCGGTGCTGGCCACCGACGGGATGGTGGGATTGGCCAGTAGCGATGAAGAGCTGGCGGGCGTGCTGGCACACGAGATAGCCCACATCGAGGCGCGCCACGACCTGAGGAAGGCGCTACGCTTTGGTGGCTGGGTGCTGCTGGCCAACATCGTATTCGCCGACAGCGGTAGCCTGATCAGCGAGGCCGGTTCGCTGGCCGCCTTGACCGCGGGCCAGGCCTACAGCCGCAGCTTCGAGGCCGAGGCCGACCGCCGGGCCGTGGTCGTGCTGCGTAAGGCCGGCATGGAGGTCGAGCCCTTCATCGCGGTCATGACCAAGCTGGGACGCCACTGCGGTCCCTCCTGCGACCGTGACAGCCTCTGGGCCGCGCACCCGCCGATGAGCGAGCGTATCGAGACCCTTCGATCCCTTGAGCCTTGAGCCGTGAGCCGCGCTACTCCAGCTCCTCGGGAGTCAGAGTGACGTGGCGGATACGGCGGCGGTTGTAGGTGTAGGCGACATGGATCAGCCCGTCGGTGGCCTGGATGATCGCCGGATAGGAGAACTCGCCGACCTCCTGCTCCAGCAGCGGACCGGGGCGCCAGCGCCGGCCGTCGTCGGACAGCAGGAGCATCAGCGGCGTGCGCGCCTGGCTCAAGGGATTGAGCACCAGGGCCGCGCGCCCGTCGGCCAGGATCAGGCCGTCGATCGCGCTGTTAGGGTTGGCGAGTGCCGTCGGCTTCAGCGCCGACCAGCTCAGCCCTGCATCCTCCGACCAGCTCTCGGCCACGACGCGGGCGCCGCTGCGGCAGAGCGCCTGGATCCGCGTCCCGGACCAGGGCAGCAGGGTCGGCTGGATCGGCCAGAGCTCCTCCGGGTCCGCCATCGGCGCCTTGAAGAGCCAGCGGTCCTGGTCCGGCGCATAGCCTTCGACATGGGCATCCCACTTCGGTAGCTCGATGCTGGAGGGACAGAGCAGAACGCCGTCCTCGAGTTCCAGCGGCTTGTTCTTGATCGGACCGAGGTAACCGTCAGGCAAGGGCCGCGCCGCCTGCCAGGTCGCCCCCTCGTCATCGGAGACGGCAAGCTTGGAGGTCCAGGTACGCGGGTCCGGCCCAACGCGATAGAACAGCAGAATCCGCTTGCCGACACGGCAGAGCACGGGGTTCCAGCAGGCCTCCGCCTCGGCGGCAGCGCCGCTCAGCAGGTTGCGCTGCTCGCCCCAGGCATTCTTCCTGAAGCGGGCGAGCCACACAGTGGTGTCGGAGGCACCCTCGTGCAGGCCGCCGAACCAGGTGGCCAGCAGGCCCTCGGCGGTCTCGACCAGGGTGACCGCATGCACCGATCCCGCCCGCTCGTCATCGAGGATGAAGCGACTTTCCATACGACCTTCCCACAGACAATGCAGCAGACAGGACCCAGCGAGTGGATCCGCCCGCAAGGAGGAGGTCAACAATAGGCGCGCCTGGGCCGGGTGAGCGAGCGGAAATCTCGGCCTGGCCGGACCGGGGCCCCCGCGCGACCGGCAGCCCCTATCCGAGATAGGGAAGCCCGTTGTCGTCCACCGCCGGGAAGAGGCCGTCCCCGTCCAGATCGCCCAGCGCCACGCCCTGCGTGAGGGCGCTGCCGCCGTCCACGGTGGCTGCGGTGAAGCCGCCGCTGCCATCGTTGGTCAGGATCTGGTTGGGCTCCCCATGGTTGCCGACCAGCACGTCGATGTCGCCGTCGCCGTCGAGGTCGCCCAGCGCCACATCCCAGCTCTGCCAGCTTCCGCCCGGCGCAGCGGCTGCGGTGAAGCCGCCGCTGCCGTCGTTGGTCAGGATCTGATTGGTCCCGACATTGCCGAGAAAGGCGTCGAGGTCGCCGTCTCCATCCAGGTCGGCCAGAGCCACCGCCTGGGTGTTCTCGCTGCCGCCCGCCGCATTGGCGGCGGTGAAACCACCGCTGCCGTCGTTGGTCAGGATGTGGTTGACGCCGACGTTGGCGAAGAGGGCATCGAGATCTCCGTCGCCGTCGAGGTCGCCCAAGACGACGTCGCGCCCGTCCTGGCTGCCACCAGGTGCATTGGCGGCGGTGAAGCTGCCGCTGCCGTCGTTGGTCAGGATCTGATCGGTACCGACGTTGGCGATCATGGCATCGAGGTCGCCATCGCCGTCCAGATCGCCCAGATCGACGCCGAAACTGAAGGAGCTGCCACCGGCCGCCGTGCTCGCCGTGAAGCTGGCGCTGCCGTCGTTCAGGAGAACCTGGTTGCTCGCCTGGTTGGCGAAGAAGGCATCGAGGTCGCCGTCTCCGTCCAGGTCACCCAAGGCAATATCGCGGCAGTTCTGAACCCCGCCGGCCACATCTGAGACGGTGAAGTTGCCGCTGCCGTCGTTGATCAGGATCTGATTGGCCACTTCATAGGTCGCGACCAGGGCATCGAGGTCACCGTCCCCGTCCAGATCGCCCAGCGCGTAGTCCACCGTATCGACGCTGCTGTCCGGGGCGGCAGCAGCAGCCAAGCTGCCACTACCGTCGTTGGTCAGGATCTGATTCGGGCCGTAGTTTCCTACCAGCACATCGATGTCGATCGGATCACCGAGATCGAATGGAAAGCCTGCCAAGACCTCCGGCGGCAGGTGGTCGCCCAACAGCTCTTCAAGCCAATCCTGTGGTGGTCCAGGTGGTGGGGGCATAATTTCAACCCTCCTTATGGTGATTTAAACACTTCTTTGGTGTGCAAATTACCACCATATTAAGAATAAAGCACGGAAATGTTTGATTATATCGAACGATAATTAAGCATTGGAGCAAGGTCATCACAAAACCGAAGAGATATGAGGATCTAAAGCAAGAAATAATCAGTTTCTTGCAGATAGATCGATAGAACAATTCAGATCCTTCGCCCAACGGAGCGGATTATCTAGATATAGGTGTAAAATCAAACGAATTCCAAACCAGAGATAGGGAAGGACCTCGACAAACCACAGAGTTCCCCTCTGTCCAGGTGCCACCTCGTCCTGCTGCGGCCCGACCAGCGCCCTCACCGGCAGCACAGTTAGCACAGGAAACGGAAGTGAGGATTCCCCCGATAGAATCGTCTACCAGCAACAAGATCTTCAGCGAAAAATTGTTTAGCGTCTGTGCTTTAGGTGAATTACGCTGCCTGCGCACGACTTCGTGCCAGAAAGGCATATCAGAGGGGGCTATTTTGGCAATTATTTTTGGAAGCGGCGCGAATAGCCTCGTTGGGACGGAGTATGACGATACGATCTACGGTCTCACCGGAAGTGATATCATCAGGGCGTTGTCCGGTGACGACACTCTCTTCGGCGGTAGCGCGGGGGACGCGTTTCTCTTTGGAGATGCCGGCAACGACAGTCTCTTCGGCGACGAGGGGAACGATCGCCTTTTCTACGGAAGCCAGGGCGACGACGGGCTCTACGGTGGAAGCGGGATCGATGCCGGCTTCCTGGGTGGCAGCGGAGAGGACCGACTCTACGGTGGCAGCGGCAACGACACCAATTTCTGGGGACAGAGCGGTGCAGACAGCCTCTTCGGCGACGAGGGGAACGACGCGGATTTCTTCGGAGACGACGGCGACGACAGGCTGTACGGCGGCAAAGGTGCCGATATCTGGTTCTATGGAAGCCAGGGCGACGACATGCTCTTCGGTGGCAGGGGGCCCGACGCGCTCTTCCTGGCCGGCGACGGTGACGACCGGCTTTACGGCGGCAAGGGGGATGATTCCGTCTTCTTCGGAGACGCTGGCGACGACAGACTCTACGCCGGCAAGGGGAACGATTTCGGCTTCCTCGGAGGGTCAGGCGACGACATCCTCTTCGGCGGCGTCGGCTCAGATACGCGCTTCAATGCAGCCAGTGGCGCGGACCTTCTCTTCGGCGGGCTCGGCAGCGATGCCACCTTTCTCGGAGCAGCGGGCGACGACCGCATCTTCGGCGGGAACGGCAAGGATGCCGTCTTCCAAGGGAACGAGGGAGACGACGGTCTCTATGGCGGCAAGGGGCGAGACAGCGGCCTTTACGGGGGCAGCGGTTCCGACAGCGTCTTCGGCGACAAGGGCGATGATGCCTTCCTCTTCGGCGGCAGCGGTATCGACACCGTCTGGGGCGGCAAGGGCGACGACACGCTGAACGTGGCCAGCCAGGGCGAGCTGACGTCCGGCGACATCTTCGACGGCGGGGCCGGCACCGACACCCTGGTCCTGGGGGCTGGCGTCACTCTTCCGGCCGGTGTCCTGCTTACCGGCATCGAGGTCACGCTCTACGCCTAGAGCACATACCCAGCAGACGGAAGCTCCTGAGACGACGCTTTTCTTGTTAAACAGGGGGTTAGAGCGGGCGCTTCAAGCGGTGAACTCGCGCAGCAAGCGCCCCGGAGCTGCGGTCCGGTCCAACGCCCCGGTCTCGTCGACAAGCTGCACCCCGTTGACCCAGAGGCCGTGCAGGCCTGCGGCATCGGTGGTGAGGCGCGCAGCACCGCCCGGCAAATCGTGCACCCGGCGCTTCTCACCGCGACCGACGCGTTCGGGGTCGAACAGCAGCAGGTCGGCGGCGTAGCCCTCGGCCAGACGGCCGCGGCCGGGAATGCGGAAGATCTCGGCCGGCTTGGCGGTGACCTCGCGGACCGCGCTCTCCAGGCTCATCACGCCGAGATCGCGGGCCCAGTGGCCCATCAGGTGCAGGCCGAAGCCGGCATCGCAGAAGAAGGTCAGGTGCGCGCCGGCATCCGACAGCGCCACCGAGGCCTTGGGATGGGTGATCACCCGCCCCACCGCCTCCTCGTCGGCGTTCAGGAGCTGCGCGGTGAAAAGGGTCTTCAGGTCCTCCTCGATCGCCAGGTCCAGCATCCAGTCGAGCGGGTCCTTGCCGGCCTCGCGGGCCAGCGCGCCGATCATGCGGTGCTCCAGCGCCCGGTTTGCGGGGTCTGCCGCCTCGGTCAGCTCCAGCTTGTCCCACTCGCCGTTGAAGAGGCGCACGCCGGCCGGCTCCTGCAGCTCCTCGCGCACTGCCTGGCGGAAGGAGGGATCGGCGTAGACCCGCTTCAAGGCCTCGCCGGTGGCGGCCATGGCCGGCGCCCAGGCCTTCAGCCCCTCCAGCGGGTAGGCCGAGGCCAGGGTGAAGTCCATGGTCAGCGGGCAGCAGCTCACCTGCCCCCAGAGCTCGTGGCCGCGGGCCTGCGCCTCGGCGATCTGCTCCAGTTCCTCGAAGATGCGCTGCGGGCGGGTCGGGTTGTGCAGCAAGGCGGCGATCATGATCGGCCGCCCGCTGGCCGCGGCCAGCGTCTCCAGGTAGGGCACGTCGGTGCGGTTGCCCTTGGTCAGCATGAAGAGGCCGCGTCCGCTCTCGCCCATCGCCTGGACCAGGGCGAAGAGCTCCCGGTCGTCGGCCTTGCGCGAGGGCATGGGCTTGCCGCCCCAGCCGTTGTGCTGCGGCGCGGTCGAGGTGGCGAAGCCCAGCGCGCCGGCCTGCATGGCCTCGCGCACCAGCGCCGCCATGCGCAGGATCTCCTCCTCCGCGGCGGCGCGTTCGGTCGCCGCCGCGCCCATGACATAGCTGCGTAGCGCCGAATGGCCCAGGAAGGCCGCCATGTTGCAGGCCAGCCCCTTCTTCTCCAGCGACTGCAGGTACTCCGGGAAGCTCTCGAAGTCCCATGCGATCCCCTGGCGCAGCACCTCCAGGGACATGCCCTCGACCTGGGTCAGGTTGCGCATCACCAGGTCGCGGTCTTCGGCCCGACAGGGGGCGATGGTGAAACCGCAGTTGCCGATGACGCAGGTGCTGACGCCGAGCTGTGGCGACGGCGTCACCGTACCGTCCCAGGTCACCTGCGCGTCGTAGTGCGTGTGGCTGTCGACAATCCCCGGCATCAGCGCCAGGCCGTCCGCCTCGACGATGCGGCAGCCCTCGGGTGCCGGCAGGTCCGGGCCGATGGCCGCGATCCGATCACCCTCTACCAGCAGGTCCTGACCAAGGCGGCGCTCTTCGCCGCTGCCGTCGAACAGCGTCGCCTTGCGGAAGAGAAGCGGCATGGAGGCCCGAAGCCCCTATTCCTTCATGATCTCCGCCTTGGCCTCGTCCAGCAGCTGCTCCATGTGATGGCGCAGGCGGTGCTCGGTCAGGTCGACCTTCGCGGCCTCGGCGTCGGCCAGGATCTTGCGGATGATGTCGTCCTCGCCCGGCTCGTCGAAATCGGCCAGCACGACCTCCTTGGCATAGGTCTCGGCCTCGCTGCCGGTCTTGCCCATCAGCTCCGCCACCCAGAGACCGAGCAGCTTGTTGCGACGGTTGACGACGCGGAACTGCAGCTCCTCGTCGTGCTTGAACTTGTCCTCGAAACTCTTCTCGCGTTCGCTAAAGCCTGACATGCGCAAGCTCCCCTCCGGCAGTCAAAATCCGACGCTCTAGGTGACACCTCGCAAGCCCGCGCGCAAGTCCAAGAGCCCGCGTCACCCGCCCCGCGCGACCAAGGAGAACAGCTTGCGACGGATCGAACACCCCTCGCCGGGACTTGCAGTCGGCCGCAGGCTGCGGTCAGTCTGTGCGCCATGTGCAGTCTGATCATCCTTCACCAGCCGGGTACGCCCTGGCCGCTGCTACTCGCAGCCAACCGCGACGAGCTGGCCAGCCGCCCCTGGCGTGCGCCCGGCCCGCACTGGGCGGAGCGCCCGGACGTCGTGGCAGGCATCGACCTGCTGTCCGGCGGCAGCTGGATGGGCATGAACCGCCAGGGCCTGGTCGCCTGCGTGCTGAACCGAATCGGCTCTCTGGGGCCGGCGGATGGCAAACGCAGCCGCGGCGAACTGGTGCTGGAGGCGCTCGACCACACCACCGCGGCAGAGGCGGCAGAGGCGCTGAGCCACCTGGAGGCCGGCTCCTACCGCAGCTTCAACCTGGTGCTGGCCGACGAGGAGGAGGTCTTCTGGCTGCGCAACCGCGGCGAAGGCGCGCGGGAGGTGGAGCTGCTGAGCGTGCCGCAAGGCCTCTCGATGATCACCGCGCACGACCTGAACGACGAATCCAGCTCGCGCATCGGCCGCTTCCGGCCGGCCTTCCGCGCCGCCCTGCCGCCCGACCCCGAGACCGACGACTGGGCCGACTGGGAAGGCTTGCTGGCCACAGGCGACTCCAAGGAGCCCCTGCAGGGCCTCTGCGTCGTCACCGGCGGCGACTTCGGCACGGTCTCCTCCAGCCTGCTGGCGCTGCCCAGCCGGCCGATCGATCTGGGCGAAGAGCCGCGCCTGCCGATCTGGCGCTTCGCCGCTGGCCGCCCGGACACCACCCCCTTCCGCCCGGTCCGCCTGCCCTGGACCAAGCCGGCGCGCTGAGACCGGCGCCATCTTGGAGAGTTCAATGATCGCACGTTTCCTCTGTTGTCTGCTTCTGCTCCTGCCGCTGGCCGCCCAGGCACAGGAGCCGAGCCCGGTGGTGCTGACCGTCAGCGGCGCTGTGGAGAACACCAATCGCGGCCCCTACGACGCCTTCGAGGACGCCTATGTCGGCCGCTACATCGACCCCTTCGAGAAAGCGCATGCCTTCACCCTGGCCGACCTGGAGGCGCTGCCGCAGCAGACCATCACGCTGAACTACCCGAACTGGGGCGGTCGGCAGATCGACTTCGTCGGCCCCAGCCTGGCCTCGGTGCTGAAGGCGGCCGGTGCCGACGGCAGCAAGCTGGAGATGGTGGCGCTGGACGGCTACACCGCCGACTTCGAGGCCTCGCTGATCCCCGGCGGCACCTTCATCCTGGCCCTGACCCAGGACGGCAAGCCGCTGGCCCTGGGCGGCCACGGTCCGATCTGGCTGGTCTTCCCGCCTGGCGAGGCCGCCCCGGCCTACCCCGGCGAGGACGACTCGGGGCTGGTCTGGGCCCTGTTCCACATCCTGGTGAGCAAGGGCTAAGCCTCGGACAGAGGCGGCTTTCGCCCGGCAGGAGCCTGCCCCCCGGCGCTGGCCCGTTGTGGCTGCCTGACCGGGCTGCTATATGAAAGCCAGGTATCGTGCCGGTGGCGGGGATCCGCGCCGGCCCTTTGTGCTTGGGAGCCTTTGAACGCCATGCAACGTCCGCGCCGTCGCCGCATCTACGAGGGCAAGGCCAAGATCCTATTCGAAGGACCGGAGCCAGGCACTCTGGTTCAGTACTTCAAGGACGATGCCACGGCCTTCAACAACCAGAAAAAGGGCACGATCACCGGCAAGGGCGTGCTCAACAACCGCATCTCGGAATTCATCATGGAGCGCCTGGCCGAAGTCGGCGTCTCCAACCACTTCATCCGCCGCCTGAACATGCGCGAGCAGTTGGTGCGCGAGGTAGAGATCATTCCGGTCGAGGTGGTGGTTCGCAACGTCGCCGCCGGCACCTTCTCCAAGCGCTTCAACGTCGAGGAAGGCACGCCGCTGCCGCGCTCCATCGTCGAGTTCTACTACAAGAACGACGAGTTGGGCGATCCGCTGGTCTCGGAGGAGCACATCACCGCCTTTGGCTGGGCCGGGCCTGAGGACTTGGACGACATGGTCCACCTGGCACTGCGCACCAACGACTTCCTTTCCGGTCTGTTCCGGGCGATCAACCTGAAGCTGGTCGACTTCAAGCTGGAGTTCGGCCGCTACTGGGAGAACGAGGAGATGCGCATCATCCTCGCCGATGAGATCAGCCCCGACTCCTGCCGGCTGTGGGATGTCGCCACCAACGAGAAGCTGGACAAGGACCGCTTCCGCCGCGACCTGGGCAAGGTGGAGGAGGCCTATCAGGAGGTCGCCCGCCGGCTGGGTGTGCTGCCGGAGGCCGGTCCGATGGACCTGGAAGGCCCGCGTGCCGTCCAGTAGACGCAAGGCTGCCCCTAGCCACACGGCAACCGGCGGCACGGCAACTTGTTTCCGCCGCGATCAAGGGCTAGGTTCGGTTTGGAGCCCGGCCCCCTCGCGAATCCGACCGACCCCCTGCTACGAGATCCGGCCATGAAAGCCCGCGTGCACGTGACCCTGAAACCAGCCGTCCTCGACCCCCAGGGCAGCGCCATCAAGCATGCCCTCGAGTCCTTGGGCTTCAAAGGCGTCGGCCAGGTGCGCCAGGGCAAGCTGATCGAGATCGAGCTCGACGAGAGCGACGGCCGCAGCGCCGAGGCGCAGGTCGAGGCCATGTGCAAGCAGCTCTTGGTCAACGAGGTGATCGAGACCTACCGGCTGGAACTGGAAAGCTGAAAGGAGGGCGCATCCGGATGAAGAGCGCCATTATCGTCTTCCCCGGATCGAACTGCGACCGCGACGTCCAAGTGGCCCTGCGCCAGTCGATGGGCAGCGAGCCCATCATGGTCTGGCACAAGGACAGCGAGCTGCCGAAGGTCGACCTGATCGTCCTGCCCGGCGGCTTCAGCTATGGCGACTACCTGCGCTGCGGCGCCATGTCGGCGCACTCGCCGGCGATGCGCGCGACCGCCGAGGCGGTGGAAAAGGGCGTCTCGGTGCTGGGCATCTGCAACGGCTTCCAGATCCTGACCGAGGCCGGCCTGCTGCCGGGGGCGCTGACCCGCAACCGCGACCTCAAGTTCATCTGCCGCGACGTCACCATCCGTGTGGAGACCAGCCAGTCGCTCTTCACCAGCCGCTACGAGGAAGGCCAGTGCCTGCGCATTCCGCTGGCCAGCCACGACGGCTGCTACGTGATCGACGAGGACGGCCGCCGCCGGCTGGAGGACCAGGACCAGATCGCGCTGCGCTACTGCGACGAGGCGGGATCGGTCCGGCCCGAGGCCAACCCGAACGGCTCGATCTCCAACATCGCCGGCATCTTCAACGAACAGAAGACCGTGCTGGGCCTGATGCCCCACCCCGAGCGCCTTTCCGACCCGGCGCTGGGCGGCAACGACGGCCGCGCACTCTTCGACGGCTTGGTGGAGGCCTTTCAATGATGCGACCGCTCGCGGCTTTCCTGCTCTGCCTCGTCCTGCTGCCCACCGTGGCCTTCGCCGAGGCCGGCCCTAAGGAGATCGAGGAAGCACGGCGCATGTTCCGGAACTTCGTCCTGCTGGAGAACAGCTACAATCCGGACATGGTCGAGTACTACGCCGACGACGCCAGGATCATAACCACGGTGATCCTGCCGAATTCCGAGCGCGAGTTCAAAACCACCGGCAAGGCCTTCAAGGAGGCGCTGGCCCCCTACCTGGTGACCGCGCGCAACGTCGGCGAGTGGTTCGCCTACACCAACATCACCGCGGTGCCGGAGGGCAATGGCGTGCGTATCCTCGCCTCGCGGACCTCGCAGCTCAGCGACGAGACCTACCCCTACCAGGCCTTCGTGGCGCGCGGGCCGGGCGGCAAGTGGCTGATCTACGAGGAACGCACCGTGGTCCACCCCACCGGCAAGTAAGCCGCCCTCCTCCTGCCGACCGTCCAAGCAAAGAAGACGCATGACCGAAGAGCTGTCGCCCGAGATCGTCGCCCAGCATGGCCTCTCGGATGAAGAGTACGCGCTGGCCAAGCAGATCATGGGCCGCGCGCCCAACCTCCTGGAACTGGGCATCTTCTCGGTCATGTGGTCCGAGCACTGCTCCTACAAGTCCTCCAAGCGCTGGCTGAAGACGCTGCCGACCAGCGGCCCGCAGGTGATCCAGGGTCCGGGCGAGAACGCCGGTGTGGTCGACATCGGCGAGGGCCAGGCCGCGATCTTCAAGATCGAGAGCCACAACCACCCCAGCTTCATCGAGCCCTACCAGGGGGCGGCGACCGGCGTCGGCGGCATCCTGCGCGACGTCTTCACCATGGGTGCCAGGCCCATCGCCAACCTGAACGCGCTGCGCTTCGGCGCCCCGGAGCACGAGAAGACCCGGCACCTGATCTCCGGCGTGGTCGCCGGCATCGGCGGCTACGGCAACTGCGTCGGCGTGCCGACGGTGGGCGGCGAGGTGAACTTCCACCCCTCCTACAACGGCAACATCCTGGTCAACGCCATGACCGTGGGCCTGGCAGACACCAACCGCATCTTCTATGCCAAGGCCGCCGGCATCGGCAATCCGGTGGTCTACGTCGGCTCCAAGACCGGCCGCGACGGCATCCACGGCGCCACCATGGCCTCGGCCGAGTTCGACGAGGCGGCCGAGGCGCAGCGCCCCACCGTGCAGGTCGGCGACCCCTTCACCGAGAAGCTGCTGATCGAGGCCTGCCTGGAGCTGATGGCGACCGACGCCATCGAGGCGATCCAGGACATGGGGGCTGCCGGCCTCACCTCCTCCTCCTTCGAGATGGCCTCCAAGGGCGGCTGCGGGGTGGAGCTCTGGCTCGACAAGGTGCCGATGCGCGAGACCGGCATGACGCCCTACGAGCTGATGCTCTCCGAGAGCCAGGAGCGCATGCTGATGATCCTGCGCCCCGGCCGCGAGGCGGTGGCGCGCGCGATCTTCGAGAAGTGGGACCTCGACTTCGCCGTCATCGGCACCCTGACCGAGGGCGGACGGATGAAGCTGACGTGGCACGGCGAGACCGTCGGCGAGTTGCCGATCGACCCGCTGGCCGCCGCCTCGCCCGAGTACGACCGTCCCTGGCAGCCGAGCCCGGCGCCGCCCGCCTTCGAGCGCGGAAACCTGCCCGAGACCGACCCGGCCGAGGCGCTGGCCGCCCTCATGGCCTCCCCCGATCTCTGCTCGCGGCGCTGGATCTGGGAGCAGTACGACCACATGGTCATGGCCGACACCCTGCAGCGGCCGGGCGGCGATTCCGCCGTGGTCCGCGTGCACGGAAGCAAGCGCGCGCTGGCGATGAGCGTCGACTGCACGCCGCGCTACGTGAAGGCCGACCCGCTGCAGGGCGGCCGCCAGGCCGTGGCAGAGAGCTACCGCAACCTCTGCGCGGTCGGTGCCACGCCGCTCGCCATCACCAACAACCTGAACTTCGGCAACCCCGAGAAGCCGGAGATCATGGGCCAGCTCGTCGGCGCCATCCAGGGCATCGGCGAGGCGGCCGAGCGGCTCTCCTACCCCGTCGTCTCCGGTAACGTCTCTCTCTACAACGAGACCAACGGCAAGGCGATCCTACCGACCCCGGTGATCGGCGGCGTCGGCCTGATGGCGGACTACGAGTCCATGGTGCGCATTGCGCCTGCCGCGGATCAAAGCCTGGTCCTGCTGGGCAAGGACGGCGTGCTTTCCGGCGGCCATCTGGGCCAGTCGCTGTACTTACGCGAGTGCTGCGGCCTGGAGGCCGGCGCAGCCCCGCCCGTCGATCTGGACGAAGAGCTCGCCGCCGGCAGTCTGGTGCGGGACCTCATTGCCGAGGGCCTGATCCGGGCCTGCCACGACCTCTCCGACGGTGGCCTGGCAGTGGCTGCGGCCGAGATGGCGTTGGCCGGACGGGTCGGTCTCACCCTCACCGCTCCCGAAGGCGTGGAGGACCTGATCGCCTGGCTCTTCGGTGAGGATCAGGGCCGCTACCTGGTCGCCACCATGCAGCCGCAGCGGCTGATCGAGCGGGCCGAGGCGGCGGGCCTCGCCGCCCTCGAGGTTGGTGAAACCGGGGGTCCGGCGGGCGAAGGAGCGCAGGAGGGGGCGTTGATCTTGCCGGGCGGCGGCGCCATATCGCTTGCGAGTCTGGCCGAAAAGCATGAAGACTGGTTGCCACGCTACATGGACGGCGGCGGATCACAGCACTAGGGGAGACACGTACCTTGGCAATGGATGCGAACGAGATCGAACGGCTGATCAAAGACGCCCTCCCGGACGCCCAGGTGACGATCGAAGACCTGCGCGGCGATGGCGACCACTATGCGGCCTACGTGGTTTCGGAGAGTTTCCGCGGCAAGTCGCGCGTCCAGCAGCACCAGATGGTCTATCAGGCCCTGCAGGGCCGCATGGGCGGAGAGCTTCACGCGCTCGCCCTGCAGACCTCCCTGCCGGCCAGTTGACGTGAACCAGACGGAGCCCCTGAGGCTCCGCGGCGAAGGGAAGAGTAGAACATGGAAAACCAGATTTTCGAGCGCATCAAGGGCGAGGTCGAAGGCACCGACGTGGTGCTCTTCATGAAGGGCACGCCGGTCTTTCCGCAGTGCGGTTTCTCCGCGGCGGTGGTCCAGGTCCTCAACCACCTGGGCGTCAAGTTCAAGGGCGTCGACGTGCTGCAGGACCCGGGCCTGCGCCAGGGCATCAAGGACTTCAGCAACTGGCCGACCGTGCCGCAGCTCTATGTGAAGGGCGAGTTCGTCGGCGGCTGCGACATCGTCCGCGAGATGTTCCAGGAAGGCGAGCTGACCGAGCTGCTGACCACCAAGGGCGTCCCGGTCCAGGTCCAGGCCTGACACCGCTCCCCCATGGCAACACGACGGCCGGTCCCTCCGGGGGCCGGCCGTTTTGCGTTCGGGGGTGCGCTTGGCTCTCTGCCCGTCACACGTAGGTCAGCGGCAGCTCCGTCGAGTCCTTCATCTCCTCCATGACGAAGCTGGCCGAGACGTCGGTGAGGCTGACCTTACCGATCAGGCGCTGATAGAGGGCGTCGTAGGCGGCAACGTCGGGCACGCGGGCCTTGATCAGGTAGTCGAGATCGCCGGATGTGCGGTAGACACCCTGGATCTCCGGCATGGCGCAGGTGGCGCGGCGGAAGCTCTCGGCCCACTCGGCGGTGTGCTGGTTGGTCCGCACGGCGATGAAGACCGTGAGCCCCAGGTTCAGCCGCCGCGGATCGGCCAGCGCCACCCGGCCCTTGATGTAGCCCTCCTGCTCCAGCCGGCGGATGCGCCGCCAGCAGGCATTGCGCGACAGCCCCACCTCCGCACCGATCGCCTCCAGCGCCAGGTCCGCATCGCGCTGCAGCAGCACCATCAGCTTCCGATCTATTGCATCGAGCGTCACGCCCATTCCTCCAATCATGGGATATTATCCTACACTCTAGCAGAATTCCCGCAAACTTTGGGAAGAACGCACGCGGAAAAACGCCCACATTAACCGTCAAGAGGCAAGACCGCAGCACCGGAGACCGACCATGATCAGCAAGCTCTTCCTGACCCATCCCCGCTCCGTCGACGAGAGCTATGTCGAGCATGCGGCCTTCGCCGGCCGTTTCGGCCTGCGCCTGCTGGCGGCCTCGGGGGCTGCCTTCGTGCACGCACTGCTGCCCTTCTGCTTCGAGAAGACGGCGAGCCGCATGGTGGCCGAGCTCTACCAGCGCACCCGCTACCGCGGTGCGCCGCAGCCCGCCTCCGAGGCCGGCCTGCTGCCCCACTCTCGCGCCTGATTGGCAGTCATTCCGGCGGCGCGCAGCGGCGAGCCCTAGAGGGGCTTGCCTGCCCGCCGGCCATCCGCTAGAAGACTGCGCTCTGCCCGGCGGCCCCAGGGGGGATTCGGTTCCCGTCCGCTGCCGGAGCGTCCCCGCGGAGAGGTGCCGGAGCGGTCGAACGGGGCGGTCTCGAAAACCGTTGTGCGCGCAAGCGTACCGAGGGTTCGAATCCCTCCCTCTCCGCCATTGCCTACACAGAAATTGTAGACGCCTTTGCTTTCCGGCCTCGCAACCGGATGCAGATTTGGCCGTTGCCGGCAGGATAGCGCCGCAAACCACGCGGTGCCTGATGCCGTCGTTCTGGCGAAGGCGTTCAACGCGGTCCAGATACTCAAAAGCAACTGACTTTCATCCGGTCTTGGTGAGAGAGCCGACATTTGGCGGCTGTCAACGCCCCCCCCCGATCGGTGCCCGTGCACGGCAGAATTAAGATAGATCAATGCACGACGGCTGTTTGCGCTCCAAGGTTTCCACTTCAATGCTGAGTCGGGGCGTCAACGGTTCGGCAGGATGAGGAAAGGGGCTTTGCCATGGCCGATACGAGAGACGCGATCCTGGTAAAGCTGGAAGCGCAGGTCGCCTACAACGAAAGAATGCTGGCCGACTTGAACGAGATCGTCACCACGCAGCAGCAGGAGGTCACGTTGCTGAAGGGAGAACTGCAGCTCTTGGGCCAGCAGGTCCAGAGACTCGCTGAGCGTGAAGCGTAACGGCCTGGATGCGCGGACCAGGAACGAAGAAGGGAGGACCCCATGTTCAAGAAGATTCTCGCATGCGTCGATGGCTCCGAGCAGGCCAAGAGGGCCGTCGGCATGGCCGCAGAACTGGCCAGCACCCTGGGTGCTGAGCTGATCCTGCTACATGTTCTGGGCTCGGTCGGCAGCCAGGCCGTTCCCGAAGAACTCGAGGCCTTCGAAAGAATCGAGCACATGCGGATGACCGAGCGAGACCTCATTGAGTCGGTTGGCCGTGATCTCTTGGCCGAGGCCCAGGTAAGCGCCCGGAAGCACGGCATTGCAGAAGCGACCATGTTGATGGAGGTCGGCGACCCGGCCCGGATCATCGTCGAGACGGCCGAAAAGAGCGGCGTCGACCTTATCGTGCTGGGCCGGCGGGGGCTGGGCGACCTCAAGGGACTGTTGCTTGGCAGCGTATCGCACAAGGTTGCGCAGGCCGCCACCTGCTCGTGTCTGACCATAGCTTGAAGCTGATCCCGAGCAAGCAGGTTCATCAGGGATGCGGATCAGGCGCAATCCAAGGGCCAGTGAAGCACGCCGGGTTCGTCGGCGGGCTTCAAGCGGCGCGATGGGTATCGCGACTCTGACGATCGTTGCCGGCTGGTCAGTGCTGGATGAGACGCCGCAGCCGGCCAACAGGCCCAGAGGGAGGATGGCGGCAAGCCTCATGTCGCACCTCTCGTCTGCGATCGGTCACCGCAAGTCTGTCTTAGCGGCCTTCGCTTCGCATACCCCGAGGGAGCCTAGACAAATGCCGCGATCCTTGGGCTATTGGCTGTTCTCGCCCTCGGAGCGTCGCTGCCATGGCAGACGACCTTCGATCTCCATTGTCAGCGAGAAGCTGAGGAAAGTACGCACCAGGACGATCAAGGCCAGGACAGCGACGTTGGCCAGGCTGGGCGCGACGATCACCGTGCGGATCACGTCGGCGGCGATCAGGAACTCCAATCCCAGGAGGATCGAACGGGCGATGTCCTGGCGGTACTGCATGTAGATTTCGGTTATGGCGCGGTCACCCAGCGAGCGCAGCAGCCGCCAGGTGCCGGCCAGGCAGCCCAGCACGATGACCAGCACCCCGAAGCTCTCGATGCCGTAGACCACGTACTCGACGATTTCCGGGAAGCGTTCCATCCGCGTTCACCCTTTCCTCAACAGACTCTCAACTGCTTCACTCCTACCCGAGGAGAGGGGCTCCACAAAGACCGCCGAAACTCACTTGCTCCGCGCAGGCTGTTCCGCCCCATTGTTCGCAATGGAAACGAAGAAGAAGATCTTCTTTGCGGTGGTCTCACCCGTTTTGCCCCACGCCACAACCCGGCACTGCTGTGCGCATATGATCGAGACCCACGCACCTTGGCCCACCCGGCTCAAGAACCCACAGCCTGAAGCAGTACAGTCTGCTAGAGTTAGGTTGAGTACCGGCCGTCCGCCCTCTATCGTCAGCTCTTGGAAGCGGGTAGATCGCAAAGGAAAGCACGGGAGGTGACGGAATCGTGGCTACCTTTACTGGCGATAACCTAGCGAATACACTGTTCGGCACCGACGCCGCGGACACGATCTACGGCCTTTCCGCAGCGGACAGCCTGCATGGCGTGTCCGGGCTCGACCTTCTATTCGGGGCCAGCGGCGATGACCGGCTCTACGGCGGTGACGGCGACGACAGCGCCTATGGCGGCGACGGCGACGACATCATCCTGGACAGTACCATCACTGCCATCTTGGTGCAGACCGGCAACGATCTGGCCTTTGGCGGCAGTGGCAACGACACCATAGTCAGCCGCCTTGGCAGTGATCGTCTCTATGGAGATTCGGGGGCGGACACCCTTCTGGGCCTTACCGATATTGACTATCTCTACGGCGGTCTCGGAGCCGATAGACTGAACGGCGGGTCTTCGGACGACCTCCTGCAAGGCGGCAGCGGGAGCGACAGCCTCTACGGTGACCTGGGCAGCGACCTGGTGGTGGGGGGGAGCGGCGACGACCGCTTGCACGATGGCAGTGGCAACGACCTGCTCAGCGGCCGCGAGGGCGACGATGCCGGCTATGGCGGTAGTGGGATGGAGCGCTTCCTCGGCGGCGACGGTAACGACCGGTTCCAAGAGCGTACCTCCGCGGACAGCCCCGACACCGCCTCTGGCGGCAGTGGCAACGACACCCTCTCGGGCGGCGGCGGAAAGGACAGCCTCTTTGGCGAAAGTGGCGACGACAGCCTGTTCGGCGAGGTCGGCGATGACTCGAGTGCCGGTGAGCTGGGCAGCGACAGGCTCTACGGCGGCAGCGGGCGGGACACGGCCTTCGGCGGTCCAGGCGACGACCTCGTGTTTGGAGGTTCCGGCAGCGACTCCCTGGTAGATGTCTTTGGTGCCGGCGGCAACGATGTCTTCTTTGGCGGAACCGGTGGCGATGCGGGCTTCGCCGGCAGCGGCGATGATACGCTCTATGGCGATTCCGCCGACGACTTCATCCGGGGGGATACCGGCTTAGACACCCTTTTCGGCGGGCAGGGCTACGATCGGCTCTACGGCTCGGACTCGCCTGACAGGCTCTATGGCGAAACCGGGAACGACAGGCTGCGTGGCGGAAGCAGCTCCGACAGGGTCTTCGGCGGCAGCGGTGCGGATCGCCTCTACGGGCAGCATGGCAAGGACCAGATATACGGCGGGGGCGGCAAGGACACGGCTGACGGCGGATCCGGGGACGATCGCTTCTACGGCGAGGCAGGCGACGACACCTTTGCGGAGTCGACCTCGGACGGGGTCGGCAGCGACCAGTTGTTCGGCGGCAGTGGCTCCGACCTCCTTACTGCTGCACTGGGCGGCGACGATCTGAGAGGCGGTAGCGGTGGCGACGTCGCGCAAGGCGAGAGCGGCGACGACCAGGTTCGCGGCGAGGCGGGCGACGATCTGCTCTATGGCGCGAGCGGCCGGGACACCCTCTTCGGGGCGGAGGGCGACGACAAGGCCTACGGCGCAGATGGCAACGATCGTCTGGGCGGCGGGTCAGGAACGGATCTGCTCTACGCCGGGATCGGCAGCGACCGGCTGAACGGTGGGTCGGGGGTGGACACAGCCGCGGGCGGGCGCGCCAACGACACTTTCATCGTCGACACCGCCAGCGACGTGGTGCGCGAGACCGCCGCGGGCGGCTTCGAGGACGTGATCCGTTCCGATGCGCAGGCCTACACCCTGGACGGCGGCGCGGAGGGCTTTCTCGAGCGAGCCAACGTCAACCGGGCGGCCGGCGCCGGCGGCCTGTTCGGCAACCAGCACGACAACACCCTGGTCGGCAACTCCTTCGCCAATCTGCTGCGCGGCAACAGCGGCGCCGACATCCTGAACGGCCGGCAAGCGGGCGACACCCAGGCCGGCGGCTCCGGCGACGACACCTTCGTGGTCGATACCCAAAGTGAGCTGCTGATCGAGCTGGCGGGCGAGGGAACGGACCTGGTGCGTGCGGAGAGCGACTTCACGCTGCCGGGCCTCTCGGCGACAGCCTTCATCGAGAACCTGCGCATGCAGGGCGGCAAGGGCCACATCGACGGGGCCGGCAATGCACTGGACAACACGATCGAGGGCAACAGCGGCAGCAACCAGCTGCGCGGTCTCGGTGGCGACGATCGGATCGAGGGCAAGCTGGGCGACGATAGCCTGGAGGGCGGCGTCGGCGACGACCGTCTGGAGGGCGGCAGCGGAGCAGACACCCTGGCGATGAACGCGGGCGACCGGGCCTTCGGCGGGTCGGGGGCGGACGACTTCCTGTTCGACGGCAGCAGCCTGGGCGATGCCGGCTCCGGCGGCCCGGTCATCCGCGACTTCGATGGTGTCTCGGCCAATGCCGGCAACGGTGAGGACAAGCTGGTCTTCGCCACCGGGCTGGAGGTCGGCAGCTTCGCCTACATCGGAGCGGCGGCCTTCTCCAGCGGTGGCAACTCCGAGGCGCGCTTCGACGGAGCGCGCCAGGTCCAGGTCGATCAGGACGGCGACGGCGTGGCCGACCAGGCCTTCCTGGTCGATGGCGTCACCGCGGCCAACCTGCTGACCGCGACTGACTTCCTCTGGCTATAAAAATAAATAGTGGGCGGGCCGATCGCTCAAATCGCTCCCTTTTTTCAGCAAAGCACGCTTGCGGCCGAACAACGTCCCCGCCCCCATCGACGCACTCCACGGTTCGGGACACCCCTCATCTCTGGCTGATGACTATTGGAGTAGAATGACGTCAAATCGAGACGATTTGCTGTCTGAGCCCTGCTCTACGACTTTGAAATATATAGTAAATTGAATACACCGCCCTTCACAAGCTGCCAGCATTTTCCCATTCAGCCACTGCTTAGGCCGCCTCGCCTCTGGGCTACGCCCGGCACGACGGAGTCGAGGGTTTACCCAGCAGGAATTGGGACCGCCAGCCTCTGGCAGCAGCGTGTGTCGTCTCCCCCGGAAAGAACAACCAGCCTCGCCCCGCGCAACAGGCCCCTCAGCAGAAGGGGGACAGAAAGACAGGGCGTCAATCACCGGTACCAACGGCCCGGACAGCCTGCCGGTTGATGGGTCGGGCTGGGGGAACGCCTGATCTTCGGCGGCCCGGGGGGCGGTCAGTCGCTCAACGGCGGCCCCGGCGGCGCCCCCCTCCCTCCCCACCATTGGAGCGTGTTGCGTTTTTGCGGAACCAGACCGCACCGATTCCAGACGAGCGCAACGCGCCCTAGGGTCTTTCAAATCATTGATATGGAGAAATAATTAGATAAGGCAGGGAACTGCAGCTCGCGGGCTAAGGGGCTGATGAGATCACCTCTGGTTGGCGGTCCCTGCGCTGCCGGCGATCCGAATGACAAAGCGCTCTTCGCCGCCCACCGATCCGACCAGGGCTCTGCCCGCTATAGGGCCTCGGTGGTTTTCAGCGCAGTGGTATGACTCCTCTTTGCAGAGAAGGCCCGGCATGCAAAGCCGACGATGGCCCCATCACAACCAGAGGAAATCCCCGTCGTTGAGGTTGAAGGCGCCGTTGATGCCAGACACGCTGATGACGATGTCGGCACCGCCGTCACCGTTCTGGTCGATCTCCACCGTCTGGCCGCCGGCGTAGCGGGCCTGGCTGTTGCCCGATCCGGTGAAGCTGGACCCGCCGATGTAGTCGAAGACGCCGACCTCCAGGCCGGTCTTGAAGACCAGCTTGTCCTGGCCGCCCTGGTTGCTGCCCCTGAAATCGAGGATGCGTTGATCGCCGGGGCCCAGGTTGGCGCCGAAGAGAAACCAGTCCTGATCGGCCCCACCGACCAGCCGGTCGTCCTTGCCCACGCGCAGCGTGTCCGCGCCCTGGCCGCCGTAGAGCCAGTCCCGGTCTTGGCCGCCGAACAGGCGATCGTCCCCGGCACTGCCGAACAGGCTGTCCATGCCCTGCAGGCCTGAGAGGCGGTTGTCGCCGCTGTTTCCGAAAAGGGTGTTGTCCAGGCTGTTGCCGGCGCCGTTCAGGTTGCCGAAATCGGCAAGCAGGCGCAGGTCTTCGATGAAGGCGTCGCTCGTCCCGCTGGGCAGGGTGTAGTCGATCGAGGCCTGGATCATGTCGTCGCCGCGGCCGGAGAACTCGCGCACCCGGTCGCCAGTAGTATCGACCAGGAAGGTGTCGTCCCCGCTCCACCCGGCCATGGTGTCGCTGCCGCTCCGGCCGTTCAGGACATCGTTGCCACTGAAGCCCTGCAGCGTGTCGTCGGCCCTGAAGCCGGTCAGGCTGTTGTCGAGTTGGTTGCCGCGCAGCTTACCCGGAGCCTGGACCAGCAGAAGCTGCGCATTCTCGACGTGATCCAGCGGGCCGGAACCCAAGGTGTAGGCCGGCAGCGCGGAAATCACCAGGTCGGCCGCGCCGCCCCCTGCGGTTTCGATCACGACATCGACGCTCTGCTCTACGAAGAAGGTGTCGTTTCCAAGACCGCCCCAGGCCGTGTCCGCCCCCTGACCCCCAATCAGCAAATCGCTACCCGAACCACCGAAAAGACGATCGGTGGCACTGCCGCCGCCGAGGTAATCCCCTCCGGAATCGCCGTAGAGCCTGTCGCCGCCATGCCCGCCCCAGATCAGGTCGAGGCCGTTTCCGCCGAAAAGCGAGGTATCGCTGCCGCTGCCGCCCAAGATCGAGTCGGTCCCGGCTCCGCCGAAGAGTCCGGCATCTCCGCCGAGACCTCCATAGATCCAGTCGCCGCCATCCCCACCGTAGAGAAAACTGTCCCTGCCGCGGTCGCCGAAAACGCGGTCTTCACCGCTTCCCCCAAAGAGGTGGTGGTCGTTTCCTTGATCACCGTAGATCCGATCGAGGCCGCCGTCGCCAAAGAGCTGGCTGTCGTCGCCGGCCCGGCCTCTCAGGGTATCGTCGCCGGCACCGCCCCAAGCCCTGTCAACGCCCTCGTCGCCGAACAAGGTGTCGCTGCCGGACCCGCCGCTCAGCCGATCACTGTCGCTTCCGCCGGAGAGATAGTCGGCCGCGGAGTCGCCATAAAGGCGATCGCCACCATGACCGCCGAAGACGGCGTCATCACCGAGGCCGCCGAAGAGCGCGCTATCGCTGCCGCTACCGCCGAAGATCAGGTCGCGGCCGTCCCCACCGAAAAAGCTTTCGTCGCCGCCGAAGCCTCCATAGAGGCGGTCGGTACCATCGCCGCCGAAGAGGAGGCTGTCTTTGCCGCCATCGCCGAAGAGCCGGTCGGCACCGCTTCGTCCATAGAGACGGCGATCGTGTCCCTGGGCTCCATAGATACGATCCAGACCGCTTCCCCCGTAGACAAAGAACTCCGATCCTCGCTCTCCGAAGATCGTGTCGTTGCCGCGGCCGCCACTGATGTAGTTGTCGTTGCCGTCCCCGGTCACCAAGAGATCGTCGCCATCCTGACCGAAAACGTAGAAGGCAAATCCGCTGCCGGCGTAGAAGCTGTCATCGCCCGCGCCCAGCTCAACAATGCCTTCGGCTCCGGATCCACCGAAAACGCTGTCGTCCCCGCTTCCGGCATAGAAAAAGGCGTCGTACCCGGCCCCACCGTAGAAGCGATCCTGCCCACTGCCACCCCAAAAGCGGCGATCGACACCGTCGCCGCCGAACATGCGATCATGGCCGATTCCGCCGACAAAACTGGAGTCGTCGCCGGCACCGCCATAGAGCCGGTCGGACCCATCGTCACCTTGGATGTCTGCGTCATCGCCCGCCCCGGCGAAGATCACGTCATTGCCTTGATCGCCGTACAGGTAGCTGTCGTTTCCACTGTTCGTATCGATGCGATCGCTTGCACTCCCGCCGAAAATGCTGCGATCCAGGGAGCGGCCTCCATAGATCGTGTCCCGGGACTGACCGCCGAAGACGGAATCGAAGGAATAGTGCTCAGAGACGATCGTGTCTCTGCCGGTGCCGCCGTAGAGTCGAACCGGGCGCCCGGCGATCTCAAAGGTCAGTCCGGTGCGTCCCTCGATCAGGTCGTTGCCATCCCCTCCGAACAGCGTGCTGGTCGCCCGAATGACGTCGTCGCCGGTGCCACCGTAGACCTGGGCAAAGCCCCCGACGGTGTCGTCGCCCGAGCCCCCGAAGAGGAGGCGAGAGTTGTAGGTACTGGCGAGCAGCGTGTCATTGCCCGGACCGCCAAAGAGCGAACGGTCGATGTCGCCGTAGATGCGATCGACGCCTTGACCACCGAAGATCAGGCTATCGCTCTCTCGGTCGCCGCCGCTATAGATCCGGTCGTTGCCACTGCCCCCGTCCAGGCCGATGTCGATCCCGCTGTCGCCATGGATCCGGTCGTCGCCATCGCCGCCGAAGAGCGAGCGGTCATTACCCGACCCTCCATAGATCATGTCTGTCCCGGTGAGACCTGAAAGCTTGTCGGCCCCCATCTCACCAAATATGGAATCGTCTCCGGAGGCGCCGACCAAGGTATCATTGCCGGTTAGACCGATGTAGAGTGCCATCTATTGTATGTACTTTCGTCTCTTCAATTTGGGCGCGTGTGTCGTCAGGCACAACCTCGTTAAACGGCCGGGTTGATACTGTTCGTTCGGAAGGGATAATAATCAAACTGAGCGAAAGAGTCGACCGGGTGGCGCCGGTCCGAGATCAAACGTTAGCGTTATCTGCTCTAAGCGGTTTGGCACGGTTGCGGAGAATGGAGAGCCCCACCGCCAAGGCACGGCAAATCGCATCGCTGCTGCTCAGGTCATAGGATCTGTCGCAGACGATGCCAGAGCATTCGTGAGAGCGGCATCATCCGCAGTTTCAATCAAGTCTCGGTGAAGGCTGCATCCGGTTGGAACGCGCCGCCCTTCGCAACCGGACGACAGCCTGTTAGCCTTGACCGCAGACAAACGGCTGCAGCGTTCCGCTACATCAATAGCGACGCCCGGCGCGACAGGACGGTGTCCACCGGTAACAATACGTTTCGACCGATACCTAAGAGTTTCGAGCAGGACGAGAAAGACAACAGCAGGGAAGAGGAAACCCGACGATGGCGTCAATCACCGGAACCAACGGCCCGGACAGTCTGCAGGGGACCAACGGGAACGACGTCATCTATGGCCTGGATGGCAACGACAGCCTCTTCGGGCTCAGCGGTCTCGATCGGCTCTTCGGGGCCAGCGGCAGCGATACCCTGGTCGGCGACGCCGGCGACGACACCCTCTATGGCGGCAGCGGTAGCGACAACAGCCTGCTGGGCGACGGGTCGGGCTCGGGCAATGACCTGATCTTCGGCGGCCCGGGGAACGATCAGTCGCTCAACGGCGGCTCCGGCGACGACCTGATCTATGGCGGTGACGGCACCGAGTCCGGGCTCATCGGCAGCGCCGGAAAGGACCGCGTCGACGGCGGCAGTGGGGTCGACAGCCTGCTCTACGGCGGCGACGGGGTCGACACCGTCGTCGGCGGCAGCGGAGCCGATACCTGGCTCTTCGGCGGCCCGGGCGACGATACCGTCCTGGGCGGCGACGGCAACGACAGCTCGCTGCTGGGCGACAACGGCGACGACACCCTCTTCGGCGGCCGGGGCGACGACGCCACCCTCCTCGGAGCGACCGGCAACGACCTGGTCTACGGCCGCATTGGGAACGATACCTCCCTCTTCGGCGGCTCCGGCGACGACCAGATAATCGCTGGGCCGGGTGACGACGCCACGCTTGTCGGCGGGCGCGGTCAGGACATCCTGATCGGCGAGTCCGGCGCCGACCGGCTGCTCTACGGCGGCGGGGAGAACGACACCATCGCCGGTGGCTCGGGCGACGACTCCCTCCTCTTCGGCGAAGGCGGCGACGACACCCTCTTCGGCAGCGGCGGCAACGACGCAGGACTCGCTGGCCTGGACGGCAAGGATGCGCTCTACGGGCGCGCCGGCAACGACAGCTCCCTCTGGGGCGGCGACGGCGACGATCGCATCTTCGGCGGAGCGGACGATGACCGGAGCCTCCTGGGCGGCTCGGGCAGCGACCTGCTGCAGGGCGACACGGGCTATGACTTCTGGCTCTTCGGCAACAGCGGCAGCGACACCCTCGACGGTGGCGACGGCCACGACCGCGCCTTCTTCGGCGGCGATCAAGACGACAGCATCTACGGCGCCGCTGGCGATGACGGCTTCGTCTTCGGCGGCTCGGGCGACGACCGCCTCGCGGGCCGCGGCGGCAAGGACGACGAATTCTATGGCGGCGAGGGCAGCGACCTCCTCTACGGTGGCGCCCAGGATGACGAGAGCTTCTTCGGGGACAGCGGAGCGGACAGCCTCTTCGGCGACGACGGCAGCGACTACCGGTTCTTCGGCGGCGAGGGCGACGACAGGGTTTACGGCGGCTCCGGCTACGACAGCAGCCTCTATGGCGACAGTGGAAACGACCTGGTCGCCGGCGGCTCCGGGACCGACTCCCACCTGCTGGGCGAAGACGGCAACGACAGCGTCTGGGGCGGGAATGGCTACAACCGCGACCTCTACGGCGGCAGCGGCAACGACGTGCTGGTCGGCGGCAGCGATCTCGATACCCGGCTCTATGGCGACAGCGGCGACGATACCATCTTCGGCGGTGATTCCTTCGACGCCAACCTGGTCGGCCTCAAGGGCGACGACACCATCTACGGCGGCTCCGTCGTCGACTCCTTCCTGCTCGGCCTCTCGGGGGCCGACAGGATCTTCGGCGACAGCGGCGGCGACGGCTTCCTGGCCGGCGGCAGCGGCGACGACCGCGTCTACGGCGGCGACGGCGACGACGTCATCCTGCGCGGCGACGAGGGCGACGACAGCGCCTGGGGTGGCCGCGGTAAGGACCGACTCTACGGCGGTTCCGGCTCTGACCGGCTGCGCGGCGACGGCGGCAGCGACCTGGCCTACGGTGCCAGCGGTAAGGATACGCTCTTCGGCGGCACCTCAAGCGATACCCTCTACGGCGGCGACGGCAATGATCAGATTGTCGGCGGCACGGGCAGCGACACGCTGTTCGGCGGGGGGAGCCGTGACCGTCTGAACGGTGCCTCCGGCAGCGACACGGCCTACGGCGGCGCCAACAACGACACCTTCATCATCGACACCAAGAGTGACCGGGTCTTCGACGGCAGCGGCGAGGGCAGCGACGTGCTGCGCTCCGACGCCGGCGACTATAGCCTGGGCACCTCGTCCGAGGTGATCATCGAGCGGATCAACCTCAACACCGCCGCGGGTGCCGCCAAGATGGCCGGAAACGACAACGACGACCTCATCGTCGGCAACTCCTTTGCCAACACCCTGGTGGGACGCAGCGGCGACGACCGGCTGAACAGTCGCGGCGGCACCAACACGCTGACCGGCGGCAGCGGCGACGACACCTTCATCGTCACCACCTCGGCCGATCTGGTCCGCGAGTTCGGCGGCCAGGGGACCGACCTGGTTCGCGCCGAAAGCGACTTCACCCTGCCGGACGGCGGCGGCGCAGCCTTCGTCGAGAACCTGAGGCTGCAGGGCGGCTTCGGCAACACCGACGGAACCGGCAACCGCCTCGACAACACGGTGGAAGGCAACACGGGCGACAACGACCTGCGCGGCCTGGACGGGTCCGACAGCCTGCTTGGCGAGGATGGCGACGACCGCCTCTTCGGCGGCACAGGGGACGATCGATTGGAGGGCGGCAGCGGCGCCGACCTGATCCTGCTGGAGACCGGCGACCAGGCCTTCGGCGGTTCCGGCCAGGACTCCTTCCGCTTCAACGGCGATCCCCTGGGCGCCTCGGGCTCTGGCGGCCCAGTGATCCGCGACTTCGATGGGGTCTCGGTCAACGGCGCGAACGGCGAGGACAAGCTGGTCTTCGCCGCTGGCCTGGAGGTCGGGTCCTTCGCCTACATCGGCGCAGCCGCCTTCTCCGGCGGCGGCAACTCCGAGGCGCGCTACGACGGGCCCAGGCAGATCCAGGTGGACCAGGACGGCGACGGCAAGGTCGACCAGGCCTTCCTGGTCGACGGCGTCACCGCCGCCAACCTGCTGACCTCGACCGACTTCGTCTGGTTGTAGGTCGGACGCCTAGTCCCCGAGCAACCGCCGGTGCCGTTCGCGCAGCCGTGCGCGGACCTCGGTCGGCTGTTCGGACACGGCCTGGGCCAGCGCCTTGAACTCGCGGCGCATGCCGTAGAGCTGGTCCATCAGCGAGAGCACCACCGGGACCGCGTCGTCGTTCAGGTTCATTTCGCTCTTGAGCTGGCAGACCAGGCGGATGCGCGCCAGGTCGGTCTCGTCGTAGAACGGACCACCCTTGCCCGCCGCCGGCAGGACCCAGCCTTGGCGGACCCAGAGGCGCAGACGGCGCAGGCTTACCGCCTCGACCTCGGCGACGACTTCCGTCTCCGTCAGTCTCATAGCTTCCTCCCCATCTCGGCGCGAGGATCGTAGGGGTGGCTCTCACGCCAGCGCGTCATCATCTCTTCCAGTTCGGGATCGACCTCATCCGGCACCACCACCTTGAGGGTGATCCGCTGGTCGCCGGCCTGCCGCCCTGCCGCCTTCACCCCCTTGCCCTTGAGCCGCAGGGTAGTGCCGCTGGAGCGATCCTTGGGAATGGTCATCTTCACCCGCCCTGCGATGGTCGGCACCTCGACCTTGCCGCCCAGCACCGCCTCGTAGAGAGTGATCGGCAGTTCCAGCAGGATGTCGTCGCCCTCGCGGGCGAAGATCGGATGCGGCCGCACCGAGATCTCGATCAGGGCATCACCGTCGGGGCCGCCACCGATACCGGGACCGCCCTTGCCCTTGAGCCGCAGGGTGGCGCCATCCTCGGTGCCGGCCGGGATGGTCAGGTCGATCGCCTTGCCGTCCGTCATGGTGATACGCTGCTTGGCACCGTTCACCGCATCGAGGAAGTCGACCTCCAGGTGATAGTGCAAGGTCTGGCCGCGCATCCGAATACCCTGCCCGCCTCCCCCGCGGCCGCCGGCACCGCCACCACCGCCGCTGGCACCGCGCTCACGCAAGATCTCCTCGAAGAGGTCGGAGATGTCGCCGAAGTCCTCGTAACCGGCCGAGGAGTGATAGCGGGCACCGCCCTGGTCGGCATAGTGGCGGTAGAAGGGCTGCTCCGGCGGCCGCTCGGCGCCGCTGGCGTCGATCTCACCGCGGTCGAAGCGCGCCCGCTGCTCCTTGTCGCCCAGGATCGAATAGGCGGCAGAGATCTTCTTGAAGCGCTCCTCGGCGGTCTTGTCGCCGGGATTGAGATCGGGATGCAGCTCCTTCGCCAGCTTGCGATAGGCGCTGCGGATCTCGCTGTCGCTGGCGGTCTTGGATACACCCAGCAGCGTGTAGGGATCGTCACTCATCCGGCCAGAATCCTCCGGTACTCCTGTCTTCAAGTTAAGGGCCTTGTGCTTGCGTTTCCAGGCACTTCTGGCACCTGTCCGGTACAAGCCGGTCGCCGGGAATCGCAAGTCTGCCACGCAACCGATCCGGGAGCAACGCGACAATCGTGCTTGACCAGCCGCTGTTCCGACGGGTGAACTGCCGGCACTAGCCACGCGTGGGACCGAAGGCGGTCAGTGAGACAAAGAGGCCGCCAGGGCCGCGAGGCTGGCGAAACCGCTCGATGAGAGGATCAGAATCATGAAGAGACGAACCCTACTGGGTGCCGCGACGGTGCTGTTCTGCGGTCTTGCGCTGTCTGGCCCGGTGGCGGCCGAAGAAAAGCCCTCCGGCAGCGTGACCATCAAGAGCACCTCCATTGCCTTGGGCATCGGTGTCAGCTGGGGCGACGGCCAGCTGACCTTCCAGGGCAACACCTATAAGTTCAACATCAACGGCCTCTCCGTGGTCGATCTCGGCATGTCCACCATTACCGCCATCGGTGGCGTCTACAACCTGAAGGACGTCGCGGACTTCTCCGGCAACTATGTCGCCGGACAGGCCGGTGTGTCGGCCGGTGGCGGCTATTCGTCCCTGGTCATGGAGAACCAGAACGGCGTGGTCATCAAGCTGAGCGCCCGGGAGACCGGCGCCAAGCTGACCCTGGCCGCAGAGGGCATGCAGATCGACCTTGCCGACTGACGGGAACGCGGCCAGCATCGGACCGTGAGAGGGTCACGGCCCCTGTCGCCGTCGTGGCCGGGCCACAACCCGGCCACGACTGGGGTGACGGGCCGTGCTCAGACTCTTCAAAAGCGGGCCAGAATCGGGGAGTCTGGCTTTTCATGCCTCTTTGATGCGCGTTTAAAACCACAAGCGTAGCCAAGCCTATAAGAGGTGGCCGATACGAGGTGACGGTGCCTTGGCCGAGGAAAGGACCAGGACGATGAACAGACGGGCTCTTCTTGCCGTTGCGACGGCCGCCTTGTTGGGGATGGCGGCGAGCGGACCGGCTGCAGCCGAGGAGAAGCCCTCTGGCACCATCACCATCAAGAGCACCTCCATCGCGCTAGGCATCGGCGTCACCTGGGGCGAAGGCACGCTCACCTTCGAGGGCGAGACCTACGACTTCAAGGTCAGCGGCCTCTCGATCGTCGACCTCGGCATGTCCAGCATCACCGCAACCGGTCACGTCTACCGCCTGCTGGAGCTCTCGGACTTCCCCGGCAACTATGTCTCCGGTCAGGCGGGCGCAGCCGTGATCAAGGGCTACTCGGCCCTGATGATGGAGAACCAGAGCGGCGTGCTGATCAAACTGACCGCCAAGGAGAGTGGCGCCAAGCTGACCCTCGCCGCCCAGGGCATGAAGATCGAGTTCGCCGACTAGGTCGGTTCGTGCTC
Organism: Rhodospirillaceae bacterium N.6G; assembly: GCA_046233115.1. Lineage (GTDB taxonomy): Bacteria > Pseudomonadota > Alphaproteobacteria > Kiloniellales > JACOMY01 > JACOMY01. The sequence continues at coordinate 560,693 of JBJXHM010000001.1, read as the reverse complement.
AGGTTGGAACGGCTCCGGCCCGCCTCAGAAATCGACGCTGCCGCTGCCGCCGGCACCCAGGCTATAGGTCAAGGTCTCCGGCTCCGACTGCGCGTCGTACTGCAGGATCGCGGTCCCGTTGTTGCCGTTGCTGCAGGCCATCGGTGCCACCGCGTTGCCCAGCGGGGCGGGCGGTTCGGCGAACTTGGCCAGGCAGTCGAGCGTACCGCCGCCACGCAGGGTCACCAGTCCAGCCCCGTCGTCACGGCGCTGATAGCTGGCGTTGATCGCCCCGGAGGTCGAGACCCCGGTGCCTGCCCCGCTCGCTGCCGCCGCCGTGCTCCCTGAGGATCCGCCCCCCGACTGCGGCGCCGCGCCCTGCGCACAGCCGGCCAGCAGGAGCCCTCCCAGCAAGAAGACCGCCATTCTCCGCATCACCCATCTCCTTTCGCCGCCCGCAACCTCGTGGCGACCGCCGCAGTATCCAGGAGCAGTATCCAGGACCGGCGGCGACTTGACCAGCCACCAGACCCGATTTCCCCAGGAGCGTGGGCGGAGCCGCGTCGCCGCCCGCAGGCCACTGCTGCAACGCCGTGACGCTGCCCGGCTCGACGCCGTCAGCAGGCTTCGGTGTCTCCGGTCTTGCAACGAAAGACGCGCTGGATCTCCTCGATGCTCTTCGGTACGGCCTCGGCCTGCTTGCGCAGGCAGTCGCCATAGGCCTCGGCGTCGGCCACGAACTGCTCCACGTCGCTGCGACAGCGATTGACCGCCATCTCATCCGAGAGGTCGATGTCGGTCACCACGCAGGCCGGCTCGAGCGGCGCGGTGCACAGCAGATCCTGACCGGCAGCCGGCAGACTCCAGGCCAGGGCCAGGACAGCAAGGCAAAGTCGTCTCGCTCCCGCTTTGCGTCGGGTCCGGTCACTCGTGCTGTCGTGCATGAACGCTCCACTCCCAGGTCAATGAACTCCGCACGCTACCGCCACCAACCGGCCCGGATTCCACCGACTTGGTGTCGCAGGAAGCGGCTGGGCGCGCGGCCAGTGCCCTCGTGGGCGAAGACCGGCGCCCCGGCTAGGCTAGCCGGCATGTCACTCGGCTGTTGTTTGAGGGAGCAGGCCGTCGTCGCTGGGCTCCTCTGCCGGACCCCGCCGCGCAACTAGCCCGCTTGCGAGAGAGCGGCGGTCGATTCCGGAGAGAGGTCGAGATCGCCGAGGTCTTCCAAGTCCATCAGCTCGCTCAGCTTGGCGCGTGCCCGGCTGACCCGGCTCTTGATGGTTCCGACCGCACAGTCGCAAACCTCTGCGGCATGCTGGTGCGAGAGGCCCAGGGCCTGGACCAGCATCAGCGCCTCGCGCTGGTCGGGCGGCAACTGCGCAAAGGCCCAACGGAAGTCGCGAATCTGCATATGACCAAGCTGGTTGGGTCGCACCGAGAGACGCCCGGCCAGGATGCCGTCGACGTCCTGCACCTCGCGGCGATGCTTACGGAACTGGGAATAGAAGGCGTTGCGCAGGATGGTGAAGAGCCAGGCGCGCATCTTCGTGCCTTCCTTGAAGGAGTCGAGATTGCTCCAGGCCTTCAGCAGCGCTTCCTGCACCAGGTCGTCCGCGCGATCGACATCGCCGCAGAGGGAGATGGCGAAGGCGCGCAGACTGGGCACCGCGGACAGGAGTTCGGCCTTCGTCGATCTTCGCCCTTCATCCATCATGCTTTGCCTTCTTGCCTTCCCTTTCTCCGTGGGAAGCGGACTTGCCGCCTGTCTCCTCTTCGTTCTCCAGCTTGGTGAGCAATTGCTGAAGCTTGTCGGGTATGGGTGCATCAACGAGCTCCTGATAGTAGGCACGAAGGTCACGCCCTATCCGATCCTGAGTAGATTCGGACAAGGCGGGCTTTCCGGCCGTGCGCTGTGAGGTTCTGCCCCTCCACAATCTTGCCATTCCTCAAATCCTACGAAAGCGACTGCTGAATCATCCCTAAGATCTTTAAACACATCAGCAGAACGAAGGTTCCCGAATATTGCCGATCCCTGGACACAGAGTGAACAAGAAGCTGCCCAGCCCAGGACAAATGCCGGACTCCAGCATAGCGATTCATCCGGCCGATACGCTCGCAAGGAGAGGCGCTTGACCGCCCGGATCGGACTCCCGATCTCCTGCAGAGATACAACCCCCACCGACGAGGTCGCGACATGGCGATCATCCTGGACCACACGATCATTCAGGCCCACGACAGGGAGGCCTCGGCACGCTTCCTCACCACCCTCCTCGGGCTGCCGCAGCACCGGCACTTCGGTCACTTCGCGGTGGTCCAGGTCGGCGAAACCTCGCTTGACTTCCTGGAGACCGAGGACTCGATCATCGGGCGCCACTTCGCCTTCCGGGTGAGCGAGGCGGAGTTCGACCGGATCTTCGCGCGGATCGAGGCCGACGCCCTGCCCTACTGGGCCGATCCCTTCCGCAAGCAGCCCTCTGAAATTAACCGCCGGGACGGCGGACGGGGGGTCTACTTCGAGGACCCGAACGGCCACCTGCTGGAAATCCTGACCCGGCCTTACGGCAGCGGGGACGCTACGGCCTAGTCCTCACCGCGTTTAGCCCGGCGGCGTGACCCCGCGGAACAGCAGGCCGTCGCGCAGGATGTCGGGCGCGCCCAAGGGACCGCTCATCCGCTCGCGGTAATAAGGCTCGCCGCCCTGTCCCTCGAAACTGAGCGACCAGGTCGTGTCGATGCGCCAGTCGGCCAGGTCGATCCAGCCTTCCGCCTTCGCCAGGATGTCTGCGCTGGTCAGACCGCCGCGCTGGATCACGATGCGGCCGGCCTCGGCCTCCGCCGCCAGGTCAAAGGCGAAATCTTGGCCCAGCACCCGCTCGAACAGGCGGACGATCCCGGCGGTGAGGTTCGCAACCCTGGCCAGGCCGCTGGCGGCGTCGCCGATCAGGGCCTGCAGGATGCGATGGCCCAGGCGCGCCGGCGGCATGGCCGGGTCCAGCTCCTTGGCCCGGTTCAGCCGCACGCGCCCGCTCGCCACGGCCTTCCCCTCCAGGCTCTCCAATAGCGTCGGCAGGCCGCCCAGGCGCCAGGACAGCTCGGCCTGGCCGGTGACGCTGCCGGCCGGGTCGGCCACCTGCGGTAGGGACGGCAGCAGTGGACCGAGCGGCAGATCCCTGGCATCGACCTGCAGGTCGGCGCGCTCGCCCGCCCGCGACAGCAGCGCCTTGACGTTGCCCTCGCCGCTGCTGCCGCTCAGCCGCAGGCTGGCCCGGCCAGGAGCCTCTGCGTCGGCCAGGGCCTCGACGCCGGCAAGGGTCCAGTCCCCGACGATAAGCTGACGGGCATCCAGCGACAGCCGGCCAGCGAAGGGCCAATCCTCCGTCGCCAGTGCCAGCGCCAGGTCATCCCAGCCTCCGGCGGGCCTGCCCGCCTCGGTCTCGTCCCAACGCCAGGCCGACGGATCGAGCGTCGCGACGGAGAGCGCGGCCTCGACTGGACCCGCCAGCACGATCCGCCCAGCCAGCAGTTCGAGCGGCCCAAGCCTGCCGCTCAGGTCCTCCAGCGACCAGGCCTCGCCGAAGCGCAGCAGACCGGAGAGATCCACCGCCGCGGCCTCTTTCGGACGCAGCGGCAGCCCAAGGGAGGCCAGCAGGACGCCGAGATCGCCGTGTTCGAGATTGACCGCCCAGTCGCCGCGCGGCCCGTTCTCTCCGTCCAGCAGACCCGAGAAGAAGAGCCTGCCGCCCAGCAACGCTGCCTCGCCGGCCAGTGCCGGCGCGCTCAAGGGACCTTCCAGTGTCAGGTCGAGCCTATAGTCCTTGCCGGATGCAGTGCCGGCCGGCAGCGCGGCTTGCACCAGGGGCAAGCCCGACAGCGGGCCGGCCAGGGTCAGATCCAAGGCCAGTTGGTCTGCGGCGAGGTCGAGACGGCCCTTCGCATCCAAGCGGGCGCCAAAGAGATCGGCGAGCGACAGGGAGTCGAGCTGCAGGCTCTGGCCGGCACTCCGCACCGTCAGTGCAAGGCCGCGCGCAGGCTCGCCGGCCAGCAGCACCTGCTCCGCCGTCAGGGCGAGATCAAGGCGGAGCCCCGCCCCTGCCGCCTCGAACAGACGCACCAGGCGCATCCCGCCATAGGCATCGAGGTTCAGGGCACCGGCGTCGAGCGCCAGGCTTAGGGCCGGCAGGCCGCGTGCGTCGCCGCCAGCGGCCTCCTGCCAGATTGCATGACCCTTGGCCTGCATCGTATCGAGCGCCAGGGTCAGGTCGTCCAGCCGCAACGCAGCCGCCGTACCGCCGACGGCCGTCTCCAAGCTCAGCCGGCGCAGGCGTTCGGTCGGCAGCAGCGCCTCCGGCGCGCCGAGCCAAGCCAGCAGCCCGCGCAGGTCCTCGCTGACCAGGGTCAGTCTGCCGTCCGAGGCCGCGACATCGTCGAGGCTCAGGCTACCGGCAAAGGTCAGGCTGCCGGCGGCAGGCAGGTCGAGCGCCAGGTCCTTCAGTCGGGCGCCGTCCCCCGCGACCTCCAGCCTTGCCCGCGAGGCACCGGCCGAAGCGCCGCGGTAGCGCCAGTTGTCCAGCACCAGGTCCAGCCCGACCCGCGGAAAGGCCTCAGCCAGGAAGCGCAGTGCTTGGCGCGCGACGACCAGCAGGGCCGCGTTCTCGCCGCCGTCGAGATCGAGCAGCGGCAGCCGCACCTCGCCCTCGAGGCTCCCTTCGGCACCCGGACGATAGGCCAGGCGCAGCTCGCTTTCCTGACCGCCGAAACCCAGGCTGATCGCCGGCAGGTCCAGGGTGCCGGCCTGCCAGGCCAGCGGCCCATCCAAGGTGAAGGCAGGGCCGATCTCGGCAGCCGATTCCTCTGTTCCCAGCCCCAGAAGTGCGACCAGGTCGGGTCCGCGGGCGGCCAGCAGACCGGACAGCTCCAGACCGGCCGCGCCGCAGCGCCACTGGCCGGAGAAGCGCGTCTCCTGCAGGACGCCTTCCAGCGTGGCCTCCAGGGTAACCGGTCCCTCGCAATCGCCGAAGCCGTGCAGGCGGCCGCGCGCGGTCAGCGGGCGCAACCAGGCCTCGCCGATCAGGTCGAACTGGTAGGAGGCCGCCTGGCCGCGCAGGCTGCGTTCGATCAGCAGATGGTCGATGACCAGCCGGCGGCCGGTTGCGAAGCTCCAGGCGGCCCCGGCGACCTTGACCTCCTCCAGCTTGCCGGCCAAAGGGCCACCCAGCAGGGCCTCCGCCTCGGTGAGGACTCGCCCCTCGCGGCCGGGCTCGATTGCCGGCGCGATCAGCGACAACGCGGTGATCCGCGCTTCACCGGATAGCAGGTCGCCCAGGCTCAGGCTGGCATCGATCTGGGGTACCTCCGCCAACCGGTCCTCACCATCGCTCCAGACCACCTTCTGCAGGCGCAGGCGCGGCTGCGGCAGCAGGCTGAGGCCGATATCGCCCTCGACAGACAGGCGCAGGCCGCTCGCCTCGGTGACCGCGGTCTCGATACGGTCGCGATAGCTGGTCCAGTCGACCACGGCCGGCAGGATGAAGGCGGCCGCCAGCAGCAGCACCGGTATCGCCAGCAGGATCCAGATCAGCCGCCGCACCGCTCGTCCCCCATTGCCCCGCGCAGTTTTCCCTTAGGCCCCATCGCCTCTTGCGCCCCCGGCGCCGATCCTGCCTAGCCGGCCTGGTAGGCCGCGTCCGTCTTGCCGCTGTCGCCGCGATACTTGAAGACGCCTTCGGCCGTGCCCAGCAGCCGGCCCTCCTGGTCGCGCGCCTCGCCGTGGGCGAAGAAGATGCTCTGGCCGCCGCCGGTGCGGCGCGCCACGACGATCACGCTGTCGCCCGGCTTGGCCGAGCCGACGAAGTTGGTGGTGAGGCTGAGGGTCAGCGCGCGCCGCTCGCGGTCGGGAATCGCGGTGTAGATCCCGCAGTAACCCATGATCGCGTCCAGCAGGGTCGTCATCGCTCCGCCGTGCAGCAGCCCCTGACGGTTCAGGTGGCGTTGGTCCAGATCGATCCGGCCCTCGGCCAGGTTCTCCTCCCAGCGCGTCAGGCGATAGCCCACCAGATCGGCAAAGCCGCCGCTCGGCCGGCTGCTGTCTAGTTCCTCTTCCATCCCCCACTCCTGCTTGCTTGTTCTGCTGCACTGCAATACCTGCCTTGCCGGCCCGCACCCTGTCCAGTCCGACGCGGCCCGGGGGACTTGCGGGAGGCTTGCCGCAAGCGCGCGCCGCCGCCACACTCCGCGCCATGCGCACCCTGCTCCTGACTCTCATCGCCGTGCTGGCCCTGCAGATGCCGTCAGCCCGGGCCGAGCGGCTGACCATCGGCGTCAGCCAGTACGCCGCCACCCTGAACCACCTGCTGGAAGCCAGTGTCGCCCAGAGCTACCTGCTGGGGATGACCCTGCGGCCGCTCACCTTCTACGACGCCGACTGGACCTTGGTCTGCGGGATCTGCGTGCGCCTGCCGACCTTCGACAACGGCCTGGCCCAGCGCCAGCCCCTGGAGAACGGTGGCGAGGGCGTCGCCGTCACCTACGAGATCAAGCCCGACCTGGTCTGGGACGACGGCACGCCGGTCACCGCCAAGGACCTGCGGCTGGCCTGGGAGATCGGCCGCGACCGCGCGGTCGGCGCCATCGTCGGCGAGAGCTTTCGCCGCATCCTGGAAGCGACGGTGGTGGACGACCACACCATCACCTTCCTGATCGACCATGTGCCCTTCGACTACAACGCCTCCGGCCTGATGCCGCTGCCCGAGCACATCGAGGGGCCGATCTACCGCAAAGACCCGGCGAGCTACGCCAAGCGCACCCGCTACGACACCCAACCCAACACGCCGGGGCTCGCCTTCGGCCCCTATCGCATCGTCGAGGCACGCGCGGGCTCCGAGGTGCTGCTGGAGCGCAATCCCACCTGGTCCGGCAAGCAGCCGGCCTTCGACCAGGTGAAGCTGGTGACGGTGAACAACACGGCGGCGCTGGAGGCCAACCTGCTCTCCGGCGCGATCGACATGATCTCCGGCGAGTTCGGCATCGCCGTGCCGCAGGCTTTGGCCTTCGAGAAGCGCCACGGCGAGGACTATCAGATCCTCTACCGCCCGAGCCTCGCCTACGAGCACATAGACCTCAACCTGGACCGGCCGGTGCTGCAGGACCGGCGCCTGCGCCAGGCCCTGCTCTATGCCATCGACCGCCAGGCCATCGTCGACAAGCTCTTCGGCGACAAGCAGCCGGTGGCGACCAGCAACGTCTCGCCGCTGAGCCCGAACTGGGCCGACGACGTGCCCAAGTACCCCTACGACCCGGAGAAGGCCGCCAGCCTGCTGGAGGAAGCCGGCTGGAGGCTGGACGGCAAAGTCCGCAAGAACGCCGCCGGCGAGAGTCTGATCCTGGTCATCGGCACCACCGCCGGTGACCGCACCCGCGAGCTGGTGCAGCAGGTGCTGCAGAGCCAGTGGCGGGCGATCGGCATCGAGGTCAGGATCCAGAACGCGCCGGCCCGCACCTTCTTCGGCCAGCAGGTGCGCGAGCGGCGCTACGGCGACATGGCCCTCTTCGCCTGGTTCGCCGCCCCCGGCTCGGTGCCGCGCAGCACCCTGCGTTCCAGCGAGATCCCGACCGAGGAGAACGGCTGGTCCGGCCAGAACTACACAGGCTACGACAACCCGGAGGTGGACCGCCTGATCGACGAGATGGAGATCACCATCGACGAGGAGGCGCGCAAGGTACTGTGGGGCGACCTGCAGCGGATCTACATGACCGACCTGCCGGTGCTGCCGCTCTATTGGCGCGCAACGGCCTTCGTCCTGCCCAAGTGGCTGGGGAATGTGCACCCCACCGGCAACCTCTCCCCGACCACCTACTGGATCGAGGACTGGGTGCGCAACTAGGCCGACGAGCGACGTGCTTCACCTGACCGCCAAGCCCACGCGGCCCGAGGGGCCTAGCGGCCCCCTTCCGGGATAGAGCCATGCTGCGCTACCTCAGCCAGCGCCTGCTGGAGAGCCTCGTCGTCCTGCTGCTGGTCTCGCTCGGCACCTACCTGCTGCTGGGCCTGATGCCCGGCGACCCGATCGACCTGCTGATCTCCAGCGATCCCAACCTCACCAGCGAGGACGCGGTCCGGCTCCGCGAGGTCTACGGCCTGGACCAGCCGCTCTTCGACCGCTACCTGGCCTGGCTCGGTCAGGCGCTGACCGGCGACTTCGGCTACTCGCGGCACTTCGCCAAGCCCGCGGTGGCGGTGCTGGGCGATGCCGTCTGGGTCACCCTCGCGGTCGCCGCGCCAGCGCTGATCATCGCCTTCCTCATTGCCGTGCCGCTGGGCCTGCTGGCGGCAGCCCGGCGCGGCGGCTGGCTCGACCAGGCGATCAACCTCTCCGCCCTGGTCTCGCTCTCGTTGCCGACCTTCTGGCTCGCCATCATGCTGATCTACCTCTTCGCCGTGGAACTACGCTGGCTGCCGGCCGGCGGCATGGGCGAGGGCCTGGGCGGGCGGCTGGAGCACCTGCTGCTGCCGGTGGCGGTGCTGGCCTTCTCGCTGGCCGGCGTCTTTCTGCGCTTCACCCGCGCCGCCGCCGCCGAAGTCCTGGGCCAGGACTTCGTACGCACCGCCAAGGCCAAGGGAGTGAGCCCCGGGGGGCTGCTGCTGCGCCACGTGCTGCCCAACGCCGCCCTGCCGCTGATCACCCTGGCCGGCCTGCAGCTCGGCGCCCTCTTCTCCGGCGCGCTGATCGTCGAGATCCTGTTCCGCCAGCTCGGCATGGGCCGCGTGCTCTACGACGCGGTGCTTGGCAACGACTACAACCTGGCCCTGGTCGCGCTGATGCTGACCACCGCCGCCACCCTCCTCGGCAACCTCCTGGCCGACCTCAGTCATGCCTGGCTCGACCCGCGCATATCGCTCCGCTGAGGGCTTCGGTCGCCTGGCCGCGCTGGCGAAGCAACCGCTGGCGATGGCGGCGCTCGCCTTTCTGCTGCTGCTGGCGGCGGCCGCCGTGGCCGCGCCCTGGCTGGCGGCCTGGTCCGGCATCGATCCGGGTGCGGTCGACCTCTTCAACGCGCTGGCTCCGTCCTCGCCGGAGCACTGGCTGGGCACCGACGAGCTGGGCCGCGACCTCTTCTACCGGCTGCTAATCGGCGGGCAGGTCTCGCTGGCGGTGGGATTGGCGGCGGCGCTGGGGGCAGCGGCGATCGGCACGGTGATCGGGCTGGCCGCTGGCGAGCGCGGCGGCTGGATCGATTCGCTGCTGATGCGCGGCACCGACGCCATGATCGCGCTACCGCTGCTGCCGATCCTGATCGTGCTCTCGGCCATCGACCTGACCAAGCTCGGCTTCTCGACGGAGGTGGCGCAGTCGGAGAACGCGGCGCTGGTCCGCTTGATCGTCCTGGTCGCTCTGGTCGGCTGGACCACCACGGCCCGCCTGGTCCGCGCCGCGGCCCGCGAGACCCTGGCCCAAGACTATGTGCTGGCCGCCCGCGCCATGGGGGCGGGCTCGCTCCGCATCCTGCTGCGTCACGTCCTGCCCAACATCGTGGCGCCGCTGATGGTGGCGACCACGCTGTCGGTCGGCCAGGTCATCCTCTTCGAATCGGTGCTGTCGTTCCTAGGGCTGGGACTGGACCCCGGCACCGCCTCCTGGGGACGGATGCTGGCCGGCGCCCAGGAGCAGATCTGGGACGCACCGGCGCTGGCCCTCTATCCGGGCCTGGCGATCGCCGCCACGGTGATCGCCTGCAACCTGGCCGGCGACGGACTGGCCGCCGCCTTCGATCCCAGGCGTGCCCGTCCCGCCTGATTCCCCGATGGGCACCATGCCTTGGGAAACCAGGCAGGGACGATCGAGTTAGTGGGACATGAGAATCGGAACGGTCATGTGCTTCAGGATGTGGCGGGTCATGCCGCCCAGCACCAACTCGCGGATGCGGTTGTGGGCATAGGCACCCATCACCACCAGGTCCGCCCCCTCGTCCGAGGCCTTGTTGAGCACGTAGTCGGCGGCCGAGAGCTCGGCGATCTTGGCGTCGTGATGCTTGGCCGGAACGCCGTGGCGCTTCATGTGCTCGGCAATGGCCTTGGTGCTGGGATGCTGGGCGTCGGGCTCGCGATTGACCGAGACCACCGTCACATCTTCCGCCTTGGTCAGCAGGGGCATGGCGTCGCCGGCGGCACGCGCCGCCTCGCGGCCGCCGTCCCAGCCGACGATGACCTTCTTGCCCAGGGTGTCGTGGCTGCCGATGTAGGGGACGACCAGGACCGGCCGGCCGCAGCCCAGCAGCAGCGACTCCAGAAGCCAGGGTCCGATCCAGCCGTCCTCCTCCTCGTCGGGCTGGCCGAGGATGACCATGTCGCTCAGCCGGGCGGCGCCGATGGTGGCGTCGGCCAGGTCGCCGGGCGAACCGGTCACGTGGCCGAAACGGCCCTTGACCGACGCCGCCTCACAGGCGGCACGGAAGTCCTGCTCGGCCGCAGCAGCCTCCTTCGCGATCGCCTCGTCACGCATCGTCAGGATGTCGGTGGAGATCTCGGCGGCAACGTAGCCCGGGATTTCCTGCTTGACGCTGAGGTGCAAGGCATCGACCTCGCTGCCGTTGCGCTTTGCGAACTCCAGCACCGCCTTGGTGCGAGCCGCAACGCCGCGGCTGTCGTCGAGGATCAGAAGCAGATCGCGATAAGCCATTGTCGGGTTCCTTCCCTTGAGGGTTCCGCTTGTGCGGATCACATAGCCTAATGCTCTACCGTAGGAAAGCGCGCCACCATGACCTGAATCAAGAGCATCTTGTCCCGCGTGCAGCGCAGATTGGCAGGATGCCCGACGCACCCGGCGCGATGGCGATGACAAGTCCGACAGGGCCCCTTGCCGCGACCCCTATCGCTCGCCTTCAATGGCCCGACCGCAGCGATAGTCCAACGAGAGGCAAGCGGGAGTTTTGAGCAGATGGCGACCAGCGAACGGCACGAGAGCAGCACGGCCGGCCTGAGCCGATGCGGCGGCTGCGTGATCACCCGGCGAAGCTTCGCCGTAGGGGGGCTGGCGGCGGGCCTGGCGGCAACCGGGCTCGGCCTGCTCAGCGCCTGTTCGGTTAATCCCGCCACCGGCCGCTACAACGTCGGCAGCATCGACGACGACGTCTCCACCGGCAAGAGCCAGCATCCCCAGATCGTGCAGGCCTTCGGCGGGGTCTACGACGACCCCAGGCTCGCCGCCTATGTCACCGGGATTGGTCGCGACCTGGTGCGGCACACGGAATACCCCGACCTGGGCTTCACCTTCACCGTGCTGAACACGCCGACCGTCAACGCCTTCGCCATTCCCGGCGGCTACGTCTACGTCACCCGCGGCCTGCTGGCGCTGGCCAGCAACGAGGCGGAGCTTGCCGGTGTGATCGGCCACGAGATCGGGCATGTGATCGCCCGCCACGGCACCGAGCGCCAGACCCGCAGCGTGCTGACCCAGCTCGGCGCGGCGGCCGTTGCCATGGCCACCGGCAACCCCGACCTGGCCAACGTCGCCTCGCTTGGCGGTCAGGCCTACCTGCAGTCCTATTCGCGCGAGCAGGAACTGGAGGCCGATACCCTGGGCGTCGCCTACATGGCCGCGTCGGGCTACGATCCCCAGGCAATGGCGACCTTCCTCGCAACCCTGGGCGACTTCAGCCGGCTGCAGGCCGAGATGGCCGGGCGCGACCCCAGCAGCGTCGACCAGTTCGACTTCATGGCCTCGCATCCCCGCACCGCCGACCGTGTCGAGAAGGCCATCGCAGAGGCGGCGGCCGAGCGGATCGAGGGCGGCAGCCTGCGCCGCGACGCCTATCTCGGCATCATCGACGGCCTGCTCTACGGTGACGACCCCAAGGAGGGCATCATTCGCGGGCGCGAGTTCATCCACCCGGAGTTGCGCTTCCGCTTCGAGGCGCCGCAGGGCTTCCGCCTGCAGAACGGTCCGACCCGCGTGGTGGCCAGCAATGGGCGCGATGCCGGCATGATCTTCGACATGGCGCAGTCGGCGAGCCCGACCCCGGCCGGCTATCTGGAGCGGGAGTGGTCGCGGCAGGTCAACTTGACGGATATCAAGGCGATCAAGATCAAGGGACAGCCTGCCGCCTACGGCATCACGCGGGTGCAGACCCAGGGCGGCGTCGTCGACCTCCTGGTCGCGGCCGTCGCAGCGGACGAGGGCCGAGTCTACCGCTTCACCTACATCACCCCAGCCGGCGGCCTCGCCACTTACGAGGCGGCCTTCCTGGACAGCCTGCGCAGTTTCCGCCGGCTGAGCCAGGCGCAGGCCAATGCGATCAAGGCTTACCGAATCCGCATCGCCAAGGTGCGCCGCCGGGACAACGTCGAGCGCCTGTCGCGCTCCATGCCGTTCGGCAGCTTCAACGCCAAGATGTTCCGGGTGCTGAATGACCTCACCGGCTCCGAGGAACCGGAGGTCGGAGCGGAGATCAAGCTGGTCAGGGCTTGAGGAGGGGCGGATAGAAAGAGGGCGGCCCGCAGATGCAGGGCCGCCCCTCTTCTAACGACTTGTCAGCGCAGCAGACCGATCAGGCGGAATGCGGCAGGCTGCCGTGCGGGTGCTTGGCATCCTTGGCCTTGCGATGGAAGGGTCGCGCCAGCGTCCGGGCGCCGGCGACCAGCGCCTTGCCGAAGGACTCGCTGCGCAGGCGGCGCGCCTCGGCCAGGCAGGCGTCGATTTCTTCCGGGGTGGGGTTGGGGATGTCCGAGAGGACCTTGCTCTGAATCTTGCTCATTTTACCCTTTGCCTCCTTTGGGCCTGATAGAGATCCAACAAGAGACGTTTCTTCCTCTGCACCACTGCGTCTTTGTGCGCTGCAGCATAAATCTGGCTTCGAACGGGCGATCCGTCAAGGTCAGCAGTGTTGACTTAAATGCGACAAGTTGTTGTCCTGACGTATAAAATGCATGTGCGCTGCAGCTGATATGTCACCAATGCATGGCCCGAACCAGGCGACAGCAGCCTTCGCAGATGCGAAAATGACAAGAGTTCACTGGCTTACCCCGCTATCCCCGGCTTGCCCTGTACGGCAAAATGGAACAGAAGAGAGGGGCGAAGTCGTGCAACGTTCTGGAGAGGGCCACGTCATGTTCCGCGACAGGAGTCTGGTTCCGGGCCAAGCCGTACGCTTACTGGCGCTCGGCCTCTTGGCAGAATCGGGGCGCAGCTACGCGGACCTGGCTGCCGAGGTGCGCCGTGTCACCGGGCTGTTGGTCGGCCCGTCCTTGGACCTTCTGGCGCCGCCGCTGGAACTTCTGCGCATCGAGGGGCTGGCCGACGAGTCGGCAGGGCTCCTCACCCTGACCGCTGCCGGCCGGCAAGAGTTGATGCGCCTGCTCGACGCGCCGCTGCGACAGGGAGCAAGCGACCTGCAGCGCCTGGTGGCGACCCTGAAGGTCCGCTTCCTGCCCCTGCTGGAGCCGGAGCGCCGCCTGCTGCAGATGGAAGCGCTAATCGAGGACGGGGAGCGCGAACAGGCCCGCCTGGCGGCCCTGCGCAGCACGGCCACCGCGATCGAGGATTTCGACGCCTGGCTGGCGCTGGAGCAGACACAATCGAAGGAGCGCTTGGCCTGGTTGCGCGAAAAGGCGGACACTCTGCGCGACAGCTTGGGGAACTAACATGATCGGACATAGCCGCGGGGTCGGGTGCGCTGGCGCGCAGGGCCGAACCCAAACCTGTGCCTTGACGCTGCTGCTGACGGTTCTGGCCCTGCTGTGGTCACCCGCCCCTTCCTGGTCGCAGGAAGCCCTGGTGACGGCCGAGAAAGGGCAGGAGCAGCCGGCGCAGGTGAAGGGCCTTTCGGCCGAACTGCAGGCGCTGGTCCGCGCCGCCGAGGCCGAGGGCGCAACGGTCCTGGTCATCGGCGGCGAGGCACAGAAACCGGCCACCACTGCCCCGACGGAGCCGAATCTCCAGGAAAAGATGCGCCTGGCGGCCGGCCTCCTCCGGGCCCGCCTGGCGGCCATGGCCGCCGCCGCCCCCTCCTATCCGGAGACCGTCGACGAAGCCTTCGAGAGGAACGGCAAGGCGGCCTGGCCCCTGATCGCCGCCCTGCTCACCGTCGTGGCCCTGGCCATAGGCTACTTCGCAGCCCGCCTGTTCAGACGCTGGTCCAGGCCCTACTTCGCTTCGTTCTTCGAATCCGAACCGACCTCCCGGGCGGAAAAGATCGGCTACCTGACCGGCACCTTCCTGCTGCGCTCGGTCGGGGTCGTCCTGCAGATCGTCGTCGCCGTGATCCTGCTGGTGATCGTCGACTACGGCACGCCCATGGCACAAGACCTGCAGCTACGGATCCTCCTGATCTTCGCGCTCTGGCGCATCGCGTCCTACTTCTTCGCCGCCCTGCTGGGCAGCGACTCGCCGCCGCATCGCATGCTGCGGCTGAGCGACAGCGAGGCCACCGCCCTGAAGCGGGACCTCTCAGCGGTCATCCTGCTGGGCATCGCGCTCGCCCACATCAAGGAATGGCTGACGGGCCTCGGTATCGGAGTCGACCTCTCCGACCTCGCATTCCTGGTCAGCAGCTTCATCGTCGCCCTGATGCTGACGATCATCGGATTCCGGCACCGCGGCGGCATCGCCACCGCGATGCTGGGACCACCCGAAACGTGCGGCCTCAGCGGCCGTATCCTCGGCCGGATCTGGCCGATCCTGGCCGGTCTCTACTTCCTGGTCGCCTGGGCGGTCTCTGCGCTGCGCATCCTGATGGGCTTTCCCAACTCGACCTTCCTGGTCTCCTCCCCCTTCCTCTCGGTGCTCACCGCGCTGGCGCTCTACGGCATCGCGATCATGGTCCTGGACTGGATCTCGCCGCCGAAGGCAGCAGGCCCTGTGCCCGCCGAAGACACCGAGGAGGAAGAGGAGGACGGCACCGCCGAGGAGTCGGCGCTTGAGGAGGTGACCCTGCGGGCCGGAGAGGCCGAAGGCACCAAACCCAAGAAGGTGAAGGCCCCACCCCGCCTGCAGACCTTCCGCGACCTGGCCGAACGCGGCATCGCGATCGTGATCATCGCCGCCGCCCTGGCCGCGGTCTGCCTGGTCTGGGGTGTCAATATCTTCGCCGGTATCGGCTTCCTCGGCACCCTGTGGGAGCTAGTCCTGATCGCCTTCGTCGCCTACCTCGCCTACCAGGCCGTGCGCATCCTGATCGACCGCAAGGTGGCCGAGGAAGGCGGCGACCACCATGCCGAACCCGGCGAGGAGATGGGGCACGGCGGCCGATCGCGGCTGGCGACTCTGCTGCCGCTGTTCCGCAACTTCCTGCTCGCCGTGATCGTCACCATGGCGGTCATGATCGGTCTGTCGCAGCTCGGCGTGAACATCGCCCCGCTCTTCGCCGGTGCCGGCGTCGTCGGCCTGGCCATCGGCTTCGGCGCGCAGACCTTGATCAAGGACATCTTCTCCGGCGCTTTCTTCCTGATGGACGATGCCTTCCGGGTCGGCGAGTACATCGACATCGGCAGCGTCAAGGGCACGGTGGAGAAGATCTCCGTGCGCTCCATGCAGCTCCGTCACCAGCTCGGTACCCTGGTCACCGTGCCCTTCGGCGAGATCCAGCATCTCTCGAACTACTCGCGCGACTGGGTGATCATGAAGCTGCCGCTGCGCCTCACCTACGACACCGACGTCAACAAGGTGAACAAGCTGATCAAGAACCTGGGCAAGGAGCTGCTGAACCACGAGCTGATCGGCAAGTCATTCCTGGAGCCGCTGAAGTCCCAGGGCGTCTACATGATGGAAGATTCGGCGATGATCATCCGGGTGAAGTTCATGACCCGGCCAGGCGAGCAGTTCCAGGCGCGCAAGATTATCTATGCCGAGATCCGCAATCTCTTCGAGCGCGAGGGCATCCGCTTCGCCAGCCGTGAGGTCAAGGTGCGCCTGGACGAGCACGACGCCAACCGGCCGCTGACCGACGAGGACAAGGCCAAGATCGGCGCCGCGGTGCGCCCGATCCTCGACGCCGAGGAAGGTGGCGACGGGCACTCCAACGACATGCGCTGAGGCGAAGGTCTGCCTCGGAAACCTTAGAGCAGGATGACAGACAGAGCAGATTCACGCGATCAGCTGAGCCCAGCTGATTGCAGTCTGCTCTAGCGCCAGCCTTTCTCCTGGTAGTACTGCATGGCGCCGGGATGCAGCGGCGCCGGCAAGCCGGATCCCGTCATCTCCTCGACCTGCAGGTTCTCCAGCACCGGGTGCTGCTCGCGCAGATCGCCGATGTTGTCGAAGACCGCCTTGACGATCTGATAGACCAGATCGGCGTCGAGCGACTGGTCGGCCACTACATTGGCCACCAGGCCGATGCTGGCCACCGGATCGCCGTTGTAGAGATAGAGCCCGGCTGGAATCGTGGTACGGCCATAGAAGGGGAAGGCCTTGATCAGGCGATCCGCCGCCTCGCCCTCGATCGGTACGAAAATGGCCGCACAGAGGTCCACGGCCGAGCCGACGGCACCGTTGGGATGGGCAACCGGAATCAGGAAGGCGTCGATCTCCGCATTGCAGAGCGCCGGGATCTGCCGATCGACCGGCATCTCCACCAGTTCCAGGCTGCCGGGAGCGAAACCTAGCCCCTCCAGCACCAGGCGCGCACCGGCCGCAAGCGAGCTGCCGGCCGGACCGATCGAGACCGACTTGCCCCGGAGGTCCTCCAGGGTCTCGATCCCGCTCTCCGGTCCCGCGACCAGGGTCATGACCAGAGGCTGCAGCGAGAAGAGCGAGCGCAGGCCGGCGAAGGGCGGGTCGCCGTTGATGCCGCGGCCGGCCGCATGATAGGCCCAGTCCGACTGCACCACCGCCAGGTCCAGCTCCCCCGCACGCAGGCGCTTCAGGTTCTCCTCCGAGCCACTGGTCGGTGCCACCAAGCAGGCCAGCCGGTCGTCGGCGGCGCGGTTGATCTCACGGCAGAGCGCACCGCCGGCCGGATAGAAGGTGCCCGAGACCGGCGCAGTGCCGACCACCAAGGGCCGGTCGGCCGCCGTTGCGGGCGCGATGCCGGCGATCGCCAGCAGGCTTGACAGGAAGAGCGCTGGAAGAAGGCCTCGATAGGCTGTCACGGGTCTGGGTTCCTCGGATCGCTAGGTCGCGTTAGCATCGGCCTTGTTGTTCGCGCCGGCCGGTGGCTACTCTCTGGCCGGCATCAACAAAGGTTGGGTTTCATGGATCTCAAGCAGCATATCCGGACCGTCCCGGACTTTCCCAAGCCGGGCATTCTGTTCTACGACATCGCGACGCTCTTTGCCCATCCCGTGGCCCTGCGCACCACCATCGAGCGCATGGCGGATCTGGTCCGCCCGATGGGAGGCACGATACTGGCCGGAATCGAGTCGCGCGGCTTCCTGATCGGCGCCCCCGTGGCCAACGCACTGGGCACCGGCTTCATCATGCTGCGCAAGACCGGCAAGCTGCCTGGCACGGTGATCCCGCACAGCTATGAGCTGGAGTACGGCAGCGCCACCCTGGAGATCCAGACCGACATGATTGAGCCCGGTCAGAAGGTGGTGCTGATCGACGACCTGCTGGCCACCGGCGGCACCCTGGCTGCCGCGGCGACCCTGCTGCGCAAGGTCGACGCCGAAGTGGTGGGGGCGGCCTGCATCATGGAGCTGACCTTCCTCAAGGGGCGCGAGAAGCTCGACGTGCCGACCGAGGTGCTGCTGTCCTACGATAGCTAGAGAGACCCACCGGCGCGCGTGATTGTCCGGCCGCCCGGCTCGAGCAGCCGCTCCAGGCGCTTGGCCAGCGCCAGCAGCGCCCGGTCCCGCCCCAAGGGCGCAATCAGCGAAAGGCCGAGCGGCAGGCCCTCGGCCTCGCCGAGCGGCAGCGAGATCTGGGGCAGGCCGGCGAGCCCGGCCGGCGCGGTCAGGGCCATCACCTGGGCCCGCCAGTCCTCCAGTTCCCTGGACTCCGCGTCGATCACAGGGGCCGGGCCCGGCACCGTCGGCAGGCAGAGCAGAGAGCGGCGACCGACCAGGGCTTCCAGTCGGTCGCGGGCGGCCTCCCGTCCGGGAATAGCCTTGCGCTCGGTCTCTTCCGGCAGCGACAGGGCGGCGCTGATCCGCTTGGCGATGTCCGGCGAGAAGCGGGCCCGCTGGGTCATGATCCAGCCCCGGTGGCAGCGACCGAACTCGACTGCCTGGATATCGCGGAAGGTGTCGCGCCAGGCTGCGAGGCCGCCCTCCCCGGCAATCTCTACCGACTCGTGACGGAAGAGCTGCTGCAGTCTGGTCACGGCCGCCGCCAGGCCGTCCTGTGCCTCCGCCGAGGCCAGAGCGAAGGCATCCTCCGCGACGATCAGCCGGTCGAAGTCGCCCTCCTCCGCTTCCGGCGGCAGCAGGACGGCGCCGACCCGCCCCAGGGTGGCGGCGTCGCGGGCGAACCAGCCGACCGTGTCGAACGAGGGGGCGAGCGGCACCATGCCGTCCTTGCGGATCGCGCCCTGAGTGGTGCGGATGCCGTAAAGCCCGCAGTAGGAGGCCGGCACTCGGACCGAGCCGCCGGTGTCGCTGCCCAGCGCCGTGTCGCAGAGGCCGCCGGCCACCGCGGCGGCGGAGCCACTGGAGGAGCCACCAGGCAGTCGCCCGGGCGCATTCACGTTGGCCGGAGTGCCGTAGTGCAGGTTGCAGCCGTGCAGAGAGAAGGCCAGTTCGTCGCAGACGGTCTTGCCGATCAGGTGGGCGCCCTGCTTCAGCAAAGCTGCCACGGCCCAGGCATGGCTCTTGGCCGGCGGATGGCTGCGCGCCCAGTCGGGATTGCCGGCGCCAGTGGCGAAGCCGGCGACATCGAAGTTGTCCTTCGTCATGAAGGTCAGCCCGCTGAGCGGCCCGACCGCCGTTTCGGCGATGTCCGGCTGCTCTCCCGGTACCAAGGCACCCAGTGGATCGCTTTCGTTCATCGCCCCTATGTCTCCCGCAGAGCAGCTACCCGCAAGGGCGACGGAGCGCCGCTGCGCGCGTGACCATCTTTTGGGCAGTCTAGGCGCAAAGCAATCTCCGGGGTCACTGTACCGACGGTACACTGCCTTGCCGTGCTCGACAGCGAGGTCCGGAAGGTGCAGCAATGGAGGGCGAAGGTCCCTTTTCCCCAATCCGGAGGAGTTTGATGACGAGCGAGTTGATCAAGTTGCCGGCCACCGCCCTGATCGAGGGCTATCAGCGTAAGGACTTCTCGCCCAGTGAGGTGATGGACGCCGTCATCGACCGGCTGGAGGCGGTAGAGGATAAGCTGAACGCCTTCTGCTACCTGGACCTGGAGGGCGCGCGCACTGCCGCTGCGGCCTCCAGCCAGCGCTGGGCCGAGGGCGCGCCGCAGGGTCGGCTGGACGGCGTTCCCCTGTCAGTGAAGGACATCCTGCTGACCAAGGGTTGGCCCACCCTCAAGGGCTCCAAGTCGATCGACCCCGACCAGCCCTGGACCGAGGACGCGCCCGGCGTCGCCCGCATGCGCGAGTGGGGCGCCATCGCCTTCGGCAAGACCACGACGCCGGAATACGGCTGGAAGGGCGTGACCGATTCGCCGTTGACCGGCATCACCCGCAATCCCTGGAACCTGGAGAAGACGCCGGGCGGCTCGTCGGGCGGAGCCACGGCCGCGGCGGCAGCCTGCATCGGCCCGCTGCACTTCGGTACCGACGGCGGCGGCTCGATCCGCATTCCGGCCGGCTTCACCGGCGTGGTCGGGATCAAGCCCTGCTTCGGACGGGTCTCGGCCTATCCGGCCAGCGCCTTCGGCACCCTGGCCCACGTCGGGCCGATCACCCGCACCACCGCCGACGCCGCCCTGATGCTGACCGCGCTGGCGGAGCCGGATGCGCGCGACTGGTACCACCTGCCTTTCGACGGCACCGACTACCTGGCCGAGCTGGGCGGCAGCCTCGCCGGCCTGAAAATCGCCTTTAGCCCGACCCTGGGCGGCAACAAGGTCGATCCCGAGATCGCCGCCTTGGTCGAGGCCGCGGTGAAGCGCTTCGAGGAACTGGGAGCCACCGTCGAACTGGCCGAGCCCAAGTTGCCGGACTGCAACCCGGTCTTCCGCATCCTCTGGTTCGCAGGCGCAGCCCAGGTGCTGCGCAGCTTGGACAAGGAGCAGCTCAAGGAGGTCGATCCCGGCCTGCAGCGCGTCGCCGCCGAGGGCGCCAAGGTCAGCATCTTCGACTATCTGACCGCCGTCAGCATGCGCGAAGCGATCGGCCGCACCCTGGCGGAGTTCCACGAGACCTACGACCTGCTGCTGACGCCAACCCTGCCGATCCCGGCCTTCGATGCCGGCCTGGAGACGCCCGGCGACGGCGCCTGGGTTGACTGGACCCCCTTCTCCTACCCCTTCAACCTGACCCAGCAACCGGCGATGTCGGTGCCCTGCGGCCTGACCAAGGCGGGTCTCCCGGCCGGCCTGCAGATCGTGGGCGGCCGCTACGACGACCGGCTGGTGCTGAAGGCGGCCCACGCTTACGAGACCCTGGTCGGCGGCTTCCCCTTGCCGAACCTCGACTAGCATGCACTAGATCGGGCTATGTCCACCGAGGCCAATAGCTTCTTTTGCCACGCCATGCCGGACCGCAGGCCACATCGCCTGCGCGGGCTAAGCTCAAAGGCAAAGTGCGGTGTTGCTTCGGGTTGAAGGTCTGCACCGGCCGGGCCTTCTGGACATAGGCCCCTTCACGCTCTCCGGCGGCGAGTGCCTGGCGATCCGCGGCCAGTCCGGCGCCGGCAAGTCGCTGCTGCTGCGCGCCCTGGTCGACCTCGACCCCAACGAGGGCCGGGTCACCCTGGACGATGCAGAGCGGCGCTCCATGCCTGCCGGCCGCTGGCGCCGCCAGCTCGCCTACCTGCCCGCCGAGAGCGGCTGGTGGGCGAGCGGCGTGGCCGCGCACATGCAGGACCTCGCCGCCGCACGGGCACTACTGCCGGCGGTCGGCATCGCCGAGGAGGCGCTGGACTGGCAGGTCGAGCGCCTCTCCACCGGCGAGCGCCAGCGCCTGGCCCTGGTGCGCGCCCTGATCCTGAAGCCACGGATCCTGCTGCTGGACGAGCCGACCGCGGCACTGGACCAGGAGGTCGAGGCCGCGGTGGAACGACTCTTCAAGGGCTTCCTGGCTGAGGGCAAGGCCATCCTGCTGGTCACCCACAACAGCCTGCAGGCCGAACGCCTGGCCGGCCGTAGCCTGACCGTCGTCAAGGGCCATCTGGCGGAGAGCCTGGTAGCATGAGCCCGACGATCTCCCTCTCGCTCTTCGACCTGCTGCTGGCCTCCGGCTTCGTGCTTCTGGCGGCCTTCCTGGGCCTGTTGCTGCAGCTCGGAGTCACGCGCAGCTTCCTGATCGCCGCTGTCAGGATGACGATCCAGCTCCTGCTGATCGGACAGGTGCTGGCCTGGCTCTTCACCCATGTCTCGGTCTGGCTGACCCTGGCGGCCGCGACCGTCATGCTGCTGGCCGCCGGCTACGAGGTGCGTTCCCGCCAGGAGCGCAAGCTGGCCGGGGCCTGGAGCTACTTCCTGGGGACCGGTACCTTGGCGGTCTGCGCCTCGATGGTCCTCTTCCTGGCGCTCACCACGCAGATCGGCGTGCACCCCTGGTACGACCCGCGCTACGCCATCCCGCTGTTCGGCATGATCCTGGGCAACGGCATGACCGGGGTCTCCCTCGGCCTCAACTCGCTGGTCGCGCGCCTGGAGGCAGACCGCCGGGCGATCGAGGCGCAACTGCTGCTGGGTGCCGACCGCTGGCAGGCGCTCCGTCCCAGCCTGCGCCATGCGCTGCGCAGCGGTTTCATGCCGATCGTGAACGCGATGGCCGCCACCGGCCTGATCTCACTGCCGGGGATGATGAGCGGCCAGATCCTGGCCGGCAACGATCCCACCGAGGCGGTGCGCTACCAGATCCTGGTGATGTTCCTGATCGCCGGTGCGACGGCGCTCAGCGTCGTGGCCGCGGTGCTGGTAACCGCCTGGCGCGTCACCGACACCCGCGACCGCCTGCGCCTCGACCGGCTGAGTGCGGCGAAGCACTGACGGTGCGGGATTGGGCAGGCTACTGCACCACGGCCGCACAAATACTTTTTGAAATCGGCTTCTTCACGAGACTCTGAACAAATACAGCCTGACCGGAGAACGATCCCAATCAGTAGGTCTCCACATGAAAGCGCCCACCGTCGCGCATCTCGGCGGCCAGGCTCTTCCAGTTCAGGCCCTCGGCGCGGCAGATGCTCTCCAGCGCCTCGTTGACGCCGCTCTCCATGCCCTTGAGGCCGCAGATGAAGAGGTGGGTGCGCTCGTCGCGCAGCAGGCCGGCGACCACGTCCGCCCGTTTGTGCATGCGGTCCTGCACGTACTCCTTCGGCTGGTCGGCCAGCCGCGAGAAGCAGAGCTCCTTCACGATCAGGCTGTCCGGCAGCTTCATCAGCGGGCCGAAGTAGGGCAGCTCGCCCGGCGTGCGGGCACCGAAGAAGAGCAGCAGGCTGCCCGCGGTCTCGCGCCGTCGGCGGCGGCGCTCGGTCATCGCCCGGAAGGGGGCCGAGCCGGTGCCGGTGCAGATCATGATGATGTTGGCAGCCGGGTCGTTCGGCATCAGGAAGGTGTTGCCGAAGGGGCCGGTGACCTGAACCTCGTCGCCCTTCTGCAGGTCGCAGAGGTAGTTGGAGGCGACACCGGGATGGGTGACGCCATCCACCACGGTCACCTCGCGCTTCACCGTCAGCGAGAGGTTGTTGTGGTTCGGCCGTTCGCCGTCGCGCGGCGAGGCGACGGAGTAGAGCCGCACGTGATGCGGCTTGCCGCGCGCGTCGCTGCCGGGCGGGATGATGCCGATCGACTGGCCCTCCAGCACCGGGAAGGACTGCGGCCCGAAGTCCAGCACGATGTGATGGATGTCGGAGGCGGCATCGGCCTGGGTGATGCGGAAGTTGCCGGCCACTGTCGCCACCGCTGGTGCCGCGCGGTTGTAGAGATTGATGTTGGGCTTGGCGGCGGAGGCCGGCGCGCGGCTCTTGCCTCCTGCCCCGGCATGCGCCCGCTCCAGCAGGCTCTGCACCTCCTCCTCTCGCGCCTCCTCGGCCTCGCCCTCCTCGTCGAGGCCCAGGTCCTCCTCCTGCTCGGGCAGCTCGTCCCACTCGAACTGCTCCTCCAGGCTGTAGGCCTGCTTCACGATCCGCCAGTTGTCGATGGCCCCGGTCGGACAGGGCGAGATGCAGTCGAGGCAAGCCTTACAGATCGCCGGATCGACCACATAGTTGTCCTCGTTGTGGGTCACCGCATCGATCGGGCAGGTCTCTTCGCAGGTGTTGCAGCGGATGCAGATCTCGGGATCGATCAGGTGCTGGCGGATCGGCGCGGACATGGCTAAGGGCTTTTTCTCGTTGCAGGTCGCCTACCGCAGAGAGTGACCTCCCGCAGGCCGAACTGCAAAGGTTAAGAGGCGGCCCCCGGGCCTCTCGACCCGGGGGTGCGCGCGACGAGAGCAAATCCCGAGCAGACGGACTCGTCTGCGACGACGATTTGCGTTATAAAACAAATGGCTAGAGCATAGCAGCCGAGCGGTTGCGAGGCGAAGATGCTCTAGTGCGACAGCTTCACGTACTCGAAGTCGCCGGGCTTGCCGTCGATGCCGACCTTGGGCTCGGCGATCCAGGGGGCGTAGCCGCCGACCTCTTCCACCGGCTGCATCAGCGAGTGGATGTAGGCCAGGTCGTCCTTGGAGGGCAGCCATTCGTCCTGGCGCTTGGCCCACTCGGCATCGCTCAGGACCGTGCCGTCGGGGGCGGCGTTGATGTCGGTGAAGGCACCGACCCGGCGGCTGAAGGCGACGTGTGGCAGCGACAGGCTAAAGTCGATGCCGCACTTCTCGATTACCTTGTTCCAGCGCTTGATGCCGCCGGCCGCGTCGCGCTCGTAGTCGTCGCGCAGGCGCGCGTTCAGCGCGGAGAGCGCCGGCTCCTCGACCGTCTTGAAGCCGCCGTTCTCGTAGCGCAGCACCGGGTAGGTATCGTTCACCAACTGGTGGTCGTCCTCGATCTTGGTCTCCTGGAAGCGCCCCTTGAGGCCGGCGTTGAAGGCGTTGGCAGCGTTGGTCGAGACCTCGGCGCCAAAGAGGTCAAGGGTGACCGCGAAGTGGAAGTTCGCCTTCTTCTGGATGGTCGGCAGGTCGATCACGCCCAGCGCACGCACCTTGTCGATCTCGTTCGGATCGTCGATTCCGGCCGCCTTCATCGCCTCGCAGGTGCGCTGCACGATGCGCGAGATGCCGGACTCGCCGACGAACATGTGGTGCGCCTCTTCGGTCAGCATGAAGCGCGTGGTACGCGACAGCGGATCGAAGCCCGACTGCGCCAGGGCCTCAAGCTGCATCTTGCCGTCGCGGTCGGTGAAGTAGGTGAACATGAAGAAGGACAGCCAGTCCGGCGTCTCCTCGTTGAAGGCGCCTAGCAGACGCGGCCGGTCGGCATCGCCCGAGCGGCGGGTCAGCAGGGCCTCCGCCTCCTCGCGGCCATCGCGGCCGAAGTACTTCTGCAGCAGGTAGACCATGGCCCAGAGGTGCCGTCCCTCCTCGACGTTGACCTGGAAGAGGTTGCGCAGGTCGTAGAGCGAGGGGCAGGTCTTGCCCAGATAGCGCTGCTGCTCGACCGAGGCCGGTTCGGTGTCGCCCTGGATCACGATCAGGCGGCGCAGCATGGCGCGGTACTCGCCGGGCACCTCCTGCCAGGCGGGCTCGCCCTTGTGCAGGCCGAAGGGGATCTTGCGGTCCTCCTCCTGCGGCGCCAGCAGGATGCCCCAGCGGTACTCCGGCATCTTCACGTAGCCGAACTTGGCCCAGCCCTTGGGCTCGACACTGACCGCGGTCCGCAGATAGACCTCGCTGTCCAGGAAGCCGTCGGGGCCCATGGACTTCCACCAGTCGATATAGCCCGGATGCCAGGCCTCCAGCGCACGCTGCAGGCGGCGGTCCCCGGAGAGGTTGACGTTGTTCGGGATCAGGTCGTCGTAGCTGACGTGTAGGGCATCCATGGTTCGGGCTCCTTCTTGTCGGTGTCGGGTCCACCGGAACCGCCGGCGGGCCTAAAGGAACCGCCGACCCTTTCGGGCCGGGGTCCCGCCAGATCAGGTCCTCTTTCTGTCGTAGGTCGGCCGGGCGCCGGTGCCGTAGAGGCGCAGCGCCCCGGCCTCGCCCACCGCGTTGGGGCGCTGGAAGATCCAGTTCTGCCAGGCGGTAAGGCGCGCGAAGATCTTGCTCTCCATGGTCTCCGGCCCGGCGAAGCGCAGGTTGGCCTCCATGCCGGTCAGGGCGTCGGGTGAGAAGCTGGAGCGCTCTTCCAGCAGCAGGCGGATCTCGTCCTCCCAGTCGATGTCGTCGGGCGCGAAGGTCACCAGGCCGGCGGTCAGTGCCGCGTCGGCGTCCAGCTCCTGGCCGATCAGGCCCTCGGCCGCCGTCAGGGTATCGGGCTCACCCAGGAAGCGGGTCTCCAGGCGCGAGAGGCCGTTCACCATCGGGAAGGCGCCGAAGTTCAGCTTGGAGAGTCGGATGGTCGCCGCCGGGCGGTTGTCGCCCTCGAACTGGCCCAGCAGCATGTAGCTGCGGTCGGCGGCATAGAGCAGCTCGGCCAGGAAGCCGGCAAAGCAGCTTCCGGGCTCCACCAGGGTGAAGATCGAGCGCGCGGTGATGTCCAGGCGCTTCATCACCCGGCGCCAGTAGAGCAGGATCTCGTGGCCCAGCCAGTCCGCGGCCTGCTCCTGCAGGAAGCTGTCATAGGCCGTGACCAAAGCCGGGTCGCCCTCGCTCTTCACCACCAGGCAGCCGATGGTCGGCTCGTTGAAGCGCAGGTGCAGCAGCAGGTCGTCGAGCTCGCGTGCCAGTGCCAGCGGCCAGAAGGCGACGCCTTCCTTGTGCATGGCGGCGGCATCGGCCGGCGGGCCGGCCTCCGGCCCCTTCACCAAGATTTCCACCACGCCCAGGTCGCGGTCGATCTCGGCCGAGACGTAGGCGTAGGCGATCCGATCGCCTTCGACACTGCGCTCCAGGGTCGGCAGCGCGATGCCGCTGCCCGCCGCCGGCCGGCTTTTCCCCTCGGCCAGTGCGGCCGCGCGCTTGTCGATCGCGGCCTCGAAGCCGGAGTTGGAGGCGATCTCGTCGATCAGCCGCCACTCGACGGCGCGCTTGCCGCGTACCCCCTCCTCCGTGGTGCTGAAGACGTCGGCCAGATCGCGACGCACCTTGCGCTTGTCGACCAGGCGGGTGAGGCCGCCGGTGCCGGGCAGCACCGCCAGCAGCGGCACCTCCGGCAGGGAGACCGCGGCGTTGCCGTCGTCGACCATCAGGATGTGGTCGGCCGCCAGTGCCAACTCGTAGCCGCCGCCTGCCGCCGTGCCGTTGATCGCGCAGAGATAGGCCTGGCCGGATTCGTTGCTGGCCTCCTCGATGGTGTTGCGGGTCTCGTTGGTGAACTTGCAGAAGTTGACCTTGTGGCCATGGGTGGCGCCGCCCAGCATGCGGATGTTGGCGCCGGCGCAGAAGACCCGGTCCTTGGCCGAACGCAGCACCACCACGGCGACCTCGGGATGCTCGAAGCGTAGGCGTTGAATCGCGTCGGCCAGCTCTATGTCCACACCCAGGTCGTAGGAATTGAGCTTCAGCTCGTAGCCCTCGAACAGCCCACCGTCTTCCTTCACGTCGAGGCTCAGGGCGGCACGATCCCCCTCCACCGACAGCGACCAGTGGCGATAGCGGCTCGGCTCCGTGCGGAAATCGATGTCAGTCACTCGCTAGCTCCCATTCTGATTTTTAGGCACTATAGTGCGTCTTTTGCTTCTCGACAACGTCCAAATCGGCAAAATGGTGCAGATTGATCTGCGAGAAGTCGGCAGGATCGTGCCGAAGCGGGCTCTCCGCCAGGCGCCGATCCAGGTAGAGCCCGCTATCCCGCCGCCAGCCGGCCAGGTCGAGCCCCATGAAGTGCGGAGGATCCCCGGCCGCCCGCCAGTGCGCCTCGGCCTTCTGCCAGAGCCGGCGGACTGCCTGCGCTCGGCCCAGCGCCAGCTTGAGCTGCGCGTTGGCGGCCTGGATCAGGCCCTGGAAGAAGCGGTGCTGCTGCACAACCGCCTGTCCTGCCTCATCGCCTGCGACCTGCAGCCGCGTCACCTGCCAGAGTGCTTCCCAGGCCTCGTGCGCCTCCCACCAATAGCCGCGATTGTAGAGATCGCAGCCGAAGAGGTAGGGGCCGTTCTCCGCCCAGTCCGCCGGCGGCAGCGCCGTCACCGGACCATGACCGCCGCCATGCCCCTCGGGATCGGTGAGCGGATGCGGGGTCAGGCCCGGCAGGAAGCGGTAGGCCGGCAGCGCGTCTGCACTATAACGCCGACACTCCCGCCCCAGTAGGCTCAGGTGCGCCGTCAGCGCCCCGCCCCTATCATTGCTTGTCATCCAGCTCTCTGAGCTTGAAGCGCTGGATCTTACCGGTCGCCGTCTTCGGCAGGGCCTCGACGATCTCGATCCAGCGCGGGTATTTCCAGATCTCGATGCGGTGCTTGACGAAGTCCTGCAGCTCCCTAGTCAGCGCCTCCGAGGCGCCCTGCCCCTCCTTCAGCACGACGTAGGCCTTGGGCTTGATGTTGCCGCTGGCATCGCTGTGGCCGATGACGCCGGCCTCGACCACCGCCTGGTGCTCGATCAGCGCCGACTCGACCTCGAAGGGCGAGACCCAGTTGCCACCGCTCTTGAACATGTCGTCGCCGCGGCCGCAGTAGGTGTAGTAGCCCTCGTGGTCGCGTACATACTTGTCGCCGGTATGCATCCAGTGGCCGGCGAAGGTGTCCATGCTCTTCTGCCGCCGACGCCAGTAGCCTTCGCAGACCGAGGGGCCGGAGACCAGCAGCTCGCCCACCTCCCCGGTCGGCACCTCGGCGCCGCGGTCGTCCACCAGCCGCACGGCATAGCCCGGCACCGGCTTGCCCGAGGTACCGTAGCGGATCTCGCCGCGGTGGTTGCTGAGGTAGATGTGCAGCATCTCGGTGGAGCCGACGCCGTCCAGGATCGGTACGCCGAAGCGCTCTTCCCAGCGCCGCCCGATCTCCTGCGGCAGGGCCTCGCCGGCCGACACGCAGAGCCGCAGCCTGGGCGAACTACCGGCGCGGCCATTGTTGGGGTCGGCCAGGATCGCCGCATAGAGCGTGGGGACGCCGTAGAAGATCGTCGGCTCGTGCTGCTTCAGCACCTCCATCACCGACTGCGGCGTCGGCCGACCGGAGAGCAGCACCGTGGTGGCGCCGACGCTGAGCGGGAAGGTCATGCCGTTGCCCAGGCCGTAGGCGAAGAAGAGCTTGGCGGCGGAGAAGACCACGTCCTCCTCGCGAATGCCCAGCACCGGCTTGCCGTAGAACTCGGCGGTGGCAATCAGATTGCGATGCAGGTGGCGCACCCCCTTGGGGCTGCCGGTGGAGCCCGAGGAATAGAGCCAGAAGGCGACGTCGTCGGGATGGGCGACGGCGTTCTCCTGGCGTGGCTCGGCCGCCGCCATCAGCGCCTCCAGGTCGTGGCTCTCCGGACCTTTCGCCGGAGTGCCACTACCACTGACGATGACCGCGCGCAGGCTGGGCAGATCATCCAGGATCGGCTCCAGCACCGGCAGCAGCTCACTGGAGACCACCAGCAGCTCGGCCCGGCAGTCGTTCAAGATGAAGTGATAGTGCTCGGTGGTCAGCAGGGTGTTCAGCGCGACCGGAACCACGCCGGCCTTGATCGCCCCCCAGAAGCAGTAGGGAAAGGCGAAGCGGTCGAACAGGCAGAGTGCGATCCGCGTTTCCTGTCCGACGCCGAGGCCACCCAGCGCGCCGGCGAAGCGGTCGGTTGCCGTCGCAAGGTCGGCATAGCTGTGCGCGCCGGCATCGTCGATGTAGGCGATCTTGTCGCCGCGACCCTCGCGCAGGTGCCGGTCCACGAACTCGTCGGCGGCGTTGTAGGTCTCCGGTAGGTCCAGCCAGGCACCGGCCTGGGTGCCCTGTTCGGCAGCGTCCATTCCATTCTCCCTTTCAAGGCCGCCCGCTTCCCCACCGCAGCCAGGGCGGGGCGGTCATTTGCTCTTGCGCCATCCGGTGGCTGCACTGGCAGCGCCGTCAAGAAAACAGGCTCTATGTTGCATCTTTTGACGACGCAATTGCCTTTTCTCTGGCAATCCGCCGGCGCGATGTGCACTATTGTGCAAGAAGACGGCCTGCGGAACAAGAGGGAAGAAACGGTGGCGGAGGGAAGAGGCACTGGCCGCGCGCTGCTCGCGAGGCAGGGGGGAGACGTTGAGAGCGGGGCCGACCTGATGGGTCGCGTCGGCCGTCGGCTTCGCGCTGCCCGCGCCGCCCGTGGCATGACCCGCCGGGCGCTGGCCCAGGATGCCGAGGTCTCGGAGCGCTATCTGGCCGAGATCGAGAACGGCAAGGCCAACCTTTCGCTCCAGGTCCTCTGCCGGGTCGCCGCGGCGATGGGGGTGGAACCCTTGGTGCTGCTGCGCGAGGAGGAGGAGGCGCTGCATCCGGCGTTGCATTCCTTCCTCGCCAATCTCGGTGCCGACGAGCAGGTCGCCGCGCTGGAGATCCTGCGTAAGCACTTCATCGCCGAAGCCGAACCCACGGTCGGGGTTGCGTTGATCGGCCTGCGCGGCGCCGGCAAGAGCACCCTTGGCGCCCTCCTCGCCGAGCGCCAGGGCTGTCCTTTCGTCTGCCTGACCGACCTGATCCAGCAGCGCGGCGGCATGGGGGTGGAGGAGATCTTCTCGCTCGGCGGTCAGCAGCTCTACCGCCGGCTGGAGCGTGAGGCGCTGGACCAGGTGATCGCGCACGCCGGCCCCTTGGTGCTGGAGACCGGCGGCAGCCTGGTGTCCGAGTCCGACACCTTCGCCCGCCTGCTGGAGCGCTTCTACACCGTTTGGATCGAGGCCAGCCCGGAGGAGCACATGAGCCGGGTCATCGCCCAGGGCGACCTCAGGCCCATGCACGGCAACGAGGAGGCGATGGAAGATCTGCGCCGCATCCTGGCCGCGCGCGGCCCGCTCTATCGCTCCGCCCACGCCCGCCTCGACACCAGTGGCAAGACCCTGGTCGAGAGCCTGGACCGGCTGACGACAATCACGCAGGGTGTCTTGAACACGATCCGTTCCGAGGACATGGAAGCATCGCCGCGCATCAAGCAAGCGTGAGCATGTAGAAAGCGGAGACCCTCATTCAGGGAGGCAAAGAGGGAAAGATGGTGATGAAAACGACGTTGAAGACCTGCGCCGCGGCACTGCTGGCGGCGGGACTGGCAGGCGGGCTGGCCACGGGTCCGGCTGCTGCCGAGGACTACAAGATCGGGCTGCTGCTGCCCTTCTCCGGCGTCTATGCCGGGCTTGGCACGCACATCGAGAACGGCTTCAAGCTGGGCCTCGAGCACTACGGCAAGGACCTGGGCGACAACAAGGTCGAGATGTTCCGCGAGGACAGCGAGGCCAAGCCCGCGGTCGGCCTGGCCAAGGCCCGCAAGCTGGTGCTGCAGGATCGGGTCGACGCCATCGTCGGCATCGTCTCCTCGGCGGTGCTCGGTGCGGTGCGCGACTTCGCCGACGGCTCCAAGGTGCCGATCATCGTCGCTAACGCTGGCAACGACGAGATGACCGGCGCGCGCTGCAGCCCCTATGTCATCCGCGTCTCCTTCTCGAACTCGCAGATGAACCGGCCGATGGGTCCTTACATGTATGATAAGGGCATCAAGAAGGTCTATCTGATGGCCCCCGACTACGCGGCCGGCCACCAGATGATGGACGCCTTCCGGGAATCCTTCGAGGCCGCCGGCGGTGAGATCGTGGGCGAGGCCTATCCGCCGCTGCACGGCACCAAGGACTACGGCCCCTTCATCTCGGCCGCCCAGGCGACCAACCCCGATGCGATCTATGTCTTCTTCGCCGGCGGCGCCGCGATCGCCTTCGTGAAGCAGTATCACGACTTCGGCGTGAAGGAGCAGATCCCGCTCTACGGCGCGGGCTTCCTCACCTCCCCGGCCTACGTACAGGTCGAGGGCGAGGCGGCGGACGGCATCACCGCCGGCCTGCACTACGTGCCCTCGATCGACACCCAGGCCAACAAGGACTTCCAGGCGGCCTATCAGGCGGCCTACGGCAAGCCGGCCTCTGAGTTCTCGGTCGCCGGCTATGACGCGGCCCGCCTGGTGATCGAGGCGGTCAAGGCCTCCGGCGGCGACAAGGAGAAGTTCGATGCCGAGCTGGCCAAGGTCTCCTTCGACGGACCGCGTGGCCCGCTGCGCCTGGATCCCCACACCAACAACGTGATCCAGAACATCTACATCTTCGAGAACAAGTTCAAAGACGGCGCGGTGGTCCAGGAGGTGCTGGAGACCATTCCGGACGTCCAGGACCCGGTGAACGGGTGCACGCTCTAAGGGCGCCCACAGCCATCATTCGGCGGTAACCTGGAAGAGGGCGGGCAGCGGCCCGCCCTCTTCGTTCCACTGCACAGCACCCTTGGCGGTCGGCCCCGAGACAGCGGCCCCAAGCCTTCGATTTGCCCTAACCTGAAAGGTATGGACGTGGTCGGCGACGGTGGTTTCTGGTTCATACAGCTACTGAACAGCCTGCAGATGTCGATGCTGCTATTCCTGCTGTCGGTAGGGCTCAGCGTCATCTTCGGCCTGCTGAACTTCGTGAACCTGGCGCACGGCTCGCTCTACGCGCTCGGCGCCTTCATCGGCTATTCCGTCGCCCAGGCCACCGGCAGCCTCTGGATTGCCTTCCTGCTGGCGCCACTGGGCGTGATGGCAGTGGGCGCGCTGCTCTACGTCACCCTGATCGACCGGCTGCGCAGCGCCGGGCCGATGAACCAGGTGCTGGTCACCTTCGGCCTGATCTTCGTCTTCCTCGACGCCACCCGCTTCCTCTGGGGCGTGGACGCGCTGGGCGTGACCGAGGGCGTGCCTTTCAGCGGCCGGGTCGAGTTCTTCGGCCAGATCTACCCGGCCTACCGCCTCTTCATCATCGTTCTGGGCTTCCTGGTCTATCTGGTCCTGCACCTGCTGCTGGAGCACACCCGCATCGGTGCCGAGGTGCGTGCCGGGGTCGACGACGCCGAGGTGGCGCGCTGCCTCGGCATCAACGTGGAGCGCAGCTTCCTGCTGGTGTTCCTGCTGGGCTGCGCGCTGGCCGGCCTCGCCGGCTCGGTCGCCATGCCGGCCTTCTCCGCCACCCTGGGCATGGGGGTCTCGATCCTGGTGCCGACCCTGGTCGTGGTCGTGGTCGGCGGCCTCGGCAGCCTGCGCGGCGCGCTGATCGGCTCGCTGCTGATCGGCACCACCCTCACCTTCGGCCAGGTCCTGGTGCCGCAGTTCGCCAGCATCATCATGTATGCCCTGCTGGTCCTCGTCTTGCTGTGGAAGCCCTCCGGGCTCTTCCCGGTCAGGAGCTAGCGCCATGCCCAGCACCCTCCCCGGCTTCCGCCCGCTGGTCGCGCTCGCCACCTTCCTCGGCCTGCTGATCTATTGGTACTCGGCCGACTTCTTCGGCTTCGAGGTGCTGGCCGAGATCGCCATCTTCGCCATCCTCGCCATGGCGCTGGACCTGCTGGCCGGCTACGGCGGCCTGGTCTCGCTGGCGCAGGGTGCGCTCTTCGGGATCGGCGCCTATGCCTTTGCCTACAGCTCGGCCACCCTGGGCCTGCCGGTGCCGCTGGCCATGCTGGTGGCGGTGCTGGTCTCCGGCCTGATCGCACTGCTGGCCGGTGCGGTCGCCAGCGGCGTCACCGGTATCTTCTTCATCATGATCACCCTGGCGCTGGGCGAGATGGCGCACGAGTTCTTCTTCAAGAGCAAGCTCTTCGGCGGCGACGACGGCTTCTTCGGCATCCCGCGCCTCGACCTCTCCAGCATCGGCATCGACCTGATGGACCCGGCCAGCTTTACCCTGCTGCTGCTGCTGGCCGTGGTCGCGGTCTTCCTGCTGCTGCGCTGGCTGGTTGCCAGCCCCTTCGGCATCACCCTGATCGGCATCCACGAGAACAGTCACCGCCTGCGCGCGCTGGGCCTGCCGGTGCGGCTCTACAAGACCATGGCCTTCGCGCTGGCCGGCATGGTCTCCGGCTTCGCCGGCAGCCTGATCGCGCAACACACCTCCTTCATCTCGCCGGAGCTGCTGCACTGGACCACCTCGGGCGAGATCCTGGTGATGGTCATCGTCGGCGGGCTCGGCACCCTGGTCGGGCCGATGGTCGGCGTGATCCTGGTCGTCCTGCTGAAGCAGTTCGTCAGCGACTACACCGACTATTGGCAGTTCTGGCTGGGGCTGGTGCTGATCGCCGTGGTGCTCTCCGGCCGCAACGGCCTGGTCGGCGCGCTGGAAGACCTGGCGCTGCGGCTCTTCCGCCGAGGAGAGCAGCGCCATGCTTAGGGTGGAAGGCCTGGTCAAGACCTTCGGCGCGCTGGAGGTCACCCGCGGCGTCTCGCTGTCGGTGCCGATCGGCCAGCGCCTGGCCATCATCGGCCCCAACGGTGCCGGCAAGACCACCCTCTTCAACCTGCTGGCCGGCGAGCTGAAGCCCAGCGCCGGCGAGATCTACCTGGGCGAGCGCGCGGTGACGCAGTTGCCGCCGAACCGCCGGGCGCGGCTGGGCCTCGCCCGCTCCTTCCAGAAGAACAATCTCTTCCCCAAGCTCTCCGTGCGCGACAACCTGATGCTGGCGCAGATGGCCCGCAGCGGCGAGGCACGCATCTTCTGGCGCCGGCTCGCCAGCCTGACCGGGGCGCAGCGCCGGGCCGCGGCGGTGGCCGAGCAGGTCGGCCTGGGGGACGCGCTGGAGAGCCAGGTCGGTGCGCTCTCCTACGGCGCCCAGCGCCAGCTCGAGATCGGGCTGGCCTTGGCGACCGCGCCCAAGGTCCTGCTGCTGGACGAGCCCACCTCGGGCATGAGCCCGGAGGAGACGCACCGCATGCTGGACCTGGTGAAGGACCTGCCGCGTGACCTGGCCGTGGTCATCATCGAGCACGACATGGACATGGTCTTCGGCACGGCCGACCGCATCATGGTCTTGAACTACGGCCAGGTCCTGCTGGAGGGCGCGCCGGAAGAGGTGCGCGGCAGCCAGACGGTGCAGGAGACCTATCTCGGCGGCAGCGCGGGAGGCGCCTCATGCTGACCCTGGAAGGACTGCAGGGCTTCTACGGCCAGAGCCACATCCTGCACGGCGTCGACCTGGAAGTGCCCAAGGGCAAGGTCGTCGGCCTCTTGGGCCGCAACGGCGCCGGCAAGACCACCACCCTGAAGGCGATCATGGGGGTGGTGCGCACGGCCGGCTCGGTGCGCTGGCAGGGCCGCGAGATCAGGGGCCTCTCCCCGCACCGCATCGCGCGCCTCGGCATCGCCTACATGCCGGAGACGCGCGGCATCTTCCCCTCGCTCAGCGTCATGGAGAACCTGACCCTGATCGCCGGGCGGCGGCCGGGCCCCTTCACCATCGAGCGCATCTTCGAACTCTTCCCGCGCCTGGCCGAGCGACGCAGCAACGGCGGCACCCAGCTCTCCGGCGGCGAGCAGCAGATGCTGGCGATCGCCCGCGCGCTGCTGTGGAACCCGGACCTGCTGCTGCTCGACGAGCCGACCGAGGGCCTGGCGCCCATCATCGTCGCCGAGATCCAGCAGCATCTGCGCGGCTTCAAGGAGGCCGGCCTCACCGTCCTCCTGGTCGAGCAGAACCTCCAGTTCGCCACGGATCTGGCCGACGAGGTCTACGTGCTCGGCCGCGGCAAGGTCCGCTGGCAGGGCAGCAGCGGGGCGCTCAAGGCCGAGCCTGAAATCCAGCACCGCTGGCTGGGCGTCTAGGTCTAAAGAGCCGCCACGAAGGCGCTCGCCAGCGCCAGCACCTGCTCGCGCTGGTCCTTCTGCGGAGAATGCCCGCAATCAGGCAGCAGGTGCAGGGCCGTCGGGGCGGGGATCAGGCGCTCGGCCGCGTCGACCTGGGCGCGGGTGCCGTACTCGTCGTCCTCGCCCTGGATCAGCAGGGTCGGCACCCGGATCTCCGAGAGATAGGGACGCAGGTCCCACTTCCAGAAGTCGGGGTGCAGCCAAGAATCGGCCCAGCCGCGGAAGGCGCAGTCGACGTTGTCGCCGTGATAGCGCGCCAGCCGCCCACGCAGGTCGGTCTCGGCGTAGAGGCGGTTGGTCTCGGTGATCGCCGCGACGCAGATCTCCTCGTTGAAGAAGTGCGGCGCCATCAGGATCAGGCCGGCCAGGCGGGGATCGGGGACGGCGCCGGCGTTGACCGCGGCGATCGAGCCACCGTCGCTGTGCCCGAAGAGCACCAGGCGCCGCGCCGGCAGCCGGGCCAGCAGGCGCGGCAGGATCCCCTTCGCCTCGTCCTCCATGTAGGTGAGCGGCCGCGGCAGGCTGCAGGGGCTGGAGCCGCCGTAGCCGATGCGGCTGTAGGAGAAGACGGCACAGCCGCTGGCCTGCGCCAGCGCCTCGGGGAAATCGCGCCAAAGGGCGACGCAGCCCAGGCCCTCGTGCAGCAGCACGATCAGCGGACGGTCCAGGCCGCCGGGTAGGTAACCGACCTCCAGGGTCACGCCTTCCAGCTCGACCCTGCCCTGGCCTTCGGCCAGCGCTAGCTGTTCCATTGCAGGGTTGCGGCCTTGATCGGGTTCTGGAACGTGCCGCCTTCGGCCTGCACGCGCCGCCACTCCCGCTTCAGGCGCAGGTACCAGCGCTGTAGGGTGTCGGCGTCGTTCACCAGCATCATCGGCGGCTGGTAGCCGGCCGACTCGTTCTGCAGGCCGACGATCCACTGGTCCTGGCCCAAGAAGCGCCGCGCCATGAAGGCGAGGAAGGGCTGGATCACCGAGATCACCGGATTGGTCCAGTAGAGCAGGTTCATCACCTGGGTCCGCTTGCCGTCGATCGGCGTCATGGCGGTCAGGTTGCAGATGTGGTGGCGGCCGATGCGGATGTGCTCCAGCCTGACACCCGGCAGGCGGAAGGAGATCTCGGTGGTGGGTCGGCCGCCCATCAACTTGTAGACCACGGTGTTCCCGGCCGGCTCGTGCCGACTCATGGTGAAGCCCAGCTCGCTGGGGACGTAGTTCTTGGTCTTCAGCTTCAGGGTGGTCGGGCGGCGCCAGAACAGACCCTCGTGCACATAGGGCGTATGGGCAGGGTCCAGCAGGCCGTAGACGGCATTGTCGAGATCGGTCTCGAAGTTCAGCAGGGTCGTGACCTTGGGCACGCAGTCGCCCAGATCCGGGATCGTCGGCGGCGGGCCAGGTGGTTCCAACCCCGGTCGGCCCAGGAAGATCCAGACGTTGCCCTGCACCTCCTGACAGGGGAAGCTGCGGACCTTCACCGATTCCGGCTTCAGGCGCGAGCTTTCGACCTGCGAGGGGATTGACCGGCACTGGCCATCGGTGCCGAAACGCCAGCCGTGGAAGGGGCAGCGTACCTCCTCGCCGTCGAAGGCGCCGGCGGAGAGCGCCACGCCGCGGTGCGGACAGAGGTCGCGCAGGGCGAAGGGCCGGCCCGCCTTGTCGCGGCCCAGCAGCACCGGCTGCTCCATGAAGACCCGCCCGATCACGCGACCGGGCTTCAAGGCCTTGCTCGAGGCAGCCATGTACCAGAGATCGGTTAGATAGCGCTGCTCATCCCAGAGCGGCTTCCCGGCGACAGCGTCCAAGCACCCGGTCCTTCCCCGTCTTAGGGCTGCGGGCGGCCCTTTAGAACCTAGCCCGCCTCCCTCGGCAAGGTATTGATTGACTCCAGGGAATCAAGCCCGGCGCGGCAATGATGCCACGCTGCAGGTTGGCTTCGGCAGTACCTGCGCCCGTCCTAGTGATGCAAGATCTGGCTGAGGAAGAGCTTGGTCCGCTCGCTCTGCGGGTTGTTGAAGAAGAGCTCGGGCTCGTTCTGCTCGATGATCTCGCCGCGGTCCATGAAGATGATGCGGTTTGCCACCTTCCGCGCGAAGCCCATCTCGTGCGTCACGCAGAGCATGGTCATGCCGGACTCGGCAAGCTGCACCATGGTCTCCAGCACCTCGGAGATCATCTCCGGGTCCAGCGCCGAGGTCGGCTCGTCGAACAGCATGATGCGCGGGTTCATGCAGAGCGAGCGAGCGATCGCCACGCGCTGCTGCTGGCCGCCGGAGAGCTGGCCGGGGTACTTGTCCGCCTGCTCCGGGATCTTCACCTTGGTCAGGTAGTCCATGGCGATCTCTTCGGCCTCGCGCTTGGGCATCTTGCGCACCCAGATCGGCGCCAGGGTGCAGTTCTCCAGCACCGTCAGATGGGGAAAGAGATTGAAGTGCTGGAACACCATGCCGACTTCGCGACGGATTTCCTCGATCCGCTTCAGGTCGTGGGTCAGTTCGTTGCCATCGACCAGGATCTGGCCCTTCTGATGCTCTTCCAGACGGTTGATGCAGCGGATCATGGTCGACTTGCCGGACCCCGATGGGCCGCAGATCACGATACGCTCGCCACGGCGAACCGTCAGGTTGATGTCCTTCAGCACGTGGAACTGGCCGTACCACTTGTGTACGCCCACCATCTGGACGGCGACCTCCTCGCCAATGGTGCTTTCCACGCGACCAGCTTCAATAGCGTCGCTCATGGTTCCTAACCTCCGTTCACGGGGGCAGTGGCGCTCATCGACTAGCGCCGCGTGCCGACATTGAGCTTCTTCTCCAGGTACATCGAATAGCGCGACATGCCGAAGCAGAAGACGAAGTAGATCACGGCTGCAAAGGCATAGACCTCGTTGGAGAAGCCGATCCAGGCCCCGTCACGGACTGCCGTCCTGACCGACAGCAGCAGGTCGAAGAGACCGATGATGGAGACCAGGCTGGTATCCTTGAACAAGCCGATGAAGTTGTTGACGATGCTGGGCACGGTAATCCGCAAGGCTTGCGGCAGGATCACCAGCCGGGTGGTCTGCCAGAAGCTGAGCCCCATCGCCGAGGAGGCCTCGTACTGCCCCTTTGGAATGGCCTGCAGGCCGCCGCGGATGACCTCCGCCATGTAGGCCGAGGCGAAGAGCGTCACCATGATCAAGGCCCGTATGACCTTGTCCAGGTTGAACTCTTGCGGGATGAAGAGCGGCAGCATGGTAGAGGCGACGAAGAGGATGGTAATCAGCGGCACGCCCCGGATCGCCTCGATGAAGGCGATCGAGAAGACCCGCACCACCGGCATCTTGGAGCGCCTGCCCAGCGCCAGCAGGATGCCGATCGGCAGTGAGCCGACGATCCCGGTGACGCCGATGATCGTGGTCAGCAACAGACCGCCCCACAAGGAGGTGGGCACCGCCTCCAAGCCGATCGACGGCATGCCGTAAAGCAAGGCCGCGGCGATGAAGGGGAAGGCCACGGTGAACCAGGCCAACTCGCGCCGGTAGGGCATTCCCGGAACCAGGATCGGCGCCAGGGCGATGATCAGCAGGAAGAAGAAGAGGTTGGCCCGCCACTGCTGATCCTCGGGGTAGAAGCCGAAGATGAACTGGTTGATGCGCTCCTTGATCACGACCCAGCAGGCGCCGTCGTTGTCGTTACCCCAGGCGACGATCGGGGCCGCCTCCCCCAGCAGACTGCGTGCCTTGCCGTAGTCCTTGGCGCCGATCGCTGCCTGAACCTCACTTTCCAGGGACTTGGGATCGACCTGCTGGACCACCTGGGCGAAGGCCGGCGGCATCACGTCCTGGGCCGCATCGATACGGGCGTTGAGGTCGCCAAGCGCGTTGCCGGCCGCGGTCAGCGAGCGGCCCGCCCGTTTGGCGATCACCGCATCGCTGCTGTCCAGGCCCTCCCAGTTCACCCGTTCGATGATCTGGCCGAGCGAGGCCGAGGTGCTGCCCAGATCGCAGATCCGACGATCGCTGCCTGAGACCACCGAGTCAGTGATGCCCCAGGAGAAGAGACCGACCACGACCACGTAGATCACATAGGCCGATACCAGGGTCAGGATCGCGTTCAGCCAAGAAGAGAAGAGGCTCTTCCTGAGCCAGCCGATGGCCCCGGTGGTGCCCGGGGGCGGCGGCAGGTCGGGATGCTTGCCGGGGGGGTAGGCGCGTTCGCCCTGATCGCTCGCCATGGCCTAGCGCTCCACCAGGGCTATGTGTCTGTTGTAGGAATTCATACCCAGTGAGATCAGCAGCGAGAGGGTCAGGTAGACCGCCATCGTCAAGCCGATCGCCTCGATCGCCTGTCCGGTCTGGTTCAAGGTCGTTCCCGCCGTCACCGAGACCAGGTCGGGATAGCCGATCGCAACCGCCAGGGTAGAGTTCTTGGTTAGGTTCAGATACTCGCTGGTCAGCGGCGGTATGATCACGCGCATCGCCTGCGGGACCACCACCAGACGCAAGGTCCGTCGGTCGCTGAGGCCGAGCGCGTGGGCCGCTTCGGTCTGTCCCCAGCTCACAGCCTGAATGCCGGAGCGAACGGTCTCGGCGATGAAGGCGGCTGTGAAGATCGTCAGCGCGAACCACAACGCGATGAACTCGGGCGGGATGTTGAAGCCGCCGCGGAAGTTGAAGCCCCTGAGGACCGGGTCCTCCATACTGACCGGCATGCCGGTGACGAAGAACGCCAGCAGAGGCAGGACGACGATGAGGCCCAAACCGGCCAGGCCAACCGGGAAGGGCTCACCGGTCGCCTCCTGTCGCTTCCTGGCCCAGCGCCTCAGCAAGATGGTAGCGATGAGCCCGACCAGCAGGGTGATGGGCACGGCTTGCCATCCGGCCTCCAGCACCGGCGCTGGCGCCTGGATGCCACGGTTGCTGAGGAAGAAGCCGGCACCCAGGTCAAAGGCATTGCGCACCACCGGCAGTTCCAGGAAGAGCGACCACCAAAAGATGATTTGCAGCAGCAGCGGAATGTTCCGCATCACCTCGACGTAGGTGTAGGCCAGCTTGTTCACCAGCCAGTTTTTGGAGAGACGCAGCACCCCCATGGCGAAGCCAAGAATGGTGGCGGCGATGACGCCCAGCACCGAGACCAGGATGGTATTCAGCAGACCGACCAGGAAGGCATAGCCGTGGGTATCGCTCTCCTGATAGGGGATCAGCGTGAAGGAGATGCCGAAGCCCGCCGTGCTGGACAGGAAATCAAACCCCGAGGCGATTCCGCGCTGCGCCAGGTTCACCACCGCGTTGTAGATGAAGAAGGCAAATAAGAGGACAACGCCTCCGAAAACCAGGATCTGCAGGACGACGGCGCGTTTGCGTTCGTCGTACCACCACGCGGTAGAGTGGCTACCGGCCGTCGCGGTTAGTCCGCTGCTGTCTGACACGGCTTTGCGATCTCCTTTCGATTCGACTGCTCCCGGCCCCCTGACCTCTGGTGCCGACATCCGGCAAAGAGAGCGAGGCGCGCGCGCAATCAACCAAAGGTCCTGACTTCCGTGCGGCTAGCCGACCGGTTGAGGCCAGCGTCGATGCCGGCAGCGCGGAAAGGCAGGGGCAGAATCGAAACCGCCGCGCGCGGGTGCCTCGGGTTTCAGCCGAGGTCCGCGACGCGGCGGTCGTACAGCATGTGCGCTCTCCGGCGCTTCGGTCAGCGTGCCGGCGGCGAGTACATCAGGCCGCCGTCGGTCCACTGCGCATTGAGACCACGCTGCAGGCCAAGCGGGGTGTCGGGGCCGACGTTACGATCGAAGATCTCGCCGTAGTTGCCCACCTGCTTGATCGCGTTGTAGGCCCAGTCGTTCTCCAGCTTCAGCATCGGGCCCAGGTCGGCCTCGACGCCCAGCAGGCGCTTGACCGAGGGGTTCTCGCTGCTGGCCTTCATGTCGTCGATGTTGGCCGCGGTGATGCCCAGCTCTTCCGCGTCGATCAGCGCGAAGGTGGTCCAGCGCACGATATTGAACCAGACGTCGTCGCCCTGTCGCACGGCCGGACCCAGCGGCTCCTTGGAGATGATCTCCGGCAGGATCACGTAGGCCGAGGGGTTGGCTGCGACCGAGCGCTCAGCGGCGAGGCCGGAGGCATCGGTGGTGAAGGCATCGCAGCGGCCCTGCTCAAAGGCGTTGCGGGTCTCGTCGTTGGTCTCGAAGACCACCGACTGGTAGGACATGCCCTCGCGACGGAAATAGTCCGCCAGGTTAAGCTCGGTCGTGGTGCCGGTCTGCACGCAGACGGTGGCGCCATCCAGCTCCTTGGCTGACTTGATGCCGAGGTCGGCGTTCACCATGAAACCCTGGCCGTCGTAGAAGGTGACGCCGGCGAAGTTCATGCCGAGCTGCGAGTCACGGCTCAGCGTCCAGGTGGTGTTGCGCGAGATCATGTCGCCCTCACCCGACTGAAGCACCGTGAAGCGCTCCTTCGCGGTGGTCGGAATGAACTCGACCTTGGTGGCATCGCCAAGCACCGCAGCCGCGACTGCGCGGCAGACGTCGACATCGAGGCCGGTCCAATTGCCCTTGTCGTCCGGCGTGCTGAAGCCGGCCAGGCCAGTGGAGACGATGCATTTCAAGGTGCCGCGCTCTTTGACGTCCGAAAGCGTATCCGCTTGAACCGCCGTCGCTGCAAGCGCCAGCGTTGCGGCCGCGATCGGTGCTGCTTTCCAATATTTCATAACTCTTGACCCCTGTCCCGTTTGCCAAGTTAGCTTTTCACTTCCTCCAACCCTGGGGAAGCGTTTGATATCTGGACAATGTAACAGAACATTCCTGCGCGCAAGGGGATCTGGCGGAAAATGCCGCATTGCAAAATCCGGTGGCGAGCGCTCGCTTGGCGTGCGCAGCAAGATAAAATGTGAGCGAGGAACCTATGAAGAGCGACACGCGCCTGACTCACGTCGGCCGTTCCCCACGCAATCAATACGGCGCCGTGAACCCGCCGGTGGTCCGCGCTTCCACCATCGTTTTCGAGACCCTGGAAGACCTCCAGCGCGCGCGCGACCACCGGCAGCAACCCGGCAACTACGTCTATGGTCGCCTAGGGACCATCACCACCGCTTCGCTGGAACAACTGATGACCGACCTGGAAGGCGCGGCCGACAGCTTCCTCGTCTCCTCCGGCCTTGCCGCGATCACCGCAGCGCTCATGGCGGTGGTGAAGACCGGTGATCATCTGCTTGTCGTGGACTGCGCCTATCTGCCTACACGCAAGTTCACACAAGGCGTGCTCGCCGACTTCGGCGTCGAGGTGGAGTTTATCCCCTCGGCCTGCGGCGCCGAGATCGCTGAGCGGTTCCGCGACAATACCCGCGCCATCTACCTCGAAAGTCCGGGCTCGCTGACGTTCGAAATGCAGGACCTGCGCGCCATCGCAGAGGTGGCACGCGAGCGGGGCATCTACACCGTGATGGACAACACCTGGGCCTCGCCGCTGGGCTGCCGGCCACTGTCGCTGGGGATCGACATCTCGCTGCATGCCGGCACCAAGCACATCGTCGGCCATTCCGATGCCATGCTGGGCATCATCTGCTGCAACGAGGAGACCCGCCCGCTGGTCGCCTCCATGGTCCGCGCCCTGGGCCACGCCTGCGGCTCGGAAGAGGCCTACCTGGGTCAGCGCGGTGCCCGCACCCTGAGCGTCAGGCTGGAACGCTCCAGCCAGAGCGCGCTCAGGATCTGCCAGTGGCTGCAGCAGCGTCCCGAGGTTGCCCGCGTGTTCTATCCGCCGCT
Organism: Rhodospirillaceae bacterium N.6G; assembly: GCA_046233115.1. Lineage (GTDB taxonomy): Bacteria > Pseudomonadota > Alphaproteobacteria > Kiloniellales > JACOMY01 > JACOMY01. The sequence continues at coordinate 518,078 of JBJXHM010000001.1, read as the reverse complement.
GCCCGACGACCCCGGCCACGCGCTGTGGAAACGCGACTTCACCGGCGCTTGCGGCCTCTTCTCGATCGAACTGGCCGAACCGCCGAACCAGCAGGCGCTGGCAGCCATGGTAGACGGTTATCAGTTGTTCTCGATCGGCGCCTCCTGGGGCGGCTACGAGAGCCTGGTGCGGGTCGAGGTTCCTGTGCGTACCGCCCAGACCTGGGAAGGAAACGCCCCGATCATCCGCTACAACATCGGTCTGGAGGACTGCGACGACCTGCTGGCGGACCTGGAGGCCGGCTTCGCACGACTGCGCTGACGTTCGGCTGCAGGACGGTAACAACACGCCATTGGCCGGGCTCAGACGCCAGATCGTGCCGGCAGGCTGGGTCTGGAGCATCTCCACCGCGCATGCGCTCGGCTAGGATGGTCGGGATTCCTGTCAATCCCCGCTACCCCAAACGGACCGGACTTCGAGCCGTCTTCGGGATATGGCGAAGGCTTGATGTGGTGGCGGCGAGGACAGTGATTCGTGATTCCAAATAGAAATTCCTGCCGATCTTGCCGCGCCTAGAGGCAATCTCAGTTTTTTTCGTTTCGTTTCCCGACACTTGTTACGGTAACATCCTCACGACAAAACCAAAAGATTCATGCTGGAATCTCTGACTCTTGATCAAAAAAGCATGATAAGGGACGGACGATGGCGATTTTTTCTGGCACTGATTTGAGTGACAGGCTCACAGGGACGAACAAGGCCGACACTATACTGGGGCTGGGCGGCGCAGATAGGCTCTACGGGGAAAATGGCAATGACAGCCTTTTCGGCGGCAGTGATGCGGAATTGGCCCTCTACGGACGCGGCGGCGATGACCAGATCTTCGGCGGCAGTGGGCGGGACGTCTTCGCATACGGCGGCGACGGAGATGACCGGATCTACGGCGACAGCGGAGAGGACGAATACCTCTTCGGCGGCTCAGGGAACGACCGCGTCTATGGCGGCGGCGGCAACGAAACCTATCTTGGCGGACGTGAAGGTGCCGATACGGTCTGGGGAGGCGACGGAAACGACCGCAAATTCCGCGGTGGCGCAGACGCTGACAGCCTCTTCGCGGGGAGTGGAAACGATTACCTGCTTTTCGGCGGCAATGCCGGCGACCGGATCTATGGTGGTGACGGCGTCGACCGTCGGCTCTTCGGTGGCGGCGGCAAGGATCGCCTCTTCGGTGATGCCGGTGCAGATTCCCTGCTCTATGGCGGCACGGCCAATGACAAGCTCTTCGGCGGTGCTGGCGAAGACAGCCTTCTCTTCGCGGGTATCGGCAACGACACGGCCTCCGGCGGCGGCGGCGAGGATCGCTATTTCTACGGGGATAGCGGCAACGACGTCATCAAGGGAGGGCGCGGCAGCGATGCCTTCCTCTTCGGCGGTAGCGGCATTGATCGCGTCTTCGGCGGCAGCGGCAACGACACCCTGAACGTCGCCAGCCAGGGCGAACTTCAGGCCGGAGACCTCTTCGACGGGGGCGCCGGTGTCGATACGCTTCACCTGGGGACCGGCGTCACCCTGCCGGCCGGCGTGACGATGACGAGCATCGAGTTCGTCATCTACGGGTAGCGGGACGCTATTCCGGCATTCCGGCGAGACGCATGCCTTCGGCGAAGATCTCGAAATCCTCCTCGTAGACATAGGGCACGCCCACCCTCACCCTGGCGATCGTCATTGCGGGAGCGTAGGTTTCCAGCCTCGCCAGCGTCTCCCGCGCCGCCTCCGTCATGCCGAGATGGCCCTGCGCTGCAGCCATGAAGCGGAGAGCGGTCGGGCTTCGCGGGTTCAGCCGCAAGGCCTCGTCCGCGAAGTCGAGCGCGTCCTGGAAGCGACGATTCATCAGCGCCTCGAAGCCCAGATGAGCCACGCGCAGGCTGTTCAAGGGATCGTTCGGGCTGAGCCTGATCGAACGGTGAAGCAGCTCGGTCCCCTCCTCGAAGCGCCGCATCCAGACCAGAACCATGCCAAGCGCGCCCATCGCCAGGCTCAGGTTTGGATTGGCCTTCAACGCCCGGCGGAGCAGTTCCACGCCGTCGTCGTGCCGCCGGGAGATGAAGTAGCTGGTGCCGAGGTGGGTCAGCGCCTCGGCGTTCGCCGGCTCCAGATCGACCGCCCGTTCGCCCGCCTCGATCGCCAAACGCAGAGACTCCGCAGGCGGGCGGGCCCAGCCGTAGAGGGAGTTCATGGCGTGGGTGAAGGCCAGCGCCGAGTAGGCGTCGGCACTGACTGGATCGCGGGCGATGGCGGCCACGAGATTGCGTTCCGCAGCGGCGAGACTTGCCGCCGTGAAGGTCGCGATCTCGCCCTGAGCACGGGCGACCAGTTCCCAGACGCCGAGATCCGGGGTGGATTTGCGGCGGCTGCGGACGATTTCTGCCGTCCGCACCTGCGGCGCGACGGCGGTGACGATGCGTTCCGTCAGGTCGTCCTGGAACGCGAAGATGTCCTCGATGTCGCCGTCGTACTTCTCGGCCCAGACATGCCGATCCTCGATCGCATCTATCAGCTGCGCGTTGACCCGCAGGCGCCGTCCAGCAGAGCGGACCGAGCCTTCCAGGACGTACTTCACGCCGAGCGAACGCGAGACCTCACGCACGTCCATGGTCCGTCCCTTGAGCGTGAAGGCCGTATTGCGGGCGATGACGAAGAGCTGGCTGAAACGCGACAGGGCGGTGGTCACGTCCTCCACCAGACCGTCGCAAAAGAACTCCTGGTCCGGGTCCGGCGATATGTTGACGAAAGGCAGGACGACGATCGAAGGGTTTTCCGGCAGGTCGAAGGACATGGGAGCAGCGGCAGCGCCGGCAATGTCGATCCGCCAGGCGTCGATCGGATCAGGAATGTTCTTGACCCTCTGCGGCCCCATCGCGATCAGGGTCACGTCCACCTTGCCACGCAGTTGATCGTAGACCGAGCGGCTGATGACGGCGCCACCGGCGGCGGAAAGCTGCTCCAGCCGCGCGGCGACGTTCACGCCGTCTCCAAGGATGTCGTCGCCGTCCTCGACCACGTCGCCGAGATTGACGCCGACACGGAAGCGCAGGCGCTGATCCTCCGACCCGGTTTCGCGCGCCGCGATTGCCTCCTGGATGGCGATCACCGCACGCACGGCCACGACCGGCGAGGGGAACTCCAACAGCAGGCCATCCCCCATGGTCTTGATGATCCGCCCGCCAGCCTCGTCGACGGCGGGAACGATCACCTCGCCACGGGCGGCGCGCAACCTCCGGATAACCCCCTCCTCGTCCGCCGCCATCAGGCGAGAGAAACCGGCCAGATCAGCGGCAACGATCGTGGTGAGGCGGCGTTCCATGGGGACTTCCTACAGACCAAACTGCGGGATTCAAACCGGATTTGACGCCATCCTGCTCTAGGAGCGGCCAAGCTTCCCCACGGCCTCGCCCCAGCGAGCGACGCCGGGCATCTCCAGGTCGAAGAGATCGAGGACCCGGCCGACGCTCTGAGTCACCATCTGGTCCAGGCTCTCCGGCCGGGCATAGAAGGCCGGCACCGGCGGGGCGATGATCCCGCCCATCTCTGAAACTGCGACCATGGCCCGGAGATGGCCCGTGGTGAGCGGCGTCTCGCGCACCATCAGCACCAGGCGGCGACGTTCCTTCAGGGTGACGTCCGCCGCACGGGCCAGCAAGGTGCCCGCGGCGGCCCCGGCGATCTCGGCCAGCGACTTCACCGAGCAGGGCGCCACCACCATGCCCATGGTCCTGAAGGACCCGCTGGAGATCGCCGCCGCCAGGTCGTCGTTGGCGTAGACCCGGTCAGCCAAGGCCTTGACCTCCGCCACTTTGCGGTCGGTTTCGTGCGCCAAGGTGACCTCCGCCGAGCGGCTCATCACCAGGTGCGACTCGACCGGCAGCGCCCGCAGGGCCTCCAGCAGGCGGACACCGTAGATCACGCCGCTGGCCCCCGAGATGCCGACCACCAGTCGCCGAGGTTTGGTCATGCTGTCCGCCGAATCGCTTTCTGTCACCACTTGTTTCCCATCCGGATCTTTCCACAAGAGGTATCTTGGCATGCCTTGCGTCGAGGCATTAGCCTTCTTACGTCAAATTGGTTCCACCGCTATCAAGGGGAGATTGGAATCTATGCCTACCCAGGATCGCGTTATCTCGCTGCAAGAGCGTCATCACGTACTAGAGGATCTGATCAAGGCCGAGCAAAGCCGACCGTCCCCCGACGACAACGCCATTCACGAGTTGAAGCGAGAGAAGCTGCGGATCAAGGACGAGATCGCGGCACTGTCCTAGGGCAGGATCCAGCATCCGATCGCCTTACATCCTTAAATCAATGTCTTGCTGCGGGGGCGCGGCGTCGTAACGCGCCGCCCCTCAGCGAGGCTCCTAGGGCGAGGGGCAGGTTCGCCTCATCCCCCTTCTCTTCTCAGGCCTTCTAAGCGCAGGCTTGCTCGGCTAGGTTTGCGGAACCGTGACCGAGCGCCGAAGGGAGGCGGGTTTACCCGTGACCGATCCGAAATTCCTGAAGTTCGATACGCTGGCCCTGCACGCCGGTCAGCGGCCCGATCCCGTTACCGGCGCCCGTGCGGTGCCGATCTATCAGACCACCTCCTACGTCTTCCGCGACACCGAGCAGGCGGCCTCGCTCTTCAACCTAGAGCGCGCCGGCCACATCTACAGCCGCATCTCCAACCCCACGGTGGCGGTGATGGAGGAGCGGATCGCCGCGCTGGACCAGGGCGTCGGCGCGGTCGCCACGGCCTCCGGCCATGCCGCCCTCTTCCTGGCGGTCGCGACCCTGATGGGCCAGGGTGGCCACATCGTCTCCTCGCGTTCGCTCTACGGCGGCTCGGTCAACCTCTTCCGGCTCACCCTGCCCCGCTTCGGCATCGAGACCACCTTCGTCGATCCGCGCGATCCGGCCGCCTTCCGCGCCGCGATCCGGCCGGAGACGCGCCTGGTCTACGGCGAGGTGGTCGGTAATCCCGGCATGGAGGTGATGGACGTGCCTGCGATCGCGGAGATCGCGCATGACGCCAAGCTGCCGCTGCTGGTCGACAACACCTTCCTCACCCCCGCGCTCTGCCGGCCGATCGCGCTCGGTGCCGACCTGGTGCTGCACTCGGCCACCAAGTGGCTGGGCGGGCACGGCCTGGCGCTGGCCGGCGCCCTGGTCGACGGCGGCCGCTTCGACTGGGAGGCCAGCGGCCTCTTCCCCACCCTGACCGAGCCCTACGAGGGCTACCACGGCATCGACTTCGCCGAGGAATTCGGGCCGCAGGCCTTCATCATGCGCGCCCGGGCCGAGGGCCTGCGTGACTTCGGCGCCAGCCTGGCGCCGCAGAGCGCCTTCTACGTGCTGCAGGGGCTGGAAACCCTGCCGCTGCGCATGGAACGGCACATGGCCAACACCCACCGCGTGCTGGAGCGTCTCCAGGGCCATCCCGCCATCGCCTGGATCCTGCATCCCGACCTGCCCGATCACCCGGACCACGCACTGGCACAGAAGCTGCTGCCCAAGGGCTCCGGCTCGATCATCTGTTTCGGCGTGAAGGGCGGCCGCAAGGCCGGCGCCAAGTTCATCGAATCGGTACAGCTCGCCTCGCACCTGGCCAATGTCGGCGACGCCAAGACCCTGGTGATCCACCCGGCCTCGACCACCCATCAGCAGCTCTCGGCCGAGCAGCTTGCCGCCGCCGGCGTCGGCGAGGACATGATCCGCCTCTCGGTCGGGCTGGAGGATGCCGACGACATCCTGGCCGACCTGGAACAGGCCCTCCGGGCCTCGCAGAAGGTCTAGCCCGCCATGCAGTTCGAGATCGACGGCCAGAGCGTCTACGCCGCCACCGGCGGGCGTCCCTTCCAGGCCGGCCAGCCGACGCTGGTCTTCCTGCACGGTGCCGGGATGGATCACTCCGTCTGGGTGCTGCAGACCCGCTACTTCGCCCATCGCGGCTTCAGCGTGCTGGCACCCGACCTGCCGGGACACGGTCGCTCCGAGGGCGAGCCGCTCTCGTCCATCGATGCCATGGCGGACTGGGTGACCCGGCTGATGGACGGCCTGGGCCTGGAGCGGGCAAGCCTGGTCGGCCATTCGATGGGCTCGCTGCTCTCCTTCGACTGTGCCGCCCGCCACGCCGACCGGGTGGAGCGCCTGGCGCTGCTCGGTGCCGCACCGAAGATGCCGGTGCACCCCGACCTGCTGGCAGCGGCCGCGGCCAACGAGCACCGCGCCTTCGGCCTGATCTGCGACTGGGGCCACGGCCCCACCGGCCACTACGGCGGTAACCGCGCCCCTGGTCTCTGGCTGATGGGCGGCGGCATCCGCCTGCTGGAGCAGGTCCGCCCCGGCGTGCTATCGAACGACCTGGAGGCCTGCAATGCCTATCAGGAGGCGGCCGAGCGCGCTGGCGCCATCACCGCCCAGACCCTGGTGTTGAGTGGCAGCCATGACAAGATGACCCCGGCCAAGGCGGGCGCCAAGCTGGCCCAGATGATCCCGGACGCCGCCTTCCAGAGCCTGCCGGGCGCCGGCCACATGATGATGCTGGAACAACCGGACGAGACTCTGGACGCGCTGCGGGATTTCCTGGTGGCCTAGGAACCAGACGAGCAAGACCGGATCACGATCAGGTCGACTCACCCGATCGCGTCAGTCCGCATTCCCAATATTGAATGGCAGGAGTCTGACGCCAGATCATTTTGATCTGGCGTTATCCTGCTCCAGGCTTGCGCCGGCATTGATTGAACCGAGCCTCAGGCACTCGATTCCCCACAAATGGGGTTCGCTTGAGGCGTTCTGGCCGGGAAGTTCCGAAAGTGGAATCTTCTAATGATTGAGCCTCGTGCGAAGACTTTGCTGATGGCCCAATGTCAAGGTGGCAGCGAATGAGCAATAGCCGAGAGTGAAATGTGCGTTTAATATATCTTCTTATCATTGGACCTTAAACAGCGGGGTCCGCCGCACATGCCCGACGATTGCCAGACCAAGATTCGCATTAGACTTTTGGGCGGCTTGGAGGTCGAGGGGCCGGATGGCGCGCCGATCGAGATTTCGGGACGCAAGAACAAGGCTCTGTTGGCGGTCCTCGCCTTGTCGCCCGGTTTCACGACTCTCCGGAACCGGTTGATCTCCCTGCTATGGAGTGATCGCGGCGAGGAACAAGCGCGAAGCAGCCTCAGGCAGGCTTTGGTCTCGCTCAGGCGGGCATTCGGCGAAGACTGTGCCGATGTCCTCATCGCGGACAGGGACCAGGTGGGACTTCGCGCCGGATGCATCTCGGTCGATGCCGTCGAATTTGATCGTCTGGCCAAGAACGGAGAGGCGGCCAGAGCGGCGTCCCTCTACCGCGGGCCGCTTCTGGACGGTCTGGAGGTACGCGATGAAGCATTCGACGAGTGGGCGCAAGGTGAAGGTCGGCGTCTGGTCGAATACGCCATCGATGTGCATGAAAGTCTCGTGCAGGACGCTCAAGCCGGCGAGCGAGTCGACCACGCGCGCCGGCTCGTCGCACTGGACCCTTTTCGTGAAGCATCGCACCGACTGCTGATGGAGGCGCTGGCTGCAGCCGGCGAGCGTGATCAGGCGCTGCGTCAGTACGAGACCCTGCGCGAGACCCTCGACCGCGGGCTGGACGCCAAGCCATCCCGGGAGAGCGAAGCGTTACGAGAAAGGATCGCAGCCGGCGAGAGCACGGCGACTATAGACCCTCCGACCACAGATAGTCTTTCGGCGCAAGTGCCCAGCGTTGCCGTGCTGCCATTCAACAGCCTGTCGGACGATGCCGAGCAGGCCTACTTCGCCGACGGGATCAGCGCGGACATCATCAATGAGCTGGGCCGCTTCAGCGAACTGCTGGTAACGGCACCGTCTTCTTCCTTCCGCCTCCGGGAGCAGGGCCTCGACGGAAAGGAGATCGCAGAAAAGCTCGCCGTGGCTTATCTGGTCGAGGGCACCGTCAGACGGGACGGTTCGCGTGTTCGCGTCACGGTGCAACTCGTCGAGGCGGGCTCCGGCAACCGTGTGTGGGGAGAGCGTTACGACCGCGATCTGAGCGACATCTTTGCCTTGCAGGACGAGATTGCCGGGAATGTGGCGACGGCGGTCGTTGGGGGGGTGCGTCGGCTTGGCGCCAGTCGCGCCCGCCAGAGGCCGACGGAAAATCTTGGAGCCTACGATCTCGTTCTGCGTGCACTTGAGTCGATTAACAACAGCTATCTGGGATACAGCGAAGCGGCGCCGTTTCTGGAAAAGGCCATCAGCCTCGATCCATTCTACGCCCAAGCACATGCATTCCTGAGTGTATGCTTGCTGGTGCAGTTCTTTTACGACAACGATCCCGCCTCCCTCGATAAGTCCCTTGCCGCAGCACGACGGGCGTTTTCGCTCGATCCCTATGATGCCCGGTCGCACACCGCCGTGGGGCACGCGTTGATCTTCTGCGGGCGCCTTGACGAAGCACAGAGGCATCTCGACAAGGCCGTCGAAATCAACCCCAACGACCCCTGGATCAGAATGGTGCGAGGGCTGTGCCATATCTATCGCGGCAACGTCGAGCACGCCCTGGCCGACATCGACGAAGAAACCCGCCGCAACCCGTTTCCGCCCGATTGGTTCTGGGACGTCAGAGGGATGGTCCTTACCGCAAGTGGGAGGTACGAGGAGGCGCTGGCCAGCTATGACCAGTCGGTGGAGGTGCCGTATTGGGGCTACTACTACATGGCGATCTGTCATTGCGAACTCGGCAATGAGGAACAGGCACGCGGTGCTGTTGCGAAAGCGAGGGACATGCGGCCGTCAAGCAGCCTATCCCTGTTCTTTACGGGTGAACCCTACGAAGACGAGGGTACAATCGCCCGATTTCGGGAAGCACTTAGCAAGTCCGGCCTGCCAGAGTAATAAAAAAAGCCAAAGTCTTCATATTACATATTTAAAAATTATAACCTTATGCGGCATCATTCAGCAATATATTTTCTGATATATTTATTAGATACGATCCACTAATATGGTCTGCTTGGGTTCGTAAGGGGAGTGCCAACCGGCGCAAGCTTAACGTCTTGGGCGCCGACCACATGCCAATGCTGGAACAGCTCGACAATACCCTGGACGCCTTGCGGAAGTTCTTCACAAGCTGATTCCGGAGATCCCGACGGCAGGCATTCGGCCGCCGCCCCCCTTGATCCGCCGCCAATCGGCCTGCCAGGTTGGTGCTTGTACAATCAATGGGGGGAGCAGCATGAGCGAAGACCAGCAAGCCGAAGGCCAAGACGATCGGCAATCACCCTCCCCCGACCGCAGGCAGGTCCTGAAGGGCGGGCTGGCCGCCGCCGGCGCCGCCGGGGCGAGCCTGCTTGGAGCCGGCGGTGCCGCCGCCCAGTCGGCCGGGCCAAAGGAGGACACCGGCGACAGCTTTCGCATGAAGACGGTCGTCGCCCAGCCGGAGCTCTTCTACTACCCCGGCGAGGAACTGGCCGAGGACGAGATCCGGGTCTCGGTCATGGGCTCGGGCTGGGGCAACATCGTGCGCCGCCGCCAGGCTGCCTGCTCGATCTTCATCGAACTGGGCAACGGCGAGTCCTTCGTCTTCGACATGGGGCAAGGTAGCCTGGTGAACTACAACGCCATGCAGGTGCCCTACAGCCGGATGGACAAGGTCTTCGTCTCGCACCTGCACATGGACCACACCACCGACATCCTGCCGCTCTACTGCTTCGGACCGGCCAGCGGCGACCGCTTCACCCCGCTCCGGATCTGGGGCCCCTCCGGCGACGGGCCGGACATGGGCATCAAGGCAATGATGGAGACCGGGCTCAAGGCCTATACCAAGTGGCACGTCACCTCCTTCCGCACCTGCGTGCCCGGCACCGATCCGGTGACCGGCGGCTACGGCCTGGAGGTGACCGAGCTGGACTACCGCCGCAGCGGCGCCGTCGCCTATCAGGACAAGGGCGTCACCATCAAGCACTGGCCGGCGCTGCACATCATCGACGGCGCTATCGGCTATCGGCTCGACTGGAACGGCATGAGCCTGGCCTGGTCTGGCGACAGCAACCCCAGCCACTACTTCGTGGAGAACGCCCAGGACGTCGACCTGATGCTGCACGAGACCGCGCCGACCCTGGACCGCCTGATCCAGGCCTCCGGCGCAACAAAGGAGGTCGCAGAATCCATCATAACCTCCTCGCACACGCCGGCGCGGGCATTGGGCAAGATCTTCAGCCTGACCCGGCCGCAGCTCGGCGTCACCCTGCATTCCCCCATCGACCCGCAGGAGATCACGCCCTTCGTCGATGAGGTGCGCAAGCACTGGGACGGCCCCTACCAGATCGCCGAGGACTTCACCGTCTTCAACATCTCGAAGAGCCGGAAGGAGATCCGCGTACGCCAGGCCGCGATCAACGAGCGCGCCTGGTCGCCCACCCTCGACAAGCCGGCCGGACCGCCCACCACCCTGAAGCAGGCCGACTACCGCAAGGCGGGCCTCTGGCAGCAGGAGATCAAGGACTATTGAGCGGGTCCGACACCGCCCCGATGTTGGCCCCGAAGCTAGCCCCAATGCCGCTGACGGTCATCGGTGGCTTCCTTGGATCCGGCAAGACCTCGCTGTTGAACCATATCCTGAGCCAGGCCGAGGGCGAGCGCATCGCCGTCCTGATCAACGACTTCGGCGCGCTCAACATCGACGCCAAGCTGATCGTCGCGGTCGAGGGCGAGACCGTCAGCCTGGCCAACGGCTGCATCTGTTGCTCCATCCGCGACGACCTGCTGAGCGAAGTGCTGCGGCTGCTCGCCAGGGAGCCGAGACCGGAGCGGATCGTGATCGAGACCAGCGGCGTCTCCCAGCCGATCGCGGTGGCCGAGACCTTCCAGGCACCGGCGGTACAAGGCTTGGTGGCGCTGGAGGGCCTGATCGGCGTGCTCGATGCGGCGCTGGTGCTCGACCCCGAGGCCGGCTACAGCGACCTGGCCTTCGACCAGATCCGCACCGCCGACCTGGTGGTGATCAACAAGTGCGACCTGGCCGAAACGGAAGCGCGCGCCGCCCTGGTGGAGCAGGTGCGCAGGATCCTGCCACGGGCGCGTCTCTGGCAGACCAGCTTCGGCCGGGTGCCGCTGGAGCTGATCTTCGCCGGCCGCGCGGCTGAACCCGCAGCCGGCGTTGGGACACTTTCCCATGCCCATCCTGACTTCGCCTCCTGCGTACACCGCGATGCGCGGGCCTGGTCCTTCTCGGCCCTGCAGTCCGCGATCGAGGCCCTGCCGAGCGCGATCTACCGGGCCAAGGGCCTGGTCCGCCTGAACCTGCCCGGCGGCGAGATGGGGGAGCTGCAGATGACCGGCCGGCGCTGCTGGCTGCGCCTGCGTCCTCCGGCGCCGGACGTAGAGCCGGCGCTGCTGTTGATCGGGACACCTGGTGTCACCGATGAGGCCGCCCTGGCCGCACTCTTCGACGACGCCTTCGCGGCACAGGACCGCCAGGGCGACGAGGGCCATCTCGTCACCGACCTGCGCTCCTTTTCGGTCATCTTCGACTGAGGAGTCTATAACCAAAGGAAGTCGGTGGACGTCATCAAGTCGGCGCCCGACACGCCATCGACCAGGAAGGCCTGATCGGCCTTGCCGTCGCCGTCCTGGTCGACCTGGATCTGCCGCGAGTCGTCGAAGCGTGCTTCCGAGTTGCCGCCACCGCTGAACGTCACACCACCGATGTAGGCGAAGCTGCCGGTCTCCAGGCCGGTGGCGAAGACCAGCTTGTCCTCGCCATTGGCCGCGTTCGCCAGCACGCCGTCGAAGTCACGGATCACCGGCCCGCCGGAGCCGCCGTAGCCCAGAGGACCGCCGGTGAAGCGGAAGGAGTCCGCGCCGGAGCCACCGAAGACCACGTCCTCTTGCCCGAGCGTGAGGGTGTCGCTACCGCTCTCCCCGTCCATGCGGTCGCCGCCGGCGCCGCCGTAGAGACGGTCGTCGCCCTCGCCGCCCTCGATCCAGTCTACGCCCTGGTTGCCGGCCAAGCGGTTGGCGCCGCTGTTGCCCTCGATCGTGTTGTCGAGGCTGTTGCCGGCGCCGTCGATGTCGCCCTTGCCCCCCTGCATACGCAGGTTATCGACAAAGGCCGCGGCACTGCCGTCCGGCAGGGTGAAGTCAACCTCGGCCCGCACCAGGTCGACTCCCTGGCCGGATAGGTCGCGCACCCGATCGGTCGCGGTATCGACCACAAAGGTGTCGTCGCCCCAGCCACCGATGAGAACGTCGCTGCCGGCGTTGCCGTTCAGGATGTCGTCGCCGCTGTCGCCGCTGAGGGAGTTGTTGCTGGAGTTGCCCAGCAGCGTGTTGGCGAACTCGTTGCCGCGAAGTTCAGCGGCCCCTGCCGCGCGGTTGATGTTGGCGCGCTCGACATGCCCGTCCGGCCCGTCGGCCAGGGTGTAGGCGGCCGCATCGGAGCGAAGCACGTCCTCCGGCCCACCCGCCGCCGTCTCGCGCACCACGTCGGCCGCGGTGTCGACGATGAAAGTGTCGTTGTTGCGCCCGCCGGACGCCGTATCGGCCCCGGAGCCACCATTCAGGCGATCGGACTGCGAGGCCCCGTAGAGCCGGTCGCTCCCCGAGCCGCCGCCCAGCCGGTCGTTGCCCGCGGCACCATAGGACCAGTCATCGCCCGAACTGCCGAAGAGGGTATCGCGTTCGCTGCCGCCGAAGAGGACGTCGTCCCCGCCCTGGCCGCGTACGACATCCTGGCCGCTGCCGCCATAGATCCCGCCATCGTCGCCGGACCCGCCGAAGATCTGGTCGCCGCCCTCGCCTCCGAAAATGTAGGAGTCCCGGCCCGAGCCCGCATCGATCAGGTCCGCATCGCTGCCACCGTAGAGGAGAAAGTCGTCTCCGGCCCCGCCGTAGAGACTGTCGGCACCGCGCGCGCCCTTGACGAGAAGATCGTTCCCCGCGCCTGCCAGGATCTGGTCGTCCCCGCTGCCGCCGAAGATGTTGATGTCCGCCTGGCTGCCCCCGACGATGACGTCATTGCCGGTCGCACCGTAGAAGTAGCGGTTCACCCCGGCACCGCCGTTGAGATAGTCGTCGCCACCGCCGCCGTAGAAAAGACGGTCGAGACCGCTGCCGCCGAAGAGCCAATCCTTGTCGTCACCGCCGAAGAAGGAGGTATCGGCCCCGCTGCCGCCGAACAGCGTGTCCGTCGCCTCGTCGCCGGCGAACCTGGCATCGTCTCCCGCGCCGCCGTAGAGGCTGTCGCCGTCCAGGCCGCCGACCAGCAGGGAATCGTCGCCCTCGCCTCCGTAGAGCACATCGGAGCCGAAGTCGCCGTACATCCGCGCGTCATTGCCGGCATCGCCGAAGAAGCGATCGCGGTCGGCCAGCCCCAGGAAAACCGAGTCGTCGCCCGCGCCGCCATAAACCACATCGGCTCCGGTCGCACCAAAGACCTGCTGGTCGGCACCGGAGCCGCCGAAGACTGTGTCGTTGCCGCTCTGGCCCAGAAAGCTGGAGTCATCTCCGCTGCCGCCGTAGAGCCTGTCGGCCCCCGAGCCTGCGACGAAGAAGCTGTCATTGCCGTCACCGCCGAAGAGGGTGTCGTCCCCCAACCCGCCGTTCAGCCCATTATCGTCGCCGCTGTCCGCAAAGATCCTGTCGTTGCCGCTGCCACCATAGAGGAAGAGGTCCGTGCTGCTGCCGCCGTAGAGGAAGTCGTCTCCCGTGCCGGCCAGAAAGGCCGTGTCCTTGCCATCGCCACCAAACAGGCGGTCCACGCCGGTCCCGCCGTAGAACACACTATCGTCTCCGGCACCGCCCGAAATGCGGTCGTCGCCGTCGCGGCCATAGAAGCCACGGTCCTGACCGCTGTCGCCATAGAGACTGTCGGCACCCTGATCCCCTGTGAAGTAGCTATCGTGGCCACTGCCGCCGTAGAGGCTGTCGTCGCCCGTGGCCCCGGTGAAGTGGCTGTCCTGGCCGGCGCCTCCGGCGAGCAGGTCGCTGCCACTGGCGCCCAGGAACCGCAGGTCGTCGCCGCTGCCGCCGTAGACCTTGTCGTCCCCGCTCTCACCCCTCAGGAAGGAGTCCTTGCCGCTGCCGCCATCCAGCAGGTCCGCTCCGCTGCCGCCATAGAAGTAGCTGTCGTCGCCATCGTCGCCGTAGAGGCGATCGTCGCCGGCAGAGCCCAACAAGGAGAAGTCCGCTCCGGAGCCTCCGAAGACTTGGTCGTTTCCCTCTCCACCATAAAAAGTGCGGTCGCCGCCGCTGTCGCCGAACAGGCTATCGCTTCCACTGCCGCCGAACAGCAGGATGTCCAGTCCCGGACCACCATAGACTAGATCGTTCCCGGTCGCGCCGTAGAGGGGGCCGTCATTGCCGCTGTCGCCGAAGAGGCTGTCGTCACCGCCCGCACCATAGAGGTGATCGACCCCGCTGAGGCCGTAGATCCGATCGTCCAGCGCCCCTCCGCTTAGAAAGTTATTGCTGCCGGTCGTTCCGAATATGTCGACCATGACGCCTCCCCCGGCGCTTTAGTTGGTTCTTGCCTTCTTCCATCTTGCCCGCTTGGATGGGATGCAACAAGGCAAACAGCGCCCGCAACGGTCTCATTTAAAAGCAGAAAAATACAGAACAGAACGAGAATTCAATCTTTCTACTATCATAGATAAAGAACAGAAAATGAACATCCCTTTCCGCCCTCTGAATTCCAATTTTTTGGAGAAAATTGCAGCACAATTTCGGCAGATTACTTGATCCAGGCAGGTCCCGCCGTGGCGCTCAGAGCCAGAGGAAATCGGTGGCCGTCAGCAGGCTCGCGGAGGAGAGGCCGTCGATCAGGAAGGCTTGATCGGTCACCCCGTCGCCGTCCTGGTCGACCTGCATCTGCCGGCTGCCGGCAAAACGGGCCTCCGAGTTGCCACCGCCGGAGAAGGCCGCGTCCCCGATGTAGGCGAAGGTCCCGACCTCTAGCCCGGTGGCAAACAGCAGGGTGTCCTTCTGGTCGATCACGATGGTCACCGGTTCGGCATCCCCGGCGGTAACTGCGTCCAGCGCGTTCGTGCCGCTCACTGGCGGGAAGAGTTGGCCGCGGAAATCGCGGATGACCGGGCCACCGGACCCGGCGATGCCCAGGGTCTCGCCGCCGAAGCGAAAGTAGTCGGCCCCGGAGCCGCCGTAGAGGGCGTCCCCCTCGCCGATCCAGAAGCGATCGCGGCCGCTGTCGCCCTCCATGCGGTCGGCCCCGGAGCCGCCGAACAACCGGTCGTCCAGCAGCCCGCCCACCAGACGGTCGGCGCCGGAGCCGCCGTAGAGGCTGTTGATGCCGCTGTTGCCCTCCAGGGTGTTATCCAGACCGTTGCCCCAGCCGTTGATGTTGCCGAAACCGCCCTGCATACGCAGGTTCTCGACATAGGCGTTGGCGGAGCCCTCGGGCAGGGTGAAGTCCACCTCGGCGCGCACCAGGTCGGTCCCCTGGCCTTGCTGCTCGCGCACCCTGTCCGTCGCGGTATCGACCACGAAGGTGTCGTCGCCCGAGTCGCCGATCAGCAGGTCGCTGCCGGAGCGGCCGTTCAGGATGTCGTCGCCGCCGCGGCCGCGCAAGCGGTTGTCGTCGTCGTTGCCGATCAGGGTGTTGTCCAGATCGTTGCCGATCAGCGTCCCGGCGCCCGCGGCCCGGTTCAGGTTCGCGCGCTCGACGTAGCCCTCGCTGTCGGAGGCCAGGGTGTAGGCGGCGGCGTCGGAGCGCAGCACGTCCTCCGGCCCACCCGCCGCCGTCTCGCGCACCAGATCCGCTGCAGTGTCGACGATGAAGGTATCGTTGTTGCGCCCGCCCCAGGCGGTATCGACGCCCGAGCCTCCGTTCAAGCGGTCGGACTGCGAGGCACCGTAGAGCAGGTCGCTGCCCGACCCGCCGCCCAGGCGGTCGTTGCCGGCGGCGCCGAAGGCGGTATCCTTGCCCTCCGCGCCAAAGAGGGTGTCGCCGCCGCTCTCGCCCAGCAGGACATCGTCGCCCACCTGCCCGCGAATCCGGTCGCTGCCGCTGCCGCCGCGCAGCAGGGAGTCGTCGCCGCTGCCACCGTAGAGCGCGTCATCGCCGACACCGCCCTCGAGCGAGAGATCGTCGCCGGAACCGCCAAAGAGGCTGTCGTTGCCGCTGCCGCCGATCAGCCGCGCGTCCTTGCCGTCTCCTCCCTCCACCAGATCGTCGCCGCTGTTGCCGCGCAGCAGACCGTCGTCGCCGCTGCCACCGTAGAGACTGTCGTTGCCCGCATCGGCGAAGAAATTGAGGTCGGCACCGCTACCCCCGAACAGCCGATCGGCATCGCTGCCGCCGCGCAGCAGGCTGTCGTCGCCGAGGCCGCCGTAGACAAGGTCGTCACCGTCGTCGCCCAGCAGCGCTGAGTCGGCCGCCGCACCGCCGTAGAGGCTGTCGGCACCGCTGCCGCCGAAGAAGCTGCGGTCCTGGCCGCTGTCCCCGAAGAGGCCGTCGCTGCCGCTCTGCCCCAGCAAGGTACGGTCCTGGCCACTGCCACCGTAGACCAGATCGTCACCCGAACCGCCCTCCAACGAGAAATCGTTGCTGTCCCCGCCATAGAGACGATCGCTGCCGGAACCGCCCGCAAGCGTGCCGTCGTTGCCTTTGCCGCCGAACAGGCGGTCCGCACCCACCTGGCCATAGAGCCGCAGGTCGGCAGCGGCACCGCCATAGAGGCGATCGTCACCGCTGCCACCGTCGAGGCCGCCATCGCCGCCGGCATCGCCGAAGATCCGGTCGGCACCGCTGTTGCCCACGAGCCCGGCATCGGCGTCTGGACCGCCGAAGATGCTGTCGTCGCCGGCACCGCCGACCAGCACCTGGTCGTCCCCCGCACCGCCGTAGAGGCCATTGTCGCCCGGACCGGAGACCAGGAAGGAGTCGTTACCCTCGTCCCCGTAGAGGCGATTGTTGCCGCTGCTGCCAGAGAGGGAACGGTCGTTGCCGCTGCCGCCGAAGACCAGATCGCTGCCACTGCCGCCGTCGAAGAGGCGGTCGATACCGCTGCCACCGTAGAGCCGGTCGTCGCCCAGGCCACCCTTGAAGAAGAGATCGTCGCCGGCACTGCCGAAGAGCGAGTCATTGCCGCTGTCACCGAAGAACGAGGTCTCGTTGCCGCTGCCGCCGTAGAGGCCGTCGTCGCCCTCGTTACCCCTAATCCGATCGTTGCCCGACAGCCCGTAGATCAGGTCCCCGACCGAGGTTCCGAAGAGTTGGTTGTCGATGCCTGTGTTGCCGAAAAAGACAGCCATCCGAAAAGACCCGTCGCCGTGCCGCTTCCTCTGGGGTCAAGTCTGCCACCGCGGTCTGTCCCGGCCAAGGGTTGGGTAGTAGAAAATGGATGTCTCCAACGGGGATGCCCTCGGCAGAGAGTCAGCTCTCTATTTTCTCTGGTTGGCCGATCTACCCTAAAGAGATCGCTTTCTACAGAAACACGATCACGAAGCGATGAGATAGTCTTCGGCCAGGTGGCAGCTATCCTTGGTGAAATCCGCCCCGATTGCGCGCGCGAAGGCGAGATGCTGCTGCTGGTAGCCGACCCAGCCGATGAGCTGCAGGCGGCGCAGCAGGACGAAGCTGGGGATGGCGGTCTCCATGTCGGCGGGGACCGGCGCGACCCGACGATAACCCTCCAGCCAGGCGGCGATCAGCTCGGTCGCATCGGCGCGTTCCTCCAGGAACGAGAGGGCGCCGGCAAGGTCGAAGAGGTACCAGCCGAAGCCGCAGTCGTCGAAGTCGATGATCGCCGTGGTCTCGCCCTCGATCAGCAGGTTGGCGAGGCGGAGGTCGGCGTGGATTAGGCCGAAGCGCGAGCGGTCGCGAGCAAGCCCGGCGAGCCTTTGCCGAAGCGTGGCCTCCAGCCGCTCCAGCAGCGCCAGCACCTCGCCCTCGATTCCCACGCCCGCCCTCCAGCCCCCCCAGTTCAGCCGGTCGTCGAGGATCGCTTCGGGCGTCCAGGAATGGCGCGCGAAGCCGGCCGGGGGCTGCCAGGTCCGGGCATGGCCATGCAGGGCGGCGGAGATCTCGCCCAGCCGCCGGAAACCGGGCAGCAGATCGCCTTCCGGTGGCTCCTGGCCGGGCAGGAAGCTATAGACGGCGGCGTGGCGTGGCCGGTCCAGGTCGTCGGCCGTCAAGGTTTGCACCAGCGTTCCGTCGCCGGCTGGCCGCACCGTGGGAACCGGAACGGCCGTATCGCGCGCCAGCGCCTGCATCCACATCAGCTCGGAGGCGATGGAGGCCGAATGGTGATAGGCCAGGCGCCCGGAGTTCACGCGCACGACGTAGGCCTGCGGGCAGTCCGGGTCCTCGATCAGGAAGACCTTGTTCTCGGACTCGCTGAGGGGAGAGAGGCGCGCCCGATCGGAAAAGCCGTAGGCAGGCAGCACCGCCGCGGCCTCCCGCTCGATGGCGCGCGCCAGAGCGTCCTTCATCCAGCAAGAAGGCCTTGCATCCCCTCACAGGATGCAAGGCCCCCCAAGCCGTCACTGGTGCCGGCGCGCCGGATCAGTCGATCTCCACCGCCACGAAATCAGCGTCGACGCCTTCCTGGCCTTCCTCGATGTGAACGGCCTTGACGGTGCCGTCTGCGGTCGCCTCGTGCGGCACCTCCATCTTCATCACCTCCATGATGAAGAGGGTGTCGCCGGCCGAGACCTTGTCGCCCGGCTTCACCAGCACCTTCCACATGTTGCCGGCAGTCTGCGTGCGCACTTCCTCTGCCATGGTCTCACTCCTTCGTTGCGGTTTGCGTCAAGTCGATTGGGCTGCCTGGCAGGCGCGCCAGACGGCCTCCGGGGTCAGGGGCATGTCGAGGTCGGTGACCCCCAGCGGGCGCAGCGCGTCCAGCACCGCGCTGGTCACCGCCGCAGGTCCCGCGATCGCGCCGGCCTCGCCGCAGCCCTTCACGCCCAAGGGGTTGTTGCGGCAGGGCGTTGTCAGGTGGTCGATCCGCATCGACGGCAGGTCGCTGGCGCGCGGCATGGCATAGTCCATGAAAGAGCCGCTAAGGAGCTGCCCGCTCTCGGGATCGAAATGGCAGAGCTCCATCAGCGCCTGGCCCATCCCCTGCGCCAGGCCGCCCTGGATCTGCCCGGCCACCACCAGCGGGTTCACCTGGACGCCGAAGTCGTCGATCGCCATCAGCGAGACCACCTCGGTGCGGCCGGTCTCGGGATCGACCTCGACCTCCGCCAGGTGGCAGCCGAAGGGGAAGGTGAAGTCCGGCGGCTCAAAGTAGCTGGTCTCGTCCAGCCCCGGCTCCAGCTTGTCGAGCGGGAAGTCGTGCGGGTTGTAAGCGGCATTGACCACGGCCGAGAACTCGACCGAGAGGTCGGTGCCCTCCACCTTGAAGGTGCCGTCCTCGAAGACGATGTCGGCTGCGGCCGCCTCCATCAGGTGGGCGGCGATGACCTTGCCCTTCTCGATCAACTTGTCCAAAGACAGCTTGAGTGCCGAACCGCCGACCGCCAGAGAGCGCGAGCCGTAGGTGCCGATGCCGTAGGGCACGCGGTCGGTGTCGCCGTGCACGATCTGCACCCGGTCGATGTCGCAGCCCAGGCTCTCCGCCACAAGCTGGGCATAGACCGTCTCGTGGCCCTGGCCGTGGGTGTGGCTGCCGGTCAGCACCGTGATCGAGCCGGTCGGGTTCACGCGCACCTGCGCCACCTCGTACTGCCCGGCGCCGCCGCCCTCCTCCTTCAGCATCTTGGAGGGGCCCATGCCGCAGGCCTCCAGGTAGAAGGCAAAGCCGAAGCCGCGCAGGCGCCCGCGCGCCTTGGCCTCCTGCCGCCTGGCCTCAAAGCCGGCGTAGTCGGCGATCTCCATGGCCTTGTCGAGCAAAGGCGGAAAGTCGCCGACGTCGTAGGTCCACAGCAAGGGCGAGGTGTAGGGAAAGGCCTCGGTCGGGATGAAGTTGCGCCGGCGCATCTCCACCCGGTCGATCCCCATCTCCCAGGCGGCGCGGTCCATCAGCCGCTCCAGCACATAGGTCGCCTCGGGCCGGCCGGCACCGCGGTAGGCATCGACCGGGCCGGTGTTGGTGAAGACGCCGCGCACCCGGCAGTGTATCGCGCGGGTCTTGTAGGGACCCGGCATGGGGTTGGCGTAGAAGAAGGTCGGGATCGCCGGCGCGAAGGTGGAGAGATAGGCGCCCATGTTGGCGATGGTGTCGACCTTCAGCGCCGTTACCACCCCCTCGCTGTCCAGCGCCACCGCCGCCTCAGTCACGTGATCGCGGGCGTGGGTGTCGCAGAGATAGCTCTCGCTGCGCTCGGCGATCCACTTGACCGGCCGGCCGATACGCTGCGCCGCCATCACCACCAGCACCTCCTCGGCGTAGTGGTAGATCTTCATGCCGAAGCCGCCGCCGACGTCGGGCGAGACCACGCGGATCTGCTCCTCCGGGATCTTCAGGGTAGCAACCGACAGCAGCACGCGGATGATGTGCGGGTTCTGGTTGGAGGTATAGAGCGTCACCCGGTCGGTCGCCGGATCGACATCGCCGATGGTGCCGCGGGTCTCCATCGGCGCCGCGTGCACCCGGTTGTTGATCAGGTTGAGCTTGGTCACGTGGTGGGCCGCGGCGAAGGCCGCCTCGACCGCCTCCGCGTCGCCCTTGTGCCAGTCGAAGCAGAGGTTGCCCGGCGCCTGCTCCCAGACCTGCGCCACCTCCGGCGAGACGCTGGAGGCAAGATCGGTGATCGAGGCCTGGGGTGCGTAGTCCACCTCGATCGCCTCGGCCGCATCCAGCGCCTGCGCCCTGGTTTCCGCGACGACGAAGGCCACGGGATCGCCGACGTGGCGCACTACGTCGGAGCAGAGCACCGGATGGCCCGGCTGCACCATCTCGCGGCCGTCGTCGAAGTGCACCATCCAGCCGCAGGGCAGGCCGCCGACATCGGCCGCCTCCATATCCGCCCCGGTCAGGATCAGCTGCACGCCGGGCAGGGCCTCGGCGGCGGCGGTATCGATCCGGCGGATGGCGGCATGGGCATGCGGCGAGCGCAGCACCACGCCGGCCAGCATGCCCGGCAGGCGAATGTCGTCGACATAGCGCCCGCGGCCGGTGAGGAAACGCTGGTCCTCCTTGCGGCGGACCGGCGCGCCGATCCAGCTCTGCCCCATGGCCCCTCTCCTACTCGGCCCCTACTCGACAGAGGCCTCGGTGCAGGTCACCTTCATCTCGTGCGCCAGGGCCTGGGCTTCCTCGACGCTGACCGCCTTGAAGTTGAGGACATCGCCGGGCTTGGCCTGGCCCAGCTTCCAGAAGGCCGCCTGGGGCACGGTGTAGGGATTGATGAAGCCGCCCATCGAGGGACCGTCATTCACCAGGATGATCGGCGTCTGGCCGGCCAGGTTGATGGCGCCGCAGGGATAGCCGTGATCCAGGATGTTCGAGGGCTCGGAGCCGTGCTCGGGCCCCTTATTGTAGGCCTTCTCGGAGAAAGTCCACTCCGGCCCCTCCAGGCGGAAGCCGGTGCGGTCCGACTTGCCGGAGAGTTTCCAGTCGGCGCTGAGGAAGCGCTCCTGGCCGGCCGCGTCGATCCAGTCGTCGTTCGGACCCGGCACCACCTCGACGACCCAGCGCTTGTCGGTGGAGATCGGCGGACGCGCCGATTCCTTCACCTTGCGCCCGGCCTCGCCCTTGACCTCGTTGCCGACCGGCACTGACTGGCCCGCCTTCAGCGCCCGGCCCTCCATGCCGCCGACGCCGGCCTTATGGAAGGTCGAGCGCGAGCCCAGCCAGGGCTCGGTGCGGATGCCGCCGGCGATCGCGATGTAGCCGCGCGCGCCGGTCTTGGCGAAAGAGAGCGCCAGGGTCTGGCCGGCCTTCACCGCGATGCTCTCCCACAGCGGGACCGGCTCGCCGTCCAGCTTGGGCTGCATGTCGCCGCCGGTGACCGCGACCACGCCGTCGCGCTCGAACTCCAGGGTCGGACCCATGAACTGGCATTCCAGACCGGCGTCGCCCGGCTCGTTGCCGACCAGCACGTTGGCCAGGCGCAGCGACCAGGAATCCATCGGCCCGGAGGGCGGGAAGCCCTGGTTCCAGAAGCCGTAGCGGCCCGGCCAGTCCTGCACCGAGGTTTCGAGGCCCGGCTTGATGACTTTCAGCATGCTCAGGTCCCCCTCTAGAAGCGCTGGTTGGGATCGAGCGTCTCGACCCAGGCCTTGTAGTTGGCGACCGAGAAGCGCTGATACTCGATGATGTTGTACTGATAGGTGCCCTCGGCGACCTTGCGCTCGATGGCCTCGAACTCCTCGACCGAGCAGGGCACGAAGCGGATGCGGTCGGCCGGCTGGAACAGACAGATCGAGCGCTCGAAAGCCGGGAAGCGCTTCTCCGTATCCCAGATCGGCACCGGCGTGCGGGCAAAGATCTGATAGCCGCCGGGCAGGTGCTCGGGATAGATCGCGGTCGCCGCCCCGCCCATGCCGACGGTGCCCTTCGGCGTCCAGGTGCGCGGCGGGTTGTACTTCGGCGCGGTCAGGCGCGAGCGCGGGTCGAGCGGCATCAGGAAGGGCAGACCAGGCCAGAAGCCCAGCGAGGCGACCCAGTACTCGGTGCCGGAGTGCACGCGGACGAGCTGCTGCACGTCCTCCAGCCCGTTCAGCTCGGCGACGAACTCAGGATCGGTCTGCTTCGGCGTGATCTTCTCGATGTAGTCGGCCACGCACTCCTTGGTCCAGGGGTCGAGGTAGACCGTCGGGAAGATGAAGAGGCGGCTGTCGAGCTCGATGTTGTCCGAGGGGCCGAGCGAGCCGATCAGCTTGCCCATCTCGGTCTGCAGATCCGTGAAGGAGATCTCCTCCGGCTCGTAGTGGATCAACATGGAGGCGAAGCAGGGCGCGGTCTCGATCACGCCTTTGGTCTTGTGCTCGGCGATGGCGTCCGCCAGGCCCTGGGCCTTGAAGTTCAGCTCCAGGTTCATCTCGTTGCCGAACTCGATCAGCATGTAGCGATCGCCGCCAGGCAGATAGCGCGGCTCGTCGTAGATCATGCCTCCCCCTTTCTCGTCATCTGCAAAGCCTCCGCTGCCCGTTGGTCCGGGCGCTCAAAAAATCAGGTTCCCCTCGAACACCTCCGCCTCGCATAGGCTCGGCTACAGTGCTCTCGAACTCTATCCTACCAAGCAAATCGTCGTCGCAGACGTTTCCGTCTGCTCGGGATTTGCTCTAACCGATCAGGTCTGCCTTGTGCTGCTCGACGAAGCCGGTGTGGCAGTCGCCGGCGCGGAAGGCCGCATGGTCCAGGGTCCGGATCAGAAAGTCCAGATTGGTGACGATCCCTGCCAGCTCGATCCCGCGCAGGGTCTCCAGGCTCTTGGCGATCGCCGCCTCGCGGGTCGCGCCGTGGCAGACGATCTTCGCGATCATCGGATCGTAGAAGGGGGTGATGGTGTCGCCCTCGCGCACCCCGCTCTCGATGCGCACCTCGGGTCCCGCCTCCGGGAAGACCAGGGTGGTCAAGGTGCCGGGCTGCGGTAGGAACATCTTGGCCGGGTTCTCGGCATAGAGACGGCACTCGATGGCGTGGCCGGAGACCGAAATCTCGTCCTGCTCCAGCGCCAGGTGCTCGCCGACGGCAAGACGGAGCTGCAGGCCCACCAGATCCGTGCCGGTGATCATCTCGGTCACCGGATGCTCGACCTGGATGCGGGTGTTCATCTCCAGGAAGAAGTACTCGCCGCTCTCGCCGTCGACCACGAACTCGATGGTGCCGGCGCCGCGGTAGCGCTCCTGCGCGGCCAGCCGGACGGCGGCGGCCGCCATCGCCTGGCGCGTCGCCTTGGGCAGACCCGGCGCCGGGCTCTCCTCGACGATCTTCTGGAAGCGGCGCTGGATCGAGCACTCGCGCTCGAAGAGATGGACGGCGTGGCCGTCGCCCAGGCCGAAGACCTGGATCTCGATGTGCCGCGCCCGGCGCACAAAGCGCTCCAGGAAGACCGTGCCGTCGCCGAAGGAGCGCGCGGCCATGCCCTGGGTCGCGGTCACCACCTTCTCCAGGTCGCCCGGCCCCTCGACCAGGCGCATGCCGATGCCGCCGCCGCCGGCCGAGGCCTTGACCAGGAGGGGATAGCCGACCGCCTCGCCGGCCTCGGCCAGGCCCTCCAGGTCGCCCTCGCCGAAGCGCGCGCTGCCCGGCAGGATCGGCACGCCGGCCGACTTGGCCAGCAGGCGTGCGCGCTCCTTGTCGCCCATGTCCACGATCGTGGTCGGCCGCGGGCCGACCCAGATCATCCCGGCCTCGGCCACGGCATGGGCGAAGTCGGCGTTCTCGGCGAGGAAGCCGTAGCCCGGATGCACCGCATCCGCGCCGCTCTGCTTCGCCGCCTCCAGGATCTTGTCGACCTTGAGGTAGCTCTCCGCCGCCTTGGCCGGACCCAGCAGGTAGGCCTCGTCGGCGCTGGCCACATGCAGGCTGCCGGCATCGGCCTCGGAATAGACCGCGACCGTGCCGAGCCCCAGCGCCTTGCACGCGCGGATGACGCGGCAGGCGATCTCGCCGCGATTGGCGATCAGAACCTTCTTCATGGGACTGGTCGGTTACTCCGCGGCTTGTGCCATCAGCGGGCTCAGGGCCTCGTGGATGGCCACCGCGACCTCGACCGCGTTGGGCGTGTCGGAATGCACGCAGACGCTCTCGCCGCGGACATCCACATCCTTACCGGACATCGCCTTGGTCTTGCCCTCGGTCACCGCGCGCTTGCAGCGGATCGCAGTCTCGGCCGGGTCCACCGGAGCATGCTCGCGGGTGATCACGATCCAGCCGTCGTCGTTGTAGTCCAGGTCGGCGTAGTACTCCGGCACGAACTTGTGACCCCGCTGGGGATAGATCGTCTCGTGCAGGGTGTTGACCATGCCGAACAGCGGCACCTTGAAGACGTCGGCCGCATCGCAGATCGCGTGCGCCGTCTCTTCCTGGCGGGCGGCCATGCCGTAGAGCGAGCCGTGCGGCTTGATGTGGTTCAGGGCCATGCCCTCGGCCTCGAGGAAGCCCTTCAGCGCGCCGATCTGATAGATCAGGCAGTTGGCCAGTTCCTCACGGCCGATCTTCATCTCGCGCCGGCCGAAGCCCTGCAGGTCCGGCAGCGAGGGATGGGCACCCACGGCGACGCCATGCTGCTTGGCCAGGCGCACGGTCTTGCGCATGTGGTTGAAGTCGGAGGCATGGAAGCCGCAGGCGACGTTGGCGACGGTGATGAGCGGCATGATCGCCTCGTCGTCGCCCATCCGATAGAGACCGAACGCCTCGCCCATGTCGCAGTTGATGCTGATAGCCATTGTTGTTCTCCTTGCGGGTAGGTCTAGCCGTTGCCTCACAAACGCGTGCTTCTGATCCGGTCCAGGACGATGGCGGCGATCAGCACCGCCCCCAGGACCACCATCTGAATATAGCCGTCGACCTTGGTCAAATTCATGCCGTTTGACAGAACGGTGATGAAGAGCGTGCCGATCACCACCGACTGCACCCCGCCGACGCCGCCGCGCAGGGAGACGCCGCCGATCACCGCGGCCGCGATCGACTCGCCGACCAGGCGCAGGCCGCCGCCCAGGTTGGGCTCGCCGGAACCGGTGCGCGCGGTCAGCAGCAGCGCGCCGACCGCCGCTAGCACGCCGCAGATCACATAGGCCAGCGAGAGGTAGCGGCGGCTGGGCAGGCCCGCAACCTCCGCCGCACGCGGGTTGGAGCCGAGGATGTAGAAGGAGCGCCCCAGCACGGTGTGGTTCAGCAGCAGGTAGATCCCGATGCCGACCAGGACCGCATAGATGATCGGCAGGTCGATGCCGAGGATGTTGCCGGAATAGGCAACCTCGCTGAAGCCGCGCGGCACGTTGAAGACCGGCCGGCCCTCCGAGGACATCGAGGCCACGCCCAGGCAGATGTTGAGGCTGCCCAGGGTGGTGACGAAGGGATTGACCCGGAGCCAGGAGATCACCACGCCGTTGAAGGCGCCGACCGCCGCTCCGAAGGCGAGGCCGGTCAGCACGCCCAGCAGCACCGCCCAGAAGATGCCCTCGCCCTCCGGCCCGACGATGCCGGTCATCACCAGGGCCGTCAGCACGCTCACCGCCGAGACGTTGGTGCCGATCGAGAGGTCGAAGCCCCGGGTCACGATCACCACCATCTGCGCGCAGGAGAAGATGAAGAGGTAGCTCGCCTGCGTCAGGATGTTGTTGATGTTGGCGAGCGAGGTCACGGTGGGCTCGACCGCGGCGAAACCCAGGTACATCACCACCAGTGCCAGCGGTAGCAGCAGCTGGGCTACGATCACCTGCCGGCTGGCGCGGCTGCTGCCGCTGCTTCCCGTCGCGTCAGTCACGCTGCTGCCTCCGCTTGCCGAGCTCGTCGAGGGCCACGGCGGCGACCAGGACGATGCCGAGGACCACCACCTGCATCTTGCTGTCGATCTTGATCAGATTCATCGCGTTGGTGAGGATCGAAAGGAACAAGGCGCTGAGCGCCACCATCTCCGCCCGCCCGATGCCGCCGCGTAGCGAGACGCCGCCGATCACCGCGGCCGCGATCGACTGCAGCATCAAGAGGTCGCCGCCCATGGTGGCCTGGCCGGAGCCCAGCCGCGCGGTCGCCAGGATGCCGCTGGTCGAGGCCAGCAGCGAGCAGAGCACGTAGGTCAGCACCAGGTAGAAGGAGGTCGCCACGCCAGAGACCATGGCCGCCTGCTGGTTGCCGCCGATGGCGTAGATGTAGCGGCCCAGCAGGGTGCGCCGCTGCACCAGCCAGACAAGCGCCACGATGGCGATGGCGACGTAGAAGGTCGCCGGCAGACCGCGATCGGAGAGGAAGCCGGGGAACCAGAGCGCACGGCCGAACTGCTTCACGAACTCGTCGGGCATGCCATAGACGGGAATGCCGTTGGTCAGCAGCAGGCCGACTCCGGTGGCGATCCACATGGTGCCCAGGGTCACCATGAAGGGCGAGATCTTCAGGAAGGCGACGCAGAGCCCGTTGATCAGGCCGATCGCCAGCCCGCAGCCCAGGCCGGCCATCACGCCGATGAAGATCACCAGGCCGACGTCCTCCGGCATCACCGCCATCATCAGCGCCATGACCTTGGCCATCACCGTCGAGGTCAGCGCCACCAGGGCACCCACCGAGAGGTCGAAGCCGCCGGTGATCAGCACCAGCATCTGGCCGCAGGCGACGATCGCCAGGAAGGAGGTCGTGCGCAGGATGTTCAGGATGTTGAAGAGGCCGGTGAAGCGCGGCTCCACCAGCGACACCACCACCACGATGAGCACCAGCAGGATCGGCAGCAGGCCGATCGCCAGCAGGCCGCGCGAGAGCTTCTCGGAGGTGGAGAGATGTCCGGCCGCGAGGCTGTGGTCGCTCATGCCCTGGCCCTCCCCTCGCCGGCTATCTTGCCACCAGCCATCTTGGCCGCGAGCTGCTGGTCGCCCTCGAAGAAGCTGGCCAGCACGTTCTGCTCGGAGATGTCGTCACCGGCCAGCTCCGCCACCATGTGGGCGCGGTGCATGACGTAGACGCGGTTGGAGAGGTGCAGGACCTCCGGCAGCTCGGAGGAGACCAGGACGATGGCGGCACCCGCCTCGACCAGTTGTTTCATCAACTCATAGACCTCGACCTTGGCGCCGACGTCGATGCCGACGGTCGGCTCGTCGAAGAGAAAGACCCTGGTCTCGCGGGTCAGGCCGCGGGCCAGCATCACCTTCTGGCGGTTGCCGCCGGAGAGGTTGCCGACCACCCGCTCGATGTTCGGCGGACGCAGCCGCAAGCGGTCCACGATCTCCTGGATCACCCGCTTCTCGCTGGAGCGCTGCAGGATCTTGCGGCGCGCGAACTGCTCCAGGTTCAGGGCCGCCATGGAGGCGTTCTCACGGATCGGCCGGGTCAGCGCCAGCCCCTCGACCACCCGGTCGGAGGGGAAGTAGCAGACACCCTGCTCCAGGCTCTGGCTCGGCCGGGGATGGTGATAGGTCTCGCCGGAGAGCGTGACGCTGCCGGACTCGATCGGCTCCAGGCCGTAGATCGCCCGGATCAGCTCAGACTTGCCGCAGCCGACCAGCCCCGCCACCCCGGTGATCTCACCGGCGCGAGCATAGAAATCCACCCCGTCGACGGCGTGGCCCAGGGTGGTCAGGCCTTGCACCGCGACCAGGGTCTCGGCCGGCTTGTGATCGATAGAGGGGAAGAGCACATCGATCTTGCGGCCGGTCATCAGCTCGACCAGCTCGTTCTCGGTCACACCCTCGGCGCTCAGTGTCTTGATCAGCTTGCCGTCGCGCAGCACGGTGATGCGGTCGGCAAGCTGGCGGATCTCACGCATGCGGTGCGAGACGTAGATGATGCCGACGCCCTGATCGCGCAGCTTGTCGATCAACTCGAACAGGCGGTAGGTCTCGCTTTCGGTCAACGAGGCCGTAGGCTCGTCGAGGATCAGGATGCGCAGATCGGTCATCAGCGCCTTGGCGATCTCGGCCATCTGCTGGTGCGCGCGCGAGAGGCTGCGCACCTTGGCCTTGGGATCGAGATCGAAGCCCAGATCGGCGATCACTTCCGCCGCGCGCTTGCGCATGGACGAAGTCTTGAGGAAGCCGAAGCGTCGACGCTCCCGGCCAAGGAAAAGATTCTCCTCAATGGTGAGGTCGGGAACCAGGGAGAATTCCTGAAACACCGGCGAGATGCCCATCAGACGCGCCTTGTGCGGCGTCAGCGAGCGCAGCTCCTCACCGTCGAACTGATAGCTGCCGCCATCCGGGCCGAAGGTCCCGGCGATAACGTTGATCAGGGTCGACTTGCCGGCACCGTTCTCGCCGAAGAGAACATGCACCTCGCCGGGTTTGAGGTCGAAATCGACCTGATCCAGTGCCAGGACGCCCGGGAAACGCTTCGATATCCGCTGCATCCGCAGCAGCGGCCTTGCCTCGCCGGCGGCTCCGGGTTGGTCTCTGTCTCGTGGTTCTGCCAGCACCTGCTCCACTCTTTGCCCCACTTATCGCAGTCGTCCACTGCCTCGCGGCAGCCTCAAGCCTCTATCCTCGAAGAAGAGCGCGCGTCCGGCCATAGCTGATGCCTTCACAGGGGCGCGACGATGCCGCGCGGCCCTCTCGGCTCCCCTCGTGCCGACGCAAAAAAGGATGGCCGGAGGCCTCCCGGATGGGAAGCGCTCCGGCCAGGACAGGGGTTACTGCTCGACCGAGTAGACCGGCGTCCAATCGGCGGGCGCCAGCACCAGGCTCATGTCGATGCTGTCAACGGTGGACTTGGAGATCATGTCCGGGATCGGCTTGATGAAGGCCGCGACCTCCTTACCCTCCAGGGCGCGCACGGCCATGTCGATGGCCACCCGGCCCTCGAGCACCGGATACTGGGTCGCGAAGCCCAGGATCTCGCCGCGGTTCATGGCGTCCAGCATGGCCTGGTTCTCATAGGAGGACATGATCATGATCTCGCCCTCGCGGCCGATCTCGGCCACGGCACCGATGGCCGCCTCGGCGGTCGGCGCGGTACCCCAGATCACGTTCATGTCGGGATAGGCCTGCAGGGCGTCCTGGATCAGCTGAAGCTGCACGGCAACGCCGGAGTCGCCGAACTTCTCGTCAAGGATGGTGACGTTGGGCGCGGACGCGAGCGCCGTCTTGAAGCCGTCGTTGAAGGACTCGGCCCAGCCCGAGCCTGCCGGACCCGGGAAGGTCACGACCTCGGCCTTCTCACCGCCGATGAACTCGGTCAGGTAGCGACCGGTCTGCTCGCCCATCTTGTCGAACTCGACGTACATCTTGGCGGTGGTCGGCGCCTCGGCGACCGGGTTCACGGTGGAGATCACCGGGATGCCCTTGTCGATCGCCTCCTGGAACTTCTGCGACAGGCCGGCCTCGGAGATCGCGCCGACCACGATGGCGTCGAAGCCACCGGCCATGCAATCGTCGAACTGCGAGAGCTGGCGCGGCAGGTTCACGTAGCCACCGGCCTCGTAGAGGGTCATGTTGACGCCCTCACGCTTGGCCTCCTCGACGATGCCGTAGGCGACCGCAACCCAGAAGCTGTCCTTCATGTGCGGGAAGAGGACGCAGATGTTCCAGGGCTTCTCGGCCTTCTCGACCGGCGAGTACTCAACCTCCACGTTGGAACCGCTGGAGGCATCGTAGACCTTGATCGGCCACCACTTGTCCGCATCCTGTGCGGACGCGCCCGCGGCGAGGCCAACACTGGCCACGCACGCCAAGGCAAAACTCCGTGCAAAAACCTTCATAATTCTCGCTCCCCGTTGCATAGGTCGGCTGGTCGGCCTATCGCACGCATGCGTAAGGGCTTTGCTTCGCCGTCTCGGTCGCTCTCGTCGCGAAGATGGTGCGGTTGCCCGTACCATCCGGCGCCGGTTCGGACCGACTGGGCGAGAAGCAAAAAGCCCCCTTGGCCTGACCGCAGATTGGATGATATCACATATCTCAGTCAAGTTGCTTTCGACGTGGTCCCGGCGCCGCTGCGGCTCAAGGGATGCGCGCCGCATGTCCGCAGATAGCTAGGGAAGGACGCAGTGGTGACCATTTCCGCACGACACAACCTCACCTTGGAGGAGATGGACAAGGAGTCCCTCTTCCACCCCTACACGGCACTCGCACAGCATATGCAAACCGGTCCCCGGATCATCACCGAGGGCAAGGGCGTGTACCTGAAGGACCTGAACGGCCGCGAGTACATCGACGCGCTGGCCGGCCTATGGTGCGTCAACATCGGCTACGGCCGCAACGAAATCGCCGAGGCGGTCAAGGAGCAGCTCGAGAAGCTGCCCTACTACCACTCCTTCGCCTCGATGGGAACCGAGGCGCCGGTCCTGGTCGCCGACCGGGTTAAGCAGATGGCGCCGGGCAAGATGGCTCGCGTCTTCTTCGGCTGCTCGGGCTCCGACGCCAACGACACCCAGATCAAGCTGGTCTGGTACTACAACAACCTGCTTGGCCGGCCCGAGAAGAAGAAGATCATCTCGCGCAAGCGCGCCTACCACGGCGTCACCGTCGCCACCGCCAGCCTGACCGGCCTGCCGCTGCTGCACAAGGCCTTCAACCTGCCGATCGACGGCATCCTGCACACCGAGAGCCCGCACGCCTACTGGAACAAGCCCGAGGGCATGAGCGATGCCGACTTCTCGCGCCACCTGGCCGGTGAGCTGGAAGCCATGATCGAGCGCGAAGGCCCCGAGACCGTGGCCGCCTTCATCGCCGAGCCGGTGATGGGTGCCGGCGGCGTCATCGTCCCGCCGGAGAACTACTTCCCGGAGATGCAGGCCGTCCTCAAGAAGTACGACGTGCTGATGATCGCCGACGAGGTGATCTGCGGCTTCGGCCGTACCGGCAAGATGTTCGGCAGCGAGACCTTCGGCATCGACCCCGACATGGTCTCCATCGCCAAGGGCATCACCTCCGGCTACCAGCCGCTCTCGGCCTGCATCGTCGGCGAGAAGGTCTGGGACGTACTGGTCGAGCGTTCGGGCGACCTCGGCGTCTTCGGCCACGGCTACACCTATTCGGCCCACCCCGTCTCCTGCGCCGCCGCCATGGTCAACCTCGACATCCTCGAGAACGAGAAGCTGGTCGAGAACTCGGCCACGGTCGGCGCCTACATGCAGGAGCGCCTGATGGCCGTCTTCGGCGACCACCCGCAGGTCGGCGAGGTCCGCGGCGTCGGCCTGATCGCGGCCGTCGAGTTCGTGCAGGACAAGGCCACCAAGAAGGCCTTCGATCCCAGCCACAAGGTCGCCATCCGCATCGCCAACAA
This sequence comes from Rhodospirillaceae bacterium N.6G, assembly GCA_046233115.1. Classification (GTDB taxonomy): domain Bacteria; phylum Pseudomonadota; class Alphaproteobacteria; order Kiloniellales; family JACOMY01; genus JACOMY01. Next base: position 486,299 of record JBJXHM010000001.1, on the reverse strand, counting down.
GGCGCTGGAGCACGGCCTGATCACCCGCGCGCTGCCGAACGGCGATGCGGTCGCCTTCTCGCCGCCGCTGATCATCACCCGCGAAGAGGTCGATGCCTGCATCGAGCGCCTGTCCCTGTCGCTCCGCGAGGTGCAGGACGAGTTGGTCGCGGAAGGCGTGTCCTTGGCCGCCTGACCGTCATGGCCGTGTCGAAGACCCCAGGGCGCCAGTCGGCGCCCACGCCAAACCTCTCGGCCGCCCTCAGCGCCCCGGTGCTGCAGGTGAGCCGAGAGACCCTGCGCACGCGGGTCTACGACAGCCTCTGCGACGCGCTCATGATGGGACGCTTCGAGCCCGGTCAGTCCCTGACCGTGCGCGGGCTGGCAGAGGCCTTCGGCGTCAGTCCCACCCCGGTGCGCGAGGCGCTGCAGCGCCTCGCCGCCGCGGGCGCGCTGGCCGCCGAGCCCAACCGCTTCTACCGGGTGCCGGTGATCACGCCGGATACCGTCCAGGACCTGCGTAAGGTGCGCGCCGCCCTGGAAGGCATGGCCGCCGAGGAGGCCGCCAGGACGATCCAGCGCAGCGGACTGCAGAAGCTGGAACGCGCCAACGCCAAGATGCTGAAGGCGATCGAGCGCCAGGACTCCAAGGCCTATCTCGCCGCCAACGAGCAGTTCCACTTCACCATCTACCGGGCAGCCGGTTCCGACACCTTGCTGCAGATCATCCATGGTCTCTGGCTGCGCATCGGCCCGTCGCTGAACCTGCTATTCCGCGACATCACCCTGGTCCAGGCGCTGGACGACAACCACCAGGCAGCGCTCGACGCTTTGGCGGCCCATGACGGCCCCAAGGCCCGCGAGGCCATCGTCGCCGACATCATGGAAGCCGGCGCCTTCATCGCCCAGGCCATCGACGGCGGCGAGACCGAGGACTGACCCCCCGCGCCGACGAGCGTCCTAAAACGTGATGCCGAGTTCCGCACCCACCACCAGGGCGTCGGGGATGCCGCCCCCGTTCGGGTTGACCACGTACTGGACATCGGGGGTGAGATAGAGCCAGGGCGCCATCTGGAAGCGGTGGTTCGCCTCCAGCACCAGTTCGAAGCTCTGATCTTCCAGGCGGTCGCTGAAGGAGCCGTAGTAGAGGCCGAAGGCCGTGACATCCTGGTCGCGGCCCGGCAGTAGGCCAGTATAGAGGACGCCGCCATAGGCCGCGAAGGGCAAGGTGTTGATAGCCTGCTTCGGTGCGACGGTGACGGCCGTCCAAGCGGTCAACCCCTGGGTCCGGCTGCCAGGCTCGCGGAACAGCGTCTGCTCGGCGGTGAGATAGAGACTGTAGTTGCCCCGTTCCTCGCCCGAGCCCTGATCCACCAGAGCGAAGTCGCCGGTGTTGTAGAAGCCGCCGACCGCCAGGTGTCCGGGCAGGTCGCCCAGCAGCGGCTCCGCCGGCTTCTCGAACCCGATCTCGACGATGCCGAGCACGCCGTTGGACAGGCGAAAGGCGAAGTCCTCTCCGTCGCCGTTCAGGTTTTCCGTCGAGGGGTTCTTCACGTAGACGCCGAGCTTGATCGAACCGCGCTCGACCGGTTCGACCGCGACCCTGGCGCCCCACTGCACGAAGGGCGCTACGGTGAAGGCGCTGTTCTGCGCCAGGCTCTGCGGGTTGGAGTTGATCGCCGCGCTGACATAGTAGTCGTAGAGGTCGGAGGCAGCGAAGTCGTCGCCCGCCGCCAGCCGCCCGGCTGCCGCCTCGACCCGCCCCTCCCAGACCTGCTGCTGCAGATAGAACTGGGCCAGGCGCAGCGAACGGCCGTTGAAGTTGTTGGCGACGGTGAAGACATTGCCGATGTCCTGGGCCGAGAGATCGTTGCCCTGATCCCAGATCGCCGAGGCGAAGAGGCTGCTTCCCTCCAGTCCGAAGAGGGTGTCGAAGTCGAGTTCCAGCGAGCCGTAGAGGCCTGCGGCATAGGCCGAGCCCTGCCGCTCGCCACCGACCGGATCGGCCAGAAAGTCCGCGGAATAGCTCAGGTTCGGCGCGATCCCGGCGTCGGTCAATTCTGTGCGAAGGCCGCCCCAGTCGCCGGTGGCGTCGTCCTGCTGAAACCAGGTCCAGCGGGCCTCGTCTGCCTGCCCGGCCCCCGCGAGACCGACGCTGGCTGCCAGTATCACCAGGGCCGCCAGGCGCCGGCTCCGGTCTCTGTGCCGCCCTGCGCTCAGCGTCTTAGCCACAAGCTTCTCTACCCGATCCCCAGGCCAGGGCGCCAATGATCGCAACCGACCGGCCGGCCCGCAAGGCTTGCGGGCTCCGCCGCGACCGTCGCATACTTTCTCACTGATAACAGACGCGTGCGACCAAGAACGCGCGCCGTTCCGGCTCTCTCCCTCTGCCGGCAGAGACGGCCCGATCGGGCCGGCAGGGGGAGAGGGAGCAGATTGCCGAGCGGAGGCTCTCCGGCCCTAGGGGCGGCCCTCCGAGACGGCAAGACGTCGGATCGTTGCGACCGCCGTCCGCTTTGGCGGAAGGCGGTGGTGCGGCTCGGCGGGCCGGAAAGCAGGAGGATAAGGCCATGACCATAGAACGGATTCTTGCCGGCAAGGGCAGCAAGGTCGTCACCGTCGCGCCGGGTGTAAGTCTGGAGCAGGCGGCCAAGGTCCTGACCGAGCACGGCATCGGTGCAATCCTGGCGATGGAAGGCAGCAACATCGCCGGCGTGCTGAGTGAGCGCGATATCGTGCGGGCCGTCGCGGCCAGGGGAGCGGCTGCCCTGGGCGAGCCGGTCTCGGCCCTGATGACCGCCACGGTGATCACCTGTAGCAAGGCCGACAGCATCGCCGAAGTCATGGGCGTGATGACCGAGAAGCGCATCCGCCACGTGCCGGTGCTGGAGGACGGCAAGCTGTTGGGCATCGTCTCCATCGGCGATCTCGTGAAGGAGCGCATCGCCCAGACCGAGCACGAGGCCGCGGCGCTACGCGACTACATTTCGGCTGGATAGCGATCAGGCGCGATTGCCGGCCGGCGGCTTACCGCTCAGCAGGTAGCCGGCGAAGGACAGCAGCATGAAGCCGGCGATGGTGGCGGCCATCGGCATGGGCGTGCCGTCGTGGGTGAAGGCGACGATGAAGCCGGCCAGGCTGCCCGCCCCCATCTGCGCGGCGCCGACCAGCGCCGAGGCCGAGCCCTTGGGGCCGTCGCCCACCGCCGCCAGCATGCAGAGCGGGCCGGCGGACAGCAGGAAGCCCAGAGAGACCGCATAGAGGCAAAGGCCGCCCATGATGAGCCAGAGGCTTTCCTGGCCCAGCACAAGGGGCAGGAACAGCAGCAGGGTGCCGGCGAAGCCGATCAGGAGCCCCAGCTTGACGAAGCGCTCCGGCAACACCCTGTGGGCCAACCGTCCGACCACGATGGAGCCGACCATGTAAGCCACCACGATCGAGCCGTGGTAGAAGCCGTAGGATTCGGTCGCCACGCCGAAGTGGTCGATCAGCAGGAAGGTGCCCTCGTTCAGGAAGGCGAAGAGCGAGGCGAAGGAGAAGGTCAGCGGCAGGAAATAGCGCAGGTAGGCGCGATTCAGCAGCAAGGCGCGGTAGGAGGCTAGCATGCGCAGCGGCTGTAGCGCCGCCGGGTTGCGCTCCCCCGTCTCCGGCACGAAGCGCACCAGCAAAGCCAGCACGATCAGGACCGCGGCGGCGAGGATCAGGAAGTTGGCCTGCCAGCCGTAATGCACGAAGATCTGCCCGCCGATCAGCGGGCCGACCGCAGGCATCAGCCCCAGCGCCACGCTGTAGGCCGCCATCACCTGTACGGCCTTCGAGCCCTCGAAGAGGTCGCGGATGATGAGAAGCGTCACCACCGAGCCGACGCTGGCGGTCAGCCCCTGCCCGATTCGCCCGATGATCAGGGTCTCGATGTTTTCGGCCAGCCCGCAGACCAGGGTGGCCAGGAAGAAGCCGATCATCCCCAGGATCAGCAGGAAGCGCCGGCCGTAGCGGTCGGAGAGCGGCCCATGCAGCAACTGCGACAAGGCGTAGGCTGCGATGTTCAGGCTGAGGGTGAGCTGAACCGTGGTGATGTCGGTGTCGAGCAGGCCGGAGAGATGCGGCAGGCTCGGCAGGTAGAGGTCGGTCGAGAGAATCGAAACGCCGGTGCAGGCGACCAGCACCACCGGCACCATCCAGGTGGCGCGGCGCCGCGGCGCGCTGCTCGCGTCAGGGTCGCCTAGCTGCGTCCCTCCAGGTCTGTCGCTCTGCATGCCGCCCGGTTAGCAGCCCGGGCGGCCCGAGCCAATCCGCAAAGTGCCGCCGGCCGACGCGATACCGCCCCGCGCCTGGCGCAGGGGCGGTCCATCGCGCCGGATCGGCTCGAGAGCAGGAAGACGTCAAATCGAAACGATTTGTCATCACCCTGCTCTACAAGTTTGAAAGATAGAGCGGATCGCGATCCGCCCTGGATTTACGGCTTCAGTTCGACCTCGACGAAGCAGATCTCGGCGTCGGTCTCGTTGACCACGTTGTGCGACACGCCGGCCAGGCGGTTGTAGCAGACCCCGGCCTTCAACTCGGCCTGCACGGCCTCTCCGGCATCGTTGGTCATGGTCAAGGTTCCGCCGATCACCGGCACGATGACGTAGTCCAGGGGGTGCACATGATGGCCGGTCTCGCTGCCGGGCGGGAAGCGATACTCCGTGACCCTGACGCGGTCCGTTTCGATCTGCAGGTTGGCGATGGCCTGCGCCCGTGACTCTCCCACTGACTTGCTCCTCAAGCTTGATGATCGGGCCTGAAACCTAGGCTCAGGAGGCCCCGACCACCAAGGTCCAGAAGGTCGCTCAGAGCGGATCGCGATCATGCGGACACACCTGGTCGCGTGAGTCCGCTCTACCCTTTGCTCTAGCGGATAAACTGCTCGACGTAGTCGGCGCCCAGCCCGACCTCGCTATAGTGCTTGCGGCAGAGGTCGATCTTGCTGAAGACGTCCTCGTAGCCCAGCGCCGCGCCCCAGGGGTCGACGTAGTACATGATGCCGTTCACCTGGAAGAAGGTGATCATCTCCTCGACGTCCTCGGGCACCACCAGGGTGTGGGTCTCGCCCGGCGGCTCGAAGACGTAGGAGCCGGTCTCGGCCACCCAGTCATGCTCCAGGTAGCGCCAGCGGCCCTTCAGGACCAGGCCGTGCACCCCCTGGGGATGGCGGTGGCGCGACAGCACCCCGGCCTTGCGCACGCGCAACAGGTTGGTCCAGTAGCCCTGCGAGCGATTGAGGCAGAGCGGCCGGAACCAGACGTTCTCGGCCTGCGGCACCCAGAGGCGCTCGTCCTCGGGCACCGCCTGCGGCACCACGATTTCTGCCAGCGCCTCGGCCGGAAAGGGCAGCTGGTAGGGCATCATCGCCTGATCGTCTGGTTTGGCTAGGGGCATCTGGGCAACTCCTTCATGGTTTCTCGATTGCCGGCTCACATCGCGGCGTAGCCGCCGTCGACCGTCTGCACACTGCCGGTGACGAAGCTGGCCTCGGGCGAGAGCAGCCAGGCAGCCAGCTCGCCCACCTCGCGCGGCCGGCCCCAGCGGCGCAGCGGCGTGCGCTCGAGGATCTGCTGCTCGCGCTCCGGGTTCGCGCGCAGGCCGCGGGTCAGCTCGGTCTCGATCCAGCCGGGGGCGACCGCGTTGACGCGAATGCCGGACTCGGCCCAGCGCCCGGCCAGGGCCTTGGTGAGCTGCGCCACCCCGCCCTTGGAGGCCGAGTAGGCCGGCACCAGCGGGCCGCCGAAGAAGCTCAGCATCGAGGCGGTGTTGACGATGGCGCCGCTGCTGGCCTGCAGCAGCGGCCTGCAGGCCACGCAAAGACGCATGGTGCCGACCAGGTTCACCTCGATCACCCGCTGGAAGTTCTCCAGCTCGTACTCCGCCTCGCGCAGGATGATGCCGGCGCAGTTGACCAGGCCCTCCAGCCCCTCCAGCCCGCCAACCAGAGCATCGACCGCGGCCTGATCGGTCACGTCCAGGCGCTGCACCTCCAGGCCGGAGCGCTCCGGACAGGCGGCGACCTCCGCATCGCTGACGCCGGTCGCCAGCACCTGCCAGCCCCGCGCCAGCAGCGCCTCGGCCACGCCGAAGCCGATCCCCCGGGTTCCCCCGGTCACCAGTGCCCGCTGCATCATGTCTTCTCCTCGGCCAGAAGGGCCTCGACCGCCGCGCGGCGCGGCATGGGGGCGACCGCGCCATAGCCCTGGGTCGAGAGCGCGGCTGCGGCGTTGGCATAGCGCGCGGCCTGAAAGGGATCGTCGGTCCGCAGCAGCTCCGCCAGGAAAGCGCCGTCGAAGGTGTCGCCGGCAGCGGTGGCGTCGAGCGGCGTCACCGGGATCACCGGCACCCGCCGGCGCCGCTCCGCGGTCGCGACAAGGGTACCCTTGGCCCCCAGGGTCAGGGCCACGATCTCGCACCCGAGCCCCAGGTAGTGGTCTGCGATGGCCTCGGGATCGTCCCGGCCGGTGAGCTGCGCCGCATCCTCCAGCCCCGGCAGCGCGATCTGACAGAGCCTAATGGCCGCCTCGGTCACTGCGCGGGCCCGGTCCAGCGGCCAGAGCTGCAGGCGCAGGTTGGTGTCGTAGGAGACCCGGCAGCCGGCCACGCGGGCGATATGGATCGCCGCGAAGACGCTGTCGGCCGCGGTCTCCGAGATCGCCTGCGAGATGCCGGAGACATGCAGTATCTTCGCCCCCTCGACGAGCGCGTGCGGCAGGTCGGCCGGCCGCATCCGGCTGGCCGCCGAGCCGGCGCGCCGGTAGGAGAAGCGATGGCCCCCGGCCTCGTGGGTGACGAAGTAGAGCGCGGTGTGGGCGGCGGGATCGCGCCGGACATGGCTGCAGTCCACCCCCTCCTCCTGCCACAGCCGGACCAACTGGTCGCCGAAGCTGTCCTCGCCCAGCCGGGTCCAGTAGCCGACCGAGGCGCCCTGCCGGGCCGCAGCGATCGCGGTGTTGGAGGTGTCGCCGCCGAAGCCGGCCAGGTAGCGGCCGTCCGGCTGCTGGTTGAACTCCACCATGGGCTCGCCCAGGCAGAGGATCTCCGGCTGCATGCCTGTGCCCCCCTCCCCGCCGGCCGCTCAGGCGTTAACCGCCGCGAGCGCCTGGCACGCCAGGTCGAGCACCGCCTGCTTGTCGCCGGAGGCCAGTGCCGCTTTCGGCATCAGCTCGCCGCCCATGCCCACGCAGAGTGCACCCGCGGCCAGGTAGTCCGCGGCCGTCTCGGGATTGACTCCGCCGGTCGGCATCAGCGGGATCTCCGGAAAGACCGACTTCAGGGTCTTGAGGAAGGCCGGGCCGCCCAGCAGCTTGGCCGGGAAGATCTTCACCAGGGTCGCGCCCTCGCGCCAGCGCTCCAGCACCTCGCTCGGGGTGGCCGCGCCCGGCATGAAGGCGGCCTCCCGCTCCCGCGCCACCGCCTGCACCTGCGGCACCGCCGCGGGCGCCACCAGAAAGGCCGCGCCGGCATCGAGGCAGCGCCGCGCCGACTCGCCGTCCAGCACCGTGCCGGCCCCGATCAGCGCGTCTGGCGCCCGCGCGGTCAGGCGCTGGATCAGCGCCGGGGCCTCCGGCACGGTCAGGGTGACTTCCAGCGCCTGCAGTCCGGCCTCCAGCAGCCAGTCGCAGGCCCGCTCGGCCTCCAGGCTGCTGTCGCTACGAATGACGGGAACGACCTTCAGGTCGCGCAAGCGGTCCAAGAGCATGGCTTCACCTCACCAAGGGTTGACCCAGTTCGCGGGCGTCCCGCCGCCGAGCACCCGCCGGACCTCCTCGGCGGCCTTGCCCTGCAGGATCGCCACCGCGGTCTCGGAGTACCAGGCCGCATGGTCGGACAGCACCACGTTGGGCGCCGACAGCAGGGGGTGATCCCCCGCCGGCGGCTCCCGCTCGAAGACGTCCAGCCCGGCACCATAGAGCCGGCCGGCGGCGAGCGCCTCGGCCAGGGCGACGTCGTCGACCAGGCCGCCACGCGAGACGTTGACCAGGATAGCATCCGGCGACATCAGCGCCAGGCGTCGCCGGTCGATCACATGCCGGGTCTCCGGCGTCAGCGGCACATGCAGGGACACCAGGTCGGCGGCAGCGCAAAGCACATCCAGCGGGGCGATCTCCACCCCCTGCTCCGCCGCCTCCGCTTCGCTCAGCGCCGGATCGCTCACCAGGATCCGGCGGAAGCCCAGCGCGCGGAACTTCACCGCCGCGCGGCGGGCGATCCGGCCGAAGCCGATCAGGCCGAGAGTGGCCTCACGGCGGCCCGGAATGGGCTCGTCCTGAGCCACGCCCCAGCGGCCGGCGCGCACTGAGGCGTCGCGCGCGATCAGGCGGCGCGAGACCGCCAGATAGAGCGCGACCGCCAGCTCGCTCACCTCGTGCTCGGCGCCGTAGTCGGGCACGTTGGCGACGTAGATCCGCCGCCTGCGCGCCTCCTCCAGATCGACGTTGTCCACCCCCACGCCGTAGCGCACCACGGCCTTCAGGCCGGGCGCGGCAGCCAGCACGGCGGCGTCGATCCTGCGCTCGCGCACCAGGAGAGCGGCCGGGTTCAGCGCGGCCAGGCGGGACGGCAGATCCCGGTCGGCGGGGATGGCTTCCACCCCGGCGCCCAGCGGCGCCAGGATCTCGCGCTCACGCGCGTAGTCGGCATAGCCGGGTTCGGCCACGCAGACCAAAGGTCCCTCGCTTCGGGTCATACCGTCCCTCCTGCCGCCCATCTTGCCTCCGGTCGGCGCTACTGGTTGCGGTAGGCCTCGACCGCCTGGTCCAGACGGTTCGGCCAGTCCTCGCCGATCTCCTCGACGATCCACTCCCGGACCGCCGGCTGCGCCTTGGCGCGGAACTCGGCCTTCTGTTCCGGCGTCACCGGGACCACCGTCATGCCCTTCTGGGCCAGGATGGTGGCGGCGTTGGCGTCCTGCGCCGCGGTCATGCCGCGATGGATCACCATTGCTATCTCAACGCATTGATCAACAGCCTTTTTCTCGGCGTCGGTCAGACCGTTGTAGAAGTCGTCGCTCATCATGTAGGCGTGCCAGGAGAAGACGTGGCCGTCCAAGGTGACGTAGGTCTGATGCTGGTAGAGCGAGGCGTTCAGGATGTTGGTGACGCCGTTCTCCTGCCCGTCGACCACCTTCTGCTGCAGGGCGCCCGGCAGCTCCGGCCAGGGCACCGGGGTGGCGCTGGCGCCCAGGGACTCGACCAGCTTGGTCCAGACCGGCGCGGTCATCACCCGGATCTTCATGCCCTCCATGTCAGCCGGCTCGGCGACCGGCTTCACCGAGTTGGTGAAGTTGCGCACGCCGTTGTCGGCCAGGCCGAAGACGCGGATGCCGGTCTGCTCGCGCATGTCCTCGAACATGGCGTCGCCGAAGGGGCCGTCGACGATGGACCAGGCCATGGCCTGGTCGTCGAAGAGGTAGGGCATGGCGAAGACCGCGAAGGGCTTGTAGACGGCGGAGATCGGACCGTCGTGCACCACGCCCATCTGCACCGTGCCGAGCTGCAGCGCCTCGATGATCTCAGCACCATTGCCGAGCTGGCTCGCCGGATAGACCTGCACGTCGATCGAGCCGCCGGTCTTGCCCTCCACGCAGCTCTCGAAGGCGAGTGCCGCGGCATGCTTGGGCGAACTCAGGTCGGCGGACTGGAAGTGCGCGTACTTCAGCTCCTTCGGCGCCGCGAGGACCGGGCTGACGGCCAGCGCGACCGCAGCCGTGACACCTAGGAAATTCGCAATGGTTCTCATGGTTTTACCTCCCTTTATTGAAACTACCTTGTGAACCCGAACCAGGTGGGAATGGTGGTGCTGACGGCGGGTACGAGAATGACAAGCAGCAGCACCGCCAGCTCCGCCGCCAGCAGAGGCAGCACCGCTCGTGCGAGGGCCTCCATACGCAGCTTGCCGACGGTGGCGATGACGAAGAGCACCGGCCCCACCGGCGGCGTGATCATGCCGATGGTGAGATTGAGGACGAGCATCATGGCGAACTGCAGCGGGTCGATGCCGAACTGGGCCGCGATCGGCCCCAGCACCGGGGTCAGGATGATGAGCGCCGGCAGGGTGTCGATGAAGAGCCCGCAGATCAGCGCGAAGAGGGCCAGCAGGCACAGCACCGTCAGCCGGTCGTCGGTCAGGCCCGCCACCCAGGCCGCCAGGCTCTGCGGGATCTGCAGGTAGGTCAGCAGCCAGCCGAACAGCGAGGCCATGGCCACGATCAGCAGCACCGCCGAGGTGGTGACCGCCGCCCGCACGAAGGTCCGGTAGAGCCGGACCGGCCCCAGGCGGCGCAGCAGGAAGCCAAGCAGCAGGGCATAGGCCGAGGCCACCGCCCCCGCCTCGGTCGGGGTGAAGACGCCGCCGAGGATCCCACCCAGGATGATGAAGGGCATGATCAGCGCCGGCAGCGCGGTCACCATGCTGTCGCGGATCTCGGCGAAGGAGGCGCGCTCCTCGCGGCCGCGGAAGTCCTGGCGCACCGAGACCAGGTGGTTGGCCAGCGCCAGCGCCGCCCCCAGCAGAAAGCCAGGCAGGATACCGGCCAGGAACAGCCCGGCCACGGTCACCCGGCTGTCGGAGATGGCATAGACCACCATCAGGATCGAGGGCGGGATGATCGGCCCGATGGTTGCGGTGGCAGCTGAGAGCGCGCCGGCATAGGCCGGCTCGTAGCCGGCCTTGCGCATCATCCGCATGACGATGGCCGAGGGCCCGGCGGCATCGGCCAGCGCCGAGCCGCTGATCCCGGCGAAGAGCATGGAGACCAGCACGTTGACGTGGCCGAGCCCGCCGCGGATGTGGCCGACCAGCGCGTTGGCGAAGCGCAGCAGCGCGGTGGTCAGCCCGCAGGCGATCATCAGCTCCGAGGCCAGGATGAAGAAGGGCACCGCCATCAGCGGGAAGGAGTCGATGCCGGCGAAGATCCGCTGCATCGCTGCCAGCGGGTTCATCTTGCCCTCGATCAAGATCGCGGCGAGACCGGAGATGCCCATGGTGAAGGCGACCGGCACCCCCAGCGCCAGGCAGAGCACGAAGAGGATGACCAGGCTCTGCGCCACGGCCTAACGCCCCTCCCCCTGCTCGACGGCGGCCGGTTCCTCGTCGCTGCCGACCCCCAGCTCGAAGTCGCCGGCCACGTAGCGCCGGGCGAAGAGCAGCAGGTGCACCAGGAAGAGCGCGGCGCCGATCGGGATCGCCATGTAGGGAATGCCGCGCGAGACCTGGGTCGCCATGGTCTCCTTGTTCCAGCCGAACTCCACGAAGCGCCAGCCGAACCAGAGCAGCAGCGCCATGAAGGCGCCCATGGCCAGGACCCCGCCCCAGCGCACCGCCAGCGCCAAAGGGCGCGGCAGCAGGTCCAGCAGCATCTCGATGGCGACCAGCGCGCCCTGGCGCAGCGCCAGGCCGGCGGCCGCCAGCGCACCGAAGATCATCAGGAAGCGCGCCGTCTCCTCGGCCCAGGCGAGCGAGCTGCCGAAGCCGTAGCGCAGGACCACGTTGAGGAAGACGATGGCGAAGATCGCCGCCAGCGCCAGCGCGACGAGGACACGGTTCGCCTCGACGAAGAGCCTCTCCAGGGAACGCACGTTTCCCACCTCCCTCGTTTGGCGATCTATGGCCGCCTTCTTGCAGACCTTCTCACATACTGGCATACAGTATGTCAAATGCTAAGGCACTGTACGTCAGGGGTGGCTTCTCTATAGTCCCTGGGCCGATCCGGACCTGCGAACGAGGCCGGCAGGCAGTGTCGAAACTGGGGGAGCGCCAAGCGGATGGCCTTGCGGATCGAGCGGCCGAAGTCCCTGACCGGACTGGTCACCGACGCACTGAGGGAGGAGATCGTCTCCGGCGATCTAGAGCCCGGCACCGCGCTGTCCGAGGCGAAGATCGCCTCGCGCCTCGAGGTCAGCCGCACGCCGGTGCGCGAGGCCTTTCAGCGCCTGGAGCTGGAGGGCCTGGTACGGACCGAGCCGCAGCGCGGCACCTTCGTCTTCACCCTGGGCCCCAAGCAGCTCACCGACATCTGCGACCTGCGGGTCTCGCTGGAGACGCGGGCGCTGGAGCTCTCCCTGGCGCGCGCCCCCGACGGCCTGGCGCGGCACCTGGCCGAGGTGGTGGCGGAGATGACCGAGGCGCGCGCGGCCGGCGACGACCGGCGCTACCTGCAGCTCGACACCCGCTTCCACCAGGTGCTCTTCGACCACGCCGACAACGCCTACCTGAACGAGGCCTACCAGACGATCGCCGCCAAGATGGCGGCGTTGCGCAACCGCCTGGGCGCCCACCCCGACCACATGGCCAAGTCCTTCGCCGAGCACCGCCGCATCGCCGCGCTCGCCGCCGAGCGCAAGCTGGAGGAGGCCCGCGACCTGCTGGTCGCCCACATCGGCCGCAAGGAAGGTAGCTACTGGAACCTGTAGCGCGCCCCCTTCCCCGCCGATCGATCTCTTGTATAGGGGCCACTTGTCGCTTCGGGCAGCACGGACTGCTAAGCTTCTCCCTGCGATAGAGGTGACCACGACCCGACGGGAGGGGACATGCATCGACGCCTTGCTGCCATCCTCGCTGCGGATGTGGTGGGCTATTCCAGGCTTGTCCGGGCAGACGAGGCCGGCACCTTGGCGGCGCTCAAGGCCCTGAAGGCCGATCTGCTCGACCGCGAGATCGAGGCCCACGGCGGCCGCCTCTTCAAGGAGATGGGCGACGGCTTCCTGGTCGAGTTTCCCTCGGCCGTGGAGGCGGTAAGCGCGGCGGCCGCCATCCAGGGCGCCCTGGCCAAAGAGAGCGCCGGGCCGCTGCGCCTGCGCATCGGCATCACCCTTGGCGACGTGATCGTCGACGGCGAGGACCTCTTGGGCGACGGCGTGAACCTGGCCGCCCGGCTGGAGAGCATAGCGCAGGCAGGCAGCGTCTGCGTCTCCGACCTGGTGCACGAGCAGGTGCGCGACCGGCTCGACCTCGCCTTCACGGACCTGGGGCTGCAGAGCCTGAAGAACATCGACCGCCCGCTACGGGTCTGGCAGTGGTCGCCCGGAGCGAACACACCCGTGGCGGCCGACGCGGCGCCCTCCGTCCCTGCGAAGCTGTCAATCGCGGTGCTCCGCTTCACCAACATGTCGGCCGACCCGGAGCAGGCCTATTTCTCCGACGGCGTGACCGAGGACATCATCACGGAGCTCAGCCGCTTTCCCGACCTCTTCGTCATCGCCCGCAACCTCTCCTTCAAGTACAGCGGCGAGGCCGACGACATCCGCCAGGCCGGCGCCGCCCTCGGCGCCCGCTTCATCGTCGAGGGCTCGGTGCGCCGCGCCGGTAACCGTGTCCGGGTGACCGCCCAGCTCATCGAGGCCGCCGAGGGCTCGCATCTCTGGGCCGAGCGCTACGACCGCGATCTGGAGGACATCTTCGCCGTGCAGGACGAGGTGGTGCGCCAGATCGTCGGCGCAATCCCCGGCCGCCTGCGTCGCCGCACGCTCGACGAGGTGCGGCGCAAGCATCCGGGGAACCTGACGGCCTACGATTGCGAGCTGCGCGGGCGCTGGGCGCTGACCCACTGGAACGAGGGCATCGCCAAGGCGGTGGAGTGGTTCGAGCGGGCCGGCGCCGCCGATCCCGACTATGCCCTCGCCCATGCCGGGATCGCGATGGCGAACACCTATGGCCTCTATGCCCTGGGCGGCGACATGGAGGCGACGATGGCACGCGCCAAGACGGCGGCCCAGCGCGCCCTGGTCCTCGACGACCGCAATCCCGTGGTCGCCGCCTACGCCGCCTTCACCTACCATGTCGGCTGCGAGCCGGAGCTGGCACTGCGCCAGTCGGAGAAGGCGGTGGCGCTGAACCCCAACGATCCCTTCGTGATCTACGTGCGCGCCTGTGCGCTGACCTACGGCGGGGCGCCGGACGAGGCGCTGGAGTGGTTCGCCCGCTCGGCCGCGCTGGAGCCCTACGCGGCCGACGACCAGCGCCTCGATACGCTCTGCGACTGCTGCTACATGGTCGGGGACTACCGCCGGGTCATCGAGATCCACAGCACCTACCAGCACGTCCCCGCCTTCCTGAACCTGATCCTCGCGGCCGCCTGCGCGCAAGCGGGCGAGCCGGAGAAGGTGGCGGCAGCACTCGCCGCCTACCAGCAGAGCCGGCCGCCCGAGCACGACGCCGCCACCATGATCAAGTTTCAGCTCAGCATGTGCCTGCGCGCTCAAGACCGCGAGCACTGGCGCGAGGGCTACCGGCTCGCCGGCCTGCCGGCGTGAGCGCGCCAAGGGGCTTGTTGGGTTTGCGCGGCACCGCCCGCAGCCTGCCCGGCCGCCAGGGACGCCGCCTTGAGTGAAACACCGCGCCCGAATCATTGATAGCGGTGCGCGGGGAGAGTGGTCCTTCGGTCAAGCCGAAGGACGACAACTATTTGTTATTACTTTATTTTGTCGTCCTATGGCTTGACCGTAGGACCACTGGACGCGGCCAGAAAGGGAACGCAGAGGCTTGCCCGCGCCGCAGCACTGCTTCGAAACACGGCGCGGTTCGCGATCAGGTGTTTCCACCTGATCGCGAACCGGCCCTAAGACGCAAATGCGCTGCGCATGTGCGCGAGCTGCAGGTTGACCAGCGGGCAGTCGGGATCGATCAGCTGGTTCACCACGTCGAAGTGGTCAAGGCCCTCCGGCACCGTCAGGTCGGCCGGGTAGCCGAGGCCGCGCCAGAAGGCGGCCATCTGCTCCGACTGGCGATGGAATTCCGGCGACTCGTCCTTGGCGACCACCAGCAGCAGCGGCGCCGGACAGGCGTAGCGCTGGCTGAGCGGGCTGTTGGCCGCGACCTTCGCCGGGGTCAGGTGCAGCTTCTGGTTCAGGAAGGAGAGCCGGATCGGCTCCAGGTCGAAGATGCCGCCGATGGCACAGGCGCCCTTCACCAGGTCGGCCGGCAGGTCGCTGCCCCACTCCGGCCAGTCGGTGGCCAGCAGCATCGCCGCCAGATGGCCGCCGGCGGAGTGCCCGGCCGCATAGATGCGCTCGCGGTCGTAGCCGTAGTCCCCGGCGTGGCGGTAGAGCCAGGCCAGCGCCGCCCGGTTCTGGCGCACGATCTCGTCCATGTCGGTGGCTGGCGCCAGGCCGAAGTTGTTGACCGCCGTGGCGATGCCGTGCGGCCGGAACCCCTCAGCCACGTAGGAGTAGTCGGACTTGTCCAGGGAGTACCAGTAGCCGCCGTGAATGAAGAGGTAGAGCGGCGCGCCCGGCCGCTCCGCCGGGAAGAGGTCCAGCCGCTCGCTCTCGCCCGGCCCGAAGGCCAGGTCCAGGTGGCAGGGCAGCCGGCCCCGCGTCGTCCCGCTCCAGGCGCCCCAGGCCTCGAAGTGCCGGACGAAGTCGGGAAAGCGGGCTCGGTTGTTGTACTGCGCGTCCAGTCCGGCCTGGTCGTAGTCCCGGAAGACCCTCTCCCCCATCGGCTCAGTCCAGCAGGAAGTTGACCATCAGGGTCGCCAGCTCCTGCGGCCGTTCCAGCGGGGTCCAGTGCCCGCACCGGCCGAGGATCTCCAGGCCGGAATCCTCCAGCGCCTCGGCAACGGCGAGCGCCGCAGCCGGCGGCGCGGTGTTGTCCTCATCGCCGTTCACCACCAGGGCCGGACAGGTGACCGCCGTCAGGTCGGCCGGATCGGTCTCGGCGATCGCCTCGCAGGTGGCGGCATAGCCCTCCGGGTCCTGACGCATCACCAGCTCACGGACGAAGGCGGCGACCTCGGGCCGCGCCGCCTTGGTCTGGGCCGAGGTGCCCATCTGCACGGTGGCATCGGCGATCTCGATCATGCCCTCCGCACGCGCCTTGGCTGCACGGTCGCGCAGCGCCTTTCGCGCCGGATCGGGCGGGCCGAGGAAGGCGCCGATCAGCATCAGGCTCATCACCCGATCCGGATAGCTGGCGGCCAGGTGCTGGGCCAGGATGGAGCCGTAGGAATGCCCGGCGAGGTGCACCCGCTCCAACCCCATCTCGTCCATCATCGTCACCAGCCCTTCCACCAGGCTCTCGGTGGAGAGGCTGCCGACCAGCGGGTTCCGTCCGGAACCGGGCAGTTCCGGACGGATCACGGTATAGCTGCGGGCCAGCACCGGCACCTGCGCCATCCAGACGTTGCCGGTGCCGCCGAGGCCGTGCACCAGCACCAAGGGCTCGCCCGAGCCCGTCACTTCGGCCATGGCGGCCCTGCCCTCAACCATCGTCCCCTCCCCGCTGTCCCTGACTGAAACCCACCGACTGAGCCTACTCCCAAACGGTGGCCAGTTGCTTCACCTTCTTCGGCGCGCTCGCCTGCTGCATGCCGGGGTGCTTGTGATAGAGGCCGTCCTTCATGATCATCAGCAGGTTGTCCCGGTGCTGCAGCAGGGTGACGTCCTTCACCGGGTCGCCCTTGACCAGCAGCAGGTCGGCCAGATAGCCCTCCTTCACCAGCCCCAGGTCCGGCATGCCCATCAGCTCGCCGCCCCACTTGGTGGCGGCCATCAGCGCCTCGCGCGGGGTGAAGCCCAGGATCTTCACGAAGTGCTCGATGTCGCGGGCGTTGGTACCGATCGGGTTCCAGGCGAAGCCGTAGTCACCGCCCGGCAGGATCCTGAGGCCCCGCTTCTTCAGCTCGCCGTAGATCTTCGGGGCGTTGTCGAGCATGGTGTACATCTCCATGTACTCGGCAACCTCTGGCGTCACGCCCCAGTCCCTGGCCTCGTGCGCGGTGGCGTAGATCAGGCCGATCGCCGGTGCCAGGAAGATCTCGTCCTTCTGCGCTTCCAAGAGGTCGAAGGTCTCGCCCTCGATGAAGTCGCAGTGGTAGATGACCCGGAAGCCGTACTTGAGCGCGAGCCGCACCGAACCGTCGGCGCGGGCGTGGCAGGAGAGCCAGCAGTTGCGGTTGTGTGCCTCCTCGGCCGCAGCCGCCACCTCGGCATCGGTGTAGGAGCACTGGCGCCCGAAGCCGGCGCGCACGTAGTTGTCGCCCGAGATGTTGATCTTGATGCAGTCAACGCCCTCGCGGATCAGGGTGCGCACCACCCGGCGCACCTCGTCGGGGCCGTCGGCGATGATCTCGATGCCTTGGTGGTGCATGTGCAACTGGCGCTCGTCGCCCAGCCCGCCGGTGGAGACGACCTCCGGCGAGGCCGCCTTGAAGCGCGGGCCCGGGATCTTGCCGGCGTTGATGGCGTTGCGGATCGCCACCTCCAGCCGCCACTTCGACGAGGCGGCCGAGTAGACGCTGGTGAAGCCGCTGTCGAGCATCAGCTTGGCGTTCTCGGCGGTCAGCAGGGTGTGCTCCTCCGGCGGCACCTCGCCGATCTCCTTCAGGCGCACCATGTTGGTGTAGGAGATGTGGCCGTGTGCCTCGCAGAGGCCCGGCATGAGCGTGTTGCCGCCGCCGTCGATGACGTCGGCGCCGTCGCGCGAGATGCCCTCGCCCTTGGCTACCTTGGTGATCTTATTGCCTTCGACCAGGACTTCGCCGGGAAAGGGCTTGCTGCCCTCGCCGGTGAATATCTTCACGTTGGTAAAGAGCTGTTGGCGCATGATTGTGGTCCACCCTGAAATTAGTTCTTGTTTTGTTCGCTCCAACAATCCCGCCCCAAACAATCCCGTCCGGAGCGGCCGTGAGCGACTATTGGTCGAGGCTGAGCCATCGACGTGCCGAGCAGTCTCGGCCACTCGACCCCGACTGTCCAGGAAGAAGCGGGTCGAGCGATCAGTAGTCGGCGCACGACTTACCGCGCGCCGCAATAAAATGTGTTTGGGAACTATTAAATAGCCGCGCGTCTAATGCCGGAAGTGGCGGATGCCGGTGAAGACCATGGCGAGGCCGGCCTCGTCGGCGGCGGCGATCACCTCGGCATCGCGCTGCGAGCCGCCGGGCTGGATCACCGCGGTGGCGCCGGCGGCACTGGCCGCCAGCAGGCCATCGGCGAAAGGGAAGAAGGCGTCGGAGGCGACGACCGAGCCCTTGGCACCCTGCGGCCCGAAGGCCTCCTCGGCCTTCCAGGCGGCAATGCGGGAGGAGTCGACGCGACTCATCTGGCCGGCGCCGATGCCGACCGTGGCCCGGCCGCGAGCATAGACGATGGCGTTGGAACGCACATGCTTGCAGACCCGGAAGGCGAAGAGCAGGTCGGCCAGCTCCGCCGCCGTCGGCGCGCGCTTGGTCACCACCTTCAGCTCCTGCGCGCTGACTGCTCCGGCATCGCGGTCCTGCACCAGGAAGCCGCCGGAGAGCGCCTTCACCACAAGGCCGGCACCGCGGCTGTCTGGCAGGCCGCCACTGTCGAGCAGGCGCAGGTTCTGCTTGGCGGAGAGGAGTTCAAGGGCCTCGGGCTCAAAGCCCGGCGCGATCACCACCTCGGTGAAGAGCTTGGCGATGCGCCCGGCCGTCGCCCCGTTCAGCGGCCGATTCAAGGCGACGATGCCGCCGAAGGCGCTAACCGAGTCGCAGGCCAGCGCCGCGTCGTAGGCTGCGGCCTGCTCCGATCCCTCGGCCACGCCGCAGGGGTTGCCGTGTTTCACGATCACCACCGCCTGCTCGCTGAACTCGGCGACGCAGTCCAGCGCCGCGTCAGCATCGGCGAGGTTGTTGTAGGAGAGCGCCTTGCCCTGGAGCTGCTTGGCCGAAACGGCGCCCGGCTGGGCCACGCCGCTCTGGTAAACTGCCGCCTGCTGGTGCGGGTTCTCCCCGTAGCGCAGGCTGGCCAGCCGCTTGCCGGGCAGCGCGAAGCGCTTGGGGAAGCGCTGGCCCAGCTCGCCGGCCATCCAGCCGGCGATGGCGGCGTCATAGGTCGCGGTCAGGGCGAAAGCCTTGGCCGCCAATCGCTGCCGGGTCTCCAGCCCGATGCCGCCCGCGTCCTTCAGCTCCTGCAGCAGGTCCTCGTAGTCGTCAGGATCGGTCACCACCGCGACGAAGGCGTGGTTCTTCGCCGCCGCGCGCAGCATCGCCGGGCCGCCGACGTCGATCTTCTCGATCAGCGCCTCGCCGCTGCCGCCGGCCGCCAGGGTCTCCTCGAAGGGGTAGAGGTTCACCACCAGGAGGTCGATGCCGGCGATCCCCTGCTCCTTCATCGCCGCCAGGTGGTCGGGCTTGTCGCGCCGCGCCAGCAGGCCACCGTGCACCTTGGGATGCAGGGTCTTGACCCGCCCCTCCATGATCTCCGGGAAGCCGGTGACGGCGCTCACCTCCTCCACCGGCAGCCCGAGATCGCGCAGGCTGGCCGCGGTGCCGCCAGTCGAGATCAGCGCCACTCCGGCCTCGACCAGCCCCTTGGCGAAGCCTTCGAGGCCGCGTTTGTCGGAGAGGGACAGAAGAGCGCGAGCGGGCCGAATAAGCGCGGTCATGGCAGATTCCCGGAATTCGATGGCGGAAAGGGCGCAACAAGCACGGTGCGCCCCGGCTTGGCAAGCAGCGATGACCGCGCAGGTCCCCTCAGCGCTTGCCCTGATTCTCGCGCTGCAGCCACCAGAGTGCGGTGGTGCCCTGCGGGTCGAGCACACCGTTCAGCACGATCTGCAGGCTGCGCCGCGGCTCCTCTGGCCGGCCGAAGTAGATGCTCTGCTCCAACGCGATCTCCATGTCCTGGGTACGGAAGCGCCAGCCCTCGCCGCGCGGCAGGCGCAACAGACAAGCGCTGCCGCCCTGGATCAGGGTAGCCTGCACGCTGGGATGAAGGTGGAAACGAACGGCGTAGGCCAGCCCCGCGCTGCTGCCGCTCAGCCGGTCCTCGCCGACCAGGGCCTCGCCGTCCTCGCTGAGCGCCAGGCGGCGGTGATGCTCGACCCCGAAGAGCGGAACGTAACCGTCGTGGCTCATCTCCAAAAGCTGGCCGTCGCGCCGGCAGGAGACCTGGCGCGGTCGCCGGCCCAGCCCGCCGCCGGCCAGGATCTCCGAGGAGTTGCGCTCGGCCAGGGTCACGGTGGAGTGCGCCGCCGTGCCCTTCAGCAACAGCCCCCATTCAGGATCGTTGGCGAAGGCGCCGCAGTTGACGATCAGGCGCTGGCGCCCGGCGGTTACCTCGATCGCCAGGGTGCCGGCCTGGGCGATGCGGTCGAGACCCGGCCCCGGCGGCCGGCCGGCATCGGCCAGCACCGAGAGGCGCCCGGCCTGCAGCCGCTGGAAGCCGCTCTGCGGGCCGGAGAGGAGCTGCCGCGGCCGGCTGCTGGCCCGCTGCAGCACCAAGTCGACCATCAGCCCCTCCTCCTCGGCCGCGCCGTTGAAGAGCGCGAGGCCGCCGTCGGGGTGCTGCATCAGTTTCAACAGCGGCCCCATCTGCTGGATCGCGTCGATCAGCGCCGGCGGCGTCTCGACCTCGGCCAGGTGCAGCCAGGCGCGGATGTCCAGCAGGTCGCGCAGCACCCGGAGCTGCGTCGCCGGAGAGCGCTCCAGATAGCCGCCGTCGGCCAGCACCTGGCGCGGCAGGATCTTCGACAACAGGGTGCAGCCCTGCTCCAGGTAAGGCCGCCCCTCGGCCAGGCAGGCGCCGCTCACCACCAGCCCCTTGGCGGCGGTCACCAGCGCCGAGCCGGTGAGACCGGCCGGCAGGCAGCGCGACAGATGCTTGGCCTGGCGGGCGACCGAGCGCAAGAGGCTCTGCCGCAGCGCCACCTCGCCCGACGCGGCGAAGAATTCGTAGTGACCCATCAGGTTGGCGATGCGCTCGGCCAGCAGCTCGGGCTCCCAGACCGTGCGCGACCAGCGCCGCTGCTGCTGGATCCAGGCGGTGACCAGCTCGCGCGCGCGCCGCCGGGCGGCGTCGCCGCCATAGGCGCGCAGGTGGCGCAGCCAGCCGAAGCCGTGCAGCTCCGCCAGAGCGCCGGGCGGCAGACGCGCCTTGTTGAACTCGGTCTTGAGGTTGGTGCGCAGGCCGCCCAGCAGGAAGCGGCCCTGCACGATCTCCTGCCCCTGCTGAGCGATGCCGGGCCAGGAGTCGGGCACGGTGGGGCAGCTTCCGCGCGTGGCGGTGCTGCGCAGGGTCAGCTCGTAGAGCGGCAGAGCGTAGAGGATGCAGGCCAGGCTATAGCGCGTACGCGACAGGGCCAGCTTGGCCGGCAGCCGAGGCCGCTTTCCCGTTGTTTCCCTGCCTGCGCCCTGCGCCATCTCCCGGGTCCGGTCAGCGGCGCAGGCGCGCGATGTTGTCGGCGTAGTGCTCCGGCCCGCCCTTGAAGCTGGCGGTGCCGGCGACCAGCACATCGGCGCCGGCGGCGATCGCCTGCGGTGCGGTCTCGGCGGTGATGCCGCCGTCGATCTCCAGGTCGATGGCGCGCCCGCTGGCGTCGATCGCCTGGCGCAGCGCCGCCACTTTCGGCAGCACCGACGGCAGGAAGGCCTGGCCTCCGAAGCCCGGATTGACGCTCATCACCAGCACCAGGTCCAGCAGGTCCAGCACCGGCCAGACCACCTCGACCGGGGTCGCGGGGTTCAGCACCAGGCCGGCCTTGACGCCCTGCTGGCGGATCAGCTGCAGGGTGCGGTGCACGTGCGGCCCGGCCTCGGGGTGGAAGGAGATGATATCGGCACCGGCCTCGGCGAAGGCAGCGATGTAGGGATCGACCGGCGCGATCATCAGGTGGACGTCGAAGACCTTCGCGCTGTGCGGGCGCAATGCCTTCACCACCTGCGGGCCGATGGTGATGTTGGGCACGTAGTGACCGTCCATGACGTCGACGTGAATGTAGTCGGCACCGGCGCGGTCAATGGCTTGGATCTCCTCCCCCAGCTTGGCGAAGTCGGCGGAGAGGATGGAGGGTGCGATGCGGATAGCTTTGGCCATGCCGGAGAGCATTAAGCGCGCGAAGGGCGATCAGGCAAGCCGTTCCAGACGTGCCGCATAGAAGCCATCCATTCCGCCCCTATCGGCCAGGTGCGCAGGCAGGCTACGCAGGTCGCCGCGAGGGTCGATCAGCGTTGCCTCTCCGGCCAGCTCTTCGGCCGAGAGCGGACGCCGGCGCAGGCCGGCCCCGGCTGCCAGCAGCGCCTCTACGCGCTCCGGCCCCTCCTCCGGCTGCAGCGAGCAGACGGCATAGACCAGCAGGCCGCCCGGCTTCAGCATCTCGACCGCAGCGGCCAGCAGCCGGTCCTGCAGCGGCAGCAGCGCCTCGATGTCGGCCGGACGGCGCCGGCGCGCGATGTCGGGGTGGCGCCGGAGCGTGCCAGTGGCGCTGCAGGGCGCGTCCAGCAACACCGCGTCGACCGGCTCGGCCGGCCGCCAGGCGGCGGCGTCGGCCGCCACCAGCTCGGCCGCGAGCCCGGTGCGGGCCAGGTTCTCCTCGACCCGCTGCAGGCGCTCGGCACTCTGGTCCACCGCGGTCACCAGGGCGCCGGCCGCGGCCAGTTGCAGGGTCTTGCCGCCCGGCGCGGCGCAGAGGTCGATCACGCGCTTGCCGACGAGCGATCCGAACAGCCGTGCCGGCAGCGCCGCCGCCTGGTCCTGCACCCACCAGGCACCCTCGCGATAGCCGGGCAAACCGGCCGGATCGCCGGCACCCGGCGGCAGACGCAGGCTGCCCAGCGGCAGCAGCTCCGCGCCCAGGCGCTCCGACCAGAGCATAGGGTCCCTAGCCACGGTGAGATCGAGCGGCGGGTCCTGCAGGTGCGCCAGCGCGATGGCCTCGGCCCTGTCCGCACCATAGGCGGCCGCCCACGACTGCCACAGCCAGTCGGGCGTGTTGATCCTGGCGGCCTCGGCCGGCGGCAGCGGCTGGCTCTCGCGCGACAGGCGGCGCAGCACGGCATTGACCAGGCCGCGGAAACCGGCGACGCGGCCGCCGAGCAGCGCCACCGAAGTGGCCACGGCCGCATGCGGCGGCGTCTTCAGGAAGAGGATCTGCGCCGCCCCCAGCCGCAGCGCCCAGCGCGCCTCGGCCGCCTTGCGCGGCAGCGGCCGCTCCATCAGGCCGGCAAGGATCCGATCCACCTCCTCCAGCCGGCGCAGCAGGGTCGCCACCAGCAGGCGCAGGAAGGCTCGGTCGCGGGCCGGCAGACCGGCCAGCCGGCCCTCTGCCGCCATCGCCTCGTCCCAGCCGCGGCGGCGATCCACCAGCTCCTGCAGCAAGGAGAGTGCAATGCGGCGCGCCTCCAGCCCGGCCGGCGGGCGTCCGTTCTTCGCTGCCATGTCCCCCGCGCTCCTAGGACCAGGGCCCGCGCTTGGTCCCGCCGCTGGAGGGCACCGAACCGCCCCGGCGACGCCCGCTCGAGCGGCCGGAGGCAGACGCGGCGGCACCGCGCGAATAGTCGCCGCTGCGGGCCATCTCCTCCAGCCGGGCGACGCGGTTGGCGGTGCTGGGATGGGTAGAGAAGAGCGAGTCGACGGAGCGGGCGTGCAGCGGGTTGATGATGAAGAGGTGCGCGGTGGCGGGGTTGCGCTCCGCCTGGTCGTTATCGACTCGCGCCGCCACGCCGGCGATCTTATGCAAGGCCGAGGCCAGCGCCATCGGCTTACCGCTGATCTCCGCGCCCCTGCGGTCGGCCTCGTACTCGCGGCTCCGGCTGATCGCCATCTGCACCAGCATGGCCGCCATCGGCGCCAGGATCATAATCAGGATGGTGCCGACGATGCCCAATGGGTTGTTGCGGTTGCCGCCCAGGAAGAGCGCGAAGTTCGCCAGCATGGCGATCGCGCCGGCCAGCGTCGCGGTCACCGTCATGGTCAGGGTATCGCGGTGCTTCACGTGCGCCAGCTCGTGCGCCATCACCCCCTCGATCTCCTCGAAGGTCAGGCGGTCGATCAGGCCGGTGGTGGCGGCGACGGCCGCGTTCTCCGGGTTGCGTCCGGTGGCGAAGGCGTTGGGCTGATCCGACTGGATCAGATAGACCTTCGGCATCGGCAGGCCGGCCCGCTCGGCCAGGCGCCGCACCAGGGCAACGAACTCCGGCGCCTGGCGCTCGCTCACCTCTTTGGCGCCGTACATGCGCAGCACCATCTTGTCGCTGTTCCAGTAGGCGAAAACGTTCATGCCCGCGGCCACGATCAGGGCAATGACCATGCCGCCCGGACCGCCGAGGAGATAGCCGACCCCGACGAAGATTGCCGTCATCAGCGCGAGCAGGAAGGTCGTACGGGCGTAGTTCATGTGCCATCCGAGCAAGAGGGGTTTGGACCAAGCCAGAGTTAAGGTGCGCGAGGGGGCCCCGCAAGGCTTGGCCGGCCGCACCCCCGAACGGGGAGACCGGCGCGCAGGCGGAGAGGACCATTGTCACGCTTTACGCTAAGCAGGTTCCCGCAATCCTGCCTGGTGAGCGCCGCAGGCCTGGGTCATAGCTGAGCGGCCTGTCATGGTTTGGAGACAACCCATCCCCCGCGATCCAGTCCCTTCGTCAGAGACGCTGTACCGCCGCC
Organism: Rhodospirillaceae bacterium N.6G; assembly: GCA_046233115.1. Taxonomy (GTDB): domain Bacteria; phylum Pseudomonadota; class Alphaproteobacteria; order Kiloniellales; family JACOMY01; genus JACOMY01. Next base: position 461,952 of record JBJXHM010000001.1, on the reverse strand, counting down.
GTACGAGCCGGCCGGCCGCAGCATGAGCGATAGTCCTTCTCGCGCCAGAACGGCGGCGGCCGATGCGAAGGCAGGCCGCGTCCCTGGCGTTGCCGCCGTCGGCGCGTTGATGGTGCTGGCCACCGCGTTCGGCTGGGGCGTCGGCTGGCCGATGACCAAGATCGCGCTGCAGGACTGGCCGCCGCTCTTCGTTCGCGGCACCGCCGGCATGGCGGCCGCCGTGGGGCTGGGCCTGATCGCGCTGCTGCGGGGCGAGGACCTGCTGCCGCCGGTCCGGCTGCTGCCCCGGCTCGCCCTTTCGTCGCTCATCAACGTCTTCGCCTGGGCCGGCTTCACCGCCCTCTCCCTGCTGTGGCTGCATGTGGCGGAGGCGGCGCTGCTCACCTTTTCGATGCCGCTCTGGACCACCCTGCTCGCCTGGCCGCTGCTCGGCGAGCGCCCGACCTCTCGCGGCCTGCTCGCGCTGCTGCTGGGGTTCGGCGGTCTGGTCCTGCTGATGGGCGTGCATCCCGAGGACCTGGCCCAGCGGCTGCCGGGAGTCGCCTTCGCGCTCTCTGCGGCGATCCTCTTCGCGCTCGGCGCCATCACCGCCCGGCGGCCGCTGCCGCTCTCACCGATCGTATCGACGGCCTGGCAGATCGTCTTCGGCTGTGTGCCGATGATCGTGATCGACTGCATCCTCTCGACGCCGGATCTCGGGGCGCTGAGCCTCGAGGGCGCAGGTGCCATGGTCTACATGGCTGTCGGTCCCATGGCGCTCTGCTACTTTGGCTGGTTCGGCGCCCTGAAGCGCGTGCCGGCGACCACGGCCGCGACCGGCCTCTTGCTGGTGCCGGTGATCGGCGCCGCCTCGGCTGCCGCCATCCTGGGCGAACCCCTGGGCCTGCGCGAGGCGGGCGCCTTCCTGCTGACCCTGAGCGGCGTGGCGCTGGCCCTGCGTGGCAGGCGCTGATGCTCGCCGCCGCCGCGGCACCGACGCCCTACCCTTTTTCCTCTCGCCGGCCTAGATTGGCTCCCATGAAGCTCTTCGTCAGCCACAAGCCCAATCCCGCCAAGCCTCTGCCGGAGGCGCCGCGCGCACGCAGCAAGCCGGTCCCGGCCGAGAAGCTGAAGGAGGCGGCCGACGCGCTGAAGGCGGAGCAGCAGGCCAAGGACGGCAAGGTACCGGAGATCGGCGGCCCCAGCGGTCCCGAACCCACCCGCTACGGCGACTGGGAACGCAACGGCATCTGCAGCGACTTCTAGATCGGATCCAGAGAGATCGGTCTCGAGAGAGTCTTTGACGACGCAATCGCTTGACCGCGGGCTCCGGGCCGTGCAGTAGGGACGAACAACCAAAAGACGTGGATCCCGGAGGCGCACTCAGACGCCAACCGGGCTGGCCGGGCGCCGCCGCGACCCAGCCCGATGCCTCGAGGACTCGCGCGCCCTCGCAAGCGGCAAGCCCCTCTCCTCCTGCTTGGCCAGGCGGCTCACCATAGCCTTCCACCCCGCTACCAATGGCCGCAAATCCTTTTATGAGACCGGCACTCATCCGCATTCTCAGACAGGCTGGCTGCACCTTTTATCTCACTCGATATCCAAAAAATTCATACATTGCAATTGACTCAGATCATCACTTGAATAAAAACGATTCTCATTCTTAACACGAACAGGCACCGAAGATCTGTGCTGTTCGATCCTATCGGTTGAGGTGACGGGAGACATGAGCAAACAGTTTGGTCCGAGGGATGCGCCCCGAACCGACCCGCAAAGGTGGTTCTGTCTCATCGCCCTCACCTCTTTCGACGAGCCGTTTCGCCTGGAATCGGCGCTGCGGTAGGCCGGCATGGAGGCGTTCAACGACAACAGGGCCAAGGCCTTCCCCTTGGCCATGGCGCAGGAAGGCGATCGGGTCCGGATCACCTTCTTGCGCGGCGGCCGCAATCTGGAGCTGCGGCTGACCTCGCTTGGCCTGAACGTCGGCAGCGAGCTGCAGGTGTCGCAGCGGCAGGGCGGCAATCTGGTCGTCATCCGCGGAGAGACGCGTTTGGCCCTGGGTGAGGGCATGGCCCAGAAGATCATGGTGACGACCGCCTGAGGCGGGAGGTGGAGGAACGAGTGCGATGACGATGACGTTGCGGGACCTGGCGGTGGGCGAAGCCGGCCGGGTGGTCGGTTTCGGCGCGGGCAGCAAGGGCTACCGCCGCAAGCTGCTGGCGATGGGGCTGACCCCCGGCGCCGGCTTCACGGTGACCCGCTACGCCCCGATGGGCGACCCGGTCGAGCTGCGCGTGCGCGGCTTCAGCCTCAGCCTGCGCAAGGACGAGGCCGCGGCCTTGCAGGTCGAGAGGGCAGCGTCATGACGGAAAAGGTCGTCATCGGCGTCGTCGGCAATCCCAACTGCGGCAAGACCACGCTGTTCAACGCGCTGACCGGCGCCAAGCAGCGCGTCGGCAACTGGCCCGGCGTCACGGTCGAACGCAAGGTCGGACGCTACCGCTTCGAGGGAGTCGAGTACGAGCTGGTCGACCTGCCCGGCACCTATTCGCTGGAGGTCGCGGAAGACGAGGTCTCGGTCGACGAGCAGATCGCCAGGGACTACGTCGCGCACCGCGAAGCCGACCTGATCCTCAACATCGCCGACGCCTCCAACCTGGAGCGCAACCTCTACCTCACCAGTCAGCTGCTGGAGATGCGGGTGCCGCTACTGGTGGCACTCAACATGATCGATGTCGCCGAGGAGCGCGGCATCGCCATCGACGTGGCGCAGCTCGAAGACCGCCTGGGCTGCCCGGTGGTCCCGGTGGTGGCCGCGAGCGGCAAGGGGATCGGCGACCTGAAGGCGCGGATCCGCGACGCGGCGCAGCAGCGCCGCAGTCCGACCATAGAGGTTTCCTACCCCGCGCCGATCGAGACGGCAGTCACCCGGATCCGGCCCGAGATCACCGCGGCGGCCGAGGCGCACGGCAGCGATGCACGCTGGCTCGCGATCCGACTGCTGGAAGGCGATTCCCTGGCGCTGACCTTGGTCGAGACGGGCATATTGGGGCACGTCGCGAGCCTGAGACAAGAGGTCGAGAACCAGCTGGGCGACGACATCGACATCAGCCTGGCCGACGCCCGCTACGGCTTCGTGAATGGCCTGGTCGAGGGCGTGATGCGACGCAAGGGTGAGGTCCTGCGCTCGATCTCCGACAAGATCGACCGGGTGGTGCTCAACCGCGCGCTGGGCATCCCGATCTTCCTGGTGGCGATGCACCTGATGTTCATGTTCACCATCAACATCGGCGGCGCCTTCATCGACGCCTTCGACATCGTCACCGGCGCCATCGCGGTGGACGGCTTCGCCGCCCTGCTGGGCAGCCTGGGCTCCCCCGAGTGGCTGACGGTACTGCTGGCCAACGGCATCGGCGGCGGCATCCAGGTGGTGGCGACCTTCATCCCGATCGTGGGATTCCTCTTCCTCTTCCTCTCGATCCTGGAAGACTCCGGCTACATGGCGCGGGCGGCCTTCGTCATGGACCGCTTCCTGCGCAGCGTCGGCCTGCCCGGCAAGTCCTTCGTGCCGATGATCGTCGGCTTCGGCTGTACCGTGCCGGCGGTGATGGCGACCCGCACCCTGGAGCATCAGCGCGACCGTCTGATCACCATCGCCATGGCGCCCTTCATGTCCTGCGGCGCACGCCTGCCGGTCTATGCCCTGTTCGGCACAGCCTTCTTCGGGGCCTATGCCCAGTACCTGGTCTTCCTGCTCTATCTGATCGGCATCGTGGCCGCGGTGGTGACCGGGCTGATCCTGAAGAACACCCTGCTGCGCGGCGAGGTCACGCCCTTCGTGATGGAGCTGCCGCCCTATCACGTTCCCACCGCGCGCAGCGTCCTGCTGCGCACCTGGGAGCGCACCCGCGGCTTCGCCATCCGCGCCGGCCGCGTGATCGTGCCGATGGTGCTGGTCCTGAACGTGCTGAACAGCGTCGGCACTGACGGCAGCTTCGGCAACGAGGACAGCGACAAGTCGGTGCTGAGCGAGATCGGCCGCCAGATCGCGCCTCTGTTCCACCCCTTCGGCCTGACCGAGGAGAACTGGCCTGCCTCGGTCGGCATCTTCACCGGTCTGCTGGCCAAGGAGGCCGTTGTCGGCACGCTCGACTCGCTCTACGGCGCACTCGGCGAGGAGGCGGACGCCGAGCTGCGCAGCCAGGCCAACCCCAAGCCGATGAGCTGGCGTGCCGACAAGACCGAGGAGGCGCTGCCGACGCCGGTCGAAGAGGAGGAGTCCGTCGACCTGGGCGCGGCGATCCTGGAAGGCCTGGCGACGATCCCGGTCAACCTGATCGACGCCTTCGGCAGCTGGCTCGATCCGATGGGCCTCGATATCGGCGACGTCGAAGACCAGACCCTCGCTGCGGAGGAGCAGGAGGTCGGGATCGGTACCTTCGGCGCCATGGCCGAGCGCTTCGACGGCGGGACCGGGGCCTTCGCCTACCTGCTCTTCGTGCTGCTCTACATGCCCTGCGTCGCCGCCATGGCCGCGGTCCGGCGCGAGACCACGCCGCGCTGGAGCGTCTTCGTCGCGCTCTGGACCACGGGCTTCGCCTACGTCGGCGCAACGCTCTTCTACCAGATCGCTACCTTCGGCGCCGACCCGGGCCGGTCCGTCGCTTGGATCGCCGGTCTACTGGCGGTCATCGTCGGCACCATCGCGGCGATGCACTACTGGGGCCAGCGTCCCGGCGCCGTCCCTATGGGCACGAGGCCGGGCCATGCCTGACGCCGGTCCCTGCACCACCCCCCAAGGCAAAGGAGCGCGACCCGAGCCATGATCCTCTCCGAGCTACGCGACTACCTGCAAAGCCATCGTCGGGCTGCACTGTCCGACCTGGCGATACGCTTCGACAGCGACCCCGAGGCGCTCCGCGGCATGCTTGCCAAGTGGATCGCCAAGGGCCGAGTCGAAAGGCTGCCGGCCGGAACGGCCTGCGGCAGCGCTTGCTGCCGCTGCGATCCGCACACGACCGAGATCTACGCGTGGAAGGAGTAGCGCGCGGCCAGGGCCGCCGCTGTCCTCAGCAGCCGGGAGTGCGCGATCGCCATGCATAGGATTGCAGACTGGCAACACGACCATGACTTCGGCGACGCCCGCCAGCGCGTCGCCGAGCGGCGCACGCGCTGGGTCATCGGCCTGACGGCAACGACCATGGTTGTGGAGATGGTCGCCGGCAGCCTCACCGGCTCGATGGCGCTCACGGCCGACGCCTGGCACATGGCCTCCCACGTCGGCGCGCTCTCGATCACCGCGTTGGCCTATTACATGACCCGGCGCCACGCCAAGGACCACCTCTTCACCTTCGGCACCGGCAAGATCGCGACCCTCGGCGGCTTTACCAGCGCCGTGGTGCTGGCCATGGTCGCCCTGCTGATTGCGGTGGAATCGCTGCGCCGCCTGGTGCAGCCGGAGACGGTGCACTTCAAGGAGGCGATGCTGGTCGCCGTCGTCGGCCTCATCGTGAACCTGCTCAGCGCCAGGCTGCTGGGGCGAGACGAGCATCACCACCACCACCAGCACCACCATCACCAGCATGGCGCGGACCACGCCCATGAGAGGGCGGTGGGCAAGGACCTCAACCTGCGGGCCGCCTACCTGCATGTGCTGGCCGACGCGCTGACCTCGGTGCTCGCCATCGTCGCACTCTGGACCGGATCGCGCTACGGCTGGGTCTGGATGGATCCGCTGATGGGCCTGGTGGGTGCGCTGGTCATCGCCCGCTGGTCCTATGGCCTGCTGCGCGAGAGCGGTCGCATCCTGCTCGACGCCGAGGACCACAGGGCCGTCGAGAAGCGAATCCGCGACCTGGTCGAGAGCGGTGGCGACAGCCGCATCGTCGATCTCCACGTCTGGCGGGTGGGGCCGAAGAGCCTGGCCTGCATCGCCTCGCTGGCCACCCACGAGCCCACGGCCCCGGACCGCTACCGGCACCGGCTGGCGGGCATTCCGGGCCTCGACCACATCACGGTGGAGGTCAACACCTGCGGCCACGAGACTGCGCCCGCCGAGTTGGGGCGCGGCGAGTTAGGGTGCACATGAGCCATGACCAGGCCCGCGCTGCTCGTCACCGGAATCCATCGCGAGGAGCTTGCCTTCGGCGACCGGGTGTCGGCGCTGCTGGACCGCGAGCACATCGATCTGCTGCGTATTCCCAACGGCATCCCACGGGCCAGGCGCAGCCCCGGTCAGCGCTTCTACTCCAATGCCCAGCATCGCGAGATCTACCTGCAGCTCCGCCAGCAGGTCCGGGACCACTACCGCCTAATGGTCGACCTGCACTGCGGCTTCGACGAGCGCGGGCTCTGCGCCGACCTCTTCTGCCACGACGAGGACCTCCTGACGTGCATCGGCACACGGCTTTCGGATCTGGTCGCGGAGCACCGGGTTCGCCTGATCCGCATCGTGTCGGATCGCGGGGCGGGCTCGGCCAACGTCGGCGCCAGCGTTGCCGAGGCCGACGCGCGCACCTGGATCCCCAGCAAGATCTGGCTGGACGCCCAGCCCCTCTATGTCGGTCTCGAGATCTATCTGCCCACCGGCGGCGCGGGGGAGCCATCGGACTGGGCCTTCGCCTGCCGTCTGATCGAGGAGATCCAGGACTGCACATCCCACTAGTCGGCCGGCAAGCGCCAGCGGCTCCGACCGACCGCATCAAACAGGAGAAGTAGGAAAACCACATGAACCACAGCTCTCACGGTCCCGGCCAGCCGGCCATGGGCCAGGATCAAGGTCAAGCGCAGGACAGCGGCCAGCCCTTCGGCCCGCCGCCCGGTTTCGGGCCAGAAATGGCAGCGGCAATGGCAGCGGCAATGCCCCCCGGCATGACTGGCGGCACGGCGGCCTATCCCGGCGCGATGCACCCCGGCTTCGGCCCCTTTGCGGCCTACGGGCCGGCTGCCTACGGCTGGCCGGTTCCGCCCGGCCAGCTCGCCGCCCCCGGTACGGTACCGCACTTCGGCCACCATCCGGCCTTCGCAGCCGGCCTGCCGCCGGGCTATCCGCCCTTCCCGCCCGGCTACGCGCCCCCGCCGCTGCCCCCTGATCCCGCGGCCGCTGCCACCGCCGCAGCGCCGGAACCCCTCACCGCCGCGATCACCGACATGGCGAACAAGAGCGGCCTCGGCCTGCTCAAGGGCTTCTTCAACTTCAGCGACGGCGAGTTCTTGAAGGGCGCGGTGGTGGGCGCCGCCCTGGTCCTGCTGATGACCAACGACGAGCTGCGCAGCAGCCTGGTCGGTGCCGCCAAGGCCTCGGTCGGCATGAAGGCCTCGGCGGCAGCGGATGAAGATGACGACGAGAGCGAGGACGAGGCCTCGGACGAGGCATCGGACAAGGACGCAGCCGGCGAAGAGGAGAAGCAGGCATGAACCACACCTATCCCATGATGCCGCTGCAGGGCGGCGACCAGCAGACCAGCCACCACGGCAATGCCAACCTGCTGTTGAATGCGGCCCGTGCCGGGGCGGTCGTCGGCGTGACCGGCGCTGCCGCCGTCAACCTGCACCGGATCCGCCACGACGAGGCGACTTGGCGCCAGGCGATGCTGAACACCGCCAAGGTCGGGGCCACCACTGCCGTCGCCACCACCGCGGCTGCCGCCGTTGGCCAGATGTTCCGCCGCCACCCGCTGCTGTCGATGGCCGCCACCCTGGCCGCCGGCACGGCGGTGATGTATGCGCTAACCGACAAGGCCGGGACCAAGGCCGATGAATAGCCCCTACGGCTATCCTATCGCTCCCGGCTACGCGCCGCAGACCGCAGTCCAGCCGGGCACCCAGCCAGGCACCCAGACCCCTGGACCTTGGGCCTATCCTCCGACCTGGGCCACCTATGTGGCCGCGCCGCCGCAAGCCATACCGGCTCCGCTGCCTGCACCCCAGGCACCCGCCGCACAGCCACTACTGAACGCGAACCTGGTGAAGGGCTTGGCCTTCGGTGCGGTCGCGGCCTACCTGCTGACCAACGAGGCTGTGCAGCAGAAGGCGATCACGGGCGCGGTTCGCATCTGGTCGATGATGCAGGGCGGCGTGGAGGAGATGAAGGAGCGATTCCGCGACGCCGAGGCGGAACTCCACGCCCACCAGGCGCACGAGGAAGACTGACCGCCAGGCCCCCGCCGCCGACCCGGCCGGCGGGGGCCGAGCCTCTCAAACGACGTGACGGAACCGATAGCCGATGGATATGGCGGTCGTCAGACAGCACAACGGCCTGAAACTGGTGCACGAGACACCGCGGCGCCTGCGCTTCAAGCTACCCTTCCTGGTCGATCCCCTGATCGACTTCTCCTGGCTCGAGGTCTGGCTGGAGTCGATCCGCGGGGTGCAGGGCGTGCGCATCAACCGTCACGCCTGCTCCGTGATCTTCGAGTACGACGGCAGCACCGCGACCAGGACCACCATCCTCACCATCCTCGGCAGCCTCCGGCGCGAGCGCATTCCCAGCGGCGAGCCCTTGCCGACCCAAACGGCCGAGCTGGCACCCCTGCTCGCCACCGGCGCACTGATCGTCGCCCTGCCCTTCCTGCCGCTGCCATTGCGCCGGCTGCTGACCTTCCTGAACATCGGCAAGACCCTGCTGACCGGCCTCGACACCCTGATCGGCAAGGGCGTCAAGATCGAGGTCCTGGATGCGGTCGCGATCGGGCTCACCGCGGCACGCGGCGAGAACCTGACCACCAACATCACCGAGTTCCTGATGCAGCTCGGCGGCTATCTGGAGCGGCAAACCGAGCGCCAGTCTGACCACATGCTGCGCCACCTGCTGCAGCCCGAGCCGATCCTGGCCTGGGTCGAGCATGACGGCCAACTGGTGCAGATCCCGGACGACCAGATCCAGACCTGCGATCGGGTCGAGGTCGGCCCCGGCGACAAGATCCCGGTCGACGGACTGGTCATCGACGGCACCGCGCTGGTCAACCAGGCCTCGATCACCGGTGAGCCGCTGCCGGTCCGCAAGGAGGCAATGGAGCGAGTGATCGCCGGCAGCCTGGTCGAAGAGGGCCGGCTCAGGATCGAGGCCCGCCACGTCGGCAACGACACCACCACCGCCCGCATTGCCCGTTTCATCGACCAGTCGCTGGACCAAAAGTCCGATACCCAGCGGCTGGCCGAGCGCATGGCCGACCGACGGGCCTACATCACCCTGGGCACCGGCGGCCTGATCTACCTGCTGACCGGCGACCAGCGCCGGCTCTCCTCGGTCTTCCTGGTCGACTACTCCTGCGCGCTGAAGTTGGGTACGCCGCTCGCCTTCAAGTCGGGCATCTACCAAGCGGCCTCCTCCGGGATCCTACTGAAGGGCGGCGAAGCGATCGAGCGGCTCGCCCAGATCGATACGATGGTGTTCGACAAGACCGGCACCCTGACCCAAAGCCACCTCAAGGTGACCGACGTGGTGGTGCTGGACCAGAAGCGCTGGCCGCGCGACCGCCTGCTGGCGATGACCGCCTCGATCGAGGAGCATGCGCACCACCCCATCGCCGAGGCGGTAGTGCGCAAGGCGCGCGAGGAGCAGCTCAACCACGTGGACCACGGTGAGGTCGACTACCTGGTCGCCCACGGCATGAGCTGCCCGATGAACGGCAATCGCTTCCTGATCGGCAGCCGCCACTATCTGGAGGAGCACGAGGGCCTCTCCTTCGCCGCCTTCGAGCCGCGGATCGAGGCGCTGCGTGCCGAGGGCAAGACCATTCTCTTCGTCGGCATCGAGGGCGAGGCGATCGGCCTGATCGCGCTGCGCGACAGCCTGCGGCCCGATGCCAGGCAGGTGTTGGCCGCGCTGCGCGGGCTGGGCGTGCGGCACCTGGTGATGCTGACCGGCGACGAGCGCAGCCGTGCCAAGGCCCTGGCCGACGAGCTGGAGATCGACGAGTTCTTCGCCGAGCAGATCCCGGAGGACAAGGCCAAGGTGATCGAGCAGCTCCGCGCCGAAGGCCGCCGGGTCGCCTTCGTCGGCGACGGGGTCAACGACGGGCCGGCCCTGATCGCCGCGGATGTCGGCATCGCCATGTCGCGCGGTGCCGAACTCGCCCGCGCCACCGCTGACGCCGTGCTGCTGGAGGATCGCTTGGGACTGCTGGTCACCGCGCTCGACACTGCGCAGCGCACCATGCGCCTGGTCGCCTCCAACTACCGGGCCGCGATCGGGATCAACACCGGGGTGATGCTGGGGGCAGCCCTGGGCTGGCTCTCGCCGGTGTCGACCGCGGTGCTGCACAACGGCACCACCGTCGGCCTGCTGCTCCGGGCGCTGCGCGGTTTGAACGGATCAGCCGGGCCGGACTCGCGCAGCGATGGCGCTTGAAGCGGTCGCCGGACGCCGCCACATGATTCCCAACCACTCAATCAGCCATAGCGGAGGTTACCATGGCCTTTCCTCTCGTTCCGTTCGTTGCCGGAGCCGTCATCGGCGGGCTCGGCGCCTACTTCTACCGTGACGAGAAGCTGCGCAAGTCGGTCAAGCGCGCTTCGCACGAGCTTCCGGGCAAGGTGAAGAGAACCGCCAGCGAGGTCTCCGACAAGGTTTCCGAGACGGTCAAGGACCTGCGCAGCAAGAAGTCCGCCAAGAAGATGGATGCGGAGCCGGTGGTAGAGCCCCCCGCCGCTTCGACGGCGGAACAATCCGCCTAGCGGATCAGGGTGCTCTGGTAACGGAACATGTGCACGCCGGCGAGGGCCACGAAGGCTGTTCCAAAGGCAATGTGCTGCTTCTTCTTTCCCAGGGCACCGTATGCCAGCGAGGTGGCCAGGGTCGCCATCATACCGACCTTGGTCGCCTGGTTGACACGGCGCGACAGCTCCTTGCTCTTCCTCGGCGCGCGGGCCGCAGGCGTCATGCAGAGCGCCTCCAGCCGGTCCTCCAGCGCCTCCGTATCGATCGCAGTGGTGTCATAAATCACGGCGAGACTGCCGGCTGCGCTGTTCACCCGCGCGTCGGTGACACCCGCGATCGCCGAGGCCTCTGCCTCGACCCGTTGGGCGACGTCTTTCACTTTCAGACGGTGGGAACGCACACGGATGCGCCCGGCGACGGTGCTGACGATCATGTTGGGATTTTTGGGAAACTCGTCATTGATCTCTGTTGTGAATGATAGCCAGTCGCATTATCATGTCAATCGACTTCGCGCCCGCCTTCCGTGTTTTGCCGGGCAGCTGAGGCAAGACAGGATAGAGACCTCGGAGCCAGCACCATGAGCGACTATCTTCACCATGTCCCCGGCCGGTTACGCTTTCGCAGCAAGGCCTTGCGCTGCAACACGCCGGCCCGCGGACAGCTTCTGCGCAAGCTGAGCGGCCTGGACGGCGTGCGCAGCGTCCGCCTCAATCCCAAGGCGGCCTGCGTCACCGTCAGCTACGACACCGAGGTGATCGACGCCGAGGGCCTGCTCGCCCTGCTCAAGGCCGAAGTCCAGCGGCTGCCCACAGCGCGGCCGCTCCCCGCCGAGAGCCGGGTCGCCCGGCCGGTCAAGCCCCCGCCCGGCAAGCTGACTGCAGAGATCGGCCGGATGGCGCTCAGCGTCCTGGTCAACAAGGGCGTGAGCTACTCCCTGACCTCGCTGCTGGGGGTCCGCGCCTAGAGCAGTCCACCGCTGCCTACTGGCCCCCTGCCGGCCGCCGCCTGGGCGCCGCGACCAGGAGGCCGGCGAGCGTGATCAGGACCATGCCGCCGAGGGTCATGGCCTCCAGGCGCTCCGAGAAGATGACGAAGCCCCAGAGCGCGGCGGAGACCAGATAGCCGTAGTCAAAGGTGGCGACGATCTGCGGCGGCGCGATCTGATAGGCGCGCGCAACGCCGATCGAGTAGGCTGCCGACAGCAGGCCCATCAAGGCCATGAAGCCCCAGACGCGCCAGCCCATCGGCGCCCAGTCGCCCAGCAGGAAAGGATAGGCCGCCTGCGTCTCTGGGCCCAGGTCGAGCAGCGCCAGCACCAGGAGCGCGATCAGGCCGGCAAGCAGGAAGGCGGCATGCAGAGACAGCGCCAGCCCGAACGAGGTCTCTTCGCGGCACTTGCTGCGGGTCAGCACCATGGCGATCGAGTAGAGCGCCGCAGCCAGGATCGGCAGGAAGGTGAACCAGGAGAAGGCCTCGCTGCCGGGCCGCAGGATCGCCACCACGCCCAGGAAGCCCAGCAGCACCCCGCCCCACTGCCGGCCGCTCACCCGCTCGCCGAGCACCAGGGCGGAGAGCAAGGCAGTCAGGATCGGGTTGGTGTAGACCGCGACCGCCGCGACCGAGAGGTCCAGGACCGGCAAGGAGGCGTAGAAGGCAAGCCAAGTCAGCACCAAGAGCGCGCTGCGCAGCAGGCTCCAGCCGCTGGGTCGCTGCCGGAAGCGGCTTCCTCGCGCCCACAGCAGCAGGGCGATCAGCGGCGCCGCCACCAGCGAGCGCGCGACGAAGACCTGCCAGACAGTGAGGTCGGCGCTGACCAGCTTCACCAGGGCATCGGCGAAGGCCATGGTGATGACGGACACCAGGATCAGCAGGATGCCCAGCAAGGTGCGGTCAGTCCCCACGCCCGCCTCCCTCACCGCCCCTGCGGACCTCGCGCCGACCGACCGTGGCGGGGCACGGTTCCTCAGCCGCTGGCCTTTAGCTGGGCGAAGACCTCGTTGCTGATGCTCCAAAACTGCACCCCCTCCTCGGTGCGGCCGAGCTTGCCGTAGAAGCGCTGCGCCTCCGCGTTCCGCTCCAGCGCGCCCCAGGCGATCCAGGTGCCGCCCTGCCGGGCGGTGTCGCGCGCAATCGCCGCCATCAGCTTGCGGCCAAGACCGTTGCGGCGCGCCTCGGCCCTCACGTAGAGATCGCACATGTAGGCGCCACGGGTGCCGCTCTCCGTATCGAAAGTCAGGCTGAAGAGGCAGTAGCCCGCTGCCCGCGTGCCCAGCATGGCGATGTAGCCCTGAATCACGCAGTCCGGCCTGTCCAGTTCGTTGACCAGGTCGTCAGCGACGATCAGAGGCGGCGGCGAGCCCTCGTGCTTCGAGAGTTCGGCGGCCATGCGCGCGATCTCCTCCGCATCGCCGCGTGCGATCGGGTGAATCGTGAAATGGCCCAGGTCTGTCGTCATGAGGTCAACTTTCGCCGGCAAGTCGGTAGGTGGGGATTGAGGGGGCGGAGCTGTCCGCCTTTGGAACGAAACGGAAACGAGGCTGGATAGCGCGATGGGGGCGAAGAAGGCAAGCGGGACGTCGAAGCGGCCGACACTGGTGGCGGAAAAGCGTGCGCCAAAGGCCGCACCGGCCAAAGCGCCGGCACCCAAGGCGGCAAAGCCGAAGACAGCCCCGAAAAGCCCCGCGAAACCGACCCGGAAGGCCTCGGCGCCGCAGCCCCCTTCGAGCGAGGGCGGGGAGCGGCGCGGACGGCCGCGCTGGCTGCAGCTCACCATCTGGGGTGGCGCCGCCTTCCTCTGGCTGGTCATCGCCCTGGTCGGGGTCGCGCTCTGGTACGGCCAGGACCTGCCGCCGATCGACCGGCTGGCCGAGGACAGCCGGCAGCCCAGCATCATGCTGGCCGCCGACGACGGCACCACCATCGCCAGCTACGGCGACGTCTACGGCGAGCCGCTGAAGGTCGAGGAGATGTCGCGCTTCCTCCCCCAGGCCGTCATCGCCATCGAGGACCGGCGCTACTACAGCCACTTCGGGCTCGATCCCATCGGTATCGCGCGCGCCATGCTGACCAACCTGCGTGCCGGATCACTGGTGGAGGGCGGCTCGACCATCACCCAGCAGCTCGCTAAGAACCTCTTCCTGACGCCCGAGCGCAGCCTGAAGCGCAAGATCCAGGAGGCCCTGCTGTCGCTGCAGCTCGAGATCCGCTACAGCAAGGCGCAGATCCTGACGCTTTACCTCAACCGGGTCTACCTTGGGGCCGGCACCTACGGTGTCGACGCCGCCGCTCGGCGCTACTTCGGCAAGTCAGCGCGGGACGTCTCACTCTACGAGGCCGCCGTGCTGGCCGGCCTCCTGAAGGCGCCCTCGAAACTGAACCCGACACGCGAGGGCAATCTCGCCGACCGGCGGGCCAGGCTGGTGCTCAACGCCATGGTCGAGACCGGCTTCGTCACCCCACTGGAGGCGGACGATGCCTACGAGAAGAAGAGCCAGTCCAAGCCAGAGGGCTACGACCACGGCCAGTACTTCGCCGACTGGGCGGTGAACCAGGCCCGCCAGACCCTGGGCGGAGTCCGCCGTGACCTCACGGTCACCACCACGCTCGATCCCCGGATCCAGGCGATCGCCGAGAAGGCTGTGGCAGACGTGCTGACGGAATCAGGTGCGGAGATGGGCGCCGGCGAGGCGGCGGTGGTGGCGATGCGACCCGACGGTGCCATCCTGGCCATGGTCGGTGGCCGCAGCTATCAGACCAGCCAGTTTAACCGGGCGACCCAGGCGCTGCGCCAGCCGGGCTCGGCCTTCAAGCTCTTCGTCTACCTGGCCGGGCTGGAAAGCGGGCTCACGCCCGACAGCCGCATGGTCGACAAGAAGATCAAGATCGGCGACTGGGAGCCGGAGAACTACAGCGGCCGCTACCGCGGCCAGGTCTCCCTGCGCGAGGCCTTCGCCCGCTCGCTGAACTCGGTCGCGGTGCAGGTGATCCAGCAGGCCGGGCTCGACCGGGTGCTGGCGGCAGCCCGACGGCTAGGCATCACCACGCCGCTGCCGGAGAACCTGGCGGTGTCGCTGGGCGCGGCCGAGGTCACCCTGCTGGAGCTGACCGGCGCCTACGCCGTCTTCGCCAACCAGGGCCGCGGCGTCTGGCCCTACGGCATCAGTTCGATTCAGGGCACCGAAGGCACCACCCTCTTCCGCCGGCCCGAGGAGGCCTATTTCCGCGTGGTGCCGCCGCGCCAGGTCGACCAGATGACCGACATGATGCAGGCCGTGGTGCAGTGGGGTACCGGAAAGCGCGCCGACCCGGGCCGGCCGGCCGCCGGCAAGACCGGCACCAGCCAGGACTTCCGCGACGCCTGGTACGTGGGCTTCACCGCCGATCTGGTGGTCGGGGTCTGGGTCGGCAACGACGACGGCACGCCGATGCAAAAGGTCTCCGGCGGCCGCCTGCCGGCCGAGATCTGGCGGCGCATCGTCACTGCCGGCCTGGAAGGTCAGCCTGTGAAGCCGTTGCCCGGCGGCGGCAAGCCGGCCCCCAGCGACCCCAAGCCGGCTGTCGCCGCCAAGCCGCCGGAACCCAAGAAGGCGGCGCCAAAGAAGGAGGAGTCGACGGATCTGATCGGCAGCATCATCGGCGCCTTCGACGGCAGCGACAGCGGCGAGGGCAACGTCCCCCTGCCGCGCATGGCCGATCCCAACGCGGATGCGCGCTGAATCGGAAGAGCGCTTCGGATCGTCAGACGGTGACCGTCAGGCGGTGACCGTCAGGCGGTGACGGTGCTGTGCTTTCCACGGGTGCCCGGCCAACGGTCGAAGAGATAGCCCGTCAAGCCGCCAAGGAAGACCCAGAAGACCGCATTGGTCGCGAGCGACGCGTAGATGAAGGCCTCTTCCAGCGCGGGCGGGGCGAGACCGGCATGGCTGTCGGGCTGCGGCGCGCCGATGATGTGCGGCAGCACCAGCACCACGGCACCCAGCGCTTTCAGGACCGGCTTCCTGGCAAAGGCGATCAGGGCCAATCCGGCGATACCGCAGACTGCTGCTGCGATCCACCAGATCTGCCGATCGTACAGCGCGGCGGCGGCAGCGCCCGGCAGTTCAGGCGGCAGACCGATACCCGGTGAGAGGCTGAAGGCGACGAAGCCACCCAAGCCCCAAAGCATCCCACTGCGCCAGGTCACCCCACCCTTCAGGGCGAAGCCGGCACAGAGCAGCAAGGCGAAGCCGACGCTGAGAAGGACGTTCGCCAGTGCCGTATAGGCCAGCCTTTCGATGCCGTCTTCCGGGCTCCAGGCTTCTTCGTCGTGGCTATGGCCCTGCGTGCCGACGGCCACATCTTGGCCCTGCCCGGCCACTTCATGGCTATGCGCACCGGCCCCGGCGTCACCCGTTTCGTAGGTCTCGGCTTCCAGGATGAGGGGGATGACCGCAATCTGCTGTATGGCCGTGTGGAACAGGCCGGCAAGCGCACCACCGATGATGGCTACCAGGAAAATCCGGCTGATGATCCCACCGACCATGCCGTCACCACGACCCTAGTGGCAGGGAAAGGCGGTTCCGTGACGAACGTCGTGCGCGGCGTTGTGCAGAACGTCCGCACCGGCAAAGCCGGTCGCGAGGATCAGGAAGGTCCCGAGCGTGGCAGCCAGAACGACGCCGGTCACAGTCGCCGTCGACAGGCTGCCGGTCCGGAGCCGCTCGACCGAGCTCGTCTGCGCGATGGTCCTCGACATGTACTAATCTCCCTCGTCTACGACTTGGATGGATAACGACCATTTCCAGAACCGGGTCGCCGGGAGGGAACCCCGTTCCCCGAAAGCCGCCACCCGCAACGCCAACACGACGCTAATCCTACACCTCTCGACCCAGGATGTAACCGGTCACGACGGCCCCCTTGCGGCCTGCCTCGTGCCCATCCCAGACGAGGGGCTTACGTTTGCTCGTTAGCACGGGAAGGCCGGGGAACACCAGATGTTCCACAGCCCGGCAAGACCCAAGCAGTGCATCGCCGGAGATCGAGAAGCCTTGTTCGCCGATCCGCCAAGCAAGCCTAGCGCCTGAAGGTCCGCGCCTGGAGCTCCGCGAACGCCAGCGCGTGGCGAAACGCGCCGCTCAGCCCTGCATGTAGCAATCGAAGACGGCGAGCCCCGGCGCCGCCGACAGCCTGGTGCCGCGCCCCTCCTCCGCCACCTCCTTGGCGGCGGCGAAGAAGGCCTCGTAGGCCACCTTCGCCAGACCGGAGCCGAGCGAGATGCGCCGGACCCCGGCTTCGGCCGCAGCACTCACCGGGAAGTCCTGGCCCTTCAGGCCATAGAGCAGGTTCAGCGGACAGGGCAGCTCGGCGCAGAAGCGCTCGATCGTCGGCAGGTCCTTGAGACCGGGGGCGTAGAGCACCTCGGCGCCAGCTTCGGCAAAGGCGGCCAGCCGCGCGAAGGTGTCCTCCAGGTCGAGGCGACCGTGAATCAAGTTCTCGGCCCGCGCGGTCAGCACGAAGGGCCGGTCCAGCGCCCGCACCGCCTCGACCGCGGCCTGGATGCGCTCGACCGCCAGGCCTTTGTCGAAGATCGGGTTTTCCTTGTCCCCAGTCGCATCCTCGATGGAGCAGCCGGCCAGGCCGGCGGCGGCAGCGGCATGGATCGTCTTGGCCACCTCTTCCGGCGCATCGCCGTAGCCCTTCTCCAGGTCGCCGTTGACCGGCAGCGGAGTCGCTTCGACGATCGCGCGGGCATGCGCCATCGCTTCCTCGCGGCTGACCGCGCCCTGGTTGTCGGAGCGGCCCAGGGTGAAGGCATGTCCGGCCGAGGTGGTCGCGAGGGCCTGGAAGCCCAGCCCGGCCAGGGTGCGCGCCGTGCCCTCGTCCCAGGGATTGGGCATGACGAAGAGCCCCGGGCCTGCGTGCAGGCTTCGGAAGCGCGCTCCGCGCTCGGCGATATCGACCTGGTCCATAGCCTCTCTCCTCCCTAGCCCCGTCAGGTCAGCTCCCTTCTGGCTCCGCTGCCATTCTGAGGCGCTCATGTTCGAGGCTCGGTCTTACCAGAAAGAACCAGGCCAGCGCGATACCGCTGGCGGCGAAGGCAATTCCCGCCGCCATCGGCAGGTGGGTGCCGTCGTGCATCTGCCCGACCGCAATGCCCAGGCAGGCAGCGATCGACATCTGGATGAAGCCCATCAGCGAGGAGGCCGCGCCGGCCATGTGCGGGTAATGGCGCAGCGCCCCGGCCATCGCGTTCGGCAGCATGAAGCCCGCCGCGCAGAAAAAGAGGGCGGTCGCCAGCACCACGCTCCAGACCGCCAGCAGGCCGGAGAGCGCCATCGCCATGCCGACGCAGGCGGCGATCACCGCGGCGATCACGCCGAAGCCCAGGATACGGTCCTGCCCCACCCGCTCACCGAAGCGACCGGAACTGAAGGTGCCCAGCACGTAGCCCACGATCACTCCGGCGAAACTGAGACCGTAGAGCTCCGGGCTCACCCCCAGATCCTCGATCAGCAGAAAGGAGGAGCCGGAGATGAAGACGAAGAGGCCGGAGTAGCTCAGCGCCCCGATCAGCATGTAGCCCATGTAGCTTCGCTGGGTCGCCAGGTGGAAATAGTTGTTGGCCATCCTGAGCGGCCGCAGCGCCGTGGGGTCGAGCTTCTGGTTGGTCTCCGGCAGGCGGAAGAAGAGGACCAGCAGCAGTCCGACGGCGAAGAGGCAGAGGAGGTAGAAGTTGGAGCGCCAGCCGAAGGCGGTCTCCAGGAAGCCACCGATGATCGGGCCGACCGCCGGTGCCAGCGCCATGGCCGAGCCGACGTAGGAGAGCACCCGCGCCGAGCGCATCGGCCCCCAGGCGTCGCGCACCACAGCACGGGCCAGCACCGGCCCCGCGCAGATCCCCAAGGACTGTAGCAGGCGCCCGACCAAGAGCGCGTTCAACGACCAGGCGAAGGCGCAGAAGACCGAGGCGATGAGGAAGATTCCCAGCCCCATCAGCATGATCGGCCGCCGGCCGAAGCGGTCCGACAGCGGACCGTAGATCAACTGGCTGATGGCAAAGCCGACCATGAAGACCGAAAGGGTCAGCTGGGTATCGCCGACGCTGGCCTCGAAGGCCCGCCCGATGGCCGGCAGCGAGGGGAGATAGAGATCGGTGGAGAGCGGTCCTAGCGCCACGCAGAGCGTGACGACGACCGCGACCTCGAAGCTATCGGCGCGCGTCTGGTCTAGCCGCGACATCAATCGGCAACTCCCGGGAGGGTGGATGAGCTATCGGACCTGAACGGACAGCGGCGCGGCGATAGCGCTTGTCGCTCCCTTTGTCGCCGAAGAGCCGAACCGGTGCCAAGCCATTGAATTGTCGTGGGTGGCAGGCTTGCACCCTGGGCAGACGTGCAAGGCTTGCAGCCTGAAGCACCCTGGCCTCCCGGCCCTCGTCGGGGACGTGAACCACGCGCGCCCAGCCGTCCAAGGTGCCCCAGCCAGGCGGCGTGATGCCGACGGTCCCTTAGCGGACGAGGATCGCGACGTCGTTGCCGAGCTTGGAGTCCTCCTCCCTCAGCTCCTGATCGATCATCTCCTGCGTCGGGTCCGCGTTGAAGACCTTGTTCTTGCCGACGCTCGCCTCGATGTCGGCGATCACCTGATCCTGGCGATCGGTGATGTCGTCCGGCGTGACCAGGAGCTGTGAGACGGCGGTTACCGGCAGGGCCGCACTGGGCGCCGTCGCCGCGCGGTCGACCGATGCGCCCCCCCCCCCCCGGCAAGCAGTGCCAGCGCTAGGACGACAACAGCGATCTTCGTCTCTCTCCCCCGCTTCGCGCCTGTACCCACCACTCGGACCACAAGGCGAGCCGGCCGATGACAACCCTTCGGGCGCCACCCTTATCGCGCTTGCGCGCGAAACCAAACCGTTCGATGGTCAGGCCCAGCCCTGCGCGCTAGCATTCCCTAGTGTCGTAGGCCGCTGGCAGGAAGTGTGAAGCAAGGAGACGGTCGAAGATGGGCGACAGCGAAGCCTTCATGTCCGCGCCGGACTATGGCCGCAGCCTCAAGGGGATGGGGGTCAACCTGCTGGTCGCCGACATGGCCCGCGCGCTACGCTTCCAGACAGAGGTCCTGGGCCTGACGCCGGTGCACCACGACGCCGACTTCGCGGTCCTGGCACACGAGGGCAGCCAGTGGATGCTGCACAGCGACCGCACCTATCACAGCAATCCGCTGCAAGGGCTGCTCGGAGATGGTGCCATCCGTGGCATCGGTTGCGAGCTGCGGCTCTATCATCTGGATCCCGACGCCGCCGAGGCGCGCTGCCGGGCGGCAGGCTTCACCGTGCTGGCGAGCGCCGCCGACAAGCCGCATGGCCTGCGGGAGGCCTATCTGGTCGATGCCGACGGCTACGTCTGGGTGCCCGGCGTCCCCATCGCCGATC
This sequence comes from Rhodospirillaceae bacterium N.6G, assembly GCA_046233115.1. Classification (GTDB taxonomy): domain Bacteria; phylum Pseudomonadota; class Alphaproteobacteria; order Kiloniellales; family JACOMY01; genus JACOMY01. The sequence goes on along the minus strand of JBJXHM010000001.1, from coordinate 441,904 downwards.
CGTAGCGCCAGAGGCCGGCGCCGTGGCGGGCGAGCCAGCGCTTGGGGCCGACGATGTCCGGCACCAGGCTGGCGCAGAGCCGCCAAAAGGCCGGGCTGTGGTCCATATGGCCCAGGTGCGCCACCTCGTGTGCGGCGACATACTCCAGCACTTCCGGCGGCGCGAAGATCAGCCGCCAACAGAAGGAGAGATCGCCCCTGGGCGAGCAGCTCCCCCAGCGGCTGCGGCTCTCCCGCAAGGTCACGCGTCCGGCCTTGAGGCCGGCGGCGGCGGCCTTCTCCTTCACCACTGCGCGGAACCGCTGCCCGGCTTCGGTCCGGCAGTGGGTCTCGACCCGGCGCGGCAGGTGTTCCAGCGGACCGGACACGCAGAGCAAGCCCTCCTCTTCCCAGACGCCGCGGCGCGCCTCCGGCAGGTGGCGGATCTCCAGCTCCTCGCCGTCCAGCGGCAGCAACACGCCGGGTGCAAAGGGTACCACCTCCGGCAGCGCCGTCCAGCGCTCCAGGATCCAGGCCTCGTTGCGCCGGCAGAAGGCAAGGCCGGTCTCCGGGCCGACGCCGTGCGGCAGGACCAGACGCAGGCAGCGCTGCGTATGGTCCACGGTCATGGTCAGCCGGCGGGCCTGGGCATGCCACTTGACCCGAAGCGGCACCGAACGCCCGCCGATCTGAACTTGGTTGGGAACCTCACCTCTCCGCATCCAGCTCCTATAGGACAGGCTTCCCGCGTCCGCCAAGCATATCTAAGCGCCCATTGGAGTATGGAGGCTAGCGCCTTGAGAAGGGACTGAAAGCCCCTTCCCACACCGGCACTAAGCGACCTCTTGCTTGTCCCCCTTCTCCTGCGCCAGGAGCCAGGCCTTGCGCTCCTTGCCGTAGCGGTAGGCGCCCATGTCGCCGTCGCCGCGGGTGACACGATGGCAGGGCACCAGCAGGGCCACCGGGTTGCGTGCGCAGGCAGTGCCAACCGCCCGTGCCGCCCGCGGCGCTCCCGCGGCCTCGGCGACCTCGCCATAGCTGCGGGTCTCACCCGGCGGGATCGCCAGCAACTGTTCCCAGACCTGACGCTGGAAGGCGGTGGCGCGCACGTCCAGCGGCAGCTCGGGATGGGGGATGGTGCCGGCGAGATAGTCGACCACCTCGTCGATCGCAGGCTTCAGCCAGAGATCGTCGCGCTCCAGCTTGGCGGCCTTGGGGAACTCCGCCCGCAGCAGCTCCGTGACCTCCGCCTCGCTTTCGCCGATCACCAAGAGGCAGATGCCCTTGGCTGTCGCTGCCACCAGCAGCAGGCCCAGCGGCGTCGCGGCCAGGGAGTAGGCGATCTCCACCCCCGCACCGCCCTTGGCGTAGGAGGCGGGAGTCATGCCGAAGCGGCGCGCCGCCCCCTCGTAGACCCGGCTGGAGGAGCCGTATCCGGCGCCGTAGGTTGCCCCGGCCACGCTCTCCCCCTGCTTCAGCTCACGGCGGAAAAGATCGGCCCGGCGCTGGTGCAGATAGGCGCTGGGCGTTATTCCCATGGTCTTGCGGAAGGAGCGCGTCAGTTGCCAGGGGCTCATGTCCAAGGAACGCGCCAGCTCGGCCAGGTCCAGGGCATCGCCCTCGGCCTCGTCCATTCGCCGGCAGGCCTCGGCAACTGCATTCACCCACCGATCACCGCTCATCTGGTTCATTCCTCTTTCTCCTTGCTCCCGGCTTGGGTGCGGGACGGCTGTCAATTTCATTGCGTGGCCGAATCATTTCCCTCAAGCTCGCCGGCAAGGATGTAAAGGTCCCTCTTCAATGCCGCTATCCGATCGTTGCAGTCACAGAAGTTTCATCGTCCTGCAAGCTGGCCGTCTCACAGACGGCACAGTCTCGGTCGGCAGACGGGCGGGGTTCTTACCCGCGCGACCTCTTCCTTTATCCACCCATCCTGCACGGCACGATCTACCTTCAGGGAGGAACAGTCCATGCTCAAGCGTACCTTGCTCGGGGCGGCCGCCGCTCTCAGCTTCGGCCTGGCCGCCTCGGCCCAGGCCCAGACCGAAATCACCTGGTGGCATGCCATGGGCGGCGCCCTGGGCGAGCGCGTGGACAAGATCGCCGCCGATTTCAACGCGATGCAGAGCGACTACAAGGTGGTCCCGGTCTACAAGGGCAACTACACCGAGACCCTGACCGCCGGCATCGCCGCCTTCCGCGCCGGCGAGCAGCCCGACATCATCCAGGTCTTCGAGGTCGGCACCGCCAGCATGATGGCGGCCAAGGGCGCGGTCTATCCGGTCTACAAGCTGATGGAAGACACCGGCGAACCCTTCGATCCCTCGGGCTACCTGCAGGCCGTGATCGGGTACTATACCGACAGCGAGGGGCACATGCTCTCCCTGCCCTTCAACAGCTCGACCCCGGTGGTCTTCCGCAACAAGAACGCCTTCAAGGAGGCCGGCCTCGACCCCGAGACCTCGCCCAAGACCTGGGCCGAGATGGAAGAGGTCGCCGGTAAGATCGCCAGCTCCGGCGGTGGTGCCAGCTGCGGCTTCACCACCTCCTGGATCTCCTGGATCCAGCTCGAGAACTTCTCGGCCTGGCACAACATCTTCTTCGCCAGCGCCGACGACGGCTTCGCCGGCCTCGATGCCCGCCTGCTGCTGACCCAGGACCTGCCGCTGCGCCACATCACCAACCTGAACAAGTGGCAGGAAGGCAACAAGTTCAAGTACGGCGGCCGCCAGAGCCAATCCGCGCCGCTGTTCTATTCCGGCGAGTGCGCCATGTTCTTCGGCTCTTCGGCCGGCTATGCCGGCATCAAGGCCAACGCCAAGGACTTCGAGTTCGGTGTCGGCATGCTGCCCTACTACGACGACGTCGAGGGCGCGCCGCAGAACTCGATCATCGGCGGCGCCTCGCTGTGGGTGCTACAGGGCCAGTCCGAGGAAGAGTACAAGGGTGTGGCCAAGTTCTTCACCTACCTCTCCTCGCCGGAGGTGCAGGCCTGGTGGCATCAGGAGACCGGCTATCTGCCGATCACCACCGCCGCCTACGAGCTGACCAAGAAGCAGGGCTTCTACGAAAAGAACCCCGGCACCGACACCGCCATCAACCAGATCACCTTCAAGCCACCGACCGCCGCCTCCAAGGGCCTGCGGCTGGGCAACTTCGTGCAGATCCGCGACATCATCAACGAGGAGCTGGAGGAGATCTTCAGCGGCAACAAGACCCCGGAAGAGGGCCTCTCCGATGCCGTCGAGCGCTCCAACGACCTGCTGGAGCAGTTCCAGGAAGCCAACAGCTAGCAGAACAGGACGCCGCCCCTCGGCCCAGGCCGGGGGGCGGACTTCCGCTCCAGAGCCCCCCCCCCCCCTGATCCGATAGCAGCGCGCCTGGCAAGACCATGGAGAAGCGCGTCTACTTCAAGCATCGCTGGCTGCCCTACCTGCTGGTGGCGCCGCAGATCGTCATCACCTTGATCTTCTTCATCTGGCCGGCGGCGGAGGCGATCCACCAGGCCTTCCTGCGCACCTCGGCTTTTGGCACCTCGACCCAGTTCGTGGGCCTCGCCAACTTTGAGCGGCTCTTCTCCGACAAGCTCTACTACGCCGCGATCTGGCGCACCCTGATCTTCAGCTTCGCCGTCGCCTTCCTGTCGATGAGCGTCTCCCTGATACTGGCCGGCATGGCCGACCGGGTGATCCGCGGCGCCACGGCCTACAAGACCCTGCTGGTCTGGCCCTATGCCGTCGCCCCCGCCGTGGCCGGCGTGCTCTGGTGGTTCCTCTTCAACCCGACGGTCGGCATCCTCTCCTACCTGCTGCACGGGGTGGGGATCGGCTGGAACCAGATCCTGGACGGCACCGACGCCATGATCATGGTGATCATCGCCTCTGCCTGGAAGCAGATCTCCTACAACTTCCTCTTCTTCCTGGCCGGCATGCAGGCGATCCCGCGCTCGCTGATCGAGGCCGCCGCGATCGACGGCGCCGGGCCGATCCGCCGCTTCTGGACCATCATCGTGCCGCTGATCTCGCCCACCACCTTCTTCCTGCTGGTGGTGAACCTGGTCTATGCCTTCTTCGAGACCTTCGGCACCATCGACGCCACCACCAACGGCGGCCCGGGCCAGTCCACCACCACCTTGGTCTACAAGGTCTACCAGGACGGCTTCCGCGGGCAGCAGCTCGGCAGCTCGGCGGCGCAGTCGGTGATCCTGATGCTGCTGGTGATCGGCCTCACCTTCATCCAGTTCCGCTACGTCGAGCGCAGGGTGCACTACGAATGATCGAGCATCGCCCGATCAGCAGCGCGATCGCGCACATCACCCTGATCGCCGGCATCCTGGTCGTGGCCCTGCCGCTGTGGGTCGCCTTCGTCGCCTCGACCCACGATTCGGCGGCACTGGTCAGCGGGGTGACACCGCTGCTGCCCGGCGCCCACCTCTTCGAGAACTACAAGGAGATCCTGGGCGAGGGCTTCTCCAACTCCGGCGCGGTGCCGGTCTGGCGCATGCTGTTCAATTCCACGGTGATGGCGCTGCTGATCGTGATCGGCAAGATCGCGATCTCGCTGCTCTCGGCCTATGCCGTGGTCTACTTCCGCTTTCCGGGGCGCAAGCTCTGCTTCTGGCTGATCTTCATCACCCTGATGCTGCCGGTCGAAGTGCGCATCACGCCCACCTACGACGTGGTGGCAAGCCTGGGGCTGCTGAACTCCTTCGCCGGCCTCTCGATCCCGATCATCGCCTCGGCCACCGCCACCTTCCTGCTGCGCCAGTTCTTCATGACCGTGCCGGACGAACTGGTCGAGGCCGCGCGGATCGACGGTGCCGGACCTTGGCGCTTCTTCGTCGACATCCTGCTGCCGCTGACCCGCACCACCCTGGCAGCGCTCTTCGTCATCCTCTTCATCTACGGCTGGAACCAGTATCTCTGGCCGCTGATCGTCACCACCGACCACAGCCTCACAACCATCGTCATGGGCATCCAGCGCATGGTGAACGTCGCCGACCAGGAACCGCAGTGGCAGGCCATCATGGCAACCGCGGTGCTGGCCCTGCTGCCGCCCGTCGTGGTGGTGCTGGCCATGCAGCGCCTCTTCGTGCGCGGCCTGATCGAGACCGAGAAGTAGGGAGCAGGACCATGGCCGCTATCTCCATGCGCGGTCTGAAGAAGAGCTACGGCAAGACGGCCGTGATCCACGGCATCGACGTGGAGATCGCCGACGGCGCCTTCGTGGTGATCGTGGGGCCCTCCGGCTGCGGCAAGTCCACCCTGCTGCGCATGGTGGCGGGCCTGGAGGCCATCACCGAGGGCCAGATCGCGATTGGCGACAAAGTGGTGAACGAGCTGGAGCCCAAGGACCGCGACGTCGCCATGGTGTTCCAGAACTACGCCCTCTACCCGCACATGAACGTGCGCCAGAACATGGGCTACGGCCTGAAGCTGGCCGGCGTGCCAAAGGCCGAGATCGAGACCCGCGTGCAGCAGGCGGCCGAGCTGCTCCAGCTGCAGGAGCTGCTGGACCGACGGCCGCGCCAGATGTCGGGCGGCCAACGCCAGCGCGTCGCCATGGGCCGCGCCATCGTGCGCGACCCCTCGGTCTTCCTCTTCGACGAGCCGCTGTCCAACCTGGACGCCAAGCTGCGCGTGCAGATGCGCCTGGAGATCAAGCGCCTGCAGCGCCGGCTGGGCACCACTGCGCTCTACGTCACCCACGACCAGGTCGAGGCCATGACCTTGGGCGACCTGCTGATCGTGATGAACGCGGGCGTCGCCGAGCAGATCGCGAGCCCGCTCGAGGTCTACGAGCGCCCTGAGACGGTCTTCGTCGCCGGCTTCATCGGCTCACCCGCGATGAACGTCATGACAGCCAAGGTGGAGGACCAGGGCTTCCTGCTGGAGCACGGCACCCACCTGGAGAGCGCGGGCCTGCCGCTCGCCCAGCATCGCGGCCGCAGCGTCACCTTGGGAATCCGGCCGGAGCATCTGGAGCCGGCAGCCGAACACCCCGGCCTTACCCTGAAGGTGGAGATGGTGGAGACCCTGGGAGCCGACACCCTGGCCTACGGCCATATCGAGGGCAGCGGCCCCGGTGTCACCGTCCGCCTGCCCGGCGGCCAGCCGATCGCACCCGGCGACCGCCTGCCCCTGGGCATCCGGCCGGACCACCTTCACCTCTTCGATCCCGAGACCGGCCGGCGGATCGGGCTCTAGCTCTTGGCCAGAATTGCCTCGAAGGGCGGCGCCGACTGCTCCTCCTTCGGGCGGGCCAGCTTCACCATGGCCTCCAGGAAATCGCTGGAGGGCGGGGTGGCGCCCGGCGGCAAGGTCTCCAGGATGCGCGAACGGATCTTGCGGCGTTCGACCGGCGAGTGATAGCGGCGGTGGGCAACGCCGCGGCGCGAGGTCTCCACCGCATAGCCGAGCTTGCGGAAGGTGCGGTCGATGGCGTCACTGTTGCTGTGGCGCAGCGGAAAATAGATCGCCCAGGGCCGGCGCCGCGCGGTGCGCAGCACCCGCTGAAAGGTGCGCTCGCCGATGTAGCTGATACCGCCGGTGACCAGGATCAAATCGGCCTCACGCATCAGGGCGGCCTGCTGCGGCGGCGGATCCTGTTCCTCCAGGTTCACCGGCAACACCTCGTCGGCCAGCCCGACGCTCTGGCTGTAGTCCAGTGCGTTCCTCGCCACGTCCTGGGCGATAACACGCACGGATTGGTCGCGCCGGCGCTGGCGGCGGAACCAGGCGGCGTCGGCGGCGATGCGCCGGGCGCCGGCGGCCCGCGCCTCCCGGTTGGCGAAGCGATCGTAGAGATCGGAGAGGCTGAGGCGGTGCAGCAGCAGGGCCGCGTTCACGCCATAGCCGGAGCAGAGATCCAGTACGGTCACGGTCTCCAGCCCGCGGCGGCGGCGCAGCGCCTCGATACAGCGCCGGACCATCGGCTGGGCCCGGCCGGGCGTGGCGTAGTCCAGCGGCGCCAGCGCCGAGAAGTAGGCGGCCGGCGTCGGCTGGTCGTAGATCGAGTCGAAAGAGGCCTTGCCGTCCTGGCGGATGCCTTGCTCCTCACTCATGCCGCCAGCCTCGTATCCCAATGATCGACGAGATTCAGCACCGCCTCCGGCCGGTCGCAGGACTGGACCAGCAGCGAGCGGTAGTAAGCCTCCTCGGCGCTGCGGGCGCCCTCCAGCGGCAGGCCCGCCTCCAGCGCCAGGCGCTCGATGTCCTGCATGGCGTAGTCAGCGACGCCGGAGCCCTGGTCGAACTGCAGCTTGCCGCGCCAGACGATCTCCTGCGGCAGCAGGTCCTCGAAGGCCTTGCGCAGGATCCACTTCTCGACGGGCCGGCCGGCGACCTCCGGCAGCTTCCACTCGACCGGCAGCGAGAGGCCCAGCGCGATGGTCTCGCGGTCGAGGAAAGGCACGCGGGCCTCCAGCCCATGCGCCATCGACATGCGGTCGACCCGCTGCAGGTTGATGTTGTGCATCCGTGCGATGGAGCTGCGCAGCTCCTCGGCCAGGGCGGCCGGGTCGGCGATGTCGCGGTAGTAAGTGTAGCCGGCGAAGAGCTCGTCCGCACCCTCGCCGGTCAGCACCACCTTCACCTCCTCGGCGGCGAAGCGCGAGACGAACCAGCAGGGCAGCGCACTGCGCACCAGGTCCTGATCGTAGGTCTCCAGGTGCGCCAGGATCTTCGGCAGCTCTGCCAGGGTCTGCTCCGGCGTGATCACCAGCTCGCGGTGGTCGGAGCCGATGTGCGCCGCCACCCGGCGCGCGGCCAGCAGGTCGGCGCTGCCCTCGAAGCCGACCGCAAAGGTCTTCAGGGTGTCGACGTGGCGCGCGGCCAGGGCCGCGATGATCGAGCTGTCGAGCCCGCCGGAGAGCAGCGCACCGAAGGCGACGTCGGAGCGCAGGCGCTTCTCCACCGCTCGCTCCAGGGTCTCACGAACCGCCGCGATCGCGTCCTTCAGAACCCAGTGCTCCGGACTGGCGGAGGGCAGGCTGTAGTAGGGCCTGAGACCCGTGCGGGAATCCAGCAGGTGCCCGGCCGGGAACTCCTCGATCTCCTCGGCGACGCCGGCCAGGGCCTTGATCTCGGAACCGAAGACCAGCGCGCCGTCGCGCTTGCCCATGTAGAGCGGCTTGATGCCGATCGGATCGCGCGCGGCCAGCAGCCGCTTGCCGTCGGTCATGACGAAGGCGAACATGCCGTCCAGTTCCGCAACTGCCGAGGGGCCGCTGCTGGCGATGGAGTGCAGGATCGACTCGCTGTCGGACCCGGTCTCGATGGCCGACTGGCCCAGCGCCCCGCGCAAGGCGCGGTCGTTGTAGATCATGCCGTTGGCCACCAGGTTCCAGCCGCCGTCGGCCTCCTTCAGCGGCTGCTGGCCGCCCTCGGGGTCGATGATCGCCAGCCGGCAGTGCCCCAGCATGCCGTCGCCGGTTGCGATCAGGCCGCGGCCGTCCGGTCCGCGATGCGCCTGGGCCGCCAGCATGGTCTCGATTACCCGCCGGTCACTCATGCCCCACAGCGCCGCAATGCCACACATAGAAACGAATCCCTTCTCCGGGAGCCTAAGGTCTGCCCGGTTTTCATGTCGGTTTTGTGATAGTGATTGTCGCTTTTTAGCGATTTGAACCTAGCGTCCCGGCGGACGGATGGCAAATCGGGGTGCGCCTTCCAGCACCCTTCTCCATCGGCCAACAGACACTGAACCGCCGCGCCAGCGCGCGCAAGGCGCGACAAGCGGTCACGGTCATGCCGACAGATAGTTGCCTCTCTACGAGAGCCCTAGAAGTCGAAATCCAGCCAGACCGGCTCGTCGGCGCTGGGGCGGGCCTGGCAAGCGAGCACATGGCCACGCTCGATGTTGCGTTTCGACAGGGCCTTGGTGGACGCCATCGCGACCTGGCCGCTCTTGAGATGGGCCATGCAGGTCCCGCAATGCCCCTGGATGCAGGAGCTGGGGACGTCGATCCCCGCGGCGATGGCGGCCTGCAACAGGGTCTGACCGGCGGTGATCGGCACCACATGCTCCTCCTCGTCCAGAGTGAGCCGAAAGGTCGTGATGCCGCTCGCGCGGGGCGCAGGTGTGGGCGCTTCGGCCTCGGGGTCGTCCGGCGAGACGAAGCGCTCGGTCAGAATCCGGCTCTGTGGGCTGAGCAGACCCTCGAGCCTGTCCTCGGCCAGGGTCATCAGCGGCTCCGGCCCACAGATGTAGCAGTCCGACGCCTCCCAGCCCTGGGCCGCCAGGGCGATGTCGGCAGCGGTCAGGAAGCCCCGCTCGGCATCCAGCCAATGCTGGCAGGCGAAGCGCCCTGCAAAGCGCTCCTGCAGCAGGTCCAGGCTCTCACGATAGATCACCGAGGCCGCGTCGCGGTTTGCGTAGACCAGCTTCACTGCCCGGTCGCTCTCGAAGAGGGCCTGCTTGACCAGGGAAATGCAGGGCGTGATGCCGCTGCCGCCGGCGATCAGCAGCAGCGGCCGGCCGACTTCGCTCTCCCCTTCACCGAGCACGAAGCGCCCGGCCGGCCGGCTGGCCAGGATACTGGCCCCAGCCGTCAGGTGGTCGTTGATCCAGTTGGAACCGCGCCCCTCGGCCACCCGCTTCACGCAGACGCAGAGGTCGGGATCGCTGCAGGGCGCCGAGGAGAGCGAGTAGCTGCGCAGGATTTCGCCGGCGGGAAGGGGGATGCGAAAGGTGAGGAACTGGCCCGGCCGGTAGCGGTAGAGCGCAGCCTCGCGGGCCGCCGGAGCCAGCACGAAGCTGCGTGCCTCAGCCGTCTCCTCGCGCACCGCCTTCACCGTCAGGCGGTGGAAGGTTCCCCCGCCCAACGTCGCGCTCTCCGCTTCGCCGACATCGCTCATACCAGGACGATCGGATCGCCCTTCTTCACGCGCCCCTCTTGCAGGACGGCTGCGAAGACCCCGGCATCGCCGCCGTGGTTGCGGCCGACGGTGCGCAGGATCTTGGGCGACTCGTCCGCCGTGTCGGGATCGAGCGTGATCATCTTGCAGCGCGGGTCGCGCTCCAGCACGGCGATCTGCAGCCGCTCGCCGATCTTCAGGGTCTTGCCGACCAGCGAGAACTCGAAGAAGGGATCTTCCTGCCCCTCCCAGTCGACGTAGAAGTTTGCCCGGAAGCGCCGCTTGTCGACCTCCATGCCGACCTCTTCGCCCAACTTGGCCGCCGCCTGGAGCGAGAAGAGCGACAGCGGACGGCAGTCATGCTGCCCCTTCTGGCTGAGATGAACCCGGAGCGAGCGGCCGCTGGCCTGCTGCAGGTCCTCCAGGAAGGCGGCACTCTCGATGTCGTAGCGCTTGCCGCTGGGGGTCTCCACGTCGACCTTGAAGGCCTCGTTGGCAGGGTCGATCGGCTTCACCCCAGGAGCGATGCCCTCGAAGGCGTCGAGGTCCTTCGGCAGCAGCAGGTCATCGCCGGCACGGAAGGCGGCCTTGTAGAGGACGAACTCCTCCTGATCGCGGCCGGTGTGCCAGGGGAAGGCCGGATCGCCGTCGTCCGCGATTACGCCATAGACCCGGTCGCCCATGATGCCGGCATAGCCCGCGTAGACGTGCGACAGTTCCTCGCCGCGCATGCCCTTCACCGGATAGCGCCAGATGCTTTCGAGTGTTCCCAGTTTCATGCCGCCTATCCTCTCTCGTTGCCTTAGAGCGGATCGCGATCAGGTGGAACCACCTGATCGCGATCCGCTCTATCTTTCATAGTTGTAGAGCAGGACTCAGACGACAAATCGTTTCGATTTGACGTCATCCTGCTCTGACGAAAGGCTATCGCGACCGCCCCGGAGGCCCCAAGACAATAACGTCGCGGCGCCGCCGATCGTGAGAGTGCCTAGGCCCGGGTGCTGTCCGGCATCGAACCGGTCAGCGGCGCCTTCTTGGCGTCGGCGTCGCCGCTGCGCCGCAGGTGGCGCATCAGCCGGCGCTCGACCCGCTTGAAGACCGCGAAGATGACGCCGGAGAGCGCCAGGTAGACCAGCCCGGCGAAGATCAGGGTCTCGAAGTGGCGGAAGGTGTCGGCGATCACGTCGGTCGCCACCCCCATCAGGTCCAACAGGGTCACAAGCGAGACCAGCGAGGTCGACTGGAACAGGAAGACCACTTCGTTGGAATAGGCCGGCAAGGCGATACGCATGGCCTTGGGGAAGATGATCCGCCGGTAGAGCTTGACCCCGGACATGCCGTAGGCGCGGGCCGCCTCGACCTCGCCGGAGGGCACCCCCAGCATGGCCCCGCGCAGGATCTCTGCGGTGTAGGCGGCCGTGTTAAGGGTCAGCGCGAAGAGGGCGCAGAAATAGGCCTCGCGGAAGCCGCCGCGCCACAGCCCGATCTCCTGCAGCTCCGGCCGGAACTGGCCGCTGCCGTAGTAGATCAGGAAGAGCTGCACCAAGAGCGGCGTACCGCGGAAATAGAAGGTGTAGGCCAGGCAGGGCCAGTTGACGAAGGGATTCCGCGAGAGGCGCGCGAGCGCCACCGGCACCGCCAGCGCGAAGCCGATCGCCAGCGAGATTACCGTCAGCTTCAGGGTGAGCCAGGCGCCGCCCATCAGCTTGCAGAAGGCCGGCACCACCGCACCGCCCTCGCCGAAGATATCGGTGAGGCCGCCCTGCACGACCATGCAGCTGCTCTGTGCCTGTTCGCCGATTGCCTGCCAAAGCCAGTCCATCGCTTGCCGCCCCTAGATCCGCCGGGCGACGCCGCGAGAGGCGTGCTTCTCGGCGCTGCGGATGGCCAGCAGCGAGGCCGCCGTGATCGCCAGGTAGATCAGCGAGGCGGCGAAGTAGAAGGTGAAGGGCTGGCGCGTGTTCCCGACCCCCAGCGAGGTCATGTACATCAGCTCCGGTAGCTGGATGACCGAGACCAGCGCCGTGGCCTTCAGCAGCACCATCCAGAGGTTGCCGAGGCCCGGCAGGGCATAGCGCCACATCTGCGGCAGGATGATCCGCCGGAAGGCCAGCGCGCGGTTCATGCCATAGGCCCGGGCCGCCTCGATCTGGCCGCGGTCCACCGCCAGAAAGGCGCCGCGGAAGACCTCGGTCGCAAAGGCGCCGTAAATCCAGCCCAGCGCGATGGTTCCGGTGATGAAGGGATTGAGGTCGATGCGCTCGCGCTCACCGGTGATGGCCGAGGCCAGATCCTGCAGCACGATGGTGAAGCCGTAGTAGACCAGGGTGATCAGCACCAGCTCCGGGACGCCGCGGACCACCGTGGTGTAGGTGCCGGCCAGTGTGCGTGCGACCGCGCTGCCGGAGAGCTTACCCCAGGCCCCCAGCAACCCCAGCACCAGGGCGACCGGCAAGGAGGCCAGGCCGACCGCCAGGGTCACCTGCACGCCGGCCCAGAAGACCCAGTCATAGCCCCGAAAATCGAACACGCCCCTGCTTACTCCGACAGACTCTCCGACGGTCGATTGGGGGAGCGGACGCTGTCGGCCCCCTCCCCCGCACGGTCAAGAAATCAGTCGGCGCCGTAGGCGTCGAACTCGAAGTACTTGTCGTTGATCGCCTTGTAGGTGCCGTCCTCGCGGATCTTCACGATGGCGGCGTTAAAGCCGTCCACCAGATCCTTTTCGCCCTTGCGGATGGCGATGCCGGCACCGTCGCCGTGGTAGACGGGATCGTTGTAGGACTCCCCGAAGAACACACAGCAGTCGCCGCCCTCGACCTTGAGGAAGCCCTCCTGCAGCACCACCGAATCGGCCATCACCAGGTCGACGCGGCCGTTGACCAGGTCGGCGTTGGCCTCGTCCTGGGTGCCATAGGTCACCACCTCGGCCTTGGGCCAGGTCGCGCGGACATAGTCCTCGTGGGTGGTGGAGCCCTGCACACCGACGCGCAGACCGTCCAGCCCGGTACCCGGGGTGGTGTCGAACTCGTCACCCTTCAGCACCACGAAACGCGCCGGGGTGTTGTAGTACTTGTTGGTGAAGTCGACGACCTCGGCACGCTTGGGCGTGATCGACATGGAGGCGATGATGGCGTCGTACTTGTCGGCCAGGAGACCCGGGATGATGCCGTCCCAGTCCTGCACCACGAAGGAGCAGTCGTAGTTTGCGGCGTCGCAGAGCGCCTTGGCCATCTCGATGTCGAAGCCGGCCAGCTCACCGTTGGTATCGATGTAGTTGAAGGGGGGGTAGGCGCCTTCGGTGCCGATGCGCACCTTGCGCTTCTCGTCGGCGAGCGCGGCGGTGGCGAGCACCGTGGCCAGGGCGGCGAAGGCCGCAGTCTTCAGAAGGGACATGGAACGAACTCTCCTTCTCGCTTCGGGGCCGCCGGTCACACCAGGCGGCTTGCCATGAACTGACGGAACCGCTCCGAGCGGGCGGCCGTGAAGACCTCCTCGGGCGGCCCGTCCTCCTCGATCACACCCTGGTGCAGGAAAATCACGCGATTCGAGACCTCGCGCGCGAAGCCCATCTCGTGGGTCACCACGATCATGGTGCGTCCTTCCTGGGCCAGGGCGCGCAGCACCCGCATGACCTCGCCGACCAGTTCCGGGTCGAGGGCAGACGTGGGTTCGTCGAACAGCAGCGCCTCCGGCTCCATCGCCAGCGCGCGCGCGATCGCCGCGCGTTGCTGCTGTCCGCCGGAGAGTTCCGCCGGATAGGAGGCGTGCTTGTCGGCCAGGCCGACCTTGGCCAGGTACTTGACCGCCCGGTCCCTGGCCTCGGCCTTCGGGATCTTCAGCACGTGCACCGGGGCCTCCATGACGTTCTCGATGACGGTCATGTGGCTCCAGAGATTGAACTGCTGGAAGACCATGGAGAGGCGGGAGCGGATGCGGTCCACCTGATGGCGGTCCAGCGGTTTCTGCCCGCCGGGCGTGGCCTTCATCCGCAGCTCTTCGCCATGCACCACGATGCGGCCCTGGTTGGGCACCTCCAGCAGGTTCATGCAGCGCAACAAGGTGCTCTTGCCCGACCCAGAGGCGCCGAGCAAAGCGATGACGTCACCGCGATAGGCATCGAGATCGATGCCCTTCAAAACGGCATTGTCGCCGAACCGCTTGTGCAGGTCCTTGACCGAAAGGACGACCTCGCCCGCACCAGACGGGTTCGGCACGGAGTCCTCCGTGACCAGTGCCAACCCTGACCTCGTTCCTGTTCGCCTTGCGGCACCGGCCTACAATGGGCAGGTGCTCTTGCTTGCTGCCACGTTACAGAGTGTGCGGCGCAGCGCAAACCAGAAAAGTTGCCGGCAGGGACTTGGTTGGTCTGGACGGAGGACTTGGCCGAAGCTCCGGTGCCGCGCCGAGGCTCAATCGCGTGGGGGCTCAGTCGCGCCGCGTGCGCCAGAGGGCTGCGGTCAGCGCCTGAAAGTCGTCCTCCTCCGTGTTGTAGTAGTGCACCGAGGCGCGGATCATGTCCGGCAGCTTGCGCCGCGTGGCGTCGAGCAGCGTGCTGCCGGGGTCGGTGACCGAAACGTTGATGTCCTGCGCGCGCAGGTCGCGCTGCACCTCGGCGGCGGTGCGGTCGGGCACGGTGAAGGTGACGATGCCGCTCTGCACCTTGCCGATGTCGTGCACCTCCAGCTTGGCGTACTCGCGCAGAATGAAGCGTAGGCGCTTGGCCAGCCACTGCACCCTGGCCTCGATCGCCTCGGTGCCCAGCGCCAGCGCATAGTCGACCGCCGCCCCCAGGCCCAGAACCGCCGCCTCGTTGAACTCCCAGTTCTCGAAGCGCCGCGCGTTGTCCAGCAACTCATAGCGGTCGGCCGCGACCCAGCGCGCGCCGTGCAGGTCGATGTTCAGCGGCACCAGATCCTTCAGCACCGCCTTGCGTACGTAGAGGAATCCGGTGCCGCGCGGTCCGCGCAGATACTTCCGCCCGGTGGCCGACAGCAGGTCGCAGCCCAGGGCCTCGACGTCCAGATGGATCTGGCCGGCCGACTGGCAGGCGTCCAGCAGGTAGAGGATGCCGTGCTTGCGGGCGATCCGGCCGATCTCTGCCGCCGGATTGACCAGACCTCCGTTGGTCGGCACGTGGGTGATGGCGATCAGGCGGACCCGCTCGTCCAGCAGGGCCTCCAGCCCCTCGGGGTCGATCTGGCCGCTGGCATCGTTCGGCGCAACCACGATCTCGATGCCCAGCCGCTCCTTGGCACGCAGGAAGTTCAGGTAGTTGCTGACGTACTCGGCCTCGCCCGTGACCAGCCTGTCGCCCGGCCGGAAGGGCACGGCATTGAAGGCCGCCACCCAGGCCATGGTCGCGTTCTCCAGCAGCGCGATCTCGTCGCGATCCGCGTTCAGCAATCGGGCGATGGAATCGTAGACCGCCTCGATCCGCAGCAGCGCTTCGGCCTTGGCCTCGTAGCCGCCGATTTCGGATTCCCGTCGAATATGATCGATTTGAGCAGCTATGACCGGTTCGGGCATCAGGGATGCACCGGCATTGTTTAGGTGCACAACGTTTTTGCACCCTGGTGTCTCTTTTCTCAGAGCCTCGACATCCATCGCCGTCATCCCTATCTGACAAAGGTCCGTTCGATCAGGGGTTTAGAGGCTCTCGAACCAAGGGCGCAAGAGCCTTCGCAAAAAGATCAAGTTTTGTGCACTGCGTCATTCGACATGCTGGCAAGCCCCGAAACCTCCAAAAAAAACAGCTCAAAATCATATAGATGCACGATTTCGCTTGCACTCAGGCGCAAGGTTAAACATATTGTGCAGCGCGGCATAGGCACTTCGGTGCTGCGCCGTACGTCTCTATGGCGTTTCCTCCCTGAACTCGGGCCGTGCCTCGCGCACGGCCCTTTTTTTTGCGCGACGGCGCGGAAACGCGAGCGCGCGGCGGGGGGAACTCCGGCCGGCAGCTGCGGGGCCGGAATCAGTCTCTACGGAGATGGGTCTATTCGGCTGCGCGCGGAAGCGAGAGCGATGCGCCGACCCAGCCGGCCACCTCGGCCAGCACCTGCCCCAGGTCACGCTGCAGCCCCTGATAGCCGGCCGTGCGGTCGAGGCTGTTCTCGTCCATGTAGAGCGACCGCGCGAGCTCGATCTGCAGGGCATGCACGCCGCGCTCCGGCCGGCCGTACTGCCGCGTGACGAAGCCACCGGCATAGGGACTGTTGCAGGCGACCCGGTAGCCCAGCGCGCGAAAGGCCCGCTGGGTCAGCTCCACCAGGGCCGGGCTGCCTGAAGCCCCGTGACAGTCGCCGAGCACGACCTGAGAGGCCGGCTCGCCGCTGGGCCCCGGCGCCAAGCTCGGCATCGAGTGGCAATCCAGCAGCACACAGAAGCCGAATCGCTGGACCCGTTCGTCGACGAGCTGACGCAGCGCCTGGTGATAGGGAATGTAGCAGCGCTCCAGCCGCTCCAGCGCCTCCCAGACGGCCAGCTTGCGGCGATAGATCGGGCGCCCGTTGGCCACCACCCGCGCGATGGTGCCCAGCCCCGCGGCGACCCTGGGACTGCGCGCATTGGCATAATCCGGCAGCGCCTCGTCGAACAGCAGGGGATCCAGCTCGTAGGGCTCGCGATTCACGTCGACGTAGGCCCGGGGAAAGAGCGCCCGGATCGAAACGATGCCGAGCTCGGCCGTGGCGGCGGTCAGTTCGTGGACGTAGCAGTCTTCCGAGCGGCGCAACTCGTGCGGCGTCAGGCAGGACGCCTCCAGCAGGTCGTCGGGATAGTGGCTTCCGGAATGCGGCGAGGCCACCACCAGCGGCAGATCTCCGACCTTCGGATAGTCGATTGCGAAGGCGGGGCCTTCCCACATGCGTCTTCGTGCCTCTCGCGAACCTCAGTACCCAGACGTGCAGCCGCTGCCCCAAGAACTGCCCTCGACCTGCAGCGGGAAGCGGACGATAGCGCATGCTTTCAGGGCCTGTCAGTCGCTTCGTCGCAGCCGGCGACAAAAAACTCTTCGCAAGGGCCTGCAATTGCCTCTTGCCCGGCACAGGGGGCGGTGCTACATCCACCGCCCTTGACGGCGGCCGGGCGCGTAGCTCAGCGGGAGAGCACTACGTTGACATCGTAGGGGTCGCTGGTTCAATCCCAGCCGCGCCCACCACCGCCAGCGCTGAAAAGACCTGGTTTCTCAGCGCAACCGAATCGACCGGACCCGCCTTCCTTCCCTTCAGTGCGACACAACTGCGACGCCGACACTCCGAGGCGCAGACGGACGCGTCGGGTCAGCCATCCTCTTCCAGCAGCTTCCACAGCTTTGCCGCGAGCGGCCCATGTATGGATTCACAATAATCGATATCCATGTTGTATATGATTTTGGCAGTGAGCCAATCGTCGATCTGGTGGGCTTCCAAGCTGGCCGCGAGAAGCATTAGTTCCGAGCGCGTCAAATCGACCAGCATTGACCCGTTCCCTTCATCACCTCGCTGCCCCCAAAGATCTATACAACTCTCTCAATGGCCTTGTTACTAGCGGAATAGGATGATGGGCGTCCAATGCCATAATCGCATGCGTCGAACTGTTCAGCGCAGACTGTAAAGAGCTCGTCATCCAGTCTCGCGCTTCCGCGACCTCCTGCACAGCGAAAGTCCTTGATGGACGGGCTTTCACTGGTGCATACCCTGCGCCCGGAAGCGAGCGGCCGGCGGTTGGGTGATAGCCGCGCGCCAGCGCTTCGCCCCTTCCCCCGACAGCGCGCGTGGATGACTTGACGGCGTGTTGCTGTGACGGGTGCCGTTCAGGGGCGCTTTGTCCGGCGGCGGGCCCCAGCGGACGCCCTCCGGACGGTACCGGACCGGCCGTTTTGCACGAAAGACTGGGACTTGGACATGAAGTGCATCGTGATCTGCTCCGGCGGGCTCGATTCCGTGACACTCGCACACAAGGTCGCGGCCGAGTCGGAGCTGCTGGGCCTGGTCTCCTTCGACTACGGCCAGCGCCACAAGAAGGAGCTGAGCTTCGCCCGGCGCGCCGCCGAACGCCTGGGCGTCGGCTACGACCAACTCGACATCAGCCTGGTCGGCCGCCACCTGAGCGGTTCTGCGCTGACCGACAGCCTGGACGTGCCGGACGGGCACTACCAGGAAGAGACCATGCGGGTGACCGTGGTCCCCAACCGCAACGCCATCATGCTGGCCATCGCCTTCGGCATCGCCGCCGCCAAAGGCGCGGATGCCGTGGCCGCGGCGATCCACGGCGGCGACCACTTCATCTATCCCGACTGCCGCCCCGGCTTCGCGGCCGCTTTCGAGACCATGCAGAAGCATGCGCTGGAAGGCTATGCCGACGTCAGCCTCTACACCCCCTTCGTGGAGCTGCCGAAGTCGGCCATCGTCTCCGAGGGCGCCGCGCTCTCCGTCCCCTTTGCCGAGACCTGGTCCTGCTACAAGGGCGGCGAGCGCCACTGCGGGCGGTGCGGCACCTGCGTGGAGCGGCGCGAGGCCTTCGCGCTCGCCGGAGTCGCCGACCCCACCGACTATGCCGACCCCGACTTCTGGCAGGCCGCGGTCGCCCGCGAGCAGACCTGAGGCCCGACACCGGTGTTTCGCATCACCAAGGAGTTCCACTTCTCCGCCTCGCACCAGCTCTGCCGCCTGCCGGAGAGCCACCCCTGCGCGCGCCTGCACGGCCACAACTACATCGTGGTGGTGGAGCTGGCAGCCGAGGAACTGGACGAAAACGGCTTCGTGCTCGACTACCTGGAACTCGCCCCGCTGAAGCGGCACATCGACGAGACCCTGGACCACCGCCACCTGAACGAGGTCTTCGGCCACGACCGGGTCACCAGCGAGTTCCTGGCCCGTGACCTCTATGACTGGTGCAAGGCGCGCTGGCCGCAGGTCGCGGCGGTCCGGGTCAGCGAGACACCCAAGACCTGGGCGGAATACCGGCCGTGAGCGCGTCTGCGAAGCCGCTGCGCATCGCCGAGATCTTCGGCCCGACGATCCAGGGCGAGGGCGCGCTGATCGGCCGGCCCAGCGTCTTCGTCCGGGCCGGCGGCTGCGACTACCGCTGCCGCTGGTGCGACAGCCTGCACGCGGTCGAGAGCCGCTACCGCCGGGACTGGCAGCCGATGGACGGCGCCGAGATCCTGGCCGAGGTGGAGCGCCTGTCGGGCGGCCGCCCGCTGACCGTCACCCTGACCGGCGGCAACCCGGCGATCCAGGACTTCGCGGAGCTGATCGCTCTGGGACAGGCCAGGGGCTACCGCTTCGCACTGGAGACCCAGGGCTCGGTCGCGCCCGACTGGCTCGCCCGCCTGGACCTGCTGGTGCTGAGCCCCAAGCCGCCGTCGTCCGGCCACGAGGTCGACTGGCAGGCCTTCGAGGCCTGCCTGGAGACCGCCGGCGCGGTCGAGACGGTGCTGAAAATCCCGGTGCTGGACGAGACCGACTACGACTGGGCGCGTGGGGTGGCGGCGCGCTATCCTGGCCGCCCGCTCTACCTGATGCCGGTGAACGCCACGCCCCCCAACGAGCTAAGCGAGGACCTGGACCTGCCGGCCCTGATGGAGCGGATGGACTGGCTGGTGCAGCGGACTCTGGCCGACGGCTGGTTCGAGCCGACCATCCTGCCACAGCTCCACGTCTTGCTGTGGGGCAACAAGCGCGGAGTGTGAGACCATGGCCGACGAAACGATCTACCAAGGCCTGACCCAGCTTGGCCAGGCCACTCCCCTGCCCGAGAGCCCGGACGAGGCGGTGCTGGAGAAGGTGCCCAATCCGCAGGCCGGCACCCGCTACTGCGTGCGTTTCACCGTGCCGGAGTTCACCTCGCTCTGCCCGCTGACCGGGCAGCCCGACTTCGCGCACATGATGATCGACTACGTGCCGGGAGACTGGCTGGTCGAAAGCAAGTCCCTGAAGCTCTACCTCGGCTCCTTCCGCAACCACGGCGCCTTCCACGAGGACTGCACCGTCGCCATCGCCAAGCGCCTGGTCGACCTGCTGGCCCCGGAGTGGCTGCGCATCGGCGGCTACTGGTACCCGCGCGGCGGCATGCCGATCGACGTCTTCTACCAGACCGGCCCGGCCCCGGCCGATGTCTGGATCCCCGACCAGGGCGTGCCAAGCTACCGCGGGCGGGGCTAGCGCAAATCCCGAGCAGGTGGGCTCACCTGCGACGACGATTTGCGTTGCCAGACGACGCTCTTGATCGCGAGCAGGTGATTCGACCTGCGCAGGTTCTGCTCTAGGCTCTTGAGCGACCAGATCGCAATCAGACCAGGAGCAGAGGGATGACGCTCTTCCCGATCAGCTTTCGGAACCGCAGCTTGGCCGCAACCCTGGTGCTGGCGGCCGTCACGGCTGGCGCCCTGCCCGCCCGGGCCGAGCCCGCGGTCTACAAGCTCGACCCCAGCCATACCTCGATCGCCTTCAAGACCCATCACCTGGGCTTCTCGGAGGTCGTCGGCCAGTTCCTGACGGCCGAGGGCAGCTTCACCTACGACGCGGAGACCAACAGCCTGTCGCAGCTCGACGTCACCATCGACCCGGCCAGCGTGTTCAGCAACGACAAGGCCCGCGACGGCCACCTGCGCGGCAAGGACTTCCTGAACGTCGCCAGCTTTCCGGCCATCACCTTCATCCTGCGCGAGGCCAAGGCCGAGGATGCCAGCCACGGCACGGTGACCGGCGATCTCACCCTGCTGGGTGTCACCCGGCCGGTTACCCTGGACGTCACCCTGAACAAGGCCGGCGACTATCCCTTCGCCATCGACGGCAAGATTCCCTACGTCCTGGGCATCAGCGCCGAGACCAGCCTCAAACGCAGCGACTTCGGCATGACCTACGCCGTCGACAACGGCTGGGTCGGCGACGAGATCGAGGTCTTCCTCTCCTTCGAGGCGGTGAGGCAGTAGCCCATCAGAGCCAGACAAAGTCCATCGCGGTCAGAAGACCGGCGTTGGTAACGCCGTCGACCAGGAAGGCCTGGTCCACGGAACCATCGCCGTCCTGGTCGACCTGGATCTGCCGGCTGCCGGCAAAGCGCGCCTCCGAGTTGCCGCCGGCAGAAAAGGCTGCAGCGCCGATGTAGGCGAAGCTGCCGACTTCCAGGCCGGTGGCGTAGGCGATCTTGTCCTCCCCGTCGCCACCATTGACCGAGATGCCGTCGAAATCGCGCAGGACCGGCCCGCCGGAGCCACCGCTGCCCAGCGCCCGGCCGTCGAAGCGGAAGGCGTCCATGCCGGAGCCGCCGAAGGCGACGTCGCCGCTCTCCATCAGCAGGGTATCGCTGCCGCTCTCGCCTTCCACCCGGTCGCTGCCGCTGCCGCCGTAGAGCCGGTCGTCACCGTCGCCACCCTGGACCCGATCGGCGCCGGAAAGTCCCGCGAGACTGTTGGCGCCGCTGTTGCCGGCCAGGGTATTGTCCAGGCTGTTGCCGCTACCGTTGATGTTGCCGAAGCCGCCCTGCAGACGCAGATCCTCGATGAAGGCCCGGGCGCTGCCGTCGGGCAGCGTGTAGTCGGTCTCGGCGCGGACCAGGTCGACTCCTTGGCCGGCGAAGTCCCGCACCTGGTCGGTCGCGGTCTCCACCACGAAGGTGTCGTCGCCGCGCCCGCCGCTCAGCACGTCGGAGCCGCCCTGGCCGTTCAGGATGTCATCGCCGTCACGCCCCAGGAGCCCGTTGTCGAGGTCGTTGCCGAGGAGGGTGTTGTCGTGCTCGTTGCCGTCCAGACGGCCTGCGCCGGCGGTCTGGTTCATGATCGCCAGCTCGATGAAGCCCTCGGCCCCGCTGGTCAGGGTGTAGGTCGGCGCATCGGAGCGCAGCACGTCGGCATCGCCCCAGTCGGCCGATTCGAAGACCCGATCCTGGGCCACGTCGACGAAGAAGGTGTCCGACGAACTGCCGCCCAGCGCCGTATCGGCCCCACTACGGCCGTTCAGAATGTCTTCGCCGCTACCGCCGACAAGGGTGTCGGAGCCGGAGCCGCCGCCCAGCGTGTCGGCGCCGAAGCCGCCATAGGCCCGATCGTCCCCCGGCGCCCCGAGGAGGTTGTCGTCGCCGCTGCCGCCGATCATGACGTCATCGCCCGACTGGCCGCGCAACGCGTCGGAGCCGCTGTCCCCCAGCAGGCTGTCGTCGCCGTCCTGGCCGCGGACATCGTCGTCGCCCTGCCCACCGTAGACCTGGACGTCTGTGCCGACGCCGGCATAGATCAGGTCCTGCCCGCTACCGCCATAGAGGCCCGCGTCCTTGCCGTTTGCGCCGAAGAGGCTGTCGTCGCCGCTGCCGCCATAGAGCAGGCTGTCGTCGCCGGCGCCGCCGTAAAGCCGGTCGTTTCCGTCATCGCCGTCGAGCGCATCGCGCCCGTAGCCGCCGTAGAGCCCGTCGTCGCCGGTTCCGCCGGCCACGCTGTCGTCGCCACCATCGCCGTAGAGCCCGAGGTCGCTCCCGCTGCCGCCGAAGAGGCTGTCGTCGCCGTGACCGCCGAAAAGGGCGGAATCATCGCCGCTGCCGCCGTAGAGGCTGTCGGCGTGACGCCCACCGTAGAGGCCGCTGTCGCTGCCGGACCCACCAGCCACCAAGTCCTGGCCGGTGCCGCCATGCAGCGCGCTGTCATCGCCATCGCCGCCGTAGAGACTGTCGTCGCCGGCACCGCCGCGGAGCAGGGAGTCGTCGCCGGAATCTCCGAACAGACTGTCGTCGTCGCGCTGGCCGGAGAGCTCCGCATCGTCGCCGCTACCACCGTGGAGGGTATCGTCGCCGAGGCCGCCGAAGAGGCGGCTGTCGGCCCCGCCCTCGGCGAAGATGCTGTCGTTGCCGCTTTCCCCGCGCAGCGCCTTGTTCTGGGCATCGGAGGTGCGGATGAGGTCGTTGCCGCTGCCGCCGAAGATCAGGCTGTCGGGGCTCTGGCCGCTGTAGGGCGTGTTCGCCAGACCGCCGTAGAGCCGATCGTCGCCGAGGCCGCCGAACAGCAGCCGGTCGACCCCGCTGCCGCCGCCCACCGTGTCGTCGCCGCTGCCGCCGAACAGCGAGGCGTCGTTCTTGTCGCCGCCATAGACGGTGTCGGTACCCGAGCCGCCATAGAACCAGGTGTCGGTGCCGGCGCCGCCCAGCACCCAGTCGTTCCCCTCGCCCCCGAAGAAGAAGTAGTTCTGGCCACTGCGAGAGAACAGGAGGTCTTCGCCGGAATCACCGAAGATACGGTAGTCGTAACCGGAGCCGGTCTCGATCTGGTCCAGGCCGCTGCCGCCGTAGATCAGGGTGTCACTACCGAGGCCCCCGTAGATGTAGTCGTTGCCCTCTCCGCCGCGAGCACGGTCGTCGCCGCTGCCCCCGACCATCCGATCGAGGCCCTGATCTCCGACCAGGTAGTCGTTTCCGCTCGTCCCCAGCAGCGTATCGTCGCCGCTCCTTCCGGCCAGGTAGTCACCGGCCGAGGCGCCCACCAGGCTGTCGCTGCCGCTGGTGCCGTAGAGCAGGTAGGACTCGATATCCACCAGGGCGACGTTGTCCGGCCGGCTGGAAACGTTGAAGACGATGAAGATGTCGCTGCCGCTGCCGCCGTCGAAGGTCTCGCCCGCCACCAGTTCACCGGCGCTGCCGCCGAACAGACGATCGCGCGCTGTGCCGCCATAGACCGTATCGCTGCCGCTGCCGCCGAAGAGCGTGTCGTTCTGCGCCCCACCGAAGAGCGCTTTGTCGTCGCCGCTGCCGCCGAAGAGATAGTCGAAGCCCGAACCGCCAAAGAGGGAACGATCACCGCCCAGCCCACCGTACAGACTGTCGTTCCCGGTCCCGCCATAGAGTGCCCGGTCGTCGCCGTCGCCGCCGGCCACCAGGTCGTCGCCGGCATCGCCGAAGAGGTAGGTGTCGCCGCTGCCGCCGGTCTCGGTCAGGCCGATGTCGCCGTAGACCAGGTCGTCGCCCGCACCGCCGTAGAGACGCCGGTCGTCGCCGCTGCCGCCGGTCAGGCGGTCGGCGCCGCTGTCGCCGTAGAGCCGGCGGTCGGAGCTGGGACCGCCGTCGATGCTGTCGTCGCCGCTGCCGCCGAAGAAGTGGCTGTCGGTACCGGCATCGCCCGACAGCGTGTCGAGCCCATCGCCGCCCACGAAAGAGCTGTCGGACCCAGGGCCGCCGCCCAGGATGTCGTTGCCGGAGGCCCCGTAGAGGATGTCTTCCTGATGATCGCCGAAGAGGGAGTCGGCGCCCGACCCGCCGAAGAGGGAATCGGTGCCGCTACCCCCGTTGGCGCTGTCGTCGCCGTCGGCGCCATAGAGACGATCGGGATTGCCGCCGCCATAGAGGCTGTCTCCGCCGGAGGCACCATAGAGCCGGTCCGAGCTATCCTTGCCGTAGAGCGTATCGTTGGCGCTGAGGCCATAGAGCGTGTCGTTGTTGTTGGTCCCGAACAGCGTGTCCGGACCGTCGGTTCCCGTCTTCTTGGCCATCGATGCCTGCCTCCCACCGAGTGCCGGATGAAGCCCTCTTGCAGTCAGTCCGCATCAGCACCGGCACTGCCGGACCAAAGCTTCCCCCACGCGTGCCGTTCCTCGCCAGCCCGCCTTTTCGACAAGCAACAGTCACTGTGAGCGGCAGTCTGGCCCTGCCGCCGCCCCGTCGCAACCGTTGCCACGAAGATTTCACCGGCTGCGTGACGGCCGGAGGGAGCGGAGACACCGGGAAGCGGTTGCGCAGACGCGCTGCTCGGGTAGTCTGCTGGAGACAGAGTTCGATCGGGGACCGCGGCTTCGGCGACGCGGCCAGAAGGCAAGGTAGGGAGAAGGCATCCATGAAGATCGGTGCACCAAAGGAGATCCGCGAAGGCGAAGCGCGGGTGGCACTCACACCCGACAGCGCGCAGCGGCTTCAGAAGTTGGGCTACGACTGTCTGGTCGAGAGCGGCGCCGGAGCGGCAGCCCAGATCTCGGACGAGGTCTACCGCGAAGCCGGCGTCACCGTCGTCGCCAACGCAGCCGAGCTCTGGGAACAGGCCGACATCGTAGCCAAGGTGCGTGAGCCCAGCCTGGAGGAGGTCGCGGCCGCGCCCGAGGGCAAGATCCTGGTCTCCTTCGTCTGGCCGGCGCAGAACGAAGAGCTGCTGAAGGCCTTGAACGACAAGAAGATGTCGGTCTTGGCGATGGACATGGTGCCGCGCATCAGCCGCGCGCAGAAGATGGACGCACTCTCGTCCATGGCCAACATCGCCGGCTATCGCGCGGTGATCGAGGCCGGCGCCAACTTCGGCCGCTTCTTCACCGGCCAGGTGACCGCGGCCGGCAAGGTGCCGCCGGCCAAGGTGCTGGTGATCGGCGCCGGCGTCGCCGGCCTGGCCGCAATCGGCGCCGCGGTGGCGATGGGCGCCGTGGTGCGCTCCTTCGACGTGCGCCCGGAGGTAGCCGAGCAGATCGAGTCCATGGGCGCGGAGTTCCTCTTCCTCGACTTCGAGGAGAGCGGTGCGGGCGAAGGCGGCTATGCCAAGCCCTCCTCGCCGGAGTTTCGCGAGAAGCAGCTCGCCCTCTTCCGCGAGCAAGCGCCCGAGGTCGACATCGTCATCACCACCGCCCTCATCCCCGGCCGGCCGGCGCCGAAGCTCTGGCTGGAGGACATGGTGAAGGCGATGAAGCCGGGCTCGGTCATCGTCGACCTGGCGGCCGAGCGTGGCGGCAACTGCGACCTGACCGTGCCGGACCAGAAGATCGTGACCGAGAACGGGGTGACGGTGGTCGGCTACACCGACTTCCCCTCGCGGATGGCGACCCAGGCCTCGAACCTCTACTCCACCAACATCCGCCACATGATGGACGACCTGACACCGGAGAAGGACGGCAAGCCGGTCGTCAACATGGAGGACGACGTGATCCGCGGCTCGCTGGTCTGTCACCAGGGCGAGATCACCTTCCCGCCGCCGCCGCCCAAGGTGAAGGCGATCGCCGCCCAGCCGCCGAAGAAGAAGGAACTGACGCCAGAGGAGCAGGCCGCGGCGGCCGCCGCCCACGCCAAGAAGGCCGGCCGGCGGCAGATCAACCTGATGGCGGTCGGGACCTTGCTGGTGCTAATCATCGGCCTCTTCGCGCCGGCCAGCTTCATGCAGCACCTGATCGTCTTCGTGCTCTCGGTCTTCGTCGGCTACCAGGTGATCTGGAGCGTGACGCCGGCACTGCACACACCGCTGATGGCGGTCACCAACGCGATCTCGGGCATCATCGTGCTTGGTGCGGTCCTGCAGATCGGCTCCAGCTCCGGCTGGGTCGTCATCCTGGCGACCATTTCCGTCCTGATCGCCGCCATCAACCTGGCCGGCGGCTTCCTGGTGACCAAGCGCATGCTTGCCATGTTCCAGAAGAGCTGAGGCGAAGGAAACAAAGACCATGGAACACGGATTGATCTTCGCCGCCTACGTCGCGGCCGCGGTGCTCTTCATCTTCAGCCTCGGCGGCCTCTCGCACCAGGAATCGGCCAAGCGCGGCGTCTGGTACGGCATCATCGGCATGGTGCTGGCGCTGGTCGCCACCGTCGCCTCGATCTCCGGCGGCTTCGTCTGGCTGATCCCGGCGCTGATCATCGGCGGCGGCATCGGCGCCGTCGTCGCCCAGCGGGTCGAGATGACCGGCATGCCGCAGCTCGTCGCGGCGCTGCACAGCTTCGTCGGCCTCGCCGCCGTCCTCATCGGCCTCAACGCCGAGCTGGAGCTGCAGAACGTCCTTGCCCTGCAGGCCGCGGGCGGCGACCTCTCGACCCTCGCCAGCTTCGGCAAGAAGCTGGCAACCAAAACCCCGGTCGAGATCGGCATCATGAACGTCGAGGTCTTCCTCGGCATCTTCATCGGTGCGGTCACCTTCACCGGCTCGGTCATCGCCTACGGCAAGCTCGCCGGCTCGATCACCAGCAAGCCGCTGACCCTACCGGGCCGCCACCTGCTGAACATTGCGATGGTCGCCGCCTGCCTGATCCTGGGCATCATCTACCTGGCCGGC
Organism: Rhodospirillaceae bacterium N.6G; assembly: GCA_046233115.1. Lineage (GTDB taxonomy): Bacteria > Pseudomonadota > Alphaproteobacteria > Kiloniellales > JACOMY01 > JACOMY01. The sequence continues at coordinate 415,090 of JBJXHM010000001.1, read as the reverse complement.
GGCGGCGTCTGGACCCTGATCCTGATCGCCATCATCGCCGGCGTCATCGGCGCCCACCTGGTGATGGCCATCGGCGGTGCCGACATGCCGGTCGTGGTCTCGATGCTGAACAGCTACTCCGGCTGGGCCGCGGCGGCGATCGGCTTCACCCTGGGGAACGACCTCTTGATCGTCACCGGTGCGCTGGTCGGCTCCTCGGGTGCCATCCTCAGCTACATCATGTGCCGGGCGATGAACCGCCACTTCGTGTCGGTCATCCTCGGCGGCTTCGGCGGCGAGGCCTCGAGCCAGCAAGAGATCGAAGGCGAGATGGTGCCGGCCAGTGCGGACTACGTCGCCCAGGCGCTGAACGACGCCGACAGCGTCATCATCGTGCCGGGCTACGGCATGGCGGTGGCCCAGGCGCAGAACGCGGTCTCGGAGCTGACCCGGCGCCTGCGCGGCCAGGGCAAGTCCGTGCGCTTCGCCATCCATCCCGTCGCCGGGCGCCTGCCGGGGCACATGAACGTGCTGCTGGCCGAGGCCAAGGTGCCCTACGACATCGTGCTGGAGATGGAGGAGATCAACGAGGACTTCCCGCAGACCGACGTGGTCATCGTGATCGGCGCCAACGACATCGTGAACCCCGCTGCCCAGGAGGACCCCGGCAGCCCGATCGCCGGCATGCCGGTGCTGGAGGTCTGGCGCGCCCGCCAGGTCTTCGTCTCCAAGCGCGGCCAGGGCACGGGCTACTCCGGCATCGAGAACCCGCTGTTCTACAAGGAGAACACGCGGATGTACTACGGCGATGCCCGGCAGAGCATCGACAACCTGCTGAGCCAGGTCGGCAACTAGGGCCGCCATGCCCCAGCTCGCCGCCGCCCGGCAGGGAGAGGCGGGGCCGCCGCTGCTGCTGCTGCACGGCCTCTTCGGCTCGGCCCGCAACTGGATGCGGATCGCCCGCGTCCTCGGCCAGGAACGGCAGGTCCACGCGCTGGACCTGCCGAACCATGGCGACTCGCCCTGGACCGAGACCACCGACTACCCCGCCATGGCCGCGGCGGTACTGGACTATCTCGACGCCGCCGGCCTCCAGAGCGCCGCTATCCTCGGCCACTCGATGGGCGGCAAGGTGGCCATGACCCTGGCGCTGACCCGTCCGGAGCGGGTCGGCAAGCTGATCGTCGCCGACATCGCGCCGGTCGCCTACGACCACGCCAACCTGGACTATATCCGGGCCATGCAGGCGCTCGACCTGGCCCAGATCACCCGACGTGCCGAGGCCGAGGCCGGGCTGGCTGACGCGGTTTGCGACCCCGTGGTGCGCGCCTTCCTGGTGCAGAACCTGGTGAGCGACGGACCGGGCTACCGCTGGCGGATCAACCTGGAGGGCCTGGCCCGCTCGATGCTGGAGATCCACGGCTTTCCGGAGAGTCTCTTGACGCACTCCTTCGCCGGGCCGACCCTGTTCTTGGCCGGCGAACGTTCGGACTACCTGCGTGCCGAGCACGGCGCCCTGATCCGCCGCCTCTTTCCCGCAGCCAGGATCGAGAGCGTGCCGGGCGCGGGCCACTGGGTCCATGCCGAGAACCCCGACGGATTCCTGGCCGCCGTAACGGCCTTCCTCGCAAGCTGACGGGACCAGCCGCAATGAGTGACAAGAGCCAATGGAACGAGCAGGAGGAGGCCCTGGCACGCTGGGGTGAACTTGCCCAGCGCAGCCAGCAGGCGGTCCAGGCCTTCTTCAAGCGCCAGAGCGACACCGGCGGCTTCCAGCTCGTCGACCAGCAGAGCCTGAGCGAGGCCTTCGGCGACCTCATGCTGCAGCTCGCCAAGGATCCCTCGCGCCTGTTTCAGGCGCAGATGCAGCTCTGGGAGAAGAACCTGGAGCTCTGGCAAGCGATGGGCAAGCGCATGATGGGCGAGGAGGCGGCCCCCGTCGCCGCGCCGGGCAAGAGCGACCGCCGCTTCAAGGACAAGGCCTGGGACGAGGCCCTGCTGTTCGACTACCTGAAGCAGTCCTACCTGCTGACCGCCAACTGCATCCAGTCGCTGGTGCACGAGACCGAGGGGCTGGATCGCAAGACCAAGGAGAAGGTCGACTTCTTCACCCGCCAGTACCTCTCGGCCATGGCGCCCAGCAACTTCGCCGCCACCAACCCGGCCGTCTTCAAGAAGACCATGGACAGCAAGGGCGAGAACCTGATCCACGGCCTGGAGCACATGCTGGAGGACCTGGAGGCCGGCAAGGGACGCCTGAAGATCTCGATGACCGACGAGGCCAGCTTCGCGGTCGGAAAGAACGTGGCGGCCTCGCCCGGCAAGGTGATCTACCGCAACGACCTGATCGAGCTGATCCAGTACGCGCCGACCACCGAGACGGTGCACAAGCGCCCGCTGCTGTTCGTGCCGCCCTGGATCAACAAGTTCTACGTCTTCGACCTGCAGCCCAAGAACAGCCTGATCAAGGGCGCCATCGACCAGGGTCACACGGTCTTCGTCATCTCCTGGGTGAACCCGCGCAAGGAGCTGGCGCACAAGGACTTCGAGGACTACATGCGCGAGGGTCCGCTGGCCGCACTGGACGTCATCGAGGAGCAGACCGGCGAGCGCGACGTCAACCTGCTGGGTTTCTGCATCGGCGGCATCCTCTCGGTCGCGACCCTGGCCTACATGGCGGCCAAGGGCGACAAGCGAGTGAACTCCGCCACCTTCCTCGCCACCATGGTCGACTTCGACAACGTCGGCGAGGTCTCGGTCTTCATCGACGACAAGCAGCTCGCCTCGCTGGAGAAGCACGTCGCCGAGAAGGGCTACCTGGAAGGCCACCACATGGCCGAGATGTTCAACATGATGCGCGAGAACGACCTGATCTGGTCCTTCGTGGTGAACAACTACCTGATGGGCCGCGAGCCCATGCCCTTCGACCTGCTCTACTGGAACAGTGATTCGACCCGCCTGCCGGCCACCATGCTGGCGACCTACATCCGCAAGTTCTACATGGACAACGGCCTGATGAAGCCGGGCCATCTGGTGCTGGACGGCGTTCCCATCGACATCGGCAAGATCGAGACGCCCAGCTACTTCCTTTGCACCAAGGAGGACCACATCGCGCCCTGGGTCTCCGGCTATCCGGTGGTCAAGGCCTTCAGCGGGCCGGTCAAGTTCGTGCTGGGCGGCTCCGGCCACATCGCCGGCGTGATCAACCCGCCCTCGGCTAACAAGTACTGCTACTGGACCAGCCGCAAGACCCCGGACGACCCTGAGGCGTGGCTCGCGGGCGCCGAGCGGCACGAGGGCTCCTGGTGGAGCGACTGGCACCGCTGGCTGGGGCGCAAGGGCGGCCCCAAGGTCCCGGCCCGCGACCCTGCCGCCGGCCCACTGCCGCCGCTCTGCGACGCCCCCGGCACCTACGTGCTGGAGCGGGTAGACGACTGAGGCCTGGCCGCAACGGATCACCCTGCATCGGCCACGCTGCGCGCTGGACTGGCGAGATGCCGTTCGTGGTCCTGCTGGACCGACTTTGTCTTCGCCGAGGGATCGAGGCCTGCGCTGATGACGACCAATATTGACCGTCACCTCAACAGGCAGCCGGATGACTTGAAGCGAAAAGGCCTCAAGCCGTTTGACCGGGCCTACCAAACATTTCGTTCCGTCGAGAAACAAGGGGACATTATTTCCGCACTGTTCCGGCTGTTGATCGCCGTATCGATCGCCCTTTCCGTATTTGGGTTGGAAGCGGAAAGCACGGCCCGGTCCCCCTTGGCGATCGTCTCTATCATCTATGGCGGGATCAGCCTGATCGGCCTCCTTCTTGCTGCAGTCAAGGTGCGCCACCCAATCCTTCCCTATGTCTTCGTCGCCGCGGACACCGTGACCGTCGCACTCGCGCTGACCGTGATTGGGACGATGCAACATATGGACATGGGGCAGACATTGTCCCTTCCCTTATTTTCTCTTGCCTTTGTCATATTGATTCATGCCGCCCTACGATACAGACCACCTTTGGTTCTGTTTGGTGCAATTCTGTTCGTCAGCCTTGTTTTTCTATTGCCCGAGAGGGTCGAATCATGGCGCACGCAGGAATGGGGGGGCTGGTCGAAGTCCGATGGCGCATGGCCCGACCAGAGCAATGGAATGATGGGAGATTGGAGCACCCACATGGCGTCACCGATGGCCGGCACCTCCGTCCCCGGGACATCGATCGACTCCTACTTTCCTCTGATCCTGCTGGTCCTGGGCTCGGCGATCTTGTTCGTCGTTGTTCGTAGAACGAAGAGACTGGTGCTGTTCGCGATAAGAACCGAGGGGCGACTGACTCAGTTGGCGCGGTTCTTTTCGCCGGAGGTCGCCGCGAACTTGATGAGGCAGGAGGATGACGCGCTCCCGACGGGGAGACGGCAGCACGTCGCAATTCTCTTCATCGATCTGCGCGGATTTACGCGACTGTCGGAGACCATGGCTCCCGAACCACTCACCGAAATGCTCGGCTCGTTCCGCAGTGTCGTCACTCAGGTTGTCTTCGACCAAGGGGGTACGATCGACAAGTTCATTGGCGACGCCGTGCTTGCCGTCTTCGGAAGCCCGGTTTCCCGGGGTGACGATGCCAAGCGGGCCGTGGAGGCCTCGTTTGCGATATCCGCTGCGGTACGGGAGTGGTTCGAGGAACGCCGTCGAGCAGGCAGGTCCGCTGCCCTGGTTGGCATTGGCGCGAACTATGGCGAGGTCTTTGCCGGAGTGATCGAATCCGGCCGGGTGTTGGAGCATACCGTGCTGGGTGACGCGGTGAATGTGGCCGAGCGGCTGGAACGCCTCACCCGCACTCTGGATACGAATGTGGTCCTGTCCGACTCTCTCGTCGCAGCATCCGGCATTGATCCCGAAGAACACTCCCTGCGGCGCGCAGCAGATGTCACAATTCCCGGCCACGAGGCCCTGATCACGGTCTATTTTTCAGACAAACGCAAATAATATTTTGATTTTATACTTCTAAAAATAGAACTGCAAAACTGTTCATACGCACTTCTATATTTTTACTGCAAAACTTACTCCGATTAAAGTTTGCCACCACCGCAATCAAGGAGCGGAAGCGCAAGTCGGCACGGAGCGTTGCGTTCGACGCAGCCCAGCATGGAGTCCGAAATCCGGCAGTTCTGGTTCACCTGCGACTGCGCAGACCGCCTTTGTCGTCTGCGAGCAAGACTGCCTTGGTCGTCTGATCCAGATTGCATCCGATCGCCCGAGCCTGTCCGGAGAGAAGCCTCATGTCGCAAATGCAGCAGAAGACCGTCGAGGGGGCGACATCGCTGCTGCCGGCGCAGGCGCACCGCCCGCTCGCCGGGATCCTCTTCCTGCTGCTGGCGACCACGATCTATCCGGTCCAGGACGTCATCATCAAAAGCTTCAGCGGGCACTACGCGGTCCATCAGATCGTGTTCCTGCGCGGCGTTTTCGCCATTCCCGTGGTCATCCTCATCGCCCAGCTCGACGGCGGCCTCAGGCCGATGAAGCTGGGTTCTGCCGGTCTGCAACTCCTGCGCTGTCTGACCGGCTTCGCCTCCTACCTGCTCTACTACATGGCGCTGGCGACCATGGGCCTGGCGGAGGCCGCGGCCGTCACCTTCTCGGCCCCGCTCTTCGTCACCATCCTCGCCGTCTTCTTCCTGCGCGAGAAGGTCGGGGCGCAGCGCTGGAGCGCCGTGGTGGTCGGCCTGATCGGCGTGCTGATCATCGTGCGTCCGGGGATCGGCATCTTCGAGCCCGCGGCCCTGCTGGCCATGGCCTCGGCCGTCACCTACGCCGGCGCGCTGATCACTACCCGCAAGCTCGGCTCCAGGACGCGCGGCAGCTCCATGACCATCGTCCTGCTCGGCTTCTTCGTGCTGGCCGGCGGGATCATGGGGCTGGTCTTCTCCAACCTCGACCTCGCCTCGCCGCACCCCAGCCTCGCCTTCCTCTTCCGCCCCTGGGTCTGGCCGGAGCCGGAGCACTGGCTGCTGTTCGCGCTCTTGGGGCTGATTTCCGGAACCGGCTTCTTCGCGCTGACCCAGGCCTACCGCCTAGCTGACGCCAGCGTGGTCACCCCCTTCGAGTACACCTACCTGCCCTGGTCTATCCTCTGGGGCGCGGTCTTCTTCGGCGCCCTGCCCGACACCACCACCTGGATCGGCCTCACCCTGATCGTCGGCGCCGGCCTCTTCATCCTGTTCCGCGAGTCGGTCAGGGGCCGCGCCATCCTGCGCAAGAAGGGCCTCGGCATCCTGCGCCAGCGCTAGAGAGACATCACCGCAGCAGCAAGATCGGGATCTTGCAGCCGCGGATCATCTCCAGGCTGGTCGAGCCGACGAAGAGGCTGCGCAGCCGGCCGTGGCCGGAGGCGCCCATCACCAGCAGGTCGAAGGGCTCGGCCTCCACCAGCTCCGGCAGCACCTGGTCGGGCTGGCCCGGCAGCGAGGCGGTCTCGGCCTGGATGCCGCCGGCGCCCAGCATGGCCTTGGCATCGGCCAGGCCGCGCTCGGCGCGCTCGGCCTCGCCACCGACGGTGACCACGCGGATCGAGAGACCGGCGAAGAGCGGGCTGCGCGCGACGTAGTCCACCGCGCGCATGGCGTTGGCGCTGCCGTCATAGGCGATCAGCACGGTCTCGATCGGCCGGAAGGCCCGCGAGGCGACGAAGAGCGGCTTCTTGCAGGCCCTGAGCACGCGCTCCAGGTTGGAGCCGAGGTGGCCCTTGGCGAAGTCCGCCCCCTCCCCGCGCTTGCCCACCATCAGGATGGCGGCCTCCTCCTCCTTCTCGGCGATCGCCTCGACCAGGTCGCCGTGGCGGAGCTGGGCCGTGGAGCCGGTCACCCCGGCCGCCTCCAGGATCGCCTGCGCGTCCTCCAGGATCGCCCGGCCGCGGCGCACCGCCAGCTTGGAGCGCTGCTCGTCCAGCGCGGAGAGCTCCTCCAGCAGGGCCGAGCGCGCGCCCAGCGCGATGGCACCGGAGAAGTCGCTGCTGCCGCCGGCCTCGCGCCGGCCCAGCACGTGCAGCAGCTCCACCGCCGCACCGGTCCTGGCCGAGATCCAGGCGGCGTGATCGCAGACGCTCTTCGAGTAGATGGAGCCGTCTATCAGGGCGACGATCGTCTCGGTCATGGTTTTCCCCCTCCCCGCTAGCAAATCCCGAGCAGGTGCTCACACCTGCGACGACGATTTGCTCTTTCAAACAAAAGGCTAGAGCATCGGAGATGCTCTAGTGCGCCGTCAGTTTATCCAGCGCACCCGGCTTGTCGTGCACCGCAAGCCGGTCGACGATGGTCTCCGAGGCGGCATTCATGCCGACGATCTCGACCTCGGAGCCGTCACGCCGGAATTTCAGCACGGCCATGTCGAGCGCGGCCACCGAAGAGATGTCCCAGATATGCGCGCGGGTGACGTCGATCACCACCCGCTCCACCGCCTCCTTGAAGTCGAAGGCGGCCATGAAGCGCTCGGCCGAGGCGAAGAAGAGCTGCCCCTCGACATGGTAGGTCCGCACCCGGCCGTCCTCCGAGATCTCGCTGCGCACCCGGAAGAGCTGGGCGATCTTGCCGGCGAAGAAGAGCCCGGAGAGCAGCACGCCGACCAGCACGCCCAGCGCCAGGTTGTGGGTGTAGACCACCACCGCGACGGTCGAGAGCATGACGATCGAGGAGGACTTGGGGTGGGTGCGGAGCTGCTTCACCGAGGACCAGGAGAAGGTGCCGATCGAGACCATGATCATCACCGCGACCAGGGCCGCCATCGGGATCCGCGCCACCAGGTCGCCCAGCACCACCACGAGGAACAGCAGGAAGACGCCGGCGAGAAAGCAGGAGAGCCGGCCGCGCCCACCCGACTTCACGTTGATCATCGACTGCCCGATCATGGCACAGCCGGCCATACCGCCGATGAAGCCGGTGGCCATGTTGGCCAGGCCCTGGCCGATGCACTCCTGATTGCGGTCGGAGGTCGTGTCGGTCAGGTCGTCGACGATGTTGGCGGTCATCAGGCTCTCCAGCAGCCCGACCACGGCGATTGCGGCGGAATAGGGAAAGATGATCGCCAGGGTCTCGAAGGTCAGCGGCACGTCGGGGAGGAGGAAGATCGGCAGGCTGTCCGGCAGCGCGCCCATGTCGCCCACGGTGCGCACCTCCCAACCGAAGCCCAGCACCACGGCGGTCAGCACGATGATGGCGACCAGCGGCGAGGGCACCGCCCTGGTCAGGTGCGGGAAGAGATAGATGATGGCGAGCCCGGCGGCGACCAGCGGATAGGTGATCCAGGGCACGCCGATCAGCTCCGGCAGCTGGGCCAAGAAGATCAGGATCGCCAGTGCGTTGACGAAACCGGTCATCACCGAGCGCGAGACGAAGCGCATGAGCTGCCCCAGCCTGGCCCAGCCGGCCAGGATCTGCAGCACGCCCGCCAGGACCGTGGTGGCCAGCAGGTACTCCAGCCCGTAGTCGCGCACCAGGGTGACCATCAGCACCGCGGTTGCCGCCGTCGCGGCCGAGATCATGCCGGGCCTGCCGCCGGCGATCGCGGTCACCACGGCGATCGAGAAGGAGGCATAGAGCCCGACCTTGGGATCGACCCCGGCGATGATCGAAAAGGCGATGGCCTCGGGAATGAGCGCCAACGCCACGACCATGGCCGAGAGCAGGTCGCCGCGCGGATTGGCGAACCACTGGCGCCGGTAGCTGTCGAAGGAAGTCATGGACAAATCCGTTCCTGGCCGTCTCCGCGGATCGCTGCCGCGGCGGCTGGGTTGCGTTCAGTGGTGCTGCTGTTCTTCGCCGGCAAAACACGGGCGTGAGCGCGGGCCGGATTCCCCCCGAGGGCCCTTGGCTCTTTTCCGAAGCGATAGACGCTGCACTGCAGCATGACAAGGCTACGAGGCGTCACAGGGTTGGGGACCGAGCGGACCGGCCGGTACCTGCGCGCGGCTACAAGTTGATCCTGTTCTTGTTTGAAAGCAGTCTTTGCGGTGGAGCGCAAAAAAGGAACTTTGCGTACCAAGGTCGCTTGTCGGTCCAACACAAACCACATCAACAAACAGGAAGCGTGCAATGCTACTCAGAGCCACCACCTTCGCCCTGTTCCTCCTCGGCGCGTCAAGCGCTGCTGCGCAGGACGAGCCGCCGATGCCGATCCTCTTCACCAACGTCCACGTCTTCGACGGGGTCCACGAACAGCGCATCGAGAATGCCAACGTCGTCGTCACCGGCAATCGCATCACTGCCATTTCGGCCGAACCGCTGGCCGTCGCCAATGGACGGATCATCGACGGCGGCGGCCGCACCCTGATGCCGGGCATGATCGACGCCCACTGGCACTCGCTCTTCGCGACGGTTCCGCAGTCGGTCCTGCTGACGGCAGACGTCGCCTACATGAACTTCCACGCCGCGAAGGCGAACGAGGCTGCACTGCTGCGCGGCTTCACCTCCGTGCGCGACGTCGGCGGCAACGTCTTCGGGCTGAAGCGAGCCACCGACGAGGGCACGCTGGTCGGCCCCCGCATCTATCCCTCGGGCTCCTACATCTCGCAGACCTCGGGGCACGGGGATTTCCGCGGGCCGAACGACGTCCCCACCAATCCCGGCACGCCGCTCGACTATCTGCAGCGCAACGGGCAGACGCTGATCGCCGACGGCGTGCCCGAGGTGATGCGGCGTACCCGGGAGGTGCTGCGCATGGGTGCCAGCCAGATCAAGGTGATGGCCGGCGGCGGCGTGTCATCGCTCTACGACCCGCTCGACGTGACCCAGTACACCTTCGAGGAGATGAAGGCGATCGTCGATGTGGCGAAGACCTGGAACACCTATGTCACCATCCATGCCAACACCGACGCGGCGATCCGGCAGTCGATCGAAGCCGGCGTCCGGTGCGTCGAGCACGCCTTCCTAGTGTCGGAGGACACGATCAAGCTGGCAGTGGACAAGGGGGTGTGGCTGAGCCTGCAGCCCATCCTGAACGACGAGGACGCCATCCCCTTCCCGAACCCGGTCAGCCAGGCGAAGTTCGTCGAGGTCACCGACGGCACCGACAAGGTCTATCGCCTGGCAAAGCAGTACGGTGCCAAGATCGCCTGGGGCACCGACACCCTGTTCGACCCGGAGCTCGCCAAGAAGCAGGGCAAGCTGGTCGCCAAGCTATCCCGCTGGTTCACCCCGGCTGAAGTGCTGAAGATGGTCACCCACGACAATGCCGAGCTGCTGAAGCTGAGCGGCCCGCGCGACCCCTATCCGGGCGCCCTCGGCGTGATCGCGGAGGGGGCGCTGGCCGACCTCATCCTGGTCGACGGCAACCCGCTGGAGGACCTGAGCCTGATCGCCGACCCGGACAAGAACTTCGCCCTGATCATGAAGGACGGGACGATCTACAAGAACACGATCGGGCAGTAGCAGCCTGCAGCGTCGAGGAGCGTCATCAGCAGGCCTGACTTTACTGTGACCGCCCCCTCACGCCCGCAGCAGTGCCCGTACGATGTCGCTGCCGGCGACCTGGCCGACGACCTGGCCCGCGTCGGCGACCAGGATCGGGGCCTCGGAGTTCAGGAAGGCGCGCATCAGTTCGCGCACCGGGGTCTCGGCTGCTGTCACCCGCGGGGCGGCCGGGGCTTCGGCCTCCAGCGTCGCCGGCTCGGGCGGCAGCGGGGCCGGGTCCTGGGGCTGCATCACCTCGACCGCGCGCAGCACGTTGAGCGGGTTCATGTGGGCGACGAAGTCGGCGACGTAGGCGTCGGCCGGACGCAGCACGATGTCCTGCGGCGAGCCGGTCTGCACGATGCGGCCGCCCATCATGATCGCGATCTTGTTGCCGATCTTCAGCGCCTCGTCCAGGTCGTGGCTGACGAAGACGATGGTCCGCTTCAGCTTGGTCTGGAACTCCAGCAGCTCGTCCTGCAGCTTGTTGCGGATCAAGGGGTCGAGCGCCGAGAAGGGTTCGTCCATCAGCAGGATCGGCGCCTCGGTGGCAAACGCACGGGCCAGGCCGACGCGCTGCTGCATGCCGCCCGAGAGCTCCTGCACCTTGCGCTGGGCCCAGGCCTCTAGCCCGACCAGCTCCAGCTGCTGCATCGCCCGCTTGCGTCGCTCCTCGGCGCCGATACCGGCCAACTCCAGGCCGAAGGAGACGTTGTCGAGCACGCTGCGCCAGGGCAGCAGGCCGAACTGCTGGAACACCATGGCGATGCGCTCGGTGCGCAGGCGGCGCAGCACCGTCGGGCTGGCGTGGGCCACGTCGACCGGCTCCGCGCCGTCGTGCACCCAGACATGGCCGCGCACCACCGGGTTCAGGCCGTTGACCGCACGCAGCAGGGTGGACTTGCCGGAGCCAGAAAGCCCCATCAGCACCACGATCTCCCCCTCGCCCACGTCCAGCGAGCAGTCGTGCACGCCCAGCACCTGCTGGGTCTCGGCCTGGATCTCCTCGCGGCTCTTGCCCTGGTCCATCAGGGCCAGCGCGCTCTGCGGTCGGTCGCCGAAGACGATGTTGACCTTGTCGAAGCGGACGATCGGCGTGTGGGTCATTTGCCGTTCCGCTTCTCCGCCCGGAACAGGCGGTCGAGGATGATGGCGACCAGGACGATGGCGACGCCGACCTCGAAGCCCTTGGCGATGTTCACCTGGTTCAGCGCGCGCAAGGTGGGTACGCCCAGGCCGTCGGCACCGACCAGGGCGGCGATCACCACCATCGAGAGCGAGAGCATGATGGTCTGGGTCAGACCGGCCATGATCTGCGGCATGGCATAGGGCAACTCCACCTTCCAGAGCAGCTGCGACTTGGTGGCCCCGAAGGCCTGCCCGGCCTCGAGCAGCGCCTTGGGCGTCGAGGAGATGCCGAGGTGGGTGAGGCGCACCGGGGCCGGGATGGCGAAGATCACGGTGGCGATCAGGCCCGGCACCATGCCCAGCCCGAAGAGCACCAGCGCCGGGATCAGGTAGACGAAGGTCGGGATGGTCTGCATCAGGTCCAGGATCGGACGCAACGCCGAGAAGAGCCAGGGACGCCTGGCCGCCGCGATGCCGACCGGCACGCCGACGCCCATGCAGACGGCCGAGGAGGCCAGCACCAGGGCCAGCGTCTCGGTGGTCTCCTCCCAGTAGCCCTGATTGACGATCAGCAGCAGTCCGACGCCGGTGAAGATGGTAAAGGCGATGGAACGGCGCAGGTACCAGGACAGCGCGGTGATGATCGCGATGACGACCAGCGCCGGCGGCCACTGCAGCACCCAGAGGATGGCGGAAATGACGGCGTCCAGCACGCTGGAGAGGCCGTCAAAGAACCAGGCCAGGTTGATGGTCAGCCAGTCGACGATGCCCTGCGCCCAGCTCCCGATCGGCACCTTCCAGCTCTCGAGCCACTTCATGCTGCCGCCCCTTCCTGCGTCATACCCGTCACAGAGAAAGCGGTCCGAGCCCCCTTACCCCGCAAGGCAAGGCGAACCGGGACCGCTCGTTCTGTCAGCTAGTTCAGCTCTTCCTTCAGCTCGGCCAGGGCATCTTCGCCGTCCTTGGTCTTGATGCCGGTGAGCCAGGCGTCGAGGATCTGCGGATTGGCTTCGAGGTACTCCTCGGCGGCGTCCTCGGGATCCTTGTTGTCGTTCAGGATGGAGGCCATCATCTCGTTCTCCATCGGCAGGGTGAAGACGAGATTCTTCAGCATGGCGTTGACGTTCGGGCAGGCCTCGGCGAAGCCCTTGCGCACGTTGGTGTAGACCGTGGCACCGCCGTAGTTCGGGCCGAACCAGTCATCGCCGCCGTCGAGATAGGCCATCTCGAAGTTGGCGTTCATCGGGTGCGGCTCCCAGCCCAGGAAGACGATCGGCTCTTCCTTGCGCACCGCGCGGGAGACCTGGGCCAGCATGCCCTGCTCGGAGCTCTCGACCAGGTCGAAGCCCTTCAGCCCGAAGGCGTCCTGGTCGATCATGTCCAGGATCAGGCGGTTGCCGTCGTTGCCGGCCTCGATGCCGTAGATCTTGCCGTCGAGCTGGTCCTTGAACTTGGCGATGTCGGCGAAGCTCTTGAGGCCGGCGTCATAGGTGTATTTCGGCACCGCCAGGGTGTACTTCGCCCCCTCCAGGTTGACGCCGAGCGAGATCACCGAGCCGTCGTCGATATAGGGACGGACGTCGGCCTCCATGGTCGGCATCCAGTTGCCCAGGAAGACGTCGATGTCGCCGTTCTTCATCGAGGTGTAGGTCACCGGGATGGAGAGCACCTTCACGTCGGTGTCGTAGCCCATCTCCTTCAGCAGCATGGTGGTCATGGCCGTGGTCGCGGTGATGTCGGTCCAGCCCACGTCGGAAAAGCGGATGGTCTCGCATTCCGCAAGCGCGGCCGTACTGGGAACCGCCATCGCCAGGGCCGCGGCCAGGACTGTGTTGCGTAGGGTCATGGGTCGTCTCTCCTTCTTTGTCGATCGGCCGCCTTGTGAGTCGGCGGCGCTTGCCTTCCTGTCAGGTTCAGCCACAATTGAGCGGTCCCTTGATTGACGAGTCAATCAAGAACCTGGGGGACGCGTGGATTGGCCCCCTCGCGGGCTGCTTGGAGAACGCCTGTTGCCATGACCGAGAGCCTGACCGCAAAACTCCGCCGCCAAGCGCTGATCGAGGCGACCATCACCTCTATCCACCTGCGCGGATCGCTCGACGTCTCGGTCTCGGAGATCGCCAGGCGCGCGGGCGTCTCCTCCAGTCTGGCGCACCACTATTTTGGCGGCAAGGACCAGCTCGTGGTCGCCACCATGCGCCACCTGCTGCGCCAGCTCTATGTTGCGGGACGGGCGGAGGCGGCGCGCGAGACCACGCCGCGCGGCCAGGTCTCGGCCCTGATCCGGGCCAGCTTCGGGCCCAGCCAGTTCGACGCCGAGACGGTCTCTGCCTGGCTGGTCTTCTATGCTCGGGCGCAGGAGTCCGCCGAGCCCGGCCGGCTGCTCCGCATCTACATCCGACGCCTGCACAGTAACCTGGTGCACTGGCTGCGCCCGCTGGCCGGCGCGCGCGCGGTCTTCGTCGCCGAGGGCGTGGGCGCGATGATCGACGGGCTTTACCTGCGCTGTGCCCTCGGCCACGGCGTCAGCGAGGCGGACGCGGCCATCGCCATGACCGAGGACTATGTCGATGCCCAGATCGGGCGGGTCCCGTGTGACGTGACTCGCTAGGTCTACCCTCGGCAGGGCAACTCTTGCCACGGGAAGACCAATGGCCGAAGCCGGCCTTTGCGCCGGCTGCCGGCAGGGTTAGACTCCGCACAACGACAAGAAGAACGCGGAGGGACCCCAGGGATGAGCCCAGCAGGGATAGGCCCGGCCGGCAAGACTCCTGCCGGGGGTAAGGCTTCTGAGCCGGCAACGACCTTCAACGCCGCAGAGATGGGCGCGGTCGCCCACCTCTACCGCGGCGAGGTCTATCGCAGCACCATCTGGCGCACGCGGCTGGACAACACCACCAACTGGTCGGTGGTCACCACCGGCCTGGCCCTCTCGCTCAGCTATTCGAGCCCCGAGGCCTCGCCGCTGCCGATCCTGCTTGTCGGCCTGCTGATCGTCGTCTTCCTGCTGCTGGAGGCCAGGCGCTACCGCTACTTCAACGTCTGGCGGGCGCGTTGCCGGCTGATGGAGACCGAGTTCTACGGACCCATGCTGCGCGGAGACGGGGTCACCCTGGACGGCAAGTGGAACACCCTTCTGGCCGACGACTACAGCCGGCCGCACTTCCACATCAGCTATGCCCGTGCCATCGGCCGGCGGTTGCGCAAGAACTACAGCTACATCCTGGTGGTCCACGCCATCGCCTACTTCGGCAAGCTGATCATCCACCCGACGCCGCTGGACTCCCTGGGCGAACTGGCTGACCGCGCCTCGATCGGCGGCATTCCCGGCACGCTCATCCTGGTCGCGGGCCTGCTGTTCCATGGCAGTTGGGTCACCTTCGCGCTCGCGACCTGGCGCATCGAGGCCAAGACGCGACATCCGGACAAGCTGATCTCCATCGCCTGACCGACGGCCGCTGATGCGACTGCACGTTGCGTGCCGTCTTTCATCAGAACTTGCCTCCCCTCCTCTTTTTCGTGTCATGCTGCGGGCTTGGGGAGAACAGAGGAGACAGGGATGCCGAAGGATCTGAACGAGCGCTCCATTATCGTCACCGGTGCCGGGCGCGGAATCGGCGAGGCCTTGGCGCAAGGCCTGGCGGCCGAAGGCGCCTGGGTTACGGTCGCCGACATCGACGGCGCCAGTGCCGAGAGCGTCGCCGCCGAGATCCGGGCCGAGGGTGGCGTCGCCATCCCGGCCACGGTCGACGTCACCCGCCGCGACAGCGTCGAGCAGATGATCACCGACGCGGTCGAGGAGCACGGCAAGCTGGACGTGATCTTCAACAACGCCGGGATCGCCCAGACCAAGTCCTTCCTCTCGATCACCGAGTCCGACTGGAACGAGATCATGGACGTGAATGCGCTGGGCGTCCTGATTTGCATGCAGGAGGCGATCAAGCAGATGCTGGACCAGGGCGACGGCGGCAAGATCATCAACACCGCCTCGATCGCCGGCAAGCAGGGCTACGAGCCCCTGGCCCACTACTGCGCCAGCAAGTTCGCCGTGGTGGCGCTGACCCAGGCCGCCGCCCGTGCCTTCGGTGGCGACCAGATCACCGTCAATGCCATCTGCCCCGGCGTGGTGAACACGGAGATGTGGCGGATCATCGACCGCGGCTTCATGGAGGAAGGACTGACCGACCGCGAGAACGAGGCCTTCGAGAGCTTCTCCGAGGGGATCTTGTTGGGCCGGCCCTCGGTCGCGCAGGACCTGGTGGGCGTCGCCTGCTTCCTGGCCTCCAGCGACTCCGACTACATGACCGGCCAGACCCTGATCGTCGACGGCGGCATGGTGCTGCAGTAGCGGGCGGCCCACGATGCTGATCGACAGAGAGGCTTCGCTGCTGCTGGCGGTGGATTTCCAGACCAAGCTGGCACCGGCGATCCACGCGGGCGAGGCGGCGCTCGGACGGGCCGCAATGCTGCTGGAGGTCGCCCGGCAACTGGGCGTCCCGCGGCTGGCCACCGAGCAGTACCCCCAGGGCCTGGGACCGACGCATCCCGACCTGCTGGCCCTGCTGGCACCGGAGGAGGTCATGGCCAAGCTGCACTTCTCCGCCGCGCGCGAGGCCCCCTTCCTGGAGGCCGTCGCCGCCACCAAGCGCCGGCAGATCGTGGTGATGGGCATGGAGGCGCACGTCTGCGTGCTGCAGACCGCGATTGTGTTGCAGGAGAAGGGCTACCGCTGCTTCGTGGTGGCCGATGCCGTGGGCTCGCGCGATCCCGAGAACAAGCGGCTGGGCCTGGAGCGCATGCGCGCCGCGGGCCTTTCCATCGTCAGCAGCGAGATGGTGGCCTTCGAGTGGCTCGGCCGCGCCGCGACCGACGACTTCCGCCGCGTGCTGCCGCTGATCAAGTAATCCCCAATACAATTAAAGGAAGGACTGCAATCGTCTTCTCCCTGCGCTAGAGTTTGCGCTAGCAGAGAGAGAAGAGGCCCCCTTCATGGAGCGACGGCTCGCCGCCATCCTGGCTGCAGACATCGTGGGTTACTCGCGGCTGATGGGGCAGGACGAAGCCGGCACCCTGGCCGCCTTGCGGTCCTTGCGGGACGGCCTGGTGAGTCCCCTGGTCGCCCAGCATCGTGGCCGCATCGTGAAGCAGATGGGCGACGGCTTCCTTGTCGAGTTCGCCAGCGCCGTCGATGCCGTGACCTGCGCACTGGCCTGGCAAAGCCAGGAACAGGACCAGAATTTCCAGGTCCGCATCGGCATCAACCTGGGCGAGATCGTCTTCGAGGAGGGCGATATCTACGGCGATGGCGTGAATATCGCCGCGCGACTGGAGCAGGTCGCGGAACCGGGCGGCATCTGTATCTCAGACCTGGTCTATCAGACCGTGGCCGGCCGTCTAGATGGCCCGGCCGACCGGACCTTCCGGGATCTGGGGCAGCTCAGCCTGAAGAACATCGACCGTAAGGTCCGGGCCTGGCACTGGAACAGCGGCACTAAGAAACCGTCAGTCCCCACGGTCGAGCCGAAGCCCACCGCCAGCAAGATCTCCCTGGCCATCCGTCCCCTCACCTGCCTGTCGCGCGACCCCGCGCACCGGGACTTCGCCGAGGGTCTCACACGAGAGCTGATCATCGAGCTCGGTCGCTTCTCGGTCTTCTCGGCAGTCGCCGACTGGGGCGAGGGCGGCGAGGAGACGCCCGGTGACGCCAGGAGCAGCAGCCATGCCCTCGGTGCCCAATACCTGCTGGACGGCACCCTGCAGGCCTCTTCCCGACGCATCCGGATCTCCCTGCAGGTCACCGAGGTCGCCAGTGGCGAGCAGGTCTGGACCGAGCGATTCGACGGCGATCCGGAGGACCTGCTGGACTTCCAGGACGAGGTCACACCCAAGATCTGCGGCCTGCTCTACTACCCACTCTTCTCGCATGCCGGAAAGCAGGCCCACCGCAGAGCGGGCGACGCCAGCGGGATCCACGATCTTCAGCTCAAGGCCTTTCACCTGATCGAGCATCCGACCGAGGCCGGCGTGAAGGAGGCCCATGCCGTCTGCCTGCAGGTGCTGGACCTCGATCCCGGGTTCGCGCTGATCCACGAGCAACTGGCCTGGGTCCACATTCACTCCGCCTTCAATGCCTGGGTTCCGGAACCGCAGGTCGCCCTGCGCGAGGCCAGGCGCGTCGCGCTGCGCGGCGTCGCGCTCGACCAGAGGGAAGCCTACCTCCGCCAGGCGCTGGGTCTGGTCGACTGTCTTCTGGGCCGGGTAGAGAGCGGCCTGGAGGAAGCGCGGCTGGCCATCCGCCTCAACCCGTACGATGTGGAGTTCCAGACCTTCCTCGGTGCATCGCTGACCTTCATCGGGCGCCACGACGAGGCCATGGAGGCCTTCCGGCAAGCCGAGCAGCTCTCGGCGGACTACCCGCCAACCCACCTCTTCAAGGGCACTGCCTACCTCTTCGCCGGTCAACCGGACCAGGCCGCGCCCTTGTTGCAGCGCCTCTTGAATGTCCTGCCCGAGTACAACTGGGGCCTCGTCTGCCTGGCCGCCTGCCAGGCGCTGCTGGGCGAGCGGGAGGACGCGGAAGACAGCCTCGCGATCCTGCACCGGCAAGGCCGCGGCATGGGCGCCGGCTACATCCGGGCACTCCTCAGCCGCTGCCAGCCCGCCTACGCCGAAAAGCTGCTCTCCGCCCTGTCGGGTTTCGACCTGCCGAGCGGCACAACGGTGATTGGCGCGGAGCAGGAAGCACGCGCCGAGAGCGAGGCCGGCTCCTGAGCCTGCGGAGCGAGTCTATTGCCGGGCCGCGCGCACCAGGCAGTCGAGCGCGACCCGTGTGCCCTCCTCGGTCCTGACCATCCGCTCGACCCGCTCTGCCTTCCAGATCGCCAGGTCGCCGCCCAGCGTCGCCACCACGTCTTCAGCCGTGTAGAGCACCTCGGCCTGCGGCGGGCCGCCGTAGCCCTCGGTCAGGTTCTTGGAATCGTGGGCGACCACGACCAGGGTGCCGCCCGGCGCCACCGCCTCGGCGGCAGTACGAAGGATCGGGGCCAGCTCGTGGCCGGGAAGCTGCAGGTACATCACGATGACCAGGTCGTAGGCCCCGGCCTCGGGCCGATAGCCACGGAGGTCGGCCACCTGGAAGTCCACCCTGTCCGCGACTGCGCGCTCCTCGGCCAGGCGCCTGGCCTTGCCGATGGCGACGTCGGAGAAATCCACCGCGCGCACCTGCCAGCCGCGTTCGGCCAGCCAGACGGCGTTGCG
Source organism: Rhodospirillaceae bacterium N.6G (assembly GCA_046233115.1). Taxonomy (GTDB): domain Bacteria; phylum Pseudomonadota; class Alphaproteobacteria; order Kiloniellales; family JACOMY01; genus JACOMY01. Next base: position 396,299 of record JBJXHM010000001.1, on the reverse strand, counting down.
CCCCTCGCCGGCGGCCAGGTCCAGCGCCCGGCCGGCAGGCAGATCCTTGACCTCCGCCGTCAGGAAGCCGTTGGCCTTGCCGGTCCAGACCAGTTCCCGCTTGGCGTAGCGCCGGTTCCAGTAGGCGCTGTCCTTCACCGCCGAGGCCTCTCCAGCCGCGGACGGAGGCAGATGCTGCCCGCCTTCCGCCATCACCTCTTTGTCCTCTGGCATCGCCTACCTCTCGCACGTCACAAAGTCTTGCCATGCTAGCGTGCAGCGACGGCTGAAGACAGCGGCTAGAATGCCGCTGCCGGCCGGGCCGCGGAAGCGCCTCACCAACCGGCTCCTGTGCTTCACGGTCTTTCAATGACGGGCAGAGGCCAAAGGAAGAGCAAATCCTTCCGCCAGTCTGACCTGTTCATCCAAGAGATGGCGGGTCTCAGGCCTCGCTGCCGACGCCGTGATGCACGGCAAAGAGATTGCCCGGGTCGTAGCGCCGCTTGATCGCCAGCAGGTCGGCGTAGTTGTCGCCGTAGAAGCTGTGCTGCCAGTCCGGCTCGAAATAGTCGGCCTCGTTCAGATAGCAGCCGCCGCCGGGCGTCGCCTCCCGCAGGATCGCGATCGCGGCCGCTATCCGCTGCGCCTTCTCCAGGCCGGCCGCGCGGTCGGGCTCGTGTCCCGGCAGGCCGGGATAGCGCGCCTGCTGGGTCGAGGCGACGATGGCGAGCGCGGCGGCCTCCCGGGCCAAGGGGTTGATGCTGGTCTCCCGCTCGCGCGCCAAGACGGACTCGCTCGCGCCTGAGAGCCCCTTGTTCAGGTGCAGCGCGACCCTGGCGTGGCGCGAGGCCTGGAACAGGGTCTCGGCTAGGCGCGGCGCCGCCTCGCCCTGGAACAGGGACAGCGGCAGCCAGCGCGAGGTGTAACTGTTGATGACCTGCCCGACCTCGCGCTGGTTCGTCGCCCACCAGTAGTGACCGGGTGTGGCTTCCGGACGGCGGTCGAGACTGATGAAGTCAGGTCGGTTGCGCTGCCAGTAGGCGGCGTCCCAAAGACCGGCGAAGGGCATCGCCATCGTCTGCAGGTCTGCCGCCGCGATGCCCTCGTCGGAAAACCCCTGTAGCAACGGCTGCCAGACCGCCAGCGCCGCCTCGCGCTCGAGGTCGAGGAAGACCAGGAGGATCTCCACGCTGTTGTCGGGGCTGAGCGCGATCTGCTCGCCCCAGTCGGGCGAGTTCAGCGCAGCGGGGTACCAGGCGACCAGATGGTCCAGCAGCCGGCGGAAGGCGGCCGCGTCGGGCGCCCGGATCGTACCGCTGAGGATGCCGACGCTCTGCGGCTGCGGATGGGTCAGGAGGGTCACCTTGCTGACGATGCCGAAGGTCCCGCCCCCGCCGCCGCGCAGCGCCCAGAAGAGATCAGGGTTTCGCAGCGCGTTGGCGGTCCGGATCGCCCCGTCGGCCGTCACCACCTCGAACTGCAGCACGCTGCCGGCACCACTGCCGTAGCGCTTGGAGAAGCTGCCGAAGCCGCCGCCCTGGATGAAGCCCCCGGCGACCCCGACCGTGGTGCAGCCGCCGCCCTGGACGTAGCGGCCGGCCGCGGCCGCAGCCAGGTAGGCCTCGATCCAGCGCGCACCGGCCTCTGCGGTGAGGGCAGGCAGGCCGGGCGTCCCGACCGGTGCGCCCTCGATGACGAAGTCCGGATCGTAGCGCACCTGCCGCATCCGGTGGGTCCAGACCAGCAGCGAGTCCGGCGCAGAGCTGCGACCGAGGTAGTCGTGTCCGGTCCCCTTCACCACCAGCTTGACCCCCTCGCGCCGGGCAAAGGTGACGGCAGCCGCAATATCCGCCGCGCTCTCGGCAGCCACCGCGTAAGGGCTGACGCGCCCAGTCCAGGCATCCAGCCAGCCATTGGTCTGAAGCCCGCCGGGCTGCGCCTCCAGGAAGAAGGGGTTCTGCATCTCCGCCAGCCGGGCCGCGCAGGCCTGGCCGCCGGGCGCCTCCAGGCAAGGCGCCAGGGGCGAGGCTACCTCGATCAGGCGCGCGCCGACTTCGGCCTGCAGCTCTGCCCAAGCGGAGGCGGCCGGCCAGCCGCCTGTCCCCGCCGCCCGGCTCGGCGCCGGCAGGCCTGCGCCCGCCGCGAAGAGCGCACCGCTCCCGACTGTCAGTGCCGCATCGAGAAGCTGTCGTCGCGACAGGGACATGACGATCCTCCCACCTGCTGCCCTCCCCGAGGGGGGGATCTCGGGATCATACGCCGGCTAGGTGAGGCTGTCCCCGTCGGGTCTTCAAGCGCTGGCCGCGACCTGCGTCCCGCCGCCGAGAGCCGCCAGTTCCTCGGCACCGCCAAAGGCGTAGCTCGCCATGCTGATCGAGCCGTAGCTGAAGCTGCGGTGCAGGCAGCGGGCCTTGGTCCCTTCCCCGCCCGCACCGAGGGCCACGTAGAAGGGCAGGAAGTGCTCGACCGAGGGGTGAGCCAGGCGTGCGACCGAGGGCTTGGCCGGGAAGTCCAGCAGCTCCTCCTGCCGGCCGGCCTCCAGCGTGTCGAAGACCCAGCCGTCGAAGCGCCGCGCCCAGTCTGGAGCCGGCGTCCCTTCCGGCGCCAGGGCACGCAAGTTGTGGGTGATCGAGCCGGAGCCGACGATCAGCACCCCCTCGGCACGCAAGGCCGCCAACGCTAGGCCGATCCGGTGGTGTGCCCGGGCGTCGGCCCCCTGCAACAGGGAGAGCTGCACCAGCGGGATGTCGGCCTCGGGATACATCAGCAGCAGCGGCGCCCAGGTGCCGTGATCGTAACCGCGCTTCGGGTCGGCGCGGACCGTGAGCCCGAGGCTCTCGAGGTCGGCGGCGACCTCTTCGATCAGGCTGGCATCGCTCTGCGCAGGGTAGTTCAGGCGATAGAGCTCCCGCGGGAAGCCGTAGAAGTCGTGCACCGTCTCCGGCCGTTCGGCCGCCGTCACCCGCAACGGCGCGGCCTCCCAGTGCGCCGACACCGCAAGGATGGCCTTGGGGCGGGGCAGGCTCCGGCCCAGCCCCGTCAGGAAGCCTTTGGCCGGATGGTTGCTGAGGGCCAGGTCCGGCGCGCCGTGGCCGAGGAAGAGAGCGGGTAGCGACATGAGGGGCGTTCCTCTAGCAGGCGAAGGGCAAGACCGGCCCCAGCGGAACGATCCCGTTGGGATTCAGCGCCTTGATTGCGTAGTAGCCGGCCTTGATGTGGTCGATGCTCACGGTCTCGGCCACCCCCGGCAGCGCCAGCACACGCTGGAGGTAGGCGGAGAGCGCGGGATAGTCGGCGAGCCGGCGCAGGTTGCACTTGAAGACCCCGTGATAGGCGGCGTCGAAGCGCACCAGGGTGACGAAGGCGCGGATGTCCAGCTCGGTCAGCGCCTCGCCCAGCAGGAAGCGACGGCCGTCGCCGAGCCGCGCCTCCAGGCTGTCCAACGCCTCGAAGACGTCCACCACCGCCTCCTCGTAGGCGGTCTGGGTGGTGGCGAAACCGGCCCGGTAGACCCCGTTGTTCAGGCGCTCGTAGAGCCAGGGGGCGAGTTCGTCGATCTCCCGGCGCAGCACCTTCGGATAGAGGTCCGGACCGGTCGCGCCCAGTTCGACGAAGGCAGTGTTCAGCATGCGCAGGATGTCGGCGGACTCGTTGTTGACGATGGTCCGGCGCTGCTTGTCCCACAGGACAGGGACGGTCGCACGGCCGGTGTAGTGCGGATCGGCAGCGGTATAGACCTGATGCAGGTGCGTCGCCCCGAGGTTCGGGTCGGCCTCGCAGCCCTCCCGGCCGCCGAACTGCCAGCCCTGATCGGTCATGATCGGCGCCACTACGGTCACCGGCAGCAGGGCTTCCAGACCCTTCAGCTTGCGCGCCATCAGCACCCGGCAGGCCCAGGGACAGATCAGGGCGACATAGAGGTGATAGCGGCCGGCCTCGGCCTTAAAACCACCCTCGCCGGTGGGTCCTGGCGCCCCGTCCGGGGTGATCCAGTTGCGGAAGCTGGAGGTCTGGCGCAGGAAGCGGCCCTCGCCGTCATCCGCCTGCACCGGCTGCCAAGAGCTGCTCCACTGTCCATCGACTAGCATGATCGCCACCTCGTCTCGTCTGTATCAGGTCACAAGATGCGCTCTGTCCGATCAGACATAAACCAGATGCTTGACGAAGCTTTATCAACAGATCATTGATAATCATGGACCGGATTGACGCCATGCGCATCTTCGTCGCCGTCGCCGAGGCGGGCTCCTTCACCGCCGGCGCCCGGCGGCTCGGCATCTCGACCGCACTGGCCAGCAAGCAGCTCCGCAAGCTGGAGGAGCATCTGGGCGTCCGCCTGCTGAACCGCACCACGCGCTCGCTCACCCTGACCGAGGTCGGCCAGGGCTACCTGATCGAGGCCCAGCGCCTGGTCGAGGATGTCGAGTCGGTGGAGGCACTGGTCCGGGACCGCGGCCAGACCCCGCGCGGACACCTGATCCTCTCCGCGCCGGTGACCTACGGCGAGATGTACCTGACCGACACGGTCTCCCGCTTCCTGGCCCGCCACCCGGAGGTCAGCGTGGAGCTGCGCCTCACCGACCGCAGGGTCAGCCTGGTGGAGGAAGGCATCGACCTGGCGGTCCGCATCGGCGTGATGGACGAGGACAGCATGATCGCCCGTCGCCTGACCAAGGTGCAGCTCACCGTCTGCGCGACGCCGAGCTATCTGGCCAGGCGCGGCTGCCCATCGACGCCGGAGGAACTGGCCGACCACGACTGCATCCTCGACACCAACTACCGCACGCCCAAGGACTGGCGCTTCGAGGCCGCGGGCCGAAGCCATCGGGTGCAGGTCGCCGGGCGCTTCGCGGCAAACTCCGCGCGGGCGGTACGCAGCCTGGTGCTGGCCGGGGCCGGCATCGCCCTGCTGCCGGTCTTCGCGCTGCGGGAGGAGCTTGCCGAAGGCCGCATCATCCCGCTGCTGCAGGACTTCGCCCTGCCGACCTTGGATCTCTACGCCCTCTACCCGGAACGCCGCCTGCTGGCCCCCAAGATCCGCGCCTTCATCGATGTCCTGGCCGAGGAGAGCAAGCAAAACACCCAGCCGGCAACGCCCTAATCCCGGATGTGACTGGGCGATAGGATCCCGAGAAATTCTTATTGTCTCATAAACCAATAGAGAAAATCAAAATTTCATCCCAATTCTGCTTGATGATTCCGCAATATGGAAGTCTACGCCGAAAAACTCTAGGGGATAGTCATGGCTAACATTACCGGCTCGGACGGTGCCAACGACACCCTGACCGGGACGAACCTTGTCGACAGGATCTTCGGTCTTGGCAATGACGACGTCCTCTTCGGTGCGGCAGGCAATGACACCCTCTTCGGCGGCAATGGCAACGACGCGCTCTTCGGCAATCTCGACGCGGATACCCTCTTTGGCAGCAGCGGAGACGAGCAGTTTCTCGCCGGCAATCTCGGCAATGATGTCATTTTCGGCGGCTCCGGCCGGGATACCTGGTTCTACGGCGGCCGAGGCAACGACGTCATCTACGCTGGCGCCGGCAATGACATCGAACTGAACGGCGGCTCGGATGCGGATCGGCTCTACGGCGGCAACGGGAACGACTCCTTTTTCGAGGGTGGACACGGCAAGGACACGCTCTTCGGAGGTCGCGGCGACGATCGTGTCCTGCACGGCAACTCCGGCGATGACACCATCAGCGGCCACCTCGGCGACGACGCTTTCCTGAGAGGTATGGACGGTCAGGACACGATCTACGGCGGGACCGGATCCGATCGTGCCCTGGAGGGTGGCAGCGGGGACGACCGGGTCTTCGGCGACGGCGGCGACGACAGTACCCTCTACGGTGGCAGCGGCACTGATCGGCTGGCGGGCGAGACCGGGAACGACCTCAGTTTCTTCGGCGGCGACGGGTCCGACAGCCTCTTCGGCGGCGACGGGATCGACGGCTCCTTCTACGGCGACCTGAGTTCCGACACCTTGTTCGGGGGTACCGGCAACGACTACTTCTTCCTTGGTGATAGCGGCAACGACCTCATCTTCGCCGGCGCCGGCAAGGACTCGCTGCTGGGAGGGGGGTCAGGGTCGGACCAGGTTCTCGGGGCCGAAGGCGACGACGGCTTCCTCTACGGCGGCGAGGGCAACGATACCCTCCAAGCCGGCAGCGGGGACGATTTCCTCATCATCGGCGGAGCCGACGACGACCGCATCTTCGGCGATGCCGGCAACGATTCCTTGCTGATCGGAAACGATCATGACGACACGATCTACGGCGGCAGCGGCTCCGACGCCTCCCTGTTCGGCGGAACCGGCCGCGACACGCTCTACGGCGGTGACGGCACCGACCGCATGCTGTTCGGAAGTGGCGGCGACGACTCTCTCTTTGGCGGATCCGGCGACGACTCCCTGGTCTACGGCGATGCGGACGGAGATTCCCTCTATGGCGACGATGGTGCGGACCGCAGCTTCTTCGGCGGCGATCAGGCCGACCAGCTCTTTGGCGGCGCGGGCTACGATGCGGTCTTCAACGGCGGGTCCGGTGCCGACATCCTCTTCGGCGGCGCCAATGGCGATTCCTTCCTCCGAGGCGCCAGCGACAACGATGTCGTCTACGGCGGCCAGGGCGACGATGTTGCTTTCGACGGCGATCAGGGCGCCGACAACCTCCGCGGCGACACCGGCGAAGACTCCTTCTTCTACGGCGGCAGCGGCGGCGACCTGCTCGATGGCGGCAGCGGCAACGACGGCACCTTCTTCGGAGGCTCCGGCAAGGATGTGATCCGCGGGCAGGAGGGGAACGACTCGCTGCTCTTCGGCAACTGGGACGAAGACACCATCTATGGCGGGGACGGCGCGGATAGCTGGTTCGCCGGCGGATCGGGTGCGGACAGCCTCTTCGGCGGCGACGGCGATGACGTCTCGCTGCTCGGCGGATCGGGGAACGACAGCGTCTTCGGCGGCTCCGGAATCAACCTCTCGCTGTTCGGCGGCGACGGCGACGACCACATCTTCGGCGGCAGCAGCGCCGACCTCAGTCTCGCCGGCGGTACCGGCGACGACGATATCCGCGGTGGCGCCGGCGGCGACCTGGCCCTGGGCGAGAGCGGCAACGACACCCTCCGCGGGCAGGACGGCAGCGACTCCCTGATCGGCGACAGTGGCCACGACACCCTTTTCGGCGACGCGGGCAGCGACACGGCCTTCGGCGGCGCGGACAATGATCGTCTGGGCGGCGGCTCGGGCAGCGACCTGCTCTACGCCGGCACCGGCAGCGACCGCCTGAACGGCGGCAGCGGCGTCGACACGGCCGACGGCGGGCGCGCCAACGACACCTTCATCGTCGACACCTTGACCGACGTGGTCCGCGAGACCGCGGCCGGCGGCTTCGAGGATGTGCTCCGCTCCGACGCGCTGGCCTACACCCTGGCCGGCAGCAGCGAGGGCCATGTCGAGCGTGCCAACATCAACATCGGCGTAGGGCCGGCCAGCCTGGAGGGCAACGCACGCGCCAACACCCTGCTCGGCAACTCCTCCGACAACCTCCTGGAGGGCAAGAACGGCGACGACATCCTGAACGGTCGCAACGGCGCCGACAGCCTGATCGGCAACCTCGGCGACGACACCTTCGTGGTCGACACCCGCACCGACCTGGTGATCGAGCGCAGCGGCCAGGGCGTCGACCTGGTGCGGGCCGAGGACGACTACACCCTGCCCGACGGCGGGGCCACCGACTTCGTCGAAAACCTGCGCATGCAGGCGAGCTTCGGCAATCTCGACGGAGCCGGCAACAGCCTGGACAACACCATCCAGGGCAACAGCGGCCACAACAGCCTGCGCGGCCTCGGCGGCGGCGACGTCATCGAAGGTGGTGGCGGCAACGACGACCTGAACGGCGGCGGTGGACGTGACCGCATCGAGGGCGGCAGCGGCAGCGACACCCTGCGTCTGGGCCAGGGCGACACCGTCTTCGGCGGTTCGGGTGCGGATTCCTTCCGCTTCGGCGCCAGCGGCCTGGGCAGCGGCGGCTCCGGCGGGCCGATCCTGCGCGATTTCGACGGCGTCTCGGTGAACGCAGCCAACAGCGCGGACAAGCTGGTCTTCGTCACCGGTCTGGAGAGCGGCGCCTTTGCCTACATCGGCGCGGCCGCCTTTTCCAGCGGCGGCAACTCCGAGGCGCGCTACGCGGGTCCACGTCAGATCCAGGTCGACCAGGACGGCGACGGCAACGTCGACCAGGCCTTTCTGGTCGACGGCGTCACCAACGCCGGCCTGCTAACCTCCAGCGACTTCGTCTGGCTGTGAACAAAGGGGCATTTCTTAAACCCCTTTCAGGTCAAAGGCCTCGTCCGGGAAGTACTTGGCCAGGCGGACGTCGGCGGTCCTGGCATGGCCCTCCATCCCCTCAAGGCGAGAGATGCGGGCGCAGGCCTGGCCGATGGCGCGGTTGGCTTCGCGGGTCGCGCGCTGCCAGGTCACCGTCTTCATGAACTTGCCGACGAAGAGCCCGCCGGTGTAGTGCGCCGCCCCCTTGGTCGGCAGCACGTGGTTGGGGCCCGAGACCTTGTCGCCATAAGCCACCGTGGTCTCCTCGCCCAGGAAGAGCGAGCCGTAGTTCGCCAGGTTCTCCAGCCAGAAGTCCAGGTCGGCGGCCTGCACCTGCAGGTGCTCGGGCGCGTAGGCGTTGGCGGCCTCGACCGCCTCCTCGCGGCTGGCGCAAACGACGATCTCGCCATAGTCGCGCCAGGCAGCCTCGGCGTTCTGGCGGTTCAGCTCCGGCAACTCGGCGGCGTAGGCCGGCACCAGTTCCGCCACCCGCTCGGCCAGCGCGCGATCGGTGGCGACCAGCCAGACCGGGGAGTTGTAACCATGCTCGGCCTGGCCCACCAGATCCCAGGCGACGATCGAGGGGTCGGCCGTGGCATCGGCGATCACCAGGCTCTCGGTCGGCCCTGCGAACATGTCGATGCCGACCCGGCCGTAGAGGATGCGCTTGGCCTCGGCGACGAACTGGTTGCCGGGGCCGGCCAGCACCCGCGCCGGCGGTGTGCCGAAGAGACCGAAGGCCATGGCGGCCACGCCCTGCACGCCCCCCAGGTTCAGGATGGCGTCGGCGCCGCAGACTTCCAGCGCGTAGAGGATCGCCGGATTGATGCCCTCGCCCGGCCGCGGCGGCGAGCAGGCGGTGACATGCTGCACACCCGCCACCTTGGCCGTGGTCACCGTCATGATGGCCGAGGCGACGTGGCTGTAGCGTCCACCGGGGGCATAGCAGCCGGCGGCCGAGACCGGGATGTGCTTCTGCCCGGCGACCAGGCCCGGCACCACCTCGACCTGGATCCCGGTCATGGTCGCGAGCTGCGCCTCGGCGAAGCGGCGCACGTTCTCGTGCGAGAAGTGGATGTCGTCCTTGAGCTGCTGGCTGACCTTGCTCGCCGCCGCCGCGCGCTCCTCCGGGCCGACCAGGATCTGGCCTTCCCAGCGGTCGAACTTGCGGGCATAGGCGCGCGCGGCCTCATCGCCGCCGGCCTCGATCTCGCTGAGGATGGCCTGCACCGTCTGGCGCACGTCCTCTTCGCCGGCAGCAGCGGTCTTGGGTGCCTTCTTCAGATAGTCCATGGGCCTGTTCCTTCGCCGGGCTCGTCACTCTCCCTCCGTCATAAAGCAAAAATGTAAGCGCTTGCAAGAATTTTGTAAGCGCATACAGAACGGCCGGACGCATTGCCCGTGAAGACCCTCGGCGCCTATAACCCTGCCGGATAGCCAGACCGGGAGCAGCAGGCCATGCAGAACGACAAGGAAGGGCGAGTGCGCCCGCGACGCAGCTTTCTCTTCGTGCCGGGGACCGGCACCGCCCTCTTCCCCAAGGCCGTGCGCACCGGGGCCGACATCGTCTGCATCGACCTGGAGGATGCGGTCGCGCCGCAGGACAAGGCGGCAGCCCGCGCGACCACGGTCGGCATGCTGGCCGCCCGGCCCGACTTCGGACGCTCGGAGGTGCTGGTCCGGATCAACGCATTGCGCAGTGCAGAGGGTCTGGCCGACCTGCTGGCGCTGATCGAGGCCGAGGCCGGACCAGACGGCCTCATGCTGCCCAAGGTCAAGGCAGCCGAGGAGATCCGCCTGCTGGACGAGGTGCTGGCCGCGGCCGGCTCCAGCCTGCGCCTGCAGGTGATCGTCGAGACCAACGCCGCGCTGGAGGCCTGCCACGAGATCGCCAAGGCGAGCCCGCGCATCGACGCCCTGCTGTTCGGCGGCGTCGACATGGCCGCCGAACTGCGGGTCGAGCCGAGCTGGGAGGCATTGCTCTATGCCCGCAGCCGCTGTGTCCATGCCGCGGCCAACGCCGAGATCGACCTGATCGACGTGCCCTACCTGGACCTGGAGGACATGGCGGGGCTGGAGCGCGCGGCGGAGGCCGCACTGGCGCTGGGCATGACCGGCAAGGGCGCCATCCACCCGAAGCAGATCCCGGTGATCCAGGCGACCTTCACCCCAAGCCCCGAGAAGGTGGCCGAGGCCCGGCGCATCGTCGAGGCCTTCGAGACCGCCGGCACCGGCCTGGTGGTGATCGACAAGAAGCTGATCGAACGTCCGGTGCTGCGCTCCATGTACCGCATCCTGGCGGCCGCGGAGGTGCAGGGTAAGGCGTGAACCGCCACCACCGTCGAGGCCCCGGCCGCGCGAGAGTCGCCCCCCGGAACGCTTTGTCGCCAAAGTCCCTTGCGTCGAACGACCGGGGTGAAAGGCGGCTCATTTTGGACAGTGGTGACGAAAACTCTGTAACCCTGATGCAGCGGGTACGCCTGCAGGCCGCGTCCAACTCAGACCGAGGCACCAGCTCGCCTAGCCGCGCCAAGGAATGCCTCGGCTCGATGATGGCATCCAAACGTTCTCGAAAGAGGTCCTTACCGCCGCGCTATTGCTTCCAACTCGTCATCGAAAAACGCCAGGAAGCGTGGCTCCATGCATCGCTTTCCAGCATTCTCCGCTGTTTCATTCCGCCCCGAACTCCCGGTGTTTCAATCACTTCCATATTTCTCAAGGGCGGACTTCCTATCATGCGGAGCTGGTCTCCGTTGGTCCGATCAGGCCTATGGCAGAGGACGAGGGCGATGCCGCTCTAGCTCGGCCCGCTCAGCGGCCAGCGCATTTCCGATCCTTCCCTAGCCGGCGGAGGGCAAGCGCCTACTCACACTCCGGCCCCCCTTCTTGCCCAAGAAGGCGGAATCATCACGAGACGAGCGCGTTGCGCTCTAGGCCAGCCAGACGAAGTCGTTGGCTGTCAGCAGGTTCGCCGCCGTGACGCCATCGAGCAGGAAGGCCTGGTCGGCATTGCCGTCGCCGTCCTGGTCGACCTGGATCTGGCGCGGCCCGGCAAAGCGCGCCTCGGAATTGCCGCCGCCCGAGAAGGCCGCCGTGCCGATGTAGGCGAAGCTGCCGACCTCGAGGCCGCTGGCGAAGACCAGCTTGTCCTCGCCGTTGCCGGCGTTCGCGGAGATCCCGTCGAAATCGCGGATGACGGGCCCGCCCGAGCCGCCGTTGCCCAATGCCTCCCCGTTGAAGCGGAAGGCATCCTGCCCGGAGCCGCCGAAGGCAGTGTCGCCCGAGCCCATCAGGATCGTGTCGGCGCCGCTCTCACCGCGCAGCAGGTCGGCCTCGTCGCCGCCGAAGAGACGGTCGTCGCCCTGACCACCGCGGACCTCGTCGCTGCCGCCCAGACCGCGCAGGACGTTGTCGCCCGAGTTGCCTTCGATGGAGTTGGCCAGCCCGTTGCCGCCGCCGTCGATGTCGCCCTTGCCGCCCTGCAAGCGCAGGTTCTCGACGAAGGCCGTCGCCGTGCCGTCGGGCAGGGTGTAGTCGACCTCGGCGCGCACCAGGTCGACCCCCTGCCCGCTGCGCTCGATCACCCGGTCGGCCTGGGTGTCGACCACGAAGGTGTCGTCGCCGAAGTTGCCGGCAAGGCTGTCGATGCCGCCGCGCCCGTTCAGGATGTCGTCGCCGCCCTTGCCCACCAGCAGGTTGGCCGCACTGTTGCCGACCAGGGTATTGGCGAACTCGTTGCCTTCGAGGCTGCCCGCGCCGACCGGATTGTTGATGTTGGCGCGCTCGACGTGGCCCTCGTCGCCGCCGGCCAGGGTGTAGGCCAGCGCGTCGGAGCGCAGCACGTCCTCTGCACCGCCCGCCGCCGTCTCGCGCACCACGTCGGCGGCGGTATCGACGATGAAGGTGTCGTTGGCCTGTCCGCCGGAGGCCGTATCCACGCCCGAACCGCCGTTCAGCCGGTCCGAGCCGATACCGGCATAGAGGTTATCCGTGCCGGAACCGCCGCCGAGGCGATCATTGCCGTCGCCACCATAGGCTCGGTCCTGACCCTGAGCACCGAAGAGCGTGTCACCCCCGGACCCCCCTGTCAGGCTGTCGTCACCGTCCTCTCCGCGAACCACATCCTTGCCTGACCCGCCGAAGGCCGCATCGGCACCGGAACCGGCAAAGAGCTGATCGTCGTCCTGCCCGCCATCCAGGCTGTCCAGGCCGGATCCTCCATAGAGGGTGTCGCTGCCGTTGTCACCGTAGAGCGCGTCGTCGTCCACTCCACCGAACAAGCCGACATCATCTCCAGTGCCACCGAAGATGCTGTCGTTCCCGGCAAGGCCAGCGAGGTAGCTGTCCGCACCATCGCCGCCGAAGACCCTATCCACGCCCTCCCCACCGTCGAGGCTGGTGTCTGCTCCGTCTCCACCGTTTAGGCTGTCCGCCCCGCTGCCACCGAGCAGACTGCTGTCGTCGCCATCGCCGCCGAAAATCGTATCCGCGCCGCTCCCGCCGTACAAGGAGGCGTCGTCGCCGGTACCGCCATTGACCCGATCATCGCCGTGGTTGCCGCCGAGGCCGCTGTCTGCTCCGTCCCCACCGTAGAGCCTATCCGCCCCGCTGCCACCGAGCAGCGAGCTGTCGTCGCCGATCCCACCGAGGATGAAGTCATCCCCACTGTTGCCGAGAAGCGTGGAGTCCTTGCCACCGCCACCGAAGATGCTGTCACTGCTATCGCCGCCGGCAAGGCCGCTGTCGTCGCCACTGTCGCCGAAAATGGTATCCACGCCGAACCCACCGTCGAGGCTGGTGTCGTCGCTGTCGCCGCCGAAAATGATATCCACGCCGGACCCACCGTCGAGGCTGGTGTCTGCTCCATCTCCACCGTAGATTTTGTCCGTCCCGTTGCCACCGAGCAGAGAGCTGTCGTCGCCGCTCCCACCGACGACCACGTCGTTTCCACCGCCGCCGACAAGCGTGGAATCCTTGCCACTGCCACCGAAGACGATGTCAGCAGAATTGCCGGAACCGCCGAGAAGGGTGCTGTCGTCGCCGTCGCCGCCGAAAATCCCATCCGCGCCGCTCCCACCGTCGAGGCTGGTGTCTGCTCCATCTCCACCGTAGAGGCTGTCCTTCCCGCTACCACCGAGCAGAGAGCTGTCGTCGCCGCTCCCACCGGCGACCACGTCGTTTCCACCGCCGCCGACAAGCGTGGAATCCTTGCCACTGCCGCCGAAGATGATGTCAGCAGAATTGCCGGAACCGCCGAGAAGGGTGCTGTCGTCGCCGTCGCCGCCGAAAATCCCATCCGCGCCGCTCCCTCCGTCGAGCCTGGTGTCTGCTCCATCTCCACCGTAGAGGCTGTCCGTCCCGCTACCACCGAGCAGAGAGCTGTCGTCACCGCTCCCACCGACGGCCACGTCGGCTCCATCGAAACCGAGAAGCACGGAATCCTTGCCGCTGCCACCGAAGAGGCTGTCGTTGGAGCCGTCGTTAAGACCGCCGAATAGGCTGGTGTCGTCGCCATCGTCGCCGAAGACGCTATCCTCGCCGTTCCCGCCGTCGAGTCCTCGATCGCCGCCCACCCCGCCATAGAGGCGATCTTTGCCGGCGCCTCCGAAGAGGGCAATGTCGTCGCCGCTACCGCCAAAGACCACATCGTCGTCGCTGCCGCCGAAAAGGAAAGTGTCTTTGCCCTCGTCTCCCCTTACGACGTCAGCCCCGCCGCCGCCGTCCAGGCTGCGGTCGTCGCCATCGCCGCCGAAGACCGTATCCATGTCGTCCTGGCCGAGGAGGGCAAAGTCGTCGCCGCTACCGCCAAAGACCACATCGTCGCCGCTGGCGCCGAAAAGGAAAGTGTCTTTGCCCTCGTCCCCGCTTACGACGTCAGCCCCGCTGCCGCCGATCAGAACGCTGTCTTCGCCAGCGCCGCCGAAGACGCTATCCACGCCGGACCCGCCATCGAGGTACCGATCGCCACCCTCCCCGCCATAGAGGCGATCTTTGCCGCCGCGTCCAATGAGAGAAGAGTCGTCGCCGATACCGCCAAGGACCACATCATCGCCGCTGCCGCCGAGGAGAAAAGTGTCTTTGCCCTCACCACCGAATATGACGTCCGCCCCGCTGTCACCGCTTAGAGTCAGGTCGTCGCCGCTTCCGCCAAAGACAAAGTCGGCTCCGTTCCTGCCGAAGAGCAAGCTGTCGTTGCCCGCCCCACCGTCGAGACGGTCGTTGCCGTCGTATCCGAAAAGGCGGTAATCGTCGCCGCTACCGCTATACACCTGATCATCGCCGCTCCCGCCGTAGAGGCTGAAGTCCGCTCCGTCTCCACCGTGTACGATGTCCGCCCCGCTGCCACCGACCAGAAAGCTGTCGTCGCCGCTCCCACCTGCGAGCAGGTCGTCTCCACCTTGGCCGAGAAAAGAGGCATCCTTGCCACTGCCACCGAAGATGCTGTCGTCGGCAGAGTCGGCGCCGCCGAAAAGGGTGGCGTCGTTGCCATCGCCGCCGAAAATAGAATCAGCGCCGTATCCACCGTCGATTCTCAGATCACTGCCGGCCTCACCGTAGAGAACGTCCTCGCCGCCGTATCCGAGAATAAGATCATCGCCGCCGCTGCCGCCATAAATCCGGTCATTGCCGCTGTTGCCGGCGAGACCGTAGTCCGCTCCGGCTCCAGCATCTATGAAATCCGCCCCGCTGCCACCGATCAGAACGCTGTCTTCGCCAGCGCCGCCGAAAATCGTATCCGCGCCGTTCCCACCGTTGAGAAGGGTGTCGTCGCCGCTATCACCGGCGACGAAGTCGTTTCCATCTTGGGCGTAGAGCGTGACATCATTACCGCTGCCACCGAAGAGGCTGTCCTTGGAACCGTCGGCACCGCCGAGCATGAGGGTGTCGTCGCCATCGCCGCCGAAGATCGTATCCTCGCCGGACCCGCCGTCGAATCCCAGATCGCCGCCCGCCCCGCCGTAGAGTCGGTCGTTGCCCTCGTATCCGCCGAGAAGAGCATCGGGGTGGGTACCGCCAAAGACCAGATCATCCCCGCTATCGCCGGAGAGGGCAATGTCCACTCCGTCTCCACCGTAGATTCTGTCGGGTCCGCTTCCTCCAGCCAGAGTGCTGTCGTTGCCGCTCCCTCCATAGACGGAGTCCGCTCCATCTTCGCCGCCGAGCGTTTGGTCTTCGCCGGAGCCACCGAAGATGCCGTCGCTCCCGATACCGGTCCCGCCAAGAAGAATTGAGTCGTTACCCGGACCGCCGTAAATAGTGTCGAAACCGTCGCCACCGTCGAGGGCGGCGTCGGCGCCGCTGCCGCCGAAAATAACGTCTTTGCCGCTCCCGCCCCACAGGACCGCATCGTTGCCGCTGTCACCGCGCAGCGTGTCGTCGCCATTGCCGCCGTCAAGTCGGTCCTGGTCGTTGCCCCCGTAGATGATGTCGAGACCGTTGTTGCCGAAAAGACTATCAACCCCGCCGTAGCCAAAAATTTGATCGACCACGCTGCTGCCATAGAGTGTGTTTGGGCCGTTATCTCCAAGGTACAGTCCCATGACGTGGGCCTCCTCGCCAACGTTTTTGTGCCCAGTGAGCACCTTTTTATATTTTTCACGTTTTCATATTTGAACTTTTCGCAGAAATAGCGCTCACTATTATGTCACAACTCAGCCTCAGCGTCAAACCGGACGCCGTCCCTCGTGGCGCAAACACCCCAGGACTCCGCCCCGAAAAACGTTCAAGCAATTGAATTGAGGGCGATGCGCGAGCGCTGGCAAGTATCAAGCTTTGCGGCCGCGCCGAGGAGTTCGGTGAGGGTCCGGACAAGGAGACGCCTGAGCTTGTTGGGGATGAGGCGCAGCTTGATGCCAGCTTTCTTGGCCTGATGCACCAGGGCCTGCAGCGCCTTTAGAGTACGAACAGTGAAGCGCGCAAGAATCCTGTCGGGCCTTTGGACTCTTGACCAGTGCGTGCGCGGCTGCACCGGTGTGCGGATCAAGGCCCGGTCAATCGCCAAGCGCGTTTTTCAATGATGAAGAGCATGGCGCTGGTCTAGAGTGGCCCCAACAAGATGGCATCGCCTTACCTTTGGAGGGAGGAATGCGCGCTACTTCAGGTGGTCGGATGCGGGCCGGCCTGACCGGTCTCTTTCTGCTGCTCCTGTCTTTCGGCCAGGTCGTCGCGAACGAGCCCGCCCCCGAAGCCGACGACCCCAAAGTCGAAGAGGCCTTCCTCGACTGGGCGCTGCAGCCCTGGACCGGCGATCTCGACGGTATGAAGGAGCGTCGGGCGATCCGGGTCTTGGTGGTCTATGACCGCGCCTTCTACTTCATCGACGACTTCCGCCAGCGCGGCCTGACCTACGAGATCTTCACCGCCTTCGAGAAGGCGCTGAACAAGCGCCTGAAGCTAACCAAGGAGAAGAAGATCCACATGATCTTCATCCCGGTCAGCCCCGACCGCCTGATCTCGGGCCTGGGGGCGGGACTGGGCGACATCGCCGCGGCCAACCTGACGATCACGCCGGAGCGCCAGGCCCTGGTGGACTTCTCCGCCCCCTTCACCGACGA
Source organism: Rhodospirillaceae bacterium N.6G (assembly GCA_046233115.1). GTDB lineage: Bacteria > Pseudomonadota > Alphaproteobacteria > Kiloniellales > JACOMY01 > JACOMY01. Next base: position 379,439 of record JBJXHM010000001.1, on the reverse strand, counting down.
TGTCCAGGAGGTGCTGATCACCGGAGCAGACTACCCCGAGATTGCCAGCGCCGAAGAGCTTTCGGGCCGCGAGGTCGCGGTACGCCCCTCCTCCAGCTACTACGCCAGCCTGGTCGCGCTGAACCAGCGGCTGGAAGCGGCCGGCGAGGACCCGGTCCGGATCATCGAGCTGGACGAGCACCTGGAGGACGCCATCGTGGTCGAAATGCTGGCCGCCGGGGTCTATCCCGCCGGCGTGATGGATCTCTACAAGGCGAAGCTCTGGGCCGAGGTCTCCGACAAGCTGGTCGTGCACGAGGGCGTGGTCCTGCGCGACGGCGGTGCCATCGGCTGGGCCTTCCGCAAGGACAGTCCCCAGCTCGCCAAGGAGATCAACGCCTTCGTCGAGAAAAACAAGGTCGGCAGCTTGACCACCAACATCCTGATCAAACGTTACCTGGAGAGCACCAAATTCATCGAAGAGGCCACCAGCCCGGAGAAGCAGGCCCGCTTCGAGGCCCTGGTGGACCTCTTCAAGACCTATGCCAACCAGTACGACTTCGACTGGCTGCTGCTGATCGCGCAGGGCTATCAGGAGTCGGGGCTGGACCAGAGCGTGGTCAGCAGCACCGGCGCGGTCGGCCTGATGCAGATCCTGCCGAAGACCGCGGCCGGCGACCCGATCAACATCGAGGGGATCGACAAGGCGGAGAACAACGTCAATGCCGGCGCCAAGTACCTACGATACCTGATCGACGACTACTTCAACGAGCCCGACATCGACCGGCTGAACCGCCATCTCTTCGGGCTGGCCGCCTACAACGCTGGCCCGACCCGACTACAGCGGCTGCGCAAGGAAACCGCCAAGGCCGGGCTCGATCCCAACGTCTGGTTCAACAACGTGGAAATCCTGGTCTCCAAGAAGGTCGGGCGCGAGCCGGTCACCTACGTCGCCAACATCTTCAAGTACTTCATCGCCTTCGAGCGGATCCGCCAGCAACAGGCCAAGGCGGCAGCAGCCAAAGAGCTTAGCGAGCAGTAGCCGGTCAGGCGGCCTCCCGCAACGCCTCGTGCAGGGCGGCGGAGAGCGCCTGCAATCCCTCCTCGAACGCCGGCAGAGGTAGCAGGCCGAAGCCCAGCCGAAAGACGCCGGACGGTTCGCCGAACCAGCCGCCCTCGCCCAGGCGGACGCCGTGGCGCCGGCAGGCCGCGCGGAAGCGCTCGACCGCCGCCTCGTCGAAGCGCGAGGGCCGCAGCCGGATGCAGCAGAGCGCCCCGGCATCGGGGCGGACCCACTCCACAAGTTCTGCCTCCCGCCCGACCCAGGCTTCGGTGCTGGCCAAGGCCTGCTGCAGGTGGTGCCGGCGATCGCCGATGATGGACTCGCGCCGGCGCAACACCGCCAGCGCCAGCGCCTCCTCCACCGCTGGAGTACAGATCACGCTGTTGAACTTGCCGAGGATGAGTTGTTCGCGCAGCGCCGGGTCACGGGTCACCGCCCAGCCGATGCGCAGGCCCGGCGCGCCGTGACACTTCGAGAGCGAGCCGGTGACCAGGACGCGCCGGTCCAGATCGACGGCCGACGCCGCCGGCTCCGCCTCGCCGTAGACCGCGTCGCGGTAGGTCTCGTCGACCAGCAGCACCGCTTCGGGACAGCGCGCGGACATGACCGCAAGCACCGCCTGCAGGGTCTCACGTGGGATGGCGACGCCGGAGGGATTCTGCGGCGTCGCCAGGCTCACCAGGCGGGTCTCGGGGCCGAGCGAGGCCGCCAGGGCCTCCAAGTCCAGGCGATAGCCCTGCTCGAAGCTCAGCGGCAGCTCGCGGACCTCGGCGCCGACGGCCTGCAGGCTGTTCAAGGCATTGGGGAAAAGCGGGCGGGTGGTCACCGCTTGCGCGCCGGGCTCGCAGAGGATGAAGGCGGCCAGGAACAGGGTCTGCATGCCCCCGGTGGTGACCACCACCTCCTCCGGCGCGACGCCGTGCAGCTCCGCCAAGGCCGTCCGCAACTCCGGCCGGCCGGCGGTCGGTCCATAGGCGAGCGGCAGATCCAAGAGCGCCGCGGCCTCGTCATCGGACAGCAGGTCGCCCAAGCGCAGATCCGGCCCGACGCTCTCCGCCAGGTCATAGGTCGGCTGCGCCTCGGTCAGGGAGATGATGTCGTTTTGCGGAAAGCGTCCCATCGCACTCTGGCTCCCTCGCCACCCGGCGGTCGGACGGAACCGCCGCCCCACCTTCGGACCCAAGCGAGTAGAGCCATCCCGCCGGCTGGTCAAGCCGGCCTGCAGGCCGTCCTATCAGTGCAGGTAGAGCATCTGCGCGACCGGCTGCACCTTCGGCGGAGCGATCAGCTTCTTTCGGCCGACGGTGACGGAATGCAATACCGCCTCGATCTCCCGATGCCAGAAGGAGAGAAACTTGTGCAGCCGCGGATAGTCCGGCGCCCGATCGTAGTGCTGCCAGATGAAGCTCTGCAGGACGCCCGGATGATCGGGCATGTAGTAGAGAATCTCGGCCGTGGCCAGACGAAAGCCTTCCAGTTGCTGGGTGAAACCCCGGTCATGCTCGTTGTTCATTGCTTCGGCACAACTCCCTTCTTCGATCCCCCCTGCCGTCACGGCGGCGCCCCGTCCGGCGGGACTGCCTTTCCTCATCCCAAAATCCTGTCTTGGAATCGCCGGAGAGATCAAGTAGAAAGTCATGCACTATCAATATGTTAGCAGCAAACGCCAGTGGCTGCTAACAGACCTCGTGCGCCACGCCAGCCAGATCGCTGCTGGCGATGCTCTGCACCAGATGCAGGAAGCTGCGCCGGCGGGCATCGTCCGTGATGCGCCCGAAGTTGCGCACCAGGGCCAGAACCTGTGCATCCATGCCGCCGGAGCCCGTAGGCAAGGTGTCGCTGACGGGCGGCCGCGTCGCCGGCATCTCCGGCAGTCCCTCGAAGAAGAAACTGACCGGCACCCCGAGACTGCGCGACAGCGCCACCAGACGCTCCGGCGTAAGCTGGCTGCCGCCGTTCTCATACTTCTGGATCTGCTGGAAGGTGACGCCGAGCCCTTCGGCCAGTTGCGCCTGCGAGAGCCCCAGCAGCATCCGCCGCCCGCGCAGCCGCTGCCCCAGATGGCGGTTGACCATAACACTACTATTAGATGCTTTCTTGCCCCGGGCGCTCATCGCACAATCCCCTGTTCCCAACCTTGATTTCCACACTGAACAGGGGTTACCCCCTGAGTGATGGTAGTATGCAAGAAAGATACTCTCGAAAAAGGCGCTGATTGGCAATAGTCATGACAGGCAAAAGCCGACGCAAGCGCGCAAGCGACCGGCCAATCGCTTGTGGCTGGGAAGCTGCCCGGGGCCCTGCCGGCCAACTATCGTTTTGGTTGATTCTCTGTACAGCCAGCCGGCAGGGAGACGGCGCGGCGGTCAAGGAACCAGGACAGCAGCTCCGTCGAAACGCCCGTTGCGCAGATCGTCGAGCGCCCGGTTGGCCTCCTGGAGAGGGTAGCGCGTGGTCTCGGTGACGATGCCGACTTCTGGCGCCAGCGCCAGGAAGTCGATCCCGTCCTTGCGCGTGAGGTTGGCGACCGAGACGATCTGGCGCTCTTCCCACAGCAGCGCGTAGGGAAAGCTCGGGATCGGGCTCATGTGAATGCCGGCGCAAACCACCCGGCCGCCCTTGCGCACGGCCTTCAGCGCGACCGGAACCAGGGCGCCGACCGGGGCGAAGATGATCGCGGCATCCAGCGGCTCCGGTGCCGCCTCGTCGGAGCCGCCGGCCCAGACCGCGCCCAGCTGGCGCGCAAAGTCCTGCGAGCGCCGGTCGCCCGGCCGGGTGAAGGCATAGACCGAGCGGCCTTGCCAGCGCGCCACCTGGGCGATGATGTGGGCGGCCGCGCCGAAGCCGTAGAGGCCCAGCCTCTGCGCCTCGCCAGCGATAACCAGCGAGCGCCAGCCGATCAGTCCGGCACAGAGCAGTGGCGCCAGGGCGACATCCTCGCCGACCTCGCCCAGCGGAAAGGCGAAACGGGAGTCAGCGATCACCGCGGTCGCATAGCCGCCGTCTCGGGTGTAGCCGGTGAAGCCCGGCTGATCGCAGAGGTTCTCCTGGTCGTGCGTACAGTAGCGGCAATGTCCGCAGGTGTGCCCCAGCCAGGGCACCCCCACCCGCTCACCCAGCCGCAGCCCCTCGACCCCTGGCCCCAGCGCCTCGATGCGGCCGACGACCTCGTGGCCCGGCACGATCGGCACCCTGGGATCGGCCAGTTCGCCGTCGACCACGTGGAGATCGGTGCGGCAGACGCCGCAAGCGGTCACCTTGACCCGGATCTCGCCCGGGCCGGGCGCGCGATCGGGCAGTTCGCTCCAGACCAGCGGCCGGCCGATCTCCTGCAGGACCATGGCATGCATCACAAGGTGCCTCCCGAAGGTGAATGAAAGTCACCCTTCTGGATAGCGCAGGAACACGCGCCGGTGAAGCCGCCAGCCCGAACCGTCCCCGTTCCGCGATCTTGGGCGCCTCAGTAGTTCATGATCACTTCAATGCCGGTGATCACCACGCCTGCAGGGAGGGTCGCGCCCTGGCCCAGCAGCAGGGTGTCTGTGCCGGCGCCGCCGTCGTAGGTCTCGCCCGACACCAGGTCGCCCTGGCTCTTTACCACCAGGGTGTCGTTGCCACCGTCGCCGAACAGCCGGTCGAGACCGGAACCACCGAACAGGAAGGCATCATCGTCGGCTCCGCCGCGGATGGTGTCGGACCCGCTGCCGCCGTAGAAGAAGGAGTCACCCCCGGCGCCGCCGGCGATCCGGTCGTCGCCGAGGTCGCCATAGAAGAAGGCGTCATCGCCCTCGCGCCCGCTCAGGACGTCCTCGCCGCTGCCGCCGAAGTTATAGGAATCGTCGCCGGCATCGCCGGCCAGGAAGTCATCGCCCGACTGGCCCAGCAGGGAGTTGTCGGCGCCGCTACCACCATAGACCCTGTCGTCTCCGTCACCACCGGCGAGCGAGAGATCGAGGCCGCTGCCGCCGTAGAGCCAGTCTCTCGCATGGCCGCCGTAAAGCGACCGGTCCTCGCCGTCGCCGCCATAGAGCCGGTCGACGGCGAAGCCGCCGTAGAGACTGTCGCTGCCGCTGCCGCCGAAGAGCTGGTCGGCGCCGTTGCCGCCGTAGAGGCCGTCCTTGCCACTGTCGCCCGACAGCGAGACATCGTCGCCGCCGCCCCCGTCCAGGGTGTCGTCGCCCTCCCCGCCGTAGAAGAAGCCGTCATTCTCCCCGCCGCCGCTGACCCGGTCGCCGCCCTGGCCGCCGTAGAAGAAGCTGTCGGCCCCCTGACGGCCGCTCAGGACGTCGTCGCCCCCGTCGCCGCTCAGCAGGGAGTCGTCGCCGTCGTCGCCGAAGACCCGGTCCGCGTCGAGACCGCCCCAGAGCGAGGCATCGCCGCCGGAGCCGCCGTAGAGGGTGTCGATGCCGGACCCGCCTGACAGGCTGTCAGACCCGCTGCCGCCGTAGAGGTTGCTGTCGTTGCCGCCGCCACCGGCGACGCTGTCGTCGCCCAGCCCGCCGATAAGCTGGGTGTCGCCCCCCTCGCCGCCGTAGATCAGATCGTTGCCGGGCCCGCCGGCGAGCAGCAAGTCGATGCCACTGCCGCCGAAGATCGTGTCGCTGTCGTTGCCACCGAAGAGGCTGAGGTCGTCGCCGTCGCCGCCGTAGATCATATCGTCGCCGGCATCGCCCAGCAGCGAGGCGTCGTTGCCGCCGGCTCCATAGATCCGGTCGCTGTCGGCACCGCCGAAGAAGATCCGGTCATTGCCGTCGCCGCCGTCGAGCAGATCCTTGCCCGAACCGCCGGTAAAGATCAGGTCATCGCCGCTGCCGGCATAGAGCTTGTCGTCGCCGTCGGCCCCGGCGACCAGCGCGTCGATCTGCGAGCCGGTGGTGATGGTGTCGTCGCCGCTGTTGCCGGAGAAGCTGTAGGCAAAGCTGTTGAGCAGGATGGTGTCGTTGCCGTCGCCGCCGTAGAAGCCGCGCCCGCGGTACTCGCCGCCGTAGAGGATGTCGTCGCCGTCGTTGCCGAGCAGGCCATAGCCGCCAGTGCCAGCATAAAGACGGTCGTTCCCCGACCCGCCGAAGAGATAGTCGAGGCCATCGCCGCCGAAGAGACTGTCGTCGCCACTGAGACCATAGAGCCGATCGTCACCGGGAAGGCCGTAGATGCTGTCGACCGCGTCCGTACCGGTCAGAACGTCATTGACCCCGGTCGTCCCAAAGATCACCGCCATGGCTTAGCCCCCCCTTGTCGGGCCCCGATCTACAAGTCGAGGCTGCCTAGTGGACTCTCAATAGCACGCCTCTTCTGCCTGGCATAGAATCCAAACAGAGGAAGAGCGCTTGCTTTTCCAATCTCATCACGAAAATTATCAGTACAGGGACCAACCGTCAGGCGTGCATCGAACGTTCTTCTGCACGAGCAGGAGAACTGGAACGGCCTCCGGGACTGTCGAAGAGGGAAGCCGAAACCAAACAGATCGCCGGATCCGTGGAGACAGGCCCCCTCGATCGTCAGTAGTTCACGATCACCTCGATGCCGGTGATCAGCACCCCGGCCGGGATGGTCGCGCCCTGGCCCAGCAGCAAGGTGTCCGTGCCGGCGCCGCCGTCATAGGTCTCGCCCGACACCAGGTCGCCCTGGCTCGCCACCACCAGGGTGTCGTTGCCGCCCTCGCCGAACAGCCGGTCGAGACCGGATCCGCCGAACAGGAAGGCATCGTCGTCGGCACCGCCGCGGATGGTGTCCGACCCGCTGCCACCGTAGAAGAAGGAGTCGCGCCCGACACCGCCGGCAAGGTGGTCGTCGCCCAGCCCGCCGTAGAAGAAGGCATCGTCGCCCTGCCGACCGGTCAGACCGTCCTCGCCCGCACCGCCGAAGAAATAGGAGTCGTCCCCTTCGTCACCGGCCAGGAAGTCGTTGCCCGACTGACCCATCAGCGAGCGGTCGGCACCGCTGCCGCCATAGATCCGATCGTTCCCGGCGCCGCCGTCCAGCGACAGGTCCAGACCGCTGCCGCCGTAGAGCCAGTCCCGCGCATAGCCGCCGAAGACCTGCTGGTCGTCGCCCGCACCGCCGTAGAGGCGGTCCTGCGCATTGCCGCCATAGAGGCTGTCGCCACCGCTGCCCCCGAAGAGCTGGTCGGTTCCATTGCCGCCATAAATGCCGTCCTCGCCGCTGTCCCCCAACAGAGAGGTCTCGTCGCCCGCCCCGCCGAAGAGCTGGTCGTCGCCAAGCCCTCCGTAGAAGTGGCCGTCGTTGTCTGCACCGCCGGAAATTTGGTCGGCACCCGCGCCGCCGTAGAGGTAGCTGTCGCTGCCCTGGCGGCCGCTGACGATGTCGTCGCCATCGTCGCCGGCAAGAACGGAATCGTCGCCGTCGTCGCCGAACACGCGATCCTGACCCGTACCGCCAGAGAGCGAGAGGTCCGCTCCGAGCCCACCGTACAGCAGGTCCTTGCCGTCGCCGCCGGCGACCACATCGATGCCTGACCCGCCGTAGGCAATATCGTCGCCTGCCCCGCCGAACACGCCGTCCTGGCCGCTGTCGCCGAACAGCGTGTCCTGGCCGCTGTCACCCCAGACGCGGTCATCGCCGGAATCGCCATGCAGACTCACGTCATCGCCGCTGCCGCCGAAGACCTGGTCGTTGCCCGTGGCACCGTACAGGGAGCTGTCATTACCCGCATCGCCATAGAGGAGATCGTTGCCGGCCATTCCGTAAAGGTTGTCGTCGTCGCCCTCGCCGCCGAAAAGCGTGTCATTGCCGGACTGACCAAGGAAGCCACCATCCTTGCCGCTGCCGCCGAACAGGGTGTCCGCACCGCTGCCCGGGAAGATGAAGTTGTCTCCGATGAGGCCCCGATCGTCACCGGTCCCGCCGAAGACGCTGTCATCGCCGGCACCGCCGCCGATAAAGGAATCGCTCCCGGCACCGCCATAGACGCCATCCTTGCCGTCGCCGCCATTGATCAGGTCCGAGCCGGACCCGCCGTAGACGGTATCGTCACCGGCCCCGCCGAACATGTTGTCCAGACCGCTGTCGCCGTAGAGTCTGTCGCTGCCGCTGTCACCCGAAACGCTGTCGTCGCCCGCGCCGCCGCGAAGCTCGGAGTCATCGCCGCTGCCGCCGAAGACTTGGTCGTTGCCGGCATTGCCGTAGACGCGATCGTTCCCCTGGTCGCCGAAGATCAGATCGTTGCCGCCGGCGCCGTCAATCAGATCGATGCCCGAACCGCCGTAGAGCATGTCGCTGCCCAAGCCGCCGTCGAGGGAGTCCCACCAACTGCCGCCGAACAGCCGGTCGCTGCCGGAATAGCCGGCCAGGATGTCGCCCTCCAGGCCCCCGTAGATCGCGTCGTCGCCCTTGTCCCCGTAGAGGGTGTCCGCGCCCGAATCGCCGTAGAGCGTGTCCTTGCCAACTCCGGCGATGGCATAGTCGTTGCCGCTCCCCCCGAAGAAGCGATCGTCGCCGTTGGTGGGACCGAAGTACTCGAAAAGGCGGTCATCGCCGTCGCCGCCGTAGACGAGGTCATTTCCCGATCCGCCATAGATATAATCCGAACTGAACGCGCCATAGAGGGTGTCGTTCGCGGACAGGCCAAAGATCAGATCGATGGCGTAGCTCCCGGTGAGCGTGTCGACCTGATTCGTTCCGGTGATGACTGCCATATCGTTCCCTCCCCTGACGACGTGCACCGACGCCGTCAGCGCGTTCCTGTCGTTGGCGGTCGGAGCTGCCGACCGCATGACGACCCTTTTCCGGGATTCATGGCGGGCTGGGTCCTGCGCCTGCCGCTGGTTCGGCGGAAAACCTCTGCCGACGCCTCATGAACCGGGATTCCCCAGGTAACTCCGCTTTCCCGAGAGATCCAGCAAGATAGTGACCGGGTCTCGGTCTGAGAGCAACCGGCAGATCCATCCGGCATTGGAGAAGGGGCGATCTCGCGAGCGTCGTGCGCCTGTCCGCCTGCTCTATACCATTGAAATATTGAGCGGATCGCACTGTTTCCAGGCGCACTGGCGCTGCGATCGGCAGCATCACGGGTCAGCCTGGGCGCTGTCATGGTTGATAAACCACAATGCAACGGCGTGAAAAAACCAGGTGCCAGACCTCGGCCCGACAATCCAAAGGTCTTGTAGTCATCGCCGAGCGGTGAAGAAGGCCGCTAAAACCATACGAAGTCCGCCGCGGTCAGCAGGCCGGCGTTGGTGACGCCATCGACCAGGAAGGCCTGGTCGACGTTGCCGTCGCCGTTCTGATCCACCTGAATCTGGCGGGGGCCAGCATAGCGGGCCTCCGAGTCACCGCCGCCCGAAAAGGCCGCGCCGCCGATGTAGCTGAAGGAGCCGACCTCCAAACCGGCGGCGAAGACCAGCCTGTCCTCCCCATTGGCCCCGTTCGCCAGCACGCCGTCGAAGTCCCGGATTACCGGACCGCCGGACCCTCCGACTCCCAGAGGGTCGCCGTTGAACCGGAAGCTATCCTGACCGGAGCCGCCGAAGGCTACGTCGCCGCTGCCCAGCAGGATCACATCCGCGCCGCTGCCGCCCTCCATGCGGTCACCGCCGGACCCGCCGAACAGCCGGTCGTCGCCGTCGCCGGCCTCGATCGAATCGGCACCGCTCAAGCCGCGCAGAACATTGGTGCCGCTATTGCCCTCGATGACGTTGTTCAGGCTGTTGCCGGTGCCGTCGATGTCGCCCTTGCCACCCTGCATGCGGAGGTTCTCGATGAAGGCGGTGGCGGTGCCATCCGGCAGGGTATAGTCGACCTCGGCTCGGACCAGGTCGGTGCCTTGACCGGCGTCGTCGCGCACCTCGTCGCTGGCCGTCTCCACGACGAAGGTGTCGTCGCCGGTGCCGCCGACGACGGTGTCACTGCCGCCGCGGCCGTTCAGGACATCGTCGCCTTCGCGTCCAAACAGCAGGTTGTCGCCCGTGTTGCCCAGCAAGGTGTTGTCGTATTCGTTACCGCGCAGGCGGGCGTTGCCGATGCCGTTGTTGATGTTGGCGCGCTCGACATGGCCCAGGCCTCCGCCGGCCAAGGTGTAGTCCAGGGCATTGGAGCGGATGACGTCCAAGCCGCCGCTGGCCGTCTCCAGCACCAGGTCACCGGCGGTATCGACGATGAAGGTGTCGTTGTTCTTCCCGCCGAAGGCCGTATCGCTGCCGGAAGCGCCGTTCAACCGATCGCGCCCCTGGCCGCCATAGAGTAGATCCGCACCGGTGCCACCCACCATCTGGTCGTTGCCGTCCCCTCCACCTTGCGTGTCGTCGCCATCCCCACCGAAGAGCGTGTCCACGGCGCTGTCGCCCAGCAGCGTGTCGTTGCCGCTCTGCCCCCGGATCCGATCCGTGCCGGAGCCTCCCCACAGGAAGCTGTCGTTTCCCGATCCGCCGTAGATCCAGTCGTCGCCGTCGCCGCCGTAGAAGAAGGTGTCGTGGCCGTCACCGCCGAACAGGCTGTCCACGCCGCTGCCGCCGTAGAGCTGATCGTCGGCCCCGGCATCGCCGTAAACCAGGTCACTGCCGGAGTCGCCGTGCAGGTCCCCATCGTCGCCGCTGCCGCCATAGACGCGGTCCGAGCCGCTATCGCCGAAGACGCCGAGGTCCCGGCCACTTCCCCCGTAGAGGCGATCATCCCCGTCGCCACCGCTGAGGAAGCGGTCGTCGCCCGCGCCGCTGAAGACCAGGTCGTCGCCGTAACCGCCGCCGAGCACGCTGTCTGCACCGAGACCGCCGAAGATCGTATCGTTTCCGCTGTCGCCCCGCAGCAAGCTGTCGGATCCGCTACCGCCGTAGATCCGGTCGTTGTTGTCGGACCCGAGCAGCCAGGTGTCCTGGCCGCTGCCGCCGTAGATCAGGTCATTGCCGTCATCACCCTGAAGCACGGTATCCGCCCCAAGGCCGCCGAAGATCCGATCGCTCGCCGAGCCCCCGAAGAAGCTGCAGTCGTCGCCGCTGTCGCCGTAGAGACGGTCCACCCCCTGGCCGCCGTTGAAGAAGCAGTCGGGCGCGGCCGCGTTATCGCCGCCGAAGATCCAGTCGTTGCCATAGCCACCGAACAGCGTGAGGTCGGCACCCGCGCCGCCGAAGATGGTATCGTCGCCGTTACCGCCGAACAGCGTGCTGTCAGCGCCACTGCCGCCATAGAGGCTGTCGTCGCCGCTGAGCCCGTAGAGCCTGTCGCTCCCGCTCTGTCCATAGAGTGTATCGCTGAGGCTCGTCCCCACCAGCGTGCTGGCATCGCCCGCCGTTCCGAAAATCACCGCCATGATCCGTCTCCGTCCCGCGTTGCGGCTCAGGCCGCTTGACCGAACAGACTATCACGAAACCAGAAATCGCACGAGTGTTTGACGGATTCGGTTTGACAGCCGCCGCAGGCCATCGCCCACACGCCAAATCGGAGCCGAACCGCGATCAAGCGGTTGCCCAACAAAGCCTTGGATTTCTTGAGAAAATCGAGCGAGCCATGAGATTCGAACTCACGGCCCCAACCTTGGCAAGGTTGATAACCGCTTGTTTTTCTCACGCACCCCATGATGCCTGCTCATCGCTAAGCTCATGTAAATCCGTCTAAATTAGACGCTCGCATCTCCTTTGCTTGCCTGCGGATCGCTGCTAGCGTGCTTACATGGCGGCGAGAACAGCGGTCATGGACGCGGTCAAGCTGACAAAGCGCGTGGTTGACGACGCGCGCTCAGGCACAGGGACTTCCTTCATTTCGGATAGCGAGCTAGCCGGCTTTGGCCTTGGGGTGACGGCTGCCGGTGCCAGTCTTTCGTCGCACAGTGTCGTGCCGGCTATGGGCGGCAGGGGCGGACCCGACACATCACCATCGGGCGATACGGTAGCCCCTGGACGGTCGACACGGCTCGGCGCGAAGCCAAGCACATTCTTGGCGACGCGGCCCACGAGCGCGACCCCGCTGCCGAGCGCAAGGCCGCGCACAGCGCCGACATGACGATGGCGCAGCTTTGCGACCTGTACTTCCTGGAAGGGTGCGACACCAAAAGGCCGCTGACAATCCAGTACGACAAGGGGCGAGCGGAAGGACACATCAAGCCACTGATCGGGCGCAAGCGGCTGTCGGAAATCTCGCGCGCCGATATCGAGCGCCTCATGCGCGACGTGGCCAGCGGCAAGACCGCGGCGACGGCGAAGACCAAGAAGCGCGGCGCCTCGCGCTTCAAGGGCGGCAAGACGGCCGCCACCCACTCGTCCGGCAGCGCGGCAAGCCTCAGGCCGATTCAGGCCGTTGCGAGATTTGCGTCTTTGCCCCCCTAAGGGGTTACCCCCCTCACCGCAATGGGGGTCCCGGTTGACGGCGAGGACCGTTGCAGGTCACGGTCTGCGAGGGCTCGTCACTGACCGCGCAGTTGGGCTCCAGGTCGAGGGGCTCCAGGGTATCGGTCAGCTTCTCAGCGTCGGTCGGGCGGGCGCCCTGGGCCTTGTTGCACTTCCTGCGCCAGGGGCGATGAAGCCGGCATCGGTCGGTGCCGCTGAGTGCCATGATGGCGGCGCAACCTTGCCGCTGGCCAATGCTGCCGTTCCGTTGCGCTGTTGGCCGACATCCTGCAGCGGATCGACCGCCTGCGACCACGGCCAGTGCCGACATCACCGCGCCAAGGCTGACCTGCGTCGCTCCCGATCACAGGATCAGTGCGCCTGGAAACAGAGCGTTCGGCCCGTCCATCCCGCGAGTGGGCGGACAGGCCCACGACGTTCGCAAAACCGCGCATTCTCTGGTGCCGTATGGCTGCGCCCGCTGCGCTCGAACCAAGCCTCAGCCAACCTCTTCGACACAAGTGGGGCCACATGGGTAATCCCGGATGAAACGTCCTAAGACACACTACACGAAAGCGGACGACATCCACATCGCCTATCAGGTCTTCGGCGACGGGCCGGTCGACCTCCTCTGGGCGCAGGGCTGGGCCACTCATATCGAGTACACCTGGGAGCGCCCGGACCACGCCCGTTTCCTCGCTAATTAGGGATGCGCCAGTTGCGCTCGAACCAAGCATCAGTCACCCTCTTCGTCATAAGTGGGATCCACCTGGGGAATTCCGGCTCGAATACTGTCATCGGTGAAGACTTGGAGTGCGCGCGACCGCAACGGGGCTCAGATGCTGCTGGCAAGGTCAATTGGGAGGAGCGGAGCAGCCGTAGCGTTGCTTCTCAGCCTTGCGCCAGGCGTCGTGGGAGCACAGGAAGAGCCCCTCCCAGTCGAAGGAGAGGCGATAGAGCTACGCGAAGTCTGGTCTCAACAGGCCGAATGCAAACTCCCTCCAGACTATCGCAGCAACGTTCGGCCAGATCCCAACGGTGGGCCGACCCTGGTGCGCATCGGCCTCTTCGTTGCCGACATCACCGCCATCGACGATGCGGCGCAGACCATCGAGCTCGACCTGGTTCAACACAAGTCGTGGCGCGACCCGCGTCTTGCCGGCCTCGAGGGCTGTCGCTTTCCAAGGGCCTCCGTCTGGTATCCGACATCGGACCTTCTCGTCTCCAGCGACCTCAACTACCAGCGTGGTATGTTCTCCGCCGATCAGGTCCGCGTGCAGGCGGACGGTCTGGTGATACACTTCCAACGACGCTTCGGCGAGATCGCCACCAATCACCACCTCAGGAACTTCCCCTTCGATCGACACCGCTTCCGAATTCGCGCGGCATCGCTCGACTATCCGATCGACCAGTTGATATTCGAGATTGATGATGACTTCACGCAGCTCAATGACTCGCTCAATATTCCAGACTGGAAAATAGAAAATATAAATGCAGGCACAACCACAGCTTTGTTGCCAGCATTTGGCGATACATACTCGATTTATTACCTAGATATATTTGGCTCGCGCGCGTACTTGTTCTACGTTCTGAAGATCATGTTCCCTTTGCTGCTAATTGTATTGATGTCATTTTCCATTTTTTGGCTAGATCCCGGCCGTTTCGGACCGAATGTCGGTTTGGCGGCGACCTCCATGCTCACGCTCATCGCCTTCCAGTTTGCCCTGGCCAACACCATGCCCAAGGTGAGTTATATGACCATACTCGACGGTGTGAACTTCGGGTCGACGGCGCTGGTTTTCGGCGCTCTCGTGGTGGCGACAGCCACCTCGGCGTTGGTAACGACGGGCAAGGCCAAGCTGGCAGCGCGCATCGACCGGACCTGTCGCTGGCTCTTCCCCTTCATCCTCATCATGGCCTGGGCAGCACTGCTGACCAGCTGACCGACTCAGGAGCCCGATCCCGCTTGGGGGAGACGCGAGGAGCTGCTGGATGCGTTGCCGGCGGCATGACGTGCCGGAGGATTTGCTTGGCGAGGCGGGCCTCTTCAAGCAGATGAAACTGGGATTTCCCAGCTAAGACTCACTGACGGCTTTTTGCCCGGCCCGCCCTCTACCCACCAGAAATATAGAAAGGATTTTTGGGCGTGCGTCGGTCACACCTCTGCCCTCGCCAGCGGACACTCCTGCCGGTCCGGGCTTGGCTTCGGATATGCGGACACTGCTGCTGCCGGCGGCCCGCGCAGAGCGTTGCTAAGGCAAAGAATGCCCGCTAGTGCGGCACGAAGGAGTGCCCGCTCGGCCAACTGGAAGACGGCATGGCGGCCTCGGCGCACCAATCGGGCGCCGGTCTTGCTTGATCAGGCGCTCACGCGGTTAGGTAAGTGACCAGCGCACGATGGCATCGGGCGTGGCCATCATGCGCAAGAAATTGGCGAGTTTTTAAAGTAGGGTCTCCGGCACGAACGGCGGACCAAAATACGGAACAGTCCCGTACTTGTGGCGATACCAGAGACAAAATAGACCGTATCAAAGGAGGGACTCTTTCCCTCAGTCGACCTGCACTGCCTGCCGTACCCATCGTGTACCGTCACTTCTGAATATCCTATCTATATTTCTGCGGTCTAGGATATCTGCCATCAGTGAAACTGTTTAGCCAATGGATTTCGAGAGGGTGAACAGCATGCGCGCGTCGCAAATCACCGACTTCAAGGCCATCGACCTGATTGACCTCAAGCGGCCGGGGCTGCTGGGGGCCACGGCTTGGTCAACGTTCCGCTGGCTGCGCAACGGCGAGGAAGTGGGCAGCATCCGGCTGTTTACCCGAGCGCAGGATGCGAGGCACGAGCTGGGCGGCAGCATGCGCCTGTTCGACCCCTTCCCAGCGAAACCGAAACCGATGCGGTGGTGGACATATGAACGGCTAGAGGCCGAGGACAATCGGGCCTGCAGGTTGCTGCACGAAGTGTGGCGCGTAGCTTCAACTAGGCTGCCACGGGCGCCGAAGTACGTAGTCGACATTGCCGCTGGAGGCTTCCAGGACGCCCCTTTCGGTCAGTCGCCGAAATGCCCATCCGTAAGCGTTCGCTTCGTCCGCCGGCAACGGGCCTGTGTAGGCTTCACGCAAGCGTTGCCTGAGTTTCGCCTTGACCATGCTGCCGCCACTGGCCTCTAGAAGTTTGGGCGCCTCACTTTCAACGAACTCGATGTAGGCCCGCTTGCGCGCTCCCTGCCGCTCGTCATCCTGTGCTGCTATCGGTTCTGGAATGTCGCCGTCGTATCGAGCGGCAGCCTTGGCCATCTCGTAGAAGACCTCTTGGCCGTAGCGATTGAGAGCAAAGTTCACCACCTGGCAGACTAGCCGAACGTTGTCGCGGGTGTAGCCGCCGGTCGAATCGATACGGTCGACAGACGGAGCAAAGGGCCTTTGCGCTTGACCTGTGCCAACCTTCCGAAGGTCAAACGGCAACCCTGTCAGCGCACAACGACCTTTGTTCTCTCTGAAATGGTCAACGACTATGGCCCGTAGGTCACTATCGACAGCCATTCCCTGCCTGATCGCTCGTGACCGAGCGTTGCTAGTCACCCGGCTCAGCACTCGGCGCATTGGCGTGTCGGAGTTGCTCACGGTTGACCGTCCCGCAATCGATATACCGGCTTTGAGCCTGGCACCCCCCCTGACAGGATGCAACGCCGACAGCCGCAAAATGCGCCGCTCCGTGCTTACATGGTGCTTACACAGGACAACAGCGAGCTGCCGAGAGACTGCAGCCACCCAATAAGCTACTAGAATTTTTTGAGAAAATGGAGCGGGCGATGAGATTCGAACTCACGACCCCAACCTTGGCAAGGTTGTGCTCTACCCCTGAGCTACGCCCGCGCTCCGTTGCGAGGAGGGGGTGATAGCCGACGCGCGGCGGCTTTGCAAGCGCTTCTTTGGCCGGCAAGAACGCATAGCCAGGTTGCAGCATCCAAGGGGGACTTGCAGCCCCGGGAAGCCTGCCGCTAGGGTCCGCGGCCAGGCAAATTCATAGGAAATCCGGCCGCGGCCGGAGTTTGGTGGGAGCCAGCGAGCGATGGCAGCGCAGAGCGATGGTGACGAGAAGCCAGCCGTCCTGGCAGACGGCAGTCCGGCAACGACGCCGGAGGCTCTGTTCGAGCGGCTGAAGGCCTTGGAGATCGCTTCCAGCACGGTGGATCACCCGCCGCTCTACACCGTCGAGGACTCGAAGGCGCTACGCGGCAGCCTGCCGGGCCATCACGTGAAGAACCTCTTCCTGCGCAACAAGAAGGGCGCCATGTGGCTGGTGACCTGCCTGGAGGATCGCGCGGTCGATCTGAAGCGCCTGGGCGAGGTCCTGAACGCCGGCCGCTTCTCCTTCGGCAGCCCGGACCGGCTGATGGCCTATCTGGGTGTCAGGCCCGGCGCGGTCACCCCCTTGGCCGTCATCAATGACACCGGCGGCCAGGTCACCATGGTGCTGGATTCGGCTCTGACCGACGGCCAGCCGGTGAATGCTCATCCACTGGTGAACGACCGCACCACCGCAGTCGCCGGACGCGATCTGCTACGCTTCCTGGAGGCCGAGGGCCACGCGCCGCGCCTGCTGGACTTCCAAACCCTGCAGTAGCGCCCGCGGGCCTTGCCCTCGGCGGCGGAAGCGTCCATCTAAACTGCTGACTTTCCGGCTGCGCCCGCTAGCACCCAGAGCCGCGGCCGACACACCAATTCGGGGGATAAGACGACACCATGGAGTTCATGATCGGAGAGGGCCAGCCCGGCGGCGGCGCTGCCACAATCAAAGATTCCTCCACCGCCACCTTTGCCCAGGACGTGATCCAGGCCTCGATGGAAGGACCCGTGATCGTCGACTTCTGGGCGCCCTGGTGCGGCCCCTGCAAGCAGCTCACGCCGGCGCTGGAGAAGGCCGTCAAGGACGCACGCGGTGCCGTCACTCTGGTCAAGGTCAACATCGACGAGAACCAGGCCCTGGCGCAGCAGCTCCGCATCCAATCGATCCCGACGATCTATGCCTTCTTGCAAGGCCGACCGGTCGACGGCTTCCAGGGTGCCCTGCCCGAGAGCGAGATCAAGGCCTTCGTGAAGCGGCTGGTCGAGATGGCCGGCGGCGGTGGCGACGACCCGCTGGAGGCGGCGCTGGAGCAAGCCGAGGAGGCGCTGGCCAACGGCGATCATGCCACCGCGCAGGCGATCTTCACCCAGATCCTGCAACACGATGCGGAGAACCTCGCCGCCATGGCCGGCCTGCTGAAGGCCCTGATCGCCGGCGGCCATGTCGAGCAGGCCCAACAGCAGTATGACGTGCTGCCGCCCGAGATGCAGGCCAAGCCCGAGCTCACCGCCGTGAAGGCGCAGCTCGACCTGCTTGTCGAAGGTGCCAAGTCCAGCGGACAAGTCGCTGATCTGATGGAAAAAGTGGCGCACGCACCCGACGACCACGAGACCCGCTTCGCGCTTGCCCAGGCGCTCTACGGTTCCGGCAAGAAAGAGGCCGCCGCCGGTGAGCTCCTGGAGATCATCCGCCGCGACCGGACCTGGAACGAGGACGGCGCACGCAAGCAGCTGGTCAAGTATTTCGAGGCCTGGGGTCCGACCGACCCCTTGACTTTGGCCTCCCGGCGCAAACTCTCATCCCTGTTGTTTTCCTAGCGGGCAAGCGGGGCGGCAGTGGCCTCCCGCTGCCGCGCCGGGTCCGTTCGAGTCTGCGGAGCTCCTGTCGGCCATGTCGCCGGCGGAGCGCTCCGCCAACAGAGAGGCGCCTGAAGGCCTGATGGCCCGTTCCCCCTTCGATCCCGCTTTCGAGACCCTGCCGGACGTCCTGCCGATCTTCCCCCTGACCGCCTGCCTGCTGCTGCCGGGCGGACGCCTGCCGCTCAACATCTTCGAGCCGCGCTACCTCGCCATGGTGGCCGACGCACTGCGCGGCGACCGGCTGATCGGTATGGTGCAGCCGCGCGAGGCGCCCACCCGAGAAGGTCAGGCGCCCGAGGGCCGGCCGCAGGTCTACGGCGTGGGCTGTGCCGGCCGGATCACCACTTTCTCCGAGACCGACGACGGTCGCTACCTCATCACTCTCGACGGCCTGGCGCGCTTCCGCATCACCGAGGAGCTGGCGCTGGCCGAGGGCGGCTACCGCCGGGTCCGACCCGACTTCTCCGCCTTCCGCGGTGACCTCAGCGAGGAGCAGGCGGATATCGACCGCGACAGACTGCTCGCCACCCTGCGCACCTTCTTCGACCGCCAGGGCATCAAGGGCGACTGGGAGGCGATCGAGCAGACCGGCAACGAACGCCTGGTCACCTCGCTGGCAATGCTCTGCCCCTTCTCCACCGGCGAGAAGCAGGCCCTGCTGGAGGCCCCGTCCCTGGCGGAACGTGCCTCCTCCATGATCGCCATGCTACAGCTTGCCGCCTACGAGGGTGCCGACGAGACCGCCGGCCCCAGGCACTGACCTGGACGTTATGAGTTTTCACGGCACCGGCCCGCACCCGCGCTCGGCCGCCCACGGAAGTATCATGGAACTGGGCGGCCGGGCGGGGGTGCGGGCCGGTGCCGACGTCAACGGGAGCGCAAAGCGCTCCAGAAGGTAAGGACGGCAGCGATGGCGCTGGACAAGACCCTCCTCAGGCTCCTGGTCTGCCCGCAGACCAAGGGACCGCTGGAGTACGACGAGGAGAAGCAGGAGCTGATCAGCCGCAAGGCCGGCCTCGCCTTTCCGATCCGCGACGGCATTCCGATCATGCTGGTCGACGAGGCGCGGCGGCTCGATGACTGAGGGCGGCAGCGGTCAACGCCACCGGGTCAGCGAGCTGCGCTACGCCAAGGCCGACAAGCAGCTCAAGGTCACCTTCGAAGACGGTGCCAGCTTTACCCTGCCGGCGGAGTACCTGCGGGTCGAGAGCCCTTCGGCCGAGGTGCAGGGCCACAGCCCCAGCCAGAAGACCACCCTCGGCGGCCGACGCCACGTCGGCATCATGCGCATCGAGCCGGTCGGCAGCTACGCCGTGCGCATCGTCTTCGACGACCTGCACGACACCGGCCTCTATAGCTGGGACTACCTGCGCAAGCTGGGCGAGGAGCAGGCGGAGATCTGGTCGACTTACCTGCAGAAGCTGGCAGAGAAAGGTCTCAGCCGCGAGCCTTAAGGGACGGGTTCTGGCTTGCGTCTGGAGATCCTCCGGTCAAGCCGAAGAATGACAATTTTTACAATTTATCAATACCCTAGAGTTGATTTTTCATATTTCTCATTGTGTACTTGACCGTAGGACCATTCGACGCCGCACAGACCTCGCCGCAATGGACGGGCTCTCACACACCCACCAAGAACCTAATCTGCCTCGTCCCTGAAGGGGCGCGACAGCAGGCCCTCGACCGCGGCGTCGATGGTGAGGCGGCCGTCCAGGACCGCGGCCACCGCGGTGGCGATCGGCACTTCCAGCCCGCTGCGCTTGGCCAGGGTCACCAGCGCGGCGGCCGTGGCCGTCCCTTCCGCCAGCGCCAGGCCGGGCTCGGCGCCGCGGCCCAGCGCCAGGCCGTGACTGTAGTTGCGTGACTGGCTCGAGGTGCCGGTCAGGATCAGGTCGCCCAGGCCGGCCAGCCCCATCATGGTCTCGCCGCGCGCGCCCAGCGCCCGGCCCAGCCGGCCCATCTCCGCCAGGCCGCGGGTCAGGAGCGCCGCGCGCGCGTTCTCGCCCAGGCCACGACCGGCGACGATGCCGGCGGCGAGCCCGATCACGTTCTTCACCGCGCCGCCCAGCAGCACGCCGATGACGTCGGTGGTGTAGTAGGGCCGGAAGGTCGGCGAGCCGATGGCCTGGCTCAGCGCGTCGCCCAGGTCGCGTTCCGCCGCCGCCAGGGAGACCGCGGTGGGCAGCTCCTGCGCCACCTCCCGGGCGAAGGTCGGGCCGGAGAGCACCGCGATCGGCCGCTCCGGCAGCACCTCCGCCACCACCTGGTCGAGCAGCAGGCCGCTGCCCCGCTCGATCCCCTTGGCGCAGATCACCAGCGGCAGGCCCGCAGGCGCCACCGCCGCCAGGTCACTCAAGATCCCACGCAGCGCTTGCGCCGGCAGGGCCAGGAGCCAGGCATCGGCCCCGGCGAGCGCCTCGGCATCGGCGGTGATCGCGATGCCGTCCGGTAGCGCGATGCCCGGCAGGCGACGCTCGTTGCGGCGGCTCTGCACCATCTCTATGGCCTGCTCGGGGGCGCGGCACCAGAGCGTCACCCGGCTGCCGGCCCGCTGGGCGGCGAGCGCCAGCGCCGTGCCCCAGGCCCCGGCGCCGACGACGGCAAGCTGCTCGATAGGCATGGCGTCAGCTTCCTCAGATGGAGAGGTTGAAGGCGATCGAGATCCTGAGCGCATTCCCCTTGTAGGGCCGCACCTGGTGCAGCAGCCAGGAGGGGAAGAGCAGCATCAGGCCGCTCACCGGCTGCAGGGTCTCGCTGCTGCCGGGGGAGAGGCCCTGCGGCATGGCATAGGCCAGGTGCGGCGCATAGAGCGCGGGTCCGGGTCCGCGCGGATCCATCATCTCGAAGGCGCCGCCCAGGTCCGGCCGGCCGGCGGTGCCGCCGTCGTCGACGTAGTAGGTCCCCGACCAGAAGGCGCCAGGATGGCAGTGGAACTCATTGGAATCGCCCGGCGCGTTGACGTTGGCCCAGCAGTTGCAGCGCCAGGCGGTCTGCGCAGGATGGCCGTCGCGGCGCACCGTCAGCTTGTCGGCCACGGCCTTGGCCGCCTCCAGTACCGCCTGGGTATGGGGTCCACCCCAGGTGGTCATGTCCCAGTCCGACTGCCAGCCACCGAGGTTCGAGGCCTCGATCGCGGGTCCGGCGCGCCGGCGCTCCAGAATCAGGCTCTTCAGGGCGGCGTTGTGCTGGGCTGCGTCCGGCAGGGTCACGGCTGCGACCGGCGTGGGGAAGAGCGCCGAGACCTGGACCTTCAGATCGTTCTGCATCAGGAGGCCTCCTCCAGGCTCAGGCTTTCCAGCGGCCAGCGCGGCCGTGCCGGCGTCTCCAGCGGGCTCGCCAGGCCCAGGCGCAGCCGCTCCAGGCCGGCCCAGGCGATCATCGCCGCGTTGTCGGTGCAGAGTGCGGGCGGCGGCGCCACCAGCCGGCTACCGGCCGCCTCGGCGGTGCGTGCCAGGGAGGCGCGCAGGCTGCGGTTGGCGGCCACGCCGCCGGCGACCACCAGCGGACCGGGCCGGCCGCAGTCGGCTTGAAAGCGCGCCAGCGCCCGCCTCGCCCGGTCGGCCAGCACCGCGGCCACGGCGGCCTGGAAGGAGGCTGCGAGGTCGGCCCGCCCCTGCCCGTCCGCCGGATCCATGAGCTCAGCCTGGCGGCGCACCGCCGTCTTCAATCCGGAAAAGGAAAAGTCGCAGTTGGGCTGGCCCGCCAGCGGTCGCGGCAGCGCGAAGCGCGCCGGGTCGCCGGTGGCAGCAGCCGCCTCCACCGCCGGGCCGCCGGGGTAGCCCAGGCCGAGCAGCTTCGCGGTCTTGTCGAAGGCCTCGCCCACCGCGTCGTCCAGGGTGCCACCGTAGCGCCGGTAGCGGCCGACGCCCTCGACCGCCAGAAGCTGACAGTGGCCACCGGAGACCAGCAGCAGCAGGTAGGGAAAGTCGAGCTGATCGGTCAGGCGGACGGTCAGCGCATGGCCCTCCAGGTGGTTCACCGCCAGGAAGGGAAGTCCCCGCGCCGCGGCAATCGCCTTGGCCGTCACCGCGCCGACGAAGACGCCGCCGATCAGGCCGGGGCCGCTGGTCGCGGCGATGCCGTCCAGCTCGGCCATGGCGACGCCGGCCTCGGACAGCGCGCGCTCGATCATCGGCGAGAGGTGCTGCAAGTGCGCCCTGGCCGCGATCTCCGGCACCACGCCGCCGAAGGGGCGGTGCTGGTCGATCTGCGACAAGACCAGGTTGGCATGCACCCGGCGCGCATCGTCGACCAGGGCGACGGCGGTCTCGTCGCAGGAGGTCTCGAGTCCAAGAATGAGCAAGGGCCGGCCTTTCAAAAGGGGCGCCGCCGACAGGGTGTCTCGACGCAGCCAGGGGTTTTCCGCTTGTCAGCGCCCCGGCGCAAGCGGCAAGTCTAGCACCGCCGTCCGGGGGCGCGCCGCGACCAGCGGGGCAAGCACCCGGCCGAACAAGCGGCGACAGCCAAACGAGTTCCTACACCTATGACCTCCGAGCCCACGATCCAAGAGCCTCTCGACGAAACCGAGCCCCGCGCTGGCCGCCGGCCGCTGCGCCTGGGGACGCGCGGCAGCCCGCTCGCGCTGGTGCAGGCCAACGAGGTCGCGGACCGCCTGCGTGCCGCCTGGCCGGCGCTGGTCGAGCCGGGCGCGATCGAGATCGTGGTGGTCCGCACCACCGGCGACCGGGTGCGCGACCGGCCGCTGACCGACATCGGCGGCAAGGCCCTCTTCGCCAAGGAGATCGAGGCCGCCCTGCTGGACGACACGGTAGACCTGGCCGTCCACTCGCTCAAGGATCTTCCCAGCATCTTGCCGCAAGAGTTTGAACTGGCAGCGGTTTTGCCGCGCGAAGATCCACGCGACTGCCTGCTGGCGGCAGAGCACCTGGGCGATCTCTCCGCCGGCCTGGACAGCCTGCCCGAGGGCTATGTGGTGGGTACCTGCTCGCCGCGCCGCAGCGCCCAGCTTCTGCTACGCCGACCCGACCTCAGGATCGTGCCACTTCGTGGCAACGTGGAGAGCCGCCTGGCAAAGCTCCGGAGCGGCGAGATCGGCGCGACCCTGCTGGGCCGGGCCGGCCTCAACCGCATGCGCCTCAGCCTCGGCCGCATCCTCGCGCCGGAGGAATTCCTGCCGGCAGCGACCCAGGGGACTATCGGCCTGGAGATCCGCAGCGGCGACCGCGAGACCCGGCGCCTGGCCGCCGCCATCAACGATGCCGAGACCTGGCAGCGCTCGCTCGCCGAGCGCGCCTGCCTGGCGGCGTTGAACGGCAGTTGCCACACGCCGGTGGCCGCCTATGCCGAGATCGCCGACGCGCAGCTAGAGCTGGAGGCGCTCTTCCTGCTGCCCGACGGCAGCGCGCCGCTGCGCCAGCGGATCGCCGGCCCGGCAGCCGAGGCTGAGCGGCTGGGACGCGCCGCCGGCGAGACCCTGCTGGCGCGCTCCAGCCCGGCACACCTGGCGCTGCTGGAGGCGTGATGCGCCTGCTGGTCACGCGACCACAGCCCGAGGCGGACCGCTTCGCCCGCACGCTGGAGTCGCTGGGTCACACCGCCGTCGTCGCGCCCCTGCTGCTGATCGAGCCGTCGCAGCCGATCCCGCCCGAGCGCTACGCTGCTGCCGATGCCATCGCAATCACCTCCGCCCGGGCACTGGCAGCGCTGACACCGCCTGCCACGGCCCTGGACCTGCCCCTCTATGCCGTCGGCGACGCCACCGCAGAGACGGCCCGAGCGGCCGGTTTCACCAAGGTGGAGGCAGCCGAGGGCGACGCCCGAGCGCTGGCCGCGCTGCTAAGCCGGCGACTGGCGCACGGCAGCCGGCTGCTCCATCCCAGCGGCGCCGATCTGGCCACTGACCTCTCCCTGCTGCTGGCGGAACACGGCATCGCGGTGGAGCGCCACGTTGTCTATCGTGCCCACACCGCAGAGCGCCTGCCGGCCGCCGCCGCCGACGCGCTGAAGCAATCGTGCCTGGATGCAGCGACCTTTTTTTCTCCCAGGACCGCGAAGACCTTTGTTAGGCTCGCCGGTGACTCGGGGCTTGCAGCAAGGACCGCCACGCTTATCGCCTTCTGTTTGAGTCCGGCCGTCGCTGCGGGCTTGACCGGCAGCGCCTGGCGAGAGATTCACACGGCAGCACGACCGGATCGGGCCGGCATGCTAGAGATCATCGAATCGCGGTCCTGCTAAGGAGGGAGTGAATGACGAACAACAAGTCTGGCCGAGGCAGGCGCACCACCCCGACCAGCACGCGTACGCGCAGCAGTCGTCGCAGGCCGTCCAGCAAGTCGAAGGCCGCGCCGGCGGAGAGCCTGAGCGAAGAGCAGAAGACCGAAGACCTGCAGGCAGCCTCGTCCGGCAGCTCGGTCGAGTCCGACAAGGACAGTGTCGGCGACGCCGGTGCCGCCAAGGAGGCCCTGGCCAGCGCCGAGAGCACGGATGCCGACAGCCAGTCGACCCTCTCCGGTACCTCTGACGACAGCCTCGCCGACAGCCTCGCCGACAGCCTCGCCGACGGGGCCGATGCTACCGGCGGCGAGGACAGCCTGATCCCGCCTGGGGCGCACCGCCTCACCGCCGACGATATCCTGAGCGAGGACAACCTCTCCGATGCCTCCAGCAGCGACAGCCTCAGCACCGGCGGCACCGACTCGCCGCTGATCGAGGTCACCGCCAAGGAGATCCCGGAGAGCGAGGACGACAGCCTGGAAACCACCGTCAGCGAAGGCAAGACCGACGACGACGACGAGGCTTCCGACGAGAAGAGCGATGCGGTGGCAGCACCGGCAGCGCCAGCGGAAAAGGACAAGATGAGCAGCACCTCCGGAAGCGGCGGCGGCAGCCGGCAGCCGCCGGCCCTGCCCCCCGGTCCGCCCCCCAAAGCGCCCTCCGGGGGAGGCCGTCGTGCCAGCCTCTTGATGGGCATCGGCCTCGGCGGCGTCCTGGTCGTCGCCGGCTACGTGCTCGCCGTCGGCACCAGCGACCTCTGGCTCGGCAAGGTGGTCTCGCCCGGCGACTGGAACCAGCAGCAGCAGACCATTGCCGCCCTCGGCAAGCGGGTGGCGGAGCTAGAGGGCAAGACTCCGGCGCTCACCAAGGAACAGGTCGCGGCGCTGGAAGAGGCACAGAAGACCGCCAGCAAGAACCTGGTCGACGCGACCAAGCAGATCGGCGACCTGAGCGCCCGGGTCGAGAAGCTGGCCAAGGACGGCACCGGCGCCTCCTCCGAGGCGATCGACAAGCTGTCGAGCGAACTGGCCGCGGCGAAGGCCGCCAGCGCCGCCCTGCAGAAGCAGGTGAGCGACGCACTGAAGTCCGCCCAGGACAAGGTCAACGCGACGCTCGCCAGCGGACAGAGCGGCCTCGAGACTTTTAAGAAAGACCTCAGCAATCTGAAAGATACGGCCTCCAAGAGCCTGGAAAGCGTAGAGAATCGCCTGTCGTCCCTGGAGGCGGACAAGGGTCCCGATCCGGCACTCACCAAGGAGATCGAAGACCTGCGGGCGGAGATGTCGGGCCTGAGAGCGGCGGTCTCGCGCACCGAGACGCGGACTAAGACGCTGTTCGATCGCCTCAGCGTCGACCCCAAGACCCTGGAAGAGAACATCACCGCGCTGCAGGCCGACTTCAAGTCCATCAACGAGAAGGTCACGGCCAACCTCGCGGCGACGGCCAAGGCGGCCGACCAGATCGCCAGCCTGGAGAAGGTGGAGCCGGCCCTGCAGCAGGGTCTGGCCGAGGTCAAGAAGGGCAGCGACGCGGTCGGCGCCCAGCTCGGCGCGCTGAAGGATCAGATCGACAGCTTCGCCGGGGAACTGAAGCAGCGCATCGACACGGCAATCGCCGAGGCACTGGCCAAGGACATGCGCCCGCGCGCGGCCGCCCTGGCTCTGGCCTCCGCCTCGCTCAGCGATGCGGTGCAGCGCGGCGGCTCGTTCCAGGGCCAGTTCGACGCGGTGGAGAAGTTGGCGGGCTCGGTGCCGGAGCTGCAGCAGGACCTGACGGCCCTGAAGCCGCTGGCCACCGCCGGCGTCAGTTCCCGCGGTGGATTGATCAGCAGCTTCCGCGCCCAGATCCCGAAGATCCTCGAGGCCGCCTCCGGCGAGAACGAGGAGAGCGGCGACCTGCTGGACGAGGCCTGGGGCGCAGTCTCCAGCCTGGTCGAGGTGCGACCGGTGGGTGAGGTCGCGGGCGAGACGCCCAAGGCCATCGTCGCGCGGGTGGAGCAGCGCCTGCTGGCCGGCAACCTCACCGAAGCGGTGAGCGAGGTGGCCAGCCTCAAGGGCGCGGCCGCCACCGCAGCCGCCCCCTGGCTGACCGAGGCGCGCGCCCGGCTGCTGGCCCTACAGGCAGCCGAACGGCTGCAGCAGACGGCGCTGGCCAGCCTCGCCGCACAGCAGAACTGAGGGGGAGGCTGAAAGTCCCCATGCTTCGCTTTCTCTTCATCCTCGTCCTCGTCGTCGTCGCGGCGCTGGCCTCGGCCTGGGTCTTTGCGCGGCCGGGCACGGTCGACCTGGTCTGGCTGGGCTATCAGATCCGCATCGACATGCGCCTTCTCCTTGGCGTGCTGGCGCTGCTGCTGCTGCTCTACAGCGTCGGCCTGCTGATCGTCCGCCGGCTCTGGCGCAGCCCACGCGACCTCAAGTCCGGCTGGATCAACAGCAAGCGGCGGCGCGGCTACCGCGCGCTGACGCAGGGCATGGTTGCGGTCGCGGCCGGCGATCCCGACGAGGCACGCAAGTGGTCGAAGCGGGCCGGCGACCTGCTGGACAACCCGCCGCTGACCCTGCTGCTGGCGGCCCAGGCGGCGACCCTGGACGGCGACGAGCAGGCGGCCAAACGCTATTTCCACGTGATGCTGGAGCAGCCGGAGACCCGCTTCCTGGGTCTGCGCGGCCTGGTGCAGATCTCGCTGCGCCGGGGCGACGAGGAGGCTGCGCTGGACTACGTGAAGGAGGCCTACGACATCCGCCCCAACACGCCCTGGGTGCTGGATGCCCTCTTCGACCTGGCCGAGCGCCGCGGCCGCCTGGAAGAGGCCGTGCGCGCCCTGGACGAGGCCAAGCGGCGCAAGGCCCTGCCGCGCGACGACGTTGATCGCAAGCGTGCGGTCCTGCTCTTCGAAGAGGCCGTGCAGGCCGAGCAGAAGAAGGAGCACGGCGAAGCCATCGACCGCGCCAAGCGGGCCCTGAAGCTGGCGCCCGACCTGATCCCGGCCGTGGTGCTGCTGAGCGATGCCCTGGTCGCCAGCGCGCGGCAGAAAGATGCGGAGCGCGCGCTGCGGCGCGCCTGGGCGCTGAACCCGCACCCTGACCTCTATGCCGCCTGGAAACGGACCCGTCCCTCGGCCGAGCCGCCGGACTCACGCAAGAAGTCGCTGCTGCGCCTCGTCTCCGGTCAGCCGGAGCACGTGGAGACCCGGCTGGTGCTGGCCGAGGCGGCGCTGGAGACCGGCGACTGGGCCGAGAGCCGTAGCGAGCTGCAGACGGCCGAAGACAAGTCGGCCGACGCCCGCGTGGCGGAACTGCTGGCCCGGCTGGAGCAGGCCGAACATGGCGATGCCGCCGCCGCGCGCTCCTGGCTGGAGACGGCCGCGGGACGGCCGGCCTCGCCCTCCTGGTCCTGCAACGTCTGTCACCATGAGGCCGATGGCTGGACCCCGCGCTGTCCGGCTTGCGGCTCTTTCGACAGCCTGCGCTGGCGGGCCGGCAAGCCGCTGCCCGACAGTGGTCTCGCCCTCTCCCCGGCCGAAGCGGAGGCGGCTTCCGGCAGCTCGCTCTTCTCGCCGGTGATCGCGTCGGACGAGAAGGGCGGAGAGCCCAAGGCGGCCGCGGCCGCCGCCGCCCCCTCGCCTGCCCCGGCTGCTACCACGGGAACGACCGGCGCACCCGCTGCTACCGACTCGCTCTCACCGGAAGAGGCCACCAGACGCGGCGCCTAGTCGCCTTGGAATCATCACCGAGCCATGTCCTCTGAAGGCCTCGCTCTCCGACAGCGGAGGGCGAGGCCTTCAAGTCTCTGCGTCAGATCCGTTCTGAACCGCCAAAGACTCGGCCAAACACTTGGCCAAACACTAGATTGAGTGGGCCGAGCCCTGCGGCACCTGATCTCCGAGCCGGGCCATCGGACCACCGAGGAGCCGCCTTGTCATGCTGTTGACCCTTCCCGGACTGATCTCTGCCGAACAGGCAGCGCAGATCCGCGCCAAAGTCCTCGCCACGCCGATGCGTCCGGGGCAGGAAACCGGCAGTGCGCACCTGAAAGCCAACCTGCAGGGTGCGGCCAGCGACCCCAGCCTGGCCGACGCCACCCAGACCATCCTGCAGGCGCTGTCGCAGAGCGTGGACTTCAACGTCTTCGCCCTGCCGAAGAGCTACAACATGATGTTCAATCGCTATGACGTCGGCATGTATTACAAGGCGCACATGGACCAGAGCATCATGTACGCCGGCACCCCCAGCATGATGCGCACCGACCTCTCCTTCACCGTCTTCCTGACCGAGCCGCAGGACTACGACGGCGGCGAGTTCCGGGTGCAGACGCCCTATGGCGAGACGCTGTTCAAGGAGCCTGCCGGGACCCTGATCTGCTATCCCTCGGACATGCTACACGGGGTAGAGCCGGTGACTCGCGGCAGCCGGGTCTCGGCCATCGGCTGGATCCACTCGCTGATGCCGGATGCCAAGCAACGCGAGATCTTCAACGCCTTCGACCAGCTCGGACACGACGTGCTGGCCGCCCTGCCCGAGCCGGAGCGCTTCCACGACCGCTTCGCCTGGCTGCGCGACAACCTGCTGCGGAGCTGGTGCCAGCTCTGATCCGGGCGCACGCGAGCCCCTGCACAAGAGCAGGCGGCTCACTCATTTTGAGCGATTGACGAGGTGAGCCGCCTCGACTAGGGTCCCGCGTCCCGACGCCGAGAGCGCGTCGCGGCGGAGCATTGCCGGTGTAGCTCAGTGGTAGAGCAGGGCTTTCGTAAAGCCAAGGTCGGGAGTTCAAATCTCTCCACCGGCACCAGTTCCCAGAAGGCAAGAGCGTGCCGCTCAGCAGCCCTCCACGATGCAAAGCGCACCGCCGGCCACATTCAGGCGCAGCGGCAGGATCTCCTGATACTCGGCCGAATGATAGAAGCGCTCGGCCGCAGCCCGGTCGGGGAACTCGATGACCACCACGCGGCTTCCGGCCAGTTTGCCCTCAAGCACTTCGGGATTGCCGCCGCGCACGATGAAGCGTCCGCCGTACTGCTCGATCACCCCTGGCGTGCGGTCGGTGTAGCGCTTGTAGGCCTCGGGATCCTTCACCTCGATCTGGGCGATCACGTAGGCAGTCATCTCTCGCGATTCCTTTCAGGTAGCGCTCTTTGCTCTATGTATTTGAAAGATAGAGAGAATTCGCGCGGCTAGGTGATCTCACCTGATCGCGATCCGGTCTGGCGCTCGTCTTCAGGTCGCGATCGAGCGAGCCCATGCAGCGGCCGGGATCGGATAGGCGCCCCTCCAGGTCACGCGCCTCGACATGCACAACGGAACTGCCGCGCGCCTCCTCGTAGAGAAAGACGTCCAGCACACAGGCCGGGCTCGCGTATTGCCAGATCTGCGCCCCCGCCTCGCGCCGGATGCGCTGAGGGTCGCCCAGCGCTTCGTGCACCGCCGTCGCGTTCAGGCCGATCAGTTCGCTACCATCGCCACCGCCGCCGCGCTGAGCACAGGCGCCGAGACCAACGAGAGCCACCAGGAGAAGGCTGCAGGGCCTGACGGCCGTGGTGCGCATCAGCCCTCCAGGTCGCTCGGCGCAGAGACCGGGATGTCGCTGTCGCCACCGGGCTCCAGTGCATCGACCTGGCCAGCCAGGCGTCCGCCGGCCTCGATATAGAGGTCACGATAGCGAACGCGGCCGATCACCCGCCCGCTGGAGCGGATCAAGAGCTGCTTGGTGACGGTCAGCGTGCCTTCGACCCGGCCATGGATATCCGCGACCTCTACCTCGGTGTTGCCGACAAAGCTGCCGCTCTGCGTGATCTCCAGCACCTTGCTGCCCAGGATATCGGCCTCTACCCGGCCTTCGATGGTCACCTCCTCGGCGTCACGGATCTCGCCGGAGATGGTGACAGAAGAGGGGATCAGCAGGCGCTGGACCGGTTCCTCCTGCGCCATGGTGCTCTTGGGGCCTTTCATCCGCCGGGCAAGGGCGGGCGGCAACTCACCCGCACGGCGCGGAGACTCGCCGCTACGCGGTGGGATCGGGGGTCTGCTGTTCATCGTTGAAACCTTGTCGTTGGGGCCGGCGCGCGCCGGCTGCCCGGCAAGAGTTTCCGCCGATTCGGGCGCGCGACCCAAGTCCAATCCTCTGACCCTATCCGCGCCCGAGAGGCGAATCCAGGGCGAATCCGGCTGCTGGTCCCTTGTAACCGAGCCTCTGCGATGCGAAATAATGCTGCAGAGCAAAAGAGGTGACGACGCGGCAGGCGTGGATTAGAAAGCGCTTGGCGCCTATAGGCATGACCTAGCGGTAAGGGTATACCCTGACCGACCCCGGCACCGAGAGGCGACGGACAAGCTTCGTCGCGTAGTGCCGGTTCCAGTCGTCCACGGGACCGCCGGAGCAAGGCTCCGGGCGGCGGGACTGCGGGAACCGGCTTCGGCGCCGTGAGGAACACTAGAGGAAAGTTACGACGTGAGCGAACAGAGCTACGATGTCTGCGGCATCGGCAATGCCATCGTGGACGTCCTGGCCTCGGCCAAGGACGCCTTCCTTGACGAGCAGAAGCTCGCCAAGGGGACCATGAGCCTGATCGATGGGCAGCGGGCCGAGGCGCTCTATCGCCTGATGGGACCGGGCCGTGAGGTCTCCGGCGGATCAGCGGCCAACTCCATGGTCGGACTGGCTTCGCTGGGCGGCAGCGCCGCCTTCATCGGTAAGGTGCGCAACGACCAGCTCGGCGGCATCTTCGCCCACGACATCCGCGCCTCCGGCGTCGACTTCCCGACCCACCCGGCCGAGGAAGGTCCGCCGACCGCGCGCTGCCTGATCCTGGTCACGCCCGACGGACAACGCACCATGAACACCTATCTGGGCGCCTGCGTCGGCCTGGGGCCGAGCGACATCCATGCCGACACGGTGCAGGGCTCCAAGGTGACCTACCTCGAGGGCTATCTCTTCGACCCGCCGGCCGCCAAGGAGGCCTTCCACAAGGCCTCGGAACTGGCGCACGACGCCGGGCGCAAGACCGCCCTCACCCTCTCCGACCCCTTCTGCGTGGAGCGCCACCGGGCCGACTTCCGCCACCTCATCGAGGGCCACATCGACCTGCTCTTCGCCAACGAGGCGGAGATCACCTCGCTGGCCGAGACCGACGACGTGGCGGCCGCCATCGCCAGCCTGGAGGGCAAGGTCGACCTGGCGGTGATCACCCGCAGCGAGAAGGGCGCGATCATCCTGGCCGGCAACGAGCGGGTGGAGGTCAAGGCCTTCCCGGTCCCGCGCGTGGTCGACACCACCGGCGCCGGCGACCTCTTCGCCGCCGGCTTCCTCGCCGGCTACACCAAGGGCAAGTCCTACCGTGACTGCGGCCGCCTGGGCGCGCTCGCGGCATCTGAAATCATCAGCCACTTCGGCGCCAGGCCGGAAGTGGATCTCAGCGAACTGGCCAGCAAAGAGCTCGCCTAAGGAATAACGACACCATGACGCAAGACCGGCTGGCGCTGCGCAACATCGCCATCATCGCGCACGTCGACCACGGGAAGACCACCCTGGTCGACGAACTGCTGAAGCAGTCCGGCGCCTATCGCAGCAATCAGCGCGTCGCCGAGCGGGCGATGGACTCCAACGACCTGGAGCGCGAGCGCGGAATCACCATCCTCGCCAAGTGCACCTCGGTCGAATGGCAGGGCACCCGCATCAACATCGTCGACACCCCCGGCCACGCCGACTTCGGCGGCGAGGTGGAGCGCATCCTCTCCATGGTCGACGGCGCGCTGCTGCTGGTCGACGCCTCCGAGGGGCCGATGCCGCAGACCAAGTTCGTGTTGGCCAAGGCGCTGGCCCGCGGCCTGAAGCCGATCGTAGTGATCAACAAGGTCGACAAGCCCGACCAACGCGCCCAGGAGGTGGAGAACGAGGTCTTCGATCTCTTCGCCCTGCTGGACGCCACCGAGGAGCAGCTCGACTTCCACTCGATCTTCGCCTCGGCCAAGAACGGCTGGGCCTCGGAGAGCCTGGATGGCCCGCGCGAGAGCCTGGCGCCGCTGTTCGAACGCATCGTCAATCATGTCGCTCCGCCGGTGGCCGACAGCGACGGCCCCTTCGCCATGCTGGCCACCACGCTCGAGGCCGATCCCTACCTGGGCCGCGTGCTGACTGGCCGCATCCAATCGGGCGTGGCCAAGCTGAACGCGCCGGTGAAAGCGCTCTCCGCCGACGGCCGGGTGATCGAACAGGGCCGCCTGACCAAGCTGCTCGCCTTCCGTGGGCTGGAGCGCAAGCCGATCGAGGAGGCCGTGGCCGGTGACATCGTCGCCGTGGCCGGTCTCGCCGAGGCCAACGTGGCCGACACCCTGGCATCGCCGGAAGTGACCGAGGCCATCCCCTCACAGCCGATCGACCCGCCGACCCTGGCGATGACCTTCTCGATCAACGATTCGCCGCTGGCGGGCCGCGAGGGCGACAAGGTCACCAGCCGCATGATCCGCGCCCGCCTGCTACGCGAGGCCGAGGGCAACGTCGCGATCCGCGTGCGCGAGACCGAAGAAAAGGACGCCTTCGAGGTCGCCGGGCGCGGCGAACTGCAGCTCGGCGTGCTGATCGAGACCATGCGCCGCGAGGGCTACGAGCTCTCGATCTCCCGCCCCCGCGTCGTCTATCGCGAGGGCGAGGACGGCCAGCGCCTGGAGCCCATCGAGGAGGTCGTGGTCGACGTCGACGAGGAATACGCCGGCGTGGTGGTGGAGAAGATCTCCCAGCGCAAGGGCGAGCTGAAGGACCTGCGTCCCTCCGGCGGCGGCAAGCAGCGGCTGACCTTCCTCGCCCCCTCGCGCGGGCTGATCGGCTATCACGGCGAGTTCCTGACCGACACCCGCGGCAGCGGGATCATGAACCGCGTCTTCCACAGCTACGAGCCCTACAAGGGCCCGATCCCGGCGCGCCGGGTCGGCGTGCTGATCGCCATTGGCCGCGGTGCCGCGGTGCCCTACGCCCTCTGGAACCTGGAGGAGCGCGGGCAGCTCTTCATCGGCGGCGGTGCCGACGTCTATGACGGCATGATCATCGGCGAACACAGCCGCGAGAACGACCTGGAGGTCAATCCGCTGAAGGCCAAGCAGCTCACCAACATCCGCGCCGCCGGCAAGGACGATGCGGTGAAGCTGTCGCCGCCGCGCAAGCTGAGCCTGGAGCAGTCGCTGGCCTACATCGCCGACGACGAGCTGGTCGAGGTGACGCCGAAGTCCATCCGTCTGCGCAAGCGCACCCTGGACCCCAACCAGCGCAAGAAGGAAAGCCGGCTACAGAAGGCCGGCTAGAGCAGGATGACGTCAAATCGAAACGATTTGTCGTCTGAATCCTGCTCTACGCCTTTGAGAGATAGAGCAGATTCACGCGATCAGATGGTTCCACCTGATCGCGATCTGCTCTAAGAGCGCCCTTGGAGAGCCTGCAGGAAGCGGCCGCTGCGGTCCTGGCCACGGCAAATGCCGAGGCCAAGGCCAGGGCGGCCCGCAGTCTGGCAGAACGCTGGCGAGGCCGGGCGATCCGGCCGGGAGAGCCCGTAGCGGAGCTGCCCCGCCCTGCCCGTCCCGAGCGGCCTCGGCTGGTGGCCCCGCGCGACGTGCCGCGCCGGCGCATCAATCGTGGCAGCGCGGGACGGATCGCGCTGCTGCATGCCCTGGCTCACATCGAGCTCAACGCCATCGACCTGGCGGCCGACCTGGTGGCCCGCTTCGGCACGTCCGAGCTGCCGGAGGCCTTCTACGACGACTGGCTGCGGGTGCTGGACGAGGAAGGGAAGCACTTCCTGCTGCTCTCCGGCCGCCTGGCGGAACTGGGCAGCGGCTACGGTGCGCACGACGCCCACGACGGGCTCTGGGAGGCCGCGGAGACCACCGCCGGCGATATCCTCACCCGCCTGGCCGTGGTGCCCCTGGTGCTGGAGGCGCGCGGCCTGGACGTGACCCCGGCCATGATCGCCAAGCTGGAGGAGGTGGAGGACCCCGAAAGCGCGACGATCCTGCGCATCGTCTACAAGGAAGAGATCGGCCACGTCACCATCGGCCGGCGCTGGTTCGCGGCGATCGCCGAGGGCCGCGGCCTCGATCCCTGGGAGACCTGGCCGCAGCTCGTCCGGCGGAATTTCCGCGGTGCATTGAAGCCGCCCTTCAACCACGAAGGCCGCGCCGCCGCGGGCCTGCCCCGCAGCGGCTACGAAGAGTTGGCGAGTACCGCTAGCGATTGAAGCCTTACGCCGGATCGCGGCCCAGCATGCGGCGTAGGGTACCGTCGCGGTCGATCAGGTGGTGCTTCAGCGCGCCCAGGAAGTGCACCACGACCAGCGCGATCAGCACGTTGGCGGCAATCTCGTGGATCTCCCAGCAGAGGCCGGAGATCCAGTCCGACTTGCCCAGATCCGGCAGTGAGAAGATGCCGAAGAAGCTGACCGGATAGCCCGCCGTCGAGGAGGCGATGTAGCCGGACAAGGGCATGACCAGGATCGCCAACATCAGCGCCCAGTGCACGAAGATCGAGGTGCCCTTCTGCCAGAGCGGCATCGAGGACACGTCGTTGGGGAAGCGCCAGACCAGGCGCCAGAGCACGCGCCAGGCGCCGTAGAGCAGCACGAAGACGCCGATCGACTTGTGCAGGCCGACGACGAAGTTGCGCTCCTCCCCTTTCGGGAACTCCTCCATCGTCAGGCCGATCGCCAGCATCACGATAACCGCGATGGCGATGACCCAATGGTTGAAAACGGAAACCGACCCGAAGCGATCGCCACGATCCAAGATGGCCATGATTGAGAGGTCCTGGATATTGAGAAGATCCCCTCCTATCGCCTGCCCTCATCACATAATCAAGGCCGCCGAAGAGTGGAATCTGGGCAAAAGCGCCTAGCTAGGGGCCAGTGGATAGAGCAATCGGTCCGCGATGCTGCGGACCAGATCGCCCTGCTCGGCCGCAGTCCTGCGCTTGATCTCCTTCCACTCCTCGTCGGCCATGAAGGCCTCCCAGGCCTGCGTCATACTGGCCTCGTCGGGCCAGGACAGCAGGTAGACGAAGGTCGGCCCCTCCTCGTCGCGGCTCTCCCACATATGCAGGATCTCGAAGCCGTAGCGGCGCATGATCCGCGCGGCGTGATCGCGAAAGCGCGCCAGGAACTCCGCGCGATTGTGGTCGAAGATCCCGTAGACCCTGAGCTGATGGATCACGTTCCGCTCCCCCGTCTCGATCTCTCTTGGCCTCTGGTTGCCTGACGAACTAGGCTCCGCCACCTCAGGAGGAAGAGGAGGCACCATGCCACAAGATCTGCTGTTCTATACGAATCCTCAGTCGCGAGGACGCATCGTGCGCTGGATGCTCGAGGAGATCGGCGCCCCCTACGAGACGCGGATCCTCGACTATGCCACCACGATGAAGAGTCCAGACTATCTCGCGATCAATCCCATGGGCAAGGTTCCGGCCCTGCGCCACGGCGAGACGATCGTGACCGAGGCAGTGGCGATCTGCGCCTACCTGGCCGATGCCTTCCCCGAGGCCGGCCTGGCGCCGGCGCCGGCCGACCGCGGCGCCTACTACCGCTGGCTCTTCTACGCCGCGGGGCCGCTCGACTCGGCCTTCACTTTCCATGCCCTGGAGATCGTGCCGTCGGGCAAGCAGCGCGGCATGGTCGGCTTCGGCGACCTGGGGCGCGTGACCCAGACCCTGGAGCAGGTGCTGGCGGAAGGCGACTACGTCGCCGGCCCGAACTTCAGCGCGGCCGACCTGGTCCTGGGCGGCTATGTCGCCTGGTGCCTCTTCCTGAAGGTGCTGGAGGCGCGTCCGGCCCTGGTCGCCTACAGCGACCGCGTGCGGGCCCGCCCGGCCTACAAGCGTGCCGCAGCCCTGGACGACGAGGCCGCCGCAAAGCTGGAGGGCGGTGCCTGACGCGGGTCAGCGCGTAGCGGCCAGGGCCGCCAACCGGCCGTCGACCATTTCCCGGAAGGCCCGCGAGATTCGCTCCAGGTGGGGCCTGGTGTAGGGGAAGGCGGCCGCGTGGTCGAAGTTGTGGCGCATGGCGGCGTTGGCCTCGAAGACCACCAGCCGCCCGGCCGCATCCAGGGTGAAATCGACACCGCAGAAGTCCAGGCCGATGGTGCGGCCGACCGCCTCCAAGGCGGCATAGGCACGCCCGCCGATGGTGCCGCGCGGATCGGCCAGGAAGGCGCGCTCGTGCTCCTGCAGCTCCGGCAGCCGGTCCATCACCCGGTAGCGGTCGGCCGAGTGGATCTGCCAGCCGTCGCTGGCGATGGAGGCCACTGGGTAGAGCCGGCCGTCGATGAAGAAGACCCTGGACTTGTGCGTCAGGCCCCGTCCGTCGCGGCAGTCCAGATACTGGATAGCGTAGAGCTCCTGGCCCTGGGCCGCCGCCTTCAGATAGGCCACCAGCCGGGCGCGGTCGTCGAGCTTGGCCAGGCTGACCCCGGTCTGCGTTCCGGGCAGCCGCAGCAGCAGCGGGAAGGCGAAGCCGCGGGTCACAAGCCGGTCGGCCAGCTCCTCGGCTCGCCCCAGATTCCGAAACATCTCGGTGCGCGGAAAGACCAGCCCCGCGATCCTGCCCAGCCGCTCGGCGTTGCGCTGGCGCGTGGTCTGCAGCACCAAGCGCGGCGGGTTGATGATGCGCCGGGGGTCGAGATCCTGCAGGAAGCGATCGATGACCTTGAGCGCCTCGGGGTTCAGGTCCGGGCAGCTCACCGTGTTGATCGCCAGGTCGAAGTCCGGAACCTGGGCCAGGCGGTCCAGGTTGTCGCCGGACACGCTGGCGACATAGAGGTTGGCGTCGTAGCCAGACAGCAGGTGCTTCACCGAGAAGTGCCCGCCGCGCAGACGGCGGCCGTAGGTGCCGCTCTTGCGGTTGAAGACCGGCAGGTAGCTGCTGTTGTCGAAGCTGCGCAGCCGCAGCAGGCTGGGCTTGCGCGGGTCCCGCCGCGGCGGCCGGCTGATCGGCTCGACCCTGGCCGCAGCACCTAGCACCCGCCGCGCGGCGGGCTCCCTGCCCCCGGCCGCGAACAGGGTCGAGAGCAGGCGCAGGGCCTCGCCGTCGCGGATGTCGCGGCGCAGTCCCGCCACCAGGGTCTCGTAGGCCGCCTCAAAGAGGCCGAGCTTGTACAGCAGGCCGCCCAGATCGCAGAGCCCCGGCCAGGTACTCCCGGCCAACCGCTGGGCGGCCAGGGCGTGGCGCCGCGCCGCCTCCAGCCGGCCGGCCTGAAGCAGGCGGCGGGCGAGCCTGCTGCGCAGGGCCGGGTCCAGGCGCGACGCCCGCGCCGCCCGATAGGCCAGGCCGAGGTCGCTGGCGGAGCCCCGCGGCGGCACGAAGGCAAGGCCCGGAGGTTCCCCCGGACCCGTCACCGCTTGCCCCCTCTCCTGCAGGTCGACCAGGCTCATGGCGCAGAACTCGTTCATGGCATTTGCTACGCTCCAGCGGCCCGATCGCGCAGCCCACCGCGAAGGCGTGGCTGCCATGCCGCCAGGGTGCTTGCCCAATTTCAAAGAAAGACCGCAGGCTGGCTTGCGCGTCAAGCTGCTAGGGGAAGGGGCTATGCGGGGCGACACTTTGGCCGTCGTGCGGCCCTGGACGGCGATCGCCCTGCTGGTGCTGGGTCAGCAAGTCGTACTGCTTCTGGACACCCTGGCGAAAGTCCTGACCCAGGACCTCTCGGTCTGGCAGGTGGCCTGGGCACGCTTCGTCTTTCACCTACTGCCGCTGC
This sequence comes from Rhodospirillaceae bacterium N.6G, assembly GCA_046233115.1. Lineage (GTDB taxonomy): Bacteria > Pseudomonadota > Alphaproteobacteria > Kiloniellales > JACOMY01 > JACOMY01. The sequence continues at coordinate 341,463 of JBJXHM010000001.1, read as the reverse complement.
TGCCGGTGATCTACTGGCGGTACGGCTGGGGCGCGCTCTTCAAGGTGCGCCAGGGTGGCCTGCAGGTGCTGCGCAGCGTCTTCATGGTGGCCGCGACCTGCCTGTACTTCGGTGCGCTCTCCCGCATCCCGCTGGCCGACGCCGTGGCGCTGGTCGCCATCTCGCCGCTGGTGATCACCGCGCTGGCCCCCTTCTTCCTGGGCGAACGGGTCGATCCGCGCCGCTGGCTTGCGGTCGGCTGCGGCTTCCTCGGCGTCCTTATTCTGGTCCGGCCCGGCTTCCAGACAGTGGAACTGGGCTCGTTGCTGGCGGTGGCCTGCGGCTGCGTCTACGCCGGCTATGCCATCGCCACCCGTCACCTCTCGCTGTCAGCGCCGCCGCTGGTCACCCTGGCGATGAGCGCAGTGGCGGGAAGCCTAGTGCTGAGCGGTCTCCTGCTGGTCGAGCCCGGCCTCTGGCGCACCCCCACGCCGCTGCAGCTCGGCCTCATGGTCCTGCTCGGCCTGGTGGCGGCGCTGGCCCACATGTTGCTGATCCTGGCCTACGAGCGCGCGCCGGCCTCGCTGCTGGCGCCCTTCACCTTCACCGAGATCGCCGGCGCCTCGATCGTGGGTCTCCTGCTCTTCGGCCACTTCCCCGACTTCTTCTCCTGGATCGGGATCGCAGTGATCATCTCCGCCGGCGTCTACAACGCCTGGCTCGGCCAGCGCTCTTAGCCCTCACTCCTCGACACCCAGGCGCCGGCGCTGCCAAGTGCGATAGGCTGCGAAGCAGAGGAAGAGGAAGGAGGCAGCGGCGAAGGTCCACATCAGGCCCTTGTAGCCGAAGAGATCCATGCCGCTGCCGCCGGCGAAGGAGCCGCTGACGCCGCCGAACTGATAGAGCACCACGATGGCCGCATTAGCACTGGCCAGCAGGTTGGGCGGAAAGCGCTCGCCCAGGATGGTCAGCGCCACGGTGTAGATGCCGAGCGAGGCCACGCCCCAGACCATGACGATCGGCCAGAGCAGCGGCGAGACCGCCACCGTCGCGTTGATCCCGATCGGCCCCAGGAAATAGATCATCCCGAAGGCGATCAGCAGCTTGCGCTTGTCCACCCGGTCGGCGATCCAGCCCACCGGAAACTGCATCACCAGGTTGGAGAAGAGCATGATGGTGAGGATCATCAGCGCGGTCGCCTCGGTGAGGCCTGCTGCCCGCCCGTAGTTGACCAGGTGGGTCAGCGCCGACATGTCGACGAAGCCGGCCAAGAGCGCTGCCCCCATCACCAGCGGCGCGATGCGAAAGGCGGTCGCGATCGCTGCCTTGGGCGCGGCCGGCAGCTCCGGTGCCATGCCCTTGGCCGACCAGATTAGCCCGCCGGCGAACAGGGTCAGGGCCGCGCAGACGGCAAAGGGCAACAGGCTGTCGCTGCCGGTCGCCTGCAGGACCACCGGCCCCAGAGCGAAACCGCCGGAGATCGCCATCATGTAGAAGGCGATCGCCCGGCCGCGCTGTCCCGGCGGCGCCACCGCGACGATCCAGGTCTCGCTGCCGATCCAGAGGATGGTGCCGCCGAAGCCGATCACGAACCGCAGCACCGCCCAGTACCAGATGTCCTGCCACAGCAGCATCCCCAGGACGGCGCTGACCTCCAGCAGGATCGCCATGACCATGGCGTTGAGGAAGCCGAGCTTGCTGATGATCTTCGGCACCAGCGGCCCCAGCAGGATGGTGGCCGCGAAAGCACAGGCGCTGTTGACGCCGATCGCCCAGTTGGGGTGGCCCTGGCGTTCCAGGATCACGGCGACCAGCGGAGACAGACAGCCATAGGTGATGCCCGCGACGCCGGCGCTGACCGCCAGTGCGAGAAGGCCGCGCCAGCGCGCGCCTGCCGAGAGAGTGACTGCCGTCATGCCCCACGCCCCGATCCAAGCCCAGAAGACCCACGCGCCAGCGCATCGAGCGCGCCCTGCAGGATGTAGGCGGCGGCCATTTTGTCAACCAGTTCCGCGCGCCTTGCGCGTGTCATGTCGGCCTCTTCGACCAGGAAGCGTTCCACCGCCGCGCTGGACAGCCGCTCGTCCCAGAAGGCGACCGGCAGCGCGATGCCGCGCTCCTGGATGTTGCGGGCGAACTGGCGGGTAGCCTGGCAGCGCGGTCCCTCGCTGCCGTCCATGTTGACCGGCAGCCCCAGCACCAGGCCCACCACCTGACGCTCGGCGATCAGCGTCGCCAGCCGCTCAACATCCTGATAGAGCTTCTTGCGGCGGATCGTCTCCAGCGGCGAGGCGATGGTCCGAAGGCTGTCGGAAAGGGCCAGGCCGATGGTCTTGGTGCCGAGATCGAGACCCAGCAGCCGCCCACGCGCCGGCAAGAGCGACAGGGATTCGACCGGATCGCTTGGCATCGCCCCCACTCCTCTCCATTTCCCTTAAAGACAAACGTCGCCGAACGATCGGCCAGCCTCCTGTTCGACCAGACGGCAGCGGTCAAAGCAAGCGTCACGAAGCAAGCGGTTCAGGTTGAACGGTCAGGGCGCTAGGTGTAGCGTCCGGCCTTCAAATTTCGGAAGCGATCAGAGATAGCATGACTGTCGACAAGGATACGGTGCGCAACATCGCGCGCCTGGCCCGCATTCGCATCGACGAATCGGAAGAAGAGACCCTGGCCCAGGAGCTGGGCGGCATCCTGCAGTGGATCGACGCCCTGCAGGCGGTCGATACCGAGGGCGTGGCACCGATGACCTCGGCGGTAGCGACCGAGCTGCATCTGCGCGAGGACCAGGTGACCGACGGCGACGCGCAGGACGCGGTGCTCTCCAACGCGCCCGATCGCGTCGGCGCCTTCTATACCGTGCCCAAGGTGGTGGAGTAGCCGGCATGAGCGTCAGCGGACCCATCACTCACCTGACCCTGGCCGAGATGCGCGAGCTTCTGGCCAAGCGCGCCTTCTCCGCCAAGGAGCTGGCCCAGGCCCACATCGCGGCGATGGAGAGCCAGCGCGGCCTCAACGCCTTCATCACCGAGACCGCCGACAAGGCGCTGGCCATGGCCGAGGCCGCCGACCAGCGCCTGGCCAAGGGCGAGGCCGGCCCGCTGGAGGGCGTGCCGATCGCGGTCAAGGACCTCTACTGCACCGAGGGCGTGCAGACCACGGCCGGTTCCCGGATCCTGGAAGGCTTCGTGCCGCCCTACGAGTCGACCGTGACGCAGAAGCTCTGGCAGGCCGGCGCGGTCATGACCGGCAAGCTGAACCTGGACGAGTTCGCCATGGGCTCCTCCAACATGAGCTCGGCCTACGGCCCGGTGGCCAACCCCTGGCAGCGCCAGGGCGACAACCGCGACCTGGTGCCGGGCGGTTCCTCCGGAGGCTCGGCCGCGGTGGTCTCCGCGCGCGTGGCACCGGCCAGCCTCGGCACCGACACCGGCGGCTCGATCCGCCAGCCGGCCAGCTTCTGCGGCATCGTCGGCATGAAGCCCAGCTACGGCCGCTGCTCGCGCTGGGGCATCGTCGCCTTCGCTTCCTCGCTGGACCAGGCCGGACCCTTCAGCCGCACGGTGCGCGACGCCGCCTTGGTGCTGGGCGCCATGGCCGGCTACGACCCGAAGGACTCCACCTCGGTGGACCTGCCGGTGCCGGACTACCAGGCCGCCCTGCACAAGGACGTAAAGGGCCTGACCATCGGCGTGCCGAAGGAGTATCGCATGCCCGGCATGGCGCCGGAGATCGAGCGCCTCTGGAAGCGCGGCATGACCTGGCTGGAGGAGCAGGGCGCGCACATCCGCGAGATCTCGCTGCCGCACACTCAACATGCGCTGGCGACCTACTACATCATCGCCCCGGCCGAGGCCTCCTCGAACCTGGCCCGCTACGACGGCGTGCGGTTTGGCCAGCGCGTCGCCGAAGAGGACCTTACCGGGCTCTACGAGGCGACCCGCGGCACCGGCTTCGGTGCCGAGGTGAAGCGCCGCATCCTGATCGGCACCTATGTGCTCTCGGCCGGCTATTACGACGCCTACTACAACAAGGCCCGCCGGATCCGCAGCCTGATCGCCCGCGACTTCACCCAGGCCTTCGAGAAGGTGGACGCCATCCTGGCGCCGACCTCGCCGACCGCCGCCTTCGCCCAGGGCGAGAAGATGGACGATCCGGTCGCCATGTACCTGAACGACGTCTTCACCGTGCCGGCCAGCCTGGCCGGGCTGCCGGCGATCTCGGTCCCGGCCGGCCTCAGCGTCGAGGGCCTGCCGCTTGGCCTGCAGGTCATCGGCAAGCCCTTCGACGAGGAGATGGTCTTCCGGGTCGGCCACGCGCTGGAGACCGCCGCCCACTTCACCCACCAGCCGCAGCGGATCGCGGGATAAGGCCCATGAGCGAACGGAACCTGAGCGACAAGAATCTGATCGAGGGCAAGACCGGCCCCTGGGAAGTGGTCATCGGCCTGGAGGTCCATGCCCAGGTCATCTCCAAGTCGAAGCTCTTCTCGGGCGCGGCCACCGACTTTGGGGCCGAGCCCAACACCCAGGTCTCGCTGGTCGATGCCGCCTTCCCCGGCATGCTGCCGGTGCTGAACCGCGTCTGCGTCGAGCAGGCGGTGCGCACCGGTCTCGGCCTCAACGCCCAGATCAACCTGGAGAGCGTGTTCGAGCGGAAGAACTACTTCTACCCCGACCTGCCGGCCGGCTATCAGATCAGCCAGTACGAGCAGCCGATCGTGGGCGAGGGCCAGATCACCATCGACCTGGAGGACGGCTCGACCCGCGAGATCGGCATCGAGCGGCTGCACCTGGAGCAGGACGCCGGCAAGTCGCTGCACGACCAGCACCCGAAGATGACCTTCATCGACCTGAACCGCTCCGGCGTGGCCCTGATGGAGATCGTCTCCAAGCCCGACATGCGTTCGGCCGAGGAGGCCGGTGCCTACCTGACCAAGCTGCGTGCCATCCTGCGCTACCTCGGCACCTGCGACGGCAACATGGCCGAGGGCTCGATGCGGGCCGACGTGAACCTCTCGCTACGCCGTCCGGGTGGGGAGCTGGGCACCCGCACCGAGACCAAGAACGTCAACTCCATCCGCTTCGTGCAGCAGGCGATCCACTACGAGACCCTGCGCCAGATCGAGGTGCTGGAGGCCGGCGGCACGATCAAGCAGGAGACCCGCCTCTTCAACGGCATGACCGGCGAGAGCCGCTCGCTGCGCAGCAAGGAGGAGGCGCACGACTACCGCTACTTCCCCGACCCCGACCTGCTGCCGGTGAAGCTGGACCCGAAGCTGGTCGAGACCATCCGCGCCAGCCTGCCGGAGCTGCCGGACGAGAAGAAGGCCCGCTTCATCGAGAGCTTCGCGCTGAAGCCGATCGACGCCGCTATCCTGGTCGCCGACCAGGAGCGCGCTGACTTCTTCGAGGCCGTGGCCAAGGGGCGCGACGCCAAGCTGGCATCGACCTGGATCATGGGCGACTACTTCGCGGCGCTGAACAAGTCGGGCAGCGGTCTGGCCGAGGCGCCGGTGGACGCCGAGAAGCTGGGCGGCCTGATCGACCTGATCGCCGACAAGACCCTCTCCGGCCGCATGGCCAAGGAGGTCTTCGAGGCGATGTGGGAGAGCGGCAAGACCGCCGCTGCCCTGGTCGAGGAGCGCGGGCTGAAGCAGATCACCGACACCGGCGCGATTGCCAGCGTGGTGGACGAGATCATCGCCGCCAACCCGACCCAGGTCGAGCAGCTCAAGGGCGGCAACATGAAGGTCATGGGCTGGTTCGTCGGCCAGACCATGAAGGCGACCCAGGGCAAGGCCAACCCCGGCATGGTGAACCAGCTTCTGAAAGAGAAGCTGGGGCTCTAAGGGAAGAGGACGTCAGGCTGAACCGGTCTGGCGTTCGCCACCTGCCGGTCATCCGTCCCGGCTACAAAGCTCCCCACGCCGAAAGTCCTCCTCGAACCGGGCCATGAAGCGTGTCGTCATGATCGAGCGATCGCCGAAGTGCCACTCGGCGACCGCGTCGGCGAGCGAGAATCCGGGCTTCAGCTTGCGAAGTTTCCGCAGCGCCTCCGCGGCCTCGGCCTCCTTGCCCAGCCGGACCAGGATGGGGACAAGAACGGTATAGGGGTAGAAGGTCACGTTGGGCTGCCGTAGGGCCATGTACGCGTCGGCCTCTCCTGCCTCCAGATTCCCCGCAATGTAATGGGCGATGGCGCGCACGTGGTAGAAGGTCCACAGGTGCGGATCGCGCGGGCTGAGCGTGATCGAAACATTCATTTCCCGGACCGCCTCGTCATGAAGGTCGAGCGAGGTAAGTGCCTGCCCCAGGGCAAAGTGTGCCTGCGCGAAACTCGGATCCAGCGACGTCGCGATGCGGAGCTGCTCGATGCCTTCCGCGAAATCCCCGGAGAGCGTGTGCGCGCGCCCGAGCGAAAGCCGTGCAGAGGGGTCCTTGCCGTCAAGCTCCACGGCCCGGGACGCCAGTTGCAGGGCCTTGGCGACGTTCTGGGACCGGTCGTCTCTGGGTCCGTACCAAGCCAGCTGGATGTGGACATAGGCAAGCCGGGCAAAAGCCTGGGAAAAGCTGCCGTCCAGTTCGATCGCGCGCTCGAACAGCGACTTCGCGACATCCAGCTGGTCCGTGTTGAAGCGATAGAGGTACCACAGGCCCTTCTGATAGCTGTCCCAGGCACTGAGGTCGTTCGTGGGCCGGTTGCGGAGCGCGGCCCCCTCGATCTCCGACAGTTCCGGTTCTATGGCCCCCGCGATCAACGTGGCGATCTCCTCCTGAAGCTCGAACACGTCGCTCAGTTGCCGGTCGTAGCGTTCGCCGAAGACGTTGGTTCCCTCCTTGCCGTCCGTGAGCTGGGTCGTCACCCGGACCCGGTTCCCCGAACGCCGGACGCTCCCTTCCAGGACATACCTGACGCCGAGTTCCCTGGACACGGCCCTCACGTCGGGCGATTGCCCCTTGTAGGCGAAGGTCGAATTCCGCGCGATGACCAGAATCCATCGGCAGCGCCCGAGCGTGATGATGAGATCTTCGGTGATCCCGTCCGCAAAGTACTCCTGCTCGGGGTCGCCCGAGATGTTGGTGAAGGGCAAGACCGCGATGGAGGGCTTGTCTCTCGACGGCGGAGCGCCGGACGCCGCAGGAGGCTGAGGAGCAGCACCGCGGCCCTCCTCTGCCCAGCGCCAGACACGAACCGGGCGGGAGAGGTTCTTCAAGGTCTGCTCGCCGTCGTCCGTGAAGGTGACGGCAAGCTTTCCGTCGACATGCTCCTGCACGGTGCCCGACACACAGAGGCCACCGGGCTCGGCGAGGGCTTCCAGCCGCGCCGCGATGTTGACGCCATCGCCGTAGATGTCGTCGCCGTCGCTGATGACGTCGCCCAGGTTGACGCCGATACGGAACGCGATCCGGCGCCGCTCCGGCACTTCGGCATTGCGTCCTGCCATGCCGCGCTGCACCGCCACGGCACAGGCGACGGCATCCACCACGCTCGAGAACTCCACGAGCGTGCCATCACCCATCAGCTTGACGATGCGCCCGCCGTGCTCGGCGATCAGCGGATCGATGAACTCGCTGCGATGGACCTTCAGCGCCGCCAGCGTACCCGCTTCATCCTGCTCCATGAGGCGGCTGTAGGCGACCACATCCATGGCGAGTATGGCAGCCAGACGACGAGCCATGCGCGTTCTACCTCCGAGAAAAGAGTAGCCAAGCCTCGATGGGGAATCCATGTCCGCTAACACAGATGACTTCTTTCGTGCGTATCACCCATCTAGATGCCCCCGCCCGGTTGCTTGCGGCCGGGCCGAGCAATGGCAAAAGCCAAGGAGGTCTCGTCATGACCACGCGTTTCGGAAAGCTCGCCCTCGCCCTGGTGCTTTCACTCCCACTGGCACTGGCCGCCTGCGATGACGACTCGGACCAGACGGCCGGCGAGAAGCTGGACAACGCCGTTCAGCAGGCCAATGAGGCCGGCCAGGACCTGAAGGACGCTGCCGAGAACGCCGCCGACGCAGTCGAGCAGAAGGCGAACGAGGTCTCGGACAGCATCCAGAAGTCCGTCCAGGAGTGACGGTCTTCCCTAAAGGGTGACGTAAGGCACGCAAGACACACGCACGCGCGCAGCACAGCGGGGCAACAGGTCCGCGTTCGCCGCCTCGAAGCGGGGCGGCGCCTGGTGCGCCTCCCAGGCTGCGCGATCCCGGTAGAGCCAAAGAGCAAGAAGCTCAGCGGGTCCTCGGGCGACCGGTAGGGCATGAAGATCTTCCCCCCGGCTCTGCCATCGTCGGCATGACCAGTCTCTCGAGGATCGTGCCCACGCTATCGCCATCACCTTCCTTAGGAAGACCAGGTCTCGACTCTGGCGCGTTACTCTTGAGACAATGGCGGAGCGATCCAGGATCCTCCGAATTCTAGCGATAGGTACGGATCGTCGCTTCGTCGAACTGAAAGATGCCGGGCACCGGACCGCACTCGCTCCGCTTGGGTGCAGTAAGTATGGGAACGAATGTGATAGAATTGACTCCGCCCTGATCTGACAGAACTCGCTTTAGCTGCTCGGTAATCGTAACGACTTTCCGCTTTGGTGTGAGCGGATGCGGGCGTGCGGTCGCCACTGCGCCAGCCCGTGTATCGGTCGGCGCGCCAGTAATATCACAATGAGCGACACCGCCAAAGCATCCTCCGTGACCAAAAACAGAGAATTGACCAACGTACCCCGTCTCAGGTACGCACGCGGTACCCGCGTCTGCCGCAGAATTGTTCAGGAATATTCTGACCTTGTAGCTTGGTCCTTCGTGCCGGATACCGCTAATGACAAGGTCGGCTCGGTAGAAGTCTGCTTCTTCTCCGCCTTTGAACTGGGCTGACATCGTCAGTACGATGTTGCCGTCATCGCGCGTCGTAATACGCTCGGCCTGCGGGGATGCAATCATCTCTCAGGGCTCCCTTAGACACCTAGCTGAACCGCATACTCATACCCCATATTGGCGATATCGAGGGTGTCTGCGACTGTCATTGGAAAGGGTGCCAGAACGGTGCCCAGCAGCGCTGTGGGCGGATCGACGCCGAGCGGGCTCAACTGCCAAAGATACCACAGCCTATCAATCATCGCATGGTGGGACCAAAAAATTGGATCATAGGCAGACGTGGGTACGGCACTCATGGCGCCTCCGACCCACCCGTGAACATCATCATGAACGTCTTCCAGCTTGTTCCAGAAGCCGTCGTAGGTGTTCTCTTGAAGGACATCGCCGTTTACAACTTGTGCTGTCGGCAGATTACCGGGGGCATCGGGGTCTCGCAAAGTCTTTGGCGGATTGGCCGACGTGATCGTACCGGAGAGCATTGCACTATTGCGGACTGCACTCAGCAGCCACTCTGACCAAACACCCGTCAGCATCTGCGTTGGTGAAATGGCAGTCTGGACCGTTACACCAAAGAGCGGATTTGTTGGATCTGGATCCGCGAAACTCGCAGGCAATCCATCACTATGTGACCTGGGTGAAGTCCAATCCCACCATGGCAGCCCGATGTCCGCAAGGCTTGGCTCTTCCGGATCGATGACGGTAAACCGTTGACCCAACCTCGTCTGCAAAGCGAGTTCAAAGTAGTATAGATAGGCGCGATGCCATGGAAGAAACAGCGCGGTACCGTGTTGACACCAGATTGGCGCGCTAAGTCCATGAAGTGCAGCGAAGAAGTCGTAACCTCGATCGTCAAAAATTCCCTGCATGCGCCTATAAGCCTGACGAATACCATCTATCACGCCAGGGCTCTGCTCAGCGCCACGAACACTAAGGCGGACGGCCATAATGACCTCCAATCGAAAGCGTCATCCTCTTCTATACACGCTCCCTGCACAAAAGAAAAGAAAAACGTGTGGCCCAGTTAATCTCTGCCCCCGTCAATTGATCGAAGGTGCGCCGCCCGATCGGTCTGGCGGCGTTCACCCGTGAGCCGGCGCTCGTCTCCTGCTTCCTTCGAACATGCTCGCCCTTTCCACGCCCAGCTCAACATGACGAGTGTTCTCGTGGCAGAGTTGCCGTAGTTGCTACCGCGAGGAAATCTCCGATCAGACCACAAGCCCTGCTTTCCGCAAGATCGCGCCGCGAGTCCCTCCCGGTCTCAAAGCCTCCGCTCTTCCACCCCGCACCATGACGCAATGAAGAGCGCCAGGGTCTTGGTCACGCGGCGCACGGAATCGAGGCTGACCCGCTCGTTGAAGCCGTGGATGTTCTCCGAGTAGGGGCCGTAGACCAGGCAGGGGATGCCCTCGTAGATGACGAAGACGCGGCCGTCGAGGTAGCCCGGCGTGACGAAGGACTGCAGGTCCTTGCCGCCGTGCACCTGGGCGTAGGCACCGGCCAGGGTGGTCTCGGCGTCCGAGCCCTCCTCCAGCACGTAGCCCTTGGCGAAGAAGCCGTTGTAGACCACCTGCGGCGGGTTGTTGGCCATGAAGGGGTTGGCGCGCGCCGCCTCCATCACCGCAGCCTCGATCTCGGCCGCGGCCTCCTTCGGCTCGACGCCGGGGTAGATCGCCGCGCGCACGTCGAGGGTGCACCAGGCCGGCACGCTGGAGGCCCAGTCGCCGCCGGCGATCTTGCCGATGTTGATGTTGATCGGCTTGGCCACATCGCCGAAGTAGGGGAACGCGTCCTTGCGCGCGTTCCAGCGGGTCTCCAGCTCCTTCAGCTTCTCGATCACGCCGTAGGCCGCCAGGATGGCGTTGGAGCCGGTGCCGGCCTCGCGCACGTGCACGGGCTCGCCGCGGATCTTCACCTGGAACCAGATGACGCCGGTGTTGGCGCGCACCAGCATGTCGTCCTCTGGCTCGGGGATCACCGCCGCCTCGGCCCGGTAGCCGCGCAGGTGACAGGCCAGCGCGCCGTTGCCGGTGCACTCCTCCTCGGTCACCGACTGCAGGTAGACCGTCGCCGCCGGCTGCAGGCCCAGGCTCGCCAGCGCGTCGACCGCATGGATGTTGGCGGCCAGCCCCGCCTTCATGTCGCCGGAGCCGCGGCCGTAGAGCCAGCCCTCCTCTACCACCGGGTCGAAGGGCGGGTTGCGCCACATGTCGAGCGGCCCGGTCGGCACCACGTCAATGTGCCCGTTCAGCACCAGGGAGCGGCCCTTGGCCTCGCGCGGGATGTGGGTCCCGACCACGTTGATGGCGTTGTCGTAGGGCACCGCCACCGGCGAGAAGCCGGGATGCTCCTTCAGCTCCTCCGGATCCAGCCGCCAGCGGTCCATCGCAAAGCCGCGCGTCGCCATGGCGCCGTGCATGAACTCTTGCGCCGTGTGCTCCTGCCCGCGCAAGGAGGGCAGGCTCACCAGCTCGCGGGTGAAGGCGAGCTGGGCATCGAAGCCGGCATCGACGGCGGCGACGATATCCTGGGCCAGATCGGCGTTGAGGGGTTCGGGGGCGGACATGGGCTCTCTCCTGCGCTTCGTTCTATCCGGGCACTATGCCGCCGCCGGCCCCCTCACCGAAAGACCCGCTTCACAAGCCAGCGCCGGCGGGCTTCAATTGCCGCAGCACCACCCGCCACGCGAGATAGCAGAAGGACCGCAGGATGTCGCTCGAGGAACTGGATATCGCCACCCTGCAGCAGCGCTTCGACAGCGGCGAACTGACCGCGACGGCGCTCTGCCAGGCCTTCCTGGAGCGAATCGAAACGGTCGACCGGGCCGGCCCGACCCTGTGCTCGGTGATCGAGACCAACCCCGACGCGCTGGAGATCGCCGAAGCCCTGGACCGCGAGCGCCGCCAAGTGGGCGCACGCGGGCCGCTGCACGGCGTGCCGATCCTGCTGAAGGACGCGATCGACACGGGCGACCGCATGATGACAACCGCCGGCTCGCTGGCCATGCTCGGCCACATCGCGCCGGAGGATGCCTTCCTGGTGGCGCAGTTGCGCCGCGCCGGGGCGATCATCCTGGGCAAGACCAACATGAGCGAGTGGGGCTACATGCGATCGACCCGCGGCTGCAGCGGCTGGTCCAGCCGCGGCGGGCAGACCCGCAACCCCTATGTGCTGGACCGCAGCCCCTCGGGCTCCTCCTCCGGCTGCGGCGTGGCGGTGGCGGCCAACCTCTGCACCGCCGCGATCGGCGCGGAGGTCGACGGCTCGGTGGTGCGCCCGGCCTCGATCAACGGCATCGTCGGCCTGAAGCCCACCGTGGGCCTGATCGGCCGGACCGGGGTCATGCCGGTGGCCGACCCGCAGGACACCACCGGCCCGATGGCGCGCAGCGTCACCGACCTCGCGCTGGTGCTGAACGCGCTGACCGGCCTCGACCCCGACGACCCGGCCAGCGCGGCGGCGCAGTCCGAACGTGCGGCCGACTACACCCGCATCCTCTCGCCCGACGCGCTGAAGGGCGCGCGCCTCGGACTCGCCCGCGATCTGATGGGCGACCACGAGGGCGTCGACGCGGTGATCGAACAGGCCGTGGTAGTGCTGCGTTCGCTAGGTGCCGAGGTGGTCGATCCGGCCCGCGGCAGTGCCGTCCCGCTGTTCGGCGAGGACGAGATGACCCTCTTCCTCTACGAGATGAAGGCGGGCCTGAACCGCTACCTGGCGAGCCATCCCGGCAGCCCGATGCGCAGCCTCTCCGACATCATCGCCTTCAACCGCGCCAACGAAGACCAGGTCATGCCCTTCTTCAAGCAGGAGATCTTCGAGATGGTCGAGGCGGCCGGCAGCATGGAGGAGCCGCGCTACCAGGCGGCCAAGGCCGAATGCCTGCGCCTGTCGCGGACCGATGGCATCGACCGCGTGCTGGCCGAGCACAAGCTGGACGCGATCATCGCGCCCACCGATTCCATGCCGGCCTGGTCAATCGATCCGGTGAACGGCGACCGCATCGTCGGCGGCTGTTCCTCGCCGCCAGCGATGGCCGGCTACCCGCACCTGACAGTGCCGGCCGGCTACCTGCACGACCACCTGCCGGTCGCCCTCTCCTTCTTCTCCACCGCCTGGCAGGACGGCAAGCTGCTCGGCTACGGCTACGCCTTCGAGCAGGCCACCAAGGTCCGCAAGCCGCCACAGTACCTGCCGACCCTGCCGGTTTAGGGGTGGCGATTCGCTAGCTCCGCCGACCAACTGGCTGGGTTTGGCAAAGGGACAGTCGTCTTCTGATCATGCCGAAGGACGACAAAACCAAACAAATTCAATTAGTTATTATCATTCGACTTGATCGGAAGACCACCCGACATCGAAACGGGAGGCATTCAAATGCCTTGCAAACGCACACCCCCTACAGGAACATTCCCAGAAATCGCCTTATCGGGAGGATGTTCTGTGTGGATTACGCGAGAAGGCGAAGAAAGCGCAATCAAGGAACTCAATAACGGATCAGACCGCGCCGCAGCAATCATTGGCGCAGCCCTCATTGATGACCGAATTGAAGCGTCACTGCGTCGAGTGCTCTACAATAGAGAATCGGGTGGGTCGGACAAGGATATCCATAAAAAGATGTTTCGTCCAGATGGACCACTTGGTAGCTTTATTGCTAAGGCTCGCTTGGGGTTCATGATCGGATTATATGGCGAAGAAACGCTTTCAGATATTGAAATTATTGGGAGGATAAGAAATCTTTTTGCCCATGACACAAGCGTCAGTGATTTTGACGATCAGCGGATTGCCCGTTTATGCAAGGATATTGGAATTTCAGAACGACACTACGTAGAACAAGACTCTGGTGGACAAGCCGGAACGAACATGAACCTTACGGCCGTCAATCTTTCTGAGAAACTCCAACAGCCGAGATCCCGATTTATCCTAAGCGTCAGAGCTATAGCTCTAGGCGTGACGCCGTTGTTCAATAGTGCATCAGATACTCGCCTTCTAGAACCGCGTTTTTGAAGCTGCGTAGCGCTGGGCACACCAACTCGTGGAACGTGCCGCTTCAACACCCCGTTTCCCCCTCCGCCAGCTCCCGCATTGCATCCAACGCCGGGTCGATCAGCTCGGGATTGCTGGCCTCGGCGTGGACGACGTAAGCCGGCAGGCCAAACTGGGGCGCACCGGACAGCAGGTGGACGCGGCCCTCGGCCAGATGGTCCTGCACCAGGCGGTGCGGGAAGTAGCCACTGCCGCCGTTCACCAGGATATACTGCAGCCCCAGCCAGCCGATATTGGCGGTGATCCCCGCACCCGGAAAGTCCGGGTAGCTGGCACTATGGCGGGCATAGAACTCCGGCCCCCAGTCGACATGGACATAGTCCGCACCCGGCACCGGCGAGGCCTTGGAATCGGTGGAGACCAGCACCAGCCGCTCCTCGAAGAGGCGTTCGACGCGGAGACCCGGTCGACTCTGCGGGGTGTACATCACGCCGATGTCGAGCCGCCCCTCGACCAGTCCCTGCATCAGGTCGGTCTCGAAGCCGATCTCGGCGCCGAGCGAGATCTCCGGCGCGCGCCCGCGCATGACCGCCAGCCAGCGCAGCAGGAAGCGCTCCCAGAGGCCGAAGCGGCCGCCGACCTTCAGGGCGCCACGGAAGGCACGCGGCACCCCGACGTCCTGGCGCGCCTGCTCTACCGTGCGCACCAGGGTCGCCGCGTGGCGCTGGAAGCGCTGGCCGGCGGGCGTCAGCGCGGTCCCGGCCTTGTTGCGCACGAAGAGGGTGGTGCCGAGCTGCGCCTCCAGGTTCTGGATCCGGCTGCTCACGGTGGACTGGGTGACGTGAAGCCGCTCGGCCGCGCGCAGGAAGCCGCCGGCCGACACGATGGCGAGAAAGGTGCGGGCCAGTTCGGTATCCATCGCGCTCTCCTTCATATCGAATGTATCGATATTATCTGTCGAATTTTCTCGTTTGCTAGATTGCTTCGCGCCCCCTAGATCGGAGACTCTGGGTCCGCTGCGCTGCGGCCGGCCCTACCAGAGCAAGGGGAGACCGCGAGCGATGCAAACCGACGCCCTGACCACGGTGCTCACCGAGCTGCTCGGTTGCCGCTACCCGATCCTGCAAGCCGGCATGGGCGGGGTCGCCCGCAGCGAGCTGGTCACCGCGGTTTCGGAGGCCGGCGGTTACGGCTTCCTCGGCATGGTGCGCGAGCCGCCGGCCCTGATCGCCGCCGAGGTCGCGGCGGTGCGCGCCCGTACGAAGCGCCCCTTTGGCGTCAACCTGATCCCGGCCGCGACCGACCCGGCGCTCTTCTCCGCCCAGATGGACCTCTGCATCGCGCTCGGCGTGCATTCTTTCTGCTTCTTCTGGAGCGTCGACGGACGCGCGATCGAACGGGCCAAGCGGACCGGCGCGCTGGTCTTCTACCAGGTGGGCTCGCTCGCCGACGCTCTGGCCGCCGAGGCGGCGGGCGCCGACATGGTTATCGCGCAAGGGGTGGAGGCCGGCGGGCACGTGCGTGGCGGGGTCTCCTCGCTGGTGCTGCTGCCGCAGGTGGCCAAGGCGCTCTCGATCCCCGTGGTCGGATCGGGCGGCTTCGCCGACGGCGCCGGACTGGCCGCGGCCCTGGCTTTGGGCGCCCAGGGCATCCACTGCGGCACCGCCTTCCTGGCCACGCAAGAGTCCTTCGCCCACGACCTGCACAAGCAGCGGATCCTGGCCGCGCGATCGGAGGACACGGTGTTCACCGACGCCTTCGCCATCAACTGGCCGCCCGGATCGCCCGTGCGGGTGCTGGCCTCGGACCTGACCGAGCGCCTTGGCCGCGACCTCTTCGGCCACCACCCCGACCGCATCCCGCGCCAGGCAGTGGCTGAGGACGAGGGCCGGCCGCTCTACCGCTACAGCACCGATTCCCCGCTTAGAAGCAGCAGCGGCGCGTTGGAGCAGCTTGCCCTCTTCGCCGGCCAGGTCGCCGGTGCCCTCGACGACCTGCCAAGCGCGGGCGAGCGGATCGCCGCCATGGCCACGGAGGCCAGGGCGATCCTTTCGGGTCTATCCCACCTGGCTCAGGGCCAGACGGCGCAGAAGAACTTGCGGACGTAGCCCTCGCTGCGCCAGCCGTTGGGGGCGCCCAGCGGCAGGAAGAAACTGTCGCCGGCGTTGAAGGTCTGCTCGCCCTCGGGGCTGATCATGGTCACCGAGCCTTCCAGGATGCACATGATCTCGCTGCGTTTTGAGGGGGAGATCGGCCGCTCGTAGGCGGTGGCATCCCAGGTGCCGACCTGGATCTTGCCGTCTGCGCTCTCGTAGTAGAGATGCTGGCGTTGCACCGGCAGCGGGGTGGAAAAGTCGGCCGGGTTCAGCTCGATCTCCGTCAGGCCCTCGGGCGGTCCGTAGGGCAAGGGGCGAATGACCTTCAGCTTCGCCGGGTCGGTCTCGGCCGGCACATTGGGATCGTCCTGGATCAGAAAGACCTTGCGGATGTAGCCCGGCTGCTTCCAGGTGCACTCGAAGCCCTTGGGCAGGAAGAAGGGCTGGCCGGCGAAGATGGTCTCCTCGTGGCCCTCCTTGTCGATCATGGTCACGTCGCCGTCCAGCACCAGCATGAACTCGTAGACGCTGTAGGGCGCTGGCTTGGTCGTCATCGCGGTGCAGTCCCAGGTGCCGACCTGCAGGCCGCCCTCATCATGCACCATCACACCGCGCTGGACTGGAGTCCCGCTCTCCAGGCTTTCCGGCGGGATGGTCTCCCAGGGCTCCAGCCCTTCCCCGCTCGGGTTATGGGGGTCCAGCCTGACGACTCGATCGGCCATAAGATCTTCTCCTGAACGTTCTTTCAGGCGATCCTGCGCCACAAAGAGGAACAGGTCCATAGCTCCGCTGAAGGGGCCGCTTGCGGGTCCGCTCCGCGGGGATTAGGTATGGGGTCAACGTGCCGGGATAGCTCAGTTGGTAGAGCAACCGATTTGTAATCGGTAGGTCGTCGGTTCGAGTCCGACCCCCGGCACCACCCCCTTCGCAATCCATTGATACAGAACGGTATTTCAGAAGAGGGTGGCTACCGTTCCCACAAACTCGCGCGCATAGAAACGGCCGGGGCCGGATCGACCGGGGGGCCTAATCATAGCTGCCGCGACCACCTGGCTTCCGCGTCATGTGCCTCCCCTTTCCCGCAATTTCCAGCACCATCGGTCATTGGCAATGACCGATGGTGCAAGCCGGCACCGGCCCGCCGCATGATCTAGAAAGCGATCTGCAGGCGGGCGCCGCCATAGTAGCTCTGCAAGCTGTTGCCCAGCAGCGTCTGGAAGTTGGCGCCGACGAAGACCTGGTCACGCACCTGCAAGCGCAGCGAGGCGCCGAGGTCGGCGAACAAGGTCTCATTGTCATTCACGATGGTGAAGCTCGGGCCATCCTCCGGTACACCGGTCAGCTGCACGTGCGTGGAGGGATCCGTGTTGCCGACAAGGCCGAGCAGGCCGCCCTGAGCTTTCAGTTCGCCTGCCATGCCAAGCAGCTCGAATCCCGCCCCGACCTCCAGCTTCGGGTTCAAGAGGCCGATCGTGGACTGGAAACCCTGCACCCGCGCGCCATAGTCCCCTGCGCCGCTTTCCGAGAAGTCGCCCTGCCAGAACTGCTGGATGCCGGCGTCAAACAGAGGCAGGGCATAGAAATCCTCGGTCAGGTCGAACCGCTGCGCGACGCGCGCGTGACCGGCAATCCACCAGGTGGAAGGCTTGCCGTTCGCATTCATCGCGCCCGTCGGCGTAACGACGGTGCGCGTCAGGTCGTAGCTGCCGTATCCGCCGGACAGCGATCCCGACAGCGTCATCTGGCCGATCTCCTTCTTCGCGATCACGCCTGCCTGATAGCGGTTGCCATTGCCCGAACCCTTGTCCATGGAAAGGCTCGCGTGCTCGTAGTTGCCGGCGAGACCGAGGAACCAGCCCTCGGCGACCTCCTTCTGAACGCCCGCCGTCACGGAGAAGACGGTCTCGTTGAAGGCGACGCTGTCGCCCGAGCCGCCGCTGTGGTTGCCGACGCCGGAGAACTGGATCCAGCCGCAGGAGCCGTTACGAGCGAAGGTGGCAAGTCCCCGGTCATCGACTTGCGGGCAGCTATTGAGGTTGTCGGAGAAACGCAGCGAGGACAGGGTCGTACTGGTACCGGGAATGAAGGCTGCACCCGGCGCAAGGCTTTGGTAGACGGCACCCAGGGTTGCATCGTCCTCGATGCCGAGGACGAAGAACGCCAGATCGTCGACGAATTCGGACCCGGCGCCGCCAAGGGCCGCTCCGGCTTGCTGCGCATCGACCAAATCGCCGATGTAGTCGCCGAAGGCCAGGGAGTTGGCGCTCAGGCCGGCATCCGATGGCGAGTAGTCTACCAGATAGGAGAGCAGGAGATCGGTCACGCCGCTGTTCGTCTGGGTCGACACCGAGTAGTCGACGGTGCTGGTATCGGAGACGGCGAGGTTGGGCGCGGTCAGTCCGACATCCGACGAGACGATGACGAGCGTGTCAGTTTGGCCGTTCGATGGCGCGGTGCCAATGACGTTGGGCACGACCGTGCCGTTGAAAGTCGCAGACTTGCCGGACACTATGGTGATCAGGTCGTTGCTTCCGGCGACGTCGAAGTCGACTTGCAGCACGCCGTCGCTGTTCTGGGTCAGGATGCCGGTAAAGTCGCTGCTGGCGATCGTTCCGAGTGTGCCGGCCGAGAGGGTTCCATCGTTCGTCAGCGTTCCCGACGTGCCGAGATTGACCGTCGTGCCGAGTTCCAGGGTACCGCTGTTGGCCAGTGAGTTGTCGCTGGAGCTGTCGAGCAGGATCGAGCCGCTGAGGCTGCCCGTGTTGGTGACTGCCAGCGCCGCCCCCTCCGCTCGCAGCACATAGCCCTGGACCGAACCGCCGTCGGGCCGGGTGATCGCGCCGTCGTTGGTCAAGGTGTTGGCGTCGCCGTGCATGAAGCCGATCGTCTCGTAGGACTCGGCGGTGGAGGAGACCGTCGCCCCTGCACTCACAGTCACGGCGATGGTCCCGGTGCCGTCGATGCCCTGGCTTTGCAGCAGCAGGCCGCGGCCGCTGGCGCCCGACGCCGTGACGTCCTTGGAGATCGAGACGGAGACGTCTCCTGACGTGGAGGGCTTGTCCGTGGAGCTTTCCGTTCCGCTGACACTTTGGGCATAGACCGCGGTCGCCGATTCCCCGCTGACGGTGATCGGTGCATCGACGGTGATGGTTACGTCGCCGCCCTTGCCGGCATCGCCAACGCTGCCGGCGAAGACGACGGGCGAGCCGCCAAAGACGCCCGAGAGGTGGGCTGCACCACCGGTGCCGCCAACGCTCTGGGCGTAGATGCCATGCGCGTTGTCGCCGGTCGTGGTGATGCCCTGACTGCCAGCAGCCAGTTCTACCTTGACGCTACCGCCATTGCCGCCATTGCCGGGATTCTCCTGTACGTTGACGCCGACCCCGATGTTGAGGTCCGCCCAGGAATCGGTGATCGACTGCTCGATGTCGCCGGCGCTGCCGCCGCCGCCGCCGACCGACTGGGCGTAGATGCCGACACCGCCATCGCCACTGCTACTGATGCCACCCGACAGGCTGACGCTGACATCGCCGCCGTCGCCGCCGGCGCTGCCGCGGCCGCCAACCAGAGACTGGGTCACGCTGCCGAAACCGCCCAAGGCGGCACCGCCGTGGCCGCCGCCGCCGCCGATGCTCTGGGCAAAGATCGCATAGGCGCTCGCGCCCTTCGTGGTCAGCAGGTCGGAGCTGGAAACCATGACGTCGTCGCCGTCGCCGCCCAGACCGCCCGTGCCGCCGATCGCGATCTCCACGTTCTGGAAGCTCCTGAGGTTGCTGAAGCCCTCCGACACGATGTCGGCGACGAAGTCGCTGAAGTCGTTCTCGGTATCGTCGGGTGCCCAGATGTCCGTGCCGAGGTTGCCGTAGCCACCATGTCCGCCGCCGCCGCCGACGCTCTGGGCGAAGATGGCATAGACGCCGGTGCCTTCGGTCGTGATCGGGGCCGTGTTGGTGACCGTCACCGGCGCGCCGTCACCGCCTCCGCCACCGTTGCCGCCGATCTCGAGCTGCAGCGTCGGAGAATAGGTCGTCTTGTTGTCGCTCGAGTCCGTGCAGCCCCAACCGGCCTTGTTGAAGGTGCAGCCGTTGGCAGTGACGTTCAGGACATAGCCGGAGACCGAACCGCCGTCGCCGCCGCCGCCGCCGACGGACTGGGCGTAGATGCCCCAGGAACTCGCCCCCGTGGTGGAGATGGTGCCGTTGTTGGTGACGGTGACGGACTTGCTGTCGCCGCCGGCACCGCCCGTCCCGCCGACGTCGATGTTGGCGTTGACGGAGGCGGTGGTTCCCGAATCGGGTTGCGTCTCCGTCAGGTCGAAGAGGACGGAGGCGGCGCTGCCGCCACGGCCACCACCGCCGCCCGTGCTCTGCGCATAGATGGCAGGTGCCGAGTCGGCCATGGTGGTGAGAGCGCCGTTGTTGGTGACGGCTACGCTGCCGCTGTTGCCGCCGGACCCGCCGCTGCCGCCCACCGAGACATTGATCTCCGAAGAGTTGTTGCCGGACATCTGGGCCACGACGTTGTAAGTGGCGCCGCCGTATCCGCCCTCTCCGCCGACGCTCTGCGCGAAGATGGCGTTGCCATAGATGCCGAGGGTGGTGATGGAGGCATCGTTCGTCACCGTGACGCTGCTCGCCGTGCTGCCCGAGCCGCCGGAGCCGCCGACGTTGACGCCCACGTCGACGCCAAGGCTGCTGGAGAGCGTCAGGTTGCCGGAGTAGACCGAGCCGCCGTAGCCGCCGGAGCCGCCGATGCTCTGAGCGACGATGCCATTGGACTGGTAGCCCTCTGCCGTGCTGCCGCTGGCCGCGTTGTTGTTCGTCACGGTGACGGCCCCGGCGGTGCCGCCGCCTCCGCCCGATCCGCCGACGTTGACGTTGGCGCTGCCGGAGTACTCGCCGCCAGTCAGTGCGCCCTCGATGGCAAAGCCGCCATGCCCGCCGCTGCCGCCGTGACTGGAGGCGAAGATGAGGTCTGCGCCCTGGTTGGTGGTGCTGATCACGGCGCTGTTGGTGACGGTGACGCTGCCCGCCGCACCACCGGTCGCGCCGGAGCCGCCGATGGTGACGCCGACTTCGCCCATGCTGGCGACGGTCCCGTTGATCGATCCGACAGCGCTGCCGCCGCCGCCGCCGTGGCTGGTGGCCTTGATGCCGGTGGCAAAGGCGCCTTGGGTACTGACCTTGGATCCGGTGACCGTCACGCTGACGTCGCCGCTGGAACCTCCGCTCTTTCCCGAGCCGCCGATGGAGAGGTTGACATCTCCCCCCGACTGTCCGGTTCCCGCGATGCTGAGCCCGCCGTGACCGCCTGAATTGCCGATGCTCTGGGCCAGAATGCCGATCGAGCTGTTGCCGCTGGTCGACACCGAATCGGAAACCGTGACGGTGACGTCCGCAGCCGACCCGCCAGCGCCGCCACTGCCGCCGACGGCGAGATTGGTCGAGGTGCTGGAGGTCGCGCTGCCGGAGACGGTCAGGCTGCCGTTGCCGCCGCCGCCGCCGATGCTCTGGGCGCTGATGGCCGTGGCGTTGTCGCCGAGGGTCGTGGCCGGCGCGCTGACGGTCACCGATACCGCCGCCCCGTCGCCGCCGGCGCCGCCACTGCCGCCGACCGAGAGGTCTGCGTTCAGGCCATCGCTGGCACCGCTGGCGGCGATGACGGCGTGGGCGCTGCCGCCGGTGCCGCCGGTGCTCTGCGCGACGATGGCGCCGGATGAGGAGCCAGTGGTCGAGGTCGCGCCCTTGGCCGTCACCGTGACCTCGCCACCGTCGCCGCCGGCGCCGCCGGAAGCACCCAGGGAGAGGCTGATGTTGGAGCTGCTGACGGCGTCTCCGGTGATCGTGGCGCCCGAATAGCCGCCGCCACCACCGACCGACTCCGCGAAGATGGCGTTTGCCAACGCGCCCTTCGTGGTGATGCTTCCCGATGTGGTGACTTGCACCGCTGCGGCATCGCCGCCGCCCCCTCCGGTCGCACCCAGCGCCATGCCGAGGGTCACCCCGTTGCTGTTGGAGCTTGCGATCGCGATGCCGCTGTGCCCGCCGCCGCCGCCGGTCGACTGGGCCACGATCCCGCTGGAGTGGTCCTCGGCCGTGGAAATCGTCGCCAGGCTATCGATGGTGACCGACCCACTGTTGCCGCCGTTGCCGCCGCTGCCGCTGACGCCCAGGCTGAAGTCGGCGGCGTAGCCGGCGCTCGCTGCGATGGCATAGCCGCCGGCGCCGCCACCGCCACCGAGGCTCTGGGCGAAGATGCCGGTGGCGTGCGCGCCGGACGTGGTGATGGCGTAGGCGCTTGCACCGCTGTCAGAGAAGGAAACGTTGCCGCCGGCGCCGCCGTTGCCGCCCGTGCCGCCGAAGGCGACCGCAAGCTCGGCGCCTGCGGATATCGCGTTGGAGCCGCTGCCGCCGCCGCCGCCGACGCTCTGCAAGAAGACGGCGTCCGCGTCGGAGCCCAAGGTGGAAAGCTGCGTGTTGGTGCCGCCGGACCCGATGACCACCGAAACGGTGCCACCGGAACCGCCGTTGCCGCCGGACCCGCCAAGCGCGACCAGGCCGGAGGTGGAGTGCGCGTTGCCGCCGCCGCCGCCCACGCTCTGCGCGAAGATTGCATCCGACTGGTCGCCGGTGGTCTCGATCTGGCTGTTGCTGGTGATCGTGACGGCGCCGCCGTTGCCGCCGCCGCCGCCCTTGCCGCCGAGCGAGGTCACCCCCGAAGACGATCCGGCACTGCCGCCGGTGCCACCGGTGCTTTGCGCCTCCACGCCGGCGGACTGGTCGCCCTTGGTGGAGATGATCGCGTTCTGCAGCGTCACCGAGACCGCGCCGGCATCGCCGCCGGACGATCCGGTGCCACCGAGGGCGACGATCCCATCGCTCGCGGACCCTCGTCCGCCGCCGCCGCCGACGCTCTGCGCCAGGACCGCGTCGGAATAATCATCTTTCGTGGAGATGACACTCGCCTCGCTGATCGTCACCGTGACTGCGCCACCCGGACCGCCGCTCCGTCCGTTGGCACCATAGGCGACGAAACCTTCGGACGTGCCGGCACTCCCGGCGAAGCCGCCGATGCTCTGGGCCAGGATCGCATTCGACTCCGATCCGGTGGTGTCGATGCTTCCGGTCAGAGTGACGTCGACGGCACCGCCAGGACCGGCAGTGTTGGTCGAGCCGCTTTTACCATTCGCCAGCTTGCCCGCGCCATTTCCACCATCACCGCTGTTGCCGCCATAGGACCTGGCGAAGATGCCCTGCGACTGCTCGCCGGTGAGGGCGATACCGGCCGATGTCGTCACGGCCGTCACGGTCACGTTTCCGCCGGCACCGCCGGCACCGCCGTCGCCACCCTGCGCTTCCGTCCCTACGTCCGTCTCTCCTTCGCCACCCTTGCCGCCGTCGCCGCCGGTGCTGATCGCCACGATCGCGTCGATCTCGTTTCCAGACAGCTTGATCGCCACCGGTCCGTTGCTCAGATCGACGGTGACCGCGCCTCCATCGCCGCCGCCGCCGCCCTTGTTAGCGGCGCTCGATCCGACCGTGCCGGATGCGTTGCCGCCCTTACCGCCGTCGCCGCCGTGACTGCCGGCGGCGATCCCGTCTTCCGCCTCGACAGTTCCGGTCGGTTGGATCGTGATGACGTTGCTCGTCACTATCGAGGCACCGCCGCCGTCGCCGCCGTCGCCGCCCTTGCCTCCGTCCCCCTCGCCGAGGAAGCTGGCACCTTTCCCCCCTTGCCCACCGACGCCGCCTGTCGATACGGCCAGGACGGAGCCCCCGTCGACGGTGATCGCCTGGTCGGAGCCGAGGGTTATCGAGACCTCGCCCGCGGTGCCGCCGATGCCGCCCGCGCCTCCGGTGCCGGTACCGGACGAGGTCTTGCCCTCACCGCCATTGCCGCCCGCGCCGCCGTTCGCCCTTACCGTGATCGCGCCATTGACCGACTGGATGTCGCCGGAATTGAACGATACGGCGGTGGAGCCGCCGGTGCCGCCGTCTCCGGCGTTGCCGCCCGACTTGTTCCCGGCCGCGGTGTCGCCTCCATGCGATTTGCCGTCGTGGCCGCGTCCTCCGCTACTGCTTGCCTCCAAGCCGAGCGCGCTGCTGTCGATCTCGTAGGGCGCGCCGCTGAACTCTAGGGTGAGGGGGAATGCGGCCTGCCCGTTATCGCCGTGATTCTCGCCTTCCTTGCCGACCGAAGAGACGCCGATGGCGACGTCACTCGAGCCGTTGGTTGCATTCGCATTCAAGCTTTCGAAGATGTAGGTATAGGTTCCGCTTCCGCCTCCGAGAGACTCGATCTTCGGATAGACGTTGCCGGTGCAGGTTACCGTCGTATCCCCGTCCGAGGACTTGGAGTCGCAACCTGCAAGCGCCGGATATCCGGTCGCGCTCAGGATCGTAACCCCAAGGGCACCTGCAATCAGCCTCCTGAAATACGCTGCCGTATCATTCACGATGCCCGCCCTTTCACCTAGCACTACCCAGGTGGCCCCTACCTATGGTGAAGCGATAGCTGGAGACTGGGCTGGTGTGCAACCGACGATTTCATCCGGTTTTGAAAGTGAATGTCTCTGATGGTCAGACTGCCGTCCTGAGCGACCACGGACAACGCATTTCAGCCTGAGGAGCCCTCCGCCTCGTTCGACAACTGCGACGCGGGCCCCTTGTCGGACGCTGTTCCCCTCCGGGTGCCGGTCGACTCCAGACTGCGGACATAGTGGTCGAGCCCT
This sequence comes from Rhodospirillaceae bacterium N.6G, assembly GCA_046233115.1. Taxonomy (GTDB): domain Bacteria; phylum Pseudomonadota; class Alphaproteobacteria; order Kiloniellales; family JACOMY01; genus JACOMY01. Next base: position 316,811 of record JBJXHM010000001.1, on the reverse strand, counting down.
GTTCGTGTTCCTTCGGGCTTGAGGGTTTGAGCAGTCGTCATGTCGCGGCATCGGCAAAGGTCATCTGCCGTCACGCATTTTCGAACTGAGAGAGGCAAATTGAGACGCCGGGAAACAGCGGTTCGAGTCCGACCCTCGGCCCCCCTTCCCGCACGAACCTGAGAGCAGAGGGCTCTTCCGAGACCGAGGCAAGGCCTTCCGGCGTCTGCCCGGCGGGGCTACCACCCACTGACCCTCGGCTCTCCCCCTTCTAGGCAGGCCCCCGAACCCCGTCGGGTTTGTCGAAGGCTGCAAAGTCTGAGAGGATGATCAGACAATAAGCCGAAATGGCGAGTGGGCCGACGCCCAGCGTCGCCGGAGGACTCAGGGTGGATCTTAAACAGCTTCAGGTTTTTGCCGAGGTCGCCACGGCCGGCAGTCTGTCGAAGGCTGCCGTTTCCCTATCGGTCAGCCAACCGCTGATCACCCGACATGTCCGGGCGCTGGAGGATGAACTCGGGATCGAACTCTTCTTTCGAAATGGACGGGGCGTCTCCCTGACGGAGGCGGGACGCCTGCTGAAGCAGCACGCCGACGATATCCTGAATGCGCTCTCTCGTGCGCGATCTGAAATGGGTGCGTTCCAGGCGAACCCGACCGGCAAGCTGGTGGTCGGGGTGCCTCCCTCCGTCGGCACGGTTCTGACCGTCCCGCTGGTCAAGAAGATCAAGAACGAATACCCGCACATTGCGCTCCGGGTGATAGAAGGGTTCAGCGGACACGTTTTTGAATGGCTGCTGAACGGCCGCATCGACGCTGCCGTGCTCTACGGATCTCCCAACCATCCATCGGTCCTGACCGAACCGCTGGTCGAGGACGAACTCTTCCTGCTGGGCCCGGCCCCCTATCCGGTGGAGATGCCCAGGGGGCGCCTGCCGCTGGAGTGGTTTGCGCGGCTGCCGATGATCTTGCCCAGCCGTCCGCACGGTCTGCGTCGCCTGCTCGACACCGTGCTTGCCGACCACGCGGTCGAGCCCAGGATCGAGCTGGAACTGGAAGCCATGCCGTCGGCGCTGCTGCTGGTCGAGGAGGGCGCCGGGTTCACGGTCCTGCCCTATGCCTCGGTCCATCACCTCGTCGAACAGGGTCGGATAAGCTGCTGGTCCTTCGACCCTCCGGTCACCAGGACGCTCCTGCTCGCGACGTCGAACCAGCGTCCCATGTCGACGACCATGCGCGCGATGCTTCGGACCGTGCGCAAAGAGGTCCGCGATATCATCTCGACCCAGCCCTGGCGCCCTCCGGAGGAGAGCGTGCAACCCACCGCGGCACCCTCATAGCCCGTTTGCACCGCTTGGGTCGCAAGCGGCGCAATCGGGATAGCGGGTCAAGATGCCGGCGCGGCCGGTCGAAACGGTCGCGCGGTCACCGCGGTTCAGGCGACATCGGCCTCGGTCGCAGCCGATCCCACCTCAACGTGGGCGTAGGTCTCAACGGTCTTCACCATTGAGGTGAAATCGCTGTCGGAGCCAAAAAGCGCGCTGGTCATGCAGAGCATCTGCCTGACCGCGCTGCCGACCACCATGGGCACGCCCAGGGCCTCGGCCTCGTCCAGACAGAGCCTGACGTCCTTGTAGGACAGGCCGGTGGCGAAACCGAAATCGAAGGTGCGCGGCAGGACCGACTTGGGGAACTTGTCCTGGGTGGCGCTGTTGCGGCCGCTGCCGGCATTGATCACGTCGATCATGATCTTCGGGTCGAGCCCGGCCTTCACGCCCATCACCACCGCCTCCGATGCAATCGCGAGCGACGCCGCGGCCATGAGGTTGTTGGCGAGCTTCATGGTCTGAGCCGCGCCCGCCTTCTCGCCAATGAAGAAGAGCTTGCCGAAGTTCTTCAGCACCGGCTCGACCTCCGGGAAGGTGGCCTTGGGGCAGGAGACCATCACCGCAAGCGTTCCGTTGCGGGCACCCGCAAGCCCGCCGCTGACCGGGCAGTCCACCGACGTGATCTGGCGTTTGGCGAGACCTTCCGCGACCCTTTCCGCAGTCTTGGGACCGGTCGTGGAGATGTCGATGAAGATGCGCACCCGCTCTCCTTCGACGATTCCGCCCGGGCCCAGGACCACGGACTCGAGGATCTGCGGGCTCGGAAGGCTGGCGAAGACGATGTCGGCAGCATCGGCAACCGCCTTTGCGCTTTCCGCCGCCTGGGCGCCGTTGGCCACCGAGGCCGCGACCGATTGCGGGTCGGTATCGTAGACGGTGAGGGAATAGCCGGCCGCAAGCAGGCGTGCAGCCATCGGCTGCCCCATCCTACCGACGCCGACAAAACCGATATGCATGTCAGCCATTGCTCGCTCCTTCACATCAAAGCTGTGGGTTCGTGCTGTTCGTTCGCCGCTTCGATCGGAACGGCCTCCAGCAGTTCGGCGATATCGACCACCTGGAGGGTGTCGGCGCCCTCGACCGCCTCCGCGGCCGCCTTGTACATGACCTTGTCCTTGGGGCAGGCGACGATGAAGTAGTCGAGGTCGCCCAGCGACAGGGCCTCGCGAATGCGGTTCTCGCTCGGGCGCTCCACGACGCCGCCGTCGTCTGCCCAGATCCGCCCGCCTCCGGCGCCGCAGCAGAAAGAGTTCTCGCGGTTGCGCGGCATCTCGCTCAGGCGATAGCCGGCGGCGGCGATCAGCGTTCTTGGCGCGTCGAAGCCACCATTGTAGCGGCCGAGATAACAGGGGTCGTGATAGGTCGCGCGCGCACCCGCAGCCTGCACCAACTGCAGACGACCGGACTCGACCAGTTCGACCAGCAGGGCCGTGTAGTGCTGGATCTGGACGAAGCCCTTGTCGAGGCTCTGATATTCGTTGCGCAGCGCGTTCAGGCTGTGCGGATCGGTGGTCATGATGCGCTGGTAGCTGCAGGCCTCCAGGGCCTCGATATTGCTTTGCGCCAGAGTCTCGAAGAGCCCTTCCTCGCCCGCCCGCCTGGCGTCGTTGCCGCTGTTCTGTTCGGCCTCGAAAAGAATCCCGAAGTCGATCCCCGCGGCATGCAGCAGGCTTGCCACCTTGCGGGTCACCGGCTGGACCCGCGGATCGTAGGAGGCATAGTCGCCGACGAACCAGAGCACTTCCACGGGCTCCTTGCGGGCATCCTTCACCTTGAAGGGCAGTTCCTTGGTCCAGCGCGCCCGTGCCCTCGCGGACTTGCCCATCGAGTTGCCGACCCGCTGCAGGTTCGAGAAGGCCTCCTGCAGGCCCGGCTGGATGCGCCCCTCGTCGACCAGGTGGCGGCGCAGGTCGATGATCTTCGGCAGGTGCTCGATATGGACCGGACAGACCTCCATGCAGGCCCGGCAGGTGGTGCAGGACCAGAGCGTTTCCTCCTTGATGCTGCCGCCGATCAGGGGACCGGCCGACTCCGCCTGTCCGAAGGCGTCGCGAAGATCGGTGATCAGCAGCTTGGGGCTGAGCGGCAGGCCCGCGGCGTAGGCAGGACAGGCCGCCTGACAACGGCCGCACTCGGTACAGGAAAAGAGATCCAGGCGCTGTTTCCAGTCGAACTCCCCGAGGGAACTGACGCCGATCGCGCGGCCCTCGGGCACGTCAGGCGAGCGGCCCTTCGGCAGCAGCGAACGGAAGTAGACGTTGGGGGCCGCCAGGAACATGTGCCGGTGCTTGGAGCCCGGCAGGTAGACCAGAAAGGCCAGGATCGCAGCCACGTGGAGCCAGTAGAACAGGGCCTCCCCCTGCCCCGCCGGCAGGAGGCCGTCCGGCAACAGCCCGGCAAGCGCGCCGGAAAGGGGCTGCCAGGCCGTTGCCCCGGCCACTCTCAGTGCGAAGGCATGCTCCAGCAGCATGGAGACGACGATGGCGGCGATCAGCAGGTAGATGATCGTGGCATCCCGCTGGTTCGAGCCTTTGAAGCGTGCCGGCCGCACGACCCAGCGCTGCCAGGCCGCCATCGCAACGCCGGCCAGCATGACGACGGCGAAGATGTCCTGCAGCAGGGCGATCCAGGTATCGCCGCCCACCGGGTCGAGGCTGAACCCAGGAAAGAGGCCCGAGCCGAAGGCCTCGACGATGGCCGTGAAGAGGACGAAGAAAGAGACGAAGATCATGAGGTGCAGCGTGCCCGCATAGGGCCGCTGCAACAGCCGGCGATGCAGGCCGACGGCCTCGAACACACCCGCCAGCCGCTCCCACGGCCTGTCGGTTCGCGGAGCACCGGGAGCACTGGCCGGGGCGCTTCTCAGGGCCAGGGCGTAGGGCCGCGCACGCCAAGCGCAGAGCGCGAAAGCTGCAAGCGTAATGGCCCAGAGGATGAGACAGCCTGTTGTGTCCATCACTTTGCTCGTACCGACCTCAAGCCTTCGGAGAGCAGAGGGAGCAGGTCGAAGAGATCGCAGGTCGATCCATAGTGCGCGACCTCGAAGATCGGCGCCTCTGGATCGCTGTTCACGGCGATGATCAGCTCGGAGCCGGCCATCCCCTCGAGATGCTCCGGCGCACCGGAAACACCGAGCGCGATGTAGAGCTTCGGCTTCACCGTCTGCCCCGACTTGCCCACCTGTCTGGCTTTCGGCAGCCAGCCGCTGTCGACCACCGGGCGGCTGCCGGCGACCTCGGCATCGAGTAGGCTCGCCAGTTCCTGGGCAAGCTCGATGTTGTCCTCGTCGCCAATGCCCCGGCCGACGCAGACGATGCGCTCCGCCTCCGCCAGGTTGACCACGCCTTCGGGCAGGTCCCTCCCCAGGAGCCTTACCGCGGCTCCCCCGCCGTCGACTGCGAGGCCAACCATGCGCTCGGCGGAAAGTGGACTTGCCGGAACGCCGGGGAAGCGGCCCGGGTTGATCATGAAGATCGACGGCAGCGGCGTCTCGGTGTCCGCAAGCAGCTTGCCTCCATAGATCTGCGACTCGGCAAGGATACTGCCCTCCTGCCTATCCAGATCGGTGACGTAGGAGACGAGGGCATAGCCGGTCCGTGCGGCCAAGTCGGGGGCGAGATCCAGCCCCAGCGAGGTGTAGGCGATGAGGATCGCCTCCGGCTGTTCCTGGCGTACCGCCTGAAACAAGACCTCGGCGTAGCCTGCGGCCGAGGCCATGTCACCCGACGCCGGTTTGGCGACCAGAACCCTATCGGCCTCACCCAAGACCTCGCCGGCCGGCAGGTCTTCCGCGACCAGCGCGACGACCTCGTCGTCGGGCGCGGCGATCTTGCGCGCCGCAGCGACCAGCTCCAGGGCTAGCGGATCGACGCTTCCGTCTTGGCCCTCGACACAGAGAAGGATCTTCATTGCTCCTGCGTCCCCGTCAGTCCCCGCTCGGCCAGGAGGCTGGCCAGCGCCTCGGCGACCTCTTCGGGCGAATCACCCAGTTGCACGGCGCCGCCCGCCCTGTCGGGCTGGCGCAACCGCAGAAGCCGGCTGGTTTGAGGTAGTGGCGTTTCCGCCGGTTGCACAGTCTCGATCTCCGCCTTGGCCGTCTCCCTCAGCTTGCTGCCGGAGACGTAGCGGGGCGATTTGCTGGCGGTCTGAACCCCCAGAACCGCGGGCAAGGAGACGGCGTAGCGCGCTGTCGCGCCGCCACCGCTCTCCTGCTTCACCGCCAGTTCGTCGTTGGCGACGGAGATCCCGCTGGTGGCACTGACGTGCGGCCAGCCCAGGGCGGCGCCGACATAGGGGGCAAGTTGGCCGAACAGGTCTTCCGGCGTTTGCACGCCGGTCAGGACGAGGTCGATGTCGTGGGCCTTGGCGAGTTCGGCCACGGTTTGCGCCAGGGCACGCGACGAGAGCATGCACTCCTCTTCCTGCTCGATGAGAATGGCATGGTCGGCACCACGGGCCAGAGCCATCTGCAGGGCACGCTTTGCGCCCATACCGACGCCAACGACGATGACTCTGGCGCCCTCCGCTTCCTTGAGCAGAACGGCCTCTTCCAAGGCATGATCATCGAAGTCGTTCAGCTTGAGGTCGAGCCATTCACGGTCGAGATCAGCCCCCTCGTCCGCGAGTTCAAGCTCACCCTCCGAATCCGGCATCATCCGTAGAACAGTCAGAAGCTTCATCTATCCTCCCGCTTTTTCTTGTTTGGCGTCGGCTACAGCCAACCCGCATCGCTCTGTCGAGAGAGCGCAGCACTTGCGGCCGACGGTAAATCCCAATTGAAAAAACATGGTGTAATATCGGCTATAACATCCGTGTGATTGACACCTCTCAGTGCCAAGCTGTTACCCTCCAATCGAGTGTCATGGTGCATTGCCACGACACGCCAGGGAGAGAACAAAGCAACAAGGCAAACACACACACGTCTGGCCGTTCTCGCGCTGGAAGCCCTTAAATTACTATGGACAGGCCTTTTAACATTGAGGCCCGTACCGACAACGAACGAACAAGAAACCTGACAAGGAGGAAGAATGCCGAAGATGCTCGAATTAGGTAAGATCGGCCGCCATGCAGCGCAGCTCGCTCTTGCCACCGCCATCTGCGTTAGCAGTGCAGCCGCCTTCGCTGACGACAAGCCCGGCTACTATGGCGTTCCGCGGACCTGGCTTTGGAATCCCGGGTTCAATAAGATGGTCGACACCAGCGAATGGAAGAAGGAGGGGCCCTATGTCATCGGCTTCTCCAACGCCTCGATCTCCAATGCCTGGCGCGTCGCGTTCCAGCATGGCGTCCTCTGGGCAGCGGGCCAGCATGCCGACGAGATCGAGAAGTTCATCGTCACCGACGCGAACGACGATCCTGCCAAGCAGATCAATGACATCCAGGACCTGATCAGCCAGGGCGTCGACCTGCTGCTGATCGCGCCAGCCACGGAAGACGCGCTGAACTCGGTGGTGGGTCGGGCGACACGGCAGGGCATCCCCGTCGTCCTGGTCGATCGCAAGGTGACCGATCCGGAGAACTACATCACCTTCGTCACCGCCTCCGACACCGCGGTCGGGCGGATCGAGGCCCAGTGGCTGGCCGAGCATCTCGGCGGCAAGGGGAACATCGTGATGCTGCCCGGTATCGCCGGAGCGAGCCCGGCGGAAATCCGCATTCAGGCAAACAAGGAAGTCCTCTCCAAGTTCCCGGACATCAAGGTCCTGGACATGCAGTACACCAACTGGAACCCGGCCACCGGCAAGCAGGTCATGGCCGCGCTGCTGCAGAAGTACGGCGACCAGATCGACGGTGTCTTGGCCGACAGCGCCCTGCAGGGATCGGGTGCCATCGAGGCCTACATCGACGCCGGCTACAAGAAGGGTGAGATCCCGCCGGTGACCGGCGGTGACGTGGCCCGGATGTACCAGCTCTCGGTCGAGTACGACGTGCCCATGGTCGGCATCGACTACCCGACCTCCATGGGCATCACCGGTGTCGACATTGCCCTCGACGTCCTGCACGGCATCGCGGTTCCGGCCGTGGTCGAGGTGAACATGCAGGTCGTGGTCTCCGAAGGTGACGATACGGTGTCGGTCAAGGGCGACCGCCGCCCGCTGGACCACGTCAGCATGGACGATCCGGGCGACCTCTCGCCGAGCCACGGGCTGCCGGCAGGGTACAATCCTGCGACTTTCAACCCGGAGTACCCGCACTAAGGCACGCAAGGCGGAGCCGAAGCAGGATGGTCCGGTGCAGCTAGGGAGCTGCACCGGCACCGCCTTCGAAAGAGTGTGGTTCTTCACGGGCTGAGTGTGCAGGTCGCCATGACGACACCCACGATCAAACTGTCCAAGATCGACAAGGTCTATCCCGGCGTGAAGTCGCTGGATCAGGTCGATTTTCTTGTGATGCCAGGCGAGGTTCACGCGCTGCTGGGCGAGAACGGGGCCGGAAAATCCACTCTGACCCGGGTCATCGGCGGTGCCGTCGCCCCCACCTCCGGCACCATAGAGTTCGAGGGTCGGCCGGTCGTCTGGCACTCGCCCCGCCATGCGCACGAAGCCGGCATTCATGTTATCCACCAGGAGCTGGCGCTCTTTCCCGAACTCTCGGTGGCGGAGAACATCCTGATCGATTCCCAGCCGCGCGGACGCCTGGGCCTGATATCGCGCAAGGAGCGCATCCGCCAAGCCGAGGAGGTGCTGCAAGGCCTGGGCGTCGATATCCCGGCGCGGGCCTTGGTCGGAGAGCTGACGCTGGCCGACCAACAGATGGTGGAGATCGCCAAGGCGCTGGTCGGCAAGGCGCGCCTGATCGTCCTCGACGAGCCGACCGCCGTCATCTCGGGTCGCGAGGTCGATGCGCTCTTCGAGAAGATGCGCCGGCTGAGAGCCGCCGGGATCGCCATGGTCTACATCTCCCACCGCCTGGAAGAGATCTTCGAGATCGCCGACCGCGTGACCGTACTGAAGGACGGCCAGGTGGTCGGGACGTCGGAAGTAGAAGAGATGGACCGCAACCGGCTGGTCTCGATGATGGTCGGCCGTCAGCTTGCCGACATCTTCCCGCCCCGCCCTGCGCCCAATGCGGCCGGGCCGGTGGTCCTGTCGGTCGAGGATCTGCATGCCGGGCCGCGCGTGCGCGGCGTCAGCTTTCAGATCCGGGCTTCCGAGATCGTCTGCCTCGCCGGTATGGTCGGTTCGGGCCGCACGGAGGTCGCCGAGGCCATCTTCGGCAGCCGCCCGATCGCCAGCGGCACGATCAAGATCAAGGGCGAGACGTCACACAGCATGTCGCCCCGTACCGCGATCGCCAGTGGGATCGGCTTTCTGACCGAGAACCGCCAGCGGGAGGGCCTCTTCCGCCAGCTTTCGATCGCATCCAACATCGTTGCCCCCTCGCTTGGCGACATTTCCCGCAGAGGCCTGCTTCAGGGCAAGGCGGAACAGGAGATCGCCGACGCGCAGATCCGGGCCTTTTCGATTGCCACGCCTTCGGCCGAAGTGAAGGTGGGCGCCCTCTCCGGCGGCAACCAGCAGAAGGTGCTGTTCGGACGCTGGTCGCGCATCGCCGATACCCTGCTGATTCTCGACGAGCCCACGCGCGGCATCGACGTCGGCGCCAAGGTCGAGATCTACCGGCTGACGCGCGCGCTCGCCGACCAGGGCATCGCCGTCCTCATGATCAGCTCGGAGCTGCCGGAGGTGATCGGCTTGGCCGACCGCATCGTGGTCATGGCCCAGGGCCGGGTCTCGGGAGAACTGCGCGGCGCCGAGGCCAGCGAGGAGGACGTGATGGCGCTGGCCGTGGTTTCGCACGAGCGAAGCCAGGCCGCGCCCGAGGCGGGAAGCGAGGTACGATGAACGCCCTGGTCGCCGCCCTCTCCCGCAACCGGCTCTTTCCCTCCTATGTGATCGTGCTGGTCCTGATCGTGGCGCTGCTGGTGGTCGGCGCCAACCTGTCTGACCGCTTCCTCACCTGGCGCAACTTCTCCAATCTCTTCCAGCAGATGATGGTGCTGGGCGTAGCCAGCTTGGGCCAGACCTTCGTCATGCTGACCGGCGGTATCGACCTGGCGATCGGTGCGCTGGTCGGGACCGTGACCGTCTTCCTGGCCAACTTCCTGGAATGGCAGCCGGACTTGATGTTGCCCGCGGTGATCATCGCGCTGGTGGGCAGCACGGCCATCGGCGCCGTCAGCGGGTTGCTGACGGTCTTCCTACGGGTCCACCCGCTGATCGTCACCCTGGGCATGGCCTCGATCCTGCTGGGCGGGACGCTGCTCTACCGAAAGGAGCCCGGCGGATCCGTCCCCATCGCCTTCGAGGACCTCTCCTACGGGACGCTGTGGGGGGTGCCGGTACCGGCAATCGCCCTGCTGCTCATCTTTGTCCTGGCCGGCGTGTGGCTGCAGGGGACGCGATCCGGTCGCGACATCTACTTCGTCGGCGGCAGCCACGAGGCGGCAAGACTGAACGGCGTGCCGGTCACGCGCACCTTGATCCTGGTCTATGCGCTCTCCGGGCTCTGCGCCGGAATCGCCGCGATTTTCCTGACCGCTCGGACCGGGGTCGGCGACCCGCGCATCGGCGCCGCTCTCACCCTGCAGTCGATCACACCGGTGGTGGTAGGCGGCACCATTCTGGCGGGCGGCCGTGGCGGCGTGCTGGGAACGCTGCTTGGCGTCTTCCTGGTCTCGCTCCTGAACAACCTGCTCAACTTCTCGAACGTCTCCTCGTTCTACCAGTGGGTGATTCAGGGCCTGATCATCATCGCCGCCGTCGGCCTGCACAGATCGAGACGGAGCTAGAGCCGTGGAACTCAGCATAAAACGTTCCAGTGCCAACGCACGCGGCCTGCAGCTCAGCACCCTGGTCGAGCGTTTCGGCCTGGCCTTCTTCCTGGTCGTGCTGCTGGTGGTCGCACATCTGACCTCCCCGGCTTTCCTCAACCTGGCGAACATCGTCAGCATCCTCACCATCGCGGCCCCGCTGGGCATGGTGGTGCTGGGGCAGACCTTCGCCATTCTGGTGCGCGGGCTCGATCTTTCCGTGGCCTCGTTGATGGCAACGGTGGCGGTCCTGGCGACGGCTTTCCGGGCTGAGTCCAACGAGATGATCGTGGTCATCTTCATCGCTGCGATCATCTTCTCGGCCCTGGTGGGTCTCCTGAACGGCTACCTGATCACCAAGCGCAACGTCTCGCCCTTCCTGGCGACCCTGGCGACGATGATCATCCTGCAGGGCTGCCGCTTCGCCTATACCGGCGGCGCCCCCGTCAGCACCCTGCCGCCCGGCATGAGCTTCCTGGCCAGCGGCCGCCTGCTGGGCATACCGGTCAACCTGATTACCTTGGTCCTGCTGGCGGCCTTGCTCGGCCTCCTGCTGCATCGCTCTCGCTTCGGCCGAGAGGTCTACATGGTGGGTGGCAACCCCGAGGCCGCTCGGCTGAACGGCCTGAGCCCGGACCGGGTGACCATCCTCTGCTACGTCATCTGCTCGGTCATGGCGGGCATCGGCGGCCTGTTCCTGCTGGGTTACGTCGGGACGGTCTCCAACTGGGTGGGCCAGGGCTACGAGCTGGACAGCATCGTCGCCGCGGTGATGGGCGGCGTCGCGCTCTCCGGCGGGCGCGGCAGCATCTTCGGCGCGCTGCTGGGCGTCGCCGTCCTGATCGTCATCTCCAACATCGTCATCCTCTGGGGCATGCCGGTCGAAACGCAACTCATCATCAAGGGCGTGATCATCATCGGCGCCGCCGCCTTCTACCGCGCCCGCGTGGTTTGAGGTCGCCAGGTCTGAGGTCGCAGGGGGGTCAGGTCGATGCCGTCGCATAGCACTTCGGGAGGAACGAGTGAGCACGAATAACAAGACTCCAGCACGCGGGGGACGCCGCCGCGACGAGGAAGTGGATGTCGTCATCGTCGGCGCCGGTCCTTCCGGCTCGGTCGCGGCCCTCCATCTGGCCCGGGCCGGCTTCTCGGTCGTCGTTCTCGAGCAGGGCGACTGGCCGGAGTACGACGACTACACCGGCGCCAGGCCGGAGCATGAGCTGGTCGCCACCAAGTTCTGGCACCCCAATCCCAACGTGCGCGACAACCCCGTCGACTATCCCGTCGATACCGCCGAAACCGACATCAATCCACTGATGTTCGCCGGCGTCGGCGGCAGCGCCACGCTCTATGGTGCGCAGTGGATGCACTTTCTGCCGTCCGATTTCCGGGTGCGGTCCCTGGACGGCGTGGCGGAGGATTGGCCCTTCACCTACGAGGAGCTGCTGCCATACCAGCTCGCCATCGAGCGGGAGGTCGGGGTTTCCGGCCTCTCCGGCGACCCGGCCTATCCGCCGCGTCCTGCCTATCCCTTCCCGGCCCTGCCGATGGGATCCGTCGGCCGCCGTGGCGCGCTGGGGCAGGAGCGGATGGGCTGGCACTGGTGGCCGGGCAGCAATGCCATTCCCTCGATGAAGTTCGGCGCACTCAATCCCTGCGTACGCCGCGGCACCTGCCTCACCGGCTGTCCCGAAGGGGCGAAGTCGACGACCGACCGCTCGCACTGGCCGTTGGCGCTGAAGGCGGGCGCCAGCCTGATCACCCGGGCTCGGGTGAGCCGGATCGAGGTCGATGGCCGCAACCTCGCCACCGGTGTGGTCTATGTTGACGCCAATGGGCGCGAGCGCCGTCAGCGCGGCAAGCTGGTCATCCTCTGCGCCAACGGGGTCGGCACCCCGCGGCTGCTGCTGATGTCGGCCGACGCCAAGCACCCCGACGGGCTGGCCAACGGCTCGGGCCTGGTCGGAAAGCGGCTGATGATGCACCCCTTCGCCAGCATCCTGGCCTCGTACGAGGATCCCTTGGACTCCTGGCGCGGCCCCTTCGGCCAGCAAGTCTATTCGCAGGAGTTCTACGAGACCGACGAGAAGCGCGGTTTCCTGCGCGGCTCCAAGTGGAACTGCATGCCCTCGGGCGGCCCGGTCGGGGTCTCGGGCGCCATGGGCTCCAAGGTCTATGTCGCCGAGGAAGGGCGCTTCCAGGACTTCTGGGGCGAGAACCTGCACCGCAACGTCGACCGGCGCTTCGCGCATTCGCTGATCTGGGGGATCGTCGGCGAGGACCTGCCGGAAGAGAGCAACCAGGTTATTCTCTCGGACAGCCTGGCGGACTCCGACGGCCTGCCGGCGCCGAAGATCGTCTACAAGGTGAACGAGAACTCGCACCGGCTGCTGCAGTTCAACATCGACCGCTGCATCGAATCGGTGGAGGCGGCCGGCGCCATCGAGCACCTGGTCAGCGTCCCGGTGCGGGAGTCCGGCTGGCATCTGCTGGGCACCACCGTGATGGGCGCCGATCCGGCCCGCTCCGTGGTGAACCAGTGGGGTGCCACCCACGAGATTTCCAATCTCTACGTGATGGACGGCAGCACCTTCCCCACCTCCGGGGCGACCAATCCTACGGCGACGATCATGTCGGTGGCCCTGCGCAACACCGAGCACCTGATCGCCGAGCGCCACAATCAGAAGGCGGCATGACGATGACCACCCAGCCAAGCGACGAGGCGCGCGCCGGAACCTTCCTGGCGATCGCCGACTTCCTCATCCCTGCCTACGAGAGCATGCCCGCATTCAGCAGCGTGTCGAGCTGGCAGGACGCCGTGAGCGCGCTCGACTTCCGCCCGGATCTCAAGGAGGCCTTCTATCGCGGCCTCGACGCCGGCGACCGGGCGGCGGGACCCGAGGCCAGCCTGGAGGCGCTGCACGAGGACGACGCTGCGGCCTTCGACGCCGTTTCGACCCTGGTCATCACCACCTACTACATGAACCCCAAGGTGCGCGACCTGATCGGCTATCCCGGCCAGGAAAACGTCACCTACGACCCCCATGACACGCAGAGCTACCTGACCGACGGCTCGCTCAGCCAGGTCATCGCCCGGGGGCGCCGCTATCGCCCGACCCCCGGCCTGACCTAGCCATCCCCTCCACCCGCGGCCGGACCTTACCGGCCACTGCTCACCCCCTGGAAAAGGAAGAACGGCCTATGACCACGCCCCTCTTTGACAAAGGACTGGAAATCCGCAAGTCGGTTCTCGGTGCCGAGTTCGTCGAGAAGTCGATCGCGTCCGCCGACGACTTCAACATGCCGATGCAGGAGCTGGTGACCGAGTATTGCTGGGGTGCGGTCTGGGGCCGCGAGACCCTGGAGAAGAAGACCCGCTCGATGCTCAACCTGGCGATGATCGCCGCCCTCAATCGCCCGCACGAGCTGAAGATGCATGTCAAGGGCGCGCTCCGCAACGGCGTGACCAAGGACGAGATCCGCGAGATCTTCATGCAGGTGGCGATCTATTGCGGCGTGCCGGCCGGGGTCGATTCCTTCCGCGTGGCCCGCGAGGCCTTCGAGGAGGTCAAAGGCTGATGCAAACACGCGAAGACCCGGCGCCGGAAGCGGCGCCGGGCGGCGGCTGCTACGAGATCCTCGACCCGCGCTTCAAGGCGCTGATCGACCCGGTCGCCTTCCTGGAAACCCTCCACGGCGGCAACCGCTGGACCGAGGGACCGGTCTACTTCGCCGACCAGCGCTGCCTGATCTGGAGCGACATCCCCAACGAGCGGATGCTGAAGTGGGACGAGGAGACGGGCGCGGTCTCGGTCTTCCGCCGGCAGACCGGCAACGCTAACGGCAACACACGCGACCGCCAGGGGCGCCTGGTGACCTGCGAGCAGGGTGCGCGGCGCGTGGTGCGCACCGAATGGGACGGCAGCCAGACCACGCTCGCCGAGGCCTTCGAGGGGCGGCGGCTCAACTCTCCCAACGATGTCGTGGTGAAGTCGGACGGCACGATCTGGTTCACCGATCCGAACTACGGCATCATTTCCGACTATGTCGGCAACAAGGCGGCGCAGGAGCTGGACGGCTGCTATGTCTTCCGCATCGATCCGGACGGCAGCCTGACCATCGTCGCGGACGACTTCGCCATGCCGAACGGGCTGGCCTTCTCGCCCGACGAATCCACGCTCTACATCGCCGATTCAGGTTTTCTCACCGACGAGACCGCGCCGCACCACGTGCGCGCCTTCGACGTTAGCCCGGACAACAGCCTGGCCAACTCCCGGATCCTGGCCGAGATCGAGCCCGGCATCCCAGACGGGCTGCGCGTCGATGTCGAGGGCAATCTCTGGATCAGCGCCTGGGACGGCGTGCAGTGCCACACGGCCGAGGGCGAGCTGATCGGCAAGATCCGCGTTCCGGAAGTGGTCGCCAACCTCACCTTCGGCGGCCCCAAGGGCAACCGGCTCTTCATAACCGCCACCACCAGCGTCTTTGCTCTCTTCCTGAACGTCCGCGGCGCGCAGCAGCCCTAGATGCAGCAATCACAAAGGGCTAGGGCGATGGTGGAGAGCACCCTGTCATGTCAGCCGAGAGTTTGGAGAAGACCATGAGCGCCTCCACCTACGAGGTTTATGCGATCAAGTACGGCCACCACGACCGGCCGGCACGGGACAACTTCCTGGGCGGCGATCCGCACGAGGTCAACATGCCGCTCGACTACTATCTCTGGGCGATTGTCGGCGACGGCCAGACCTTCGTCGTCGACACCGGCTTCGACGCGACCACCGGATCACGCCGGGGCCGCACCATGACCAATGCACCGGCCGAGGGCCTGAAGGCCCTGGGCATAGCCTCGGAGCAGGTCAAGGACGTGATCATCACCCACATGCACTACGATCACGCCGGCAATCTGGAGCTCTTTCCCAACGCCCGCTTCCACCTGCAGGACCGGGAGATGGCCTTCTCGACCGGCCGCTGCATGTGCCACTCAGCCCTGGCCCATGGCTACGAGCCGGGCGAGGTGGCGTCCATGGTGCACTGCGTCTTTCACGGACGCGTCGCCTTTCACGACGGCGCCTCGGAGCTGGCGTCCGGGCTCTCCGTGCACCTGGTCGGGGGGCACACCAACGGCCTGCAGGTCGTCCGCGTGCGCACCCGCCGCGGCTGGCTGGTACTGGCGTCGGACGCCTCGCATCTCTACGCCAACATGGGACAGTCCCGTCCCTTCCCGGTCGTCTACAACGTCGGCGACATGCTGGAGGGCTACGCCGAGCTGCGCCGCCTCGCCGAGTCCGAGGCCCACATCGTGCCGGGCCACGACCCGGAAGTCCTGAAGCGCCATCCAAGCGCCGCTCCGGGTCTGGAGGACTGGATCGTACGCCTGGACGCCGATCCCCTCCCTCTTTCGCAGATGTAGAGTGGGATTCAGTCGAGCCGCTTGCCAGAACCTCAATAGAGCAGTACCCAGGACCGGTCGATAAGAGACAGCGGGAAGCACTCTGCTCCCGGCATCAATCCCTTTGGCCAGACCGAGAAGGCGCCCGAAGCGTGGACCTGGTCACCGGCGGCGCCGGCTTCATCGGACAGCATCTCGTCAGCGCCCTGACCGCCCGCGGCAGGCGGGTCCGGGTGCTGGACGTCAGGCCCGCTCCACCGGACTGCCCGGCAGAGTGGTGCCAGGCCTCGCTGCTCGATCCCAAGGCCTTGGCGGGCGCGCTGGAGGGGATCGAGCGGGTCTTTCACCTGGCCGCCATCCCGCACTTCTGGTGCAAGGACAAGACGCTGCACGAGCGGGTGAACGCGGTCGGCACCAACGCGCTGATCTCGGCTGCCGGAGCGGCCCAGGTGCGCCGGCTGGTGCACTGCTCGACCGAGGCGGTGCTGCTGCCGGAAAGCCGCGGCGAGACCATCGACGGCCTGCACGCACCGCGGCTGGAAGCCATGCCTGGCCCCTACACCCGCTCCAAGCTGCTGGCCGAGCAAGCGGCCCTGGCCGCGCGCGCCCTCGAGGTCGTGGTGGTCAGCCCCACCGCCCCGATCGGGCCGGGCGACGCGGGCCTGACCCCGCCCAGCCGCATGCTGCGCGACCTGCTGGCGGAGCGCTATCCCGCCTATCTGGACTGCGTGCTGAACCTGGTCGACGTGCGCGACGTCGCCGAGGGCCACGTGCTGGCCGCCGAGCAGGGCCTACCCGGCAAGCGCTACGTGCTGGGCGGCGAGAACCTGGCCTTCGACCAACTCCTGGCCTTGGTCGGGCGCCTGTCCGGCAAGCGCATGCCGAAGCGGCGGGTCCCGGGCTGGCTGGCACTGGTCAGCGCGCAGGTCGGTACCTGGCTGGCCGACCATGTGACCGGCCGCATGCCGGCAGCGACGCCCGAGGCCGTGCGGCTGGCGCTCAGCGCCTCCCCGCTGAGCTCGGCCGAGGCGGAGCGTGATCTGGGCTACCGCGCCCGTCCGCTGGAAGAGGCAATAAAGGCCGCCATCCTCGATCTCTCCCGTCGCGCATAGGGCGCGCATAGCAGCCGCGCAGCGCAAACCGCGACCGGGCGCCGCGCAGTGCTGGACAGGAGAGCGGATTCCCACGATCTTTGCTCTCATGCCTGTCGCCTACCACCACCGAGATCGCCCGCTCATGCAGTCCGTATGGCGTGGGCTTCACCGCCGTTGCCCCTCTTGCGGCGAGGGCAAGGCCTTTCGCGGCTATCTGAAGCTCGTCGACGAGTGCGATGTCTGCCACACGCCGCTGGGTCAGATCCGGGCCGACGACTTCCCGCCCTACCTGACGATCTTCGTGGTCGGACACATCGTGGTGCCGCTGGTGCTGCTGTTCGAGCAGAACGCGGCGCTGCCGATGACGGTGCAGATGATCCTCTGGCCGCTGGTGACCCTGCTGCTCTGCCTGATCTGCCTGCCGCTGCTCAAGGGCGGTATCGTCGGCCTTATGTGGGCACTGCGCCTGCGCGGCGGCGACGAGCAGCCGATTCCGGAAAGCGCAAGAGGCGGGATATAGCCGTTCCTCTGTCTCGGTCCGAGCGGCAGGGTCACTGATCCACCGAACGGAGAACGATCCTCCCCTCAAGCCGTAGGATGACGAATGGTAGGAGGGGCGCACCTGCCTCCAGACGCGCCCCTACTTTGTTCTCTCTACATCAAATACTTGTCGTCCTCCGACTTGATCGGAGGACCTAGCTCCGCCTTCGCACTTTCCGACCCAATCTCCTCGATCACCCGGCGGACAGCGCCGCCAGGTCGGGCAGCGGGCGCTTGGCTAGCGCCGCTTCCAGCGACTCGGCAAAGCGCAGCAGGGCGGCCTCGCGCCAGGGACGGCCGACGATCTGCACGCCGAAGGGCAGGCCGTCCTCGTCCAGACCGCAGGGCAGTACCACGACGGGGCAACCGGTCAGGGTGATGGCGTAGGTGATCGAGATCCAGGAGATGTAGGTGGCCAGCGGCTTGCCGTCGATCTCGGTCGGGTAGAGCTGGGTCTTGTCGAAGGGCTGCACCGTCGCGGTCGGGCAAATCAGGAAATCGACCTCGTCCATGAAGGCCTGGAAGCCCCGATAGAGCTTGGCATGGCCGAGCTGGGCGTCGGCCACGTCGGCGGCCGAGCGCTCCAGCCCCAGCGCCACGTTGGCCCGGACGTTGGGACCGAACTGCTCGGGATTCTCCTCGTAGGCCTTGCGGAAATTAGCGAGGAAGCCCACCGCACGCAGGGTCTCGAACACCCAGTTGGCGTCCTGCAGCGGCGGATCGGCGTCGACCGCCTCCTTGAACAGCGGCGCCATTGCCGCCCGGTGCTGACGGAAGAGCGCGCGTACGGCCTTGGAAACAGGCGCCACGCCCAGATCCTCGGAGAAGGCAACCCGCATCCGCGAGAGCTCCCCGGTCTGACCGCCGTCGCGATCCAGCGACGCCAACGGCCGGCTCAGCGGATCCCGCTTGTCCTCGCCGGCCATGGTCCAGAGCAGGAGGCGCAGGTCGGCGACGCTGCGCGCCATCGGGCCGTCCACCGCCAGCGGCTCGAAGACCCTGGAGCCGTGCGTGTCGGGCACCAGTTGCGGCGAGGGCCGGAGCCCGACGACGCCGCAGTAGGAGGCCGGCGTGCGCAGGCTGCCGCCGAGATCGGAGCCGGTGCAGAGCGGCAGCATGGAAAGCGAGAGCGCTACGGCGGACCCGCCGGAGGAGCCGGCACAGGTCTTGGCCGGATCGAAGGGATTGCCGGTGGCGCCATAGACCGGATTCACCGTGTTGGCGCCAGCCCCGAACTCCGGCGTGTTGGTCTTGGCCGAGACGATGGCGCCGGCCGCACGCAGTCGGGCCACCAGGGGCTCGTCGGCGGACGGCACGTTGTCCCGGTAGGTGGGCGAGCCGAAGGTGGTGACCAGGCCCTCGGTCTCGGTCAGGTCCTTGATGCCGATCGGAAGGCCGTGCAGCGGACCCAGCGGATCGCCGCGCAGCACCGCGGCCTCGGCCGCCTTGGCCGCCGCCATACGCCGCTCGTCGCGCGCCACAACAGCATTCACTGCGCCGTTGACCGCGTCGATCCGGGCATCGCAAGAGGCCATCAGCTCGACCGGTGAGATCTCCTTGTCGCCGATCATACGGCGCAGCTCGACGGCCGGCAGGTCGCAGAGGGTATCGCTCATGGGGCGCCTTTCTTTCTTCGCTAGACCAATGCGGGATAGCCCAGTTCTTCGGCCGCCCGTTCCATCTCGAGGATCTCGTCATAGGCTGCTTCGCCCAGCAGGGCAAAGTCCTTCAGCAGCAGGGCGGCCCGCGCCTCCGCCAGGGCCGGGTCGCAGGCGACCTGCATCAGCGCCGTGCGCAGGGCCGCCACGGTCTCCGTCGCCATCCCCTTGCGAGTGACATAGGGCAGGGCCGGCGCGTCGGCGGTCCGGAACAGCACCCGCGTGCCGCTCAGCGCCTGCGGCCGCACACGCGCCAGCAGCGCGTGGGTGACGCAGTCGATGGTGGCAATGTCGGCTTCGCCGGCCGCCACCGCTGCGATCGAGCGGGCATGCGCCCCGGTCTCCACCACCGCCGAGAAGTAGGGCTGCCCGTGCGCCAGCGGCGCCACCGCCCGGCGCAGGCAGTTGTGCCCGGACTGCGAGTCGCGGCCGTTGATCGCCGCGCGCCGGCCGCGCAGGTCGGCCAGGCACTCGGCCAGGTCGTCGTCACGGACCAGCGCGACGCTGTGGTAGCGCCCGCCCGCGCAGCCCGGCAGGTCGTAACAGGGGGTGGCGACATAGGCGAGCTCGTCGGCGAATGCCGTCATCAAGGGGTAGCCGCAGGTCTGGGTCAGCAGCAGGTCGGGTGCCTGCCAGAACGCCGACGGTTCGTCGCCGCGTCGTCGCTCCGGGTTGGCCAGCCCTGCCGGCAGGGCTGCGGCCAAGGCCGCCACCAGCGCGTCGCTGGCCCAGGCCAGTTCCGGCAGGTCGTACATCGGGAGCGAGAGGGCGCCGGCCATGATCGCCTAGCCCGGCAGCTTGCCGCCATGACCGCGTTCAAAACGCGGCAGGTCGTCGTGAAGCCGGTAGTAGTCGCCCTGGTCCACCAGGAAGACGTGGGCCACCGTGCTGACGCCACTCGGCGAGTCCAGGCTGCCGCAGGCGATCGAGGTAGAGCTCGCCTCCTCCCGTTTCCAGAACAGGCTTGCCCCGCAGGTGGCGCAGAAGCCGCGTCGGGCCACTGGCGAAGAGCGGAACCAGGTGAGCGTCTCGCTCTTCACCAGGTGCAGATCGCCATCCTCGGCCGCGCTGAAGTAGGCCGGCCCGCCGTGGATGCGCTGGCACATGCTGCAGTGGCAGAGCAGCGCCGGCCGCAAGGGCCCCCGCACCTCGTAGCGCAGGGCGCCACACTGGCAACCGCCGCTGTGTGTCTCTCCAGTCTCGCTCATCAGAATCTCCCTCCGGGGCGGCCCGCGCTAGCGCCGGCTCGCCGCAACCTCTTCGATCAGGCCGTGGATCAGGGCCGGTACCGCCGGCGGCTGCACCCGGGCCTCGCGCACGAGCTGATCGAAATGACGCGACAGGATCCGCACATGCTCCTTGGCGTTCAAGACGAAATACATCGACCCGAAGTAGACCGCCGCACGCAGCGGGCCAAAGACCGTGAAGGGCACGGAATAGGTCTGCAGGCCGTCGTAGAGGAACCAGCGCAGGGTCGGATAGAGCTCCTCCAGCAGGCCGGCCATCGACTCGAGCTGCTGGCGCCGCTCCGGCCAGGGAAGGTCGCGCCAGATCCCCTCGCCGCGCGCCAGCCCCTCCAGAAGCTGCAGCGAGCTGCACATCTCCATGTCGCGTTCGGGCTGGCGCATCAGGCCGAGCCGCGCGGCCGTGCTGGCGGCCAGCGCTTCCGAGACCTCGGGCGCCAGGTGGCGGTGCTCGTAGCGGATCAGCCCCTCGGACTTCAGTAGGTCCGGCACGCCACTGGGCACATAGCGGATGCGATAGCCGAAGGCCTCGTCGTGCCAGCGCTGCAGGCGGTGATCGACCGGCGAGCCCGCCTCGGTCTCGATCTCCAGCATGCGCTGCAGCACCTCGGGGCCAACCAGGCCCTCCTGCGAGAGGCCGAGCAGCCAGTCGATCGAGACCTGGGTGGCAGCCGCGATGGCGACGATGGTCTCGGCCCGGGGCAGGCGGTCGCGCTCCTCGTCCAGAAGCTGGGAGAGGGTCGAGCGGTCGAGCCCGACGCGGCGTGCGAAGGAGGCCTGGCTCTCGTCGTTCTTCTCCATCACCTCGCGCAGGCGCGTGCGAAAGGTGACGATCGTCTCGCGTTTATCCATTCCCACACCTCCCCAGCAATTCCGCAGCCTTGTTGATTATTATCACCAAAACGAGCCTTCCGTTACCAATCTATGCATTAAGTTACCATCCTATCCTTGAGTCAGCGCGATTCCCCTTCCACACTCTCGCAGTTGCGAAAACCGTGGAGGGGCTATGAGCGTACCCAGCGTTGCACGCGGACGCCGCCGGCGTTCGATCGAATGGCCGACTCTGGCCCTGATTGCAGGCCTCTACCTGGCTTTCGGGCTTCTGACGTGGTTTCATGCGGCGTTGCCTCTCTGGCTCTTCCTACCCCTGGCAGTCTACCTCGCTGGCCTTTACGGCAGTGTGCAACACGAGGTGATCCACGGTCACCCGACACGCAGTCGACGCCTCAACGCGCTGTTGATCTTTCCATCGCTGTGGCTCTGGATTCCCTACCAGACCTCGGTGCGTCTCCACATGACCCACCATCGCGACCAGTATCTCACCTGCCCGGATCGGGACCCCGAGAGCTTCTACGTGACGCCGCAGGCCTGGGCCGGGATGGGCCGACTGGAGCGCGGCTACCGCATCGCGATGAACAGCTTCGCCGGGCGCCTGCTGCTGTCGCCGCCGCGCAGCATTCTCTTGGTGTGGGGTGACTGGCTGGGACGCCTGGCTCGCGGCGACCGCAGCGACCTCTCGGTCTGGCTCTGGCACCTGGTCGCCATGGCGATCCCGCTGGTCTGGGCCTGCTGGATTTGCGGCCTGCCGCTCTGGCTCTATCTTGTGACCTTCGCCTACGGCGGTGCCGCTGCGTCTGCCATGCGCTCCTTCCTGGAGCACCAGGCAGTGGCCCAGGTGGGCGAGCGCATCTGCGTGGTCGAGTCCAACCTCGCTTTCTCGTTCCTCTTTCTTTTCAACAACCTGCATGTCGTGCACCACAAGCACCCGGGCCTGGCCTGGTACCTGATCCCGGCCCGCTGGCGGGCGCAGCGCAAGAGCTATCTGGCGCTGAACGGCGGCTACTTCTATCGCGGCTATGCCGAGGTACTGCGCCGCTATCTGGTCACGCCGAAGGAATGGCCGGTGCATCCGGGCCTGCCGGAAAGCCTGGAAGGCACCTTGAGCTGGCGCCAGGCCAGCCTACCGGGCGGCAACCTGGCCGGCGTCCCACACGGCCCGACCACCCAGAGCGTCCCCGCCAAGCCGATGTAGCCCCGGCGCCTCAGCCCTAGAGCGGATCGCGATCAGATGGACTCACCTGAACGCGGGAGTCCGTTCAATTTTCAAAAGTGTGGAGCAGGCTTCAGACGACAAGACGTTTCGTTTTGACGTCATCCTGCTCTGGTGTCTTAGGCTTGGCGCCAGGGCAGATTGCGCGCCTTCCAGCCGCTGACCCGGCCACGGTGACCCTGCTGGTCGTGGCCACCCTCGAAGCCCTCCGCGACGTTGTAGCAGGTGCGATAGCCGGCCGTGGTCGCAGCCATGGCAGCCGCCTGGCTGCGTCCGCCGGAGCGGCAGAGGAAGTAGAGCGGAGTCTCCTTGTCCGGCACCTGCGCCGAAAGGCGGTCGATGAAGTTCGGGTTCACCTGCATGCCGGGAAAGGACTGCCAGGCCAGCAGCAGGGGCTCTTTGCCGAGGCCGGTCAGGTCGGGAATGCCGACGAAGGTCCACTCCGCCTCGCTGCGCACGTCCACCAGGTGCGCCCCGCCATTCGACTTCAGGTCTTCCCAGGTCTCGCTCGGGTTCTTGTCACCGGCATAGCTCATCGCGTGCTCTCCCAATCTCCCCAGGGTCTTGCCCGGAGCTCTGTTGCGTTCTACCAACCCTACTAGCTCGCCGCGGAGAGGAAAGAAAAGACCTGAACCATGCGACCGTTCTCCGGCCGATTGCCGAAGCCGGGCCCGGCCGAATGCCAGAGCCAGGGCCGGTAGAAGATCGCCCGGTTGAAGCGCATCGGGACCGTCATCAGCTCCTCCCAGGCCGCCGGATCACGGCCGTCTCTGGCCAGCAGCTCGGCCACGCCGGGAACACCGACCGCCTCGATCTCTTCCTGCCGGGTCGGCGTACGGTCAAGGCCCAGCGCGCGGTGGCGATAGAAGGTGGTACCGCCGCTGCAGTCCCCCGGCAGGGTGAGGTAGCAGACCCCGACCCACCATAGGCTGGAGGGATCGACATGCACCATGTAGCGCCCCTCCTCCCCGGCCAGGGTGGAGCGGCAGTAGCCATGAAACGAGGTGCCGACTGTCTGCGCGCGCAGCGGCTCGCCAAGGATGGTGGAGACTGCCTCATCGAGCTGCGGCATCAGCAGCGGGCCGGCGGAGTTGCGGCCGGGAAAGGTGCGCGGCCCCTGATGCTCGGGAAAGCCGAGCGACAGGGCCGCCTGTCGGACCTCCAGAGGATTGGCGTAGAAGTCCTCCACCATCACCAATGACCTGTGCATCGCGCCTGCTCGTCCTCCCCGCTCGGCCTTGTTGTCAAGGCGGCAGATGCTGCCAAAGCTGCCGGCTGGACGCCAGTGCAGGATCAGCACAGGCGGTCAGGCCTGCTGAGTTTCCGGAAGATCGTAGCCCGCGGCATAGGTTTCACCGATGCGCCTCAGACAGACGGCGCGATTCATCGGCAGGGTGAAGCGGGCCGGATCGACCGCGGCGGGATCGTGCGGCGGACTGCCGTCCACCATCCAACCGGCCAGCAGAGCGCCGCTGCCACCGCCGGTGCCGATGCCGGCCGCAAAGCCGGATGCGATCCAGAGCCCGGGATGGCTGCGCAGCGGCCCGAGCAGCGGACTGCCGTCCGGCGTGTAGCAGATCGGCCCGTTGTTGACCGTCTTGAAGCCGGCCGTCCCGAAGGCCGGAATGCGCTCCATGACCCGCAGCAGATGCGGCTCCAGCCGGTCAAGGTCGTTCGGCAAGAGCTCTTGGCCGAAGTCGGGTGGAATGCCATCGATGCCCCAGAACTGCGGATCGCGCTCATAGACCCCGCAGAGCAGACCATCGCCTTCCTGGCGCGTGTTGGCGGGGCCGTAGGGATCGCGCACGGTCGGGAGTTCCCGGTCCAGGGCCGCGATCTCCGCGATCGCATCCGTTACCACCTCATGGTGCTGGACGGCGTAGAGCGGCAGGGAAAGGCCGACCGGCAGCAGCAGCTCCCGCGCCCAGAAGGAGGTGGCGACCACGACCCGTTCGGCGCGAACCGCTCCCGTCGGGGTCAGCACGAGCCAGTGCCCCTTGCCGTCGGGCGCGAGGCCGGTAACCGGACAGCGGCAGCGAATTGCGGCTCCCCGCGCCCGCGCCGCCTTGGCCAGCGCATGGGTCGCGCCGGAGGGGTCGACATGGCCGTCGTCCGGGGTATGGGCGGCGCCCAAGAGGCCTTCGGTCACCAGCAGCGGGTGCAGGCGTCCGGCCTCTTCCGCCGAGAGGAGGCGATAGGCGACGCCCATCTCCTCGTAGACCGGGACCAGCCGCTCGTACGCCCTGAGCTCTTCCGGCTTGGTGGCCAGGCGCAGGCTGCCGGTCCGGTGGAAGCCGATGGCCTGCCCGCTTTCCGCCTCCGCTTCCTGGTAGCTTTTCAGCGAATCGACATAGAGCCGCGTCAGATCCGGACGGTGGCCGAAATGGGTGGTGTTCCCGGCCGCATGCCAGGTCGAGCCGGAGGTGAGCTCCAGCCGCTCCAGCAGCAAGCAGTCGGTCAAGCCCAGACGGGAGAGCCAGTAGAGCAGGCTACAGCCAACGATCCCGCCGCCGATGATGACGACCTTGGCTGACTCCGTCACGCGCCCTCCCCCTTGTTCGTATCGGCCCGCGCAGAGCGCTGCATGGCTGCGGGCGACAGATGGATAGGAAAGCGGTCGCGGATGTGTCTGTCGGCCTCGGCGCCGAGGTAACCTGGATAGTGTCGGCTCAAGGTCTCCTCCACCTGGCGGCGGGCGCGCCGGTGGATGTCTTCCGCTCCACCTTCCTGCCAAACCTGAATCGACCTGCGGTCCGACAGGCGCGGATAGACGTACTCGCTCTGCATCAGGGCCAGGGTTTGCGCGTGCCCCAGGAAATGCCCCGGGCCGCGGGCGGCTTCGGCAATGACCTCCACCGAGAGGCTGTCGTCCGTTACCTCGATGCCGCGCATGCAACGGCGGATGGACGAGAGCATCTCGTCGTCTATCACCATCGCTTCGGCCGAGCAGCCCATCAGGCTCGCCAGCATGCCGGCCGACTCGTAGAGGAAGGTCGGGCCGCTGAGCGCCGTCAGCAAGGTGGTCACCCCCTTTTCGAAGCCCGCCTGATTGTCCGGCAGTTTCGAGTCGGTCATGCTGGCCGCCGTTCCGCTCGGCAGGTCGTAGAAGGTCATGAGTTGGGCCAGGCCGGCACTCAACAGCGCCTGCTCGCCGCTACCACCGGTGAAGGCACCGGTCCTCAGGTCCGAGACGAAGGGCCAACCGCCGGCGATCACCGGATGTCCGGGTCGCACCAGGTTGATCGCTGTCAGCGCGGCCAGGGTCTCGGCAACCACCTGGACCAAGGTTCCGGCCAGGGCGGCCGGGGCGGTAGCACCCGCCTGCGGACCCGTCTGGCTGTGCACCGGCATGCCGATCAGCGCCGCTTCGGTGGCAACCTCCAGGCTGTCGGGTGCGAAGGTCAGGGGTGAGACGATGGTCGTGGCGTGAACCGAAAGGAAGGGCCGTCGCTTGAAGCTCCCCTCCTGGCCCAGCACCAGATCGAGCATCTGAACGATGTCGGCGACGTGACCTGGCAGGGTGATGCTTGAGCCCAGATGCTTCGCCGTACCGGCTGCACAGGCGTAGACCGTATTCAGATCCAGCTCACGCCAGTCGGCGATGTCGGTGGCGACGACCGGCCGGGCGAACCACTGGATGTTGGGCAGGGTGTCGGCGAGGCGCGCCAGATCGTAGAGATCGGCCAGGGTCGAGGGGCGGTAGTGACCGCTCTCGCGATCCAGGATCGAGACTGCGGCACCTCCGGTCGCAAAGTGGAGGCGCCCGGCACGCGCTTCCAGATCATGGCGCGGAGTTTGGCCGAAGAGCGGAAAACAGCGGCAGGCCTGGGCAAGGGTGTCTTCGACCAGGGCGGCCGGAAACAGCAGGCGTCCCTGGTCGTCCAACCGGCACCCCCGCGCGAGCGCCAGATCCCGCACCCTCTCGGTCGCCTGTGCCATGCCGACCCGCTCGAGAACCTCGAGTGCGGCACGGTGGATGCGCTCCACATCGCCAGCGCTCAATGGTCGAAAGAGCCCTCCGGCGATGCCCTCCGGCAGGGGGGCCGGCGCCTCGTAGACCCGTTCCAGGCGGGTTCGACGCCCGCCCCGCTTTACGCTCACTCTCTCGGCCATGGCATAGTTCCGTTATACAAAACTATAGTCTTGTAATAGAAAAATACTTGACGAGCAGGCGGGCTGTCGAGGCAAATCCCGCAGGGTTTCCGAGAACCTGAGAGTCCGGCGAGTTAGGAGCGGAGCGTGAACAGCCCATCGATCAATCCCGTGACCGCCGCCACCTGGTCCTGGCCGGCCTCCTACTGGGTCGCAACCGCCACCCCGGCGCCGGCGACCGGCGTGCTGGCGGAGAGCCTGGACCTGGACTGCCTGGTGATCGGTGCCGGCTTCACCGGCCTGCGTGCCGCCCTCTGTCTGGCCGAGGCGGGCCGCAAGGTCGCGGTGATCGATGCCTGCGACGTCGGCTGGGGCGCCTCCGGGCGCAACGGCGGCCAGGTGAACCCACTGCCGCCGCTGAACGGACCCGACGAGATCGCCGCCATGGTCGGCCCGGAGCGGCTGCCGCTGACGGCGCAAGCCATGCTGGGCTCGGGCGACGAGACCTTCGGGCTGATCCGCGACCGGGGCATCGACTGCGGCGCCCGGCAGAACGGCTGGATCCGTGCCGACCACTGCGACAAGGCCAAGCGCCAGTCCCGCAGCATCGCCGAGGCTTGGCGGCGCCATGGTGCCGAGATCGAGTTCCTCGACGGCGAGGCGATGGAGCGCGCCAGCGGCACTCGCCGCTATCGCAGCGGTACCCTGATGGCGAGCGGCGGGGCGCTGCACCCGCTCTCCTATGCCCGCGGCCTCGCGCGCGCAGCGCAGGGCGCCGGTGCCGCGATCTACAGCGGCTCTCCGGCCAGGAGCCTCACCCGCAGCAAGGATCGCTGGCAGGTTCGGACGCCGCAGGGTGCCGTTACGGCCAACCAAGTGCTGCTCTGCACCAACGGCTACAGCGATGGGCTCTGGCCGGGCCTGGCGCGCAGCGTGATCCCGCTGGTCTCGATCCAGGCGGCGACCGAGCCGCTGGACGCCGAGACCTTCGCGCATGTCCTGCCGGGCGGGCGCACCATCGCCGACACCCGGCGTACCATCCTCTACGGCCGTCACGAGCCGGACGGCCGCATCCTCTTCGGCAGCATCGGCAGCATCACCGGACGCGAGGATCCCAGCTACTTCGAGGCGATGAACCGGGAGCTGGCGCGGGTCTACCCCGCCTTGAAGGGCGTGCGCTGGGAACACCGCTGGAGCGGGCGCATCGCCGTCACCCAAGATCACCTGCCCCACCTGCACGAGCCGGCCCCCGGCCTTATCGCCGGCCTGGGCTACAACGGCCGCGGCGTGGCGATGAGCACGGTGATGGGCCGCATCCTGGCCGAGCGGGCGCTGGGCAAGGAGGAGCGCGACCTGCCCTTCCCGGTCAGCCCGATCCGCGCCTTCCCCTTTTACGGCTTCCACCACATCGGCGCGGACTGGGTCACCCGCTGGATGCGCTTCCGCGACAACCGCGAGACGGCCGGCGGCTGAGGGAGCGTCTAAAGCAAGGCGTCCAGCGGGTGGTCGCTGTTGCCGATGGTCTCCGAGATGCGCTGGGCCGAGGCCCGGAGAGCGTCGCCCCACTCCAGCAGTCGCTCCAGCGGTAGGCGGAAGGTCGGCGCCCAGACGTTGAGCGCCGCGATGGGCTCACCGACGTAGTTGAAGATCGGTGCTGCGATGCCGTTGATGTAGTCGAAGTTCTCCCGGTCGCTGGTCGCCAGGCCGCGACGTCGGATCCGCTCGACCTCCGCCTCGAAGGTCTCCCGATCGGTGATGGTACGTTCGGTGAAGCGGGGGAAGTCATAGCCCTTCAATAGGGCCTCGCGCGCCTCGCTTGGCAGAAAGGCCACCAGGGCCTTGCCTGTCGCCGTCGAGTGGAAGGGCTCGCGGAGCTCCTGCGACTGGACGATGGACCAGTCGTGGTGCGCCTCGATCGTGCGGACATAGGTCACGGTCCGGTACTGCAGGATGCCCAGGGCCACGCTCTCGCGTACCTGGCCGTAGAGCCGGTGCATCTCATCGTAGGCGACGCTCTGCAGATCGTAGCCGTGGCGGGCCTTGCGGGCCAGGCCCAGCAGCTTGGGGCCGAGCGAATAGGCCCGGCCGCGCTCGTCGTAGTGCACGAAGCGATGTTCCAGCAGGTTGGCCAGCAGGCGGTGGACCGAGCTCTTGTTGAGGTCGCTCGCGTCGACCAGCTCGCTGAAGCTCAGCGGCCGCGAGGCCTCTCCCAGCACCTCCAGCAGCAGCACAGTCTTGTCGATAATCGAGCTGCCCACGACGCCCCTTCTCCTTCCCATTCCTTCGGCCCCGCGTTGCCGGTGGGCCGCGCTGCCGCCAACGCGCAGACCATAGCGGGCTGAGCGGCGTTGACGAGGCCTTCCGGTATCGGTACTGTTCTCATATCACAGAACCTTAGTTTTACAATATAAAACTCTGGCACGAAAGCTGCCGTCACCCAACGAACAGGGGTTCGAGATGTCCGAGAACAAGCAGATAGACCACTACGCATCGCTCCTGACCAAGGGGCGCATGTCCCGGCGGGAGTTCATGGGCCGCAGCCTGGCGCTGGGGGTGAGCCTGCCCGCGGCGACGGCACTGGCCGGCAAGGCGCTGCAGGCGGCGGAGCCCAAGGCCGGCGGCACGCTCCGCATGGCCATCGGCGGCGGTGCCACCTCCGACACCTTCGATCCGGCCACCTATTACGAGACCTACATGCAGACGGTCGGCTACGGCCTGCGCAACTGCCTGGCCGAGATGAACAACGACGACGAGCTGGTGCCCGAGCTGGCGGAGAGCTGGGAGGCCTCGGACGACGCCACCACCTGGACCATCAAGCTGCGCAAGGGCGTCGAGTTCCACAACGGCAAGACCTTCGACGCCGACGACGCCATCGCCTCGCTGCAGTACCAGATCGGCCCGGACTCGAAGTCGCCGGCCAAGGCGATCCTGAAGTCGATCCAGGAGATCAAGAAGGAAGACTCCCACACCCTGGTCATCACGCTCTCCGAGGGCAACGTCGGCTTCCCTGCCCTCTTGACCGACTACCACGCGCCGATGATGCCGCTGGTGAAGGGCGAGCTGGACATCC
Organism: Rhodospirillaceae bacterium N.6G; assembly: GCA_046233115.1. Classification (GTDB taxonomy): domain Bacteria; phylum Pseudomonadota; class Alphaproteobacteria; order Kiloniellales; family JACOMY01; genus JACOMY01. The sequence goes on along the minus strand of JBJXHM010000001.1, from coordinate 287,495 downwards.
TGTCGGGCATCGGCACCGGGGCCTTCAAGGTCAAGAACTTCGAGCCCGGCCAGCGTGCCGAGCTGGTGAAGAACCCGAACTACTGGAAGGCGGGCAAGGGCCACTTCGACGAGGCGGTGGTGCTCTCGATCATCGACGTGCCGGCGCGCACCAACGCGCTGGTCACCGGCGAGGTCGACGCCGCCGACCGCATGGACCTGAAGACCCTGCACTTGCTGAAGCGCAACGAGCACATCAAGATCGCCGAGCCCTCAGGCTCGCAGTGGTACGCCTATGTCGCCATGGTCGACCGCGAGCCCTTCAGCAATCCCGACGTCCGCCTGGCGCTGAAGTACGCGATCAACCGCGAGGAGCTACTGCGCAAGCTGCTCTACGGCCACGGCTACCTCGGCAACGACAACCCGATCGGGCGCACCTACAAGTACCATGTGGAGCTGCCGCAGCGGCCCTACGACCTGGACAAGGCCAAGTTCCACCTGAAGCAGGCCGGCCTGTCGGAGATCAACGTCCAGCTCTATGCTGCCGACGCCGCCTTTGCCGGCGCCATCGACGGTGCCGTGCTCTACAGCGAGAGCGCCAAGGGTGCCGGCATCAACATCGAGGTGGTGCGCACCCCGAACGACGGCTACTGGACCAACATCAGCCGGGTGAAGCCCTGGACCGCCACCTACTGGAACCCGCGCGTGACCGAGGACATGATGTTCTCCACCGCCTTCTCCGACGACGCGCCCTGGAACGAGACCAACTGGAAGAACCCGCGCTTCAACGAGCTGCTGCGCGCCGCCCGGGTCGAGTCCGACGAGGCCAAGCGCGCGGAGATGTACGCGGAGATGCAGCGCCTCTGCAGCGACGACTGCGGCGCCATCATCCCGCTCTTCGCCAACTACGTCTTCGCGATGAACGAGCAGGTGCAGCACGGCCGCCTGGCAGCCTCCTGGGACCTCGACGGTACCAAGTGCCTGGAGCGCTGGTGGTTCGCGTAGAGCGGGACGACGTCACCCCGATCTAGACGCGCGATTGGCTCAAGGCAGCAGCCTGAGAGATTCGATCTCTGGCCTCCGTTGCGACGGTCAGGAGTCTCTCAGGCGCTCGCGCTCCGATTCTCGCTGGCATTGCCTTGCACCAGACCACCATGCACGAGACCATGGACGAAGCGGAGCTTCCCTATGACCGTCGGCGTCAGGACGAAGGGGTAGAGGTCCGGTTGGCCCATGCTGTGGTTGAGGCTGTTTACGGCGTAGGTGAGCGGGAGCCATGCCCCGAGCAGCGCTTCGAATTCCTGCTGCCGGTAGGGGTCGAAATCGATCGCCATCTCGAGCCCGGGATTGCGCCCGGCCCTGGGGTGAACGCGTAGGCCAAAGGCGTCCGCCGTCTCCAAGGTATCGACGATATGCAGATAGTGCGCCCAGGTCTCGGCGAAGTCTTCCCAGGGGTGGGCGCTGGCATAGCCGCTGACGTAGTGCTCCTGCCAGTCGGGCAGCGGACCTATCCTGTAGTGCTCCTCCAATGCGACGACATAGTTGCCGCGCTCGTCACCGAACATCTCCCGAAAGGCGTCGTGCCATATGCTGTCCCGGACCAGCCGCTCCCAATAGTGGTGGCCGATCTCGTGGCGGAAGTGCCCGAGAAGTGTGCGGTAGGGCTCGGCCATGTCGCGGCGATGACGTTCCCGCTCGGCGTCGTCAGCCTCCGAGATGTCGATGGTGATCAGGCCTCGGGCATGACCCGTGATGACCTGTGCGCTTTCCTGGAAAGGCCAGCCGCCGCTGGCCAGGAAGTCGAAGGCCAGCCCCTTTTCCGCGTCCTCGGCCTTGCTCGCCAGAGGCAGTCCGAAGCGCAGCAGCCCGTAGACCAGGCGATGCTTGGCGGCCTCCAAGCGCTGCCAGAGGAGGAGGTTCTTGGAAACGTCGAGGTTCGGTATCGTCCGGTTGAGCCGACAGGCCTGGCAGAAGGCGTCCGGCCCGTCGGCCGGCACCAGCCAGTTGCAGACGCCGTACTGGGCATTGGCGCAGAAGCGCGAGTGTTCATCGTCGGTGGCCAAAGGGCGCCAGCGGTCCCCGCCCTCGGCCGTCATGGCGCTGAGCAGGGTCCGGTCGGGCAGATAGCCCAGAACGTGTCCGCATTTCTCGCAGCGGGTGTTCTCAAAGTAGAGGAGCTGGCCGCACTGCTGGCACTCGAACAGCCTCACGGCGTGGCACCGCGGGCCTGTTCGCGGAACGTCGCCATCCGGCCGCGCTCCTCGTCCCAAAGCGTGAACCGCAAGGCTTTGAACCCCTCCCAGACCGACAGCACCGGACCGTTGAAACGAGATGCGATCAGTTCGTGACACTGCCGTAGTCGGTAGTTGGGCACGCGCGGGCTCAGGTGATGCACGTGATGAAAGCCGATGTTGCCGGTGAACCACTGCAGGATCCTCGGCAGGTGCAGGTAGGTCGAACTGTGCAGGGCTGCAGAGGTCGGATCCCACGTCTTGTTGCGCCACCATCGAGTCTTTTCGCTGCGATGCTGCACCGAAAAGAGCCAGACGCCGACGATCGCTGCGAGGATCATGATCGGAAGCTGAACGACAGCCACGCGATCGTAACCGAGCACCAGGCCGAGTCCGGCCAGGATCGCCACCAGCGCGAGGCTGGTGAGGTGGACCATGCGCCGCTCCAGCCGCCAGGACTTGGGCATGTCGAACGGCAGCCGGTAGAGCAGGGTGAAAACCAAGGGCGGCAGGAGCAGGTTGGCGACAAGCGGATGCCGCGTGGTGCGGTACCACCAGCGCTGTCTTGGGCTCAGTGCCCGATACTCGGCCACGGTCAGGCAGGAGGAATAGATATCGGCCCCGCTCTGGCGGCGATCGAGATCGTTCCAGACGCCGTGGTGAGCCGCATGCTGTCGGCGCCAGGACGCATAGGGTGCCAGCGTCAGCAGGCTGCACAGGGACCCGACGATGTCATTGGCACGGCGCGAGCGGAAGAATGCCAGGTGGCCGCAATCGTGCTGGATGATGAAGATACGTACCAGGAAGCCCGCGGCCAGCGGCACGAGTGCGAGCGCCGCCCAGTAGGACAGATCGGTTAGGGCATACATGGCCGCGCAGGTGGCGAAGAAGCCGCCGAACGAGGTGAGAAGTTGTGACAGGCTCCTGCGTAGGATAGGGGCCTGAAACGGGGCCATCTCGCGGCGGAGGCTCGCATTCCCGGTTGAGGTGTCCTCCTGCCGTCGAACCGGCCTGCTTGGGTCGTCGGTCATGCTGTGCTGTGCTCAGTCCGACCTTTGATCCCGCCTCGCTTCTGCAACCGCGTCTTCCAAGATCGTGTAGCGGTAGCGGCCATAGTAGAAGTAATCGATGGGAACCCGCGTGATGCCATACTTTTCCATCTTGCCAGAGGCCTCAGGACTCATAACTGGGCCCAGGTCTTTTCGATCTGCTGGCATCATGCCTAGCTCTCCTTTAACATTTTCAGAAAAACAGTCAGAAGAACTGCTTTGCTTGTATCCGAGCGCTTGGATCGCCCTGTGCCTGCCCGCCCGAAAGGCTCAAGCAAGTCGCCACCATGGATCAGATCCCACCTTCTCCCCCACTCGGCGAGAGGTGGTCGCTGGCAAGAAAACGCCACGATTCTTACGCGCGCTCATGGCGCTCTTTTTGCAGGCAACAGCGTCGGAACGCAGATCTTCTCGGAATCAGAAGATGTTGCTCTCCGCAAAATATGCCGACAAAGAAAGCATGACTGGAAACACATCTAGGACACAGGCTGCGTCTCAACTACAAGATATAGCGATCAAAGAGAAAAAATTCAATGGCCTCCGTCCCCTGCACCATTCCTATCGGCACCAGGGCTGATGTCTTACCCCTTGGTCGACCAAGTCCAGGCTCCCAGCCCCCTGCTCGCAGACGGCGGCTACGACGGCGACAAGCTGCGGGACAATCGTCCCGCCGCTGCCATCATCTTGTGGACCCGACAGGGTCCCGCCCCTAGGTTACCAGCAGGCAGCCAGCCTTGATGCAGGCGCGCAGTGCGGCTCGGGTCCTGGCGCCATAGCTGCCGTCGATCGGGCCAGGGTCGTCGCCCTGAGCGGCCAGGGTCTTCTGGTAGTCCCGCACGCTCTGCCGGCCACCGACGGCCATCGACCGCTCGCTAGAGGCCAGTCCCTCCTCCGGCCGCCCGGCCACGATCAATGCCATGCCGATCCCCAGGATCACGCCAACGTTCCCCGGCTCCAGACGCTCCGCCCGCCGTAGGTCCGCGAGCGCGCGCTTCGCCTGTCCCAGCTTGATGTAGGAGTAAGCCCGATTGGCGAAGAGCCTGGTACCAGCGGGGGCAAGTTACTCCGCCCGTTCGAAGCCGGCGATGGCTTTCGCATAGAACCCTTCCCCTTAGTAGGCCCGAGCACGCTGCACCAGCAGCATGGGATGGTCCGGGCTTAGCTGCAGCGCTTTGCTGAGGTCTGCCGCCACACGGTCATACTGACCCTGGGCACTGTAGATCTGCGCCCGGTTGCCATAGCCGAAGTAGCTATCGGGACTCACATCGATTGCCTTTTTGAAATCGGCCAGCGCCAACTCCTGGCGACCGAGTGCGCCATAAGACCAGCCACGATAGCTGTAGGCGGCAGCAAGTGCCTCTCCGGACCACTGCCCCGACTCGATGATGGCGGTGCAGCCGCGGATCGCGCGTTCCGGGTCTTGCGCCTGCTTGCAATCGGCGCCCATGTCAGCACGCCCAAGTTTCCCTATGAGCAATAGAAGTTTGTCCGCTACCGTCGCTGCCGAGATCCCGCCATCCAGGGGGCAAGAGGGCAATGTTCACCACCCGTCAGACAGAGATCTTCCAGACAATGACCCGTGGCCTCGACCTGCCCGATCTCGACCTTGGTCGGCTGCAGGTGGAGCAGACCCCGAGTTCCGTCGAGTCCGTCATCGAGACCGCCGACTTCGCCGCCGCCGCGCTGGGTGCCCTCGGCAGTCTGGTCGCCCTGGTCGGTGAGCGCCGCGGACTGGGCAAGCAGCGGATCACGATCGACCGGCGCCACGCCCAGCTCCTGTTCAACGAGGTGGCCTACTTCTTCCAGAGCGGCTGGCAGTTCGACATCAGTCCGGTCTTCACCCCGGTGAACGGCTTCTACCCGACCCGCGACGGGCGCGAGATCTTCTTCAACGGCGCCTACCAGCATCTCCGTGAAGGCATCCTGCGCTACCTCGACTGCCCCAGCGAGCGCGCGGCCATCGCCAAGCGCGTGGCCCGGCACGACGCCCAGACCTTGGAAGACGACCTCTCGGCCCTCGGCCTCTGTGCCGCGATCAAGCGCAGCCCGGAGGAATGGCAGGCCCACCCGCAAGGCCAGGCGATCGCCGAGGCGCCGCCGATCGAACTGACCCGGCTGGCCGACGGGCCGGCCGTTGCCCTCCCCGAGGCCGCCTTCCGGCCGCTGGAGCGGCTGCGCGTGCTCGACTTCACCCACGTCATCGCCGGCCCGGCGATCGGCAAGCTGCTGGCCGAGCACGGCGCCGACGTGATCCACTGCCGCTATCCCTACCAGGACCACATCCTGGGCTTCGACGTCGATACATCCTTCGGCAAGAAGACCACCTACATGGACCTGCGCGACGAGGGCGACCGTGCCCGCACCCTGGAGCTGCTGCGCGAGGCCGACGTCTTCATCCAGGGCTTCCGACCCGGCTCCTTCGCGGCGCGCGGTTTCGGGCCGGACGCGCTTGCCCGGATCAACCCGCGCCTGATTTGCGTCGAGGTCGATGCCTACGGCTTTCAGGGCCCCTGGGCCCAGCGCCGCGGCTGGGAGCAACTGGCGCAAGCGGCGACCGGCATGGCAGCGCTCCACAGCGCAAAGCTGGGCAAGTCCGCCCTGGTGCCGGCCTACTTCAACGACTACGGCTCGGGCTGTCTGGGCGCGATCGGCGTGCTGGCGGCCCTGCTGAAGCGCGCCGAGAGCGGTGGAAGCTGGCTTGTGCGCGTGGCGCTGGCCAAGACCGCCATGCTGGGCCTGCGCTTCGCCGAGAACCGCGAGCCGCCACAGCCGGTCACCGATGCCGACCTGAACCGATACCTGGTCGATCAGGAGTCACCCCTGGGTCTGCTGACCCGGGTGGCCCCGGCCGTCGGCCTGGACCGCTCTCCGGCCTACGTCGATCGCGCCGGCAGCTTTCCCGGCTCCTCCACCCTCGATGTCGGCTGGGGACCCGACCCGATCATGCCGCACCCCCTACCGCACCGTCCGACCTCGATCTTTCGCCTCGGCCTGGCACGCCGCCGCGGTCCGCAGACCTTCTAGGCGGCGGCCGTAGCGGCTGAGCGGCGCTCCAGCCGGCGCACCAAGAGGACGGCCGTGAGGCCCAGGCAGGAGAGCAGCAGCAGGATGGCGAGCAGAATGGCCGCCGCCTGTGCGCCTCCGACGACCGCTCCCACCGTGGTGGTGAGGACGGCGCCGCAGAATAGGTTCACCGCCCCCGCTAGGCCAGAGGCGCTGCCCGCCAGCCGCGGCTGTACCGAGAGCGCGCCAGCGCTGCAGCTCGGAATGGTGAGGCCGTTGCCCATGCCGACGAAGACCGTCGCGCCGAAGAAGGTGACGACGTTGACGTAACCGGCGGCCATCAGCGCCAGACCCAGGGTCAGACCCGCCGCCGAGACCATGCGGCCGGCCAGCATCATGCTGGTGAGCGGAAAACGGCCGGCGTAGCGTCCGGAGAGGTAACTGCCCAGGAAGAAGCCCGCGGTGATGGTGCCGAGGTAGAGACCCAAGGCCTCGGACGAGAGGCCGAGGACCGAGACCGCGACGAGCGGCGCGCCGGCGATGAAGGAGTAGAAGGCGCCGGAAGAAAAGGCCAGGCAGAGCGCATAGCCCCAGAAGCGCGGCTCGCGCAGCAGAGCGGGGTAGCTGCGGAGCTGCTGGGTCAAGGTCTCGGAGCGGCTATGGTTGGTCTCGCCCAGGTCGACCCAGGCGAGGAGGAAGGCGAAGACGCCCAAGGCCGCCATCAAGAGGAAGGTCGCACGCCAGCCGAAGTGGGTCTCCAAAAACCCGCCGGCGATCGGCGCCAGCATCGGCGCCACCGCCATCGCCATGGTGACGTAGCCGATCCGGCTCGCCGCCTCCCTGGGCGGGGCGGTATCGCGGATCACCGCCAACGACAGGGTCCAGCCGCCGATGATCGTGCCCTGCACCAGGCGAAAGGCCAGGAACAGCCAGACGTTCTGGGCGAACGTGCAGGCCAGCGAGGCGACGATGTAGACGGTCACGGCTGAGAGCAGCACCGGCCGCCGCCCGAAGCGGTCGGACAACGGCCCGATCACCAGCATCAGGACGCCCGTGACCGCCAGGTAGCCGGCGATCGCCAGGGTGATGACGCCGTACTCGGTCTCGAAATCCTCCGCCATGCTGGCGAGCGAGGGCACGAAGATGTTGAGGGTGAGCACCGAGAAGGCGGTGAGGATCACCAGCGTGAAGAGTCGCGGCGGCGTTGTAGCGGCGAGGAGCATGGCTCTCCCTACAGGATAGCCCTGCGCTGCGGTATCGCCGCAGACGACCAACAGCTTTGCTCAATCAGGCGGGCTTGCCGCCCTCGGACGCCGGACTTCGCGCTCGGCCAGGACTACCCGCAGACCGAGAGGCCAACTTTGCCCACGTGGGACTTGGTCAGGAAGGCCTCCTGGGCCGCCTTGATGTCCTTGAGTGCAAAGGTCTCGGCGACCAGCGGGCGGATCTCGCCGGCCTCGATGTAGCCGACCAGGTCGGTGAAGACCCTGGCCGGCTGATGCGTGCAGCCGAAGAAGGTCAGGTCGCGCAGGTAAAGCCTACGCAGGTCCAGCTCGACGATCGGGCCGGCGATGGCGCCCGCCACCAGGTAGCGGCCGCCGTTGCGCAGCGCCCCGATCAGGTCGCTCCAGCGCGGCCCCCCGACCAGATCGAGCACCAAATCGAAGGCGCGCTCCGGCAGTGACTCGTCGCGATCCAGGGTCTCGTCTGCCCCCAGCGTTCGCAGCGCCTCTGCTTTCGCCGCGGAAGTCAAGGCAGTCACCCGGGCACCGCGCCGCTTGGCGAGCTGTATCGCCGCTGAGCCGACCCCACCCGACGCCCCGGTGATCAGCACACGTTCGGCCCCGAGCGCGCCCCGCTGGATCATGCCCTCGGCCGTCGAGAAGGCGCAGGGGAAGGAGGCCAGCTCGACGCTGCCCAGATCGGAGTGCACCGCGACCGCATCCTCCGCAGCCGCCGTGGTGTACTCGGCAAAGGCGCCGTCGCGTTCCGAACCGAAGGTATTGGTCGTAAGGTCGCCTTCGTCGGATTGCGGCGACTGGATCGCACGGACGAGGACCCGCTCGCCGATGCGTCCGGGCGAGACCGCCGCGCCGACGGCTACGGTCCGGCCGCAGCAATCCGCTCCCTGAATGCGCGGAAAGGAGAGCGGGACGCCGGACCAACTGCCGTCCTGGTCAGCCGCCCCGCCATAGCCCGCGCTCGCGCCGGCTGCGGTGTCGCCCCGCACGGCCTTGGAGTACCAGCCCGTGCGCGTGTTGATGTCGGTGTTGTTGACCGCAGAGGCCTCCACCTGGATCAACACCTCTCCGGATGCCGGGACCGGCACCGCCAGGTCCTCGCGCCACTCCAGCTTGTCGAGCCCGCCGTGCCCGGTCAGAACAACGCCCTTCATCCGTTCCGGCAGGCCCATCGTCCGCCCTCCTACAGCGGTCGGTTCCGGCAGATCTCGTAGCTCTCCTGCCAGGGGCGGACCCGCTCGAAGGCGGCGCTGGCCGCCAGCACGTCGAGGTCGGCCCAGCGCCGTCCGACGATCTGCAGCCCGACCGGCAGGCCGTCGACCAGCCCCGCCGGAATCGAGGCCGAGGGGTGGCCGCTGAAGTTGGTGAAGTAGGTCATGCACCAGCCGATCAGGGGATCGACCGTCACGCCGTTGATCTCGCGCGGGCCCACGGTATTGCCGTCGTCGCTGTTCTTCACCGGCAGGCAGGCCAGGGTCGGGGTCACGATCAGGTCGTAGCGGTTCAGCACCCCCTGGACCTGGTCATAGACCTCGCTGCGCATCTCCTGGTCGCGGTAGAAGTCCAGCGCGCTCATCGCATAGCCCTTCTCGATCCAGTCCAGGTACTCGGGCGGGAAGTCGTCGCGGTGCTCGCCTAGCAGGTCCTTGCCCGCCCGCTTCAGGCCTTCCATGGCGGCCACGTTCAGCGGCATGATCAGACGGCACCAGAGATCGCTCAGCTCAAGCTGGTCGCGCTGCACGCCGACCTTCACCTCTTCCACCACCGCACCGGCCGCCTCGAAGGCCCCAACGGCCTCGCGCACGCAGGCCGCCACGCCGGCCTCGACCGGATAGACGTCCCAGTCCGGGCTGTAGGCGATCTTCATCCCCTTGATCGAGCGGGTGAGTGTCGCACGATAGTCCAGGGTCTGGTCCACCGCATGGGGATCGCCCGGATGATAGCCGGCAAGCGCGGTGAGCCCGATGGCCGCGTCCTCGACCGTCCGGCTCACCGTCCCCTCGAAGAGGAAGGGCGCCGTGCTGGCCAGCGCGTTGGGGCGCGTCAGATAGGGCACACGGCCGTAGGAGGCCTTGTAGCCATAGACCCCGCAGTGGGCCGCGGGAATGCGGATCGACCCGCCGCCGTCGGAGGCACCGGCCAGCGGCAGCATCCCGTCCGCCACCGCGGCGGCACTGCCGCCCGAGGAACCGCCGCTGTTGCGGCTGGTGTCGAAGGGCGTCGAGGTCGGCCCGAAGAGGTAGTTGTCGGTGGTGCCGCGAAAGCCCATCACCGGGCTGTTGGTCTTGCCCAGGATGATGGCGCCGGCGTCCTCGATCCGCTGGGCGAAGGCCGACGCCCTGTCGGCCTTGTGGTCGCGCATGGCCCGTACCCCGCCCAGGGTCACCGGCCAGCCGGGCTTGGAGCCGAAGAGGTCCTTCATCGCCACCGGCACGCCGTGCAGCGGGCCGAGGTCGACCCCGCTCATCACCGCGGCCTCGGCCTTCTTGGCCTCCTTCCGCGCATCCTCGGAGCCGTCGTAGACGATGGCGTTCAGGCTGGGGTTGCGCTGTTCGATCAGCCCCAGGAAGGCCTCCACCACCTCGACCGGCGACAGCTTGCGTTGCCGGATCAACATGGCGATCTCCGCCGCCGACTTGTAGGCCAACTCCTCACCCAGGCTCATCCGCTAACCCTCTCCTTAACCATGTATTCCAAAAACTCTTTTGATTGTGCGCAGCAAACGGGGCTGCCGACGTCTGTGCCGACAGCCCCGGTGCAAGACCTCCGCGATCGCTCTACCCTAGAGTGCCCGGTCGCGGCAGATCTGATAGCTGTCCCGCCAGGGCCGCACACGCTCGAAGGCCGCGCTGGCCGCCAGCACGTCGGCGTCGGCCCAGCGCCGGCCGACGATCTGCATGCCAACCGGTAGGCCGTCGATCAGCCCAGCGGGGATGGAGGCCGCCGGATGGCCGGTGTAGTTGATCGGATAGGTCAGGCACCAGCCGATCAGGTTGTTGACCTCGACGCCGTTGATCTCGCTCGGCCCCACGGTGTTGCCGTCGGTCGCGTTCTTGACCGGCAGGCAGGCCAGGGTCGGAGTCACGATCAGGTCGTAGTTGTTCAGCACGCCCTGGACCGCATCGTAGATCTCGGTCCGGATCTCCTGACACTTGTAGAAGTCCAGCGCGCTCATCTTGTAGCCCTCGTCGATCCAGCGCAGGTATTCCGGCGGGAAGTCGTCGCGGTGCTCGCCGAGCAGGTCGATGCCGGCGGCCTTGAAGCCCTCGAGGCCGGCCACGTTCAACGGCATGATCAGACGGCACCAGAGATCGCCCAGCTCCTTCTGATCGCGGGTGATGCCGACCTTCACCTCCTCCACCGTGGCGCCCGCGGCCTCGAAGGCACTCAGCGCCTCGCGCACGCAGGCCTCGACCCGCGCATCGACCGGGAAGACGTCCCAGTCCGGGCTATAGGCAATCTTCCAGCCCTTGATCGAGCGCTGCACCGCGGCGCGGAAATCGACCGTCTCGTCGATCGCGTAGGGGTCTGCCGGGTGATATCCGGAGAGCGCGGTCATTGCGATCGCGGTGTCTTCCACCGTGCGGGTGATCGGCCCCTCGAAGATGAAGGGCGTATCTCCGCCGAAGGCGTTGGGCCGCGAGAACAGGGGCACCCGCCCGAAGGAGGCCTTGTAGCCGTAGACCCCGCAGAAGGACGCGGGAATGCGGATCGACCCGCCGCCGTCGGTGCCCTCCGCCAGCGGCAGCAGTCCGTCGGCAACCGCCGCAGCACTGCCGCCCGACGAGCCGCCGCTGTTGCAGCTGGTATCGAAGGGCGTGGAGGTCGGCCCGAAGAGGTAGTTGTCGCAGGTGCCACGGAAGCCCATCACCGGGCTGTTGGTCTTGCCCAGGATGATGGCGCCGGCCTGCTCGATGCGCTCGGCGAAGGCGCAGTGGTGATCCGCTACGAAGTCCTTCATCGCGCGGATGCCGCCGAAGGTCGCCGGCCAGCCCGGCTTGAAGTCGAAGAGGTCCTTGATCGCCACCGGCACACCGTGCAGCGGGCCCAGGTCGGCACCGCTCATCACCGCGTCTTCGGCCGCCTTCGCCGCCTTGCGGGCATCGTCCGTACCGACGAAGACAAAGGCATTGATGCTCGGATTGCGCTTCTCGATGCGATCCAGGAAGGCGTCGATCACCTCGACCGGCGACAGCTTGCGCTGCCGGATCAGCAACGCGATTTCAGAGGCCGACGCGTAGGCCAGCTCATCACCCAAGCTCATGCTTTCCTCCTTCGTTTGAAGATGTGTTTTCAATTCGCCTTACTTGCAGACCTCGTCCAGGAAGGCGTCTAGAAGCGGGTTATAGCGCTCCGGTGCCTCCCAGAAGGGGGCGTGGCCGGTGCCTTCGATCATCTGTACCGCCCCGCGCCAGAGGTTGGCGTAGGTCAGGCCGTCGAAATAGCTCGCTGCCATGAAAGGCTCGTCGCTGCCCTGGATGATGGCCAGCGGCTTGGGCCAGGTGGCGACCACGGTGATCTGGTGTTTCAGCCGGCTGTTCGGATCGAGGAAATCGGCGAACATGCACTGCCGCGTGCGGCCGTCACAGTTCCGGACGGTATCGACCAGATAGTCCGGCGCCGGCTTGGTCAGGCTGTAGATGAAGCGCGCGAAGGTCTGCACCTGTTCCTCGGTGAAGACCTCCTGGGCGGCAAAGGCGATCTCGGGGATCTGGGCGAATGCGCGGGTCACCTCCTCCGCGCCCGGGCCGGAGGGCGGCGTGCCGGTGATGGTCAGCGCCTTCACGCCCGGATAGATCTGGGTGAGCTCGATGCCGATGTGGCCGCCGAGCGACCAGCCCATCACCACCGGCTCCGCCACCCCGAGCGCGGTCAGCAGGTCGGCCCCCGCCTCGGCGTAGGAGGGCATGGAGTAGCTGGCCTTGGGATCGGCGGCCTTCGGCGAGGCGCCATGGCCCGGCAGGTCGAAGGCCAGCAGGCGATAGCGCTTGGCCAGGTCGGACCCGAACTGCTTCTCAAAGACCGCGCTGGAGGAGGAGTTGCCGTGGATGAAGAGCACCGCCTGCGCCTCTTTCGGGCCGGTCTCGCGCAGCGCCACCGGCCCGTGGCGCGTCTCGATCATCTGCATCCTGCCATCCCGTCAAGATTTGATCTGTGATCACAGCGCCGGGAGGCTAGCACGATGAATCCCCACAGTTCCAGCGCCCTGACCGACCGCAGCGGCAGCAGGCAGAGACACCCGGGATCGGCAAATTGACAGGCCATGGATCGCTCGCCTAGTCTCGCACAAGCTGGCGCTTCCAGAGGTTGAAGAGCCCCTTCGGACGAAGGTTGGATGCGTCGGCTCCCGCAAGGCAATCCGTAAAGGCAGCCGTCAAGCTGCGGCATCCAAAAGGAGGAACCCCATGGCAGGTGTTGGATCCCACAAGGTCTTCGAGAACGACAAGGTCATCGTCTGGAATTTCACCCTGGAGCCCGGCGAAGAGACCCCGATGCACACCCACGAGCATAACTACATGTGGTATTCCATCGCCGGAGCCAGCCTTCAGGTCTTCGACGAGGATGGCAACGACCTGGGCACCCTGGAGGTCCCGACCGGCGCGGTCTACTCCCTGAAGCTGGACAACGGCTTCCTCGAAGTGCTCTCCGAGCCGGGCAAGGGCGTCCGCGTCCCGGCCAAGCACAAGGCCAAGAACGTGAGTTCCACGCCCTATCGTGAGATCCTGGTCGAGTACAAGTAGCGCAGCGCTGCTCTGAGCGCCCGAGCCTGCACCGAAGCGCCCGCTTCCCAACCTGAGGGAAGCGGGCGCGATGCGTCTGCCGTCGACCGGAGTCCCTGTCAAGTGACACTGCCGACTGACGCCAGCAGCACGTTGATGCTAGGGTGGGTGTCGGCAACCGAAACCTGACAGAGAAACCAATGGACGTTGTCCATACACCCTATCGCGGATCGACCAAGCACAAGGCCAGGCCGGCCCGCGGCGCCAAAGGGACCAATTGCCCGGAATGGACGCACTGGACTGATACAGGGAACCTGCGTACAGACATGTTCAGTCACGACTGGGCCAGCACAGCGGCAGCAAGGCTCTTCTCCGAGGCCGTTGTGGACGAGGTTTCGGGCCGCCGCTATGCAACCGGAAGAGGCATCGCCTTCCAAGCCAAGGAAACCAACGACGGGACCTGGCACGGATACCCGGTCCCTTGGGAGAGCGTGCCTCCCAATATTGTCGAGCGATGGCGCCAGGCTGGCCTCGTGAACCGCCAGCAGATCAGGCGCTTCCTCAGTTTTGACCGGTCAGATCTTGACTGGCCCTTGGAGACAGACAGGTGACGGGCGATTTCGTAAAGTTCGGCGATGCGAGCCGGCTCCAAATCGCCTTCAGGCTAGTTGCAGATCGCGAGCCTCCGGAAAGCCGTCCGTTGGAGGGCGGCAGCACGCTCGGAGATATCTCGATTACCATCTCTCATCAAACACTGACCAGACACACTCAGGCCGGCAGAGACATGACCTATGTCAGATGGTACCTGTTGCCTGTTTTCCAGTGGATTGTCAGAAACTGGGTTGACCTGTTCCACGAGGAACGCCTCCCATCGAGCAACACCAAGGCCTTGACGGCGGCAAGTACGAGCGCCTTCGCGATGAGTCGACTCATCGCGTCGAGCGACCCGCAAGATCGAGAACAATACCAACGCTTCCAAGATTGGTGGAGTCGGCACTCGATCCGGGCCGCGGACCCCAGCGCACTCTATCCGGACCTCTTCGTCCGCCGCCTGGAAGACTATGCCGAGGTCTCCTGGACAGCGCGCCAGCCCGCCTATGCCCCCGATGGCTTTGCCTTCACCCTGTCGCCCGGTTCTGCGGTCTTTCCGATCGAGCAAATCGCCGAACCGCTATGGAAAGCGCTTCAATGGTTCATAGAATCGGATGTCGCCGCCCCCCAAGACCGGGAAGCGTTGATCGCGCTGAAAGGGAACCTGTCGGCGCTCAACGCGGTCGAGCCTCGCCGCTTCGCGGAAGCGTACATTCCTTGCTCCATCCTCGACAAGATTCGAAAATCCCCGGTCACAAAAGACCTGGAGGTTACCAGGAGTCGCCTACTGCACATTCCCGTGGTAACACGCTTTGATGACGCTGTAATAATGTTTGGCGGAGTCGATCCAGACATAAGCCAAAAGGACACGAATGCGCTCCTGAACTTTCTCCAAGAACTAAAGGGCGGAGAAGAACAGGACAATCTATCAGAAAAAGCCGACGATATGCTTGGACCGCCCCTGGGGAGCCCCCATCTGCAAGGCTATGAACTGGCCGAGGATGCGCTCGACGAGATGGGCCTTCCAAATGGAGCAAGCCTTGTCGATATCGCAGCGGTTCTCGAGACCCTGGGCATCGAAGTTGTAGAAAGGGACCTGGAAACCGGCAGCATTCGCGGCGTTGCCGTTGCCGGGGCGGGCTACTGTCCCGCCATCCTGGTCAACAGAACCTCTCTCTACAATCGAAATGAAGCCGGACGGCGCTTCACCTGCGCTCACGAACTCTGTCACATACTCTACGACCGGGGACATGCGAAACGCGTCACCCACACCAGCGGACCCTGGGCGCCGGTGAGTGTCGAGAAGCGCGCCAATGCCTTCGCTGCCATGTTCTTGATGCCACGCCCACTGCTTCGCGCCGTCCTGAGTAGCGGTCGTCTGTCGAAGGAAGAAACCTTGCAGGCGGCTCGCCAGCTACAGGTGAATTACGTATCCTTGGTGCACCATCTCCACAATCTGGGTCTGATCGACGAGATCACCTATGATCAACTCCAAGACCTGGAAGGGACTTTTTCGGGGCTCCGCGAGGCGGAGGTCATACGGCCAAAGGCCCGAACGCCGCGAAGCGACGGATAGCAGTTGGAGTGCTATGAAGGCGCGACTCCACTGCCAGTGATCTCTGTCTTTCCATTGCCGTAGCGTTCGATCTGTGCATTCAGCTCGGCGCCCAGCAGCACGACGTAGGCGCTGATGAAGAACCACATCAGCAGCACGATCACGGCACCCAGCGAACCATAGGTCTCGTTGTAGCTGGCGAAGTTCGCGACATAGAAGGAAAAGCCCAGCGACGCCACCAGCCAGATGGCGGTCGCGACAGCGGCCCCGTAGCTGAGCCAGCTCACGCGCGCACCCGCACGCCTGGGGCCCCAGCGGTAGAGAGCACTGATCGCCAGGACCACCGCGAAGACGATCACCGGCCAGCGCAGGATCGCCGCGATCCAGGTGCCGATCGGCCCCAGCGGCAGGAACTGCAGCACGATCGGAGCCGCCACCACCACGCCGACCGACAGCATGGCGACGAAGAGCAAGAGCACCGTCAGCGCCAGGGCGATGAACAGCGCCACGAAGTAGTTTCGCCGCTCGCGCTCGTTGTAGACGATGTTGAGTCCGGAGATCATCGCGTTGACCCCCGCCTTGGACGACCAGAGCGCCAGTCCCAGGGAGAAGACCGTGGCGAACCCCAGCGCCGTCCGGCCGGCACCGGTCACCTTGGTCACCTGCTGGTCGATGATGTTGTAAGCGGAATCGGGCAGCACCTCGTCCATCGTCTTCAGATGGACCTGGATATCGACCGGATCCGAAACGATGCCGTAGAGCGCGACCAGGGCGGCGATGCCGGGAAAGAGCGCGAGGATGGCATAGAAGGCCACGCCGGCCGACACCAGGGTGAGATTGTCTTTCGATGCCTCAGCCCAGGTCCGCCCCAGGATCCGGAACCAATCCCAGATCGTGAAGCGCTTCGCCTTCTGTGCGCCGCTCTCTCGCTTGCCGTCGCTCACTGCTGCGTCGTCGCTCACTCTTCTCTCCCGTGTCCCCGATCCGCGTTCTCCTATCAGAATAGCAAGCACTTTCGCGCCGAAAAGATTCCCGGAACAATGGAAAACGCGGCGAACCAGCGCTCGCCGCGTTTGTCCCCCACCGCGCTTGCAATCAGTCCAGCTTCTGTTCCCGCCATTCGATGACCAGGATCACGCAACCGGTCTCGGTCCGGGAGTTGTGATAGCTGCCTTGCTCGTAGCTGACGAAGTCGCCGGGGCCGATCACCACGCCGTCGTCGTCGATCAGCTCGCCCTCCAGCACGATGAAGTCCTCGATGCCACGATGGTTGTGGGCGATGGTGACGGCACCAGGATCCATCCGCATGTAGTAGCAGCCCTGCCCCAGCTCGCGTTTGAAGGAAAGCGGGATCAGGCCGAAGTCGTCCTGGACCGGCCCATCCAGGTCATAGGTCTCCCACTTGCGGTCGGCCTGGCGAAAGATACGGCGTCCGGCGTCTGCCATTCTGGGTGCTCCTGCTGGTCTATCTGTCGAGCCATGTGTAGTAGGCGTAGGCGAAGCGTAAATAGAGCTTACGCAAGCCGGGCAAGGGAAATCGTGGGGCAGGTCCGCGCACCACGGCCGGCAGCAGATCCTCGTCGCGGTTGGCGCCGCGGATCATGCGAGCCAGTTGCCGGCCGGCCCAGGGCATGGTGTTCACCCCGTTGCCGTGGCAGCCGAAGGCGTAGAACACGCTCTCGTCTTCCGGCAGGCGCCCCATCGCCGGGGTGAGGTCGCGGGTCAGCGAGACCAGGCCCTTCCAGAAGTGCGTGGTCTCGGCCGCGCGGAAACCGGGAAAGACCTCGCCCTTGCGCCGCTCCAACCAGCGGCGCATAGCCTCACCGGAGGCCTCGCTGCCGCTGGCATCGCCGCGCGCGCCGAACAGCAGGCGCCCGTCGGGCAGCATGCGATAGAAGAACAACAGGTGGCGCAAGTTGAAGAGCGGCGTCTCGGTAACGAAGTTCTCCGCCGCTCGCTCCTCCGCCGTCAGCGGCCGGGTCACCAGGATGTTGGACAGGGCCGGCAGCATGCGGCCGTCGAACTCCCGCTTCAGCCCCTCGCGCAGGAAGCCGTTGGTGGCCAGCACCACGCGGCGCGCCTTCAGGCTCCCCCGCTCCGTCGTCAGGCGGTGCCAGGCTCCTTCCCGCTCCCAGCCGGTGACCAGGCTGTAGCCGTGCAGGCTGGCGCCATGGCCGGCCGCGGCCCGGGCCAGGCCGGAGAGGAACTTGAGCGGATGCAGGGCGAAGCCGCGCTTCACGTGCAGCGCGCCGAACTGCTCGGTGCCGCGGTGGCCGACCTCGGCGAAGCGTTCGGCCGACAGCAGCTCGGTCTCGATGCCGAAATAGCGCTGGTAGGCCTCCTGCGCCTCGGCCAGCTCGGGCGCTAGCTTGGCCGCATGCGCGACCTCGAAGAAGCCCTCGCCCTGGCGGTCGAAGTCGATGGCCTCCGCCCGGCCCAGCTCATCCACCAGGTCGATGGCCTCGAGCTGGCTGGCGTAGTAGCGCTGCGTCTCCTCCAGCCCGTAGCGCTTGATCGCCCCCTCGATGCCCAGTTTGTCGGGGCTGAAGCAGCAGAAGCCGCCGTTGCGCCCCGAGGCGCCCCAGCCGATGTGGCCGGCCTCCAGGACATGCGCCTGGATGCCGTGCTCCTTCGCCAGGTGGTAGGCGGTCGAAAGACCGGCATAGCCGCCGCCGATGACCGCCACCTCGGTCTCCGCCTCTCCCTCGAAAGGCGCGAAGCCGCTCTGGTCCGGCGGCGCCGAGGCCTCCCACCAGGAGGCCACGGCGCTCGGCCGGTAGAGCGCCTCGGGATAGAGCGTCTTAAGCGGCATCAGGGTGCCAGAGGCCTTCACGCTCCACATCGGCCTGCGCACGCAGGATGCCCTCGCGCAGGATCCCCACCATGTCGTCGATCTGCTCCTTGGTGATGATCAGCGGCGGAGACATGACGCACATATGGTAGAGCGGCCGCACCACCAGGCCCAGCTCATGGCAGTGCTCGTCGATCCGGCGGCCGATGGCGCGGTCCAGTTTCAACGGCGTCTTGCTCTTGCGGCTGATCACGCACTCGACGCAGGCCACCAGGCCCATGCCGCGCACCTCGCCGACGATCGGGATCTCCTCCAGCGCCTTCAGCTTGGAGAGGAAGTAGGGGCTGATCTCGCGCACATGCTCGAGGATCCCCTCCTGCTCCATGATCTCCATGTTCTTCAGCGCGACCGCCGAGGCCACGGGGTGGCCGGAATAGGTGAAACCGTTGACGAAGTTGATGCCCTCGCGCCCGTCACCGCTGATGTCCGCGATCAGCCGGTCGGAGAAGAGCGTCGCCCCCATCGGCACGTAGCCCGAGGTCAGGCCCTTGGCGCAGGTGATGATGTCCGGGACGATGCCGAAGACATCCTCGGAGGCAAACCAGTGGCCAAGACGGCCAAAGGCGGTCACCACCTCGTCGGAGATATAGATGATGTCGTACTTGGTGCAGAGTTCGCGGCAGCCCTTGAGGTAACCCGGCGGCGGCACGATCACCCCGCCCGAAGCCTGGATCGGCTCGGCGATGAAGGCCGCGACCTTGTCCGGGCCCAGTTCCAGGATCTTGTCCTCCAGCTCCTTCACCTTGGCCACGGAGAAGTCCTCGACGCTCATGCCCTCCGGCCGCTTGTAGGGGTTGGGCGAGGAGATGCGGTGCACCGTGTCGGTGATGAAGTCGAAGTAGTTGTGCTCGCGGTCCTTGCCGGTGACCGAGGCAGCCAGGTAGGTCGAGCCGTGATAGCCGGCCTCGCGCGCGATCAGGTGCTTCTTTTCCGGCCTGCCCTTCACGTTGTTGTAGAACATGACGAAGCGCAACGCGGTGTCCACCGCGGTCGAGCCGCCGGTGCTGAAGGCCACGGTGTTGAGGTCGCCCGGCGAGCGCTCGGCCAGGCGGGCGGCCAGTTCCGTCGTCAGCGGATGGTCGAAGTTCCAGGGGCTGTAGTAGGCCATCTTCATGGCCTGCTCGGCCATTACGTCTGCCAGCTCCTGGCGGCCGTAGCCGACCTGGGTGCACCACATGCCGGCCGGGCCGTCGATCAGCTTCTTGCCATCGCTATCATAGACGTAGATCCCTTCCGCATGGCTCAGGAAGCCACGCCCCTCGCTGGGGAAGCTGCCCATCGCCTCCCAGGGGTGGATCAGGTGCTTCAACTGCTCTTCGGGATTGATATTTGCGCGTTTCATAATTCTGTCCTTTGGGTCCTAGTAAGGGATAGGGACCGGGGGGCGGGCACAGCGCTGCCGGCCGGTCCAATCAGTCGTCGCATCCCCTACCGAATGACCGGCGGGACGCGGATTAAGCGCTCTGCGCCGTCAAGCCTTGCGGCTCTCTCGGATCCTGTACCACCTCCTGCTGCTGCCGCGGGACGATCAGCGCGTCGACGGCAAGGCAGCCCTTGGGATTGACGATGATGGGGTTGACGTCGACCTCGGCCAGCAGGTCGCCTAGCGCCTCGGCCATGGCCGAGAGCGCCGCTGCGGCCCGGGCGAAGGCGGCGACGTCGACCGCCGGCTGGCCGCGCACCCCGTCCAGCAGCGGCCGCAGGCGCAGGCGGTCGATCAAGCGCTGCGCCCAGCCGGCATCGAAGGGCGGCCTGGCCAGCACCAGGTCCTTCAGCACCTCGGCATAGATGCCACCGGCGCCGATCACCTGGGTGGGACCCAGTTGCGGGTCGCGGGTGATCCCCAGGATCATCTCCACGCCCCTGGGCGCCATGGACGAGATCAGGACGCGCGGCCCCAGCCGGCGGGCCAGATCGTCATAGGCCGCAGCCACGGCCTCCGGCCCCTCCAGGTTCAGGTGCACGCCGCCCATGTCGGACTTGTGCGCGATCCCGGGCTCGGCGGTCTTCAAGGCCACCGCCCCGCCCAGTTCCTCCGCCGCTGCCAACGCCCCGATGCGGCTGTCGGCCGTCCGACGCTCGACCGTCGGTACCCCGAAGTCGGACAGCAGGTCGAGCCCGGCCGCCTCGTCCAGCGGCTCGCCGCCGGC
Source organism: Rhodospirillaceae bacterium N.6G (assembly GCA_046233115.1). GTDB lineage: Bacteria > Pseudomonadota > Alphaproteobacteria > Kiloniellales > JACOMY01 > JACOMY01. Next base: position 267,126 of record JBJXHM010000001.1, on the reverse strand, counting down.
CAGGCGAGCGCGCCAGCGTGCCACGATCGCCGGGTCGGGCGCTACCGGCCGGCCAGGCGGCTGGAAGTCGCGATGCTCGGTCAACGCCCTGACGGCCCGCAGCAGCTGCGGCATCCCATCCATCACCACCAGGCCCTCACGCGCGAGCACGCCCAGATCCAGGTTGTTGCCGGTGCCCTGGTGGTTGGCACAGACCAGGACCGGCTTCCCGCTCTGGGCTGCGGCATGGCGGGCGATGCGCACGTGCGCAGCGTTCAGCAGCCCTTCCGGCAGGCGGTCGCAGGCGACCGCGCCGATGGCGCTGTCGGGATCCTGCATCAAGGCCGCCAGGCAGTCCTTGAAGATCTCCTCGAAGTCGTTGCCGGTGCCCCAGGCATCGCAGGGGTTCACCGGCGGCAGACCGTACTCCAGCCGCTCCGACAGGCGCCGGGTGGTCTCGTCGTTGATCGCGGCAAAGCGCACGCCCTTGGCGTGGGCCAGATCCATCAGGAGCTCACGCTCGCCGCCGCTGTCATGGATGGTCGAGAGCCCGCCCGGCCCCAGCCTGCCGAGCCGCGAGAACAGCAGGCTGGTGTAGATTAGCTCGTCCAGGGAATCGACGCGGTGCACGCCATAGCGGTCGAACAGCGCCTGATAGGCGCCATCGTCGCCGACCATGGCGCCGGAATGGCTGGTGGCGAGCTTCGCTGATTCCTCGGTACGCCCGACCTTCAGCATGACCACCGGCACACGTTGCGCCATCGCACGGGCCAAGGCCGCCTCGAAGCGTCCCGGATCGCGCGCCGTCTCCATGAAGACCGCCAGCACCTCGGTGCTGGGCTGGGCCAGTGCGAAGTCCATGTAGTCGGCCAGGGTGACCGTCAGCTCCTGCCCGGTCGAGACCACGTAGTTGTAGTCGATCCGCCCCTCGGAATCGATCACCGAGCAGAGCGAGGAGCCGGAGTGCGTGAGGAAGGTGACGTTGCCGGGCCGGTGGTTCGGCCGAGTCAGGTAAGCACAGGCCCAGAGCCCGATCTCGAAATTGTAGAAGCCCATGCAGTTGGCGCCGCAGAGCACCATACCGGCCTCCCGCGCCTTGGCCGCGACGCGGTCCTGCAGGCGCGAGACCCCATCGCCCGGCAGGTAGAGCGAGGAGACTATGGTCGCAGCCTTGACGCCGTGCGCGATGGCCTCGTCCAGCCCGGCCTCGATCGCGGCGTTGGGGATCGCGAAGATCACGTGCTCGACCTGCTCCGGCAGGGCGGCCAGCGAGGGGTAGCAGGGCAGCCCCTCGACGGTCTCGTAGAGCGGATTGACCGGGTAGAGCCGGCCCGTGTAGCCGGCGCTGACGCACTGCTTCACGAAGCTGTTGCCCACCCGCCCCTCGCGCACCGAGGCGCCCAAGATGGCAAGGGATTGGGGACGCAAGAGCGGATCCAGACGGTGCGCGGTCATGCAGGCAGGCTCCCGGATAGGCAGGTTGTTGGACGAATCACCAATAAGACCTGCTTGCCACGAACTGCCAGTGAAACCTGTCGCGGGCACGACATCGGGTATGACGAATTTCGACGCATCGACGAGAGCGGCCTCGACCCACTCTTCACGCAGCGCACCGCTCTCCCCACGCCCCGCATCTTGCATTCCGCTGCCCGCGCAGCTTCCCTTTCCAAAACCGGCTTGATGACCAAGTGAAAGCACTATACATTGGCTAAGCGTTCAGTCAACTATGATCTCACTTGATCCGGGGCGCGGCCCGAAAAGCCATTAAGAATCACGGGAAAAGCAGCCTAGATGAACGATGCGGACCTGCAGGAGCGCCCGAAGCGGCGGACCGAGAGCAAGGCGCTGCGGCGCCAGCAACTGATCTACAGCACGATCGACTCGATCGCGAAGCGGGGCTTCGCCGAGACCACCTTGGCGGATGTCGCCACCGGCGCCGGGCTGTCGCGCGGCATCGTCAACTTTCATTTCGAAAGCAAAGATCAGCTCCTGATCGAGACCTTGCGCTTCCTGTCCGAGGAGTATCGACAGAACTGGCAGAGCGCGCTGGAGCGCGCAGGCGGCAGCCCGATTGCGCGCCTTCTGGCCCTGGTCGAGGCCGATTTCGAGCCGTCGATCTGCAACAGGAAGAAGATCGCGGTCTGGTACGCCTTCTGGGGCGAAGCCAAGTCGCGTCCCACCTACGTCAAGCTCTGCGCCGACCGGGACAACGCCTACAGCGAGATGATGCGCGCCCTGGTGACGGAGCTGATCGCCGAAGGACCCAACCGGACGATCGATTCGGAGATGGTGGTCAACGGCATCGACGCCATGGTCCAGGGCCTCTGGCTCGACATCCTGCTGAACCCCAAGAACGTCGACCGCAAGCAGGCGCTGAACACCTGCTTCCTGTTCCTGAGCGGCCTCTTTCCGGAGCAGCTCACGCCGGAAGGCGCGATCAAGTCCAGCCCAGCGTGACCAGCAGGACGGCGAGCAGAACGGCCAGGCCCGCCGCCTGCCCGCGATAGTCGCTGAGCCAGCGACCGCTGGCGCCGAGCGACAGATCCAAGCGTCTGAAGAGGCTGTCCGCGGGTGGCGGCGCGCCCCGCCGCAGGCCGGCCTGCACCAGGACGACGGCGGTGACCACGAAGAGCAACAGCGCCATGTAGGTGAAGTGGACCGCCGGCAGACCGAGGCCGGCCCAGAGGCCTGTGACCTCCTTCGCCAGAAAGAGCACGAGCCCGAGGAGAAGTCCGCCAAGGAGCGCCGGCGTGCCGGCCTCTCGCGGCAGACGCCGCGACAGCAGCCCGCCCAGGAAGACGGCGACCACCGCCGGCACCAGATAGGCCAGGGTCGACTGGAAGTAGGCGAAGAGCGAGCCGAAGCCCTCGATCAGTGGCGCGTAGAGGGCGGCGATCACCATGAAGAGCCCGGTGGAGATCCGCCCGATCACCAGCAGGCGCGCCCCCGACCAGTCCGGCCGCAGCGGCCGCACGAAGTCCATGGTCAGCAGCGAGGCGCCGGCGTTCATCGCACTGTCCAGGCTGGACATGATGGCGGCGATCAGCGCGGTCAGCACCAGGCCGCGCAAGCCCGCCGGCAGCAGGTCGAAGGCCAGCATCGGAAAGGCCCGGTCGGGATTGTCGAGGTCGGGGTAGAGCGCCAGCGCGATCATGCCCGGCACCACCATCAGCAGGACGTTGGGCAGCTTCAGCAAACCGCCGAAGAGCGCCCCCTTGCGCCCCTCCTCCAGCGAACGCGCGGCCAGCGCCCGCTGCACGAAGTACTGGTTCATGGTCCAGTAGTAGAAACCCAGCAGCAGGACGCCGAAGACGCCCGGCCAGGGCAGGAAGGCATCGTCCGCCGGCCGGAACAGGCGTTCCCGCGCCGGGCCGACGGCGGCCAGAAGGGCCTCCCAGCCGCCGGCGGCCCTGAGCCCGAAGACCAGGATCAGCGCCGCCCCCAGGATGATCAGCACCGCCTGGACCGCGTCGGTCACCACCACCGCCTTCAGGCCGCCGAACAGGGTGTAGAGGCCGGCCAACAGGGCGAGCCCGGCCGTCGTCTGCCAGAGGCTGAGGGAGGGAAAGAGCGTAGAGATCACGATCCCGCCGGCATAGAGCGCGCCGGCCATGTCGATGAAGAGCAGCGCCAGCAGGGTGAAGAGGGCGTAGACCCAGCGCGCCCGCCGGTCGAAGCGCAGCTCCAGGTACTCCGGCACCGTGAAGAGCCGACAGCGCAGGAAGGCCGGCAGCATCACCAGCGCGAAGACGATGAGCACAAGGGTCGCCGTCCACTCGTAGTTGAAGACCACCATGCCCTCGGCATAGGAGGCGCCAATCAGGCCGACGAAGCTGGCGCCCGACATGTTGGAGGCGAAGAAGGATAGCCCGATCAGGTACCAGGGCAGGCCGCGTCCGGCGAGAAAGTAGTCGGTGGCGTCGCGCTCGCCGCGCCCCACCCAGACCCCCAGCACCAGGACGAAGATCAGGTAGAGCCCGATCACGGAGAAGTCTATGACGCTCCAGCCCTGCATACCCTGATCGTGATTTGCTCCCGGAGCTGGAACGGAAGGGACTAGCGATGGCGATGTGGAAGTAGCGTCGCCTCCGGCCGCGGCGCCAGTGCGAAGAGCCGTCCCTTCAGATCATCGGCCGCGGGCAGGCTGGTCATCGGACAGCTGTAGCCGACGACCACCCAGCTGGTGTTGTTCAGCACCATGTCGCAGCGGGCCAGGCGATAGCCCTCGTTGGTCTTGATGCAGGTGTGCTCGCCCAGCACGAAGTATTCGCCGTTGCTGCGGCACTGGCAGTCGGCGGCAGCCGTGACAGGAAGCGCCGCGATCAGGATCGCAACGCACGCACCCGATACCAGGGATAGTAGCCGTGCCATAGGATCAGTCTCCGCTTTTGCGATCGAGACATCAAGCCTTCTGTCCATCCTCGGCGTAGCGCATGGTCCAGTGCGGCGGGCCGAAGGCCTGGACCAGTAGCTTCGTGCCCGGCAGGGCCTGCGTCATGCTGCCGATGTGCCAGGCGCCGCCGCTGTAGGTCACGGTCCATCCGCAAACGGGGGTCGGACAGGCCATTGCAAGCAAGACCTCCTCGCCCGCCTCGTTCCGGTGAAGGACGCGCAGGCCGCCGCCGCTGAGAAGCTGGGCCACCTCGTCGATCGGCGTGCCGTCGTCGGCGGTGTTGACGTGATAGCGGTCGAAGCGGCTGTAGTCCCTGCCCGCCACTGCCAGGTGAAGCGCCGGGTAGTCCTGGCCGTGGTTGACCACGCGGGTCTCCAGCGCCCCGCCGCCCGGCACCGCCTCGCGGCCGCGGGCCTCGCGCACCAGCGCCAGCAGCCGCTCCCGATCCAGCAGGAAGGCCGTCTTGATCTCAGCCAGCTCAGCCTCGTCCGGATGCTCCTTGTCGAGTAAGCCCCGCAAGCGCGGCCCGATCCCGCCAAGATCGAGCGGCCAGACCCTGATGCCGAAGGGGACCAGGCGCCGGTTGATCTCTTCCGGGTCGACCAGCGGGGCCTCGAGCCCGCTGCCCTCCAGCCTGAGGCCACTTTCCGATCCGCCGCTCACGCCGCTGCCCTCCCGTCATTGCCGTCGAGGAGAGTAAAGCCGCTTTTTGCGCGCGCCGCACTGCCGGCCTCTCTTGTAACCGGCGCGCGCAGGCCCTAATGCAAGGGCCATGAGCGAAACGAAGACGATTCATGTGGTCGGCGGCGGGCTGGCCGGCAGCGAGGCCGCCTGGCAGGCGGCCGAGGCGGGGCTGTCCGTGGTGCTGCACGAGATGCGCCCCACCCGCCCGACCGAAGCCCATCAGACCGAGGGCCTGGCCGAGCTGGTCTGCTCCAACTCCTTCCGTGCCGACGATGCCGAGGCCAGCGCCATCGGCCTGCTGCACGAGGAGATGCGGCGGCTGGGTTCCGTGATCCTGGCCTCGGCCGATGCCCACAAGGTGCCGGCCGGCGGCGCGCTGGCGGTCGACCGCCACGGCTTCTCCGACGCCGTCACCCGCGCGATCGAGAGCCACCCCAACGTCGAGATCCGCCGCGAGGAGATCGCCGGCCTGCCGCCGGAGGACTGGTCCTCGGTGATCCTGGCGACCGGCCCGCTGACCTCGCCGGCGCTGGGCGAGGCGGTGCGCGAGCTCACCGGCAGCGACTACCTGGCCTTCTTCGACGCCATCGCCCCCATCGTCCACCGCGAGACCATCGACCTGGACAAGGCCTGGTTCCAGTCCCGCTACGACAAGGAGGGACCGGGCGGCGGCGTTGCCGACTACATCAACTGCCCGCTCGACGAGGAAGGCTACAACGCCTTCATCGACGAACTGCTGGCCGGCGACAAGACCGACTTCAAGGAGTGGGAGGAGAAGACCCCCTACTTCGAGGGCTGCCTGCCGATCGAGGTGATGGCCGGGCGCGGCCGCGAGACCCTGCGCTTCGGGCCGATGAAGCCGGTGGGGCTGACCGATCCCAGGACCGGCCGGCGCCCCTATGCCGTGGTGCAGCTGCGCCAGGACAATGCCCTGGGCACGCTCTACAACATGGTGGGCTTCCAGACCAAGCTGCGCTACGGCGAGCAGGGCCGGGTCTTCCGCATGATCCCGGGGCTGGAGCAGGCGGAGTTCGCGCGCCTCGGCGGCCTGCACCGCAACACCTTCATCAACTCGCCGCGCCTACTGGACCCCTGGCTGCGCCTGAAGGCGCGGCCCAGCCTGCGCTTCGCCGGGCAGATCACCGGGGTCGAGGGCTATGTCGAGAGCGCCGCCATCGGCCTGATCGCCGGGCGCTTCGCCGCCGCCGAGCAGCTTGGCCAGCCGCTCTCCGCCCCGCCGCAGACCACCGCCCTGGGCTCCCTGCTGGCGCACATCACCGGCGGTGCGGAGGCCGAGACCTTCCAGCCGATGAACGTGAACTTCGGCCTCTTCCCGCCGCTGCCCGAGGGCCTCAAGGGTCCGAATGGCCGACGCCTGAAGGGCAAGGCGCGCAAGCCCGCCTACGTCGCCCGCGCCCGCGACGACTTCGGCGCCTGGATCCAGGCCAGCAAGGTGGCGGCTTAGGACGGGTTGCGTTGGAGACCACTCGTTACTGAGAAGCTGCACCGGCTTCGAAAGGTCCTATGGCTTGTCCGTAGGACCGCTCTCCCTTTGCCAGAAGAAATCTACCTTCCACCAGTGCAACGCAGCAGACTTTTCCCCAAGCGATCAGTCACCGACTGCGTCTTCGTAGCCCCTCACACTCCCGCCGCACGCACCTCCACGAAGACGTCGTTGAAGGCGGGTTGGCCGCCGGGGGTCCAGCGTGCGGGGGCCAGGCGGTTGGTCGTGGGCTCGCGGCCCGGCGTACCGGTCCACCACCACTTGCCCTCGACGACGACGCAGCCGGGTACCACGCCATCGGTCACGCGCAGGCCGGCGGCGAGTTCGCCCTGGGCGTTGGCGGCAACGACCTCGGCGCCGTCGACCAGACCCAGCCGCGCGGCGTCCTCCGGGTGCATCTCCATGGTCGGCGGGCCCTGCTGCCGGCTCTGGCGCGGCATGTTCGCGAAGGTCGAGTTGATGAAGTAGTGGGCTTTGGCGGTCAGCAGCCGGAGCCGACCCTCCGGTACCGCGCCCGGCAGATCCGCCGAGTCCGGTCCGGGCAGGCCCGTCGCCAGGGTGAGACGGGGACCGTCCGAGGCGGGGTGGCGCGGCGGCGGCGAGTCCTTCAGCCACCCTTGAGCCTTCAGGCCCTCCCAGTCGAAGTCCGGCCGCAGGCTGGAGCGCGCGATGGTCTCGTCGTCCTCGAAGAGGGCGGGATGATCGAGGCCCAGCGCTTCGGCCAGCAGGCGCAGGATCTCCGTGTGCGGGCGTGCCTCGCCGAGCGGCGCGATCGCCGGGTTGTTGAGGCCGACGTAATGGTGCCCCCAGGCCCCCTGGACGTCGAAGTGCTCGAGCTGGGTCGTGGAGGGCAGGACGATGTCGGCGTGCCGGGCCGTGTCGGTCAGCGCATGGTCGATCACCACGGTGAAGAGATCCTCGCGGGCAAGCCCCCGCCGCACCGCCTCCGCGTCAAGCTGGTTGACGATCGGGTTGTGCCCCCAGACGAAGAGGCTCTTCACCGGCGGATCGAGCGTCTCCGAGGTCAGGATCTCGCCCAGGCGCGCCCGGTCCAGGCTCCGCGTCTCGGCCGGCAGCAGGTCGGCCCGCTCGGCAGCCGCGTTGTTCAGGGTCGGGAAGGCCTCGACCAGGAAGCCGCCGCCCGGCAGCCGCCAGTGGCCGGCCACGATCGACAGCGCGCTGAGGGCCTGCACGTAGAGCTCCCCGTCCACCGTCTGCTGCGGACCGATGCCGGCCCGGATGGTGCCGGGCTTGGCCGTCCCGAAGAGGCGCGCGATCCTGACGATGTCGGCCTCGGCGATGCCGGTCACCGCCGCCACACGATCGGGCGTCCAGGGATCGATCTCCGCCAGGTAGTCGGCCAGGCCGTTCGAGGCGGCAGTCGCGTAGTCGAGATCGGCCAGGCCCTCCTCGACCAGGACCCGGGCGAGGCCGGCGGCCAGGATAGCATCGGTTCCCGGCCTGATCGCCAGGTGCTCGTCACACTTCTGCGCGGTGCGGGTCCGGCGCGGGTCGATGGCGATCACCCTGGCACCGCGCCGGCGCGCCTCGGCGATCGGTTGCCACTGGTGGTGCGCGGTGGAGAGCAGGTTGGTGCCCCAGACCAGGATGCACTGGCTCTCCACCAGGGTCTCGGGGTCGAAGACGATGACATGCCCGGCGGCGACGGCGACATTGCCGGCCTGACCGCAGAGGCTGCCGTGCACCCGGCTGGTGCCCAGCGCATGGAACAGGCGCATCAGCGCACGGCGCTGCAGGACCCCGGCCGAGCCCATGTCGTGCAGCGGCATGATCGCCTCGGCCCCGTGCGCCGCGATGATCGCACCGAACCTGGCGGCGATCTCCCGCGCCGCCTCCGCCCAGGTGATCCGCTCGAAAGCGCCCTCCCCCTTGGCGCCGGTTCGGCGCAGGGGATGGAGCAGGCGGTCGTCTGCGTAGGTCTTGGCCTGGTAGTCGTTCACCTTGGCACAGAGGATGCCTCGGGTGAAGGGATGGTCCTTCGCGCCGACCACCTTCGCAACCCGGCCCTCCTCGACATGGGCGATCCAGGAGCAACCGTCCTGGCAATCGAGCGGGCAACAGCCCCTGATCTCCTCACTGGGCATCGGACACCTCCGCCGTGGCTAAGCTGGCTTAGCCTAGCACAGACGGACGGCAAGCCGCCTCGTTCAGTCGGTCAGGCCCCGCTCAGTCCGTGCGGGCGCCGCTGTAGCGGCTTTCTTCCTCGTAGTAGGCATCGAAGCCGACACGGCGGCGCAGCTCGGCGAAATCCAGCAGGTTGTCGGCGCGGCCATCGCGCTTGAGGGCCTCCAGCGCGTCCAGCATGGCCCGCATCGCCGCCGACATCAGGGTCAGGGGATAGGCCGCGACGGCGAAGCCGATCTGCTCCAGCTCTGCCGTGGTCGGGATCGGGGTCTCGCCGCCCTCGACCATGTTGGCCATGTGATGGCCCGGCACCTCGCGGCAGATCCGTTCCATCTCCTCCAGCGAGCGCGGCGCCTCGACGAAGAGGATGTCGGCGCCGGCCTCCTTGAAGGCGGCGGCCCGCTCCAGTGCTTCGCCCAGGCCATGGCCGTGGCGCGCGTCGGTACGGGCCAGGATCAGGATGTCATCGCCCTCGGCGCGGGCGTCGGCCGCGGCCTTGATCCGGTCCACCGCCTCCTCGCGCGGGACCACCAGCTTGCCCTTGGTGTGGCCGCAGCGCTTGGGCGCCACCTGGTCCTCGATCATGATCGCGGCGGCCCCGGCCCGGGCATAGCCCTTGACCGTGCGCTTCACGTTCAGCGCGTTGCCATAGCCGGTGTCGCCGTCGCAGAGCACCGGGATCGAGGTTACCGCACAGATGTTCCGCACCGAGTCCACCATCTCGCCGTAGGAGATGAGGCCGGTGTCGGGCTGGCCGATGCGCTGGGCCGAGACCGCGAAGCCGGACATGAAGACGGTCTTGAAGCCGGCCTGCTCGATCAGCTTTGCCGCCAGCACCTCGCCGCAGGAGGGGGTGACCAGCAGGCGGCCCTCGGCCAGCAGGCGGCGGAGACTCTCCGCCGGAGTTACAGATTGAGCGGCAGCCATAGCACGATGTCCTTGAACAGCGTGATCAGCAGCACGGCGAAGAGCATCAGCAGCAGGAAGGGCCAGACGCCCTGCGCCACCTCCCCCATCTTCGCTTTGCCGACCGCCTGTATCACGTAGAGATTGAGACCCACCGGCGGGGTGATCAGCGCGCACTCCACCATGATGACGAAGAAGATGCCGAACCAGATCGGGTCGATGCCGACCGCCATCAGGGCGCCGGCCAGCACCGGAACCATGATCAGCATCATCGACAGGGCCTCCATGAAGAGGCCCATGATCAGCAGCACCAGGGCCACCACCAGGATGAAGAGCCCGGCCGAATCGATGTTGTCGGAGATCAGCTGGGTGATGTCCTGCGGGATGCGCCAGAGCGCGATGGCGCGCGCGAAGATCTTGGCACCGGCGATGATCACCAGGATGGCGACGGTGGTGCGCATGGAATCCCGCACCGCCTCCCTCAGCCCCTGCCAGGAGAGCGAACGCAGCACCACGGCGGTCACGAAGAGCGCGCCGACGAAGCCGATGGCCGAGGCCTCGGTCGGGGTGAACCAACCCATGTAGATGCCGGCGATCACCAGGGCCGCCAGCAGCACCGTCGGCAGGGCGCGCACGCCGGTGGCGCGCCGCGTCGCCCAGTTCGCCGCCACGCTGTCGCTCTGGATCCCGGTGACGCGGGCGTAGACCATGGAGTAGCCCATGAAGAGCAGCACCAGCAGCAGCCCCGGGAAGACCCCGGCCTCGAAGAGCGCCAGCACCGATTCCTCGGTGATCACGCCATAGACGATCAGGATGATCGAGGGCGGAATCAGGATGCCCAAGGTGCCGCCGGCGGCCAGCAGACCGAAGACGAAGTGCCGGGGATAGCCGCGGCTTACCATCTCCGGGATCGCCACCGTGCCGATGGTGGCGGCCGTGGCGACGGAGGAGCCGGAGATCGCGGCAAAGATCCCGCAGGAGACCACGGTCGCCACCGCCAGCCCACCCGGCCAGTGGCCGACCCAGGCCTGCACCGCGGCGAAGAGGTCGCGCCCAACCCCGCCCTTCAGCATCACGTTGGACATCAGCAGGAACAGCGGGACCGCCAGCAGCACGAAGCTGTCGATGGTCGAGAGCAGGCCGGAAGCCACCATCATCGGCGAGAAGCCGCCGATCAGCAGCAGCAGCAGGCCCAGGCCCGCCAGCACGAAGGCGACCGGAACCCCGGTCAGCAGCAGCGCGAAGAGGGCGATGAGGATCAGCAAGGTGTCCATGCTAGTCCGCCACCTCCTCGTGGCGCGGCAGCGGCGCGCCGCCGATGGTGCGGATCAGCTCCAGCACAGCCTGGAGCGCCAGCAGCAGGAAGCAGAGCGGGATCGCCGCCTGCGACCACCAGTTCGGCAGATCCATCATCGTGCCCGTAGTGCGCCCGCGCTCCAGCGAGTTCATCGCGATCGGCGTCCCGTACCAGACCACGGCGGCCGAGAGCAGCAGCACGAAGGTCAGCGCCGCTACCCGGGCGCCGCGCTGCCAGCCGGGGCTCAGGCGGTCGGTCACCACGGTGACGCGGATGTGCTTGTCGTGATGCAGCAGCGAGGCCATGGCCAGGAAGGTGGCCCAGACGAAGACCAGGCGAGAGACCTCTTCGGCCCAGATGGTCGGTGCGTTCAGGAAGTAACGGGTGACCACCTCCCACGCCAGCATCAGGCCGATCGCGAAGAAGGCCCAGCCGGCCAAGGCGGCCAGGATGTCGGAGAGACGGTCAATCAGGCGCATCGGATGCAAAAGGGCGCCGCAGCCGGAGGCCGGCGGCGGCGCCCCCTTCCTTTTCGGTCTAGAGCTTCTCGGCGGCGTCGAGGACCTGCTTGCCCATCTCGCCGGCCGTCTTCAGCCACTCCTCGATCACCGGCTTGGAGGCTTCCTTCCAGGCCGCGACCTCCTCGTCGGTCAGGTTGTAGACCGTCATGCCGTGCTCCTGGGCCACCTTGTAGGCCTCGGCCTCGATCGAGCTCATGCGGTTGCGCACGTCCTCCTCGGCCTTCAGTGCGGCCGCAGTGATGATCTTGCGCTGCTCGTCGCTCAGCCCCTGCCAAAAGTCCTCGTTCACCAGCACGATGAACTCGATGTCGGCGTTGTTGGTGACGGTGATGGTGTCCATCACGTCCCAGAGCGAGCGCGACTTGACGCCGGAGACGCCGGTCATGCCGATGTCGACCGTGCCGCGCTGGTAGGCCAGGAACTGCTCGGAACCCGAGATCAGGGTCGGCGCGCCGCCAAGCACCTCGATCCAGGTGCCGAGGGTCTTGCCGAAGACGCGGACCTTCTTGCCCTTGATCTGCTCCGGCGACTTGAGGGGCTCGCCGTTCGACAGCAGGATCACCCCGCCGTAGGCCTGCCACCAGAGCGGCCGGGCACCGGTCTCCAGCATGGCCTGGTCCAGCGGCGCACGCACCGGGCTGCCGGGCGCCACGGCCTTACGCACCTTCTCCTCGGTGTTCAGCACGAAGGGCTGGTAGAAGACGTCGACCGCCGGGATCTCACCGACGAAGCGGGTGAGCGAGGCCACGCCCATCTCGATCTGGCCGGAGGCCACCGCCTCGGGCACCTCCTTGTCCTTGAAGAGCTGCGCAGAGTCGTAGATCTCCACCGTCATGTCGGAGTTCTTCTCGACCTCCTCCTTGAACAGCAGGAGGTTCTGGCCGAGGTGGCTCTTCATCGGCAGCTGCAGGGAAATCCGCAGGGTCTCGCCGGCGTCGGCGCTGGGCGCGCCTGTGAAGCTGGCCAGGGTGATCGCAGCGGCGCCCGCGAGGGCGGCAAAACGGAAGCTCATGTCTCTCTCCCAGAAGGCGTGGGGTTGGATTTATTCTTGTTGGTGCGAGGACTTAATCCGCCGCCTTTCCCCTTGTCAACGCGGGCGAAGATTGCTGCAGCGCGAAGGAACCAGGCCAGAGGTCAAGCCGGACGCTCGTCCTCTGCAGCCGACGCCGCGCTCTCCCGATAGGCGCTGGGCGAGAGGCCGGTTTCGGCCCGGAAGCTGCGGCTGAAGTGGGCGAGGTCGCGGAACCCGCAGTCGAAGGCGACCTGCTTGATGCCGAGCCGCGCCCCGCTTTCCGAGGCCAGGAGGCGGCAGGCTTCGGCAATCCGGCGCTGGCGGATGCGGCCGGAGACCGACTCCCCACTGCGCGAGAAGATCCGCTGCAGGTAGCGCGGCGAGACCCCGATCGCCGCCGAGACCGCCCCGCTGCTGAGGTCCAGGCGGGCGAAGTTGCGTTCGATATAGGCCAGCGCGCGGCTGCGGTGGGCGGCGCAGACGACGGAGTCCTCGCTGGCGGCCGCCGCCCCCGGCGCCGAGACCGCCAGCGCGAAGAGATCCAGCATGCAGCGCAGCACGCCCAGCCGCTCGAACTGCAGGCCGTCGCCGTTGCGCAGGCAGGACTGCACGAAGTCCCGAAAGATCGTGACCATCGCGCCCCGGCCGTCGAAGCGGCGGGCGGTCAGGTCGTCGAGCAGCGGGATGCGGTCGCGGAGCAACTTGGCCGGTACCCGGAGGGCATAGAGCAGGTCGCCTTCCGGCTGGTGATAGCTGTAGGGCTGGCCGGTGCCGATGAAGCCCAAGTCGCCCGGCTGCAACGCGGCTTCCTGTCCGCGCTGGCTCAGCACCAGCGGCGAGGAGGCGGCGAAGGGAATCATGCAGTACTCGTCGGTATCGAGGCCGATGTGGTTTGCCCTGCGCACGACCCGCATCGGGTCGCACTCCAGCAGACCGACACGCAGCGACTGGAAGTCCGAGACCTCGATCCGCCCGACATTCAGGGTGTCGGAACAGACCTCCATGTCGAAGGCGTAGTACTTGTCGCGCACCGTGTCGGTCCAGGCGGAGATCCGGGTTGGGCCGGGGCGCAGCGACCCGACGTCGAAGCGAAAGGCAGGCGAGAAGCGCATCGGCTGGTTCCCGCCGATGGCGGCGGCTGACAGCGGCGGCAGGGCGGACTCGACAGGCATCACGCGCACCCCTCGGCTTTCGAGCAAGATCGAGGGAAAGAGTAGCCGCCACCGACGCGAGAGAGGAAGCCCTTGCCGCTCGTCGGACCGGGACGAGTCAGCACAGCGCCCTGCCTCAACCCGCTTGCTGCCGCAGAGCCTCCGTCGCCGCCTGGTCGACCTCCCAGGCGCGCAGGCCGACCTCACGCAGGACCACGCCATAGACCTCCTGCGCCCGCTCCACCGTCTCGAAGCCCTCGTGCACGTCGGAGAGCACCCGCTTGGGATCGCGCGCTTTCGGGTCGCCATAGCCGCCGCCACCGGCCTGGTTTCCGCGCACGTACTCGCCGGGCTTCAAATGCACGTTGGCGATGTTCGGCAGCTCCTCGCCCTCGCCGTTGGCGTTGACCTTGTGGTGGGTGCAGCGCAGCCCCTCGCCGCCGCCGCGTACGCCCTTGGGCGCATAGACCGTGCCGTCGCAGGGCCAGAGCACCTCCATCGGCGTCTTCAGCGGGCCGTAGCCCACCTCCATGGCCGGCGCTCCGCGGTACTCCCCCGCCCCGCCCGTGCCGGGGATGATCCTGAGGAAGCGGACGTGGATCGGATGCTTCAACTCGTCCAGCTCCACCGAATCCCGGTACATCAGGCCGGCGGCGACCGGCAGGCCATAAGTGACCCAGCCGTCCGCCTCCGGCCCGCCCGGACCACCGGCCGAGGTCAGGAAGAGCTGGTTGATGTAGGGCGCGTTCTCGTGGCGGTGATCCTGGCCGGAGACCACGGCGAAGCCGGCCCCCATGCCGAGCCCGCCCTCGGCCAGGCCATAGCCGGCGCCGATGTCGGCGAAGGCCGCCTGCACGATGTTCAGCAGGCGGTCGGAGACGTTGGTGGTGGCGACCGAACAGCTATGCGGGAAGGCCGGCCGGCCGCAGATCGCCCCGTCGCGCAGGTGCAGCCGGATGCGCCGGAAGGAGCCGGCGTTGCTGGGCACCGCGGTGCCCAGCGCATTGAACACGCCGGCGATGGTCGAGGCCGAGACACAGGCCTCGCTGACGTTGAAGCCGCAGTCGACGTTGTCGATGTTGTCCCGCAGGTCGATGTCGATCATCGCCGCCTCCGGGTCCACCGAGACCTCGACGTTGAGCGGGATGCCCTCGGGCAGCAGCTCGCCGAAGGGGTCGTGGCGGCCGCTGTTGCGCAGGGTCACCTTCGGCAGCTTGCGGATGGCGTTCACCATGCGCTGCTCGGAATAGGTGAACCAGTGCTCGATGTAGTCCTTGATCTGCGCCGTGCCGTACTTCCGGCAGAGCTCCTTCAGCCGCCGCTCGGCGATGCGGGCCGAGCCGATGCCGGCCAGGAAGTCGCCGTACCACTGCCCCGGCACCCGGATACGCGAGCGGCACATACGCACCACGTCGCCGACCATCTCGTAGTCGCGCTGGATCCTGACCGCCGGGAAGATCAGCGCGCCCTCCTCGTACTGGTCGCGCGCGCCGGCCATGTAGGTGGTCGGCAGCGCGTTGCCGATGTCGGCCTGATGCGCCTTGGCAACCGCGGTGAAGAGGTGCTCGCCGTCGATGAAGACCGGGACCAGGTAGGTGTGGTCGGCCGCGTGGCTGTTGCCCGAATAGGGGTCGTTGTGCAGGAAGCAGTCGCCCTCGGCCAGGGAGTCACCGGCGAAGTCGCACATCGCCTTGGTCTGCAGGTGGCTGCCGAAGATGTGGATCGGCAGGCCCTCGGCCGAGGCCAGCAGGCGGTTGTCGGCGGTGCAGATCGAGCAGGAGAAGTCGCGCGCGCTGTTGATCACGCCGGAGCGCGCCGCGCGCAGCAGGGTGTTGGTCATCTCCCGGATGATCCCGTCGATCCGGTTCGAGATGATGGCCGTCATGTAGGGATCGAATTCGGCTTCGCTCATGTCTCTACTCCCAGATGGTCGGCCCTATCAGGCGTCGAGCAGGTAGTTGCCGGCGCGGCTGACCGCGACCCGGGTATCGGGCTCCACCACCAGGGTGGTGGTCGCCTCCTCGATGATGGCGGGACCCAGCACGCGGTTTCCGGCCTGCAGGTCCTGGGCCTTGTAGATCGGGGTCTTCACCGCCTGGTCGCTGCCGAAGAAGCAGTCGCGCCAGATCTTGGCCGCGGGCGCAGCCTCGCCCAGCCCGGCCTGCTTGGCCTGCGGCGGCGGGGCGATCCGCACCACCAGCCGGGCCTTCCAGTTGACCGTCTCCACCGGGCTGTCGGGATCGCGCACCGCGAAGACCTGCTCGTGCACGGCATGGAAGGTCTCGACATAGCGCGCGAGATCCTCCGCCGAGGTGAAGCGCGGGCCGGGCAGCGGGGTATCCAGCTCCCAGACCTGCGAGAGGTAGCGCGCCTCGCCGAAGTACTCGATCGAGTAGTCGGCGGCGTTCTGCAGGTGCCCCTGGCGGAAGTCCTCCAGGCGCTGCGTCAGCTCCGCCAGAACCGCGTTGGCCCGCTCGAAGTCGAAGCGGTTGGACTGCATGACCGCGCTCATCACCTCCTCGGCGACGATGTCGGCGAACTGCATGCCGGCGGCCGAGAGCGCCGAGGCGGTGCCCGGCAGCACGACGCGCGAACAGCCCAGCTCGCGGGCGATCGCCAGGATGTTGATGCCGGCAGCGCCACCACCAGCCACCAGGGTGCTCTCGCCCGGATTGACGCCGTCGTTGATGGTGACGTCGCCGATGGCGCGGATCATCAGCTCGCTGGCCAGGTGCAGGATGCGGTAGGCCGCCTGCTCCACCGTCAGGCCGAGCGGTTGGGCGATGGTCTCCACCGCCTTGCGGGCCGCCACCACGTCAAGCTGCATGCGTCCGCCCAGGAAGTAGTCGGGATCGAGATAGCCCAGCATCAGCGCCGCATCGGAGACCGTCGGCAGGGTGCCGCCGCGGCCGTAGCAAGCGGGTCCCGGCACCGCGCCGGCCGACTGCGGGCCGACCCGCATCAGGCCGCCGTCGTCGATCCAGGCGATCGAGCCGCCGCCGGCCCCGATCGAGCGCACGTCGACCGAGGAGATGCCCAGCAGGTCGCCAGTGTAGCGCGGCCCCAGCCAGGTGTCGCGGCTGAAGGTCGGACGACCGTCGCGGATGGTGCCGACGTCGAAGGTGGTGCCGCCGGTGTCGCAGACCACCACGTTCTCGCCCAGGCTCTCCAGGCGCGAGTAGGTGATGGCGGCGATCGGCGCCATCGCCGGCCCCGAGCCCACCATCGAGATCGGCTTCTGCGACATGGCGGTGACGGTGCTGCAGCCGCCGCCGGCGGTGCTGACCAGGATCTCGCCGGCGTAGCCCGCGGCGCGAAGATCGCTCTCCAGCTCCTTGAGATGGCGCTGCATCAGCGGCTTCAACGAGGCGTCGATGGCGGTGGCCGAGGCACGGCGGTACTCGCGCACCACCGGGTTCAGCTCGTGCGACAGGGTATAGGGCACCTCCGGCATGATCTCGGCGATCATCTCGCCGACCGCCTTCTCGTGCGCCGGATTGACGATCGACCAGAGCAGGCAGACCGCGATCGCCTCGTAATTCTGATCGGTGAGCTCGGTCAACAGCTTGCGCAGCTCCGCCTGGCTCAGGGCCTGGATGATCTCGCCCTCGGCGCTGATTCGCTCGGCGATCTCGTAGGTGTCGCGGCGTCGGATGTAGGGGGCGGGATACTCCTTTGAGAAGTCGTGCGGCCCGAACTTGCCGCCCTCCTTCAGCAGCAGGATGTCGGGAAAGCCCTCTGTGGTGAGGAAGGCGGTCTTGGCCACGGTCTTGGTGACGATGGCGTTGGTCGCGCGCGTGGTGCCGTAGATCAGCAGGGTGGTCTGGGCCAGGAGATCCTCGAGGCTGAGGCCGATCTCGCCGGCCGCGCTCTCGATCGCCGCCTTCATGCCGGCGAAGATGCGATCGGGCGTGGTCAGCGCCTTGCCGATGGTGAAGGTGCCCTCCGCATCGCTGACGACGACGTCGGTGAAGGTGCCGCCGGTATCCACGGTGACGCGAAATGCCATGCCTTGATTCCTCTTCGAGAGGTCGGGGCGCAGCGGACCGGTCACGACCCGCGCGGCGTCTCGACCGGGTTCGAGCGCTGTCAGATTGTTTCGCCAGTATGACGGAAGCACCGCAAAGCCCTTAGCGGCGCAGTTTGAGCGAATACGAACAATGTTTGTACAGGGCGCGCACAGGCGCGCACGCAGCGAGGTCGCGAAGCCGGGCCTTGAGACCGACCCGCCTCTGCACTAACCCTTGGCCGGTCAGTCCGATAAAGGGAACTCCTATGCAAGAGCGTACCCTCGACCCCACCATCCTCTCCCGCTGGGTGGGGAAGAGCGAAGAGGCCAGCGACCGTCTGGCGGTGAAGCAGGCCCGCCTGATGCAGACCACCATGGACCAGGAGGCGAGCCTGGCTGCCGGCGACCCCCTGCCGCCGCTGTGGCACTGGATCTACTTCCCGATCGAGGTGCCGCTCTCCGGGCTCGGCCGCGACGGCCATCCGCGCCTGGGCGGCTTCCTGCCGCCGGTGGCGCTGCCGCGGCGCATGTGGGCCGGTGGCCGGCTCAGCTTCCTGGGCCCCCTGCCGCTGGGCGAGGCGGTGGTGAAGCGCTCCACCATCAAGGCCGTCGCCCCGAAGGAGGGACGCAGCGGACCGCTCTGCTTCATCACGGTGGAGCACAGCTATGCCGTCGGCGGCGCCACCGCCCTGGTCGAGGAGCACGACATCGTCTACCGCGAGGACCCCTCGCCCGACGCCCCCAAGCCCAAGCCGGCGGCCCCGCCGCAGGGCGGAGAATGGCGCGAGAGCGTGACGCCGAGCCCGGTGCAGCTCTTCCGCTATTCGGCGCTCACCTTCAACGGCCACCGCATCCACTACGACCGCGACTACTGCCGCGAGGTCGAGGGCTACCCGGGCCTGGTGTTCCACGGCCCGCTGACCGGGACCCTGCTGGCCGACCTGGCCGCGCGACGCGGCGGCCGCGCCCTCAAGACCTTCTCCTTCCGGGCGGTCTCGCCGCTGTTCGACAGCCCCGCCTTCATCATCGACGGCAAGTCTGAGGGAGAGGGTGCGCAGCTCTGGGCCGAAACGCCGGAGGGCAACCTGGCGATGACCGCGGAAGCGACCTACGTCTGATCCGGCTCGGCCAAACCCTGGCGGAAGGCCCTGTAGAGCGCCAGGAGAGCGGCCGGGCATTCCAGCGGCGGATAGTGGCCGATTCCTTCCGGCAGCAGGCTCAGCGCGGCCTCGGGCAGGAGGGCGCGCCAGGCCTCGATCACCGGGCGGCCGCTCAGCGGGTCGTCGGCGGAGGCGATCAGGTGCAGCGGCATCTCAGCTGCAGCCAGGGCGCCGACTAGGCGGCCGGACAGGCGCTTGCGTTCGGTCAAATAGGCGATCACGTCCGGCACAGAGCGCTGGCCACCATTGCCGCGCAGCAGCGCCCAGATCGCCCGCAGGTCCTCCTGCGATGGCTGGGTAGCCGGCCCGAAGGCCGCCGACAGGCGGCGCG
The DNA here is from genome assembly GCA_046233115.1 of Rhodospirillaceae bacterium N.6G. Classification (GTDB taxonomy): domain Bacteria; phylum Pseudomonadota; class Alphaproteobacteria; order Kiloniellales; family JACOMY01; genus JACOMY01. The sequence goes on along the minus strand of JBJXHM010000001.1, from coordinate 248,034 downwards.
CGAAGGCACGGAAGGGCTGCGGCGCCCAGCGCGCCAGCAACGGCCCCAGCGGCGAAAGCATCATGCGCTGCATCACGGTCAGCCGGCTGAGCTCCGGGAAGAGGCCGGCGGTGACGAAGGTGACCGAGGCGAAGACCTGTTCCTGCGCCAGCATCTCCTGGCCAATCGAGGCGCCGTAGCCGTGTGCCAGCAAATGCGGCCGCTCGATCCCGCAGGTCCGCAGCAGATCCCCGGCCACAGCCGCCATCGTGCCCAGGCTGTAGTCCGCTCCGGTCCCCTTCTGCGACAGCCCCGATCCCGGTAGATCCGGCGCCAACACCCGGTAGTTCCTGGTCAGGTCGTCCCAGACGCGGTGGAAGCCCCAGGATCCGGTCGGATAGGCGTGCAGCAGCAGCAGCGGCGTCCCCGCGCCGCCTTCGCGCAGAAAGACCGAGCGGCCAGCAAGGGTGAGAAAGCGGCCGGCCTCGCGCCAGACGGCGACCCGCGGCGGCAGATCCAGGCCCTTCGTCACCCACGTCCCCGCTGCCGCCGAGGCCTATTCGACGGTGAGCGGGATGCTCTCCGCCACCTCGCCACTGTCTCGCATCTTGTAGCGGATCTCGTACTGGCCCGGCTGGCCAGGCGCGAAAATCGGGAGCGGACTGCCCTGCGAGGTCCGGGTCGCGGTCAGCGGCTTGTCCCCGGCCGCAGCCCCGGCGGGCACGATCTCGATGAAGTCCTCCCAGTTGCCGGGGCCGCTCCAGGCGACCTCCAGCGCGCCGCCGGCCTTGACCGTCTCCGGCGCCTCCAGGGACACATGGGCAATGTCGATCAGCACCGGCACCTTGGCCAGGGTCCGCTTGGACTGGCCGATGACGTAGCGGATCTCGAAGTTGCCCAGGACCTTCGGCACCGAGATCGTCGCCGGGTTGCCCTTGCGGGTATAGACGTAGGCCAGATACTTGCCTTCCGGTGCGCCCGGTTCGGCCAGGGCGATGTAGTCGTTGGCGAGGTCGGGCCCCTCCCACTCGACGATGGCCTTGCCCTCCGGCACCACGGTGTTGGTGACCGTGAGCTTGGCCGACACCGGCGCCAGGGTGAGGGGCTCGCTCACCAGGGTGCGCTTGGATTCCCCCATCACGTAACGCAGCTCGACCGGACCTTCCCGATCGGGCGCACGCAAGGTCGCCGGGTTACCCTTGCGGGTGTAGGTGTAGCTGAGATAGCTGCCCTCTGCCGCTCCCGGCTCGGCGATCGCGATGTAGTCGTTGGGGTTGTCCGGGCCGATCCACGCCACCTCGAAGTCGGCGCCGGCGGCAACCTCGCCCGGCGCCTGCAGGCTGGCCTCGACCGCGACCAGGGTCACCGGACGGCTCACCAGGGTGCGGTTCGACCCGCCCAGGACGTAGCGGACCTCGTAGGCCCCGAGCCCATCCGGCGCGGTCAGCTTGGCCGGGCTGCCCTTGCGGGTGTAGTCGTAGTCCTGATAGCTGCCCTCGGGCGCGCCTGCCTCGACGATGGTGATGTAGTCCTGGGGATTGTCCGGACCCTCCCAGGCGACCTCGAAGGTCGAGCCCGCCGGCACCTCGCCCGGTGCCTGCAGGCTGCCCTCGACCGCGACCAGGGTCACCGGACGGCTCGCCAGGGTGCGGTTCGAGCCGGCGAGGACGTAGCGGACCTCGTAGGCGCCCAGCCCATCCGGCGCGGTCAGGCTGATCGGGCTGCCCTTGCGAGTATAGTCGTAGTCCAGATAGCTGCCCTCGGGTGCCCCCGCCTCGACGATGGTGACGTAGTCGTCCGGGTTGTTCGGCCCCTGCCAAATCACCTCGAAGGCCGAGCCGGCCGGCACTTCGGCCGGCGCCTGCAGGCTGGCCTCCACCGCGACCAGGGTCACCGGCCGGCTCACCAGGGTGCGGTTCGAGCCGGCCATCACATAGCGGATCTCGTAGGCCCCGAGCCCATCAGGGGCCGTGAGCCTGATCGGGCTGCCCTTACGCGTATAGTCGTAGTCCTGATAGCTGCCTTCCGGCGCCCCGGCCTCGACGATGGTGATGTAGTCATCGTGATTGTCGGGGCCGGTCCAAGCCACCTCGAAGACTGATCCGGCCGGCACCTCGGCCGGAGCCTCCAGGCCGGCCTCGACCGCGGTCAGGGTGATCGGCCGGCTGGCCAGGGTCACAAGCGACTGCCCCATGACGTAGCGCAGCTCATAGGCGCCCAGGCCATCCGGAGCGGTCAGCTCCGAGGGGTTGCCGTGCCGGGTGTAGGCATAGTCGCGGTAGCTGCCCTCGGGCGCACCCGCCTCGACGATGGTGACGTAGTCGTCCTGACCGTCCGGCCCGTCCCAGGTGACCTGGAAGGTCGCGCCCGCGGCGACCGAGTCCGGCGCCTCCAGGGTGGCGCCGACGGCGAAGACGATGACGGGATGGCTCGCCAGGGTCCGGCCGGACTGGCCCACCACGTAGCGCAGCTCGTAGTTGCCCGGCTCCGCCCCGGCCGTCAGGGTCGAGGGGCTACCGTCGCGGGCATAGGCATAGTCGTCATAGCTGCCCTCATCGGCGCCGGCCGCAACGATGGTGACGTAGTCGTCGCTGTAGGCCGGCCCGGTCCAGCCGACCTCGAGTTCACCGCCGGCGGCGACCTCGTAGGGCGCATCCAGACTGGCCTCGATCGGCGTCAGAGTGGTGGCCGCCTGGCCCAGGGGCTTGCCGCTGGTGCCGGAGACGTAGCGCACCTCGTAGGCACCCAGCCCGTCCGGCGCGCGCAGCAGCACCGGATTGCCGTCGCGCACGAACGCATGGTTGCCGTGCTGGTCCTCGGGCGTTCCGGTCTCGACGATGGTGACGTAGTCGCCCTCGCCGCCCGGCCCCTCCCAGGCCACCCCGAACTCGGCACCAGCCGGCACCTCGCCCGGCACGGCGACGGTCGCACTCTCCTCCGCTGCGGGCGGCGGCGCGGTCACGGTCTCAGTCAGAGCCTCGGTGAGCTGGGTGGCGTTGGCGGCGTCGATGTAGCGCCCGCCGGTCTCCTCGGCCAGGCAGGCGATCTGTGCGCCCTCGCCTTCCTTCAGGCCGAAGCCGACCACATGCGCGGTGAAGTCGACCCCGCTCTCCTCCAGGGTCCGACCCAGCGCGCAGGGATCGGCGTCGCAGGTCTCCAGGCCGTCGGTGATCAGCACCACCGTCGCCTTGTCCTCGGTGTAGCGCAGCGCCTCCGCGGCCTGGCGCACGGCCTCGGTCAGCGGCGTCTTGCCCTTGGGATTGAGCTCGGCCGCGGCGGCGCGGATCCGATCGGCGCTGCCGGCCTCGGCCGGCACCAGCAGCTCGATGTCGCTGCAGACCCCCTTCTGGCGGTGGCCATAGGCCATGAAACCCAACTCCCGCTCAGCCGGAAGCTGATCCAGGACCGCGTCCAAGACCTCCCGCGCGACGGTGATCTTGTGGCCGCCGTCGATCTCGGCCCACATGGATCCGGAGGCGTCGAGGATAATGATGGTCTTATCCGCCGCCGACGCCGCCACCGCTCCCGTGGCGATACCCGCCCCGGTCAGCATTGCCGCGAAAGTCACCTGCCACTTGCCCATCGGCACCGCTCCCTCCCCGCTAAGACCCTATGCGACCGGGTTCTCGCCTCTGCCTAATCGAAGGCAGCATCGGCCGCAAGAGGCGGAAATCTGCTGCAACCTAACGCCCGAGAGGGGCAGTGGTTCCACGTTCGACGAGGGTGACCGGCAGGACCTCGCTCTCCGGTGCCTCGCCGCTCTCGATCCAGGCCAGCAGCTTCTCGGCGGCGCGGTGGCCCATCTGGCTGGCGGGTACCCTGACGGAGGTGAGCTGCGGGGTCAGGTACTGTGAGATCGGCAGGTCATCGAAGCCGACGATGGACATGTCCCTGGGCACCGCCAGGCCGCGCGACTGGCATTCAGCCAGCGCACCGATCGCCTGGATGTCGTTGGCACAGAAGACCGCGGTCGGGCGCAGGCGGTGGTCCAGCATGCGGTGCATGGCCGTGCGCCCCTCGATGAACTCGAAGTCCCGCTCGAAGATCAGCCAGTCGGAGGCCGGCACGCCCAGGCGCCGCATCGCCGCCTCGTAGGCATGGCGTCGGGCCAGCGCGCGGTCGTTGGCGTCGCCCCGCCCACAGATCAGGCCGATCCGCCGATGGCCCAGGTCGATCAGGTGCTGCATGGCGAGATCCGCGGCCCGCCCGTTGTCGAAGGCGACGCTGGGGCGGCTGGGATCGCCGGAAGGCTGCCAGGTCAGCATGAAGGGCAGACGATTGCGCAGCAGAGTCTCGTAGAGGTCGGGCGCACGCTCCGCACCGGTTAGGATCAACCCGTCCACCCGCCGCTCCATCAGGCGGCGGATCAGCACCGCCTCCTGGGCGCCGTCGAACTCGCTGATGCCGACCAGCACGGCATAGCCGGACGCCTGGGCACACTGCTGGATCGCCTGGGTCGAGGAGGCATAGATCGAGTTGGTGATGGTGGGGATGATCAGGCCGAGGGTGCGGGTGCGGCGCGAGGCCAGGCTCATCGCCACCCCGTCCATCACGAAGTGGTGGCGGTCGACCGCCTCCATCACCGCCGCCCGGGTGGCTTCCGCCACCTTCTCCGGGGCGTTCAGCACGCGCGAGACCGTGGCGGTGGAAACCTTGGCTTCCCGCGCGATCTCGCGGATCGTGATCCGGCGCGACCGCTTGCGTCCGCTCGCAGGGGGGACGGCGCCCTCGGCAGCTTCGGAGCGCTCCGACATCACGCAGGCCCCCGCAGGAACGAACGCCCACCGCGTAACCCGATCGGACCGCAATCCTGTCGCATCACAGTCGTCAATTTACCGCATGAAAACGTTTGCATATCGCAATACACCTCGACTCGGGTGGCGCCATCTAACCGCAATCTATCCTCATTTTCCAGGAGTTTGAAAGAATCTGTCTCATATAGGGACATTGGAGCCGAGAAAATTGCAGATTGACCTGCGACATCCCGTCCGTTTAGCATAAGCTCAATAAGGATCGGCCGAAGAGCAAGCACTTTAACGGCTGATGTAAACGTTAACATTGGGAGGAGACGCAGGCGTGGCGCGCTATCTGAAGCAAGCGACGGCCGCTGCGAAGGCCGAGCGGGCAGCCCCGGAAGACCGGGTCCGCGAGATGCTGGCCGCGATCCGTAAGGGAGACGACTCCGTGGTCCGGCGCTATGCGCTCGACCTCGATCGCTGGGAGGACGAGGACTTCCGGGTCTCCGAGGAGCGCATCGCCGAGGTGACGCGCCAGCTGCCTGAGACCTTCAAGGAAGACTTCGCCGTCTGCCTCGCCAACGTGACCGAGTTTGCCAAGCGCCAGCTCGAGACCCTGGTCGACTTCGAGGCCGAGGTGGCGCCCGGCATCGTCATCGGCCAGAAGCAGATCCCGGTGAACCGGGTCGGCTGCTACATCCCCGGCGGCAAGTATCCGCTGGTCTCGGCCGCGATCATGAGCGTCGGCACGGCCCGGGTCGCCGGCGTCAACCACATCATCGGCTGCGCCCCGCCGCGCGACGGCAAGGAGATCTTTCCTCCCACCCTCTACGGCCTGGCCAAGGCCGGCGCCGACGAGATCTACTGCATCGGCGGAGTCCAGGCCCTCGCCTCCATGGCCTACGGACGGGTCGGCATGCAAGCGGTCGACATGGTCACCGGGCCGGGCAACGCCTTCGTCGCCGAGGCCAAGCGTCAGCTCTACGGCACGGTGGGCATCGACCTGCTGGCCGGGCCGACCGAGATCTGCGTGATCGCCGACGAGACCGCCGACCCCTTCGTGGTCGCAACCGACCTGGTCGGCCAGGCCGAGCACGGACCCGACAGTCCGGCCTGGCTGATCACCACCTCGGCCGAGCTGGGCCACGCCGTGATCGCCGAGATCGAACGCCAGCTCGAGACCCTGGCGACCCGCGACCTGGCGGCCCCCGCCTGGCGCGACCACGGCGAGGTCATCGTGGTCGCCGATGCCGACGAGGCCATCGCCGTCAGCGACGACTACGCGCCCGAGCACCTGGAGCTGCAGACCGCCGACGACGACTACTATCTTGATCATTTGACCAATTACGGCAGCCTCTTCGTCGGCGAGGAGGCCACCGTGGCCTATGGCGACAAGGGCGTCGGCACCAACCACACGCTGCCGACCGGCCGGGCCGGGCGCTACACCGGCGGGCTCTGGGTCGGCAAGTTCATCAAGACCGTGACCTGGCAGCGCCTGGAGCGAGAGGCGAGCCGCAAGATCGCCCGGCCGCTGGCCCGGGTCTGCGAGGTCGAGGGCATGGTCGCGCACGGCATCACCTGCGACCTGCGCTATGACCGCTACGCCCCGCGCAACGAGGAAGGCCTGGACGGTAAGGAGGGCTCGTCATGATCTTCTTCTGGGCCGAGACACCCGACGGCTGGGGCATCCCCGGCACCCACGGGCCCTGGGCCGGCGACGAGCTGGATGGCTACGTGCAGAGCGGCGTCTACCTGATCCGCGGCCAGGGCGAGAACCTGCTGATCGACACCGGCAACTGGACCCTGCCCGAGTATGCCAACGGCATGGGCGAATTCCTTGTCGAGCTGCTCGACAAGGAGAAGAACGACCTCAAGTACATCGTCATCACCCACTTCCACTACGACCACACCGGCAATGCCAAGATGCTGAAGGAGCGCTATGGCGCCCAGGTCGTGGCCCATCCGGGCGACAAGCCGATCATCGAGGATCCGCTGATCGTCACCCGGCGCGAGAACATCACCCGCTTCGGTGTGACGCCGGAGGAGATGCTGGCCGACTTCAACCTCAAGGAAGGCGAGAGCCTGGGCCTCTCCGACCCGGAGATCATCAAGAAGTACTGGAACTTCCCTGTCCAGGTGGACCTTGAGGTCGACGAGGGCGACGTCCTGGAGGTCGGCGGGCTGAAACTGCAGGTAATGCACCTGCCGGGCCACTGCCCCGGCCATATCGGCGTCTACAACCCGCACAACGGCATCCTCTATTCCGGCGACCTGCTGCACTATCCGACGCCGCTGGGCCCCTTCCCGATCGGCGACGCCAAGGCGCACTGGAACTCGATCCAGAAATGCCTGGCGCTGAAGCCGCAGGCACTGTTCGAGGGGCACGGCCTCTCGGCCTACTCGGAGGCCTCCTCCAGGCGCCGCCTGCTGCACATGCGCCAGCAGCAGATCGACACCCGAGAGCGGGTGTTGCAGGTGCTGGCCCGCAACAGCCGGCCGCAAACCACCACCGAGCTGGTGCCCGAGGTTATGCCGGTGAAGAGCGACCTCGACTACGCCGTCTCCACCGGCATCGGCATGCGCCGCTGCTACGCCGAGTGCTGCATCCAGACCCACCTGCTCTGGCACATCGACGAGGGTCGGGTCGAGCGGGTGCAGGAAGACAAGCTGGTGAAGTTCGCCGCCACCGCCGCCGGCCGCAGCGCCGACGGCGAGAATCAAGAGCGACGCCGCACCGAGGGAGAGCCGGACGGCGAGTAAAACCCAAAAGAAAGCGGGAGGAAACGACAATGACCAAGAAACTGGATCCTAGACAGTATCCCGATTTCACCGACCGTCGCGTGGTCGACCGCCATATGGAGCGGCTCGACCTCACCGGCCTGTCGCGCCGAGACTTCCTTGCCTTCGCCTCGGTCAGCGTGGTGGCCGGTGCGACCGCGGCCAGTATGGGCTTCCCAGGCGTCGCGCTGGCCGATCCCAGCGGCAAGCTCGCCCACCTGATGATGACCGCCCGGCTGGAGTACTGCGTGAATGCCGACGACGGCGCCCACCAGGCCGCCAAGGCGCTCGGTCTCGACATGAGCACGGTCGATGGCCAACTCGACTCGCAGCGCCAGCTCGACCAGTTCGAGCAGCAGATCGCGGCCGGCGCGAGGGCCGTCATGCTGCACGCACCGGGCGGCGGCTCGATCCGCCGCATCGCCCAGCTCGCCAACGAGAACAAGGTCTGGCTGGACAACACCTGGGGCACCCTGCCCTGGTTCACCCCCTTCGAGGCCGGCGACTACTACACCCTCTATGCCGTGCCGGAAGAGTTCTCGGCCCACCGCGGCGTGACCGAGACGGTCTGCCAGGCGGTGATGGACAAGTTCGGCGGCGGCAACATGGTCGGGGTCACCGGCGTGGAGGGCAACTCCACCGACCTCATCCGCTCGCGCGGCCGCGACGCGGCGCTGGCCGAGTTCCCGCAGATCACCTTCGCCGGCGAGCTGCCCGGCAAGTGGAACCGCGAGGACTCCCAGAAAGCCATGGAGGATCTGATCTCGCGCTATCCCGACATCCGCGGGGTGGTGGCGCAGAACGACGACGTCGCCGACGGCTGCATCTCGGCCCTGCGGGCGGCCGGCTACCGGCCGGGAGAGGACGTCTTCATCAGCGGCGCGGACGGCACCACCGTGGGCGCCGACATGATCGAGGCCGGCCGGCTGCTGGCGACCTCGGCCAACGTCCCGCAGTATATGGGCGCGCTGCTGACCTCGCGGCTCTACGACGTGATGAACGGCTGGCAGCCACGCGCGGCCGAGCGGCTGATGAACTGGCGCTCGGTCACCATGACCAAGGACAACCTCTCCACCTACCTGGCCCGCTACGTGAACAACGGCGGGGTGGCGCCCTTCGACTACGACAAGATGAGCAAGGTGAAGCACCCCCAGGACTGGGATCCGCAGGCCGAGCTCTTCCCGATGGACATCGACCTGGAGTGGGGCGGCATCCCGCAGCCAGACGGTTGGACCTACCCCGAGGCCTACATGAAGGCCCGCGAAGGCGGCGAGGCCGAGAAGGTCCGCATGGAGTACGCCGAACACTACAAGATCGACATGTTCGGCCCCTCCCCCATGAAGTAGGGCGCGCGGAGAAGGCGCCTTACTCCGGGTACGGGGCACCGGGCCCTCCCAGACGGTGCCCCGTCCCTTCGCTGCCAACCAACGGAGCCAAGACCAGCAACATGGAGAGCCCCCTCCTCTTCGAGGCCAATGGCCTTAGCAAGAGCTTCGCCGGGACCGCGGTCCTGAGCGATGTCGGGCTTTCCGTGCGTGCGGGCGAGGTGGTGAGTCTGGTCGGCGAGAACGGGGCCGGCAAGACCACCCTGCTCAACATCGTCTCCGGCCTGCTGCAGCCCGACCGGGGCAAGCTCCATTTTGCCGGCGCGGAGATCGCACCCAAGACCTTCGGCCAGGCGATGCAACTCGGCATCTCGCGGGTCTTCCAGGAGCAGGCGCTGATCGGCACCCTGCCGATCTACGAAAACCTGCTGCTCTCGCTGGAGCGCCGCTTCAGCGGGCGCGGCGGCGTCATGCAGCGCCGGCGCATGGTCGACCTGGCCGAGGCCCTGCTGGAGGAGGCCGGCCTCAGCCTCGACGTCACCCGGCCGGCTGCGAGCTACAGCTTCTCCCAGCGGCAGTTCGTGGAGATCGCGCGCGCCTGCCTGGTACCGCTGAAGATCCTGGGCATCGAGCGCCCCCTGGTGTTGCTGGACGAACCCACGGCCTCGCTGGAAAAGGGCGACGAGGAGCGCTTCTTCCGCCTGATCGCGGCCCTGCGCGGCCAGGTCTCCTTCGTCTTCGTCTCGCACCGGCTGGGCGAGGTGTTGAACCTGAGCGACCGCATCTTCGTGCTGAAGGACGGCCGCAACGTCGCCGACCTGGCACCGGAAGAGGCCAACGAGGAGCGGCTGCACAGCCTGATGGTCGGCCGCACGCGCATCGCCGACTACTACCAGGAGGCCCGCCAGGCGCCGCGCGAGGCCGTCCGCCTGCAGATAGAAGGGCTCGGCGACGAGACCAGCTATCACGACGTCAGCCTGACCCTGCACCAGGGCGAGGTGCTGGGTGTTGGCGGGCTGGTCGCCTCGGGCAAGTCCGACCTGGGCCGCGGGGTCGCCGGCATCGCGACGCCACGCCGGGGCCAGATCCGCCTGGACGCGGGGCCGCAACAGCAGCCGGCGATCCACCGCCTGATTGGCCAGGGCATCGGCTACGTTCCGGCCGAGCGCCTGGCCGAGGGCATGATCCCGCCCTTCTCGCTGGCCTGGAACATCAGCCTGGCCGGTGGCCGCGACGAGTTCGTCGGCCCGCTGGGCATCTGGCTGAACGCCAAGGAAACCGCCGTCGCCAGCCGCTTCATCGAGCGGCTGGGTATCCGCGCGCGCGGGCCCGAGGTGCGCTGCGCCACCCTCTCCGGCGGCAACCAGCAGAAGGTGGTGCTGGCCCGCTGGCTCTGCCGGCAGCTCTCGGTGCTGGTACTCGACAATCCCACCCGCGGGGTCGATGCCGGCGCCAAGGAGGAAATCTACGGCTTCATCCGCAACCTGACCGACGAGGGTGTGGCGATCCTGCTGATCACCGACGACCTGCCGGAGCTGATCGGGCTCTCGGACCGCATCGCCATCATGCACCAGGGCCGGGTGACCGCCGAGGTCGAGGCCCCGGCCGAGGCCAAGCCCAGCGAACAGCGCCTGGTCGCCCTGATGCTGGCCGAGGGACAAGAGGCAGCATGACGGTGACCGCGAAGGAGAGCCCCCGGAAAAGGCCGGGGCTGGATCTGGGCGGCGCCAACGGCATCTGGCTGCCGATCCTGGTGGTGGTGTTGCTGGCCGGCTTCTTTGCGGTGACGACCGAGGCCTTCTTCACCCTGCGCAACCTGACCGCGCTCTCGGGCCAGGCCAGCACCCTGCTGATCGCCTGCCTGGGTGCCTCCTTCGTCATCCTGATGGGCTCCATCGACCTCTCGGTCGGGGCCGTGGTGCTGCTGGTTGGCGCGATCACGGTGAAGCTCTTGAACGCCTGGGACCTGGGGGTGGTCGCTCCGCTCTTCGCGCTGGCGCTGGGGGCGCTGCTGGGAACCGCCAACGGCGTGGTCTTCGCCTTCGGGCGCATCCCCTCCTTCGTGGTGACCCTGGGCAGCCTCTCGGTCTTCACCGGCGCTGCCTGGGAGATCCTGCAGGGCCGCGCGGTCGGCCACCGCTCCTATGACTTCGAGGATCTGGCGATCGGCCAGCTCGTGCCCTTCGTGCAGAACATCGCGCTCTTCGCGCTCGGGGCCTGGCTGATCCTCTCCTGGGTCGGATTCAAGACCCGCTTCGGGCGCTACATGTACGTCATCGGCGGCGGCGAGGCGGTCGCAGCCACCGTCGGCATCCCGGTCCGCCGCTTCAAGATCTACGCCTTCGCACTTTCGGGTGCGATGGCAGGATTCGGGGGCGCGCTCGCGGTGGCGCGCCTCGGTGCCGCCGGCCCGACCCTTGGCCAGGACCTCCTGCTGAACAGCCTGGCCGCCATCGTGGTCGGCGGTACCTCACTTTCCGGCGGGGTGGGCGGCGTGCACCGCACCCTGCTGGGCGTCCTGATCATCACCTTCCTGGACAACGGCCTGAACCTGATGGGGGTGAACCAGTACTCGCAGATGATGATCAAGGGCCTGGTCGTGATCGCTGCGGTCCTGGTCGGCCAGGACCGCAGCAAGCTCACCGTCATGAAGTGAGCCAACGAGAGAAAAGGAACAGGGAGACAAGAGCCATGAAGAAAGACATGCGTTTCACCGGCACGCGCCGGCATTTCCTCCAGACCTCCGCCGGGCTGGCGGCGGTGGCGATGACGCCGGGCCTGATCGGCCGGGCCTGGGGCCAGTCCCCGGCAATCGAGAACATCCACAACGTCGCCGCCGCGAAGGCCAAGGAGCTGGCCGGCGGCAAGGCGGTCTCGCTCACCATCATGCAGCCCTCGGGCTCGCTGGGGAACGTGAAGCCGGTCGGTGACGCCTTCCAGCAGGCCACCGGCATCGAGATCAAGTACCTCGAGGTGCCGCTGGGCGAGATCAACCAGAAGGTCCTTCTGGAGGCGGTCTCCAAGTCCGGCTCATTCGACATCGCGTTGCCGGCCACCTTCGGCATCCCCGACCTCGCGGAATCCGGCATCCTGGTGAATCTGGACGACTACGCCCTCAAGTACGAGCCGGAGGGCTTCCAGAACGGATCGCTCTACACCATCGGCGACTACTACAAGGGCAGCTTCTACGGCTACCAGACCGATGGCGACACCTACCTCATGTTCTACAACAAGCCCTGGCTGGAGGACGAGAAGGAGCAGAAGGGCTTCGCCGACAAGCACGGCTACGCGCTGAAGGTGCCGGACACCTGGGAGGAGCTGGACCAGATGATGGCCTGGTTCCACCGCCCGGACCAGGACATGTACGGCGGCGCCCTCTACCGCACCCAATACTTCATCGCCTGGGAGTGGTGGGGCCGCTTCCACGCCAAAGGCTACTACCCGCTGAGCGACGATCTAGAGCCGCAGATCAACAACGACGCCGGCGTAGCGGCGCTGGAGGAGCTGGTGGCGGCCACCGCCAACCTCTACCCCGGCGCCAAGACCAACGGCCTGTTCGAGAACTTCGAGGCCTACGGCGAGGGTAACAAGTTCGCCAATATCGGCTGGGGCGGCACCCAAAAGTACCTGAACTCCGAGAAGTCGGACATGAAGGGCAAGACCACCTACGGTCTGATGCCGGGCGGCAAGCAGGGCGATAGCCTGCTGCGCACGCCCTACTTCAATTGGGGCTGGAACTACGTGGTATCCTCGGTCTCGCCCAACCCGGAGATCGCCTACCTCTTCACCCTCTATGCCTGCAGCCCGGTGATGTCGACCATCGCCGTGCGCGATCCCGGCGGCTACTTCGATCCCTTCCGTGAGGTCCACTACTCCGACCCTGAGATCGAGCAGACCTACACGCCGGAGTTCCTGGCGACCCACAAGGTCTCGATGCGGAACTCCATCCCCGACCTCTACCTGAAGGGTCAGGGCGAATACTTCGACGAGCTCCGTGTGAACCTGGCCGCCGCCGACGCCGGCAGCAAGACGCCGAAGGAGGCGCTGGACGACACCGCACGCTCCTGGGAGCGGATCACCCGGCGCATGGGCAAGCGCAGCCAGGAGGTGCAGTGGCGCTTCCTGAAATCCATCTACCCGGCGGACGTGCGCAGCAAGCTCAAGTAAGGCCGGTCAGGGAGCAGACAGCCCGGGGTTCTCGGCGCCCCGGGCTGTCCGTCTCTACAAGGGAAAGACGATGTCGGATCAGGCTGCAACGCCGCACGCAGAGGTCGACAGTCCCAAGGCACACCGCGGGCTGATCCCCTTCAACATCGCGCTGGTCCTGCCGGCGCAACTGACCGTCCTCGGGGTCGTGCTGGTGCCGACCGTCATCGTGATCTGGCTGGCCCTGACGGACTGGCAGCCAACCCAGGCCATCCCCTGGTACGATGCGGAGCTGGTCTGGTACTGGAACTTCTACGATCTCTGGTGGGACGACCGCTTCATCAACGCGGTGATCCGCACCTTCGCGGTGGTGGCGATCGCGATCGCCGTAGAGCTGGGCCTGGCCCTGGCGCTCGCCCTGCTGTTCCTCGACGAGTGGCCCTGGCGCAAGATCGCGGTCAGCGTGATCATCCTGCCGATGATGATCATCCCGGTGGATGCCGCCAACGCCTTTTTCATGCTGTTCAACGACCGCGGCCCGGTGAACCACGTGATCAGCCTGATCATCGGCGAGCCCTACACCTTCTCCTGGCTGTCGCATCCGACCTGGGCGATGTTCCCGATCCTGCTCTGCGAGATCTGGCAGTGGACGCCCTTGATGTTCCTCATGGTGCTGACCGGCCTCATGTCGATGCCGCAGAACCAGGTGCGCGCGGCCCTGCTGCTGGGCGCCTCTCCGGTCAGGATCTTCTTCCGCATCATGCTGCCGCTGCTGACCCCGGTGATCGGCGTGGCCCTACTGATCCGCGCGATCGAGACCTTCAAGATCTTCGACCCGGTCTACATCATGACCCGCGGCCAGCCCGGCGGGGCGACCGAGACCATCTCCATGTACATGTACAACGGCGCCTTCGTGTACTTCCGCATGGGCTACATCGCCTCTGCGGCGCTGATCGTGCTGGTGCTGGTGGTCTCTGTCTGTCTGGCGCTCTCGCGCCCGCTGAAGCGGCACAGCTAGGAGGGCGGCCATGGAACGCCTGCAACGCAGCCGGGGCGAGGCCTGGAAGACCGCATTGAAGCGCGGTGCCGTGCTGGTCGCCGCGCTGATCTCCTTCCTGCCGATCTTCTGGCTCTTCTCGACCTCGCTGAAGCCCTACGAGCAGTGGGCCGAGTGGCCGCCAGTCTGGGTCTCCGACTCCCCCACCCTGCAGAACTACCGCATCGTCTTCTTCCCCGAGGAGGCGCGCGCGGTGGCTGCCGAGCAGGAGGGCTCGCTCGACTACAAGGTCTCCGGCAGTGCCTGGAAGGCCTTCGAGGACTCGGCGATCATCTCGACCTGCGCCACCCTGCTGTCGATCTGCTTCGGGACCCTGGCAGCCTACTCCATCGTGCGCTTCCGCACCGGCGGGGAGAACTTTCCCTTCCAGTTCCTGACGGTGCGCATGATGCCGCCGATCGCGGTGGTGGTGCCGATGGTGGCGCTCTTCTCGATCCTGCGGCTCTCCGACACCTTCGTCGGCATGATCCTGGCCTACACCGCCTTCACGCTCCCCTTCTCGATCTGGATGATCCGTTCCTTCATCGAGGAGGTGCCGGCAGAGCTGGAGGGCGCGGCCATGGTGCACGGCCTGTCGCAGTTCCGTGCCTTCCTCACTGTCACCCTGCCGCTGGTGAAGGGCGGCATCCTGGCCACCGCCCTCTTCATCTTCATCCTGAACTGGTCGGAGTTTCTCTTCGCCCTGGTGCTGACTTCCGGCAACGTGGTGACCGTCACCCTGCAAGTCGCCAACTACGTCTCCGCCTCCTCCGGCAAGCTCTACGGCGTGCAGGCGGCGATGGGCACCATCTCCACCCTGCCGGTCATCTTCTTCGGCTACATCATCCAGAAGCATCTGGTGCGCGGCCTCTCCTTCGGCGCGGTCAAGCGATGAGCGCGCCGAAGCTGGAACTGCGCAGCCTGAAGAAGCGCTTCGACGCGGTCGAGGCCGTGAGGGACCTTTCCTTCGCGCTGCATCCGGGCGAGTTCCTCTCGCTGCTCGGCCCCTCGGGCTGCGGCAAGTCTACCACCCTGGCGATGATCGCCGGCTTCGAGCAGCCGAGCCAGGGCGACATCCTGGTCGACGGCGGCTCGGTGCTGGCGGTGCCGCCGCACCGCCGGCGGATCGGGCTGGTGTTCCAGGACTACGCCGTGTTCTCGCGCCTGAAGGTGAAGGCCAACCTCTCCTTCGGACTGGAGGCGCAGCACGTGCCGCGCGCCGAGCGCCGCCGCCGCGTCGCCGAGATCGCCGAGCGGCTGGACCTCACCGGCATCTTGGAGCGCCGGGCCGGCAGCCTGAACATGAGCGAGATGCAGAGCGTGGCGCTGGCCCGCGTGCTGGTGACCGAGCCGCAGATCCTGCTGCTGGACGAGCCCATGTCGAACCTGGACGCGGCGCTGCGCTACGCGCTGCGCAGCGAGCTGAAGCGGATCCAGACGGCGCTGGGCCAGACCGTGCTTTACGTCACCCACGACCAGCTCGAAGCCATCGCGCTCTCCGACCGCATCGCGGTGATGCGGCTGGGCGACCTGCAGCAGATCGGCACGCCGGAGGAGATCTACCGCCGGCCCGCCAACCGCTTCGTCGCCGAGTTCATCGGCGACCCGCCGATCAACCTGCTGCCCTGCGAGGTCGCGCGCAGCGGCGCCGAGATCGCGCTCACCACCGCGCTGCACGGCCCCCTGCCCCTCGGCGAGGCCGCGATAGCACCCGGCCGCCACCTGCTGGGCATCCGCCCGCACGACTTCCGCCTCGGCCGCGAGCCCCTGCCGGGCGGAGCGGAGACCCTGGTCCGTGTGGTCGAGAACCTGGGCGCCGAGCATGTGCTGCACCTGGACTACGGACCGGGCCAGCTGGTCAGCGCCACCGTCCCGCCCGGCTTCGCCGCCGAGGGCGAGCGCCTCTTTATCGCGCTGCGGCCGGACCGCCTGCACCTGATCGCCGCCGACGACGAGCGGGTGGTGCCGCTCAAGAGCCTGGAGGTCGCAGCATGAGCTGGCTGGAGGTCGAGGGCCTGACCAAGCGCTTCGGCGAGGTCACCGCGCTGCAGGAGATCACGCTCGCCGTCGAGGAGGGTGAGTTCTTCTCGGTCCTGGGGCCGACCAACGCCGGCAAGACCACCCTGCTGCAGACCCTGGCCGGCCTGCACCGGCCCGAGGCCGGCCGCATGCGCCTGGCGGGACGGGAGATCGGCGGGCTCGAGCCCAGGGCGCGCGGCGTCTCCATGCTATTCCAGAACAACGCGCTCTTCCCGACCATGACCGGCTTCGAGAACATCGCCTTTCCTCTGCGCAAGGGCCTGCACCTGCCGGAGGCCGAGGTCGAGGCCCGCGTCGGCGAGGTGGCGGAGCTGGTGAAGGTCCCACACCTGCTGGGACGGCCGCCGCGCACCTACTCCGGTGGCGAGCAGCAGCGGGTCGCCATCGCCCGCGCGCTGGCCGCGCCCAGCAAGCTCTTGATGCTGGACGAGCCGCTGACCAACCTGGACGCCCGCCTGCGCATCCAGCTCCGCATCGAGTTCCGCAGCCTGCACCGCGACAGCGGCCAGACCATCCTCTACGTCACCCACGACCAGGTGGAGGCGATCTCGCTGTCGGATCGCATGGCCGTGCTAGACCGGGGCCGGATCCAGCAGATCGGCACGCCGCAGCAGATCTACGACCGGCCCGACAATCGCTTCGTCGCCCGCTTCATGGGCATGCCGCCGATGAACCTGCTACCGGTCCGCCTGACCGGCGAGAGCGGCCGGCACCGCCTAGTCGGCACCGGCTTCGCGCTGCCGGCCACCGGCCTGGAGGCACTGGGGAGCTACCCCGCCATCCCGCAGGAGCTGGCCCTCGGCGTCCGGCCGGAGGCGATCGGCGTGACGCCGGGGGGCACGGCGGACGACGGCTTCGAGGCGGAGCTGGTCTGGGCCGAGAGGCTGGGCAGCAAGACCATCCTGGACCTTACCCTGGCCGGCCAGCCGGTCAGCGCGGTGGTCCCGCCCGACCTGGCGCTGGCGCCCGGCGAACGCGCGCGCCTCGCCTTCCGGGCCGAGCCGCACCTGCTGCTGGATCCTGTCAGCGA
Source organism: Rhodospirillaceae bacterium N.6G (assembly GCA_046233115.1). Lineage (GTDB taxonomy): Bacteria > Pseudomonadota > Alphaproteobacteria > Kiloniellales > JACOMY01 > JACOMY01. The sequence goes on along the minus strand of JBJXHM010000001.1, from coordinate 230,964 downwards.
CCGCTTCCTGCGCTAAGCTGACGGAAAAGAGACAAACCAAGGGAGGACCAACGCTCATGTGCAAGACTCACGGCCTGGCAACCGGACCCGCCGGCGTCGGCGGCGCCCTTCCCGGACCCTTCTCCTATTCCCACTTCTCCGCCGATCTGGACCTGACGCCGACCCGCTCCCTGGAGCAAGTGATCGCCATGTCGCCGGACGACATGGCCAGGGCCTCGCGCCTGGTCACCGGCATCTATCAGGAGTTGCTGCAGACCGCGGCCAGCCTGGAGGACCCGGGCTATCGCCGCCTGATGACCGAGTGCACCGCTGACCCCAAGGTCACCTTCCTGGAGCTCTACCCCTCCGACCAGGACCGTCGGCGGCTCTTCGACGAGATGGTGAAGCTGGGCTTCTTCAACGTTGCGGACGACCCGGACCACGTCTGGCCGCAAGGCCACATGAGCCCGCAGACCTACCTGACCGCGCCCTCCAGCCATAACGACTTCTATAACGCCCACCCCGGCGGGCTGGCGCTGACCGTGGCCGTCAACATCCGCCTGGCCGACGCCTATACCAGGAACTACCAGCAGGTCTACGGCCTGCCGATCAACCGCGACCTGCCGGTGGCCTCGCTACTGGTGCACGAGTACCCCAAGGTCTGGCTCTATCAGTGGCTGGACGACGGCTCCTGGCTGGAGGAGCCGCGCACGGTCTACGACGACACCTGGCACGCGCACTGCATCTACGTGACCGCGGAGCTGATGCACCGCCGCTTCGACAGCCGCATCGTCATGGCCATGGCCGCCGCCCATCAGCTCTCGATGCTGGACGCCTCGATGGACGGACGGCGCGTGGTCACCAACTGGATCGGGCTGGAGCGGGTCGCGCACTTCATCCAGGCTGCTGCGGTGATGGCCCAGGTCGACCCGGTCGACTACGGTCTGCTGGAGCGCAAGGGCGGCAAGCTGGTGCTGGCCCCGGTGCCGGCCGAGCAATGGGTGACCCACCTGGCCGACATGAACTGGCCCTACACCATGGGCGGCGCCCACCTCTACACCTGGCCCCTGCTGCAGCAGGTGGCGAGAGACGACCTGGGGATCAGCGACGCCGACCTCGGCGGGCGTCCCTTCAACCAGCTGAAGAACTACGTCTGGTCGCAGCTCGGTCAGATCCCGCTCTACGAGATCCTGGTGCGCGAGGGCTTCGAGGCGGCCAGGACCACGATCAATCGGTTGGTCGCCAGATAGGTCTCGTGCTGAAACCGGGTTTGGGACCCACTCGAGCATTCGATTTCTTCAGGCGGACCAGGGTTACTCAGCGTTGCCTGGTCCGCTGAACTCGGGTCAATTCACCGGGATTCGGTCGCGGTGGCGAACCGAGGGGCTTGCCGTGCGCCGACCTTCTCACCAGCGGTCGCAATGAAAGAGCAATTGACACCCTTTAGATCATTTCGCATGCTTACATTGCTCGATCTTGAGAAGACTATGCCACTTCCGCTGCCTGACCGCTTTATTCTTAATGACTTCACCGGACTGCGCGCGCAGCAGTTCGAAAGACGAGAAGATCGCTTCCAGCAGTTCGTAGGCGATGTCTTTCTCTCACTCTGTGGCAGCCGGGCCCACGTCGGACCGACACGCGGTCAGGACGGTAGCATCGACATCTATGTCGAGCAGGGTTGTTCGGCGCTGGATTCCTATTTTGGTCTGCCCGCGCCGACGATCATCGAGGTCAAGGACCATGACGACAGGGTTGGCGCATCCAACCTGAGAAAAAACATCCGCAAGACCTGGGCAGAGCTAGAAGAAAAACTGGAGCGCCAAGCTAGCGGTGGCTGGAACGGGCTTTTCGCTCCCTGGCATCAGACGCGAGGATACCTTTATTGCGTCTCCGCCGTGCTGCCGGCCCAGGAGGATCGCGATTGGCTTGAAAAGAGAATTGGCCAGTTTTTCTCCCGTCTTCCTCGGAGCGACCGCCCGCCGATCGAGAGCGTGCGCGTCATCGACTGGAACGACCTCAGGGCCTTGGGTCGAAACTATCCGCGGCTCCTCGACGATTGGATGGGCTCCGGCGTTTCCACCATCAAGACACTGCGGGAGCAGGAGGCGACCCTCGATCATTTCCTCGCCTTTCTGCGCGAAGACACCATGCCATTTGTTGCACCAGGGACAGAGCTCGCATTTCATCCGGAGCGCCTCTTGGCCGCTTTGGATGAGCGCCGTTCGGCCAAAGGGGTTGTTCTTCTCGGGTCCGGAGGGGTCGGCAAGACCCGAACCGCACTGGAGGTCGGCCGGCTCTCGCAGGCACGTGGAGACCGCGTCCTGTGGGTCAGCCCAGGCGAAACGAGCGCAACCGCCACGGAGATCGGCCAGGTTGTCGGCGCAGAATCCGGCAACGTCCTCCTCATCCTCGACTACGCCGAGCAGATGTACGAACTCGACTGGTCGGTGCTGCGACGCACCGTTCTGCCCGACCTTCGAACTCAAGGAAGTCGGGTCGCAGTCCTGGCCAATGCTCGCTCGGCCTGGGTCGCGCGTGCCAACCCAGCGCGCGACAGCTTTCTCGACCAGGTTCGCATGGTGCCAACGGAAGATCATCGCGCAGAGGTTCAACGAGCGCTCGTCTCGCACGCCGCCCCGGCTGCCCTTGCACTCTGGGGCGACCACAGGGTGCGGTCGATATGTGGCGAGCGACCGATCATCGCCCTTCTTATCGGACGCGAACTCGAGCGACTGGCGGCGCGAGGGGAACTCAACCGTATCAACACGGCCACACTGCGACAGGGGGAACTTCTGCAATGGTTGATACGACGGTTGAAAGAGGACGAGATCGGAGTACCTTCGCCTGAGTCGCTATTCCAGCCTGCTGAACCCTCCCGAGAGATCGTCCTGGTCGCCGGACTTGTCGCTGTCGCACCCTTGCTCCGAGCGGGTCTCAAGGTCGCTGGCAGCGTATTGTTGGATGAAGCGCCCGGGAGTGCCGATCTGGTCGAGCACGTTTTGAGGCGGCTCGAAGAGATGGGCTGGCTTGAGCTGCATCAAGACCTCTTGGCACCGCCACACGATGTCGTGGCCGATCAGATCCTCGAGGATGTGGTCTTCGACGGGGCAAGCGTTCGGTCTTCGCACCTTCGTCAGATCGTCAAGGCGTCCGAGATCCATGTGCGCAACTTCGGCCGTATCGCGGTCTCTCTCGATAGGCTCATTGGCGGCCTCTCATCCGCAAGGGCCGTAGCGCTACGCCTGGCCTTTCGCGATCTGGCACCGGAAATCGCTGCATCGCTCAGACCCACAGCTATTTCTGGGTTTCATGATACAGCGAGCTACGCCCTGGCAGCCTCGGTGAGTTGTGCCGCATTCGAGGACGCCGCCGACATACTATGGTCTGACCTGATCTCACCTTGGCTCGAACACAATAGTGATCGTCGCGAAGCCCGGCACCTCCTCCATCGTGGTTTGCGTGCCGTGCTCAGCGATCGTGCATCGGATCTTCTGGGGGCTGCGATCGCCTGGCTCGAGCTCTTCGGAACCGAAACTGAGGCCGGGTTTGTTCTTGGCCCTCTCTTGGGCAGAGACGACCTCTCCGACGACCAGGCCGAGCGCGCCATCCACAAGGCAATCGCCTGGCTCGAACTCTTCGGAACGGAAACTGAAGCACAGTTTGTCTTCCACCTTCTCTTAGGCAGAGACGACCTCTCCGACGACCAGGCCGAGCGCGCCATCCACAAGGCGATCGCCTGGCTCGAGCTTTTTGGAACGGAAACTGAGGCACGGTTTGTCTTGCACCCTCTCTTGGGCAGAAAGGGCCTCTCCGACGACCAGGCCAAGAGCGCCATCGACAAGGCTATCGCATGGATTGAGCTCTTCGGAACGGAGACTGAAGCTGGGTTTGTTTTACCCCCTCTCTTGGGCAGAGGCGAGCTCTCCGACGATCAGGCCGAGCGCGCCATCCACAAGGCAATCGCCTGGCTCGGGCTCTTCGGAACGGAAATTGAGGCACAGTTTGTCTTGCATGCTCTCTTGGGCAGGAAGGACCTCTCCCATGACCAGGCCGAGCGCGCCATCGACAAGGCGATCGCCTGGCTCGAGCTTTTTGGAACGGAAACTGAGGCACGGTTTGTCTTGCGCCCTCTCTTGGGCAGAAAGGGCCTCTCCGACGACCAGGCCAAGAGCGCCATCGACAAGGCGATCGCCTGGCTGGTGTTCCTCGGAACGGAAACTAACGCTGGGTATGTTTTGCCCCCTCTCTTGGGTAGAGACGACCTCTCCGAGAGCCAGGCCAAGTGCGCCATCAATCACGCGCTCACATGGTTGAATTTCTATCCGGTCACTCAGGATGCAGAATTCGTCCTGAAGAACTTGCTATCGCGCGAGGACACCAGCGATGACGATTTCCGCTCTGCGGTTGGCTATGCGCTCTCTCGCCTAGAAGTGGCAATCAATACGCCAGATGCGACCTATATTCTGCAAAGCTGCTTGCGGTCGGCAAACCGGCTCGACGCAAGCACGGCACAGACCTTGGGACACAGGGCCTGTGATTGGCTGTCGATGTCCGAAGCACACAACGACGCAGATTACGTTTTTAATCCTTTATTGAGATCGAAATTCGTGGATGACGCCACATGGAAAACCGCGGCAGATTTTGCAGTGCGGTGGCTTAGCACTCCCCGCCCCACGCCGGTCCTTAGTCGTGCGCTGAATTCCTTGCTAATGCGCCATGACCTGCACTCACCCGCAGCTCTGGGCTCCTTGATCGCTCAAGCTGTCACACTATTAGAAGAAACCAAACCAAAAGAACGGGATGCATATTTATTGAATTCACTTATTAGAATTGGAAATCCATTTGTCAATATCGAGAAAATCAATCGCCTTCAAGCTGAGATGAATCCTGACATCAGAATAGATGACTTTATACACTTGACACAAGAGCTTCGCCAAATGGCATCCACTCCCGATGCCGCCCCCCCTGACCCAGCCTTCATCCTCGACACATGTCGCCGGGTCGAGCAGCGAAACAACAGAAGTCCGGCGTCGGCGGCCTATGCGATTGCACCCCTTGTCACTATTGCGCAATCGCAGCCTGCTTTGCAGACGCGTGTGATCGATGTCGCCCGCCTCGTCCTTGACGACAGTCGCTGCCCGGAGCGCTCACGCACTGCGGTGCAACGGGAACTGCGGCGATTGAACGGCCTGGCCGGTCAACTTGACGAAGAGTCAGTGACCTCCTTGCTGGATCAACTCGGCCTCAACAGGGTTGAGAACGAGGCAGTGCCCGGGTACCGGTCCCCAGCCGATGGGGCGGCTTCGGAAGAAGACGGCGATCTATGAGCGGTAAAGGGACCTCCATCACCCTCCGCCTAGCTGCATCGCACCAAAGTGCAGCGACCTAGCGCGTGCGACTGGCCTGACTGACCGATCTCTACACCTGGCCCTTGCTGCAGGAGATGGCGAAGGACGACCTGGGGATCAGCGAGCGCGAAGCGCTGCGAACTCTGCTACCCTCACCGCTCGCATGGGAGGAGAGGATGAACGAGCCGGAGCTGGACCTGGGCTTCACTCATGTTGCGCTGACCTGCAGCGACCTGGAGCGAACCGCTGCCTTCTACCGGCGCTATGCGGCGATGAAGGTGGTGCACCAGCGGGAAGACGAAGGCACCAAGGTCGCCTGGCTGGCTGACGGCACGCGGCCCTTCTGCATCGTCTTCCTGGAGGACGCGGACGTGGGCGCGCCGCTGGGCCCCTTCGCCCACCTGGGCGTGGCGGTCGGGAGCCGCGCCGAGGTCGACCGCCTGATCGCCCAGGCCGAGGCGGAGGGAGTCACGGTCAAGGGACCCTTCGACTACGGCCCGCCGGTCGGCTACGGCGCCTTCCTGCTGGACCCCGACGGGCATACCCTGGAGATCTCCTACGGCCAGACCGTGGCCTACACCGTGATGCAGGCGGACGCGCACTGATGCTGCGCGCCAAGCCCGAAGACTGGTACCGCGTGCAATCGCTCGGCGAGGGGCTCAGCCTGATCGACGAACCCTTCATCGAGCCCTACTACCGCTGCAACATCTGGCACCTGCGCGGCCGCGACCGCGACCTGCTGGTCGACAGCGGCATGGGCGTGGTCAGCCTGCGCCGCTGGGTGCCGCAGGTAAGCGAGAAGCCGCTGCTGGCGGTGGCCAGCCACACCCACTACGACCACATCGGCTGCCACCATGAGTTCGAGGAGCGGCTGGTGCATCCGGCCGAGGCCCAGCTCCTGGCCGCCCCCGGCCGCCGCGAGACCCTGGCCGAACCCACGGTCACCGACGCCATCTTCACCCGCTTGCCGCCCGAGCCTTACCGCGCGGAGCGCTACGCGGTGGCACCCGCCCCGGCCACGCGGCTGATCGACGAGGGTGATGTCCTGGACCTGGGCGACCGCCGGCTGACGGCGCTGCACACGCCGGGCCACTCGCCAGGCGGGATCGCGCTCTTCGAGGAAGCGACCGGCATCCTCTTCTCCGGTGACATCCTCTACGACGGCCCCTTGGCCGAGGACTGCTACCACTCCGACCCGGACGACTACCTGGCCTCGATGCGTCGCCTGCTGACCCTGCCGGTGACGCAGGTCCACGGCGGCCACTTCCCCAGCTTCGACGGCGCGCGCTTTCGCGCCTTGATTGAACAATGGTTGCGCGATAAAAATAAATAGGCACTCCCTCTCAACAATTTCCTTCCCTGATTGCAGCCAGTTGTTTTTGGCTTTTATTAATTAAGCTGCCATTTCTGCTACACTTCGTCCTGCAAACCAGAGGATGAAGAGCCATGGCTATCTACCTGGGCAGCAGCGGAGACGACAGCCTCACCGGCACCCTCTTTCCTGACATCATTTTTGGCTTGAGCGGCTCCGACCGGCTCTTCGGCCTGGGCAGCAGCGACACGCTGTTCGGCGGTTCCGGCGTGGATTTTCTCTTCGGTGGAAACAGCAACGATTCCCTCTTCGGCGACAACGGCGAGGACAAGCTCCTTTCCGGGGGCAGCGGGGACGACACGGTTTTTGGCGGCAGCAACAAGGACCGGCTGGCCGGAGGCACCGGCAACGACATCTTGTATGGCGGCTCCTCCGAAGACTATTTCATGGCCGGGCAAGAGGGCGACGACACGCTCTTTGGCGGCGACGGCCCGGACCACGAGCTCTACGGTTACTCAGGGGCCGATCTCATCTATGGCGGTTCCGGCAGCGATACATCCCTGTTGGGCAGCGAGGGCGCGGACCTCATCTTCGGCGATTCGGGACATGACACGGTTCTCTTGGGCGGAACCGGCGACGACCGCCTGTTCGGAGAGCGCGGCCTCGATTCGTCACTGCTCGGCGGACCGGGGGACGACCGCATCTATGGTGGCGAAGACTTTGACAAGACCCTGGTCGGCGGCTCGGGCTCGGACCTGATCTATGGTGGCTCGGCGCCCGATCGCGACCTCATAGGCGGATCGGGCGACGACCGGATCTACGGCGGTCATGCCGATGACTTCCTCCTGCAGGGGGGCGAGGGCGCCGATCTCATCTTCGGTGGCAGCGGCAACGACAAGACCCTCTATGGTGGCCCCGGCGACGACACCATCCAGGGCGAAGAGGGCAGCGATACTCTCTATGGCGAGGGAGACCAGGACCGGCTCTTCGGCGGTAGTGCGCGCGACCAACTCTACGGCGGCAGTGGAACCGACCTCGTCGAGGGTGGCTCGGGCGACGACTTCGCTCTGGTCGGAGACAGCGGCGACGACAGGGTCTTCGGTGGCCAGGGGGACGATTCGGTGCTTTCCGGTGGGGCGGGCAATGACATCGTCCGCGGCGGACCGGGAATCGACACCTTCCTCACCGGCACCGGCGGCGACGATACCCTCTATGGCGGCGGCAATGCGGACAGCGGCCTGCATGGTGGCAGCGGCAGCGATCTGGTCTTCGGCGGAGGCGGCGACGATCTGACCTTGACTGGCGGCGAGGGCAACGACCGCATCTATGGAGACAGCGGCAACGACACCTCCTTGGATGGCGGTGACGGAAACGACTACGTCTCGGGCGGCAGTGGCAAGGACAGGCTCTACGGTGGCCAGGGCGACGACGACCTGCGCGGCGGGGACGGCGACGACAGCCTGATCGCCGGCTTCAACGGCACGGACACCCTGCGCGGGCAGGATGGCGACGACTATCTCTTCGGCAGCCTGAACAGGGCGACGCTCTTCGGCGGCAACGGGAACGACACCGCCATCGGCACCGACGGCAATGACCGGCTGGGCGGCGGCTCGGGGACGGACAGCCTCTACGGCGGCTCGCGCGGCGACCGGCTGAACGGCGGCAGTGGTACCGACACGGCGATCGGCGGCCAGGGGAACGACACCTTCATCGTCGATAGCTCGACCGACCGCCTGATCGAGCTGCTGGGCGGTGGCAGCGCGGACGTGGTGCGCTCCGATGCCGCTGACTTCTCCTTCGCCGACGGCATCGAGGGGCACCTCGAGCGCGGCAATCTGAACGCGGCCGCGGGCGATGCCGGGTTCGCCGGCAACAGCCTGGCCAATACCCTGGTCGGCAATGCCGGTCGTAACAGGCTCGCCGGACACGACGGCGACGACATCCTGAACGGACGCAGCGGCAAGGACACCCTGATCGGCGGCAGCGGCGACGACACCTTCGTCGTCGATACCTCGACCGACCGGGTCCGCGAGGCTTCAGGAGGAGGCACCGACCTGGTGCGCGCCGAGACCGACTACACCCTGCCCGACGGCAGCGCCACGGCCTTCGTCGAGAACCTCCGGATGCAAGCCGGCAAGGGCAACATCGACGGAACCGGGAATGCTCTGGACAACACCGTAGAAGGCAACAGCGGCAACAATCGCCTGGCCGGCAACCAGGGCGAAGACCTCTTAGTCGGTGGCGCCGGCGACGATACCCTGTTCGGCGGCGCCGGCGCGGACCGCCAGGAGGGCGGCAGCGGCAGGGACAGCCTGCAGGTCGCCAAGGACGACATCCTCTTCGGAGGCTCCGGCGAGGATCATTTTCTCTTCGGCGGCAACCTGGGCACCGCCGGCCAGGTGATCCGCGATTTCGACGGCGTGAGCCTGAACGCCGCCAACGGCGAGGACAGGCTGGTCTTTGCGACCGGCCTGGAGGTCGGCCTCTTCTCCTACATCGGGGCTGCGGCCTTCAGCGGTGGCGGCAACAGCGAGGCGCGTTTTTCCGGCGTCCGCCAGCTCGAGGTCGACCAGGACGGGGATGGCAGCAGCGACGTCTTCGTCCTGCTCGACAAGCTGACCGGCGCCAACCTGCTGACCGACAGCGACTTTCTCTGGCTTTAGACCGGCCTCAAACCGGCCAGCCCTCGCGGCGGTAGGCACTGTCCCAGAACATCCACTCCAGGCGGGTGCAGCGCAGGAAGGCCTTTTCCATCGCCGCCAGCGTCTGCGGCGCGACCGCGGCCGCCAGCCGGTCGGCAATGGCGAGCTGCCGCTCGACGGCGGCGCCGAAGTCCTCGCCGGCGTAGGTGTCGATCCATGCCTGGTAGGGATTGGGGCTGGCGGCGGTCTCCGCGATCGCCAGCCCGACCTCGCGATAGACCCAGAAGCAAGGCAGCACCGCGGCCACACCGACCTCGAAGGACGCCCCGTAGACCGTGGCCAGCAGGTAATTGCTGTAGGCCAGGGTGGTGGGGCTGGGCTCGGCCGCCTCGATCTCGGCCGGCGCGACGCCAAACGCAGTGAGGAAGCCCTCATGCAGAGCGCGCTCGACCACGATGCAGACTTCGGCGGCCTTGCTGTACTCCAGGATCAGGTTGCTGTCCGGCGCCTTCGCAGCCAGGATCGCGAGCGCCCGCGCATAGTCCTTGAGGTAGAGGCTGTCCTGCAGCAGGTAGCCCTGGAAGCGCGCCCGCGACAGGCTGCCCGCCGCCAGCTCGGCGTTGAAGGGCATGGCGATCATCGCCTCGCGGATCGGGCGCACCGCCTGCCAGACGGTCTGGGTGAAGGACGTCATCGCGTGGCCTCCGCACAAAAGAGAAAGGGCCGCAACCCGGAGGCTGCGGCCCTTCCCTTACAGGCTCGAGGCCGGACTTAGAAGCCCATGCCGCCCATGCCGCCCATGTCGGGAGCCGCCGGAGCGCCCTCCTTCTTGGGGGCCTCGGCGACCATCGCCTCGGTGGTGATCAGCAGGCCGGCGATCGAGGCCGCATCCTGCAGCGCGGTGCGCACCACCTTGGTCGGGTCGATGATGCCCTTGGCCACCAGGTCGCCGTACTCGCCGGTCTGGGCGTCGTAGCCCCAGTTCGGCTGCGTGGCCTCCAGCAGCTTGCCGACCACGACGGAGCCATCGGCACCGGCGTTGTTGGCGATCTGACGGGCCGGGGCCTTGATCGCACGGCGCACGATGTCAATGCCGACGCGCTGGTCGTCATTGGCACCCTTCACCGCGTCCAGGGCCTTGATCGCGAGCAACAGAGCGGTACCGCCACCGGGGACGATGCCCTCCTCGACGGCCGCGCGGGTCGCGTTCATGGCGTCCTCGACCCGGTCCTTGCGCTCCTTCACCTCGACCTCGGTCGCACCGCCGACGCGGATCACGGCGACACCGCCGGACAGCTTCGCCAGACGCTCCTGCAGCTTCTCGCGGTCGTAGTCCGAGGTGGTCTCCTCGACCTGACGACGGATCTGGCCGCAGCGGCCCTCGATGGCCTCCTTGGAGCCGGCGCCGTCGACGATGGTGGTGTCCTCCTTGTTCAGCACCACCTTCTTGGCGGTACCGAGCATGTCGAGGGTCACGCTCTCCAGCTTGATGCCGAGGTCTTCGCTGATCACCTGGCCGTCGGTCAGGATCGCGATGTCCTCCAGCATGGCCTTGCGGCGATCGCCGAAGCCCGGGGCCTTCACGGCCGCGACCTTCAGGCCGCCGCGCAGCTTGTTCACCACCAGGGTGGCCAGAGCCTCGCCCTCGATGTCCTCGGCGATGATCAGCAGCGGACGGTTCGACTGGACCACGGCCTCCAGCACCGGCAGCAGCTGCTGCAGGCCGGAGAGCTTCTTCTCGTGCAGGAGGATGTAGGGATCCTCGAGGACCACACGCATCTTCTCGGAGTCGGTCACGAAGTAGGGCGAGAGGTAGCCGCGGTCGAACTGCATGCCCTCGACCACGTCCAGCTCGGTGTCGAGGCTCTTGGCCTCCTCGACGGTGATCACGCCCTCGTTGCCGACCTTGGCCATCGCCTCGGCGATCATCTCGCCGATGGAGGCCTCGCCGTTGGCGGAGATGGTGCCGACCTGAGCGATCTCGCTGTTGGCGGCGATCTTCTTGGAGCGCGCCTTGAGGTCGGCGATGACCGCCTCGACCGCCAGGTCGATGCCGCGCTTCAGGTCCATCGGGTTCATGCCGGCGGCAACCGACTTGGAGCCCTCACGGACGATGGCCTGGGCCAGAACGGTCGCGGTGGTGGTGCCGTCACCGGCAAGATCGTTGGTCTTGCTGGCGACCTCGCGCACCATCTGCGCGCCCATGTTCTCGAACTTGTCGGCCAGCTCGATTTCCTTGGCGACGGTGACGCCGTCCTTGGTGATGCGCGGGGCGCCGAAGGACTTGTCGATCACGACGTTGCGGCCCTTGGGGCCGAGGGTCACCTTCACGGCGTCGGCGAGAATGTCGACACCCTTCAGCATGCGCGCGCGCGCATCGCCGGAAAACTTGACTTCCTTAGCAGACATTTTTCGCTAATCCTCTGATCTAGCGTTGTTTCTGGAAGGCGCCTTAGGCGGCCGCCTTGGCCGGCGCGACGTCGGAGAGCACGCCCATGATGTCGCTCTCCTTCATGATCAGCAGCTCTTCGCCGCCGATCTTCACCTCGGTGCCGGACCACTTGCCGAAGAGCACGCGGTCGCCGACCTGGACGTCCAGAGCCACGACCTCTCCCTTCTCGTTGCGAGCGCCAGGACCGACGGCGACGACTTCGCCCTGCATCGGCTTCTCCTTGGCGGTGTCCGGGATGATGATGCCACCCGCCGTCTTCTCTTCCTCTTCCAAGCGACGGATGACGACGCGGTCATGCAACGGCCGGAACTTCATAGGGGATATCCTCCTCAATCGAGAGAGTTTGCTTCGTTAAGATCTCAGCTGCTTCACCGGCTGTTAGCACTCCCTTTCGGCGAGTGCTAAGTCCGTAGCAGCGATGCAGATATGGGCAGTCCCGACCCTTGTCAAGATCCCTTTGCGCTTTCGGAACAGATAGGATCTCGACGACGCCAAGCAGCCCGGCTTGCAGCGCTCTCCGGCGGTCGCCATGCTGGCCAGCAACCAGCAGCAGCGGAGAGAAATGCGATGCCCGAGGATCTCGACCAGCTTGTCGCCGATCGCTTCGGAGACGCAGTGGCCGCGGAGGGCGACAGTCCCTTCCTGCGCCGGATGCTGACCCGCCGCTCGATCCGCGCCTTCAGCCCTGAGCCCCTGCCCGACGCCTTGCTGCAAGCGGTGCTGGCGGGCGGCCTCTCGGCGCCGACCAAGTCAGACCTGCAGCAGGTCAGCATCCTGATCCTGGGCAAGGAGCGCCAGGCCGAACTGGCGGCCCTGGTGCCGCAGTTCCCCTGGGTGGCCGAGGCCGGGGCCTGCCTGGTCATCTGCGGTGACGGTCGGCGCATCCGCAGGCTGGCCGAGGCCCGGGCTCACCCCTTCGCCAACGAGCACCTGGACAGCTTCATGAACGCGGCGGTCGATGCCGGGATCGTGCTGGCCTCGACGCTCTATGCCGCGGAATCGCTCGGCCTCGGCGGCTGTGCCGTGAGCGAGATCCGCAATCGCGCGGCTGAGGTCTCGGCGCTGCTGGAGCTGCCGGATCAGGTCTTCCCGCTGGCCGGACTTTGCCTCGGCTGGCCGGCCGAGACGCCACCGCTGCGCCGCCGCCTGCCGCTCTCCGTCACCCTGCACCGGGACCGCTACGACGACGCGGGCCTGCTCGACGCGGTCGAAGGTTACGACCGCGCCCGCGCCGCCTCCGAGCCGGTGCCGGCGGAGAAGCAGCGCCGCCGCTCTCGCTGGGGCCAGGCCGAGCTCTACGGCTGGTCCGAGGACCGCACCCGCCAGTATGCCGAGCCCGCCCGCACTGACTGGGGCGCCTTCGTCCGCGGCAAGGGGTTCAATCTGGACTAAAGCCCGCTGGTGGCCCCGGCGCGGGCCAGTTCCTCCATCGCGCCTTCGCTGTCGCGCGGGTTGACCCGGGTGACGAAGCTGGCCGCGCCACCGATCTCGCGATGGTGCTTCAAGGCCCAAAGCACGCTTGGAAAGGCGATCTCAGCCCAGGGGATCTCTTCCCAGGCGAAGAGGCCGACCTCCTGGCTCTCCGGCCCGGCCTCGATCGCGGGGCTGGTGAGTTCCGCCCGATAGATGAGCTGCACCTGGCTCAAGCGCTCGATGGTGTAGACCGCCATGAGCTGGTCGATCTCGATCCTGGCCCGCGCCTCCTCCCAGGCCTCGCGCTTGGCCCCCTGCTCCGGCGCCTCCTGGATCTCCAGGAAACCGGCCGGCAGGGTCCAGTAGCCCAGGCGCGGCGGAATTGCCCGCCGGCACAGCAGGATACGCCCCTCCCAGGAGGCCACGCTGCCGACCACGATCTTCGGATTCTCATAGTCGACGAAGCCGCAATCGGAGCAGACCCTGCGCTCACGATCGTCTCCGGGCGGCACCTGCCGCGTGAATCGTCCCGGCCCTTCGCTCATAACGGATGATCCTGTCTCGCCCCCGGTTCCGGCGCAAGCCCGGTGATTGCACAAGTGATGAGGCAAGAGAAAGCGCCGGGCAAGCCGTGATGAGCGATTGCAAGCCTTTGCCTGAGCCCTTAGCTTTCGGGTAACGATAGTAGTGTAGGGATCGCCGCGGTCATGGACTCGACTGCGCAAGGCAGATCCCCAGGCTTGAGGAGCCATGGCGATGAGTGGGCTAGCTGACGACGACAAGACCGAGCTGGACGTGGGCGGCATCGAAGAGGCGGAACTGGAGAGCGAGGACGGTGATCTCGACCAAGGCAGCCTGGAATCCGCTGCCGACAGTGACGAGGAGCCAGGAGATCGGCTGCCGCCGGACAATGCCTTCGGCAAGGGCGGCAACCTGCCGAGCGACGCCAAGGCGGGCAAGGCCGGCGCCTCCAGCCGGCGCAGCCGCACCCGCGTCTTCGAGATCGGCTGGCTGGTCGACGGCGGCGGCCCCAACTTCCTCTGGGACGCGCCGCGGCCGCTGAAGGGCCTGGCCCGGCCGCCGGAACACCCCAAGGCGGTGAATCACTGCCCGGCCATCGTCGACGGCGATGCCAGGACCTATTCGGTTGCCTGCCCGGTCGACCTGCACCTGCGCCTGGGCAAGGACGAGAAGGGCAATCCCAAACTGGTCAACGCGGCTGGGATGAAGAGCACCGTGTCGGCCAGCAAGCTGGACCGGATGATCACGGTCATGGCGCAGAACCGCTGGCGCCATCCGAAGCGCCCGGTGATGCAGATCGTGGCGCCCTACCGCTTCATCTGTGACGAGCCCTGCTGGATGAACCAGCTGCCGCCCTACTACGACTACAAGTCGCCGCAGTGGCCGGGGCTGATGATCGGCGGCCGCTTCCCGATCCACAATTGGCCGCGCTCGCTGATGTGGGCCTTCGAGTGGCACGACACCGCCCGCGACCTGATCGTGAAGCGTGGCGAGCCCTGGTTCTACGTGCGCTTCGAGACCATGGACCCCAGCCGGCCGCAGCGCCTGGTGGAGGCTGAGATGACGCCGGCGCTGCGCGAGTTCTGCAGCGGGCTGGACGGCATCACCAACTACGTCAACCAGACCTTCAGCGTCATGGACGTGGCCGCCGACCGGCGCCCGCGCAGTCTGCTCACCCGCAAGGAGCGTGGCGGGCGCAGCAGCGGGGCGCCGGCAGGACCCGAAGTCCTGGCCCCGCACGGCGAAGGGAACTGAAACAGGGGGAGGACCAGCCGGCTCAGGCCGGCTTGATCTTCAGCTTCAGTTCGAAGGGCAGGCTGATCCCGGTGATGTCGCGCACCTCGGCGCTGCGCTTGCCGCTGCGCGCCATGGTGAAGCCGATGGTCTTGCCACCGATCGCCACCGAGGGCTCCATCCGCCGCTCGCCTTCCTTCAGATTGGAGGCGATGGCCAGCGCCTGGTCTCGCTTGCGCTTGCCGTTGTAGGCGATGACTGCGGCATTGCTGGCGCCCTCGCCGCTGTAAGCGATCTCGATGGCGACATCGATGGCGGGGATGGGCTTGCCGAGGATGCTTTGCTCGGGGATCGCGAAGGCGATGTTCAGCTCGTTGTCGCTGCGCGCAATGACCTTGCCGCTGCCCTTCAGCGAGAACATCAGGATCCTGGCCTCGATCTTCAGGTCCTCATCGCTCTCAAAGGGAAAGTAGTCCGCCCAGGTTCCCGTCGTCATACGCAAACGCTCCTTCGGATGCGCGGCCCAACCTCGGGCTGCCGTAAGAATGTTCCGGCCT
Source organism: Rhodospirillaceae bacterium N.6G (assembly GCA_046233115.1). GTDB lineage: Bacteria > Pseudomonadota > Alphaproteobacteria > Kiloniellales > JACOMY01 > JACOMY01. The sequence continues at coordinate 215,506 of JBJXHM010000001.1, read as the reverse complement.
AACGGTAGGCCGTCTGCCCCCCATCTGACTCCTCGAAGACCACCTGGGTTCCATCCAGACCCATGGCGCTGGCCAGGGCCTCGTGGCGCCGCGACAGGGCACCGCCCGGCTGCAGGCTGCCGTCCGAAGGCAGCGACAGGCGCAGCCGCCGACCGACGATGGTCAGGCTGGTCCGCGCCAGCACCGGCGGGGCACCGCCGCAGACCGAGATGGCGAGGCGGATGCCCAGCCCCAGAAGTCGGGCTTCGTGGCGCGCCACGGCCGAGAGAAGTGCGCGGGCGTCAGCGGTGAAGCTGTCCTCAATGCCGCCGCCGTAGCGCAGATAGACCGCCAGCGCCAGGAAGGCACGGCCGGCGTGGTCCAGGCCGGCATAGGGATAGTAGAGCAGGCGCGCGATCGCCTGACGGGCGCGGTAGTCAGGATGCTCGCGCCAGGCGACGTCGCCTAGATGGCAGGCGGCCGCGACCAGGCGCTGCTCCAGCCCGCGCACCTCCAGATAGACCGGCGTCAGCCAGGCAAGCAGGGTCTTGCCGAGATCGGGAAAGCGGCCCTCCCGCTTGGCCAGGTCCTCGGCCATCAGCAGCAAGGGATCCTTGGCCCGTTCCCGCTTGCTCAGCCCCTCGTAGAGCAAGCCTTCGCGCAGGCCGAAGGCAGAGAAGACCAGCGACATGGGCTGAACCCGCTCCAGGGTGCCGGCCAGCGCCAGGGCGGCGAAGGGCAAGGTCTCTACCCGCCGCCGAGACACCGCCGGCGTCTTGGACAGAGAGCGCTTGCCCTGCTGAGCGATCACGCGTGACAGCTCCAGCCCATCGGTTGCCGGCAGGGTATACTGCTGGATCACATGCAGGGGATAGGCCACCTGCTCCATGTGGACGCGGGCCAGGTTTCGCCAGGCGCCCCCCACGGCATAGAAACTCTTGCCGCGCAGCTCGTCGAGCCAGGGTACCGAGGCCAGGGCTTCCTTGACCGTCGCCTCGGCCTTGACGCGATCGCCTTCGCCCTCCCCCATCAGGCGCAAGGGGCCCAGCGGCAGGGTGACCCGGCGCCCCAGCGCCCCCTTGCTCAGCTCGATCAGCTCCAGGCTGCCGCCGCCCAGGTCACCGGCCAGGCCGTCGGCCTCTGGAATGCCGACGAGCACGCCATAGGCCGCCAAGGTCGCCTCCTGCTCGCCGTCCAGGATGCGGATGGGATAACCACAGAGCGTCTCGACCTCCGCGACGAAGGCGGGGCCGTCCTCTGCCTCCCGCACCGCGGCGGTGGCCAGTTGCACGACTTGGGCCACTTGCATGGCCTCGGCAAGGCGGGCGAAGCGCACCAGGGTCGCTATGGCCTCGACCTTGCCCTCTTCGCTCAGCCGCCCGCTGTCGGCCAGGCCCTTGCCCAAGCCGCAGATCACCCGCTCGTTGAAGACCGGGACCGGCACCCGGCCCGGCCGGTCGAAGACCACCAAGCGGACTGAGTTCGAGCCGATATCCACCACCGCAATGCGGCGGCCGAAGCGCTGATTGGCGCTGCTGCCGGCGTTTGCCGCCAAGCCGCTACGGCCGCGCTGCTTCGGCTCGATTTCTTCGGTCACTCACGCTCCCCCTCGATGAGGGCCTTCTTTGGGCGACCGCGCAGGCGGCCATGGCTGATGAGCGGGCGGCACTCCCGGGCCGGCCGCGTCCCCCTCGATCGACGCCGGTAGGTATCTCACAAATCATCCAGTTCCACCCGCGCCGGATCGCCGCTCTTCTTCGAGGCGCTGCCACGACCGGACAGGCTGGGATTGGTCATGAAGAAGGTATGCGCCGAGAAGGTCTCCTCCTCCTCGGTCACCCGGCTGTACTGGCCGTTGGAGTCCAGCAGCCAGCTCTGCGCCCCATCCTTCAGGTTGGCGGCCATTACCTGGTCCAGGATCTGCGCATGCACCGTGGCGTTCTGGATCGGCACCAGGGCCTCCACCCGCCGGTCCAGGTTGCGCGGCATCCAGTCGGCCGAAGAGATGAACACCAGGGCCTGGGGCGAGGGCAGCGGCTTGCCGTTGGCGAAGCAGACGATGCGGCTGTGTTCCAGGAAGCGGCCGACGATCGACTTCACCCGGATGTTGTCGGAGAGGCCGGAGATGCCGGGCCTGAGGCAACAGATGCCGCGGATGATCAGGTCGATCTGCACCCCGGCCTGGCTGGCCCGGTAGAGCGCGTCGATGATGTCGGGATCGACCAGCGCGTTCAGCTTGGCCCAGACCGCGGCCGGCCGCCCGGCCTTGGCGTTCTCCATCTCGCGCTCCAGGTGCGCAATCAGGGTACGACGGAGCGAGATCGGCGAGGCCGCGATCTTCTCCAGCTTCTCCGGCCGGCCATAGCCGGTCATGTAGTTGAAGAGCCGCGCCGCATCCCGGCAGAGCGCCTCGTCGGTGGTGAAGTAGGAGAGGTCGGTATAGATCTTCGCGGTGATGGGATGATAGTTGCCGGTGCCGAAATGCACGTAGGAGCGCAGGGAGCCTGCTTCGCGCCGCACCACCAGGGTGACCTTGGCGTGGGTCTTCAGGTGGATGAAGCCATAGACCACCTGCACCCCTGCCCGCTCCAGGTCACGCGCCCAGCGGATGTTCCGCTCCTCATCGAAGCGCGCCTTCAGCTCGACCAGGGCGGTGACCGACTTGCCGGCCTCCGCCGCCTCGGCCAGCGCGGCGACGATGGGGGAGTCCTCCGAGGTGCGATAGAGCGTCTGCTTAATCGCCACCACGGCGGGGTCGATGGCGGCCTGGCGGATGAACTGCACCACCACGTCGAAGGATTCATAGGGGTGGTGCACCAGGATGTCCTTGGCCCGGATCGCCTCCAGGCAGTTGCCGCCGAAGTCTCGGATGCGCTCGGGAAAGCGGGCGTTGTAGGGCGGGAACAGCAGCTCCGTCCGGTCCTTGACGATCAGCGCCTTGGTGTCGGCCAGGCCCAGCAGGTTCTCCAGCGCGAAGATATCGTCCGGCTCAACATGCAGCTCGTCGGCGACGAAGGACTTCAGCTCCGATGCCATGCCGACCGGAAAGGAGAGGCGGATCACCTGGCCATGGCGGCGCCGCTTCAGCGCGGTCTCGAAGACCCGCACCAGGTCCTCGGCCTCCTCCTCGATCTCGATGTCGCTGTCGCGGATCACCCGGAAGGCGCCGGTCTCCTTCACCTCGAAGCCGGGGAAGAGCCGCCCGAGGTTCAGCTTGATGGTCTCCTCCAGGGTCACGAAGCGCGCCTCAGGGCCCGGTAGGCGGATGAAGCGGGCAAGCTGGGCCGGCATCTGCAGCAGGCCGTTGAAGGAGCCACCCTCGCGCTCGGGCCGCTTCAGGTGGGCGACCATGCAGAAGCCGACGTTGGGGATGAAGGGGAAGGGATGGGTCGGGTCGATGGCGATCGGCGTCAGCACCGGGAAGAGCTCGCGCTCGAAGTAGTCGTCCAGCCAGACCAGCTCCTCCGGGGTCAGCTCCTCCTCGTCCAGCACCAGGATACCGGCCTCCCGCATCTCCTGGCGCAGCATCAGCCAGCACTCCTGCTGGCGCCGCTTCAGCTCCGTCACCTGGACCTTGATCGCGGCGAGCTGCTGGGCCGGGGTCATCCCATCCTGGCTGGCGCCGCTGATCCCGGCGCGCACCTGCGCCTTCAAGCCGGCGACGCGGACCATGTAGAACTCGTCGAGGTTGGAAGCGGAGATCGAGAGAAAGCGCAGGCGCTCCAGCACCGGATGGCTGTCGTTGTAGGCCTCGTCCAGGACCCGCTCGTTGAAAGCCAGCCAGGAAAGCTCCCGATTGAAGAAGCGCTCGGGACTGTGCATGGAAATCGCCAGCTCAGGCCTGCTCGCCTCTCCCGTTGGCTCGTCTTCCAGCACTTGCTTCACGTCCTCCATCCGTCCTTCCTTTCCGGCTCGGACGCGGCCTCTGCTTCGCCGCGTCCCGCGTGGCCGCCGTCCGTGCGATCGGTGGCCGCTATTACGTCATGGATCCTTACATAGCCTTTTCCGCAGCGGTTTTGTATGCCAGCCTGAACGCACACTGGGAGCCAGGCAGCGAGGGAGGGCGAGCGGTGGACGGCAAGCAACTCCTGCTTCTGCGCCATGCCAAGTCCTCCTGGCGGGAACCTGGCCTCAGCGACCACGATCGCCCGCTGAACGGACGCGGGCGCAGGTCCGCTCCCCTGATCGGTCGCTATCTGGTGCAGCAGGGCTTGCAGCCGGACCTGGTGCTCTGCTCGACCGCGCTACGCACCCGTGAAACCTGGGATCTGGTCGCCGAGACCCTGGGGCAGGCGCCACCGCCCTGCGAGTTGCACGGCGACCTCTACGAGGCCGAGCCGAGCAAGATCCTCCGCACCATCCGCAGGGTACCCGCTACGGTCCGGCGGCTGCTGGTCGTCGGCCACAACCCCGGCATGGAGCTGCTGGCGCGCAGCCTGGCCGATGCCCGCTCCGAGCGCGTAGCGCTGGCCCGCCTGCAGGCCAAGTACCCCACCGCCGGGCTCGCCCTCTTCGACCTGGGCGCCGCCGGCTGGGGGTCACTGGAGAAGGCCCGCCTCGTCTCCTTCACCATTCCGGCCGACCTGCAGGCGTCTAGCTGACGCCAGTCGGCAACGACTTTCCCGAAAAGCGCTTGGACGCAGCCGCCACCTTGCGATAGCGTCCGCCCGCCGCATGGTGCCCCTTTACCGCGCGCCGGCACTTCCTTGGCTCACCCCTCGCGTGACAGGCCATCAGAGATCTCCGAGGTATCCGGACCGATGCGAATCCTCCTCTTCATCGCCCTGCTCTTCTTCGTCATCATCGCGATGTTCATCTACGCGCAGATCGACCTTGCTTCCTACTTTGCACCGGCGGGCGACGGTACCTTCGTGCTGCTCTCGCTCTTCCTGGGCATGCTGGGCGATATCGTGGTGATCGGCTTCCTCGTCGCCTACATCATCCAGTCCTCCGAACGGGAGAAGTGGAAGGACCTGTCGGTCTCACTGGACCGCTACCTGGCGGATGACGCCATCACCCTGCTGCATACGGAGGCAGTCTTCACCAACGACGTGCTGGACTTCATCCAGCTCTATGGAGAGAACGACGAGACCGGGATGGATGTCGCCGAATGGCGGTTGATGTTCCTGCACAACGCGCGCCTGATGCAGCAGGGCCACGAGATCGTGCGGAGCTGTCGCGTCATCGCCGACACCGTGAAGATGTTCCCGATCCAGTTCGCCAAGCGGCAGAAGGAGTTGGTCGCGGTGGGCGTATCGGCTGCCCAGGTCTCCGAGCAGAGCGTCATCCGCACCGCGAGCCTGGTCACGAACCAGGCGCACAATCTCAGCCGGGAGGACGTGGAACAGGAGCCGGTACGCGACTTCATTGAGGCAGCGAGCTCGCTCTACGACGAGCTCTATTCCCAGGTTCACCAGCTCTACGCCGCCCTCATCGTCTACGAGGTCCTCTACCCCAGAGTCCTGAAGCAGGCCTTCAACGACGAAGCGGAGTTCCGCGCCTACGTGTCAGAGACCCTGCTGCCGACCTCCGTCAACCATGCCAGAGGCGTCCTGGCGCCGGAGCTGGCGGAGAAGTGGCTGACACTGATCGGTGTCCTGCTGGACCAGGGCTATGCCGACAAGCTCCAGGTCCAGGGTCTCCTCGACCTCTACGGCCCAGGCACCAGCCTGCTGCTCTGGAAGGGAACGAAGAAGGAGCTGCGCCTCACCGCACCCGGCTGACCGCCCGCGACGATGCCCCGATCGGTCAGGCCGAGCGGCCCGCTCCCGCCACCCGGATCACCACGTCAGCCCCCTCGATCGCCGCCTTCAGGCGGTCCTCGATCCGTCGGCGCCGGACGTCGACCTCAGACAGGGTCAGCCTCTCGTCAAACCCCAGCGCCACGTCGATGAAGACCTGGTTGCCGGCGCGCCTGGTCCGCAGATCTTCGTAGTGGTCGTAGTCGTCGGCGACGTCGACCAGGGCGCGCAGGATCTTCAACTGCGCCTCCTCGTCCAGGGTCCGGTCGACGATATCGATGAGAGCCTCACGCAGCATGTCCAGCGAGACGCTCACCATGTAGTAGGAGACCACCAGCGCGCCGATCACGTCGAGCCAGGTGACGATCATCCGGTCCTGGGCGAAGACCGCCAGGGTCAGCACCACGAAGACCACGATCGAGGTCAGCGCCTTGGCCCAGCGCGCCCTGAGCTGCGCCTCCAGGATGACCGAGCGCTCCAGCCGGGCGGCCTGGCGCACCCGGTACCAGGCCAGAAAATTCACGTAGAGATTGACCGCGGCGAAGACCGCCGCCAGCGCCAGCCCGAAGGTCGAGAGGATCTCGCCGCCGGAGATCGCATTGTCGATGGCGCTGGCCACGATCCAGATGCCGCCGATCAGCATGCCGCCGGCGATGCCGATGTTGGCGATCTGCTCGACCTTGCCGGAGCCGTAGTCGAAGGCATGGAAGCGGCCGCGATGCACCCGGCGCATGGTCAGATAGGCGATCAGCTCCAGGGTGAACATCAGGGTGCCGCGCACGGTCTCGGCCAGGATGGTGAGCGAGCCGGAGGCGATTGCGGTGAGAAAGAGTGCGGCCAGCATGAAGGCATCGACAATGATCGCGAAACCGATCGCTCGCTCGCGTTCGAGCGCACTGTGGCTAAGCGCGTCCCGGGCCATGCTAGCGCAGCCGCAGGCGGGCGGCGACCACGTCGAAGAGGCCGATGCCGTCGAAGTCAACGAAGGCCGCCTGGCCCACCGGACAGACGGGGAAGTCGTCAGGCAAGTCCTCCAGCTTCAGCAGTACCTGCCCCTCGTCGCTGCGTACCGGGGTGACCGCCGCCAGATCCGCGCGCCCGATAACCGAGCCCGAGCCGCGGGTCATCAACACCTTCGCCGGCACCGAGCGGCTGCGTCCCTCCAGCAGGACCGCGGCGGTCATGCCGGGTTCCAGCAGGGCCAGTTCGGCATCGGCCACGGGAACGTCGACCAGCAGCTCCTCGCAGTCGATCCAGTCGGCGATGGGGTCGCCGATCTGCACCGTGCTGCCTTCGCCGATGTAGACGCTCCAGACCTTGCTGCCCGGTGGCACCTTCGCCGCGCTCTCTCGGAGCAAGCGGTAGGCGTCCTCGGCCGCCTTGGTGTCCGACCAGGCCCGCTCCTGCCGGGCCTCGGAACCGGCCAGGTCGGCGCGCGCGTGCCAGAGCGCGCGCTCCACCGCCTCCAGGTCGCTGCCGGCCCAGTAGGGCTCCGAGCCGTCGTCCATCAGGTAGACACCGTCCTGGGCGGAGGTTTGCCGCAACTGCAGGCGGGAAAGGCGCGCCTCCAGCTCTGCCTTGGTGCCTTCCAGGCTGGTGACCCGGATAACCGCCTCGTCGCGATCAGTCTCGGCAACGAATCCGCGAGAGCTCAGCCGCTTGGCCCGGTCCGCCACGGTCTTCAGCAGGGTCAGTTCGGCTTCGACCTGATGTAAGCGGCTGACCGTCCCGTCATAGTCGAGCTTCAGATCGCGCTCGAAGGCCGCACCATAGCGCTTGAGGTCCGACCCGATGGTCTCGCGCTGGTGTTCCAGCTCTTGGACCAGGTTCTGGTCTGCCAGCACCTCGGCATCGGCCCGTCTGGCCTCTGCGTCGGCCCGATCGAGCGCGCTGCGGTCGGCCTGCAGGTTGACCACATCGACCAGGACGCCGTCTGCGCCGATGACGCTGCCCGGCGTCGGCAGGTCGCTGTCGACCTGGCCATAGATCGGCGCAGTCGCGGTATGAATCCAGGCGGAGACGGCAGCGTTGCGCACGAAGGTCGACCGGATGTAGGGCCCCAGCAGCGCCACGATGTAGATCAGGAGGGCGGCCAGGATACCCCACTTCACCAGCCATCCGGCGAGGTTCAGTCCCTTTCTGCCGAACAGTTCCAAAACGCTCTTGCTCCAGCTTGAAGCCAAGCCCTCGCTCGCAAGGCCACGAGCCAGAAAGGCATTGTTCCGCTTGACTTGGCTCGCGCCTCGCCACAACCGTTCCGGCCTATGGCAGGCGGATGGCTCGGCGCTTTCGCTTCCTCGGCTGGAGAGTGCCCCAAGCAGGCGGCGTTAGTCCAGCCGCCGGCCCGGTGCGATATCCCTCGGATCGAGACGCAGGTGGATGAGGGCGGGCCCGGGTGCTGCCAAGGCCTGCTCCAGCGCCGGCTGGAAGCCCGCATCTTCCTCGACCGTCAGGCCCAGTGCGCCGAAGCTGCGCGCCCAAGCGGCGAAGTCGGGATTGACCATGCCGGTCGCCGAGATGCGCCCCGGATAAGCGCGCTCCTGGTGCATGCGGATGGTGCCATACATCGCATTGTCGCAGACGATCACCCGGACCTTCAGGCCAAGCTGCGCCGCCACGGCGAACTCGTTGGCGGTCATCTGGAAGCAGCCGTCGCCGGCCAGGCAGACCACCTGGCGCTCGGGATAGCGGCAGGCCGCGGCAACGGCCGCCGGCAGGCCGTAGCCCATGGAGCCCGAGGTCGGGGCGAGCTGCGTCCCCCAGCGATAGCGGTAGAAGCGATGCAGCCAGATCGCGTAGTTGCCGGCCCCGTTGGTGATGATCGCGTCCGCGTCCAGCAGGTCGCGGAGTTGACCGATGACGTGGGACATGGTGACGGCGCCGACGCCGGCCGGCGGGCTGTCGGTCCAGGCGCGATAGTCGCTCTGCGCCGTCTCGGCCAGCGCCCGGCCCCAGGGCTTCTCCGGCGTCAGGCCGGCTGCGGCCTCCAGGAAGCGGCCGGGGGTGGCGTTGATCGCCAGGTCGGGATGGTAGATGCGGCCCAACTCTTCGGCGCCGGGGTGCACGTGGACCAGGCTCTGGCGCGGCTTGGGGATCCCCAGCAGGCTGAAGCCCTGGCTGGGATTTTCCGAGAAGCGCGCGCCCAGCAGGATCAGGAGGTCGGCCTCCTCGACGCGCTTGCGGAGTGCCGGATTGATGCCCAGACCGACGTCGCCGGCGTAGTTGGGATGGTCGGCCGGAAAGAGCTGCTGGCGGCGGAAAGAGACGCCCACCGGCAGCGACCAAGCCTCGGCGAAGCGGCGCACCGCCTCGGCCGCCGCCTGGTCCCAGCGGGTGCCGCCCAGCACCAGGAAGGGCCGCTCGGCGGCCCTCAGCATATGGCCGAAGCTGGCGATGTCGTCCGGCCCCGGCGCGGGCTCCGCCACCTTGACGTAGGGCCCCGCGACGCGCGTGCAGCGGTCGCGCAGCATGTCCTCGGGCAGCGCCAGCACCACCGGACCCGGCCGGCCGGAGAGCGCGACATGCCAGGCGTGCGACAGCACCTCCGGGATGCGCTCGACCCGGTCGATCTCCTCCACCCACTTGGCGAGCCCGCCGAAGACCGCGCGGTAGTCGACCTCTTGGAAGGCCTCGCGGCCGCGCATCGAGCGGCCGATCTGGCCGACGAAAAGCACCATCGGGGTGGAATCCTGCCAGGCGACGTGGATGCCCGAGGCGGCGTTGGTGGCGCCCGGTCCGCGGGTCACCAGCGCGACACCGGGCCGACCGGTCATCTTGCCCTCGGCCTCGGCCATCATCGCAGCCCCGCCCTCGTGGCGCGCCACCACAGCGGCGATACCGCTGTCATAGAGGCCGTCCAGCACGTCCAGGTAGCTCTCGCCGGGAACGCAGAAGACCCGCTCCACCCCCTGCGCCTTCAGGCACTGCACGATCAGATGGCCGCCGCTGATGTCGTTGGCCGCTGTCGGCACTGTCTGCATGACCTCTCACTCCCGGCTATCGCAACTTGCGCAATTCGGATAGCCTTCCGGCGCGCAACCTGCAACAGGTCGCGCTTGTGGAGCGAGACTGCAAGACCCGGATCGTCAAAAGCTAGAGCCTGTTGAGTTTACACGGCACCGGCCCGCCCCCCCGCCCGGCCGCCCAGCTCCAGGATAGTTCCGTGGTTGGCCGGGTGGGGATGCGGGGGTGCGGGCCGGTGCCGATTCAAACTGAGCGCAACGCGCTATAGTCCTGCTAGGCCGTATCAGGGCAAGGCGGTCAGGCTAGGTGCTTCAGCCCCTTCTTCGCCCGCTCCCAGACGTCCTGCAAATGGCTCAGATCGTCCTCGACCCGCCGCGCCTGCCAGCCCAGGACCATGCCCAACGCCTCGGGATCGGATTCCTTGGGGAAGCGTTCGCGCAGCGCCTGCAACAGCCCGCGTGAGACGGCGGCATCGTTCAAGGACCCCAGGCAGTCCTGCAGCTCCTTGGTCAGACCGATGGCCTCTTTGGCGTCGTCCTTCTTCATGAAGGCGCGAAAGAACTCCAGCGCGTAACGCAGCTTCTTGCCGGAGATCCGGAGTTCGTGCAGCGACTCCTCGTTGCGCTCGTCACGGGCCTTGCCGCGCTTCAGGACCTGGCGGACGCGCTTGGCCAGGCCGGCCTTGGCGAACGCGGTGGCGGGCCGATCGGCGGCGAAGCCCTCGCCATCCTGTTCCAGGATCTGGCTACGCCAGGCCCGGCTCATCAGCCAGTAGTCCAGACGCAGCAGCAGCATGGCGAAGCGGTGGCTGGCCAGCGCCTCACCGGCCGTAGCATAGCCCTCGTCGCCCAGGTGCTGCGCCAGTCGGCCGAGCGCCGCCAGCCCCGGCTCCTGCGGCAGACGATGGGAGATCTCGGCCAGGGTCTCGATGCGGAAAACGTCCCAGTCGCGCGCCGGCCCCAGTGAATTCTGCAGCCAGCCAAGATCCTCCTTCAACTGCACCTCTATGCCGTCCGCGATCAGCTCTCCGAACAGCGAGACCGCCGCACGCAGACGACGCACGCCGACGCGAAGCTGGTGAACCACCTCGGGCTCGCGGTTGCCGGAGAGGAAGGCGGCCTCGTTGCCGCGAATCTGCTTCAGGCAGTCGCGTGCAATGGTCTCGAAGGCCTCACCGGCCGTGGCCTCTTCGTCCAGCTCAAGGCCCTGGGAGAAGACCGCGGGAAGCTGCCCGTCTTCTGCCAGCAGGTAGCCGCGCGCGGCCTTGGAGCGCGGTTCCAGGACGAAGGGCGTCTGCTCGCCGATCGCCAGTGCCAACTGCAGCAGGTATTGCGGCGCACCCGACAGCAGTTCCAGCTCCACCTCGGCAATCGGCTGTTCGCGCGTACCGGCGACGATCTTGCCCTCGTCGAACGCGATCTCGATGTCGCTCTCGACCAGGCGCACCGGCAGGACATGGCGCACCACCCGGGTCTCGAACTGCCGCACCAGCGGCGACATGGCGGTCAGCTCCTCCAGCAGGCCGCGCAGATCCGGGTCGTCCACCAGCGCGAAGTCGGGCGTCTCGCTCTCGACCTCCGCCTCGAACTCGCGCACATGCTGCAGGCCGCTCTCGGCCGAGGCCACCGGCGCCTTCAGGGTCTGGATCAGCTTGCCCGCCTTGTGACGGACCCTGAGCGCCATGCCGTTGCGCCGGAGGTCACCGGCAGCGGTGTCGAAGTAAATGCTCTGCAGGTCTTGCCGCCGCGCGCGGCGGCCCGAGGCCAAGGTCCGAAGCAGGGCAGCACGCCGCAGCGCCTGCAGCTGCTTCGCGGGAACCGCCAGCTTGAGCTCGATCTCTTCCTTCATTCGCCCTCGTGCAAGGCCCATCCGGGCCCGCCCGTTCGTTGAGAAACCAATCCTTACCATGCGGCGTCACGGAACGGTAACATACCGCAAGGCAAGGACATGCATGGCCGGCACCCCGCCAGTCAACACACTAATTAATTCCCCACCCGAAACAATGCGAGGGCTTTAATCTCCCTTCATAAGAAATTGGACGCTCAACCGTCGCCTGATTTTAGTCTAGTGATCTAGACCAATCTAATAATCGTCTCATCGCTCACACTAAAAAGTGGAGTTGAACGCTCCTCCGTCCAGGACAATGTTCTGACCGTTCAGGAAGCCGGCTTTATCGGAACAGAGGAAGGCGCAGGCTTGTCCGAACTCGTCCGGATCGCCAAAGCGTCCCGCTGGGTTGTCTTTGGCGCGCTCCTTGGCCACCGCCTCCAGGGTCTTGCCCTGCTGCTTGGCCACGGCGGCCAGAGTGCTGTTCAGGCGGTCGGTGCTGAAGGGTCCCGGCAGCAGGCCGTTGATCGTGACGTTGTGGCGCACCGTCTGCCGCGCCAGTCCGGCGCAGAACCCGGTAAGGCCGGCCCGAGCACCGTTGGAGAGGCCGAGGACGTCGATCGGCGACTTCACCGCGGCCGAGGTGATGTTGACGATGCGGCCGAAGCGACGGGCGATCATGCCGTCCACCGTCGCCTTGATCAGCTCGATGGCGGTCAGCATGTTGGCGTCGATCGCCTTGATCCAGTCGTCGCGCGTCCAGGTCCGGAAGTCGCCCGGCGGCGGACCGCCGGCGTTGTTGACCAGGATATCGGGCTGCGGACAGGCCTGCAGCAGCGCCGCCCGCCCCTCCGGCGTGGTGACGTCGCAGGCAACCGCGGTGACCTCGCCGCCCGCTGCGCGGATCGCGGCCGCCGTCTCCTCCAGTGGTTCCGGCGAGCGTGCCGAGATGGTGACCTTCACCCCTTCCAGCGCAAGCTGCATCGCGCAGGCCCGGCCCAGCCCCTTGCTGGAGGCGCAGACGATGGCGTTCCGACCGGCAATTCCAAGATCCACGACTGTCTCTCCCTAGTCTTTGTCGTCACTGACGTTATTGCTGCGAGTCCTGCCCGCTATCCAAGGACCGCAGCACCCGTTTGGCAAGCGGTATGGTCACCCGCCGCCGGCGCCTGCGGGCAGCCATGGCGCCCGCATCCAGACGGTCGGCCAGGTCCTGCAGCGCGCTCATCGAGCGCTCCAGGCGCGGCAGCAGGAAGGTGTAGAGCCGCGGGTCGGTCTCGAGCTGGCGGTCGGCTAGCAGCTTCATCAGGACGCCCAACAGCAGGACGTCGTCGGGGCTGCCGATCGCCACCTGCGTCGCCCCCAGCAGGCGCGAGCGCAGGTCGGGCAGGGTCACCGTCCAGCTCGCCGGCGCACTACGCGCGGTCAGCAGCAGCCAGCCCCGTCGCTCGGCCAGCACTCCGAAGAGGGCATAGAAGGCCGGCGCCAGGTCCGGCCTCTCGGCCAGCACCCGGTCGGCGTTCTCGATCAGCACCGCGCGGCTCTCGCCCAGCAGATCGCGAATCGAATCGAAGGCCAAGCGCTTGCCGTCAAGCTCCACCGCACGGCTGCGCGCGCGCCAGATCTGTGCCAGGTGGCTCTTCCCCGCCCCTTCCGGCCCGCGCAGGATCAGGGTCGGGTTGGTCCAGTCAGGCCAGGCATCGATGAAGGCCAGCGCAGCGCGGTTGGCCGGCGCCACCAGGAAGTCCTCTCGCGCCAGGCGCTTCAACGGCGGCAAACGCAGCGGGTACTGGTAGCCGGCCAAGGCGATCATCCCTTCGGCCGCCGGCGCAGCAGTCGGCTCTGCTGCCGCTCGCGCAGCGGCATGGGCTCTGGCGCCACCTCCTCATCGCCCAGGTAATAGCGAGTCTGGCGGTAGCGCCTGACCGCATGGCGCACGGCGACACCGATCACGGCGGCGACCGGCACGGCCACCAGCACACCGAGGAAGCCGGCGATGGCGCCGCCGGCCAGGACCGCGAAGAGCACCCAGACGTCGTGCAGTCCGATGCCGCGCCCGACCAGGCGCGGCGTCAGGAAGTTGCCCTCGACCGACTGGCCCAGGAAGAACAGGCCGATCGGGATCATCGCATGCCAGAACTCCGGGAACTGGATAAAGGCGAGCATGACCGTCAGCAGCGCCCCGATGAAGGCGCCGATGTAGGGAATGAAGGTCAGGATCCCGGCGACCAGGCCCACCGCGGCTCCATACTGCAGCCCGGCGATCGAGAGCGCGGCGGCGTAGTAGGCCGCCATGATCAGGCAGACCAGCGCCTGGCCGCGCACGAAACCGGCCAGCGCCCGGTCCATGTCGCGTGCAACCGCCCGGATCGCCGGCCGCTCGGGCAGCGGCAGCAGCGAGTCCACGCTGGCCACGATGTTGTCCCAGCGCAGCAGGCAGAAGAAGGCGACCAGCGGCGTGATCAGGAAGAGCGAGATGATGTTCACCAGCGCCACGCCGCTCTGGATCAGGTTCAGGATCAGGGCAACGACCGTGTCCAGCGCCTGCTGGCTGAAGCTGCCAAGGTATTCCCGGATCTTGGCCTTGGCATCGATCTGGTACTGCTCGCCCAGGTGATCCAGGTAGTTCAGCAGCTGCTCGCGGCCCGAGGAGAGCAGTCGCGGCAGGTTGTTCAGCAGGTCGATGAGCTGGTTCACCAGCACCGGGCCGACCAGCGCCAGGATCGCCAGCAGGGCCAGGATGAAGAGGAAGGAGACGATCACCGCCGCACCGCTGCGCCCCAGGCCGTAGCTCTGCAGCCGGTCGACCGGCGGGTCCAGGAAGTAGGCGAGCGCGAGGCCGGCCACGAAGGGCAGCGCCACCTCGCGCACCAGGATCAGGAAGAAGAGCGCGAAGAGGCCCAGCAGCACCCAGAAGGGCCACTGCCGTCTGGGACCGCGTTCCGGCCGCGGCAGAGGCTCGGTCGTCCCCTCGGATGCCGGCGGAGCGCTATTCAGAGCTCGATCCTCCGCTGGTCGGTGCCGGCAGCGGACGCGCCTCGATGCCGCCAGGGATGCCGCCGAGCTGCAGGTCCCAGCCCTCCGCGGTCTGCACCAGGTTGAGCCCGCGCGCCTGCAGCGCCCGCTGCAACTGGTCGGCGGTGCCGCGGTGCACAAGGTCGAGGATCACCTCGCCGCGGCGCAGCGAGATCACCTTGACCTCGGAGACCAGCGGCTCCTGCTCCAGGGTCTTGCGGATCAGCAGCCAGTCTTGCAGGGCAGAGGCCAGCGCCCGCGCCCGCAGGCTCTCGGCCGCGCTGTACTGGATCGCGTTGGCCGACTTCCAGGCCGTCTCCAGCCCCTGCAGGACCGCAATCACGCCGCGCTGGAAAAAGGGCTGCGCCTCCTCGTCCGGGGTCTGGCTGATCTGTACGCTGAAGGGCTCACCCAGGATCTCGCCGTAGCTGCGCACCGCGATCCGCAGGCTGGCGCCGCCGTTCCAGGGATTGCCGCTGACCTCGGCCGCGGCGACCACGCTGCCGGCGCTGTCGTAGTTCGCGGCGAGGTCGCCGAGGCCGCGGGCATAGCCCTCCAGCGCCTGGTTGGCATCGACCGCGACCACGTCCTGCAGGTCGCCCAGCGGCACCTTCAGCGGCACCAGGGTGTCCTCCACCCCGCCGAAGCTCTCCCAGGCCGCGCGCCAGGGGTTGGGATCCTGCCACAGCACCGCGTCGGGCGCGGCACCATAGACCGGAACGATGACGTAGGGCCGGCTCTGCGCCTCGGTGTAGCGCAGGCCCAGCTCGTCCAGCAGGCGCCGGGTCGCGGCCGGGTCGAACTGGATGGTGAAGCGGCCGTCGAAGGTGGTTCCGGTCACCACCTCGTCCAGCACCCGGACCGAGCGGATCGTCGGCTCGATGCGGTCGAGGCCGACCGACGGGATTGCAGCCAGGTCCTCCGGCACCACCAAGCGCTCGGCCAGGCGGCGGAAGGCCTGTTCCTTGGCGGTGTCCTGTGCCATCGCCTTGGCCTTGACCGATGAATCGGCCGCCACCGCGACGATGACGCCTGGCACCGTAAAGAGATCCGCTGCCGCCGGCCGCCAGGGCACGGCCGCCAGCAGCCCAACACAAATGATCCAGCAGAGCCACTGCACCGGCTGGAAAGACCTGTCACTCGAACGCGTCAAACCCCCACCTCCCAAAGGCTTGGCCCGCAACCTTCCCTGCTGGGGGCCACCTTCGTCAACTCCCTCGCCTTCACGTGCCCATGCCACCGCCGGCGACCAGGCCGAGAATCCCGATAACGATCAGGTAGAGCGCCACCGCGTAGTTCAAGACTCTCGGAACCAACAGGATCACGATGCCGACGAGCAACGAGAGGATCGGAAAAATCAGCGGATGCCCCAAAGACATGACAGTCACTCCTTTCCCGTGAGCGCGCAGCGGCTGGACGCTGGGCGGCGGTCCTGGCAGAACAGCGCGGAACAGCATAGGCCGAGCCACCCGGCCCTTGCCAGTTCGCACAGATCTGTCACCACCGACCGGTAGCCAGCCCCCGCGACAGACTCGGCCGGCCAGCAGGAGTAGAGACCCGTGAAGCCCAGCGATGGCGACGCAGCGACGCCCTTGACCTACAGATCGGCCGGCGTGGACATCGAGGCGGGCGACCGCCTGGTCGATGCCATTGGCCCGCTGGCCAAGGCGACGACCCGTCCCGGCGTGATCGGCGGGCTCGGCGGATTCGGCGCGCTCTTCGACCTCAAGGCCGCCGGCTTCGTCGACCCCATCCTGGTCTCCGGCACCGACGGCGTCGGAACCAAGCTCAAGATCGCGATCGAGACCGGCCGCCACGACCAGGTCGGCATCGACCTGGTGGCAATGTGCGTGAACGACCTGCTGGTGCAGGGCGCCACGCCGCTGTTCTTCCTCGACTACTTCGCCAGCGCGAAGCTGGAGGGCGCCGTCGCCGAGGCCGTGATCGCCGGCATCGCCGAGGGCTGCCGCCAGGCCGGCTGCGCCCTCATCGGCGGCGAGACGGCGGAGCTGCCGGGGCTCTACGCCGCCGGCGACTACGACCTCGCGGGCTTCGCGGTGGGCGCGGTGGAGCGCGCTGCCCTGCTGCCAAGGCCGGACATCGCAGCCGGCGACAGGCTGATCGCGCTGCCCTCCAGCGGCCTGCACTCCAACGGCTTCTCCCTGGTCCGCCGGCTGGTCGAGGCGCAGGGCCTCACCTACGCCGACGCGCCGCCCTTCGAGAGCCCGGCAAAGAGCCTGGGCGAGGCCTTGCTCACCCCGACCAAGATCTATGCGGCCGAGTTGCTGCCGCTGCTGGCCGAGGGCCGGATCAAGGCGATGGCGCACATCACCGGCGGCGGCCTGCCCGGCAACCTGCCCCGGGTGCTGCCCGAAGCCCTGGTTGCCACCCTCGATTCACCCATTTCCAACCTGATGCCGCCGGTCTTCGGCTGGATCAGGGACAGCGGCCGGATCGAGGCGCCGGAGCTGCTGCGCACCTTCAACATGGGCGTCGGCATGGTGCTGGTGGTCGCCGCCGAGGAGGCCCCCGCCCTGCTGGAGACCCTCGCCCCCGCCGGCGCCGCGCCGCTCGGCCGCATGGAGCAGCGCTATGCTGCAGACGGGCCGCTGCGCCTGGAGCGGGAGCTCTTCTGATGGCGAAGGTGAGGACCGCGGTCCTGGTCTCCGGCCGCGGCAGCAACCTGAAGGCCCTGCTGGAGGCCGCCAAGGACCCGGACTATCCGGCCGAGATCTCGGTGGTGATCTCCAACGAGCCCTACGCCGGAGCCATCAACATGGCGGCCGAAGCCGGGTGCGAAGTCGCCCTGGTGCCGCACCGCGAGCAGCCGACCCGCCAGCAGTTCGAGATCCTGCTGCAGACCCACATCCTGGAGTCGGGCTGCGAACTGGTCTGTCTGGCCGGTTTCATGCGGGTGCTCTCGCACCGCTTCGTGTCGCTCTGGCAGGGCAAGATGCTGAACATCCACCCCTCCCTGCTGCCGGCCTTTCCCGGTCTCAACACCCACCGCCGGGCGCTGGAGGCCGGGGTGCGCCTGCACGGCTGCAGCGTCCACTTCGTGAACGAAGAACTGGACGGCGGCCCGCTGATCGGACAGGCCGCCGTGCCGGTCTTGCCCGACGACGACGAGGACAGCCTGGGCGCCCGCGTACTGGCCGCCGAGCACCAGCTCTATCCGCGCTGCCTGTCGCTAGTGGCGAGCGGCCAGGTGGCGCTCGACGAGCAGGGCCGCATGGCCTGGAACGCGGCACCGGCCGAGGGCCTCTTCATCAATCCTGCGGGCTGATCCGCCGCGCTTGAGCTACGGCGCGTTCTGGCTTACCAATGCCTCACGTTCGGACGCGCGGAAACCCGGGGGAGCTGCGACCATGCACATCATGAAGGAAAGCGACTATCACGAGCACGCCCAGACCTATCGTCACTTCGTCAAGGGCGGCACGATCATGGCTGGCGTGGTGGCCTGCATCCTGATCCTGATGGCCCTCTTCCTGCTGTAGTCTTACTCCTGCGGCAGGCTGTGTCCTGCCGGAGCGACGGAAAGCAAAAGGGCGGCGCCGCGATCGCGGCAGCCGCCCTTTCTCTTGTCCGAGCCGGGGCCGTTCAGTCGCCTGCGTGCCCCGGCCGGGGCCTCTGCAGCCCCGCCTCGGTCACCACCGCGGTCATCGGGATGTCGTGCCACTGCGGATAGATGGTCGGTAGAGCTGCCAGGTCGTAGCCGACGCCGATCGCCTGACGCACCGCCGGCAGCGCCGCCAGGGTGCGATCGAAGAAGCCGCCACCGTAGCCCAGGCGGTAGCCGGCGGGGTCGAAGCCGACCAGCGGGGCGATCACCACCTCGGGCGTTGCCTCCGGCGCGGCCTCGGTCGGAATCGGGATGTTCCAGACGCCGCGGGTCAGTGGCTCGCCACGCGACCAGGCGCGGAAGATCAGGGCCTCTCCCTTGCGCACCACCACCGGCAGGGCGACGCGGCCGCCCTCGGCTTCCACCGTCTTCAGGAAGGGGCGCAGGTCGGGCTCGCCGCGGAAGGGCCAGTAGGCGCTGACCGTCAGGCCCTCAAACGGGCCGACCAGCTCCATGAGCGCGGCGATGATGGCCCGGTCCAGCTCCCGCCGTCGCGCCGGACCCAGGTCCACCCGCCTGGCGATCAGCCGCTCCCGCTCCGACTTGCGCCAGCGCGCAACCTCGGCACCCTGCGGCCCACCGAGCCCCAGGTAGGCGGGGTCCAGTTCGTGCATGAAGCAGGGTGGCGAAGCGAAACTGCCTCCCTCCTCGTCGTCGGTCATGGCTCCCTCCGTTTAATCAGTATTATAAATACCAATTTAAAGAGGCCGGACGTGTCTTGCCAACGAAAAGAGGCCGGGCGCTGCCGCCCGGCCTCTTTTCGTCGCTTCACCGGCAGGCACAACCCGCCGGTCTCGGCACGTGCTAGCCGACGATCTCGGTCTGCGCGAAGAAGTAGGCGATCTCGACCGCCGCGGTCTCCGGCGCGTCGGAGCCGTGCACCGAGTTGGCCTCGATCGACTCGGCGAAGTCGGCGCGGATGGTGCCCTCGTCGGCGTTGGCCGGGTTGGTTGCGCCCATCACTTCGCGGTTCTTGGCGATGGCGTTCTCGCCCTCCAGTACCTGCACGACCACCGGACCGGAGATCATGAAGCTGCAGAGGTCGTTGAAGAAGGGGCGCTCGCGGTGCACCGCGTAGAAGCCCTCGGCCTGGGCCTGGGTGAGCTGGATGCGCTTCTGGGCGACGACGCGCAGGCCGGCGGACTCGAAGCGGGCCACGATCTGGCCGGTCAGGTTGCGCCGGGTCGCGTCCGGCTTGATGATGGAGAGCGTGCGCTCAAGGGCCATGATGAGGCCTCCTTACAGTCTCGTGTGGCGGTGAGGCCGCGTCCCGCCCATCGGGACCGCCCTGCCGGTGGAATGGCGGCGCTATATAGACGCGGGCGCCTCGTGGGGGCAAGCCTACAGCGGCCATAGCGCGCAGCCGGCCGGCCGTGCTATCCAGCCGCCATGCTTCGACTCGACAAGATAACCGTGCGGATCGCCGGGCGTCCGCTGCTGGAAGGCGCCTCGGCCACGCTCTCGCGCGGCCAGCGGGTGGGCCTGGTCGGCCCCAACGGCGCCGGCAAGACCACCCTGCTGAATCTGATCCAGGGCCAGATCCATGCCGACGAGGGCAGCATGGAGATCACCGGCGGCTGGCGCGTCGGCCACCTGGCGCAGGAGCCGCCGGGCGGCAGTCGCGCGCTAATCGATATCGTGCTCTCCGCCGACGAGGAGCGCGCGCGCCTGATCGCCGAGGCCGAGCACTGCAAGGACGGCGTCCGCCTGGCCGAGGTGCACGAGCGCCTGCGCACCATCGGCGCCGATGCCGCCCCCGGCCGTGCCGCCCGCATCCTGGCCGGCCTCGGCTTCTCGGCCGAGCAACAAGCCCGGCCGGCCTCGGAGTTCTCCGGCGGCTGGCGCATGCGCGTGGCGCTCGCCTCGCTGCTGTTCCGCCAGCCCGAGCTGCTGCTGCTGGACGAGCCCAGCAACCACCTGGACCTGGAGGCGACGCTCTGGCTGGAGGGCTTCCTCGCCCGCTATCCCGGTACCCTGCTGCTGGTCAGCCATGACCGGCGCCTGCTGGACGCGGTGGTGAACCGCATCCTGCACGTCGATGCGCGCAAGCTGGTCGCCTACGAGGGCAACTACGAGACCTTCCAGCGCACCCGACGCGAGCGCCAAGCCCAGCAGGCGGCCGCTGCGGCCAAGCAGGAGGCGCAGCGCAAGCACATGCAGGCCTTCGTCGACCGCTTCCGCTACAAGGCCTCTAAGGCGCGCCAGGCGCAGTCGCGCCTGAAGGCCCTGGCCAAGCTGGAGCCGATCGTGCCGCTGGGCGACCGGCAGTCTGCCAGCTTCTCCTTCCCGGAGCCGCAGATCCTGGCGCCGCCCCTCTTGGCGGTGAAGGATGTCGCGGTCGGCTACAGCCCCGACAAGCCGGTGCTGAAGGGTGTCTCCTTCCGCCTTGACCCGGACGACCGCGTCGGCCTGCTGGGCGCCAACGGCAACGGCAAGACCACCCTGATCCGCTTGCTGGCCGAGGAGCTGAGACCGCTCACCGGCGAGGTCACCCGCCCGCCCCGCCTCAAGGTCGGCTACTACGCCCAGGACCAGGCCGACCAGCTCGATCAGGGCGCCACGCCGCTGTCACTGATGCTGCGCGCCGACCCCAAGGGCCAGCCGCAGCGCCACCGCTCGCACCTGGCCCGCTACGGCCTGGATGCGGAACGGGTGAACACCCAGGTCCGCCACCTTTCCGGCGGCGAGAAGGCACGCCTGGTCTTCGCCCTGGTCACCCGCGAGGCGCCGCAGTTGCTGCTGCTGGACGAGCCGACCAACCACCTGGACATGGAGGCGCGCGAGGGCCTGGTCGAGGCGCTGAACGACTTCCCCGGCGCCGTCGTGCTGGTGAGCCACGACCCGCACCTGATGGAGCTGGTCACCGACCGCCTCTGGCTGGTCGCCAAGGGCGGCCTCTCCAATTTCGAAGGCGACCTGGAAGACTATCGCCAGGAGGTGCTGGCCGAGCGTCAGGTGGACCGCGAGGGCAAGACCAAGCCGGCAAAGGAGAAGCAGAAGGAGGTCGCGCGGGCAGCGCCGACCCTGCCGCGCAAGCAGGAACTCTCGCGCCTGCGCAAGGCGGTCGCCGAGGCCGAGACCCGGCTGGAGACCCTGAACCGGGCCAAGTCGATCCTGGAGCAGCGCCTGGCCGACCCGGAGAGCTATCGCCAGCCCTCGGCCGACCTGAAGGTGCTGCAGAGCCAGCATGCCGAGATCCTGGCCGCCATCGCCAAGACCGAGGAAAGCTGGCTCAGTGCGCAGAGCGCGCTGGAGGAGGGGCAGGCCTAGTGGGGCCCTGGCTCCTGCCTGCACAACGGGCGCTTGTCGCCCTGCTGCTGGCTCTGCTGGCCGGTCTGGCCCAGGCCCAGGAACCGCCGCCACCGGACGAGTGGCTGGCGGTCCCGGCCGGCGGCCTGCGCTTCGACCTGGGCGATCGGATCGTGCTGGAGAGCCAGCGTCTCTACATCACGCCGGACCAGGTCCGGGTCCGCTATCGCCTGATGAACACAGCCGAGCGCGAGGCCGTCCTCTTCGTCGCCTTCCCCTTCCCCAGCCTGCCCGAACCCAAGCCACCGGCACCGACGCTCTCCAAGTCCTTCGACGACGCCGCGCTGACCGAGAATGGCACGCTGCTGCCGGTGCATGCCATCACCAGCCGTATCTACAACGACGGGCACGACGTCACCGCCGAGCTGGAGGCCGCGGGCATCGACCTGATGCAGCTGACCGACGGCAGGCTGAACCAGCTCTCCCGCAGCGAGTACCGCAAGCTGGAACGCGCGCTGACCGACCGCGGCGAACCGCGGCCCAACCGCTATGCCTGGTCGCTCGAGATCGGGCCCGAATGGCAGGTGAACCTGCCGCCGCGCAGCATGACCGAGCTAGAGCTGAGCTACACCCCCTACAGCGGCCTCAGCGTCGACCGTTTCAGCACGCTCTCGGAGCTGAGGGACCTGAAGCACATCGAGGCCTACTGCGCCAACGAGCAGCCCGACCTGCTGGACTGGATGCGCAACAGGATGAAGGCCCACAAGGATGCCGGCCTCTCGCCTTACCTCGACGTCCGTCGGCGCGAGCTGAGCTACCGCTGGGAGGCGCTGCCGCCGGAGCGTGCGGAGCGCACCCTCAGGATCGAGGTGAGCGAGCCCGGCCGTGACCCGGCGGACACCCGCATCGCCTTCTGCTTTCCCGGCGGCGTCGCCCGACTGCCCAACGGGACCCACCTGGCCGGCGGCACCGGTAAGCCGGGCAGCAAGCGGCTGGATATTCTGTTTTTTGACTGAGGCGGGTTCGCCGAGATTGGCATAGATGCCAATAGATTTTCACTGCGCAGGCAAAGGGATAAAGATCCTCCGGTCATGCCCACTGCTGTCCGGTTGAGGTTCGTTTGCATGAAAGCGGGCCGCTTTGCATGGGCCCAAATAACCTTTGATCGTCATGACCGTGCTTGACCCGGTCATCTACGTGTTGGTTTTTTCGTCCTAATGCCTCCTGATCGCTGCAAGACCAATACGTGGGCCCCCGGATCAAGTCCGGGGGCGACGGTCTTAGATGTATTCGTAGGAAGGCATGACAATGGAGTTTGCTCAACCGGACAGCAGCGGCCTTGACCGGAGGACCTGTCGACGCAACGCGCCACGAACACAGTCAGGCCTTCTGGGTCCAGCGTCCCTCGTCATCCTCGGCCCAGTAGGTCAGGGTCGCACCGCTCTCGCGCAGGCGGCGCCAGTACTCACGCGCCGCCGTCAGGCTGGTATCGTCGCCGCCGTCGAAGAGGACCGCGACCAGGGCGAAACCGCCTAGGTCGCCGCGCTCCGAGCCGTCGGTCAGGAACAGGACCTCGGCGCCGTTTGGGTTCTCCGCCTCGGTGGTGAGCCAGATCGGCTGCTGCTCGGCGTGGCCGTCCTTGTCGGTTCCGTGCGGCAGGAAGCTGCGCTCGCGATAGGTCCAGAGGTGCTGGGCCAGCGCCTCCACCCGCTCGGCCGACCCGGCCTGGACCAGGGCCCGCTGGCCGCGCTGGTAGCAGCGCTCCAGCATGACGGCCAGGGCCTGCTCCAGCGGCCGGCGGCCGAGCTGATAGAAGCGGACGTCGCTCACCGGACCAGAGGGGCGCCTAGCCCTCGTGGTTACTGGCGATGAAGTTGTCCAGCAGGCGCACGCCGAAGGCGCTGGCCCCCTTCGCCGCCGTCGGCTTGGCCTTGTCGAGCCAGGTCACGCCGGCGATGTCGAGGTGCGCCCAGGGCGTACCCTCATCGACGAAACGCTGCAGGAACTGCGCCGCCGTGATCGAACCGCCGTTGCGGTTGCCGACGTTCTTCATGTCGGCAGCGTCGCTGTCGATCATGCGGTCATAGGCCTCGCCCATCGGCATGCGCCACAGGGGTTCGCCCACCGCCTTGCCGGCCGCGGTCAACTGCTCGGAGAGGCTGTCGTCGTTGCTGAAGAGGCCCGCATGCTCCTTGCCCAGCGCGATCATGATGGCGCCGGTCAGGGTGGCCAGATCGATGATCCGGCAGGGCTTGAACTCTTTCTGCGCGTACCAGAGCACGTCGGCCAGCACCAGACGCCCCTCGGCGTCGGTATTCAGCACCTCGATGGTCTGGCCTGAGGCAGAGGTGACGATGTCGCCGGGACGCTGGGCGTTGCCGTCGGGCATGTTCTCGACCAGCCCGCAGAGCCCGACAACGTTCACCTTGGCCTTGCGGCGGGCCAGCGCCTCCATCAAGCCAACCACCACGCCGGCGCCGCCCATGTCCCACTTCATGTCTTCCATGCCGGCGGCCGGCTTCAGCGAAATGCCGCCGGTGTCGAAGGTCACGCCCTTGCCGCAGATTGCGACCGGGGCCTCGTCTTCCTTCTCGGCGCCCTTCCACTCCATGACCAGCAACTGGGGCTCGCGCACGGAGCCCTGGGCCACGCCGATCAGCGAGCCCATGCCCAGCTTCTCCATCTCCTTCAGGCCCAGGACCGAGATCTTGAGGCCTTGCTGGCTCAGCTTCTTGGCGGCGGCCACGAAGGACTTGGGATAGATCACGTTGGCCGGCTCGGAGACCAGGTCACGGGTGCGGAACACACCCTTGGCAATCGCCTCCAGCGGACGGAAGGCCTTCTTCGCCGCGGCCTTGTCGTTCACCGTGATCACCAGCTTCTTCAGCTTGGGCTTGTCGCTCTCCTCCTCCTTGGTCTTGTACTTGTCGAAGCGATAGGAGCGCAGCAGCGCACCGTAGGCACCGTGGGCGGCCCGATGGGAGATCTCCGGCCCGCCGCCGATCTCACCCAGGATCACGGTCGCCTCGCTCTCGCCGCAGCCGAGCAGGTGTCCGGTGACGGCACCGCCGATCTCCGCCAGGGCGTTGTCGTCCAGATCCGTGGGCTTGCCCACGCCGACCAGCACGATCCGGGAGTTGGTCAGGCCGTGCGGCGCCAGGACCTCCAGGATCTTGCCCTTCTTGCCCTTGAAGTCGGCAGTCTCGATCGCGCGCTTCAGCATACCGTCGGTCTGCGCGTCGAGCTGGGCAACGACCGGCGGCAAGGAGTCGGTGTCGGGCAGGCCTGTCACCAGAGCACCGCTGGTCGCGGGCTCGGAATCGGAAAAGGAGATCTTCAGCATTTCGTGATCCAACATCGGTTTGGTCAGGACGGGTTCGTCGGGACGGGTTTGGCAGAACTGTTTTGTCAGAACTGGGCGAGCGGACGCCCCTCAGCCGTGCCTGGACCGGGGTGAGCCCGATTGCTGCACAGACTGGACGCCGCGACAGACTTTCACCTATAGCGGAGAGGAAGATGCCTGCAAAGGTCTGGCCATCGCCGCCGCGCCGCCATAGGCCCGAATCCCGGGTTCGATCGGGAGGGATCGGCGCCGAAACGAGGAGAAGCTGCCTAGGGCCATGCGCCAGCTCACCCGATACGTGCTCGTCCAGCTCGCCGTCATGGCCAGCTTGATCACGGTTGCGCTGACCCTGGCGATCTGGCTGGCGCAGTCGCTGCGCTTCGTCGACTTCATGGTGAACCGCGGCCTGCCGGCCAGCCAGTTCCTGCAGTTCATCCTGCTGCTGATGCCCAGCTTCCTGGGCATCGTCATGCCGATCGCCACCGTGGTCGCGATCTTCTTCGTCTACTATCGCCTGACTCAGGAGAGCGAGCTGGTGGTGATGCGGGCCGCCGGGGTCTCGCCTCTGGGCCTGGCCAAGCCTGCCCTGGTGCTGACCGGCGGGGTGACCGTGATCGCCTACGTCATCGCCTTCTATTTCCTGCCGCTCTCCTTCCGGAACTTCAAGGACCTGCAGAACGACATCACCCGCTCCTACGCGACGGTGCTGATCCAGGAGGGGGTCTTCAACCCGATCGGTGGCAACGTCACGGTCTATGTCCGCGCCCGCGACCCCGACGGCTCGCTGCGCGGCATCATCGTCCAGGACGACCGCGACAAGCAGCGCCCGACCACCTTGATCGCCGAGCAGGGCGCCCTGGTGCGCAGCGGCGATCAGTCCCGCGTGCTGCTGGTGAACGGCAGCCGGCAGGAGCTGAATCGCGAAACCGCCGAGGTGACCAACCTGGGCTTCGAGCGCTACACCGTCGACCTGACCCCACTGAGCGGCGCCAAGGAGGATCGCTGGCGCAATCCGCAGGAGCGCTTCCTGGACGAGTTGCTGTGGCCGGAGCAGGTTGAGGGAGTCGACGAGCGCCGCTACCGCGAACTCACCGCAGAGTTCCACCAACGCATGATCGAACCGCTCTATACCATCGCCTACGCACTGATCGGGCTGGTGGCCATGCTGGGCGGCCAGCTCTCGCGGCGCGGCCGGCCGCTCAGGATCGCGGCGGCGGCCGGCCTGGTCGGCCTGCTGCAAGGGATGAACTTCATGGGCCAGGACATCATGAACCAGGACCCGAACCTGGCGCCGCTGGTCTACCTGATCCCCATCGTGCCCATCCTGCTGGGCTTCTTCTTCCTGCTGCACGGCTGGCCGGAGAGCTGGACCCTGCGCAGCCGCAGGCAGGCGCCGGCATGAACGTCGCCAGCCCCCCCATCGCCATGCAGCGGCGGCGCCTGTCGCTGGGCATGGCGCGCTATCTGGCACGGCATTTCATGGCCTGGTTCTTCCTGGTCTTCGCGGTGCTCTTCGTCATCATCTTGGTGGGCAACGCCGCCGACCTGATGGACCGCTTCGGCAATCGCGCCGAGATCGGCGCCGCCCTGGTGGTCGAGATGTCGCTGCTGAAGGTGCCGAAGATCGTCATCGACATCCTGGGCTTCGCGGTCCTGGCGGCGGCGATCGGCACCTTCTGGCGGCTGACCCGCACCCAGGAGCTGGCGGTGGCACGCGCAGCCGGGATCTCGGTCTGGCAGATCCTGATGCCGGCGATCCTCTGCTCGATCGCCATCGGCATCTTCACCTTCGCCGTGATCTCCCCGCTCTCGGCCACCTTTTACAAGCGCTATGCCTACCTGGAGAACGAGTACCTGCGCTCGAACAGCTCCATCATCTCGGTGGGCCCCAGCGGCCTCTGGTTGCGCCAGCTCGAACCCGACGGGGTCTATGTGCTACATGCCGGCACCGCCTCGGGCCAGAGCGCCTTCCTGCGCCAGGTGCAGGTCCTGCGCTTCGGGCCGGACGGCGACCACTTCCTGGGCCGACTGGATGCGGAGAGCGCGCAGTTGATGAGCGGCTTCTGGATCCTGCGGGAGGTGACCGAGACCCGCCCCGGCCGACCGCCCGAACGCGTGCCCATGGTCGAGCTGCCGACCGAGATGACCATGGCCTCGCTCACCGAGAGCTTCGCGCCCTGGGAGACTATCTCCTTCTGGGAGATGCCGAGCTATGCTCGGTCGCTGGCCGACGCCGGCTTCCCGAACGAGCGCATCCACATGCAGTTCTACCGTCTGCTAGCCTTGCCGCTGCTCTTTGCCGGACTGGTGGTGCTGGCGGCTGCCTTTACCCTGCGGCCGCCCCGGCGCGGCGGCACGGCGCTGATCCTGGCCGCGGCGACGGTCACCGGCTTCCTGCTCTACCTCTTCTCCAGCTTTCTCTTCGCGCTCGGCCTGGGCGGCAAGCTGCCGATGCCACTCGCCACCTGGACGCCGGCCACGCTCTGCCTGCTGCTGGGGATGGCGGTCCTGCTCTATCGAGAAGATGGCTAGAGCAGCGCGAGCCACCAGACCAACGCGCCGGAAAGGCAGGCGGCACGGCCACCGCTGCACCTCTGCCTTGCTGGGCTCGCTGGCTCTTGTCGTCCTGCTGGCAGGGCCGCTGGCCGCGCAGCAGCCCAACAAGATCGTGATGGACGACAAGACACCGGCGCTGATCACCGCCGACGAGGTCTCCTACAACGAGAACATGGGCATTGTGACCGCCCGCGGCTCGGTCGAGATCTCGCAGGGCGACCGGGTGCTGCTGGCCGACACCGTCAGCTACAACGTCAACACCGACGTGGTGACCGCCAGCGGCAACGTGGCCCTGATGCAGTCCTCCGGCGAGGTGCTCTTCTCCGACTACGCCGAGGTCACCGGCGATCTGCGCGAGGCCTTCGTGCGCGACGTCGGCGTCCTGCTCAGCGACCAGAGTCGTCTGGCCGCGGTCAGCGCGGTGCGCACCGAGGGCAACCGCACGGAGCTGACCAAGGCGGTCTACAGTCCCTGCGAGCTCTGCGAGAAGGACCCGACCAAGGCCCCCTTCTGGCAGCTCAAGGCGCGCAAGGTGGTGCACGATCAGGAGGCGCAGACGGTCACCTATCGCGACGCCACCTTCGAGGTCTTCGGCCTGCCGGTCTTCTACACCCCCTACTTCAGCCACCCGGACCCGACGGTTCAGCGCAAAACCGGCTTCCTGACGCCAACCTTCGGCAGCTCCGGCCAGCTCGGCCTCACCACCGAGATCCCGCTGTTCCTGGTGCTGGACGACACCTCGGACGCGACCATCTCGCCGATTTTCATGACCAAGGAGCTGCCGGTCTTCCAGGGCGAGTACCGCAAGATCTTTCCGAAGGGACGGCTCAACATCGGCGGCAGCGCCACCGTCGCCGACCGCATCAACGACGACGGCTCCACCACCAACAATGCCTTCCGCGGCAACATCGACAGCCGCTTCGACTACAACATTGACGAGATCTACCGCGCCGGTGTGCAGGTCCAGGCGGCCACCGACGACACCTACCTGCGCACCTACGACCTGGGATCGCCCGCGACCCTCTTCTCCGAGGCTTTCGTCGAGGGCTTCCGCGGCCGCGACTACGTCACCGCCCGCATGTTCGGCTTTCAGGGGCTCAGCACCCAGGACAACACCGAAGAAATCCCGATCGCCCTGCCCTACCTGCAGCTCAGCCAGGTCAGCGACCCGCTGATCTACGGTAGCGTCTTCCGCTTCGACGCCAGTGCGATCGATCTGGTTCGTATCGAGGGGCGCGATACCCGGCGCCTGCATGCCGTCGGCGAGTGGACCCTGCCCTTCTCCTCGCCGATCGGCGACCAGTATACCTTCAGGGCCATGCTGCAGGCCGACGGCTACTGGGTGAACGACTACGACCCCGACAACGCCGGCGACGTGAACCCCGACGACGGCCGCACCGAGTGGACCGGCCGCATCCACCCGCAGGTGGCGCTGATGTGGCGCTATCCCTGGATCGCCGATCTAGGCACCTGGCAGACCATCATCGAGCCGATCGCCCAGGGCGTGCTTGCCACCCGCGACGACAATCCGGAGCGCATCCCGAACGAGGACTCCCAGGACCTAGAGTTCGACGATACCAACCTCTTCTCGATGAACCGCTTCCCTGGCGTCGACCGGGTTCAGCCTGGACCGCGCGTCGACTACGGTGCGGAGTGGTCGCTGCTGACGCCGGACGGCGGTGCCGTGCGCTTCCTGGTCGGCCAGAGCTACCGGCCCTTCAGCGACGAGGGCGTCTATCCGAACGGGTCAGGCCTCGAGAACAACCTCTCGAACGTGGTCGGTGGCCTGCGCGCCAGCCCCGGCGACTGGCTGCAAGCCACCTGGCGCTTCAGCATCGACCCGCAGACCGGCAGCTTCGACCGCAACGAGATCGGCTTTTCAGCCGGTATTCCGCAGCTTCGACTGGGCGTCGAATACCTGCAGTCAGACGCGCTGCTCAACGATCAGAACGAAGAGATCCTGGAGAGCCGCAACCAGATCACCGTCGGGCTGTCCTCGCACGTCACCGAGAACTGGTTCGTCTATGCCTCGCACCTGCAGGACATCGAGAACGGCGACCCGCTACGCACCCGCGCCGGCGTGCGCTACGAGGACGAATGCGTGGTCATCGAGGCGGTCTACGAGCGCAGCCGCTTCGACGATCGAGAGCTGGATCCCGACAACAGCTTCTACATCAAGGTGGGCCTGCGCTCGCTCGGCGACCTGGCGGGGTAGACCCCACAACGTTTTTCCCGCATCAAAACACCTGCGCCAATCTGTGATCACATATAGAGGGGTGCGGGTCTTGCCATCGCCTGCGCTTGGTCACACACTAGCGCCAATCAGGGCATCCGGTGCTGGGGACCGGATCTCGGCCTTGTCCACTTGCCAACAAAACAGAACGGGGCTTCGTACCATCATGCTTGAACAGGAAGAGAAGAGGGGCGCGCGGCGGCGCCTGCTGGCGGGTCTGGCGACGGCTAGTCTGGCCGCGGCCTGCCTCGCGCTGGGGGCCGGCCAGGCCTCGGCGCAATCGGGCGACCCGATCATCATCGCCAACATCCTCGACCAGTCGGGCGGGCTCAACATCTACAGCCTGAAGCAGATCCAGGGCGTGGCGCTCGCGGTCGACGAGATCAACAAGTCCGGCGGCCTGCTGGGCCGCCCGGTCGAGATCCGCTTCTACGACAGCCAGTCCGACAACAAGTTCAACTCGCAGTACACCACCAACGCGCTGCTGCGCGACAAGGCGAAGGTGATCCACGGCGGCATCACCTCCTCCTCGCGCGAGGTCATGCGCCCGATCGTGCAGCGCTTCGGCGGCCTGCTGTTCTACAACTCCCTCTACGAAGGCGGCGTCTGCGACCGCCGGCACGTTTCCACCGGCATGGTCCCGGCCCAGCAGCTCGAGGCGCTGATCCCCTACGTGATCAACGAGAAGGGCGCGAAGAAGAGCTACATCCTGGCGGCCGACTACAACTACGGCCACATCACCGCCAAGTGGATGAAGAAGATCATCGAGGCCAACGGCGGCGAGGTCGTGGCCACCGAGTTCTTCCCGCTAGACGTGACCAACTTCGCCCCCGTCCTGGCCCGCATCCAGGAGGCCAAGCCCGACGTGGTCTACTCGGCCCTGGTCGGCGGCGCCCACATGGGCTTCTACCGCCAGTTCGAATCGACCATCGGCAAGGACAAGATGCTGCTGGCCTCCTCGACCTACGGCGTCGGCCGCGAGCAGACCGAGCTGTCGCCGGAAGAGGGTGAAGGCATCATCATCGCAACCTCCTTCGTCGACGACCTCGACACCCCAGCCGCCAAGGATTTCGTGGCGAAGTTCAAGGCCTTCTCCGGCGAGGACGACTACATCGGCGAGTATGGCGAGTACGGCTATCGCGGCGTGATGCTCTGGGCCGACGCGGTGCGCAAGGCCGGCTCGGCCGAGCCCGACGACGTGATCGCTGAGCTGTCCAAGGGCGACGTCTCCTTCGACGGTCCTGGCGGCCTTTACTCCATCGACGGCAAGACCAACCACACCACGATGGACATCCACATCGCGGTCGGCAACGACCACGGCAGCTTCGACCTGCTGGAGTCCTTCCCGCAGCAGCCGCCGCTGGACACCCAGCTGGTCTGCGATCTGCACGCCAATCCGGACGACACCACCCAGTACGAGCCGGAAGTCGATTGATCGCAACAGCGATCCTGAGTGCGCCGGGACGGGCAAGACGCCTGTCCCGGCCTTTCTCCACACCGTCGTCGAACTGAAGGAGCGCCCGCGCCCATGCTCGAGGTCGTGCTGATCTACGGCTACCAGATCCTCTTTTCGATCAGCATCTTCATCCTGATCAGCCTCGGGCTGGCCGTGATCTTCGGCATGATGAAGGTGATCAACCTGGCGCATGGCGAGTTCATCATGCTGGGCGCCCTCTTCTGCGCACAGCTCGCCGCGGCAGGCCTGCCGCTCTGGCTGTCGATCCCGCTGGCCGGACTGATCGTCGGGCTGGTCGGTATCGTCGGCGAGCGCCTGGTGATCCGCTATCTCTACGGCCGGGTGCTGGATACCTTGCTGGCGACCTGGGGCATGAGCCTGCTGATCGTCGGCGCGGTCACCACCTACTTCGGGCCACAGACCACCTCGACCCCACAGAACCTGGGCAACGTCAACCTCGCCGGCTTCTCGGTGTCGGTCTACAGCCTGGTGATGATCCTGCTGGCCTTCGTGCTGCTGATCGCGATCTACTGGCTGTGGCGCGGCACCAAGATCGGGCTGATCGTTCGCACCACCATGCAGAACGCGGCGACCGCCCAGGCGCTCGGCATCAACACGGACCGCGTCTTCACCCTCACCTTCGGCTTCGGCTCCTTCCTCGCCGGGCTCACCGGCGCCATCCTGGTGCCGCTGTTCGGCGCTTCGCCGACCATGGGAGTCTTCTACATCGCCAAGGCCTTCATCACCGTCATCGCCGGCGGCCCGCTGCCGCTGACCGGTACGCTCGCCGCCTCCAGCCTGTTCGGCACCATCGACGGCACCGTGGCCTACCTCACCTCCTCGGTCCTGGGCGAGATCTCCGTCCTGGTCGTCGCCATCGTCCTGTTGCGCCTGCTGCCGCAAGGCATCACCGGGCGCCTGAAGCGGGGGGTCTAAGGCGCCATGCGATCGATCTTCGCGCTGAAGCCCGCCAGTGAGCAGCCGGGCTGGAGCTGGTGGGTGACGGTGGCGGTCGTCACCGCCGCCCTGATGGCCACGCCCTCCTACTTCGACCTGGCCTTCCTCTACGACACCACGACGATCTTCGTCTTCGCGGTGCTGGCGCTCTCCATGTCCTTCCTCTGGGGCTACGTCGGCGTGCTCAGCCTCGGTCAGACCGCGATGTTCGGGCTGGGCGGCTACATCTACGCCGTCATGTCGATGAACACCGGCGAGACCACCACGGCCGTCATCGCCGGCGTTCTGCTGCCGGCCGCCTTCGCCGCGCTGGTCGGCTACTTCCTGATCTGGGGCCGGATCAGCGACATCTACTTCTCGGTCATCACCCTGGTGGTGACCCTGATCCTGGAGAAGTCGATCCGCGCCACCTCGGGCGAGGAGTTCGTGATCGGCAGCGTCCGGCTGAACGGCCAGAATGGCATCCCCGGCGTGCCGGGGCTGGATATCCCCTGGGACAGCTCCACCACCCTCTTCATCGACGGCGTCTTCTACCTGGCGGCGGCAGTCATGATGCTGGTCTACGTCGGCCTGCGCCTGCTGCTGACCACTGGCTATGGCCAGGTGCTGGTGGGCCTGCGCGAGAACCAGCGACGGGTCGAACTACTGGGCTACGACAGCCGCCGCTATCACCTCGGCATCTTCACGCTCTGCGGCGGCATCGCCGGGCTCGCCGGGGTGCTCTTCGCGATCTGGGGCAACTTCGTCGGCCCCTCGATGTTCGACCTGAACCAGGCCGCCCAGGTGATCATCTGGGTGATCGTCGGCGGGCGCATGACCCTGGCCGGCCCGATCATCGGCACCGCGCTGATCGTCTACCTCACCACCTGGCTTGGGACCCAGGGCGTCGGCCAGGTGACCCTGGTGCTGGGCGCGGTGCTGACCGTCTTCGTGCTGCTGTTCAAGAACGGGCTGCTGCCCTCGGTCTCCGACCTCTTGAGCGCTGCGCAGTCTGCGGTGCTGCCGAAACGCGGCGGCGAGGAGGGCCAGGCATGAGTGAGCCCATCCTGGAGACCCGGCAGCTCCGCAAGTCCTTCGGCGGCGTGCATGCCATCGACCAGGTCGACTTCACCCTGGCCAAGGGCGAGCTGCGCTGCCTGATCGGCCCGAACGGCGCCGGCAAGAGCACCTTCTTCAAGATGCTGACCGGCCAGCACCGGCCGACCAGCGGGCGGATCTTCTTCCAGGGTGTCGACATCACCCAGGCTGACGCACACGAAATCGGCCGGCTGGGCATGGGCATCAAGAACCAGGTCCCCGACGTCTTCGACGGCCTCTCGGTCCGCGAGAACCTCTCCCTGGCGGCCCGCTTCGCACTGCCCAAGGCTGCTGCCAAGCGCAAGCTGGAGGAGGTGGTGGAGCGGGTGCGGCTGGTCCCGGTGCTGGAGCGCACCGTCGGCGAGCTGGCACACGGCCAGCGTCAGTGGGTGGAGATCGCCATGGTGGTGGCCCGCGAGCCGAGCCTGGTCCTGCTCGACGAACCCTCGGCGGGCATGAGCGTCGAGGAGACCGCGCGCACCGCCGAGCTGATCCGCGAGATCAACAAGGAAGCCACCGTCGTCGTCGTGGAGCACGACATGCAGTTCATCCGCTCGATCGCCTCGATGGTGACCGTGTTCCACCAGGGCCGCATCCTGGTCGAAGAGACGGTTGACAAGGCGCTGAGCGACCCGCGCGTGCGCGATGTCTACCTGGGACGGAGCGCGGCATGAGCCTGCTGGAAGCCGAGAACCTCACCTCCGGCTACGGCCGCATCCGGGTCCTGGACGGACTCACCCTCTCGGTCGATGAAGGCGCCTTCATCGGCATTCTCGGCCACAACGGCATGGGCAAGACCACCCTGATGCGCGCGCTGATGGGCTTCCTGCCGGCCGGCAAGGGCTCGATCAAGCTCGATGGCGAGGACATCTCCCGCCTCAAGCCCTTTCAGCGCAACCGCCGGCGCATGGGCTACGTGCCGCAAGGCCGCGAGATCCTGCCGGCGCTGTCGGTGATGGAGAACCTCAAGGCCGGGGCGCTGGTCGCCCGCCTCTCCAGCGCCGAGGAGGATGCGCGCATCGACCAGATCCTGGCCCTCTTCCCGCGACTGAAGCCGCTGCTGAAACGCCCGGGCGGGGCGCTCAGCGGCGGTGAGCAGCAGCTCCTGGCGCTGGCCCGCTGCCTCTGTGGCGACCCGCGGCTGATCCTGCTGGACGAGCCGACCGAGGGCATCCAGCCCTCGATCATCGAGGAGATCGCGGAGCGCCTGCAGGAACTTAAGGCCCGCAGCGGGCTGACCGTGATCCTGGTCGAGCAGAACCTGGACTTCATCCGCGCGCTGGCCGAGCGCGTCCACATCATCCAACGCGGCCGCATCGTCCACCAGCTCTCGCCGGACCAGCTCACCGACCCCGAGCTGGTGGCGGAATTCGTGGGCATGTAGCCAGCAGAACGAGAGAGGCAGAGGAATGATCGCGCTCACCGCCATCATCAAGATCAAGGCCGGACATGAAGAGATCGTGAAGGCCGAATTGCTGAAGGTTGCGGCCTATGCCGCCGCGGAGGAACCGGGTACAATCAACTTCTATTGCGGCCAGGACGCCAAGGATCCGACGGTCTTCACCACCTATGAGCGGTTTCGCGACCTCGACGCAATGGAACAGCATAACGGCTCCGACGTTGTAGCCGCCTTCTTCGCTGTCGCTAAGCCCGTGCTGGACGGGGATGTCGTGATCAAGGTCTCGGAAGAGATCTTCGCCAGCTAGCGCAGCCCGGGCAGATGGCCCAGTCAACGGCGACGGACCATCGCTTCGCAACAACCTGACCTCGCGTTCACCCCGCCGGCCAACGGCGGGACGCACCAACCAGAGGAGAAGTGACATGCCGGTACGCGGCCCCACGCACGAGCAACTGGAAGATATCGCCGACGACCTCTACATGACGATGACCGGCGAGGAGATCGAGTTCTATCGCGGCGTCATCGACGGCCTCATCACCGCCAACTATGACGTCATCGAGCAGATGCCGGACTACATCCCGCAGGTGAAGTACCCGCGCACGCCCGGCTACAAGCCGACCGGCGAGGAGAACAAGTACAACGCCTGGTACGTGAAGTCCGAGATCAAGGGCGCCCCCAGCGGTCCGCTGGCCGGCAAGACCATCGTGGTCAAGGACAACGTGCAGGTGGCCGGCGTGCCGATGCGCAACGGCGCCTCCACCCTCGAGGGCTTCATGCCCAACGTGGACGCCACCATCGTCACCCGCATGCTGGACGCTGGCGGCACCATCCTCGGCAAGGCCACCTGTGAGTTCTTCTGCCTCTCCGGCGGCAGCCACACCTCAACCCCCGCCCCGGTCGAGAACCCGCGCAAGGCCGGCCATTCCGCCGGCGGCTCCTCCTCCGGAAGCGGCGCGCTGCTGGCGGCCGGCGAGGTCGACATGGCGATCGGCGGAGACCAGGGCGGCTCGATCCGCATGCCCTCGGCCTACTGCGGCACCTACGGCATGAAGCCGACGCACGGCCTGGTGCCCTACACCGGCGTGATGCCGATTGAGAGCACCATCGACCACACCGGCCCGATGACCCGCAACGTGGCCGACAACGCCCTGCTGCTGGAGGTCCTGGCCGGTGAGGACGGGCTGGACCCGCGCCAGTACAACGTGAAGACCCACAAGTACACCGAGGCGCTGGGCGCCGGCGTCGCCGGGCTCAAGATCGGCGTGCTGAAGGAGGGCTTCGGCCATGCCAACTCCGAAGCCGACGTTGACGCCAGCGTGCGCAAGGCGGCGGAAAAGCTGGCGAGCCTGGGCGCCGAGGTCAAGGAGGTCTCGATCCCGATGCACCTGAAGGGTCCGGCGATCTGGACCCCGATCGCGGTCGAGGGCCTGCACTGGCAGATGATGCTGGGCAACGGCATGGGTATGAACTGGAAGGGCCTCTACTCGACCGCCCTGCTGGACAACCATGCAAACTGGCGCAACCGCGCGGACGAACTCTCGCCCTCGCTGAAGGTCTGCATGCTGCTGGCCGAGTACTTCATCCAGAACCACCGCGGCCACTACTACGCCAAGGCGCAGAACCTCTGCCGTCTCTTGAAGGCGACCTACGACCAGACCTTGGCCGAGGTCGACCTGCTGCTGATGCCGACCCTGCCGATCAAGGCGACCAAGCTGCCGGATCTCACCAGCCTGGAGGAGATGATCGGCCGCGCCTTCGAGATGCTGCCGAACACCGCGCCCTTCGACATCACCGGCCACCCGGCGATGGCGATCCCCTGCGGCATGAGCGACGAGCTGCCGATCTCGATGATGCTGGTCGGCAAGCACTACGACGAGCCGACCATCTACAAGGCCGCCCACGCCTTCGAGCAGAGCGGCGACTGGATGACGATGTAGCGCTTGCGCGTGCTTTAGAGAGGGCCGGGCGGCGACGTCCGGCCCTCTTTCTTTTTGCGCAAAGCGTCGCTGTCGAGTGAAACCTCGGAGGTTGATGCG
This sequence comes from Rhodospirillaceae bacterium N.6G, assembly GCA_046233115.1. Classification (GTDB taxonomy): domain Bacteria; phylum Pseudomonadota; class Alphaproteobacteria; order Kiloniellales; family JACOMY01; genus JACOMY01. The sequence goes on along the minus strand of JBJXHM010000001.1, from coordinate 179,053 downwards.
AACTGAAGCTGGTCCTACGGTCGGGCCGTAGGACGACAACTATTTGAATTAAATTGCTTTGTCGTCCTACGGCTTGACCGTAGGACCAGTCTCCACTGAGAAGAACAGAGACATCTGAGGAAGGCTGAGCAGCCTTCACCGCCCCTTCTTGGCCGCCATCTCCGCCAGGTAGGCCTGGATGCGTGCCTTGACCGAGCCGCGGGCGGCGGAGCGGACCAGGGCGGCCATGTCGCCCTCGCCGCTGTCAGAGCCGCTGCGGACCCGCATCGCGGCCATGGTCTCCGCATCGAGGCCCAGGGTCAGGTCGCGCAGTCGTGCCTCGATGGCGGGCCAGTCCTCCGCCGTGGCGACCTCCTGCAGGAAGCCCTTGGCCAGGGCCTCCTCGGCGCCGAAGGGCTCCTCGCGCAGCAGCAGGGCGCGGGCGCTGTCGGCACCGAGCAGGTTGCTCAGCCGTCGGGTGCCCAGCACGATGCCGAAGCGCAGGCCGGGGAAGCGGAAGCGCGTCTCGGGGCTGGCGATCCGCCACTGGCAGGCGGCGACCAGATCGGCCGCGGCGCCGTAGCAGGGGCCATGCACGAAGGCGGCCGTGGCGACCGGCGCCCGCTGGACCGCCTGCAGCAGTTCCTCCACCCGCACGAAGCGCAGCAGCAGGTCGCCGTCGCTCATCTCCTCCAGGCCCGATAGGTCGAAGCCGCCGGAGAAGCCCTTGCCGGCCGCGCTGAAGACCACCAGGCGGGCACCCTGCTCCACCGCCGCGTCGAGGGCGGCCTGCAGGTCCTCGACCAGCTCGGCGCTGAAGGCGTTCAGCTTCTCTGCCCGCTCCAGCCGCAGGCGGGTGACCGGGCCGTCGCGCTCGACCGCGACCAGGCTCATTCCGCTGCTCCCGCCGTCTTGGCTGCGCCCAGCCACTCGGCGAAGACCTCGTCGGTGTCGGCCCCCAGCTCCGGCGGCTTGCGGTAGACCTCGAAGGCGTAGTCGCTCATCGCCACGGGAAAGGCGGTGGTGCGGGTCTCGACGCCGTTGGGCAGGGTCAGCGGCTGCACCAGGCCCATGTGCGACACCTGCTCGCCCTCCAGCACGGCCGGGTAGTCGTTGATCGGCGCGCAGGGCACGCCGCGGCGGTCCATCTCGGCCAGCCAATAGGCGGCATCGCGCTTCTCGAACTCGGGCTGCAGCAGGTGCAGCAGCTCTTCCTGGTTCTTGGCGCGCTGGAACTGGGTGACGAAGCGCGGGTCCTGGGTCAGCTCCGGCATGCCCACCGCCTCGGCCACCTCGGCCCAGAGGCGGTCGTTGCCGGCGGCAATGATGAAGTAGTCGTCGCTCGCCCGGAAGGCCTGGTAGGGCGCGTTGCGCGGATGCGCCGAGCCCAGCGCTCTGGGTGCATTGCCGGTGCCGAAGAACTCGCTGGTCTGCAGGGCCGCCACGCCGATCAGGCAGCCCAGCATCGAGCAGTCGATGTAGCCGCCGCGGCCGCTCTCGCGCGCCTGCATCAACTTGGCGAGGATGCTGTAGCCGGCATAGAGCCCGGCGCAGAAGTCGCCGACCGGCACCCCGCATTTCACCGGCGGCTCGCCGGGATTGCCGGTGACGCTCATCAGGCCGCTCATGCCCTGCACGGTCACGTCGAAGGCGCCCTTCTTGGCGTAGGGGCCGCTCTGCCCATAGCCGGAGATCGAGCAGTAGACCAGGCGCGGGTTGAGCGCGCTCAGGGCCTCGTAGCCCAAGCCCAGGCGGGTCAGCACGCCCGGGCGGAAGTTCTCGACGATGACGTCGGAGGCAGCGGCCAGCGCCTTCAGGCGAGCAACGTCCTCCGGGTCCTTCAGGTCGACCGCGATCGAGCGCTTGTTGCGGTTCAGCGAGGCGAAGTTCTCGCTGTAGACCGCGCCCTCCTCGCCGCCGCTGAGCGGCGGCCAGGAGCGCATGCCGTCACCGCCGTCCGGTCGCTCGACCTTGACCACGTCGGCGCCGAGATCGGCCAGCAGCGACCCGGTGAAGGGGCCAGCCGCGATCTGCCCGAACTCGAGCACCCGCACGCCGGCCAGCGGCAAACTCTCTTGGGACTGAGTCATGCGCTAGTCTTCGACCTTCACGATGAAGGGCTGCTCGCGCTTGGCCGCAACGTCGAACTCGGAGCGGCCGGTGTGGTTCAGGTGCCGGCCGTAGGTGTGCAGCGAGATGGAGACGCTCTCTCCGGTGTTCCAGACCCGGTGGATGTCGTGCGGCATGCAGACCGAGGTGCTACCGGGGTAGAGCGTAGCCTCGCCGCAGGCCTTGAGGTCGGCGAAGCCCGGCTTCGAGCCGTCGTCCAGCCGCTGGAAGTTCACCTCGTGCTCCTCGCCCTCCAGGCCGACGACCACGGCCCAGGTCAGGTGGTTGTGCGGCTTGGTCCCGCGGTTCGGCGCCCAGGCGATGACGAAGACGGCAGTGTCGTGATTCTCCTCTTCGGACAGGAGGTGGACGCCGAAGCCCTGGTCGGGATCGGTGGTGCGGTATTCGTCCTTGAACCATCCGGGCTCCGCGGCCAGGCGCTTGGCCAGCGGCCTGATCCGCTCGGTGATGCGCCGCTGTTCCGTCTCCTCGGCGACGATGGCGCGGATATCGGCGACGTAGTCCTCGACCCCATAGGAATCGCTGGTCATGACCGTCTCATACTCCCCTGCTTGGCGTTCGGCTTACCTTATAGTAGGGGCCAAGCCAGGGGATGAATACCCGACAATTCGCAGCGGAGGGCCGTCAGCCGGAGACCAGCGCCCGCGCCTGCTCGCGCAGCATGAACTTCTGGATCTTGCCGGTGGAGGTCTTGGGCAGTTCGGTGAAGACCACCGCGCGCGGGCACTTGAAGTGCGCCAGGTGCTCGCGGCACCAGGCGATCACCGCCTCCTCGGTCAGGCCGGAGTCGGGCCGGGCCTCGACAAAGGCGCAGGGCCGCTCGCCCCACTTGGCGTCGGGCTGGGCCACCACCGCGGCCGCCAGGACGTCCGGATGGCGGTAGAGCGCGTCCTCGACCTCGATCGAGGAGATGTTCTCGCCGCCGGAGATGATGATATCCTTGGAGCGGTCCTTGATCTCGACGTAGCCGTTGGGGTGCATCACCGCCAGGTCGCCGCTGTGGAACCAGCCGCCGGCGAAACTCTTCTCCGTGGTCGAGGGGTTCTTCAGGTAGCCCTTCATCACGATGTTGCCGCGGATCATGATCTCGCCGATGGTCTTGCCGTCGGAGGGGACCCGTTCCATCGTCTCGGGATGGGCCACCATCAGGCCCTCCTGCACCTCGTAGGGCACGCCCTGGCGCGCCTTCAGCACCACCTGCTCCTCCTGGGGCAGCTCGTCCCACTCGGGATGCCAGGCGCAGACCACGCAGGGGCCGTAGACCTCGGTCAGGCCGTAGACGTGGATCACCTTGACCCCCATGGCCTCCATCGCGCCGATCACCGCTGCCGGCGGCGCCGCGCCCGCGGTCATCATCTGCACGGGCTGTGACCAGGCCGGCCGCGCCTCCTTCGGCGTGTTCACCAGCATCGACATCACGATCGGCGCGCCGCAGAGGTGGGTCACCCCCTCCTCCGCGATCGCCTTGAAGATGGCGCCGGCCTCGACCCGGCGCAGGCAGACGTGGACGCCCGCCAGCGCGGTGACGGTCCAGGGGAAGCACCAGCCGTTGCAGTGGAACATCGGCAGAGTCCAGAGATAGACTGGGAAGTGCCCCATGCCCCAGCAGACCACGTTGCCCATCGCGTTCAGATAGGCACCGCGGTGGTGATAGACCACGCCTTTGGGATCGCCGGTGGTGCCGGAGGTGTAGTTCAGCGCGATCGCCTGCCACTCGTCTTCGGGCATGACCGGCTCGAAGTCGGCGTCGCCCTCGGCCAGGAAGGCCTCGTAGTCCAGTTCGCCGATCAGGTCGCCCTCGGCCGCCAGCGCGTCGTCGATGTCGATCACCAGCGGCCGGCGCTCCAGCCGCGCCAGCGCCGCCGCGGCGACGGCGCTGAGTTCGCGGTCGACCATCAGCACCTTGGCCTCGCCGTGGGACAGGATGAAGGCCACGGCTTCGGCGTCCAGGCGGGTGTTGATCGAGTTCAGCACCGCCCCGCACATCGGCACCCCGAAGTGCGCCTCGACGAAGGCCGGGATGTTGGGTGCCAGGACCGCAACGGTGTCGTTGCGGCCGATGCCGCGCTTGGCCAGCGCCGAGGCGAGCTTGAGGCAGCGGACGTAGGTCTCGCCGTAGGTTTGGCGGACCGGCCCGTGCACGATGGCGGTGCGCTCGGGATAGACCGCCGCGGTGCGACGGATCAGCGAGATCGGGGTCAGGGGAACGCTGTTGGCAGCCGTGCGGTCGAGACCGCTGTCGTAAGGAGAGACCATCGAGACCTCCTGTCTTTGTTATTTCTTCTTGCCGACCCGCGCCAGGATCTCGCCGACGATGCCGCGGCGGAACAGCAGCACGCAGAAGACGAAGATCGCGCCGATGATGATGGTGACCAGCGAGCCGAAGGAGCTGAGATAGTTCTGCAGGCCGATGATCGCGACCGCGCCGACCGAGGGGCCGAAGACGGTGCCCATGCCGCCCAGCAGGGTCATCAGCACCACCTCGCCCGACATCTGCCAGGTGACGTCGGTGAGGCTGGCGACCTGCACCACCAGCGCCTTGGTGCCGCCGGCGAGCCCGGAGAGCGTCGCCGAGATCACGAAGGCCGCCAGCTTGTAGCGGTCGGTGTTGTAGCCCAGCGACTTGGCCCGGGGCTCGCTCTCACGAATCGCCCGCAACACCTGGCCGAAGGGCGAGTGCACCGTGCGGTAGACCGCGAAGAGGCCGAAGGCGAAGATCGCCGCCACGACGTAGTAGAGCGTGGTGTTGTCGGAGATGTCGATGACCCCGAAGAGTTCGTTGCGCGGCACGCCCTGGATGCCGTCCTCGCCGCCGGTGAACTTGACCTGTAGTGCCATGAAGAAGACCATCTGCGAGAGCGCCAGGGTGATCATCGCGAAGTAGATGCCCTGACGGCGGATGGCGATGGCGCCGAAGATCAGGCCCAGGACGCAGGCCGCCGCCGCCGAGGTCAAGATCGCCAGTTCGGCCGAGAAGCCCCAGACCTTCAGCGCATGGGCCGCCACGTAGCTGGCGGTGCCGAAGAAGGCGGCATGGCCGAAGGAGAGCAGCCCGGTGAAGCCCAGCAGCAGGTTGAAGGCGCAAGCGAAGAGCGCGAAGCACATGGCCTTCATCAAGAAGACCGGATAGGCGACGAAGGGCAGGAAGATCAGGGCGATGACGAGCGCCGCGGCGATCGCCAGGCTGCGGGCCTTCAGCCCGCTGGCGCCGCTGCCGCTATCGGAGAGGATGTTGCTCATCTTTAGGCTAGGCCTCGCGTCCGAAGAGGCCGGCCGGGCGGGCCAGCAGGACCAGGATCATGATGACGAAGATCACCACGTTGGAGGCTTCGGGGTAGGCCACCTTGACGATGCCCTCGACCAGGCCCAGCGCGAAGCCGGTTATGATGGAGCCCAGGATCGAGCCCATGCCGCCGATCACCACCACGGCGAAGACGACGATGATCAGGTGCGAGCCCATGTGCGGCGTCACCGCCTGCAGGCCGGCAGCCAGCACGCCGGCGAAGCCCGCCAGCGCGACGCCGAAACCGTAGGTCAGGGTGACCATGACCGGCACGTTGATGCCGAAGGCGCGCACCATCTCGCGGTTCTCGGTGGCAGCCCGCAGCAGTGCCCCCAGCCGGGTGCGCTCGATCGCGTACCAGACCGCCAGGCAGATCACGATCGAGACGACGATGGTCCAGAGCCGGTAGACCGGCAGCATCATCATGTCCCGCGGGTTGCCGGTCAGGCCTTCCAGGGGCAGGCGCTCGGTGCCGCCCAGCAGCTCCGGCTTGGCATAGGGCAGGCCGGAGGAGCCGAAGCCGTCGACCATCAGTCCCTCGATGATCAGCACCAGCCCGAAGGTCAGCAGCAGACCGTAGAGGTGATCCAGGTTATAGAGCCGGGAGAGCATGGTGCGCTCGATGGCGACGCCGAAGACCCCCAGCAACAACGGCACCAGGATCAACGCCCACCAGTAGCCAATCCCGGCCCAGTCCAGCAGGATCCAGGCCAGGAAGGCTCCCAGCATGAACTGGGCGCCGTGGGTGAAGTTGATGACGTTGAGCATCCCGAAGATCACGGCGAGCCCAAGCGACAAGAGCGCGTAGAAGGCCCCGTTCTGCAACCCGATCAGGACCTGGAGGCCCAGGATCGAGATCGGCATATCGAAAAGCGTCGTCATGACGTCCCCACGTGCGCCAGTTCTTCAGCGATTTACTTGACCAGCGGGCAGCCGGAGGCTTCGGGCTTCTGGAAGGCTTCGGCACCGGGAATGGTGCGGACGATCTCCAGATAGTCCCACTCGCCCTTGGACTCGGCAGGCGACTTCACCTTGGCCAGGTACATGTCGTGCGCCATGCGGCCGTTCGGATAGACCTTGCCGCCGGTGGCGAAGACATCGTTGATCTCCATGCCGACCAGCTGCTTGGTGACGGCATCGGCATTGTCGGTGCCGGCGGCCTTGACCGCCTTCAGGTAGCTCAGCACCGCGGAATAGGTGCCGACCTGAACCATGGTCGGCATGGCGCCCATCTTCTCCTGGTAGCGCTTGGCGAAGGCACGAGTGTCGTCGTTCAGATCCCAGTACCAGCCAGCGGTCATGTAGAGGCCCTGGGCCGTCTGCAGACCGAGCGCATGGATGTCGGTCAGGAACATCAGCAGACCGGCCAGGTTCTGGCCGCCCTCGACGATGCCGAACTCGGCCGCCTGCTTGATCGCGTTGATGGTGTCCGCGCCGGCGTTGGCGAGGCCCACGATCTTGGCGCCGGAGGCCTGAGCCTGCAACAGGAAGGAGGCGAAGTCGGTCGAGGGGAAGGGAGCACGCACCGCACCCAGCACCTGGCCGCCATTGGCCTCGACCGTGGCCGAGACGTCCTTCTCCAGGGAGTGGCCGAAGGCGTAGTCGGCGGTGATGAAGAACCAGGTGTCGCCGCCGTTCTGCACCACGGCAGTGCCGGTGCCGTTAGCCAGCGCGAAGGTGTCATAGGCCCAGTGGAAGCCGTAGGGCGAGCAGTCCGCACCGGTCAGGCGCGAGGTCGCGGCACCCACCACCATGATCACGGTCTGCTTTTCGCGACCGATCTCCTGCACCGCCAGCGCGACCGAGGAGGTCACCAGGTCGGTGATCATGTCGACGCCGTCGGTGTCGATCCACTCGCGCGCCTTGGAGGCGGCGATGTCGGCCTTGTTCTGGTGATCGGCAGAGACGATCTCGATCGGCTTGTCCAGGACGGTGCCGCCGAAGTCCTCGACCGCCATCTGGGCCGCGGTCACCGAGCCCTGACCGGAGATGTCGGAGTAGACGCCGGCCATATCGGTCAGCACGCCGATTTTGACCACGTCGCCGGAGACCTCCGCCGCCGAAGCACCGCCGGCAAAGCCGACCAGCGCCGATGCAAGAAGAAGCTTTTTCAACATGATTGCGTTCCCTCTGGCTGCAGCAAACCCCGGACAGACGGATCGCCTGCGACGAGGACTTGCCAGTTCAACTCTGTCCCGAAGCAGCGCAGCGTGGCGGCGATGCTTCAGCCGGACGCCGCCTAGACGCCCAGGTACTCTTGAAGCAAGGCCGCCTTGGCGGCGATCTCGCTCCGCGGAACCATTTCGACGATCGCCCCGTCCTCCATGACGTAGTTGCGGTCGGCAAGCTGCGATGCGAAACGGAAGTTCTGCTCCACCAAGAGGATGGTGAAACCACGCTCTTTCAGGGCCAGGATGACCTTGCCGATCTGCTCGACGATGACCGGGGCCAGGCCCTCGGTCGGCTCGTCCAGCAGCAGCACGCGGGCGCCGGTGCGCAGGATCCGTGCGATCGCCAGCATCTGCTGCTCGCCGCCGGAAAGTCGCGTGCCCTGCCGGGTCTTGCGCCGCTCCTCCAGGTTGGGAAAGAGCCGGTAGAGCTCCGCCACCGAGAGGCCGCCTTCGGCGATCGCCGGCGGCAGCATCAGGTTCTCCTCCACCGTCAGGCTGGAGAAGATCGCGCGCTCCTCCGGGCAGAGTGCGATGCCGAGCCTGGCGATCCGGTTGGAGGGAAGCTGGATCAGTTCCTTGCCCTCCAGGCGGATCGAGCCCTTGCGCTGGCGCACCATGCCCATGATCGACTTCAGGGTCGTGGTCTTGCCAGCACCGTTACGGCCCAGCAGGGTCACCACCTCTCCCCTCTGGACCGACAGCGAGACGCCGTGCAGGACATGGGATTCGCCATAGAAGGCCTGCAGGCCCTCGACCGTCAGCAGCGCGTCACTCTCAGGCATGCGCGCCTCCCATGTAGGCTTCGATCACCTCGGGGTTCTTCGAGACGCTCTCGTAGTCGCCCGAGGCCAGGATCGCACCACGCTGCAGCACGGTGATGGTGTGGGAGAGATCGGCCACGACGTTCAGGTTGTGCTCGACCATCAGCACGGTGCGCGAGGCCGCGACGCGCCGGATCAGGTCGGTGATGCGCCCCACGTCCTCATGGCCCATGCCCTGGGTCGGCTCGTCCAGCAGCATCACCTCGGGGTCGAGTGCCAGGGTGGTGGCGATCTCCAGCGAGCGCTTGCGGCCGTAGGGCAGCTCCACCGCCGGCAGGTCGGCGAAGTCGGCCAGACCGACGTCGGCGAGGAAGCCGTCGGCCTCGGCATTCAGGCGATTGAGGCGCCGCTCAGGCGTCCAGAAGTCGAACGCGATGCCGTGCTTGCGCTGCAGCGCAACGCGCACGTTCTCGCGCACGGAGAGATGCGGGAACACGGAGGAGATCTGGAAAGAGCGCACGATGCCCAGGCGGGCGATCTCGTAGGGCGGCTTCCCGGTGATCTCGCGGTCATTGAAGAGAATGCTGCCGCTGCTGGGCACCAGGAAGTGTGTCAGCAGGTTGAAGAAAGTGGTCTTGCCGGCGCCGTTCGGGCCGATGATCGCATGGATCGTGCCCCTCTGGACCTTGAGGTCGACATCATCGACCGCGACGAAGCCCTTGAACTCCTTCCGCAGCCGGCGCGTTTCTAGAATGATATCCTCGGCCATCACCGTCCTACGAGGGCGCACACAGCGGCTTTCACCGCTACTCTGCCCGTCTGGTTTCCTTCCTGTTGGCGAAGCGCCCTTAGCCACTCCGCACAAGACTCATTGACCTCATCATGCACACCACAGGTTTCAGGATTTTTTCTTAATTGTTGCGAATTGTTTCCTGGAATTAGAAGGTTTATAGAAAGAATTATCTGGCGATCCTTGATGAAACCTCAATCCTGTGCAATAACGCCTCGGCCGTACCGCGCCTGTTGGCACGATCTGCCGGGCAGGTATGGCGACTGCTGCAAAGCCGCCGCGGCGCTTGGCGAGGCCTCTCCGCGACAGAAACGGCAAGAACAAGAATCAGTGGGCCGAGGAAACGCTGGATGAGCGAGGAGCAGAAGGATTCGGAGCGCTTGGCGCTCCTGCAGGCCGCATTGGACCAGATCGATCAGGGCTTCACGGTCTTCGATGCGAATCTGGAGATGATCGGCTGGAACGAGCGCTTCTTCGATCTCCTGGATTTTCCCAAGGACCTGGCGCGCACCGGCACCCCCTTCTCCGCCTTCATGGAGTACAATACCGCACGTGGCGAGTACGGACCGGGCGATCCGCAGGCGCAGATAGAAAGCCGCGTCGCCCGCGCCCGCACCTTCTTGGCCCATGAGTTCGAGCGCAGCCGGCCCTCCGGCCAGGTGCTCTCGGTCAGGGGCACGCCGCTGCCCGGCGGCGGCTTCGTCACCACCTACACCGACATCACCGCAGAGCGCGAGCGCCAGGCCGCGCTGACCCGCGCGGTCGAGGAACGCACCCGGGCGCTGAGCGAGAGCGAGGCCAGGCTGCGCCTGATCACCGATGCCGTCCCGGCGATGATCGCTTATGTCGACGACCGGACCGTCTACCGCTTCGCCAACCGCCGTTATGCCGAGTGGTTCGGCCTGGAGCCGGCGACCATCGTGAACCGCTCCCTGCGCCAGGTGGTCGAGGCCCCGGTCGTCGACGAGTTGGAAGCCCAGCTAAAACGCGTGCTGGCCGGCGAGAGCCCGACCTACGAGTACAGCCGCATCGGCCCCAACGGCCGGCGCTCCGACATGCGCTCCAGCCTGCTGCCGGACCGCGATGCGACGGGGCGCGTGCGCGGCTGCTTTGTGCTCTCGCTCGACATTACCGAGCAGAAGGCGCACGAGGCCGCACTGCGCCAGGCGCAGAAGATGGAAGCCGTGGGACAGCTCACCGGCGGCCTGGCGCACGACTTCAACAACCTCCTGACCGTGATCCTCGGCAACCTGAGCGCGCTGCGCCGCAAGCTGGACGATCCCGCCCTGGCACAGGACTACATCGATTCGGCGATCCATGCCGCCGACCGCGGCGCTGAGTTGACCCAGCGCCTGCTGGCCTTCGCCCGCGAACAACCGCTGGCCGCCAAGGCGGTCGACGTCGAGGCCTGCGTCGTCGGCCTCTCGCGGCTGCTGCGCCGCTCCCTGCCCAGCTCGATCGAGGTGGCGACCCGCCTGCGCGGCCTGCCGCCGCTGGCCTTCGTCGATCCCGGACAGCTCGAGAACGCCCTCTTGAACCTGGCGCTGAACGCTCGTGACGCCATCTCCGGGCCGGGCCGCATCGTCTTCGCCATCGCCGAGGCGCAGCTCGACGACGAGGAAGCCAAGGCGCAGAACTTGGCGCCCGGCCGCTATGTCAGTATCGTGGTGGAAGACAGCGGCAGCGGGATCAAGAGCGAGGCGCTGGGCCGGGTCTTCGATCCCTTCTACACCACCAAGCAGTTCGGCAGCGGCAGCGGTCTGGGGCTCTCGATGGTCTATGGGTTCATCCGCCAGTCGGCCGGGGGCATCGCCCTGGACTCGACGCCCGGCGAAGGCACACGGGTCACCCTGCTGCTGCCGGCGGCGACGGCCGAGCAGGCCGCGGCGGTGGCCGGTCCGAGTGCGGAACTGGAGGAGGCCGCCGGTCTCGGCGACAGTCTGGTGCTGCTGGTCGAGGACGACCCCCAGGTCCGCTCGGTGGTGCGCGAGCAGCTCACTGCGATCGGCTGCCGGGTGCTGGAGGCCGAGAACTCGGAGGATGCGCTGGCGCTCGTCAGCAGCGTGCCGGAGGTGAACCTGCTGCTCTCCGACGTGGTCATGCCGGGCCAGCTCGACGGCCTGGCTCTGGCGCGCCGGGCCAAGGACCTGGTGCCGGAGCTGAAGGTCGCCCTGATCTCCGGCTACAGCGGCATGATGCAGAGCTGCCTGCCTGAAGACTGTCCCTTCCCGCTGCTGGGCAAACCCTTCACCGAGGCCCAGCTCGGCGATCTGCTCTCCCGTGCGGTCTGACCGGGTGGCGGCCTGCTGCGGCGGAGCGGCCGCATGAGTGACGGTCTGATCGCCGTCGTCGAGGACGAGCCGGATGTGCTCTGCTTGATCCAGCTCGCACTGCGGGAACAGGGCTTCGAGACTGAGGGCTATGCCAGCGCCAGGGCGCTGCTGGAGGGGCTGGCGCAGCGCGAGCCCGACCTGGTGGTGCTCGACCTAGGCCTGCCCGACCTGGACGGCATCGCCTTGCTGCCACGGCTACGCACCCTTTCGGCCGAGATTCCGGTCGTCATCCTCTCCGGCCGGGCTGGCGACGCCGACCGCATCGCCGGCCTGGAACTGGGGGCCGACGACTACCTGGCCAAGCCCTTCAACCCGAGGGAACTGGTGGCCCGGGTGCGCAGCGTGCTGCGCCGCGCCGGCGCGCGCCGCATCGACCCCAGCGAGCGCAGCAGCGCGCAGTTCGCCGGCTACAGCTATGACCGCGGCAGCATGATCCTGGCGTCCGCAACGGCCCCCGACGTGATGCTGGGGGCCGCCGACGCGCGCCTGCTGGAGGCCTTTCTGGCCGCCCCCAACCGGGTGCTGACGCGCGAGTTCCTGCTGCAGCAGATCGGTGCGGAGGACGTGCTGGACCGGGCCGTCGACGTCGCCGTCTCGCGCCTGCGCAAGAAGCTGTCCAAGGAGCAAGATGGCGCCGAGGCCGGCGGCAGCCTGATCCGCACAGTCTACGGCGCCGGCTACATGTTCACGGCCAAGGTGAAGTGGCAGTAAGGCCGGCCCCGAGCAGGTGACCTCACCTGCTCGTGCGAAACTTGCAGCAGGTGCCGGCCCCGCCGCCATCTCCTGTCATGCCTATTTCAGGCATCGATTGACGGCGGGGATGCTCTCCTAAGAGCGGTATGGCGGGCGAGGCCTCAGCCGGCCAGCTTCGCCAGGGCGCGGTAGGCCTTGATCGGGATGTATTCGATGGACAGCAGGCCGGCCTTCGCGAAGGGCAACTCGGAGAGCTTGGCCTTGGCTGCTTCGGCGGACTCGGCCTCGACGATGATCACCGCACCGCTGCCGTCCGCGATCGAGTAGATCTCGCGCACGAAGTCGTCGACGGCGAAGCGCATTGCGGTCTGGGATTCCTCGTCGGCGAGCGCGGCAAAGACTTCCGGCTTGCCCTCGGGGTTACGCTTGGCGACACAGATGACTCGCATGGTCTTGTCTTTCCTCTCTTGGGCCTCTCTTGGGCCTCTCTTGGGGTCCGGTCTGCTCGGTCTGGATAGGCCGGCCCGGTCTCGTGACGGGAGGGATGACTAGCACAGCCGCAGCGACCAAGGCGAGCGCGTCTCCGCGCCCGGCAGGAAAGCGCTTGCGTTCGAAAACGGACTGTGGTTCTGCTTGGGCATAGCATGGAGAGAAGGGCTGGCGCCCTGACCAACCTGCCATCCCGGGCAAGGTGGTTTCGCGGATCACGCGACATGCGGCCGAAAGGCAACGAAACGGGCCTCATCTCAAGACCGCTCGATCCCCGCGCCAGCCCGCCCCTCCCTGCCGGGCCAAACGTCGTGCGAGGAGACGAGACAGATGAGTGCAGCACCCGAGAGCAAGACCGAGACGCCGGTGAGCGCCGAGGACCTCAAGACCCTGATCGCCGAGGCGCAGGCCGGCTTCGCCAAGGACCCGGCGACGGCCAAGGCCTCGTTCCAGAGCAGCACGGCACTGCAGGAAGGCTTCCGCAGCCGGGCGAGCCTGCGCCAGCACAGCCTGACGATCGATGAGCCGGCGGCGCTGGGCGGCACCGACAGCGGCCCCAACCCGGTGGAACTGATCCTGGCGGCCTTGGGCAGCTGTCAGGAGATCACCTATCGCGCCTTCGCGACTGCGCTGGGCATCCCGCTGGACTCGGTCAGGGTTGAGCTGACCGGCGACATCGACCTGCGCGGCTTCTTCGCCGTCGATCCCGCGGTGCGTCCCGGCTATGAGGCGATCCGCGGCCAGGTCCATCTGGAGAGCCCGGCCGCGCCGGAGCGTCTGGAGCAGCTGCGCCAGGCGGTCAACGGCCACTGTCCGGTGCTGGACATCCTGGCCAACCCCGTTCCGATCGCCCTGGAGTTGGTGGTCGCGGGTGGCGCGTCGGCCGCGGCGGCCTGAGCCGGAGTAGTTGGCCGGGGAGCGGCGGCCATGAGCCAACCTGCCGCGAGGCAAGCGGCCTGGAGGTCTTGACCGGCGCTGCGCCGGTCAATAGGTCTAGCCTCAGCGCGGCGACGGCAGAGCCCGTCGCCGCCGGTGGGGCCCGTAGCTCAGTTGGTAGAGCAGCTGACTTTTAATCAGCGGGTCACAGGTTCGAATCCTGTCGGGCTCACCAATTGCCAATGCGGCAATGCGCAGTTTTGTCCCTTCGCGTTGCAAGTTTGCGCTTGGGAAGCATTGCACCGGGCCTGCGGACGCATGCCGCTTCACGTCCACTCAGACTGGCACTTTCGGAGAGACACCCTAGCGGCTCAAGTCCGATGCAAGAGCCGCTACAGAATGGTCGCTCCCGTCGTTGTGCGAGGGCCCCAGAGAGCCCCTTGCGCCGACATGCGAAGGAAGAGGGGCGGATACAGCCCCTCTTCCCTCGGCCGGGGGTCCCACAAGACCAATGGTCAGTCGAGGTACTGCTCGTCGCTGACCTGCTCCAGCCACACGACGTTCTTCCCGTCCAGCATGTTGCTGATGACGGTGTGGCTCATGGAGGTGCTGGCCGTGGCGCCGTGCCAGTGCTTCACACCCGGCGGGGTCCAGACCACATCGCCCGGCTTGATTTCTCGCTTCGGCCCCGCCTCCTCCTGCACCCATCCAGTGCCGGAGGTGACGATCATCATCTGACCGGCGGGATGGCTGTGCCAGGCGGAACGCGCCCCCGGAGAGAAGGTCACGTTCGCACCGGTCGCCTGTAGCTGGTCGTTCGCGCCGAACAGGGGATCGACGATGACGCTTCCCACGAAGTACTCCGCGGGTCCTATCACCGACGCGCGCGTGCCGTTCTTGGAGATCTGGGCCTGCTCTGCAAGGGCCGGTGCCGCAACAAGCAATGAAATGGCACAAAGGCCGGTCATGGTCGATCTCAAGTCTGTACTCTCCTTTGCTTGCAGGAACGAGCCAGCAGTGAAGACCGGCAGGGCCAAACCCACTCACAGTCTTTCCGGCTCACAGCCAAATATGTGGGGCGGAGAAAGGCATCGAGTTAGGCCGATACTTGCGGATGAGCATATGAGCCTGCCTCATGAATAAGCGCAGGAGAGATTCCGGCCGGAAGGCGACGGGCTCACGAGCGTGCAACACTCCAGATCGCCACCGGCTCTTGCCGGCCGCGCACGGTGCGAGCCAGGTCGCGGTGCAAACCGGCCACCAGCAGCGAAGGCTCGCTACCGCGATCCCGCACGGCCCGGATCAGGTCGTCGCTCACGACCAGGACGGCGCCGATCTCACGGGTGAGCCGCTCCAGCCGGCTCGCCACGTTCACCGTATCCCCCAGGACCGTGTATTCGAGGCGACGCGCGTCACCGATGTTGCCGACCAGCACATCGCCATAGTGAAGCCCGATGCCGATCTCGACGGGGTCTTCGCCGGTCCTCTCCCGCTCGTCGTTCCAACGGTCCATCTCCGCCATCATCGCGGCGGCGCAGCTGAGAGCTCGGACGGGATCGTCCGCCTGCGGCCGGGGGGTACCGAAGTCCACCATGATCGCGTCGCCAATGTACTTGTCGACAGTCCCGCCGTGGTCGAAGGCGACGCGGGCGAGCCGGCCATGAAGCGCACTCAGCAAGCGCACGAGCGCGTCCGGAGAAAGCCGCTCCGAGGCGGCGGTAAAGCCGACCATGTCGGCGAACAACACGGCCACTCTCTGGATCGCCGGTCGGTCGAACGAGTCCCCGGAGGTCGCCAGGTCGTCGACGATGTTGGGTGAGAAATAGCGCGAGAGCGCGGTGCGCTGTGCCTCGGCCGCCACCCGGCTGCGCACCAGCCGGCGGGAGCGCCAGACGGTCAGCGCCAGGATCACGGTGACGAGGGCGAGAAAGGCGATCTGGTTGAAGAGCGTGGTCAGGCTGACCCCGTCCGGATCAAGGAACTGGCGGATCGCCGCCGCCGCGTCCAGCCCCTGATCGAGCAGATCCCGGGAGGTGTAGGCCACGGAGTCAGGAAGGCTCGCCACCCAGAGGAAGCCGGCACTCCAGGCTGCACTGGTGGCAATGCCGGTCCAGATCACCAGCTTGGGCGAATAGCTGAGGGCCATCCCAACGAGGAAGACGCCCATATAGAGGAAGTTCGGAATGCGCAGATTGAGCTGAGGCGTCCAGCCCTCGATAGAGAAGGGTGGCGGCACGATCAGGATGTAGCTGAGGATGCAGGCATCGAGCAGGAGGAACGCGGCAATCATGCCGGAGCCACCGATGTTGCGACGCGCGAGCAGGTAGGGCGGCGCCCCGAGCAGCGCAAAGGCCACGATGGCGGTCAGATAGACGGCAGAGCGCTCGAAGGGCAAGGTCGATCCCAGCCAAACCGCCAGCGCCCCGAGCGCGATCAGGCGCGCCCAGAGCATGTACGCAAGACCAGCCAACTCTTCGCGAGCCATGCCCGCATTCAGGGGCTTCAAGGCCATCCCACCATCCACCGCATGTCTGCCATCGGGCGCCGCCCGCTCACGACGTCACCGGCAGGTTAGCAGTTTGCGCGGCGAAGCGGGCCGGCCTTCCTTCAAATCCCCGACAGTCCGGGGGTGGCGCCCGCCCCGCTCAAGACAGTCTCGCGCCTAGAGCGGATCGTGATCAGGTGCAATCACCTGATCGCGTGAAGCCGCTCTATGTTTCAATGATAGAGAGCAGAATTGAGACGCCAGATCGTTTCGATCTGGTGTCATCGGGCTCTACTCCGCTACTCCCCCTCCACCAGTTCGATCGTCGCGGCCAGGGACCCGCCCCGGCCCAAGGCGCCCACGCCGGAGTCGATGGCCCCCAGTTTGACGAGCCCCTTCGCATAGCCGAAATCCCGGTAGAAGATCGCCAGGTTGCCCCAGGGTGCGTAGTAGGTGATGTCCCCGACCGCGGGATCGATGCCGGCCGGCGCGTCGGAGATATCCAGCCGTTTCGGCAGGTCCACGATCTTCTCGGTCTTGGCATAGTCCTCCAGCGTGACGCTGAGCGGGAGCAGGGAGGCGAAATCCCTGGCCGACGCGTTGTCGTCGAGCGTGGCCAGGAGCACCTCGCCCCCGATGATGATGCGGATCTTCACGCTGTCTACCTGTGGAGTTGTCGTTTCTTGGGTCATGGCGGGTTGAGCGGCGACCAGGGCGGCGAACAGAACCGCCGCCCCTGCCACGACACCCCTTCGGGTCTGTCTTGCCATTGCCATACCTTACATCAGGCGCTCTCGATCGCCATCGAGGTCGAGAGCTCACGATAGGCATCGATCTGCTGCTGGAGGGTCGCGATCTTCATTTCCGCGAGGCCGATGGCGTCCGCGCCGGCAACGAAGCGGCTCGGCGGCGGCGCCTCGCCCGCAATCTTGATCAGCGCCTGGGCCAGCTTGGCCGGATCGCCCGGCTGCTGCCCGTTCTGCGCCTGCCACCATTGGACCTGCGCCTCTCTGCGCTCCGCATAGTCGTCGATCGACGCTGCGGCATAGCTGGCCGAGGCCTCGGTGAGGAGTTCCGTCCGGAAGAATCCGGGGTTGACGATGGTGGTGGCGATGCCGAAGGGCGCCACCTCCTGTTGCAGCGATTCCATCCAGCCCTCCAGGCCGAACTTCGAGGCGGCGTAGGCGGTGCAGAACTCGAAGCCGACCAGGCCCGCACCGGACGAGATCGAGATGACATGGCCCGACCGCTGCTCGCGCATGATCGGCAGAACCGCGCGGGTCACCCGCATCGGTCCGATGAGGCTCGTCGCGAGCTGCCGCTCGATCTGGGCCAGGGTCAGCTCCTCGAAGTAGCCGGCGTAGAAGTTGGAGGCATTGTTGACCAGCACGTCCAGACGGCCGAAGCGCTCGATGGCCTGCTGCGCAGCAGCCTGGGCATCGGCATCGCTGGTGACGTCCAACTTCACCACCAGCAGTTCGTCCGCGGGGCCGAGAGCCTCAGCGACGCTCTGCGTATCGCGCCCGGTGGCGACGACGGAATGCCCGGCCGCCAGCGCGGCCTTGGCGAAGGCCACACCCATGCCGCGACCGGCACCGGTGATGAGCCAAACCTTCTTATCAGTCATGAGTCCAAGTCCTTCTTTCTAGGTCGATACACAAGCGCCAATGCGCCCGTACAGAGGCTGCGGGCCCTCTAAAGCGAGGTTCCGCTGCGCTCGCGCGCGAGGAAGACGGCAAGCGCGCCCAGCAACGAGAAGCCGGCGGCAAGCAGCACCGCCCGGTTCCAGCCCTCTGCCAGCCCTGCCATTCCTTCGACGGTGCCGGCATGCGTGGCCAGCAGCGTGACGATGGTGAGACCGACCGCGGAACCGAGGTAGCGGGCGGTATTGTTGGCGCCGCTGCCCATGGCGACACGGTCGTGCGGCACGCTGGCCACGGCCTGGTGGCCAAGGGCCGCGTTCAGAGCCCCATTGGCCAGTCCGGCCAGCAACAGGGCCGGCAGCAGACGGCCAAGAGAGGCTTCCGGCAGCAGGCCGAAGAGGGCGAACTGTCCGGCCGCCACACCGACCAGACCGCCGATCAGCTGCATGCGCGGCGTGATCCGGGGCGGCAGCCAGCGGACGGCGATCGAGGTGACTGCGGTCGTCGCCGACCAGGCCAGCAGCAAGACGGCACCCAGCAGTGCGCTGGTACCGACGGAGCGCTGGAGCAGGGTCGGGATGAACGACAGCAAGGACAGCACCCCGGCGCCCGAGGCCAAGGCCGCCAAGGTCGCCGCCGCGAAGACCGGCCGCCGGAACAGGCCCAGGTCGAGCATCGGTGTGCGGGCACGGGACTCCACGACGACGAAGCCAACCAGCAAGACCGATCCCGCTACCAGGAGTTCATAGGGAAGCGCGCGGTCCCACCCAGCCCGCCCCTCGGTCAGCCCGGCGAGAAGGCCCGCAAGGCCCAGACCGAGCAACAGCGTACCCGCCACGTCGACCCGGCGTGGCGACGACGCGCGGGATTCAGTCAGGACCACCTGTCCGGCGACTGCCAGGGCAACGGCCGCAAGAGCCGTCAGGATATGGGGCAGCCGCCAGCCGCCAAGGTCGTCGAGCCCGGCCGAGACAATCGGCCCGAGCGCCACGCCCGCGCCGAGCGCACCGGCCCACACGCCGGTCGCCCGCACGCGCGCCTGTCCCGACGGGAAGGCGTGCCCGACGAGGCCGAGACTGCAGGCAAGGATCGCCGCTCCCCCCAGGCCTTGCAGGACACGGGCGACCACCAGCAGGAATGCCGTCGGTGCAGCCGCGCCGAGCAAGGATGCAACGGCGAGCACGAGGTTGCCGGCCAGGAAGGTTCGCTTCCGGCCATAGTCATCGCCGATGGCGCCGCTGCTCAGCAGGCCGACCGCCGCACCGACGCTCATCGCGCTCATGATCCAGGCCTGGAGCCCTGGCCCCGCCTCCAGCGCGACGGCGGTGCTGGTCAGGGTCGTCAGGGGAACGGTGAAGGCGATCAGCACCAAAAAGGGGCCAGCTGCAGCAACGGCAAGGCTGGCGGTGGATTCCTCCCGCAGCCCCTTCGGGCCAGCGCTCCGCCGGTCCAGGGTGTCGCTGTCGATGCAGCCGCCCTCGCCCATCCCCTCCACTTTCGTCTCCATTCGCTGTGCGGTCCTGCCCGCGCTGTCCCGTTTCGTCGGCTGCTCGGCTGAACCTCAGCCGAGGTACTGCTCGTCGCTGACATGCTCCATCCACTCCACGACCTTGCCGTCGCCGGCATGTTCCTGGATGGCGATGTGGGTCATCGAGGTGGTCGGAGTGGCTCCATGCCAGTGCTTGTGTCCCGGCGGGCACCAGATCACGTCACCGGCACGAATCTCCTCCTTGGGACCATCCTCGCATCGGGTCCAGCCGCAGCCCGCGGTGACGATCAAGGTCTGGCCCAGGGGATGGGTATGCCAGGCGGTGCGCGCACCCGGCTCGAAGGTCACCGAGGCGCAGGTCAGATGCGCCGGCGCGGGCGCCTGATGCAACGGGTCGATGCGAACCGCGCCGGTGA
This sequence comes from Rhodospirillaceae bacterium N.6G, assembly GCA_046233115.1. Taxonomy (GTDB): domain Bacteria; phylum Pseudomonadota; class Alphaproteobacteria; order Kiloniellales; family JACOMY01; genus JACOMY01. The sequence goes on along the minus strand of JBJXHM010000001.1, from coordinate 159,515 downwards.
AATACTCGGCCGATCCCTCTACTGACGGCTGCGAGCCGTTTCGTTTGATTTCCATAGCTCTCCTCCTTCGTGAAGGTGCTGTCCGCGACTGAGCGGAGACCGCTGAGCCTAGGGACGACTTGCCAAGATGTGGGTCCTGCCCTACCTCGCAAACACCCGCTGAAATGCGCATGAACATATGAGCAGATACGATAAATGCCGCGCTCGAACCTGAATGACCTCCAAGCCTTCCTGGCCGTCGGGCGCGAGGGCAGCTTCACCAAGGCCGCGGCAAAGCTGGGCGTTTCCCAGTCGGCGCTGAGCCATACCGTCCGCGGACTGGAGGAGCGGCTCGGCGTGCGCCTGCTGACCAGGACCACGCGCAGCGTCTCGCCGACCGAGGCGGGCGAGCGTCTGCTCGGCAGCATCGGCCCCCGCCTGGACGACATCGAGCACGAGCTGGAAGCCATCAGCGAGTTCCGCGACAAGCCGGCCGGCACCATCCGGATCTCGGCCATCGACTACGTGGCGAACACCCTCCTCTGGCCCAAGCTGGCGCCCCTGCTCCGCGACTATCCCGACATCAAAATCGAGATCGGCATCGACTATGGCCTGGTCGACATTGTCGCCGAGCGCTTCGACGCCGGCGTCAGGCGCGGCGACGGCGTCGAGAAGGACATGGTCGCCGTCCGCATCGGCCCGACCATGCGCATGGCCGTGGTCGGATCACCCGCCTATCTCGAGGGGCGCAGCTTGCCGACCGTCCCGGACGAGTTGGTAGACCACAGTTGCATCAACCTTCGACTGCCGACCCGCGGCGGCCTGCTCGGCTGGCCCTTCCAGAAGGGCAAGCGCGAGAAACGGGTCACCGTCACCGGCCAGGTCACCTTCAACAACACCTACCAGATGCTGCAGGCGGCGCTCGACGGTTTCGGCCTGGCCTATGTGCCGGAAGACCTGGCGCGTCCCCACATCGCCGCAGGCCGCCTCACCGAGGTCCTCGCCGACTGGCAGCCCTTCCATACCGGCTTTCATCTCTACTACCCCAGCCGACGGCAGCACTCTGCGGCCTTCGCGCTGGTCGTCGAGGCCCTGCGCCACCGCGACTGAGGCAGTTCGGCCGAGACTCAAGCGCTGAGTTGATCCTTGATCGGCAGGGCGCGAATGCGCTTGCCGGTGGCGGCGAAGATCGCGTTCGTCAGGGCCGGCGCCACCGGTGGCAGGCCGGGCTCTCCGACACCGCCGAGCGGCTCGTCGTAGCCTGTCGTGTTCACCAGGTGCGTGTAGATCTCCCGCGGTGCGGCGTCGATGCGCGTGACCTCGTAGTCGTGGAAGTTGGACTGCTCCACCCGTCCCGACTTGAAGCTGATCTCGCCGAGGGTCGCCAGGCTGACGCCGAACACCACGGCCCCTTCGAGCTGCGATCTGACCCGCTCGGGATTGACCACGGCACCACAGTCGAAGGCGATATCGACCCGGGGGATGGTCATCAGGCCGGACTGGTCGACCGCTGCCTCCACCACGACGGCGGCATAGCTGAGAAAGCTGCGGTGCGCCGCGATGCCGAGGCCGTGGCCAGCCGGCAGCGAGCGGCCCCAGCCGGCCTCACGCGCCGCCGTCTCGATCACCCGACGCAGGCGCCCGGTATCATAGGGATAGCGCTTCGGATCCTCGCCATAGGACCAGACATCGGCCAGCGAGGCCGGGTCGATCTCGCGATCGGGACCGATCAGCTCGAGCAGATAGTCCTTGGGATCGCGTCCCGCCGCGGCGGCGAGCTCGTCGACGAAGCTCTGGACCGCAAAGGCGTGCGGGATGTTCGAGACCGCACGGAACCAGCCGATGCGCGTGTGGGCCTCAGCTTCCGGGTTCTCGACCCGGATGCTGGGAATGGCGAAGGGGACGTCGACGGCGCCCATCGCCAGCTCGAAGGCCCCTTCGTGCTTGGCGTCCGGCACGAAGAGCGACTGTATGGTCGGTGCCACGGTGCGGTGCAGCCAGCCGACCGGCTGGTCATCCGCATTCAGTCCCGCCTCCAGCCGCTCCACCGATGCGGTGTGGTAGAAGCTGTTCTGAATGTCGTCCTCGCGCGAGAAGGTCAGCTTCACCGGACGCCCGCCCATGGCCTGCGAGAGGATCGCCGCCTCGCTGGCGAAGTCCGGCTTCGCTTTGCGGCCGAAACCGCCACCCAGCAGCAGGGTGTTGACGATGACTTTCTCCAGTGGGACGCCGAAGCGCTGGGCAAGATCGCTTCGGATCGCCTCCGGGTTCTGTACGCTGCACCAGACCTCACAGCCGTCTTCGTTGACGCGCGCGGTGGCCGTCGGCGGCTCCATGGGTGCCTGGGCCAGATGCGGGATGTAGTAGGAGGCCTCGATACGCCGCGTGGCACCGGCCAGGGCCGCAGCGATGTCGCCGTCGTCGCGTACGATCTTGCCTGGCTGGCGGGCGGCCGCCTCCAGGGTCTCACGGTAGCGGTCGGAGTCATAGCCGCCGTTCGGGCCGTCGTCCCACTCGATCACCAGCAGCGAACGCCCCTTCATGGCGGCGAAGGTGTTCTCCGCCACCACGGCGATCCCACCCAGCGGTGCGAAGGCCGAGGGGATGGTCGGCGCCTCGATCGGCACGACTCTCAAGACGCCGGGCACCTTGAGCGTTTCGCTGTCGTCGAAGCGCTTCACCTTGCCGCCGTAGACGGGAGGGCGCGCAACGACCGCAAAGGCCATCCCCTCGATCCGGGCGTCGATCCCGTAGATCGGCCGACCGGTCGTGATGTCCCGGTTGTCGACCAGGGAGACGTCGTCACGGCCGATGTAGCGGAAGCGATCCGGCGCCTTGAAGATCAGCGTCGCATCGGCCGGCAGAGGCCGCTCCGCAGCACCACGGGCGAGCGCCCCGAAGCCGAGGCGCCGGCCGCTTGCCGCATGCACCACCTGGTGGTTCTCCGCCGCGACCTCCGCGAGGGGCACGCCCCAGCGGGCCGCCGCTTCCTCCTCCAGCAACTGCCGGGCCGCGGCACCGATGCGGCGCAGCGGCACGAAGTGATGGCGCATGCTACGCGACCCGTCGGTGTTCTGATTGCCGTAGCGCGCCTCGTCGCCGGGCGCCTGCCGGACCAGGACGCGCGCAAGATCCGCCTCGAGCTCGTCGGCGACCACCATGGCCCAGCTCGTGCGGACGCCCTGCCCCATCTCGGCGCGATTGCACAGCAGGGTGACGGTCCCGTCGTCGGCGATCGAGAGGAACACCTCGGGATCGTCCTTCAGCCCGCCGCTCATCGCCGCGCCGCCGTAGGTCTTCTCCTGTGCCGCCGCAGGCGAGATGCGGGTCGCGAGGACGAAGCTGCCGGCGGCCAGGCCGAGCAGAACCGCACGCCGGCTGACGTTGCTTAGCTTGGTCATGGTCACACGCTCCCGGCGGCACGCTTGATGGCGGCGCGAATGCGGGGATAGGTGCCGCAGCGGCAGATGTTGCCGCCCATCGCCGCATCGATGTCGTCGTCGGTGGGGTTCGGCGTCTCCTCGAGCAGCGCCGCCGCCTGCATGATCTGGCCGCCCTGGCAATAGCCGCATTGCGCGACGTTCAGCTCGCGCCACGCCACCTGGAGCGGATGATCTCCGTCCTTCGACAGGCCTTCGATGGTCGTGACCTCCAGGCCCTCGAGGTCGCCGACCTGCATCTGGCAGGAGCGGGTGGCGACCCCGTCGATATGGACGGTGCAGGCGCCGCAAAGCGCCATACCGCAGCCGAACTTGGTGCCGCTCATGCCTGCGACATCACGCAGGTACCACAGCAGCGGCGTATCGGGATCGCCGTCGAAGCTGTGGATCTGTCCGTTGACGGTGAATGTGGTCATGGTGGTTCCTGGTTTGTCGTGCCGTGGTCGCCGGGACAGGTCCCGAGCCAGCGGTCCTGCCTCCAACGACGCCATTTGTTTCGCGTTGAGGGATTAGTCGTTCAGTTGCATCTGCTGGACCGTGAACACGAAGTCCTGCGCCTTCTGCGACTGGTGGCAGGACATGCAGCGTGTTCCGTCCTCGGCAAGGTTCGGCGTGCCGTCAGCCGCAAACTCCCGGAACAGCCAGTCGCCGCTGCGGACATCGGGGGGCGACAAGTCGCTCCAACCCTCCCGCTTCTCCATGACGACGTAGCGGTGCAGTGCGTCGCCGCGGTAGTCGACCAACGTGATCACGGTGCCGTCGGGAAAGGGCTCGCCACGCTTTGCCGCCGCGATCGCTTCGGCGCTGGTGAAGAGCTCTTCCGTGATGCTCCCGCGCTCGACCGTCGCGTAGTGCACGCCGTCGGCGTAGTGCTCCGGAAACTGCACGAGGCTGCTGTCCGCCGACGCCGGCCAGACAGAGGAGACCGCTGCAGCAAGCCCGAGCGCGGCCGAGAGGCGGTGACGGGAGCGGCCCGTCATTGCTGCGCGCGCGCCTGGAAGACGTCACGGGCGACCGGCATGGCCGAGAAGACGTTCGGCCAGCCGGCATAGAACGCCAGATGCGACAGCACCGCCGAGGCCTCGTCCTTGGTCAGCCCGTTGTCCATCGCCTTGTTCAGGTGAAAGGGCATCTGCTCGACCTTGCCGGTCGAGATCAGGGCGCTCACCGTGACCAGGCTCCGGTCCCGCGGCGCGAGGGCCGGGCGCAGCCAGAGGTCGAGGAACAGCAGCTCGCGGGTGTTGTCGACCACCCCCTGAGAAACCTGGGCATAGGCCTTCTGTACGAACTGCTCCCGCCGCGCTTCCGCTTCCTCGTCGAGCGGCAGCAGCTCCGGATCGGCGGCGGGAAGCTGGTCCGGCCCGATGCCCCGCGCCGCGAACAGGGCACCGGTGACCGCGACCGCCGTCATGGCATTGCCCCAACCGGTGTAGAAGGCGAGATGGGTGATGGTCTCGGACAGCTCCGCCGGCGTGACGCCATTGTCCAGCGCCCGCTCGAACTCGGCCGGCATGGCGCTTGCCTGGTTGCGGGCGATGAGCGACGCGACGGTGACGATGCTGCGGTCGCGTGCCGAGAGCTCGGCGCGCTGCCACTCCTCTCCGTAGAGCGCCGTCTCGCTGAAGGCCTGCAGCGCCGGCGACACCGCGCTCAAGCTTCCGGCCGAGGAGCGTTCCCCGGTTGTTTCGGCCAGCGCTGCCGGCGCGGCGGCCATGGACAGGGACAGTGCGGCTGCGGCCAAAGACTTCATAGCATCTACCTCCGAAGACGGATCTGGGAGAGCACAGTGCGGCGACCATGGAGGGAACGCCCGGCACTTCAATCTGGCTTCGACGGTACCGCCAGATTAGGGCCTGCAATCCGTAAGGGCCTAGAAGCAGGACTCATGAATGCCGGTCGTGCGGGACGGGCACTGAGGCTGAGACCGGCCGGCTCTTTGAGCCACTGACCGATCCGGATAGCTCCTCAAGCGTCGCCCACTCCGAGACCGCCGCGCACCGCACTCACCCAAACTGATTCAGTGGATCACAGGTTCGAATCCAGTCGGGATCACCAAATTAATCTACTATATCAATAAGTTAAAGACGTTCCAGCCTCTCGACATAAAACGCACATTAAGCGATGTGCTCAGGGTGTGTTTCTAATGCGTTCCGCCCGCGCCCTCTCCACGGCCGAAATCGCAGCAGCCGCCATCCTCTTGGTGGCTGGGACATAGACCTCCAGAGTGGCTTGCGTCCGATCGACCGAATGGCCCGACCTGGCAGCGATGTCCCGCAGAACACCGCCAGCATCGGCTTGATTGCCTCGAACTTGAGCGGCGCCGTAGTGGTAGCGATATTGGCAGTAGCTTTGGTCATCGGATCTATCTTCCGTTGATCTGGGTTAGGTTCGGTGGGGTGTTGGCGCAACTCGTTCATGCCGCCCATATTCTAGCGATGAGCGAAAACGAATTCTGGACCGTCCGCATCAACATGCTGCTGACCCCGAAAGAGGCAGAAGGAATCGACGACTGGGGCTTCGCGAACCGCATCCGATCCCGGAGCGAGGCTATCCGATGGCTGATAGAGTGTGGGCTCAAAGAGGAGAAAGATCGACACCTCAACTCTGAGCCATCATGCCTTTAGGAACGACTGTCAATGAGCAAACCAATAAATAGAGGCATAGGACTAAACAAAAGCGAGAAATATGTCTCTGAAATAGCGGAAAAAACATTTCTAGATCTCTGGTGCTTTCCAAATGTATTTCAAGGAAAATCCACCTCTCAGGGAGGCGGAGGAAAAGAGCTGTGCGACTTACTAGTGTGCTTTGAAAATGAAGTTATTGTATTTAGCGTCAAATCGATGGATTGGCCCAAAACCTCACCGCTTCATACTGCGTGGGCAAGGTGGTATAGGCGAGTTATTGAAAGTTCTGTAAAGCAAATTAACGGTGCCATAAGATGGATTCAGAATTACCCCGATCGGATATTTTTGATTCCCAGTATACACAACGCTTTCCAATAAATTTTCCACCTCCAGAAAAAATCAATTTTAAAGCAGTGGCCATGACTATCGGATCCAAGCCCGGAGCCCGTAAGCTATTTCGAGATGATGGTTCTATGGGAATATTACCTGATCTACAAGGACAAGATCGTATCGATCAAAGAAACCCAAACTACGCACCTTTTTATTTTGGTGACGTCAATCCAAATGGGACCTTTATTCATATATTTGATGTTGACGATATAACTTCTATTTTCAGTGAATTGGATACAGCTCCAGATTTTCTACAATATCTCTCAGATAGAGAAACACTTATACAAAACAAAAGAATATCAAATGTGCCAAGGGAGACAAACCTCCTTGCTGAATACCTAAGCAACATCGACAAAGAAACTGGAAGATTTCACTTCCCGAGCAAACTTATTGATGGATCCGGAGGTTTTGACGAATCTCGCCTGAGCGGCGACCGATATAGGTACCTAAAGCGGACTAGCGTGTACCATGACAACAAAAAATACTTGTCGACCTCATATCCTTGGGACGAGCTGATAAGATTATTCACAAAGTCTCTATTGGATGGCACATCTGTTGGATACCGCGGAAAAGTTCTCGCCACCAGTGATGCTGAGTACGGACTCCGGCACATGGCTAAGGAAAGTAGGTTTTCTCGTGTTTACCTATCCAAAGCACTGGTCACTACATTTGAGAAGGCGGAGATAAGTGGCAAGCCAAAATTCTCTAGAATCGTAATGCCAATGGAGAAATCTTCAGAACAAGGAACTGTTTATATTTTTCTTATTCTTGCATATCCATCTGATATGCTGCTTCCTGGCGGATACAAACAATATCGATTGGCGAGAGGCAACATGTTGCTAGCGTACTGTGATGTGATACTCTATCTGCACCGAAACCTAAAAAGGGCAATTGGCATAGCATTTGACGCGTCTCCGAAAATCACCGGGAGAGCAGGGGGATCCGAAGATCTAGCATTTGTGGAAGCAACTGAATGGACAAAGAAGCGAATTGCTCAGGTACAAAGAAATCGCTCCTTTTACGGCATTATGGACCCAGGAACAGTAGAAAAGGTAGATTTTTCTGTAGAACCGCCGCCTCCGACAATCCGTAAAGTCAGCAGGCAGCGTCGTAGAGCGTTAGAGCGGAAAGAGAAGAAAGAGAGACCAAAGCGCGGACGATGTTGATTGGCGTCAAGCCAAAACGGCAGCGCGTCGTCAAGCGACGCCTGGTGGTGGCTGGCATAGTCCTTGGCCGCCTGCCGCTCGGCCCTCGACAGCGCCTTCTCTCGTGGCTTCTGCTCCCCGTACTGGATGTAGAGGTTCCAGACCGGGCAGTCGGCCTCGGCCCCGTGTGGCGCTTCGCTGTTGGCCTCAGAAGCGGGCGTCGGATAGGCTATTGCCCCGATCGCAACAAGGGCATGGCCCTGCCGGGCGATCGCCGAGAACAGGCGATAGGAGGAAAACGTGACAGAGAAGATGACGCGCCGGGGCTGGTCCCGCGAAGAGATGATGGAACGGATAGCCAGGTTCGAAGACTTGAAGGGCTTCGACGGCGGGCTGGCCGACAGCCATATGAAGGGGTGCGAGCGCAAGCTCTTCAACGTGATCGGCTTCCAGCCGCCGACCGACGCCAAGGGGCAGGTCATGTCGCCGGTTGGCAGCGACGCCTCTCAGCTGGCGGCGATCAAGATCTCCGAAGGCTTCAACCTCGGCTACTGCAAGGCGAAGCCCGGTCACGGGCCGTTGATGCACAACCACGACACCAACGAAACCTTCATCCCCATGACCGGCGTCTGGCGCTGCAGCTGGGAGAACCATAGCGGCGGGGTCGAGCATGCCGACCTACGCCCATACGACGTTATCTCCTTTCCGGCGGGAGTGGCGCGCCGCTTTGAGAACGTGACCCAAGGCGGCGATCCGGAGGAGGAGGCGCTGTTGATGTTCGTCATCGGCGGCAACGCCCCCCGGGCGGAGTTCACGGACGAGGCGGTCGAGGAGATGACCGAGGCGGGGCTCTGGCCGGCGGAAGCCAGCTAGAGCAGATCGCTCTAACCATCGGGGCGTGCGATTGCCTCGAAGATCGATCGCACGCCCCCCTACCCCCACCCCGCGCATTGCGCTAGGAACCTCCGAGCCCCCCTTCGGAGTCCCGGCCCATGACCCTCCCCCCGCTGCCGCTGCCCGCCGGCATCACCGCGCGCCTGGTCCGGACCGAGACCGGGCTGGATCAGCATCTGCTGGAGGCGGGCGACCCCAAGGCACCGCTGCTGCTGCTGCTGCACGGCTTTCCGGAGCTGGCCTTCTCCTGGCGCCACGTCATGCCGCGGCTGGCCGAGGCGGGCTACTGGGTGGTGGCGCCGGACCTGCGTGGCTTCGGCCGGACCACGGGGTGGGAGCAGGGCTACGACGTCGACCTCAGCGCCTTCGCCATCCCGATGCTGGTCCGCGACAACGTCGCCCTGGTGCGGGCGCTGGGGCGCGACGCGACCCATGCCACCATCGGGCACGACTACGGCTCGCCGGTCACCGCCTGGACCGCGCTGATCCGGCCCGACATCGCGCCGCGCGCAGTGATGATGAGCGCGCCCTTCGGCGGGCCGCCGCCGATCGCGCAGCGGCCCGACCCGGTGCACGAGGACCTGCTGGCGCTGGAGCGGCCGCGCAAGCACTACCAGTGGTACTACGCGACCCGTCCGGCCGAGCGCGACATGCTGGAGGCGCCGCAGGGGCTCGAGACCTTCCTGCGCGCCTACTTCCACATGAAGTCGGCCGACTGGGCGCCGAATGCGCCGCAGCGCCTGGCCGGCTGGACGGCGGAAGAGCTGGCCAGGATGCCGACCTACTACGTCATGGACGCCGCGGAGACCATGGCCGAGACCGTCGCCCCGCACCTGCCGTCGGCCGAGGAGATCGCCGCCTGCCGCTGGATGAGCGCGGCCGACATGGCCGTCTATGCGGCGGAGTACGCCCGCTCCGGGCTGCAGGGCGGGCTCAACCACTATCGCTGTGCAACCTCGCCGCGCTACCGGCGCGACCTCTCGCTCTGGCAGGGGCGCCGGATCGAGGGGCCGAGCCTCTTCATCGCCGGCCGACAGGACTGGGGCTGGGCCCAGGTACCGGGCGCGCTGGAGGCGATGGAGACGCGGGCCACCGCCGACTACCGCGGCACCCGGATGATCGAGAGCGCCGGCCACTGGGTGCAGCAGGAACAGCCCGACGCGGTGGTGCAAGCGGTGCTGCAGTTCCTTGACCAGACCAGCTAGAGCGGATGGCGATCAGGTAGGACGCCCAGATCGCGTGAACAAGCGAGGACCCGGCCATGACTGGCTTTGATGCCATCCGCCTCGGCGCCGATATCGGCGGCACCTTCACCGACGTCGCGCTCGAGTGTCGGGGGAGGCTCTATTCCGCCAAGGTGCTGACCGACTACAGCGCGCCGGAACAGGCGATCCTCGACGGCATCGCGATCGTGACCCGTCAGGCCGCAATCGCGCCCGGCGACCTCGAGCTCGTCATCCACGGCACCACGCTCGCCACCAACGCCCTGATCGAGCGGCGCGGCGCGCGCACCGCCTTCGTTACCACCGAGGGCTTTCGCGACGTCATCGAGATGCGCGCCGAGAACCGCTTCGAGCAGTACGACCTGAACCTGCGCCTGCCGACGCCGCTGATCCCGCGCGAGGACCGCTTCACCGTCCGCGGCCGCATCGGCGCCGAGGGCCAGGAGCTGCAGCCCCTGGACGAAGCGGCACTGCGGGCGATCGCCGAACGGATCGCGGCGGAGAGCTTCGGCGCCGTGGCGATCGGCCTGATCCACGCCTACATGAACCCGGCACACGAGGAGCGCGCCCGCGAGATCATCGCCGAGCGGGTCTCGCTGCCGATCTCGATCTCCTCGGAAGTCTCGCCGCAGATGCGCGAGTTCGAGCGCTTCAACACCGTCTGCGCCAATGCCTACGTGCGCCCGCAGATGGCCGACTACCTGACCCGCCTGCAGGTGCGCCTGAAGGAGATGGGGGCCGGCTGCCCGGTCTTCATGATCCACTCGGGCGGCGGCCTGATCTCGGTCGAGACCGCGGCCCGCTTCCCGGTGCGCCTGGTCGAGTCCGGGCCGGCCGGCGGCGCCATCTTCGCCGCCGACGTGGCCCGGCGCTTCGGCCTCGACAAGGTCTTGAGCTACGACATGGGCGGCACCACGGCCAAGATCTGCCTGATCGAAGACTACGCGCCCAAGACCGCGCGCTCCTTCGAGGTCGCCCGGACCTACCGCTTCTGCAAGGGATCGGGGATGCCGATCTCGATCCCGGTGATCGAGATGATCGAGATCGGCGCTGGCGGCGGCTCGATCGCCTGGGTCGACGCGATGAAGCGGATCCAGACCGGCCCGGAATCGGCAGGCTCCGAGCCCGGTCCGGCCTGCTACCAGCGCGGCGGCGAGCGCCCGACGATCTCCGATGCCGACCTGGTCCTGGGCAAGCTGGACCCGGACAACTTCGCCGGCGGCGCGATCAGGCTCTCGACCGAGATGGCCGAGGCGGCGATCCGGCGCGAGGTGGCCGACACGCTGGAGATGCAGGTCCTGCCCGCCGCCTTCGGCATCTGCGAGGTGGTGGACGAGAACATGGCCAACGCCGCGCGCGTGCACGCGGTCGAGAACGGCAAGAACGTCTCGGACAACGTCATGGTCGCCTTCGGCGGCGCCGCGCCACTGCATGCCACCCGCCTCTGCGAGAAGCTGGGCATCGACAGCTGCCTGATCCCGCCGGGGGCCGGCGTGGGCTCGGCCATCGGCTTCCTGAAGGCGCCCTTCGGCTACGAGGCCCTGGCCTCCAAGGTGGTGCGCCTCTCCGCCTTCGACGCCGCCGAGGTGAACGCGCTGGTCGCGGGTCTGAAGGCGACCGCCGAGGGCTTCGTGCGCGGCGGCAGCGCCGCGCCGATCCGGCGCGAGATCACCGCCTTCATGCGCTACGCCGGCCAGGGCTGGGAGATCCCGGTGCCGCTGCCGGACCGCCCCTTCACGCCGGCGGACGGCGCCACGATCCGCGACAGCTTCCGCGACTGCTACAGCCGCTTCTTCGGCCGCGCCATCGACGGCCTGGAGGATCTGGAGATCGAGATCGTCACCATCTCGGTGAAGGCCGAGGACCAGCGCCCACCGCCCGAGCGCTGCAGCCTCTGCGCCGGCCGGGACCAGCCGCCCGAGGGCACCACCCGCGCGGTCTTCGACCCGACGCTGGGCAAGGCCCTGCAGACCACCATCGTCGCGCGCGACCGGCTGCAGCCTGGTGTCCGGATCGAGGGTCCGGCGATCATCGTCGAGCACGAGACCTCCACCGTCGTCACCTCGCCCTTCGACGCGGTGATGCAGGAGGACGGCACCCTTCTTCTCGTCCGCAGGGAGAGCGCGGCATGAGCGACACCATCGATGCCATCCGCATGCAGGTCATGTGGAACCGCCTGATCTCGGTCGTGGAAGAGCAGGCGATGACCCTGCTGCGTACCGCCTTCTCGACCTCGGTCCGTGAGGCCGGAGACCTCTCCGCCGGCGTCTACGACGCCCAGGGACGGATGCTGGCACAGGCGGTCACCGGGACGCCGGGCCATGTCAACACCATGGCCGAAGCGGTGGGGCACTTCATTGCGGAGCTCCCTGCCGAAGAGATGCATCCCGGAGACACCTATGTGACCAACGATCCCTGGAAGGGGACCGGTCACCTGCACGACATCACCATGGTGTCGCCGGTCTTTCGGGACGGCCTGCCGGTCGGCTTCGTCGCCTGTACCGCACATGTGGTCGACGTCGGCGGCCGCGGTTTCGGCGCGGATGGCCAGTCGATCTTCGAGGAGGGGATCCAGATCCCGATCATGCGCTTCGCCGACAGGGGCACGGTGAACCGCGACCTGCTGCGCATCCTGCGTGCCAACGTGCGGGTGCCCAACCAGGTGATCGGCGACTTCTACTCGCTGGCCGCCTGCAACGACGTCGGCATTCGCCGCCTGATCGACATGATGCGGGAAGTCGGGCTCGCCACCCTGGAGCCGCTGGGCAGCTTCATCTTCGAGCGCACCCGCGCGGCCATGCTCGCGCGCATCGGCGAGCTGCCCAGGGGACGCTGGTCGAACCGGCTGGAGACCGACGGTTACGACGAGCCGGTGACCCTGGAGGTGACGGTGGCGATCGACGAGACCGGCGTCCACACCGACTTCACCGGCAGCGACCAGGTCAGCCGCTGGGGCATCAACGTGCCGATGATCTACACCAAGGCCTATGCCTGCTACGCGCTGAAGTGCGTGATCGCGCCGGACATTCCGAACAACTGGGCCTCGCTCGACCTTTTCTCCATCGCCTCGCCGGCCAACATCCTGAACGCCGAGCGGCCGGCGCCGGTGAGCCTGCGCCACGTGATCGGCCATATGGTCCCGGACCTGGTGCTGGGTGCCCTGGAGAAGGCGCTGCCGGGCCGGATCCTGGCCGAGGGGGCGGGCGCGCTGTGGAACCTGCACATCTCGGCCCGTCCGGTGGCCGGAGCCAGCGGGCGTCATGCGGAGATTCTGATGTTTAACTCCGGCGGCATGGGGGCGCGGCCCGGACTCGACGGCCTCTCGGCCACCGCCTTCCCCTCGGGCGTGATGACCATGCCGATCGAGGCCACCGAGCACACCGGCCCGATCGTGATCTGGCGCAAGGAGCTGCGGCCCGATTCCGGCGGCGACGGCGAGTTCCGCGGCGGGCTGGGCCAGATCATCGAGATCGAGGCACTGCCCGGCCATACCTTCGACTTCTCCGCCATGTTCGAGCGGGTGGGCCACCCGGCGAAGGGGCGCAACGGCGGCGGCGACGGCGCGCCGGGACGCGTCCTGCTGGACGACGGCACCCAGCTCCGGCCCAAGGGCTGGCAGTCGGTACCGGCGGGTCGTCGCCTGGTGCTCCACCTGCCAGGCGGCGGCGGCTTCGGCGAGCCCGAGCAGCGTGCCCCGGAGGCACGCCGGGCGGACCGCTCCAAGGGCTACGTGACGGAGGACGAGCGATAGGCGCCGTGCTGATGTGTCCCCGGCCCCCTCATCGCTCGCCGGCCTGCCTTGACGAGGCCGCTGATGCAAAGTCCGACGCGCAATGGCAGAATTGTACGTTAGGCCCAGGCCGAAACGACAGCCCGAACCGGCTGGGACGATAGTGCGAGCAGACGGAGTGACGGACCTTGGATGACCAGGCCAGAGTGAAGACGCGGGTGACCACCAGCCACTGGGGTGCGTTCGAGGTGGTGACCGACGGCGCGCGCATCCTCGAGACCAAGCCCTTCGCCGACGATCCCGCGCCGCCGCAGATCCCGCAGATTCTGCCGGCCGCAGTACACCACCGCAGCCGCATTGCCCGCCCCTCGATCCGCCGCGGCTGGCTGGAGCGCCGGGACCGCGAGGGGCGCGGCAGCGACGACTACGTCGCGCTGCCCTGGGACGAGGCGCTCGACATCGCAGCGGCCGAGCTCGACCGCGTGCGCAAGACCCACGGCAACGAGGCCATCTTCGGCGGCTCCTACGGCTGGGCCTCGGCCGGGCGCTTCCATCATGCGCTGAGCCAGGTGCACCGCTTCCTCAACTGCATCGGCGGCTACGTCTCCTCCTTCGGCAGCTATTCCACCGGCTGCGCCCAGGCGATCATGCCCCACGTCTTCGGCGTGCACTTCCTGAAGTTCACCTACGGTTCGCAGGAGAGCTGGCAGAGCATCCACGAGCACTGCGACACCCTGCTGATGTTCGGCGGCATCAACCCGAAGAACTCGCAGGTCAGCATGGGCGGCGTCACCGAGCATGAGACCGGCCTCTGGTTCGAGCGCTTCCACGCCAAGGGCATGCGCTGCATCAACGTCGGCCCGCAGCGCAGCGATTCGCCCGAGGGCTGCGAGTGGGTGCCGCTGCGCCCGGCCTCCGACACCGCGCTGATGCTGGCCATGGCCTACGTCATCGAGACCGAGGGCCTGACCAACCGCGCCTTCGTCGAGCGCTACACCACCGGCTTCGAGCGCTTCCTGCCCTACCTGCTGGGCGAGGCCGATGGCCAGCCCAAGACCCCGGACTGGGCCGCCCCGCTCTGCGGCGTGACGCCGGAGACGATCCGCGAGCTGGCGCGTCGCATCGCCACCACGAACACCATGATCACGGTGGCCTGGTCGCTGCAGCGCGGCGAACATGGCGAGCAGCCCTACTGGATGTCGGCGGTGCTGGCCGCGATGGTCGGGCAGATCGGCCTGCCCGGACGCGGCATCGGCTATGGCTACGGCGCGATCGGCGGCATCGGCAAGTCGACCCTGCGCATTCCGGGGATGACCCTGAGCCAGGGCCAGAACCCGGTGCAGGCGGTGATCCCGGTGGCGCGCATCGCCGACATGCTGCTGAATCCGGGCCAGAACTACGACTTCAACGGCAAGCGCGGTCCCTACCCCGATATCCGGCTGGTCTACTGGGCCGGCGGCAACCCCTTCCACCATCACCAGGACCTGAACCGCCTGCACGAGGCCTGGAAGAAGCCGGAGACCATCATCGTCAACGAGCCCTGGTGGACACCGACGGCCAAGCGCGCCGACATCGTCTTTCCGGCCACCACCTCCTACGAGCGCGAGGACATCGGCCGCTCCGACCTCGACAACTACCTCTTCCACATGCCGCAGTTCATCCCGCCGGTCGGTGAGGCGCGCGACGACTACGCCATCTTCTCCGGCCTGGCCGAGCGGATGGGCGTGGGCGAAGCCTTCACCGAGGGTCGCGACGTCGAGGCTTGGCTCCGCTTCCTCTACCAGGATTACTACGAGGCGGCGACGGCCCAGGGCGTCGAGGTGCCGGACTTCGACGCGCTGCGCGCACGCAACTGGGTCCGCCTGCCGGACAAGGAGGGCGAGGAACCCTCCTTCCTCGGCCGCTTCCGCAACGACCCCGAAGGCGCGCCCCTGCCGACCCCTTCCGGCAGGATCGAGATCTTCTCCGAGCGGATCGACGGCTTCGGCTATGCCGATTGTCCGGGCCATCCGGTCTGGCTACCGCCCAAGGAGTGGCTGGGCAACGCCGGCGCCGAAGCGCCGCTGCACTTGGTCTCGCCGCAGCCGGGTGACAAGCTGCACAGCCAGTTGGAGTGCGCGCTGGCCGACGTGGCCGGCGCCCGTCCGGCGATCCTCGCGATCCACCCGGCCGACGCCGCCCCGCGCGGCATCGCCGAGGGCGAGCTGGTGCGTGTCCACAACAAGCGCGGCGCCTGCCGGGCGCGGGCGCGGGTGACGGAGGACATCAACCCGGGCGTGGTCGCGCTGCCGACCGGCGCCTGGTACGGCGATGCCGGCGGCAACATCGACCCCGACGGCAATCCCAACGTGCTGACCCCCGACGTCGGTACCTCGCGCCTGGGCCAGGGCTGCAGCGCCCACACCGCCCTGGTCGAGGTCTCGGCGCTGGGCTGAGCCTTCAGTCGCCGCTGCGCTTCGGCGGGCGCGCCAGCGGCGCGGGCATGTCCGTGAGGTTCCGCTGCAGCAGGGTCAGCCCCTCCGCCAGGGCCGCGCGCTCCTCGGACGAGAGACCGGCGGAGGCCCGGTCGTAGAAGAGGTAGATGCGCGCCTGGATCGCTTGCCAGTGGGCCAGGCCCTCGGGCGTGAGCTGTACCACGCGCGCCCGGCGATCACCCTCGCCGGTCACCCGCCGCACCAGGCCGTCGCGCTCCAGCCGCTTCAGCACGCCGTCCAGGTTCTGGCGGGTCACCACCAGATAGTCGCCGAGGCGGCTCAAGGGGATGCCACCGGCGAAGCGCTCCTGCGACAGTGCCCCCAGCACCGCCCACTGCACGGTGGTGATGCCGAGCTGCTGCACCGCCTGGCGCTGCAGCTCGTTGCCGAGCTGGAACAGGCGGAAGAAGATGCGGTTGTTCAGCCGGTCGCTCTCGCCGTCGCGCGCCATCGGCCCGGCTCCCGGCCGCCCGGGCGTCAGAGCCGGTTGCCGAGCCGGGCGCCCTCGAAGATCGCCCGCTTGGCGTCCAGCTCCGCGGCCAGCTTGGCCCCGCCGATGACCTCCACCGCCTGCCCCCGCGCCGCCAGCTCCTCTGCCAGCCCCTGCGCCGAGAGCTGCCCGGCGCAGACCACGATGGTGTCGGCCGGCAGCACCTCCCGCGCGCCGCCGACCTCGATGTGCAGTCCCTCGGCGTCGATCTTCAGGTAGCGCGCCTCGGCGATCTGGCGCACGCCCAGGGCCTTCAGCTCGCTGCGCAGGATCCAGCCGGTGCTCTTGCCCAGGGTCTTGCCGAAGGGACCGGCCGAGCGCTTCACCATGGTGACCTGGCGCGCCGGCACCGGCGTGGCAGCCGGCCGACCGATGCCCCAGCGCGCCTCGAAGTCGGCGATCGACTGGGCGTCGTGGCCCTCGCCCATCGCCAGGAACAGCGCCACGTCGTGGCCGATGCCGCCGCCGCCGATCACCACCACCCGCTCGCCGGCGGTGACCGAGCCGTCGAGGATCGCGCTGTAGCCCACCACCCGCGGGTCGTCGGCACCGGGAAGGTCCAGCGGCCGCGGCACCACGCCGGTGGCGATCACCACCGCATCGAGGTTCTCGCGGCCCAGTTCCTCGGCCGTCACTGCCTCTCCGGTGCGCAGCACGACGCCTTCCTCTTCGAGCTGGCGCCTGAAGCTCTCGACGGCGCGAGCGTAGTCCTCCTTGCCAGGCACCTTGGCCGCCAGGGTGAACTGCCCGCCGATCTCGGGCGCCGCCTCGTAGAGGGTGACGTGATGGCTACGCCTGGCGGCCTCCAGCGCCGCGGCGATGCCGGCGACGCCGCCGCCGACGACCGCGACCCGCTTCGGCTCTGCCGCTGGCTCGTCCAGGAAGTCGGCCTCGTGCACTGCTCTGGGATTGACCAGACAGGTGATAACCTGGCCGGTGAAGTAATGGTCGAGGCAGGCCTGGTTGCAGGCGATGCAGATGGTGATCAGGTCGGGCCGGCCGGCCTTCAGCTTGGCACCGATCTCCGCATCGGCCAGGAAGGGCCGCGCCATCGACACCAGGTCGGCAGCACCCTCGGCGATCAGCCGCTCGGCATCCTCCGGCAGGTTGATGCGGTTGCTGGCCGTCACCGGGATGGTCACCGCCGACTTGAGGCGGCGGGTGGCGGCGGCGAAACCTGCGTGCGGCACGCTGCCGGCAATGGTCGGCACGGTCGACTCGTGCCAGCCGATGCCGGTGGAGAGGCAGTCGGCACCGGCCTGCTCCACCTGCTTGGCGAAGCAGAGCGTCTCCTTCTCGCCAAGACCATCCTCGACCAACTCCAGGGCGGAGATACGGTAGGAGAGGATCCCCTCCTCCCCCAGGGCCCGGCGCACGGCACGGACCACCGCCAGCGGGAAGCGGGCCCGGTTCGCCAGCGAGCCGCCCCAGTCGTCCTCCCTCAGGTTGGTCCGGGAAGCCAGGAACTCGCTGATCAGGTAGCCCTCCGAGCCCATGACCTCGACGCCGTCGTAGCCGGCGGCACGCGCCAGGGCGGCGGTGTTGGCATAGGCGGCGATCGTGGCCTCGATCTCCTCCTCGGTCATGGCCCTGGGGGTGTGCCGGTTGATCGGCGCCCGGACGGCCGAGGGTGCGACGATGTCGGGGTGATAGCCGTAGCGGCCGGCATGGACGATCTGCAAGATGACACGGCCGCCGACGGCATGGACCGCCTCGGCGATCTTGCGATGGGCGTCGACCTGGTCTGGCCGCTCGAAAGAAGTCGGGTCGTCCTTCAGCCGGCCGGCGAAATCGGGCGAGAAGCCGCCGGTGACGATCAGCCCAGCACCGCCCCGCGCGCGCTCCGCATAGAAGCGGCCCAGCTCATCGAAGCGCTCCGGATGGCCCTCCAGCCCGGTGTGCATCGAGCCCATGACCAGGCGGTTCGGCAGGAGCACCGCCCCGACGCGCAAGGGTTCCAGTAGCGCCGACGCTTTGACCTTCATCGCTATCCTCCCCGGGTTTGCCCTTCGCCCTTCCGGCGCAGGCTGCCGCGCCTAGCTCTAGCGAGCCCAAGGAAATACGTCAATATGTTGACACTTCTTCGAGCCCCGGCGACGCTTGACGCGTCCGGTCCGCTCTGCGATCCCACGGCAGCGATGCAATGCCGACCCTGACCGATCATGGACATCCTGAACGACATCCTCGATACGCTCGCACTCAAGGGCGTCGTCTATTTCCGGACCGACTTCTCGGCCCCCTGGGCCGTGCAGGTACCCCATTTCGGGCAGGCGGCCCGCTTCCACCTGGTGGTGCAGGGCCGCTGTCACATCGCCTTCGATTCCGGTGTCAGCGTCGACCTCAATCCCGGCGACCTGATCCTGATCCCGCGCGGCCGCGCCCACCTGCTGGCCGATCAGGCTGGCAGGGAGGCCGCCCCGCTGGAGGAGGTGATGGCCCGGGTCGGCTACGACCGTCAGGGCGTCTTCGCGATCGGCGAGGGCGACCCGAACGCCAGCACGCAGATGATCTGCGGCCACTTCGGCTTCCGGCACCGGGCTGAACACCCGCTGCTGGAGGCGTTGCCGGACTACTTCGTCACCAGCGCGGCGATGCGGGCCCGCCAACCCTGGCTGGACGAGATCCTGCGGCTGGTGGCGCAGCGCATGCTCTCCGGCGAGATCGGGTCCGAGGCCTCGGCAACGCGCCTGTCGGAGGTCGTCTTCATCGAGCTGCTGCGCCTCGGCTTCGGCCAGGACGCACGGCTGCAGGCGCTGCAGTCCGCCTTCACCGACCATCAGATCGGCCGCGCGCTGAAGATGATCCATGCCGAGCCGGCCGGCGACTGGACGGTCGAGCGCCTGGCGCGCGAGGTCGGCATGTCGCGCAGCCGCTTCGCCGAGCGCTTCGCGCTGCTGATCGGCGCCGGGCCCATGCACTACCTGGCCGACTGGCGCCTGCAGAAGGCTCTCTGCTTGCTGGAGAACGCCCGGCTCAGCGTGCAGCAGGTGGCGGCCGAGAGCGGCTATCGCTCCCCCGCAGCCTTCACCCGCGCCTTCACCGGCAAGTTCGGCCAATCGCCATCCGATTTCCGCCGCGCCCTGCAATAACTTTGCAGATCGTCCCGTAAACTTTGCCGCCACACCCTGCTTCTTGCAGGCTAGTTGCCCATTCGTCCAGCCCGGCCCATCTCGCCTCCTGTCGATGACGCGACAAGCAACCCACAGGAGGACACCATGCAACGCATCGAACGGATCAACCAGGACGCGGCCCCGGCGAAGACGGCGGAGCTCTTGGCAGCGGTGAAGCGCCAGATGGGCGGCGTGCCCAACATCCTGGCCACCATGGCCCGCTCGCCGGCCGCACTGGGCGGCTATCTCGGATTGGCCGGCGCACTCGCCGGCGGCAGCCTCGACGCCCGGCTGCGGGAGCAACTGGCCCTGGTCGTCGCCGGCAGCAACGGCTGCGACTACTGCGCCTCGGCCCATTCTGCGCTGGGCCGCAAGCAGGGCGTCGCCTCGGATGAACTGGCCCGCAACCTGGCCGGCGAGTCGACCGAGCCCAGGACCCGTGCCGCCCTCGCGTTTGCCAGCCAGGTGATGGCGAGCCGCGGCCAGGTCGCCGACGCCGACCTGGCAGCGGTGCGCGAGGCCGGCTTCGACGACGAGCAGATCGTGGAGATCGTGGCGCACACCGCGCTCAACATCTTCACGAACTACTTCAACCACGTGGCCGACACCGAGATCGACTTCCCCCTGGTCTCGACCACGGCCCGCCAGGCGGCCTGAGCAGCAAGACTCAGTCCCTAGGAGGAAACCCATGAAGACGCTTCACTATCCTCCCGGCGCCGCCCCGCGGCGCCGGTTCCTGGGCGGTGCGGGCAAGCTTGCCCTCGGCGGAACGGCGCTGACGCTGCTCGCCCGCGCCGAAGGCATGGCCTTGGCTGCGAGCCCGGCCCAGCAGGCCGATATCGACAGCCTCAACGTGATCCTGGGGCTCGACCACGAGGCCGTTGCAGCCTACGAGATCGCGGTTGCCAGCGGCCTGCTGTCCGGTGGCGTGATACCGGTCGCTCGGCTGTTTCAGGGCCACCATGCCGGGCACCGGGACGCGCTGATCGACCAGATCCGCCAGGCCGGGGGAACCCCGGTCGAGGCCAAGTCGCAGGAGGCCTACGCCGCCGACATCGACGCCGCCTCGCTGAAGAGCGAGGTCGACGTGTTGGCCCTGGCAGCCAGCCTGGAAGGAGCGGCCGTCAACGTCTACGTCGAGGCCATCGCCGGCCTCGGCCAAAAGGAGCACGCACGGCTGGTCAGCCGGCTGGTCGCCGACGAGACCATGCACTGGACCGTGCTGACTCTGGCCCTGAACGAGCGGCTGCCGGAGCAGGCGCTGAGCTTCGGCGCCTGAGCAAGTGACCGCCATCCGGCCGAGGTCGCCCCGAACGCGGCCTCGGCCGGGAGGTCCGGTCGTGGCGGAGTCCCTTGCCATGCCCCTTCGTCACCCCGCCTTCGCCGCCGCGCTCTGGCTCTGTTGCGCGCTCACCGCGCCGCTCGCGGCGGAAGAGCCGCCCGGCGACCCGCAGCGCGGCGCAGGCCTGTTCCGAAGCAAGTGCTTCGCTTGCCACTCACTCGACGCCGATCGCGTCGGTCCGAGGCTCGGCGGCGTGGTTGGCCGTCCGGCTGGAACGGTGCCAGGCTTCAACTACTCTCCGGCCCTTGCCGATGCTGCCTTCGTCTGGGACTTGCCGTCGCTCTCCCTCTGGCTGGAGGGACCCCGGCGCTTCCTCCCGGGTACCCGCATGCCAGTCTCGGTCAGGAGCCTAGCCGAACGACGAGACCTCATCGCCTACCTGACGGCTGCAAGCCCAGCAGCCCCCTCCCGCTAGAGGTCCGGGAGAGGCGTGGCGCCGGGCAGGCACGTGCTAAGCAGGGCCCATCGGACTTCCCGCTTTACAGGCCGGAGCGGTGCTCCGTATACTGTACACATGAACGCAAGAACCTACCGCCTTTCGGTTCCCAGCCTTGATCTCGACATCCCTGTAGCCGAGTCCCAGACCTTGCTGGAGGCGCTGGAGGCGGCGCATGCCGACTACCCCTGCGGCTGCACCAGCGGCATCTGCGGCCTCTGCAAGTCGCGCCTGGTCTCCGGCCGGGTCGAGCTGCCCGACTATTGCCCGGCGATCACCGAGGAAGAGCGTGCGGCCGGACTGACCCTGCCGTGCAGTGCCACGCCGCTGTCGGACTGCGTGATCTCGCCGGTGGACGATGGCCTCCTGCCCAAGGTCGAGAACCTGGAAGCCGAGGTCGTGGAGCTGCGGCCGCTGACCCACGACATGGTCGCCGTCATCCTGGATCCGGGCGAAGGCGCCCGCCTGATCTTCCTGCCGGGCCAGTACGCCACCCTTGGCTTCGGCGACCTGCCGGAGCGAGAGTTCTCCATGGCCTCCTGCCCGGACGACCGGCTGCTACAGTTTTACATTCGCCGGGTACCCGGCGGCCTGGCGACCCAGCGCATCCTGGACAGTCTGGCCATCGGTGACCGGGTGCGCGTGGCCGGCCCCTATGGTCTGGCCTACCTGCGCGAAGCGGAGATCGGGCCGATCCTGGCGGTGGCTGGCGGCTCCGGCCTGGCGCCGGTCCGCTCGATCGTCGAGACTGCGCTGCGGCGCGGCATGAGCCAGCCGATCCACCTCTACTTCGGGGTGCGCGGCACCCGCGACCTCTTCGAGGTGGAACGGCTCAAGGACCTGGAGGCCAGCCATCCCAACCTGACGGTGACCTTCGCCTTCTCCGAGGAGGAGACGGCGGAGGCGCGGACCGGTCACCTGCACGAGGTGCTGGCCGCCGAGTTCGCCGGCCGAGACCTCTCCGACTGGCGCGCCTATGTGGCCGGGCCACCGGTGATGGTCCGGGCCGTGGCCGCGGTCCTGGGTGGGCTCAAGCTGGCGGAGGACCGCTGCCACGCCGATCCTTTCCTTACCAAGGCGGACAAGGCCCGGGCAGACCAGCGGCAGAAGGTCGAGGCATCATGAGCGCGGCAATCGAGATTCCCGCCCGCAAGGGCAAGGCGGCGAAGCTGGCCAAAGGACAGACCGTCCGGGTGATCAACACCTTCGGCAGCCAGGTGGTCGACACCTGGTCCTTCTCCCAGGCGGATAGCGGCGAGTTCATGTCGATGGAGCACAGCCGTGCCTCCTGCCGCAAGCTGCACCCGGCCCTGGGCGAGTCCTTCGTCACCAACCGCCGCCGGCCGATCCTGACCTACCTGGCCGACGACACGCCGGGCATCCACGACACCCTGATCGCCGCCTGCGACCCGCAGCGCTATCAGCTTCTGGGGCATCAGGGGCACCACGACAACTGCACGGAAAACCTGGCGGCAGCGCTGGCCGAACTGGGCCTGACCCCGCCGGAGACGCCCTGCCCGCTGAACCTCTTCATGAACATTCCGGTGCATGCAGACGGTACGCTCGACTGGCAGCCTCCGGCCTCGAAGCCCGGGGATGCCGTCACCCTGCGTGCGGAGATGGACTGCGTCGTCGTCTTCTCCACCTGCCCGATGGACCTGCTGCCGATCAACGGCGAGGACTGCCTGCCGACGGCGGCGCACTTCGTCATCGTCTGATCGAACAGAGCCAAACCCGCCCCATCCAGATTCAGGGACCCGCCCATGTCAGCGCCTGCCAACGTCCTCGACCCCGCCCACTTCGAGAAGGTCCGCCTGCCGCTGGAAGAGGCCGAGACCCTGCCCGCCTGGTGCTACGTCTCGCAGGAGTTCTACGACTACGAGGTCGAGCGCATCTTCATGAAGGTGTGGAACTTTCTGGGTCGGGCCGACCACATTCCCAATCCCGGCGACTACTTCACCCTGACCTTCGCCGGCGTGCCGCTGATCATCCTGCGCGACCGCAGCGGGGAGCTGCGCGCCTACGCCAATAGCTGCCGCCACCGCGGCGCCAAGGTGGCACAGGGCGAGGGCAACGCGCGCGCCTTCGTCTGCCCCTACCACGGCTGGGCCTACGGCCTGGACGGCACGCTGATCGCGGCGCCCGAGATGGAGCGCACCAAGAACTTCGACAAGAGCTGCTACGGCCTGAAGCCGGTACGGCTGGAGACCTGGGCAGGCTTCGTCTTCGTCAACTTCGATCCCGAGGCCGGGCCGCTGACCGACTACCTCGGCGACCTGCCGGAGCGCATGGCCTCCTACCACTTCGGTCAGATGAAGCAGACCTTCCACAAGGAGTTCGAGCTGAACTGCAACTGGAAGATCTACGTCGAGAACGCCATGGAGGCCTACCACGTCCCCATGGTGCACGCGAAGACCTTGCAGAAGCTGAAGCGCGAGCTGCCGCCGAAGGTGCCCTCCGACGGCAACTGGGTCGGCATCCACACCAAGCACGAGGGCACCCGCGCGCTGCTGGCTGGCGACACCGGCTTCCCGCGGATTCCGACGCTGCAAGGCCTGGCGGCCGAGGGCACCTACTACACCCTCACCTATCCCAGCACGATGTTCGGCTGCACCATCGACTGCATGTGGTGGTTCGAGGTTCACCCCCTGGGCCCGGAAAAGATGAAGCTGATCGTCGGCGGCTGCTTCCCCGAGGAGATCACCCAGCGCCCCGACTTCGACGAGATCGCGCAGCGCTACTACAAGCGCTGGCAGATCTCCGTCGGCGAGGACAACGAGATCTCCGAGATCCAGCAGGAGGGCATCCGCTCGCCCTTGGCCGAGCCCGGCCGGCTCTGCTACCTGGAGCCCCTGGTGCACGACATCGCCAACTGGGTCCTGGACCTGGTGCTCGACGAGCCCCCGGCCGAAAGCGACAAGCTGCGCCGCATCGCCTGACCGGGGAACTCGAAGGTAACGATGTGAAAGGGTGGCCGGCCCGTCAGTCCGGTCAGGCTACCTTGTTCACCAGCGGATCGTCGGCCACCATCCGCTTCAGGTTCTCCATCAGGATGTCAAGCACCCGCGGCACGTAGGTCTCCGGGTCGTCGCAGGAGATGTGCGGGGTGATGATCAGGTTTGGCACGTCCCACAGCGGCGAGTCTTCCGGCGGCGGCTCCGGCGTGGTGACGTCGATGACCGCACCGCCCACCTTGCCCTCATCCAGCGCGGCGATCAGGGCGTCCTGATCGACCAGGCCGCCACGGCCGACATTGACGAAGCCGGCCCCTGGCTTCATCCGCGCGAAGCACTCCGCATCCATGATGCCGCGGGTCTCGTCGTTCAAAGGCGTGGCCAGGACGACGAAGTCCGCCTCCGGCATCAGCTCCAGCGCCTGGGGCCGCGTCACCACGCGCGTGAAGGGCTCGCTCGGCGTCTCGCTGCGGCGCACGCCGATCGGCTCGATGCCCAGATCGACGGCGGCACGTGCGATGGCCGTGCCGAGCGCACCGGTCCCGAAGATCAGCGCCTTGCGCCCGGCGATCCCGGTGCTGAGGTGCGGCTTCCAGGCGTGACTGCGCTGCTGGGTGACGAAGTGCGGCACCTTGATGTGCAGCATCAGGAAGGTCATCGTCGCCCACTCGCGCAGTTTCGGCGCATGCACGCCGCTGGCCGTCGAGAGGCTCACCTGCTCGGGCAGCCAGTCCAGCGGCAACAGGTGGTCGTAGCCGGCGGAGCTGAGCTGAATCAGCTTCAAAGGCCCGCGATTGCCCTTGACCGCGGCGGTCGGCACCGAGGCGCCAATCAGCACGTCGGCGCCGGCGACCCGCTCCTCCAGATCCGCAGCATCGACGGGACAGACCTCGAACGCCAGCTCCGGCAGATCGAAGCCGCAGCGCACCCGGGCCTCCTCGAAGCGTTCCGGGGTGACCAGGAAGGCCTCGGGGTGCTTGGCCGGGCGCATGGCGAGCAAGCGGAGTGGGCGTTGGACTACTGTCATGTGGGATATTCCGCGGATTGTGGGACCGAAAAACGAAAACGCCTGTTGCGGTTAGGCATGCATTGTGCACAGTATGCAATGACACTTCCGGATGCAATGGAGTTAGCCCGCATGGTTTCTGTCGCCGCGTCCACGACCTATCCCGGTGCCGAGGCTGCGCCCAAAACGGAGCGACCGCTCAGCCCGCGCCAGGTTGCCCTCTTCGAGCGTGATGGCTTCGTCGTGATTCCCGGTTTTTTTGACCCCGAGGAGATCGCGCCGCTGCAGGAGGCCTGCAAGGCCGACCCCACCATCGGCCGCCGCCTGCGTGCCGTTGCCGACAGCGACGGCAACGCCCAGGAGGTCATCGGCTGGACCAACGAATCCGACGACTACGTCGGCATCGTGCCGCGGCTCGCCCGTCTGATCGAGGGCTCGGTCGCCTTGCTGGGCAAGCCTGTCTACCACTGGCACTCCAAGCTCTCGATGAAGCAGCCCAACACCCCCGGCCGCTGGGACTGGCACCAGGATTATCCCTACTGGTACAAGGAAGGTTGCCTCTGGCCGGACATGCTGACCTGCATGATCGCGGTTGATCGACTGACCGAGGCGAACGGCTGCGTGAAGCTGGTGCGCGGCTCCCACCTCGCCGGCCGCGTCGATCACGTCCAGGTCGGCCAGTCAGTGGCCTGCGACCCGCAGCGCCTCGATCAACTCCTGCAGCAGCTGGAGACCGTTGCGGTCGAGCTGGAGCCGGGCGATGCCTGCTTCTTCCACGGCAACACGCTACATGCCTCCGGCCCCAACGTCTCGGAGATGCCACGCACCATCCTGCACTGCTCCTACAACACCATCGAGAACTCGCCCTTCCTGCCGGGCAACGAGGTGCACGAGTACCGCCCCTATGAGGTGGTGCCCGACAGCTGGCTGCGCGAGCATCGCTGGCAGACGGTGTTCGACAACCACGTCTTCAACCCCACGACCGGCAAGAGCAACGGCGCCACCAACAGCTACGGCTACAAGGTGATCTCGCGCTACGACCAGGATGACACCGGCTCGATCTGAAGCGGCGAGCCCCAACAACACGAGCAAAGACGGCCCGCGTCCGATCGCTGAGCGGACACGGGCCGTCCCAGAACGCTAAAAATTTTGTGAGAGACCCCGATGGGACTGATGACCAGCGGCGAGTATCGCCGCAGCCTCGACGACGGCCGCCAGGTTTGGCTTAGCGGCGAGAAGGTGGAGAAGGTCACCGAGCACCCCGCCTTCCGGCCGATGGTCGAGGCCGTGGCCGGGATCTACGATCTGCACAACGACCCGGCCCTCAGCGACGTGATGACTTTCGAGCTGCCCGAAGGCGGACGCGGCTCGCGCTTCTACAAGATCCCCGAGACCCGCGAGGAGCTGACGCTCAGGCGGAAGATGACCGGGATGATCCTGGAGCGCATCTGCCCCACCATGGACCGCTTCGGCGACGAGACCGTCTCTCCCCTCTTCGTGCTGCAGGATCGCGCCGAGCTGCTCGACCGCTACGACACGCGCTATGCCCGCAACACCGCGGCCTGGCTGGCGCGGCTGCAGCGCGAGAACCTCTTCATGACCAGCGGCAACACCGATCCCAAGGGTGACCGCTCCAAACAGCCCTATCAGCAGGACGACCTGGATTTCTACCTGCGTGTGGTCGAGGAGACCGACGCCGGCATCGTCATCAGCGGCGCCAAGTTCGAAACCGGGGCCCCCTACGCCCACGTGGCCTTCCTCAAGCCCACGGTCGGCGCCTGGATCCCCGAGAACCGCGACTATGCGGTCTCCTGCATCGTGCCGCTGAACGCACCCGGGGTGCGCCACGTCTGCCGCATGCCGCAATATCCTGGTGGCGCCGCCAAGGCCAACCGCTTCGAGTTTCCGCTGACCGGCGGCTTCGACGAAGTCGACACCATGATCGTCTTCGACAAGGTGCTGGTGCCCTGGGAAGACGTGATCTTCAGCCGCCAGCCGGAGCTGGCCGCGCTGATGCGCAGCGAGTTCTCGCGCTGGGCGGCGCAGAGCTTCCTGGCACGCTCCCTGGCCAAGGCCGAACTCCTGGTCGGAACCGCCCTGCTGGTGGCCGAGCAGTCCGGCACGGCGAACATCCCGCCGGTGCGCTCCAAGATCAGCCAGATCATGATGCACCGGAAGGCCATCGAATCCTTCCTGGTGGCGGCCGAGGCAGAGTGCGAGACCACGGATTCGGGCTACGTCATGCCCAACCAGGCGATCCAGAATGCCGGGCGCGTGTTCTGTTCGCAGACCTACCATCAGATCGTCCACTTGCTGCGCGAGATCATCGGCGGCCAGCCGGTGATGCTGCCCGACGAGGCGATGCTGAACGATCCGGCAACCGGGGCGGACATCCTGAAGTTCTTCCGGGTCGGCGAGGTCGATGCCGAGACGCGCATCCGCGTCATGCACCTGGCCCGAGAGCTCAGCGCCTCGGCCTACGCCGGCCGCATGCAGGCCTACCAGCTCTTTGCCGAGACGCCGATCTTCGCCCAGGAAGCGGCCCTCTACGCGACATACGACCGCTCCCACTCGCTGGAGCTGGCACGCCGGATGGCCGGTGTTGAGACGCAGTAGGGTGTCGAAACGCAACAAGAAACAGGGTTCCGCCGGGGAGGCACCATGAAGAGATCCGCATCACAGAGCTTGCGCCTGGAATCGGCCAAGACGACCTCCGAACGCGCCTACGATCGCCTGCGCCAGGCCATCCTGAACGGCGACCTGCCGGCCGGCGAGCGCCTGACCGAGGTCGCCCTGGCAGAGCTGCTGGACGTCAGCCGCACGCCGGTGCGCGACGCGCTGGCCCGGCTCACCCACGACGGCCTGGTCTGCAATGGCAAGAGCGGCGGCCTGGAAGTCGCCGACCCCGCGGACGAGATCCTCGACATCTACTACATCCGTCAGTCGCTGGAAGGCTGCTCGGCCCGGCTGGCCGCCATGCGCGCGAGCGAGGAGGAGGTGGAGGAGATCATCCGGCTGGCCGACGCCAGCCAGGCGCTCGATGCCAGCAACGTCACCGAGCGGGCCCGGCTCAACAGCGAATTCCACCTCACCATCTGCCAGGCGGCGCGCGCGCCCCGGCTGGAGCGGCTGATCAACGACTACCGCGAGCTCTTCACCAGCCCGCACGTGCTGCGCCGCTACAGCACCGAGGAGACCCGCAAGGCGATGCACGACCACAGCCTGATCGCCATGGCGATCAAGTCGCGCGACCCCGAGATGGCCGAGATCGCCATGCGCAACCACCTGCGCGGCGCCCATGATCGGATCGCGCGCATGGCCGAACCGGCGACCGAGGACAAGCCCGCTTGACGGGAGACCGCCCCCTGCCGGGGCAGGCCCTGCCCCCAGCCCTAGGCCGCGCCGGGATCGAGTGCCCAGAGGCGGCAGGTGTCGGCCAGCGGCTCCCATTCCCGCCACAGCGCCTCCAGCGCGGCCAGCGGCCGCTCGGCGGAGTCGATGCGGAGGTTGCTGTAGGGGAAAGGCTCATCCCCCACCGTGATCAGCCCCGCGGAGCGCAGGTCCTTCAGCTCGCCACCGGCCGCTTCTCCCGCCACCAGGGCCGAGATCAGGCGCGCCTCCAGTGGCCCCTCCGCGGCGGCGAAGCCCGCAACCACCGCGGCCGGCACCGCGGTATCGGCCAGGATGTTGCCGAGCGAGAGACAGCCCTCGCCCCGCGCCTCCGCATACAGCCCGCTACAGTTGGAGCCGTTGAAGCTGGCCATACGGCCCTGGGCGTCGATCACCCCCACCTGGCGCCACGAGGAATGCGCGGTGGTCGCGATCACCTCCTCCAGCGCCGATTCGATGGTACCGCCCGCCTCCAGCGCCGCCAGCAGGCGCGGCCCGATGGTCGGATCGGTCCGGTTCTGGGTCGCGACCACACCGACGTGGCCGCGGGCGAAGGCGCAGCGCGCCGCCACGGCCAAGCTGGAGCTGGTGACGGCCATGCCGAGCCGACCGGTCTCTGCGCAATGTGCCAGAATCGAAAAGGTCATCCCCCGATGTCGTCCCTTCGTCCTATGGAGTAGCCCAGATGGAAGTCGCCGAGCTTGAAGTCAAAGATTCGACCGTGCGTCACATTGAGATGCATTCCGAAGCCTCCCTTCGCGAGAACCTCGCCGCCGTCTACCGCCTGCTGGCGCTGTTCGGGATGGACGATCTGATCTTCACGCACGCCTCCGCCCGCATTCCAGGGGAGGATGCCTTCCTGATCAACCCCTACGGCTACCTCTTCAGCGAGATCACGCCGGACAGCCTGGTGAAGATCGATTTCGAGGGCAGCCTGGTCGGCGGCAAGACCAACACCGCCAACGCCGCGGGCTTCGTGATCCACAGCGCGATCATGAAGGATCACCCCGAGATCAACTGCGTGATCCACACCCACACCCGCTCCGGCGTCGCAATCTCCTGCCTGGAAGACGGCCTGATGCCGATCAACCAGTTCGCCATCGAGTTCTACAACCGTGTGGGCTATCACGACTATGAGGGTCTCGCGTTCAATCTGGACGAGGGGCCGCGCCTGCATCGCGACATCGCGGGCAAGTCGGCACTGATCCTGCGCAACCACGGCCTGCTGACCGTCGGCGCCACCATTCCCGCCGCCTTCTATCTGATGTACTACCTGGAGCAATCGTGCCGGGTCCAGATGGACGTGCTGGCCACTGGCCGCAAGATCGTCGAGCCGCCCGAGGGCGTGGTCGCGAGCACCAGCCAGCAGTTCACCAGCGCCAAGGATCCCGCCGGTGCCGGTCACCGCATGTGGCCGGCCCTGCTGCGCAAGCTTGACCGCGAAGATCCCGGCTGGCGCGGCTAGATCCTGGGCCACAGGGGCAAGGACGATGACCCTGGACGAGACGCGAGCGGCCCGGTTCCACCGGACCTTGCAGGCCCGCACCCCCGACATGCTGGCGCTGCTGGTAGAGCTGGTGAACCTCGATTCCGGCTCCTACGGCGCCGCCGACGTGGACCGTGTCGGCGCGCGCCTGGCGCGCGAATGGCAGGCGCTGGGCTTCACCGAGCAGCGGCAAGAGGTCGAGGGCCGCGGTGCCCTGCGGCTGCTCAGCCGTCGCTTTCCCGGCAAGGGGCGGCTCTTGATCCTGGGGCATCTCGATACCGTCTGGCCCGCGGGCACGGCCGCGGAGTGGGGCTACGCCAGCGACGAGACCTATGCCTACGGTCCGGGTGTCGGCGACATGAAGGGCGGGCTGGTGATGGCGCTCTTCGCCGTCGGCGCGCTGATCGAAGCCGGTTGCGAGGGGCTGGGCGAGATCGCCTGCCTGCTGGTCCCCGACGAGGAACTGGGCTCGCCGCGCTCGCGGGACCGGATCACCGCCGAGGCCGCCCGCTCCGACTGGACCCTGGTGCTGGAGCCCGCGCGCCCCAACGGCGCCGTGGTGGTCGGCCGCGGCGCGGTGGGCGCCATGGTGATCCGTGCCGTCGGACGTACCGCTCACGCCGCCGTCAATCCCGAGGAGGGGCTGAGCGCACTCAGCCCGCTGGCCGGCCTGGTGGCTCCGATGGAAGCGCTCAGCGACCTGGAGCGAGGCCGGATCGTCACGGTCGGTATCCTGAAGGCCGGCTCGGCACGCCAGGTCGTACCCGATCACGCCGAGATGCACGTCGACCTAAGGGCCGCCACCCCGGCCGATTCCGCTGCCCTCACCGAGGCGATCCAGACCATGGTGCGCAGCGCCGAGGCCGCCCATGAGGGGATCGAGATCGTCATCGAGGGCGGCATGACGCGACCGGTCTTCCCGCGTGCGGCCGGCGATCCCCTGCACGCCCTCTACTGCCGCGACGCCGAGAGCCTGGGCGTCGTGGTCCCTTCGGTCACCACCCGCGGCGGCTCCGACGGCAGCTTCGGGGCGGCCGAGGGCTGTCCAACCCTCGACGGCCTGGGCCCGGTCTGCTTCGACACCTGCAGCCGGCGCGAACGCATCGTGATCGCCAGCCTGGCCGAGCGCGGCGCCCTCTTCGCCGCCCTGGCCAGCCGGCTGGCGACGGAGGGGCCGAAGCGGCTCTAAAACCGATCGCAGGCTCCAGCTTCTCGGCAAGGGGCAAAGTGCTATTCACACCTTGCGGCTTGCCCCTGCCCGGACGTCCGACCAGCCTCGTCGGGTCCGAGCGCAAGGGAGACCGCCAATGATCGTCGAGCAGCGAACCTACACCGTCCTTCCCATGAAGCTGCAGAAGCAGATCGCGCTCTACGAGACCCACGCCCTGCCTGTGCAGCTCCGCCACCTCGGCCAACTCCTAGGATTCTTCACGTCCGAACTGGGAACCCTGAACCAGATCGTCCATCTCTGGGGCTACAGCGACCTCAACGACCGGATGGAGCGGCGCGCGCGCATGGCCGAAGACCCTGAGTGGCAGGACTTCCTGGTCCGCAACGAAGAGCTCGGCGCCCTGCAGCACCAGACCACGGCCATCCTCAACCCGACCGCCTTTTCGCCGATCCGCTGAGCCTGATCGTCACCCGACTGCGGTCCTTGCCGCCACCTTTCCGTTAGCCGCCGCCGTTCTTTACGAATTTCGCAAAGAAGGTAGTTGACGGTTGATGTTTTCTCACCTCGCCCGTCTTGCCATCGTGTGGACCTACCAAGAAGCAGGAACCGACCGCGCGCAGATGCCGCCGTGGCCGCGCCCCTGCCCGCCCCGGATCATCACGGGTCTATCAAGGGAAGGATGCCATGCAAGAACTCGACGAACGTCGTCAGAAACTCAAAGAAACCTTCACCAAAGCACGCGGATATTGGAGTAACGTGTGGGACGATCTTCTCGATCGAGACCCTGATTTCTTCGAATCCTACCTGAATTTCTCGTCGGTTCCGTGGCGCCGCAACGGCGGATTACCGCCCAAGGTGCGCGAGTTCTGTTACATCGCCATTGATGCCTCTACCACGCATCTCTACGGTCCGGGCACGCGGGTGCACATCGACAATGCCCTGAACTACGGCGCGACGGCGGAAGAGATCATGGAGGTCTTCGAGCTGACCTCGGTTCTGGGCGTACATAGCTGCACCCTGGGCGTGCCGGTGCTGCTGGAAGAGCTGGAGGCGGCCGGACGGGCCGATGAGGTCTCCGCCGAGCTGACGCCCGAGCTGCAGGCCCTGAAGGAGGCCTTCATCGAGACCCGCGGCTACTGGAGCCCGCTGTGGGACGCCGTGCTGGCCATCTCCCCGGACTACTTCGCCGCCTACAAGGAGTTCTCCGGCGTGCCGTGGGAGAAGGGGCCGCTGGAGCCCAAGGTCAAAGAGCTGATCTACATCGCCATCGACGCCTCGACGACGCACCTCTACGAGCCTGGCCTGCGTGTGCACATCCGTAACGCCCTGCGTTACGGCGCCACCGCCAAGGAGATCATGGAGGTCTTCGAGCTGATCAGCGTGCTGGGCATCCACACCTGCACCGACAGCGTGCCGATCCTGACCGAAGCCCTGGCCGCGCGGGAACAACAGGCCGCGCAATAGCAGGCGTCCGCAATCCGGCGGTCGGCGACCGCCTTCGGAGCGTATCCCAAGCAAGAATCCTGTCGAAAGAGGGAGGAGATAACTCATGCCCAAGTACCGAAAGGTCGGCCTACTGGCCGGCGTTGCCCTTGTCGCGAGCCTGGCGGCCCTGCCGCTCAAGGCCGACGATGTCGTCGGCATCGGTTTCACCACCGCGCTGACCGGCCCCTACAACGAGTTCGGCGAGGGCTATCGCCGCGGCGTCGAGATCGCGGTCGAGGAGTGGAACGAGAAGGGCGGTGTCGACGGCAAGACCGTCGAGATCGTCGAGGCACTGGACGACCAGCTCGTCCCCGACCGCTCGGTGCAGAACATGCGCCGCCTGCTCGACAACAAGGACATCGACCTGTTGATCGCCCCCTCGGGCAGCGGCCCGACCTTGGCGATCGTCGATATGGTCGCGGCGGACGGTCGCCCGGTCTGCAACACCCAGGCCCAGACGCCCTCCATCGTCTATCCGAACGGAGAAGCCGGCGCTCCGCGCAAGAACCTCTTCTCGGTGTCGATCGACAACCAGATCGAGGCGGCCAAGCTGGCCACGGCCATCGCACAGGACTACGACCGCGTCGCCATCCTGCACGAGAGCACCGGCTACGGCGTGACCGGCGCCGAGTTGATCGAGGCCAAGCTGAAGGAGCTGAAGCCCGGCATCGAGGTTTCGGTCGAGTCCTACAACCAGCGCGCCCAGGACATGACGGCTCAGCTTGCCCGTGCGGTGCGCAATGACGCCCAGGTCCTGCTGGTGGTCGGGCTGGGCGCCGATCTGGCGGTCATCCGCAAGACCATGGCGCGGCTCAACATGATGGGCCTGCCGCTCTACGCCACTGCCGGCGCCGTCACCCCGCCCTATATCGAAGGCGCGGGCGACCTGGTGATCGGCACCCACGCGGCCAGCGTCCGCGCGCTCGGCCTGAAGGAGCTGCCGGCTACGACGCAGAACTTCATGGAGCGCTACAAGGCGAAGTACGGCGTCGATCGCTGGTGGGGTCCGGACGAGACCCGTCCCCAGATCGCCATGGCCAGCACCGTGATCTCCGGCTACGACTGCGCCAACCTGCTGCTGGATGCCGTGCGTCGCGCGGGTTCCACGGAACCGGCCGCCGTGATCTCCGCCATGGAAGAAACCACGGATTTCCCCGGCGGGCAGATCGAGACCATGTCCTTCTCGCCGGAGCATCACCGGGCGATGACGGTCGACGACCTCACCATCTACGAGATGAAGAAGGAAGGCGACCTGGTCAGCCTGGTGCCGATCGACAACTAGGGACTTGCGGAGGGCCCCCTGCCCCCCGCACTCAACCCCTTGTTCTTGAACCAAACCTTCGTCGAGACGCTCCGGACCCGGACAAGCCCTGTCCGGGTCCGGAGATCTCCTGAGACACACCCGCCGCCGCGCACGCGGTGACGGGTGGAAGGTTCGGCCCATAGGAGACGATGGCGGTGTTTCTGACCTCCCTGATCATTGCCGGAGTGAGTGTCGGCTCGGTCTACGCTCTGGTGGCGCTGGGTCTTAACATGACCTTCCTCACCACCAAGACGCTGAACTTTGGGCACGGATCGGTGATGATGATCTGTGCGATGCTGGTGACCTTCATCGCCTCGCTGGGGATCGCGATGCCGCTGGCCGTGCTGGCCGCGATGGCTCTCGCCGTGCTGCTGGGCCTCTTCGTCGAGCGGATCGTCCGACCGGCTCTGAAGACCTCCAACTCGATGGACTGGGTGGTCGCCACCCTGGGCCTCGGCATCCTGCTGCAAGGCATCGCCGCCAAGGAGTTCGGCTCCCAGGCTGTCGCCTTCCCCGCGCTGGTCTTCAATTCCTACGACTTCCTGACGATCTTCGGGATGTCGATATCCTACCAGTACCTGTTGGTCCTGCTGGTCTCGATCTTCCTCATCGTCGTCTTCGAGCTCTTCCTCCGGCTCACGCGCTGGGGCCATGCGGTCCGGGCCGTCTCGCTCGACCCGGTCTTGGGCCAGGTGAACGGCCTGCCGGTGCGCCTCATCATCGCCGGCTCCTTCGTGCTCTCCGCCTTCCTCGGCGGCATCGCCGGCCTTCTGGTGGCGCAGATCGGCGGCACGGTCGACCCCGCCTTCGGCTTCAACCTGGTGCTGCTCGGCTTCGTCTCGGCGGTGGTCGGCGGCATGGGCAGCTCGATGGGCGCGCTCGCCGGCGGCATCCTGGTGGGCATCCTCTCGAAACTGGTCGGGGGCTACATCTCCTCCGCCGCCGAGCAAGCAGTCGCCTTCGCCTTGCTGATGCTGATGCTTGCCGTCCGGCCGCAAGGCCTCTTCAGCCAGCCTGAGGTGAACAAGGCATGAGCGCGTTCCGCAGCACCCTTTCGCATTGTCTGCTGCACCCCCTGACCCAGATTGCGATCATCGTCTTCTTCCTGATCGCCTGTAGCTGGATGGAGATCGGCACGGTTCAGGTCATGACCTTCGCGCTGGTGGCGATCATCTTTGCGCAGAGCGTCAACGTGCTGACCGGCATCGCCGGGCAGATCACGCTGGGCCAGGCTGGCTTCTTCGGCATCGGCGCCTACGGCACCGCGATCCTGTCCAAGACCCACGGCTTCGACCTGATCTTCTCGATCCCGCTGGCCGCCATCATCTCGGGTGTGGTGGGCTACCTGCTCTCCTACCCGGCCGGGCGGGTGCGCGACGTCTACCTGGCGATGATGACCCTGGGCTTCGGCATGATCTTCTTCGAGGTCGTGCGCGAGTGGAACAGCCTGACCGGCGGCATGATGGGCATGAGCGGCGTCGCCTCGCCGGCGCTACGCAGCTTGACCATCGTCGGCATCAGCCTGGACGAGTTCGATTACTTCCGCCTGGTGCTGATCGCCACCGCCGTCATCCTCTGGGTGCTGCACAACGCGATCCAGAGCCCTCTGGGCCGCGCCTTCTATGCGATCCACGCCAACGAGATGGCGGCCGGCAGCCTGGGCATCTCGCGCTCCGGCGCCAAGCGCCAGGCCTTCGCGCTGAGCGGCGTGCTGGCCGGCATCGCCGGTGCCTTCTACGCCCACCTGGTGGGCTACCTGGGCCCGGAGAGCTTCGGCATCACCCGCTCGATCGAGGTGCTGGTGATCTCCATCGTCGGCGGCCTGGGCTCGATCGCCGGACAGGTGATCAGCGCCATCGGCTTCACCTTCCTGCCGGAAACGCTGCAGGCCTTCGCCGAGTACCAGTACATCGTCTACGGCCTGATCCTGACCTTTGCCCTGATGGTGCTGCCGCGCGGTCTCGCCGGCATCTTCTTCCTGCCGCCCCGCTACATCAAACCGGCCTCGCTGCGCGCGGCCCGGCGGCAGCAGGGCGCGCGTGCATCGGGCGAAAGCCCCAAGGCACTCCCCATCACCATCGAGGGCCTGACCAAGCACTTCGGCGGCCTCACCGCGTTGAAAGACATCTCCCTCACCCTGGAGCCGGGACACATCACCGCCCTCATCGGCCCCAACGGGTCCGGCAAGAGCACCCTGGTGAACCTGGTGACCGGCATCTACAAACCCAGCAGCGGACGGGTGATGCTAGGCGAGCGCGACATCACCGGCATGCCGGACTACCGCATCGCCCGCGAGGGCATCGTGCGCACCTTCCAGGACCCCCGCCTGGTGCCGCACTTCACGGTGCGCGAGAACCTACTGCTCGGCACCCACCGCCTGGCCCGTCACCGCGGGTTCAGCGCGGCGCTGTCGCTGCCTGGCGCGATCCGCGAGGAGGCCGACTTCCTGGCCGAGATCGCGGCGGTGATGGAGCTGACCGAGACCAGCGACATCGCCGACACCACGATCGACGAGCTGCCCTACGGTCACTGCCGGCTGGTCGAGGTCGCCCGTGCCCTGCTGGCCCGCCCGCACACCATCATGCTGGACGAGCCGGCGGCCGGCCTCTCGGAAGCCGAGATGGAGCAGCTCGCCAAGGTCATCCGGCGAATGAAGGCCTCCGGCCTGACCATCATGCTGATCGACCATCACATGGACTTCCTGGCCGACCTGGTCGACAGCGTGGTGGTGCTGGACAGCGGCGAGGAGATCTTCCGCGGCACCCTGGAGGCGATGCGATCCGACCCGACGGTGATCAGCGCCTACCTGGGCGAGGAAGATGGCGGCGACGACAACGGTTGCGATGGGGAGCTGCGCCAACATGCTTGAGATTCGCGATCTGAAGGTCTCCTACGGTGCCGTCGAGGCGATCCGCGGCGTCACCCTGAAGGCCGCTTCGGGCACCACCACGGCAATCCTGGGGGCCAACGGCGCCGGCAAATCGTCGCTGCTGCGCGCCATCTCCGGCATCGCACCGGTGCGCTCGGGCGAGATCCTGCTGGACGAGCGGAACATCGTGCGGATCCCGGCCGAGAAGCGGCCGCGGCTGGGCCTGGCCCACGCCATGGAGGGCCGGCGGATCTTTCGTCAGCTCACGGTCGAAGACAACCTCGATCTCGCCTGGTCTTTCGGCAGCCGCAAGGTCCGCTTCCCCCAGGCGGTCGAGGAGATCTATTCCCGGTTCCCGATCCTGAAGGAGAAGCGCCACGTCCGCGCCGGCCTCTTGAGCGGCGGCCAGCAGCAGATGGTGATTCTCTCCTGCGCCACCATCCGCAGCCCCACCCACCTGCTGCTGGACGAGCCCTCGCTGGGCCTGGCGCCGATCATCGTCACCCAGATCTACGACTTCATCACCAGCTACGCCCGCGAGTCCGGTGCCGCCGTCATCATCGCCGAGCAGATGGCGACCCTGGCGCTGAAGGTCACCGACCGCGGCTACGTGCTGCGGCATGGCAACATCGTGCTGGAGGGCGACAGCCGTTCGCTACTGAAGCAAGGCGTTGAGAATACGCTCGCCTCCAGCTACCTCTGAGCCAAGCCATCCCTGACCCCAGTCGGCGGCAGCGCCTGTCGCCGGAGGAGACCCAAAGCATGCCTTACCCGAGTGTGAGCAAAGCCGGCCGCGTGGCGATCGTGGGCTGCGGCACCATCGGCGCCTCCTGGAGCGCCTGGTTTCTGGCCAAGGGCCTCAGGGTGAGCTGCTGGGATCCGGCTGCCGATGCCGAGCCCTTCACCCGCCGCTACGTCGAGACCGCCTGGCCGGTGCTGGAGCGTCTGGGCGTCACCGAGGGCCGCAGCATCGAGGAGGCGCTGGGACGGCTCAGCCAGCACGACAAGTTGGGCGACGCGGTCGTGGGAGCCGACTTCGTGCAGGAGAACGCGCCGGAGCGCCTGGAGGTGAAGCAGCAATTGCTGCGCGACCTTGACACCCTGGTGCCGGCCGACCGGATCATCGCGTCGTCCACCTCCGGCTTCACCGCCTCGGAACTGCAGCGCGACATGCAGGCACCGGAGCGCCTGGTGGTCGGCCACCCCTTCAACCCGCCGCACCTGATCCCCCTGGTCGAGGTGGTGGGCGGCGCGCGGACCTCACCGGACGCCGTGGCCTGGGCGCTGGACTTCTACAAGGCGGTCGGCAAGCGGCCGATCCACGTGCGCAAGGAGGTGCCGGGCCACGTCTCCAACCGCCTGCAGGTGGCACTCTGGCGCGAGGCCATCCACCTGGTGGCCGAGGGCGTGGCCAGCGTCGAGGACGTCGATGCCGCGATCTCGGAAGGTCCCGGCCTGCGCTGGGCCATCATGGGACCGCACCTGACCTTCCATCTGGGCGGCGGCGAGGGCGGGATGGCCCACTTCGTTGACCACCTTGGCCCGCCGATCACCGGCTGGTGGAAGAGCCTGGGCGATCCCGCGCTCACCCCGGAAATCAAGGCCAAGCTGGTCGAGGGCGTGACCGAGGAGATGGGCCAGCGCGACCAGAAGGCCCTGATGCAGGAACGCGACGAAAAGCTGGTGCGGATCCTGGCCG
This sequence comes from Rhodospirillaceae bacterium N.6G, assembly GCA_046233115.1. Lineage (GTDB taxonomy): Bacteria > Pseudomonadota > Alphaproteobacteria > Kiloniellales > JACOMY01 > JACOMY01. The sequence goes on along the minus strand of JBJXHM010000001.1, from coordinate 120,875 downwards.
CCCTCAACGACCAGGCGGAGGCCTGAGGGCGCCCCCCGAAACCCGGCCGCACTCGGTGAGATAACTGCGCGCTCTTCCTCAATGCCAGAACCACTGGACGCATCCAGACGCAGAACGCAAGAGCCTGCCTGCGCCGCAGCACTGCTTCGAAAGAGCGAGCGGATCAACCCGAAAACCTCTTACAGCCAGAGGAAGTCGGTCGTGGTCAGCAGGTTGGCGGCGGTGACGCCCGCCACCCGGAAGGCCTGGTCGGCCGCGCCGTCGCCGTCCTGGTCGACCTGGATTTGACCGGTCCCGGCGAAGCGGGCCTCGGAGTTGCCGGCCCCTGAGAAGCCCGCCGATCCGATGTAGGCGAAGCTTCCGCTCTCCAGCCCGGTGGCGAAGGTGAGCTTGTCCTCGCCGTTGGCGGCGTTCACCGAGACGCCGTCGAAGTCGCCGATCTCCGGGCCACCCGAACCGCCGGAGCCCAGGGCATCGCCGTTGAAGCGGAAGCTGTCGCTGCCCGAGCCGCCGAAAGCCACATCGCCGGTCCGCATCAGGATGGTGTCGGCACCGCTCTCGCCTTCCATCCTGTCGAAACCGCCGCCGCCGAAGAGCCGGTCGTCGCCGGCACCGCCCTCCATCGAGTCGGCGCCACCCTGTCCGCGCAGGTCGTTGGCACCGCTGTTGCCCTCGATGGTGTTGTCCAGGCTGTTGCCGGTGCCGTCGATATCACCCTTGCCGCCCTGCATGCGCAGGTTCTCGATCATCGCCGAGGCCGTCGCAGGCGGAAGCGTGAAGCTCACCTCCGCGCGCACCAGGTCGGTGCCATCGCCCGAGAATTCGATGATCCGGTCGCTCTGGGTATCGACCACGAAGGTATCGTCGCCGCTGCCGCCGACCAGGCTGTCGCTGCCGCCGCGGCCGTTCAGGATGTCGTCACCGCTGTTGCCTTGCAGCAGGTTGTCGAAGGAGTTGCCGATCAGGGTGTTGGCGTGGCTGTTGCCGACCAGACTGGCATCGCCGACAGTGGGACCGTTGTTGATGTTGGCGCGTTCGATGAAACCCTCCGGGCCAGCGGCGAGCGTGTAGGCGGCCGCGTCGGAACGGAGCACGTCTTCGGCCCCGCCGGCAGCCGTCTCGCGCACCACATCGGCTGCGGTGTCGACGATGAAGGTGTCGTTGGCCTTGCCGCCCACGGCCGTATCGACGCCGCTGCCGCCGTTCAGACGGTCGGACCCGATGCCGGCGTAGAGCAGATCGGTACCAGATCCGCCGCCCAGGCGGTCGTTGCCATCCCCGCCATAGGCCGTGTCCTGGCCCTCGTCGCCGAACAGCGTATCGCGACCGCTTTCGCCCTCCAGAAGGTCGTCACCCTGCTGCCCGCGCACCTGGTCGTCGCCGGAGCTGCCATTCAGATTGTCGTTACCGGAGCCGCCACGCAGATCGTCGTCGCCCTCTCCGCCGAAGAACTGCCGGTCATCGCCGCTACCACCGAAGAGCCTATCGTCGCCCGTGCCGCCATAGAACGAGGCATCGTCGCCGGACCCGCCATAGAGACCATCCAGGCCCTGACCCCCGAAGAGGCCGCCGTCGTTGCCGGCATCGCCGTAGAGCCGATCATCACCGTCGTCGCCGTAGAGCCCAAAGTCGGTGCCGGACCCGCCGAACAGGGAATCTAGCCCCTGACCGCCGAAGAACTGGATGTCGACGGCGCTGCCGCCGGAAAGCTCGTCATTGCCAATGCCTCCGAAGAAAAACCCGTCGACGGTGCCGCCGCCCGACAGGGTGTCATTGGCACTACCGCCGAAAAAGGAGACACCAACGCCATCTCCGCCAAAGAGGGCATCATCGCCCGTGCCGCCAAAGAAATTGAAGTCGCGTTCGGCGCCACCGTACAGACTATCGGCGCCGGGCCCACCATAGAAGCTCAAGTCAATTCCATCGCCGCCGAAAATGAGGTCGTCGCCGCTGCCCCCATAGAACCCTGTGTCCGGCTCCAGATCACCGAAGAGCGTGTCTTTGCCACTGCCGCCGAAGAAAAAGGCATCAAAGCCGGAACCACCGTAGAAGGTATCGAGCCCGCTGCCGCCGTAGAAGCGGCGGTCGCCTCCCATGCCGCCAAAGAGGAGATCCGCGCCGCTGCCGCCAAAGAGGAAACTATCGAAACCCTCGCCGGCGTAGAGGCGGTCATCGCCCACGCTACCGTCGAGGACAGAGTCGCCTCCGCTGCCGGCGAAAAGGCGATCGTCGCCGCTGCCCCCGAACAGGGAATCTTGCTGGCTGAGACCGTAGAGGCTGTCGTTGCCGCTGAGCCCGTAGATGAAGTCCGCCAGATTCGTTCCGACCAGACTGTCGTTGAGACCCGCAGTGCCCGAAAGTGTCGCCATGGTCCTTCCCTTCCCTTCTCGTCCCGGCCAATTCTTGATGATGACTGCGTCCGCCAATCCCGGGAGAGCAAGCCGCCACCATCTTTCCCCAAGCGCTTGAGAGGAACATTTACCCGGAGGTCTTCATTCTGATGAGCAACCTGCGGGCAAGGATGAGCCCGAGCAAGCAAGAAATCGCCCGAAGCGTGTCTCCAGCGTGTGCAGGCAGCTCACAAAGTTGTAGGTCAACAGGTGAAGATAGAGCCCTGCGGCGTTGGATAGGGTTGGCGTTCAGGCGGCGCGCTACCGCGCGGCCATTCACCAGTTGGCCAAGGGCGTGGCCGGACTCGATCCAATGCTGTTTAGGCAAGAAATAGTAATCATTTTATTATACAAATGCACAAGCTATGCTGAAACCTCCGGGCTTGATCCGGGGGTCTACGTGTTGTTGTCACAGCAATCCGGAAAACCAGGGCGCGAAACCAAAACGCACCTGGCCGGAACAAGCCCGGCCATGACGATCAACTATTTCACAACACCCTGCCCGGGACGGTCAGCGACGCTTGATGTGGGCGCGTACGGCACCCGTCTCAGGGTCGGTCCAGCCCTTGCCGTCAGCATAGGCCAGCATCGCCTCGGCCCCCTTGCGCCAGTCGGCGCCGCCGGCCGCCTCGCCAGCGATCATCAACCAGGTCCGCGAGACCCAGAGGTGATCACCGCCCTCGTCGAGCCGCCCGACCTCGGCCGCCGCCAGGCGCAGGGCCTCGCCAGCGGCGATCGCCGTTACCACCTTGAAGGCGCGGAAGTCGTCGGGCTCCAGCAGGCGTGCCGGCGCCCCCTCGGTCAGGCTGACGATCATGCTGCGCTGGAGGCGGTGAGGAAGCCGCCGTCGAGGTAGACCAGGGGCCGCACATGCTCCGCCACCACAGTTTGAAGCACCTTGCCGATGAAGATCGTGTGGGTGCCGTAGGTGTGCATGGCCTCGGCCGTGCAGAAGATCGTGGCCTGGGCGCCCACCAGATAGGGCAGCCCGAGATGACCGGGCTGCCAGTCGCCGACGGTGAAGCGCTCCTCGCTCGGCAGGGTCGAGAAGGCGGTACCAACGTACTCCTGCTTGCTGTCCAGCAGGTTGATGCAGAAGGCGCGGTGCAGGTTCAGCGGCGTGTGGATCGAGGCGCTGCTGTTGACGGCGAGAGCCAGGGACGGCGGATCCATCGACAGCGACATCAGCGCCGTCGCGGTCATGCCGTACCAGCGGTCCGGTCCCTTGGTGGTGACCACCGCGACCCCGCCCGCAAGGCGGCGCATGGCCGCCTTGAAGGCATCGACCGGTAGCTTGTCGTCCCTGTCCTGTGCCATCCTCATTCTCCTCAGGGTTGCGCTGCCGCCAGGCCGCAGCGCAGGTAGCGAGCCGCCGCCTCGACACTGGTGACCGCGGCGGACACCAGGCGGTCCATCGGCAGGAAGCCGTGCACCTGACCGGGCGCGCGGACCAAGGTGGCGGCCACGCCCTCCTCGGCCAGCCGTCGTGCCAGCGCCTCGCCCTCGTCGCGCAAAGGGTCGTGGCTGGCGGTCAGCACGTAGGCCGGCGGCAGGCCGGCCAGGCTCGACGCGCGCAGCGGCGAGACCCGCCAGTCCTCGCGCTTGCCGGACTCGCCGAGGTAGAGCTCGGCGAACCAGGCCATCGCGTTCTGCGTCAACAGGTGCCCCTCGCCGAACAGCCGGTAGGACTCGCTGATCGCCACCAGGTCGGTCACCGGATAGAAGAGCAACTGATAGGCCAGCCGCGGTCCGCCGTTATCGCGGGCATCGAGTGCTGCGACCAAGGCCAGGTTGGCGCCGGCGCTGTCGCCACCGACCGCGAGGCGTTCGCCGTCGAGGCCGAAGCCGGCCGCCGCCCCAGCGATCCAGCGGGTTGCCGCAATCGTATCCTCCAGCGCCGCCGGGAAGGGATGCTCGGGCGCCAAGCGGTAGTCGACCGAGAGCACGGCACAGCCGGCCGCGTTGGCCAGGCGACGGCAGAGCCCCTCGTGCGAGTCCAGGCTGCCCAGCACCCAGCCGCCGCCGTGCAGGTAGACCAGCACGGGCGGCCGCGACGCCGAGGGCGCGAGCGGACGGTAGAGCCGTGCGGCGATGCTGCCGGCAGCCTCTCCACGCGGGATCGCCAGATCCTCGATCCCGCCGACCTCCTGCGGCGGCGCCATGGTGGCGTTGCGCGAGGTGTCGTAGGCCTCCCGCGCACCGGCCACACCCAACTGCTCGAAGGGGGGGCGCCCCGACTCGCGGATCATGTCGATGACGGCTGCTGCGTCGGCATCGAGCTCCATGCTCTGCTCCTCCAATAAGCTCATCCGGAGAAGACGGAATCGCCCGCAACGACGATTTACTCAAGCAACATTCGGCCGAAGCGGGTCAGCCGTGTTCCAGGCTCGACCGACCGCTTCTCCCGGGCGGAACGACGCTCAGGCGCCGGTCCCGGTCTTCTTCGCCGCGTGGGGATCGGACTGCGGAATCGAGATCGAGCCACCGCGGTCGGCGAAGGTGGAGCCCTGGGCGGTCCCCACCGTGGCCCCCTTCTTGCGCCCGAAGGCCTCGACCACCGGGATGTCCTCTTCCTTCATCTCCGGCATCCGCTTCTTGCGCGCCAGGGCGGCCTCGACGTAAGGGGCCAGTTCCTCTTCCTTCTTGCGCATACGCTCGGCCTCGCGCCCCTTGAACTCCGGCATGACCTGTGCCGCGAAGGTCTTCAGGGTGTCCATGATGTGGGCGTGCTGGTTCTGGCCGCTCTGCAGCACCCAGATGATCTGGTCGACGCCGATGTTCTCATAGCGCCGGATGTGCTCGGCCACCTGCTCCGGCGTGCCGATGCCGCCGTTGCCGGCATTGTCCTTGAGCCCGTCCTTGACCTCCAGGAAGCGATCCCAGACCACCGAACGGCCGGGGCGGGCTTCGCCGTAGAGGCCGTAGTAGCCCAGCGAGTAGCCGAAGAAGCGGAAGCCGTCGAGGCCGCGATGAATGGCCTCCTGCTCGTCTTCGTGCACCGACAGGCCGCTGACCAGGGCGATGTTCGGATTGACCGTGTGGGCGAGCGGGACGCACTCCTCCGACTTGATGATGTCGTAGTATTCTTGCACCCAGTGCGCCGCCTGCTCCGGCTCGACGAAGGCGAAGGCCAGCGCACCCAGCCCGTTGCGGGCGGCACGGTGAATCGACTCACGGCGTGAGCAGGCGACCCACATCGGCGGATGCGGGCGCTGTGCCGGCTTCGGCACGATGTTGCGCGGCGGCATCTCGAAATAGCTGCCCTGGTAGCCGGGATAAGGCGTCATCGCCAGCATGTTGGCCGCCTGCTCGGTCGCCTCCTGCCACATCTCCGTCTTCTCGTCCGGCGTCATCATGAAGCCGCCCATCTCCAGCGCCGTCGCGGACTCGCCGGTGCCCCACTCGACCCGACCGTTGGAGACCAGGTCCAGGGTGGCGATGCGCTCAGCGGCGCGCGCCGGGTGGTTGTACTTGGGCGACATCAGCATGACGCCGTGGCCGAGGCGGATGTTCTTGGTCCGCTGCGAGCAGGCTGCCAGGAAGACCTCCGGAGCGGAGGAGTGCGAGTACTCTTCCAGGAAGTGATGCTCCACTTCCCACACATAGTCGTAGCCCAGCCCGTCTGCGAGCTCCACCTGGTCCAATGCATCCTGGTACATCTGCCGCTCGGACTCGTCGTTCCACGGCTTCGGCAGCTGATGCTCATAAAACAGACCAAACTTCATGACGTTTTCTCCATCGCTTGGTTTTGCGATGCCTGATTGATACTTGACCCATCAGACTTTGTTGACTGTTTGTGAAGAAGTTGAACCGATCATTAGACGATATGAGAAAGACCGGAACAACCCGTTATTGTGATGGTAGGAGACCGGCCCGACCCTGCATAGGGCATGGCGGTAAGAACCATCTTTGCATTTGGCGATAAGCCGCCCTCGTGGCGCCGGCAGCCGCAGCACGGTTACCAGGCAGTCTCCAGGATCTCCATGATGTCGGCCTCACCGGTGATCTTGCGCGGATTCCCCAGGGCCTGGCCGCTGGCGATCACGGTGCGCGCGATCGGCTCCAATTGCTCGCGCTTGACCCCGACGTCGCGCAGCCGGGTCGGCTGCTCCAGCTCGCGCAGCAGGTCCAGCAAGGCATCGGCCGCATCGCCGCCCGGCTGGCCCAGAAGTTCTGCGACCAGCGCCTGGCGCTCTTCCGTCGCCGGCTTGTTGAAGCGCAGGGTGGCCGGCAGCAGCACACAGGAGCAGTGACCGTGCGCCACGTTGGCGATCGCCGCCAGCGAGTAGCTGATGCCGTGGCTGGCGCCGTGCTGGCCGCGCCCCATTCCGCTGGTCGAGAGCCACACCGCCATCAGCGACTGCAGGCGCGCCTCCAGGTTCTCCGGGTCCCGCTTGGTCGCCCGCAGCGAGGCCTGCATCATCTCCAGGCCATGCATGCAGGTCGCGTCGGTGAAGGGGTTCGACAGCGGCGAGTAGATCGACTCCACGGCGTGGTCGATGGCCCGGACTGCAGTGGAAAACCAAAGGCTGTCAGAGGTATGCAGCGAGACTGCCGGGTCCAGGATGGCGGCGACCGGAACCAGCGAAGGACCGACGTAGAGGTCCTTCTTGTGGCGGACATCGTCGACCGAGCCTGCCGTGGTGGTGTACTCCGCCCCCGAGAGCGTGGTCGGCACCGCGATCTGCCTGATCTTACCTGGCTTGAAGCCGGGATTGACCAGACCGCCTGCCTCTGACCGGCGCACGTGCAGCCGGTCCAGATCCTCGTGCGTCGTCGCATCCTCGGCCAGCGCCAAGAGCACCATCTTCGCGCCGTCGATGGAAGAACCGCCACCGATGGATAGCAGCAGGTCGGGCTTGCTCTCACGGGCCTTTGCTGCAGCAGCCAGCACGCCGCTGCGCGGCGAGTGCGCCGGCATCTCGTCGAAGAGTCCGACGAAGCGGGCGCCCAAGGCCTGCTTAAGGCGCTCGATGGTGTCGGTCTTGCGGCTCAGGGTCTGTGAGGAAAGGACAAAGACGCGCTCGGCCCCCATGGCCGTCATCTCGGCCTGTAGCGCCTCGGCCATCGGCGTGCCGAAGACGATCCTCTCCTGTGGGAAATAGTGATAGGTGCCCTGCATCTCAGTCCCTCCCGTCACGGGCCGCCGCCTTGCAGTCTGGTTTGCAGGCTCCCTGTGAGGAACCGCTCCGGCCCTGTTCTACAGAAGATGCTAGGATCACGGGTTGGGTTGTGAAATTGCCATACGATGACTACCATCTTTGTAATAAGTGCAACGAACGATGGGATGGAGGATGAAAGCGCCTAGAAACCTGCGGCTCCTGACCAAGGTTGTGGAGACAGGAAGCTTCTCTGCCGCCGGTCGCGTCCTGGGGCTGTCGCCGGCCTCGGTCTCGCGGCAGATCAATGCGCTGGAGGCCGAGATGGGGGTTCGCCTCTTCTACCGAACCAGCCGCAAGCTGACCGTGACCGAAGCCGGACACCTCTTCTACGACCGGGCGCTGGAACTGCTCGACCGCTTCAACGAGCTGGACTCCATGCTGGCCGAGCATCAGTCGAACCCGCGCGGCCTGCTGCACGTCCACACCCGCACCGCGGTCGGCCTGCAGTTCCTGGCGCGCGCGCTGCCGCAGTTCCAGGAGCGATACCCCGACATCACGGTGAAACTGCTGCTGACCGAGGACCCGCGCGACCTGATCGAGCACAAGATCGATGTCGCGATCCGGCTGGGCAACCTGGAGGAGCCGTCGCTGGCGGTGCGGAAGCTGTGGGATGCCTCGCCGCGCATCCTCTTCGCTTCCCGTGCCTACCTCGACCGCCATCCGCCGATCCGCAAGCCGGAGGATCTGCTGGACCACAACTGCCTGACCTACCTGGACGGCCGCTACGACGACGGCTATGCGACCTGGCGCTTCCGCACCTCGGAGGGCACCAGGGAGCTGCGCGTCCACGGCACCCTGCAGGTGAACAACTCCGAGGTGCTGCGCCAGTCGGTTCTGGCCGGGGCCGGCATCGCACTGCTGCCGGTCTGGTGCCTGGGCGACGCCTTCACCGACGGGCGCCTGGTGCAGGTGCTGCCGGGCTACAGCGTCACCCCGGTGAACACCTTCGACCACTCGATCTACGTGGTCTACGAGAAGTCGCGCCAGGTGCCGCCGAAGGTACACGCCTTCGTCAACTTCCTGCTGGCCTTCTTCCGCGGACGCCAGGTCGAGGCGCTGAGCGATTCCATGCTGCCGCCGCCACCGGCCGACCCAGCAGGCAGCACCAAAGCCCGAGATCAGTATGCTCCGAACTAGGGTCGGGACAGGCCGGGTGCCTGCGCTGCACTTCTCCACCCGTCAGTAGCAAGATCAACATGAAGCGAGGTGGACGGTGACGGTGCAGGACCCTGTCGTGGTGGAGATAGAGGATGGCGTGGCGAGCCTGACGCTCTCGCGGGAGGGCCGGCTGAACGCCGTCGACGCGGCAATGCGGGTCCGTATCGTCGACCTCCTGGCCAGCTTTGCTGACGACGAGGCGATCAAGGCCGTGGTGCTGACCGGCGCGGGCGGCGCCTTCTCCTCAGGTCAGGACCTGGACGAGCTGGCCGCCATCGACAGCGGCAGCGCGGCGGAATGGATTCGCACGCTCGGCGCCTTCTATCAGGCGGTCCGGCTCTTTCCCAAACCGACGGTGGCGGCGGTGAACGGCATCGCGGCGGGAGCCGGAATGCAACTCGCCCTGCATGCGGACATCCGCATCGGCTCTCCGCTGGCCCGCTTCGCGCAGACCGAGATCAACGTCGGCCTGCCGAGCATCCTCGGCCCCTGGGTGATGCAGCGGGTCATCGGCTTCGGCGCGACCCTGGACATGAGCCTGACGGGGCGCATCGTCGAGGCCGAGGAGGCGCTGCGGATCGGACTGCTGAGCCGGGTCGTACCGAGCGACGCCCTACCGGGGGAGGCCTTGACGCTGGCCCAGGCGCTGGGCGCACGCCCCGCCGTGGCGATCCGGGAGACCAAGGCTTGGATGGCGGAGATCGACGGCAAGACCTTCCCCGAGGCGATCGAGGCCGCCGCCGCCTCGATGGCAACAGCCTTCGCGTCTGGCGAGCCGAGCGCACGGATTGCGGCCTTCATGGTACGGCGGAAGGTGCCTCGCCGGTAGGGCTGCGGGCGGCTTGAGCTGGAGCCGAGCATAGGCGACTCCCGCCAGGCGCAGGCCCAGGCGTCTCGTCAGGCAGCCCCCTCCATGCAAGACTGCGGGCAAGGGGCAACGGCTGCTCCAGCAAGGAGGGACGACGTGACGAAGACCTACAACAACTTCATCGACGGCAGCTATGTCGAGCCGCTGTCCGGCGCGTGGATCGACAGCATCGACCCCTACCGCGGCGAGGTCTGGGCACGGGTGCCAAAGAGCTCGGCCGAGGACGTGGACCGCGCCGTGAAGGCCGCCCACAAGGCCATGTACGAGGGGCCCTGGTCGAAGATGACACCCAGCCAGCGCGGCCGGATGATGCTGCGCCTGGCCGACCTGGTGGAGCAGAACGCCCAGCGCCTGGCCGAGGTCGAGGTGCGCGACAACGGCAAGCTGCTGGCCGAGATGGGCGGGCAGATGAAGTATCATCCCGAGTGGTGGCGCTACTTCGCCGGCCTGGCCGACAAGGTCGAGGGCTCGGTCATGCCGATCGACAAACCCGACATCATGGCCTTCACCCGGCACGAGCCGATCGGCGTGGTGGCGGCGCTGACCGCCTGGAACTCGCCGCTGCTCTTCGTCGCCTGGAAGTGCGCCCCGGCGCTGGCCGCCGGCTGCTCGGTGGTGATCAAGCCCTCAGAGTTCGCCTCGGCCTCGACCCTGGAGTTTGCCGACCTCACCCGCCAGGCCGGCTTCCCCGACGGCGTCTTCAACGTGGTGACCGGCCTGGGGCCGGAGACCGGATCGGCCCTGGTCGATCATCCCGACGTCGCCAAGATCACCTTCACCGGCTCGGATGCCACCGGGGCGCGGATCTACGCGCAGGCGGCCAAGACGATGAAGCGGGTCTCCCTGGAGCTGGGCGGCAAGTCGCCCAACATCGTCTTCGAGGACTGCGACTTCGATGCCGCCGCCGCCGGCGTCATCTCCGGCATCTTCGCAGCCACCGGGCAGACCTGCATCGCCGGCTCGCGTCTCTTGGTGCAGAACTCGATCAAGGAGGCCTTCGCCGAGCGGATCGTGGCGCTGGGCCAGTCGGCCAAGAAGGGCAACCCGATGGAGGCCGACACCAACATCGGCCCGGTGACCACGGCGCCCCAGTTCCAGAAGATCCTGGACTACATGGAGATCGCCAAGTCCGAGGGCGCGCGCTGCCTCCTGGGCGGCAGCCCGGCCAAGGACCCCGACTTGCCGGGCGGTCAGTTCGTCGAGCCGACCATCTTCACCGACGTGACGCCTGAGATGCGGATCGCCCGCGAGGAGGTCTTCGGCCCGGTGCTCTCGATCATCGGCTTCGAGGACGAGGCCGACGCGGTGCGCATCGCCAACGACACGATCTACGGCCTGGCCGCCGGTGTTTGGACCCAGGACATGGGCCGGGCGGTGCGCATGTCCTCGGCGCTGAAGGCCGGCACGGTCTGGGTCAACACCTACCGCGCGGTGAGCTATATGATGCCCTTCGGCGGCATGAAACACTCCGGCATCGGCCGCGAGAGCGGCGTGGAGGCGATCCGCGAGTTCCTGGAGACCAAGAGCGTCTGGCTCTCCTACGCCAAGGGCGCGCCAGCCAACCCCTTCGTCATGCGTTAAGGCGGATCTCGGACGGAGAGGATCGTTGGCGACGACGATTCTCTCTCCCGGACCCAAACTTCAGGCGGACCGCAGTCGGTAGGCACAAGCCGATTTCGGTCCGCTCTATGTTTCAAAGATGTAGATCAGGATGCAGACGCCTGATCGGGAGGCTCGGCTACTTCGCTAAGCCCGCTTCGACCAGCATGGCCTCCAGGCGAGGCATGTCGGCCCGCTCGGAATAGAACATCGTGCGGCGCCAGCGAGCGGCGGTGAAGCTCTTGCTGCGTGCCGCGATGGCCTCTGCCTCGCGACGCGCCTCGGCCAGTTGCCCCAGCCCGACCAAGGCGATCACCAGCGCAGCACGGCTCATCAGCCAGTCCGGCCGCCGCGTCAGGATGCGCCGGGCCAGGGTTGCGGTCTCGCGCCAGCGCTCCAGGCCGACATAAGCGTCGCAGAGGGTCACCAGGTAGAAATCCGGCGCGGTCGGTGTGCGCCGGATCGCTTCGCGAATGTAGTGCAGGGCATCCTCGGATCGACCCAGACAGTTCATCAGGGTCGCGCAGACATGATAGGCGTCGCCGAAGCTGGGTGCCAGGCGGGTGGCCTTCAGCGCCCAGTCAAGCCCCTCGTCGAAGGCATCCTCGAACATCAGCAGATGTGCCATCTCAGAGCAGGCCAGCGCATGGTTCGGCACCAGCGAAAAGGCCTCTTCCAGCAGGCGGTGCGCCTCGGCGAGGCTGGCCTTGCGGTCCTCGGACCAGCCGAAGGCCACCATCTCGATGTGGGTCCGCGCCAGCCCGACCAGTGCCGCCGCGAAGCGCGGATTGATCCGCATCGCCTTGAGATAGAGATCGCGCGCGCGCTCGATCCCCGCGCGGCGATACTCCTTGTAGCCAGCGCGGGCCTGCAGGAAGCATTGATAGGCCTCCGGGTCGCCGGCTTCGCTGCGCCACACCATCGCCTGCTCGCCGTCGGCCACGGTCACCTGAAGGGTCGTCGCCACCTCCTCGACCAGGCTGTCTTGAAAGGCGAAATCGGCGGTCGTGGGGCTGTCGAAGCGCCGCGCCCAGACGCAGCGATCGGCGCTGCAGTCGGTCAGCTCGACGGTGACACGCAAGTGCTCGCCGATGGCACGAACGGCGCCGCGCAGCAGCCAGTCGACCCCGAGACTGCGGCCGAGCTGGCCGGCCGTCATGTCTTGCGCGCCGGCAGGCGCCTGCACCAGGTCGATCTCGTCCAGGGCGTGGAGATGGGCGACCAGGTCCTCGGTCAAGCCCGCGGCGATGGCCAGGCTGGCAGCCGCTTCATTCAGATCGCGGAAGGGGGCCAGCGCCACGCTGGCCGCGCGGCTCGGCATGTCCTCCGCCTCGCCCGGCCTCAGCGCAGCACCCGAGGGCCAGCTAAAGACCCCGATCGGCCGCTGGATGTTCTTGACCCGATGAATGCCGGCGTCGGTGAAGGCCTTGCCCAGGTCGGGATCCAGGCAGGCATGGACCAGGGCCGAGATGCAGAGGCCGCCCGGCGGGGCCATGGCTTCCAGCCGGGCGGCCAGGTTGACGCTGTCGCCATAGACGTCTTGGCCCTCTTCCATGACGTCGCCCAGATTGATGCCGATGCGCAGCCGCGGCCGGCTCGGCTCTTCGGCGATCCGGCCTTGGATCTCCATCGCCGCGGCGACGGCACCCTGGGCCGAGGGCAGGATGACCAGAGCACCGTCGCCCATCAATTTGACGATCCAGCCCTGATGCCGCTGGATGGCGGGAGCGAAGATCTCCTGGCGCAGGCGCTTGAGGGCCGCCAGGGTAGCCGGTCCGTCCTCGGCCATCAGGCGCGAAAAGCCGACCACGTCCGCCACCAGGATGGCGCAGAGCCGCTGCCTGCTCGCCGGGTTCATGCCCCCTCCGCTCCCAAATGCCGAGGCGTCAGCCTAATCCCGTTCGGGGCGCCAAGGCCAGCTAGCAGCCGTCACAAGGTCAGGCTGCGGCGGCGGATGGCACGGCCGGGGCGGGCGCCGGTCGATGCTCCCTCGCGCCAGACGTTGCGGCCGTTGACCCAGACTTCGGCAGTGCCGGTTAAAGCCACGGAGCGGATCTCGGCGGGTCGCTCCTGCCAGGTTCCGTGCCGCCCCGATCCCGGACTCTGGTCCTTCATCCCGCCTCTCCAAAAAAATTTTGCCTTCTTGGGAAGAACAGGCCCCGGCCAGGTGTTTACTCATCAAGCTTCGATAATGTTCCACCAATCACCGCAAGAAGATTGGTGGATGCAGGCCCTGCATCCGCCCAACGCCCGAGGTGCGTCAACAATCGGAGCTTCGTGAGGCTTTAGCATAGGAGCAATATCCATGGCCATTTCACATGAAACCGAAGCTCTAGACCCGCTCAGCGCGCAGGATTCTCTCACCGATGGCACTGTCGCCGGCGGAAGCCCGGAAGACAGTCTCGCCGGCGGTAGCCCCGAGGATAGCCTTGCCAGCGGCAGCCCTGAGGACAGCCTTACCGCGGACGATGAAGACGATACCCTCTGGGGCGACGACGATGACAATCGGGGCCTGCACGGCGGCAGCGGCTCCGACCATGTCTTCGGCGGCCGCGGCGACGACCGGCTCGACGGCGGTTCCGGTGACGATTCTCTGGCCGGCCAGCAGGACGACGACAAGCTCCTCGGGCGGCAGGGCGACGACAACCTGAAGGGCGGAGCCGGCGACGACCTGCTGTACGGCCAGCGCGACGACGACCAGCTCTTCGGTGGCGCCAGCAAGGATCGGCTCTACGGCGATCAAGGCAGCGACCATCTCCACGGCGGCTCCGGCGAGGACAGCCTCTTCGGCGGCCGCAACGAAGACTGGCTCTACGGCGGCGACGACGGCGACTCGCTCTCTGGAGACAAGGGCCGTGACTGGCTCTACGGCGGATCGGGCGACGATTCGCTCGAGGGCAACGGCGGTGACGACTTCGTCTTCGCCGGTACGTCCGACGACTTCGTCCGTGGCGGACTGGGCGACGACCACCTGCACGGCCAGGAGGGCCAAGACCGGATGAACGGCGGCGCCGGTGACGACCGCATCTCCGGCAACCGCGGCTGGGACGACCTGATGGGCAACAGCGGCAACGACGTCCTGGAAGGCGGCAAGGGCAAGGACTCGCTCTTCGGCGGTTCAGGGGACGATGTCCTGGTCGTGGGCAACCAGCAGGCGCTGGTCGCCGGGGAGATCTACGACGGCGGTGCCGGCGACGACACGCTCTTCCTCGATCACGGCGCGTCGCTGCCGGCCGGCGTCCTGATCACCAACGTCGAGCACTTCGTCTACGGCTAGATCCAAGCCCAGGCAACCCAAACTAAGGGCCCCGGAGCGAGACGATCCTCTCCGGGGCCGCGTGCGTCCGGCAGCTACTTGCCCTTGAACCGCGGCGTGCGCTTCTCGTTGAAGGCGGCCACGCCCTCGCGACGGTCTTCGGTGGGGACCAGGCGGTTGTAGGCCTCGATCTCGAAGGCCATGCCATCGAGCAGCGCCATGCCGGCGCCGCGGCGGATCGCCTGCTTGGCCTGGCGCACGCTCAGCGGTGCGTTGCGCGCGATCATCTCTGCCGTGGCCTGCGCCTCGGCCAGCAGGCTCTCGGCCGGCAGCACCCGGTTGACCAAGCCCCACTGCTCCGCCTCCTGGGCCGAGAAGGGCCGGGCCGTCATGATCAGCTCCAGCGCCCGGCGCTCGCCCATGGCGCGGCTCAGGGTCTGGGTGCCGCCGGCGCCCGGGATGATGCCCAGCTTCGCCTCGGTCAGCGCAAAGCGGGCATGCTCGGCCGCATAGACGAAGTCGCAGGCGCCCGTCATCTCACAGCCGCCGCCGTAGGCCGCCCCGTTCACCGCCGCGATCAGCGGCAGCGGCTGGGTCACCAGCGCGCGGGCCATGCGCTCGAAGATCAGGTGCTGCAGCCCCCAGGTCTCCTCGCTCATGCCGTTGCGCTCCTTCAGGTCGCCGCCGGCGCAGAAGGCCTTGTCGCCGGCCCCGGTCAGGATCAGGCAGCGCACCGGTCCCGGATCCATCGCCAGGGCCTCCAGGCAGTCAACCAGGTCGAGGCCCATCTGGGTGTTCAGCGCGTTGGCCACCTGCGGCCGGTTCATCACGATGCGCAGCACCTCCGGCGTATCGGCCTCCAGCAGCAGGGTCTCGTAGCTCTTGTTCACGCCGCGCTCCTCCAATCGGTGTCGGCAATCCTCACGTTAGGGCCGAATAAATCCCGCGGCGGGCGAGGTCAAGCATCCCTCCGGGCAGGTTACCGTTGACCCGAAGGCACCCGCTTTCTAATGTCCGAACAATATGAGGAGTCAAGGGAGCGCAGAGATGCTGACCGACAAGATCCTGGCCTGCGCGGCCCGGCAGGAGGCGCCCTCCCCCGCGGTGCGCGCGGAGATCTCCACCGCCGTTCTCGACACCTTCGCCGTCACCCTGGCTGGCTGGTTCGAGCCGGTGAGCCAGGCGATCCGCAAGACCTATCCCGAGGTTGCCGCTCCAAATGCGGCGGGCCCCACGGCCGATCCCGAGCGCGCAGCGCTGGTCTGGGGCACGGCCGCGCATGCGCTGGACTTCGACGACGTCCACACCACCAGCGTCACCCACCCCAGCGCCGTACTGGTGCCGGCCCTGGTCGCGATGACGCGGGCCGAGCCGGCGCTGCGCGAGCGTCTGCCCGCGGCTTTCCTGACTGGCCTGGCCACCAACGTGGCACTGGGCGAGGCACTGGGCTTCCACCACTACGACCGTGGCTGGCATGCGACCTCGACCATCGGCGCGGTCGCCGCGGCGGCGGCCGTGGCGCAGCTGATGGGGCTGGAGGAACGGGCTTTCCGCAGCGCGCTCTCGATCGGCGTCTCGCAGGCCGGCGGCACCCAGGTGAACTTCGGTTCCATGGCCAAGCCGCTGCACGCCGGCCTCGCCGCCGCCGCCGGGGTGCGCGCCGCGCGCCTGGCCGCGAACGGCCTGGAGGCGGCCTACGACGCCTTCGGCGAGAAGGGCTTCCTCGACCTCTACGACGGCGTCCCCAGCAACGCCGACGGCGCCGGCATCGAGCTGGCGGCCGGGCCGGAGAGTCTGTCGCGCAAGCTCTATCCCTGCTGCTACATGGCCCACCGCCCGATCGCCGCGGCGCTCGACCTGCGCGGCAAGCTGGACCCGGCGGTGCTCGAGGATCCCGACCTCAGGATCGAGGTGCTGGCCCCCTACGGCTGCACCAAGGCGCTGCGCGTCACCGTGCCGGAGAGCGGCCTGGAGGCCAAGTTCTCCGGCCCCTACACCGTGGCCGCGGCCCTGCTGGAAGGCGCGGTCGGCCTCGCAGCCTTCGAGGACGAGGCGGTCCGCCAGCCGGCGGTCCAGGCCCTGCTGCGCCGGGTCAGCATGAGCGAGGAGCCGCTGGTCGGACCGGCGCCAAGCGGCATCGACCACGGCACGGTCCGTCTGACCGCGATGCGCGGCAACAGCCTGCTGGCCAGCGCCGAGGCCGCCCACTATCCGGGCTCGCCGGCCTGGCCGGCCAGCCGCGCCGAGATCCTGGAGAAGGTGGAAGACTGCCTCGCCCATTACCGCCTGCGCGGCGGTCAGGAGATCGGGTCGGATGCCTTCGTGCGGGCGGTCGAGAGCGAGCTGGAGGTTTCCGCCCAGCCGCTTGCTGCCGCGGGGTGAGCGGTGTGCGCCTGGTTGCGTAGTGCTCAAAGAAACTCGTTTGGGTCCGGTGATCGCGCTCTCAATGCATCCTTTCTAAAAGCGTCGACTGGCCCTCCGGTCAAGCCGTAGGGCGACAAAATCTTGTACAACACAAAGATCTATAACTCATTGAAATATGTATTTTATTGTCGTCCTACGATTTGACCGTAGGACCACTTTCCTTTTGCTAGGCAGGGAACGAACGGCCCGAGACGGATATCCTTCTCGGGCCAAGGTCCGTCAAGCCCGGCCAGCCGTGACGCCGCCGTCGACCATGTAGACGCTGCCGGTGCAATAGCTGCTCTCGTCCGAGGCCAGGAAGAGCATCATCCTGGCG
Organism: Rhodospirillaceae bacterium N.6G; assembly: GCA_046233115.1. Classification (GTDB taxonomy): domain Bacteria; phylum Pseudomonadota; class Alphaproteobacteria; order Kiloniellales; family JACOMY01; genus JACOMY01. The sequence continues at coordinate 103,702 of JBJXHM010000001.1, read as the reverse complement.
ACCTCCTCCGGCTCGCCGTAGCGGGCGAGCGGTACGCCGGCGGCCATCTGCCGGCCATTGCCGTCGGGATAGAGGGCTTCCTCCAGCCGGGTGATCATCGCGGTGTCGATCGGCGCGGGGTTGACCGTGTTCACCCGGATCTTGTTCGCTGCCCCCTCCATCGCGGCCGCCTTCATCAGGCCGATGACGGCGTGCTTGCTGCAGGTATAGGGAGCCATGCCCCGCACCGCGCGGAGGCCGGAGGTGGACGAGGTGATGACGATGGACCCGCCGCTCTTTTCCATCGCAGCCATCAGGTATTTGAGGCCGAGCCAGACGCTGCGGACGTTGACCGCCATCACCCGGTCGAACTCTTCGTCCTGCATCTCGGTTATCTTGCCGGGCTTGCCCTCGATGCCGGCATTGAGCAGGCCGATGTCGAGATGCCCGAAGCGGTCCAGCGCCAGCGCGACGGCAGCCTCGATGGCCTCGGCATCCGTCACGTTGGCGGTGACGGCCTCGACCCGCTCGTGGCCCAGCTCGTCGGCCAGGTCAGCTAGGGTGGCGCCATCCAGGTCGATCAGCAGGAGCTGCGCGCCTTCGGCCGCGAAGAGCCTCGCCGCTGCCCGTCCGATTCCACCGGCCGCACCCGTGATCATCGCGACCTTGCCGTTGAGCCGTCCCATCCTTCACTCCCGCTTCGCTTGTTCGAGTCCGTTCGCTGCCGGCGCCTCACGCGGCGCCGAGGGCTGAGCGCTTGTGCGCCTCCTGCGCTGCCGAGGTCAACACGAAGCCGTCGTAGCCGGCAGCAGCCACCGCGTCGCAGCGCTCGCGATAGGCGCCGACACCGCCGACATAGGGCATGAAGACCCGCGGCTTGCCCGGAATGTTGGCGCCCATGTACCAGGAGTTCGCCTTGGGATAGAGGGTGCGGTTGGCGACCTCGTTGACGTGGCCGACCCAGCGCGCCTCGGCCTCCTCGGTCGCCTCGATCCGCACCATCCGGTCGCGGCGAGCGCTCTCCAGCAGCGCGGTGATCCAGTCGACGTGCTGCTCGATCGAGAGGATCATCTGGCTCTTCACGCTGGGGCTGCCGGGGCCGGTCACCATGAAGAGATTGGGGAAGCCGGCGATGGCGATGCCCAGGTAGGTCATCGGCCCGCCTGCCCACTTTTCGGCGATGGTGAGCCCGTCGCGGCCGGTGATGTCGATCTCCTTCAGTGCGCCGGTCATGGCGTCGAAGCCGGTGGCGAAGACCAGGGCGTCCAGCTGGTAGTCAGCCTTGGCGGTGCGCAGGCCGGCCTCGGTGATCTCCTCGATCGGCGCCTTCTTCACGTCCACCAGGGTCACATTCTCGCGGTTGAAGGTCTCATAGTAGTTAGTGTCGAGACAGACCCGCTTGCTGCCGATCGGATAGGTCTTGGGGGCCAGCAGCTCGGCCACCTCCGGGTCCTTCACGATGCCTCTGATCTTGTCGCGCACGAAGGCGGCGGCGGTCTCGTTCGCCTCCTCGCTGGTCATGAAGTCGGTGAAGCAGGACAGCAGGCCGATGTAGCCACCCTCCCGCCAGAAGCCCTCGAAGATCTCCTGACGCTCTTCGGGGCTGACCTCCAGCGCCGACCTGGTCGGCAAGGGGAAGCCAGAGACGCCGAAGCCGCTGGTCTTCGCCTCTTGCCGGATCTCCGGATAGCGGGCCTTGGTCCTGGCCTCGCGCTCCGGCTCCATCGGCGCGTTGCGGGCCGGCAGGCTGAAGTTGGGGGTGCGCTGGAAGACGGTCAGGTGTTTGGCCTGTTGGGCGATCAGCGGGATCATCTGGATGCCGGTCGAGCCAGTACCGACCACGCCGACCCTGAGACCGCTGAAGTCCACGCCCTCCTCAGGCCAGAGCGCGCTGTGGTACCAGGTGCCGGCGAAGCGCTCGATGTCCTTGAAGTCGGGGACCTTCGGGGTCGAGAGGTTCCCGGTCGCCATGATGCAGAAGCGTGCCTCGATGGTTTCGCCCGCGTCGGTCTCCAGGGTCCAGAGGTTGCGCTCGGCATCGAAGGAGGCCGCGGCGATCCGGGTGTTCAGCTGGATGTCGCGCCGGAGGTCGAAGCGGTCGGCGACGTAGTTGGCGTAACGCAGGATGTCGGGCTGGGCCGAGTAGCGCTCGGGCCAGGACCAGTCCTGCTGCAGCTCGTCGGAGAAGGCGTAGGAGTACTCCAGGCTCTCGACGTCGCAGCGCGCACCCGGATAGCGGTTCCAGAACCAGGTGCCGCCGACGCCGCTGCCGGCCTCGAAGACGCGCACCGCGAAGCCCAGCTTGCGCAGCCGGTGCAAGGCATAGAGTCCGGCGAAACCGGCGCCGACCACGGCGACGTCCAGCACTTGGGTTTTTCCCTTTGCGTCACTCATATCCTTGTCCACCTTCTCATTCAGGGCGCGACCGCACCTCAATCCCGGATCATGAAGAGGAAGACGTCCGGGAAGGCGATCAGCAGGCCGACGATGATCAGTTCCATGAAGACGAAGGGCACGCAGCCGCGGAAGACCTCGCCGATCGAGACCTCGGGCGCAGCGCTCTTGACGACGAAGGCATTGAGGCCGACCGGCGGCGTGATGCAGCCGATCTCCACCGCCTTGGTCACCAGCAGGCCAAAGAGCACCGGGTCATAGCCGGCCTGAGTGATGATCGGAAAGACGATCGGCATGGTGATCAGCAGCAGCGAGACGCCGTCCAGGAACATGCCGAGCAGCAGGTAGGGCAACAGCACCACGATCACCAACGCCGTGGTCGAGAGCTCCAGCCCGCCGGCCAGTTCCGCCAAGCGGGTCGGGAGCTGGGTGGTCGAGAGGCCCAGGCTGAAGAGGCCGGCGCCGATGATCAGCGCGAAGATCGAGCAGGTGGCCGATCCGGTCTCCTGCAGCCCCTGGCCCAGGTTGCGCCAGCGGCCCGGCCGGCGCAGCACCGCCAGAAGCGAGAAGCCCGCGCCCAGCGCAGCCGCCTCGGTCGGGGTGGCGACGCCCAGATAGATGCTGCCCATGACCAGAGCGAAGAGCAGCAGGACCTCCCAGGCGCGGCCGGCGGCCTTCATCTGCTCGCGCCAGGTGAAGCGCTCGGTGACCGGGGTCCCGGCCAGCTCCGGGTTGCGCTTCACCATCACCCAGATGCCGAGGATGTAGAGCTGTGCGGTGAGCACGCCGGGAATGAAGGCGGCGAGGAAGAGGTCCAGCAGCGAGGTCTGGGTGACGATCGAGTAGATCACCAGGATGCCGCTGGGCGGGATCAGCGCCCCCAGGGTGCCGCCGGCGGCGACGCAGCCGGCCGCCAGGCGCTGCTGGTAGCCGTGGCGCAGCATCTCCGGCAGCGCCACCTTGGCCATGGTCGAGGCAGTGGCGACGCTGGAGCCGCAGACGGTGGAGAAGGCGGCACAGGCGAAGACGGTCGCGGCCGCCAGCCCGCCGGGAATCCGCCCCAGCCATTGCTGGCCGGCGTCGAAAGCGCGTTTCGAGAGCCCGGCCGAGAAGGCCATGTGGCCCATGAAAAGGAAGAGCGGCAGCACCACGTAGGCGAAGTGCGCCGTGTTGGAATAGGCGAAGGTGGAGAGCAGGTAGTCGATCGCCCGCCAGGGCCGGTCCAGCAGCAGCCCGACCACGCCGGAGGCGGCGAGCGCGAAGGCGATCGGCATGCCGCCAAGCAGCAGCACCAGCAGCAGGGCGATGATCGCGGAGCCCGCGAGATAGGGATCCATCGGACGGCCCTACTCCACCCACTCTTGACCGCCGGCCAGGGCCTCTTCGCTGGGGGCCTCGTCGCTGGGGGCCTCGTCGCTGGGGGCCTCGTCGCTGGGGGCCTCGTCGGCCGGCTGGGCGGAGAAGAGGGTGCGGCAGAAATCGATCAGAAGCTGCATCGCCAGCAGCGCCAGGCCGATGGCGACCACCAGGCGCGCTGGCCAGATCGGAAAGGAGATGATGCCGTAGCTGGCCTCGCCCTTCAGCGTCGCCTGCCAGGCATGGCGCAGGCTGAGCCAGGCCAGCAGCCCCACCACCAGCAGGCTCGCCAGCAGGCCGATGGCGGAGAGCACCCGGCGCAGGCCCGGTGAGAGATGGTTGGTCAGCACCTCGACCCGGTAGTGCTGGCGGCGCTGCTGGGCGGCGGCGAGGCCGAGGAAGATCAGGGCCACCAGCAGCAGCTCGGCGAACTCGTTGCCGCCCGGCAGCGGCTGGTCGAAGAGCGCGCGCCCGCCCACGTCGACGATCACCACGATCATCACCGCGAGCGTGCCGAACCCGCCCAGGGTCCCCATCCACCGAATGAATCCGCTCAAGAGCCGCATGGCTTCTCCCCCGCCGGAGCGAAGAACGGCCGGGCGCTGGGCCCGGCCGCGTCAGGCTAGTTCGTCTTGCAGTCGGCGTAGCGCTCGAAGCCGTCCTTCCAGGTGGAGCTCTCCTCGTACTTGCGCACCAGGCTCACGTACTGGTCCAGCAGCGCCTGGGTGTCGACGTCGTTGGTCTCCTTGGCCCAGACCACCCACTCGGCATGCACCGGCTTGGCGGCGATCTCCTGCGCCTTGGCGCGCTCCTCGGCCGAGAAGGGGGTGATCGAGAGGTCGCCGTCGTAGGCGCAGAGCGTCTCGGCAGCCTTCTGGAGCTGCGCGTCCAGCAGCTTCAGATAGACCGCCGGCACCTCGGCCGCGACCTCCAGGATGATCTTCTTGTGCTCGTCGCTGAGCTCGTTCCAGCGGTCCATGTTCATGGAGGTCGGCGCGAAGGAGAAGATGCCCATGCCGCCGCCGTCGGAGCCGACCTTGGCGATCTCATAGACGCCGCCGACCACGGCGGAGTCGAAGGGTGCCGAAGAGAGCGTATCGATGATGCCGCGGTTCAGCGCCTCGACCGCCTCCGGCCAGGCCATGGCGACCGGGGTCGCGCCCATCTTCTGCACCGAGTCGGCGATCGCCTGCACGCCACGGACCTTCATGCCGTCGAAGTCCTTCACCGTGGCCAGCGGCTTGCTGCCCCAGAAGGTGTTCTCCGCCCAGGGCACCAGATAGAGCACCTTGGCGTTGCGGCTGGCGAACTCGTTCTGGAAGTCGGGGTTGGACTCGTAGAGTTCGATCAGCGCAGCACCGACCGCGTCTGCCTTCGAGGAGATGTAGGGCAGCACGACGTTGGAGAGGCGGAAGTCGCCGCGGTTGTAGGCCGCCGGCGTGCCGGTCACCATGTCAGCCGCGCCGTTCTGCAGGCCGGGATAGAGGTCCGGGGCCTTCAGCAGCGAGCCGCTGAAGTACTTCTCGAAGGTGATCTCGCCGTTGCTGCGCTTCTCCACCTCGTCCATGAACCAGAGGTCGGCCTTGCTGGGCGAGAAGACCTCCGACAGGTAGTTCGCATAGACCAGAGTCTCTTCCGCCGCGGCCGGCATGGTGCCGATCCCGCTTACCGCCGCGCCGAGCACCAGCGCCGTCACCGTCTTCCGCATTGCCCTCATCCTCCCGTTTCGCAGTGTTGTGCACGCGGGCCGGGGGTTCTCCCCCTCCCGTTCAAAAAATTCGCATCGACGGCGCTCAGAGCAGGAAGACGCCCTTGCCGCCGGCCTGCTTGTCGAAGCTGCGATAGGCCTCCTCCGCCTGGTCCAGCCGCCAGCGGTCGGTGAAGAGGCTCTCGATGTCGAGGCCGCGCGCGGCGATGAACTCCGCACACTCGGCCTGCGCGATGGTCGAGAAGGTCCAGGAGCCGATGACCGTCGCCTGGCGCCGCAGCATGTCGGCGCTGACCTCCAAGCTCACGCTGCCGCCCTCGCCGACGTAGCAGGCCTTGCCCCAGGTGCGCAGGCACTGCACCGCCTGGCGGCGCGCCTCGGGCGCGGACGAGGCCTCGAGACTGGCATGCGCGCCAAGCCCGCGGGTGGCCTCGCGGATCGCGGTGACGGCATCGGTCTCGGTCGGGTTGATGGTGAGGTCGGCGCCGAAGTCTCGGGCGCGCTCCAGGCGCTGGTTGTTGATATCGATGGCGATGACCCGCGCCCCCAGGGCCGCGGCGATCTCGGTGCCTGAGAGGCCGACCGGCCCCTGGCCGAAGATCGCGATGGTCTGGTCGCCGCGCAGGTCCAGCCGGTGCAGCGCCGACCAGGCGGTGCCGGTGCCGCAGGAGATCGCCGCCCCGGTCTCGAAAGAGAGCGCGTCGGGCAGTTCAACCAGGGTGCGCGCCGGCACCTTCATGTACTGCGCATGGCCGCCGTGGCCGGTGACGCCGTAGATCTCCGCCACCCCCTCGACGCAGAGCTGCATCCAGCCGGTGGAGCAGTGCGGACAGGCGCCGCAGCCGCGGTAGTGATGCACCATCACCCGCTGGCCGATCCGGGCCTCCTTCTCGGTGACGCCTGGGCCGATCGCCACCACCACGCCGCAGGGCTCGTGCCCGGCGATAACCGGCTCGGCCTCCTTGAAGCCCAGCGCCTTCAGCGCGCTGCCGGCAGGCGGGCGATAGAACTTCAGATCGCTGCCGCACATGCCCGAGGCCTTCATCTCCAGCACGACCTCGCCCTGTCCCGGGGTGGGATCGTCGAAGGTTCGGATCTCGAGCTGGCGGTCGCCCAGAAACACGACCCCTTTCATGGCGTTCCTCCATCCGGCGGCCGGGACTTGATCGTCCGATAGAATACCGCTCCCGTTATATGTCCGAACCTACCGGCCAGCACGCTCTTGTCAATAGCCCACAAAGCCGGATCTATTGACAGGCGATGCAAGCTTATCGCCGGATAATTTGGCCGTGAGGGAGGAACGAGGGATGCTGGACCCACAGATCGGAGCCGCGCTGGAGGCGCTCGCCAAGGCCGGACTACCGCCGATCGAGAGCCTGACGCCGGAAAAGGCGCGCGCGATCATGAACGCCATGTCGAAGAAGCGCGGCGGCTCGGCCGCACCGCTAGCCAAGGTCGAGGCGGCCACCGCGCCTGGACCGGCCGGACCGGTGCCGCTCAGGATCTACTGGCCTGAGGCCAGCGGCCCCCTGCCCTGCCTGCTCTACTTCCACGGCGGCGGTTTCGTCATCGGCGACCTCGACACCCATGACGCCATCGCCCGCAACCTCTGCAGCGCCGCCGGCGCGCTGCTGGTCTCGGTCGACTATCGCCTGGCGCCGGAGCATCGCTTCCCGGCCGCGGTCGAGGACGCCTGGGCCGCCTTCCTCTGGCTGCGCGAGGTGGCCCGCGACCTGGGCGCCGACCCCGGCCGCATGGCGGTCACCGGCGACAGTGCCGGCGGCAGCCTGGCGCTCGACGTGGCGCTGCTGGCCCGTGAGGCCGGCATCGGGGACATCAAACTGCAGGCCCTGGTCTATCCGGTGACCGACTTCAGCCTCGGCGGTGCGAGCTACCGGCGCTTTGCCACCGGCTACGGCGTGCTGACCGAGGCCGCCATGGTCTGGTTCCGCGACCACTACCTCGGCGCCGCCGACGACGCCAAGGACTGGCGCGCCTCGCCGCTCCTGGCGGAGAGCCTGGCCGGGCTGCCGCCGGCAGTGATCGTGAACGCCGAGTGCGACGTGCTCTACGACGACGGCTTACGGCTGGCCGAAGCGCTGACCGCGGCCGGCACGCCGGTGGTCCACAAGGTCTTTCCCGGCATGATCCACGGCTTCTTCGGCATGGCGCCGGACATCGCCGCGGCCAGCGAGGCCCAGGCCTTCGTCGGCGAGGCCCTGGCTGCTGCCCTCAGGTGATCGCTCCTCAGTAGGAGCGCGGCATGCCCAGCACGTGCTCGCCGATGAAGGCCAGGATCAGATTGCTGGAGATCGGCGCGATCTGATAGAGCCGCGTCTCGCGCCACTTGCGCTCCACGTCGTACTCGCGGGCATAGCCGAAGCCGCCGTGGCTCTGCAGGCAGGCCTCGGCCGCCTTCCAGGAGGCCTCGGAGGCCAGCAGCTTGCCCATGTTGGCCTCGCGCCCGCAGGGCTGGCCGGCGTCGAAGAGGGCACAGCCGCGACGCACCACCAGGTCCGCCGCCATCAGGTCGGCATAGGCCCTGGCGATGGGGAACTGCACCCCCTGATTCTGCCCGATCGGGCGGTCGAAGACGCGCCGCTCGGAGGCATAGGCGACCGACTTGTCGGTGAACCAGCGCCCGTCGCCCAGGCATTCCGAGGCGACCAGCAGCCGCTCCGCATTCATGCCGTCCAGCACGTAGCGAAAGCCCTTGCCCTCCTCGCCGATGCGGTTCTCCACCGGCACCCGCAGGTTCTCGAAGAAGACCTCGGTGGTGTTGTGGTTCACCATCGCCTTCAGCGGCCGGATGGTGAGCCCCGGATTGTCGCGCATGTCCACCAGGAAGACTGACAGTCCCTCGGTCTTCTTCTTCACCTGGTCCAGCGGCGTGGTCCGGGCCAGCAGCAGCATGAGGTCGGAGTAGCGGGCGCGCGAGGTCCAGACCTTCTGGCCGTTGATCACATAGTGGTCGCCGTCGCGCTCGGCCCGGGTCTTCAGCTTGGTGGTGTCGGAGCCGGTGGTCGGCTCGGTCACACCGAAGGCCTGCAGGCGCAAGGCGCCCGAAGCGATCTCAGGCAGGTAGCGGTCCTTCTGCGCCTGGCTGCCGTGCTTCAGCAGGGTGCCCATGATGTACATCTGCGCATGGCACGCGCCGGCATTGCCGCCGGAGGCATGGATCTCCTCCAGGATCACCGAGGCCGCGCGCAAGGGTAGGCCGGAGCCGCCATAAGCCTCGGGGATCAGGGCGGCCAGGAAGCCGGCCTCGGTCATCGCCTCGACGAAGGCGCTGGGATAGGCCTCGCTCTCCTCCAGCTCCTGCCAGTAGCTGCCGGGAAAGCGGCGGCAGATCTGCTGTACCGCTTCGCGGATCTCGGGAAGGTCCTGCAGGTCCTCGGCCGTGGTCATGCTCTACCCCTTGTGGCTGCCGCTTGAGACGTCGGCAGGCAGTATCGCGGCGCCTCCCCCCTGTCAAAGGAATAACGTCGAACATTTGACCGGCGGCGATGCTTGACCTATCGAAGTTGCTGAATTATCCGAATGAAAAACCTAGGGGAGCGTGGGTGCCGAGGGCACCCGAACCAGAAAGGCCTCTTCCGCATGCTCGAGACCATCCTCAGCGGTCTGCGCGTCATCGACCTGACCCAGAACGTCGCCGGCCCCTTCTGCACCGAGATCCTGGGCGACTTCGGCGCCGAGGTGATCAAGGTCGAGCGGCCCGGCCGCGGCGACGACACCCGGAGCTGGCTGCCGCCGGCGATCGGTGGCCAGTCCTCGACCTTCCTCGCGTTGAACCGTAACAAGAAGAGCGTCTGCCTGGACATCGCCACGCCGGAGGGCCAGGACGCGATCCGCCGCCTGGCCGAGAGCGCCGACATCCTGGTGCACTCCATGCGGCCGGGCAGCGCCGAGGCCAAGGGGCTGGGCTACGACGACCTGAAGCCGGTCAATCCCAAGCTGATCTACTGCGCGATCAGCGCCTTCGGCGAGGTCGGCCCGCTGCGCTCCCTGCCCGGCTACGACCCGTTGATGCAGGCCTTCTCCGGCATCATGAGTGTCACCGGCAACGAGGGCGACGCGCCGGTCCGGGTCAGCGTCTCGCTGATCGACATGGGCACCGGCCTCTGGGCGGCGCTGGGCATCCTGGCCGGCGTGATCGAGCGGCTGAAGCACGGCCAGGGCGTCTGCGTGCGGGCCAGCCTGCTGGAGACCGGGCTCTCCTGGATGACGGTGCTGGCCGCCGGCTACATGGCCACTGGCAAGCTGCCGAAGAAGCTGGGCTCCGGCATGTCGATGGCCTCGCCCTACGAGCTGTTCCGCAGCGCCGACGGCTATGTCTTCATCGGTGCCGGCAACGACGGCCTCTTCGCCAAGGTCTGCGAGGCCCTGGACCTGACCGAGATGACCGCCGATCCGCGCTTCGCCACCAACAGCGCGCGGGTGCAGAACCGCGAGGCGGTGCACGAGACCCTGGAGGCCAGGACCGCCACGGTCCCGAGCAAGGAGCTGGTCGAGAAGCTCCGCGCGGCCGGCGCCCCCTGCAGCGAGATGAACGACGTCTCGCAGATCCTGAGCCACGAGCAGACCGAGGCCCTCGGCATGGTCGCCCCCATGCCGGTCCCCGACGCGCCGCAGCATCGGGTGCTGGAGCTGCCGCTCACCCTCAACGGCAAGCGCAGCGCGGCCAAGGAGCCGCCGCCGGCGCTGGGCGCGCACGACGAAGAAATCCTGGGCGGCCTGGACCGCAACGGCTGACCCGGCACCTCAGGGGCGTGGGCGGATGATGCTGCGCACCAGGTAGCGATCGGCGGGGTAGAGGTTCAGCGAGACCTCGAAGGTGTGGCCGCCGCTGTCGACATAGCGGCGGGTCACCATCAGGGCCGGCTCCTCCGGCTCGGCATCGATCAGGACCGCGATCTGTTCGGGCAGGGAGGTCGCCTTGATCTCCTGCTCGACCCGGTCGAGCTTCAGACCCAGGGTCTCGATCGAATGCTGGTAGATCGGGCCCGGAAGGTCGCGCAGCGCCTCGCGGTCGAGGGCCAGGCGGGCCGGCAGGAAGATCTCCGACCAGCAGAGCGGCGCGCCCTCCTCGCTGGCGATGGAGCGCACACCGGCCAGCCTGAGCCAGCGGTCGATGGCCTCCCCCTCCATCTCCGGCAGGTAGCGCGAGGCGGTGATGTAGCCCTCGTGCAGCACCTCCAGCCGGGTGTCCTCGGCGAAGTGCAGCAGGCTGCCGACGTCGCCGACCAGATGGGCATAGTGCTGGTAGGGTTCGCGGCGCAGCACCCGGGTGCCGACCTTGCGGCGACGGCTGACCAGTCCCTGCGCGGTCAGGGTCTTCAGCGCCTCGCGGATGGTGTGGCGGCCGACGGCAAAGCGCTCCTGCAACTCGCGCTCGGTCGGCAGGACAGCGCCCACGGGATGGCTGCCGGCGGCGATCTCCGCTGCGAGAATCCGGCTGACCTGGTTGTGCCGCGCCTCAGTCATGGGTCCGATCAACACCGCTGCTCTGTGCCGCTTCGCCCCCTCCGGGCAGGGCGGCATCTCTCATTGGGAAGGGGACAATAGAGATAACGGCCGATGTGGTCCAGCCCGCAGCGGCAGAGTGGGCTCATAAGTCCGAACCTAAAGGGGAGCCTTCGCGCTCAGACCACCAAGTGGCGGCGGACCTGGTCCTCCCGCATCTCCTCCTTGGTGCCCTCCATGACGATCTCGCCGCGATCCATGACGTAGAAATGGTCGGCCAGGTCGCGGGCGAACTCGAAGTACTGCTCGACCAGCAGAATCGCCATGTCGCCGCGTCCGCGCAGATAGTCGATGGCGCGGCCGATGTCCTTGATGATCGAGGGCTGGATGCCCTCGGTCGGCTCGTCCAGCACCAGCAGCTTGGGCCGCATCACCAGGGCCCGGCCGATGGCGAGCTGCTGCTGCTGGCCACCGGAGAGGTCGCCACCGCGCCGCCCCAGCATCTCCGAGAGCACGGGGAAGAGCTCGAAGACCTCGTCCGGCACCCGCCGCTGGCTGCGCGGCAGGGCGGGAAAGCCGGTCTGTAGGTTCTCCCGCACGGTCAAGAGCGGAAAGATCTCGCGGCCCTGCGGTACCGAGGCGATGCCGGCACGCGCCCGTGCTTCCGGCCGCAGGCCGCGGCCGGCGCGCGCGATCTCCCGCCCCTCCCAGGTGATGCTGCCGCCGGAGATCGGCTGGCGCCCGACGATGGCGCGCAGCAGCGAGGTTTTGCCGACGCCGTTGCGGCCCAAGAGGGTCGTCACCTGCCCGGCCTTGGCACCGAGGGTGATGGCGTGCAGCGCCTGGGCGGCGCCGTAGTGCAGATCCAGCTTCTCGACGGACAGCATTGTCTCAGCGCCCCAGATAGACCTCGACCACCTCGGGGTCGTGGGTCAGGTGATCGATCGAGCCCTCCGCCAGCACGCGGCCCTGGTGCAGCACCGTGACCTTGCACTCCAGTGCGCGCACGAACTCCATGTCGTGCTCCACCACGACCACCGAGTGCTGGCCGGAGATCTCCTTCAGGAGCTCCGCGGTGCGGTGGGTCTCGGCGTCGGTCATGCCCGCGGCCGGCTCGTCCACCAGCAAGAGCGCGGGGTCCTGGGCCAGCAGCATGGCGATCTCCAGCCACTGCTTCTGGCCGTGCGACAGGGCGCCGGCCAGCTCGTGGCGCCGGCCGGTCAGCTTCACCAGCTCCAGGAGCGCGTCGATCCGCTCGCGCTTCTCGGCCGAGGCGCGGGCGAAGAGCGTGTCGAAGACGCCGCGCGCGTCCTTCAGCGCCAGCACCAGGTTGTCCTCCACCGTGTGGGTCTCGAAGACCGTCGGCTTCTGGAACTTGCGGCCGATGCCGAGCCGGGCGGAGCCGGCCTCGTCGACCTTGGTGAGATCGACCCTGCCCTCCCACAGCACGTCGCCGCGGTCCGGCTTGGTGCGGCCGGTGACGATGTCCATCATCGTGGTCTTGCCGGCGCCGTTCGGGCCGATCACCGCCCGCAGCTCGCCGCGGTCGATGGCGAAGGAGAGCCCGTTGATCGCCTTGAAGCCGTCGAAGGTCTTGGAGACGTTGTCCAGGTAGAGCTGGCTGTTGGTCGCGGCCGGATGCATGGCGCCTACTCCGCCGCCTGCAGCTTCAGACGGCGTTTCAGCCAGCCTGGTCGGGCGCTGGCGCCGCCCATGCCGAGCAGGCCCAGCACGCCCTGCGGCAGCAGCAGGGTCACCGCCACGAAGAGGCCGCCCAGCGCGAAGAGCCAGAGCTCCGGCAGCCAGCCGGTCAGCAGGGTCTTGGCCGCGGAGACCAGCACCGCGCCCAGCGCCGCGCCGGCCAGGGTGCCGCGGCCGCCCAGCGCCACCCAGACCACAATCTCGATCGAGTTGGCCGGCGAGAACTCGCCCGGATTGATGATGCCGACCTGCGGCGTGTAGAGCAGGCCGGCAATCCCCGCCAGCACCGCGGAGAGCACGAAGACGAAGAGCTTGTAGCCCTCTACCCGGTACCCGAGGAAGCGCGTGCGGTCCTCGGCGTCGCGCACCGCGATCAGCACCTTGCCCAGCTTGGAGGTGGTGACCAGCCGGCCGACGCAGTAGCCGAAGGCCAGCATCAGCGCGGTGATGACGAAGAGGCCGGCGCGGGTGCTGTCGGACTGCAGGTCGAAGCCCAGCACGTCCTTGAAGTCGGTCAGGCCGTTGTTGCCGCCAAAGCCCATCTCGTTGCGGAAGAACGCGAGCATCAGCGCGTAGGTCAGCGCCTGGGTGATGATCGAGAGGTAGACGCCGGTGACGCGGCTGCGGAAGGCGAACCAGCCGAAGACGAAGGCCAGCAGGCCCGGGATCAGCATCGCCATGACAACGGCGAAGACGAAGGAGTCGAAACCCAGCCAGAACCAGGGCAGCTCCTTCCAGTTCAGGAAGACCATGAAGTCCGGCAGCACCGGATCGCCGTAGACGCCGCGCGGCCCGATCTCACGCATGAGATGCATGCCCATGGCATAGCCGCCGAGCGCGAAGAAGGCGCCGTGGCCCAGGCTGAGGATGCCGCAGTAGCCCCAGACCAGGTCGAGGGCGACCGCCAGCAGGGCATAGCAGAGGTACTTGCCCAGCAGCGAGACGGCGAAGCTCGGCAGGTAGAGGCCGGAGCCGGGGGTTGCCGCCAGGTTGGCCAGCGGCACCGCCACGGTCACCACGAAGAGGATGCCGAGGAAGAAGAGCGAGCGGCGGTCGAGAAGTGCGGACATGGCGTGGGACTCAGCCAGCGGCGCGGCCGCGCAGGGCGAAGAGCCCCCGCGGACGCTTTTGGATGAAGAGGATGATGAAGACCAGCACCAGGATCTTGGCCAGCACGGCCCCGGCCATCGGCTCCAGGAACTTGTTGGCCACCCCCAGCGTGAAGGCGCCGGCAAGCGCGCCGAAGAGGTTGCCGACCCCGCCGAAGACCACGACCATGAAGCTGTCGATGGTGTAGGACTGGCCCAGGTTGGGCGAGACGTTGTCGATCTGGCTGAGCGCCACCCCGGCCAGCCCGGCGATGCCGGCCCCCAGGCCGAAGGTCATGGCGTCGACCCAGCCGGTGCGGATGCCCATGTTGGCGGCCATCGCCCGGTTCTGGGTCACCGCCCGCATCTGCAGGCCCATCGAGGTGCGCTTCAGCAGGGTCAGGAGTGCTACGAAGACCAGGAGCGCGAAGATCAGGATCCAGAAGCGGTTGTAGGTGATGGTGAGCTGGCCGACCTCGAAGGCGCCCGACATCCAGTCGGGATTGCCGACCTCTCGGTTGTTCGGTCCGAAGATGGTGCGCACTGCCTGCTGCAGCGCCAGGCTGACGCCCCAGGTGGCCAGCAGGGTCTCCAGCGGCCGGCCGTAGAGCCAGCGCACGATGCCGCGCTCGATGGCGATGCCGACCAGGGCCACGCCGACGAAGGCGAGCGGGGCGGCGATCAGGAGCGACCAGTCGAAAAGCTCGGGCGCGGAGTTGCGGATCGTCTCCTGCACCACGAAGGTGATGTAAGCGCCCAGCATCACCAGCTCGCCGTGTGCCATGTTGATCACGCCCATGACGCCGAAGGTGATGGCCAGACCGATCGCGGCCAGCAGCAGAACCGAGCCCAGCGAGAGCCCGTACCAGACGTCCTGCACGACGCGCCAGACGGCGCGGGCCTCCTCGATCTCGACGCGAGCCTCCCGGGCCGCCGCGGCGACCTCCGGCTGGTCCGAACTCTCGAGCTGCGACAGCAGGGAAAAAGCATCCTGGCTGTTGCTCTCGGCGATGACCGCGACCGCGGCCAGGCGCTGCTCCAGAGGAACGTCGGCGGCGGTCGCCAGGATCGCGGCCCGCGCGCGCTGTAGCGCCGCCTTCACCGTCGCATCCTTCTCGTCGGCCAGCGCCCCCTCGACGGCAGAGAGCAAAGAAGCGTCGCGGCTCTTGAAGACGGACTCGGCGGCGGACAGGCGGACGGCCTGATCAGGGTTGCGCAGGGTCAGGCCGCCCAAGGCGGCGTCGATCTGCCGGCGCAGATTGTTGTTCACCGTGATCTTCTCGGCTTCGCGCTTCTTGATCTCGCCCAACGTCTCACCGGTGAAGGGGTTCGAGATCAGAAGGTTACGGCCCTTGCGCTCGCCCACCACGAGGCTGCCATCGGAGTCCAGAAAATAGAGATCGCCCTCGCCCAGTGCTTCCAGCAGGCGGGCTGCCGCAGGATCACCGGTGGTGACGATTTCGTCGATCACTTGCGCCTTGGCGCCGAAGTCCTTGGTGTCCAGGCCCTTGGCGATCTCGCGAAGCTGCTGCTCGTCGGCCGAGAGCGACGGCGCCAGGATGACCAGGACCAGAAGGCTGGCCAGCAAGGTCAGAAGGCGGCTGGAGAAACGCGGTTTCATGGTCGAGGAACTCTCGCTCGTGGGCGCGTTCGGGTGACGCGGCGGGAAAAGACGCCCGAGAGGCAGGAGAAGCCAGACCGCCTCTCGGGCGCCGGGTGCCCCCGGGATCAAGGATCCCGGGGACTTACCCCAACTTCATCAGCCGTCCGTACCCTTGCCGCCGCAACGGCCGGTCTCGGTGTTGAAGTTTCCGCAGTTCAAGGGCTTCCGCCAGTCGGAGATCAGCGGCTTGGAGTCCGGCAGGTAGTCGGACCAGGCATCGCCGACCACCAGGCCGGGGGTCTCGTAGACCGTCTCGAACTGGCCGTCGTCCTGGATCTCGCCGATCAGGACCGGCTTGGTGATGTGGTGGTTCGGCATCATCGCCGAGTAGCCGCCGGAGAGGTTCGGCACGCTGACGCCGACGATGGCGTCGATCACGGCGTCGGGATCGGTGGTACCGGCCTTCTCGACCGCCTTCACCCACATGTTGAAGCCGATGTAGGTGGCCTCCATGGGATCGTTGGTCACGCGGTTCTCGTCGCCGATGAACTTGATCCAGTCCTCGATGAACTCGTCGTTGGCCTCGCTGTCGACCGACATGAAGTAGTTCCAGGCGGCCAGGTGACCGACCAGCGGCGCGGTGTCGATGCCGGCCAGTTCCTCTTCGCCGACCGAGAAGGCGACGACGGGGATGTCGGTGGCGGCGATGCCCTGGTTGCCGAGCTCCTTATAGAAAGGAACGTTGGCGTCACCGTTGATGGTGGAGACCACGGCGGTCTTCTTGCCGGCCGAGCCGAAGGCCTTGATGTCGGAGACGATGGTCTGCCAATCGGAATGACCGAAGGGCGTGTAGTTGATCATGATGTCTTCCTCGGCGACGCCGCTATCCTTGAGATAGGTCTCCAGGATCTTGTTGGTCGTGCGCGGATAGACGTAATCGGTGCCGGCTAGGACCCAGCGCTCGACGCCCTGATCCATCAGGTAGTCGACGGCCGGAATGGCCTGCTGGTTCGGCGCCGCACCGGTGTAGAAGACGTTGCGCTGCGATTCCTCGCCCTCATACTGGACGGGGTAGAACAGCAGGCCGTTCAGCTCCTCGAAGACCGGCAGCACCGACTTGCGGGACACCGAAGTCCAGCAGCCGAAGACCACCGCAACCTTGTCCACCTCCAGGAGCTCACGCGCCTTCTCGGCGAACAGCGGCCAGTCGGACGCCGGGTCGACCACCACGGCCTCCAGCTTCTTGCCCAGCAGGCCGCCCTTCTCGTTCTGCTTCTCGATCATCATCAAGACCGCGTCCTTCAACGTGGTCTCAGAGATCGCCATGGTACCGGACAGCGAATGCAGGACGCCCACCTTGATGGTGTCGTCCGCGGCCTGGGCGGCCGCAGCCCACCCAGTCGCTGCTGCCAATGCCAAAGCAGCCAGTCTAGCTTTCATAGATCTCCCCTTGGGATACCAGGCTGCGCGGCTACGCGCCGCCCCGACCGATCGATCGGACAGCAGCGGACAGGCTTGCTTGCACTCTGTGCGAGCCGCGGCCTAGTGTTCCTCTGCAGCTTACGTTGCACCCAAGCGTGGGGGCAGGTTTCACCGCCAAGCTGGCCTGCCTCCGCGCACTCCCTGTCGCCAGATCGACTTTCCCCCCCAAACCGCAAGACTTGCGCCAAGGACGAGTCCTTCTGCTGTGCGACGGGAAAACCTTGTTGCAGGTGCGAAGAGACTGTCAAGGAAAGAAGGTCGAATTTTAGTCATATTTTCTTAATGCTTAAATATTGATCAAATTCAGTGCAGAATCGTGGCAACATTGTTGGCATCTGCCCGAACCCGCAGCAGGAACGGGTCCGCGCGGCACAGCCCGCCGGTAGCCGGTCCGAACAGAGATTCAGGATGTGTGCCCTCGAAGGGGGCTTCGCTCACTCCCGCGCCAGGGCCGCCACCGGATCCAGGTGCGAGGCGCTGCGCGCCGGCAGATAGCCGAAGACGATGCCGATCAGGCTGGAGGAGACGAAGGCGGCGACGATCGAGGTCGTGGAGTAGACCAGGGCGAAGCTGGAGCCCAGGACCTCGAAGAGGGCGCCGACGCCGAAGGCCGCGCCGATGCCGATGACCCCGCCGATCAGGCAGACCAGCAGGGCCTCGATCAGGAACTGTTGCAGGATGTCGCTCTGCCGGGCACCCACGGCCATGCGCACGCCGATCTCGCCGGTACGCTCCGAGACCGAGACCAGCATGATGTTCATCACCCCGATCCCGCCGACCACCAGCGAGATCACCGCGATGGCAGCGATCAGCAGGGTCATGGTCTCGGTGGTGCTGGTGATGGTCTGGCGGATGTCGTCGGTGTTGAGGATGAAGAAGTCCTTGCTGCCGTGCCGGCGGATCAGCAGGCTGTCGACCGCCTGCTCGGCCAGCGCCGGGGTGGTGTCGCTGGCGATCCGGAGGGTGATGCTGCGCAGGCTGGTGCTGCCCAGCAGCCGGGTCTGCAGGGTGGTGTAGGGCAGATAGACCGAAAGGTTCTGGCTGGAGCCGAAGCCGCCCTGCTGGGTCGCCACCACGCCGACCACGCGTGCCGGCATGCTGCCGACCAGGAGCACCTGGCCCAGCGCGGCCGCACTGCTGCCGCCGAAGAAGGTCTTCAGGGTGTTCTCGTCGATCACCGCCTCCTGGCTGCGCCGCCGCACGCTGTCGGCGTCGAAGAGGCGGCCGTCCATCAGCCTGCTACCCTTGGCGTCGAAGTACTGCTCGCCGACTCCGTTCACCTGGGCATTGGCCTCCAATGCAGCGTAGCGGACGGTCTTGCTGCTGGTGACGGTCGGGGTCGCCGCGGCGACGTAGGGCTGCTTGGCCAGTTCCTCGGCATCGGCGACCACCAGGGTGGTGACCTTGCCGGCCCGGACGTCGCCGAAGTCCTTGCCGGGAAAGACCTCCAAGGTGTTGGTGCCGAGCCGGCTGATGTTGGCCAGCACCCGCTCGGTCGAGCCGGCGCCCAGCGCCACCATGCAGACCACCGAGGCGATGCCGATGACGATGCCCAGCATGGTCAGGAGGCTGCGCAGGCGGTGCGCCAGCATCGACAGCAGCGCCATGCGGAAGGTCTCGCCGAAGCGGTCGAGGCGCGCCCGCAAGGAGGCCGCGTGCCCGGCAGTGTCCGACCGATCGCGCGGCTGCGCGGCACCGCCCAGCCCCTCGTCCTCCCCGGGGACCAGCCGGTCGGCGAGGATGCGGCCGTCGCTCACCTCGACGATGCGGCCGGCACGCTTGGCGACCTCCATGTCGTGGGTGACCACGATCACGGTCTTGCCCTCTTCGTGCAGCTCGCGGAGGATGGTCAGCACCTCCTCGCCGCTCTGCCGGTCCAAGGCGCCGGTCGGCTCGTCGGCCAGAATCACCTGGGCGTCGTTCATCAGCGCGCGCGCGATCGAGACCCGCTGCTGCTGACCGCCCGAGAGCTGGCCCGGCCGGTGGTTCAGGCGATCCTCCATGCCAAGGCGCGAAAGCAGCCCGGCCGCCCGCGTCTGGCGGCGTTCCGGCGGCTGGCCGGCGTAGAGCGCCGGGATCTCGACGTTGCCCAGGGCGGAGAGGTGGGTCAGCAGGTGGTAGCGCTGAAAGATGAAGCCGAAGTACTCGCGCCGCAGCTCGGCCAGACGGTCGACGTCGAGGGCGCCGGTCTCCTGGCCGGCAATGCGATAGCTGCCCTCGCTGGGCCGGTCGAGGCAGCCGAGGAGGTTCATCAGGGTCGACTTGCCGGAGCCCGATGCACCGACGATCGCCACGAATTCGCCCTTCTCGATCACCAGGTCGATCCCGTCCAGCACCCGGACCAGCCCCTCGCCGGCGGGATAGTCGCGACAGATGCCCTCGAGGACGATCAGCGGCTCGGCCATCTAGAGCCCCATCCGCGGCACCCGGACCGACCGGCTCCCCGCGCCCTCGCCACTGCTGGAACCCTGGCCGATCACCACCCGGTCGCCCTCCTCGAGGCCGGAGCGCACCTCGGCCAGGATCTTGTCGTTGAGGCCGATCTCGACGCGCCGCGGCTCGACCGCCCCAGTGGCGCCGATCACCTGCACGCTGTAGCTGCCATCCTGGTTGCGGCTGCCGAGCGCGCCGACCGGCAGGGTCAGCACATCCTGGGCCTCGCCCAGGACGATGTGGACCTCAGCGGTCATGTAGGTGCGCAGATCCCCGTCCGGATTTGGCACGTCGAAGACGCCGTTGTAGTAGATCGCCTCGGTCGAGGTGCTGCCGGAGGAACTGCTGGAGCTGGAGATGCTGCTGTCGTCGACGATCGATTCCGGCGCCGGCTCGATCGAGGCCAGTTCGGTCTCGTAGCGCCGGTCGGGGTCGCCGATGATGGTGAAGTAGGCACGCTGGCCCGGTTTCACCCTGACCACGTCGGCCTCCGAGATCTCGGCCCGGACCCGCATCACCCCCAGCTCTCCCAGGATGACGATGGTCGGTGCCGACTGCGAGGCGTTGACCGTCTGGCCCTCCTGGGTCACCACCGACAAGACGGTGCCATCGATTGGCGCGGTGATCTTGGTGTAGTCCAGGTCGATCTGCGCAGTCTCCACCGCCACCTCGCCAGCCAGGATGTCGGCCTCCAGTGCCGCGATCTGCGCCTCGGTCTCGCGCATCGTCGCCAGGGCCGCCTCGTAGTCGTCGCGCGAGGCCGCCTTCTGCTTCATCGCCTTTTCCTGCCGGGAG
Source organism: Rhodospirillaceae bacterium N.6G (assembly GCA_046233115.1). Classification (GTDB taxonomy): domain Bacteria; phylum Pseudomonadota; class Alphaproteobacteria; order Kiloniellales; family JACOMY01; genus JACOMY01. The sequence goes on along the minus strand of JBJXHM010000001.1, from coordinate 83,697 downwards.
ACCGCCGCCTTGGCGTAGGCCAGCGAGGCGACCTTCTCGTCGCGCTCGGCCTTGGTGCGCTGCAGGGTGGCCTCGGCAGTGCGCAGCGCGTTCTGCTGCGGCAGGGAATCGATCTCGGCCAGCAGGGCGCCGCTCTCGACCCTGTCGCCGACCTCGACCTTCAGCGAGGTCAGCCGGCCGGAGACCTGGGCGCCGACCGCGACCAGGCGCACCGGCTTCAGGATGCCGGTGGCGAGCACCGAGTCCTCGATGTCGCCCCGGCCCACCTTGGCGGTGAGGTAGCTGGTGCCCTGGGCCGCGAAGAGGCGGTCCTTGTAGGCCACCGCGAGCCCGCCCGCGGCCAGCAGAACAACGGCCAGGAAGACCAGGCGGCGCAGCAGCCTACGGCCCTTCCGCGTCCGCTGCGCCGGTGCCGTTCCTCGTGCGACCGCTGTGGCCATGAGAGGTCTCTAGTCCTTCGCCCTGCGCAGGTGCGGGCCGGTGTTCTGGTCGACGATCTCCAGCGTCGTGGTATCGACCGCACCGTCCCAGCCGCCACCCAGCGCCTTGTTCAGCGCGATGTAGTTGGTGGTGATCGCCACCCGGCTGACGATCAGGGCGTCCTCGGCCGAATACTGCGAGCGTTCGGCGTCCAGCACCTCCAGGAAGGAGGTCAGGCCGTTCTGGTAGAGCGATCGAGCCAGACGGTTGGCCTCGCCGTAGGCGGCCGCCGACTGGGCCAGCTTGTCGTACTTCTTGCGCTCGCGGGCCAGGGACACGGCGGCGTTCTCGACATCCTCCAGCGCGGTGAGCACCGCGGAGCGGAAGGCGATGTATGACTGGTCGCGCTGAGCCTCGGCAACCTCGACCGCGGCCTCGAGCTGACCGGCGTTGAAGATCGGGATCGTGATTGAGGGACCCAGGGACACCGCGATCGAGGTGATGTCGGCGAGATCGAACAGGTTCAGCGCCGAGGTGCCGACGCTGCCGGTCAGGCTGATGTCGGGATAGCGGTCGGCCTCGGCCGCGCCGATATAGGCGGTCGACTGCGCCAGCTCACGCTCCGCCTGGCGCACGTCCGGACGCGCGGTCAGGATGTCGGCCGGAACCCCCAGCGGCACCTCCTTCTGCGGCACGGGGATCCCGGTTGGGTCCGCCAGGCGATCCTTCAGCGCCGCCGGGTCGCGCCCCAGCAGGACGCCCAGGCGGTGCAAGGTCTCGGCATAGCTTGCCTGCAGTGCCTCGATATCAGCTTCGGTGCTGGTGGTGATGCCGGTGGCGTTGGCCACGTCGGCACCGGTGGTCAGGCCGGCCTGGTACTTTGCCTGGGTCAGCGCCCTGGTCTGGCGCTGTGAGGCGGCGGTGCGTTCGGCTAGCGCGATCCGGGCCTGGTAGCCCCGCAGTTCGGCATAGTTGGAGGCGACGTCCCCGATCAGGGTCAGGAGGGTCGCGCGCAGCTCGTCCTCCGAGGCCTCGAGACCATAGCCGGCGGCCTCGACATCGCGATGCAGGCCGCCGAAGATGTCTAGTTCCCAGCTCGCGTCGAAGCCGGCCTGATACTGGGTCGTGCCGTCGAAGCTGGTGTCCTGATTGTCGATCGAGACCTGGCCCTTGCTCCAGGAGCGCTGAATCTCACCCGAGGCATCGACCTGAGGCCAGAGCGCTCCGCCGGCCTGGCGGTAGCTCGCGCGTGACTCGCGTACGCGCGCCTTCGCGCTGGCGACGTCCAGGTTGCCGTCGATCGCCTCCTGGATCAGCGCGTCGAGCTGCGGATCGTCGAGCTGGCGCCACCACTCCGACAGGGCCGGAGCCGGCTCCGGTGGCACCTCGGCATCGTCGGACCACTTGGCCGGCACTGCAACGTCCGGCGTCTCATACTCGGGGCCGACCGCGCAAGCGGCCAGAAGGAGGACGGCCGCAAATGGCGTCGCCTTGCGGAGGGGGGACCGGTAGGCTTCCACGCGCGCGCCGCTCGCGCGCGCCCACCCAGCGCTCAATACTGTCATTCGCATCGCTCAATCTCTTCAGGGGACCAGGGCCTGCCGGGCCGCCGGCATCAACGCGCCAGGGGCGTAGGATTCGCTCGGCCCAGATATTACGAAACCCAGCGTTACCCATATTGTTGCGCGCGGTTGCTTGTCAATCGCATGGCACGTCTCTAGCCACTGCAATGTGAAGCGGGTGTGTAGACCGTGGCGCGGGTCTGGCCTCATTTGGCGGCACGCCGTCTGCCTTCGAGCGGCCTTGTCGCCCTGGTCATCACAGCTTGTCACGGGCCGGCGCGACTTTAAGCGCAGTCCCCGAGCTCTAACTGGCATAGTGCCCCAGTCACTAGAAGAACCCAGTCACTAGAAGAACCAGGAGCAAGGCATGCCGCCGCTGTCGATTCTCGACCTCGTGCGCATCACCGAAGACACCGATGCCCGCCAGTCGCTGGCCAACACCCGCGATCTCGCCCGCCACGCCGAGGGCTGGGGCTACCAGCGGATCTGGGTGGCCGAACACCACAACCTGCCGGGCATCGCCAGCGCCGCCACCTCGGTCGTGATCGCCCATATCGCCGAGGGGACGGAGCGGATCCGCGTCGGCGCCGGCGGGATCATGCTGCCGAACCACTCACCGCTGGTGATCGCCGAGCAGTTCGGCACCCTGGCGCAGCTCTTTCCCGACCGCATCGACCTGGGCCTGGGGCGCGCACCGGGCACCGACCAGCGCACCTGGCAGGCCCTGCGCCGATCGCCGCAGGCCTCCGACCGCTTCCCTCAGGATGTGGTCGAGCTGCAGGCCTATCTCTCGGCCGACGCCGAGCGGCTGGCGATCCAGGCGATCCCGGCGGCCGGCACCGAGGTCCCGCTCTGGATCCTGGGCTCCAGCCACTTCGGTGCCATCCTGGCTGCCGAGCTGGGCCTGCCCTATGCCTTCGCCTCGCACTTCGCACCGGAACACCTGCTGACCGCGCTGGAACTCTACCGCAGCCGCTTCAAGCCCTCGGCGCAGTTGCAGCGGCCCTACGCCATGGTCGGGGTCAACGTCATCTGCGCAGACAGCGACAGTGAGGCGCGCCGTCTGGCGACCACGCAGCAAATGTCGTTTACTAACATCTTCCGTGGCGCGCGAGCCCTGGGCAAGCCGCCGATCGACGACATAGAGAGCTACTGGTCGCCCATGGAGAAGGCTCGGGTCCTGCAGATGCTCGCACGCTCCATCGTCGGAGCGCCGGCGACCGTACGCGCCGGCATCGACGCTCTGGTGGCGGAGACGGCGGCCGACGAGCTGATCATCGTCTCCGACGTCTACGAGCACGCCAAGCGCCTGCGCTCCTATCAGTTGATCGCCGAAACCGTCCGGGAGGCCGGCGCCGCGGCATGAGTGCTGCCAAACGCAAAGCCAGTCCTCCAGGCAAAACGTCGTGCATGGCGCTGACACCCAAGCACGTCGAACTGAGCCTCAGACCCGAACCCGATCACGGTCCCGAAGACGGGCGCACGCCGCACAGCGAAGACGAGCTGGAGGCGCTGGCCAGCCGCTGGCACGCTGAGCTGGGGGATGACGAGCTCTGGGTCTTCGCCTACGGCTCGCTGATCTGGAAGCCGGACTTCGAGGCGATCGACCGGCGCCATGCGGTGGCCTACGGCTGGCACCGCTCCTTCTGCCTGAAGATGAACCGTTGGCGCGGCTCGCCGGATCAGCTCGGGCTGATGCTGGCGCTGGAACCCGGGGGACGCTGCGACGGCATTGCCTTCCGCCTACCGGACGAGAACCGGCACGAGCAGATCAAGCGTTTGATCCTGCGCGAGATTCCTTTCCGCGAGTTCAGCCAGATGATCCGTTGGATCAAGCTACGCACCGCGAAGGGGCCGATCCGGGCGATGGCCTTCTGGGCCGGGCCGCGCGGCGAGCGGGTGATCAGCAAGCTGCCGCTGGAGGAGGTCGCCTGGATCCTGGCACGGGCCTGCGGCCACGCCGGCTCCTGCGCGGAGTACCTCTACAACACCGTCGCCCACCTCGACGACTTCGGCATCCGCGACCGCAACCTCTGGCACCTGCAGGAGCTGGTGGCCAGGGAGATCGCGGCGATCCACCGCCTGCCCTCGGAAGGGAAGTAGCTCGCCCTCAGCCGGTGAAGGCGGCGGCCAGAGCCTTCTGGGCAGCGGCGATGCCGACCTCGTCGATCGAGTGCGGCAGGCCTGGCCGCAGGATCAGCTCTACCGGCACCGACTGCGACTGCAGCAGCGAGGCGGCACTCTCCGAGGCCTGGTAGGGGACCACCGGGTCGGCCTGGCCGTGCACCAGCAGCACCGGCGGACGGGCGGTAATCTCCTGCGCCAGGGTCTGGCCGCCCAGCAGCGCGCCAGAGAAGCCGACCACCTGGGCCGGTGCCGTCTCGCGGCGCAGGCTGACGTGCAGCGACAGCATGGTGCCCTGGCTGAAGCCGACCAGCGCCAGGGACTCCGGCGTCAGGCCCTGGCGCTCCAGTTCCTCATCCAGGAAGGCGTCGACCAGCGTGGCCGCGAGCCGGAGCCCGGCCAGCATCTGCTCCTCGCTGCGGTCCATCAGGCTGAACCACTGCAGGCCCATGGGGTTGGCCTCGCAAGGATAAGGCGCGTTGGGGGAGACGAAGGCCGTGTCGGGCAGCCCGCGCGCCAGATAGGGCGCCAGCCCGATCAGGTCGTCGCCGTTGGCGCCCCAGCCGTGCAGCAGCACGACCAGGCTCTTGGCCTTGCCGCTCGCCGCCGGCAGGCGCGGCCCATCGAGGCCCAGTGCATCGGACATGCTCTCTCTCCAGGATTGCTGTGACGGGGTCAGGCGGCGTCGGGCACGCCCTTGGTGGTCGAGTATTCCCAATGCAGCACCTCGCCGGGCCGTGCAATGGGACGAATGGCATGGGCCGCCGCCGCGGCCTCGGCGAAGCCGCTCAGGATCAGCTTCAGCTTGTGCGGATAGAGGGCGATGTCGCCGATAGCGAAGATGCCGGGCACACTGGTCTGGCAGGTAGTGGGTTCCACCGTCACGTGGTGCTTGTCCAGCTCCAGGCCCCAGTGCGCGATCGGCCCCAGGTTCATCGAGAGCCCGAAGAAGGGCAGCAGGCAGTCGCACTCCAGCGCCTTGGTCTCGCCCTCCAGGGTGGCGACGATCACCTTCTTCAGGTGCCCGCCCTCACCCTCCAGGCCGTGGAGCTGGTAGGGGATGACCTTCTCGATCGGGCCGCCGGGCCGGGCCAGCTCCTCCATCTTCGCCACCGTGTCGGGCGCGCCGCGGAAGCGCGGCCGGCGGTGCACCAGGTAGACCTTCTTCGCCACCTCGGCCAGCGACACCGCCCAGTCCAGCGCCGAGTCGCCGCCGCCGGCGATGACCAGGGTGCGATCGCGGAAGTCCTCGCGCCGGCCGACCATATAGCAGACGCCGCTGCCGGCCGGCCCTTTCTCGTAGGCCTCGATCCCCTCCAGCGGCGGCCGGTTCGGGCCGAAGGCGCCGGCCCCGGCGGCCACAATCACGGCATGGGCGGCGATCTTCACGCCGGCTGAGGTCTCGACCAGCCAGAGCCCATCCTCGCCCTTGCTGAGACCGGTGGCCTGCTGACCCAGATGATAGACCGGCTCGAAGGGGGCGGCCTGCGTCTTCAGGTTCTCCACCAGGTCGCCGGCCAGGATCTCCGGACAGGCCGGGATGTCGTAGATCGGCTTCTCGGGATAGAGCGCGGCGCACTGCCCACCGGCCATGTCCAGACTGTCGATCACATGCGCTTGCAGCTTCAGCATCCCCAGCTCGAATATGGCAAAGAGCCCCACCGGCCCGGCGCCGATGATCACCACATCCGTCTTCTGCACCGCATCCGCCATCGTCGCGTACCCCTTGTCTCGATCGCTCTCGCCCGGACCCCCCGGGCATCCTCTTGCCGGCGCTTGGCAAGACGCCGCCCTGCCCGCTAAGACAGGCGGCGATGATCCTAGATGCCACCCGACCGCTCGACTGTCTTCTGCACGACGCTGACGCGACCGCCAGCCTCGCCCGGCGGCTGGCGCCGCTGCTCGCTGCCGGCGACGTGCTCCTTTTGACCGGCGACTTGGGCAGCGGCAAGACTTCTTTCGCCCGTGCGTTGATCCAGGCCCTGCCCGGCCCAGGCGGCAGCGATTGCAGCGGTGAGGAGGTGCCGAGCCCCACCTTCACCCTGGTCCAGATCTACGAGCGCGCCGTGGCGGAAATCTGGCATTTCGACCTCTATCGCCTGAGCCAGCCGGAGGAGGTCTACGAGCTGGGCTGGGAAGAGGCGCTGGGCGAGGCCATCCTGCTGATCGAATGGCCGGAGCGTCTGGGCCCACTGACGCCGGAAACGGCGCTGACCCTCGACTTCTCCTTCGAGAACGGCGGCCGGCGGGTCGTCTTCACCGGGGACGCTGCCTGGCAGACACGCCTGGCCGGGCTGAAGCAGGGATCACCTGGCCCATGAGCGCCCAAGAGATGAGCAGGGACGAGCGCGCCGAGCGGCGCCAGGCCTTCCTGGCCGAGGCCGGTTGGGGCGCGGCGGAGCGGCGCCTGCTGGCCGCCGACGCCTCCTTTCGCCACTACGACCGCCTGACCGGGCGCGACGGCAGCGCCGTCCTGATGGACGCACCGCCGGACAAGGAGCCGGTGGCCCCCTTCCTCACGGTCGCCGCGACCCTGCAGGAGCTCGGCCTCTCCGCTCCACGCATCCTGGCTGCGGACGCCAAGCAGGGCTTCGTCCTGCTGGAGGACTTCGGCGACCGGACCTTCACCCAGGTGCTGGCCGCCGGTGGTGACGAGACCGCCCTCTACCGCCTGGCGCTGGACCTGCTGGTCGCTCTGCAGAAGCGCTGGAAACCAGAACTGGGCAAGGGTCTCAAGCCCTACGACATGGAGACCCTGCTGACCGAGGCCCGCCTGCTGGTCGACTGGTTCCTGCCGGCGATCACCGGCCGCCCGACCGGCCCGGAGGTCACCCGGCGCTACCTCGAGGCCTGGCGCGAGAGCCTGGCCGAGGTGGCCGCGGTCCGCGAGGTCATGGTGCTGCGCGACTACCACGTCGATAACCTGATGCTGCTACCCGGCCGCCCGGGACCGGGGGCCTGCGGGCTGCTCGACTTCCAGGACGCGCTGCTGGGCTCGGCCACCTACGATCTGGTGTCGCTGCTGGAGGACGCCCGCCGCGACCTGGGACCGGGTCTCGCCGAAGCGATGCTGCAGCGCTGGCACGAAGCCCTGCCCGAGCGCGACCCGGAGTCCGACCGGCGCCACTACGCCTGCCTCGGCGCGCAGCGCAGCGCCAAGATCGCCGGCATCTTCACCCGGCTGGACCGGCGCGACGGCAAGTCCCGCTATCTGGCCTTCCTGCCGCGCGTGCTGCGGCTGATCCGACAGGACCTGCAGCACCCGGCCCTGGCGCCGGTGGCGGCCTGGTTCGACGAACATCTGCCGCTCGAGGATCCGGTGCTGCCGGGGCCGGCGCCCGGTCGCGGTGTGCCCGGCAACGAGCTTCCGGGCCGCGAGCATGACCAGCGGGGAAAGACCACGACGTGACCGAAAAGACTGCGAGCGGCATGCCCAAGCGGGCCATGGTGCTGGCCGCCGGCGAGGGCCGGCGCATGCGGCCGCTGAGCGACAGCCTGCCCAAACCGCTGATCGAGGTGCAGGAACGCGCCATGATCGACCGCGTCCTCGACAAGCTCGCCGAGGCCGGCGTCGAGGAGGCCGTGGTGAACCTGCACCACCTGGGCCAGCAGGTGCGGGACCACCTGCAGGGCCGCCAGGCCCCCCGCATCCTCTTCTCCGAGGAGCCGGAGCTGCTGGAGACCGGCGGCGGCGTGGTCAAGGCCCTGCCGCTGCTGGGCGACGCGCCCTTCTTCGTGGTCAGCAGCGACATCCACTGGCTGGACGGCACGCTCTCCGTCTTCCGCCGCCTGGCCGACCGCTGGGATCCGGAGGAGATGGACGGACTGCTGCTGCTGCATCCGACGGTCACCGCCTTCGGCTACGACGGGCCGGGCGACTTCTGCATGGATCCCCAGGGCCGGGTCAGCTACCGGCCGGAGCGGGAGCTGGCGCCCTTCGTATTCGCCGGCATCCAGCTCTTCAAGCCCGAGGCCTTCGCCGGCCGCAAGGTCGAGCGTTTCCCGCTGGTCGATACCTACCAGGAGCTGGCCGAGGCCGGGCGTCTTTACGGACTGCGCCATGAAGGCGAGTGGTTCCAGGTTGGCACGCCGGAAGACCTGCGCCAGACCGAGGCCGTGCTCGACTTCATAGGCTTCTACACCAACACCCGATGAGGAGGCGGCGATGACGGACGGGACTCCCAAGGTCTTCACCATCCCGGCCGGCAACGCCTTCGTCGACTGCTTCGCCCGTGGCCTGCTGCGGCAGACCGACGGCGATCCCCTCGCCCTCTCCCGCATGCTGCTGCTGCTGCCCAACCGCCGCGCCGCCCGCGCGCTGGCCGAGGCCTTCCTGCGGCTGGGCGAGGGGAGGCCGCAGCTGCTGCCGCGGATGGTGCCGCTGGGCGACATCGACGCCGAGGAGCTGATGCTGGAAGGCGGCGGCAGCCTGGGCAGCGAGGAGGACCTGGCTCTGGCGCCCGCGATCGGCGAGCAGCGCCGCATCGCCCTGCTCTCCCGCCTGGTCACGACCTGGCTGGCGTCGCGCGGCACCCGGCTGCCGGCGGCCGGCATCATCGGCCTCTCGCGCGACCTGGCCCGCCTGATCGACGAGGCCGAGACGGCGGAGATCGACTGGGCCGATCTGGAGGGCATCGTCCCGCAGGAGCTGGCCCGGCACTGGCAGACCACCCGCGACTTCCTGGAGATCGTGACCGAGCACTGGCCGCGGATCGAGGCGGCCGAGGGGCACCTGGGCCCGGCCGCGCGGCGGCGCCGGCTGCTGGACGCTCAGGCCCGGCTCTGGGCCGAGCGGCCGCCCGCACACCCGGTGATCGCCGCCGGCTCCACCGGCAGCATCCCGGCAGTCGCCCGCCTACTGGTCCGCGTCGCCGGCCTGCCGCAGGGCCAGGTGGTGCTGCCGGGCCTGGACCAGGGCGCCGGCCGCGACCTCTGGGCGGCCATGGCCGAGGACCCGAGCCATCCGCAGCAAGGCCTGGCCCGCCTGCTGGAGCGCCTGGAGATGACGCCGCGCCAGGTGGCGCTCTGGCCGGAAGCCCTGCCGGAGAGCAACGCCGCCAGCCTCGCCAACCTGGCGCTGCGGCCGGCGGCCCAGACCGAGAGCTGGCGCGACCTGGCGGCCGAGCCCACGGAGCGGCAGCGGCGGTCCTGGGAGCGCGCGCTGGCCGGGATCGCCTGGTACGACTGCCCCGACCAGCGCCAGGAGGCGAGCCTGATCGCCCTGCTGCTGCGCGGCACCCTGGAGACCCCCGGCAAGACCGCCGCCCTGGTGACTCCCGACCGGACGCTTGCCCGACGCGTCGCCGCAGAGCTGCGCCGCTGGGACATCGAGATCAACGATTCCGCTGGCCGTCCGCTGCTGGACAGCCCGCCGCTGGTCTTCCTGCGGTTGCTGGCCAAGGCCTTCGCCGAGGACCTGGCGGCCGAGCCGCTGCTGGCGCTGCTAAAGCACCCGCTGACCCTGGCCGGCTGGTCGCGGGCCGACCTCAGCCGGCGCGCCCGCATGCTGGAGCGCCACCTGCTGCGCGGGCCGCGGACCGAGCCGGGCTTCGACGGCCTGCGCCTGGCCCTGGTGCAGCGGCGGCAGCGGCGGCCGGCGCTGCCGCCGGAGATCTCGCCGCAACTGGAAACGCTGTTCGACCGCCTCGAGGATTGCCTGGCCCCGCTCCTGGCCCTGCGCGAGCAGCCCCTGCTCTCCTTCGAGCCGCTCCTCGACGCTTTGCTACAGGCGGCCGAGAGCCTGGCCGCCGGCGAGGAGGAGAGCGGTGCCGAACGGCTCTGGGCCGAAGAAGCCGGCGAGGCCGCGGCCGAGGCCCTGGTCGAGCTCAGGGCCGCCGCGGCGGAGCTGCCCGAACTCTCGCCCGCCGACCTGCCGGCCTTCCTGGAGAGCCTGCTGACCGGCGCAGTGCTGCGGCCGCGCTATGGCCTGCACCCGCGGCTCTTCCTCTGGGGGCCGCTTGAGGCCCGCCTGCAGAGCGCTGACCTGCTGATCCTCGGCAGCCTGAACGAGGGCTCCTGGCCGCACCTGCCCGACCCCGGCCCCTGGCTGTCGCGGCCGATGCGCCTGGCCCTCGGCCTGCCCTCGCCGGAGCGGCGGATCGGCCAGTCGGCGCACGACCTGGTGCAGACCCTGGCCGGCCCCGAGGTGGTGCTGACCCGCGCGCTGAAGCAGGACGGCGCCCCGACCATCCCGGCCCGCTGGCTGTCGCGGCTGGAGGCGCTGACCAAGGTGCTGGGGCTGGAGCAGGCCTTGCGCCGGCCCTCGGCCGAGGCTGCGCACTGGGTCGCCGCCCTGGACCGGCCGGCGGCGGTGCGTCCCTGCCTGCCGCCTGAGCCGCGCCCGCCGGTCGCCGCACGCCCGCGCCGCCTCTCGGTCACCCGGATCGAGACCTGGCTGCGCAACCCCTATGCCATCTTCGCCGGCTCCATCCTGAACCTCGAGAAGCTGGACGGCCTCGCCGAGGACCCCGGTCCGCGGGAGCGTGGCGAGTTGGTCCACGCGGTACTGGAGGCCTTCGTGAAGGCCTATCCGGCAGCCCTGCCGGCCGATCCGGAGGCGGCGCTGGAGGAGATCGTCACCGAGACCCTGGCGACATCCGGCCTCGACCCGCAGCTCCAGCGCCTCTGGCAGCCGCGGCTCGCCCGCCTGCTGGCCTGGTACCTGGAGGTGGAGATCGAACGCCGCCCCGCCTGCCGCGAGGTGAGGGCCGAGATCAAGGGCGCGCTTGAGCTGGCCGGTCCCGCCGGCAGCTTCCGCCTCACCGCGCTGGCCGACCGGCTGGAGCTGGGGCGGGACGGCGGCCTCACCATCGTCGACTACAAGACCGGCAAGCCGCCCAGCGCCAGGATTGTGGCCCAGGGCCTGGCGCCACAGCTGCCGCTGGAGGGCACCATCGCCGAGGCCGGCGGCTTCGAGGGGCTGCCGGCAACCTCGGTGGCCGGGCTGGCCTTCTGGCACCTCTCCGGCGGACGCGACGCCGGCAAGCTGCAGCCGGTGGCCGGCAAGGCTATCCCCGATGCTGAGACCCTGGCCGCCGAGGCGCGTGCCGGCCTGGAGGCGCTGATCGTGGCCTTCGACCGGCCGGAGACGCCCTACCTCGCTCACCCACGCCCCTGGGCCGTGCCGCGCTTCGACGACTACCGCCAGCTCGCCCGCGTCGACGAGTGGTCCAGCGAGTCGGGAGAGGAGGGATGAGCGACGCCCTCCGCGAAGCCAGTCTGCGGCAGCGCCGTGCGCTCGATCCGGCCGCCACCATCTGGGTCGAGGCCTCGGCCGGCAGCGGCAAGACCAAGGTGCTGGTCGACCGCTGCCTGCGCCTGCTGCTGGCTGCCACCCCGCCGGAGCGGCTGCTCTGCATCACCTTCACCAAGGCGGCCGCCAGCGAGATGGCCAACCGCCTGATGCAGGCCCTGCAGAACTGGGTCGCCCTGCCGCCGACGGCGCTGGAAGAGGCCCTGGACCGGCTGCTGAACCGCCACCCCTCGGCCGAAGAGATCGCGCTGGCCCGCAGCCTGCTGGCGCGCGTGCTCGACACCCCCGGCGGCCTCAAGGTACAGACCCTGCACAGCTTCTGCCAGTCGGTGCTGACCCGCTTTCCGCTGGAGGCCGGCGTCAGCCCCGGCTTCCAGACCCTAGACGAGCGCAGCGCCGCCGAGCTGATGGCGGCCGCCGGCGGCGACCTGCTGGCCGCGGCGTCGCGCGACGGCGATCTGGAAGAGGCACTGGAGGCCGTCCTTGTTGCCAACGGCGAGGACGGCCTGGTGCAGCTCCAGGGCCTGCTGGCCGGCGAGCGCGACCGCCTGATCCCGCTGCTGGCCGAGGGCTGGCTGCCGCCGCTGCTGCGGGTCGCTGACTTCCTGGGCCTGCCGCTCGACGCCGATCCCGACACGATCCTGGCCGAGGGCCTGACCGACGCCGCCCTGCCCTCGGGCCGCGATATCAGCCTGATCAAGACCGCGCTCGTTTCCGGTACGCCGAACGAGCAGAAGCGGCTGGCGGAGTTGGACCTCTTTCTGGGCACGCCCGAAGAGGAACGGCCCGGCCTCTACGATGGCTACGCGGCTCTCTTCCTCGCCTATCCCGGCACCAATAAGCGCGCTCCGAAGAAGAATCTGCTGACCAAGAGGGCCGTGGAAGCAGCTCCCGAGGCGCTGCCGGCGATGGCGGCCGAGGCCGCGCGCTTGCTGGCGCTGGAGGAGCGGCAGATTGCGGCCCGCTGCCTGCAGCTCACCGCCGCCAACCTGCGGTTGGCCGAGTCTTTGCTGCGCTTCTACAAGGCGCGCAAGCAGGCCGCCGCCGCGCTCGACTACCAGGACATGCTGCAGCTCACCGCCGACCTGCTGGCGCAGCAGGGCGCAGCCGCCTGGGTGCTTTACAAGCTGGACGGCGGCCTCACCCACGTTCTGATCGACGAGGCGCAGGACACCTCGCCGCTGCAGTGGCAGATCCTGAAAGTCCTGACCGACGAGTTCTACAGCGGCGAGAGCGCCGCCGCCGCGCGGCAGAGCGGACCCCGCAGCGTCTTCGCGGTCGGCGACGCCAAGCAGTCGATCTACAGTTTCCAGGGCGCCGATCCGGCCGGCTTCGACAGCGCCGCCCGCCACTTCAAGGCCCGTGCCGAGGCGGCGCGCCTGACCTTCGAGCGGGTGCCCCTCACCCACTCCTTCCGCTCGGTCCCGGCGGTGCTGGCCACGGTCGACGCCGTCTTCGCCGAGGCGCCGCCGCTGACCGAAGGCCCCTACCCGCCGCACCTGGCGGTGCGTGCGGGCGCGGCCGGGCTGACCGAGTTGGAGGCCCGCATCCTGCCCGACGATACCGAGGAGGACGACGCCTGGGGCCTGCCTCTGGAGCAGCGCTCGGCCACTAGCCCGGCGGTGGCGCTGGCCGAGCGCATCGCCCGCCGGGTCCAGCACTGGCTGACCGACCCCGCCGCCCGCCGGCCTGGCGGCGAGGCCTGGCTCGCCGCCCGCGGCCGAGCGCTGGAGGCCGGTGACATCCTGATCCTGGTGCGCAGCCGAAACCTGCTGTTCCACGCCACCGCCAGGGCGCTGGAGCGGCGCGGCCTGCCGATCGCAGGTATCGACCGCATGCTGCTGGCCCAGCAACTGGCGGTGCAGGACCTGACCGCGCTGATCCAGGTGCTGCTGCTGCCCGACGACGACCTGAGCCTCGCCACCGTGCTCAAGGGCCCGCTTTACGGTCTGGACGACGAGAGCCTCTTCCGCCTCGCCTACGAGCGGCCGGGCAGCCTCTGGAGAGCGCTGCTGGCGCGCCAGACGGAGGAGCCAGCCTGGCAGGCCGCCGCCGCGGAGCTGCAGGCGCTGCGCGACCGGGTCGACTTCCTGCCGCCCTTCGAGCTCTTGTCACAGGTCCTTGGCGCGCGGCGCGGCCGCCGCCGCATCGCCGAGCGCCTGGGCGAGGAGAGCAACGACCCGCTGGACGAGTTCCTGGCCCTGGCGCTGGCGCACGAGCAGGAGCATCCGCCCTCGCTGCAGGGCTTTCTCGGCTGGCTTGGCCGCAGCGAGGTGGCGATCAAGCGCGACATGGAGGAGGCCGGGCAGAAGATCCGGCTGATGACGGTGCACGGGGCCAAGGGCCTACAGGCCCCGGTGGTGCTGCTGCCCGACACCGACGCCCGCCGCAGCCGTCCCGAGGCCTTCCTGCTGGAGGAAGAGCTGCTGCTGCGCCGGGTCTCCGGCTGCGAGCGCGTGGCGGCGATCGGCAGGGCCGCCGGCCGCCAGAAGGAGGCCGACGAGGCGGAGGAGCGCCGCCTGCTCTACGTCGCCATGACCCGGGCCGAGGACCGACTCTACCTGCTGGGCCACGGCAAGACGCCTGACGCGGCGGAGGGCTGCTGGTACGACCTGCTGGCGAAAGGGATGCGACGGCTCTGCCCGGAGACGGTACAGCCTCCCCTGATCCACGCAGCGGAGCAGACGGGCGAGGTCCGCCACGAGCAGGAGCCGGCCGCCGCCGCGCTCTCGCCGCTACCGGACTGGGCCGAGCGGCCGCCGCCGGACGAGCCGGAGCCGGTGCGCCCCCTCACCCCCTCGCGCCCCGACCTGCCGGACCCGCCGGTGCTCTCGCCGCTGTCGCCCGGCCTCGGCCGGGGCCTGACGCGCGGGCGCCTGGTGCACCGTCTGCTGCAGCTCTTGCCCGATCTGCCGGCGGAACGACGCCCAGCGGCCGCGGCCCGCTTCCTGTCCCAGCCGGCCCTGGCGCTGCCCACCGACTGGCAGGAGGAGATTGCGTCCGAGACCCTGGCGGTGCTGGACGCGCCGGAGGTGGCCCCACTGTTCGGCCCGGACAGCCGGGCCGAGGTGCCCCTGGTGGGCCTGGTCGGCACCCGGCGGATTTCCGGACAGGTCGACCGCCTGGCGGTCACGCCCGACTCGGTGCTGCTGGTGGACTACAAGACCAACCGCCCCTCGCCACGCCACCCCGATGCAGTGCCGCCGGCCTACTTGCAGCAGCTCTCGGCCTATGCGCTGCTGCTGCGGCGGCTCTACCCGGACCGGGATCTGCGCTGCTATCTGCTCTGGACCGAGCAAGCCAGGCTGATGCACATCAGCGATGACCGGCTAGAACAAGCCAATCCCTTGACCCGCTCGGCGCAGCGTTCCTAGATACGCCATCCGATACCACTGATCGACGGGTCGGCACGGTCACGCTGACAGGACCGGCGGGACCCCGACAGCAACATCCGCCCGAGCGGCCAAAGGAAGACGAGAGATGAGCATCAACAAGGTCACCGACACCTCTTTCGACGAAGACGTCTTGAAGGCGGACCAGCCGGTCCTGGTGGACTTCTGGGCCGAGTGGTGCGGCCCCTGCCGTGCCATCGCCCCGGCGCTGGAGGATCTGGCGCAGGAGATGACCGGCCGGGTCAGCGTCGCCAAGCTGAACATCGACGAGAACCCCAAGACGCCCAGCCAGTACGGCGTGCGCGCCATCCCCACCCTGATGATCTTCAAGGACGGCCAGGTGGCGGCCACCAAGCTGGGCGCGGTCAGCAAGACCCAGCTTCAGCAGTGGATCGAATCGGTCGTCTGACCCGTCTTCTGGTTCCTGCCTGGTCCCCCGGATCTTAAGATCACTGCTGAGGGGCCGGGCAGGCTCCGAAGGAGGCAGCGACCTCCTTCATCTCGCGGCCCATGCCGTCGACCGCCCGGTCGACCAGCGCTGTGGGCTCCGACAGGAAAGCCTGGATCCGCGTCCTGGCATCGGTCAGGCGCCCGTCAATCCCGTCAAGCTTCGCCGAAAGCTGCTGCATCGCCTGCAGGGTCATGGGGTCGGCCTGCACCCGCTGGGCCGAGAGTTCCGAGCGCAGGGCCGCCATCTCTGCCGTCATCGCCGAGACCTCGCTGCGCAGCCCTTCCACCTGGGTCAGGTTCTGCGCCACGTTGCCGGTGATGGTCTCCACCTCCCGGCTGAGCTGCCAGCCCAGAAAGAGGCAGAGCGCCACCAGGATCAGCGTGGCGTTGATCAGCGCCAGCACAAGATTGCCGATCGTCCGCCCGATCCTTGACCCCGTCTCGCTCATGTCGCAGCTCCTTCAAGGTTTCGCCGGAATGGCGGGCAGTCTATCTCCACCACTGTCGTGATTGCATGCTGAGCCGCATCTGGATGATCGCAAGATCATGCCACCTGCCAGCCCCGATCAGCTCTGCGCAGCGGTATCACGAGACCCACCGAGCCGCAGCAACTGCTCGAGCAGCAGGTCGGTCTTGATCTCTTCGCCGCTGAGCGCCATCGCCACAAGCTCTGCCCCGATCACGGGCAGGGCGAAGACCGCATCGGGCTTCACCCGTCGCATCCGGTCCATGTTGTGCGCGTCGTTGACCGCCAGCAAGGTCCGCAGGTTCGGATTGGCGTCCTTGGCGGCCAGTGTGACGAAGGCATTGTCTGAATCGCTCTCCAACAGTGCCAGCACCGCGCGGGCCTGCTTTACACCGGCACTCTCAAGCACGCTGGTGTTGGTTGCATCGCCGACCACCAGATCCTCCGGCACCTCGACACCGGGCTGCGGTGCGACGCTCCATATGGCAGTCACGTCCAGCCCCCGGTTCCTGAGGGATTTGACCACATTGCCGGCCAGAGGGGTGTTGCCCGCAACGATGATATGATCCTTGCGATCCATCCGCTTCTTCCTCGGTTGCAGGAGGCTCAACAGGCGCTTGTTGAAGATCGGCCCGACGATCGTCGTCAGGGAGGTCGCGAACACCAACAGCCCCAGAAGAACCAGCGAGACCGTGAACAGGCGCGCCTCCGGCGTCGTTGGGGTGATATCGCCATAGCCGACCGTCGACAAGGTGATGATGGTGAAATAGAGCGCAGAGCTGAAATCGGTGATCGCGGGGTTGAAGCCCTTGCCGAGCGCATAGCCGCCCAGCACGCCGAAACCCAGGGTCAGAGCCACCCCGATCAGCGCAAACAGCGTCCCAACGGTCAGGCTGGTACGGTGGAAGCTCCGATGGGCCAGCAAGAGCGCGATCAGCACGACGGTGCTGTATCCCAACAAGACCTTGCTGAAGGAGGAATCGGACAGAACCTCCAGGGCGATCGAGGCGATGGTCATCAGCAGCGCAAGCACCCATGACAGTCGCGAGCGCAACAACAGCCCGACCGCCACCAGCATCAGCAGGCCGCCGACCAGTTCTCGCGGCATGCCGCGAATCGCCAGTGCCTTGAAGCTATCGGACAGCTCGCTGATGCCGCTTGAGGAGGCCGGGATCAGCGAAATCAGCTCTTGCACGGACCCGGCCGCCGGCCAGAGCCGCAGCAGCCCGGCAATACCGATTGCTATGGCCAGCGGAACCTGCGGGAACCAGGAGCTCAGGCGCAGGGTCTGTCGCAGCCGCGCCCAGGCCATCCTCATCCCGATCCTGGTTCCGAGCTGCACGCGCTTCTGCCGTCCGGCCCCGAAATCGCTTTGCCCCATAGGTGCTGTCCTATCCGATCCGCATGCAGCAGGGGCGCGCATGCCAACCAATTGCCCATGACGACCTGAGGCCGGACCAGTGTGGCAAGCCTCGACAGGCCGTCACTCAAGGTACCCCAACATATGCAAGCCTGCACCGGATCGCGATCAGGAGGACCTGCCTGATTGCGATCCGGCCTAGGTGCCTGGGCTGCCGGCCTCGACCGTCTCGACCTCGCGCGGAGTCGACCCGGCGCAGGTTAGCTAGCAGTAATACACACCTGCCGCGCAGCGCCGCACCGTCCGGCGGGCCGTACGCCGCGCCACCCCGGCAACGCTAATCGGCGTCAGCGGACGTCCGATTATTGCCAGGGCTGGCGGTACGAAACTGACGCCACCGGAGGTCGTTGCCGCTTTGTCGAACTCAAGCCCGCTCATCCAGACAAAGCCGGCAAGCACGACGATTCCAAGATGCTTCAACAGGGTCATTTTTTGCCTCCCAGCACGAAGTTCTGCGGCAACTCGCTGATCTTGTCCCGAAGCCCCTGCAGATCGACTTCCTTGGCATCCGTTGCATTGTCAAAGGTGAAATCCGTCGAAGCGACCTCGGCTCCAGTCTTCCAGTTCCTGGTCTGGATCCGGTACTCAGGTGCCTTGGCAACGTCAGTGGATGTGATCACGTAGCGGCAAGGATAGGGCTGTTCCCCCTGGGCAATCCAGATCTGAACATCGAAGTCCTTCTTTCTGAAGGCAAGGGAATCGCATTCGACACCATCGATCACACCGCTGCCGAGGTCCTTTACATCGATCACATCCTGCATCAGTTCCTTGTAGACGTCAGTGGTCAGCAGATCCGCAGCCGGAAGCGGCACCTGGTACTCGTTCTGCAAGGTGTCGATCAGGTGATCGAGGTTGCCGGGAATGGCAACCTGAGTATAGAGGTTGGCACCCTTAGCAATGACCGTCATGGTCTCTCCATTGAACAGCAATGCGACGTCGGAAAAGCCACCGGAGCGCGACGCGTAGACCTTGTTCGGTCGTTCGAGGGAGACCTCACCCGAACTCGCCAGCCCCAGTTTCTGTCCATCATCGGTAACCACCTCGAGGGTGGCATCATATCTGAACGATATGGCGGTCTGCTTTGCCATATAATCGGACATGTTCTTAAGAATTTCCTTAGCACTTGACTCGTCTGCACGCGCTCCAGAGGACGTAACCAGAAAAATCACGAACAAAACCGCCGCAATAGGTATATATACTCTGCCTATTTCTTCCACCACATTCGATAATTTTCTTCGCATCTTTATCCCTTTCATCGCCCTTATCTGTATAATTGACACCCCAGACCACTGATTGCATCAGCTGGCATTTCCTGTCCAAATTTTTTCCGGTGACTATGCCGTCGACGAAGGCGACGATCAAGCGAGAACTCGCCCACAGGTAGCCTTAATCGGGCTACCTACACCTTCAAAAAAAGAGGTTGCAAGAGCTGCTTCGGCCTGACGGGAGACGGGACATGACCGAAGGCGCCGGGCGAAGGCCAATGCCGCACACCTGCGTTCGACATCAGCCGGAACGAACCCGCCGGTGCCGCAGCGCCGATCGTCTTAGTTCACCGGCAAGACGTCGACCGCGACCGAGACCTGGTGGTCGCCGCCGCCCACCACGAAGCCGTTGATCGGACTGACGTCGCCGTAGTCGCGGCCCCAGGCCAGGGTCACATGCTCGTCGGCGACCAGCAGGTCGTTGGTCGGGTCGGCATCGACCCAGCCGAAGGGCGGGCACCAGGCCGAGACCCAGGCATGCGAGGCGTCGGCGCCGATGCGCCGCGGTTGGCCCTGCGGCGGGCGGGTCAGCAGGTAGCCGCTGACGTAGCGCGCGGCCAGCCCCATCGAGCGCAGGCAGGCGATCTGCAGGTGCGCGAAGTCCTGGCAGACGCCCTGCCGGCGGCGCAGCACCTCGCTGACCGGCGTGTAGATGTCGGTGACCCCGCCCTTGTAGGTGAACTCGCGATAGATCCGCCTGGTCAGCGCCACCAGCCCCTCCAGGACCGGCCGGCCCGGGGTCATCACCGACCTGGCGAAGCCCAGCACCTCCTCGCCCAGCAGCACGTGCGGGGAGCCGAAGGCATACTCCTGGGCCTCGATTGCCGCTTCGCTCTCGGCCGCGCCGAGGCTGGCGGCGACGCTCTCCCAGGGCGGGCTATCCGCGCTGTTGCGCGGCGGCGGCGCGGTAACCTCGACCAGGGAGGCGGCATTGACCGTCAGACGCTTGTGCTGCTCCTGCACGGTCATGTCGGCGACCCAGTTGCCGAAGTAGTCTCGCCGCTCCTCGAAGACGATCGGGGTGGGCTCGACCAGGATGGCGTGCTCGACCACGGTCTGGCGCTCGGTGCTGCGCGGCCGCAGGTGCAGGTGGTGCTGCGACAGCGCCACCTGGCCGGCATAGACGAAGGTCGAACGGTGTTTGACGCTGTAGCGCATCGCCGCCGGTCCTAACGCGGCCCGGCCCCGGACACGCGGGTCTCGAGAGCGTGGTTGAAGAAGTGCTGGGTGATCTCGTCCGAGATCGCTTCCAGATCCTGCTGCGTCTCGGCCAGCAAGCTGTCCAGCTCATCCGGCGGACCCTTGGCCAGCCCGTAGACGTCGGCCAAGCGCAAGTTTGCCGAGAGGCGGACGAGCTGACGTTCGCCGACCGACAGCCGCTGGTGCTCCTGCGTCGTGCGCGGCAGCTTCTTCAGGTGCTCGGCCACCAGCTGCACCTGGAACAGGACGGCACGGGGATTGTTCTCCTCGACCAGCACCAGATCCAGCAGCGGCGCGAGTTGGGCCTCGGACTTGTAGCGCCAGCTATAGGTCATCAGGCTGTCGGCCAGCTCCAGCAGCAGCTCCAGCCCGCCGTCGCGTTCCGCCTGGCCGCCGCCGGTGATGGCGGCAAGCGCCCGGGTGGTCTGCCAGCCACGCTCCAGCCGCCGGCCAG
Organism: Rhodospirillaceae bacterium N.6G; assembly: GCA_046233115.1. GTDB lineage: Bacteria > Pseudomonadota > Alphaproteobacteria > Kiloniellales > JACOMY01 > JACOMY01. Next base: position 63,692 of record JBJXHM010000001.1, on the reverse strand, counting down.
CATCCAGGAAGTGCCAGCCGAAGTCGCGCGTCATGTTCTCCATCATCATGCCGTTGAGGGCGGAGAGCGCGTCGACCAGGCTTTCCAGCAGCCGCAGGATCCAGGCCTGGCCGTAGCCGGGCAACTTGACCTGCGCCAGCGGCGTGCCGAGGAGCTGTTGCAGGTTGTCCCAGGTGTCGCGCGAGAAGCGCTCGCGCAGCGCCGTGGTCAGGCGGCGCAGCGCGCGCAGCAGGCTGACCAGGTCGTCGGGACAGTCGGGATCGGCGAAGAACTGCGAGGGATCGGCCAGGAAGGCCGCCGGCCCCTCCTTGCGAAAACGCTCGGCGCCCTTGGGCGAGACGTGCTGCAGCGCCACCAGCAGCTCCATCACCCGGCCGGGCGTGACCAGGTCGCTGCCAGCCCGCTGCACGCCGCCGATGCGCAGCACGAAGGAGCGCAGCAGCCGGACCGCGCTCTCCAAGCGCTCCAGGTAGCGGCCGAACCAGAAGAGGTTGTCGGCGACCCGGCTGGGCAGCTCGCGCCCACGACGGCGCAGACCCACGACCTGGCGCACCGATGGCAGCAGCGAGAAGGGCTCCACCGGCGCATCGGACAGCACCCAGGTATCCTTGCTGATGTCACTGTCCATGCTGATCGGCAGACTGGCGGGCCCTTCCGGGCGGATCCGCGCGAGGCCGCCGGGCATGGCGCGGTAGCCCTTGGCGGTGGCCGCCAGGTAGACGCGGATCGTCATCGGCACCGGGGTCAGCGCGCCGGTCTCAGTCCAGCGCGGGGTGGTCGAGGCGGCGGTCAGCGCGCGGCCGACGAAGTCGTGGCTGCGCAGCGCGATGTCGCGCTCCAGGGCCGCCCGTTCCTTGCTGCCGGCAGCCGTAATCAGGTAGGCGCCCTCCTCGCCGGACAGCATGGCGTGGGACTTGGTGAGGTCGCGCACGGCCAGGTTGTCCAGGTTGTCCAGCACAGTGCGGCGCCCATCCTCGGTGCCGCACCACCAGGTGGGCGCGCTCTCCAGCATCAGCTCCTCGCCCAGCACCACGCGGCAGAGCTCCGGCAGGTAGGCGAGCAGCGCGTCGCTCTGCGCCAGGCCGCTGCCGACCGCATTGGCCAGCGCCACGTGCCCGCCGCGAATGGCGCGCATCAGGCCGGGCACGCCGGCACCGAAGGTGGAGAACTCCAGCGGGTCCATGGCGCCCGACGCGGTCTGGCGCACCATCAGATCGACCGGCTTCAGGCCCTCGACCGACTTCAGATAGAGGCGATCGCCGCGGATCGTGAGATCGGCGCCCTCGACCACGCTGTAGCCCAGGTACTGCGCCAGGTAGGCATGCTCAAAATAGCTCTCGCGCTGCGCCCCGGCCGAGAGCACCACGACCAGCGGCTCCTCGTGACGGGACAGCGCCAGGAAGTTCTCCGAGAAAGCGCGAAAGAAGCCGGCGAGGCGCTGCACGTTGCCCTGGGCGAAGAGCTTGGGCAGGGCGCGCGACACCGCGATCCGGTTCTCCAGCGCATAGCCGCTGCCGCTCGGCGCCTCGCTGCGATCACCGATCACCTGCCAGCGCCCGTCGGGGCCGCGAATGAGGTCGAAGGCAAGCAGGTGCAGCCAGGTGTCGTTCGGCACGCCGATGCCATAGCAGGGCCGGCAGAAGTAGGGGTTGGCCTTGACCAGCGCGGCCGGTATCTGCCCGTCGGCAATCAGCCGCTGCGGTCCGTAGAGATCGGCGGTAATCGCGTTCAGCAGCTTGGCGCGCTGAATCAGCGCGGCCTCGAGCTGGCGCCACTCGTGCGGCGCGATCAGCACCGGCAGCAGATCGAGCTGCCAGGGCCTGACCGAGCCCTCGGTGGCATCGTGGGCGACATAGGACAGGCCGTTTTCCAGCAGGGTGCGCTCGACCGATCGGATGGCCTGTTCGCGGTCGGAGTCGTCGACGCTCGCCAGCCGGTCGATGTAGGGCCGCCAGTGCGGCCGGACCCGCCCCTCGCCGTCCAGCAACTCGTCCCAGTGGCCCTTCTGCGGCCGATAGTCGGCGAGAAGCCGGGCGCGAGCAGAGCTGCCGCCCGCGGCGGTCAAGGGCTCAGACATCGGCCTCTTCCGTTGCGATCTGGGACGGCCTGACTCTAACCATGACCGGGCTGGAATTGGCAAGGGCAGCCGCTACCGCTACCCCCGTCCACTGCCCACTCATGTCAGACCCGCACGCTCCCCCTTGAGCTCGAAGAGGACCTGTGTCCCGAAGCCGCGCACTTCCTCTTCGCTGCGCTCCTCCAGGAGGAAACCGTCGCCGAGTTGGAAGGCCATGGTCTCGTTGGTCAGGATCTGCATCGGCTCGGCCAGGGACTCCAGCCGCGCGGCCAGGTTCACCGCCGGGCCGAAGATGTCATAGACGTACTTCTGCACGCCGATCAGCGAACCGATCAGCGAGCCGCTGCCGATGCCAACCCGGCAGAGCCACTTGTGCGGATGGGATTCGTTGCGGCGGTTCAGGTAGCGCCGCATGCGCAGCGCCACCTTGGCGATGTTGGCGGCGTGCTCGGGCGTCGATTCGGGCATGCCGGAGACCGCGAGATAGGCATCGCCGATGGTCTTGATGCGCTCGCAGCCGAAGAGTTCGACGATGCGGTCAAAGGCCGTGAAGATGTCGTTCAGTTCAGCAACCGTGCTGGCCGGATCGCGGGCTACCGCCATCTCGGTGAAGCCGACGAAGTCCAGCATCAGGACCGAGGCATTCTCGAAGCGCTGCGGCGTCGCCGTGCCGAAGCTCTTCATCTCCTCGTAGACCGGCCGCGGCATGAGGTTCAGCAACAGCTTCTCGACCCGCTCCTTCTCCTTGGCCAGGTCGCGGGCGTGCTTCTCGGCCATGCGGGAATAGGAGTCCAGCATGTACTCGGCCTGGCGCTGCTTGGAGAGATCCCGCACCTCGACCACCACCGTCGGCTCGCCGTCCATCTCCTCCAAGCGCATCTCCACACCCAGCGGATGCTTGCGCTGGCCGACCACGACCTCGACCTCGTAGGTGAAGGGGCGCTTGTCCCCCAGGCGCTTGCGCGCACGCTCGATGTCCATCTCAGGCAGGCGCTGTTCCAGCCGGCTGTCATCGTCCTCCGTCGGCGGAAACCACTTGAAGAAGCGGGCGTTCTCGAAGCGCACCTCCCAGCTCTCGGCGTCTGCCAGGCAGACGCCGATACGCAGGGACTGCAACGCCTCCCGCAGCGCCTCAGGGCTGGCCGGGTTTTGGATCTCGCTCATGCTTGGTCAGTCGTCGGCGCGCGTGACGATCAAGCTTTCACGCTGTCCGACCGCCTCCATGATCTCCGCAATGTCGCTGCTGACGAAGCCGTGGTCCTCCAGGGCCTCTTCCAGAAGGTATGCGATCTCTTTGAACTCGCTGTGGCTGATGCCGAGGTTGGCATGAACCTTGCGGAGCGTGTCGTCGTTGATCGTGACGGGGCCGCCCATGATCTGCGCCACGAATTTGGTCTGGTGATCGACCAAGCGCGCCATGTCTATGTGCTCGAAGTAGCCCTGCAGTTGTTCGGAGTCCAAGACCTTGTCGTAAAAGGCGGACACGACCTTCCGAACATTCTGAAAACCACCGCACCGTTCGAAAACACTCTGAACCATCGGGACCGCTCGACTCTCTTGAGGATCGACGTCTGTTATCTCACGACGACTTGATCAAGACAAGGCGGGGGATGGCTGACCAAAAGTCTGGGTCAGTACGGCAGGGCGCTCCGCAGCAAGGTTCCAGAGGGGAAAAAAGAAGGGGGGTAGCTTGATGCTACCCCCCAGTGCACGCAGGGGAGCGCCCTACGCTGGAGGAAACGAGAGGCCTCCTCCACGGGGGTCGCCGTCCGGGGTCGACCCATCCCGGACGACGGCCCGCAGAGCTCTATCAGATAGAGTGAGCACCCTGGCCGAACTCGGGGTAGGCCTCCTGGCCCAGCTCCGCCTTGTCCAGGCCCATGGCTTCCTCTTCCTCGTCACAGCGGATCCCGACGGTTGCCTTGAGGATCAGCCAGAGGATGCCGGATGCGATGAAGACGAAGGCACCGATCGCGCCGATACCCACGATCTGAGCGACGAAGTCACCATCGTCGAAGATCGCAACCGCGAGCGTGCCCCAGATGCCGCCCACCAGGTGGACGGAGATGGCGCCGACCACGTCGTCGATCTTCAGCTTGTCGAACAGCGGGACCGCGAAGACCACCAGAGCAGCACCGATACCGCCGATGATCACGGCCAGCATGGAGTGACCGATATCGGGGTTGGCGGTGATCGCGACCAGGCCGGCGATGGCGCCGTTCAGGGTCATGGTCAGGTCGATCTTGCCGTACAGCATCTGGGTCATCACCGCAGCGACCAGAACGCCACCGCAGGCCGCCAGGTTGGTGTTGGCGAAGACCAGGGACATGTTGGCTGCGTTGGCCGCGGTGCCAAGCGCCAGCTCCGAGCCGCCGTTGAATCCGAACCAGCCGAGCCAGAGGATGAAGGTGCCGAGCGTGGCCAGCGGCAGGTTGGCGCCGGGCATGGGCTGCATCTTGCCGTCAGGCAGGTACTTGCCCTTGCGCGGGCCCAGGATGATGGCGCCGGCCAGTGCCGCCCAACCGCCGACGGAGTGCACGATGGTCGAACCCGCGAAGTCGGAGAAGCCCCCGCCGACCTCGTTCAGCCAGCCGCCGCCCCAGGTCCAGGCACCCTGGATCGGGTAGATGATGCCGGTCAGCACCGCGGTGAAGAAGAGGAAAGGCCAGATCTTGATACGCTCGGCCATGGTGCCGGAGACGATCGAGGCCGCGGTCGCAACGAAGACCACCTGGAAGAACCAGTCGGACATGACCGAGTAGCCGTTGCCGGTCACCGCCGCGATCATCTCGGGGGTCTTCTCATCGGCCGCGATCAGGGCCGATTCCGCGTCGCCCAGATTGTAGAAGATCGAGAAGCTACCGATCCAGCCGCCATCGACGTTCGAGTACATGAGATTGTACCCGATGATGTAGTACATTATGCAGGCAAGGGCGTAGAGGGCGACGTTCTTGAAGCAGATCGATGCGGTGTTCTTGCTCCGCACCAGGCCCGACTCCAGCATGGCGAAGCCAGCGGCCATCCACATCACGAGCGCGCCGCACATGAGGAAGGAGAAGGTGTTCAGGACGAACTCCATCTCCGCCTTGTCGGCAAACTCCTGCGCCACGGCAGGAATCGGCGCGGCGACAAGGGTCAGCGCGCCGGCCATCCAAAAGAGGTGTCTGGGCTTCATTGCGATTTCTTACTCCCGATACCGCCGCACATCGTCTCGCGAGAACCCGATCGAGGAGGGCGAGGTGCGGCGTGCTTGAAAGGGTGAAGGCCTGTTCCGGGGCCCCTAGAGTGCGTTGGTGTCCGTCTCTCCGGTACGGATGCGCAGCGCGCTGGTGAGGTCGTAGGTGAAGACCTTGCCGTCACCGATGCGCCCGGTCCCCGCGGCCTGGCGGATCGCCTCGACCACACGCTCTGCCATGTCGGCGGTAACCGCGACTTCGATCTTGGTCTTGGGCAGGAAGTTCACCGCGTATTCGGCACCGCGGTAGATCTCCGTCTGGCCCTTCTGCCGGCCATAGCCCTTCACTTCCGTCACCGTCATGCCCTCGATGCCCAGCGCAGAAAGCGCTTCACGCACCTCCTCCAGCTTGAAGGGCTTGATGACGGCCATAACCATTTTCATGCTCTCGGTTCCTTCCCTGTCTTCTCGCAGGAGCCGCCCCACGAAAGAGCGGCTTTCAATCCGATAGATGCAAGAAGCGTGCCATGAAGGAAGCCGGTAACAATCTCGCCTTGATGCTGCATTGCAACAAAGCAGCACGTGGTCGGAATGGCTAAAATTTGTGCGATCTACTCATTTTTGATCACATTTTGGGCAATCTTGCTGCCGGCTGCGACACGGCAGGCCTTGCGCGGAGCCGGGCTGCGGTCCGACCTTACAGCCATGACAAATCTCGACGCAGAGGTCTGCATCGTCGGCGGCGGTCTAGTCGGCCTGAGCCTGGCCGTGGCACTGGGCGGTGCCGGCCTCGACACCCTGCTGTTGGACGCCCGTCCGGTGGATGAGAGCCTCGAGCCCAGCTTCGACGGCAGGGCCTCGGCGATCGCGCGCGGCAGCAGCCGGATCCTGGAGAGCCTGGGGGTCTGGCAGAACTGCACCGACGGCGCCTCGCCGATCTTCGACATCCGTGTCTCCGACGGCCGCCCGGGCGAGGCTGCCTCGCCCTTCTTCCTGCACTACGCGCTGGAGGATCTCGAGGAGACCGAGACCGCGGCCGGCGACCGGCCGGCCGAGCCCATGGGGCATATCGTCGAGAACCGCTACCTGCGCTATGCCCTGATGCAGCGCCTGGCCGCCCTGCCCTCGGTCAGGATCGAGGCGCCGGCACTGATGGAAAGCCACGAGCCCGGCCACGGCCGCTCCACCCTGATCCTGACCGACGGACGCAAGGTCCGCTGCGCCTTGGTGATCGCCGCCGAGGGGCAGCGCTCCAGCCTGCGCGAGGCGGCGGGCATCCGGATCATGCGCTGGTCTTACCGCCAGGTCGGCATCGTCGCCACCCTGCGCCACGAACTGCCGCATCTGGGCACCGCGCACGAGTGCTTCCTACCGGACGGCCCCTTCGCCGTCCTGCCGCTGAACGACGACGCCGAGGGCCATCACCGCTCTTCGCTGGTCTGGACCGCGCGCGCGGAGGCCCGCGACTGGATCATGGCGCTGGACGACCAGGCCTTCGGTGCCGCCTGCAACCGCCGCTTCGGCGACAGCCTGGGCGCCCTCGCGCAGGAGGGCCGGCGTTTCGCCTATCCCCTGAACCTGCTGCTGGCCGAGCGCTTTCACGGCCCGCGCCTGGCGCTGATCGGCGAGAGCGCGCACGCCATGCACCCGATCGCCGGCCAGGGGCTGAACCTGGGCCTGCGCGACGTCGCCGCCCTGGCCGAGGTGCTGGTCGACGCCCGCCGCCTGGGCCTCGACCCCGGCTCTCCAGAGGTGCTGGCGCGCTACACCCGCTGGCGGCGCCTGGACAGCGTCACCCTCTGCCTGGTCACCGACAGCCTGAACCGGCTGTTCTCCAACGACGCGGCGCCGCTGCGCCTGGCCCGCGACCTGGGCCTGGCCGCGGTCGACCGCTCCGGCCCGCTGAAGCGCTTCTTCATGCAGCATGCCATGGGCATGACCGGCAAGCTGCCGCGTCTCACCCGCGGAGAAGCCCTCTAGGGTGTAGCGGCCCCGGGTGGGGCTGCGGGCCGGTGCCGTGGAGACTGAACAGATCCTACCGCCTGGTCAGGATCACGCCGCCGACCAGCAGCACCGCACCGCCGGCGAGGCTGAGATCGCTCGGCACCTGCTGGAAGGCAATCCAGCCGAGGATGCCAGCGAAGATCAGGCGGGAGTACTCCAGCGGCCCAATCAGCGAGACCGGCGCCAGGGCGCAGGCCCTGACGTAGCAGAACTGCCCGAGCAGGCCGAGCGGCCCCAGCAGCAGGAAGGGCAGCAGGTCTGACAGCGGCACCGCCCTCCAGATCACCGCCACCGGCACCGCCAGCAGCAGCGCAGCGATGCCGTTGATGTGCAGCATCATCACGATCGGCTTGTCCTGCCGCGCCAGCACCCGGGTGATCAGGGCCTGGCAGGCGAAACAGAGCGCCGCCACGCCGGAGAGCCCCAGGCCGCCCCAGTAAAGCAGCCAGGCATCGCCCTTGCCCGAGGCGAAGGCACCCTGCCCCAGTACCACGATGGCGGCGCCAAGCACCAGCAGGCCGGAGCCCAGCCAGTGCAGCCGCTGCAGCTGCTCGCGCAGAACGATGAGGCCGAGGAAGAGCACGATGACGCCATCCAGCAGCTCGACCGCGGTAGCATCGATGTAGGGCACCCAGAGCGGCGCCTGCAGGGCCGCGGCCCCGCCGGCCACACCGAGGACCGAGCGCAGGATCTGCAGGCGCCAGTTCCGACTGCGGTAGGTGGCAAGGCGCCGGCGGGAGAGCAGCACGAAGACGAAGAGGATGCAGAAACCGCCGAGGAAGCGCAGGAACTGAAGCTGGATCACCGGGATCTCGTCGCCGGTGAGCTTCTCCGAGGCGAAGATCACGGTGAAGATCGCGGTTTCCGCCAGCACGAAGAGAAAGGCCGCGAACTCCTCGCGCTTGCGCTGAGCGAGCGCCGGGCTCGGCTCGGCCCTGCCCATTGTGCCGGCGCTCATCGGCCTCGTCTCAGGCTGCGGTGGGATCGTGACGGATCACGGTGGCATTCTCGATGCTGTGCCCGGTCAGCCCGCGGATGAAGCCCCAGTGCGAAACCACCAGGGTCTCGGGCCAGTCCTCCCGTGCGGCCGCCTGCAGGCGAAAGCGCCGGCAGCGCTCCAGCAGAGCCTGGTCGCTCTCGTCGGGATAGGGCCACCAGACCTCGTCCAGCGCGCCGAAGTCCACCTTGGGAAAACGCTGCTGCAGCCTACTGCGCGGCGATCCGATGTCGCAGACGAAGAAGGCGCGCTCGCACACCAGGGTCTCGATCTCGACAGGCAGGTCCAAGGCCTCGGCCAGGATCTCGGCCGTCTCGAGCGCCCGCCAGTAGGGTGAGGACAGCAGCCGCCGCACCCGCGGTGTCTCCGCCACCAGGCCTGCCGCTGCCGCCCGGATCTGCTCACGCCCCTCCTCCGTCAGCTCCGGATCGACGATGCCGGGGTCGATCCGGGTCTTGGAGAAGTGCTTGTTGAAATGGGATTGTCCATGACGGATCAGCAGCATGCACTGGGCCTCGCAACGCATCGGGGTCTCGCCTTCCGGCCGGTCGCAGCATAGCGCAAAGCCGGCGCGTCGGCCCCTTCCTTGCGCTTGCTCTTTGCCGGGACCGCCCCTATCTAGCGGATGTCGAAAAGGAAAATGACTCCGCCGAGGCGAAGGATGTTAGGCTTGGTGGGTCACTGAGGCTGGGCTGGGTTCCGCCTCACTGTCAACAACCTCCAGATCTCGGCACGACGGCCGAACCATGGGGCAAAGGCTTGCAGTATCTTGATCTCATTCTCTTAGCGGTGATTGCCGGTTTCATCATCCTGCGTCTGCGCAGCCATCTGGGCCGCCGCACCGGGCATCAGGAGCAGCTGGATCCCTTTGCCCAGCAGCGCCGCGAGCAGGCCGAGCGCGAGACCGCGGAGGAGCGCGTGCTACGCTTCCCCGAGCGCAAGGAGAAGGAAGAGGCCAAGGCTCAGGCCGAAGACGACCGCGTGCCCGACATCGGCCGCGACGACGTCCCCAGCCATTCCGTACCGGTCGGCAAGGGCGTCGCCGACATCAAGGCGGCCGATTCCAGCTTTGACGAGAAGGAGTTCGTCTCCGGCGCGCGCATGGCCTTCGAGATGATCGTGAACAGCTATGCCGCGGGCGACCTGAAGACCCTGCGGCCGCTGCTGGCCAACGAGGTCTTCGAGGAATTTGCCGGCGCCATCCGCAGCCGCGAGGAGTCCGGCGAGGTGCTGGAGACCACCCTGGTCGGCATCACCGAGGCGGAAATCGTGGAAGCCGAGCTACAGGGCAAGACCGCCTTCGTCACCGTCCGCTTCAAGTCGGAGCAGATCAACGTGCTGCGCGATGCCAAGGGCGGCGTGGTCGAGGGCGGCGAGAGCGACGTCGACGAGATCACCGACCTCTGGACCTTCGCGCGCAACACCCGCAGCCGCGACCCCAACTGGACCCTGGTCGCAACCGACAGCCCGGACCAGTAGGCCACAGGTCTTCCGAGACAGCGAAGGAGCGCTGCGGCCCGTCCGCAGCGCTCCCTTTCTTTTCCGGACGGACCTACCAGCGCACCATGCCGGCGTCGGAGACCAGGCACTGGCCGGTGATCCACTCGGCCTCCTCCGACGCCAGGAACGCGACGGCCGGCACGATCAGCTTCGGTACGCCCTTGCCCTTGATCGCCTGCAGCATCTCGACGAAGCCGAAGGCCTCCTTGTGTGGGCTCTGCTGCACGCCCTCGGTGTCGATCAGGCCGGGCGCCACCGCGTTGACCGTGATGGCATGCGCCCCCAGCTCCGTCGCCAGCGCGCGGGTGAAGGTCAGCACGCCGCCCTTGGAGGCGACGTAGTGGGCCATGTTGGGCGTACCGGCGAAGAGCGAGTTCGAGGCGATGTTGACGATGCGGCCGTAGCCGCCCTTGCGCATCAGGTCGGAACCCGCCCGGCACATCAGGAAGAGGCCGTCCAGGTTCACGCGCAAGACCCGGCGCCACTCCTCGAAGGTCAGCTCGTCCCAGGGCACGAAGGGGACGATGGCGCCGGCATTGACCTGCACGTCCAGCTTGCCGCAACGCGCCTCGACGGTCTCGAACAGCGCCGCCACCTGGTCGGGATCGCCGATATCGCAGGTCACCGCGAAGGCATCGCCGCCCACTGCCTTGGCCGTGGCCTCGGCACCGGCACCGTTGATATCGACCGCGACCAGGCTCGCGCCCTCCTCCGCCAGGCGCTCGGCGATGGCGCGGCCCAGCCCCTGCGCCGCGCCGCTCACCACCGCCACCCGTCCCTTGAACCGCTGCATCCGTCACACTCCCTCTTTGCTAAGGAATCCTAAGTCTTCGCGGCCGCGATGATCGCCATCGCCGCCCCCTGGCCCGCGGCCACGTTCAGATGCTTGCCGCAGGCCGCCATTGCCCCGCCCAGCGCGGTGATCGCCACGCTGGCGTAGATCGGCCAGGCCACCGGCCCCATGTGGCCGACCCGGATCAGCTTGCCCTTGGTCGCCGCCACGCCACTGGAGAAGACCACGCCGTAGAGCTTGCGGGCGGCCGCCAGCAGGGCCTTGTCCTCGATCCCCTCCGGCAGCTTCACCGCCGTGCAGGTCGGCGCCGCGATGGTCTCGCGCGCGGCCCAGAGCTCCAGGCCCATGGCATGCAGACCGGCGCGGAAGGCGCGCGCGGTCAGCGCGTGGCGCGCCCAGACCGCCTCCGGCCCCTCTTCCAGGTAGCCGGCGATCGCGGCGTCCAGCCCGTTCATCGCAGCGACCGAGGGGGTAAAGGGGAAGGGCTCGTCGCGGCGCCAGGCCGAGCGCCAGTCCAGCAGGCTCAGCACCGAGGCACGCGGCGCGTTGGGATTGGCCTCCATGTGCGCCCAGGCGCGCTCGCTGACCGCCAGCACCGAGAGGCTGGGCGGCCCGCCCAGGCACTTGCCGGGTCCGGTGATGAAGATGTCGGCGCAGCAGTCGTCCGGGTGGATGGGCATACCGGCAAAGGAAGAGACGGCGTCGACGATCAGCAGCGCATCATGGGCGCGCACGATGTGTCCGATCTCGGCCACCGGGTTCAGGGTGCCCGAGGGCGTGTCGTGGTGCACGACGGAGACCACCTTGATCTCCGGATGGGCCTTGAAGGCGGCCTCGACCGCGGCCGGGTCGATCGCCTCGTTGTAGGCGACCTCGATCTCCTCGACCCGCTTGGCATGGCGCGCCGCCCAGTAGCCGAAGCCCTTGCCGTAGACTCCCGAGGCCAGGTTCAGCACCACGTCGTCCGGCCCGATCAGCGAGGCGGCGGCCGCCTCGATCGCCGGCGCCGGCTCGCACTGCAGGACCAAGGCCGGCGACTCGACCTTCAGCGCCTTGGCACAGCGCTTGCTGATCAGCTCGAAGGCCTCCTGGAAATAGGGGTCGTAGTCGTAGTGAACGGTACTGCTCATGCCTCGCAGCACGCGGGGATAACAGGCGACCGGCCCGGCGGAGAGCGTGATGACGGGCTCCTGCTCGTGCGCGATCAATTCATCGGACATGGGGGCTTCCTTCCTTCAGGCTGCGCTTTCGGCGGCAAGTCTGCCACAGTGCCGCCATGAGCCAAGCCAACTTCCTTCCCGACTATCTGATCATCGGCGCTGGCACCGCCGGCTGCGTCCTCGCCGCCCGCCTGAGCGAGGATCCCGACTGCCGCGTCCTGCTGCTGGAGGCCGGCGGTGCCGCCGACGACCCCGCCATTTCCCAGCCGCTGGCCTGGCCGGCGCTGCAGGGCCGGCCGATCGACTGGAACTTCACCACCCTGCCGCAACCGCACAGCGCCGGCCGCCGCCATCCTTGGGCACGCGGCCGGCTGCTCGGCGGCTCCAGCGCGATCAATGCCATGGCGCACGTGCGCGGCCACCGCGAAGACTTCGACCGCTGGAGCCTGGCCGGCTGGGGCTTCGCCGACCTGCTGCCCTACTTCAAGCGGATGGAGGACTGGCACGGCGGCGCCGATGCCTGGCACGGGGCAGGCGGGCCGGTCAGCCTGATCCAGACGCCCGAGCCCCACGCTATCACCCAGGCCTACCGCGCCGCCGCCGAGGCCGAGGGCCTGGCGCCGATCGCCGACCACAACGGCCCGGAGATGGTGGGCCCGACCCTGAACAGCCTGACCATCAAGGACGGACTCCGGCAGAGCGCGGCCGACGCCTACCTGACCCCGGAGGTGCTGGCCCGGCCCAACCTGCAGCTCCGGCTCGACGCCCCGGTGATGCGCTTGCTGATCGAGGCCGGACGCTGCCGCGGCGTGGCCTGCAGCGACGGCAGCCACCTGCTGGCCGAGCGGGCGGTGCTGCTGGCCGCCGGCGCGATTGGCTCGCCCCACCTGCTGCTGCTGTCGGGAATCGGCCCGGTGGCGGAACTGGAGGCGGTCGGCATCCCGACCCTGCTGGACCTGCCGGGCGTGGGCGCCAACCTGCACGACCACCTGCTCTCCGGCAGCAACCTCTATGCCGCCAGCCGGCCGGTGCCGCCCTCCAAGGCGCAGCACTCCGAATCGTTGCTCTACCTCGACGGCGGCCTGCCAGGGCCAGCACCAGACCTGGTGCTGGCCTGCGTCATCGCCCCGATCGAGACCGACCTCTTGGCCGGCACCGCGAAGGGGCCTGCCTTCAGCATCATGTTCGGCTTTACCCGGCCCAGGAGCCGCGGCTCGCTCAGGCTCGCCAGCGCCGATCCGCTGGAGGCGCCGCTGCTCGATCCCAACTACCTGGCCGAAGAGGCCGACCGCGAGGCCTACCTGCTGGCGCTCGACTGGGCGCAGCGCATCGGCCACGCCCCGGCGCTGGCCGACTGGCGGGCGGCGGAGCTGCTGCCGGGGCCGGACTGCCGGACCCGCGCGGCGCGGCTCGACTTCCTGGGCAAGGCCGCGCACACCCACCACCACCCGGTCGGCACCTGCCGCATGGGCAGCGACGCCGGGGCGGTGGTCTCGCCCGAAACCCTGGCGCTGCGCGGTCTGGAGGGCCTGCACGTGATCGACGGCTCGGTTCTGCCGGAGATCACCACCGGTCCCTGCAACGCGGCCATCCTGGCGATCGCCGAGCGCGCCGCCGACCTGCTGGCCGGACGGGCGCCCCTGACGCCGGAGGACCCCGCCGCTGCCTGAGGCGGTCACGTCACCAAGCGCCCCTTGCCGACCCGCGGACGCGGCCGGCCGCCGTCGCTCACCGCCATGATCATCAGGATCTCGCGCGGTCGCGGCGCATCGGCCAGCGCCAGGGTCATGCCGTCCAGCTCGTCGAAGGACCAGGTCTGGTCCTTGTGCGCCAGCGGCACGTCGATGGACGCCCCGGCGGCCGCGACCTTGGTGAAGGAGGGGATGATGTTCGCGCCGCCGCCCAGCGCCGCGCGCATCGGCTTGCCCAGCTTGGGGTGCAGCAGGGCGGCGGCATGCTCCAGGTCGCCCTCGACACCGACGATGGCGGCCTTGCCGTAGGCCAGCGGCGGACCGCTCAGCGTGGCCGCCAGGTCCGGCATGTAGCGTTCGCCCAGATCGTGGCCGATGTCGAACAGCGGCGAGAGATCCTCGACGAAGCGGCCCGCGAAGGGATTCTCGATCACGATCAGCGCGGCCGCCCGCACGATCGGCCGTTCGACGGCACCGCCAGCCTCGCTGAAGACCGTCTCTTTCAGGATTTGCACCTTGCGCGGCGTCATGGCACTCCGCTCTCCTGCGTCGTTGTTCGGATGGATGAACCTTTGAGGAACCAAGGACTGGAGATGCCGGCCAAGAGACCGCACCCGATCATGCCCACCCTGCTCTCGGCCCTGGCCTTGACCCTGCTCGCAGCCGACCCGGCCGCGGCAGCGGACCAGGCGCTGTCCCTGGAGATAACCAATCGCGGCCCGGAGTCGCTGCGCTGCCAGTGGCAGCTCGCCCACTGGATGACGGCAAGCCCGCTCCGGCTCGCGGCCGGAGAGAGCGGCCGGCTGGCCCTCTGGCGCGACGACCGCGGCCAGCTCTTCCTGCGCCAGGAGGGCGAGGCGCGCCCCTTCCACATCGAGACCCTGCTTTGTGGCCCGGACGCCGGCTTCGGCGCGGCGCGCCGAGACGTCGCGCTGGCGCCACTGCGGCGCGGCGTGGCCGAGGCGCTGCTGCTGGACTGCAAGACAGAGGCCGTGCTGGACTGCCGCACGACCCCACTGCCCTGATCCACCTGCCCACAGCCGACGCTCACCCGCTCCTCCCTCGCAGCGACGAACCAAAAGCTAGCAGCGGCGGTCCACGCTGACAATCTGCGGGCGGAACAGGGAACCATTCGCAGAAAATGGTCTCGACCGATCCCGACCACAGCGCCTAGCATGAGGCCGCAAAGTCTTGTTACAGGCTGATTTCGGATTGTCGAACAGGAAACCGAAGGCTGCGGGCCTGGTTCCACCCAGTGAGGATATCGAGAGCGACGTGCGAACCTTTGCGATCCAAAGTGTAGACAGGGTGGCCCCGTGACGACCCGTCTGAGCGCCGGGCTCGCCCGGCTGGACCGCCTGATGCGGGCGCTCCTGGGCCTGTTGCTGATCGCCATGGTCCTGCTGAACGTGATCAATGCCGGCGGCCGCTACCTGGTCGGCCGCTCGATTCCGGGCGCCGACGAGATCCTGCTCTACAGCATGATCTGGCTGGTCTTCCTGGGCCTGATCCAGGTGACGGCGCAGCATCGCCACCTACGACTCGACCTGCTGGAACGCAAGCTGCCGCGGCGCGGCGCCGCGCTGCAGCGGCTCTTGAGCGACCTGCTGGTTGCCGGGCTCTGCGGCTTCCTGGCGCTGCAGTCCCTGGCCGTGGTCGAGCGGCTGGGTAGCATCGGCCAGACCTCCATGTCGGCCGGGCTGCCGATGGCCTGGGTGCACGGCGTGCTGCTGTTCGGTCTGGCAGCTGCGGCGCTGGTGGCAGCGCTGCAGGTCTTGCTGGGACTGATCGGGCTGCTGCGCGGAGAGCCAGCATGATCTGGCTGCTGTTGCTGCTGCCGCTAGCCCTCTTCCTGCTGGGTGCACCGATCTTCGCGCTGCTGCTGAGCGCGGCCAGCGTGACCCTGGTGGCCCTGCTGCCGATGCCGCCGATCGCGCTGCACCAGGTGCTGTTCGGCGGGCTCGACAAGTACGCCCTGCTGGCCGTGCCCTTCTTCGTCTTCGCCGGCGAGCTGATGAGCCGCGGCGGCATCGCCGAGCGGCTGGTCGAGTGGGTGCTGACCCTGACCGGCCGCCTGCCCGGCAGCCTGGGCATCGCCACGGTCGGCACCGCGACCCTGATGGGTGCCGTTTCCGGCTCCAGTCCGGCCACGGTCGCCGCGGTCGGGCGCAGCCTCTACCCCAGCCTGACCGAACGCGGCTATTCCAAGCGCTTCTCGCTGGGGCTCATCGCCTCCTCCGGCTCGATCGCGATCGTGGTGCCGCCCTCGATCGCGATGATCCTCTATGGCGCCAGCGCCGAGCAGTCGATTCCCAAGCTGTTCCAGGCCGGCCTGATCCCCGGCCTGCTGATCGCCCTGCTGATGGGTCTCTACATCCTGGTCTGGGCCTGGGGCCGCGACCTCGGCGACCGCACCGGCTTCAGCCTCGGCGCCTTCCTGGCCGCCACCCGGCGCGCCTGGGCGGCGCTTCTGATGCCGGTGGTGGTGCTGGCCGGCATCTACCTCGGCCTCTTCTCGCCGACCGAGGCCGGCGGGGTCGCCTGCTTCTATGCCCTGCTGGTCGCCACCCTGCTCTACCGCAGCCTCACCTGGTCCCAGGTGCTGGAGGCGGCCGGCGAGGCCGCCCTGCTGACTGCACAGGTTCTGGTCATCGTGGCCGCCGCCGGCGTCTTCTCCTGGATCCTGACGGTGCGCGGCGTGCCGCAGAGCCTGGTGCAAACCATCGTCGCGCTGGACCTCTCGCCGCCGCTCTTCCTGCTGCTGGTGAACCTGCTGCTGCTGGCGATCGGCTGCCTGCTGGACCCGACCTCGGCGATCCTGGTGCTGACGCCGCTGCTGCTGCCGGTGGTGCTGCATCTGGGCATCGATCCGATCCACTTCGGCATCCTAATGACGGTGAATCTCTCGATCGGCATGTTCACGCCGCCCTTCGGGCTGAACCTCTTCGTCGCCCAGTCGGTGCTCTCGCCCGATCTGGCCGCGATCTACCGGGGCATCCTGCCCTTCCTCGCCATCCAGCTCATCGCGCTGGCGGCCGTGACCTACATCCCGGCCCTCTCCCTGCTGCTCTTATGAAGATGAAGGAGTGACTGCCATGTCCCTGCTAACGAGATCGCTTCGCCCGGCTGCCTTGGCCCTGGCCGCCGGCCTCGCCCTCTCCGCCACGGCCGGCGGCGCCAAGGCCGAGGTGGTGATGAAGCTGGCCAGCGCCACCATCCACGACGTGCAGCACGAGTGGCAGAAGACCTTCGCCGAGGAGCTGAAGAAGCGGGTCGGCGACGCGGTGAAGGTCGAGATCTATCCGGCCAGCCAGCTCGGCACCATCCCGCGGATGCTGGAGGGCGTGCTGTTCGGCACCATCGAATCCTTCATCACGCCGACCTCCTTCCTGGTCAGCACCGAGCCCAAGTTCCAGATCTTCGACGTGCCGGCCCTCTTCAAGTCGGCCAAGCAGGTCGGCGCCGTGCTGCACGATCCCGAGTACCGCAAGCATCTGGAGACCATGGGCCTGGACAAGGGCTTCCGGGTGATCGGTGCGATCTACAACAGCCCGATCCTGCTGCTCTCGACCAAGCCGGTGACCGACCTGGCCGGCTTCGATGGCCTGAAGGTCCGCACCTTCGCCAGCCCCCTGCAGATGGACCCGCTGGCCTCGGTCGGCGCCAACCCCCTGCCCCTGCCGCTGAGCGAGGTGGTCCCGGCGCTGCAGTCCGGCAACATCGACGCCATGCTGGCCGGCATGCCGATCCTGGTCGCCTTCAAGTTCTACGACGTTGCCAAGTACGTGACCGACCTGCGCCTCTCCATCGTGGTCTCGGTGAACGTGGTGAGCGAGCCCTGGTTCCAGCAGCAGACGCCGGAGATCCAGGAGGCGATCCGCGAGGCCGGCTGGGCCGCCGCCGAGGCGGTGCTGCCCTTCGGCATCGAGAACGTGGCCCGCACCGACAAGGCCTGGACCGAGAAGGGCGGCGAGATCATCGAGCTGCCGGCCGAGCAGCACGCCGAGATGCTGGCCAACTTCCGCAAGATCGGCATCGACATCATCAAGGAGAAGCCGGCCGTTGCCGAGGAGCTGGACCTGCTGGAAAAGGTGATCGAGGCCACCCCGGCCGAGTGACCCGTCCGAACCGGACAGGCCATGCCTGCTACCCTACGAAACTTGTTTTCGTAGGGTAGCAGCGCCTGCCCTCCCCGGAAGGCCTGCCGCGCCCTGCGGGTCTGTGCTAGAAAAGGACTTCCGTTCAGACGCCATCGCCGAAGGAAGCCCCGCCCCTCCATGCAAGAGCTGTACGCCCGCATCGAAGCCAAGCGCGAGGACCTGGTCGCGCTGACCCAGGACCTGATCCGCATCCCGACCGTCAACCCGCCGGGCGACGCCTACGTCCCCTGCGCAGAGTACATCGGCAAGCGCCTGAAAGGGCGCGGCTTCGAGGTGCTCTACATCCGCGGCGAGGGCACTCCGGGCGACAGCGCCGTCTATCCCCGCACCAACGTCATCGCCCGCATCGAGGGCAAGCGGCCGGGGCCTTGCGTGCACTTCAACAGCCACATCGACGTGGTCGCCACCGGCGAGGGCTGGACCGTCGATCCCTTCGCCGGCACGGTGAAGGACGGCAAGGTCTACGGTCGCGGCGCCTGCGACATGAAGGGTGGGCTCGCGGCCTCGATCATCGCGGTCGAAGCGCTGCTGGAAATGGGGCTGGACTGGCCCGGCGCGCTGGAGATCTCCGGCACGGTGGACGAGGAGACCGGCGGCTACGGCGGCGTCGCCTACCTGGCCAAGCAGGGCTACTTCTCCAAGCCACGAGTCGACCAGGTGATCATCCCCGAGCCCTTGAACCCCGACCGCATCTGCCTTGGCCACCGCGGCGTCTGGTGGGCGGAGATCGAGACCTTCGGGCATATCTCGCACGGCTCCATGCCCTTCCTCGGCGACTGCGCGGTGCGCCACATGGGGGCGGTGATGGACCGCTTCGAGCACGACCTCTTCCCGGCGCTGGCGGCCAAGCGCACCACCATGCCGGTGGTGCCGGAGGGCGCCAAGCAGTCGACCATGAACATCAACTCGATCCACGGTGGCCTCGGCGAAGGCTTCGAGGGGCTGCCCTCGGCTCTGGTGCCCGATAGCTGTCGCATGGTGATCGACCGCCGCTACCTGATCGAGGAGAGCTACGACGAGGTGAAGGGCGAGGTGGTCGACATCCTGGAGGCCTTGAAGCGCGATCGGCCCAAGTTCGACTATGCGCTGCGCGAGCTCTGGACCGTCGGCCCGACCATGACCGAGCGCAATGCCCCGGTGGTCCAGGCCGTCGCCCGCGCAATCGAGGGGGTGCTGGGCAAGCCGGCCGACTACGTGGTCTCGCCCGGTACCTACGACCAGAAGCACGTGGCCCGCATCGGCCACCTGCACGACTGCATCGCCTACGGCCCCGGCATCCTCGACCTTGCCCACCAGCCCGACGAGTTCGTGGGTATCGACGACATGGTGGCCTCGGCCAAGGTCATGGCAGCCGCGGCAATGACCTTGCTGGGCGTGGCGCCTTCACGCTAAGCGGACAGAAAAACCCGCATTCGTCGTGGTCTTTCTCGTACTTTTAACTTAAACTCGCCCCAGGGTAGCGGTGAATATCGTCTGCCAATCGGAAAACTACAAAACAACATAGTACAATTGCTCTGGAGGAGAGGCGAATGTCTATGCGACGACTGGCGGGAGTGGCTTGCGCGGCCGCGTTTGCCGCATTGCTTGGCCCACTACCGAACGCGGTGGCCCAAGAAGAGAAGAAGCCGAACATCCTGGTGATCTGGGGCGACGACATCGGCACCTGGAACGTCAGCTACAACAACCGCGGCATGATGGGCTATCGCACGCCGAACATCGACAGCATCGCCGAGGAAGGGCTGTCCTTCACCGACTACTACGGCCAGCAGAGCTGCACCGCCGGCCGCGCCGCCTTCATCGGCGGCAACGTCCCGGTGCGCACCGGCATGACCAAGGTCGGCCTGCCCGGCGCCAAGGAGGGCTGGCAGGCCAGCGACGTCACCGTCGCCACGGTGCTGAAGAGTCTGGGCTACGCCACCGGCCAGTTCGGCAAAAACCACCAGGGCGACCGCAACGAGCACCTGCCGACGGTGCACGGCTTCGACGAGTTCTTCGGCAATCTCTATCACCTGAACGCCGAGGAGGAGCCGGAGAATCGCGACTATCCCAAGAACCCGAAGTTCCGCGAGCGCTTCGGCCCGCGCGGCGTGCTGAAATGCGTTGCTACCGAGACCGTGACCCCCGGCGGCGACGAGCGCTCCGGCCCCTGGGGCAAGCAGAAGTGTGAGGACACCGGCCCGCTGACCAAGAAGCGGATGGAGACCATCGACGAGGAGACGGTAAACGCCGCGATGGACTTCATCACCCGAGAGACCGAGGCCGGCAAGCCCTGGTTCGTCTGGTGGAACGCAACCCGCATGCACCTCTACACCCACGTGAAGGAGGAGCACATCGGCCTCTCCGGCCCCAGCGGCGACTTCTACCACGACGGCATGGTCGAGCATGACATGCAGGTCGGCGAGCTGCTGGCCCTGCTGGACAAGCTGGGCATCGCCGACGACACCCTGGTGTTCTATTCGACCGACAACGGCCCGCACTTCAACGCCTGGCCGGACGGCGCGATCACCCCCTTCCGCGGCGAGAAGAACACCAACTGGGAGGGTGCCTACCGGGTGCCGGCCTTCGTGCGCTGGCCCGGCCACTTCCCGGCCGGCAAGACCCTGAACGGCATCGTCGGCCATGAGGACTGGCTGCCGACCCTGGCCGCCGTCGCCGGCGACCCCAACATGCGCCAGGAGCTCCTGGACGGCGTCGAGCTGGACGGGCAGACCTACCGGAACTACATCGACGGCACCAACATGCTGGACTACTTCACCGGTGCAGTTGAGGAGTCGCCGCGCCGCGAGTTCGTCTACGTGAACGACGACGGTGCGGTGGTCGCCCTGCGCTACGACGACTGGAAGGCGGTCTTCGAGGAGCAGCGTGCGCATGCCTTCCAGGTCTGGCGCGAGCCCTTCGTGGAACTGCGCCTGCCGCTGCTGTTCAACCTGCGCCGCGATCCCTTCGAGCGATCCCAGATCGACTCGAACAACTACCATAGCTGGGTGATCGAGCATGCCTTCGCGGTGGTGCCGCTGCAGGCCATCGCGGCCAACTTCCTGAAGACCATGGCGGACTACCCGCCGAGCCAGACGCCCGGTTCCTTCAACCTCGAGAAGGTCCTGGAGCAGATCAAGGATGCCGGCTCGGGCAACTGACCCCACCGGACATCTCCTAGCGAGGGGTGCCGCTTCAACAGCGAGGCGGCGCCTCTTTCTTTTGCCCGCACGCAACGGCTGTGGCGAACTGAAGCAAGGCCTTGCCTAACCCGCTGGGGCGCTGGGCCTCCGTAGTATCGGCTGCTCAAAGATGTCGCTGCCGCACATCGCTAGCCTTGACAGAGAAATCCCTACCAAGACAGCATCGAAGCAGTGACGGTTCCCCTTTCTCGGAAGGGGCTAAGAGGGAATCGGGTAGCTGGCCGCGGCCGGCGATCCCGAGCTGCCCCCGCAACTGTGAGCGGAGAGCGGCGGCCCAAGGATGACCACTGTGCGCCCGATAGGGACCGCGCGGGAAGGTCGGGCCACCGCAGCGACCCGCGAGCCAGGAGACCTGCCGGCACAGCGTCATCCATCCGTCGGGCGGGGTGTACCGAGGGAACGGTCTACCGGAGCGGTGACGTGCCTTTTTGGGTTCGTCACTGGTCGCGGGAGGCCGTCCAATGGGCTTGCGTACGCCCCTCTTTCGTCTTGCACTCGCTCTGACTGTTGCCGGCGGCAGCAGCACCTTGTCCGATCTTCGCGCGGAGGAGGTCGATCCGGCAGCGGAAGACTTGCCGCCGGTGGAGCTCGATCCCATCGTCGTCACCGCAACGGGCTTTCCGGTGCCGCAGGAAGATCTCGGCAACTCCGTCTCCGTCATCACCCGGCAGGAGATCGAGGAACAGCATTTCCGCACCCTGCCCGAGGCACTGCGCAGCGTTCCGGGCATGGCCGTGGTGCAGAGCGGCCCCACCGGCACCCAGACCTCGGTCTTCACCCGCGGCGGCAACGCCAACCAGACCCTGGTGCTGCTGAACGGCCGGCCGATCGGCGACCCCGCCGCCCCCAACGGCCAGATCGACCTGGCCGGCATCCCGCTGGCCAGCGTCGAGCGGATCGAGGTGGTGCGCGGCCCCGGCGCCTCGCTCTACGGCAGCCAGGCTCAGGCCGGTGTGATCAACATCATCACCAGCCGCGGCAAGGGCCCGCTGCGGGTCATGGGCCAGGCCGAGTTCGGCTCCCAGAACACCTTCAACCAGACCGTCAATGCAAGCGGTGCGGCCGCGGGCGTGGGCTACGACGTCACCTTCAACGAGCTCTACACCGACGGCTTCGATACCACGCCGGCCAGACTGCGCCCGGCCGGCGTGGGCTCGGAAGCCGACGGCTTTCGCGAGTACAACGGCTCGGTCGCCCTGGACGGAGAGCTGGCCCGGGGCCTCACCGGCCGGGCCTACTTCGGCATCGTCAACTCGCGGGTCGACCTGGACCTGACGCCGGAAGACCCCAATGCCGAGCAAAACGTGCTCAATTACTTTTTCAACGGCGCGCTGGAGGGCAACTACTACGACGGCCTCTGGCGTCCGACCCTGGCCTTCGGCTTCGCCGACTTCGCCAACCACACGACGGACGCGCCCGATGCGCTCAGCACCACCCGGATCGACACCAAGCAGAACGGCAGCCGGATCGACATCGACCTGCGCAACGACTTCTACGTCGACGACGACAACATCGTGACCCTGGGCGGCGGCTTCCAGCGCGAGGGCTTCCGGCAGACCGGCTACAGCGACTACGGCGGCTACATCATCGACAACGATTCCGATGCCAGCCGCTATCTCTACAACATCTACGGCCAGCACCGCTTCAGCTACGAGGACTGGTTCTCGCTGACCTCGAACCTGCGCGGCAACGTCGTGGAGAAGAGCGGCAACGCGCTGACCTACTCGGTGACGCCGCTGTTCTATCTGAGCGAAACCGGGACCACCCTGCACGGCAGCGTCGGCAGCGGCTTCCAGGCCCCCAGCCTCTACGAGCTCTACGGCTACTCGCCGACCAACTACGATACGGCCTTCCGCGGCAACCCCGACCTGGACCCGGAACGCAACTTCTCCTGGGAGATCGGGCTGCGCCAGGACTTCTTCGACCAGCGGCTGGGCCTGGGCGCCACCTACTTCCACAACACCTTCAAGGACGCGATCGTCACGATCTACGACGCCTCCTTCAACGCCACCACGGTGAACAACCAGGACATCAAGGCCCAGGGCGTCGAGACCTTCATCGAGACCAGCCCCTTCGAGTCGCTCTATTTCCGCCTGGACTACACCTTCACCCACAGCCAGGTGCTGGACGACGACCCGACCACGCCGGAGCAGGCGATCCGGCGGCCGAAGCACCAGATCAACGCGGTGGCCGCCTTCGACGTGACCGACTACCTGCAACTCTCGGCCAATCTGCTAACCGTGGCCGGTCGCCAGGACATCGGCTACTACGGCGGCTACGTCACGCCGAAGCCCTACACCGTGGTGAACCTGAACGCGAACTTCCAGATCCTGGAGAACCTGGATGCCTACGTGCAGATCAACAACCTGACCGACACCCAGTACGAACCGGCGGTCGGTTTCGAGGGACCGGGCACCCAGGGCATCTTCGGTGTTCGCGCGCGTTTCTAGCCTGTTTCTCGCCGCCGGCCTGGTCCTGTCGGCCGGCAGCGCGGTGGCGGGACCGGAGCGGGTGGTCTCGATGAACCTCTGCAGCGACCACCTGCTGCTGGCATTGGCCGACGTGGGCCAGATCGCCTCGCTGACGCGGCTCGGCGCACAGCAGGAGAGCGGCGAAGCAGCCGAGGCCACGCGCCGGCTGGCCGCCGCCGGACTGCCGCTGAACAGCGGCCTGGCCGAGGAGATCCTGCCGCTCGCCCCCGACCTGATCCTGGCCGGCGCCTTCTCGGCCCGCCCGGCCGCCGCTTTGCTGCGCCGCCAGGGCCTTCGGGTGGTGGACCTGCCCTTCGCCCGCTCGCTGGCCGACATCGAGGCCAACATCCGGGAGGTCGCCGGGCTGATCGGGCAGGAGGCGCGCGGCGCAGCCCTCATCACCGACTTCCGGCGCCAGGTGGCCGCCCTTGCTCCCGGCCCCGGCAAGCGGCCGAAGGTGGCGGTGCTGACCTCCGGCCTGCGGACCCAGGGCGCCGGCACCCTGGTCGACGACTTGCTGGACCATGCAGGGCTCGCCAACAAGGCGGCCGACTGGGGGATCGAGGGCTACGGCACGCTGGCCATGGAGCAGATCCTGAGCGACCCGCCCGAGGCCATCGTCATCGCCCTGGACCCGAGCCTCAGCCCCTCGCTGCAGGCCGGCATGCTGACCCACCCGGCCTTGCGGGCGCTGGCGACGAGCCGACCCGGCATGACCATCGATTCGGCGACCTGGGTCTGCGGCAGCCCGCGGGTGCTGGAGGCGCTGGCACAGCTCCGCGCCTTCGCCGAGACCCTCGACGGGAACGGCGCGCGTTGAGGCAAGCGCCCCTGCTCGGCGGCCTGGCCCTCGCCCTGCTGGCCCTGGCCCTGGTCTCGCTGGCCAACGGCCCGGCCGGTCTTGACCTGGGGGATATGCTGGGCGGCCTCTTCGGCAATGGCGATGAGACCGGGCGCCTGATCATGCAGGAGCTGCGCCTGCCGCGCACGGCGCTGGCCATGACCATCGGCGCCGGGCTCGGCCTCTGTGGCGCGGCGCTGCAGGGCTTCCTGCGCAATCCCCTGGCCGAGCCCGCGATCTTCGGCATCTCGGGCGCAGCAGCGCTGGGGGCGGTGCTGGTCTTCTACAGCGGGCTCGGCAGCGCCTTCCTCCTGGCCCTGCCGCTGGCCGGGCTGCTGGGGGCGGGCCTGGCCGCCGGCTTGCTGCTGGTCCTGGCCGGCCGGCAGTCCTCCACCCTGGGGCTGGTGCTGTCCGGCGTTGCCATCTCGGCGGCGGCCGGGGCGCTGCTGTCGCTGGCGCTGAACCTGATGCCGAGCCCGCTCGCGGTCTACGAGATCGTGTTCTGGTTGCTGGGTTCGCTGGCCGACCGCTCCTTGGAGCACCTCTGGCTCGCCGGCCCCTTCATCCTGGTCGGCGCCCTGCTGCTGCTTTCCCTCGGCCCCACCCTCGACGCGCTCAGCCTTGGCGAGGACACGGCGGTGAGCCTGGGCGTGGGCCTGACCGGCGCGCGCCTGCTGCTGGTCGCCGGCACCGCCTGCATCGTCGGTGCGGCCACCGCGGTCGCCGGCGCCATCGGCTTCGTCGGCCTGGTGGTGCCGCACCTGCTGCGCCCCCTGGTCGGCCACTTGCCGAGCCGCCTGCTGCCGGCCTCGGCGCTTGGCGGCGCCCTGCTGCTGACCGCAGCCGACCTGGTCACCCGCATCATGCCGCCCGGTGTGGATCTCAAGCTCGGCGTGGTCACCGCGCTGGTCGGCACGCCCTTCTTCCTGCGCCTGGTCTTGCAGATGAGGCGGGAGGCGGCATGAGCCTGCTGACCGTCGACGGCCTCTCGCTCAGCCGCGGCAAGCGCCGCTTGATCGACGCCCTCTCCTTCGCGCTGCCCGCGGGGGCGATGGTCGGACTGGTCGGCCCCAACGGCGCCGGCAAGACCAGCTTGCTGCGGGCGCTGGTCGGCGTCCTGCCGCACGACGGGCAGATCCTGTTGGACCGCAGACCGCTCGCGTTGCTGGCACCGCGGGAGCGGGCGCGGCAGATCGGCTACCTGAGCCAGGACCAGGCCTGCCACTGGGCGATCTCGGTGGAGGCCTTGGTCGGCCTGGGCCTGCTGCCGCAGCGCAGCCCCTTCCGGGCCGCCGGTCCGGCCGACCGTGTAGCCGTGGCGACCGCCCTCGCCGAATTCGGCCTGGAGCCGCTGCGGCAGCGCGCCCTGCCCTCGCTCTCCGGCGGGGAGCGGGCACGCGCCCTGCTGGCCCGCGCCCTGGTCGGCCGCCCGCGGCTGCTGCTGGCCGACGAGCCGGTGGCCGCCCTCGACCCCGGCCAGCAGCTTCGCGTGATGGCGGCGCTGCGCCGCCGGGCCGAGGCAGGTCTCTCCGTGCTGATCGTACTGCACGACCTGTCGCTGGCCGCGCGCTGCTGCGACCGCCTGCTGCTGCTGGACCGGGGCCGGCTGCGCGCCGCCGGTCCGCCGATCGCGGTGCTGACCTCAGAGGCCGCGGCCGAGAGCTACGGCGTCGCCTTCACGCTCGGCGAGATCGGCGGCGCGCCTAGTGTCCAGGCAAGGCTGCGCTGAGGTCGCCGCGCTGCGGTTCCAGCCGTGCCCGCCAGGCGGCAAGCCCCTCCCCCGAGACCAAGCCCTCGGCCGCGCACTGGCGGAGCGCGATGCGCCAGGCCGCCCGCGCGCTGCGTCCAGCCGGTTCCGCGACCGCCTCAGGCGCACTGGCGAGCAGCGCCGACAGGGCCGCCGCCTTAGCCGCCCGGTAGTCCGGCGCGCCGTAGCGCTGGAGCAGCGCCTGAAAGGCAGCATGGGCCTCACGATCGAAGCCGCCGGCCGCACAGGGGTGGGCGGGATAGAGCGCCAGCAGGGGCACCAGGCCGTCGGGCACCGCGATGTTGGCGTCGTGTGAGCGCCCACCGGCCAGCAGCTTCGGCAGCACGTGGGTGTGCGGACCGACGGGCGTGGGAATGCCGCGGCTGGTCGAGCCGATGGCCTGATAGACCTCGATCCGGCCAAGCGGCGTGGTCACAACGCGCTGCGGGCTGACTGCCTTGATCGCCGCCATGGCCCGGCTATTGGCCGCGAAGAGGGAGCGGCCGCAGTCCGCGGCCAGCCGCTCCGCCAGCTCGGAATCGGCCGTGCGCACGCAGAAACGCAAGCCCGGCCGGCCCAGACCCATGTCGAAGAGGCGCGCCCCACGGTCCTCCGGGCGCAGCGCCGCCTCGTCCCGCCCCAGGTCGGTCAGCACAGCCGGCCGCTCGGGCAAGCCCTCTGCGGGCAGGCAGAAGAACAGACCGTGGCGCCACTGATCGGCCTGTGCGGAGAGCAGTTCGTAGGCCAGGGGCAGCGGCGCGGCCGCCGGGTCGATGGCGATGGCACCGCGCGGCGTGATCCAGCCGGGCCAGCCGCTGTCGGGAGCGGTGCGGGCTTCCTCCCCATCGTATTCGAACTCGGCGAGCGCGCCGAAGACACCAAGGCTCCAGCCGCTGGAGGCCAGCGCCAGGTGTCGCTCGACCAGATCCAACCAATCTTGCGTCGCGCTCACCGCGTCACATCTCTTCCTTCGGCAGCAGGCCCATCGCCGAGAACCGTGCCTCCAGCCAGTTCATCCGCGCCTCGAGTCCGCGCACCGCGTCGGGCACGCGCGCCACCTGCTCGGCCGGCAGGAACTGCTGCAGTAGACCCGAGACCAGAGCATGAAACTGCAGCTGCAGCCAAGGGTTGTCGGAGCGTACCCCGTCGGACTGCAGCGGCAGCACGCCCCAGGGCAGCACCACGATCAGGTCGAAGGCCCTGCAGCGTTCGAGCTGGCGCCTCGCCACCGCCTCCGTCGCCTCCGGCAGGTCATGCACGAAGCCGTAGTGGAGCCAGAAGGCCAAGGAATCCAACGGGGAGCGGTCGGAGGCGACACCCCCACCCTGCCGGATCGCCGTCTCGACGCCGCTATGGGTCTCGTCGGCCAGCTCCAGCAGCAGCCCGCGGAAGGCCTCGCGCGAGAGCGTGTGAAGGTCCAGTCCCGCCTCTATCCGCCCGCGCATGGCCTCGTCGACGTAGGGTACCTGCCAGCGCCGACTCAGTGCCTGCGCCAGGGTGGTCTTGCCGATCCCAGCGCTACCAGCAAAGGCAATGCGAGGTTTGCGACCCGGCGATCTCTCTTCCTCCCCGATCATTCGGAACCGCCTCTCATCCCTTCAGATAGACCCGTTCGGCCGTGCCGCCGAAGACCCTTGCGCGATCCGCATCATCCAGAAACGCGGTCAGATCGCAAGCGAGCGACAGCCAGTCCGCGTAGCCGGCCGCCAGGGTCAACACCGGCCAGTCGCTGCCGAACAGCGTCCGCGATGGCCCGAAGCGCTCCAGCACCAGCTCGGCATAGGGTCGGATGTCGGCCGGCGCCCAGTCACTCGCCGCCTCGGTCACCAGGCCGGAGAGCTTGCAGCAGGCCGAGGTCTCGGCGGCGAGCAGCGCCATCTGCTCGGCCCAGGGCGACCACCTCCCCTCGCGGATCTCGGGCTTGGCGGCATGGTCGATCACGCAGCGCAGATCCGGATAGCGCGCCAGCAGCAGCCGGAGCGCGCTCAGGTGCCGGGGCCGGATCAATGCATCGAACACCAGGTCCAGGTCGATGATAGCCCGGAACGCGAGCTCCAGCTCCGGGCGCAGCATCCAGTCGGGATCGGGCAGGTCCTGGAGCATCGGCCGGATGCCGACAAGCTTGGGATGGCGGGCGAGCCGCGCCAGAGCCTCCGGCGCATCAGGCGCCGCCATGTCGACCCAGCCGACCACGCCCAGCACCATCGCCTCCGCCTCGGCGATCGACAGCAGGTAGGCGGTCTCCGCCGTGCTCTCTGCCGCCTGCACCAGGATGGTCCCCTCGATCCCGCCGGCGACAAGCAGGGGCTTCAGGTCGGCCGGACCGAAGTCGCGGTAGATCGGTGCCAGGTCCGGCGTCAGCCAGCCGTAGTCGCCGCGGGCCACGGACCAGAAGTGCTGGTGGGCGTCGACCCTGCGCATCGCTGCCGCTCAGCCGATCGTCGCCGAGCAGTCTTCGACCGCCAGCGACCGGATCTTGGGCCAGTCCCAGGCGATCCCCAGGCCCGGATCGTCGGAGGGCCGTGCCTTGCCGCCTGCGATGGTCATGCCGCTCTCCGTCAGGTCATCGAGCTGGGGGATGTACTCCAGCCAGCGGGTGTTGGGGACGGCGCAGACCAGGGAGACATGCAGCTCCATCAGAAAGTGCGGGCAGACCAGGAGATTGAAGGCCTCTGCCAGGTGCGCGACCTTCAGCCAGGGGGTGATCCCGCCGATACGCGCCACGTCGACCTGCACGATGGAGCAGGCCCCGGCGGTCAGGTAGTCCTTGAACTGACCGAGCGAATAGAGACTCTCGCCGACCGCGATGGGGACAGAGGTGGAGGCAGCCAGGCGGGCGTGGCCCTGCAGGTCGTCCGCCGGCAGCGGCTCCTCGAACCAGGCCACCCCCTGCTCCTCCAGGACACGCGCCCGACGCAGCGCTTCGCTCAGGGGGAAGCCCTGGTTCGCGTCGGTCATGATCTCGAAGGCTGGCCCGACCGCCCGCCGCACCGCCGCCAGCCGCTCGGCATCCTCGGAAAGGTGCGGCCGGCCGATCTTGATCTTGGCCCCCAGGAAGCCCTGCGCCTGCATCGCCACGGCGTCGGCAACCAGCTCTTCGGTGGAAAGGTGCAACCATCCGCCCTCGGTGCTGTAGAGCGGGATTTCCTCCCGCGCGCCGCCGGCCGCGCGGTGGAGCGGCTGGCCGCTGCGGCGGCAACGCAGGTCCCAGAGCGCGGTGTCGATGGCGGCGAGCGCCAGAGAGGTGACGGCGCCGACGCTGGTCGCATGGGTTTGGAAGAGGAGGTCGCGCCAGATCGCCTCGATGGCATCGGCGTCACGGCCGATCAGCGCCGGGGCCAGGCTGCGGACGATCAGCGCCACCACCGAGTGACCGCCGGTGCCGATGGTGTAGCTGTAGCCCGTGCCGACCGCGCCCTCCGCATCATGGATGCGGACGATCGGCGTTTCCTGGCTGACGAAGCTCTGGATCGCATCGACCCGCTTCACCTTGGGCTCGAGGTTGACCATCAGGACCTCGACGCGGCGGATCTTCGCCATGACCTCTGCCCCTCCTGGCTCGTGGGGTCTGCGGGCCTTCGGCCCTACCTGGCCCGACACTATACCTGGAGCCCCCGCCGGCTCAAAAAGGAGACGGAAATCCACGGTCCGAACGCGAGCGCGCCAGGGATGCCGTCGCCAGGGTAGCGACACCTGGAAGCAGGGCCATGCACAAGACCGGACAAAGCTGCTATTCAGTTGCACTTGGGTTGTGGAAGGTCTTCGATCGAGGCGCCACTCGCGCCTGACATCGGGCTTGCCGGGACCCCATGACGCGCCGTTCGCCCTGCTGCGCATTACCCGGTTCGCCACAGCGTTTCTGTGGTAGCCGGCCAATCGGCAGGAGCGGCTCGCTAAAAGATACAAATGAGTTGCGATTGCGTATCAAAAGCGCCAATTTGACAGCCAGTTTCGGAAGTCGGAGGAGAGCATGGAGATCGAAGAGCTGGAGCGGGAGGTAGCGATCCTTCGCCTGCTCGACCTTGAAGTTCACTGCAGTGCTGTGGTGGAGAGCGTCGAGGCCGGCCTCTTCGGCGAGATCTTCCTGCGTCGGCTGGAGGCCATGGGCCTGGTTCCCGGCAAGGAGGTGCGGGTCCTGAGGCGCGCCTGGTTCGGCGGCCCGCTGGTGGTACGCATCGGTATGACTACGGAGGTCGCGATCCGGCGAGCAGAAGCTCACCTGGTCCGCCTTCGCCGTCTCCCAATCGCCGGCGGGATGACCATCGGGGCCACGGCCTGACCCGACCGACCTGAGTGAACGGCGGCAGAGGATCGAGGAGAGCCGGCGAAGATGGATCCAGCCGCCGCTGCGGACGAGCAGGCAGCAGGTCACGAGCACAAGCCCCGGATCGCGCTGATCGGACAACCCAACACCGGCAAGTCGATGGTGTTCAACCGCATGACCGGCGCCCGCGCGCACGTCGGCAACTGGCCCGGCATCACGGTCGACCTGGCTCAGGCGGAAATCCAGCTCGCCGGCCGCGCGGTGGAGGTGGTGGACCTGCCCGGCCTCTACGACCTGGACGGCTTCTCCGACGACGAGAAGGTGGTGCAGAGCTTTCTCGAGCGCACCGACCTCGATCTTGTGATCGTCATCGTCAACGCCTCGCAAATCGACCGGCAAATCCGCATGCCGCTGCAGCTCAAGGGCCTTGGCATCCCGGCCGTGGTCCTGCTGAACATGGCAGACGAGGCGCGCAAGGCCGGCATCAAGTTCGACACGCTGGAGCTTTCGATCCGGCTCGGCATGCCGGTCTTCCTGGTCTCCGCCAAGTACGGCGAGGGCTTCGAGACCGCCTTGGCCGGGGTGGGGCGGGCCCTGGAGGAGCGCAGAACGGTAAGTCCGGTGCGGGCCGACTATGCCGGACTGCAGCACCGGCCTGTCGAGCAGGCGGCAATGGTCCGCCTGCTTGAGGGCGCGGTTGCCTATCCCGAGGAAAGGCCCCCGACCTTCAGCGAGAAGCTGGACCATATCCTGCTGCACCCCGTCATCGGCCTGCCGCTGTTCTTTGCGGTGATGCTGGGGGTCTTCTACCTGATCTGGACGATCGGGCTGCCCTCTCAGAGCCTGGTCGGACAGGCCACCGACTGGATCCAGTCGGCGATCCTGGAACCGGCGCTCTCCTGGACGCCCGGCTGGCTCCGCGCGATCCTGATCGACGGTGTCTGGCTGGGCGTGGCGACCGTCGCCTCCTTCGTGCCGCTGATCATGCTGTTCTTCTTCTGCATGGCCGCGGTGGAGGACAGCGGCTACCTCGCCCGCGCGGCCTACCTGATGGACGCCTTCATGCACCGCCTGGGCCTGGATGGGCGCGCCTTCGTCATGCAGATGATGGGCTTCGGCTGCAACGTCCCGGCCCTGATGGGCACCAGGGTCATGCGCTCGCGGCCGCTACGGCTCTTGTCGATGATGATCATCCCGCTCTCGCTCTGCTCGGCCCGGCTGGCGGTCTTCGTCTTCATCATCGCCGCCGTCTTCCCGCCCGACCTGGGGCCGCTGGTGCTCTTCTCCTTCTACGTGATCAGCTTCGTCGCCGCCTTCCTGGCCGCAGCCCTGTTCAGCCGCGTCCGGCAGTTCAGATCGAGCGAGCCCTTCGTGCTGGAGCTGCCGCCCTACCGGACCCCGACCCTGCGCCAGGTCTGGCTGCGAGGCTGGGGCGAGCTGCATCACTTCCTGCATCGGGCCACCAACTTCATCATCGTCGGCTGCGTCGCGGTCTGGTTCCTCACCAGCTTTCCGGTCGGCGCCAGCGGACTGGACACCTGGGGCGGTGCGCTGGGCAAGCTGATGGCGCCGATCATGCAGCCGATCGGTGTCGATCCCTTCCTCACCCTGGCGCTGATCTTCGGCTTCATCGCCAAGGAGGTGGTGATCGGCTCGCTCTCCACCATCTACGCGCTGAATGCGGACGCCGTGGCGCACAAGATCGCTGCCACCGTCGATCCGGTGCAGGCCTATAGCTTTTGTCTCTTCTGCCTGCTCTACACCCCCTGCCTCACAACGGTCGCGACCTTGCGCGGCGAGAGCAAGTCCTGGGGTTTCACCCTCTTCGCACTCACCTTTTCCCTGGTCTACGCCTGGGCCGTCAGCCTGATCTTCTATCAGAGCGCTCGGGCGTTCGGGTTCTAGTCTTCCGCAGCCCTGTGGCGGCGCCGTGCACCCAGCGAGATCAAGGTGCCGAGCAGCGTGATCAAAATCAGGATCGCGGCACAGGCGGCGATCTTCGGATCGGTGTGCTCGCGGATGCCGTCCCACATGCGTCGCGGCAAGGTGAAAATGTCGAGATGGGTGATGAAGAGCGTCACCACGATCTCGTCCCAGGAGAGAATGAAGGCGAAGACCGCACCCGACAGCACGCCGGGCTTGATCGCCGGTAGGATCACCAGCCAGAGGCTTTGCAGCATCGAGGCGCCGAGCGAGCGGGCGGCCTGCTCCTGGCGCAGGTCGAAGCCGGACAGCGAGGTCGCCACCGTGATCACCACGAAGGGCGAGGCCAGGATGGCGTGGGCCAGGATCACACCGAAGTAGCTGTCGAGCAGCCCCAGTGCGACGAAGAGCTGGTAGAAGCCGAGCGCCGAGACGATCGGCGGCACGATCACCGGCGCCAGCAGCAGCCCGCGCACCATCTCCGAATAGCGCGAGGCGATCCGCCAGAGGCCAACGGCACAGAACGTGCCCATCACCGTGGCGATCAGCGACGACGCGGTGGCGATCACCAGGCTTTGCCACAAGCTGCCAAGCCACTTCCGGCTCTCCAGAAGGTCAAGGTAGGGGGCGAGCGATAGCGACTGGCTGGGCCAGGAGAGATAGCGCTTGTCCGACAGCGAGAAAGGAAAGGAGACGAAGACCGGCAACAGCAGGAAGACCAGCACCAACCAAGCACCGCCGACCACCGCCCAAGTCCGCCAACTGCGTTGCCGCTCCATCGCCGCCGCCCTCCTACTTCGCCCCGAAGAGCACGCGCAGATTGACGAAGCGGTCCAGGGTCGCCAGCAGCAGCAAGACCGCGACCAGCAGCACGGTCGCCATCATCGCCGCCACGCCCCACCTGGAGAGCTGTAGAATCTGGACGCTGACGTACTCGGCGACCATCACCGTCTTGCCGCCGCCGAGGATCGCCGGCGTGACGAAGAAGCCCAGGGTCAGGATGAAGACCAGCAGGCTGGCGCCGATCACCGCCGGCAGGGTTGCCGGCAGATAGACCCGCCAGAACGCGGCGAAGGGGCTCGCACCCAGACCGCGCGCGGCGGCCACGTAGCTGGGGTCGATGGTGCGCATGTTGGCGAAGAGCGGCAGCACCGCATAGGGGATCATGTAGTGCACGATGCCGATGACGGCACCCAGCTCGTTGCGCACCAGTGGCAAGGGTTCGCTGGTGAGTCCCGTTTCTTGCAGGGCCGTGTTCAAGAGGCCGCCGTCATGCAGCAGCATGAGCCAGGAGAAGGCCCGCACCAGCACCGAAACCCAGAAGGGAACCAGCACGAAGAGCATGATCCAGACCAGTTGCGTGCGGCCGACATGCGCCATCGCATAAGCCACCAGGTAGCCGGCCAGGACCGCAATCACGGTGGTGATCACCGCGATCTTCACCGTCGTCAGCAAGATCCGTTGGATCGAACCGGAGGTCGCCAGCTTCTCGTAGTTCTGCAAGCCCAGGCTGGGATCGGTCACGCTGATCCACAGCACCTCGCCGATCGGATAGAGGTAGAGGCCCAGGACGACCAGCAGCAGGGGAGCGACCAAGAGCCAATAGCCCCTGGTCGCCGAACCCGCCGGACCTGCAGCGCTGTCCCGACCCATCAGGCGGTCAGGCCCCAGTTCACCATCCGGATCACGCTCTGGCTCACGAGGAGATCAGGTCGAGGTACTCGTTCAGCACCTGATCGTAGTGGTCGGCGTAGTACTCCGAATCGATCGGGATCTGCAGCTTGTAGTTCTCCGGAGCGGCCGGATGCAGCCGGCGCTCGGCCGGGGTCATCAGGTCGGCTGCGGCCGGATTGGCCGGTCCCTGTCCGAAGCAGTCCATCACCGTCACCTGCAGCGCGGGGTCCTGCATCGTCGCGATCCACTGCATCGCCGCGGTGACGCCGGCCGGATTGCCCTTGGGCACCAGCCAGCCGGCCGGGGCCGCCTGTCCCTTGTCCCAGGTCCACTTGACCCGCTGATCGGTGTCGCGTTCCAGGACGCTGGCACGGGTGTGCCAGACGTTGCCCATGACGACTTCGCCCGACAGGAACATCTGCTGACTTTCCGCGCCGGAGCCCCAGAACACCAGGTGATCCTTGATCGACTCGATCTTCTTCCAGGCCCGATCGAGGTCCAAGGGGTAGAGCGCGTCTGGCGCCACGCCGTCAGCCAGGAGCGCGCATTCCGGCGAGCCGACCGCCCACTTGTAGAGGGTCCGCTTGCCCGGGTATTTCTCGACGTCGAAGAAGTCGGCCCAGGTCGGCGTCACCTCCTTGCCGATCTTCTCGGAGTCCCAGGCCAGGATGTTGGAGTACCAGTAGCCCAGGCAGCCGTACTCCCAAGTGTAGGGTGCCAGGATCTTGGCCTTGTCGACGATGGAGTAGTCGAAGGGCTCCAGCATGCCTTGCTTGCCGAGGCGCAGGATGTTGAAGGCATCGACGTCGCAGACGTCCCAGGAGACGTCCTTGGCTTCCACCATGGCCTTGATCTTGCCCTCCAGCGGACCGGTGCCGTCGATCACCACGGTGCTGCCTTCGTACGCGTTCTCGAAGGCGGGGACATAGGTGTTCTCGTAGCAAGTGACCGCGTCGCCACCCCAGTTCGAGTGGACGACACGGGTTTCCGCCCGTGCGCGCCCGGTGCCGGCAAGGACCAAGCCCGGCGCAAGCCCGGCGAGCGCACAGGCCTTCAGGAAACTGCGGCGGTCCAGACTGCCCTTGGTAAAGCGCTCGGCAGCCTCCAAGGCACTTGCGATCCTCTTGGTCTCGGTCATCGTGTCGCCCTCTACTGTTCTGTTGCTTCTCCGGAGGAATTCCAGAGGCTTTTTGCTGTGGCGCAGCATAACATGAACACTGTAGCTGACTATAAGGTTCACACTCGTACCGTGGCCCTTTGGCGCGCTCCCCGAAGGCCTCGGCGCCGACCAAAAAAGGGACCGCGGCGCAAGCGCTCGAAAGGGAAGAGCCGGCGGCATCTCGGGCTTTCTTGCCGATCACGGTCCTTTGGAAGGAAAGGCACAAATGCGCACCAAGCTTGAGCCGCCCGCTGCCCGGCGACAGGGACCACACGGCTTCGCGGTGAGCCATGGCAAGACGCCGAAAGAGGTGCTCGCCGGCCTGGCGGAGGCCCTGCGTTCGTTGGGTATGGGGCTGGATCATCTGCTGCGCCTCACCCTCTTTCACCGAGGCTGCGGCCCTGAACGCGACCTTGCCGGCACCATTGCCGCTGCACTCGGCGCCGCGGGCCTGTCGGCGGGCCCGGCCTTGTCGCTGGTACCGTTGCCGCCGCAGGAAGGGGGCGCCAGCCTGACGACTGTGGCCATGGCCTACGATGGGCCCGGAGAGCGGCACTGCGTGCCGGACCCGGCGCTGCCTGCCCCCTTGTCGGCAGCGGTCACTGCCGGACCGCTCTTCGTCAGCGGGCTCCTCGGATGCCCCGAGGCAGCGCCGGACGACCTGGTCGGGCAGAGCGAAGCGGTGATGCGGCGACTGGACGCCCTGGCGCAGCAGGGCGCCAGCAGCCTGTCGCATGGACTTAAGACCAACAACTACTACCTCGGCTCCGCGAGCGTCGCCGACTGGTCGGCGCCAGCGCGCGTCCGCGCGGCCTTCTTTCCGGAACCGGGGCCTGCCGCCACCGGTATGCCCCTGCCCGCCTTCGAGCAGCCCAGCCTCTGCACGCGGGTCGAGGTCACCTGCCTCAGCACGACAGGCGGTGCGGCTCCCGAACGCCGCTGGGTCTGGCCGGAGGGCCACTGGGACTGGCCGATCAAGCTGCCCTACAAGCACGGCGTAGCCGGGGCCGGACTGATCTTCATCGGCGGTCAGGTCCTCCTGTCGCCGGCCGGGGAGGTGATCGCCGGATACGACGCCGTCGCGCAAACCGATGGCGCGATGGTTGCCATCGAAAGGATCCTGGCTGGATTCGACAGGGCGGCGAACCGTCTGCTCCTGCTGGTCGCCTACCATGCCGCCGGCACTGACGCCCCGGTCCTGGAGGGCATCCGACGCTTCTGTGCCGATCGAGGCGCCGATCCCCTGGTCGTCGAGGTGATGCTGCCGACGCTGTCCTATCCCGGCATGATCGTCGAGATCGAGGCCGTGGCCGCCGACGCATGATCCGTCACGCTTCGCACTCGGATTAAGTGGCGTGTAGACAAGACCGGCACTAGCGGTCGATCACGACCACGCTGGCGTCGGCCGGCCAGGACAGCCAGATGGGGGCACCGGGCGAGAGGTCCAGATTGGACTGCCAGGCGGGTGTCACCGCGACCAGCGGATCGATACCCTCGACCTCGACCTCCAGGCGCAGCAGGCTGCCGAGGTAGTTCCAGCGCGCAAGCGTACCGGCCACGCTGTTGGCACCGCCGCCGGGCTCGGTCGCGCTGACAGCAAGCTTCTCCGGCCGGACCGCCAGCAACACCTTGTCACCCGTCACCTGGTCACCGGCCGTCTGGTCGCCTGCTGGAGCCTGCCGGAAGCTGCCGGCCGGGGTGCTGTAGAGGAAACCGCCTGCTTCCAGCCGCTCGACACGGCCGGGCAGGAAGTTGCTCTCGCCCAGAAAACTGGCGACGAAGCGGCTAACCGGCGTCTCGTAGAGCGCTTCGGGGCTGCCGAGCTGCTCGATCCGGCCGTTGCGGAGGATGGCGATGCGGTCGGACATCGAGAGCGCCTCCTCCTGGTCGTGCGTGACGTAGAGGAAGGTCTTACCCAGGCGACGATGCAGGGTCTTCAGCTCGACCTGCAGTTCGGTCCTCAACTTGCGGTCCAGGGCGCTCAAGGGCTCGTCGAGCAGGAGGATATCGGGCTCGAAACTGAGGGCACGGGCCAGCGCCACGCGCTGCTGCTGCCCACCCGAGAGCTGCCGCGGCTTGCGATTGGCGAAACCGTCCATCTGCACCAGGCCGAGCGCCCGGCCGACCCGCTCATCGGTCTCTTCGCGCGGGCGCCCGCGCACCCGCAAGGGGAAGGCGACATTGCCGGCGACGCTCATATGCTGGAACAGCGCATAACCTTGGAACACCATGCCGAAGTTACGCTTCTCCGGTGGCAGCGCGGTGATCGGTCGGCCGTCCATGAGGATCTCACCTGAGGTCGGCTGCACGAAGCCTGCGATCATCATCAGCAGGGTCGTCTTACCCGACCCGGAGGGACCAAGCAGCGTGATGAACTCTCCCCTGGCCACATCCAGGTCCACCTGGTCGGCGGCGACCACGGGGCCATAGTGCTTGCTCAAGCCAGCCAGAGTGAGGCTATGGGCCCGTTCGTCCTCGATCCGCCGCTGCATTCCTTCCGACCGCTCCCCCCGTGACACTGGCTTCAATCGCTAACGAGCTTCGTGGTATCGCAATCTCGAACTGGCGAAACTATTAAGTGCTTCCAAAAACTTACACTGATCTGGCGGATCCCGCGATGCGGTTCGACTGTAGACCAGGGCCGATGGCTTTTCCATGTTCTGGAACGCGCCGGGTGGTCGCTGGTCTCGGCGGCGCAGCCTGTGATCCTGGTCCGGCGCTGCCAAGAGCGTCAGGCGGCGCTTAGTCGTCGCTATCGCCGTTCCCCTGCTTCTCACCGTTCTCTTTCTTCTGCTCTTCCAGCGCCTTGTGGTAGTGCATGCGGATCTGTTCCAGGTTGACCGTCGGCTCGGGAAACTGCGGCCCCATCTCCTCCAGGCACTCACGCAGGATGCGAGCCATGATCACGTTGCGCGCCCACTTGTGGTTGCTTGGGATCACGAACCAGGGCGCCTCCTGGGACGAGCAGCGGCTGAGCGCTTCCTCGAACGCGGTGATGTAGGAGTCCCACTGCTCGCGTTCCGAATAGTCGGCCTCGCTGATCTTCCAGTGCCGGGTGGGGTCCTTCAGCCGCTTCTCGAAGCGCTTGAGCTGCTGGTCCTTGCTGATGTTGAGAAAGAACTTCACCACCTTGGTGCCGCGTTCCAACAGCATATGCTCGAAGCCGTTGATCTGGCTGTAGCGCCCGCGCCAGATCTCTTCCGGGACCAGACCGCGTACCCGGACGATCAGCACATCCTCATAGTGCGAGCGGTTGAAGACCATGATCTGGCCGCTCTCCGGTGCGCAGCGGTGTACCCGCCAGAGGAAGTCGTGCTCCAGTTCGTGGTGGCTGGGCTCCTTGAAGGACTGGACCCGGCAACCTTGCGGATTGATGCCCGAGAAGACATGGCGGATCGCCCCGTCCTTACCGGAGGCATCGGGGCCCTGCAAGCAGGTCAGCAGCGAGCGCTTGCCCTCGGCATAGAGGCGATACTGCAGGTCCGCCAGCTTGGCCTTTTCTTCGGCCAGCAGAGCCTCGGCATCGGCCTTGGTGATGTCAGCGGTGTCGTCGGGATCGTAATCGGCCAGCGACACGATGGTGCCGTCGGCAATGCGATAGCGATCGAAGAAACGCATGAGCCCCCCATCCAAAGATGAGAGGCTCCTGCAAGACCGCTCTAGTTGTCAAGGAAGCTGCGGAGCTTCCGGCTTCTGCTGGGATGCTTCAGCTTGCGCAGCGCCTTGGCCTCGATCTGGCGGATACGCTCGCGGGTGACGTTGAACTGCTGTCCGACCTCTTCCAGAGTGTGGTCGGTGTTCATGCCGATACCGAAGCGCATACGCAGTACCCGCTCCTCGCGCGCGGTCAGGGTGGCCAGCACCCGGGTCGTGGTCTCGCGCAGGTTCGACTGGATGGCGGCGTCCAGCGGCAGCACCGCGTTCTTGTCCTCGATGAAGTCGCCGAGGTGGGAATCCTCCTCGTCGCCGATCGGGGTCTCCAGGCTGATCGGCTCCTTGGCGATCTTGAGGACCTTGCGCACCTTCTCCAGCGGCATCACCAGGCGCTCGGCCAGCTCCTCCGGGGTCGGCTCGCGGCCGATCTCGTGCAGCATCTGACGGCTGGTGCGCACCAGCTTGTTGATGGTCTCGATCATGTGCACCGGGATGCGGATGGTGCGCGCCTGATCGGCGATCGAGCGGGTGATCGCCTGGCGGATCCACCAGGTGGCATAGGTCGAGAACTTGTAGCCACGGCGGTACTCGAACTTGTCGACCGCCTTCATCAGGCCGATGTTGCCCTCCTGGATCAGGTCCAGGAACTGCAGGCCGCGGTTCGTGTACTTCTTGGCGATGGAGATCACCAGGCGCAGGTTGGCCTCGACCATCTCGGTCTTGGCGCGGCTGGCCTCGCGCTCGCCGCTCTTCACCGTGTTGGTGATGCGGCGGAACTCGCCGATCGGCAACCCGACCTGCTCGGAGACGCCTTGGATCTCCTCGCGCACGCGCAGGACCTCGTCGGCGTGGCGCTCGGCCAGGCGCTTCCAGCCGCGCCCCGGCAGGTCGCGGACCCAGCCCAGCCAGTTCGGGTCGAGCTCGGTGCCCTGGTAGTACTTCAGGAACACCGCCCGCGGCACGCCGCAGCTCTCAGAGAGGCGCATCAGGCGGCCTTCCAGCACCATCAGGGTCTTGGAGAAGCTGTAGAGCTGCTCCAGCAGCGCGTCGATGCGGCCGTTGTTGAAGCGGATCGACTTCATGTGCTGCACCATGTCCTGGCGCAGCTCCTCGTAGCGGGCCTCGGTCGCGCTATCGACCTCCTCGCCACTGGTCATTGCCGCCAGGCGCTCTTCCTGCACCGCCATGAGGTCGCGATAGCAGATCGCGATGGCCTCCAGCCGCTCCAGCACCTGTGGCAGCAGCTGCTGCTCCATCGCCGACAGCGAGAGCGCGTTCTCCTCGTCGTCGCTGCTGTCGTCGCTGTCGTCGCCCTCTTCCTCCTCGCTCTCCTCCTTGGAGGCCGAGGCGCCGTTGCCCGAGCCGTTGGCGGAGGACTTGCCCTCGTCCTCCTCCTCGTCGTCCTTGCCCTCGCTGTCGTCACCGTCGGGGCCAGCGCCGTAGGTGGCGTCGAGGTCGATGATGTCGCGCAGCAGGATCTCCTGGTCGATCAGGGCCTGGCGCCAGTGCAACAGAGCATGG
The DNA here is from genome assembly GCA_046233115.1 of Rhodospirillaceae bacterium N.6G. GTDB lineage: Bacteria > Pseudomonadota > Alphaproteobacteria > Kiloniellales > JACOMY01 > JACOMY01. The sequence goes on along the minus strand of JBJXHM010000001.1, from coordinate 23,702 downwards.
ATGGTGAGCGGGCTCTCGCAGAGGCCTGAGATCATCTTCTCGCGGCCGGCCTCGATACGCTTGGCGATGGCGATCTCGCCCTCGCGCGACAGCAGCTCGACCGAGCCCATCTCGCGCAGGTACATGCGCACCGGATCATCGGTACGGCCGACCTCCTCGTCGCTGACGTTGCCGGAGGCACTGCTGCTATCGTCCTCCTCCTCGGCAGCGCCGTTCTGCTTGTTGGACTCGTCGTCGTCCTGCTCCTCGCCGTCGACGACGGTGATGCCCATCTCCGACAGCATGGCCAGGGTATCTTCGATCTGCTCGGCCGAGACCTGCTCCTGCGGCAGGGCCTGATTGATCTCGTCGAGCGAGACGTAGCCGCGCTCCTTGGCCTTGGCGACCATCTTCTTGACCGCCGCCATGGTGGCGTCGATCAGGGCCCCGTCCATGGCCTCTTCGCTGTTGGTGGTCTGCGCTTCGCCTTGTTTGCTCGCCATTGCGTCCTCACAACCGCCTGGTCCGAAAGCCGGCACGGCGTCACAATTTCGCCCTACCGCCCTTCTCTATTCGCTTAAATGATCCCTCCTGCCGCTCGACAGGAGTCCCGTTCCGCCCCGCTTACCTGCCTGTTCGCCGTGATGCGGTGTCACGGCTCATGACATGGCCAATGCCAAAAGCCGCCGGTCGGCGGCCTCCAGGTCTCGTTTTGCCGCCTCCAAGCCTGCCAAGGTCTCCTCATTGAGGTCTTCGGCAACCCTGGCCTCCGCTTCGCGGATGGCCTCTGCCGCGCGTGTCCTGGCAAAGTCGGCAAGCAAGGTCTCCAACATGCGCTCGACCCGGTCCGCGGGTGCTTCGGGACGCGCCGCCGCGCAGAGCGCATAGACGGCGGATGACAAAACCTGATCGAGCAATGCAGCATAGCCCAAGCTGGTCAACTGGCAACGCAGGGACGCGCTGTCAAGCTCTGGATCGGCTGCGAGACAATCTATTGCGCTTGCCTTGAAGCCTTCCAGCTCGGCGTTGCGAAAATGCAGCGCTGCCAGCTCTTCCAGGTGATGGCTCGCCCGGTCGGGATGGTTCACCAGGATCGCCAGGGCCTCACGCTCCTGACGGCGGCGCTGCCCCTCCAGCGGTGGCTTCACCCGGTCCGGCGCCTGGCGCGCACCGTCGAACCCGCCGAAGCGGCCCGACTCACGGCCAGAGCGCCGCTTGCCCTTCCAGTTCGATTGTCGCTCCGGACGCGGTCCCCGGCGAGCATCGTAGAAGCGATCCAGCAGGAAGGTGCGATAGCTCTCCTGCACGCTGGTCTCGCTGATCCGGCCGCAGGCTTCCAGAATCTGGCTCTTCAGCGCGGCCCAGCGCTCCGGTGTCTTCGGCGGCGTCGGCCCCAGCATCTCCTGCCAGACGAACTCCGCCAGCGGCAGGCTGCCGTCCAGCCGCTCCTGCAGGGCGGCCCGCCCCCCCGAGCGGACCAGACTGTCGGGGTCCTCGCCTTCCGGCAGGAAGGCAAAGTCCAGCGACTTGCCGGGCTGCAACAGCGGCAGCGCGCGCTCGACCACGCGCGCCGCAGCGCGGCGGCCGGCGGCGTCGCCGTCCAGACAGAACAGCGGCTCGTCCGCCAGACGCCAGGCAAGGCCGAGCTGGGCCTCGGTGACCGCGGTGCCGAGCGGGGCCACCGCCCCGCCCAAACCGGCCTGGGCGAGCGCGATAACGTCCATGTAGCCCTCGACGATCAGCAGCCGCTGGCTCTTGTCACGCAAGGCCTCCTGCGCGCCTTTCAGGTTGTAGAGCAGCTCGCCCTTGTGAAAGAGGCTGCCGTCGGGCGAGTTCAGGTACTTGGGGCCCCCGCCCTCGCCCAGGCGGCGGCCGCCGAAGGCGACGATGCGGCCGCGGCGGTCGGCAATGGGAAAGATCACCCGGTCGAAGAAGTACTCGCGGAAGCGGCCGCTGTCCGGGTCGCGCTTGGCGAGACCGGCTTCCAGGATCTGTTCCTCCTCGATCCCCTCGGCCTTGAGCGCATCGGTCAGGTAGTTCCGCTGATCCGGTGCATAGCCCAGGCGAAACCGCCCGATGGTCGCGGGCGTGAGGCCACGTCGCTCCAGATAGCTGCGCGCATCGCCCCCTGCGCGACTGGCCAGGGTCTTCTCGAACAGGCGGCAGGCGGCCTCGACCACGTCCTGCAGGCTGGCGCGGCGAGCTTCGGCAGCGGCAGCCTCCGGCGTCGGCCGCGGTACATCCATCCCGGCCTCGCCGGCGAGCCGTTCCACCGCTTCCTGGAAGGTCAGCCCCTCGGTCTGCATGACGAAGGAGAAGGCGTCACCGTGCGCGCCGCAGCCGAAGCAGTGATAGAAGCCCTTGGCCTCGTTCACCGTGAAGGAGGGCGTCTTCTCGTTGTGGAAGGGGCAGAGTCCCTGGAACTCGCGGCCCTTGCGCTGCAGGCGGACCCGCCGGCCAATCAGGGCGGCCAACCCGATCCGGGCGCGAAGCTCGTCTAGAAAGGCCTGCGGCAGGGACATGCGCCAGCGTTCACTCCGGGCTGAATGCGACGGGCCGAAGCCCCCAGGGGGCTGCATAACCTGCCATCAGGATAGCCCAGAGCGAACAGCTGGGCACGCACTCACACGAGTGCCCAGCAAACCGAGACGGCCTAAGCCAGGCGGCGCTTGACCATGCCGCTGGCCTTGGCGAAGTCCATCTTGCCGGGAAAGCGTTCCTTCAGGGTCGCCATCACCCGGCCCATGTCCTTGATCGAGTCGGCGCGCAACTCTTGCATCGCACTCTCGACCGCGGCCTCGGTTTCCTTCTCGTCCATCATCTGTGGCAGGAAGCGGGAGATCACGTCGATCTCCTCCTGTTCCTGCTGCGCCAGATCGGCGCGCTGGCCCTTCTCGTAGGCAGCGATCGATTCGCGACGCTGCTTCACCATCTTCTGCAGCATCTCCAGGATGGACTCGTCGCTGACCCCCTCGCCATCGCCGCGACCACGTGCAGCGATGTCCCGGTCCTTCAAGGCCGCCAGAATCAGGCGAATCGTTGAGACGCCGCGCTTGTCCTGGCTCTTCAGAGCCTCCTTCAAAGCGTCGTTCAAACGATCACGCAGCATACCGAACTCCCGATAGTCTCCAAGGCTGGCGGGGCTGTTCACCGACGCACCCGATAGCCTCTAGTGTCTTGTCCTAACAGTAAAGTTTTCCGCGCCGACGGCTCTCTCGGCGATCGTCCGGGCGGGTCCGTCCCCTCTGTCGGGCGCAGCCGTCAGCAGCGCGCCCGCGAGGGCGGGCGGCGCGCACACTAGCGCGCCCGACGCGTTTGCGCACCCCTCTTGCACACCCCGCTTGGCACCCATGACTTGCCGGCAGCGGTCTGAGCGCCTAATACCAAGCTCGCAGCGGGCAAATTTGCGCCCGCCACCAGCCATACCGCCAGAGGGCCCCTTTTGCGAATGACCCTAGACAGACAAACGGCCGCAAAGACCAGCGGGCCGTCTCTCGTTGTGCGCCCGAAGGGAGCGACCGCCTGCCTGATGCTGGGCGACGGCAGTCATTTCTGGGGCCACGGCATCGGCGCCACCGGCAGCGCAGTCGGCGAGGTCTGCTTCAACACCTCCATGACCGGCTACCAGGAGATCCTGACCGACCCCTCCTATGCCGGTCAGATCATCACCTTCACGTTCCCCCACATCGGCAACGTCGGCACCAATCCAGAAGACCTGGAGACGACGACTCCGGCGGCCCGCGGCCTGGTGCTGCGCGCCCTGCCGGGCGAGCCCTCGAACTGGCGTAACCGCGACGGCCTCGACGCCTGGCTGAAGCGCATGGGCCTGGTCGGCCTGGCCGGCCTCGACACCCGCGCGCTGACCCGGCGCATCCGCGACGGCGGCGCCCCCACCGCCGTGATCTGCCACGCCGCCGACGGCCGCTTCGACCTGGATCGGATGGCCGAGGAAGCCGCCGCCTGGCCGGGGCTGGAAGGCATGGACCTGGCCCAGGAGGTGACCACCCGCCAGACCTATCAGTGGGACCAGACCGCCTGGGCCTGGCCGGAGGGCTTCGGCCGCCAGCAGGCGCCGCGCTACAAGGTCGTGGCGATCGACTACGGCGCCAAGCAGAACATCCTGCGCATGCTGGCGGACTCCGGCTGTGCCGTCACCGTGGTGCCGGCCACCGCCAGCGCCGAGGAGATCCTGGTGCACGAGCCCGACGGGATCTTCCTCTCCAACGGCCCGGGCGACCCCGCGGCGACCGGCCGCTACGCCCTGCCGACGCTCAAGACCCTGATCGAGACCGGCAAGCCGATTTTCGGCATCTGCCTCGGCCACCAGCTGCTGGCCCTGGCGCTGGGCGCCAAGACCCGCAAGATGGCGCGCGGCCACCGCGGCGCCAACCAGCCGGTGCAGGACCTGGAAAGCGGCCGGGTCGAGATCACCAGCCAGAACCACGGCTTCGTGGTCGATGCCGAGAGCCTGCCGGCCGGCGTGGTGGAGACCCACCGCTCGCTGTTCGACGGTAGCAACGAGGGCCTCAAGGTGGAGGGCAAGCCGATCTTCTCGGTGCAGCACCACCCGGAGGCTTCGCCCGGCCCGCAAGACAGCCAGCACCTCTTCCGACGCTTCGTCGACCTGATGGACGAGGCCAAGTAGAGAGCCCACACGGGCTGGGTCCAGTCGGAGGACACAGCCCCTCTTTTCACGGCGCGCCCGCCATGGCATTAACGCCCTTCAGCAACAGCGAGGGCTGACGTGTTCGGCGCGCCGGGAATTCCCGTCTCGGCGCTGTTTTCGTGCGGCCGAGATGCGCTGCGGACGCGATAGACATTAGGTAAGCCAATCATGCCGAAAAGAAGCGACCTGCAATCGATCATGATCATCGGGGCCGGCCCGATCGTCATCGGCCAAGCCTGCGAGTTCGACTACTCCGGCGCCCAGGCCTGCAAGGCGCTGAAGGAAGAGGGCTACCGCGTCATCCTGGTGAACTCCAACCCGGCCACGATCATGACCGATCCGGGCCTGGCGGACGCCACCTATATCGAGCCGATCACCGCCGACGTCGTCACCCGCATCCTGGAGAAAGAGCGCCCCGACGCGCTGCTACCGACCATGGGTGGCCAGACCGCGCTCAACGTCGGTATGGAGCTGGCCAAGAGCGGCGTGCTGGAGAAGCTGGGCGTCGAGATGATCGGCGCCAAGGCCGACGTCATCGACAAGGCCGAGGACCGTGAGCGCTTCCGCGCGGCGATGGAGAAGATCGGCATCAAATCGCCCAGGGCCCGCATGGTCGAGACCTACGAGGAGGCGCTGGAGGCGTTGGACTTCGTCGGCCTGCCGGCGGTGATCCGGCCCTCCTTCACCCTGGGCGGCACCGGCGGCGGCATCGCCTACAATCTGGACGAGTTCAGCGAGATCGTGCGCGGCGGGCTGGCCGCCTCTCCCGTCGGCTCGGTTCTGGTCGAGCAGTCGGTGCTGGGCTGGAAGGAGTTCGAGATGGAGGTGGTCCGCGACCAGGCGGACAACTGCATCATCATCTGCTCGATCGAGAACATCGACCCCATGGGCATCCACACCGGCGACTCGGTGACCGTGGCGCCAGCCTTGACCCTGACTGACAAGGAATATCAGCTCCTGCGCAACGCCTCGCTCGCCTGCCTGCGCGAGATCGGCGTCGACACCGGCGGTTCCAACGTGCAGTTCGCGATCAACCCGGCAGACGGCGAGATCGTGGTGATCGAGATGAACCCGCGGGTCTCGCGCTCTTCGGCGCTGGCCTCCAAGGCCACCGGATTCCCGATCGCCAAGGTCGCGGCCAAGCTGGCCGTCGGCTACCGCCTGGACGAGCTACAGAATGACATCACCGAGGTCACGCCGGCCTCCTTCGAGCCGACCATCGACTACATCGTGGTGAAGATGCCGCGCTTCACCTTCGAGAAGTTCAAGGGCGCGCAGCCGCTGCTCACCACCTCGATGAAGTCGGTGGGCGAGGCCATGTCGATCGGCCGGACCTTCCCGGAGGCCCTGCAGAAGGCGCTGCGCTCGCTGGAGACCGGCTACAGCGGCCTCGACGAGGTCGAGATCCCCGATGCGATCCGCGAGGACGGCTCGGTCGACGTCGATGCGGTCGAGGCCTACCTGGCGTTGCCGATGCCGGACCGCCTGCTGACCATCGCCCAGGCCTTCCGCCTGGGGCTCTCGCTGGATGAGATCGCCGCCGTCACCCACTTCGACCCCTGGTTCCTGCGCCACGTCGAGGCCCTGGTGCAGGAAGAGGCCGCAGTGGCCGACAAGGGCCTGCCGGGCGATGCCGTGGGCCTGCGCCGGCTGAAGGCCATGGGTTTCTCCGACACGCGCCTGGCCAAACTCGCCGGCATCGAGCCCGCGGCGGTCGCGGCGCGGCGGCAGTCCTTGGACGTGCATCCGGTCTACAAACGGATCGACACCTGCGCGGCCGAGTTCGCCTCCGACACTTCCTACATGTACTCCACCTACGAGGGCGACGGCGTCTTCGAGCCGGAGTGCGAGGCCGATCCCAGCGAGCGCACCAAGGTGATGATCCTGGGTGGCGGCCCCAATCGAATCGGCCAGGGCATCGAGTTCGACTACTGCTGCGTCCATGCCGCCTACGCGCTGAAAGAGGCCGGCTACGAGACCATCATGGTCAACTGCAACCCGGAGACGGTCTCGACCGACTACGACACCTCCGACCGGCTCTATTTCGAGCCGCTGACCGACGAGGACGTGATCGAGATCGCCCGGCGCGAGCAGCAGGCCGGCTACCTGAAGGGCGTAATCGTGCAGTACGGCGGCCAGACCCCGCTGAAGCTGGCCGCGGCGCTGGAGGCGGCCCAGATCCCGATCCTGGGCACCCCGGTCGAGGCCATCGACCTGGCCGAGGACCGCGAGCGCTTCCAGCAGCTTATCGAGCAGCTGGGCCTGAAGCAGCCGCCGAACGGCACCGCCACCTCGCTGAGCCAGGCCCGCAGCATCGCCGAGCGCATCGGCTATCCGGTGCTGCTGCGCCCCTCCTACGTGCTGGGCGGCCGGGCGATGGAGATCGTCCACGACGTGGCCCAACTCGAGGAGTACATGGCGACCGCGGTCAAGGTCTCCGGCACCGCGCCAGTGCTAGTCGACGGCTACCTGAAGGACGCGATCGAGGTCGACGTCGATGCCCTGGCCGATGGCGAGAGCGTGCGCATTGCCGGGATCATGGAGCATATCGAGGAGGCCGGCATCCACTCCGGCGACTCGGCCTGCGCGCTGCCGCCCTTCTCGCTGGACCCGGCCGCGCTGGCCGAGATCGAGCGCCAGACCGAGGCCCTGGCTCAGGGCCTGGGCGTGCGCGGCCTGATGAACACCCAGTATGCCGTGCGCGACGGCGAGATCTACGTGCTGGAGGTAAACCCGCGGGCCAGCCGGACCGTGCCCTTCGTCGCCAAGGCCGTCGGACAGCCGGTGGCCAAGCTGGCCGCACGGGTGATGGCTGGCGAGCGCCTGGCCGACCTGCTGCCCGGCGCGGTGGGCACCGGCGGCCACGTGGCGGTGAAGGAGGCGGTCTTCCCCTTCGCCCGCTTCCCCGGCGTCGACGTGGTACTGGGCCCGGAGATGAAGTCGACCGGCGAGGTCATGGGCCTCGACCGCGACTTCCCCAGCGCTTTCCTCAAGTCACAGCTCGGCGCCGGCAACGACCTGCCGCGCAGCGGCACCGTCTTCGTCTCGGTCAAGGAGGGCGACAAGCAGGCCCTGTTGCCGTTGGCCGCCACCCTGGCCGAGCTGGGCTTCGCCCTGGTCGCCACCAGCGGCACCCAGCGCGCGCTGGAAGAGGCCGGCCTGACGGTCACGCGGGTGAAGAAAGTACGCGAGGGCCGGCCGCACATCGTCGACCTGATGCGCTCCGACGGGATCCAGCTCGTCATCAACACCAGCGAGGGCGCCAAGTCGATCGCCGACTCCTTCTCGATCCGGCGCCAGGCCCTGATGGACCGAATCCCCTACTACACAACCATCCGCGGCGCCCAGGCAGCCGTGCTCGCCCTCCAGGCCCGCGAGAGCGGATCGCTTGAAGTCGCCCCCCTGCAATCCTACTTTGTTGGGCTGTCCTGACCGCCTGCAGCTTCTCGAGAGCAGCAGGCGACAGGATGTCTGTCGCCGGTTCCAGGCGGCAAAACGATCCAAACCCGACCGGCTTAACCCGAGTGGCAGGCCGCCCATGCGGACAAAAACGAGCGCTCCCCGAGCATCTTGTCGAACGGGATAAAATAGGTTCAGATTTATCAACTGTACCTGATCGGCGACAAGGGAGCGGTGAAAGGGTCCCTTCCATGAGTGATAAGTTTCCTATGACGTCAGAGGGTTTCCAATTGCTGGAGACCGAACTCAAGCACCTAAAGTCGGTCGAGCGGCCGGCGGTGGTCAAGGCCATCGCCGAGGCACGCGAGCACGGCGACCTGTCGGAGAACGCCGAGTACCACGCCGCGCGCGAGCGCCAGAGCTTTATCGAGGGCCGCGTCGCCGAGCTGGAAGACAAGATGGCCCGTGCCGAGATCATCGACGTCAGCAAGCTTTCGGGGGACACGGTCAAGTTCGGCGCCACGGTGACCGTGGTCGACGAGGATACCGACGAGGAAGCGACCTACCAGATCGTCGGCGAGCTGGAGGCCGATGTCGCCAAGGGCCGCCTGGCCATCACCGCCCCCATGTCGCGCGCGCTGATCGGCAAGCAGATCGGCGACAGCGTGGAAGTGCACACGCCGAAGGGCGAAAAGGCCTACGAAATCATCAAGGTGCGCTACAACTAGCGCACCGCTGACTGCGATACCGCTCCCGCGGCGAGATATCGCGCAAGATCGAGGGAGCCCGAGGCAGGCGGAGCACGCAATCGCGGGTTCGGTCACTGTCGTTCTGTTCGCCGTCAGCCTCGCCATCGTCCGGTTACGAAGGGAATCCTGCGGTGTTCTATGAGACCGCCAAGAACAACCACGGCTTGAAGCACAATCCCTTCAAGTCTTGCATCGTGCCCCGTCCGATCGGCTGGTTCACCACCCTGGACGGCCAGGGCCGGGTGAACCTGGCCCCGTACAGCTTCTTCAATGCGCTGGCCGACCGGCCGCCACTGGTGATGTTCGCGTCCAACGGCGTGAAGCCGGAGGATTCAGGCATCAAGGACTCGGTGAGCAACATCGAGGCGACCGGAGAGTTCGTTGCCAACCTCGCCACCTGGGATCTGCGCAAGCAGGTGGTGCTGACCTCGGCCCCCCTGCTCCGCGGCGACTCGGAAGCCGCGTTCGCGGACCTGGGGCTGGCGCCCTCGGAGATGGTGGCGCCGCCCCGTGTTGCGGCCGCCCCCATTCACATGGAATGCCGGCTGTGGAAGGTGATCGAGCTGCCCTCGGACCTGCCGGGCCTGCGCAACACCATGGTGATCGGCCAGGTGGTCGGCATCCACATCGACGACTCCATTATCGTCGACGGATTGGTCGACATCACCCTGGCCAAACCCATCGCGCGCCTGGGCTATCTGCAGTATGCCGTGGTGGAGAAGACCTTCGACATGGAACGACCGCCCGGCGGCGACTGATGGGGTGACTGATCAGGCCCCGGCGCCAGGGAACGAAGAGGGAGGTGAGGGATGAAACGCTTTGTCTGCGGTCTGCTGCTGACCCTCGCCGCGGGGTCGCCGGGCCTAGCGGCCGAGGACGATGCCGGAGCGGTCTTTGAGTTGATCGACGCGCGCCTGGAACTGATGCTGCCCGTCGCCGCCTGGAAGCAGGCAAATGACGCAGCGGTCGAGGACAAGGCCCGCGAGGCCGTGGTGGTCGAAAAGGCGGTCGAGGCCGCCAGCCTGCACAACATCGATCCCGAGGGGGCCGCCGTCTTCTTCCGGGCGCAGATCGAGGCCGCCAAGGAAATTCAGGTCTGCTGGATCGAGCGCTGGAGCGCCGGCGAGGCCACGCCGCCGGTCGAGGTTCCCGACCTCAAGGGCGAGATCCGTCCACAACTGATCGAGATCGGTGGCAAGCTGCTGGCCGCCGTCGAGACCACCCTCGATAGCGGCGAAAGCTTCACCGCGACCGACCTGCCCGCCTTCCGAACGACGGTCCGGGTCGATTGCCTGTCGGACGAGACCCGCGACACGCTGTTCGAGGCGCTGACGCAGATGCGGCTGACCAGCTAGACCGGATCACGCCCGGTCTCGACTTGCTCTAGTCCTCGAGGGGCGCCGCCTCCGGGTCGATCGGCACACCCGGCTCCTCCTTGGCGGTGCGGATGACCTGGATCGTCTGCACCGTGGTGACGTGGGGCGCGGAGGTCAGCATCTGGGTCAGCTCGTTCTCGTGCTGGGTATTGCGGGCGACCAGGCGGATGACGAAGTCATGCGGGCCACGCGCCATATGGCACTCGCGCACCTCCGGCCGCGCCCGCATCGCCGCCTCGAAGGCCTGCAGCACCGTCTCGGCCTGGCTGTCCAGCCCGACCAGCGCGAAGAAGGTCACCTCGTAGCCCAGGGCCGCAGCGTTGACCCTGGCATGATAGCCCTCGATCAGGCCGCTCTGCTCCAGCGCGCGCAGGCGCCTGAGGCAGGGCGGCGCCGAGATGCCGGCCCGTCGCGCCAGGTCGACGTTGGTCATCCGGCCATCTTCCTGCAGGTCCGACAGGATGTGCAGGTCGACGCGATCCAGCTTGCTGCGTCGCATGAAGGCCCTCTCCGCTGTCCCAGGTTCGCCCCTCATTCCGCTGCTCGCGGGCCTCGGGTCGCAGCAGCATTATTTCACCGACCCGTCCCCTAGCAAGCGATTCTTACCGGCAGCGATCGCCGCAGGTCGCCGCGGCAAGGCGAAAGCGGCGCTCGGGCTTGCCGCAGCGCGATAGGAGCGGCACAGTCGCGACTATGCTGCAGGTGCATCAGCCTTTGCTGTGCTGGGCGGTCTCCGACGAGAAGGCCGGCAACATCATCCAGGCACTGGGTCTGGCTGAAGCCCTGGGGCTTGAGGCCGTGCTGAAACGCATCCGGCCCAATCCGCCGCTGACCTGGCTGCCGCCGCGGCTCTGCCCGGGCAGCCTGGCGCTGATCGGCAATCGCGGGCCGAGTGACTTCGTACCGCCCTGGCCGGACCTGGCGATCGGGGTGGGCCGCAAGGCGGTGCGGCCGCTGCTGGCCATCCGTGCGGCCAGCCTGAAGCAGCGTCCCGACCAACCGACCGCGATCATCCAGGTCCAGCGGCCAACCTTGCCGGCCGCGCGCTTCGACCTGGTGATCGTCCCCCAGCACGACGGCCTGACCGGCGACAACGTGATTCGCATGCTGGGTTCGATCCACCGGGTGACCAAATCGCGCCTGGCCAGCGCCCGGCAGGCCTTCGCCGGCGCCTTCGCCGACCTGCCGGAGCGGCGCCTGGCGGTCCTGCTGGGCGGTCGCAACAAGGTCCACCGCTTCGATAGCGGGCAGGCGGCCGAGCTGGGCCGCAGCCTGGCCACCCTGGCCCGCCGGCACGGCCTGGGTCTGATGATCACGCCCTCGCGGCGCAGCGATCCCAAGGTGACGGCGGCACTGCTGGCACAGCTCGGCGAGGTTCCTTATCGCTGCTGGGACGAGGCCGGCGAGAACCCCTACTACGCGATCCTGGGCCTCGCCGAGGCCGCCGTCGTCACCGAGGACTCGGTCAACATGGTGACCGAGGCCGCAGCCGCCGGCCTGCCGGTGCTCGTGGTCGGCCTCAGCGGCGGCTCGCCCAAGTTTGAGCGCTTCCACCGCGAGATGCGTGAGGCCGGTCTCACCCGCCCCTACGAGAGTCGGCTGGAGCTCTGGACGCCGCCGCCCTTCGACGAGATGCCGGGTCTGGCGCGACAGGTCGCCGCGCGCCTGCACCTGCCGCTAGCGGAACTCTGTCAGGCTTCCGGCTAGCCATCGCGAGGACCGCAGCCGAACCTAAGCAACGCCTTGCCTTGCCAGCCCGCTCCCCACGGCCTATCTGCCTCTAGACTGAAATCTGTTTGCACGCATCCGGCCGCTGCGGCCGGCAAGACCGAGGGGGCCCCCGATGACCGAGAACCTGCACGCCCGCATCCTGATCGTGGGCTCCGGCGCCGCCGGCCTGACTGCCGCGATCTACGCCGCGCGCGCCAACCTGGAGCCGGTCGTGATCGAGGGGCTGCAGCCGGGTGGGCAGATGACCATTACCAGCGAGGTCGAGAACTTTCCCGGTTTCGCCGATCCGATCCAGGGCCCCTGGCTGATGGAGCAGATGCGCGCGCAGGCCGCCAACGTCGGCACCCGCTTCGAGAGCGATCTGATCCAGTCGGTCGACTTCTCCAAGCACCCCCTGACCCTGATCGGCGACAGCGGGCGGACCTATACCGCCGACGCGGTAGTCGTCGCCACCGGCGCACAGGCGCGCTGGCTCGGCCTGCCGTCGGAGCAGCACTTCAACGGCCGCGGCGTCTCGGCCTGCGCCACCTGCGACGGCTTCTTCTACCGCGGCAAGGACGTGGCCGTGGTCGGCGGCGGCAACACCGCGGTCGAAGAGGCGCTCTACCTGGCCCAGATCTGCAACTCGGTCACTCTGATTCACCGCCGCGACAGCCTGCGCGCGGAAAGGATCGGCCAGGACCGCCTGCTGGCACATCCCAAGATCTCGGTCGTCTGGAATGCCGTGGTCGACGAGGTGCTGGGCGGCAGCGGCCCGCTGGACGGCGTCACCGGCCTCCGGCTGAAGGACACCCAGAGCGGCGAGACCCGCGAGCTTGCGGTCGAGGGCCTCTTCGTCGCCATCGGCCACGATCCGGCGACCGGTGTCTTCATGGAGAGCCTGGAGACCGACTCCGAGGGCTACATCCTGGCCAAGCCGAACTCGACCAAGACCAACGTTTCCGGCGTCTTCGCCGCCGGTGACTGCGTGGACAAGGTCTTCCGCCAGGCCGTCACCGCGGCCGGCATGGGCTGCATGGCGGCCCTGGAGGCGGACCGCTGGCTGGGCGAGGAAGCCCATCGCCTGGCCGACGCGGCCGAGTAGTCCCGGATCGGTCGTTTCCGGAACTACTGTGACTTCTTTGACTCGCTCTGTGCCATAAACGCCGAGAATGTAGGAAAGCTGCGTGCCGACACGGCGTACTATGCGGTAAGGTGAGCAAAAGCGCACGTGTCGGGTAGGCGAGCAATGGCAATGGATTGGGATAAGCTTAGGATTTTTCATGCCGTGGCGGAAGCTGGCAGCTTCACGCATGCCGGCGAGCAGTTGAACCTCAGTCAGTCCGCAGTGTCACGTCAGATCAGCGGTCTGGAGGAAAGCTTGAGCGTTCCGCTGTTCCATCGCCACGCCCGCGGCCTGATCCTGACCGAGCAGGGCGAACTGCTTTATCGCACCGCGCACGAGGTCTTCGGCAAGCTGGCGATGATCGAGGCCCAGCTCACCGAGAGCAAGGACCGTCCCAAGGGCCCGCTCAAGGTCACCACCACGGTCGCCTTCGGCTCGACCTGGCTGGCGCCCAGGATCAAGGACTTCATGGATCTCTATCCGGAGATCGAGCTGCACCTGATCCTGGCCGACCGCGAGCTGGACCTCTCGATGCGCGAGGCCGACGTGGCCGTCCGGATGACGCCGCCGCGCCAGGCCGACCTGATCCAGCGCCACCTGATCACCGTGCACATCCAGGCTTATGCCTCGCCGGAGTACCTGAAGCGGCACGGACCGGTGAACAGCGTCGACGACCTGGATCGCCATCGCATCATCGTCTACGGCGAGGACGAGCGCCCGCCGGTGCCCGACGCCAACTGGCTGCTGCACATCGGCCGACGCGGCAGCGGCCCGCGCAAGCCGGCGCTCTGCCTGAACAACGTCTACGGCATCCTGCAGGCGGTGATGGCCGGCTCCGGCATCGCGGCCCTGCCCGAGTTCATGGTCAGCAAGCAGGACGACCTGGTGCGCGTCCTACCCGAGACCGAGGGACCGCAGATCGACAGCTACTTCGTCTACTCCGAGGAGCTGCGCTCGACCAAGCGCATCGCGGTCTTCCGCGACTTCCTGCTGAGGAAAGTAAACGAGAGCAGCTTCTAAGGAGTGCGGCCGGCTCGAGTCCGGCCGCAAAACGACAGGAATGGGGGTCGGGAACGGCCTCGAAAACGGATGGAGAAATAGGGGTTAACTGGCTGATAGAAGGGCGTTTTTCAGGACCATGCAGCCGTCGCATACCTCCCGTGAGATAACGCTAATGGACCAAAACGCCTGCCCTGACTATCTCTTTTCTTGTGATTGCTGCGGCGCACCGTGTTGCAGCAATCTGCGAGTTTCCCGGGCCTCCCCCCGGGAATCCAGGGCCCACTGAGGTGGGTCCTACGTCTCCCAGACGTGAAGCCTCCCTGTTCAACTTGCCGGGAAGTCATCGACTTCCCGGCATTTTTCTTGCGTGAAGGCTAACGATTTCTTTTCCTTGTCACGCTCGTGCCATCGAGCTTTAACGCCGGCGGGACGACGACATGCGCTTTGCTGTCGTTATTGGGATTGCCTCACACGCCAGGAAAAGCGGCCTCACAGGCTCCCTCGCCTCACGGCCATTGCACCCCGTTCCGGTTCACCACGATGGAATAGACGCTGGTCGTGGCGGTGATGAAGAGTCGGTGCTTGGCACGCCCGCCGAAGCAGAGGTTGGACACCAGCTCCGGCACCAGGATCTTGCCGAGCAGGCGCCCGTCGGGGGCGATGCAGTGCACCCCATCGCCGGCCGAGGTCCAGACATTGCCCTCGCTGTCCAGCCGGAAGCCGTCGCTGACGCCCGGCGAGACGACGTGGAAGACCGCTCCGCCGCTGAGGCGCCCGCCGCCCTCCCCGCCACCCACATGATCGAAGACGCGGATATGGCACTCGGCCTCGCTATCGAACATATGGCCGGTATCGGCGACGTAGAGCAGCCGCTCGTCCGGTGAGAAGGCCAGCCCGTTGGGGCAGGCGAAGTCGGTGAGCACCGCCTCCATCCGCCCGCTCGCTGGATCCACCCGATAGACGTTGCAGGGCAGCTCCTGCTCGGCCTTGAAGCCCTCGTAGTCGGTCATGATCCCGTAGTGCGGGTCGGTGAACCAGATGGCATCGTCCGAGGTTACCACCACGTCGTTCGGCGAGTTCAGCCGCTTGCCTTGGTACGAGTCCGCAATCACGGTGATGCTGCCATCGTACTCGGTGCGGGTGACCCGCCGCGCGCCGTGCTCGCAGGAGACCAGACGGCCCTGGCGGTCGCGGGTGTGGCCGTTCGAATGGTTCGAGGGCTCGCGGAAGGTGGTGAGGCCACTGCCGGGCGTCCAGCGCAGGATGCGGTTGCTGGGAATCTCGGAGAACAGCAGGCAGTTGGCATCGCCGAACCAGACCGGCCCCTCAACCCAGTCGAAGCCGGTCGCAAGCTGCTTCAGATGCGCGTTGCCGATGACGAATCGGCGAAAGGCCGGATCTATGATCTCGTAGGTCATTGTGCTCCCCCCGGATGGTGCGGCAGGGAGGATAGCCGGCCCCATCGGCCAGTTGAAGGTCGATCAGTTGAAGCTGATCTGGGTCTTCATCGCTCGGCTGCGGTCGCCGGCGATCTCGAAGGCCTCGAGCGCCCGCTCCAGCGGCAGCGAATGGCTGACCAAAGGCTCGACGTCGACCAGCCCGCCGCGCATCAGGGCAACGGCCAGCGCGAACTCCTCGTGGAAGCGGAAGCAGCCGCGCAGCTCCAGCTCCTTGCCGGTGATCTGCATCATCGGCAGGGTCATGTCACCGCCGAGCCCGAGCTGCAGGATCACGCCGCGCGGCCGCAGGGCCGGGATCGCCGCGGCCAGCGCCGCCGCCGCGCCCGAGCACTCGTAGAGCAGGTCGAAGTAGCCCTTCTCGCCAGTGAAAGCGGCCAGCCCCTCCGGTTCCCGGCCCAGGTTGAGGCAGCGATCAGCCCCGGCCAGAGCGGCGTAGCGCAAGGCGTTGTCGGCCAGGTCCGCCGCCACGATCTCGACCGCGCCGGCCCGCCTGGCGGCCAGAATCGCCAGCGAGCCGATCGGCCCGCAGCCGGTCACCAGCACCCGCTTGCCCAGCAGGTCGCCGGCCCGGCGGGTGGCGTGCAGCGCGACCGACAGCGGCTCGGCCATGGCCGCGGCCGCCGGCGAGAGGCCGTCGGCCCGGTGGCACTGCACGGCGGTCACGGTCAGCGATTGTCGGAAGGCGCCTTGGATGTGCGGCATCGGCATGGCCGAGCCGTAGAAGCGCATGTCCAGGCAGTGGTTGGGCAGGCCTTCCAGGCAGTAGCGGCAGCGGCCGCAGGGCCGCGAGGGCGAGATTGCCACCAACTCGCCGAGTTCCAGGCCCTCCACCCCCTCACCCAGGCTGGCGACATGGCCGCAGACCTCGTGGCCCAGGATCATCGGCTCGCGCAGCCTGACCGGACCGAAGCCGCCTTGATGGGCATAGTGCAGGTCCGATCCGCAGATGCCGCCGACGGCGGTGCGAATCTGCACCTCGCCGGGTCCCGGTGCAGGCTCTTCCCGCTCCTCGATGCGCAGATCCCGCGCTCCGTGCACGACCAGGGCCTTCATCGCCTCCACCCCTCCTCTTGCGCCGGCTGGCCAAGAATTGTTATCGATAACAAATAGGAAGGCCTGGAAGACTTGTCGAGCGAAAGGACGGGGCCGGCGCATGTTCAGGGCAGCGGAGCTCTTCGATCTAAGTGGCAAGCGGGCGCTGGTGACCGGCTCCTCGCAGGGAATCGGCCTGGCCCTGGCGCGCGGCCTGGCCTCGGCCGGCGCCACGCTGGTCCTGAACGGCCGCGACCGGGCCAAGCTGGAAGCGGCCGCAGAAAAGCTGGCTGCCGAGGGGACCGAGGCTACCCTCCTCCCCTTCGACGTCACCGATCACGCCGCGGTGCGCGCGGCCGTCGACGGCTTCGAGGCCAAGGTCGGCGCCATCGACATCCTGGTGAACAACGCAGGGATGCAGCATCGCCAGCCGCTGGAAGACTTCGCGGCCGAGGACTTCGAGCGGCTAATGCGCACCAACCTCTCCTCGGTCTTCAACGTCGGCCAGGCCGTGGCCCGCCACATGATCGGCCGGGGTGCCGGCAAGATCGTCAACATCGCCTCGGTGCAGTCGGCCCTGGCCCGGCCGGGCATCGCCCCCTACACGGCGAGCAAGGGCGCCGTCGCCAACCTGACCAAGGGGATGGCCACCGACTGGGCCCGCCACGGCCTGCAGGTGAACGCCATCGCCCCCGGCTACTTCGACACGCCCCTGAACGCGGCCCTGGTCGCCGACCCCGCCTTCACCGCCTGGCTTGAGAAACGCACGCCGGCGGGCCGCTGGGGCCGACTGGAGGAGCTGGTCGGCGCCTGCATCTTCCTGGCCTCACCGGCCGCCAGCTTCGTCCAGGGCCAGGTGCTCTTCGTCGACGGCGGCATCACCGCCAGCGTGTGAGATGGACGCGGCCAGGCTCTTCGTCGTCATGGGGGTCGCCGGCTGCGGCAAATCGACGATCGGCGAGGCCCTGGCGCGCGCGCTGGGCGGCTGCTTCCTCGACGGCGACGCCTATCATCCGCCCGCCAACATCGAGAAGATGAGCCGCGGCGAGCCGCTCAGCGACAGCGACCGCTGGCCCTGGCTCCAGCGCTTCGCCCGCGAGATGGCGGCCCGTCCGGGCCTGGTGGTCGGTGGCTGCTCGGCACTGAGGCGACGCTACCGCGACCACATCACCGCGGAGGCCGGCGAGCCCGTCACCTTCGTGCACCTGACTGGATCGCGGGACCTGATCGCCGGCCGCATGGCCGCACGCGCCGGGCATTTCATGCCGCTCTCGCTGCTGGACAGCCAGTTCGCCACCCTGGAGGTGCCAGGGCCGGAAGAGAACGCGGTCTCGGTCGACATCTCCGGCAGCACGGAAGAGGTGGTCGCGGCGATCTGCGGGCGTCTTCCAGGGCGCGGCACATGAGCGACCCGGGCAAACGGCTCAACCGGCCACCAACCATGGCCGACGTTGCCGAGTTGGCCGGGGTCTCGCCGATGACGGTCTCCCGCGCCTTCAAGCCCGAGTCCCCGGTGAAGGAAGAGACGCGCCGTAGGATCCGCGAAGCGGCCGAGCTGCTGGGCTACGTCCTCGACAGCACCGCGGCCGGCCTCTCCTCACGCAGGACCGGCTTCGTCGCCGCAACCATCCCCTCGATCAACAACGCCAACTTCGCCGACAGCCTGCGCGGCCTGACCGAGGGCCTGAAGGAGACCGGCCTGCAGATCCTGCTGGGCTCCACCGACTACGACCTGGTCGAGGAGGAGCGCCTGGTCGAACAGTTGCTGCGCCGCCGGCCGGAGGCCGTGGTGGTCACCGGCGGCGCGCACAGTCCGCGTTGCCGCCGCCTGCTGGCCAACGCCGGGGTGCCGGTGGTGGAGATCTGGGACCGGCCGCAGGAGCCGCTTGACGCCGTCGTCGGCTTTTCCAACGCCGAGGCCGCCAGCCTGATGGTCGACCACTTCGTCACGCAGGGCTATCGGCGCATCGGCTTCATCGGCGGCGACTCTTCGCGCGACACCCGCGGGCTGGACCGCCGGCGCGGCTTCGTCGAGGCCCTGCGCGCCCGTGGGCTGGAGGCTCACCGCGTCCTGGCCTACGGCCTACCACCCATCACCATGCAGGAGGGCGCCGAGGCGATCGCGGCCTTCCACCGGCGCTGGCCGGAGACCGAGGCGGTCATGTGCGTCTCCGACCTCTCGGCCTTCGGCGCGCTCAGCGCCTGCCAGCGCCTCGGTATCCGGGTGCCGGAGGACCTGGCGATTGCCGGCTTCGGCGCCTACGACATCGCCGAGCACGCCAACCCGCCAATCACCACGATCGATGTCTCGGCCCGCGAGATCGGCAGCCGGACCGCCACGCTCATCCTCTCCTTGCTGGACCGCAGCCGCCCGCCCGGCGCCGCTCCCCGGATCGAGATCACGCCGCGGCTGCTAGCCAGGGCGAGCACGCTGCGCAGCCGCGCCTGAGGCACAGGACCGCTGTCTCGACAAGGTCTTGCGGCCTGCCGCTGCAGCAGCAAAGCTGGATCATCGAAAAGCAACGATCACGGAGGAGGAACAGCGATGGCCTTGAAGAGCCTGGTCATGGAGTTCGGTACGGGAACCGACCTGCGCGGCCGCGACTACACGAAGGCGGCCCAGCGGGCGGTGGACGACGCCATCAAGCGCAACTCGGTCTCGGTAGCAGCGGCCTTCGGCCAGCCGCGCGAGGCCATGCACGTGCAGGTGCGCATCGGTGTCGCCAAACCGGAGTTGGTGGACAAGGCGGCCGTGGCGGCGGTCCTGCCCTACGGCACCATCGAAGTGGTGGTGAAGCAGGGCGGACTGGACATCCCGCACGACGACGGCAGCGACGTCACCGTCATGGCCAACGCCACGGTGACCGTCTCGCTCGACCTTCCCGACCAGACCGCCTGACGCGAGGAGACAAAGCATGAGCGACGCAAGCAAGCAGCCCAAGCGGATCATCCTCGAGATGGGCAGCGGCACCGCACTCTACAGCGGCGACTACACCAAGGCCGCCCAGCGCGCGGTCCAGGAGGCCCTCTACCACTCCTCCCTGGTGCTGTTCCGCACCCTCAACCTGGACCCCAAGGCCATGCAGATCGAGCTGGTCCTGGGCGCCCAGCGTCCCGAGCAGCTCGACCTCGATGCGGTCGCGGCCCTGTTGCCCTACGGCACGGTCACGGCACGGGCCGAGAAGGGCGGGCTCGACACTCTGGATCCCGGCAGCGGCCTGACTTCGGTCACCGTCAACGCCGCGGTGATCGTCCGCCTGGCGATGTAACCGGCAAAGAGAAAGGGACGGCAGGCCATGCGGCGCGTACGGGAAGAGACCCTGACGGCGGTCAGCGAGGAACTGGCCTGCCACCCCTGGCGCGAGGCCGAAATCACGGATCTCGTAGCCCCAAGGTACGGCGTGATCACCGGCTTCCAGGATCTGCTGGACCATCTGGAGGAACTGCGCGCGCTGGACCTGGGTTTGATCCCGCCGGCGCAGGGCATTCAGCCGCCCGAGCGCAAAGGTGGCTGACGAGGCGCTTGCCTTCGCCCCGGCGGAGGACTTGCTGGCTGCACTGCGCGAGAGCCGCGTCAGCGCCGAGGCGCTGACCGAGCTCTTCCTCGACCGCGCCGAGCGGCTGAACCCACGCGCGCATGCCCTGACCCTGATCACGCCGGAGGCCGCACTGGAGGCCGCCAGGGACTGCGACCGGGCGCTGAAGCGCGGTGAGGACTTGGGAGCCCTGGCCGGCCTGCCCTTCGTCTCCAAGGACCTGATCGACGTCGCCGGCACGCCGACCTCGGGCGGTGCCCGGGGCTTCGCCGCGGGGCCGGCGGTGGGCGATGCCACGGTGGTGGCCAAGCTGCGCAGCGCCGGCGCCCTCTCGCTCGGTAAGGCCAACCTGCACGCCTTCGCCTACGGCATCACCGGCGAGAACCGCGACTACGGCACTGCAGTCAACGCCTACGACGAGAGCCGGCTGGCCGGCGGTTCCAGCAGCGGCTCGGCCGCCGCGGTGGCCTTTGGCCTGGCGCCGCTGGCGCTGGGCACCGACACCGGCGGCTCGGTGCGGGTACCGGCCGCCCTCTCCGGCCTGGTCGGACTGAAGCCCACCTACGGCCGGGTCTCGGCGCGCGGCGTCCTCCCCTTTAGCTGGTCGATGGACCATGTCGGCTGGATCGTGCGCCGGGTCCGCGACGCCGCCCTGGTGCTGCAGGTCGCCGCCGGCTACGACGCTGAGGACCCGGCCAGCGTGAACACCCCGGTCGGCGACTACCTCTCCGGCCTGGAGGCCAGGCCCGACCTCACCGGCATCACCATCGGCGTGCCCCGAACCCACTTCTTCGAGCGCGCCGAGACCGAGATCCTGGCCGCGGCGGAGGCGGCCCTGCAGGCGCTGGAGCGCGCCGGCGCCAGATTGCTGGACGTCGCCTTGCCGGACATGACCCAGGTGCGTAGCGTCGCGCTGGCCGTGCAGATGCCGGAAGCACTCTCGGTGCACGGCCCCTGGTTGAAGCGCCATCCGGAGGCCTACAGCGACGACTTCCGCGCCGGCCTGGCACTGGCCCAGTTCATCCTGGCCGACCACTATCTGCGCGCCAAGCGGATGATGACCCACTACCGGCGTGAGACCGAGGGCGTGCTGGATGCGGTCGATGGCCTGCTCACCCCCTCGATCCCGATCCTGGCCGCCAAGGTCGGCACGGTCTCGGTCGAGGTCGGCGGGGTCAAGGAGCCGCTGGGCAACGCCTTCACCCGCAACACCACCTTCTTCAACCTGACCGGCCACCCGGCGATCACTCTGCCCAGCGGGCTCAGCAGCCAGGGCCTGCCGATGGGCGTGCAACTCGTCGGCCGCTACTTCGAGGAAGCCAAGATCCTGCGCGTCGCCGCCGCCCTGGAGGCCGAGGAGCGTTTCCACCTGCCGCCGCCGCGGTTGTAGTCACACACTGGGCCGGCCGCGCCGCCGTCCAGCCCGTTGGCCTATCTGTGGCCGGCGCGCAAACCCTTCAAAGTAGCGTGATTGGCAAGAGCAGTCGAACAGACGCCGCCTCATCACCCCCGCCTATTGACAATGATTATACTTATCAATTGCATAGAAGTCTATTTACACAACGAAATTTCTGATGCAAGATGGCCGTCTCGGACTGTTTTTCTATTTTTTCTACCACAGGAAAGAGTCTGTGAGATGGCAGTATTTACCGAAATAAGCTCAAATCATTCTTCGATAGGATCAGATTCAAAAGAGGAAACTGCCACTCTAGAAGGCAGAGATAGGCTCTCTGGCGAGAGGTCTAGTCTATGACGACGAGAGTGAAGACAACGGTCTTTGGGATGGCGATGACGACGACCGCGCCTTCTACGGAGTCACCGCTGCCAACCAGCCGATAACAAGCGGTTTCGTCTGGCTTTAGGCGAGTGGTCCGTACTGCCGAACCGCACCGACCACGAGGGAGAATATCATGGCGATCATCACGGGTACGGACCTAGACGACACACTCACCGGCACGGATCAGGTTGACACCATCTTCGGTGAAAGCGGACGTGATCGTTTGACCGGCCTGGCCGGACAGGACAGTCTCTTTGGAGGGAGCGGGCAGGATGCAAGCTTCTTCGGAGGCACCGGTGCAGACCTGCTCTTTGGCGGTGCCGGGAACGATAGCCGATTTTATGGTGGTCATGCCGACGACAGTCTTGAAGGGGGCAATGGCGACGATTCCTGGTTCTTCGGCGGCAGCGGAAACGACGTGCTGTTTGGCGGGTCTGGCAACGATAGCAGCTTCTTCGCAAACAGCGGTCTGGATCGCTCTGCTGCATCAAACAGCACCATGTATGCCGGATCCGGAGATGATCACTGGTTTCTCGGCAGCAGTGGACAAGACACGCTGTTTGGCGGCGCAGGAGACGATGATCGGCTCTACGGCTGGGCCGGCAACGACCACGTCTTCGGGGGCCTCGGGAACGATAGCGCATTGGCCGGTCATGGCGGGGATGACGTCATATTTGGTGGATCCGGCGACGACTTCGTCGTGGGATCCGAAGGCAATGACACACTCTATGGTGGCAGCGGGCATGACTACCTGGAGGCCAGTTGGGGGGTCGATACGAACTTCGGAGGCAACGGCGACGACATTCTGACTGTGCAGCGTTCCGCGACCGAGGTCAGCCACAATTGGCTTTACGGCGGTAGCGGATCTGACACCGTGATTGCGAACACTCACCTGGGCACCGGCACCAGCAGGAATTCGATTTTCGGCGGTAGTGGCAGCGATACGCTGTTCGGCCAGTTGGCCGAGGATGTCTTTTTCATTCGCCCAGGCGAATCCGTTGCTGGAGACACCTATGATGGCGGTGGCGGAAACGACACCCTGATCCTTCTGGCCGGAGCAAGCCTGGGCGGTGCAAGCGTTGTCTCCATCGAGACGATCCTGGGCGCGACCGCCGGTCCCGGAGACGATGTCCTCTTCGGCACGGACGGGCCCGACACCCTGGACGGCCTCAGCGGAGCCGACCGGCTCTACGGCCGGAGCGGAGATGACAGCCTGATCGGCAGCAGCGGCAACGATCGGCTCGTGGCCGGCTCGGGCGCCGACCACGCCTTTGGCGACGACGGCGAGGATGAGCTGCGCGGCGATGCCGGCGATGACAGCCTGGTCGGCGGCAGCGGCGCCGATACCCTCTTCGCCGGCGATGACCAGGACCGGCTCTACGGCAGCAGCGGCGACGACCGGATGGTCGGCGGCAGTGGCAGTGACATCCTCTTCGGAGACGGCGGCCGCGACAAGCTGAACGGCGGCTCGGGCAGCGATACCGCTTACGGCGGAGCCAACAACGACGTCTTCATCGTCGATAGCCTGAGCGACCTGGTGTTGGAGACTGCAGCGGGCGGCTTCGACCGCCTGCGCTCCAACGCGCCCGACTACACCCTGGGCACCGGTGCCGAGGCCTTCATCGAGCTGGCCTTGCTGGTTACCGGCGCCGGCAATGGCACCTTGGTCGGCAACGCCCTGGACAACAGCCTGGTCGGCAACACGGGCGACAACCGCCTGCGCGGCAACGAGGGCGACGACCGCCTGATCGGCGGCGACGGCGACGACATTCTCTTCGGCGGGGGCGGCGGCGACCGCTTCGACGGCGGCAGTGGCGCCGACACCCTCTACGCCAGACAGGGGGACGCCGCCTTCGGCGGCTCCGGCCAGGATCTCTTCCTCTTCGGCGG
>JBJXHM010000019.1:0-86964 GCA_046233115.1 Rhodospirillaceae bacterium N.6G | reverse complement strand
CGGACGTGACCGGCGTGGTGCAGCTGCCCGAGGGCACCGAGATGGTGATGCCGGGCGACAACACGACGATGGAAGTCGAGCTGATCGCGCCGATCGCCATGGACGAGGGCCTGCGCTTCGCCATCCGCGAAGGCGGCCGCACCGTCGGCGCCGGCGTCGTCGCCAAGATCGCCGCCTAACGGCGGGTAGGTAGTAAGGGACAGACCAGCAGGGGCGCCCCGGCCTGAACGGCCAGCCCGAACGACCGGGGCGCTTCGCATCTGAGAAGCCGAATAGATGGACAGCCAAAACATCAGAATCAGGCTCAAGGCCTTCGATCATCGGGTGCTGGACCAGTCGACGCACGAAATCGTGTCGACGGCCAAGCGCACCGGTGCGCAGATCCGCGGCCCGATTCCTCTTCCCACGCGGATCGAGCGTTTCACCGTGAACCGCTCGCCGCATGTCGACAAGAAGAGCCGTGAGCAGTTCGAAATGCGGACGCACAAGCGGCTCCTGGATATCGTCGATCCGACGCCGCAGACCGTGGACGCGCTGATGAAGCTCGACCTCGCCGCTGGCGTGGACGTCGAGATCAAGCTCAAGGGCTAAGGCGATGCGGACCGGTTTGATCGCGCAGAAACTTGGCATGACCCGTTTCTTTACCGAGAACGGCGAGCATGTCCCGGTGACCGTGCTGAAGGTCGAAGACTGTCAGGTGGTGGCTGTCCGCCGGCAGGATACCGACGGCTACACCGCCGTCCAGCTCGGCGTCGGCAAGGCCAAGGTCAAGAACACGACGAAGCCGCAGCGCGGCCACTTCGCCAAGGCGAAGGTGGAGCCCAAGCGCAAGCTCGTGGAGTTCCGTGTCAGCGAGGACGCATTGCTCGACCCCGGGGCCGAGCTCCTGGTCACGCACTTCCTGGCGGGCCAGAAGGTCGACGTCGTCGGTACCAGCAAGGGTAAGGGCTTTGCCGGTGCGATGAAGCGCCACAACTTCGGCGGCTTGCGGGCCACCCACGGCGTCTCCATCTCGCACCGTTCGCATGGTTCGACCGGTCAGCGCCAGGATCCCGGCAAGGTCTTCAAGAACAAGAAGATGGCCGGTCACATGGGCGACGTTCGGGTGACCAAGCAGAACCTGACCGTGGTCGGCACCGACGAGGCTCGCGGCCTGATCTTCCTGAAGGGCGCAGTGCCCGGCGCGGAAGAGAGCTGGGTGCTTGTCAGCGACGCGGTCAAGGGTGTCGGCATGGACGACCTGCCGTTCCCGGCTGCGATCAAGACCGCGCCGGCGGACGAGGCCCCGGCCTCGGCGCCCGCTGAGGAGCCCGCGGCGGAGACCCCGCCCGAGGGCGCGAGCGAGTAGAAGGACGGCGCTTGACATGAAGGTACAGGTTCAAACCCTCGACCAGGCGACGACCGGCGACATCGAGCTGGCCGACGAGGTCTTCGCGCTGCCGGCGCGGGCCGATGTCCTGGCGCGTGCCGTGAACTGGCAGATGGCCAAGCGCCGCCAGGGCACGCACAAGAGCAAGGGCCGCGGCGAGGTTGAAGGCTCGACCAAGAAGCTCTTCCGTCAGAAGGGTACGGGTAACGCCCGCGTGGGCAATGCCCGCACCCCGCATCGGCGTGGCGGCGGCAAGGCCCACGGGCCGGTGGTCCGCTCGCACGAGCACGATCTGACCAAGAAGTTCCGCCGTCTGGCGCTGAAGACCGCGCTGTCGGTCAAGGCCGCCTCGGGTCAGCTGGTTATCCTGGACCAGGCCAAGCTGGAGGATGCCAAGACCAAGGTGCTGCGCGCCAAGTTTGACGCCTTCGGCTGGAACTCGGTCCTGGTCATCGACGGTAGCGACCTGGACGAGGGCTTCGCCCGCGCCGCGCGCAACATCCCGCTGGTGGATGTGCTGCCGCAGCAGGGCGCCAACGTTCGGGACATCCTGCGCCGGGACACCCTGGTGCTGACCCGCGACGCCGTCGCAGCCCTGGAGGCGCGCCTGAAATGAGTTGGAAATACGCACGCCGCGCTGCGGCGACCAAGGTCTCCGGGGAGCGCATGTACGAGCTGCTGCGCCGCCCGGTGGTGACTGAGAAGTCGACCCTGGCCTCGCAGCACAATCAAGTGGTCTTCATGGTGCCTCTGGACGCCAGCAAGCCCGAGATCAAGGCCGCCGTCGAGGGCCTGTTCAAGGTCAAGGTGACGGCCGTGAACACGCTGCGCAACGACGGCAAGGTCAAGCGCTTTCGTGGACAGCTGGGGCGCCGGGTTGCCACCAAGAAGGCCTATGTGACCCTGGCCGAAGGCCAGACGATCGACATTACCACGGGGATCTAGTCCATGGCCTTGAAGACATTCAATCCGGTGACCCCCGGACTTCGCGAGCTGGTCCTCGTCGACCGCCGCGATCTCTGGAAGGGCAAGCCGGAGAAGAGCCTGACCGAGGGCAAGAAGAAGACTGGCGGTCGCGACAACCAGGGCCACATCGCCGTGCGTCATCACGGTGGCGGTCACAAGCAGCGCTATCGTCGGATCGACTTCAAGCGCCGCAAGTGGGACGTCCCGGCCAAGGTCGAGCGGCTCGAGTACGATCCGAACCGTACCGCCTTCATCGCGCTCATCGAGTACGAGGACGGCGAGCGGGCCTACATCCTGGCGCCGCAGCGCTTGGCCCCAGGCGACATTGTCATCGCCGGTGCCAAGGTCGACGTGAAGCCGGGCAACGCCATGCCGCTGTCGGGCATGCCGATCGGCACGATCGTGCACAACGTCGAGCTGAAGATCGGCAAGGGTGGGCAGCTCGCCCGTTCGGCCGGCACCTACATCCAGCTGGTCGGCCGCGACCAGGGCTATGCTCTGCTGCGCCTGGCTTCCGGCGAGGTGCGCATGGTGCGTCAGGAGTGCATGGCGACCGTTGGTGCGGTGTCGAACGCCGACCACATGAACGAGTCGCTGGGCAAGGCGGGTCGCAAGCGCTGGCTGGGCATCCGCCCGACCGTGCGCGGCACCGCGATGAACCCGGTCGACCATCCGCTGGGCGGTGGTGAAGGCCGGACCAAGGGCGGCCGCCAGCCGGTGAGCCCCTGGGGCCAGCCGGCCAAGGGTTTCCGTACCCGCTCCAACAAGCGGACGGACAAACTGATCGTGCGCCGTGCGAGCGCGAAGAAGAAACGGTAAGGGGCCGCGCTAAATGGCACGCTCTGTCTGGAAGGGTCCTTTCGTCGATGGCTATCTGCTGAAGAAGGCAGAGGCCGCGCGCGGATCGGGCCGTAACGAGATCATCAAGACCTGGTCGCGACGCTCGACCATCATGCCGCAGTTCGTCGGCCTGACCTTCGGCGTCTACAACGGCCAGAAATTTCTGCCGGTGTTGGTGACGGAGAACATGGTGGGTCACAAGTTCGGCGAGTTCTCGCCGAGCCGCACTTTCTATGGTCACGTCGCCGACAAGAAGGCCCGGCGGCGCTAGGAGGACGAGGCTGATGGGTAAGCCCAAGGCACCCGATATGCGTGCCGAGAACGAGGCGAAGGCCATGACCCGGAATCTTCGGGTCTCGCCGCAGAAGCTGAACCTGGTCTGCCAGCAGATCCGGGGCATGTCGGCCGAGCAGGCACTGGCGGAACTGGCCTTCTCCAAGCGGCGGATCGCCGGCGACGTGCGCAAGGCACTGCAGTCGGCCATCGCCAATGCCGAGAATAACCATCAGCTTGACGTTGACCGTCTGGTGGTGGCCGAGGCCTTCGTCGGCAAGTCGTTCACCATGAAGCGGTTCCGTGCCCGTGCGCGGGGTCGCGGCGCGAAGATCATGAAGCCCTGGAGCCGGCTGACGGTCATCGTGCGCGAAGCCGCCGACGCGGCCTAGGACTAGGGGAGCAGAGAAGAAAGACCATGGGTCACAAAGTTAATCCCATCGGCCTGCGGCTCGGCGTCAACCGGACCTGGGACAGCCGTTGGTACGCCGACGGCGGCTACGCCAAGATGCTGGCCGAGGACCTGAAGATCCGTAAGTTCTTGCAGGATCACCCGAAGCTGAAGTCGGCGGGCCTCTCTCGGATCATCATCGAGCGGCCGGCCAAGCGGGCCCGCGTCACGCTCTACTCGGCGCGTCCGGGTGTGGTGATCGGCAAGAAGGGTGCGGACATCGAGAAGCTGCGCAGCGAGCTGCAGCAGCTCGCCGGCGGCGACGTGGCGCTGAACATCGTCGAGGTGCGCAAGCCCGAGATCGACGCCACCCTGGTGGCGGAGAACATCGCTCAGCAGCTCGAGCGCCGCGTTTCGTTCCGCCGCGCCATGAAGCGGGCGCTGCAGAACGCCATGCGCCTCGGCGCCGAGGGCATCCGCATCAACTGCGGCGGCCGTCTGGGCGGTGCGGAGATCGCGCGTATGGAGTGGTATCGCGAGGGTCGCGTGCCGCTGCACACGCTGCGTGCCGACATCGACTACGGCGAGGCGACGGCGAAGACCACCTACGGCACTTGCGGTGTCAAGGTCTGGATCTTCAAGGGCGAGATCATGGCTCATGATCCTACCGCCCAGGAGCGCCGCATGGCCGAGCTCCAGGGCAGCGGTGCGCCGGGTGGCGGTGGCGGTCGCGATCGCGACCGCGACAGGGAACCGCGCCGGCAGCGGCGTGGAGCGGAGGCTTAAGTCATGTTGTCGCCGAAGCGTACCAAGTATCGCAAGCAGCACAAGGGCCGGATTCATGGCGTTGCCAAGGGCGGTACCGAGCTGAACTTCGGGGCCTACGGCCTGAAGGCGCAGGAGCCGGGCCGGCTGTCGGCCCGCCAGATCGAGGCGGCTCGCCGCTCGATCACCCGCCACATGCGCCGCGTCGGAAAGCTCTGGATCCGCGTGTTCCCGGACGTTCCGGTCAGCTCAAAGCCGGCCGAAGTGCGTATGGGTTCGGGCAAGGGCACGCCGGAGTGGTGGGCCGCGAAGGTGAAGCCCGGTCGGGTGCTGTTTGAACTGGACGGCGTCAGCCGCGAGGTCGCCGAGGAGGCTTTCCGCCTGGCCGGCGCCAAGCTGCCGATCAGCACCAAGTTCATCGCCCGTATCGGTGAGGAGGGCTAGAGGTCATGAAGCCGGAAGAGCTGCGCAGCAAGACCGCGGACGAGCTGAAGGAATCGCTGGTCCAGCTGCGTAAGGAGGCCTTCAACCTGCGCTTTCAGCAGGCTTCGGGCCAGTTGGAGAACACGGCGCGCGTCGGGCAGGTCCGCCGCGATATCGCGCGCACCAA
Organism: Rhodospirillaceae bacterium N.6G; assembly: GCA_046233115.1. Classification (GTDB taxonomy): domain Bacteria; phylum Pseudomonadota; class Alphaproteobacteria; order Kiloniellales; family JACOMY01; genus JACOMY01. The sequence goes on along the minus strand of JBJXHM010000019.1, from coordinate 81,750 downwards.
AACCATCCTCAGCGAAAAGCTGCAGGGTTAGTTTGACGGAGTACTAAAGACGATGCCGCGCCGCGTGCTTCAAGGTCTGGTGGTCAGTGACAAGATGGACAAGACGGTTACCGTCTTGGTCGAGCGTCGCGTGCGCCACCCCTTGTACAAGAAGTTCATCCGCCGCTCGAAACGCTACCACGCTCACGACGAGGCCAATGCCTTCAAGCTGGGCGACACGGTGCAGATTGAGGAGTGCCGGCCCATCTCCAAGACGAAGACTTGGCGAGTGCTGGTGGAGAAGGAGGAGGCTGCGTCCTGACGCAGGGCAGGGACCCTAGGGTTCCGGTCCGGTCCGGGTCGCCGAGGAGCGAACCATGATTCAAATGCAAAGCAACCTCGAGGTCGCCGACAACTCCGGTGCGCGCCGCGTTCAGTGCATCAAGGTGCTGGGCGGCTCCAAGCGCAAGTATGCCGGCATTGGCGACATCATCGTCGTCTCGGTGAAGGAAGCCATTCCGCGCGGTCGCGTGAAGAAGGGCGACGTGCACCGGGCCGTAGTCGTGCGCACCGCCAAGGACATCAAGCGCAACGACGGTACGGTGATCCGTTTCGACCGCAATGCGGCCGTCTTGATCAACAAGCAGGGCGAGCCCATCGGCACCCGCATCTTCGGCCCGGTGACGCGCGAGCTGCGCGCCCGGCGCTACATGAAGATCGTGTCGCTGGCGCCGGAAGTCCTCTAGCTCGAAAAGGCGCTGGTAGAACGATGGCTAAGATTAGAAAGGGCGACCAGGTGGTCGTCATCTCCGGAAAGGACAAGGGCCTTCGCGGCGAGGTGCTGCGGGTGCTGCCGCGCGAGGAGCGCGTGGTCGTTTCCGGTGCGAACGTGGTGAAGCGGCATCAGCGCCAGACTCCGCGCGACCCGGGCGGAATCATCGAGCGCGAAGCTCCGCTCCACCTCTCCAACGTGGCCCTGATCGATCCCGAGAGCGATCGCCCGACCCGTGTCGGCTTTCGCACCGACGAGCACGGCCGCAAGATTCGTGTCGCACGCCGCTCCGGCGTTGCGATCGACAGCTAGGCGCAAGACGAAGGGCCAAGACGATGAAGCCCCGCTTTCAAGAGCGATACGAGAACGAGATCCGGCCGAAGCTGCTTGCCGGCGATCGCTACAGCAACGTGCACCAGGTGCCGCGGCTGGAGAAGATCGTGATCAACATGGGCGTCGGTGAGGCGGTGCAGGATTCCAAGCGCCTGCAGTCGGCCGTGAGCGACATGACCCTGATCTCCGGTCAGAAGCCGGTGGTGACCCGGGCTCGCCGCTCGATCGCAGGCTTCAAGCTGCGTGAGGGCATGGCGATCGGCTGCAAGGTCACGCTGCGGCGCGCCAGGATGTACGAGTTCCTGGACCGCCTGGTGACCGTGGCGCTGCCGCGGGTCCGCGACTTCCGCGGGGTGCCTTCCAAGTCTTTCGATGGCCGTGGCAACTATGCCATGGGCCTGAAGGAGCAGATCGTCTTCGCCGAGATCGACTACGACAAGGTGGATACGATCCGCGGTATGGACATCGTGATTTGTACGACGGCGGACACGGACGACGAGGCCAGGGAACTCCTGCGCGAATTCGACGTCCCGTTCCAGGCCTGAGTGAAGAGGACGAGCTGATGGCTAAGAAGTCTGCAGTCGAGAAGGACAAGCGCCGCCGCAAGATGGCCGCGAACGCCGAGCCGCGTCGCCAGCGCCTGAAGGCGGTGGCTCGCGACCGCGACGCCTCGCCGGAGGAGCGTTTCCAGGCTTACCTGAAGCTGGCTGAAATGCCGCGTAACGCTTCGAAGGTTCGCATCCGCAACCGCTGCGTCGTCTCCGGACGCCCGCGCGGCTATTATCGCAAGTTCGCGCTCTCGCGCATCGCGCTTCGAGAGCTGGCATCGCAGGGCTTGGTGCCCGGCGTGACCAAGTCGAGCTGGTAAGCTTCAGGGAAGGGAGAGGCCCCGACCATGTCTTTGAATGATCCTCTTGGGGACCTGCTGACCCGCATTCGCAACGGGCAGCGTATCGGAAGAGGCAAGATTGCGGCTCCGGCCTCCAAGCTGCACGCGAACGTGCTGGAGGTGCTGAAGCGCGAAGGCTTCATCCGCGATTACCGGTCCTATCAGGACGGTCCGCGGCCGATGGTTGAGATCGAACTGAAGTATCACGAGGGTGAGCCCGTCATTCGCGAGATCGCTCGCGTGTCCAAGCCCGGACGGCGCGTTTACTCGAAGATCGCGGATCTTCCGCGCTTCTACAATGGCTTGGGCATCCAGATCCTATCGACGCCGCGCGGCGTGCTGTCGGATCACGAGGCCCGGCTGCAGAATGTGGGCGGAGAGATCCTCTGCCGCGTCTACTAAGACCGGCGGCAGCAGGAGGGAGATGAAGTAGCATGTCACGCGTGGGCAGCAATCCGGTCGCGGTTCCCAGCGGCGTCGATATCGCCATTGCCGATGGTCGGATCTCGGTGAAGGGAAAGCTCGGCCAGTTCGACTATCCCTTGCCCGAAGAGGTCGAGGTGACCCGCGAGGGCGACGAGATCCGGGTCAATCCGGTGAACGACACGGCCAAGGCACGCGCGCTCTGGGGAACCACGCGCGCGAACATCGCCAACATGGTGACCGGTGTGTCCAGCGGCTTCACCAAGGTGCTGGAGATCACCGGTGTCGGCTATCGCGCCGCGGTGCAGGGCAAGAACCTGAACCTGCAGCTTGGTTTCAGCCACGACATCAACTTCCCGATCCCGGACGGGATCACCATGAAGTGCGAGAAGCCGACGCAGATCGAGGTCAGCGGGTCCGACAAGCAGCAGGTCGGCCAGGTTTGCGCCAAGATCCGCGGCTATCGTCCGCCGGAGCCCTATAAGGGCAAGGGCGTGCGCTATTCGACGGAGCAGATCCGTCGCAAGGAAGGCAAGAAGAAGTAAGGCCATGCTGACCAACAAAGAGCTCCATGCGCGCCGTCAGCGGCGCTCGCGGTTCCGGCTGCGCCAGCGCTCGGGCAGCCGGCCGCGCCTGTCGGTCTTCCGATCCTCGCAGCACATCTATGCGCAGGTGATCGACGACATCCAGGGCGTGACCCTGGCCGCGGCTTCGACCTTGGACGGTGGCCTGAAGGCCGACCTGGCCAAGGGTTGCGACAAGGCGGCGGCGAACGCCGTCGGCAAGCTGCTGGCGGAACGCGCGAAGGCCGCCGGCGTCAGCCAGGTCGTGTTCGACCGTGGCCGCTATCCCTACCATGGCCGCGTCAAGGCGCTGGCCGAGGGCGCCCGCGAGGGCGGCCTGGACTTCTAACGGATCGGGACTGGAGAGAAGATGGCACGAGCACCGCGAGAGGACCGTCGGTCCCGCGATCGTGATCGCGATAACGACGAGCCGGAACTGATCGAGAAGCTGGTCGGCATCAACCGCGTCGCCAAGGTGGTGAAGGGCGGTCGGCGCTTTGGCTTCGCCGCGATCGTGGTTGTGGGCGACGGCAAGGGCCGCGTCGGGCACGGTCACGGCAAGGCCCGTGAGGTGCCGGAGGCGATCCGCAAGGCGACCGAGCAGGCCAAGCGCGGCATGATGCGCGTGCCGCTGCGCGAAGGCCGCACCCTGCATCATGACATCGCCGGTCACTACGGCGCCGGCCGGGTGATCATGCGTTCTGCCGAGCCCGGCACCGGTATCATCGCCGGTGGTCCGATGCGCGCGGTCTTCGAGGCGCTGGGCGTGCAGGACGTGGTCGCCAAGTCGCTGGGCACGCAGAACCCGCACAACATGATCAAGGCAACCTTCGCCGGGCTGAAGAACTGCTCTAGCCCGCGCATGGTGGCGCAGCGTCGGAGCCTGAAGGTCTCCGAGGTGTTGGGCCGTCGTGAGAGCGGCGAGGGCGCCGAGGCTCAGGAGCAGGCATAATGGCCGAGAAGACTCTGAAGGTGACCCAGATCCGCAGTCCGATCGGTCGGACGCAGGATCAGCACGCAACGCTGCGTGGGCTGGGTCTCTACAAGATCAACCGGACCCGTGAGCTGGAGGACACCCCTGCAGTGCGCGGCATGATCAACAAGGTCTCCCACCTGGTCCGGGTGGAGGGCGAGTAAGAGGCAGGCAGCGGCCGGGGACGCGCGCCGGCGCCAGTGTGGCGCCGTTTGCGCGCCGGCTCCGGTTTGGCGAAGGTAAGGAACGAGAGATGCGCCTCAACGAGATTTCCGACAATCCCGGTTCGCGCCGCCCGCGGCGCCGGGTCGGCCGTGGCCTCGGCTCCGGCATGGGCAAGACCTCCAGCCGCGGCCAGAAGGGTGCCAAGTCGCGTAGCGGCATGTCGATCAAGGGCTTCGAAGGCGGTCAGATGCCGCTGCACATGCGTCTGCCGAAGCGTGGCTTCAACAAGCCCTTCCGCGCGCGCTTTGCCGAGGTGACCCTGGTCCGCCTGCAGCGCGCGGTCGATGCCGGTCGCCTGGACGCCAGCCAGCCGGTCGATGCCGAGGCGCTGGTGAAGGCCGGCCTGTTCAAGAAGTCACGCGACGGTGTGCGCCTCTTGGCAACCGGCAGCCTGAGCGCCAAGCTGGACTTGGTGGTCGCCGGTGCGACGCCCGCCGCCGTGAAGGCGGTCGAGGCTGCCGGCGGCAGCGTCACCATACAGGCCAAGAAGGCCCCGGCCGGAGACGCGGAAAGCGCGTCCGAACCGGCGTAAGGCCGTAAAGCGTCGCCTTCTCCTTGCCCCGCCTCCGGCCGGAGGGTCGGGGCGGGAGGCGGGGCAGTTGAGGCCGGAACGCGAAGCGCGGGCGGGGCCTGTCCCGCCCGAAGCGGGCGAGATCCTCGCCCTTGAGGAGACGACATGGCATCTGCCGCTGAACAGCTAGCCTCGAACTTCAGCCTGTCGGCCTTCGGTAAGGCCACCGAGCTGAAGAAGCGCTTGCTCTTTACTCTGCTGGCCTTGGTGGTCTATCGCCTCGGCACCTACATCCCGATTCCCGGCATCGATACCCACGCCTTCGCTCAGGTCTACAACCAGGTCTCCGGCGGCGTCCTGGGCATGTTCAACCTCTTCTCGGGCGGTGCGCTCGGGCGCATGACCATCTTCGCGCTCAACATCATGCCCTACATCTCGGCTTCCATCATCATGCAGCTGATGTCGGCCGTCTCGCCGAGCCTGGCCGCCTTGAAGAAGGAAGGCGAGTCGGGCCGCAAGAAGATCAACCAGTACACCCGCTACGGCACCGTGGTGCTGGCTGCAGCCCAGGCCTACGGCATCGCGGTCGGGCTGGAGAGCACGACCGGTGCGACCGGTGGCGTGGTGATCGACCCCGGCCTCTTCTTCCGCATCTCCACCGTCATCACCCTCACCGGCGGCACCATCTTCCTGATGTGGCTGGGCGAGCAGATAACCCAGCGCGGCGTCGGCAACGGCATTTCGCTGATCATCTTTTCCGGCATCGTGGCCAACTTGCCGCTGGCCCTGGCGCAGCTCTTCGAGCTGGGCGGCAGCGGCGGTTTCTCTTCCTCGCCGGTGGGCTCCAGCCTGATCACCCTGCTGATCCTGGCCATGTCGGTCGGCGTGGTCGCCTTCGTGGTCTTCATGGAGCGCGCGCAGCGCCGCATCGTGGTGCAGTATCCCAAGCGCCAGATGGGCAACCGCATGTTCGGCGGCGAATCCTCGCACCTGCCGCTGCGCATGAACCCGGCCGGCGTGATCCCGCCGATCTTCGCCTCCTCGCTGCTGCTGATGCCGCTGACGGTCGCGAACTTCTCGGGCGCCGGCGGGCCGGCCTGGCTCTCCTACGTGACCTCATACCTGGGGCCGGGGCAGCCGCTCTACATGCTGCTCTATGCCGGCATGATCATCTTCTTCGCCTTCTTCTACACCTCCATCGTCTTCAACCCGATGGACACGGCGGAGAACCTTCGGAAGTACGGCGGCTTCGTGCCGGGCCTGCGCCCGGGCAAGAACACGGCCGACTACATCGAGTACGTGACCAACCGTCTGGTGGCGATCGGCTCGCTCTACCTCACCGCGGTCTGCCTGCTGCCGGAGTTCATCCGATTGGAGTTTCCGACGGTACCGCTCTACTTCGGTGGCACCAGCCTCCTGATCATCGTCTCGGTGACCATGGATACCGTCGGTCAGATCCATTCTCATCTGCTGGCGCAGCAGTATGAGGGCCTGATCAAGAAGTCGCGCCTGAAAGGCCGTCGCTAGCGCGCGGGGTAGGCGCCGGCCGCGCTGCCTGGCGGTCGGGCCGGGCGGGCGAGACGACAGAGGGGGAGTGAGATGAACATTATCCTTTTGGGCCCTCCGGGGGCCGGCAAGGGCACGCAGGCCAAGATCCTTGAGGATGGCCGTGGCCTGAAGCAGCTCTCGACCGGGGACATGCTACGCGCCGAAGTTGCTTCCGGCAGCGACTTGGGCAAGGAGGCCAAGGCGATTATGGATGAGGGGCGTCTGATGCCCGACACCCTGATGCTGGAGATGATTGCCCACCGCATGGAGCAGCCGGACTGTGCCAAGGGGGTGATCCTTGACGGCTTTCCCCGCACCGTGCCGCAGGCCGAGGGCCTTGCCCGGATGCTGGAGCAGCACAATATGAAGCTGGACGCCGTCATCGAAGTCCGCGTCCCCGACGAGGAGCTCTTCAACCGCATCGAAACGCGGGCGAAGGAAAGCGGCGGGGCCCGCAGCGACGACAATGTCGAGACTTTGAAGAAGCGTCTTGCCGTTTATCACGAGCAGACCGCGCCGATCATTCCCTACTATGAGAATGTCGGATCGCTGCACGTGATCGATGGAACTCAATCGATCGAGGCGGTGACGGCGGCCATTGCTGCCGTTCTCGACGGCTCGAATTAGGAGGCCGAGGACTGGCCTCCTTACGGAACGCGGACCGGACATGGCGCCGTTGCCTGTGCTTTTGCATTGACAGCAGGCAACTCGGTCCTATACTCCGCGCTCCCCGGCGTTGCGGCGACCGGGCCTTAGGTATTGGGCGGTTCACGGAGTCGTGAGCCGCGTTTTGCTGCGGGCGCACTTCGAGGCGAAGGCCCGAGTGGCTGGCGGCAGGACGAAATGGATGAGCCGGGCTGAGGCCCAGGGTTCGGTGGCGCCCCGGCGCAGACTTTGTGCAAGGAGAGTGAGCAGGTGGCTCGTATTGCAGGTGTGAACATCCCGACCCAAAAGCGGGTGGAGATCGCGTTGCGCTACATTCACGGCATCGGGCCGCACAAGGCGCGTGAGATCTGTGAGAAGGTCGGCATCGCGCAGGAGCGTCGAGTCAGCCAGCTGACTGATGACGAGGTGGTGCGGATCCGTGAGGCGATCGACCAGGACTACCTGGTCGAAGGCGACCTGCGTCGTGAAGTCGCGATGAACATCAAGCGGCTGATGGACCTGGGCTGCTACCGCGGTCTGCGGCATCGCAAGGGCCTGCCGGTGCACGGGCAGCGCACCCACACCAACGCGCGGACCCGCAAGGGCCCGGCCAAGCCGATCGCCGGCAAGAAGAAGTAGGCCTCGCCGCTTCGGCAGCAAGAAATAGGGATCGAGTAGGACGATATGGCCAAGCCAGCCCAGACGCGCGTTCGTCGTCGCGAGAAGAAGAACATCACCAATGGCGTCGCCCACGTGAACGCCAGCTTCAACAACACCACGATCACCATCACCGACGTGCAGGGCAATGCCATCTCCTGGTCGTCGGCCGGTTCGCAGGGCTTCAAGGGCTCGCGCAAGTCGACCCCCTATGCCGCGCAGGTCGCGGCCGAGGATGCCGGCCGCAAGGCGCAGGAGCACGGCATGCGTACCCTCGAGGTGAACGTGAAGGGGCCGGGCTCCGGCCGTGAGTCGGCACTGCGCGCGCTGCAGTCGGTGGGCTTCCAGATCACCGCGATCCGCGACGTCACCCCGATCCCGCACAACGGCTGCCGTCCGCCCAAGCGCCGCCGCGTCTAGCGGTCGCTTCGCGCTTCATCGGTGGTTAGGGGGCGGCCCCCGGCCTGGTGCCGGGGCGGCCCGGGGTCGGTGGCCACCGGCCCCAAACGATTGCAGGAATGAATATTGCGGATTTGTGGCGCCATTTCTTCGCCACAGCAGACAAGAGAAAGGGTTTGTCGTGTTGCAGACGAACTGGACCGCACTGATCAAGCCGAACAAGCTGGAAGTGCAGCCGGGTCATGACCCGCAGCGCTTCGCGAAGGTGGTCGCCGAGCCCTTGGAGCGTGGCTTCGGGCTGACCCTGGGCAATGCCTTGCGCCGCGTGCTGCTCTCCTCGCTGCAGGGGGCGGCCGTCACCGCGGTGCAGATCGACGGCGTGCTGCACGAGTTCTCCTCGATCCCCGGCGTGCGCGAGGACGTGACCGACATCGTCCTCAACATCAAGCAGATCGCGCTACGCATGTACGGCGACGGGCCGAAGCGCATGCGCCTGCGTGCCGAGGGGCCGGGCGAGGTCACCGCCAAGATGATCGAGACGCCGCACGACATCGAGGTGATGAACCCCGGCCTGGTGATCTGCACCCTGGACGACGGCGCGCGCCTGGACATGGAGATGACCGTCTCCGCCGGTAAGGGCTACGTCTCCAGCGCGCAGAACCGTCCCGAGGACGCGCCGATCGGCCTGATCCCGGTCGACGCGGTGTTCTCGCCGGTGCGCAAGGTGGCCTATAAGGTCGACAACAGCCGCGTCGGCCAGGTCACCGACTACGACAAGCTGACCATGGACCTGGAGACCAACGGCGCGATCTCGCCGGAGGACGCGGTGGCGTTGGCCGCCCGCATCCTGCAGGACCAGTTGCGCCTCTTCATCAACTTCGAGGAGCCGCAGACCCGCGAGGTGCGCGAGGAGACCTCCGAGGTCCCCTTCAATCGCAACCTGCTGCGCAAGGTCGACGAGCTGGAGCTGTCGGTCCGTTCGGCGAACTGCCTGAAGAACGACAACATCGTCTACATCGGCGATCTGGTGCAGAAGACCGAGGCGGAGATGCTGCGTACGCCGAACTTCGGCCGCAAGTCTCTGAACGAGATCAAGGAGGTCCTGAGCCAGATGGGTCTCCATCTCGGCATGGAGATCGCTAGCTGGCCGCCAGACAACATCGAAGAGATGGCGAAGAAGCTGGAGGAGCCCTACTAGGCTCCGATCGGTTCGGACGGCCCTGTCCCTTGCGGGAAGGGCCGGCCTCAAGTCGGGCGAGGGCGCCCGCAGGTTCGAGGTACATGGGTCGCTCCCGAGGGAGGCCTGCGGCTTCGAGCAGACGACCATCGGTCTCGTGCGCGAGGCCAGGACTGAAAAGGAAGGACAGACGTCATGCGTCATGGCAAGTCGGGCCGCAAGCTGGGCCGTACCTCGTCGCACCGCAAGGCGCTTTTCGCCAACATGGCGGCAGCGCTGCTGAAGCACGAGCAGATCACCACCACCTTGCCGAAGGCCAAGGAGCTGCGCCCCGTGGTCGAGAAGCTGATCACGCTTGGCAAGCGCGGCGACCTGCATGCCCGCCGCCAGGTGCTGTCCGTCCTGCGCGACGAGAAGCTGACCGCCAAGCTCTTCGACGGCCTGGCCGATCGCTATCGCAGCCGCAACGGCGGCTACACCCGCGTGCTGAAGGCCGGCTTCCGCTACGGCGACATGGCGCCGATGGCCGTCATCGAGCTGGTGGACCGCGACCCGGAGGCCAAGGGCCTCGACTCCGGTCCCAAGCCCGAGGTGGTCGAAGAGGAAGACGTGGGCATGCCGGTCGCCTAGCAATAGGTCGAACGATGCTGGAACAGGCCGAGCGGGTCCGTCATCTCTCCCTCAGGGGGCTGGTGGGTCTGCTCGGCCTTTCTCTTTGCCTGGTGCTGGCCGCCGGCGGCCGCCCGGTCTCGGCCCAGGAGATCAAGGTTCCCGATTCGCTGGCCCAGGTGCAGCTCTCCTTCGCGCCGCTGGCCAAGCTGGTCTCGCCCGCGGTGGTCAACGTCTACACCACCGCGCCTCAGAGCAAGCGCTCGCCGCTGTTCGACGATCCGATCCTGCGCGAGTTCTTTGGCCGCGACTTCGGCCCGGGCTTTGGCCGCCCGCAGGAACCCTCGACGGCGCTGGGCTCCGGTGTGCTGGTCTCGGCTGAGGGGCTGATCGTCACCAACTCACATGTCATCCGCGGCGCCCAGGAGATCACCGTGGCGCTGGCCGACCTGCGCCGCTTCCCCGCGACCCTGGTGCTGAACGACGAGAGCACCGACCTGGCCGTGCTGAAGATCGAGGTGGAGGAGCCGCTGCCCTTCCTCAGCCTCGGCGACTCCGATGACCTGGAGGTGGGCGACCTGGTGATGGCGGTGGGCAACCCCTTCGGCGTCGGCCAGACCGTGACCCTGGGCATCGTCTCGGCGCTGGCGCGTACCCAGATCGGGATCTCGGACTACAGCTTCTTCATCCAGACCGATGCGGCGATCAATCCGGGCAACTCCGGCGGCGCGCTGGTGACGGTCGATGGCCGGCTGATCGGCATCAACACAGCGATCTACTCACGCAGCGGCGGGTCGGTCGGCATTGGCTTCGCCATTCCCGCCAACATGGTGCGCACGGTGATCCAGTCGGCCGAGATGGGCGACGAGATCGCCCGACCCTGGCAGGGTTTCCGGGGCACCACGGTGACGCCGGAGCTGGCGCAGTCGCTGCGCCTGGACCGCCCTGGCGGCGTGGTGGTCGAGCGGGTGCATCCCGAGGGCCCGGCGGCGGAGGCGGGCTTGAAAGCCGGTGACGTCATCCTGGCGGTGGGGCAGTATCGTGTGCTGGACGACCGCGCGCTACGCTTCCGCCTGGCGACGGTGGGCATCGGCAAGGAGGCGGATCTGACGGTTCGGCGCAAGGAGCAGGAGCTGACCCTGACCATGCGTCTGGTAGAGCCGCCGGATGATCCGCCGCTGTCGCCGCGCCGCCTGGCCGGCAAGCAGCCGCTGGCCGGTGCGGTGGTCGGCGACCTCTCACCGGCCCTGGCCGAGCGCATTGGCCTGGAGAACGTCTGGGACGGCGTGGTGCTGGTGGAGGTGCCGCGCAACTCGACGGCCCGGCGCTTCGGCTTCCAGCCGGGCGATATCCTGCGCGAACTGAACGGCGAGGAGATCACCGAGGCTGACGAGCTCGAAGAACGCTTGTCGGAGCCGGTCGAGCACTGGGTCATGGTGGTCGAGCGCGGCGGTATCCGGCGCCGCATCGACGTGGCCCGCTAGATGGCCGGCCTCTTCGATTCCCTCGCCCCCCGTCCGCTCGCCGACCGGCTGCGGCCGGAGCGCCTGGAGCAGGTGGTGGGGCAAGAGAGCCTACTGGCGCCCGACGCGCCGCTGGGGCGCATGGTGGCTAATAGCCGCCTCACCTCGATCATCCTCTGGGGGCCGCCGGGCTGCGGCAAGACCACCATCGCTCGTCTGCTGGCCAAGGTCTCGGACCTGGCCTTCGAGCCGCTCTCGGCCGTCTTCTCCGGCGTCGCCGACCTGCGCAAGGTGTTCGAGCGCGCCAAGGAGCGCCGCGCGGCCGGGCAGGGCACCCTGCTCTTCATCGACGAGATCCACCGCTTCAACCGTGCCCAGCAGGACGGCTTCCTGCCCTATGTCGAGGACGGCACCGTGGTCCTGGTGGGCGCGACCACCGAGAACCCCTCCTTCGAGCTGAACGCGGCCCTGCTGTCGCGCTGCCAGGTGCTGGTGCTGAAGCGCCTGGAGAGCGAGGCGCTGGAGGCACTGGCCCAGCGCGCCGAGGCCGACGAGGGCAAGAGCCTGCCGCTCACCCCTTCGGCCCGCGGCCAGCTCCTGGCCATGGCCGACGGCGACGGCCGCTATCTCCTGAACCTCTGCGAGGTGCTCTTCGCGCTGAAGGGCGACCATCCGCTGGACGAGGCCGAACTCCTGAAGGTGACGCAAAAGCGCGCGCCGCTCTACGACAAGAGCCAGGAGGGCCACTACAACCTGATCTCAGCTTTGCACAAGTCGCTGCGCGGCTCTGACTGCGACGCCGCGCTCTACTGGCTGGCGCGCATGCTGGATGGCGGAGAGGATCCGCGCTACATCGCTCGGCGCCTGCTGCGCTTCGCGATCGAGGACGTCGGCCTGGCCGATCCGCAGGCCGTGACCCAGGCGCTGGCGGCCTGGGAGACCTACGAGCGTCTCGGCAGCCCCGAGGGCGAACTGGCGCTGACCCAGCTCGTGATCTATCTCGGCTGCGCACCCAAGTCGAACAAGGCCTACGTCGCCCACGGCGCGGCCAAGCGGGCGGCCAAGGACACCGGCTCGCTGGCGCCGCCGGCCCACATCCTGAACGCGCCGACCCGGCTGATGAAGGATCTGGGCTACGGTCGCGGCTATGCCTACGACCACGATGCGCCCGACGCCTTCTCCGGGCAGAACTACTTTCCCGAGGGGATGGCCCGTCAGCGCTTCTATAACCCGGTCGAGCGCGGCTTCGAGCGGGAGCTCTCCAAGCGGCTGGCCTACTGGCAGCGGTTGCGTGACGAACGCGGCGGCGATAACGATACCTAGAGTTTCATTCGTGCGCCAAAAGCCAGCGTCTTGCAGCGAGAGCGAGGCTGCCATGAGAGGGCTTCACTTGTAGCCATACAAGTATGGCGTATTCCTGTCATCGGTCCTCTCACACCGATCCGCAAAGGAGCCACCATGGAATCTGGTCTGACACGGGATTATACGGCACCCCAACGCGGGCATGCCGCCTTGTTGACGATCAACGCGCAGGTGGACTTCTTACAACCAGACTCGCCCCTCAGGACGAAGGGCATGCAGGCCGTTCGCGCGCAGGTCCAGCACCTGGTGAAGGGCTTCCGCGACTTCGAGCTGCCTATCGTGCACTGCGTGCGCCTCTATCGCCCCGACGGGTCCAACGTGGACATCTGCCGGCGCCAGATGGTCGAGGAAGGTCTGCGCGTGCTGATGCCCGGCACCAAGGGTGCCGAGCTGGCTGCCGACATCGCGCCCAAGGATGCCCCGCGCCTGGCGCACGAGGCTTTGCTGGCCGGCGAATTCCAGGAACTCGGTCCCAGGGAGTGGGCCATGTACCGGCCTCGCTGGGGTGCCTTCCACGGGACCGGCCTGGAGGCCCACCTGCGCGGCCTGGGCGTCAACACGTTGGTCATCTGCGGCTTCAACTTCACCACCAGCGGCCGGGCTACGATCTACGAGGGCGGTGCCCGCGACTTCCGCGTGGTGCTGATCAGCGACGCCATCTCCAACGCCAGCGAAGAATCGATGATGGAGCTGGGCCGCATCGGCGTCTATCAGATGGACGTGTCGCACTGCCTTTCCTGGCTGCACGGCGCCGGCGAGCAGAAGGCAGCCTGATTTTCGAAGCCAGTTCTGAATGAGCGGGCGGCGCTTCCTCGGGAGGCGCCGCCCGCTCTTCATTCAGGCGATGCGCGCCGCCTCGACCACGGCCTCGGCCCGCGCGTCCGAGCGACCGGCGCCGTAGTGGCCGGTCCAGTCACCGCCCAGGCGGGTCTCCAGAAAATGCTCCGCGACAGCGCTGGGTGCATGGCGTAGCAGCAGGCTCGCCTGTAGCGCCAGCGCCATGCGCTCGACCACCCAACGCGCCGAGGCCTCGTTCTGTGGCAGCGCGCGCAGCGCCGGCTCCAGCGCCGCCAGCAGGCGCGCGAGGCGTGCTTCCTGCGGTGCCAGCGCGACCTCGGCCAGGAAGGCGTCGACGCTCTCCGGCACCCGCTGGACCGAGCGGAGGACGTCCAGGCAGATGACGTTGCCGGTGCCCTCCCAGATGCCGTTGAGCGGTGCCTCGCGGTAGAGCCGGGCCATCAGGTGGTTCTCGATGAAGCCATTGCCGCCGTGGCACTCCAGCGCCTCGACCACGAAGTTGGGCGCCCGCTTGCAGGCCCAGTACTTGGCCATGGGGGTGGCGATGCGGCCGAGCAGGATCTCCTGCTCGTCGGCCTCCTCGTCCAGGGTCCGGGCCAGCCGAAGGGTCATCCAGAGCATGGCCTCGCTCTCGGCCGCCAGGTCGGCGAGCACGGCGCGCATGATCGGCTGGTCGGCCAGGCGCTTCTGGAAGGCGCTGCGGTTGCTGGTGTGGTGAATCGCCTGCGTGAGAGCTTGGCGCATCAGGCCGGCCGAGCCCACCGCGAAGTCTAGCCGGGTCAGGTGCGCCATCTCGATGATGGCGCGTATGCCGCGGCCCTCCTCGCCGATCAGCACCGCCTCCAGGTCGCGGAACTCGACCTCGGAGGAGGCGTTCGACTTGTTCCCGCACTTGTCCTTCAGGCGCTGCACCTGCAGGCGGTTGCGGCTGCCGTCCTCCAGCCAGCCGCGGGCCAGGAAGCAGGAGACGCCGGCATCGGTCTGGGCCAGGGTGAGGAAGACGTCGGACTGCGGCACCGAGAAGAACCACTTGTGCCCGGTCAGCAGGTAGGTGGCACCCACGCCGCGCGCCGTGCCAGCCGGGCGGGCCGTGGTCTGGGTCTGCCGGAGGTCGGAGCCGCCCTGCTTCTCGGTCATCGCCATGCCGACGGTGATTGCCTTCTTGCGCTCCGCCGGCAGCGGCCGGGGGTCATAGCCGTTGCGTAGGATCTGCGGCAGCCAGTAGTCCGAGACCTCGGGCGCATGCCGGAGGGCGGCGACCGAGGCGAAGGTCATGCCCATGGGACAGCAGACGCCGTTCTCGCCCTGGTTCCAGAGGTAGGAGAGGGCGGCGCGGGCGACCTGCGCGCCCGGCCGCTTGGCGGTCCAGGCCAGTGAGTGGGTCTCGCTCTCGAAGCAGAGCTGCATCAGACGGTGCCAGGCCGGGTGGAACTCGACCTGGTCGACACGGTTCCCGAAGCGGTCGTGGCTGACCAGCTCCGGCGTCACCTTGTTGGCCTGGCGCGCCAGGGTCTGCACCTCGGCTGAGCCCACGACCTGCGCCGCGCGGTCAATCTTCTCCTCGGCCCAGCCGGCGCCGAAGGCCGTCACCGCCGCCGTCAGGGCGCGATCGCCGCGGAAGGGATTGTAGTCCACCAGGTCGCCGGCCTGGTTGTAGACCTCGTGGGTTGCATGGCTGACTGCGGTCACGTCGGGGTCTCCTCGCGCTCGTTCTTGATTGATGCCGGGGCTGCCACGCCCTGCAGGCAGAAGCGGCCGATCTGTGCCACCGCGGCCGCGATCTCCGCCGCCGAGGCTTCCTGCCCCGGCGAGGTCGGGCCGATCACGCCCTCCATGCAGGCGCCGGTGATGCAGGCGCTGGCGGTGTCGGGGTCGGCGGCGTCCAGGCTGCCGTCGCCCATCCCTTCGACCAGCAGCGCCTTGAAGATTCCACCGATCAGGCTGCGGTAGGAGAGGCGGGTGTCCTCGACCTCTGGATCGACCGGTTCGGCGATCATGGCGTAGGCGAGCCGGCCAGAGCGGAAGGCGCGGGCGGCGAAGCTGCGCACCGCGTCCTCTAGGCGTTCGGCGGCGGGGCCTTCTGAGCGCGCGATCTCGCGCAGCACGTCGACCTCGCGTTGCGAGACCCTGGCGACCAGCTCGGCACAGAGCTCCGCCTTGGAGGGGAAGTAGCGATAGATGGTGCCCACCGCCACGCCGGCGGCTGCGGCGACGCTGTTCATCTGCAGGTCGCGGAAGCCGCCCTCGGTTACCAGTCGGCGGGCCGCCTTCAGCAGCGCGGCCCGCTTCTGTTCCGCACGTGGGCTCATCGCCGGCCCTGCGCGCAGCCGCTCTGGCTGGTCCCGATCTCTAGGGAGTGGGTCTTCAAGGAAAGGGTCGCCATCGCGCTGGACATGGGAGACAAATCCAAAATGAATCCGAATTCATGTTCACATTGGATTGCACAGTGGCGGGCTGTCAAGTTGCTGCGGAGGACTCGGGGGGGCTTTTGTTATCTGGAAGGCAGCTCGGCGCCGCGGCGGTGATATCGGCGCACGCAGAAGAGGAAGGGCCTTCGACATGCTGCTCCGCGTTCCCAACTTCCTGCAGGCGGACGAGGTCCGTGCGCTTCGCCAGCGCATCGACAGCCTGCCGCCGGAGGACGGTACCGTCTCCGGCAATCCCTCGCTCAAGCAGAACCGGCAGCTTACCGGGGCCAACCCGGCGGTGCGGCCGCTGCTGGACGAGATGCATCGCCGGCTGCTGGCCAATCAGGAGTTCGTCTCCTTCGCCCTGCCGCTCAACTTCTCGGTCGCCTTCAACCGCTACGAGCCGGGCATGTTCTATCACTTCCACAGCGATGCAGCGGTGATGGGCGGGCTGGGCTCGACGATACCGATCCGGACCGACCTCTCGCTCACCGTGTTCCTGAGCGAGCCCGCGGAGTACGAGGGCGGCGAGTTCCATGTCCGCACCTCCTACGGCGAGCTGGTGATCAAGGAGCCGGCTGGTACGCTGATCTGCTATCCCTCCAACATGCCCCACCGGGTGGAGACCATCACCCGCGGCCAGCGGGTCTCGTTGATCGGCTGGATCCAGTCGCTGGTCCGTTCGATCGAGCATCGCGAGCTGATGCAGCAGCTCGGCCAGCTCCACCGGGCGGTGACCGGCAACGATCCGAAACACGAGCACGACCAGGCCTTCGGGCAGGTGCGCAACAACCTGCTGCGGCTCTGGGCGGAGACCTGAGGGCGCTGCCCAGCCTGGCGCGGGCGGGGTGCGCGGCCGCGCCCCCTGGCAGGGACCGCCGTGGCCGTGCTGAGATCGGGTCACCTTCACGGCAGGAGCGGGGGACGGCAGCGCGATGCATATTCACCTGGTAACCCTGGCGGCGGTTGCAGCCGGTGGCGCCATCGGTGCCGGCTTTCGCTACCTGCTGGGGGCGGTGATCACGCGCTGGCTGGGCACCGGCTTTCCCTGGGGCACCTTTGCCGCGAACATCCTGGGTGCGCTCTTGATGGGGACCTTCATCGCCCTGCTGCTGCGCTACGACCTGCGCGATCCCCATATCCGGTCCTTTCTCACCACCGGGCTGCTCGGCGGCTTCACCACCTTCTCGACCTTCTCGCTGGAGGTCGTGCTGCTGTTCGAGCGCAACGAGCACCTGCTGGCGCTGCTCTATGCCGTCTCCTCGGTGGTGCTCTGCGTCGGGGGCGTCTTCCTGATGCTGTGGCTGCTACGGCCTTCGGTCTAATCCTGCTATAACCCCGGAAGTGAGGTGTGGCGCCGTCTGGCGTAGAAGGAAGGACCGGTGATGAGTGCGAAGGCACAACAGCTTCTGGCAGTGGATGCGGAGGGCGCGGGACAGCGCCTGGACCGCTGGCTGCGCAAAAGCTTTCCCGGCGTGCCGCAGTCCTTGGTCCAGCGGCTGTTGCGCAGCGGGCAGATCCGCGTCGACGGCAGCCGTGCCAAAGCCGACCTGCGCCTCGCCGAGGGCCAGCAGGTGCGCCTGCCACCGCAGTTCCAGGAGGCTGCCACCGCGCCCGAAGGCACGGCAGTGCGCCTCGATCCGGCCGCCGTCGCGCGTCTGCGCGAGGCCGTGATATTCGAGGACGACTGGGTCTTGGCTCTGAACAAGCCGGCCGGGCTCGCGGTGCAGGGCGGCACTGGACAGCGTCAGTCGATCGACCGCCTGGCGGCCGGGCTGGTGCCGGACGGAGCGCCGGTGCCGCGCCTGGTGCACCGGCTGGACCGCGACACCAGCGGCGCCCTGGTGCTGGCCAAGCGGGCCTCGGCGGCGCGTAGCCTGGCGAAGGCCTTCGAGGAGCGCTCGGCCCGCAAGCTCTACTTCGCCCTGGTAGAAGGCCTGCCGAAGCGGCGCGCCGGCAAGATCGACTTGCCGCTCGCCAAGCAGCAGGGCGAGGAGGGCAGGGAGAAGGTCGGCCAGGATACTGAGGGGCATCCGGCGGAGACGCTCTATGCCGTGGCTGACTTCGCCGGGCGGCGCGCCAGCCTCTTGGTGTTGGCACCGCTCACCGGGCGGACCCACCAGATCCGCGTGCATCTCGCCGCCATCGGCCATCCCATCCTCGGCGACAGGAAGTACGGCGCGACGAAACAGCTAGAGGGCGTGCCGCCGCTGCTCATGCTACACGCTGCGGAACTGGCGGTGCCACATCCCGACGAAGGGACGACCCTACGCGTCGTCGCGCCGCCGCCGCTGGCCTTCGTCGAGGCCTGCCAGGCACTGGGCCTGAAGCTAGACCGCACCGACGGTGCGCTGGTCCAGCTCGAGGCGCGCGGCGCGTAGAAGGGACAAGGGCGGCAAGGGCCTGCCGTCGCGACACAAAAGGACCTATCCTGGAGAACCTATCCTGGCAGGGCGCTGGTGACCGGCTTCGCGGAGGAGGAAAGAGGGTCTGATGAGACTTCTGAAGTGGCTCCTGATCGGACTCTTCGCCCTGGTCATCGCCGTGCTGGTGGCGGGCTACGTGGCCCTGTCCAACTTCCCGGTCGAAGACCTGAAGGCCATGATCGAGAAGCAGGCAGAGGCTGCGACCGGGCGCAAGCTGGAGATCGCCGGAGACGTCAAGATGCATGTCTCGCTGACGCCCGCCATCGTGATGGAGGACGTCAGCCTCGCCAACGCGCCTTGGGCCGGTAGGGAGCCGATGGCGCGGATCAAGCGGCTGGAGGTGGAGCTCTCCCTGTTGCCGCTGCTGAGCAACGAGATCGCGATCGAGCGTCTGGCCGTGATCGAGCCCGTGCTGGACCTGGAGACCAACGCGGAGGGCCAGAGCAACTGGCAGGTGGCGTCCGGCGGCCCCCTGAAACGCGCGGACGAGACCCTGCCCTCCTTCAAAGAGATCACGGTCGAGAAGGGGGTCGTGGACTTCAAACCGGCGCCCGGCCTGCCGGCGCAGCGCATCGCGATCGAGAGTCTCAGCGCCGGCGCTGCCGGCCTGGACGAAGCGCTCTCGGGCGAGATGAAGGGCAGCCTGGAGAGGGGCGACTTCGACCTCTTCTTCCAGCTCGGCAGCATGCGCCAGATGCTGACCGAGGAGAGCTTTCCCTTCTTCCTGCAGGGCCATCTGGACGATACCGACCTCAACATCGACGGCGGTATCGCTGGCCGCAATGCACTGCACTTCGCGCTCAGCCTCAAGGCTAAGAGCCTGGACAAGCTGGCGCCGCTGGTCGGCCAACCGCTGCCGGCCGTCGGTCCCCTGGACCTGGAGGTCAAGGTGAAGGCTGGGCACGAGGCGGTCGAGTTGAACGACCTGTCGCTCCGCCTGGCCGACAGCGACCTTGCCGGTCGGCTGACCCTGGCACTGACCGGAGAGCGCCCCAAGGCGAGCGGCGGCCTGACGGCCAAGAAGCTGGCGCCTGGCCAGTTGCTGGTCGGCCCCTGGGCGGTTCTGCCGGCAACGACGGGCAGGCAGCCTCTCGTCCCCGACGTGGCCTTGCCGCTGTCCCTGATGGAACTGGCTGACCTCGACCTCGATCTGGATGTGGCCGAGTTCGCTCTCCCCGATGGGAGCGAGCTTGGCGGCCTCAAGACCAAGGTGGTGTTGGAGGATCGCGACCTCACCTTCTCGCCGCTCAGCTTCACCCTGGCCGGAGGCCGCTTCGACGGTACCTTGCGACTGAACCGGCGTCAGACCCCGGCACGCTTTGAACTGGAGAGCAACGTCAAGGGGCTGGACTACGGGCCGCTGCTGGCCCTGCCGCTGCGTGGCCATCTCGATGCCAGCGTCGACCTCAAGGGCGAGGGCGAGGACCTGCGGTCGATGGTGAGTTCCATGCGCGGCCGCAGCCGGGCGACCTCGTCCGACACGGTGGTGCGCCAGGCCATGCTGGCGATGATGGGCAACGGCCTGCTGCAGATCTTCTCGCCTCTGTTCGGCGGCAGCGACGAGGTCAAGCTCACCTGCGTGATCAGCGACCTCATGTGGTACGGCGGGACGGCGCGCAGCGAGGCCAGCGCCATCGCCGGGGACAACTTCGTCAGCACCATCTCCGGCACCACCGACATCCTGAAGGAGCGGCTGGACCTCTATGTCGACACCAAGGGACGCGGCGTCAGCCTCTCCTCGCTGGTGGTGCCGGTGCGGGTCACCGGGCCGATCGACAATCCGACGGTCCTACCCGATCCGACCGGCACGGTGCTGAGTGCGGCGGAGGCGGCGGGCATGGTGCTCTTCCCGCCCCTGCTCGCGGGCGACCTGCTCGACATTGAGCTGCGCAAGGCGAGCAATCCGGCCGAGGCCTGTCTGGCAGCGGTGAAGACCATCGAGGCCAGCGGCGGCACCTCCTCGCTGGTGGCGCGCTGGGCGCAGAAGGGCGGTGCCGCTGCCTCCAACCTGCTGGAGAACGCCACCGACGCGGCGGAATCAATCGGCGAGGCGGTCGGCAGCGGCGTCGGCGCGGTCGGCGGCGCCGTGGGCCAGGGCCTTGAGGACGCGGTCGGAGGCGTGAAGAGCCTCTTTGGCAACTGAGTCCTGCTCTACAGGGCTAAAAAATAGAGCGACGGCAAGGGATGAAATGAAGCGTTTCTACAAGGAAGTGACGGTGCGCCCGGGCGCGGACGGCCATGCCGTCCTACTGGACGGACGGACGGTGAAGACCCCCGCCAAGGCGGACCTGGACCTGCCGGCGCAGGGCCTGGCCGAGGCCGTGGCGGCAGAGTGGCGTGCGCAGGAAGGCGAGATTGATCCGCGCTCCATGCCGCTGACCCAGCTTGCCTGTACCGCCATCGACCACGTCCGCCCGCGACTCGCCGAGATTCTGGAAGAGACCGCGGCCTATGGCGGCAACGACCTGCTCTGCTATCGCGCCGAGCGGCCGGAGGCGCTGCGCCAGCGCCAGCACGGCCTCTGGCAACCGCTGCTGGACTGGGCGGCGCTGACCTACGACGCGCCGCTACAGGTGACTGGCGGGGTCATGTCGGTCGAGCAGCCGGAGACCAGCCTCGACGCGCTGCGCAGCCGGCTGGAGCCGCTGGACCACTTCACGCTGACCGCGCTGGCGCAGGCCGTGCGCATCACCGGCTCGCTGGTGCTGGGGCTCGCCTTGCTGGAGGGCGAGCTGACCGCCGAGGAGACCTTCGAGCGGGCGGAGCTGGACGAGACCTTCCAGATCGAGCAGTGGGGCGAGGACGCCGAGGCGACCCACCGCCGCGCCCTGAGGCTCGCCGACCTCACCAGTGCCGAGCGCTTTCTCAGGCTGCTGGAAGCGCGCTAGCGAACTGCCGCTCTTGTTGGCTTGTCCGTAGCGCCATGCTATCCAGCGGGGGATATCCTGCAGGTGCAAGAGAGGGGTAGGGCCGGCGTGAGCGAGATCATCGAAGAGCTGGAGCGCCGACGCTCCAGCGCCCGGATGGGAGGCGGCCAGCGCCGCATCGATGCCCAGCACGCCAAGGGCAAGCTGACGGCGAGAGAGCGGATCGACCTCTTCCTCGACGAGGGCTCCTTTGAAGAGTGGGGCATGTTCGTCGAACACCGCTGCACCGACTTCGGCATGGACAAGACCTCGATCACCGGCGACGGCGTGATCACCGGCCAGGGCACGGTGAACGGCCGCCTGGTCTTCGTCTTCAGCCAGGACTTCACGGTCTTCGGTGGTGCGCTCTCCGAGACTCACGCCGAGAAGATCTGCAACATCATGGACCAGGCGATGAAGGTCGGTGCCCCGGTGATCGGCCTGAACGATTCCGGCGGCGCGCGCATTCAGGAGGGCGTGGCCTCGCTCGCCGGTTATGCCGAGGTCTTCCAGCGCAACGTGCTGGCTTCCGGCGTGGTGCCGCAGATCTCGCTGATCATGGGCCCCTGCGCCGGCGGCGCGGTCTACTCACCGGCCATGACCGACTTCATCTTCATGGTGAAGGACAGCTCCTACATGTTCGTCACCGGCCCCGACGTGGTGCGCACCGTGACCCACGAGCAGGTGACGCACGAGGAACTGGGCGGGGCCGTAACCCACACCACCAAGTCCGGCGTCGCCGACCTCGCCTTCGAGAACGACGTGGAGGCGATCCTGGAGCTGCGCCGCTTCATCGACTTCCTGCCGGCCAGCAACCGCGAGCGGGCGCCGGAGCGTCCGACCAGCGATCCGCTGCTGCGCGAGGAGTTCGCGCTGGACAACCTGGTGCCGGCCAACCCCAACAAGCCCTACGACATGAAGGAGGTAATCCACCGCCTGGTCGACGAGGGCGACTTCTTCGAGCTGCAGCCCGGCTACGCCGGCAACATCATCGTCGGTTTCGGCCGCATCGAGGGCCGCACCGTCGGCATCGTCGCCAACCAGCCGCTGGTGCTGGCCGGCTGCCTGGACATCGAGTCGGCCAAGAAAGGCGCGCGCTTCGTGCGTTTCTGCGACTGCTTCGAGATCCCGATCGTCACCCTGGTCGACGTTCCGGGTTTCCTGCCCGGCACATCGCAGGAGTACGGCGGCATCATCAAGCACGGTGCCAAGCTGCTCTTCGCCTTTGCCGAGGCGACGGTGCCGAAGGTCACGGTGATCACCCGCAAGGCCTATGGCGGCGCCTACGACGTCATGTCCTCCAAGCACCTGCGCGGCGACATCAACTATGCCTGGCCCACCGCCGAGATCGCGGTCATGGGCCCCAAGGGCGCGGTGGAGATCATCTTCCGGGCCGATGCCGACGACCCCAAGAAGATCGAGGCGCGCACCGAGGAGTACCGGCAGAAGTTCGCCAACCCCTTCGTTGCGGCCTCGCGCGGCTTCATCGACGACGTGATCATGCCGCACGGCACGCGCCGGCGGGTCGGCATGGCGCTTCGGATGCTCCGTAACAAGCAGCTCTCCAATCCCTGGAAGAAGCACGACAACATTCCGCTCTAAAGGGGCCTTTGGCCCGCCTGATGGGGAGCTGAGACGGCTATGCCTCTCTTCGAGAAAATTCTGATAGCGAACCGCGGCGAGATCGCCTGCCGCGTGATCAAGACCTGTCGGCGCCTGGGGATCAAGACCGTCGCCGTCTATTCCGAGGCCGATGCCGACAGCCTGGCGGTGCGCATGGCCGACGAGGCCGTCGCCATCGGCCCCGCGCCCTCGGCCGAGAGCTACCTGCGTGCCGACCGCATCATCGCCGCCTGCAAGGAGACCGGCGCCCAGGCCGTGCATCCGGGCTTCGGCTTCCTCTCCGAGAAGGCCGACTTCGCCCGCGCGCTGGAGGCCGAGGGCATCGTCTTCATCGGTCCGCCGGTCGGCGCGATCGAGGCGATGGGCGACAAGATCGCCTCCAAGCAGCTTGCCCAGGAGGCCAAGGTCTCCTCCGTGCCGGGCCATCTCGACGCCATCCCCGATGCCGAGACCGCGGTCGGCATCGCTGCCGACATCGGCTATCCGGTGATGATCAAGGCCTCGGCCGGCGGCGGCGGCAAGGGCATGCGTATTGCCTGGAATGACCAGGAGGCACGCGAGGGCTTCCGCTCGGCGCAGAACGAGGCGCGCTCCAGCTTCGGCGACGACCGGGTCTTCATCGAGAAGTTCGTAGAGCAGCCGCGCCACATCGAGATCCAGGTGCTGGGCGACAAGCAGGGCAACGTCATACACCTGAACGAGCGCGAGTGCTCGATCCAGCGCCGCCATCAGAAGGTGCTGGAGGAGGCGCCCTCGCCCTTCCTCGATCCGGAGACCCGGGCGGCGATGGGCGCCCAGGCCGTGGCGCTGGCCAAGGCGGTGGACTACCACTCCGCCGGCACGGTGGAGTTCATCGTCGACAAGGACAAGAACTTCTACTTCCTGGAGATGAACACCCGCTTGCAGGTCGAGCATCCGGTGACCGAACTCATCACCGGCATCGACCTGGTCGAGCAGATGATCCGGGTTGCCGCCGGCGAGTCCCTCACCCTTAAGCAGGAGGACGTCGGGATCGACGGCTGGGCGATCGAGGCGCGCGTCTACGCCGAGGACCCGGCGCGCAACTTCCTGCCCTCCATCGGCCGTCTGGTCCGCTACATCCCGCCGGCCGAGGGGCCGACCGTGCGCATCGACAGCGGTGTCAGCGAGGGCTCGGAGATCTCGATCTACTACGACCCGATGATCGCCAAGCTGATCGGTTACGGCGCGACCCGCGAGGCTGCCGCAGAGCACCTAGCCCACGCGCTGGACGCCTATTTCATCCGAGGCATCAACCACAATGCCGCCTTCCTGACCGCACTGGTCGAGCATCCCCGCTTCCGTGCCGGGAACATGACCACGAACTTCATCGCCGAGGAGTTCCCCGACGGCTACAGCAGCGGTGCCCCCGAGGGCGCGGTGCTGCGTACCCTGGTGCTGTCCGCGGCCATGGTCGGCCGCCGCATGGCCGAGCGCGAGGGCCAGATCTCCGGCCAGATCGGTGCCCGGTCGCGCAAGCTGGCCGACTGGGTGGTGTCGATCGAGGGTGCGGAATCCCGGACTGCGCACACCGTCAGCCTGCAACCGCATTCCAGCGGCTTCACCGTGCACTCGGCGCTGGGCGACGGCGCGATCGAGAGCGCCTGGCAGCCGGGTGATCCGCTACTGCAGGCCCAGATCGACGGGGTCAGCAAGGTGGTCCAGGTCGATCGCAAGGGGCCGCGCTGGATCGTCACCCACGCCGGGGCCTCGATCGAGGCCCTGGTGCTGTCGCCGGCCGCGGCCGAGCGCTTGGCCCTGATGCCGGTGAAGGCGCCGCCGGACCTCTCGCGCTTCCTGCTGTCGCCGATGCCGGGTCTGCTGGTCTCGATTGCGGTTGAGGTCGGCCAGACGGTGAAGGCTGGCCAGGAGCTAGCCGTGGTCGAGGCGATGAAGATGGAGAACGTGCTGCGCGCGGTCGCCGACGGCACGGTCAAGACGCTACACTGTCAGCCGGGCGAAAGCCTCTCCGTCGACCAGGCCATCGTCGAGTTCGAATAGACAGCCCGCGAGCGGGCGGGAGCATGCCGTGCTGGAGCTGATCGAGCGCCCGAGTGAAACCCTCTGGCAGAGCCGGCTCGACTGGCTGGCCCGTCAGGAGGAGCACTATGCGGCCGGCGGCGCCGGGAGCCTGTCGGAGCAGGCCGCCGCTCTGATGGTCGACCTGGAGCGCGCCTTCTGCGCCGGCTCCTGGGTCGCGGTGGTGATCTTGGCAGGCGCCATCGTCGATGCGCAGGCCTTCCACAGCGGCTTTCCCGCCAATACCCGCGCCGAGGACCGGGCCTGGCTGCGCGGCCTGCGCAACAAGCTGATGCACGAGCAGAAGGGTGCGCCGGCCGTCACCATGGAAGACCAGTGGCTGCGCGGGCCGGAATGGGAGCGCTCGGCCAAGCGGGCCAGCGACCTCGCCATGGAGGCGCTTTTCGTCTGGGGCCGCGAGACGGCCGGGAGCGGCCGGCGATGACGCAGATCGCCCGCCAGGTCTTCGTCAGCGGCCGCGTGCAGGGCGTCTGGTACCGCGCCTGGACCTGCCAGGAGGCCGAGGCGCTGGGACTCACCGGCTGGGTCCGCAACCTGCGCGACGGCCGGGTCGAGGCCCTGCTGGTGGGCGAGGAGGCTGCGGTCTCGGAGATGCTGGTCTGCATGCGCAGCGGCCCGCCGTTGGCCCAGGTCACCGGACTGGAGGTGTTGGAGCGGGAGTCTGCGCCGCACCAGGGATTCGCGCAACGGTCGAGTGCCTGACGGGACGGGTGCCTCCCGCCCTTCACGTCTATTTCTCTGCATAGCCGCTGAATCGCTGGTGGCAAGCGCGTCGCGTTCGACTCCAGTTGCACCCGACCCATTCAAGTGGTTGTGCTTCCGTTGTTTTGTGCTCCTGTACTATTGGTCAAGTCGGTTGGTTATTGATTGAATAGCGGTGGGTTCTCATTTGTATTGTGTGAGCCATAACAGGAGGACTCGCCATGCGTACTCGTGCAATCTTGGGGCTGATCGGCCTCGGTGCGGTGTTTTCTGCGCCGGTTCAGGCTGAAATCTTGGCCATGATGAACTATGAGAGCAAACCGGCCGAGGAACTGAAGTCCCTGAAGCTGTCAGGTGAGCAGGTTCGGCGCGAAGGCATTGCGATCATCGATGTCGATCCGCAGAGCGCCGGCTTCGGCCGGATTCTTGCGGACATCCCGCTCGACCCGAGTTCGGTGACGCATCACATCTTCTACGACCGCAGCATGACGAAGGCCTATGTCACCTCCCTGATGCAGCCGGCGCTGCAGGTCATCGACATGACGCAGAACCCCTACCGGATCAGCACCATCGATGTACCGAACTGCAAGTTCGCCGAGGACGTGGTCTTCGACGAGGCCAACGAGCGCTGGTATTTGACCTGTATGGCCTCCGGCAACGTCTACGTGGGCAAGGTCGCGGATGACAGCCTGGTCGGCGAGATCGCCTTGCCGGGGACCTATCCGCACGGTCTGGCCGTCAACACGGCGCTCGACCGCATCCTGGTCACCAGCACCATCACCCCCGATCTCTCCGCCCCGGCGGAGACGGTCTCGGTGGTGAAGGCCAGCACCCTGGAGCCGTTGGGCGAGATCAAGATGTCCGAGCAGCCCTCGCCCTCCGGTGAGGCGCCGGTGGAGATCCTCTTCGCCCCTAACCACAACCCGCCGGTGGCGCTGGTCACCAACATGTTCGGCCATGCTCTCTGGGCCCTGGTCTGGGATGAGACCGCGCAGAGCTTCACGCCCCAGGAGGTCTTCGACTTCCAGAGCGTCGAGGCCGGCGTTCCGCTGGAGATCTACTTCACCGAGGACGGTAAGAAGCTGCTGGTGACGACCTCGATGCCGGGTCATCTCCACATCTTCGATACCGCCGAGGGGCCCTTGGCACCGAAGCTGGTGACCTCCGTTCCGACGGCCGGTGGCGCCCACCATGTCGGCGTCACCA
The DNA here is from genome assembly GCA_046233115.1 of Rhodospirillaceae bacterium N.6G. Lineage (GTDB taxonomy): Bacteria > Pseudomonadota > Alphaproteobacteria > Kiloniellales > JACOMY01 > JACOMY01. Next base: position 55,095 of record JBJXHM010000019.1, on the reverse strand, counting down.
AGGACCAGAAGCTCGGCTTCGTGCAGAACTCATTCCTCAACCTGCCGAAGATGAGCGACGGCTCGGTCACGGTGGTCGACCTGGAGACGGGCGAGATCCTGGCCGAGATGAACAGCCTGAAGGAGGCCGGCCTCAACCCCAACTCCATCGTCCTGCTGCCCGAGTGGAACCACATGGCCGGCCACTAGAACAGGATGACGTCAAATCGAAGCGATTTGACGTCTGAATCTTGCTCTACACGTTTGAAACATAGAGCGGATTCACGCGATCAGGCGAGTCCACCTGATCGCGATCCGCTCTAGGGTCGGGTCTGCGCTGTTGGCCTGACGCTGCAGGGTCTCTCCGCGGGGGGCGCACCGCCACCCCCGCGGTAGACCGGCCGGCATGAAGAGGGGAGAACCGGGCGATGTTGGATTTGGGAAGGTCGCTGACGGCGGCCGCCCTGACGGGGCTGGTCGCGTGCACGACGGCAGGTGCGCCGCTGCAGGCCGATACGATGCACCAGCATGGGCATGGATCGGCCGACCTGCGTCCCGTCCCGACGGGGGCGCCGGTGCCGGGATTGGAACTGGAGGCCTACCCGGACCCGACCGACGGCTACAACCTGCACCTCTTGGTCACTGACTTCAGCTTCACGCCGGAGAGCGTGGGTCGAGACAGCGAGGCGGTCGCAGGCCATGCCCACCTCTATGTCAATGGCAAGAAGATCGGCCGTCTCTACGGCCCCTGGGCGCACCTGCCGATGGCGCTTCTTGCCGAGGGCGAGAACCGGGTGCGGGTTAGCCTCAACGACAATCGCCACCTGTCCTGGGCCGAGGGCGATAAGGCCATTGGCGCCGAGATCGCCCTGGCCGGACCCGTGGCCTGGAGCGGCACCGCGTTGCTGCTCGACCTGGCGGAGTCAGACAACGCGCCGACCTTCGAGATCCAGCAGGGCGAGAGCGTCCGCCTGGAGGTGCGCGCCGACCGAGACCTGGCCCTGCACCTGCACGGCTATGACCTGGAGGCGGACGTGGCACCGGGACACCCGGCGGTCCTGACCTTCCAGGCCGCGCATGGCGGCCGCTTCGCCCTGGTGGCGCACGGCGAGACCGACCTGCTGGGCCGCAGCGAGGCACCGCTCGCCTACATCGAGGTGCGCTAGGCGTGCAAGCAGGGGCTTCTCCCGGTCACGCGAGGCTGTCCGGACTGGCGGCGGTCGTTGGCCTGCTGGTCGTTTGGATCGGCTGTCCGGCGGGCGCCGAGGCGCATGCCTTCGGGCAGCGCTATGACCTGCCCTTGCCGCTGGGCTTCTACCTGGCCGCGGCCGGCTTCGCGGTCCTGGCGTCCTTCCTCGCCTCCTTCTTCTTTCTGCGCGCGTCGCACGGTCGGCTGCTGCAAAGAGAGCTGGTGCTGCCACCGGTCTTCGGGCGATCTCTCGCGCTGCTGTTCAGGCTGGCCGGACTGCTGGTTCTGGCGGTCCTGCTGGGGGCAGCCTTCTTCGGCCCGCCGTCGCCGACCGACAACTTGGCGACCGTCGGCGTCTGGGTGATCTGGTGGGTCGGCTTCTTCCTCTTCTCCGCGCTCCTGGTCGACCTCTGGGCGGCCGTGGACCCCTTTCGCGGCTTCTATCTGCTGGCCGCGCGTGCGTTCGGCCGAGATCCCGAGCAAGGAATTCTGCCGCTGCCGCGGGCTGCGGCCTGGATCGCTTTTCTCGGGCTGCTGGCCATCTCCTGGGTCGAACTGATCTCCGAGCGCTCGGAGGAACCGCGTGCCCTGGGCATCCTGATCCTGGTCTACGCCGCCGCGACCCTGCTTGCCGCCTGGACCTTCGGTCTTGCCTGGTTCCGCGTCGCCGATCCGCTCGGCCGGCTCTTCGCCCTGCTGGGGCGGCTGGCCCCCCTGTCGCTGGAGCTGCCGGAGCGGCTGCTGCTATCGCCGCCCGCCGAGCGTCTCACCCGCCCGGCCGAGCCGCAGGCCTCATCGGCCGCCTTCGTCGTCGCGCTGATCGGCATCGTCCTCTTCGACGGAATCTCGGAGACGCCGCTGTGGGCTGCGATCCTGGAGGAGATCAGCGGCTCGCAGAGCTTGCGGCCGACCTTGCTGGCGCTGCGTGACGAGGGCGTGAACCTGCTGAAGCTCATTCGCACCTTGGGCCTGCTGATCACCGTCGCCCTTTCCTATCTGGCCTACCGGCTCCTGGCCTGGACCATGGCGCAGGCGTCGGGGCGGCGCTTCGATGCCGGCGCTTTCGCCCTCGGCTTTGCCGCTTCGCTGCTACCGATCGCGGTCGCCTATCATCTCGCGCACTACATCTCCTACCTGCTGCTGGCCGGACAGCTTGCCCTGCCGGCCCTGGCAGATCCCTTCGCGCTTGGCTGGTCCCTGGTGGAGAGCCGTCAGGGCGGGCTGGATATCGGGATAATCACCGCACGGCAGGTCTGGTGGATCGCAGTCGCGGCCCTGGTGACCGGCCATGTCCTCTCGGTCCTCGTCGCCCACCGCCAGGCCTTGACCTTGCTCGGCGACCCGCGCCTGGCGGTGCGCTCGCAGCTGCCGATGATGGTCTTCATGACCGGCCTGACCATGCTGAGCCTGTGGATACTGTCCCAGCCGATCGTTGCCTGACCGCCCCCCTTCGGGTCAGCGCGATGTCCTGTCCGCAGAGGGCAAGGTCCAAAGCACCCGCTACTCGACGGCATCGCCCCAGTTCCAGGTGTAGCCCCAGTTGTACTCGCCCTCGGCGCTGAGGCCACCCTGCCAGCCGATCGAGAAGCCGACGAACTCGTCCTTTTCCTCTTCAGCGAAATCGAACCAGGTGTTCCAGTCAAAGAGATTGAAGTTGGACTTCACGATCCACCAGGCCGAAGCGTTGCCGCCCACGGTGCTGGCAGCGCCACCGACCACGATGCCGTGCGCGAAGCCCTTCATCTCATTGAACTTCGAGCGCCAGAAGCCAATGTTGATGCTACCGTCCAAACCCCAGGACGCCCCGCCGGACAGGTTCGCCGTCAGCACGCCCGCACTGGCCAGGTCCTTGTTCTTATCGATCTTGTCATTGCCGTCGTCACTGTCTTCGGTCTCCCAGACCGTACCCCAGGCGATGCCACCCGAAACGTTGGCGCCGACGAAGTAGGAGCCGTCCCCACCGGCCGTGATCGTGACGGTACAGAAGTTGCTCTCGCAGGCGGCCTCCAGCATTTCGACGCCGCCGGCATCGCGGAACTCCTGTGCGGTCATCGTCCGCAACCCATCGGCGGAATCGTTGCCGGAGCGGACCTTCTTCAGGTTCTTCACGAACGCGGCGGCCAGCTCGATGACATGCTGGTTCTCTGCCAGTACCTCGTCCAGCTTGGCCCTGCGCTCGGCGACGAAGTTGTTCTGGAAGGCCTTCGGCGGCTCGAAGCGAAAGCAGGCCTTCGGGTCGTTCTCGCGATCTTGGTTCACGCGCATGAGATTGCGCTTATATCCGGCCGGGCAGGAATAGCACTTGCCCGAGAGCAGTGGCGACCACTGGCCCTTGCCGCAGCCCGCATCGCCGCGTCGCGTCGCCGCCGAATAGTGCGTCGTCAGTGTGCGCTTGCAGGAGGCCTGGCCTATGCCGTCGTTGCGCAGCGGTGCACGCTTGTAGCCGGACGGGCAGGACCAGCAGGAGCCTTCCTCGGAGAAGCGACCCTCGCCGCACTTCTGTAGGAGCTTGGACTTGCCATGCCGGGTCGCGTGGATATAGCGGGTGCCACCGCCCTTCTTGCAGGCCTTGTCGGCGCTCGGGCTGGGGTTGAGCGTGCGCTTGTAGCCCTTGGGACAGGCCCAGCAGGCCTGATTGATGATGTTGTGCTTGGCCTGCTCGTGGTTGGCATCGGCGGGGAAGCGCGCCGCGCAGCTCTTCTCGCCCTCGTAGGTCGCTCTGCTGTACGCGAAGGCTTCTGCCGAGCTGCTCCGGGCACCGAGCGCGAAGACAAGGACCAGCCCCAGAAGAAGGCTGGTGACGGTGTGGACGAAGATCTTCGCCCGGTCTGATCCGGGATTCTCCATTTGTGTTTCCCCCTTGGCTCTGTCGTCACGAGCGACACGAACTGACCATCCGGCTTTGGGTCCGGTCAAGAACTCAGGGAGAGCGATCAGTGGCCACCGCTCACCCCCTGGACTGAAATCCTGCTGCAGAGATCGCGTTCGAACCGGGTACTGCCGATCTGAGCGTCACGCGGCTCGCATGCTGCCAAATCTCCTCGGCCTTGTGACGGCCTTGTCATCCTGGCGAGGCTATCGCACGCCGAAGTCTCAGCAAACAGATACGCGCAAAGATAGTTTTAATTTAAAGAAAAATAACCAATAACAGTCTATGATTGGCTTGAACGTGTCCATGTGGCTGGCGGTTGGATGTGCTCGCTGACGATCCGTCTCGCAACCGGCCAGAGCCTGTGGATAGTCTTCCGGCCGACCGCGATCCAGCCACTCTGACCGGGTCAGCGCAGTGTTCTTTCCACAGAGGTCAAGTCGTCGCAAAGGGGTGTGAAAAGCCCATGGTTACCGGGCCAAAATCCGCTTAGGGCCGGGCACAAAACCTGTTCCGCAGGCATAGGAGTGGTCGAACGAAGAGCGAGGCGCTATCATGCTGCACCGCAACAGATCATGAGGCACACGGCATGGCAGTTCTCACCCGCGCTGAGGAAATCTCGGACATCGCGTTCGGCTTCATGGGATCCAAGGCGCTTTTCGCAGCGCTGCACAACAAGGTCTTCACCCATTTGTCGAAAGGACCGATGACGGCGGAGGAACTGGCAGAGGTGACTGACCTGGATCCCGAACGCAGCCAGACGCTGCTGACGGCGGTGGCCGCGCTCGGCCTGGTCTCGGTGGAGGAGGGGCGCTACGCCAACTCGCCCGCCGCCGAAACCTTCCTGGTGAAGGGCGCCAAGTACGACTTCGGCGACTACCTGCGCCTGCAGGTGGACCGGCAGATGTACCGCTTGCTGGACCAGATCGAGTTGGCGCTGGTCGACGACCTGCCGGAAGAGGCGACCGGCTCCTACGCGCAGTGGTTCTCCGACCCCGACGAGGCGCGGGTCTACTCGGAGAGCCAGCACGCCGGCTCCTTGGGTCCGGCGCGCGGCTTGGCCAAGAAGATCGACCTCTCGAAGGTGGAGCGCCTGCTGGACGTGGGCGGCGGCACCGGCGCCTTTTCCATCACCCTCTGCAAGGCCTTCCCGCAGCTCAAGGCCACCATCATCGAGTTCCCCAACGTGGCCAAGCTGGGCCGCAAGTACGTCGAGAAGGCCGGCCTCTCCGACCGCATCGCCTATGTCGACGGCAATGCGCTGGAGACCGCCTGGCCGGAGGAGCAGGGGGCGATCCTGATGTCCTACCTCTTCTCCGGCGTGCCGGACAGCGAGCATGAGCGGCTGATCGTCGATGCCTATTCGCACCTGGTGCCGGGCGGCCTGCTGATGATCCACGACTTCATGGTCCATGCCGATCGCACCGGCCCGAAGAACGCGGCCCTCTGGCAGCTTCAGCATACCGCCTTCACCCCGCAGGCCCGCTCGCTGGACGACGCCTGGCTGGCCGAGCGCATCGCCGAAGCCGGATTCGATCAGGTCTCGGTCGATCCGATGATCCCCGACATGACCATGCTGGCCCGCGGTACCAAGCAGAGCTGAGGGGTGTTTTTTCTGGCGCGGTCGGGGGGGCTCCGGCCGCGCTTGTGGGCTCTTTGGATGAATCCGCTTAAAGCCTTCTCGACGGATAGAGGTCCTACGATCAAGTCGTAGGACGACCGATAATTTATCTAATTTGTCGTCCTACGGCTTGACTGTAGGATCAACCTGCATTTTCCAGACATCAAAAGTCTTTCTCCATTAATCCGCCTCGGCTACCAACTCCACAACCTTAACCGAAGCGCCCAGCGTTGTGCGGGCCAGCGCGACCAGATGCCGGTGATGCGTGAAGAAGAGCACCTGGGTTTTGCGGCTGAGCGCCTGGAGCAGACCCAGGCCCGCCGCGGCACGCGCGTCGTCGAAGTTGATGAAGAGGTCGTCGGCGACGAAGGGCAGGGCGCTGGCGCGCTCCAGGTAGTCCTCGATCGCCGCCACGCGGAGCGCCAGGTAGAGCTGGTCGGCGGTGCCGCTGCTCATGCCCGAGACCTCGACCAGGCCGCCGTCGGGCCGCTCGCCGGCCAGGCTGGCCCGGTCCTGGCTGTCGTAGGTCACCTGCAGGCCGGCGAAGGAACCGCCGGTCAGGTCGTGAAAGAAGCCGCCGGCGCGCCGCAGCAGCGGCGCCTGCTTCTCCCGGCGGTAGCGGTCGATCGCCCACTGCAGCAGCAGCGCCGAGGTCTTGACCTTGAGGTAGCGCCCGGCGACCTCACCCATCTCCGCCAGCGCCTCCTGCCGGTCGGCCGCGGCGCGGGCGGCGGCACCGTCGTCGTCCACCGCCTCGAAGCCGGCGCGGGCCTGGGTGCGGGCCTCGATGGCGCTGTTCTCGCGCGCTCTTAGCTCGGCCAGCTCTGCCTCCACTGACGCGGTCTGGGCTACGATCTCATCGATCGAGGCCCCAGCGCACTCCGCCTCCAGCGCTTCCGGTGGGAGGCCGTCGCCGTCCTGGTGAAGCCTGGCCAGGATGGCGCTGCGCTCCGCACCGAGGCTGCGCAGACGGTCGGACAGCGCGATGGCCTCCTTCAGCGCCTCGTTGCTCTCCACCCCGGCCTGCTCCTGCAGGTGCGAGAGCGAGGCGGCGCGCTCGCGCTGTTCGTCCTCGAGAGCCGCGATCTGTTCGCGTCGCTGGCCCGCCACCGCGCTGGTCTTGCCGTGTTGTTTGCTCAGGTCTTCCGCCCGCTTGAGGCGCGCCTCCAGCTCCAGCACCGCCGCCTCGGCGTCCCTGTCCCCCAGGTCCGGTGCCAGGGCTTCTACCAACATCGCCACCTCCTTGGCGAAGTCGTCCAGGTCGCGCTTGATTTTGTCGATACGGTCGTGCCGCAGCGCGATGATTCGGTCCTCGATCTTGCGAAGTCGGCCGATGGTGTCCAGTGCGTCTTCGACTGCTGCGGACGGCGTTTCAGCGGAAAGCCCCAGGGCGGCCAGGGCCTTTTTCCAAGCATCGCGCCAGGCTGCCCGCGCCGCTTCAGCCTGTGCGAACTGGCGCTGGCGTTGAGCCAGCGCTGTTGCCGCCTCGTTCAGCAGGTCCGCGAGCCGTGCCTTTTGTTCGGCCTGGGCCTGCTGGCGGCGCTGAATCTCGACCGCCCGTTCGATAACCACAGGCAGGCTGTCCTTGCGTAGCGCCGCGATGTCGGCCGTCAAGGCTGCGAGCTCGGTCAGCAAGGAGTCCTTGGCTTCCGTGACCGACCGCTGCAGTGCCTCGCAGGTTGTACCGGCCTGGTTCCGCGCTTCAATCGCTTCCAGAAGGGCGGCCCGTCCGTCGAGCCAGTCCAGCATGGCGTCGGCCTCCAGCGGCGCGAAGGGGGCGTCTTGCCAGAGGGCGGTCCAGGCGGCGGTCAGGGCTCTGCCTTCCTCGTCGAGCCGGACCTCGTTCTCGGCATCCTGGGCCAAGAGCGTGTCTAGCTCGCCGATCTTGCGGTTGATTTCGGCCACCTGGCCGGCCGCCTCGGCCCGCTCGAAGCGGTGGTCGGCCAGCGCGTCGGCCTGGGTCATGGCCGGCTCAAAGGCAGCGGCGAGGTCGGACGGGATCTCCTCCAGACTGCGCATCAGCTCTTCCGGAACCTTGCCGCCTTCCAGGTGCTTGACCCGCAGCAGCGCCCAGAGGGCGTCGCGCCGGTTGCGGGCCGCGCGCAGCTCTTCGGCCGTAATCAGGCCCTCGTCGCGAACCCGCCGGCTGACCGTGGCTTCCGCGGCCTCGCGCTGCTGACGGTTTGTCAGGCTTATCCGCTCCTGTTCGCGGCTGCGTCGCCGCCAGTCGTGCTGCCTCTCCCGATGGGCCTGGACAGCCTCTCTGGCAGGTGCTGCCATTGCGACCAGGACCGCCTCGTCGATGACCTTTGGGTTGAGTGTAGACAGCCTGCTTGTCACCCGGCTTTCGGCTGCCCGGAAAGCGAGGTCGGCGGCCTCCAAAGGCCCGGTAAGGTCGCCGGTCTTGTGCTGGGCGGAAATGGCCGCGGACAACCTGGTGATGTCGAGCGGATCACCGAGCCTTTCCAACTCTGCTCTAAGGTCGGCCAGGGTCCCCTCGGCCTCAGCGACGCGCTCGGCGGCGTTCGCGACCTCGGTCTCAACCGTGCCCTCTCTGGTCACCAACTCGCGCACGACCCGGACCGCGGCGCTCTTGGGAAGGCGGGCTGCGAGCAGGGCCGTGTCGCTCTCCGTCCAGCCGAGTTCCCGCGCGTTGGTACGTAGCTCGGCTTCGGCGGTGTCGAGATCGGCCTCGCGCTTCGGCAGGTCCGCCTTCTCCCGGCGGATCTCGATGCGGCGCTCTGCAATGGCGCGGATATCGGCGGCGCGCCCGACCAGCGCCACGTCGTAGGTCAGGCCCTCTAACTCTGCCTCGGCCTGCACAAGTTGCTCCTTCAGAGTGGCCTTGCGCACCGCGGCGAGGCCCTCCTCCTGCTCGCTTTCGGCCAGCAGCCGCCCGGCGTTCTCCGGCAGCGGCACCACGCCCTCAAGGTCAACTAGGACCGCTTCAACCTCCTGCTTGCGGCGAACGTTGTGCAGCACCCGGCGGATGCGGCCGAGGCGGTTGAGCGCGCTCTCGCGCTCGCGGATCTCCGCGGCGATACCGTCGTAGGCGGCCTCGGCCTCGTCTCGGGCGCGTTTCAGTTCCTGCCAGCGGCTGGCGGTGAGGACCTGCTCGCGCAGGGCGGTCTCGGCCTCCTTGCGCTTGTCCTCGGCGTCGTAGAAGCGGCGGCCCTTGGCCCGGCGCGGCGCCCAGAGGCCGTCAGCCTCCTCGTTCAGCGCCGTCAGCCGTTCCCTGAGGCCGCCGATGCCGGAGCCTGCAGCGAAGAGCATCTGGCCGACATCGTCCTTGGCCTCCAGGATCTCCTGGCCGCCCTGGCGCAGGCGGGCGTGGTCCAGGCTGAACATGCGCTCGAAGAAGGCGCGGTCGGCCCCCGCCAGGTAGGGGCGCAGCACCGCTTCCCCGGTGGCGAAGGCGGTGCCCTCCCTGTCCAGCAGGGTGTCCTTGTTGCCCTTGCGGCGGACCACCTCCAGCGCGTCCTCACCGGTCTCCAGGCGGGCGCCGATGCGAAGCGCGTTGTAGTCGTGAAGGAAGCCGTAGGGCGAGCGTCCCGGTACCCCGAACAGCAGGTCCTCGATGGCGGCAAGCGTGGTGGACTTGCCGGCCTCGTTCGGGCCGAAGAGGATGTGCAGGTCGCTCTCGCCGGCCGGCAGCTCCAGTGAGCGGCCGCTGAAGTGGCCGTAGCGCAGCAGGTCGAGCCGGCTGAGACGCATGTTCAGGCCTCGTCCGCCAGCAGGCGGCCCGAGAGGTAGGGGGCGACAGCCGCGATCAGGGCGGCGGGGTCGCCGGCCACGGCGGCGGCGAGGACTGGGTCTTCGATCTCGGTACGCAGCTCGTGCGGCAGCCTGCGGATCAGCTCGCCGATGTCGTCCTCGATCTGGCCGAGCAGCGTCGCGTCGGCCGGTGCCTCCTGCAGCATTCGCTGCAGCGCCCCCAGCGCGTCCTCGCGCTCGGCCAGGCTGCGGGCGTCGAGCGGTGCCTCGGTCGCCAGCACCAGCTTCTCGATCCAGGCAACCTCCTCGCCGAGAGCGGAGGCGGCATTGTGGGCCTCGGCCAGCAGGTGCTCCTCGGAGGCCAGGAGCTGGCCATGCAGGGCGCTGCGCCCGGTCAGCAGCAGGCGGCAGGCCAAGAGGCGCCCCTCGGCCTGCTCGGCGACGGCGCGCTCCACCGCGTCGCGCAGGCGGTCGATCACCGCGCCCAGGCTGGCCGCATCCTCCAGCGGGACGGTGAGCTCGGCCCAGCGCACCAGGTCGCAGGCCCGGAACTCCAGCTCGGCGATCTCGCCCTGCTCGACTGTCACCAGGGTCGCGCCCTTGGGCCCGGTCTCGCGGATATGCCGGCCCTGCAGGTTGCCGGGGAACACCACATAGGGGCGCTCGTTCAGCACCTCGGCCTTATGCACGTGGCCCAGCGCCCAGTAGTCGTAGCCCTTGTTCACCAGCTCGGTCAGGCTGCAGGGCGCGTAGTTGGCATGACCGCCCAAACCGCCAAGGCCGCTGTGAAGGACACCGATGTTGACCTGGCCGGGGAGGGGCGGCGGGTAGTCCGGGACCAGGTTGTCGGTGACATTGCGCTGGCGAAAGCTCTGGCCGTGCAGTGCCACCTGCAGGCCTTCCAGGCGGTGGGTCTCGGGCTTGCGAGCGGCGAAGGTCCGCACGTTGTCCGGCAGCTCCAGGCGCCGGGTGATCTGGCTCTCGGCATCGTGATTGCCGTGCAGCAAGAAGACCGGGATGGCGGCCGCCTTCAGGCGCCCCATCTGTGAGGTGAAGAAGAGACCCGTCTTGTAGTCGCGCCAGTCGCCGTCGTAGAGGTCGCCGGCGACGATCAGGAAATCGACGGACTCATCGATCGCCAGGGTGACCAGCTGGTCGAGCGCGTCCCTGGTCGCCCTGCGGATGCGCTCGGCCGCCGCCCCCTCCTGACCGGCCAGACCCTTCAGCGGGCTGTCCAGGTGGATGTCGGCGGCATGCAGGAAGCGGAAGGAGGCCATGACGCTGCTTACTCTGGATCCATCTCTCGTCTCTGTGCCGCGGTGCGCCGCGTCTCGCGCGCTTGCCGGTCCTGCGATACCGCGGACGCCCTGTCCTGGGCGGCAATGGCAGCACAGCCCGGCGGGTGGAGTCGAGACCAGAGACAGCGACTGCTTTCGATTGTGCCGGCCGGAGCGGGGCAGACTCTGTGCAGGATAGGGACTCTCTCTTCGCCTCTCTTCGGGCGGGCCTCCTGGCCTTCTTTGCTGCGCCTGCGGGCGAAGGCCGGATGCAGCAGGAGGCCGCGCTCATTCTGGAGCGGGCGGAGCGGGGCGGCTTTCGGCTCCTGCTGCTCGGGCGCAGCCTGCTGCTGCTGGGCATCCTGGCTTCGCAGCTCTTCTACTTCACAGTCCACGGCAATCCCACCGGAGTCCTGCTCGCCCTGGCGTCGCTGGGGGCCGGCCTTGCAGTCTTCGCGGCGCTGGGTAGCCGGTTTGAACGGCGCTGGCACCGTTACGCCCTCTTCGCGCTCGATATCGCCGCGCTGACCTTGGTCGCCAGTCTCGCGCCCCTGGTCGAGGGAGAGCCGGTACCGAAGATCCTGCTGTTCCGAGTCTACGGCACCCATCTGCTCTTTTTGCTGCTGGCGGTGACGGCGCTCTCGCTGATGCCTGGGCTGGTGCTCTTTACCGGCACTGCGCTCGCCTTGGGATTCTGGATCGTGATCGCGGTGATCGCGGGCGAGCAGGACCAGCTTCGTTCCTGGAGCGAACTCCGCCCTGGTCGGGATGCAGCTGAGTACATGGAGCTCGTCCTCAGCGTCGACTTCATCAACTGGAGCGTCCGCTTCGAGGAGACCTTCGCGCTGCTCGGGTCGGCGGCCGTGCTGGCGCTAGCGGTGGGTCGGGCTCGGCAGACCGTACTGGCCTTTGCCGAGGCGGAGAGGCGCCGGCGCCGGGCCGAGCAGGTCTTCGGTCACTTCGTGCCGGCCGCCGTCGCCGCCGAGATCCTGGCTCAGCCGGACGCTTTGCAGCCGAGGGTGCAGAACGCGACGGTGCTCTATCTGGATATCGAGGGCTTCACCACCTTTTCCGAGACCCGCGACGCCGCGGCGGTGATGACCGCTCTGGATGCCTTCTTCTCCGCCGCCGCACGGCTGGTCTCGGACCACGGCGGCACCGCGCTCAGCTTCGCCGGCGATGCCATGCTGGCGACCTTCGGCCTGCCCAGGGCGCGCGAGGAGCCGGCGCGGGATGCCATCGCAGCCGCCAAGGCGCTGCAGGACTTCAGCGCCTCGACCCGCTACGACGGCGTCGTCTTCCGGCTGCGCATCGGCCTGGCCAGCGGGCCGCTGGCGGCCGGCAGCATCGGCGGTAGCCAGCGCAGCTATACCGTCTACGGCGACACGGTGAACCTGGCCCAGCGCCTAGAGGAGGCGAACAAGCAGATCGGCAGCGCGGTGCTGATCTGTGGGACCACCTGGCAAGCGGCCGGCCGCCCGCTCGACTTCAGTCCGGTGGGGGCGCTTGCGGTCAAGGGCCGGCAGGATCCGATCGAGGCCTATTGCTTCGGGGCCCGCATCAGGTCTTGCTGATCGAGTTGCCGCCGTCGGCCAGCAGTGCGCTGCCGGTGACGAAGGAGGCTGCGTCGGAGAGCAGGAAGAGCGCCGCCTGGGCGATCTCCATCGGTGCCGCCATGCGCTTCAGGGCGTGCAGGCCGCGTACGAAGGCCAGGTGGTCCGGATCATCACCCGCCATCTCGGTCAGCGTGCCGCCGGGCAGCAGCGCGTTCACCCGGATGCCGGCCGGGCCGTGCTCGGCGGCCAGCACCTGGGTGAGGCCGACCAGGCCGGCCTTGGAGGCAGCATAGGCGGCCATCCCGGGAAAGCCGATCCGGTGGCCGACGAAGGAGGAGGTGAAGACGATCGAGCCGGAGCCGCGCGGCTCCATCGCGCGAAGCTGGTGCTTGGCGGCGTAGAAGGCGCCGGTCAGGTTGGTGTCGATCACCTGGCGCCAGTTCGCCGCCGGCATCTCCGGCGCCGGCAGGGTCTCGCCCATGATGCCGGCATTGTTGAAGGCCCCGTCCAGGCTGCCGAAACGGGTCTCGGCCAGCGCCACCAGCGCCTCGGCATAGCCTTCCTCGGCGACGTCGCCTGTCTGGAAGACTGCGGAGCCGTTCGCCTGCCGCCGGATCAGGGCCTCCAGCTCGCGCAGCCGGGCCTTTCGCCGTGCGCCCAGCACAAGGTTCGCGCCCTCCTGGGCGAAGAGCAGGGCGGCAGCCTGGCCGATCCCTGAACTGGCCCCGGTAACGATAACGGTTTTTCCCTCAAGGCGCATGGCGCTCGCTCCCTCCGGTTTCGATCCGGGGGCAGCCTAGGCACTGGCGGGCCGGCACAAACTCCGCTGCTTGCAGCGGCCCGCGCCTACAGCCAGAGGAAGTCCGCGGCGGTGAGCTGGCCAGCCTGGCTCATGCCCGCGAGCCGGAAGGTAACGTCGCCCTTGCCGTCACCGTCGATATCGACCTGGATCTGACCCTGGCCATCGTGCCGCGCCTCGCTGTCGCCGCTGCCGGTGAAGGCCCTGCCGCCGCGGTAGTCGAAGCTGCCGCTCTCCAGGCCGGTGGCGAAGACCAGGCGGTCGGTCCCCGGGCCGGCGGTGAGGAGCTGGCCGCCGAAGTCGGTGATCAGGGGACCGCCGGAACCCTGGGCGTTGGCGGTCTCGTCGCCGTCGAAGAGGAACCAGTCGGCCCCGGTGCCGCCCTTGGCCCAGTCGCGCCGGCCCAGGTCCAGGGTATCGTCGCCGCCGCCGCCGAGCACGCTGTCGTCGCCGGAAGCACCCGAGAGATAGTCGTCGTGCCCGCCGCCCTGCAGGGTGTCGTGCCCACGGTGGCCAAGCAGGCTGTCGTCACCCCCGCCGCCCGTGAGGAGGTTGGAGGCGCTGTTGCCGTCCATGATGTTGTCTTCGAAGTTGCCGAAGCCGTCGATCACGCCGGCTCCGCTGGCCAGCACCAGCTCCTCGACGCCACCCGACAGCGAGAAGTCGACGGAGGCGATCACCCGGTCCTGTCCGGCACCGGCCTGGTTGGAGACGATGTCGCCGCTGGTGTCGACGATCATGACGTCGTTTCCGGTTGCGCCCACCAGAAGGTCGGAGCCCGAGCCGCCGTCCAGGGTGTCGTCGCCGGCGCCGCCGAACAGCAGGTTGTCGCCGCTGTTGCCGAGGATGGAGTTGTCGCGGTCGTTGCCGCTGAAAGTGAGGTCACCGGCCCCCTGGATCAGCTCGACCCGCTCGACCTGGGCGTCGTCGTCCATGCTGTAGCTGCTGGCGCTGGAGCGGATCAGGTCAAGGAGGCCGCCGCCGGTGACCTCGATCACCCGGTCGGTGGGGCGCTCCACGATGAAGGTGTCGTCGGCCTTGCCGCCGACCATGCTGTCCGAGCCGCTGCCGCCGTTCAGGAAGTCGCGTCCGCGGCCGCCGAAAAGGGTATCGTTGCCGCTACCACCGATGAAGCGGTCTCCGCCGGTGCCGCCGTAGAGGCTGTCCGCGTCGTCACCGCCGGAGAGCACATCCTCGCCGCTGCCGCCGAAGATCCGGTCCAGGCCGGTATCGCCGCGCAAGGTGTCCTTGCCGTCACCGCCATAGACCCGGTCGTTGCCGCCGGAGGCCTGCAACAGGTCGTCGCCGGCCGAGCCCCACATCGTGTCGGCCACCGGGCTGCCGTCGATGCTGTCGTCGGCATTGGTGCCATAGAAAGCGAAGCGCTCGATGTCGAAGATCAGCATGCCGTCGGCGAAGTTGGCACCGTTGTAGAACAGCATGTTGTCGAAGCCGGGGCCGCCGAAGACGCTGTCGCCGGCAGTCGCCTCGCCGGGCCTGACAATGAAGCCGTCGGGCCCGGTCCCGCCGTAGAGGATGTCGCGGCCGCTGCCGCCGCGCAGGAAGTCGAACTGCGAGCCGCCGTAGATCACATCGTCGCCACTGCCGCCCTCCAGGCTGTCGATGTCGCGGCCGCCGAAGATGGTGTCGTCGCCGTCCTGGCCGAACGCGGTATCCTGTCCGCTGCCGCCCCAGAGCGTGTCGGTGCCGCTGCCGCCGCGCAGGATGTCGTCGCCGCTGTCGCCGAAGAGGCGGTCCCCGCCGCTGCCGCCACGCAGCTCGTCGTCGCCCTTGTTGGCTTCGACCCAGTCGTTCCCGCGAGCGCTCTGGATCAGGTCGTCGCCGTTGCCGCCGAAGACGCTGTCGTCGCCGTCGCGGCTGCGGATGGTGGAGCCGGTGGCGAAGTTGCCGGTGAGGTTGTCGTCGTCCGGCGTGCCGACGATCAGGCTGTCGCGCGGGTCCCAGACGCTGGCGGTCACGTCGACGCCCTTGTCGATCCCGCCGAACTGTTGCCAGGCGACGGCGAAGCGGCCGTCGGCCAGCAGCGCGACCTCGGGCGATTCCCGGAGGCCGGAGCCATGGACGACGTTGGTGGGGATGCCGATCGGGGTGCCGTCGGCGTCGTAGCGCTGGGCGGCGATGCCGTCGTCCAGGAAGTCGGTCTCGTAGACCACCTCGAAGCCGCCGTCGGCCAGCGGCGTGATGGCCGGCCGGGTCTGATCCGCCGCACCGTCGGCGACGGTCACCAGACCGGAGAGATCGTTGCCCTGGTCGTCATAGATGCGCAGGTAGATGTCGCCGTTGCTGGTGTTGCTGTCGTCCCACCAGGTGACGACGAAGCGATCAGGCGCGATCACGGCGACCTGCGGATCGCGGTTGCCGCTGCCCGGCGCGATCACGTTGCCGCTGGCCTCGAGGTTGCCGTCGCGGTCGAAGATCCGGAACTCCGGCCTGGCGCCAGCCGGGTCGTCCTCAATGAACACTGTCACGAAGCGGTTGCTGTCCAGGACTGCGACGTCGGCCTGGCGCGGATCGTCGGGGTGGTCCCGGATCGCGAGCTCCGGCCCGGCCGTGCCGTCCGCCGTCACCACCTTGGCCTTGATCTGGTCGTTACCGCCGCTGGTGCGGGTGTAGGTCACCACGAAGGCGCCGTCGTCGAAGGTGGCAACGCGCGGCAGGTCCAGGTTGTCGGCGCCGGGATCGTTCAGGATGACGCCGTTGTCCAACTTGCTGCCGTTGGCGTTGTAGCTCTGCCAGACCAGCGAGGTGCCGTTCGCGTCGGTGTCCTCGTAGACCAGCACGAAGCCGCCGTTCGGCAGGGCCGCCAGCTCGGGATTGCCCTCGTTGTCGACCTGCCTGATCGAGTTCAGCTTGAAGGAGGCGCCCTGCGGCTCACCTTCGATGTCGTAGAGCCGCGCCAGGATGTCGGAGCCGCTGGCGCCGTCGTTGGCGTTGGTGTCGTCGGTATAGGCGATGAGGAAGCCACCGTCGGCAAGGCCGACCAGGACGGGATCGAAGCTGCTGTTGCCGGTCGGCCCGCTGGATGCAGAGTTGACTCGGCCAAGATGCTTCCAGAGCACTGCTGTCGTGGTCACGCTTCGGTCCCTCCTACAGCCACAGGAAGTCACTGGCGGTGAGCTGGCCGGCTTGGCTCATGCCCTCGACCCGGAAGAAGAGGTCGGCGGTGCCGTCGCCGTCGCTGTCGACCTGGATCTGGCCCTGGCCGTCGTGCCGCGCCTCGCTGTTGCCGCCGCCGGTGAAGGTCTTGCCGCCGCGATAGTCGAAGCTGCCGCTCTCCAGCCCCATGGCGAAGACCAGGCTGTCGGCCTCCGCGGCGCTGTTCAGCTTCACCCCGCTGAAGTCCTTGACCAGCGGGCCGCCGGAACCGCCGCCATGGCCGGTCTCGTCACCGCCCAGGATGAAGGCGTCGTGGCCGGCTCCCCCGATGGCGGTGTCGTAGTTGCCCATCGAGAGGCTGTCGTCGCCTGCCTGACCGCGCAGGAGGTCGATGAAGCTGCCGTCGTTCGAGCCGAACAGGGTGTCGTTGCCGGCCCCGCCCTGCAGGTCGTCGGCGCCGTCCTGGCCGTTCAGCACGTCGTTGTTGGCATCGCCGTCGAGGCTATCGTTGCCGGCGCCACCGAACAGCCGGTCCTGGCCGCTGCCGCCGTAGAGCAGGTCGGTGCCGTCGTTGCCGCGTAGGGCGTCGTCGCCGGCCTCGCCGTAGAGGCTGTCATTGCCGGTCCGGCCGGAGAGCGAGTTGCTGGCGGTGTTGCCCTCCATCACGTTGTCCAGCGCGTTGCCTCGACCCATGAGTAGGCCGGCACCGGGTTCCAGGCGCAGGTTGTCGGCATGGAAGCCCAGGGTGTAGTCGGCCTCGGCCCGCACCAGATCGCTACCGCCACCGGCGGCCTCGACGACCTTGTCCAGCGGGTCGTCGACGACGAAAGTGTCCTTGCCGCTACCTCCGACCAGGGTGTCGACGCCGCTCTTGCCATTCAGGATATCGTCGCCGGAACCGCCAGCCAGGCTGTTGGCGAAGCCATTACCGAGCAGGGTGTTGTCGTAGGCGTTTCCGCTGGCATCGGCGGCGCCGGCGCCTTTGTCGATGATGAGTTTCTCGATGTGGCCGAAGGCACCGGCCTGGAGCGTGTAGTCGGCTGCCATGGAGCGGATCACGTCGGCCTTGCCCTGCTGCTCCCACTCGTTCACGCGGTCGGTTAGGGTATCGACGAAGAAGGTGTCGGACCCGGAACCGCCGGTCATGGTATCGCTGCCGCTGCCACCGTCGAGTTCATCGCTGCTCTGGCCTCCGTAGAGGAGGTCGCTGCCGCTGCCGCCCATGACGCTGTCCTTGCCGTCGTTGGCCAGGATCGTATCGTCACCCGGCCCGCCGAAGAGGCCATCCTCGCCGAAGCCGCCGACCAGCAGGTCGTTACCGCCGTTGCCGCGCACCTGGTCGTCGCCGTCGTCGCCCTGCAGGGTATCGTCGTCGGCGAAGCCGCGGACGTCGTCGTCGCCGCCGAGGCCCTGGATGGTGTCGGGCAGGTGGGTGCCATAGAGGGTCTCGCCGGCGGTGACGCCCAGGATCTGCACCTGCTCGAAGTTGGTGAAGAGGAATCCGCCGACCGTGGCCTCGAGCGCCAGGAACAGCTTGTCCTTGCCGGAGCCGCCGTCGAAGACGTCGCCGCCGTTGGCCCACTCGGCGAAGATGCGGACCTGATCGTCGCCGCTGCCGCCGAAGATCGTGTCGGTTCCGCTGTCCGGGAAGAGGGTATCGTTGCCCTTGTCACCGTAGGCCTTGTCATCGCCCGGACCGCCGCCCATGAAGTCGTCGCCGTCGCCGCCCCAGACGCTGTCGCTGCCGCTGTCGCCGTAGAACTGGTCGGCGCCGCTGCCGGCGAAGAGGCTATCGTCGCCGCTCTGGCCGCGGATCGAGTCCGTACCGCTGCCGCCGAAGACCGTGTCCTTGCCGTTTAACGCCAGCACGAAGTCGTTGCCGATCTCGCCGTGGATGGTATCATCTCCGGTCCAGCCGACCAGGGTGTCATTGCCAGTGCCGCCATAGATCCAGTCGTTGCCGGAATCACCCCAGACCGAATCGTGTCCGCCGCCGCCGTAGAGGCTGTCGTCGGCCTCGCCGCCCCAGACGACGTCGAGTCCCTTGCCGCCGAAGGCCCGGTCGTAGCCAAGGCCGCCGAAGACGCTGTCGTCGTCGTCCTCGCCCAGGAGCTCGTCGTTGCCGCTGCCCCCGGTCAGAGTGTCATTGCCGGAGCTGCCGAAGAGATCGTCGAAGCCGCTGCCGCCGAAGAGCTGGTCGGCGCTGCCGAGGCCTAGCAGCGTGTCGTTGCCACCGAGGCCGGACAAGGCATCAACCTGGTCGCTGCCGGTGAGGGTGTCGTTGCCTGAGGTACCTGCTATCAAGACCATGGCGCTGTCTCCCTGCTGAACCGGAGGCCGCTGCGTCGCCCCCTTTCCTTCGGTCTCCTTCCTAGAACCAGACGAAGTCCGTTGCGGTGAGTTGGCCGGCCTGGCTCATGCCGTCGATCCTGAAGACCAGGTCGGTGGCGCCGTCGCCGTCTGTATCGACCTGGATCTGGCCGCCGCCGTCGTGGCGCGCCTCGCTGTTGCCGGCGGCATGGAAGGCCTGTCCGCCGATGTAGGCGAAGGTGCCGGTCTCCAGCCCGGTGGCGAAGGCGATGGTGTCGTTGTCGGCGGCGGTGTTGAGCTTCACCCCGGCGAAGTCCTCCAGGATCGGCCCGCCGGAGCCCTTGCCGTCGCCGGTCTCGTTGCCGTCCATGAGGAAGAGGTCCGAGCCCGAGCCGCCGAAGGCCTGGTCTGCATTGCCCAGGCTGATACGGTCGTCGCCGTCGCCGCCATAGAGCCGGTCGGCCCCCGAGCCGCCGTTCAGGCTGTCGGCATGGGCGCCGCCGTAGAGCCGGTCCTGCTCGTTGCCGCCGAAGAGGCGGTCGGCGCTGCTGCCACCGAACAGCAGGTCCTTGCCCTGGTCGCCGCGCAGGGTGTCGGCTCCGCCTGCGCCGAACAGGCGGTCGTCGCCGGTCAGGCCGGCCAGGCTGTTCTTCACGCTGTTGCCGGTGATGGAGTTGCCCAGCGCGTTGCCGCGGCCGTCCAGCATGCCGGCGCCCTCGGCCAGCCTGAGGTCGTCCTGGTGGAAGCCCAGGCTGTAGTCGACTGCGGCCACCACCAGGTCGACGCCGCCGCCGGCCGCCTCGATCACGCTGTCGCCGGTGCGGTCGACATAGGCCGTGTCGTCGCCGCTGCCGCCGATCATGACGTCGTTGCCGAGCGCACCGTCGAGGATGTCGGCGCCGGAGCCGCCTGCCAGCGTGTTGCGGAAGGAGTTGCCGGTGAGCGTGTTGTCCTCGGCATTGCCGGTCGCATTCGCCGTCCTGGCGGCGGAGAGGATCTGCAGCTGGTCGATGCCGCCGAGCGGTCCGTCGGCCAGGGTGTAGTCGCCGGCGTTGGAGCGGATCAGGTCGGCCGAGCCGCTGCCGACGAAGTCCCAGACCACATCGGCCTTGCGGTCCACCACGAAGGTGTCGTCGCCGCTGCCGCCAAGTGCGGTATCGACCCCGCTGCCGCCGTTCAGGAAGTCGTCGTCGTCGCCCCCATCCATGAAGTCGCTGCCGCTGCCGCCTGACATGCGGTCGTCGTCATAGTCGCCCCTGGCGGTGTCGTCGCCGTCGCCGCCGAAGAGGGTATCGTCGCCGGAGGCCCCGAAGAGGCGGTCGATGCCGCTGTCGCCACGGGCGATATCATCGCCCGATTGTCCGGACAGGCTGTCGTTCCCGCTGAGGCCCCTGATGGTATCGGCGCCGTGGTAGCCGGCGATCCAGTCGGTGAAGGAAGTGCCGTCGATGGTTTCGGAGGCGCTGGTCCCGGCGAGCAGAAAGACTTCAAAGTTCGTATGCGGGACCATGTCGACAGGAATCCCGAGAAGGAAGAGCGTGTCCTCCCCCGATCCGCCGTCGTTGGTCTCGCCCGCCCCGACATCGCCGGCGGAGATGACCACCGCGTCATCACCGCTGCCGCCGAAGGCCGTATCGTCGCCCAGTCCTCCTTGGATCGCGTCCATCCCGTCGCCGCCGAAGGCCGTATCGTTGCCGCTGTTGCCGATCAGGAGATTTCGGGAGGCATCGTCGCCGCCGACCAGAATGTCGTCGCCGGAATTGCCTTGTATGAAGTTGGTGCCGCCCGACCCGGCCAGATAGTCGTTGCCGTCCCCTCCGGCGACGTAGTCGTCGCCATCACCAGTGAAGATGCTGTCGTCGCCCTCGGCACCGCCGATGAGATCATTGCCGTCTCCACCCTCGGCCAGGTCGTTGCCGCTGCCGCCGGAAAGGGAGTCCACACCGAGACCGCCGTAGAGTCTGTCGTCACCGCTCTGGCCCTGCAGGAAATCGTCGCCCTGGCTGCCGAAGAGTAGGTCTGCATCGTTGCCGGCCTCGATCGTGTCGGCTCCGCCGCCGCCGAAGAAGGTGTCGTTGCCGACCAGGCCGAAGGCGGTGTCGTTGCCGCCGTCGCCGTAGATCCTGTCGTCGCCGCTGTTGCCGAGCAGGCTGTCGAGTTCGGCACCGCCAAACAGCAGGTCTGCACCGTCGCCACCGTCCATGACGTCGACGCCCGACAGGCCGTATAGGCTGTCGTTGCCGGTGTTCCCGGTGATGAGATCGTAGCCGCTGGTGCCGGTGAGGGAGTTATCGAGCGAGTTCCCGAAGAGCATGACCATTGGAGCCTCCCTAGCTGGGGCGAATCTGGGGCCGATGCCAAACGGTGGCGCAACGGTTCCACTACCGTTGCCTTCTCGTTCGCTTGCCCGAACCGAGGCGCAGTCTCTCCAGCGACAAGGTGCGGCCGGTCTCTTCTGCTCCACTGCCCGCTCTGCGAACAGGGATCGGCCTGGCAAATCCAGTTAGAAGCAGGAAAGAGGCGAGAGCAAGGAGAAGTTGGCTGCTGGCCCTGAAGACTCAGCGGCCGGGCCCTGTATTGCCACGGAGAAGCGCCAGATGAGCCTCAGCGAGGCGTGCGACGTCAGTTCCTATTAGAACCAGATGAAGTCCGTTGCGGTGAGCTGACCGGCCTGGCTCATGCCGTTCACCTGGAACACCAGGTCGGTGCTGCCGTTGCCGTCGGTATCGACCTGGATCTGCCCCTGGCCGGCGTGTCTGATCTCGCTGTTACCGGCAGCGTGGAAGGCCTGTCCGCCGATGTAGGCGAAGGCGCCGGTCTCCAGCCCGGTGGCGAAGGCGATGGTGTCGTTGTCGGCAGTAATCCGGATCCGATTGCCGGCGAAATCCTCGAACAGCGGGCCGCCGGAGCCCTTGCCGTCGCCGGTCTCGTTGCCGTCCATGAGGAAGAGGTCCTCGCCAGACCCGCCGCTCGCGAGATCGCCATCGCCCAGGCTGAGGCGGTCGGCACCGCTGCCGCCGTTCAGCTGGTCTTTGGACTTGCCGTCCTGCGAGCCGTCGAGCCGGTCGTTGCCGAGCCCACCGAAGAGGTTGTCTGGTCCGGAGCCGCCGATCAGGGTGTCGTTGGAGGCATCGCCGAAGAGGCGGTCGGCTGCGTCGCCGCCGAAGAGGCGGTCGGAGCCGCTGCCGCCGAAGGCCGTGTCCTTGTCCTTGTCGCCGCGCAGCGTGTCCGATCCGCCGCCGCCGTAGAGGCTGTCGTCGCCGGTCTTGCCGGAGATCGTGTTCTTCAAGCTGTTGCCGACGATCTGGTTGTCCAGAGCATTGCCCTGACCGACGTTGACGCCGGGACCGGCCGAGAGAATCAGGCGCTCTAGATGGAAGCCCAAGGTGTAGTTGGTGGCGGCGAGTACCAGGTCGGTGCCGCCGCCCGCCGTCTCGATCGCCTGGTCGCTGGTACGGTCGACGAAGAAGGTGTCGTCGCCGCTGCCGCCGATCATCGTGTCGTTGCCGAGCCTGCCGTCCAGGATGTCATTGCCGGAGAAGCCCGAGAGGGTGTTCTTGAAGCTATTGCCGGTGATCTGATTGTCCAGGATGTTGCCGCCGGCGTTGGCGGTGCGGGCGCTGGAGAGGATCGCCAGGTGCTCGACGCCGCCGAGTGGGCCGTCTCCCAGGGTATAGTCGGACGCGCTGGAGAGGATGCTGTCGCCGTCACCGCTGCCGTGGAACTCCCAAACCACATCGTCCTTGCGATCGACCACGAAGGTATCGTCGCCGCTGCCGCCGATCGCGGTGTCGACGCCGCTGCCGCCGTCCAGGAGGTCAAAGCCCTTGCCGCCGTCGAGGAAGTCGTCGCCGCTGCCGCCGAAGAGACTGTCCTGGTCGTAGTTGCCGCTCAGAGTGTCTTTGCCCTTGCCGCCGTAGAGCATGTCGTTGCCGGAGGCGCCGAGGAGGTGATCGGACCCCTTGTCGCCGTAGGCCCGGTCGTAGCCGCTCCTACCGACCAGGCTGTCGTTGCCGCCATAGCCGTGCAGTTCGTCAGCCCCCTCGGCCGCCTGCAGGAGGTCGGGGAAGGAGGTGCCGTGCAGGGTCACCTGGCCCGAGGCGATGAAGACGGTGAAGTGCTCGAAGTTCGTCTGCGGCAGACCCGGCAGATCGCCACCGAAGACGATCAGCGTGTCGATTCCGGAGCCGCCGTTGTTGATGTCAGTCGGATCGGCATAGTCGGCCTGAATATAGACCTGATCGGGACCGCTGCCGCCGAAGATCGTGTCGCTGCCGGCGTTCCCCACCGCCGCATCGGCACCCTTGCCGCCATAGAGACGGTCATTCCCGCTGGCACCGACCAGGAAGTTGGCGCTGCCGGAGGCGACGATGAGGTCGTTGCCGCTGCCCCCGCCCATCAGATTGTTGCCACTGGCACCCACGACGACGTCGTCGCCGTCACCGCCGCCCAAGATGTCGAATCCGCTGCCGCCATAGAGGCGGTCCTTGCCCTCCTCGCCGTAGAGCCTATCGTCGCCGTCACCGCCGCTGAGCGTATCGTCGCCGCTTTGCGCCTTGGCATGGTCGCTGCCGCTGTCCCCGTAGATGCGATCGTCGCCCTTGCCGCTGTTGGCGTAGTCGTCGCCGCTGCCGGCGAAGATGGTATCGTTGCCGAGTTCGCCCAGGATCAGGTCCTTGCCCCTGCCGCCATAGACCAGGTCAAGCCCGTCGCTGGAGAAGACGGTGTCGTCGCCGTCGCCGCCGTCGAGCGTGTCGTTGCCGCTGGCTCCGAACAGCGTGTCCTTGCTCGAACCACCGAAGAGCGCGTCGTCGTTGTCGCCGCCGAAGAGGGCGTCGATACCGGACAGGCCAAAGATGCTGTCGTTGCCCGAAAGCCCGACCAGAGTGTCGGGGCCATCTGTGCCGGTCATGGCGTCGGCCAGCGGGCCCCCAGTGAGCGTCACCATCGCCAATCTCTCCTGCATTGCGGATGGCGGAGCTACCCAAGGGCAGGGGTCTTTCTTCGGGGAGGTCACCATCGAAGGGACCCGAAACCAGACCCCGCCTTAGCGTCGCTTCTCCACCGATCTAGCGTGGCCGGGCACCGGCTCTCCTCTCTCTGGAGGCAAAGACAGACCGGCCGACAACTCGCAGTGAGAGCCAACAGGGAGAAAATAGCAAGAAGGAGTCGCTGCTTTTTCGCGCCGGCTTGGCGGGTTTGCTTTGAAAGACGAAAAAGTGTTTCAGGAGCGACGACTTCCTAAAGAAAAGAGCGGTAGTCTGTTCTTTATTGCCTAGAACCAGACGAAGTCCGTTGCGGTGAGTTGGCCGGCCTGGCTCATGCCGTCGATCCTGAAGACCAGGTCGGTGGCGCCGTCGCCGTCTGTATCGACCTGGATCTGGCCGCCGCCGTCGTGGCGCGCCTCGCTGTTGCCGGCGGCATGGAAGGCCTGTCCGCCGATGTAGGCGAAGGTGCCGGTCTCCAGCCCGGTGGCGAAGGCGATGGTGTCGTTGTCGGCGGCGGTGTTGAGCTTCACCCCGGCGAAGTCCTCCAGGATCGGCCCGCCGGAGCCCTTGCCGTCGCCGGTCTCGTTGCCGTCCATGAGGAAGAGGTCCGAGCCCGAGCCGCCGAAGGCCTGGTCTGCATTGCCCAGGCTGATACGGTCGTCGCCGTCGCCGCCATAGAGCCGGTCGGCCCCCGAGCCGCCGTTCAGGCTGTCGGCATGGGCGCCGCCGTAGAGCCGGTCCTGCTCGTTGCCGCCGAAGAGGCGGTCGGCGCTGCTGCCACCGAACAGCAGGTCCTTGCCCTGGTCGCCGCGCAGGGTGTCGGCTCCGCCTGCGCCGAACAGGCGGTCGTCGCCGGTCAGGCCGGCCAGGCTGTTCTTCACGCTGTTGCCGGTGATGGAGTTGCCCAGCGCGTTGCCGCGGCCGTCCAGCATGCCGGCGCCCTCGGCCAGCCTGAGGTCGTCCTGGTGGAAGCCCAGGCTGTAGTCGACTGCGGCCACCACCAGGTCGACGCCGCCGCCGGCCGCCTCGATCACGCTGTCGCCGGTGCGGTCGACATAGGCCGTGTCGTCGCCGCTGCCGCCGATCATGACGTCGTTGCCGAGCGCACCGTCGAGGATGTCGGCGCCGGAGCCGCCTGCCAGCGTGTTGCGGAAGGAGTTGCCGGTGAGCGTGTTGTCCTCGGCATTGCCGGTCGCATTCGCCGTCCTGGCGGCGGAGAGGATCTGCAGCTGGTCGATGCCGCCGAGCGGTCCGTCGGCCAGGGTGTAGTCGCCGGCGTTGGAGCGGATCAGGTCGGCCGAGCCGCTGCCGACGAAGTCCCAGACCACATCGGCCTTGCGGTCCACCACGAAGGTGTCGTCGCCGCTGCCGCCAAGTGCGGTATCGACCCCGCTGCCGCCGTTCAGGAAGTCGTCGCCGAGCCCGCCGTCCTGAAAGTCGCGGCCGCTGCCGCCCGCCATGCGGTCGTCGGCGTAACGACCGCTGGCCGTATCATCGCCGTCGCCGCCGAAAAGGGTGTCGTTGCCGGCGTCGCCGAGCAGGCGGTCATCGCCCTCGCCGCCGCGCAGGTCATCTTCTCCGCTGTGGCCTTCCAGGGTGTCGTCGCCGCCGTAGCCGGCTAGGCTGTCGTCGCCCGAGAAGCCGAGCAGACTGTCCCCGAAAGAACCGCCGCTGAAGGAATCGTTCTCGGTGGTACCGATCAGCACGAAATGTTCGAAGTTGGTTTGGGGCAGTGCCGCGAAGCCGGTGCCGCGCGCGATCAGGGTGTCCTCTCCCGAACCGGCGTCGTTGATCTCTCCTGGACCGACCTCTTCGAAGAGGATGTAGATGCGATCCGGCCCGCTACCGCCGAAGACTGTATCGCTACCCGCACCGCCGGTGGCGATTTCATAGCCATCGCCACCCTGTAGGGTGTCATCCCCGGTACCGCCGACCATGAAATTGCCGATGCCACTGCCGAAGATGACATCGTTGCCGCTGCCGCCGACCAAGAAGTTGCCGCCGCTGCCGCCGACGATGTAGTCAGCGCCGTCGCCGCCGCCTATGGAATCGTTGCCGCTGCCGCCGAAGATGCCGTCGCTGCCGGGGCCAGCCGACAGGACGTCGTCGCCGTCCGCGCCCACCAGCAGATCGCTGCCGCTGTCGCCGAAGAGAGAGTCCGCACCGGTTGCGCCGTAGAGCTTGTCGTTGCCGCTGTCGCCGTAAGCGGTGTCGTTGCCGCCACCGCCAAAGGCGATGTCGTCGCCGAGGCTCCCGAAGAGACGGTCCTGGCCGGCTCCACCATAGGCGCTGTCGATGCCGGTGCCGCCGAAGGCCAGATCGTTGCCACCACCGCCGAAGAGGCTGTCGCTGCCGGAGGCACCATAGAGCCTGTCATAAAACGCGGCGCCGAAGAGCGTGTCGTCGTCCTCGGATCCGTAGAGGAAATCGGGCCCCGAGAGACCGTAGAGCCGATCGTTTCCCAACTTGCCCAAGAGGGCGTCGGCGCCGCTGGTGCCAACGAGGGAATCGTCTGTAGCGCTGCCAACAATCAACACCATCGCGCGTCTCCTCCAGTCTGGCGGATGGTGTGTCGGGCAGTCGTGCCGGCCACGGCGTCAACGTGAACCGGAGGATCGGTGGCGCGTTCCTTCCGGTGCGTAGCCGCGGCAGGGCCTCAATCCTGTTGTTTCTTCGGCAACAGGGTCACCAGCCGCTCCACGCCAGTTAGAAGCAGGAATGCGGCGACCGCAAGGATGAGATAGCGATAGGGCCAGAGAAAGCTGGAGGAGAGCAGGCCGATCTGCTCGAAGCCGAGCCAGATCAGGCCCGCCAGGGCTAGGAAGAGCGCCAATCCGATCAGCCGGAGGACCAGGCTGCGGGCCATGCTAGAGCACCTCCAGGCTGGCGGGGTCGATCTTGAAGATCAGAAGGTCGCCGCGCCGGACGACCTCGCCGTCGATCTGGACCAGCACCGCGCTGCTGTCCAGCACCTCGGGCGGGATGGGGCCGCCGTCGGCGCCGGCCATCAGGAATAAGCTCTGCCCCTCGACCGGGCCGGTCGAGACGAAGACCGGCGGCACCCCGCCGATCAGGCAGAGGTTGGCGCAGGCCTTGTGCGCGAGCCCGCTGCCGGGCCGCATGGCGCCGGCGTAGCACTTGCCGTCGCAGATCTCGCCGCTGAGCCGCCAGGTGCCGAGCGACACCGCCTCTGGCAGGGCGGCCTCGCTGTCGGTTGCCTCGGCCGCCTTCAAGCCGTCCTCGCCGCCGGCGAGTTGCAGGGCCTGCAGGCTGCCGCGGGTGATCGGCACGCCGGCCGCTGCCACCAGCTTGCCGTCCAGCGGCGCCGCGCGCGCTTGCACGCCGCGCTTGCCCCAGCCGGAGAGCAGCAGCGCGGTCCCCGGCGGGTAGCGCTCGCTTTCGACCACGAAGAGCACGGGGTAGGGCTCGGCCAGCAGCACCGCGGTGACCTGCTGGCGGCCGAGGTCCCAGCGGAAGGCTCCGTCACCCGGGTCGTTCTGGGTCGCGCCGATCAGGAAACCGGCGCCGCCGAACAGCAGCACCAGCACCACCGCCAGCGCCGGGACGAAGCGCTTCAGCCCCTTGGGCAGCTTCTTCGACCAGCCGAGGAAGAAGGGATCGGGCGTCTTGCTGCTCATGCCGGCACCTCCGGGATCTGTAGCGGCTCGACGTAGGTGCCGGGCGGGTTGGCACGACGATCGATGAAGACCGTGCGGTCCTCCAGCTTCAGGCGGTATGTCGGCACTTTCTCGGTATAGGGCGGCGGCGAGCAGCCGTCCTCCGGCCGGTACTGGAAGCCGTGCCAGGGGCAGGTGACGCAGCCGAAGACGATGCGGCCTTCGCCCAGCGGTCCGTTCTGGTGGGCGCAGGCGTTGGAAAGTGCGGAGAGCTTGCCGTCGTAGCGGAAGACCGCGGCGCGCTCGGCCGGTCCCAGGCGGACGATGCAGGCCCGCTTGTCGGGGATCTCGTCGAGCGCGCAGACCCGGACCCAGTCGGCTTCGGAGACCTCGACCGCCTCCCGCGGCTTGCGGGCTGCGGCGAGGTGCAGGCCGGCGACCAGCAGCGCGCCGCCGCAGGCCACCAGCGCAAAGCCGGGGTTGTCGACGTCTTGCAGGTAGCCCAGCGCCACGTGGGTCACCACCGCGGCATAGGCCGGATAGATCAGCAGGTGCAGGCGCTTCCAGATCGGCGGGGTCAGGAAGCGCAGCCAAAAATCGTGGCTGGTGGTTGCCAGTACCAGCAGGCAGAGCAGCGCGAACAGGCCAAAGAGCTCGAAGGGAAAGCCCAGCACCCGGTCGAAGGCGGTGTTCGCGGTCAGCAGCGCCAGCAGGCGCGGCGTCGGGCTGAAGTCGAAGTACCAGCCCAGCACGTAGGTCAGGTGGGTCAGCGCGACCAGGCAGGTCATGACCCCGAAGTGGCGGCGGTTGTAGAGCAGCGGCAGGAAGCGCCGGTCCAGCCTGGCCAGCGGGCCGATACAGAGGATCACCGTCAGCATCAGGAAGGCGCAGGTCCCGAAGGCCCGCATACGCAGGATGGCGCCGTCCACCGGGCGGGTCGGGTCTTGCAGATAGGGGGCGAGGAAGAGGAAGGCGGTGACGTAGAGGACGACGGCCGCGATCAGCACCAGGTCGTAAACCAGCTTGCTGCGCTGCCAGATGACCGGGACGAACTGCACGCTCATTGCTTGGCCTCCACGCTCGGCTTGGCCAACTGCAGGGCCGGCCGCTCGAAGGGGCCGTCCTGGCGGATCAGCAAGGCGGCGACCAGCACCAGCGGGATGACCACGGCCAGCACCAGCGCCAGGCCGTCCTGCAGGCGCCGCGGCGGGGCATGCACCGCCTGCCAGGAGCCGCCGCCGCGCTCCAGCCGCCACCAGCGCCAGAGCACCAGCGGCCAGAGCAGCACCACGCCGGGGATCAGCAGCGGCCGGAAGACGTAGGCGCCGCGCGCGTCCGGCACCACCCGGTCGATGCCCCAGAGCAGGAAGAAGGCAGCGACCGCCAGGCCGATCCAGGCGTAAACCTCCACTCCGGTCAGGATGCCAAGCGCCATCGGCAGCACCTCGTTTCCAGCGGCGGGCGAGGTTCGCCCGATCCGCCTCAGCCTTCCTGCGATGCTAAGCTTGTGTGTCGGGCGGTACAACGGCACTCAAGCCTCTTCACCACTTTGCGATGGGACCGGCCCACCGCGGCAAGGCGGCGCTCCCGGCGCGACCGGTGCTCCTGTAGGCTAGTGGCCCAGGTCCGTCGGGGAGGACGTATTGCAGGTTATGGAAGAGGCGCGGCATGCGCTGCAGACCGTCTTCGGCTTCGAGGACTTCCGCCAGGGGCAGGCGGAGGTGGTGGAGAGCGTGCTGGCCGGCCGCGAGGTCCTGGCGATCATGCCGACCGGCAGCGGCAAGTCGCTTTGCTATCAGCTTCCGGCCCTGGTGCGCCCCGGCCTAACCCTGGTGGTCTCGCCGTTGATCGCCCTGATGCGCGACCAGGTGGCCCAGCTCCGCGACCTCGGCATCGCCGCGGCCAGCCTCTCCTCGGCCAACGATCCGGCCGAGAACCGCTATCTGCTGGAGCAGGCGGAGGAGGGGGCCTTGCGCCTGCTCTACATCGCGCCCGAGCGCCTGATGCGGCCGGAGGTGCTGGAGCGGCTGAGGGGCTGTCGGATCTCGCTGCTGGCGGTGGACGAGGCGCACTGCATCTCGCAGTGGGGCCACGACTTCCGGCCCGAGTACTTGATCCTGGGCGAGGCGCGCGAGAAGCTGGGCGGGGTGCCGGTGCTGGCCCTGACCGCCACCGCCGACACCGCGACACGCAACGATATCGCCGCCAAGCTCTTCGCCGAGCCGCCGAAGATCTTCGTCGAGGGCTTCGACCGGCCTAACATCCGGCTGGCGATGCGGCCCAAGGACAATCCCAAGCGCCAGTTGCTGCGCTTCATGGACCGCCATGCCGGCGAGAGCGGCATCGTCTACTGTGCCACCCGCCGGCAGACCGAGGAACTGGCGGCCCACTTCAGCGCCGAGGGGCGGCCGTCGCTGGCCTACCATGCCGGCCTGGATCCGGCCGAGCGGGCCGCCAATCAGGACCGCTTCCTCAAGGAGGACGGCCTGGTGATCGCCGCCACCGTCGCCTTCGGCATGGGCATCGACAAGCCCGACGTGCGCTTCGTCGCCCACGCCGCCATGCCCAAGTCGATCGAGGCCTACTACCAGGAGATCGGCCGCGCCGGTCGCGACGGCCTGCCGGCCGACAGCCTGACGCTCTATGGCTTCGACGACATCCGCCTGCGCAACCTGCAGATCGACGAGAGCGAGGCCTCGGACGAGCAGAAGCGGGTGGAACGCCAGCGTCTGAACCTGCTGGTGGCGCTCTGCGAGGCGCCGCGCTGCCGCCGCCAGACCCTGCTGGCTTACTTCGGTGAGACGCCGGAGCCCTGCGGCAACTGCGACCTCTGCGAGGGCGAGGTGGAGCAGGTCGACGGCACCATCGCCGCGCAGAAGTTCCTCTCCGCCATCGCCCGCACCGGACAGCGCTTCGGCATCGGCCACCTGATCGCGGTCTTGCTGGGAGAGGAGACCGACACGGTCAAGAAGTTCGGCCACGAGCGGATCAAGACCTTTGGCGTGGGCAAGGAGTACAGCCGGCGGGAGTGGCAGGGCATCGGCCGCCAGCTCTACGCGCTGGGCGTGGTCGGCATGGACATGAGCGAGCACGGCCGCTGGACCATCACCGAGAAGGGCAAGGACGTGCTGCGCGGCGAGCGCGAGGTGGCGCTGCGCAAGGACAGCCTCGACCGCTCTGCCGGCGGCGGCCGTGGGCGCAGC
Organism: Rhodospirillaceae bacterium N.6G; assembly: GCA_046233115.1. Taxonomy (GTDB): domain Bacteria; phylum Pseudomonadota; class Alphaproteobacteria; order Kiloniellales; family JACOMY01; genus JACOMY01. The sequence goes on along the minus strand of JBJXHM010000019.1, from coordinate 24,857 downwards.
AAGTCGACGGCGACGCGGGCTGTGGCGGCCGAGCTGGATGCCGAGGGCCAGGTCCTCTTCGAGCGCCTGAAGGCCTTGCGCCGCCGCCTGGCGCAGGAGCGCTCGGTGCCAGCCTACGTGATCTTCCCCGACCGCTCCCTGCTGGCCATGGCGGCCGAGCGGCCGCAGGACGAGGCTGGTCTCGGCCGTGTCCACGGCGTCGGCGCAGCCAAACTGGAGCAATACGCCAAGCCCTTCCTCGCCGTGCTGCGCGGCGAGGAAGGGGAAGACTAGGCGACTCTACCAGTCCACCTGGACGCGGGCGCCCAGGCCGTAGATGGTGTTGGAGGAGCCGGTGGCGGCGGCATCGCCCTCGGCGTTGAAGACCTGGGTGACCGCACCGTCCAGCATGATCCGGGCATAGTCGTTGAGGTACCAGTTGACGCCTGCGATGGCGCTGTACTGCTGGCCGCCGCCGACCGAGCCGCTGTTGAGATCGATGTAGTCGAAGCGGCCGCCAAGCTGCCAGGCGCCCCAGCCGCCGTCCTCGAGCGGGTTCTTGACCTTCACCCGGCCGAAGGCGCCTTCCTTCGCGACGTAGTGCCGGGTGTCGTCGGTGACGAAGTAGCTGAGGCTGCCGTAGCCGCCCCAGAGGTTGTTGGCGCCCTTGCCCTCGGTCTTCTGCAGGAAGGTGTTGGCGACCTCGCCCTGGAAAGACCAGGGACCCTGCACCCAGGCCAGTTCGCCGCCGAGGAAGACGTCGCTGCGGGCATTGTCGATCTGCCCGGTACTGACGCTGTCGCGCGAGGCGAAGTGGAAGAAGGGCTTTTGCTCGTAGACGACATGGTTCTGGTTGTCGTCGTTGGAGAAGCCGCGATAGCGCGAGGAGAGGCCCAGGTGGATCAGGTCCGGCGTCTCGCTCTCCTGGTCGAAGGTCGTGTGGTACCAGCCGCGGCCGGCCACGGCCATGCCCTCGGCCGGGGCGGCGACGTTCACGTTCTGGCCGAAGAGGCCGGCCTCCAGGCCCCAGTGCTCACCAGTGGCGCCAGTGCCGATGCCGATGCGGCGGTTGAGGCCGAAGGCGTCGGTGATCGCCGCGCGCTCCATGAAGGTGGTGAAGCGCGAGGAGGTGAGCTCCTCCAGCGAGTTGGGCGTCTTGAACTGGCCAGCTTTGATGAAGAGGGGATCGACCAGCGGGCCGTCATACTGCAGGAAGGCGTCCTTGACGTTGACGTTGTCGCCGGCGAAGTCGGTCTCGAACTTGAAGAAGAAGCCGTCGAGGAACTTGCCCTCCACGCCCAGGCGCGCGTCGCGCAGCTCGGTGGCGTTGTCGCCGGTGTAGAGGCCGTCGCTGTCGCCCAGGAAGCCACCGTCGACGAAGAGGCGGCCGCGGACCTTGAACTCCCAGTCGCGCCCCTGCGCATCCTTGCCCTTCAAGGTGGGCGCCGGCCCGAAGGTAAAGGTGACCGAGGGTTCCCCCTTTTCCTGCTCGACCCTGGCGGCCCCGGCGGTTTCAGCCGCACCGGTTGCGCCGGTTTGTTGGACCTGGAGCTGAGGCTGGGGCGTGGCGGCCGTTGCGGTCGGCGTCCCACCGGGCTGCGGGGCGGGCGAGATCTGCACCCTCCTTGGGCTCTGTGTGACTGCGGGCGGCGCGGCCCGCCGTACCGCCTGTTCCAGTGCCGTGATGCGGCGGTTCAGTTGGTCGATCTGCTTGGACTGCTGCTCGACGATGCGCAGCAACTCCTCCTGCGTGACGGCCTGAGCGGCCCTTGCGTTGAAGATCAGTGAAGAAGTGATCAGGCACAGGAGAATGGCGAGATATCTCATCGTCAGAGATCTCCATTGCGGGCCGCAAGGCAAGATGGGGAAGAAAAGGAACAATCAATTCAATTGGATAACGAGGTTAAGTGACAGGGGCTTGAGGGTTTGGTGACAATCAGGGGGGCGCGCGGAGCGATAGGCAGCGGGTCAAAGCCTCTGCTATGCTGGCCGGGAGGAACGAGGAGGAGGTTCCATGGGCAAGGCTCTGACCCAGGCGGAGGTCGATCGCTTCTGGCGCGAGGGATTTCTCTATCCGCTGGAGGCGCTGTCGCGTGAGGAGGCGTCGGCCTGCCGCGCTGCGCTGGAGACCTACGAGGCGGCGACCGGCGGGCCCATCGCCTCCAACCTGCGCCACAAGGTGCATCTGCTCTTCACCTGGGCGCGCGACCTGGTGCGCAACGAGAAGATCCTCGATGCGGTCGAGGACCTGATCGGGCCGGACATCCTCTGTTGGAGCTCCGGCTTCTTCATCAAGGAGGCGAAGACGCCGGGTTTCATCTCCTGGCACCAGGACGCGACCTACTGGGGCCTGGAGCCGGACGACGTGGTGACCGCCTGGATCGCGCTATCGGACGTGCCGATGCAGAGCGGGCCGATGCTGGTGATCCCCGGCAGCCATCGCTGGCCGCAGATGGAGCATCTGGATACCTACCACGCCGACAACCTGCTGACCCGCGGCCAGGAGATCGCGGTGGGGGTGGACGAGAGCGAGGCCCAGGCCATGCCGCTGGGCCTCGGCCAGATGTCGCTGCACCACGTGAAGCTGGCGCATGCCTCCAAGCCGAACCAGAGCGAGGACCGGCGCATCGGCTTCGCGGTGCGCTACATTCCGCCCGCGGTGCGCCAGACCAAGCTGCGCGACTGCGCCACCCTGGTGCGCGGCGAGGACCGCTTCGGCTATTACGACAGCGAGCCGGCACCGCTGGCCGACTGCGACGAGGCGGCCTTGGCAGCCCACGCCGATGCCACCGGCCGCCTTGCCGCCGCCCTCTACTCCGGGACCGACAAGACCAAGTTCCGGGCTTAGAGCGGATCGCGAACAGGTGGAATCACCTGATCGCGTGAATTCTCTCTATGTTTCAAAGATGTAGACCAGCACCTCAGGCGTAGAGGTTCAGCGGGTCGGTCGCGGTCATGACGACCTCGATGGAGATCAGGTCGGCGCCGGCGGGGATGGTCACGCCCTGGCCTAACAGCAGGGTGTCGCTGCCGCCGCCGCCGTCGAAGCTGTCGCCGGCCTCGATCTCGCCCTGGTTGCGCACCACCATCAGGTCGTCGCCGTCGTTGCCCAGCACGCTGTCGAGGCCGCTGCCGCCGACCAGGAAGGAGTCGTCGCCGTCGCCGCCCTCGACCGTGTCGTCGCCGGAACCGCCGTAGATCGCAAGGTCGTTGCCGGAGCCGCCGAAGAGGCGGTCGTCGCCGTCACCGCCCCACAGCGAGACGTCGTCGCCGCTGAGCCCGACGATGCGGTCGTTGCCGGAGCCGGCATGGAGGAGCGAGTCGTCGCCACTGCCGCCGCTGAGGAAGTCGTTGCCGGAACCTCCGTAGAACAGGCTGTCGTCGCCGTTGCCGCCGACCAGGGAATCGTTGCCGGTGCCACCAAAGAGGGAGGCATCCTGGCCGGCGCCGCCGTAGATCCAATCCTGCGATTCGCCGCCGAAGAGGCCGCGATCGCTGTCGCCGCCGCCGTACAGGGTATCGTTGCCGTAGCCACCGTAGAGGCTGTCCTGGCCGCTGCCGCCGAAGAGCTGGTCGTTGTTGTTCTTGCCCTCGATCCGGTCGTTGCCGGTGCTGCCGCGAAGCCCCCGGTCGTTGCCTCCGCCGCCGTAGAGGCTGTCGTCGCCGACCCCGCCATAGAGCAGGGTGTCGTCGCCCGCACCGCCGTGAACCTTGTCGTCGCCGCTGCCGCCGAAGAGCGAGCTGTCGGCGCCGGCGCGACCGGAGATCCCATCGCTGCCGCTGCCGCCAACGAGAAGGGCATCGTCACCACTGCCGCCGGTGACGAAGTCGTCGCCGCTGCCGCCGAAGAGGGAGCGGTCGGCACCGGAGTCGCCGTTTAGGTAGTCGTCGCCACTGTCACCGTTGAGCAGGCTGTCATCGCCTTCCCCGCCGAAGAGGTGGTCTCGGTCGTGGCCGCCGTTGAGCAGGCTGTCCGCGCCGCTACCGCCGAAGATCCAGTCCCGTCCCTCCCGTCCCCACAGATGGGCGTCGGCGCCGCTGCCGCCGAACAGGAAGTCGTGCCCGTGCTGGCCTTTGAGGAAGCCGTCGTCGCCTGCGCCACCGAAGATGTGATCGCGCTCGCGGCCGCCGGCGAGGCTGATATCCTTGCCGCTACCGCCGAAGAGGCTGTCCTCGCCATCGTCGCCGTAGAGCAGTGCGTCGTCGCCGCTGCCACCATAGACCAGGTCGCGGCCCTTGCCTCCCTTCAGCACGACGTCGTACCCGTCACCGCCGTAGATCATATCGTCGCCGCTGTCGCCCCAGAGCAGACGGTCATCGTCGGCCCCACCCAAGACGCTGTCGTCGCCAGAGCCGCCATAGAGCTCTGCATCGTAACCGGGTCCGGACAGCAGGGTGTCGTCGTCCTGGCCGCCCCAGACCCGGAGGTCGTTGCCGCTGCCGACCATCACCAGGTCGTCACCGGCGCCTCCCTCGAACCCGCTGTCGGCACCGCTGCCGCCGTAGAGGCGGTCGTTGTCCTGGCCGCCGTAGAAGTTAAGGTCGTCTCCCCGTCCGCCGTAGAGCAGATCGTCACCGTCGGCGCCGAAGAAATCGTTGTCATGCCCGGAGTTGCCGCGGAGAGTGTCGTTGCCGGTCTGGCCTACGAACCTGCCGTCCTCCCCAGTACCGCCGTAGAGGCTATCGTCGCCGCTGTCGCCAAACAGGCTGCTGTCGTCTCCGCTACCGCCGAAGAGGGTGTCGTCGCCCAAACCGCCGGAAAGGTGGTTCTCATTGCCGCTGCCTCCAAAGAGGACGTCGACGCCGCTGCCGCCGTACAGCACGGAATCGTTGCCCTCGCCCCCGTAGACCAGGTCGACGCCGCTGTTGCCCTGGAGCCGGGTATCGTCGCCGCTGCCGCCGTAGACCAGGTCGTCGCCGTCACCGCCGCCGACCGCGGTGTCCTTGCCGCTGCCGGCGAAGAGACTGTCGCTGCCGCCATCGCCATAAAGTTGAGCATCGTCGCCCTCGCCGCCATAGACCAGGTCGTTGCCGTTGTCGCCGTATAGCCCGTAATCGTCGCCCTCGCCGCCGTAGACCAGGTCGTCGCCGCTGTTGCCCACGAGGCGGGAATCGTCCCCGCTGCCGCCGAAGACCAGGTCCAGGCCGCTGCCGCCGACGAGGGCTGTGTCGGCGCCGCTGCCGCCGAAGAGGCTGTCGTTGGCGCCCAGTCCGTACATCATGCGATCGTTGCCGGAACCGCCGTAGAGCCAATCGACCTTGAAGGAGCCGATCAGGCTGTCGGCGCCCGAGAGGCCCCGCAAGATGTACTGCTCGAAGCTGCCTGTCGCGTAGAGGCTGTCGCTGCGGGTGGTGCCGCGGCGCTCCAGCAGTTCGATCGAGTAGAGCTCGATGCCTGTGACTAGGCTGGCCGCCTCCTCCAGCAGCAGGCTGTCGAAACCGGTGCCGCCGTCGAAGGACTCCTTGGGCTGCAGCTCCGCCTGGTTGTGGACCAGGATGGTGTCGGCCCCGTCCTCGCCGTAGAGGCTGTCCGAGCCGCTGTCGCCGGACAGCAGGTCGTCGCCCGACTGGCCCCAGATGTAGCTGTCGTTGCCGCTGCCGCCATAGAGGCTGTCGGCGCCGTCACCCGCACGCATGAACTGGTCGTGGCCGGCACCGCCGAAGAAGGTGTCGTCGTCCGCCTCGTCATAGAAGAGGCGGTCGTCGCCGTCGCCGCCCATGACCACGTCGTTGCCGGTGCCGCCATAGAGGTAGCTGTCTGAGGACGAGCCGCCGTCGACCGTGTCGTTGCCGTCGCCGCCGAAGAGGAAGGTGTCGGAAGCTTCCCCGCCGAGCACGGTGTCGTAGCCCTCGTCGCCGTAGAGGTAGCGGTCATAGGCGCCGCCGCCGGAGACGATATCGTTACCGGTGCCGCCGAAGAGGGAATGGTCATCGTCGCCGTCGCCGTAGAGGCTGTCGGCGCCGCTGTCGCCGCGGAGCAGGCTGTCGCCGCCGTCGCCGCCATAGAGGGTGTCGTAGCCGGTGCCGCCGAAGAGGCTGGTGTCGCCGCCGGTACCGCCGAAGATCCGGTCCGCGTCGCTGCCCCCCAGCAAGGTGGCGTCGTCGTCTTCACCGCCGTAGAGCAGGTCCTCGCCTGCGGACCCGAAGAGACTGTCGTTGCCATCGCCGCCGTGCTGGGTGTCGTCGCCCTCTTCACCGAACAGGCGGTCGTTGCCGGCGCCGCCGAGCAGGAAGTCCTCGCCGCTGCCGCCATGGAGACTGTCGCCGTCGCCCTCGCCATAGAGCGAGTCGTCGCCGCTGAGGCCGTAGATGGTATCGGGATTGTCGCCGCCGGTGAGGACGTTGTTTACGCCAGTGGTACCGAACAACGTAGCCATGGCGTTATTCTCCTTGCTTCACGCAAACAGCACCTTCCGCGCCCGACCTCACCCCGCGGGGAAGGCTCTGCGAGCAACAGGCAATAAAATGAAATTATCCATCCCGGCGGCCACCGAAAGCAACACTTGATATGCGATCGTAGAGGGATTTGATACTAAAGGTTTTTGTTGCCGACAAACCCGCCGGATCGAGCGGGGTCTCCACGCGACGCGAGGGGCTGGATTTGATGCCACGCGCTGCCGATCGCGCCCTGTATTCCTGTTAGCAAGCGCCAAGGAAAGACGGCGCGAGTTTGTTGTGCCGGTTCCTGCTGACCTTATAGCCATACAAAGTCTGACGCTGTCAGCAGGCCTGCGTCGCTTAGGCCGTTAACCAAGAAAGCCTGGTCCGCGTTGCCGTCACCGTCCTGATCGACCTGGATCTGGTGCGTCCCCGCATAGCGCGCCTCGGAGCGTCCCCCGCTGGAGAAAGAGGTCGCGCCGACATAGGCGAAGGTTCCCACCTCCAACCCGGTGACGAAGACCAGCTTGTCTTGGCCGTTGGCACCGTTTGCCAGCGCCCCGTCGAAGTCGCGGATGATTGGCGTGTCGGACCCGCTGAGGCCCAGGCTGCTGCCGTCGAAGAGATAGCGATCCTCTCCCGAGCCACCGAAGGCGATGTCGCCGGCGCCCATCAGCAAGTTGTCGGCTCCACTGCCACCCTTCAGACGATCGTCCCCGGCGCCGCCGTCCAAGGTGTCATTGCCGCCCTTGCCTTCGATGAGGTCGTCGCCGCCGCGCCCGCGGAGCAGGTTGGCGCTCGTGTTACCCTCGATGATATTGTCAAGCAAATTGCCCCCACCGTTTATGTCGCCCTTGCCAGCCTGCATGCGCAGGGTCTCGATGAAGTCGTCCGTCCCGCCGCTGGCGAGGGTGTAGTCGACCTCCGCGCGGACCAGGTCAACGCCCTCTCCTGACCGCTCAATCACCCGGTCGCTCTGGGTATCGACTACGAAGGTATCGTCGCCGAGATTGCCGATCAGGCTATCGCTGCCGTCGCGGCCATTCAGGATGTCATTGCCCTCTTTTCCCTGCAGGCGGTTGCCGTCGCCGTTGCCTATAAGGGTGTTGGCAAAGGCGTTGCCGACCAGGCTGCCGCCGCCCACCGCGTTATTGATGTTTGCCCGCTCGACGTGGCCCTCTGCTCCGCCAGCCAAGGTGTAGGCCTGAGCATCGGAGCGGATCACGTCCTCGAATCCACCGGCTGCGGTCTCGCGCACCAGATCGGCGGCGGTATCGACGATGAGGGTGTCGTTGGCCCGTCCACCAGAGGCGGTATCGACACCGCTGCCGCCGTTTAGACGGTCGCTGCCGATGCCGGCCGTCAGGGTGTCGTTGCCGCTGCCTCCTCCCAGGCGATCATTGCCGTCGCCACCATAGGCCTTGTCGTCTCCCTCTGCACCGAACAGGGTGTCGCCGCCGCTCTCCCCGATCAGCAAGTCGTCGCCCGCTTCTCCGCGCACCTGGTCCGTACCCGATCCACCGTACAGGCCAGCGTCGTTCTCGGCACCTCCGAACAGCCGATCATCGCCGGCCCCGCCCAAGAGCGAAACATCGTCGCCTTCGCCGCCGAAGAGATCGTCTGCACCGGCACCGCCCGAGAGTGCGGTGTCGTTGCCGCCGTCACCCTGGATTCGATCACCCTCCGCTCCGCCGTAGAGGCCGGTGTCGTCGCCCTCGCCCCCATAGACAGTGTCGTCTCCGTAGGAGCCGTAGAAGCGGCCATCACCGCCGCTGTCGCCATAGAGGCGGTCGTCGCCCTTCTCGCCTCGCAACTCATCGTCGCCTCCCGATCCGCCGAAGAGACGATCGTCGGTGATGCCGCCATATAGCAGGTCGTCGTCTCCAAGGCCGCCGAAGAGCAGATTGCTGCCCGACTGTCCGAAGAAGAGGCTGTCGGCACCGCCGTTGCCGAAGAGCGTGTCGTTGCCAGACGCTCCGACCAGATAGCTGTCGCCGCTCCCGCCGCCGTAGAGATGGTCATCGCCCTGTCCGCCGATCAGGGAGGTATCGGCACCGCCGCCACCTTGCAGGTTATCGGCCCCGGACCCACCGAAGAACCACCGATCCCTTCCGCTCTCGCCGGAGAGCTTGTCGGCGCCTGAGGCGCCGTAAAACCTGCTGTCGTCACCGTCCAGGCCGTGCAGATTGTCATCCCCCTCGGCGCCGAAGAAGAGGCCATCCAGTCCGCTGCCGCCATAGAGCCCGTCTTCGCCGCTGTCTCCGACCAAGAGCGAATCCGAGCCACTCCCACCCAGCAAGGTGTCGTCTCCGGTGCCACCGAAGAAGGAAGTGTCGCTACCTCCACCAGCAGCCAGGCTGTCACTGCCCGTGCCGCCGTAGAACGAGAGATCATCGCCGTGGCCGGCGAAGAGCCGGTCATTGCCGCTGCCGCCAAACAGCGCCGCATCGGCGCCGCTTCCTGCATTCAGTGTATCGCTGCCCTGACCACCGTCGAAGGATCTGTCGTTGCCACTGCCACCGTAAAGGGAATCGCTGGCGCTGCCGCCATAGAGAAGAAAATCGTTCTGATTGCCGCCCCACAAAGCGTCGCTTCCCGAACCACCGAACAAGAAGGTGTCGTTTCCGCTGCGCCCCAGGAGGGTGTCGTTCCCTGTCGCCCCGGACAGGGAAACGTCATTGCCTTCGCTGCCATCGACCGTGTCGTCTCCGCTCGCGCCGAAGAGACGCCAATCGTTGCCGCTGCCACCAATGACCTCGTCTGCGCCATCGCCGCCGTACGGCAGGTAATCGACACCTGTGCCGCCGTAGATACGGTCGGTGCCGCCGCCGCCGTACAGTCGGTCGTCACTTCCCTCATCACCGAAGAGAAAATCGTTGCCCGTAAGTCCTAAGAGAGACCGGTCCTGGTTGTCCCCTCCGAAGAGGTAATCTGCCCCTGAATCCCCGAAAAGCAGGGTGTCGTTGGCGTCGCCACCATAGATTCGATCGTTCAGCGCACCGCCATAGAGGTGATGATCGCGTGTGCCGCCGCCAAAAATCGTATCGTTTCCGAAACCGCCGAACAAAGACGCATCGACGCCTTCCAATCCAATGATCCAGTCATTCCCGAACCCGCCGTAGAAGCGGTAATCACGGCCCTGACCTCCGGCAATCAAATCGTCGCCGTCATCACCAAAGAATAAAATGTTGTTGTACGTAGAGGTGCTGTAGCGGGCGTAGATGGTGTCCGACCCTGATCCGCCATAGAAATAGGATCCTGAACCGAGACCCCCAAACAGAGCGTCGGTGCCGCTGCCGCCGAAGAAGTGGTGGTCCCACCCGCTGCCGCCAAAGAGCCGATCATTGCCCGCAAGTCCGTAGGCTCGATCAGCGCCACTCAATCCGAAGATCGTATCGTACCCATAGGTCCCTATGAGTAGATCACCTCCACCACCGGATCCAAAAATCACGGCCATGGCGTCCTCACAAAGCAGCCTATTCCGACCCCGAGCTTCCCCTGGCCTCCTGTAGCTCCTGCCGCCATCCGGATGTACTGTCACCCGGGATGCCCAATCTGCGCTGATTGTCTATAGGCTTTGTGTATCGATAAGCCCGGTCAAGCGGAAATCGCTCCCCCTGGCCTCTTTGGCGCCCTTCATGGCATCAATCCAGTCATTGATGGCCTCTGGCAGACGAAATCGGTCGCGAATTGGCCGATTCCGGGTCGTAACTCACCTGCCGCGGTCAACGAGGTTGCGCCGCGACGTTCAGCCCCGCGCCAGGATCTTCCTGGCGGCGGCGGCGGCGCCGAAGCCGTTGTCGATGTTGACCGTCAGCACGCCGGGGGCGCAGCTCGACAAGGCGCTCTCCAGGGCCAGGCGGCCGCCGGCGGCGACGCCGTAGCCGATCGAGGTCGGCACCGCGATCACCGGGGCGGCGGTGAGACCCGCGACCACGCTGAAGAGGGCGCCCTCCATGCCGGCGGCGACGATCAGGACATCGTAGCGCTGCAGCTCCTCCTGCAGCTCCAGGAGGCGCCAGAGGCCGGCGACGCCGATATCGCCGTAGCTCGCGTTGGCCAGCCCGAAGAAGGAGAGGCAGCGGGCCGCCTCGCTGGCCACCGGCAGGTCGGCCTGGCCGGCGCTGAGCACCGCCACCCTGGCCGGCGGCGGTGGCGGCGCGAGGTCGCCGAAGACGGCGGTGCGCGAGGCAGGATCGTAGTCCAGGGCGAAGCGGCCTCCGGCCGTCACCGCGCGGTGCAATGCGTCGCCCAGCCGAGTGATCAGGATCGGCCGCTGCCGCGCCTCGGCCTGGGTCAGCAGCGCCAGGATCTGCTCGGCACTCTTGCCCTCGGCGAAGAGGGCTTCGGGGACACCGGTGCGCGTTTCGCGCTCCCAGTCGAAGCGCAGGTCGCCGGTCATGCCGCGCTCTGGTCGCCGCGCGGCTGCAGGAAGGCGCTGCCGCGGCGGTAGGCCCGCCGCCCGGCATAGCGGCGGCCGATCTCGTTGCAGAGGCGCTCGAGCAGGCGGTCCAGCGCCTCCTCCCGGCCAAGCGCCTGGCCTTCCGGCAGCTCCAGCCTGACCCCGGCCTGGGTCAGGCGGCAGCGGATGTCGCCCGGCCCGACCAGGGCGGCCACGGCCCGCTCCACCCGGTCGATAAAGGCGAGGTCGTCTGCGGCGATGGCGATGCCGGTCTCGACCCGGCTGGCGAGGCAGGGCTGGGCCGGTAGCTCGGCGATGTCGTCCAGGCCGAGGCGGGCGGCGATCGCGCGTACGCCGGCCTTGTCGATGCCGGCCTCGACATAGGGGTGCCAGACCGCGGCCTGCCGGGCGGCGATCAGGCCGGGGCGGTAGTCGCCCAGGTCGTCCAGGTTGGTGCCGGAAGCCAGGGGCGCGTCGGTGATCTGCTGCATGCGGCCGTAGAGGTTCTTCTTGCAGAAGAAGCAGCGGTTCGGCGGGTTCTTGCGGTAGTCGGGATCGTCGTACTCGCCGGCGTCCACGATGCTGAGGCGCCAGCCGGCGTCGGCGGCATGGCGGCGGACGCGGGCCGTGGCCTCGGGCGGCACCGCCGGGGAGACGGCATGCACGGCCAGCAGCTCCAGCCCCGGCAGGCTGCCCGCGACCCAGGCCAGGGTCAGGCTGTCGACACCGCCGCTGACCGCGACCGCCAGACGCTGTTGCCCGGTGAGCAGCGCTTGGAGGCGTTCCAGTTCCTCAGTCATCGCCGTCCTCGCGGGCCTTGGCCAGCGCGCGGGCGGCCAGCTCCTCGCGGCGGTAGTGCCCGGCCTCGCCGGCCAGGGCGTCGGCCTCGACCTTGGCGGTGATGCTACCGTCGGGCCGGCGCGCGCGCTTCAGCGCCAGCCGCTCGCCGCCGATATCGACCTTGTCACTCTCGCGCTTCAGGATCAGGCGGCTCTCGAGGTTAAGCCTGAGGCCCAGGGTGGTGGTCTCCAGGAAGCAGAGCGCGGCCACCGCCTCGGCCTGCTCGGGCGCGGCCAGCACCTGTACCGCGAAGAGGCTGCGCCCCTTCTTGCCCTGGCGCAGCTGGTAGCTGACGTCGCGCACGCCCTCGGCCAGGCGCAGGCGGTCGAGGCCGATGGAGAGCGCCTCCGGCGTCATGTCGTCGACCTCGAAGGCCAGCAGGGCGATGCGGTCGCGGCCGGGCGCGCTTGCACCGGCGGTCTCGATCAGCAGGGCGTGCAGCAGGTTGGCGACGCCCTCGAAGCGCTTGGTGCCGCCGCCGGCGCCGCGGCCCAGCAGCCGGCCCGAAGGCCGGCCGGCGCCGTTGCCCGGCATCAGGTGGCGCAGGATGGCGGCGCCGGTCGGCGTCACCCGCTCGCCTTCCAGGCCGTCGTCGTAAAGCGCAAAGCCCTCCAGCAGGTGCACCACCGCAGGCGCAGGCAGGGGCAGGGGGCCGTGCGCGCTGCGCACCCGGCCGCGGCCCATCGGCAGGCTGCCGCAGGACCAGGAGCGGATGCCGGAGCGCTCGATCAGGCTGGCCGCGGCGACGATGTCGGCCAGCGAGTCCCAGTCCGCCACCTCGTGGAAGTGCACCCTCTCGGGCGGGCAGCCGTGCACCCGGCCCTCGGCCTCGGCGAGGTGGTCGAAGATCGCGATGGCCCGCGCCAGCACCGCCGGGTCGAGGCCGGAGGCCTCGAGGCGCTGCTTGATATCGGCATAGTGCCGGGTCGGGTTCGGCCGTTCGTGGCGCAGGCTGACGGCGAAGTGGCCGGCGGCGAAGCCGTTGACCCGGCAGGCCTGCTGCTCGACCGTCACCTCGGCCAGCAGACCGGCCTGCGCCAGGTCCTCCTGCAGCGGCTTCCAGAGGTCAGGCAGGCAGTCCAGCAGGGCCGCCGCGAACATGTCGCCGGCGAGCCCGCCGATCGGTTCAAGGTGAAGATGGCGATCCAAGGAGCGCTGGTCCGGGCTAGGCCGCGGTCCGCGCGAAGGGCACCACGTAGGGACCCTCCGGGATCACCGCCAGCGCGCGATCGCCGTGGTGTCTGAGGCTCTCGGCGATGGCGCTTTCCAGGCTGCGGATCCGCTCGACGCCGGTGATCGCGTGCTCCTCGTCCGAGAGCCCCTCGGCGAAGAGCTGAATCGAGCCCTTGCGCATCGGCTTCAGCTGCATCTCGGTCTGCCACTCGTCGACGTCGGCCAGGCGCTTGGCCAGCAGGCTGTCGAGGAAACTGTCGGGACCCAGCTCGATCAGGCGCTGCTGGGCGGCGCGGAAGTGGGCCGAGCCGAAGCCCTCGCCGCACTTGGAGGCGACGATCAGGGTGCCGCCGGGCTCCAGGATGTCGAGCGGGGTCACCATGCCCTTCACCGTCTGATAGTAGGTCTGGTCCAGTGGGAAGCCGGCCGAGGAGGTGACCACGGTCTTGAAGCGTCGTCCGATGGCGATCTCGGTGAAATCGCGCACGAAGTCGACCGCGGCCAGGTGGCTGGCGATCACCTCGCCGAAGGTCGCCTTCACCAGGTGGCGCTCGTCGTCCAGCACGGTGTTCAGCGCGTAGACCGGACCCAGCATGCGCACGATCTCCAGCTGCTCCTCGTGCAGCGGGTTTTTCTCCAGGTTGCACTGGATCGCCGCCGGATCCTCCATGAAGCGGGCGCTGTGGAAGGTGCGGATGGTCTCGTGATGGGCCACGCCCGGCGCGATCACCTTGCGGCCGCCGGAATAGCCGGCCATGAAGTGCGGCTCGACCAGACCGGTGGCGATCTTCACCTCGGCCTCGACGAAGCGGCGGTCCAACTTCACCGGGGTGCCGCGGGTCGGGGTCACGCCCAGGTCGACGTGGTCCTCGTCCCGCTCGGCGAAGTGGTTCGCGACCGTGACCGTCTCCAGCACCCAGGGGTCGCCGACCAGCGCGGCCAGCTCCTCGCCCTCGTTCGGGCGGTGCAGGCCGGTGGCGACCAGCACGGTGATGGCCTCGGCCGCGATCCCGGCGGCCATCAGGCGGCGGATCAGCGGCTGCAGGAAGCTGGCGTTGGGAACCGGCCGGGTGATGTCGCAGATCAGGATGCAGGCGCTCTTCCTGCCGCGCGCGATCTCCTCGATTGGGCCGCTGTCGATCGGCGCCTCCAGGGCGGCCCGGATCACGCTCTCGGCGCTGCCCGGGACCGGGAAGGGGGGCTTGCGGATGATCGTGGGCTCGGCGCCTTCCGGCAGGGTCACCTCGATGCTGCTGCGTCCGTAGGCAAGGTCGACCTTCATGGCGGTGTCCTCTCTTTCTTGCCCTGACTATAGGACTTCGGCCGCGGCCGGGCTAGGTAGCCTCGCTCCGCTCGTGCTGCAGGGGACGTAGGATCAGGAGGCCCAGCAGGAAGAGGACGATGATGACGCTCATGCCGACCCGCTGGCTGCCGCTGACGGCGGTCAGCAGCGAGACCAGGCCGGGGCCGAGGAAGGCGGTGACCTTGCCCGAGAGCGCGAAGAGCCCGAACATCTGGGTCATCTGCTCGGCCGGCGCCAGGCGCGCCATCAAGGAGCGCGAGGAGGCCTGCACTGGCCCGACGAAGATCCCGATCGCGGCCCCCAGGATCCAGAACCAGAGCGCGCCCTCGACCAGCAGGATGGCGCCGCCCAGCAGGATCAGACAGACCAGCGAGATCTCCACCGTCGGCTTGGCGCCGATGCGGTCGTCGAGCCAGCCGAAGAGAAAGGCGCCGAGGCCGGCGGTCACGTTCAAGAGAATGCCGAAGCCCAGGATCTCCTCGACCGACATGCCGAAGGTGCCGGCGGCATAGAGTCCGCCGAAGGCGAAGAGCGTCGCCAGCCCGTCGATGTAGAGCAGCCTTGCGATCAGGAAGCGCACGATCCAGGGCCGCTGCCTGAGCCCCTTCAGGGTGTGCCAGAGCTCGCCCAGGCTCTCGGTCACGGCATTGCCGGGCGCCTTGGCCTTGCGCGGCCGGTCCGGCGTGAAGAAGAAGAGCGGCCAGGCGAAGGCGAGGAACCAGAGGGCGACGAAGGGGCCGACGATACGGATCTGCTCCTGGCTCACCTTGTCGAGCCCGAAGAGCGGCGGGTTCGGTTGCACGAAGAGCACCAGGGTCAGCGCCAGGCAGATCAGCCCGCCGACATAGCCCAGCCCCCAGCACCAACCGGAGATCCGGCCCAGCTTCGCGGGCGAGGCCAGGTCCGGCAGCATGGAGTTGTAGAAGACCTGGCCGAACTCGAAGGCGGCGTTGGCGAGCCCGGCCAGGATCAGCGCCAGCGCGATCGCCCCCTGGTCCGGCGTCACGAACCAGAGCCCGGCACCGCTGGCCAGGCAGAGCAGGGTGAAGCTGCCGAGCCAGGGTTTGCGCGGTCCGCCGCGGTCGGCGATGGCGCCGAAGATCGGCGCCAGCAGGGCCACCGCCAGGCCGGAGATCGCCATCGCCATGCCCCAGAGCTCGGTCCCCCTGGTCTCGTCGGGAGCCACCGCCTTGGCGAAGTAGGCGGCGAAGACGAAGGTCACGATGACGGTGGGGAAGGCGGAGTTCGCCAGGTCGTAGAGCGCCCAGGCCGCCAATCCCAGGCGGCTCGTTCTCGGGCGGCTGGTCCGCTTTGCGTCGCTGCTCTCGGCCGTCACGGGCGTCCCTTTCGCTGGCCTCGCTCCGGCGAGAGAAGACAGCTCCGACCCCGCTCCGCAAGCCCCATCGCAGAGCGAGGCGGTGAAGGCGGGTACGGCAACGAGAAAGAGGCGCCTTCGATGAGCGCCTCTTCGCTAACCAGGGGGGACGCGAGCCTTGCGGTGGTGCGTCCTCCTCCCACTCTTCCTGCTAGTTCCCGGCCTTGCTGCTTATCGCCTGCTCGACCTGTGCCTTGACGGCCGAGAGGTTGAAGCTGGCGCCCGGCTGCATCGGCGGGAAGTCGAGCGCCGTCTTGGCCAGCTTGGCGACCTCCTGCTGGACGAAGACGAAGCGCCAGAACTCGTAGGCCCACCAGTTCGCGGCGAAGAGCGAGTCCCCGAGGTTCATCTTCTCGAAGGGGTCGAGGCGCAGGTTGTAGATCCCCGGCCAGTCGAGCTTGACCTTCGGGCCGAACCAGCCGTCGGGCTGGGAGATGAAGACGTACTTGAAGTCGCCGATCCGGGCCGCGGCCAGGGTCGACTCGGTGAAGTACCAGAGCTCGTTGCGTGCGGACTTCTCACCCTTGGTCAGCATGGCGAGCTGGTTGTAACCGTCGAGGTGAACCTTGTACTCGGTGCCGGCCAGCGTCTTGCCCTTGGTCAGGTCCGTGGCGATGTCGCCGTCGTAGCCCGCGGCCGCGACGAAGGTGGGGAACCAGTCCAGCCCGGACATCACCTCGTTGATCACCTGGTTGGGCTGCATCTTGGCCGGCCAGCGGACGACGAGGGGAACGCGGAAGCCGCCTTCCGTCCCCATCCCCTTCCAGCCCTTGAAGGGCGTGGTGCCGCCATCGGGCCAGCTGAAGCCCTCGGTTCCGTTGTCCGTGGTGACGGCGATGATGGTGTTGTCGGCGACCCCCATCTCCTCCAGCTTGTTCATCACGTCGCCGATGATGTCGTCGAACTGCGCCATGCCGGCTTCCTGGATGGTCCAGCCGTTCTCAGGTGTCCGCATCTTCTCGTACTTGGGCGCGAGGTGGGTGATCACGTGCATGCGGGTCGGGTTCAGCCACACGAAGAAGGGTTTGCCGTCCTTCTGCGCCTTGTCCATGAAGTCGAAGGCGTAGTCGCGGATGACCTCGTCCACGGTCTCCATGTTCAGCTCGACGCCCTCGGTCGGATGCGGCGGGAGCGGCCCCTTGTCGATGATCCGCTGCTTGCCGACCTTGCCCCAGCGCGGCTCGACCGTGGCGTCGTCCTTGTCGCTGGCGAAGGCGTGCAGCACGTTGCGCGGGCCGACCTTGTCGAGGAGATCCTTGGGATAGTTCGGGTGCCAGGGGTCCTCCATCGCGTCGAGGTGATAGAGGTAGCCGAAGAACTCGTCGAAGCCATGGACGGTCGGCAGAAACTCGTTGCGGTCGCCCAGGTGGTTCTTGCCGAACTGTCCGGTCGCGTAACCCAGTTCCTTGAGGGCTGTCGCGATGGTCGGTGCCCTGGCCGGAATGCCGATTGCGGCGCCCGCCTGTCCGACCGTGGTCAGCCCGGTGCGGATCGGCAGTTCGCCGGTGATGAAGTTGGCCCGGCCGGCCGTGCAGCTCGCTTCGGCATAGTAGTCGGTGAAGATCGCCCCTTCGGCGGCGAGCTTGTCGATGTTGGGGGTGCGCCCCGCCAATAGCCCGCGGTGATAGGCGCCGATGTTCCACATGCCGATGTCGTCGCCCATGATGAAGACGATGTTCGGCTTGCTGTCGTTCTCGGCCATCGCCGGTGCGGTCGAAAGGACCGAGAGCCCCATCGCAACGGCCGGCACCAGGGCCGACAAGCCGCAGAGGCGCGCCCTGTCGGTTGGTCGTTCGGACGGCTTGAACATGGCAATCTCCCCAATCTGTACTGCGTGCTGTTTGACGAGGTCCCTCCATCCAGGGTGACGGAGATCGGGACTAGGATCAACTCAAAGTGTCTCTCGTGGCGCTGAGGCCCGACCAAATAGAGGCTTGGAGCTCTTCAAGCGAGCGATCGCGCGGCGGAAAGGCTCTAGGACGAAGATGCAGCATATGATAGATAATAGATAATTTGGAGCGAGGAACCATCCCATGACCGCGACCTGGCGGGCGGAACGGCCCTGGCTGGAGCACTGCATCGTCAGCGACAGCACGCTGCCCTGGACCGAGACCTTCCTGCCGCCGGGCGCCGACCTGGCGGCCGTGCTGGCACGCTTCCGCGCGGCCGGTCTCGACCATGTCTCGCTGACCGCGGCGGCGGGCAAGGACTCGGCCTTGGAGGCGCTCTCGACCCTGGCGCGGCTGCGGGCTGCCGTCGCTGCCGACGCGGGGCTGGTGCTGGCGACCGACCGCGCGGCCATGACGGCGGCCAGGGCGGCCGGGCAGCTCTCGGTCTCCTTCCACTTCCAGACCACCACGCCGTTCTTGGACGACCTCGACCTGATCGAGCCCTTCCGCGCGCTCGGCGTCACCCGGGCGCTGCTGGCCTACAACGAGCGCAATGCCGCCGCCGACGGCTGCCACGAGCCGGCCAACGCCGGCCTCTCCGCCCTGGGGCGCCGGGTGGTGGCGGGGCTGGGGGCGGCCGGGCTGCTGCTCGACCTCAGCCACTGCGGCGAGCGCACCTCCTTGGAGGCGATCGACCTGGTCACGCGCCCGCCGCTCATCTCCCATTCCAACGCCCGCGCGCTCTATGACCACGAGCGCAACATCAGCGACGCCCAGATCAAGGCCTGCGCCGCCCGCGGCGGCTGGATCGGCGTCAACGGCGTCGGCTTCTTCCTGGCCGATCACCCGACCGACCTGGCCGAGGCGATGAGCCGCCAGCTCGCCTACATGGCGGAGCTGGTGGGGCCTGAGCATCTGGGGCTTGGCCTGGACTTCATGTACCTGGAGGGCAGCGACTACGGCTTCTACCGCCGCGCGCCGGAGCGCTGGCCGCGCGGCTACCCGCCGCCGCCCTGGGACTTCTTCCAGCCCGAGGACCTGCCGGCCCTGGTCGCCGCCCTGGAGGCGCGCGGCTTCTCGCAAGGCGAGGTCCGCGGCATCCTCGGCGACAACTACCTGCGCGTGACCCTGGGCGAGGGCTGAGCCGTCCCCTTGACCTCTCAACAGCGCGGGCCTACACCCGCTGCCCCCGAGCGACGAGGAGAGCGGCAGTGATCGAGCTGGAGACCAAGCGCACCCGCCTGCGCGCCTGGCGGGAGAGCGACCTGGAGCCCTTCGCCGCGCTGAACGCCGACCCCGAGGTCATGGAGCACTTCCCGGCCCCCTACAGCCGGGAGGAGACGGCGGCGCAGATCCAGGCCTTCCAGCAGCGCCTGGAGACCGGCGGCCTCGGCTACTTCGCGCTGGAGATCAAACCGGAGGACCGCTTCGCCGGCTTCGTCGGTCTCAATCAGGTCACCTTCGAGGCCCCCTTCACGCCGGCGGTCGAGATCGCCTGGCGGCTGGCCCGCTGGGCCTGGGGCCGGGGCTATGCCAGCGAGGCGGCGCGGCGCTGCCTCGCCTACGGCTTCGAGGAGCGCGGGCTCGACCGCATCGCCGCCTTCACCGCGCGGCCGAACCTGCGCTCCCAGGCGGTGATGCAGCGCATCGGCATGACCCACGATCCGGCCCTGGACTTCGAGCATCCCCGCGTCGCCGAGGGCCATCGCCTGCGTCGGCATGTCTTCTATTCGATAGCGCGGCAGGATTTCGCAGCCTTGTCGCGATGAGCCTCTTGCGCGCCCGCGCCGGTCTCGCTATATACCCCGTCTCTCGAAGGGTCCCCTTCGTCTAGAGGCCTAGGACACCGCCCTCTCACGGCGGCAACAGGGGTTCGAATCCCCTAGGGGACGCCATCTCTCTCCCAGATCCGGATCGTTGGCCGCTCGGTTTCGAGCGGGCTCAAGACGTGGGTTGGGAAGCCGTTTCCGATCAGAGACAGTCCAGACTGTGGGCACCCACGCCCGGCAAGCCCCACGCTCACCGGGTGCGCACTGCAGTCCGGCCTCTGCGACTACTCCATCTCGTCCGGGCGGAGCGGTCTGGCTTCGGTCACGTGGCCGTTGGCGTCGAACCAGACGCGGAACTTCCTGACCGTCTTGTCCTCGCTCTCGTTGCCGGAGGAGAAGCCCAGCTCGTAGAGCAGGCTGTCCTTGTGCTCGACCTGCACCTCGTCGATGTCGTAGGTCCAGATCTCGTTGCCTTGCTCCGAGAGGGTCTGCTCGGTCGGCGGGCCATAGTGGGACTCGACGTCCTGCTCGGTGGCGCCGACCGGGATCGAGGCCGCGATGGTACCCGACGAGGCCTGCTGCGCCAGCGCCGGAGCGCCGAGCCAGAGGCCGCTGGCTGCCGCCATCGCCAAAATGATCTTCCGCATAAGCTCATCCCCTCCAGTTGGATCGCCCGCTAGGCTCGGCTCGGACACTAGTGCCTGATCGCACAACCATCCAGAGGAATTCCGGCTCTGCTCGTCGCGTCCGGGGCCGGGTGACAGTGCCTCCTTGCATGCGGCGGCAGCGGGTCTGCACTTCTGATCTAGATCACTTCAAACCGCCGAGTGGCCTGCCCATATCCGGACTGAGCACGCACTTTGATTTGGGAGGGTTCTGTTATGAATGACGTGACAAAGTCCTCTGGGACTCCTGTGTCCTCTGGCGCCACTGCCCAACCGGAGACGAACGAGGCGGCTCAGCCGATGGCCAACCTGAGGAATGAGATCGATCGTTTCTTCGAGGGCTTCGATCAGGGCTGGCCCTTCGGCAGCGGTCGCCGCTGGTTCGACTGGCCGTCTCCGGCGCCGCGCGGCGGCACGCCGGTGGCGCGCCCGGCCACCGACATCAGCGAGCACGACGATGCCTACGAGATCTCCCTGGAGCTGCCGGGGATGGAGGAGAAGGACATCCAGGTGAAGCTGGAGCGCGGCGTGCTGACCGTGACCGGCGAGAAGCGGGAAGAGACCTCCGAGAAGAAGAAGGACTACCACCTGACCGAGCGCCGTTTCGGCTCCTTCCAGCGCTCCTTCGCGCTGCCCGATACGGTCGAATCCGGCAAGATCGAAGCCAATTTCAAGCAGGGAGTCCTGACCGTCACCCTGCCCAAGCAGCCTGCGGCCAAACCGGCCGCCCAGCAGATCGAGGTGAAACCCGGCTGATCTGCCCGTCCCTTGCTCGCCGTGGCGTGTCTCAGACGCCGTCGGCCAAGGTTTCTATCCAGAAGTGGGGAAGGGGGCCAAGCGCGGCCCCCTTCTTGTTGCAGCAACCCAACAGAGAGTGACCATGTCCCAGTTCTACATCGTCGAAAGCGAGAAATCCCCGGCCGAGGCGGCCAGCGCACTGGAGGCCGCGGTGAAGCGGCACGGCTTCGGCGTGCTGCACGTCCACAACCTGGCCGAGACCCTGCGCGCGAAGGGCGTGGACTTCCCGAACGACTGCCGGATCTTCGAGATCTGCAATCCCGCCGAGGCCGCCGGCGTCCTGGGGAAGGCGATGCATCTCAACATGGCCTTGCCCTGCCGGATCTCGGTTTACCAGGAGGCGGGCAAGACGATGATCGGCATGATCCGCCCAGCCGCCATGATCACCCAGCTCTCCGCCGATCCCGATCTGGCGGCGATCGCCGAGCGGGTCGAGCGCGAGACCATGGCGATGATCGACGAGGCCAGGTAGCCGAGAGGATCTGCTCGGCAGTTTAGGCTACAGCCACACGAAATCGCTGCCGGTCAGCAGGTTGGCGGCGGTGAGGCCGGTGATCCGGAAGGCCTGGTCAACGCTGCCATCGCCGTCCTGGTCGATCTGCACCCGGCCGGTGCCGGCGAAGCGCGCCTCGGAGTTGCCGCCGCCGGAGAAGGCCGCAGAGCCGATGTAGGCGAAGGCCCCGACCTCCAGCCCGGTGGCGAAGACCAGCTTGTCCGTGCCGTTGGCCGCGCCCAGGCTGACGCCGTCGAAGTCGCGGATCACCGGGCGGGCCGAACCGTCGACACCCAGGGTCTCGCCGTTGAAGCGGAAGGCATCGTCGCCGGAGCCGCCGAAGGCGGTGTCGCCCGAGCCCATCAGGATGGTGTCGGCGCCGCTGCCACCCTCCATGCGGTCGCTGTCAGTACCACCGAACAGCAGGTCGTTGCCGTCATCGCCGAGCAGGGTATCGTTGCCGGCCATGCCGCGCAGCACGTCGCGGCTATCGCCGCCGTGGAGGCTGTCGTCACCGCTCTCGCCAAAGATGGTGTCGCCGCCGCCGCTCCCGGTCAGGATGTCGTTGCCGCTGCTGCCCAGGCGGATGGTGTGCTCGATGTTCTTGACGATGACGCCGGCCGCCAGCTCGGCGGTGCCGAGCAAGGCCAGGGTGTCGTCGCCGATGCCGCCGTCCAGGGTCTCGCCGGCGGTGGAGCCGTCGAGACCCACCAGGAAGAGGTCGTCACCGGTGCCGCCCAAGGCGCGGACGTTGGCGCCGGAGCCGGCCTGGAGCGTGTCGTTGCCGCCGGCACCGAAGAGCTCGTCGGCACCGGATCCGCCCACCAGGAGGTCGTCTCCGGCGTTGCCCTCCAGGTCATCGTCGCCGTCTCCGCCATAGAGGCTGTCGTCGCCGCCGTTGCCGCCCAGCCGGTCATCGCCCGCCGCACCGAAGACGCTGTCGCTGCCCTCCTCGCCAAAGAGACGGTTCTTGCCCGAGCCGCCTTGCAGCAGGTCTCTGCCCGATCCCCCCAGTACGAAGGTGCCGCCGTAGAGCCAGTCGTCATCGTCGCCGCCGTAGAGCCGGTCCTGGCCGGAACTCTCGCCATAGAGACGGTCGCTACCGGTGCCGCCGTCGGCGCGGTCCAGCACGCCGTCCTTCTCCAGGAAGATGGTGTCGTCGCCGCCGGCGCCGCGTGCGCTGTCGCTGCCACTGCCGCCGTAGAGCGTGTCGTCGCCGTTGCGGCCCTGAAGCAGGTCGTCGCCGCTGTAGCCCTTGACCACGTCGTCGCCGCTGCGCGCGTCCAGGCGGTCGTCCAGCGAACCGCCACCGAGCAGGTCGTCGCCCAGGCCGGCGGTGAAGTCGAGCCGGTCGATCCCGTGCAGCTCGCTGCCGGGCCGGCCGTTCTTGCCGTCGTTGACCACGGCCGAGTTGCCGCCGGCCATGTCGAGGGTCAGGTCCTGGGTCAGGTAGAGCCGCGACATCTCCAGCAGGTCGACACCGCTGTCGCCCACCACCACATCGATGCCGGAGCCGGGATTGAGGGTGTCGTTGCCGACACCGCCGAACAGCAGGTCGTTGCCGCTGCCGCCCCGGAGCCAGTCCTTGCCGTTCTGGCCGCTGAGCCGGTCGTCGCCGTCGCGGCCGGAGGCGTTGTCGTCGCCGTTGCCGGCCAGGACCGTGTCGTTGCCCTCGTCGCCGTTCTGCACCTTGCCGCCGACCAGCAGGTCGTCGCCTCTGCCGCCGTCCAGGGTCGCATTGGCGTCGGCATCGGCGCGCAGATAGTCGTTGCCGGTGCCGCCGACCGCGCGCTCGCCGAAGAAGTCGGAGTTGGCGCCCATGTCCAGGACATCGTTGCCGGAGCCTCCGAAGATGGCGTCGCGACCGGAGCCGCCGTAGAGGCTGTCGTCGCCGCTGCCGCCGAAGAAGCTATCCTCGCCGGTCTGACCGTAGGCCTTGTCGTCACCCTTGTTGGCGTCCAGGCGCTCGCCGCCGCCGCCGTCGCCGAAGAAGGTATCGTCGCCCTGGCCGCCTTCAATCGACAGGGTTTCGGCATTGACGAACTCGCTGCCGGTGGTGCCGCCGGGGCCGTCAAGGAAGAAGCCCTGGCCGCTGCTCTGCAGCACGAAGACCAGGTCGTCGGTCACATCGCGCCGGTCGAAGGTGACGGCGTCGTTGCCGCTGCCTCCGTCTACCCGATCGATGCCCTCGCCGGCGTTGAGGTCGTCGCGTCCGCGTCCGCCGAAGAGCACGTCGTTGCCTTCGTTGCCCCTGATGAAGTCCCCGCCCTGGCCGCCGTAGAGGGTGTCGTCGCCCTCCCCGCCGCTGATGTTGTTGAAGCCGCTGCCAGCCTTCGCCAGGTCGTCGCCCTCGCCGCCGTTGACGAAATTGCCGCCGTAGAGTCGGTCCTCGCCGGTGCCGCCGAAGAGGGCCGCGCTGCCGCTGCTGTTGCCGATGATCGTGTCGTCGCCGTCCTGGCCGAAGCCCCGATCGGAGCCGGTGGCGGCCCCCAGGGCGATGTAGTCGTCGCCGCTGCCGGTGAAGGCGACATCGGTGCCGGAGCCGCCGTAGAAGCGGTCGTTGCCGGAGTGATCGAAGAGCGTGTCGTCGGCGCTGCCGCCGAAGAGCGTGTCATCGCCGGTATTGTTGCGGATGTGGTCCTGCTCTGCGGCGCCGAAGATCGTGTCGTTGCCGTCGCCGCCTTGGAAGGAGAGGGTATCGGCGGAGAAGATCTCACTGCCGGTGGTGCCGCCGGGCCCATCGGACATGAAGCCGTTACCCAGGCCGGTCATGGTCACCACCAGATCGTCAGTCTCGTCGGTGCGGTCCATGATGACCGTGTCGTTGCCGCTGCCGCCGTGCAGGGTTCCCAGACCGTGTCCGCTGTCGATGATGTCGCTGGCGACACCCCCGAAGATCGTGTCCGGACCGTCACTGCCGCGCAGGGTGTCGCGTCCCTCGGCTCCGTAGAGCAGATCGGCGCCCGATCCGCCGACGATGCTGTCGTTCTCGATGCCGCCAAAGAGGGAATCGGCGCCGCTCGCTCCCAGGAGGCTGTCTCGGCCGTTCAGCCCGATCAGTGTATCGTCGCCAAGGAGACCGAAAATCCGGTCGTCGCCGTTGGTGCCGACAAGCGTGTCGTTGCCGTTGGTCCCTACGATACTTGCCACGTTCCTTACCCCTCGCGTTCGACCTGCGTCTCTCGTCTTGCTGGTGCGCCACGGTTAGTTCGACACGCACAAGGACCATACTCCTCCGGTCAGCCTAACCATTCTGCGGATTGAGCCGTCGCAAGCAATGCCTTTCCGCCCCCGGTCGGCGAATCCATGGGGTGCCGGAGCTTGCCACTCCAAGACATGACAATCAACGAATTATGTCATTTCATCTTGGCGCGTCGGCTGCTCCGCGCCGGGGCCGCGGCAGGACCGCTGCGAATGAGGTGTGATCGCCGAATGGAATTCGGATGAGGTGCCGGGCCGAGAAGAAGAGCAGCCGGAACGGACAGAAGCCAGATCTGCTTGATCTGGCTTCTGACGCACCTACTGGCGAGCTGCGTTGGGGGGCAGAGCCTGGGCTCTGCCCCTTCCGTCATTTACAGCCAGACGAAGTCGGTGGCGGTCAGCAGGTTGGCTGCGGTGACGCCATCGACCAGGAAAGCCTGATCGACCGAGCCGTCGCCGTCCTGGTCCACCTGGATCTGCCGGGGGCCATCGAAGCGCGCCTCGGAGTTGCCGCCCCCGGAGAAGGCCGCCGCGCCGATATAGGCGAAGCTGCCGACCTCCAGCCCGCTGGCGAAGACCAGCTTGTCCTCGC
>JBJXHM010000018.1:0-98370 GCA_046233115.1 Rhodospirillaceae bacterium N.6G | reverse complement strand
GGCCCGCACCCCCGCCCGGCCGCCCAGTTCCAGGATACTTCCGTGGGCGGCCGGGCGGGGGTGCGGGCCGGTGCCGCCTGTGAGAATGACACTAACGCCGCCAGATATCCTTGCCGCTGCCCGGCAGGCCCAGCTTCGGCCAGATCTGGTCGATGCGGTCGATCACCGAATCGCTCATGCGTAAGGTCTGGCCCCACTCGCGGCTGGTCTCGGGCGGCCACTTGTCGGTGGCATCCAGCCCGATCTTCGAGCCGAGACCTGAGAGCGGCGAGGCGAAGTCCAGATAGTCGATCGGGGTGTTCTCGATCACGGTGATGTCACGCGCCGGGTCCATACGGGTGGAGACCGCCCACATCACGTCCTTCCAGTCACGCGCGTCGATGCCGTCGTCCACCACGATCACCCATTTGGTGTACATGAACTGGCGCAGGTAGCTCCAGACGCCCAGCATCACCCGCTTGGCGTGGCCGGGATAGGCCTTCTTGATCGAGACCACGGCGATCCGGTAGCTGCAGCCCTCCGGCGGCAGCCAGAAGTCGGTGATCTCCGGGAACTGCTGCTGCAGCAGCGGGATGAAGACCTCGTTCAGTCCCTCGCCCAGGACCGAGGGCTCGTCCGGCGGCCGGCCGGTGAAGGTCGAGAGGTAGATCGGGTTGCGGCGCATGGTGATGGCGCTGACGGTGAAGACCGGGAAGGGCTCGACCGAGTTGTAGTAGCCGGTGTGGTCGCCGTAGGGACCCTCGTCGCCGTAGTCCTCCAGGCTGACATGGCCCTCCAGCACGATCTCGGCCTCGGCCGGAACCTTGAGCGGGATTGTCTTGCAGTCGACCAGCTCCACCTTGCGGCCGCGCAGCAGGCCGGCGAACTGGTACTCCGACAGCGTGTCGGGCACCGGTGTCACCGCGGCCAGGATGGTGCCGGGGTCGGCGCCGATCACCGCCGCGGCCGGCAGCGGCTCGCGCTTCTCCAGGCCCCAGCGGCGGTGGTGCTGGGCGCCGCCGCGGTGCTTCAGCCAGCGCATCAGGGTGCGGTCGCGGCCCAGCACCTGCATGCGGTAGATGCCCAGGTTGAAGGCGTCCTCCTTCTTGCCCGTGGGGCCTTGAGTCACCACCAGCGGCCAGGTGATCAGCGGCGCCGGCTCGCCCGGCCAGCAGGTCTGGACGGGCAGCATGTCGAGGTCGATGTCCTTGCCGGTCAGCACCACCTCCTGACAGGGCGCCTGGCCGACGCTCTTCGGGCGCATCGCCATCACCGTCTTCAAGAGCGGCAGGTAGTCCAGCGCCTCGCGGAAGCCGCCCGGCGGCTCGGGCTGGCGCAGGAAGGCCAGGGTCTCGCCGACCTCGCGCAGGCCGGCAGGCTCGCGGTCCATGCCCCAGGCGACCCGCTCCACCGTGCCGAAGAGATTGACCAGCACCGGCATGGGGTAGGGGCGTCCGTCCGGCCGCACCACGCGCTCGAACAGGACCGCCGGACCGCCTTCGGCCAGCAGACGGGTCTGGATCTCGGTCATCTCCAGGATCGGCGAGACCGGGTGGCTGACCCGGACCAGGCGGCCCTGGCGCTCCAGCCGGTCCATGAACTCGCGCAGCGAACGATAGGGCATAGACGCACTCCTTCCGGCATCCGGCGGCACCGCACCAGACCTGCCGCGCCGCGCCGCGTCGGGCAAGGGCCGCGGCCGGAATCGGGGATGAAACCCGCGCTGAAGGCTTATTGTCCGATCTGTGGCATCCTCGCAACTCTGCTGCGGTTCGAGCGCCGCAGCAGCAGGCGCGGCGGCAGGCAGCGGCGAAAATCCGCCGAAAGGCGTCGCCTATCTTTGTGAAACCGACGCTTTGCCCTGGCGATTGGCCACAGCCGCGCTTGCTTTCCATCGGCCCTGCAAAAGCCTCATGCCTTTTCGGGCCAAGGGCTTCCTATAGTTTGGTTATTCACCGCTTGCGGCGTGCGGGGAACGCGCTCAAATTTGATTCGCGGGGGACGGGCCTAGGGAGAGGGGGCCTCTCGAGAGGCTTGGTCAAACGGAGAAGGTCAGGGCAATGCAACAGTACTGGGTCGTTGGTGGGGAATACACGAATACCCACTTCTGCACCGTGGTCCCGGGAAAAGACGAAGAGTGGATCGGTCCCTTCAAGAACTACAACGTCGCCAAAGCCGAGTGGCAGAAGCGGTCGTGGCAGAAGGTGGACAACTGCTTTTCGCGCTACCGCATCGAGTGCATGAGTCAAGACTGCCCGCCTTGCTCCGACTGATCGGAGCAAGCGATCGAAGGGCCGGTTGACGGCGCCCGCCGCAGGGCGGTGGGGTGCGTCGCCGAGGGGTGCGGTCTGGTGATCTCGAACGCTCTGGACCAGCCGGTCGGCTGAAGGCAGAGTGACGCGTCATGATCTGGTCTCTGCCGCAAGATCCCGAAGAACTGCTGTCACTGGCGCTGGACTATCCCTACGAGGCGCCCGAGGCTTCCTACCTGCTGCGATCCGGGGGGCTGGTGCCCCTGACCCGGAACAGTGAGCCTGCGCTCTTCGAGGGGCGCTATGCCGTCGTCGCGCATGGCTCCAACCGCTCGCCGTCACACCTGCTGCGCAAGTTCGGCAGCAACGCGGTCATCCCCGTAACTTACGGTTGGCTTGCCGGCTACGACGTGGTCTACGGCGCCCACGTCGCGCGTTATGGCGCCATCACCTCCACCCTGGCCTCGGTGCCCGGCTGCCTGGCACGGGTCGCGGTGACCTGGCTCACGCGCCAACAGCTTGCCCGCATGCACCAGACCGAGCGGATGAACTACAGCTACGGCCAACTGCCGCCGGCCGCCTTCCTGCCTGAGGTCGGTCCCCGGCCCGAGGTGCTCTCCAGCTATGTCGGCAATCGCGGCGCCCTGCTGCTGGATGGCGCGCCGGTTGGCCTGGACTCGGTCGCGGCAGAGGGGCGCCCGCACAAGGCGCTGTCCCAGCAGGCGTTACAACAGCGCCTGGTCGACCTCTATTTGCCCGGACGGACCCTGGTCGAGGTGATCCTGGAACGGATCGCCGAGACGGAGGAACGTTCGAACTTCGCCGCCCGCTTGACCGGCAGCGGCCTGGACGACCTGGAAGACTTCGAGCTACTGGAGCGTCTGGACGGCCTGCTGGAGTAGCGGCCGGCAAAGAAAACGAAAGGGGGGCGAGCCTTGGCTCACCCCCCCTATTTCCCGCTTTCTAGCCCCTACGAGGCGCAGCAGCTATCCGCGTTGCGGCTGGCCTTGTTGTCCGAAGGCGGCATGTCCATGGTCGGCTGACCATTGAAGAAGCCGTTCGGCATCAGCTTGAAGCCGCAGTTGATGCAGGCCTGGACCGGAAAATCCTCCGGCCGGGGCTGGTGATGCAGGCCGAAGACGTGCCAAGCGACGATGTCCTCGTCGACCAGCTCGCGGTCCTGCTTCACGAAGGCCTGTACGCCGTCGCTGCCGTCGCAGTGGTTCATGAACTCACCGCCGGCATAGCGCTCCTCGGGGTCGAACTTGGTGACCCAGAGGTGGTTGTAGATGAAGCCCGACCGGCGGCCGGAGGGGCCCTTGGGATCGAGGTAGGGCGTCACCGTGTGGCTCGGCTCCAGCTTGTAGGCCGTCTTCTTGCCCATCGCGTTGGTCTTGTCGGCGCTGTAGAACTTCCAGTAGCGCTGGGTCGTGGCATCGAAGCGGCGGCCGGCCTCGCTCTCGCGGGTGAGCGGCGTCTCGGTCTGGAAGAAGGCGTTGCCGTAGGGGTTCTCGGGACCCGGCGGCACCGCCTCGGTGTTGCACTCCACCGCGGTGTTGTTGTCGCCGTCGACCGCCAGATCCAGGCGCGCGCAGAAGAGGTGCTGGTGGATCTGGCCGACCACGCCCGGCATCACCTCGACGCCGTACTTGGAGGGCTTGCCGGGCTCGCAGGCCACGGTGTTGATGATGCCGGTGGCCTTCATCTCGAACTCCATGGTGCCGTCGAGATAGAAGTACCAGTAGGCGCCGTACTCGTAGTTGCCGACCGTGGCGATGGCCGAGACCACCAGGCGCCGGGCGCGCCGCACCTCGGTCTTGTCGGTGCGGAAATCCCAGTGCTTCCAGAGGATGCCGTAGTCCTCCTCATGGATGCAGATGACGTTGGGCAGCTTGTAGGCCTTGCCTTCGGGATCGTTCAGCCAGCCGTCCATGTAGTGGATGACGCCCAGGCAGTCGCAGCCCAGGGTCAGCGTGTTGGTGAGCTTGCCCAGGCCGTACTCGCCGATGTCGAAGACGTTCTTGCGGTAGTGGCCGGCCTCCGGGCTGCCGTAGGGCACCACCATCTCCGACAGCGAGGCGCGATAGACGATCGGGCGATCCTTCACCTTGATGTCGTGCAGGGTCAGGCCTTCGCGTGCGTTGAAGCCGATGTGCAGCGACCAGTCCAGCCAGGTGAGGTGCGAGCCCTCGACCTTGAAGCTGACGCCCTCGGGCTGGACCACGTCGATGGTCTTGAGATCCTCGCGGAAATGGTCCTGGAACTTGGCGGCGTAGTTGGCGTCGGCCTTGGGGATCGGGGCGCCGCCGTGGTCGTCGACCCGCAGGACCTCACCGGTCTTCACGTCGACGATGGCGTTCAGGCCCTCGATCGGATGGGCGTAGAGGTGGTCGTCCTCGTAGGAGCGGACCCAGGCGAAGGTGTGGCAGAGGTGGCGTCCCTTCTCCTCCGCCACGTCGAAGCTGCCGCCCGACCAGGGATCGACGCAGACCAGGTCCATGTCGGTGACGCCGCGCGCCTTGCAGGCGGCGATGAAGGTGGGGTCGTTCTTGACCGCGTTCTCGACCTCCTCGAACTCTTCGAGCTGGATCAGCGGGAAGACACCCTCGCGGAAGTCGATCGAGATGACCTCCTTCTTGGTCAGCGAGACCACGCAGCGCCAGACGCCGGCGTCGCGGCGGGTATAGACGTTCGCCCGCGACTGGCGCTCGATCGCATCACCCGGCTTGAAGGCGCGCACGACCGCCTTCGGCGGTTCCATCAATTCGATGGTCTCGAAGCGGATCGGTGCCTGGTCGGACAGGGCCGCGCGCAGCAGGCTGGAGGTCAGTTCGATCTCGTCCTTGGTGAGGGGCGCCAAAGGGTGGGTAACGGCGGTCATACCTTCGCTCGGGATGCTGTCCATTCTGCTCCTCCTTCTCTAGGCGTAGGCTCCCTCGGAAACCGTCGGGAAGGGAGCGTCTAGCGGGAAATTTCAGGGCCAAACGTCGATTCAGCGTCCCTCGGGGGCCGTCTTGGCGGCCTTAGCCCGCTATGCTGCCGTAGCAGACTTGCGATGCCAAGCGCTTTGCTTCGCAAAAACGCAGCAATCGCCAGCTACTTAGCTCGTTTTCGCTGGTGGTATACAACCGGAGCGGGCGACTGCTTGCCGCTGCTGCCTTGCCGGAGCCGCCTCAGGATTCGTCGGGCAGCACGCGCCAGACGGCGGTGTTGCGCAGGTCGCTGTCCTCGATCTCGCGGGTGGTGGGCACGGCGTAGTGCGCCAGCCGCTCCAGGCCGCTGCGCGGCAGGTAGCTGCGCGAGGGGTCGCCCAGCAGCACCTCCGCGCCGCGCTTGGCAAGCGCGCGCAGCCAGGGAACCACCCGGCTGGCCATCGGCTGCTCGTAACAGACGTCGCCCGCCAGCACGATCGTCCAGCCCTCGTCGCGGCCGATCAGGTCCTCCTCGCGCACCCGGACCTCCAGGCCGTTCAGCGCCGCGTTCATGCGGATCGCGGCACAGGCGAAGGGGTCGATCTCGGCCAGCTCCACGCTCTCCGCCCCGGCGAGTTTGGCGGCCAGGCCCTGCAGCCCGGACCCGGCGGCGAAGTCCAGCACCCGGCGGCCGCGCACCAGCTCCGGCCGGTCCAGCAGATAACGGGCCAGCGCCTGACCGCCGGCCCAGGCGAAGGCCCAATAGGGCGGGTCGACACCCTGCTTCTCCAGCCAGGCCTCGCTCGCCTGCCAGATCGGCAGCAGCTCCGAGGCCAGGTGCAGGCGCAGTTCCGGCACCAGGCGCGGGCTCTCGACCAGGCTGTGCTCGGCGATGAAGGCGGGCGGGTTCTTGGCAGCGGTCATCCGACGCTCGGGGCGGTCGCCCAGTAGCTTCCGAGGATGCCGGCGGCCAGCAGCAGCCCTGCCCACTTGTTGGACTTGAAGCGCAACAGGCAGCCCGGCCCGTCGTCGATGTCGAGGGTCACCACCTGCCAGGCAAGCTGTGCCGCTGCGGCCGCCAGCCCCAGCGCGAAGGGCCAGCCCAGTCCGGCGATCCAGCCGGCGAGGCCCCAACCGATCACGGCCAGGATGTAGAAGAGGGTCACCCACCGCCGCGTCTTGCGGCCGAACTTCAGTGCCGTCGACTTGACCCCGATGAGGGCGTCGTCTTCGCGATCCTGATGGGCGTAGATGGTGTCGTAGCCGATGGTCCAGAAGAAGCCGCCCAGGTAGAGCGCCAGCGCCGGCCAGGCCAGGCCCTCGACCGCCGCCGCCCAGCCCAGCAGCGCACCCCAGTTGAAGGTGAGGCCGAGGAAGGCCTGCGGCCAGTAGGTCACCCGCTTCATGAAGGGGTAGGTGAAGACCAGCGCCAGCGAGGCCACGCCCAGCAGGATGGCGAGCCAGGGCAGGCTCAGCAGCACGAGCAGTCCGACCAGGAGCTGCAGTCCGAGGAAGACCACCGCCTGCTTCACGGTGACCTGGCCGCTGGGCAGCGGCCGGGTCGCGGTGCGGGCGACCAAAGCGTCGAAGTTGCGGTCGACGATGTCGTTGTAGGTGCAGCCGGCCCCGCGCATCGCCAGCGCGCCCAGCGCGAAGAGCGGCAGCAGCCACCAGTTCGGCGGCGCCCCGGCCGAGATCGGTGCCATCAGCAGGGCCCAGAGGCAGGGCAGGAACAGGAGCCAGGTGCCGATCGCCCGGTCGGCACGCATCAGGCTGAGATAGGGCCAGACGCCGGCGGGGCTCAGGCGATAGAGCCAGTGTTCGGGACGGATGTCGGAGGCGGTGTGGAAGCTCATGCGGCAAGCACCCTGGAGCAAAGCGCCTCCCTATAGCAGAGCCGGGGGGGACTTGTCGCGGACCTCGAGGCGACGCAAAGTGAAGCTGTGCACCCTGACCTGGCCCCATGATGAGCAATCCGATGACCGAGCGTATCGAAACCCGCCTCTATGTCGAAGGCGATCTGGCGAGCGGGCTGGTGGTTGGCCTCGATTCCCCGCGGGCGCACTACCTGCGCTCCGTCCTGCGCCTGCAGCCCGGCGCCAGGGTGGCGCTCTTCAACGGCCGCGACGGTGCCTGGACGGCACGGATCGAGGGCCTGGGCAAGGGCTGGGCCTCGCTCACGGTCGAGGAGTTGATGACCGCGCAGCGGGCCGAGCCCGACATCTGGCTTTGCTTCGCGCCGATCAAGCGCGGTCGCCTGGACTTCCTGGTGGAGAAGGCGACGGAGCTGGGCGTTTCGCGCCTGCAGCCGGTGATCACCGACCGCACCATCGTCGAGCGGGTGAACCTGGGGCGGCTGCGCGCCAACGTGCGTGAGGCGGCCGAGCAGTGCGAGCGCCTGACCCTGCCCGAGGTCGCCGAGCCGATCGGCCTCTCCGCCCTGCTGGCGGATTGGCCGGCGGAGCGCGACCTGCTGTTCTGCGCCGAGGCCGGTCAGGCCCGGCCGCTGGCCGACCAGCTCTGCGCCCCCGACAACCGGCTGCTGCAGGCATTGCTGACTGGGCCGGAAGGGGGTTTTGCCTCGCGGGAACTTGACCTCTTGAGCAGCCTGCCCTTCGTTAGACCTGTGGGGCTCGGACCGCGTATCCTGCGTGCCGACACCGCGGCCTTGGCGGCGCTTTCCTGTTGGCAGGCCTGGCGGGGTGACGGTAAGCAACGCCCCGAGGAACGCCGAGCGGTCGCCGGGCGGATATCGCTCGGCTCTCTTGCCGGCGAGGAGGAGGCCTAGCTGCCGGACACGGCGGCGGGTTGCGAGGTGAAGGCCCTGCCGACCGGCAGGCGCGTGAGGAAAGGGGCACTGGGTGTCAGCACCGCCTAAGGAGACCGACGAGAGCGGTCAGAAAGCGACGATCGACAGCAAGCGCGAGCTCGTCGCCTATCTTGAGGCGGGCTGCAAGCCGGCCGCCGACTGGCGCATCGGGACCGAGCATGAGAAGTTCGGTTTCACTTGGGGCGACCTGCGCCCGCTGCCCTACGACGGGCCGCGTGGCATCCGCGCGCTCCTGGAATCGCTGTCGCGCGACTTCGGCTGGCAGGAGGTGCGCGAGGGCGAGAACCCGATCGCGCTGGTGAAGGAGGGCTGCTCCATCACCCTGGAGCCCGGCGGGCAGTTCGAGCTGTCGGGCGCGCCGCTGAAGACGGTGCAGGAGACCTGCGGCGAGGTGCATCGCCACCTGAGCGAGGTGAAGCACGTGGCCGAGCCGCTCGGCATCGGCATGCTGGGCATGGGCTTCCGGCCGAAGTGGACCCGCGACGAGACGCCCTGGATGCCCAAGGGCCGCTACAAGATCATGCGGGAATACATGCCCAAGCGCGGCTCGATGGGGCTGGACATGATGCTCCGGAGCTGCACCATCCAGGTCAACCTGGACTTCGCCAGCGAGGCCGACATGGTGAAGAAGTTCCGGGTCAGCCTGGCGCTGCAGCCGGTGGCCACCGCGCTCTTCGCCAATTCGCCCTTCATGGAGGGCAAGCCCAACGGCTTCCTGACCTATCGCAGCCATGTCTGGACCGACACCGACCCCGACCGCTGCGGCATTCTCCCCTTCGTCTTCGAGGACGGCATGGGGTTCGAGCGCTACGTCGACCACGTGCTCGACGTGCCGATGTACTTCGTCTACCGCAAGGGTACCTACATCGATGCCAGCGGCCAGTCCTTCCGCGACTTCCTGGAGGGGCGCCTGCCGGCCCTGCCGGGCGAGAAGCCGACCCTGGACGACTGGGCCGACCACCTGACCACCCTCTTCCCGGAGGTGCGCATGAAGCGCTTCCTGGAGATGCGCGGGGCTGACGGCGGTCCCTGGTGGCGGATCTGCGCGCTGCCGGCCCTCTGGGTCGGCCTGCTCTACGACCAGGGCGCGCTGGACGCGGCCTGGGACCTGGTGAAGGACTGGACCGCCGAGGAGCACCAGCAGCTCCGCGACAGCGTCCCGCGCCTGGCGCTGAAGGCACCCTTCCGCGGTGGCACCGTGGCGGACCTGGCCAAGCAGGTGCTGGCGATCTCCGATTCCGGCCTGCAGGCGCGCGGCAAGACCCTCGACCTGATCAGCGACGAGCGCCACTTCCTCTCGCCCTTGAAGGAGATCGCGGAGAGCGGTCTCACCCCGGCCGAGCGGGCGCTGGAGGCCTTCAACGGGCGCTGGGAAGGCTCCGTCGATCCGGCCTACACCGAACTGGCCTACTGATCAGAGACGGAGGTCTTCCTCCGCCGCCGTACCGAGTGCCGTCAGCCACTGGCCGGGCGTCAGGCCGTAGCTACGCTTGAACAGGCGGGTCATGTGGCTCTGGTCGGCGAAGCCGGCACCTGCCGCGACACGGGCCAGCGGTTCGCCCTCTGCCATCAGGCTGCGAGCGAGCGCGAGCTGGCGCATGGTGCGGAAGCGGCTGGGGCTGGTGCCGAAGGCGGTCCGGAACTGCCGTGCCAGGCTCCAGCGGTCAAGGCCGGCCAGTCGCTCCAGATCGGCGGCGGAGAGCCGGGTGGTGGGGTCGGCCGCGATAGCCTCGCGCACGCGCATCAGCGCCGCCATCGGAAGGCTCCCTCGACGCGGTGCCGGCGATCCGGCCAGCCGCTGCAGCAGATCGGCGAGTGCGACCAGGATCTCGCTCGCCTGCTGAGTGGTCAGGGGCGCTTCGACCTCCTCGAGTGCGGCGGCGAGGGTGGCCAGCAGAGCGGGGTCCCGCACCACGGGATCGGCGACGAAGGGCAGTGGCCTGCCGCCCAGCGCCTGCTGTAGCTGGCCGGGATCGAGGTAGAGGATGCGGTAGGCGAAGCTGTTGCCCTCGGCCGCCGTACCGTCGTGGAGCTCGTCGGGGAAGAGCAGGTGGGCTTCACCCGGCAGGCAGTGGCGCTGCACCCCGCGATAGTGGAAGGCCTGGACGCCGGCGGTGGTGATCCCGATCGCGTAGCTGTCGTGGCGATGCAGTGCGAAACGCCGCTCCTGGAAGCGTGCCGCCAGCCGTTCCACCCCGCCGGCCGGGCGCCCGCCACGCAGCAGTGTCCCACCCTTTTGTCCCTCGGGCGCGCACAAGCCTTCAAGCCTGCTCTGGCCGCCGCCGTCTAGCCTCTTGCCCATGAAGCAAAGCTAGCGGAGGAGCCGGTCTTGGAACAGATGGCAACGCCACCCGACAGCGCGCAGGGGGTGCTCGCGCTGCTGCTCGCCTCGATCGTGGTCATGGGCAGCCCCGGGCCGGCGACGATCAGCGTTGCCGCCGTTACCGCAGGCTTCGGCCCACGCCGCGCGCTCGCCTACGTGGCCGGCGTCGCGCTCGGGACCGAAGCGGTACTGCTGGCGGTCGCGCTGGGGCTGACCTCGCTGCTGTGGGCCTTGCCGGGCTTGGCGCCGGTCCTGATCGTGCTGGCCTCGGTCTACCTGCTCTACCTGGCCTATCGGATCGCGACCGCTCCGCCGCTGGGTTCGGCCGCAGGAGCCGGGCGGGAGCCGAGGCCGCTCGCGGGATTCCTGCTGGCGATCGCCAATCCCAAGGCCTATCTGGCGATCGCCGCGGTCTATGCCGGCAGTGCGTTGCCCGGCCTCGGGCCCGAGGCCGCGGCACTGGCCAAGACGGCGGTGCTCGCCGTCATGGTGCTGCTGATCCACCTGGCCTGGCTGGTCGCCGGCGCGGCGCTCTCGCGCCTGCTGCACCACCCCAGGGCCTCGCGTCTGCTGAATCTCTTCTTCGCCGCGGTGCTGGTGGCGACGGTGGCCGGCACCCTGCTCGGGTGAGGTCCGGCCACCGTCTGTCCGTGCCGCTAGCTCTGCTTCAGCTTGACGCCGACGCTCAGCATGCCGAAGCCGGCGAAGAAGAGGTTGATGCCGACCAGGAGGCCCAGGATCCACATGGAATCGAAGGGGTAGCCGGCGATGATGATGGCACCCAGGATCAGCGAGCAGATGCCGCCGATCGCCGGCCAGAAGCGATGGCCCTCGCTCTCCGGGCGGAAAGCGAGATAGATCCGCAGCACGCCGTCGGCAAGGAAGTAGATCGCGAGGATCAGGGTCAGCGCCTGGACGCCTTCCGCCGGCTGCACCAGCAGCAGCACGCCGACGATCAGGTAGAGCAGCCCCAGCACCATCTCGCCGAGGCGCGAGCCCTGGGTGCTGCCGCTGATCCCCTTCAGCAGGGTGGCGACCCCGCCGATGATGAGGATGTAGGCGACCAGGGCCACCACCGAGAGGGTGGCGATATGCGGCAGCAGGGCTGCGGCCGCCCCCAGGACGATCATCACCAGGCCGATGCCGATCATCCAGCCGGCCTTGGCCTTGAGCAGTTCCAGTGCCTGCTTGCGAAACTTCTCTCTATCCGATCCGAAGCTCATGGGATCTCCCCTCCATCCAAGCTGGCACGCTCTTCGCGCAATTCGCTAGGCTGTGCAAGTCTATAGGCAAGTCAAGACCTTGGGAGCTGACCTGTGCTCACCCTGATCAACCTGGTGATCCTGATCGGAGCGGGACTGCTGGTGCTGTCCACCTTCACCTCGCTGCTGTCCCGGCGGTTGGGGGTGCCGATCCTGCTGGTCTTCCTGGGGATCGGGCTTCTGGTCGGGGTCGACGGGCCCGGCGGGATCGCTTTCGACAACGCGCCGCTTGCCTACTTCATCGGGTCGCTCGCCATGGCGGTCATCCTCTTCGATGCCGGTTTCGAGACGCCCTGGTCGACCTGGCGGCTGGCGGCCGCGCCCGGCCTGGTGCTGGCCACCTTGGGCGTGCTGGCCACCGCCGGGCTGGTCGGTGTGACCGCAGTCTATCTGATGGATCTCGACTGGGTCAGCGCCTTGTTGCTGGGGGCCATCGTCGCCTCGACCGACGCGGCGGCGGTCTTCTTGCTGCTGCGCATGTCCGGCGTCACCCTGCGCGAGCGGGTGAAGGCGACCCTGGAGATCGAGTCCGGCAGCAACGATCCTGTGGCGATCTTCCTGGCGCTGGCCCTGGTGCCGCTGGTCGGCACGCCCAATCCCGGCGACCTGCTGGAGTTCGGCCTCTCCTTCCTCATGCAGTTTTCGATCGGCGGCCTTGGCGGCCTTCTCGGCGGCGGCCTCGTGCTCTGGCTGCTGGCCCGCCTGGAGCTGGAGGAGGGCTTGGCGCCGCTGCTGGTCGTGGGGCTCGCCGTCGCCCTCTTCTCGGCCGTGAACGTGGCCAACGGCAGCGGCTTCCTCGCGGTCTACGTCGCCGGCCTGGTGGTCGGCAACGGCCGTCTCAGGGGGCGGGTGGAGGTGCAGCGTTTTCAGGCGGGCCTCACCTGGCTCTGCCAGATCGTGCTGTTCCTGACCCTGGGGCTGCTGGCCACGCCCAGCAACTTCCTCGACGTCGGCCTGGAGGCCCTGGCGATCGCCGCGGTGCTGATGTTCGTGGCCCGGCCGCTCGCGGTCTGGATCGGCCTGCTGCCCTTTCGCTTCAGCCGGGCCGAGACCGCCTTCGTCTCCTGGGTCGGGCTGCGTGGGGCGGTCTCGATCCTGCTGGCGATCGTGCCGCTGCTCAGCGGCCATGCCGACGGCCACCTGCTGTTCAACGCAGCCTTCATCATCGTGCTGGCCTCGCTGCTGTTGCAGGGCTGGACCGTGCGACCCATGGCACGGGTCTTGAAGCTCACCATCCCGCCCAAGCTCGGCCCGCTGGAGCGCGTGGAGCTCAGCCTGCCGGGCGGGGCGCAGATGGAGGTGGTAGCCTACCGCGTGCAGGCCGAGAGCCCGGCCGCCTCCGGCCGTACCCTGCCGCGCTTCGCCAAACCGGCCCTGGTGCTGCGCGAGGGCCATGCCGTCGAACTCAAGCGCGGCGAGCCGCTGAAGGCCGGCGACCGGGCCTATCTCTTCGCCGCACCGGACCAGGTGCCGCTGTTCGATCAGATCTTCGCCGGCTCGTTGCCGATCGACCCGAAGGATCCGCTGTTCTACGGCGACTTCCAGATCGGCGGCGAGACCAGCCTGGCCGCGCTCGCCGACAGCTACGGGCAGCTCGAGGTGGAGGCAAGCCAGGAGATCACGCTCTCCGACCTCTTCGACGAGGAGTTCGGCGACAGGGTGGAGAGCGGCGACCGCCTACGGCTGGGACCCTTGGAACTGGTCGCGGTCGTCACCGCCGAGGGGCGGGTCCAGACAGTAGGCTTGCTGCTCGATCCGCCACCCAGGCGACGGCAGATTCCCTTCCTGCCCAGCGGCAAGGAGATCGCGGCCCTGCTGCGCAAGAGGCGGCGCGGCGGGCGCGATGCGGCGACGCCGCGCTTGCCTGACGTCGGGCCGCCGACGCAAGGTGCCGCGACGCCTCCCTCGCAGGACAACAAGCAATGAAACTGCCGCGCCTGATGGGCCATCGCGGTGCCGCCGCACACGCTCCGGAAAACACGCTGACATCGCTCCGCAAGGCCAAGGACTTCGGCCTAGGGTGGGTCGAGTTCGACGTGCAGCTGACCGGCGACGGCCACCCGGTGCTGATGCACGACGACACCCTGCACCGCACCACCGACGACCGCCGCAAGATCGCCCAGGTACCGCTTGCGGAGGTGCTGGAGCTGGACGCCGGGCGCTGGTTCTCGCCGGCCTTCGCCGGGGAGCGCGTGCCTTCTTTCGAGGCCACCATCGCCCTGCTGGGGGAGATCGGCCTGGCCGCCAACATCGAGATCAAGCCCTCGCCCGGCCTGGCGCGGGAGACCGCGATCGCGTCGCTGGAGCTGGCCAAGGCCTGCTGGCCGTCGACCCTGCCGCTGCCGCTAGTCTCCTCCTTTGAGGTGGCCTCGCTGGAGGAGGCGCTGCGAGTCTGGCCGGAGGCACCGCGCGGCTACCTGGTGAAGATGCCGCCGGCCGACTGGCTGGAGACGGCGCGGCGCCTGGAGTGCATTTCCATGCACCTCTGGCATCCCGGCATCACCGCCGAGCGGCTCGTCCAGATCAAGGCCGAGGGCTTCCAGACCGCCGCCTACACCGTGAACTCGGCCGAGCGTGCGGCCGCGCTCTACGCCATGGGGCTGGACTGCGCGATCACCGACGACCCGCCGGCCCTGGCAGAGACGGCACAGGCCGCTTGATCCTACAGGGCACCTGGCCCCAACGCGCTCCGGTCGAGCGCCTTGGGGCCATCGGACCTATCCTCGACATCGCTGGCCGCCGCGAGGGCGGGTGAGGCAGGCAGGTTGGGACACCGCCTTCGGTGAAATAATCGCGCTCAGCTCTTTGACGCCGGGACGAAGGGAGAGTGGTTCTACGGTCAAGCCGTCGGTCGGCAACTACTTGATATTTCTATTTTTGTCGTTCTCCGGCTTGACCGGAGAATCACTGGACGCATCCAGAAGCAGAACGCAAGAGCACTGCCAGTGCCTCTGCGCGGCGTCGAAAGATAGAGCAGGACTACTCCTGCCCGGGGCTGCCCTTGGCCTTGGAGACCTCGTTGGTGGTGAGGCGCCGCGGCGAGGGGATGCCGATGACATGGTAGCCGCAGTCGACGTAGTGCACCTCGCCGGTAACGCCTGAGGAGAGGTCCGACAGCAGATAGAGTCCGGCCCGGCCGACCTCTTCCAGCGCGACCGGCCGGCGCATCGGCGACTGGTCGCGAGTCCAGCCGAAGGTGAAGCGCGCATCGGCGATGGCGGAGCCCGCCAGGGTCCGCACCGGTCCGGCGGAGATGCAGTTGACGCGCACGCCGGCATCGCCCAGGTCGGTCGCCAGATAGCGCACCGAGCATTCCAGCGCCGCCTTGGCCACGCCCATGACGTTGTAGTTCGGGGTGACTCGCTCGGCGCCGATGTAGGAGAGGGTGAGCAGCGAGCCGCCCGGATTCATCAGCGGCTGGGCCAGACGGGCGATCTGGGTGAAGGAATAGCAGGAGACCAGCAGGGTCTGCTTGAAGTTGGCACGGCTGGTATCGAGGTAGCGGCCCTTCAGCTCCTCCTTGTCGGAATAGGCGATGGCATGAAGCACGAAGTCTAGGCTGCCCCAGTCCTGCTTCAGCGTGTCGAAGGCCGCGGCCAGCGACTCCTCGTCCTCGACGTCGCAGGGCAGCAGGTGCTTCACCCCGATGGAATCGGCCAGCGGCTTGACCCGCTTGCCGAAGGGCTCGCCCTGATAGGTGAAGGCCAGCTCGGCGCCGGCCTCGTGCAGCGCGCTGGCGATCCCCCATGCAATGGAGTGATCGTTCGCGACGCCCATCACCAGGCCACGCTTCCCGGTCATCAACCCCTCGAGAGCCTGCACCTGGAGACCTCCCCTCTTTCAATGACGAGCCTCTTCGGCTCGTTCGCACGTCAACCTTCCCGCCGTTCGCTCCCCGCCTGGCAGCGGGGCCACGACGGCGGAGCGGCCGGACCTAACCCTCGTAGCGTTTGAAGGCGAGGCTTGCATTGGTGCCGCCGAACCCGAAGGAGTTCGACAGCACGCAGTCGATCTGCACGTCGTCTTCACGTGCCCGCAGGATGGGCAGGCCTTCGGCCTCCTCATCCAGGTTGTCGATGTTGGCCGAGGCCGCGAGGAATCCCTCCTGCATCATCAGCAGGGAATAGATCGCCTCGTTGACGCCGGCGGCACCGAGCGCATGCCCGGTCAGCGACTTGGTCGAGTTGATACGCGGCGCCGCGTCGCCGAAGACCGTCTTGATTGCCTTCAACTCGGCACTGTCGCCGATCGGCGTCGAGGTCCCGTGCGTGTTGATGTAGTCCACCCGGCTGTTGCCGATGGAGGAGAGCGCCATGCGCATGCAGCGCACTGCCCCCTCGCCGGAAGGCTGGACCATGTCATAGCCGTCCGAGGTGGCGCCGTAGCCGGCCAACTCCGCATAGATCTTGGCGCCGCGCGCCTTGGCGTGCTCCAGCTCCTCCAGCACCAAGGTGCCGCCGCCACCGGAGATGACGAAGCCGTCACGGTCGCGATCGAAGGGCCGGCTGGCCCTGCTGGGCTGGTCGTTGTACTGCGCCGAGAGCGCGGGCATGGCGTCGAACAGCATCGAGGCGGTCCAGGACAGCTCCTCGCCGCCGCCGGCGAAGACCAGATCCTGCTTGCCGAGCTGGATCAGCTCCATGCCGTGACCGATGCAGTGCGCCGAGGTCGAGCAGGCCGAGCTCATGGTGTAGCTGACGCCCTTGATCTTGAAGGGCACCGAGAGCGTCGCCGAGTTGGTGTTGGACATGATGCGCGGCACCATGAAGGGGCCGATGCGCTTCACCCCGCGTTCCTTGGCGATGGTGTAGGCGTTGGTGAGATCGCGGGTCGAGGTGCCGCCGGAGCCCATCACCAGGCCGCTGCGCTCGTTCGAGATGTCCGCGGGCTCCAGGCCGGCGTCCTCGATCGCCTGCTTCATGGCGATGTAGTTGTAGGCCGCGCCGTCGCCCATG
This sequence comes from Rhodospirillaceae bacterium N.6G, assembly GCA_046233115.1. Classification (GTDB taxonomy): domain Bacteria; phylum Pseudomonadota; class Alphaproteobacteria; order Kiloniellales; family JACOMY01; genus JACOMY01. Next base: position 81,857 of record JBJXHM010000018.1, on the reverse strand, counting down.
AAGCGGCGCAGCTTGCGGTCCAGATGCGCCTCGATGTCGAGCTTGACAGTGCCCGCAACCTCGCTGCGGAAGCCCATCTCGACCTGCTCTTCGTTGCGCTCAATGCCAGAGCGGCCGTCCTTGAGGGCAGCCGTCACCTCGGCCTTGTCATTGCCGATCGAGGAGACGATGCCCATCCCCGTCACGACGACACGTCGCATGCTCCTGGCTCCAGTACGCTCGATCCGGGGAATCAGGCCGTTTCCGTCTTGAACAGGCCGACCCGCAGATCCTTGGCTTCATAGACCGTCTTGCCGTCCACGCTCATGCTGCCGTCGGCAATCCCGAGCACCAGCCTGCCGCGCATCACGCGCTTGAGGTTCAGATGGTAGACGATCTTCTTGGCCGTGGGCAGCACTTGTCCGGTCAGCTTGACCTCGCCCACGCCGAGCGCGCGGCCGCGCCCGGGGGCGCCGACCCAGCCCAGGAAGAAACCCACCATCTGCCAGAGGGCATCCAGCCCGAGACAGCCGGGCATCACCGGATCGCCCTCGAAGTGGCACTTGAAGAACCAGCGGTCCGGCGTGATGTCGTATTCCGCGATGATTTCGCCGCGCCCGTGCTTGCCGCCCTTTTCGGTGATGCTCTTGATCCGGTCAACCATCAGCATGGGCGGCATGGGAAGCTGCGCATTGCCTGGTCCGAACAGGCGCCCCTGCGCACAGTCGATCAGATCCTGATAGGTGAAGCTGGTCTTGCGCTCCGCGCTCTGACCGGTCGTATCGCTCAAGGGACCGTAACCTCCAACCGGCAGGGCGAGGCCTTACTGCCGTTTGCTTGTTTCAAGGAGCCGCAGCCGGCAACAAGCGGCGACGAAACGCCGTGCAGACTGCAGGCCCCTATCCGATGCTGACTATCGTACCCGGCAGCGGAATGCAAGCGGGCCAAAGCCTTGCGGGGCGCTTGGTCTCAAACTAGTGGCGGCGCGAGGGATCCGCGACAGTTTCGCCCTTGGCTGGTCCGCTCGATTCCTCGCCCTATGTCACGGTCGGTTCGGGGTACTTGGCGGCTTGTCCGCCCTCCTTCCTGCAGGTCGATTCTGGGTCCCGGCATCAAAGTAAGGCTTTAAGCGATTCCAAAAGGCTTGATAAGCTTAGAGCTTACCGCTTTAAACTGGTTCCAAAGTCACTAGATAAATGGCCATGACACAGTCACGCCCCTTCTCCCCCGTCTTGGAACGTCTTCGTGCAGCGGGTCTGCGCCCGACGCGCCAGCGCTTGGCTCTCGCCCGTCTTCTGTTTGAGGGCGGCGACCGGCACTTGACCGCAGAGACCCTGCACGGCGAAGCGCAAGACGAGAAGATCTCCGTCTCCTTGGCAACCGTCTACAATACCCTGCACCAGTTTACGGCGGCAGGGTTGCTGCGCGAGGTTGTGGTCGACAGCGGGCGTTCCTATTTCGATACCAACACCGACGAGCACCATCACTTCTACGACGAAGGCAATGGTGAGCTGACCGACATCCCCGGCTACGAGGTCAGCCTGGCACGTCTTCCGGAGGCGCCTGCCGGACGCGCGGTGGCGCGAGTTGAGGTCATCATCCGCCTGGCGCCGGAAGAGGGGCAGACCCACTGACCGGCAAGGCACCCGCCTTGATAATAATTCTCAAATCATTCTAAACTGTTGACCAAGCCCTTGTAGCAGCCTACATCTCTCTTTGTCGTCGGTGCTCTTGCGAAGGCTCTGGCCGGTCGCGGGTTCGTGCCGCTCGACATAGCAGAGATCCCAGGCTCAGGCCGTGGCTTGCGGTTACGCGCCCCGGACCTGTGGATAGGCAAAGCTAGGAGGAGATCGTTCCGATGGAACTTAAGGGCAGCAAGACCGAAGACAACTTGAAGGCCGCTTTCGCCGGTGAGAGCCAGGCGAACCGCCGCTACCTCTATTTCGCACAGAAGGCCGACGTCGAGGGCTACAACGACGTCGCGACCGTCTTCCGCTCCACCGCCGAGGGCGAGACCGGTCATGCGCACGGCCACTTGCAGTACCTCGAGGAGGTCGGCGACCCCGCCACCGGTGAGCCGATCGGTGACACCGGCTTGAACCTCAAGGCCGCGATCGCCGGCGAGACCCACGAGTACACCGACATGTACCCGGGCATGGCGCGCACCGCGCGCGAAGAGGGCTTCGACGAGATCGCCGACTGGTTCGAGACCCTGGCGAAGGCCGAGAAGAGCCACGCTGGCCGCTTCCAGAAGGCTCTGGACGGCCTCGACGGCTAACCTCGCGCTCGGGCTTCGGCCGGAGCGGGCGCAGGCGCGCCTGGCTCCGGCCGCGGCCCACTGCGCCGGGCGCGCCTGCGCCCCGCTTTGCCCGATCGGCGCTCCCGCCTCGACGCGCGCCTTGAACGGGCGGGGAGAGCGGCCGTTTCCGCTCCCCAACACCCTGTAGAACCCGGGAAGGTCACCGCGCCGGCGGCAGCGGTCCTCCGAAGGCTATGAGGAAGTGGATTTTCGGATGGCCGAAGGCAGCTTGGACGCCCCCGTCAGGCATCCCATCGATTGGAACGACCCCGATTTCTACGACATGGAGAAGATCGAGGCCGAGCTGGAGCGGGTCTTCGACCTCTGCCACGGCTGTCGGCGCTGCTTCAATCTCTGCGATTCCTTCCCCCGCCTCTTCGACCTGATCGACGAGGGGCCGACCGGCGAGATGGACGGCGTGAAGAAGGAGGACTACCGCAAGGTTGTCGAGGCCTGCACGCTCTGCGACCTCTGCTTCATGGTCTCCTGCCCCTACGTGCCGCCGCACGAGTGGAACATCGACTTCCCGCACCTGATGCTGCGCCATCGCGCGGCCGAGCTGAAGGCGGGCAAGTCCGACTACTGGAGCAAGCAGATCACCGAGACCGACAGGAACGGCCGCCTGGCCGGCCTGGCGCCGGGCCTCTGCAACTGGGCCAGCAGCACCAGCAACAAGACCACCCGCCCGCTGATGGAGAAGGTTGCCGGCATCGACGCCAAGGCGCACCTGCCGGCCTTCCATGGCCGCACCTTCGAGAGCCAGGCCAAGAAGTCCAGCCCCGCGGTCAACGGCGACGCGCCGGCCTTCGGCCGCAAGGTGGCGCTCTATGCCACCTGCTTCGTCAACTACAACAATCCCGCGACCGGCCGTGCCGCGCAGGCGGTGCTGGCCAAGAACGGCGTCGAGACGGTGGTCGCTTATCCCGGCTGCTGCGGCATGCCGCAGTTCGAGCGCGGCGATGTTGGCCGCGTGGCGGATCGCGCCAAGACCGTCTCGCGTGAGCTGGGCAAGCTGATTGACCAGGGCTACGACATCGTGGCGCTGACCCCCTCCTGTGCCCTGATGCTGAAGTTCGAGTGGCCCTTGCTGCTGCCCGACGACAAGGCGGTGGAGAAGCTGAGCCTGGCGACCTCCGACATCACCGAGTACGTGGTCGACATCGCCCAGAAGGAAGGCCTGGCGGAGGGCCTGGAGCCCCTGGACGGCGGCGTGGCGCTGCACATCGCCTGCCATGCCCGAGCCCAGAACATGGGCAACAAGGCCAACGAGATGATGAAGCTGGTCCCCGAGACGCCGGTGACGCAGATCCTACGTTGTTCTGGACATGGCGGGTCCTGGGGCATCATGAAGGGGAACTTCGAGGTGGCGCTGAAGGTCGGACGTCCAGCCGCACGCCAGGCAGCGACCGTCGCCCAGAAGGCGGAGGCGGCTGCGGCCGACGGCAAGAACGTGCCGGCGAAGACCTATCTGTCCTCCGAGTGCCCGCTTGCCGGCGAGCACCTGCGCCAGGGGATCGACGCACTCTCGATGGAGAAGAAGCCGGAGTTCGTCGAGGCCCCCCATCCCATCGAACTGTTCGCACGCGCCTATGGGCTGGACTACTAGCCCTTTCGGCCTGCGAAGGAGGAGCTTGTGACCGTGACCCTGGAACCGAAGCGGGCGATCACCCGCAAGGACATTCTGCCGCTCGAGGCCTACGCCGGCGAGCGCAAGCAGCTACGCCGCGACCTGGTGGCGAAGAAGAAGCTGCGTCGGCTGGAAGTCGGCCCGGTGGCGACCTTCTATTTCGAGAACTACGAGACGATGTGGCATCAGATTCACGAGATGCTCTACATCGAGAAGGGCGGCGAGGAGCAGATTGCCGACGAGCTGGCCGCCTACAATCCGCTGATCCCGCAGGGGCGAGAGCTGGTCGCCACGGTGATGTTCGAGATCGACGAGCCCAAGCGCCGGGCGACCTTCCTCGGCAAGCTGGGCGGTGTCGAGGAGACCATGTTCATCGAGGTCGACGGCAGCCGCGCGATGAGCGTGCCCGAGGCCGACGTTGACCGCACCTCGGCCGACGGCAAGGCCTCCTCGGTGCAGTTCGTCCACTTCCCCCTGACCGAGGCCCAGGCCGCCGCCTTCAAGACCCCCGGCGCCCGCGTGATCCTCGGCATCGAGCATCCCGAGTACGGCCACATGGTGGTCCTGCCCGAAGCCGTCCGCGCCGCCCTGGCTGGGGACCTGGACTAGAAGCTTGCCGGCGGGCGCTCTCGAAGAGGGGGCGTCCGTCGGGATTCGACTGCGATTTCCCGAGAGGGATCGATGCGTAGACTGGTCCTACGGCTTGACCGTAGGACCTTTCGACTTTGGCTTGCTGTAAGACACAGCAGCTAACCCTCCAGCGCCCGCCGCACCTTCCCGCCGATCCCTGCCAGCCGTGCGCAGCTCTCGTTGGCGAAGACGAAGCGGATGAAGGGGGCGCCGTTTTCCGGGCCCCAGCCGGTCATCGGCGTCGCTGCGATGCCCTGGGCCAGCAGGCGGTCGGAGGCTTCCTCGGCGCTGAAGCCGAGGTCGGCGCAGCGCAGCAGCAGGGACCAGCCGCCGGCGGGCAGGCCGACCGGGAGGCCCTCGAGTTCCGCCATGATCAGGTCGCGGCGGGCCTGCAGCTCGGCGACGTAGGCCGGCAGGTCGGCCTCGGATTCCTCCAAGGCGATGGCGGCGGCGGCCTGGGCGATGCCGACCGGCACCACCACGTTGGCCAGCGAGACCGCCACCAGGTCGGGGATCAGCGCCTCGGGCGCGACGATCCAGCCGACCCGCCAGCCGATCATGCGCAGCTCCTTGGAGGCGCTGCCGACCACCACGCTGCGCTCGGCCAGGCCGGGCAGGCGCAGCGGGTGGAAGATCTCGCGGCCGTCGAACAGCAGGCGCTCCATCGCCGAATCGAGGATCAACAGCAGGTCGTGCGCGCTCGCCAGCGCCGCCACCTCCTGCCAGTCCTCGCGGGAGAGCAGGCCGCCACTGGGCATCGAGGGCGACATCAGCAGGAAGGCGCGGGTCTTCGGCCCGATGGCGGCGGCCAGCGCCGCGCGGTCCAGCTCCCAGGGCTCGCCCGGGCGGAAGCGGAAGGGGACGAAGCGCGGCACGCCGCCGGCCAGGCGGATGCGGTTGACCAGGCCGGCATAGGTCGGGTCGGTGACGATCACCTCGTCGCCGACCTCGATGGTCGCCAGCAGCACGTTCAGGATGCCGGAGAGCCCGCCGGCCGAGATCAGGCAGTTTCGCTCGCTGTAGCGCTGCCCGGTGAGGCGCGAGACATGCGCCGCCGCCGCCCGGCGCAGGCCGAGCTGGCCGATGAAGGGCAGGTAGCTGTTGTCGTCGTCGATCGCCGCGGCCTCCCGGGTGCGGGCCAGGGCGGCCGGGTGCGGCGGCAGGTCGACGTCCAGGTTCTCCAGCCGCAGCAGGTCGGACCCGGCGTTGTCGGCCAGATCGCCGAGGCGGTCGACGCCGATCCCGGCGATCTCGGCGAGGCGCGCCGGGCGCCGCGCGAAGGGGCTTGCTGCCGTCATGGCTTTCCTCTCTGCTGCAGGACGATGAAAGACTTTCCAGGGAATAATAGATTATCTATGATTTTGCAATGAGCAGGAAGAGCGATGCCCAGCCGGGGGCGGGCGAGGACCGTTCGCTCGCCGCCGTGATCACCCAAAGCCTGGCCGCGGAAATCGTCAGCGGTGCCATCGCGCCCGGGAGCTGGCTGCGCCAGGACCAGGTGGCCCAGCGCTTCGCCGCCAGCCACGTGCCGGTGCGCGAGGCCTTCCGACGTCTCGAGTCGCGCCGCCTGCTGGAGAACCTCCCGAGGCGGGGCGTGCGGGTCCCGCTGCTGAAGGCAGAGGAGGTGCGCGAGCTGATCGAGATGCGCCGCGCGCTGGAGTGCCTGGCGCTGCGTCGCGCCCTCACCTTGGCCGCTCCCGAGGCGCGCGCCGCCGCTGCGGCCGAGGCCGAAGCGGTGCTCGGCGAGGCCGAGGCCTCGACCGCGCTGGAGACCTGGGAGGGCTGCAACCGGCGCTTCCATGCCGCGCTCTACGCCCCCGGCGGCGGCGAGCGCCTGCTCGCCGCGATCGCCGAGCTGCAGGTGGCCAGCGCCCGTTATCTCTTCGCCGCCTGGCGGGACCTCGCCTGGCAGCCGCGCTCCGAGGCCGAACACCATGCCTTGCTGGAGGCCTACCGCCAGGGCGACCTCGAGACCGCGGAGCCCCTGCTGGCCGCGCATATCCAGGCGGCGGGGCGTGGCCTGATCGCCCGGCTGGAGGGGTAGCGGCCCACGCCGGCCTGGCGGCGAGGTGAGCGGGCCGCTTTTCCCTTGTCAGCCGGCCGGTGCTGGGCCAAGTAGGCGGGTGTCCCGCGAGCGGGGAGTCCGATCCCCGGCCTCGCGCGGCGAGCGCCCGCACTCCCACCAGGCCGGTGACGGGAAATCGTACAGGTCCCTTCGATCGTCACCCGACCGGCGCACTCCGGGCGGACCAGGCAGGCTTGGGGGCAAGGCTATGGAGAAGCAATCATGTTCATCGCGATGAATCGCTTTCGGGTGAAGCTGGGCCAGGAGCAGGCCTTCGAGGAAGTCTGGGCCAAGCGCGAATCCTACCTGGACAAGAGCCCGGGCTTCCGGGTGTTCCACCTGCTTCGCGGGCCGCAGCGCGAGGACCACACCCTCTACAGCTCTCACACCATCTGGGAGAGCCGGGCCGACTTCGAGGCCTGGACCAAGTCCGAGGCCTTCCGCCAGGCCCACAAGAACGCCGGTGGCCAGCGCGACCTCTACCTCGGTCCGCCGGAGTTCGAGGGCTTCGAGGCGGTGCAGGAGTACGCCGCCGCCTGACGTGGAGAACGTGCGGACGGGCCTGTGAGCAGGCCCGTTCCGACCGTTTGGCTGGCGCCGTCGCGAAGCGGCAGCCGTGAAGTTTTGAGTTCCGTCCCGCTGCCTGGTAAAGTCGAGGTAGCCGGCAGTGGGTCTGCCACGGACGAGACGCGCATGCTCCGCTTCAACCTCATGGGTGACTTCGAGGTCCGCTCGGACCAGGGGGAACGCGTGGCGCTGCCGGGGGCCAAGGCAGAGTGTCTGCTGGCGCTCCTGGCACTCGACCTGGGGAAGCGGCAGCGCCGCGAGCGCTTTCACAGCCTGCTTTGGGGTGACCGTGGCGACACTCAGGCACGCGGCAGCCTGCGGCAACTGCTCTGGACCCTGAAGAAGAGCTTCGAGGAGGCCGGGCAGTCCTCTCCTCTGTGCGGCGAAGGGGAGGAGATTTGGCTGGACCCCGACCTTGTCGCTACCGACCTGGCCAGGTTCGAGGCGCTTGCCCTTCGCGAGGAACGAGAGGCGCTGGAGGGCGCAGCCGACCTCTATCGCGGCGAACTCTTGGCCGGCATCTCGCTGCCTGACGAGGTGGCGGAGCATCGCCTTCTGGTCGAGCGCCAGCGGCTGCAGGGGCGTGCGATTGCGGTCTTGAAGGCTCTGCTCGACCGCCAGTGGGCCGCCGGCGACAGGGTTGCGGCCACCGGCTCGGCACAGCGCCTGCTGAGTTTGGATCCCCTGTTGGAGGAGGCGCACTGCAGTCTCATCAGGCTCTTCGCCGAGCGCGGCTTACCCGGCCTGGCGTTGCAGCAGTATGCGCTCTGCCGGGAGCTGCTGGAGCGTGATCTCGGCGTCCTGCCGTCCGGCGAGACGGAGGCCGCCCGGGCGATGATCGGTCGACCGGTCTCGCCGGCCGACGCCCGGAAATCGGAGCCCGATGGTGGGCGACTGCTTTGGTGGAAGGCTATGCGGCCGACCGGCCGCAGGACCGTGACTCTGGTGCTCTCTACCGTCCTCCTCTGTGGAGCGCTGTGGGTCGGCTTGGAGCAGAGATCGAAACGAGTACCGCGCAGTGAGGCCCCGGCCAGGGAGCTGCCGCCGGGACCCTCCCTGGCGGTGCTGCCATTCGAGGAGAGGGGAGAGGATGTGCCGTCGCAGGCTCTTGCACAGGGACTGGCGACGGCGCTTTTCGACGAACTCTCGAAGATCTCCGGGCTCTTCGTCATCGGACCGCAATCCGGTTTGGCAGCGGGCGATGCAGTCTCCGACCCGCCGGCGATCGCGCGCCAGCTCGGCGTAGGTCACCTGGTCGGTGGCAGCCTGGAGCGATCGGGAGAGAGGCTGCGAATCACTGCATGGCTGATCGACGGCGAGACCGGCGAAGAGGTCTGGTCGCAAGGCTTCGAGCGCTTGGCCGCTGCGCTGCCGAGCCTTGAGGGGGAGGTGGCCGCTGCGGTGCTGGCCGCGCTCGCGGTCAAGCTGACGGACAGCGAGGAAAGTGGGATCGCCCGGGTCCCGACCAGCAATCTCGAAGCCTACGACCTCTATCTTCGGGCCGAGGAGAAGAGCTACCTCACCGCCGATGCCGAGAGTTCGCGCGCGCTGCTCGACCTCTATGCCAGGGCCATTCGCCTGGATCCCACTTACGCCGATGCCTATGCCGGCTATGCCCGGACGGCCGCCGAAATCTGGCAGCGCGACCTCAATGACCTCCTGATCGGGGCAATCGCACGCAAGCAAGCCTTTGCGGCGGCCAGCGCCGCACTCCGGCTCGACCCGGACAACGCGCGGGCCTTCATGGTCCTTGCGATCATTCAGCTCGTCGACAGCGAGCATGCTCTGGCCATCGCCTCGGCGAAGCGGGCGGTCCGGCTGCAGCCGAGCAACCCTGAGGCCCGCGCCACCTTGGCCCTGGTCTTGGCCTACTCGGGCGAGCGCGAGGCCGCCTTGGCGGAGATCGATTTCGCCCGGCGGCTGCGCCCCCGACCGAAGATCACGCTGCTCATACTGGCCGGGATGGTCTACACCATCGCCGGCCAGCCCGAGCGTGCGATCGCCGAGCTGGAGAGCGCGCTCGCACTGCTTCCGGACAGCGAGACCTTGAACGAGTTCCTGGCCGCAGCCCATGCCATGAGCGGGAACGAGGTGCGGGCGGCGTCGGCCAGCGCATCCCTGCTTGCCAGCTTCCCGGCCGCCAACCTGAACTATTTCAGGACGATGTACGATTACTATCGCCCCGAGGCGGAGCGTGAGCGCTACCTCGAGGCTCTGGGACGGGCCGGTTTTCCCGACTGGCCCTATGGCTTTGTACCCGATGACGCGGACCAAGTGCCGGCGCGGGACCTGCCGCGGCTCGCGATCGACCGCACCTGGGCCGGCCGCAACCAGACCGGCATCGCCTTCGTGCAGACCATTGGCCCGCGCGGAGATCTGGCCTACCACAGCGAGAAGAGCCTGCTGACCGGTCGGGCCCAGATCCGCGGCGACCGCATCTGCCAGCGCTTCGACGGCTATTTCCTGAACCGCGACCTTTGCGGCCGGGTGTATCGCAACACGGCGGGCGATGGACCTTCGTCCGACGGACTGGACTATGTGTTCGTCAGCCCCGAGAGCATCCGCTACTTCTCACTGCAGCAGTGATCGTGATCCGGCTTATTGAGACAAGAGGTAGGCCTGGACGGTCGGCCAGTTGGCCTCCGCCTGCTTGCGGATGTCGGGCGACTGCACGAATTCCTCGCGCATCGCCGGGCCGGAGTTCAGATAGAGCTTCTGGTCGATGATCACCCAGGCTTGGGGATCGATGTTGGCGGTCTTGTCGCCATAGCCCACGCCATCGGCGCAGTGGCCGCCGTATTGCGGGGCGTAGGCGATCGGATTCTCGGCGAACAGCTCCCGGTGCTCCTCGGACAGGAAATGCCATTCCGCACCAAGCCAATCCAGGGCGTACTCGTTCTTGCCGAGGACGGCCTTGCCCAGGGTGAAGTAGGCAACCGGGTCATAGCCTTCGATGGCGACGTTGCCGAAGTAGCCGGTGTTGATCTCGCCCGCCCTCGTCTCGGGCGTGGCCACTGCCAGGAGGGCGCAGAGGCTAGCCGTCGCCAGCAGGATCGTCATGGGCTTGGACGTCTTCATGGTTCGTTGTTCCTTTTTGGCTGTGCGTCTGCTGTACGCGCCGCGTCTAGGGCTTCAGATCGCTGCAGAGAGCGAAGAGCTCCGGCCCCAGCACCTCCTCGGGCTGGCAGCGGGCACCTGCCCTGACCAGGAGGCGTCCCAGGTCCCAGTACTCGGCGAAGACCGCGCGCGTGAGCGGGGTGTAGCCGCTGCGCTCCTTCACCTCGAGCTCGGCGCCTGCCGCCAGCAGCATCTCGACGATGTCGCCGTGGTTCTCCTCCACCGCGGCATGCAGCGGCGCAATGCCGAAGACGTTGGCCGAGTCGCTCACCGCAGCGCCCCGCTTTACCAGCAGCAAGGCCGTATCGAAGTCGCCGCTGTAGGCGGCCGCATGCAGTGGCGTCAGCCCGCGGCTTGTGCGCGCGTTGATGTCCGCTCCGCTCTCGATCAGAAGACGTGCGGCCTTTGCGTTCCGCGCCAGCGTGGCCGTGATCAGCGGTGTTTGGCCGGTCCCGTCCCGTGCGTTGAGATCGGCCCCCTGCTGGGCCAAGCGGGTCAGCAGGGCGGTATCGTCGTCGGCTGCGGCAGCGTGTACGAGAAGGCTGCCCTCTTCAGCGGCGGAAGGCGCTGCCAAGGGTTGAACCAGGACCGCTGCCAGGGCGAGAAGGCTGATGGCCGGCATCTTGCGAAGCATCTCTTTCGATCCTCCTGTGGGTTGGCCCGGAGCGGAATTGCAGCATCCAATCACGCGCGCTCTGGGCGCCTGCTTCTGCATTCCGGTCTGAGCCTAGCCGGTGGCTATCATCTCTCCGTCTGCTTGCCCGTCATTCCGGCGTCAAATAGGCTCCGGCCGCTCCTTCAGGGGGAGAGCGAGAAGTATTTGACCGCGTCGGGGCCGACATAGACGTAGGCATAGTCCTCACCCTCTGCCGGCAGGCCGTGGCGGTAGATCCGGCCGCAAAGACGCCGGCCCAGGAAATAGCCATCGACAAGCTGGCACATCTGGTCGCCATAGAGCTGAATCTTGCCGGTCAGGACCGACTGCTGGCTGCGGTAAGCCAGGCGGCCGAGCGCGTCGATCGACTGGACAAAGGAGCCGCCGGCCTCGAGTTCGCCGACCCAGGTCCGGTCGATCACGACGGAGGGCAGGTCCGCGGACCGGACTAGCTTGGCCTCGTCGGCCTGGAAACCAAAGGGCCATTCCGGGACACCGGCGCGCTCCAGCCCCGAGAGGAGCTGTGCGCGGTCCGCCGGGTCGCGATAGTAGTTATAGAACTGGTCGTAGTAGGAAAGGCTGATGTGCGGGAAGGTGATCCGCACCTTGTCGATGGCGGAACGCGCCTCGGCGGTCTTGCCGAGTTGTGCGTAGGCGGCCGCCAGGAACTCCAGTGCCGTCTCGCTGTTCGGTCTGCGCTGGCGGACCAGGTTCAGCACCTGCACCACCTTTTCGTACTGCCCGGCGATGTAGTAGACGATGCCGCTGGTCAGAAGGGTGGTGGTCTTGGGCGCAGGCTCGTGACGCAGCGCTTCGGCCAGGGCGTCGACCGCCGCCTCGTGCTCGCCGGAGAAGGCGAGGATCAGCGCCAGATTGGCCTTGATCGAGGCCTCTCCCGGTTGCAGCTCGACCGCCTGGCGCGCAGACGCGATGGCCTGGTCGTGGCGTCCGTCCAGGAGCTGCAGCAGGGAGAGGACGGCGTAGGCGCGTGCGTTCTCCGGGTCCAGCTCCAGGGCCCGTCCGGCCGAGTCCAGGGCGCGACGGCGGGCGACGGCCCCGGAAAGCACCTGATTGTAGTCGCGCCACCAGATCTCCAGCGCCACCTGGGCATAGCCTGCATGGGCCTCGGCGAAATCGGGATCCTCGCGGATGGCGGCGGCGTAGTGGTCGAGCGCCTGGCCGATCTCGTCGGAGCCGGCGGCGAGCAGCGCCTCGCCCTGAAGGTAGAGGTCGTAGGCACGCAGGTTCTTGGTCGGGATCCGCGCCAGGCGGGATTGCTCGGAGGTCGTGAGGCGTACCGTCAGGCGGGAGGTGATCTGCTGTATGACCTCGTCCTGCATATCGAAGATGTCGTCGAGGACGCGGTCGTAGCGTTCGGCCCAGAGGCTCTGCTCGGTCTGGCCGTCAATGAGCTGAACGGTGATCCGGACCTGGTTTTCCGAGCGGCGCACGCTGCCTGCGATCAGGTAGCGTACGCCGAGTGCCTGGGCGATTCGCGCGGTGTCGGCCCGCTCGCCCTCGTAGGCCGCCGCAGCGTTTCGGGAGACGACGAAGAGCCCGGAGATCTTGGAAAGATCGGTGATCAGGTCCTCGGTCAGGCCCTTGGCGAAATAGTCCTGCTGTGGATCGCCGCCGAAGTTGTCGAAGGGGAGGACCGCCAGCGACGGCTTGTCGGGCAGCGACAGGCTTCGCCCCTTGTCGGTGGCCGGAGCTGCTTCCGGAATCCAGGGTTGCCACCAGCCGAGCCCGGCCAGGGTTGCCGCCAGCAAGGCCGCCGCCAGGGCCGGTCGCAGGACCCTGCTCCGTCTTCCCGACTGGCGAACGGGGGTGACCAGGGCCAGCGCCCTATCGTCGAGCACGACTCGAAAGGCGGAGACCGGTTCGGGAATGTTCTTGACCAGATGCTCGCCCATGGACTGGAAGGTGAGGTCGATCTTGCCCTTCACGTGGTCGTATACGGCGTGCGACAGGCAGATGCCGCCCGGATCGGCCAGCGCTTCCAGCCGGGCGGTCACGTCGACGCCATGGCCATAGATATCGTCGCCCTCGACGATGATGTCCCCGGTATTGATGCCGATGCGATAGACCAGGCGCTGGTCCGCGGCGATCGCCTCGTTCCGCAGTGCGACCTGGCACTGCATCTCGACCGCGAAGGCAAGCGCATCGACGACGCTTGCGAACTCCATCAGGATACCATCGCCCATCAGCTTGATGGTCCGCCCACCGTACTGGGCGATCTTGGGCTCGATCAGTTCCTTGCGTTGCGACTTGAGCGCGGCCAGCGTGCCGGCCTCGTCGCGGCTGGTCATGCGACTGTACCCCACGATGTCGGCCAACACGATGGTGGTCAGTTTCCGCTCGACTGCCGCAGTCCCCATTTGCGCCTCCAGGGTGCAACGACGGACCACTGGAAGATTACTCCATTCGCGACCGGACAGAAAGCCGGTGATTGGATGGAGAGTCATGGCTGTCTTGTCGGCAAGGCGAACATTTGGCACATGGCTCTCGGCCGACAATGGGTCTAGGGTCCCACGCGTTGCAGCCTGGTGAGCAGTGCTTGCTTGGCCGCGGCCGTTTTGCCGTTTGCGCCTGAGGACCTTGGTCATGGACTACGAAGCCTTCTTCAGCGACCAGCTGAACGCCCTGCGCGAGGAAGGAAACTACCGCGTCTTCGCCGATCTGGAGCGGCATCGCGGTCACTTCCCGAAGGCGACCAACCATCATCCCGAGGGCCAGCGCCCGGTCACCGTCTGGTGCTCCAACGACTACCTGGGCATGGGCCAGCACCCCAAGGTCCTGGCCGCCATGCACGAGGCGCTGGATCGCTGCGGCGCCGGTGCCGGCGGCACCCGCAACATCTCCGGCACCGCGCACGAGCATGTCCTGCTGGAGGCCGAACTCGCCGACCTGCACGGCAAGGAAGCGGCGCTGCTCTTCACCTCGGGCTACGTCTCGAACTGGGCGGCGCTCGGCACCCTGGGCAGCCGCATTCCCGGCTGTGTCGTGCTCTCCGACGCGCTGAACCATGCCTCGATGATCGAGGGCATCCGCCACAGCAAGGCCGAGCGGCAGATCTGGAAGCACAACGACGTCGAGGACCTGGACCGGCGCCTGGCCGACCTGGACCCGGAACGGCCGAAGCTGGTCGCCTTCGAGTCGGTCTACTCGATGGACGGCGACATCGCCCCGATCGCCGAGATCTGCGAGGTGGCCGAGCGCCACGGCGCCATGACCTACCTGGACGAGGTCCATGCCGTCGGCCTTTACGGGCCGCGCGGCGGCGGCATCGCCGAGCGCGAGGGCCTGATGGACCGCCTGACGGTGATCGAGGGCACCCTGGGCAAGGCCTTCGGCGTGGTCGGCGGCTACATCGCCGCCTCGACCGCGCTCTGCGACTTCGTGCGCTCCTTCGCCTCGGGCTTCATCTTCACCACCGCGCTGCCGCCGGCGATTGCGGCCGGGGCACGCGCCTCGATTCAGCATCTGAAGACCAGCCAGGTCGAGCGCGAGCGCCATCGCGACGTCGTCGCCAAGGTGCGCCACCGCCTCGCGGTGCTGGGCATTCCGACCCTGCCGAACCCCAGCCACATCGTGCCGGTGATGGTGGGCGACCCGGTGAAGTGCAAGATGATCAGCGACTGGCTGATGGACAAACACGGCATCTACGTGCAGCCGATCAACTACCCGACCGTGCCGAAGGGCACCGAGCGCCTGCGCATCACCCCCTCGCCGGTGCACGGCGACAAGGAGATCGACGCGCTGGTCACTGCGCTGTCGGAGATCTGGTCGCACTGTGCCCTGAGCCGCAGCGCCCAGGTTGCCTAAAGCGTTCGCTTAGAGTCACCGGGGCACTGGCGGCACCCTCCTGACCCGCGGAAAGCGGGGGCCGGAGCGGCGCGATGCGCCTGTTTGCAAGGCCGCCCGGGCCTGCTAGGAAGCAGCCATGACAGACAAGACGCCGCGCGTGGGCACGATCACGCGCAACACCAAGGAAACGCGCATCAGCGCCACCATCGGGCTCGACGGCAGCGGCCGGTCGGAGATCGCGACCGGTATCGGCTTTCTCGACCACATGCTGGACCAGATCGCCCGCCACGGCCTCTTCGACGTCACGGTCAAGGCCGAGGGCGACCTGCAGATCGACGGCCATCACACCACCGAGGATAGCGGCATCGTGATGGGCCAGGCCGTCGCGCAGGCGCTGGGCGACCGCAAGGGCATCCGCCGCTACGGCCATACCTACATCCCGATGGACGAGACCCTGGCCCGGGTCGCGCTCGACGTCTCCAACCGGCCCTACCTGATCTGGAAGGTGGACTTCACCCGCGACAAGCTGGGCACGATGGACACCGAGCTCTTCAAGGAGTGGTTCCAGGCCTTCGCCCAGAACGCCGGGCTGACCTTGCACGTCGAGGTGCTCTACGGCACCAACAACCACCATATGATCGAGGCCTGCTTCAAGGGGCTGGCGCGCGCGCTGCGCCAGGCCTGCGAGATCGATCCCCGCGCGGCCGACGTGCTGCCGACCACCAAGGGGATGCTCTAGGTCCGACGACCTTGCTGTAGACCAATCTTCTGTTAGGGAGTGAGCCGCATGGGGCGGTCCCTGGTCACCTTGATCGACTATGGCTCGGGCAATCTGCGCTCGGCCGCCAAGGCACTGGAGCGGGCGGCCCGTGAGGGCGGGCATGATGTCGAGATCCTGGTCACCGACAAGCCGGAGGCGGTGGTCGCGGCGGAGCACGTGGTGCTGCCCGGCGTCGGAGCCTTCGCCGACTGCTACCACGGCCTCGAAGGCCACGCCGGCCTGATCGAGGCGTTGAAGGACAGCGTGATCGCACGCGGGCGGCCGCTGCTTGGCATCTGCGTCGGCATGCAGCTGATGGCGACCCGCGGCCTGGAGCACGGCGTGACCGACGGCTTCGATTGGATTCCGGGCGAGGTGGTGCCGCTGAAGCCCTTCGACCCGGCGCTGAAGATTCCGCACATGGGCTGGAACGCGCTCAAGGACCTGGCCGACCATCCGCTCTTCGCCGGCATCGCGCCCGGCGACCAGGTCTACTTCGTGCACTCCTATCATCTCGAGGCCGATAACCCGGCCCAGGTGCTGGCGCGCGCCGACCACGGCGGGCCGGTGACCGCGGCGGTCGGACGGGACAACCTGGTCGGCACCCAGTTCCATCCAGAGAAGTCGCAGGCCGTGGGGCTGCGCCTGCTCTCCAACTTCCTGGGGTGGCGGCCATGATTCTCTTTCCCGCGATCGACCTGAAGGGCGGCCAGGTGGTGCGCCTGCTCTACGGCCGGGCCGACAAGGTCACGGTCTACGGCGAGGACCCGGCCGGCCAGGCCAGGGCCTTCCGCGAGGCCGGCTTCCAGTGGCTGCACGTGGTCGACCTGGACGGCGCCTTCTCCGGTAGCGGCGGCAACAGCGAGGCGGTGGCGTCGATCCTGAAGGCGGTCGACCTGCCGGTACAGCTCGGCGGCGGCATCCGCGACCTGAAGCGGATCGAGGACTGGCTGGCGCTGGGGGTGAAGCGGGTGATCCTGGGCACCGTCGCGGTGAAGGACCCCGACCTGGTGCGCGAGGCCTGCCGCCTCTTCCCCGGCCGAATCGTCGTCGGTGTCGATGCCAAGGAGGGCTATGTCGCGGTCGAGGGCTGGGCCGAGCGCTCCAGCCTCACCGCGCTGGAGCTGGCCGAGCGCTTCCGCGATGCCGGCGTGGCCGCGCTGCTCTATACCGACGTCGGCCGCGACGGCGCGCTCACTGGTGTCGACGTGGAGGGTACCGCCGACCTGGCACGGCGCTCCGGCCTGCCGGTGCTGGCCTCGGGCGGTGTCGCCGGGATCGCCGACCTGAAGGCGCTGATCGCCGCCGAGGAACCGGGGATCGAGGGCGTGGTGGTTGGCCGGGCGCTCTACGACGGCCGGCTCGACCCGGCCGAGGCGCTGGCGGTTCTGAGGGGGACGGCATGCTGAGCGTTCGCGTCATTCCCTGCCTGGACGTGAAGGACGGCCGGGTGGTCAAGGGCATCAACTTCGTCGGCCTGCGCGATGCCGGTGATCCGGTCGAGCAGGCCCAGCGTTACGACGCCGAGGGCGCCGACGAGCTCTGCTTCCTCGACATCACCGCCAGCCATGAGCGCCGCGACATCCTGCTGGACGTGGTGCGCCACACCGCCGAGGTCTGCTTCATGCCGCTGACCGTCGGCGGCGGCGTGCGCACCCTGGAGGACATCCGCCAGCTTCTGCTGGCCGGGGCCGACAAGGTCTCGATCAACACCGCGGCCGTCCACAACCCGGACTTCGTTGCCGAGGCGGCGCGCAAGTTCGGCAGCCAGTGCATCACCGTTGCCGTGGATGCCAAGAGGGTGGACGAGGGCCGCTTCGAGATCTTCACCCACGGCGGGCGGAAGCCTACCGGGCTGGAGGCGATCGCCTGGTCCGAGCGCATGGTGGCGCTTGGGGCCGGCGAGATCCTGCTGACCTCGATGGACCGCGACGGCACCCGTGACGGCTATGACCTGGTGCTGACCCGCGCCATCGCCGATGCCGTGAGCGTGCCGGTGGTGGCCTCGGGCGGGGTGGGCGGCCTCGACGACCTGGTGGCCGGCGTGAAGGAGGGGCATGCCTCGGCCGTGCTCGCCGCCTCGATCTTTCACTTCGGCGAGGCCAGCATCGCCGAGGCCAAGGAGACCCTGGCCGCGGCCGGCGTACCGGTAAGGAGAGTCTGATGGCCAAGACCCACGCCCTGGAGCAGCTCCACGCCACTCTGCTGGCGCGCAAGAACGCCGACCCGGCCGAGAGCTACACCGCCAAGCTGCTGGCCAAGGGGCCGGTGAAGATCGCCAAGAAGGTCGGCGAGGAGGGGGTGGAGGCGGCGCTTGCCGGGGCCGCCGGCACGTCCGAGGAGCTGGTCGCGGAGTCGGCCGACCTGCTCTACCACCTCTCGGTGCTGTGGATTGCCCGCGGCGTCGATCCGCAGGCGGTCTGGCAGGCGCTGGAGCGCCGTACGGGACAGTCAGGCCTGGCCGAGAAGGCTGGCCGCAAGAAGGACTGACGGGAAGGACTGATGGCAAAGGGAGCCCTGCTATGAGCTACGATCCGCAGAACATCTTCGCGAAGATCCTGCGCGGGGAGATTCCCTGCAACAAGGTCTACGAGGACGAGCACGCACTCGCGTTCCACGATATCAACCCGCAGACGCCGACCCACGTGCTGGTGATCCCCAAGGGACCCTATGTCTCCTTCGACGACTTCTCGGAGAAGGCGAGCGAGGCGGAGATCGCCGGCTGGGTGCGGGCGATCGGCAAGGTGGCCCGCGACCTGGGCCTGCAGGAGCCGGGCTACCGCGTACTCTCCAACATGGGCCAAGACGCCCACCAGGAGGTGCCGCACCTGCACATGCACCTCTTCGCCGGCACCGACCTCGGCCGCATGATCAAGCCGCCGGAGAAGCAGTAGCCGCGATCCGGCCACAGGAACTTCGGCGGGCAAAGAAAACGCCGGGCGACAGCGGATCGCCCGGCGTTTTTTCTTGGACCGGCTTCCGGCCGGCCGGCGCTCGGAGCGCCGGCCGGCCGGAATCCTCAACTGAACAGGAAGTCGCCCGCGGTCAGCAGGCTGCCGACCCCGCCGTTCACCTGCACGGTGTAGTCGGCACTGCCGTTGCCGTCGGTATCGACCTGCAGCTCGTTGCCGTTCTGCAGGCGGACCTGGCCGGCCACGCCGGAGAAGGAGGCGACCCCGATGTAGGATCCGCTGCCGCCGGGCATGACCATCGCGATCTTGTCGCCGTCGAGCTGGCTGAAGTCGGTCATCTGGCCCTGCTGGCCGCTGAGCTCGGCCCCCTCGAAGACGAAGGTATCGGCACCACCGCCACCCGACATCTGGTCATAGCCGCTGCCGCCGTTCAGCGTGTCGTTGCCGCTGCCGCCGACCAGAACGTCGTTCTGATCGCCTGCATAGAGCGTATCATCGCCCTCTCCGCCGTCCAGGCTGTCGCTGCCGCTACCGCCGATCATGACGTCGTTGCCCATGAAGCCGAACATGCGGTCGTTGTCGCCGCCACCGTCGAGGAAGTCGTTGCCGGTGTAGCCCTCCAGGGTGTCGGTACCGTCTCCGCCGAAGAGGGAGTCGTTGCCGCTGAGACCGTTCAGGCCATCGTTGCTGGCCCCACCGAACAGCATGTCGTCGCCGATGCCGCCTTCGATGGAGTCGACGCCGTCGCCGCCATAGAGGTCGTCGTTGCCGGTTCCGCCGAAGATCGTATCGTTGCTGTTGCCACCATCCAGGAAGTCGTGACCGCTGCCGCCGCCCATTGTGTCGTTGCCGTCGCCCGCCAGGATCGAGTCGTCGCCCTCGCCGCCGTAGAGGACATCCTGGCCGTTGGCACCGTAGATCAGGTCGTCGGCCGAACCGCCATAGGCTCGGTCGGCGTCGTTGCCGCCTTCCAGGATGTCGACACCGCTGCCGCCGTAGAGGGTGTTCTGGCCGTTGCCGCCGAACAGCGAGTCGCTGCCCTCGCCGCCGAACAGCGCGTCATTCTCATTGCCGCCGTAGAGGCCGTCGTTGCCGGTGACGCCATAGAGACGATCGTTGGCACCGAGGCCGTAGATCCGATCCGGGCCGCTGGTGCCGGTCAGGAAGTCGGCGTTCTCCGTGCCGGTGATGGCGTTGATCGGCGGCGCGCCGCCGTAGATCACCTCGACGCTGTAGAGGTTCAGGTCGCTCTGGTAGACGTCGTTGCCCAGGAAAAGGGTGTCATTTCCGGTGCCGCCGTAGATCCAGTCGGTGCCGGCGACCTCGCCGGCGGCGGCGATGGCGAAGACATCGTCGCCGCTGCCGCCGAAGATGCTGTCCTCGCCGGATCCGCCGACGAGGTAGTCACTACTGATGCCGCCATAGATCGCGTCGTTGCTGCTACCGCCGTAGATGGCGTTCTCGCCGGAGTTGCCGACCATGGTGTTGGCCTTGGCATTGCCGGTGGCCGACTGCGGATCGTCACCATAGAGCATGCCGAGGTTCTCGAAGGCTGTGGCCAGGGTCCAGTCGACGCCGGCCATGACCAGGTCTTCGCCTTCGCCGTCCTGTTCGATCAGGACGATGTCGCCGGTGAGCACGCGGAAAGTGTCGCTGCCCAGCCCGCCGACCAGAGTGTCGGCGCTGGCGTCGTCGTCGCCGGCCAAGAGGTCGTCGCCGGCACCGCCGAACACGGTATTGGCGCCGCCCTGGCTGATGATCTTGTCGCTGCCGCTGTCGCCGTAGACGACGTCGTCGCCGGCGCGCGAGAAGACGACGTCATCTCCGTCTGCTCCGAAGATCACGTTGTTGCCGGAGTTGCCGAAGACGCTGTTGTCGTAGCTGTTGCCCGTCGCGTCGAGGTTGCTGCTCTTCATCAGGCGGATGACTTCGATCTCGCCGGCCGCATCGCTCAGGCTGATGTCGACGAAGCCTCGGATCGTGTCGTTGCCCTCGCCGCCGCTTTCGAAGACCGAATCGTCGGCGCCCTTGACCGCGAAGATGTCGTCGCCGGCGCCGCCGTAGAGCAGGTCCACCCCGGTCCTGCCGATCAGCGAGTCATTGCCGTCACCGCCAAACAGAACGTCGTCTCCGTCGATACCGTTCAGCGTGTCGTTGCCACCGGCGCCGCTCAGGGTGTTGCTGGAACTGTTGCCCTTGATCACGTTGTCGAAGGTGTTGCCGCTGCCGTAGAGAGCACCCTGGTTGGGTCGGAAGACCAGGCTCTCGATCTCCTGGTCGGCACCCAGGGTGAAGTCGACCGAGGCCAGGACCGTGTCGTTGCCCGCGCCCAGATCCTCATAGGCCAGGTCGCTGCTGTCGGTGATGTCGAAGGTGTCGTCGCCGGCGCCGCCGTAGAGGCTGTCCGTGCCGGTGAAACCGCGGAGGAAGTCGTCGCCGTCGCCGCCTTGCAGGACGTCGTCGCCGGAGCCGCCGTTGATCAGGTCGTTGCCGATGCCGCCCCGGACCAGATCGTTGCCGTCGCCGGCGCGCAGGATGTCGTCGCCCTCGTCGCCATAGAGGCTGTCGTTGCCACTGCCGCCGATGATCGAGTCGCTTCCGGATCCGCCGTAGGCGAGATCGTCGCCGCTGGCGCCATCCAAGAGGTCGATGCCGGAGGCGCCGAACAGCAGGTCATTGTCGTCGTTGCCGCGCAAGGTATCGTCGCCGGCAATGCCGTAGAGGCTATCATCGCCACCGAGACCGCGGATGAGATCCGCATCGACCGACCCCGTCAGGGAATCGGCCCCATTGGTACCAACATAGGTTGCCATCTTGTCCTCCTTGCCCGCAAAACAGGACCCGCGGGCACCAGTCTATTGGAATGACGGATCTATGATTGCGTCACCCCTGAGCACGCTACAGCCATGGCAGGAAAACCCCTGCATCTCCAAAGCCCGTCCGTCGCTCTGCCACCGCACAGTGCTTACGACGAAGGAACCTTGGGCCTTACGCGATCGATGATGGGAACTGGGGCAGGCAAGCCGCTGTGCCCCAGACGAACTCTAGAACTTCCGCAACGAAAACAAGCTGCACAACCCCGCTGCCGTCCTGGCTCAAGCGCGCCAGAACGGGATCGAGTGATGCACCTTGTTCTGATGGAGTGCTACCTGTACGATTGGGTGAAAACAAGTCACCTCTCTATGCTGGTATAATATGTCGCATTACCTGATTTTTAATGAAAATTTTGCAATTAAAAGAGGGCTACCAGACGCTTGTAGTGGTACCTTGTCACAAATAGGCATGGTTGAGCCGCTCTGGTGCTCAATCCGATCGAAGACGTGGGCGTCACCGTCCAGGTTGGAACTTGCTCTATTCTTCGAAGCGGCGTGACGGGTCGCGATCGCGGTCGTACCGACGTGTCAGCGGAAAGGGCGGCAACCAAGATTCGCGGCGGATAGTCCAGCTCTCATAGGTCGGTACGAACTGATCGGGCGCATCGAAAGACCCCAGGTTCACCTCGATCTCATCCCCGGTGCGCGCGAAGACGGAGGACCCGCAGCGGGGACAGAAATGCCGCCCGGCGTAGTCCTTGGTCTCGCCGCTAAGGGTGACCGCGTCCTGCGGGAAGATAGCGGAGGCGTGAAACAAGGCGCCATGATGCTTGCGGCAGTCCAGGCAATGGCAGAGGCCGACCCGATAGGGTTGGCCCGAGACCTCGATCCGCACCGCGCCGCAAAGGCATCCGCCGGTGACCTGTTCCATGCTGGGGCTCCTCCAAGTCGGGGAGACACGGCTCCCGACCGATGACGGCGCTCTGGGGCGGCCCCCGACCGGGCCGGGGGCCAACGTCCCTTGGCGGTTCATCCTAGCCGATGAACCACTCCGACTGTTAGGAAAGCCAGACGAAGTCGGTTGCCGTTAAGAGACTCGCGGCCGAGAAGCCGTCGACCAGGATGGCTTGATCGACCTTGCCGTCGCCGTCGTCATCGACCTGAAGCTGGCGGTTGCCGTCGAAGCGCGCCTCGGAGTTCCCGCCGCCGGAAAAGGCCGCAGCGCCGATGTAGGCGAAGACGCCGCTCTCTAGCCCGGTCGCGAACACCAGCTTGTCCTCGCCGTTGGCGCCGTTCAGGCTGACGCCATCGAAGTCGCGCAGGATCGGGCCGCCGCTGCCGCCGTAGCCCAGATTGCCGCCGTTAAACTTGAAATCGTCCTCGCCGGAACCGCCGAAGGCGATGTCGTCCTGGCCGACCGAGATCAGGTCGTTGCCACTCTCGCCGCGTATGGTGTCACCGAGACCGCCACCGAACAGCCTATCGTTGCCGTCGCCGCCTTCGATCACGTCGACGCCGCTCTGGCCGCGCAAGACGTTGTTGCCGCTGTTGCCCTCGATGGTATTGTCCAGGCCATTGCCGACGCCCACCAGGTTGCCGAAGCCGGCCTGTAGCCGCAGGTTATCGAGGAAGTCGTTGGCCCCTCCGTCCGGCAGGGTGAAGTCGGCCTCGGCCCGGACCAGATCGGTGCCGCCGCCGCTGGCCTCGCGCACCACGTCTGTCGCGGTATCTACCACGAAGGTGTCGTCGCCGCTGCCGCCGACCGCCGTGTCGCCGCCCTGCCGTCCGTTCAGGATGTCGTTGCCTGAATTGCCGCGCAGGCTGTCGTTGCCGCTGTTGCCTACCAGCGTATTGTCCAGGTCGTTGCCGCGCAGGGTGCCATCGCCGACGCCCTGGTTGATCTGGGCGCGTTCGATGTAGCCGTCGACCGTGGGGAGTTCGTAGACCGAGGCGTTGGACCGCAGCACATCCTCTGCGCCGCCGTTGGTCAGCTCATTCACCACGTCCGTCGCGGTGTCCACGATGAAGGTATCGTTGCCGATCCCGCCAATAGCCGTGTCCGTGCCGCTGCCGCCATTCAAACGGTCGCGCCCCTGATCACCATAGAGAAGGTCGGTTCCGCTGCCGCCCACGATCCGGTCGGTGCCGAAACCGCCTCGGATAGCATCGTCGCCTTTACCGCCGAAGATCTGATCCTTACCGCTGCCGCCGAAGATCTCATCCTTTGCGTCTTCGCCGCGCAGCACGTCCTCACCGGTCTCGCCCAACAGGCGATCGTCCCCCTCACCGCCGAAGAGGGTGTCGCTGTCCTGGCTGCCATTCAAGGTATCGGTACCGGATCCGCCATAGAGCGTGTCCTCGGCGTAGTTCCCGGTCAGGCGGTCCAAGCCTGATCCGCCGAACAGGATATCGTCGTCGAAGTCGCCGAACCCGGTATCGCTGCCATCGCCGCCATAGAGTCTGTCCTTGCCGGACCCGCCGCCGAGGTAGTCGTTACCCTCATCGCCGAAGATGCTGTCGTCGCCGCTGCCTTGGTTCAGCTGGTCGATCTCATCGTTCCCGCTGCCGCCATAGAGGAGGTTGTTGCCCTCGGCGCCGAAGATGACGTCTTCGCCGGAATCCCCGCGGATCCGGTCGTTGCCCTGCCCGCCGTTTGCCGTGTCGTCTCCCTGGTCGCCGTAGATGTGATCTCCGGCACTGCCGCCATAGAGAGAATCGCTTCCGGAGCCGCCGTCCAGGGTATCCGCTCCGGCTCCGCCGAACTGATGGTCCAGACCGGTCGCACCCCAGATGAGGTCCTTGCCGTTGCCGCCGTACTGATAGTCGTCGCCGGTCGGATTGGGACCGGAGAAGTTGAACTCGGTGATCCGGTCGTCGCCCGCACCGCCGAAGGCACGGTCGTCGCCATCGTCGCCGTTGATGTCGTCGACCCCGGACTCGCCGTGCAGGATGTCCGAGCCGCTGCCGCCGAAGAGATCGTCCACCCCGGTGTCGGCGAACATCAGATCCTCACCGGGACCGCCGTAGAGGTAGTCGTTCCGGCCACCTCCGTTCAAGGTATCGTCGCCGTTATCGCCATAGAGAACGTCGTCGGAGAGGTCGCCGTCCAGCCGGTCGTCTCCGGAACCGCCGTAGAGGGTGTCGACATCGCGGCCGCCATAGGCACGGTCCGCACCGGATCCACCGAAGAAGATGTCGTTGCCCGATCCGTAGAGAAACTCTGAGAAGAAGTCGTCACCCAGTCCGCCGAACACCTGGTCCGCGGAGCCACCGCCGAAGAGAGTGTCGTTGTGCGCCTCGCCCAGGAGGGTGTCGTCGCCGCTACCGCCATAGAGTTTGTCGGCGGAGTTGGCGCCGTAGAGGGCGTCGGTGCCGCTGTTGCCGTAGAGCGTATCGTTTTCCAGGAGGCCCAGGATGGCGTCGCCCTGGGTGGTCCCCTGGAGCGTATCGGCTAGGTTCGTGCCGGTGATGGTGTTGGTCGTCGTCATCGTCTCTTCCCCCTGGTTCTTCCTGCTCCGCTAGGTGCGACGGTCAGGCCGTTCAACGCACTGGCGGTCGCAGGCTACCGGAACGCAGGCAGGATGAACAACCGCCCTTTGAACAATTTTTCGTTTCCGATTTTTTAAGTAAGGCGGCGGGGGGCAGTCTGGAGCCAGATGAAGTCTCTCGCGGTCAGCGGGTTTGCGGCAGAGAAGCCGTCGATCGTCAGGGCCGAATCGGCCTTGCCGTCGCCATCGGCCTGAAGCTGCCGGTTGCCGGCGGAGCGTGCCTTGCCGCTGCTGCCATTGACAGCGACGTCCCCCCCCCCCCCCCGAGGGGGCTTCGGGGCAGGCTCAGGCCAGCGGGCCTGAACGCGCGTTTGCCTCCTCGAACAGCTTCAGGGTCTTGTTGACGTCGTAGGCGCCCTCGACCAGCGTTTCCGGGTCCCACTCGCTGCGCTCTGTGTCGAAAAAGTCGCCGCCGTAGATGTGGATCGCGCCGGAGAGCTTGCCCAGCGGATTGGTGACGGAGTGGATGACGTTGTGGCCCAAGGGGGTCAACTCGCCGGTGGCGATCGCCTGCGCGCCGGCGGCCTCTATCCGGTCGGGCACTTCTTCCAGTCGTCTCCAGAAGACGTTGTCCTCGCGCCCGCCGTAGAGGCCGATCACCGCCCACATGTTGTGATTGTGCGGCATCACCGTCATGTAGGGCGCCCAGACTACGTTGATGATGGTGAGATCCGCTGATTGGTGCAGTGTCTCGACGCCGCCCCGCTGCGGTTCTCCGAGGGTGGCGACGATCGCGCTGGGGTCGGCGAGAGCGCGGGCCAAGACCTCACGCACGCTCTTCTGTGCCGGTGCCTGGCCAAGCGCACTGCGGCAGTCCTCAACGAAGCGGTCGAGTTCGAAGCGGTTCGACATGGGTTTCCTCCCTCCGGTTCGTTCGTTAGGGCCGGACAGCGACGGCCACCCTCCGCTCCAGGTACGGCAGTTGACCGTCCCTGTGGGTGAAGAGAGATGCAATCGAGTCTCCGGTCCCTGCAATCGACAAGGTATTCGAGTTCGATTGACCTTTTTTTGTGATAATAACATGACTTAAATCTAAAGCTCTAGGGGCAGTTTTTCGGGTGTGTAGGATTTCAGTATAGAGTTTTAGTTGGGGTTGCGCGCGACTGAGCCAGCCGTTGTCCTGCCGGCCAGGGGCTAGGTCTTCCGATTGGTGCGAGAGTTAGGAAGCGTTTGCCGGCGGCGGGGGCCAGGCATCAGACGCCAGGGGACAGACGGGCGGATGTCCCCCTGCTCACCCCATCATCGGGGTGAATGGGTGGAAAACGAAACATCGCCCACTTTTTCTCGGCTTTGGCCTATGATTTCCGCAAGAGCGGCCTTGCCCGTCCCGTACTTGGGGCGGCAGAAGTCCCCAATCGGCCTGCGCTTAAGCGCTCGGCGGCGTCCGGATCCAACCGGACCGGGCAACACCGAGCGTCGGCCAGACAGAGGTCCCGGGGCTGCAAGT
Organism: Rhodospirillaceae bacterium N.6G; assembly: GCA_046233115.1. Lineage (GTDB taxonomy): Bacteria > Pseudomonadota > Alphaproteobacteria > Kiloniellales > JACOMY01 > JACOMY01. The sequence continues at coordinate 55,631 of JBJXHM010000018.1, read as the reverse complement.
GCCCCTGGGAGGAAACACTCAAGACCAAGCAGGAGACGTCAAGACCATGCGCCTTACCACCAGACTGATTGCGACCGCCGCCTCGGTGCTCGCGATTGCCGCCTTCAGCAGCCAGGCCTCCGCCGAGGATGTCTGCCAGCCGGGCGAGATCGTCATCAAGTTCAGCCACGTGACCGCGCCGACCGGCCACCCCAAGGGCGAGGCCGCGGCCTTGCTGGCCGAGCGCGTGAACGAGCGCATGAACGGCCGGGTCTGCATGGAGGTCTATCCCAACAGCCAGCTCTACAACGACGACAAGGTCTTGGAGGCCATGCTGCTGGGCGACGTGCAGATGGCCGCGCCCTCACTGTCGAAGTTCGAGGACTTCACCAAGAAGTTCCGCATCTTCGACCTGCCGTTCCTCTTCGACGACATCGCCGCGGTCGACCGCTTCCAGTCTTCGGAGGACGGGCAGAAGCTGCTGAACTCCATGCGCCGCAAGGGTCTGCTCGGCCTGGGCTACTGGCACAACGGCATGAAGCAGCTCTCGGCCAACAAGCCGCTGCTGGTGCCTGAGGACGCCAAGGGCCTGAAGTTCCGCATCCAGTCCTCCGACGTGCTGCAGGCTCAGTTCGAGGCGCTGGGGGCCAACCCGCAGAAGATGGCCTTCTCGGAGGTCTACGGCGCGCTGCAGACCGGCGTGGTCGATGGGCAGGAGAACACCTGGTCCAACATCTACACCAAGAAGTTCTTTGAGGTGCAGGACGGGACCACCGAGACCAACCACGGGGTCATCGACTACCTGATCGTCACCTCGGCCGACTTCTGGGACGGCCTGCCGGACGCCGACCGCGAGGAACTGGCCGCCATCATCGCCGAGGTCTCGGCCGAGCGGAACGGGCTGTCCACGCAGATCAACGAAGAGAACCGCGAGAAGATCATCGCGGCCGGTGGCGTGGTGCGCGAGCTGACCCCCGAGCAGCGGGCGCTCTGGGTCGCCGCCATGGAGCCGGTCTGGGCCAAGTTCTCCGACCAGATCGGTCAGGACCTGATCGAGGCCGCGCGCGCGTCCAACAACAGCGGTAGCTGAAGCTAGGGTAGCGCTGCCGCAGCCGGGCCACCTGTGAAAGCGGCCCGGCTGCGGGACCACCCTGAGCGGAGCCGAGCCGGACAGGAGGGAAGCGCCGTCCGGTTCCCGCTCCACAAAGTGATCAAGAAGAGCGGACTGTCGCGATCGGGCCGGTCCAGCCGATCGCCAACCGCCCTAGGGGAGGACTTCGCATGTTGCGCCTATCCCGCCTCGTGACCGAGGTCGAGGAGACCGTCATCGCCTTCCTGCTGGCGGCGATGACCCTGGTCACCTTCATTCAGGTCATCGCCCGCTATGTCTTCAACTCCGGCGCCGTCTGGGCCCTGGAGGTCACGGTCGTGCTCTTCGCCTGGCTGGTCCTCTTCGGCATGTCCTACGGCCTGAAGCTGGGCATTCACCTGGGCGTCGATGCTCTGATCAACATCTTCTCCTCGCCGGTGAAGCGCGTGCTGGCGCTCATCGTGGCGCTGGGCTGCCTCGCCTATGGCGCCCTGCTGCTCTACGGCGCCGTGGTCTACTGGAGCAAGATGTATTCGATCGGGCTGGAGACGGAGGACATCCCCTTTCCCGCCTGGCTGCAGCAGATCTTCGGCCTCTTCGAGGACGGCGAGCCCTACTACGAGCGTCTGCCGAAGTACGTGGTCTACGCGATCCTGCCGATCGGTCTCTTCCTCTTCTGCCTGCGCGCGCTGCAGGCCGGCTGGGCGGTCTTCACCGGCCGCAAGGAGATGCTGATCGTCAGTCACGAGATGGAAGAGGGCGAAGACCTCTCCAAGGATCCGGCCGCGCTCGGCGGCGGCAGGAAGGGTTAGGCCCATGTCCATTTTTCTGCTCTTCATCCTGATCATCGGCTTCCTGATGATCGGGATGCCGATCGCGGTCTCGCTGGGCCTCTCCAGCGTGCTCTTCCTGCTCGCCTACTCCAACGACTCGCTGGCCAGCATCTCGCTGAAGCTCTTCGAGTCGATGGAGCACTACACCCTGCTGGCCATTCCCTTCTTCATCCTCTCCTCGGCCTTCATGTCGACCGGCGGCGTGGCCAAGCGAATCATCCGCTTCGCCATCGCCTGCGTCGGCCAGACCCGCGGCGGTCTGGCGATCGCCGGCGTCTTTGCCTGCATGCTCTTCGCAGCACTCTCCGGCTCTTCGCCGGCGACCGTGGTGGCGATCGGCTCCATCGTGATCGCCGGCATGCGGGAGGTGGGCTACACCAAGGACTTCGCCGCCGGCGTCATCTGCAACGCCGGGACACTGGGCATCCTGATCCCGCCGTCGATCGTCATGGTGGTCTATGCGGCGGCGACCGACGTCTCGGTCGGGCGCATGTTCATGGCCGGCGTGATCCCGGGCCTGCTGGCCGGCCTGATGCTGATGGTCGGCATCTACGTGGCCGCCCGGATCAAGAAGCTGCCGGCGCAGCCCTGGCAGGGCTGGGGCGAGGTCTGGGAGTCCTTCGCCGGCGCGTCCTGGGGCCTCTTCCTCATCGTCATCATCCTGGGCGGCATCTATGGCGGCGTCTTTACCCCGACCGAGGCGGCCGCGGTGGCCGCGGTCTATGCCTTCCTGATCGCGCTTTTCGTCTATCGCGACATGGGGCCGCTGAAGGGCCGGGCCTGGCGCTACGACGGTGAGAGCGTGCCGGCCGCGGTGGTGCGCAACCTGGCACTGACGGTCGTCTACTTCCTGCCGGCCTGCGTCCATCGCGAGACCCGCAAGACCTTGCTCGATGCCGGCAAGCTCACCATCATGCTGCTCTTCATCATCGCCAACGCCTTGATCTTGAAGCATGTGCTGACGACGGAGAACGTGCCCCAGGCGATTGCCGGGGCGATGCTGGACGCCGGTTTCGGCTGGTTCACCTTCCTCATCGTGGTGAACCTGATCCTGCTGATCGGCGGTCAGTTCATGGAGCCCTCGGGGTTGATCGTCATCGTCGCCCCGCTGGTCTTCCCGATCGCGATCGAGCTGGGCATCGACCCGATCCACCTCGGCATCATCATGGTGGTGAACATGGAGATCGGGATGATCACACCGCCGGTCGGCCTCAACCTCTTCGTGACCTCGGGCGTGGCGAAGATGCCGGTGCTGGCGGTTGTCAAGGCGGCGCTGCCTTGGCTAGCCATCCTCTTCGTCTTCCTGATCATGGTGACCTACATACCCTGGCTCTCCACGGTCCTGCCCAACGCCCTCTTCGGGCCGCAGATCGTGGATTGACCTTAGGCTGCGTGACGGCCGCGGCCCCCTGCCGGCAGGGGGCCGCCGCTGCCGTGAAACCTCAAGAACTCAGCTGTTGCAGGCGCGCCAGACCCGTTCGGGCGTCGCCGGCGCGTCGATCTCGGCCTTGCCGAGCCGCCGGAGGGCGTCGTTCACCGCGTTCAGCACCGTCGGCGTCGCGGCCACCGTGCCCATCTCGCCCAGGCCGTGCAGCACGCTGTCGTCGCTTGCCGGCACGAAGGAGAAGGAGAAGGCGGGCGCATCGGCTGCCCGCGGCATCTGGTAGTCCATGAAGGAACCGGCCAGTAGCTGACCGCTCTCCGCGTCGTAGTGGCAGTGCTCCATCAGCGCCTGGCCGATGCCCTGCATCGTCCCACCCTGGACCTGGGCCAGTGCCAGTGCCGGGGCGACCACGCGGCCGATGTCGTCGACGCCCTGATAGCGGAGGAGGCTCACCGTCCCGGTCTCCGGGTCCAGCGCGACCTCGCAGAAATGCGTGCCGCAAGGCTCGGTGAACTCGCCGGGGTCGTGGCTGCCCTCGACCGTCAGCAGGCCGCTGGCGGTCTCGCCCAGCAGACCGGCCGTCGCTGCCGAGGCGACGAGATCGCCGAGGCCGAGCTCGGCTCCGGTCGGGGTGCAGCGGAAGCGGCCGGCCTCATAGCTCACCTCCTCGGGCGCTGCCTGCCAGAGCTGCGCGGCCAGCTCGGTTCCGCGCGCGACCAGTGCCGCCGCCGCCTCGCGGCAGGCCGGCTCGCCGGCGGGAATCGAGCGCGACCCCGCGGTGGAGGAGGAGATGTCGGAGACCCGGGTGTCGCCCTGCACCAGAGAGACTGCCTCGAAGGGCAGGCCCAGGGCCTTGGAGACGGCGGTGCGGAAGACCTGGTCGTGGCCTTGTCCGCTGTTCTGCGTGCCGGAGTGGATGACGACGCGTCCGGCGGTGTTGCAGTCGAGGCGGATGCGTTCCTGGAGGCCCATGGCATTGATGGCATAGGTCGCCAGCCCGAGCCCGCGCACCCGGCGGTCGCCGGCGGCCGTTGTGGGCAGGGCGGCAGCGGCCTCGGCCGCCAGTTCGAAGGCCCGGCTGTAGTCTCGGGCGGCGAACTCCCGGCCGAAGCAGTTGCGGCGCTGCGGTGCCGTCCAGGTCGCCAGGTTGCGCCGACGCAGTGTCACCGGGTCGATGCCGGTCTCGTGTGCGGCGGCGTCGACCAGGAGTTCCAGCGGATAGACCAGCTCGGCGCGGCCGGCGCCGCGGTAGGCATCGATCGACACGGTGTTGGTGAACACCCCGGTCACCTCGGCGTAGCCAGCCGGGATGTCGTAGGGGCCGGGCAGAACCTCGCAGAAGGTGGAGTTCAGCGGCCCATAGCCGGTGATGTAGGCGCCGAGGTTAGCGACCGTCTCCAGCCTGATGCCGAGGAAGCGGCCCGCGCCGTCGAGTGCCAGAGCGATGTCGAAACTTTGGTCGCGCGCCTGGCAGTCGCCGAGGAAGCCATCGGACGAGCGCTCGCCGATCCAGCGCACCGGCCGCCCCAGGACCGCGGCGGCGTGCGCGGTCAGCATCTGCTCGGGATAGGGCAGGCCGCGGATGCCGAAGGCACCGCCGACATCCGGCGAGACCACATGCAGCCGCTCCGCCGGCCAGCCCAAGGCCCCCAGCAGCAGCTCGCGCAGGTACTGGGCACCCTGGCTGTGGGTATAGAGCGTGATGCCCTCGCCCTCCGGCACTGCGATCGCCGCCCGGTTCTCCATCGGGTTGACCACGACGCGGGGAAAGCGGAGGCGTCGCCGGACCACGCGCTCGGCCTGTGCGAAGGCGGCTTCGGTTGCGGCCTTGTCGCCATAGGCGGTGCGAAAGGCGACATTGCCCGGTGCCTCGGGCCAGACCTGCGGCGCCCCGGACTTGAGGGCGGCTTCGGCATCGGCGACCGCGGGTAGGGCGCGGTAGGAGACCTCGATCAGCTCTGCGGCGGCCAGTGCCGCATCGGCCGTCTCGGCGACGAGGAAGGCGATGCCTTCGCCGACGCGACGTGCCCGGCCATCGGCCAGGGCCTTGTAGGGCGGCAGGACCATTGGGCTGCCGTCGGCCTGCTCGACCGGCCACACGCAGGGCAGCAGGCCGATCCCGGCGGCATCCAGGTCCTTGACCGTGAAGATGGCGAGCACGCCGGGCAGGGCGGCCGCGCGCCTGGTATCGAGACTCTCGATTTCGGCATGGGCATGGGGGGAGCGCAGCAGGGTGGCGTGCGCCTCGCCCGGAAAGCGGAGATCGGCGGTGAAGCAGGCCCCGCCGACCAGGTGGTCTCTTGGCTCGGTCATCGATCCCCTCCTTCTGCGCGCATCCTTCGGTCCCAGGACCGCTGAGGAAGCCTAGATTCTCAGTTGGGGGACTGTCCAGCAACCGACCGGAGAAGCCGGGAACAATGCAGCCTGCCAGCAATCAGTCCTTGGGGTGATGACGTGGCGGCGTGAGGTCGTGCGGTGGTCTGGGCCGCGTCGATACCAGTTCATAGTGGTGGTGCGGCCGACCAGCCTCGTCCGTCTCTTCCTCATCGTGGCTATAGACGCTCTGCACGACGGAGAAGACCATGGCCGTGGTCCAGCCGAAGATCACCATGCCGGCCGCCGCCTCGAAGGCGCCGAGCAGGCGATAGTGCTGATCCAGCACGATGTCGCCGAACCCCAAGGTGGTGAAGGCAACGGTGGAGAAGTAGAGCGCGGTCTCCAGGTCGTCGAAGACGCCGAGCCAGATATAGACCACGGCCCAGCTCCAGGCTTCCACGACCACCGCCAGGAAGAACCACAGCACGACCAGCGTGATCATGGTCGAGCGGCCCAGGTGGGTACGGTGGTGACCCAGGTGGTCCTGAAAGATCCATAAGGCCACGCCCATGAAGCCGGCGTGGACGATCGCAGTCCAGCCGATCATCAGGGCGCCGTAGAAAAGATCGTCCAACATGAGGCGAGCCGCCGTCCCCGAACAGAGCTCCGCCCATCCTGCCCTGTGGGTGCGGAGCCTCACAAGTCTGCAAGGAATGCCCAGGAAAAGCTGGCCAGGACGGCCGGCATTCTGTAACCACAGCCCCCTGGGCAGGGCCCGGTCCTACCCCATTCGGTGCGATGAACAAGGAGGTTTGTTGATGTCAGATCGGAAGGTGCCTTTCGCCGGGCGAATCGTCATGCTGGGATGCGGATCGATCGGACAGGGCGTCCTACCGTTGCTGTTCAAGCATCTGGACATCACCGCCGACCGCCTGTCCATCATTGCCGCCGATAGCATGGGGTCCAAGGTCGCTGCCTCCTATGGCCTCGATCTCGAGCAGGTCATGTTGACCCGGGACAACTACCGCGACGTCGTCGGCGGGCGCCTGCAGAAGGGCGATTTTCTGCTGAACCTCTCGGTCGACGTCTCCTCGCTGTCGCTGATCGAACTGGCGGCCGAGAAGGGCGCGCTCTATCTCGACACCTGCATCGAGCCCTGGCTCGGCGGCTACACCGACATGCATCTCTCGATTTCCGGCCGCTCCAACTATGGGCTCTGGCTGAAGTCGAAGCAGCTACGCGAGAAGCTGGGGGCGGGCGCGCCGACGGCGGTGATCACCCATGGCGCCAATCCGGGCCTGGTCTCGCACTTCGCCAAGCAGGCGCTGGTCAACATCGCCGGCGACCTCGGCCGCGACGCCACCCCGCCGGTCGACCGCGAGGGCTGGGCCAAGCTGGCACAGAGCCTGGGCATCAAGGTGATCCACATCGCCGAACGCGACACCCAGGTGGCCAACGTGCCCAAGCAGGTGGGCGAGTTCGTGAACACCTGGTCGATCGACGGCTTCATCGGCGAAGGCCTGCAGCCGGCCGAACTGGGCTGGGGCACCCACGAGCGCCACTTCCCGGCGGACGGTGGGCGCCACGAGGAAGGACCTTGTTCGGCCATCTATCTGCTGCGTCCCGGCTGCTCGCAGCGGGTGCGCACCTGGACGCCGATCGAGGGGCCGCTGCACGGCTTCCTGATCACCCACGGCGAGTCGATATCGCTGTCGCACTACCTCTCGGTCGAGGAGGGCGGCGAGGCGGTCTACCGGCCGACGGTGCACTACGCCTACCACCCCGCCGACGATGCCGTCCTCTCGGTGCACGAGCTGAACGGCAAGAACGGCAAGGCGCAGAAGCGCAAGCGCCTGCTGATGGACGAGATCGTCAGCGGCATCGATGAGCTGGGCGTGCTGCTCTGCGGCCACGAGAAGGGCGCCTACTGGTTCGGCTCGCAGCTCTCCATCGACGAGGCGCGCGAGCTGGCGCCGCACAACAACGCGACCTCGCTGCAGGTGACTTCGCCGGTGATGGCCGGAATGATCTGGGCGATCGAGAACCCGGATCGCGGCATCACCGATCCGGAGGAAATGGACTATCGCCGCATTCTCGACCTTTGCGAGCCTTATCTCGGACCCGTTGTCGGTGCCTATAGCGACTGGACGCCGCTGACCGACCGGGAGACGCTCTTCCCGGAAGATCTGGATCGCGAGGACCCCTGGCAGTTCAAGAACGTGAGGGTCATCTAAGACGGGAGCTTGATGCGGAGCGTCATGGCTCGAGGCCGCTCCTCGCCCGAGAGCCGGCGGAGATGACTCTCTGCCCTTCCTTTGGGCTATAGTGTCGGTCCCCTCGGGTGGGGGCTAACGAACGAGAAGGAAACGAGACGTATGCGAAGCCGTTTGTGCATGAGCGCGGTTCTCTGCGTCGGGCTGCTGACGCCCGGATGGGCCGTGGCCGAGACCGACGCGGCCAGCATCAAGCAGGCCATCGAGAGCTACCTGACCAAGGCAGGCAGCGAGATGGAGGATGCCTCCATCTCCTATGACGATCTGAGCGTGACCGAGATGGGCACGGGCTATGACGTCGCCTTCCGCGACCTCGCGATCAAGAACGACGAGGGGCTGCTCGTCGACCTCGGCAGCCCCCGCTTCACGGTCAGGGAGCAGGACGGCGACTACGCCTTCTCCGATGTCTCCGTCGCTGACAAGGTGACCTTCACCCACCAGAAGGAACAAGAGAGCGCGGTTCTCTCTTGGGCGCTGAAGCAGGCCAAGGGAAGCTGGTCGCCTCTGATGGAAGAGTTCAAGTCGCTCGACCTGCAGCTCGGCGACGTCACGCTCACCATCGACGAGGGCGGCGAGAGCGCCAAGCAGATGGTGGTGAAGCTAGGCGATATGGCCATGCAGACCAGCACCGACGAGAACGGTGAGAACGACTGGAATCAGCAGAGCCTGCTGGCCGTCGGCCCGATCTCCGTTGCCGATCCGGAGGGCGACGGCACGCTCGACCTGGACAAGGTCGAGGTGAACAGCGCCATCACCAGCCTGAACCCACAAATCTACCTGGAGCAACGCGAGCTGTTCCAGCAGATCGCCGCCGCCGAGGAGGCCAACGACCTGGCCAAGGTGGGCGAGCTGAAGGACAAGCTACAGGGCATGGACCTGGTGGCCCGCGGCGGTCAGTTCGGCCTCGTCGTCAAGGGGCTGGACTTCGCCGAGACCGGCGGCGATCAGGTGCACTTCACCCTGGACCAGGCGGAGCTCTCCTTCCGTGCTGCTGCGCCGGCCGCCGAGGAAACCGGCTCGATGGGCCTCAGCCTCAACGGCGTCGGCGCCAACTATGAGGGGCAGACCCTGCGCGGTGAGGACCAGTTGGTCGCCATGCTGGCGCCGCACGATTGGGACGTGAACATCGAGTTCACCAAGCTGCCGGTCAAGGAGACCTCGGCCGCCATCATCGAGCTGATCTTCGCCGGCATCGGCCTGCAGGACGAGCCGATGATCCCCTTCCCGCAGATCATGGCGGCGATGGGCCAGGCGGGCAGCGAGGTCCTGGTGGACTCGCTCTCGCTGGTGGGCTCCTACGCCAGCCTCGATGGCAGCGCCAAGGCCACGGTCGATCCGGCCTCGGCCATGGGGGCGGTCGGCGATGCGACCCTGAAGCTGATCGGGCTGGAGAAGCTGGAGGCTGCGGTCGGCGACCTGCCCAAGGAGATGCAACAGGACATCGCCGGCGGCCTGGTCTTCCTGAAGGGATTGGGCGCGCCCGAGCCCAACGGTGACAAGGTCAACTACGTCTATGACTTCGTCCTGCCGGCCGACGGCAACATCACCCTGAACGGCCAGCCGATCGGCGCGCTGCTCGGCGGACAGTAGAGACCGGGGGCCACGCTTCGCAGCGGCCCTTCTGGGGGAGAGGCGAATGCGGAGAAGCCTGTTTGCAGTGCTGACGGTGGCGGCCTTCTGGCTGCCGCCGTCTCTCGTTCTCGCCGACGCGGAGGCGGAGCGCATCCGTGACGGTCTGCTGTCCGTCCTGGGTGGCGAGGGGAGCGTCGCGGTCGCTGCGGACCCGCGGGGCGCGGGTTACCGGGTGACCCTCTCCGGACTGAGCCTGCCCGGTGCCGGGGGCGAGACTCAGGCGCTGGGCGACATCGCCTTCCTGGTGCAGCGACAGGGGGACGACTATGCCTTCGAGCAGGTGGACCTGCCGAACAGCCTCTCCACCCTGGTCCCGGTCTCGCCCCTGCTGGGCTTGGAGGAGGGGCTCTCCGCTCTCACCCTCACGGCCAAATGGCAGCAGCTGACGGCAGCGGGAGTCTGGTCGCCCGCGCTGCAGAGTCCGACCGATCTGGATCTCTCCCTCGGCGGCCTCGTCCTGACCCTCCGTCCCGAGGAGCCGGAACGTTTCGGACTGGGGCCGGACGAGCAGGCCCGCTTTACCCTTTCGGATGTCGGGCTCACGCTTTCTAGCGATCGGAAGGCACCCAGCGACTGGGACATCACGGTCAGCCTGCAGCTCGGGCCGCTCGAGGGCAGCTTTCCCGATCTCACGCAGAATCCGCTGACCACACCCTCGCCGGAACTGCGCCAGGCTGCCGGCTTCCCGGACACGATGACGGTCAAGGTGGCCTCTGCCTTCTACCGGCTCGACGTCACCGGCCAGGGCTTCAATCCCGAGAGCTACGGCCAGCTCCGTCAGGCCTTGAGTGCCTATGCAACCGCGGCCGAGTCCGGGGACCTGGCTGCGCTGGAGCGCATCCGCGAGCAGATCCTGGACCTGGAGCGCGTGCTGCACGGCCTCGATATCGCCTGGGACTCGCAGGGTGTCTCCTACGAGGAAGATTGGCCCGGCGGCCTTCGCTTCGCCGAGGCGGTCCAGAAGGGGCGGACCTTCTTCGAGGCGCCGGCCGGCAGCGACAGCGGGCGTTTCGGCTATAGCGGGACCGGCAACGGCAAGACCGACCGGCGGGCCGGTCTGGCCGAGCTCTATGCCCTACGTAACGAGGGGGCGGCGGCGAACCTTCAGGATTCGGTCTTCGCGTTGCTGCCACTGACCCGCAGGCTGGAGCTCCTGGCGCCCACCCAGACCGAGATCGCGCTCTTCATCGAGCGAATCCCGGTCCGGCAGACCAGCGCGCTGCTGCTGCACGGCCTGGCCTATACCCTGGCCAGTGCGGCAGCGGGCGAGACGGCGGAACCGGTGGATCTCTCGAAGGCGGCGCCGCAGGCCTATGCGGACTGGATCGCCGCCGTAGAGGCGGTGAAGACCCGGATCCTGCTGCAGACCCTGGCGGCCTCCGGCCCTCTGCTCTGGTTCGACGCCAAGGCGGATGTCGAGATCGATCCTGAGAGCGAGTCCGGCCTGGTCGGCTCGGCCGAGATCTCGCTGTCCGACATCGACAAGGCGGTGAAGGCGGCGCGCAAGCAGGTGACCGAAGAGCTGGGCCTGGACCCCACCGACAAGGAGTCCTCGAGCGCACAGATCGATGCGGCCCTGACCCTGGGGCTGGCCTTCCTCAAGGGGTTGGGCGACCTCAGCGCGAAGAACGGCCAGATCGTCTATCGCTATCGATTCGAATTTCCCGCTGCGGCGCCGGCCACCCTAAACGACAAGCCCCTGTCGCGTCTCTTCGGTGGCTGACCGCCGCTACCCTGTCCCGCTAAGCTGGGCCGCGCGCGGCAAGGACATGCCTGGAGATTGGTCGATGCCCGTCAGAACCCTGATCACCTTCCTGCTGCTCCTCCTGCTGGTCTCGCCGGCCACGGCGCAGGACCAGGACGCCGCCGCTTCCGATTGGCAGGGGCTGATCGATCGCTGGCTGTCCACCTTCAACGCCGATCACGAGGACATGACTCTCTCGCTGGAAGGCATGACCTTGGAGACGAAGGGGGCGGAGGAGGGCGCACAGCTCGGCTTCGATGCCCTGGTACTCCGCTATGGCGAGGTCGGCGTCGCGCGCTCCGGGCCGGGCGGGCTGGACCTCGCCGAGGCGGAGGAGGGCTTGATTGCCTTCGGTCCTGCGCGGCTGGCCTCGCCCATCACCGTCCTGAAGCTGCCGGGGGCCAAGCCGCTGACCCTGGATTTCGACCTCATGGAACTGGATGGGCTGGTCGATCGTGACGGGGAGGTGTTGCACCGGCTGGCGCTGCAGCTCGAAGACCTGACTGCGCGACGTGGCGATCGGACTCCCTTGCAGGCCAGCCGCATGGCCCTGCAGACCGAGGTCACCCCGCAGGAGATGAGCCGCTATGACCAGTCCTCTCTGCTGAGCCTGCAAGGCGTCACTCTCGATGCGCCCGATGGTACGCTGGGAGTCGAACGGCTGGTGGCGCGGCTGACCAACGAGGGCGTTGATCCCGATGCGCTGCTGGCCTGGGGTGAGCGCCTGCAGGCGGCCGAGAGCGGTCGCTCGCGCGATCCCCTGCCGCCGCTGGGCGCCCTGTGGCGCCAGAGCGGTGGGTCGCTGCTCCTGGCGGGCCTCTGGGGCAAGGACAAAGCAGGCGCGCCGCTATTCTGGTTGGAGGACCTGCGCCTGGAGAGCGCTATGGCACGCGGCTCGGCGCTGGACCGCATGACCGTGACCCTGCTGCTAGAAGGGGGCGGCCTCGACTTCAGCCAGTCGAGCGACGCCAAGCTCTCCAAGGCGGCGGGTCTGGTGCCCACGGCCTGGCGCCTGCCGCTCGTCGTCGAGGATCTGCCGAGCGAGGCGCTGGGCAGCCTGCTGCTTGACATGGCGGCCGGTGGCAGCCCTCAGAAGGGGCCGGTGATCGATCCCGACCGCCAGGTCGACTTCGAGCCCTTCCTGCAGGCCCTGCGGCGGGCCGGTTCGCGCCTGGTGGTCGAGGACCTGCTGATCGAGGGGCCGGCCGGCGCGGTCAAGGGCGGCGGTGCAGTGACCCTGGATCGCCGCCATCCGCTGGGCATGGTGGGCGAGGCCACTTTCTACCTCAGCGGCATCAAGCAGGCCGAAGAGGCGTTGCAGGGCAGCGACGATCCGGAGGTCGCCAAGATCGGCTTCCTCGTGGCCACCTTCCTCAAGGGGCTGGGCGAGGCAATGGTCGGCGACGATGGCCAGATCGTCTATCGCTATGCGCTGGAATTCCGCGAGGACGGCAGCTCGCTGCTGAACGGGCTGGCCCTGGACAGCCTGCTGCAGCGCTAGGCGGGGCCGGCATGGCAACGCGCCTGTCACGTCCCTCCAAGATCATGCTGGCCGTCACTGGCCTGCTGCTGCTCTTCGCGGTCTGGACCCTGTTCCTGACGCCGGAGCAGGTGCGCCAGGCCAGCCTGGCGCCGGCGGTCTGGTCCAGCACCCCGCGGCTCCCGCCCGAGGCGGCGAAGCGGGTGGCAGGCCTGGCGCTGGTCCTGCAGCGGACGGCGGAAGGCTATGTGGCTGTCGACCTGGCGCAGGCCAAGCGTGCTCAGGCGGCCGGGGTCGCGCTGCTGCTGTCGCTGGAACCGGGGGACGCACCCGAGGCCGATCCGCAGGCGGCGGCCCGGTCGCTGCGGGATTGGCTCGGGCAGGAAGGGCTCAAGCCGGCGATCCTGATCTCGCCCGACTGGCCGCTGCTGGAGGCCCTGCACGCCCTGGAGGGGGCGCCGCAGCTGGGCTTTGCCACTACCGAAGCGCGGATCGACCGTGCAGCCGCCTCGCCCTGGCTCGGCGGGCGTGACCTGGGCGAGGTCGAAGGCTCCCTGCCGGCGCTGGTGCGCGCGGCCGGCGGCGCGCTTTGGGCGCCGCCGCTTGTCGACCTCCGGCCCGAGGACCTGGCTGACGCCCGGAGCCAGGGCCTCTCGGTCCTGGTTACCGGCGCGGACGACCCGGCAAGCTTCGCCTCGCTGCTGAAGCTGCGCCCCGACGCCGTGCTGACTGCACAGCCGGAGGCCCTGCTGCAGGCGATCGACGACCAGCCCGGCTTCTTTGCCGTCGGCACGGCCCCGAAGTAGCGTCTGCCGGGGAGGCTGTCAGGCCTTCACCATGATGTCCGCCAGCACGGGGTCGGTCGCCACCGCGACCTCGTTCTCGACCAGGCCGCCGCAGGACGGGCAGTGGAACTGGCGGAACTGCACCTCGTCGTCGATGAAGCGGGCGGGATCGCCGACCAGCGGGTTGCTGGCCGAGATCGGCTGGTCGCGGCGCAGACAGGACTCCTTGTAGTTGGTCGAGACCGGCCCCAGGTCGGCGCTGCAGCGCCCGCAGGCCCAGTGCGCGTCACCGCCGTTGGCGCGGACCTGCAGGGTGTCGCTGGCCTCGACCAGGACGGCACCGGGCAGCGGCTGCGGTGCTGGGCCCTGGCGCTCGGCGGCGATGGCCGCACGGATCCTGGCGCGGTTCTCGGCGGTGGCCTCCGCGTCCACCCGTCCGGCCTGGTCGATGACCGCGCCGAAGATCGTGCGTGCCGCCTCGGGTGTGACCGCCAGCCCGTCCAGATCGGCCTGCAGCGCCGCCGGATCGCGGTCCAGCGGGTCGCCGTAGCCGCCGCCGCCGGTCCAGCGCACGGCATAGACGTCGTTCGGGGTCTGCTCGAAGCCTTCCTGGCGCAGGCCGAGTTCGACAGGCTTGCCCTTCACCTCGCTCGCGTCCTCCGGCATGCGGCTGGCGGCGAAGCGGGCCTGGATGTCGCTGCCGGTGACGAAGCGGTAGGCGTTGGTAGCCGAGGGGTAGCCCGCCATCATGCCGGTCGAGGTCGGCGTGGCGTTGCCGGACGAGAGCGTGTCCTGGGTCATGCGCTCGACGTTGTGGACCACGAAGCAGCTCTCCGCGCCCATGCCGCCGCGGTGGCGGCCGGCGCCACCGGAGTCCGGTACCTCCTTACGGTAGAGGAAGAGCAGCGGGAAGGACTGCTCGGTATGCTCCACATTGGGAAGCTGGCAGATCGGCGTGCGCGACTGGCCGCCGGTGTCGATGCCGTCGCCGTGCGAGAAGGCGCCGATCGCGCCGCCGATGGGATCGACCAGCAGATAGCCGAAGCGCTCGCCCCACTGGTCGATGCCGCGGAAGATGGTCGCCGGCCACTGGCTGGTGCCGCCGATGCACATGATGTCCTTGCGCATCTCGCGGTCGGGATGAACCATCTTGGAGAGCACGTTGTAGGCCGGGTAGAGCGAGATCTCCATCGACTGGGTCGGCGCGGTCGAGACCGAGGCCGGGAAACTGGCGCAGTTGAACGTGCCGGGCGTGGGATCGAACTCGATGTGCCTGAGCGCGCCGCCGACCGCGAAGTACTGGTCCCAGCAGAGCAACTCGTTGATCGCCACCAAGAGGGAGCCGCGCCAGCCGGAGTAGGTGGCGTTCATCGCGCCATCCTGCGGTGCGGTCCCCTCGTTCTCGAAGATCAGCCGGTCGCCCTCCTTGCGCAGGGTCAGGACCACGCGGTGGGTGCGGCGGTCGCCGGGGCGGCAGGCCTCGACGTAGGTGCGGTCCTGCCAGACGCCGTCGGGCAGGCGGCGCATCTTGTCGAGGAAGGCGACTTCGGCCTTGGAGATGACCTGGCGCATCACTGCCTTCACCGTGTCGGCGCCGTAGCGCTCCAGCAGGGCCTCCAGGCGGGCCTTGGCGGTCATGTTGCCGGCGATCTGGGCGCGCAGGTCGAGCGCCACCATCTTCGGCTTGCGCGAGGAGCGCAGGTAGAGGTCCTCGATGTCCTTGCGGACGATCCCGTTCTCCACCAGCTTCACCGGCGGGATCAGGATGCCCTCCTCGAAGGCGCTCTCGGCCGAGGGGCAGAAGCTGCCCGGCGTGATGCCGCCGATGTCGTACTGGTGCAGGCAGTTGGTGATCCAGCAGAACAGCTCGTCGCCGTGGAAGATCGGGCAGATCAGCATCACGTCCATCTGATGCGCCGCGCCGACCCAGGGGTCGTTGGCGAGGAACATGTCGCCGGGCTTGATTTCCGGGTTGTCGCTGCGGTTCTCCAGGATCCACTTCACCTGGGTATCGGTGACGCCCGACATGTACTGCATGTAGGGGCCGAAATAGACGAACTCGGCGTCCTCGGTCAGGATCGAGGGATTGAGGTCCAGCGCGTACATTGCCACCGGCGAGCCGGAGATCCGCTGGATCGTGGCGCCGTGCTCCTCGTTGATGTTCCAGAGGTTGTGGCGGATGACCTCGTAGGTCACCGGGTCGACCTCCTGCTCCTTGCCGCGGTGCAGCTTCAGCTTGGGGGAGATCCGCAGGGTCTTGGGCGGGACGTAGCCATAGGTGATGCCGTCGAACAGCTCGGCGGGCATCTCGCTCAGTTTGGTCATGATCTGGCTCCCGTAAGGGGGGCAGGCGCGCCGGGCGCGCCTAGGCCACCGTCATCTCGAAGTTGCCGTAGCGGTCGACCGCCAGGCTCTGGCCGGGGTGCAGCACCACGCTGGTGGCGTCGGTCTCCACGATGGCCGGGCCGGCGATGTGGTTGCCCGGTAGCAGCCTGGCGCCGTCGTAGATCGGCGTCTCGTGGAAGCCGCCGGTCTCCTCCCACCAGACCGGACGGGCCGGCCGGAAGGCCTCGGCGGGGAGATCCTCGGTCATGCGTTCGGCGGCGACCAGCGGCGGCTTGGGCGTGCGGGCGCTGGCCCGGCAGCGGAAGGTGACGATCTCCAGTTGCGCGCCCGGGAGCGCCGCACCCTTGCCGTAGAGCAACTCGTAGCGGGCGACGAAGTCTTGCTGCAGGCCGGGCAGGTCGGCTTCGGTCAGGGTTCCCGTCTTCAGCGGGACCTCGACCTCGTTGATCTGGCCGCGGTGGCGCATGTCGACGAAGAAGGCGGTCTCCTGCTGCGCCTCGGCGGCCCCTTCCTTGGCGAGCTGCGCCAGGCCCTCGGCCTTGAGGCTGGCCAGGTTGGCGTTGATCCGGGCCGGATCGAAGGGCGAGGCCATGATCTCGACCTTCTCGTAGACGTGCAGGATGTCGGCCGCCGCCGCCCCGAAGGCGCACCAGACCGAGGCGGTCTCGCGCTGCGGGACGATCACCTTGGCGATGCCCAGCTCGCGGGCGAAGATGCCGGCGTGCATCGGCCCGGCGCCGCCGAAGGCGTAGAGGGTGAAGTCGCGCGGGTCGAAGCCCTTCTGGATGGTGACCTTGCGGATCAGGTCGGCCATCTGGAACTCGACGATCTTGGCGATGCCGCTGGCCGCCGCCTCCAGGCCCATGCCGAGCTTCGCGCCCAAGGCCTCGATTGCCGCCGCCGCGCCCGCGCGGTCCAGCTTCATGCTGCCGCCGGCGAAGTTGTCGGCGTCCAGATAGCCCAGCACCAGGTCGGCGTCGGTCACGGTCGGCACCGTGCCGCCGCGGCCGTAGCAGACCGGCCCCGGCACCGCACCGGCGCTTTCCGGTCCCACCTTCAGGCTGCCGGTGATGGCGTCGATCCAGGCCTTGCTGCCGCCGCCGCTGCCGATCGCCTGGATGTCGACCTTGGGCAGGAAGTATTCGTACTGGTTGACGTTGGCCCGGTAGGAGGAGGCCGCGACCCCCTGGTGGATCACGCCGACGTCGAAGGAGGTGCCGCCCATGTCGGTGGTGATGACGTTGGCAGGACCGGCCGAGGTCTCGGCCGCGGCCAGCTCGCGGGCCAGGAACTGCGAGCCCATGACCCCCGCGACCGGCCCGGAATCCAGGGTCAGCAGCGGCGCCTGCATGGCCTTGGCGACCGAGATGGTGCCGCCGGCACACTGGGTGATCTGCAGTGGCGAGGTATAGCCGGTCGCCGCCACGTCGCGGTCGACCTTGGCCAGGTAGCCCGCGGTGATCGGGCCGATGTAGGCGTTGATGGCGACCGCGGCGGTGCGCTCGTACTCGCCCCACTTCGGCACCAGCTCGTGCGAGCAGGTGACGAAGAGGCCGGGCGCCATCTCCTCCACCAGCTGGCGCAGGCGGGCCTCGTGGGCGGGGTGGAGGAAGGACCAGAGGAAGCAGACCGCGATCGCCTCGACCCCCTCCTGCAGCAGCTCGGCGATGGCCTGGCGCGCCTCGGTCTCGTTCAGCTCGACCACCACCTGGCCGAAGCAGTCGACGCGCTCCGATACCCCGCGGATCAGCCGCTTGGGCACGACCGGGTCCGGCTTGGAGCTCTCCGGGATATGCACCACCAGGCGCACCTCGCGGCCTGAAAGCCCGCGCGAGCCGCGCATGATGTGGATGACGTCGTTGTGGCCCTTGGTGGTGATCAGGCCGACCTTGGCGCCACGCTTCTGGATCACCGCGTTGGTGCCGGTGGTGGTGCCGTGCGACAGCAGCGACAGCGCCCCGCCCAGCTCTTCCAGACTGAGCCCGAGCTTGCCCGCCGCACTCTCCAGCCCAGCCATCATGCCGCGACTGAAGTCGTCCGGGGTGGAGGGCACCTTGGCCGTGGTGATCGTCCCTTTCGAGTCGATGACCACGCAGTCGGTGAAGGTCCCGCCGATATCGATACCGCAGAGATAACGTTCCAAGGCATCCTCCCGCCTTTTGTTCTTGATCATATGATAAACAAGAAGGGGAAGCACGCAAGAGCGAAAGCGCGGGCCGCGGACAGAAAGAAAGCCGCCGGGATCGCGGCGGCCTTCTTTGGCGGGAGAGGGGCGGTTCGCCAGCCAGCCGATGCAGGACTCAGCTGTCGGCGGCGGCCGTCTCGGTCGCAGGCTCCTGGTCCGATAGCTTCTCCTCGCCCGACGGCCTCATCTTGGCGAGCGGCGAGCCCTGGGGCGGGTAGTCGAGGGTGCCCTGAAGCTCGTCGACGCGCTCTGGCCGAAGGCTCGGGAAGGGCAGGTCGTTGTGTTGCCGCCAGGCTTGGACCTCCTCTTCGGCCTGCTGCGATCGGGTTCCGTCCAGACCGGAGTCGCGGCCCATGTAGAGGGTCTGGGAAGGCAGGGCGAGATTGGTGCCCGATGCGGCGATGATCTCGGCGACCCGGAAGTACACGTCCTCGCGGATGGCGTGGAACTCGTTCCATTCGCGCGTCAGGGCATAGATGCGGATAGCGATGTCGAGCGAGGACTTGCCGTAGCCGGCGAAGCGCACCCGCAGGCTGTCGCTATCGATCTTGGGATGTGCGTGTAGCATCTCGCGCAGGCGGACCAGCACGTGGCGAAGCTGGTCGGGCGTGGTCTCGTAGCGCAGGCCGACCGTGGTCTGAACCAGCATGCGGTCGCAGTGCGCCCAGTTCACGATCTCCATGTCGGCGAACTTGGCGTTGGGGATCGAGATCAGGGTGCGGTCCATTCCCCGGATCTGTGTCGAGCGGACGCCGATGTTCTCGACCGTTCCGGTCATGCTTCCGAAGGTACAGAAGTCGCCTACCCGGACCGGCTTGTCGACGTAGAGAATGAGGCCGCCGATGAGGTTCTCCAGGGTCGGGCGGATGGCGAGTGCCGCTGCCAGGCCGCCGACGCCGAGGCCGGCCAGGATCGGCACGATGTCGACGCCCAGGTCTCCCAGCCCCTCGACCACCGCCCAGCCGCCGATGGAAACCGCCAAGAGGCCGGCGGCAATGCGAATGAGGCTGGCATCGATACCGCGGTCGCTGATTCCGGGCGAGGAGATCACGGTCTCCGCCAGGGCGCGCAGCAGCCGCCAGGAGAGCCAGGCCAGCAGCAGCATGACAATGGCGTAGACGCCCACTCGAAGGTCTGTCAGCAGCCAGCCGGTGATGTTCAGACCGCGGTTGAGCAGGTTGAAGCCGGCCACGACCAATCCGGCCACCAGGGCCGGGGCTGCGGCCAAGATCCAATGGCGCAGCGGCGGCCTGAGGGGCCGTGCCAGTCGGCTGGCGCCGACGATGATCAGCATCGCCATGACGATGGTGGCAACGACGAGCAGGCCGAGCCCGATCCACTGCCACAGGGTCTGGTCCAGGTAGAGCGTCTTGAAGGGTTCCGGCAGGTCGCGGATCATGCGGCCGAAGGGGGTGAGGCTGGGGACCAGCAAGCCTGGTGTGGAGATGTAGCTCTCGTAGAAGCTCGGTGAAGTCTGGGGGGAGGTGTACTCGGCTGGGATACCGACGTCGTTGTTTTGACGGTAAGGGAGGTCCTTCAGCTTCTCATAGGTGTCGGCAAGGCTGAACACGGTGCTTGGACTGAAGAGGAACTCGCCGGTCCGCGGCCCCTCTGTCACTTCGGCGATCTCGATAGCCGTGCCGGGTATGTTCCAGCGGAAGGGGCGGCCCGGTATGCGTTCCTCAGCAACCATGCTGGCATCGGGCACATAGCCGATCGGCGGTAAGGAGATCCGGTCCAGGATGCCCTTGAGCTGCAGGGCGCTCTCGATCGCTACGTCCTCGCGTTGCGCCTTCGGCACCTGACTCAGGTCGAGAGCATCGGTCGCCCGGACCAGCAGATCTGCGGCTTTGTCCTCCATCAGCCCGGCCTGTTCTTCCGTGACGGTCGGCGGATCCGCGGCTAGGCCGGCCTCGGCTGCAATGACGAGCGCGAAGGACTCGTTAACCGCTTCCAGGAAGCTCTCCAGGGTGGAGCGCGGGTCGTCGGCCTCGATGCCGCTCAGGCGGTAGCGAACGGGATCCTCCTGGCCTCCGGTCTTGGCGTTGCGCTGCAGGAAGGCGTCGAGGTCGAAGCGGGTGCCGTCCTTCGGCGGCAGGCTCCGCGCGCGCCGGTACATGATCTCGAGGTCGGCGACAGTGTTGGCAGAGAAGAGGTACTCTCCGGCCAAGGTGCCGCTCTCCTGCCGTGCGATGGTGATGCGGGTGCCGGGAACGGTCCAGGTGGAAAGTCCCGTTGCCGCGACCTCCTCCATCCCCGGGATGCTGTCGGGGGGTGGCAGTGCGACCCGATCGAGAATGGCCTTCAAGAGAGCGATACGTTGGATCTGCTCCTCCCAGGAGCCGCCGTCGGCGGTCTCGCTGAGGTTCATGGTTTCGGCTGCGGCCCGCGACCAGCGATAGAGCAGGTCGACGGGCTGCCCGCTGCGCCACTCCTCGGCGAGCGCGTCGGTAATCTCGAGGAAGCTGGTCAAGGTTGCCCGCGGGCTGGAGGTATCGGCCGGATGCAGGGGATTGAGGTTCGTTTCCTGCCCGATGGCCCGCGGAACCATCGAGAACAGCGTCGCCACCAGGATGGCCGTTGCAAACGCTGGTGAGGAGAGGAGTCTGCTACCGAACATTCGACACCTTTTAAGTAGCGAAATATGTAGTTCCAATTGCTTCGTACGAGGCAACTAGAACTACAGGTAGCAGATATCGCGTGCGGAGGCACGCAGAGCGCTGGAACCCGCGCCACTACGTCGTACCGACGCGTCAAGCTCGGTCATGGCAGGGGGGCTTCGCTGTGCGGAGCGGTCTCACGCACTTCGACTCGTTGATGGTCGTCGCGGACTCCTATGGCACTTCCGCTGAGAGTGGGACGATGCAGGGCTCCACCGGTTCGTTGACCATCGACCCGTCGTCGCCGCTGTTGGTGAAAACGGGTCGCGGAGATCGGTGACTTGCTTGGCGTTCGTTCGGACGATCTCAAAGCCAGAGGAAGTCGGTGCTGGTGAACTGATTGGCCCTGGTTACGCCCAATGTACGGCAAACTTGGCCGCTTAGCTGCCGAGGCTGCCGACTATGCAATTGGTCTTGGTATTTGACGGTAGGGTGCAGCCAATGGCCGAGTCATCCACCGGTTGGAAGCGGCACCAGGATGTCGAGCGGGGTCTTGGCGATGGCGAGCGAGAGCGGGAGGTGGGTGATCAGCTCGCCGTCGCTCTGCACCGGATCGCCCTCCGGCCCCTCGATCAGGACCTCCGCCGCCTCCAGCAGGCGCACGCCTCTGGCGCGGGAGAGCCGGCCGCAGAGCAGGTCCAGGCCGTAGCGGCAGGTGGCGAGGATGCCGCCGCGCTCGAAGAGCAGCATCTGGAAGCTGGGTACCGTCAGGTCGGCCTTCGGCGCCAGCACGAAGGGGCCGCCATAGTGCCGGGCCTTGCAGGCGATCAGCGACCGGGCCGCGAAGGTCTTGCCCTCCACGGTCACGCGGTAGGTCGGGAAGGGGAAGCGGCGCAGGGTCTGCAGGCTGGCCAGCACGTAGGCGCCCTGGTGCAGCAGCCGCTTCCAGCCGGGATCGACGGCGGCCACCACCGCGGCGTCGAAGCCGACACCCGTCATCAGCGCGAAGTGCCGGCCGTTGGCCACACCCAGAGCCACCCGCCGCCGGCCGCCGGCCAGCACCACCCGGGCCGCCTGCTCCGGGTCGCGCGGCAGCGCCAGCTCGTGCGCCAGCACGTTGGCGGTGCCGAGCGGCAGGATGCCCAGCGGCAGGGCGGGCCTCGCCTCGTCCAGCATCATGCCGTTGATGGTCTCGTTCACGGTGCCGTCGCCGCCGGCCGCCACCACCGCGTCGTAGGCGCCGTGGCTGGCGCGGCTGGCCACGCTCTGCGCGTCGCCGGGTCCGCTGGTCTGGTGCAGATCGACCTTGGCGCCGCCGGCAGCGCAGGCGGCGATGAAGCGGTTGACCCGGCGTCGGCGCCGGCGTCCGGCGACCGGATTGAAGATCACCAGAATCCGTGGCGGCTGTGGCTGGTTGTCTCTTGTCATATGCCTTGAAACACGTGGTTTTGTTTCCTCTCCTTGGCATAACGATGAAGTTTTGGCGACAAGAGGCAAAGATCTCTCCCCGACTCCTGCATCCTATGCCAATAGAGCCGGAAATAAGGCACGGCTTCAGGCGATTCGGCGCCGAAATCGGTCTTGGATGTGCGGACTCTCGAGCGAAGGGACAAGCCAAGGACGATGGACGGAGCAGCGAAGGCCCCCTCGGAACCGCGGTCGGCGGTGCGGCACTACCGGGCCATCTTCCTGTCGGACATTCATCTCGGCACGCGCGGCTGCAAGGCAGACTTCCTGCTGGACTTCCTGAGGCATACGGAGAGCGAGACGCTCTTCCTGGTCGGGGATATCGTCGACGGTTGGCGCTTGCGCAAGAACTGGTACTGGCCGCAGCCGCACAACGACGTGGTGCAGAAGCTGCTGCGCAAGGCGCGCAAGGGCACCAAGGTCTATTACGTGCCCGGCAACCACGACGAGGCCTTCCGGAATTACTGCGGCGTCCACTTCGGCGGCGTCGAGGTGGTGCGCGACCATGTCTACGAGACGCCGGAGGGGCGGCGCTACCTGGTG
This sequence comes from Rhodospirillaceae bacterium N.6G, assembly GCA_046233115.1. Lineage (GTDB taxonomy): Bacteria > Pseudomonadota > Alphaproteobacteria > Kiloniellales > JACOMY01 > JACOMY01. The sequence goes on along the minus strand of JBJXHM010000018.1, from coordinate 32,974 downwards.
ATCCACGGCGACGCCTTCGACGGGATCGTCAAGTACCACAAGTGGTTGGCGCACCTGGGCGACCGCGCCTACAATGCTTGTCTCGCCTTCAACACCTGGCTCAACCTGGTCCGTCGCCGGCTGGGCTTCAGCTACTGGTCGCTGTCGGCCTATCTGAAGCTGAAGGTGAAGAACGCCGTGCAGTTCATCGACAACTACGAAACTGCGGTCGCCGAAGAGGCGCGCAAGCGCGGCGTCGACGGGGTCATCTGCGGGCACATCCACCACGCCGAGATCCGCGATATCGACGGCATCCTCTACTGCAACGACGGCGACTGGGTGGAGAGCTGCACCGCCCTGGTCGAGCACCACGACGGCCGGCTGGAGATCCTGCACTGGGCCGAGGAACGCCGCTTCACCATGCTGCCGGCGCCGCAGCGCGCCAGCATCGACGCAGCGGCCTGAGGAGAGCAGGCCCCATGCGTATCGCGATGGTGACCGACGCCTGGTACCCGCAGATCAACGGGGTGGTGCGCACCCTGAACCGGGTGCGGGAGGAACTGACCGCGCTGGACCACGACGTCTCCGTGATCTCGCCCAAGGACTTCAAGACCTTTCCCTGTCCGACCTACCCCGAGATCCGTCTGGCCTTCTCGCCCGGCCGCGGCGTCCGGCGCCTGCTGGAGGCGGCCGAGCCACAGGCGATCCACTTGCCGACCGAGGGCCCCCTGGGCATGGCCGCGCGCCGTTACTGCCTGAAGCGTGGTCTGCCCTTCACCACCAGCTATCACACCCGCTTCCCCGAGTATCTCTCGGCCAGAATCCCGGTGCCGGTCGAGTGGGGCTATCGCTTCATGCGCTGGTTCCACCGCCCCTCGGCCGGGGTGATGGTGGCCACCCCCTCGCTGAAGCGGGAACTGGAGCGGCGCGGCTTCGACCACCTGAAGCAGTGGAGCCGTGGCGTCGACCTGACGCTGTTCCGGCCGCGGCCGGAAGTGCCGCCGATCCTGGATCTGCCGAAGCCGGTCTTCCTCTATGTCGGCCGGGTCGCGGTGGAGAAGAACATTGAGGCCTTCCTGAAGCTCGACCTGCCGGGCAGCAAGCTGGTGGTCGGCGGCGGCCCGCAGCTCGACAGCTTGAAGAAGGCCTATCCGGCCGTGCATTTCGTCGGCCCCAAGGAGGGCGAGACCCTGGCGCGGCACTATGTCCTCGGTGACGTCTTCGTCTTTCCCAGCCGCACCGACACCTATGGCCTGGTGCTGTTGGAGGCCATGGCCAGTGGCATGCCGGTCGCCGCCTATCCGGTCACCGGTCCGCTCGACGTCATCGGCGAGACCGGACCCGGCGTGCTGGACGAGGATCTGGGCCAAGCCGCCCTGGCGGCGCTCGAGATCGAGCCGGCGCAGGCCAGGGCCTATGCCGAGGGCTTTTCCTGGCGGGCTTGCGCCGAGCAGTTCCTGGGCCACCTGGCCCCCTTCGCCTGACATCCGTCTTCCCCTTGCAGCACGGGAGGGCAGGGATGCTTGGCCGGGATGCTTGGCCGGGATGCTTGGTATGACAGGTCACGGCTCACCATGTTATGCCTTCGCCTCTCATGTCCGAAGGTACCGGGTGATCTGAGCGCCCCGGCGGGAAACAGGTTGGAACGTGGCCAAGCCGTTTAAGAGAAAACTGAAGCTGAATGCGCAGACCTGGCCGCTGGTCAAGCGGGTGGTTCAGACCTATGTGCGCCGCCACGTCAAGCGTCTGGCGGTGGCGCTGTTCTGCATGCTGCTGGTGGCGGTGACGACCGCGGGCATGGCACAGGTGATGGAGCCGCTGGCCAACGAGGTCTTCGAATCGCAAAACGAGGCCACGCTCTACGCCATCGCGGTGGCCATCGTGGTGATCTTCACGGTCAAGGGCTTCGCCGCCTTTGGCCAGGGCGTCTTGATGAACCACGTCGGCAATCGCGTGGTCGCCGACCTGCAGCAGGACCTTTTCCGCAAGCTGCTGTCGATGGACCTGGCCTACTACAACGACAACGCGCCGGGCACGATGATCTCGCGCTTTACCAACGACGTGCACCGTGTGCGCACCTCGCTGGTGGACACGCTGGTCGGCTTCGGACGTGACCTCTTCACCGCCATCGCGCTGGTCTCCGTCATGTTCTATCAGGACTGGCTACTGGCCTTCATCGCCACGGTGGTGATCCCGCTGGTGGCCTATCCGATCATCCTGATCGGCAAGCGCATGCGCCGGGTCTCGGCGCGCAACCAGGAGGAAATGGGCCGCTTCAACACCCTGCTGGACGAGGCCTTCCAGGGCGTGCGCCACGTCAAGGCCTATAACATGGAGGCCTACGAGACCGAGCGCGCCGACCGGACCATCGACGAGGTCTTCCGCCTGACCCAGAAGGCCGCGGTGACCCGCGCCATCGTCAACCCGCTGACCGAGGTGGCCGGTGGCCTCTCGATCGTGGCGGTGCTGCTCTACGGCGCCGACCAGGTGCTGCGGGCAGGCGGCGACACCGGCTCCTTCTTCGCCTTCATCACCGCCGTCCTCTTGGCCTATGAGCCGCTGAAGCGCCTGGCCAGGCTGAACACCAATCTGCAGGAAGGCCTGGCCGCGGCCGACCGCATCTTCGAGCTGATCGACAAGGAGCCGGAGATCTTCGACGCACCACACGCCAAGCCGCTGGAGGTCCACGGCGGCGAGGTGGTCTTCGACAAGGTCTGCTTCTCCTATCACGAGAAGGCGCCGGCCCTGAACGGCCTTACCCTGAAGGCGCCGGCCGGCAAGACGATCGCACTGGTCGGCGCCTCCGGTGCGGGCAAGACCTCGGTCCTGAACATGTTGCCGCGCTTCTTCGACGTCGATTCCGGCCGGGTGCTGGTCGACGGCCAGGATGTGCGCGACGTCACCCTGGAGTCGCTGCGCCAGTCGATGGCGCTGGTGAGCCAGGAGGTCATCCTTTTCGACGCGACGGTCCACACCAACATCGCCTACGGCCGCCCCTCGGCCAGCCAGGAGGAGATCGAGGAGGCGGCACGCAACGCCGGTGCGCACGACTTCATCAGCGAACTGTCCGAGGGCTACCAGACCCGGGTCGGGCCGCGCGGCGTGAAGCTCTCGGGCGGTCAGCGCCAGCGCATCGCGATCGCGCGCGCGATGCTGAAGAACGCGCCGATCCTGCTGCTGGACGAGGCGACCAGCGCGCTGGACACCGAGTCCGAGCGCCACGTGCAGCGGGCCCTGAAGGTGCTGATGGTCGGGCGCACCACCCTGGTGATCGCCCACCGCCTCTCCACCGTGGTCGATGCCGATATCATCTACGTCATGGATGCCGGCCGGGTGATCGAACAGGGCACCCACCGCGAACTGCTGGCGATAAACGGCGTCTACGCCAAGCTCAGCAGCCAGCAGTTGATGGGCGAAGGACCCGCGACCGGCGGCGCCGACCTCGCCGCCGCCCAGGCATGAGCCGGGAAAACGCCATGCGGTACGGCGATCATCGCGGCCGCGCGCCGGCCGGCCACCCGGCCGGGCGCTAGGGGGACAAGCCGCCGTGAGCGCTGCTCCCAAGAGCAAGCGGCGTGCTCTGGACCGGGCCTGGGTACGTGACCTGTTGGCCTGGCTGCTCGCCCGCTATGTCGGCTTTCTGGGCCTCACCACCCGCTGGCAGGTGGAGGCACCGGAGGCGACCTTGCGGCTGCTGGAAGAGAACAAGGGCTTCGTCGGCTGCTTCTCGCACAGCCGCATCCTGCTGACCTTTCCCTCCTGGCCCTGGCGGGCGGAGCGGCTGACGGTGCTGACCTCCAACCACCGCGACGGCTTGTTGGTGGCGCGCGCGATGGAGAAGCTGGGCGCGCAGGCGGTCAGCGGCTCCGGCAGTTCATCGGCACAGGGCGGCAAGGCGGCCATGGAAGCGCTGAGTGAGATTGCCGCCGGAGGGCACGTGATCGCGATCACGCCGGACGGGCCGCGCGGCCCCTTCCTCAGGGTCAAGGGCGGCTGTGTGCGGGTTGCACAGGCGGCCGGCATCCCCCTGGTGGCGCTGGCCACTGCGCAGCGCCGGGCCAGCTATCTGAAGACCTGGGACCGCTTCGTGGTGCCCTGGCCCTTCTCGCGCGGGGTGCTGTTGCTGGGCGACCCGATCTATGTACCGGAGGGGCGCAGCCTCACCCTCTTGGAGGAGACGCGTCGCGCGGTCGAGGAGCAACTGATCCGCCTGACCCAGGAGGCAGACCGCCGTAGCGGCCACGCCGTGCTGGAGCCGGGCGAGGACAGCGGCCGCCGGCCCAAGAGCCGCCACAAGAAGCAGGCTCAAAGCGGCGACACCCAGGCCAGCGACACCCAGGCCAGCGACACCCAGGGAAGCGAGTCCCGGGGAAGCGAGTCCCAGGGAAGCGAGTCGCAGGGCGGTGAGAGTGCGGGCGCCTGAGTTCTGGCGGCACGACGGCCCGCTGTCGCGCCTGCTATCTCCCGTCGGTGCCCTCTATGCGGCGGCCGGCCGGCGGCGGCAGCGCCGGACCCGGGGCAAGCGCCTGCCGGTGCCGGTGCTCTGCGTCGGCAATCTGGTGGCGGGCGGGGCCGGCAAGACCCCGGTCGCCCTGGCGCTGGCCGAGGCGGTCGCGGTGCGTGGACTGCGGCCGGTCTTTCTCTCCCGCGGCTACGGTGGACGCGAGGTCGGGCCGCTGCTGGTCGATCCGAAGCGCCATGACGCAGAGACAGTGGGGGACGAGCCGCTGCTACTGGCGCGCAAGGCCCCGACCGTGGTGGCGCGCGACCGCATCGAGGGCGCCGTGCTGGCGCTGCAGCAGGAGGCCGAGGTGCTGATCCTCGACGACGGCTTCCAGAACCCCAGCCTGGCGAAGGACCTCTCCTTCCTGGTGGTGGACGCGGCCTATGGCTTCGGCAACGGCCGGGTGCTGCCGGCCGGTCCCCTGCGCGAACCCTTGGCCGAGGGTCTGGCGCGCGCAGACGCGCTGGTGCTGCTGCAGGGCGGGGAGCCCGCGGTCACCACGCTGGAGCTGCCCGACGGGCTGCCCTGCCTGCACGCGCACCTGACGCCATCCGGCAAGGAGCCGCTCGGCCGGGTCTTCGCCTTCGCCGGCATCGGCCGACCGGAGAAGTTCTTCGCCAGCCTGCAGGCGGCGGGGGCGGAGCTGGCCGGCAGCCTTGCCTTCGCCGATCATCATCGTTACGCAGCCCACGAACTGGCCGACCTGCGCCGTCGCGCGGCGACCGCCGGGGCACAGCTCATAACCACGGAGAAGGATCTGGTGCGGCTCAATCACGAGGATCGCGCGGGGATCGGCGTCTTTCCGGTCGCCGTGCAATGGCAGGAGGAAGCGGCCCTGACGGCGCTGCTGACCCCGGTCCTGCGAAGCGCCCTGCATGGCTAGCAGTCATGGCTAGCGGCCGCCGCCCCTTCCTGCGCCGGCTGGTCCAGGACCCCTTGGAGGCGCTGCCGGTCTTCATCCTGCTGGGCATTGCCAGGTTGCTGCCGGTCGACCGGGCCTCGGCGCTGGGCGGCTGGCTGGTACGGAAGATTGGCCCCAGGTTCGGCAGCCTCCGTCGTCGCTCCGAACGCGGCCTTTCCATCGCCTTCCCGGAGATGCCGGAGGCCGAGCGCGCGGTCATCGCCGATCGCATGCTCGACAACTTCGGCCGCCTGCTGTTCGAGTATCCGCACCTGCCGAAGATCGCCGCCCCCGGCAGCGGCCGAGTCGAGGCGGTAGGCGAGGAGATCCTGTTCGACCTGGTCGCGCGCAAGCAGCCGGCGATCCTGATCGGCGGGCACCTGGGCAACTTCGAGATCGTGCCGCGCTACGTCGCCGGCCGCGGCCACCGGCTGAACATCTTCGCCCGTGGGCCGAACAACGCCATCCTCGACCACGCGCTGAAGCGCTGGCGCGGTGCTGCGCGCATGTTCGACCGCGGCTTCTCTAGCGGCATGCAAGCCGCCCACGCGCTGCGCCAGGGGCAATACGTGGCGCAGCTGATCGACCAGCGCTACGACAGCGGCCTGCCGGTACCCTTCTTCGGCAAGGAGGCCATGACCAACCCGGCCATGGCCCGCACCGCCCTGCACCTGAAGCTGCCGGTGGTCCCCTGCCGCACCCAGCGCCTGGAGGGCGCGCGCTTCCGCATCACCGTCGAGCCGCCGCTGGAACTGCCGGATACGGGCGATCGCGACGCCGACGTCGCCGCCCTGACGGCGGCGATGACGGCGCGGATCGAGGCCTGGGTCCGCGACGACCCCGGCCAGTGGTTCTGGCTGCACCGCCGCTGGCCGAAGGCCCTCTATCGGGATTGAGGGGTGGGCCTGCGCCCTACCCCCGGTTCATCCGGTTCTCGATCAGCTCGGTGACAACGCCGGGTTCGGCCAGGGTCGAGGTGTCGCCCAGCGCGCCGTAGTCGTTCTCGGCGATCTTGCGCAGGATGCGGCGCATGATCTTTCCGGAGCGGGTCTTCGGCAGGCCGGGGGCCCACTGGATCAGGTCCGGGGTGGCGATCGGGCCGATCTCATGGCGGACCCACTTCACCAGCTCCTTGCGCAGCTCCTCGGTGGGCTCCTCGCCGGCCACCAGGGTCACATAGGCATAGATGCCCTGGCCCTTGATGTCGTGCGGATAGCCCACCACCGCGGCCTCGGCCACCTTCTCGTGGGCGACCAGTGCGCTCTCCACCTCGGCCGTACCCATGCGGTGGCCGGAGACGTTGATCACGTCGTCGACGCGGCCGGTGATCCAATAGAAGCCGTCCTTGTCGCGCCGGCAGCCGTCGCCGGTGAAGTAGCGGCCCTTGAAGGTGGAGAAGTAGGTCTGAACGAAGCGCTCATGGTCGCCGTAGACCGTGCGCATCTGCCCCGGCCAGGACTGGGTGATGCAGAGGTTGCCCTCGCAGGCACCCTCCAGATGGTTGCCCTCGCCGTCGACGATCTGCGGCTTCACCCCGAAGAAGGGGCGGGTGGCCGAGCCCGGCTTCAGCGGCGTGGCGCCCGGCAGCGGGGTGATCAGGATACCGCCGGTCTCGGTCTGCCACCAGGTATCGACGATGGGGCAGCGGCCCTCGCCGACCACCTCGTGGTACCAGATCCAGGCCTCAGGATTGATCGGCTCGCCGACCGAACCCAGGACGCGCAGGCTGCTGCGCTTGGTGCGCTTCACCGGGTCGTCGCCGTCGCGCATCAGGGCGCGGATGGCGGTGGGGGCGGTGTAGAAGATGTTGACCTTGTGCTTGTCCACCACCTGCCAGAAGCGCGAGGTGTCGGGATAGTTCGGCACGCCCTCGAACATCAGGGTGGTGGCGCCGTTGGCCAGCGGTCCGTAGACGATGTAGCTGTGGCCTGTGACCCAGCCGATATCGGCGGTGCACCAGTAGATGTCGCCGTCGTGGTAGTCGAAGACGTACTGGTGGGTCATCGAGGCATAGACCAGGTAGCCGCCGGTGGTGTGCAGCACGCCCTTGGGCTTGCCGGTGGAGCCTGAGGTGTAGAGGATGAAGAGCGGATCCTCCGCATTCATCTGCTCGGCCGGGCAGTCGGCGCTGACCTTCGCCATCTCGTCGTCGTACCAGATGTCGCGGCCGTCCTTCCACTTGACGGCGCCGCCGGTGCGACGCACGACCAGCACCTTGCGCACCCCCGATGCGGTCTCCAGCGCCTCGTCCACATTGGCCTTCAGCGGCACCTTGCGGCCGCCGCGCAGGCCCTCGTCGGCGGTGATGACGAAGTCGCTCTCGCAGTCGACGATGCGGCCGGCCAGCGCGTCCGGCGAGAAGCCGCCGAACACGATTGAGTGGACCGCGCCGATGCGGGTGCAGGCCAGCATGGCGTAGGCTGCCTCCGGGATCATCGGCATGTAGATGGTGACCCGGTCGCCCTTCTTGACGCCGTTGGCCTTCATCACGTTGGCCAGGCGGCAGACATAGCCGTGCAGTTCGCCGTAGGTGATGTGCATGTGGTCGCGCGGGCTGTCGCCTTCCCAGATGATGGCGACGTCGTCGGCCTTGGCCGGCAGATGGCGGTCGGTGCAGTTGTAGGAGACGTTGGTGGTGCCGTCGGCGAACCAGCGGATGTGCAGGTCGTCGGCGTCGTAGGAGACGTCCATGACCTCGCTGTAGGGCTTGAACCAGTGGATGCGCTTGCCGTGCTCGCGCCAGAAGCCCTCGGGGTCGCTGACCGACTTTTCATACATGCGGAAGTAGTCGGCTTCCGTTACCCAAGCCTTGTCCGCCACGTCGTCGCGTACCGGAAAGATCGAGGTCTCCGACATGAGTTTACGCTCCTTCGTTCTAACGTTTCCTCAGGGGGCGTAGCCTAGACGACCCCGTTCCTTCGTGAAAGCACCGACCGGTCGGCCCGAGCCTCGACCTACACGCTTTGCGCGCCGCCGTGAAATGATCTGGCGCAAAGGTGTTGCCCTGGCTCCGCACCCGACCCGCCGGGCAGGTTTGGGCAAATCCTGACATTCCTGCGACCCGCTATGCAAGCTGGAGGGCAGCGGTGTCTTGCAGAGCCCGAGGGGACGCTAGAGCCAGAGAAAGTCGCTGGCGGTGAGCTGGCTGGCCAAGGTCGCGCCGTCCACCTGGAAGGCTTGGTCCACGCTGCCGTCGCCGTCCTGGTCGACCTGGACCTGGCCAGGGCCGGCGAAGCGGGCCTCGGAGTTGCCGCCGGCGGAGAAGGCGGCAGAGCCGATGTAGGTGAAGGTCCCGACCTCCAGACCCGCGGCGAAGACCAGCTTGTCCTCGCCGTTGGCCCCGTTGGCCAAAACGCCGTCGAAGTCGCGGATCGAGGGGCCGCCCGAGCCACCGTTGCCGAGAGGATCGCCGTTGAAGCGGAAAGCATCCTGGCCCGACCCGCCGAAGGCGATGTCGCCGGTTAGCATCAAGATCGTGTCCGCCCCGCTCTCGCCCCGCATGCGATCGCTGTCTGCACCACCGAACAGCAGGTCGTCGCCGTCGCCGGCCCTGATCGAGTCCGCCCCGCCCTGGCCGCGCAGGGTATTGGCGCCGCTATTGCCCTCGATGGTGTTGTCCAGGCTGTTGCCGGTGCCATCGAGGTCGCCCTTGCCGCCCTGCAGCCGCAGGTTCTCCAGAAAGTCGTTCGGGCCGCCGTCGGGCAGGGTGAAGTCAACCTCGGCACGCACCAGGTCGGTGCCCCCGCCGGCGGTCTCCTGCACCACGTCGGACGCGGTATCGACCACGAAGGTGTCGTTGCCCAGGCCGCCGAGCGCGCTGTCGCTGCCGGCGCGGCCGTTCAGGATATCGTCCCCGCTCATCCCCATGAGCAGGTTGTCGAGGGAGTTGCCGATCAGCGTGTTTGCCCGGGAGTTGCCGACCAGGCTGGCATCGCCCGCGGCCTCGTTGAGGTTGGCGCGCTCGACGAAGCCCTCGGTACCGCCGGCCAGGGTGTAGGCCAGCGCGTCGGAGCGGAGCACGTCCTCGGCCCCGCCGGCCGCCGTCTCCCGCACCACGTCGGCGGCGGTGTCGACGATGAAGGTGTCCTTGGCGACGCCACCCGATGCCGTGTCCACCCCGGAGCCGCCGTTCAGCCGGTCGGACCCGATCCCGGCATAGAGCCTGTCGCTGCCGGAGCCGCCGCCCAGTCGGTCGTTGCCGTCGCTGCCATAGGCCGTGTCGTCGCCCTGGTCGCCGAAGAGGGTATCGACGCCGCTGTCACCGATCATGAAGTCGTCGCCGTCCTGACCGCGTAACGCATCGTCGCCGCTGTCGCCGAAGAGGCTATCCAGACCCGATCCGCCGCGGAGGGTGTCGTTCCCCGGGCCGCCGCCGAGGAAGTCATTGCCGGCATCGCCATAGAGGCGATCGGCGCCCTGGCCGGCATAGCCTTCGTCGTTGCCCTCTCCGCCATAGAGTGCATCGTCGCCGTAGCCGCCCATCATCTCGAAGTCGTTGCCGGGGCCGCCGAAAATGCTATCGTTCCCGTCGTCGCCATAGAGACGGCCGTCCGGTCCGTGGCCGCCGTAGAGCGTGTCGTTGCCCGATCCACCGAGAATCTCGAACTCGGCGCCGGAGCCGAGGAAGATGGTGTCGTTGCCTGAGGAGCCGCCGCCATAGTCGATGCCGGAACCGCCGAACAGGAGGTCGTCACCCGCGCGGCCATAAAGGTGGTCATAGCCGATTCCGCCATAACCGGTGTCGTTACCTGAGCCGCCTTGCAGCTCATCGTTGCCGCTGCCGCCAATCAGCTCATCGTCGCCACTGCCCCCGGTCAGGCTGTCGCCGCCGTCGCCGCCGTAAAGCAAATCGTTCCCGTCCGTGCCGTAGAGCGAATCGTTCCCGCTGCGGCCGACCAGCACATCCTGGCCCGAGAGGCCGAAGAGCGTGTCGTTCCCCGACAGGCCATCGATCAGGTCTGCGACGTCACTGCCGGTGAGAACGTCCGGACCGTTGGTCCCGATAATGTCCGCCACGGCTCGGTCCTCCCGTGCCCTATCTGGCCTCTGTCTTATTCAAGCTGCACTCTAGTCTGAATCCTCGTTCGAATCGAGGGCAACGCATCAGTGAGATGCGGCAGGAGCCGCCGCCGTCTCCTACCGTCTTCCCAAGAAGGCCGCCCATCTAGCCCCAGAGAAAGTCGCTGGCGGTGAGCTGGCTGGCCAAGGTCGCGCCGTCCACCTGGAAGGCTTGGTCCACGCTGCCGTCGCCGTCCTGGTCGACCTGGACCTGGCCAGGGCCGGCGAAGCGGGCCTCGGAGTTGCCGCCGGCGGAGAAGGCGGCAGAGCCGATGTAGGTGAAGGTCCCGACCTCCAGACCCGCGGCGAAGACCAGCTTGTCCTCGCCGTTGGCCCCGTTGGCCAAAACGCCGTCGAAGTCGCGGATCGAGGGGCCGCCCGAGCCACCGTTGCCGAGAGGATCGCCGTTGAAGCGGAAAGCATCCTGGCCCGACCCGCCGAAGGCGATGTCGCCGGTTAGCATCAAGATCGTGTCCGCCCCGCTCTCGCCCCGCATGCGATCGCTGTCTGCACCACCGAACAGCAGGTCGTCGCCGTCGCCGGCCCTGATCGAGTCCGCCCCGCCCTGGCCGCGCAGGGTATTGGCGCCGCTATTGCCCTCGATGGTGTTGTCCAGGCTGTTGCCGGTGCCATCGAGGTCGCCCTTGCCGCCCTGCAGCCGCAGGTTCTCCAGAAAGTCGTTCGGGCCGCCGTCGGGCAGGGTGAAGTCAACCTCGGCACGCACCAGGTCGGTGCCCCCGCCGGCGGTCTCCTGCACCACGTCGGACGCGGTATCGACCACGAAGGTGTCGTTGCCCAGGCCGCCGAGCGCGCTGTCGCTGCCGGCGCGGCCGTTCAGGATATCGTCCCCGCTCATCCCCATGAGCAGGTTGTCGAGGGAGTTGCCGATCAGCGTGTTTGCCCGGGAGTTGCCGACCAGGCTGGCATCGCCCGCGGCCTCGTTGAGGTTGGCGCGCTCGACGAAGCCCTCGGCACCACCGGCCAGGGTGTAGGCCAGCGCGTCGGAGCGGAGCACGTCCTCGGCCCCGCCGGCCGCCGTCTCCCGCACCACGTCGGCGGCGGTGTCGACGATGAAGGTGTCCTTGGCGACGCCACCCGATGCCGTGTCCACCCCGGAGCCGCCGTTCAGCCGGTCGGACCCGATCCCGGCATAGAGCCTGTCGCTGCCGGAGCCGCCGCCCAGTCGGTCGTTGCCGTCGCTGCCATAGGCCGTGTCGTCGCCCTGGTCGCCGAAGAGGGTATCGACGCCGCTCTCGCCCGCCAGAGAGTCGTCGCCCTCCTGACCGCGCAGTTGGTCGCCACCGGAACTGCCAGTCAGTCGGTCCAACCCGCTGCCGCCACGCAGATCGTCGTCACCGACACCGCCGAAGAAGAAGGAGTCATCGCCGCTACCGCCGAACAGGCTATCCGCGCCATCGCCGCCGACGAAACCACTGTCGTCGCCCTGATCGCCCCAGAGGTTGTCGTCGCCCGCTCCGCCGAAGAAGCCGGTGTCTGCCCCGCTGCCTCCGTAAAGACGGTCCGCAGCGCTATCTCCGAAAAAGTTGCCATCAGTACCGCTGAAACCGAAAAGGTCATCCTCGCCGGCACCGCCGTAGAACAGGCTATCGTTTCCAGCATCGCCGGAGAGCCTGTCATGACCGTCGAGGCCGCGGAACAGAACGTCGTCGCCCGACCCGCCGTAGAGGCTGTCGATGCCGCTGCCCGCCAAGAAATACTGGTCGGTGCCGCTGTCGCCGTAGAGCCGGTCGTCGCCGCTGTCGCCGAAGATGGCATCCTCTTTCCCGGCCCCGCCGAAGATGCTGTCGTCGCCGAGGCCGCCGTAGACGGAATAGTCCTTGCCGGTTCCGCCGTAGAGGCTGTCGTCGCCCAGCCCGCCCGAGACGATGGCATCGTCTCCACTGCCGCCGTAGAGACCATCTCCACCCGCCCCGCCCTGGAGAATCAGGTCGGCTCCATCTCCGCCGAAGAGCCGATCGTCACCGCTCGCGCCATAGAGGTTGAGGTCGCTCCCGCTGCCAGCCTGGAGGTAGTCGGAGCCGCTGCCCCCAAGGAGGCCGTTGTCGCTTCCGCTACCGCCGAAGAGGCTGTCGGCGCCATCGCCGCCGTAGAGCAGGCCGTCGTTGCCCGCACCGCTGAAGAGACTGTCCGGGCCGGAGCCTCCAAACAGGCTGAAGTCGGTTCCTTCGCCGCCGAAGAGACGATCGCTGCCGCTGCCGCCCAGAAAGAAGACATCGCTGCCGCTGCTGCCGTAGAGGCTGTCGTCGCCCGGGCCACCGTCGAAGGCGAAGTCGGTCCCGTCACCGCCGAACAAGGCGTCGCCACCCGAACCGCCGAAAAAGGACACGTCGTTCCCGGTGCCACCGTAGAGCCGGTCATCTCCCGATCCGCCGGCAAAGCCGAGGTCGTTGCCGCTGCCGCCGAAGAGCGAATCCAGGCCGGCGAGGCCGTAGATCCTGTCCGCACCGCTGAGGCCATAGATCTGGTCGCCGAAATCCGTGCCCGTCAGTGTGTTGTTCTCACCGGCGGTCCCAAATAGCGTTGCCATTGCCCAGCCTTCCTGCATCCTCGACGCACCGCACGCTGCCCCAGTTCCCTGTTGACCGCTATGGAGTGCGAAGCCGCTGAAGCCTATCCAGAGGAGGTGGCAAAGACCAGGAAGATCGCCGCTCGTCGCTCAGAAGTGCGCTGGAAAGGGGAGGGCGAGCAGCACAATTCGCCCGCCGCGTTCGACCTCTATCAAAGGTCTGCTGAGGTACTCACCCATACAGGGGCCGGCAATGCAGGCGCCGTTCTGCGGATCGAAGAGCGCGCCGTGCGTGGTGCAGAGGATAAAGCCGTCCTCGTTCAGGAAGTGATCCTCGATCATCTCCAGAGGCGTGCCCAGGTGCGGGCAGGAATTGACATAGGCGTAGACCCGTCCGCCCTCGCGCAGCAGGAAGATCTCCCTGGGCTCGTAGGCCGGGCCCAGATCGAAGCCCTTGGCGCCGCCGTCGGGGATCTCCTCTAGGCCGCAGAGCGGGAGCGGGAAGCCGCTCACGAGGCAAGTTCACCCATCTTGCAGAGCAGCGCCCACTCCTCGTCCCTGACCGGGCACACCGAGAGGCGCGACTGGCGCACCAGCGCCATCTCCGACAGCTCCGGCGTCTCCTTGATCTGCTTCAGGCTGACCGGCTTCGGCATCGGTGCCACCGGGATCACGTCGACCATGACGAAGCGGCCCGAGGCGTCGCCGGGATCGGGGTAGGCCTCCTTCACGATCTCGCAGACGCCGACGATGTCCTTGCCCTCGTTGGAGTGGTAGAAGAAGGCCCGGTCGCCGACCCGCATCGCCTTCAGGTTGTTGGCCGCCTGATGGTTGCGCACGCCGTCCCAGTAGGTGCGTCCGTCCTCGACCAGTTGTTCCCAGGCGTACTTGAAGGGTTCCGACTTCACCAACCAATAGGCCATAGCGTTTGCGTCCTTTCCGGCTTTGTGTAGGCTCCCGCGACGAGGTCCCGCCCGGACGGGAGCCAAACCACTCTCGGGAGTACCCATGTACCTGCAACTCTCCACCTGGCAAGAGGTAGAGGCCTATCTCGAGCAGTCCAAGGCCGTTCTGATCCCGATCGGCTCGACCGAGCAGCACGGGCCGAACGGCTTCATCGGCACCGACGCGCTCTGCCCGGAGATCCTGGCGCGCGGCGTGGAGGAGCAGACCGGCTGCCTGGTCGCGCCCACGCTCTCCATCGGTATGGCCCAGCATCACCTGGGGTTCAGCGGCTCGATCACCTTGCGGCCTACGACCCTGATCGCGGTGGTTTCCGACGTGGTCAACTCCCTGGCCAAGCATGGTTTCGAGCGCTTCTACTTCCTCAACGGGCACGGCGGCAACGTCGCCACCGTGACCGCCGCCTTCTCAGAGATCTATGCCGAGGCGAGCCTGGGTAGGGCCGACCCCAAGCGCCCGCCGCTGCGCTGCAAGCTGACCAACTGGTGGGACAACGAGGCGGTGCGCAGGATCTCGCGGACCCGTTTCGGCGCGGCCGAGGGCGGGCATGCCACCTGCTCGGAGGTCTCGCTCACCTTCTTCGGCTATCCCCAGCACCAGAAGAACGCGCCGATGACGCCGGAGATCGCGCCGACCGGGCCGATCTATGAGGCTGCCGACTTCCGCCGCCGCTATCCCGACGGGCGCATGGGCTCCAACCCCAGCCTGGCCAACGTCGAGGCCGGCAAGGAGCTCTTCGAGGGGGCGGTGCCGGCGATCGCCGCCGACTTCCGCGCCTTCGCCTCTGCGGCCTGACGCCAGGCCAGGGGAACGCCATACGGAAGAGCTTGCGGCGACGCTGCGGAAGAGGGCAGTGTCGCCGCCATGAAACGCTGGATTGCCCTTCTGCTTCTGCCACTTGCGCTCGCCGCCTGCGAGCGCAAGGAGGCCCATGTGGCGCGCCCGGTAGAGCGGAGCAAGCCGGTGGTCCATGCCCAGCTTCCGCCGCCGCCGGTTCAGCCCGGCAGTGGCCCCTTCAGCCTGACGCCGCTGGACTTCGACCAGCTCCCGGGCTGGTACAGCGACAACCAGGCCGAGGCCATCGTCGCCTTGCGGCGCTCCTGCGACGTGCTGCTGCGCCGCCCGGGCTCGGCCACGGTGGATAGCCAGGGCCGCTTCGGTCGCGTGGCCGAGTGGGTGCCGGCCTGCCAGGCGCTGGGCGAGCCCGGCGCCTACGACACCGCTTCGGCCCGGCACTATTTCGAGTCCTGGTTCCAGCCCTTCATGGTGGCCTCCAACGGCCGCAGCGAGGGTCTCTTCACCGGTTACTACGAGGCCGAGGTCAGGGGCTCGCTCAGGCGCGGCGGCGCCTACCAGTGGCCGCTCTACAGCCCGCCCGCCAGCACCAACGCGCATGACCGTGCCGCCATCGAGGGCGGTGCACTTGCCGGCCAGGGGCTGGAGATCGCCTGGCTGGACGACCCGGTGGACGCCTTCGACCTGCACATCCAGGGCTCGGCGCGGATGGTGCTGCCCGACGGCAGCACCCGGCGCATCGGCTATGCCGGCAACAACGGCAAGACCTTCGTCGGCATCGGCCGGCTGATGCTGGACCGCGGCCACATCGGTCCCGGCGAAGCCACCGCCCAGGGCGTGAAGGCCTGGCTGAAGGCCAACCCGGAAGAGGCCAAGGCGCTGATGGAAGAAAACCCGCGCTATGTCTTCTTCCGCTGGGTCGATGGCGATGGACCGGTCGGCGCGCAGGGCGTGCCGCTGACCGCCGGGCGCAGCATGGCGGTCGATCCGGCCTACCTGGGCTACGGCCTGCCGATCTTCCTGGAGAGCACCTACACCACCGGCCAGGCGCTGAACCGCCTGATGGTGGCGCAGGACACTGGCGGGGCGATCAAGGGACCGGTGCGCGGCGATCTCTTCTGGGGCACCGGCGAGCCGGCACTGGCGATCGCCGGCGGTATGAAGCAGGAGGGACGCTACTACCTCCTGCTGCCGCGCAGCATCCGGGTCGCCTCGCTGCAGTAGTGCGGGACCGCTGCCGCGCCGTCACTCCCAGCGGTTGGCGTTGTCCTGGAAGTCCGGGCGCTGCGGCTTCACCAGGCAGAAGCGTTGGCCGGTCGGCGCCTCCATGACGACCCAGCTCTTGACCGGTCCCAGACGCTTGGCGCCCAGCGCCTCCAGCCGCTTGGCCTCGGCCTCGATGTCGTCGGTCTCGATGTCCAGGTGCACGCGCGAGTCGTGCTGTACCTTCTGGACCAGCACCGGCAGCTCCGCCGGCGGGGTCTTCAGCACGGCATAGAGCGGGTCCTTCTCGCTGGCCACGGCGTCGTAGGGCTGGCCCAGTGCCGCTGCCCAGAAGGTCTGGGCCGCCTCCAGATCCTCGGTCTTGCAGTCGATTACCAGTCCACCCAGTCGGCTCTTGTGCATCCTGACCTTCCTCATGCAGTTATATAACCGGTAAAGAGGTTATAGAACAGAGATCGAACGTCAGGCAAGCCCGGCGTGCAATGTCCGGTCAGTCTGCTAGGCTCGACCGATGACGGGACAGCGACGCAGTCTGGAGGAGGCGCTGGCCGCCTGTGGCGGGCCGGCCGTGGACCGCCTGGCGCCGGCGCTGGCGGCGGCCGGCTTCGCCGGGAGCCTGCCGGAGCGTCTGCGGCTGGTGGCGCTCAAGGCCGAGGGCTGGCTGGAGCTCTGGGGCCTCGCCGGAACCTGGCGTCCGATCCGGCGCTATCCGGTGCTGGCCGCCAGCGGGACGGCCGGCCCCAAGCTGAAGGAGGGCGATCGCCAGGTGCCGGAGGGGCGCTATGCGCTGACCCTGCTGAACCCGGCGAGCGCCTACCACCTCTCGATCCGCATCGGCTATCCGAGCGCGGAGGACGAGGCCCAGGCAGTGGCCGAGGGGCGCGGCGACCTGGGCGGCGACATCATGATCCACGGCGGCGCGCGTTCGGTCGGCTGCCTGGCGGTCGGCGACCCGGCGATCGAGGAGCTCTTCGTGCTGGTGGCCGCGGTCGGGCTGGAGCGCTCCGAGATCCTGATCGCGCCCTGCGACCTGCGCCACCAGGCGGCCGGCGACCCGCGCCCCTGGGTGGCGGCGCGCTATGCGGCCCTGGGTGCGGAACTGGCCGATCTGCCGTCGGTCTCTTGGCCTGAAGGAGAGAAGCAATGAATGAGAACGAGATCCGCGCCAGGCTGGAGGCCGAACTGATCGAGCTTGAGCAGGTGAAAGCCGCGAGTGCCGAGGCCCGGGCCCCGGTCGAGCTGGACCAGACCACGCAGGGCCGGCTCAGCCGCATGGACGCGCTGCAGGCCCAGGCGATGGCACTGGAGACCGATCGCCGGCGCGGGCTGCGCCGCCAGCGCATCGAGGCGGCGCTGGCCCGGCTGGCCGACGGCAGCTATGGCGACTGCGTCGTCTGCGGCGAGGAGATCGAGCAGAAGCGCCTGGCGCTGGACCCGACCACGCCCACCTGCCTGGATTGCGCGCGCTGAGCCAAGCTGGCAAAGAAGAAGCGCCCGGATCGGGGAAACAGCGGCAGGAAACGGCGCCGGATGGCAGATGAGGAAGAGCGGACCGCGCAGGTTCGCTATGAGGTGAACGATGCGCCGCCGCAGCGGGTTGCCGCGGCCCTCGGCCTGCAATCGGTCGCGCTGATCCTGGCCGGCATCGTGCTGACGCCGCTGATCGTGCTGCGCGCCGCCGGGGCCGAGGCGGGCTATGCCCCCTGGGCGGTCTTCATGGCGATGCTGGTCAGCGGCATCACCACCGTGATCCAGGCGGTGCGGGTGGGCCGCATCGGTGCCGGCTACGTGCTCTTCATGGGTACCTCCGGCGCCTTCATCTCGGTCGCGGTCACTGCGATCCAGACCGGCGGGCTCGACCTGCTGATGAGCCTGATCGTGGTCTCCTCGCTGATCCAGTTTCCGCTGGCCCACAACCTGGGCCTCTTGCGCCGGATCATCACGCCAGCGGTCGGCGGCACCGCCATCATGCTGATCGCGGTCACCGTCATGCCGATCGCCTTCTCCATGCTGAGCCAGGTGCCGCGGCGCGACGGCGTCGATGCCGACGGCGCGCCGCTGGCAGCGATCGCCACCCTGGCCGTGATCCTGGCGATCTCCATCTTCGGGGCGCGGCGCTGGCGGCTCTGGTCGCCGCTCTTCGGGGTCCTGGTCGGCTATGCCGTGGCCTCGGCCTTCGGCATCGTCGACGTCGGCAAGGTGGCCGGGGCGGACTGGATCGGCCTGCCGAGCTTCGCCTGGCCCGGTTTCGATCTTTCCTTCGGCGCTGACTTCTGGGGCCTGCTGCCGGCCTTCGTCATCGTGACCGTGGTGGGCGCGATCGAGACCTTCGGCGACGGTATGGCGATCCAGCGGGTCTCCTGGCGCCGGCCGCGCGCGGTCGACTTCCGCGCGGTGCAGGGCGCAGTCTATGCCGACGGCCTGGGCAACCTGCTGTCGGGCCTGGGCGGCACCCTGCCCAACACCACCTACTCGACCTCGGTCGCGGTGGTCGACATGACCGGCGTCGCCGCGCGGCGGGTCGCGGTCTGGGGCGGCGCCTTCCTAATCTGCCTGGCCTTCTCGCCGAAGCTGGCGCAGGCCATCCTCTCGATCCCCAGTCCGGTCGCCGGGGCCTACATCGTGGTCCTGCTGCTGCTGCTGTTCATGCACGGTCTGAAGCTGGTGACCGAGGACGGGCTGACCTACGAGAAGACCCTGGTGGTGGGGTTCGGCTTCTGGCTGGGCGTCGGCTTCCAGAGCAAGGCGATCTTCCAGGACTACCTGCCGGGCTGGGCGGCCTCGCTGCTGGGCAACGGCATGACCGCCGGCACCATTGCGGCGATCCTGCTGACCCTGCTGTTCGGCCTGAAGGAGCGCGGTCGCAAGCGCCTGGAGGTGCCGCTGGCCGCCGCCGAGATCGCCAAGGTGCAGGACTTCCTGCAGGAGGTCGCGCGCGCCGCCGGCTGGGACAAGCCGGCGATCAATCGCCTGCACCTGGCCGCCGAGGAGACCCTGGTGGTGATGCTGGAGCGCAGCCAGTCGGACGAGCAGCGAAAGTTGCGCCTGGACGCGCGCCCCGACGAGGGGACCATCGTGCTCGACTTCGTCTCGGCCTCGCAGAGCGCCAACCTGGAGGACGAACTGGTGCACTTCGCCAAGGGCGAGGCGGCGGCCGAGGACGCGCTCTCCTTCCGCATCCTGGCCTCGATCGTCGAGGAGCTGCGCCACCAGCAGTACCACGGCACCGACTTCGTCACCCTGCGCGTCGCCTGCCGGGCGCTGTGAGCTTTCGGTCAGCCGCGACCTACTCGCTGCTGAACCACTTCAGCCCCTCCAGGTAGGCGTCGCGCTCGGCCTCCAGTGGGCGTAGCTTCAGGGCCAGCTCGCCCTCGAACGAGGTCATGTGATAGACCTGCTCGTCGCGCTTCAAGGTGCGGTGGTCGAAGTCCGGCTTGGCGAGCTTCAGGATCATGCCGACCCAGGCCAGGAACTTGGTCTTCTCCAGGCCCTTGATGGTCAGGTCCACGGCCGACATGTCGCGCCACTCCCTGATCGCCTTGTGCGCGGCCTCAATCTCCTCGGCGACCTGGTTGCGCTGGACCTGGGTCAGGTTGGGGTCCTGCAGCCGCTTCTCGCGCGCCTCGATGTAGGCGGTCAGCATGTTCAGGCTGTTCCAGCCGCCCAGCACCTGGGCCTTGTAGTCGCCCGCGCGTATCGCCGTGGTGATCTCGGCGATCTGCTTGTCGAACTCGGCGATCCTGGCCTCGAGCTTCTCCTTAGTCCACCAGCCGCCGCCGGCCCCGGCGATGTGCACGGTGAAGAGTCCGTCGCCGACGGCGGCCTTCATCGCCTGGTAGGAGGCCTCGTTCTCCTCGATGGCCTGCGCCAGCTTGTTGCGGGTGACCCAGCCGACCGCGTCGCGGTGGATCTGCAGGTCGCCGGCGCCGGCCGTCGCCTTGAGCGCGGCGATCGCCGACTCGACCTGGTCCAGCTTCGCCTCCAGCTGCTTGCGGGTCACCCGGCCGATGCCGGGGATGTCGAGCACGAACTCGCCCCTGGCGATCTGCTCCTTGACCCGGATCAGCTCGTCGCGCGCGGCCTGGGCCTGCTGGCGGTGGTAGCCGATGGTCTGCCAGCCGAAGGGACCGTGGAACTGGTAGCTGCCGTCGGTGACGCTCTGGTCGATCCGCGCGATGTCGGCGATCAGGCCGTCGATTCTGGCCTGGATGCCGCCGCTGGTGATCCAGCCCGCCACCACGATGTGCCACTGGTCCTTGCCCTCGGCGATGGCCTCTCCGAGCTTCCGCGCTTCCTGGGCCAGGCTGCCGGCCAGGGCCGTCGCGCTCTCGACCGAGTACCAGCCGAAGTTGGGCACGTGGCGCTGCTGCTTGGAGTCGCCGGTCATGCCGCGCAGGGTCGTCAGCAGCAGGGACGCATTCTTCTGGCGCTGCTCGATGTTCTTCATCAGGTCGGTCTGCTTTTCCTGCGCCAGGGCTTGGACGCTGACCCACCAGGCGATCCACTGCTGCAGTTCATTGATGCGTTCCGAGGCGCGGCGCTCGCCCTCGGCGACCATCGCATCGGAGAGCGCGATCCGGGCATCGATCCGGTCCAGCAGGACGGTGAAGGAGCTGGCAGCCCGCGCGGAACCGGCGGCGAGCGCCAGGACAAGGCAGCCGAACAGGACTGCCGTTGCCGAAGGGACCAGGGTCCGCTTCCAATAATCTGTGATTTGTCTTGGCATCGTGGCATTGCCTCCCGCAGAGAGGATACAGCAAGACGGCGGTACTGCCGAATCACGCTTGGGCTTCGGTGGTTATCGATTGGGTTGGGAGCAGCTGTGAAGGCCGAGATGCCATTTTCGCTTCCGCCCAAGCCGCCGTCATGCCGTTCCTCGTTCGCGAGGATCGGAATCGGTCCGGTTCAGCCGGTTACTCAAGGATTTGTCGCTTTGGTCTTGCCCGCGCAGGATGCGCCACCTATCGTTGTTGTCGGACGTGCGCCTGAGCGATGACCGAGGGAGAAATAAGGACCGAGGGAGAAATGAGAAATCTGGATTGCGCCGTGGAGGCTACTGGTCGCTGGAGGTTATCGTCTCAACCATATCGTATGGCAGATGAATTGAACCTGTTTTATGAAACACATAACTGCTATTTTTATTTGTTGTTGCGCCACTTGCGCGGGCGCTCTTGTATAAAATATTGTTTAGATAGCAATAATAATCCTAGGATAGAAGGTGTATTCCTAATTATTGTCGCAGTGACATAGACTGGAGATCAGGCATGGTGGTGAAATATGGCACATCAGGTGCAAATAAGCTGACAGGAACTGAGTATTCCGATTTAATTTTTGGAGGGAATGGGCAGGATCAGGCCTTCGGATTGTCGGGAAATGACACGATCTATGGCGGTAGTGCCCTCGACTTCTCTGTTTATGGTGGTAGTGGGGCGGATCGTGTTTTCGGAGATGTTGGAAACGACTCGCTATTTCTCGGTGGTGCCGGCCCCGACCAGGTGTCAGGAGGGAGTGGGCAGGACACTAGATTTTTTGGGGGTGATGGTGCCGACACCCTTTTCGGAGGTTCTGGGCCGGATGCAGAATTCGTAGGGAATGATGGAGACGACACGCTTTTTGGCGGTGAAGGTATTGATATTCGGTTCAGAGGTAGAGCCGGCGATGACCAGCTTTTTGGCGGTAGCGGTTCTGACAGGGAGTTCTTCGGCGGATCGGGTAATGACACCCTCTTCGGCGGCAGTAGGTTTGAGCTACGATTTCTAGGGGATTCCGGCAACGATACTCTGTTCGGTGGTTCCGGTCCTGATACGAGCTTCCGGGGTGCTGCCGGAGACGACACCGTCTACGGAGGGCATGGAAACGATACCTATTTCACTGGTGAAGTTCTGTTTGGTGGTCCAGGGAGCGATCTTAGATTCTATAGTGAAGGAAGCGGGGCCTCCTTGTTCGGGGATGAGGGAGCGGATTTCTTTTTTCTCTGCGGCAACGGGAATGACTCTCTTTTTGGTGGATGGGGGCGCGATACGGAGTTTTGGGGGGGCGGCGGTGATGACCGTATCTACGGTGGAAACGGTGGTGACACAGACTTCTTTGGTGGGGCCGGCAATGACCAGCTCTTCGGTGGTAGCGGTAGAGAGATTCTTTTTTTCGGCAGTTCCGGCGCGGACCGACTCCTCGGTGGGCGCGGCCAAGACACCTCCTTCTATGGCGATAGCGGCGCGGATAAGCTATTCGGGGGAGGGGGTGAGAGTGATGCCTTCCTTTTCGGAGGGATCGGTACGGATACGGTCCAAGGCGGCGGCGGTAAAGACAGTTTCTTGTTCGGCGGCAGTGGCAAAGACTGCATCCGAGGCGGCATCGGTAACGATGCCTTTCTCTTCGGCGGCAGCGGGGCTGACCGGGTCTTTGGCGGCAGCGGGGCGGATACACTGAATGCGGCCAGCCAAGGCGAGCTTCAGGTTGGAGATGTTTTTGACGGTGGTGCCGGTGTCGATACACTTGTCTTAGGTGAGGGCGTTAGTCTCCCTGTAGGCGTTACTGTTACTAGTGTAGAAGTCATAGTCTACGGATAGTTGGAGGGCTGGGATCCGGGCTAGAGTGGCTCGGTACCTTGGCGCCTCGGCCTACGATGTCTTTGATTGCCCGAGCAAGCGCAGTTCCCGTTTTGAGGCTTTACCTCATAGTACCCGGCGTCGGGCAACGATCTGGTGCCGCGCTCGCGCACTATAGCCTTACGTGACAAGGTGGTAGTCTTTGGCTCGTTGCCCGTCTCCATCTGGGAAGATTGGAGTCAGGGTACAATCGTCCCGTCTCGCTTGCGTAGTTGAGAGGTGAAGCCATGTCTTGGGGTCGTATCGCGTTTCGCGCTCTGCTGGGCCTCGTCGCTGTGGTTGTCGTTCTGGCCGGCGTGCTGGTGGTGCGCGCCTTCCTGCTGGAGACGCCCACCGCGGCATCGGCCCGCGCGCCGGACCTCCAGCTCGACGTCGAGGCGGCGACCCAGCGCCTGGCGGAGGCGGTGCGCCTGCGTACCGAGGCCGACGCCGAGGGCCTGCCCAAGGACCCGCAGAGCTTCCACGACCTGCAGCGCCTGCTGGAGGAGTCCTATCCTCTGGCGCATGGCGTGCTGGAGCGCGAGGTGGTCAACGATTTCAGCCTGATCTATCGCTGGCCGGGCACTGATCCTGCGCTCGCGCCGATCCTGCTGACCGCGCATCAGGACGTGGTTCCGGAGAACGGCACCTGGAGCAAGCCCGCCTTCTCCGGCCTGGTCGAGGACGGCTATCTCTGGGGTCGGGGCACCCTGGACGACAAGGTCTCGGTGCTGGGCATCCTGGAGGCGGTGGAGACGCTGCTCGCCCAGGACTTCCGGCCCGAGCGGACGGTCTACCTGGCCTTCGGGCAGGACGAGGAGATCAGCGGCACGCAGGGCGCCCAGTCCATCGCCCGGCTGTTCCGCGAGCGGGGCATCCAATTCTGGTTCGCCCTCGACGAGGGCTCGCCGATCGGCGAGGGCCTGGTGCCCGGCGTGGAGGGACCGGTGGCGCTGATCGGTACCGCGGAGAAGGGCTATCTCTCGGTCGAGCTGGTGGCCGAGACGCCCGGCGGCCATTCCTCCATGCCCTCGCGCAACTCGGCCATCCTGGTGCTGCTAGAGGCGTTGGACCGGCTGGCGGCCGATGCCGACAAGGCGGAGCTGGAACCGCCCTTCTCCGACAGCCTCGATGCCGTCGCACCGCACCTGGGCTTCCTCGGCCGCGTGGTGCTGGCCAACCTCTGGCTCTTCGGCCCCGTCGTGGTCGACCAGATGATGGCCCTGCCGGAGGCCCGAGCGATGATCTCCACCACCGAGGCGGTCACGGTGATCGGGGCCGGCGAGGCCGACAACGTGCTGCCCAGCCGGGCCAGCGCCATCGTCAACTACCGGCTGCTGCCGGGAACGACGGTGGCGGCAACCCTGGACCGCATCCGCGCGGTGATCGACGACGGACAGATCACGGTCTCGCAGGTCGGCGAGGCCAACGATCCCTCGCCGATCTCCGACCCCAAGTCCGAGAGCTACAGGCTGTTGCGGCGTACGGTTGAGGAGGTCTTCCCCGACGCCCTGGCGATCCCGACCCTGGTGATCGCGGCGACCGACGCCAGGCACTACGTCGGCGTAGCCGACCAGGTCTATCGCTTCCTGCCGACCCGCCTCGGCGCTGAGGATCTCTCGCGCCTGCACGGCGTCGACGAACGGATCGCGATCGAGAACTACGCCGAGATCATCGACTTCTACGGCCAGCTCCTGCGCAACGCCGCCGGGCCGAGCTGAGAAATGCGGGATTGGAGCGGCGCAGGCAGGCTCTTGCGTTCTGCTTCTGGATGCGTCCAGTGGTCCTACGGTCGAGCCGTAGGACGACAAAAAACATAAATATCAAACAGCTGTCGTCCTTCGGCTTGACCGAAGGACCACTCTCCCTTCGTCTCGCCATCGAGGA
This sequence comes from Rhodospirillaceae bacterium N.6G, assembly GCA_046233115.1. Taxonomy (GTDB): domain Bacteria; phylum Pseudomonadota; class Alphaproteobacteria; order Kiloniellales; family JACOMY01; genus JACOMY01. The sequence continues at coordinate 8,549 of JBJXHM010000018.1, read as the reverse complement.
ACAGAGCGCGGTTTTCTCACCCAAGGCGGGGGTGCGGGCCGGTGCCGTGTTTTACATCACGCTCAGCCGCCCGGCTTCGACAGGGCCTCGGGCAGGAAGGTCGCGAGCTGCGGTACCAGCACCAGGATCACCACGAAGAGGCACATGACCAGGAACATCGGCAGCGCCGCGCGGGCGATGAAGCCGATGTCGCGGCCGGTCATGCCTTGTAGGACGAAGAGGTTGAAGCCGACCGGCGGCGTGATCTGCGCCATCTCCACCACGATCATCAGGTAGACGCCGAACCAGAGCATGTCGAAGCCGGCGGCGCGCACCATCGGCTCGATCACCGCCATGGTCAGCACGATGGAGGAGAGGCCGTCGAGGAAGCAGCCGAGCCCGATGTAGAAGAGGGTCAGGATCACGATCAGCATGATGGGCGAGAGCTGCCAGGCGGCGATGCCCTCGGCCAGCGCCTTGGGGATGCCGGTGAAGCCCATCGCCAACGAGAGGAAGCTGGAACCCATCAGGATCAGCATGATCATCGCCGTGGTGCGCACCGCCCCCAGCACGCTCTCGCGGAAGGAGGCGAAGGTGAGCGAGCGCTGTGCCGCCGAGAGGATCAGCGAGCCCACCACGCCCAGGGCCGCGGCTTCGGTCGCGGTCGCAACCCCGGCATAGATCGAGCCGATGACGCAGGTGATGAGCAGCAGCACCGGCACCAGCTCGGCCAGCCGCTTCAGCCGGCTCTCCAGTCCGAGCTCTTCGCCCTTGGGGAGCTGCTTCTTGTTGAAGACCGACCAGACCGCGACATAGACCATGAACAGCAGCGCCAGCACGATGCCGGGGATCATCGCTGCCATGAAGAGCTTGGCGATGCTCTCGTTCACCGTGACTCCGTAGACGATCATCGAGATCGAGGGCGGTATCAGCAGGCCCAGGGTGCCGGCGCCGGCCAGGGTGCCGACGATCATGCGCTCGGGATAGCGTCGGCGGGTCAGCTCCGGGATCGACATCTTGCCGACCGTGGCCACGGTGGCGGCCGAGGAGCCGGAGATCGCGGCGAAGATCGCCGAGGCGCCGATGTTGACGTGTAGCAGCCCGCCCGGCAGTGCCTTCAGGAAGGGAGAGAGGCCGCGGAACAGGCTCTCCGACAGCTTGGTGCGGAACAGGATCTCGCCCATCCAGATGAAGAGCGGTAGCGCGGTCAGGGTCCAGGAGGACTGGCCGCTCCAGATCGTCACCGCCATGGCCTCGCCGATCGGCGCCGAGCTGAACAGCGCCATGCCGGCGATGGCGGTGACCAGCAGCGAGGCCCCGACCCAGACGCCGCTGCCCAGCATCAGGAAGAGGACGCCGACGAACAGCAGGATGGAGAAGGTCTCGGTCATATCTCGCTCGGCCCCTCGCCGGTCTTGCGGTCGGGGTCGACGGCCGCGTAGTCGAAGACCGCCTCCAGGAAGGAGTGCACCACCGCCAGCGCGAAGAGGGCGGAGCCCAGCGCGACGGGCGTCTGCGGGATCCATAGCAGGATGGCGTCCGCGCCCTCGCTGCGGTCGCCCCACTCGAAGCTCTCGCGGGCCAGCGCGATGAGGTAGTAGGCGAGGGTGAGGCTGACCGCCGAGAGGATGCCGAGGCACCAGTACTCCAGCGCCCGGCGCTTTACGCCGCTCACCTTCTGGATCAGGAAGGCGACGCGGATGTGGCCCTGGGTGCGGAAGGTGTAGGCCAGCGCCATGAAGGTGGAGGTCGCCATGACGTAGCCGGCGACGTCGGTGGCGCCGCCAGCGAAGACGCCGAGGATGCGGGCCAGGATGCTCCAGACCACCAGCGCGCAGAGCAGCACCAGCAGCAGGCCGGAGAGGTAGGCCCCCAAGAGGTAGACGCGGTCCAGGATGCGGCCGAGCAGGGTCATGCGCGGATCACGGCTGGGGAGGCCGCCGCCCGGGCAACTGAGGCGGCGGCCAGTCCCTAGGGGCCGCTACTGGGCCTGCTTGTAGGCCTCGATCAGCCCCTTGCCGCTGTCGCCGGCACGCTCGACCCAGGCCTCCATCAGCACCGCGCCGGCCTTCTTGAACTCGGCCGTCATCTCCTCGTTCAGGGTGCCGATGATCATGCCGTTGGCGGCCAGTTGCTCGACGTACCAGTTGGTCAGCTCCTTGGCCTTGTCCCAGCACTTGGCCTCGGCGTTGGCGGCGGCCACCTCGACCGCGGCGCGGGTGTCGTCGTCCAGGCCGCGCCAGGCCTTCAGGTTCACGATCACCATGTTGCGCGGCAGCCAGGCCTGCACGTCGTAGAAGTACTTCACATGCTCCCAGAGCTTGCGGTCGTAGCCGGTGGAACCGGAGGAGATCATCGACTGGGCGACGCCGGTGGCGAAGGCCTGCGACAGCTCGGCCGCCTCGATCTTGGTCGGCACCATGCCCAGCAGCTCGGCCAGGCGCGAGGTGGTGGCGTTGTAGGCGCGGAACTTCATGCCCTTGATGTCGTCCAGGCTGTTCGCCTCAACCACGGAGTAGAAGCCCTGCGGCGGCCAGGGGCAGGAATAGAGCAGGTGCAGCCGGTTGGCCGCCAGGGTCTCCTCCAGTGCCGGCTTGGTCACCTCGTAGAGCCGCCAGGCCTCGTCGAAACCCGACGCGAGGAAGGGCACGCTGTCGATCTCGAACAGCGGGTCCTCGTTGCCGAGTGCCGAGATCAGGCGCTCGCCGATCGGCACCAAGCCCTTGCGTACGGCGCCGTAGATCTCCGCCCCGCCGAACAGCGAGCCGGAGGGGTGGGTCACGATCTCCAGCTTGCCGCCGGTCTCGCGTCCGACCTCCTGGGCGAACTCGGCAGCGATCTCCGAGTGGTAGTTGGTCGCGGCATAGGCCAGCGCCATGTCCCACTTCTCGGCCGCGGCCGCGCTGGTGAGGAAGCTTCCGGCCAGCCCTGCAAGCAGGGCGCCGCGCAGTGTCGTTGCGATCATCTATCTGTCTCCCGAGACGGGTTTGCTGAAGGCCTCGCTTGCCGGCTTCTTTGCAGGCCGGCATTGCTTCCGCCCATTCCAGCAGATCAAATGCCGACCAGCAACGAGATCGAACGGCGAGGACCGGGCTTAGGTCCCGCAAGACGAGGTGATGACGTGACGATTGCGCCTTTTCTTGGCGTGCTGGCGCTGGATACGGCCTTTCCTCGCATCCTGGGCGATGCGGGCAACGCGGCCTCCTACGCCATGCCGGTACGGCTCAAGGTGGTGGCCGGTGCTGACGTGCCGAAGATCGTGCGCGACGCGCCGCCGCCCGAGCCGCTGGTCCTGGACTTCCTGGCAGCTGCCCGCGACCTGGAGCGCGAGGGCGCGGTCGGGCTGGTCACCACCTGCGGCTTCCTGGTGCGGGTGCAGGCGCGCCTGGCCGGGGCGGTCGCGATCCCGGTGCTGGCCTCCGCGCTTTCGCTGGCACCGACCCTGCTGGCGCTGCACGGCGGCCGGCGGCTCGGCGTTCTCACCGCCGACGCAGGGGCCTTGGGACTCTCCGCGCTGGCTGAGGCCGGGCTGCCCGCCGAGCGGGCCGTCGTCGTCGGGCTGGAGGATCTGCCGGTCTGGCGGCGGACCATTCTCGCGACCAAGGACGCACAGGCCCGCGACCTGGACCGCGCCGGCCTGGAGCGGGCGGTGACCGACAAGGCGCGCGCGCTGCTTGCGGAGGCCCCGGACATCGGCGCTATCCTGCTGGAGTGCGGGAACCTGCCGCCCTATGCCGCGGCGATCGCCGCGGCGGCGGGGCGGCCGGTCTACAGCATCCTGGACGGCGCCGCCCTGATCTGGAATGCGGCCTGCAAGAAGACGACCGCGATGGGAGGCGGCGATGACGAGACCCTATAGCGGCGTGTGGCCAGTGGCGCCGACCGCCTTCAAGGACGACGGCAGGCTGGACCTGGAGGGCATGCGCCGCATCCTCGACCTGATGATCGACCAGGGCGTCGACGGCCTCTGCGTTCTGGCGAACTTCTCCGAGCAGTTCCTGCTGAGCGACGACGAGCGCCGCCTGCTGACCCGCCTGGCACTGGAGCATGTGGCCGGCCGCGTGCCGGTCATCGTCACCTGCAGCCACTTCTCGACCGACATCGTGGTCGCCCGGGCGCGCGAGGCGGCGGTGCTGGGTGCGGCCATGATCATGCTGATGCCGCCCTACCACGGCGCCACCCTGAAGGGCAGCGAGGCCCAGACCTTCGAGCAGTTCCGCCGCGCCGGCGAGGCCGGCCTGCCGATCATGGTGCAGGACGCCCCGCTCTCCGGCGTCGGGCTCTCCGTCCCCTTCCTGGTCCGCATGGCGCGCGAGATCCCGGAGGTGAAGCTCTTCAAGATCGAGAGCGCCGGGGCGGCGGCCAAGCTGCGCGGCCTGATCGCCGAGGGCGGTGCCGCCATCGAGGGGCCCTTCGACGGCGAGGAGAGCATCACGTTGCTGGCCGACCTCGACGCCGGCGCCACCGGCACCATGTGCTCGGCCCTCATTCCGGACTTGATCGGACCGCTGGTCCGGGCCTATTTGGCGGGCGACCGCGGGAACGCGGCGGCCGGCTATCACCGCATCCTGCCGCTGATCAACCATGAGAACCGGCAGTGCGGCTTCCGCGCGGCCAAGGCGGCCATGGTCGCGGGCGGCGTCATCCGCTCCGACTTCTGCCGCCACCCCGTCGAGCCGCTGCACCCCGACACCAGGGCGGAGCTGCTGGCGCTGACGGAGGCGCTAGATCCGCTGGTGTTGCGCTGGGGGCGGTGATCGTCTGTTAAGATTTCTGGAGAGCGAAGACTGTGTGGCAGTTCTGGATCGATCGTGGTGGTACCTTCACCGATGTCGTCGCGCGGCGCCCGGACGGGCAGCTGGTAACCCACAAGCTGCTGTCGGAGAACCCGGAGCGCTATCGCGACGCTGCCGTGGCCGGCATCCGGGCGCTGCTGGGTCTGGAGGAGGGCGCGCCCATCCCGCCCGCCACCATCGAGGCGGTGAAGATGGGCACCACGGTGGCGACCAACGCGCTGCTGGAGCGCAAGGGTGAGCGCTGCCTGCTGCTGATCACTCAGGGCTTCGGCGACCTGCTGCGCATCGGCTACCAGAACCGGCCCGACCTCTTCGCGCTGAAGATCGAGCTGCCGGAGCTGCTCTACGAGACGGTGGCCGAGGTGCCGGAGCGGCTGGACGCCGAGGGCGGGGTGCTGCGGCCGCTGGACGAGGCTGCCGCGCGCGGTGCGCTGGAGGCGGCCTATGCTCAGGGTATCCGCGCCGTCGCCATCGCCTTCATGCACGCTTACATCAACCCGGTGCACGAGGACCGGGTGGCGGCGCTGGCGCGCGAGATCGGCTTCACCCAGGTCTCGACCAGCCAGGCCACCAGCCCGATGATGAAGCTGGTCAGCCGCGGCGACACCACGGTGGTCGACGCCTACCTCAGCCCGATCCTGCGCCGCTATGTCGAGCAGGTGCGCGATGCCCTCGGGGGGATGGATGGCGGCGAGGGGGCCGGGCGGCTCTTCTTCATGCAGTCGAACGGCGGGCTCACCGACGCCGCGTTCTTCCAGGGCAAGGACGCCATCCTCTCCGGTCCGGCCGGCGGCGTGGTCGGCATGGCCAAGACCGCGGCCCAGGCCGGCTTCGAGCAGGTGATCGGCTTCGACATGGGCGGCACATCGACCGACGTCTGCCACTACGCCGGCAGCTACGAGCGGGTCTTCGAGACCGAGGTCGCGGGCGTGCGCATGCGTGCGCCGATGATGAACATCCACACGGTGGCGGCCGGCGGCGGCTCCATCCTGCGCTTCAGCGAGGGCCGCTACCAGGTCGGGCCGGAGAGCGCCGGCGCGCATCCGGGGCCGGCCTGCTACCGTCGCGGCGGTCCGCTCACCGTCACCGACTGCAACGTCATGCTGGGCAAGGTGCAGCCCGACCACTTCCCGCAGGTCTTCGGACCGGAGGGCGACCAGCCGCTGGACGCCGCCGTGGTGCGCGAGAAGTTCGAGGCGCTCGCCGCCGAGATCGCCGAGGCCACCGGCGCCGAGCCGCTGGTACCGGAGGCGGTTGCCGAGGGCTTCCTGCGCATCGCGGTGGAGAACATGGCCAACGCGATCAAGAAGATCTCGGTCCAGCGCGGCTATGACGTCACCCGCTACACCCTCAACTGCTTCGGCGGGGCGGGCGGACAGCACGCCTGCCTGGTGGCCGACGCGCTGGGCATGAACCGGGTGTTCCTGCACCCCTTCGCCGGCGTGCTCTCGGCCTACGGCATGGGGCTGGCCGAGATCCGCGCGCTGCGCCAGCGCCAGTTCGAGCACCCGGCCTCCGCCATCGCCGAGGCCGAGGCGGTGCTGGACGCGATGGCCGAGGAGGCCGCCGCCGAGGTGGCAGCCCAGGGCATCCCGCGCGAGGGCGTCCGGGTGCTGCGGAGCGCCCACATCCGCTACGCCGGCTCGCACCAGCCGCTGGAGGTCGCCTTCGGCAGCGAGGTCGAGCTGGCCGAGCGCTTCGCCGCGGCACACCACACCCGCTACGGCTTCGTCGCCGGGGAGCGGGACCTCATCATCGAGGCCCTGGCGGTCGAGGCGGTCGGCGGTGCGGGCGCGCTCAGCGGCGCGCCGGTCGCTCTCACCGACCGGCCGGCCGAGCCGCTGAGCCGGGTCTCGATGATCGTCGAGGGGGCGCCGCAGCAGGTTCCGCTCTATGCCCGCGCCGACCTTGCCGTCGGCCAGAGTATCGAGGGGCCGGCCATCGTCACCGAGGAGACCGCGACCACCATCGTCGAGGCCGGCTGGCGCGCCACCCTGGACCGCTTCGGCAACCTGATCCTGGAGCGCGCGGTGCCGCGTCCGCGGCGCCAGGCGGTCGGCACCGAGGCCGACCCGGTGATGCTGGAGGTCTTCAATAACCTCTTCATGTCCATCGCCGAGCAGATGGGTGCGACCCTGGCCAACACCGCCTACTCGGTGAACATCAAGGAGCGGCTGGACTTCTCCTGCGCCCTCTTCGACGGTGCCGGCGACCTGGTGGCCAACGCGCCGCACGTGCCGGTCCACCTGGGCTCGATGGGCGAGGCGGTGCGCACCGTGATCGACCGCAACAAGGGGACGGTGGCACCGGGCGACGTCTTCATGCTGAACGCGCCCTTCAACGGCGGCACGCACCTGCCGGACGTCACCGTCATCACCCCGGTCTTCGACGAGGCGGGCGAGGCGGTGCTCTTCTACGTCGGCGCCCGCGGCCACCATGCCGACATCGGCGGTCGCACGCCGGGCTCGGCGCCGCCCGACAGCCGTCACATCGACGAGGAAGGGGTGGTGATCGACAACTTCAAGCTGGTCGATCGCGGCCGCCTGCGCGAGGCGGAGACTCGGGCGCTGCTGTCGTCCGGCCGCTATCCCTGCCGCAACCTGGACTACAACATCGCCGACTTGAAGGCTCAGATCGCCGCCAACGAGACCGGCGCGCGCGAGGTCAAGAAGATGATCCAGACCTTCGGGCTGGAGGTGGTGCAGGCTTATATGCGCCACGTCCAGGACAACGCCGAGGAAAGCGTGCGTCAGGCGCTGGACGCGTTGAAGGACGGCGGCACCGAGGTCGAGCTGGACAGCGGCCAGAAGATCCGACTCAGGATCTCGGTCGACCACGAGAAGCGCGAGGCGACCATCGACTTCACCGGCACCTCGGCCCAGGACGCGGGCAACTACAATGCCCCGCTGGCGGTCTGTCATGCCGTGGTGCTCTACGTCTTCCGCACGCTGGTCGGCAGCGCCATCCCGCTGAACCAGGGCTGCTTGAAGCCGCTGACCATCGTCGCGCCCGAGGGCTCGATGATCCATCCGCGCTATCCGGCCGCGGTGATCGCCGGCAACACCGAGGTCAGCCAGGCGCTGGCCGACGCGCTCTATTCGGCGCTGGGGGTGATCGCCTGCTCGCAGGGGACGATGAACAACTTCGTCTGGGGCAACGCGCGCTACCAGAACTACGAGACCATCGCCGGCGGCAGCGGCGCCGGTCCCGGCTTCGACGGGGCGAGCGCCGTGCAGGTGCACATGACCAACACCCGCATGACCGATCCGGAGGTGCTGGAATGGCGCTTTCCGGTCCGCCTGGAGCGCTTCGCCATCCGCCGCGGCTCCGGCGGCGCCGGACGCCATCGCGGCGGCGACGGGGTGGAGCGCGACATGCGCTTCCTGGAGGCCATGACCCTGACCCTGCTCAGCTCTCACCGCCGGGTGCCGCCCTGCGGGCTGGCCGGCGGTGCGCCGGGGGCCTGCGGGCGGAACATCCTGGTCCGGGCCGACGGCGAGCGTCGCGAGCTGGCCGGCAACGACGCCTGCGAGGTCGAGCCCGGCGACCTGGTGATCCTGGAGACGCCCGGCGGCGGCGGCTACGGCGCTGCGTGAGAGGCTATCAGAGCGGATCGCGATCAGGTTGACCCCACCTGATCGCGGTCTGCCCTAGTGTCCTGGTTCAGAAGTTCGGTTGATTGAGAGTGTTTGTTCGGTGGCGTTTCGCCGGCAGAAGCGTTCGATGGATGCGAGGATGTCGTCGGCGGACTTGGTCCATCGGAAGGGCTTGGGG
>JBJXHM010000017.1:0-98514 GCA_046233115.1 Rhodospirillaceae bacterium N.6G | reverse complement strand
GGTCGTCACCCTGGTTGCCGGCCAGGCGGTTGTCGCCGCTGTTGCCTTCCACCGTGTTGTCCAGGCTGTTGCCGGTGCCGTCGATGTTGCCGAAGCCGCCCTGCAGGCGCAGGTCCTCGATGAAGGCGGTGGCCGTACCGTCGGGCAGGGTGTAGCTCGCCTCGGCCCGTACCAGGTCGGTGCCTTCGCCGGCCAGCTCCGACACCACATCGGTCGTGGTGTCGACCACGAAGGTGTCGTCGCCGGAACCGCCGTAGGCCCTGTCGCTGCCTTCGCGACCATTCAGGATGTCGCTGCCGGAGAAGCCGGACAGGCTGTTGGTGAAGGAGTTGCCGACCAGGGTGTTATCGTGCTCGTTGCCGCCGAGATTGCCGTCGGCGATGCCGTTGTTGACGTTCATGCGCTCGATATAGTCGTCGCCGCCGGTCCCCAGCGTGAAGTCGCCGGCGTTGGAGCGAACCACGTCCGATGGCCCGCCGGCCATGGTCTCGCGCACGATGTCGGCCGCGGTATCGACGACGAAGGTGTCGTTGTTGCGCCCGCCGTAGGCCGTGTCGGTGCCGCTGGCCCCGTTCAGTCGGTCGCGCTCGTTGCCGCCGAAGAGGGTATCGCTGCCGGTGCCGCCGACAAACTGGTCCTTGCCGGTACCGCCACGGATGTAGTCATCCCCGTCGCCGGCCAGGATCGTGTCGTCACCGTCGTTGCCGTAGAGGTTGTCGTTGCCGTCGTCGCCGCGCAACACATCGTCGCCGCTGCCACCGAAGAGGAAGTCCAAGGCCTCGCCGCCGCGCAGGTCGTCGCTGCCGGTGCCGCCGTAGAGTACGTCGGCCGACGAGCCGCCGAAGAGGGAATCGTCGCCAAGATCCCCGTTCAAGCGGTCAACGCCGGAGTTTCCATAGAGGCTGTCGCGCCCGTTGCCGCCGGAGATGCGGTCCGTGTCGGCGATGCCCTCGATCGTATCGTTGCCGCCGAGCCCGACGACGCTGTCGAAGCCGGTACGCCCGCTGAAACTTTCGCTGGCTGAAGTTCCGTGCAGCAGAGTGATGTCGACGCCGGAGGTGAAGATCGAGGCCTCCACGTAGGTCGCCTGGAAGTGCACCGAGAGCGTATCGACCCCGGTGCCGCCGGAGAAGCGCTCCTGGAAGGAGGTGCCGAGCGTCATGTCACCCGGTTCGAGCAGCAGGATGTCGTTCCCGGAATCACCGTAGACTTGATCGTACCCGGAGCCGCCCCGGATCGTATCCTGATCGTTGCCGCCACTGATGGCATCGTTGCCGGAATCACCGTAGAGGCGGTCGTCTCCGGCGTCGCCGGACATGAAGCCTTCGTCGCCGTCGCCACCATAGACCCGGTCGTTGCCCTGGCCGCCGGAGAGCAGGAACTCGCCACCTGGACCACCGAAGACCCGGTCGTCACCGGCGCCGCCCGAGAGATAGTCGTCGATGCCGAAACCACCGTAAAGCGTATCGTTGCCGGAGCCACCGTCAAAGAAGAACTCGCCGCCCGACCCGAGGAAGACCGTGTCGTTGCCGGAGAAGCCCCCGCCATAATCGCTGCCGGAGCCACCGAAGAGAACATCATCGCCGACATCGCCAATCAACTCGTCGTAGCCGAGGCCGCCGTACTGGGTGTCGTCGCCGTAGCCCCCATAGAGCTGGTCGCTGCCGTCGCCACCGACCAGTTCGTCGTCGCCGGAGGCTCCGGTGAGGCTGTCGTTGTCGTCGCCGCCGTCGAGGGAATCATTCCCATCACCACCGTAGAGCGTATCGAAGCCGCTGCGTCCCAGCAGGACGTCTTGGCCGGAGAGGCCGTAGAGCGTGTCGTTGCCGGAGAGACCGTCGATCAGATCGCCGATGTCGGTTCCGGTCAGCACATCGGGTCCGTTGGTTCCGAAGAGGACGGCCATCGTCTATTCCTCCCATCTGTTCTTGTCGGTGTTCGGTCTACCGAACCCCTATGATACCCGCGCTTCGAGTCCAAAGCGAGCGCAGAGATCCCTCCTGAATCGCATACGGCCGAAAGGTGGAATCCATCCCCAGCGGCGCTGTGAAAAATGGCGGCAATACGCGCTAAAGCCGCTGATCTACCCCACTATCGTCAGAATTGGATATAGGGTGGGGCGGACAGATTCTACCGATCCGCCCCACTCTAGGTATCATCTGGACCCGACGGAAAAATGCGGGCCGCCTATTCGATCCGCTTGTTGCGGATTCTGCTTCTAATGCATGCTCCTCTGGGCGCGTTCCAGGGCCTTGGGGTCTTGCAGTTGGCGCAAGTCGTCTTCGTAGGCCTTGTTCTCCATGGAAATCTGGATGATGTGCCAGCCGATCCAGAAGATGACCGTGGCGATCACCAAAATGACCTCGATGCCGACGAAGGGGTAGATCGGCCCGATGGTGTTCAGGTCTACCGCCCAGCTCTCAACCGGTGTCGTGCTCATTGCGTTGTTCCTCTTTCCTTATCGTCCGGGGGCGAGGCCCCGCAGAGCGCCGGCTCCGCGGGGCCCGGCGGTCAGGTGATCAGCCCGTGACGGCGGGCCTCCTCTCGCTCGGCCGCAGCCACGTCCTCTTCGGAGAGGTAGCGGTCGTGATAGTCGGCGAAGTCGAGGCCGGCCAGTTCCAGCTTCTCGGGGATGCGCAGCAGCCCGGTCGCCTTCAGGATGCCCGCCAACACGAAGGTCGGCAGGAAGCCCAGCACCCAGAACATGATGATCGCGCCGATCAACTGGCCCCAGGGCGTGATCGGGGCGTAACCCTCGAAGCCTGAGGAGGGATGACCCCACAGCAGGAAGCCGGCGATCACCAGGCCGGCGAAGCCGGCATAGCCGTGCACCGCGACGGCCCCTACGGCGTCGTCGATCTTGAAACGCCGCTCGACCCAGAAGTGCAGCTTGTAGGCGATCACGACGCCCGCCACACCGACGAACATGGCCTCGATCGGATGATAGAGGTCGTTGCCGGCAGAGGCGCAGATGATACCGGCCAGACCCGCGGAATAGGTCCAGAAGGCATCGCCCCTGGAGATGACGTAGCCGGCCATCAGACCGCCCGACAGCGACATCAGGAAGTTGAAGGTGATGCCCGACAGCGTCGTCGGCGTCAGGTAGATGGTGGTCGCGGTGAAGGCATCGCCGGAGGAGCCGATCGAAGCCGCATCGATGATCGGCACGTTGCAAGCCACGTAGAAGCCCCAGAAACCGGTGTAGATCAGGAAGAGACCGACGGTCACCAGCCAGGGATTGTGCGGCACGATGTTACGCGGCGTGCCATCGGCCCGGAACTTGCCGATGCGCGGTCCCAGGTGCACCAGCACGCCGAGCGCGGCGCCGCCGGCGATCGCATGGATCACGCCGGAGGCATAGGCGTCGTGGTAGCCCAAGAGCTTCACCATCCAGCCGTCGTAGTGCCAGCCCCAGGCCGCATCGATGATCCAGGTGAAGGAGCCGACCAGGACCGCGATCAGCCAGAAGGCGCCGGAGCGGATCCGTTCGATCACCGCCCCGGAGACGATCGAGGCTGCGGTCCAGGAGAACAGCAGGAAGGCGGCCCAGAACACGCCGTTGATGCGAGCCCAGAAGGCGTTGGTGTCAGTGTCGGTGGCGCCGCTGATCGAGGGGCCGCCCAGATGCATGCCCATCAGTTCCGACCAGGGCACGGCGTTGGGCGCGTCGATCAGGCCCATTCCCTTAAAGATGAAGGGACCGTTGGGAAAGGCGAAGTAGATCCACCAGCCGAAGAGGAAGAAGGTCACGGTGACCAAGGGGATCACCATGGTGTTCTTCATCAGGGTGTGCATCATGTTCTTACGCCGTGAGGCGCCCACCTCATACATGCAGAAACCCACATGGATGAGGAACATCAGGGCCACGGTGAGCCAATAGTAGAATTCAGTGAAAATCACCACCAGCGCATCGAGCTGCGCTTGCGAAGCGGCTTCCGGCATCAGGCCAACCCTCCATTGAGCCAAGGTGCGTGCAAGCCGGGCAGCCGCAGCGCGCAAGACTCCTTTGCGGTCCGTTGGACCGGCGGATTGGATGCCTCCCCTGGAGCAAACCCACCGGCCCTTTCGCAAAAGAGCGCTTACCTGCAGGCTGACCCGTCCCCAGCTCTCACCGCGATCTCTTGTGCTTGTGCCGCCGTATTGAGCTGGTTGCCGGAATTCTATGCAGAGTCGTGCGACACAATCAACTGCAATGATAAAATGTTTCCGCTAAATCCTTCTTGAGAGTGGCTAAAGTGGCCCCCGGAGCCGCCTGGAGGTCGCCTGCGAATCACGGACCTGGCAAGGGAGGTTTTGCTTAGTTCTTGAGCAGGCGTGCGGACTTGCCGAATTTTTGGAACAAAAGGGGCTTGGCCGCGACCGTCATGCCGCTTGCCACCGGCACGACCAGCCTGCCCAAACAGAGGGCCTGCACCATAGCCGCCGCGCGTTCGCTCGGCCGCAATGCGCTCCGCCCTTGAACGGAGAGCGGGGCGCGATCCGCTTTAGGCCGGGGGCGGCCCAGCGAGGCCCGCTTCGGCGAAGGTCGCCATGCCGTTGTGACAGGCGCAGGCGGCCTGCAGGATCGGCAGCGCCAGGGCCGCGCCGGAGGCCTCGCCCAGGCGCAGGCCCAAGTCGAGCAGGCCCTCCTTGCCAATCGCGGTCAGCAGGCGGCGGTGGCCCGGTTCGGCCGAGACGTGGGCGACCAGACAATGGTCCATCAGGCCCGGCTGCAGGGCGTGCAATACGCTCGCCGCGGCGGTACAGGCGAAACCGTCCAGAATCACCGGTGTGCGTGCCAGCCGGCAGGCGATGGTCGCGCCGAGGATGGCGCAGAACTCAAAGCCGCCCAGGGCCGCCAGGGTCTGCAGCGGATCGCCCAGGGCTGCCGCGTTGACGGCCAGCGCGCGGTCGATCACCTCGGCCTTGTGCCTGACCGCCTCTTCCGGCAACCCGGTGCCGGGGCCGGCCCAGTCGCTGCCGCTGCCGCCGAAGAGACCGGCGCAGAGGGCGGCCGCCGAGGTGGTGTTGGCGATCCCCATCTCACCCAGCGCCATGCAGTCGAAGCCTTCCTCGACCGACATCATGCCGTAGGCGATGGCTCTGACCGCTTCTTCCTCCGTCATCGCCGGTCCCTGGCTGATGTCGGCGGTCGGCTGGTCGAGGGCCAGCTCATAGATCCTGAGGTCGGCGTCGGCGAGCGCGGAGAGCTGGTTGATCGCGGCCTGGCCGGCGATGAAGGCCTGCACCATCTGCACGGTCACGCTGGCCGGGTATGCCGAGACGCCCTGCTCGGCGACACCGTGGTTGCCGGCGAAGACGGCGATCCGCGGCCGTGCCATGTGCGGGTCGTCGCGTCCCTGCCAGGTGGCGAGCCAGGCCGCCAGCTCCTCCAGCCGGCCGAGGGCGCCACGCGGCTTCAGCAGCTCCAACTCGCGCTCGTCGACGGCCCGCTTGGCGCCTAGATCGGCGGTGGGCAGCTCGCGCAGTAGCTCGCGGATTTCATCCAGGCTCGACGGGGTCTCTGGTTCGGTCATGGGAGGCTTGGGCTCCGAAGCGGAAAGCGGAGAGGAAGGAGGCTGCGCCGCCCGTTCCCGTTTCCGGTTACGGCGGCGCAGGGAGGCGGATCGCGCCCCAGTCACGCTAGCTGCTACTGTAAAACCGCGGGCCTGCGCAATCCCCCTTGCCTGTGGCCTAGCGGCCGGGGCAGAGGATGTTACAGGAAAGAGGGAGGAACTGGGTCTGGCGACTGCAATCTCGATCGTTTCGGACCTGCGTCTTGCGGTGGTCTTCCTGACCCGCCTGCCGGTCGGCCTCGGCCGAGGGGAGGGCCGGGGGGAAGGCCAGGGGGAAGGCCAGGGAGCGCTCGCGCGCGCCGCCTGGTGTTTTCCACTGGTGGGCTTGCTGGTCGGGCTGGTCAGTGCCGCTGGTGGCTTGGTTGCCCTCTGGTGCGGCCTGACCGGCTGGATTGCGGCAGGAGTAGCGCTGGCCGCTTCCGCCTCCGTGACCGGCGCGCTGCACGAGGACGGCCTGGCCGACATGGCGGACGGCTTTGGCGGCGGTTGGACCCGGGACCGGCGGCTGGAGATCATGCGCGACAGCCGACTCGGCAGCTATGGTGCGCTGGCGCTGGGGCTGAGCCTGCTGCTGCGAGCGGCGGCCCTGGCTGCCCTGGCCGAGACTGGTGCGCTGACCTTTGCGTTGGCTGTGCTGGCGGCGCAGGCAGGGGCGCGCGCGCCGTTGCCGCTGTTCATGGCGCTGACGCCGCTGGCGCGCCGCGAGGGGCAGTCTGCCTCCGCCGGCAGGCCGCGGGGCGGGGCCGCCCTGTTGGCGGCGGGGCTGGGCCTGCTGCTGCTGGTCGTGGTCGGGCTGCTGCTCGGCGGCGGCCTCGACTTTCCGGTGCTGGCGGCCTTGCTGCTGGCGGCCGCCTTCCTTGCGATCCGGGCATTGGCCAGGCGGAAGATCGGCGGCTATACCGGCGACGTGCTCGGCGGGCTGGAGCAGTCTTCAGAGGTCCTGCTGCTGCTGGCCGCCGTTGCCCTCTATGCCTGAACCCGGAGAGGAAAGCCGATGACCGAGACTCGCTGGTGGTGGATTCGCCACGCGCCCGTGACCGCCAACCAGGGTCGTCTCTACGGACAGTGCGACCATCCTTGCGAGGTCGACGACCCGCCGACTTTCGAGGCTCTGGCCGGCCTGATGCCGCAGGATGCGGTCTGGGTGACCTCGACCCTGCTGCGCACGATCCAGACGGCCGATGCGATCCGCCGGCGGATGCCAGGGCCCCTGCCCGAGCCCGCCGCTTATCCCGAACTGATGGAGCAGAGCTTCGGTGATTGGCAGGGCCGCAGCTACGACGAGGTGCGCAACGGCGACCTGGGACACTGGCACCGCTTCTGGCTGGCGCCGGCCGAGGCGGCACCGCCGGGCGGGGAATCCTTCGTTCAGGTGATGGCGCGGGTGCGCGACAAGGTCTACCAGCTCTCGGACCAGCATGCCGGTCGCGACATCGTGGCGGTGACGCATGGCGGAACCATCCGTGCCGCACTGGCATTGGCTCTCGGTCTCGAACCGGAGCATGCGCTGCGGCTGGTGGTCGACAACTGCTCGCTCACCCGCATCGACCACGTGCCCGGTCCGATCGGCAGTCACGATCCCGACGAGACCCATGCCTGGCGGGTCGAATGCCAGAATCTCTCACCCCGGCGCCTGCGCGACCTGGGCCAGCGACTGGTGCCGTTTCCCGGCTGATCCGATGCGGGTCAGGACTTGTCGCTTCCCTCTTCAGCAGTCTCTTCAGCGCCCTCTATAGCGGCCGCTTTGGCGGTCTCTTTGACGCCCTCTTTGACGGCCGCTTTGGCGGCCGCTTTGACGGCCGCTTTGGCGGTCTCTTTGACGCCCTCTTTGGCGGTCTCTGTATCGGCCGCTTCAGCGGTCTCTTCGATGCCCTCTTTAGCGGTCTCCGTAACGGCCGCTTTGGCGCCCTCTTGAGCGGCCTCTTGGGTGTCCTCTTCACGCTCCTCCGGGAAGAGGCTGGGCGATGGGCTGGTCTCGATCAGGAAGTTGCGGACCAACAAGCCCTTGTCGCTCTCGCCGGGGATCTGGCGAGAGCTCGACCACTTGTCGAGCATGCCGACCTGGGCAAGTATCACCTCGCTCTTCGGATAGCGCTCCACGCTGATCCAGGCCCGGTAGGTCGGTTCACCCGTAGCGGTCTTTCCGGTCGGCACACAGACCGCAAAGCTGTTGACGTTCTCCAATGCCTGGTTCTGCTTCAGCAGGGTTCCGCTCTCCAGGTCGAAGACCGCGTCGAGCCGCACGGTGTTGCGCGCGTCGGTAAGCACCAGGCAGATGAAGCGGCGACCGTACCTGGCCAGTTCGATCGAGAAGGTGAGCGGTTTGCCCTCCTTGGCCTCACCCTTCAGGAAGGTCCGGTGAAAGCGAAGCGTCTCGGTTTCGGTGATGCAGGCGTAGCCGTCCTCGGTGGTCTTGTTAAACTCCATGCCGGACAGTTGCCAGTCGTCGTTGGGCACGCGCGCGGCAGCCACCAAGTCTTCGTCGGCGAGCGGCTTGGCGTAGGCCAGGAACTCAGCGCCCACGTCCTGCGGGTCTAGCCGCATCTTGTGGAAGAGGTTGCTCCCGGTCTTCAGGAAGGCGTCCTTCGCTGCGACCAGGCTCGTGTCCCCCGGCAGCGCCACCAGGTTGCCCCTGGCCCAAGGTAGGTCGGAGACGAAGGGATAGCTGGCGAGCCGGAGGAAGAAGGCCTCGGTCTCATTGCCGAGGTGGGGATGGTCTTCGGCGACCAGGACCAGGTAGCCGGCTGCGGCCAGGCGCTTTGCGGCTTCCCTATGGTTGGATCCCGCCGCGTCGTCGAAAGCGATAACCGCGCCTTTCGGTTTCAGACGACAGACCAACTCAGTCGCCGCCTGGCTGTAGGCGGGCGTGGCGGCGACCAGGATGCCGGTCGTCTTGATATTGGCCGCCTCGCAATAAGAGGTGGCCTTCGCCAGCAGGGCCTCGCTGGCCTTCTCCGCGGCACTCGGTGCCAGTGCTTCCACCAGCATGCGCGAGGCCAGTTCCGGATGATGCTTCTGCAGGCGCATACGCGCATGCAGCGCCGCGCGTTCGTTCTTGGCGATCGTCAGGCCCTTGCCTTCGCTGCTGAGGATCTGCAGCGGCAGGTCAGAACGACGATCCAGCAGCTCACTGCCCGCCGGCAAAAGGCCTTTACCGGTCAGGCAGATCTTCAGCGCGGCCAGCGGGCGGGCGACGCGAGACTCGTCGCGCGGCAGCGGGCCGAGCAGGCTGACGGCAGGCTCCTTGCTCTCCGGCAGGGGCAACTCGACGTAGGCCGCGTCGGCGGCGGCCGAGGCTTTGATCAGCTCGTTGGCCAGGCGCTGCCAGGAGTTAGCGCGGTAGTAGAGCTTCGCTGCCTCGCGGAAATCCCAGGGGCGGTCGCGGTAGCGGTCCACCAGTTCGATCACCGCCTCGGCCATCTCCTCTGCCGAGCCGCGGTCTACTACCAGTCCGCAGCCGTATTTCTGAGCGATCTCGGCGAGATAGGTGCCGCGCACGGTGATCGTCGGGGCGCCGGCGTAGAGCGAATCGATCACCAGGCCTGAGGTTCGGTCAGCAAAGTCGGGCGGTAGGTAGGGCAGCACGACGACATGGCAACTGCGCAGGACCTCGATGAAGGTGGCCTCGTCGATATGGCCGTCCAGCACTGTCACGTAGGGGAAGAGCGGATCCTCCTCCGGCGTAACGCGGCGATCGTAGGGCGACGTGCGGAAGATCAGTTCCGGCTTCTGCTCGCCGATCTCCTCGACCACCTTCTTTCCGACCTCGTAGAGCAGGCCGACGCCCTTCTCCGGTCGGTTGGCGGAGGGGAAGAAGATCCTGATTCGGTTGCGCTCCGGGACTTCTTCCGCCAGCAGCGCCGAGGTGCGCTCGTCGTCGATCAGCGGCGAGGGGTGGGCCGCCACCGGCAGCGCGATGTTGGACCGGGCCAGGATCTGACGGCGCTGGTGCGCGGTCATGCAGGTGATGGTCAGCCGCGGGTCCTCTTCGGCCGCCTTCAGGAGCCACATCCAGCGGTCCAGAAACCAGGGCATCCAGGCATCTGCCGAGCGGAACCAGAAGAGGTTGATATGGAGGCTCACCCGCGGCCGCAGCAGCGCGATCTCATAGAGGATCGCCGCATGGTCCAGACTGCCGACGTAGATATAGACATGCAGGCGCCCGCTGCAGTTGGCCAACGCCCGGTCGATCGTGTCCGAGAACTCGGCGGCGATGTCGCGGGCCACGGCCTGCAGTTTGTCCGGACTCTCGTTCGGCTTGTTGCCGAGGCTGTAGCTGTAGGTGTAGAGCGAACAGTCGAGATACTGCTGGCTCGTCTCTTCGCCGTCGTTCTGGCCCGTCCACTCGACGTTGGCGGCGATCCAGTAGCGCAGGCCGCCGGCCTCCACCTTCGGCGTAAGCCGGTGCTCGTAATTCCAGAAGTGCCCGACCCGGTCGCGCATGTCGGGGGTGAGGGACAGCACCGTCGTCTCTGTCCCTTCTCGGATCGAAACCGGGGGCCGCAGCGGTTCGGCCGCGCCGCGCCGACGCAGGGCCGGGATGTAGGAGGAGGTGTAGCCCTCCAACGTCTTGCCGCTGCGCTCGATCGCCCTGGCGAACTGCTCGATCTGCTTGGTGAACTCGATGTAGGTCGGCCCCAGCCCGGTCTCGTTCGCCACATTTGCGTTGCGGTCGGCCTTGGTCCAGTGATCGCAGAGGGCCGTGGCGGTCGGACCGCTCCAGCGATCATTGGCGAGCGCCATCTCGACACCGTCCAGACCGCAGATCCTGATCGTGTCGAACACGCTGGCCGCCAAAGGCAGTGCCAGCCGTGGCAGGACGTGGCTGAAGGAGGCGACGGCGAACTGCTGATCCAGGTCCAGGTTGAGCTTGCCCGGGTTGTGTATCGGCAAGGCGATCACCCGGTCATGAAGTGCCGACGGCAGGGCGCCGATATAGAGCGGATAGTCCTTCATCGAGACCACGAGCCACAGGCCATGGGTCTCCATCCGCTCGCGAAGAGCGGCGCGGAAGGTTCCGCCGAAGCGGGTCGGCACGGCATAGAAGCCCGAATCGGCGACCGCGACCGCGACCGGCTTCAGTGCGTCCATCATCTCCTTGTCGAAAATCAGGTCGTTGCAGACGATGACGTGACCGTCATCGTGCGGCAGGCGCAGACATTCCTTCAGCGAAGGCCCGTTGCCGGCCAGGTAGCCGATCTTCTTGTTCAGCGATGCCTTGAATGCGGCATAGGCGTCGCGCGAGCGCTGCAGCGCGGTCTGACGGCCGCTGTCGATGGTCCTCACCAGTGCGGTCAGGCGGGCGCCGCTTTCGGACTCGTCCATCATCAGCACCTTGGCCCGGCCGGTGCTCTGCGGCAGCGCATCGCTCTTCGACTTGCGCCAGACCAGGACGATGTCCGCAGTCTCTATGCTCTCGCGCCACCCGGTCCGCTCGCTGGGCGGCGGCTCCAGCTTGGCCTTGGCGAGCAAGGCCTGAGCGGATTCCGAGGTGAGGATCTCCGGATCCATGGATCCCGATACGGTCTTCGGCAGCTCGTCGAAGGGGGCGAAGAGAGAGATGGAGGTGATCGATTCGGCAGCGGGAGAAAGGAACCAGCACAGCTTTGTGAGGAAATCGCCGCAGGCTTGCGGCTGCTCAAAAGCTGGAAAAACAACAATCTTGGACATGAGCTGATCTGCCCCCGGTGGACGAGTTTGGGAGTGCGGAGAAGGGGCAGCCCGCGCTGCCTGCCGTGGCGGCACTTTGGCGGCTGGCGGTGGCGAACGCAAGATCGAGCTGCCGCTGGCGCGGAGGCCGCGGCAGCGCTGCGACAACGAGGGGCAGCGCCTGGGAGCGAGTGTTGATCGTGCTGCGGGCCGTGCGACCCTCCTGGTAGAGGTTACCCTGGGTTCTTCCAGGTCTGGGCGTCCTGCAGTCTGGTCATGCGACCTGCCGGGCCTTTCGTGGAATCTCAGAAATTTACGGTGCTTTGTTGATTTCGGGTTTCCATTGTGCAGTGCGGCATAAGGTCTGCTGCCCCCCTCGCTCTACCGGTGCACTATGCCACACACAAAGCCTTAGCGCCTGTTGCTGGCAAATATGCTACCAAGGGGCCGACCGACGACGAGATAACAGCTAGGGGATTCCCTCCGTGGCAGATTCCAAGATCGCGCTGGTTACTGGCGTGACAGGGCAAGACGGTGCGTATCTGGCAGAGCTCTTGCTGAACAAGGGCTATCAGGTGCACGGCATCAAGCGCCGCTCCTCCTCTTTCAATACCCAGCGCATCGACCACCTCTACAAGGACAGCCACGAAGGCGAGACGCCGTTTCACCTGCACTACGGCGATATGACCGACAGCGTCGGCCTGATCCGCCTCATCGGGCAGATCCGGCCGACGGAGATCTACAACCTGGCGGCGCAGAGCCATGTGAAGGTCAGCTTCGAGTCGCCGGAGTACACGGCCAACGCCGACGGTCTGGGGGCACTGCGCATCCTTGAGGCCATCCGTATCCTGGGTCTGGAGAAGACCTGCCGCTTCTATCAGGCCTCCACCTCGGAGCTCTACGGTCTGGTGCAGGAGGTGCCGCAGCGCGAGAGCACGCCCTTCTACCCGCGCTCTCCCTATGCTGCCGCCAAGCTCTATGCCTACTGGATCACGGTGAACTATCGCGAGGCCTATGGCATCCACGGGTCCAACGGCATCCTCTTCAACCATGAGAGCCCGATCCGTGGCGAGACCTTCGTCACCCGCAAAATCACCCGCGCGGTGGCGGCGATCCAGTACGGCCTGCAGTCGACGCTCTATCTCGGCAACATGGACGCCAAGCGCGACTGGGGCCATGCGCGCGACTATGTCGAGGGCATGTGGCGGATCCTGCAGCAGGAAGAGCCGGACGACTACGTGCTGGCGACCGGCGAGACCCATTCGGTGCGGGAGTTCGTTGAACGCGCCTTTGCCGCGGTCGACCGCGAGATCGTCTGGGAAGGCGAGGGCGTCGACGAGGTGGGCCGCGACGCCAAGTCCGGCGACCGCCTGGTCGCCATCGATCCGGCCTACTTCCGCCCCACCGAGGTGGACCTGCTGATCGGCGATCCCTCCAAGGCTAAGCAGAAGTTGGGCTGGTCCCATTCCACCAGCTTCCCCGATCTTGTCGCAGAGATGGTGACGGCGGATCTGAAGCTGTTGAAGACCGAGAGCCTGGCCAGGACGGCCTACGGAGTGCGTGAGTAGATCTGCAGTCCGAACCCTTCCGGAGGTTTCCAGATGACCAGCGACGTCGTCTTTCCGCTCACCGGCAAGCGAATCTTCGTGGCGGGCCATCGGGGCATGGTCGGGTCCGGCCTGGTGCGACGGCTGGAGCAGGAGGACTGCACCATCCTGACCGCCGGTCGCGCCGAGCTTGACCTGCTGTCCCAGCCCGCGACCCTCGCCTACTTGGAGAAAGAGAAGCCCGACTGCGTGATCGTGGCGGCGGCCAAGGTCGGCGGCATCCAGGCCAACAACAGCTATCCGGCCGAGTTTCTCTACGAAAACCTGATGATCGAGGCCAACCTGATCCATGGGGCGCATCAGGTCGATATCGATCGCGTGCTGTTCCTGGGGTCGTCCTGCATCTATCCGCGGCTGGCGCCGCAGCCGATGCCGGAAGACTGCTTGCTGACCGGGCCGCTGGAGGCCACCAACGAGTGGTATGCGATCGCCAAGATCGCCGGGATCAAGCTCTGCCAGGCCTATCGCGCGCAGTACGGCCGCGACTACATCTCCGCCATGCCGACCAACCTCTACGGACCGGGAGACAACTTCGACCTGGCCAACAGTCACGTGCTGCCGGCGCTGATGCGCAAGGCACATGAGGCGAAGGCGGCCGGAGACAAGACTCTGGCGGTCTGGGGCAGCGGCAATCCGCGGCGTGAGTTCATGCATGTCGATGACCTGTCCGATGCGTTGGTCTACCTGCTGAAGACCTATTCGGGGGCCGAGCACGTGAACGTCGGGGTCGGTAGCGACGTCTCGATCCGCGAACTGGCGGAAACCATCGCCGAGACGGTGGGCCTCGAGGCCGATCTGGTCTTCGACCCCAGCAAGCCGGACGGCACGCCGCGCAAGCTGATGGACGTCACGCGGCTCACGGAAATGGGGTGGACCGCCAAGATCGGCTTGAAGGAAGGTATCACTCAGACTTATGACTGGTTCCGCTCTCGCCTCTCCGAAGGCGGCGAGATCCGCCGGTAGCCGCAAGCCAGGGTCGGCCTCCGTCGTTTCCGCCGATGTGGGCAACGAACGACCGAGGGTGTTGATGAGCGGGTCACGAACAAACGAGGGCGTGCATGATCATTCCCGTTATCCTCTGCGGCGGATCCGGTACCAGGCTTTGGCCGCTTTCGCGCAAGAGCTATCCCAAGCAACTGGTCGACGCCCTGGGACCGCGGTCGCTGTTTCAGGAGACCATCGCCCGGGTGGTCGGCGAGGACTTCGCCGATCCGCTGGTGATCGCCGGCAATGACTATCGCTTCCTGATCGAAGAGCAGCTCAAGGAGCTGGGCGTCGGCGCCGAGATCGTGCTGGAACCGGAGGGGCGCGACACCTTCCCGGCGATCCTGGCGGCCGCCTACCTGGCCGCCAGGCGCGATCCCGAGGCAACCGTGCTGGTGATGCCGTCCGACCATATCATCCCCGATACGGCGGCCTTCCAGGCCGCCGCCGGCAAGGCCGCCGAGCTGGCCGGCCAAGGCGACATCGTCACCTTCGGCATCAGCCCGACGCGGCCGGCCACCGAGTACGGCTATATCCGCCCCGGCGCTGCGGCCGGTGCGGGCCGGCGGATCGAGACCTTTCTGGAGAAGCCCGAGCTCGAACGCGCCAAGGCCTTGATCGAGGAGGGGTGCCTCTGGAATGGCGGTCTCTTCTGCTTCAAGCCGGCGAGCCTGCTCGAGGAGGCCGGTGCGCTCGACCCCGAAACGGTGGCGCGGGTCGGCGAGGCCGTGGACACGATTCAGGAGGACCTGACCTACCTGCGCCTCGGCGATGCCTTCGGCGCGGCCCGCAAGATCTCCTTCGACTATGCGGTGATGGAGAAGACCGACAAGCGCGCGGTGATCCCGGTCGACTTCGCCTGGTCCGACGTCGGCAACTGGCGCGAACTCTGGGTCATGTCGGAGAAGGATGCCGCGGGCAACGCCGTTCAGGGCGACGTCATGCTGAGCGAGGTGAGCAACAGCTACGTGCGCGCCGACTCCCGGCTGGTCTGCGTGATCGGGCTGGAGGGCGTGGCGGTGGTCGACACCCCGGACGCGCTGCTGATCACCACCCTGGACCGGGCGCAGGAGGTGAAGACCCTGGCGCAGGGCCTGGGTGAGGCCGGGCGCGAGGAGGCGGACGTGCACAGCCGCGTCTACCGCCCCTGGGGCTGGTACCAGACGGTCGACCTGGGCGACCGCTTCCAGGTCAAGCGCATCGTCGTCTCGCCGGGGCGCCAGCTCTCGCTGCAGAAGCATTTCCACCGCGCCGAGCACTGGGTCGTGGTGAAGGGGACCGCCGAGGTCCATGTCGACGAACAGGTCCGCATCGTGCGCGAGAACGAGTCGGTCTATATCCCGATGGGCAGTGTGCACCGCCTGACCAACCCCGGCCGCATCCCGGTCGAGCTGATCGAGGTCCAGACCGGCGCCTACCTTGGGGAAGACGACATCGTTCGCCTGCAGGACGACTTCGGCCGCTCGTGATCCGGTGGAAGCGCCTTGGCAAGTGGGCGGGCTTGGGAGGCCTCACTGTCCTTTGCCTCGCCGCTTTGCCCTAGCTCATCTTCGACGCGATAGGCGGTAACAGCGGCTGCTCGGGCGACGTCGGTGGCGGGCAGCTCCGCGCTGCCCAACGCCCTCCTTTCTCCGGACCGAACTACGCCAGCTATTGCTGGCCCTGTGTCTTCGCATTGCGGACCTATGGGCATTCCTCAGTCGTTTCCAGCTTGGAGGAGGCCTATGCAGAGCTTGAGGAGAGCCGGCCGGAGGTCTCCTTCCGCTATGGTGAGATCGGGTTTCCCTGGGGCGGCCGCTTCCCGCCGCATCGAACGCACCAGAACGGACTGTCCGTAGACTTCATGGTGCCGCTCACGGAGGGGCGGCGGCTACCGACCTCCCTCACCAACCGATTCGGCTATGACCTGGATTTCGACGCCGAGGGCAGATCACCGATCGGAACCATCGACTTCGATGCCATCGCGTACCATCTGATCGCCTTGCGAACAGCGGCGAAGGCGCACGGCGGAGACATCCAGCGCGTCTTTCTCGCCCCCGACCTCCAGGAGCGGCTGTTTGCAACGAGCAAGGGGCCGGAACTCAGGGCGGCCGTTGCGTTCAACCGGCAGCCCTCCTGGGTTCAGCACGACGATCACTACCACGTCGACTTCCGCTTTCCTTGCGGTTCGGCTCAATAGCCGCGATCGAAGTCCACGACGTTCAGCAGCGGCTCGCCGGCCTCGTAGCGCTTGATGTTGGCCATGACCGAGGCGATCGCGGTCTCGGCCATGGTCTTGGCCGCGACGTGCGGCGTCACCACCACTTTCGGCTGGGTCCAGAAGGGCGAGCCCTGGGGCAGCGGCTCGTTGCGGAAGACGTCCAGGGTGGCGCTGCCGACCTGGCCGCTGTCCAGTGCCGCCAGCAGGGCCTCCTCGACGATCAGCCCGCCACGGCCGACATTGACGATGGCTGCCCCCTTGGGAAGTAGCGCCAGGGTGCGCGCATTCAGGACGCCGTCGGTCTGGGCGGTCAGCGGCAGCAGCAGGACCAGGATCTCGCTGGCCTTCAGTACCTCGTCCAGCCCGTCCTCGCCGTGATGCATCTCCACACCCGGAACGCTCTTCGGTCCGCGCGCCCAGCCCAGGATGCGGAAGCCGAAGGTCTGCAGCTTGGCGGCCGCATCACTGGCCAGCGCGCCCATGCCGAGGAAGCCCACGGTGCGGTCCTTGGCCAGGACCGGCTCGATCTCGCTCCAGACCTTGTCGCGCTGCTGCAGGGCGAAGTCGGCCATGTCGCGGTGATGCCAGAGCACCGACAGCGCGACGAACTCGCTCATCCCCTGAGTCAGGCCATCTTCGACCATACGAACCACCGGCAGGTGCTTGGGCCGCTCCGGGTCCTTGGTGATGTGGTCGATGCCGGCGCCGATCGAGAAGATGATCTCAAGGTTCGGCAGGCTGGCCAGCAAGCCCGGCGGCGGATCCCACACCAGGGCGTAGCGCACCGCCTCCGGGTCCTCGATGTCGGGGTAGACCTGGATCCGCCGGCCCGGCGCCTGTTTGGCCCAGGCATCGCGCCAGGGGCCCTCGTTGGCCCAATCGGACTTGTGCAGAATGCTCATGACGACCGCTTCCCTTCCTGCTGCCGCAAGCATGGCCGAGGGCGCAGCCTGCTGGCAACAGCAGGCTGGACGATTATCCTTGAAAAACAAGGTGTAGGTTGGATTCGCCGCAGTCCGCCTAGAGCGTGTAGCGCTCTGTTTGAACCGGCACCGGCCCGCACCCCCGCCCGGTCGCCCAGTACCAGGATACTTCCGTGGGCGGCAGGGCGGGGGTGCGGGCCGGTGCCGCGTTAACTCAACACAGTCTAGCGCTTCAGCTTGATACCGCGTCCGGCGTCCTCGGGCGGGGCCAGGTCGGCCTGCAGACGATCCAGCCGGGCCAGCGCCGCCATCATCGGGGCGCCGAAGGGGGCGGAGCGGGGCGGGACGCCGGCCACGTGGAGCAGCAGGAACTCGGCCGCCGCGGAGGGCTCGTCCTCGCCCTCGACGAAGGTGCGGTTGTAGAGGCGCATGCGCTTGGCGTCGCGTTCGAAGAGCTGGCTGGTCACCAGCAGCGGCTGACCCACCTTCACTTCGCGGAAATAGCGGATGTGGGTCTCAAGCGTGTAGAGCGTGCCCTGGCCGCTGTCGCGATAGGCCTGGTCGCAGCCGGTGAGGTCCATGAACCCGTCGGTGCCCCAGCTCATGATCAGCAGGTAGTAGGACTCGTTCATGTGGCCATTGTAGTCCAGCCACTCCTCGCGGCAGGCGCCGCGCCAGGTCACCAGACCGCCGACCGGGTGGCGATCGGCCTGCTCCAAGGCCTTCAAGAGTTCTTCGTGCACTAGGCGCTCTCCCGCAGCTCTTCGGCCTCGGTCAGGTTCACCGAGACGAGCTGAGAGATGCCGCGCTCGGCCATGGTCACGCCGAACAGGCGGTCCATGCGGGCCATGGTCAGTCGGTGGTGGGTGATCACCAGGAAACGGGTCTTGGTCTCGTCCGCCATCTGATGCACCAGCGCGCAGAAGCGGTCGACGTTGGCGTCGTCCAGCGGCGCATCGACCTCGTCCAGCACGCAGATCGGTGCCGGGTTGGTGCGGAAGACGGCGAAGAGGAGGGCGAGCGCGGTCAGCGCCTGCTCGCCGCCCGACAACAGCGAGAGCACCTGCAGCTTCTTGCCCGGCGGGCTCGCCATGATCTCCAGCCCGGCCTCCAGCGGGTCGTCGGAGCCGGTCAGCGCCAGGTGCGCACGGCCGCCGCCGAAGAGGCGCTGGAACAGGTCCGAGAAGTGCTTGTCGACCTGGGTGTAGGCCTCCATCAGCCGGGCCCGGCCTTCCTTGTTCAGGGTGGAGATGCCCTGGCGCAGGCGGGCGATGGCCTGGGTCAGGTCCTCGCGCTCGCGCAGTAGGTCGGCGATCTGGGTCTCCAGTTCGCCGGCCTCGATCTCGGCGCGCAGGTTCACCGGCCCCATCGACTCGCGCTCGCGCAGCAGACGCTGCAGCTTCTCCTCGACCTCGTCGGACGGCGGGAAGCTCTCCTCGGGGTCGATGCCGGCGGTCACCAGGATGGCGTAGGGCGGGCAGTCCAGGGTCTCGCGCACCCGCCGGATCAGGTTGGACTGAGCCTCCTGCGCCGCCTCTACGGCAGCCTCGGCGCGCACCTTGTCCTCGCGCTCCGAGCCCAGAGCGGTCTCGCTCTCCTTCAGGTGGCGGCGGGCCTGGGCCAGCGCGGTCTCGGCCTCCGCCAGGCGGTCGGCGGCGGTGCGGCGTTCCAGCTCCGCCTCCTTGATCAGCTCGGCGAGGCGGCCCTGACGCTCGGTGATCTCGACCGGCTGCTGCTTCAGGCGGTCGCGTTCCTGCTGAGTGGTTTCTGCGCGCTCGCCCAGCTCTGCCTCGTGGCGCTGTGCCGCCTCGCGGCGCTCGCCCCAGGACCGGCGCTCCTCGCCGATCGCCTTCAGGCGGGCCTGGGCCACCTCGGACTCGCGGCGCAGGCGCTCCAGCGCGCTGCGCTGCTCGCCGGCCTGGTTGCGCTGCTGCGACAGGGCGGTGCGCGCCTCCTGAACCGCCTGGCGAGCACGTGCCAGGTCGGGCAAAGCGGACAGGCCGGCCTCGACCTCGGTCAGGCTGGCGGCGATCTCGGCGGCATCGGCCTTGCGCCGGGTCTGGGCCTCGCCCAGTGCGGCCAGGCGGGTCTCGCTGGCTGCCAGGTTGCGGGCCAGCTTGGCCTGGCGGGCGCGCGCGGCCTCCAGGGTGCGCGAGGCCTCGCCCTGGGCGCGCCGTGCGCTCTGCTCTTCGGCGGCGGCGGACTTGGCGGCCTGCTCCAGGGTCGCCAGGGCGGCCCGGCCCGCCTCGACCTTCGGGCGGCGCTCGGCGACCTGGGCTTCCAGCTCGGTCAGGCGATTGCGCTGGGCCAGCCGCTGGGCCGCGGCGCTGGGCGCGTCGGCGCGGGCGACGAAGCCGTCCCAGCGCCAGAGGTCGCCGGCCTTGCTGACCAGGCGCTGGCCGGGCAGCAACTGGGCCTGCAGGGCGTCGCCGGTGGCCGCATCAGCGACCAGGCCGATGCGCGACAGGCGGCGGGCCAGTGCCGCCGGCCCCTTCACCTTGCCGGCCAGCGGATCGACACCGGGTGGGAAGGCCGCTGCTTCCAGCGCAGGGAGTTCGGTCCAGTGCACCGGCGCCTCGGCGGCGTCGGGGGCTGAGATGTCTTCGCCCAGCGCTGCCCCCAGAGCCACCTCGTAGCCCTTGGCGACGCTGACGCGGTCCAGCAGCGGCGGCCAGGTCTGGCCCTCGTCGGGGGCGATCACGGCGGCCAGGCCGGCGGCTTCGCCGGCCAGGCGCTCCAACTCGCGTTCCAGGTCGGCCAGGCTGCGACGGTCGCGGTCCAGGTCGGCGCTGGACTGTTGCTGGCGCTCGCGGGCTGCCTCGACCTCGCCGGCCAGGCGTTCCAGTGCAGCCTCGGCTTCGGTAACAGCCGTCTCCAACTCGCTGAGCGAGCCCTGGGCGGCCTGCTCGCCCTGCAGGCGGGTGATCTCCCGCTCGGCCTCTTCGGCCTCGCGGGCCAGGCGGTCGCGGCGGCGTTGCAGCTCGCGCTGGCGTTCCTCCGCGCCGCGGCGGCTGGCCTCGTCCTGGGCCAGCGACTGCGTCAGACGCTGCAGGCTTTCCTCGCCCTCGGCCACCAGCGCTGTGGTCTCGGCGAGCTGGGCCTCCAGGCGGCCTTGCTCCTCGGCGCGCTCCGGCAGGCTCTCCTCCAGGCGCTCGCGTTCGCTCTCCAGGTTGGTCAGCGCGTTGCCGGCGTCCAGCACCTGGCCCTGGGCGCGGCCGCGGTCGCGCTCGATCTGCTGCAGGCGCTCGTCGGCGGCCTTGATCGCCTCGTCCAGACGGGCGAGCTCGCGGGTCAGCGCATCGCGGTCGAGGGTCAGCTTCTGCAGCTTGGCGGCGGAGACCGCCTCGGCGTCACGCAGCGGCGGCAGGGCCTCGGCCGCCTCGGCCTCACGCCGGGTGGCGATGGCAACCTCCTCGCTGCGGCTGCCGACCTGGACCTCCAGGGCGCGCAGACGCTGCTCGGCCTCGGCCTGCTGGGCGGCGGTGGTCTCGGCCTCCTGGTGCAGCGCGATTGCCTGCAGGCGGCGGATCTGGGTCTGCAGGTTGCGGTAGCGGTTGGCCTGGCGCACCTGCTTCTTCAAGGAGTTGAGCTGCGCCTCCAGGGCGGCGACCACGTCCTCCAGCCGCTCCAGGTTGGACTCGGCTGCACGCAGCCGCAGCTCCGATTCGTGGCGCCGGCTGTAGAGGCCGGTGATGCCGGCAGCCTCTTCCAGCACCGCGCGGCGCTCGGAGGGCTTGGCGTTGACGAGCTGGCCGATCTTGCCCTGGCTCACCAGCGCGCCGGACTGGGCGCCGCTGGCAGCATCGGCGAACAGGACCTGCACGTCGCGGGCGCGCGACTCGCGGCCGTTGACGCGGTAGTTGGAGCCGCGCTCGCGCTCGATCCGGCGCACCACCTCCAGCTCGTCGTCGTCATTGAATGCGGCGGCGGCCAGGCGGGTGGAGTTGTCGAGCAGCAGGGAGACTTCGGCCAGGTTGCGGGCGGGGCGGCTCTGCGTGCCGGCGAAGATGACGTCGTCCATCTCGCCGCCACGCATGCGCTTGGCGGAGGTCTCGCCCATGACCCAGCGCAGGGCCTCCACCAGGTTGGACTTGCCGCAGCCGTTCGGTCCGACGATCCCAGTGGTGCCGGGCTCGATGATCAGCTCGGTCGAGTCGACGAAGGACTTGAAGCCGGCCAGACGCAGACGCTTGAACTGCAGCAATCCCCCTCCTTCCGCCCGCTCGGGACCTAGCTTCCCTGGCTCTCGGCGATCAGGCCGGAGAGCTCCTCGTAGTTGCTCGGTTGCACCTTCTCGCCGTTCAGGATCAGGGTCGGCGTCGCGTCGACGTCATAGACCTTCTCGGCATGCTGGATGCCGGCGACCATGCGGTTGAAGGTGTCCTCGTTGCTGATGCAGCTCTCGAAGCGCGCCTTGTCGAAGCCAGCCAGCTGGCTCAGCTCGAACAGCTTTGCGCCGGGGTCCTCGGCCGTCAGCCAGTTGCGCTGCTCGCGGAAGACCATGTCGACGAAGGCGAAGTAGGCATCGCCCTCCAGGCACTGCGCCAGCATCGCCGCCCAGAGTGCCGGTGCGTTCAGCGGGAAGTCGCGGAAGACGTAGAGCAGCTTGCCCGCCTCGATCCAGTTCTTCTGCAGCTCCGGAAAGACCGTCTCCTGGAAGTGTGCGCAGTGTGGGCAGCTCAGCGAGGCGTACTCGATCAGCACCGTGGGCGCGTCGGGGCTGCCCAGCATGTGGTCGTCGGGCAGCAGGCCGCGGGCATCGGGCTCCAGCACGATCTCCGGCGCCTCGCTCTGCTCGGCCTTGTCCTCGGCGCGCAGACGGCCGGGCAGCGCAGCCACGAGCGGCAGCACGGCCATTCCGGTCAGAATCTTGCGTCGGTCGATCACGATGTGCTTAGCGTTCATTGGTTCACCCACCAGATGTTGTAGATCATACGAGAGATGGCATGCCTCGCAAGCCCCTTCTTATCCACATCGCGTGGCGGGGAATTGCCCGGGCCGTCTCGGCTTCGTCACTCTTGCTAAGGCGCCATCTTGGCCGCGCTGTGGCAAGGCGGTGCAGACTCCTAGTGGCTGTCCGTCCGGGACGCCAGAGAGAAACCGTAACGCTTCAATTCTTCAATATATTTCAAGTAGCTATTGCCCTGCGTTGGGTTTCCTGTTGGACCTGGTCAGGAGTTGGGTCGCGGCTTCGTGATGTCCCTGTGACTGCAGGGTGCCGGCCAGCCGTGCCAAGGCGAGGTCCAGCGCGCTGTTGCCGCTGCTGGGCAGGACCGGGGGTGGGGCAGGTGGCGGGGCAAAGGCCGGTGGCCCCGAGTCTTTCTGCGGCCGGCTGCCGGGCAGGCGCGCGACCTGGCGGATACGCAGGCGCTCCACCGCCGGCACGCCGAGAAAGGCGTTCACCCGTTCGATCACCTGTGGCGCGCGATGCTGCAGTTCCAGCGCGGCCCAGGAGAGGCAGGCGACCTCCAGTGCGCCGACCTGGGTCTCGGCGCGGCGCTCGCGCTTCAGCCGCAGCGGCTGGCAGAGCGCGGCCAGTTCCGGCCCTACCGCCTCGTTCCAGTCCAGCAGCAGGGCGGCCTCCAGCGGCGGGCGCTTCTTCAGGAGCGGCTTGACCAGCGGGCGCAGTGCGGTGCCGAGCGGCCGCAGGCCGGCGACGCCGCTGCGCGCCGGCTCGGCGACCTGCTCCACTTTTCGGCCCTGATCGTCCTTTCGGTCCCGGCCCGTCTTTAGACCCTGTGCGATGGTGCGACTCCCGGCTATCTCTATCTCTCCAGTCTAGCCCGACCTGCTACGAAAGTCGCCCACGCCGCGCCATGGACAGTCCCGCCCTCCGCCGCTCCCTGCTTGCCTGGTACGACAGCAACCGGCGGGAGCTGCCCTGGCGCAGCCCGCCGGGACAGCGTCCCGACCCCTACCGCGTCTGGCTCAGCGAGATCATGCTGCAGCAGACCACGACGGCCGCCGCCGGCCCCTACTTCGAGCGCTTTCTCGCGCGCTTTCCTGACGTCTTCGCCCTGGCCGCTGCCGAGCAGGACGAGGTGCTGCGGCTCTGGGCCGGGCTTGGCTACTACGCCAGGGCGCGTAACCTGCATGCCTGCGCCCGCCGCCTGGTGGAGGACTTCGCGGGCCGCTTCCCGCAGGAGGAGGCGCGCCTGCTGAGCCTGCCCGGGATCGGCACCTACACCGCCGCCGCGGTCGCCGCCATCGCCTTCGACCGGCCGGCCGCGCCGGTAGACGGCAACTGGGAGCGGGTGGTCGCCCGTCTCTTCGACTTGCGCGAGCCGCTGCCGCAAGCCAAGCCGCGCCTCAGGGAGCTGGCCGCCAGCCTGGTCGGGCCGGAACGTCCGGGCGACTTCGCGCAGGCGATGATGGACCTGGGCGCTCTGGTCTGCGTGCCCGAGCGGCCGCGCTGCCTGGTCTGCCCGCTGAAGGCGCAGTGCCGGGCGCGGGCCGCCGGCAGCGCCGAGGCCCTGCCGGCGAAGGCGCCGAAGAAGCAGAAGCCGGAACGCCACGGCGTGGTCTTCTTTGCCCGCGCCGGCGACGGGTCGGTGCTGCTGCGCCGCCGGCCCGAGTCGGGCCTGCTTGGCGGCATGATGGAGGTGCCGGGCACGCCCTGGCGCGATTGGCCCTGGAGCGAGAGCGAGGCGCTTGCCCACGTGCCGGGGCCGGCTGCTTGGGAGAGCCTTGACGGCCAGGTGACCCACGTCTTCACGCACTTCCGCCTGACCCTGCAGGTTTGGACCGCCAGCCCGCAGCGTCGCGACTGGAGCCTGCCGGCGGCATCGCGCTGGGTCGCACGCGGCGAGGTGGACGGCGAGGCGCTGCCCAGCGTCATGCGCAAGGTGGTCCGTCACGCGGCGCGGGGACCGCGTTCCGGTCGCTGATCGTCCAGGCTTTCCCGGCTCAGCCGCCCCGGTTGCGCTGGATTTCTTCGCGAGTCAGGACGAAGCCCAGAAAGACACGATAGCTGAACTGCGACTCGGTCTTGGTCAGCGGAATCGTCGGCTGGACCAGCTCGGTCAGCCTGACCCGGCGGCCCTGCTCCGGGACCGGAATGGAGACCGGGAACTCCTGCCTGGCCAGGAGCTGCTGATCGGCTGAAGTGATCGCGACGAAATAGGCGAAGTCGGCGGTGTCGCCCTGCATCGCCGGGCCGCGTCTGGATGAGATCGCGACGCTGAGGTCGATGATGAAGTCCTTGTCGTTGCGCGTGCAGACAGGAGTCACGCTCTCCAGGTTGGCCTCGAAGGCGACATCGATCAGGTCGCTGCCACCGCCGATATAGCGCTCCAAGTGGGCGGCGTCGGGCAGGATGGTGATGGGTGGGCACTGCACCGGATCGGGCTCGAAGGCCGAGCAGCCGGCCAGCGCCAGCAGCGGGGTGAACAGGATCGCCAGGCGGCGCAGCCGCTTTGCTTCGACTCTCACGGGACGGCTGCTCTCTTTCAAAGACGGCTGTGGGTTCCGTCGCAAAGCGGGCGCTTCGCGCTGGCCTTGCAGCCGCAGAAGTAGACCTCCTTGCTGGCCTCGGCCTTGTAGGGCAGCGGCGTGAGCTGGGTCACCTTGTGCGAGCCGTCGCAGAAGGGTTGCTTGGCACTGAGCCCGCAGGCGCACCAATAGTAGGTCTTGCCGGCCTCGACGGCGACCTTGTAGGGCGCCTTCTGCGCCGGGATCGCCTGTCCACTCGCCTGCGACATGCCGCTTTTGTCCTTGTGTTCTCTTCGATATCTTGCCACCTCACTGACGCGAGATGAGGCGACAGGGACTGTAGGTCACGCTGCAGGCGGTCGGCAAGCACGAGCCGGACCATCCGCCGCACCGCAACGCACAGCAGACGTCGAGAGAAAGGCCGAGCCGAGATCATGCCCGAGCGGAAACCACCCCTGACCGTCCTCCTGGCTGGGCCGCGCGGCTTCTGCGCCGGCGTCGAGCGGGCGATCGAGATCGTCGAGCGGACCCTGGAGAAGTACGGCGCCCCGGTCTACGTACGCCACGAGATCGTGCATAACCGCTATGTGGTGGAGAACCTGCAGGCCAAGGGCGCGGTCTTCGTCGAGGAACTGGCCGAGGTGCCGGAAGGGGTGCCGGTCATCTTCTCCGCGCACGGCGTGCCGAAGTCGGTGCCAGCCGAGGCCGAGCGCCGCGAGATGCTCTATCTCGACGCGACCTGTCCGCTGGTCTCCAAGGTCCACCGTGAGGCCGAGCGCCAGCACCGCCTGGGCAATCAGATCGTGATGATCGGCCATCAGGGCCATCCGGAGGTCGTGGGCACCATGGGGCAGCTCCCGCCCGGCTCGATCATCCTGGTGGAGACGGTCGAGGACGTGGAGCACCTGCGGGTCGAGGACCCCACCAAGCTGGGCTTCATCACCCAGACCACCTTGTCGGTCGACGACACCTCCGACATCGTCGAGGCTTTGGTGCAGCGCTTCCCGGACATCCTGGGGCCGAAGAAGGAAGACATCTGCTACGCCACCACCAACCGGCAGGAGGCGGTGAAGGCCATCGCCCATCGCAGCGATGCGATGATCGTGGTCGGCGCCCCCAACTCCTCCAACTCGCGGCGCCTGGTCGAGGTTGCGGAGAAGCAGGGTTGCCGGGTCGCGGTCATGGTGCAGCGCGCTTGCGACCTCGACCTCTCCCTGCTGGAAGGCCTGAGCAGCGTCGGGCTCACTGCCGGGGCCTCGGCGCCGGAGATCCTGGTGGAGGAGGTCATCGGCCTGCTGCGGGACCATTTCTCGGTCACCATCGAGGAGGTGGTGGTGCGCAACGAGAGCGTGGTCTTCAAACTGCCCCGCCAACTGACCGAGAGCGCCGCCTAGGGGCGCGCAGCGGCCATGGCCGTCTACACCGACGTCGGCGACGAGGAGCTGGAGCGCTTCCTGGCACCCTACGGCCTGGGCACCCTGCTCTCGGCCAAGGGGATCGCCGAGGGCGTCGAGAACTCCAACTACCTGATCGAGATGGAGCAGGGGCGCTTCATCCTGACGCTCTACGAGAAGCGGGTGCGGCCGGCCGACCTGCCCTTCTTCCTCACCCTGATGCGCCACCTGGCGGCCGGCGGTATCGCCTGCCCGCAGCCGGTCCCGACCGGCGAGGGCGAGGTGCTGCGCCGCCTTTGCGGGCGCCCGGCGGCGCTCTTCACCTTCCTCGAAGGCCTCTCGCCGAGGCAGGTGAAGGACTGGCACTGCGAGGCGGTCGGCGCCACCCTCGCCGACCTGCATCGCGCTACCCGCGACTTCGGCCAGACCCGGGAGAACGACCTCTCGCTGGCTGGCTGGAAGCCGCTGATCGAGGACTGCCGCGGCGGGGCCGACAGCGTCTCGCAGAACCTGGTCGGAGAGCTGGACGAGGCCTATCGCGTCCTCAAGGAGCACTGGCCCAGCGGCCTGCCGGGCGGGGTGATCCACGCCGACCTCTTCCCCGACAACGTCTTCTTCCTGGGCGAACGGCTGTCCGGCGTCATCGACTTCTATTTTGCCTGCAGTGACTTCTACGCCTACGACCTGGCCGTCGCTCTCAACGCCTGGTGCTTCGACGGGGCGCACAACTACGTGCCGGAGCGCGGCCAGCGCCTGATCCGCGCCTATGCCGCCAAGCGCCCGCTGCTGCCCGAGGAATACGACGCGCTGCCGACCCTGGCGGCCGGTGCCGCGCTACGCTTCCTGCTGACCCGGCTCTACGACTGGCTGAACCACCCGCCCGACGCCATGGTGCGGCCGAAGGATCCGCGCGAGTACCTGACCAAGCTTCGCTTTCACCGCATCGCCAGCAGCCCGGAGGCCTATGGTCTTGTCAGACCCTGATGACCCGATCGAGATCTTCACCGACGGCGCCTGCCTGGGCAATCCCGGCCCCGGCGGCTGGGCCGCGTTGATGCGCTTCCGCGGCAAGGAGCGGGAACTGACCGGCAAGGAGGCCGCGACCACCAACAACCGGATGGAGCTGATGGCGGCGATCGCCGCGCTGGAGGCGCTGAAGCGCCCCAGCCACGTGCGGCTGACCACCGACAGCAACTACGTGAAGGACGGCATCACCAAGTGGATCGCCGGCTGGAAGGCGCGCGGCTGGAAGACCGCCGACCGCAAGCCGGTGAAGAACCAGGATCTCTGGGTCCGCCTGGACGAGGCGGTCCGGCCGCATCAGGTCCGCTGGGTCTGGACCCGGGGCCACTCCGGCCACGAAGAGAACGAGCGCGTCGACCGCCTGGCCCGCAGCGAGGCCGAGATCGTGGCGGGCAGGCGCTAGCTCTTGGCCGGCTCCGTCTCTTCGGGGCCGTAGCTGTTCAGGAAGATGCGCACGGCGTCGCGGATGATGGTCTCCATCTCCGCACGGCCGACCGGGACGCCGGAGAAGATGACCGGCCAGAAGGCGCGGGTCTTGATCAGGCCGAGGAACTGCTCGGCTGCCAGCACCGGGTCCTCGATGCGCAGCAGCCCGGCCTCGCGCGCCTTCGCCATGAAGTGCTCGAAGATCTTGAAGTGCTCCATCTTCGCGCTAGCTTCCTCGGCCAGAACCGGGTCGCGCATGGTCTCGCACATCACCATGCGGGCCATGCGCATGAAGCTGGGATCGGTCAGCAGGCGCCCCTCGGCCCAGCCCAGGTCGTAGAGCTGCCGCTCGATCGGCTGGTCTGGCCGGAAGGCGACGGTCAGGGCCTGGCTCGCAGCCTCCGCCATCAAGGTGACGATGGCACGGAACAGCACCTCCTTGCTTTCGAAGTGATTGTAGACCGTGCGTTTGGAGACCTGTGCCCGGGCCGCGATGCGGTCCATGGAGGCGCCGGAAAAGCCAAGCTCCTGAAAGACTTCCACCGCTCCATCAAGGATCTGCGCACGCTTGTCCGCGGCCAAGGCCACAGCAGCCTCCCTCTTGTCTCACCACCCCGTGAAGCAAAGATATGACACCGAGCGGTTTACATAGCCACCCTCCGTACCTACACTACACAGTGTAGTTTACAAGCCTGCTCCCTCCTGGAGCATGGCTGCCATCGGGAGATTGCGGTCTATGTCGCTCACTCTGCGTATCAACGGCGAGACGAGGCCGGTCGAGGCCGAAGCGGAGACCCCACTGCTGTGGGTGCTCCGCGACGAGCTTGACCTTACCGGAACCAAGTACGGCTGCGGCGTCGCCGCCTGCGGGGCCTGCACGGTCCTGGTCGACGGGGTGGCCACCCGCTCCTGCCAGACCTTCGTCGGCGACCTGGAGGGGGTGGAGGTCACCACCATCGAGGGCGTCGAGGGCCCGGTCGCCGAGGCCGTACAGCAGGCTTGGCGCGACCTGGACGTGGTGCAGTGCGGCTACTGCCAGTCCGGACAGATTCTCTCGGCCATCGCGCTGCTCTCCGAGCAGCCCAATCCCAGGGACGAGGACATCGACGGCGCCATGTACGGCAACGCCTGCCGCTGCGCCACCTATCAACGCATCCGGGCGGCCATCCACCAGGCCGCGATCAAGGCGGAGGGCTGAGCGTCATGGGTATTCAGACCAGCAGACGGGGTTTTCTCGCCGCCGGTGCGGCTGCGGCCCTGGTCGTCGGCTTCTCGCCCAAGGGCCTGCTCGCCGCCGGCAATGCCGAGACCCTGGAGATCAACCCTTTCGTCACCATCGCCGCCGACGGCGAGGTGACGGTGATCGTCAAGCATTTCGAGATGGGGCAGGGCACCAGCACCGGCCTGCCGACCCTGGTCGCTGAGGAGCTGGACGCCGACTGGCAGCAGGTGAAGGTGGCCTTCGCGCCCTCCAACAACAGCCGCTACGCCAATCTGGCTTTTGGCGCGCAGGGCACAGGCGGGTCCACCGCCATGGCCAACTCCTTCCTGCAGTACCGCAAGGCCGGCGCGGCCGCGCGTGAGCTGCTGGTGCGGGCGGCGGCCGAGGCCTGGGGCGTCGATCCGGCCGCAGTCGAGGTTGAGGAGGGCGTGGTCAGCGCCGGCACCCGCCGGGTCGGTTTCGGCGCGTTGATCGCGGCTGCCGGCAAGCTCACCCCCCTGGCCGAGCCCACGCTGAAGGACCCCAGCCGTT
Organism: Rhodospirillaceae bacterium N.6G; assembly: GCA_046233115.1. Lineage (GTDB taxonomy): Bacteria > Pseudomonadota > Alphaproteobacteria > Kiloniellales > JACOMY01 > JACOMY01. The sequence continues at coordinate 69,569 of JBJXHM010000017.1, read as the reverse complement.
TCCGCTTGATCGGCCAAGCGCACCTGCCGCGCAAGGACAGCCCGGACAAGACCACCGGCCGGGCGATCTTCGCCCTCGACGCCAAGGTGCCAGGCATGGTGACTGCGGTGATCAAGCGGCCGCCGCGCTTCGGCGCCAAGCTGACCTCCTTCGACGCCGCTGCGGCACAGGAGGTCGCCGGCTTCCTCGACGCCAAGGCCCTGCCGAACGGCGCCGGCGTGGCGGTCTTCGCCAAAAGCACCTGGCCGGCGATCCAGGCGCGCGACCTGATCTCGGCGGAGTGGGACTTCTCGGCCGCCGAGATGCGCGGCAGCGACCAGCTCATGGAGGATCACCTGGCGCTGCTGGACCAGCCTCAGCACCTGGCGCGCCCCGGCAGCGATTTCGCCGCGACCGCGGCCGCGATCGAAGCGGCCGATAAGGTGGTCGAGGCGGAGTTCCGCTTTCCCTTCTTGGCGCATGCCTCGATGGAGCCCTTGAACTGCGTGATCCAGCCGACCGAGAAGGGCGTGAAGATCATCGACGGCAGCCAGTTCGCCGGCATAACCCACCCCACCGTGGCCGCCGTCCTGGGGCTGCAGATGGATCAGGTGGAGATCGAGACGGTCTATGCCGGCGGCTCCTTCGGGCGGCGGGCGATGCCCAGCTCCGACTACCAGGTCGAGGCAGCGATGGCCTTCGCGTTGCTCGGCGGGACCACCCCGGTGAAGCTGGTCTGGACCCGCGAGGACGACCTGACCGGCGGCCACTACCGTCCGATGGCGGCCCACCGCGCGCGACTCGGCCTCGACACCGAGGGCGCGATCCTCGGCTGGGATCATCGCGTCGCGGTCAAGTCGATCCTGAAGGGCAGCCCCTTCGAACAGGTCCTGGTGCACGACGGTATCGACTCGACCTCGGTCGAGGGCGTCAACGATAGCCACTATGCCATCCCCGGCTTCTCCGTCGGTCTCAGCGATGCCGAGACCGCGGTGCCGGTGCTCTGGTGGCGCTCGGTCGGGCATACCCACACGGCCTATGCCATGGAGGTGTTGATGGACCTGGCGGCCGAGGCGGCCGGGCAGGACCCGCTGGCCTACCGCCTGGCCCTGCTGTCGGGTGCCGACAAGGACAGCCGGCGCCTGGCCGGGGTCTTGAAGCTGGCGGCCGAGAAGGCCGGCTGGGGCGAGCCGCTGCCGAAAGGCCGCGGGCGGGGCCTTGCCGTGCACAAGTCCTTCGGCAGCTACGTCGCCGAGGTGGTCGAGGTCGCGCTGGAGGGCGAGGCGGTCAGGATCGCCAAGGTCACCTGCGCCGTCGACTGCGGCCTCGCGGTCAATCCCGACGTGATCAAGGCGCAGATGGAAGGCGGCATCGGCTATGGCCTGGGTGCGGTCATGCGCAACGAGATCACCCTGGCCGAGGGCGAGGTCGAGCAGTGGAACTTCCCCGACTACGAGCCGCTGCGGATCACCGACGTTGGGGCGATCGAGGTCCACATCGTCGCCTCCGAGGAGGCGCCGAGCGGCGTCGGAGAACCGGGCGTGCCGCCGGCCGGCCCGGCGCTGGCCAATGCGATCCGGGCCGCCACCGGCGTCGTGGTGACCCAGCTTCCCATGACCCGGTCCGGCATTACCTTCGCCTGATCCCTCCGCCCAACCTAAAGGCAGTCATGCCGCTCCGGCTGCATGGCTGCCTTCTTGTTTGTCGGGTTCACAGCCCCCAGGTTCCCTCTCCACATGCGCAGGCTCGTTGAAACTGCCTTGAGAGGTGAGGCTGTGTCCCTGTTGATCGTTGGCGCGGGTTTCGGGCGGACCGGAACGGACTCCATGCGTGCGGCCCTGAATCTTCTGGGCTTCGGCCCCTGCCATCACATGCACGAGGTGCGGCCGAGCGAGGCGCAGATCGAGGCCTGGTACCGCATCGCCATCGGCGAATCGCATGACTGGGAGGCGGCCTTGGCGGGCTACCGCTCCAGCCTGGACTGGCCGTCGATCGCCTACTGGCGCGAGATCCTGGACGCCAATCCCGATGCCAAGCTGTTGCTGACGCGCCGTCCGGTGGAGGCCTGGTTCAAGAGCTTCTCCGCGACCATCCTGCCGATCCTGCTGGAAGTGGAGCAAATCCCCGAGGACCAGCGCCCGCACGCCGCGGAAATGGCGTTGAGGATCATCCGTGACCGCTCCTTCGGTGGCAACATCCACGACGAGGATCACATGAAGGCCGTCTACGAGGCCTACAATGCCGAGGTCGAGGCCGCCGTTCCGGAGGGCCGTCGCCTGACCTTCATGGCCGGCGACGGCTGGGGGCCGCTGTGCGCCTGGCTGGGTGTGCCGGTCCCCGAGGTTCCCTTTCCCAAGGGCAACTCCACCACCGAGTTCCAGGCAGCGAGAGCCGAGGAACGCGCCAAGCGCGGTTCGTAACCCGCCAGAGACCGTTTGGCATTGCGCGCCGCTGCCGCCTCGAGAATGGGCGAGCAGCCCATTCTCAAAGGGTTTCTCAGAGCGCCGGCGCGCCCCGCCGGAAGGGGTGCGCCGGATAGACGCCGAGCACACGGACCTCGCGGCTGAAGAAGGAGAGCTCTTCCAGCGCCAGGCGGACCAGGCGGTCGTCCGGGTGGCCCTCGATGTCGGCGTAGAACTGGGCGACGGTGAAGTTGCCGTCGACGATGTAGCTCTCCAGCTTGGTGATGTTCACGCCGTTGGTGGCGAAGCCCCCCAGCGCCTTGTAGAGCGCGGCGGGAACCGAGCGCACGCGGAAGACGAAGGAGGTGACGACCGGCCCGGCCTCCGGCGGCGGGTGCAGCGGCTCGGCAGCCATCACCACGAAGCGGGTGGTGTTGTCGGCCGTGTCGTTGATGTCGTCGGCCAGGATCTCCAGCTCGTAGATCTCCGCGGCCAGGGCCGGCGCGATCGCTGCCACCGTTGGGTCGCCCAGCTCGCGCAGGCTCTTGGCCGCACCGGCGGTGTCGGCCACCACCTCGCGCTCTAGGCCGTGGTTCTTGATGTAGTTGCGGCATTGCGAGAGCGCGTGCACGTGGCTGCGCACCCGGACCAGATCCTCCAGCCGGCTGCCGGGCAGGCCCAGCAGCTTGTGGTGGATGGCCTGGAAGTGCTCGGCGATGATGTGCAGGCCCGACTCGGGCAACAGGTGGTGGATGTCGGCGACCCGCCCGGCACTGGAGTTGTCGATCGGGATCATCGCCAGTTCGGCGCGGCCCTCCTGCACGGCGGCGAAGGCCTCCTCGAACGAGGTGCAGGGCAGGGTTTCCATCTTGGGATAGCAGGTGCGGCAGGCCATGTCGGAGTTGGCGCCTGCCAGGCCCTGAAAGGAGATGCGCCCGGTGGCGCCCGGATCGGACATTGATCTTCTCTGGTGTCGTTGTTGCGTGTCTTGGAGAAGGCCCCCCTCGCGGCGGACCGGCGGTCAGGCCTGCCGGCTGCCGTCCAGAATGCGGCGGGCGCGTTCAAGATCGGCGGGAGTATCGACACCCAGCGGAACCGAGTCAACGAGCGCCACGTCGATGCGGAAGCCGGCCTCCAGCGCGCGGAGCTGCTCCAGGCTTTCGCGCTGCTCCAGGACCGAGGGCGGCAGCGCCACGAAGCGCTCCAGCGCGGTGCGCCGGTAGGCATAGAGGCCGATGTGGTGGTAGAGCGCGCCGTGGTCCTCCTTGCCGGTCCAGGGCACCGAGGCGCGGGAGAAGTAGAGGGCGCGTGCGATGCGCGTGCTGGGCGAAAGTGCGGTCGCGATCTTCACCACATTCGGATTGTGGCGCTCTTCCTCGTGGGTGATGAGGGCGGCCAGGGTGGCGATATCGCAGGCCGGATCGGCCAGCGGCGCCAGCGCGGCCGTGATGTCCTCCGGCGGCAGGGTCGGCAGGTCGCCTTGGACGTTCACCACCACGTCGTAGCGGCGCTCGGGGTCCAGCCGCTCCAGCGCCTGGTGGATTCGGTCGGAGCCCGACGGCAGCGCCGGGTCGGTCAGCACCGCCTGGCCGCCGGCCGCGCGGACCGCGACGGCGATCTCCTCCTCGGCGCAGGCCACGGCGACCGGGCCGACTCCCGCGGCCTCGGCCCGCTCCAGGACATGCACGATCATCGGCTTGCCGGCGATTTCGGCCAGGGGCTTTTGTGGTAAACGGGTGGAGGCCATCCTGGCAGGTATGATAACGATGGGCCGCACGCTGGTTCCTTCCCTCAGGTGGGACTGGCCTCGGTCTTGCAGATTGCCATGTCCGGGTGAGGCGGTCACACTAGCGCTTTGCGGCGTTCTGTCGAGTTGATGGATGCCGGGCGCCGACATAACGTCCTGCCGCAAGCGCAGGGGAATCGCACAGAGGCAAAACCCAGATGTCCTTAGAGATGAACAAGGTCGCCGCCGCCATCCTGACGGGTGGTATCGTTGCCATGTTGAGCGGCTTTGTAGCGAACGAGCTCTATTCGCCGGAGCACCTGGAGGAGCCGGCCTACAAGGTGGCGCTGCCCGAGGGCGGCGGCGGAGCCAAGCCGGAAGAGCCTAAGGAACAGTCGATTCTGCCGCTGCTGGCGTCTGCCAGCGTCGAGGCCGGCCAGAAACAGACCGCCAAGTGCGCGGCGTGCCACAGCTTCGACAAGGGCGGGCCCACCAAGGTTGGACCTAACCTTTGGGGCATCGTCGGCTCCAAGCCGGCCGAGGTGGCCGGCTACCAGTTCTCCGAAGGCATGCAGAAGCTCGAGGAAGAGGGCAAGACCTGGACCTATGCCAATCTGAACGACTTCCTGACCAGCCCGAAGGACTTCGTGCCCGGCACCAAGATGACCTTTGCCGGCCTGAAGAAGATCGACCAGCGCGCTGATGTGATCGCCTACCTGCGCACCCTGAGCGACGACCCCGTGCCGCTGCCGAGCAAGGAAGAGATCGAGGCGGCCGAGGGCAAGAGCGACGCTGCGGCCGAGAAGACCGAGGCCGAGGGCAGTGGCGAGACCCAGACCGCTGCGGCCGGCAGCGAGACCCAGACCGCTGCGGCCGGCAGCGAGACCCAGACCGCTGCGGCCGGCAGCGAGACCCAGACCGCGGCTGCGACCGAGGCCTCGGGCGGCGGCGGTTCCGACCTCGGCACCCTGCTGGCCAACGCCAGCGCCGAGAAGGGTGCCAAGGTCGCGCGCAAGTGCCTCGCCTGCCACACCTTCGAGGAGGGCGGCGCCAACAAGGTCGGTCCGAATCTCTACAACATCATCGGCGAGAAGGCCGGCGAGGGGAGGGGTTACAACTTCTCCAAGGCGATGGCGGCCAAGGGCGAAGAGGGCTACACCTGGACCTACGAGCACCTCGACCAGTACCTGGCCAACCCGAAGGCAACGATCCCCGGCAACAAGATGACCTTCGTCGGGCTGAAGAAGCCCGAGGAGCGCGCCGACGTGATCGCATATATTCGTAGTTTGGCCAAAGATCCGCCGCCTTTGCCGAAGTAACTTGCCGGCTCCGATGGCCCTGTTCCGGAAAGGTCAGCATGACGGAGTCCTGCCCGTCCGAATTCGTCGACTTCGCGCACCGTCTGGCCGACCGCGCCGGTGAGATTTCGATAGAGCACTTTCGCGCCCCGCTGGACGTGGAGCGCAAGGGCGACCTTTCGCCCGTCACCGTCGCCGACCGGGGCGCGGAGCAGGCGCTCCGCGCCCTGGTGCATCAGCACTATCCCACGCACGGCTTCGTCGGTGAGGAGTTCGGTCCGCACCAGCCCGACGCCGAGTTCGTCTGGGTGGTCGATCCGATCGACGGCACCCGCGCCTTCGTCAGCGGCAATCCGCAGTTCGGCAATCTGGTCGCCCTGCTGCAGGGCGGTCAGCCGATCCTGGGCGTGATCAACATGCCGGCCCAGCAGGAACGCTGGATTGGCGCCCGCGGCCAGGGCACGCAGCATCGCGACAGCCGCGGCGAGCGGGCGGTCCGCTGTCGGCCCTGTCCCGGTCTGGACCAGGCGATCTTCCGCACCCAGGTTCTGATGCTGAGCGAGCCCGAGGTGTTCCAGCGCGTGCGTCAGCGCGTCGGTGACACCCTCTTCGGCGGCGACTGCTTCGCCTTCGGCCAGATCGCCAGCGGTTGGCTCGACATCGTGGTGGATGCGGGCCTGATGACCTTCGACTATCTGCCGCTGGTCTGCGTGGTCGAGGAGGCGGGCGGTCTTATCAGCGACTGGCAGGGCAAGCCGCTCGGCCTCGGCTCCGACGGTCGCGTGCTGGCCTCGGGCGACCCGCGGCTGCACGCCGAAGCCCTGGAGATGCTGGCCGGATGATACGGGGGCTGACCAGGCGGCAAGCGCTGACGCTGCTCTCGGCGGCCGCGCTGCCGCCGGGCCTCTGGCGTCCGGCCTTTGCCGAAGAGGCCTTGCCGATCGAGCTGGCCGGTGACGACCAGACCGCGGTGCAGTCGCTGCACGCGCTGGCGCTGCACGGCGAGCCCAAGTATCCGGCCAACTTCCATCACTTCGAGTACACCAACCCCGACGCGCCCAAGGGCGGGCGCCTGGTGCAGGGCGCGACCGGCGGCTTCGACAGCTTCAATCCCTTCATCGCCAAGGGACATCCGGCGGCCGGTATCGGCCTCTCCTTCGACAGCCTGATGGTCGACGGCGGCGACGAGGCCTTCAGCAAGTACGGCCTGATCGCCGAGGAGGTGCTGCTGCCGAAGGACTCGACCTGGGTCGAGTTCCGCCTGCGCCGCGAGGCGCACTGGCATGACGGCGCGCCGCTGACCGCCGAGGACATCGCCTGGACCTTCGACTTCCTGATGGAGAAGGGCCACCCTCAGTATCGCTTCTACTACGCCAGCGTGACCAAGGCCGAGGTGGTGGAGCCCTACCTGGTGCGCTTCACCTTCGCCGAAGGGGAAAATCGCGAGCTGCCGGCCATCGTCGGCCAGCTTCCGGCTCTGCCCAAGCACTACTGGACCAGCGACGGCCGCGACCCGGCGCAGACCACCCTGACGCCGCCGCTGGGGAGCGGCCCCTATCGCATCGTCGATTTCGAGGCCAACCGCTACGTCGAGTTGGAGCGGGTCGAGGACTACTGGGGGCGCGACCTGCCGGTGAACCGCGGTCAGTACAACTTCGAGCGTATGCGCTACGACTACTTCCTGGATCCGGTGGTCGAGCAGCAGGCGATCAAGGCCGGGCGCATCGATATCCACCAGGAGACCAAGGCGTCGGACTGGATGACCAGCTACGACATTCCGGCGGTGCGCAACGGGATCCTGAAGAAGCAGTCCTTCGAGATGAAGAACCTCGGGCGCATGCAGGGCTTCTGCATGAACCACCGGCGCCCCTACTTCAAGGATCGCCGGGTGCGCTGGGCGATCGCGCACGCCTTCGACTTCGAGTGGACCAACCGCAACCTCTTCTTCGGGCTCTACGAGCGCATCACCAGCTATTTCTTTCCGACCGAGCTGGGGTCGAGGGGACTGCCCAGCCCGGCCGAACTGGCGATCCTGGAGCCCTATCGCGACCGCCTGCCCCCCGAGGTCTTCAACCAGGTCTACGAACCGCCGAAGACCGACGGCAGCGGCTGGCCGCGCACCAACCTGGAGAAGGCGCTGGCCCTGCTGGCCGAGGCTGGCTGGGTGGTACGCGACATGGCGCTGGTGAACGCCGAGACGGGGGAGCGCTTCAGCTTCGAGATCCTGCTGGTCTCCAAGGCCTTCGAGCGCATCGTGCTGCCCTTCAAGCACAACCTGGAACGGCTGGGCATGGAGGTCTATGTCCGCACCGTCGACCAGTCGCAGTACATCAACCGGGTGCGCAGCTTCGACTTCGACATGACCACCCAGGCGATCGGCCAGTCGCTCTCGCCCGGCAACGAGCAGCGCGACTACTGGAGCACCGAGGCCGCCCGCCGCGAAGGCAGCCGCAACTGGGCCGGCATCGAGGATCCGGTGGTCGACGAGCTGATCAACCTGCTGATCGCCGCCCCGGACCGGCAGAGCCTGATCGATCGCACCCGCGCGCTCGACCGGGTGCTGCTCTGGGGCCATCACACCGTGCCGCAGTGGACCTCGGCCAAGGTCAACTTCCTGATCTGGGACAAGTTCTCCTGGCCGGAGACGCCGCCGCTTAGCGGCATCGACCTCTCGACCTGGTGGTTCGACGAGGCCAAGGCCGAGAGCCTGGAACAGCGCCGCCACTCCAGCGGCGATACGGCCGAGGGGAGCTGAGGCCGTGGCAACCTACCTGATCCGCCGTCTCTTCCTGGTGATTCCGACCTTGTTCGGCATCATGCTGATCAACTTCCTGATCGTGCAGGCCGCCCCAGGCGGGCCGATCGAGCAGGCGATCGCCGACCTCAGCGGTCTCGGCGGCCAGGCCACCGACATCGTCACCCGTGCCGGCGGCGATATCATGGGCCAGGAGGGCGCGGCGCAGCAGAGCGGGCGCAATGGCTATCGCGGTCGCCAGGGCCTGCTGCCCGAGTATGTCGCCGAACTGGAGAAGCAGTACGGCTTCGACAAGCCGCTGCTGGAACGCTTCTTCTCGATGATGGGTGACTATCTGACCCTGGATTTCGGCACCTCCTTCTTCCGCGACCAGAAGGTCATGGACCTGGTAATCGAGAAGCTGCCAGTCTCGATCTCGCTTGGCGTCTGGACCACGCTTATCGTCTACCTGGTCTCGATCCCGCTGGGCATCCGCAAGGCGATCAAGGACGGCAGCCGCTTCGACATCGGCACCTCAGCGGTGCTGGCGGTCGGCACTGCCATCCCCAGCTATCTCTTCGCGGTCTTCCTACTGGTCTTCTTCGCCGGCGGCAGCTACGTGCAGTGGTTCCCGCTGGCCGGCCTGGTGTCCGACGGCTGGCGCGAGATGTCGCTGGGAGCCCTGATCGGCGACTACCTCTGGCACATGGTGCTGCCGGTCTTCGCCATGGTGATCGGCGGCTTCGCCAGCCTGGCGATGCTGACCAAGAACTCCTTCCTCGACCAGCTCCGCCTGCAGTACGTGGTGACCGCGAGGGCAAAGGGCCTTTCCGAGCGGCGGGTGCTCTACGGCCACGTCTTCCGCAACGCCATGTTGATCGTGATCGCCGGCTTTCCGGCCGCCTTCATCGGCGTGCTCTTCACCGGCTCGCTGCTGATCGAGATCATCTTCTCGCTGGACGGGCTGGGCTTGCTGGGCTTCGAGGCGGTGATGCGGCGCGACTACAACGTGATGTTCGGGACGCTCTTCTTCTTCTCGCTGATCGGCCTGATCCTCAACATCGTCAGCGATCTGACCTACACCCTGGTCGATCCGCGCATCGACTTCGAGAGCCGCGGATGAGCGAGATCGCCTTGGATAGGGAGGCCGCCTCGGCCGAGACCGGCAAGCGCCGCCGCTCCCCCATCATGGAGCGCCGGATCGCCAACTTCCGCTCCAACAAGCGCGGCTACTGGGCGCTCTGGATCTTCGCGGTCCTCTTCATCCTCACCCTCTTCGCCGAGTTCATCGCCAACGACAAGCCGCTGCTGATCTCCTACGATGGCGAACTCTTCTTCCCGATCTTCCAGACCTATCCCGAGACCGACTTCGGCGGCAGCCTGCCGACGGCGACGGACTACAGCGACCCTTATGTCCGCCAGTTGATCGACGAGAAGGGCTTCATCCTGGAGCCACTGATCCCCTACAGCTTCAACTCGGTGGCCTGGAACTCGACCGAGCCGGCGCCGGCGCCGCCCAACGCCGACCACTGGCTCGGCACCGACGACCAGGCGCGCGACGTGCTGGCACGTCTGATCTACGGCTTCCGCATCTCCGTGCTCTTCGGCTTCGCCTTTACCGCGATCGCCGCGCTCATGGGGGTCTCGGTCGGTGCCGTGCAGGGCTACTTTGGCGGCTGGATCGACCTCTTCGGCCAGCGCTTCATCGAGATCTGGTCCGGCCTTCCGGTGCTGTTCCTGCTGATCATCCTGGCGAGCCTGGTGGAGCCAACCTTCTGGTGGCTCTTGGGCGTCACCGTGCTGTTCGGCTGGATGGGCTTCGTCGGCGTGGTCCGGGCCGAGTTCCTGCGCGCGCGCAACTTCGACTACGTGCGTGCTGCCCGCGCCCTGGGGGCGCGCGACTTCACCATCATCCACCGCCACGTGCTGCCCAACGCCCTGGTGGCGACCCTGACCTTCATGCCCTTCACCCTGGCTGGCTCTGTCACCATCCTCACCTCGCTCGACTTCCTCGGCGTCGGCCTGCCGCCGGGCTCGGCCTCGCTGGGTGAGCTGCTGGCGCAGGGGCGCTCCAACCTGCAGGCGCCCTGGCTCGGTCTCACCGGTTTCTTCACCCTGGCCATCATGCTGACTCTGCTGATCTTCATCGGCGAGGCGGTGCGCGACGCCTTCGACCCGCGCAAGTCGATCCTGGAGGCGGCGCGATGAGCGACATCCTGCTCGAGATCAAGGATCTCTCCGTCAGCTTCGGCAAGGCGCCACCGGCGGTGAAGACCCTCTCGCTCGATATCCGCCGGGGCGAGACCCTGGCGCTGGTCGGCGAGTCCGGCTCCGGCAAGTCGGTGACGGCGCTCTCGATCCTGCAGCTCCTGCCGCGCCCGCCGGCACGCTACGGCGACCGCAGCTCGGTACGCTTCCGCGGCAAGGAGCTGATGGGCGGCAGCGAGGCGGAGCTGCGCGCGGTGCGCGGCAACGACATCTCGATGATCTTCCAGGAGCCGATGACCTCGCTCAATCCGCTCCACACCATCCTGAAGCAGGTGAGCGAGACCCTGGCCCTGCACCGCGGGCTGGGGCCGGCGGCGGCGCGCAAGCGGGTGCTGGAGCTGCTGCGCCTGGTCGGCATCCGCGACCCCGAGCAGCGGCTGGGCGCCTATCCGCACCAGCTCTCCGGCGGGCAGCGCCAGCGGGTGATGATCGCCATGGCCCTGGCCAACGAGCCGGACCTCTTGATCGCCGATGAGCCGACCACGGCGCTCGACGTCACCGTGCAGGCCCAGGTGCTGGGCCTGATGCGGCGCCTGCAGCGCGAGCTCGGCATGACCCTGCTGCTGATCACGCACGACCTGGGCGTGGTCCGGCGCATGGCCGACCGGGTCTGTGTGATGACCGAGGGCGAGATCGTCGAGCGCGGCGCGGTGGAGGAGGTCTTCTCCGCCCCCAAGCATCCCTACACACAGCGCCTGCTGGCGGCCGAGCCCAAGGGCAGCGCGCCGCCGGTGCCGGCCGATGCCACCGAGGTCATGGCGGCCAACGACCTGAAGGTCTACTTCCCGATCAAGCAGGGCCTGCTCAGGCGTACGGTCGACTACGTGCGGGCAGTGGACGGCGTGAGCCTCACCCTGCGCGAGGGCGAGACCCTGGGCGTGGTGGGGGAGAGCGGCAGCGGCAAGACCACGCTTGGCATGGCATTGCTACGCTTGAACCAGTCGGATGGCGCGGTCTCCTACCAGGGGCGCCGCATCGACGGGCTCAAGCCCTCCGCGCTGCGCGGCCTGCGCAAGGACCTGCAGGTGGTCTTCCAGGACCCCTACGGCTCGCTCTCGCCCAGGCTGACCGTCGGCGACATCGTGGCCGAGGGCCTCGACATCCATGAACCGCTGGGCAAGGCGGAGCGCGACCGGCGCATCGCCGCGGCGCTGGAGGAGGTGGGCCTCAAGCCCGAGATGCGCCATCGCTATCCGCACGAGTTCTCCGGCGGCCAGCGCCAGCGCATCTCGATCGCCCGGGCGATGATCCTGAAGCCGCGCTTCGTGATGCTGGACGAGCCGACGTCGGCGCTGGACATGTCGGTGCAGGCACAGATCGTGGAGCTGCTGCGCGACCTGCAGGCCCGGCACCGCCTGGCCTATCTCTTCGTCAGTCACGACCTGCGCGTGGTCCGCGCCATGTCGCACCGCATGCTGGTGATGCGCGAGGGCAAGGTGGTCGAGGCCGGCGACGCCGACAGCCTCTTCGAGCGGCCGCAGCACCCCTACACCCAGAGCCTGCTCAAGGCCGCCATCGACATCGTGGTGGAAGAGGCGGCCTGAGGTCCCACGTCGGGGCAGTGCGCTGGTGCAGCGAGCATCCCGTACTGATAGGCCGTACCGCTGTCGACTGGTCCTACGGTCAAGCCGTAGGACGACAACCATATGATATTGCTATATTTTGTCGTCCTTCGGCTTGACCGGAGGACCATTTTCCCTTTGCCAGAAAAACGAAGCCTTTCGTGGAAGCAGGAGACGTACATGCGTCCCTGGCTTCGCCGCCGTCAGGCCAACTCACCGAAGGAGAGCTTCAGCAGGCTGGCCTTGAGCGCCGCTGGCTCTTCCGCGGCCAGCAGCCGGTCGACCCGGTCGTGCGTCTCGCGCCAGATCGGCACCGCCTGGGCCAGCAGGTCGAGGCCCGCTTCAGTCAGCGAGAGCCGGCGCTGGCGCCGGTCGCTCTCGTCCGCCTCGATGCGGAGCAGGCCGCGGCGCTCCAGCGGCTTCAGCGCGGCGGTGAGGGTGGTGCGGTCCATCGCCAGCAGCCGGGCGACGTCGCCCATCTTCGGCGCCTGCGGCCGGTTCAGCGACACCAGCAGCGAGTACTGCCCGTTGGTCAGGTTCAGGGGCCGCAGCGCCTCGTCGAAATGCCGGCCGATCGTTCTGGCCGCGCGCTGCAGGTGCAGGCAGAGGCAGCGGTCGCGCACCTCGTGGGTGACGGCAAGCGGCAAGTCATCTCTCATGATTGCCTTTTACGTTGACATCAACGTTAGTGTCAAGTAAGCAGGCTGCCGGCTGCGCTCCGTTCCGGTGTGGGGCGAGTCTATAAAAGTTGATATCAACTTATATACGGAAAGGACGAAGGAGATGCGTGCATGACAGGGACCTCGAAAGTCCGCACCTGCCTCTTCCTGAAACAGGGGATCGAGCAGGCCGCCCGCTTCTACGTGGACCTCCTGCCCGGCAGCGCCCTGGGCCAGATCTACCGGCCGGAGCCGGAGGGGCCGCCGCTGGTGGTCGAGTTCTCCCTGGCCGGCGCTCCCTACATGGCGCTGGCGGGCAATCCGGAGCCGGTCTCCAGCCCGCTGACCTCGATCTCGGTGCTGACCGCCGACCAGGCGGAGACCGATCGTCTCTGGGACGCGCTGACCGTCGATGGCGGCGCCCCCGGTCCCTGCGGCTGGCTGAAGGATCGCTTCGGCGTGCACTGGCAGATCGTGCCGGAGGCGCTGCCCCGGCTCATGGGCAGCGGCGAGCCCGCGGCGGTGAAGCGCGTGCAGGCGGCCCTCATGGCCATGAGCAAGATCGAGATTGCCGGTTTGGAGGCCGCCGCCGCAGGGGAATAGCGCTGGCGCAGGGGAATAGCGCTGCCGCTTCCCAAACCAGTCAAGAGCCACACATCCACGAGGAGAAGGCATCATGCCCTACATCAACGGAATGGTCTGTTCGGTTCCCACTGCCCAGAAGGCGGCCTTCGTCGCCCACGCCAGGCAGGTGGCCGCGGTCTTCAAGGAGTACGGCGCGCTGTCGGTCAACGACGGCTGGGGCGACGAGGTGCCGGACGGCCAGCTGACCTCCTTCCCCATGGCGGTGCAATGCGAGCCGGACGAGACGGTCTGCTTCTGCTGGATCGTCTGGCCCTCGAAGGGGATCCAGGCGGGGGCCTGGCCGAAGATCATGGCCGATCCGCGCCTCTCGCCCGAGACCAACCCCATGCCCTTCGACGGCAAGCGGGCGATCTTCGGCGGCTTCGAGCTGGTCCTGGAGGCCTAGGCGCTACCCGCCTCTCAGCGCTTCCAGGCCAGCAGGAAGGAGGTGCCGGAGAGCAGCAGGGCGGTGAACATGGAGATCGGCATGATCAGGCAGAGCGCCTGGTAGGCCGACTCGAAGAGGCTGGAGGCGGCGAGCTCCGCCCCCAGCGCGCCCGACAGCACCTGGATCAGGCCCAGGACGGAGGAGGCCGCGCCGGCCGCCGGGCCGGCCGGCTCCAGCGCCTTGGCGACGGCCAGCGGCAGCAGCATGCCGAAGCCCAGGATGTAGCCGGTGATCAGCGCCCAGAGCCCGACCAGGCCGAGGCCGCCGCCGGCGTGCGTCAGCAGGCCTACGCCGGCGATGCAGCCGATCACCGCGGCCAGCAGCACCACCAGTTCCAGCCGGACTCGCCGCACCGCCTGGCGCGCTACCACGGAGCCCAGGATGAAGGCCAGCGCGGCGATCGCGAAGATCGGCCCGAAGGCGGCCGGGGAGACGCCGTAGCGGCCTTGCGCCACCACCGCCCCCACCGAGAGGAAGCTGGAGTAGCCCAGGAAGACCACGGAGGAGGTGGCGGTGCCCAGCAGGAAGTCGCGGGTGCGCACCACCATGATCGCGCCGACGACGTAGGTCGCCAGGTCCTGGTCGTGCCGGACCCGCTTCTCGCGGCGCAGGTAGAGGAAGACCAGCAGCAGCAGGACGAGGGCGAAGGCACAGAGGAACCAGAAGATGCTGCGCCAGTCCATCAGCGTCAGCAGGCCGGAGCCGATCGAGGGCGCCACCAGCGGCGCTGCCCCCAGCACGATGGTCATTGCCGAGAGCAGGGAGGCCGTCTCCGGCCCGCCGCCCTGGTCGCGGGCGATGGCGCGCGCGATGACCGGTGCGCCGCCGCCCAGCAGCCCCTGCACCAGGCGCGCCCAGATCAAGGTCTCCATCGAGGTCGCCAGCGCACAGACCAGGCTGGCGAAGAGGAAGCCCACCAGGGACAGCCAGAGCAGCGGCAGCCGCCCGTAGCGGTCGCTGAGCGGCCCCCAGAAGAGCTGTCCGGGCCCATAGCCCAGCATGAAGAAGCTGACCAGCGCCGCGCCGGCCGTGGGGTCCATCCCCAGCTCTGCCGCGATTTGCGGCTGGGCGGGAATGCAGATGTCGATCGCGGTGGCGGTGACCCCGGTGAGCGCACCCAGGGTGAGAACGAATCCAGGTCTTTGCATGGGTTCTAAGTCGCACGGAACCGCGCGGGGGAGTTAGAGGGCCGAACGGGGGACGCCCACGCGGGGGGCGCATGACGGCAAGAGACGCTGGGTCCGGACAAGAAGGGGCGGACCGCAGCCCGCCCCATTTTGTGCTTTCGCTTGTTAACGGGAGGCGCCCTCACTCACCAGACCGCTAAGACTTGGCAATACGCACTTCCATCAACGCCCTCCAGTCTTGCGCAAAGTGTCAGAGCGGTCAATGCTCTACCATTCAACAAGAAGAATCAGGGGGGGCGCGATCAATGCGGGAATCTGCTACCGGAACGAAGTCGGCCAGGCGGGCCTATCGCCTCGGCCTGGACCTGGGCGCCAATTCGCTGGGTTGGGCGATCATCTGGCTGGAGGCGCCGGAGGCTCCGCGCGGTCTCGGTCCCGGCGGGGTCAGGATCTACAGCGATGGGCGCGATCCGCAGAGCAAGACCTCCAATGCCGTGACCCGGCGCGTCGCGCGCGGTGCCCGGCGGCGGCGCGACCGCTACCTGCTGCGGCGACGGCGCCTGATGGAGGCGCTGATCGAGGCCGGCCTGATGCCGGCGGAGGAGGCAGTGCGCAAGGTGCTGGAGAGGCTGGACCCCTATGACCTGCGGGCGCGCGGCCTGGGCGAGGCGCTGCCGCTGCACCAGCTCGGGCGGGCCTTGTTCCACATCAACCAGCGGCGCGGCTTCAAGTCGAACCGCAAGACGGATGGACGTAATGAGGAGAGCGGCGTCATCGCCGAGGCTGGGGCCAAACTCCGCGAAGCCATGCTCGGCGTCAGCGCGCGCAGCCTGGGCGAGTACCTGGCCTTGCGCCATGCCAGGCGCGATCCCGTGCGGGCGCGCAACGTCAGCAGCGGTGCCAAGGCCGACTATGACTTCTACCCGCAACGCGCCATGCTGAAGGAGGAGTTCAGGCTGCTGTGGCAGGCACAGGCCCGCTGGCATCCGGAGCTGACCCAAGAGCTCTACGACCGGCTCTTCGACCTGGTGTTTTACCAGCGCCCGCTGGTCTCGCCGCCGGTCGGCAAGTGCAGCCTCGACCCGGCCAAGGGGCTGGACGACCTGGAGGGCTTCCGCTGTCCCTGGGCGCATCCGCTGGCACAGCGCTACCGCATCCTGCAGGAGGTCAACAACCTTGCCGTCGGCGCGGTGGGGGAGAGCAACGTGCGGCTCGATCCCGACCAGCGGAGGAAGGTGCTTCAAGCCCTGCTGTCCAAGCGGACCATGAGCTTCGACGGGCTCAGGCGTCTGTTAAAGCTCACTGCCGACCAGCTCTTTAATCTCGAATCCGAGAAGCGCGGCAAGCTGGAGGGCGACAAGACGGCTGCGGTGCTGCGCGACGCCAAGCGCTTCGGCAAGACCTGGGACGGCTACGCCCAGGCGCGCCAGGCCGAGATCGTCACCCGCCTGCTGGAGGAGCCGGAGGAGGAGGCGCTGGTCGCCTGGCTCATCGCCGAGACCGGGGTGGAGGAGGCCCGCGCCCGCAAGATCGCCGACGCGCCGCTGCCCGACAGCCACTGTCGCCTGGGCCTGCGCGCGCTCAAGGCCCTGGTGCCGCGGATGGAGGAGGGGCTGCGCTACGACGAGGCGGCCAAGGCGGCCGGCTACGACCATGCGCGCCTGCCGACCGGGGAGATCCGGCCCAGACTGCCCTTCTACGGCGAGATCCTGCAGGACCACGTGGTCGGCAGCGGCGACGAGCGGGACCCGGCCGAAAAGCGTTGGGGCCGTTTGCCCAATCCCACGGTGCACATCGGGCTCAACCAGCTCCGCCGGGTAACGAACGCGCTGATCAAGCGCTACGGCCCGCCGGCCGAGGTGGTGGTGGAGATGGCGCGCGACTTCAAGCTCTCGCCGCAGGCGCTGCGCAAGCTGGAGCTGGAGCAGGCCGAGAACCAGCGCAAGAACGACCTGCGGCGCAAGAAGCTGGAGGAGCTGGGCTATCCGGCGAACCACGGCAACCTCTTGAAGCTGAGGCTCTGGGAGGAGCTGAACGAGAAGGACGAGGCCGACCGTGCCTGCCCCTTCACCGGCCAGAAGATCGGCGTCCGCATGCTGCTGTCGGACGAGGTGGAGATCGAGCACCTGATCCCCTTCTCGCGCTCCTGGGACGACAGCGCCGCCAACAAGACGGTCTGCCTGCGCCATGCCAACCGCGACAAGGGGCAGAGGACGCCATTCCAGGCCTTCGGCAGATCGCCCGGCCTGTCGGGCCATCGCTATGACTGGGAGCAGATCGCGGCCAGGGCCGCGGCACTTCCGAAGAACAAGCGCTGGCGCTTCGACCCCGACGCCTTCGAGCGCTTCGAGGCCAACGTCGGCTTCCAGTCCCGCCAGCTCAACGAGACCTCCTGGCTGGCTCGGCTGGCCCGCCAGTACCTGGGCTGCATCACCGATCCGCGAAATGTCTGGGTGGTACCGGGGCGGCTCACCGCCCTGTTGCGCGGCAAGTGGGGGCTGAACGACCTGCTTGACCCCGAAGGCGGGGTCAAGAACCGCAACGACCATCGCCACCACGCCCTGGACGCGCTGGTCGCCGGCCTGACCGACCGCGGCCTGCTCAACCGGATGGCGCGCGAGTACGACGAGGTGCGCGAGCGCATCGAGGTCTCGGCGCCCTGGGACGGCTTCCGGCAGGACGTGGCCCGGATGCTGGATGCCATCCTGGTCTCGCACAAGCCGGACCACGGGGCGCAGGGGCAACTGCACGAGGACACCGCCTACGGCCTGCTGGAGCGGCCTGAGGAGGGCGGCAACCTAGTGTACCGCAAGCGACTCTCGTCGCTGAACGAGAAGGAGATCGCGCGCATCCGCGACCCCTTGCTGCGCACCGATTTGCAGGCGGCGGTCGCGGCCGGCAAGCACAAGGGACTGACCCTGGCCCAGGTGCTTCAGGACTTCGGCGAGGATTGGGGCCGGCGTCACAGCAGGCCGCAACCCGGCAAGGCGCATGGGGCACTGCGCCATGTCCGCCTGACCAAGGCCGAGGCACCCGACTATCTGGTGCCCGTGGCCGACGGCGCAGGGCAGCCCTACAAGGCCTACAGTGCCGGCGACAACCACTGCGTCGAGATTTACCAGACGCCGGACGGGCGTTGGCGGGGTGAGGCAATCACCGTCTATCAGGCCAATCAGCCTGAGCATCGGCCGCTCTGGCAAGACCAGGTTCCTGGCGCGCGGTTCGTCATGCGGGTGCACAAGGGCGATTGCTTGAGGCTCGTGACTGACCAAGAGGTGACGTATTGGCGCGTCTATCAGTTGGAGATCTCGGCAAATCGATTTCGTTTGGCTCGCCTTAAGGAGGCTGGAGCTCTTCAACAAAGACACAACACACCAATGGACGAGGATTCTTTTCGCTGGTTTATGCCTGCATATAGCAGACTTCAAAAGGCCACAGCGGAATTGATACGGATTGACGAACTGGGTCGGCCCTGGCGAGTGAGCGGAACAGGGCGTCTGTCATGATCGGCCGCATCGTCGAACTGGCTGAGGAGGGTCGCCATGCCGCGGTCAGCCGGGGCTTCCTCACGGTGGCCGAGGGCGGTGAGACCCTGGGCCGGGTGCCGCTTGACGACCTGGCGGCGGTGGTCTTCAACGCGCATGGCCTCACCACCTCCAACAACCTGATGGTGGCGCTGGCGGAGCGCGGCATTCCGCTGGTGCTGTGTGGTGCCAACCATCAGCCGGCGGCCCTGGTCTGGCCGCTGGCCGGCCACCATGCCCAGGCCGGCCGTATCGCCGACCAGGCCGCGGCCGGCAAGCCCCTGAAGAAGCGGCTCTGGAGCCAGATCGTCCGGGCCAAGATCCGGCAGCAGGGCGCCACCCTGGCAGCTTGCGGGGCGGCGCACGGCGGCTTCGCCCTGCTGGCGCGCAAGGTGCGCAGCGGCGACCCGGAGAACGTCGAGGCCGAGGCCGCGCGGCGCTACTGGCCGCTGCTCTTCGGCAAGGACTTCCGGCGCGACCGCAAGCAGCCGGGCCTGAACGGCCTGCTGAACTACGGCTACACCGTGCTGCGGGCCGGGGTGGCGCGCGCGGTGGCGGCGGGCGGGCTCTCCCCCAGCCTGGGTCTGATGCACGCCAGCCGGGTCAACGCCCTGGTCCTGGTCGACGACCTGATGGAGCCCTTCCGGCCGATCGTCGACCGCGAGGTCTGGCGCCTGCGCCAGGGCGGTATCGAGGAGGTGACGCGCGAGGCCAAGGCGGAACTGGCCCGCATCATGATCCTGGACCTGCCGACCAAGGAGGGGATCAGCCCGCTGATGACCGCGGCCGAGCGTCTGGTCCAGTCCCTTGCCAAGGCGCTGGCCGGCGAGGGCGAGGATCTGGCCTTGCCGCTCGACGCCCTGCCCCTGGTCGGCTAGGGCGGTGGACCGGCAGGCCCCGGCGCTCAGCGGCTATCGCATCATGTGGCTCTTCGTCATGTTCGACCTGCCGGTGGGCACCAAGGCGGAACGGCGCCGCGCCACCCAGTTTCGCCACGCGCTGCTCGACATGGGCTTCGAGATGAGCCAGTTCTCGGTCTACCTGCGTTTCTGCGCCGGCAAGGAGGCGGCCGAGGCCTTCATCCGCCGAATCGAGCAGGCGCTGCCGCCGTCTGGTAAGGTGCACGTGGTGCAGATTACCGACAAGCAGTTCGAAAAGATCCGCACCTTCAAGGGAAGAAAACGTGAACGGACCCCTGGAAACCCGGACCAGTTGGCACTGTTTTGATCGCGGAACCGCTCTTTGTCGGCCGTCAGAACAAAGAAAAGGGCCCCGATTTCAGGGCCTTGAGTGGGGTTCTAGCTTAGCGGTCTGGTGAGTGAGGGCCAACCGCAACGACCCGATCGGCGAGCTGATCCTGGCGGTCAGCTTAGCGGTCTGGTGAGTGAGGGCCAACCGCAACTGCTTCGGCGGCCGGCACAAGCCGGATAACAGCTTAGCGGTCTGGTGAGTGAGGGCCAACCGCAACTTCCAATGACCGACCCCGACGCGCTGGCGCAGCTTAGCGGTCTGGTGAGTGAGGGCCAACCGCAACTGCACTGAATCGTTGCTTGAGTTCCTGCATAGCTTAGCGGTCTGGTGAGTGAGGGCCAACCGCAACGGCCGCCGGTCGAGGACCGCTTGACCCGGGAGCTTAGCGGTCTGGTGAGTGAGGGCCAACCGCAACGAAATAGAAGAGAGGTTCGGCTGATGCGCTAGCTTAGCGGTCTGGTGAGTGAGGGCCAACCGCAACGGGCGGCCGCTGACGCCGGCGGAGCGGCTGAGCTTAGCGGTCTGGTGAGTGAGGGCCAACCGCAACCGCAAGGGCGTGTGGGAGGAGCCGCAGCGCAGCTTAGCGGTCTGGTGAGTGAGGGCCAACCGCAACGCGCGTTCCGATCACCCGCTCGATGCCACCAGCTTAGCGGTCTGGTGAGTGAGGGCCAACCGCAACGGCCCCACCAGGGCGTCCATGTCAGCGGCCAGCTTAGCGGTCTGGTGAGTGAGGGCCAACCGCAACGCGGCCGCAGGAACGAACCGACGCGCTCGAGCTTAGCGGTCTGGTGAGTGAGGGCCAACCGCAACGAGCGTCACTGTGTGGATGCTCTGGTGGAAAGCTTAGCGGTCTGGTGAGTGAGGGCCAACCGCAACATGACCGACCTGCGGGTCCAGCTCTACGAGAGCTTAGCGGTCTGGTGAGTGAGGGCCAACCGCAACAATGCTCATGCCAAGCGTCTCGGCTTCGGTAGCTTAGCGGTCTGGTGAGTGAGGGCCAACCGCAACCTCAACCGGCGTGGATCGCGCGACGCTGGTAGCTTAGCGGTCTGGTGAGTGAGGGCCAACCGCAACAACCCCGGCCCGCGCAAGATCACCTATGAGAGCTTAGCGGTCTGGTGAGTGAGGGCCAACCGCAACAACTGGCCGTTTCGCAACGCGTAATGGCCTAGCTTAGCGGTCTGGTGAGTGAGGGCCAACCGCAACGCCGCGATGATGGCGTTGATGCCCATCTGAGCTTAGCGGTCTGGTGAGTGAGGGCCAACCGCAACGGCCGGCGGCCGCGGGCGCGCAGGCGCTCCAGCTTAGCGGTCTGGTGAGTGAGGGCCAACCGCAACGGAGTGCGGCCGCTGGTTTCGCGCACTGGCAGCTTAGCGGTCTGGTGAGTGAGGGCCAACCGCAACCCGTTTCACGTCAGCCTCGGTCTCGTTCTCAGCTTAGCGGTCTGGTGAGTGAGGGCCAACCGCAACGAAAGCTGGAATTGCCCAGTGTCGCAACTCAGCTTAGCGGTCTGGTGAGTGAGGGCCAACCGCAACGGCACAAACTATGGAAGCGGCAAGGCTGCCAGCTTAGCGGTCTGGTGAGTGAGGGCCAACCGCAACCGCACCTCGATGTTGGGCAGAGCGATACGGAGCTTAGCGGTCTGGTGAGTGAGGGCCAACCGCAACACCTGCCGGACAGTAGAAGAGGTGTGCAAAAGCTTAGCGGTCTGGTGAGTGAGGGCCAACCGCAACAAATCGTTAGCTGTCGAAACCAATGTCACCAGCTTAGCGGTCTGGTGAGTGAGGGCCAACCGCAACTGACCCGATGTGTGAGCGCGCTTATCGCGCAGCTTAGCGGTCTGGTGAGTGAGGGCCAACCGCAACGGCCGAACTGGGGGTGCACTACAGCTGCGTAGCTTAGCGGTCTGGTGAGTGAGGGCCAACCGCAACCTTCACGTACTTCGTGACGACCTTCTCGACAGCTTAGCGGTCTGGTGAGTGAGGGCCAACCGCAACGAAAACGTAGGGGCTGTGCAGGTCCCGGACAGCTTAGCGGTCTGGTGAGTGAGGGCCAACCGCAACGAGTACGACACCCTTGCCCTCTCGCACCCCAGCTTAGCGGTCTGGTGAGTGAGGGCCAACCGCAACCACACAAAGCCTGCGGAATTTGTTTCACTTAGCTTAGCGGTCTGGTGAGTGAGGGCCAACCGCAACCAGAACCATCGTGTCACGCCACTCGGAATGAGCTTAGCGGTCTGGTGAGTGAGGGCTAATCCCGTCGGCTTGGCCACCCACCCCACCCAAAAAATCTTGACCGGTTGACCAATATTAATTGGACATGCGTCCGAGTTTGCGTATGCTCCGGCGAAAGTCGTCAACGAAAACCGGAAGGGAGTACGGTCGATGAAAGGGGAGATGTCTCGGGATATCGTGCGGGCGGTCAGGGACGGGCGGATGAACCGCCGCCAGCTGCTGCAGTCCATGGCCGCGGTCGGGGTGGCGGTCGTCGCCCTGCCGGTGGTCGGTCGTCAAGCGCTGGCCGCCGACGACCTGCTGATCCAGTCCTGGTCGGGCTACGACATCGAGGAACTGGCGCCGACCTACTACGCCAAGCACGGCAAGCCCGCCTTCAGCCTGATGGGCTCCGACGAGGAAGGCTTCCAGAAGGCCATGGCCGGCTTCAAGCCGGACCTGACGCACCACACCAGCTTCATGGTCGGCAAGCTGCGCGACGCCGGCCTGATCATGCCGATCGACACCAGCCGGCTCACCTACTGGGACGACTTCTTCCCCGAGCTGAAGCAGATCGAGAACGTCGACGGCAAGCAGTGGATCGCGCCCTTCAGCTGGGGCAACAGCTCGGTCATCTACCGCCAGGACCTGATCCAGCCGAGCGAAGAGAGCTGGGGCGTGCTCTGGGACGAGCAGTATGCCGACCGGATCGCCCCGCGCGACGCCGTCGAGGGCCTCTTGATCGTCGGCGGCCTCTACACCGGCGCGGCCGACCCCTGGAACATGACCGACGCGGAACTGGCCAAGACCCGCGAGGCCCTGCTGGAGCAGAAGCCGCTGGCCCGCTTCTACTGGAACAGCCAGACCGACATGGAGCAGGCCTTCGCCAACGGCGAGATCGTCGCTGCCTACGGCTGGAACGCCTCGGTGGCCCTGCTGCGCAAGCAGGGCATCGACATGGCGATGCTGAAGCCCAAGGAGGGGATCGTCACCTGGACCGACGGGCTGGTGCTCTACAAGGACCACCCCAACTCCGAGGACCTCGCCTACGAGTACATCAACGCCTACATGTCGCCGGAGGTCGGGGCTTTCCTGATCAATGCCTATGGCTACGGCAGCGGCAACGAAAAGGCTTACGACATGGTGCCGGCCGAGCGTCTGGTAGAGCTCGGTATCTCCGATCCCGGCACCGTGCTGGCGACCTCCCGCTTCCAGAAGCAGATCAACCCGGAGGTTCGTCAGAAGTATCAGGCGGTCTTCGACGAAGTGAAGATCTCCTGACGGGACCGGGCGCCGTCCATTACCCGGGGCGGCGCCCGTCTCCTGCCTCCCGCCTGCCGTCGGCGCCGCTACGCGCTGCGCGACTGAGCGATGCGTGCGATCCTGTCCTCCCGCGTTCGGTCGCTAGACCGGACGCCGGGGCCTATGCCGCATCACACGAGGTCGAGATGAAGCCACCCACCAGGCCGCGCACCCACCGCGAGATCCAGGAGTTCCGACGCACCGCGCTGATCGAGGCCACCATCGCCTCGCTCGCCAAGCATGGGGTCGCGAACACCACGGTGCGTATGATCTGCGCGACCGCCGGCATCTCGCACGGCCTGCTGGGCCACTACTACGAGAGTAAGGATGAGCTGCTGGCGGCGGCCTTCCAGCATCTCTTCTCCGATCTCACCCGCAAGGTGCAGAAGCTGCAGGCCAAGGCCGGCGCGGGCCCCTATGCCCGCCTCAAGGCCATGCCGGCGGCGATCTTCGCGCCCTCGATCTGCACCAGCACCCAGCGCCATGCCTTCCTCGCCTTCTGGCACGAGATCCGCTTCTCCAAGGCGGTGCGCGACGTGAACCGCGCGCTCTACAGCGACTATACCCAGCGCATGATCCAGCTCTTCGCCGACGCGGCCGAGGAGCTTGGCCGCGAGATCGACGCCGAGAGTGCCGCCGTCGGCTACATCGCGCTCATCGACGGCCTCTGGCTGGAGCTCTCGATCGACGACCAGGTGGTCTCGCACGAGCGCGCCACCGCGCTTTGCCAGCGCTTCATCGACCGCGCGCTGGAGGTCGCCGAGTGATGCTCCGCTCGGAGTCCACCAGCGCCTACCTGCTGCTCTCTCCGGTCTTTGTGACGGTGATCCTGGCGCTCGCCGGCTGTCTCGGCCTGCTCGTCGTCGCCTCCTTCGGCACGCAGCACTACCTGGACTTCGACTTCGGCTTCTCGCTGGCCAGCTACGAGCAGGTGATCCAGAGCGCCGGGGTCAGGAAGCTGATGCTGCGCTCGGCCGGCATCGCCAGCGTGGTCGCCCTGCTCTCCATCCTGCTGGCCTATCCGGTGGCCTACTTCGTCGCCTTCGACGTCAGCCGCAACCGGCTGTTCTG
Source organism: Rhodospirillaceae bacterium N.6G (assembly GCA_046233115.1). Lineage (GTDB taxonomy): Bacteria > Pseudomonadota > Alphaproteobacteria > Kiloniellales > JACOMY01 > JACOMY01. The sequence continues at coordinate 45,381 of JBJXHM010000017.1, read as the reverse complement.
GCTGATCATGCTGACCCTGCCGTCCTGGATCAGCTACCTGCTGCGGGTGCTCTCCTGGAAGCTGATCCTGGGCTACAAGGGGGTGGTGAACAGCGGGCTGGAGGGCCTGGGCCTGATCGCCAAGCCTCTGGAGTTCCTGCTCTACAACCCGACCTCGGTCGCCATCGCCCTGGCGCATGCCTGGGCGCCCTTCGCCATCCTGCCGATCTACGTCGCGCTGCAGCGCATGGATCGCTCGCTGATCCAGCAGGCCGGCGACCTCGGCGACGGGCCGATCCGCAGCTTCCTGCGGGTGACCCTGCCGCTATCCTTGCCGGGCGTCTTCGCCGCCTTCGTGCTGATCTTTATCCCCAGCTTCGGCGACTACGTGACGCCGCAGCTGATCGGTGGCCCCAGCGGGGTGATGATCGGCGTCTTCATCGCCATGCAGTTCGGCGCCTCCAACAACATGCCGCTGGGCAGCGCGCTGGCGATCGCCACCATGCTGGTGGCCAGCCTGATCGCCTGCCTCTTCGTGCTGGGGGCGATGCGTCTGGTGAGGGCCTTCCGATGAAGCGTCTGCGCAAGGCCTACGTGGTGCTCTACCTGGCGGTCCTCTACCTGCCGATCGCCTTCATCCCGCTCTTCGCCTTCCACGACTCGGTCTACATCTCCTTCCCCTGGCGCGGCTTTACCCTGGAGTGGTTCGCCCGCCTGTTCGAGGCCGAGGGGCTCCTGAACGCGCTGCAGAACTCGCTGATGGTCGCCGCCATCGCCTCGGTCTGGTCGACCGCCTCGGCGACCCTGGCGGCGCTGGCGGTGGCGCGTCTCGACTTCCCCGGCCGGAAGGTGATCAGCATCGCGCTGCTGCTGCCGATCGCGCTGCCGACCGTGGTGATCGGCGTGGCACTGCTCTCGGTCTTCTCGCTTTCCGGCGTCGGCCTGTCGCTCTGGACCGTGGCGCTGGCGCACTGCCTCTTCTGCACGCCCTTCGCCTACGGTGTGATGCTGTCACAGTTCCAGGGCCTAAGCGGCGACCTGGAGAAGGCCTCGATGGACCTGGGCGAACCGCCGGTCCGGACCTTCTTCCGCATCACCCTGCCGCTGGCCTGGCCCGGCATCTTCTCCAGCCTGATGCTGACCTTCACCGTCTCCTTCGACGAGTTCATCCTCGCCTTCTTCCTCTCCAGCAACGCGCCGACCCTGCCGGTCTACATGTGGAGCCAGATGCGCTTCCCCGACAAGCTGCCGCTGGTCCTGGCGCTGGCAACCCTGGTGATCCTCTTCTCCATCTTCGCCGTGGTCGGCTCTCAACTCCTGCGCCGGCGCGGCCGCTACCGGCCGGCATCTGCGGCCGAGGAGGCCTGATATGATCGACGCCTTTATCGACATCCGCGGCATCGAGAAGCGCTTCGGCCAGGTGACCGCGGTCACTGCGACCGACCTCTCGATCGGCAGCGGCGAGTTCTTCTCGCTGCTGGGGCCGTCCGGCTGCGGCAAGACCACCCTGCTGCGCATGATCGGCGGCCTGGAGGTGCCCACGGCCGGGAAGATCCTGATCGAGGGCCGGGACGTGACCCGCCTGCCGCCCTATCGCCGGCCGACCAACATGGTGTTCCAGAGCTACGCCATCTTCCCGCACCTGACCGTCGGCGAGAACATCGCCTATGGGCTGAAGCGCAGCGGCCTCTCGGCGGCCGCGCGCCGGGCCGAGGCCGAGCGCCTGCTGGAGATGATCCGCCTGCCGGGCTTCGCCGACCGCCGCCCCGACCAGCTCTCCGGCGGCCAGCAGCAGCGGGTCGCACTGGCCCGCGCGCTGGTGCTGAAGCCCAAGGTGCTGCTGCTCGACGAGCCACTGGCGGCGCTGGACAAGAAACTGCGCGAGAACATGCAGATCGAGCTCCGCCGCCTGCAGCGCGAGGTCGGCATCACCTTCCTGCTGGTCACCCACGACCAGGAAGAGGCCTTGACCCTGTCCGATCGCATCGCGGTGATGAAGGCGGGCCGGATCCTGCAATGCTCGACCCCGCGCGAGCTCTACGAGCGGCCGACCAGCCACGACGTCGCCGAGTTTGTCGGCGAGATGAACTTCCTGCCGGGCCGCGTGCTCTCGGCCGGCGGCGAGCGGGTGACGGTCGAGGTGCCGGGCTTCGGCGCGCTGGCGGTGCTGCCCGGTGCGACCCTGCCGGGCGAAGGCGAGGGCGTGACCCTGGCGCTCAGGCCCGAACGGCTGGCGCTGGTGCGCGAGGCCAAGGAACTGCCCAGCTTCGCGGTCCGCGAGCGCACCTACTTCGGCAACCGTACCCTCTACCAGCTCGATCTGCCGGGGCTCGACCGGCCGCTCAGCGTCTTCCATGCCAACGATCTCGAGCGCGCGCAGGAGGTCTTCGAGCCTGGCGCGCGCGTCGGCGTGCTGCCCGATGCCGCCGCCGCCGTCCTGCTGCCCGGCCGCGCGCCGGGCGGCGAAACCTTCACCAAAACAGTCTGACAGCGAGGAGCCCTCCGATGACGCTAGCGCCGATGAAGCCCGAAGAGGTGGTGAACCTCGAGGCCTGGCCGATCGACGATGCCGACGACCCGCGCTATGCGGCGCTGGTGCAGCGGCTGCGCCAGGATCTCGACGGCAAGCAGTACTGCGTGCTGCCGCAGTTCATCACCGAGGCCGCACTGCAGCGGACCATTGCCGACGTCGAGACCGTGTTCCAGCAGGGCTTCCGCAACCGCTCGCACCGCACCTGCTACCTCTACAAGCACGGCGATCCGAGCAAGCCGGCGGACCATCCCTCGAACATCTTCTTCGATGCCTCCTACCGGATGATCGCGCACGACATCCTCTCCGAGGCCATCCCGATCAAGACCCTCTACTTCTGGCCCAAGATGATCCGCTTCGTGGAGGACGTGGTCGGCGCCGGGACGCTCTACCCGAGCGACGACCCGCTGCAGCCGGTGAACGTGGTCTGCTACGAGGCCGGCGACTCCTCGGCCTGGCATTTCGACTCGAACAGCGCCTTCACCATGACCCTGATGCTGCAGTCGGCCGAATCGGGCGGCGAGTTCGAGATCGTGCCCAACACCCGCACCCAGGACGACCCCATGCCCGACGAGGTCGCCAAGGTGCTGAAGGGCGACCGCTCACGGCTGAAGATGGTGCCGCGCGAGCCCGGCGCCCTGGTGATCTTCCGCGGCTGCAATTCGCTGCACCGGGTGACCGAGGTGGCGGGCGACCGGCTCCGCCTCATGTCGGTTTTCGTGTACGAGGACCATCCCGGCGTGATCGGCGATCCCGGCGTCAACGAGACGGTCTACGGCCGCCGCGGCCGGGAGGCACATACCGCCTAGCCCCCCGTCGCGACCAGTGCGCGCTTGACCCCCACGCCGCCGCCCTCTACCAGGTTTGGTGAATGAACCTGCAAGCAAGGATCTGGGCCGGCGGCGCCTGGGGCCTTGCTGCGGGTCGGGGCAGCGATTGGAAGGGGAGATGGTCAGGGCGCGATCCGGCGACATCGGCCGGCAACAGCTCATCGAGGCGGCGGCCCAGACGATCTACAAGTACGGCTATCACGACGCCACCGTCGCGCGAATCGCCGAGGAGAGCGGTCTCTCGGCCGGCAACATCCACTACCACTTCGGCGGCAAGGATGGCCTGCTGGAGGCCACGATGCGCGCCCTGCTGGGCGACATCCACGACGCCATGGTCGAGCGGCTGACCCAGGCCGCCGATCCGCTGGAGCGGGTGCGCGCGGTGATCCGCACCAATCTGGCCGAGCCGCTGTTCCGGCCGGAGATCTGCCGCGTCTGGCTGCACTTCTGGGCGCAGACGCCGCACCAGGAGCGCCTCGCCCGGCTGGAGCAGATCAACGCCACCCGCTTCCGCGCCAACCTGCAGGAGGGGCTGCGCCACCTGGTGCCGGCGGAGCGGGTGTCGGCCCTGGCACGCGAGATCGTCGCCCTGGTCGATGGCCTCTGGGTGCGCCGTGCGCAGCGCGGCCAGGCAGTCGATCCCGAGGCGGCCTGTCGGATGGTGCTGGACTACCTCGACCGCCGGCTGGAGACCGCGGCATGAGCGGTGGGCGCCCGCGGGCCAACCGGGAGGAACGCCGCCTGCAGTTGATCGAGGCGACCATCGCCTCGGTCACCGAGCGGGGGCCGCTGGAGTCCACTGTGACGCAGATCGCTGCCGCCGCCGGCTTCACCGGCGCCAACCTCTACCGCTACTTCGGCGACAAGGAGGGGCTGCTCACGGCCACCATGCGCCACATCGTCGAGCGGATGCAGGCGGAGCGGCGCCGCTGCGCCGAGCAAGCGACGGATGCGAAGGCGCGCTTCCTGGCGATCGCAGCGGCCAACCTATCGCCGGCCGTGTTCCGGGTCGATCTCTGCCGCTGCTGGCTGCACTTCCAGGCGCAGGCCTCGCACAGCGCGGCACTGGCCCGGCTGGAGCGTCTGAACGATCGCCTGCTGCGGCGCTCTCTGCGCCAGGCCGCGCAGGCCCTGCTGCCGCCGGCGCAGGCGCAGCGCCTGGCCGAGGAGGCCGCCCTGCTGATCGAGGGCATGCGGGTACAGCGCGCGCAGGTCGACGAAGGCATGCCGCCCGACCAGGCCGCGACCTTGCTGCGCGGCGCGCTGCACGCGCGTCTCGGCCAGCTTGCCGCCGCAGGGGAACCTCAGGCCTCCCAGTGAATCACGCCTCCCAGTGAACCGGCCAGTCGCCGGCCAGCCTCAGGTCGCTGCCGACCGCGTCCTCGATCAGCTTGGCGACATGCAGCTCGCCTTCGCCGCCGCCGTAGGTCTCGCGCGCCAGTGCGAAGCGCGCCGCTGCGGCCTCGCCGACCGGCAGCGGCACTCCGCCCCGCGCGGCCAGCGCCTTGATCAGGCCCAGGTCCTTCACGCAGAGGTCGAGGGTGAAGGAGGGGTCGTAGTGGCCGGCGAAGATCGAGGGGGCGTCGTGCCGGGCGACGAAGGAATCGCCGACCGAGTCCTTGATCGCTTCCCAGAGGACGTCCAGCGCGACGCCGGCCTGCTTGCCCAGCATCAGGCCCTCGCCGATCACCGCGGCGTGGGTAAACCAGAGGAAGTTGGTGACCAGCTTCACCGCGTTGCCGGTGCCGAGCCCACCGCACGCGATGACGCGGCCCATCGCTTCCAGCAGCGGGCGAGCGCGGGCCAGGTCCTCCGCCTTGCCGCCGGCGAAGATGGTGAGCTCGCCGCGCCGGGCGCCGTCGACGGCGCCGGTAACCGGCGCATCGACCAGGGCGACGCCGCGCCGGTCCGCGGCCTCGGCCAGACGTGCCAGCAGCGGCGCGTCGTTCGTCGTCATGTCGATCCAGAGCGCGCCCTCGCGCAGCGCCGCCAGGGCCCCGGCGGTCTCCATCACCGCGATCACCTGCGGCGGGCCGGGCAGCGAGGTGATCAGGACCTCGGCCTTGGCGGCACAGTCGGCCGCGCTCTCGGCGAAGCCGGCGCCCTCGGCCTCCAGCTCGGCCGCCTTGGTGCGATCGAGATCGAAGACCACCAGCGAGTGACCCTTCTTCTGCAACTGTCGGGCCATGTTCGCGCCCATGAAGCCGAGACCGATGAAACCGATGGTCATGCGCTGTTCTCTCCGGATCCTGGTGGGGTGGCAGATGTCAGTCACTTTAGTGAATGAACGTGCAATAGCAAGCTCATTGTGGAGAAGGCGATGATAGCCACATATCTCTAAGAATCTGAATTAGCACGATTAACATCGCATTTTTCTGAATGATCCGCTGGTCAGGATCGTTCGGGCGCTGGAGGAAACAACCGGTCTCTGGGTTTGGCATTCATCCTTGAAAAGATGTTCGCTTTAAAGGAAGGTTCGCTGCCGCGAACGTTGTGATCCGATCTTCGAAATCGCGTGCGATGCTTTCGCCCCTCTGCGCGTAGGACTAACCGGCGGCTGCAGGAAAGGGTGGCGGGCCGTCGAGATGAGGCCCTTCGGTGCGGGACGGCTGCTATAGGAGGAATCAGGGCAATGGCGATCTACTTCGGAAACACCGGCAGCGATACTCTCTTTGGCAGCAGCTTCGACGATCTGTTCCAGACCTTCAGCGGCAAGGACACCGTCTCCGGGCGCGATGGCGACGATACCGTCCTGGCGGGCGGCGGCGATGACGGGCCGCTGTTCGGTGTCAGCGGGAACGATCGCTTCTACGGCTCCGAGGGCAATGATGTGAGTTTCTTCGGCGGCGTCGGCAACGACCTCCTGCGTGGCGACGGTGGCGACGACTCCCTCTTCTTCGGCGGCAGCGACGACGACTCCCTGCTGGGCGCGTCCGGCAACGATGCCGAGTTCCGCGGCGAGATTGGCAATGACGTTCTCATCGGCAATGACGGCAACGACAGCCGCTTCTTCGGCGGTGCCGGCGACGATCAGTTCTTCTTGGGCACCGGCGCGGACGGGTCGCACTTCGGGGGTACCGGTAACGACAGAATCGTCGGCGGCAGCGGCAGCGACTTCTCGCTCTTCGGTGGCGACGGCGACGATCGGCTGGAGGGCGACAGCGGTTTCGACGTGTTCCTCTTCGGCGGCAGCGGCAACGACACCCTGAGCGGCGGCGACGATACCGATGCCTTCTTCTTCGGCGACAGCGGCAGTGACTTCGTGGTCGGCGACTCCGGGGCCGATGGGTCGTTCTTCGGCGGCAACGGCGCCGATTCGGTGATCGGCAACAGCGGCGATGACCTCAGACTGTATGGCGACGGCGGCAGCGACCACATCAACGCCGGTGACGGAAACGACCGCTATCTGATCGGTGGCACCGGTGCGGATACGATCCTCGGTTCCTATGGCCAGGACAGCTACATCTACGGCGACCTGGGCGACGACCGTCTCTTCGGCGGCCGCGGTCACGACGCCCGGATCTACGGTGGTGACGGCAACGACCTGATCAGCGGCGGCAGCGGCAAGGATTCCTACCTCTACGGCGGTTCCGGCGCGGATACCTTCAGCGTCGGTGCGGGCGAGGCCTTCGCGGGCGAGCGCTACGAAGGCGGCAGCGGCAACGACTCCCTCTCCAGCGAGGGCCTGCTGCCGGTCGGCCTGCACCTGGGTTCGGTGGAAACCCTGATGCTGGTGGGGGCCTTCAACTTCGTCAGCGATGCTTTCGACAATGACGGCAGCCTGAACGGCAGCAGCACCAATGACCGTATGAGCGGCTACACCGGTAACGATGAGCTTCGCGGCAACAGCGGCGATGATCTCATGTTCGGTGCGGAGGGCAACGACACCGAGCGCGGCGATGCGGGCGACGACGTCGCCAACGGCGGCGACGGGAACGATACGCTGTTCGGCGGGGCCGGCCAGGACTGGATGCTTGGGGCCAGCGGCAACGATCGTATGGTCGGCGGCAGCGGCGAGGACGCGCTCTTCGGCGGTGACGGGCGCGACCAGCTGAACGGCGGCAGCGGCGCCGATGTGGCAGCGGCGGGCGCGGGCAATGACACCTACATCATCGACACCTCGGCCGACTTGGTGCGTGAGAGCGCGGACGGAGGCATCGCCGACGTGGTGCGCTCCAACGCGAGCGACTTCACGGTCTCGACCGGCATCGACGGCTTCATCGAGCGCGTCAACCTGTTGAGCAACGTCGGGCCGGCGCACCTGGTTGGCAACGCCGTCGACAACACCCTGCTGGGCAACAGCTTCGCCGACACCCTGGAGGGGCAGGGCGGCGACGACATCCTGAACGGCAAGGGCGGCCTCGACACCATGATCGGCGGTCTGGGCGACGACACCTTCGTTATCGACCGCGCCGATGACACGGCCATCGAAGTGATGGGCGAAGGCACGGACCTGGTCCGCGCCCTCGACGACTACACGCTCTCCGCCAACATCGAGAACCTGCGCCTGCAGAGCGATGCCGGGGCCATCGACGGTGGCGGCAACGACGAACACAACGTGATCGAGGGCAATACCGCGGTCAACGTGCTGCGCGGGCTGGCGGGCAACGATACGATCTATGGCGGACGCAGCAGCGACACCCTCTTTGGCGGCACCGGCAAGGACGAGCTGCACGGCGATGCCGGCGCCGATGTCATCGGCGTGAATGCCGCCGGCCGCTACTACGGCGGCAGCCACAGCGACGAGTTCCGCTTCAATGGCGACGAGATCGGCGACGGGGCCGGCTCCGGCGGACCGCTGCTGGCGGACTTCGACGGCCGTGCCTTTGGCGGCAGTGACGAGGACAGCCTGGTCTTCGTCGCCGGTATGGAGACAGGCGTCTTCGCCTATATCGGCGCTGCGGCCTTCTCCGGCGGTGGCAACTCCGAGGCGCGCTTCGACGGCGGCGAACAGGTGCAGGTCGATACCGACGGCGACGGCAGCGCTGATCTTGCCTTCCAGATCACCGGGCTCGTGGCCGCCAATCAACTGACAGCGACGGACTTCGTCTGGAACTGACGGACCGGGTCGATTCGAGCGGAGCGCCAAGCGCTCTATTTGAATCGGCTCCGGCCCACACCCCCGCCCGGCCGCCCAGCTACAGGATACTTCCGTGGGCGCCGCCTGGGACGACTGGGCGGGGGTGTGGGCCGGAGCCGTTTAAACTCAACATGCCCCAGACTCTGACTTGAACAAGCAAATCGCCGTCGCAGGCGAGCCCACCTGCTCGCGATATGCTCTACGCATGGCGTGAGGCACTCAGGCTGAGGTCGTCGCGCAGGCAGGCCTTGACGTGGCCCGGCGCCACGCTCTTCAGCTCCGGCACCACCTTGGCGCAGTCGGGCAGGGCATAGGGACAGCGGGTGCGGAAGACGCAGCCGCTGGGCGGGTCGACCGGGCTCGGGATCTCGCCTTTCAGCAGCACCCGCTCGCGCCGCACCGTCGGATCGGGGATCGGCTCGGCCGAGAAGAGCGCCTCGGTATAGGGATGGCGGGGGTCCTGGAACAGCGCCTCTGTCGGCGCCAGCTCCATGATTCGGCCCAGGTACATGACGGCGATGCGGTCGGCGATGCAGCCGACCACGGCCAGGTCGTGCGAGATGAAGAGCATGGTGAGACCCAGCTTGCGGCGCACGTCGAGCAGCAGGTTCACCACCTGGGCCTGGATCGAGACGTCAAGGGCGGAGACCGGCTCGTCGGCGACCAGAAAGTCTGGGTTCATCACCAGGGCGCGGGCGATGCCGATGCGCTGGCGCTGACCGCCGGAGAACTCGTGCGGATAGCGCTCGGCATGGCGGGGCGAGAGGCCGACCAGGCGCAGCAACTCCTCGACCCGCCGCTGGCGCTCGGCAGCCGAGGCCTCGGGCTGATGGATCAACATCGGCGTGGCGACGATCCGCCCGACCGTCATTCTGGGGTTGAGCGAGCTGAAAGGGTCCTGGAAGATGAGCTGCATGCGCCGCCGGAAGGGGCGGAGCTGGCGCTTGGTCAGGGAGGTCAGGTCCTGGCCGTCGAAGAGGATGGAGCCCGCCGTCGGCTGGGTCAGGCGGAGCACCGTACGGCCCACCGTGGTCTTGCCGGAACCGGACTCGCCGACCAGTCCCAGGATCTCGCCGCGCAGGATCTCGAAGTCGACACCGTCGACGGCGTGCACCTTCTCCCCGCCGCCGAGGCCGAAGAAGCCGCTGGAGAGGTCGAAGTGCATCCTCAGCCCCTCGACCTTGAGCAGCGCCTCGCTGGCCGTTTTTGCTGTCATGCTCCGGCCTCCTCGATCTCGCGCCAGCGCAGGCAGCGCAGCGCCCGGCCTTCGCCGATGGTCTCCAGCGGTGGCATCTCGCGGTCGCAGCGGCCAGCCTCGAAATGTGCGCAGCGCGGATGGAAGGAGCAGCCTGGCGGTAGCGCCAGGGGATCGGGCACGTTGCCGCCGATGGTGCTGAGCGGCGCCTGGCGCTCGGCGGCGAAGCGCACCCTGGGCATAGAGCGCAGCAGCCCCACGGTGTAGGGCATCTTCGGCTGGGTGAACAGCGGGCCGACCGCGGCCTGCTCGACGATCTTGCCGGCGTACATGACCATCACCCGGTCGGCCACCTCGGCGACCACGCCCAGGTTGTGGGTGATGAAGATGATGCCCATGCCGGTGCGTTCCTGCAGCTCCTTCAAGAGCTGCAGGATCTGTGCCTGGACGGTCACGTCCAGCGCCGTCGTCGGCTCGTCGGCGATCAGGATCTTGGGGTCGCAGGCGAGCGCGATGGCGATCATCACCCGCTGGCGCATGCCGCCGGAAAGCTGGTGCGGAAAGCTCTCCAGTCGCTTGCGCGGCTCGGAGATGCCGACCAGCTCCAACAGCTCCAGCGCGCGCTCCAGCGTCTCGGCCTTGCTCATGTCGCGGTGCCAGCGAATCGCCTCGGCGATCTGGTCGCCGACGCGGTGAACCGGATTCAGCGAGGTCATCGGCTCCTGGAAGACCATCGAGATCTCGTTGCCGCGCACCCGGCGCATCTCCTCGTCGGAGAGGGTGAGCAGGTCCCGGCTGCCGCCCTCGCCGCCGGCCAGCCGCACCTGGCCTTCGATCCTGGTCCGGGTCCCTTTGGGCATCAGCCGCATGACCGCCAGGCTGGTTACGCTCTTGCCGGATCCGGACTCGCCGACCAGTGCCAGGGTCTCGCCCTGGGCCAGGGTGAAGGAGACGCCACTCGGAACCACCACGTCGCCGGCCGGGGTGCGGAAGGTGACCTTGAGATCGACGACCTCGAGGATGGTCTTGGAAGGCTCGGCCGCCATCGCCTAGTTGGCCTCCAGTCGCGGGTCCAGCGCGTCGCGCAGGCCGTCGCCGAGGAAATTGAAGCCGGTGACGGCCAGGGTGATCATCAGGCCGGGAAAGATCGCCAGCCAAGGCGCGCTGCTGAGGTACTGCTGGGCGTTGTTCAGCATGTTGCCCCAGCTCGGCTCCGGCGGCTGAATGCCGTAGCCGAGGAAGCTGATGTAGGATTCCAGAAGGATCGCGCGAGCCACCGTCAGGGTCGCTGCCACCACGATCGGCGCGACCGCGTTCGGCAGCAGCTCGCGGAACATGATGTAGGCGTTGGAGGCCCCGATCATCTCGGCCGCCACCGCGAAGTCGCGTTCGCGCAGCGAGCGCATCTGGCCTTCCACCACGCGCGCGACCTCCATCCAGGAGGTGGCGGCGATGATCAGCGTGATCGCCCAGACGCTGGGCCGGATGAAGGCGGCAAGGGTCAGCAGGAGGAAGATGTTGGGGAAGCAGAGCACGGCGTCGACGAAGCGCATCAGCACCGTCCCCACGGTGCGGCCGTAGTAGCCGGCGACCGCACCGATCACGGTGCCGATGACCGTACTGATGATCATCGCCGCGAAGCCGATCGAGAGCGAGACCCGGCCCGCCATCATCAACCGAGAGAGCAGATCGCGCCCCATCTCGTCGGTGCCGAAGAGATGGGCGCCGCTGAGCGGTTCCGAGAAGCGCTCGCGGATGTTGATGAAGAGGTGGTCGAAGGGGATGATGTAGGGGCCGATGGCACAGGCAAGCACCAGGATCAGGATGGTGACGGCCCCCAGGGCCGCCAGCCGGTGTCGCATGAAACGGTGGATGGCCCGGTTCTTGGCGACCATCAGGGTCTGTTCCGGCTCGTTGCCTTTGGGTTCTTCGACGAGGTCGCTCGACATCTGGCCCCTCCTCAATCCAGGCGGATGCGCGGGTCGGCGACGGCGTAGAAGAGGTCCGCCAGCAGGTTGCCGACCAGCACCAGCACCGCCGAGAAGATCAGGATGCCCATCACCACCGGATAGTCGCGGTAGCTGAGGGAATCGAGGAACAGCCGCCCCATGCCCGGCCAGGTGAAGACGGTCTCGGTCACCAGCGCGCCGCTCAGGAGGGTCGGTAGCTGCAGGCCGGCGATCGCGATCATCGGCAGCAGCGCGTTGCGGATCGCGTGGCGCCAGAGCACGGAGCGTTCCGGTACGCCTTTGGCGCGCGCGGTGCGGATGTAGTCCTGGTTCACCACATCCAGCATCGAGGAGCGCATGTAGCGACTCCAGATCGCCACGGTCACCAGGCCCAGCACCACGCAGGGCGCGATCAGGTGGTGCAGATAGTCGAGGAAAGAGCCGTCGCCGATGGTGAACATGTTGCCTGCCGGCAGCCAGCCCAGCTGGATCGAAAAGATGAAGATGGTGACCAGACCGAACCAGAAGGTCGGGATCGAGAGCGCCACCATGGCGCCCACCGTGGCCAGGTAGTCGAAGGCAGAATACCGGCGGATCGCGCCCAGGACGCCGACCCAGGTACCCAGCAGAACCGACAGCAGGGTGGAGCTGATCATGAGCTGCAGGGTGGCCCCCAGGTGCGAGCCGATCACCACCAGCACCGAACGGCCGTCGCGGAAGGATTCGCCCCAGTCGCCGATCAGCAGGTGGCCCAGCCAGTCGAGGTACTGGATCGGCAAGGGCCGGTTCAGGCCGAGCTGCTCGGTGATGCGCTCGATCTGCTCCTGGGTCATGCCGGGGGAGAGGGCGAACTGCGACAGCGGCCCTCCCGGTGCCAGATGCAGCACGGCGAAGGCGATCATCGAGACCAGCCATAGCAGCACGAGGCTTTGGAAGAAGCGTGAGAGGAGGTAGCGGCTCACAGTTCGGCGGCGACTCCCTGCGGAAAGGAAAAACGCGCTCTCTGGGGGTGCCGCCGCGTCGGCACCCCCTTCGAGGCTAATATCGGGCCCTGCCCGGCGGCAAGGGGCCTAGCTCTTCCAGTACCAGGTGCTGGCGTTCCAGCTGTTGATCCGGACGTTGATGTTGGCGGTGTAGCCCATCAAGCCCTCCTTGGTGCCCTCAACCAGTGCGTACTGGAAGATCGGCAAGTAGGGCAGGTCGTGGTGAATGATGTCCTGCTGCTTGTAGTAGAGCTCTTTCCGCTTGTCGCGGTTTACCGTCTTGGCGGCCTCGGCGAGGATCGTGTCGACCTCGGGGTTGGAATACTGCACCGTGTTCTGTCCGGCACCGCCTTGGACCGCGATCGACTTGGTGGCGAAGTAGTCGGTGGTGTCGGGATCGGGGCCGGTCATGAACGCGATGCCGACCATAGCGGTATCGAATTCCGACAGCATCCAGTAGTCACCCCACATGACCGCCGGCGGCAGGTTGCGGATTTGCATGTCGACGCCGAGCTGCTTCCAGGTCTGCTGCAGGAGCTGTTGGGCCTGCTCACGCACGTGGTTGCCGGCCGTGGTCGAGTTGAGGAAGGAGAGCTTGACGCCGTCCTTCTCGCGGATGCCGTCTGAGCCTACCTTCCAGCCGGCCTTCTCCAGAATCTCGATCGCCTTCTCGGGATTGTACTCGTGCTTGGGCAGGTTGGGGTTGTAGGCCCAGTTGCCCTTGGGAATGAAGCTCTCCGCCGGGGTCGGCAGGCCGTAGTAGATCGCGTCGATGATGGCGTCCTTGTCCATACCCAGATAGAGCGCCTCGCGCACCGCCTGGTCCTGGAACTGCGGCTTGCCCAGGTTGAAGGCGATGTTCTCGATGAAGGGCTGCGGCACCGGGTCGACCACGCGGTTGGGCAGGGTCTTGGCCTCGGCATAGTGGTCGGCGGTAATGCCCTGCAGGCCGATGTAGTCGATGTCGCCGGTCTGGAACTGGGTGAAGAGGACGGTGAGGTCGGGGATGTACTTGAAGACCAAGGTCTCCAGGTAGGGGCCTTCGCCGAAATAGTCGGTGTTGGCCCCGAGCTGGATGAAGTCGCCGGCCGTGCGGGACACCCACTTGAAGGGCCCGGTGCCGATCGGGTGGGTGTTGAGGGCCGAGTTGTTTGGATCATCCGAGGCCTCGACCACGTGTTTGGGCACGATGAAGGTGCCGCCCAGGAGCGCCATATAGGGCGCATAGGGCTCCTTCATGGTCCAGGTGATCTCGGTCGGGCTGACCACGGTGATGTTCTCCACCAGGTCATGGCCGGAGCGCCGGGCCGAGCGGAAGTTGTCGTTGACGGCCAGCTCCAGCGAGAACTTGACGTCCTCGGCGGTAAAGGGCGTGCCGTCATGCCACGTCACGCCGTCGCGCAGCTTGATTCGCCAGTTGAGGCCGTCCTCGCTGACGCCGCCGTTCTCCACCGTCGGCACCTCGGCGGCCAGTTGCGGTGTGAAGCTGCCGTCCGGTGCCACGCCCCACAGCGGGTTGTAGACCTGGAAGTAGACGCCCTCGTCGACCTCGATGTGCGGCATCAGCGGGTTGAATACGGTCGGCTCCTGCGAGATTCCGGCGATCACCTGGCCGGTGGGCTTGGCCGGTTGGGCGCGCAGCAGGCCGGGCGCTAGAAGCGCAGCTGCGCCGCCGACGACGGCGAGATTCAGAAAGGTACGGCGGCTGTGACCGGAGCGCAGCGGATGGTTTTGTCCCCGGTTCCTGATGACTGAACGGTCCTGGGTCATGGCTTGAAAACCTCCTGTTGCTTTTCACTTCGTTGATCGGCCGATCGCTCTGCCGGATCGCTGGGACTGCCGGCTCGGCCGTTTGCGCACCGGAGGTGCGGTGGAGGAACGTCGCAGCAGCGCCGCAACGTCTGGGCGAGGGGGAATGAGGGCAGGCGGTCCATGGATCCTATCCTGCCTCAAAGCGCGCTGTAGGGCTTCAGCATCTCTCCTGCCAGGAAGCGGGAGAAGCTAAAGGGCGCGGGATCCACCAGCGGGCTGGCGCCGGTCACCAGGTCGGCGGCGAGCCGGCCCGCTGCCGGCCCCACGCCGAAGCCGTGGCCGGAGAAGCCGGTGGCGATGAAGAAGCCGGGCACCGCCTCGACCGGGGAGATCACCGGCAGGGCGTCGGGGGTGACGTCGATGCTGCCGGCCCAGCTCTGCGCGATCTCGGCCTGCCGGAAGACGGGAAAGGCCTGATCGAGCGCGCGCCGGGTGCGCCGGTGCGTCGCCTCGCTGGGGACGGGGTCGATGATCCGCGTCTTCTCGTAGGCGCCGGGCCGGTCCAGCGCGGGATGCTTGGGTGTCGCCAGATCCTCGAAGAGGCTGCGCCCGACACTGAACTGGGTGTTGCGCCACTGCACCTTTAGGGTCGGCAGGAAGTCGCCCAGGAAGCGGAAGCTCTCCGGCCGGATTTCGGTGCGGTGCACGCCGCTGGTGGCGATGGTGTAGCCGCCGTCGAGCCGCTTGCGGAAGGAGAAGTTCTTGGTCCAGACCGGATGCTCGCAGGGGCCTTCCATCGGCTTGGTGCGCATCACCGAGGCGATGACCTTGAGTTGGGGCAGCCGAAGGTCGAGCGCGTCGCAGAACAGCCGGGACCAGGCGCCGCCGGCTAGCAGCACGCTGTTGCAGGCGACGCTGCCCTTCTCGGTAACCACGCCGGCGATGCGACCGCCGGCCAGCTCCACGCCGCGCACGGCGCAACCGGTCATCACCGTGGCGCCGGAGCGCTGGGCCGCCCGGGCGATCGCCGGTGCCGCCTTCTGCGGCTCGGCGCGGCCGTCGCTGGCGGTGAAGACGCCGCCGGCCATCGGATTGGTGATGCCTGGCAACAGGTCGGCGAGCGCGCTGCCGCTGACCAGGCGGCTATCGAGCTGGTAGGGTTGGGCATGGCCGTGCCAGGCCTCGAGCTCGGCCAGCTCCGTCTCGTTGGCGGCGGCGAAGAGGATGCCGGTGCGGCGAAAGCCGGTCTCCTCGCCGATCTCGCGGTTGAGCTCGGGCCAGAGCCGCATTGCGGCGATGCTGAGCGGAATCTCGTTGGGATCGCGCATGGTCTGCCGGCACCAGCCCCAGTTCCGGCTGGACTGCTCGCCCCCGATGGTCCCCTTCTCGCAGAGCACCACCGACACCCCGGCCCGCGCCAGCCAGTAGGCGGCAGAGCTACCGATGATACCGCCGCCGACGACCACGACCTCGGCCTGCTTGGGCAGGGTCTCGTCGCTGCTGACCGGGTCGACCGTAGGGCCCATGCTGGTCTTGCGCTCCTCTCTAGTGGTTGCCGTCGGCCTGGCAGTTGACCGGGATCTCGGCGATGCTGGCGGTGTTGGGCAGGTCCAGAACCAAGGCCACGATGCGGGCGATCTCGGCCGGCTGGGTCATGATCTTGGGATCGAACTCGGTCAGCGCCTGCGCCATGTCGGTGGCGACGAAGCCGGGACAGATCGCGGTCGAGCGCACCCCGTCCTCCCAGCCGGCGTGGCGGATGGCGTGGGCCAGCGCAAGGGCCGCGAACTTGCTGACGGAATAGCTGCCGGCGGCGGCCGTCTTGACCCGCTTGCCGGAGAGCGAGGCGATGGTCACCACCCGGCCCCGCCCGCTGGCCGCCAGGGCCGGATAGGCCGCGCGCACCAGGCGCAGCGGCGACTTCACGTTGACCTGCAACAGCGCGTCGATAGCGTCGTCGTCGATCTCGACCACCGTCTTCGGGATCATGATTCCGGCGTTGTTGATCACCGCGTCGATCCGCCCGAAGCGGTCCAGGGTGGCCTCGACCCAGGGCGCCTCGTCCTTGCCGCTGGCGGCGTCGAAGGGCTGCAGCAGGGCGCCGTTCGGCGGGTCGGCCAAGGTCGAGGGGTTGCGCAGGCCGAGGCTCAACCGCCAGCCGCTGGCGGCCAGGTTGCTGGCGATCGCCGCGCCGATCCCGCGATTGGCGCCCGAGATCAGGGCCACCCGGTTTTCCTCGCTGCCGGTCATCTGGCCCTCCTACGCCTGCGATGTGCGGTTGCGGCGCTCAGGTCAGGTCGACCGGCCCGCCGATGTGATGGCGATAGAGGCGCTTCAGCAGCGCCTTGAGCTGGTCCTGCTCCTCGTCCGAGAGCACCGAGAAGTAGCGCCGGTCCTGCTCGGCCGCGATCTGCCGCACGCGCGCGGCCAGCGCTTGGCCCTTGTTGGTGAGGTAGAGCTCGTGCGAGCGTCGTTCGCGCTCGGAGACCCGCTGGATGATCAGGCCAGCGCCTTTCAGGGTATCCAGCAGCCGGCCCATGGCCGAGCGGTCCTTGCCGATGACCTCGGCAATGGTCGAGGGCCGGATGCCGGGATTGGCATCGACCAGCAGCAGGGTGGAAATCTTCCCGGTCCCGCGCGCCACCGGCAACTCGCCCATTGCGCGGTCCAGGTCGCGGCTGACCGAGAGATTGATGCTGCGGATGTAGTAGCTGAGCAGGGTCTTGAGGATATCGAGATCGACGCTGCCCTGCCGCGGCGGCGATGCCGGCTCCGGGGCCGGCGCCGGGGAAGGATCGGCCGCCGCTGCGGCCGAGAGCTTGCCTGAGGTTGTCACGTCTGAAGACTCCCTGAACCGCGCGACTCCGTGCTCTCATTCTCGTTGCTGGTGCTGCGGCTGTCACCTGACTGTCCCTCATGGCACGGTTGCGATCAGTAGGAAGGCGGCTGAAGCCCTGCCTGCCGGGCCGCCTGCTGGTCGCGATAGCGAAAGTAGGAGAGCAGGATGCGGGGCAGGAAACGCATGTAGAGCGGTGCGGACTTCAAGGGCTCGATGGGCAGCGCCAGGTCCTCGGGTTTGGTGCCAAGCGCCCAGTCGGCCAGTACCGTTCCCATCATGGTGCCGGTCGGCACGCCCCGCCCCGAATAGCCGAGCGAGGCGATGATCCCCGGCGCCAGGCCGAAGAGACGCGGGATGGTGCGGGGCTGCATGTCGAGGTTGCCCCACCAGTAGTAGTCCCAACTCACCTCGTCGAGCTGCGGCAGGATCCACTTCAGCCGATTGGCCACCATCTCCTTGGTGAAGGCGGGATCGCTGCCGCGCCGGCTACCCTCGACGAAGACCGAGGTCACCAGTCGGCCGTCCTTGTCGTACTTGTAGATGGCGGGGTCGCCGCGGCTTTCGACCACGGTGTGGTTCTCCGGCGCAATGCTGCGGCGCAGGTTGTCGGAGAGCGGGCTGGTGGCCAGGCAGGCTACGGTCAGGATCGAGAAGCTGTCCTTGAGGCCGGGCCAGAAGCCGGTGGTGTAGGCGCCGGTACCGCAAATCACCTTCTCGGCCAGCACCGCGCCCTTTCCGGTCTCGACCCGCCAGAGCCCACTGCCGGAGGGCTTGATCGCGGTCACCTCCGAGTGGGTGAAGATCTTGGCGCCTTGCGAGATCGCTGCCTTGGCCAGGCCGCGGGAATAGCCCAGCGGGTTGAGGTGGCCGCCTTCGGGATGGAACCAGGCGCCGAAGTAGCGCGGCGAGCCGGTGAGACGCTCGGTCTCCGCCTGGTCCAGCATGCGCGCGGCCTTGCCGACCTGCTGGTAGCTGCGGCACTTGGCTTCCAGCTTGGGCAGCATCGAGGGCGCATGCGCCGGCTGGATGTAGCCGTTCTGCACCCCTTCGCAGTCGATCTCGTAGCGGCGGATGATGTCGAAGACCAGGTTGGCCGCATTGGTCTGGCGGCGGATGATCCGCTCGGCGAAGGGCTCGCCCAGCAGCTCGCGGATCTTGGCAATCTCGTAGAAGTGGAAGGTCGGCGTGCAGTGGCCGGCGTTGCGGCCCGACCCGCCGTTGCCCACCTCGCGGGCCTCCAGCAGCGCGACCTCGACGCCCTTCTCGGCCAGGTGCAGGGCGGAGGAGAGGCCGGTGTAGCCGCCGCCGACGATGCAGACGTCGGCGCGAACCTCCCCTTCCAGCGGTACGGTCTCCGGCGCGGGCTGCGCCGTCGCGTACCACAGCGACTCTTCCAGCGGTGCATTGCGAACGTCCATCGACCGGCACCTCCGCGCGTTCACTACCCCGGTAGGATTAGGGCACGAGAGAACACTATGGAACCTGTCAATAGTGGACAGTGTCAACAGAAAAGCGGGGCGCCGGAAACCTACCGGCTCCAGCCGGCGGAGCTCACAGCCAAGAGCCTGTCGGCGCCGAAGAGGCCACGAATGAAGGTGTCGTCACCATAGAGTCTCTTGCCACCGACAGAGCCGATGATTGCCCCGTCATTCCCAGTACCGCCGAAGAGCCGGTCGTTGCCACCGAGCCCGTAGACACTGGCGTTGACGCTGGTGCCAAGCAGGATGTTGTGGATACCGCTCGTCCCTACCACCAGGCGCAACCAGCAGGATGACGTCAGATCGAAACGATGTGACGCCATCCTGCTCTATGACTTCTGACGTTGAGTAGATCGCGATCCGCTCTGGCAGTCGCTACGTGTAGCGCTTGGCTCCGTTCCAAAATCGCTTCGGAAGGGGTGGGTCTTACCTTTGGCCGGCAGAGGCAGGATTGGTGGATCCAGGTTCGGCGGTCGGCGCGATCAGCGCCCCGCGGTCGAACCGCCGTCGATCTGAAAGATGCTGCCGGTCACGAAGCGCGCGTCGTCCGACGCCAGGTAGAGAATGGCGGTAGCAATCTCCTGCGGCGTGCCGATGCGCTTCAGGGGCGCGTAGTCGATGAGTCCCTGCTCGGCTGCGGCAGGGTCGTCGGCCTGCTCGATGCCGTCGCGGCGGACCATGTCGGTATCGACGTAGCCCGGGCAGACGCAGTTGACCCGGATGTCGGGTGCAAGCTCCATCGCCATGGCGCGGGTCATGTTCACGACGCCTCCCTTCGAGGCGCAGTAGACCGCTCCGCTCGCGGCTTCGCCCATCACGCCGGCATCCGAGCCGATGGTGACGATGTTGCCCTTGCTCTCGCGCAGGGCTGCCAGCCCATAGCGGATGCAGAAGAAGGTGCCCTTGAGATTCACCGCGATGGTCTCGTCCCAGAAGGCCTCGTCGATCGCCTCGATCGGGCCGGTCTTGCCGATACCGGCGCAGTTCACCAGGACGTCGAGCCCGCCGAGGCCGGCGACGGCGGCCTCGACGATCGCCTTGCAGCCTGCGGCGGTCGCGACATCGCCCGGCGCCGCGACCAGACCCTCCCGGTCCCCGAGCGCGGCAATGCCGGACGCGGTCGAGGCGGCCGTGCGGCCGTTGACGGCGACCTGCGCCCCGGCCTCCAGGAAGGCGGCTGCGGTGGCGCGGCCGATGCCGCGCGCACTTCCCGTGACCAGGATGCGCTTGTCCATGAAATCAAACTGCATTGTCGGCCTGCTTACCCTTGGCTGTGATGGCCGACAGTCTCCGGGTACGGGGAGCTCCGATCAAGTGACAGATCGCCCGGCTTCGAGGCGAACGGGGTGTCGTCAGTGGATATCGGGCAAGGTGTTGGCTGCGGTTTGGTGGAGCCGAGGGGAATCGAACCCCTGACCTCCTCATTGCGAAGGACATGGCAGGCTGCGAAATCCTTGAAAGATAAGGAATGTTGTTGATGAAAGCGGGCGTTAGAGGCGGAAAAACACAGAAATGCACGATAGGGGGTACCAAACTGCACCCCCTGGCCACCTCATAGATTGAGGTTCGATTCCGTAGATGGGAACCAAACTGGAGGAGAGAGTGATGAAGCTCACGTTCACCGTAGCTGCCGCGCTGGCATCGCTGATCGCACTGACCGCCTGCGAGCCTGATGCAGACGTTGCATCGCGCAACCTCTCGAAGGCTGCCGACATGTTCGAGATACAGCGCCGCGTCGTCTTCTACAACGGCATCACGGGCAACTACATCCTCACGATAGAGGGGCTGTGCTCGCTCGGCAACAAGGATGGACCTGGAGAGCTGACCGTCACTTGCAAGACCGGGCCGGCCTCCTACAAGAAACACTTTCTCGGCCTGTCCGATAACGTGACCTACTTCGCCGAGCAGATCGAGGCAGCCAGCGTCAGCACCTACCACTATCGTGTGATCTTCAAGCCGACGACGATCGTTCCTGACGTCGATGTCCGCATGTGAGGAGAGAGTGATGTCCTACTGCCGCTGGAGCAGCGACAGCTTCCGCTGCGATATCTACGCCTACGAGCATGTGAACGGCGGCTTCATGATTCATGTTGCCGGCAATCGAATCCCTGACGACGCGCCACGGGCGCCGGATCTGCCTGCGCCGGGCGACACGAAAGCGATCCAACGCTACATGGCCGAGCAGAAGGCATGGCACGACTATCTCAAGATCTGCGAGCGCCGTCCGATCGGCGGCGGCTGCGATGGGCAGAGCTATTGCGAGCCGGATTTGGAGCACCTCAAGGCGCGGCTGCTGATCCTGCGGGAGAAGGGCTACAGGTTCCCGAACTACGTGCTGTCGATGATCGACGAGGAAATGAAGGAAGGCGCAGAGCAATGACCTGGCTACCTATCGAGACCGCGCCGAAGGATGGATCGCTCGTCCTGCTCTGCAACGCGCTGGATGGCGGCATGTATGTCGGCTTCTACGAAAGAAGCGAATGGGAGGACATTAGCGGGGAGATGATGGAAATGCTGATCGGAGAGCCCACCCACTGGATGCCGCTACCGGAGCCGCCGCGATGACCTGGCCGATCACGATAGCCGAGATGGTGATGCTAGGCATCCTGATCGCCTTCTTTGCAACCAACGAGCCATCCGCCGAGTGCCTGCCCGTCACACCCGCTCAGGTGCATGTCGTGGACGCCGACACCATCGACGCGCTGGGCGAGCGCTGGCGGCTCACGCTGGACGGAGACACGGCCGGGCATCCGCGCGGCTTCGACACGCCCGAGACCTTCCGCCCCCACTGCGAGGCAGAGCGCGCGCTTGGGCAGCAGGCCACGGCGAGGCTAAAGGAGATGGTAGCGGCCGGCGGCCTGGTCCTGTGTGCCGCCGGCCGAGTGGACCGCTACGGGCGCCAGCTCGGCACGCTATCTGCCGGTGGAGCCAACGTTGGCACTGTGCTACTGGAGGAAGGTCTGGCCCGGCGGTGGCCAGAGAAGGAAAGGAAGTGGTGCGATGGCGATTGAGATGGAGCGCAACTACTACGAGCTGGCAACGAAGGATGACGACGCCTGTGGAGACAATATCTCCGTAAAAACCTATGGAGGACGCGTCACTATCGAGATCGAAGAGCCGTGGGCGGGCGATAGCTACAGCGGGTTTGGCGTATCGGCAGAGATGCGCATGTCAGCCGACGACTTCATCAAATGGGCTGAGGCGGCCATCGCGCACGTCAAGGGCGCTCGCGGAGAGTAGAGGCGTAAAGAGCAAGATCATCATCCGCCCCGGCATGCTGCGGCTCCAGAGCGGCCGGCAATGCCTCGACATGGCCGGGCGCGCCGGGAATGCCAGCGTCGAGGTCCGCGCGCTGCGGGACAAGGCGTCCTGCGCTGTGAGCTTCGGCCGGGACGAGGTTATCGCCTGGCATGAGGCGGCTTTGCGGAAACTGAAGGGAGAGTGAGATGTCAGGGGTCAGAGTCATCTACTTCGCGCCTGGATATCATGTCGAGGCGAGCTATACGAGAGACGGCATCTCGGTCAAGGTTGCCGGAGATGATGGCGAAGCCGTCGCTCGCTTCATCATCATCGATCAGCCGGCATGGACCGGGCCGTTCTTCGAGGCACCGCCGCTTGATGGTGGTGAGGCGCATAGGAAGAAGGGATAGGGGCATGAGTGCTAATGAACAAATCCGCAATCTCATCCAATTAGACTTTGAGATTGCTCAGGCGCGAGAGCAGTTCTACAGCAGCATGCGCAAAGGGGCTGCTAAGCACGGCAGAACGCCGTATCAGCGTGGACGGGACGCAATTACGCCAAAGCCGCGCGCTTCTCTAGCCACTCCCATTGGCTGGTGGACAGTTTCCTAAATCCCCACAGCGCCCGCCGGCCCTCGCTCCGATCGGCCAGGGCATATTTCTCGCAGTGGTACGGGTCAATGACGTGCAGCGCCTTCACCAGCGGTAGCACGAAGATCCAGAACAGCAGGCCCTTTGCCACCGTCATTCCATAGCAGTAGGCCCGGCCCAGCCGCGCGGAGATCGTGTCATCCGGATCGCCTCCGGTCAGGGTGTTGGCGGCTTGGTCGCAGGCGATAGCGACATTGGAGAGGAAGAGGCCGAGCAGGCCGGGGGCGATCCTGGACAGCAGCAGCGAGGCCAGGAACAGCGCCATCAGGCCCGCGACGATGCTGGGATAGGCCGCCAGCAGCCACCAGGCCGAGAAGCTGATCTCGATCATTTGCCGAATGCCTTTGCAATGTGCTCGTCAAACCAGCCGGCGACGGCCAGCCCGATGGTCCCCAGCACGGCCAAGATCCAGATCGCCCCGCGCCCCTTGTTGATGGTGGCGACGACCTTGTCGACCTTCTTCTCGATGTCTTCCCGGTGCTTCCGGCTTTCCTCGACGTGGCTCTGCATGGCCGCCTCGATACGCCGGACGGCCTCTTTCAGTGCGGCGAGCTGTGTCACCAGATCCGGGTCCATCATGGCATCCATCCACAAAGGCGCTCGCCCGTGCCGTAGTAGGCGTCGAGCTGGCGCAGGTCTTCGGCGTCCATCGCATCCACCGCAGCCGCAGAGAACCGCATCGGCGGGCTCCAGGGCTCGCAGGCGTCAGTCTGGACGGGTGTACCGGCGCACCCGCTCAACACGCTCAGCAGGGCTGCGGCGGCCAGCATCCTCTTCGGCATGGCGCTTCTCCTTGAGGTTCGAGATACGGGCCTGCATCGAGGCCATCTGCTGCCGGGCGCACTCCTTCGCCTCGCCGACCGACATGACGTAGCGCAGGCCGATCAGCACCAGGCCGATGCCCAGGACGCCGAGGGCGATCCAGCGGCAGATCCGGCAGTTCATGAAAAAGAGCGCGATGGTGGAGAGCATCAGAACGCCCCCAAGCGGTTAAATACTTGATACATCACTGCAACAATGGCGAAGAAGGCGATAAGACAGAGCACAGAGCGCATCAGGTCTCCGCTCATCACCGCCTCCCCTTGATCCAGTCGTCACGCCGCGCCCAGACCACCACGGCCAGGCCGATGACGATCGCCACCGCAGCCCCGGTCAGGATCGGGTGCGCGGTCACGAACCCCACCACCTGCCCGACCAGCCCCTTGGCGCTATCCGCCGCACCGCTCGCCGCATCCACAGCCTCGCTCACAGCCGCCAGAGCGCCCGTGGCAGCCGTTGCAGTGCCGGCGATGGTCCTGCTGCCCAGCCAGCTCTGGCGGGTCGTCTGCGGCTCCCGCGCTAGATCGGAAGCCTCTCCGAGAGCAATCTCAGTGCGGACAGCACTCGGCGGCGTGAGGAAGAGCGCCTTCTCGGCAGCGCGACGCCGGACCAGACCGCCCAGCCGCTTGCCGCCCGCCTTGTTCCACCAGGTCAGCGCCTCAGCTGCACCCTTGCGGTCGCCTTTGTTCAGACGCTTGAGGCAGGTCGACCCAGCGAAGGCCGATGCCCCGATGTTGAAGCAGAGGCTCGTCAGCGCCGCGAACTCGTTGTCGTTCAGCGCGACCTTGATCGCAGTCATGACCGCCTCCTCGAAGACCTGCAAGTCCTGCCGCAGGATCGCCTCGGCATCGGCCTGCGTGATGCTGAGGCCGGGCGTCACGGTCGGCGGGCCAGCCTGGCTCGTGTGGCCGTAGCCGATGGTCCAGACCCCAGCGCTGTCCCGGTAGGCCGAGAGCTTGCAGCCCTCGAACTCCTTGATCAGCCGCAGGCCGGCCAGGTTGATGTCGCGGTCCATGCTACTTCTCCGTTGATGGAAATATTCGCTTCATCCCGTGCTGGATGATGTCTGCCGCCATGTCGGCGGAAGTGCGAGCCAGATAGGCCACCTCGCCAGGCGTCAGGGTAATGGTGTGAGCGCAGCCTCCGGTCACGACGACCAGTTCAGGACCCGCAGTGCCGCACCTCAGCACAATTGTTCGAGACATCAGACGACATCGCTCGGATAGATATAGGCGTCAGCCGCGATCCAAGCGTCTGATGCGCTCGTTGGCACCAATGAAACAATGTCGTCAGCATCTGGCGTTGTGAGCAGTGTGATAAAGTAGCCGGAATGTTCTCGCGATCTGTGCTGCGTCCTGATCGTGTTCCCACTGGTCAGGGCTGTCGTCAGCACCACCACACCAGACTCACCCGCGGTCACCGTATAGTCGGTCTCAGGCATGAGCGTCCCATCGACGTTGTGAATCACGTCGATTTGCGACGATGCGGCGATGCTATAATTTTGCGTAAAAGCAGTAATCACGCCATCGCCCGTAAAGGGGCCATCGTTGTACTTCTCATAAGACTCGGTGCCAAGATAATCGTTCGCCGTACCGTAGGTCAGGGTCAGCGTCCCAGCGCCAGTATCGCGATAGACGGTCAGGCGATCGGCCTCTGTTGTCGTATTCATCAATACGCCAATACTGTCTGGGATGGTGAAAACATTCTGTACGCCATCGGCGGTATAGGTAAGCGTCTCGTTGCTTACCGCGAAAATTTGTGCCTCGTTCTGAGTCGAGATCGCTGTCAGACCGTTGACCCCCATCTCGATACGCTGCTCATTGGCCCTGATGGTCGAGAGCGAAGAGACCGACGCCGTTCCGCCCTGATTGACCGCGTTGAACGAACCGTTGCTAACGAGAATCGGCGGCTTCGCCATTCTGACCGGGAACTCCCAAACGTAACGCCCCTGCGCTGCCGACGCGCGATAGCCGGAATGGAACAAAACGTTTGTGTCCTCGCGCGAACGCATCCATTGCCAGTAGGGCGCGAGCTTTTGCCAGTCCTCGACCTCGCTCGGCGCGGTCCAGTCACGCGGCCCGTCACCACGATAGAGATCGAAATTCTCGCAACGAATAGTGCAAGTCTGTAGCGTTTCGATAGCGAGTTGAAACCCACACCAGTCCTCATACGGATTTACCGTTCTGTTCTGGCTCACATAGGGATCTGGGATGAACAGCGGGAGCTCAAACCGTCTTTGCTCGGTTGAAATGCGAATTGTTTCAAGTCTATGCGTTGTGATGTTTTCGTGATCTCCAAACTTCTGCACCCATTCGATATGGGCAACGACGCCGTCGCTGGGCGGGCTCAAGTCCTCAGCGGCGTAATCGTAATTGTTCACCAGAACGCCACAAAAAAACACGCCGCCCATTATAGATTGTACGTCACGCCACGGATGTACGATGCGGACGAAGCTATCTTTATTGCTACTAGCGCTGGCTACGGTGACCGACATAGCGTAACGCCAGCCCATTCGAGATGATGCTGCATTGGTCGAAAAATTGTTTCGCGTGATGCGCAAGGTCACGCCGCCATCATCGCGCAGCGCCCACGGCGGAACTGTGGTCTTGTTTAGCGCCGTCTGGGTGTAGTTATTGCCGCCCTTGACCGGGTCCAGCCTGAATCCGGGATTGATGAATAAATTCGGCGCTAGCGGGTTTTCTGGGATTGGGCCACGGTGCGGGAAATTGTCATCCAGATAGGTCTGCTTGGTCGCGTTTAACCAAAAACTTAGCGTTTGCGCCGTATCAAGCGGATCTTCCTTGTAGAACAGATGCTCGCCGACATAGAGGCTGTAGGGCGGCGCCATGCGGACCTGAACTCCGTTAATCTCTACGACCTTATTCTCGGGATCGACAAAAACACTCGCTCCGAAGAGCGCGGTTGGATCTTTGATCGGTTTCGGACGTCCGGCGCGGAACGATGGCGAGACGTTGTTATCAATACCGCGGCCCTTGATCTCCCGAACCTGTAAGGTATAGGCGCCGGACTGCACATCCATCTGTAGTTCGCAGAAATGATTGGTTCCGGCGACACCGAGAATAGGGCGCGGATGCGTCCCACCAGGAGCCGCAGAAAGCTGTAATTTCTGAAACGAAATCATTGCCTTACGGTCGAGAGACGCCATTACATCCGCCGAACCGGAGATAGTCATCTTAGTTGTCGTGCTGTCATAGGAAACTGCATGCCCGGCGTCTCCGTAATAAGCGCGTGCGGCAGAGTTCGCAACGAACATCAAATCATCGGTATTCGGCGGGCCGTCGATCCGCGTGCACTTGATGTCCGTACCTCCGCCATCAGTGTTGACCGTGATATTACTGGTGCCCCAGATTGCGTAGTAACGGTTGTTCTCCGGGTCGATTTCGCCGGTCGGAACTTGAACCAGCTCACCAGACCGCTGCCGCAATGTGATCCGGTCTCCCGAGGCCAGATCAGTGTAGAATGTTGCCTCTGCAGATCCGACCTTCAGCGTTACGTCCTGTTTGTCCATATAGCTGTCTAGGCGATCATCAACGACCATTCCGACCTCTAGATCGGTGGTATCGTCCAGATCGAACCCGAGAGAAATCGTATCTGCGTGAGTAAACGTAGCGGCAACATGGCGCTTAGGCGCATGTTCGGCTGCCAAGGTCGCCACACCCGTAGATCCAGCGATCGTGATCTTGTCGGTGGTGCTGTTCCACGTGAAGAGGCTGCTGGCCAGCGTGGTGAAATCGTTTGCAGTCGAAACCAATGTCACCTGCGGAGCAGTAGTGAGATTCAGCCCGCTATCGAAAATGCTTTGACCCGCCGATGTCGGCAGCAGCTCGACCCAAGACCGCCCCTCCGTAATGACAAGGCTGTCAATTTCTGTGCTCTCTGGTAAATTAAATGACACCATATCTGTGCCGGTAGCAGCAACCCAACCAGTTTGATCCAACGTATCAGTGAGGCCGTCGCTGCCGCCTCGGTAGTGTTCGAATCTATTCCCGTTGGTATAGAGCGCAATGCCGATGCCGGTCCAAATCGAATCCGACGCGCCAGCCGGATTGAATGTGTCCTCTTCTTTGGTATAGACCGACTCGTTTGAGAAGGCGACGCCACGAGCGAGACCGCCGTTTTTGCGCGCAAACGCGAGCTGTCCGACGCTGCGGCCGAGAGGGTGCGCCAGCTCGAATGCAACGTTATGAACGTGGTTGAGCGGGCGCATGTAGGCGCGCGTACGCTGGGAGAAATCATCCTCCCATTTCACGGCGCTCCATGTGATGCCATCGTTTGAATAGGCCGTTCCGAACTTGTGGCCAAGCTGCACAACAGATGAAGTGGCTTTCTCGTTGCGTCGAAACTTTGCCTTGAAGAGGTTCGTATCCTCTTGAGCAATACTCCACTCCCACAGATTGTTAGGATCGAAGTCGGCCAGCGGGATAGACGGCCCCAAATTCCAGATGATATCCTCGCAGTTATCGGCGCCGAGATTATCGGTCCACATCACAAAGGCATCTTTCGCGATGACCTGAGAGCTTTCCTGCAGCGGACTGGAGATCATCGCAAAGAGAGCGCGACCATCATGGGTCAGCATCATGTCGTGGCAGATCGGGAATCGCGCGGGATAGCCCTCGTACTGCATATACTGGCTGTAGCCGACGGGCGCGGTGAGACTCTCGCTCAGCAGCGGAGTTCCATCGCTATCCGCGAACCACAGGTGACGATTGGTCCATAACCCGCCAGCCGTGGTCATCACCGGCAGGAAGAGGCCATTACGCGTTGCGAAACGGCCAGTTGACCATTTGGCGACGAGCTGGTCAGCAATGCCTGCGATCTGTAGATTCAACAATCCGCCGCGCCAGAGGGTCCGATCCCCCTTGCTATTCCCGGAGATCGCCGTGTAGTCGTACGGGTTCGTGGTGTAAGTCGCACTGTCGAACGGCGTGTATTCCGAGCCCCAGGACACGCCGGCATTGGTCGAAACGGCCATATAGATTTTCTGACCGTCGCGCCCCTCACCGCGCTCGGTCGGATGTCCCTGGCAGATCGCAATGAGGTCGCGAGTGTTGTCCCCTTTCAGCAGCCCGAGACCGATCGCGGGTTGGTGGCGATAGTAGGTGTTGTTCGTCTGAAATGGCGTGCTGACCGTCAGCGTCGGGTTGTAAAAGCTGCAGCCCACCATGCGGCGCTGATCGCCGCGCAGGTTGTTGATGCCCTGGATGCTGCCGTACTCGCCCAGGTCCAGCTCAATCGTATCCTGGCCCGAGACGCGGCCATAGATCGTGCTGCTGGCCTTGCCGTGCACGATGGTGTCCACGCCGAGCGCGGCGGCACGGATGAAGTCGGCCTCGATGGCGGTAGCATAGTTGGTGCCGCTCGTGTTGCCGACGCTGGACTTGATGGCGGTCAGGTCTTCCCCGCCGCCGACGGTGAAGTTGTCGAGGTCGGAGAAGCCGGAGATGGCCGCGCCGTCGGCATCGGTGATAACGACCTTATAGAGCCCGTCGCCCAGCCAGATCTCGGTCTGCGGATAGCCGCCGCTGTCGCAGACCACCGGGTTGGCGTTGACGGTCGTGAGCTCTCGATTGGAGTAGGTGGCCTTAGGCGTGGTCGTGCCAGCCGCATAGAAGTAGACCAGCGCGCCAGGAACCGGATCGTTGTTCTGGTCAGCCGCGCGCACGAATGGCAGGGACATACGACTCATCGGTCACCTCATGAAAAAGGCGCTCCGAAGAGCGCCCAAAGAAAAACCCCGCCGAAGCGGGGTCTGTGTCGGAATGTCAGGCGGCTAGTGCATCTGGCCGCAGTTGGATCGGTCCCGGTGCCATGCGAAGATGAAGGATCTGGCGTAAATCTCTGATCCTGCCCATCCGCGCTTGGTCTCCTCCATGTAGCGGAGGAAATCCTGCTCCTCGTCGCCGCGCGTCGGGAACCGGCCGCAGTAGAGCCTGTATCCAGGCACCGTCTTGCGCATGAAGTACAGTTCGTTCTCCTGGAGGCCGTTCATACTGCCATAGAGATAGGAGCGCGCGCCCTGTGACTGCACAGGATCATGGCTATAGTAATGGCGGTAAAAGTCGTCCATCGTGTAGGCCCCCGCCGGGGCAGCGAACAGGAGGAGCGCAATGGCAAGAACGTATCGCATCCATTGCACTTAGTTAACCGGGTTGCCCTGGTCAATGGTGAACTCAAGCGGGCGGTTGTCCTTCAGCGCCTTGCCCTCGTTGTCCTGGTCGATGGCGATGGTGCGCAATGCAGAGGCGCCACCATAACGCAGGACATAGCGCACGGCCTTGTCCACGGCATCATTGTAGAAGGGCTTGCCCTTGTCCTTGGCCTCCAGCTTGGAGACCTTCAGCATGGCATCCACGGCATCGGGCGCAAAGAGCGCCTTTTTCATGGCGGCGTCAAACGCCTTTTCCCGATTGTGCCTGAAGAAGCGCGTCAGCAAGTCAACCGTGATGTAGCGCAGGCCGGCGTGGCCCGTCTTGGCATTCATGATCCTGGTCGAGATGACCTGCGGGGACATGCCGGATAGGTTCTCGATCATGCGCGTCTGCGCGATATCGAAGGCCGTGCCACCGGACGCGGGGATGCTCCCGGCCATCTCGCGGAACTCCACGAGGTCGCTGATATCCTCGTACTGCTTCTTGGTGAAGACGAGCGGCAGGGTCTCGTGCCAGACGCTCATCGCCTGCCGGATGTTCCCGGTCGATTTCTCGGTGATGATGTCCCACACGCCACGGCGCAGCGCCGACATGGCGGTCTCGTCGCCCTTCATGTGCTGGAGCAGCAGGCTCATGCTCTTCGGGTTGTCCAGCGCGCCTTCGATCACCTGCCGGGCGGTCTTGTCGCTCTCGTAATACTGCGCCAGGATCTTGTTGAAGTGCAGTTGCTCAAACTCTTTCTTGATGCCGCCGACGCGCAGTTCCTCGGCGGCCAGCAGAGAGTTGCGCTCCTGCGTGTTCAGCAGCTTGGCCTTCAGGTCGGGGAACTGGTCGAGCGTCTTGTCGTGGTCACGCATGAAGCGGAAGAAGTTTGCCTTGTTCAGCATCCCTTCTTTCTCGCCACTTGCAATGATTGACCGTCGATACAGGCGATCCAGGATGACGCTCTCCATCGCGGACATGGCCTCTGGGTCATTCCCGACCATGCCCTTGAACTCCATTGCGGTGGTCTGGCCGCCCATTGCATCCGTCTTGAAGAAGTCCCTGGCGATCTGCTCTGGCGGCTTCATGCCGAAACCAGCGGCGTCAATGCTGCGCGCGCTGCGGCTGCCCCGGCCCTCGAAAATGTCGATGAAGCCCGTTTTGTATTCCTGCCTGAAGGTCTTGTAGTTCTCGGCCCACTCCTTCGTGGAGTTCGGCACCGCGACCTCCCCGCTGGCCATGCCGTCCAGGAAGCCATCAAGACGGGTCAGCATCTTTCTGAGGGTCAGCGCCCTGATCCCATAACCGGGCTCTTCACGGGCTCTGGCCTTCTTCTCGGCAACGCGCAGCTCATCGGTGATGTTCTCACGCAGAACCTTGATGTCACGCAGGGTCATCGGTTCCTGCCGGTTCGTCGGCGCAGGGCGATGCCAGCGACCGTTGGCGAACACCGGCCTGGCAGCGCCTTCCTTCTTTGCTTTCAAGTCTCTGAGAGCATCAGGCGTGGCGTTGGCGTGGCGCTTGATCGTTTTGCCCTCGACCTCCTTGGCGGCGTCAAGCATGTCCTTGCGTACCTGCTCGAAGGGAACCGCCAGGTCTGCGTTGTTGATGCCAAGCTCTTCGGCGCGCTGGGTCATGTAGCGGCTGGCTGCAGTGCGCGCGCTGTCAATGGAGTTCTCCATCGCCTCGCCGGCTGCCTTGAGATCGGCCGTCTGCGCACGGCGGGCCACCTCGCGACGCTCGACCGCCAGATCGTCCATGCGCCTTTGCATGTTGAGCAGGTAGTCGTTGACGCTGGCCTTGGCCGAGCCGACGGCAACGCTCGGCGCGCCATGACCGGGAGCCTTCTGCTCCTTGAATGTCTCGGCAGCCTTCTGGTTCAGCGCGCGACGGGCGGTATAGCCCTCAAGCTCGGCGCCGAATGCCTGGCCTTCGATCTCTTGCTGTTGTGCCTTCAAGCCAGCGCGGCCGGTGATCTCGGCGGGAGTGAGTGCGCCGCCAGCCTTCTTGTTGAGTTCCTTGCCGCGCAGCAGTTTTGTGCGGAAGTCGTCCGTGACCTCGCCCTGCAAGGCCATCTCGGCTTCTCTGGTCCCGGCTTCGCGCTGGGCGGAAGGGAGCAGACTCTTGCCCTTGTTCCAGGCATACTTGCCGCCCGCCGCGAGCAAGCGAGTCTGCGGGGAGAGTGCGAAGAGCGTGCCGCCAAGGAGCCCGCCAGCAATTTCTGCGGTAGGACTCCCAGGCAACCACTCCTGCGCAACAGAGGCTCCGAAACCACCAGCAGCAGCAGCGCCGGTATCAAGGGCCGTGGCCTTCATCGGCGAGGCGGCGATATCATCAAGAGAATGACGCATCGCATTTCTTGTCGTGGCGAAGGTCCGCGACAGAGCGTTTGTTTTTGTTCCGGATGCAGCGGCTTGCTTGGCCGCCTCTTCAGCGGCATATCGTTCGAGCGCTCGCTTACCCTGCCTGGTCACGGCAGTCATGAGCCCGGCCCCGAAGATCGGCGCGTTCGCCCCGACCTCCTTCATGGTACGGTTCAGCACGCGGCCAAGGGTGTTGGGCGGGCCGTCGTAGAACATCTCCTCCGGCATCTGCCGGCGCATCCACTCGCTGCCGCCAATGGGCGTGTCGATGTCCACGCCGAACTGTCGGAAGCCCCAATTGGCGATATCGACAGGCGCGCCCAGCATCTCGGTCAGGCCGGTATTGAAGCCACCGAGGGCGCCGTGGCCGTACTGCCCGACGCTGTAGTCCGACGTAGGCGGCTCGCTGGCGTCAGGCAAGCCTTCAAGGATCGAGGACTTGTTCTGGCTGGAAGCGTCCCCGGAAGCGTCCGGCAAGGAGCTGAGGATCGACGTGTCTGCCATCAGGGCGCGCCCTTGTACTTCTGGACGGTCGCGCCATCCAGTGTCTTCAGTCGGTCGCCCCAGAAAATCTCGCTGCCCGCGCCAACCTCACCGGACTTGATAGCGTCGAGGAGCTGCTGGTCGGTCGTGAAGGTCGGGGGAACGCGCGCCATCTCGCGATAGGTGACGATGGCCTGGTACACGGCATAGGCCGCTTCCTTCTTTTCCCTGGGCGCCGTGCGATCGTTCATGGTGAACCGCATCTTCGCCTCCTCCACCCTGAGCGCATCGTCAATCTGGCGCATCCGGCTACGCAGGGTCTGCGGCGAGTCGAAGGTGGAGGGCGCGATGTTGAACATCGTTTCAAGCTGGTCGGTCTCGCCCTGGATGTAGCGCTCGCCCTGACGGTATGCGTCCATCACCCGCTTTTGGCCAATCTCCATCGCCTGCCGGGCCTGCGCGGTCTGGTTGGCGATGTTCGAGTTCGGGAAAAGCTGGCCGAAGGTTCTGGCGGCGGTATCACTCAGGGTAGACGCAAGGCCGGCAGTGTCCTTGGTATAATCCCAAAGACTGGTGGTGCCCTTCAGAACCTCTCGAATGAAGGGCCTGTATTCCGGCGCGGTCGGCGTATAGACAGGGCTGCCCGTGGACAGGGAGAAAACAGCGTCGAGGCCCGTGGAGTTCTGCCTGAGCTGGAAGTTGCCGGTGACAATGTTGGTCGCCAGATCGTCGGCCTGCTGCTGCGTCACGTTGGGGTCGCGGGCGAACATCTCCCTGAGCGCATTGTACTTCCTGTCAATGACGTCATCTTTCTCACCAAGCTTGGACACGCCCTGCGGCGCCTGCTCAGGGCCAAGCTCCTTGATGGGTTCTCCAGTCTCATCGTTGATGAGCCGCTGCGAACCATTGATGGTGACGAGACGCGTTTTCGCCGCCTTCTCTACCGGTTTCGGCGCACCAGCGATTGGCGCGGCCTGCCACTCACCGTTCACCTTCTTCCACTGGTAGCCATCGGGCAATCCTGTCGTGGAAGGCGGCTTCGATGCCTCTTCCTTCGCAGGAGACTCGTAAATGACTTCGGCCTTCTTGGTCTCTGGATCGACCAACAGCAGACGGCCTCCGACTTCCCTGATATCCTTCTTGGGGACATCCTTGCCCTCGTAGACGACCTGGGTCTTACCCGTCGCCGTCTCTACCTGGACGATAGCATTCCCGACTTTCTCGTACTTGAAGGCATCGGACGCAGGGGCCTCCGTTCCACCGACCCGCTCAGCCTTACCGTCTGGGTCCAGCCGATAAAGATCGTTGCCGACGACCTTCCAGTCGTACTTCTTCGATGCGGCAAGGCTCTGGCCCATGATGTTCTGCGGGCCGCGCTCGACATTGGATACCATGCCCTGCTCGGCAGGCGCCTCTTGCGGAGCATCGCCAAGCGGATCGACGTACTCCCCACCTTGCTTCACGCGATATTCCAAGTGCGCCCCGGTGGAAGTCGGTCCCTTCGGCCCAACAGCGCCCAAGGCCTGTCCTTTCTGCACTTGCTGGCCGACGACAAGGCCGTCAGCCGTGTTGCCCATGTGCAGGTATTCAGTCTGAAAGTCGCCATGATCCAGGACGACGCGCGTCCCGCCCTCGGCGCTGGAGTCGATGGCAGCGACCGTCCCGCCATAGGTGGCCTGGACCTGTGCGCCTTCAGGCAGAGCAACATCGACGCCCTTGTGCGGCAGCATCTTGTTCTTGGTCGGGTGCATCCTGTCCCCGAAAGGACTGGACACACGTCCTTCCGGGACCGCCCATCCACCTGCGTTTGCCTGCTGCGGCTGTCCGAACTGCCCCGTATTCGGGTCATAGGGCAGGCTCAGGACGGTCTTCAAGCCATCCGGCGTGGCGCTGGCCCATGCCGCGATAACCTGCTGGTCCGGCATGTCTGGCGGCAGGAATTTCAAGCGAGGATTGGCATTCCGAAACCGCTGGTACTCGGCCGCCCTGAGCGCAGGATCTTGGATGATCATCAGTCCCTGTGCGGCCTGCTGCGTCATCGTCAGATCATTCATCGTCAGCGCTTGCTGCGTCTGCTGGAGCTGCAGCGGCCGGAACTTGTTCAAGAATCCCGTCTCGGCCTGCGTCGCCTCGATGTTCGCCTGGCGCTGCTGCTGCTGGAGCGGGAAGGCCGCCAGCGCGTTCTGCGCCTGCTGCACCTGCGCCTTGGCCAGCGCGTTGGTCTGCGGCGATAGTCCGATGCGCTCGCCAACGCCGAAGCCGAGGGCCAGCGCGTTGCCGGGCTGATAGAAGACGACCATCGGCTAGAGCCTTATGTTGAACATGCCGGTCGGGTTAACCGTGGTCAGGTTCCCGACGCCAGAGCCGCCACCGAACAGCCCGCTAAATGCCCCCGCGCCCGACGCGATGCCGAGCCCGAGCCCGATGTCGGACCCGATGCCAGACGCCAGCGCGTTCGCACCTGCCGTGCGGTAGGCCCCGGCAGTGGTGGCCCCGTTCATCAACGCGTTGCCCGTGTTTGCCGCGCTGTTGGCGTAGAGATTGCCGATGTTAGCTGCAGTGTTTGCCGCATTGGAACTAAGTGCATTTGTCTGCACCTGCCCGGTCCCCGCCATGCCTGTAAGCCGGTTCCAATCGTTGACCGATGCCGTGGTCTGCCGGTTGAAATAATCCATCGCATCGCCGGCCTGCCTGCCCATGTAGGCATTGGCGTCCGTCATCCGCTGGGCATAGTAATCGCCCGACATCGCCCGGTTCTGATTGAACATCGTGTTGGCGTCGTTTGTTTGGCGCCCGTAGTAGTCGCCGAAGTTGGACCGGTTCTGGTTGTAGAGCTGCTGACCCTCGGCAAAACGCTGATTGACCAGATCATTGGCCTGCTGGGTGCGGCGGTTGAAGAAGTTGTTGTACTCCTGCGACGCTAATCCCTGGCCATATTGCTCCATCGCCTTGGCAGCGGCGCCAGAGAGCGCCCCGGTCTGAGCCGCCGCGCTGTTCTGCACCGCACGCAACCCCTCCTGTCGTCGGAACTCATAGCCGGGATCGGCCTGGAAATCGCCATAGAGATACTGCTCTCTGGCCTTCAGATCGGTTCCTGCGAGCGGACTGTCGCCAAGCACGGCGCGACGATACTCGTCCAGGTTGTTCGTGCCGAGATCACCCTGAATGGCGTCGATCTGACGCTGATAGCCAGGCCCGGCGAAGGCACCGCCCAGCACCGCCGCCTGACGGTCGCGCAGGTTGTTCGATGCAAGCGCGTTGCCATAGAGCGACTTAACCTGATCGCCATAACTGCCGGTGAAGGCGTCGCCCAGGATTGCCCGGCGCTGACCCTCTAAGCCCCCGGTGGCCAGGTCCTTGCCATAAAGCGCCTCGCGCTGCGATTGGAGGTTGTTGTTAGCGAAGGTATCGCCGTAGATCGCGTCCTGGCGGCCCTGATAAGCATCATTAGCAGCGGCCTGCTCGTCGGCAGGGTTAGCCGTCACAATCGGCGTACCTGGCGTCGGAGCCTGTGTGGGCTGCTGTGTTTGCACTGCCTCCAGATAATTCCGCAGTGCATTGATACCCTGCCGAGTTTGGAGATTGTAGTCCTGTGTCCGCTGCTGGTTGGCGTTCACGAACACCTGATTCACCGGGTCTCCGGTGTTCGTGTTGATCAGTCCGAACGGAGTTCCACTCTCCGGGATCGCGGCAGGCAGTTGGATGTTCGAAGTCGGTGGCGGCGTGGTCATCGTGCCGCCACCAGACAGCGCGTTGTTCAGCATCTGCGTACCGCCAGGCGTCGCCGCGAGGGCGTTGACAGCGCGCAGATCCTTGGCCGCGCTGTCGTTGGCAGTCAGGCTGGTGATCTGATCTGTCGGCTGGAACGGAACGTTGCCCTCCCACATGCCCGTTGCCGGATTGAAGCCGCCCGCCATGCTGCTGGGTGTGCCAAAGCCCATCATCTGATTCATGGCAGCCAGCGCGTTGCCGCCCGATTGGATCTGCGGCGCGGCAAGCTGGCGCTGTAGATCCTGAGTACGGCGCGCCTCATTGACGGCAAGCTGCGTCGCCTCGCGCTGGTAGTCGATAGCCTCGCGCGATGCCTGTAGCGTGGCCTCGGCGGCGTTGTCCGTCGCGCTCTTGGAGATGAATGCACCTGCAATGCTTGGCATCAGGCGGCTTCCTTCAGATAGTACATGTCAGAGAGCACGTAGCCCTTAGCGCGCAACAGGCGGTCCATCGCATCGTCGCGACGCCTGGCGATGAAGCCGGCGACCAGCATGTTGGCGCCACGGCTCACCGCCCCATCCTCGAAGTGGGCCAGCAGGCGCGCCCCGGTCCCGTCGCGCCACAGCGGCTCAACGTACCAGATTTCGAGCGTCCCGACCCGGCAGGAGCGGTTGTAAAAGGTCTCACCCATCGAGCCCAAAACTATTCCGTGGATGGCCACACCATCGTCCTGCACGAACGCGATCTCGTCGCGAATGCGCGCGGTCAGAAAGGTGGCGCAATCCTCGGCAACGAAGGGCGGCGGCTCGGGCGGGCGCGGCAACACGGTGTGGTACTCGCGCAACATCTCCACGATGGCCGGGACATCGCTCGGCCAGGCAGGGCGGATCATCCCTCGATGATCGAGGTGTAGCCGATCAGATAGGTAACGGTCGTCGCCGTATCCGTAACGCCGTAGATCGCCCCGCCGGCCGAAATCGGCGCGTTGGCAAATTTGTATTCAACATTGCCGCCAGCCGGGATCTTGAACGTTGCGATGGCCGTTGAGCCAGCCGCAGATCCACCGCTCGGCACCATGTAGATGGTGATTTCCTCGGTCGAGGAGCCGGTGTTATTGAACGACGCATAGGCGATGCGCCCCTTCGTGTTGGCGTCGAGCGAGAAGAGCGAACCGGCCGTTGCGGCAAGCTGGCCCTGAGCGTGATTGTACGTGAAGGTTGTCATTCTATCACCATCGTTCCATTAAAACTGAACCGGGTGTCGTTCGTCATGTGGCTGTGGGTCAGGAATGGCGTTGCAGTATTATTGCCCTGTGCCTCAAACTTGATGAGGGCCTGACCTGCCGTGATCTGCGCGAAGGGGTGATAGCCCTCACCGCTACCTGCGAGAGCCACGAACTCGTAAACCGGGACCGAGAACGGCGTCGTATAGAGCGCGGTAAACGGAAATCCGCTGATGCGGACCTGGCCGGACGAGGTGCCGCTGGCGTCGAACGCGCTGAGCCCGACATTGACGAGGAACCAAATCAGACCTGGCGTGATCTCGGTCCATTCGCCCTCCTGCACGGTGTAGGTATGCGTCCCGCTCGTGGTCGAGCAGGTGATGGTCGGCGTCCAAGTTCCACTACGCCTTGCTGGCCAAACCGGCGGAGACACAAACGGAGATTCCAGCAAGGCCGGCGCCGCTGCTGGCGCGGCAAGACATTCTTGCTCTGACACAACATTCGGAGCTGGAGCATACAGTTCATGCTCAATAGAGCTCGCCCCAGCCGGAGCCGAGGGCCACAACCCCACTTCCGGCGTGGGGGGAGGAGCCACCGGGAGCGGAGCCGGCTCTACGGCCGGGGCGACGGGTTGGACGGGCCACAGCGGCTCGTCAGGTGATATGGCGGGCTGTGCGGAGCCCAGGCTCTCTAGCTCTACCTCTCCGATGCGGTCACTGGCAGGCCCACCGAGTCGATCGGTGACCTGGTTCATCCAGTGCAGCATCTGCGGGTGCGGCGGCTTCCCGTCAGCGGTGACGGGGAAGATCGGCCGGTCGAGGCGCAGCGGCGTCGAGGTCACAGTCGGAAGCTCTCTTCGTCCTTGCGCGCCCTGGTGTAAGTGCCCGGCTCGATGCAGACGATATCCGAAGCGCTCACGCCTTCGCCCAGCGGCACGGCGGCGACTACGACAGCAAGAGCCGCGTCGATGACCGCGACGTTGCTGGTGTAGCCCGGAACCTCGACATAGAGCTTCCACTCTGGGTCCGGCAGCCAGTAGGCCTCCAGCGCGTTTATGTCGGTGAGCTGCGCCATACCCAGCAACACGTTCAACATGGCGGTGCGGGCGCCTCGGGGCCGGCTCACGACGCGCTCCCACGCACTCTCGCATAGGCGGAAAACACGGTGATATCGACGTCGTCCGTCACCCGGAACCGCAGCAGCATGTTGCGCGCCATGCCGAGCCGGGTTGCCCGCGCGCGCCACTTGTACTGCCCCAGGCTCCCCATGCTCATGTACCGCTCGCCGCCCCAGGTCAGGCCGCCATCCGTCGAAATGTCCATCATGACCTGCGGATAGGAGCCGCTCAGGCCAACGCCGACCTCCATGTCGATGTAGACCTCATCAAGCGTGAACCTCTGCCCGTTGTTGTTGATCTCCGGCAGGGTCCACAGCTTCTCCTTCGAGGCGCTCGCCTCCGCCGTGCCGCCCAGCACGTCCAACCGCCCCGATAGGCTGTCACCCACCACGATGTTGCCCGTCGCGCTCTTCCAGGCGACGTTGTAGCGCCAGCGGGTCATGTCCACGCCCACGCCGGTCGCGCGCTCGTTCCACTGCGCGGTGCGGGGATCGAACTCCCAGGACGCTCCCGCGGTCGGGAAGGTCAGAATGTAGCGATGCGAACCGTTCCAGACATAACTCGTCGCGTGAGCGTTCGAGACGGTGGAATAGCCCTGGATGGCCTGTTCCATCGCCAAGGTGGAGACCCGCTGTAGCTGCCCACCCTGGATGGCGTAGACCCTGCCGTCATCGGCAAGGAAGAAGAGCGTCGCGTCGCACTCGGCCAGGCTGGCAGGCGCTGCGATGCCGCGATGCAGGTAGGCGCCGTACTGCCTGGTAAAGGGCAGGTCGGAGCCCCCGGTGAAGGTCCAGGCCTCGCCCGACTCTTCCCCGAGAAGCCACATTACTTGCTGGTTGATCGCCACCGCCTTGCACTTGTCCGGCGACAGCTCGGCCGAAGCGAAGTCCAGCGCATCCCATGCCGCGCCGTCATAGAGTGTGGACCAGCGAAATTTCTGCGCCACTGGATCGACGCTGACGAAGAAGCCGCCGAAGAAGGCCGACATGGCGCTGCCGGGAAAATCGGTATCGCTGATGGCGGAGAGCGTGTTGCCCTCCACGATATAGCCGGCGCTACCCACGGTGATCATCACCTGTTCGCCGTTGCTGACCAGCCTGACCATATCCGTACCGAGCGGAACCGTCCCCATCAGGGTCGCCGTGCCGCTGGTCGCGACGCGGTAGACGCTATCGCCGGAGACCACGATATCCCGGCCCTTGTGCGCGATGCCGCCCCGGATCGGGCCGTTGCCTGCCGTGGTCCAGGCCGCTGCTCCCGGTGTCGAGCGGAGATAGAAGCCGGTTTTGGCGCGCGTGGCGGCCTGCGGCGCCGGCTCCGCGTAGACGTTGACGAGCCGCTGAGCCGAGAGCTGCGATGCTAGATCGTAGTTCTGGCCGGTCAGCGGGATGGGGGAGAGCACAGGTCAGACAGTCCCCACCGATCCGGCGAAGCTGCCCTGGATACAGTCGCAGTCGCCCATGCCGCAGCAGTCGGCGGCGGGGGCGACGTCGGGCATCTTCGGGTGACCGGCGCATTCCAGGTCGTAGGCCACAGGCTCGGGCCGAAGCGTGATATCCCATCCTGGATCGACATAAACCGGGTCGAGCAACCGAATCGTCGGGATGTGAAGCGGCGACTGTTGCTCAAGCTCCCGGACGCGAGCCTCCAGCCGTTCGATCCGATCCCGCAGCTCGGCGTCAATCGCTTCCTGGCCGACCACCGTGCGTGTGATGCCGGTCATTCTCTTCCTCCTATCGCATCCACTGCCAGTCAGGCTCGACCTGCAAGTACGCCGGCTCATGATCCCATCCCTGAGCGTCATCCAGCGTCTCCATCGCCTTGGCCATGACGATCTGACTGGGCTGCACGCCGTACATCGGCGCCAGATACAGCGCCAAGTTCCACTGCATCGCGTCCACCCACTCGGCCGGGAAGTCCGGCGTGTTGGTCGTCGTGTTGAAAATCTCGAAGGGGCGCACGTAGGTATAGGCAACCACGTAGGTCGAGGCGTAAGGCGCCGGCCAGAGGTAGAGCCTCCCCGTCGCTAGCTGCGCGTCGTAGTAATATTCCGTGGGCTGGCCCGTGGTCGTCTTGTTCGGGCGCTGGTCGAAGTACTCGACACGGCTCAACAGACGGCAGGGCAGCTCGGTCCCGCTCGCGCTGGTCTTACTGCGCAGCGAGGTGATCCTGAGCGGGCGATAGGTCTTGTCGCCGCCCGTACCGAAGGTGTAGCTGGCCTGCGATGCCGTCAGCGTCAGCGTGTCCTCGGTCTCGCGCCAAAGGTTGATGCCCTTGGCCTGCCAGGCCTTCACCATGCTATTGAGCGAGGCCTTGCCGTCCGCGTAGTCGCTCGCAGTGGGCGACTCGCCGGCCGCCACGACGCCGATCAGCTTCAGTGCGTGAGCGATGATGTCGTTGGTGGTGCGGTCGAAGGCCGTGACGCCGGATGTGGTCATAGGTCGTCCCAGGTGACTTCGTTGGCGGTCAGGAAGTTGTCAGGCTGCGGCGGCCTGGCATCGCGAACGGCGGTGTTCTCCTTGATGCCGCGCAGGCCCTCTTGCGGGTGGCGCGGATCATAGTCTTCGCGGCAGACCATGAGCCCGTTCCACTCCTTGCGAAGGTCGGCATGCCGGAACTTCTGGCCGCAACGGTCGCAGATGCCCCAGGCCCCGCCGGCCTTCCAGTATTCCCTAGCCATTCTGGACCAGATCAAGAGTCAGCCCATCCTCGGCGGTAGACCCGAGAGTCAGGCGGAGGCCAGTGCAGGGCACTGTCGTGCTGAAAGTGCTGTTTCCTGATCCGGAGGCTAGGCTGTGCCAGACGGCGCTGGAAAAATCCGTACTTCCAGGCGCCAGCGGCTCGCCAGTGGTTTGAATCGTCCAGTCGGCCCCCGTCGCGTCGGAGATATAGCCGGCCAGGTTGAAGTCTTCCGCCCGCCAGTCGATAAGGACGGCCTCGGAGGCCGTCCCCACCGTGTCAGCATTGGCAAGCGTGATGCGCTTGGGCCTCATGACTAGGCGTCCGTCGATGCCGTGATGTTGGTCTGCAGCGAGGACTCGCCGTCAGCATTCACGATATTGATGGGCTGGAAGAATTCCATGTCGGCGCCGACGAAAGCCTCTGTCACGTTGGCCGCGTTATCGGCCAGGCGGGCGTTCAGGTTCGGCCCGACGCGGCCGGTGGTGGTCGCCACCGCGGTGAAGATCACGTCCGCCGAGTTCTGGTTGCGCAGGTATGCCGGATAGTCGCCGGAGCTGAAGACCTGCAGGTTGGTCGCCGCCGTGGTAACGTTCTCGATGACCGCCGTCGCGAAGGCGCCCACCATCCACTTCGGACGAACCGTGATGTTGGTGCCACCAACGATGGAGATGGCCGTCTGCGCTCCGGTCTTGCCGCCGTTGGCGTCATGCACATGGTCGAGGATCTGCATGCCATCGGCGTTGGCGTCGGTCAGGATGAAATCGTCGCAGTGGTAGTTGCTGTCGTTGTCCCGCGTCTCGCAGCCCAGCATGGTGAAGTTGGCCGCGTTCACGTCGATCGGCGCCGTCAGGTTGTCGATACCGTTGACGAAGAGCAGGTTGATCAGCGTCACGTTGGCCGCTGCGATATCGATGTCAGCGGTGATCGCCGTGGTAAAGGTGATCGTCGGGCGCGAGGAACCGCTGCCGAGGCCGATCACGGCGACGCCAGCCACGTCGAAGTCGATGCCGGCCGCAGCCGTCACGGTTTCGGTATGCCCCGGAGCCACCATGATGATGTCGCCATTGTTGGCGGTGCAGCGTCCGACAGCGTAGTCTATGGTTGCGTAGGGCTGCTTGCGCGTGCCGCCGACGGTGCTGTCGGTGGCGAGAGCATGGCCGGAGTCCACCCAGTGGATGTCGCCGGCATAGCTGTTCAGGATGGGCAGGCCCAGGATGGATACGCCATCCGAGAAACCGCCGGGAAAGTTGGACATGGGCATAGCTTTTCCCCTCGACGCCAGTAGCGCCGTTGTTGGAGTTCCGAGGGTTCAAAGAGAAGAGGGGGCCGAAGCCCCCTCTAATGCTAGGCAGGGATGCTGCCGTAGAGACCACGCGGATCGGTCCAGCCGACCGCGTAACGCTCGTCCGACTTCATCTTCATGTTGCCGGTGTCGAAGTCGTTGTCGGTCATGAAGCGTGCCCGGCGACGCTGAATGCTCTTCAGCCCCTCGGGCGCGTTCGTTTTCACGAACCAGGCATCGGCGTCGGTCAGGAAGTGGTTGACCGTGATGCCCTGCGAGAAGACGCCCTTGCTGCGCAGCGCGTTGATCGCGTTGTTGGCCGTGTCGTTCTGAAGAGACGACTTCAGGATACGCTCGGCCTCGAATGCCAGCGCGGTCGGAATGATCAGCCGACCAGGCTGCAGTGCGATCTTCTTGCCACGATCGTCCGTCGCATCCATGACACGGATGGCGATGGTCTCCAGCGCCAGTTCCGACAGATCGGCCGTCAGCAGGTTGCTGAAGGTCGAACCGTTGTACATGGTGTGATCGGTCGCCAGCAGGGTGGACCCGTCGCCGCCGGTATAGCCGGCCGTGTTGGCACGGTTCAGCACGTTGGCGTGTACGATTTCCTTCGTCTGCCGCATACCGAAGCCGAGACGCTTGGCATGAGCATTGGCAACGCTCTTGTACTGATTGTCTTCTTGGGATTCCTCGGAGACGATCAGGCCATTCGCGTAGACCACAGGGGTGTACCGCTTGGTCCAGCCCTGAGCGAAGGTGTCGTAGTTGAACGGCGCGCCCTCGGACTTGACGGAGGCAAGGCCCACGCCGACAGTCTGCTGGTCCTCCTCGTAAGCCTTGGAGGACGAGGACACGTCGAAGATCTCGCGCCACTCCTGGGAATGCTCGCCGTAGTTCTCGCCCCACAGGGCTTGCAGGCCTTCCCAGAGGAGTTTCGGGAGAGTCGCAGTGGTGATAACAGCCATCTGTCAGCCCTCCTATACGCCGGTCTTGTCGTGAACCTTGGACGGCGTGTTGAGAATGAAGAGGCCTTCATTCCCGGTCGCCGCGAAGGTCACGTCAGGATCGTTGACGGCGCCGATGAACCGGAGCTGCGAGGTGGCGGTGGTGCCGAAGGTGCCTTCAGCCTGAATGCCACTGGTCCCGAAGGTCTCGTTGCCGCTCTGGGTCACGACGAAGTTGCAGTTGGTGCCGATATCGGTCGAAGCAGCCACGCCGGAGATGCGGGCGCGGAAGACGACATTCTCGTCATCCACCACGGCCAGCACACGGTCGGTGCTGTTCGCTCGATAGACCAGGCTGTCGTCGGTCGCCGCCATGACGCCGACCACGATGCCCGTGA
The DNA here is from genome assembly GCA_046233115.1 of Rhodospirillaceae bacterium N.6G. GTDB lineage: Bacteria > Pseudomonadota > Alphaproteobacteria > Kiloniellales > JACOMY01 > JACOMY01. The sequence continues at coordinate 1,699 of JBJXHM010000017.1, read as the reverse complement.
TCTTGGCAGCGTCGCCCGCGGTTGCGCGCACGACGGTCGGCAGGGTGCCGGGGCCGAACTCACCACCACCGATGACGGTGACGGTGCTGGAGTTGGCACTGCCATCCACCACGACAGGATCACCCACCATGAGCTGGGTGGTCGCGCCTGTGGCGAAATAATAGCCAACCTGTCCATTCCACGGCGACCCGTTCTTGTACCGCACGGGCCTAAACCCATACGGTGCAGCGGGGTTACCCATTGTTCAGGTTCCTTGTGCTAGAAGGGCTAGGTTTCAGCCCGTCCGATTGAGAGATTGCCGCCGTGGCGGGAGGCGATGTCCGCTTCCTGCTCGTCAATGCGGCGTTGCTTGAGAGCCTGGTCCTCGCGATACCACTTCTCCGGGATCTGCATCAGAACAAGGCTTTCGGGTTTGCCGTGCTCATCCTGGCCGGCAATCTGCTGATCGACACCGGGGACAAGATCGTAGCCCGCGTTCTTCGCCTGCTGGATGCGGGCGGGCGTGTTCTTGAACCAGTGCTGATGATATCCGTTGCGCTCCTCGTACTGGAGCTTGTCCACAAGGCCGCCGAGCGGGATACGCTTGCGGGAGGCCTGCGGCACGTAACTGTCGGGCGCTGCCTCTGCTTTCGGCGGGCGGCCTCGACGCGGCTGGGTATCAGCCGGGGTTTCGTCGGTCATCGTTCCAATCCCCACTCCTTGAGCAAACCCTGCGTTTTCAGGCCGGCAACGAACTTCTGTTGCGCCTCGCTCTTCTTCAGCTTCGACCAGGGGTGCTGCGGGTTGTTGTAAAAATCCTCAAACGCATCTTTGATGCTCGGGTCCAGGCTGGCGACCTTGTCGTAGAGGCTCTTGCCGCCTGGCAGGCCGCTGCCACCGGATTCCGCCATCTGACGCGGTTGCCGTGGAGTGTCGGCCTTATTGCCGTCCTTGGGATCGGCCTTCTTCTTGGTGCTCTGAAGCACCGGATTTGCCTCGATGACGGACTGGATCGCCTGCTCGGCAATGTCCTCATCGTAGACGCCGGGATTCGTGCCGGCCTTCTGCGCCAGCTCGGCGTAGGCCGCCTGGACCTCGCCGTTGAACTGCGTTCCGAATGCCCAGGGATACCGCTGTCGCAGCGTCGCCACGCCATCGTTGCTCGGCGCCGGCGTTTTCTCGGCCTCTCGCCGGATCTTCTCGACCTCTGCCTCGGCCTCGTTGAAGGCGTCCTCGTCCGCGTCCTTCACGGCCTCCAAGCGCTTGGCATTGGCTGCGTTCAGGCGCTCGCGGAGAGCATCGGCGTACTGCTTGGACGCCATCGTCTCCAGCGTGCGGCGGAGCGTTTTCACCTCACGCCAGAGCTGATCGTTTTCCCTGCTCTGCACCTTGGCGATCGACTTGCCGTCCGCCAGGAACTGCTCGGCAGGCTTGTGGGCCTCGGGGTCCTTGCCCTGCTCTTCCCACTCGTCGGCGCTGACCCACCCTTGGGCTCTGGCGCGCTCTTCTACGCCCTCGTCAGTGCCACCCTTGTCCGGGGCCGCTTCGACCTCGGGGGATTCAGTCTCTTCTGTCATGACTTCCCCATAAAAAAAGGCGATTATATACCTTGCAAACACCCACTCCCTATGGGAGCATTCCCGGAAATCGCCTAACCGGGAGGATGTGCATATGGAAAGTCCAGCCCAAAGGGACGTGGCTTACTTTTCGTTCACAGGGT
>JBJXHM010000016.1:0-144185 GCA_046233115.1 Rhodospirillaceae bacterium N.6G | reverse complement strand
GAGTGCAGCCCACTCAGCCACCTACCAAAGAAACCATCCGCAGCTCGCTCCGGAAAGCTGACCCATCAACACCAGCCAAAAACTTCCCGAAACGCCCCTCCCGCCGACTTTTTCAGCTGCCTGCTAGAGGTCCGAGCAGTGTCGCGGACGTGAGAGGCGGCACGATGACGGATCGTGCCTCCGATCGGGCTGACACCTCGACACTCGAGGGGGCGAAGCGCGAGCCTATGGCGGTCAAAGTCCTGGCCGACGCCCGCCGGCGCCTCGATCGGTGCCGGCGGGGCCGGTGGTTGTCGGGATCGCGACCCTCAGTTTCCGGACGGGATCGAGATGTTCACGCCCTCCTTCTGGAGCTGCTTCCGCAGCCAGTCGAACCTCTGGAAGGTGGAAATGCTGATCGGGCCGGTATAGCCGTAGGACTGCAGCTTGCGCGGGTGATAGTCGAGGAAGGTCTGCATGACCTTGGTTAGCTGCTTCGACATCACCGGGCCCATCCAGGTGTGCTCGGTGTAGTTGTTCATGAAGATGTCGTAGCGCTCCTGCGGATCCTGCCAGAGGTCGTAGGTTTGCGGTACGGTGGCCACGTACTTCGATGCACCCTTCCAGCCGTAGTTGCTGTCGACCGATCCGGCCCCGGTGGCCGCACCGTTGTCGCCGCGCATATTGAACACGAATTTGTACTGATGGTAGCGAATGGCGCCGGGCAGCAGCTCGTCCTCGGTCATGTAGTACCAGGTGTCGCGCGGGTCGGGGCCGGTGCCGAACAGGACCGGAGAGATGTCGTAGCTGTCGAAGATCATCGGCTCGCCGTCACGGTCCTTCTCGGGCAGGGCGATCCCCGCCAGGGCCGCGAAAGTGGCCATGAAGTCCAGGCCGCCGAGGATGTCGGCGTTCCGTGAACCGGCCTTGATCTTGCCGGGCATCCAGGCGACGGCCGGAACCCGGTTGCCGCCTTCGCGGTCGGTCCCCTTGGTCCCGCGGAAGGGGGTGTAGCCGGCATCGGGGTAGACGTCCTGCCAGGCACCGTTGTCGGTCGTGAAGAAGACCAGGGTGTTGCCGTCGTCCAGGCCGAGCTCACGGATCTTGTCCATGACGTTGGCGATCCGGGTGTCGAGCTCGACAAGCGAGTCGGCGTACTTGCTCTTGGCCATCGACTTGCCGATGAAGTCCGGGTGCGGCAGGTTCGGCTGATGCACCTTCATGAAATTGATGTTGATGAAGAAGGGCGTGTCCTTGTCTGTGGCTCCCTCCTCTAGGAAGGCCAGGGCATCCTTCTCGACGTAGGCATCAAGGAAGGGGATGCCGACGACGCCTTTTTCCGGCGTGTCGACGTACTCGCCGTTGACCTTCCAGTCTTCCTTGGCCGCCTCGCGGGCATTGCCGCTCATGGAGCCCTTGGTCACCTTGGCGAACTCTTCGCGCAGCTCCTGCGGCATCTCGGGGAACCAGTGCGGATCGGCGTAGGTGTAGGCGTTCAGGTGATAGAGGAAGGCGTGCCTCATCACGTCATAGCCTTGGGCGTTCGGTAGCGCATAGTCCGATTCGCCCAGGTGCCATTTCCCGGTGAAGTAGGTCTTGTAGCCCGCCTGCTTCAGCACCGAGGCCAGGGTCCACTCTGCCTTCGGCAGACCGCCCCCCTGGCCCTGGAAGGCCACGGTGGTCATACCGCTGCGCGCCGGAATCCGGCCGGTCTGCATGGCGGCTCGGCCGGGCGTGCAGCTTGGCTGGGCATAGAAGGACAGCATCTGCATGCCTTCCGCGGCCATTCTGTCGAGGCCGGGAGTCGGCATGCCGCGGTTCTCGCCGCCGCCATAGACACCCGCGTCGCCATAGCCGTAGTCGTCGGTGACGATGAGCACGATGTTGGGCTTGCTGCCGGTGACTGGCTTGTCCTCGGCCCGCGCGACCGTTGCGGCGCAGCCCAATGCGAGGACCACGGCAGCAACCCTCATCGCGCGTGCGCCGCGCCCTTTGGTGCGGGGTGAAACAGGTCTTATAGAACTCATCGCGTTGGCTCCTTTGGGTTTAGATCAGCTGGCTTGGCGGGCGCGCGGATCTCGTGACTCCGGCCGATCTGCGCATCCGAACGAGTCGGCGGGACCAAAGAGCTCAGGTTCTGCTCGATCTCTTCTTCCAGTTCCCGGACGATCCGCTCGTAGTCGGTGATCCGTCGCGTCCCAGGCGGATCCGCCGCGCGCCAGTGCTGCTGTGCGGCGCGGGCGATCTCGTAGTCGCCGACGATCTCGCGAAAGCGCGGATCGTCCCTCAGGCGCCGATGGATCGAGAATGTGCGTTCCGGCCAGCGTTCCAACGTGAAGTGCCAAGGATGCATTCCCTGCCCCCGGGTGAGGCGTCGCTAAGGACGGATGCACGAGCTTGCCGGGGCGCGGTCTTGCGGGGGAGAGACCTACGGGTACGTACCCCCCAATGAAGACGCCATCGTCCTGCTCCGGAGTGCGATGAAATCGGGGGTCGGAACGAGAGAGCTGACAGGGCATAGTGACCGGGAGTCCTGTCTCGTGCGCAGGACGCATCTGGAGAATCCATGTCACACTCGGTCAGAGAAGGAGCCGAAGCTGCGGTAAGTGCCCCGTCCGACGATGCGGTTCGGGCGGCTCTCAAGAGCATTCTCGTCAGCACGGACTTCACCACGAGTCAGCGGCGTCGAGAGTTCCTCCGCTTCGTCGTCGAGGAGGCGCTGGCCGGACGGGCGCAGGGACTGAAGGGCGTCGTCATTGCCCATGAGGTCTATGGGCGCGATGGCGACTTCAGCGGCAAGTCCGACCCGGTCGTGCGGCTCGACGCCGGGCGTCTGCGGCGCGATCTCGACAGCTACTACATCGGCGCTGGAGCGTCGGATCCGGTCCGCATAGCGATTCCGAAGGGTGGGTATGCCCCGCTGTTCCAGCTCCGAGACGAGCTGCCGTCCGGTTCGAGCGCGGATAGTCCGAAGGGGCGTCCCATCGCGGCCGAGGCGCCTTCCGGATCGGGCCCAATCTCACCGACGGCTCCCGGTCCGCGCATCCGCGGTGTGCGCCGAGGGCCAGGGGTCGTTGCCGCAATCGGTGCCATCGCAGCGCTGGTGGTGGCGCTGGCCGCCTGGCTTGTGCTGGAGCGCGTTCCGCCGTCGGACCCGTTGGCCGCGCGCGGCTATCCGCGGGTCGTGATCATGCCCTTCACGGCCATCAACGCCACCGAGGAGGCGCGCATCCTCTCGGCCGGCCTCGGCATAGAGATCGTCGACGACCTCCGGCGCTTCGACGGGCTTCGAATCTACGAGCCGCCCGAAGGCTCCGATCCGACCCTCGTTGCGGCCAAGCTGCGGGATCAACCGGGGGAGTTCTATCTCGTCCGCGGGAAGATCAGCGCCGAGGGCGGGCAGGCGCAGATCAATGCAAATCTCCGGAACTCTCGGACCGACGAGGTCATCTGGAGTGACACCTACAGCGTCGCGCTGGCGCCGGGCCCCCTGACCGAGCTGCGCGACAGGGTCGCGGGCCGCATCGCAACGGCGCTGGGGCAGCCATACGGACCGATTGGCCGAGACCTGGTCGCGCGAAGCGCCGGCGCCGAGACGACAAGTCTCGAGAGCTACCTCTGCGTCCTTGAAGCCTATGAACACAGGCGAAGCTTCTCCAGCAGCACCTTTGGGCCGACCTTGGCGTGCCTTGAGGCGGCGGTGGCGCGCGATCCGGCCTACAGCGATGCCTGGGCCATGCTCGGCTGGCTGCATCTCGATGCCGGGCGTTTCGACTATCCCGGCGCGGTGCCGCTCGAGACGGAGTATACCCTGGCATTGGAGGCCGCACGGCGCGCGCAGTCTCTCGCGCCCGACAGTGTGCTCGCACTCAAGGCCTTGTCGTCGATCCAGCACTATCGCGGCCGCTATGAGGAGAGCGAGCGGCTTGCCCGCAGGGCCGTTGAGCTGAACCCCTATGATCCCGACACGCTGGCGCAACTCGGCTGGCGCCTCGCGATGCGCGGCAGGTTCGACCAGGGGGTGCCCCTGTTGCAGGAGGCGATCAGCCGGTCGGTGAATCCACCGGACTGGTACTTCCATCTGATCGCTGCCGACGAGATGATGAGGGGCGACTTCGCGGCAATGCGCCAGACGGCCGAACGCGCGGCACTGTCCGGCCGCCCGATCGCCGAAACGCTGCTCGCGATCGCCGCCGGTGCCCTCGGCGATCGCGAGGCCGCCAGGGCTGCCCTGGCACGCATACCGGCCGGCTGGGATGCCGAGAGCTATGTTCGCAGGCACGGCGGGACCGACGAGATCGTCGCGGCGGTGAGGAGCGGCCTCGAGACGACACGACGGCTCGCCGGGGAGCCGGCCCGTCCATGAAGCGGCGCTACGGCCCTTCGCGGCCGATCCGCCGCGCGACGCGTGCGGATCGCGATCTGCTCTATCTTTCAAAGATGTAGAGCAGGATTTAGGCGCACACCGTTTCGATCTGGTGGCCTCCTGCGCTAGACCTGCCTCGGGTCGATGCCGCTGCGTTTGAGGCGGTAGACCATCTGCGGACGGGTGATGCCGAGCAGGCGGGCAGCAGCGGCGACATTGCCGTCGGTTCGCTCCACCGCCTTGGCCAGCAGGACGGTCTCGATCTCGTCGAGGGACAGGGTCTCGCCGACCGCTTCTCCCCCTTTCAGGAGGTTTTCGATGCTGCGATAGGCCTCGTCCACGCCGCCGCGGGGCTCCCGGTCCCTCAGCAGGTCCGACGGCGAATGCGAGACCAACTGGCCCTCCGGGTCGATGCCCAGATACTCCCCCTCGAAGGACTCCTCGTCGGTGAAGAGTTGCGGCGTATCGATGACGTTGGTGTCGTGGGCGAGAATGAAGCCGCGCTCGATGACGTTGCGGAGCTCGCGGACATTGCCGGGCCAGCCGTAGGTCATGATCGCGTCGACGGCGCGCTGGGTGAAGCCGGTGAGCTGCTTGCCGTGCAGCCGGTTGAACTGCTGCAGGAAGTAGTTCAGCAGCAGCGGGATGTCCTCGCGTCGCTCCCGCAGCGGCGCAATGTGGATGGGAAAGACGTTCAGCCGGTAGAAGAGGTCCTCGCGGAAGCGGTGGGCGGAGACCTCCTCGCGGAGGTCGACGTTGGTGGCGGCCACCACCCGCACGTCGACCTTGCGGCTCTGGGTGCCGCCCAGCCGTTCGATCTCGCCCTCCTGCAGGGCGCGCAGCAGCTTGCCTTGCGCGTCAGCGGAGAGTGAGCCGATCTCGTCCAGGAAGAGGGTGCCGCCGTCGGCGCGCTCGAAGCGGCCCTCGCGGGACTGCGTCGCGCCGGTGTAGGCCCCCCGCTCGGCGCCGAAGAGCTCCGATTCGATCAGCTCTTCGGGGATCGCCACGCAGTTGACTGCGACGAAGGGCTTGTCGCTGCGCGCGCTCAGCCGGTGGAGGGCGCGCGCAAAGACCTCCTTGCCGACCCCGCTCTCGCCGAGGAAGAGCACCGTCGCGTTGGTCGTGGCGACGCGTCGGACCATGTTGAGGGCGGAGTTGAAGCCGGGAGAGATGCCGACGACGACGCCCGCTTCCGCACCCTCCAGGCTCGGCAGGCTGGCCAGCTTGGTCCCTGCGGAGAAGGCCTTACCCATCGGCTGTCCGGCGCCATCGTCAGGCGTCAGGAAGCGCATCTCATCGGCCGCTTCCTCGTCCCACTCGGTCAGCGGCTTGCCGACGATGCGGCAGGCCGCCTGGCCCATCGACTGGCACTCCACCTCGCGGTAGAGGATCGGCATACCCATGAACTCGGTGGAGTAGCCCGAGGCGTAGCCGATCTGCATCCAGCAGGAGGGCTCCGTGCCGATCTGGAAATAGCGGACGTGCTCCTCGTCCTCGACCTGGTGGGTCCAGACGAACTCGCCGTAGTGCGTGCCCTTCTCGATGTCGAAGTCCAGTCGCACCGGCTCGGACAGGCCGATCCCCTCCAGACAGTGCATCTGCGGACCGACCAGGAACATGTCTTTCAGGGGTGCCTTGGAGCGCACCCTGCGGGCCATCTGCGCGTCCGACGTGCCGGCGTGATAGCCCATGCGGGTGAAGAAGCCGCGCGCTACGTCCAATCCCAGAGTCTCGATCATCTCGCGGCGGAAGGCACCGAAGGCCTTCGCGTGGATCAGCAGCATACGCTGATCGTCCAGCCATATTCTGCCGTCGGTCGTGGAAAAGCGGAGCCGACTCATCAGATCGGTCAGGTCCGGGAAGCGAACCCTGTCCACCTCCGCGCGGCCTTCGCTCAAAACCGGCAGGTGATCGGACTGGTCCCTCGGACCCCGCTCCTGTCGATGATCGCCCAAGACTATAGCCTCCATCCCCGTATGAGGTTCGTTCCTTTGATTTTTGGGCAGCCTAGGCGCCCCTCAGCCGCTTTGCAAGCGCAGCCGGGTGGCCTGTCGGTCAAACAATATTTCCAATTTGGAAGTATATATCCGTTCCGGAAAGCATCAGCCATCCAGAGCCTGAGGAGGACTATCACCACATCCGATAAGAATCAATAGGGCAATTTATAATGCAAATGAAAGTTGTTTATCATTTGGTTCAATCTTGCTGCTGGGCAGGGTTTGACAATGGATCATTTGGTTCATTGCGCACTGCGCAGCGTTTCCGGCGACGCCGGGTGCAAACATGTAAATCCCTGAAACTAATAAAATTTCTTCTCTTGCCTCAATGACGAAAGATTCTTGGCACGCTTTTTGCATTGATGAGGGGCAGAGAAAAAAATCAAGGCGGAACCTGGCCCTCACGGTCCGGCACCGCAGCAACGGGAGGAAACCAGAATGCAAGCCCCGAGCCCGAAATCCGTCCGCGGTGATCCGCCGCCAACGGGACGTGCAACGCCTCTGTCGGCGTGGCGCGCGCCCTTGGCTGCGTTCGCTTCACCCTTACGGGCGCTTCCCTCCACCGATCACACCTTGCTGACCTAAGCACTAGGAGACTCCCTATGGATGATGTGTTCTCCGGAAATCAGGTAACCGTCGGTCGACTGGACAAGTTTCTACAGGACGATGCGCAGGCCCAACTCTATCGCCTGGATCGTTCTGTCTTTACCGACGAGGCTCTTTTCGAGCTGGAGATGAAGTATATCTTCGAGGGCAATTGGATTTACCTGGCGCACGAGAGCCAGATCCCCAACGCCAACGATTTCCTCACGCTGCACGTCGGTCGCCAGCCCGTCGTCATCACCCGGGACAAGGAGGGCGCGCTCCACGCGCTCTTGAACGTCTGCACCCATCGCGGCGCTACCCTGTGTCGTCACAAGAAGGGGAACAAATCGTCCTTCACCTGCCCGTTCCATGGCTGGACGTTCAATAACAAAGGCAAGTTGCTGAAGGTAAAGGATCAGGCAGCCGATGCCGGCTACCCGCCTACCTTCAATAGCGAGCAGAGCCATGACCTGAAGCGGCTGGGTGCCTTTCAGAGCTATCGCGGTTTTCTCTTCGGCAGCATCAACCCGGACGTGGAGCCGCTGCAGGACTTCCTGGGTGAGACCACCAAGATCATTGACATGATGGTCGATCAGGCGCCTGAGGGCATCGAGGTGCTGCGCGGTGCCTCGACCTACACCTTCGATGCCAACTGGAAGCTGCAGGCCGAAAACGGTGCCGACGGCTATCACGTGACCGCGACCCACTGGAACTACGCGGCCACCATCCACCATCGCAAGGCTGGCGGCAGCGACAACATCAAGGCGATGGATGCCGGTGCCTGGGCCAAGAACGGTGGCGGCTCCTACGGCTTCAAGAATGGTCATATCTTGCTCTGGACCAACTGGGACAATCCCCAGGACCGGCCGCTGTGGGGCAAGCGCGAGGAGTGGATCGAGAGCTTCGGCGAGGCCAAGGCCGACTGGATGCTGCGCAAGTCGCGCAATCTCTGCCTCTACCCCAACGTCTACCTGATGGATCAGTTCAGCTCGCAGATCCGCGTGGTGCGGCCGATCTCGGTCAACAAGAGCGAGGTCACGATCTACTGCATGGCCCCGATCGGCGAGCCGGCCGAGGCGCGCGCGCGGCGGCTCCGCCAATACGAAGACTTCTTCAACGCCACCGGGATGGCCACGCCCGACGACCTGGAGGAGTTCCGCGCCTGCCAGGAGGGTTTCGAGGCCCGTGCGGTCAAGTGGAACGACATGAGCCGCGGCGCCACCCACTGGATCAGGGGCGCCGATGCGACGGCCGAGGAGATCGGCCTGAAACCCGAGCTTAGCTGCGTGAAGACCGAGGACGAGGGCCTCTACATCGCGCAGCACGAATACTGGCTGCAAGCCATGAAGAAGGCCATCGCGGCCGAAAGCGCAAACAGGGGGGTCTGATGTTATCACGAGAAGCCATTGAGGCCTTCCTGTTCGAGGAGGCCCGCGCGCAAGCCGAGAAGCGCTGGGAGGATTGGCTGGGGTTCTATGCTGAGGACGTGACCTATCACGTGCCGGCCTGGGACGACGACGGCGCCCTTACCACGGACCCGCAGAACGAGGTCTCGCTGATCTACTACCCGAACCGGCAAGGCCTGGAGGACCGGGTCTTCCGCATCGAGACCGACCGGTCGAGCGCAACGATACCGGAAACGCGCTTCAGCCGGTCGATCTCCAACCTGGAGATCCTGGAGCAGGACTCTGACTCGGTCGATGTTTGCTTCAACTGGATCACGCACAACTATCGATATCACAATACAGATGTGTACTTCGGAGTCTCGCGCTACCGTCTGGACACCAGTGGTGAGCGACCTTTGATCAAGAGCAAGTATGTTGTTCTTAAGAACGACTACATTCGCCATATGCTCGACGTGTATCATATCTGAGGATTGTTGCGATGACCTTCAAGATCGCGCTGCAGTTCGAGGATGGTGTCTCGCGCATCATTTCGTGCGGAGGGCAGGAACTGATCTCCGACGCGGCCTACAGGTCCAAGATCAATATCCCGCTCGACTGCCGGGACGGGGCGTGCGGCACCTGCAAGTGCCTGTGCGAGAGCGGCAGCTACGAGATGGGGGTCTACATCGAGGACGCGCTGAGTGATGAGGAGGCCGCAGAGGGCTACGTGCTGTCCTGCCAGATGCGGCCTACCTCCGACTGCGTCATCTGCGTGCCGGCCTCGTCGCATGCCTGCAAGACGCAGGTGAGTTCCTACGAGGCCACCTTGGAGACACTCTCACGCGAGTCGCCGACGACCGTGGTCTTCTCCCTGCAACTCGAGGAGCCGTTGCCGTTCCTGCCCGGCCAGTACGTCAACATCCAGGTGCCGGGGACGGACAAGACTCGGTCCTACTCGTTCAGTTCCGCGCCGAACATGGAGGACCTGTCCTTCCTCATCCGCGACGTCCCGGACGGCTTGATGAGCGACTACATGCGCAACAAGGCGACCTGCGGCGAATCCTTCGCCTTCACGGGACCCTACGGGGCCTTCTACCTGCGGCCAACGATCCGACCGATCCTGATGCTTGCGGGCGGAACCGGGCTCGCGCCCTTCCTCTCGATGCTGCTGTGGTTGAAGGACAACCGGACCGACCAGCCGATCCTGCTGGGCTACGGCGTCAACACGGCCGAAGACCTGGTCGAACTCGACACTCTGGCCGACCTGAAGGCGGTCATGTCCGAGTTCGACTACTTCACCGTCGTGGTCGATCCGGAGAGCGGGCATCCACACACCGGTTATGTGACCGACCACCTACCCGCCGACAGCTTGAACGGCGGAGAGGTCGACGTCTACGTCTGCGGCCCGCCGCCGATGGTCGACGGGGTGCGGAACTGGATGGCGAAAGCCGGCGTTCAGCCGAGGAACTTCTTCTTCGAGAAGTTCACGGCGACGGCACAGGCGGACTGACCATGGGCCAGGCCGACCGTTTCCAGGAGAAGGTCGCGATCGTGACCGGTGCCGCACAGGGCATCGGCCGCGGCGTGGCGCTCGGCATCGCCGCCGAGGGGGGCACCGTCTTCGCGGTGGACCGATCGCCGCTGGTGCACGAGGTCACCGCCGAGATCCTAGGTGCTGGTGGCAGCTGCCAGGGTTTCGAGGTCGACCTCGAGACCTTCGCCGGCGCGACGCGCATGGTCGAGGAGGCGCTCGGCCGCTTCGGCCGGATCGACGTCCTGGTGAACAACGTGGGCGGCACGATCTGGACCAAGCCCTTCGAGCACTACGCTGAGGAGGAGATAGAGCGCGAGATCAGGCGCTCGCTGTTTCCGACCCTCTGGTGCTGCCGGGCGGTTCTGCCGTCGATGATCGAGCGCAAGGGCGGGACCATCGTCAACGTGTCCTCGATCGCGACACGTTCGATCTACCGCGTGCCCTATGCGGCGGCCAAAGGCGGGGTCAATGCGCTCACCGCATCGATCGCGATGGAGCAGACCGGCAACGGCATCCGCATCAACGCCACCGCACCCGGCGGCACCGAGGCGCCGCCACGCAAGATCCCGCGCAATGACGCCGAGCAAAGCGAGGTGGAGAAGGCCTGGTATCAGGGCATCGTCGACCAGACCACGGCCTCGAGCCTGATGCATCGCTACGGAACGATCGAGGAACAGGTCGCACCCATTCTGTTCTTCGCCTCCGACGAGTCGTCCTACGTCACCGGATCGGTGCTGCCTGTGGGCGGCGGCGATCTCGGCTGATCGGCGAAGACCAGACGGGGAGGCGCCGAGGTGGCGAAACAAACGAACAGAGAAACCCGGGAGCGACCGGGCGGCGACGGCGATAAGACCGCAGCAGGCGGGACGGAGCATCGCATCACGGTCGAAAGCAGCGGCGAGACCTTCGCCTGCGCCGAAGCGGAAAACGTGCTCGCGGCGATGGAGAGAGGCCGTTGCCACGGCATACCGGTCGGCTGCCGCAACGGCGGCTGTGGCGCCTGCATGGTGCGCATCACGGCCGGCCGCTACCAGACCCGGAAGATGAGCCGCGCGGTGGTGAGCGAGCAGGAGGAAGCGGAGAACTGCGTCCTCGCCTGCAAGGTCTACCCGCTGAGCGACCTCACCCTGCAGGTGCTGGGCCGCGTCTGGGAGCCCACCACCGTTCGTACCAAGGCGTCCTTCAACTTCGGAGTGGCAATAGAGGCGCCTGCAACAGTTAAACCGGAAAGGAGACGCTGATGGCACTGACTGGCGTTCTGCGCCCTGGGCACGTGGCTTTACGGGTGGTCGAACTCGAGCCCGCACTGACCCACTACAGGGACGTTCTCGGTCTTGAAATAACCGCGCGCGACGAGGCCAACAAGCGCGTCTTCCTCAAGGCCTGGGACGAGCAGGACCACCACAGCGTGGTGCTCCGCGAGGCCGACGAGGCCGGCATGGACTACATGGCCTGGAAGGTGGATTCGCCCGCCACCTTAAAGAAGCTGGCCGGCGACATCGAGGACTCGGGGCTCTGCACGGACATCGGCTGGATTCCGGCTGGCGAGCACCCCGGCACCGGCGAGCGCTTCCGCTTCACGATCCCGACCGGACACGTGATGGAGCTCTATGCCGAGAAGGAGGTGCTCGGCAACAAGTGCGGCACCGACGGTCCGAACATCAACCCCGATCCCTGGCCCGACGGCCTGCACGGCATCGCGCCCTCGCGCTTTGATCATTGCCTGCTCTACGGCGACGACCTCGACGGCACCCTGGATCTCTTCACCCGCATCCTCGGTTTTGGTCTGGCCGAGAAGGTGGTGACCGCCGCCAACAAGGACTTCATGATCGCCGCCTTCCTCACCTGCTCGAACAAGGCGCACGACGTGGCCTTCATTCGCCAGCCGGTGAAGGGCAAGATCCATCACGCCTCCTTCCTGATCGGCAGCTGGGAAAGCGTGCTCAGGGCCGGCGATATCCTGTCGCGTACCAAGACCTCGATCGACATCGGGCCGACCAGGCACGGCATCACCCGCGGTGAGACGATCTACTTCTTCGATCCGTCCGGTAATCGGAACGAAGTCTTCTCCGGCGGTTACTATTACTATCCGGATAAGCCGACGATTACCTGGTACGACGAAACGCTCGGGCCGGCGATCTTCTATCACGATCGCAAGCTCAACGAAGCGTTCCTCTCCGTCTTCACGTGATGCCATGCAGATCCATGCGCAGCAGGACGTGGTGCACTGGCAGGCGGCGGCAGCCGCCGTGCAGGCTGCCGCACGTTGGGCCGAAGAGGCCGGGCTCAAGATGAACGTCGCGGTGGTCGATGCCGGCGGCAACCTGGCGGCTTTCCTCAGGATGCCCGGGGCCTTCCTGCACTCGATCGATATCGCGATCGACAAGGCCTACACGGCCGCCGGCTTCGGCCTGCCGACCTCGGCCTGGACCGAGGCGCTGCAGCAGCACTCGCCGGCGGTGCGCAGCGGCATCCCGATGCGTCCGCGCATGGTCTGCTTCGGCGGGGGACTGCCGCTGCGTCACCAGGGTCGCCTGATCGGCGGCATCGGGGCGTCCGGCGGCTCCGAACAGCAGGACGAAGCCTGTGCGCAGGCCGGCGTCGATGCCCTCGGCCTGGCGGCCGATGACGTCGCGGGCTGACCGGCAATGACTTGGGACCACCTCACACCTTCGCAGAAGAGTAGACCATGAAAGAGATCTTGAACTTCATCGACGGCGCGTTCGTTAAGAACGAGAGCGGAAAGACCTTCGAGAACCGCACGCCCATCGACAACTCGCTGATCGGACAGGTCTACGAGGCGGGCCGGCCGGAGGTCGATGCCGCCGTCGGCGCGGCGCGGAAGGCCTTGCGGGGGGCCTGGGGGGCGCTCCCGGTGAACGAGCGCGTCAGCCTGCTCGACGCCGTCGCCGACGAGATCAATCGCCGTTTCGACGACTTCCTGGAGGCCGAGACCGCCGACACCGGTAAGCCGCGCAGTCTGGCGTCCCACGTCGACATCCCGCGCGGTGCGGCGAACTTCAAGATCTTCGCCGACACCATCAAGAACGCCTCTACCGAATCCTTCTCGATGCGCACCCCGGACGGCAAGACCGCGCTCAGCTACGGCGTGCGCGTGCCGCGCGGCGTGATCGCTGTGGTTTGCCCCTGGAACCTGCCGCTGCTGCTGATGACCTGGAAGGTCGGGCCGGCGCTGGCCTGCGGCAACGCGGTGGTGGTGAAGCCTTCCGAGGAAACACCGCGCACCGCGACCTTGCTGGGCGAGGTGATGAACGCGGTCGGCGTGCCGCCGGGCGTCTACAACGTGGTGCACGGTTTCGGGCCGGACTCGGCCGGTGCCTTCCTCACCTCGCATCCGGGTGTCGACGGCATCACCTTCACCGGCGAAACTGGGACCGGTACGGCCATCATGAAGGCCGGCGCCGACGGTATCCGTCCGGTGTCGCTGGAGCTCGGCGGCAAGAACGCCGCGGTCGTCTTCGCCGACTGCGACTTCGAGGCAACCGTCGACACGGTCACGCGCTCCGCCTTCGAGAACTGCGGCCAGGTCTGCCTCGGGACCGAGCGGGTCTACGTCGAGCGGCCGATCTTCGACCGCTTCGTCAAGGCGCTCGCGGCCAAAGCGGAAGGCATGACTCCGGGCCGGCCGAACGACCCGGCCACCAAGATCGGGCCGCTGGTGAGCCAAGAGCACCGCCAGAAGGTCCTCTCCTACTATCAGAAGGCCAAGGACGAGGGGGCAACCCTGGTCACCGGCGGCGGCGTGCCGGAGATGCCGGACGACCTGAAGGAGGGCGCCTGGGTGCAGCCGACGATCTGGACCGGTCTGCCGGAGAGCGCCGCGGTGGTCCGCGAGGAGATCTTCGGACCCTGCTGCCACATCCAGCCCTTCGACAGCGAGGCGGAGGCGGTGGCGATGGCCAACGATACGCCCTACGGGCTGGCGACCGCGGTCTTCACTCAGGACCTTGGCCGGGCCAACCGCGTCGCCCATCAGATCGAGGTCGGCCTCTGCTGGATCAACAGCTGGTTCCTGCGCGACCTCCGGACCGCCTTCGGCGGCTCGAAGCAATCCGGCATCGGCCGCGAGGGCGGTGTCCACTCCCTGGAGTTCTACACCGAGCTCCGCAACGTCATGATCAAGTACTGATTCGTTCTTGGTTTTGGCCTTGTACGGGCTTTGGTGTCGGATTTCCTGACGAAGTCCTTCTCAACACGACGGTGAATAGAGTTGACCATGATAAACGAAGAGAAGATCAAACACTACGGCGACGAGCTCTACCAGGCTCTAATCGACCGCAGCCCGGTCGACCCGCTGACCGACCGCGAGAGCGCCATCACCATCGAGGACGCCTATCGCATCCAGCTCCGCATGGTCCAGCGCCGCCTGGATGCCGGCGAGAGTGTGGTCGGCAAGAAGATCGGCGTCACCAGCAAGATCGTGATGCAGATGCTGAATGTCGATCAGCCCGACTTCGGGCAGATGACCTCCGGCATGGTCTTCAACGAGGGTGAGGCGATCGAGGCCGACAGCATGATCGCGCCCAAGGCCGAGGCGGAGGTCGCCTTCATGCTGGGGCGCGACTTGGTCGGCCCGGGTATCACCGCGGCCGACGTGCTGCGCGCCACCGACTGCGTCATGCCCTGCTTCGAGATCGTCGATTCCCGGATCAAGGACTGGAAGATCAAGATCCAGGACACGGTCGCCGACAACGCCTCCTGCGGTGTCCTCACCCTCGGTGGCCTGCGCAAGGACCCGCGCAAGATCGACCTCGCGCTGGCCGGCATGGTTCTGGAGAAGAACGGAGAGGTCATCAGCACCTCGACCGGTGCGGCCGTGCAGGGTTCGCCGGTGAACGCGGTCGCCTGGCTCGCCAACACCCTGGGCCGGCTCGGCATCGCGCTGAAGGCCGGCGAGATCATCCTCTCGGGATCGCAGTCCCCGCTGGTGCCGGTCAAAGCCGGCGACAGCCTCACCTGCAGCGTCGGCGGACTCGGCGCCACCTCGGTCCGCTTCATCTAGGGGGATTGCACCATGAAACTCGATAGCAACACGATTAAGAGTCTGGCCGAACACCTCGAGACTGCCGAGCTCGAAGTCCGCGACGTCGTCAAGATCACCGACGACCACCCGGACATGGACTGGGACGACGCCTACGCCATCCAGGAAGAGATCCGGCGCAGGAAGGAGGCTCGCGGCCAGAAGACGGTGGGGCTCAAGTGCGGCCTGACCTCCTTTGCCAAGATGAAGCAGATGGGGGTCGAGACGCCGGTCTTCGGCTTCCTCAGCGACTACATGGCCAGCCCCGACGGCGGCGAGATCAAGACCTCGGAGCTGATCCACCCCAAGATCGAGGCGGAGATCTGCATCGTCACCAAGGCGCCCCTCAAGGGTCCCGGTTGCCATGTCGGCGCGGTGATGGCGGCGACCGACCTGGTGGTGCCGGCGGTCGAGGTCATCGACTCCCGCTACCGGGACTTCAAGTTCGATCTGAAGAGCGTGGTCGCCGACAACACCTCGGCCTCGCGTTTTGTGATCGGCGGGCGGGCGCGCGATCTCGACGACCTCGACCTCAGAACCTTGGGCGTGGTGCTGGAGAAGAACGGCGATGTGGTGACCATGGCCGCCGGTGCGGCGGTACTGGGCCATCCGCTCGCGGCCGTGGCCATGCTCGCCAACCATCTGGGCGCACGCGGCCAGGAGATCCCGGCCGGCAGCTTCATCATGACCGGTGGCGTCACCGAAGCGATCGCCGTCGCGCCGGGCGACAGTGTCGCCGTGCGCTACCAGGACCTGGGCACAGTCTCGATGCGCTTCGTGTGAGCCGGCAGCCCGCCGGCCCTCAAGACGCGTCGTACTCGGGAGAAGACCTATGCCATTTGCACAAATTTTCCTGATGGAAGGGCGAAGTGAAGACCAGAAGCGTGCGGTCATCGAAAAGGTGACCGAGGCGCTGCAAGAAGCGGTCGGTGCACCCAAGGAAAACGTCCGCGTTTGGATTCATGACGTGCCCAAGGAGAACTGGGGCATCGCCGGCGTGTCGGCGAAGGCGCTCGGGCGTTAGCCGCACGCCCGAGACCACCGCGTCCATTTACTGGAGAAGTTGGAGCGATGACAGCAAAAGCACCAGTGCAGCAGGACAGCCGCAACGCCATCACTGCGGAAGAGGGAGTCATCGATATCGGTGGCATCGATGCCCTGGTGCGCCTGACCCTGGATCAGGTCCGCAGCGACGCCCGCCGAGGTCTCAAGACCGGCATGTTCGTTTCCGGCTATCGCGGCTCCCCCGTCGGGATGCTTGATGCCGCCTTCCTCAAGCGCCAGAAGCTATTGATCGAAAACCAGATCCACTTCGTCGATGGGCTCAACGAAGACCTGGCGGCGACTGCGGTCTGGGGCACGCAGATGATCCATGCGGTCGGCGGCCAGAAGCTCGATGGCGTCACCGGCATGTGGTACGGCAAGGCCCCGGGCGTCGATCGCTCCGGCGATGCGCTGAAGCACGCCAACTACACCGGCATCGACAAGAACGGCGGCGTTCTGGCCGTTGTCGGCGACGACCCGAGCTGCAAGTCCTCCTCACTCTGCAGCCAGTCGGAGCCGATGCTGTTCCATCTGGGGATGCCGTCGCTCTATCCCGGCACGGTGCAGGAGATCCTGGATCTCGGCCTGCACGGCTATCAGATGTCGCGGCTGGCTGGCCTCTGGGTCGGCCTCAAGATCGTTACCAACGTGGCCGACGGCTGGGGCACGGCGGAGGTCTCGCCCGACCGCCTGACCTTCACCACGCCTGACCTGATGTTCGGGGACGAGCGCTTCACGCCGCACATGAACCTGGGCATGAACGTGCAGGTCGAGGCGTTGGAGATGGAGCAGTCGCTCTACACGCGGCGCCTCGAGGTGGCCAAGCGCTATGCCCTGGCGAACAACCTGAACAAGGTGGTCTTCCGCAACGACGACGCCTGGTTCGGCATCATCACCGCCGGCAAGGCCTATCACGACCTGCAGCAGTCCTTCCTCGAGCTGGGTTTGGACGAGGCGGCGCTGCGGCGCTACGGCATCCGTATCCTCAAGATGGGCATGCTCTTCCCGATGGAGCCCACGGTCGTGCGCGACTTCGCGCGCGGGCTGGAGGAGATCTTCGTGATCGAGGAGAAGCGTCCCTTCCTCGAGATGTTCGCGAAGAACGTGCTCTACGGCATGACCGACGCGCCGCGCGTCGTCGGCAAGTTCGACGAGGAAGAGCGGGAACTGCTGCCGCACTACGGTGAGCTCGAGTCCGACATGATCGGCCGCGCCCTGGTCAGCCGGCTGAAGCGCAAGCTGCAGATCGAGTCGGCCGAGACCTGGCTGACCCGGCTCGACGAAATCTGCGAGCGGGCCAAGCTGCCGACGGTCGCGCGCACCGCCTGGTACTGCTCCGGCTGCCCGCACAACAGCTCGACCCAGGCGATCGAGGGCAGCGTGGTCTCGGCCGGGATCGGCTGCCACACAATGGCGATGTGGATGAAGCGCAACGTCGTGATGGGCACGCAGATGGGCGCGGAGGGCGCCCAGTGGATCGGCATGACGCCCTTCACCGACGTCGAGCACATCTTCCAGAACATGGGCGACGGCACCTACGCCCATTCCGGCAGCCTGGCGATCCGCTACTGTGCCGCGAACGACGTCAACATCACCTTCAAGCTGCTGCGCAACGCCCACACCTCAATGACCGGCGGCCAGGAGATCATGGGGCTGCATCCGGTGCAGCAGATGGTGTCGGAGCTGCTGGCCAACGGCGTCAAGAAGGTCATTGTCACCAGCGATCAGCCGGGACGCCTACCCAGCATGCCGGGCGGCACTGAGGTCTGGCACCGCGACCGTCTGGCCGAGGCGCAGCGCCTGCTGGCCCAGACGCCGGGGACCACCGTCCTGCTGCACGACCAGGAGTGCGCGGCCGAAGTCAGGCGCGCGCGCAGCCGCGGCAAGGCCGAACAGCCGGCCGAGGTCATCGTCATCAACGAGCGTGTCTGCGAGGGCTGCGGCGACTGTGGCGTCAAGTCCAACTGCATGAGCGTGATCCCGGTCGAAACCGAGTTCGGCCGCAAGACCCGGATCCACGAGTCTTCCTGCAACAAGGACTTCTCCTGCGTCAAAGGCTTCTGCCCCTCGTTCCTCACCATCACCCCGAACCCCGAGCCGACCGCCGCCGACGGCAAGGCGAAGCGCAAGAAGAAGGGCCGGATCCCGGCGCTCGACCGCAACCTGCCCGATCCGGTCTTCAAGGTGGACGACAGCTTCGGCTTCGGCGTCCACATCATGGGCATCGGCGGTACCGGGGGCGTGACCGTTGCGGCAACGATCTCCAACGCGGCACGGCTGGAAGGCAAGCACGTCATCGGTCTCAACCAGACCGGCCTGGCGCAGAAGGGCGGCCCCGTCGTCTCAGACATCAAGATCACCAACGCCCCCTTCGAGGGCGCCAACAAGATCGCCGACGGTCGAACCGACCTCTACCTCGGCTTCGACATCCTGAACGCCTCCAGCAAGAAGAATCTCGACAAGTGCCTGCCGGAGCGCACCATCGCCGTCGTCTCCACCACCGAGACGCCGACCGGCTACATGGTCTCCGACCGGCAGGTGCAGTTCCCGCCGATCGAGCGGCTGACGGCCGGCATCGACAGGGTCACGCGCAAGGCCGATAACGTCTATCTCGACGGCGAGGCATTGGCCTACGGGCTCTTCGGCGACAGCATGGCGGCCAACCTCTTCATGGTCGGCGTCGCCTATCAGGCCGGCACCTTGCCGATGAAGGCCCAGTCGATCGAGACCGCGATCGAACAGGCCCGGGTCGGGGTCGAGCAGGGCATCGCCGCCTTCCGCTGGGGCCGTATGGCGCTGGTCGACCGTGCCTTCGTCGAGGCCGAGATCGCCAAGTATGCACCCGAGGCGCAGCGGGCGCCGGAGCTGGACAAGGCGGCACGCGCCCTGGTGGACGGCGTCGGCGCCGAGGGCGAGACCAGGCGCCTGCTCGAGGTCAGGCTGCCCGACCTGATCGCATACCAGGACAAGGCCTACGCGCGCCGCTACGCCGAGGTGGTCAAGCGGATCGTCGACGCCGAGCGGCGGGCAGTGCCTGGCAAGAGCGACCTGGCCGAGGCAGCCGCGCGCTACCTCTACAAGCTGATGGCCTACAAGGACGAGTTCGAGGTGGCGCGGCTGCACAGCGATCCGGCCTTCCTGGCGATGCTCGATGCCACCTTCAAGCATGGCTACACGGTCAAGTACAACCTGGCCCCGCCCAGCATCTCCCAGCGTGATCCCGTCACCGGGCATCTGCAGAAGCGGCAGTTCGGTGGCTGGATGCTGCGCGCCTTCCGGGTACTGGCCCGGCTCAAGGGTCTGCGCGGTGGTTCGCTCGATATCTTCGGAAAGACCGAGGAGCGCCGCCGCGAGCGCAAGCTGATCGAGGACTACGTCGCGCTTCTGGACGAGATCGCCGCAACCCTGCGGCCGGAGAACCATGCCGCCGCCGTGGCGCTGGCAAGGGTGCCGGACGAGATCCGCGGGTACGGGCACGTGAAGGAGGAGAGCATCGCGGCCGCCGAGGTGCTCTACCAGCAGCGCCTCGGAAAGTACCGCAATCCGGAGGCGGCTCCGGCAAAGGAAGCGTCGCTGGTGCAGGCCTGACGCGGCCGCCGGCATCGAAAAGCAGAGGCACAAGGGGGAACGCGATGAACGATCTGAACGGTTACGACTTCGAGGACCTCGAACCCGGCATGAGCGCCAGCTTCGCCAAGACCATCACCGAGGCGGACATCGTCCTCTTCTCCGGTGCGTCGGGCGACAACAACGCCATGCACATCAACGAGGAGTACGCGCGCACCACCCCGTTCAAGGGACGCATCGCGCACGGAATGCTGACCGCCGGCGTGGTCTCGGCGACGATCGCCGGCCGCCTGCCCGGGCCCGGCACCGTCTACCTGGGCCAGAACCTGCGGTTCAAGGCCCCGGTGCGCGCGGGCGACACGGTGCAGGCGACCGTGACGGTCAAGGACCTCAATCCAGAGAAGCGGCGTGTGACCCTGACCACCGTGTGCACGGTGCAGGGCCAGGTCGTGCTCGACGGCGAAGCCCTGGTGATGCCCACCTCGCGCGCGAGCGGGTGACGCCTCTCCGGCCGGACGAAGACTTCAACAACACGCAAGAACAGGGAGAAGAGACATGACGAAGAAACCCACCGCCGCCCCGACCAACCCCTTCGACGGTCTGATGAAGGCGATGGAACAGTTCCAACTGCCCGGGGTCGATATGAAGGCCATCGTCGAATCCCGTCGACACGACATGGACGCGCTGGTGGAGGCCAACGCGGCCACCATGGCCTGCATCCAGGAGCTGGCGCAGAAGCAGGGCGAGATCCTGCTGCACGCGATGGAGAGCGCGCAGGAGGCCTTCAAGTCTTCGGCCAGCGGGGCGCCCGACCCGGAAAAGCAGGCGGCGCTGGCGCGTGCCACCTACGAAAAGGCCGTCGCCGACATGAAGGATCTGGCGGAGATGGCGCGCAAGGCCCAGTCCGACGTGATGGCCCGGATCAACACCCGGGCGTTGGAGAGCCTCCAGGAAATCAAGGCGCTGGTGAACACCAAGTAACGCTGCCGACCCGGCGTCCAGAATCACGAACTCAACGTTGATCTTGCCGCCGGTTTCCGGCGGAGCGAGGGAGGAATACAGACATGATCAAGACAAGTTATCGAAGGATCGCCCTGGCCTCGGCCTTTGCGCTGGGCCTGCCGATCACGCTCGCAAGTGCCGCCGAGACGGTCAAGGTCGGCTTCATGCTGCCTGCGACCGGCACCTACGCCTCGCTCGGCACCGCGATCGAGAACGGTTTTCGGCTCTATGTCGATCAGAAGGGCGGCAGCCTCGGCGGCGCCACGGTCGACTACGTCAAGGTCGATAGCGAGGCCAACCCGGCCAAGGCCATCGACAACGTCAACAAGCTGATCAAGCAGGACAAGGTCGACGTCCTCGTCGGTCCGGTGCATTCGGGCGTGGCCATGGCGATGGCCAAGGTCGCCAAGCAGTCGAAGACGCTGCTGGTGGTGCCCAATGCCGGCGCGGATGCCGTGACCGGGCCGATGTGCGCGCCGAACATCTTCCGCAGCAGCTTCAGCAACTGGCAGCCCGGCTATGCGATGGGCGAGGCCATGGCGGCGGAGGGTCACAAGAAAGCGGTGGCCATCACCTGGAAGTACGCGGCGGGCGAGGAGATGGTGAAGGGCTTCAAGGAGGCCTTCGAGGGCGCCGGCGGCGAGGTCGTGGAAGAGCTCTACGTCCCCTTCCCGAACGTCGAGTTTCAGGCCCTGCTGACCCAGATCGCCGCGGCCAAGCCGGACGCCGTCTTCGCCTTCTTCGCCGGCGGCGGCGCCGTCAAGTTCGTGAAGGACTATGCCGCGGCCGGACTCGGGCAGCAGATCCCGCTCTATGGAACCGGCTTCCTGACCGATGGGACCCTGGAGGCCCAGGGTGCCGACGCCAGCGGCGTGAAGACCACCCTGCACTATGCCGACAGCCTGGGTATCGCCAGCGACGAGACATTCCGTGCGGCCTACGAGAAGGCCTACGGCATGGCGCCGGACGTCTATGCAGTTCAGGGCTATGACGCGGCGCAGATCCTCGACGTCGGCCTGACCGCGGCCGGAGGCGATCCCGCCAAGGTGGCCGAGATCGCAGCCGCGGTCGAGACGGCGACGATCGACAGCCCCCGCGGTGCCTTCACCATGTCGAAGGCGCACAACCCCGTGCAGGACATCTACCTGCGCGAGGTGGTGGACGGCGAGAACAAGAAGATTGGCGTGGCCAGCACGGCGCTGGCCGACCCGGCGCGCGGCTGCCGCATGTAGCCCGCAGGTCGGACCAAGGCGTCGCCTGACCCACCCGCGCACTCCCGGGCGCGGGTGGGTCAGAAGCCGGGGAGGATGGCTATGGACATCACGATCTTTCTAATCCAGTGCCTGAACGCTGTGCAGTACGGGCTGCTCCTGTTTCTCGTTGCCTCCGGGCTCACCCTGATCTTCGGGATCATGGGGGTGATCAACCTGGCGCACGGCAGCTTCTACATGATCGGCGCCTACATGGCCTTCGCGCTGGCACCGCTTGTGGAATCGACCTTCGGCGGCGGTTTCTTCGCGACGCTCGTGGTCGGGGTGATCCTGGCGGTCTTGCTGGGCTACCTGCTGGAATGGGCCTTCTATAGCTACCTCTACGAGCGCGAGCACCTGCAGCAGGTGCTCATGACCTACGGCTTGATCCTGGTCTTTGAAGAGGTGCGCAGCCTGCTGGTGGGCGACGATGTGCATGGCGTGGCGGTGCCGGAGATCCTGTCCAGCAGCATACCGCTGGGCGAATTGATGACCTATCCGGTCTATCGGATCTTCGTCTCGGTCGTCTGCCTCGCCCTGGTCGTGGGCATGTTCCTGGTCTTCACGCGCACCCGTCTCGGCATGATGATCCGCGCCGGCGCCAGCAACCGGGAAATGGTGCAGTCGCTGGGCATCGATATCAAGTTTCTCTACCGGGTCGTCTTCGCCGCCGGCTTCGCGCTTGCCGCGATCGCCGGCATGGTGGCGGCGCCGGTGGCCTCGGTCTACCCGGGCATGGGCAACTCGGTCCTCATCATCTGCTTCGTCGTCGTGGTCATCGGCGGGATCGGCTCGATCCAGGGCGCCCTGGTTGCGGCCTTGCTGATCGGCTTCGTCGACACCTTCGGCAAGGTGCTGCTGCCCGATGCCGCCGGTGTCCTGATCTACCTGGCGATGGCCTTGATCCTTTTGTGGAAGCCGGACGGCTTGTTCCGGGCGGGGTGAGTAACATGCAACGATCCGAGACTCTATTCGTCGTAGCGGGGTTTGTCGTTCTTGCCCTCTACCCCCTGGTCGCGGGCGATAGCTACGGCATCGATCTGGTCACCAAGATCATGATCTATGCGATCCTGGCGCTCAGCCTGGAGCTGCTGGTCGGCAGCACCGGTCTGATCTGCCTGGGGCAGGCCGCCTTCTTCGGCATCGGCGCCTATGCGGCCGTGCTGCTGTCGCCCGAAGATGGTCCGGCCTCGATCCTCTGGCTGCTGCCGGCCTCGATGATCGCGGCGATGCTCTATGCCCTGCCGGTCGGGGCCCTGTCGCTCAGGACCAAGGGCGTCTACTTCATCATGGTGACCCTGGCCTTCGCCCAGATGGCCTATTTCGTCGTGCACGACACCGCGCTCGGCGGCGGGACAGACGGCATCTACCTCTACTTCAATCCCGGGCTCGGAGACCTGATCGACCTGGGCGATCCGATGACGATGTACGTCTTCACCCTGGCGAGCCTGATCCTGGTCTTCCTCTTCCTGGCGGTCCTGCTGCGCTCTCGCTTCGGGCGGGCGCTGGCCGGCATCAAGGTCAACGAGCAGCGCACCCGTGCGACCGGCTTTTCGACCTATCCCTACAAGCTCGCGTCCTTCGCGATCTCCGGGGCGCTGGCGGGGCTGGCGGGGTTCCTCTTTGCCGTCAAGGACGGCTTCGTCAACCCCGAGCTCCTGAGCTGGCACGTCTCCGGTGCCGCCCTGATCATGATCATCTTCGGCGGGCTCGGCCACCTGACCGGCGCGGTGTTGGGCGCCTTCGCCTTCATGCTGCTGCAGGAGTTCTTCAAGTCGGAAGCCGTGTTCGGCAGCTTCGCCAAGCACTGGCACCTGGGTCTGGGGCTGGTGATCATCGCCGCCGTCGCGTTCCTGCCGCGCGGCCTGGTGGGCCTGCCGACCCAACTGCGCAAACACCTGTCCGGAGGACCGCCCAGTTTGGCGGTCGGCGCTGACAGGGTGAAAGACTGAACGGGAGGCAAGGCATGAGCACCAACGGACAAGAGATCCTGCTGCGCGGACGCGACATCACCCGACGCTGGGGCGGACTGGTCGCGGTCAACAAGGTGTCGATCGAGCTGGAGCGCAACACGGTCCACGCGGTCATCGGCACCAACGGGGCCGGCAAGTCGACCCTGATCAACTTGCTCTCCGGCGAGATCCCGCTCTCGGGCGGCAGTGTCGAGCTGATGGGCGAGGACATCACCTCCTGGTCCCAGCCGCGCCGCGCCCGCGCCGGTCTGGGGCGCAGCTATCAGCGCAACACGATCTATCCCAGCTTCAACGTGTTCGAGAACTGCCGGCTGGCGGCTCAGGCGCACGTGCAGAAACCCTGGATCTGGTGGCAGCCGGCCGACCACTGCTCGGTCACCACGAAGGCGGCCAAGGACTCCGCCTGCCGCACCGGTCTGGAACGGCTGCTCGAGCGGATCGCCGGGCTGGTCTCGCACGGCCAGAAGCGGCAGCTCGAGATCGCCATGTGCCTGGCGACAGGCCCCCAGGTCCTGCTGCTCGACGAACCGCTCGCCGGCATGGGGGCGGAGGAGACCGAGCGCATGCTGGGCCTGCTCAAGGAGCTGAAGCAGGGGCACGCGATCCTGCTGGTCGAGCATGACATGGACGCCGTCTTCCGCATCGCCGACCGCATCACCGTGATGGTGAACGGCTCGGTCATCGCCAGCGGCGACCCCGACTTCATCCGCAACAGCAACGATGTCCGCCAGGCTTACCTGGGGGAGGGGCACTGATGTCGGCGCCCGACTACCTGCTCGACGCGCAGGGGCTGCACGCCTGGTACGGCTCCAGCCACGTGCTGCACGGCGTCGATCTGAAGATCGCGAGCGGCATGACCGTGGGCCTGCTTGGCCGGAACGGCATGGGTAAGAGCACCCTGATCCGGACCCTGTTGGGCCACGTGGCCCAGCGCCAGGGTCAGATCGCCTTCTTCGGCCAGGACTGCTCGCGCGCCAAGCCGCACCAGGTGGCGCGCCTGGGGGTGGCCTACGTGCCCGAGGGGCGCGGCGTCTTCACCAACCTCACGGTGCGCGAGAACCTGGTCATGGCCGCCCGACCGGGGCGCGACGGCCGCAGGGACTGGACCTACGAGCGGGTGCTGCAGACCTTCCCGCGGCTTCAGGAGCGCCTCACCAACCTGGGCGGCCAGCTTTCCGGCGGTGAGCAGCAGATGCTGTCGATCGGCCGGGCGCTGATGACCCATCCGGAGCTGATCATCCTGGACGAGGCCACCGAGGGTCTGGCGCCGCTGATCGTGACCGAGATCTGGAACGTGATCGGGGATATCCGCGACAGCGGCATCGCCACCCTGATCGTCGACCGCGATTTTCGGCGCGTGCTGGCGCACAGCGATCGGGCCTTGGTGTTGCAGAAGGGTCTGGTCGAGCTGACCGGGCCGGCCAACGAGGTGGCCGAGAGCCCGGCGCTGACCGGGCTGCTGGGGGTTTGACCGCCATGCTTTCGCACCTGATCTGAGGACGCTCGCCATGCATGCAGCTATCACGATTATCAAGGACGAGCACCGTGCGCTTGCGGCGGTCCTGCGCGGCCTGGAGCACCTGGCCAAGCAGATCGACGAAAAGGGCAAAGAGCCGGACTTCGCGCTGCTGAAGTCGATGCTGGACTACATCGTGGCCTTTCCCGACAAGCTGCATCACCCCAAGGAGGACGCGTACCTCTATCGCCTGTTGCGTGTGCGCGAACCGGCGACTGCAGCGGTCCTGGACGAGCTGGAGGAGGAGCACCGGCAGGGGCCGGAGCTGGTCGGGCGGGTGATCACGGCCTTGCAGGGCTACCAGCAGGATCCGGCCGCCTTCGCCTCCTATGCCGAGGCGCTTGCCGACTACGCCCGCTTTCAGTGGGACCACATGAACAAGGAAGAGGACGTGATCCTGCCGCTGGCCGACAAGGCGCTGCAGCCGGCCGATTGGGCGGAGATCGACGCGGCCTTCAAGTCGAACGAGGATCCCTTGGTGGGCACCAGCACGCAGCGCGAGTTCCGTGATCTGTTCCGCCGGGTGGTCACCGTGATGCCGGCACCGCTGGGCCTCGGCCCCGAGCAGGACTGAGCGGAGGGGAGTGCGACGATGACCTCGCCCTTTCCGATTCCGGACGAGTTCGTCCAGGGCTTCGTCAAGGCGGGCCAGAACCTCTGGCAAGCCTTGCTGCCGGCGGGGGCCGCCGGCTCACCAGCGCCGCTCGACGGTGCTCGTGAGGCCGCCGACAAGGCAAGCCGGCTGGCCGATCTGCAACTCGGCTACCTGCGGCAGCAGGTCGAGCTCTGGATGCGGCTGATGGCCCAGACGGGTGTGCAGGCGGGCGGTCTGGCGGCGGAACCGGTGATCCGCCCGGAGCGGGGCGACAGGCGCTTTCGCGCTGCCGAGTGGAGCGATAGTCCGGCCCACGACGCCCTGAAGCAGAGCTATCTGCTGAACAGCAGGCTGCTGGCCGACACTGTCGAAGCCGCGGACCTCGATGCCAAGACCAAGCACCGAGTGCGCTTCTTCACCGATCAGCTCATCGATGCGATGAGCCCGGCCAACTTCGCGACGACCAATCCCGAAACCTGGAAGCAGGCCTTCGAGAGCAAGGGCGAGAGCCTGCGAGAGGGCTTCGACAATCTGCTGGGTGACCTGCGCAAGGGCCGGCTGACGATCACGGACGAGGGGGCTTTCGAGGTCGGCACCAACGTCGCGACCTCCAAGGGGGCCGTGGTCTTCGAGAACGACCTGTTCCAGCTGATCCAGTACGCGCCGCTCACCGAAAAGGTCGCCGCCAGACCGCTGGTGATCGTGCCGCCCTGCATCAACAAGTTCTATATCCTGGATCTGCAGCCGGAAAACTCCTTCGTCCGCTACGCCGCGGCGCAGGGCATGACCGTCTTCGTGGTGTCCTGGCGCAACCCCGATGCTAGTCTGGGCCACCTGACCTGGGACGACTATGTAGCGCTCGGCGCGATCCCCGCCTTCGAGGTGGCGCGCCAGGTGGCCGGTGCCGATCAGGTGAACGCGCTGGGCTGGTGCGTCGGCGGCACCATCGTCAGCGCTGCGCTGGCCGTGCTGCGCGCCCGCGGCGACCGCTCGGTCGCTAGCCTCACCCTGCTGACCACCATGCTCGACTTCAGCCATCCCGGGGATCTCGGCGTCTTCATCGACGAGCAGGGGGTCGCCGCACGCGAGGCGACGATCGGCCGGGGCGGGATCTACCCCGGCGCTGAGCTGGGCTTCGTGTTCCAGACCCTGCGCGCCAACGACCTGATCTGGCCCTACGTCGTCAACAACTACCTCAAGGGCAAGGCGCCGGCCGCCTTCGACCTGCTCTACTGGAACGCCGATTCCACCAATCTGCCGGGGCCCATGTACGCCTGGTACCTGCGCAACATGTACCTGGAGAACAACCTGGTGGTGCCGAACCGCCTGACCATCTGCGGCACCCCGGTGGACCTCGGCAAGATCGACATGCCCAGCTTCGTCGTGGGTACCGAGGAGGACCACATCGTGCCCTGGCGCGGCGCCTATCGCACCACCCAGCTACTCGGCGGTCCGGTGGAGTTCGTGCTGGGGGCCAGCGGGCATATCGCCGGCGTGATCAACCCGCCGGCCGAGAACAAGCGCAGCTACTGGACCGGGGCGCGGCAGGGCGAGGACGCCGACCTCTGGCGTGCCGAGAGCGTCGAGACCAAGGGAAGCTGGTGGCCGCGCTGGATCGACTGGCTGCGTGAGCGGGCAGGAGAGGAGGTGGCGGCGCGCGCCGACCTGGGCAGCGAGAGCCACCCGCCGTTGGAGCCGGCACCGGGCCGCTTCGTCAAGGTCCGTGCGGGGTGAGGCCGTGTCCTCTCTAGCGCCAAAGGCGGTCGCGGCCGCCCCGGAGGCGACGGTGCCGGCCGCTGCCGCCGTGCCGGCAGACGGTCTGCACCGCATCGTCATCGTCGGTGGCGGAGCCGGGGGGCTGGAACTGGCGACCAAGCTGGGCAACCGCCTGGGGCGGCGCGGCAAGGCCTCGGTAACACTGATCGATCGGGCGCGGACCCACGTGTGGAAGCCGAAACTGCATGAGATTGCCGCCGGTAGCATGGATCTGGAACAGCACGAGGTCCCCTATCTGGCCCAGGCGCACTGGCATGGCTTTCGCTTCCGGATCGGCTCGATGGTCGGGCTGGATCGCGATTCACGCGAGGTCCGCGTTGCCGCTTTCCTCGACGAGGAGGGCGTCGAGGTCACGCCGGAACGCAGCTTCCCCTACGATACGCTGGTGATCGCCGTGGGCAGCCAGAGCAACGACTTCGGTATTCCCGGCGTCGGCGAGCATGCGATCAAGCTGGACACGCCCGAGCAGGCGCGGCGCTTCCACCGCCGCATGGTGAACGCCTGCGTGCGCGCCCACGCCCAGACCAAGCCCCGCGCTGCGCACCAGTTGAACATCGCGATCATCGGCGCGGGTGCCACCGGGGTCGAACTGGCCGCCGAGCTGCATCGAACCACGCGTGAGCTAGTCGCTTTCGGACTGGACCGCATCGACCCCGAGAAGGACCTGCATCTGCACCTGGTCGAGGCCTCGCCGAGAATACTGCCGGGGCTGCCGGATCGGGTGGCGGAGGGATCCCTTCGGCTGCTCCAGGGGCTTGGGGTGCAGGTTCACACCGACGCCAAAGTCGTGGCCGTCACCAACCGCGGGGTCCAACTCGGTGACGGTCGCACCATCGGCTCCGAGTTGGTGGTCTGGGCGGCCGGCGTAAGGGCGGCCGACTTTCTCGGCCGTCTTCCCGGCCTGGAGACGAACCGTATCAACCAGTTGCTGGTGCGTCCCTCGCTGCAGACCACGCAGGACGACGACATCTTTGCGATCGGTGACTGCGCGGCCTGTCCCTGGCCGGCTGCGGCCGCCGGCAGGGCCGCCACGGTGCCACCGCGGGCGCAGGCGGCACACCAGCAGGCGGCCCACATGGTCCGGCAGATCCGCTGCCGGCTGGCCGGGCGTCCGCTCGCCGACTACCGCTACCGTGACTTCGGCTCCTTGGTCTCGCTGGGAGATGTCAGCGCGATCGGCAACCTGATGGGCGGATTGATCGGCCGTAGTTTCCTGGTCGAGGGCCTCCTGGCGCGCCTCATGTACCGCTCGCTCTACAAGCATCACGAACTCGCCCTCCACGGTGCGGTGAAGGTATCGCTCGATTCCCTGGCGCGGGCACTGACCCGGCGCACGGAGCCGCACATGAAACTGCATTGAAGGGGGCTCTTGGGTAGCGATGGCTGGAGACGGGCGCGAATACAACAGGGCTTCGTTCCGTCGTGCCACAGGGGGGCGAAGCCTGGAACAGGAGGTGTCGGTAGAAGAGCCAAGTCTTGAGTTTCTGTGAAAGCGCAATCCAATTGAGGCAAGTGGCCTCAATCTATTCAAGGAGAACGGTAATGCCGAAGTATGTCATGCTTGGAAACTGGACCGATAAGGGCGCCCGGGAGGTTCGGGACACGGTCAAGCGCTCACGGGCCGCGCGTGAAGAATTCGCAGCCATGGGTGTAAATGCTCGAGAGTGGATTTTCACCATGGGTCTTTATGACGTGATCCTGACGGTGGAAGCCCCAGACGATGAGACCTTGAGCCGGGCCGCGATCACGCTTGCGGAGAAGGGTAACATGCGGACGCAGACACTGCGCGGCTTCAGTGAGAAAGAAGTGGAACGTATGATCAAGTCGATGAAGTAATAGATGATGCGGCATCCCTGTTAGTTGACGCGAAGCTGCTTCTAGCGTTTCACCGTTTGCTCGGGTTGCTAGCTTAACAAGACAATAATGTACTCCCTGGGAGTCGCATGCCTCCGTCTTGAAGGAAGACGGCCGTGCCTGTGCGCGTGGCCCGGCGCAGGTGACTAGGGCCCGCGCGTGACGGATCCAATGCAATTTTTTGAGGAACGAATGTCCCACGCTACGTCTCGGCAAGGTACCAAGGAGTTTCGCGTGGCCATAGTCGGCGGCGGGATTGGTGGGCTCACACTGGCAGTTGCGTTGCGACAGCGGGGCATCGTGGCTGATGTCTATGAACAGGCGCCCGAACTAAGTGAAATCGGGGCAGCGGTGGCCCTGTCCGCGAACTCGGTCAGAGAACTGGAGCGACTCGGTTTTCTCGACCAACTGGCCGCGGTTTCCACCATACCAACGGAGCTCATCTACCGAGATTGGCGCGATGGTCGCCGGATAGCCGCATTTCCAGTGCGAGACGGCTACAGCAAGCGGTTTGGAGCGCCCTATTTTGGCATACATAGGGCCCATTTGCAGCAGATCCTTGGTGCTGGCGTCGATGCCAAACACCTCCACCTCGGTCACCGGCTCGTTGACCTTGTCGACCAGAAGGAGACAATGGGACTGGAGTTCGCCAATGGTCGCTTTGCACATGCGGACTTGGTGGTCGGCGCCGATGGTGTGAGATCGACAGTAAGACGCTGGATTGCCGGAGAGGAGGCGACGGTCTATTCACGCACCAGCGCATTTCGGGGCATCGTACCGGTGGACCGGCTTCCTTCGCTGCCAGATCCCCAGGCGATCCAGTTCTGGATGGGTCCCGATGCTCACCTACTGCACTACGCCATTGGCGGGTCTGGTGAAGCAATCAACTTCTTTGCTGTGATCGAGGGGCCCCAACAATGGCCGCAAGACCAAGGCTGGCAGGCTGAGATAGAAGAAGGCCAGCATCTCACCGGCTTCAAGGGGTGGCATCCGGCAGTGACTGAAATGATCGATGCCGTGCCGCATAGCGTGAGTTGGGGGCTGTTTGCAGTACGTCCTCTCCGGAACTGGCATCGCGGCCGTGCGGTTCTCATGGGCGATTCTGCGCACGGAATGTTGCCGCATCACGGACAAGGCGCCAATACGACGATTGAGGACGCGATTAGCCTCGCTGTTATCTTGGCGGGCGCGGAGGCAGGTGACCTCGACACCATGTTGCAACGTTACCAGAGACTGCGTCGCGCGCGTACTCGCAAGATTCAGCGTAGTTCGTGGGACACCAACAGACTGCTGCATCTACCCGACGGCCCCGATCTCAAAGAGCGAGACGGCAAGGTTGCCAGTTTCCCCAAACGCTTCGGATGGATTCACGAGTTTGATGCATTGCGTACCGTTTCCGAGGCGGATTCGCCGTCGAAGGGAACTGGGATTTCGGTTCCCTATGGCGATGGCGCACTTTTCGATGCACATGAACAAAACGATATTGACGAGCTCGCGATGTTGCGTGTTGGCGTAATTGTGCGACGCTTGGCGCAAATAAATAAAGAAGTAGTATTGTCAGAAACGAAACTGCAAGATGATCTTGGGTTTGATTCTCTGTCAATGATTGATTTGTTGATTGCCGTAGAGGACGAGTTTGGTATTTTCGTTAACGACGATGATGTTCAGAAATTGAGGACGATTGGTGATGTTCTGAAACTTGTCAAGCATTTAGTGGGAGTGGATAATGACAAAGGTTGATTTCATTATGAATGCATTGAATCGAAGAACATTTTTAATGGCCATGGAAGTGAATTTCCCTTTGTATTTGCTTGTGTAAGGGGAGGGTTGTTATGTTTATGGCGAATGAAGGTCAAGGGTGTGACGCTTGCTGTTTGGATGCGCCGGATTATAAAATAGCGGATGGCGTAGGTATATTCGAGTTACCAGCGGGGATTAATGGAGGCATCACTCTCTGTGCCGTAGTGAAAGCGTTCTGACACCACCGATAGGATCGTCATCGAGCAATGGGCTCTACATGTACATAACGAGTTAATTGCGCTAAGGGCTATGATAATGAGTGGAAGGAATTGACATGCGGTATTTTGTCATGGGTCGGGTAAATGGTGAACAAAATCCCAAGTGGAATTTGTTTATTGAAGAGTTAATGGTGGAGATAAAAAAATATAGAGGAATTATATTTGCGCAAGGACCATCCATTTTTATGGACGAGAAAGAAAATAGAATGCTAGTATTGTGCTCATTTAGTTGTTTGAGTGATGCTAGGGCATTTATGAATTCCTGTTCATTTGTTGGATTAATATTGAAGAATGGATTTTATATGAGAGATTTTTTGATATTCTGTGATGAGGATGGCAATGGTGGGGAGGATTGATCAAAAGGATTGAAAATGTCTTGGTCTTACGCTTCCCAGAAGCAGGGCAAGTAAGTAACATTGGAAAGAGGCTCTTCTGCACCATGTTGGTACGGCCGAATGACGATTGAACGCCCCGTCCTTCCCCTTGCAAGACCGAGGGAGGTCTGGCGGCACTTCAGCGGCCTGCACGCCGGCAATGCCATTGTCGGCTTCGTCTTTGCGGCTTCTGGGCCGGTCGCCATCATCCTCTCCGTGGGTCTCGGCGCGGGACTGTCGGAAAGCGATCTTGCCTCCTGGATCTTCGGCTGCTTTTTCGTCAACGGGCTGCTGACGATCCTCTTCTCTCTCATCTACCGCCAGCCGCTCTGCTACTTCTGGACTATTCCTGGCACCGTCCTGGTCGGTCCGGCGCTGCAGAGTCTCACCTTCCCGGAGGTCATCGGCGCCTTCTATGCGACCGGCATTTTGATGCTCGTGCTCGGCTTCAGCGGCTGGATCCGCCGTGCGATGACGGCCATCCCCATGCCCATCGTCATGGGTATGGTCGCCGGTGTTTTCCTGAAGTTTGGGCTCGACCTGGTCTATGCACTGCGGGATGGCATTTGGATCGCGGCCCCTATGGTCGTGGCCTTCTTCGCGCTCAGCGCCCTTCCCCGCCTGGCGCGTCGGCTGCCGCCCCTCATCGGCGCCCTTCTGGTCGGACTAACTCCGGTCTTCGCGCTGGGCGAGTTCGGTCAGGCGGGGGAGGGGGCTCTCACCTTGGCCCTGCCCAACCTTCAGGTCGCGACCTTCTCCTGGCAGGCGATAATCGAACTGGTCGTGCCACTGGCGATCACCGTCCTCGTCGTGCAAAATGGCCAGGGCTTCGCCGTGCTGACGGCCGCGGGCCACGAGCCACCGGTGAACGCCATCACTGTCGCATGCGGAGCGGGCGCCCTCGCATCTGCCCTCTTCGGTGCGGTCTCGACCTGCCTGACCGGCCCGGTCAACGCTATCCTCTCCGGCGGGGGCGACCGTAAGGGCCAGTACACGGCCGGCATTATGGTTGGCCTCCTGGCGCTTATCTTCGCCGCTATCGCGCCGGTCTTCACCCGCTTCATGCTGGCGACACCGCCGACCTTCATCGCCGTGATCGCGGGGCTGGCCATGCTGCGGGTCCTGCAGGCCGCCTTCATCATCTCCTTTAAGGACCGCTTTACTTTGGGCGCGCTGGTTGCCTTCCTCATCACCGTGGCTGACGTTTCCATCACAAACATCGGCGCACCTTTCTGGGGGCTCCTCTTTGGCCTTGTCGCGTCCCTCATCCTGGAACGCGAGCACTTCCGGAGGACGAAGCCGGAGGCGAAGGCACCATGACCTTGGTCCGGCTCAATCCCGATAGAGCGCCTTGGGCCGGCGGCAGTTCAGTCAGAACTATTTGCCCGGATCGTCGCGCAATGAGGCCTCGACCCTGGCGATCATGGCAGCGGTTAAGGCCGCCAGGTCGGCATAACGGCTGCCGCTGTCAGGCAGCTTCAGGAGGCGTGCTTTCACAGTGATGTGGCGGCGCGCACGTCGAGCCGCTGGGTCTGGCGGGGACAAGCGGCAGCTTCAGGTGAAACGCGGTACGGGCCATGGCCTCTACGCCGAAGAAGGGCACCGCAAGTCCGCTGTCAAAGCGCCGATCGATCAACTGCGCCACGTACTGGCCTAGGCGCAGCGCGTGCGCGGCCTATTTGCCGGCAAGAATCGCGAGTAGTTCGGCCAGGACAAGTCGATCGGATCCAGTTTCTTGGGGTGCGACAGGCATGTCGGCTGGTGCTCCAGCGCGTTCTTTGGCTGCGGGGATCTGGCTCGGTGTATCGGCCGGGGGGCGGGTCAATTCCTTCGGCTCGCCGGTCCCTAGACCGTCGTCTAGGTGCGCGTGCGATCCCGCAGAATTGGGAGAACTTTTTCGGCGACTGCTTCCGGTAGTTGGTCACAGGTCATCTGTGGACTGGATCGTCCAGCGAACAAGCTGGCTTTGTCGTCCGATGGGGCAGGCGGTCTGAAGGAGGGGCAGACGCACAATGGCGCCTGAGGTTCGAGGTGCGCATCTACGTCTCGGACCGCGTTTGGCTCTCGAGCTACGGCAGAACGACGAGCGGTGTTCTTCTTCCTTTCCCAAGCCCTATTTCTTGGTAGAGGGTAGGGAGGGTTTCTGTCATTGGCGTGAGACAAAGGATTTTTCAGCCGCGTGTAGGGGGCGGCGGAACCCTCTACACTCTCTACTGCGTCGAAATATTCAGATAGTTCAATCTCGTAGGGCCGGGAGGGTTTGCCAGCAACCTGAGGGTTGGCCCTCTACAAGCCTCGTGTTCGGCGCCGCGATCATGGCCTGAAAGCGGCAAGCCCCTTCAGTACCCTCTACAAGGACCCGGCAGCCCGGCCTTCCTGAGCTTGCTCCTCCCACCTGGCCAGGGCGTCCTCGATGCCCGGGGCGATCTCCAGTCCCTTGTAGTAGCGTCGGCCGTCGATCGTGACCTTCGGAAAGCCGTGTTCCGGCAGTTCCAGGCCAAAGCGTGTGCTGCTGAAGGGATCGACCGCATTCATGACAGCCCAGCGCTGGTAGAGATGGTACAGGGGCCTTGCTTGTACCCGGCCTTCCGGGGAACGCACCACGCAAGCTTCCAGGAAGTCGGCCAGCGCGTTGCTCTCAGCGCGGTAGCCAGCGGTGGCCTCGATGACCGAATCGGGTAGGGCCAGGCCCTGCTCGCGCCAAAGGAGATAGCCGTCGACCATCCATCGAAGGACACCGGCACCCTCCTCTTCCAGGATCATCTGGTCGAAGGGGCGTGCCAGCCTGGGGCCCTCCAGCTTCTCATTGAAGTGCAGCAGGGCAATTCGCCGCCAGATCCCGTCGTCCTTGCCGACAATGCGGGGCTTCTGGTTGAAGCAGAGCACGATCTTGTGGCTCGACGAGAACTCGAACTGATGCGCGTACAAGGGGCGCACGACGATGTTCTCGCCGCCCGTGTGGGCCTTGATTGTCGCCTCCGAGAGCTTGACGCCGACCTCCGGCTCGCTGCCCGTGACAAGCCGCACGCCGGGTAGCCGGGCGGTATCCGGCGTTGGCTGTCCGCCTGTGCGCTCGACCGCCACGAAACTCTCGAAGGGCAGCCCGATCGCGTAGCTGCCCATGACGCCCTTGATGATGTTCAGGAGCGTCGACTTGCCGTTGCCGCCGGTACCATAGAACATGCAGATGACTTGCTCGGTCGTGAGGCCGGTCAGGCAGTAGCCGCACCAGCGCTGCAGGAAGAGGCGTTCGGGCTCGGAGGGCAGGATCCTCTTGAGGAACTGTCGGAAGCGCGGTGCCTCGGCATTGGGGTCCCAGGCGATCGGGCTGACCTTGGTCATGAGATCTTCACGCCGTGCCGGCTTCAGCACGGCTTCGGCGACGTCGTCGCCGGTATCTCCCTCCGCCAGAGGAGCAGGCAGGTTGAGTGTCCCGTTTGCCAGGCCGAGGGCCAACGGTTTGGCGTCCAACTGGTTGCTGCGCACGAGGCAGTAATTCTTGGCCGCCGACAGCATGGACGTAGCTCGCCCCTGGTTGCCGGACTGTGCCCCCCATCTGGCATGGTCGGCGATTTTTTTCCGCGCAGCTGCACGGTCTTTGCTCTCGCTGTCCGGATCGAGATCGTCCCGGAACTGGCAACGCAGCGCCTTCACCTCCTCATTGCGTATCGCCGCGGCCGTCTGGTGAGCGAACGCGTAGGCACGGTCCCAGGCGCCGGGCTCCCACCAGCCACCCCCGAGGCCGTTGGTGCTCCAGGCCAGCCAGGCCTGGTTGTCATCCTTGCTGTACTCTTTGACGAAGCGCAGGTCCTGACCGAAGCGGGCCAGCAGCCGGTCGGCATTGCCCTTGTCGTTCTGCGGTAAACCGGCGAGCTCCGCATCGTTGGGTAACGGTGGTCCGGCCAGTTCCCCCGAAGCCAGCGCATCGGCGATCGGATCGTCGGACGGCGCCGTGGCGTCGTTCTGGGCGCCGGCCGGTCTCTTGATCGACATGGTCGGGCCCTGTCCTACGCGGAGGTGCGATCGCCCGCGGCGCCGGCTTCCGACTCCTGGGCGGCGATCCACCGGAGAAGGACCGAGCGCCTTGCGCAGAGCACGGCGCCCAGGCGGAACACCGGCAGCTGCTTGCGCTCGGCCAGGTGGTAGATCCGCCGGCGAAGCGCGGGGTCTCCGTAGACAAAGTCGGCAATGGCGTCGGCTCCGCGGAGGAGGTCGCCTTTCGCATCCAGATCGAGGGGCAACTTCCTGCTGGAACCTTTCGGCCCGATGCCTCCAAGGTCACTGTCGAGGAGGCTGCCGACCATTTCCTCGAGTCCTCCCGTGGGCGCATGGAGCGTCGCGAGCGGATGACCAGGCACAACCTCGCAGGCTACGAAGGGCATGTCAGAAACTACATCTGCTCGTCTCCGCAGGTGTCCTCCGAGGCAGAACGCAGGGCGCGGGTGACGCCCTTCTCCGAAGGGATCGCTGCAGTCAAGCTGGCACAGCTCTCCGCTTCCAAGGTAGCGGACGTTCGGGACCGGCTGCGCGAGGCTGGCGTCAGCGTGGCGACCACGCGCAAGATCCTCGGAACCTTGCAGGTGATGCTCGAGTATGCCGTCTCGCGTGACCTGATGGCCGTCAACCCGGCCCGGGGCATCAGGGTTATCGGACGTCGTGACGGGGGAGCCAGGAAGATCGAGCCGCTCTCCAAGGTAACGCTGCGGCGCCTCATCGAGGTTGCCGACCCGGATTTCCGGGTGAAGCTGGTGCTTGCCAGTGCCTCCGGCCTCAGGGCGGGCGAACTGCACGCGCTGCGCTGGCGGCACGTCGATTTCCGGAAGGGAGAACCCGCAGTCGAGGGGCGGGTGGACGCCTACGGCGACGAGGATACCACGAAGACCGCTGCGGGGCTGCGCAAGGTACCGCTAGGCAATGACGTTCTCGCAGCGCTCAAGGCCTGGCGGTTACGATCGCTCCACTCCAAACCGGACGACCTGGTCTTCCCCAACCGTGACGGACAGTACAGCTCCTGCCACCGCAAACAACAGCGACGGCCCCCGCATCCCCCCGGGGGGCCGTCGCTGTTCGTGCGGCAAGGCTCGAGGTCGGTTCGCGTGGCGGTCAGCGGGTTTCCGATCTTTGCCTCATCTCCGTGGGTGCTGCCTTGCTCCCCGGTGTCTCATCTAGAGCATCTTCGCCCCGCATTTGCTCGGCTGCGATGCTCTAGGCTTTTGTTTAGTAGGGCAAATCGTCGTCGCAGGTGACTCCACCTGCTCGGGATTTGGCCTAGCGCCCGAAGATCGTGAGACAAGCGGGATGACGTCAGACTGGGGCGCTCTGGCGTGAGAATCCGGTCTCCGGGCCCCGCGGCCCCAAACGCCCATCCTCGTCTCTGTTTTATTTTCCAAAATAGAAATTATATCTTTCTTTACTTCGTGTGTTGTCAAGACTAAGTCGCTCCGACAATCATGATAGCGAATCGAACCCGATAGCTGCTGCCGGAGCCCAACCGGAGCGCTTGTGGGAGGTGCCGGGCCATGACTTTCCTTGATGGCCGCGATCGGTGCTTTGGCGCCATCTCGGGATCGGGGCCTGCAACGGTGGCTGCTGTGGAGCGGCTGATGTACAAGCCACTGCTCGCAAACGGCTACAGCGGGTCGATGTCTGCCGGCCCGGTGGTCACGTCCGGAGGCATTGCCGCGCTCATTCCGCCCTCGCTCGCGCTCATTCTCTATGATGGGTCGGCGGAGCAGGCCGTCAACCTTCTGTTCCTGGCGGGGGTCTTGCCGGGCTTGGTGCTCGCCATCCTCATGGCCGTCGCCGTTTACGCCATCGCGGCTCGAGACGGCATCGGGAGCACCCTGCCGTTTCACCGGCAGGAGTTCATGCGCGCCAGTCGTGACGGCGTTTGGGCACTGGTGATGCCGGTCATCATACTGGGCGGGATCTACACGGGCGTGTTCTCTCGGACCGAGCCGGGCGGCGTCGCATGCGTCTGGGCCATGCTTGTCACCGTCTACATCTACAAGTCCCTGATCTGGGCCGATGTATGGGAAGTCGCTGCGGACTCCAAGTATCTTACGGCGCAGTTCATCATCATTGTTGCGGCCGCCGGTGTCTATTCGTGGATATTGACGGTTAGCGGCAGTCCCCAGGCGATGTTCGACATGCTCCTGAAGGACATCTATCGCGGGCTGGTGCCGTTCTTCTTCATCAACATCGTCGCACTGGTGATCGTGACCTACTGGGCCGATCTCTCCCTGGCGCTCGTCCGGCTGCTTGGCTGACCCTTTTGATCGAGGAGACGAAATCCATGTGGCACCCCGTTCCACTGTTCGGACTCGAGCAGACCGCGCGGGACCTCCAGCCCCTCTTGAAACCGCGGATGGAGCGGCTTGGCTCTCTCGGAGAACCGCCGCTGGCACTGGCGCACTTCCCGAGCGGGATGAAGGTGTCCATGCAGGACACGGCCACCGTCAAGAAACTGTTGCCGTTCAATCAGAGCGAGGTTCGCGATGTCTGATGTGGTGTTGATTACTGGCGGAGCCAGAGGAATCGGGGCGGCGACCGCGAGGTTGGCCGCTGCCAAGGGCTATGCCGTCGTCATCAACTATCGCAGCGACAGTGGCGCAGCGGCGAGGCTTGTCGAGGAGATCGAAGCGGCGGGTGGGCGAGCGCTCGCCGTGCAGGCCGATGTCGCCGTCGAGGCGGACGTCATGCGCCTGTTCGAAACGGTCGACAGGGTGTTGGGGCCGGTGACGGCGCTGGTCAACAACGCCGGTGTCAGTGGTGGCGATTCCCGGGTCGCCGACGTCACTTATGGCCAACTTGAGGATGCCTTTTCCGTCAATGTCTTCGGTGCCTTCCTCTGCGCTCGTGAGGCGGTCAAGCGCATGTCGACCTGCGGCGGTGGATCGGGTGGCTCCATCGTCAACGTCTCGTCCGGAGCGTCGAAGACGGGCTCGCCTGGCATGCGCGTGCACTACGCCGCGACCAAGGGTGCGCTCGACGTGATGACGGTAGGGCTAGCGCGAGAGGTCGCGACAGAGGGCATCCGCGTGAACGCCGTTCGCGCAGGCGTCACCGACACGGATGCGCATGCCTTTGCCGACAATCCCGAGCGCCTAGCAGCGATGTCGAAGATGATTCCGATGCAGCGGGTCGCCCATCCGCGCGAGATGGCCGAGGCCATCCTATGGCTGCTGTCGGGCGAGTCCTCTTACGTCACCGCCGCGCTCCTGGATGCCGGCGGCGGCATCTAGCGCCGGCCGACGAAGCAACAGCGTTTGAAGGAGATCGCAGGTGGGCAATTCCTCACCCTTCACATCGCGCCGGCTGCTCAGTCGGCTCTCGGAAAAGGGCGAAGTCCGGGTCTGGCTCGCGCGGGCCGAGGTGCCGCCCCCGGGCCCGGGCCAGGTCACGGTCCGGCTTGAAGCCGCACCGCTGCATTCGAGTGACATGAACAAGATGCTCGGTCCGGTCATCATCGATCAGGCGGTGCAGTCGGGCACGGCGGACGAGCCTGAACTGACGGTCCCGCTGCAGCCCTCGGCCCTGCCGTTCTACAAGCTCCAGATCGGCAAGACGGTCGCGGCCGGAAGCGAAGGCGCGGGCACCGTCATCGTGACCGGCGAGGGCGCCGCGCATCTCATGGGCAAGCGTGTGGCTGTGTGGAAGAGCAGCACGTTCTGCGACTACCAGAACGTCGCCGCCGCGGACTGTCTGGTCTTGCCTGATGACGTCACGACCGAAGACGGCGCAGCGGCCTTCATCAACCCTTTGACTGCCCTGGGGATCGTCGAAACCGTCCGGCGCCATGGCTACAAGGCGATGATCAACACCGCGGCGGCGTCCAATGTCGGCAGGATGCTGGTCGGGATCTGCCGCGAGGATGGTATTGGACTGGTGAGCGTCGTGCGTCGGCCGGCCGCTGTCGCAGAGCTGCGCGACCTCGGAGCCGAATTTGTGGTCGACAGCTCGTCGGACCAGTTCGAGGAGAGTCTTGTCGACGCGATCGACGCGACCGGAGCGATGGTCTGTTTCGATGCGGTTGGCGGCAAGCTTTCCGGCAAGATCCTCGCCGGCATCGAGGCGTGCGCCCAGCGGCACGTGACCGAGTTCAGCTATACCGGCAGTCTGCAACCGCGGCACTGCTACATCTATGGGGCCTTGGACTCGTCACCGATCGAGATTCCTCGCTCGGCCGGTCTGTCATGGGTCTGCACCGGCTGGATGTTCCCGGCATTTCTGGCCGGGCTGAGCCCCGCGGAACTGCAGAAGCTGTTTGCGCGCATCCAGGCCGGCCTGGCGACGACGTTCAGAAGCCGCTTCTCGCAAAGGATCGGATTGGCGGACGTCTTGCGGATTGAAGTGGCCGGCCGCTATCTGCAGAGAAGCGCTGCGGGGAGTACCCTGATCACGTTCTAAGCAGGATGACGTGGAATCGACCCGATTCGTTGTCTGAAGCCTGCTCTAGCATGGGATAGGGGGACAGGAAGGAGAGAGTCGGAGATGAGCATGCCTTCCGGCAGGCCCGGACCAGGCTGGGGACCGGTCTCCAACCTGGCGCAGTTGAGCATCTTTGCGGCGGTCGTCGAGACGGGCAGTTTCTCCGGAGCCGCGCGCCGGGTCGGTCTGACCGCGCCAAGCATCAGTCGTCAGGTCCGAAACCTCGAAGAGCAGCTGGGGGTCCGGCTTGTGGCCCGTACCACGCGCCGTATCCTGGTCACCGATGTGGGGGAGCGGTTTTACCAGCGTTGCCGGCATGCTCTCGATGAAATCGAAGGCGCGGAGACTGAAATTGCGGAGCACGGCGGGGAGCCTCAGGGCCGGATCAAGATGGCCGTTCCGACGGTCGTGGCGACGCGCTTGCTCTCCCCGCTCATTCAGCAGTTCCTCGCCACCTATCCGAAGATCTCCGTCGAACTGGTGCTCACCAGCGAGCGACCCGATCTTGTCAAGGAGGGGATAGATCTCGCGATCAGCGCCGGCGGTGAACTCGCGGCGCGGCTCATCGTGGTGAAGCTGGCGCCCAACCGCCGCGTTTTCGTGGCATCGCCCGACTATCTGGCGAAACATGGCGAACCCTCGACGCCCGAAGAGCTGCAGCATCACGAATGCCTGGTGGGCCGAACGCCGCCGCAGCACAACGTCTGGCCGGTGCTGATCGGTGGCAAGCTGGAAGAGGTCCGCGTGAACGGACGCTTCTCGGCCGACAACGGCGAACTGCTGCTCGATGCGGCCGTGCATGGCTTCGGCATCGCCATGTTGCCGGCCTTTGTCGCCTGTCACGCACTGAAGGACGGCAGGGTCAAGAGCATCCTCACGGACTGCGTCGCGGACGATTCCTGGGTTCATGCCGTCGTACCGCACCGAGATCTCATGCCCGCGAAGACCCGTGCCCTGCTCGATTTCCTCAAGGCGAGCCTTGCACGGCGTATCGGGAGCGCCGCGGCGGGCGACTAACGCGGATCGCGGAGAGGTGGGCTGACCTGATCGCGATCCGCTTTGGAATTCGGTTTAGACAGGCGAAGCGTCGCCGCAGCTGTTTACGCCTGTCGCTAAAGTCCCATCGCTTCCCGATAGTACTTGTAGAAGCCCCGGATCAGCACTTCGGTCACCATGTGATCGGTGGGCTCCGTGTCGCGGCCGCCCATCTCGATAACGCCCGCCGCCTCGGGATAGCCGCCGACGCCGAACTGGCATTGCGTCAGGACCTCGCTGTCGTCGATCGAGACGAAGCCGGCCGGGCCCACCAGGTTGGCGTGCTTCAGGCGCAGTCGCGTCATATCGGCATCGTCGTCCGCGAATCCGTAGAAGGTGAAGACGAGCTCGAACTCGGTCGGGCTTCTCGGGATGATGTGCCGCGTGTGCAGGGAATTCGCCTGAATGCCGATGCCGCACGAGGGGAATACCCAGGCGCCGCCGACCCGTCCTTGGTTGAACTCGCGCCGAGGCGTCACCGTCTCCTTGTCGAGGAGCTCGAAATCCTGGCGGAATCGGCTCATCTCCGGCGTTGCCTCGGTGACGCGCTTACCTTCGTTGTGGGAGATCATGACGCCATGCATGCCGTCCTTGGTCACCGTGCACTCCGACTGATTATCGGCTCGCCAAAGTCCGAAGGTGATGTAGAAGGTGTGGAGCAGCGTCGCGTGATAGGGGTCCTTGATGTTCTCGACATACATCTTCCAGTTCGCGGGGATGAGCTGGCGGTTGTATCCCTGTAGCACCAGTTCCTTGCCCGGGAACATCGCGTCGATTTCGGCGAGGACCTCCGGCCCGCAATAGTCCTCGAAGCTTGGCGTCGCCTCGTCGAAGGTCGCCCAGATCGAGCCGCCGCGCAGGGCGACACGCAGACGATTGAGGCTGTGCTCGGCCAGGTCGAAGTCGGCCGGCATCCCGCCTTTGCCGAGAGCGCCGCGGCGGAACGGCAGGCCGCGCAGTTTGCCGCGCAGGTCATAGTTCCACTGATGGTACGGACAGGTGAAGTCCTTGGCCTCGCCCTTGTTCTTCCAGCAAATCTGAGCCCCGCGGTGGGCGCAGCGGTTCTCGAGGACCACGATGTCACCCCGTTCGTCGCGGACGACGATGACGGGCTTGGTGCCGATCCAGGTGCGCTTGAAGCTGCCCGGTCGCGGCACTTCGCATTCGAGCGCTACGTAGTTCCAGGTCTTTCCGGCAAAGAAGAGCTCCATCTCTCGGGCGAAGATGCTCGGATCGGAGTAGACCCAGTTCGGAATCCGGGTGAAGCCCTCATCGGGCCAGTGGCGATCCGGTTCGTTGCTGCGAAGGCTGACGTGGTTCATCGGAGCGGCCTCCTCTTAGATGGGAATGATGAGCGAGGTGCGAATGCGATAGTTGTCGTAGACGCAGAAGCGGTCCTTGAAGCGGAAACCGTCGCCATCGCGTAGGACCGTGTCGATGTAGCGCCCGACCATGTTGACCACCGGCTCGCGGTCGGACAGGGATTCGAGTATGGCAAAATTGGCTTGCGAGCGGATGAGGTCCCCCTCGACGCCGCGCACCTGAACCCCACCGACGAAGTGCCGAAGGGACCGCGGCTCGAAGACCGTCGTCTCCCGCAGTGCCGTGACGCGATCCTTTAGCATGCCCATGCCGTCGCAGTAGAGCGTCGCCTGCGGCAGGTCGTCGTCGTAGTTCTCCCTCGAGATCACGCGGTAGCGGCAGTCGTCATCGAAGAATTGCGGCCACCGTTCGAGTTCGCCTTCGTCGAGGCAGAATGCATAGT
The DNA here is from genome assembly GCA_046233115.1 of Rhodospirillaceae bacterium N.6G. Lineage (GTDB taxonomy): Bacteria > Pseudomonadota > Alphaproteobacteria > Kiloniellales > JACOMY01 > JACOMY01. The sequence goes on along the minus strand of JBJXHM010000016.1, from coordinate 101,099 downwards.
CGTCGTAGAAGTCTCGCAGCCGCGCGCGCAGCTCGAAAGGGCCTTCTCCCATTGGTCGTTTCTCCCGGAAATTTGTCGGAGCCTAGCTTGGCTGCGGGCACGCAACAATGAGCAACGCCCGCAATTCATTCATTCGTTTGGTGATGGGTCGCGATCGAGCAGAGGCCCGCCGTGCTGCAGCCGGTCCCTCGCCGCCGACGCCTTGAAGCGGTCCAAAGCAATTTTGCTATACAAAAACACTTAGCATATTGACTCATATATCTTGCCGATCAATGATCCCAAAGCCAGCGCGCGGGACAGCGCGGATAGTGGATTAGGAGGAAACCCCATGAGGTACGTGGCGCAGTGTCTTGCAGTCGGGAGCATGCTGCTCGCCGGCCCGGTACTGGCTCAGGAGCCGCTGAGAATCGGCGTCCTGACCGATCTCAGCGGTGTGAACGCGGACGTTGCCGGGCCCGGGTCGGTGTTGGCCGCGCAGATGGCCGTCGAGGACTTCGGCGGTAGCGTCAACGGTCGCCCGATCGAGGTGCTGGCTGGGGACCATCAGAACCGGGCGGATATCGCCGCCACCATCAGTCGCCAGTGGGTCGACGAAGACGGTGTCCGGGCCATCTTCGATCTGCCGATCACGCCGGCCGCGCTCGCGGCGATCGAAGTCGGCAAGGATGCGAATGCGGCCGTGTTCGTCTCCGCCGGCGCTTCCTCAGACCTGACGGGCAAGTACTGCTCGGACGTCTCCGCGCACTGGACCTACGACACCTACGCCCTGGCGGCCGGGACGGCTCGCGGCGTCTACAGCGAGGAGAACAAGACCTGGTACTTCCTCACCGCGGACTACACCTTCGGCGAAAATCTGCGCCGGGATGCGGCCGCGGCGGTTGAGGAGATGGGCGGGACCGTCCTTGGTGAGGTTCGCCATCCGCGCGCGACGGGCGACATGTCCTCCTATCTGCTGCAGGCCCAGGCGAGTGGCGCCGACGTCATCGCCCTGGCGAACTCCTCTGCGGATACCTCCACGGCCGTCAAGCAGGCGGCAGAGTACGGCATCATCGCAGGTGGTCAGAAAGTGGCCGCCCTGCTTGCCTTCCTGACGGACATCGACGCGATCGGCCTGCAGACCGCCCAGGGCATGGCCGTGACCGAGGGCTTCTACTGGGACTTCGACGACCAGACCCGCGCGTGGTCCGACCGCTTCGCGGCGCGTCATGACGGCAATCGTCCGACGATGGCCCATGCCGGCGTCTACTCCTCGGTCCTCAACTATCTGAAGGCCGTGGATGCGATCGACAACGACGGCGGTCGCGAGGTGATGGCGCAGTTGCAGACCATGCCGATCGAGGACATGTTCGCCCGCAACGCGCGTCTGCGCAAGGATGGCCGCCTGGTGCACGACATGTATGTCTTCGAGGTCAAGGCGCCCGAGGAGTCCAGCGGTCGCTGGGACTACTACAATCTCTTGAACGTGGTCCCGGCCGACAAGGCCTTCCGTCCGTTGGCCGGGTCCGAATGCCCGCTGCTGACGGACGAGGACCGCAAGGCTGGTTGACGGTGCGCGTCACCCTTCACGCCTTGCTGGTGTAGAGGCGCCGAAGGCTGCGACACTCGCTCCGATCATTTTGATCATCGTTGCCGTGGCGATCTTTCCGTCCTTTTCGGAGAGATCGCCAGCGGCGTCACCAATCACTTGGAGGTACAGACCATGCCTATCCATGCGACGCGGAAGGGGCATGTCCTGCTGGTCACCATCGACCGGCAGCAGGCCATGAACGCCTTGGACGCGGAAGCTAACCGCGAGATGTCCCTGATCTGGGACGACTTCGAGCGCGACGACGACCTGCGGGTCGCGATCATCACCGGGGCGGGAGAGCGCGCCTTCTGCGCCGGCGCCGATCTCAAGTCCCTCATCCCGGCTCAGCGCGAGGCGGTTCGAGATGGAAAGTCGGACCCCTGGGGCTTCGGCGGCGATCTCGCCCGCGGTCGGAAGATGAGCAAGCCGATCATCGCCGCCGTCAATGGCCACTGCCTGGCCGGCGGGCTGGAAATCGCGCTGGCATGCGACATCCGTATCGGTTCGCCGAATGCGACCTTCGGCCTGGCCGAGGTCAAGTGGGCGATCATCCCCGGTGCCGGCGGGACGCAACGCCTGCCGCGCGCCGTGCCTCTGGGGCATGCGGTCGAGATGATCCTGACCGGCGACCCGGTGGACGCGGACGAAGCGCTCAGGATCGGGTTGATCAATCGCATCGTGCCGCAGGACCAGTTGCTCGATAGCGCCATGGAGTTGGCCGAGCGTATCGCCTCGCGCGGTCCCCTGGCTGTGCGGGCCGCGCGGCGGGCCATTTTCGAAGGGCTCGGCCGCGACTTCGAGGCCGGTATGGCGCTGGAGGAACTGCTCTTCAACGAGGCCATCCGGACCGAGGATGCCCAGGAGGGCCCACGCGCCTTCGCCGAAAAGCGCCCGCCGAAGTTCAAGGGACGCTGAGCGATGGAGATGGAACGGGCCGCTGTCGTCGGTGCCGGCATGATGGGCTCGGAGATCGCCTTGGTGCTCGCGCTTGCTGGCCATGAGGTTCTTCTGACCGATCAATCGCCCGATTACGTTGGCACGGCGCTGGCCAAGCTGGGCCAGACCGTCGAGCGATTGGCGGGGCGCGGTTTCCTTGTCGAGGCCGAGGGACGTGCCGCGCTCGACCGGATCAGTCCCTCGACGATCGAGGGGTTTGGCGACCGGCAGATCGTGATCGAGGCGATCTTCGAGGATATCGAAGCGAAGTCGAACGTCTTCCGCCGGCTCGATGCGGTTCTGCCGAAGGACGCGGTCCTGACATCGAACACCTCCAGCATCTCGATCACCGCGCTGTCCGGTGCGCTGTCGGAGGAGCGCCGCCCCCACTTCCTGGGCACGCACTTCTTCTCGCCGGTCTCCCGCATGAAGCTGGTCGAGGTCGTCTCGGCGATGGACAGCGATCCTGCCGTGGTGGAGCGGGTCTTCGCCCTGATGCAGGCGATCGGCAAGGAGCCGGTGCGGGTGCAGGACGTGGTCGGCTTCGCCATCAACCGGGCGCTGCACGCCTTCTTCATCGAGTCCATCCGCCTGGTTGAAGAGGGAGTGATCTCCGCCGAAGACATGGACCGGGCCTGCAAGGCCGGTCTGGGCCACCCCGTCGGGCCCTTCGAGCTCATGGACGCCACCAAGAACGACCTGGGGCTGCAGGTGCAGGGGATCCTGCTCGAGAACTACGGTGAGCGTTTCCGCTCTCCGTCGCTGCTGCGCACGATGGTGACGGCGGGCTACAACGGCCGCGCTGCCGGACGCGGCTGGTACCGCTACCGGGGCGGCCGCCGCGTGACGGAGCGGTCGTCATGAGTCTCTCGCTCGTGGCCGGGATAGTCCGGCGTCAGCCGGAGTGCCTGCCGATCGGCAGCCAGGTCGTGGACCACGACAGCGAGTGCCACTCCTTCTGCATGCTTGTCTGAGGACCGAAGATGACACAGGCCGTTATCGTCTCCACCGCGCGGACCCCGATCGGCAAGGCCTATCGCGGCGCGTTCAACATCACCTCCGGTCCTCGCTTGGTGGGGCATGCCATCCGCCATGCGGTCGAGCGCGCCGGCGTCGATCCGGCCTCGGTCGAAGACGTCGTGATCGGCTGTGCGGCGCAGGAAGGCACCACCAGCTTCAACCTCGCGCGGCAATCCCTCCTGACGGCCGGGCTGCCGACCTCCGTCTCGGCCACGACGGTGGATCGCCAGTGTGCCTCCGGCCTGCAGGCGATCGCGCTGGCCGCCATGCGATCCGTTGCGACGGCGTCGGCACGGTCGTCGCCGGTGGCGGCGAGTCGATCAGCCTGGTGCAGAACGAGCACGTGAACCGCTTTCGCAAGTTCGACGAGGACCTGATCGCGATCGTCCCGCACATCTACATGCCGATGGTCGATACCGCCGAGGTGGTGGCGCGCCGCTACGGCGTCTCGCGAGAGGCCCAGGATGCCTATGGCCTGGAAAGCCAGCGGCGTGCGGCGGCGGCTCGGGATGAGGGCCGCTTGGACGAAGAGATCGCGCCGATCCAGACCCGCAAGGCTCTGGTCGACAAGAGCGGTACCCTGCTGGGCGAGGAAGAGGTGACCCTGTCGCAGGACGAGGGCATTCGCCCGACCACGGCCGAGGGGCTGGCCGGCCTCTCGCCGGTCCGGGGGCCGGAAGGGACGGTCACGGCCGGCAATGCCAGCCAGCTGTCGGACGGCGCCTCGGCCTGCGTGATGATGAGCGAGGAGCGCGCCGCAGGGCTCGGTCTGGCGCCGCTCGGAATCTTCAGGGGCTTCGCGACGGCGGGATGCGACCCGGATGAGATGGGCATCGGCCCGATCTACTCCGTGCCGCGGCTGCTCGAACGCCACGGCTTGACGGTCCAGGACATCGGCCTCTGGGAACTCAACGAAGCCTTTGCCGTGCAGGTTGTCTATTGCCGCGACCACCTGGGTATCGACCCGGAGCTGCTGAACGTGGACGGCGGCGGGATCTCCATGGGGCATCCCTACGGCATGTCCGGTTCGCGCCTGGTTGGCCATGCCCTGATCGAAGGCCGACGCCGCAAGGTTCGCTACGCCGTCGTCTGCATGTGCATGGGAGGAGGCATGGGCGCCGCCGCCCTGCTCGAGATTGCCTAGAGCAAAACCCGCTCACCCACGTCGATGTCCAAGAAATGAGGGGAAGGGGAGGAGGTACGATCATGGTCGAAGGTCCAGTGACCGATAGCGTGGAAGCCGCCTATCTGCGCGATGTCGAGACGATCCGCGCCGCCACCTGGCCGGCGGGGATGCCGCGGGGGCCGGTCTACCCCCTGGGCGAACTGCCGGTTGGGGACCTGCTGCGCGACCGCGCCGCCCGACATCCAGACAAGGTCGCGCTGCTCTTCTACGGACGCGCCTTCACCTACGGTGAGATCGACCGGCTGTCGGAGAAGTTCGCCAACCTTCTGATCGAGAGCGGGGTCCGCAAGGGCGATCGGGTCGCGGTCTATCTGCAAAACTGTCCGCAGTACTTCTTCGTCTTCTACGGTATCTTGAAGCTGGGTGCGATCTACGTGCCGGTTAACCCGATGTTCCGCGAAGCCGAACTGCGCCACGAACTGGTGATTTCCGGCGCCAGGGTCATCGTTGCGATGGACCAGCTCTTGCCGCAGGTCCGGGCCGTGCAGTCGGACTGCCCGCTCGACCTCGTCCTCTCTACCGCAATGGGCGATCTCCTGCCGGAGTCTCCCGAGGGTCCGCTGCCGGCGGTCTTGACCGAGGCTCGTGTGGATTGCAGCGGCACGCGTGACCTGATGGAAGCGATCGTCGGCAGAGACGACCGCGTCGGAACCGAGCCGGTCGACCTGGACGCCGTTGCAGCGTTGAACTTCACCGGTGGCACCACGGGCTTGCCCAAGGCCTGCACCCACAGCCAGCGCGACATGGTCTACACCTGCGCCACCGGTGGCCGCTTCTGCTACGAGATCGACGAAGAGGCCGTGGTGCTCTGCTTCGTGCCGCTGTTCTGGATCGCTGGCGAAGGCATCGGCCTGCTCATGCCGATCTACTTCGGCGCGACGCTGGTGCTACAGACCCGCTGGGACTCGAAGGCCTTCACCCTTGCGGTCGAGCGCCATCGCGTTTCCCACGTCTACATGATGGTCGACAACGCCATGGAAATCCTGGCGCAGGACGACTGTCGTGCCGATGACCTGACCAGCCTGAAGCATGTGAAGACCGCATCTTTCGTGAACCGGATCACACCCGAACTCCGGGACGCTTGGCGGGCGCGAACCGGCGCGCCCCTGCACGAGGTGTCCTGGGGCATGACCGAGACCCACACCTACGACTTCTTCACCACGGGGTTCCAGGACGACAACCGCGATCTCGCCTACGAGGGGGTCTTCGTCGGGCTGCCGGTGCCCGGAACCGAGGTCAAGATCCTGGACTTCAACAGCGGTGCCCTGAAGCCACTGGGGGAAGCGGGCGAAATCGTGGTCCGCTCGCCCTCGGTGACGCGGGGCTACTGGAAGGGCAAGGCAAGTGCCGAAGCGGCGTTGGACGCCGGCGGCTGGTTCCGGACCGGCGACAGCGGCGTGATCCATCCCGACGGGACCATGTCCTACCTCGGCCGGCAGAAGGAGATGCTGAAGGTCAAGGGCATGAGCGTCTTCCCATCGGAGCTCGAGGTCGTCATCGCGACCCACCCCGATGTCGCCGCTGTCGCCGTGGTGCCGCGCCCGGACCCGGTGAAGGGGCAGGTTCCGGTGGCCTTCGTGCGCGCCGCACCGGGCCGCTCGATCGCGATCGAGGAACTCGCAGCCTGGGCGAAAGAGCAGTTCGCCACCTACAAGCAGCCCGAGTTCCGGCTGATCGACGCCTTCCCTGTGACCTTCTCGGGCAAGATTCGAAAGGCCGAGCTGATTGCCAAGTACATCGACGTTTGAGGCGGCGGTATGAAGAGGCTGCTCATTGCAAATCGGGGCGAGATCGCGATCCGGATCGCCCGCACCGCCGGTCTGATGGGGATAGAGACGGTTGCCGTCGCGCCGAAGGACGACGCCGAAGGCCTGCATCTCCGCCGGGCCGACCGGACCTGCCTGCTACCGGGGCGAGGCGCGCGGGCCTATCTGGATGGCGAGGCCCTGGTCGCCGCCGGCCACGCCGAGGGCTGTGATGCGGTCCACCCGGGCTATGGGTTCCTGAGCGAAAACCAGACCTTCGCCACGGCTTGCCGCGATGCCGGCCTGATCTTCGTCGGCCCCGATGCCGATCACCTCGCGCTGTTCGGCGACAAGGCCCGCGCCCGTGCCTTGGCCGAAGAGAACGGCGTTCCCGTACCGGAGGGCACGAGCGGCGCGGCCTCGTTGGAAGAGGTCCGCGCGTTCTTTGCGGGGCTTCCCAGTTCCGACGCCATCATGATCAAGGCGGTCAGTGGCGGCGGCGGCCGTGGTATGCGGGTCGTGCGGGCCGAAGCCGACATCGAGGCGGCCTATCTGCGCTGCCGTTCCGAGGCGGAAGCCTCTTTCGGATCGGCCGCGGTCTATGCCGAGCGGCTGATCCCGGCGGCGCGGCATGTCGAGGTCCAGATCGTCGGCGACGGGACCGGGGCGGCAATCCATCTTTGGGAGCGGGACTGCACCCTGCAGCGCCGCCACCAGAAGCTGGTGGAGATCGCCCCGGCACGCGGCCTGCCCAGGGCGCTGCGCGAGGCGATTCACGCTGCCTCTCTGCGCATGGCGCAATCGCTTCGCTATCGCGGGCTGGCGACCTTCGAGTTCCTGGTCGAGCCGGAGAGCGGCCGCTTCAGCTTCATGGAGGTCAACCCGCGCCTTCAGGTCGAACACACGGTCACGGAGGAAGTCACCGGCATCGACCTCGTCGAGGTGCAGTTGCGCCTGGCGATGGGCGATAGCTTGATGGACCTGGGGGTACCGGAGTCCCCGCCGGAACCGTCGTTGAGCGCGCTCCAGCTACGGATCAATGCGGAGGAGATTCGTCCCGACGGCCAGATCCATCCCGCGGCGGGGGAGATCACGGTCTTCGAGCCCGCGATCGGTCCGGGGGTGCGCGTCGACAGTTGCGGCTTCACCGGGTTCAAGATCAACCCCGCCTACGACAACCTCCTGGCCAAGCTGATCGTGACGGCCAAGCCGGAACGTCTGCTGGACCATGCGGCGCGGGCCCTGGCCGAGTTCAAGCTGGCGGGGATCCAGTCGAACATGCCGCTGCTTGCCGCGCTGCTGGCCAGCGATGCCCTGCGCCGCGACCGGGTCGATACCGGCCTGGTGGAGCGGGAGCTTGCCGGCTTGATGGCGTCCGACGCCGCTCAGTCGACCCAGAGGCGGATTGAACGGGAGGGGGATCGACCGGCCACTGCGGCAAGCGATCTGCAAGGCGACGAGACCGTGCCACCCGGACAGACGGCGGTCCGCGCGACCATGGCCGGCGTGATCGCGGCGATCGAGGTCGAGGTCGGCCAGCGCGTCCGGCGCGGCACCGTCATTGCGGTGATCGAGGCCATGAAGGCCGAGATCCCCTTGGTTTCCGGCTCTTCCGGCACCGTCATCGACATCCCTGTCTCCGCCGGTGACATGATCGCCGACCGGCAGATCCTAGCTCTCCTGGAATCGGGGGCGGCAGAAGACGACGGCGACAGCCTGTCCGACGTCGAGATCGATCTGGAGGCCATCCGACCGGACCTGCAGGAACTGCTCGACCGGCGGGACGAGATCTCGGATGCGGGGCGCCCCGATGCCGTGCGCCGGCGCCACGACCGGGGACTGCGTACGGCGCGGGAGAACATTGCCGACCTCTGCGACCCGGGCAGCTTCGTCGAGTACGGCGGGCACATGCTCGCCGCCCAGCGGCAGCGCCGCAGCTTGGAAGAACTGCGCCGCGTCAGTCCGGCCGACGGCACGATCACCGGTACGGCCACGGTCAATGCGACCCTGTTCCCCGACGGCGATACCCGCTGCGGCGTGATGCACTACGATTACACCGTCTTTGCGGGCACCCAGGGCTTCGCCGCGCATCGCAAGATGGATCGCATGTTCGATCTGGCGATCGAGAACCGCTTGCCCTTCGTGCTGTTCGCCGAAGGCGGCGGCGGGCGACCCGGCGATACCGACTACATGGGGCCGTCCGGCCTCGATCTGCGCACCTTTCGCAGCTTCGGACGCCTGGCGGGCCTGGTGCCGCTGGTCGGGGTCGTCTCCGGGCGCTGCTTCGCCGGCAACGCGGCGCTCCTGGGCTGCTGCCACGTGGTGATCGCGACGGAGAACAGCAGCATCGGCATGGCCGGTCCGGCGATGATCGAAGCCGGCGGCCTCGGCAGCGTCACGCCGGAGGAGGTCGGGCCGATCGAGGTGCAGGACGGCAACGGCGTGGTCGACCTGCGGGTCGCGGACGAGGTCCAGGCGGTCGCGGCGGCCAAACGCTACCTGTCCTACTTCCAAGGCCGCCTCTCGGAATGGAGCTGCGCCGACCAGCGCCGCTTGCGGCATGTGCTGCCCGCCAGCCGCCTCCGCGCCTACGACATGCGAAAGGCGATCGCGCTGATCGCGGATGAGGGATCGGTGCTCGAGCTGCGCAGCGGCTTCGGCAAGGGGATCATCACGGCCTTCCTGCGCCTCGAGGGTCGTGCGGTCGGGGTGATCGCGAACAACCCCTTGCACCTGGGCGGTGCGATCGATGCGGATAGCGCGGACAAGGCGACTCGCTTCCTGCAGCTCTGCGATGCCTTCGGCATTCCCATCGCCTCGCTGTGCGACACGCCTGGCTTCATGGTTGGACCGGAGTCCGAGCGGAAGGCGACCGTGCGCCACTTCGCACGCCTCTTCCTGGCCGCAGGCCGGATGGAAACGCCCTTCGTCACGGTCGTGCTGCGCAAGGCCTACGGCCTGGGCGCTCAGGCCATGGCCGCCGGCGCCTTCCTTTCGGGGCAGGCGACCCTGGCTTGGCCGAGCGGCGAGATGGGGCCGATGGGGCTGGAGGGGGCCGTTCGCCTGGCCTATCGCAAGGAGGCCGAGGCAATCGCGGACCCGGACGCGCGCACGGCCTTCGTCGCTGCCCGCATCGACGAGCTCTATGCCCAGGGCAAGGCGCTCAACGTCGCCAGCTACATGGAAATCGACGACGTGATCGACCCTGCGGAAACGCGGGACCGCTTGATCAGGGCCTTCTCCGTGGCACCGCCGAGAAGAGCGGGACAGCGGCGCACCTACGTCGATGCGTGGTGAGGGAGGGAAAATGACCGCGAGCGAACAAAGCGACATCGTACTATCTGCCAAGGGGCTGACAAAGAGGTTTGGCGCGTTCCTGGCGGTGAACGCAGTCGACCTGGATCTTCGTCACGGCGAGATCCACGCGCTGATCGGGCCGAACGGGGCGGGCAAGACGACCCTCTTCAATCTCTTGACGAAGTTCCACATTCCGACAGCCGGAAGCGTCATCTTCCTGGGTGAGGACATCACTGCGCTGTCGCCGTCGGCCGTGGCACGGCGCGGGTTGGTTCGTTCGTTCCAGATCTCAGCCGTCTTCGCCAACATGACGCTACTGGAGAACGTGCGGGTGGCGCTGCAGGGACGTGCGGGCCTGGCCAGGCAGTTCTGGCGTGGCCTCGGCTCGCTCGATCGGCTGAACCCGCGGGCCACGGCATTGCTCGAGAGCGTCGGCCTCTCCGAATTCGCGCACGCGATGGCGGGCGAGCTCTCCTATGGACGCAAGCGCATTCTGGAGATCGCGGTCGCCCTTGCCCTCGAGCCGAAGGTTCTGCTGCTCGACGAACCCATGGCCGGGATGGGGCATGAGGACATCGACAGGATCAGCGCGTTGATCCGCGATGTGTCGAGCACGCGGGCGGTGCTGATGGTGGAACACAACCTGAAGGTCGTCGAGCATCTCTGCCACCAGGCCACGGTGCTGCAGCACGGGGAAACCCTGGCATCGGGACGCTACGCGGACGTCGCGGCGGATGAGCGTGTCCGCATTGCCTACATGGGGGCCGACGATGACTGAGGCTCTGCTGTCCGTTTCCAACCTCGAGGGCTGGTACAACGAGAGTCAGATCCTCTTCGGGACCTCGCTTCATGTCCGTCAGGGCGAGGTTGTCACCATCCTCGGCCGCAACGGCATGGGGAAGACCACGACCCTGCGCGCGATCGTCGGAATCCTGCGACGACGGCGTGGCGAGCTGCGCTTCGCCGGGAAGGATCTGCTGGCCTTGCCGGTGCATAGGATCGCCAAGCTCGGCCTCGGCTATGTCCCTGAAGAGCGGGGGATATTCGCGTCGCTCACGGTGACGGAGAACCTGATGCTGCCGCCGAAGGTCGCGGAGGGCGGCATGGCGCTCGAGGTGATCTACGACCTCTTTCCCAACCTGCTGGAGCGGCGGTCGTCGATGGGCAGCCAGCTCTCCGGCGGCGAGCAGCAGATGCTGGCAATTGCTCGGATCCTGCGCACCGGCGTCAGGATGATCTTGCTGGACGAGCCGACGGAAGGGCTGGCCCCGGTCATCGTGAAGCGCATCGGCGAGGTACTGCGGCGGTTGAAGCAGAGCGGGATGACCGTGCTGCTGGTCGAGCAGAACTTCCGCTTCGCCGCCAAGGTCTCCGACCGCTTCTACGTGATGGACCACGGCGCGATCACCGACGCGTTCTCGGCCGACGAGGTAGCGGCGAAACAGGACGACCTCGCCCGGACCCTGGGGGTGTGACATGGACAGTCTGTTTGGCATACCGACCGCCGCGCTGATGGCGCAGCTTCTCGTGGGGCTGGTGAACGGCTCGTTCTACGCCTTGTTGTCGCTCGGCCTGGCGATCATCTTCGGCCTGCTGCACGTCATCAATTTCTCGCATGGCGCGCTCTACATGGTCGGTGCCTTCGTCGGCTGGTTGCTCTGCATGCAGTGGGGCCTGGACTTCTGGCTGGCCATGGCGATCGTGCCGATCTCGGTTGGCGTCTTCGGGGTGCTGATCGAGATGCTGCTGCTGCGGCGGCTTTCGGGGGTCGATCCGGTCTACAGCCTGCTGCTGACGTTCGGCCTGGCCCTGGTGCTGGAGGCTGCCTTCCGCTACCTCTACGGTGCCTCGGGGCGTCCCTTCCTGCCGCCCTCTGCGCTCAGCGGCGGGGTCAATCTCGGCTTCATGTTCCTGCCGATCTACCGCGGCTTCATCATCATCGTGTCGGTCATCGTCTGCCTCGGTATCTGGCTTCTGTTCGAGAAGACAATGTTCGGCGCCTATCTGCGCGCGGCGACGGAGAACCCGACCCTGGTGCGGGTCTTCGGCGTGAACGTGCCGCTCCTGCTGACGGTGACCTTCGGGCTGGGGTGCGGCCTGGCCGGCTTCGCCGGGCTGATCGCCGGACCAGCGCTCCAGGTCAATCCTCTGATGGGCAGCCACATCATCATCGTGGTCTTCGCCGTGGTCGTGATCGGCGGCATGGGCTCCATCGGCGGCAGCATCCTGATGGGCTTCGCCCTGGGCGTGGTCGAGGCCATCACCAAGGTCACCTACCCGGAAGCTGCCAACCTCATCGTCTTCGTCATGATGGCGATTGTGCTCTGCCTGCGTCCCAGCGGGCTCTTCGGAAAGGGGATCCACGCATGACCTCAATTCCCCATAGGGGTCTCGACAGGCCGCGTGCGGGGCGGCGCTGGGCTCCCTGGCTGCTGGTCGCCGTCGGGTTCGCGCTCCTCATGGTCCTGCCGCAGCTGGTCTACCCGATGCTGCTGATGAAGATCATGTGCTTCGCGTTGTTCGCGGCCGCCTTCAACCTGCTGTTCGGATTCACCGGTCTGCTGTCCTTCGGTCATGCCGCCTTCTTCGGCGTGGCGATCTATGGCACCGCCTACAGCCTGAAGGAGTGGGGGATCGGGCCGGGGACAGCATTGGTCTTCGGCGTCACGCTCTCGGTCCTTCTGGGCCTTGTGATCGGTGCGCTCGCCATCCGGCGGCAGGGCGTCTACTTCTCGATGATCACTCTGGCCTTGTCCCAGCTCGTCTACTTCATCGTCCTGCAGGCGCCCTTCGCCCAGGGCGAAGACGGCTTGCAGGGCGTGCCGCGTGGGGTGCTCTTCGGGGTGATCTCGCTCTCGGACGCCACCAACCTCTATGTCTTCATCAGCCTCCTGTTCGTTGCCGGCCTGGTCTTCGTCTGGCGTGTGGTGAATTCGCCCTTCGGTCGGATCATACGCGCGATCAAGGAGAACGAGGCGCGGGCCCTCTCGATGGGATACGACGTCGCCCACTACAAGCTGACCATGTTCGTCTTGTCGGCGGGGCTCTCGGGGCTGGCCGGCTGTATGAAGGTGCTCGTCTTCCAGTTCGCGACCCTGCACGATGTGGGCTGGCAGATGTCCGGTGAGCCGATCCTGATGACCTTGATCGGTGGGATCGGAACCATGGCCGGCCCTGCGGTCGGTGCCGTGATCGTGGTCGTCGTGCAGAACTATCTGGCGACCTCGCCGCTGCCGGTCACCCTGGTGACGGGGCTGATCTTCATCGTATGCGTCTTGCTGTTCCGCAGCGGGATCGTAGGACAGCTGAACAGAGTCCCGGCGTTTCGTCGACTTTGGAACCGGATCTAGGAACGGGAAGACTCATGAAACTCTATACCTCGATAGGACCGAACCCCAAGGTCGTGCGCATGTTTCTCGCGGAGAAGGACATCGCCGTGGAGACCGTCGATGTCGATCTGATCGGTGGGGAGAACCGGCGCGCAGCCTTTCTGGAGATCAATCCAATGGGGCAGCTTCCGGTCCTTGACGCCGGAGCGGACGGCTGCATCTGCGAGATCACCGCGATCTGCGAGTACCTCGAGGAAACCCACCCCACGCCGGCCTTGATCGGCACCACGCCGGCCGAACGCGCCGAGGCCAGGATGTGGACCCGGCGTGTCGACCTGGCGATCCTGGAGCCCATGGCGAACGGGTTTCGCTACGGCGAAGGGCTCAAGCTGTTCCAGGACAGAATCCCCTGCATCCCGGAGGCCTCCGAGGGGCTGAAGGGCGTCGCGCGGCGCAACCTCGCCTGGTTGGAGCACCAGATGGGCGACGAGGCCTTCCTGTGCGGCGACCGCTTCACCCTGGCGGACATCATGCTCTATTCGGGCGTGAGCTTCTTCGGCAAGCAGGGCCAGCCGCTTGATCCCAGCCTCACGCGGCTGTCCGCTTGGCTGAAGCGGGTCGCGGACCGCCCCTCGGCCAGGGCCTAGAGCAAGACCTCTTCGCTAGACCTGCGATCGCTGTTCATTAATCTTGCAACGAACTTGTATAGCATTTTGGTTGGAATGACAGGGGGGCTCGTGTATCAGAGCGGATCGTGATCGGACGGCTGCGCCCGGTCGCGTGTTACCGCCCTCTTGTCCTGCTGGTAGAGCGGGAAGAGACGGGCTCCCTGTCAGTGGAAAGGCGAGGGCAATTGGGTCAAGGTGCGCGTGCGGAGGCGAAATCGAAGTCCGCTCGAAAGCAGAGTGCCAGCTACAAGATATTCGTGGAAATTCTCCGGGGTCTCTACGAAGGTCGCTTCGTTCCCGGTCAGCGGCTGATCGAGACCGACCTGGCGGAGGAGTTCGACGCCACGCGCTTCGTCGTCAAGGATGCGCTCAAGCTGCTGGTCTCCGAAGGGGTCGCCGTCGACAACTTCCATCGAAGCTGCCGCATTCCCCGCCTGACGCGGGCGGAAGCGGTTCATATCTTTGAAGTGATGGAATGCCTCTTCGGCCTGGCATCGCGCGAAGCGGCGACGAGCGATACATTGGACGAGCATCTCGCGACCTTCAATGAGGTCTGCGCCCATCTGAGTGCCGTGAAGGCCGACGAGGACTTTTTCGAGTTCGGCCGGGCGGCCAGCCGTTACTTCCGTACGATCGTGAAGATCTCCGGCAACACGGAGCTGATGCGGATTCTGCCGAGCCTGCGGGTGCACTTGGTGCGGGTGCAGTTCAAGGCCTACCCGACGGCTGGAGAACACAACTACGTCTGGCGGTTGGAGAACATCGCCAAGGCCATCCTGGCGCGTGACCCCGATTCGGCCGAGGCGCTGATGCGCGAGCATTTCCGGATGCTGGCGGCGGACATCCTGGCGCTACCGGACCGTGCCTTTGCCGGTCGCTAGAGCGGAACGCGATCAGGTGGACTCGCCTGCTCAGCGCCGCCAGCCCTTGCGGCCCTTGCCGCCGACGTAACCCGCCTGGACGCGCTGCTTCAGCAGGGGGCGCGGGCGGAAACGCTCACCGTAGGCCTGATGCATGATCTCTTGCGCCTGCAGGCAGAGGCTCGAGGTGGTGGCATCCATCAGCTCGAAGGGGCCCATGGGGTGGCCCAGGCCCAACTTGCAGGCCAGGTCGATGTCCTCAGGTGTCGCCACCTCTTCCTCGACGAGGCGTACCGCCTCGATCATCAGCACGTGCAGCAAGCGGTTCACGGCAAAGCCGGTCACGTCCTTGATGCGGATTGCCGTCTTGCCGGCGGCCTGGCAGAGCGCAATGGTCTCTTCGATGGTCTCTTCTGCAGTCTCGATGGCCGGGATCACCTCCACCAGGGGCATGCGCGACACGGGCGAGAAGTAGTGCGTGCCGATGAAACGGCTGCGTCGCGCCTCGCCGACGTAAGAGGCCAGCACGGCGATGGGGATGGTCGAGGTGTTGCTGGCGAAGAGGCAGCCTTCCTTGCAGAGACCATCGAGCCGGCGCCAGACATCGGCCTTCACGCTCTCCTCCTCGAACACCGCCTCGGTGACCATATCGCGGTCGGCGAAGGCGGAGAGGTCCGTCGTGATCTCGATCGCGCCCAGCACGCTCGCCTTGTCCGCCTCCTGATAGAAGCCGCGGGCCACGCCCTTGTCGAAGAGGGTGGAGAGCCGCGCCATCGCTCGGGTCAGGCTCTCCTCGCTGGTGTCGTTCAGCCTCACGGAATGTCCGGCCCGTGCATAGATGAAGGCGATCTCCGCCCCCATTAGGCCGGCACCCACCACGCCAATCTTGGCTTTCTCCTCACTCATCCTTGCCTCCGGTCGTGTCTAGTGGCCGCCGAACTTCGCGCCGCCCACCCATAGTGTCAATCGAAACTGTCGGATGTTATTGCCCAACAATCTGATTCACACTAGAGTGGATGACGTCGCTGTCGGAGGAGACGGTGTCTGCGTCGGGTAACGTTGCTGACCGTCCTCCGTGCGACGACCAGGGAACACCATAGCGAGCCCAACGAGGAACGCACTTTCCGAGAATCGCAGAGGGCGTCCCCGGAAGGTCCAACCGGTGAGCGCGGATGCGAAGCCGGTGGTGCCACCCTGGCCGATGGCCTGCGCGTGGGCAAGGTGGGCACAAGGCTGTCCCGGGTCGGGCGCTTGCGTCCTCCGCCTCGCCTTGCTTGGCGAGACGGCATGCTCGGCCCTTGCTCGGGGCGGAGGGACTGCTTTCCGGTCAAGCGTGCGGCCAACCGCAAACAAGTGATCACGGAGGAGAAGCGGAGATGCGAGAAGCGGTTACAGTGCAAACGACGCTGGGGCCAGTGATCGGGAACGGCAGCGACGGCGTCTCGGCCTTCCTGGGTATCCCCTATGGCGCAATCGCTTCGGGCGGGCGCTTCAAGGCTCCCTCTTCGCCTGAGCCTTGGTCTGAGGCACGCACTGCCGTTGCGCCGGGGCCTGGCTCCTTCCAGACGCCGATTGTCTTGCCGCCCCATATGCCGAAAGACTTGCGGGAGAGCTTGGCCGCTCCGGGAGCGTCGGACGAGAACTGCCTCACCCTCAACGTCTGGACCCCGGGCGCTGACGCGAAAAGGCGACCGGTCATGGTCTGGCTGCACGGCGGCGCCTTCTCTTCCGGCGTGGCTTGGACAAGCGTGACCGATGGCGTCGCCTTGGCGCGGGCGGGCGATGTCGTGGTTGTCAGCGTCGCTCAGCGTCTCAACGTGTTCGGCTATCTCTACCTGGCCGAGATTGCCGGAGAGGACTATGCGGACTCCGGAAACGCGGGGCAGCTGGACCTGGTGCTCGCGTTGAAGTGGATTCGCGACAACATCGAGACCTTCGGCGGCGACCCGGACAACGTAACCCTCTTCGGCCAGTCTGGGGGTGGCTGCAAGATCTGTGCGCTGATGGCGATGCCAGCCGCGAAGGGGCTGTTCCACAAGGCCATCGTCCAAAGCGGACCGATGGTGCTGGCGGTCGAGGCCGCCCGCGCCACCAACGCAGCGTCCTTCGTCCTCGACACGCTCGGAATTCCTGCCGATCAAGTCGACCGGATCCAGGACTGTTCCGCGGCAGCGCTGCTCGAGGCCTACGACAAGGCGGTCGATGCCGGTTTCTATCGCGTCTTCGCCCCCGTGGTGGACAACCGTACGCTCTTCCGCCATCCCTTCCTGGCGGATGCGCCCGAGGAGGCCGCGGCGGTGGCGCTGCTGATCGGGTCTGCACACTGCGAGACGACGCTGTCGCTACCGCAGCCGGCGCATTTCGAGTTGAGCTGGGACAACCTCGCGGACCATCTCGCCCCGCACCTGCAGGGTGCAGAGCCCACGCAGGTGGTCGCCGCGGCGCGGCAGGCGCGTCCGAACGCCTCGCCGAGCGATCTCTTCTTCGAGATCACCACCCTGCTCAGGTTCCAGCGCACCTCCATGGAGATTGCCGACCACAAGGCGCAGCAACCTGCGCCCGTGTTCGCCTACGAACTCGCTTGGCCGACACCGGTCGACGGCGGCCGTTGGCGCTCGCCGCACACCTTGGATATTCCCCTGGTGTTTCGCAACACCACAGCGGCAGCGGGGCTCTTCGAGCCCGGGTCCGGCGCCGCCGAGATCTCCGAGCAGATGAGCCTCGCGTGGGTAGCCTTCGCGCGCAACGGCGACCCCTCGCATCCGGGGCTCCCCTCTTGGCCCAAATACGATGCGGCCTCAGCCAGCACCATGATGTTCGATAGCACTCCGCACGTCAAAACGGCGCCGCTGGAGCCGCTTTCGCGGGCCTTGGCGGATGTCCCGAACTGGCATTTCGCACTGGCTGATGCGGGCGGTGTTCGCGACCTGTCCGGACCACCGATCAAGAGCCGGGGCACCTAGAGCGGCGCGCGCGTTCCCCTGGACGGCCCGAAGGGGGTAGAGGCCCCCCGCTGGACGGACGGTCCGGCAACGGCAGTCAGGGTGCAGCGCGGTGCGAAGGCAACGTCTTGGGAGCGGGTCCGGCGGGGCCCCGGGTCACCTCACGGCTCGGGTTTCATGTCGAGGCCGCAGCTCAGCCGGGCCACGGCGACGTAGAAACCGCAGATCATCGTCAACTCGACGATCTCCTGGGGATCGAGCTGGCGTGACAGTGCCTCGAAGACGTCGGCAGGGACTTCGGTTCGCTCGGCCAGTGCGTCCGCATAGGCCAGGACCGCCCTCTGGCGGGCATCGAACAGGTCGGTCGTCCGCCAGTCCGAGAGGGCGGCGATCTGCGCCTCCGTCATGCCGGCATTCAGTGCCATAGGCCGATGGGCCGCGAACTCGTAGATCCCGCCCTCCAACTGTGCCGTCCTCAGAATCATCAGCTCGTTCAGGTCGCGCGCGACCTTGGTATTCCGGCGTAGCGTGATCGCGAAGTTGTAGGTGGCCTCGAAGACGTCGGGCGCGGTGGCGAGGACACGGTGGATCGTGCCGATGGGCCCTCCGCGCGATCGGATGGTTGCAAACACCTCTGCGGCCAGTGGGTGCTGGGGCTCTCCCTCCACATAGATCCGGGCCTGATCGCCTGTCGTCCTGTGCTCTTCCATGGTCACGGTTCCAGCCATGCTGTGGACATTGGGAAACCACGGTTGCGGCTGCTAACCGGCGGTCGCTCGTTCGATAGCCGGACCGACCGAAGACCTCAAGGCGTGGGGAATTCATGATCAATGGCGCCTTTTCTTTCTCCCCTCCCATTTTTTATAGATGATATTAGAAGTTCATTCGATTCTCGGAGTGGATGCAAAAAATAACCTGATATCTTAAATTAAGTGGATGCTGTTGGATGGATAAAAGCCTGAATTATTGCATTCTGGGTTCGATGTTATAAGTGTAGAAGCCGTTCTGGGTCTCGGATCAAGGGGATGTGCGCGTGAGTAGAGTCATTTTTCTTGCCCTCAATACGCTTTCTGAGACATCGACTCGACGCTCACTCCATATTTTCTAAACTTGAAAAAATCAATTTCCCTCTGTGGCGTGTTGTCAAAATTTGGCCTGGCCCTTCACACTTGGACGGGAAAAGGATGCTCGCAGAAATCGCCGTTCAAAGGGTGGAGCACGGGAGGGAGGCATGATGTTGACAAGCGGGCCAGAGCTGCTTCAGCGGTGTTGTCGTCGACGGCCCGAAATGCCCTTGGCGTTCGGCGACGTCAGCGATCTCAGTGATAGGAACGGCGGTTTCGATCCACGCGGTCAGGCTGGCCGCGAAGAGGCTGTGCTTCCAGCTCGACACGCAGACGATCGGACACCGCAGAGCCTTGCGGAACCCTCGGGTCGAACGTTGGAGGTGCGCAGGACCAAGACGGGATGAACAGTCCACGGATTGGCCTCACCTGATGTCGGCGTTGAGGTCCGCTGCAGTGGGACCGAGCGCCAATCCCGAGCGAGATTGAGAGCTAATTGGAGGAAACAGAACATGCCGAGACTGGGTGAATATCGAACCACCGCTGCGCTCCTGGGCGCCGCCCTTAGCCTGACGCTCGTTTCCACCGCTTCGGCTGCGGACTTCACCTTGAAATTCGGCGGCGGTGGACAGAACGAACCGATTCACGATTATCTGCAGCACTATGAGAAGTGCCTCGAGCCCGCGTCCGGCGGTCGGATCGACGTGCAGCTCTATCCCGGCACGCAGCTCGGTGGCGTGGCATCCCAGATCCAAGGGATGCAGGTTGGCACCATCGAGGCGGCCATGATGGCCGGACAGCACATGAAGGGCGTGGACAAGCGCTATGGCGTGGTCGACGCACCGGGCCTCTTCAGCAGCTTCGATCATGCCAACGCCTCCTACTGGGACCCGGCATTCCGAGACAGGTATCTCGAGGCCGGCAAGGACAAGGGCGTTATGGGGATCGGCATTTTCGCCTATGGCCCGACTTCCTTCGAGACCGTCGAGCCGGTGAAGACCCTGGACGATTTCGAGGGGCTCAAGATCCGCATCCTGGCGACGGATATCGAGCGGAAGCTGACCGACGCGATGGGGGCCACTGGCATCCAGGTCGACTGGCCGGATCTGCTGCCTGCGCTGCAGCGCGGGCAGATCGACGGCGTTCACTCGAACATCGTCCTTGCCACCTCCTACAAGTTTTACACCGTGGCCAAGAACGCGACGCTCACCAACGTCTCGATGATCCCGGTGGTGGCCTTCGTGAGCGTGAAGTTCTTCGACTCGCTGCCTGCCGACCTTCAGGAGGCGGTGCTGCAGTGCGGTCGACAGGTTGAACAGGAACTCGCCCCCATTGCCGCCGAGTACAGCGCGAATGCTGAGGCGGCCTGGAAGGAAGGTGGCGGGGAGATCTTTGTGCTCGATGACGCCGACATGCAGAAGCTCAACGAGATCGCGCAGGCGATCGGCGACGAGGTCTTTACCGGCGATCCCGACATCAAGGAGTTCTATGAGCTTCTGAAGGCGGCCGCTGAGAGGAACGGCAACTAGAGCGGATCGCGACTGGTTGGCTCCAGCCGATCGCGACTCTGTCGGGGGGGGGGGACCTGCGTGTCTTGGCGCCGCGTCCCTTGGCTCCGGCCGCCGATGCTCCTTACCCCCCTCGTTGCGCTTGGGCCGGCGTCGGCGGCGTGAAGGGACGCAACGTGGCCAGGGCCGCATCCCAGTGCGGCGGGTCGCCGATCGCCTCCTTCACGAAGTCGATGAAGGCGCGTGTCTTCGACGGCATATGACGCCGGTGCGGAACCACGGCGAACAGCCAGGTATCGACCACCGCGCTGCCCGGCAGAACCTCCACCAGCCGGCCCTCGAGCAGATCCTGCCAGCACACGAAGGTCGGCATCAGGGCGACGCCGATGCCCCCGAGGACCGCCTCGCGCATGATCTCCGTATTGTCGGCGGTGAAGCTGCCCTCGACGCGGACCGATCTGGGACCACGCTCGTCCCTCAAGGTCCATTTGTACAAGAGGTTCGACCCTTGCCGTAGCAGGCAGTTGTGGTTCTGCAGGTCGTCGATGGTTTCCGGCGCCCCGTGCTTGGCGAGATAGTCCGGCGAGGCGCAGACGGCGCGCCGGATCGGAGCCAGGCGGATGGATTGCATATGCCGGTTGATATCGGCTGCGATCCGGATCGCGACGTCGATCCCCTCATTGACCAGGTCGACCAGTTGGCCGCTGATCATCACCTCGAGCGAGATCTCCGGATAGCGCGTCGTGAAGGTGGAGAGATGCGGCCCGATGTGACGGATCGACAAAATGGGCGCCGCCGTTACCCTCAGGCGGCCCTTCGGCGCCCTGTCGAAATCGAGGATCTCCGCTTCGGCCGCTTCCAGTTCCTGTAGGATTCGCAAGGCTCGTTCGTACAGACGCGCCCCGACATCGGTGATCGAGAGGCGACGCGTCGTTCGATTGATCAATCGCATGCCGAGCCGTTCCTCGAGCAGGGAGAGATGCTTGCTCACAGTCGACGGGGTGAGCTGCAGCCGACGGGCAGCGGACGAAATTCCCTGGGTCTCCACCACCGAGACATAGGTCCTGAGGCTCGTGACGTCCTCCAGAACCGTTCTGGTCGCCCGCTCGCTGCTACCCGGTTCGGTGGTCATCGTCATTCTTTCCGATTCCGACAAATTCAATTTCTTTCCTTCACGCATTGCAAAAGTACGTAAACTCATCGACGGTGACAACGACAAAAAAACAACAGCGAAGACACTCATCGTCGCCAATCGGGAGGCTCTGCATCAGACATGAGGCTAGCTAGTTTCACAGACCAAGGGGTGGCCCGGTTCGGTGCCGTCACGGCTGCGGGCATTGTCGATCTCAGTGATCGTTGGCCATCGCTGAAGGTGGCGCTTGCGAGCGCGACACCGGAGCAGCTCCGCTCGGCCGCGGAGGCCGGCTCGGCGCGGCCGCTCGACGCCATCGTATTCGAACAGACGATACCGGATCCGGAAAAGATCATCTGCGTCGGCTTGAACTATCGGACGCATGCGGACGAAGCCGGTATCGACGTTCCCGGAAAGCCCTCGCTCTTCGTGCGCTTTCCCTCCTCGCAGGTCGGGCACCGGCAGCCGATCGTACGCCCCAAGGCATCGACGCAGTACGACTTCGAAGGCGAACTGGCCGCCGTCATCGGTCGCCGCGCGCGCCACGTCACGGAAGCCGAGGCCTTGAGCTACGTCGGCGGCTATACCTGCTTTGGCGAGCACTCCGTGCGCGACTGGCAAGGCCATTCGCGGCAGGTGACGCCGGGCAAGAACTTCTGGCACAGCGGTGCCATGGGTCCGTGGTTGGTGACGGCAGACGAGATTCCCGATCCGTCCGCACTCACGGTCACCACGCGTTTGAATGGCGAGACGATGCAGCATGACAGCGTCTCCAACCTGATTTTCTCGATCCCCTACCTGATCTCCTACATCAGCACCTTCACGGCGCTTGAGCCCGGCGATGTCATCGTCACGGGAACGCCGTCCGGTGTCGGGTTCGCCCGTAAGCCTCCGGTCTTAATGAAGGCCGGCGACCAGATTGAGATCGAGGTGTCGGGGATCGGGACGTTGTTTAACACGGTTGTGGATGAGGGGAGTTAGTTCATGGCTGGGAAGCCGCTTATCTGGCTTACGGAGCAAGACGTCGTGGGGCTCGTTTCGCTGAACGATGCGATGGATTCGCTCGTGCAGGGCCTGCGTTGGGACGGCGAGGGAGCCGCACAAAACCTGCAGAAGGCGCTCGGCACCTGGGGAGATGGCAGCTCGATGCATGCGTTGGGCTCACTCTTCTCCAACGCCGGATACTGTGGATTCAAGACCTGGGTGAACACCAAGCGCGGCGCCAGTGCAATCTTCAGCCTCTTTGACGCGAACGACGGAACGCTGCTCGCGATCATCGAAGCCGGTGCCCTGGGGCAGCTTCGCACGGCCGGCATCGCCGGTGTCGCGACGCGCTATCTTGCCAGGCCCGACGCAGAGGTGATGGCCCTGGTCGGGGCCGGTCGCCAGGCGATGATGCAGGTCGCTGCCGTCGCCGCTGCACGACCGCTGAAGTCCTTGCGGGTGTTCAGCCGCTCGCCGGAAAGCCGTGCCGCCTTCGTGGCAGAGGCGCGCGAGAAGTTCAGCTTCGACGTGATCGACGCTCCCTCGTTGGAGGCGGCCACCGACGGTGCGGATATCGTCACTCTGGTGACCCGGGCGGAAGAGCCCTTTTTCCATGCCAAGCTCCTGGCCAAGGGCTCGCATCTCAACGCCGTCGGAGCGATCCTGCGGGCACGAGCCGAGTTCTTCCAGGATGTGTTCGAGCGTGCGGACCTCCTGGTTTGCGACTATCTGCCGAACCTCAAGGGGGCGTCGCGAGAGTTCAACGAGTATTGCGAGGATGGCCCGGGGAGCTGGGACTCCGTCGTGCCGATCTCGCAGATCGTGGTCGAGGACGGGGGGCGGCCGGCGGGCGCGGACGTGACCCTCTTCAAGGCCATGGGCATGGGCCTATCGGATCTGTCGGTCGCGAAGACCGTGTACGAGCGGGCGGTCGAAAAGGGGCTCGGCCGGAAGATCAATGCCCCGAAGGCAGCGCAACCCGTTTGGCTTCCGAATGCCGCCTGACGCGACAGTCACGGCATCCTGAGGAAATTGGCATGGACGACGGCAAGGTGACGTTCGTCGGCTCTCAGGAAGGGCGGGTGAGGTCGCAGCGCCTTAGAAGACGCAACGGTCGTAGGGAGTCGGGCGATCTGAGGTGGGGCGGGCATCGGCCCTGATAAGGTCTTGAAGAAAGGGGATCATCTCTTTCAAATGGCCGCTGAGTACCTGTTCTGTCAGGAAGGCCACAAGGGGCCGAACCGGACTCTCGGCGCTGTCGTCGCTCGACGGATGAACCCGGGGTCGTCGGCGCCGAGGCGGTAGCGACCCAGCCGAAATTCCGGTCGGGTCCCTGGTGGCCTCGGTGGCTTCCATGCCGCAGGACGATGGAGGAAAATCTATGGGCGGGAATGCAGAAGCGTTGAAACAGCAAGAGATGACCACCAGCGCCTTGCCGGCGGCCGAGATGCGGCTGTTGCGCCAGCGACTGCGGGACCTCAACGACGACTATATCGCCGTACTGGACTCGGGTGATCTGGAGGGCTGGCCGAACTTCTTCACCGAAGACTGTACCTACAAGGCGATCCTGGCCGAGAACTACGCGCTGGGCCTGCCGATCGGAGTCATCGATTGCGATGGCCTCGGCATGCTCAAGGACCGCGTGTTGGCCTTGCGGACCTCGTCCGAGTTCGAAGATCGGGCGCTACGCCACGTCGTCAGTGGCCTCCGCGTCAAGGAAGCGGGGAGCGGCGTGATCCGCGCCGAAGCCAATTTCGTCGTCTTCGAGGCCTTGCCCTATCGTGAGCCCACGCTCTTCGCCATGGGCCACTATGTGGACGAAGTGGTGGAGGTCGGCGACGATCTGCTGTTCCGGGAACGCCTGGCGGTGATCGATGACTACCAGATCCGGACGTCTCTGATCTTCCCTCTGTAGGTCAAGCGCCCTGCGTGGAGCATGGAGCATAAGGAGGTAGTATCATGAACCATCACGCGCCTAATGAAGCGGCACGGCGCTGGCCGGATGAAGGCTATACGCGCATTCCTCTGTGGGTCTATACGGATCCCGAGATCTTCGAGCGCGAGATGAGTTTGTTTTTTTATGGCCGGACCTGGAACTACATCGCGCTTGCCTGCGAGATTCCGGAGCCGGGCGACTTCATCCGCAGCTGGGTCGGAACCAAGCCGGTCATCGCGATCCGTGACAAGGACGGCAAGATCAATGTGCTGGAGAACCGCTGCGCGCACAAAGGCTCCGTCGTCTGCTGGAAGCCACGCGGCAACGCCAAGGTTCTGACCTGTCCCTACCACCAGTGGGCCTATGGTCAGGATGGCGCGCTCACCGGCTTGCCCTTTAAGAGGGGCGCGCTCGGCAAGGGCGGTATGCCGAAGGATTTCGACTACTCGGCACACGGCCTCCATCGGCTACAGACCTGCGAACGCAACGGCGTGATCTGGGCATCCTATTCGCCCGAGACCGAAAGCTTCGAGGACTACTGCGGCGAGGAGCTGATCTACTACGTGGATCGGATCTTTCCGGGCCGTCCCCTGACCTTGCTCGGGTACCAGCGCCAGCGGATTCCATGCAACTGGAAGATGTACTTCGAGAACCTGAAGGATCCCTATCACGCGACCCTTCTGCACACCTTCTATATCACCTTCGGGTTGTGGCGAGCCGACTCCGAGGCTTGGTCGGCCTGTGCCGGCGGCGGCAAGCACGGGATGATGTTCTCCAAGAACGATACCGGCAAGCGCAAGACCGACGCGACGGCGGAAATGAACCGTTTCGCCGATTCGATGAAGCTGAACGACATGGACACGGTCACCCCGAAGTTCGAGTTCGAAGACCACAAGGCGGCCGGTGGCACCCTGTTTCCGAGCGTGGTGTTGCAGCAGCAGGCCAATTCGCTGGCCATGCGGCACCTCATTCCGAAGTCCCCGGACTCCGTGGAGATCTCCTGGACCTTCTTCGGCTACGCCGACGACACGCCGGAGATGACCCGTCTACGCCTGCGCCATGCCAACCTGGTGGGGCCGGCGGGACTCGTTTCGATCGACGATAGCGAGGTTCTGTCTCAGTGCCAGATCGGTGCCAAGGGTGCGCCCGACAAGACCTGCACGATCGAAATGGGGGGGCGTGATGTCGAGGCCCAGGATCACATGATCACCGAAGTCCAGATCCGCGGCTTCTACAAGTGGTACCGGGAGGCAATGGGCCTCTAGAGCAGATCGCGATCAGGTGGACTCACCTGATCGCGTGAATCTGCTCTAGGGACCGCAAGTCGAACGAAAAAAGATCAGACGGCCAAGTGACAGCGTCAAGGGAGAACGACCATGAGAGTAAACACTGTGCTGAATGGTGGGATCGTGTCCAAGATGGTGCTGGCGGCAACAGCAACGCTGGCGCTGTCGAGCGGGGCGCTGGCCGCCGACTTCACCATGAAGTTCGCGGCCGGCACGCAGAACGAACCCATGCACGCCTTCATGAAGCTCTATGAGCCCTGCCTGGAGACCGCAACGGACGGCCGGATCGATGTCCAGCTCTTCCCGGGCGGTCAGCTCGGTGGGATGAGCAGCATGATCGAGGGGATCCAGTTTGGCACCCTGGAGGTCATGTTCGGTGCGGCACAGCACATGAAGGGCGTCGAGAAGCGCTATGGCGTCGTCGACGCCCCCGGCCTCTTCAACAGCTTCGAGCATGCCAACGCCGCCTATTGGGATCCCATCTTTCGCGAGCCCTTCCTCAATCTCGGCCGCGACAAGGGCGTCATGGGCATCGCCATCTTCGCCTATGGGCCGACCTCCTATCAGACCAGAGAAGCGGTGACGAAGCTCGCCGATTTCAAGGGGCTGAAGGTGCGTATCCTCGCCTCCGACGTCGAACGGAAGTTGACCGACGCTCTGGGGGCTGCCGGCCTCCAGGTCGACTGGCCGGAGATCGTCCCCGCTTTGCAGCGCGGGCAGATCGACGGCGTCCATTCCAACATCGTCATTGCCGAAGCGCAGAAGTTCTACACGGTGGCCGAGCATGCGACCCTGACCAACGAGTCGATGATCCCGGTCGTTCCCTTCCTCAGCGTGAAGTTCTTCGACAAGTTGCCGCCGGACCTGCAAGAGGCGGTCCTGGCGTGCGGCCGCTCCGTCGAGCAGGAAGCGGCCAAGGTCGCGATCGAGATGGACCAGACCGCGCAAGAGAAGTGGGAAGCTGCCGGCGGGCAGATCCACCTCCTGTCCCCGGAAGAGCAGGCAGAGTTGAACAAGAAGGCCGCCGCTGTCGCTGACGAAGTCTACGCCGACGATCCGGACGTCCGTGATATCTACAATGCCCTGAAGGAAGCGGCCAAGAAACACGCGAGCTAGTCATCCAGACAGAGGGCGTCGCTCACGGCTAGGGCCCTGGGTGACGCCCCTGCAGCGGTCCACCCTCATCTCCGTCGTAAGGTATCTCCTTGCATGTCCGGAAACGACCAAACGGAAACACCATCGCCCCTGAGCGCGGCCGAGCGCGTCAAGCACGGCGTACGTCTGCTGTTGGGAACGTTCATTATCGTCAGCGTGTGCGTGAACTTTGCCAGCGTGGTCGGGCGCTATATTTTTCTTGCGCCGATATTCTGGGCTGAGTCGATCATTACCTATCTGATGATCTGGTCGGTCTTCATCGGTGCCGCGCTGGTGACCTGGGATGACAGGCATCTCAACGTCGACATCATCTCCAGCATCTTCCCGCGTCGATGGAATGCCGTTCTCCGACTGCTCGGCGCGCTCTGTTTGCTCGTGGTCATCGTCGTCATCCTTCCGCAATCCTGGGAGGTATCGAAAATGATGCTGGTCAACGATCAGCGAACCGCCATCGGCGAGCTGCCGCTGGCGGTTCCTCATGGCGCGCTGCTGGTCGGCTTCATCCTGATGGCGGTGGCGGCCGCTTATCAGGTCGTGCGGTCGGCCCGGATTGTCCTTGGCTTGCGTCCCAGCAAGCCGGCTCCGACGCCGGTGGCGGTTTCGGAAACGGCTACTTCGGCCCAAGATTCTAGCTCGGAGTCCTGAGATGCTCTGGTCGCTTGCGCTTCTCCCGGTAGGGCTGTTGCTCCTAGGGTTCCCGGTCTTCCTGGTTCTGCTCACCTCCTGTGTCGTTGCGCTGCTGTTCTACATCGACATCCCCTTGGTGCTGCTGCACCAGGAGATGTTCGCCAGCGTCGATACCTTTGCCCTGATGGCCGTGCCCTTCTTCATGTTCGCCGGCGAGCTGATGGGGCACGGCGGCATCTCTCAGCGCATCATCAACTGGGTCTTGTCTCTTATCGGTGGGATTCGCGGCAGCCTCGGGCTGACGACCGTAGGCACCTGCACCGTGTTCGGCGCCATCTCCGGCTCCGGTCCGGCGACCGTCGCGGCCGTGGGCCGGCTGATGTACCGGCCGCTGCGGGAAAACGGCTACGACGAGTCCTTCTCGGCCGGACTGCTCGTCACCTCGGGCGGCATCGCCGCACTGATCCCGCCCTCCGTCGCGCTGATCCTCTACGGAGCGTCGGCGGAACAGGCGATCAACCTGCTCTTCCTGGCGGGCGTCGTGCCCGGACTGCTGCTGGCCGCGCTGATGGCCGCTTATGTCTATGCCGTCGCCGCCCGGCGCAACTTCGCCAGTTCCCAGCCGTTCCACTGGCAGGAGTTCCTGCGCGCAACGAAGGATGGCGGCTGGGCGCTGATGATGCCGGTCATCATCCTGGGCGGGATCTACACCGGCGTCTTCTCACCGACGGAATCCGCCGGCGTCGCCTGCGTCTACTCCATCTTCGTCACCGTCTATGTGTACAAGAAGGTCACCTGGAGGCAGGTCTGGCAGATCGCTGCGGACTCCATGTACCTCTCCGCCCAGGTCTTCATCATCGTTGCCGCCGCCGGCGTCTACACCTGGATTCTCACGGTCAGTGGGATCCCTGCGACCCTCGCGTCGGCCTTCAATGCGCTCCAGGTCGAACCCTGGTTAGGCCTGCTGATCATCAACGTCTTCCTGCTCATCGTCGGCGCCCTGGTGGACCCCGCCTCGGCGATCCTGGTCTTGACCCCGCTGCTGGTGCCGATCGCGCAGGCGATGGGCGTCGACCTGATCCAGTTCGGCGTGATCATGGCGGTGAACATCCAGATCGGACTGTTCACGCCGCCCTTCGGCCTCAACATCTTCATTGCCCAGGCAATGTTCGATATCCCGCTGAAGAAGATCTACGTCGGTCTCATTCCTTTTTTCTTGGTCAATATCGTCGCTCTGGCGATCGTCACCTACTGGCCGGACGTCTCGTTGCTGCTGGTCCGGTGGTTCGGCTGACCCTATCGGCTTCTCGGAGGAAGGCACATGCACGACACCATTCAGCGCCTCGAATTCGACCAGATGACGCCCGAGCTGCAGGCGATGCTCAAACCGACCGTGGATCGCTTGGGGTACTTCGGTGAGACCTTTCAGGTGCTGGCCCACGTACCCAAGGGGCTGCAGGCCTTCATGCAGTATACGGCCGCGGTGAAGGACCCGCTGCCGTTCAATCTGAATGAGGTCTGTGCCCTGACGGTCTGCAGCCGGCTGGAGGCGGACTATGAGCTGATCCAGCACGAGCGGCTGTCGCTGAAGACCGGCATGTCGCGGGAGTGGATCGGCGAGCTGACCGGGGCGCTGCGGCCGACGACGAGCGTGCTGAACGACGAGGAGCGGAAGGTCAGGGACCTGGCCGCTGCGATGGCCGAGCGTGGTGGCAAGGACTGTGCTGCTGAACTCTCCGCGGTCGCTGCCGCCATCGGCGACGAACAGGCGGTGGCGGCGGTTCTCCAGATCACGCGTTTCATCAGCATTTCGGCGCTGGTGCATGTGCTCGGTGCGACCCTGCCGGTGCCCTCGATCTTCGAGGACGCCGCCGATGCCCCCGGCTCCTAGCGCCTCGCTCGCGGGCGCTGGCTGCGGAATCGACGCTTGACGGTGCTGGACCGCGATGACGGTGCCGGCCTCGTCGCGACCGCCAGGGCCCTATCCAACGCGCCGGCGCCATGCCCGATGCCGGCACTCCTCTGACAGGGATTGCAGGAGGCACAACGAACGCGATGAGTTGGTGCAAGGTTACGACTTTGGACGCCGTGCCAGTGAACGAGGTTCGAGGCTTCGTCGTCGGCGGCGAGCGGATCGCGATCAGCAACGTGGAAGGAGAGCTTTTCTGCTTCCACAACGTGTGCACCCACGCCTTCGCGCTGCTGTCCGAGGGCTATCTGGACGGCGATCTGATCGAATGCCCCTTGCACCAAGGGGTGTTCTGCGTGCGGGACGGGAAGGCCGTAGAGGGCCCCGTCGACGAGGACCTGAAGACCTACCCCGTGAAGATTGAGAACGGGGACATTCTCGTGGAGATCCAATCATGACGACCAGTGACCCCAAGGTGCTCGCGGCGCTCCGCGGCTCCATCCCGCCGGTGGTGACGCCGTTCCGTGACGGTGCCGTCGACTACGCGACCTACGCCGCTCTGATCGAGCGTCATATCGAGCGGGGCTCGCACGGCGTCCTCGTCAACGGTACCTCGGCCGAGCCCTCGACCCTGACGATCGAGGAGCGCAATCGCCTGGTCGACACGGCCATCGAGGTCGCGGCACGGCGCGTGCCGGTGGTCGCCGCCACCGGATCCCAGAGTCTCGCGGAGACGGACGCGCTCACGGCCTACGCAACCAAGGCCGGGGCGGACGCCTTGCTGGTCGTAACGCCCTACTACATCCGGCCGCCGCAACGGGGTCTGGTCGAGTACTACGCCCAGCTCGGTGGCCGCACCGACCTTCCCTTGATGATCTACCACATCCCCGGCAGGACGGCGGTCTCGATGACCCTGGACACGATGAAGGCCATCAAGGAGCGCGTGCCGCACCTGGTCGGCATCAAGCAGGCGGTGAACGATCTCGGCCTGGTCAGCGAGATGTTGTCGACCTTCGGGCCGGACTGGAAGGTCTTCGCCGGACTGGAAGAGCTGTCCTATCCGATGATGGCGATCGGCGGCTGCGGAACCATGAACGCGGTCGGAAACGTCGCGCCGGAGCGGGTCTCCGCCCTCTGCGACGCCGCCTCCGCCGGCGACATGGTGACAGCCAGCCGGATGCACCAGGAGCTGCTGGAGCTTAACCAGGCGGTCTTCTTCGACACCAACCCGATTTGCGTGAAGTACATGATGAAGCGCCTGGGCATCCTGGAGAACAACGAGCACCGCCTGCCGATGATGCCGGCCACTCCGGAGACAGAGAAGCGGCTCGACGGCGTGCTCGAGCGTGCGGGGCTGCTCTAGGGTCCGATGGCGTCGATGAGCCAGGGGGTCCTTGTCCTGGGGGCCGGCCATGCCGGAGCGAGGCTTGCCCTGCAGCTCCGCAAGCGCGGCTGGCAGGATCCGATCCGTGTCGTCGGCGACGAGACGGATCCGCCCTACGAGCGGCCGCCTCTCTCCAAGGAGGTGCTGAGTGCGGGCGCGGACCCTCTGGTGAATCGCATTGGCAGTGAAGCGTTGTTTCGAGAGCAGGACATCGACCTCGAACTGGGTACGGTGGCGCTGTCTATCGATCCGGCCGGGAGCCGTGTCGCTCTCAGCGACGGCAGGGCGCTCGCGTTCGACAAGCTGGTGATCGCCACCGGCACCAGAGCGCGACGGCTGAGGGTCCCCGGCGCAGAGGCCGAGGGCCTGTTCTACCTGCGTACGGCCGAGGACGCGCGACGCTTGCTGCCGGAACTGGCGCCCGGGAAGCGCGTACTGCTGGTGGGCGGTGGCTTCATCGGCTTGGAAATCGCATCGAGCGCCGTCAAGCGACAGTGCGACGTCACCGTCGTGGAGAAGGCGCCGGCCTTGATGAGCCGGGTCATCGGAGAAGACCTTTCCGCCTTCGTTCTCGATCTGCATCGCTCGAAGGGGGTTTCGGTCTTGCTGGGTCGCGGGGTGTCGCGGGTCCGTACCGCGGCCGGTCGGCTCACCGGCCTGGAGCTCGATGATGGAAGCAACATCGATGGCGATCTCGTGGTGGTCGGGATCGGAGCCGCGCCGAACCAGGAACTCGCTCTCGCCGCAGGCTTGCCCTGCGACGACGGCGTGATCACCGATCGCTACTGCCGCACCGAGGCACCCGATATCTTCGCGATCGGCGATGTCGCACGGCACGAGAACGAGCTGCTGCCAGGCCGCTGGCGCCTGGAATCCTGGGAGAATGCGGAGCGGCAGGCGGAGATCGTTGCCAGCAGCCTGGTCGGGGCGACGATGCCCTACCGCTGTGTCCCCTGGTTCTGGACCGACCAGTTCGAGACCAACCTGCAGCTTCTCGGTTTGCCGCAGCCCTTCGACCGAACCCTTGTGCGCGGAACGATTGGCGAGGGGCCCTGCGCTGTCCTGCGTCTCTCCGAGAGGCGCATCGTCACCGCCTGCCTCGTTGACCGTGCAGTCGACCGGCGCCCGCTTCGGAAACTCATGGAAGAGGGCAGGGACATCGACCCTGACGCGCTTGCCGATCCCGACACCTCTTTGCGCGATCTGGCGCGGTAGCCTAGAGCGGATCGCGATCAGGTGGGCCCACTCGATCGTGTGAGTCCGCTCTGTTTTCAAAGATGTGGAGCAGGATTCAGACGACAAACCGTTTCGATTTGACGTCATCCTGCTCTGGCGGAGTACAGCAAGTCCTCAGCAGACGAGTCTGCCTGCTGGGGATCAGGTCTAGTGGATGGCGGCGTACATGATCTTGTCTTCGCTGGCGTCCGCCGCCGACATCTCTTCGACGATGCGGCCGCCTCGGGCGACCAGAATGCGGTCTGACAGGGCCAGAATCTCCGGCAGATAGGACGAGATCACGACGACCGCGATGCCGCGCTCCGCGAGCGCCCGGATCGAGGCGTGGATCTGCGGAATCGCCCCCACGTCGACGCCCCGCGTGGGTTCGTCGAAGATCACGAGCTGAGGCTCCTGGGCGAGCGACTTCGCGACCACCACTTTCTGCTGGTTGCCGCCCGAATACTCGATGATCTTCAGGCTTCGTTTGAGGGCCGAGATTCCCAGCGCTTCGATCCAGCGGTCGGCGACCCGTTTTCGGTCCTTGGGTGCATAGAACAAGCGCCAGTTCTTCGGCGATGCCAGGTGGCCGAGGTAGATGTTGTCGTCGGCCGTCATCGTCTCGAAGAAGCCGTCCAGCTTCCGGTCTTCGGTGATGTAGACGATGCCGTCGCGCACCGCCTGGCGCGGAACGCGATAGCGGATCGGCTTGTCGTTCAGCAGGATCAGCCCGCCGCGCAGGAAATTGCGCTTGCGCGCACCGCTGATGACCTGGGCGACCTCGGTGCGGCCGGCGCCGACCAGCCCGGCCATCCCGACCACCTCGCCGGCGTAGACCGAGAAGGACATGTTCTTGACGACGCTGCCCATGGTCACGTTCTCGACGGAGAGCACGCGGCGGCGCGTCTTCTTTGCGGGCGTCGCGGTCCGTGCCCGGCCGGTCGCCTCGATCTCGCTCATCGCGGAGAGGTCGCGGCCGACCATCATGCGAATGACGCTGTCGCGGTCCAGGTCGGAAGCGGGTGCGGTGCCGACAAGCTGACCGTCGCGCAGCACTGTGATACGGTCCGCGATCTGCAAGGCCTCTTCCAGCGCATGGCTGATGAAGATGATGGCCACGCCCTGGGAGCGCAGGCGGTTGAGCAGATGGAAGAGATACTGGATCTCTTCCGGCGTCAGGCTTGCGGTCGGTTCGTCGAAGACAATGACGCGTGCGTCACGCCGGACAGCCCGCGCGATCTCGAC
Organism: Rhodospirillaceae bacterium N.6G; assembly: GCA_046233115.1. Classification (GTDB taxonomy): domain Bacteria; phylum Pseudomonadota; class Alphaproteobacteria; order Kiloniellales; family JACOMY01; genus JACOMY01. Next base: position 68,104 of record JBJXHM010000016.1, on the reverse strand, counting down.
CATTTGCCGCTTTGCGGTGCCCAGCGTCTCGACCAGCGCCAGCGGGTCCACGTTGAAGTTCAGCGACTGTTGCGACTGCTGGGCCGAGATGTTGATCTTCCGGAACTTGGTGACGAACTTCTCTCTGCCGAGCTCGAGGTTCTGCGCGACGGTCATGGAGGGCACCAGGCTGGTTTCCTGATAGACCATCGCGACACCGGCCTCCAGCGCCTCGCCAGGCGAGCCGAAGGAGACCGACTTGCCATCGAGAAAGTAGCTGCCGGAGGAGAGCTGTACGGCGCCGGCAATTGCCTTGCAGAGCGTCGACTTCCCGGCACCGTTCTCCCCCAGCAGGGCGTGGATCTCGCCGGGCAGCACGTCGAAGTCCACCTTCTCGATGGCATGGACGCCACCGTAGGTCTTGGTTCCGGCGACGATCTTCAGAATGGGCTCGACGGGCTGCTCGCTCATGCTCCCTCCTTTCCGGAAGCGGCATCGGCCGTCCGCAGCGGGACCGCCACCACTGTGCTGTGGCCCTTCGATACCGCCAGCAAACGGCCATCGACTTCGGCGAGATCGGTGATGCCGTGGGTCTTGCCCGAGACCCGGCTATGCAGGCTCTCGATGGCTACGCCGTCCTCATCCACCCGCGCGATCAGACCGTAGGAGCGTGGCGGCGCCCAGGGCTTCTGGATGCCGAGCTTCTTGATCCGTCCGACCTGGGTCGGCTCCCGATAGTCGAAATGGTCGCCTAGCGACGGCCCGATCCAGAGCTTGGGCTCGATCTCGGCCATCATCCTGGTCCGAAAGCGGTCTTCGCGCAGGACGAACTCGGTCAATTGGGTGCGTAGGGCGAAGAACGCGATCCAGTAGCCACCGGCGGCGCTTGGTTGGATACGGGCGGGATAGCCGGCGAAGTTCTTCACCTTCACCGTCATGGCGCCGTCGCTGCGAGAGACAGCAAGCAGCCTATGCGACCAGGCCTCGCTGACCAGGATCTCCTCGCCGTCGACGGCGACGCCGGCCGGCCAGCGCAGACCGTCCCGCAGCATGACCGCACCGCCCAGATCCATGCCACAGGAGATCAGGCGTCCAGAACCCGGGCGCTTCTCCATCATGTCCCGCAGCCACGCGGCTGGGCCATTGTGCCGAGAGCCGTCCGTAAGGAGGAGCTCGCCCTCGCGACCGACGGCGATTGCGGTGATGCAGTGAAGATCCTCACCGTCGACCGCCGTCAGTCTGCCGACTTCCCGTCCGGCTGCATCCAGCGCGACGACGCCGATCCCTGCCACGGCGGCATAGAGAAGACCGTCGCCGCAGGCCAGGGCGCCGACCGTCGCCTCCAAGGTCGTGAAAGGCTCCGGCCGGGAGAAGTCGGCTTGGCGGAAGCGGAGGATCTCCTGTCCGGAGGAGACCAGGACATCGCCGTCGCCGGAGACTGCCAGCGCCTCTGGCGTCGGGACCTCAGCGACCACCGCCGCCTCGTCCAGCCGGTTGTTTGGCGAGAAGCCCCCGTCCAGAACCGGGATCGCATGGGGGTCGCGGTTCGGAAAGAAGATGCGTTCGACGATTTCACTGGCTAGCGACATGTCAGACCGCCTCTCTCGCCGGCTCCGGCGCCGCCTCGGCCTTGGCCTTGGGCTTGGGCTGGCCGTAGTAGGAGTCCCAGCTCGTCCAGGTCTGGTCGGCATCGGGTAGATGCAGCCGGCCGATCCTGTTGTTCTCGAGACCGCCGATATAGAGGTAGCCCTTGTGCTCGCGCATCGAGGTGATCGTCGGGTGGTTGGTGGCGCCGGGATCCCAAAGCGATTCCAAGACCTCGCCGCGGTCATCGAACTTCACCACGCAGCCGTAGTTGATGCCGGGGCAGAGCCATTCATCGGGCGGGATCTGCTTGACCATGCGCACCCGGAAGGAGGGGTCGGCCATGGCGAGGTCGTAGACCGGCGAGCGCAGGCCCACCAGCGCCAGCCAGTAGGTCCCATCAGAGGCGCGGTTGATGTTGTCCGGAAAGCCGGGGAGGTTGTCGATCAGCACCTCGAGCTCGCCGCTGCGCGGTCCGGCGATCCAGTAGCGGTAGATCCGGCACAGCCAGGTGCTGGCCCAGTAGATCGAGCGACCGTCGTGGGCGACGCACACACCGTTCGGGAAGGCCAGATTCTTGAGCACGGTCTTGGTCTTGCCAGTGCTCGGATCGCAGCAGATCAAGCGCCCGTTGCCGCGCCCTTCGAAGCCGTCCAGTGCCCAGTTCGACAGGTCGTAGCGGGTCGAGGCATCGCTGAAGTAGATGCGGCCGTCCGGGGCGATGTCGAGATCGTCGGCGAGCCAGAGCCGGGAATCGTCCTTGAGCCGGAAGCGGCTCTGGTTGGTCTCGTCGGAGATCTTGAAGACGCTGCGGTCGGGGCGCACGCCATAGACGCCCATGCCGGCCACGCAGGCCAGGACGTTCTCGTCCCGGTCCATCGCCAGGCCCAGCGGCCGCCCGCCGATCCGCGCGAACTCCTCGCGCACCTCGTAGTCGGGTGCCAGGAAGCGAATGATCGAGCCGTTGCGGTTGACCGTGTAGAGATGATCGTTGCGGTCGAGGATGACATCCTCGGGCCCCTCGATCTTTCCGAGCGCGAGGGGCTCTACTGCGAGCAGGCGGTCGTTCTCCGCATAGACCGTACCGCTGTCGCGCGCGATGGAGGGCGGAGGAGTGAACTCGACTAGGGTCGGAGAGACGTAGATCTTCTGCAGGACATTGCTCTTGTGCTTCACGAACTTGACGTTGAAGCCGACCGCCGCGAGCAACAGGAAGCCGATCGCTGCCGTGGTCAGGCTGCCATGAGTGCCGAGCTGCACCAGACCGTTGATCAGCAGGAAGATGATGGCCGCGCCGATCAGGGCCCGGCTGGTGCTGCCCCGCCCGCCGGAGAGGCTGATGCCTCCGACCACGGCGGAGGCTAGCGCCGTCACCTCCCAGCCCACGCCCGTGTCGGTGCCCGCACTGTTTTGGCGGGCGGCGTAGAGGAAGCCGGCGAAGGAGGCCAGCATGCCGGACAGGACGTAGGTCAGAAGCAGCGAGCGCTTCACGTCGATCCCGGCGTGGCGCGCCGCCTTTCGGCTGGAGCCGACGGCCATGATGTGCACGCCCGGCCGGACGCGGGTCACGAAGTAGTGCGCGCCGAAGCCGATCACCACGAGGCAGAGCATGTTCACCGGGATGCCGGCCACCGAGCCGATGCCGATGAAGTCCCAGAACTCATTCTCGACATAGGCGCTGGCCAGGTCGGTGGCATGGGCCACCGTCACCTTTTCGTAGAGCGCCCGAACGACGATCAGCACCACCATGGTGGTCAGGAAGGGCCGGGTCTTGGCATAGGCGATCAGGCCGCCGTTGACGGCACCGATCAGGGCCCCCCAGAGCAGGACGCCGGCAAAGGCGAGCGGCAGCGGCCACTCCTCGACCATGACGAAGTAGAGGGCAAGGAAGTTGGCCAGCGCAAAGACCGCCCCGACGGAGAGATCGATGCCACCGGACAGGATGGACAGCGCCATTGCCATGGCAACCAGCGCCTGTTCGGGAAAGCTGCGCATGAGCTGCTGAAGCTGCGTCAGCGATCCGTAGTCCGGGATCAGGGCGACGAAAGCCAGGAAGACCACGCACATCAGCAGGAAGGGAACCACGGGCTCCATCCACCGCTTTTCCAGCAGCTCTCCCAAGACCAATTGCGGCGAGATGCGATACCAGAGCTTCAGCAAAGTGACGTCCTCGCAAGTCGGAACGAGAAAGATGCCCGGCACCCCGATCGGGTGCCGGGCCGCGCCCTTCGCTTATTCGGGGGGCTGGAAGCAGAACTCGCGGTCTTCCGGGCCGGTAACCCAGAAGTTTGTCGTGTAGAAGGCGTAGTGCGTCGAGCCGGCCGGCCGGTCGTCCTGCAACAGCGCCAGTGCCGCGGCAACGATCTGGTTGGCCTGACGGTCGGCGGTGTAGGAGAGGTTCTTGGTGTAGAGGCCTTTCTCGACCATGTCGCAGTCGGCCGGCTGGCCATCGCTGGCGACGAAGATCTTCACCTTCCCTTCCAGGCCGGCGTTCTTCACCGCCTGTGCGGCCCCGGCGGTCTGCGGTCCCCAGACAGAGATGATCGCACAGAGGTCGGGATGCTGCTGCAGCACGTTGGTGGTGATCTCCGACGCCTTGTTCGCATCCCAGTTCACCGGCTGCGACGATACCAGGTCGATCGAGGAATCACTTTCCAGTACCTCGGTCGCCGCGACCGTCATGTCGAGCGAGTAGGCGGCGGTCGCCTCGCCCTGCAGGATCGCCACCTTGCCGCTGCCCTGGCCGCCGCCACAAGCAGCGAGCGCCTCCTTGGCGAGCAGACGGCCGATACGCGGCACATCGGCGCCGACGTAGGCGTCGGTCAGGGTGTTCGACGCCATGTTGACCTGGATCACCTTGATGCCCTCGGACATCGCACGTTTCAGCTCACGCGCAAGTAGGGTCGTCGTCGGGTTCTGGACGATCAGGATGTCGGGCTTTTCGTTGATCAGCGTGCTGACCGCTTGTAGCTGGATGTCCGACTTGAAGTTGGGATCGCGGACGATGAAGTTGATGCCGTGGTCCTCGAAGTTCGCCTTCATGACCCGGGTCCATTCGGACTCGAGCACCCCGAGCCACACTGGCACCCAGGCAATGGTCTTGCCCTCGGTCGCCTCGGTGAACTTCTCGAACAGCTCCTTCCGCGGGTCCGCCGCATGCGCGGCGTCGGTCCAGAGGCCATTCGCTCCAGCCAGGGCAATCGCCATCAGCGCTCCGCCGGCCACGTTCGATATCATCTTCCTAGACACGTTATCTCCTCCCTCGTTCGATGGTTTCTTGACGTGCTTGGTAAGCTTCTTGTCGCCGGAAGGCGTCAGTCTCCCTGCTTGGCAGTCTCCTCGTCGCGCGGGTGCAGGTAGCTGTCGAAGATGATCGCGGCGAGCAGGACGCCGCCCTTGATCATGTTCTGGGTCTGAACCTCCAGGTTCAGGATCGTCATCGCGTTCAACAGCACGCCGATCAGCAGCGTCCCGGCGATCACGCTCAAGACGTCGCCGCGGCCACCGACCAGACTGACCCCGCCCAGGACGACCACCAGGATGACGTCGAAGATCATCGTCGATTCCGCGATCTGGAGATGCATCAGTGACGTCGAGGCCACCATCACGACGCCGCCGACATAGCCGATGGCGGCACTCATGGCGTACTCCAGCATGGTGAGGGGGCGGGTCGCGATGCCGGTCAGGCGCGCGGCCTCCGCGTTGTCGCCATGGGCATAGATGAAGCGCCCCAGCACCGTCTTGGAAAGGAAGAGGTGCACCAGCAGGGCGCAGATTGCGAAGACGACGACCGGGACCGGTAGGCCGCCGGGCAAGGTGCCGCCCAAGGCTTGAAAGGCACTGGAGCCGTTCTCCAGGAAGATCTGGTAGTGCGGCACTACGAGCGCGCGGGCCAGTCCGAGAAACAGAAGGCCCGAAGCGAGGGTGGCGAAGAGCGGGGGAATCTCGACGACCGAGACGATGAAGCCGTTGAGCACGCCGGCGCTGATCGCAATCAGGAGGCCGACTGCCAGGCTCAGCACCTCGGAGACACCGGAGTTCATCAGACTGATGGCGATGGCGGCGGAGACCGCGAGGATCGCGATCTGGGAGAGGTCGATGCCGCGGCCGATTACGACGATCGCCATCCCTAGACCCAGCAGGCCCAGGATCGAAACGCCCCGCGCCAGGGTGAAGAGGTTCCCGACCGACAGGAAGCCGGGCAGTCCGACACTCAGGACCAGGAAAATAACTAGCGTCAGCAGCAACACCAAGGCCGCTTGGTTGGGGCGGTACGTGCGCCGGCCTTGGCTCTCTATCGCTTGGCTCATGGCCTTTCTTCCTCCCGGAGCACGTTTCGATCGCGCACCACTTGGCTGTTGTATAGTGCATGTTATGTGTTATGACAAACGAAAACACACCAGGAGCGAACGCGATGCAGATGCCCTCGATTCGGCCCAGTCCGGGGTCGGGTTTGTTCGGTGGCCAGATCAGCCGCGACAGCCTCAGCCAGCAAGCCTATGTGGCTATCCGCAATTCCCTGAAGCGCAGCAAGCTCAAGCCCGGCCAGAAGCTGGTGGTACGTCAGGTCGCCGACGAGCTGGGCATCAGCGTCACCCCGGTCCGTGAATCGCTGCTCCGGCTGGTCTCCGAAAATGCCCTGATGATGGACGAACGCGGCACGGTGATCGTTCCCAAGCTGTCGCTGGAGCGCTGCATCGAGATCCGCGATCTAAGGATGATGCTGGAGGGTGAGGGCGCGGCACGCGCAGCGAGCCTCGTCACCCAGGCTGACATCGACGAGCTCAGCGCCATCCACGAGGCCTACATGGCCACGGAGAGCCATGCCAACTACGAAGAGGCACTGGTTCAGAACGAGACATTCCATCTTACCTTGTGCCGGATGGCGGCGTCTCCGGTCCTGTTCGGCCTGGTCGAAAACCTCTGGATTCAGTTCGGGCCGGTCTTGTCCATTCTCTACGACAAGGGCACACGACCTTTCCATGGCAGTACGCACGGTCACATCTTGCTGATCGATGCACTAAAGCGGCGTGATCCCGAGGCGTCGCGCGAAGCAATAACCAAGGACATTCTGATCGGTGGGCAGGCGATCATTGAGAGGCTCGCAGAGCCCGAAAACGCCGCCGTCTGATCCGGGCAGCAGGGAAGAGGCGCACACCGATGACGTTCCTGGATGATCGCTGGGCCAGTGGTCCGGGCGGCGGGCTCCGGTCCGAAACCCACTACGACGGCCGAACCATGACCTGCTATGCCGACCGGCCGGCGACGCTGGTCGAGATGCTGGCGAACTGCGTACGCGATTTTCCCGAGCGGCCCGCTGTCGTCGAGGGGCGCCGATTCAGCTATCGCGAACTGGACGAGACCGTTTCCGCGCTCGCGGCCGGGCTCGCCACCCGCGGGCTGAGTTCGGGCGCGCGCGTGGCCTTGTTCTTGACCAACCGATGGCAGTACCTGGCGTGTCTCTTCGCCTGTGCGCGAACCGGTGCGATCCTGGTGCCTCTCAGCGTTCGCCTGGCGCGCGACGAGCTGGAGTTCCTGCTGAACGACAGCGGCGCGGCGGCGATCGTGTTCGAAGAGAGCCTGGCCGAGATGCTCCCGGATGGCGCCGCGGTGCCGGCCCTCCAGCACCGCTTCAGCGTCGATGGCACACCGGCGGGGGCCCTGCCCTTTGCCGACTTGCTCGCCGGGGCACCGGCTGTCCCGCCGGCGCCGAGCGATGAAGAGAAGGTCGCCGTCATCCTCTACACCTCGGGGACCACCGGGCGGCCCAAGGGTGCGATGCTGACCCATCTGGGGATCGTGCATTCGGCCCTGACCTTCGCCCGCTGTTTGGGCTTGACGGAGCAGGACCGGGCCCTGGTCTCGGTACCCCTGTCGCATGTCACCGGACTGGTAGGCGTCGCGCTTTCGGCCATGTCGGTCGGCGGCTGCGCGGTCTTGATGCGGGAGTCCTTCCAGAGGCAGGCCTTTCTGGCTCTCGCCAGTCGGGAGAGGATCACCTTCTCGATCCTGGTGCCGACGATCTACAGCCTGATTGCGATCACGCCGGAACTCGATGAGACCGACCTCTCGAGCTGGCGGATCGGCTGCTTCGGCGGGGCGCCGATGCCGGTCGACACGATCGGGCGCATCGCCCGGAAACTGCCGCAGCTGGCCTTGGTCAACGCCTATGGGGCGACGGAGACCACCTCTCCGACGACGGTCATGCCGCTCTCTGTCTGGCGGGATAACATGGACAGCGTCGGCCAGATCGTGCCCTGCGGGCGCGTCAAGGTGGTCGGCGACGACGGATGCGAGTTGCCCGTGGGAGAGGTCGGTGAGCTGCTGATCGCCGGACCGATGGTGGTGCCCGGATACCACGAGCGTCCGGAGGCCAACGCCAGCGAGTTCGTCGACGGCTACTGGCGATCGGGCGACATCGGGTCCATCGACGAGAGGGGCTTCGTCCGGGTGCTCGACCGTCGCAAGGACATGATCAACCGCGGCGGCTTCAAGGTCTTTAGCGCGGAGGTCGAAGACAAGCTCAATCACTACGAGACGGTGCAGGAGTGTGCCGTGGTGGGGACGCCGGACCCCATCCTCGGCGAGCGGGTGCATGCCTTCATCGTCGCGCACGAGGGCGCCCAAATCGACCTCGACGCGCTGAGCGAGTACTGCGCTCGGCATCTGTCCGACTACAAGCGGCCGGAGAGCTTCACCCTGCTGACGACGCCCTTGCCCCGCAACAACAACGGAAAGATCCAGAAGCAGGTTCTGCGCGCCCTGCTCGAGGGCAAGGGGTGATGAGGTTGCCCGAGGGGCGATCTTCGGGCGCAATCCAGGCGAGCGGCAGGACACTCAAGCGAGGAAACGGACGTGGTTGACAAGGAAACAAGCGCAGACCAGTGGCCTGACGCCGCTGCCCTCGAGCGCTGGATGGTGGACAAGGTCGAGGGCTTCAAGGGGCCTGTCACACTCTCCAAGTTCGAGGGCGGGCAGTCCAACCCGACCTTCCGGATCGATGCGCCATCGGGGCGCTACGTGTTGCGCCGCAAGCCCATGGGGACCGTCCTTCCCGGCGCTCATGCTGTGGATCGCGAGTTTCGCGTGCTGTCGGCCACCTACAAGGCGGGCATTCCGGTTGCGCGCGTACATCAGCTCTGCACGGACGAAAGCGTCATCGGCAGCATCTTCTACGTGATGGACTTCGTCGAGGGGCGGGTCTTCTGGGACCCGCGCCTGCCGGACCTCTCACCACAGGAGCGCGGCGCCATCTTTGCGTCGATGAACGACAACATCGCCCGAATCCACGGCCTATCTCCGGACCAGATCGGCCTGGCTGATTTCGGCCGCAGCGAAAACTACCTGAACCGCCAGATCTCACGCTGGACACGTCAGTTCGAGGCCTCCCGACTGGAGCCCAACCCGGCGATGGACCGGCTGATCGAGTGGCTGCCCGAGCATGTCCCAGCCGAACACCCCGCCCGGCTCGTCCACGGCGACTACAGGCTGGACAACGTGCTCATCCATCCGACGGAACCCAGGGTCGTGGCGGTGCTGGACTGGGAGCTCTCGACCATCGGCAACCCGATCGCCGACTTTGCCTACCACATGCTGAGCTGGCATTTTGCGCCGGATCTGTTCCGCGGCATGGCCGGAGAGAACCTGGCGGAGCTCGGCATTCCGAGCGAGCAGGCCTATCTTGAGCGCTACCTCAAGAGCACCGGCCTCGAGCCGCCGTCTGACTGGGAATTCTATATCATTCTCAGCATGTTCCGGATCGCTGCGATCATGCAGGGAATTGCGAAACGCTCGGTCGAGGGCAGCGCGGCAGACCGGCAGGCCGCCGAGATCGGCGCCAAGGCGGTTCCCATTTCTCAGTTGGCATGGCACCTTGCAGAGCGGCGAAGCCATTGACGGCTTTGACCCTTGTTCCGCCCCGAGCGCCGACACATGACGGAAAGAGATGGCAGCTAACATGCGCAGCGGTTCCGCCTCGAGCGTCATTGTCAGTGACGTGATCAAGGGGCTCTACGAAGGCCGCTACGTGACCGGCCAGCGCTTGGCTGAGCGGGACCTGATGGGGCAATACGGGATGAGCCGAGGTTCGGTCCGTGAGGCCCTCAATCAGATGGCTGCGGACGGCATCATTGAGTTGAACCCCTACAGGGGCGCACGAATCCGGAAGCTGACGCGTGCGGAAGCGGCAAACATCCTGTCGATCATCGAAGTGATCCTCGGCCTGGCTGCGCGTCAGGCGGCCGCTCACATCGACGAGGGGGATGCGCGCGACCAGCTCAAGGCGAGCCTCGACGGGATCGTGGCTCAGGTCAACGGCAGCGATCCGGTGGAGTTCATTCGGGCTCGCGGTCGCTACTTTCGGACGCTGGTCGACATCAACAAGAACGACGAGCTGTGGCGCCTGCTTCCCAAACTGCAGGTGCACCTGGTCCGGACCCGCCACAACGTTCCGACCGAGGCCAGGGTCCGGGGCTACCGGGAGATAACGGACGCCATTCTCGCCGGAGACGAGGAGGCTGCCGAAACGGCGGCGCGCCGTTACGTGCGCATGACGGCGTCCTATGTCGTGCCGAGCTTCCCGGAATGAGTGGCGCAGCCTTGGACTTTCCCCCGCGGTCGAAGCGGTCGTGTAGCAGGAGGAGCCATGTCGGCACTGTTTTCGCTTGAGGGCAAGGTGGCGGTCATCACCGGATCGTCGCGGGGAATCGGTTTTGCCATCGCCAGGGAAATGGCCTTGGCCGGCGCCCGGGTGGTGGTCTCGTCGCGCAAGGCGCAGGCCTGCGCGACGGCCGCGGCCGAGATCAACGACGCTGCGGGACGCGAGGCTGCCAGCCCCTTTGCTGCCAGCCTGTCCGATCGGGCGGCCCTGCAGGAACTGGTCGAGCACGCGACCGCGTCCTATGGACAGATCGATATCCTGGTCTGCAACGCCGCGAGCAATCCCTACTACGGCGGGCTTTCCGAGATCCCCGACGAGAGCTTCCGCAAGATCCTCGAAAACAACGTCATCGCGAACAACTGGCTGATCGGACTGGTGACGCCTCAGATGCGGGAGCGCAAGGACGGGGTCATCATCATCGTCTCGTCCATCGGTGGCCTGGTCGGTTCACCGGTTATCGGGGCCTACAACGTCTCCAAGGCGGCGGACATGCAGCTCGCGCGGAACCTGGCGGTCGAGCACGGCAGCCACAACATCCGGGTGAACTGCATCGCCCCGGGCCTGATCAAGACCGATTTCTCTCGCGCCTTGTGGGACAATCCCGAGATCTATCAGACCTACATGCGCAATACGCCGCTGAATCGCGTGGGCGATGCCACGGAGATCGCAGGAGCGGCGGTGTTCCTGGCCGCTCCTGCGGGTGCCTTCGTTACCGGTCAGACCATCGTGGTCGACGGCGGAACCACGATCCAAGGGGTGTGAAGCCTATTCCGCCGGGGTGCGGGCCCATTTTCCGACCGGAGGCTCGGACCATTGCACGCCGCCGGTCAGGTTGGCGCTGTTCTGCCGCTTGAACTCGAGCCGAGCCAACTGATCGCGGTGGACCTCGTCGGGGCCGTCGGCCAGCCGCAGCAGCCGCGCGGTCGCATAGGCCGATGCGAGCCCGAAATCGTTGCTGGTGCCGCCGCCGCCGAAGGCCTGGATCGCCCAGTTGACGATCTTCTCCGCCATGTTGGGGACGGCGACCTTGATCATGGCGATCTCGGCCTTGGCCTCCTTGTTGCCGACCGTGTCCATCATGTGCGCGGTCCGCAAGGTCAGCAGGCGCGCCTGTTCGATCATGATCCGCGCCTCGGCAATACGCTCTCGCGTCACCGACTGCTCGGACACCGGCTTGCCGAAGGCGACACGCTGCTGCGTTCTGAGGCACATCTTCCCAAGGGTGCGTTCCGCCAGGCCGATCAGGCGCATGCAGTGATGGATTCGGCCGGGCCCGAGCCGCCCCTGGGCGATTTCGAACCCGCGTCCCTCACCAAGCAGCATGTTGGATGCGGGAACACGCACGTTCTCGAACACCACTTCGGAGGCCCGGTCCGGCACGCCGTAGAAGCCGAAGACCGGTAGCGAGCGCAGCACCGTCACGCCGGGGGTGTCCTTGGGAACCAGGATCATGGACTGCTGGCGATAGGTTTCCGCCTCGGGGTCGGTCTTGCCCATGAAGATCATGATCTTGCAGCGTGGATCGGTGGCGCCGGTCGTGTACCACTTGCGGCCGTTGATCACGTAGTCGTCGCCGTCGCGACGTATGGAGCTTTCGATGTTCCTGGCGTCGGACGAGGCGACGTCGGGCTCGGTCATCGCAAAGGCCGAGCGAATCTCGCCGGCCAGCAGCGGCTTCAGCCAGCGGTCTTGCTGCTCCTTGGTCCCGTAGCGGGCAAGCACCTCCATGTTGCCGGTATCGGGTGCGGAGCAGTTGAACACTTCCGGCGAGAGATGCGAGCGGCCCATGATCTCGCAGAGCGGTGCATACTCCAGGTTCGACAGCCCGGCGCCGTGCTCGCTCTCGGGCAGGAAGAGGTTCCAGAGCCCGGCCTTGCGTGCCAGAGGCTTGAGCTCTTCCACCACCGGCTGCACGCCCCAGGGACCGAGATCTTCCGATTCCTGATAGTAGCGCCTTTCATTGGGGTAGATGTGCTCTTCCATGAACTCGAGGAGCTTGCTCTCGAGGTCGAGCGTTCGATTCGACTTTTCCGGGATCATGGTGTCTTCCTCGACGTTTCAGCGCCAACATGCTCGGCGCGCAAGAATCATCAGACGTTATCGTCAGACGATTTTCTCAGATACTCAAGTGGCTGTCGACCGGGATCGCTGCGCCCCAGTGTGCCAGCTACGCATGTCAGCCTCGCGCGAGGCTGCTGTCATCACGACGTGAAGCTCCTCTGCAGCTTGGCCATTCCGCCGATCCAACGATCGTAGTCCTCCACCTTGCGCCGCATGTAGTGGCCAACCTGCGGATGCGGAAGAATGACGAAACGTTCGTCGCGAATGCCGGCAAGCGCCGACTCTGCCACGTCTTCAGGCGACAGCACCCCGTCCGAGGACTGCGGCCCGGTATCCAGAGACCTCAGCATCGCGGTGTCGACGCCCTGCGGGCAGAGCACTGAGACGCGGATGCCGTCATCGCGATGGGTGATGGCGAGGTTCTCCGCAAAGCCGATCGCCGCATGCTTGGTCGTGGCGTAGACGGCACTGCCGATCTGGTTCAGCAGCCCGGCGGCGGAGACCGTTTGCAGGAAGTATCCGCTGCCCCGCTCGCGCATCTTCGGGATCAGCAGGCGGGCGGCACGTACATGTGCCAGAACGTTGACCTCCCAAGCCTTCTGCCAGACCGCATCGGTCTGCCCTGCGGCATTGGTGAAGGTCGTATCGAAGCCTGCCGCGATGCCTGCGTTGGAGCAGAAGAGGTCGATCGGGCCGCTCTCCGCCTCGACCTCTGCGATCAACCGCGCCAGGTCACCGGTCTGGGACACGTCGGCGCGGTGGGCACTGCCGGTGCAGTGATGCGTGCAGCGACGCGCCACCTCCTGCGCGGCGTCGATGTCCAGATCGGCGACCGCGACATGCTTTGCGCCGGCATGGGCCAGGGCCAAGGCCAGCGCCCGGCCGATGCCGTTCCCGCCGCCGGTCACCACGGCGATGCGTCCTTCAGGGGTCATGCTTTCCAGCCTTGCTCCTTGGTTGGGTCATCGACCCTGTCCGGCCAGCCTTCCTGCGCTGCCTCAGGCATGAACCTCGAAGAGGCCCGCTGCACCCATGCCACCGCCGACACACATGGTCACGACGACGTACTTCGCGCCGCGGCGCTTGCCTTCAATCAGCGCATGTCCGACCAGCCGCGACCCGGTCATACCATAGGGGTGACCGATCGAGATGCCGCCGCCGTTCACGTTGTAGCAGTCGGGGTCGATGCCCAGGTGGTCCCGGCAATAGAGGGCCTGGACGGCGAAGGCCTCGTTCAGTTCCCACAAGCCGATGTCCTCCACCCGAAGGTTGTGGCGTTGCAGCAGCTTCGGCACGGCATGGATCGGTCCGACCCCCATCTCTTCGGGCGGGCAGCCAGCGACCGCCATACCGCGGTAGATGCCCAGCGGTTCGAGACCGCGGCGCTCTGCCAGCTTGGCTTCCATCAGCACGCAGGCGGAGGCGCCGTCCGAGAGCTGACTGGCATTGCCGGCCGTGATGGAGCCGCCCTCGATCACCGGCGCCAGCCCGGAAAGCGTCTCCAGGGTCGTACTCGGCCGGTTGCCCTCGTCCGCGCTCAGCGTCACCTCGCGTTCCATTACCTCTCCGGTCGCCTTGTCCTTGACCAGAGCGCTGGTGGTGAAGGGAACGATCTCCGCATCGAACCGCCCCGCCCGCTGTGCCGAAGCCGTGCGCTGCTGCGAGGACAGCGCGTAGGCGTCCTGCGCCTCGCGGCTCACTCCGTACTTGCGCGCGACGAACTCCGCAGTCTGCAGCATCGGCATGTAGGCGTGCGCCACCTTGTCGGTGACGTGCGGGTCCTTCTCTTCCTGCACCCAGGTGAAATAGCGGTCCTGGACGGCCGAGATGTTCTCCTGGCCGCCGGCCGCGACGACATCCATGCCGTCGACCATGATCTGCTTGGCGGCCGTCGCCATGGCCATCAGGCCCGAGGCGCATTGCCGATCCATCGTCTGGCCGGCGATGCTGGTTGGCGCCCCGGCAGCGAAGAGCGCATTGCGGGCCAGGTTCATGCCCGCGGTCCCGGCCCCCAGCACCGTTCCGAGCACGAAGTCCTCGATCTCTCCCGCGTCCACGCCGGCACGGTCGATCGCATGGCTCAAGGCGTGAGCGATCAAGGTCGGCGACTTGGTGGCGTTCAGACTGCCGCGATAGGCCTTGCCGATGGCGGTGCGTGCCGTGCTGACGACGACAGCTTCTCTCATGCTCTGATCTCCTGATGCAAACGGGTGTCGTGACACCGACGACCGAGGTCTTGCTCTCCTGCGCCTGGCCCGAGAAGGATGCTGAGGCGAGGGCCCATCATACCGCCAACCACTCCTCCATCAGCGTCGGATGGTCCTGCAATTCCTGCGGCGGTCCCTCGAAGACGATCCGGCCGTGCCCCATGACGCAGACCCGCTGCGAGACCTTCAGCGCGATGGTCAGCTTCTGCTCGACCAGCAGGACCGAGACGCCCCGGCGGTTGATGTCGCGGATCACCTCGGCGACGACCGCCACGATCTTCGGCGCCAGCCCCTCGGTCGGCTCGTCGATCAGGATGGCCAGGGGATTGCCGAGCAGCGAGCGACAGATCGTCAGCATCTGCTGCTCCCCGCCCGACAGCGAGCCGGCACGCGTGTTGCGCCGTTCCTTGAGGCGGGGGAAATAGTCCAGCATCTGCTCGACCGTCCACTTGGGCGAGTCTGCGGGACCCTTCTGGCGCCCCATTTCCAGGTTCTCGTCAACGGTGAGGTTGTGGAAGGCCTCGCGCTCCTCGGGAACGTAGGCGAGGCCCGCACGGCAGATCGCAAAGGGCCGCCGGCCTGCGATGTTGGTGTCGTTGAAGATCACCTCGCCCTTGGTCGGCGGGACCAGCCCCATCAGCGCCTTCAGCGTCGTGGAACGGCCGGAGCCGTTGCGGCCGAGAAGACTGACCACCTCGTCCCGCTTGAGGTCGAAGGTCACGCCCTGAAGGATGTGGCTCTTGCCGTAGTGGGCGTGCAGGTCGCGGATGTCGAGGAGCGTCTGCATCAGGCTGCATCGTCGCCCAGATAGGCCTCGCGCACCCGCGGGTCTCCGCGGATCTCGTCCGGCGTGCCGGTGGCGATGATCTCCCCGTAGACCAGTACGCTGATCCGGTCGGCCAGCGCGAAGACGACGTCCATGTCGTGTTCGACGATCATCAGGGTGCGCCCCTTGCTGATCTCGCGGATCAGGCTGGTGGTGTAGAGCGTCTCTTCGTGCGACATGCCTGCCATCGGCTCGTCGAGCAGGATCACCTTGGGGTCCGAGGCGACGGTCATGCCGATCTCCAGCGAGCGTTGTTCGGAATAGCTGAGCTCTCCCGCCAGCGTTTGCGCTCTCTCGGTCAGGCGCACCTGTTCCAGGATCGCGTCGGTCTCCTCGGTGATCCGCCTCTGTCTGGCGACGATGCGCCAGAACACGAAGGCCAGTCCATGCCTGCGCATGACCGAGAGCCGCACGTTCTCGAAAACCGTGAGTCCGGGGAAGATGTTGGTGATCTGGAATGACCGCGCGAGCCCCATGCGGTTGACCCGATAGGGCGGCAGGCCGCCCAGCTCGGCCCCATCCAGGACGATGGAGCCGCTGGAAGGCGTGATCTGGCCAGAGCAGAGATGGAACAGTGTGGACTTGCCGGCCCCGTTCGGACCGACGACCGCGTGGCGCTCGCCGCGCTCCACCTCCAGGTCCACGCCACGAATGATGTGCGCTTCCCCGAAGCTCTTGTGCAGGGCGCTCAAGGTCAGAACGGCATCGGTCATGTCGTGCCCCCGGGTTTGGCGAAGCCCGTGAGTGCCCACCGCAGCATGTAGAGTCCACCTGCCAGCAGCAGGGCCGGTACAGCCCAGGTGACGATCTCGGTCGGCGCCCACTCGCGGCCGGCGAAAGTGACGGGCGGCCAGCCGCCTGCGGCGCCGGGATAGCCCTGGGCGAAGAGACGCTGGACCAGCTCGACCACTATGACCGTCCCCAGAGCGGTCGCGCCGATTGCGACGACTCCCAGCAGGCCTTGCCGCCCGCGGATCTCCAGGCGACCGTCACGTCTTGCTTCGATCGCCGCCAAGAACTCTCCGACGATGCCGCGCGGCAGGAACATCATGATGAGGACGAAGATCAGCCCCTGATAGAGCAGCCAGGACCGGGTCAGGTCCGCGGTGACGTAGCCGAAGAAGGCCATGACCGCGCCGCCGATGGCCGGGCCGAGGAAGACCTGCACGCCGCCGATGTAGCTGTTCAGCACGACCGCGGAGGAGACATGCGTCTCGAAGACCACGTAGTTGGCCGCCTCGATGTTGATCGACTGAAGCGCGCCGGCAATGCCGGAGAACATGGCCGAGATGGCGAAGACCAGGACGCTCAGCTTGTGCACGTTGTAGCCGAGGAACCGCAGCCGGTGCGCATTCTCGCGGATGCCGAGCGTGACCCGGCCGAAGGGTGTGCGGGTGAGGAAAAAGAGGCAGAGCAGCGAGAAGAGGGTCCAGCAGAGGGTCAGATAGTAGACCTCGGTGGTCGAGCCGAAGTCGAAGCCCCACGCCGGCATGCGGAAGGAGGAGATGCCCGCTTCTCCGCCGAAGGTCTCCTTCAGGTGCGGCGCCAGCGCATGGACCAGCTCCGCCAATGCCAGGGTGATCATCGCGAAGTAGACGCCGGTCCGCTTGGCCGAGAACCATCCAGCGATGGCCCCCGAGACCAGGCCCACGAGGGCACCGGCGAGCGGAATGAGCGGTGTGGGCAGAAGCCCTTCGCCGCCGAAGGCGTTCATCGCATGGACCGAGGCGAAGGCGCCGAGGCCGAAGTAGGCGGCGTGGCCGAAGGAGAGCATGCCGCCTTGCCCGCAGAGCAGGCCGAAGGCCGTGGCGAAGAGCGCGGCGATCAGCATCTGTATGGCCGCATTCAGGTAGCTGTCCGACGCGACGAGGGGCAGGGCTGCCAGGACGGCGACGGCTGCAAGGGCCAGAAGGGGCTTGCGCATCGCGTCAGTTCTTCTCGCCCATCAAGCCGCTGGGCCGGATCAGCAGGACGAGCAGCATCAGGAAGTAGGGCAGCGTGGCGGCGAGGCTGGAGAGGTCGGTGTCGAGCAGGCCGCCGAAGTCGCGCGCCCACTCGCCGAGGCCGACGACATCCAGCGCGTCGGCGATGCTGGCATTGGCGCTGACTGCGATCGAGGTGGTGATCCCGATCAGCAAGGAGGCGAGCATGGCGCCTTCGAGCGACCCGAGCCCGCCGACGACGACCACCACGAAGACGATGACACCCAGCTCCAGCGCCATGTTGGGGTTGGTCGTGTAGAAGGCGCCGGCAACGGCGCCGGCGAGGCCTGCGAGGAAGGCACCGACCCCGAAGACGCTCATGAACACCAGGGGAACGTTGTGCCCCAGGGCCTCGGCCATCTGCGGTCGGTGAATGGCCGATCGCACGACGATTCCGACGCGCGTGCGGGTCAGCAGCAGGTAGATGGCCGCGAACATCAGGATCGAGACGATCCCCATGAAGATGCGGTAGAAGGGATAGTCGAGTCCGCCGATGGCAAAGGCCCCGAAGCGCAAGCTCTCCGGAACCCGGTAGTCCACCGGGAAGTTGCCGTAGAAGAGCTTCACCAGCTCGGCGAAGATGAAGAAGAGCCCGAAGGTCAGCAGCAGCTCGTGCGCATGCCCGAACGCGTGCACGCGGCGCAGGAAATAGCGCTCCACGACGATGCCGATCGCGCCGACCAGGACCGGGGAGATGACGATGGCCGGCCAGAAGCCCACGAGCTTGGCGAGGCTGTAGGCGAAATAGGCGCCCAGCATGTAGAACGAGGCGTGGGCGAAGTTCAGCACGCCCATCATGCCGAAGATCAGCGTCAGGCCTGCCGAGACCATAAACAGCAGCAGCCCGTAGATCGTTCCGTTCAGGATCGAGAAGATGAGCTGGTCCATGACGACCTCCCCCGGCGTCAGGAGACGTGCTCCCCTCGTCTGCCCGGGCAGACCAGGGGAGCCATCGACAAGTCTAGCGGAGTCCTGTCAGGACTAGGACGGCCGCTTCATCTCACAGCTGTCCTGCACCGGGCTGCTGGCCTCCTCGGCCGTCAGCACCTGTACCGGAGCGAAGCCGAACTCGGTCCCGTCGACCTTGTAGACGGCGTCGGGAGAGACCGTGCTGACGACCATCGGCAACTGGATCTGGTGATCGGCGGCGCGCATGGCGACGGCGCCCATCGGCGTCGTGGTTGTCACGTTCTCTAGCGCAGCGGCGATCGCGTTGATGTCGATCGTGTCGCCCTCTTCGGGAACCTCCTGGAGGGCCAGACCCAGCATCTGGATGGCGAAAACGGTCTGCGGCTCGATGTAGACGGGGTAGTGGCCGGCGAAGGCCTTGTAGTCCTCCATGAACTGCGCACCCGCATCGCCCGCCGCCTCGGCGTTGAAGGGACCGACCAGGAAGTGGCCCTCGGCGATGTCGCCCGCGTTCGCGATGTTGCCGGGCTGATCCAGGAAGGCGGTGCCGAACCTGGCAGTCAGGCCGGCATCGGAGGCGGCCTTCATCAGCAGCAGCAGGTCGTTCGACCAGTTACCGGTTATGGCCGCGGAGGCGCCGCTGGCCTTGATCTGAGCGACATAGGGCGAGAAGTCCTGGATCTTGTTGACGTCGTGCAGAGTCTCTCCGACGACCTCGTAGCCCACCGGCTCGGCGAAGCTCTTGATGGCGGCGTCCATGTCGGTGCCCCAGGAGTAGTTCTGGTTGATCGAGTAGACGCCACCCTCGAGCACGCCGGCGTTCTTCATCACCGGCGCCAGGGCACCCACGCGAATCTGTGCGTTCGGATTGAAGCGGAAGTGGTGGAAGTGGCACTTCTCGCCAGTCAGCGCCAGCGCCTCGGCGCCCACGTTGAGATAGAGGACTTCCTTGCCCTTGTTGCGCAGGTTGTACTTGCGCACGTCTTCGGTGATCTGCCCGGCAACGGCCGAGGAGGCGCCCTGAACGACGATGCGGGCACCGTCTGCGATGGCGGCCTTGACCCGGTCCGCGGCACCGACCGGGCCGCCCTGGTTGTCGTAGCCGCTCAACTCGATCGGTTCGCCGCCGTAGCCGCCGGCCTCGTTCAGCTTCGCGACGCCGTATTCGACAGCGGTCTTGAACAAGAGGCCGGTCGAGGCCTGCGGTCCCGACAGGGTTTCGATGATGGCGATCTTCAGGGCCTCGGCAGAGGCCGGCGCGGCCATGGGCAGCAGAAGGGCGATAGCCGTCGATGCGGCGAGAAAGGTCTTCATGGTGTCTCCTCGACGTTTCGGGAGGCGCAGATCCGCGCCAAGTCATTGCTCGCCCGATCCAAGTGCGAGCCTCGTACGTCATTATTGTCTGACGTTATTGTTTTATATACCCACGCCGTTGGGGCACTGTCAATCGACGAGCGTCGCTCTGAGCCGGGTCTCGGCCGGGTCAGGATAGCGCGAATACTGACCGAGGGAAGCGACTGTCTTGGCGGATCTTTGCCGCGTGACCGTCCGGCAGCAACGCTCTAGCCTATTGTTTTCTCCAGCAAACCGGCGCCATGGGCGCGCATTGGATTGCGATGATGGCCTCGGGGAGGCCGGTCAGGTTTCGGCGGGTTGTGTGTCGGCCAGTGTCTCGCTCATCGCTTTCAGCAGCGTCAGCAGGGCACTTTGCGCAAAGTCGTCTAGCGCGTCCGGCGCTGCGGAGCAGTCCGCGGCGTAGCTCGTCACTTCACGGAACAGCGACCATCCCAGACAGAAGGCCGATATCGTCGCCGCGAGCTTGCGTGCCTCCGGTTCCGCTATTCCCGACCTCGCGATGATGGCGGCAAGATCGGCCGTGCCGCCCTCCTGACTGACGAACTCTTCGACAGGCCTCTTGTCGAGGACGAGGTGGGCGAAGATCCGGGGGAAGGCCGGCCGTTCCAGCATGTTCCGAAAGAGGTGAGCAAGCGCTTCTTCGCTGTTGTCGACAGACTTGCTTTGCTCCTTGAAGGCGAGCCGGTGGCGCTCGATGATCGCGCTCAGCAACTGCTCTTTCGAGCCGAAGTGTCGATGCAGCAAGGCGTGATTGACGTTCGCGCGGGCCGAGATGTCCCGGACCGTTACGGAGTTCGGTCCCATCTCTCCGAAGAGTTCATCGGCGGCATCCAGAAGAGCGGCGATCGTCGCCTCTTTGCCTTGTGGCTTCTCTTTGTCCTTTGGCGTCGGCTGACCCATGACACCCCGTTTTCCCGACCAGACCAGAGCCTGCGCGACGCTCCCCTCCCGGCGGAGGCATCGGTGAAGATTCGCTGGACAGACCGTAGTCGGTCGGTTACAGTCAGTCAAATGTAGTCGGCGGACTACACTGGTTTGCCGCACTACCAACAATAGGACAATGGGATAAAGGAAACCGGCTGATGTCCTCGGTACACTTCGTGACCCCTTCCGCCAGCAGCGCGGTCGATCGCTCCGCCTGGGAACCCGTCCTGGTGAAGAAGGCCGAGATCGACGGCGAGATTCAGCGGCTATTGGATGAGGCCAGGCCGGAAAGCGGACTGCGCACCGCCAGCATCGTGCACCCGCGGGCGACAGACGGGGTGCCGAGCTTCACCCCGGTGACGGAGATTTCCATCAACGTTTTGAAGCCCGGCGAGCGCACGCCTGTGCGCCGGGGCAACTTTTCGCTGCTGGAGACCGGGATCACCGGCTCCGGCACGGTGCATGCCGGCAAGGAGATGAGCGTCGCCGCACACGACGTGTGGACCGTGCCGTCGATGCAGCCCTACTACTACGAGAACAGCGGAGCTGCGCCCTGGGCCTGGCTATCCTACTCGAACTCGGCCCTGCTGCGGCGCACCGGTACCTACTGGGCGGAAGACCACCCCAAGCCGAAAGAGGTCGACGACAAGGCGGTCTCGGCGGACCTCAGTGCCCGCTACAACCGCAAGACCGCACCGATTCACGATCTGCCGTCGACCGGTGCGGAACTCAGGGCCTACGAGTACCTGACCGATATCGACCCGCTACCCAATCCGGCGCAGCATTGGGCCTTCACCGAGATCGAACCCCACTTTCCGCAAACCCCGCGCGACAACGACCCATCGAAGCGGACGATCTGGCTGCTGTACAACCCGGCGACCGAGCGGCGCCAGGGGACGACGCCGGTTCATTTCGCGACCTATTCCGGCGTGCCGGCGGGCACCGCCCCCTATGCCGGTACACGCGGTCATTTCCATATCTCCGCGTCGGTGAACTATCATGTTCGTGGCCACGGCTACAGCATCGTAGAAGGCAAGCGCTACGACTGGGGGCCGGGTGACCTGCTGTTCTCGGCGCCGAGCTGGCAGGAGCATGCGCACTACCTCGGTGGGGACGCCGCCGTGGTTCTGACGGTGCAGGATCATCCGATGCACATCTCCATGGGCTCGCTGCTTTGGCAGGAAGACATCAATCAGCCCATCCTCTCGCTGGGCACCGATGACGGACAGAAGGGCTTCGTACATCCGCGTCAGACCGGTACTTGAGTCGGACGTTCCGGCGGACCGGCCGCGGCCATGCATTGCGGAGGCCGCGGCCCTAGACTGCCGCCAGGTCTGCGCGTCTGGAGCGGTATGATGACGGATCGCAACGAGTTGCCGCCTCAATCCCTTTAAACGTTTGAAAAATGATAGGGCGCATCGCGATCTGGTGAGTCCGGCTGTTCGCGATGCGCCCCAACTGTCCTCCTCAGAGCGCCTTCTGCCGTTGTGGCGCCGCCGCGACGGTCACAGGGCTTCGACGATGGTGGCATTGGCCATGCCGCCGCCCTCGCACATGGTCTGTAGTCCATAGCGCTTGCCGCGGGCCTTGAGGGCGTGCAGCAGGGTCGCCATCAGCTTGGTGCCGGTGCCGCCCAGCGGATGGCCGAGGGCGATGGCGCCGCCGTTGACGTTCAGCTTCTCCGGGTCGGCGCCGGTGACCTTGAGCCAGGCCAGCGGCACCGGGGCGAAGGCCTCGTTCACCTCGTAGAGGTCGATGTCGTCGATCGTCATGCCCGCCTTCTTCAGCAGCCTGGCGGTTGCCGGGATCGGTTCCTCCAGCATGATCACCGGATCGCCGGCGGAGACGTGGAAGCTGTGGATGCGGCCGATCGGCGTCAGGCCGTGCTCCTTCAGCGCGCGCTCGCTGACGATCAGCGCCGCCGAGGCGCCGTCGCAGATTTGGCTGGCATTGGCGGCGGAAATCACCCCGTCCTCCTGCAACAGCTTCACCTGTCCGATCCCCTCCAGCGAGGCGTCGAAACGAATGCCTTCGTCCTGGCGATGCATCTCCGGGCCATTTTCGCCCTCGATCGCGATCGGTACGATCTCCGCGTCGAATGAGCCGGCCTGGGTGGCCGCGGCGCCCCGGCGGTGGCTCTCCAGCGCGAAGCGATCGAGGTCGTCGCGGCTGAACCCGTACTTCCTGGCGATCATCTCGGCGCCGACGAACTGGGTGAAGTCCTCGACCCCGTAGCGGTCCTTGATGCGCTGGCTGAAGGGGCCCACGCCCAGCCCGGCCTTCTTGTGCAGGGAGAAGTTGGAGAACATCGGCACCCGCGACATGCTTTCGGCACCGGCGGCGATCACCACGTCCTGGGTCCCGGACAGGACCGCCTGGGCCGCGAACTGCACCGCCTGCTGCGAGGAGCCGCACTGCCGGTCGATGGTGACCGCCGGCACGCTGTCCGGCAGCTTGGAGGCCATCACCATGTTGCGTCCGAAGGCGAAGGACTGCTCGCCCACCTGGCTGACGCAGCCGACGATGGCGTCCTCGATCGCGGCCGGGTCGATGCCGCTGCGCTCGACCAGCGCGTTCAGCACCTCGCCGCCCAGATCGGCCGGGTGCCAGCCGGACAGCTTGCCGCCGCGGCGGCCGCCTGCGGTGCGCAGGGCTTCGACGATAAAGGCCTCGGCCATGGACTTTGCTCCTTGCCTTGGGGCTGCTAGCGCGGCGCCATGCGGATGGCGCCGTCGAGGCGGATGGTCTCGCCGTTCAGCATGGGGTTGGTGACGATGCTCTCGACCATCATGGCGTACTCGCTCGGGTCGCCGAGGCGCGAGGGGAAGGGGACCTGCTTGCCCAGCGAGTCCTGCGCCTCCTGCGGCAGGGTCGCCAGCAGCGGGGTCAGGAAGAGGCCGGGGGCGATGGTCACCACGCGGATGCCCAGCTTCGCCAGGTCGCGGGCGACCGGCAGGGTCATGCCGACGATGCCGCCCTTGGAGGAGGAGTAGGCCGCCTGGCCGATCTGTCCGTCGAAAGCGGCGACCGAGGCGGTGTTGATGATCACCCCGCGCTCCTCGCCCAGTGGTTCGGCCGGCGCCAGGGCGGCGGCGAACTTGGAGAGCACGTTGAAGGTGCCGATCAGGTTGATCTCGATGATCTTGCGGTAGTTCGCGAGCGAGTGCGGCTCGCCGTCCCGGTTCACCACCCGCTCCGGCGGGCCGATGCCGGCGCAGTTCACCAGGATTCGGGCCTTGCCGTGCAGCCCCTCGGCCTCGCCGAGCGCGGCGCTGACCGCCCCCTCGTCGGTGACGTCGACCTTGAGGAAGGTACCGCCGATCGCCTTGGCCTTGGCCTCGCCCAACTCGGTGTTGAGGTCGAAGAGCGTGACCTTCGCGCCCTTGCTCGCCAGCAGCTCGGCCGTGGCCGCCCCCAGGCCGGAGGCGCCGCCGGTTACGATCGCTGCCACGCCGTCGATGTTCATCTCGCTAGTCCTCTCCTGGCGTTCCTTGGTGTGTCGATCAGCGAAGACGGCTCTCGCGCATCTTCGCCCTCTGTCCGACGAAGCAAATCGTCGTCGCGGACGAGTCCGTCTGCTCGGGATTTGCCCTAAAGCGTCTTCTTCAGCTCTTCCTTCTTGACCTTGCCGGTGTCGGTCATCGGCAGGCTGTCGACGAAGCGCAGTTCCGGGCGCTTGTAGGAGGAGATCGTCGCCGCGCACCACCTGCTGAAGGCGTTTTCACCGTCGGGAGTGCGCTTGTCTTCGGCGAGCCAGATGAAGGCGACCGGCACCTCGCCCTTGTCCGGGTCGGGGCGGCCGATCACGCCGCTGCCGAGCAGGCCCGGGTACTGGCCGAGGATGGCCTCGATCTCGCCGGGGAAGACGCTCATGCCGTTGACCTTCAGCATTTCCTTGCGGCGGCCCAGGAAATGCAGCACGCCGTCCTCGTCGTAGAGGCCGATGTCGCCGGTATGCAGCCAGCCGTCACGGAGCGCCTGCTCGCTCTGTTCCGGGCGGTTCCAGTAGCCCTTCAGCAGCGACGGCGAGCGAATGCAGAGCTCGCCCTCCTCGCCGATCGGCTTGAGCGCGCCGGTCTCGAAATCGCAGATCTTGAACGCGGTGCCGGGCACCGGGAAGCCGACGAAGATCGGCTGCGACGTGAGGTCGAAGTCGTCCTCCTCGAAGCCATAGATGACCGTGTCGCAGGTGTGGGTCTCGGTCATGCCCCAGGTGAACTCGCGAATCAGCAAGCCGGTCAGCTCTTTCCAGCGGCGCCGAAAGTCGGGGTTCAGCTTCTTCACGAAGGAGATGCCGGTGGTCCAGACCAGGCTGGAGAAGTCGAACGCGCGGTTGCGCGGGTGCTCCATGATCTCGACGACACTGTCGACCACCAGGCTCATGTGGGTGACCTTCAGGCGGTCGATCGCGGTCATGACGGCCAAGGTGTCCCAGCGGGTCATCAGCACCACGGTGGCGCCGGCGAAGATCGGGATGATGATGCCCAGCAGCTCACCGGCCACCCAGAAGACGGGGAACACGTTGAGGTAGCGATCCTCCTTGGTCAGCTTCATCGCCATCGGCACGGTGGTGGCGGCGGTATAGACCATGTCGCCCTGGGTATGGATGCAGCCCTTCGGCATGCCGGTGGTGCCGCCGGTGTAGTTCAGGCAGGCGATGTCGTCGATGCCGACCTCGGCGCCCTCGAAGGGCCTGGTCACTGCCTCCAGGGCGGCCATGAGGTCGAGCGTGCCGGCGGGGCGAAGCTTCTCCTCCAGCAGGACCGGCGGCAGCGGCATGGCCGGCTCGGCCGGCGCCATCTCGCCCAGAGAGGTGGTGATCACCGCCTCGATCGCGGTCTCGGACCGGACCGCCTCGACCAGGTCGGCCAGACGGTCGCCGCAGAGGATGAGCCTTGCGCCGGAATCCTGGAGTTCGTAGCGGAGCTCGGTCTCCTTGAACATGGGGTTCACCGGCACGTGCACGGCGCCCAGCTTGAGGATGCCGAAGAAGGCGATCAGGAACTGCGGGCAGCTTGCCAGGTAGACGGCGACCCGGTCGCCCTTGCCGATGCCGTGGTCGATCAGCAGGGCGGCGAAGCGGTCGCTCAGACGGTCGAGCGCGCCATAGCTGAGCTCGGCGCCGTAGAAATTGACCGCAGCCTTGTCCGGCTGCTGCGCGGCCCAGCGGCTGAGGTAGGCCGTCAGCGGGATCTCGCCGAAGGGGTACTGCGGCTCGCGAGGCAGATCCGGGTGCCAGCGCTTCGCCTGAAGGGCGGCAATGCGGGCCAGATACTCGGACTCTTCCATCATTGTTCCTCCCGCCGTTGCTTGCTGTCCGGCCTTGACGGCGGTCAAGCTCGCGCCTTCGCGGAAGGAAATCAATAGAATAATTAATTATCCGCTGCAGGCGGTATTTTCGACTCGTCCGGCTTGACCAGCAGGCCTTGGAAGATGAGCTCCACCAGGGTGTCGGCGAAGGACTGCACCCGTTCCGGTTCGTGCATGTCGATGCCGTAGATCCTCTCTACCATCGCCCGGAGGCCGAAGGTGAGGGACGCGGCCGAGGTGATGGCGTTGGTCACGTCGTGGACCGGGAGGTCGGCGATCGACCCGTCGGCTATGGCTTCGCGGACGGCGTCGTCGAAGACGCGGAAGCCCGGCGCGTAGAAGGAATCCACCAGCCAGTTGAGGCGTGGGCCGCGCACGGTTCCCTCGTGCACCCCGATCCTGACCGAATCCGGGTGGTCGGCGTTGGCCTGGATGAGGCGGCGGGTCAGTTCCTTCAGGCGATCGACCGGCGCCATGCCGACAAGGTCGCGTGCGGCGTTCGGGAAGGCGGCGCCGCGCTTGCGCATCAGCCGGTGCATCGCCGCCTCCCACAGCTTGTGCTTCGAGCCGAAATGGTAGTGCACCATCGACTGGGTCAGGCCGGCTTCCTGCGCGATCGCACCTGTCGTGACCGGGTCATAGCCGTGGCGGGCGAAGAGCTTGATTGCCGCCTCCAGCAAGCGCTCGCGGGAGTCGTCCTGCTGTGTACTCTCCGACAGACGCGGCCGACCGCGGCCGCGCTTTTTCGGCGGGGCCTTCTTGCCGTTTCGCTGGGGCTTACTGACTTCGTCCATTCCTGCCTGCTGCAGCTACAGCACCGTTCTTTCCGGGTAAAGAGTTGACTGCCCACTCTAACGTCACAGCCTAGAGCCTAAAAATTAATTAGGCTATTGATAAATCTGAACGGCCGTAGCAGTCTATCCTCGATTTCGCCCGACCCGAGGAACAAGCGTGTTTGAGAAGCTGCTGATAGCCAACCGCGGCGAGGTCGCGTTGCGCGTTGCCCGTGCTGCCTCGGAGTTGGGGATTGCGAGCGTAGCGGTCTATGCGCCGGAGGACGCGGAGAGCCTGCACCTGAGGCGTTGCGACGAGGCCGTGGCGCTGCCGGGTCAGGGAGCGGGGGCCTATCTGGATGCGGCTGCGCTGATCGAAGCGGCGCGGTTGTCCGGCTGCGACGCGGTGCATCCGGGCTATGGCTTCCTCTCCGAGAACGCG
The DNA here is from genome assembly GCA_046233115.1 of Rhodospirillaceae bacterium N.6G. Classification (GTDB taxonomy): domain Bacteria; phylum Pseudomonadota; class Alphaproteobacteria; order Kiloniellales; family JACOMY01; genus JACOMY01. Next base: position 41,092 of record JBJXHM010000016.1, on the reverse strand, counting down.
GCCTTCGCGCGGGCCTGCGCCGATGCGGGCCTGACCTTCGTCGGCCCCGCGCCGGAGACCCTGGCGCTGTTCGGCGACAAGGTGGCGGCGCGCCGTCTGGCCGAGGCGGCCGGCGTGCCGCTGGCGGCCGGCACGCAGCAGGCGGTCAGCCTGGCCGAGTCGGAGGCCTTCATGGCTAAGGTCGGGGGGCCGGTGATGCTGAAGGCCCTGGCCGGCGGCGGCGGTCGCGGGATGCGCCTGGTGGAGCGACCCGATGAGCTGGCCGAGGCCTACCGGCGTGCGGCCTCCGAGGCGGCCGCCTCCTTCGGCTCTGCGGCGCTCTACGTCGAGGAGCTGATCCGTCCGGCGCGGCACATCGAGGTGCAGGTTCTGGGCGACGCGACGGGTGCGGTGACGCATCTCTGGGAGCGAGAGTGCAGCCTGCAGCGCCGCCACCAGAAGCTGGTCGAGCTGGCGCCGGCGCCGGGGCTCAGCGATGAACTGCGCGCCGAGCTGGCGTCCGCCGCGGTGCGGCTGGGCGAGGTGGCAGGCGTGCGCACGCTCTGCACGGTGGAGTTCCTGCTGCAGGCCGAGGAGGGGCGCTTCGTCTTCATGGAGGCGAACCCGCGGCTGCAGGTGGAGCACCCGGTGACGGAGGAGGTGACCGGCGTCGACCTGGTGCAGGCGCAGCTCCGCCTGGCGGCGGGCGAGAGCCTGGCCGATCTCGGCCTGTCGGGACCGCCGGCGCCGCCGCGTGGGCTGTCGGTGGAGGTGCGGGTGAACCTGGAGCGGGTCGGTGCGGACGGCAGCAGCCAGCCGAGCGGCGGGACCTTGACGGCCTTCGAGCCGCCTGGCGGCGCGGGGGTTCGGGTGGAGAGCTTCGGCTATGCCGGCTACCGGACGACGACGGCCTTCGACTCGCTGCTGGCGAAGGTGATCGCGACGGCGCCGTCGGGTCGTCTGGCGGATGCGCTGGGGCGCTGCTACCGGGCCTTGTCGGAGTTCCGGATCGAGGGGGTGGAGACGAACCTGCCGTTCCTGCAGGGGCTGCTGCTGCATTCGGAGGTGGTGGCGGGGGCCTTCGACACGGGCCTGGTGACGCGCCATGCGGCGGATCTTGTGGCGGAGCTGGACCGTCATCCGAAGCTGCACCCTGCCGCCGGCGGGGCGACGGCGGTGCAGGGCGAGGAGATCGTGGGGCCGCCGGGGACGGAGGCGGTGCTGGCGCCGATGGGCGGGCGGCTGGTGGCGCTGGAGGTGTCGGAGGGCGACGCGGTGGCGCCGGGCCAGACCCTGGCGATCCTCGAGGCGATGAAGATGGAGCACCAGGTGACCGCACCGCTGGCCGGCACCGTGCGGGCCATCCCGGTCGCCCCGGGCGAGAGCGTCGTCGCGGACAGCCCGCTGCTCTTCATCGAACCGGGCGACGGCGCAGGCTGGAATGCCGCTTGCGAGCCCAGCGTCGAGGCGGAAGAGAGCGGATACCTGCAGGATCTGCGTGAGCGGCGGCGGGCGCTCAGCGATGCTGCACGGCCGGAGGCGGTGGCACGCCAGCAGCGGCGTGCCGCGCTGACCGCCCGCGAGCGGATCGCCCATCTGGTCGACCCGGAGAGCTTCTTCGAGATCGGCAGCCTCATCCGCAACCCTAGGGTCGAGAAGCCGGCGCCGGCCGACGGCGTTGTCGTCGGTACCGCCCGCATCGAGGGCCGGCCGGTCATGGTGATGTCGCAGGACTTCACTGTCTTCGGCGGCAGCTCCGGGCATCTCGGCGGTGATAAAATGGAGCGGGGCGTGGCCCTGGCGATGGCCCAGGGCCTGCCGCTGATCCTCTTGCTGGATGGCGGCGGGCATCGCATCCAGGACGGGCAGTCGAGCCGGGCCTATGCCGCCGCGGTGCCGATCTTCCACGACATCGCCAGGCTCTCCGGCTGGGTGCCGATGGCCTCGGCGGTCCTCGGCGCCGGCTTCGCCGCCAACACCAACTACAGCTCCATGTCCGATCTGGTGGTGATGGTGAGGGGCCTCTCGACCATGGGCCTGGCCGGCCCGGCACTGGTGAAGGCAGGGACCGGCGAGAGCGTCACCGCGGAGGCGCTGGGCGGCACCGCGGTGCAGGTGGACCGCCAGGGCCTGGCCGACCTGGGGCTCGACAGCGAGACCGAGGCCCTGGAGGCGATCCGCGGTTTCCTCTCCTACCTGCCGTCCAACGCGCGGGCGCTGCCGCCGGTCCGCCCACCCGGACCGCCGGCGGGACCAATCGGCGGGATCGTGCCGGCGAACAGCCGTCGGGCCTACGACATGCAGCGGGTGATCGCCGGCCTGGTGGATGCCGAGAGCTGCTTCGAGCTGAAGCCCACCTTTGCCCGCAACATCATCACCTGCTTCGCGCGGCTGGAGGGCTCTGCGGTCGGGCTGGTCGCCAACCAGCCGCTGTACAAGAGCGGCATGCTGGACGCCGAGGCCTGCGAGAAGGCAGCCCACTTCATCGCGCTCTGCGACGCCTTCGGTCTGCCGCTGATCTACCTGGTCGATATTCCGGGGCTCTCCATCGGTCCCGCTGCCGAACGCGCCACGCTGGGGCGGCGCAGCGCCAAGATGCTGTTCGAGCTGGGGCACGCCACGGTGCCGCGCATCTCCGTGGTGCTGCGCAAGGGCTATGGCCTCGGCTACCTGACGATGGCCGGCGGCCGCAGCTTCGACGCCGACGCCTGCTTCGCCTGGCCCACGGCGGAGATCTGCGCCATGTCGGTCGAGGGCTCGGTCGACGTCGCCTACCGCCGCGACTACGAGGCGGCCGCGGATCCCGCAGCCAGGCGTCGCGCGCTGATCGCCGAGATCCGCGCCGAGATCTCGCCGATCAAGGCCGCCGAGGGCTTCGGCATCGACGAGGTGATCGAGCCGGAGGAGACCCGCCCGCGTCTGCTCGACCTGCTGGCACGGGTGCCGGCGCGTCGCGACAATCGCCTGCCGGCGAAGTACCGCGCCATATCGCCGATCTGAACGGCGGATGGCAACGAGACCAGGAGAGGAAAGCATCATGAGCGAGCTGTCCAGGGTGCCCCGCCGCGAGGATTGCGTTCTGCGCGACCTGCTGCACCGCCATGCCGAGGCGACCCCGGAGAAGAGCTTCGTCGTCTACGAGAAGGGCGGCGAAACCAGCTACCGCGCGCTGCTGGAGCAAGTGCGTAGCACGGCCAGGGCACTGCAGGACCTGGGCGTCCGGCAGGACGACACGGTCCTGGTCTGGCTGCCGAACGGAGCGGACAGCCTGCGCGTCTGGTTCGCGATCAACTACATCGGCGCCGTCTACGTCCCGATCAACACGGCCTACCGCGGCGGCATCCTGGAGCACGTGATCCGCAACGCCGCGGCCCGCCTGATGGTGGCGCACGCGCAGTTGGTGCCGCGGCTCGCCGACTGCGATACCGCCTTGGTCGAGCGGGTGGTGGTGCTCGGCGGGCCGGCCGAGCCGCTGCAGGGCCTCGAGCTGCTGCCGGCCGACCGTCTGGCGGGACAAGGCGCGCCGGTCGATCCGCCGCGGCCGGTCGAGCCCTGGGACACGCAGAGCATCATCTATACCTCCGGCACCACCGGCCCCTCGAAGGGGGTGCTCTCCTCCTACGCACACCTCCACGCCATGAGCAGCAACCTGATTCACGACCGCGACGGCGGCGCGCTGGCGGACGGCAGCGACCGCTTCATGGTGAACCTGCCGATGTTCCACGTCGGCGGCACCGCCCCGACCTACTCCATGCTGGTGGTCGGCGGCTCGGTCGCGATGCTGGAGGGCTTCGATACCGCCGGTTTCTGGGGAACGGTGGAGTCCACCCGGAGCACCTACGTGATCCTCCTGGGGGTGATGACCTCCTTCCTGGTGAAACAGCCGGAGCGGGCGGGCGAGCGGGAGACCTGCCTGCGCCATGCCCTGATCATCCCCCTGGCGGAGGAGGGCATCGCCTTCCGCAAGCGCTTCGGCGTGCGCACCCACACGCTCTTCAACATGAGCGAGGTTTCCTGCCCGCTGATCTCCGACATCGATCCCGAGGTCGCCGCCACCTGCGGCAGCCCGCGCCGCGGCGTCCAGGCCCGCCTGGTCGACGCCAACGACTGCGAGGTGCCGCGCGGCACGGTCGGCGAGCTGGTGCTGCGCACCGACCGGCCCTGGGCGTTGAACCACGGCTACAACGCCAATCCCGAGGCGACGGCCCAGGCCTGGCGCAACGGTTGGTTCCACACCGGTGACGCCTTCCGGATCGACGAGGCCGGCAACTACTTCTTCGTCGACCGCTTCAAGGATTCGATCCGCCGGCGTGGCGAGAACGTCTCCTCCTTCGAGGTCGAGCGCGAGGTCTGCCAGCACCCGGCGGTCCGCGAGGCGGCGGCGGTCGCCGTGCCTAGCGAGTACGGCGAGGACGAGATCCTGGTCGCCGTCTCGCCGGCCGAGGGGCAGTCGCTGGACCCGGTCGAGCTGCTTGAGTTCCTGCTGCCGCGCATGGCCCACTTCATGGTGCCGCGCTACCTGCGGATCCTGGACGACCTGCCGAAGACGCCGACCCGCAAGGTGGAGAAGTACGTGATTCGGAATGCCGGCATCACCGGGGACACCTGGGACCGCGAGGCCGCCGGCATCAAGGTCCGCCGCGAGAAGCTGGGTTGAGGAGGAGAGCTGCCGTCATGACCGACGATCCGCGCCTCCTCGCGCCCGAGGCCTGCGTGCTGCGTTATGTCCTGGAGAAGTTCGCCGCTGCGAGCCCGGACAAGGTCTTCGCTCTCTTCGACGACGGCGAGCGCTGGACCTACGGCGAGGCGCTGCAGCAGGTGCGCCGCACAGCTCAAGCTTTGAAGGCACTGGGCGTCGGCCAGGGCGATCACGTCCTGGTCTGGCTGCCGAGCGCCCGGCCCTGCCTCCTGGTCTGGTTCGCCGTCAATTATCTCGGCGCCGTCTACGTGCCGATCAACACGGCCTATCGTGGCGGCGTGCTGGAGCATGTGATCGACGTCGCCGATGCCGAGCTGGCGGTCGTGCACGCCGACCTGGTGCCGCGCCTGGATGGCATCGACCGGCATCGCCTCCGCCGCCTGGTGGTCCTGGATGGCGAGGCGGAGCCTGTCGCGGGCCTGGAGCTGCTGCCGGCCGAGGCGCTCGACGGCGACAGTGAGGAGCCGGTGCCGCTGGACCGGCCAATCGCGCCCTGGGACACCCAGAGCATCATCTACACCTCCGGCACCACCGGGCCGTCGAAGGGCGTGCTCTCCTCCTACCTGCACCTTGCCAGCATGGGCGAGGGCTTTCCCGCGCTCGACGGCAGCGACCGCTTCCTCGTCAACCTGCCGCTGTTCCACGCCGGCGGCACCGGGCCGGTGTTCTGGATGCTGCTGCGCGGCGGCTCCTTCGTGCTGAGCGGTTCCTTTTCCACCGCCACCTTCTGGCAAACCGTGCGCGAGACCGAGACCACCACCCTCATTCTCCTCGGCGTCATGGCCGGCTTCCTGATGAAGCGCCAGGACGACGGCAGCGAGCAGGGGACCAGGCTGCGCTCCATCACTGCCCTGCCGCTCGACGAGGACGCCATCGCCTTCGGCAAGCGCTACGGAGTGCGCTGGACCACGGTCTTCAACATGACCGAGGTCTCCTGTCCCCTGATCTCCGGCCTCGACCCGGAGGTCGTCGGCAGCGCCGGCGGCCCGCGGCCGGGGGTCGAGGCGCGGATCGTCGACGAGAACGACATCGAGGTGCCCTGCGGCATGGTCGGCGAGCTGATCGTGCGCTGTGACCGCCCCTGGGCGATGAACCACGGCTACTACAAGAACCCTGAGGCCACGGCGAAGGCTTGGCGCAACGGCTGGTTCCACACCGGCGATGGCTTCCGCCAGGACGAGAGCGGCCAGTTCTACTTCGTCGACCGCATGAAGGACGCGATCCGCCGACGCGGCGAGAACATCTCCTCCTTCGAGGTCGAGGCCGAGGTCTGCGCCCATCCCGCGGTGCGCGAGGCGGCGGCGGTGGCGGTCGCCAGCGAGGTCTCCGAGGACGAGGTGCTGGTGGTGGTCTCGCTGGGCGAGGGCAAGAGCCTCGATCCGGTCCAGCTCATCGACTTCCTGCGGCCGCGTATGGCTCATTTCATGATCCCGCGCTACCTGCGCATCCTGCCCGATCTGCCCAAGACCCCGACCCAGAAGGTACAGAAGCACGTTCTGCGGACCGAGGGCATCACAGCGGACACCTGGGACCGCGAGGCCGCGGGCGTCGCGGTCAAGCGCGACCGGATCGGCACCTGAACGAAGGAACAAGCGTGTTTGAGAAGCTGTTGATAGCCAACCGCGGCGAGGTCGCGTTGCGCGTTGCCCGTGCTGCCTCGGAGTTGGGGATTGCGAGCGTAGCGGTCTATGCGCCGGAGGACGCGGAGAGCCTGCACCTGAGGCGTTGCGACGAGGCCGTGGCGCTGCCGGGTCAGGGAGCGGGGGCCTATCTGGATGCGGCTGCGCTGATCGAAGCGGCGCGGTTGTCCGGCTGCGACGCGGTGCATCCGGGCTATGGCTTCCTCTCCGAGAACGCGGCCTTCGCGCGGGCCTGCGCCGATGCGGGCCTGACCTTCATCGGCCCCGCGCCGGAGACCCTGGCGCTGTTCGGCGACAAGGTGGCGGCGCGCCGTCTGGCCGAGGCGGCCGGCGTGCCGCTGGCGGCCGGCACGCAGCAGGCGGTCAGCCTGGCCGAGTCGGAGGCCTTCATGGCTAAGGTCGGGGGGCCGGTGATGCTGAAGGCCCTGGCCGGCGGCGGCGGTCGCGGGATGCGCCTGGTGGAGCGACCCGATGAGCTGGCCGAGGCCTACCGGCGTGCGGCCTCCGAGGCGGCCGCCTCCTTCGGCTCTGCGGCGCTCTACGTCGAGGAGCTGATCCGTCCGGCGCGGCACATCGAGGTGCAGGTTCTGGGCGACGCGACGGGTGCGGTGACGCATCTCTGGGAGCGAGAGTGCAGCCTGCAGCGCCGCCACCAGAAGCTGGTCGAGCTGGCGCCGGCGCCGGGGCTCAGCGATGAACTGCGCGCCGAGCTGGCGTCCGCCGCGGTGCGGCTGGGCGAGGTGGCAGGCGTGCGCACGCTCTGCACGGTGGAGTTCCTGCTGCAGGCCGAGGAGGGGCGCTTCGTCTTCATGGAGGCGAACCCGCGGCTGCAGGTGGAGCACCCGGTGACGGAGGAGGTGACCGGCGTCGACCTGGTGCAGGCGCAGCTCCGCCTGGCGGCGGGCGAGAGCCTGGCCGATCTCGGCCTGTCGGGACCGCCGGCGCCGCCGCGTGGGCTGTCGGTGGAGGTGCGGGTGAACCTGGAGCGGGTCGGTGCGGACGGCAGCAGCCAGCCGAGCGGCGGGACCTTGACGGCCTTCGAGCCGCCTGGCGGCGCGGGGGTTCGGGTGGAGAGCTTCGGCTATGCCGGCTACCGGACGACGACGGCCTTCGACTCGCTGCTGGCGAAGGTGATCGCGACGGCGCCCTCTGGGCGGCTGGCGGATGCGCTGGGGCGCTGCTACCGGGCCTTGTCGGAGTTCCGGATCGAGGGGGTGGAGACGAACCTGCCGTTCCTGCAGGGGCTGCTGCTGCATTCGGAGGTGGTGGCGGGGGCCTTCGACACGGGCCTGGTGACGCGCCATGCGGCGGATCTTGTGGCGGAGCTGGACCGTCATCCGAAGCTGCACCCTGCCGCCGGCGGGGCGACGGCGGTGCAGGGCGAGGAGATCGTGGGGCCGCCGGGGACGGAGGCGGTGCTGGCGCCGATGGGCGGGCGGCTGGTGGCGCTGGAGGTGTCGGAGGGCGACGCGGTGGCGCCGGGCCAGACCCTGGCGATCCTCGAGGCGATGAAGATGGAGCACCAGGTGACCGCACCCCTGGCCGGCACCGTGCGGGCCATCCCGGTCGCCCCGGGCGATGATATCGTCAACGATAGCCCGCTGCTCTTCATCGAGCCGGGGGACGTCGGGGCAGCGACCGCTGCCGGTGCCGAAGATTTGGACCCCGACCACATCCGACCGGACCTGGCCGAATTGCTGAAGCGGCATCACCTCCTGACAGACGCCCATCGGCAGAACGCCGTCGCCCGCCGGCGCAAGACCGAGCAGCGCACCGCTCGCGAGAACATCGACGACCTTTGCGATCCGGGCTCCTTCGTCGAGTACGGCGGCCTAGCTCTGGCGGCACAGCGCCGCCGGCGTCCGCTGGAGGAGTTGGTCGAGATCAGTCCGGCCGACGGCCTGATCGCCGGCATCGGCACGGTGAACGGCGACCGCTTCCCGCGTGAGGCCGCGCGCTGCCTGGCGATGAGCTACGACTACACGGTCTTCGCCGGCACCCAGGGCTTCATGAACCACAAGAAGATGGATCGCATGCTGCACCAGGCCGCTGACTGGTCCCTGCCCCTGGTGGTCTTCGCCGAGGGTGGCGGTGGCCGGCCGGGCGAGACCGACTTCATGGGCGTTGCCGGCCTCGACCTGCCGACATTCCACCTGCTGGCCCAGCACAGCGGCCGCGCGCCGACGGTGGCCGTGGTCTCGGGCCGCTGCTTCGCCGGCAACGCCGCGGTCGCCGGCTGCTGCGATCTCATCGTCGCGACCGAGAACGCCAACCTGGGCATGGGAGGGCCGGCGATGATCGAGGGCGGCGGCCTCGGCGTCTTCCGGCCAGAGGAGGTCGGGCCGGTTGCGGTGCAGGCGGCCAACGGCGTTATCGATCTGCTCGTGCCTGACGAGGCGGCGGCGGTGGCGGCGGTCAAGCAGTACCTGGCCTACTTCCAGGGGCCGCTGACCGACTGGGACTGTGCCGACCAGCGCCTGCTGCGCCAGGTGGTGCCGGAGAACCGCCTGCGCGCCTACGATATGCGTAGCGCCCTGACGCTTCTGGCCGACAGCGGCTCCGTGATGGAGCTGCGGCCCGGCTACGGGCTCGGCATGATCACCGCGCTGATCCGCATAGAGGGCCGCCCGATGGGGTTGATCGCCAACAATCCGGGCCACCTGGGCGGCGCCATCGACGCCGAGGCGGCGGAGAAGGCGGCCCGCTTCATCGAGCTGTGTGAGACCTACGGCCTGCCGATCCTCTCGCTCTGCGATACGCCCGGCTTCATGGTCGGGCCGGAGGCGGAGGCGACCGCGCTGGTTCGCCGGGTGGCACGCATGTTCATGTCCGGCGCCAACGTCAGCGTGCCCTTCTGCACCGTGGTGCTGCGCAAGGGCTACGGGCTCGGTGCCCAGGCCATGGCTGGTGGCAGCTTCCAGCGGCCGCTGATCATCCTCTCCTGGCCCAGCGGCGAGTTCGGCGGCATGGGCTTGGAGGGGGCGGTGCGCCTGGGCTACCGCAAGGAGCTGGCGGCGATCGACGACGCGGCCGAGCGCAAGGCGACCTACGACCGCCTGGTGGCCGAGCTCTACCAGCGTGGTAAGGCGGTCAACATGGCCTCCTTCCTGGAGATCGACGGGGTGATCGACCCGGCCGAGACCAGAAGCTGCATCGTCCGCGCCTTGGCGGCCGTGCCGGCAGCGAAGGCCAGCGGCAAGCGGCGTCCCTACCTGACGCCGCGTTGATGATTGAAATGGAACGGGGAGAGTGTCGATGACGGCTTCAGGGGTTCTGGCGGGTGTCCGCATCGTCGAGTTCGCAGGCATCGGGCCAGGTCCTTTCGCCGCCATGCTGCTGGCCGACATGGGCGCGGAGATCATCCGCGTCGATCGCCCGAAGACGGTCGATGTCTATAGCCGGCACGTGCTGCCGCGCAGCCGGACGACCATCGTCTGCGACCTGAAGGACGAGGCACAGGTGGCCGAGATGTTGGACCTCCTGGAACAGGCCGACGCGCTAATCGAGGGATTCCGTCCCGGCGTCATGGAGCGCTTGGGGCTCGGACCCGAGGTGGTGCTGGAGCGCAACCCGCGCCTGGTCTATGGCCGCATGACCGGCTGGGGCCAGGAGGGCCCCTTGGCCCATGCGGCGGGTCACGACATCAACTATATCGCCGTGGCCGGCGCCCTCGGTGCCATCGGCCCGAAGGAACAGCCGCTGCCGCCGCTCAATCTGGTCGGCGACAACGGTGGCGGCGGACTCTACCTCGCCTTGGGGCTGCTGGCTGGAATCATTCATGCGCGCAGTGGTGGCCAGGGGCAGGTGGTGGATGCGGCGATCTGCGACGGGACGGCCTCGTTGATGGCGATCTTCTACGAGCTGCTGGCGCAGGACCGATGGCAGGATCGGCGGGCCGCCAACCTGCTCGACGGCGGTGCCCCCTTCTATCGGACCTTCGAGTGTGCCTGCGGCGGGTTCGTCTCGGTCGGCTCGCTGGAGCCGCAGTTCTACGCGTTGCTCTGCGAGAAGGCGGGCCTCGACCATCCCGATTTCGCCAAGCGCGAGGACGAGAGCCTCTGGCCCGAGCTCAGCCGACGCATGGAGGCGGTCTTCAAGACCCGGACGCGCGCCGAGTGGTGCGAGGTGATGGAAGGCACCGACGTCTGCTTTGCGCCGGTGCTGAGCCTCGCCGAAGCGCCGCACCACCCGCACCTGGCGGCGCGCGGCACCTACGTCCAGCACCAGGGCGTCACGCAGCCGGCGCCGGCGCCCCGCTTCTCCGCCACGCCCTCGGCGATCCGTGGGCCCGACCCGGCGATCCGCGACCTGGCCTCGGCCAAGGCCGCCTGGTCGATTGGGACTAGAGCAGGATGACGTCAAATCGAAACGATTTGCCGTCTGAATTCTGCCCTACAACTTTGAAAGATAGAGCAGATTCACGCGGTCAGGTGATTCCACCTGATCGCGATCTGCTCTAGTCCATCAGGCTCGGCAGGAAGGTGACGATCTCCGGAACCATGATCATCAGCGCCACCACGACGGCGTCGGCGAGCAGGAACCAGAGGATGCCGCGGAAGATGGTGGTGAGCGCCACCTGATTGCCCACCGCCCCCTTGATCACGAAGACGTTGAGGCCGATGGGCGGGGTGATCATGCCGATCTCCAGGAACTTCACCAGGAAGACGCCGAACCAGATGAGATCGATGTGGGATTGCTCCAGCACTGGCAGCAGCACCGGCAGGGTCAGCAGCATGGCCCCGATCGGATCGAGGAACATGCCGAGCAGCAGGTAGAGCGCCGATATGCCCAGGATCAGCAGGACCGGGTCGGCTTGCAGCCCGACGATCGCCGAGGCGATCATCTCGCCGCTGCCGGAGAGTGCCATGAAGCGGGTGAGAAGGTTGGCTCCGATGGCGATCAGGAAGAGCGAGGCGGTGGTTACCAAGGTCTCTTGCAGCGCCGACCACAGCGCCGACCAGGTGAAGCTCTTCTTGAGGCGGGCGATCAGGATGGAGGCGAAAGCGCCGACGGCACCGGCCTCGGTGGCGGTGAAGAAGCCGAGAAACATGCCGCCGATGACCACCACCATCAGAGCGAGGATCGGCCAGGTCTCGCGGAGATGCTCCATCCGTTCCGACAGGGGCGGCAGGCTGGTGATACGTGGTGCCAGTTCGGGATTGACGGTCACCCGGATCCAGATCGTGGCGATGTAGAGGAGGGCGGTGAGGAGGCCGGCGCCGATACCGCCGATGAAGAGCTGGCTGATCGGCACCTCGGCGAAGACGCCGAACAGGATCAGCAGGATGGAGGGCGGGATCAGGGCGCCCAGGGTGCCGGCGGCGGCGATCGATCCGGTCGCCAGGCCGGGGTTGTAGCGGGCCGAGAGCATCTCCGGCACGGCGATCCGCCCCATCGCGGCGGCGCAGGCGACGCTGGAGCCGGTGACGGCGGCGAAGCCGGCCGAGCCCATGACCGAAGCGATCGCGAGCCCGCCCGGTATGCGTGCCATCCAGCTACGGCAGGCATCGAACAGCCCCTTGGTCAGGCCCGCATAGAAGCAGACGTAGCCCATCATCAGGAACATCGGGACCGAGGAGAGGGTCCACTTCGCGGCGAACTCGTAGGGCACAACCTTGAGAATCCCGAAGGCCGGCCTCGGCCCGATCAGGATGTAGATTCCGGCAAAGGAGACGACGATCAAGGCAATGGCGATCGGCACCCTGACCAGTAGCAGGCCGATCAGGACGAGCAGGCCGAGCAGGCCGACGATTTCGTTTTCCATGGAGCGCCTCAGGCCTGATCGGCTTGGTCGGTGTCTTCCAGCGGCGCCTCGCCGAGGCCGCTGGCCAGGCCGGTGATCAGCACCAGGCTCCGGTACAGCAGCACCAGGGCCATGAGCGCGAAGCCGACAGGCAGGACATAGTAGGAGGGCCAGGTCGGCATGGAGATGCTCTGCTCGACGATGAAGGTACCGGCCCGTGCCTTCTTTCCGGCCTCGATCCACAATTCCCAGGCCACGCCGGCCACGACGACGGTCGCGAAGAGGCAGACCACGGCGCCGAGCCAGCGCTTCCAGGCCGAACCCAGGCGCTGAAAGATCAGCTCCACGGAGATGTGTCGGCTCATCTTTTCCGCGAGAGCCAGGGGCAGGAAGGCGGCGATGACCAGATAGTAGTTCGCGACGAAGATGGAGGTCAGCGGCAGCGGCCAGGAGAAGATGTTCTTCAGCAGCACGTCGGCCACGATCTGCAGCATCATCAGGAGGATGGCGACCGCCCCCACCGCTGTGGAGGCGGTCACCAGGACCGCGATCAAACGTCCGAAGACAAACATCTTCTCTGCTGCTCGCTGCGGTTCGGACCTAGAGGCTGTCGAGCGAGACCTTGCTGAAGACCTCGTCGTTCAGCAGCGCCCCGACGGCGGCCGGGTCGGTCTTGTCGATGCCGGCGACCAGGCCCTGCCAGCGTTTCACCAGCGTCTGCAGTTCGGCGATCTGTTCGGCGGCGTCGGTGACCCCGTACTTCTCCACGTTGAGCTTGGCGACGGTGTCGAGGTCGGCCGTGTAGAAGGCCTCGGTGGCAGCGACGATCTCACTGGAAGGCTCGACCACCTCGACACCGACCGAGGCGGGGTCGGCCAGATAGGCCATGTTGTCGGCCAGGTAGGCCACCGTGGTAAAGCCGATGGCATCGCCAGCCGCCATCAGGAACTGCCGCTTCTGCTCTTCCGACAACTCGTCCCAGATGTCGCGGTTCAGATCGAACATGGAGTTGCCAGTGTAGAGGCCGACCGGCTGCACCAGGATGTAGTCGACGACCTCGCCGATCGAGAGGCTCTTCAGCGTGTCCACGGTGTGGACGTTGCCGTCGAGCTGGCCCTGGCTGATCGACTCGTAGATGTCGTTGGCGGAGAGCACGATGGGAGAACCGCCCATGGCCTCGACCCAGCGTCCGAAGGGGCCGAAACCGCGGTACTTCTTGCCGGCGAAGTCGGCCAGGCTCTCCATCTTGTCCTTGGACATGAGGTAGTAGGGGCCGATGACCGCCGTGCCCATGAAGACCTGGCCCTGCGCCTTGTACTCGGCCAGGCAGGTGGGGCAGTGCATCATCATGTATTCGTTGACGGCGCCGACCGCGACGATGGGATCGGTCGTCAGGGTGGCGGCGTCGCTCACCATGTTGGTGTTTGGAAACTCGCCGCGATGATAGGCCGGTACGATGTAGGCCACGTCGGCGATGCCGTCGCGCACGCCGGTCAGGCTCTCCGCGAAGTTCAGCAAGGTGCCCGGGTAGACCTTCCCGGTGTACTCGCCGCCGGTCTCCTCCGCCAGATTGCTGGCGAACTTCTCCATGCCGGCAGTCAGGCTGTTGCCCGGCGGCATGCCGATGGCGATCCGCAGCTCCTCCGCGCTCGCCGTGGTGAAACCGGAGAAAGCGATGCTGCCGAGGGCCAGGACGGCCGCACAAGCGGTACCTCGAAGGGTGGACATAGGGCGTTCCTCATATTGATTGGTTTCCCCAATAGCCCTATCAATTTATTTATCCGCTCGCAAGGGAAATGCCGTGGTCGCCTTTGGTACGGCCTCGACCAGGAGGGGGTTCGCCCTCCGAGACGCTGTAGCGACGACCGTATTCCCTCGACCTACCAACGGCCGAGACGATCAAGACGCCGCTGCGAGTGCCAAGCAGTCGGTCACGTCGGTGACACCGGGTAGCGTCCAGATGCGATCTCTCAGCAAGAACCTGTGGCTGTTCGTATGGCGGTCGGGGGAGGATTCCTGGCGGACGATCTCGACGGGTATCAAGGCCGCTCGCTTGACGGCGAAGTCGTGTTGGAAAAGCACCCCGGCCAGGACGTGGAAGCCATCGAGATCGCGAATGGCCGACAACTGGCGCGATCCGTTGCGCTTGTGAATGCGCCGGCCCTTGATCTGATAGCGTTTCCCGTCGTTGTCGGTAGCATCGAAGGCCTTGGCTGAGTTGTGCTCCAGCGTCCAGCCGTAGGCCTTCCGGAACAGGTACTCGGCATAGTCGCCGGTTGGGTTGTTAGCCGAGCGAACTACATTGCGCTCCCTCAGCTCCTCCATGATGTCGACATGCAGGGCGAGAAGCTGGGGGACCGACTTTCCCTTCAGGTTGCTCATCCTGCCTTGTACCCAGCCCGGCGCCGCGAAGCGATCTCTGATGTCAGCCGGGCGCCAGGCGCTCTATCGCAGCAGCGAGCCGAGCAGGCCGCGGACGAGGCGTCTGCCGAGTTCGTTGCCGGCGGTGCGCAGCACGCTCTTGGCCGTGGCCTCGAACAGGCTGTCGGAGCGGGAGGAGCGGCTGGAGCGTCGGCTGGTCTTGCGCGCGCGCTCCCGCTCGCGGTGGCGGCGCTCTTCCTCCAGTTCCCGGGCCTCTTGCTCTTCGCGGCGCCGCTCCGCCTCGGCGGCCCGCTCGGCCCGCTGCTGCAGCAGCTCGTAAGCGGATTCCCGGTCGACCGAGAGGTCGTACTTGCCGGCGAGCGGGCTTGCCGCCAGCGCCCGGCGGCGCTCCGCTGCGCTCAAGGGGTCGAGGCGGGAGCAGGGCGGGCGCATCAGGGTGCGCTCGACGATGCTGGGGATGCCCTTCGGCTGCAGGGTCGAGACCAGGGCCTCGCCGACGCCCAGCTCGGTGATCACCGTTTCGGTGTCGAAGGCGGGGTTCTCGCGGAAGCTCTCGGCGGCGGCCTTGATCGCCTTGCGCTCCTTCGGCGTGTAGGCGCGCAGCGCGTGCTGGATGCGATTGCCGAGTTGGCCCAGCACCTCGTCGGGCAGGTCGGCCGGGTTCTGGGTGACGAAGTAGACGCCGACCCCCTTGGAGCGGATCAGGCGCACCACCTGTGTCACCTTGTCGAGCAGGGCCTTCGGCGCGTCGTCGAACAGCAGGTGGGCCTCGTCGAAGAAGAAGACCAGCTTGGGCTTCTCCGGATCGCCGACCTCCGGCAGTTCCTCGAACAGCTCGGACAGCAGCCACAGCAGGAAGGTGGCGTAGAGCTTCGGGCTGCGGATCAGCTCGTCGGCGGCCAGGAGGTTGATCACGCCCTTGCCGCCCTCCGTGCGCATCAGGTCGGTGAGCGCCAGCGCGGGCTCGCCGAAGAAATGCTCACCGCCCTGGTTCTCCAGGGTCAGCAGGCGGCGCTGGATCGCCCCGATCGAGGCCGAGGTGATGTTGCCGTAGGTGGTGCGCAGCGCGGCCGCGTTGTCGCCGACGAAGGTCAGCATGGCGCGCAGGTCCTTCATGTCCAAGAGCAGCATGCTCTCGTCGTCGGCCAGATCGAAGGCCGCTGTCAGCACGCCCTCCTGGGTCTCGTTCAGGCCGAGCAGCCGGGCCAGCAGCAGCGGCCCCATCTCCGAGATGGTGGTGCGCACCGGATGGCCCTGGCGGCCGAAGAGGTCCCAGTAGACAGTAGGGAAGCCCTGAAAGACGTAGCGGTCGGTCCAGCCGATTTCCGCGGCGCGTTTGGCCAGGAAGGGCTTGCCCAGTCCGGTCTCGGCCTCGCCGATGCCCGAGAGGTCGCCCTTGATGTCGGCCGCGAAGACCGGAACCCCGGCGGCGGAGAAGCCCTCGGCCAGATCACGCAGGGTGATGGTCTTGCCGGTCCCGGTGGCGCCGGTTACCAGGCCGTGCCGGTTGGCCAGCTTCAGCAGCAGGTACTGCTCGCTCTCGCCCTTGCCGAGATAGATCTTGCCGTCCTCGATCACCGCGTCTTCCCCTAGAGCAGGATGACGTCAAATCGAAACGATTTGCCGTCTGCCTTCGCGGCAGTGTTCCTTGTGGCCTGGCCTCCGTCAATCGCTTCCACCTGTAGCCTTGGCGCCTTCCGAAAAGATCAAACTTGACACTGAATGATGGGTCAGTCAGTCTGAATGGCAAGGATAGACACAAGCCTGGTTCACGGGAGAAACCATCGTGACACTGCTGCGGCGGGAGATCTTCTCCGACCATCACGACCTGTTTCGCGACACCGCGCGGAAGTTCTTCGCCTCCGAGGTCGCGCCCTATCACAGCGAGTGGGAGGCGGCCGGCGTGGCGCCGCGGTCGGTCTGGAAGAAGGCCGGTGAGATGGGGCTGCTCTGCGTCACCCTGCCGGAGGAATACGGCGGCGCCGGCGCCGATCGGCTGGCTTCAGCGGTGCTGATCGAGGAGCAGGCGCGCCAGGGGCTGTCCGGCCCGGGCTTCTCGACCCACTCCGACATCGTGGCGCCCTACATCCTGAACTACGGGACGGCCGAGCAGCGGGAGCGCTGGCTGCCGGGCATGGTCTCGGGCGATCTCATCGGCGCCATCGTCCTGACCGAGCCGGGAGCGGGCTCCGACCTGCGCTCGATCCGGACCAGCTATCGCCGGGAGGGTGACGAGCTGGTGCTGAACGGGCAGAAGACTTTCATCACCAACGGCCAGTGCGCCGACCTGCTGGTCGTCGCCACCAAGTCCGCTGCCTCCGAAAGCAACAAGGACCTGACCCTGCTCGTGGTCGAGGCGGACCGGCCGGGCGTCAGCCGCGGGGCGAACTTCAAGAAGATCGGCATGAAAGCGCAGGACACCTGCGAGCTCTTCTTCGACGAGGTGCGCCTTCCCGCCTCCGCCATCCTGGGGGAGGAGAACCGCGGCTTTCCGCTGCTGACCAGAGAGCTGGCCTGGGAGCGTCTGCAGATCGCCATCGGGGCGGTCGCGACCTCGGCGGCCGCCCTGGAGTGGACCAGGGACTACACCCGCGAGCGCAAGGCCTTCGGCACCCTCATCGCCGACTTCCAGAACACCCGCTTCCGCCTCGCCGAGGTCATGACCGAGATCGAGATCGCGCAGGTCTTCGTCGACCGCTGCCTGGTCGAGGTTGATGCCGGCCAGCTCGATGTCGCCGTCGCCGCGATGGCGAAATACTGGTGCACCGAGCTGATGGGCCGGGTGCTCGACCAGTGCCTGCAGCTGCACGGCGGCTACGGCTACATGTGGGAGTTTCCGATCGCGCGGGCCTGGGCCGATGCCCGGGTGCATCGGATCTACGGCGGATCCAACGAGATCATGCGCGAGCTGATCGCACGGCGCCTGTGATCGCCGGACGCGTCGCGCAATAATGAATGATGAATCATTCAAGATTGGGAGGAGAAGAACGCCATGACAAGACGGATCATGAACAGGGACGCGGGTCGGTGCGAGGCGTCAAGCCGGACGCCGGCCCCGGCTTCCCGGCTCTAGGCGGGCGAACCCATGCGCATTCTCCTCACCGGCGCCAGCCGCGGGATCGGCCGCGCCATTGCCGAACGGCTGGCGCAGCCGGACAACGCGCTCGCGCTCTGCGCCTCCCGCCCCTCCGCCGATCTTGATGCTGTTGCCGAGCACTGCCGTGCCGCGGGCGCCCAGGTGCAGGCGCTCACCGGCGATCTCGGAGAAGCCGGGACCGCCGCGCGGCTGGTGGCTGAGGCGGCGGAGAGCATGGGTGGTCTGGACGCTGCGGTCTCCAATGCCGGGATCGCGATCCCCGGCCGCCTGACCGATCTGCCGGAATCCGAGTGGGAGCGGGTCCTGGGCGTGAACCTGCGCGGCCCCTGGCTGCTGGCGCAGGCGGCCTATCCTCACCTCGCCGCCGCCCGCGGCTCCTTCCTTGCGGTCGCCTCCATGTCCGGCGTGGAGCCCTATCCGGGCACCGGCGCCTACAGCGTCTCCAAGGCCGCGTTGATCATGATGGTGCGGACCTTGGCGCTCGAGTGGGCCGCCACGGGGGTGCGGGCCAACTCCGTCTCGCCCGGACTCTTCCATTCCGACATGACCGCGCCGATCTATGCCGATCCCGAGAAGAAGGCGGCGCGCGAGGCCCTGGTGCCGCTGCACCGGATCGGCGATCCGGAGCGCGACTTCGCCGGCCTGGTCGCTTTCATGCTCTCCCCGGACGCCGGCTACATCACCGGGCAGAACCTGCTCGCTGACGGCGGCCTCATGGGCTCGGTCCACACCCAGATCGCGGGGCGGCCGAAGTCGGGGAATCTCTGATGGCGTGCTACCCGAGGCCCGACCCCGACCGCGCCGCGGCCTATCACGCCGGGGGACAGTGGGGCCAGGAGACCATCGTCGAGCGGATCCTGGCGGTCGCCGCGCGCCTACCGGACAAGCTCGCGGTGCGTGATGCGGCGGGTCACGCGCTGACCTATGCTGAGCTCGACCACCAGTCGGGCCGGCTCGCCGCCACCTTGGCGGCCTGCGGGGTCGGTCCGGGCGACATCGTCACGGTCTGCCTGCCGAATTGGAGCCGGACCCTGGTCGCCTTCTTCGCGGTGCTGCGGCTGGGCGCGGTGGTGAGCCCGGTCCCGGTCACCTATGGCCGCGCCGACCTGGCCCATGCCGTCGCCAAGTGCGACAGCAAGGTGCTGATCCTGGCCGACCGTTTTCGCAGCACCGACTTCCGCGACCTGCTGGCGGAGCTGCCGCCCGATCTCCTGCAGGGGCGCAGCGTCATCATGCTGGGCGAGGCGCCGGCGGCGGGCACGATCCCCTGGGATGAGGCCCTGTCAGCCGCGGCGCCGGAGCCTCACTCCGTCACCGGGGGAGGGATCTCAGCGGACGATCCGGCGGCCATTCTCTTCACCTCGGGCACGGAATCGCGCTCCAAGGGGGCGGTCCACAGCCACAACACCATCCTCTTCGGCGAACGCGCGCTTGCCGGCGCGCTCGGGCTCGGCGAGGCGGACGTCGCCTTCATGGCCTCGCCGATCTCGCACACCACCGGCTTCATGCATGGTTTCGTGATGACCCTGATGACCGGCGGCACGCTCTCGCTGCTCGACCGCTTCGAGGGCGTCGCGGCGGCGCGGCAGATGGCGGCGCACCGGGCGACCTGGACCATGGGGGCGACGCCCTTCCTCGCCGACATCGCCTCCGCGGTGGCGGAAAGCGGCGATCGGCTGTCCGACCTGCGCTACTTCCTCTGCGGCGGCGCACCGATCCCGGAGACGCTGGCCAGGCGGGCGACCGAGGTCGGCTTCCGGGTGCTCTCGATCTACGGCTCGACCGAGAGCCCGCCGCACACCATGGTGCTGCCGGAGGATCCGGTCGAAAACGCCTGGCTGACCGACGGCCGGCCCTTCCCGGGGATCGAGGTCCGCATCCTCGGCGACGGCGGGCAGGACCAGCCGACCGGCGAGATCGGCGAGGAATGGTCGCGCGGCCCCAACACCTTCCTCGGCTACCTCGATGAGCCAGAGCTCTCGGCACGGGCGCTGGACGCCGACGGCTGGGTCCACTCGGGCGATCTCGCTCGTCTGCTGCCCGACGGCTCGATCCGCATCACCGGACGGCTGAAGGAAATCATCGTGCGCGGCGGACAGAACATCTCCGTGCGCGAGGTCGAGGACTATCTGGTTGCCCACCCCAAGGTGCTGCAGGTCGCGGTCGTCGGTGTCCCGCACCCCCGCATGGGAGAGACAAGCTGTGCGGTGCTGGTGACCAAGGACGGGGCGGCACTCGCTCTCTCCGAGGTCGCCGACTTCCTCCTCGCCAAGGGGGTGGCGCGCTTCAAGCTGCCGGAACGCGTCGAGATCTGGGATGCGCTGCCGATGAACCCCTCCGGCAAGATCCAGAAGTTCAAGATCCGCCAGCTGCTGGCGGAGCAGGATGGAAAGGGCCCCTCATGATCACTCTTCGTGTCGAGGGTAGCCTCGCCACCGTTACCCTGTCGCGCCCGCCGGTCAATGCCATCGACGCGGCCTTCGTGGCCGCGCTGGAGGGCGTGCTGGACGAGGCCGAGGCGGCCCAACCGACCGCCCTGGTGATCCGCTCGGACCAGAAGTGCTTCTCGGCCGGTGCCGACCTGGCCGAGATCGCCGGCTACTTCGATGCGGACGACGGGGTCGAGCGGATGGAGCGCTACGTGCGCTCGCTGCATCGCCTCTTCGACCGGGTCGAGGCCTTTCCGGCGGTGACCCTGGCGGCGATCGACGCACCGGCGCTGGGGGGCGGGCTGGAGCTGGCGCTGGCCTGCGACCTGCGCATCGCCTCCGGCCGCGCCAAGCTGGGCCTGCCGGAGGCGCGGGTCGGGATGATCCCCGGCGCCGGCGGGACGCAGCGCCTGACCCGGCTCTGCGGTCCCGGCGTCTCGGCCCGCCTCATCCTCGGCGGCGAGATGGTCGAGGGGACCGAGGCTGCACGGCTCGGTCTGGTGCAGTGGAGCTGCGCGCCCGAACTGCTGGCGGCGGAGACCGAGGCCATCGCGAACCGCATCGCCGGCCTGTCGCGCCAGGCCCTGCTGCTGTCCAAGGGCTGCATCGCCGCCTGGAGCGATCCCGGCGTCGACGGCTTCGCCCGCGAGCTGGAGGCACCCGCGAAACTGCTGCCAACCGCCGAGGCACGTGACCGCGTCCTCGGCTTCTTTCAACGCAAGACGGGCTGATCCCGCGGCGAACATACGGAGAGAGCGATGAAGTTCGACGGCAAGACCATTCTGGTGACCGGCGCGGCCTCAGGCATTGGCCGGGCCTGCGCGCGTGCCTTCGCCGAGGCCGGCGGCGCGGTGATCCTGACCGACATCAACGAGACGGACGGCGCGGCGGCGGCCGCCGAGCTGCCCGGTGCGCGCTTCATGGCGCTGGACGTGACCTCGCGCGAGGCGGCCGAGGCCCTGGCGGCGCGGGTCGAGAGCGAGGCCGGGGGCCTCGACATCCTGGTGAACGCCGCGGGCTGGGACATCATCGAGCCCTTCATGGAGAACACGCCCGACTACTGGGCGAAGATCATGGCGCTCAACTTCATGGGGCCGGTGCAGCTGACCCGGGCCTTGCTGCCCTTGCTGATGGCAGCCGAAGGCGGCGGGCGCATCGTCAACGTCTCCTCCGACGCCGGCCGGGTCGGCTCCTACGGCGAGACGGTCTACGCTGGCGCCAAGGGCGGCATCATCGCCTTCAGCAAGTCGCTGGCGCGCGAGATGGTGCGCAAGGGCGTGCGGGTAAACTGCGTCTGCCCAGGACCGACCGACACGCCGCTCTTCGCCTCGCAGTCGGAGAAGATGCGCGATGCCCTGATCAAGGCGATCCCGATGCGGCGGGTGGCCCAGCCCTCGGAGATCGCGGACGGCGTGCTCTTCTTCGCTTCCGACCGTTCCAGCTACGTCACCGGGCAGGTGCTGTCGGTCTCCGGCGGCCTGACCATGGTGGACTGAGTCCGATGCAGCGAAAGCAGGTCCCCCTGTCGCAGGCGGTCGCCGACAACGTCCGGCCGGGCGACCTGCTGTGCTTCGCCTTCACGCACAACCGCAGCCACGCCGCCGCCTTCGAGGTCGCGCGCCAGTTCCGCGACCGCCGCTCGCTCACCCTGGTCGCGACCGGTCTCTTGGAATACGCCTCGATCCTGGTCTCGGCCGGTGCGGTCGGCCGCCTGGAGAGCGCCTTTGCCGGCAACACCTATCCGGCCCCGGCCCCGGCGCGGGTGCTGCAGCAGGCCTTCGCCGAGGAGGCCGGCAGCGACCCGGACTGGACCAACCTCACCATGACCCTGCGCCTGATGGCCGGGGCGCTGGGCTGGCCCTTCGTCCCGGTCAGGAGCCTGCTCGGGTCGGACCTTTGGCGGGAGGGGCGGCGCGCCCTGGTGCAAGACCCCTTCACCGGAACCGCTGAGCCGGTGATCGCCCCGCTGGTGCCCGACGTCGCCTTCCTGCACGCGCCGATCGCCGACACGGACGGCAACGCGGTGGTGCACGGCCCCGATGCCGAGGAGTGCTGGGCCGCCTTCGCCGCACGCAAGGTGGTGGTGACGGCCGAGCGGGTGGTGTCGCCGGAGGAGCTCCGCGCGCTGGGCCCGCGCCAGGGCCTGCCCGGCCACCTGGTTGCGGCCGTGGTCGAGGCGCCCTTCGGCGCGCACCCGCAGGGCCAGTTCGTCTGGAGCGAGGCGGAGGCGGTGCCCTCCTATGCCGAGGACTACGCTTTCCGCCAGACCCTGCGCCGCCTGTCGCGCGATCCCGAGGCCTTGCGGCCCTGGGTCGAGGACTGGGTGTTCGGGACCGATCATCCGGGCTATCTCGCCCGTCTCGGCGAGGAGCGTCTGGAGGACCTGCGCGCCAGCGCCATCTCCCCCGTTCCCGAGACGCCGCGGGACGCCGGGGCGGAGGCCACGCCCGAGGAATGCGCCGCGGTGCTGGCCATGCGCCAGGCCCGGACGGCCGCCAGGACGGGGCGGGTGGAGAGCTTCTTCGCCGGCATCGGCCTGTCGCACCTGGCGGCCTGGGGTGCCGAGCGGCTCTGTCGGGCAGAGGGGCTGGACGTGGCGCTGATCGCCGAGACCGGGATGCTGGGCTTCCGCCCGATCCAGGGCGACCCCTACCTCTTTAACCGGCCGAACGCCGCCTCCTCCCGCTTTCACAGCTCCTTCCTGCGGACCCTGGGCGTGCTGGCCGGGCCGCGCGCGCAGCGCTGCCTGGCGCTGCTGGCCGCCGGCCAGATCGACCGGGCCGGCAACGTCAACTCCTCGCGTGCCGCCGACGGCCGCCTGATCGTAGGCTCCGGCGGGGCCAACGACCTGGCCAGCGGCGCGGCCTCGGTGATGATCGTGATGCCGCTGAAGCCAGGCCGCTACAGCGAGCGCCTGCCCTTCACCACCTCGCCGATCCGCCACCTGGAGGGGGTGGCGACCGATCTCGGCTGGCTGGAGCGGGATGCGGACGGCCGGCTCGTCATGACCGGCATCGTCGCCCGCGAGGGGGCGGAGAGAGACACCCTGGCCGCCGTTACCGCGGCCACCGGCGGCGGCCTGCCGGTGCGCGACGACGCCCTGCGGCACGACCCTCCGAGCGCCGAGGAACTGGCGCTTCTACGCAGTTTCGACCCGGCCCGAGCCATTCTGGCCTGACCGGTTCCCGGCAAGAGGAGAGAGCGAGATATGGACTATACCGACGTGCTCTACGAGGTGAGCGAGGGGATCGCCACCATCACGATCAACCGTGCCGAGCGGCTGAACTGCTTCCGTGGCCGCACCATCGAGGAGCTGATCCACGCCTTCAAGCGGGCCTGGGCCGACAAGGGGGCGGGCGCGGTGATCCTGACCGCCGCCGGGACCAAGGCCTTCTGCGTCGGTGGCGACCAGAAGGAGATGGCGGAGACCGGCAGCTACGGCACCTCGGCCAACGGGCTGTGGGAGATCGACGACCTGCACATGGTGATCCGCAACATCCCCAAGCCGGTGATCTGCGCGGTCAACGGCTATGCGATCGGCGGCGGCCATGTCATCCACGTCATCTGTGACGTCACCATCGCCGCCGAGCACGCCAAGTTCGGACAGGCGGGGCCGCGCGTCGGCTCCTTCGACGCCGGCTGGGGCTCAGCCTACCTGGCGCGCACCGTTGGCGAGAAGCGCGCCCGCGAGATCTGGTTCTTCTGCCAGCAGTACGACGCCAAGACGGCGCTCGACTGGGGCCTGGTGAACAAGGTGGTGCCGGCTGACAAGCTGATGGAGGAGGCCCGCGCCATGGCGGCGCAGGCCGTGGCCTTGAGCCCGACCGCGCTGAAGTTCCTCAAGCACGCCTTCAACGCCGACAGCGCGCACATCTTCGGCCAGGTGAAGATGGCGGCAGATGGCCTCGCCTCTTTCGTCAACTCGGAGGAGGCCGCTGAAGGGCGCAATGCCTTCCTGGAGAAGCGCAAGGCCGACTTCGACCGCTTCCGCTGAGCATCGGCCGGTCCGGTTGCATGTCGCCAGAGGCAACCGGACCGCAGCAGCAGGGCTGCGCCGCCAGGGGCCTATGCTATGCTGTTCGGGCCGACCTGCCGTCGTCCGGGAGGGAGCGGGAAAACCACGAAGAAGGTGCCAGTGACCATGACGAACCACAACGTCGCGACGCATGTGGACGACCCGGAACTGGTCGATCGCCGGCGTAAGCAGATCGTCACGGCGGCGACCCAGCTCTTTGCCAAGAACGGCTTCTACAAGACGACGATCAAGGAAATCGCCAAGCTAGCGGCGATCAGCCCCGGCCTGGTCTATCTCTACGTCCGCGAGAAGGAGGACGTCCTCCTGCTGGTGCTGCTGGAGGTGGTGGACGCCTATGCCCGGGAAATCCCGCTGGCGATCGAGGGGCTGGACGATCCTCTGGAGCGCCTGATCGCCGCCGTGGACTCCTATTGCCGTGTCGTCGACCGGCACCGGGCCGCGACTGTCCTGGCCTACCGCTCGACCAAGTCGCTGTCGCCCGACCGCCGCCTGCTGATCCAGGAGAAGGAGATGGCGACCAACGCCATCCTCGCCGACATCGTCCGGGACTGCATCGATCGCGGGGTCATCCGGGAGACCAAGGTGGACGTGCTGACCTATCAGCTCGTGCTGACCGCCCACGGCTGGGCGCTGAAAGGCTGGTACTTCAAGGACAGGATCACCCTGGACGACTACATCCGCTGCAGCCTCGACGGCATCCTGCAGGGCGCGCTCACCGAAGCGGGCAAGCGGGCCTATGCCGCCCTCGACCGGCCGATGAGCGCAAGCCCGGCCTGAAGCGGGGCTGCCTCGCAGGGGCAAGCCCAGCTCACTTGAAACCTCCTGATTAGAAAAGTATTTTCTCCGAAAGCGGAGAACATTATGGCGCTGTCTGCGGACTATCCGACGACTCGTTACGAGCCCTCGCCCCTCGTCGACCTGACGGCGAAGGCGGAGCGGGAGCGGCTGAGCCCGGCCGCCGTCAGCGCCTTCTTCAAGATCGCCGCGCGCTGGGGCGTCCGTGACGAGGATGCCAAGCTGCTGCTGGGCGGGGTCTCGAACGGTCCCTACTACGAGATGAAGCGGAACCTGGACCGCGTGCTCGATAGCGACCGCCTGCTCCGCATCTCCTACCTCGTCGGCATCTTCAAGGCGCTGAACTTCCTTTATTCGAGGAAGCTGGCGGATGCCTGGGTGCGGCTGCCCAACAGCAACCGCATCTTCAAGGGCCAGACTCCGCTCGCCTACATGCTCCAAGGCGGGCTTCCGGCTATGCAGACGGTGCGGCGGCTACTCGACGCGCGCCGGGGTGGCCTGTGAGCCTGCCGGGCGTCCGGTTGGTCCGCCAGAACGACACGCACCGGCTGATCCCCTCCAAGTACGGCAACGGCGGCGACAGCGTGCTGGCGGAGATCGCCGAGGACACGGCCCAGCTCCAGGACCTTTTCGACCTGGACAACGCGACCAACGACCGGCTCCTGGCTGAGAACGATCTGCTGCTGGGCATTGGCATCCACGAGTTGGTCTTCGGCCTGCCCTACTTCCGGATCGTTAACGCCGCCTTCTGCCATGCCCATCCGCTCGGTAGCCGCTTCAACGGGCCCGACCGCGCCGTCTGGTACGCCGCCTTCGAGCTGGAGACGGCGCAGGCCGAGGTCGCCTTTCACAAGGGAATCGAACTTGCCGAGGTCGGCTGGAGCGAGGAGGAGGCGACCTACGACGACTACCTGGCCGATTTCAGCGCTCAGTTTGACGATATCCGCGGCGACGAGCTCTTCGCCGCGGCCCTGTCGCCCGACAGCTACGTCTTTGCGCAGGATCTGGCGCAGGACCTGCTCAGGGCTGGGTCGCTGGGCATCGTCTATCCGAGCGTGCGCCGGGACGGCGGGACCTGCCTCGCGTGCTTCCGGCCACCCCTGGTGATGAACGTCCGGAAGGACGCCACCTACACCTACCGCTGGGAGGGAGGGACAGAGCCCACAGTCGCGCTGTCTTAGCGCGAGGCTTTGCGCCACCGCCAAGGCCGCCGCGACCAGCGAATCCTCCCGTTGACAAGGACCGCCGCCGGCTTCATTAGTGTCTGAATGTCGGACACTAATGAAGCCGGCGTTCGAAATCAGAAGGACGTGGCTCGCGATCCGGCCAGTGAACCGTGTCGTGACGTCGTGGAGGAGAGGCCGGTTGGGGCTCAAGGGCAAGCAGCTTCGGGTATCGCACGCCTATCAGCAGATCTCTGCCGAGATCGAGGCGCAGATCCTGGACGGCGTGCTGCAGCCGGGCGACCGCTTACCCGGCGAGCTGGAGATGGCCAACCTCTTCGGCGTCAACCGATCGACCGTGCGCGAGGGCATTCGTCGCCTGGAGAGCGAGGGGCTGGTGCACCGCAGCTCGCCGCGCCGGCTGGTGGTCAGCCTGCCGCGCTGCAAGGACCTGGCATCGCGCAACTCCCGCGCCCTGCGCCTGATGGAGGTCACCTTCCTCGAACTCTGGGACGTCGCCATGTCGACCGAGCCGCTGTCGGCGGCGCTGGCGGCGAGGAACCGCGACGAGGCGGACTTGGCCGCGCTCGACGAGAACCAGCGCCTGATGCGCGAGGCGGTGGCGCGCAAGGCGAACCCCGTGGAACTCGACACGGCCTTCCACAACAGGGTTGCCGAGTGCAGCAAGAACCGCGCCCTGCAGCTCGCGCGCGAGGCGGTGGGGATCCTGCTCTTCTCCGGTATGGAGGCGCTGCTGCCGCACCTGCCGCAGGCGCCCGGCCGGCAGCTCGAGGCGCATCAGCAGG
Source organism: Rhodospirillaceae bacterium N.6G (assembly GCA_046233115.1). Classification (GTDB taxonomy): domain Bacteria; phylum Pseudomonadota; class Alphaproteobacteria; order Kiloniellales; family JACOMY01; genus JACOMY01. The sequence continues at coordinate 14,323 of JBJXHM010000016.1, read as the reverse complement.
TCATCGACGCCATCCGCCGGCAGGACGCCGAAGGCGCGCAGGCCTGGATGCGGCGCCATCTCGAGGATTTCCGGCGCGGCTACGAGCTTGCGGGCCTGCCGCTGGACACAGCAATCGTCGACCTCGCCGCACGCTGCCCAGCCAGGCAGCGTGCCGGGGATGCGACAGCATGAGGGGCGCCGCCCCGCAAATCTTTACGGCATTTGCCTGACTCGGAGGAACCGACGTGGACTTTCAGTACAGTGACAAGACCCTGGCGATGATCGAGCGGCTGGAGGCCTTCATGGCCAGCCACATCCTGCCGGTGAACCAGGCCTTTCACGAGACCGCCGCCAAGGGCGTCTACCCGCTGGACATCCTGGAGCCACTGAAGGCGAAGGCCTATGAGGAGGGCCTGTGGAACCTCTTCATGCCCGAGCTGGGCGATGACGATCCGGGCACGCGGCTGAGCAACCTGGAGTATGCGCCGCTGGCCGAGATCATGGGGCGGGTGCCCTGGTGCTCTGAGGTCTTCAACTGCTCGGCACCCGACACCGGCAACATGGAGATCCTGAAGCGCTTCGGCACGCCGGAGCAGAAGGAGCGCTGGCTGAAGCCGCTGCTGCTCGGCGAGATTCGCTCGATCGTCGGCCTGACCGAGCCCGACACCGCGTCGTCGGACCTGACCAACCTCACCACCACGATCCGCCGCGACGGCGACCACTATGTCGTCAACGGCCGCAAGTGGTTCTCCACCGGGGCCAAGCATCCCAATTCCAAGCTCTGCATCCTCTTCGGCGTTTCCGACGACAGCCCCGATGCTGACCGGCACCGCAAGCACTCCTTCCTGCTGGTGCCGATGGATAGCCCCGGCGTCGAGGTGGTGCGCGACGTGCCGATCATGCACCACCACGCGCCCGAGGGGCACTGCGAGGTGGTCTATCGCAACGTCCGCGTCCCGGTGGCGAACATTCTGGGCGAGGAGGGCGACGGTTTCATGCTGGCGCAGGCACGCCTCGGACCGGGCCGCATTCACCACTGCATGCGCACCATCGGCCAGTGCGAGCTGGCGCTGGAGATGATGTGCGACCGGGCGCTGGAGCGTAGCACCTTCGGCCGGCCGATCGCCGACCGTGCCAACATCCAGGACTGGATCGCCCAGTCGCGCTTCGAGATCGACCAGGCCCGCCTGCTGATGCTGCGCGCGGCCTGGCGCATGGACCGCGAGGGTGCCAAGGGGGCGCGTGTGGACGTCTCGGCGATCAAGGTGGTGGCGGCGCGCCTGCAGACCACGGTGGTCGACCGCGCCATGCAGGTCTTCGGTGCCGCCGGCATCACCCCGGACACGCCGCTCAGCTACCTCTGGAGCTGGGGCCGGGCGCTGCGCTTCATCGACGGTCCCGACGAGGTGCACCTGATGGTGATCGCCCGCGACGAGCTGCGTAAGGCCAAGGCCCAGGCCGGCCGCAACCTCTCGCACTACGTCAAGCCCTACTGAGACCAGGCAAGGGAGCGCGCGCGATGCTGCGCCGTGAAGTCCACTACGGCGAGCGGGTGGTCGCCTGCTTCGCCGAGCGCCCGGCAAACCTCCATGCCCTGCTGGAGCGGGCGCTCGCCGGCAACCCCGAGGGCGAGGCGGTGGTGGACGGCGCGCAGCGCCTCACCTACCGCGCCTTCGATGCCGAGGTCAGCCGCCTGGCCGGCGGGCTCGCCGCCAGGGGGGTGGGGCGCGGCGACCGTGTTGCCCTGCTGCTGGGCAACGGGCTGCCCTTCGTCGCGCTGACCTATGCCGTCGCCCGCCTGGGTGCCGTGGTGGTGCCGCTGAACCTGCGCGAGCAGACGCCGGGGCTGACCCACGCCATCACCGATTCGGGCTGCCGGCTGCTGGTCACCGAGGCCGATGCCGCGGACCTGCTGCCGCCGGCCGGGGCGACGCCGGCCCTGCAACACCGCTTCGCCGTCGGGGCTGCCGCGGACTTCGAGGACTACGAGGTCTTGCGGGCGGGCAGCCCGGTCGGCGAGGCGGTGGTGGTTTCGGAGGAGGAGGTCGCGACCATCCTCTATACCTCCGGCACCACCGGCAAGCCGAAGGGCGCGATGCTGACCGGGCTGGGCATCATCCACTCGGCCCTGACCTACCGCAGCATGATGGGCCTGGAGCCGGGCGACCGCACCGTGGTGGTGGTGCCGATGAGCCATGTGACCGGCCTCGTCGCCGGCATCCACACGGCGATCGCTGTCGGTGGCGCCGTGGTCGCCGCACGCAGCTTCAAGGCACCCGACTTCCTGGAACTGGCGGCGCGCGAGCGGATGAGCTTCACCGTCCTGGTGCCGGCCATGTATGCGCTCTGCCTGCACAAGGCGGACCCGGCTGCGCACGACCTCTCGCACTGGCGGATCGGCGGCTACGGCGGGGCGCCGATGCCGGCGCCGGTGCTGGAGCGCCTGGCCGAGGTGCTGCCGAACCTCGGGCTGGTGAACTGCTACGGCGCGACCGAGACCAGCTCGCCGGTGGTGATGATGCCGAAGGAGCTGACGGCCGCGCACCTGGACAGCGTCGGGCTGCCGACGCCCGGTACCGAGATCCTGGTGATGGACGACGAGGGGCGGGAGCTGCCGGCCGGCGAGCACGGCGAGCTCTGGCACCGCGGCGCCATGGTGGTGCCGGGCTACTGGAACAATCCCGAGGCCTCGGCCAGCGGGTTCGCCGCCGGCTTCTGGAAGTCGGGCGATATCGGATCGAAGGACGCCGAGGGCTTCATTTACGTCCATGACCGCAAGAAGGACATGATCAACCGCGGCGGCTACAAGGTCTTCACCTCCGAGGTGGAGAGCTGTCTGCTGGGTGTCGAGGGCGTGCGTGAGGCGGCGGTGGTCGCCAAGACCTGCCCGATCCTGGGCGAACGCGTACACGCGGTGGTCTCGGCCGAGCCCGGCACGGTCGAGGAGGCGGCGTTGGTCGCCCACTGCGCCAGGCGCCTGGCCGACTATCAATGTCCCGAGAGCTACACCGTGCTGAGCGAGCCGCTGCCGCGCAACGCCAACGGCAAGATCCTGAAGCGGGTGATTCGCGAACAACTGGGTTTTCTCGGCACGCGCTGAGGGGCACGCGCCGAGGGCAAGGACGAGGAGCGACCATGAAGACGCGGGTAACGGAGTTGCTGGGGATCGAGGTTCCCATCATTCAGGGCGGCATGCAGTGGGTCGGGCGCGCCGAGCTGGCTGCGGCGGTCTCGAACGCCGGCGGGCTCGGCATCCTGACGGCGCTGACCCAGCCGACGCCGGAGGACCTGGCGCAGGAGATCGAGCGCTGCCGCGGCATGACCGACCGTCCCTTTGGCGTCAACCTGACCATCCTGCCGACCTCCAAGGCGCCACCCTACGACCGCTATCTGGAGGTCATCGCCGAGAGCGGTGTCGGCATCATGGAGACCGCGGGCTACAGCCCCAAGGCCTTCATCGAGCGGACCAAGGCGGCCGGGATCCGGGTGATCCACAAGTGCACCTCGGTCCGCCACGCGCTGTCGGCCGAGCGCTACGGGGTCGACGCCATCTCGATCGACGGCTTCGAGGCGGCGGGCCACCCCGGCGAGGACGACGTGGGTGGCCTGATCCTCTTCGCCGCTGCGGCCCGAGCGGTGAAGATCCCCCTGATCGCCTCCGGCGGGATCGGCGACGGGCGAACCATGGCGGGGGCCTTCGCACTGGGCGCAGAGGGGATCAACATGGGCACTCGCTTCTGCGCCACCGTCGAGGCACCGATTCACGACAAGATCAAGCAGGCGCTGGTGGCGGCAGGCGAGCGCGACACCACCCTGATCTTCCGCAGCCTGCGCAACACCGGCCGCGTGCTGAAGAACGCCGTTTCCGAAGAGGTGGTGGCGATCGAGACCCGTCCGGGCGGCGCGAAGTTTGAAGATATCCACCACCTGGTGGCGGGCGCACGGGGCCGGGCCGCGCTGGAATCGGGTGAGGTCGACGGCGGCCTGGTCTGGGCCAGCCAGGTCTGCGGTCTGATCGACGACATCCCGACCTGTGCCGAGCTGATCGAACGGCTGGTGAGTGACTGCCGGGCACGGCTGGACGCCGCGCGCTCGGCCTTCGCATGACAGAGGCGACCCTGCTGCTGGAGCGCGAGGCGGGCGGCATCGCTCTCCTGCGCCTGAACCGGCCCGGGCGGATGAACGCCCAGACCCAGGACAGCATGGGGCAGCTCCAGGCCGCAATCGATGCGCTGGCCGAGGATCCAGAGGTCCGCGTCGTCATCCTGACCGGCGCCGGCCGCGGCTTCTGCGCCGGGCTCGATATCTCCGGCGGCGAGATCGACCCGAACAACAGGCCTGCGGATGTCACTGCCTACTACGCCCTGCAAGAACGCTTTGCAGGCACGATGCTGCGGCTGCGTGCGCTCGACAAGCCGGTCATCGCGGCGGTCAACGGCGTGGCGGTCGGTGCCGGCTTCGCGCTGGCGCTGGCCGCGGACCTGCGGGTGGTGGCCGAGGGCGCGGCCTTCCACGTCGGCGCGGTGAAGATCGGGCTCAGCGCCGGCGAGTGCGGCATCAGTTATCACCTGCCGCGCCTGATCGGGGCAGCGCGCGCCTTCGAGGTGATGCTGACCGGCCGTCCCCTGCCGGCCGAAGAGGCGGAGCGGATCGGTCTGGTCTCCGCCATCGTGCCGGAGGGCGCGCTGCTGGACGAGGCGCGCCGGCTGGCAGGTCTGATCGCCGAGAACAGCCCTTACGCGGTGAAGCACAGCAAGCAGGTGATGTGGTCCAACCTCGACGCACCCAGCCTGCAGGCCGCCCTGGAGCTGGAGAACCGGACCCAGGTCCTGGCGCTGATGAGCAAGGATTTCGCCGAGGCCCTGGCGGCCTTCAACGAGAAGCGCAAGCCGGTCTTCACCGGCCATTGATCGGAGAGAAAGACAGGCATGCAAGACCAGCCCGTGGTGAGCGAGGTCGAGGAGAGCGGCATCGGAACCATTCGCTTCAACCGGCCCGACAGCCTCAATGCTCTCGACGTGGCGACCGCTGAGGCCTTTGCCGTCGCGGCGCGTGAGATGGAGCGGGCGCGGGTGCGTTGCGTGCTGTTGGTCGGGGCCGGCCGCAGCTTCTCGGCCGGCGGCGACGTCGCCGCCTTCGGCCGGGATCCAGCCTCCACCACCGCCGTCGCTAACGCCCTCTTGGATGCATTGCACCCGGCCCTGCTTGCCCTGCGTCAGGGCGATGCGCCGGTGATCGCCGCGGTGCAGGGGGTGGCCGCCGGCGCCGGCCTCAGCATCGCGCTCTCGGCCGATCTGGTAATCGCTGCCGAGGATACCCGCTTCCTGCTGGCCTATGACCGCATCGGCGCCTCGCCGGACGGCGGTTCGACCTGGTTCCTGCCGCGCAAGGTTGGGCGGGCGCGGGCGGCCGAGCTGATGCTGCTTGGCGCGACGCTCTCCGCCGCCGAGGCGCTGGACTGGGGCCTGATCAACCGCGTCGTGGCGCCGGAGGCGCTGGGCGAGGCGGCACTGGCGATGGCGCGTCAGGTGGCGGCCGGGCCGACCCGTGCCTACGGCTCCTTCCGGCGGCTGATCGATGCGGCAACCACCAGCCCGCTTGCCGCGCAGCTCGAGGCCGAGCGCGCCGGTTTCATCGCGACTGCAGCGACCGCTGACTTCCGCGAGGGCACCAGCGCCTTCCTGGAGAAGCGCAAAGCCCGCTTCGAGGGTAAGTAGCCGGATTCCGAGCAGAACGAGACATTCAGGGAGGAAGCGGATGCTGTTGCAGGATCGTGTGGCGCTGATCACTGGCGCCGGCAGCGGGCTGGGCCTGGCCACCGCCCAGGCCTTCGCGGCCGAGGGGGCCAAGGTCGTGGTCAACGACATCAACGAAGAGACCGCGCAGGAGGCTGCCCGCGGGCTGGGCGCGGGGCACCTCGCGCTCGGCGGCGACGTCGGCAAGGAGGCGGAGGTCGCGGCCCTGGTCGAGAAGACGATGGCCGCCTACGGCCGGATCGACATCCTGGTCAACAACGCGGGCATGGGGGACAGCTTCGTTCCCACCGTCGATCAGCCCTTGAGCCACTGGCAGCGCCTGATCGACGTGCACCTGACCGGGACCTACCTGCTGTCCAAGACCGTGGCGCCGCACATGATCGCGGCCGGTTCCGGCGCCATCCTCAACATCAGCTCGATTGCCGGCATCGTCGGCCTGCCGGTCCGGACCGCCTACAGCACGGCCAAGGCCGGCATCGCCATGCTGACCAAGGTGCTGGGCAGCGAGTGGGCGCCGCACGGCGTCCGGGTGAATGCGGTGGCGCCGGGCTACATCCTGACGCCGCTGGTGCAGAAGATGGTCGATGCGAAGAAGATCGATACCGACGCGATCCGCCGCCGCACGCCGAAGGGTCAATTGGGACGGCCGCAGGACATCGCCGATGCCCTGGTCTTCCTGGCCTCAGACAAGGCCCGCTTCATCGTCGGCGTGACCCTGCCGGTCGACGGGGGCTACAGTGCCTGGGGCGCGCCTAGCGACGCCTATCCCTTCCCGCTGGAGGACTAGGCCGCGTTTCGCTCTCACTGGCGGCCCGCGCCCCCTAAGAGCGTCAAGCCGCATCGCCTTCCGCGGAAACCCGGTGCTATGGTCGCCCATCTTGTTGGGTGATCCTCTGGCGGGGGCGATGAAGAAGACCGAGTTCGACTATGTGATCGTTGGCGCCGGGTCGGCCGGCTGCGTTCTCGCCAATCGTTTGACGGAGGAGCAAGGGGCCTCGGTGCTGCTGCTCGAGGCTGGCGGCTGGGACCGCGATCCCTGGATCAAGATCCCGCTCGGCTGGGGCATGATCCTGCGTAAGCGGCTGCATGACTGGGGCTACTTCGCCGAGGCGGAGGAGACCATGGGCGGGCGCAAGGTCGAGTGCGCGCGCGGCAAGGTGATCGGTGGCTCCTCCTCGACCAACGCCATGGCCTACGTGCGCGGCAACCGCGGCGACTACGAGCGCTGGGCGGCCGCGGGCCTCACCGACTGGTCCTTCGAGAAGGTGCTGTCCTACTTCCGCAAGCAGGAGAGCTGGGAGGGGGGGGCCGACGCCTATCGCGGCGCCGACGGCCCGCTGAGCGTCCGCGCCTCGCGCTATCAGGACCCGCTGGTCGAGGCCTTTCTGGCGGCCGGGCAGGCCGCCGGCCACCCGCTGACCGAGGACTACAACGGCGAACAGCAGGAAGGCTTCGGCCGGGTCCAAAGCACGATCCGCAAGGGCCGGCGCTGCAGTGCCTCGGTCGCCTACCTGCACCCGGTGCTGAAGCGGGCGAACCTGCAGGTCGAGGTCAAGGCGATGGCGACCCAGGTCCTGTTCGAGGGCACCCGCGCCACCGGCGTCGAGTACCTGCAGGACGGCCAGCGCAAGACCGCCAGGGCGGCGCGCGAGGTCATCCTGGCCGGCGGCGTCATCAACACGCCTCAGCTCCTCATGCTCTCCGGCATCGGCGAGCCGGAACAGCTCGCCCAGTTCGACATCCCGGTCCGGGTGCCGCTTGCCGGCGTTGGCAAGAACCTGCAGGACCACGTCATCGGCCTGGTCATGTTTCGGCGCAAGGAGCCCGGACCCTTCCGTGCCCACATGCGCTATGACCGGATCGCGCTCGACCTGGCACGAACCTATTTCTTCGGAAGCGGCTTTTCCAGCGACCTGCCGTCGGGCTACATCGCCTTCCTGAAGAGCGATCCGGCGCTGGAGATTCCCGACGTCCAGATCCTCTCGAACCTGGTGCCCTTCCTCGCTTGGCCCTACCTGCAGCCCTTCCGAGCGCCCTTCCCGGACGCCTTCTCGATGCTGCCGGTGCTGCTCAATCCGGAGAGCCGGGGCGAGATCCGGCTGGGCTCGGCCGATCCCCTGGCGGCACCCCGGATCATCCAGAACTTCCTCGCCACCGAGCGCGACCGCAGGGTGCTGCGAGAGGCGGTGAAGATCGCGCGCGAGGTGGGCCGCCAGGCGCCGCTGCAGCCCTTCGTCGCCGAAGAGCTGGAGCCCGGGCCCGGCCGCCAGAGCGACGCCGACATCGACACCCATATCCGCGAGAAGGGCATCACCTCGCACCATCCGCTGGGCACCTGCAAGATGGGCCTGGAGGGCGACGCGACCGCCGTGGTGGATCAGGAGCTTCGGGTCTTCGGCACCAGTGGCCTGCGCGTCGTCGATGCCTCGGTCATGCCCGACCTGATCGCCGGCAACATCAACGCCCCGGTGATGATGATCGCCGAGAAGATCGCCGACCGTATCCGCGGATTGGGTTGATGGATCTTTGAGCGCGCTTGCGCTCAAGCGGCACCGGCCCGCACCCCGCCCGGCCGCCCATTGCCAGGATACGTCCGCGGGCAGCCGGGCGGGGGTGCGGGCCGGTGCCGAGAAGACTAGGTGCCCTATTTTCGGCTGATCGCCCGCGCGGCCTCGGCCGCGAGGGGCACGAAGCGGCCCTTGAAGGCCTCGACCGTCCATTCCGACAGCGAGCCGGCGATGTGGACCGCGCCGAGCGGCCGGTCGGCCTCATCGGCCACGGCGACGGCGAGCGCCACCTCTCCGATCTGGCTCTCCTCGATCGAGACCGCGTAGCCGTCGCGGCGGGCCTCCTCGATCTTCTCGCGCACCGCCTGCGGCTCGATCAGGGTCTTAGGCGTCATCGCCTTGAAGGTGGAGCGCGCCAGGATGTCGTCGATCTCGGGGTCGGTGAGCTTGGCCATGGCCGCCCGACCGCCCGAGGTGCAGAAGGCCGGCAGGCGGCGACCGACTACGGTGGCGTTGAAGGTCTCGCGCTTGCTCTGCAGGCGCACCGCATAGACGATGCTGATGTCATCGAAGAGGCTGAGGTCCACCCGTTCGCGCGCATTGCGCCGTAGCTCCAGCAGCACCGCCGTCGCCCGCTCGATCATGGGGTTGGTCCGCAGGTAGTCGAAGGAGCGGTCGAGCAGCCTGAGGCCGGGGACGTAGCCGCGATCCTCGGCGTCGCGCTCCAGGTAGCCCAGCTGCTGCAGGGTGTAGACGGTGCGCTGGGCCGTGCTCTTGGTCATGCCGGTCAGCGCCGCAATCTCGCCCAGCGACAGTGGCCGCGGCTCCCGCCCGAAGACCTCCAGCACCTGCATCGCCTTGGCTGCGGCCTGAACGAACAGTGGCCCTTCGCGCTTCCCCTCATCCCGCGTCTCCGGTCCCTCGGACCGGTTGTCGCGTGTCAGCCCCATGGCGCTCTCCCCGCTTAGTTTGACTTTGACTCTGCGCGACGCTTGGTCATAGTCTATATTTCTAATGCGATCGTATCGTTGTGCAATACGAAATGATCGAAATCGGATCTGTGCCCATCGGGCAGACTCTGCCGGGGGCAAATGCGAACGGAGTCAGGATGCTGGAACGCGTAGGCGTGGAGATCGGCGGCACCTTCACTGATCTGGTCTGGCAGCAGCGTGACGGAGCGTTGCGCACCCACAAGGTCCTCTCCACCCCCAACGCGATCCACGAGGCGGTCCTCGACGCGGTCAAGGGCTGTGGCGTCGATCCGGCGGCGGTCGATCATCTGGTGCACGGCTCGACGGTGGCGACCAATGCGCTGCTGACCCGCTCGGGTGCGGAGACCGCACTGATCACCACCCTGGGCTTCCGCGACGTCATCGAGATCGGTACCCACGATCGCACCGGCAGCGTCTACGAGATCTTCTACCGCAAGGCCGTGCCGCCGGTGCCGCGCCGGCTGATTGCCGAGGTGGCGGAGCGGCTCGACATCGCCGGCCAGGTGATCCAGCCGCTGGACGAGGCGCAGGCAGCCGAGGTAATCGACGCACTGCTGGCCCGTGGCGTCACCTCCATCGCGATCTGCCTGTTGCACGCCTATGCCAACCCGGCGCACGAGCAAGCGCTGGCGGCAATGATCCGGGAGCGGGCGCCGGAGGTGGTGGTGAGTTGCAGCCACGAGATCTCGCCCGAGTTCCGCGAGTACGAGCGCACCATGACCACGGTGGTCAACGCCTTCGTGAGCCCAGTGGTCTCGCGCTACGTCGAGCGCCTGGAGCGGGAGCTGGAGACCAGCGGCTATCGTGGCGTGCTGCAGATCATGCAGTCCAACGGCGGCATCATGCCCGGCAGCACCGCCGGCCGGAACGCGGTGCGTATGCTGCTGTCGGGCCCCTCGGCCGGCGTGCGCGGCGCGGTCTGGTTCGCCCGGCGCAACGGCATCTCCGACATCCTCACCCTCGACATGGGCGGCACCAGCACCGACGTGGTGATCGCGCCTGGCCTGGTGCCTTCCATGGTGCCGGAGCTGAAGGTCGACGACCTGCCGATCCGCACCCCGGCGATCGACATGGTGACCGTGGGGGCCGGCGGCGGCTCGATCGCCGCCCTCGACCCCGGCGGCCTGCTGGCGGTCGGCCCGGCCAGCGCCGGCGCGATGCCCGGTCCTGCCTGCTACGGCCGCGGCGGCACCGCGGCGACGGTAACCGACGCCCAGGTGGTGGCCGGCCTGCTGCGCCCGGACCGCTTCTTCGGCGGCCGCCTGGCGCTGCGCAGCGACCTGGCGGAGGCGGCCCTGAAGGCGACCGGCGTGGCAGGAGAGCCGCGCGAGATCGCCGATGCGGTGCTGCGCATGGTCAATAACAACATGGCCCAGGCGGTGCGTCTGGTCTCCACCGCCCGCGGCATCGACCCGACCGGCTTCACCCTGGTGGCCTACGGCGGCGGCGGGCCGCTGCATGCGGCGACCGTGGCCGACGAGATCGGCATCCAGAGCGTGCTGGTACCCTGGTCGCCGGGCCTGACCTCCGCCTTCGGGCTGCTGGTCTCCGACATCACCATCGACCTGGCGCAGACCGACCTGCAGCCCTTGAGCGATGCGACCCTGAACCAGGCGCGCGTCGACAGCCTGGGCGCCCTGGCGGCCAAGGCGGCAGAGGAGCATGGACTGGACGCCGGCAACTACCGCGTCGAAGTCGGGGTCGATCTGCGCTATGGCGGCCAGGCCTTCGAGCTGACGGTCTGGGGCGAAGCGGCACCGCGCTCGGCCGAGGCGTTGCGCCGGGACTTCGAGGTGCTGCACGAGCAGCGCTACGGCTACTCCCGCGAGCGCCTGCCGGTGCAGGCGGTGAACTACCGCATCCGCCTGGTCGAGGCGATGGAGCACGGCGTGGTGACGCCGTCCCCCGCCGGCGCCGAGGCGGCACGCGAGACCGGCGAGATCTTCATTGCCGGCGGCCTGCACCAGGCAAGCTTCATTCGACGCGAAGGTCTCGGTGTCGGCGAGGAGGTGCATGGCCCGGCCGTGATCGAAGAGGACACGGCCACGACGGTGGTGCCGCCGGGCTGGCAGGCCCGCGTGACCGAAACCGGCGACCTACTTCTGAAGCGGAGCGCAGCATGACCGGAGAACAGCGCCGTCTCGACGCCACCGACATCGCCATCATCGCCCGGGCGCTGCGCGCGGCTGCGGACGAGATGAACGCCAACCTGATCCGCTCGGCCTTCTCGACCGTGGTGCGCGAGGCGCAGGACTGTTCGACCGCGCTGCTGGATGCAGAGGGCAACGTCATCGCCCAGGCCGAGACCATCCCGATGCAGACCGCGGCGCTGTCGCTCTCCTTCAAGGCGGCGCAGGCGCAGCTCGACCTCTCCAAGGTCGAGGAGCGGCACGGCATCCTGATGAACGACCCCTATTCCGGCGGTCAACATCTGAACGACATCATCCTCTTCCGCCCGATCTTCTACGAGGGCGAGCTGCTGGGCTGGGCCGGCAGCACCGCCCATCACCTCGACATCGGCGGCGGTGCGGCCGGCATCAACACCACGGCGACCGACCTGATCCAGGAGGGGCTGGTGATCCCGCCGCTGCTGATCGACGTCGAACGCGACTGGAACGGCGGCATGATCGAGCGACTGATCTTCGCCAACATCCGCACCCCGGAGCTCGGCCTGGGCGACATGAACGCCCAGTTTGCTGCCGACCACACCGGCATTCAGCGGGTGCGCGAGCTGGCCCGGCGCTACGGCGTCGCCGAGCTGCGCCAGGCGATGAAGGCGGTCATGGACTACAGCGAGCGGCGCATGCGGGCTGCGATCGAGACCCTGGCCAACGGCGTCTATCACGGCGAGGCCTCGATCGACCGCGATGTCTTCGAGGACAAGCCGGTGCACGTCCGGGTGAAGGTCACGGTCTCGGGCTCCGACCTGGAGGTCGACTTCACCGGCACGGACCCGCAGGTCCGCTCCATGTTCAACTGCCCGCTCTCCTCCGCCCATGCCGCCGTCTTCGCCGCGATCCGCTGCGTGCTGAACGACAAGGACATGCCGGAGAACGACGGCTGCAACCGGCCGCTGACCCTGAAGTTCCCCAAGGGCAGCCTGCTGAACCCGACCAACCTGGCGCCGGTGCGCGCGCGCATGGCCTCGGCCTACCGGGCCTTCGACTCGATCCACGCCGCGCTCGCGCATGCAGCGCCCGACAAGGTGCCGGCGCAGGGCTTCAACACCACCACGGGCTTCTACATCTCGCAGAAACGGGCTGACGGCTTCCGCGTCTTCGTCGACGTGCTGGGCGGCGGCTTCGGCGGCGGGCGCGGCTACGAGGGGGCCGATGCCTGCGACAACATCCTCTCCAACTGCCGCAACACCCCGGTCGAGGCCTTCGAGCAGACCAACCCGCACCTGCGCATGACCGCCTACGAGCTGGTCCCCGATTCCGGTGGCGCCGGCAAGTGGCGCGGCGGCCTGGGCTTCGTGCGCCGGATGGAGGTGCTGGAGCCCGGGGTCTTCCTCAACCTCTATTCCGACCGCTACCGCATCCCGGCGATGGGCGTCGAGGGTGGCCGCCCCGGCGGCTGCGGCAGCCTGACGGTGATCCGCAAGGGCGAGACCATCGCACTCTCGCCGACCTCGGCCTTCGACCTGGAGCCGGGCGACCGCGTCTACCTGCAGACCGGCGGGGGCGGCGGCTACGGCGACCCGCGTGAGCGCAGCCGCGCCGACGTCGAGCGCGACCTGATGGACGGCAAGATCACGCCGGCCCACGCCGAGCGGGAGTACGGGCTGACGCCGGCCTTAGCGGCAGCGAGCTAGAGAGGCTTTTCGTGCCGGCCGCCTGCGCGTCTGCGGCTCGGCAAAACCGCTGAAGATCAGGAAGGGAGATGAGCATGCTATCCGGTTGGAAGAGTTACCTGGGCGCCGCGGCGCTGGCCCTTGGCCTGGCGGTTCCTGCCGCGGCGCAGGAGCCGGTGAAGGTCGGTGTCATCCTGCCGCTCAGCGGCCCCAGCAGCCTGGCAGGCTCCGAGGTCATCCAGGGCGTGCGTCTGGCCGTCAAGGAGACCAACGATGCCGGCGGCGTGCTCGGCGGCCGTCCGATCGAGCTGGTGGTCGAGGACGACGAGAGCTCGCCGACCAAGGGCGCCACCGCGGCCCGCAAGCTGATCGAGCAGGACGGCGTGGTCGCCATCATCGGCACCTACAACAGCGCCGTTGCCGCCTCGGCCCTGAAGGTGACCCGCGAGGCCAAGATCCCGATGTCGGCCGGCGGCTCCACCTCGATCGCGGTGACCGACATGAACGAGCCGGGCGACATCTGGTTCTTCCGTCCCTATCCGGGCTCCGACGTCCAGGGTCGGGAGTCGGCGATGGACACGGTGAACGTGCTGGGCGCCAAGAAGATCGCGATCATCCACGACAACTCCAGCTACGGCAACTCGCTGGCCGACACCTTCACCGAGATCAGCGAAGGGGCCGGCGCCGAGGTGGTGGCGCGTGACTCCTACAATGCCGGTGAGCAGGACTTCTACGCCATGCTCACCAAGCTGCGCGCGCTGCAGCCCGACGCCATCTACCTGGGCGGCCTGGTCGGCGACGGCGCCACCATCGTGCGTCAGGCCAGCGAGATGGGCTTCCAGACCCAGTTCGTCGGCTCCGGCTCCATGATGACCGACAAGTTCATCGAGCTGACCGGCCCGGCCTCCGAGGGCTTCGCCGTCTCCTCCATGTTCGAGCCGGGCACGCCGAACGAGTTCGGCGCCGCCTTCGCCAAGCGCTTCGAGGCGGAAGCCGGCATCCCCGCCAACGTCCACATCGCGCTGGGCTACGACTCCATGCGGCTGATGGCGGTGGCGATCAACAAGGCCGGCTCCACCGACGGCACGGCGATCCGCGATGCCATGCTCCAGCTCGAGGACGAACCGCTGGTCGAGGGCCCTCCCGGCACCATGGCCACCTTCAACGAGAAGGGCGGTGTCGACTTCAACATCGGCCTGGCCATCGTGAAGGACGGCAAGCGCGAGCTGCAGCCCTTCTGATCGGCACTCCGGTCCCGTGGGGGGGGGGCGGCCCGCCCCCCAAAACCCCTCCC
>JBJXHM010000015.1:0-178145 GCA_046233115.1 Rhodospirillaceae bacterium N.6G | reverse complement strand
CCCCCTCACCATCACCCTCACAACCAAACATCGCCCCAATCACCCTCTACCGCGGGGTGGAGCAGCCCGGTAGCTCGTCAGGCTCATAACCTGAAGGTCGCAGGTTCAAATCCTGCCCCCGCAACCAAAATTACCAAACCATATCAACGATCTAGCCCGCCTCCGGCGGGCTCTTTCGTGTGCCATCACCCATCGCCCATGCCTACGGCGGAAAACGACGCTGTTACGACGGTTTCCGTCCGTTCCGGCATCCATTCCAAATCCTTGCCGAGTTTTCCGTGGAGCATGTTTGGCCCAAAGCGCGACTCGGGCATACTCGTTTTGTTCACTCTCTGTGGGAGCTGGTGAGATGTCCTTCTTTAGTGATTTCCATCGTCTCAGTATGAGCTGGTATCTGCTGCTGGCGAACAAAAGGGAGTAGTAGTTGGGTATCCAGGTAAGGGAGAGCTCATATTTACCGATCGTTCGGTCAGTGTTAAGGCGGGTGATACTATGAAAAAGAAGATTCCTAATGGAGATATTGAAGCATATAGGGTAATTCAATCGACCTAAGTCGAAGCTGGCTTGGATGTGGTGGCGCATTATAAAGTGTCGGTGCGGAGAGATGGTTAGTCAGCCGCGACTATTCTGGTAGCTGTGGCGCGCGGGGCATCCACTCCGCCTCAGTTCCGCCCAGCCCGCGGTAGGCGTTTCGGGCCGCGTCCATGATCCGGTGGCGCAGCGAGGTATCGGCGATGACGACAGAACGCCGCAAGGCCTCCTGTCCCTCGAGCTTGGGCGGCAATACGGTAAGGCCGTTCATCGACGTGCGGACCAGCGCGCAGCCGTTCATAAGGAAGTCGCGCGGCAGCTGACACAGGTAGCGGATCAGGACTTCGCGTGCTTGCTCGTCTTCGCTGCGGCCTCCGGTCTGCGTGCCGGCGAGTTGCATGCACTCAGCAGGCATGACCTGGACCTGGCCGGCGGCGAGGGCACCGTCCGGAGGCGTGTCGACGCATACCGCAGCCTCAACCTGCCGATGAGTGACCCCGGGCTGCGGACCAATCCCTTGGCCGGTGAAGTGGTCCACATGCTCAAGGCGTGGAAGCTGCGTTCCAAATTCTCAAAGCCGGAGAACCTGGTGTTTCCCAACAAAAGAGGAGGGTTTGAATCGCACGACAACATGACCAAGCGGCGCTTCTATCCGCTGTTCGGGAAGCTGGCGGCTCGCCACCAGGAGGACCCTACCGGTACGCAGCGACGCCGGAGCGCTTCAACTGGCATGCCCTACGGCACTTCGCCATCTCGACCTGGATCGAAGCAGGGCTGCAGCCGAAGACGGTCCAGCCCGATGCCGGCCATTCATGCCTTCAGGTCACGCATGACCGCTACGGCCATATGTTCAAATCCGAGGATCACAAAGTGGCAATGAACACTATCGCCAATGCCCTGTTCTAACTTTCCAGATAGCCAGATTAATCCATTGGCCTGCGTCGATGCCCAAAGGCATCGACGCTTCTCCAGCCATCCATACAGCTTGGCTCTTCATATCTTGCAAGCAGCCTGATTGCTCTATCTGTGCGGCAGATCCGGGTGCACTAACGGCTGCAGCTCAATGTTGCAGGCTGAACACCTGGGTGATGCATTTGTCCATCCATTGATTTATTCGAGCGAATATTCGCTACGTATTCTTGACAATTTGTTAGTTTGGAGCTGCAACGCTTCCAATGGGCGGTGTCACCTTCAATTCGACCAGTAATACTGCTTTTCCATCCTATGTCGTTGCCCCCATTTATTATTGTGTCAATTCCTGAAAATGTGTCTCCTTGTTGGAGTTGTATTTCAAGTCTCAATGTCGTCGTATTGGCTTGGCAAGTCCAGGTACCTTGTAGGTCCCATGCGTAAGCTGGGCTGGTCAGCATGACGATCATCAGAAACAGGAAAATGCGCATGACAAACTCCCCTTTCGATCATTCATTGTCGCTTGTGTGAAAATACAACGCACTACCGTCACTATAGTTTATTATAATCGCATTTTGCAAGGCTTACGCGTCGATTGATTGCAGTTTTTATCGTGCCTCCCGGAAGGTACAAGGCCGTGCCGCAATCCTGTTCAGTACCGGGCGATGCACACCTGGGATACTTTAGAGGGACCAGGTTTGGCTCATGTGGAACCTGTGGGTGTTGATTCCTCAGGGAAAACTCGGTTTAAGATTTTGCCTCATAACCAGAAGGTCGCAGGTTCAAATCCTGCCCCCGTAACTAACTAAGCTCCCCAACACCGCATGGAGGGCTTATGGCATTCTGAAAACCGCCTCAAACCTACGCTCCAAATCTGGCTCGACGGTCGGCTAGGCTCTCGTCTCATGCCATCAAACTGTTTGGGCTTTCCAAGGCACTAGACGGACCGATCTTGATGTCCGAAGTCTGCGCCCGGATCTCCGCCGGCCGCCTGCGGGCGTAGGAGGCAATCGGAAGAGCGGAACCTGCACCGTGACGTGACGCGGGCTTTGCGATCTCGCACAGGTGACAAACGATGGCGCCCCCGTCTCACAGGCTGTGACCGTTTGTTTGTTGAACGTCCAACAAACGTCGCATATCCTCCCGAGGAGCCAGAAAGCCCAAAGCCGTGCGCAGATGCGGCAGCTACCGGGAGGAAGATCATGAAACCCGCGACTGGCGCCACGGCCCTGCTGGCCAGAGCACTGCCAGACATCGCTGCCGGTGCGCTCGTCCGGAATGCTGTCGCCCTCGCCTCCGATTGCGCGCCCTCCTCAGTGCGGCGTGCTCGGCGCCTTCGACGACCCGGCAGGAAAACGGCCCGGCGTGGAGACCGAGGAACCGGTGGTGAAACCGGCCCGCTTGGTCGGTTCCACCGCGTACGGGATCCTTCTGGAATGCCGTCCGGACCTGAAGGTCGGCCAATCCTCCCCCCGATCCTGCAGATCCTAGCCAAGCGCCGCGAGGCGTGCTGAAGCGGAGCACAGTCCCCATGACAGAGTTCGTCCAAACCGAAGACAGAGGTCCGGTGCGCGTCATCGCCATCAATCGGCCGGAGGTTCGCAACGCCATCAACTCGTCGGTGCTGCTGCAGTTGCGCCGTGCCGTGCGCGAGGCGAAGGCTGATGCGTCGCTGCGCGCCGTCGTGTTCACCGGGCGCGGCGAAGCCTTCTCCGGCGGCGCCGACGTGAAGGAATGGGCGGACAAGCTGAAGGGCATCGATCCCCATCCCGACCATGACTGGGTCGAAGAGGCGAACAAGCTGGTCCACGATGTCTTCAGTCTGGCCAGACCGACGATCGCGATGATCGATGGCGCAGCGGTCGGCGCCGGTCTCGACATGGCGCTGGCCTGCGATTTCCGCATTGCTTCGAGCCGCGCGAAGTTCATTTGTGCCTACACTCGCGTGGCCTACCCACCCGACTGCGGTGGAAGCTGGCTGCTGCCGCGTCTCATCGGCATCGAGGCGGCGAAGCTCTTTGCCTACACCGGCGATACCTGGGACTCCGCCAAGGCCCTCAGCGCCGGCATGGTGACCGAGGTGGTCGAGCCCAACTTGCTGGAATCGCGGACCTTGGAGTTCGCCGGAAAGCTTGCCGCCGGTCCGACGGTCGCCATCGGGCTGACCAAGCAGCTCATCGACGCGGCCTATCTGCGCAGCCTGGCCGACCAGCAGATCGAGGAGCAGCGCTGCGGCAGGGTCTGTGCGGCGACCGACGACCATGCCGAGGGACTGGCGGCGGCGAACGAGCGCCGCCGGCCGAGTTTCGTCGGGCGCTGAACCCAACCCCTTGAGAGCGGAGCGTGGCCATGGACTTTTCCCTGACCTTTGAACAGCAGGCGCTGGTGGATGCACTGACGGCCTTCGTCGAGCGAGAACTCTACCCGCACGAGGAGACGGTGGAGGAGCTGCGCGCGGTGCCGCCGGAGATCGCCGAGGATGTCAGGAAGAAGGCGATCGACGCGGGCTTCTACGCCATGAACATGCCCGAAGAACTGGGCGGCGGCGGGCTGGACTATCAGACGCTGGCGCAGGCCGACCGGGTCCTGGGCAAGCCCTCGACCGCCCTCAGCCTGCTGGTCAAGCGGCCGGCGAACATCCTGCTTGCCTGCAAGGGCGACCAGGTTGAGGAGTACCTGCTGCCCAGCATCAGAGGAGAGCGCAGCGACTGCTTCGCCCTGACCGAGCCCGGCGCGGGATCGGACGCACGCGGCATCACAACCAGTGCCCGCCGGGACGGCGGCGACTGGATCATCAACGGAACCAAGCAGTTCATTTCCTACGCGGATGTTGCCGACTTCATCATCCTCTTCGCCGTCACGGGGACGCGTCAGACGCAGCGGGGAACCGAGAAGGAGTTCACCGCCTTTCTGGTCGACAAGGATACGCCCGGCGTCACCGTCCAGCCGATGCGCTCGATCTGCACGCGCGGCTACAACCCCAACATGATCTACCTGGAGGATGTCCGCGTACCCGCCGGCAAGGTGTTGGGCGAGGTCGGCGCGGGTTTCGGCTTCGCCAACGACTGGCTCTATGCGGGGCGAGTCATGCTGGCGGCGCTCTGCGTCGGCCGTGCAGAACGCGTCTTCGAGATGAGCTGCGAGTGGGCCGGCACCCGCAAGGCCTTCGGTAAGACGATAGGGGAGTTCCAGGGCACAGGCTTCAAGATCGCCGACATGGCGACCGACATCAAGCTGGGCAACCTCCTGGTCATGGAGGCGGCATGGAAGATGGATCAGGGCACGCTGACCCGCCACGAGGCCTCCATCGTCAACCTCTTCGGCTCGGAACTGATCGGTCGGGTGACCGATCACGCGGTCCAGATCTTCGGCGGCATGGGCGTCATGGAGGACATGCCAATCCAGCGCTTCTGGCGCGACGCCCGCATCGAGCGCATCTGGGAGGGCACGTCGGAAATCCACCGGGATCTCATCGCGCGGGATCTCCTGAGACCCTACCGGAGGTGACCATGTCGGCCCAGGCCTATCGAACGAGCACGTCGGAGCTGCGCCGGAAGGATCTTATAAGAGGCAGCATCTCGTCGATTTCCAAGTTCGGTTTCCACAATTCGACCGTCAAGACGATCTGCAAGGAGGCAGGAATGTCCCGCGGTCTCATCGGTCATTACTTCGCTGGCAAGGAAGACCTGCTACTGGCTGCCTTCGAGCACCTGACCGAACGACTGGGCAAGCAGACCGTTCTCACCTTGCACAAGGTCACGCGGGACCCCTTCAAGCGACTGGTAGCGCTCGCGACCATGACCTTTCATCCGGAGGTGGTCTCCTGCAAGCATGCGCCGGTCTGGCTCGCCTTCTGGGGCGTGGCCCTCTGGGAGCCCGAGATGCTGGAGGTCCATCGAGATCTCTGGGGCAAGTATCGAGACTGGATCGAGCGGCTGATCGGACAGGCGGCGGCGGAGCGGGGGCTGGAGCTGGATGTCCGCATCGCGACGCTCACCTTCACCCAGCTTCTCGATGGCCTCTTCCTTGGCTGGGTCATGGAAGACAGCTACACGCTCGAAGACTGTCAGACGGTGCTGCACAAATGGCTGTTCGATACCTTCGAGGAAGCGCCGGACCAACACCGTGATGTCACGCGTGTCGCCTTTCAGATCGACAGCGAAGAGATCTAGGCACCGACCGCGAGAGGCCGTCGGCCTAGGGGTGAGGAAGCCTCTGCTCGGTTCGGCCCAACGGGCCACGCACAGTCTGTCAACTGGGCTGTGATCAATGCGCTCCAGAAACTAACCAGAACGTCAGGGAGGTGGACATGTCGACCTCAACAAGCACGACAGAGCCTACGCAACATGACCGCCAGGCCAATCTCGCCCGACTGCTCGCACCGCGAAGCATAGCCTTCGTTGGGGGCGCCTATGCCGCCGCAGCCATTCGCACCTGTCGCAGTGCCGGCTACGCGGGAGAGATCTACGCCGTCAATCCGAAGCGCAGGGAAATCGGCGGCGTGGCCTGCGTCCAAACCATCGCCGATCTGCCCCCTGACCTGGACGCGGCCTTCGTCGCCATTCCCGCGGATGAGACGATCGAGACGGTGGCGGAGCTTCGGAAGTCCGGGGCGGGCGGTGCGGTCTGCTATGCTTCGGGCTTCTCCGAGTTCGGGGAGGTCGGACAGGCAAGGAACGCAGCCTTGCTGCAGGCGGCGGACGGGCTTGCTCTGGTCGGACCGAACTGCTTCGGCATCATCAACTACGTCACCGATGCGAGCCTTTGGCCCGTTCCCTACCTGAAGTCGGCCACCCGACGCGGTGCGGCCGTCGTCGGGCAGAGCGGGAATGTCTGCATCAATCTCTCGATGAACCAGCGCAGCGTTCCCTTCAGCTACATCATCAGCGCGGGCAACCTCGCGGTGCTCGGTTTCGAGGATTACATCGACTACCTCTCGGACGATCCGCATGTGACCTGCATCGGCTTGTTCATGGAGGGGATCAGGGATGTCCATGCCTTCTCGCAGGCCTGCCTCCGTGCGAACCGGAAGGGCGTTCCGATCATCGCCTTCCGGGTTGGCACCTCGGCACTCGGCGCGGAACTCGCGGCCAGCCACACGAGCTCGCTGGCCGGCCAGAACGAGCTCTACGAGGCGCTCTTTCAGCGGCTCGGTGTCCTCTCGACGTCGTCGGTCCCGCAGTTTCTCGAGGCCTTGAAGGTCGCGTCGGTCTGGAACCCGGTGCGCGGCCGGCGCCTGGCAGTCTTTTCCAGCTCCGGGGGCGACAACGGCATGGCAGCCGACTATGCATCCACTGCCGGGCTTGCGCTGCCCCCGCCGAGCGAACACCAGGCCGCGGCGGTGAAGGCTCTGCTGCCGGACTATGCTCAAGTCACCAACCCGCTTGACTTCACCGCTGGCTACTGGGGGGCCGAGCATCTCCTGACGCCGATGTTCTCCGAAATGCTGACCGAGGGCTATGACCAGGGGCTGCTGGTTGTCGATCATCCGCTGCCGGAGCTGGGGTCGGACGTCGCGATACCGGTGGAAGCGATGGTGCGCTCGCTCGGAACCGCCAGCCGCAACACGGGCGTGCCTGGCGCCGTCACCTGCGTGAACCCGGAATCGATGCCCAAGACAATGCGCGAGCAGGTGATCGCAGAGGGGCTGCTCCCTTTGCAGGGGATCCACGATGCGGGCCCGGTTCTGGGGCTCTGGGCAGACTACAGCGAGCGGCAGTTCCGGCAGCCGAGCATCGCCGCGCCTCTGCGGGTGGCAGCGCTCTTTGGAACCCGGCGGATCGTGAACGAGATGGAGAGCAAGCGGCGTCTGGCCGCCTGCGGCCTCTGCGTTCCTGACGGCAGGCTATGCAGGCTGGAGGAACTGGCGACGGCAGCAAGGTTGCCCGGGCGCTTTGCTCTCAAGGCGCTGAGCGACGAGCTTCCGCACAAGACCGAGGTCGGCGGCGTCGCGCTGGGGCTCAAGGGCGGGGACCTGCTCGAGGCGGCACGGGCGATGTGCCGGCGGGTCGAGGCGGCGCGGCCCGGCCTGCAGCTCAACAGCTTCCTGCTGGAGGCGATGGTAGACGCGCCGGTGGCCGAATTGATTGTCGGGATCAAGCGCGATCCGCTCTTCGGCCTGGTTCTGGTAGTCGGTGCGGGCGGCGTCCTGGTCGAGCTGATGCAAGACGCGCAAAGGCTTTTGCTGCCGGTGTCTGCCGCGGAGATCGAGGAGGCTCTGCGCCGGTTGAAGGCCTTCCCTCTGCTGGATGGCTTCCGTGGCCGCCCGCGCGGCGATGTCGAGGCAGCGGTTCGCGCCATCCTCGCCGTTGCGACCTTCGCCAAGGAGAACAGGGAGACGCTCTACGAGGTGGACGTGAACCCGCTGATGGTGCTGGCGGAGGGCGCGGGCGCGGTTGCCGCCGATGCCTTGATCGTCGAAGCCCAGGATGACGGCTGACTACCGCGCCGATGCGGGTGACGGTGCGAATCTGGTTTGGCAGGTTCCGAATGTAAAGAGTGGAAGCCTTTTCCTGCTTGCCCCCTACCTGCTGCTCGAGCCGGTGGTGCGGACGCGGTCGATCAAGGCCTTCGCGCCTGCCAGGGTTTGCGCCTCGTCGATCTCAGGCGGCGCGAAGCCCCCTTCACGACAGAGGGCGGCGAGGTGGTCGGCGAGACTGCCCCCTTGCATTGCGACCGCTTCCGCCGCAGCCTTCACCAAGGCTTGCGCCTCGGGCAGCGGCATCTGCCGCGCCAGGGCAAAGGCCAGCGCTTCGGCGTCGAGTGCGCCACCGCCGAGCAGCATCACTTCGTGCATTCGTGCCGTTGCCGGGCGGAGGCTGCCGGCAAGTTCGATCGCGTGGTCGAGGCCGGCGCCGGTGGTCACCAGCATTTGCGGCAGCGTCGCCCACTCGATCGCCCAGGCGCTGCCGTCGCGCTCCTCGACGTGGATCAGCGCCTGTTGCATCAGTCCGGCGAGCGCTCCGTTCTGCCGGCCGAGCGTGACCAGGGTCTCGGCCACCACCGGGTTCGCCTTCTGCGGCATGGTAGAGGAGCCGCCACCGCTCCCGGCCGTGAGTTCGGCCGCCTCGGAGCGCCCCATCAGGACGAGGTCGGCGGCGATCCGTGCGAGCAAGCCCGAGACCATGGCCAGCCAGTTGCCGAGCTCGACCAGTCCGTCACGCTCGCTGTGCCAGGGCTTTGCGGGGCTCCCGAGGCCGAGTTCCTGGGCCACGTCCTCCATCAGCGCGACGCCCTTGTCGCCGAACAGCGAAAGGGTGCCTGCGGCGCCACCGAGCTGAACCACCAGCAGCCGCGGACGCAGCTCATCCAGCCGATCGAGGCAGCGGGCGAGCGGTGCAGCCCAGGTCGCGATGCGAAGGCCGAGCGTGGTGGGTGTCGCGATCTGCGAGCGGGTGCGTGCCGCCATCGGCGTGGCGGCGTGGCGCGCGGCCTCACCGTTCAGAAGGTCAACGAGCCGCCGGAGCCGTCGTTGGAGGATGTCCAGCAGGTCCCGTAAGCGGAGTACCAGCCCGCTGTCGATCGCATCCTGGGAGGTCGCGCCCCAATGGACAAACTGGCCGTGCGGCGATCCGAGCTGCCGGCGCAGCGCGCTCACCAGTCCCGGCACCGGCACCCCGGCCGCGCGCGTGCCATCGGCGAGGCTGTCGGGAGGGATCTCGATCGAGGTGAGCATCCTGGCAATAGCCGGACCCGCATCGGCCGGAATGATCCCGAGACGGCTCTCCGCCAGAGCGAGCGCGGCCTCGAAGCGGAGCATCGCGGCGATCTCGGCCTTGGCCGACAGCAAGGTCGACAGCTCCTGGTCGCCGTAGAGCCCGGCAAGGTAAGGATGATCCGAAAGGCTGGTGCTCATGCGAGGGTCATGCGGCGGCACGAAGGCCAAGGATGGAACGGGCCTGCGCTGGCGTCGCCACAGGCCGGGCATACTTCTCGCAGAGCTCGACCGTGCGCTTCACCAGCGCTGCGTTCGAGGGCGCCAGGGTCTCCCGGTCGAGACGGACGTTGTCCTCGAGGCCGGTGCGCGCATGGCCACCCGCGGCGATGCACCATTCGTTAAGGGTGAGCTGGTGGCGGCCGATCCCGGCGGCGCACCACTCCGCATCGGGCGCCAGGCGATCGAGGGTCCGGATGTAGAAGTCGAACACCTCACGGTCGACCGGCATGGCGTTCTTCGGTCCCATGACGAACTGGACGTAGAGCTTGTCGGTCAGGCGGCCGTCGTTGCGCATCGCCGCCGCTTGAAAGATGTGGCTGAGGTCGAAGGCCTCGATCTCCGGCTTCACCGCGTAGGTCCGCATCTCTTCGGCCAGCCAGTCGACCAGATCCGGCGGGTTCTCGTAGACGCGGGTGGGGAAGTTGTTGGAGCCGACCGCCAGCGAGGCCATGTCGGGCCTGAGCGAGAGCATCGCCCCGCGCGACTTGCCCGCGCCTGACCGCCCTCCGGTCGAGAACTGAACGATGATGCCGGGGCAGTGCTTTTCCAGTCCCTCCTTCAGGCGCGCGAACTTCTCGGGGTCGGCCGAGGGCGTCTCGTCGTCGTTGCGGACGTGGCAATGCACGATCGAGGCGCCGGCCTCGAAGGCTTCGTGGCTCGATTCGACCTGTTCGCTCACCGTGATCGGCACCGCCGGGTTGTCCGACTTCCGTGGCAGTGAGCCGGTGATGGCAACGCAGATGATGCACGGCTGGGACGTGCTGGTCATGGTCGGTTCCTCAGAGGTCGAAGAAGACGGTCTCGCGATCGCCTTGTAGGTGGATATCGAAGCGGTAGTTGTCGTCGCCGGTCTTCTCGGCGATCAGGGTAGCGCGGCGGTGCGCCTGCTCCACCCGGTTCAAGACCGGGTCGGCCGCATTGGCGTCAGCCTCGTCGCCGAAGTATATCCGCGTCTGTAGGCCGATGTTGATGCCGCGCGCGACGATCCAGACCGAGATATGCGGGGCCATCCTGGCGCCATCGCGTCCGGCAACAGGGCCCGGCTTCACCGTCTCGAAGGACCAGAGTCCGCTGTCGAAATCGGAGATCACGCGGCCCCAGCCCCGGAAGCCCGCCTCGACCTCGCCGGCGCGCGGGTCTGCCGGATGGGGGTAGATGCCCTCGGCATTGGCCTGCCAGACCTCGATCAGCACGTCCTTCAGGGGGGCGCCGGTGCCGTCGAGGACGGTGCCTTCGACCCGGATGCGGGTGCCCTTGGCGTTCGGCCCGACGATGTCCTGGCCCAGTTCCTGGTCGAAGATCTCGAATCCCGCAGCACCGGGTGCCAGTCCGATGTGAACGTAGGGTCCGGCGGTCTGCGAAGGGGTCTCTTTCAGGTAGGTGAGTGCTTGCGGCATGGTTCGGTTCCCTTACGCCTTGTTCTCGAAGAGCGTCGAGCGCCGTCCGCGCAGGACGATGTCGAACTTGTAGGCCAGGCAGTCGAGTGGAACGGCCGCATTCATGTCGAGCGGCGCCACCAGGCTATCGATCGCCGCCGGGTCGGGGACCGCCTTCAGGATCGGGCAGAGCGGGATCAGGGGATCGCCCTCGAAGTACATCTGGGTGATCAGCCTTTGCGCGAAGCCGCTGCCGAACACGGAGAAGTGGATGTGCGCCGGCCGCCAATTGTTGACCCAGTTGGGCCAAGGGTAGGCGCCAGGCTTGACGGTGCGGAAGTGGTGGAAGCCTTGGTCGTCGGTCAGCACGCGTCCGCAGCCGCCGAAGTTGGGATCGATCGGCGCCAGATAGCCGTCCTTCTTGTGCCGGTAGCGCCCCCCGGCGTTGGCCTGCCAGACCTCGACCAGGGTATTCGGCACGCCGCGCCCGTTCTCGTCGAGGACGCGCCCCTGCACGATGATCCTCTCGCCGACCGGGTCGCCGGTCTGCGCGTAGTTGCGGATCAGGTCGTTGTCGAGCGGGCCGAGATCGGCTTGCCCGAAGACCGGACCGGTCATCTCGGACAGCGAGCTCCGCAAGGACAGGAGCGGCAGGCGGGGCGAGCGTGCGACCGATGTCTTGTAGTCCGGCGTGTAGGCCGGGGGCTGCCAGGTCCAGTCGCGCTGATAAAGCTCTTCGGCCTTGGCGTTCATTGCGTCTCCTCCATTTCGGCGTAGGTCTTCTTGATGATCTTGAGCGCGTGGTTGGCGGCCGGGACTCCGGCGTAGATGGCGACATGCAGCATCGCCTCGCGGACTTCCTCGGCGGTCGCGCCGGTATTCGCTGTGGCGCGCACGTGCATGGCGACCTCGTCCCAGTGGCCCAGTGCGGCGAGGAGAACCAAGGTCACCAGGGAGCGATCCCGCTTGGAGAGGCCGTCCCGCGACCAGACCGAGCCCCAGGCACCCTCGGTGATCAGGGTCTGGAAGGGCTCGTCGAAGGCGGTCTTCTGCGCTTCGGCCCGGTCCACATGGGCATCGCCCAGAACCTCTCGCCGCACCGCCATGCCGCTGTCGTAGCGGTCAGACATAGCCGGTCTCCTTCAAGAACGCGGTCAGGAGCGTCGCAAAGACGGCGGGTTGCTCGATGCAGGGTAGATGGCCGGCATCTTCGATCAGTTCGAAGCGACAGCCCTCGATCAGGGAAGCCGTTGCGCGCACGAGATCCGGCGGCGTCGACCCGTCATCGGCGCCGCAGAGCGCGAGGGCAGGGAGGGAGAGACCGCGTGTCTGCTCGGTGAAATCGCTGTCTCGAATGGCCTGACAGGTCTTCAGGTATCCTGCCTGGGGCGAGGTCAGAAGCATGTTGCGCCAGAGCGGGAAGGTCGGATCGCTCTCGCGGAAGCCTGCCGAGAACCAGCGCTCGAGGATCGCTCCTGCCATCGCTGCGATCCCGCCCTGTTCGATCGCGGCAATGCGGTCCGCCCAGCTCTCGGCGGTGCCGATCCGGGCTGCCGTGTCGCAGAGGATCAGCCTGCCGACCAGGTCGGGCCTCCGTACCGCCAGGCCCTGCGCGATGAGCCCGCCGACGGAAATGCCGCAGATTGCAGCGCCGGCGACCCCCAGTGAATCCAGCAATCCCTCGAGGTCGGCGATGTGGTCCTGCATCCCCCAGGTACCGTCAGGGCAGTCGCTCAGGCCATGCCCGCGCTTGTCGTAGCGAATGACCCTCACCTCGGGAGGTAAGAGCGGAAGGAGGGCATCCCAGATCCTGAGGTCGGTCCCGAGCGAGTTCGACAGGACGAGCACCGGCCCGCCCTCGGGACCGTCGGACCGGGCGTGGAGGGTCACGCCGCCCAGGTTGCACGCGAGCATACTTACCTCCTTGGCACTGCGGCGTTGCGCGAGAGGCGGGACTGCGCGGCAAGGCGGATCGGCGCGTTGGGTGCGCCGTAGCCCAGATAGCCCTCGCGGGACACGACCTCGAAGAAGAAGCGATCGGCGAAGACGCGCGTATAGACCTGGAAGTAGCGACCCCGCTCATCCTCGTCATAGAGGATAGAAAGCTGGCGCAGCCTCGCCGCGAGCGCCTCGTCCAGGTCGAAGCGCGCTTCGAGGTCGTCGTAGTAGTTTTCGGGAATCGGCAGCAGGTCGAGGCCGGCCGCCCGCATCGCCTCGACTGCCGTGAAGATATCGTCGGTCGCGAAGGCGACATGCTGGACGCCGGCGCCGAAGTACTCGCTGAGGAAGCGGCGCGACTGCGTTTGCAGCGCCTGGCTGGCATTGAGCGCGATCTGCAGCGATCGGCCTGGCGAGTGCAGCACCTCGCTTTCGACCAAGCCGGCAGGATCCACGACGTCGACTTGCGGTGTCTTCTCGAGCCCCAGGATAGAGCGGTAGAACAGCCTCCAGCCAGGCAGTTCTTCGAAGAACACCGACTGTGCGATGTGGTCGATCCGGTTCAGGCCGACGTCGGGCGCCTGGTCCTCGAGAGGTTCGAACTCGACCTCCCACACCCGGCCGAGAGTCTTGCCGTGGTCGAGGAAGTAGAGCAGCGAGCCGCCGACCCCCCGGATCGCCGGGATCTCGAGCTCTCCTGGGCCGACGGGCTGACGGAAGGTATGCGCAAGCAGCGCCTCGGCCCGATCCATCTGGCGCGAGGCGTCGCCCACCCAGAGCCCGATCGCCGCCACGGAGGGGCCGTGGGTGATGTAGTGCGAGTGTGCGAAGCCGTCGGTCTCGGTGTTGATCACCAGGTTCACCTCGCCCTGGCTCCAGCGTTCGACGTCCTTGGAACGGTGGCGCCCGGTTCGGGCGAAACCCAGCGCGCGGAAGAAGTTCGCAAGTTCCGGCGCCTCGCGCTCCGAAACGGCGAATTCGAGGAAGGCCACCCCCTCGGCCGGTGGCGCCGAGGGCAGGGGGGTGGCATCGCGGCTGCGCCCGGTCATCGCGATCAGGGACCGCTCGCCATCGCGTGCGATCTGGCCGGGCGAGGCCATCCTGAAGCGGTCGTTGAAAATCTCGTGGCTCAGCCAGCCGTCGTAGCCGGTCGCCTCGACCGCGGCCATGAAACCGGCGATGTCGAGATCGCCCTGGCCGGGAAAGCAGCGGAAGTGTCGGGAAAGCTGGAGCAGGTCCATGTCGATCCGGGGCGCGTCCGCGATCTGGACGAAGGTGATCCGGTCCGCCGGAATCGAGCGGATGGCCTTCACGGGGTAGTCCGGTGCAAGGGTGTGGAAGCTGTCGAGGATGATGCCGACGTGCGGGTGGTCGGCGCGACGCACAACCTCCCAGGCATCACGGTAGTCGTGGATGTGGACTCCCCAGCAGAGTGCTTCGAAGCCCACGTTGATGCCGAAGCCCGTGGCGATTTCACCGAGTTCGCGGAGGTCGTCGGCGGCGCGGTCGATCCCGCCGAGCGCGTGCGGCGAGACGTTCGAGCAGACCAGGACGTTCTGCGCGCCCAATTCGACCATCAGTTCGAACTTGCGTCTTGCCCGCTCGAAGCCCTTGGTGCGGCGCGGCTCGGGCATCCCTTCGAAATCGCGGAAGGGCTGGAAGGCGACGATCTCGAGGCCGAGGTCCCGCACCATCTGACCGATGTCGGCCGGCGTGCCGTCGTGGGCGAGGACGTCGGTCTCGAAGATCTCGACGCCCTCGAACCCCGCCGCGGCTACGGCCTGCAGCTTCTCCTTGAGCGAACCGCCGAGCGACACTGTGGCAATGGAACTGCGCATGACTTCCTACTCCGGCTTGGCGAGCGCTCGGCGCAGCGCCGCCTGATCGAGCGGTCGACCGACGAAGATGTCCCAGGCATCCACCCCCTGGAAGAAGAAGAGCTCGTAGCCTGAGATGACGGTCAGTCCCTGGCCTTCGGCATCCTGCAGGAACTGCGTGTCGATCGGCGTGTAGACGGCGTCGAAGGCCCACTCCGCGCCTGCCATCAGCGCGCGGTGCAGTGGCGTTCCTTCATAGCCCACCATGCCGATCGGCGTGCAGTTGACCAGTCCGGCCGCACCCTTTGCGCCCGCGGAGGGGTCTCCGGTCACCAGGGTCGTCAAGGCCGGTCGGGCCTTGCGCAGCGCCTCGGCGACGGCCTCCGCCTTGTCGAGGTCGCGTTCGACGATGCGGATCTCCCCCAGCCCCAGTGCGAGCAGGCCGAAGGCGACCGCCTTGCCGACGCCACCTGCGCCCAGCATGCAGACGATCCCCGGCGGCGCTTCGCTCCGGATGCGGCGGTAGGCGGAGACGAAGCCCGAATAGTCGGTGTTGAACCCCTTGGGACCGGTGGGGGTGAAGATCACCGTGTTGACCGCCCCAATCGACCTGACCAGCGGATCGTCGATGCCGACCTTCTTCGCTGCGAGTTCCTTGTAGGGATAGGTCACGTTGATGCCGCGGAATCCGGCGGTGGCGCAAAATTCGAACAACTCGTCGAAGGTCTTGCCCCTGTCGGTCGGGACCAGTCGCTCGTACGACACCTCGAGGCCGCAGAGACCGCCTGCCAGGCGGTGCAGCCGCGGCGCCTGCGAGCGCGAGATGTTGTCGCCGATCAGGCCGAGCCGAACGTCAGGCATGGCGCCCCCCTTCCTCGCGTGTCTGCGGCCGCGCAATTCCGAGGGTGGGGTTCGCGGGGCGCATCGGGCTAGTCGTTCCTGACCTGCCGCAGGACCATCTCGACCACGGCCTCGCGGAGCGAGGCGAGGGAGTCGATGGACCCCAGGTCGCGCTTGAAGATCTTCGAGAAGGTCGGCCGGTTGGACACGTTGAAGAAGCAGAGAGCGCTGATCTGCCAGTGCAGTTCGATCGGGTCGAGGCCGGCCCGGAAGACACCCTGCTCCACGCCACGCTGATAGAGCCGCCGCACCGCGTCGATCGCCGTCAGGTTCATTTTCTGGATTACCGGCGACCTTTCCAGGTACTCTCCGTGATGTATGTTCTCGATCATCACCAGCCGGATGAAGTCCTCGTTGTCGTTGTGATGGTCGAAGGTGAAGCGGACGAGCTTTTCCAGGGCCTCCAGCGGCGGCAGTCCTTCCAGGCCGAGGGTGGCTTCGGTGGCCCGCATCTCGCTGTAGGCCGTTTCCAGAACCTTGAGGTAGAGATCGTCCTTGCTGCCGAAGTAATAGTAGATCATGCGCTTGCTGGCCTTGGTCTTGGCCGCGATCTCATCGATCCGAGCCCCTGAGAGGCCCTTGTCGGCGAACTCCCTGGTGGCCACCTCGATGATGTTGCGCTTGGTCCCTTCCGGGTCGTTCACCCGGCTTGGCGCAGTCGGCGGTGCGTTCTCCACATTCATCGCTTCACAGAATCCCTAGAGGTCATTTTGCGGAGCATTGTTTCCTATACGAACTGGTTAGTCCATACCTAGCTGCCGGCCTGCTTGGTGGCTCACGCGGCACCACCTCCGCACTATCGCACATCGGGTTGACATAAACTAACTGTTTCGTCCATCGTTCTCGCAATAGAAACCCGGGCCGCAATCAGGCCGGTACAAGAGGGAGGACAATCATGACGTTTAGCGTTTCCCGTCGCGTTGCTGTGCTCGGCGGCGCAATGATCGCAGCTGCCGGACTGGGCTTCGGCGCGATGACCCAGGATGCGATGGCCCAGGACAAGCCGGTGCTGAAATTCGCGGCGGTCTTCAGCGATACCGACATCCGGGCCGACGCGATGCGCTCGTTGGGCGAGGCCATCGCCAGCGACTTCACCTTCGAGCCACACTTCGGCGCGACCTTGTTCAAGCAGGGCACGGAGCTGGTGGCATTGCAGCGCGGCAACCTTGAGACCGGGATCGTCGCGCCGCAGGACATCGCCAAGCAGATTCCGGCCTGGTCCATCCTGACGGCCGCCTACCTGTTCCGGGACGCGGATCATCTGAACGCCTTCTTCGAGAGCGAGACCGGCCAGGAGATGGTGAAGATGGCCGAGGACCAGCTTGGCGTGCACATCGTCGGGCCGGTCTACTTCGGAACCCGCCAGGTCAACCTCGCGCCCGACAAGGAGATCAAGACCCCAGTGGATATGGCCGGCATCAAGCTGAGAATGCCGGGAGGTGATGCCTGGCAGTTCCTGGGCAAGGCACTGGGTGCCAACCCGACGCCCATGGCCTACGCGGAGGTCTATACCGGGCTGCAGACCGGCGCGATCGACGGGCAGGACAACCCGCTGCCCAACGACTACAACATGAAGTTCTACGAGGTCACCTCGCAGATCGTGCTGACCAGCCACCTGGTCGGATACGACCTCTTCGTCATCTCCAAGAAGACCTGGGATTCCCTGACGCCCGCACAGCAGGAGTCGCTGGAAGCGGCAGTCAAGAAGGCGATCGCCTGGAGCACGAGCAAGCACCTGGAGCGCGAGGGCGAGCTGGTGGCCTTCTTCAAGAAGGAGGGCCTGAAGGTCTATGAACCCGATGTCCAGGCCTTCCGCGAGCATGCCCAGCAGATGTATCTCGAGTCCGACTATGCAAAGGACTGGCCGGAAGGCGTGCTGGCCAAGATCAACGCGATGTAGCTTCGGCCTCGCTGCAACGACGGGGTGACCCCGTGCGGCCGGCCGACATGCCTTGGTGGCCGGCCGTGCGGGACCCTCGGAGTGAAACGACCATGACCGGCCATCTGTCAGGAGCCATGACCTGGATGCGGCGGCGGGCCGAGAACATTGCGGCCGGCCTGCTCGCAACGGTCTTCGTGTGCTTCATACTGCAGATCCTGTTTCGCTACCTGCTCGGCTGGCCGGTCGGCTGGACCCTGGAGGTCAGCACGCTCGCCTGGATGTGGCTGGTGCTGTGGGGTGCCGCCTTCGTCGTGCGAGAGCGGGACGAGATCCGCTTCGACATCCTCTACAGTGGCGTCTCGGCGCGGGTGCGCAGGGGCTTCGTCGTGGTGTCGGGCCTGGCTCTGGTGCTGCTCTTCCTGATCTCGCTGCCCGCCACCCTCGATTACGTCACCTTCATGCGGGTGGAGAAGGCCTCCTACATCGGCATTCGCCTGGACTACCTCTTCTCCGTCTACATTCTCTTCGTCCTCGCCCTGGTCGCCCGGTATCTCTGGCTTGGCTTCAGGGCGTTCCGCGGCGAAGCTCCGGATCTCAGCGATCCCTCCCTGGTGAGGGATGAATGACCCTGCTCAGCCCCTTCACACTCTGTCTGGCCGTGATGTCGGTGCTCGCCGTACTGGGGCTTCCGATCGGCTATGCCATGATCGGCGCCTCCATCGTCTATCTCCTTTCCGCCGGCCAGGACATGAGCATCGCCGCCGAGCAGTTGCTCCAGGGGCTGCGCGGCAGCTTCGTGCTGCTGGCGATACCGCTCTTCATCCTCTCGGCCGAACTGATGAATGTCGGCAGCCTGTCCAACCGCCTGCTCGCCTTCTGCAACGCCATCGTCGGCCGCTTTCGCGGCGGGCTCGGGCATGTGAACATCGCGCTGAGCGTGATCTTCGCCGGTATGTCGGGGTCGGCGATCGCCGATGCGGCGGGGGTCGGGCGCCTGATCATCACCATGATGGTCAGGGAGAATCGCTACACCAGAAGCTATGCGGCCGCCATCACCGCCGCGTCGGCCGTCGTCGGCCCGATCATCCCACCCTCCATCCCGATGGTGCTCTACGCGCTCGTCTCCGACGCCTCGATCGGCTACCTCTTCATTGCAGGCGCGGTGCCCGGCCTGGCGATGGCTGCCGGGCTCATGGCCACCAACAGCGTCATGGCGCGCAGACGGGGCTTCCCGGTCGAGGAGCCGGTTCCGCTGCGGCAGGTGCCGATGATCACCGTCAAGGCGATTCCCGCGCTGCTGATGCCGGTCATCCTGCTGGGCGGCATCTACGGTGGTATCACCACACCGACCGAGGCCGCGGCGGTCGCCGCTGCCTACGCGCTGCTGATCTCGCTCTTCCTCTACCGGGACGTCTCGCTGGCGCAGACCTACCAGGCGGTGCTGGCGAGCGCGCGCTCCAGCGCCTCCATCGGCATCCTGATCGGCGGCGCTCTGGTCTTCAACTACGTGGTCACGATCGAGAACATACCCAACGCCCTGAAAGCGATGATGGCGGGCTACGAGCTCACGCCGGTCACCTTCCTGCTGCTGGTCAACGCCGTGCTCCTGATCCTGGGCTGCCTGCTGGAAGGCATCACCATCCTGCTGGTCATCGTTCCGATCTTCATCCCGACCGCCAAGGCACTGGGCATCGACATGGTGCATTTCGGCGTGCTGGTCGTGGTCAACCTGATGATCGGCCTGGTCACGCCGCCCTACGGCTTGCTGCTGTTCGTCGTCGCCAACGTCGCGCGCTGCGGATTGCTGGCGCTGTTGCGCGACCTCCTCCCCTTTCTCGCGGTGCTTCTGGTGCTGCTGGGCTTCATCACCTTCGTCCCGGATGTCGTGCTGTGGCTGCCGCGTCTGCTGGGCTATGCTGGATAGGAGAGTCAAATGACCAAGCCGATCTACGTGCTGAACGGACCGAACCTCAATCGCCTGGGGACGCGGGAGCCGGAGATCTACGGCAAGACCACCCTGGCCGACATCGAGACCCTGTGCCGGGCCGCCGTGCCCTCCCGCCCGATCGAGTTCCGCCAGACCAATCACGAAGGCGAGCTTGTCGACTGGGTCCAGGACGCGATCGGGTCTGCCTGCGGCATCGTCATCAACCCGGCGGCCTACTCCTTCACCTCGATCGCGCTGCTCGATTCCCTGAAGATGTTTCCCCATCCGATCATCGAGCTGCACATCTCGAACATTCACCGGCGCGAGCCGCTATACCAGAAGTCCATCATCTCCCAGGCGGCAACGGCGGTGATCGCCGGCCTGGGCGCCGCCGGCTATCCCGTTGCGATCAAGGCCCTGCATGACATGGTTCCCGCCGATCTTTGATCCGGTTCGACGCAGAACGGACTCATCGTGATGGGTCTGCTGGTTCCGGTCACGGGACAAGAACTCAGAGCTTTTTTCGACGCGGACAGTCTTGAGAAAGCCCCTCTACCTGGAGATTCGATCCAAGGTTACGGGGAGCGCGAACAACGACGCGGAGCAATCAACCTGTAAGAATCCTATGGCAATTCCGACTGCGTAGGGCATGTCGGCCGCCTTGGCGTATCCGGTTTGCTTGCAAAGGATAGAAACAGGAACGACAACGCCATGAGCCCCGGACGGCGGGAATTTCTCGGCGGTCAGCATGCGCGCTATGGACGTGATCCAATCTAAGCGTTCGACTGCTTCAAGAGCGGGACGTGTGTGTTTGAGCGTAGAAAAACATCAGACTTTCATTTTTCGTGTGGAGAGTGCCAAAAACATAAATAATTGCTCTGGGCAATGATTTTAGCGCCTAATTTCTTTCTTGCCCTTGAGAAGCGCATCGGGGTGGCGCTCCAGGTATTCCGCCATCAGTCGCAAGGAGTGTGCGGCACCGGTCATCTCATGGAGCATCTTGTTTAGCTTGGCCATCAGAGGCGAGCGGTCGCCGAGAGTGCGTTGCATGAACTTCAGCGTATCCCGCGCCTCGGCCAGCGTGCTGTCGGCAGTCGAGATGGTCTTGCTGGCGCCATCGCTCAGTCGTTCCATGCGGGCGTCCATCTGCTCGATGAAGGTCTGAAGCTGCCTTGTGCTCGCCGCGACATTGTCCAATGCTTCCTGCAGCGCCGGTCCCTCGGCGACCGCACGCAGCGATGCGGCGGCTGCCTGCAGGTCTCTAAGCGAATCGTCGATCGGCGCCTTGGCCAGTTTCCTCAGCGTCTCGCGTAGACTTTCCACCATCTCGTCAGATGGACTGGGACCGACCGGCAGTTCCGGGATAGGGCCGTCACGGCCCAGGGTCGCCGGGGGTTGGTCAGGCATCATCGCCAACTCGATCACCAAAGATTTTCCGATGTTCTGGCTGAAGATCTGCGCTCTGAGTCCGCTACTGACCAAACGCGCCCTGAGGCCCCGACGAACCAGATAGTCGGCCGAATCGTAAACGTCTTCCACGGTGGTCGCGCCCAAACCGAGGGAGGGAAAGCGCAGCGGCTCCAGTGACAGGATCACATCCACCACGAAGTTGTTCCGATCGTCATCGAAGACGAGCGTCGTCTTGCTGACTTCACCGACGGCGATGCCGCGCACTTCGACCTCGGTGCCGATCTCGAGTCCGCGTACGTTGCTGTCGAAGCGTACCAAGAACGGTATCTCGTCGCTTGCCGATGCGCTCGGGATGACGCCACCGAAGACGAGGAATAGGGCCGCGAAAATGCAGGAGGCCGCCAGCACGCACGAGCGCGTCTTAGGCGCCGGATGTGCTCTGCACCGTTTTCCCAGCAAATAGGATACCCAGGCTCGCATCATCGTCCGTAGTTTGCCGCCCGCCTCGGCGCCAATCAAGCGACAAGGCCTGGAAACGCGGCGTGGGTGGACTTGATGATGCATTCCAGGATGGTTTCACTGGCCGCGTGAAAGAACACGGTTTGGTCAGTGTCTTTCATTTAGAAGGCTGATGCGTGTTTTCTTGAAGTGACGCAACATTCGCCATGGTCAGGGAGAGCATCAGAAGAGTGACGATCTGTCGGCGAAGGCGACGGGCGCGGCACAGGCCGCAGCCCTGCCGCCGCTGTTCAAGCTCAATAGGTCAGTAGCAGTCAAAGTCCGGTCAGTTCATTGCGAAAGATGGTGCCGAGGCATAGCTCCGCCCAAAGGTCAGCTGCCATTCAATCCTGACTTTCTGTCCGTCTTCGCTCAGGTGACACCGAGATATGCGCATCTTCTTGCTCTGGTCGATCTGCAGCCAAATCTACAACTTCTAATCAAGTTCTGTTCACATGGGATCAGAATGAGTATTGACGTGAGTCAAGGTAGATTTTGATGATATCATGTTGAAGTGACTTTCCAAGAACGGTCTGGTGCGGGAGAACCTCATGTTCAGAAAGGCCGTTGCAACGGCGTGCGTTGCATCAAGTTTTTTGGCTTGCGCGACTGCGATCGCAATCAAGCCGGCCCAGGCGCAGTCCTACGCGAGTGACGTGGGTGTGGAAAAAGACGAGGTCACGCTCGGAAAACCCGAGTACTCGCCCTACCTCCATCGCAGCTATCCCGACCGAGTGTTCTGGGGGGACACGCACCTGCACACCTCCTATTCGACCGATGCCGGGATGATCGGCAATTTCCTGGGACCCGAAGAGGCCTTCCGCTTCGCGCAGGGCGAGACGGTCCGGGCCTCCGGCGGACAGCGGGCGAAGCTGGTCCGTCCGCTCGACTTTCTGGTCGTGGCGGATCATTCCGAGAATCTCGGCCTTGCGCCGATGATCGCGGACTCCGAGCCGGCTCTTCTGCAGAATGCCTTCGGTCGGAAGGTCCACGATCTCGTCAAGGAGGGACGCCCGTTCGAGGCCTACGCCGCGTGGGGTCAGCAGATGGCGAAGAACGAAGACCCGATCGACGACGACGACCTGACCCGCACGATCTGGAACCGCATCGTCGATTCGGCCGAGCGCTACTACCGGCCCGGGGTGTTCACGACCTTGCATGGTTTCGAATGGACCTCGTCCTATGAAGCGAACAATCTGCACCGCGTCGTGGTATTTCGTGACGGGCGGGAGAAGGTCGAGAACCTGGTCCCCTTCTCGAACTACGATTCATCCGATCCCGAGGACCTCTGGGCCTGGATGGCCGGCTATGAAGAGCAGAGCGGTGGGCAGGTTCTGGCCATACCGCACAACGGCAATCTCTCGAATGGATTGATGTTCGACGATGTCACTCTGGGCGGTGAACCGCTCACCAGGGATTACGCCGAGCGCCGCGCGCTCTGGGAGCCTCTCTACGAGGTCACCCAGATCAAGGGTGACGGCGAAACCCATCCGGCCCTGTCTCCCAACGACGAGTTCGCCGACTATTATCGCTGGGACAAGGGCAACTTCGGTCTCTACGGCAAGCAGCCCGACATGCTGCCCAGAGAATATGCGCGGCAGGCCTTGGCGCGCGGCCTGGCCTTCGAAGCCCAACTTGGCGTCAATCCCTTCAAGTTCGGGATGATCGGCTCGACCGATAGCCATACCTCGCTGGCGACGACGCGCGAGGAGAACTTCTTCGGCAAGGCCACACCGGTCGAGCCCGGGACAGGCGAGGATCGCTATCTGGAAAAGATCACCGGCATAGTGGCGTCACTCGACGGCTCGGATACGACGATCCGTCACTACCGGGCACTGGCGTCCGGGCTTGCGGCGGTCTGGGCGCGCGAGAACACGCGCGAGGCGATCTGGGATGCAATGGCGCGCCGCGAAGTCTACGCGACGACCGGGACCCGCATGACCGTCCGCGTCTTCGCCGGCTGGGATTTCTCCAAGGACGAGGTGGTGAGACCCGACTTCGCCGAACAGGGCTATGCCCGCGGCGTCCCGATGGGATCCGACCTGCCGCCGGGGCCGGAGGGCGTTGCACCGACCTTCATGATCCGAGCACTCCGTGATCCGGATGGCGCCAATCTCGACCGCATCCAGATCGTGAAGGGATGGCTGGATGGCGATGGCGCGCTTCAGGAGAAGGTCTATGACGTCGCCTGGGCCGGGGAGCGGAAGGCCGGTTCCGACGGCAAGCTGCCAGCGATCGGCAGCACGGTCGTGGGCGCCTCCTTCACCAACGACATCGGTGAGGCCGTCCTGGGGGCGTGGTGGCAGGATCCCGATTTCGACCCGGCCGAGCGTGCTGTCTACTATGTCCGGGTCCTGGAAATTCCAACGCCGACATGGCTCGCCTACGACAAGGCCTTCTTCGGCGACGCCGTCACGCTCCCCGAGGACGCGCTACTCGAACAACAGGAACGGGCCTACACATCGCCGATCTGGTACAGACCTCAAAGCTGAGGGGATCGGTCCTTCTTCCACCGAACTCCTGATTCTGACCGAGATTCAAGCAGCGACCATGGTCGGATTCGCGAAGGCTGGCATTCGATCGATGGGGGCAGTATCGAGGCCTCTGCTCAAAGTCGCTCGGCCCGCCGTCGCGACGCTCTTAGTATAGCAGTGACTACCGCTTGGTCGGCCAAGTCATCGGTTCGCGGAGCAGCCCAGTCATGTTTCGGAGAGTCCTTCGTCGAGCGTTCACTCATCCCTTGGTGCAGTTTTTCGTGGTGGGGACGCTTGTGTTCGGAGCCTACGAGCGATGGGGGGAACCGACGGGGCAGATCTCGGAAACCGTCACCATCTCAACGCAAGAGCAGAACAGTCTCGTGGCCCTGTTCGAGAAGACATGGCGCCGGCCGCCGACGGCAGAAGAACTCGCGGGGTTGATCGATGCGCGCCTGCGCGAGGAACTGTTTTACCGTGAGGCACTGGCGCTCGGTCTCGACGAGGCAGACGTGGTCGTCCGGCGGCGCCTGGCTCAGAAGATGGAGTTCATCCTTGATGATCTTGCAGCCGGACGGGATCCGACCGATGCCGAGCTTGAGGTCTTCATGGCGGAAAATCCCGCCAGCTATAGTGTCGAACCGAGCTTCACGTTCGAGCAGGTCTTTCTCAGTTCCGATCGCCGCGGCGCACAGCTCGAAGAAGATGCCGAAACGGTTCTGAACGCGCTTCGCGAGGGGGCGGCTGTGGCCCAGCTGGGGGACGCTGGTTTCTTTCCCAGGGTCATGGAACAGGCAACCCCGTCAGCCGTCGCCCGCCTTTTCGGCGAAGACTTGGGGGAGTCTGTGAGCGGCGTCGAACCTGGGGCCTGGCGCGGCCCTCTGCGGTCGGCTTTCGGCGTCCATCTGGTCAGACTGACCAACAAGCAGGCCGGTCGCATGGAAACCTTGGACGAAGCGCGCAGCAGAGTGATCCGGGACTGGCGGGAGCTGCAACGACAGCAGGCCCTCGAGGCCTATGTCGACGCCCTGAAGAAAAAGTACAAGATTGTGGTCGAACAGGCGGGCGGCGGTTGATCATGGCCCGGATTGTCGGCCTCATCTACCTGGTCCCGATCCTGATTGGTTCGCTGCTTGAACCCGTCCTGGCGCACGAGGTACGGCCTGCCTACCTCGAAATTCGCGAAACGTCACCCGACCTGTTCGCTGTTCTCTGGAAGACGCCCGCGCGCGGCGAAGCAAGCATCCGACTGGACGTCGTCCTGCCGACGGGCTGCGCGGACAGGGTGCCGCCGGTAAGCTTCGGCGACGGCGCAGCGAATGTGCTGCGCCGGTCGGTCCGCTGCGAGGGGGGATTGGCGGGCAAGGAGATCCGGATCGACGGTCTGGACAGGACGCTGGTGGAGGCCATCGTCCGCATCGAGCGGCTGGACGCTGGGGCGCAGAGCCTGCGCTTGATGTCGGGCAGCAGCGCGCTGGCCGTCGCCGAGTCTCCCGGCCTGATCACGGTTGCCGCCGTCTACCTGCCCTTCGGGGTCGAGCACATCCTCCTGGGCTTCGACCATCTCTGCTTCGTTCTGGCACTCCTCCTCTTGATCAAGGAGTTGCGCCGCCTGGCTTGGGCCATCACGGCGTTCACCGCCGCCCACTCCGTTACCCTGGCAATGGCGACGCTCGGGGTCGTCAGCCTGCCGCCAGGGCCGATAGAGGCCTTGATCGCGTTCAGCATCGCCCTGGTGGCGGCCGAATGCCTTTATGTCCAGCG
Source organism: Rhodospirillaceae bacterium N.6G (assembly GCA_046233115.1). Lineage (GTDB taxonomy): Bacteria > Pseudomonadota > Alphaproteobacteria > Kiloniellales > JACOMY01 > JACOMY01. Next base: position 152,783 of record JBJXHM010000015.1, on the reverse strand, counting down.
GGGACAGCCAAGCCCGACAGCGACACGGCCGTGGACAATCGCGCTGGTGTTCGGACTGCTGCACGGCTTCGGTTTTGCCGGCGCCCTGACGCAGGCAGGCCTGCCGGCTGACGCCATCCCTGCGGCACTGCTGTTCTTCAATATCGGTGTCGAGCTGGGTCAGCTCGCCTTTGTCGCTCTGGTCCTCGGGTGCTTCTGGCTGCTGCGCAACCTGGTTCCGAAGGTCTTGCGTCCGGCCGTCCAGGCAACGGCTTACGGGATCGGGAGCCTCGCCGCTTTCTGGACCATCGAGCGTTTGAGCGGGATCTTCGTGTAGCCGCGATGGAAGCATTGCTCTTCGGGGAAGAGTTCGGATACCGCGCTTCTCTTTCGCGCGCCACCCGGCGATAAGTCACTGCCTGGCATCGTCTCGTCTATGTCAGCCGGCTTGCAGGGAGTGGCGCGACCCTGACGAGAGCCGAGCAAGGCCGAACTCTACACATGGCACAGACCATGAATGACACGGGTCGATGGTGGTGGCCCGCTCCCTCAGGGCACCCAGTTGGATACTGGTGGGGGTCGCCCGGAAGAGGAAGCGGGCCGTTGCGAAGCGGTGAACAGGGTTCACCGCGCGCTCGTGCTACTCCTCAAGGACGCTCCATCCCAGGCCGGGGTCGAAGGAGTCAATCTCAGTGGCTATGTCCAGGGTCGCGGTGCCGAGGTCGCGCTGGTAGATCTCCCCGTTGCGGCCCAGCATGAAAGTCATGACGCCCGAGACGCCATAGTTTGCGGGAATGGCCAGCATCCCGAAACCGGCAACCATGTTTCCGTTGATGACGTAGTCGAAGGCACCGCCTGGTGCGTCTTCGCTCTGCGACGTGAGAACACGGAAGTAGTAGCCCGAATAGGGCTCCGGCTCGTTGGTTCTGCCATCCTCGGCGTAGGCATAGCCTGCCTCGGAGGCCACGGCGATCAGCGGTCCAAGCGGGCTCTCCTGCTCGCCCGGCTCAGTCGGGTAGTAAAGGCCATCCTCCTCTCCGGGGGCTGACAGAAAGTACTGCGCGAACTCGAGCACGCCGTCATCATCATGATCCGTCACGTAGTACTCGTACTGCGCCCGTATGAACGTCTTTGCGACGTCAATGGCGTTGAGTTCGTTCCTGCCGATCCGGCGGTAGAGAATCTCGTCCCGCGCACTGTCTGTGTCGAAGGTCCAACCGGCGTCACCCTTCACCAGCAGCACCGGGAAAGGCCACTGCTCACGCCCGACGAAGAGCTCGGCAGTGCCATCGCCGACCACGATGCGAGAGGCGTCTTCGTAGGCATCGACGAACTCCTGCCAGTTGCGCTGGTCGACCTCCTCCACGCCGGTTGAGGCCAGGTCCTCACTTCCTTCACCGAAGATCTGGACGAGGCGCGTGCCGTTGTCCGACTGGACTGCCTCAAGGAGAGCTTCGACAGCCGCTTCCGGAGTCTCGAAGGTTTCGGCGGCACGCGCCTCGGTCATGAAGAGCATCGCAAGGCCCAAAGAACCGACGGCCGCGAGCTTTATGAGATACGATACCATTCCATCATCCCTTTCATGCTTGCCATTGCGGGCGATGATCTCATCCGCGTTTGTCCGTCCGACGGCCACCGGCGCGCTGGCCGCTGACGCTCTTCTTGCCGCGAGCCGAACTCGCCTTGGTGCTTGCGGATCCACCGTCACGCTTGAATGCGCCACCACCGCCGCTCGGTCGCGGCGTCGCCTTCGCACGCTGTTTCGGGGCTGCCTGTGCGCCCTTCTTCGATTGTTGGGCACCTTGCTTGGGTCGCTGTGCGGACTGTCGCTTGGCGTCCGTGACCTTGCCTCGGTTGGCACTCTTCGCCGTGCGCGCTCGATCTGTCTTGCCGCGGTTTGCCGCCTCCAGGCTTGCCTTGCCACGTTGCTTGCTTTTGTTGCTCGCCTGCGCACCGCCCTGTCCCGAGAAGGCCGAGGCTCGCGCCTTTCGGCTTCCTTTCTGCTGACCCCGGTCTTGCCTTTGTCCGGAGCTTGCCGTGGAGAGACGGCTAGCTTTTGCTGTACCGAGCGCCGGTCCCTGGTTCTTGCCACGCCTCTGGAGGTCGCGCTCCAGCGACCTGGCGCGATTGCGGTTCTCGGCACGCCCCCGATCATTGACGACGACACCTCGATTGCGGTTGACGGTGATGTTCGTATCGCGGCGCCAGTCGTTTCTATACCTGGCGTCCCGGTAGAGTTCCGGGCGCGGGCGCCATCCTGTTCCGGGGTAGTAGCCCGGAGGCGGCGGGCGATAGTAGGGCGGACGGTAGCCGGTCCAGGGCCGGTAATAGGGCGGACGGATCCTGTAGTCGTACCAGTCCACGCTGCGATAGCGCGGCCCCCAGTAGTAGTCATAGCGATCGTTGTGATAGAGAGAGGTGAGGATAGCCCCGGCGGTAAAGCCGATCAGACCGGCCGCCAGGGTGTTACCTCCGGAACTGCTGGTCGAGCTCTCCACGACCGTCGTGGTCTGCGTGGGCTGCGCGGAATAGACCTTAGCCGGCTCGTAGACCGGAACGTAGACGACCTCCGGGTTCGTGGGCTCGATAACGATCGTGTCGTCCTCGTCCTGCGAGACGGTCATCTCCTCGCCACTCTCGAGCAGTCCCCTGGCCTGCGCCAGAGCGCGCATCGTCTGGACCGCTGCCAGAACATCCTCGGACTGGAGCGCCATCGCATCACCCAGCGTCTCCGTCCAGTCGAGATTGTCCGCCATCCGCTCGATCACGGTGGGAAAGGCGACCAGCGAGATGATGCTCGGATCCCAGTTTTCCTGCTCCGCTTTCTCGATCAGCTCCTCGTCGCTCAGGTCGGGGTTCTTCTCGAGCCATCGCTGGGCACGAACCACATCGAGAGGAGAGGTTGACGCGAGCAAGACCTGGATGAGCAGGGGGTCGGGATAGAGTGCAATCGGTGCAACGAGTTCTTCCAGTTCTTCCTGGGTAAAGACGGGCTCGTCGGCCAGTTCCTCTCCCGCCTGCAGCGCGGCGGACGCTTCGTCCGTTCCCTCTGCGACATTCCCAGCCGGCGAGGTCGCGGCGTCTTCCGCCCGAGGCGAGGGTCCGATGACGTGGCCGAGCGTCAAGGTGAATGCGACCAAGCCCATTGCGGCCCGATTGCAGAGGTTTCTCGAGTTCACAGACATCCACACCTCGCAGTTTTATTTGATTGGATCTTCTAACTTTCAGCGTGTTGCCGATAGTTATAAGATATACCCGTCTACGGCAACTAAAAATGATATCAGATTCGGCTGCATAAGTGCTGGCAAGGGACTCCTTTTCAGCACATTGTCTGTTCAATGGCCTTTGTAAAGAAGCCGCTTATTGGTTTGTTTCGACATATCCCAGGAACCCTAGAAACAACCATTTGGTATCTTGAGGGAGGATTGTTATCGAAAGTTCCACTAAGAATATCAGGGAGAAACCAGCAATTCTTTGATCTAGATCATTTATCAAAGTGGGCCCCTATTGATAGCGTGCTTGAGTTTGGTCAATGCGCTCAGTCGGTGCACTGTCATCGGGCTGTCCGTGCAATGAAAAAATGCCAGCGCTTGTCTCCATGGTTTCTCGTGAGGAGAAGATAATGAAGAGGCTTTCATGTCTGGCCGCCGCGACGGTGCTGTGGGCTGCACCGGCCGTCGCGAGCGATGTGACGGTCGAGGACTTCAAGGCTGCGAGCGTGGCATCGGTGGTGAAGCTCTGCTCGTCACCTGAAAGCAGCGCCATGAACCAGTATGCGCAGGGCTTTTGCTATGGCTGGATTGCCGGAATCGAGCAGTTCTACGATGCGCTTGTTGCCGATCCGAGATTCGATATCCAGCCGACCGTGTGCCCGAACGGGGAGATTTCACGCGAGCAGGCACGGGTCATCCTGGTGGAGTGGGCTGCCACCCATCCTGAATCCTCGGGGATGCCGGCGCTCAGCGGCCTGATCCAGGCGCTTCGCCTCAAGTATCCCTGCTGACGGCCTTCCAGCATCGGTCAAACGAGGAGTGATCATGGTGATGAGAAAGAGCGCAATCGTGATGGTCGCTGCGGGCGGACTGCTCCTTGCTGGCTGTCAAAATCTCGACCGAGATACGGCTGCCAGGACCGGGGTGGGTGCCGGCGTCGGCGCTGCCACCGGTGCTGTGATCGGAGCCTTCGCGGGGAGCCCCGGCGCTGGTGCCGGCATCGGCGCGGCGGTCGGTGGCGCAGGCGGTTTCCTCTATGACCAGATCAAGAAGGACAATCAATAGGCACGTTGGAGAGAGTGAGGAGGATTGGCCGTGATGAAAGACCTGCAAGCGACGGCATTGATGGCTTTGGTGCTTGGTGCCTCGATGGCGATCTGCGCGCCTGCTTCTGCCCAGTCTGCTTCGGACAACCTGCAGGCACTGGTTGACAGTCGGGAGATCCCGGTCACAGTCGACAATTTTGTACGTGCGGCGACCGATATCGAATTCGGAAAGTACCTGGCGCTCTCTGGTGGCGTGAACCGGCTCTTCCATTTGCGTGAGCCCACGCCCATCGAGCGGCAGCCAACGATTCGGATGAACCGGGATACGCTCTACAGCATGGCGATTATTGACATAAGCGAAGGCGCCACCCTGCATCTACCAGATACGCACGGTCGCTACATTTCGGCCCAGATCGTCAACCAGGACCACTACATGAACAAGGTCTTCCTTGGGGGCGGAGCACACAAACTCGATAGGGAAACCTTCGACACGCCTTACGTGGTGGTCATCGTCCGTACGCTGGTCGACGCAAGCGATCCGGATGACATCGCCGCGGTCCACGATCTCCAGGACCAAATCAGGGTTGAAGCGGGCTCGAGCAAACCCTTCATCGAGCCGGATTACGACGAAGAGAGCTTCCAGGGCGTGCGGGCAGCGGCCATTGAACTTGGCCGTTTCGCCGGTGACAGCAGCCATACCTTCGGCCCCAAGGACAGGGTCGATCCCATCCGTCATCTTCTCGGCGCAGCCTTTGGCTGGGGCGGTCTCCCGGAGGATCAAGCCTTCTATCTGAACGTCGAGCCCGGCCTGCCGGTCGGCGAGTACAAGATCGAGGTGCCTGCCAACGTGCCTGTCGAGGCCTTCTGGTCCGTCAGCCTCTACAATGCCGATGGTTTCTACGAGAAGAATGCACTGGGTGCCTACAACGTCAATTCTGTCATGGGGGACAGGAACGATGATGGCTCCATGACCGTGCATCTGGGCGGGTGTGAGGACGGGCGCCGAAATTGCCTGCCGATCATGGAAGGCTGGAACTACGCCGTGAGACTGTACCGACCGGGACCGGAAATCCTGGACGGCAGTTGGGTCTTTCCAGGCGTCCAGCCCGCGAAGTGATGAGCCATGTGGACGAGTTCGACCATACGAGGCCTCCCGACCGGATCCGCACCGATGGCGTTCCATGAAAGGTTCCGATCGGCACGAGCCTACGCATCGCGCGGAGCCGTCTGAGACCCTGGGTCAAATGGAGAAGAGGAAAGGAACTGATGGAGAAGGGCGCTCGGGATGCTCGAGCCAAGAATGCCCCTGGGCCTAAACAATAGATAAATCAGAGGAGGAGCCCGTGAGACAGGTCATGAATGCCAGGTTTGTGAGTGCAGTCATCGCTCTCATCGGATCTGTTGCGATGCAGCCTTTGACGAATGCGCGCGCTGACGACGCTGGTAGTTGGATGACGGATCCGATCAGTGATTGCTCGGTGTGGAGTGTGGACACCCCAGACAAGGGCGATGGCATCTCCTGGTGGGGAGCCTGTATCGATGGCAAGGCCGGCGGTTTCGGCGTGCTCACCTTCTGGGACAAGGACGGCCTCGAAGGTCGCTACACCGGTGAGATGTCGGGCGGAAAGTTGAATGGTGAGGGCAGGTTGTACCTGCGTGATGAGAGCGATGCTACGGCCTTCAACCAGTTCATCGGTCGCTTCGCCGACAGCAAGCCAGATGGCCCTGGCTTCCTCATGATGGCAAGTGGAGCCCGCTTCTACGGCGAGCTGATCGACGGCATCCGCCACGGCAAGGGAGTGGTCGTTACGAAGGAAGGATGGCTCGTGAAGGGAGAGTTCGTCGACGGCAAGGGCGTGGGAACGCTTGTGGTCGACTACACGACCGAGGAGGGCGAGCACTACATCGGCCAGGCTGAAGACGGCAAGCGGCAAGGCTTCGGCATTCTGACGACGAAGGATCAGAACTTCTATGCCGGCGAGTTTGCCAAGGGTCTTCCGGCGGGGCTGGGCCTGTACCGCGGCCACGCGGGCGACCGCTACCTGGGGCAATACGACGACGGGAAGCCCCACGGGTTCGGCACCTCCATGGATGCAGAGGGCAATGTCGTCCAGGGGCGCTTCGTCGAAGGCGAGATGAATGGGACCATTCTGGTGACCCAGACCGATGGAGAGCAGTCCGTAACGACCTGGAAAGAGGTGGAGGGAAAGTAATGTCGATCAGCTTTGGAAAAAAGAGCCCCGTCAGGCTTGCGGCCATGGCCATGGTCCTGCTTTTCCTGGTCTCCTGGCAGCCTCAACCCGCGAACGCGGGCCCTGTCTCGAAAGGGGCGACCTGGGGGGCCGTAGGCGGTGCGGTGGTCGGCACCATTGTCGGCGGCAGACCACTGGCCGGAGCGGCTGCCGGCGCCGCGACCGGCGCGGCCGTTGGATACATTACGAAGAAGTCGCGCTAGAACAGATCGCGATCAGGTGGACTCACCTGATCGCGTGAATCTGCTCTATCTTTCAAACTTGTAGAGCAGGATTCAGACGGCAGATCGTTTCGATTTGACGTCATCCTGCTCTCGGCCGGTAAGAGTCAGGCGGTGAGGATCAGGGTGACAAGTCGAGGTCAATGCTGGCGCGGTTGTCTTGCTCTTTCCTTCAGGCAAGTTCCAACTTGCTCCTCGCCGCAAAGTCACCTGTGAAGCAACCAAGCGGGCAAGAGGTCTAACGGCTCTGTCTACAAGTGAAAGCCTGACGCCTGCTCTCAAACAAACTTGAGAAAGCACAGTGGCAGTCAAGGCTGTGGGGGGCGAGGGAGCGACAATGAAGACCTGTTCAACGTTTTTGAGTGTCGTGGCCGTACTCGGTTGCCTTGCGTGTGGAACGACCTCCGACGGTTGGGCGGCTGAAGGCGCATCGAGCCACTATCTCCCGGGCACAGCAGGCGATCTCGGCCTGGCAATTCCGCCGGAACCTGGGCTTCAGCTCTCAAACGTCGTCTGGATTCAGGCCGGGCAAACCAACGTTGCGGTGTTGCAGGGCCAGGTCGACTTCAGCCTGGATCTCACCTTGGTCCTGGATATCGCCTCCGCGTTCTATACGGTGGACGCCCCTTTCCTGGGTGGCACCTATACCTTTGGAGCGAGCATTCCCTTCGGTGGCGCAGATCTGACAGGAACTCTGACGGGCCCGCGAGGGCGGTCGATCAGCGCCAGTGAGGATAGCTTCAATCTCAGCGATATCGCCTTCGTGCCGGTCCAGTTCAACTGGTCCCTGGGCGGCGTTCATCTCAACCTGGCGCAATCAATCATCGCCCCAACCGGCGGCTATAACGTCGACAACGCGATCAATCTGGGGCGCAACTATTGGAGTTTCGACACCGTCGGTGCGGTCACCTACCTGAACACCGAAACCGGCACGGAAGTCTCCGCCAAGCCGGGATTCATGATCAATACGCGAAACAACGCAACAGACTACAAGACCGGCAACGAATTTCATCTGGACTTCACGGCCAATCAATTCATTCTGCCGAATCTGGCGCTGGGCATTCGAGGCTATTACTATCAGCAGGTAACTGGTGACAGCGGATCCGGTGCTTTGCTCGGTGATTTCAAATCGTCGTCAGTCGGTCTCGGCGCCGGTATCATTTGGGTGCCGGAAATAGCCAAGGGAAATCTGTTCCTATCTGGGAAGTGGATGAAAGATATTCATGCTGAAAACAGGTTCGATTCGAATTATGGAATGGTAACCGTGGGGTTGAAATTCTGATGAAACACAGTCTCCTTTCCGCGCGTCGATGCAAGTGCAGCGAAGTAGGGAGGACCCTATGATCTCCCGGTTGGACGTGGAGCAACGCCGGGGGTGGGTTCAGGGGCCTGATCGTGGGCGCGCGTCTCGCATCGGCAGGACCGGAGTAAGAAGGTGATGGGTTTCGAGGCGATAGAGTGTGGGGATGGTCCGCGGGTGCGTGGCCGTAGGCTCGGTAGCTTGGCTGCATTCTTAGAGGCTATGAAATTGGGCGTGAGAGAGCCAGTTCTCATGATGTTTCATTTGGTTGCCGGGTTCATCAAAAAATCAATGTCAGATGAAGGGGGCAATCTTAATGTCAGAGCAAGTCAGGCAAATTGCTTCAGGAATGATTGTTCTATTTTAGAAAAAAGTGTAAATCGACGCGTAAAATGCAGGCGCCCATCTTGTCTACGTTTCGACATGCGTGGCTTTTTGAGCGCTCTGCCGCTTTCTCTCGTCCTTTGTCTGGGTTTGTACCCGACCGCAGTCGCTGCACAGGACAAGAGCAAGCCTGACCAGCCTGGCGAACTTGCCGAGGCGGAGCAGAAGGGAGATCGGGAATTTCGCCTGCATGCGTTGCTGACGGATAGCCCCCGCCAAACGCTCGCGACCTTCGCGCGATTGCGACAAGAACTGGAGGATAGTTTCGCCGCATACAGACGGCAGCAAAACGCGGAGAACGGCGAGCGGCTATCGCTCGTTTCGAGCCAGTTGCGATCTCTCATCGATCTGTCTCAAGTGCCTGCCTCGGCGCGAGGGGAGGTCGGGATCGAGACGATGGCCTATATTCTGGATATCCTGGGGCGCATTGGCCTTCCTGAACTCGACCAGGTTCCTGACTATGCCGCCTTGGGCTCTGAAGGTCCGGCCACCTACAGGATTCGTGGAACGCCCCTGAAACTGGTCAGGATTGAAGCGGGGCCTCGCGAGGGTGAGTACCTTTTCAGCGGCCGATCTGTCAGGACAGCACCAGAGTTCTATCGTGGAATCCGGGCACTGCCGTTGGAGTCTGGACTGCCGATCAGAAGCTGGCATGCGGCCTATCTGGGGCTGACCGGTACCTTGATACCCTTGTCATTCAGCGACAGTCTCCCCGCCTGGTCGCGTCGGACCGTCTTCGGGACCCCGGCATGGAAGGTGATCCTGTTGGCCGTAATGGTCTTTCTGGGCGCAGTCCTTCTTTTTCTCTGGCATCGCTTCTTGCGACGCCTGTGGGCGAGCCGGCCGCCACTCACGTGGACCGCCCGGATAATCGAGCCAGTTTCCGTCTTATGTTTTGTGTATATTCTGTTCTATGTGATCGATGTGCATGTAAATCTAGCCGGGTATCTGTCTATTGTCGTCAGCCCGATCGAAGATTTTCTGGTGTTTCTGATTTTTTCCTGGATTTTTTGGGTGGTGATCCGCTCCGTGGCGGAGCTGATCGTTGCGTCGCCGCGTATTCCATCGAAGAGCTTGGATGAGAATCTTGCCCGGCTTGTCAGCCGCATGATTGCAGTGGTCGGCGTCATCTTGATCGTCGCCATAGGGGCACAGCAAGTTGGGCTGCCCGTTCTTAGCCTGCTTGCCGGTCTTGGCATCGGCGGACTGGCGATTGCGCTGGCGGCGCGGCCGACCTTGGAAAATCTGATCGGTGGCTTCATCCTCTATCTCGACAAGCCGATCCGCGTCGGAGACTTCTGCACTTTCGGTTCGCAGAGCGGAACAATCGAGAGTATTGGCGTGAGATCGACGCAGATTCGTGCTCTGGACCGAACCTTGATCACCATCCCCAATGCTCAGTTTGCGGACATGCAGATCGTGAACTGGGCGCAGTGCGATCAGATGCTGATCAACCAGACGATCGGGCTGCGTTACGAAACGGATCCGGATCAGCTCCGCTTCGTACTTGCCAAGATCCGAGAGATGTTTCACGGCCACCCGAGAATCGATAACGATACGGTTCGGGTACGCTTCGCAGGACACGGTGCCTCCTCTCTCGATATTGATATCCGCGTCTATGCCAAGACGCGCGAGTGGAATGATTTCTTTGCGATTAAGGAGGATGTGTTTCTGCGCATCACCGATATCGTGAACAGGTCCGGGACCGGTTTCGCCTTTCCGTCTCAAACCCTCTACATGGCCAGGGATGGTGGTTTGGACAGCGAGCTGAGCGCGACTGCCAAGAGAGAGGTCAGTGCCTGGCGCCGGTCCTGGCAACTGCCCTTCCCTCGTTTCTCGGCAGGCCAGCGGACCAAAATTGATGACACGCTTCATTATCCGCCTGAGGGGTCTCCCGACTACGATTCGACGGATGAGGTTTCCGGAGAAGGGAGTGAGCGGCTGTCAGTTGGGTCGGACGTTGACGATGGTGCGGCCGAACCGGTGGGAGACATGACCGGAGAGGAAGACAAAGAGAAATAGTGGTGACTTGGCTATGCTCGCTGAATTTTTGCTCTCCTTGCGGTCTCCGCAAAAGAGCGCAACGGGCAAGCGGAATACAAGTAAGAGCCACAAAAGCAAATTCGGCGTGAACATGGGTCAAAAAATGGAGGATACGACATGTTCAGAGTCATGATGATCGTCTCGGCGATCGCCTTTGCAATGGCGTCCCCCGCGCGAGCCCAGTTCATTCCTGCTGAGGACACCTTGTCCGGGCTCTATCATGGTAAGGCCTATTCTCCCTATGCGGAGCGGGACTTCCCGGATCGTGTCTTCTGGGGCGACACCCATCTGCACACGCGTCTCTCGGTCGATGCCGGCCTGTTCGGGAACATCCTGGGGCTCGACGAGGCCTACCGCTTCGCCCGCGGTGAGCAGGTGACCGCCTCGTCCGGTCAGCCCGCGAAGCTCTCGCGCCCATTGGATTGGCTGGTGATCGCAGATCATTCCGATGCCATGGGGTTTTCTGACGACCTCGCAAGAGGTGCACCCAGCATTCTCGCGTTCGAGAAGGGGCAAGAGTGGTACAATGGTCTGCAGTCAGGCGGCGATGTGGCCGCGGCTGCCGCAATAGACCTCATAACCACCTTTGCTCAAGGCGAGATGCCGCCCGGCTTGCTGGAGGAGTACTCGCCGGGAGCCAAGACCTATGCGTCGGTCTGGGACCGCGTGGTGACGGCGGCAGAGGAGTTCAATGAACCGGGCCGCTTCACCACGATCATCGGCTTCGAGTGGACCTCGCTGGTTGGCGGCAACAACCTGCACCGCAACGTGCTGCTCCGCGACGGCGCCGACCGGGCGAAACGGGTCGTCCCCTATACGACGCAAGCGCCGATCGGATCGACCGATCCGCTCGATCTCTACGAGTGGCTCGATAACTACGAGGCGGTGACCGGTGGCTCCGCGCTGGCGATCGCGCACAACGGCAATCTATCGAACGGTTTGATGTTTCCCGTGGACGCTCAGTATACCGGTCGCGCGCTCGATGCTGCCTATGTCGAAGCCCGGGGAAAGTGGGAACCGCTTTACGAATGGACCCAGATCAAGGGAGACGGAGAAGCCCATCCACTTCTCTCTCCCGAGGACGAGTTCGCCGACTATGAGACCTGGGATGTCGGCAACCTCGATCTGACCCAGAAGAAAACACCGGCGATGCTGCCCTTCGAGTATGCCCGCGAGGCGCTGAAGAACGGCCTGCTTCTGGAGAGATCCCTCGGGACCAATCCCTACAAGTTCGGAGCGATCGGCTCTACCGACTCGCACACCTCCCTCGCGGCAGTGGAGGAGGACAATTTCTTCGGCAAGGCGACCAATGTCGAACCGTCGCCCCGACGCATGCTTCATCCCTTCGTGAAGACGAGCCTCGGGGTCTACGAGGGCTACAAGCTGGTCTCGTCGGGTTTCACCGGCGTTTGGGCGACCGAAAACACCCGGGAGGCGATCTGGGACGCAATGGCCCGCAAGGAGGTCTACGCGACCACCGGGCCGCGGATCTTGGTACGCTTCTTCGGCGGGTGGGACTTCAACAGCGATGACATGAACAGCCGTCAGCCGGCCTTCCGGGGCTACAGCAAGGGGGTGCCCATGGGCGGTGACTTGGGTCTTCCCAGAGGCGACGGAGTCCCGACGTTCATGGTCTACGCTCTGCGAGATTCGATCGGTGCCAATCTTGATCGGATACAGATCATCAAGGGCTGGCTCGATGCGGAGGGAGAGACCCACGAACGCGTCTACGACGTTGCCTGGTCTACCGGACGCCAGCCGGATTCGAATGGGAGGCTGCCGGCGGTCGGCAACACCGTCGATGTCGCGGCTGCGAACTGGACCAACACCATCGGTGCATCGGAACTGGCAACAGTCTGGTCCGATCCGGACTTTGATCCGAAGGCGCCCGCCTTCTACTACGCCCGTGTGCTGGAGATCCCCACGCCGCGCTGGGTCGTCTATGACGCATTCCGATACGGGATCCACATCCCGGATGGTGCGGAGACAAGCGGCCAGGAGCGCGCCTATACCTCCCCGATCTGGTTCACGCCGGAGAGGTGATCGATGCCTCGGCGCAGGTCGCCAGCACGCGAGGGGTTGCAGCTGGGCTCGCGCTCAGGCTCAGGGGGCAAGGGGCTGCCCTTCGATCCCCTGAACCCAGTGCATGCCGATCGTCGCGCCTCTGAAGCGCCTGGGCGATGGCGGCGCCTCGCTCAGCTCGTGATGTTGCTGACGACCAGGATGTTCACTGTGCGCAGAACGCAAATCCTGCTTCAGCGTGCCTGTGTGGCCATCTCGGCCATGCTCTTGGCAAGTGCCTGCACGACTGTCCTGCTGCGGCAGCCCGTTCCGGAACGAGACCTGCAAACGGCCGCCCCCTATGGAATTCGAGCACCCCTGTTGTGGGCCTGGGGCGACTCACTCGGCGAGGAGGAGATCGAAGCGGTCATTCGGAATCGTGAGAAGCGGCTGCGCGAAGCGCACGGCGACGACATCGCGGCAGGACGGCCGGTCCAGGAAACCATCCTCGCCCTGTCGGGAGGAGGGCCTGACGGCGCCTTTGGCGCCGGCTACCTCAATGGCTGGACCGCACGGGGGGATCGACCGCAGTTCACCCTGGTCACGGGCGTCAGTACCGGTGCCATCATTGCCCTCTTCGCTTTTCTCGGCCCCGACTACGACGATGAGCTGACCGAAATATACACGCAGTACAGCACCGACGACTTCACGACACGGACCATCTTCACGGCCTTGACGGGTGGCACGGCAGTCTATGACACGCGGGAGTACCGCGCGCTGATCGAACACTACATCGGTGAAGCGGAGGTGAACCGCCTGGCGGAAGAGTATCGCAAGGGACGGACCTTGCTGGTCGGTACGACAAACCTGGACGCCGGAAGGCCGGTCATTTGGAACGTGAGCGCGATAGCGGCAACCGGGCATCCGGCGGCCCGAACCCTCATTCAGGACATCATCCAGGCCTCTTCCGCCGTGCCGGCAGCCTTTCCCCCTGTCTTGATTCCCGTGGTGACGCCGGATGGGCGGCAGTACGATGAAATGCACGTGGACGGCGGAGCGACGCAACAGCTCATGCTCTTCAGTCCCTCTCTACCAATCACTGACATCGACCGGGACCTTGGGCTCAAGGTCAACCGGACACTGTATGTCATCGTCAACAATAAGCTCAAGAAGGCTTACGATCCTGTGCGTCCCCGGGTTTTGTCGATTGCCGGAAAGTCTCTGAGTACCCTGATAGGAGGGTCTGGTACAGGGGATCTCTACAAGTTGTTCGCGATGGCCAATCGTGACGGAACGGATCTGGAGATCGTTTCTATTCCGCAGGAGTTCGGGATGGAGGCAAACGAGCTTTGGGACCCCGTCTACATGAAGACGTTGTACGATATCGGCTATCAGTTCGGATTTGATGGTAATCGTTGGGAAGATCAGCCACCAGATTTCGATCCCGGCAGATAGCCATGGTTCCGGTCCGGTCCCAGCTGGGGGGTAAGTGGGAGGTGAAGGCGCATGACATGTCTAGGGCGTCAACCGATCAATCTGGATCACAGCCGGCAGGCCCGGCGCTACGAGAAGCCATGCTCCGACAGCAACCGGAGTGCCGCTGTCCGCCGAGTTGCAGGCGTTCTCAGTTTTTGACAGCAGATCCGCCAGTGCCGCCACATCCAGCACCGATCCCGCCAACAGCGCCTTCAGCCGCCGGTTCTCCTCCTCCAGGCCCTTCAGGCGCTGGGCGTCTGACGGACCCATGCCGCCGTACTTCGACTTCCAGCGGTAGAAGGTCTGCTCGCTGATCCCGTGACGGCGGCACACCTCCGCCGTCGTCGCTCCGGCCTCCTGCTCACGCAGTACGCCGATCATCTGCTCTTCACTGAACCTGCTCTTTCGCATCGTCCGTCTCCTCTGGACGGACTCTCATATCTACCGAGGGACCGATGGGGCTGAGGTCAATGGGGACAACCCTTGCGCCGACACTCCAGAAGGCGGGAGAGAGCGTTACCCCTGTCCATCGTTACCCCTGTCCATCGTTACCCCTGTCCATTCACGATACCAGGCATCATTGCTGCTTGGGCGGGGCCTTGAGTAGCTTCTCGAACTCAGTCGGGTCGACATGAAGTGCCAGCTGGTCGCGGAACGGCAGGTCTGCGACCGTCAGGCGCTTGGACTCGCTCGTTAGTTCGGACATGCGGAGCAGGGTCTCAATCGACCGGGTGCCGTGGTTGAAGCGGCGCACGCCGAGAAATGCATTCACGACCGGGCGATCGATGGCCAATTCGTCCTTGTCGGAAATCAGGTTCTTATAATTCTTTTCAAATATGCTTCTCATTAGGACAGCGCGGCGAAGAATATAGGCGCCGCTTTCTTCGTCTTCGGTCATTCTTTTTTCATTATTTGAGAGCGGCGTTTCATCATCGGTGGTGGCATCTTCTTTCTCCGGTTCGACGGGATTGGGGCCTCTGACATCGATGAATCCGCTGAGGCGGCTCAGGAAGTCCTTCGCCTTGAACTTGGCGTTCTCGGGCTTCGCAGCCTTCTTGCTGAACTCGGCAAAGCTCTTCGCCGTGCCGCCGGCAAAGACGAACACCGCTGCTCCGATAGGATGCCGCCGAGATCCATCACGAAATTTTCCATCTTGCATGGGTGCAAGGAATTTGGCCAGGTGCGCCAAGTTGTCGGCATCGAACTCGTCGAAGAAGCACAGGGGCTTCTTTCCAGTGAGCACGATGTCGCGGAGTTCCTGCAATGATCCCGCCAGGTCACCGTTTCCAAACTCCGCAACATTGTACTCCTTGAAGGGAACCTGGTCGCCGACGATCTCCTTGACGCCGAATGACTTGCCCGCTCCCGGCGGGCCGAAGACGGCGATGGAAAGCGGCTTGGAAACAGACGTGCTCTGGAAATGCCGCCCCAGAAGATCGGCGACCGCGCGATAGCCCTCGATCTCCCTCCTGTCGATCGTCCGGAACTTGCCGAAGCGCGCCGTGGGAATACCTCCCAGCTTCTCGAACCCGGAGAGCAAGACCTTCTCGGCGACCTCTCTCGCCTGCTCGGCCGTATCCGTGGATGCGATTGATAGAGGCTTGCCGCCGTTGCACGTTGCAAAACGATAGAAAACCTCTTTCCTGGGTTTGGACCGGACTGCCTGGAGCTTCGGATAAACGAGGACACCCCCCTTGACCTCGAGATTTCTGATCGAGAACTGGCGCATGCCGATCAGAGAGTGGCGAACGGCGGTGCAGAGCTCGTCGGGACCCAGGGAGTCTGTTTCGCCGCGTGCCCAGAGATTGTGGACCAGGTGAGAGACGAAGCAAGATGTCCGACCGGGGATCGAGCCGAAGATTTGGTCGTCGGTATCGCCTTCCACGACGAGGGGGTCGTAGAAGAGGGTGACCGTCGTAGAATTCGGATCGCCGCCGCCCCGTAGGACCGCCGCGGCGTCGCAGTCGAAGCACACGACAAGAAAGGTGCAGCCCCGCACCAGCGAAAACAGCGGCCCCTCGGCCGACCGATCCGTAGCCTCGTTCAGGAGATCTTCCACAGTGCGGTCCCAGGAAAGCCGGCGCGATAGGTCGACGCCCTGCCGGCGGAGGTCTTCTGCACTCACCACAACCACCCGGGTTGCCGCCTCCAAAGTCACAATCCGCTCCCAGAGCGAGCCTTTGGCGAGCGGCAGGCTCATCTTGTGCACGATCAGGTCTACGCTCCGCTGCGCCAGATGTTGCTCCCAGGCCGCGCTCATATCGCGAAAGCCGTTCCCCGGGTCGTCGAGCACCACGAGTCGATGGCCGCCAGGCGGAATCTCGGCTGGTAGAGAGAAAGGCGGCGCGCTGTCGTCGGGCTCACCATAACCCTCGAACGGATGAACGCGGTATTTGCCGCCTTTGGCCGAGGTGCCGTCGGGGTCCCGAGGCGCCAAGCGTGCGAGGGATCTGATGTAGCCGTGCTCGTTCGTCTTGGTTGCAGCCGTTTGCAGCGGGACCTGCAGGTCGCTCAGCATCTCCGCCATCAGGGCCACACCACCCGGCTTCTTCCACAGCTGCCACTGTGCATGGTTCTGCCAGTTCCGGGTGGCCAGATGGCCGGACTGGACCCCGCCCTGGCTGGAGGAGAGGAAGTAGTCTATCGCCGCATCCCCGAGCAGCAGGACCGGAGCAGCCTTTTTGCGCTCGCTCATGGTTAGGCTCGGCCCATTGTTCGGGGATCGGCGGTCACTTGAGACACCTCATGCACCGGGATTGACCAGCCGGTCGGCAAGGTCCCGCATTCGGCGGACGAACTCCCTGTCGATCCACGTCGCAGCGCTCAGGTGGAGTTTGCTGGCCGCCCTATCGATCTCTTCCTTAAGCGTCTTGACAACATCCGGTGAGGCATTCTCGCTGCCATAGACGAGCAAGGCCAGGTGCAGCACTCTCACATCGATCCTGACATGGGTGGGCAGCTGCGATGCGCTGTCAGCCTCCTCCGAGGGATCCTGCGTTTCAGTGCGCGCCACCCCGCTGGTATCGCGTAGCGTTTCCTTCCAGATCTTCTGCTGTTGCTCGATCTCATCGAGCAGGTCGTCGGTCGAGACCTTCGTCGAGAAACCTTGGAAGGCCTCGCCGGACTCGAGACCCAAGAGGTCGAGAACCGAGAGGTTTAAGGAGGACTGCAAACGCACCAGTCGGATGATCGCTCGTCTCCGCTCCCCTGCCATGTCGTCCGCTTCATAGGGCCATGGGAATGCAGCGATCGTGTCGCGTGCCGACAGGAGCCAAGTGCGAGCCTCGACGATCTGACCCTCGACAAGCAGGGGCGCGGCCCCATCCATGTTGTGCTTGAGGCTGCGAAGTCGTCGCATCTGCTCGAACAGGTAGAGGGTTCCCCGTTCCGACTGAGCGCGTGCGTGTGCAAGGCTGTGCTTCCGACTCTGCCCCGAGCGCGGGCCATGATAGTCCGTCAGAGTCTTGAGGTCCTTGTCCGCCTCGTCGAAGTCGCCGGGCTTCAGCCGCATCCGCCGCCCGAGAGCCGTGAGATAGAGTGCATCATGGTAGGCGTCGCAAATGTCGTCGCCTGCTTTGGCCTGCCGTCTAAGCTTTAGTGCGTCCCGCGCCCGTTCAGAGAACCAGATCAGCTTACCCCAATCATTTGTGTAGCCGGCCAGAAGTGCGCAGTACAGGAGTCCGTGCCACGCGTCGGATTTCGAAAGCGCGACGATTGTTCTGTCCATTTGTTTAAAAAGGTAACTGTTTCCCGACTGAAACGCGCCAACGACATCGGGCATGGGCGCAGTCGTGATTTTCCTTTCGAAGTTTGAGATCAGGCAGTGTTCGAAGCGGCGTTCGGGAGCAAAACGGTTTCCTTTTACGGTTCTGACCTGAGCGGCGATATCATCGCGCAACCGACGCAGCCCATCGCGGGATGCGGCCTGCAGGCTCAGATCCTGGATGTCGTCGACCAGTTCTATCTGAAGCTTCTCTACCTCTTCCTGATTGGCGGAGGGGGCGTTCGGCTCTGTCTTTCCGATCTGCATCGCTTCGTACCACCGCCTGTGCAGGATCGTTCGATTGACAAAGACAGTGGACCTGCTGAGCGCCCCCCAGCGACGGCGCACATCGTCGAGGGTTTCGGCCAGAAGAGACTTCTTGCTCAGCCGGTTGCGGATCCGCTTTTCGGTGGCGTCGCGGTTTCTCAAAGAGAGCATGCCGAGTTCGAGGGCTTCGCTTTCGCTGCACCCAACCGAGGCGACAATGGCCTCCGCGGCGCCCTCGACCTTCATGAAGAGGGCCTTGCTAGAGAGGCCGTTGACCATATCGCGTTGATTCAAGGTCGGCACGAACTGCGCAGGATGGCGCAGGTAGTATCGGCGCATGAAACTCGAGTCCGAATAGCTCTCGAAATCCGGGATCTTGACGCCGTCGCTATTGATGTCGTCCCCTGGTGACGTCCTCAGCTTTTCGCGATAATAGGCCTCATGAAGGTGCTTGTCTCCCGTGACAAGGCAATGAATGGGACCCCTGGGGCCGGCCTTCTCATTGAGGCGTTCTATCTGCGCCACGGCCGTCGCGTCAGGGCGGAGTGGCCCTGGCTTCTTGACCTCCAGAAAAAGTTGTTCCCATCTCCGGCGGACCGCGGTTTCGACATGGTAGACGTCCGGCGGCAGGTCGGAAGCTGGTTGCAGGAGACGCCTGTCGCGCAAGCGCTTCATCATGGCCAGTTCCATGAAGGCGGTCTTCTCAAACCCGGCGGCCCAGGTTGTCAGCTTTTCACCTTTCTGTAACGGGTCGCCGACTAGGGTCGGTTCGCCGGACTTTTCGACCCGGAATTCACTCGAGGCGTCGCGCATTCTGCGCTCGAACTCCGCAATGATCTCGCCCTTTCCCTGTGCAGGATAAATCGGCACATAGTCCCGCAGCTTCTGTACGAGCTCGTTCCAGTGCGGGGCCGTCATCATGCGGTGGTGGGCGCCCCCACCGGGCTTCGCCGGTGGGCCATCGTCGCGATCCGGCCTGTGAATGACGGAAGAAAACAAGAACTCGCCTGCAAGGACAGCTTCGACGATCTCGTCGTCTACGTCCCCGGCCATGTCCACGCGGCCGATGTTGGAGATGTAGTCCAAATTGTGATGTTCGCCGCCCCCGAAACTTGTCGTGGCGAGCCGTCCGGGCCATACAAAAAGAAGCAGTGCTACGTTTGCATCGATGTAGTAAATGACTTCTCGACGATGGTCTCTTACCATCTCCGAATCAAAGCGGTTACAGTAAGAGAGGCCTAAAAGTCGTGCCGCTTCATATACATAATTCACTGCTTCGTCGGTGATTGCGGTCAAGAGCTGGCATCCTGTTCAATAATGTTGCGAAATAAAGCGGTATTCTTTAAGAAATTTTCACTGAACTCGAATAACAACGCCGGAACAGGCAGATCATCAGCCCTCTCACGTTCTCGGTGGGTCAGCGTGCCCAGGTACTCGCCCAGGGAGTCGGCCAGATCGCTCAGTTTTGTTTCGAATTCGAATCCCGGAAGCTCCTTCAGCAGATCCAGAGACGCTCCCCCGCTCGTAAAGCATTGGGTGTGGCCGCGACGCGCACGAATTGGCGCTTGATCGCCGCCATCGAACAGCAATCGCAATACTCTCAGCGCATCCGGGTCATTGGGAACAACGAGCTCCCCGCGATGATCGTAGTATGCCGTCTCAAGGGTCTTGCAGACCTCCTCCATCACCCGATGGAGGCCCGCTACTTGAACCAATTCCAGGAGATGCACCCGCCGTCGTCTGCTATCCAGTGTGTCTAGCAAGTCGAGGTTTCTCTTCACCTCGTTCATCCAGAGTTCGGGAGACGCAGAGACAATTCCGATGCAGGCGAGCAGGCTGCAAGGCTCGGACCACAGCGCTTGATGGGTTCGCAGCTCGCGCAGCAGCCATTGCGCAGTTCGATTCTTGGGGCAAGTCGCGGCAAGTCTAACCACCTCCAAAGTCGCCGAACGGGCCGCATCGGCGTTGAGACCGTTGAGCCGACCATCCTGCAAGAGCGCCGCGACCTTGGGGAGCGCAGCCTCCAGGCGTCTGAGGGTCGAAATTTCGACGAGGATTTCGAGCGTGTCGCCACCGTGCACAGGCGTCCACAGCCCCAGCGCCTGGACGGTCGCCTGGTCGAGCACCAGGATCGTCTGTCCGATGACGCCCTCGAACCGGCCGCGTTCGATCCTGGTGTCGCGACGATGCGCGCTGTCGACCACGAGGCTCGCAAAGCTGAACTGATCGTCGTAGCTGATTGGCCGGAGAGCCTCGACCATGGCGTCGTGCTTGCCGGCCCTTTGGCCCTGGGCGAAGGCCTGAGCGGCCCGCAGCAGCCAGTGCGCGAGGCGGGTGGGGTCGGCGGGGTCGAAGAGGTCAATGGCTCCCGGCATCGCACGCACCCTATCCTGTCTCGCCATCGAGCAGGTTCGCTACGGCTTCTTTGGCAGTATCGAACGAGCGCCCTTCGAGCATATGCCCCAAGACGATGGGGTCGCGCCCCTCACAGGGCGTGGGGCCGGGATTCCCAAGGTAGATGCAACGCTCGATCCGACTGCACGACAGCGACTTCATGACGATTTCATAGCCGCCTCGCGGATCTACGCTGGGATCCGAGGCGACCTTCAAGTTGAGGGCACGGTTCCAACCGTTGTCTTCTCCGCGCTCGCTCAAATGAAAACGGCGATTCTCAACGCCTTCGAACAGGAAGGGCCGCGTCGTCGGTCCGTGCCGCGCCTGGTCTTGTAGCGTGGAGGCATCGAAGACTAGAAGCACCATCTCGCTGTCCCTACGGAAGTGGCAGAGTCCAAGGTGATTGCGGATTGCCATCACATCCTCCTGGGTGGTGGCCTCTCCCGTTTCCAGCGCCGGGACCAGTGCAGCGAGGTCGCCGAACCTCGTTACCCATACTATGTCCTTCCCGCAGTCGGGATTCCAGCCCACCCGCGCATCCGGCGGAAAGTCATCGCCCCGATAGCTTGCGATCTCGATCGAAAGTCCAGTCGTGGTCGTCGTATCCGGCCTCCGATCCAACATTTTGAAGAAAATTTCGCGCGATACGACCGTTGCGATCTTCGGGTCGAGCGATATCTCTTCCGAATCTCGAAAATAGTAGGTTTCGGGGTCGGTCCAGATCAGGGGCTTGACGATATCATTCCTGATGTCGAACTCACCCTGATCATTCCTTGTTAGATCTTGGCGGGCGCAATGCGAAACGAAGCGCTTCAAGAGAGTGAGCCCGAGGCCGGGCATCGCCTGTTCCGCCTGTTCCTTGGCTCGGGCGATCTGGGTTAGGAAGATCTTGCCGCGTTCGCACGTGGATAGCTTGGCGAGCAGGTCAGACATCGGAGTCTCCGACTTGAAAGAACCAAGCTTCTCCCCGGCGTGACCAAAGAATATCGGTACATCGCACCGAAGTTCTCGGTCGCTCACCGTTCGGGCACTTCGCCGCAATCTCCCTGTACATCGATTGCCCCCCCCTTGGGTTTGCTTTCTCCCCTTCACCCCCAGGCCCGCGCCTCCGTGACCTGCATCCATCGAATAAGCCCAGGAAGCAATAGTAACAGAACTTGTAATCTTGAGCAACTCTTGAGTTCAGTCCGGTGGCTGGGGATACCAACGACGGTGGTGACTGTACGAATTCTGTCGAAAATGCTGATTTTGGCCCATCGGGGCAGGCCTGTCCCTCCGATCCTCTCTGAGTTCACGGGAGCCTGGCCCGGCATCGCCATCTGCCTTGGGAGGCCGGACACGGCGCAGGCGCTCGCCAACGTCAGGTCTTGGTGTGCTCAGTCGGATCGAGCAGGGTGAACTCATGCCGGTCGGCGTTCTCCCGGACGACCTGTTGGACCATCTCGATCAGCAGCTTCGCGGCGGGTGAAAGCGTGCGTCCCCGCCTGGTGAAGATGCCGACCGTCCGGAAGGCGGTTTCATCTTGGATATCCACGAAGCGAATGCCGGGCGGCGCCAGAGATCGGGCGATCCGGGGCATGATCGTCACGCCAACGCCCGCCCGCGCCATGGCGAAAGCGGACGGAACCGAAGAGACGTGGAAGCGACCATCCGATTCAATCCCCTCAAGGCGCTTCCTGATCGAGGCGTCGTAGCTTTCGTTCGCGACGATCCGTTCGCGCAGTATCTCCTCCCAACTGACCGCGCGATTTGCCAGCGCGAGCGGGTGGTCCTCGGCGCAGACGACATTGTAGCGGTCGCGCAGCAGCGGCTCGATGACCAGGTCCGGATGTGAGCCGACCACGCGGCCGATGGCGGCATCGACCACCCCTTCGAGCACTGCGTCGGTCATGCGCGTGGAATGGACCTCGCGGAGCATCACTTCGAACCCGTTCGAGCGAGCTTGCACCCTCTTGATCGCTTCGGTCAGCACCGCAGCGGCGAGAGAGGTAACGCTCGCGATGGTGCAGCGGCTGACTTCGTGCCGTGCCTGCGACACCAGGCCCTCGCACATGTTGTCATAGTGCTTCAGCAGGTCGCGGGCGCCTTCGATGGCCAGCTTGCCGAGCTGGGTCGGGTGGCTCTTCCGCTCTCCCTCGAAGAGCGGTGCGCCGAGATCGCTGCCGATCTGCTTCAGGGCCATGGAGACTGCGGACGGTGTTCGGCCGAGATGCTGCGCCGCCTGACGGATCCCGCCATGGTCGGCCACTGCCACGAGCGCACGGAGATTCGGCAGGCTGAGCATAGTGACTCCAGTTCAATTAAACTGAAACTCTGTTCATCTAAATGAGTTTGACTGACTCTCGGGCTTTTGCAAGCGTCACGGTCAACGATCAAGGTCTGGCGGTCGATCGGATCACGCTTGGCAGAAAGGGGGCTCCACCGGAGCCGCATCAGGCATCTCGCCCAAGCGTCCGAACCCGACGCGACGAACTGATGACGACGAGGACGAATGAGCATCATCGGGCACCTGAAAGAATTCTACATCGACGGTAAGTGGATCAAACCCGCAGCGCCGAAGATGCTCGACGTCGTCAATCCAGCCACCGAGGCGCCGATCGCGCAGATCGCCGTCGGCTCGGCGGCGGATGTCGATCGAGCCGTTTCGGCCGCGCGCGCGGCCTTCGAGACCTTCGGTCTGAGCGGGAAGGCGGAGCGGCTCGCCCTGATGCGCCGTATTCGCGAGGTCTACGCCGAGCGTCAGAGCGCCATCGGCGACCTGATCTGCGCCGAGATGGGTGCGCCGCTCGACTTCTCCCGCAACGTTCAGGCCGGGACCGGGCTTTCGCAGCTCGACACGATGATCGACGTCCTGGAGGCCTACGAGTTCGAAACCCCGCGAGGCACGACCCTGGTCCGGCGGGAGCCGATCGGCGTCGCCGCGCTCATCACGCCCTGGAACTGGCCGATCAATCAGATCGTCTGCAAGGTCTTCCCGGCCCTTGCCGCGGGCTGCACGATGGTGCTGAAGCCGAGCGAACTGTCGCCGCTCAGCGCCATCGCCTTCGCCGAGGTGATGCAAGAGGCCGGCACGCCGGCGGGCGTCTTCAATCTCGTACAGGGGGTCGGACCGGAGGTGGGCGAGGCCTTGGCTCGCCATCCGGGTGTGGACATCGTCTCGCTCACCGGCTCCACCCGTGCGGGCAGGGCCGTCTCCGCGGCGGCTTCGCAGACGATCAAACGCGTCTGCCTGGAGCTCGGCGGCAAGGCCGCCAACATCATCCTCGACGACGCCGATCTGACGCAGGCCGTCACCAAGGGGACGGTGAACTGCATGCGTAACTCGGGCCAGTCCTGTTCCGCGCCGACCCGGATGCTGGTCCCCGCGGCGATGATGGGCGAGGCGGCGGAGATCGCGGCGCGTGCCGCCGAGGGACTGAAAGTCGGGGACCCGCGTGCACAGGGTGTCGACCTCGGCCCGGTGATCAGCCGGACGCAGTTCGACAAGGTGCAGGACCTGATCGAGGCCGGGGTCGCCGAAGGTGCGCGGCTCGTCGCCGGCGGTCCGGGCCGGCCCGCAGGGCTGGAAGCGGGCTACTTCGTGCGCCCGACGGTCTTCGCCGATGTGACGCAGGAGATGCGCATCGCCCGCGAGGAGATCTTCGGCCCGGTGCTCTCGATCCTCCCTTATTCGGACGAGGAGGATGCGATCCGCATCGCCAACGACAGCGAATACGGCCTCACGGGCTACATCCAGTCCGGTGATATCGAGCGCGCCCGGCGGCTCGCGCGCCGGATCCGTGCCGGCAGTGTCCTGCTGAACTACGCGCCCGTGGACCGGCTGGGGCCCTTCGGCGGCTACAAGCAGTCCGGCAACGGCAGAGAGTACGGGGTGTTCGGTCTCGAGGAGTTTCTCGAGGCGAAGGGGATCGTCGGCTACGCGTGACGGCGAGGCGAGAGGAAGGAGATCGGATCCGTGACCAGCGCTGCGCAAGCCGAAGCGCCGATCGTCGACCTGAAGGGGGTCAGCAAGACCTACGTGACCGATTCCGGCGACGTTCGCGCGCTCGATCCGGTCAGCTTCAGCTTCGACAGAGGGCATATCCTCAGCGTCGTCGGGCCCTCCGGCTGCGGCAAGAGCACCTTGCTGCGCATTCTGGCGGGGATCGACACGGCGAGCGAGGGGCGCGTTTCGATCGACGGACGCGTGATCTCCGGCCCCGTTTCCGGTATGGGCGTCGTCTTCCAGCGCGACCTGCTGCTCGACTGGCGCAACGTGCTCGCCAACGTGATGCTGCCCGCGGAACTCGCCAGCTGCGCGAACAAGGAGATGCGCGCGCGCGCCGTGGAGCTGCTGACCGATCTCGGGGTCGGGGACTTCCTCACGCGTTTCCCCTATGAGCTTTCGGGCGGCATGCGCCAGCGCGTGGCCATCGCCCGCGCGCTGCTGCTGAAGCCCTCGCTTCTGCTGCTCGACGAGCCCTTCAGCGCCCTGGACGCGATGACGCGTGATCAGATGAACGTCATCCTGCTCCGGCTCCAGCATCACGAGCAGGTTTCGACCCTGCTCATCACGCACAGCATCCCGGAGGCGGTCTATCTCTCGGACCGCGTGGTGGTGATGTCGCCGCGACCCGGCCGCGTGCTTGACGTGATCGACATCGACCTGCCGTCGCCGCGACCGCTCAGCGTGCGCGAGGAGCCGGAGTTCGCCGCCATCGCCCGGCGCATCAGGCTGCTGTTCGAAAAGGAAGGAGTGCTGTCCGCGTGAACGCCCGAGGTTCCGCCCGCTTTCGCCGCCTGTTGCACAGCGCCGGGCTTCCCCTTGGCAGCGCCATCGCCGGGCTGGTCATCTGGCAGCTGGTGGTGCGCGGCTTCAACATCCCTAGCTACCTGCTACCCGCGCCGACCGACGTGGCGCTCGCCTTCATCGACCGCTGGCGCTACCTGCTCGTCAATCTCGGATACACCGCCTTCTCCGCGCTGCTTGGCTTCGCCATCGCCGTCGTACTCGGCGTGACCCTCGGGATCGCGATCGCGTCATCGCGAACGATAGACCGCGTGCTCTATCCCTGGCTGGTGATTTCCCATGCCATCCCGAAGGTGGTAGTGGCGCCACTGCTGCTCGTCTGGATCGGCTTCGGTCTGAAGAGCGGCGTGATCTTCGTGGTCTTCTTCACCTTCTTCACGCTCGTGGTGAACACGGTGATGGGGCTGAAGTCGGCCGATCCCGACCTTCTGCATCTGGTGCGCGCCATGGGCGCGGGGCCGCTGAAGGTCTTGTGGAAGATCAAGCTGCCCAACGCGCTGCCGAACATCTTCACCGGGGTGAAGATCGCCGCGACGCTGGCTCCGGTCGGCGCGGTCATCGGCGAGTTCGTCGCCTCTAACCGCGGGCTCGGCTACGTGCTCATCCAGGCAGTCGGCAGCATGTCGATCGACCTCGCGTTCGCCGCCGTCTTTCTCGTCTCAGCCTTCGGCGTGCTGGTCTGGTATCTGGCCGAGCTCGCCGAGCGCAAGGCTCTGCCCTGGCATGCCAGCCAGCGCGGACAGCAGTAGGGAGACCCCTTTGCGCCGCCCCTCGTCCCCGTGTCCCAACCGCGTCCCGGCGGCGGGCGCCCCCAGCATGGAAGGATAAGATCATGCGGATCATTGCCACGGCACTCGCTACGGCATTCGGCTGTGCGCTCCTGGCGCAGCCGGTACTCGCCGAAACAGAGGTTCGGCTCGGCCTCGACTGGAGTTACCTGCCCTATCACGCGCCCATCGCGATCGGGCTGGAGAAGGGCTACTTCGCCGACGAGGGCATCGATCTTGTTGTCGAGCCCGGCCGCGGCTCGGCCACGACGGCGGTCATGCTGGGTGAAGACAACTACGATATCGCCCACATCAACACGACCAATGCCGCCGTCGCGATCTCCAAGGGCATCCCGATCAAGGTCGTGGCGGTCTACCAGACCAAGACCGCGTCCTCCTTCATCGGTGTGGCCGACCGGGTCGACCTCTCCAATGGCGTCGAGGCCATCAAGTCCTATCGGATCGGCAGCACGCCAGGCGGGTCCGATCAGCTCGGCCTGCGCATCTTCCGCGCGCTCAACGGGCTCTCGGACTCCGATCTGAACGTCGTGACGATGGACGGCCCCTCCAAGCAGGCCGCGCTGCTGTCGGAGAGCATCGACCTGATCAGCGGCGACGGCTTCGCCTACGCCGCCATCATCCGCAGCAAGGGGCTGGAGCCCGTGGTTTTCGCGCTGGCGGACTACGGCGTGCCGCTGCTCGGCTTCGGCTACTCCGTGAACACCAAGTTCGCCGCGGAACATCCCGAGGCGGTGAAGGGCTTCCTGCGGGCGATGAAGCGCGGCTGGCAGGACGCCGTGGCGGACGTGCCGGCGGCCTGTGAGCTGGCCCGCGAGAAGTTCGAGCTGCCCCACACGCAGCAGGCCTGCGAGGGCTATTTCGCCGGGCTCATCGGCCTCTCGGTCAGCCCGGACGATCCCGCCTGGGGTCGGCAGTCCGACGAGATGTGGTCCGCCCTGCTCGGCGCCCTTGCCGAGGTCGGCGAAGTCAAGCCCGGCTACAAGGTCTCCGACTACTACACCAACGAATACCTGCCGGCTGAGTGAGGTAGGACGGGCGTGGACGCGCGAAGCGAAAGGCCGATGCAGACCCCGGACGTGATCGTGATCGGCGGCGGGCACAATGGGCTCATCTGCGCCGGGTATCTCGCCCGGGCAGGTTTGTCCGTGACCCTGCTGGAGAAGACGTCGCTGCTTGGCGGCCCTGCGGCGACGCGGGAGTTCTTCCCCGGTTACTTTTCGGCGATATCCAACTCACCGGGATCGCTGGAACCGCGGATCGTGAAGGATTTCGCGCTCGCGGAGCATGGCCTGGAATTCGTGCGTCCCGACCCGACCTTGGTGCACCCGCTGACCGACGGACGGCTCTTCATCGGTTGGCGGGATCAGGCGCGGAACGACGCGCAGATCGAGGCTTTCGCCCCCGGCGAGGCCAAGCGCTACCACGCGCTCTTCGCCTATCTGAATGCCTTCGCGGAGCGGCTGGGGATCTCGGTCTATCGCGAGCCGCCGAGCCTCACGGAACTCACCCGCAACCTCACGCGGCTCGAAGACGAGGAGATGTTCTCGCGGATCATGTTCGGCTCGATCCGGCAGCTCTTCGACTATTTCGAACTGGCGCCGGAGACACGGGCGATCATGGGGCCGCTGTCGGTGGTGAGCGGGCTTGCTGGCCCCTCGTCACCGGGCACGCCCTTCAACCTGATGATGCGTCCGCTCTCGCTTGCCTCGCAGAAGAGCGACGCCAAGGACGATCCGCGACTGATGCCGCTGCGCGGCTCCACCGGGCTTGCCATCGGCGGTATGGGCGCGATTGCCGAGGCGATCGCCCGCTCGGTCGAGGCGCTGGGCGTCCGGATCGTCCGCGAAGCGGAGGTGACGGAGATCGAGGAGGAGGCCGGCGGACCGGTCGTCGTACTCGCGGACGGGCGCAGGCTGCAGGCACCGGTTGTCGTTTCGGCCATGCATCCGCACCTGACCGTGCGTGCGGTCAGGTCCGACGCGCCGGACTGGGCACCGATCCGGGAGGCCGTGCGCCGCGTGCCGCCGGCCGGCTCGGCCTTCAAGATCGTCCTCGCGCTGGGGGACTTTCCCCGCTATGCCGCCGCGCGCGACGAGGCGGAAGCGCGCCGTCTCGCCATGGCGCAGCTCCGGATCGCGCCGACGCTCGAATATCTGGATGACTGTCACGCCGATTTCGTGCGCGGCAGGCTGCCGGAGAAGCCGCTGATCTGGGGGCTCTGCCATTCGCTGAGCTCTCCGCAGATGGCGCCCGATGGCAAGCATGTGCTCAGCATCAATCTGGGCGGTGCGCCGCACCGCGGGGGCAGGGCGCCGGCGCCGGTCGACAAGGAGAAGGTGGTCCGCGACGTGGTCGCCATCATGTCGGAGTGGATTCCGAACCTGCCCTCCATCGTCGAGAACCATGCGATCATCGACGCGCCGACCTTCGAGGCGGAGCACGGGCTCTTCGGGGCCAACATCGCGCATATCGACATGATGCCCATCAACCAGTTCTGGATGCGCCCCGCGCCCGGCCTGCATCGCTACCGCACGCCGACGAAAGGGCTCTACCTCAGCGGTGTGGGCTGCTGGCCAGGCGCCTACTTCTCCGGAATCCCCGGCCACAACACGGCGCAGGCCGTGCTGAACGATCTTGCGGCCGGGATCGTCGCAACCCAGTCCTGAAGGCGGAATCCCATAGATGGCGGAAGAGAAACTCGTCGAATTCCTTGTCAACATCAGCTTCGTCGGCCCGGTCGGCTGGCCGAAGGAAGAGGTGGAGGAGCTGGTCCGAAAGGAGCGCGCCCACGCCGCCGAACTGGCCGAGGCAGGCTATCTCGTCCGTATGTGGCGGGTGCCCGGCCGACGCGAGAACTGGGGACTGTGGCGTGCCCGTGATGCGACCCATCTCCACGAGATCATCACCGGTCTTCCGTTCTGGCCCTACATGCAGCTGACCGTGCATCCAATGGCGTCCCACCCCGTCGACCCGCTTCGCTACTGAGCACCTGTGAATCCGGCACGAACGAACACCTGAGGAAAGACCTGATGCTGATCGACGCTTTGCAGTGCGGCGAGTTCGACCGTGATGTCTTCATTTCCCTACTCGAAGGCGGCTTTACCTGCGTCACGCCGACTCTTGGTTTCTGGGAGGGGACGCTGGAATCCATGGACGCGCTGGGTCACTGGCGCGACATGGAACGGGAGAACGCAGACCTGATCCGGATCGTTCGCAAGGCGGACGATATTCGCGCCTGCGAGCGCGACGGCAAGCTCGGCGTGCTGCTGGGCTATCAGAACACCAATCTTCTGGAAGACCGGATCCGCTTCATCGAGCTCTTCGCCGACATGGGCGTGCGGGTTCTGCAGCTGACCTACAACAACCAGAACGAGCTCGGCGGCTCTTGCTATGAGGAAGAGGACAGCGGGCTGAGCCGTTTCGGCCGAGAAGTGGTGGTCGAGATGGCACGTTGCGGCGTTCTCGTCGATTGCTCCCATACCGGCGACCGCACGACCTTGCATGCCATCGAGCACTGTCCGAAGCCGATCGCGGTGACTCATGCCAATCCCGCCTCCATCTTCCCGCACAAGCGCAACCGCAGCGACGAGGTTCTACGCGCCCTGGCGCAGACCGGTGGGGTGATCGGTTGCGCCGCCTATCGCAACATCACGCCGGACTGGGCCTGCGCCTCGGTCCGGGGCTTCTCGGAGCTGGTCGCCCGAACGGTGGAGATCGCCGGCGTGGATCATGTCGGTCTGGGGACCGACTACAGCTACAAGGGCGATCAGCGGTTTCGCGACTGGATGCGCAAGGGCCGCTGGACGCGCAGCACCCAGTATGGGGCCGGCTCGGCGCAGATTCCCGGTGCCGTCGCAAAACCCGAGTGGCTCCCCGGCCCGGAACGGCTCGGCGATCTGGCCGAAGGTCTCCGCGAAGTCGGCTTCCAGGAGGGGGAGGTGACCAAGATCATGGGCGGCAACTGGTTGCGTCTGTACGAGTCGGTTTTCGGCTGATCGGAAGCGGCGGTGGCGTCGTTCGGCCCATTGCCGCATAAGCGTCGATTGGGTTGATTGGTGTAGAGGCCGGGACCAGAATTTGCGGAGACACGTCGGAGGGAAATCTCGGACTGGCAGGACAGGACGTTTTGAGCATGAAGGGGCCCCCACCGAAGACACCGCCGGGCGCGTTTGGTCAGGCAACGGTCGCTATGCCCGGGATGGGGGCGCCCGCGGCCGGTCGGGGCATGGACCTGCGCCAGGCCCTGGCAACTGCGGATCAACTGCGCGCGGCCGGACGGTTCCAGGAAGCCGACGGCCTTTGTTGCCAAATCCTGGCCCACAATCCGATGCAGGCCGACGCGATCTTCCTGCGCGGACTGGTGGCGATCACGGCCGGGCGGCCGGACCGTGGAGCCGACCTGATCAGGCAGGCGATCGCGATCGATGACCGCAATCCCGAGTTCCATGCCAATCTCGGCGCTGCGCTGATGATGCTGGACCGCAAGGCGGAGGGTATCGCCGCCCTGGAGCGGGCCGTGGCCCTCGAGCCGAGGCATCCGCGGGCCAACTATAACCTGGGTCTGGCCTGCTTGGTCGAGAAGCGCCTGGACGCGGCCGAACGCCACCTGAAACAGGCGATCGAGGTCGATCCGCGCAACATCGAGGCCGGGGTCTCCCTCTCCGTCGTGCTGTCCCAAAAGGGTGAGTTCGCCAAGGCCATCCCCTTGCTGAACGAGGTATTGCGGAAGAATCCCAGGCACGAGCATGCCTGGCTCAATCTGGGCAACGCCTACTACGAACAGGAGCTGTACGACGAGGCGATCGAGGCCTATCGAAAATTGATCGAGGTCGCGCCACAGTCTCCGCGCGGGCACTACCACCTGGGGATGGCCTATGCCAAGGCCGAGAAGGTCGACGCGGCAATCGAGCAGTACCGACGGGCGATCGCGCTCGCTCCGAACGCTTTCGAGCCACACAACAACCTGGCCGGTCTCTTGAAGCGTGTCGGGGAGCGTGAGGAGGCGCTGGAGCACCTTCGCACTGCGGACCGGCTGAACCCTGGCGTCGCGGAGATCCGGGAGAACATCGCGGGCGCGTTGCGCACGATGGATCGCCACGAGGAAGCGATCGAGGCCTATCGCGCGATCGACAGCGACGATCCCCGCGCCATCGAACGCTGTCAGGGGGGTATCGTCATCGCCCTCAACGAGCTCGGGCGGTTCGAGGAATCTCGGCAGATCATCGCCGCGCTACGGACGCGACTGCCGGATTCGGTCGTCCCCATCATGTTGAAGGCGAGCGACGGATCGACCCGGCTGGAGCCGGAGGAAATCGCCAAGGCCAAGGCCTACGTGGACGAACAGACCGACGATGTCGACGACCTGGTCTGGACCAACCTCTGTTTCGCGCTCGGCAAGGAGTTCGGCCGCGCCAAGGCCTATGACGAGGCCTTTCACTACTTTGCCCGCGGCAACCGCGCCCGCGATCGGGAGCACCTCTACGAGCCCGAAAAGGATCAGGACGAACTGCGCGCCGCCATCGAGGTCTTCAGGCCCGACCTGTTCGAGCGGCTGGCAGATTTTGGCGATCCTTCGACCCGGCCGATTTTCATCGTCGGCATGTGGCGCTCGGGGACGACCCTGACCGAGCAGATCCTCGCCTCCCATCCCGATGTGGCCGGCGGTGGGGAGCTCCAGGAGCTACGACAGCTCGCGCTTGGCATGAGCGAGGCGATCGGAGCGGCCGCGCCCTATCCCCGGTGCCTCAGCAAGCTGACCCGGGAGTCCGCCCGAACCCTGGCCGGCCGCTACCTGACGGCTCTCTCCGAAGTCGATCGGGATGCGCCGCGGGTCACCGACAAGATGCCGCTCAACTTCGCCCACCTCGGATTGATCGCGGTGCTCTTTCCCAAGGCAAGGATTATCCACTGCCGACGCGATCCGCGCGACACCTGCCTGTCGATCTTCTTTCAGAATTTCCAGGGCTTCCATTCCTACGCCTATGATCTCGGGAAGCTAGCTGACTACTACCGCGTCTATCGGCGATGGATGGCCCATTGGCGTGCGGTGCTGCCGATCCCGATGCTGGAAATCGACTACGAGGACACGATCACGGACCAGGCGGGAACGAGCCGACGTCTGTTGTCGTTTTGCGGTTTGGACTGGGACGAGGGCGTCTTGAAGTTCCACGAGACCGAACGCGCCGTGAGGACCGCCAGTCTGTGGCAGGTTCGTCAGCCGATCTACGACAGTTCCATCGGGCAGTGGCGGCATTACGAACGGTACCTGGGCCCCTTGCTGGAAGGGCTGCGGGATCTGCCCGACTAGGCCGCTGCGTAGCTCCTCGTCGGTCCGGCCGAAGCCTCAGCGCTTCAAGCCCGCGACGAAGATGTCGAGCAGGCGTACCACCTGATCCCGCCAGCCGGGGCCGGGCTCTCGCGCGTAGCAGAGGGCGTACATGGTCTGCAGCAGGTCGTCGGCACTGACGTCGGCGCGGATCTGGCCGGCCTCGACCGCCTCCTGCAGCAGGCGGTCCACGGCTGCGCTGATGCGGCCCGACATTGCGCTGTAGGACTGCTTCGATTCCTCCGTCATCACCATGGAGAGGGCGCCCAGCATGCCGCGCTTGGTCTCCACGACCGCCACGTTGGCATGCAGCCAGTCGCGCAGAGAGCCAAGTGGGTCGGCACTGCCGACCAGTCCTTCCGCGGCTTCGGCCAGCTGCTCCAGCTCCTTGCTGAAGACGGCATGGAACAGCGCCTCGCGGCTCGGAAAGTGCCGGTAGAGCGTCGCGATCCCCACGCCCGCCCGGCGCGCCACCGCCTCCAGGCTGGCATTGGGGCCGCCCTTGCCGAGGACGTCCTTGGCCGCATCGATCAGACGATCGCGGTTCTTCAAGGCGTCGGAACGCGGTCTGCGTTTGCGGGCTTCCACCAAAGGTCGGCTCTCTCTTGAAAAACGGAGGGGTACTCCACATAACTATGCAGGAGAACGCTGGAGCGTTCCTCAAGGGTCACCATAGGGCCTCCTCCGTCAGGAGGCGAGGCCGGCGGACCTTGGCTCATCACCATAGGAAGGGAGGACGCATGCGACGCTCCATTGCCCTGACCATCAACGGCGCGCTCCGTGAGATCGCGCTGGACGATACGCGCGTGACGCTGCTCGATCTGCTGCGCGACCGCCTGGCGCTGCCCGGCACCAAGAAGGGCTGCGACCGCGGCCAGTGCGGCGCCTGCACGGTCCTCCTGAACCAGCGGCGGGTGAATGCCTGCCTGGTCCTGGCGGCGACGCTCGACGGGGCCGAGGTGACCACCATCGAAGGGCTCTCGAACGGGGAGGAGCTGCACCCGGTGCAAAGCGCCTTCATTGAGAACGACGCCTTCCAGTGCGGCTACTGCACGCCGGGCCAGATCATGAGCGCGGTGGGGCTGATCGCGGAGGGCCGCGCGGGCGAGGACCCGGAGCGGATCCGTGAGGGGATGAGCGGCAACCTCTGCCGCTGCGCCGCCTACCACGGCATCACGCGGGCCGTGCTGGAGGCGACGCGCCGGATGGCGGCGCAGGAGCGGGGAGACGCGGCGTGAAGCAGTTCGAGTTCATCCAGCCCGCCACTCTGGAGGAGGCGGTCACCGCCTGGGAGCCCGGTGCCGCCTGGCTCGCCGGCGGTACCAATCTCGTCGACCTGATGAAGACCGGTGCTTTGCAGCCGGCGAAGGTGATCGACATCACGCGCCTGCCGGGGCTTCGTGCTGTCGAAACCCTGGCCGACGGCTCCACCCGGATCGGTGCGCTCGTCAGCAATGCCGAGGTCGCGGATCACCCGGAGCTGTCGCGGCGCTTCCCCATGGTCGCCGAGGCCCTGCTTTCCGGCGCATCCGGGCAGCTCCGCAATGCCGCCACGCTCGGCGGCAACCTGATGCAGCGGACCCGCTGCGCCTACTTCCAGACCCCCGAGGCCGCCTGCAACCGCCGTGTGCCCGGCAGCGGCTGCGCTGCGCGGGAGGGCGACAACGGCAACCTCGCCGTGCTGGGCTGGAGCGAGGCCTGCATCGCGACGAGCCCTTCGGACCTCTGCGTGCCGCTCGCCGCGCTCGATGCCGTGGTCGAGGTGGCGGGCCCAAGCGGCAAAAGCGAGATCCCTCTTGTCGACTTCCTCCTCCTGCCGGATGAGGCGCCGGAGCGCGAGACGGCACTTGAGCCCGGCGCGCTGATCCTGGCGATCCGCCTGCCGGCCGAGGCGGCGGCCTTTTCAGCCAATGCCCGCTATCTGAAGGTGCGGGAGCGGACTTCCTTTGCCTTCGCCGTCGCCTCCTGCGCCGCGGCGCTCAGGATGGAGGGCGGGCGCATCGCCGAGGCTCGGCTGGCCCTCGGAGCGGTCGCTGCCAAGCCCTGGCGGGTGGCCGAGGCCGAGGCGCTGCTGGCCGGCGAGGCACCGGAAACCGCGGTCTTCGAACGCGCGGCGGTGGCCCTGCTGGCCGGCAGCGCGCCCTCGGGACGCAACGCCTGGAAGATCGAGCTTGCCCGCCGCACCGCCATCCGCGCGCTGGCGATGGCCGCGGCCGGCACGCCGGCGCGGATGCCTGCGCTGCCTGCCTCTCCCTTCGCTCCTGTCGGGGACCCTGCCCATGTCTGAGACCCTCACCCGCTTCGGCTCGAACTCGGGCCAGCCGGTCACCCGCCGCGATGGCATCGCCAAGGTGACCGGCGCCGCCACCTTCGCCGCCGACAATGCGCCCGCCGGCCTGCTTCACGCCGTCCTCGTGCCGGCAACGATCGCGCGCGGCCGGGTCGCCCATCTCGACGTTACCGCGGCGGAAGCCCATCCCGGCGTGGCCCACGTGATCACGCCGCAGAACCGGCCCGCGCTGCAGGGCGATCCCTCGGCCAAACCCACCATGTTCTCCTTCCGCATCGAGGTGCTGCAGGACGACTCGGTCCGCTATGCCGGCCAGCCGATCGCCCTGGTGCTGGGCGAGACCCTGGAGGCCGCGACGGAAGGCGCTCGCCTCTTGAGCCCGCGCTACGAGGCGCAGCCGGCGCGCACGACCTTGGATGACGGCGAGCCCTTCTCCTTCGAGCCGCAGGGTTTCGGCACGCCGGCCGCGGTCGAGCACGGCGACGTCGAGGCCGGGCACAGGGCGGCCGTCCGCTCGCTCGACCTGCGCTACGAGACCCCCGCGCAGTACCACAACGCGATGGAGACTCATGCCGTCGTCGCGTCCTGGGAGGGCGATCGTCTGACCTTGGACCTGCCGAGCCAGGCGCTCGCGCTGACCTGCGCAGGCTATGCCTACTTCTTCGGCATTCCGGCGGAGAACGTTACCCTGCGCAGCCCCTATCTCGGTGGCGGTTTCGGGTCCAAGGCTTTCATCACGGGTCCGCAGGTGCTGGCGATCCTCGGCGCGCGCCTGTCCGGGCGGCCGGTGAAGCTGATGCTGACCCGGCAGCAGATGTTCGGCCCCGTCGGCCATCGCGGCGCAACGCGCCAGCGGCTGCGCCTCGGAATCGACGAGGCCGCCGCGCTTACCGTCATCGACCACGAGGGGCTCGCCGCGACCTCGTCCTTCGACAATTTCGTGGAGTCGGCGGCAGGGGCCTCGCAGGGCCTTTATGCGGCGGGCGCCCTGCGCTCCACCCATCGCGCCGTGCGGCTCGACATCGGCACGCCCGGGCCGATGCGGGCGCCCGGCGAGGCCTCCGGCTCGGCAGCGCTCGAGTGTGCTCTGGACGAGATGGCGGAGGCCGCCGGGATCGATCCTCTGGACTTCCGCCTGCGCAACTATGCGGAGACGGAACCCGGTACCGGCCGCCCCTATTCCTCCAAGGCGCTGCGGGAGTGCTATGCCCAGGCGGCGACGCGCTTCGGCTGGGCTGGGCGGCCGCTGCAGCCGGGGCAGCTTCGCGACCAGGCGGGGATGCTGGTCGGCTGGGGCATGGGCACGGCGCTCTTCCCCTGTCCGATGTTCGCCGCCGAGGCGCGCGCCACGCTGCGCCCCGACGGCACGGCGCTGGTCGAAACCTCGGCCATCGATATGGGGCAGGGGGCCTGGACTGCGCTCGCGCAGATCGCGGCGGACAGCCTCGGCCTGCCGCTGGAGAAGCTGGAGTTTCGTGCCGGACACTCCAGCCTGCCGGACGGCGGCATCGCCGGCGGCTCCGGCCACACCGCGACGGCGGGCAGCGCGCTGCACGCGGCCGGTAGCGACGTGATCCGGCGGCTGGGGGAACGCGCAGCGGCGGACCCCGCCTCGCCGCTGCACGGTGCCGGCAACGCCAGGCTGGTGCCGCGGGGCGGCCGGCTTACCGTCGAGGGCGATGACAGCCGGAGCGAGTCCTTCGTCGACATCATCGCCCGCGCCGGCGGTGCCGAGGTGACCGGAAGCGGCAGCGCCTCCCGCCCGCCGGAGGATGCGGCCAACTATGCGATGAGCTCCCACGGCGCGGTCTTTGCCGAGGTGACGGTCGATCCCGACCTCTTCCAGATGCGGGTGACGCGGCTGGTTGGCGCCTTTGCCGCGGGACGGATCATCAACCCCCGACTGACCGAGAGCCAGCTCATGGGCGGGATGATCTGGGGCATCTCCTTCGCCCTGCACGAGGAGGCGCGCCACGATCCCCGCACCGGCCGGATCATGAATGCCGATCTCGCCGGTTACCATCTGCCGGTAAATGCCGACGTCTCCGGGCTCGAGGTCATCACCGTCCATGAGGACGACCCCTACGTGAACGCCCTCGGCATCAAGGGGGTTGGTGAAATCGGGGTAACCGGAACCGTGGGCGCCATTGCCAATGCCATCTGGCACGCGACCGGTAAGCGCATCCGCCGCTTTCCGATCCGGATCGAGGATCTCCTGACCTATTGAGAGGACGCCGGTCCCGTAGCTTTGTGTGGGACCGGCATCCGTGCCGATCGGGCCGGCGCCGAACATTGGCTACCGCCGAACATCTCCATCGGCATGGCAAACCGATGGCCGCGTACCACGACCTGTCGGTGGCGGAGGGGGGCGGCCGCCGTGCCGGAGCGTCAGGCCGATTCTGGTCGGGATTGATCCCAGGGCGCGATCCTAGGAAGATGGCTCCACTGCGGATTGACCGATGGAAGCGGCGAGAGCGATGGCGAAGTCTCTGATTCTCTACTTGGCCTTCCTGCTGGCCGGATCGCCGCTTGCGCTTGCCGAGGAGCCCTCGGGCCTGATGCGGTGGCTAGGCGAGACCGTCTACGTGCCCTCCTACTCACGCGTCTACACGCAGGAGAACCGGCGCGAGCGTCTGGCCTCGACCCTGGTGGTACACAACGTCGATCCCGAGAGCGAGATCAGCCTGGAACGGGTGGCCTACTACGATCAGGCAGGACAGCTCCTGACCGAGCTGCTCGCCGCGCCGGTGACCTTGGGATCGCTTGAATCGAAGAGCTTCCTGACGGCGATCTCCGACGACAAGGGCGGCGTCGGGGCGAACTACATCGTCGAGTGGCAGTCCGCCACGCCGGTGGTCTCGCCGGTGATTGAGGCCATCATGATTGGCGGTGCCGGGACGCAGGGTATCTCCTTCCTCTCCCGCGGCGTTGCCATCAGCAGAACGGCGGCGCCGGGTGGTGAGCAGTAGCGACGTCCCGCAGGCACACGAAGCCACTGTGTGTCTTGATGGTAAAAATTAAAGAAATTGCGAAAATTAATTGTTTTTAACTGCCGCTTGGTATAGTGTTTTTG
This sequence comes from Rhodospirillaceae bacterium N.6G, assembly GCA_046233115.1. Classification (GTDB taxonomy): domain Bacteria; phylum Pseudomonadota; class Alphaproteobacteria; order Kiloniellales; family JACOMY01; genus JACOMY01. Next base: position 115,180 of record JBJXHM010000015.1, on the reverse strand, counting down.
TGGAAAGCTCCGCACTGGCCAGGTGATGCAAGAGTCAAAGCTGGTCCGTTCCTGCAATGAATTGGAGCATTGGGGTGCCTGTTGACCATGAACCGCGAGATTATGGGCGAATCATGGGAGGGTGAGATGCCTGCAATGGCGATTTTCTCTATTAAGTCGTGTTCTGGACTATCGTAGCCGAGCAATGGTAGGGCCGGAATACTCCGGAACAAGAAGCTGTGCGGGGGATCCGATGGTATCGCTGAGTCCGCAGTTCCTCGTCAAAGCGCATCGTGATGCGAAAACCGGGACTCTTGCCTTGGGCGACAGCGCGCGGCAGGTTGCGCTGAGCCCGCTTCTGCCAAGCATAGAGGCTGAGTCACACCGCGGCCTGGGCGTGCGGGACGCGCCGGTCTGGCATCTGGCCGCGGTGGAAGACGAGGGCGCCAACCCTTGGGACCTGTGCCACGCCTTGCTGGACCAGGGTCTCGGGGTGGCGGGGGCCGCCGGAATCGCATTTGCCGAGCCCGATATCGAGCAGTCCTGGATCTGGGCAAGCGAGGCCAGGCAGTCCTTCGGCATCCTGGGGGAGTGCGGCGCGCCGGAGCCTCCGGACACCGACATCTACGCCGCCGGGCCTGAAGCGCTCTGGTTCGCCGGCAAGGCCTACAGCCAGCTGGGTGACGCGCGCGATCGCGTGGGGGCGCCAGCCCCCGAAGAGCGGGTTCGGATCGCGCATCTCGACACCGGTTACGACCCAGGGCACAGCTCGACGCCGCCGCACGTGAGCCAGACGCTACAACGCGACTTCACCGAGATTCCGGCGTCGGATCGCGCTAGCGATCCCGGCGCAGGCGGACTGAACAGCAACCCCGGCCACGGCGTTGGAACCCTGGCGCTGCTGGCCGGGCTCTACCGCGATGCTCAGCCGCTCGGTGGAGCCGCTGCGCTGGAGGTGGTGCCGCTGCGGGTGGCGAAGGGCGTCGTGCTGTTCAAGAACAGCGCTATTGCCCGGGCACTCGACTATGTTCACAGCCTGGCGGACGACGCCGCCACACGTATCGATGTCGTCTCCATGAGCATGGGCGGTCTGGCCTCGACGCCCTGGGCGGATGCGACCAACGCACTCTACGATAAGGGCGTCGTGGTGGTGACCGCGGCCGGCAACAACTTCGGCAACCTGCCGACCCGCTATATCGTCTATCCGGCACGCTTCGACCGGGTGATCGCCGCCTGTGGCGTCATGGCCGACGGGCGGGCCTATGCGGACCTACCGTTCCGCAAGATGGCCGGCTGCTACGGACCGCGGCGTAAGGAGGCCACCGCGCTCTCCGCCTTTACGCCCAACGTGCCCTGGGCGCGCCTCGGCTGTCCCGACCTCTTCGACCTCGATGGCGGTGGTACCTCGGCCGCCACGCCGCAGATCGCGGCCGCGGCGGCCTTGTGGGTGCAGCAGCACCGCAGCGTCCTGGATGGCCTCTACCCGGCCGATCAGCGCTGGGCGCGGGTGGAGGCGCTGCGCCGGGCCCTGTTTTCGAGCGCGCGCAAGACGGCCGACCGGCGCCTGGCCCGCCGTCTGGGGCAGGGGACCCTCCAGGCCTTGACGGCCCTCGGTGTTGCGCCTGCGGCCGTCAGCGCGCTGACCAGGCAGGAGCCGGACGAGGTCTCCTTCCCGCTCCTGCGAGTCCTGATCGGCCTGGGCGCGACGGAGCGCCTGAGCGGGGCCCAGCGGATGCTGGAGCTGGAGGCTGTGCAGATCAGCCAGCGCTCCGAGGCTGTACAGGACCTGCTGGGCGAGGCCGACCCGGGCGACCTCGATGACCTCGCTGCCGCGGCCGTCGACCAGCAGCGGCTGCTCGAGGCCATCGCCGATCACCCCGACGCCTCCAAGGCGCTGAAACTGGCGGTGGCCCGCGCGCTGCGGCGCGACCCGGGCAGCGGACCTTCCGGTGGAGCGGTCGCCGGCGCTGCCGGGGCAGAGCCTGCCGGATCGTCGCCGGGTGGTGCGGCGGCGGCAGCGTCTTTGCCGAGTCCGAGGGTCTTCTTGGCCGAACCGCCGGCCAAGCGCCGCCTGCGGGTCTTCGCCTTCGATCCCCTGATGGGCACCCGGCTCGATACCCTGGAGCTGGAGGTCGCGACCATTGCAATTCCCTGGGAGCGCGACCTCAAACCCGGCCCGGTCGGCGACTACTTCGAGGTGGTCGATATCGATCCGGCGAGCGAGAGCGCCTACCTGCCGGTGGACCTGAACCAGCCGGCGATCCTGGCCCAGGACGGCCTGCCCCCCTCGGAGGGCTCGCCCCAGTTCCACCAGCAGATGGTCTATGCGGTGGCCATGCGGACGGTGGCGCACTTTGAAGAAGCGCTGGGCCGTAGCGCCCTCTGGGCCGAGCGTGAGCCCGGCGATACCAAATCGAGCCGCTTCGAGTTCGTGCGCCGGCTGCGCATCTATCCGCATGCCCTGCGCGAGGCCAATGCCTACTACGACCCGGCACGGCGTGCGCTGCTGCTCGGCTACTTCAAGGCCGATGCGGTCGAGGCCGGCGACAACCTGCCCGGCGGCACCATCTTCACCTGCCTCTCGCACGACATCGTCGCCCATGAGGTCTGCCACGCCCTGCTGGACGGCATCCATCCCTACTTCAAGGAGCCGACCAACCTCGACATGCTGGCCTTCCACGAGGCCTTCGCCGATATCGTGGCACTGCTGCAGCACTTCACCATGCCCGAGCCGCTACGCCACGAGATTGCCAAGTCGAGGGGCGACCTGCGTGGGGGCAACCTTCAAACTGGCAGCCTGCTGGCGGGGCTGGCCAGTCAGTTCGGTCAGGCGATTGGAGCACGCGGCGCCCTGCGCAGCGCGATCAGCCGATTCGACGAGGCGTCCGGCACCTGGGTACGGATCCAACCGAGCAAGACCGACTACCAGGCGCACAGCGAGCCGCATGCCCGCGGTGCGGTGCTGGTGTCCGCCGTCTTCGATGCCTTTCTGAAGATCTACGAGTACCGGATCCAGGACCTTTTGCGCCTGGCGACCGGCGGCTCGGGCGTGCTGCCGGACGGTGCCATTTCCGCTGATCTGACGGAGCGCTTGGCCCGAGAGGCCGCAGATACCGCCGGCCGGGTGCTGCGGATCTGCATCCGGGCCCTGGACTACTGTCCGCCGATCGACCTGACCTTCGGCGACTACCTGCGCGCCCTGGTCACCGCCGACCGGGACGTGGTGCCGGAGGACGACAAGTCCTATCGCGTCGCCTTCGTGTCCGCCTTCCGGGCGCGCGGTATCTATCCGGCGGAGGTCTCCAATCTCTCGGTGGACGGGCTCGCCTGGCAGCGGCCGGAGACCTTCATCGGCCAGGTTCCTGACATCCTGGCGGGAATCGATCTTGACTGGTCCCTCGATGCCGACCGGGCCGACGCCTACAGATCCGCCAATTGCGCGGCGCGCGAGCTGACGCGCCGGCTGCCGACGTTGATCGAGGGCGGCGAGGAGGCCTCACGGCGCGTGTTCGGCGTTATCCTGACCAGCAGTAGAGGCGACGTGACCCGGACCCTGGACGGGGTGAAGGGCAAAGTCTCGAAGTTCCGCGTGCTGTCGGTCCGGCCGCTGCGTCGGGTGCGCGCCGACGGCCGCATCCTCAACCACGTGGTGATCGAAATCACGCAGCGCTGGAAGCCACAGGGCGAGAGCGGTTTCCATCGCGGCGGCTGCACCATCGTCTATGACGCCGACCAGGGCCAGATCCGGTACGTCATCCGCAAGCGCCTGGGCAGCCAGTCCCGGGCGCAACGGCAGCGAGACTTCCGCGCCGGCATCCAGGTCGATCCCTACCTGTCGGACGACCGGCTGGTCGAGCAGCCCTTCGCGGTGCTGCATCGGGGCCACTGAGGACAGGCGGCAGGGCAGAGGGAGGAGGGTAGAGGCGATGGCACGATGTCCCAGCACCGGTGCTGCGGCCGGCGTAGACGCCCCATCCGTGCGGATCCGGATGTACCGCCTGAGCGTGGGGGACTGCTTTTTGATCACCCTGACCGGCAGTGCCGGCGCGCCTTTCCGGATCCTGATCGACTGCGGCATCCACCAGTCGAAGAAGGGCGGAAGCACTCTGGTCCGCAAGGCGGTCAAGAACCTTCTGGAGGAAACCGAAGGCCGCATCGATCTGCTGGTCATCACCCACGAGCACGCTGACCATATCTCCGGCTTCCGGCTGGCGAAGAAGGATTTCCGCGACAGCTTCACCGTGGCCACGACCTGGTTTGCCTGGACCGAGAACAGCAAAGACCCGCTGGCCCAGGAGCTGGCCGGCAATCGCTACCAGGCGCTCAGGGCGCTCACCGGAGCGCTCACGCGTCAGCGCCTGCAGGGCGCCGATCCGAAGGCGACCGCGCTGCTGGAATCGCTGCTGGGTTTCATCGAGCCCGACGTCCTTGCCGGTGACGGCAGGCAGGGCTTCTACGGCGGCGGTGGTGGCGCCCATTCGCGGGACTCCTTCAAGACCATCGAAACGATCTCGAAGGCGATCGAGTACAAGGAGCCCGGCGGTGCACCGGTCGAGATCCTGGAGGGGGCCGCGCGCCTCTATGTGCTCGGCCCGCCGCGCAACCGCGAGCAGATCGGCCGCAGCGCGCCGCAGCACGGGTCGGACGAGGTCTATCCCTTCGGTGCCTATCGCAGCCAACTGGCGACCGTGGCTCCGATGGCCGCCGCCAGTCCGCAGACGCCGTTCGACCCCTCCGTGACCCTGCCGCTCCAAGCCTCGAAGGCGATGGACTTCTTTCAGCGTCACTACTGGCAGGACCGGGTGGACGCGTCCGATCGCGAGGCCGATACACAGCGCTGGCGGCGTATCGAGCAGGCCTGGCTGGAGTCTGCGGAAGGCCTGGCGCTGAAGCTGGACGAGGACACCAACAACACGAGCCTGGTGCTCGCCATCGAGCTCGGCCCCGCCGACCTGGAGGGGCCGGTGCTGTTGTTCGCCGCCGACGCGCAGGTCGGCAACTGGATGTCCTGGCGTGACGTGACCTGGCAGACCGCCGACGGCAGACAGGTCACCGGGCCGGATCTGCTGCGGCGCACGATCGTCTACAAGGTGGGCCACCACGGCAGCCACAACGCCACCCTGCAGAAGGACGGGCTGGAGATCATGGACGCGCTCGAGCTGGCCTTGCTGCCGACCGATGTCGCCATGGCCGAAAAGGTCGGCTGGGGCCGTTTCCCGCTGCCCTCGCTGGTCGAGCGCCTGCAGGAGCGGACCGACGGTCGCGTCGTGCGCACGGACGAGGACGCCGCCGCCATGACGGGACGCTTCACCCTGAAGACGCACGACCTCTATTACGAGGTCTCGTTCTGACGCCTTCCGACGGGGCCCCGCCTCACCCGGAAATACGGAGCTGGATGTCCCTGGGCACGCCGTCGCTGCCGTTGATGACGATGATGTCCTGTGGGCAAGCGGAGACGGCGAAGAGGCAGTCGAGCTCGGCGCGCAGGCGGACGTACTGGCCGGGGCCGGTGCGGCTGGGATAGTCCTTCAGCAGGCTGTTCTCCTCCACCACCGTCTCCATGAAGAGGTTCCAGGGCGTCGGGATGCGGCCGATCGTGCGCCCGTGCTTGGCCAGCTCCCGGCGCAGGTTGTCGCTGCAGTTGTCGTGATAGCCCTCATGACCGTAGAAGATCCGATAGCTGGCCTCGCAGCAGGCCGGGCAGAGCGTGTCGTGGACACCGGGCGAGCTGTCCTCCAGGAAGAGCAGAATCGGTCGCCAGGTATCGGTGCAGAGCCGGTCGCCGGGGCGGAAGGTCAGCCGGTAGTGCAGGATCCGGCTGTGCTCCATCGAGAGGTACTCGTCGGGTGCATCGAGCGGGAAGGCCCAGGTGTCGACCACCTGGCCGCCGTGGGTGTTGACCACCGCGACCTCTTCGCCCGCCTTCAGCGCCACCACCCGGCCCTGCCGGGCCGGGACCTCGATCAGCCGTTGCTCTGTCATGGGTCCCCTCAGTAGACGAAGCTGCGCTTCCAGCGGCGGGAGAAGACCTGTGCTTCGCCCTCGTAAGCATCGTAGCGCGCTTCCAGCACCAGCCGCCCATCCTGCCAATAGACCTCGGAGCCTGAATCGAGCCGGATCGACCAGTCGTCCCGCTGGTAGGTCTGGACGGTCTGGAAGGTCGCACGGGCCGACATGCCGTCCGCCGGCAGCACCGAGTAGTCGTGACCGCCGGAGCCGCCCAGGGTCAGCCCATCGATCGACCAGGTCGCATGGCGGTTGCGGGCGATCAGCTCGACCCGGCCGCTGGTCTGGTCCCAGTGGACGACGCGGCTCATCGATCCGGGCGCAAGCGTTTCGGTCGGGACCGGGCAGGAATGGATTGCCTCGCCGTAGGCCGGCTGCTCGTGGATCGCCGCCGGTGGCATGCCGGGCAACTCCAGCTTCAGCGAGGCGGGCTCGATGGTGACCGCGTTCTGCACCGGCTCGGGCCAGACCATCGGCCAGTAGCTGGTCGAGAGCGCCAGGCGCAGGCGCGTGCCGGGCGCGAACTCGTGCGCCACCCCCTTGATCGGAATGGTGACCTCGAAGGTCTCGCCGGGCGCCACGCCCTCCGGCCGCTTCAGCCGGCGCAGCCCGAAGGTGACGCGGGTCGAGGCACCGCTGGGCGCCACCTCGTTCAGGCGCAGCGCCAGCAGGGCGTGCGGTCCCTCGAAGGCCAGCCGCAGGGTGAGCGTGGGGATGCCGACCAGAAAGAGCGGCTCCTCCAGCGGCAAGGTGTCGAAGCAGAGCGACAGGCCGTCGTCGGCACGGCTGTCGCCGGCGAACTCCGGGCCGTTGCCGCCGCCGTCGAGCGGGCACCACTCGCCGCCGCCGGTGCCGAGCGCCAGCGGGCTGTCGATGACGATCTTGGGCTCGGCCGCACCCGGCGCGGCGGCGAGGCGGCGGTCGTCGGCGAAGAAGGCCTGGACCGGCGCTGGGGGTGGCCAGCTCTCCAGGCCGATCCAGCGGCCGCCGATCTCGGGGGCCAGCGGGTCGGGCTTGGGATCGCGGCCGAGCCAGAGCTGCAGCATCGGCTCGTCCATGATGCCGGTGTCCTCGTCCAGCAGCCAGTGGCGCCACCAGCGCATGCACTCGTGCAGGAAGTCGATGCGGGGGCCGGGCTGGCCCCAGGTCGGATACATGTGGGTCCAGGGTCCGATCAGCGCCTTACGCGGCGCCTTGAGATGCTTCATCATCCGCAGGATCGGGTCGGAATAGCCGTCGACCCAGCCGCCCACGGCCCAGACCGCGCACTCGATGGCGTCGTAGTCCTCGCAGATCGAGCCGTGCTTCCAGAAGGCGTCGCGCTCCATGTGCGCCATCCAGGAGGCCAGCGGCGGCTCCAGGTTCTCCAGGCGGTCCATCCAGATCTCGCGCCAGGCCTCGCCGGCGTGCTTGGGATCCGGCGGCCGGCCGAGCTGGGCGAAGAAGCCGGAACCCCACTGCATGCCGTCCGACAGCAAGGCACCGCCCATGAAGTGCACGTCGTCGGAATAGCGATCGTCGGTCGAGCAGGCGGTGACGATGGCCTTCAGGGCCGGCGGGCGGCGGGCGGCGACCTGCAGGCCGGCGAAGCCGCCCCAGGAGATGCCGATCATGCCGACCTTGCCGTTGCACCAGTCCTGCGCGGCGAGCCAGGCGATCACCTCCAGCGCGTCGTCCTGCTCCTGCTTCAGGTACTCGTCGCGCAGCAGGCCCTCGGAGTTGCCGGAGCCGCGGATGTCGATGCGGCAGGCGGCGATGCCGTTCTCGGCGAAATAGCCGTGCATCATGCTGTCGGAGACCGCCATGGCGTCGGTCTGGCGATAGGGAATCCACTCCAGGACCACGGGGACCTTCTCCGCCAGCGGCTTCTCCGGCCGCCAGAGGCGGGCGGTGAGGCGGGTGCCGTCGGAGAGCGGAACGATGATCTGCTCGAAAGGAGCCGGAGCCTCTCCTGTCATGCGGACGAAGTAGTTCTGCATGGTCTGGGTCCTTGACGTCGGAAGGACGCCCGGGAGGCTCGCTCCTCCCGGGCGCTACTGTATGATGAGTGACCGCGGAACCGGCCCGCACCCCCGCCCGGCCGCCCATTCCCAGGATACTTCCGTGGGCGGTCGGGCGGGGGTGCGGGCCGGCGCCGACAGCGCTATGCGCTGGCGATCAAGCGGCTGAGAAGTCGCGCAGCAGGGCCCACTGCGCATCGGCACTGTAGGCCGGCTTGATGCCGGACTTGGACACCCAGGCGTTCACGCCGTGATAGAGGAAGACGTAGGCGCCGGTCTCCTCCAGCTTGTCCTGCAGGTCGACGTACATCGCCGCCCGCTTGGCAGGATCGCTCTCTTCCAGGGCCTTGGCGTTCAGGTCGTCCCATTCCTTGGAGCAGGTGCGCTGGAAGTTCCAGACGCCGACCTGGGCGCAGGTGAACCACTCGGTGACCCAGCTGGGATCGGGGGCGGTGGTGAAGGTCTCGAAGAAGACCTCGATGGTCTTGTAGCCCTCCGCGTCCTGGGCCTGGGCGGTCAGGGTCGCCGTGTCCATCGGGCGGACGTTCAGCTTCACGCCGATCTGGGCGAGCTGGGCCTGGATCACCTGGCCGGCGATCAAGAGGTCGGGGTTGGTGCCGAACACAAGGGTCAGCTCCAGCCCGCTGGCGCCGGCCTCCTCCAGCAGCGCCTTGGCCTTCTCGGGGTCGTAGCCATAGAGGGTCTTGTCGCGGGTGCCCAGCAGGGGCGGCGGGACGATGCCGTAGGCCGGATCGACCGCACCGCCGAAGGTGGCGGCCACCACCTCATCCACGTTGATGCCCAGCTGCAACGCCCGGCGCACCTTCACGTCGGTGATCTTGGGGTTGTCGATGTTCATGCCGAGCCAGGTGTAGGCCAGCGCCGGCTTGACCACGAGATTGTCCTGCTCGGGATCGCGCGAGGGGATCGAGTTGACCGCGATCTGCACGCAGTCGATGTCGCCGGCATCGAAGGCGGTCTCGCCTGAGGTCAGGTCGGCCACCGGCAGCAACTGGATCTCGTCGTAGTAGGGCTGGGGTCCGGGCCAGCCGGGGTTGCGGGTGAGCCGGATGATCTCGCGCGGGCGCCACTCGGAGAGCTGGTAGGGGCCGGAGCAGGCCAGCGGGTCTGTGCCGATCACCGGCTCGCCCGATTTCTCCATCGCCGCCTTGCTGATGATCAGGCCCGAGGCGTGCGGCATGGTGGAGGTGAAGAGCGGCGCGAAGAGCTTCTTCAGGCGGATCACGCCGGTATACTTGCCGGTGACCTCGACCTGGTCGAGCGCGGCCCAGTCGGACTGGTAGACGGCGTTGACGGCGGGATCGAGGAAGCGCTCGTAGGAGAACTTCACGTCCTCGGCGGTCATCTCGCCGAAGCCGTTGGTGAACATGATGCCGGGGCGCAGCTCGAAGCCGATGTTCATAGGGTCGCTGTCGTCGATCGTGAGCGCGGCGTCCTTCTCCCAGGCCCACTTGTCGCCCGGGGTGTAGCGGACCAGGCCGGAGAAGATCGCGAACATGGTGGTCTCGTCGTACCAGCCGCCGCGGGTGGCGGGGTCGAGGCGCTGGATGTCGCCGTCGTTGCGGATGCGCAGCACCTTGCCGTCCTGGGCGAAGGTCGCGCCCGCATCCATCAGGCTACCGGCCGCCAGGGCCAGGCCGCCTGCTCCCAGGCGCTGCATCAATTGCCGACGTGTGACGTTGAACATGTGTACCTCCGTGTCTTTCAGGTTATTGCGCAAGCAGCTTTCTTCTAAGGGGTGCCGAGGGCTGCAGCGGCGGGCGCGGCAGCCGGCTCGGCATAGTGGCAGGCGGCACTGTGCCGGCTGCCGACGGAACGGGAGGGTGGCGCCGTCTTGCGGCAGAGCTCGGTCGCCAGGTGACAGCGGGTGTGGAACTCGCAGCCCTGTGGCCGGGCGCGCAGGCTCGGCACCTCGCCCTCGATCAGCGCGCCGCGATCGGCGGCGGTCTCGTCGTGGGCGGCCAGCAGCGCGCGGGTGTAGGGATGGGCCGGGTTGGCGAAGATCGCGGCCGAGGGCCCGGTCTCGACGATCCGGCCGAGGTACATGATCGCGATCCGGTCGGTGACGTGGCGGGCGACCGCCAGGTTGTGGGTGATCAGCAGGAAGCTCACGCCGAGCTGGGCCTGCAGCTCGTTCAGCAGGTTCAGGAGCTCGCCTTGCACCGAGAGGTCGAGGCCGGCGGTGGGCTCGTCGGCGACCACCAGCGCCGGGCGGAGCGCCAGCGCGCGGGCCACGGTGACGCGGCGCGCCTGGCCGCCGGAGATCTGGTGGGGAAAGCGGTCGGCGAAGTCGGGCGAGAGGCCGACCTGGCCAAGCAGCTCGATCGCCCGCTCGCGGCGCGAGCCGTCGATCCGGCGGTGGATCGCCAGCGGCTCGGTGACCGAGCGGCCGAGCCGCATGCGTGGGTCCAGCGCGGCGACCGGGTCCTGGAATACCAGCGCGACCTCGCGGCGGATCTGCTCCCAGACCTTGGACTTGAGGCTGGTGGCGAGATGGCTGCCGACACGGACCGAGCCGGCGGAGATCGGCGTCAGGCCGACCGCGGCGCGGCCCAGGGTGGTCTTGCCCGATCCGCTCTCGCCGATCAGGCCCAGGGTCTCGCCCTGGGCGATGGCGAGGCTGGTGCCGGGCAGCACCGTCACCTCGCGCGGTCCGCCGCGTAGCCGGTCGAGGATCGGTCCGGCGGGGTAGCGGACCGCCAGGTCCTTGATCTCGAGCAGGGCCTCGGTCTCGGTCATGCCGCCTCCAGATGGCAGGCGCTGATGCCGCCGGAGGGTGTCGGTGTGGGGGTCGGGCGCTCGCTGCCGCAGCGGGCGAAGGCGTTGGGACAGCGGGGAGCGAAGACGCAGCCGGTGGGCAGGGCATTGGGCGGCGGGACAATGCCGGGGATGGTCGGCAGCTGGCGGGTGGCGGTTGCGATCCGGGCCGGGTCGCAGGCGAGCAAGGCCTTGGTGTAGGGATGGCGGGGGGCGGCCAGCACCGCGGCGACCGGGCCGGTTTCCACCAGCTCGCCGGCATAGAGCACGGCGATGCGGTCGCAGAGCCGGGCGACGGCGCTGATGTCGTGGGTGATGAAGACCACGGCGCCGTCGATGGCGGAGCGGGCCTCCCGGATGATCTCCAGGATCTGCGCCTCGGTGGTGGCGTCGAGCGCCGTGGTCGGCTCGTCGGCGATCAGCAGCTTGGGGTGGGCCAGCAGGGCGGCCGCGATGGCCACGCGCTGGCGGATGCCGCCGGAGAGCTGGTGCGGGAACTGGCGCATCCGTGCGTCCGGGTCGGAGAGGCCGACCTTGGCCAGCATCTCCACCGCCTTGGCCCGGCGCTGGGCGTTGGTAAGGTCGGTCTGCCAGTGCTGGAAGGCGACCAGCTGGCGGCCGATGCGAACCACGGGGTTGAGCGCGGTGAAGGGGTCCTGGCCGATCGCGGCAATCTCGCGCCCGCGCAGGCGGCGCAGCGCCTCGGCCGGCAGGTGGGCCATGTCGCTGCCGGCGAAGCGGATCGCCCCCTCGATGCGGGCGCCGGCCGGCATCAGGCCCATGATAGCGGCGGCCAGGCTGGACTTGCCAGAGCCCGACTCGCCGACGATGCCGAGGGTCTCGTCGGCCGCCAAGGTCAGCGAGACGTTGCGCACGGCCGGCAGCAGGCCGCGGCCGTAGAGGATGCTGACGTCTTCAAGGGCCAGCAGGCTCATTGCCGCCCTCCCATCGCGCGTGGGTCCAGTGCGTCGCGCAACGCCTCGCCGAAGAAGGTGAAGGCGATGGTGGAGAGCACGATCGGCAGGCCGGCGGCGATGGCGATGTGCGGGGCCTGGCGCACGTAGGTGTAGCCCTCAGCCAGCATGTTGCCCCAGCTCGACTCCGGCGGCTGCACGCCCTGGCCGAGGAAGCTGAGGCCCGACTCGATGCCGATGACGGCCGGGATGTCCATCGCGATCAGGACCAGGATCGGGCCGATCAGGTTCGGCAGCAGGTGGGTGGCGGCGATGCGCAGGCGCGAGGCGCCCATCGCCTGGGCGGCGATCACGTAGTCGGCGTTGCGCAGCACCATCACCTGGTTGCGGACCACGCGGTAATAGCCCGGCGCCATCGAGATGATGATGACGAAGATCAGGGTCGCCATCGAGGGGCCGTAGATGGTGACCAGCGCCAGAGCGAAGAGCACCAGCGGCAGCGACTTCAGCGAGTCGTTCAGCAGCACCAGCGCGCTGTCGACCAGCTTCGAGCCGAGGCCCGAGGCCAGCCCCAGCACCAGGCCGACGACGAGCGCGCCGCCGGTGCCGATGAAGGCGACCTTCAGCGCGGTGCGGGTGCCGTAGATCACCCGGCTGAGCACGTCGCGGCCGAGCTGGTCGGTGCCGAGCCAGTGGGCGAAACTCGCCCCCTGCATGCGCTCCCTGGGGTTGATGGCGATCGGGTCGTAGGGCGCAATCAGCGGCGCGAAGAAGGCGGCGGCGAAGAAGGCCAGGATCACGGCGGCGGCGATCGCGCCGGCCGGATCGCCGAGCAGCCGGCGGGCGACGCCGAAGGCCGGGCTGGAGAAGCGGCTCGCCGGCAGGCTGGTGGGATCGGGGTTTGCCGTCGCCATCAGCCCTTCTCCGCCACCCGCGGGTCGAGCAGCGCCACGCAGAGGTCGGCCAGGAAGTTGGCCACGACGTAGAGCGCCGTTGTGACCACGACGGAGCCCAGCAGGACCGGGAAGTTGCGGCTGATGACGGCCTGGTAGGCGAGCGAGCCCAGCCCCGGCCGGGAGAAGACGATCTCCACCAGCACCGCGCCGGACAGCAGGTTGCCCATGCCGACGCCGAGCACCGAGATCACCGGCACCACCGCGATCGGCAGCGCGAAGCTGAGCGCGATCCGTCGTTCGGAGAGGCCGAAGGTGCGGTAGGTGCGGACGTGGTTCTCGGCCAGGGTCTCCAGCATCGCGACCCGCACCAGCCGGGCGATGTAGCCGACCCAGGCGACGCCGACGGCGAAGGCCGGCAGGACCAGGTGGTAGAGCTGGTCGCCGAGGTCGCCGGGCTCGCCGGCGCCGATCGCCGGGAACCAGCGCAGGGTGACGGAGAAGAGGATCAGGCCGTAGATCGCGGTCAGGAAGGCCGGCAGCGCCACCACGCTGGTGGAGAGGATGCCGATCAGCCGGTCGACCCAGGAGTTGCGGCGCAGCGCCGCCCAGATGCCGAGCGGGATGCCCAGCAGTGCCGCCCAGCCCAGCCCGACGACGGCCAGCAGCACGGTCAGCGGCAGGGCCGAGAAGACCAGTTGCGCGACCGGGCGTTGGCTGATGATGTCGGTGCCGAAATCGCCCTCCGCCAGCAGCAGCAGGAAGCGTAGGGCCTGGGTAAAGAGCGGCTGGTCCAGCCCCATCTGATGGCGGAAGAGCTCCTTCTGCGCCTCGGTCGCACGGGGGCCCAGCGCGATCGTCGCCGGGTCGCCCGGCACCGCGTAGATCAGCAGGAACAGCAGGAGGAGTGCGACCAGCAGCACTGCCACGGCGAGCAGGAGTCGTCGGGTGAGGTAGCTGGCCATCTATCTCCGTTCTTCGGACAAGGCAGGGAAGAGGTGGCTCGTGGTACGCGCCGTGATATATTATCGCGCATATTGCTGGCTGGATGTCCAGCCCGTATTGTGCAGTGCACACGGCTGGATTGAAGCCGGGCGCGACGGACAGAGGCGAGGTGGCGAATGGGGATGCCGAACAGGGGCGGGACGAGGATCGACCGCGTCTTCCGCCTCGACGGCGTGGATCTTGCCGGGACAGGTCGGGCGCGATCGCTGACCGACCAGGCCTATGGCCGCATCCGCAACCGCATCGTCACCTGCAGCCTGGAGCCTGGCCGGGCCTTCATCGAGGCCGATCTGGCGCAAGAGCTGGAGATGAGCAAGACGCCGGTGCGCGAGGCACTGCTACGGCTGCAGATGGAGGGCTTCGTGCAGACGATCCCGCGGCGCGGCTACATGGTGACGCCGATCCACCTGTCCGACATCGACGACCTCTTCCGCTTTCGCAGCTTGATCGAGGGCGAATGCGCGGCACGGGCGACGGAGGTTGCTTCCGACGAGGACCTGGCGGAGATGCGGGCCCTGGCCGCGGAGAGCGACGGGCTCGATTCGGCCAAGGCTGGGCAGAATCCCGAGAAGGTCGAGCACCTGATCCTGCTCAACAACGCCTTCCACGAGTGCGTGGCGGCGGCCACCGGCAGCGACCGCCTGCACCGCACGGCGGTGCAGGTGATCCGGGAGTTCGACCGTTTCTACTTCCTGGAGGCCAGCACTGCCTCCTTCTACGCTCCGGAGGTGGTCGATCACTCGGAGATCGCCGCTTGCATCGCCGCGCGTGACGGCGAGGCCGCCCGCCAGGCGATCGTCGCCCATATCGTCGCCTTGCGCGGCGTGCTGATCTCGGCCCTGACGGAGGGGCAGCCGGGCAAGCACGCCCGCTTCACCCGCGTGTGACGCGGGCGGGCGCTCATTGCTGATCGTCATCAGTCAGGGTTTGTCCGGCTCTACACGGGTAGTCCCGCGCTTCTCAGCCCCAGGAGGAAATGATCCCGGTCTTCGACACGCCTGTAGGCGTTGGAATCGACCAGCCACGTCATGTAGCGATGGATTTCGCTCGCCGGGTCTCCGCCCAGATGACTGGCGCAGAACCGCAGGAACTCTCTGCTGTGATGCTTGGCATCCTTGTCGTTGCCGGCCAGGGCATGGGCGGCTGCGAGGTAGGCGCGGGTGTCGCACATTGCCTGGGGTTCTTGCTCCATCGCCTTGATCGCTGCGGGATAGTCGCGCTTCACGAAGTAGGCAAGGCCGAGCAAGGCCGAGTACCAGTCGGGTCTGTGGGGATCGAGCCGCAGGGCGGTCTCGGCCGTTTCAACGGCCTTTCCGGCCTCGCCCAGAAAGGACCAGACCAGGGCAGCGTTGGCCAGAGTGTTGGCGTCGTTGGGATTGTAGGCCAGTGCGCGGTTCAGGTGGCTTTCCGCGCGTCCGAACTGGCGGTCGAAGACGTAGCTGGTGCTGAGGATGCAGTGCGCGTGGTGATCGAGTTCGTCCAGCGCCAAAGCCTTGCGGGCATGATCGGCGGCTTGCGACTGCAGGTTCGCCCAAGCGTTCCAGTTGAAACAGCTCCAAGCATGATAGCAGGTCATGGCAATGCCGGCGTGGGCGCGTGCAAATCCGGGATCGGCTCGGGCGGCTCGCTGAAAGGCTGCGCGCGCCTCCGCCAGGGACTCCTCGTCGACCCGTCGCAGATGCGCCATGCCCTGGAGCCAATGGTCGTAGGCGCTCCAGTTCGCCGGCGGCTTTCGCCTTGCTTGAGACAGCCTGTCGGCGGCGATCTGGCCGACCAGGGCAACGACGATCTGCCGGACGAGATCGTCCTGCACGGCAAAGATCTCGTCCAGGGAAGCGTCGTAGGCCTGGGCCCAGACCTGCCTTGCGCTGGTCGCCTCGATCAGGCTTGCCGTCAGGCGGCTCCGGTTGCCTTGCCGGCGCAGACTGCCCAGCAGCAGGTAGTGCACGCCGAGTGCCTGGCCGATCTGCCGTGGCGATGCTTGGTCGTGGCGGTAGGAGAAGGACGAGTTGCGGGCGATCACCGCGATCTCGCGAAAGCGGGTCAGCGCGGTGATGATGTCCTCGGCTATCCCGCTGGAAAGGTAGCCCTGCCCAGGCTCATCGCAACGGTCTTCGAAGGGCATGACGGCAATGGTGACGTGAGCGTCCCGCGGGCTCGAGAGCGTGGTCGGCCGGTGCGCAGGCCGTTCCGGGTGCGAGGCAGGGGGTGCCTCTTCGCCCAAGCCCGTATCCAAACCATGCTCGCAGAGACTGTCCGGCTCCGCTGCGAGGATCTGCCGGAACAGCGCCTGGGTCGCCGGCTCGGGTTCCACACCGAGTTCCTCCTGCAGGACTTGGCGGCAGCGGTGAAACTGGGCGAGCGCCGCGCCGCGCCTTTCCTGATAGAGATAGAACCGCATAAGGGTTCGCTGCACGCTCTCCTGGAAGGGGTCCAGTGCGAGCAGTCGGTTGGCCACCCTTATGCCGCGTTCGATCGCTCCGGTACTGGCGTAGTGCTGCAGTAGCCCCTGAAGAACGCCGTGGGCCAGCGCCTGCAAGCGGCTTCGCTCCACCATGAGCCAGTCTTCGAAATCGGGTTCGTCGATCGCCAGGCCCTCCAGCAGATCGCCGCGATAGAGGTCTGCGGCCGCCTGCAAGGCTTCGGGCGTACCCGCAGCGGCGAAGCTCTCGAAGGCCGTCACGTCCACCGAGAGACCGTTGGCTTCGACCCTTACCTCCCTGCCGCTCGAAACCAGGCAGCACGGCATCGTGGCTGGCCAGGTGCGCCTGATCCGCAGCAAGGCTTGCCGCAGGCTGGATCGGGCCTGTGCCTCGGCGAACGAGCCCCAGAGCAGGGTGCACAGCTTCTCCCGATAGACCGTCCGTCCCTGCTGCAGTGCTAGGTAGGCAAGCAAGGCTTCAGACTTCAGGGTCGGAAAGGTAAGCCGTCTCCCTGCAGAGTCATGCGCCGCAAAGCCTCCGAGAAGATCGAGTTGTACCTTCATCCGACCTGCTTTCGAAGAGACAGGCGATCATAGGCTTGCGCCGCTCGGGCGCCAAAGCCTTTGGGGCCGGGCGCCGTCACGCGCTTGTAACGCTGCAGTTCGCCCCGTCGAATAGTGTTGCGCTGCGACCCATCGGTCGCTGCCGCCAGGCGGCAGGACGGAACTGTGGAGCGGAACCATGTCAGACAGTCAGAGAGACACTCCCTGGGTGGAGACGCAGCACTACACGGACCATTTCGTCCGCTGGTTGGAGTTGGAGTTCGGTGCGGGCTTCATGTCGCCCGGGGGACGGGAAGAGGTATCCAAGATCGTCGAGGGCCTCGACCTTCGCGGCAAGCAGGTGCTGGACATCGGCGTCGGCCTCGCCGGGCCGGCCTGCGCCTTGGTCGAGGACCTGGGCGCAGCCATGGTGACCGGTATCGATGTCGAGACCCTTGTCCTGGAACGGGCTGCCGAAACCGTCCGGACTCACGGCCTGGCCGACCGGATCCGGATCGAGCGGGTCGTTCCCGGGCCGCTGCCCTTCGAGGGCGAGCGGTTCGATCTCGTGTTCAGCAAGGACGCGATCATCCATATCCCGGACACCGCTTCCCTCTTCCGCGAAGCCTATCGGGTCCTGAAGCCCGGCGGCTGGCTGGCGATCGGCGACTGGTACTGCGGTGAGGACCCCTTCACCGCCGAGATGGCGGCCTGGGTCGAACGCCTGGATATCGGTCTGGCGATGAAGCCCTGCAGCACCGACAAGGAATGGCTCGAGGCGGCAGGCTTCGTCGATGTGGCGACTCTCGACCGGACGGCCTGGTTCTTCGAGGATACCCGCAAGCTGCTGGACCGCCTCCGCACCTCCGGCTGGAGCGACTACGTCGAGGCGCTTGGCGAACAGGACGCCCGGGACGGGATCCGCTTCGCCGAAGAGCGGCTCGAGCTGGCAAGGCAGAACCAATTGCGGCCAAGCCACCTTCGGGGCCGAAAGCCCTTGTCGGTCGGCTGACGCAGATTGCCCCCGCTGGGAAGTGGGCGGCGGCCCGGGCCGGCTCGCTCGGTCAGCTCTTCAGGTAGTGCACTGCGCCGAAGCCGCCGTCGATCGGGACCACCGCGCCGGTGATGAAGGAGGCCTCCTCGGAGGCCAGGAAGGCGATCAGCGGCGCCACCTCCTCCGGCCGGCCGACGCGGCCGAGCGGGGTGGGGTCGACCATCGCGCGCCGGTACCACTCGTCCTCTTCCAGGCGGCGCCGGGTCATGCCGGTCTCGATGACGCCGGGGGCGATGGCGTTGACCAGGATGCCGTGCGGCGCGTAGTCGGCCGCCATCTGCCGGGTCAGGTGCATCACGCCGGCCTTGGTCGCGCCGTAGACCGCGCTGCCGGGAAAGCCGGTCAGGCCGAAGATCGAGCCGACGTTGACGATGCGGCCGCCGGGCCGCGGCAGGTGGGCCAGCGCCTCGCGGGTCAGCCGCAGCACCGCGCGCAGGTTCACCTGGAGCATGCGGTCGATCGCCGCGTCGTCGACCTCGCCGACTGGCCGCGAGCCGCCGACGCCGGCGTTGTTGACCAGGATGTCCAGCCGACCGAAACGTTCCAGGCAGGCGGCGACGATCGCCGCCGGGCCTGCGTCGGCCGCCACATCTTGCGCGAAGGGCTGGACGCCGTCCGGCAGCTCGGCGGGGAAGTCCTGCCGGTCCACCGCCAGCACTTTGGCGCCCTCGGCGGCCAGGCGCGCGGCCGTGGCCTGGCCGATGCCGCTGGCGGCACCGGTGACGATCGCGGCCTTGCCCTCGAAGCGCATGGAGGTTGCCTTTCTCAGCACTGCTCGGCCGCGCAGCGCGCGACCTCTTCGCCGGTGGCGAACCAGACATCGGGGAAGCCCTGCATGAACTGGATGAAGCGCCGCAGCATCGCCAGGCGGTTGGGCTGACCGATCAACTGGGGATGCATCACCAGGTCCAGCAGGCCGCCCCAGCGGTAGATCTCGCGGAACTCCTCCTGCCAGAGGTCGAGGATCGGGTTGGGGCCCTGGATGGTGCGCGGCGTCTGGATCGCGAAGAGGGTGAAGGGGGCGTCGTCGGTGCGCCAGTGCCAGGGCAGCTCGATCGGTCCGGGCGAGCCGTCCTCGAGCCGATGGCGGTAGGGCGTCAGGCTGTCCATGAAGGAGCTGTCGTAGAGGAAGCCGCGCTCGTGCAGCAGCTGGATCATCGCCGGGCTGGTCTCGCCGGCCGGCGAGCGGTAGCCGACCGGAACCACGCCCAGGGTCCGCTTCAAGGCTTCCAGCCCCTTGTCCAGCGCCTCGATTTCGCCCTCGCGGTCGTCGGGTTGGATCCACTCGTGCAGATAGCCGTGGTGGCCGATCTCGTGGCCGCCGGCGAGGATCGCCTCGCAGCGTGCGGTGTGGCGCTCGGCGGTCCAGCCCGGCACGTAGAAGCTGGCCTTCAGCTCGAAGTCCTTCAGCAGCTCCAGGATCTTGGGCACGCCCACGCGCGCGCCGTAGAGCCCGGCCGAGAGCACGCCGGGGCGCTTGGCGTTCATTGGGTCGCGGGCGAGCCAGAGCGTCTCGGCATCGAAGTCGAAGCTCAGCATGACGGCGCAGCGCGCGCCGTTGGGCCAGCGGATCTCCGGCGGGTCCTCGGTCTGCAGCAGGTAGGGCACTTCCATGTCTAAGGTCTCCTCGGTGAGCGCTCCGTCACCCGCGCGCGTATGGCTGCGTAGGGCGTGGCTAAGGATAGGACAGGACTGTTTGGGCTGGTGAAAGAGGGGATGACCACGATCTTCAGGCGCGGAAGGTGGCGTCGTCATCCATCTTCTTGGGGGTGAAGGTCTCCAGCGCGTCGCCGCGGAGCAGGCGGATCAACTGGATCACGCAGATGACGACGACCAGCGCGAAGGAGACCGGCAGGATGAAGCGTGCCGGCCAGATCACGATTGCCGCAAAGCCCATCATGGTCTCGTTGGTCGAGTAGGCGTTGACGCCGTCCAGCCAGGACCGCCAGGTGAAGATCGCGAAGAAGGTGGCCGAGGCCAGCGAGCCCAGCAGCAGCAGCGACCGCTTGCCCCATTCCGGCAGCACTCGATAGAGCATCTCGACGTTGATGTGCTCGTCGCGCCGCTCGATCCAGGCCAGCGGTAGGCAGACGGCTGCGACCATGTAGTAGAAGGCGACGATCTCGGTCGTACCCTGGATGCCCTGGGCGACGAAACTGCGCAGCAGCACGTCGACCGTCACGTGGATCGCCATTAGGCCGATCGCCAGGCAGCCGATCCAGAGCAACGCTTTGGCGGCCAGTTGCGCTGCGAGGTCAAGGCGGCCCATCGCCGATCTCCGGATGCTGTTCCTGGTTGGCACGAAAAGAGCGTAGCCGGAGCATGCGCGCTATTGAAATTATCGTCAATAAGTTTCACTCTGCGCGAACGTTTCGGGTGTCAAGGAGTGAAAACCAGCATGGCGGAAGTCGGACGGATCGGCCTTTTCGATCCCATCGAGATCGGATCGGTCGTCATTCCCAATCGTGTCGTCATCTCGCCGATGCAGCAGTACAACGGGACCCGCGACGGCCGTCCGACGGCCTGGCACAGCCTGCACCTGCCACGCTTCGCCGTCGGCGGGGCCGGCATGGTGGTGACCGAGGCCCTGGCGGTCCTGCCCGAGGCGCGGCTCACCTGGGCCGACCTCGGCCTCTGGGAAGACGGGCAGATCGAGCCCCTGGCGCGCCTGGTGGAGGCGATCGAGGGCTTCGGCGCGGTGGCCTGCGCGCAGCTCAATCACGCCGGACGCAAGGGCAGCGTGCAGCGCCCCTGGCACGGCTTCAACCCGCTAAGTGCGGCCGACGGCGAGGCCCGCGGCGAAACGCCCTGGCCGACGGTCTCGGCCTCGGCGATCGAGGCCAATCCGGGCTGGCCGGTGCCGCAGGCGATCGACGCCGACGGCATCAAGCGGGCGCTCGACGCCTTCGCCGCCTCGGCCGCACGGGCGCGCAAGGCGGGCTTCCGAGCCCTCAATATCCATGGCGCCCACGGCTATCTGATCCATTCCTTCCTCTCGCCGCTGTCCAACACGCGCGAGGACGACTACGGCGGCAGCCTGGAGAACCGCATGCGTTTCGCGCTGGAGGTGGCGGATGCCGTGCGCTCCGAGTGGCCGGCCGACCTGCCGTTGATCTACCGGCTCTCCTGTGTCGACGACAACGAGGGGGGCACGCAAATCGAGGACAGCGTGGCGCTGGCCAAGGCCTTCCTGAAGCACGGCGTCGACGTGGTCGACTGCTCCTCGGGCGGTCTGCAGCGGCGCACCACCACCATGGTGGTGCCGCGCTACGAGGGCTATCAGGTGCCCTATGCCGAGCAGATCAAGCGCGAGGCAGGGATCAAGACCATGGCGGTCGGTCTGATCCGCGACCCGCACTACGCCAACTCGGTGGTCGCCGAGGGGCGGGCGGATTTTGTCGCGATCGGCCGTGAGGCCCTGTTCAATCCGCACTGGCCGGCGCAGGCTGCCGTCGCACTCGGCGGGCCGGAGGCCTTTGAGGATTGGCCGCCGGCCTACGGCTGGTGGCTGCGGGTGCGCAGCCGGACGCTGGAGGTATCCACCGCGGCCAAGGGCTGAGCGCCCGGCCGTCTCACCGAACCACGGGTAGGCATCAACAAGGGAGAGTGATTTGATGAAGCACAGCAGATTGGCAGTGGCGGCTCTGGCCGCAACGGTCGCCGGCAGCATGGCGACGGCGGCCCTGGCCGAGGAGTTCGTGGCCAACAACTTCCTGGACCAGAACCATCCCTTCTCGGTCTATGATTACACCGAGTGGGCCAAGGAGGTCGGCGAGGCGACCAACGGCGACATCACCTTCAAGGTGTTCCTCGGCGGCTCGCTGATCCCGGCGCGCTCGACCCTGCAGGGCATCCGTGACGGCCTCGCGACCGTCGCCTACCACGCCGGCACCTACACCCCCTCCGAACTGCCGATCACCAACGTGCTGGCGGACCTCTCGCTGGTCAACTCCGACATCTACATCTCGATGGCGGCCAGCACCGAGGTCTCCTTCACCGATCCGGACATCCTGGCCGAGTACAAGAAGGTCGGCGTGGTCTACGGCGGCGGCTACTCGACCTCGCCCTACCTGCTGCTCTGCCGCACCAAGATCGAGACCCTCGACGACATGCAGGGCAAGCGCCTGCGCATGCCGGGCAGCCTCTGGGCGCGCTGGGCCACTGACATGGGGGCGGTGCCGGTCAACGTGCCCTCCAGCGAGGTCTTCACCGGCCTGGAGCGCGGCACCCTGGACTGCGGTGTGAACCCGCTGGAGTCGCTGCAGTCGCGGAGCTGGTGGGACGTTGCCAAGTACGTGCTGGACCTGCCGCTGGGCGTCTACTACTCCGGCCCGATGTGGGGCTACAATCCCGAGTTCTGGGCCGGCCGCACCCCCGAGCAGCGCCGGATCCTCTTCGACAAGGCCGCGATGGGCATGGTCCGCTCCTCGATCGCCTACATCAAGAACACCCAGTCAACCGAGGCGGCGATGGGTGATCACGGCGTCGAGATGGTCAAGCCCGGTTCGGAGCTGGTGGCCAAAAGCCAGGCCTTCATCGCTTCCGACGCCAAGGCGCTGGCCGAGCTGGCTCAGAAGAACCTGGGCGTCGATCCGGCCATCACCAACCGCGTCGTCGAGAGCTACGACGCCTCGGTGGCAAAGTGGACCAAGCTGTTCGAGGGCCTGGATCCCCTGGACGAGCAGGCGCACTACGAGATCCTGAAGAAGGAGCTCTTCGACAAGATCGACGTCGCCAGCTATCCGGCGAACTGACGGTTCCTACCGTCTCCGAACGACGACCGGCGGCCTTCGGGCCGCCGGTTTTTGTTTGACTTAGGTGACTTTGTCGGCGGAACAGAGGGCTACATCGCGGAGCAAACCGGTGCCGTCATGACCGGGCTCGACTATTAGGAGCCGGCAATCGTGATGGCCCGCCAGCACTTGGCCGACAAGCAGGATTGCTTGACCTTCCTAACCGGAGATATGAGCCACCTGAATCTGCTCGCTGGTTCGTTCGGTGCCGCTGACCACAGGACCAGTGCGGCCCGAAAGAGCGCGTTTGACCCGTCCTGCCCCGTGGTGGATGGACAGGTGCCCGGCGCCCACCAACTCGCCACTTCTCCGATGCCTAGGGGTGCGCCGGTTGCGCTCGAACCGTGCCTCAGGCAGTATCGGTACGAGGTGGGGTCCTTCCGGGGAATACCAGTCAAGAGACCTCCCGGCGGACCCAAGGTGCCGTGTAAGGGTCCGGAATGGCATCTGATTAGATACCACTAGGGTCCATCCTGGACGTCAGCTGGGGAAAGTCTGTCGATGAGCACGAAAGCGGTGTCGACGTCGTGTTGTTTTCTCCACATCGGAACCATGAAGACTGGGTCTTCCAGCGTCCAGAACTTCCTGAAGCGCAATGCTCAGGGCCTTCAAGCCCGAGGAATTGTGCCATTGCAGAGCGCTGTCAATCCCTTACGGATGAATTACATCAGCGCTGCCCTTAGCACATATTGCGTGCCGCACAACAAGAAGAACTTTTCGGAAAAGTTGTCACGCAGATTGACTGATTTTTCGATTCGATCTATTGATGAGCACATCGCTTTCCGGGAATCTCTTGAGATAAAACTTAGAAAAGAAATTGGAAGCGGAGACGATGCGGCTAAAAAATTTATTATGTCGACGGAGTCTCTATCGCATAGGACTGATAAAGAAGTCGCACAGATATTCAATTTATTATCTTCTATTTTTAATGAAATCAAAATTGTGGTGTATTTAAGACGGCAAGATTCGCTTTTATCAAGTAAGTATTCAACAGATTTGCGCCAAAGGGGTGAGGTTCGAGAAATAAATGAATATATCAAGGGGATGTGTCATCTTTCGTTGCTCCGATATGATGTCATGCTCGATCGCTGGGCCTCCCTGTTCGGAGAAGAAGCCATAGTCCCCAGAATATGGGACCGCAGTGAGCTGCACCGGGGTGATGTGGTTGCAGATTTCATGCTGCAGATTGGCGTGGCAGACCTTTCGTCCTATGAGATCTCTACCCCCTCTAACGTGGGGCTTTCCGCCGAAATGCAAGAATTGCTTCGGAGGGTCAATCTTGAACAAGCAAAGAACCGAAACGAAAGTCCATCGAGAGTTGATCAATTGCCCATGATAATTGATCATTTGCCTGATAATTATATAAGCGTTACAGGTATCGGGCAGCGTCCGACACAAGATACCGCTCTCTACGTCTTGGAGCGCTTTGGCGACTCGAATGAGAATGTGCGCAAACGCTGGTTTCCCGAGAGGCAGGAGTTGTTCTCCTCCGATGTCAGCGATCTACCGCTCGAACCAATCGCACCCGAGCCAATCTTACAGAGCATCCTGACGTCTCTGGCAAAAGGGTGTCGCTGTTCGACAGGCCAGCGGGTGGCGCTCAATAGAAAGGCGGGGTGATCACCCAGAGGACGACGGCTTCCTCCTCGCCCCAGTTGGCGAAGCGGTGCGGTCGGGTGCTGGCAAAGCGGAAGGTGTCGCCGGTCTCCAGGTGATAGTGCGTCTCATCGACCCAGAGTTCCAGCGCGCCGCGGACCACGTAGCCCATCTCCTCGCCGGGATGATTGTAGGGCTTTTCGCCGGAAGCACCGCCACTCTCGACCGTGACCAGGAGACCCTCCAGCGCGCCGGCCAGGTCCGAGGTCACCATCTCCTTGCGGAAGTGCTCGTTGAAGCTGAGCAGGCGACCCTGCCCGCGCCGCACGATCATCTCGGCCTCGGCTTCGGGCACATCGACGGGTTGGCGCTTGCTGAAGAACCAGACCGGCGCGACCTGTAGGGCTTGGGAGATGGCCTGCAGCGAGCGGATGCTGGGCGCAGAGATGCCCCGCTCGAGCTGGCTCAGGAGGCCGATCGAGAGCTGCGTTTTCAGGGAGAGCTCCTTCAAGGTCAGGCCGCGGGCCCGGCGCAGCTCGTGTAGCTGCCGCCCGTCCCACTTCTCCAGGTCGGGGGTCTCCTCGTCGTTTGCCGCTATCGTCCCAGGCCGTGTCATGTCCCTGCTCCTACCCCATTGCCGCCAGCCTACCCGATGAAATTTTCATGATGAAAGTTCACTGGCGAGCCTATACTATCGCATTTGAACGGTGCGGTCCCTCTGCAATTGGGCCTTTTCGTGCCAGCCAGATTGCTATCGGCAGTGGCGGGGCGACAAGCCTGTTTCCAGCGCTATGGCCTTGCCGGGATGGTGTTTTCTGTCGATGGAGGACATGAAGCGACAGCATGAGCAGCGTTGCGATCGGGTATCTAAGCATGCCGTGTCTGCTGTTGCTTCTGGCGCTGCGGATTCCTATCGGTGTCGCTCTGGCCGGCGTCGCCTTCGGCGGCCTCGCCATCGTGGCGAACTTCAAGATTGCGTCGTCCCTGCTGTCGACCGTGCCTTTCGAGCTGATCGGCGACTGGTCGCTCTCGGCGGTGCCGATGTTCATGCTGATGGGCTATATCTGCACCGAGACGGGGCTCACAACCAATCTTTTCAAGGCGATGCGGGTGATGCTGAGTGGCCTGCCAGGCGGCCTGGCGATCTCCTCGGTCGGAGCCTGCACGGTCTTCGCCGCGGCCTCGGGCTCCTCGGTCGCCACGGCTGCGGGAATGAGCCGCATCGCGGTGCCGGAGATGTTGAAGAGTCGCTACAACGCCGGCCTTGCCACCGGCTGCGTGGCGGCCGCGGGCACCCTGGGCTCGCTGATCCCGCCCTCCATCCTGATGGTGGTCTACGCCGTCTTCGCCGGGGTCTCGGTCTCCAAGCTCTTCGCCGCCGGCGTGCTGCCGGGGCTGCTGACCGCACTGCTTTATGCCGGGATGATTTTCGTCCGGGTGAAGATGAACCCGGAGCTGGCTCCCGACGCGCCGGATCGACCGAGCTTCATGGATCGGGTGACCGCGATCGTCGAGGTCTGGCCGCTGCCGGTGCTGATCATCGGTGTGCTGGGCGGCATCTACTTCGGCTGGTGCACCCCGACCGAGGCCGGCGCCATCGGCGCCAGCCTGGCGGTATTGATCGCGATCGGCACCCGGCAGTTCAGTTGGGCCTCGCTGGGCCGGGCCGTGCGCATGGCGGCCGAAGGCACGGCCTCGCTCTTCATCATCGCCGTCGGCGCCGGTCTCTACGGCCGCTTCCTCGGCTTCACCGGCGTGCCCTCCTCGCTCTCTTCGCTACTCTACGAGGTGGGCTCCTCACCGATCATCGTGATCCTGCTGATCTGCGCGCTCTATCTGATCCTGGGCTGCTTCATCGACTCGATCGGCATCATGCTGCTGACCGCGCCGATCGTCCTGCCGATCCTGCAGGGCATGGGCGTCGACATGATCTGGTTCGGCATCCTGGTGGTGAAGCTGCTGGAGATCGGCCTGATCACGCCGCCGGTCGGCCTCAACGTCTTCGTCATAAAATCGACCTTGGGCGAACTGGTGCCGCTGTCGACGATCTTCCGCGGCACCGCCTGGTTCATCGCCATGGAACTGGTGGCACTCGCGATTCTGATCGCGTTTCCCTCGATCTCTCTCTTCCTGCCGGGCCTGATGGACTAGGCCGCGCGCGGACCCGAACGAAAGGCAAGATGAATGCGTATCGGCGTTGAAGTTGGTGGAACCTTCACGGACCTGGTCGCCTTCGACGGCGGCCGCGTCGTCGTGACCAAGGTTCCGAGCACGCCTCGCAGTCCCGATATTGGGGCCTACAACGCCCTGGAGGCGGCGGGGCTGCCCTTCGAGGCGATCGAGGACCTGGCGCACGGCTCGACCGTGGCGACCAACGCGGTGCTGGAACGCAAGGGCGCCAAGCTGGCCTTCGTCACCACCGCGGGCTTCCGCGATTTGCTGCTGCTGCAGCGCCACGACCGCCGGCAGATCTATGACCTGCACTACCGCAAGCCGGAGCCGGTGGTGGCGCGGCGCGACATCTTCGAGGCGCGCGAGCGGCTGCTGGCCGACGGCAGCGTGGCGATCGCGCTGGACGAGGCCGACGTGCTGGCCCGCATCGTCCCGGCCCTGCGCCAGGGGCGCTATGAGGCGGTCGCGGTCTGCCTGCTGAACGCCTACGTCGACCCGACCCACGAGCGCCGCGTCGCCGAGATCCTGGAGCGCGAGCTGCCGGGCGTCCTGGTTACCTGCTCCAACGACGTCAGCCGCGTCTTCCGCGAGTACGAGCGGGCCTCGACCACGACCCTCTCGGCCTTCGTGCAGCCGGTGATCGACCGCTATCTTGGTGCCTTCGAGAAGAAGCTGGGCGAGCAAGGCTTCGCCGGCCGCTTCAGCGTCATGCAGTCGAACGGAGGCCGTCTGCCGGCCAGTGCCATGCGCAAGAGCGCCATCACCGCGCTCTTCTCCGGCCCGGCGGCGGGCGTGGTCGGTGCGGCGCGCCAGGCCGCGCGCTCCGACTTCTCCGACCTCATCACCTTCGACATGGGCGGCACCAGCACCGACGTCTGCCTGGTGCAGGACGGTCAGGCGACCCTGGCCAACGAGACCGAGGTCGACGGCCTGCCGATCCAGACACCGGTGCTGGACATCGTCACCGTGGGCGGCGGCGGCGGCTCGATCGTCTGGATCGACGACGGCGGCATGCTGCGCGTCGGCCCGCAGAGCGCCGGCGCCGAGCCGGGTCCGGCCTGCTACAAGCGTGGCGGCCAGCAGCCGACCATCACCGATGCCCAGGTCCTGGTCGGCGCGGTTCGCCCCGAGGCCTTCCTCGGCGGCCGTATGGAGATCGACCCCGAATTGGCACGCCGCGCCTTCGCGCCGCTCGCCAAGCACTTCGACCTCTCGATCGAGGCGATGGCCGAGAGTGCGATCAAGCTGGTCAACCACAACATCGTGCGCGCCATCCAGCTGGTCTCGACCGAGCGCGGCCGCGACCCGCGCGACTACGCCCTGCTGCCCTTCGGCGGTGGCGGCCCGCTGCATGCCGCCAAGATCGCCGAGGAGCTGGGGGTCGACACCATCGTGGTGCCGCCGAACGCCGGCGTGATCTCGGCCTACGGCCTGCTCGCCTCCGACTTCACCAAGTATGCGACCGTGACCCGGCAGATGCCGATCGAGCAGGGGCCGAGCGAGGGCGTGACCGTCTTCCGCGACCTGCGCGACGAGCTGAAGGCCGAGTTCGCCGCCATGGGCTTCACCGGCAGCCTGGTCTACACCTACACCGCCGAGATGCGCTTCGTCGGCCAAGCCTTCGAGATCTCGGTGGACGTGCCGGAAGCCGAGCTCGAGGGCCTCTCGGTCGAGCAGCTCCTCAAGGCCTTCGAGGAGGCGCACTACCGTGTCTTCCTGCACGGCATCGGCGCCAGCCAGAAGGTGGAGATCGTTTCCTTCCGGGTCGGTGCCTCGGTGCCGATCGGTGAGCTGCAGCCGCTGACTAACCCCAGCGCCGAGGCCTCGACCGAGACGCTCCATCCGCTCTTCGAGGAGGGGCAGTGGATCGACTGCCGGCACCTCTCGGCCACCGCGCTGGAGCCGGCAGTGCCGATCAGCGGTCCGACCATTCTCTCGGGCGCCACGGCGACCACCTATCTGCCCAGCGGCTGGACGGCCGAACGCGACGCCGCCGACAACATCGTGATCCGAAAGGACTGACGTCATGGCTCTCGATCCGATTGATTACGCCGTCATCAGCCAGAGCCTGCAGGCGGCAGGTCGCGAGATGGGGGTGAAGCTGGTCCGCTCGGCCTACTCCACCATCCTGCGCGAGGCGCGCGACGGCTCGGCCGCCCTGCTCGACCGCGACGGCAACGTGGTGGCCCAGGCGGAGCTGATCCCGATGCAGCTCGGCCCGATCGGCGCCACCATCCGGCCCTGCCTGGAGCTGCACCCGGCCGACACCCTGGAAGAGGGCGACTTCTTCATCAACAACGACCCCTATGCCGGTGGTCAGCACCTGCAGGACGTCTTCATCTTCACGCCGATCTTCTTCGAGGGGCGCGTGGTGGCCTTCAGCGCCTCGGTCGCGCATCACCTCGACGTCGGCGGCGGCAGCGCCGGCCTGACCGCCGAGGCCTCGGACGTCTACTCCGAAGGACTGCGCATTCCGCCGTCGCGCTGGAACATGGACCGCGACTGGAACGGCGGGGCGCTGGAGCGCCTGGTCGCCCACAACATCCGGGTGCCGGACCAGACCATCGGCGACTTCAACGCCCAGTTCGCGGCCAACGCCATGGGTGCTGCCCGGGTGAAACAGCTCTGCGCCAAGTTCGGCGCCGATGCGGTGCTGGAGACCATGCGCGAGCTGCTGGACTACTCCGAGCGCCGCGTGCGCGTGGCCATCGCCAAGGTCCCCGACGGGGAGTATTTCGGCGCGGCCCAGCTCGACGACGACGGGGTGGGCTACGAGCCGCTCACCATCCGCGCCAAGGTGACGATCGCTGGCGAGACCGTGGCGGTGGACTTCGCCGGCAGCGACCCCAACGTGCGCCGCAACATCAACTGCCCCTTCTCCTCGACCGTCTCGGCGGCGCTCTCGGCGGTGAAGTCGGTGTTGACCAGCTCCGACATTCCCTTCAACGAGGGCCTGAAGCGGCCGATCTCGGTGACCGCGCCGCTGGGCACCATCGTCAACCCGCGCTCGCCCTCGCCGGTGCGTGCGCGCATGCTCTCGGCCTACCGCGCCTACGACGCGGTGATGAAGGCCCTGGCCCAGGCGGCACCAGACCTGGTGCCGGCACTCGGCTTCAACACCACGACGGTGACCTGCCTCGCCCACTTCGGCGAGAAGGGCTATGCCGTGCACCTGGAGCCCATGGGCGGCGGCTTCGGCGGCTCCAAGCGGGTGGACGGTTGCGACGGCGTCGACAACGCGCTCTCCAACTGCGCCAACACGCCGATCGAGGCGCTGGACGTCGGCTACGATTTCTTCCGCATCCACTCCTACGAGCTGGCGGCCGACTCCTTCGGCCAGGGCGCGCATCGCGGCGGTGCCGGCCTCTACCGGCGTTACGAGATCCTGGCCGACGACGTGAATTTCTCGATGTACTCGGATCACTTCCGCTTCTCGGCCGATGGGCTGCAGGGCGGCAGTGCCGGGGTGCCCGGCCATGCCCGCATCCTGCGCGACGGCAAAGAGATCCCGATCCGCTCCAAGTCGTCCAACAGCGTTAAGAAGGGCGATATCGTCGAGATCCTGCTGGGCGGCGGCGGCGGCTACGGCCGTGTCGACGAGCGCCGCCGCGAGGACATCGAGCGCGACATCGCCGACGGCCTGCTGAGCCGCGGGCTGGCCGATTCCGCCTATCCGCAAATGCGCAACGCCGCGGAATAGGCCGGAGACCCGATGGACAGCACCGCCCTGATGCGGGCCGGCTCGCTCTGGCGGGCCACCGCCAGCCCTGCGCCCGACCTGCCTTGCCTGGACGGCGACCTCGGCTGCGACGTCGCGGTGGTCGGCGGCGGCTTCACCGGGCTCTCCACCGCCCTGCATCTGGCTGAGCGGGGTGTCTCGGTCGCGCTGCTGGAGAGCGGCGAGATCGGCGAGGGCGCCTCGGGCCGCAACGGCGGCCAGGTGATCCCCGGCATGAAGAAAGACGCTGCGGGTCTCGACAAGCTCTTCGGTGCCGGCTGGGGCGCACGCATGACCGACCTGGCCGAGGGCGGCGCCGAGCGCGTCTATGGCCTGATCGAGCGCTACGGCATCGACTGCGACCTGGAGCGCAAGGGTTGGATCAGGGCCGCGCACGCCGAACCTGCGATGCGCGACGTCGAGGCCATGGCACAGCGTCTGCAGCGCCGCGGTGCTGACGCCGTGCTGCTGACCCGCCGGGAGACGGCGGAGATGCTGGGCACCGACCTCTATGTCGGCGGCCTGCATGACCGCCGGGCCGGCGGCTTGCAGCCGCTGTCCTACGCCCACGGGCTGGCCGCGGCGGCGGCCGCGCGGGGCGCGAAGCTCTTTCCGCAGACTCCGGTGCGCAAGCTGGTCGGGGCCAAGCCTGGCTGGCGGATCGAGACCGAGCGCGGGGCCGTCACGGCCGATCGGGTGGTGCTGGCCACCGGCGCCTACAGCGGCGCTCTTTGGCCCAGCCTGGCGCGCAGCTTCGTCGGCGTGCAGTCGGCGGTGCTGGCCAGCGCGCCCCTGCCGCGCAATCTGCTGGGCGCGGTCAATCCGGCCGGCACGGTGGTGTCCGATACCCGCAAGCTCGCCAACTATTTCCGTGTCGACAGCGCCGGCCGGCTCGTCGTCGGCGGCCGTGGGCCGCTGGGCGACAGCCCGACGCCGGCGACCCTGGAGGCGATCGACCGGGCCGCGCGGCGTTGGTTCCCGATGCTGGGAGCCATCGACTGGAAGCATGCCTGGGCCGGGCGCATCGACATCACCCTGGACAGCTTGCCACGCCTGGCTAAGCTTGCTCCCGGACTTTGGTCGATGCTGGGCTACAACGGTCGTGGCGTGGCACTGGCGACCACGCTAGGTGCGGTGGTGGCGAACAAGGTCGGCGAGGGCGACGATCCCGAACTCGATTGGCCGGTTTCGGATCTCGCCACCGTCCCCTTTCATTCGCTGCGCACGCCGGCGGTTGCGGCCGCCACCGTCTGGTACCGGCTGCGCGATGCGTTGGGATACTCCGGCTGAGGCCGATAGAGGAGGAACGAGACCATGACCCGACCGCTTTCCATTGCCTGTGTCCAGTTCACTGCCGTCGACGGCGAGAAGGACGCGACCGTCGAGAAGGCCCTTGCGCTGACCGAGGACGCCGCTCGCCAGGGCGCGCAGCTCGTCGTCCTGCCGGAGCTCTGGACCGGCCTCGGCTTCAGCGAGAAGTACCTCTATCGCGAGATCGCCGAGCCCATTCCCGGCCCGACCACCGAGGCGCTGGGCAAGCTCGCCCGCGAGTACGGCCTGCACATCGTGGGCTCGACCTACGAGGAGGCCGGCGACAAGTATTACAACACCGCCAGCCTGATCGGCCCCGACGGCGGGGTCATCGGGCTCTACCGCAAGACCCACCTCTTCGATGCGCCGGACCGGCCGGACATCATGCCGGGCATCCGCGAGTCCGATAAGGTCGCGGCCGGCGACAGCTTCCCGGTCTTCGACACCGCCATCGGCCGCATCGGCATCTCGGTCTGCTCCGACCTGCGCTTCCCCGAGATCTACCGCTGCATGGCGGTCGAGGGTGCCGAGGTCATCGTCTGCGCTTCGGCCTTCCTGTCGCCGCGCTTCGACCACTGGGACTTCTTCCTGCGGGCGCGGGCCTGCGAGAACCAGGTCTTCATCGCCGCCTCCGGCCAGGTTGGCATCGAGCCCAAGAGCGGCATCGGCTTCGTCGGCCGTTCGGCCGTGGTCGATCCCTGGGGCACCATGGTCGCGACCGCCTCCGACGACGAGACGACCGTCGTCTCGCGCGTCGACCTGGACTTCATCGACGAGGTGAAGCGGCGCTATCCACTGATGTACCAGCGCCGTCCGAACCTCTATGGCCCGATCACCCGGGTCGGTGCCGCGGTCACCACGCAAGCCGCAGAGTAGACCATGGCACTGGTAACCCGGCCCCTGTCGGCGGCTGTGGGCGTCGAGGTCATCGGCCTCGACGCCGGCCGGCCTTTCGACGAGGTGACGCTGCAGGAACTGCGGAGTCTCTATCGC
Source organism: Rhodospirillaceae bacterium N.6G (assembly GCA_046233115.1). GTDB lineage: Bacteria > Pseudomonadota > Alphaproteobacteria > Kiloniellales > JACOMY01 > JACOMY01. The sequence continues at coordinate 83,003 of JBJXHM010000015.1, read as the reverse complement.
AAGCACCGTCTGCTGCTGCTCCGCGGGCAGGAGGTGGAGGAGGATGACCAGCTCCGCTTCGCCGAGGTCTTCGGCCCGGTCTCGCGCCGTGCGCCGGCGATGCGGACGGCCAAGACCGCCTACGTCTCCAACGGCCGCAAGGACGGCATCCTGGGCGATGGCGAGCTCTTCTTCCACTCCGACAACACCTTCTTCCGCGACCCTCTGAAGGCGATCGTGCTTTACGCGATCGAGGTGCCGCCGGTCGGCGGCGACACGCTCTTCGCCGACTGTGCCGCGGCCTATGCCGGCCTCGACGCGGCGACCAAGGCGCGGCTGGAAGACCTGACCACCTATCAGCTCTTCGACTACGACAGTCCCGACTACTCGCTGCGTTCGCGCGAGGAGGGCTCGCCCGAGGACGCGCCGCGTGCGGTGCATCCAGTGGTCTGGCGCGATCCCGACAGCGGCACCCCGGTGCTCTTCCTCAGCGAGCACACCACGGTGCGCATCAACGAGCTGCCGCGCGCAGAGGGCGAGGCCCTGATCGCCGAGCTGCGTGCCGCCATTGCCGATCCGGCGATCGGCTACCGGCACCGCTGGCGCTCGGGCGATCTGCTGATCTGGGACAACGTCATGCTGCAGCATGCCCGCGAACCCTTCGACGCCACGCAGCGCCGTACCCTGCGCCGGGTACCGATCGGCGATCCCGAGGGCGAGCGGCGCTTTCCCGACTCCTTCACCGTGGAAGGCCGCCTGCCACCGCAGCCGATCTACGGGGAGAGCCGCGCGTGACCAAGGAAGCCACGCTCTCCAACACCTTCAACGCCGAAGAGATCCTGCAGGGCATCTGCGGCTGGGTGGAGGTCGAGAGCCCGACCACCCACCTCGCCGGGGTCAATCGGATGATGGACCTCGCGTCCGATGAGATGGCGCGCCTGGGCGCCGAGATCGAGCGCATTCCCGGCCGCGACGGCTTCGGCGATGTCGTCCGCGCGACCGTGCCAGGAACGGAGGAGGGGCCGGGTGTCCTGGTGCTGGGGCACCTGGATACGGTCCATGGCGTCGGCACCATCGAGGGGCCGCTGCAGCTCCGCCGTGAAGACGACAAGATGTATGGTCCCGGGATCTTCGATATGAAGGGCGGGATGTACATGGCGGTCTATGCGTTGCGCCAGGTGCTGCGCAGCAGCGGGCGGCCGACGCGCAGCATCACTTTCCTCTTCATCTCCGACGAGGAGGTGGGCAGCCCCTCCACCCGCGCGCTGATCGAGGAGACGGCGCGGGGCTGTGCCACGGTCCTGGTGCCGGAACCGGCACGTCTGGGCAAGCTGGTGACCGGGCGTCATGCCTTCCTGCGCTACAAGCTGCACGTCCACGGGCGGCCGGCCCATGCCGGCGCTGACAACCGGGTCGGCCGCAGCGCCATCCGGGCGATGGCCGGGCTGATCCAGAAGATCGAGGGCTGGTCCGACTACGACCGCGCCCAGACCTACAGCGTCGGCGTGGTCCAGGGCGGCACCTTCGTCAACGTGATCCCGATCGCCTGCAGCGCCGAGGTGCTCTGTGTCGCACCGACCGACGAGGACATCGAACTGGTGCAGACCCGTATGGCGGGTCTGGCACGGAACGGTGACGAGGAGGATGCCGACGGCGTGCGCGTCGAGGTGGAGCCGGGCCCGATCCGGCCGCTGTTCAAGCCGCATGCCGGTACGATCGCCCTCTACGAGCAGGCTCGCCAGGTCGCGGAGGGCTTGGGCTTCCAACTGGAACACGGGCAGTTCGGCGGTGGCAGCGACGGCAACATCACGGGCGCCCTGGGGGTGCCGACCCTTGATGGTCTTGGCGTCTGCGGTGCCGGCGCGCACACCCACCAGGAGCACCTCCTGGTCTCCTCGCTGGAGGGCCGCGCCCGCGTGATCGCGGGCCTCTACGAACGGTTGGCCTACTAGGCCGGCGGCGGAGGGGCAGTCGACATGATCACCTCGGCAGAGGGAAGCGGGAGCGACATAGCCAGTCGAGACCCTCTACTCTCGCCGCTGAGGCTCGGCAGGCTCACCCTTCGCAACCGGTTGTTCAGCACCAGCCACGCCATCCGCTTCGGCGTCGACGGCCTGCCGATGGAGCGCTACCAGCGTTATCACGAGGAGAAGGCCAGGGGCGGGATCGGGCTCACCATGTTCGGTGGCTCGACCAACGTCTCGCCGGACTCGGGCTCGGTTTTCGGCGCGCTCTGCTTCGACGACGACCGGGCGCTGCCCTACATCCGCCAGTTCGCCGAGCGGGTGCACCGCCAGGGGGCTGCGATCATGTGCCAGCTCACCCACCTGGGCGGCCGCAGCCACTGGCGCGCCGGCGACTGGCTGCCGACCGTGGCGCCCTCGCGCTATCGCGAACCGCTGCATCGCGGCATCTCCAAGGAACTGGAGCTGCACGACATCGTCCGCATTCGCCGCGAGTTCGCCGATGCTGCCTGGCGCTGCTGCGAGGGTGGGCTCGACGGCATCGAGCTGCACGTCCACCATCACCTGATCGGCCAGTTCTGGTCGCCGGCGATGAACCGACGGACCGACGCCTATGGCGGCAGCATCGAGAACCGCGCCCGCTTCGGCCTGGAGGTGCTGGAGGAGATCCGCCAGCGAGTCGGACCCGACTTCCTGGTCGGGCTGCGCATGGCGGTGGGCGAGGGGCCGGGCGGCCAGATGTCGGACGAGGACTTCCTGGAGATGGGGCGCATCCACGAGCGCTCCGGCCTCATCGACTTCTTCAACCTGACCTACGGGCGGATCGACACCGCGGTGGGCCTGGCCGAGTACATGCCGGGGATGATGGTGAAGCTGGCCCCACAGCTCCCCTTCGTCGCCGCCTTCCGCAAGCATGTCGGTCTGCCGACCTTCCACGCCGCCCGGATCAACGACCTGGCGACCGCGCGCTACGCCATCGCCGAGGGCCTGATCGACCTGGTCGGCATGACCCGCGCCCACATCGCCGACCCACACATCGCCCGCAAGATTGCCGAGGGGCGCGAGGAGACCATCCGACCCTGCGTCGGCGCCACCTACTGCTCCTGGATGGGCTCCTGCATCCACAACCCCTCGATCGGGCGCGAGGAGATCTTGCCGCACCGGATCGAACCGGCCGCGGTCAGGCGCCGGGTGACGGTAGTGGGCGCCGGCCCTGGCGGTTTGGAGGCGGCTCGGGTTGCCGCCGAGCGCGGGCACGAGGTGACGCTGTTCGAGGCCGCGCCGCGTGCCGGCGGCCAGGTGCTGCTGGCCGCCCGCCTGCACAAACACCGCGACCTGATCGGTATCGTCGATTGGCGTCTCTCCGAGCTGGAGCGGCTGGGCGTGGAGGTTCGCACCAACTGCTTTGCCGACGAGGCGATGATCGCCGAGAGCGCGCCCGACGTGGTGATCCTCGCCTGCGGCGGTACGCCCGATACCCTGGAGGGCGAGGTGCCGGGCGCGGAGCTGGGCGAGAGCCTCTGGTCGCTGCTGGAGAGCGGCGAGGCGCTGGAGGGCGAGGTCCTCCTCTACGACGGCACCGGCACCGTCATCGGCCTCAATGCCGCCAGCACCCTGGCCGAGCGCGGCGCCGCGGTGACCTATGTCACACCCGACATGTCGGCTGGGGTCGAGACCAGCGGCATCGAGCGGCCACTGGCGATGAAGGCGCTCTACGGCCACGGGGTGACCCTGGTGGCGGACCGGCTGCTGGCCGGCGTCAGGCAGATCGACAACCGCCTGGAAGTCACCCTGGAGAACGTCTTTACCGGCGAGCGGGAGACCCTGCGGACCGGCCGCCTGGTGATCGAGCACGGGACCCTGCCGGCAGAAGAGCTCTACGATTCGCTGCGTGGCGGCTCCGCCAACGGCGGTGCCTTCGACATGCGCGCGCTGGTCGCCGGCGAGCCGCTGCCGGAGCTTGAGAGCGCCGAGGGCTACGCCTTGTTCCGCATCGGCGATGCGGTCTCCTCGCGCGACATCCATGCCGCCATCCTGGAGGCCTTCCGGCTCTGCCGGACACTGTGAGTGCAAGAGACACTGCAATGAAGATCGTGAGTGCCGACGTCTTCCTGGTCGAAAGCGGCGGCATCCGCCCGGTCCTGCTGGAGCTGACCGCGGAGGACGGCAGCAAGGGGGTCGGCGAGGCCGCGGTCGCCTACGGCACGGCCGCGCAGGGTGCGGCGGCGCTGCTGGAGGAGATGGTGGGGCGCTTCCTCGCCGGTGGCGTCTCGGCCTTCCGGTCCGAGGCGGTGTGGAACGCGATCTACGATCACGGCTTCTGGGCCAAGGGTGGCGGCGCGCTGGAGATGAGTGCCATGAGCGCCATCGAGACGGCGATGCAGGACCTGAAGGCCCAGGCCCTGGGCGTGCCTCTGCACGAGCTGCTGGGTGGCAAGCTGCGCGACGGCCTCAGGACCTACTGCAACGGCTGGTACTTCGGCGTGCGCAGCGAGGCGGAGCTGCTGGCGGCGGCCGAGGCGGCGGTGGCCGATGGCTACCGTGCCCTGAAGTTCTATCCCCTGGCCGAGATCACGCCCGAGGGCCGCCTGCGCCACCCCTCGCTGCGCGCGGCGGCAGAGCCGGAGGTGCTGCGCCGCGCGATCGCGCGGGTCGAGGCGCTGCGCCTCACCCTGGGCTCGGAGATCGAACTGATGGTTGATCTCTCCGCGGCGCTCACCGCCGGCGACACCATCGCCTTCTGCCGCGCGGTCGAGGGCTGTGCGCTCGCTTATGTCGAGGAGCCAGTCATACCGGGGGACATCGGCACCTTGCGGCGCGTCGCCGAGGCGATTCCGCAGCCGGTGGCGCTGGGGGAGCGGCTCTACGCCCGCTATGACTTCCGCGACCTCCTGGAGACACGGGTGGTCGACATCCTACAGCCGGATCTCGGCAACACTGGCGGGCTGGCCGAGGCCCGCCGCATCGCCGCGATGGCCGAGGCCTACAGCCTGAAGGTCCAGCCGCACGTCTGCGCCTCGGCGGTCTCCACGGCGGCCGCCATGCACCTCAGCGCGACCCTGCCCAACTTCTACATCCAGGAACACTTCCCCTACTGGGACCGTATTCCGGGCCATCTCGACATCGTGGAGGACCCGATCGAGGCCACGGTCGAGGACGGCGTCATGCCGATCCGGGAGCAGCCGGGCCTCGGCGTTTCCCTGAGGGCGGACGCGGTTGCGCCCTTCCGCAAGGCCCGGCTCTCGCTGGTCTGATAGTGCCTACTTGGTCACGATGACCTCCAGGTAGGTGGCCGGCACTGCCATCGAGCCGTCCGTGGCACGGTTGAAACGCTCGACCAGCTCGAGGATATCGCGCTCGAGCGCCGCTCCACCCTCCTCGCCGACTGCCAGGAAGGCCTTGTGCACCGGGCCGTAGAGGGTGCGGAACACCTCGACGAAGTGCGCGGGGCTGCGGTAGCGGAAGGTGAAGTGATGCACGGTGGTCTCGATCGAGGCCGCGCGGGCGCCGTAGGTCGTCTCCAGCCATTCGCGCTGGCCCCAGAGGGCCGGGGACTTGACGCCGGCCGGTGGCGCCACGTGCCCGCCCAGGGTCTTGAAGAGCTGGCCGATGAAGCCCTCCGGGGTCCAGTTCGCCAGGCCGATCTTGCCGCCGGCCCGGCAGACACGCAGCATTTCCGCGGCGGCTTGCTCCTGGTTCGGGGTGAACATCACGCCGAAGGTCGAGACCACCGCGTCGAAGCGCTCCGCCGCAAAGGGCAGGGCCTCGGCGTCGGCCACCTGGAAGGTCACGTCCAGGCCCTCGGCCTCGGCCCGGGTGCGGCCCTTGTCCAGCAGGCTCTCGACATAGTCGGTGGAGACCACGTCGTGCCAGCGTCGGGCCATGGCCAGGGTGGCGTTGCCGTTGCCGGCGGCCACGTCCAGGACCCGCGCGCCGGGTGTCAGGTCCAGGTTCTCGGCCAGGCTCTCGCCGACGATCTGCAGGGTCCTGCCAATCACGGCATAGTCGCCGGAGGCCCAGGCGGCATTCTGCTTGTTCTTGATCGCGGTATAGTCGGGTTGAGTGGCGGTAATTGCATTCATTGCCGGTATCTCCGTCTTGGGGCGTCGGCGTTACTGCCGATCGATAAGGAGATTGGGACAAGCGTCGGCCGCCTGCTTGATGCCGGCATGAGGAGAGCGTGTGGACTTCTTGGAAAATGCGAGGGCTGCCGGTATTATGCGCGTATGGAATGGGCTTTCGGCGACTTCATATTGAATCAGGACCGTGCCGAGCTGATCGGTCCGGATGGTCCCGTGTCCCTCGAAAAGCGTCCACTGGACTTGCTGATTCACCTGGTTGCCAATGCGGACCGCGTGATCAGCAAGGACGAGATCGTCGAGGTCGTGTGGCAGCGGCGGATCGTCAGCGACGCGACGATCGCGACGGCGGTCAAGCAGGTCCGCAAGGCGGTCGGCGACAGCGGGACGGAGCAGACGGTCGTCAAGACGATCCACGGACGCGGATTGCGCTTCGTTGCGCCCTTGCGCTCGGCGCCACAGCCAGCGCCGAGTCCTGCCGCTCCGGAGGAACCGCTGACGATGCCGATCGGCACCGCCAGGCCCTCGGTCGCGGTCCTGCGCTTCCTGGTTATGGGAGAAGGACCGGCGGTCGCGGCCCTGGCCGATGCGGTCCCGGCGGAGCTGATCTCGAGCCTCTCGCGCATGAAGTGGGCACAGGTCATCGCCCGTGGCTCCTCCTTCCGTTTCCCGCCCGAAGAGATCGAGCCGCAGAACATTGGCGAGCAACTGGGCGTCCGCTACCTGATCGCCGGCAGTGTCGAGGCGATCGGCGATATGCTGACGCTCTCGGTCGAGCTGATCTCGGCCCAGGACGGAGCGCTCATCTGGTCGGATCGCTATGCCTCGACCCTGACCGACATCCAGGTCACGCGGCACCAGATCGTCGCTTCCGTGATCGCCGCGATGGAGTTGCAGGTGCCGCAGTTCGAGGCCGATCACGCCAGACGCCTGCAGCGGGACCAGTTCGACGCCTGGTCGCACTTTCATCTGGGTCTGAGGCACATCTACCTCTTCAACCGTGCAGACAACAACCTGGCCGCGATGCACTTCAACCGGGCGATCGACCTCGATGGGGAGTTCGCGCGCGCGCATGCGGGCCTGTCTTTCGCCTACTGGCAGGACGCCTTCATGCAGTTCGGCGCGGACCGGGCGGAACCGCTGGCCCTGGCGAAGTCGGCGGCGGACCGTGCGCTTGCCATCGACCCGCGCGATCCCTTCGCCAACTTCAACATGGGCCGGGCTCTCTGGCTGGAGGGCGATCCGATTTCTGGCTGCCACTGGCTGGAGCGCGCCCTGCAGGTCAATCCCAACTATGCGCAGTGCCACTACAGTAAGGGCCTGAACGAACTGCTCGCCGGTAAGCCGGACGCGGCGCGCGAGGCGGTCAAGGAAGCGATGACCCTGAGCCCGCTGGATCCGCTACAGTACGCGATGCTCAGCGTCCTGGCCATGTCGCACATCGCCGACGAGGACTTTGCGCAGGCGGCGAAGCTGGCCGACCGGGCGCTCCACTCTCCCGGAGCCCATTTCTACATCTCCCTGGTCGCCGCCTTCTCGCACGAGCTGAACGGCGATCGGCGCACCGCCGAAGAGCGTTTGAAGTCGGTGCTGGATGTCCGCTCGGATCTCACCCAGCAGCTCTTCTTCCAGGCCTTTCCAATCCTCGACCGGCACCTCAAGGACACCATCGGTGGGGCGCTGACCAGGCTCAAGGTGAACTGAGGCCTCCTACCTCCGCTGCCGCCGGTAGACTTGCCGCCGGCGGCAGCGGGTGGGGAGTTCAGGCGACGTGCCGCGCCGAGTCGGCGGTCTCGACCTTGCCCCTGGTTAGGAAGGCCAGCAGGTCGCGGTTCACCCGATCCTTGAGGGTGGTGCACATGCCGTGCGGTGCGCCCTCGTAGACGACGAGCTGGGTATACTCGACCAACTTGGCGGCCGGCACCGCCGATGCGGCGATCGGCACGATCTGGTCGTCGTCACCGTGCAGGATCAGGGTCGGTACGTTGAAAGCCTTCAGATCCTCGGTGAAGTCGGTCTCGGAATAGGCCTGGACACAGTCATAGGTCCCCTTGAAGCTGGCCTGGCAACCCTGCAGCCAGAAGGAATCGATGACTCCTTGCGAGACCTTGGCGCCCGGACGGTTGGCACCGTAGAAGGGCACAGCGATGTCCCTCCAGAACTGCGAGCGATCCGCCAGCATGGCGGCGTGGACGTCGGCGAAGGTGTCGTAGTCGTAGCCGGTCCAGGGCTGATCGGAGCAACCGTGGCCGCGGCGGTCGTGCGCGATGCAGCGGTAGCCGCGGCTGGCCAGGTACATCATCTGGTCCTCGAAGGCATCGGCGCTGAGCGGCCAGCCATGGCTGAACACCACCGGTTTCCCGCTACCCCAATCTTTGTAGTAGATCTTGGTTCCATCCTTGACGGTGACTGTGGGCATCTGTCCATCTCTTTCTCTCGGGGTGGCGTGCGGTCAGGACGGGGAGGCGGTCTGGCGTCCTGCCAGCACTGATGCAGATGTCGCACGAAAAGGGCTCTGGAAAACCTGGACCTTGGTCCTCTGCCCTCCTACCAAGGGATAGGGAGCGCACGCGGCGCGCTCTGGAGGAACCCTATCCTTGGCCTCGATCGAGGTTGTCCTGATCCTGCTGCTGACCGTGGTGCTGAGCGGCTTCTGTCAGAAGGCCCTGCCGGTGGCGATCCCGCTGCCGCTGGTCCAGATCGTCATCGGTGCTCTCATCGCCGTGGTCGCCGACCTGGGCGTCAAGCTGGAGCCCGAGGTCTTCTTCCTGCTATTTCTGCCGCCGCTGCTGTTCTACGACGGCTGGCGCGCGCCGAAGGAGGGGCTGGCCCGCGACAAGTGGACGATCCTGGCCCTGGCCTTCGGCCTGGTGGTCGTCACCGTGGTCGGACTGGGGGTCTTCGTGCACTGGCTGATCCCGGCGATGCCGCTGGCCGTGGCCTTCGCCTTCGCTGCGGTGATCTCGCCGACCGATCCGGTCGCGGTGACCGCCATCGCCGCGCGCACGCCGGTGCCCAAGCGCCTGCTGCGGATCCTCGCCGGCGAATCGCTGCTGAACGATGCCTCGGGCCTGGTCTGCATGCGCTTTGCCGTGGCGGCGGCGGTGACCGGTAGCTTCTCGCCGCTCGATGCTCTCGGCACCTTCCTCTGGCTGGCGGTCGGCGGGCTCTCCATCGGGGTGGCGGTCACCTGGGTCGTCGCCGACGTGAAGGGCCGGGTCTCGCGCCGCTTCGGAGAGGACACCGGCCTGCAGATCCTGATCAGCCTGCTGATCCCCTTCGGCGCCTATCTGCTGGCGGACCTGCTGGAGTGCTCGGGCGTGCTGGCAGCCGTTGCGGCCGGCGTCACCATGAGCGTCGTCGAGCAGCGCGGCGGGGTGCAGGCGGTGACTCGGGTCAGGCGCTATGCGGTCTGGGACACGGTTCAGTTCGGCACCAGCGGCATCATCTTCATCCTGCTGGGCGAGCAGCTCCCGGTCATCGCCGAGGGCGCGGCCACCGCGGTGCGTGAGGCCGGCCAGGTCGATGCGGCCTGGCTCGCCGCCTACGTCGCAGCGATCACGCTGGCAGTCATCGCGTTACGCTGGGTCTGGGTCTGGACCTCGCTGCGTTTCATGTTTCCGCGCTCCCGGCGCCAGGAGCAGGCGCATTTCGCGCCCAGCCTACGCCTGGTCAGTGCCATGTCGCTGGCCGGCGTCCGCGGCGCGGTGACCCTGGCGGGTGTGCTCTCCCTGCCGCTGACCCTGGGCGACGGACGCCTCTTCCCGGCACGCGACATCGCGATCTTCCTGGCCGCGGGGGTAATCATCGCCTCGCTGCTGGCTGCCTGCCTGCTACTGCCCTCGCTGCTGCGCGGCCTGCAGTTCCCGGCCGAACCCAGCGAGCAGGAAGCTGAGGACCGGGCCCGAGTCTCGGCCGCCGAGGCTGGCCTCGCCGCGGTTGCGCGCGCTCAGCACGATCTGGCCCAGGGACCGGCCGACGCTGACCTCTACGCTTTGGCCGGCGCCCGCATCCTGGAGCTCTATCGCCACCGCATCGACGCACGCAGCAAGACCGGGGCCGAGCGTGACGTCGCTCAGAAGAGCGACGCGATCGAGCGCGCCCTGCTGCTGGCGGGCTATCGCGCCGAGCGCCACGAGATCTTCCGCTTGACCCGCGCCCGCAAGCTGACCGATGAGACGGCGCGCAAGCTAGTGCGCGAGATCGACCTGCTGGAGGCGCGGGCCGGAGGTTGATTGGTGGTGTCGGCTCCAGCGGGCCGATTGACAGGTCGGCTCGGCGAAATCGATAGTGTTGGACCGCCCGGACCGGGCGGCGCGGCGGCAAGGCGGAGTGGTTGACGATGCTCCAAGACGGCGCCGGGCGGATCCAGGCCTCGACACGGGGGCAGCCCCCGGACGGCAAGCTGGACTACTGGCGCGAGGTCTTCTTCTCGATCTGGGGAGAGATCGAGCTGTTGCCGACTCAAGGGCAGCGCTTCGATGCCGAGATCGACAGCACCGCCCTGGGCGATCTGCGATTCAACCGCGTCTCCTATCGCGGCCATGCCATCCGCCGCACGCGCCGGCAGATCGCGCGCCTGCCCTACGACTTCTTCGTGCTGGCCTGCCCCACCTGGGGCCCCTGGGGCATGCGGCTCGCCAGCCACGAGTTCGAGCTGCAGCCCGGCCGGATGTACCTGCTGAGCAACGGCATCCCCTACGAGAGCTGCGATCGGGTCGGCTACGACACCCTGAACGTCATGGTGCCGACCCGGCTGCTGCAGACGCGGATTCCGCAGCTCAGGTCGGTCCAGGAGCTGCCGCTGGGCGAGGGACCGCAGCGGGTGGGGCTGCTTTACAGCTTTCTGCGCAGCCTCTTCGACTCCCTGCCGCTCCGCGAGGCCGGCGACCAGGACTTCATCGAGCGGCAGTTTCTCGACCTGCTGGCCTTCGTGGTCCTCGACGGCGGCCGGGCGCTGAGCGCGGAGGAAAGCAGCGTTCTGCTGGCCCATCGCGCGCGGGTGCTGCGCTACCTGGACCGCAACCTCGCCGACGAGACCCTTGAGGTTGCCGATATCGCCGCCGCCTGCGGCCTCTCCGTCAGCTACCTCTACAAGGTCTTCGCAGGCCATGACCGCAGCGTGCGCGAGGAACTGCGCGAGCGGCGCCTGGTCCAGGCCCATGCCATGGTGCTTTCGGACGCCTTCCGTTCCCTGACGCTCTCCGAGATCGCCTACCGCTGCGGCTTCCGCTCGCTGTCGGACTTCTCCCGCGCGTTTCGCCGGCGCTACGGCGCGGCCCCCTCTGACCTGCGCAGCAAGACCCACTAGCTGAGTAGAAACCGGGTCAAACCTTCAAGGAAGCCCGGTGAAACCGGCTTCGCGCCGATCCTCTACCCTCCCTCCCTAATGAAAAGCGTCCCGGCCGGTGTTCGGCTCCAGGAGTCCGAGGGAGGACAGAGATGATGAGAACCCTTACCTTCGCTGCCGCGATTAGCGCGATCCTGCTGCTGACCTCTGTCGCCCAGGCGGCCGACTATAGCTTCACCCTGGCCTACATCCCGGTGAAGGGCACCAACTACGTCGAGGTGATCGAGGCCCTGCCCGAGCGCATCGCCAAGGCGACCGGTGGCAAGGTGGAGATCAAGGTTAATCCCTCGCTGATCGGCGGCCCGAAGCTGGCCTCGGCCGTGCGCGATGGCCAGGTCGAGATGTCGGCGGTGCTGAACGGCTACCTCAGCGCGACCGAACCGAGGCTGGGCCTGCAGAACCTACCGGGTCTGATCGAGACCCTGGCGGACTACCGCGCGGTCTATGACGCCTTCTGGGGCGCCGACATGGCCGAGGTCTGGCGCCAGGAGTTCAACGCGGAGTCGCTGCTGGACAGCGTGTTCTGCCCGCAGGCGCTGATCTCGGTCGAGCCGATCGACAGCCTGGAGGCCTTCGAGGGCAAGAAGATCCGGGTGCACAACACCGAGACCGCCCGCCTGGTCGACGCGCTGGGTGCCAAGCCGACCTCGATCCCGGCGGCAGAGGTGCTGCCGGCGCTGGACCGCAAGGTGATCGACGGCGTGTTCACCGCCTCCTGCTGGGCCTTCGGCCAAGGCTTCGGCACGGTGGCCAAGCACGTCACCGACTGGCACGTCGCCTCGATCCAGGGCTGGACCGTGCTGATGAACGAGGCGGCCTGGCAGGGCCTGCCGGCTGACCTGCAGGAGGCGATCCGCGCCGAGATGGCGGCGATCCAAGCCGAGGAGTTCGAGGGCTATGTCGCCGAGGCGGCGGTCGCCGCGGAAGCCTGGGAGGCCGCCGGGGTGAGCTACAGCGACAAGCCCGCGAGCGAGACCGCGGCGCTCTTCGCCGAGGCCTACGTCGCGCCGGTCTACCAGGCCTGGCAGGAGCGGGCCGATGAGGTCGGTCTCGACGGCGCCGCCTACATCCAGCGCGCCCGCGAGGCCCTGCCGCGCTAGGCCTCGGGGGGAGGGTCGCCGTGGTGTCCCGGACTCTCGCCGGTCCCGGCCTGGAGGGCGAGGCGGTCACGTCCCCTCCACGCGCGCTCTTCGAGCTGGTGGAGGCGGGGACCGCGGCCGTGACCCGGGTGCTCGCCGCCTGGGCGGTGCTGGCGATGGTCGCGATGGTGGCCTACGAAGTGCTGTCGCGCAGCCTCTTCAACGCGCCGACCTCCTGGGTCACCGAGTATGCGACCTACCTGCTGGTGGCGCTCGCTTTCGTCGGTGCCGCAGCCGCGCAGTGGAACCGGCAGCACATCCGCATCGAGCTGCTGACCGGACTGCTCGGCACCCACCACCGTCGCCGCGCCGATGCGGTGGCGGCCTGGCTCGGTGTCGGTTTCCTGCTGCTGCTCTGCTGGCAGCTCGGCGGCTTCGTGCGCTCGGAGTACCTCTCGGACGCGCGCGACTGGGGGCTGCTGGCGACCCCGCTCTGGGTCCCCGAGACGTCGATGATCCTGGGCGCCGCGCTCTTCTGCTTCGCGCTGCTGGGCGAGGTACGGGCGCTGTCCCCGAAAGTCGGCGGCGCTAGGGACGCGGCCGTGGTGGCGCTGCTGCTAGGCTGCTGCCTGTTGCTGGGGCTGCTGGAGGCGGCCAGCCTGGCGCCGGTGACCCGGACGCTCGCGGGATCGGCCGCGATTCTGGCCTGCCTGCTGCTCTCGGCCGCGATCTGGAGCGGCCCGGCGGTGGCCTGTCTGGTTGCCACAATTCTGATTGTCCTGGGTCTGCTCTTCTTCGCGGTGGCCGAGGCCTCGCCGCTGGCGATGGGCGGCGCCTTGCTGGTGGGCCTGGCGCTGCTGCTGGCGCTCAGCGTGAAGGTGGCGCTGGTCCTCGGCATTCTGGCGGCGGCGGGGTTCGTCCTGCTGCTGCCGGTGCCGGTGATGCAGGTGCTGGGGGAGCGCGCCTGGTCGGCGACCAACAGCTTCACCCTGACCGCCATCCCGATGTTCGTGTTCATGGGCGGCCTGCTGCTGCGGAGCGGCGTGTCGGCCGAGATCTTCGAGGCCATGCGTAAGCTCTTCGGCCGGGTGCCGGGCGGCATCGGCTATGCCTCGATCGGCGCCTGCGGCCTCTTCGCCGCGGTCTCCGGCTCCAGCCTCGCCACCGCGGCGACGATGGGCACGGTCGCCTGCCCGGCGATGACCGAGCAGGGCTATTCCCGCCGCCTGGCCTACGGGCTGATCGCCGCCGGCGGCACCCTGGGGATCCTGATTCCGCCCTCCATCGCCATGATCCTCTATGGCGCGACGGCAGGGGTGCCGATCACCGATCTCTTCATCGGCGGGCTGCTGCCGGGCCTGATGCTGATGGCACTCTTCGCCGTGACCCTCTTTCTCTGGTCGCTGCTGGTGCCGGGCGCGGTGCCGGCCGGGACGGGCTACAGCTGGGGCGAGAAGCTACGCAGCAGCCGGGGCATCCTGCCTTTCGTGGCGTTGCTGGTCGCGGTCATCGCCTCGCTCTACTTCGGCGTTGCCACCCCGACCGAGGCCGGCGCGGTGGGCTCGGTCGCGGCAGCCGCGCTCTGCGCGCTACGCGGCCGGCTGACCCGCCGGGCCCTCTTCTCGGCCATGACCGAGGCCGCGGCAGTGACCAGCCTGATGCTGGTGATCGTCGTCGGCGCCGCCCAGATCGGCTACCTGCTGGATTACCTGCAGATACCGGGCGCGCTGATCGCGCTGTTGGGCGAGGGCGAGCAGTCGGCGGTCGGCGTGATGATCGGGCTGGTCGCGGCCTACCTGGTGCTGGGCATGTTCATCGACCCGGTCTCGATGATGCTGATCACCCTGCCGGTGGTGCTGCCGATGATCACCGCGGTGGGCTTCGACCCGCTCTGGTTCGGCGTGGTGATGGTGACGGTCATCGAGATCGGCCTGATCACGCCGCCGGTCGGCATGGTGCTTTACGTGCTGAAGGGCGTCGGCAGCAGCGGCAGCGACCTGAAGGAGGTGGCGCTGGGCGCCCTGCCGTTCGTCGTCACCATCCTGGTCGCGATCGCGCTCCTCACCCTGCTGCCTGAGATCGTCACCTGGCTGCCGGCCCAGGCCCGTTAAGCGCACCGTAGAGAGCTCTGGAGGGCTTGGTACCTTGTCCATGAAGCACGGATTCCTCACCGCCTGCGAGCGCCGGATCCACTATCTGGAGGCCGGCGATCCGGCCGCGCCGCCGGTGTTCTGCTGGCACGGCATCGCCCGCACCGCCGACGTCCTGCGCCCGCTGGCCCTGGCGCTCGCCGAGGACTACCGGGTGATCTGCCCCGACGTGATCGGCCGCGGTCTCAGCCAGTGGAGCGACGACCCGAAACGGGAGTACTGCCTGGATTTCTACGCCGCCATCGCCCGAGACCTGGTCGAGGCCTTCGGCTTTGCCAGCCTGCGCTGGGTCGGGATCTCGATGGGCGGCGCGATTGGCATCCGTGCCGCCGGCGGGCTGCTCAGGGGGCGTATCAGCCACCTGGTGCTGGACGACATGGGGCCGAGTCTGGAGCCGGCGGCTGTGCTGGCGATCCGCGATGCGATCGAGTCCGGCGCCCGCCACCGCTTCAACAGCCTGGAGGAGTTCGAGGCCTACCAGCGTGCCTTCTACGCCTCCGGCGGGCCGCTGCCGGAGGCTGCCTGGCTGGGTCTGGCGCTAGGCTCGGTCCGGCGCAGCGACGACGGCGCTTATGCCGAGCACTACGATCCACGTATCGCCGAGCAGTTCCTGCATCATCCCTACGATTGGGACCAGTGGCCCAGCTACGATGCGGTCACGGCACGGACCCTGCTGATCCGCGGCAGCCTCTCGCCGCTGCTCTCGGCCGAGGTCGCCCACCGCATGACCGGGCGCGGGCCGCGCTGCACCCTGGTCGAGGTCGAGGGCGTGGGCCATGCTCCGCAGCTCATCCGCGTGGATGAAATTGCCCTGGTTCGGGAGTTCCTGGCCAAGGGGGCCGCATCTTCCGTTTCGATCCCTGCTTAGGCCGCCTGCTCCTGCTGCATCCGAGGGTCGGACCGACAGCGGTCCGATTTGACTCGGCTCAATGCCAAGTCGCCGGATCTGCTGTACAGTGGCGGACTGGGCGGATGCATCCGCAGGGAGAGAAGGCACGGCAGCGATGCAGGAGAAGGCCTCGAAGCGTTCCGGTAGATCTACTTCGGAGACCGTCGGTCGGGGGCGGCCGCTCGGCGGCAACCTGGCGATCGCCTCCAAGCTACGCGACTATGCGGACCTGTTGCAGCAGCAGGGCGAGGACGGATTCCGGACCAAGGCCTATCGGCGTGCCGCGGACGAGGTGGCCGAACTGCCGCGGCCGCTGTCCGAGATCGTGGCGAAAGAAGGGACGCGGGGGCTGATCGCCTTGCCCGCCATCGGCCGGAGCATCGCCGCCGCCATCGCCGAGATGGTCCTGACCGGACGCTGGGCGCAACTCGAGCGGCTGCGCGGCGAGCTGTCACCCGAGGCCCTGTTCCAGACCCTGCCGGGGATCGGGCCCAAGCTGGCCGAGGAGCTGGTCGAAGAGGATCAACTCGAGACCCTGGAGGACCTGGAAACGGCCTTGCAGCTCGGGACGCTCCGGGCCAAAGGAATCGGGCCGCGTCGGCGCCGCATGTTGGTCGCCGGCCTGGCCGAGCGGCTGGGTCGCGCCGCGCAGGGGCGGGAGCCGCCGCCGGACGTGCAGCCTGCCGTGTCGCTGATCCTGCAGGTCGACCGTATCTATCGCGAAAAGGCGTCGCGGAACGAACTGCGCAAGATCGCCCCGAAGAGGCTCAATCCGCGCGGCGAAGCCTGGCTTCCCATCCTGCACGCGAGCCACGACGACTGGCACTTCACCGCGCTCTTCTCGAACACCAGGCTGGCCCATCAGCTCGGGCGGACCAACGACTGGGTCGTCATCTACTTCCACAGGGATGACCTGCCGGAAGGGCGCTGCACGGTCGTGACCGAGACACGCGGGCCGCTTGCTGGCCGGCGCGTCGTCCGCGGCCGGGAACAAGAACAGCAAATGGAGCTGACCGGGTCGCGATAGCTCCTCCTCGGCGAGGAGAGCGGGGCGGCTGCGATCGGCATCCCGCTCCAGGACGCAGGAACGGGGCCGCAGGTCCTGATTTCGAAGCGAGAACACATATGATGCATCATGCATGATGCTTGACAGCGGAGCGCCATCGTGCAAACTCCGCCAAGAAACGCGCTCAAGACGTTCCCCTGAACACTACCGATCCGCCCGCAGCCGCGCGGTCAGAGGTCGGTTCCTCGCCTGGGAGAGAGACGAGATGACAGCAAGTCCTGCTTCGCGGATGACGGACGGCATGCCATGGCTGCCGGCCGCCGACATCTCCTCTACCAGCCCCGTCGCGGACGCTTCCGCCCAATCGAGACACTGCTGACCGCAAGGGTCTGGCGGACGCGCGAGCGGGGTTTGCCCCCGATCGCCTGCCGGGGAGGAGGAGCATGACTCAGCAGGACCTGACGGAAGGGCCGACGCCGATCGGCCGGCGGCTGATGGGGCTGGTGAACTACCTGCTAGCGGTGCCCGCCTATCCGGCGCTCTTCCTGCTGCTGGTGGTTGCCGCCTTCGTGCAGCCGCGCCTCCTGTCGATCCCCTTCCTGCTGATCGTGCTGCGCCAGGCGGTGCCGCTGGCGCTCTCGGCCATCGGCCAGAGCCTGCCGATGATCGGCCGCTCCATCGATCTCTCGATCGCCGGCGTCATCGGGCTCTCCAACGTGGTGCTGGCGCTCTCCCTTGTGGCCAATGGGCCAGCCTGGATCTCGATCGCGGCACCACTGGCGATCGGCGCCGCCGTCGGTGTGGTCAATGCGCTCTTGATTGCCAACGTCCGTGCCTCGGCCGTGGTGGTCACGCTCGGCAGTTCCATCGTGCTGATCGGCATCAGCTACATCGTCAGCGGCGGTGCGCCGGGCGGCGAGGTCAACGCGGTGGTCCGCTTCCTTGCCATCGGCCGGATCGACCGCTTCCCGATCGCCGGCGTGATCCTGATCGTGCTCGCCGCCTTGGTCGCGCTGCTGCTGAAGCGCAGCGTGCTGGGGCATTCGCTCTACGCCGTGGGCAGCAGTTATTCGGCCGCCTGGCTCGGCGGCATCCGGGTCACGCGGGCGCTGTTCCTGTCGCATGTCTTCAGCGGCATGTTCGCGGGCGCTGCCGCCATCATCCTGACCGGCTACATCGGCACCGGCACCCTGAACCTGGGGGCGGAGCTGGTGATGGCCTCGGTCGCCGCCGTGGTTCTGGGCGGCACCAGCTTCGGTGGCGGCCCCGGCGGCGTGCTGGGCGTGGTCGCCGGTGCGCTCGCCCTGACCTTCCTCAACAACCTCTTGACCGGCATGGGCGTGGCCAAGCCGGTCCAGCTCATCATCCAGGGCGGCATCATCGCCAGTGCCGCCGCACTCGCCATCCGCAGAGACAACTAGAGATCTCCTTCCGGCCGATCCGGAAGGCTGTCGGTGCCAAAGCGTGCACGTTTCAATGGGAGGAAAAGATATGAAGACCCGTTTGCTAGGATTTGTCGCCGCGGCGGCCTTCGTCGGATCGACGGCGGTGGCTGCAGCCCAGTCGATCGAGCTGAACCCGGCGGTGCAGCCGGCCGAGGGCTCGCCGAAGGTCGAGATGAAGGCCTCGGAGAAGGACAGCTTCGTGCTGGGCCTCAGCAACATCTCGGTGGTCAACACCTGGCGCGTCCAGATGATCGAGGAGGCGGTCTACGAGGCCAGCCTGCATCCCGAGGTCAAGGAGATGATCGTGACCGACGCCGGCGGCGACGTGAGCAAGCAGGTCGCCGACATCGAGGACCTGCTGACCCGCGGCGTCGACGCCCTGCTGGTGGCGCCGGGCTCCGAGGTCGCGCTGAACGGCGTGCTGGAGAAGGCCTATGACAGCGGCATCCCGGTGGTGATCTTCTCCTCCGACGCCAACCCGGCCCGCTACACGGTGAAGATCCTGGGCGACGACACCGAATTCGGCCGCGCCGGCGCCGAGTACCTGGTCGAGGCCATGGGCGGCAAGGGCAACATCATCGCCATCCGCGGCATCTCCGGCAACTCGATCGATAACGACCGCTGGACCGGGGTCGAGGAGGTGCTGGCTAAGCATCCCGACATGAAGGTGATCGACAGCGCCTTCGCCGACTGGGCCTACGACAAGGGCAAGCAGGTCTGCGAATCGCTGCTGATCGCCCATCCCGACGTCGAGGGCATCTGGTCCTCCGGCGGCGCCATGACCCAGGCCTGTGCCGAGGTGCTGGACGAGAACGGCCTGCCGCAGGTGCCGATGACCGGCGAGGGCAACAACGGCTTCCTGCGCATCTGGCAGCAGATGGATCTCAAGTCCGTCGCGCCGCAGTACCCGACCTGGTTCGGCCAGCAGGCGGTGATCGCCGCGCTGCGCCTGCTGGAGGGCAAGCCGATGGTGCAGGACTACCTGCTGCGTCCCGAGCCGATCACCCAGGATCAGGTGAAGGATTTCTACCGCTCCGACCTCAACGACTCCTACTGGGTCGGCTCCAGCCTGCCGGCCGAGAAGCTGCAGGACATCTACGGCAAGTAAGTCGCTGATCATGGACGATCTGCTCCTGGAAGCAGTCGACATCGAGAAGTCGTTCGGGGCCGTCAAGGCTCTGCGTGGGGTCTCCCTGCGTCTCCGCCGGGGCAGCGTGCACGCTGTCCTGGGGGAGAACGGCGCCGGCAAGTCGACCTTGATGAAGATCATCTCGGGTGTCTACGCGCAGAGCGCGGGCCGCCTGACGGTGAAGGGCGAGGCCGTGCAGTGGCACAGCGCCGAGCAGGCCCGCACGGCCGGGATCTCGACGATCTTCCAGGAGTTCATCCTGCTGCCCAACCTCTCGGTGGCCGAGAACCTCTTCCTCGGCCGCGAACTGCGCGACCGCTTCGGCCTGCTGGACCGCAAGCGGATGGAGCGTGAGAGCCGGGGGGCGCTGGAGAAGATGGGCGTCTCCATCGATCCCTCGGTGGTCACCAAGAGCCTGCGCGTCGCCGACCAGCAGATGGTCGAGATCGTGAAGGGTGTGATGCGCGACGCCGAGATCTTCGTTTTCGACGAGCCCACGGCGGCGCTGGGCGACAAGGAGGCGGCCCGCCTCTTCGCGCTGATCCGCACCCTGCAGGCCGACGGCAAGGGGATCCTCTATATCTCGCACCGTCTGCCCGAACTCTTCGAGCTCTGCGACGAGGTCACGGTCCTGAAGGACGGCCAGTTCGCGGGCAACTTCATGATGGCCGACACCAATCCGGACCAGCTGGTCGCGACCATGGTGGGGCGCGAGCTCACCCAGCTCTATCCGCATCGCGCCGAGCCCCATCCCGAAGACCGCGCGGTCGCGCTGGAGCTGATCGACGTGGTGGTCGAGGGGCTCCCGGGCCCGGTCAACCTGAAGATCGGCCACAACGAGATCGTCGGGCTGGCCGGCCTGGAGGGCCAGGGCCAGATCGAGATCACCCGCGCCATCTTCGAGGGCCACACCCTGGTCTCCGGTCAGATCCTCTTTGAGGGCAAGCCCTTCGACCACAGCGGACCGGGCGGCGGCATCACCGCCGGCATCGGCCTGATCCCGGAGGACCGCAAGGTAGACGGCCTCTTCCCGACCCTCGGGGTCGACCGCAACATCTCGGCCGGACTGCTGCCGGGCCGCAGCTTCTTCGGCGGGGCGCCGACCATCCGCGAGAAGATCGCCGCGCAGATCCGGCGGCTGAACATCCGGCTGAACTCGCCCAGGCAGCATGTCGGCAAGCTCTCCGGCGGCAACCAGCAGAAGGTCTTGCTGGCCCGTTGGCTGGTGCGCGGGGTGAAGCTGCTGATCTGCGAGGAGCCGACCCGCGGCGTCGACATCGGCGCCAAGTCCGAGATCTACGGCCTGCTGCGCGAGCTGGCCGAGAGCGGGGTGCCGGTGCTGGTGACCTCGCGCGAGCTGCCGGAGCTGATCGGCCTGTGCGATCGCATCCTGGTGGTGCGTGAGGGCGCCACCGTCGCCGAGTTCCGCGGTGAGGAGGCGAGCGAGGAGGCGATCATGAACGCGGCCATTCACGAGGGCGCAGCATGAGGCTCGCCGCATCGGTTTCCGCGGTCAGGCTGCGGCAGCGCTCGGCCTGGCCGATCTACGGCCTGCTGGTGGTGCTGGCCGTGGTGCTGGGCCTGCTGTCGCCGCAGATCCTGTCGCTGCAGAACCTGATCAACATCCTGAACCAGCAAGTGAGCCTCGCCCTGGTCACCATGGGCCAGGCCCTGGTGGTGCTGACCGGCGGGCTGGACCTCTCGGTCGGTTCGGTGGTCAGCATGACCACCGCGATCGCCAGTTACGACACCGCCTATTCCGTGCCGCTGGCGCTGCTGGCGGCCGGCGCGGTCGGCGTGATCAACGCGCTGGGCATCATCCGCTTCAAGATCCATCCGATCCTGATGACGCTCAGCACCATGACCGCGGTACAGGGCGTCGCGCAGCTTATCCGGCCGATCCCCGGCGGCCAGGTGCCGGGCTGGCTTTCGGGCTATGCCAATGCCACGCTCCTGGGGATACCGGCACCGGTGATCCTGGCCGCCCTGGCGCTGGCCGCGGCCTCCATCGTGGTCGGGCGCTCGCGCTTCGGGCTCCGGGTGCTGGCCACCGGTAGTTCGCCGGAGAACGCCCGGTTGGGCGGCATCGACTCCAACCGCATCATCGCCCTGGCTTACCTCGCCTCGGCCCTGCTCGCCTGCCTGGGCGGGCTGAACCTGGCCGGCCGGCTGGCCAGCGGCGACCCGCTGGTGGGCTTGCCCTTCGCCATCGATTCCATCGCCGCCACCGCGCTGGGCGGGACCCTGCTGTCGGGCGGCATGGGCGGAATGCTGGGACCGGTCGCCGGCGTCATCTTCCTGGCGCTGCTGGGCAACGGCCTGAACTTCATGAACGTCTCGACCTACTACCAGATGATCGTCAAGGGCGTGCTGCTGGTGATCGCCGTCAGCGCTCACCGCCGCTCGATCCCCGGTCTCTGATCATGCCCGAACACACCGGTACCAGCCCGCATCCCCGCCTGGCCGCCCATCACAAGATATTGCCGTGTGTGGCCGGGCGGGGGTGCGGGCTGGCGCCGACTTCGAGTGCGAAGCGCTCGGTTTGCTAAGGAGAAGTCGCTACATGGACATCAAGGCAATCGTCGACTGCCAGACCATCCTGGGCGAGGGCCCGCTGTGGGACGTCGCGGAGCAGAAGCTCTACTGGATCGATTCCTACGGCAACAGGATCTTCCGCGCCGACGAGAACGGCCAGGCCGTCGAGACCTGGGAGGTGCCGGACAAGATCGGCTCGATGGCCTTGCGTCAGCAGGGCGGCGCCATTCTCTCGCTGGCCGACGGCTTCTATCTCTTCGACTTCGCCAGCGGCGAGGCGACCCTGATGGAGGGTGTCACCCACAAGGCCCCGACCGTTCGCCTGAACGACGGCAAGGTCGACCAGAAGGGCCGTTTCGTCTCCGGCAGCCTGGAGACGACGGAGAAGGAGGCCTCCGGTCTGCTCTACAGTGTTGGGACAGATCAGAAGGTGACGCAGATCGACGACAACATCGTGGTCTCCAATGGTCCCTGCTGGAGCCCTGACGGCAGCCTCTTCTACTTCGCCGACAGCCGCTCGCGCTCGATCTGGGCCTATGACTACGACCTCGCGACCGGCGCGGTCAGCAACAAGCGGGAGTTCTGCCACTTCGGTCCCGACGACGGCCTGCCGGACGGCGCCACGGTCGATGCCGAGGGCTGCGTCTGGAGCGCCGGGGTCTACAAGGGCAAGATCCACCGCTTCGCGCCCAGTGGCGAGAAGATCCTGACCATCGACATGCCGAGCCTGGCGGTCACCAGCGTGATGTTCGGCGGCGCCAAGCTCGACCGCCTCTATGTCACCTCGATGAAGACGCCGCCGGTACCGGACGTGGTCGAGACCAGCCCGCTCGCCGGCTCGCTCTTCGTCATCGACGGGCTCGGCGTGTCGGGATTGGCCGAGTATCGCTACGGCGGTTGATCGGCCGCTCCCTCGCCGCTGCCGGGGGCCTGGTCTCTCGGTAGTGGCGGCGCTGGCGCGCATGATTTATTTCTTTGAAGAAGAGAAGGACCGGCAGCCATGCAGAAGACGCCAATATCGCGCGCCAATCTATCGACTCAGCTCTATGAGAACCTGCGCTCGGCGATCATGGACGGCCGCTATCATCCCGGCGAGCGCCTGACCATCTCCGGCATCGCCGAGCAGTTCGGTACCAGCAGCACCCCGGTCCGCGAGGCGATCTTCCGCCTGGTCAGCGAGCGCGCGCTGGAGATGAAGGCTGCGACCTCGGTCATGGTGCCGAAGCTCACCCCGCGCGACCTGCGCGAGATCGTCTCCATCCGGGTCGAGCTGGAGGGCATGGCCGCCTACCGGGTCGCCGAGACGGCGACGGCTGAGCAGATCGCCGAGCTGGAGGCGCTGAACAACACCTTCAGCGCCGCCGCCGCGGTCGACCCCGAGGCGGCCAGCCGCTACAACCGCGACTTCCACTTCAAGATCCTGCACCTGGCCGAGATGCCCTACATCGAGGCGATCTGTGAGAGCATGTGGGCGCTGATGGGCCCCTTCCTGCGGACCTTCCACGAGGAGATCCCGGTGCGCCAACTCTCCGCGCAGAACCACTGGCACTTCCACTTCATCGCCGCGGTGAAGGCCGGCGACCCGGCCAAGGCACGCGACGCCATGCGCGAGGACGTGAAGTGGAGCAACGAATTGGTCGCCGCGCAGGAGAAGCGCGAGGCCGAGGCGCAGCAGCGCGCCTCGGCGGGCTAATCAGCGACGGCGGCCCGACCGTCTTCCCCATCTCAGAAACGCGCCAGGCGGCAATCCGCCAAGCCCCGGAAATCACAGCGTCTCGTCAGAAGATGCATCATATATGATATTTGACTTGCCCCGAATGGGGGACTAGAGTCCGGCACCACAAGAGACCGGAGACACGGCAAGGTGAGGGAGGAAAGATGACGACAAGAAATGCGCTGGTGGTCGGTGCGACCGGTATCATCGGCAGCAATCTCTGCGAGCGCCTGCTGGCGGACGGCTGGACCGTGAACGGTCTGTCGCGCCACCCGGAGCGCGCGCCTCAGGGCACGCGGCCCCTGAAGGCCGATCTGAACGATCGCGATGCGGTCTTCGCCCAGGTGGCGAGCGTGCCGCTGACGCACGTCTTCCAGACCACCTGGACCCCGGCGCCAACCGAGGAGGCAGCGGGCGAGATCAACGGCCGCCACTTCCGCAACGTGCTAGATGGTGTCAAGGCGGCCGGGCATCGCCTGGACCACGTGGCGCTGGTGACGGGCTGCAAGCACTACCTGGGTCCCTTCGACGATTTCGGTAAGTACCTTCCCGAGACTCCCTTCATGGAAGACTCGCCGCGGCTGCCGATCCCCAACTTCTACTACAACCAGGAAGACGAGCTTTTCGCCGCGGCGGAGCAGCAGGGTTTCGGCTGGAGCGTCCATCGCCCCACCACCATCGTCGGCTATGCCGTCGGCGCGCTGATGAACTTCGGTGTGACCATGGCCTGCTATGGCTCGATCTGCCGGGAGACCGGCCGGCCCTTCGTCTTCACCGGGGTGCCCGAGCAGTGGAACCTCCTGTGCGACATCAGCGACGCACGCATGGTGGCTAAGCAGCTCGCCTGGGCGGCGACCGAGCCCAAGGCGCGCAACCTCGCCTTCAACATCGCCAACGGCGACGTCTTCCGCTGGCGCAGCCTCTGGCCGAAGATCGCCGCCTATTTCGGTGTGGAGCCGGCGCCCTACGAGGGCCGGCAGCAGTTCCTGACCGAGCTGATGGCCGACGCGCCGGAGATTTGGCGGGCGATGGCCGCCAAGTACGATCTGGCTCAGCCCGACATCACCCGCTTGGCGACCTGGTGGCACAGCGATGCCGATTTCGGCCGTGTGGTCGAGTCCATCTCGGACATGAGTCGCAGCCGTAAGGCTGGATTCGTCGCCTACCAGAACTCGCTCGACAGCTTCGTCGATGTCTTCGAGCGGCTGCGGCGGGAACGCCTGATCCCGACCTTTCCGGCCTGAGCGGACGGGCGGCGCATGAACGGCAAAGGCAGCGGAGTCTCGGCGGCATGATCACCTTCGGTTCGCCCGCGCGCTACCACCAGGGGCCGGGCTGCCTCGCCCGCCTCGGCGAGATCGTCTCTGCCTATGGCAGCAAGGTCGCGGTGATTGTCGACGCCGTCGTCTACGAGGTTCTGCAAGACAGGGTGCAGCAGAGCTTCGCTGCAGCCGGCCTGGAGCCCCGCATCCTGCTGTTCCAGGACGACGTGACCGAGGCGGCGATTGCCTCCCTCATGGCCGGGATCGGTCCGGAGGGGGCGGCGGACCTGGTGGTGGCGATCGGCGGCGGCAAGGCGATCGACGCCGGCAAGGCGGTGGCCCACCGGCTCGGCTGCCGTATCGTCACCGTGCCGACGGCGGCCACCAACGACGCGCCAACCTCCAAGAACTACGTGGTCTATGACGAGCACCACGCGCTGGTGGAGGTCGCTCATCTGCCGCTCAATCCCATCGCCGTGGTGGTCGACACCGAGGTCATCGCCGGCGCCCCGGCGGGCCTGATCGTGGCCGGCATCGGCGATGCCGTCACCAAGGCCTTCGAGGCGCGCCAGTGCTTCGATGCCGACGGCCGCAACATGTTCGGCGACCAGTCCTCCGCCGCGGCCGTGGCGCTGGCCGAGGCGGGCTACCGGATCCTGCGCGAGCACGCGGTCGAGGCACAGCGCGCGGCCGGAACCGGTAAGAGCAGTGTGGCCTTCGAGCGCCTGGTCGAGGCCATGTTCCTGATGGGCGGGCTGGGTTTCGAGAGCGGCGGACTGTCCATCGCGCACGCCATGACCCGCGGGCTCTCGCGGGTGCCCGGGGCCGCCGAGGCGATGCACGGCGCACAGGTGGCCTATGGCCTGCTGGTCCAGCTCATCCTCGAGCGGCGCTCTGACGCCTTTCTGGCTGACATGCGCACCTTCTACGGAGAAGTCGGCCTGCCGGTCTCGCTGGCGGAGCTGGGAGCGACCGATAGGTCCGATGCGGCGCTTGTGGCGATTGCTGGGCCGACCCTGGCTGCGCCGCACGCCAAGAACTTCGAACGGCCTCTTGAGGCACAAGACCTCATCGACGCCATGCGCCGGCTCGAGCGGGCGCAATGACGCTTCACGACCCTTCCAGGAGTCCAGCCATGTCACCAAGCGGGACCGGGGGCGGCGCTGCTCCCTCCAACAGCTATGCGCCCAGCGCTGAAACGGTGGAGATGCTGCGCGAGCGCGCCAAGTTCATCCGCCTGGAGTCCATCCGTCTGATCGGCATCGCCAAGACCGGTCACTACACCTCGGTCTTCTCCGCTGCCGAGGCCTTCGCCGCGCTCTATTACGACGTCATGAATGTCCGCAAGGGCGAGCCCGACTGGGCCGGCCGCGACCGCTTCACCATCGGCAAGGGCCATGCCGCCGTGGGGCTCTTTCCGATCTATGCCGATCTCGACTTCTTCCCCAAGGACTGGCTCGACGACTATACCCGGCTGGGCAGCCCGCTGGGCGACCACCCCGACATGCGCAAGGTGCCGGGCGTCGACTTCTCCTCCGGCTCGATCGGCCATGCCCTCTCCAACGGCCTGGGAATCGCGTTGGCGCAGCGCTGGACCGGCAAGGACTACAAGGTCTTCTGCATGATGGGCGACGGCGAGATGCAGGAGGGCCAGGTCTGGGAGGCCGCGACCTGCGCCGCCCAGCACAAGGTCAAGAACCTGATCGCCATCGTCGACCGCAACGGCTTCCAGCTCGACGGCAAGGTCGACGACGTCATGAACATCGAGCCCCTGGACGAGAAGTGGCGCGCCTTCGGCTGGGAGGTGCACGTGGTGGACGGCCACGACCTGCCGGCGCTGACCGAGCTGCTGCGCCGGGTGCGCGCCGATGACGCCCGCGAGGTGCCCTGCTGCATCATCTCCAAGACGGTGAAGGGCAAGGGCGTCTCCTACATGGAGACCGATCCCGGCTGGCACCTGGGCTGGCTGGACGACGCCGACGAAGCGGCGGCGATCGCCGAAATCAACGCGGAGGTGATCTGACATGAGCGGTCCGACCTCGCCGAACTCGTGGAACTACCGCGAGCTCAACATGAAGAACCAGGGGCTCGACCACCTGTCGAACGGCCTGATCGACCTGGTCAAGGCCGGGCACAACGTGGTCGCTGGCTCCGCCGACCTGCAGTACTCGAACGGTCTCAACCGCTTCGCCGCCGCCTATCCCGACCGCTACCTCTCCTTCGGCATCGCCGAGCAGAACATGGTCAGCGTCGCCGCCGGCATGGCGACCTGCGGAATCATGCCTTTCGTCGCCACCTTTGCTTCCTTTGTCGGCCTGCTCGCCTGCGAGCAGATCCGCATGGACGTCGCCTACGGCGGCCAGCCGGTGCGCCTGGTCGGCCATCACACCGGCATCTCGCTTGGCTTCTACGGCACCTCGCACCACGCCACCGAGGACATCGGCACTATGCGCTCGATCGCCGATCTCGCGGTGGTCTCGCCGTCGGACGGGGCGCAGCTCGAGGCGGCGATCAAGGCCTCGGCCGGGTGGGACCAGCCGATTTACTTCCGCATCGGCCGCGGCCGCGACCCGGTGGTCTACGCCGGCGGCACCTCCTTCGCCTTCGGCAAGGCGCAAGAGCACCTGCAGGGCGAGGAGTTGACGATCATCGCCTGCGGCATGGCGGTCTACGAGGCGCTGGAGGCGGCCAAGGCGATGAATGCGGCCGGCCGCTCGGTCGGCGTCATCGACATGGCCTCGATCAAGCCGCTCGACCGCGATGCCGTGCTCGCCGCTGCCGAGCGCTCGGCCAAGATCATGACGGTCGAGGAGCACAACGTGCTGGGCGGCCTGGGCTCGGCCGTCGCCGAGGTGCTGGCCGACGAGGGCGCCGGGGTGAAGCTGAAGCGCCACGGCATCTATGACGAATACAGCCTGATCGCGCCGCCGACGCACCTCTACCAGCACTACAAGCTGGACGCCGCCGGCATCCGTGAGGTGGCCGAGGCTTTTCTGGCCGGCTGACCCCGCGGCCGACATCCGATCGACGAAGGAAAGTGTTGCGATGAAGACAGCGATCATCACCGGTGGCGGCACCGGCATCGGGCTGGCCACCGGCCGGCGCCTGCTGGCCGACGGGTACCGCGTCATCGCCGGTGGCCTGGACCACGAACCGGACCTGCCCGAGGGGCTGGAGTTCGTTACCGCGGATGTGACCAAGGGCGAGGACCTGGCAGCACTTGCAGCCAAGGCCGAGCGGGTCGACGCGCTGGTCAATTGCGCCGGGATCATCCGCCAGGCCCGCGAGTGGAACCTGGAGGATTTCCGCCTGGTGATGGAGATCAACCTGACCGCCAGCCTGGCGATGGCCGAGGCAGCGATGGACAAGCTGGAGGCAGCGCGCGGGGCGGTGGTGAACATCGCTTCGATGTGGAGTTTCTTCGGCTCAGCCGGCTCGCCGGCCTACGGGTCTTCCAAGAGCGCCATCGTCGGGCTCACCCGCTCGATGGCGGCGGCCTGGGGCGGCAAGGGCATCCGGGTCAACGCGGTGGCGCCGGGCTGGGTCGATACCCGCATGGCGGCCGGCGCCAAGAACGACCCGGAGCGCTCGGCCAAGATCAATGCACGGATCCCGCTCGGCCGCTGGGCCGACCCGGCCGAGATCGCCAGCGTCATTGCCTTCCTGCTGTCGGACGACGCCAGCTACGTTCACGGCGTGGTGCTGCCGATCGACGGTGGCTATTCCATCGCCTGACGGCGCATGCTCCGGGCCGGCAAGCGGCGCATAGGCTGTTGACTCCACAAGCGTTCTGCTGGCATTCGGCAGGGAGCAGAGTGGGATGGCGTTCGGCGCGACGCCCGAGAGCCATGTCCGGCGGTTTGTGCTGCTATTTTAGGCAGTTCCAGGTCGAGGCGGGCAGGCTGGGGTACCTTTTTAGGTGAAACATGAGTCACGGTTCATAAATCCGTTGACAGGTCGGGCGCGGTCTTCGCACACTCTGCCGCGAGAGAAATGACCCCTGGGAGACCCTGTTGTAGGTAACTCCTCGGGTCCGTAGGCTTAGGCGCCGCCTTAGCCGGGCGGCATATCGCGACAGGAAGGAGCGCTATGACGATGAAGAACAAAGACCTGCGTCCGCGTCAGGGCATGAGCCGACGCAGTGTGCTGAAGGGAGCCGCGGCAGGCGCTGCCGTTGCCTCCGTCGGCGTCACCGGTTTTCCGAACATTCTGAAGGCGGCCAACACGCCCATCAAGATCGGCTTCCCCTCGATCTTCTCCGGCCGCGTCGCGATTCTGGGCGAGACCGCCCAGGCTGGTGCCATGCTCGCGATCAACAAGATCAACGAGGAAGGCGGCATCGACGGCCGCAAGCTTGAGCTGGTCACTCGCGATTCCAAGGGCAAGCCGGACGAGGCGGCCCGCATGGTCCGCGACCTGGTGAACAACGAGGGTTGCGAACTCATCGTCAATGCGGAGGCCTCGGGTGCCAGCTTCGCCGTCAACGAGACGGTGCGTGACATCAAGCGCTACTGCATCCACACGGTCTCCGAGACCTCGAGCCTGACGGCCGACCCGAAGAACCAGGTTCCCTGGGTCTTCCGCAGCGCACGCCAGGGCATCCATGACGCCGTCGGCGGCGGCCTCTATGCCGCCAAGATCGCCAAGGAGCAGGGCCTGAAGCGCTGGGCGACCTGCTCGCCGGACTATGCCTACGGCCGCGCCAACACCGAAGAGTTCATGGAGTACGTTAAGCTCTTCGATCCCGAGGTCGAGGTGATCGTCGAGTCCTGGCCGAAGATCTTCCAGCCGGACTACACCGAGAACATCACTGCACTGCTGAACGCTCAGCCCCAGGCGCTCTACACCTGCCTGTGGGGTGGCGATCTGGTGGCCTTCATCGACCAGGCCAGCCTCTACGGCCTCTTCGATCAGTTCACCGCCTTCGCCGTGAATCTCGGCGACTATCCGGTGCTTGAGGCGGTGAAGAACCTGCCGGAGGGCATCCGCAGCGGCAGCCGTTACAACGCGACGGTGCCGGATACCGCGGCCAACCAAGACTGGTACAAGGCCTATACAGCCGCCTCGACGACGCAGCCGACGAACTGGTCCTGGCAGAATGCCTCGGCCATGCAGTTCATCATCGACGCGCTGAAGGAGACCGGCGGCAACACCGACGCCGAGAAGCTGGCGGCTGCCACCACCGGTCGCACGATCGACTCGCCCTTCGGCGTTGGCGGATCCCTCACCCTGCGTGAGAGCGACCACACCCTGGTGAACTACATGGTCGGCTACGGGATCACCATTCCGAAGAATCCCTACGTGAAGGATTTCTCCGAGAGTAGCTGGGACGAGATCTACAAGTACGAGGCCGAGTGGAAGAAGAAGAACGGCTACACCTGATCGCCGTTGCATGCCTGTGTGCCGGGGCGGCCTTCGCGCCGCCCCGGTGCATCTCAGGCAACAGTCTTCTACTCTCTCGCCTTACAGACTGCTTTCGCCCGTCCGGTGAACGGGCACAGCCTGGGATTTCCTGCCGATGATCGATGTCGACGCCCTTCTGACCTGCGCCTCTTCGTCAGCCTGTCTGATCAACCAGCTCACCAGCGGCCTGATCATCGGCATGCTGCTGTTCCTGGTGGCGTCCGGCCTGACCTTGATTTTCGGCGTTCTGCACGTCATCAACTTCGCGCACGGCGTGTTCTACATGTTCGGCGCCTACTTCGCCTACACGGTCTACAGCCTGACCCAGAACTACTTCCTGGCTGCCATCATAGGAGCGATTGGCGCCGGAATATGCGGGATCGCCTTTGAACGCCTGATCATATCAAGAGTCTATGGCCACAACCTCTTGATGCAGCTTCTGGTCTGCTACGCCTTCGTCCTGATTGGTGACGACATCGTGAAGCTGGTCTGGGGCGCCGAGTACCTGGCCATGGGCGTGCCGGCCGAGTTCCGTCTGCCGCCCTTCCGCATCGCCGGCGGTTTCGTTCCGCCCTTCTATCTCTTCATGGTCGGCATCACCGTGGTAATCGGTATTGTCGCCCTGCTGGTGGTCGAGAAGACCCGCTTCGGCAAGATCGTGCGGGCCGCGGCCATCAACCCCTCGATGGTGTCGGTGCTGGGCATCCGCGTGCCGGTCTACTTCGCCCTGCTGTTCGGCTTCGGCTGCGCGCTGGCGGGAGTGGCGGGGGCGCTGGCCGCGCCGGTGCGCTCGCTGACCCCCGGCATGGGCTTCAGTATTCTGATCGAGAGCTTCATCGTCACCGTGATCGGCGGCATGGGCTCGATCGTCGGCGCCTTCCTGGCGGCCTTGCTGCTGGGGCTGACCCGGGCCGTCGGCAGCGTCGGCTTCCCGCTCTTCGTCGATGGCGCCATGTTCCTGATGATGGCGTTGGTGCTGATCTTCCGACCTACCGGTCTGTTCAGTAAGGGTGCCGTTCGATGATGCGTCTGCTTCGGGACTTTCGGCGCGATCTGGTGATTGGCGTCATCGCCCTGGCTGTCATGCTGGTCATCGGCCTGACGATCCAGCATCCCTGGCCGCGTGATTTCCTCACCTCGATCTTCGCTTACGGCCTGCTGGCGATGTCCTTGAACCTGCTGATCGGCTTCACCGGTCTGGTCTCCTTCGGACATGCCGCCTTCTTCGCCTTCGGTGGCTACACCTTCGGCCTGCTGCTGCAGTGGGAGGGTTTCACCATGGGGCTCGGCGGCTTCTCGGTGCCGGTGGCCTTCGTGGCGGCCCTGGCCGGCACCGCGGCCTATTCGCTGGTGATCGGCGCCATCTGCGTGCGGCTCAGTGAGATCTACTTCGCCTTCCTAACCCTGGCCTTCCAGATGTTCCTCTACAGCGTCATCACCTCCTGGGTGGATCTCACCGGTGGCGACCAGGGTCTGATGGGGGGTATCCCGCGGCCACCCTTCCTGGGCATCGACCTGGCCGACCAGTATGATCGCTTCGTCGTCTGCGCGATCCTCTTCACGGTCGGGCTGCTGGTACTGCGGGTGGTGACGGAGAGCCCCTTCGGCTACACCCTGCGCCTGGTCCGCGATAACCCGACGCGTGCGGCCTTCCTGGGTATCAACGTCTTCCGGGTGAAGCTGATCTCCTTCGTGGTGGCGGCGACGATCGCGGCGGCCGGCGGCGTGGTGCTGGCGCTCTTCACCTCCGGCGCCTATCCGGAGTGGGCCTTCTGGGCGCAGTCGGGCGAGGCCATCTTCATGATCATGCTGGGCGGCATCACCGTGTTCCTGGGCCCTGTTCTGGGGGCGGCGCTGCTGAAGCTGCTGAACGATCAGGTGCAGTCCTTCACGACGCACAGCGACATCGTGATCGGTATCGTGATCCTGCTGGTGGTGCTGGGCCTCCGGCGCGGCATCCTGGACTTCATCAAGGACTGGCTGGCCGATCGCCAGCAGGCGCGGCTGGCCGGAGAGAATCGCACCGGCCGCAGCGGCGAGTAGGAGTGGGATAGGATGGTAGCGGAGGTAGGGTCCCTCGAGGGCCGGGTTGCCGTGGTCACCGGCGGCGCCAGCGGCATCGGTGCGGCCTGCGCCAGGGTCATGGCGGCGCGCGGTGCCAAGCTGGTGATCGCCGACGTCAACGAGGCGGCCGCCATCGCCATGGCCGAGGAACTGTCTGGCACGGCGTTCGTCGTCGACGTTCGCGACGAGGCCTCGATCGAGGCTTTGGCCGAGCGTACCGAGAACGAGGTCGGACCGACCGAGATCCTGGTCACCTCTGCCGGCATCGTGCAGCCGCCGCTGCCGCCGGAAGAGCTGCCGATGGAGCTCTTCGACCGCGTCTACCAGATCAACACCCGCGGCACCTATCTCTGCTGCCGGGCCTTCGCACGCTACATGCTGCCGCGCCGCAAGGGTGCCATCGTCACCATCTCCTCGATCACGGCCGAGCGCTCTGTGCCGCTGCATGCCTACGCGCCCTCCAAGGCCGCGGTCACCAACATGACCATGGCGCTGGCCTCCGAGTGGGGCCGGGCCGGCCTCCGGGTGAACACGGTGGAGCCGGGCTTTACCCGCACCCCGGCGCTGCAGGACCAGATCGACAGGGGGCTGCGCGATCCCAGCCTCTTGATGGAGAACTCCACCCTGGGCCGCATGGTCGAGGCCGAAGAGATCGGCCGGGCCGTGGCCTTCCTTGCCTCGGACGAGGCCGCCGCCGTCACGGGCATCGCCCTGCCGGTCGATGCCGGCTTCTTCTGTGCCGGCTCCTGGGCGCCCTACGGCGGCGTCCGCGCACGCCAGGGATAACGCGCCATGTTACGCTTGGAAAACCTGGTCAAGAACTTCGGCGGCGTCATCGCCACCAACGATGTCACCATGGACTTCCCCGAGGGCTCGCTGTCCGCGGTCATCGGTCCGAACGGCGCCGGCAAGACCACGCTCTTCAACCAGATCACCGGTCATCTCCAGCCGACCAGCGGGCGCATCCTGCTGAACGAGGAGAACATCGCCGGCCGCCACCCGACCGAGATCGTGCGACGCGGCGTCGGCCGCGCCTTCCAGGTGGCCAGCATCTTCCCGACCCTGACGGTCGAGCAGTCGCTACTGGCCGCGGTCTCTTCGCACCAGCACTATTCGGAACACCTTTTCCAGTCCTTCCCGCCGCCTTCGGTCAAGCAGCGCACCGAGGAGCTGATCGAGACCCTGGGCATGAGCGGCGTGGCGCGCCTGCTCTCGGCCAACATCTCGCATGGCGACCAGAAGCTGCTGGATATCGGCCTGGCGCTGGCCCTGGAGCCCAAGGTTCTGCTGCTGGACGAGCCCACCGCCGGCATGGGGCCGGAGGAGCGCTGGCAGATGATCGGGACGGTCCGGCGGCTCTGGGAACAGGGCGATCTGACCTTGATCTTCATCGAGCACGATATGGACATCGTCTTCGAGGTTGCGCAGATCATCCACGTGCTGCGCTACGGGGCCATCATCGCACAGGGCACGGCCGACGAGATCCGCGGCCACCCCGAGGTGATCGAGGCCTATCTGGGCAAGGCGAAGGAGCACTGAGAACGATGAGCCAGGCCGGCCTGAAAGTCGAAGGCATCGACGTCTACTACGGCGCCTCCAAGATCCTGTTCGACGTGAGCCTGGAGGTGACGCCGGGGCGTACCCTGGCGCTGCTGGGGCGCAACGGCGCGGGTAAGAGCACCACGATGAAGGCGATTGCCGGGATCGCGCCGCCGCGCAAGGGCAAGATCACCGTCAAGGACCAGGACGTGACCGGCAAAAAGCCCTATCGCGTGGCCCATGCCGGTATCGGCTACGTGCCGGAGGATCGCCAGGTCTTCCCCTTCCACTCGGTCGACGACAACCTGATGATCGGCGCCAAGCCGGGCCCGGACGGTGAGACCGACTGGACCCGCGAATCGATCTACGAAGTCTTCCCGATCCTGGCCAGCATGAAGGACCGCCGCGCCGGTCTCATGTCGGGCGGTGAGCAGCAGATGCTGTCGATCGCCCGCACCCTGATGGGCAACCCAGAGATCCTGCTGCTGGACGAGCCCTCCGAGGGCCTGGCGCCGATCATCGTTCAGCAGATCGGAGAGCTTATCCAGAAGCTGCGCAGCATGGGCGTCACCATCGTGCTGGCCGAGCAAAACATGCATTTCTGCCTGGACATCTCCGAGGACGCGGCCGTCATCGACAAGGGCGCCATCGTCTACCGCGGCTCGATCCAGGACCTGCGTGCCAACGAAGAGGTCACCCGCCGCTACCTGGCGATCTGACCAGAGGCGCCTCAGCGCGCGACCTGCCGGCCGGGTCCTAACCCGGCCCGTCAGGGCGCGCACCGGCTTGCTTTGACTCCATCCCGATATTCGGCGACGCAGGGTCGCCTGCCTGCCGACCTCCAGACTCGTGCTTGCCCAGCAGCCTGCGCCCGGTCGGCGGTGATCAAGTACCGCCGCAGACCGTTGCTGTGTTATGGCTGAAGAATTCTCCACTTTGTCATTCTGCTCATGTATTGAAATATGGAAAGAATGTGGAGCAAACGTCGGTTGTAATAAGAGAAAAATAAAATTTCCAGGGAACGCAAACAGGGGGTCCGGCGTAATACCGAGGACAAGGTTTCACCCTTCCTTGGAAAGGATCGACTCATGTTGAGTATTTCGAAGACAGGACTTCCGGCGGCGGTGCTTGCCCTCTCACTGGTGCTTGGCGCCGGCGAGGGAGCTGCCGATCCCAAGGGCTTCTGCCCGCCGGGCCTGGCCAAGAAGGGCGCCTGCGGTCACCACGAGCACTACAAGCACAAGGAAAAGCGCCGCTACTACGAGGACGATGACGACGATCGCTACTATCGTTACTACGAGCGCGGCGACCGGATCATCGAGTACCGGGTGATCGACTACCGGCGCTATGACCTCCGGCGGCCGCGCTACGGCGAGGTCTATGTCGAGACCGGCGGCCGGGTGTACCTGCTGGCCGAGGCCACCCAACGCGTGATCGAGGCGATCAACCTCTTCAACGCCGCGACCAACTGATCGGGGTGGCTCCTGCGGCCTATCGACCGGCCGCAGCCCTTCGCAACGTACCTGTCACAAACTTCACGCTCTATGCCGGCGAGCCACGCTCGGCTCGGCGACTCACAGGGTGACAAGTGACGGTAAAGACGGAGATCGTCCGGCAACTCGGCGAGCAGGCTGTGCTCTTGCCAGCGCTGCTCGCCGAGGCCTTGGCTGCAAACGACCGGCTGAAACTGCGACTGACCTTGTTGCAGGAAGCGGCTGCACAGGCGCGTGCCCCCGCTGCGGTGCCGCGGTCCTTCCAGACCGAATGCAGGGAGGTCGGCCTGACCGACGAGGCCTACCGCGACTCGATCGCGGGTGCCCGACTGCTAACCGAGGATCGGATGACCGCTCCTGGTGCAGGGATGCTGATCGCAGGCCTGCCGGGCGACCTCGCCGCCATGCTAGCACCGCTGGACGCGGTCGGCTCCGCGACCTTCGAGCCGCTGCAGGTCCGGTTGCAGGCGCTGACGGCGACACTGCCAAGCGTCAAGGACGATAGCCTGACCTTTGACGAGGTTGCGGCCATGACCTCGGCGAGCCGCGGCGAGGCCGACAGCGTTCACCTGTTGGTCATGGATGCGCACCGGGCCGTGAATGTCCTCGCAGCGGAGACTGCGGTCGAGACCATAGACGGAGCGCGGGTTCACCATGTGGAAGCGGGCGATCGCGTGCGCATCGCGGCCTTCATGGCTGGCCTCAACCGCACCGCAGGTCTGGCCTTCGGCCATCCTGGGCTAGGCACCACTGCGGTCCGCAGCGGGGCGCGGCTGACGATCCAGAACGACATCGGCACGACCGACGCCCATGTGCTGGTGGTGCATGTCGAGGGGCACGAGGTCTCCGTCACCTACACAGACGTCCATCGGCGGCGGGCCCGCTTCTTCCTCTCGCTCTTCGAGCAGGAGAGGGTGCAGTGGAGCCCGCTTGCCGAGAAGCGCGAGCAAGGTCTGGCCAACGACGAAGCCTTCACCATCGTTGTCGGTCGCTTTGCGGCGCCGGACGATGGGACCTTGGATCGTTTCCTTGGCTTTCTCGGTTCGCGCATCGTCTTCCTGATCGACTGGAACAAGGCGCGCCGGGCGCTCAAATCCTTCGTTGGCAACGGGGCTGCAATTCGGATTCTCACCTGGGCGGCTTTAAACGACTTCGGCCACCGTGCCTTCCTGGAGCTCGGCGGGTCGAACCTGGTGCTGGACGTGGTGCGCCGGGCAGCCGGAGCGCGCGTCCCCTACGGCGTGCGACTCGATCAGGCGCTCGGCGCGGCGGAGAGCGCGCGCTTCCTGCAGAACGTCCTGCGCGAGGCCTGCGAGGGTCTGGCGGCCGGCCACTCGGTGCGTCTGGTCCGGGACGAGATCCAGACCGACCTGGCGAACCTCTTCGATACGGCAGAGGCCAAGGCCTTGATCGTGCTGGTGCACCACCTCGGCATCACGCGGATGCTGGCGAGCGGGATCGCCGAGGCGCTGGCCGACGGCCGCTGGCAGGAGGAGAGCCTGTCGCGGCTGGCGCGCAACGCCAAGCGCCTGGAGGAGAAGGCGGATCGCCTCACCCTGGAGGCGCGCGAGATCTGTGAGGGCCTGTCGCACGGCGACTCGCTGCGTCAGGCGGTCGATCAGATCGAAAACGCGACCGATGCGCTGGACGAATGCGCCTTTCAGCTCTGCCTGGTGGCCAAGTGCGGCCCGGCGGCTCGCTTCGCCGATCTCGGTGCACTTTGCGACATTGTCATCGACAGCATCGGCCACCTGGTCCGGGCGGTGGAGGCCGCCTCGCACCTGCCGCAAGGCCAGCGCGTCGACGTTGCCGACGCGCTGCAGGCGATCGACGCCGTCGTCATGGCCGAGCGGGCGGCCGATCGGGCCGAGCGGGACGCCTTCGGCGGACTGATGGCGGAGCCCTGTTCCGATGCACGCCTCCTGGTGTTGGGGCTCGAAGTCGCCGGCGGGCTGGAAGGTGCCACCGACCGCCTGGCCCATGCCGCCCAGTCGCTGCGCGACTGGATCCTGGAGGAGTTGTCTGCATGAGTGACGCGATCCAACCGCTGTTCATCGGTGGCGGTGAGGCCGGTGAGGCGCTGACGGCCGAACTCGCCGGATCGAAGGCAGCACAGCTCTGGCGGATGACCAGCTTCGGGCTTCCGGTCCCGCCGGCTTTTGTCCTGCCGACGACGCTCTGCGCGCCGATCAATGCCGGCGACCTCAAGGCGCGGGAGGTCTTGCGCAAGGGTCTCGACCAGGGCATCGCCTGGCTCGAGCAGGTAACCGGTCGAGGCTTCGGCGACAGCAGACGGCCGCTGCTGGTCTCGGTGCGCTCGGGCGCTGCGGCCTCCATGCCCGGGATGCTCGATACCGTCCTGAACGTCGGCCTCAACGGCACCAGCGTGCGTGGTTTGCTGCGCCTGACCGGGAACCCGCGGCTGGCCTTCGACAGCTACCGCCGCCTGGTGCAGGACTACGCCGAAGTGGTCGAGGGAGCCCGGGCGGAACCCTTTGCGCAGGCCCTGGAGGCCCTGCAGCGCCGCGAGGGCACGGCCAGCGAGGACGAGCTCGATCCGGATGCTTTGGAGCAGCTTGCGGCGACCTTCCGGGACCTGGCGGAGGATCTGACCGGGAAAGGCCTACCGGAGGCACCGCGCGACCAGCTCGAAGCCGCGGCGCTCGCGGTCTATCGCTCCTGGGAGAGCGAGCGGGCCAAGCGCTACCGCCGGATCAACCGGCTGGATGGGCTGAGCGGCACGGCGGTCACGGTGCAGGCCATGGTCTTCGGCAATGCCGGAGCCTCGTCTGGAGCGGGCGTCGCCTTCAGCAGGAACCCGGCGAGCGGTGCCAAGGAGCTCTATGTCGACCTGCTGTTCGATGCCCAGGGTGAGGACGTCGTCTCCGGCCGCCGGACTCCGGCCGGAGCGGAGCGGCTGGCGGCGCGCTTGCCGGCGGTGGCGCAGGCGCTCGGCGAGGGCGTGCGGCGGATCGAGCGGGAGGTACGCGATGCCCAGGACGTCGAGTTCACCTTCGAGGAAGGGCGGCTCTTCTTCCTGCAAACCCGAACCGCCAAGCGGGCGCCGCGTGCCGCGCTGCGCATCGCCGTCGACCTGGTGCACGAGGGCATGATCGACCCGCCGACCGCACTCGCCCGCCTGCAGGAGATCGAGACGGAGGCCCTGTCGCAGGCGCGCTTCGCCGATGCCGCGGCGCCGCTCGCCAGCGCCATCGGTGCCTCGCCAGGCGTGGCCAGCGGGCGGATTGCGCTCGACTCCCAGCGCGCCATGGACCTAGCGCAGTCCGGCGAGCCGGTGATCCTGGTCAGGCCGGACACCTCGACCGAGGACCTCGGCGGTTTCGAGGCCGCAGCCGGCATCCTGACCGCCGTCGGTGGACGCACGGCACATGCCGCCGTGGTGGCGCGCCAGCTCGGCAAGGTCTGCCTGGTCGGCTGCCGCGATCTCGTCATCGACGAGGCGGCGGGCGAGGCGCGCATCGGTGAGGTTCGGTTGCACGGCGGCGACTGGCTCTCGCTCGACGGCGACAGCGGCGAAGTCACTCTGGGCAGGCGGGCGATCGTCAGCGAACCGCCACCCGAACTGGCCGAGATCGAGCGCTGGCGCTCGGAACTGCCCGCCGGCTGAGCCTGGCTCCCTACTTCACGAAGAGGCCGCGGGCCACCAGCTTGCCGTAGGCGCTGAGCACGTGCTCCGGCACAGTGGCGTTGTCGCCGTCGTGGCCACGCACGTAGCGCATGGCCAGATAGGCGCGGCCGGCCAGCAAGACGTAGATGACGGCTTCCAGCTCCTCGTCGCTGTAGCCTGCGATCTCGCCCTGCTCGACCGCACGCTTGAACGCGGCGCGATAGCCCTTCACCAGCAGGCGGAAGTGCCTGCGATGTGCCTCTGGCGCGAAGACCTCCGCTTCGTAGAGAATGCGGTAGAAGGTCGGATTCGCATTCACATAGGCGAAGAAGGCCTCCAGGCGGGCCAGCTCGCGTGCTGCGCCGCGGGTCTCCCTGGGCACCGCGGTACGGATGAAGGCCAACATCTGCTCGCCCATATAGGGCAGCAGGGCGTCGAAGACGGCTTGGCGGCTCTCGAAATAGTTGTAGAAAGTGCCTTGAGCTATGCCGGCCAGCCGAGTGATCTTGCTGATCGATGCGTCGGCGTAGCCGTCCTCGCCGACCACCTGCGCAGTCGCTTCCAGGATGCGCAGGTAGGTCTCCCGGGCCTTCTCCTCCCGGGTCTTGCGACGCGAGCGGCGCGTCTTGGCTGTGGCGGCGTCGGACATGTCACGATCGTATGTTGCGGTGCAATATCCTTTACTCCGCAGCCGCCCTCACGTTGTCAAGCTGACCAAATGCGCCGATCACCTGGCCGATGTTGCTCGCCGGCAGGTCGCGGCAGAAACCTTCCAGTGCTTCGTAGGCGCTTTCCGGCACGCCTGATTCGGCACCGATGCGCCGGGCCAGCGCCGCCGTCTCCTCCCAGCTATAGGCATAGTCGCGGGCGGTCATGACCAGGTCTTCGACCAGCCGACGCCCATCCTCCAGCTCTGCCTCGATGATGCAGCAGAGCGTGTTGACGCTCTCGTCCGGCACCAGTTCCACCCGCTCGATCAGGCCCTTTACGCCGGCATCCTCGTAGGCCGTCATGTGGCGCATGGTCGGCGCGCCGTAGAGCAGGGTGGAGGCGATGCAGAAGGGGATGCTCATCAGCGTGCCGGAGATGGTGCTGAACGGCCCGGTCGCATCCATCCCGGCATAGCCGGTCTCGTAGGGGTTCATCCGGACCCGGACAGCGCGATAGGCGGCATCGCTGCCGGCCGCCTCGCGCAGCTTCAGGGCCGCGGTGACCGGCGACTGGTTGAAGGCGCAGACCGGGAAGGGCTTGAAGGCGACACGGTGGATCTTCCACTCGCGGCCCAGCTTGGCCGCCAGCGCGTCGGCATCGACCTCGACCCGGGCCATGGTGCGGATCAGGCCGGCCTTGCCCTCGACCGCATAGGGGGCGGTGACCGCGCCGGCAGCGGCCAGCTCAGCAGCCACCAGGCCGCCGCGCGCCACCATGCCGACCTGGTAGCGCCACTCGTCGGTGCCGTCGGCGAAGGCTTGCAGGTTGCCGCCGGTGAAGGAGGCGGCGAGCGCCAGTGCTGCCGCCGTCTGCTCGACCGAGAGGTCCATCAGCCGTGCGGCCACCGCGGCACAGGCAATCGGCCCGTAGATGGTGGAGGAGCGCAGGCCGGCCGGTGTGGTCTTGCCGGCGAAGGCCTCCTCCAGCAGGCCGCCGACTTCGTAGCCCGCGACCACGGCCGGCAGCAGCCGGTCCAGCGGATAGCCGCGCACTTCGATCAGCGCGGTGGCCAGCGGAATGAGCTCGGTGCCGAAGTGGGCGGCGCCGGAGGCATCCTCCTGGGCGCGGCCGTGAAACAGCGCGGCGTTGGCCAGGATCGCGCCGGCCATGGAGGTCTTGCGGCCGTCGCCCAGTAGGGTGGCGCCGTTGGCCTGCTCGCCGTCCATCGCCAGGACAGCGCGGCGCGCGACCGGTCCGTAGGGGGTGTTGTGGCTGCCCAGCCCGATGCCGTAGCCGTTCAAGAGACAGATGCGGGCCCGCTCGCGCACTTCCGCCGGCAGGCTCTCCATCGTGAGACCGGTGACGAATTCGGCGAACCTGGTGACCAGGGACATGGCACTCTCCTCTCCCTCTCGCTCGGCGCGGCCAAGGCGGATCGGCAGCTTGAGCGCGCCCACTGTTTTCATTGGCTTGATCGGCGTGGACTTCGGAGGATTTTGGTTTGGCCCGGAGCAGCGAGTCAATCTAAAATGAGGAGTGATTCATTGTTCATAAAATGCCGACAAGGGGAGTGGGACGCTCATGGACGCCGGTCTGGAGGGTAAGGTCGCGCTGGTGACGGGTGGTGCCAGCGGCATCGGCCTGGCGGTGGCTGGAGTGTTGCTGGCGGAAGGTGCAAAGGTGGTTCTCGCCGACCGCAACCTCGAGGCGCTGCAGGCGCAGGCGACAGCACTGGGCGCGGGCTACCAGGCCTTCGACGTGGCCGACGAGGAGGCAGTGGAGGCGGCCGTCGCGGCGGTCGAGGCGGAGGAGGGTCCGATTGGGGTCCTGGTGACCTGCGCCGGCGTCCTGCAGCGCACCCTGACGCCTGAGGAACTGAGCTGGAAGGAGTGGGACCTGGTGCAGCGGGTGCATCTGCGCGGCACCTATGCCTGCTGCCGCGCGGTCGGCACCCGCATGGCCGCACGCGGCGCCGGCAGCATCGTCACGATCTCCTCGGTCGCCGGCCTGCGCTCCGGGCCGCTGCACTCCTACGGTCCGGCCAAGGCGGCGATCGCGCACCTCAGCGGCTGTCTCGCCGGCGAGTGGGGGCCGAAGGGCGTCCGGGTCAACTCGGTGGCACCGGGTTTCACCGAGACGCCGGCGTTGAACCGCGGTTTCGAGACCCAGACCCTGCAGGAAGGGGCACTAACGGCTTCGGCTGCGCTGGGCCGCCTGGTCGCCGCCGAGGAGATCGCCAAGGCTGTGGTCTTCCTTGCCTCCGACCTCTCCTCGGCCATCACCGGCGTGACCCTACCGGTCGATGCCGGCTATCTGGTGGCCACGCCCTGGGCCGCCTACGGTGGTCTGCGCGGCGGTGAGAAGGGGTAGAGCAGATCGCTATCGGATGGACTCATCCGATTGCAATCGCTGTACCTTTTGAAGCGTTTCTGGCAGTGCTCCTGCGTTCGGCTTCTGGATGCGTCCAGAGGTCCTCCGGTCAAGCCGTAGGACGACAAAATAAAGTTATATCAAATGGTTGTCGTCCTACGGCCTGACCGTAGGACCACTCTCCCCTTGTCTCGCCATCAAAAGGTAGAGCGCGATTGTCTCACCGAAGGCGGCGTTCCAACCGGCCTGGCTTACCCGCCCGTATGGCGGGCAGGCAGCTTCCGAGTCAGCTCGACGGCCTCTAACCCGCTTCGGCTAGCTGGTCGCGCAGCACCCGCTTCAGCACCTTGCCCGAGGGGTTGCGCGGCAGGCTCTCCAGCAGCACCAGGTCCTTGGGGCACTTGAAGCCGGCCAGGTGCTGGCGGCAGTGCGCGAGCACGGTGGGGAAGTCCAGGCTTTGCCCCGGGCGCGGTACCACCACGGCGACCGGCACCTCGCCCCACTTGGGGTCGGAGCGGGAGATCACGGCTGCCTCCAGCACCTCCGGCATCTCGTAGAGGATGCGCTCCACCTCCGAGGAGGCGATATTCTCGCCGCCGGAGATGATCATGTCTTTCTTGCGGTCGGTCAGGTAGAGGAAGCCCTCCTCGTCCAGGTAGCCGACGTCGCCCGAGCGCAGGAAGCCGTCGGGCCAGATCGCGGCCGCGGTGCGCTCCGGGTCCTTCCAGTAGCCCTTGGTGACCTTGGGGCCACGCTGGCAGATCTCGCCCTCGACGCCATGCGGCAGGGTCCGCCCCTCGTCGTCGCGGATCTCGACCTCCAGGTAGGGCAGGGGACGGCCGACCGAGCCGATCTTCTCGATTTCGCGGCCGGCCTCCATGTAGGTGTCGCCGGAAACCGTCTCGGTCATGCCGAAGGCGTCGATGTAGCGGGCGTTGGGGAAGACCTCGACGAACTCGCGGATGCGGCTCTCCGGCGTCTTCTCGCCGCCGGCAAGGCACCACTTCAGGCTGTCGACCCGGTAGCGCTTGACGTCTTCCAGCGCCAGGATGCCGTTGGACATGACCGGCGGCAGCCAGATACCGGTGATGGCCTCGGTCTCGATGCAGGCCATGACCGCCTGCGGGTCGTAGTCGCGCAGGACCACCAGGGCGCCGCCGACCACGTGCATCGTCATCCCCGGCAGCTCGGCGCCGCCGACATGGTAGAGCGGTCCCACCACGCAGACCCGGTCGGCCGGGCTCAGCGCCAGCAGGATCATCTGGCCGAGCCCCTTCCAGTAGGCATTGTCGTAGCTGATGGTGACGCCCTTGGGCCGGTCGGTGGTACCCGAGGTGTACATCAGCCGCAGGAGGTCGCTGCCCTGGCGCAGGTGCGCCGGCGCGCTGCCCTCGACGCCGGGAAAGAGCGCCCGGCTGTCGGCCTGGGCCGCCGTGCCCAGGGTCAGGACCGGGATCGAGACCTCTGCGGTCAGGTCCATCAGCTCCTCGTCGACCAGGAACAGCGAGGCGCCAGAGTGGCCGATGATATAGGCCACCTCCTCGGCCGAGAGGCGGTAGTTCACCGGCAGGGCCACGCCGCCGATGTGGCTGATCGCATAGAGCAGCTCGATGAAGGCGGCACTGTTCTTCATGCCGATCGCGACGATGCTGTCCGGTCCAACGCCCTGCTCCGCCAGGCCCTTGGCGGTGGTCAGCACCCGCCGGTAAAGTTCCGCGAAGTTGATCCTCTCGTCGAGGTAGACCAGCGCTTCGGCATCGGGCCGGGTGCGGGCGTGGAACTCCAGATGGCTCGTCAGGTTCTGCATCGGCGATCCCTCCCCAGGGCCCTAGTAGCTGTGCTTATTGCCGTCAGTAGGAGCGCGGCATACCCAGATTCGCCATGGCAATGTAGTTGAGGATCATCTCTTCGGAAATCGGCGCGAAGCGGAAAAGGCGGGCATCTCGCCACAGGCGCTCGACGTGCATCTCCTTGGCGAAGCCCATACCGCCCATGGCCTGCATCGAACGCTCGGCGACGGCCGAGGCCGCCTGGCTCGCGATCAGCTTGGCCGCGTTGCTTTCCGAGCCGAAGGCCTCACCCTGGTCGAACAGCCAGGCGGCCTTGAGGTTCAGCAGCTTGGCGGCCTCCAGCTCGGCCCAGTGCTGGGCCATGGGGAACTGGATCGCCTGGTAGGAGGCGATGGAGCGGTCGCCGAAGACCTTGCGGTCCTTGGCGTACTCGACTCCCAGCTTGATCGCCAAGCGGCCGGTGCCGAGCAGGCCGGCGGTGGTGACGATGCGCTCGGTGTTGAGCACGTCCAGCAGCTGGTACCAGCCGCCGTCCAGGGTGCCGATCAGCTCCTCGCCCTCGACCCGCACGTCGTCGAAGAAGATCGAGGAGGAGGGGAGCGTGTTGGTGCCCAGCTTGTCGATCGCGGTGTGGGTCAGGCCCTCACGCTCGGTGTCGATCATGAAGAGACTGACGCCGTGGGTGCGCTTTGGCGACTCGGCGACCGGGGTGCTGCGCGCCACCACCAGCATCTTGTGCGACTGCGGCACGCCGGTGATCCAGATCTTGCGGCCGTTGAGGCGCCAGCCGTTGCCGTCCTTCTTGGCGGTGGTCCTGACCTCTAGGCTGTTGGAGCCGGCATCGGGCTCGGTCAGCGCCATGCAGAAGGACATCTCGCCCGAACAGAGCTTGGGCAGCCAGTCGCG
Organism: Rhodospirillaceae bacterium N.6G; assembly: GCA_046233115.1. GTDB lineage: Bacteria > Pseudomonadota > Alphaproteobacteria > Kiloniellales > JACOMY01 > JACOMY01. The sequence continues at coordinate 38,578 of JBJXHM010000015.1, read as the reverse complement.
CTTCATCGCCTCGCTGCCGTACTTGGAGATGGCCACGCCGCCGAAGATCGGGTTCAGCATGAAGATCTGCGCCAGGGTGCAGCCGCCGCCGGCGGCGCAGAGCTCCTCGATGATCAGCGCGGTGTCGACCATGCCGAGCCCGCCGCCGCCGTGCTCTTCCGGCAGCGAGGCGCCGGCCAGGCCGGCGTCGCAGATCGCCTTCCAGCATTCGGCCGGATACTCCTTCTTGGCATCCTTCTCCCGCCAGTAGTCGGGACCGAAGTCCTCCCCGACCTTGCGGGCGGTCTCGATGATCATCCTCTGTTCGTCGGTCAGGGTGAAATCCATGGTGGCTCTCCCGAGAGGGGCTAGCTCGCCGCGGCCGGCCGGGCTGGCCGTAGCAGGCGAAGCGGATGTTCCAGGGTGGCGACGACCGCCGCCAGGAAGCGGGCGGCCTCGGCGCCGTCGATGATGCGGTGGTCGCACGCCAGGGTCAGGACCAGCTCGTGGCGCGCCACGGGCTTGCCCTCGGCGTCCGGTCGGAACAGGGCGCGCTCGGCGCCGACGCCGAGGATCATCGCCTGGGGCGGGCTGATGATCGGGGTCAGGCTGGTGACGCCGAACATGCCGACATTGGAGATCGAGAGCGCGCCGCCGCCGACGTCCGACGCGGCCAGGCTGCCGTCGCGGGCCCGGGCGGCCAGCGCGGAGGCCTCGGCGGCCACCTGGTCAAGCGGCCGGCTGCCGACGTCGCGCAGCACCGGGATGCGCAGGCCCTGGGGCGTCTCCGCCACCATGCCGATATCAACCTGCTCGAAGCCGAGGATGCGGTCGTCCAGCCAGATCCGGTTCATCGCCGGCATCTCAGCCAGGGTCAGCCCCAGCGCCTTGATCAGCAGGTGGGTCATCGAGATGCGCGGCCGGCCGGCCTCTGCATTGAGCTCGTGGCGCAGGCGCTTCAGTGCCGAGATTTCGGCCTCGTGGGTGACGTAGAAGTGCGGGATGCCGGGTTTGGCCGCGGTGACCCGCTGCGCCACCGCGATGCGTGTCGCCGAGAGCGGCTCCTCCCGCGTTGCCGGGGCGGTGGTTGCGGATGCGGCCGGGCTCGCCGCCGACGGCGGTGCTGCCTCCGCTGCCCTGGTGACATCGGACGCCTTGATGCGGCCGCGCGGACCGGTGCCGGTGAGGCTCGCGAGATCGATGCCCTTGTCCCTGGCCAGCCGCCTCGCCAGCGGGGTGGCGACGACACGTCCCTCCTGGCAGGCCGGAGCCGGTGACGAGGGGGCCGGCGCCATCGGGGCGGCCTCGACTGGTGCGGCTTCGGCGGGCGCTGCATTGACCGGTGCGGTGGGCACCGCCGTGGCACCCTTACCACCGGCAAGGCGGGCGACGGGGGTGCCGACCGGGACGGTTTCGCCGGCCTCGACCAGGATCTCGCCCAGGGTGCCGGCCTCGGCCGCCTCGATCTCGTTCGCTACCTTCTCCGTCTCGACCACGAAGAGGATGTCGCCGGCCGCGAAGCTCTGGCCGGGGGTGACCCGCCATTCGGCGAGCAGGCCCTCGGTCATGGTGAGGCCCAGCTTCGGCATCACGAGGTCGCTCATGGCTGCTGCCCTTTCCGGCCCGGCCTCTACTTGCCCTCGAAGGTCGCCTTGCGCTTCTCCAGGAAAGCGCTGCAGCCCTCGTGTGCGTCGGCGGAATCCAGCACCAGGCCGATCATCGCCTGCTCGTGCCGGATCGCGGCGGAAAGCGGCATGTCGGCGCCGTCGGTCACGGTGCGCTTCAACAGCTTCAGCACCAGCGGCGACTTGTGGGCGATCTTGGCCGCGGTGGCCATGGTCTCTTCCATCAGGCTCTCGTGCGGCACCACGCGGTTGGCCAGGCCGATGGCGACGGCCTCCTCGGCGGTGATCATGTCGCCGGTGAACATGATCTCCTTGGCGCGGCAGAGCGGGAGCTGGCGGATGATCCGCTGGGTGCCGCCGGCACCGGGGAAGAGGCCCAGGGTGATCTCGGGCAGGCCCAGCTTGGCCTTGTCGGAGAGAATGCGGATGTCGAGCGCCAGCAAGAGCTCGGTGCCGCCGCCCAGCGCGAAGCCATTGACCGCGCCGATGGTCGGCTTGTCCAGGGTCTCGATGCGGCGGAAGAGAACGTGGATGTCCTCCGCGAACTCCTCGTAGTGCGGCAGGCCCTGGCGTGAGTTCAGGTCGGCGATGTCGCCGCCGGCGATGAAGGCGCGGCCGGCGCCGGTGAAGACGACGACCCGAACCTCTGGGTCCTTCTCGACCTGGTCCAGCGCCTTGTGCATCGCCTGCATGGTGGCCATGTCGATGGCGTTCAGGGTCTCGGGGCGGTTGATGGTCAGGGTGGCGATCCGGTTCTCGACCGTGATCGCGATGGGCTCTGCGGACATGACGTCTTCTCCCTCTAGGCCAGGGTGCGCTTCAGCGCGGCCACGATGTCGTCGGCCTTGGGCCGGTAGGCGGTCTCCAGCGAGCGGGCGAAGGGGACCGGTGCGAAGGGCGCGCCGACGCGCACGATCGGCGCGTCCAGCTCGTCGAAGCCGACGTCGGCCATGCGTGCGGCGATCTCCGCGCCGATACCGAAGGCCTCCACCGCCTCGTGCGCCACCACCAGGCGGTGGGTGCGCGAGAGGCTCTCCAGCACCGCGGCCTCGTCCCAGGGCTGCAGCGAGCGCAGGTCGAGGACCTCGACCTCCACGCCCTCGCTGGCCAGGGTCTCGGCCGCCTTCAGGCTCATGCCGACCGCGGCGCCGTAGGTCACCAGGGTGGCATCCCTGCCGGGACGGGCGATGGCGGCCTTGCCGATCTCCGGAATCTCTGGCTCGTCGGCCAGATCGCCCTTCATCGCGTAGAGCGCCTTGTTCTCGACCACGATCACCGGGTCAGGATCGTTGATCGCGGCGCGCAGCAGGCCGTAGGCGTCGGCCGGGTTGGAGGGGCAGACCACCTTCAGCCCCGGCACGTGGGCCAGCCAGGCTTCCAGGCACTGCGAATGTTGCGGGCCGGCGTTGAGACCGCCGCCGTGCGGGGTGCGGAGCACCAGCGGCACGGAGGCCTGACCGCCGAACATGGAGCGCGCCTTGGCCGCCTGGTTCACCAGCATGTCCATCGCCAGGGTCACGAAGTCCATGAACATGATCTCGGCGACCGGGCGCATGCCCGACAGAGCGCTGCCCACGGCGACGCCGGCGATGGTGGCCTCGGCGATCGGCGCGTCCAGCACGCGGGCCGCTCCGAAGCGCTCCTGCAGGTCGCGGGTCGCCTTGAAGGGGCCGCCGGCGCGGCCGATGTCCTCGCCGATCAGGAAGACCCGCTCGTCGGCCTCCATGGCATCGGCCAGCGCCTGGTTCACGGCGCGGATGAAGCGTGTTTCGGCCATGGCGCTCAGGCTCCCGCCAGGTTGCGGAGGGGTGTGTAGACGTCGGAGGTGACCTCGGCCACCTGCGGCTCCGGCGCCGCCAGGGCCGCCTCCACCGCGGCCTCGATCTCGGCCGCCACGGAGTCCGCCGTCTCGGCGAACCAGGCCTCCGGCGTGCCCTCCTTGCTCAGGCGCTGCTGTGCGATCCGCAGGGGATCGCGGGCGTCCAGCGCCGCGATCTCGTCCTGGTCGCGATAGTCCTGCTTGTCGCCCTCGAAGTGGCCGCGCACGCGACTGGTCTTGCACTCCAGCACCCGCGGACCGGGGCTGCGGCGCATGGCCTGGACGATCTTGCTTGCGGTCTCTGCAACATCGACCACGTCGTTGCCGTCGGCCTGCTGGTAGGCGACATCGTAGGCCGCGGCCAGCTTCTCCAGGGTGGCGGCGATCTGGCTGTCGGAGGGGCTGAACTCCGACCAGCCGTTGTTCTCGCAGACGAAGAGCAGCGGCAGGCTCCAGAGCGAGGCCAGGTTCAGGCACTCGTGCAGCACGCCCTCGGCCAGCGCGCCGTCGCCGAAGTAGACCACCGCGATCGCCTTGTCGCCCTGCATCTTCAAGGCCAGTGCGCTGCCGGCGGTGATCGGCAGGCCGGCGCCGACAATGCCGTTGGCGCCCAGCATGCCCTTGGAGAGGTCGGCGACGTGCATCGAGCCGCCGCGCCCGCGGCAGAGGCCGGTCTCCTTGCCCAGGATCTCGGCGAAGAAACCCTCCAGGGAGACGCCCTTGGCCAGGGTGTGGCCATGGCCACGGTGGTTGGAGGAGACGGTGTCGCTGTCCTTCAGCGCCTGGGAGACGCCGACCGGGACGGCTTCCTGACCGATCGAGAGATGTAGAAATCCGGGCACGGCACCTTCGGCGAAGAGGGCTTGCAGACGCTCCTCTGCCCGCCGAATGAGCAGCATGCCCCTATAGAGCTTTTCCAGCTTGTTGCGCTTCATGGCTCCGCCCTATCGCCTCGCTGCCTTGAACCACGGCAGCCTGGTTTCCTTTCCAGCATCATCAGCCAAGCCCACGGTCTTCGTCAACAAAAAATGAGTGATGATTCATAGTTCATATATTGTGGATGAAAGCTCTCTGACAGGTCTCCTCCGACAGGCTAGAGCGCCTCTTGTGGAAAGAGAAAAGGCTCCCGAACCTCTTGGTGCGGAAGCCTTTATCCCTCTTCGCCCAGGCGGTCGAAACCCGCCTGTCGGGGCCAATTTGCCCTGATTCGATCAGGCGGTCGGATTGGCCATGGCTGCCATGACGGCCTCACCCATCTCTCTGGTGGAAAGCACCTTGTCGCCGGGCGTGGCGATGTCGCCGGTGCGCAGGCCCTGGTTCAGTACCTGGGTCACGGCGCGCTCCAGCGCATCGGCCTCTTCGTCGAGATCGAAGGAGTAGCGCAGGCACATGGCGAAGCTCATCAGCATGGCCACGGGGTTGGCCTTGCCCTGGCCGGCGATGTCCGGCGCCGAGCCGTGCACCGGCTCGTAGAGCGCCTTGCGGCGGCCGCTGGAATCGGGGGCGCCCAGCGAGGCCGAGGGCAGCATGCCGAGCGAGCCGGTCAGCATCGAGGCCTCGTCGGAGAGGATGTCGCCGAAGAGGTTGTCGGTGACGATCACGTCGAACTGCTTGGGATTGCGGACCAGCTGCATCGCCGCGTTGTCGGCGTACATGTGGGTCAGCTCCACGTCCTGGAAGCTCTCGGCGTGCAGCTTGGTGACTTCCTGGCGCCACAGGACGCCGGACTCCATCACGTTGGCCTTCTCCGACGAGCAAACCTTGTTGTTGCGCTTGCGGGCCAACTCGAAGGCCACCGCGGCCACGCGACGGATCTCGTTGGTGGTGTAGACCTGGGTGTTGACGCCGCGGCGCTGGCCGTCGGGCAGGTCCTCGATGCCGCGGGGCTGGCCGAAGTAGACACCGCCGGTGAGCTCGCGGACGATCATGATGTCCAGCCCGGACACGTATTCGGGCTTCAGGGTCGAGGCGCTGACCAGCGCGTCGAAGCAGATGGCCGGGCGCAGGTTGGCGAAGAGGTCCATCTCCTTGCGCAGGCGCAAGAGGCCGCGCTCCGGCTTCTGGTCGAAGGGCAGCTCGTCCCACTTGGGGCCGCCGACCGCACCCAGCAGGGTGGCGTCGGCCGCCTGCGCGCGGGCCATGGTGGCGTCCGACAAGGGGGCGCCCTCGGCATCGATGGCGCAGCCGCCGACCAGGCCCTCGTCGATGTCGAAGGTGACCCGGCGCTGGCCGTCGAGGAAGTCGATGACCCGCTTCACCTCGTCCATCACTTCCGGACCGATGCCGTCACCCGGCAGCACCAAGAGCTTCTTGTTGGCGACCATGTCGGAACTCCTCTTCAGGCCTGACCTCTGTGGGGCGCCAAGTAAGCCGATCGTCGCGCCGCTGTCACGGTTGTTGTTTGCAAGAGCGTCATGCATCGCGAGGTCGGGGCCCCCTGACCGGACGGCGCGGCGGCTGCGCCGCCGAGGCCGCTTGCCCCTGGCCCGGGCGGGTGGCACCTTTTGGCCATGGACAAGCGGCAGCAACGACCCTGGGGCTGGATGCGGGCCACAGTCGCCTGTCTTCTGGTGCTCCTGGCAAGTGCCTGCGCCCGGACGCTGCCGACCAGCGGCACCCTGGCGAAGACGACGGCGCGCGATTGCATTCCGCGCAGCTTCGACTACCAGGACGCATACAGTAATCAGGACATCCGAAGCGGTCGGGTCTACTATGCCGACTTCACTTTCGCCGACTGCTCGCGCGCCTACGGGCTGGGTTTCGAGGGCGAGATCTCGCAGGAGGCGGTCGATCGCCTGGTCCACACCTACGAGGTCGACCGCCGCAAGCACGATATCCGCTTCCTGGTGCTGAACAGCCCCGGCGGCAACGTGCGGGCTGGGCTGGCGCTGGCGCACTTCATCGTGGACCAGGACCTGGCGGCGATCATCGGCGAGGACATGGTCTGCGTCTCGATCTGCTCCTTCGCCTTCATCACCGCGAACAAGCGCATCATGGGCCGCGGTGCGCGCCTGGGCATCCACTCGGCCTCCGACTACAACGGTCGTGCCAACTACGAGACCAACGAGACCCTGGCCCAGATCCTGAGCCTGGTGCCCGGCGCTGAGGCAAAGGCCTACCTTGAGATTGCCAACGGCACCTCGCCGCAGGACGTCACTTGGCTGAACGCAGAGCAGGCGCGCGCCTTGGGCTTCGCGGATTGACAGCCGAACAAGTGAGCAGCCGAGCGTCGGACGGACAGTCTCTTCGTCATCCGTATCAGCGACAGGCCTCGCGTCAGTAGGGGAGCGGGCAACCAAAGCCCTGTGTCTGCTGCTCTCCCAGGATCTCCAGCGGACCTTCGGTCGTCGCCTGATAGAGATCCTGATAGACCTGGCTCAAGTCTTGACGAAGGCGGTCGTAGTCGTCGCTGTCATTGGGCAAGGCCGACATGTGGCGCTTCAGGTCGCCTTGCCTGTTTCTGAGTGCTTCGAGGTTCGCCAGGGCGGCCTGCAAGTCCTCGATACTGGTGCCTTTCAAGGCCTCGATGAATGCCGGTCTGCGCTCCTCCAGAGAGACAATCAAACAGGGGATGAGGTGGCCTGAAATCTCCCCGAGACTGGCCAACTGGACGGCGGTCTCGATCGAGGCCGGATCGACCCTGCGGTAGGTCAGAATGCGGTCCAAGTTCTCGAAGGCCGTATCGGTGTAGGTAAAGACGAGACGATCGCCGGAAGCGCCGACGTGAAGGCCGAACTCCGGACGCAAGGAAAGCAAGCGCTGCTTCATGGCGAGATCGTTGCCCTGCGCGGTAGCCAGCGGCACGTCGTAGTATCGGGTGCGCGTCGCCCAAAGGACGGCTCTGTCGTCGAGGCTGGCTTGCATCTCGCCGATCATCGGCTGAAGACCTGTGATCGGGAGTTCGAGCGAGGGCTGGCCCTCGTCATTCGACGAGACCCACTCCGCAATGTCGAGGGGGCGGGCCACGTGCTGCTGTAGTGTGACCACGCCGGGCCTTTCGCCCTCCGAGATCACCAGGTACTCGAAAACCGGAATCTCGATTCCGGCGAAGGCGGCATAAACGTCGTCGCCGAACCAGGTGCCGACCAGCTGATCGCTGGAGGTCAGGGGAACGGCGGCCGCCGCCGCGATGGGGTCGCGCTTGAAGTGATGAACCTCAGCTGGTTGGCAGTAGCGAAAGTCTACATGTTCCTCCTCTGTCCCCTGGTCGGGCAGGTCGGTCAGGACCCGTCCGATTGAGGCCAGCAGGTCGCCGCAGGTCACTTCGTCCGACCTGGCATTTGACGCTAAGAGGAGGAGGGTCGCGCAGATCAGGATGAAGGCCCTATCCATCATGTGAACACTCCCGGCTCTTGCCCGCCCTGCTTGAGGGTGGAGTTGGAGGTATCGACTGGCAACGCGGCGGCGACCTGGCTCCGCCGATCAGCGTCGGTACCACTTGACGCTGAGCCAGTCGTTCCTGGCCTTGTGCTTGTAGATCTGCACGACGTAGAAGGCGCCGCTGGCAGGCCTGTCTTCGCTCTGCAGCAGATACTCGGCCAGACGTGCCTCCAGGTCGAAGGCCACCCGGTGACCTCCCTGCAAGATGATTTCCTCTTCGGTCACGGGATCCGCATAGACGTCGACGACGGTGAAGGGCACCTGCGCAAAATGGAAGAGCGGCGTCGTGGTCTTTCGGATCTGGGCTTCGCTCAGCCCCTCCCAGGGGTGCCTCGCTTCCGTGACGGCGGCCGTGACGGTGGGGGGTGGGGTTGGAGTGGCGGCCGGGCAGAGCGGTAACGCGGAGGACTGGGCGATGCTCCGGTAGATGTTTCCGGTGCGGGTCTCGAACCCCATCCGGTTCAGCGCATCGCCCATGCTGTAGACCAGGTTGGCGGTGAACATGAGACCGGCGAGGTCGCACTTCAGGCAGTCGCTACCGTCGGCGTTGTCCTTGCCCACTGCGGTTTGATTGAAGACGATCGCGAGGTTTTCTTCAGACTTGTAGAGATCATTGCGCATGCCATCGCAGATGTACCAATCGTCGCCGCTGCAACCGGTGACCCCGGACATCATGGCGCTCATGGCCAAGGCAAGGCTGTTGCTGGCGGCCTCCCGCGAAAAGCTATGGTATTGCTCACAAGGAACGACGTCTTGCGCACGTGGCGCGCCGCTGTGCAATGGAGACAGCATTGCAGCGACCAAGGCAGTCGCAATTCCGGACGTCCAATGAAGCATTGCACGAACTCCTTGCTTCGTTGAATTTATCATAGTGGATTTGTATTATCAATATTTTGTTTTGAGCTTGTGCTGCAATTATGGGTCAACTGATTTCTCAAAGAAGTATAGCGCTAGGGATCGTTCTTTGAATATAGGTAGATCGTTCTGGCGTGTCGTTCATGCAATATCAGGCGTCACTGGCAGGCTACGGTGAATTCGGCGCGGGATCATCTTTGGACACTGCCGGCCCCGACCAGGAGCAATCGCGCCTGATTGTCCACATCTCGACTGAAACCTGTTAGCCTGGTTGGGGCATCCAGCATGGGAACACGATCATGAAACGGATCGCTCTGCGCTTTGCGTTGCTGCTGTCACTGTCTTCAGGCGGAGTGGCCTACGCTGCTTGCCCGCTGGAGTACGATCACATCGCCACCAGTTTCAGAGGCTATGCCTGCATGACCTGCCCCGGCAAGAACTGGCAGTTCGATCCAAGCTACTGGGAGAGCTGGGGGTACATGATGGGTCGGGTGCAGGCTGCCGGCTTGCAGCGGGGGAGCAAGGTCGGCGAATGCCTGGCGACCATGGAAAGCATTCTCGCCTTCGAAGCATCGAGGCGTGACCTCGAGGCTGCCTTCCAGGTTGGTAGGGATATTGGATTGGCCGGAATCGAGAGGCGGGACCTCTACATCAATCCGGACATGGACCCGCGGTCCGTGGTCGACCTGATCGAGGCAAAGATCGACCGGAGCCGTGCCTCCGAAACGGCCAAAAGCGAAGCGAACGGGAGCACGGTGGACAGCGTACGCCCGGCGACCGCTTGGACCGACGAGCAGCTCCGCGCGTTCATCGAGGGCGATTGGCGGGTAACAGAGCCGGCGCGGGGCGATCCCGATCACTGGCTGACCTATCGTTTCGGCTCGGACGGGACCTTCGCCCTGGTCAGGGAAGACACGGTCTGGGTGACCGGCACCTGGTGGGTCGATGCCTCGGAATCCTCCATCGTGGTACGCTACCCCAAACAGGACGTAACCGCCGTGCTCACCATCGTCTCGATGGAGTCCGATAAGGTGATGGTCGAACACAAGGTCGACAAGAAGACCGTCAGGCTGCAGATGACCCGGTGAAGACATGGTCTGCGTGTCGATCTGCTCCTTCGCCTTCATCACCGCGAACAAGCGCATCATGGGATGCGGTGCGCGCCTGGGCATCCACTCGGCCTCGGACTATAGCGGCCGCGCCAACTACGAGACCAACCACACACTCGCCAGCATCCTGAGCTTGGTGCCGGGCGCCGAGGCTGAGGCCTATCTCTCGATCGCCAACGCCACCCCGCCCAACGAGGTCACCTGGCTCGACGCCCAGCAGGCTAAGGAGCTGGGCTTCACCGACTAAGCGCGCTTGCGCGCCAGCGAACGGCGCCCTAGGCTTTTTGGCCAGTTGCAGGGCGAAACGCTCAGCGAGGAGCGTTCCGTCCCCAGTGCGTGGGGTCCCGGTCCAGCGCCGCCACCGGCCCTTGTCGATCCTTCAAGGAAGACCTTTGGATACTCCGCCCCCTGCCGCGCCCTGCGGCCGGTCGGAGCCATCGAACCCTGTGGTGAAGGAGAAGATGAGATGATCCAGTCAGAGACAGCACGGATCTTGACCGCGGAGGGCTTCCATACGGCCACCGCGGACCACAGCCACCTGGTGTGCCTGTTCCATCGCGGCGCGGCAGCCGAGGCCGGCGCCGCCCTGCAGGCGATCGCCGGCGACGCCCCCGCTCCCTGGACCTGGAGCAGGGTCGACCTCGACGCCGCGCCGGATCTCGGGAGCCTGTTCGGCCTGGAGGGTGCGGGGCCTTTCCTCCTGGTGATGCGGGAGCGGGTCGTTCTCTACTGCGACCCCCTGGGGACCCGGCCGGCACCTCTGACCCGCGCCCTGATCGACCGTGCCGCCGAGCTCAGCATGCCGCAGGTACAGGAGGAGCTGGAACAGAACCGCCAGAGAGAGTAGTCCCTGGCCGTCCGGCGCGCCTGCCCGACCAACTGGCTGCCGCGTTAGGCCCAGTTTCTGAAAACAAGAAGCCCGCGCCGATCCTCCGACCGGCGCGGGCTTCTTGCGAACTTGTGGACTCGGCCTAGTCCACCATGGTGACGAGGTAGCAGGCGCTCTCGTCCAGCTTGGCCTGCCAGCCCGGTTCGATGACGATGGTGGTGGTCACCTCCTCGATCACCGCAGGGCCGGTGACAATGTCGCCGGCGCCCAGCTTGCTGCCGTCGTAGACCGGCGCCTCCACCGGCTCGGCGTCGATCGAGAAGATCATTTGCCGGCTGGCCTTCTTGGCGCCCCCGACATCGCCGCCGGGCGCGGACTTTGGTGGCAGCGGCTTGTCGACCTTGCCGTAGAGCGTGGACTCCAGGTTCACCACTTCGACCGTGTTGTGCGGCTCGTCGTAGGTGTAGAGCTCCTTGTGGCGGCTGTGGAAGGCCTGCTTCACCTGCTCGATGGTCTCGGCGTTCACCTCGAAGTTGCCGATCGCCACCGTGCACTCGTGGATCTGACCGACGTAGCGCATGTCCAGGCTGCGTTTGATCTCGATCCGGTCGCGAGGGAAGCCGTCGGCCTCCAGATGCTCGATCCCCTTGGCCTCGATGTCGGCGAAGACCTCGTTGATCTGCTGGTAGGCCTCGTCGCTCTCCAGGCGCAGCGGCCGGGTGGCCATGTAGTTGTACTTCACGTCGGAGATGATCTGGCCGAAGGCGCAGAGGCCCGAGGCCAGCTTCGGCACCAGCACCGTGCCGATGCCCATCTCGCGGGCGAGCGCGGTGATGTGGGCCGCACCGGCACCGCCGGCCGCCACCAGCACGAAGTCGCGCGGGTCGTAGCCGCGCTCCACCGACACGCGGCGGATGCCGTTCACCATGTTGTTGTTGACGATGGTGAAGATGCCGTAGGCCGCCTTCTCGACCGAGATGCCCAGCGGCTCGGCCAGCTTGGTGCGAATGGCCTCGCGCGCCTTGTCAGCGTCCATGTCCATGCGTCCGCCGAGCAGCGCGCTGGGGTTCAGGTAGCCCAGCACCAGGTTGGCGTCGGTGACCGTCGGTTCCTCGCCGCCGTTGCCGTAGCAGGCCGGGCCCGGATTGGCGCCGGCCGACTGCGGACCGACCTGCAGCAGGCCCACCGGATCGATCCAGCCGATCGAGCCGCCGCCGGCGCCCAGGGTCTCCACCTGGATCATCGGCACGCCGATGCGATAGCGCAGGAAGTCGATGTCCTTGTTCACGTTGGCGGAGCCTTCGCGCACCAGGGTGATGTCGAAGGAGGTGCCGCCCATGTCGACGGTGATGACGTTGTTCTTGTCGAAGGGCTCGGTCACGAAGAGGCCGGCCGCCGGCGCGGAGGCCGGGCCGGAGTTGATCGCGTAGACCGAGCGGTCGGTCATCGCCTGGCCGATGGCCAGCCCGCCGTTGGACTGGAAGTAGCGCACTGGATACTTGGCGCCGAGGTTGGCGAAATAGCGGTCCACGGCATCGACGTAGCCCTTGATAATCGGGCCCAGGTAGGCGTTGGTGATGGTGGTGGAGGTGCGGGTGTACTCGCGGATCTGCGGATAGATCTCGGAGCCCAGGCAGAGGAAGACGTCGGGCATCATCTCACGCACGATCTCGGCGGTGCGCCGCTCGTGCTCGGGATGCAGCACCGACCAGACATAGGAGATGGCGACGGCCTCCACGCCCTCCTTCAGGAAGGTGCGGCAGGCCTCGCGCACATCCTCCTCGTTCAGCGGCGTGCGCACCTCCCCGTTCGAGAGCACGCGCTCGGAGACGCCGAGGCGCAGGTAGCGCGGCACCAGCATGGTGGCGGCCGGGTACTCGGGATCGTAGCGGTAGCCGTCTTCCTTATGGCCCAGGCGGATCTCGATCGAGTCCTCGTGGCCCTTGGTACAGATCAGGCCGGTCTTGGCGCCCTTGTGCTGGATCAGCGCGTTGAGGCCGACCGTGGTGCCATTGATGCAGAGGTCGCACTGCGAGACGATTTCGGCCGGGCTCTCGCCGATGGCCTCGGAAATCTGGGTGAGGCCGGCGCGGATCGCCAGGGTCGGGTCCTGCGGCGTGGAGGGGGTCTTGTAGAGGCGGACTCCGCCGTCGCGATCGGCCAGGACGAAGTCGGTGAAGGTGCCTCCGGCATCGACACCCAAACGGTACTTAGTGCGCATGCTCTTCCTCTCAGGCGTCGGCGCGCGAGACCGCTCCCGCGCGCCGACATAACGGAAAATCAAAGACTTCTGCGGGTAGGCTGCCCCCGCGACCTTGGTGCGGGGGCGCCTGCCGCGGGTGCTATTCGGCGGCCATCACCTCGCCGCGCAGCTTGGCGGTCTCGGCGGCGTCGATCTCCAGGGTCTCGGGATCGAGAATGACCACGCCGTAGTCCTCCTTGGCGCCCTCGATCGAGACCAGGCCGTTCTTCACGTCCCAGATGACCTTGTCGACCGGCCGCTCCATCGGGTTACCGAAGCCGCCGCCACCGGGGTTCATGTTCGCCGCCCGCTCGCCCGGATTGATCGTGGCGATGATGTTCTTCTTGATCAGCTCGGTGCCGTCCTTGCGGATCAGCTCGATGCGGCCGACCTTGGACTCCACCATCTTCGACTCGGCGCCGGCCGCGCCCATCGCCGGGATCCGGCGGCCCTCGCCGAAGCTGATGAAGGTCATCGGTTTGTCCAGCGGTTCCACCTCCCAGCAGGTGCCCGAGCCGCCGCGGAACTTGCCCGCGCCGCCGCTGTCGGTCATCAGCGAGTAGCGGTGGATGACGATGGGGTAGGAGTACTCCAGCAGCTCCAGGTCGCCGCTGGTGAGCGCGCCGAAGCAGCACTCGGGGCCGCAGGCGTGCCAGCCGTCCTGACTGGGCGTGGCGCCGGCGCCGGAGATGATCGAGGCCAGCACCATGGTGACGTATTCCTCGTCATGGCGCGTGTCCCAGCCAGCGATGTTGCAGCCGTTGGCGTGGCCCCAGCAGGCCGAGGTCCGCTCCGGTGCCGCATGCTCGAAGGCGAGCCGCACCGCGTCGGTCAGGGTCTCCATCGGCGTCGTGGTGCAGTTCATGTGCGGCGCCGGCTCCTTGGCGTTGCACAGGGTGCCCTTGGGGCCCATGTCGACGCTGACGCAGCGGTAGAGCCCCTCGTTGTAGGGCGGGGGCAGCTGGGCGAACATCATCACGCCGAGATAGACGCCGGAGTAGGAGTTCCCCTCGTAGGAATTGATGAAGTAGGGGATCTGCGGCGGGCTATCGATCTCGATGTGGCAGCTGTCGCCCTTGATAGTGACCCGCGCGGTGATGTCCAGGTCGCCGAAGCCGTGGCCCGCGTCCTCGACCGTCGCCTTGCCGGTGTAGGTGCCGTCCGGGATCTCGGCCATCAGCTTGCGCATCTGCTTGTCGGCCATCTCCATCAGGGCCTCGATGCAGTCCTGGACCTGCTCCTTGCCGTACTTGTCCAGCAGCGCGATCAGGTTGCGCTCGCCCACCTGCACGGCGCCGAGCTGGGCGTTGAAGTCGCCCTCCTGGTCGCGGCGCGCCCGCATGTTGGTCAGCAGCAGGTTGATCACGTCGTTGCGCCGCACCCCGCGGTCGACGATCTTCACCGGCGGGATACGTAGGCCCTCGGCATAGATCTCCTTGGCGTCGGGGTTGTAGCCGGCCGGCACCGGGCCGCCGATGTCGGTCAGGTGACCCTTGCAGACGGTCCAGAACACCAGTTCGCCCTTGTAGAACACCGGCTTGTACATGCAGGTGTCGATCATATGCGAGCCCATGTAGGCCGGATCGTTGTGGATGATGACGTCGCCCGGATGGATATCGTCGCCGAAGAAGCCGGCCACCGCCTTCATCGCCGGGATCAGCGAGCCCAGGTGGATCGGGATGTCCTGGCCCTGCATGATCATCTCGGGCACGTGGTTGAAGAGGGCGTTGGAGTAGTCGTGGGCCAGGTTGAACACGCTGGAACGCGCGGTCATCTCCAGGGCCAGGGTCATCTCGCGCTGCGTGGTCTCCAAGGCGCCGCGGACCACCGAAAGGGTGATCGGGTCGACCTTGCCGGACTGCAGTCCCATGCTATCCTCCTGTCTCGTCGCTCTGGGCTCGCGCGTAAGGAGCCACAGGGTCCTGTGAAATTCAATGGCCGTTGTGATTTGTGATCACATCGAGGCCAGTCAATAGGGTTGGGATCAATGGTGAAGCGAAGCGTCCTGGCATTCAACATCTTCCTGCTGGCGCTGATGGTCGCCGTCGCCGCCCCCGGGGCTGACTCCAGGGCGGATTCGCTGGAGGAGCGCAAGGCGCTGGCCCAGGCCATCTTCGACGAGGTGGTCTTCGATCAGATGAGCAACCAGGTGGTCGATGCCATGCTGCCCTTTTTCCGCATGAGCCTGGACCAGCAACTCGCGGCCAAGGGCCTCACCCTGTCGGAGGAGGACAAGACCAAGATCGCGGCCATCGTCGCCGAGGAATCCAAGGCGCTGATCACCAAGCTGATGCCCGAGACGGTGGAGATCTATGCCCAGGTGCTGACCGAGGCGGAACTGTCGGCCCTGCTGGCCTTCTACCGCACGCCGGAGGGGGCCTCGGCCATGCAAAAGATCCCCCAACTCGCCCAGGCGATGATCCCGGTTCTGAACGAGGAACTGGCGAACCTCGGCCCGGTGCTGGAGCAGCGCCTGGAGGCCGAGGTCATGCCGCCGGCCGCGCAGGAGTGAGCCGCCGGCTGCGTCGGGGTGGGCAAGGCTCAGGCTGAGGCGCTGGGTTTGCGCGCCAGGAAGCGGAGCGCGCGGCAATCGAAGCTGCCGCCGCCCTCGAAGTAGGCCTCCAGCCTGGCCCGATAGTCGGACCCGAGAGCCGCCGCGCGGATCGCACCATGGGTGGTGCCCTCCCACCAGGCTGCGAACTGCGGATAGTCGGCGAAGCTGTAGGTCACCGGCAGCAGGTCGCAGGTCTCGACCAGCAGGCCCGCCTCTTCCAGCAGGTCACGCCAGGCCCGCGGGCCGAGATAGGTTATTGCCGCCGGCAGCCGCTGGCCGCTGCGGCGGCCCTCGGCCAGCAGCTCCTCGACGAAGGGGCCGACCTCGCCGCAGAACTCGAAGGCAGCGCGTCCGCCCGGTTTCAGGCCGATCGCCAGCTCATGCACCAGGCGCTGCTTGCCCTCGATCCAGTGCGCAACGTAGTTGGAGTAGATCAGGTCCCAGCGGCCTGCGCCCAGCACGCTCAGCGACTCGCCGCGCCCGGGCAGGAACTGCAGGTTGGTGAGGCGTTGCGGCTTGGTCAGCTCGGCCAGTTCCAGCCGATCGAGGTCGGGGTCGATGCCGACCACCCGGCCCTCGGGTCCGACCCGCCGGGTCAGCTCCCGCGTCAGGATGCCGGGGCCGCAGCCCAGGTCCAGGACCTGCTCGCCGGCGGCCGGTGCCGCTGCATCCATCAGGTCCAGGCCCCGTGCATTCTGGAAATTGCACAGTCTGGCATAGAGTACTGCCGCATTTGTTTGATGTCCCATTGCTCTTCTCCCCTGTTTTCTTGATTGATCTGTGAAGGCAGGTGGTGGGCCATTATGGCGGTCCAGTGTCCGACCTGTGGAGGGGTGGTAGAGTGGGGCAATTTATTTGCGAATAGGGGGCGCGCGACGGTGACCAGGCTGGGGGAGGGGCGCGCTGGAGCAGTACAGACGATTGAATTTTGGAGCAAATGTCCTCATCAAGGCGGGGACTGTGACCTGTAGCGCTCTGAACCAGGAGGTGTTTCATGAACGCAACCAGCGACGGGGAGTCGGCGGCGGACTGGCCGCAGCGGTCCGCCGAGGACGCAGGCTTCGCGCCCGGGCTCGGCGAGGGGCTCGACTGGGCCTTTGCAGAAGGCAATCTTTCGGGGCTGCATGGCGTGGTGGTCGTCAGGGAAGGGCACCTGGTGCTGGAGCGCTACTATGCCGGCGAGGACTGGCGCTGGGGCGAGGCGCTGGGATGGCGGGACTTCGACGCCGCGGCCCTGCACGACCTGCGCTCGGTCACCAAGTCGATCGTCAGCCTGCTCTACGGCATCGCGCTGGACGAGGAACTGGTGCCGCCGCCGGAAGCGGTGCTGGTGACCCAGTTCCCGGAGTACGCCGACCTGATCGCCGATCCGGCGCGCCGCCGCATGACGGTCGGCCACGCGCTCTCGATGAAGCTGGGCACCGAGTGGGACGAGGACCTGCCCTACAGCGATCCCAAGAACAGCGAGATCGCGATGGAGATGGCGGCCGACCGCTATCGCTTCGTGCTCGACCGGCCCTTCGTCGCCGAGCCGGGCGACTGGTGGATCTACAACGGCGGCACCACCGCACTGCTGGCCCGGCTGATCGAGCGCGGCAGCGGCCGCAGCCTGAAGGACTGGGCCGAGGAGCGGCTGCTGCGACCGCTCGGTATCGCCGCCTTCGACTGGATCCAGGGCGCCGACGGGACCTATTCGGCCGCCTCCGGCTTGCGGTTGCGGCCGCGTGATCTCGCCCGGGTGGGGCAGCTGGTGTTGGACGGCGGCTGGTGGGAGGGCCGCCGCGTGGTCCCGGCGGACTGGCTGCGAGAGAGCTTCGTCGCCCGCGCGCACCTGCAGAGCGGCCTGCGCTACGGCTACCAGTGGTGGCTGGGCAGCCTGAAGAACGGTGCTGACTGGATGGCCGGCTTCGGCAACGGCGGCCAGCGCCTCTTCCTGCTGCCCGACAAGGCCCTGGTCGTGGCGGTGACCGCCGGGCGCTACAACCACCCCGACGCCTGGCAGATCCCGGCCGGCGTGGTGGCCGACCACGTCCTGCCGGCGCTCTACGCGGCCGAGGGCTCAGCCTGACCCGGCATCCGCTTACAACCAGACGAAGTCCGTCGCGGTCAGCAGGTTGGCGCCGGTGACGCTGTCGATCTGGAAGGCCTGGTCGGCCACTCCGTCGCCATCCTGGTCGACCTGGATCTGCCCCGGCCCGTCGAAGCGCGCCTCCGACCGGCCGAAGGCCGAAAAGGCGGCCGCACCGATATAGGCGAAAAGGCCTTGTTCGAGGCCGGAGGCGTAGACCAGCTTGTCCTCTCCCTTGCCGCCGTTGGTGGCAAGCCCGTCGAAGTCGCGGATGACCGGGCCACCGCTGCCGCCACTGCCGAGCGGCGCACCGCTGAAGAAGAAGCTGTCCTCTCCAGAGCCGCCGAAGGCGGCGTCGCCCGATCCCAGGTGGAGGCTATCGCTGCCGCTGCCGCCCTGGAACAGGTCCGCGCCCAGGCCGCCGAAGAGATCGTCGTCGCCGCCGTTGCCGATCAGGCGATCGTCGCCGCTGCGCCCCCGAAGCAGGTTGTTGCCGCTGTTGCCCTCCAAGACGTTGCCCAGGTCGTTGCCGACAGCGTCGATGTTGCCGAAGCCTGCCTGCAAGCGCAGGTCCTCGACGAAGGCCGTGGCCGTGCCGTCGGGCAGGGTGAAGCTCACCTCCGCACGGACCAGATCGGTGCCGTGTGGCGCGAACTCGCGGACGATATCGGCAGAGGTGGTCACGATGAAGGTGTCGTCGCCGCTGCCGCCGGTCATGGTGTTGGTCCCGCCGCGGCCGTTCAGGCGATCGGCGCCGCTTCTGCCCAACAGAACGTTGTCGAAGCGGTTGCCGATCAGCAGGTCGTCATTGCCGTTGCCGGACATCCTGGCACTGCCGGCCTCGTCGTTGATGTTGACGCGCTCGATGACGACCTCGGCAGCCGTGCCCAGGGTGTAGTCGGCCGCGTTGGAGCGCAGCGCATCGCTGCCTTCGCCCACACCGTCGAAAACCAGGTCCGTCTTGGTGTCGATGATGAAGATGTCGTCGTGGCTGCCGCCGAAGGCGGTGTCCGTGCCGGAGGCTCCGTTCAGCCGATCTCCGTTCTGCCCCCCGAACAGGACATCGTCTCCGGCACCGCCGACCATCCGATCGTTGCCGTCTCCTCCGACCAGCGTGTCGGTTCCGGTCGCGCCGAACAGCCTGTCGAGGCCGAGACCGCCGTAGAGGAGATCGCGGCCGCCATTGCCGCGGCCCTCGTCATCGCCGCCGCCACCAACGAAGATGTCGAAGCCGCGACCGCCCAGGAAGGCGTCGATCCCCTCGCCGCCGAAGGCCCTGTCGTCGCCGTCGCCGCCGTCGATCAGGTCGTCGCCGTCCTCCCCGCTCAGGGTCGAATCGTCGCCCGATCCGCCGTAGAGCCGGTCGTTGTCCTGACCGCCGGAAAGGAAACGATCGTTCCCCGAGCCACCGAAGAGGCTGTCGTTGCCGCTCTCGCCGCTCAGGTCCTGGTCGTCGCCCTTGCCGCCATAGAGGAGATCCGCACCGTCGCCGCCACGGAAGAAGCTGTCGGCACCGGCGTCGCCGTAGAGGCGATCGCTGCCGCCTTGCGCGATCAGGGAGAGGTCCGCGCCCGCGCCTCCGAACAGCCTGTCCTCGCCGCCGGAGCCGCCGAGCAGACTGGTGTCGTTACCCGAGCCACCGTAGAGCAGGTCGTCGCTGCCCTCGCCGGAGAGGCTGTCGGCACCGCTGCCGCCGAAGACGCTGTCGTTGCCGGTTCCTCCTGCAGCAAAGTCGTCGCCCAGACCGCCCTTCACGACGTCCCGGCCGTAGGCGCCGGAAATGCTGTCGTTTCCGACCCCTCCCAACACCAGGTCATCACCGCTGCCGCCGAAGAGATTGCGGTCGTCGCCGGCGCCGCCGGAGACCCGGTCGCTGCCGGTTCCACCCTGGAGGATCGAGTCGTTCCCCTCGCCGCCGTAGATCCTGTCGTTGCCCGAGTCCCCCAGCAGGGCCTTGTCGATTCCGAGGCCGCCGAACAGACTGTCGTCGCCCGAGGCGCCCTGGAGGGCGGCGTCGTTCCCCTCGTCGCCATAGAGGCGGTCCGCGCCATACCCGCCCAAGAGAAAGGAATCGTCACCCGAACCGCCGCTGACGAGGTCGTCGCCCGTGTCGCCGCCGAAATGAGTGTCGGTTCCCGACCCGCCATAGAGGCTGTCGTCGCCGTCACCTCCGAAGAAGACGTAGTCGTCCCCCTCTCCGCCGAAGAGTGTGTCGGCGCCGGAACCGCCTGATAGCAGAAGATCGCGGCCGTCGCCCCCGTAGAGCCTGTCGTTGCCGCTCTCGCCATAGAGAATGTCTCCACCGTTCGACCCTCCAACCAGGGTGTCGGCGCCCTCGCCGCCGAAGAGGTGATCGTTCTTTGACCCACCGAAGACCAGGTCGTTCCCGGACGCGCCGAACAGGATGTCGCCGGCATCGCCGCCGTAGAGGCTGTCGTTTCCGTCGGCGCCAAACAGGGAGCGATCGTAGCCGCCGAGACCCGACAGGAGGTCGTCGCCACTCCCACCATAGAAGAAACTGTTGTTGTCGTCGTTTCCGAGCAGGGTATCCCGGCCGCTGCCGCCGAAGAAGGAGTGCTCGCCCGACCCTTGGGCGACGAGGAGGTCGACGCCACCGCCGCCGAAGAGCCGCTCTTCGCCGACCAGAGTGTCGGCACCGGCGCCGCCCTGGAACATGGCGTCGTGGCCGCTGCCCCCGTAGAGTTTGTCCGCGCCCAATCCGCCGAACAGCAGGCTGTCGTCGCCCGAACCGCCGAACAAGAGATCAGCACCGCTCGCGCCCGAGAGGTTCCGATCGGCGCCGGAATCGCCCGAGACGGTATCGCTGCCACTGTCGCCGTAAAGAGAGGCATCGGCGCCGCTGCCGCCGTAGATGCTGTCGTTGCCGTCGCCGCCGAAGAGACTGGTATCGCCATCGTCTTCGGCGATCAGGGTGTCGTTGCCGGTCAGACCTTGGAGCCTGTCCGAGCCGCGCAGGCCGAGCAAGACGTCGTCCGCCGATCCCCCGACGAGGGAGTCATTCAAGCTGGTGCCGACTATGATCGCCATCTCTACCTGCTCCTTGCCATTGGGCATCGGCAGGGCGGCGCGCTCCATGACAACGCACACCCAGCCAATGCTGGTGGTGCCTCGACAGATAGAGCCGGGCAATCAAGCAGGGATCAAAGGAACAGTCAAAAAAGTCTCAAAGTGTTGGATGCGGTTGATCCCACCGGGCGCAGAATCTAAACCAAGCGCGTGCAAATATTTGTCTGATCAACTTAGAAGGAGGGGTGGCAACTGAACCGCTTGCCTGGCCAGTCGACAGAAATGGCCGTCAGTGGTCTTGCCTCCGCGACCGCCACCTGGCGGCCGCGGAGGTACGGTTTAGACCGAACGTGTGACGCCGCCGTCCACACGGAGGTTCTGGCCGGTGATGTAGGCGCCGCCCTCGGAGGCCAGGAAGACGATGGTCGCCCCGATCTCCTCGACCTTGCCGTAGCGCTTCATCGGCACGCGCTCGCGGATCTCGTCACGCTCGGCGAAGCTGTTGATGAAGCCGGGCAGCACGTTGTTGATGCGAATGTTGTCGGCCGCGTAGCGGTCGGCGAAGAGCTTGGTGAAGGCGGCCAGTCCGGCCCGGGCGACCACCGATGTCGGGAAGGCGGGATCGGGCTCGAAGGTGGCGAAGGTGGTGATGTTGACGATGGCACCGCCCTTCTGCTGCTCCATGATCGGGGCGACCAGGCGGATCGCCCTGACGGCACCAAGGAAATAGACGTCCAAGCCCTGGTGCCAGTCCTCGTCGCTCAGCTCCAGGATCGGTCCGCGCGGTCCGTGGCCGGCCGAGTTCACCAGCACGTCGATCCGGCCCCAGCGCTCCATGGTCAGGTCGACCAGGCGCTTCAGGTCCTCGTTCGACTGGTTGGAGCCGGTGACGCCGATCCCGCCCAGCTCCTTGCCCAGCGCCTCTCCCTTGCCGGAGGAGGAGAGCACGGCGACCTGATAGCCCGCCGCCGCCAACGCCCGCGCCGCAGCCGCCCCCATGCCGCTGCCGCCTGCCGTGATAACTGCAACCTTCTCAGTGGCCATGTCCGTCTCCATGCCGTCGTTCCAGGACTCCAAGGACTAGGCGAGGGTGTGGACGCTGTCGAGATGCCTCCTCGGATCAGGTCCCCGGACAGCCAGCGTTGCGTCGCGCAGTGCACCACCGCTCCCTTCTCGTCATCCTCTGGCTTGACCAGAGGATCACTTGGGGCCCACGTACCCTGTTGATCGAGCGCAAGAAAAGTGGTTCAGGCAGGGGCGGCACTGAGACGTTTGGACAAAAGAAGAGTGGTCCTCCGATCAGGTCGTAGGACGACAAAGAATGGTGCGGGGCACCCTTTGGGGCGCCCCCCCCAAACCTCCCTCAGAGCGCCGTCACCTTCACCGCCACCGCATGCACGGCGGTGCTCTCGCCCATGTCGGTCTTGGCGCCGGGGTTCAGGCGGTTGACGTTGCTGCCCCAGTGGCCCTTCACGCTGTAGACCGCACCCGGCGGGATCAGGTCGTCGATCTCGGCCTCGGCCTCCAGGCTGTCGATCGCGCTCTCCAGGCGCACGCGCGCGCCGGAGACGATGCCGAGCCGGCCGGCGTCGGCCGGGTGCAGGGTTACCTGCAGCGGCTCCACCTTGCGCTTGATCAGGGGGTCGTTGGCGTAGCTGTCGTTCATCATCCAGGGGCTGGCCGGGGAGAGCAGTCGCAGCCAGCCCTCGGCCAGGGCCGGATCGCTCACCGGCTGCGGCACGCGCGGATGGCCGTCGGCCTCGGCCCGGTCGCTGGCCAGCTCCAGCTTGCCCGAGGGGGTCGGGAACTTGTGGTTGGCGTAGGTCACCAGCGGCTTCTTGCCGAGCCAGACGCCGGAGCGCTGCTTCAGCGCGTCGAAGTCGAGGTGGAAGGCGGAGTCCTCCAGCAGGCGGTCGATCACCTCCCGGTCCTCCTCGAAGAGGGCGGCGTGGCTGAGGCCCATGGCGTGGGCCAGCCGGCGGAAGATCTCCTGGTTCGGCAGGGCCTCGCCCGGCGGCTCCTCGACCTTGGTCTGGGCGCGCAGGTTGATGTGGAAGTAGGACTTGTTGAGGTCGTCGAACTCCAGGAAGCTCGCCGCCGGCAGCACGAAGTCTGCCAGCTTGGCGCTGTCGGTCTCGAAGAGGTCGATGACCACGCCGAAGACGTCCTCGCGCTTCAGGGCCTCGCGCAGCGCCGTCTGCCGCGGCCCGGAGGCTGCGACGTTCATGTTCCAGGAGATGTAGGCCTGGGCGCGGTCGCCGTCGTTCAGCACGTCGACGAGGTCCATGTGGCTGACCGAGGGGCGAGTGTGGGTGACCAGGTCGTTGCCCTCGACATAGTCCTGGTCGAAGTCGCGGTCGCCGCCGCCGTTCAGGTAGTAGAGACCGGCACCCGGCTTGCCGAAGTTGCCGGTCGCCGCCGGCAGCAGGGCGATGGCGCGGAAGATGTTGCCGCCGCCGGGCTGGCGCTGCAGCCCCTGACCCAGCCAGGTGAGGGCGGGACCGGCGTGGAACAGGTCGGCGGCCTGCTCGATCTGGGCCTCGCTGAGCCCGGTCTGAGCCGCACCCCAGGCCGGCGTGCAGCCGGCCAGCAGCGGCTCGACCTCCGACCAGCCGACGGTATATTCGGCCAGGAAGTTGCGGTCTAACTTGTGGTCGCGATGCAGGATGTGCAGCAGGGTGAAGGCCAGCGCCGCGTCGCTGCCGGGGCGGAGCTGCAGGTGCAGGTCGGCGGCCTCGGCGGTCGGCGTGCGCACCGGATCGACCACGATCACCTTGGCCGGGGATTCGGCCAGCCAGTGCTTGTGCGCGTGCGGTGCCGAGGCCGAGGGGTTGGCGCCCCAGACCAGGATGCAGGCGCTGTCCTGTGCAGTGCGCGGGTCGAAGCCCCAGATCGAGGTGCCCATGACGTAGCCCAGGGCGACATGGCCGGCGTTGTTGCAGATCGTGTCGGGCTCCACCTCGGTCGCGCCGATGGCGTTGAAGAAGCGCATCGGGAAACCGCCGGCCAGGACCGAGCAGGTGCCGGTGTAGTGGATGTTCAGGATGCGGTCGCCGCCGGCCTCGGCGCGGATGGTGTTGAGGCGGTCGGCGATCTCGTGCAGCGCCGTTTCCCAGGAGACCTCTTCCCACTGGCCGCTGCCCTTGGGGCCGACCCGCTTCAGCGGGCGGGAGAGCCGCGCCTCGGGATCGCGCCAGACGCCGTTGTAGGCCAGCGCGCACTTCCCGCAGAGCGCGCCGCGTGCCACCGGATCCTCCGGGTCGCCCAGCACGCGCGTGACCTTGCCGTCGCGCTTGACGACGACGATTCCGCAGCCGTCGTAGCAATCGCGCGGACAGCTTGTCTTGATGTGATCCTTCTCCATGGCGGGAAGGATAGCCCGGCTATCGGGGGGCGTCACTACAGCATTATGATCACGGGCCAATTCGATCTAGTGGCCCGGGCCGTGCGCCTGCTTGGGCGCTCCGGAACGCTATTTGGCGCCCTCGATCAGCACCTCGACCTCTTCCATCGGGCGGCAGAGGCGGGCCTTGTCGCCGGCGACCACGACGGGACGTTCCATCAGGATCGGGTGGCGGGCCATGAAGTCGACCAGGTCGTCGTCGCTCCACTTGGGATCGTCCAGGCCCAGCTCGTCATAGGGCGTGCCGCGGCGGCGCAGCAGGTCACGCACGCCGATGCCCATCTTGGCCAGCATCTCGACGAACTCGTCGCGGCTGGGCGGGGTCTTCAGGTACTCGACGACCTTGGGCTGGATGCCCGCTTCCTCCAGCCGCGCCAGCACCTTGCGCGAGGTGCCGCACTTGGGATTGTGGTAGATCGTCCAGTCCATCTCGATCCTCTTGCTCCGCTCGGTAGGCGCCCGCAGTTTGGGCACCCCAGAGATTAGAAAGCGATTGGCGTTCCGGCAAGCTTAGCCGGGTGCATCCTGCAGGCAGTCCATCAGCGGCGCGCAGAGATCCGGGCGGCCCTGGCAGCAGTCCTCCAGCAGGAAACTCAGCAGGCTACGTATGCCGTCCCCATCGACACGGTAGAGGATCTGCCGGCCCTGGCGCTCGCCCTGCAGCAGGCCGGCGTCGGTCAAGAGCGCCAGGTGGGTGGAGAGGGTGTTGTGCGGGACGCCGAGGCTGCGGGCGATCTCGCCGGCCGGCAGCCCGGACTCGCCCTCGTGCACCAGCAGGCGGAAGACGTCGAGGCGGCTCTCCTGGGCCAGGGCGGAAAGGCCGCGTAGGGCATCGCGCTTGTTCATCGGTCGATGCCTGCCGACAGGACCTCCGGTGGTCAAGGGAAAAGGGGGCACCGTCTTCGCCGGCGCCCCCTCCGGAACGACCGCAGGCCTACCAGCTGCCGGTGTTTTCCATCGAGGCCCAGGGCTCCTGCGGCGGCAGTGATTCGCCCGTCTGCAGCAGCTCGACCGAGATGCCGTCAGGCGAGCGCACGAAGGCCATGTGGCCGTCGCGCGGCGGGCGGTTGATGGTGACGCCGCCGTCCATCAGGCGCTGGCAGGTCTCGTAGATGTTGTCGACCCGGTAGGCCAGATGGCCGAAGTTGCGGCCGCCGTCGTAGTCCTCGGGGTCCCAGTTGTAGGTCAGCTCCACCATCGGCGCCCTGGCGTCGGAGCGCGCGCGCTCGGCATCGCCGGGGGCGGCCAGGAAGATCAGCGAGAAGCGGCCCTTCTCGTAGTCGTTGCGGGTGATCTGCACCAGCCCCAGCTTGTTGCAGTAGAAATCGAGGCTGGCGTCGATATCGGTGACGCGCACCATGGTGTGGAGGTATTCCATGCCCTACTCCTGACGTCGTCCAAAGCTCGCTGTTTCATCCAAAGCTGGCTGCCTTGGCGGCGGCCGCGCTCGCCGCGCCCTGCCTCCCCTCTATCTCGGGCAAGCCGGAGCAAATGCCAAGGGGCCAAGCGGCACAGCTCTGTGGAGTCCGCGCGCTGCCGCTTCCGGAAGACATAACTTGTGTTCTCGAAGTTAGAAAATTCTTGACAGTTTGGGGCCAAGAACCGGCACTTGATCCTGCTGGTCGGAGAAATAACAGGGGAGCTTGCCGGACTTCATAAGCAAGCAAAGGAAACTGCTGTCGGGCGTTAGGGTGTAATGGTTGCGGGTCCTGCAGATTTCTTCTGATATGAGTTGCATCGCTTCTCCGCTGCGGGGGGCTAACGATGCTTGCTGGGGGTCTGGAGAGCCGAGAAGGTCATGGCAAACATCACCGGCACCGACACGCCCGACACGCTCTATGGAACCAGCGCCGCCGATCTGATACTCGGCCTCTCCGCCGACGACCGGCTGTTCGGCGAGACCGGCAACGATAGTCTTTATGGCGCGTCGGGCGGCGACACGCTCTACGGCGAAGAGGGCGCCGACCTCATGCTGGGCCTGGTCGGCGACGATACCCTCGTCGGCGGTGACGGCAACGATGTGAACTTCGGCGGCGTGGGAAACGATGTGCTGGTGGAGTTCGGGCATGACGGCGACGACCGCTTCTATGGCCTGGGCGGAAAGGACAGTGCCTTCGGCCATACCGGCAGCGACAGCCTGTTCGGTGGTGCGGACGACGACCGGCTCTACGGTTTCTCCAGCTCCGATCTGCTCCGTGGTGGCCTGGGGTCGGATACGCTCTACGGCGGCCTCGGCGATGACACCCAGCTCTATGGCGATGACGGCGACGACATCGTCCACGGCGACGAGGGTGGCGATGGTATCGCCGGCGGTACCGGCAACGACACGCTCTATGGCGACAGCGGTGCCGATCTGCTGTTCGGCGGTGAGCTTGCCTATGTCTTCTCCGGTATTCCCGGCCTGGACACGCTCTATGGCGGGTCCGCGAACGACACGCTGGTTGGCAACGATGACGCCGACACTCTCTTCGGTGGCGACGCCAGCGACCTGCTTTACGGCAATGACGGGGACGACCGACTGCAGGGCGGCGCCGGTGACGACACCAGAATGTTCGGTGGCGAGGGCAAAGACTCCATCTATGGGGAAAGCGGCGGCGACAAGAACATCTATGGCGGTGCCGGACAGGACACGCTCTTCGGCGGGTCAGGCATTGACTCGCTCATGCGCGGCAACGGCGGCCACGACAGGCTCTTCGGCGGCCCTGGCGACGATGTCGTGGTCATCGGCGACAGCGGCAGCGATACGCTCTATGGAGGCAGCGGCGGGGATTCGCTCTTCTACGGTGGTCAGGGAGATGATCGCATCTTCGGCGGCAGCGGCCACGACGGCCGGATCAACGGCGACAGCGGTAGCGACCAGGTGCTCGGCGACGATGGCAACGACGCCCTTGGCGGCGGCAGCGGCGACGACAGCCTCTATGGCGGCAGCGGTACGGATATCCTCTTCGGCGGGGTGCTCGCCGATGCCCTGGTGCCGATCGCCGGCAAGGACCGACTCTTCGGCGGCTCCGGCAAGGATACGCTCTACGGCAACGACGACGGCGATACCCTGTTCGGCGGCGACGGTGACGACAGCGCCATGGGCTATGCCGGCGACGACAGTATCTTCGGTGGCAGTGGCGCCGATCTCAACATCTTCGCCGGCAAGGGCGCCGACCTGGTCCAGGGCAACAGCGGTAACGACATCTTCCTGAATGGCGAGCAGGGCGACGACCGCATCTTCGGCGGCAAGGGCGATGACACCTTCCTTCGAGGCGAGGACGGCAAGGACCGGATCTTCGGCGGCCCTGGCGACGATGTCGTGGCCAAGGGCGGCAGCGGTAGCGATACGATCTACGGCGGCAGTGGCAAGGATGCCTTCTTCTACGGCGAGGCCGGCAGCGACAGCCTCTTTGGTGGCAGCGGCAGCGATCTGAGTCTGGAGGGGGGCAGCGGCGCCGACAGCGTCTTCGGCGGCGACGGCGACGACCTCTTGAGCGGCAACAGCGGCAACGACAGGCTCTACGGCGACAGCGGCATGGATACGCTGTTCGGTGGCGACATCGCCGATTCGCTGGTCCCGGTTCCCGGTGCGAACCGGCTCTACGGCGGGTCCGGCGAAGACCGGCTCTACGGCAACGAAGCGGTCGATACCCTGATCGGCGGGGAGGACGCCGACAGGGCCTTTGGTTTCGACGGAGACGACCGTCTCTATGGTGGCGGGGGCAACGACCTGCTCTTCTTCGGCTACGAAGGCAAGGACCTGATCGACCTGGGCGAGGGCGATGACAGCTACGCGCTGGGCGGTAGCGGCGACGATGTCATCTACGGCGGCAAGGGCAACGACCAGCTCCTGTTCGGCGGCACGGGCAATGACAGCATCTACGGCGACGGCGGGTCCGACCTGGGGCTCTACGGTGATCTCGGCGATGACGATATCCGCGGCGGTACCGGCAAGGATGCGCTCTCCGGCGGGTCCGGCGTCGATGCCCTGCGTGGTCAGGACGGCGATGATGTCCTCGTCGGTGGCTCCGGGGGTGATACCCTCTTCGGCGGCGCGGGCGACGACATCGCGATCGGTGACGACGGCAACGACCGCCTGGGCGGCGGCTCGGGCAGCGACACGCTTGCCGCCGGCACCGGCTCGGACCGCCTGAACGGCGGCAGCGGGGTGGATACCGCCGCCGGCGGCCGGGCGAACGACACCTTCATCGTCGACACCGCCGCCGACGTGGTGCTGGAGACCGCGACCGGTGGGGCCGAGGACGTGCTGCGCTCCGATGCGCTGGCCTACACGCTTGCTGGCGGCGACAACGGGCATGTCGAGCGGGCCAACATCAACAACCCGGTGGGGGCCGGCAGCCTGGTCGGCAACGAGTTCGCCAACACCCTGATCGGCAACACCTCGAACAACCTGCTGCAGGGCAACAGCGGCGACGACATCGTCAACGGCCGCGGCGGCAGCGACAGCCTGATCGGCGGCAGTGGCGACGATACCTTCGTGGTCGACACCCAGACCGACCAGTTGGTCGAGTTGGCCGGCGAGGGCAGCGACCTGGTCCGGGCCGAGACCGACTTCACCTTGCCGGACGGCACCGCCACCGCCTTCCTCGACAATCTGCGTATGCAGGGCGGTAAGGGCGATATCGACGGCACCGGCAATTCCCTCGACAACGTGATCCAGGGCAACAGCGGCGCCAACGACCTGCGCGGGCTGGGCGGTGTCGACGAGATCCAGGGCGGCGACGGCGACGACCGCCTCTTTGGCGGGGTCGAGGGCGACAGCCTGTTCGGCGAGAGCGGTGCCGACACCCTCTTGATGGGCAGCGGCGACGTGGCCTTCGGCGGCTCGGGCAGCGACGCCTTTCGCTTCAACGGCGATCCCTTGGGCGCGAATGGGTCCGGCGGGCCGACGGTCGGCGACTTCGACGGCGTGTCGCTGAACGGGGCCAATGGCGAGGACAAGCTGGTCTTCGCCACCGGGCTGGAGGTCGGCACCTTCGCCTACATCGGTGCCTCGGGCTTCTCCGGCGGCGGCAACTCGGAGGCTCGCTTCGACGGTGGCGGCCAGCTCCAGGTCGACCGGGACGGCGACGGCAGCAGTGACATCAATGTCCTGATCACCGGCTTCACCGCGGCCAACCAGATGACGGCGACCGACTTCGTCTGGCTGTGATTCTCGGCGGCAGGATCGTTCTCTTTTTGTTCGACAAGGGCATAAGGCTTCGCTAGTCTCGCGCGGACTGGCCGTGCCGTCGCTTTCGGGCCGCGGCGCAAGGACACCAAGCGAGCGGACAGCCTTCCTCCTCATGCCGACGACCCAGACCCTCTCCGCCAGGCAGGCCCGGCGCATCGCGCTGGGCGCGCAGGGCTTCGCCGAGCCGCCGGTCGCGGGCACACCGGACCGCCGCCACCTGCGCCGGGCGCTGGAGCGGGTGAAGCTGCTGCAGATCGATTCGGTGAGCGTGCTGCAGCGCGCGCACTACCTGCCGCTCTATTCCCGGCTGGGGTCCTACCAGGTGAAGACCCTGGACGCCATGTCCGAGGGGCGCCGGCGCGAGCTCTTCGAGTACTGGGGGCACGAGGCCTCCTTCATCCCCTTGACTCTACACCCGCTGTTTCGCTGGCGGATGGAAGATGCGCGGTCCGGCCGCGGGCTCTATTCCAGCCTCGCCCGCTTCGCGCAGGAGCGTCCGGCCCTGGTAGAGGCCGCCTTGCGCCGGGTCCGGGAGGAGGGGCCGATCGCCGCCAGCGAGATGGAGGAGGGGCGCGGCAGCGGTGGTTGGTGGGGCTGGAGCGAGATGAAGGAGGCCTTGGAGCTGCTGTTCTGGCAGGGGCGGATCACCGCCGCCAGCCGGCGCAAGAGCTTCGAGCGGCGCTACGACCTGCCCGAGCGGGTCTTTCCGGCCGAGCTGCTGGATCTGCCGACGCCACCGCGCGCGGAGGCGATCGCGGCGCTGATCCTGCTGGCGGCCGAGGCCATGGGGGTGGCGAGCGAGAGCGACCTGCGCAACTACTTCCGCCTACCGGTCGCCGAGACCCGCGTGGCGCTGGCCGCCCTGGTCGAGGCCGGGGCTCTAGAGCCGGTCGCGGTCGCGGGCTGGAAGCAGCAGGCCTACCTGCACCCCGGCCACCGGCGCCCCCGGCGCTTCCCGCAGGCGAGCCTGCTGGCACCCTTCGATCCGCTGGTCTGGGACCGCGAGCGCTGCGAACGGCTCTTCGGCTTCCGCTACCGGCTGGAATTCTACACCCCGGCGGAGAAGCGGGTCTTCGGCTACTACGTCATGCCCTTCCTGCTGGGCGAGCAGCTGGTCGGCCGGGTCGATCTCAAGGCCGACCGGGCCGATCGCAAGCTGCTGGTGCTGGGTGCCTGGGCCGAGCCGGGCCATGCTCTGCCGGAGCTGGCCGAGGCGCTTTCGAGCGAGCTGCAGCGCTTGGCCGGCTGGCTGCATCTGGGCCGGGTCGAGATCACTGGCGCGGGAGACCTGGCCGCCGCCCTGCATCGCGTGGGCGGTTAGTGCCGGGCGGCCAACAGATCGGCTCAATCCTGCCCTAAGGAACCTCGTCGGCGGTGACGGCAAAATCCGTCAGGGTGTTGGGGCCAAAGGTCTGGGTCAGCGGCACGTCGGCGGCATCGCGGCCGCGCGCGATCAGGATGCGGCCTCTGCGTGGCGTGTTGTTGCGTGGATCGAATACCCACCAGCCACCGTTCAGGAAGACCTCCATCCAGGCTGCGAAATCGCCCGGCGGATAGGGAGGCGGTTCGCCGATGTCGCTGAGATAGCCGGTGCAGTAGCGCGCCGGGATGTTCATGCAGCGACAGAGCGCGATGGCGAGATGGGTGAAGTCGCGGCAGACGCCGACCCCCTCGGCCAGGGCCTCGGACGCGGTCCTGGTGGCGCGCGCGAACTCGTAACCGAAGCGCAGACGCTCATGGGCGAAATCGCAGATCGTCTGGACCCGTGACCAGCCTGGCCGGGTGTTTGCGAAGAGGCGCCAGGCTTCTTGCGACAGCAGGTCGGTATCGCAGTAGCGGCTGCCGAGTAGGTAGACGAGCGTGTCAGCGGGCAGGGTCTCGACCGTGTGCTGCATCGCGTCGGGAGCGCTGGGGTCAGGGAGGCCGCTGTCGCGGATAACGGCATCGGTGGAGAGCGAGAACAGGCCTGCCGGAGCGACCAGTCGGGTGCACCAGTTGCCGAAGCCGTCGCGGTAGCTCTCCAGCGGTACGGCCGGGTCGGTGATCAGATGGTCGGGCCACTCCAGGTCTCCGGCACGGGAGTAGTGGACGTTCAGCATGGCAATCATCGGCGTTGCCTGCGGAAAGCTGTAGCTCAGACGGCATCCCAGGTTGATACGCAGCGTGACCTCCTCAATCGGTCTTTCGCGCAGTGAGGCAAGCGTCAATCAGACTGCGATCGGGCGCGGCCGTGCCAGCAGCCGTTGTCCCGCAGGCCTCGTAGGTGGTGCCCGGCAGTGCGGTCCGTGCCGCTGCAAGGCCTCTCCAATCGCGTGCTTCGGGCAGACCATGCCGAACCCCGAGCGTCCTTCAACTCTATCCGACATTGAGGCTGCGCGCCACAGTAAATATCATGCACTCTGGTTTCGTTATTTTATTTGAGGTGATATCAGTTGTTGAGCACGGGTCCTGAAAATGCGATCATTATATTTAGATATTTGATGATATTTTATTTATTGAAGAATCAATCTTCGTGAAAGAGGGCGCTCACCGAGTCGCCGCTATTGATGCGCCGCATCGCCTCGGCCAAGGCCGGCGCAACGGAAAGCACTTTAAGCTTGGGTGTGCGTTTCGCTTCCGGGATTGGCATGGTGTTGGTGCAGACGATCTCGATGATGTCGTCTTGGTCGGACAGCTTCTTGATCGACTCGTTGGCAAAGATGCCGTGGGTGCAGGCAACTCGGATTTCTCTGACGCCCTCGCTGCGTAGCTTTTTCACCAGCTCGAGAACGGATCCGCCACTCGCTATCTCATCGTCGATAACGATCACGTCCTTTCCCTTGACGTCGCCGATGAGGGCGGAGATGGCTACCGTCTTGTCGCTCAATCTCTGCTTGGCGGCTGCGGCCACCGGGACATCGAGCTTCCTCGCAAAGGCCGCTGCGCTCTTCGCATTGCCCAGGTCCGGGGAAACGACCACGGTGTTCGACAGGTCACCGTTGGCAAAATGGTCGGAGATTTCGCCCAAGGCATGCAGGTGATCCACCGGCACGCTGAAGAAACCGTGAACCTGAGGAGCGTGCAGGGTCATGGTCAGGACCCTGTCGGCGCCGGCGGTGACCAGAAGATCGGACACCAGGCGCCCGCCGATCGAGATACGGGGCTGGTCCTTCTTATCCGATCGCGCATAGGCGTAGTGCGGGATGACTGCCGTGATCCGGGCTGCCGATGCCCCTCGTGCTGCGTCCAGCATCAGCAGGAGTTCGACCAGATGCTCCTGAACCGGGGGCGCCAGCGGCTGAATGAGAAAGACATCCTGCTCCCGGCAATTGGACTGCAGTTGTACTTGAATGCAGTCATTTGAGAACTTCTGCACCTTCGTCGGCAGCAAAGGGACGCTGAGGTAGTCACAGATTTCCTGTGCCAGGTCCGGGTGAGCCGTACCGCTAAAGACTGCAATCTGACTCATCGGTCGGTCCTAAAGTATCCGGGAGGGCGCAGGTGCCTACTCGGCGGCCAGGGCGGCCTGCTGCAGGCTTTGGCTCAAGCGCTGCTGGAAGTAGGCCACGCCGGCCTCGTGGCGCGGCGAAAGCGGGCCGCGATCGAAGCCGCCGGAGGCGTAGTTGGCCTGGGTCTCCTCGCAGATCGAGAAGTCCTCGCGCACCACCTGGCAGTTGCCGGCGATGGTCGATGCGCGTGCCTCTGCTGTCTCCTCGGAGACGTCGGCGAAATAGAAGCGGTAGATCAGCTCGGTGCGATCCGGTCCCAACGGGTTGATCCGGCTTGTGTTCATGCCCTCGGGATAGACCGACAAGGTCCAGTTCGGCCAGGCCCAGAGCCAGAGCCCGCCGTAGAAATAGCCCTCCTTCAGCGGCGCCGACATCCTGACCAGGCCGTCCTCGGCCGTGGTCTGGAAGGAGTCGAACTCGATCATCTTGCGGAAGGTCGGGTGGATGCCGGGGATGTGGTAGCCCTCGACGAAGTTGTCGGTGTAGGTCTTCCAGTTGCAGCGCATCTCGAAGCGCTCTTCGCCGGCCAGCCTGTAGCCTTCGATCGGATGCTCGGCGACCGTGGCCGGCAGCGCGCCGAGCTGGGTCTCGAGGCTGCTTTCCGGCTCGATGGCGACGAAGAGCAGTCCCCGCCACTCGGCCACCGAGATCGGCTGCAGCGGATAGTCAGCCAGGTCGAAGGCCGGGTCCTCGCCGAACCAGGGCGCCTTTTTCAGCCGGCCCTCCTGGTCGTAGATCCAGAGGTGATAGGGGCACTTCAGCACGTTGCAGGTGCCGTTGCCTTCGGCCAGCAGGCGGGCGCCGCGGTGGCGGCAAACGTTGTGGAAGCCGCGCAGCACCCCGTCGCGGCCGCGCAGGACGAAGAGCTTCCAGCCGGCGACATCGACCGCCTGATAGCTACCGGGCTCGCTCAGCACCGAGGTGGGGCCCAAGAGCTGCCAGGTTCGGCGGAAAACCGCCTGGCGCTCGGCTTCATAGACCGCGGGGTCCACGTAGGCCCGCGAGGGGAGGGAGATGACGAGGCTCATAGCGGCGGCAGTCTAGCGCCGCCGGACCGCGTGGGACAGCGCTCTTGCGTCGCGGCCGCCCGGCACCGGCTGCAGGCCTCTTCGGGCAGGTTCCGCTCCGCTGTCGAGCGACAGCCTCTGCTGCGGACCGGGCAATCGGTTCAGGCCAACAGAGCCACATTGGTATCCCCTGTAGCAGACTGCGCTATCCACTACAGCTCCGGCGCGTGCTTGTGCCTCGGAACGGTCATCTTTTTCGCAGAAGAATGAATCTTCAGCTTCGTAGGGTTTTGATTCTAGTTTCCCGGTCTGACGAGGATTCGCTTTCGAGCGCTTCCCGTGAACGGGAAAGCAGCAGGAGAGCTGGACTGTGGCGAACATCACCGGGACCGATCTTCAGGACACGCTATCCGGCAGCTCCTTCGGCGACTTCATCTTCGGGCTATCGGGCGACGACACGCTCGATGGGCTGACCGGCGACGACCTGCTGTTCGGCGCCTCGGGCAAGGACAAGCTCTATGGCGCCGTGGGCGACGACAGCCTCTACGGCGAAGACGGCGACGACACCTTCTTCGGCGGGGATGGCAACGACCTGGGCTATGGCGGCCCTGGAAATGACGCCCTGGTCGAATTCTTCACCGAGGGCGACGACAGTTTTTTCGGCAAGGGGGGCGACGACAGCGCTTTCGGCGGCAGCGGCGGGGACCTCTTGGTCGGCGGGGCCCAAGAGGACCGGCTCTACGGCGGGTCGGGAGTCGATCGACTGGAGGGCGGCGACGGCGACGACTGGGCCTATGGCGGCCCCGGCGCCGACATCGGGCTTTACGGCGGCAGCGGCAAGGACACCCTGGCTGGCGACAGCGGCAATGACTTCTCCCTCCTGGGCGGCGCCGATGCCGACAGCATCTACGGCGGCAGCGGCCACGACGCGGGGCTCGAGGGCGGCCCGGGCAACGACCTGATCGACGCGGGGCACGGTAAGGACATCTCCGTCTTCGGCGGCGGCGGAAAGGACAGCATCTACGGCGGCAGCGGCGGCGACCTCTTCTTCTACGGCGACAATGGCGACGACCGACTTTTCGGCGGCAGCGGCGACGACCGGATTCTGCTGGGTGCCAGCGGCGCGGACAGCGTCGAGGGCGGGGTCGGCATCGACATCCTGGCCGGGGGGACCGGCAATGATCGGCTGGTTGGTGGTAGCGGCGGGGATCTGTTGTTCGGCGGGAATCCCTCCACCGTCTTCGTTTCCGTGGCCGGGGACGACCGGTTGATCGGCGGGTCCGGCGACGACCTCCTTTTCGGCAACGATGGCAACGACACACAGTTCGGCGGCGATGGCCTGGACCGGGCTTATGGCTACGACGGCCAGGACAGCCTGGTGGCTGGACGCGGCGACGATAGCGACTTTCGCGGCGGCTCCGGTGACGACGTCATCGAGGGCCGCAGCGGCAACGACTACCGCTTCTACGGCGATGCCGGTATGGACCGGCTCTACGGCGGCAGTGGCTCGGACTCGCGGATTTCCGGCGGCGAAGGCTCGGACAGCGTCTTCGGTGGCCTGGGCGACGATCGGCTGGCCGGTGAGTCGGGCAACGACCGCCTCTATGGCGACAGTGGCGACGATTTCCTCGTTGGAGGCCTCTTCGCCGACGTCTTCGATCCCAGCCTTGGCAGGGATAGGCTCTTCGGCGGCTCCGGCAACGACACGTTGGTCGGCAATGACGATGTCGACACCCTGTTCGGCGGCGACGGCATCGACCAGCTGCGGGGCTACGACGGCAAGGATCGGCTCTACGGTGGCGGCGGGCAGGACACCTCCCTCGTCGGAGGAAGCGGCGCCGACAGCATCTTCGGAGACGCCGGCGACGACACCCTGGTCTACGGCGGGTCCGGCGCCGACAGCCTGTTCGGCGGCAGTGGTTACGACGAGGCGCTCTACGGCGGCCTTGGGGCCGACGGCATCGGCGGCGGTAGCGGCAACGATTCGCTCTATGGTGCATCCGGCGACGACGTGATCCGCGGCGACGAGGGTGACGATGGGCTGGAGGGAGAGTCCGGCAAGGACACCATCTTCGGTGGAGCAGGCGACGACCTGCTGAGAGGCGGTGACGGCAGCGACCGGATGGTCGGCGGCACCGGCTCGGATACCCTGCTCGGCGGCGGGCAGCGCGACCGCCTGAACGGCGGCAGTGGTGTCGACACGGCCTTTGGCGGCGCCAACAACGACACCTTCATCGTCGACACCGCGGCCGATGTGGTTGCCGAAACCGGCGGCGGGGGGGTGGACGTGCTCCGCTCTAGCGCGCTGGACTACAGCCTGGCCGGGGGCGCCGGCGGCTACATCGAGCGGGCCAACATCAACGAGGACGCCGGCGACGCCATCCTGCGCGGTGCCGACCACGACGACCTTCTCGTCGGCAACGGCGGCGACAACAGCCTTGTCGGCGGCAGCGGCGCGGACCGGCTCAATGGCGAAGGCGGCACCGATACACTGCGCGGTGGTTCGGGCGACGACACCTTCATCGTCGATACCGCCAGCGACCGGGTGAACGATCAGGCCGGCGAGGGTACGGACCTGGTCCGTGCCGAGGTGAGCTACACCTTGCCGGACGGCGGTGCCGGCGACTTCATCGAGAACCTGCGTTTGCAGGGCGGCTTCGGCAATATCGACGGCAGAGGCAACGGTCTGGACAACACCTTGGAGGGCAACAGCGCCAGCAACATCCTTTCCGGCCGTCAAGGTGCTGACACGCTGTTCGGCGGGGGCGGGTCCGATACGCTCTTCGGCGGGCAGGGCCCGGACCGCCAGGAGGGCGGCGCGGGAGCCGACACCTTGAACGTCGGTCAGGACGACATTCTCTTCGGCGGCAACGGCAAGGATGACTTCCGCTTCGGCGGTGGCAACCTCGGCTATGGCGGTTCCGGTGGCCCTGTCATCCGGGACTTCGACGGCCTGCTCGCCAATGGTGCCAACGGCGAGGACAAGCTGGTCTTCGCCACCGGTCTGGAGGTGGGCAGCTTCGCCTACATCGGCGCCGCGGCCTTCTCCGGCGGCGGCAATTCGGAGGCGCGCTACGGCGGCGCCCGGCAGATCCAGGTCGACCAGGACGGGGACGGCTCCGTCGACCAGGCCTTCCTGGTCGACGGGGTCACCGCAGCCAACCTGTTGACGGTCAGCGACTTCGTCTGGCTCTGACGCGAGAGGACTGCGGGGAGGGCTTGCGGTAAGGGCCTGAGGCTGTTCGCCAAGCTGCCGAACTGCTAGACTGCAGTCATTCGGCGAAAGGCAGAGCCATGCCCGATCTTTACGGCAGTAGCGGTGACGACAGCCTGGTTGGCGGTGCCAGCAACGACATCCTCGTCGGGAACAGCGGTGACGACCGGCTCTATGGATTGGCCAACAACGACATCCTTTACGGGGGCTCGGGAGAGGACACGCTCTTCGGCAGCACCGGTGACGACTATCTGGATGGGGGCCCGGGCGACGACAGCCTCTTTGGTGGCGGTGCCGGCTATGACTTTGGCGATGTCATCGGCCGGTCCGGCAACGACCTCCTCGTTCTGCTGGGCAACGGCGCGGCCGGCGGTACCTCCGGTAACGATACCATCTTCGTCTACGGCAACGGCGGTGCGGCCTTCGGTGGCGACGGCGACGATCGGATTTATCGCGCCGAAGGAGTCTACTACGCCTATGGCGGAAGCGGCCAGGACCGCCTCTTCGGCGCCACCTTTTCCGACATTCTGGAGGGCGATTCTGGCACGGATCTGCTCTACGGCAACGACGCCGGCGATACGCTGCGCGGCGAGGATGGCGACGACCTCCTCTACGGCGGCAGCAGTACCGATCGCCTGTTCGGTGGGCCGGGCGACGATACGCTCAGCGGCGGCAGCGGCCAGGACAGCGTGCTGGGCGGCAGCGGCAACGACCTCCTGCCGGTCCACTGGCAGGACCTGGAGCACTTCGAGGCGCTCGACGGCGGCAGCGGGCAGGACACCCTGCTGCTGATCGGCACCGCTGCCTTGCAGGAACTCACCAGCCAGTTCTCTGTTGAGCGGACCATCGCCCAGGGCACTGCCGGCGACGACACGCTGACCGTCGGCAGCGGAGTCGAGCTGGTGGACGGTCTGGCCGG
This sequence comes from Rhodospirillaceae bacterium N.6G, assembly GCA_046233115.1. Lineage (GTDB taxonomy): Bacteria > Pseudomonadota > Alphaproteobacteria > Kiloniellales > JACOMY01 > JACOMY01. The sequence goes on along the minus strand of JBJXHM010000015.1, from coordinate 884 downwards.
CGCCGACAGTATCTTCGGCGCCAGCCAGAACGACAGCCTGGAGGGCGGCAGCGGGGGCGACCGCCTCTTCGGCGCAAGCGGCGACGACAGTCTGAGAGGCGACAGTGCCGACGATCGTCTCTATGGCGACCTCGGCGACGACGAGCTGCGTGGCGATGCCGGGGACGACGTCGCCAGCGGTGCAAGCGGTAAGGATACCTTCCTGGGCGGCGACGGCCACGATGTCGGCTTCGGCAACGATGGCAAGGACAGGATGGTCGGTGGCAGCGGCGCTGACCTGCTGTTCGGCGGCAGCGACAGCGACCGTCTGAATGGCGGCAGCGGATCCGACACCCTGGACGGCGGCCCGGCCAACGACACCTTCATCGTCGACACCGCCGGTGACCTGGTGCGGGAGACCGCCGGCGGCGGCGCGCAGGACGTGGTCCGCTCCGACGCCGCTGACTTCACCTTCACCAGCGGCGTCGATGGCTTCATCGAGCGCGCCGTCCTCAATGCCACCGCGGGCGCGGCCGACCTGCGCGGCAACGACCTGGCCAACACCTTGATCGGAAACGCGTCCGACAACCGCTTCTTCGGCTACGGCGGTGACGATGTCCTGAACGGCCGCGGCGGCGCCGACATTGCCACCGGCGGACAGGGCAACGACACCTTCCTGGTCGATAGCGCCAACGACCAGGTGCGGGAGTTCAGCGGCCAAGGCAACGACCTGGTGCGGACCGAGGTCGACTACACCCTGCCCGACGGCAGCTCAAATGCCTTCATCGAGGACCTGCGCCTGCAGGGCGGCTTCGGCAACATCGACGGCACCGGCAACAGCCTGGACAACACGGTGGAAGGCAACAGCGGCGACAACCGCCTGGCCGGCAACCAGGGTGACGACC
>JBJXHM010000014.1:0-186336 GCA_046233115.1 Rhodospirillaceae bacterium N.6G | reverse complement strand
GAGTGCAGCCCACTCAGCCACCTACCAAAGAAACCATCCGCAGCTCGCTCCGGAAAGCTGACCCATCAACACCAGCCAAAAACTTCCCGAAACGCCCCTCCCGCCGACTTTTTCAGCTGCCTGCTAGAGCTGTTCTGCCAAAGCTTCCAGCACAGCCAGGAACATGGCCTCGGTCAGCCGGCCGGTGTTGGTGTTGTAGCGCGAGCAGTGATAGCTGTCGGCCAGCAGCAGCCCGTCCGGCAGACGATGGAGTTCACCGTGGGTGAAGGGGCAATGGCTCTGCTTCAGCCCGCGCGCCCGCAGTACCGCCTTGTGCGCGATCAGGCCCAGCGCCAGCACGGCCTTCAGCCGCGGCATCGCCGCCATCTCTGCGGCCAGATAGGCGTTGCAGGTGGCGATTTCCTCGGTCGTGGGCTTGTTCTCGGGCGGCAGGCAGCGCACGGCGTTGGTAATGCGCGTCGCCTTCAGGGTGAGTCCGTCGTCGGGGCGGCTGTCGTAGCTGCCCTCGGCCAGGCCCACACGCAACAGGCTGGGATAGAGCAGGTCGCCGGCATAGTCACCGGTGAAGGGCCGGCCGGTGCGATTGGCTCCCATCCGGCCGGGCGCCAGTCCGACGATCAGCAGGCTGGCCTCCAGCGGGCCGAAGGCCGGAACCGGCGCGTTGTGTCCGCCCGGGATCTCCTCGCGCATGCGCCCCCGGTAGGCGGCCAGGCGCGGGCAAAGCGCACAGCCGCCGCCGGGTTCCATCATGCCGCTCGTCGTCGTCTCGGTCGTGGCCGGGACTTAGCGCGCGGTGTAGCGCTTGGGCAGGCTCTCCTCGACCTCGTCGTCCGCATCGTTGTCGGCCGGGTTGCTGACGCCCGGGGGCAGCACGCGGGTCCGGCGCGGGGCGCCTTCCGCCATCGGCGTCCGGGCGATCAGGTGCTGTAGCTCCTGCAGGTCGACGAAGTTGTCGGCTTGGCGGCGCAGCTCGTCGGCGATCATCGGCGGCTGGGTGGCGATGGTCGAGATCACCGTGACCCGGACGCCCTTGCGCTGCACCGCCTCGACCAGGCGGCGGAAGTCGCCGTCGCCGGAGAAGAGCACGATGTGGTCCAGGCGGTCGGCCATCTCCATCATGTCGATGGCCAGCTCGATATCCATGTTGCCCTTGACCTTGCGCCGGCCCATGGAGTCGGTGAACTCCTTCAGCGGCTTGGTCACCAGGGTGAAGCCGTTGTAGTCGAGCCAGTCGACCAGGGGGCGGATCGGCGAGTATTCCTGATCCTCGAGCAGGGCGGTGTAGTAGAAGGCGCGGATCAGGCGGGCCTGCTCCGAAAAGCTCTCCAACAGGCGCTTGTAGTCGATGTCGAAGCCAAGCGTCTTGGCCGTCGAATAGAGGTTGGCGCCGTCGATGAAGAGCGCAATCCGCTCCGTCGTGTAAAAATGCATACTCTGTCCTCGAATTGCCGCCGGCCTTGCAACGTCAAGGCCGCTGTGCGGCAAAGGGTTTCCAACAAAAGCCCGGCAATGCGATATGGCCCCTCAGCGGGCCGTCCCGAGATTTCGGTTATCGGGCGGCGTCTCTCGAACGATGACCGCCACCGTGCTCGCCCATGAATGTATGGGGGGCAAACGCTTAGGCAAGGAGTTTGTTGGGTTTTGGCCAGAGTTATCATCGCTTTCGGTGCAAATCTGCCATCCGGGCGCTTCGGCCAGCCCCTGGCGACCCTGGAAGCCGTCAAGCATCTCCTACCGCTGCGAGGAATCGTGATCAGAGCCTGCTCGCGTTGGTATCGCTCGCCGCCCTGGCCGCCCTCCGGACAGCCCTGGTACCTGAACGGCGTGGCCAGCTGCGAGAGCCTGCTCGACCCGGGCCGGTTGCTCGGCGCGCTGCATGCCTTGGAGGCGGAGGCGGGACGGCTGCGCCAGCATCCCAACCAGGCCCGGCCGCTCGACCTCGACCTGATCGACTACGATGGTCGTGTGACCGACGGCGGCGCCTGGCCCTGTCTGCCGCATCCGCGGCTGCACCAGCGCCCCTTCGTGTTGCAGCCCCTGGCCGAGGTCGTCCCCGACTGGCGCGACCCGCGCGACGGCCGGCCGCTGTCGGCGCTGCTGGCGGCCCTGACCGCCGATGCCCTCTGCCTGCCGCTGGACCAGCCGTGACCGCCTGCTGGAGACGTCAGGGCCGCATTGTCAAGGTGAAAGATCAGTGAAGAGTTGCCTTTCGGGCGGGCTTGGACTAAGTAGGAAGGCTGTTCCCCACTTTGGATCTTGAGGAGACCGCCCCCTATGGCGCGCGTGACCGTCGAGGACTGTGTAGAGAAGGTCCCCAACCGCTTCGACCTGGTGCTGCTTGCCGCCCAGCGGGCCCGCGATATTTCCGCCGGCGCCCAGATCTCCGTCGATCGCGACAACGACAAGAACCCGGTGGTGGCGCTGCGCGAGATCGCCGAGGAGACGGTGCCGCTGGACGGTGTCGAGGAAGGCTTGGTGCGCCGCTTCCAGAAGCAGGCTGAGCGTGACGAGCCGGAGGACGATCGGCCGGACTTCGACCCCATCACCGCCGAGCTGGGCGCCGCCATGAACGCGCTGCAGGGCGGGCCGATCGAGGACAAGACCTCGATGTCGCTGCAGGCCGAGTTCGAGCGCGAGATGTCGAACTTCGCCGACGACGAGGAAGACCTGAAGGACGACGCCTAGGTCCGGGCGGAAGACTGCAGGCAAGGTCGGGCGCAAGGTCGGGCGTAGGGCTGGGTTGCAGCGAAATCGTCACGGCAGCTATGGCTTGGCATGCCGCCGCGGGCTACCTTTATCCTTAGACTTCGGGCGCGGGGCCGGGCGGTTTGCCGGGGCCCCGGCTCCTGTTGAGGGATAACGCATGCTGCGGCAGTTCGAACTGGTTGAGAAGGTCAAGAGTTACGACGCTCAAGCCAATGAAGAGCTGCTGAACCGCGCCTACGTCTACGCAATCAAGATGCACGGTTCGCAGAAGCGGGCCTCGGGCGACCCCTACTTCTCGCACCCGATCGAGGTCGCCGGCATCCTCTCCGATCTTCGGATCGATTCCGAATCCATCATCACCGGGCTGCTGCACGACGTGGTCGAGGATACCGACGCCACGATCGACGACGTGCAGCAGATGTTCGGCGAGAACGTGGCCCGTCTGGTCGACGGCGTCACCAAGCTGGGCCAGCTCGAGATCCGCTCGGAGCAGAGCAAGCATGCGGAGAACTTCCGCAAGCTGCTGCTGGCCATGTCACAGGACATCCGCGTGCTGCTGGTCAAGCTGGCCGACCGCCTGCACAACATGCGCACCCTGCACTTCATCAAGTCGCCCGACAAGCGCCAGCGCATCGCCCGCGAGACCCTGGAGATCTATGCGCCGCTGGCCGAGCGCATCGGCATGAAGCACTTCCAGGAAGAGCTGGAGGACCTGGCCTTCGCCCAGATGCAGCCGGACGCGCACCGCTCCATCGTGCGCCGCCTGGAGTTCCTGCGCGGCCACGGCGAGGACCTGACCAAGGGCGTGATCCACGATCTCTCCGACACTCTGGTGAAGGAGGGGGTGGCCGCGCAGGTCTCGGGCCGGGTGAAGACGCCCTATTCGATCTGGAACAAGATGCAGCGCAAGAACGTCCAGTTCGAGCAGCTCTCCGACATCATGGCCTTCCGGGTGACGGTCGACAACGTCACCGACTGCTATCATGCGCTGGGCGTGCTGCACGGCCACTATCCGGTCGTGCCCGGGCGCTTCAAGGACTACATCTCCACCCCCAAGCCGAACGGCTACCGCTCGCTGCACAGCGGCCTGATGGGGCCGCGCGGCCAGCGCATCGAGGTGCAGATCCGCACCGAGGACATGAACGAGGTCGCCGAGTACGGCGTGGCCGCGCACTGGAGCTACAAGCAGGGCATCGGCGTCGACGGCAAGAAATACCGCTGGGTCCGCGAGTTACTGGACATCATGGAGCACGCCTCCAACCCGGAGGAGTTCCTGGAGCACACCAAGCTCGAGATGTACCAGGACCAGGTCTTCTGCTTCACCCCCAAGGGCGACCTGATCGCCCTGCCGCGCGGCGCCTCGCCGGTGGACTTCGCCTATGCCGTCCACTCCGAGATCGGCGACACCTGCGTCGGTGCCAAGGTCAACGGCCGCATGGTGCCCTTCCGCTCCAAGCTGAAGAACGGCGACCAGGTGGAGATCGTCACCTCCAAGGCGCAGACCCCCTCGCCGGACTGGGAAAGCTTCGTCGTCACCGGCAAGGCCAAGGCCCGGATCCGCCGCTTCGTCCGCCTGCAGGAGCGCGATCAGCACGAGCAGCTCGGTCGCCAGATGCTGGCCCGCCTGTTCCGGCAGGAGGGCTACGAGCTGACCGAGAAGGCGCTGGACGGCGTCATCAAGAAGCTGAAGCAGGACAGCGTGTCGGACCTGGCCGTCGCCGTGGGCCTGGGCAACATCACCGCGCGCGAGGTGCTGGTCTCGGTCTATCCGACCGCGCGTGCGCCGGTGCGCGACAAGGCGGCACCGCCCAGTTCTCCACCCAAGCGCAAGCCGGCCACAAGCAACGGGCACGCCCTGCCGATCAACGGTCTGATCGCTGGTATGGCCGTGCACTTCGCGCACTGCTGCCACCCGCTGCCCGGCGACCGCATCGTCGGCATCGTCACCACCGGGCGCGGGGTCACGGTCCACACCATCGACTGCGAGACCCTGGAGGCCTTCGAGTCCGAGCCCGAGCGCTGGATCGATCTCTCCTGGGAGAAACCGGGAGCCGAGCAGTCCTTCCACGGCCGCATCAAGGCGGTCATCACCAACGCGCCCGGCAGCCTGGGCAACCTCACCACCATCATCGGCAAGGCGCACGGTAACATCGCGAACCTGAAGATCACCAACCGCAGCATGGATTTCTTCGAGCTCTTCGTCGATGTCGAGGTCAGCGACCTCAAGCACCTGACCGATATCACCGCGGCCTTGCGCGCCGCGCCAACCGTCACGTCGGTGGAGCGCGCCCGCGGCTGAGCCGGCGCCTGCTCCGACGGGACGAACGCAAGCGAGATCAGTTCATGATTATCGGGATCGGCAGCGACCTCATCGACATTCGCCGCATTCAGAGAACGCTAGAGCGCTTCGGCGAGCGTTTCGAGAAGCGGATCTACACCGACAGCGAGATCGCCAAGGCCAAGCGCCGGGTGACTCAGGCCGAGACCTTTGCCAAGCGCTTCGCCGCCAAGGAGGCCTGCGCCAAGGCGCTGGGCACCGGGGTGCCCAGGCGGGGTGTACACTGGCGCTCCATGGGGGTGGTCAACCTGCCCAGCGGCAAGCCGACCATGGCGCTGACCGACGGGGCGCAGCGCCGGCTGGAAGAGCTGCTGCCGCCTGGGATGGAAGCGCGCATTGACGTGTCGCTGACCGACGACTATCCCCTGGCCCAGGCCATTGTCATCATCTCGGCGGTTCCGCGACAGGGACGCGAAGGGCAGGCCAGCGTCCAGGCCTCGAACGGGGCCGCCTCATGACCGAACAGCGGAGTACGCCCAAGGTGAGCAGCCTCTGGAGCCTGATCTGGCGCAATCGCGGCGATACCTATCGCACCATCGTGGTGGCCGTGCTTGTCGCCTTCGGCATCCGGACCTTTCTCTTCGAGCCCTTCAACATTCCCTCCGGCTCGATGAAGCCAACCTTGCTGGTCGGTGACTACCTCTTCGTCTCGAAGATGAGCTACGGCTATAGTCAGCACTCCTTCCCCTGGAGCTTTCCGCCCTTCTCGGGCCGCATCCTCGGCAGCGAACCGGAGCGCGGGGACGTCGCCGTCTTCAAGACCCCGGCCGACAACCGCACCGACTTCATCAAGCGGGTGATCGGCCTGCCGGGCGACCGGGTGCAGGTGCGCGAGGGGCGGCTCTACATCAACGACGTGATGGTGCCGCGCGAGAAGATCGGCGAGGGGCCGAACGGCTCCTGCGGCTATGGCCCGATGCGGTCCACGGTCTACGAAGAGACCCTGCCGAACGGTGTGAAGCACGAGATCTGGGAATGCGGAGACAACCTGCGCTACGACAACACGCGGGTCTTCGAGGTGCCGCCCGGCCACTTCTTCATGATGGGCGACAACCGCGACAACTCCTCCGACAGCCGGGCGACGGTGGGCTTCGTGCCGCTGCAGAACTTCGTCGGCCGGGCCGACATCATCTTCATCTCCTTCGACGATCACGCCAGCTTCTGGAATCCGGGCGACTGGGGCGATCTGATCCGCTGGGGTCGGATCGGCATGACGATTGACTGAGGCGATCAAGGCGCTCGAAACGCGGCTTGAGCATCGCTTCGCCCGGCCGGAGCTGCTGCTGGAGGCGATGACCCACGCCAGCACCGCGGCGGCGGGCAGGCGCGTCAGCTATGAGCGGCTGGAGTTCCTGGGCGACCGCGTCGTCGGCCTGGCGGTGGCGGCCCTGCTGCTGGAGTGCTTTCCGGGCGAGAGCGAGGGGGCGCTGGCCAAGCGCTTCGCCGCCCTGGTCTCGCGCGATACCCTGGCCGAGGTGGCGGCCGAGCTGGAGCTGGCCGAGGCGATCGTCATGGCGCCGTCGGAAGAGGCCGGCGGTGGCCGCGAGAACGCGGCCACCCTGGCCGACGTCTGCGAGGCCGTAGTCGGGGCCGTCTTCCTCGACGCCGGTTACGAGACAGCGGCGGAATTGGTCGGCCGGCTGTGGCGCAGCCGGGTGCTGGAGAACCGCCGGCCGCCGCGCGACCCCAAGACCGCGCTGCAGGAGTGGGCCCAGGCGCGCGGCCTGCCGCTACCGAACTACCGCGAGGTGCATCGCGAAGGCCCGCCGCATGCGCCCGACTTCACCATCGAGGTGCAGGTCGGCGGCTTCCCGCCCGAACGCGGCCAAGGCAAGGCGAAGCGCCAGGCCGAACGCAAGGCGGCGGAGGCCCTGCTGGGCCGCCTGGAGGAGCAAGAGCGATGAGCGCTGAGCGCCGTTGCGGCCTGGTCGCCGTCTTGGGTGCTGCCAATGCCGGCAAGTCGACCCTGGTCAACCGCATGACCGGCGCCAAGGTCTCCATCGTCACGCCCAAGGCGCAGACCACGCGCTTTCGCGTCCGCGGCGTCGCCCTGCAGGGCGACAGCCAGATCATCCTGGTCGACACTCCCGGCATCTTTCAGCCGCGCCGCCGCCTTGACCGAGCGATGGTGCAGGCGGCCTGGTCGGCGCTGGAGGATGCGGATGCCATCGTCGTGGTCTTCGATGCCCAGCGCCGCGAGCTGGACCCCGACAGCGAAGAGATCCTGAAGACCCTGATCCGGCTGAAGCGCAAGGCCTTTGTCGCGATCAACAAGGTCGATCTGGTGGCCAAGCCGCGCTTGATCCCGCTGGCCGAGCGCTTCGCCGCCAGCCCGGCGGTCGAAGAGATCTTCATGGTCTCGGCCGAGACCGGCGACGGCGTGCCCGACCTGCTGAGCCGCCTGGCCGGCCTGATGCCCGAGGGTCCCTGGCTCTTCCCCGAGGACGAGGTCAGCGACCTCTCCGGCCGCATGCTGGCCGCCGAGATCACCCGGGAGAAGCTCTTCCTCAACCTGCACGAGGAGATCCCCTACGGCCTGATGGTGGAGACCGAGGGCTGGGAGGACTTCAATGACGGCAGCGTCAAGATCAGTCAGCTCATCTCGGTCGCGCGCGAGGGCCACCGCGGCATCGCCATCGGCCAGGGCGGCCGCACCATCGGCGCGGTGCGCCGACAGGCCCAGCGCGACCTGGAGGAGATCCTGGGGCGCAAGGTCCATCTCTTCCTTACCGTGAAGGTCGATTCCCGCTGGAGCGAGGACGCCACCCGCCTTCGCCTCTTGGGGCTAGATCTTCCCGGGCGCTGACTGGCCGGAGCCGGGCCGATGGAGTGGAATGACGAAGCCCTGGTCCTCTCCGCCCGACCCTACGGCGAGGATGCCGTCATCCTGCAGCTTCTGACCCGCGAGCACGGCCGCCATGCCGGTCTGCTGCGCGGTGGCCAGAGCCGGCGCAGCAGCGGCCAGGCACAGCCCGGCAGTCGGGTGCGCGCCACCTGGCGCGGGCGCCTGCCGGAGCAGCTCGGCAGCTACCGCTGCGAGGCACTGGGTACGCCACTCGGGCTGTTGCTGGACGCGCCGGGCCCGTTGGCGGCCCTGGCCTCGGCGCTGGCGATCGCCGAGCTGGCGTTGCCGGAGCGTGCCCCGCTGCCCGGCGCCTTCGAGGGGCTGGACGCGCTCTTGAACGCGCTGGGTGAGGCGCACTGGGCCGAAGCCTACGTGGTCTGGGAGGTGCAACTGCTGCGCTACCTGGGTTTTGGTCTGGACCTCGCGCACTGTGCCGTCACCGGTGATGCGGAAGACCTGGTCTATGTCAGCCCGAAGAGCGGGCGGGCGGTCTCGCGCGCTGCCGGGGCACCCTATCGCGACCGACTGCTGCCTCTGCCGGCTTTCCTCGTCGGACGCTCCGACGGCGGACCGGTCGAGGTCGCGGAGGGATTGCGCTTGACCGCGCATTTCCTGGAACGCAGCATCTGCCATCCTCAGAACAGGAGCCTGCCGCCGGCGCGTCTGCGCTTGTCGGACCGCTTTGCCGGCAGCCAGGCTCCGCAACCGCAAGAAGGCAGCTAGCGCGATGGTCCAGGAGAAGCCGCGGCAGGGTGGGCGCGGTCATGTTGCGGTGATCGGCGCCGGCATCGTCGGCGTGGTGACCGCGTTGCGGCTGCACCGCGAGGACTGGCAGGTGACCCTGCTGGACCGGGGCAGTCCGGGCGAGGGGACCTCCTTCGGCAACGCCTCGGTGATCGCTCCCGATTCCGTGGTACCGGTCTCCAGCCCCGGCCTGCTGCGGGAGCTGCCGCGCCTGCTGAGCGACCCCCTTGGGCCGCTGGCGATCCGCTGGAGCTACATGCCCAGGCTCACGCCCTGGCTGCTGCGCTTCGTGGCGGCCGGCCGGCCGGAGCGGGTCGAGGAGGCTTCCAAGGCCCTGGCCGATCTGCTCGGCTCCTCGCTGGAGGCGCACTATGAGCTGGTCGACTGGGTCGGCGCGCGCGACATGATCCGCCAGCGCGGCTGGCTCACGGTCGCCGAAAGTCCCAAGGTCTGGGACTCCTATCAGCCCAAGCTGGCCCTGCAGCGCAAGCGCGGCGTCGACTTTACCGTGCTGACCGGCGCGGAGCTGCGCCAGTACGAGCCGGCGCTGCGGCCGATCTTCACCGCCGGCGTCTACTTCCCGAAGATCGCCCATGTGGTGGAGAACTTCCGCTACGTCCGCCTGCTGGCCGAGGCCGCGACCCAGCGCGGCGTGGTCTACCAGCGCTGCGAGGTCAAGGGCTTCGACCTGGCCGACGGCAAGGTCACCGCCGTTGTCACCGATGCCGGCCGGATCGCCTGCGACGCCGTGGTGCTGGCCGGCGGGGCCTGGTCGAAGCCGCTGGCCCGCCAGCTCGGCGCCAAGGTGCCGCTGGACACCGAGCGCGGCTACCACATGACCCTGCCCAATCCCGGCGTCGACCTGCGTCTGCCGATCGCCTCGCTCGACTGCGGCTTCGTCGCCACTCCGCTGGAGAGCGGCCTGCGCCTGGCCGGCACCGACGAGCTGGGCGGGCTGAAGCTGCCGCCCAACTGGAAGCGCAGCGAGGTGCTGCTGACCAACGCCAAGCGCTGGTTCGACGGCCTGAACAGCGAGGGCGGCAAGCGCTGGATGGGCTTCCGCCCCTCGATGCCAGATTCCCTGCCGGTGATCGGCCGCAGCCCCAAGGCCGCCAACGCCGTCCTGGCCTTCGGCCACGGCCATCTGGGCCTGACCCTGGGCCCCCGGACCGCCGACCTGGTGGCCGACCTGCTGGCCGGGCGGGAGTCGGACATCTCGCTGGCTCCCTTCAGCGCGACGCGGTTTTGAGCGGGCCTGCGCTGCTGGCCCACGGTTCCCAGGCGCGGCCTCTTCGTGCTAAGCGCTGACGTCTGAAATCACCCCCCGGAGTCGGAACCGCCCATGGCCAAGAGCGCAGCGGCGAGCGGCGGCGAGATCATTCCCGTCCGCGCCATCGACGCTATTTCCGAGCGCTATCTGAATTACGCGCTCTCGACCATCATGTCGCGCTCGCTGCCCGACGTGCGCGACGGGCTGAAGCCGGTGCACCGGCGCCTGGTCTTCGCCATGCAGCAGCTGCGCCTGGACCCCAACTCGGCTTTCAAGAAGTCCGCGCGTGTGGTCGGCGACGTGATCGGCAAGTTCCATCCGCACAGCGACCAGGCGATCTACGACGCGCTGGTGCGCCTGGCCCAGGACTTCGCGCTGCGCTATCCGCTGATCGACGGGCAGGGCAATTTCGGCAACGTCGACGGCGATAACGCCGCGGCCATGCGCTACACCGAGGCGCGCCTGACCTCGGTCGCCGCCTTGCTGCTGCAGGGCATCGGCGAGGACGCGGTCGACTTCCGCCCGACCTACGACGGCGAGGCGGAGGAGCCGGTGGTGCTGCCGGCCGCCTTCCCCAACCTGCTGGCCAACGGCGCCCAGGGCATCGCGGTCGGCATGGCGACCTCGATCCCGCCGCACAACGCGGCCGAGCTCTGCGCCGCGCTGCAGCAGCTGATCAAGCGTCCCGCCACCAGCGTTGCCGAACTGCTGGAGCATGTGCCCGGCCCCGACTTCCCCACCGGCGGCGTGCTGGTGGAGGAGCGCGGCAACATCCGCCAGGCCTACGAGACCGGCCGCGGCTCCTTCCGCCTGCGCGCGCGCTGGGAGGTGGAGCGCATGAAGGGCGGGCTGTGGCAGGCGGTGGTGACCGAGGTGCCCTACCAGGTCGCCAAGGCCAAGCTGGTCGAGCGCATCGCCGAGTTGATGGAGCAGAAGAAGCTGCCGCTGCTGGAGGACGTGCGCGACGAGTCGGACGAGAAGATCCGCCTGGTGCTGGTGCCCAAGAGCCGCAACGTCGAGCCGCCGGTGCTGCTGGAACAGCTCTTCCGCAACAGCGACCTCGAGGTTCGCATCCCGCTGAACCTGAACGTGCTGCAGGCCGACAACACGCCCAAGGTGATGGACCTGAAGGAGGCGCTGCAGGCCTTCCTCGACCACCGCCAGGTGGTGCTGCAGCGCCGCTCGCGCCATCGCCTGGCCAAGATCGCCGATCGGCTGGAGGTGCTGGAGGCCTATCTGGTCGCCTACCTCAACATCGACGAGGTGATCCGCATCATCCGCTTCGAGGATCACCCCAAGCAGGAGCTGATCGCCCGCTTCGAGCTGACCGAGGCACAGGCCGAATCGATCCTGAACATGCGCCTGCGCGCGCTGCACAAGCTGGAAGAGATCGAGATCAAGAAGGAGCAGAACGCCCTGCTGATCGAGCAGGACGAGCTGAACCAGCTGCTGGCGGAAGAGAAGCGCCAGTGGAAGACGATCGGCAAGGAGATCGCCGAGATCGCCAAGGCCTTCGGCCCCGACACCCAGCTGGGCCGCCGCCGCACCGAGGTCGCCGACCCGCCGGAGCCGGTGGTGGTGCCGCTGGAGGCGGTGATGGAGCGCGAGCCGGTGACCGTGCTCTGCTCCGACAAGGGCTGGATCCGCGCCGCCAAGGGCCACCTGGACGAGACCCAGATCGCCGAGGCGCGCTTCAAGGAGGGCGACCGCGGCCGCTTCGCGCTCCACGCCATGACCACCGACCGCCTGCTTCTGGTGGCGACCAACGGCCGGGTCTACAGCCTGGGCGCCGACCGCCTGCCCGGCGGCCGCGGCTTCGGCGAGCCGGTGCGGCTGATGATGGACCTGCCGAACGACGCCGACCTGGTCACGATCTTCGTGCACCGCCCGGAGGGCCGTCTGCTGCTGGCCTCCAGCGCCGGCTACGGCTTCCAGATCGCCGAGGCGGGGCTGGTCGCCCAGACCAAGAACGGCAAGCAGGTGATGAACGTCAGCGGCAAGGACGAGCTGGCCATTGCCCGGCCGATCGCCCCGGAGCACGACCACGTCGCGGTGATCGGCGAGAACCGCCGCCTGCTGGTCTTCCCGCTGGCCGAGCTGCCGGAGCTGGCGCGCGGACGCGGCGTGATCCTGCAGCGCTACAAGGACGGCGGCCTCTCCGACATCAAGACCTTCACCCTGGAGGAGGGCCTGACCTGGTCGCTCGGCGCCGACCGCACCCGCCGCGAGCAGCGCCTGCTCGACTGGATCGGCAAGCGCGCCCAGTCCGGCCGCCTGCCGCCCACCGGTTTCCCGAAATCGAACAAGTTCGGTTAGGGCGGGGATAGGCGCGTCACGTCCAGACCGCCACCAGCGCCATCAGGGCGAAGCCGGCGACCACCAGGGTGAACTCGGCGACGTTGCAGCAGCGGGCGACCAGGGTGCCGTTGGCCAGGCCGTGCAGGGTGCCGAGGTAGATGAAGGTGCCGGCGGCCAAGGCGATCAGGCAGGGCGCGATCACCGGGTGCATGGCGTTCAGCATGGCGACCTCGCTGCCCAGCAGCACGCCCAGGGGAAACACCAGCAGGAAGCCGCCGAAGCAGAGGCCGATGGTCAAACGCGAGAGGCCCGATCCGGCCAGCTTCGCCGCCAGTGCGAAGGAGGCCGCCCACTTGTGCGCCAGGATGGCGACGAAAATGATCAGGGTGCTGCTCCAGGCCTCGCCGGTGCCGAAGGCAGCACCCGCCAGGAAGGCGTGGATCGAGAGCATCGCGGTGCCCAGCAGCGCCAGGCTGGCCTGACCCTGGATCGGCGCGTCGGCGTAGCGGCCGCCCAGATGCTCCAGCCAGAGCAGCAGCAGCACCATGCAGCCGGCCAGCACCTCGGCCAGCGGGTAGTCGATGCCGTTCGCGATGAAGCCGGATGAGGCGTCGCCCAGCATGTGGATCAGCCCGGCCCCCAGGAAGACCCCGGCCGCCAGCGCCTCGCCGCGGATCAGGAAGGCCGGCTCGCCGCGGGCGAAGCGGCGTCCGAACAGGACGGCGGCGCCGCCGACCAGCGCCGCCAGCACGATGATCGCGGTGCCGACCTCCTTCAGGAGGACGATGTCGGGCATGTCCACGGGTCAGCTCGTTCGGTGCGGGCCGCTGCCCGCCGGCACGCGAGCGGTGCTGCAGTTGAGCGGCCTTCCGGCGGTGGCGGTCATGCTCTCTCCTCCTCATTACCACGATGGGGACGGGCCGAGCGGCGCCATAGCATAGCCCCCAAGGTGCAGTGCGCTCCAGAGCCCAGCCCGCCGGAAGGCGGATTGAGCCTGCCTTGGGATTTACTATTCCTATACGGCCGGTATAGCATCGTGCGTTGAGGACGGCAGGCCAGAACACGGTGCAACCGAGAGTCTCGAGTATGTATCTCTGCCGCCCCAAATAAGTAACGAAGACGATTGGGAGGAGACTATGGAGATCATAAAGGCAGCCTGTGTCGCCAGTGCGTTGTCCGTGCTGGCCGGAAGTGCGGCCATGGCCGAAAACCTGGACAAACTGGGTCAGTTTCAGACGACGGGCGTAGCCCTCGAGATTCCGCAGGTGGAACAGGGCGGTGAGCGCGCGGCAGCGATCTCCAAGGTCCTGGAAAACATCACCCTGCCACCGGGCTTCAAGATCGAGCTTTATGCCATCGTTCCCGACGCCCGCCACATCGCCGTCGGCCCGCAAGGCGTCGTTACCTTCGTCGGCACCCGCAAGACCAAGGTCTGGGCGGTGACTGATCGCGACAAGAACCGGGTTGCGGACGAGGTCAAGGTCTTCGCGCCCTCGATCGATTTCGTTCTGCCGAACGGGGTCTGCTTCTCGAAGGACGGCTTCCTCTACATCGCCGAGCAGAACCGTGTCCTGGTGTTCCCGGCCGCGGAGTTCTTCTATGAGTCGCCGGACGTGGCCGCCTTCGAGGTGGTGCCGCAGGGCAAGCTGATCCCACCGGAGGACGAGTCCTACAACCACACTGCCCGGGTCTGCCGCATCGGGCCGGACAACATGCTCTACATCACCCTGGGCCAGCCCTTTAACGTGCCGGCACCCGATAAGCTGGCGGGCTTTGCCAAGGAGGGTATCGGCGGCATCGTGCGCTTCAACACCGACGGCACCGGACGCGACGTCTATACCCGCGGCGTGCGCAACTCGGTCGGCATGGACTTCAATCCGGCCAACGGCGATCTCTGGTTCACCGACAACCAGGTCGACGGCATGGGTGACCTGATCCCGCCGGGCGAGATCAACCGTCAGACTGCGGCCGGCCAGAACTTCGGCTTCCCCTGGTATGGCGGCGGCTCGGTGCGCACCAACGAGTACAAGGATTCCGAGGTGCCGGAAGGCGTGATCTTCCCGGCGGTGGAGACCGACGCTCACGGCGCCGATCTCGGCATGAGCTTCTACACCGGCAAGCAGTTCCCGAACCAGTACCGGGGCGGGATCTTCTCGGCCCAGCACGGCTCCTGGAACCGGACCGACCCGATCGGCGCGCGGATCATGTTCACCTCGATCGACAGCGAGGGCAATGCGGCCGGCACCCAGATCTTCGCCTCGGGCTGGCTGAACTCCGAGACCGGCGAATATCTCGGCCGTCCGGTGGACGTGGCCCAGATGCGCGACGGCTCGTTGCTGGTGTCCGACGACCTGGTGGGCGCGCTCTACCGCATTTCTTACGGCGAGTAGAGGCGACTTGATCCAACCGGGGCTCTAGAAGGAGAGGGCCGCCCTGGCCGACCGGCCGGGGTGGCCCTTTCCCGTCCTCTTGACTGCGCGTGAACGAGAGAAAGCAAAGCGATGAAGAGAATGCCGCTCCTCCTTGCCTCCTGGATCCTGCCGTGCATGCTGCTGGCCCTTGTCGCCCAGCCCGCCGTCGCAGCCGATATCAAGGCCGGCAAGAAGAAGGCACAGCAGGTCTGCCAGGTCTGCCACGGGCTCAACGGGATCGCCGTCATGCCGATCGCACCGAATATTGGCGGCGAGAGCGAGATCTACCTGGTAAAGCAGCTCAAGGCCTTCCGCTCAGGCGAGCGCAAGAACGAGATCATGGACGTCATCGCCAAGAAGCTGTCGGACGAGGACATCGCCGACGTTGCGGCCTGGTATGGTGCGATCGAGATAACCGCTACCATTCCGGATCTGAAATAGAGCGGCCGGCCGGCAAGATCCGATCTGGCTTGATCCTGTCCTAGAGCATCGTCGCCTCGCGTGCTCTTGCCTCCGATGCTCTACGGCCATGTTCTAACAAGCAAATCGTCGTCGCAGACGAGTCCGTCTGCTCGGGTTTTGCCCTAGCCAGGCGGGCTTCGATAGACCAGTTCGGCGTCGCCAGCCTCGGCATCGGCGCTGGCAGCGGCGACCAGCGCTGCATGCAGGGGCGAGCGCGTGCATACCGGGTCGGTCGCCGCCGCATCGCCGGCCAGCGCCATCGCCTGGCAGCGACAGCCGCCGAAGTCGGTGCTGCGCCGCTCGCAAGAACGGCAGGGCTCCTGCATCCAGGCAAAGCCGCGGAAGGCGTTGAACGCCGGGCTCTCGTGCCAGATCTCCTGCAGCGTCCGCTCCTGCACCCGCTCGAAGCTCAGCCCCGCGATCGTCTGCGCGGCATGGCAGGGCAGCACCAGGCCGTCCGGGGCCACGTTGAGGCCGATGGCGCCCCAGCCGCCCATGCAGGCCTTGGGATAGGTCGCATAGTGGTCGGCCGGCACGTAGTCGATCACCAGCTTGCCCTTCAGGCTCTCGCGAGCGGCCTGGACCTGTCGGGTGGCTTCGAGCACCTGTTCGCGGCTCGGCATCAGGCCGATGCGGTTGCGAGTCGCCCAGCCGTGGAACTGGACCGTAGCAACCTCCAGTCGACGTGCGCCTAGCTCGACGGCCAGCGCGACGGTCTCGGGCAACTGGTGCAGGTTCAGCCGGTGCACGACCGCGTTCAAGGTCAGCGGCAGGCCAACCTCGGCGATCCAGGCCGCCACCTGCATCTTGCGTGCGAACCCGCCGCTATAGCCGCCGATGCGGTCCGCCATCTCTGCCGTGACCCCCTGCAGCGAGAGCTGAACGTGGTCCAGGCCGGCTGCTTCCAGGGCTTGCAGCCGCTTGCGGGTGAGGCCGATACCGGAGGTGATGAGGTTGGTGTAGAGCCCGATCGTGCGCGCCTCCGCCACCAGTTCCTCGAGATCGCGGCGCGAGGCCGGCTCGCCGCCGGAGAGGTGCAGGTGCAGGACGCCCAGATCGGCAGCCTGGCGGAACACGTCGACCCACTCGGTGGTGCTGAGTTCGGCCGCCCCCTTCACCAGTTCCAGCGGGTTCGAGCAGTAGGGACAGGAGAGCGGACAGCGGTGCGTCAACTCGGCCAGCAAGGCCAGCGGCAGGGCGAGTGGCTGACCCGGCTGCTCGCTCATCGGGCCAGCTCCAGCATGCGGCGCTCCAGCAGGGCTTGCAGAAAGCCACGGGTATCCTTGGTCACCTGCTCCAGGGGCGCACCGTAGGTCGCCGCCAGCCGGGCCGCGATCTCGGCGAGGCTGCGCTCGCCGTCCACCTCCTTGAGGATGGCGTGGCCCACCTGGTCGAGGTTGAGCGCGCGTTCCGGTGCCAGCAGCACCCAGCGGCCGCGGACCCGGTCGTGGTGCAGGCGTACGCCACGCGGCAGCAGCGGGCGCGCACTGTCGGCCAAGGCGGTTTCCGCGCTCATGCCGGCTCGCTCGCCGCCAGCCCCTCGCCGGGCTGCCAGGCGCCCGGCGGGATACGGCCGGGGACGACGTAGGCGGCATCGAGCGCGTCGAGCTGGGCCCAGAGCACCTCCGTCTTGAAGATCAGCGCTCCGGCTGCAGCGTCCTGCCGTTCCAGGGTGTCGGCTCGGTCCAGCACCCAGTTCAGGCCGAAGGCGACGTCCTTCGGCGCCTCCTGCAGCCGCTGCTTGAAGTAGGAGAGGGAGCGCTCGTTGGCGAAAGCGTAGTTGGCCAGGAGGCCTTCGATGCGCTCTGCATGAATTTTCGGCGCGAAGAGCTCGGTCAGCGAGGAGGCGACGGCTTCCAGCAGGCTGCGGTCGCGCACGAAGCGCACGTAGGCTTCGACCGCGAAGCGGGTGGCTGGCAGGACGCCGGCGCAGGAGGCGACATAGTCGCGGTCCAGGCCCACCGCTGTGGCCAGGCGCAGCCAGCGTTCGATGCCGCCTTCCTTGCCTTCCGAACCGTCGTGGTCCTCGATCCGCGAGCGCCAGGCGCGACGCAGGGCAGGGTCCTCGCAGCGCGACATGAAGGCGGCGTCCTTCATCGGTATCCGCGACTGGTAGTAGTAGCGGTTGACCACCCAGGCCCGAACCTGATCGGGACTGCAGCCGCCGGAATGCAGGCGGTGGTGAAAGGGATGCTTGTCGTGATAGCGCTCACGGCCGATCTGGCGCAGGCGGGCCTCGAACTCGGTGCGGCTGGCTGCCACCTCTGTCGTCATAGCCGGAACTCCATGCCGTCCGCCCCGATGGTCCAGCCGGCTGCCTCTGCCGCCCGGCGCTCGGGCGAGTAGGGGAGCAGGACCGGATTGCTGTTGTTCATGTGGATGAAGACCTTGCGTTTGACCTCGAGCGGCTGGAAGGCGGCGATCGTGCCGGTGGCACCGCTGATCGCCATGTGCCCCATCCTGGCGCCCGTCTTCTGGCCCAGGCCGCCGCGCTGCATCTCGTCGTCCTGCCAGAGGGTGCCGTCGAAGAAGACCAGATCAGCGCCTCTGAGACGCTCGGCTAGGGCCTCCGTCATTTTCGCACAGCCGGGTATATAGAAGGCGCGCTGGTCGCCAACCGCCAGCTCCACACCGACAGTCTGCTCGCCCTCCAGGTCGGTGACCACCTCTTCCTCCTCCATGTAGAGCGGTACCTTGCCGGGGACCGAGAAGAGCCTTGCCTCCACCGTGCCGGTCAGAGCGAAGGGGTGGTTCAGCCGGATCGGACGGCGCGCTACCAGACCGCGATCCAGGGCCGCGAAGATCGGATTGCTGTCCAGCAGCTCCAGGATCTCGGCCGTGCCGAACAGCGTGAAGGCTTGTTTCTCGCGCAGGGTCAAGAGGCCGGCGATATGGTCGATGTCGCCGTTGGTTACCAGGACGCTGGCAATCGGTGTGGCCCTCAGGTCTTTCGGATGCAGGGCGACCTGGGCGGCAAGCTGCAGCCTGATGTCCGGCGAAGCGTTCAGCAGCGCCCAGGCACGGCCGTCGCCGGAAACCGCAAGAGAGGACTGCGTCAGGCTTGGAATCTCGCCTCGGCGCGCCGCATTGCAGATCGCGCAGCCACAGTTCCACTGCGGCAGGCCACCACCGGCGGCAGCCCCCAAGATGAGAGCGCGCAGTCTCACCGCCTCATCGTGATCCGGCATCTCACTTCGACTCTGTTGCACCTCTCCGACCACACAGGATCCTCCGCTCGCGCACTCTTGATGTTCCGCCAGAACGCGGCAGACAAAAAAAGTGCCAGCGGACCGAGCGCGGACCGACCGGCGTCATGTTGCCAGGACAAGCGGCCCTGCCGAGCGAAAATCTTCTCGCAGGTCCAAATGCTCGGGCGCGGACCGGGCCCTGGGCCGGTCCGCGCCGCGAATGCAGGTGCGCTCTACCTTACTCCGCAGCGCAGTACATGTTGATTTCCATGCCGCAGGCGACTTCGTCGATGGTCGGGGTGGTCCAGGTCATTCTCGTCTCCTCACGCTTCTCAACGCAGAGTCCGCTGGCGGGTCTATCCCGGCCAGCTCGGTCGCGTGCAGTCAGACTAGACGTCGACGCAAGCGCAAGCAAGATCTCAGAGTCCCTGCATCGTCTTCGCAGCGGGCTTGTCGCTCGCGCGGTTCTCCTCATGCTGCAATGCACAAAGAGCGGGGCCGCTTGATCTAGAGGAAGTGCCGTCGTCGATTGTGCTGCGTCAAGACGAACAGCAGCTTTCTTCATCGGTTTAGGTGGCATTTTCTTGCTTGCATGCGCTTTGGATGGGGCAGAAAAGATGTCCGTGGAATCCGCGAGGGAGCGACGACACCACGACGCAAAGGCTAGGGCAGTGCTGACAAGTAACCGGGGGCGGCAAGGTCCGGGTCGTGCCCCCGCCCGGAGACAGGCGGCCCGCAACGGGACGGTCCGGAGAAGGGGCCTGACGGCTGGCATGACCCCGCCGCGGGGGCGGGCTTGACACGAGGTCGCCACGCGCATGGGCGAGGGTGAGTGTCCGGCCCTTCGCGTCGGGGCGGTGAGCCACGCCTTCGGCAACAAGGCGGCGCTGCAGGAGGTCTCCCTGGAGGTTCCGGCCGGCCGGTTCGTCGCCCTTCTGGGCATCAACGGTGCCGGAAAGACGACGCTCTTTTCGCTGGTCACCAGGCTCTACGACAACGTCTCCGGCTCGATCGAGGTCTGTGGTCACGACCTGCGCCGGCGTCCGGGTCCGGCCCTGGCCCAACTCGGCGTGGTGTTCCAGACCAGAGCCCTGGATGCCGACCTGACGCTCCGGCAGAATCTGGTCTATCATGCCGCCCTGCAGGGCTTGCCGGGTCGCGCGGCCAGCAGCCGTGCCGAGGATCTGGCCGAGCAGCTCGGTCTCGGCGAACTGCTGGAGACCCGGATCTCAGCCTTCTCCGGCGGGCTCGCCCGTCGTGCCGAGATCGCGCGCAGCCTGATCCATGCCCCACGGCTGTTGCTGCTGGACGAGCCCACCGTGGGACTGGACATCAAGGCCCGGCGGGTCGTCATCGGCCTGGTCCGCGACCTGGTCCGGCGCGAGGGGGTGGCGGTGCTCTGGGCCACCCATCTCTTCGACGAGATCGAGCCCGATGACCGCATCGTAGTGCTGCACGAGGGCAGGGTCCTGGCCCGAGCCAGGGCGCGCGAGTTCATGGGCGAGAGCGAGTTGCCGGACGCCTTCCTGGCGGCGACCGGCAAGGCCGGGGGGAAACCGGCGTGAGCGTGGCGGAGCGATTGGGCTGGCGCGGCTGGCTGATCGTACTCAAGGCGATCGTTTGGCGCGAGGCGCTGCGCTTCTTGCACCAGCGCGGACGTTTCTTTTCCGCCCTGGTGCGGCCGCTGGTGTGGCTCTTCATCTTCGGTGCCGGGTTCCGCGCCACCGTCGAACTCGCCGGCATGCCACCTTACGGTGCGACGGTTTCCTACGAGATCTACGTCGCACCCGGGCTCTGTGCGATGATCCAGCTCTTCAACGGCATGCAATCCTCGCTCTCCATGGTCTACGACCGCGAGACCGGGGCGATGCGGGCGCTGCTGGTCAGTCCCTTTCCGCGCTGGTATCTGCTGACTTGCAAGCTGCTGGCCGGGCTCGCGGTCTCGCTGCTCCAGGTCTATGCCTTCCTGCTGATCGCCGGCCTCTGGGGCATCGTTGCGCCGGCCTACGGCTACCTGACGGTACTGCCGGCACTGCTTCTCTCCGGCCTGCTGCTGGGCGCCATTGGCTTGCTGCTCTCCTCGACCATCCGCCAGCTTGAGAACTTCGCCGGGATCATGAACTTCGTCATCTTCCCGATGTTCTTCGCCTCCTCGGCGCTCTACCCGCTCACCGGCATGGCTGAATCGAGCCCGCTGCTGTACCTCCTCTGCCAGCTCAACCCCTTCACCTATGCGGTGGAGCTGATTCGCCTTGCCTTCTATGGCGCGGTGGACTGGCTGGCGCTCGCGGTCGTCGCCGGGGCCGCCGCCGCCTTTCTGGGGGCCTCGATCTATGCCTACGACCCCGCCAAGGGCCTGCTAGCCCGCCGCGGTCGGCCGGGGGGATGAGATCAGGGAGCGGGGGCCTTCAGGCGCCGACTGCCAGGCCTTCTTCACCCAGGCGGGCCATCAGGTCGGTGAACTTCTCGCCCTGGATCATGATGTGCGCCCGGACCAGCGCCTCCACCTGCTCGCCCGCGCCGGTCTTCAAGGCTTCGACGATGGCGCGGTGCTCGGCCAGCGACTGGCGCATGCGGTCGCCGGCGCGGAGCTGCAGGCGGCGATAGGGCTGCAGGCGGGTCTGGAGCTGCCGGCTCTGCTCGGCCAGGAAGTGGTTGCCCGAGGCGCCGTAGATCAACTGGTGAAAGACCTCGTTGGCGCGGTAGTAGGCATCGGTGTCGCCGGTGGCCGCCGCCGCCGCGCAGGCCTCCAGTGCCTCCTCCAGCGCGGCGCACTGCCGGGCAGAGAGGCGGCGCGCGGCCAGTCGGGCCGAGAGCGCCTCCAGCGCCGCCATCACCTCGAACATCTCCACCATCTCGCGCAAGCTGACCTTGCGCACGAAGGTGCCGCGGCGTGGCCACTGCTCGGCGAAGCCGGAGGCGGTGAGGCGCTGCAGGGCCTCGCGCACCGGCGTGCGCGAGACGCCGAAGCGGGCGCTGAGCGCGGTCTCGTCCAGCCGCGTCCCCGGGGCGAAGACACCGGCGACGATGTCGTTCTCCAGCGCGTCGGCGATGGCGTCGGCGGATCTGCTCATGGGCCGGAATCCTAGCCCGCAGTGACTTGAAGACAAGAAGAAAGTTCTTGTATACAAGAATCTTGACAAGCGAAGGGTGCCGCGGTCAGGCTTGGCCGCCAACGATAAGCGACCCTCGTGAATGCGCATCCCAAGGGAGGATCTTCCATGCGAAAGACTTTGATCGCCGTGTCTCTGCTTGCCTTTGCCAGCGGAACGGCCTGGGCCGACGACGTGACCTTGAAGGCCTCGCACCAGTGGCCGGGCGGCAAGGGCGACGTCCGCGACGAGATGGTGCAGATCATCAAGAAGGAAGCCGAGGGCGCCGACGTCGGCATCACCATCCAGGTCTACCCCGGCAAGTCGCTCTACAAGCCGAAAGAGCAGTGGGGCGCGATGACCAAGAACCAGTTGGACATCTCTGCCTTCCCGCTGGCCTACGCCGCCGGCCGCCATCCGGAATTCGACGCCACCCTGATGCCGGGCCTGGTGAAGAACCACGAGCATGCCAAGCGCCTGAACGATTCCGAGTTCATGAAGGACATCAAGCAGATCATCGAGGATAACGGGGTGGTCGTGCTGGCCGATGCCTGGCTCGCCGGCGGTTTCGTGACCAAGGACGACAGCTGCCTGCTGGGGCCGGATTCGGCGCAGGGCAAGGTGATGCGCGCGGCCGGTGCCGCCTTCGAGAAGATGCTGGTCGGCGGCGGCGCCTCGATCGCCTCGATGCCCTCTTCGGAAATCTACACCGCGCTGCAGACCGGGGTGCTGGACGCGGCGCTGACCTCTTCCGGCTCGCTGGTCTCCTATCGCATCTACGAGCAGGCCGGCTGCCTGACCGAGCCGGGCGACAACGCCCTCTGGTTCATGTACGAGCCGATCCTCATGTCGAAGAAGAGCTTCGACAGCCTGACGCCCGAGCAGCAGGCGGCCCTGCTGGCTGCTGGCCAGGCCGCCGAGGACTACTTCTTCGATGCCGCCAAGGGGCTGGATAGCGCCCTGGTCGAGGCCTACACCAAGGCCGGCGTGAAGGTGGTGGCGATGACCCCGGAGGACACCGCGGCCTGGCGCGCCATCGCGCAGGAGACCTCCTACAAGGAGTTCGCCGAGCGGGTGCCGGGCGGCAAGGAACTGATCGAAAAGGCCCTCGCCGTCGAGTAGCCTGATCCTGTCGGTGCCGCCGGCGTCCGGGTTCTGGACCGCCGGCGGCACCTACCCCTTTTGTGAATCGTTCGGGAGCGCTGCCATGCGCAGCTACATCGCGTTGGCCTCGATGCTGTCGCGGATCGGGGGGCTGGTCGCCATCCTGCTCTTGGCCGCCAGCGTGTTGGTGGTTTGCCACATGATCGTGCTGCGGTACGTGCTGAACGCCTCCACGGTCTGGCAGACGGAGTTCGTGACCTACGGCCTGACCGCCGCCACCTTCCTCGCCTCGCCCTATGTCCTGATGTTGCGCGGTCATGTCAGCGTCGACCTGCTGCAGGAGCATGTGGGTCCGCGCCTTCGCCTGATCCTCGAACTGCTGACCTCCGCGCTCTCCATGCTCTTCGTGGCGCTGCTGGGCTACTCGGCCTGGGTCTACTTCGAGGAGGCGCTGTCGGGTGGCTGGACGACGGAGACGGTCTGGGCCCTGCCGCTCTGGATTCCGCTGCTGCCCTTCCCGATCGGGATGGCGCTGCTGTTCCTGCAATACATAGCCGAGGTGCTGCGCCTGATCGCCGGCGAGCCGATGAGGGAGAGCGTGCCATGACGCCCTTGGAATCCGGGGGCCTGGTCCTCCTGGTGCTCCTGGTCCTGCTAGGCCTGGGCATGCCGATCGCCTTCGCCCTCGGCCTGGTCTCGCTGGTCGCGCTCTGGGCCGCCGACGGCTTCACCGCGGTGATCTATTCCGGTGAGACCTTCTTCGGCGGCCTCGCTCACTTCGGCCTGGTCTCTATCCCCATGTTCATCCTGATGGGGGCGGCGGTGTCCTCCTCGCCGGCCGGTCGCGACCTCTACGAGGCGCTGGACCGCTGGCTGAACCGCGTGCCGGGGGCGCTGGTGCTCTCCAACATCGGGGCCTGCTCGCTCTTCGCCGCGCTCTCCGGCTCCTCGCCCGCGACCTGTGCCGCGATCGGCAAGATGGGCATCCCGGAGATGACCAAGCGCGGCTATCCCAAGTCGCTGGCCGCCGGCTCCATCGCCGCGGGCGGCACCCTGGGCATCCTGATCCCGCCCTCGATCACCATGATCGTCTACGGCATCGCCACCGAGACCTCGATCGGCCGGCTGTTCATGGCCGGCGTGCTGCCGGGCATCATGCTGACCGCGCTCTTCATGGCCTGGGCGGTCTTCGACTGCTGGCGGCGCGGCTATTCGCTCAGCGAGATGACCAAGCGCTACACAATGCGCGAGCGTTTCCGCGCGCTGCCGCGGGTGCTGCCCTTCCTGGCGGTGGTGCTGGCCATTCTCTTCGTGCTCTACGGCGGCGTGGCCACGCCCTCCGAGGCGGCCGGTGCCGGCGCCTTCTTCTGCCTGCTGCTGGCCATCGTCATCTACAAGATGTGGAAGGCCCGGCCGATCTGGGAGGTCTTCCGCTCCTCGCTGCGCGAGAGCGTGATGATCATGATGATCATCGGGGCCTCGGAACTCTTCAGCTTCACCCTCTCCTCGCTCTTCGTCACCCAGTCGATCGCCGAGTGGATCGCCGGCCTGGACGTGAACCGCTGGGTGCTGATGGGGGTGATCAACCTCTTCCTGCTGGTTGCCGGTTTCTTCTTGCCGCCGGTGGCGGTGATCCTGATGACCGCACCGATCCTGCTGCCGATCATCTCCGGCGCCGGCTTCGACCCCTACTGGTTCGCCGTGGTGCTGACCATCAACATGGAGATCGGCTTGATCACGCCGCCGGTGGGGCTCAATCTCTACGTCATCAACGGCATCGCTCCGGACATCTCGCTGAGACAGATTCTGGTCGGATCGGCCCCCTTCGTGGGCTGCATGGTCCTGGCCATCGTCATCCTCTGCCTGGTGCCGGAGATTGCCACCTGGCTGCCCGAGGCCATGATGGGCGTTGCCCAATAGCTCAGTACGAAGAGGTCCCAAGGTGTTGAATCCGCTCTACGATCGCCTGCTCGCTCCCTATGCCGACGACAGCCGCCTGCTGATCGAGCGGCCGGACGGCAGCCGGCTTTCCTACGCCGAGACCGTCGCTCTGTCTGGCCGACTGGCCAATGCCCTGGCGCGGCTCGGCGTGGCGCCGGGCGAGCGCGTGGCGGTGCAGGTCGAGAAGTCGCCGGAGGCGCTGGCGGTCTATTTCGCTACCCAGCGCCTGGGCGCGGCCTTCCTGCCGCTGAACACGGCCTACACCCCTGCCGAGGTGGCCTACTTCGTCGGTGATGCCGAGCCCAAGGTCCTGGTCGCCGATCCCAAGAAGCAGGAGGCGCTGGGACCGATCGCCGCCGAGGTGGGGGCGACCCTGGTGACCCTCGATGTTGCGGGCGGCGG
Organism: Rhodospirillaceae bacterium N.6G; assembly: GCA_046233115.1. Classification (GTDB taxonomy): domain Bacteria; phylum Pseudomonadota; class Alphaproteobacteria; order Kiloniellales; family JACOMY01; genus JACOMY01. The sequence goes on along the minus strand of JBJXHM010000014.1, from coordinate 161,535 downwards.
CAGCCTGACCGCGGCGGCGGCGAACGAGAGCCCCGAGGTCGCGACCGCGAGCCGCAACGCAGACGACCTGGCGGCCATCCTCTACACCTCCGGCACCACCGGCCGCTCCAAGGGGGCGATGCTGAGCCAGGAGAACCTGCTGTCCAACGCGCTGACCCTGACCGAGCTCTGGGGCTTCACCGCCGAGGACTGCCTGCTGCACGCCCTGCCGATCTTCCACACCCACGGCCTCTTCGTTGCCACCAACATCGTGCTGGCGGCCGGCGCCTCGATGATCTTCCTGCCGCGCTTCGACGTGGCCACCGTGCTGGAGGCCCTGCCGCGCGCCACCAGCATGATGGGCGTGCCGACCTTCTACACCCGCCTGCTGGCCCAGCCCGGCTTCACCGCCGAGACCTGCCGCAACATGCGGCTTTTCACCTCTGGTTCGGCGCCGCTGCTGGCCGAGACCCATGTCGCCTTCGAGGAGCGGACCGGGCATCGGATCCTCGAGCGCTACGGCATGACCGAGACCAACATGAACACCTCTAACCCGCTGCACGGCGCGCGCAAGGCCGGCACGGTCGGCCTGCCGCTGCCCGACGTGGACCTGCGCATCGTCGATCCGGCCAGCGGCAAGCCGGTCGCCGACGGCGAGGTCGGCGTGATCGAGGTCAAGGGACCCAACGTGTTCATGGGCTACTGGCGCATGCCGGAGAAGACCAAGGAGGAATTCCGTCCCGACGGCTTCTTCATCACCGGCGATTTGGCCCAGAAGGACGAGGACGGCTATGTGGTGATCGTGGGCCGGGCCAAGGACCTGATCATCTCCGGCGGCTTCAACGTCTATCCCAAGGAGGTGGAGGAGGTGCTGGACGCGCTGCCGGGCGTGGTGGAGTCAGCGGTGGTCGGTCTGCCGCACCCCGACTTCGGCGAGGGCGTGGTGGCCTTCCTGGTCCCGCAGGCCGGCGCCAAGCTGGACGAGGCCGAGATCCTGGCGGAGCTGTCCGAGCGGCTGGCCAAGTTCAAGCAGCCCAAACGCGTCTTCATCCTGGACGAGTTGCCGCGCAACGCCATGGGCAAGGTGCAGAAGAACCTGCTACGCGATGCCAAGAGCGACCTCTTTGCGTGAAGGTCGATCGGCGATGAAAAATACCCTTTGCACTCTGCCGGGGGCCTCGCTATAAGGGCGCCCCTGTGGCGCTTCGAACGGCAGCTCTCCGCTGCCGGCCGAAAGTGCCCTGGCGATGATCGGCGGCTGTGGCGGAACTGGTAGACGCGCAGCGTTGAGGGCGCTGTGGGAGAAATCCCGTGGAGGTTCAATTCCTCTCAGCCGCACCATCACGTCGGGGCATCGTCGGCGGCGGCGTTCACGGGGCAGAGGGGGTTCCCCTCTCGGAAGCACAGCGTGCGGCTGTGGCGGAATTGGTAGACGCGCAGGTTTCAGGTACCTGTGGAGCAATCCGTGGTGGTTCGAGTCCACTCAGCCGCACCAACTTCCCTCTCGCGTCGGGAGGCCGGCGCAATCCCTACAGCAGGAAGCCGTCCGGGAAGGGGTCGTCCGCGTCCAGGGTGAAGTTCGCCCAGCCGCTGTAGTGGGCCTTGCCTTCTACCTCCACCGTCACCGCCGGCTGGCCCGCCAGGCTGGTGGTGCCGTCGATCATTCCGGTGAAGCGGCTGCCGGTCACGCTCTCGAAGAGGTGGGGCTGACCGGGGCTCGCCTCGCCGCGCGCGGCCATCACCGCCAAGCGCGCGGTCACCCCCGAACCGGTCGGGCTGCGGTCGACCTGGTCGCCGGCAAAGACGCAGAGGTTGCGGCTGGGACGCCCGTCCCGGCCGAGGCCGCCGTCGGTCAGGATGGTGCCGTAGAGGAAGCCCAGGTCCGGCTCCTCGGGATGGGCGATCGCGAGCTGCTGGGCGGTCAGCCGGGTCACCTCGGCCGCGGCCTCCACCAGGCGCGGCAGGGGCGTGGTGGCGAGGTCCAGGCCCAGCCGCTGGGCCGGCAGGATGGCGTAGAAGGCGCCGCCGTAGCCGATGTCGAGCAGGACCTCGCCCCAGGCCGGGCTGCCGATGCGCGCGTCCAGGGCCTGTGCGAAGCTGGGCACCGAGGTGAAGCGCGCCGCCCCGCCCTTGCCCTGCTCCACCGCGACTCGGACCGGCACCAGCCCGCAGGGGCACTGAATCCGCACCAGGGTCTCCGGCTCCTGCGGGTCGACCAGGCCGTGGTCGACGGCGAAGCGGCCGAGCGCCAGCACGGCATGGCCGCACATGGTGCTGTAGCCCTCGTTGTGCAGGAAGAGGACGGCGATGTCCGCCTCCGGGTGGTCCGGCTCCACCAGCAGGGCGCCGTACATCTCCTTGTGGCCGCGCGGTTCGCGCATCAGCAGGCGACGCAGATGGTCGTGCCGCTCGCGTGCCTCGCGCCGCTTGTCCAGCAGGCTGCGTCCGGTGAGCTCCGGATAGCCGGACAGGATGATGCGGGTCGGCTCGCCGCCGGTGTGCATCTCCTGGGTCTTGATGAGCAGATCCGTCATGCCACTGTCATTCCATCCTGCTTCAATCGTCGTCCTGCCGTGAGGCAAAGGCTGCCGACCGGCGGGAGGGGCCGCAGTCGTGCCTAGCCGAGAGCGACCCCTGGGAGGAAGAAAAAATTCTTGTCGGTGGGGTGGCCGTCGCGATTTCCTAAGGTAGGCTTATTGAGGTGGCAACTGGATGCCGAAGCGGGCGCCCGAAGCGGCCCGGCGGCAGGGGGAATGGGCTTCAACTATGTTCGAGGGCTTTGAGGAGCGGCGCATCGCGACCGCGGACGCCGAGATCTACCTCAAGATGGCGGGCTCGGGGCCGCCGCTGCTGCTGTTGCACGGCTATCCCCAGACCCACGTCATGTGGCACGAGATCGCACCCGCCCTGGCGGAAGACTACACCGTGGTCTGTCCCGACCTGCGCGGCTATGGCGCCTCCTCCAACCCGCCGGACGGCGAGAACCACGCCGGCTACTCAAAGCGGGCGATGGCGGCCGATCAGGTGGCCGTGATGTCGGCACTGGGCTTCGAGCGCTTTCAGGTCGTCGGCCACGACCGCGGCGGCAGGGTCACCCACCGCCTGTCGCTCGACCATCCGGAGCGGGTGGTCAAGGCCTGCGTCATCGACATCTGTCCGACGCTCAGCATGTACGAGGCCACCGACAAGGCCTTCGCGACGGCCTATTACCACTGGTTCATGCTGATCCAGCCGGCCGACCTGCCCGAACGCATGATCGCCGGGGCCTTCGACAGCTACATGGAGCGCACCTTCGCGTCCTGGGGCACCAGCACCTTCGCGCCCGAGGCGGTGGCGGCTTACAAGGAGGCGCACCGCGATCCGGCCAACCTGCATTCCTCCTGCGAGGACTATCGCGCCGCGGCCACGATTGACCTGGAGCACGACCGGGCCGACTCCGCCGCGCGGATCCAGGCGCCGCTGCTGGTGCTCTGGGGCGGGCGCTCCATCGTCGGCAAGCTCTTCAAGCCGCTGGAGAGCTGGGGCGAGAAGGCGCTCGACGTCACTGGACAGGCGATCGACGGCGGCCACTACCTGCCGGAGGAAAGACCCCAGGAGGTGCTGCAAGCCTTGAAGGAGTTCCTCGATTAGCCCGCGGCGGATCCAGCCGGATCGGCCGCCGGGTCAGCTAAAGGAGCGCGCACGCCAGCGGCTCTATACCGAGGTGGGCGGCAAGCAGAAGGCACCGCCGCCGGTCGAGAAGCGCGGCCTCCTCGCCAGCCTGCGCACCTACCTGCTGGCCGGGGTGCTGGTCGCCGCGCCCGCCGGCATCACCGTCTGGCTGGCGCTCTGGTTCCTGCGCTTCGTCGATGCCAGCGTCATCCCGCTGATTCCGATGAAATGGAACCCGGAGACCTATCTGCCGTTCTCGGTGCCGGGCCTAGGGCTCCTGATCGTCCTGCTGTTCCTCATCCTGCTCGGCATGATGACCGCGGGCATGGTCGGCCGCGCGATCCGTGCCCAGGGGGCGCGGGCGATGGCACGGGTGCCCTTCCTGCGCTCGATCTACAGTGCCACCGAGCAGATCTTCGAGACCGTCCTGGTGCGCCAGGGGGCCGCTTTCCGCGAAGTGGCCCTGGTCGAGTTTCCCCGCCCCGGCTCCTGGGCGCTGGGCCTGGTCACCGGCACCACGGTGGGCGAGGTGCAGGAACTGACCGCCGACGAGGTGATCAACGTCTTCATCCCGATGACGCCCAACCCGACCGGCGGGTTCCTGATCTTCCTGGCCGACGAGGAAGTGCATCGGCTCGACATCACCGTCGACCAGGCGCTGAAGCTGATCATGTCGGGCGGCATCGTCGGGCCGGACATCGGCGCGGAGGGCGCGGCCGGCAACGGCAACGGTGGCCGTCGGGCGGCCGAGGCGCGCGTCTCCGAACAGCTGGAGGAGCTGGAGCGCACGGCCAAGGAGGGGCCGCTGCACCGCGCCCCCAAGCGGCGCAGCCCGCTGCTGAGCCGCCTGCGCACCTACCTGGTGACCGGCGTTCTGGTGGCGGCGCCGATCTCGATCACCGCCTGGCTGGCCTGGGAGATCGTGAGCTTCTTCGACGTGCGGGTGCGCCCGCTGATCCCGCAAGACTGGAACCCGGAGACCTATCTGCCCTTCGCCATCCCCGGCATCGGCATCGTCATCGTGCTGCTGGTGCTGATCCTGCTCGGCATGTTCGTGGCCGGCTTCGTCGGCCGCTGGGCCTTGAAGACGGGCGAGAACCTGCTGAACCGCGTGCCCATCGTCCGCTCCATCTACAAGGCCATCAAGCAGGTCTTCGAGACCCTCTTCTCGCAGCAGTCCATGGCCTTTCGCGAGGTGGTGCTGATCGAGTATCCGCGCCGCAACGTCTATGCCATCGCCTTCGTCACCGGCGGCCGCAGCGAACTGCTGGAGGCCGGCGCCCAGCATCCGGTGATCAACGTCTTCGTGCCCTCCACGCCGAACCCGACCTCCGGCTTCCTGCTCTTCGTCTCGCCGGACGATGCCGTGGTGCTGTCGATGACGGTCGAGGAGGCGATGAAGATGATCATCTCCGGCGGCCTGCTGACGCCCGAGAGCAAGGACGCGGAGGCGGAGGAAGACCCCGACAAGCTCGGCGCCCCGGAGCGCGATAGGGGCTAGATCAGGATTCAGACCCCAGATCGTTTCGATCTGGGGTCATCCTGCTCTAGCGAAGCCTTGCCCGGAAGGTGCCATGACTCTCAGGCTGGCGGGCTTCCCTGGTGGGGTGACGACTTCCGTTACAACCCACTCACGACCGGTCGTTCGTGTACCATGTCACGAGGTCCCGCATTCTTTGAAAAGCTTCCTCGGCAATCTCGCTGTCAAATCCCAACTCCTGGCGCATCCTCGGCAAGAAGAAAGAGATCTGCACCCCCGTTCCTTTGGAAAAGGGTTCGTATTTGGCCCCTGGGGGCGTGCTCGTCTCAAAGCGCTCCCGTTCGGCGCCACCAGCGGGCTTGACAATCAAGTCGACCCGCCCGTTTGGGTCTCGGATACTGGTCCAGAGCCGATGGCGCAATCGGACGTGGTCCGGAAGCTGCGGGTGGCGCACACGTTCTATCCAGCTATTGCGGTCGTCATAGGCCTCTCGGAGCTGTGGAAACTGCAACGGATATGCCTCTTTCCGGCACCAGGCCGAAGCGCAATCGAGATACTCGGATCTCAGTCTATGTAGCGCGACGTCGGGCACCCTGACCCCGGAACTCTTGGGCTTCTCAAGCGCGCGGGTGATGATACCGCGCCGGTAGTCGAGGCGTTTCTGATCGGACGACTGGAGCAAGCTCCACACCACCTCCAGGTCCAAACTTGCATCATAGGACTTGCGCTCGCCGTGATAGGCTTTGGGAGCAACCAGAATGGTCCACACTTGGTCCCAACCGTCTCTGCACATCCGTTCCGCGTACGCCTTGTAGCGTTGTGCTTGTCTGAGTGCGGGGCCTGCCGTGATCTTGTCCTCGATCAAGAGCGCCACTTTCCTGGATTCGATCTCGCCTTGCACCAAAAGGTCGGCAAACCCGTCGCCTCCGAGGCTTGGTTCGACGAAGACCTCCTGCGTCACGAAGCCAGTCCCTGATAGGCCGCAGGCCTCTAGGAACCGAGATCCGAACGTGGGGTCGCAGGAGAATTCTTCCTCAAGCAAACGGTCAATCTCTGCTTCTTGTGCGTGCTTTCGCCAGATATCTTCCATTGTTATATCCTCGGACTCATTTTTCGAAATTGACTACATGGAGATGTATTGAGGTCCGGAGAAAATCCGATCGCGACTGCGCCGCAATCCGCGAGGCATCGCGCTGGCGCAAAGAGCCGCCGACCGGACGATGTTCATGACTCTGCCCACTGATCGGCCTTGCCGCGATCTCGCGTGGGCAGTGCGGGCTAAACCGCGTCTTCCTGCTCGGTTTCCGCCTTCCGGCCCGACTCGTGGACCGAGACGCCGAGCGACTGGCAGAGCTGGCGTAGGCGCGGCGAGGGCAGGTGGTCGGTGAAGAAGGCGGTGAGCTGGCGGAAGTGGCCGATGCGCACCGGGGCGGTGCGGCTGAGCTTGCTCTGGTCGGACACCAGGTAGGCCTGGCGCGCATTTTCCAGCAGGGCGTGGGCGACGCGGACCTCGCGGTAGTCGTAGTCCAGAAGCGCGCCGTCCTCGTCGATCGCCGAGGCGCCGATTACCGCGAAGTCCACCTTGAACTGCTTGACGAAGTCGGCCGTGGCCTCGCCGACCAGGGCACCGTCGCTGCGCCGGACCATGCCGCCGGCGACGATCACCTCGACCCCGGTGCAGGGCATCAGGATGCTCGCCACGTTCAGGTTGTTGGTGATGACCAGCAAGCCCTTGTGATGCGTCAGCGCCCGGGCCACCGCCTCCGTCGTCGTCCCGATGTTGATGAAGAGCGAGCAGTTGTTGGGGATCTCGGCGGCACAGCTTTGCCCGATCGCATCCTTCTCGCTCGCCGACATGGACCGCCTGGCGTCGTAAGCCAGGTTTTCCGTCGCGGTGGCCAGCACCGCCCCGCCGTGCACGCGCGACAGCAGGCCCTGATCGCAGAGTTCGTTCAGGTCGCGTCGGATGGTTTGCTGCGATAAACCGAAACGTTGTGCCAGCTCATCGACCAGAACACGACCCTCTGTGCGCGCAAGATCGACAATCTCTTGCTGGCGAAAGGCGAGTGGCATGGCCCGGTTGCTCCCAGATTCGACAGATCGGGTAGGCAGAGCGCCTTGGAACCCAGCATCTAGTGTTCGGAGCGGGCGTGAATCTGTCAAGCTGTGGATGATATTGTTGGATTGTGAGCGTAGCGTGTCTAAATATGCTCGAAATCGAGCAAAGGCGAGCACATGAACCCAAAGCACCCAGATTCGATCGCGGCCTTGACAAGATCGAAAGAAATCGAAAATCATCGGGATAAGCCAGTCGCCCGACCGCATCGGGCGAAACAAGGAATGTGGCACGCCAGGGAGGACGACCGCGGATGAACGCGGCGGACATCTACGATCTCGCCATCATCGGCGGGGGCATCAACGGCTGCGGGATCGCCCGCGACGCTGCCGGGCGTGGCCTCTCGGTGTTTCTCTGCGAGCAGGGTGATCTGGCACAGGCGACCTCCTCGGCCAGCACCAAGCTGATTCACGGCGGCCTGCGCTATCTGGAGTATTACGAGTTCCGCTTGGTGCGCGAAGCCTTGAAGGAGCGTGAGGTCCTGCTGCGCGCGGCGCCGCACATCGTCTGGCCGCTGCGCTTCGTGCTGCCGCACCACAAGGGGCTGCGTCCGGCCTGGCTGCTGCGCCTGGGGCTCTTCGTCTACGACCATCTCGGTGGGCGCAAGCTGCTGCCGCCGGCCCGGCGCCTGGACCTGACCCGCGATGAGGTCGGCCGGCCGCTGAAGGATGCCTACACCGTCGGTTTCGAGTACTCTGACTGCTGGGTGCAGGATGCCCGTCTGGTGGTGCTGAACGCGCGCGACGCGGTGGCGCGCGGCGCTACGGTGGTGACGCGCAGCCGCTGCCTCTCGGCCGAGCGGCAGGGCGATCACTGGCTGGTGACGGTCGAGGATCTGGAGCAGGGGCGCCGCTACCAGGTGCGCGCTCGCGGCCTGATCAACGCCGCCGGCCCCTGGGTCGGTGAGGTGATCCAGCAGCGCCTGCATGCCAACTCCTCGGACAAGGTGCGCATGGTCCGTGGCAGCCACATCGTGGTGAAGCGCCTCTTCGCGCACGACCGCGCCTACATCTTCCAGAACGCCGACAACCGCATCTGCTTCGCCATCCCCTACGAGGAGGACTTCACCCTGATCGGCACCACCGATCAGGACCACCAGGGCGATCCCGGCAAGGCCGTCTGCACCGACGAGGAGGCCGAGTACCTCTGCCGCTCGGTCTCGGAATACTTCAAGGTGCCGGTGAAGCGCGATGCCGTGGTCTGGAGCTATTCCGGCGTGCGGCCGCTCTACGACGACGGGGCGGAGAAGGCGCAGTCGGCCACCCGCGATTACGTGCTGAAGCTGGAGGAGCGTGACGGCAAGACCCCGCTGCTGAACGTCTTCGGCGGCAAGATCACCACCTACCGCAAGCTGGCCGAGGCGGCGCTGGCGAAGCTCGCGCCCTACTACGCCGGCATGTCCGCGGCCTGGACCGCGGGTGCCAGCCTGCCGGGCGGGGATTTCGACGCCACCGCTGCCCAGGCGCTGCAGGAGAAGCTCGCCCGCGACTATCCCTTCCTGGAGACCGCAACTTGCCGGCGCCTGGTTCGCGCCTACGGCACCGACAGCTGGCAGCTGCTGGGCGCGGCCGACAGCCTGGCCGGCCTGGGCCGGCATTTCGGCCACGACCTCTACGAGGCCGAGGTCAAGTACCTGATGGAACGGGAATGGGCGCGCGAGGCGCCGGACCTGCTGTGGCGGCGCTCGAAGCTGGGGCTCAGGCTCTCGGCCGAGGAGGCGGCGGCGCTGGACGACTGGATGCGGGCGAACCGCCCGGTCCGGGCCGCGGCCTAGGCGCGAAGGGGGAGGGCGATGACCTTACGTCTGGACCAGGTCGGCAAGGTGGTGGAGGGGCAGACCCACATCCACCCGACCAGCCTGACCCTGGAGCGCGGCAGCCTGAACGTGCTCCTGGGGCCGACGCTCTCCGGCAAGACCAGCCTGATGCGGCTGATGGCCGGCCTCGATCGGCCGACCGACGGCCGGGTCTATTGGGACGGGCGGGACGTGACCGGCATCAAGGTGCAGGAGCGCCAGGTGGCGATGGTCTATCAGCAGTTCATCAACTACCCGACCCTGACGGTCTACGAGAACATTGCCTCGCCGCTGCGCCTCAAGCGCCTGCCGAAGAACGAGATCCGGCGCAAGGTGGAGCATGCGGCCGAGTTGGTGAAGCTGACCCCGCTGCTGGACCGCAAGCCGCTGGAGCTCTCGGGCGGCCAGCAGCAGCGCACCGCCCTGGCGCGCGCCCTGGTCAAGGGGGCGGAGCTGATCCTGCTGGACGAGCCGCTGGCCAACCTGGACTACAAGCTGCGTGAGGAGCTGCGGGCGGAAATCCCGCGCCTCTTCAAGGAGGCCGGAGCGATCTTCGTCTATGCGACGACCGAGCCGCACGAGGCGCTGCTGCTGGGCGGCAACACCGCCACCCTTTGGGAGGGCCGGGTGACCCAGTTCGGCTTGACGCCGGAGGTCTACCGCCGGCCGCAGGACGCCACCACGGCGGCGATCTTCTCCGACCCGCCGATGAATTTCCTGCCGCTCACCATCGCCGGCGACCAGGTGCGTCTGCCGGACGGCCGCCAGGTTCCGGCCAGCGGCAGCCTGGCCAGCCTGGCGGAGGGCCGCTACCGGGCGGGCTTCCGCGCCAACCACCTGAAGATCGAACGCCCTGCGGAGGCGGCCTTCTCCTTCCCCGCCGGCGTCGCGATCACCGAGCTGACGGGCTCGGAGAGCTTCGTCCACGTCGACCATGGCAGCGACCGATGGATCGCGCTGGTGCATGGCGTGCGGGTGCCGAGGGTGGGCGAGCGGATCGAGGTCTATGTCGACCCGGCCCATCTCTATCTCTTCCGCGAGGACGGGCAGCTCGCGGCTACCGCCGCCTACGCGGCCGCGGCTTGAGAGAGGGCAGGGCATGGCACGCATCACCCTTTCCAACCTGGCGCACTCCTACCACGAGCATCCCAAGGGGCCGGCCGACTACGCGCTGAAGCGGATCGACCACGCCTGGGAGGACGGCAAGGCCTATGCCCTGCTGGGTCCCTCGGGCTGTGGCAAGACCACGCTGCTGAACATCATCTCCGGCCTGCTGACGCCTTCGGAGGGGCAGGTGCTGTTCGGCGAGACCGACGTCACCCGCCTGCCGACCGAGCAGCGCAACATCGCCCAGGTCTTCCAGTTCCCGGTCGTCTACGACACCATGTCGGTCTATGACAACCTGGCCTTCCCGCTGCGCAACCGCGGCCTGGACAGGTCGGCGGTCGATGCCCGGGTGCGCAGCGTCGCCGAGATGCTGGACCTCACCGCCTCGCTGAAGCGCAAGGCGCGCGGGCTCACCGCCGACGCCAAGCAGAAGATCTCGCTCGGCCGCGGCATGGTGCGCGAGGACGTGGCCGCGATCCTCTTCGACGAGCCGCTGACGGTGATCGACCCGCAGCTCAAGTGGGAGCTGCGCACCCAGCTCAAGGCGCTGCACCGCGAGTTCGGCCACACCATGATCTACGTGACCCACGACCAGACCGAGGCGCTGACCTTCGCCGACGAGGTGGTGGTGATGTACGAGGGCGAGGTGGTGCAGATCGGCGCGCCCGAGGCCCTGTTCGAGCGGCCGCAGCACACCTTCGTCGGCTACTTCATCGGTTCGCCCGGCATGAACGTGCTGGCGGCAGAGGTCGCGGGCGACCAGGCCAGGCTGGGCGAGGTGGTGGTGCCGCTCGGCCGGCGCTACGACACGCTCAAGGCCGAGCGGATCGAGATCGGCATCCGGCCGGAGTTCGCGACGCTGGCCCATGAGGGCGAAGGCCTGCCGGTCGCCGTCACCCGGATCGAGGACGTGGGACGCCACCGGATCGTGCGCACCGACTTCCGCGGGCAGGAGGTCAACGTGATCGTGCCGGAGGGCGCGCCGCTGTCGGAGGAGATGACGCGGGTGCGCTTCGATGCCGGGCACGTCAACGTCTATGCCGACGGCTGGCTGATCGAGGGGAGGGCCGAATGATGGACAAGCCCGTCAACCATCGCGCCTGGTTCATGGTGCTGCCGGTGGTGCTGCTGGTCGCCTTCAGCGCCGTCATCCCGCTGATGACCGTGGTCAACTACTCGATCCAGGACACCTTCGGCAACAACGAGTTCTTCTGGGCCGGGCTGGAGTGGTTCCAGCAGATCCTGGCCTCGGAGCGCTTCCACGACGCCCTGCTGCGCCAGTTCCTCTTCTCCTTCATCATCCTGGCGATCGAGGTGCCGCTGGGCATCGTGGTTGCGCTCTCGATGCCGAAGAAGGGCTGGGCGGTCTCGGTCTGCCTGGTGCTGATGGCGCTGCCGCTGCTGATCCCCTGGAACGTGGTCGGCACCATCTGGCAGATCTTCGGCCGGGTGGACATCGGCCTCTTGGGTGCCGCGCTCAACTGGCTGGGGATCGAGTACAACTACACCCAGAACTGGCTGGACGCCTGGGTCACCGTCGTCGTCATGGACGTCTGGCACTGGACCTCGCTGGTAGCGCTGCTCTGCTACGCCGGCCTGGTCTCGATCCCGCAGGCCTACTACCAGGCCGCCCGCATCGACGGCGCCAGCCGCTGGAAGATCTTTCGCTACATCGAGCTGCCGAAGATGAACCGCGTGCTGCTGATCGCCATCTTGCTGCGCTTCATGGACAGCTTCATGATCTATACCGAGCCCTTCGTGGTGACCGGCGGCGGGCCCGGCAACAGCACCACCTACCTCTCCATCGACCTGGTGAAGATGGCGATCGGGCAGTTCGACCTGGGCCCGGCGGCGGCCTTCTCGCTGGTCTATTTCCTGATCATCCTGCTGCTCTCCTGGGTCTTCTACACCGTGATGACCAACGTCGGCGTCGAGCAGCCGCGCGGGGAGAAGGCGTCATGACCGGGACCCGAGGCTTCCGCGTGACCCGCGGCGGGGTCATCATGACCCTCTACCTGATCTTCCTGCTGCTGCCGATCTACTGGCTAGTGAACATGAGCCTGAAGTCGAACGAGGAGATCCTCTCGACCTTCACGCTGATCCCGGCGGACCTGACCCTGCACAACTACCGGGTCATCTTCACCGATCCCTCCTGGTATTCGGGCTACATCAACTCGATCATCTACGTGGTGATGAACACGGTGATCTCGGTCACCGTGGCGCTGCCGGCGGCCTATGCCTTCTCGCGCTACCGCTTCCTCGGCGACAAGCACCTCTTCTTCTGGCTCTTGACCAACCGCATGGCGCCGGCCGCGGTCTTCGCGCTGCCCTTCTTCCAGCTCTATTCCTCGATCGGCCTCTTCGACACCCATATCGCCGTCGCGCTGGCGCACTGCCTCTTCAACGTGCCGCTGGCGGTCTGGATCCTGGAGGGCTTCATGTCGGGCGTGCCGAAGGAGATCGACGAGACCGCCTACATCGACGGCTATTCCTGGCCGCGTTTCTTCGTGCGGATCTTCATGCCGCTGATCGCCAGCGGCATCGGCGTCGCCGCCTTCTTCTGCTTCATGTTCTCCTGGGTGGAGCTGCTGCTGGCCCGCACGCTCACCAGCGTCGACGCCAAGCCGATCGCCGCCACCATGACGCGGACCGTCTCCGCCTCGGGCATGGACTGGGGGGTGCTGGCCGCGGCCGGCAGCCTGACCATCATCCCCGGCGCCTTGGTGATCTGGTTCGTGCGCAACTACATCGCCAAGGGCTTCGCCCTGGGCCGGGTCTAGAGGGAGGGCGCCGGCAATGAACCTCGACTGGATGGCCTGGACCTGGTCGACCGCCGCCTTCTTCCTGGCGATCTTCCTGGTGTTGGTGGTGATGACCCTGTGGGCGGCGCTGTCGCCGCAGGCCCCGCGCGTCGGCATGCTGCGTTTCGCCACCACGCCCGGCGACCGGCTCTTCGTGTCGCTGCTGGGCTCCGCCTTCATCTGCCTCGCCTGGCTCGGTGCCTTCGGGCCGCCGCTGTGGGGCGGGCTTGCCGTGTCACTCGTCTACGCCGCCGCGGTCTTCCGCTGGGTGTGACGTCTGAGAGCCCGCCCTGGCGAACAAGGGGCGGGGTTAGTGAAAAGCTTCAAAGGGAACCAAAGGGAGGACCCGAGAATGAAACGATTTACCGCCCTGGCGACGGCCTCGACCGTTGCCCTGCTGTTTGGCCTGGCCGGCCCGGCGGCAGCAGACATGGCCGCGGCCCAGAAGTGGGTCGACAGCGAATTCCAGCCTTCGACGCTGCCCAAGGACGAGCAGATGAAGGAGATGGAGTGGTTCATCAAGGCCGCCGAGCCCTTCAAGGGCATGGAGATCAACGTCGTCTCCGAGACCATCACCACGCACGAGTACGAATCGAAGGTGCTGGCCAAGGCCTTCACCGAGATCACCGGCATCAAGATCACCCACGACCTGATCGGCGAGGGCGACGTGGTCGAGAAGCTGCAGACCCAGATGCAGTCGGGCCGCAACATCTACGACGCCTACATCAACGATTCCGACCTGATCGGCACCCACTTCCGCTATCAGCAGATCGTGCCGCTGTCGGACTGGATGGAAGGCGAGGGCAAGGACGTCACCGACCCCTATCTCGAGGTCGGCGATTTCATCGGCATCTCCTTCACCACCGGGCCGGACGGCAAGATCTACCAGCTCCCCGACCAGCAGTTCGCGAACCTCTACTGGTTCCGCTACGACTGGTTCACCAACCCGGACATCAAGGCCAAGTTCAAGGCCAAGTACGGCTATGACCTGGGCGTGCCGGTGAACTGGTCGGCCTATCAGGACATCGCCGACTTCTTCACCAACGACATCGGCGAGATGGACGGCCAGAAGATCTACGGCCACATGGACTACGGCAAGAAGGATCCCTCGCTGGGATGGCGCTTCACCGACGCCTGGCTCTCCATGGCCGGCGCCGGCGACAAGGGCATACCCAACGGCCTGCCGGTGGACGAGTGGGGCATCCGCGTCGAGGGCTGCCGCCCGGTCGGCTCCTCGGTCGAGCGCGGTGGTGCCACCAACGGCCCGGCCGCGGTCTACTCGGTGCAGAAGTACATCGACTGGCTGAAGGCCTACGCGCCGCCGGCCGCAGCCGGCATGGTCTTTGGCGAGGCCGGTCCGGTGCCGGCCCAGGGTGCCATCGCCCAGCAGATCTTCTGGTACACCGCCTTCACCGCCGACATGGTGAAGGACGGCCTGCCGGTGGTGAACGCGGACGGCACGCCCAAGTGGCGCATGGCCCCCTCGCCGCACGGTGCCTACTGGGAAGAGGGCATGAAGCTCGGCTATCAGGACGCCGGCTCCTGGACCCTGATGAAGTCCACCCCGATCGATCGTCGCAAGGCGGCCTGGCTCTATGCCCAGTTCGTCGTCTCCAAGACGGTCTCGCTGAAGAAGAGCCACGTCGGCCTCACCTTCATCCGCGAGAGCGACATCTGGGCTCCCTCCTTCACCGAGCGTGCGCCCAAGCTGGGTGGCCTGATCGAGTTCTACCGCTCGCCGGCCCGCCTGCTCTGGACCCCGACCGGCACCAACGTCCCGGACTATCCGAAGCTGGCCCAGCTCTGGTGGCAGAACATCGGTGATGCCTCGTCCGGCGCCAAGTCCGCGCAGGAGGCCATGGATGCCCTGGCCGAGGCGCAGGACAAGGTGATGCAGCGCCTGGAGCGTGCCGGCGTGCAGGGCGACTGCGGACCGAAGCTCAACGAGAAGCGGGACGCCAAGTACTGGCTGGACCTGCCGGGTGCGCCCAAGCCCAAGCTGGAGAACGAGAAGCCGACCCCGATCACGGTCGACTACGACGAGCTCCTGAAGACCTGGGCGGCCACCGCCAAGAACTAGCCTCAAGCGCTTCGTCGCTAGGTTAGAATGCGAGACTGGGGCCGGGACGGGCAGAACCCCGTTTCGGCCCCTTTCGCTTGCATTTCATGACCGGGACCGGAGAGAAGATCCCCATGACCCGCTACGTCCTCGCCATCGACCAGGGCACCACCTCCAGCCGTGCCATCCTCTTCGACCGCGACCTCAAGATCGCGGCGGTCGGCCAGCAGGAGTTCCCGCAGCACTTTCCGGCCTCGGGCTGGGTCGAGCACGACCCGGAGGATCTCTGGACCAGCGTGGTGGAGACCTGCCGCCAGGCCATGGCCAAGGCGGGTGCAGGACCCGAGGACATCGTCTCAATCGGCATTACCAACCAGCGCGAGACCGCCCTGGTCTGGGAACGCGCCAGCGGCCGGCCGATCCACAAGGCCATCGTCTGGCAGGACCACCGCACCCACGCCCACTGCCAGCGCCTGAAGGACGAGGGACTGGAGCCCTTGATCTCGGCCAAGACCGGCCTGCTGCTCGATCCCTACTTCAGCGCCACCGAGGTCGCCTGGATGCTGGACGAGGTGGAGGGCGCGCGCGAGAAGGCCGAGCGTGGGGAGCTGGCCTTCGGCACGGTCGATAGCTGGCTGCTCTGGCGGCTGACCGGCGGCAAGGTGCACGCGACCGACGCCACCAACGCCTCACGCACCCTCTTCTACGACATCCACAAGGGCGACTGGGACGAGGAGCTGCTGCGCATCTTCGGGGTGCCGGCCTCCCTGCTGCCGGAGGTGAAGGACTGCGCAGCCGACTTTGCGGTGACCGAGCCCGGCATCTTCGGCCGGCCTCTGGCGGTGCAGGGCGTGGCAGGCGACCAGCAGGCGGCCACCATCGGCCAGGCTTGCTTCCGGCCGGGCATGGTCAAGTCGACCTACGGCACCGGCTGCTTCGCGCTGCTCAACACCGGCGAGACCGCGGTGCCCTCCGAGAACCGCCTGCTCACCACCATCGCCTACCGGCTGGACGGCAAGGTCAGCTACGCGCTCGAGGGCTCGATCTTCGTCGCCGGCGCGGTGGTGCAGTGGCTGCGCGACGGCCTTGGCATCATCAAGGAGGCGGCCGAGACTCACGCGCTGGCCGATGCCGCCGATCCCGGCCAGGCGCTCTTCCTGGTGCCGGCCTTTACCGGGCTGGGCGCGCCCTACTGGGATGCCGAGGCGCGCGGTGCCCTCTTCGGCATCACCCGGGCCACAGGCCCTGCCGAGTTCGCCCGTGCGGCGCTGGAGAGCGTCGCCTTCCAGACCCGCGATCTGCTGGAGGCGATGTGGCGCGACTGGCCCGACAGCGCCGACGGCCAAACCGTGTTGCGAGTCGACGGCGGCATGACGGCATCCGACTGGACCATGCAGTTTCTGGCCGACATGCTGGGCGCCCCGGTGGACCGCCCGCAGGTGCTGGAGACCACGGCCCTGGGCGCCGCCTGGCTGGCCGGCATGAAGGCAGGCTTCTACCCCGGCCGCGAGGGCTTCGCCGAAACCTGGGCGCTGGAGCGTCGCTTCGAACCGCAGATGCCCGACGAACGGCGCGCCGCCCGCTACGCCGCCTGGCGCGACGCGGTGCGCCGGACCCTGACGCAACAGGGGTGAGGGCTATCGCCTCAGTGCCCGCGCCCAGGTCTCCAGGCTCTCTCGCTCGGCCTGCTGCAGGAGGGTGAGGCGCTCCTCGTCCAGCGTTGCGGGATCGGCACCCTGTCCGAGGGCTGCCAGCAGGCGGGCGCGGCGCAGGAAGAAGTCGCTCCAGGGCGTACCGTAGGGACCCAGATAGGTCTCGAAGAGCACCGCCTGTGCCTCGACCTCAGGCCAGTCGCGCTGTTCGATCAGGAACTCCAGGGCGCTGCGGTTGAAGAGGAAGTGGTTGTGGGCGACGGCGCCGGCGGCCAGCATCTTGCGCCCCTCCTCGATGTCGGATCGGGCTTGTGCCTTGCTGCGCGTGATCCGCGCCCGGGTTCCCAGCACCCAGGGGCCGCAGAAGCTGACGGCCGACGCCTTGGCCTCCGCCCAGGCCGCTTCGACGAGCCGTTCGGCCTCTGCGCGGTCCCCACTCAGAAAGACCGCGTCGGCCATCAGGTTCAGGCCGTAGGACTTGAAGCGTCCGGAACTCAGGCGGTCGCTCAGCCGCAGGATCTCGGCGGCGTAGGCCTTGGCGGCTGCGATGTCGGCGTTGTCGATTGCCCCCATCGCCAGGGCATTGAAGGCGATGATGGCGGCGCGCTCGTTGCCTGCCGCCATGGCTTGGCGCTGTGCCTGCTCCGCCTCGACGATGCCCTCGCGGATCTTGCCGACCAGAACCGTGCTCCAGCCCAGCATCGGAGCGTTGGCGACCTCGATCTGGCCGAGCGCGTGGCGGCGCGCCAGGGCCACGCAGTCGGCGAAGTGCTGGCGGGCACGTTCGAGGCGTCCACTGGCATAGTTGGCGTCGCCCAGTCCGCCCAGAGCCTGCACCTCCGGCCCGATGGCCTCGGCCTCGCGGGCCAGCTCCAGGGCCCTGGTATGAGCGGCCCTGCATTCCTCGGGGCGGCCGAGCGGGAAGAGGAGATTGCCGCGCAGGCTGGAGATTTCGGCCAGCAGGATCTTGTCATCCTCCGGCGCGGCCAGCGCCTCGGCGCTCTCCAGTTCGTCGAAGGCCTCCTCGAAGCGATCGAGGATGCGCATCGCAGCCGCCCGGCCCAGGTGACACTGGGCCCGGTCGATTGCGTGCTTGCACAGGGTCATCGCCTCGCCGTAGCAGGCGATCGAGGCCTCGCTGTCGCCGAGGTTCCGCAGGGTCTCGCCCTTGGCCAGCATCAGCGCCAGGTGCACCTCGTCGGTGGTCGGCAGGGCCAGGCCCTCGTCGATCAGGCGGCGGGCCGACTCCAGCCGGAAGGCCTGTGCCTCCTCGCGCGCGGCCGCCAGGTAGGCGGCAGCGGCCTCCGGTGACTCGGCGCCGCGCAGGTGGCGGGCATGGAGGGCGGCGTCCTGCTCGCGGAACAGCTTGGCGGCGCGGCCGTGGAGCTGCCGGCGGCGCTCCTGCAGCAGGGTCGCATAGACCCCGTCGCGCACCAGCGCGTGGGCGAAGAGGAAGCCGTCGCCCTCCCGCTTGATCAACCCCTTGGCTTGCAGCGACTGGATCGCTCCGTTTTGGCCGTCGTCGATGAGTCCGGTCAGAGCCTCCTCGCCGAAGCGCTGGCCCAGCACGGAGGCGGCTTCCAGTGCGGCGCGGTCGGTCGCATCCAGGCGGTCCATGCGGCTCTGCACGATGCTCTGCACCGAGGCCGGGATGGCGGCGTCGAGGGAGTCGCCGACCATCTGCAGAAGCTGGTCGAGGAACAGCGGGTTGCCGGCCGCGCGTTCGATGCAGCTCTGGGTGAACTGCTCCTCGGCCACCTTGTAGGAGCGCGCGAGCGCCAGGGCGGCAGACTGGTCCAGCGGCCCCAGGTCCAGGGTGGTGATGGCGGTGCCGCCCAGCAGGTGCCGCCAGGCCGCGTCCAGGGGGTCGCCCTCGACGCGGGTGGTGAGCAGCAGGAAGACCGGCGCCTGCGCACAGTCGGCAGCCATCAGGGCGAGCTGCCCCGGCAGGCCGGAGTCCGCCCAGTGGACATCCTCGATCCGGATGAAGAGCGGCCTGCGGCGGGCGCCGGCGATGGCCAGGTGGGACAGCGCCCGGGCCTGACCGCTGCTGCGCTTCTCCGCCTTCATCGCCTGGGCGAGGCCGAGCAGCTCGGGCGGCTGCGGCAGGTCCAGCAGGCTGTTCAGGTGAACGCGATCCTCGGCCACGACGGCGCCGCTTTCCAGGGCCTGTTCCAGAGCGGCCGCGCGCTCGACGCTATCGCTTTCCGGCGGCAGTCCCATGAGGCTACGCAGCAGCGCCGGTAGCGCCTCGCGTCCCTTGGCGGCGCCGAAGTCCAGCACCAGGGCCTTGTGCACGGCAAAGCCCTCCGCCTGGGCCAGCTCGCTCAGATGGTCGCCCAGCCGGGTCTTGCCGATGCCGGGCTCGCCGCGAAGCACCGCCACCTGGCCATGGCCGCGCTCGCGGCAGAAGGTCAACAGACTCTGCAGCTGTGCCCGCTCCCGCTCGCGGCCGACGAAGGGACGGCGGCTCGAGGCCGCCTCGGCGCTGGCGAGGCCCAGTACGCGCCAGGCGGTCACCGGCGTGTCAATGCCCTTGACCGTCAGGTCGCCGGCCGGCGCGCTCTCCAGGCGGGCACCGACGGCGCGCTGCACCTGGTCGCTGATCAGGGTCTGGCCGGCCTTGGCCTGGTCCTGCAGGCGGGCCGCCAGGTTCACCGAGGCGCCGGTCACGGTGTACTCGGTGAAGGCGCTGCTGCCGGTGTCGCTGGCGACGACCTGGCCGCTGGCGATGCCGATGTGGCTCTGCCGGGGCGGGTCGAAGCGGGCGAGGCGGGCGTGGATCTCCAGCGCGCAGCGTACCGCGCGCTCTGGGTCGTTGCTGTGTGCGACCGGGGCGCCGAAGACCGCCATGACCGCGTCGCCGATGTGCTTGTCGATGGTGCCGCCGAAGCTGCGTACCGCCTCGTCCACCTCGGCGAAGAAGCGCTGGAGGATCGCATGCACCTCCTCCGCATCGAGCTGGTTCGACAGCGAGGTGAAGCCCGAGAGGTCGGCGAAGAGGACGGTGACCTGGCGCCGGGCGGCCACCTGCTGGGGCGCCGAGGGGGCGGGTGCTGCGGTGGCAGCAGGCGCCTCAATCCGCTCTTCGCTCTCCTGCTTCAGGCTGCGTAGCGCGGCCATCACTCGCTTGCGGTCGCCCAGCGACAGTCCCAGGTCCTTGAGGTCGGCCTCGTCCAGCTCCGACAGGATGTCGGTGTCGATGTCGTTCGCCTCGAAGAGATCGGCGTGCTTGGCAAGACCCTGCCGGTCCAGCCAGGCCCTGAGTGCGCTCATGCGTCGGCCTTTTCCCGTTGGCCGGCAGTCTAGAGCAGCAGATTGGCAAATCGGAAGGGTTTGCCGCCGGTGGTCGGCACAATGCTTTCAACAATTGTGCGGGTCGAGACAACTATTCATGTACAATAGAGGCTGCCTGCACTGGCGACGCAGGCGAGCCTCTCGCTAGTCGACCGGCTTGACCAAGGCGTGGCGCTTCTTGCCGGCGGAGAGCTTGATCACGCCCTCGGCGCTGACGTCGTCCAGGCCCACGGCGGCGGTTTCGTCGGCGGCCTGGCGGTCGTTGACCCGCGCGCCGCCGCCCTTGATCAGCCGGCGGCCTTCGCCGGAGCTGGCGACCAGGCCGCTCTCGCGCAACAGCTGGAACAGCGGGATGCCCTCGGCCAGGCGTTGGCGCGGCACCTCGATGCTGGGCAGGTCCTCGCCCAGGCCGTCGCCCTCGAAGGTCCGGCGCGCGGTCTCGGCGGCCTGCTCGGCCGCGGCGCGGCCGCGCAGCAGGGCGGTGGCCTCGTTGGCCAGGATCTTCTTGGCCTCGTTCATCTCTGCGCCTTCCAGCGCCTCGAGCCTGGCGATCTCTTCCAGCGGCAGCTCGGTGAAGAGGCGCAGGAAGCGGCCGACGTCTCCGTCCTCGCAGTTGCGCCAGAACTGCCAGTAGTCGTAGTCGCTGAGCCGCTCCGGCGAGAGCCAGATCGCACCGGCGTGGGTCTTGCCCATCTTCTGGCCCGACGCGGTGGTGATCAGCGGCGTGGTCATGCCGAAGACCTCGGCCCCGTCCGAGCGGCGGGCCAGCTCCATGCCGTTCACGATGTTGCCCCACTGGTCCGACCCGCCCATCTGCAGCCGGCAGCCGTAACGGCGGTTCAGCTCCAGGAAGTCGTAGGCCTGGAGGATCATGTAGTTGAACTCCAGGAAGGTCAGCGGCTGCTCGCGGTCGAGCCTGAGGCGCACCGAATCGAAGGTCAGCATGCGGTTGATGGTGAAGTGGCGGCCGATGTCGCGCAGCAGCGGGATGTAGGCCAGCCCGTCGAGCCAGTCGGCGTTGTTGATCATCACCGCGTCGCTGGGCCCCTCGCCGAAGGTGAGGAAGGGCTCGAAGTTGCGCTTGATACCGGCGATGTTGTCGGCGATGACCGCGTCGGAGAGAAGCTGGCGGCTCTCGTCCTTGCCCGAAGGGTCGCCGATCTTGGTGGTCCCGCCGCCCATCAGCACCAGCGGCTTGTGCCCGGTCTTCTGCAGCCAGCGCAGGCACATGATCGGCAGCAGGCTGCCGACGTGCAGCGAGTTCGCGGTGGCGTCGAAGCCGATATAGGCGGTGATCCGCTCCTTGGCGGCAAGCGCGTCCAGCGCTTCCAGGTCGGTCGCCTGGTGCAGGAAGCCACGGGCCTCCAGGGTGGCCAGGAAATCGGATCGCAGGCGGGTCATCGTCCGGAACTCTCGTCTGTTCGTCGGGTCTTGGGCTATCGTGTGAAGGCTGGGCTGATAGCATGGTGGCGCCCAGGACCAAAGTGCCGATCGCAGGAGGGGTGCTATGCAGGCGGACTGGATCGTCGGGTTGATGAGCGGGACCTCTCTGGACGGGATCGACGCGGCGCTGCTGCTGACCGACGGACGGCAGGTCTTCGAGCAGGGGCCGGCGCTGACCCGGAGCTATGACCCCGCCTTCCGGGAGCGCCTGCGCGGCTGCTTCGGCGGTCGCGGCACGATCGCCGAAGTGGAGCGGGAACTGACCGAGCGCCATGCCGAGGCGGTCGAGGCGCTGCTGGCCGAGGCCGGCCTACCGCGCGGCGCCGTCGGCCTGATCGGTTTCCATGGCCAGACCATCCTGCATGCGCCGGAGGCGCGGCGGACCTGGCAGATCGGTGACGGCGCCCTGCTGGCGGAACTGACCGGAATCCCCGTGGCCTTCGACTTCCGCTCGGCCGATGTCGCCGCCGGCGGCGAGGGCGCGCCGCTGGTGCCGGTCTACCAGCAGGCGCTGGCGTCCGCGCTGGAGAAGCCGCTGGCGGTGCTGAACATTGGCGGCGTCTCCAACGTCACCTGGATCGGTCCGGACGAGACGGAGCTGCTGGCCTGCGACTGCGGGCCGGGCAACGCGCTGCTGGACGACTGGATGCTGGCGCGCTGCGGCCGGCCCTACGACGCCGAGGGGGCGCTCGCCCGTGCCGGCCGGGTGCGGGAGGACCTGCTGGCCGCGGCCATGGCACACCCCTACTTCGGCCGGCCACTGCCCAAGTCGCTGGACCGTGACGCCTTCCGCCTGGAGGGGCTGGAGGGCCTCTCGCCGGAGGCCGGGGCGGCGACCCTGACCGCCTTCACCGCCGCTGCGGTGGCCGCGGTGCTGTCGCTGCTGCCCAGCCCGCCGCGGCGCTGGCTGGTGACCGGCGGCGGCCGCCTGAACCCGGCGATGATGGAGGAGCTGGCCCGGCGGCTGGGCCGGCCGGTGGAGCCGGTGGAGGCGGTCGGCTGGAACGGCGACGCGCTGGAGGCCCAGGCCTTTGCCTTCCTGGCGGCACGGGTGCGCGGCGGCCTGCCGCTGACCTTCCCCGGCACCACCGGGGTGGCTCAGCCGATGACCGGCGGCCGGCTGGCCTCTCTCGCGGGCAGGGCGGCCGCGGCCAGCGACACCAGGGCCAGCAGTGCTGCGGCCAGCAGGGTCACGCGGTAGCTGCCGCTGGCGTCGAACAGCAAGCCAGCGGCCCAGGGCGCGAGCAGGCCGGCGACGCCCCAGGCGGTGAAGACGCGGCCGTAGATCTTGACTCCGGCCACCGCACCGAAGCGCCGGGCGATGGCGGCGGGATAGACCGCGATGATGGCGCCGTAGGCGAAGCCGACCAGGGCCAGCGCCGGCAGTAGCCCGCCGCTCAACCCACCTGGGACCAGCGCCAGCCAGGCCAGGGCCAGGGCCGAGAGCAGCGGCAGCGCCATGGTCAGGCGCCGGGCGGAGAGGCGATCGGTGAGAAAGCCTCCGAGTAGCCCGCCCAGGGTGTTGGCTGCCGCGATCGCCAGTGGTGCTAGCCGGATCGCCGCCTCGTCCAAGCCGCCCGCCTGCGCGATGCCGGTGGCATGACCGATCGCCGCCAGCCCAGCCGCCACGCCGCTGCCGTAGCCGAGCCAGAGCAGGGCCAGGCTGCGCCGGTCGGCCGGGGGAGAGGAAGCCGCGTCCGGGACGCGCGCATGGAAGGGCAGGTCGGCCGACCGCAGCAGCAGGGCGATGGGCAGCGCCACCGCCAGCAACAGCACGGCCAGCAGGACGAAGCCGCCGCCCGGCCCGCCCAGCGACAGGGCCCACCAGAGCGGCAGCGGCGCCAGGGCCGCACCCAGCCCGTAGACGGCGGTGACCAGGCCCATCGCCAGTCCGGCTCGCGTCGGGTTCGCCTGGGCCGCATACTGCAGCGCAAAGCCGTAGCCCAGCCCGTTCGCCAGCCCGAAGCAGAGGCCGTAGCCGAGCCAGACCAGCCCGAGGCTGGGGGCCAGGGCCGCCAGCGCGAGCCCGGCGGCCCCGGCCAGGCAGAGCAATGGCGCGAGCAGGGCCGGCTGCAGGCGGTCGTAGACCCGATGCCCGACCAGGACGCCGAGGGTGATGGCGGCGAGCGCCAGCGAGTAGGTGAGGCTGGCCTCAGAGCGGCCGACCTCGAAACGTGCCTCAAGCGGCTCCAGGAAGAGCGAGAAGGCATGCACCGTTCCCAGCACCAGCGAGAGCAGCAGGCTGGCCAGCAACACCTTGCGGCCGCCTGGGCTTGGAGGAGACCGGCTCAGCCGGCGGGCTGCAGCCTGCTGCGGCTCGGCCACCTCACCAGTCGCTGTAGCAGAGCGGCTTGTCGCTCAGCGGGTGGCAGCGGATCCAGCCCAACCTCTGCGGGCCGCGGTCGGGCGGAATCCAAATGTAGTGGTCGATAAAGAGCGTCGCCGCACCGGCCTCGGCGGGCAGCACACCGTCGAGCGGGCGGAACTCGTAGATCAGGTCCGATCCCTCGAAGCGTGCGTTCATGAGCTCGATGCCGATCGGTGGCAGCAGTTCGGGCTCGAGGATCTGCAGGGCGGCGTTCGGCGGGTCGGCGGCATAGCGGTTCCAGCCGTCCTCCCACATCGCCACGAAGTCGTCCTGGGTGAGGAAGCCCTGCAGCATCTTCGGCCGGTCGGTATAGAAGATCGTCGCCGGGCTGATGTCCTTCAGGGTGAGGGTGGAGCCCTCGACCTCGATGCCGCCGGCCGACTGAATCAGCAGCAGCGAGAGGGGCTCGCGCACGGCCGGCGCCGGCTTTTGGCCCTTCACTCCCTCCGCATGGGCATGCTGCGTCGTCGTCGCCAGTAGGAGTGCCAGCAGCGCGAGGAGCAGGAAGATCGCCGGAGATCGGCCGGTGCCGTGGAGACCCGACATCCGCTAACGGCAGAGGTGGGGCGGGCCGAACAGCGGGTTGGTCCCACAGCCGTAGGGGCCTGGACCGAAGCCGGAGTCCCAGTTCGGGCCGAACCCGGGTCCCCAGGGGCCGAAGCCTGGACCCCAGCCCCAGCCGCCCCGGTGCGCCCAGTGGAAGTGATCGACGAAGAGGGAGACCGGCCCGCTCTCGGCCGGCAGGCTGCCCTCCAGCACGCGCACCTTGTAGACCAGGCTGTCGGGCTCCAAGGTCACCGAGACCAGCTCGACCGCGACCGGCGCCTGGTCGGGCTGGTCGAGGACCGCCAGCGCCGCGTTCGGCGGATCGGCGGCGAAGGCTTCCTTATTCTTATCCCAGAGCGCGACGAAGGCTTGGTGGCTCACCAGGCCGGCCAGGCGTTGCGGCCGGTCGGAGAAGTAGACCGTGGCCGGGCCGATGCCGCCCAGGGTCAGGGTCTTGCCGTCGAAGCGCATGGCCTGCGCCGACTGCACGAAGAGCAGCGAGGGTTCTTCCGCCGCCGTCGTCTCCTTTGCCGTTTCTGCGGCCTGCAGACCGACCGGCAGCAGCAGGATCAGGGCCGCGATCAGTAGGATGGGCATGGCGCCACTCCCTCGTCGCCCGCTACCAGTAGCGGCGGCAGACGTGTGTGCCCCAGCGGTTCCAATGGCAGTGCACCCAGCCAGGGTGGTCGCGGTGCTCCGGCGGCACCCAGACCCAGGGGTCGATGAAGAGGCCGACCGCACCGGATTCGGCCGGCAGGTCACCATCCAGGACCCGGATCTTGTACTGCAGGGCATCGCCCACCAGTTCGACGCTCTTCAACTCGACCACCGCCGGTGCCTTGTCGGGCTCCTCCAGCATGGCCAGCGCCGCGTTCGGCGGATCGGCGGCAAAGCTCTGCTCGCCTTCTTTCCAGAGCTCGACGAACTCGGCATTGGTGAAGTGGCCGGTCAGGCGCTGCGGCCGGTCGGCGAAGAAGAGGGTGGCGGGCGCCGGCCCCTCCAGGGTCATAGTCTCGCCGTCGAAGGTCATCCGCTTCGCCGTCTGCGCGAAGAGCAGCTGCAATGGCTGCTCGATGATGAAGTCACCGTCCTTGGTGACCTCCTGCGCGCCGGCGGGAAGGCTCGGCAGCAGGAACAGGGCAAAGAGACCCATCAATAGTGACCGCATCTCTCGCGTCTCCCGTCTCTCCTTTGACCGCACCCCAGCTTACATGAAACTGCGGCCGCCATGTGACTTACAAAGGGTCTGTTTCAGAATTCACGGCAGCGGCGAGGCGGCCGTCAGTTCCCGCTGTCTGCCTGCTGGACCTGGCTCTCCGGCTTGGGCGGCGGCTGGCGCAGGTTCTGTGGCTTGGCGGGGTAGCGGATGTCGGGCTTCATGTTGCCCTGGAAGAAGAGGTAGAGCGCGGCGGTCAGTGCACAGTCTTCGCTGACGCCGTGCTTGCGGGCCGGCCGCTGGATGCCGAGGCGCGATAGGCAGGCCTGCAGCGACGGGCTTTCCCTCGGCCAGCGCCGGGCCGCGGCGTCGCGGGTGCAGAAGCCGTGCGGGCGGATCGGCGCCAGGCCGGCGCGCTCGAACTCGCGGTTCAGGAAGTTCATCTTGCGGGCGATCTCGTGGCCGACTACCAGCGGTGCGCGCTCCAGCAGAGCACGCAGGCGGGCGGCATAGTGCGAGAAGGGGCGCTGGTGGCTCAGCAGCCAGGGGTCCAGGCCGTGCCGAGCCTGCGCTTCCGCGCTGCTGTCCCTGCCCGGATCGAACAGCAGGTAGAGCTGGCCCTCGTGATGGACCTGGCCGTCGACCAGCGCGATCAGCCCCAGGCTGCAGATGCGATCCTCGGCCGGGTCGTCGCCCGTGGTCTCGATGTCGATGACGACCGCGTTGCGGCTCATAGCCCTCTCCCTCTCGCCCCACTCGCTCTTGCCGAGGCCGGCGCCCCCAGTCCCGTGTCTCTATTTGCCGGATGGTGCCACGTCGATCAAGCCGGCCTCAACCCGCCTCGGCTTCCGCCTTGATGCGCCGAAGCGCACTCTCGATCCAGCCCTCCAGATCCAGGTCGTCGGGCGCATGGTCCTTTCGGCGCCAGTCCAGGCTGTAGTGCAGGTTGAGCGGCAGGCCGGGCATGTCGGTCTCGTAGAGCGTGTCGATGCGCTGCTTGCTTTGTCCGGCGTAGTCGGCCTCGCCCTGCAGGACGAAGTCGATCTCGCGCCGCTTCTCGAAGAGGGTGACGCGCTCGACCACGGCGAAGTCGTCGGTCTCGATGCGGCGCAGGAGAGAGCCGGCTTGCCGCTCCAGCACCTCGGCATGACGGATGCCGGCGAGGAAGCGGCCGGGGTTGGCGGCGCCGCCCTCGAGCAGCGACCAGAGGCGCGCCAGCGGCGCGTGAATCTCGATGCTATGGCTGATCTTGGGCATGCCCGATGCTGACTCCTTTCACCAGCCTAGCCCAGGGCCCGATGGCGCGCGCTGGGGGCGGCGACATCCTAACCGCCGACCATCTCCGCACGGATGCGCTGGCGCAGCAGGTCGATCGGCTGGCGCCGGCCCTCGACCTCGTAACACCAGTAGGTCCAGCCGTTGCAGGCCGCGGCCTGCTGCACGTGGGCGCCGGCCTGGTGGATCGAGCCGGTGAAGTCGCGGATGACCAGCCGCCCGTCGGAGCGCACCTTGGCCCGGTGGCGGCCGTCCTGGCTGACCAGCAGGGTGCCGGCCTCCAGGAAGCCGCGCTCGACCAGGGTGCCGAAGGGCACCCGCGGCGCCTCGCGCTTCTCGTCCAGCGCCAGCAGGGCCTGATCGCTGAGCGGCTGGATCGTCTCCAGTCGGGCGCGGGCATGGGCCAGGTAGTCCTGCTCGCGCTCGATGCCCAGGAAGTCGCGGCCCAGGCGCTTGGCGACGGCCGCGGTGGTGCCGCTGCCGAGGAAGGGATCGAGGATCAGCTCGCCGGGTTTGGTGGTGGCCAGCACCACGCGGTAGAGCAGGGCTTCCGGCTTCTGCGTGGCGTGGGCCTTGCGGCCCTCGGCGTCGCGCAGGCGCTCGCTGCCGTTACAGATCGGCAGGTTCCAGTCGCTGCGCATCTGCAGCTCCTCGTTCAGCGCCTTCATTGCCCGGTAATTGAAGGTGTAGCGGCTCTCCTCGTGCTTGGCCGCCCAGATCAGGGTCTCGTGTGCGTTGGTGAAGCGCCGGCCGCGGAAGTTCGGCATGGGATTGGTCTTGCGCCACACGATGTCGTTCAGGATCCAGAAGCCCAGGTCCTGCAAGCTCGCGCCGACGCGGAAGATGTTGTGATAGCTGCCGATCACCCAGATCGCGCCGTCGTCCTTCAGAATCCGCCTGGCCGCCTTCAGCCAGGCTCGGGTGAAGGCGTCGTAGGCGGCGAAGCTGTCGAACTGGTCCCAGGCGTCGGTGACGGCGTCGACCTTGGAGTTGTCGGGCCGGGTCAGCGCCTGCTGGAGCTGCAGGTTATAGGGCGGATCGGCGAAGATCAGATCGACCGAGCGCTCGGGCAGGGATCGCATCACCTCGATGCAATCTCCCTCGATCAATCTGTTCCTTTCCAGGCTCTCTCCCAACGCACCACACCCGATCTCTGTTCCCCTTGATCGGGGCCATGAGAATCCGAGACGTCGCGCCGGTCAAGTCTGGCGATGGCGCTCCAACGCCAAGCGAACCGGCGCGAAGCTGCGCCGATGCGCCGGCGAGGGGCCGAGTTCCAGCAGCACGCGGCGGTGGTCGGCGGTGGGGTAGCCCTTGTTCTTGGCCCAGCCGTAGGCCGGATAGGCACGGTGGAGATCGGCCATCGCGCGGTCGCGTTCCACCTTGGCGACGATCGAGGCGGCGGCGATCGAGAGCACCGTGCCGTCCCCCTTCACCACCGCCTGGCCGGGGCAGGGCAGGTCGGGCGGCAGGCGGTTGCCGTCGACCAGCGCCACCTCGGCCGGCACGGTCAGGGCGGCGAGCGCGCGGGACATGGCCAGCAGGCTGGCGGCCAGGATGTTCAGCCGGTCGATCTCCTCCACGCTGGCCCAGCCGATCCCGACCTCGGCCTCGGCCAGCAGGATGGCGTGCAGGCTGTCGCGCGCCTGGGCCGAAAGAGTCTTGGAATCGGCCAGGCCGGCGTAGCGGCCGGCGGCCACGCCTGCCGGATCCAACCGCACCGCGGCCGCCGTCACCGGGCCGGCCAGCGGCCCGCGCCCGGCCTCGTCCAGGCCGACGACACGCCTGCCGGCGCGCGCGCCGAAGGTGCATTCGAGGGTGTAATCAGGCCGCATCAGTTCCGCCGCTTTGTCACTTGCCCTTTGTTGCCGAGAGTCTAGAGTCGGGACCAGGAGCGGTTTGGAGTAAAGCCATGAAAATCGTGAGCTATCGCGAGGCGGGTGGGACCGGTTACGGCGCCACAGACGGGGAGACGCTGTGGCCGCTGGCCAAGCGCCAGGGCCTGCCGCCGACCTTGGCCAAGGCCCTTGGGCTGGCGGACCTCGCTGGGCGGGTGCAGCGGGCGAAGGAGGGCGGCCAGTCGTTGCCGCTGGCCGATGTGCAGCGCCGACCGGTGATCCCTCGGCCCTGGAAGATTTTTTGCGTCGGCCTGAACTACGAGAGCCACCGGATCGAGACCGGCCGCCCGGTCAGCGAGTATCCGACCCTCTTCACCCGCTTCGCCACCACCCTGGTCGCCGACGGCGAACCGCTGGTCTGTCCCAAGCTCTCCGAGAAGTTCGACTTCGAAGGTGAGCTGGCGGTGGTGATCGGCAAGCGCGGGCGCCACATCCCGCGCGAGGAGGCGTTCTCCTACGTCGGTGGCTACACCTGCTTCAACGATGGCTCGGTGCGCGATTACCAGCGCCACAGCAGCCAGTTCACGCCGGGCAAGAACTTCGACGCCACCGGCGCCTTCGGACCCTGGCTGGTGACCCCGGACGAGATCCCAGATCCCTCGACCCTGACCCTGGAGACCCGGCTGAACGGCGAGGTCATGCAGAAGGCCGGGCTCGACGACCTGATCTTCGACGTGCCCACCCTGATCTCCTACATCTCCAGCTTTGCTACCCTGCAGCCGGGCGACGTGATCGCCACCGGCACCCCAGGCGGCGTCGGCTTCGTGCGCAACCCGCCGGTCTTCATGAAACCGGGCGACACGGTGGAGGTGGAGATCTCCGGCATCGGCACCCTGACCAACCCGGTGGTCGCCGAGGAGTAGGGGGCTCTCGCCGGACCCTTTGCCTCTCCTCTCCGGGCCACCCCTTGGCAGAAAGAGGGCGGCCAGTGTCGCCTGGCGGCTTGTCAAGCGGCCGCCTCTTGCGTTGCAATGGGCGACAAAACCGGAGGAGGAACGCGAGAACATGGCATTGCTCGAGGTCAGAGGTCTCACCCGGCGCTTCGGCGGCCTGCTGGCGGTGAACGATCTCAGCTTCACCGTCGAGGCCGGGACCATTCACGGCCTGATCGGCCCCAACGGTGCGGGCAAGACCACAACCTTCAACGTGATCAGCGGCTTCTACCCGCCGACCTCGGGCCAGGTGCTCTACGACGGCCGCGACATCTCCGGTCTGCCGACTCACCGCATCGCTGCGCTGGGCCTGGTGCGCACCTTCCAGGGCACCACCCTGGTGCAGCCCTTCAGCGTCTACGACAACGTGCTGCTGGGCTGTCACCTGACCGCGCGGGCCAACCTGGTGGACGGCATTCTCGGCACCGACGGTCCCCGGCGCCGCGCGGCCGCGGCCAGGACCGAGGAGGCCTTGCGCCTCTTCGACCTCTGGGAACGGCGCGACGAGCTGGCCGGCAACCTGCCGCACGGCCTGCAGCGTGCGCTGGGCATGGCGGTCGCCATGGCCGCCGGCCCCAAGATCCTGCTGCTGGACGAGCCCTTCACCGGCATGAACCCGGAGGAGACCGGCCGCATGATGGAGCTGATGCGCCGCCTGCAGGACCGCGGCGTCACCCTGCTGCTGGTCGAGCACGACATGCAGGCGGTGATGGGGCTCTGCGAGAAGATCACGGTGATGAACTTCGGCTCTTTGCTGGCCGAGGGCGGGCCGGAGGAGATCCGCGAGAATCCGGAGGTGGTCACCGCCTACCTGGGCGCGGCCGACTTCGGTCTCGACGAGGCCCTGGCTGAGGAAGAGGCGAGAGGAGCGGCCGATGCTGCTTGAGGTCGAGAACGCGACGGTCCACTACAACAAGGTGCAGGCGCTGAAGGGCATCAGCCTTTCGGTGCCGGAGGGCGGCATCGTCACCATCATCGGCGCCAACGGTGCCGGCAAGACCACCACCTTGCGCGCCATCTCCGGCCTGGTGAAGCTCTCCGGCGGCGAGATCCGCTTCATGGGGGAGCGCATCGACCGCCTGCCGCCGGAGAAGATCGTGCGCGCGGGCATCGCCCAGGTGCCGGAGGGGCGGCGCTGCTTCCCGGAGCTGACGGTGCAGGAGAACCTGCTGGTCGGCGCCTTCCTGCGCAACGACAAGGCCGGCGTGATGCGCGACCTGGAGAAGGTCTTCCAGAGCTTCCCGCGGCTGAAGGAGCGGCGCGGGCAGATGGCCAAGACCATGTCGGGCGGCGAGCAGCAGATGCTGGCGATCGGCCGTGCGCTGATGTCGGCGCCGAAGCTGCTGCTGCTGGACGAGCCCTCGATGGGCCTCTCGCCGGTGATGGTGCAGGAGATCGCGAAGATCATCCTGGCGATCCGCCGCCAGGGCATCCCGGTGGTGCTGGTCGAACAGAACGCCGAGCTGGCGCTGAAGCTGGCCAACCAAGCCTACGTGCTGGAGACCGGCTCGGTGGTGCTCTCCGGCCCCGCCGGCGAGCTGCACGAGAACGACCATGTCCGCCGCGCCTACCTCGGCGGCTAGCCCCTGATGGGGCCAGCCGCGACCGTCATGGCGGGGCAGGGCCTCCCCCGCTTTCCTCTTGTCGTCCTACGGCTTGACCGGAGGACCACCCTCCACTGCCCCGCATCGCCGGGGTTCTTGCCCGCTCCCTGCCGCAGCACCCCAGCGCTCGCAGCATGACCGACGGACCCGACCCCCAGCTCCTGGAACGCGCCGGCTGGACCCCGGAGGAACTCTTCTGGGAGGAGCTCTCCGAGGCCGCGCTCGCCCTGCCGCCCGCCGAGGCCGCGCCCTACTGGCGCGAGGCGGCGGAGGCGGCCCGGCTCGCGCTGGCGCCGGAGGATGCCCGCCAGGCCACCGCGCTCGCCAACCTGGCCCTGGCCGAGACCCTGACCGGCCGCGCCACCGAGGCCCGCGCCCTGCTGGAGGAGGCGGCGCGCCGCTGGCAGGCCGCGGCTCCCTGGGTCGAGGCCCTGGCGCCGGAGCGGCGCGCCCGCTCTTCGCTCTTCCACCTGCGCCTGCAGCGCAAGCATCCCGGCGGCTACGACCACTGGAGCCGCGAACGCTACGCTGCGCTCTACGAGGCGGGTCGCGAAGCCCTGGCCCGGCGTCTGGCCGGCAGCTACCGGCCGGAGGACCCGCTGGCCGCCTGGCGCCATGCCAAGCCGGAGGGCTTCGAGGACGCCCGCCGCCTGCTGGCCGCCCGCTACCTGATCGCGCCCGACCTCCCCGCTCCCCCGGCGCTGCGCGCCCGCCCCCCAGGGGAGCGGTGAGCGGCATCCCCGAGAGCCCGCCGTCCCGGCCGGACACAACCGTCCGGCCCTCCGCCTGCCGCCCCTTATTTACCTGGCGCCGCCTGCTCCTGCTCCTGCTCCCGGCACCGCTCTGCCTCCTGCTGGCGCCGGACAAGCTGCACGCACAAGGCGCCTTGCCGGTCGACCTCGAGCTGGTGCTGGCGGTCGATGCCTCGGGCTCGGTCGACGACCGGGAGCTGGGCCTGCAGCTCGGTGGCATCGCCGCGGCCTTCCGCTCGCCCGAGGTGGTGGCAGCGGTGGCTGAGGGGCCCTATGGCCGCATCGCCGTCGCCCTGGTGCTCTGGGCCGGCCACAACGACCCCAAGCGGCTCTCGCCCTGGGTGCTGGTCCAGGACCAGGCCTCGGCCGAGCAGATGGCCGGCCTGGCCGAGCGCTTCCCGCGCGGCGGGGTGGACGGCGCCACCGGCATCGGCAAGGCGATCCTCTTCTCGGCCCGCGCCCTGCTGGACAACGCCTATGCCGGCGAGCGTCAAGTGGTGGACCTCTCCGGCGACGGCCGCGAGAACCCGCCGGACGACTGGACCCTGATGCTGAGCGAGGGCCGCGCCTTCGCCGCCAGCCACGGCATCACGGTGAACGGCCTGGCGATCCTGACTGACGACATGACCCTGGACCACTACTATCGCTACGAGGTCATCCTCGGCTCCGGCGCCTTCGTCGAGGTCGCCCAGAACTACGACGATTTCGCGAGAGCCATCCATCGGAAGCTACTGCGGGAGATTGCGCCGAGTGTGGTGGTGGGGGTGCGGTGAAATCGGTAGCGGTGGATGGGCCGCCATGGCCGGGATCCTGGCCGAGACCGCCCGCTCTCGGACCTCGCTCTACAGGCCTGGCTCGGCAATGGTCTGCTCGCCCAGCAAGGCAGACCATAGATCT
This sequence comes from Rhodospirillaceae bacterium N.6G, assembly GCA_046233115.1. Classification (GTDB taxonomy): domain Bacteria; phylum Pseudomonadota; class Alphaproteobacteria; order Kiloniellales; family JACOMY01; genus JACOMY01. The sequence goes on along the minus strand of JBJXHM010000014.1, from coordinate 128,727 downwards.
CGACGCGTTTCTGAACTAGAGGTAGGCTACGAGGGTGGAGTGGTAGCAAGCCGGCGCCTTTGGCCGGAGTGCCATCCCCGGATCGCCGCGTCGTGCAGGGAGGGGCGGCAGGTGAAGATTCAGCGGCTGGATCATATCCACATCTACGCCTCGGAGCCCGACCGGAGCCGGCGCTTCTTCGTCGAGATCCTCGAGGCCGAGCCGCTCGGGACCACGACCGGGTCCGATGGCGGCGCCAGGCATTTTGCGCCTCGGCGGGCTGACCCTGGTGATCGCGCCCTATCCCGCCGGGGTCGATCCGGTCCTGCCCGAGGTCTACCGGGACGGCATCTTCGAGCACGGCTACGGCATCGGGCACTTCGGCCTGCAGGTCGAGGACCTGGACGAAGCGATGGAGACCCTCCGGCGGCGCGGCGCCACGGTCCTGGCGGAGCCGCGAGTGTTCGTCGGCGCGCGCTTCGCCTACATCGGCGCACCCGACGGCGTCATCGTCGAGCTGCTCGAGCACCGCGCGTGGGCGGCCTTTCTCGGGCCCGGCCCGGCCGCCGCCTAGGCCCGTCCCTTCGCCGTTCCGCCGCCCGCCCCGAGTCGCCGCCCCCCGCGGCCATCCGCCCACCCCCAAGCCGTTGCGCTGCAACCCGAATTCCGGGACAACCGCGCCAGGTTGCAGCAGGGAAAGGGTGTGGCATGGCTCGGGGCTTCATCCGGCACGTCGTTTTCTTCAGCGCGAAGGACAAGCAGGACGTGCCGCGCATCGTCGAGGGGCTGCGGCTGCTGGGGACGATCCCGCATTCCTCGACCTTCGAGGTGGTGGAGAACTCGGCCGTCGATGCGCTCTCCAGCGAGATCGACGTCGTGGTCTATGCCGAGTTCGCCGATGCCGCGGCGCTGAAGGCCTACAAGGCCGACCCCATCTACGAGGAAGCGATCAGGCGGGTGCGACCCCTGCGCGAGATCCGCATCGCTGCCGACTTCTAAGCCGGCGATGGCGGCGGCCTGCGTCGCGTTCGATCGCGGCCCGCTCCTGAATGGCACCCTCTTCACCAACCCGCTGCGCCTGATCGAAGCCCGCAGTGCCGAGGCGGTGCCGAAGGCCTTCGCCGCGCTGGAGGCCGCCGTCGCCGAGGGGCGCTGGCTCGCCGGCTATGCCTCCTACGAGCTGGGCTATGCCCTGATCCCGACGCTCACGCCGCTGCTGCCGGCGGGGCTGGAACTGCCGCTGCTGCAGTTCGGCGTGTTCGAGCGGCCGGAGCCGGTGCCCGCGGACGTCACGGCCGAGGCGGGCAGCCTGGAGGGGCTGCAGCCGCTGTGGGACCGGCGGCGCTACGGCGAGGCCTTCCGGGCGGTGCGGGACTACATCGCCGCCGGCGACATCTACCAGGCGAACCTGACCTTCCCGCTGGCGGCGCGCTACCGCGGCTCGGTCGGCGGGCTCTACGCCCGGCTGCGCGCGCACCAGCCGGTGCCGCAGGGGGCGCTGGTGGCGCTGGGCGAGACCGCGCTGCTGTCGCGCTCGCCGGAGCTCTTCTTCTCGCTCTCGGCCGCGGGGGACCTGACGGCGCGGCCGATGAAGGGGACGGCGCCGCGCGGCGCCACGGCGGCGGAGGACGCGGCGCTGGCGGCGGGGCTCGCTGCCTCGGAGAAGGACCGGGCCGAGAACCTGATGATCGTCGACCTGCTGCGCAACGACCTGGGCCGGGTCGCCGAGATCGGCAGCGTCCGGGTGCCGGAGCTCTTCGCGGTCGAGCGCTACCGCACCCTGCACCAGATGACCTCGCTGGTCCGCGCGCAGCTCCGCGCCGGCACCGGGCTCGCCGAGATCTTCGCAGCCCTCTTCCCCTGCGGCTCGATCACCGGCGCCCCAAAGATCCGCGCGATGGAGATCCTGCGCGACCTGGAGCCGGCCCCGCGCGGCGCCTACTGCGGCGCCATCGGCTGGATCGCGCCGGACCGCTCGATGGCCTTCAACGTCGCCATCCGCACGCTCACCTGCCGCGCCGACGGGACCGCCCTGCTGAATGTCGGCGGCGGCGTGGTCTACGACAGTACGGAAGAAGGCGAGTATGCCGAGGCGTTGCTGAAAGCAAGATTTGCACTGCTGCCGTAAAAGTCGCCAACGATCGGTAAGTGAGGGCGAGGTTGTTTAGAAGCTGTCCGGCTCGTACGTCGATTAGTTGGCAACAAGCGACTTTCATGGATAAGTTGTTCTGCATTCTATTGGGTGTTATTGAGCATGAGGAGGTTCACTCTACCAATTGTCGTGTTGAGTGGCGCCTGTAGCCTGCTATCGTGAAGGCGGCAATAGGGAGAGCGACGCCATGAAGAACGATTTCGTCTTCACCCTCGACCGGGAGCCGGGAGACCAGGGCACCGTGACGCAGCAGGATGTGCTGGTGCGGATCAACACCTTGAACGGTATCCGTGACGCGTTCTTCAAGGCCAGGGAGTCGGAGGACTTCGATCCCTCCGTTGCCGCGCACGAGAAGGTCGAGGCCTCGGCAATCGCGATCGATGAGTTCGTCGAGTCCATCACCCTGTTGCCAGCGCCCGGGCCGACCCCGCCGCCGGCCGACACTACGGACTTCTTCTAGGGCGGGCCGGGCGCGTCAGCGTACCGATCTGCACCGAGAGACGATCCGCTCCTGGAGGCGTGACCGCGTCGACGGCCGTATCCTTGCACGCCTCAATAACGCTGACTGCCGCGCTCTGCGGCGGAACCTTCGCCGCCCCAAGGGCGCCGGCAAGGGGGGAGCCGATGCTGATGGGCTCAGGTGCAGGCGTACAACCGCCCTTCTTGCTCAGAGGGGCGCCCCTGACCTTGCTGTCGAAAGCCTGCTTGCCATCCGGCAAGCGGGTTGACTTCTGGTAGATGCTAAGGTTACCCGCTTATGATCTTCTGGTGGCAAATGGAGGGCTGCGGGTTGATCATGGGGGCGACTGAGGGTTGCATAGCAGCCTATGCGCTGGGAACGCTCTGGCGACCCGGCGAGATCCCTGAAACTGTGGTCGATCTGACCCACTCTCGATCATAGACCTTGGAGCTGTGAGCGGGCAACCCGCAAGGGCTCACAGTACCTTGCCATCGCTCTCGAACACAGCGTGAATTGGGCGGCTTGCGGGCCGAGCTTGGTCGCAGGACCTTGCAGATCGGCTCCGCAAGCTGGACTGACATGCTTGTCGCGTCCTGCGACGGAACTCTCAGTTGGTGACCGACATGTTGAAACTTCGCCGTGCCTTCCAAAAAATTCGAAAAACGGACAAGATCAAAATCCTTTCAGGTACTGCTCGTGCCCATATTAGAAAAATGGAGTTTCAGAAGGCGGAGCGTACGCTGAAGGCTTTGCGCGCCCTGCCAGCGGGAGAGTTTGCTTTTTTGACTCTCTCCATTGACCTGAAAAACAGAATAGAAGATGTGGAAGGGGCAATCCTTCTTTCAAAGGATCTCATATCAAAATATAGTGAAAAATCAGATGGATATGTAGCGTTAATAAAAATCCTCATTAAGGAGAAACGCATCTCGGAGGCGTGGGATATCGCTCAGAAAGTGCCTGCGGTGATCGGGGATGAGTATCCATTTTTAAGTGTGATGCGAGATTTGCTGAGGGTGTCGAAGCAGATTGAGATGGCGCTCTATTTCTCCAAGCGTGCAGTATACATATATCCGAACAAGAGATACGCCCACATCATGTTGGCGCATGATGCGGCAACGCTGGGGCATCGCGATCTCGCTGTCGCGGCCCTCGACAAGGTGAAGGGAGAGATGGGCGAGGAGGCCGGGACCTACGCCCCCTATGTCTACCGGCTTATCTCTGCGCTCGGTGTGACCGGCGCCAACGAGAAGCTGCCTCCAGTCCCGCACAACAGAGGGCAAGCATCCAGCGGCGGCCTACGGCCGGTAGACGGGTACCTGTTCCTGTCCGGGATGCCCAGATCCGGCACCACAGCGCTTGGCAAGATGTTCAACTTGTCTGACGACATTGCGCTGATGGTCGAGCTTCACAGTCAACATCTGCCTTATTCGGCCGCATCCTTCGATACCAACTTCGTCGAGCGACAGGCGACTGTGGGACACCACCGCCGACAGAATGTGCCGTTGCTTGAAAAATTTCGATCAGCACGCTATGTTGGCGATAAAAGAACGCTGTTCTTCTATAGAATGGATCATACGCTCGAGTTGATGAAGGATGAAAAACTATTTATATTTAATATTGTGAGGCCTCTATTCGATGTATGTCAATCTTACGAATCTCGGGCGCGAAAGAGGGAAGATCGAAACTGGAGGGCAGAATGGAACGTCGTGCGTGCCGTGGAAGAGTACAATTTAATGTGTGAGTATTTTGTGGAGAAAAAGGGGTTTTCATTTGCAAAAAATCATCATTTTGAGTTCGTTCCATACAACAGGGTCTTTTCGGATCCGGGTTATGCCTGTGGCCTGTTCGAAAAAATGGGGATACCAAACGACGCCTATCTTCGCAATGGCGTTGTAAAGTTCGTGGAAGGGTCGGCCGAGATTGTTGGCAAAGAGCGTTCGGTTCCCGACGATATCAAACGCTATGTGGAAAAACACGCCAACCTAGAGGCCATTCGTGCGTTTGAGGAGGTGACGGGTATCGCGTGCTTGTAGGACGTCGTGCGTTGGGAGGGCGGCCTTGGCCGCCGGCATCGCTTGCTGCACGCCACCCGTCGGGAAGCGAACAAGCGTCGTCTTGACAGGGCGCGGGCGGAAACGTCTAACAGGCGCAAGTGGTCTAACGCCTTCGCTGGGACCAGTTTTTCGTCGTTGCGGTTTAGGGGGCGTGCAGTGAGGATGGTAGGCAATGCCTGATAGGACGCAGTTCCTGTTGCATATCGGATGTCTGAAGACTGGCAGCACGAGCATTCAAAAATTCCTGTCTGGGAATGTAAAAACACTAAAAGAGCATGGTTACCACGTTCTAAAATCGGCTGGGCATCCCAATGCAATACAACTCATGGCCTATTCACAGAATCCGAGGGTGGATGCGGAAAGCGGTGTCTTTGGGTCCGTTTTTCACCGACAGTATAATATAAAAAGTGAAGATCAACTTAATGAATTTCGATCATCTTTGTTCAGCTCTATAAGTAAGGAGCTGTCTAAGGCGCAATCACGCACGCATACGGTCATCGCCTCCAATGAAAATCTGATTCACCTGCGCGAGCCAGAGATCAAGACATTGCGTGATCTTGTTGAATCGCTGCGGTTGAGTGTGAAAATTGTCGTGTATTTAAGGAGGCAAGATGAATTCTCCGTTAGCAAATACTCATCTGAGCTGAAAAGTGGATCCACAAGAACGCTATCTGAGACACTGCTCAATCATCGTCAGATACACTATCTGATGTATGATAGGGTTTTGGGCAACTGGTCTGCTGTTTTCGGAAAAGAAAATATTGTTCCGAGAATATTCACGAAAGATCATCTTATTAATGGGGATGTGGTTCGGGATTTTGTGTCGTCGGCAGGGATTCAGATCGATGATAATCTGACTTCTGTCGACTATCAGAATACGAGTATGTCTAAGAGGGTGCAGGATTTTTTCCGATTGTACAATGCATCCTATCCATTTGAGTTCAATGCCTTCAATAGACGGACGTTGAGCAGCCTGTATAAGGCGCTTTCCGCTGCATTCCCAGGGGGGCCGACTTTGCCGACGAGGGAGGAAGCGCGTGAACACCTTGCCTACTTCGAGGAGTCCAACAGAAGACTTGCGCAAGAGTGGTTCCCAGAGGCAGGCAGGGCGTTCTCGCAGGACGTCTCTCGCTATCCCGACAGTGTACAGCCGGGGGAGGAGCCCCTGGATCGAGTGGAGATGGCCCGTGCCTTGCTGACCCAGTGGCAGGATGACGTCGAAGAGGTGAAACGAAAACACCGCAAGGCGAGGCCATCTAAGGGAAAGCGCACCCGCAGCCGGCAGTGGTAGCGTTATTGGACCGAGCTCGTTCCACTGCATGACACGTCCGCCTGAAGATTGCGCAGACCGGCTGGACCGGCGCGATGGTACGATCTTGTGGTTCCGGGCATTTTGAGGTTCGTGCATCCGAGGCGGCTCGCCCGTGCCGGAATCGGGACGGCTCTGGCAGGGGCCTGCCCTCGCAGCCTGAAAGGACCCTAGTGGGAGGGCCTTGCTCAGCAAATGGTGCCTATGCTAGAGCGGATTCACACGATCAGGTGGATTTACCCGATCGTGTGAATCCGCTCCAAGTTTCAAACTTATAGAGCAGGATTCGGGCGGCAAGTCGCTTCGATTTGCCGTCACCCTGCTGAAGAGCAAATCCCGAGCGGAGGGATTCGTCTGCGCCGACGATTTGCGTGAGGTAACAAATGGCTAGAGTATCGTGGCTGAGCACTCGCGAGGCGAGTATGCTCTGGCTCGACGAGCCGATGCAGTGCAGGTAAGGGGCCGCCGATGGCCAGAGAATATCCCTATGTCGGAAAGCCGGCCTGTCAGGTCTGGGCGCACGAAAGGGCCATGGGCTCCAGAAAGAACTTTGACACGGTGACGCGGGGTTCCTTCATCCTCGGCACCGAGGTGCTGCGATGAACAAAAATCGCCTTCTTGCCCGGATTTCGAAGGTTGGTCATGCTGTGGTTCCGAGAAATCTGGCCAAAGACCTCAAGGAATCGTCGAAACTTGCGTCTCCGCAGCCAGGCTTGTCTTTCCAAGATCTGGAAGAGGTAATCCATGCGATAGGCGAGTGTCGCGCGAAGGTCCTGATCATTGGTAACAGCCATACTCTTTGCTTGCCACGGGACGTCTCGGAGAGAACCAACGATACCGTCCGGGTCGTTACCGTGCAGAAAGCGGAGTACGCACACCTCTTCAAGGCCGGGGTGCCCACCACGGACCTGCGCGATTTCTATGATCCGACCCACGTCTTCTCGATACTGGGTGGAAACCGCCACTACAACGTTGGCCTTGTGGAACACGAGCACAAGATGCAGGTGCTCGCCGATGCAGACGACATGCTCCTCGCACCGGACCGAACCCTGATTTCCAACGCCATGATGCGCGATCTCATGCTGGAGATGACGCGAGACCCCCTGTTCATGATGAAGAACATCAGAGGGTTCTATTCCTGCCCGATCACACATGTCATGTCTCCACCGCCAATCGACCTGGAGGACATCTCTGACAAGCTCGATCGGGCCATGCAGCAGTTGGGCGACTTCACGGCGACGCCCCCCCTGCACCGATTGCGCTGTTACCGGATCTTCTGCTCGGTCATGCGGGAGTTCTGCAGGCGCGAAGGGTTCGAGGTCCTGGATCCGCCCGAAGAGGCCGTGTCGCCCGAGGGCTTTTTGCGAGAAGAGTACCATGGACCGAACGCAACGCACGCCAATGGCAGGTATGGCTACCTGATTCTAAGGAACATCTTGCAGTCGGTGGTGACGTCATAGAGCAGGATGACGGCACATCGAAATGGTCTGTCGTCTGAATCCTGCTCTACGCGCACGAAAGATAAAGCGAATTCACGCGATCAAGGGACTCAACCTGATCGCGGCCCGCTCTAACTCTGCCCGACCACCGCCGGTTCCTTCCGCTTGCCGGTGATCCGCGTGCGCGCCTTCTCGACCAGGCTCTCTAGGCCGTTGGGGAGGAAGAGCACGGCCAGGATCAGGATGCCGCCCAGGAACAGCGGGCGGGCCTGGTCGACGCCGAGCGAACGCAGGATCAACTCGTTGACGATGGTGAGCACCACCAGGCCCAGAAGCGGCCCATAGAAGGTGGCGGTGCCGCCGACGATGACCCAGACCAGGACGTCGACCATGCGGCTGACCTCGAAGGCGTTGGGGCTGATGGTGCCCAGGTAGTGGGCGTAGAGCCCGCCCGCCAGGCCGGCGAAGACCGAGGCCACCACCAGGGCGATGGTGCGATAGCCACGCGCGCTGACGCCGACGCTCTCGGCCAGCTTGTCCTGCCAGTGCAGGGCATGGAAGGTGAGGCCGAAGCGCGAGCGCTCGATGCGCCAGAGCACGAAGAGCGAGAGCGCGACGATCGCCAGCGCCAGGTAGTAGTAGTTGACCGCATCCCACCAGGCGATCTTGTAGCCGAAGAGATGCCAGTCCTCCCAGCCGGGGATCGAGCGGATGCCCTTGGGGCCGCCGAAGATCGGACGCAGGTCGGAGAGGCGCCAGGCCAGCCGGATCACCTCGCCGGCGGCGAAGGAGCCGATCAGGAAATAGAAGCCCTTCATCCGGAACAGCGGGAAGCTGAGGATGTAGGCGATGACCCCGGCGGTCAGCGCGCCGAGCGGCAGGGACAGCGGCACCGGGAGGCCCCAGAACTTGGCGTAGAGGGAGCTGGCATAGGCGCCGACCCCCATCATCACCACGTGCGCCAGCGACCACTCGCCGGTCAGGGTCATCAGGCGATAGCTACAGACCAGCAGCGCGTTGATCAGCAGGAAAACCGCCAGCTCGCGCTGCTCGGCAGAGACGGCGAGGTGCGGCAGCGCCAGCAGCAGGGCGGCGGCGGCGAGGCCAAAGAGGAGTTTCCCGGCCATCACGCGCGGTCCTTCACGCCAAAGAGGCCGGTCGGCTTCACTACCAGCACAATCAGCATCAAGAGCAGGCCGACGATGTCGGCCATGACGCCGTCCCAGTAGGTGGTGACGAAGGTCTGCACCACGGCGTAGAGCACGGCGGCCAGCACGGCGCCGCCCAGGCTGCCGATGCCGCCGACGATGATGATGATGAAGGCGGCGACGATGATGCCGTGGCCCATGTGCGGCTCGGGCTCGACCAGCGGCGCGGTGAGCGCGCCGGCGACGCCGGCCATGGCCGCGCCGATGAACATGGCGAGCCTGGCGGTCTGGTTCATCGAGATGCCTTGCAGCGCGGCGGCCTCGGGATCCTGGGCGCAGGCACGCAGCGCCCAGCCGAACTTGCTGCGCTTCAGGAAGACCCAGAGCGCCCCCAGCAGCGCCACGGCCACCAGGATGACGTAGACGCGGGTCCAGGGCAGGGTGACGCCCGGCAGCAGGCTCAGCACCTCCTGCGTCGGCGGCGGCACCGGCTTCTTCTTGGTGCCGAACTCCAGGGTCGCGGCGGCCTGCAGGCAGAGCAGCAGGCCGATGGAGACGATGAGCCCGCCCAGGGGATTGTCGCGTAAGGGTCGGAACAGCCCGCGCTCGATCACCAGCCCGAAGAGGCCGACCAGCACCAGGCCCAAGGCCACGGCGACGATGAAACTCATCTCCTGCTCGGAGTAGAAGTAGAAGGTGGCGTAGGCGCCGAGCATGTAGAGCTCGCCGTGGGCGAAGTTGATGACGCCCATGACGCCGAAGATCAGCACCAGCCCGACCGCGACCAGCGCGAGGTAGCTGGCCGCATAGGCGGCGTTGGCGAGGGTTTGAAGGATCAGCTCCATCTATCCAGGCATTCAAAAGGGCTGCGACGCCACAGCGGCGCCGCCTGCGCGGGGCGGAGGACTCGAACGAGGGGGGGAAGGGGGAGGCGATGCCTCCCCCTTCGGTCATCTTATTCGGTGAGCGAGAAGCGGACTAGATCCGCTGGTAGTACATCTCGCCCATGGCCTCCATGTGCTTGATCATCAGGTCCTTGTGCTTGTCCCACCAGTCAGGGATCGAGCGGTACTCGGCGATCCGGGCCTTACCATCCTGGATGGTGACCACCGGCCAGTTGCCGACCAGGGCGTTGTCGATGCCGAAGAGCTCCTTGCCCCACCAGCGCGCCTCGCCGAAGCACTGCGGGCCCTTGCCGCCAGCCTTCATGGCGGTCAGCACGTCCGCGGGTTCGGCCGAGTTGGCGGACTCGGCGGCGGCCTTCCAGAGGTCCATGATCGAAGCGTACTCCCAGGAGACCGCGCCCCACTCACCGGGGAAGCGCTTCTTGTACTCGGCGTAGAAGGCGCCCGGGTCGTGGAAGTTGATCTGCGGCTCGTTCAGCTTGGGATCGTCGAAGTCCGGGAACTGGAAGATCACGCCCTCCATGAACTCCTTTGAGGTCTTCTCGATCACCTGATCGTAGAAATCCATGGTGCAGGAGATGATCTGCCCGTCGAACTTCTGCAGGAAGGCCTGCTCGCAGAGCGGATGGACGTAGTCGGTGTAGGCCGTGTCCAGGCAGATGATGTCCGGCTTGGAGGCCAGCAGCCGGGTCATGATCGGCGCGAAGTCGGTGGTGGAGATGTCGAAGAACAGCGGCTCCTCGATCACCTCGATGCCGGCGGCCTCGAAGGCGGCCAGGTAGGTCGCGACCGAGGGACGCCCCAGTGCGTCGTCCTGGGCGCAGATGACGGCGCGCTTCAGCTCCGGCCGCTTCTCGCCCAGCCACTCGACACCGGTGACGTTGTAGATCGGGTGCACCTCGGCCGGCGCGATCAGGTTCGGCGTGTCGGGCGTGAGGTCGGAGGGCAGCAGGGTCGAGACCAGCATCCCGGTGCGGTTGGAGATGTCGACCACCGGCGGCATGGTGTCGCCGCCCAGCATCATGATGAACTTGACGCCGTCGTCCTCGATCAGCTTCTGCGCGCCGGTGCGGGCCTTGGCGGCGGAGTACTCGTTGTCGAAGGACACGAACTCGATCATGTGCTGCTTGCCGCCGATGGTGACGCCGCCGGCGCCATTCACCCGCTCGGCCCAGATCTGGCAGCCGTAGAGGCCGGGTGCGCCCCAGGCCGCGACGTCGCCGGTCAAGGGCGCGAGGAAACCGATCTTGATGGTGTCGCCCTCGGCATGTGCGGCGCGGCCGAAGCCGAGGCCCGTACCAGCGGCCAGCGCGGCGCCTGCCGCGGTCGATTGGATGAAGCGGCGCCGGCTCAGCCTGCGCTTGATGAGCTCGATGGACATGACGGTCGTTGTCTCCCTCTGGCGGCGCCGTTGGACCGCAAGCCTGGACCCGGAACACGGCGCCTCGCGATGCTCCACCAGGTATCTGCCCGCACCGTTCCTCGGCCGACTGTTGCGGCCGTTCGCGACCCGGTGCGGGTCTCTTCACACTGTCAGCTTAACGCAAGCCAAGCGGCGGCTTCAACGTCCTTCCTGCAAATCGGTATGGTATTGGTACGAAAAAAGCTACCAACAAGGCTAAAATTGGTTCAAATTGGTATGAAATGCTTGCGGCCGGGCGAGAGCCTTGTCCCACCCGGCCGCTGCGTGCCGTCAGGCTGCAAACCTTTGCGGTCTGGAGCCGTTCCCTGTCAGCGCAATCAGTCCTTCAGGTAGTCCTCCAGGGAGTCGTCCAGGCAGTCGACCCAGGGGGTGTGATGCTTGGGCGCCATGGTGCCGGTCATGACCGACTTGTAGCCGTTGTCGCGGAAGGTCATGATTCCCTGCTTCTTGTGCTTCTTCCACTCGAAGAAGGCCTGGCAGGCCCCGTCCACGTCGAAGGAGGGGTAGTCGGTCTCGTCGATCAGCTCCTGGGTGTAGTCGCCCTGGTAGCGGATCGAGTCCTTGTAGTCCTCGCCGGCATCCTCCTCGGCCACCCGCTTCTCCACGTCGGAGATCAGGGCCGTCTTGTCGGTCGGGATGTCGATCCGGCCCATGATGGCGTCACGCACCCACCAGGCCTGGGCATCGAACATGTTGAAGGTGAACCACTGGTCCTGCATGCCGAGGTAGAAGAGCTTCGGATTGTGGATCCAGACGACGCCCTTGTAGAGGTCGGCGGCGGCCAGGCGGTTCGCGGTCTTCAGCCGCAGCGAGTCGGGCAGGAAGGAGAAGTAGTGCTTGTAGCCGGTGCAGAGGATGATCGCGTCCACGTCGGCAGTGGAGCCGTCGGCGAAGGTGCAGGTGTTCTTGCGCACCTGGGTCAGCAGCGGCACCTCTTTCCAGTTGTCCGGCCACTCGTAGCCGATCGGCGCGGTGCGGTGGCTGACGGTGATTGACTTGCAGCCGTACTTCCAGCACTGCGAGCCGATGTCCTCGGCCGAGTAGCTGGTGCCGATGATCAGGATGTCCTTGTCCTTGAACTCCAGCGCGTCGCGGAAGTCGTGGGCATGCAGCACCCGGCCGTTGAATTCGGAGAGGCCGTCGAACTCGGGCACGTTGGGGGTCGAGAAGTGGCCGGAGGCGACGATCACGTGATCGAACTTCTCGTCGTAGACCCGGTCGGACCTGAGGTCATGGGCGGTGACGGTGAAGAGGCCGCTGGCCTCGTCGTAGGAAACCCAGCGCACCGGATGGCGGAAGCGGCACCACTTGCGTACCCCGGCCTTCTCGACCCGGCCGACGATGTAGTCGCGCAGCACGGCGCGCGGCGGGTAGGAGGCGATGGGCTTGCCGAAGTGCTCCTCGAAGGTGTAGTCGGCGAACTCGAGGCCCTCCTTCGGGCCGTTGGACCAGAGGTAGCGGTACATGGAGCAGTGCACCGGCTCGCCGTACTCGTCCAGGCCCGTGCGCCAGGTGTAGTTCCAGAGACCGCCCCAGTCGTCCTGCTTCTCGTAGCAGACGATCTCCGGGATCTCCGCACCCTTCTCGGCCGCCGACTGGAAGGCGCGCAAGGCCGCGGTGCCCGACGGCCCCGCTCCGATGACGGCAATTCGCTTGCCCATTTCCTTCTCCTTGGTGCAATTTGGTACAGGATTGGTTACGCGCCATTCGGCGTCTCGTCAAACGGCCATCAGCACTTCACCAGCCTTCGCGGGAAAGTCTAGCGAGAAAGTCCCGGCCAATCCAGCCGAAATGCGCCTGCAGGCCGACCTGTGGCGCGATCGTTGCGGATGGTGAAAGCAAAACCAATTCCCTGAATGGCCCTAAATTGGTTTGATTGCCACCGAGAGCCTGGCCAGTCTAAAGTCGCGCGCGTCCGCCGGCCAGCGGCGGGCGGGGCGGCGGCCCTTGGGCCGCAGATGAGGCCGCAGACAAGGCCGGGACGAGGCCGGGTCCGAGGCGAACCGGGAAAAGGGACGAGACGATGATCAGCTGGAGCTATCCGACGCGGATTCTCTTCGGTGCGGGCACCCGCAAGGCGCTGCCGGAGGAGGCCGCCGGGCTCGGCATGACGCGGCCTCTGGTGGTGACCGATCCCGGTCTCAAGGACCTGCCCTTCATCGCCGAGCTGCGCGGCCTGCTCAAGGACGCCGGGCTGGAGAGCGGCCTCTTCTCCGAGATCAAGCCGAACCCGCTGGTCGAGAACGTCGAGGCCGGTGTTGCGGCCTATCGTGCCGGCGGCCACGACGGCGTCATCTGCGTCGGCGGCGGCAGCGCCATGGACTGCGGCAAGACCGTCGCCTTCATGATCGCGCAGAGCCTGTCAGTCTGGCACTTCGAGGACATCGGCGACAACTGGAAGGATGCGACGGTCGAGGGCATCGCGCCGATCATCGCGCTGCCGACCACCGCCGGCACCGGGTCCGAGGTCGGACGCGCCGGCGTCATCGGCGACGCCAAGGCGGGCTTCAAGAAGATCATCTTCCATCCCAAGATGCTGCCCGCGGTGGTGATCGAGGATGCGGAGCTCACCGTCGGCCTGCCTGCCGGCCTGACCGCGGCCACCGGCTTCGATGCTCTGGCGCATTGCCTGGAGGCCTACTGCGCCCCCAGCTTCCACCCGATGAGCGAGGGTATTGCGGTCGAGGGCATGCGGCTGATCAAGGACTACCTGCCACGCGCGGTCGCCGACGGCGGCGACCTGGAGGCCCGAGGTAAGATGCTGATCGCCGCCAGCATGGGCGCGGTCGCCTTCCAGAAGGGGCTGGGTGCCATCCATTCTCTCTCGCATGCCGTGGGCGCGCTGTTCGACACCCATCACGGCCGCACCAACGCGGTGATGATGCCCTACGTGCTGGCCTTCAACCGCGCGCAGGTCGAGGAGAAAGTGGCGCGACTGGCGGCCTACCTTGACCTGCCACCCTCCTACGAGGGCTTCTTCGATTGGATGATGGCGACGCGTAGCGCGCTGGGCATCGAGCACAGCCTGGCCGAGCTGATCGGCGAGCGCGACCGGCAGGAGGCGCGGGTGATCGAGCTCTCGATCACCGACCCGACCGCGGGCAGCAATCCACGCAAGCTGGACGGCGAGGGCGCGGCGCGGCTCTACGAGGCCGCGCTTGCCGGCAGCCTGGCGGGCCTCTCGGCCTGAGGCGGCGTCGGCCTGATCTCCAAACTTTTTCCGGCAGAATTGATCTAGCGCAATGTTGGCCCTTCGGAGCTCTGCGAGGATCCGTGCCGTTGCCATGGGTTTGACCGGCGGATAGCTCCCGCCAGCGCGTGACCCCCATGCGCTGGCTATGCCGGCCTGACCCAGTTCAGTACTTCCCTTACTCCTCGGGGCTGTCTCTATCGAGATAGCCCCGTTTTCTTTGGTGCCTTGCCCTGGTGGCAGGCTCGGACATCTCGTGTCGTCGGTGCTGCAGCCCCTCTTGTCCTGGCGGTCTTGACAGAGCCTGCTCAAGGCTTTTGTTCTAGGCCCCGGGTGTGCGGCGTTGGCAGGGAACCTGTCCCAGAGCGCCGAGAGAGCGCCGATGAGAGGCGCAGACCGCTCCGCGAGTAACGCCATTCGCGGCGGGGCGCTGTCGTTTGGACGAGGAACGGGTATCGGGCGGGCCGTTAGCCCGACGCGCTCGTGCGGGAGATCGCATGTCGGATTCGCGCTTGGAAGAACAGGTGATCGGGTTGGAGGCGGAGGTGCTGGCCTTGCGCAAGACCCTGTCTGTCGCCCTGTTCCTGCTCGCCAGCAACGGGCTCGCCACCCGCGACAGCCTGAACCAGATCGCGACCATCCTGGCCGAGGACCTGACCGAGCGGGTCGCCGACGAGGCCGAGGACTCGCCCGAGCGGCGGGCGATGGAGGAGGCGGCTGCAGTGGTGCTGGAGATCACCGACGCTGCGGCCAGGCCGCTGCCGGACTCGGGCGAGGTCGCGCCGCACTGGCCCAGCCGCGCCAAGTTCGCGGCGCTGGAGAGCACGGTGGCGGCCCTGATGGTCGCCTATCTGCATGGCAACGCCAATCGCGAGTCGGTCTTCTCGCGGCTGCGGCAGATGACGGTGGAGACCGTGCGCCGGCGCGCCTGGCGGGCCGTCGACGAGGCCGAGGCGGAGCGCCTGCGCCGTGACAGCGAGGCCGAGACCGACCGTCTCTTCGTCTCCGTCGCTCGCGCGCTGGGCATCTCCCTGACGCCGGAGGAGGACGGATCCCCGCACGCACGGGCCGGATCGGAGGCCTAGAGCATGACTGCCCACCGGCCCGGGCGCCGGGCATTCTAGCCCGGAAGGACAACGGCGATGCTCGGGGGCGCGTGCCCGCATGCCGCACCGCATCCAGGCGAACGGCGCTGAGCCATGGGACGCCTGCCGCGCGAACTGGTGGAGCGGGTGACGCTGGAGGACGGCGGCCGGTTCCTACTGCGCCCGCTGATGCCGGGGGACTGGCGCGCGGTGCAGCGGGGCTTCGCTACGCTCTCCTCCGAGGACCGGCGCTATCGCTTCTTCAGCGGCTTCTCCAAGCTCACCGACGAGATGGCCAAGCGCCTCTGCACGCTGGACTACAAGCGGGAGATGGCGCTGACCCTGTTCGATCTCTCGCGCGATCCGCCGGTCGGCGTCGGCATCGCGCGCCTGGCGCCGCTGCCGGACGGCAAGACCGGGGAGATGGCGATCGTGGTGCTGGAACCCTGGCGGCGGCGCGGCATCGCCCGGCTGCTGCTGGCCCGCCTGGCGGACTGGGCCAGACGCCAGGGCTACCGGCGGATCTGCGCGCTGACCGCCGACGACAACATCGCTATGCAGCATCTGGCGGAAAACCTTGGCTACCGGGTGACGCGGTCTCCCGACGAGCTGGGCGTACTGGATCTGGTGCTGGAGCTCACTCCGTCAGCGTCTGAGGAGCCGCGGGCCGGGCCGGCGGCTTGATCAGGCGGCGGCGGCGGCGTTGCGGTCCAGCGCGTAGCCGGCCGAGCGCACGGTGCGGATCAGGTCGCGCTCGTCCTTGTCGTTCAGAGCCTTGCGCAGGCGGCGGACATGGACGTCGACGGTGCGCGGCTCGACATAGACGTCCCGGCCCCAGACCGCGTCGAGCAGCTGCTCGCGGCTGAAGACCCGACCCGGATGCTCCAGCAGGTAGCGCAGCAGGCGGAACTCGGTCGGGCCCAGGCGCACCTCGCGCTCGCCGCGCTTAACCCGGTGTGCGGTCAGGTCCATGCTCAGATCCTCGAAGGCCAACAACTCCGAGGTCATGGCGGGGCGTGAACGGCGCAGCACCGCACGCAGGCGGCTGATCAGTTCGGCCGGTGAGAAGGGCTTGGTGACATAGTCGTCGGCGCCGGAATCGAGGCCGCGGACCTTGTCGGTCTCCTCGCTGCGTGCGGTCAGCAAGATGATCGGCACGTCCCGGGTCTCCTGGGTGCGGCGCAGGCGGCGACAGACCTCCAAGCCCGAGATGTGCGGCAGCATCCAGTCGAGCAGGATGATGTCGGGCCGTTCCTCCTGGCACAGCAGCAGCGCCTCCTCGCCATCGCTGGCCTCGCTCACGCGGAAGCCCTCGCGCTCGAGGTTGTAGCGCAGGAGGGTGACGAGGGCGGCCTCGTCCTCCACCACCATCACCAGGGGGTTGCTGGACACCATGATGATCTAGCCCTCTGCTTCTTCGTCCGGCTGCGCCACCTCGAAGGGGGTCGAATCGCCCTTGGGCCGGCCGCCGACGATCATCTTGCCGGTCTCCTGGAAGTGGATGACCTCGACGATGTTGGTGGCATGATCGCCGATGCGTTCCACGTTCTTGGCGATGAACATGAGGTGGGTGCAGGGCGTGATGTTGCGCGGGTCTTCCATCATGTAGGTCAGAAGCTCGCGGAACAGCCCGGTGTAGACCTCGTCCACCTCCTCGTCGCGGCGCCAGACCTCGAGCGCGCGCTCGGGGTCGCGGCTGATGTAGGTGTCGATCGTCTCCTTGATGATCTCCTGCACCAACCGGGCCAGGCGCGGGATGGCGCTGGCGGGCCGCATGTTGGGAAGCTGCGTCAGCGCGATGCAGCGCTTGGCGATGTTGGCGGAATAGTCGCCGATGCGCTCCAAGTCGCTGGAGATCTTGAGTGCGGCGATGATCTCGCGCAGGTCGTTGGCCATCGGCTGGCGCAGGGCCAGCAGGCGGATGACCTGGTTGCTGACCTCCTGCTCCAGCGCGTCGACCTCGGCGTCGTCGCGCACGACTTCGGACGCAAGATCGGCGTCGCGGCGGCTGAGCGCCTGCATCGAGCGCGCGAGCTGCGACTCGGTGAGGCCGCCCATGCGGACGACGGTCTGGCGCAAGGCCTCCAGGTTGTCGTCGAAGGACTTGACGATATGGCTGCTCTGCCCGGGCATGTGTTCGACTCCGGCCGGCATTGTTGCGGGATGCGGGAAGCTTAACCGTAGCGACCCGTGATGTAACCCTGGGTGCGTTCGTCCTTGGGGTTGGTGAAGATCTCGTCGGTCTCCGCCGTTTCGACAAGGCTACCCAGGTGGAAGAAGGCCGTGCGCTGCGACACGCGGGCGGCCTGCTGCATCGAGTGGGTGACGATCACGATGGTGAAATTCTGGCGCAAGTCGTCGATCAGCTCTTCGACCTTGGCCGTGGCGATGGGGTCGAGCGCCGAGCAGGGCTCGTCCATCAGGATCACTTCAGGGCTGACCGCGATCGCGCGGGCGATGCAGAGCCGCTGCTGCTGGCCGCCGGAGAGGCCGGTGCCGGGCTGGTGCAGGCGGTCCTTCACCTCTTCCCAGAGGCCGGCGCGCTGCAGGCTGGTGGTCACCACCTCCTCCAGCACAGAGCCCTTGCCGGAGATGCCGTGGATGCGCGGGCCATAGGCGATGTTGTCGAAGATCGACTTGGGAAAGGGGTTGGGCTTCTGGAACACCATGCCGACCCGGGCGCGAAGCTGAACCACGTCCAGCTTGGGGTCGTAGATGTTCTCGCCGTCCAGCTTCAGATCGCCGGTCACCTTGCAGCCGTCGATCACGTCGTTCATCCGGTTCAGGCAGCGCAGGAAGGTCGACTTGCCGCAGCCCGAGGGACCGATCAGGGCCATCACCTGACGGGCCGGGATGTCCAGGTCGACATGCTTCAAGGCATGGCTGTCGCCGTAATAGACGTTGCAGTCGCGCGCCGTCATCTTGTGCTCGGCATCGCTCTTCGGGAGAGGGCCCGCGCCGATCGTGGGATCGGACGCGGTCTCCAGCAGTTCGGCTTTGTTCATGTCTCTAGTCATCACCACCGTCGCTCGAAGCGTCGCCGCAGCAGGACCGCCACGGCGTTCATCAGGATGAGGAAGGCAAGCAGCACCAGGATCGCGGCAGAGGTCTTGGCCTCGTAGGCACGCTCGGCCTGGTCCGCCCAGGAGTAAATCTGCACCGGGATCACCGTCGCGGTGTCCAGGATGCCGCCGGGCGCCTCCTGCACGAAGGCGAACATGCCGATCAGCAGCAGCGGCGCGGTCTCGCCCAGGGCCTGGGCCACGCCGATGATGGTGCCGGTCATGATGCCGGGCAGGGCCAGCGGCAGCACGTGGTGCAGCACCGCCTGCAGCTTGGAAGCACCCAGCGCCACCGCACCCTGGCGGATCGAGGGCGGCACCGCCTTCAGGGCGGCCCGGGTGGTGATGATGATCGTCGGCAGGGTCATCAGCGCCAGCACCATGCCACCGACCAGCGGAGCGGAGCGGGGCAGACCGAAGAAGCCGAGGAAGACCGCCAGACCCAGCAGACCGAAGACGATGGAGGGCACGGCCGCCAGGTTGTTGATGTTGATCTCGATGATGTCGGTCAGCTTGTTCTTGGGCGCGAACTCCTCCAGGTAGGTCGCGGCCATGACGCCGATCGGAACGCAGAGCACCAGCATCACCAGCATAGTGTAGAGCGAGCCGACGATGGCGGAACCCAGCCCGGCCGCTTCCGGCTCGGCGGAGTTGCCGTCGGTGAAGAAGTGCCAGTCGAATCGCGTCTCCAGCTTGTCCTGGGCCTCCAGTGCCTGGATCCAGGCGACCTGCTGGTCGCTCAGGCGACGCTGATCGGCAGGCATCTGGGCCGTGGTCTCGCCCTTCACCAGACGGTCGACGTCATCGGAGGCCAGGAACCACTGCGTCAGGGTCTTGCCGACCAGCGAGGGGTCGGCCGCCACCTCGTCCTGCAGATTGTAGCGGGCGATAGGCGAAAGCAGGCCCACCAGCTCGCGCAGGTCGCGGCGGCCGCTGACGTCGGGGAAGTCACCCTTGAGGGCGTCACGCAGCAGCGGCGCATAGTTGGCCCGGCGCAGGTTCTCCGGTGAGAGGTCGCCGTTCGGCGCCACCGCCTCGGCCGTCACCGGCACCTCCAGCAGGACGTAGGTCTGGAAGAAGCCGGGGATGCCACGCACCAGGATGGTGCCGAGGAACACCGCTAGGAAAACGACGGCCAGCAGGATCGCACCGAGCCCGTACATCTTGAAGCGGAATTCGGCACGGTGACGCTTGCGGATCCGTTCGGCCGAGAGATCGGGCTTGACGGCTCCGCCTGGGTTCAGGGCTGCATCAGTCATATTTCTCTCGGTATTTCTGCACGATGCGCAGTGCGAAGAAGTTCAGCATCAGGGTGACCGTGAAGAGCAGCAGGCCCAGCGCGAAGGCGGAGAGGGTCTTGGCGCTCTCGAACTCCTGGTCGCCGACCAGGAGGGTGGCGATCTGCACGGTGATGGTGGTGACCGCTTCCAGCGGGTTGGCGGTCAGGTTGGCCGTGAGGCCGGCCGCCATCACCACGATCATGGTCTCGCCGATGGCCCGGCTGACCGCCAGCAGGACGGCGCCGACGATGCCCGGCAGGGCCGCCGGCAGGATCACCTGCTTGATGGTCTCGGACTTGGTTGAACCCAGGGCGTAGGAGCCGTCGCGCAGGGTCTGCGGCACCGAGTTCATCACGTCGTCCGACAGCGAGGAGACGAAGGGGATGATCATGATGCCCATGACGATGCCGGCGGCGAGCGCCGATTCGGAGGAGACCGTGATGCCGATCCCCTCGCCCATGTTGCGGAAGAAGGGGGCCATCACCAGGGCGGCGAAGAAGCCGTAGACCACGGTCGGGATGCCGGCCAGGATCTCCAGCACCGGCTTGGCGAAGCCGCGCATCTTCGGGCCGGCGTACTCAGACATGTAGATCGCCGAGAAGAGGCCGATCGGCACCGCGACGGCCATGGCGATGACCGTGATCAAAAGGGTGCCGGCCATCAGCGGGATCGCGCCGAACTCGCCCGACGAGCCGACCTGGTCAGCACGGATCGCGGTCTGCGGGCTCCAGCTCATGCCGAAGAGGAAGTCGAAGAAGGGCACCCGCGCGAAGAACCGCAGCGCCTCGAACAGCAGCGAGAAGACGATGCCGAAGGTGGTCAGGATCGCGATCGTGGAGGCCACGATCATGGCGATGCGCACGATCAGCTCGACCTTGTTGCGCGCCCGGAAGCCGGGCGAGAGGCGGCGCAGGCTGAGCCAGGCGGCGGCGAGCGCGACGGCCACGCCGACCACGATCAGGAGCCAACTCGCCACCGAGCGGAAGGCGGCGTAGCGCTCGCCGGCGTCGATCTCTGCGGGCGACAGCTCGGAGATCTTGATGCCGCTGGAGAGCTGATTGACGATGTTGGTGATGACCAGGTTGAGCTGCGCCTCGGGCAGCGCCTGTTGCTCGGCCGGCAGCCAGGAGATCAGCAGCCAGCGGGCGATGACCGGCTCGAAGATCACCCAGAACAGGATCAGGGCGAAGCCGGCAATCAGGGTCCAGAGCGCGATGAAGGCGCCGTGGTAGCCGGGTCTGGAGTGCAGGGTCTGCGTGCTGGCGATCAGCTCTGCGCGCTGGCGACCCATCAGGTAGCCGATCAGCGCGAGCAGGGCGACAGCGACGACAACGAGGAGGATCGTCATGGTGTCTCCACCGGCCTTGTGAGAGCGAGGCGTGAGGGCGGCGACCGAAGCCGCCGCCCTCCGTTCTCTACAAAGAGCCTAGTTCTCGTGGTTCTGGAGCTCTTTGATGGTCTTCAGCGCGGTCGCGTTGGCACGCATGGTCTGGTGCTGGTCGGCCGGCAGCGGGATCAGGCCGCGATCGGCCAGGAAGCCGTCGTCGCCGGAGGCCGCTTCGCTGGTGAAGATGTCGATGTACTCGGCCATGCCGGGGATCACACCGATGTGGGCCGACTTCACGTAGAAGAACAGCGGACGGGAGACCGGGTAGGTGCCGTCAGCGATGTTCTCGAAGGTCGGGGCCACGCCGTCGACCAGCGAGCCGTGGATCTTGTCGGCGTTCTGGTCGAGGAAGGAGAAGCCGAAGATGCCGATGGCACGCGGGTTGGCTTCCAGCTTCTGGACGATCAGGTTGTCGTTCTCGCCAGCCTCGATGAAGGCGCCGTCCTCACGGATCTCGGCGCAGAAGGCCTTGCGGTCGCCCTTGCTCATCGCCTCGAACACGGGGAAGGTCTCGCAGGCCTCCTCCATCACCAGCTCGACGAAGGCGTCACGCGTGCCGGAGGTCGGGGGCGGGCCGTAGACCTCGATCTTCTCGTCCGGCAGGTTCGGGTCGATCTCGTTCCACTTGGTGTAGGGGTTCGGGCCGACCTCGCCGTCCATCGGGACCGACTTGGCCAGAGCCAGGAAGATCTCCGGCTTGGTCAGGTTGTAGGTCTCGCTGGTCTTCGAGTTGGCGAGCACGATGCCGTCGAAGCCGATCTTCACCTCGACGATGTCGGTGACGCCGTTGCTCTCGCAGAGCTCGATCTCGCTGGTCTTGATCGCGCGCGACGCGTTGGTGATGTCCGGGGTGTCGGTGCCTACGCCCTCGCAGAAGAGCTTGAGGCCGCCGCCCGAACCGGTCGACTCGATCACCGGGGTCGGGAAGCTGGTCGAGCGGCCGAAGTCCTCGGCCACGGCGATGGCGAAGGGATAGACGGTCGAGGAACCGACGATGCGGATCTGGTCACGCGCCGAAGCCTCGGCAGCGAAACCGAGGCCAACGGCGGCGACGGCCGCCAGAAGGAGAGGTTTGTTCATGGTGAAAGGCAGCTCCTTAGAGGACATATCTCGTGCGTCGGGATGTCAGACTGGTTCCACCCTCAATCCCTTCGCGACGCAGGGGAGCAGCCGCGGCGGCTGTTGGGCCCACAGTTCGCCCCCCGATGCGAGCGAGACGCTAGTCCCGGCGGGTCACTGGACGGTTACAAACATGTTATCCTTTTGTGACAGCGGGAGCCTTTGCAGTAGTTGTCGCATGCATTTTCTAGTGTCGAAAACATCTAGACAAATATCCAAAGCAGCGACCATCTATCGCAGCCAGTCCCGCAAAAATGAGCAACAGACCTCCGGATTCCGCATAGCCGAAGGATTCATTCAAGAACAAGCTGCCTAGAAGCAGGGCGGAGGGCGGAATAAGGAGGGTGACCAAAAGTAGATTCGTTGGTCCGGCGCTTTTCAAGATGCGGAAGAACAGAAGATAGGCGAGCGCCGTGCTGAAGAGGGCAAGCGCAAGCACCGCCAGGAGCACCGTGGGCGCCGGCAGCGGCAAGGTCCAGGGGCGATCGACCAGCAAGGCAAGCGGTGCCAGTAAGAGGCTGGAGGACAGCAACTGACCGCAGGCGGCCTGCTCCGCGCTGAGCCCCGTCAGCCTGCGGCCCCAGAAGCCGGCGAGGGCATAGGAGAAGGCGGCTGCCAGGACCGCCGCCTGGTGCCAAAGGCCGTCGCCGAGACCAACGAGCGCAGCCGGGCCGATCAGCACCACGACGCCGGCGAAGCCGAGGGCCAGTCCGCTTGCGCGGGCGGCGGTGAGGCGCTCCTGGCGCAGCACCCAGACCGCCAGGATCACCGACCAGAAGGGGGCGGTGGCGTTCAGGATCGAGGCCAAGCCACCGGCAATGGCGCTCTGGCCCCAGAAGATCAGGCTGAAGGGCAGGGCGTTGTTCAGCAGCCCCATGCCCAGCAGGTCGTGCCAGGGCCAGCGTGCGATCCCGCCGAGGCGGCCGGCGGCGGCCAGGAACGAGAGCAGGGCCAGCGCCGCCAGCAGGACCCGAAGCCAGGCCAAGGTCAGGGGCGGGATGCCGGCCAGCGCGATCTCGGCGAAGAAGAAGGTACCACCCCACAGCAGCGACAGGGTGATCAGGCGCAGCCAGTCCGCTGCCGGCATGGCGCCGGCGTGCGGGCTCTTGGTCAGGTCGGTCGTGGTCATGCCGGGGATTTGCCATCCCCAGGCGCCGTGGCCTATCCGGGCCTTGCAGGTCGATCGCTCTGGGCCTCCTCGGCACTCAAAGGGCGCTGCAGAATGGCGACGCCGGCGCCGAGCGCCAGGATGATGCCGGCAGCGAGGATGCTGAGGCTGATGTCGCCGAAGAGGTCGCCGACCAGTCCGGCCGCCAGCGGACCGACGGTCTGGCCGAAGGAAAAGAGGATGGTGAAGAGGCTGATGGCGGCGGCCCAGGAGCCGATCGGAAGGTTCTTCCGGCTGAAGTTGGTCACAGCGCCGGGGGCCATGAAGACCGAGAGGCCGAAGAGGACGGCCGACAGCAGCAGTCCGGTGAAGCTGGGTGCGATCACGGGAAAGACCGTGCCCAGCGCCATGACCGCGAGGATCATCGCCAGCGGCGCGCCCGAAGCGTAGCGGGCGAAGAAGGACTTCCAGACGAAGGGCGACAGCATGATGCCGAGGCCGATCACCACCCAGACGATGGAGATGGTCAGCGGGCTCGCCGACTGTTCCAGCATCAGGGCGACCACGAAGGTCACGTAGACGATGTAGCCGAGGCCGAAGCAGAGGTAGCCGGTGATCTCCGCCCACATCTTGCCCACCGGCAGCGAGGCCCGCAGGGTCTGCGCCCTGACCGGCGGCCTCAGGCGCTCCGAGGCCCACAGGCAGAGCGGACAGAAGGCGAGGCTGGCCCCGCCGAGCAGAATCCAAGCGATTGGCCAGGCGGACGGCCCCTGGATGTCGAAGAGCGCGGGCAGGATGGCGCCGCTCAGCACCATGCCCAGGCCGCCGCCGATGCCGAAATAGACGGTGATCGAGAGCGCGTTCCGCTTCCGGTCCTCCTGGAACAGGGTCGCGGAGAGGGCGCCACCGGTGATGAAGGCCACCGCGCCGAAGATGCCGGTCAGGATGCGCCAGAGCGTCTGCAGCAGGAAGTCGTCGGTGAAGCCGGTCGCCAGCAGGAAGACGGAGGTTCCCACGATTCCGAGGCTGAAGAGCCGTGACGACGAGATCCGCCGAACCAGCGCGAAGCAGAGGAAGGAGCCCAGCACATAGCCCAAGGCATTCGCGGTGTTGAGCCAGCCGGCCTCGGTATAAGACCAGGCGAGGTCCTGCTTCATCGCCGGCAGGATCAGTCCGTAGGCGAAGCGCGCGAAGCCGTTGGTGACGCAGACGCCCAGGGTCAGACCGGTGAGGATGAGCCAGGACCGGCCCGCACGCTCTGTCATGGGGCAGGGGCCGGCCACACGCGTACGGCAACCTTCGTTGGCGAGCCATGCGGCTCGCCTCTCCTGTCTATCCGCCTTCCCTTGCCGTCCTCAGCCTGCACCGTCACCCCCTCAATTCGTCTAGCACCCTAGGCAGGCCGCGGGTGCGCGGCAACAGGATCGCTATCGGCCGCGCGCCGCTCGCCATGGACAGGCGCGCAAAGGTCGATCATTGTCCTCTCTCAGGGGAGGGAAGCTTGGCCTAGCTGGAAGGGATTCAGGCATGGTCACGGCACGCCGCGTATCGATTCTGGATCTCCTGACCGACAAGGTGGGACCACGCGGCGCCGAGAGGACCTTCCTCAATCACATCGGTCGGCAATACTACTCGATCATGCCGCAGGTCGTGGCCACCTGGTGTCGACAGCGCGGACACCGGGTGCATTACGCAACCTATTTCGGTCAAGCCGACCCCGAGAGCCTGGTCGATCCCGAGAGCGACATCGTCTTCGTCTCGGCCTATACGCGGGCGTCGTCACTCGCCTATGCGCTTGCCAAGCTGCTGAAGCAGGCTGGTGCCAGAACTGCGATCGGCGGCCCCCATGCGAACTGCTTTCCCGAGGATGCCGCCCGTTTCTTCGACTATGTGGTGGTCTCCTGCGGCGAGGATGAGGTGATCGACCTGGTCGAGGACCGCATCGCGCCAGGGCAGATCGTCACCACGGGCAAGAAGACCATCTCGGTCCCCGCGCTCGGCGAACGCCTGGAGGACGTGAAGACCGCCAACTATGTCAACGGCAAGCGCTCCAGGCTGTCCACCGTCTCGCTGCTGACCAGTACCGGCTGCCCCTACACCTGCAGCTTCTGCTCGGACTGGAACTCGGTCTATGCGGCGCGCAGCACCGAGGAGGTGGCCGCCGACCTCAAGACGGTGGCGGAGGCCTTTCCGGGCAATCTGGTGGCCTTCCACGACCCCAACTTCGGGGTGCGCTTCGACCAGACCCTGGCCGCCTTCGAAGCGCTGCCGAAGGACAAGCGCAACCCCTACATCATCGAGAGTTCGCTGTCGCTGCTGCGCTCCGACCGGATCGACCGACTGCGCGACACCAACTGCTCCTACCTCGCGCCGGGGATCGAGTCCTGGTACCTCTACGGCGACAAGGCCAAGACATCGGCCTCGGTCGGTCTCTCCAAGTTCGAGCGGGTCTGCGACAAGTTCGATGAGCTGACCGAGAAGATCCCGTCGCTGCAGGCCAACTTCCTGATCGGGGACGACGGTGATGCCGGCGACGAGCCCTTCGAGCTCACCAAGCGCTTCATCGACCGCTATCCGACGGTCTTCCCGGTGATCAACCTGCCGATGGCCTTCGGCGGCACCCCGTTGCGCGACAGCCTGGCGGCCGAGGGGCGCCTGCTGCCGCTGCCACCGATCCACTACGCCAGCCCGGTGCTGACCCATCGCCCGGTGCACTACTCCATGCGTGAGCTGATCGCACGCAAGATCGATCTCTTCGATTTCATCCTGAAGCCGCGGCTCTTCGCCAGACGCATGCGCCAGCCGAGCCCGCTGGCGGCCAGGATCTTTTGGGCGCTCTTCTGCTTCCGGCTCATGTCATACCGCCGCGAGCTGCGCCAGATGCTCCGGCTTTTCGACGAAGACCGGGCCTTCAACGCCTTCCACGAGGGCCTGAGCGACACGGTGCCGGCCTACTACGACGAGCGGATCGATCGGCGGCTCAAGCGCTACGGCAGCCTGCTGAGCGCAGCGGACCGCAGGATGGTTCCGGGCGACGGATTCCTGCTGGGCGCCGCACGGCAGGTCTCCCCGCCGGCGGCTTGATCCCAGCAGCTCAGTTGGTGCGGGTCAGCCCGCGCCCACGGCTTGGCCCATGACCCGGGTCAGGCGCTTGGAGAAGCTGGCCGGGTCGCTGACCGGCTCGCCCTCCATGACGCGGGCCAGCTCGAACAGCAGCCAGGCGCTGTCTTCGATGCTGCCGCTCTTGTCGTCGCCGGCGATCTGCCGGCCCATGGCCTGCAGCAGCGGGTGCTTGGCATTGACCTCCAGGATGCGGGTGCTGGCCTCGCTGACCTGGCCCTGGCTGCGCAGCAGGCGCTCCAGGTTCAGGTCCAGGTCGCCCTCGCCGGCGACCAGGCAGGCCGGGCTCTCGGCCAGGCGCTTGGAGACCCGCACCTCCTTCACCTTGTCGCCGAGTGCCAGGCGGATGGCAGCCAGCAGCGGTCCCTGCTCGTCGCTCTCCTGGCTCTCCTCCTGGTCCACTTCCTTGCCGTCGAAGCGGTCGAGGTCGGCCTGGCCGCGGGTGACGGAGCGGAAGGGCTTGCCCTCGAACTCGGTCACCATGGTGGTCCAGAACTCGTCGACCGGGTCGGTGAGGTAGAGCACCTCGATGCCGCGGGCGCGGAAGCCCTCCAGGTGCGGAGAGCTGGCTAGGCGGTCCAGCTCGGCGCCGGAGAGGGTGTAGATCGCCTCCTGCCCCTCCTTCATCCGGCCGAGGTAGTCCTTCAGCGTGGTCAGCCCCTCCTCGGTGCTGGAGCGGAAGCGGGCCAGGCCCAGCAGGCTGTCGCGCTGTTCGGCGTCCTCGTAGAGGCCTTCCTTCAGGATCGGCCCGAAGGCGGCCCAGAACTTGGCATAGCCCTCGGCGTCCTTGTCGGCCGCCTTGGTCAGCTCACGCAGCACCCGCTTTACCAGGCCCTGGCGGATCTTGGCCAGCACCGGGCTGGACTGCAGCAGCTCTCGCGAGACGTTGAGCGGCAGGTCCTCGCAGTCGATCACCCCCTGCAGGAAACGTAGGTAGGGCGGCACCAGGGCCTGGCAGTCGTCGGTGATGAAGACCTGCTTCACGTAGAGGCGGATCTGCGACTGGCGGTCGGGATGGAAGATGCTGGGCGGCCGCTCGCTGGGGACGAAGAGTAGGCCGGTGTACTCGATGGCGCCCTCGGCCTTCCAGTGGAAGGTCTGCCAGGGCTCGTCGAAGGCATGCGCGGTGTCGCGGTAGAAGGCGGCGTACTGCTCGGCGGTGACCTCGGAGGGGGTGCGGCGCCACAGCGGCGAGGCCTGGTTGATCGCCTCGCCCTGGCCCTCGGCGTCGAGGATCTTGATCTCGAAGCCGATGTGCTCGCAGTGGGTCTTCACCAGGTGGCGCAGGCGGTGCGGCTCCAGGTAGTCCTTGGCGTCCTCCTTGAGGGTGAGCACGACCGAGGTGCCGCCGCCTTCCGGGCCCTCTTCGGAGGGCTCCAGGCTATAGCCCTCGGCGCCGCTGGACTGCCAGCGCCAGGCCTCCTTGCTGCCGGCGTGGCGGCTGACCACGGTCACCAGGTCGGCCACCATGAAGGCCGAGTAGAAGCCGACGCCGAACTGGCCGATCTGGGTCAGGCTGGCCTTGTCCGCTCCCTTGCCCTCGGCCTTCAGCTGCTCCAGGAAGCGGCCGGTGCCGCTGGCGGCGATGGTGCCGAGGTTGGCGGTCAGCTCGTCGTGGGTCATGCCGATGCCGCGGTCGGCGATGGTCAGGGTGCCGGCCTCCGAGTCGGGGATCAGCGCGATGGCGAATCCGCCGTCGGGCAGCAGCGCCGGATCGGCGATGGCGGCGAAGCGGCGGCGTTCGCAGGCGTCGGCCGCATTGGCAATCAGTTCCCGCAGGAAGATGTCGCGGTTGGAATAGAGGGAATGGGTTACAATTTCCAGCAGACGGCCGACTTCGGCATTGAAGCTGTGGTGTTCGCTTGCTGCTTGCTCACTCATCTGTCGCTTCTGTCCTCTTCTTCGCCGGCAACAGCGGTGCGGCGGCATTGGCCGTCCCTGGACGCGCGTCGCCGCGGGCCCTGTCACCTTGGGCTTTTCTGGTGTTCCCTGGTCCATATGTGCTAAGGCGCAGAGGGCCGCAAGTGCAGGAAGTGAGGCCGCCGCATGCCGCGTGATTCCGAATCACGGGTGATGGCTCTCCTGGGGCCGACGAACACCGGAAAGACGCATTTCGCGATCGAGCGCATGCTGGGACATACCAGCGGCATCATCGGCTTTCCGCTGCGCCTGCTTGCACGCGAGAACTACGACCGGGTGGTCGCGGTCAAGGGCGCCGGCCAGGTCGCCCTGGTCACCGGCGAGGAGAAGATCCTGCCACCGGGCGCGCGCTACTTCTGCTGTACCGTCGAATCGATGCCACTGGAGCGTCACGTCGACTTCATCGGCGTGGACGAGGTGCAGCTCGCCGGCGACCCGGAGCGCGGGCACGTCTTCACCGACCGCCTGCTGCACAGCCGTGGCCTCAGCGAGACCATCTTCCTGGGCGCCGAGACGGTGCGCCCCTTGCTGCGCAAGCTGGTGCCGGAGGCGGAGTTCGTCGACCGCACCCGCTTCTCCACCCTCAGCTACAGCGGCCCGCGCAAGCTGACCAAGCTGCCGCCGCGCTCTGCGGTCGTGGCCTTCTCCGCAAACGAGGTCTATCAGCTCGCCGAGCAGCTCCGCCGGCAGCGCGGCGGCACCGCGGTGGTGCTGGGCGCGCTCAGCCCGCGCACCCGCAACGCCCAGGTCGCGCTCTTCGAGTCGGGGGAGGTCGACTACCTGGTGGCCACCGATGCGATCGGCATGGGCCTCAACCTGGCGCTCGATCATGTCGCCTTCGCTGGGCTCGCCAAGTTCGACGGGCGCCGCATGCGCCGGCTGGACGCCAGCGAGATCGGACAGATCGCCGGTCGCGCCGGACGCCACATGCGCGACGGCACCTTCGGCACTACCGGCGAGATCGGCGAGATCGCGCCGGAGATCGTCGAGGCTGTGGAGGAACATCGCTTCCTGGCGCTGCGCCGCCTCTACTGGCGCTCGCGCGCGCTGGACTTCGGCTCGCCCGAGGCTTTGCTCGCCAGCCTCGCCCACCCGCCGCCGCTGCCGGAGCTGCAGCGCGTGCGCGGAGCGGAGGACCAGGCCGCCCTGGCGGCGCTGGCCAAGGATCCTGAGATAGCGGATCGCGCGCGCGGTCACCGCCAGGTCAGCCTGCTGTGGGACGTCTGCCAGATCCCGGACTTTCGTAAGACCATGACCGGCCAGCACCTCTCGCTGCTGACCCAGGTTTTCCGGCACCTGGTCGACCGGCAGGGCACCTTGCCGGAATCCTGGGTCGCGGGGCAGCTCCGCCGCATCGACCGCGTGGCCGGTGACATCGACACCCTGACCCAGCGCCTGGCCGAGATCCGGACCTGGACCTACATCACCCACCGCGCCGACTGGCTGGAGGACGTGGCCGCCTGGCAGGAGCAGGCCCGCGCCATCGAGGACCGGCTTTCCGATGCCCTGCACGACAGCCTGACCGAGCGCTTCGTCGACCGTCGTGCCGCCCTCTTCGCCCGTCGGCTGGCCGACGGCGAGACCATGATGGCGGCGGTGAAGCGCGACGGCAGGGTGGTGCTGGAAGGCCACGCCGTGGGGCGCCTGAAGGCCTTCCGCTTTCAGCTCGATCCCAGTTTCGAGGGCGCCGACGCGCGCCAAGCCCTGACCTCGGTCCGCCGTGCGCTGACCCAGGAGATGCCGCGTCGCGTGTCCCGGGTGGAGGCCGAGGAGGACGGCGCCTTCCAGCTCGATGCCGAGGCGCGGGTGCTATGGCGCGGGGCGCCGCTGGCGCGTCTGGTCTCCGGCGTGCTGGCGCTCGAACCGGGGATCGAGGTCTTCGCCAGCGAGTTCCTGGACGGCCCGCAGCGCGAGCGCATCCGCCTGCGCCTGGTGGTCTGGCTGCAGGCCTTGCTCAAGCGCCGCCTGGCGTCGCTCTTCGCGCTGCGTGACGCACCGCTGACGGCGCTGCCGCGTGGCATCGCCTTCCAACTCGTCGAGTCGCTGGGCTGCATGCCGCGCCGCTCGGCCGAGGGGCTGCTGCGCCTGAGCAAGAGCGAGGGGCGCGCGCTGACCGCGCTGGGGGTGCGGCTGGGCTCGGAAAGCCTCTTCCTGCCGGCGCTGGCCAATGCCAAGGCCCGGCGGATCCTCTTGCAGCTCTGGGAGGTGAAGCGCGACTTCGCAGCACCGCCGCCGCCGCTCCAGCCGATCGAGCCGGCCTCCGCCGAGCCCGCCGCCGACGAGACCTTCTATGCCGCGTGCGGCTACCGTCTCATCCGCCAGCAGCGCCAGGCCCTGGTGGTGCGCGCCGACCTGCTGGAACAGATCGCCGGCAAGGCGGCGGGGCTGGCGCGCCAGAGCGGCGCCTTCCAGGCGACCCCGGCCCTGGTCGCGCTGGCCGGCGGCAGCGAGGAGCAGCTCTCGTTGCTGCTGGCTGCCATCGGCTTTCGCCCGCATCGAGAGGGCGGCCTGCTGACCTTTCAGCGGCGCGGCGCGGCCTCCGCCGGCAAACCCCGGCGCCGAGGCGGTCCGCGCGGCGGCAAGCGCAAAGAGCCGGACAGCGACTCTCCCTTCGCCGAGCTGAAGCAGCTCAAGCTGGCCATGCGGCAGGGACGGCGATGAGCGAAGAGGAAGCGGCGAAGGGGGCCATGCGCTTGGACAAGTGGCTCTGGCATGCCAGAGCCTGCCGCACGCGGACCCTGGCTAGCAAGCTGGCCGGATCCGGCCAGGTGCGCCTGAACGGTCAGGTGACCGACAAGGCGCACCAGAAGGTGCGCGAGGGCGATGTCCTGACCTTCCCCCAGGGCGACCACATCCGGGTCTGGCGCATCCTCGGCCTGGCCGAGCGGCGCGGCGGCGCCCCGCAGGCGCAACAGCTCTATGAGGATCTGAAGCCGCCGACAGCGGAGAATCGGATCACACCGGCCCAGCCGCACAAGGCTCCCAGACCCTCGGTCCGCGATCGGCGGCTGCTGCGCCGGCTATCTGGCAAGACGGATTAGGGCGATGGCATCCCGGAAAGCCCTCTGGCTTGCGTTGCTGCTGTTCGCCTGTTCTGCCCTGTTTCAGACGGCAGAAGCCCAATCGGGTGGGCAGCCACCACCCGCCCGGCCGGTGCAGGGGCAGTCGCCCGAGGACATCAAGAGCCAGATCCTGGCGTCCGAGAGTGAGACGCTGACCAAGTGGGACCAAACCCTCTCCAAGATCGAGGCTGAACTGAATGACGCCAACCTCGATCATAACGAGCGCAATACGCGGCGCCTGACCCTGGTTGCGCTGGCGCGAAATGCAGAGCAGGCCGCGCAGCGCTACGGCCAGCGCCAGGCCGAGGCGCAGCGCCTGCTGGATGCTCTGGGTCCGACGCCGGAAGAGGGACAGCCGGCCGAGGCGCCCGAAGTCCAGGCCGAACGGGCCAAGCTGGAGCAGGACTTCGTCGCCATCTCGGCGCTCAAGGGGCGGGCCGATCTGGTCATGGCCAAGGCCAATCTGCTGTTGCGTCAGCTGGACGAGGTGAGGATCAGGGCCTTTGCACAAGAGCTGCTGCAGCGCGGCAGTTCGCTCCTGCAAGCCTCGACCTGGCAGAACCTGCCGAGCAGCTACGAGGCGCTGAAGGCCTCCATCGGTGCTCGCCTCACGCCGCGCAACCAGCCGGTGGAGGCGGACCAGACCCGCCGCATCCTGCTGGGCGTGGCTGCCCTGGTGGTGGCTCTCGCCGGCGTGCCGGTCAGCCGGCGCCTCGGCGCCTTGCTTGACCGTCGGCGCAAGGACCAGGATGGCCCCATCGCCTATCACCGACGGGTTGGGGCGGCGATGATCGAGATAGCGCTGCGCTTCTTCCTGCCCTCCTTCGCCTTTATCTCGATCTTGCTGCTGACCCTGGCGATTGCCGCCGACAGTGACTGGAGCCCGGTGATCGAGCCGGCCGCGATCGCGCTGACCTCAGGCATCCTCTTCGCCTTCCTGCTTGCTGCGCTCGGCCACGCAAACCTGGCGCCACGGCTGCCGAATTGGGGGGTGATCCGGCTCAGTCCCCGGTCCGGTCAGGCGCTCTATCGCCGCTGGCTGGTCGCCTGCGGCTTCCTCGGCATCGTGCTCACGCTCCGGATGATCGCCCGCGATTTGCAGCCGGGGCAGGTTCTGGAATCGGTTTCCAACGCGGTCGAGGTGCTGGTCGGATCGCTGATCCTGCTGTCCCTGCTACCGGCTCGCCTCTGGCAGCCTGTCGAAGCGAAGGAAGGCTCGGAAGCCGAGGAGGTGGCGGAGGACGACGAGGCCAGCGCGTTGACCGCCGCGGTGGCACGCCTGGGCGAGGCGCGCTGGTTGCGGTTCTTCTCCCTGATCACCGCCCTGGTCTCCATGGTGGCGGCTGTCCTGGGGTACGTCACGCTTTCCGACTACATCGCGCTGATGTTCATCACCCTGGTTGCCGCCGGTTTTCACCTCCTGGTGCTGCGTGGCGCGATCAGGGACTGGTTGCACGTCTATCTGGTCCGGCAGCAGAAGCGCCGTGGTGCCTGGCTGCGCCTCTTCATCAAGACCGAGCGGGGAACCAGCTTCTTCGAGCTCTTCGTCTTCATCGTGCTCGATGTGATCCTGCTGCTGGCGGCACTCTTCATCGTGCTGCCGACGGCCGGCATGGCCGAGGACGAGCTGCAAGTCTGGATCTACAACACCCTGAAGGGCTTCACCCTGGCAGGGGTGACCATCAAACCGATCAACATCCTGCTGGCGATCCTGGTCTTCCTCTTCATTCTCGGCTTCACCCGCTTCGTGCAGCGCCGCATGCGCCGCGGCGTGCTGGCCGCGATCTCGCCCGAGAACAGCGTGCAGCAGTCCATTACCACCGGCATCGGCTATATCGGCGTGATCGGTGCGATCCTGATGGGGATCAACGTGATGGGCTTCGACCTCACCAACCTGGCGCTGATTGCCGGCGCCTTGTCGGTGGGGATTGGGTTCGGTCTGCAGAACATCGTGTCCAACTTCGTCTCCGGGCTGATCCTGCTGATCGAGCGGCCGATCAAGGTCGGCGATTGGGTGGTGGTGGGCGGCAACGAGGGGGTCGTGAAGCGCATCTCGGTGCGCGCGACGGAGCTGGAGACCTGGCAGCGCTCCTCGGTGCTGATCCCCAACTCCGATCTGGTCTCCACCGCAGTCACCAACTGGACCCACAAGAACAAGCTGGGCCGCGTGGACGTCGCCGTGCGCGTGCCCTTCGCCTCCGACCCCAAGCAGGTGCACGACCTGCTGCTGGAGGCGGCCGGCGACTGCCACAAGATCCTGGCTCATCCTGCGCCCTACGTCTATTTCAAGGCCTTCTCGCCCGACGGGATGGACTTTGACATCAGGGTCTATGTGCAGGACATCTACATGCTGGTGATCGAGGTGGCGAACGAGCTGCGCATGGCCGTGGTGAAGCGCTTCGCAGAGGCCGGTATCGAGATGGCACTGCCGCAACGGGTGGTGCATTTCCCGCCGGCCAAGGGTGGAGATGCGGAAAGCCTGAAGGTGGCGCCCTCGCTTCCGCCGGAGTCCGAGGCCGGGTCCGAGGCCGAGACACCGCAAAAGCGCTAGGGCGGCATGCTGACCTAATCGGCCCGATCCGGCTTGAAGGGGCGCGGAGCCGAGACTATTGTCCGCGAGATTCTGAGAGCAGGAGTTCGCCCGCCGCCATGACCTATATCGTCAATGACGCTTGCATCCGTTGTAAGTATATGGATTGCGTGGAGGTTTGCCCCGTGGATTGCTTCTACGAGGGCGAAAACATGCTGGTCATCCATCCCGACGAGTGCATCGACTGCGGCGTTTGCGAACCGGAGTGCCCGCCAGAGGCGATTCTGCCCGATACCGACCCCGGCGCAGAGGCCTGGCTGGAGTTGAATCGGGAGTATGCCGAGGTCTGGCCGAACATCACCCGCAAGGGGGAGGCGCCGGCAGACGCCGAGGAATTCAACGGCATGGCCGGCAAGTACGAGAAGTTCTTCAGCCCCAATCCGGGCAAGAGCGGTTAACGCTCGGACTCCTGCCGGCCTCGAGCCGGACCCCAGCTCTTTCGCCGGTCAAACGGCTGCTCCATCATTACTCGGCGCCACTTATGCGGCGGCGTGGGGGCTGGCCTGTGCCTGTGATCGGTTGATTTTCCTTAAAATGCATGGCATTATATATGCTCTAGGAACGACAGGGATCTGCACTTGTTACGGGGGCACGGGAACAGCCCTGTCGCGTTCATCGCAGTCGTCACCGCTTAGGGAATGACCGCAGCTGGCGCAAAGCGGCCAGAGGGCAAATGCGCACTCAGGCCTGGCTAGAGGAAGCCGCAAGCCACTAGATCAGCAAGGGAATGGTGTAAAGAGAATGGATAGCGAAGTGATCCAGCTTGATAACGCTCGTGCGGACCAGATCGACCAGGCTTCGGCCTCCGCTCTCACCAAAAGTGGTGACGGCGGTGTCTCCGCGGGGAGCAAGGCGCCGCGCAAGTCTGCCAAGGCCGCGGCCGTGGACGACTCCGACAGCGACTACTCGACCGGTGACTACGTGGTCTATCCCACGCACGGTGTTGGCCGCGTGATCGGGATCGAGACGCAGAACATTTCCGGCATTTCCCTTTGCCTCATCTCCATCAAGTTTGAAAAGGACCGTATGACCCTGCGCGTGCCGGTCGAGAAGGCGCATAACTCCGGTTTGCGCAAGCTCTCCACGCGGAAGGTTCTGGACGACGCGCTGCACACGCTCAAGGGCAAGAGCCGCGTGCGCCGCACCATGTGGAGCCGTCGTGCCCAGGAGTACGAGGCCAAGATCAATTCCGGCGATCCCGTGTCGATCGCCGAGGTGGTGCGCGACCTCTATCGCGGCGACGACCAGCCGGAGCAGTCCTACAGCGAGCGGCAGATGTATCAGGCCGCAATGGACCGGTTGGCCCGCGAGTTCGCTGCCGTGGAGGCGACCGACGAGGTCACCGCCGCGCAAAAGCTGGAAGAACTGCTGCGCGCCGTCTAGTCTCTTTCGACCGAGAGGCACCGACGCTTCGGGCGGGACCCTTTCCCGCCCGAAGCGTCGGACCCGGTAGATCGGTCGAGTTGACTTGGACGAGTGGAGTCTATGGCGGGCGCGAGGTCGGCAGCTCCGGCACAGGGTGCACAACAGCAGACGATCGCGATCCTGCGGAACGCCGGGCGCGTCTGGGCGGTCGGCGGGGTGCACGGGCAGGCGGAGTTGCTTCGCCGGCTGCATCAAGAGATCGCCGATCGTTGGCAGTATTTCGACCGCATCGTCTATCTCGGCAACGTCGTCGGCTATGGCGATGACTGCCTAGGCGCGATCGCCGAGGCGCTCTCCTTCCGTCGCCGGATCCTCGCCGTTCCCCACGCCATTCCCGATGACATCGTCTTCCTGCGCGGACGCCAGGAGGAGATGTGGCAGAAGCTGCTGCAGCTCCAGTTCGCCGCCGATCCGGCCGGCGTGCTGGAATGGCTGCTGAGCCACGGCGTCGGCGCCACCCTGGAGGCCTATGGCGGCAGCGAGCGCGAGGGCCGGGCGGAGGCCCGCCACGGGGCGCTGTCGCTGACCCGCTGGACCCAGGGCCTGCGCGCGGCGATGACTGCGCAGGAGGGGCACAACCACTTCTATGCCAGCCTGCGCCGGGCCGCCTACACCGATGACGAGGGTCTGCTGCTGGTCAGCGGCGGGCTCGACCCAACCCGGCCCCTGGCGCAGCAGGGCGACGCCTTCTGGTGGGGGCACCCGGCCTTCGGCGAGGAGGTCAAGCAGTTCGCCCCTTTCCGCTGCGTGGTGCGTGGCTCTTCCGCCTCCCAGCCTGGCATTCTGGCCGAACCCGGGCTGGTCACGCTGGACGGTGGCAGCGCCTTCGGAGGCCCCCTGGTCGCGGCCTGCCTGGATACCGATGGGCAGGTGCTCGAGGAGATCGCCGTCGGCCACGGCGGATGAGGCCGGGTGTTTGGGGTACTGCTTTCTTGTGAGCGCAGCGGTTCGTGCGTAACTCTCAGTGATCTCAGCAAAATCAGAAAGGTCCTACGGATTGACCGGAGGGCCTCTATCCGCAGGCATGCACAGCCACGCTGCTTCTCACTCGAGCGGCCGCCAATAGCGCAATCCTGCAACAGGCGGCCGCTCCGAACCAACTTAGGCCTGGGCGACGATCTCCAGCGCCATGGCGACGGTCATCTCGTTCACCCGGTCCACGCCCTCGCGGGTGTTGGAGCCGTTGTGGGTACCGAAGACGACGTTGTCGAACTCCCGGAGCGGGCTCCCCGCCGGTAGCGGCTCGACCTCGAAGACGTCCAGGCCGGCCGCACCGATTTGGCCGCTCTTCAGTGCCTCGATCAGGTCGCTCTCCTTGACCAGGGGGCCGCGGGCGACGTTCACCAGGGTCGAACCCGGCTTCATCTGGGCCAGGGTTTCGGCCTGGATCAGGTGCTGGTTCTCCGGCGTCAGGTTACAGGCCAGCACCAGGACGTCGCTCTCCTGCAGCACCGCCTCGAAGGGCTTCTGGGTGATGCCGGCGGGCGCGAGCACGTCGACCGGCAGCGGCACCGGGTCGGAGCCGATGACGCTCATCCCGAAGGCGGTGCCGCGGCGGCCGATGGCACGGCCGATGCCGCCCAGGCCGACCACACCCATGGTATTGCCGGCGAGCGTGCGGCCCTGGATCTTCAGCCAGCCGCCGTCCTGCACCGAGGCATGCATCAGGTGATAGCCGCGGGTCAGCATCAAGAGCAGCGAGAAGGCGGCGTCGGCGACCTCCTCGGAGAAGGTGCCGGGCGTGTTGCGTACCGGAATGCCGAGCTCGGCGGCTGAGACCTTGTCGATCGAGTCGGTGCCGATGCCCCACTTGATGATGGCCTTCAGCCCGTTCTCCTTGCCGGTCTCGAGCACCGCCCGGTCGACGAAGTCGTCGCCCAGGATGCAGGTGTCGACGCCGCGGATCAGGTCCAGCATCTCGTCGCTGGAGAACTGCTGGCCGGTGGCCTCGGGCAGCACCAGTTCGATGCCGTTGGCCTCGAAGCGCTCCTTGAACTCGTCGATGTGGCGCAGCAGGTGGTGGCAGGTAACGAGGACCTTAGGCATTGCCTTCGCCCTTTCTGGCTTTGTAGAGCATCTCGGCGATCTGGAAGTCGATCTCGATGTCGATGTCGCGGGCCTCGATCTCGTTGACCTCGAACAGGAAGGGGCGGTTGCCGATCCGGTTGCGGTCGTTGAGCAGGCGGTTGCGCTCGAAAATGTAGAGGGTGGAGTTCTCCTGCACCAGCCACTTCGGCAGGTCCTGGGTCTGCAGCAGGATATTGGGGTTGTGGTTCACCGCGCGGCCCAGCACGTCCCAGATCCGGTCGCGGATGACGGTCACGCCGAACAGCGAGTCATAGATCGGATACTGGTCGAAGAAACGGTCGACCGCCGCCGCCATGGTGTCGTGCGACAGCAGCGGGTTGGTCGAGTGGGTCTGGAGGTAGAACTCCGATTCCACCTGACTGGCGTCGTAGCTCAGGATGTCGTTCATCGGAATCTCTGGCGCGCGCATGTGCTCGGGCCGATCGAGCACGATCACGTCCTTGTACTTCTCCGCGCACTGCTCCTTCACGATCGGGGAGTCGGTGTCGATCACCACCTTCTCGATCTGCTTCACCGACAGCAGGTTTTCGAGCGTGTGCTGGTAGAGCGGACGGCCGTCGCCGAAGGGGCGGTAGTTCTTCCCGGGAACGCGCTGGGAATGGTGGCGCATGGGCATCAGGGCAACGAGCTTGTGTTTGGTCATGTTGGAAGCTTCCCGCAGATCCGTGCTGGCGTGTGGTCATGGCCTGGTTCCGCAAGGGTGCGCAGGGCAGCCGGCCGGGCTGCCGCGCCTCCGCGCCGAAAACCGGTAGCGAAGAGCTATCCGATCGCACCCGATGGGTCCATGCCCTAGCTTGCAGCCCTGCCGCGCGGATCGTCGCGTTGGCCTTCCGGAACGAAAGGCAGGGTGGGCGAGGCTCGGCCGGCGGCGATCTCCCGATGCCAGGCGAGATAGTCCTCCAGTTCCGCCGGCTTGGTCTCCTCGACGTCGTAGACCAACTCGTCGCCGCGACGCTCCACCCCGCTCTCCGCCCAGAGCAGGGAGCCGGTGGTGAAGTGGGCCAGATAGAGCGGGGCATAGAGGAAGCGCTCGGCCGGGCGGCCGAAGGCGGCGACGAAGCGGGCCAGGTACTCGCTGTCCTCGCCGCGCACCAACGGTGCCAGACCACCCAGGCGCTCGAGCACCGGGTCGCGCGGAAAGAGCAGGGAGGTGGTGCGCTTGCGGTAGAGCTGTCCGTTCACCCGGAGCGGCCGGCCGTCGTCATCCACCCGGCAATAGGCGCAGAGGCTGGCCAGATGGCGGCGCGAACCCAGGAGCACGGCGAGCTGGCGCTCGATCCGATCCGGGGTCGAGCGGTCGTCGGCATCCTGGAAGGTGAGGTAGGCGCCCTTGGCCGCCGCGAGC
Organism: Rhodospirillaceae bacterium N.6G; assembly: GCA_046233115.1. GTDB lineage: Bacteria > Pseudomonadota > Alphaproteobacteria > Kiloniellales > JACOMY01 > JACOMY01. Next base: position 90,077 of record JBJXHM010000014.1, on the reverse strand, counting down.
CCAAGGTTGCGGGCCCTGGCCGCGCCGAGCTGGCGCTCGCTGCGAAGCAGCCGCAGGCGCGGATCCCGCTCCGCCAGGCGCTGCGCCAGGACTGCTGTGTCGTCACTGCTGGCGTCGTCAACGATCAGAACCTCCAGCCGGTCGTAGCTCTGCCGCTGCAGGCTCGCGACCGCGCTCTCCAGGGTCCCGGCTGCGTTGTGGGCCGGGACGACGACTGAGACCAGGGGGCTGCCGGCCGCGGCCAGGCGAGCCAGGTTGCGCCGCCGCCGGCGCGCCTGGAGGCCGGCAGCCAGCGAGCCTAGGCCCAGCGGCGCATGGCGTCGAAGGCCCTCCAGCGGGTCCAGCAGCAGAGCCTGAACCGCGGGGCATCGCGCCAGTGGCAGTAGGAACCTGCGCAACTGGTGGAAGGGAAAGAGCCGTGTCGTTCCCAGCCAGCCGACCGGATCAAGGCGTATCCTCTGGGGCAGGCGCATGGGAGGGTGGCAGGTCCTTAGGCAAGGGCGAGGCAGAGGTGGGCAGTTTGACCCCTTCCTGCGGAATCGAATCGGACGCGCCGAAGCGCGTCCGTTCAATTCTAGAGCATTTCCTGCTGAAACTCAGCGGGTTCCGAACGCTGCGCGCGTTCCGGCGCCGATGATCCGCTGTCCGGACGGGCTGCCCGGTGGTCCCGGGCGGCAAGCGTGTCCCTTCAGGGCTGGATCGTCGGAGGTCAGCCGCGGCCGACCCTCTTGCCCTTTCAGCCCCTCAGGCTGTCGCTGACGGCGCCGTAGCGGGGGGTGGGATGATAGAAGCGGTCCTTCAGGTGCAGAAGGCCGGCGTTGGGAGCGCGGCGTGCGGAGCGCGCCTCGCGCTCGGCATAGGCCCGATAGGTGCCGCGCGCCTGGTTGACGCGGAACAGGAAGATCTCGGGCACCGCACCGAGTTTGCCCCTGGAGAGCGCGCACTTCAGATCGTAGAGAATGTTCAGCGAGCTGTAGCGCAGCAGGTCGGAAAAGCCGAAGTAGGCATCAGGCTCGATGTCCTGGAAAGCCAGCGCCTCGCGGTAGTAGCGCTTGCGCACGTTCTTCCAGGTCTCGTCGTGCAGATGGTAGATGCCGGCCGAAGCGACATAGGCGACCAAGCCGCCCTCGCGTACCGCCTCCTTGGCCCAGGCGAGGTCTTCCAAGCCGGTCAGGCTCTCGTCGTAGGGGCGGTGCTGCCAGTCGGCGCGGCGCACCGCGCAGTTGGCGTTGTTGCAGAAGTAGTCGTCCTGCGGCGCCAGATCCGACTCCGGAAACCAGGACTGCATCAGGCAGCACTCTGAGAACTTGTTGAGCAGGCCGCCGCGCTGCTTGCCGTAGGAGACCTTCACGCGCTCGTCCTCGAAGGGGCGCAGCAGGTTCGCCAACCAGTCGCTGTGCATCGGCAGCGTGTGGGCGCTCAGGAGCACCAGGAACTCGCCCTTCGCCACCCGGCAGCCATAGTTCAGGGAACGGCCGAAGGTGAAGTCCTGCGGGCGGATGTGCTCGATCCGGACGCCGTACTCTTCGGCGGTGGCGACGGAATTATCGGTTGAACCGGAATCGACGAGGATGACCTCGAAAGACTGATCGCTTTGTTTGTTCAGGGCCTCGAACAGCGGTCCCAGGAACTTCCCCTCGTTGAGGGCGCGGACGATGATCGAAGCTCTAGGTGCAGCAGCGGACATCAGCATATCGGCCGGTCAGTCGTTGGTCGAAGGCTTGCTTCGACGGATCGCTTTCCCGGTTCCGATCCCCTTTGTTGAACGCGATACGAGGCCTTCGACATAGGTATCGAATTGACTTTCCGCCATCGAACGAACCTTCACTTCCGTCATGCAAACAGAATTAGCCCGTTCGTCGCCGCAGTGCAACCTTTTCCTTGGTCACTTTTCTGCCATCTAAGAGCCTGAAAGAGTTCAGGATTTGTTGGTCGCCCTCCGTGGTCTGCTGCGGCGCAACAAATGCGTGAACTGCATGGCTGACTAGATCGGCTTGAAAAGCAGGCCTCCCTGCCTAGCCATCGTATCGCACTGCAGCGGAGTATATTACATCTTGGAGCAGACTGCAGCTGTCATGATATTGCTGACAGAATCTCGTTTTGCGCAATAAGTAGGCGGAAGCCGCCGCCAGTTGGGTCGGTTCGGCCTGGTCACGCGGAGTGGAGGCTGCTGCTGGCAAGCCTATGTCGGGCCTGGGCGGCGCAGGCATTCAGGCGAGATTTGGGAGGGCTTTGCCCCTGCCAGTCTTGGCCCTCCTGCCGGACTTGCGCGTCTATCGGTCAGGCTCATGCCGGATTTCCAGGCAGCAGACCGGCGCAGGAGCCTCCCCCTTTGCGGGCCCGGTTTCACGGCCGACGGGCGACCTTGCGCCGCTATTTATGCGCGTTGAAGTTGTGACTCCTCGAAAGGTCCCTGGGCCCGGCCTGACGCGTTCGCGAGAGGCCGGGCCGTCATGCGACCAATTGGCGCCGGCAGCGGCGCCCCCTTTACGCCCGGAGCGTCGGGTAGATGGCTTCCCTGGGCAGGACGATGGGATAGCTGGCGCGCAGCGTGCGATCCAGGCTGGCGGGCAGGTGCTCGGGAAACACGCTGGAGAGGATCTGCTCGCGCTTCTCGATCGCCCGGCGCACCAGGTCCGGTTTGCCTTTCTCCACCCATTCCTTTGGGCTGCTGCGGTTGCCGATTACCGGGTAGGCGTACTCGCGTTGCATCAGCGATAGCGTCGCCTCGTGGCCCAGGTAGTGCCCCGGCCCTTCCTGACAGACCTGACGCATGATCTCCAGCGAGACGCTGTCCTCGGTCACCTCGATACCGCGTACGCAGCGCAGAGCCTGGCCGATCATGTCGTTGTCGATGATCATGCTCTCCAGGCAGAAGCCCAGCAGCGAGGCGTGCATGCCCATCGACTCGTAGATCAGGTTCAGGCCGGAGAGGCCGGCTAGCACGGCGGTGATACCCTTCTCGTAGCCGGCCTGGTTGTCGGGCAGCTTGGAATCGGACATGCCCGCCGCGGCCCCGCCCGGCAGGTCGTAGTACTGCGCCATCTGTGCGCAGGCCGCCGACAGCAGCCCCTGCTCGCCGGAGCCGCCAGACATGGAGCCGGTCCTGAGGTCCGAGACGAAGGGCCAGGTGCCGAAGATGGCGGGCGCACCGGGCTTGATGGCATTGACGTAGCAGAGCCCGGCCAGGCATTCGGCGACGGCCTGAACCACGGCGCCGGCCAGGTAGGGCGGGGCAGTGGCGCCGGCCTGGCCGGCTGAGAGCAGCAGCACCGGCATGCCGCCCCTGACACAGACCTCTAGCACCCGGCAGGCATCCTCGGCGAACTTCATCGGCGGGACGACGAAGCAGTTGGAGTTGCTGACGAAGGGGCGCGCGCGCCAGGCCTCCTCGCTGCCTGCCACCTGGTGCAGGATCTGCAGGCCCACCTCCGCCCCTTCGGCGATGTTGAAGTTGGTGCCGACGTGCTTGGTGGTACCGGCAATGCAGGCATAGAGCGTATTGACGTCCAGGGTGACCAGGTCCTGCACGTCGCAGGCGGTCAGCGGCCGCTGGAAGAAGTGGCAGTTGTCCAGGGTCTCGGCGATGCGGGCGGAATCGTAGAGATCGCGGACCGTGGCATCGCGGTAGCTGTTGGTCTCCAGATCCACCAACTGGGTCGCAGCGCCCGCGGTGCCGTAGTAGACGCGCTTGCCGGCCGGCAGCATGTCGTACTTCTCTTGCTGGCCGTAGAGCGGCTGGTTGCGCCAGGCCATGGCGACCGTGTCCTCGACCAGCGATCTGGGAAAGCGCAGCCGGCCGTCGCTGCCCATTTCGGCCCCGACGGCGGTGCAGTACTCGACGCAGGAGGGGATGGCCTGGGCCAGTCCGATCTTCTCCAGCGCCTCCAGGGCGGCCTCGTGGATGCGCTCGACGCCCGCGTCGCTCAGCGGCCGGTAGCTGCCGCCCAGCAAGCCCGGCCGGATCGGCCTGATGTCATCGGCCAGCGGTGCTGCCCGTGCTGCCACCCGCGCGCTTCGACCGCGACGTCGGCCGGTCGTGGTGCCCACCTCTTGCACAGTCATCGCAGTCACTCCCTTTAAGAGCCGGTTCGCGCCTTCCTGGGGCCGCCGCCGGGCTGACGGTTGGGGGGCTTGGTTAGAGGCGGGTCCTTTCCGCCTTGGGGTCGTAGAGCGGCTTGGCCGAGGCGACGGCGGCGACGCGTCGGCCGACCACCTCGATCTCGAAGTCGGATTGCAGCAGGTCGGCCAGGCTCTGGCCCGGCTCGCAGGGCACGTAGCCCAGGCCCACGGCGCCGCCCAGATGGTGGCCGTAGTTGCCGGAGGAGAGGTAGCCGACGATGCGCCCGTCCCGGAGGATGGGTTCGTTGTGGTAGAGCAGCGGCTCCGGATCGGTCAGCCGGAACTGCAGGAGGCGTCGCTCGAGCCCGCTCTCGCGCTTGCGCAGGACCGCGTCGCGGCCGAGGAAGTCGCCGAGGTTGGAGCGCGGCTTGTCGGTCTTCACGGCAAAGCCCAGACCGGCCTCCAGCACGTGATCCTCGTCGGTGATGTCGTGGCCGAAGTGGCGGAAGGCCTTCTCGATACGGCAGGAATCAAGAGCGTGCAGGCCGCAAAGGCGCAGGCCGTGCGCCTCGCCTGCCGCCTGGATGGTGTCGAAGACATGCAAGGCCATGTCGCCGGAAACGTAGAGCTCCCAGCCCAGCTCGCCGACGTAGGAGACGCGGTGCGCACGGGCCAGGCCCAGGCCGATCTCGATCTCCTGCATGGTGGCGAAGGGGAAGTCGTCGTTCGACAGCGACTGCGGCGTCAGCGGCTGCAGCAGGTCGCGCGCCTTGGGGCCCATGACGCAGAGCACGGCCTCGCCGGCGGTGACGTCGGTCGCCACCGCGAAGGCCTCCTCCGGCGTCTGTCGCTTCAGCCAGGCCAGGTCGCGCCGCAGGGTGGCGCCTGGCGTCACCACCAGAAAGGCGGTCTCGGAGAGGCGGGTGACAGTGACGTCGGCCTCGATGCCGCCGCGCTCGTTCAGCCACTGGGTATAGACCACGCGGCCGACCGGCACCGCGATGTCGTTGGCGCAAAGGCGCTGCAGCAGCGCTTCGGCGTCGCGCCCCTCGACCCGGATCTTGCCGAAGGAGGTCATGTCGAAGAGGCCGACCGCGTTGCGCACGGCCAGGTGCTCTTCGGCCGAATAGGCGAACCAGTTCTGGCGCTTCCAGGTGTAGCGGTAGTCTGCGGTCGCGCCGCGGGCGGCGGCCTCGGCCGGCAGGAACCAGTTGGCGCGCTCCCAGCCGGCGGTCTCGCCGAAGCAGGCGCCGTTGGCGGCCAGGCGGTCGTGGATCGGGCTCTTCCGGACGCCGCGTGCGGTCGCGTACTGGCGGTAGGGGTAGTGGTCGGCGTAGAGCAGGCCCAGGCTCTCGGTGGCGCGGGCGACCAGGTAGGAGCGGTTGGCCTGGAAGGGCTGCATGCGTCGGATGTCGACGTCCCAGAGGTCGAAGGGCGGCTCGCCGGCCTCCATCCACTCGGCCAGCGCCTTGCCGGCGCCGCCGGCCGACTGGATGCCGATCGAGTTGAAGCCACAGGCGACGTAGAAGTTCTTCAGCTCCGGCGCCTCGCCCAGCAGGTAGCGGTCGTCCGGGGTGAAGCTCTCCGGCCCGTTGAAGAAGGTGTGGATGCCGGCGTCGGCCAGGGTGGGCACGCGCTTCACCGCGGCCTCCAGGATCGGCTCGAAGTGGTCGAAGTCCTCTGGGAGCTGGTCGAAGCAGAAGTCCTCAGGGATGCCGTCCATGCCCCAGGGCTTGGCCACCGGCTCGAAGGCGCCCAGCAGGATCTTGCCGGCGTCTTCCTTATAGTAGGCGCACTCGTCCGGCACCCGCAGCACCGGCAGGTCGGGCGAGAGGCCGGGGATGCCCTCGGTCACGATGTAGAAGTGCTCGCAGGCCTGCAGCGGCACCTTCACGCCGGCCATCTCGCCGACCGTGCGGCCCCACATGCCGGCGCAATTGATCACGGTCTCGGCCGTGATGCTGCCCTGGTCGGTCACCACGCCGGTGACGCGGCCCTTGTCCTGAGTGATCGTCGTGACCTTGACGCCCTCGAGGACCTTGGCGCCGCGGTTGCGCGCACCGCGGGCCAGCGCCAGCGCCACGTTGCCGGGGTCGGCCTGGCCGTCGGTCGGCAGGAAGACGCCGCCGACCACGCCGTCCAGCGCCAGCAGGGGGTAGCGGTCCAGGCACTCCTTCGGCGAGATCACCTGGGCTTCCAGCCCGAAGGTGGCGGCCATGTTGGCGCCGCGCGTCAGCTCCTCCATGCGGTCGTCGCTCAGCGCCACGGCCAGCGAGCCGCGTTGCCGGAAGCCGGTGGCGACACCGGTCTCGGCCTCCAGGGTGCCGTAGAGCTCGGCCGAGTAGCGGGCCAGCTTGGTCATGTTCATGGTGGCGCGGAGCTGCCCGATCAGGCCCGCCGCATGCCAGGTGGTGCCGCTGGTCAGCTGCTTGCGCTCCAGCAGCACCACGTCCTTCCAGCCCAGCAGGGTCAGGTGGTAGGCCACCGAACAGCCGACGACGCCGCCGCCGATGATGACCGCCCGGGCGTGGGTGGGAAGATCCGTCATGTCCTTGCCTTCGTCCTCTTGTCCATCCGACGCCGCGCTAGCCGCGCAGCCGTGCGTTTTCGGGGTCGTAGAGCGGCTCGGCGGCGACCACCGCCTTGGTGCGCCGGCCGTAGATCTCGACCTCCAGCTCGGTGCCTTCAGCCGCCAGGTCGCTGCGCAGGGTCGCCAGCGCGATCGAGCGGCCGATGCGGTGGCCGTAGCCGCAGGAGGTCACCAGCCCCACGGCCTCTTCGCCCTGCCAGACCGTGGCCAGATAGGGCGCCTCGGTGTCGGTCTCCTCCAGCAGCAGCGGGGCGAAGCGCTCCTTGGAGCCCTGCTGGCGCTCGGCCTCCAGGGCGGCCTTGCCGGGGAAGGCCGACTTGTCGAGCTTCACGAAGCGGTCGAGCCCACCCTCCAGCAGGGTCCAGTCGGTCGAGAGGTCCTGCTTCCAGGAGCGGTAGCACTTCTCCAGCCGCAGCGAGTCCATGGCGTACATGCCGAAGTCGCGGATGCCGTGCGCCTCGCCGGCGGCCCAGAGCCGCTGATAGACGCCCAGTACCTGGCCGAGCGGGAAGTGCAGCTCCCAGCCCAGCTCGCCGACGTAGGAGACGCGCAGCGCCAGGCCGCGGGCCATACCAACGGCGATCGGCTGCACCGACATCCAGGGCAGCTCGCCGGCGAACTCCAGGTCGGCGACGGCCTCGAGCACCGCCCGGCTGGCGGGGCCTGCCAGGATCAGGGCACTCCAGGCCGCGGTCTGGTTCTCGATGGTGATGGGGGAGCCTGCGGGCAGGGCACCCCGCAGCAGGTCCAGGTCGTGCCACTCGCCGCTGCCGGCCCCCAGCAGCAGGATCTCGTCGGCGCCGAGGCGGGTCGCGGTGAACTCCGAGAGGATGCGGCCCTTGCTGGTGGCGACGTAGGCGAGGCCGACCCGGCCGACGCGCGGCAGGCGGCCGGCGATCAGGCCCTCCAGCCAGTCCGCGGCACCGGCGCCGCTGACCAGGAAGCGCGAGAAGCCGGGGAAGTCCATGACCGCGACGGCGTCGCGCACCGCGCGGCACTCCTCGCCGACCGCGTCGAAGGACTCGCCGTGGTCCAGGCGGTTGCTGTGGGCCGCCGGGTCGATGCCGGGGCGCGGGAACCAGGCCGCCCGCTCCCAGCCGGCGCGCGCGCCGAAGACCGCACCCTTCTCCTTCAGGGTCGAATAGACCGGCGAGGTCAGCGCCGGGCGCCCGGCCGGGCGCTCCTCGTGCGGGTAGCCGATGGCGTATTCGCGCTGATAGAGCTCGACCGCCTTGGCGCGGGTGTACTCCTCGGTGGCATAGGCGGTGAAGCGGCGGGGGTCGATCGACCACATGTCCCACTCGGTCTCGCCGTGCATGACCCACTCGGCCAGGATCTTGCCGGCGCCACCGCCCTGCACGATGCCGAAGGAGAAGACGCAGGCCTCGAAGGCGTTGGGCACGCCCGGCATTGGGCCGACCAGCGGGTTGCCGTCGGGCGTATAGGGAATCGGGCCGTTCACCACCCGCTTCACCCCGACCGAGCCCAGGATCGGTACCCGGCGGCAGGCGTCCTCGATGTAGAACTCCAGCCGGTCCAGGTCGTCGGGGTAGAGCTGGAAGGAGAAATCGGCCGGCATGGGATCGGTGCGTGTGACCCAATGCGGCGTCGCCTGCCACTCATAGGGACCCAGCAGCAGCGAGTCGCCTTCCTGGCGCAGGTAATAGGAGATGTCGGGGTCGCGGATCAGCGGCAGGCGCTTGTCGCCGCGCTCGGTCAGCGCGCCGATCGACTCGGTCACCAGGTACTGATGCGACAGGGACACGCAGGGAACCCTGCGGCCGAAGAAGCGGCCGACCTCGGCGGCACGGTAGCCGGCGGCGTTGACCACGTACTCGCAGCGCACTTCACCCGATTCGGTCTCGACCACCCACTCGCCGCCCTCACGCCGCACACCGGTGACCGGGCAGAAGCGCTGCACCTTGGCGCCCAGCTTGCGGGCGCCGGCGGCGAAGGCCTGGGTGAGCTGCGCCGGGTCGATGTCGCCGTCGGTGGGGTCGTAGCTGCCGCCCAGGATGTCGTGCGTCTCCAGGAAGGGATAGAGCGCGCGCATCTCCTCGGCCGTGATCATCTCCAGCCCGAAGCCCTGGCGCTTGGCCATGGTGCAGGCGTGGCGGAACTCGGCCATGCGGTCCTCGGTGTGGGCCAGCCGGATCGCACCGGTGTTGTGGTAGTTGATCGGATAGTCGACCTCGTCGCCCAAGCGCTTGTAGAGAGCGTTGGAATAGCCCTGCATCTTCATGATCGACCAGGAGCCGGAGAAGGTCGGGCAGTTGCCGGCGGCATGCCAGCTCGAGCCCGAGGTCAGCTCGTTCTTCTCCAGCAGCAGGCAGTCGGTCCAGCCGGCCTTGGCCAGGTGGTAGAGGCTGGAACAGCCGACGACGCCGCCGCCGATGATGACGACGCGGGCGGTGGTGGGAAGCTCTGCCATGGTCCTGTCTCCCTGGCCGGAGGAATCAATAGAGGGGCGGCGCGATCACCCAGATGACGACGCAGGGCTCGTCACCGGGGTTGCGCCAGGAGAAGGCTTCGTCCTTGAAGCGGAAGGAATCGCCGGCCTGTAGCCGGTAGCAGCGACCGTCCAGGGTCAGCTCCAGCAGCCCGGAGACCACGTAGCCGGCCTCCTCGGTCGGGCGCTGCGCCGGCCGGGCCAGGCTGGCGCCGGGGGCGAAGACGCTGCGAAAGACCTCGAAGGAGCCGCCGAGGTCGGGCGAGAGCAGCTCCTCGACCAGGCCGTCCTGGCTGTTGCCCAGCGAGCGGCGTGCGTCGCGGCGGACGATTACGCCCTGCTCGTCGGGCGGTGCGGTCTCGTTGGCGAAGAAGAAGCCTAGCGGCACGTCGAAGGCGCCGGCCAGCGCCCGCAGGTCGCTGATGGCGGGCTCGGAGAGGCCGCGCTCCACCTGGCTCAGCCAGCCGACCGAGCGGCCGAGCTGCAGCGCCAGTTCGGCCAGGGTCAGGCCGCGCGCCTTGCGCAGGCTGCGCAGATCCTGCCCCAGCCGGCGGCCCGCCTCCGCGTCGCTCTTACCCTGCCCGTTCTGAAGGACCGCATCCATTTCAGCACTGCCGTGAAAATTTCTGGAAGATTTTCACGACCCCGTCAGCGGCGCAAGCGAAATCGGCGACGCCGTGTCAGACTGCCGATCGCAGGGTTCGTGGCGGAGAGAGGTGATGGCGGAGACCTGGTACCAGCGGCACCTGCTGCCGCGCCTGATCGACCTGGGCTGCAGCAGCCCGCAGGTTGCCGCGCTGCGTCGCCGGGTGGTGCCGCAGGCGGCGGGCCGGGTGGTGGAGATCGGGCTCGGCAGCGGCCTGAACCTGCCGTTCTACGATCCGGCCAGGGTCACCGAGGTGATCGGCGTGGACCCGGCGCCCTCGATTCTGCGCCGGGCCCGCGGGCGCATCGCGGCGGCGCCTATGCCGGTCTCGTTGGAGGTTCTTTCGGGCGAGTCGCTGCCCTTCGAGGCCGCTATGGCCGACAGCCTGGTCTGCACCTTCTCGCTCTGCACCATCCCCGATCCGGCGGCGGCCCTGGCGGAGATGCGGCGCGTCCTGAAGCCGGGCGGCTACCTCTACTTCGCCGAGCACGGCGCCAGTCCCGACCCGGCGGTGCGACGCTGGCAGGACCGCCTGAACCGCCCCTGGGGGCGGCTCGCCGGCGGCTGCAACCTCAACCGGCCGATTCTGGCGCTGATCGAGGCCGCAGGCTTCTTGCCGGAGGACCCGGACTGCGGTTATCTGGCGGCGGCGCCGCGCTTCGCCGGCTACTGCACCAGCGGCCGGGCCCGGCGCGCCGACTGACGAAGGACAGGAGGACCATGGAGGTCGTCCCGCTGCATCAGGACTTCGGACTGGAGGTCTCCGGCTGCGATCTGCGCCGGCTGGATCAGAGCGGGCGCTTTCCCGAGATCCGCCGCCTCTTCGAGGAGCACAGCCTGCTGCTGTTCCGAGGGCAGCACCTGAGCGACGCGGAGCAGCTCGCCCTCGGCCGCCGCTTCGGCCCGCTGGAAGACCGGGTGATCGGCCGCGCCGAGCCGGAGATCTGCCCGCTCTCCAACGAGACCGAGGCGGGGCTGCTTTCGGCCGAGGACTGGCGCCTGCTGCAGCTTCAGGCCAACTTCCTCTGGCACACCGACAGCACCTTCCTGCCGGTGCCGGCGCTCGCCAACCTGCTGCAGGCCCGCGTCGTGCCGAGCCGCGGCGGCGAGACCGAGTTCGTCTCCAGCCGGGCCGGCTGGCGCGACCTCGATCCCGAGCTCAAGGCGCAGATCGCAGAGCGCTGCCTCTGGCACAGCTATGCCCACAGCCGCGGCCAGATCAGCGCCGACCTGGCGCGCCGAGAACTGATCACGCAGTGGCAGGACCAGTGCTGGCGCGCCGTCATCGCCAACCCGGTGACCGGCGAAGAATCGCTCTACATCGCCTCGCACGCCCGCGACGTCGACGGCATGGAGACCGCGGCCGGCCAGGCGCTGATCGCTGAGGTGATGGCGGCCCTGACCCGGCCGGAGGCGGTTTACAGCCACGCCTGGCAGCCGGGCGACCTCTTGATCTGGGACGAGCGCGCCCTGCTGCACCGCGGCCGCCCCTGGCCCTACGAGGAGCCCCGCCGCCTGGTCAGCATCTGCGTCTCGCTCACCGCGGCTGATGGGCTAGAGGCGATGCGGCCGCCTGTGGCGCTGGGTGCTTAGAGCTCGATCGGGACGCCCTGGCGGCCGGCCATGTCCTGGATGAACTGCCAGGCGACGCGGCCGGAGCGGCTACCGCGGGTGACCGACCAGGCCCTGGCCTCGCGCTCCAGCTCCTCGCGCTCGAAGGCCAGGCCATAGCGGCGGCAGTAGCCCTCGATCATCTCGAAGTAGGTGGCCTGGTCGCAGTTGTGGAAACCCAGCCAGAGGCCGAAACGGTCGGAGAGCGAGACCTTCTCCTCCACCGCCTCGGAGGCGTGGATCGCGGTCGAGCGCTCGTTCTCGATCATGTCGCGCGACAGCAGGTGGCGGCGGTTCGAGGTGGCGTAGAACAACACATTGGCCGGCCGGCCCTCGATGCCGCCCTCCAGGATCGCCTTCAGGGACTTGTAGCTGGCGTCCTCGCCGTCGAAGGAGAGGTCGTCGCAGAACAGCACCGCCCGGCGCGGCTGGTCGCGTAGGATTTGCAGCAGGCGCGGCAGGCTGGGGATGTCTTCGCGATGGATCTCCACCAGAGCCAGGCGCGGGAAGCCCTGGGCCTCGGCCTCGTCGTTGACCGCCGCGTGCGTCGCCTTCACCAGCGAACTCTTGCCCATGCCGCGCGCGCCCCAGAGCAGGGCGTTGTTGGCGGGCAAGCCGCGGGCGAAGCGCCGGGTGTTGTCCAGCAGGGTCTCGACCTGGCGGTCGAGGCCGCGGAGCAGGTCGAGGGGCACCAGGTTCACCTTGGGCACCGGATGCAGGCGGCCCTCGTCGGCATGCCAGACGAAGGCATCGGCCTGGTCGAGGTCGCTCTGGGAGAGCGCCGGCGGAGCCAGGCGCTCCAGGGCTTCGGCGAGCCGGCGCAGCAGCGGCTCCAGATTTGCGAGGTCGTCGGTCATTGCGTCGAAGCGTCTATTGTGAGATAGGGCGGGCCGAGCCATATGAGGCTGCGGCCCCAAGGTCAATTCCCGAGTGGTCCGAACCAACGCTTGGCTGCCAAGCGTTCGGTGAATCGGGCCGCCGGGTCAAAGACTTCGCGGCAGGGAATGGAGAAGGGACGCTTCAGGTCCCCTCCCTTCGCTATCGCAAGGGGGCCGGAGCAGGCTCGGACTAACCGCGCGGAGAGCGGCCGGAGCTGGGCAAGACTGCCGTTCCGGCGCCGCCAAGGCGCGTTGCAATTTGTCAGGGGATCGCTATAGTCCGCCGACTTTTACAGACCCCCGTTTAGCGGAGTAATCCTTTCATGCTGATCTCACCGGCCTTCGCGCAGGATGCAGCGGGTGGCGGTGGCGCCGACATCTTGACGTCGCTTCTGCCGCTCGTCCTCATCTTCGTGGTCTTCTACTTCCTGCTGATCCGGCCGCAGCAGAAGCGCCAGAAGGAGCACCGGAGCATGGTGACCAACCTGCGGCGCGGCGACCGGGTGGTGACCGGTGGCGGCTTCGTCGGGCAGGTGACCAAGGTCCTGAACGACAACGAGGTCCAGGTCGAGATCGCCGAGGGTGTCCGGGTGAAGGTGGTGCGTAGCACCATTACCTCCGTGTTGGACCGCAGCGAGCCGGTGGCGGCCGCTGCACCTGCGCGTGGTCGCAAGGGCAAGACTGCCGAGAAGCCGGCCGAGACGGAAGACGCGACCGCCGACGAGGGCGACAAGAAAGACTGACGGCTGGGCCGCTAGGGACCGTGGCGGCCCGCGAGGCCGCCGACCGCAAGGTCCCTCGCGCGCCGCGCCCCTAGGATCCGAAGCATGTTAGAACTTCCCCGCTGGCAGCGGGTCACGATCGTGATCGCCTTGGTTCTGGCGGTCTTCTATGCCGCTCCGAACGTGCTCAGCCGTTCGACGCTCGATTCCCTGCCCGATTGGGTTCCGCATGACCAGATCAATCTGGGCCTGGACCTGCGCGGCGGTTCCTATCTGCTGCTGGAAGTGGACTTCGATGCGCTGAAGACCGAGCAGCTACGCGACCTCTCGGCCAGCGTGCTGATGCTGCTGCGGCAGGACCGGATCGGCGTCCGCGGCCTGGGCGTGCGCGACGACCAGGTGCAGTTCGCCCTGCGTGAGGCCTCACGCGCCGACGACACGGCCGTGCTGCTGCGCGAGGAGTTCCCGGACCTGGTCATCGACCGGACTGGCGAGCGCTTCGCACTGTCCTTCTCAGAAGCCTACATGGAACAGCAGCGCGGCAACGTCATCGAGCAGACCCTGCAGGTGCTGGGCCGGCGTATCGACGAGACCGGCACCCGCGCACCGACGATCCAGCGCCAGGGCTATGACCGCATCCTGCTGCAGGTGCCGGGTGTGGAGAATTCGGCCGAGCTGCGCGACATCATCGGCCGCACCGCCAAGCTGACCTTCCGCTTCGTCGTCGAGGGCGTGAACGCCGAGACCGACCGGGTGCCGGCCGGCGCCTCGCTGCTGGACAGCGATCAGCTCGGCCCCAGCGGCCAGCCGGTGAAAGAGGTCATCAGCGACCGCGTCATCGTCAGCGGCGAGAACCTGACCGAAGCCCAGCCCTCCTTCGACCAGGGCCAGGCGGTGGTGCTCTTCCGCTTCGACGCGGTGGGCGGTCAGCGCTTCTGCGAGGCCACGCGCGCCAACGTTGGCAAGCGCTTCGCCATCGTGCTCGACGATCGCGTCATCTCCGCGCCGGTGATCCGCGATGCCATCTGCGGCGGCAGCGGTCAGATCAGCGGCAGCTTCACTCTCGACGAGGCCACGCGGCTCGCGCTCTTCCTGCGCGCCGGCGCGCTGCCCGCACCGCTGACGGTGATCGAGGAGCGGACCGTCGGGCCGGGGCTCGGCGCCGACTCGATCGAGGCCGGCGAGGTCGCCAGCGTGGTCGGCGTGGTGCTGGTGGTGCTGTTCATGGCCGCCATGTACGGTCGCTTCGGCATCATGGCCGACATCGCGCTGATCGCGAATCTGGTCATCATCGTCGGCGTGCTGACCGCCCTGCAGGCCACACTCACCTTGCCAGGCATCGCCGGTATCGCGCTGACCATGGGCATGGCGGTGGACGCCAACGTACTGATCTTCGAGCGCATACGCGAGGAATCGAGGGCCGGACGATCGCTCGGCATGGCGATCGACGCGGGCTTCAAGCGCGCGATCACCACCATCGTCGATTCCAACGTCACCACCCTGATCGCGGCGATCCTGCTGTACCAGTTCGGCACCGGTCCGATCCGCGGCTTCGCGGTGACCCTGTCGCTGGGCCTGGCCTCCTCCATGTTTTGCGCCATCCTGGTCACGCGCTGGATGGTGCTCTCCTGGGCGCGGCGCCAGAAGCGCGGCGCCAAGCTGCCGATCGCCTAGAGCAAGATGACGTCAAATCGAAACGATTTGCCGTCTGAATCCTGCTCTACAATTTTGAAGGATAGAGCGGATTCACGTGATCAGGTGATTTTACCTGATCACGATCCGCTCTAAGCGGAAGCCGGCCCAATGAACCTGATCCACCTCATCCCCGTCGAACCGAAGATCAACTTCCTCGGTCGTGCCAAGCTCTTCTACGCCCTCTCGCTGATCCTGGTGCTGGGCTCGGTCGCGCTTTTCGTGGTCAAGGGCCTGAACCTCGGTGTCGATTTCCGCGGCGGCACCCTGCTGGAGATCAAGACCACGCAGTCACCGGCGGACCTGCAGGACCTGCGCACCACCCTGAACGGGCTGGGGCTCGGCGACGTCACCCTGCAGGAGTTCGGCGAGCCCGACGTGGTGCTGATCAACATGCCGCGCCAGGATGGCGACGAGGCGGAACAGGAAGCCGCGCTGACCAAGGTCCGCCAGGCCCTGCAGGGCGAGGTCGAGGAGTACCGGCGCACCGAGAGCGTTGGCCCGACGGTCGGCTCCGAGCTGCGCCTGGCGGCGGCGGTGGCGACCCTGCTGTCGATGCTGGGCATCATGATCTACGTCTGGGTGCGCTTCGACCTGGCCTACGGTGCGGCTGCGCTCGCGGCCTTGGCGCACGACGTGATCATCGTGGTCGGCTTCTATTCGCTGACCGGGATCGAGTTCAACCTGGGGACCCTGGCGGCGGTGCTGACGGTCGCCGGCTATTCGATCAACGACACGGTGGTGGTGTTCGACCGTGTGCGCGAAGAGCTTAGGCGCTTCAAGAAGCTGCCGGTGCCCGAGGTGCTGAACAAGGCGATCAACGCCACCCTGTCGCGCACCATCCTTACCTCCGGCACCACCCTGCTCGCGCTCTTCGGTCTCTTCTTCTTCGGCGGCGAGGTGATCCGAGGGTTCTCCTCTGGCATCATCGTCGGCATCGTGATCGGCACCTACTCCTCGATAGCGCTGGCGGTGCCGCTCTTGACCATGGCGCGTCTGCGGCCCTCGGCGCCCAGCGGCGTCAAGCCGGAGAAGGTGAAGCCGGCCGTCTGATCGGACAGGGAGTGACGGGGCGGGATGATCTTCGGAGCGCCTGCCCTAGATCACCTGTCAGACCCAATCCCTGCAGCGAGAGGGAGAGGAGGCTATGGATATCACGCCCCGCCCGAGCGAAGGCCGCCAGCTCATCGAGAGCTATGGCGAGGGCCACTTCACGGTGAGCGGCACGCGGCACCAGGGCTCTCTGGTGGTGACGCCGGAGTTGGTGTTGCCCTGGCCGGTCGCCGACTTCGCCGAGGCGACGCCGGAAAGCCTGGCCTTCCTGACCGACCTCGAGGAGAAGGTGGAGCTGCTGCTGCTGGGCTGTGGCGAGCGACAGGTCTTCTTCAAGCCGGCGATGCGCCAGGCCTTCAAGGACCGTCTTGGTCTGGTGGTCGAGTGCATGGCCAGCGGGCCGGCCTGTCGGACCTATAACGTGCTGGCGACCGAAGACCGCCGCGTGGCCGCTGCGCTGATCGCGGTTCCCTAGGAGGCCGAGCCGAGATGGCCGATGCGCTTTCGCCGCTGGGCCGCCAGGTCAAGGAGCAGGACCACGACCGCTATCTGACCCTGGTCTTCGCCCCGGCCGCGCGCCGCGAAGCGCTTTTCGCGCTCAACGCCTTCAATCAGGAGCTGGCCCGAACCGCCGAGCGGGTGAGCGAACCGCTGCTGGGCGAAATGCGCTTCACCTGGTGGCGCGATGCGCTGGAGGCGATGGCCGGCGGCACGACCGTGCCCGACCATCCGGTGAGCCAAGCCCTGGCCGACCTGGTTGCGTCGGGACAGCTCGATCCGGAGGCCTGTCTGGCGTTGATCGAGGCGCGTCGGCGCGACCTCGATTCCGAGGGCTTCCTCGACGAGGCCGATCTCACCCGCTACGCTGCCGATACCGCCGGCCAGCTCAACCGCCTGACCGCCGCCCTCTCGGGTCTGGAGGGCGAGACGCTCGACCAGGCCGCGCGGCTGGGCACGGCCTGGGGCCTGATTGGCCAGCTTCGCTCCTTTGACGCCTGGCGCCGGCGCGGCCGCATCTGGTTGCCGCAGTCGCTGCTGCGCCAGGCCGGCCTCACTCGCTCTGCCCTGCTGGAGGGGGAGAACAAGGACGCGCTGGCTGGGGTGGCACAGGGGCTGGCTGGCTCCGCCGAGGCCCTGCTGTCCGAGGTGCGCGGCGGCCGGCCGCGCCTGCCGTCCGCCGGCAGCGCCTTTTTGCTGGGCACGCTCTCCCGGATCTATCTGAGGCGTCTCGCCGCCTGCCGCTACGACCTGACCGACCCCGCGCTGGCGCTGCTGCCGCCGGACCGGGTCTTCCGCCTGACCTGGGCGGTTCTGCGCCGCCGCTGGTAGGAGGCCGCGGAGCCGGGGGCTCAGGACTTGGCGAAGCGGAGCAGGGCGGCGCCCAGCAGGGTGGTCATGGTGGAGACCAGCTTGGCCAGGTCCAGCCGCTCCTTCAGGAAGAACACCCCGATCAGCAGCGCGAAGACGATGCTGGTCTCGCGCAACGCCGTGACCAGCGCGATCGGTGCCTGGGTGAAGGCCCAGGTCACCAGCGCATAGGCGCCGAAGGAGGCGCTGCCGCCGACCAGGAACATCCTGCGCCCGCTGCGCGCCACCTGGCCCAGTACGCCGGGCGCGCTGACCGCCAGAAAGACCGCCATGGCGAGCCCATTGCCGATGGCGAGCCAGCCGTAGAAGCCCAGCGCCGTGCCGGCCAGGCGGGCGCCGTAGCCGTCCACCAGCGAATAGGAGGCGATGAAGCAGCCGGTGCCGAGCGCCAGCAGGGCGGCCTTGCCGTTGCGCAGCCCGTCGGCGCGGCGGACCAGGGTCAGGCTGAGGATGCCGGCGGCGATGACGGCGATCGCCAGCAGTTCCAGTTGGCTCAGGTGCACGCCGAGAAACCCGAGCGAGACCAGGGCGACGAGCAGCGGGGCCGAGCCCCTGGCGATGGGATAGACCTGCGTCAGGTCGCCCAGCCGGTAGGCCTGCATCAGGAAGAGCTGGTAGGAGAGATGCAGCGCGATGCCGCCGAAGAGGTAGGGCAGGGCGCCCGCTTCCGGCGTCGGTACGAAAGGCAGCGCCAGGGCGGCCAGTGGCATGTGGCCCAGGACCACCGCGCCCATGGTGACCCGCTTGTCCGCACTGCCCTTGACCAGGGCGTTCCAGACCGCATGCAGCAGGGCGGCGCCGATGACGGCCAGGAAGACGGTGGCGGACATGGTCGGGATCCCGAAGAAGGTTTCGGGCAGACGATACAGTGGTTGTTCGCCTTTCGACCTGCGGTAAGGCTGCAAGACAGCCCGGTTCAGCCCTCAGAGCTGGGTTCGCGGAAGGCCTCCAGGTCCAGCCTCGCCCGGATGCCGACGCGGCGCGGCGCCGCCTCGCTTTCCTCCGAGGCGGTTTCCACTGCTTCCGGTGGCGGCTCTTCCTCGATCTCCGGTCCGCCCGGGGCTGGTTCCTCCGGAGCACGGAGCGAGGTCGAGGCCTCCGGCGCCTCTTCGCCCTCCGCCGTCGCGGCCTCCACCTTTGCGGCCGGGCGCTGCACCTCGGTCTCCTCCAGGAAGCCCTGGCCGACCCGCCAGGCGGTCTTGATCGTGGTCAGCGCGGCACCGCGCGGGGTGGTGAAGTCCTCGTCGTAGTCGTTGAGGCCGTCCAGATTGGCCAGCAGCGGGTTGGAGCGCCAGAGCTTGCGCAGCGCGCGGCCGCGAAGTTCGGCCGGAACGCCCGGCTTCATGAAGATGTTGAAGTCGGACTCGTAGGTGAGGCTCTCCAGATCGACCGCCTCGGCGGCCCTGCGGTTCTCCTCCTCCTCGCTGGGTCCCCGGGGCTCCGCCGCTGCGAGGGGTTGAGGCGAGGTTTGCTCTTCCGGGGCCTGTTCTTCCGGGGCCAGTTCTTCCGGGGCCTCGCCGCGCTTGCGGCGGGACCAGCGCGAGAGGAAGCCGCCTTCCTCCGGCGGCTCGGCGGTCTTCCTGCGATCTCCGGTCATCACGCCTCCTCGACGTCGCCCGGCGGGCGTCGCTGCAGGAAGATCGGCTCCTTGGAGAACTGCACCTCCTCCTTGACCGCCTTGTCGCGCTTGCGTTTCACGAAGGCGGGCGGTTCCGGCTGGGCGGCGACGAAGCGTTCCAGGAACTCCAGGATCTGCGGCACCACCGGCAGCGCCTCGACGATGTCCTCGTCGCTGTCCAGGTGGTCCTGGGCCTCGTAGGGCGAGAGCGTCACCAGGTGCAGCTCGTAGGGGATCTCCCCGGAGACTTGGCTGTCGCGCGGACGCAGGATCACATAGATCTTGGGCGTGCCCTCCAGGTTGAAGCGATAGGCCTCGACGTCGCTGCGATAGAGCACCAGGCGCTCCACGCCGGCCCAGAAGCGGACCGTGCCATCCTCCTCCTGCGCCAGCGGGGTCCAGGGCGCGGCCGGGGCCTCGCCGGGCATGACCGCCACCGGCCGCCAGACCGCGTCGATCCAGGCGCTCTTGGCCGGCCGTTTCTCTACCAGGACGCCTACCGGCATCTCCGCCTGGCGCGGTGTATCCATCCCCGTTCGCTCCATTGCATTGTCTTTGCGCTGGTTCTGCTACAGATATCGTCACAAGTCATCCTGTCCAGGGGGAAGTCCTCCGGCAGGCCGTTTTCAGGGAGAAGAGAGCGCTATGCCCCAAGCCAAGCGCCGTTTGTTGCTTTGTAGCTGCGAGAAGACCATGCAGGTCGATGCCAGGGCCATTGCCGGGGCGGTGGATTGTCCTGCCGATGCCGCGGTCTCCGCCCTCTGCCGGCGCGACCTCGGCCGCTTCGAGGAGGCGCTGGCCGGCGGCGAGCCCCTGCTGGTGGGCTGTACCCAGGAGGCGCCGCTGTTCGAGGAGCTGGCCGAGGAGGCCGGCGCGGACGTCTCCTTCGTCAACATCCGCGAGCGCGCCGGCTGGACTCAGGGTGGCGTGGCGACCGCCAAGATGGCCGCACTCATCGCCGCCGCGCTGGAGGAGGTGCGGCCCGCCCACCTGAAAGAGGTCGTGTCGGATGGCGTCTGCCTGGTCTACGGCAAGGGGCAGGCGGCGCTCGACATGGCCCTGCTGCTGAACCAGCGCCTCTCGGTCAGCCTGGTGCTGAGCGACTGGGAGGATCTGGTGCTGCCGGAGGTGATGCCGGTGCCGCTCTACCGTGGGCGTTTGGTGCGGGTCGAGGGCGCGCTCGGCAGCTTCGAGGTGACCGTGGACGGCTATGCGCCGATCCTGCCCTCGGCGCGGGCGGAGCCGATCTTCCTGCTGCCGCGCGACGGCGCCAAGTCGCGCTGCTCGGTGGTGCTGGACCTCTCCGGCGCGCCGCCGCCGCTGACCGGCTGGGAGAAGCGCGACGGCTACCTGCGCGCCGATCCGGGCGATCCGGCGGCGGTGGCGCTGGCGCTGTTCAAGGCGAGCGACCTGGTTGGCCCTTTCGAGAAGCCGCTCTACGTCACCTACGACGCGGAGATCTGCGCGCACGGGCGTTCCGGCATCACCGGCTGCAGCAACTGCTTGGACCTCTGCCCGGCCGGCGCCATCACCGATGCCGGCGACGGTGTGGCCATCGACCCGCTGGTCTGCGGCGGCTGCGGTGCCTGCGCCGCCCACTGCCCGACCGGTGCCGTGCGCTACAGCTATCCCGACCAGAGCGAGCAGATCCGCCGCGTGCAGGTGCTGGTCTCCAGCTATCGGGCGGCCGGCGGCAAGGACCCGGTGCTGTTGCTGCACGACCTGGAGCGCGGCGCCGAGACCATCGCGGTCATCGCCCGGCTCGGCCGCGGCCTGCCGGTCAATGTCCTGCCGCTCGGCCTGCACTCGGTCGGTCAGGGCGGACATGACCTCTTCGCCGCGGCGCTCACTGCCGGCGCCGGGCGCGTGGTGGTGCTGAGCGACCCGGCCAAGGCGGCCGACCTGGGCGGGCTCGCCGCCGAGGCCGAGCTGATGCAGGCGATCCTCGGCGGCATGGATCTGGAGCCCGAACGCCTCTTGCTGCTGGCGGAAGCCGATCCCGACCGGGTCGAGGCCGCGCTCTGGAACCTGACGGCGCTGCCGCCGCTGGCGGCGAAGACGCCGGAGCCGCTGGGCGGCAAGCGCACGGTGGCGCGCAGCCTGCTGACCCAGCTCAAGGTGGCAGCGGCGCCCGAGGCCGGGCCCTTCGCGCTGCCCGCCGGCTCCCCCTACGGCCGCATCGCCATCGACCGCGAGGGCTGCACCCTTTGCCTGGCCTGCGTCTCGGCCTGCCCGGCGAACGCGCTGCGCGACGGTGGCGACCGTCCGGCGGTGCTGCTGATCGAGCAGGCCTGCGTGCAGTGCGGCCTCTGCGCTGCGACCTGCCCGGAGAAGGTGATCACCCTGGAGCCGCGGCTCTCCTTCGAGCCGGCGGCGCTGCGGCCCGAGACCTTGCACGAGGATGAGCCCTTCGCCTGCGTTTCCTGCGGCAAGCTCTTTGCGAGCCGCGGTACCATCGCGCGGATCACTGAGAAGCTGGCCGGAAAGCACTGGATGTTCGAGACCGACGAGCGCAGTCGCCTGATCCAGATGTGCGACGACTGCCGCATCCAGCACCAGGCCGACCTCTCCGGCGGCGACCCCTTCGCCATCGGCCAGCGCCCCCGCGTGCGCACCACCGACGACTATCTGGAGGACCGCGACCTGAAGCCGGAGGATTTCCTGTCGGACGAGTGAGGCGCTGGCCTCAGTCTGCGGCGGCCAGCTCCAGCAGCTTGGTGACGCTGTTCCAGTTCCTGGCGGTGGCGGGGACGCCGAGCTTCTTTTCCACTGCAGCGGCCAGCTTGGAGCGGCCGATGCCGTCGGGCGCGTGCAGATAGAAGAAGGCTCCCTGCAGGGCGAAGCGCTCCCGCTCGGCCTTGAGGGCGGTCAGTGCCTCCAGATCCGGCGCCGGCGGCGGCTCGGCCAGAACAATGAGATGTAGCGACTTAGGCTCGGCCGCGGCCTCGGGGAAGGGATTGGCCTCGGTCGCGCGCCGCAGCTCCTCAGAGTTCAGGATGGTGATCCAGGGCTGGAAGCCCTGTGCCTTGGCAATGGCGGCGGCGATCACCGTGGCCAGGCCTACCACCTTCTCGGGGGCCTGGCGGAACACCACGTTGCCGCTCTGCAGGTAGGTCTTCACCGCGCCGCAGCCGGCTTGCTCGAAGTGGGCGGCAAGGGCCTTCATCGGCAGCAGCCCCTTGCCACCGACATTGATCCCACGCAGTAGTGCGACGTAGGCGGCCATCCGTGCTGGCCTCGTCCCGGACGGCGGCTCAGACGCCGCCAAACTCCCGGCGCAGGGCCTCGCTCTGCTCGCCGATGCCGGGGACCGGGCCGTAGCTCTCTTGCCGGCCGCTGACGATGGCGCCGGGGGAGAGCAGCTCGATCGGGCCGTTCTCGGTCTCCACCTTGATCAGGCGGTTCTGCGGGTGGGCCAGCAGGTCGTCCAGGTCGGAGAGCCGGCCATAGGCGATGCGGGCGGCCTCAAGGCGGGCGATGTTGGCCTCGCGATCACGTTCGGCGAAAACCGCGCCGATGGCGGAATCCAGCGCCTCACGGTTCTCGACCCGCAGCGAGTTGGTGACGAAGCGCGGGTCCGTCGCCATCTCCGGCAGGCCCAGGGCCCCGCAGAGCTGCTTCCACTCGCGCTCGTTCTGGATCGAGATCAGCAGCTCCTTGCCGTCGGCGCAGGTGAAGGTGCCGTAGGGCGCGATGGTCGGGTGGCGCAGCCCCTGCCGCGTCGGCGCCTTGTGGCCATAGCGGTACTGCAGGTAGGGCACGTTCATCCAGTCGGCCATGGCGTGGTAGAGCGACACCTCGATCGCGCGCCCGCCGCGGCCCCGGGCGCGGGCGAAGAGCGCCTGCAGGATGGCCTGGAACGCGGTCATGCCGGCGGCGATGTCGCAGACCGAGACGCCGACGCGGGCCGGTCCCTCCGGCGTACCGTTGATGGCGCAGAGGCCGGATTCGGCCTGGATTAGCAGGTCGTAGGCCTTCTGGTCACGGTAGGGGCCGCTCTCGCCGTAGCCCGAGATCGAGCAGACGATGAGGTTGGGATAGCGGGCGCGCAGGTCGGCGGGGCCGAAACCCAGTCGGCCGACGGCGCCGGGCGCCAGGTTCTGGATGAAGACGTCGGCCCGCGCGATCATCCGCTCCAGGACCTTGCGGTCGGCCTCGGTCTTGAGGTCAAGGCAGATCGACTCCTTGCCGCGATTCAGCCAGACGAAGTAGGCCGAGTTGCCGTTGGCGAGGGAGTCGTAGTTGCGGGCGAAGTCGCCCTCCTCCCGCTCGATCTTCACCACCCGCGCGCCGGCGTCGGCCAGACGGCTGGAGGCATAGGGGGCGGCGACGGCCTGCTCCAGCGAGACGACGAGAAGTCCTTCCAGATCGCGCATCGGTCTTTCTCCCTATGGCCCCTTCTGCGGCGGAGCGGTCTGCCAGCGTCTCCGTGACGCCGGTCGGCTGCCTGTTCCTGCCCCCTACATGGGGCAATCGGGGGCCGCTACACAAATAGGGAGAGTCTTGACGAGCTATAGCGTGAGCCTATAGCTCGTCGTTCGAAAAGGAACCGCCGTGGACGTCAAGCAGCTCCGCTACTTCATCGCCATCGCCGAGCAGGGTTCGCTCTCAGCGGCTGCGGCACGTATCGGCATCGCCCAGCCCTCACTGTCGCAGCAGGTGCGCGGCTTGGAACAGGAGCTCGGGGTCAGCCTGCTGGTGCGCTCGCCGCGCGGTGTCCGGCTCACCCAGTCGGGCGAGGAACTGCTGCTGCGCGCCCGCGGGATCGTCGCCGCGCTGGACGAGACCAGGGAGGCGCTACGCCACTCCGGCGGCCCGCCGCGCGGCCCGGTCGCCTTCGGCCTGCCCAGCTCGGTCTCCATGGTGCTCTCAGTGCCGCTGGCCGAGACGGTGCGGCTCGCGCTGCCGCAGGTGCGCCTGCGCGTGGCCGAGGCGATGAGCGGCTTCATCCAGGGCTGGCTGGAGGAGGGCAGCCTCGACCTTGCCATCCTCTACGACGTCCAGGCGGTGCGGCACATGCAGATCCGTCCGCTGATGAGCGAGGAGCTGCACTTCTTCTCCGCGCCCGATGCCTGGCCGCTGCCGAGCCCGCCCGGCCAACCGCTCGCGCTGGCCGAGCTGGCGGCGCTCGACCTGGTGCTGCCCTCGGAGAGCCACGGCCTCCGGGCCATGATCGAGCGCTATGCCCGCGCTGCCGGCGTGGTGCTGACGGTGGCGGTGGAGATGGACGCGCTGGCCCAGATCAAGACCCTGGTGGCGCGCGGCAGCGGCTATACTATCCTGGCGCCGGCCGCGGCCCAGGACTTGGTCGCACGCGGCGAGCTGGTGACCGCGCCGATCGTGGAGCCGGTGCTGCGCCGCCCGCTCTACCTGGTGCGCAGCCCTGGCCGACCGCTCACCCGCGCCACCCAGGAGGTCGAACGGGTGACCCTGGAGGTCATCGCCGACCTGGTGAAGCGCGGCTACTGGCAGGCCGGCCCCGAGCCGGATTCAGCCTAGAGCATCTTCGCCTCGCCTGTGCTCGGCTGCGATGCTCTGGCCATATGTGTTTTCACGCAAATCGTCGTCGCAGACGACTCCGTCTGCTCGGGATTTGCTCTAACGCTCGTCGAAGGCGCCGAGGTAGGTGCGGCGGAGCTTGTCGGTGAGGAAGGAGAGGATGGTCCGCTTGCCGGTCACCAGGTCCACCGTCGCCGTCATGCCGGGCGATACCGGGTACCTGTCTGGCACCTCGCCCATGTAGTTGTGGTCGGTGCGGACCCAGACGTTGAACAGCATCTTGCCGGTCTTCTCGTCCTTCACAGCGTCTGGGGAGATGCGGGCGACCTGGCCGTCCAGGGTGCCGTATCGGATGTAGTTGTAGGTCGCGACCTTGACCCGCGCCTGCTGGCCCACCGAGACGAAGCTGATGTCGTCGTTGCTGAGCTTGGCCTCGATGATCAGGGTGTCGCCGATCGGCACCAGGCGCATCAGCTCCTGGTTCGGGGCCACCGACTGGCCGATATTGTTCACCGCCAGCTCCTGCACGATGCCGTCGGCGGGCGCGGTGATCACCAGGTTGCCCAGCGCCAGGTTGCTCTGGTCCAGATCGGCCTGGAGCTGGTCGTAGCGGAACAGCGCCTGCGACAGTTCCTGCTTCACCTTGGCCTGGTTGTCGCGGTCGATGGATTTCAGGGTCTCCTTCGCCTCCTCCAGGGCCGACTTGGCCTCGGCGAGCTGGCTCTGAGTCTCAAGCCAGGTGCCCTCGGCGTCGTTCAGCTGGCGCTGGGCGCCGATGTACTGCAGCTCGGGGAAGTAGCCCTTCTCGCGCAGCTTGGAGAGCCGGCTGACCTGCTCCTGCATCAGCTCGTAGCTGCGCTTGGCCTTGTTCAGGCGGCTCTCCAGGGTCTCCACCGTGTGGGTGCGCTGGTTCACCACCTGCTCGGCCGAGATGCGGCGGCTGGTCACCGCCTCGGTGCGTGCCAAGTACAGGCTGGTCTGGGCCGCGGCCAGGTCGGGGCGCTCGGCCACCAGCTTCGGATCGAAGTTGGGCTGGCGGTTGTCGGCCTCGGCGCGCAGGCGCTCGACGTCCATACTGGTGGCGATGAACTGGTCGCGCCGCTTCTCGACCTCTTCGTTCATGATGTTGGGGTCGAGCGACAGGAGCACGTCGCCTTTCTTAACCTTGTCGCCGTCGCGCACCATGATCGCGGTGACGCGGCCGCCTTCCGGATGGTTCACCACCTTGACCCGCCCGTCCGGGCGCACCACGCCGGACGCGGTCGCCACCTGGTCCACCTCGGCCAGCGAAATAAAGGTGATGAGGCTGGCGACCAGGCCGACCAGGACGAACATGATGGTGCGCGCAAAGGGGGAGTGCGGACGCTCCACGATCGCCTGCGTTTCGGGCAAGAAATCGCTGAAGCGCTTGCGCGACTCCTTCGACATGGTTTCCGGCAACCGCTTCTGCGGCACAGCCGGCGTCTTCTCCTGGAAGGGAACGGGCACCTTCATCTTCTGACGTCTCCGCGTTACGCGCGTCTCGTGACCTATCGTCTAGAGAGATAGGTGTTCAGGACGGGCGTGCAACTTCCGCCATGCGGGTCTTGGCGTAGCTGATGACCTCCTTGGGCGGTCCCAGCTTCTCGATCTGTCCGTCGATCACCAGGGCGACCTGGTCGACGATGGACAATGGCGCCAGCCGGTGGGTCACCATGACCACGGTGCGGCCGCGCGCCGCGCGCCTGAGGTTGCGCAGGAAGAAGTCCTCCGCCACCGGGTCCAGGTCGCTGGTGGCCTCGTCCAGGATCAGGATCCGCGGGTTGCGGATCAGCGCCCGGGCGATACAGATGAGCTGGCGCTGGCCGTTGGAGAGGCCGACGCCGCGCTCGCTCAGCACGGTCTCGTAGCCCTTGGGTAGGCGCTGGATGAACTCATGCGCGCCGACGAACTTGGCGACCGCGGTCACCCGCTCGGGGAAGCGCTGGAAGCCGCCCATCGAGATGTTCTCGCGCACCGTGCCGGCGAAGAGCTGGCTGTCCTGCGGCACCACGCCGATCTGCTGGCGCAGTGCGGCCAGCGACATGTGCTGCACGTCGCTGCCGTCGATCACCACCCGGCCCTTGGTCGGCGGATAGAGTCCCTGGATGCACTTGGCCAGGGTCGATTTGCCGGAGCCTGAGGGGCCGATCACCGCCAGCATGGTGCCCGGCGGGATCACCAAGGAGACGTCCTTCAGGATCGGCGGGCGTTCCAGGTCGTGGTTGTAGGTCAGGTGGTCGACCTTGATCTTGCCGCGCAGGTCGGGCAGCAGGCTGTTGGTGCCGGGCTCGGGCTCGGCCGGCTCGTCCATGATCTCGTTGATGCGGCGGAAGGCGTCGCGCACCTGGGTCACTTGATGCCAGGCCGACGCGATCTGGCGCAGCGGCATCAGCACCCGGCTGGCCAGCATGTTGCCGGCGATCAGCGCGCCCAGCGACATGTCGCCGTCGATCACCAAGAGGGCGCCGACGGCCAGGAGCGTCATGGTGGTCAGGAGCTGCAGGATGTGGCCGGCCGCCTGGGAGATGCTGGCGAGGTTGCCCGAGCGGTAGGAGGTCCAGGCTGCAGCGGCCACGCGGGCCTCCCAGCGTCGTTCGATCTCCGATTCCAGGGACAGCGACTTCACCGTCAGCGAGTTGTTCACGGTCTCGTTCAGCAGCGAGGCCTTGGCGGCCTGGGCCTGGAAGGTCTCGCTGACCAGCGACATCTGCTTCTTGTGCATCAGTGCGGCGACGCCCACCAGCAGGGGGGCTGCGGCCAGCACGATGTAGGCGATGTAGGGTTGGATGAAGAAAAGGACGATCAGGAACAGCAGGATGAAGGCCAGATCGACGATGTGGATCGGCATTTGGCCGGTGAAGAAGGCGCGCACCGTGTCGAGCTGGCGTATCCGCTCCACCATCGTGCCGGCCGACTGCCGCTCGAACTGGCTATAGGGGATGCGCAGGAAGTGGTGCATCACCTCGCCGCCGAGCAGGGCGTCCATGCGCGCGCCGGTGTGGGCCGAAACATAGCCGCGCAGCGCCCTGAGCACGCCCTCGAAGCCGAAGACCATCAGCATGCCGACGACCAGCACCGCCAGGGTGTCGACCGCCTGCTGACCCACCACCTTGTTGAAGATGGTCATGGCGAAGAAGGGCATCGCCAGCGCCAGGATGTTGATCGCTGCCGAGCAGAGAATGATTTCCCAGATGACGTTGCGGACGCGCTTGTTCGCGAGCTTCCACCAATTGGGCTTCTCCGCATGCCTGGGCGGCTTGGCCTTCAGCAGCAGCGCCTCCAGCGAGGAGGCGGCAAGTGCGCCGGCCGGCAGGACCACGGTCTCGTCCAGTGCGCCGTCGTAGACCAGCAGGCCCTCGTCCTCGTGGCCCAGCACCAGACGTGCGGAATTGGGGCGGCGGCCGAACAGCAGCACCGGCGCCGGCATCTCCGCCAGCACGGCGGCGTCGACCTTGCCTTCGCGGCGCGTGAAGTAGCCCATGCGCTCGGCCACGCGACAGGTCTGCTCCACCGTCATCCCGCCGGGGGCCAGTGGCGCCAGTCCGCGGACTTCGGTCTCGTCTATCGGGCGTCCGAACTCGATCGAGGCGCGCGCCAGACAGCGCACCACCGAATCCGGCATCTGCGGTGCGAGGGCCTTGCCTTTCGCCGGCGCCACTTCCTTCGTTGGCGCTTCGGGCTCTTCGGCGTCGCTGGGCTGCAGGTTTGTCAGGGTACGTTTCCTCTAGTCTGGCCGGTGCCGCTGGTTCCGGGGCTGCCCGTCGCAGGCGAGCAACAGCAGGCTTTCGCGGCAATATTGTGACAGATCTGTAAAATCCATAGTCACGTTGCGCCTTGCCTGCCAGTGATCGCATTCGTTCCTTGCTGCAACCACCGAAAGATAGCCTTCTTCCATGGTCGGAGGGCACGGCAGCCATGCACCGCACGGCTGCGCCACCCCATCGCGCCGCTCGCGCTTGAGCCAAGCTGTACCCTCATGCTTCATAGCATGCGACCTGGCCGCTGACCACGGAAAGTCGCGTCCCTTTTCTGACGTAAGCTTTGGAAAGGAAACGAGGTGTCTGCTGCTCTGGAGCCCGGGCGAAGGATCTATGCCATCGGCGACCTGCACGGGTGCCAGACCCTGCTGGACGCCCTGTTGGACGAGATCAGGGCGGACCTTCGCGGCTGGCAGGGCGAGACCTTGGTCGTCTTCCTCGGCGACTATGTCGATCGCGGTCCCCATTCGGCCCAGTTGGTGGAGCGCCTGCAGCAGGGGGTCGGAAGTCTTGGTCTGGACCCGGACTGCCGCCTCGTCTGCCTCAAGGGCAATCATGAGGATCTCTTCCTCAGGGCGCTGGAGGGGCCGGACTCGCTTTCGGTCTGGCTCGCCAACGGCGGCGAGGAGACCTGCCTCTCCTACGGCATCGACCTCGACCGTCTGGCCGGCGAGGGCCGGCTCTACGCCGACCTGACCGAGATCCTGCGCTGCGAGGTGCCGCAGGCGCATCAAGCCTTCCTCGCCAGGCTGCCGCTGTTCTACAGCGCCGGCGGCTACTACTTCTGCCACGCCGGGGTGCGGCCCGGGATTGCGCTGGAGCGGCAGTGCGAGGAAGACCTGCTGTGGATCCGCGATCGCTTCCTGCGCTCCGATCGCGACCACGGCAAGGTCGTGGTGCATGGGCACACCCCCTCGCACGGGCCGGAGCTGCACCACAACCGCATCGGCATCGACACCGGCGCGGTCTACGGCGGCAAGCTGACCGCGGTGGTCTTGGAAGAGAACCGCCGGCACCTGCTGTCGGTCTGACCGCCCAGGTATGGCAGCCCCCGGCATCGCCATCGTCACCGCCGACCTGCATGCCGGCGAGACCGGCGTCGGCGACTACTGTCTCTGCCTGGGCGCGGCGCTGGCCGAGGCCGGACAGCGGGTGCGGCTGGCCGCCCTGGCGTCGCCGCGGCCTGGAACCCCAGACGCGGACCTGGAGTGCCTGGCAAGTCAGCCCTGGTCGCAGCGCATGCGCCGTCTGGAAGAAGCACTGGCGGACTGGCGGCCCGACTGGGTCTTCCTGCAGTCCATGCCGCAGCTCTACCATCCGAAGGCCTGGCTCGGCCGTCAGGCGGCCGGCTTCGCCGAGGCGCTGGCCGGACAGCGCGTGGCGGTGATGCTGCACGAGCTGGAATCAAGTCTCGAAGCCGGCGGTGATCCGGCGGCGCGTCGCCGGCAGGCCCGGCAGTTCCGTGCCAGCCTGGCCCTGCTGGCGGCGCTCGGCCCCGGCCTGGTGGTCACCAGCAACGCCCTTTACCGCCGGCGCCTGGAGACTGCGGGCCGGCCGGCGGAGATCCTGCCGCTCTTCAGCCACCTGCCGGTATCGGCCGAGCCGCCTGGCCCCTGGCTCGCCGCGGCCATCGCTGCTGGTGGCGGCCCCGCCGGCCTGGAGGACTGGGCACTGATCGGAATGATGGGGCGGGTGGCGGAGGACTGGCGGCCGGAGGCTTGCCTGGCCGAGGCCGCTGCTGCCGCCAGGCGTGCGGGTCGCCGCCCGCTGCTGCTGCTGGCAGGCCATAGCGGCGTCGGTCCCGTGCGGTTGTCGGCCTGGCGGGCGGCGCTGCCCGACCTGCCGATGCTGGACCTGGGACCGCTGCCAGCCGAGCGGATGGTACAACTCCTCAATGCGCTCTCGCTGCTGGTGAGCCAGACGCCTTTTGCGCTGCTCGGCAAGTCCAGCATCGTCGCCGCGGCCTTGGCCCAGGGCGTGCCGGTGCTGGCCGGGCGCGGCAGTGCGGCGGGCGAGCCGCCGCTCGCGGGCTGGCCGGACGCCCTGGTGCTGGCGCCCGGCGTGGCGCCGGATGCGGCCTTCGCGCGGCAGCCGGGTAGCGGTCCCTTCGACTCGCGTCGCTCGGCGGTGGCAGCCCGGCTGATCGCGCTGCTGCGCGCCGCCGAGGGCCGGCCATGAGGGAAAGGCCCCTTGCGGGTCTCCGCCGTCGGTGCGATCTATCGCACCACTTGAGACGCAAAGAGGACAAAGAGGGCGCCGCCATGACGGCTTTCGACAGCGATCGGCTCTTCGCCGCCGGCTTTCATGAGCACCTTGAGGTCGCGGCGCGGACCCGTGTCGCCCTGGGCGCCGACTTCGCCAGACTTTGCGAGGCTGCGCTGGAAACGGTGCGTGGCGGCGGCAAGCTGCTGTTCTTCGGCAACGGCGGGTCTGCCAGCGACGCCCAGCACCTGGCGACCGAGCTCACCGTGCGCTTCATCACCGACCGGCCCTCGATCCCGGCGATCGCGCTGACCACCGACACCTCGGCCCTGACCGCGATCGGCAACGACATGGGCTTCGACCAGCTCTTCGCCCGCCAGGTCGAGGCGCTGGGCCGCGAGGGCGACATGGCGATCGGCATCTCCACCTCGGGCAACTCGAAGAACGTGCTGCTGGCGCTGGAGCGGGCGCGCGAGCAGGGCCTGGCGACGGTGGGCTTCGCCGGCCGCAACGGCGGCAAGATGGTCGAGCTCTGCGACATCGCCCTGGTCGTGCCCAGCGAGGTGACGGCGCATATCCAGGAAATGCACATCACCCTGGGACATCTGCTCTGCGCCGCGCTGGAGCAGGGCCTGGGTCTGGTCGAAACAGCCTAGGCGGGAAAAGATGAGCGGCGAGCAAGGCAAGAGCGAAGCGATGGAAGACGCCCAGGACGGCGCCCGGGAAGACGCCCAAGAAGACGCTCAGGATCTGGGCCAGGCGCTGGAGGCGATACGCGGCGCCCGCGTGCTGGTGATCGGCGACATCATGCTGGACCGCTTCGTGCACGGCCGGGTCGACCGGATCTCGCCAGAAGCACCGATCCCGGTGATGCATGTCGAGCGCGAGGACGTGATGCTGGGCGGCGCAGGCAACGTGGTGCGCAACCTGGCGGGGCTCGGCGCGCGGCCGGCCTTCATCTCGGTCATCGGCGACGACTTCGCCGGCCAGCAGCTACAGCAGTTGGTCAGCGAGGCGACCGGCGATCTGGGCCACCTGCTACTGGACCGCAGCCGGGTCAACACCATCAAGGAGCGCCACGTCGCCCTGCATCAGCAGTTGCTGCGGGTCGACCGCGGCACCTCCAGCCCGCTCTCCACGGCGCTGGCCTACGCGCTGGTGACCGCCGCCGAGCAGCACCTGGAAGAAGCCAGGGTCATGGTCCTGTCGGACTACGGCAAGGGCGTCTTGGGACCGGCAACCATCCAGGCCCTGATCGCGGCTGCCCGTCAGCGCGGCTGTGCCGTCGTGGTCGATCCCAAGGGGCGTGACTTCGGACGCTACCGCGGCGCCGATGTGGTGACCCCAAACCGGCGCGAACTGGCCGACGCCAGCGGGCTACCGGTCAACAGCGACGAAGAGGTCGTGGCCGCCGCCCGGCTGATTTCCAAGGCCTGTGGCATCGCCTCGGTCCTGGCCACCCGCAGCGAGCAGGGCATGACCCTCTACGAGGAGTCCGGGCCGCGCCACCTGGCCGCCCGTGCGCAGGAGGTCTTCGACGTCTCCGGAGCCGGCGACACCGTGGTTGCGGCGCTGGCGGCCGGCATGGCCGGGGGCTTGGCCACCTTCGACGCGGCGCGGCTGGCCAATGTCGCGGCCGGCATCGTGGTCGGCAAGGTCGGCACCGCGGTCACCACGCCCGACGAGATCATGCAGACCCTGCACGCCCAGGAGTTCATGACCGCCGGCAGCAAGCTTATGGGCCTGAACGAGGCCCGTGCCAAGGTGCACCGCTGGCGCCAGGCCGGCCTCAAGATCGGCTTCACCAACGGCTGTTTCGACCTGCTGCATCCGGGCCACGTCTCGCTGCTGGCCCAGGCCAGCGCGCGCTGTCACCGCCTGATCGTCGGCCTCAACAGCGACGAGTCGGTGCGGCGTCTGAAGGGCCCCAAGCGCCCGGTGCAGAGCCAGATGGCCCGCGCCACGGTGCTTTCCTCGCTGGCCAGCGTCGACGGCGTGGTGATCTTCGACGAGGACACGCCCGAGCGCCTGATCCGTGCCTTGAAGCCGGAGTTGTTGGTCAAGGGCGCGGACTACGCGATCGACCAGGTGGTCGGCGCGGACCTCGTGCAGAGCTACGGCGGCGAGGTCCTGCTGGCCGAGCTCTCGCCCGGCCACTCCACCAGTAACACCATCGCCCGTCTCTCCGCCGAATAGCGCCACCGCGGTGCGGGACGCGCACCGCGGTGGCCCACTGGCGTCAGCTCGTTTCCGACCCTCCCTGGCACACCTTACAGGCTCAAGGTCGCGATGTAGTCGCGCACGGCCTGCTTGGCCTTGGCGAGGGCTGCCTCGCCGGCCTTGGCCTGGCTGCGCAGGCTGTCCAGGCGGTCTTCCTGGTCGGACAGCTGGCGCAGGTAGCGGCGGCCGAGGTCGCTGTCGCTCGGCACCGCACCCAGGTTGTCGCGCAGCCGGCCCTGGTCCTTGACGATCTCGGATTCCTCGCGCTCCAGGGCGGCCAGCGCGCGCTGCGCATCGGCGAGCGTGCACTGCAGGTCCAGCAGCTCGGACAGCTTATGCTTCATCTCGGCCGGCACGAAGCGGGCGTCGATCAGGTAGGCCAGCTGGTCCTCACCGATGTCGGCCAGCACCACGCGCTCGCGGGTCGGGCGCTCGAAGACGAAGGCGACCTCGCGGCTCTCGCCGGGCTTCAGGCTGACGGCATAGCGGTAGAATTCACCGGTCTCCTCGACCTCCTGGCCCGGCTCCAGTAGGCTCCAGCCGTGGCGCCTCGGCTCCTGCAGCAGCACCACACGTGCGGCGTCGGCGGCGCCCCTGACAGCGTAGATCCGGCTCCAGCGATCTTTCTGCTGGATGGTCAGGACGCCGTCCTTCAGGGTCAGGCCGGTGATGGTCTGCTGCCGGTCCTCACGCTGGTCGACGCTGACCTTGGCGTCGAGCGCGAAGCTGACCAGGCGGCTCTCGCCCGGCGGCAACAGCGCGATCTGGGCGTCGCCCAGGTAGGCGACGCGGCCGTCCTGGCCGCGCTCGTAGAGCGTCACCAGACCCGGCGGGAAGCTGATCTCACCGTCGTTCTCGAGCCGCAGGCTGGCCAGCGGATGGCTGCCGGCGACGCCCGGCTGGAAGAGCGAGAGACGCTCGACCGGAAGCTGCCGGTCGAGGAAGGGCACCAGCAGGGAGTGGCCGTCCTCGACGCTGACCGGGGTCGGGAAGCGGTAGATCGCCTGGCTCACGCCTTCCTGGGTCGCGGCCTCGACGATGCCGGCTGAGCCGAGCGGCTCAGGCGCCGGCGATGCGGCGGGGGCGGCCTGCAACAGGCCGGTTACCACGCTGTCGGCGGCGGACTCCTCGGCGCGGGCATAGCCGCCGGCCTTCTGCAGCCGCTGGCGATCCACCGGCGGCAGGATGCGGTCGACCACCTGCACCGGGATCTCCGGCCGGTCGAGGTAATAGCTCTCGTAGAGCGCCTGGCGGAAGGCGACGGGGTTGCCCGAGACCAGGCTCAGTTCGATCTCCGACCAGTCCTCGCCGCTCTGGTTCTCCAGCACGGCCCAGCCCTGCAGGGCGGCGGTGCCGGCTCCGGCGGCCTCCGGCAGGGTCAGGCGGTAGCTGGTCTTCCACAGCGGCACCGCGACGACGTAGGCGACCCGCAGCTTGCGGCTGCCCTCGCCGGGGGCGGTCAGGGTCAGGACGCGCTTGTCGCGCTCGCCGTGCTTGGCCATCGCCGCCAGCGCCTCGCCGACGCTGGCCTGCAGGGCCGGATCGACGAAGGCGACCTCGCGCGCTTGCTCCAGGACGAACTGGCTGAGGCCCTGGGCGCCCATCAGGGTCACCCGGTTGCGGCTGGTGACGCGGCCCTTGTCGTCGGCCTCGTTCTCCTCGACCACCGAGAGGATGCGGCCCGAGGTCTCCTGCGGGCCGCTCACCCGGATCTCGGCGCCGGCCAGCGCGCGCAACAGCGCGGCGGGCGAGGAGAGCGCTGTCTCGTCGAAGGGCAGGCCCTTGAAGAGCTCCGCCAGCGGCTGGCGGCCGGGCAGGGAGACGGTGCCAATCCGCCCCTTGTCGTCATAGACGACCAGCGACTTCAGCACGTCATCGACCTGGTCCAGCGGAACGCTGAGCTCGACCTTGGCATTGCCCGTGACCTCGGTCTCGTACTCGAAGTAGCCGAGGCCGCCGGTCGAGAGCGCGACGCGCTTCAGGTCCAACGCCTCGGCCGCCGCCCAGCCCGGCAGGGCGAGCAGGGCCATGGCGGTGATCGCCGTTCTGGCTAGGGGCAGGCTCATGGCGGTGTTTCCTCCTCTTCGTCCCTGGACGCGGCAATAGCGCCACAGGGGCCGCGCTTGCCGATACTCTAGGCGGAAAAGGGCGGCGACGCTGCGTCGTCTTGATGACCGCCCGGCGGCCATTGCAGGGCAGGACTGCACAGGATTTGGGCTGCACGGCAAGACGCCTTGAGGCAGCTTGCCGCGCATGAGCGGGCTGACGGGATCATTCGAGCGCACCAAGGATTGGCTGCTGGCCTTCATGCCGGCGCTCTTCGTGCTGCTGTGGTCCACCGGCTTCATCGGCGCGAAGATGGGCGTGCCCTATGCTTCGCCGCTGCTGTTCCTGGCGCTGCGTTTCGCCATCACCGCGGCCCTGCTGCTGGCCTGGGTCGCGATCCGCGGCGGACCTTGGCCGGCCGGGTGTCGGGTCTACCTCGACCTGGCGGTGGTCGGGACCCTGCTGCACACGATCTATCTGGGCGGCGTCTTCGTTGCTATCTCCTGGGGGCTGGAGGCCGGCACCTCGGCGCTGATCGTCTCGCTGCAGCCGATCCTGGTCGCGGCGGCAGCCGGCACCCTGCTGGGCGAGCGGGTCGGGCGGCGGCAGTGGCTCGGCCTGGTGCTGGGGCTGGCCGGTGTGGCGCTGGTGGTCTGGCGCAAGGCCGGGCTCTCGCCCGAGGGGTTGGCGGGGGCGCTGCTCTGCTGCCTGTCGCTGCTGGGGATCACCGCGGCGGTGCTCTACCAGAAGCGCCGGCTGGGCGCGATGCCGCCGGTCAGCGGCAGCGCGCTACAGTTCCTCTTCGCCGCGATCAGCAGCGGCCTGGCGGTGCTGATCTTCGAACCGGAGGCCTGGATCGAGTGGAGCGGATCGCTGATCTTCGCGCTAGCCTGGCTGATCCTGGTGCTTTCGATCGGCGCGGTCGGGCTCTTGCTCTGGATGGTCCGCCAGGGCGCGGCCTCCAGGGTCTCCAGCCTCTTCTTCCTGGTGCCGCCCTCAACGGCGGTGATCGCCTGGGCGCTGTTCGGCGAGGTCTTGGGCTGGGTCGAGCTGCTGGGCATGGCGATCGCGGGCCTCGGCGTCGCCCTGGTCAACCTGCGGCGTTAGTCGGGGGGCGGTTGAGCACGCGACAGGCTCTGGGCTAGGGTCCTGTCTCAAGAAAAGAGGGAGGTCGGTTGTTGAGAAGAATTATGGTAACGCTCCTGCTCCTGCTGGTTGCGCCGCTGGCGCAGGCAGAGCAGTCGAAATCCTACTGGGGCCATCAGTACGCGAAGGACTGCAAGGCAGAACGGCAAGACATGATGGATGAGGCCAAGGCGGCCGCCTTCAACTTCTGCCGCAACCACGATGGGGTGAACAAGAAGAAGACCGACTACATCTACGTGATCGACAGCGGCATGAAGCTGGGGCCGAGCTTCAAGCAGCACTTCTGCGAGGTCAAGGGCGACATCTACTGCAACAAGTAGCTGCCTGTCAGACGGCGGCCTTGGTGTCCGCCAGGTGGGCCAGCGCGATCGTCATGAAGTTGTCGTAGAGGCGCCGGGCGGCACGGTTCATGCCCGGCAGCTCGGCCGCGGCCCGGCGCTCCAGCCGCTCCACCGCACCCTGGCCCAGTGCCTTGTCCAGCGCCGCGGCGTAGGCCGGGATCGCCGCCCAGTCGGTCACCGTCCGGTCGGTGATCTCGATATGGTACTGCACGCCGAAGGCGGCAGGACCGACCGCCAGGGCGTTCACCTTGCAGGCCTCCGATTCGGCCAGCACCACGCCGTTGCGCGGCAGCTCCAGCACCTCGGAGGAGTGCCACTGCAGGGTGGTCGGCTGGTCCGGCAGGCCGGCCAGCAGCGGATGCGCGCGGCCGGCCTCGGTGAGGTTGACCGGCAGCACGCCGATCTCCGGCTGGTGCGCCGGCCCGACCCGTCCGCCAAGCGACTGGGCCAGGAGCTGATGGCCCAGGCAGAAGCCGAGGTAGGGTTTGCGCAGCTCTTCGATCCAGGTGCGAATCGCCGCCATCTCCGGTGTCAGCCAGGGGTGCAGCTCGACCTCCCAGACGTCCATCGGGCCGCCCATGACCAGCAGGACGTCGAAGTCCTCCAGCGGCGGGATGGCCTCGCCCTCGTCCAGCTCCACGGCCTGCCAGGCGATGCCGTCGCTCGCCAGGAAGTCCCGGAAAATGCCGGGATGTTCGCAGGCGATGTGCTGGAAGACCAAGACCCGGACGTCGCGTCGCTGCATGGGGAAACTCCTGCCGGTGAATGCTGGATCGGACCTGCCGCGCACGGCGGCGCGCTATCCTGGTCTGCCGGCGGTGCGGGGATCAAGAGGTGCCGCGCCTTCCTAACGCCGTCTTTCTCCGCTATAGGGCGGCTTAGCGAACAGTGTGACCCAGTGACGTGACCCAGCGAAACGAGGACAGTCCTTCGATGACGATCACCAGTCGCCGCACCCTGCTGGCATCGGCCGGCGCCGCACTCGCCCTCACGGCTGCGGGACGGCCCGCCGCCGCCCTGACCGAAGAGGAGGAGTTGGTGGAGCGGGCGCGGATCACCGCGCTCTCGATGCTGGACGACAGCGACAACAAGAGCCTGCAGGACTTCATGACCCGCGCCGCCGGCGTGCTGGTCTTCCCCTCGGTGCTGAAGGGCGGCTTCATCATCGGCGCCGAGGGAGGCCGCGGCGTGTTGGCCGCCCGCCAGGGCGGGGTCTGGAGCTATCCCGCCTTCTACCACCTGGCCGGCGCGTCCATCGGCCTGCAGATCGGCGGCCAGATCTCGCAGGTGATGATGGTGATCATGCATGAGCAGGCGCTGAAGCGGATCCTGGAGAACAACATCGAGCTGGGTGCCGGCGCCTCGGTCGCGATCGGCCCGATCGGCAAGGAGATCGGCGCCGGTAGCAGCGGCCAGTTCGAGGCCGACGTCTACACCTTCGCCTCGACCCAGGGTCTCTATGCCGGGATGAACTTCGAAGGCGCCTCGATCGGCGAGGACCAGGACCGCAACAACTACTACTACGGCAAGCGTCTCTCCGCGGTCGACATCGTGCTGCGAAATGCCGGCGCCAACAGCCAGGCCGAGGGCTTCCGCCAGGCGCTGGCCAGCTAGATCAAGCCGGATCCACGCGCAGGGGGCTGCTGCGGGACTGTCAGGGACTACTTGGCGGCTGACGGCTTTGGGCCGCGTCTGGCATTGACCAGGGTGAAGCCGCCGAGGATCAGCGCGGTGCCGGCATAGACCCAGGCGCTGTGCTGTTCACCGAAGAAGATCATGCCCCAGATCAGGCCAGCGACGGTGACGATGTAGCCGACCTGGCTGAAATAGACCGCACCGGCCGCCTGCACGATGTAGAAGAGAATGACGTAGGCCACCGAGGAGATCGCGATCTGCGCGAAGAGCGCGGCCTCGGCCAGGCGCCAGGGCGGCAGCGGCAGGTAGGGCGGGATCAGGCTGACCATCAGCAGGGTCTGGATCGTGCCGGCGCAGAGCAGCATGCCGCAGGCCATCGCCAGATTGGACTGACCCTGCGGCCGGGCGCGCGCGGTGTAGAGGTTCGACAGCGCATAGCTTGCCGGGGTGGCGAAGGCGAGCAACAGCCAGAGGATGTCCAGATCCTCCGGCAGGCTCTTCGACGGCAGGATGATCACCAGCGCGCCGACAAAGCCCAGGCCGATGCCCAGGCTGCGCAGCCGGCTGCCGCGCTCCATCGCCAGCGAGAGCGCCAGGCTGTAGGTGATAATCGGGGCGGTGGCCACGACCACGGCCATCAGGCCGGCGGGCAGGTGGCTGATGACGATGTAGAAGATCAGGTTGGGCACGCAGATCCCGACGAAGCCGGCGATCAGGCAAAAGCGCCAGACCTTCCAGCCGCGCGGCAGTGACAGCCGGCGCACCAGCAAGATGACCAGCAGCACCAAGGCCGAGCCCAGCGCCTGCCAGGCGGCATAGCCCAGCACCGGGATGCCGCCGCCGATCGCCAGCTTGGCGATCGAGAAGCTGGCGCCCCAGAGGCAGCCGAGAAGGAGCAAGAGCAGGGGAACGACAAGGAGGCCGCCCCGAGCGGCTGCCGTCCTCACCGTTTCGGAGCGCTGCACAGACATACCGCAACTATGCCCCTCGCGCCGCCGCCCGCGAGCGTCAAGATTGCAGAGGTCCGTTGCGTCGCCGCGATTCCTCGGAAGGCCAGGTAATGCTTCACTGCCATCGGTGGTGCGTTGTGTCAGTTAACTAAACGAATTGCTGCTCTACGGAGTGTAGAATAAAAATTGCATCGGCCGACGATTTGCAGCTTGGCGCCACTTCTGGATCTAGACTAGGTTAGATAGCAACCGCGGTAGGCTCTGCCGCGGAAGGACAGGGTTGCGGCATGCCAGGCAGCCTTGCAGAGCAGGAGGGGGAGGGCATGACATGAACGACGAGAAGCGGATCGGTCGCACCGCGGCGCGGGGTCTCCTCGTCTTTGCCTGTGGCCTTTGCCTTTACCTGGCCTCTCCGGCCTATGCGCAAGACCAGGCCAGCGACGAGTCCAGTGACCAGGGTACGACCGAACTCACCGACGAATCCGGTCAGGCGAGCGGCGATGTTGGCACCCAGGAAGCAAATGCGGAGGCCGCGACCGAAGAGGCAGACCTCTACAGCGCCGATGAGCTTGACGCCTTGGTGGCGCCCTATGCGCTCTATCCGGACAGCCTGCTGACGCAGGTCCTCATGGCCTCGACCTTTCCGCTGGAGATCGTGAAGGCCCAGCGCTGGGTCGACGACAACGAGGATCTACCGGACGACCAACGCGAGGATGCCGCGCAGCAGGAAGACTGGGACCCCAGCGTCGCGGTGCTGGCCGCCGGCTTCCCCACGGTCATCGACCGGATGAGCGAGGACCTGGACAGCACAGAGGATCTGGGCGACGCGCTGCTGGCACAGAGCGACGACGTCCTGGATGCGGTGCAGCGCCAGCGCGCCCGCGCCCAGGCACTCGGCAACCTGGAGAGCAATCAGGCGCAGACGGTAGAGGTCAGCAACGACGTGATCACCGTCCAGCCGGCCGATCCGCAGGTCGTCTATGTGCCCACCTATGACTCGAACCAGGTCTATACCACCCAGGCGCCGGCGCAGACGGTGGTGCAGAGCGACAGCGGCGGTTCCGACACCGCTGCGCTGATCACCACCGGGCTACTCTCCTTCGGAGCCGGTATGCTGGTCGCCGAGATCTTCGATAACAACGATCCCTGGGACGACTACTGGCGGGGTGGTCCGAACTACTGGGGCGGCGGCGGTCCGAACTACGTCAACTGGAACAACGGAAACTTCTATCCGCGTCCGGGCCGGAACACCTACGTCAACGGTGATGTGAACATCGACGTCAATCGCAATCGCTTCGTCAACCGTGACGGCGCCTGGCAGCCTGACCGGCAGGCCAGGACCGACGCACGTGACCGGATCCGCGACCGCCGGGATGGTGGTGGCACGCTGGACGGTCGACGGAGCGTCGGCGATCGAAAGGCCACGAACCTGACCAGCCGGGACGTGAGCCGCAACA
The DNA here is from genome assembly GCA_046233115.1 of Rhodospirillaceae bacterium N.6G. Classification (GTDB taxonomy): domain Bacteria; phylum Pseudomonadota; class Alphaproteobacteria; order Kiloniellales; family JACOMY01; genus JACOMY01. The sequence goes on along the minus strand of JBJXHM010000014.1, from coordinate 50,113 downwards.
AGCTGGACCAGAAGCTGAAGGCGCGGAGCGGTGACGGCGCGGCCAAGCTGGGCAAGGCCGGCGGCAAGGGCACGCGAAGCCTGGAGGGATCGAAGCGCACGTCTTCGAGCGCGCTGAAGCAGAACCGCGGTTCAGGCCTCACCAGCACCAAGAAGGCCAGCCAGCGTGGCAAGGCGAGCAAGAGCAAGACTCAGCGGAAGTCGGGGGCGATTTCGCGTCCCAAGACCTCCAAGAAGGCATCGATCGGCGGTGGCGGCGGTACAAGGAAGGCCGGGGCGACGAAGACAAGAAAAACCTCGGCCCTAAGGAAGGGAAGTGGAAGCAGAACCACGAAGAGTCGGTCCCGCGGCTCCAAGAGCCGTCAGTCGGGCGGCAGCCGCCGCAAGGGGAAGAGGTAGGGATGAGGAGCAGAGACATGAAGGGTGGAATCATCGTCGCCGGAGCCTTGGCTCTGGCTCTCTGGGCCCTTCCTGCAAGCCCGGTGCTTGCCGCGCCGGCTCAGTTCGAGACGCCCGAATCGGCGGTTCAGGCAGTCATCGACGCCCTGGACGCCAGGGACAAGGACGCCTTGCTGAAGGTCTTCGGCCCCGAGGCGGAAGACGTGATCCTGACTGGCGAGGCGCCCGAGGACCGTGAGATCTGGGGCAACTTCCTCAGGAGCTACAACCAGATGCACCGGATCGCCGTGGACAAGAGCGGCGATGTGGCGACGCTCTATATCGGTACGGACCAGTGGCCGGTGCCGATCAGGATGATGAAGAATGCGGACGGCCTCTGGTCTTTCGATGTCGAGGACGCGCGCGAGGAGATCCTGGACCGGCGTATCGGGCGGAACGAGCTGGACGTCATCGACCTCCTGCATGGCTACGTCCTCGCCCAGCAGGCCTACCGCCAGACCGACTACAACGACGATGGCGTACGCGAGTTTGCGCGGTCTATCCTAAGCTCGTCGGACGATCGCGACGGTCTCTACTGGCCGCCGGCCGAGGGCGTGCCGGACAGCCCGATCGGTGACGCCATGGCACGGGCCGCCGCCGAGGGCTACGAGTTCGGCGGCGAGGATCGCGCTCCCGACCCCTATCTTGGCTACTACTATCACGTCCTGACCGAGCAGGGGGCCGACGCGCCCGGCGGCACGATGAACTACATGGTGAACGATCTCATGCTGGCCGGCCATGCCCTGATCGCCTTCCCGGCCGAATATGGCACCACCGGCATCATGACCTTCCTGGTGGGGGAGAACGGGATCATCTACGAGCGCGATCTGGGCGAGGACACGTTGGAGTTGGCGCAGGCCATCACCGCCTACGATCCCGGCCCCGATTGGGAGGTCGTGGAAGAGGAGGAGTAGTGCGGATCGCGATCAGGTAGCGCTGCCGGATCGCGGCAGGTTCTCTGTTTCAGGGATGTAGCGACGAAGGACGCCGGACCGTCTCGATCCGGCGTCCTTCTGCTTTGCAGTCGCCTCTCAGTGCGCCTCGGCCCAGGAGTGGCCGATGCCGGCGTCGGCGGTGAGTGCGACGGAGAGGGTGACGGCCGGTGCCGGCGCGCCCTCCATCACCGCGCGCACCAGGTCCGTGGTCTTCTCCAGTTCGGCCTCCGCCACCTCGAAGATCAGCTCGTCGTGCACCTGCAGCAGCAGGGTGGCACCGAGGCCCGCCTCGCTGAGCGCCGAGGGGATGCGGATCATCGCACGCTTGATAATGTCGGCCGCGGTGCCCTGGATCGGCGCGTTGATCGCCGCCCGCTCAGCGAAGGAGCGCCGGGCCGGGTTCTTGTCCTTGATCTGCGGGGTGTGCACCTTGCGCCCGAACAGCGTCTCGACGTAGCCCTGCTCGCGCGCCGCCGCCTTGGTCCGCTCCATGTAGTCGCGGATCTCGGGATAGCGCTCGAAATAGGCCTGGATGTAGGCCTTGGCCTCGCCCTGCGGGATGCGCAGGTTGTTGGCCAACCCATAGGGCGAGATGCCGTAGATGATGCCGAAGTTGATCGCCTTGGCCTTGCGCCGCGTCTCGGGATCCATCTGGTCCAGCGGCACGTTGAAGACCTGCGAGGCGGTCTTGGCGTGGATGTCCTGGCCCTCGGCGAAGGCCTCCTTCAAGGCCGGTACGTCGGCCATGACGGCGGTCAACCGCAGCTCGATCTGGCTGTAGTCGACGCTGAGCAGGCGGTGACCTTTCTCAGCCACGAAGGCCTCGCGGATGCGCCGGCCGGTCTCGGTACGGATCGGGATGTTCTGCAGGTTGGGATCGGAGGAAGAGAGCCGCCCGGTCGAGGCAACGGCCTGGCTGTAGGAGGTGTGGACCCGACCGGTCTCCGGGTTGATCTGCTGCTGCAGCGCGTCGGTGTAGGTCGACTTCAGCTTGGAGAGCTGGCGCCAGTCCAGCACCCTGGCCGGCAGGTCGTGGCCCTGGGCCGCCAGGGTCTCCAGGATGTCGGCACCGGTGGCATAGGCACCGGTCTTGGTCTTCTTCACCCCGCCGCTGTCCAGGCCCATCTCGTCGAAGAGGATCTCGCCGAGCTGCTTGGGGCTGCCGATCGAGAAGGGGCGCCCGGCCAGCTTGTGGATCTCGGTCTCCAGGGTGGCGAGCCGGCCCTCGAAGTCGTCCGACAGCTCCTTCAGCTTGTCGCGGTCGACCTTGATGCCGCGGCGCTCCATGGCGGCCAGGATCGGCACCAGCGGCCGCTCCAGGGTCTCGTAGACCCGGGTGACGCGGGCCGGCACCAGGCGCGGCTTCAGCACCTCATGCAGGCGCAGAGTGACGTCGGCGTCCTCGGCAGCATAGGCCAGCGCCCGGTCCAGCGGCACCTGGTCGAAGGTGAGCTGCTTGCGGCCACTGCCGGCGACCTCGGTGAAGGGGATCGGCCGGTGGCCAAGATGCAGTTCCGACAGCTCGTCCATGCCGTGGCCGTGCGCGCCGCCGTCGAGCACGTAGGACAGCAGCATGGTGTCGTCGATCGGCGCCACCTCGATGCCCTGGCGGCCCAGCACCAGCATGTCGTACTTGATGTTCTGCCCGACCTTCAGGATCGAGGGATCCTCCAGCACCGGCTTCAAGGCGGTCATGGCCTCGTCCAGCGGGATCTGCTCGGGCACCTCGGTGGTGAGGTCCAGGGTCTCGCCCTTGGGTGTGATCTTGCCGTGCTGCAGCGGGATATAGCAGGCGCGCCCGCCCGGCAGCGCCAGCGACACCCCGACCAGATCGACCTGGAGCGCGTCGAGGCCGGTGGTCTCGGTATCAACCGCCAGGATGCCGGCCTCCTGCGCGCCCTCGATCCAGGGCTGTAGCGCCTCCAGGCTTTGCACCAGCTCATAGCTGGTCTGGTCGACCGGCGGCTCCTCCGCCGCCTCGGTGGCCATCTCACCACTCTCCAACTGGTCGGCCAGCCGGGTCAGCACCGAGCGGAATTCGTAGCGCTCCAGGAAGGCGCGCAGGGTCTCCTTGTCGGGCTCCTTCATGCCGAAGTCGTCGAGGCCCTCCTCGACCGGCACGTCGTCCTTCAGGGTGACCAGTTTCTTGGAGATGCGCGCCTGCTCGGCATACTCCAGCAGGTTCTCGCGCCGCTTGGGTTGCTTGATCTCGCCGGCACGTTCCAAGAGGGTCTCCAGGTCGCCGTAGGTCTCGATGAGTTGGGCGGCGGTCTTGATGCCGATGCCGGGCACGCCGGGGACGTTGTCCACCGAATCGCCGGCCAGCGCCTGCACGTCGATCACCTTCTCCGGCGCCACGCCGAACTTCTCGACCACCTCCTGCGGGCCGATCTGGCGCTGCTTCAGCGGGTCCAGCATGTCCACGCCGTGGCCGACGAGCTGCATCATGTCCTTGTCGGAACTGACGATGGTCACGGTCCAGCCGGCCTCGCGGGCCTGCCGGCTGAGGGTCGCGATGATGTCGTCGGCCTCGTAGCCCTCCATCTCCAGGCAAGGCAGGGCGAAGGCTTGCGTGGCCTCGCGGATCATCTTGAACTGCGGCACCAGGTCTTCCGGTGGATCCGGCCGGTGCGCCTTGTACTCGCCGTAGATCTCGTTGCGGAAGGACTTGGACGAGGCGTCGAAGACCACCGCTAGGCCGTCGCACTCGCTGTCGCGCAACAGCTTGATCAGCATGTTGGTGAAGCCGAAGGCAGCGTTGGTCGGAATACCGCTCGAGGTCGAGCGCGGGGGGATGGCGAAATAGGCCCGGAAGATATAACCCGAGCCATCGACCAGGAAGAGGTGCTTGCGCGCGCTCTCGCCCTCTGCGCCCATGGGTGAGGACACCTAGCTCTTGGCGCGCAGCACGAAGCGCCGGTCGCAGTAGCCGCACTCGACCCAGCCGCGGCCGTGCATGTTCAGCCAGACCTTGGGGTGGCCCAGCGCGCCGCCGCCGCCGTCGCAGGAGACGATCTCCTTGTCGACCTCGATCACTTCGGGTGCTTCCGCGCTGAGCGGCGCATCGTTCTGAGCCATCTGGGCTGCCTCATTCTCTAGGGACCTCTTGCGTGGCGGATCATAGCGTGCGCTGGCGCGCATTCAACGAGACCATTCATCCCGTCTTGCCATTTTCGCCGGACCCCACCCCGGACCCTGCTGCGTGGGATCGTGCCCTGCGATCGGCGCGGCTTGCCCTTGCGCCCGGACCTCGCCACCTTATGGCCGGCTGCAGGTGCAAAATCAAAAGCAACACGGGAAGACGATGACGCAAGCCCAGGTTCGAGAGAAAGAGGCGGCCGGTACACTGCCCGAGAACGCGGTGGCCCTGCGTGGCCTGACCAAGACCTATGGCCGAGGCGGCAAGCAGGCACTGACCGGGATCGACCTCGAGATCCCGCGCGGTAGCCTCTTCGGCCTGCTGGGACCGAACGGGGCCGGCAAGTCGACCCTGATCAACATCCTGGCCGGGCTGGTGATCAAGAGCGGCGGTCAGGCCGAGATCTGGGGCTTCGACATCGACCGCCAGCCGCGCCAGGCCCGTGCCGCCATCGGTGTGGTGCCGCAGGAACTGAACATCGACCCCTTCTTCACCCCGCGCGCTTTGCTGGAGCTGCAGGCCGGCCTCTACGGCGTGCCGCCCGCCGAGCGGCGCACCATGGCGCTCCTAACCTCACTCGGACTGGCCGACAAGGCCGAGGCCTATTCCCGCACGCTCTCCGGCGGCATGCGCCGGCGCCTGATGGTGGCCAAGGCCATGGTGCACAGCCCGCCGGTGCTGGTGCTCGACGAGCCCACCGCCGGTGTGGACGTGGAGCTGCGCCAGCAGCTCTGGGGCGAGGTGCGGAAGCTCAATGCCGAGGGCGTCACGGTGCTGCTGACCACGCACTACCTGGAGGAGGCCGAGGAGCTCTGCGACCGCATCGCCATCATCAACCACGGCAGCCTGATCGCCTGCGACAGCACTCGGGCCCTGCTGGGACGGCTCGACACCAAGGAGGTCTCGGTGCTGGTCGACTGCGACCTGGAGGCGCTGCCCAGGGCGCTCGACAGCTACAGCGCGGAGCTGATCGGCAAGCGGCGGATCACCTTCTCCTACCAGGCGAGCCAGAGCCCGCTGGCCGGGATCCTGGCCACGCTCTCCGCCCTGGGTCTGGGCGTGGTCGACCTCTCGACCCACGAGCCGGACCTGGAGGACATCTTCCTGCAGCTCACCCGCAGCTAGGACGATGCGACCCATGCGCGGACTCCTGGCCCTGCTGGTGGGTGGCTTCCTCGCCGCCTGCCAGCCGCGCCTGGCGCCGCCGGGTCCCGAGCAGGGCGCCGCGGCGATCCAGGACGGCCGCTCGGCCGAACTGGCCTTCTTCAAGACCCGCGACGGCTATCACACCACCCTGCGCCGCTGGTTGCCAGAGGGGTTGCCGAAGGACACCCCCAAGGCGGTGATCCTGGCGTTGCACGGCTTCAACGACCATTCCACCTTCATCGCGCCCGCTGCCGAGCGCTGGCAGGACGAGGGCATCGCGACCTACGCCTACGACCAGCGCGGCTTCGGGAATGCGCCGAACCGAGGCCTCTGGGCGGGGGCGGAGACCTATGCCGAGGATTCCCTCGACCTGCTGTGCCTGCTGAAGCGGCGCTATCCCGATACGCCGATCTACCTGCTGGGTGAATCGATGGGCGGGGCGGTCGCGATCGCGGCGATGACCCAGCGCCGCGCGCCAGAGGTCGCCGGCGTGATCCTGGCGGCACCGGCGGTGCGCAGCCGCGAGACCCTGCCGCTGCTCTATCGTGCTAGCCTCTCGGCGGTGAGCCACAGCCTGCCCTGGCTGGCGCTCAGCCCGCGCGGCGTGCGGGTGCAGGCCTCCGACAACATCGAGGCGCTGCGCGCGCTGGGCCGCGACCCCCTGGTGATCAAGCGCACGCGGATGGACACGGTGCACGGTCTGGTCGACCTGATGGACCTGGCGCAGGAGCGCGTCGTGCTGTTCGACCGCCCGGTGCTGCTGCTCTACGGTGCCAAGGACGAGTTGATCCCGCCGGAAGCCGTGGACCTGCTCTGGACCCGGCTGCCGGCAGGCGAGGAGGAGCAGCGCCGCGCCCTCTATCCTGAGGGCTGGCATCTGCTGTTCAAGGACAAGGAGGCCGAGGTGGTGATCGACGATGTCGCCCACTGGGTCCTGGCACCGGACCAGCCGCTGCCTTCCGGTGCCGACCAAGGGGAGCGGGCCCGCCCGGAGGATGAGGAGGCGGGGAGCTGACCTTCACCCAGTGGATTGACTCAGTCAGCTCGAACCCTCGTGCTGGCGGTTTGCATGGGCAGATCTGCGGACAGAGCCTCCGGCCGGCTTGATGCAGACCGCGAGCAGTTTACTGCGGTCGCTTGGAGGCGCCGATGTGCTTCGTTCAGGTGGGTATTCGTACAGATTGCAGTCTCTCCGGGTCGGACTCTGATGTGCTGGCCACCGGCCGGGCTGTTTTCGGCGGGCCGAAGGCTGTTTTCGTTATGCTGGCATGGAATTGCTGCTGTTCCAGATGTCCCGCGCGATCTTCCAATCAACGCCGTCGCCGCGCTGGTAGATGGTGATGTATTTGCCGCTGTCGCTCATCGACGGTCCGCCCGAGACGGGGGTCAGACGGATTGCGTAGCCGCCTCGCTCGAAGGCCCAGTCCCCAATGATCCGCACCTCTTCGACATCGAGTTCGAACTGTACCTTGAAGGTGCTCAGGAAGCCGCCAGACCACTGCGCAATCCGCTCCTTGCCGACATTTTCAGGGGCGTTGGGTGGCATCTGCACGCCGTCATCGGCGAACTGCGCGACCCAGGCGTTGGCATCGCCCGCATTCAGCGCCCCCACATGTTCGTCGCGCACCTTGTCGATCAATCGTAGCTCGGTGGTATCTCCGTATCGTTCTGTCATCTCGATCTCCTTATGGAATCGCTTGCTTGGTCGTTGATTTCCTCGGAGCGACTTTTTCACGAAATATATATTCCGTCAATATGGAGGCGAGAGATCCGCTGCCCTATGGAATCAGGCGGATTGGCGAGCATGTCACCCTCGGGCATCAGGCAGACGTGCGGCAGTGGCGGGGGCCGCGGTCAGGCGACCCCTGCATCGGTCAGGGCTTCGGCAGCCCGACGCAGGATTGCGGTGTGGAACGAAGCCGACTCGTCAGGTGAAAATCCGCTGTTCCGAAGCGATTTCCAAACGCAGATGCTACTCAGCGCCATGAGTGCGGCAATCAAAGCTTCATCCGGGTGGTCGGGCTCCATGGCCGCGCGCAGGAGCGCTCTGCGACCGTCATCGAGCATCACCAGGAATTGGTCCAGCGCCTCGACCCTCGTGCGGTCCTGTTCAGCGATCTCGAGCCGTGTCCGACCGCGCGCGTAGAAGGCGTGAAGTTCCAGCACGAGTCTTTCAAGCCGTTCGTCCGTAGTTGAAAGTCCTGCAAACAGGGCGGACGCATCCTCCGGCCGCGGTGGCGCCATCTCGGCTGCCACGTGTTGCCCGCAGGCAGTCACCAGCGCATTGGTGTCCGGAAAATGCCTGAGGACCGTCGCTGCACCGACCCCGGCACGGGCTGCGATGTCGTTGAGCGTGGTCGGCACGATCCCTTTTTCGTCATGCAAAGCGACGGTCGCCTGAATGATTCGCTCTCGTGTTTCTCGCTTGGACGCCGCCCGCTTTTTCATAGTGTATTGCCTTGGCGCCATTTTTTCCCCTTTAGGAAACGCAATATTCAAGAAATTAAAATTTCATGAATTTGAATGGTCGCGAATATAGGGTACCGGAGACCAACCGTCCACAAGGAGATGAAAACGACCGTCGTTGCAGAGGCCCAATCCAACACCCGCGTCCCGATTGCCGATCCAGTCTGGTTCCTCGGCCGCATCGACCTTGGCTTTTTCGACAGCAAAGGCCGGAGACTGATCTGCTCATTTCCGCACCGATCGGGGCGGAAAAGAGACTACAGACCGCGAAGAGTATTACCCCTGTATCCGGTTGCGCGAGCCGGAGCCAATTCTATCTGGGCGCAATGCGCTCACTCTTCCTCCATGTAGCGGCGGAAGGCCTCGGCGTAGTCGGGGTGCCAGCGCGACAGGGCCGGGCGGTTCTCGACGATGTCGCCGCTACCCCAGCGCATCCGCTTCAGGTCGGTGGTGCGGTCGACCTCGTTGTCCGGGCAGAGGATGTAGAAGTCGCCGACCGCCATCGCGGCCAGTGCGAAATCGACGACCTGCTCGGGCGTCCAGGCCCCGGCCGGCTTCTCGCTGACGCCGCGGGCACGGGTGAAGCCGGTGTAGGTGAAGCCGGGGATCAGCAGGTGCGCCGTGACTCGTCCGTCGGTCTCCTGCACCAGCTCGTGGGCAAGCGATTCGGTCAGCGCCTTCAGCGCCGCCTTGCTGACATTGTAGGCGGTGTCGCCCGGCGGCAGGGTGATGCCCTGCTTGGAGCCGGTGCAGAGGATCGCGCCCGGCTCACTGCCCGCGATCATGTCGGGTGCGAAGACCTGGATGCCGTGAATGGCGCCCCAGAGGTTGGTCTCCAGGGTCTTGCGCCAGACCTCTTCGCCGGCGAAGAGGCGGCCGCCGCCCTCGCGGCCGGCATTGTTCATCAGCAGCGTGACCGTACCGAGCTTGTCCGCCGCGGCCTTGAGGGCCTCGACCGCGCTGCGGGAGGTGACGTCGCAGGGCTGTGGTACCGCCTGGATGCCGGCGGCACTCAAGGCAGCGGCGGCGCTCTCCAGGCCGTGGCCGGGCAGGTCGGCCAGCAGCACGGTCATGCCGGCCTCGCCGAAGCGGCGGGCCGCGGCCAGGCCGATGCCGCTGGCCGCGCCGGTGACGACGGCGACCTTGCCGGCCGCGATCGCGGGGTGAAGCGTCATGGGATCTCTCCTTCCGTCGTTTTCAGGTCCGACCCTGGCCGGACTGCTGCTTGGCCAGCGCGCCCAGCGCCGACCAGTCGCGCTCGGCACCGCCGGTGGCGATCAGGGTCATCAGGCGGTCGCGCAGCAGGCTGGCGATCTGCATCGGCACCTCCAGTTCCTCGCCGGCCGCCAGCACCAGACGCACGTCCTTGGCCCCCAGGGGGGCGGCGAAGCCGGGCGGCTCGAAGGCCTCGTCGACGATGAGCTGACCGTAGGTGCGGTAGACCGGGGCGGAGAAGAGCGAGGCGGTCAGCAGGTCGAGGAAGGCTTGCTGGTCGATCCCGCCCTTGGCGACCAGGGCCATGGCCTCGCTCAGGCTCTCGATCACCGTGGCGATCAGGAAGTTGCCGCCCAGCTTGGCCAGGTTGGCCTGCTGCGGGTCCTGCCCCATCACGACGGTGCGGGCGCCGATCGCCTCGAACAGCGGGGTGAGGCGCTCCAGGGCCGCCTCCGGCCCGGCGAAGACCACGGTCAGCGCGCCCTTGGCGGCAACATCCGGCCGGCCGAAGACCGGCGCCGAGACGAAGGTCTGGCCGGCCTCCGCATGGTCGCTGGTCAGGCGCCGGGCGAGCGCGGTGCCGATGGTGCTGGTGGAGACGTGGATCGCGCCCCGCGGCAGGGACTGGAGCAGCCCGCCTTCGGCGAAGGCCACAGCCTCCAGGGCGTCGTCGTCTGCCAGGCAGGTGAAGACCACCTCCTTGCCGCTGCAGAGCGCCGCGACGCTGGGCGCCTCCTTGGCCCCCCGTTCGGCCAGCGGCCGGCACTTCTCCGGGCTGCGGTTGTAGACCTCCAGCTGGAAGCCCGCCGCCAGCAGGGAGCCGGCCATGCCGGCCCCCATCCGCCCCAGCCCGACAAAGCCTATGGTCATGATCGTCCTCCCGCGTCGTTCACTCTTGGCGACGAGAATAGACCAGACCAGCCGTCGAGGCGCGGCCGGAACACTGCCCTCCGGTCAAGAATGCGGTGCGCGATGGGAAAGAGGGGCGCTAGCCGCCAGTTGCCGGCACCTCGAAGACCAGGAGGGTGGAGGTGGCCGAGGCGCAGAGCCGCCCGGTCGCGTCGGTGAGCTTGGCCTCGGCGAAAGCGGTGCGGCGGCCGAAGGAGAGGATGCGCCCCTCCGCCCGGACCGGCCCGCTCGCCTCGGTCAGCGCCCGGTGGTAGGCGACCTTCAGCTCCAGGGTGGTGTAGCCCTGCCCCGGGGCCAGCATGGAGTGGGCGGCACAGCCGCAGGCGCTGTCCAGCAAGGTAGCGGCATAGCCGCCGTGGACGGAGCCGATGGGGTTGTAGACCTTGCGATCCGGATGGCCCTCGAAGACCGCCCGGCCGCGCTCGACCTCGATCAGGTTGAAATCGAGAGTGCGGGCGATCGGCGGCGGCGTATCGGCCGAGATCAGCGCCTGCAGTTGGCCGAGACCGTCCAGGCCACCGTCGTTGTTGCGGAAGACGTCCATGAGTTCTCCTCTGTGTTGGGGGCGGTTAGCCGGCCGGACGCTCCAGCGCAAGGGCGATTCCCTGGCCGCCGCCGATGCAGAGCGTGACCAGGCCTCGGGTGAGGCCGTCGCGCGCCATGGAATGCAGCAGGCGGGTGATCAGCACCGCGCCGGTGGCTCCGATCGGATGGCCGTGCGCGATGGCGCCGCCCTCCACGTTGACGATGTCCTCGGGCAGGCCCAACTCCTTGGCGACGGCCAGCGGCACCGCGGCGAAGGCCTCGTTGATCTCAATGCGTTCCAGGTCGGCCAGCGACCAGCCGGCCCGCTCCAGCGCGATGCGCACCGCCGGCACCGGGCCAAGGCCGAAGAGGCCCGGCTCCAGTGCCGCGACGCCGCAACCGGCCAGCCAAGCCATCGGGGCGAGCCCCCGCTTCTCGGCGAAGCCGCTGCCGGAGACCACCATTGCGGCCGCACCGCTGTTGAGGCCGGGGGCATTGCCGGCGGTGATGGTGCCCTCCTTACGGAAGGCCGGCCTCAGCTTGGCCAGTACCTCCATCGTGGTGTCGGGGCGCGGCGCCTCGTCCTGCTCGAAGGTGACCGTGCTCTTCCGCCCCTTGAGCTCCAGCGGCAGGATCTCGGCGTCGAAATGGCCAGCCGCCTGGGCAGCGGCGAAGCGCTGCTGCGAGCGGGCGGCGAAGCGGTCCTGTTCCTCACGGCTGAGCTGGCTGCGGGTCACCAGGTCCTCGGTGTGCCAGCCCGAATGCTGGCCCGAGAAGGCGTCGTTCAGTCCGTCGGTCAGCAGGCTGTCCAGGATCTCGGCCGGCCCCATGCGATAGCCCCAGCGCCCGCCGTCCATCAGGTAGGGGGCGCGATCCATGTTCTCCATGCCCCCGGCGACCGCGGCCTCGACCTCGCCGGCCAGGATCTGCTGGGCGGCGGTGATCACGGCCTGCGCGCCCGATCCGCAGACCCGGTTTACGGTCATCGCTGGTACCGAGACCGGCAGGCCGCCACCGACCGCCGCCTGGCGGGCCGGGTTCATCCGGTTGCCGGCCTGGATCACGTTGCCCAGGATGGCCGAGCCGATCGTGGCGGCGTCGAGCCCGGCGCGTTTCAGGGTCTCGCGGACCACGGCGGCGCCGATCTCCGTGGCGGGGGTGCCTTTCAGGCTGCCGTTGAAGCTGCCGATCGCAGTGCGGACCGGGGCGGTGATCGCGATCTTCTCGGCGGATGCAGCGGACATGGTCTTGCTCTCCTCTGTGACCAACCTCCTGCGGGTCGGCATGAAGTATGATGAGCATCATACTTGCGAGATACATGATGGGCATCATATTTAAGGTCAAGAGGCCTGTGCAGGCAGGGCAGGGAGAGATCGAGGGAGAGAGGCATGCGCTATCCGGCGAGCGAGACCGCGGAGAAGCACGAGCGGATCCTGGACGAGGCCGCCCGCCTGTTCCGCGAACGGGGCTTTTCGGGCGCTGGCGTCGCCGAGATCATGAAGGCGGCGGGCCTGACCCACGGCGCCTTCTATGCGCACTTCGAATCGAAGGAAGCGTTGGCCGGCGAGGCGCTGGTGCGGGCCTTCGAGCAGTCGGAACGGAGCCTCTCGGCGATCTCGGAGAAGGCGGCCGACCAGAAGCAGGCCTTCCTCGAGCGTTATCTCAGCCGCGCCCACCGCGACCGGCCGGGGCAGGGCTGCGCGCTGGCCGCCCTCGGTCCGGAGGTCGCCCGTGACGCGGCCATCCGGGTCCCCTTCACCCGCCAGGTGAAGCGGATGCTCGCGCGCATGACGGAGCGCTTTTCCTGGAAGCGGCGGGGGGTGGAGCGGCAGCAGGCAATCCACCTGCTGGCCGCAGCGGTCGGCGCCCTCATCCTGGCCCGCGCGGTCGAGGACCCCACGCTCTCCGACGAGATTCTGGACAGCGTCCGCGAGAACCTGAACTCGCTTTAAACCTCGTGACGTCCGAGCGAACCGTGAGCCTGGTTTCTGTGTCGCTGGCGCTTTGAGGCTGAAGCCCGGCCCAAGTGGAGTATCCTGACCAGGGCCAGCTCGGACCGGTCCCTTGTGCAAAGCCTGCACAAAATGATGCGCACTGCGATATCCTGTCGGCCTGAGCGCAGGCATTGTCTCAGGGGGCGGTCATGAATGAGACGTCTCATGATCTGGACGTGGTTGTCATCGGCGCCGGCTGGGCGGGCGTCAGTGTCAGCTATGCACTGAAGCGTGACGGCCTCCGCCACGCTGTCTTCGAACGGGATCGCATTTGCGAAACCTGGCGCACGCAGCGCTGGTCGTCGTTTCGCATGAATACACCCAACCTGCTGACCGTGCTCCCGGGCGACCGCTACGAAGGAGACGATCCGGAAGGCTACATGACGCGTGATGCCTTCGTCGCAATGGTGGTTGACTATGCGCGCCGGCACGACCTGCCGGTTCGCGAAGGGACCAGGGTGATCGAGGTCAGTCCCCTCGATGCGCATTTCTCTATCCGGACTGCGTCGGGACAGTTCGCCGCTCGCTTCGTTGTCGTCGCATCCGGGAACCTGAATATCCCCAAACGGCCGAAGGTGGCGTCGAGGCTGCCGAGCTCGACGAAGCAGATCGACGGGTCGGACTATCGTGATGCGGCGTCGCTGGAGGAAGGGGCGATCCTGGTGATCGGCTGCGGCAATTCCGGCGGACAGATTGCCGAGGATCTGGCGCAATCCGGCCGCCGCGTGTTTCTCTCCACCGGCCGCAATGGTCGAGTCCCTAGAACCCACCGAAACCGGGACATCATTCTTTGGCTGACCGATACCGGCCGTATGGCGAAGCCCAGGGAGACCTCCTCCGGTCGCGGGCTCATCGAAGCCACGCATACGATCAGCCTCCAGTCGTTGAGTGCAATGGGGGTTACCCTGCTCGGCCGGCTCGATGACGCGACGGCGGAAGGGAAACTGACCTTCTCCGACAGCCTGGCCGAGAGCGCGGCCTACGGCGATCGGATGTCCGAAGCCCTGCGCCACGAGATCGACGTCTACATCGCTCGTAGCGGTATCGTTGCGCCGGAGCCGCTGCCCGACCCTGCAGAGACGGTGCCGCCTCGATTTCCCACGCCCCCGATCCGTGAACTCGACCTGCTGGCCGAGGGCATCACGACTGTCATCTGATCCACCGGGTTTGGCGGCGATTTCAGTTGGCTTCGGGTTCCTGGAGCGATCGACGAGAGAGGCGAGCCGATCCAGCGGAAGTGTGTGTCGATACCCGGCATCTATTTTGCGGGACTGGACAGCCTGGAGTCCCTCAAAGCTGGCACGGTCCTCGCTGCAGCCGACGAGGCAAAGATCATCGCCGAGCACATCGTGGCACACCGCGGCTCTGCCTAGGGTGCCGCGTAGCCGGTCGCAATCTGCTCTATTTGCCAAAGTTATAGAGCAGGATCCGGACGGCAAATCGCTTCGATTAGACGTCGGCCTGCGCTCGCGCCGGTGAAGCTGTGCGCGGGCCGCGCTCTGAGCCTGGCCCGCGCGGGGTCAGGCGATCTCGGAGGCGAGGCGCTTGCGGGCCAGGACCAGGCCGTCGCCGATCGGGATCAGGGAGAGGTCGATGCGCCGGTCGTCGCGGACATGAGCATTCAGCGCCCGGATCCCCTCGGTGTCGCCGGAGCTGTCGTCCCTGTCGATGACGGAGCCGCCCCAGAGCACGTTGTCGACCGCGATCAACCCACCGGGCCGGACCAACTCCATGGCCGCCTCGTAGTAGGCCACCATGTTCGCCTTGTCGGCGTCGATGAAGCAGAAGTCGAAGCTGCGCTTGCGCTGGGAGAGCGCCTCCAGGGTCTCCAGCGCCGGGGCCAGACGCAGATCGATGCGATCGGCCACGCCAGCCGCCTTCCAGTGCCGTCGGGCGATGTCGGTCCACTCCTTGCTGACGTCGCAGCAGGTGAGTTCCAGCTCCGGGATCGCGAGCGCCATCGCCAGGGCGGAATAGCCGGTGAAGGTGCCGATCTCCAGATAGCTGCGGGCCCCCATGAGCTTGCCTAGCAGGCCCATGAACTGCCCCTGATCACGGGAGATCTGCATGCCGCCCATGGTCAGCGCCGCGGTCTCCTCGCGCAGTGCCGCCTGGGCTACGGACTCCCGCGCGCTGACCTCCAGGATGTAGTCGTAGAGTGCCTCGCTGACCTCGATGACGCGCTTCACCGGCAAAGGTCCTTCGTCTAGGCCCCCTTTGGGCGGGGCTTGCTGGAACTTACGGGAGGGACCCTGTCGAAGGTCCGATCAGAGCACCAAGAAGTCAGCGGCGGAAAGCTGCCCGGCGAGGCTCATGCCCTCGATACGGAAGGCGATATCGGCGCTGCCGTCGCCGTCGCTGTCGACCTGCATCTGGGTGGTGCCGGCAAAACGCGCCTGGCTGTTGCCTAGGCCGTCGAAGGCGGCATCGCCGATGTACTCGAAGCCGTCGGCGAGTACGCCGGCCTGGAACACCAGGAGGTCGCCGGCGGTAGCGGTCAGCAGGCCGTTCTCGAAGTCCATGACCACGGCGCCGCCGCTGCCCAGACCGTCGCCGTTGTTGGCGGCGTCAAGGATGAACTGATCCTTGCCGTCCTCGCCGAAGAAGCTGTCCTCGTCGCCCAGCAGCAGCCTGTCGTCGCCGGAACCACCGGTGAAGGTGTCGACTACGCTGCCATCGTGGCGGCCGTCGACCACGTCGCTGCCGCTGCCGCCATCGCCGATATCCTTGCCGCCGCGGCCGCGCAGGATGTCGTCGCCGGACCGGCCCAGCAGGGTGTCCGCGCCGGCATCGCCGAAAAGGGTATCGTTGCCGCTGTGGCCCTCCAGGTAGTCGGCGTCCTCGTTGCCGCGGGCGAAATCATCGCCGCTGCCGCCGATCACCGTGTCGCTGCCGGAGCCGCCGAAGAAGGTGTCGGCGGCGCTGAAGAGGCCACCGATGGTGTCACTGCCGCTGTCGCCATAGATCACCACCGCCTCGGCACCGGTGCGGCTGATCGCCAGGTCATCGCCCTTGCCGCCGTAGATCGCCGCCGTGCCGTCGAAGGCCTCCAGGGTGTCGTCGCCGCCGCTGCCGAAGAGCACCGCGGTCTCGCCGATCGCGCCCAGGGTATCGCCCCCGGCATCGCCGAACAGCGATACATCGCCGCCGAAGGCCAGCAGGCGGTCGCTCCCATCGCCGCCATAGAGCGCCACATCGCCGGTGTTGGAGCCCAGGAAGTCCTTGCCCTCGCCTCCGAACATCTGCGCGCCGGAGAAGAAGTTGTAGAGCGTGTCGTTGCCGGACCCGCCGTAGATCAGATCCTCGCCACCCGGCCCATCGAAGATCAGGTCGACGCCCGAGTTGCCGGAGAGGTGGTTGTCGGCTGAGTTGCCGACGATGATGTTCGTCAGCTGGTTGCCTGCGGCGGTGATCGCGTCGCTGCCGCTCTTCAGGACCAGGTACTCGACGAAGATCTGCGAGCCGCTGGAGGGCAGGGAATAGTCGACCTCGCTGACGATGCTGTCGACCCCTCCGCCGGCGGCCTCGTAGAAGCGGTCGGTCGCGGTATCGACCACGAAGGTGTCGTTGCCGATCCCGCCAAAAGCGGTGGCGGTGCCCTTCCTGCCGTTCAGAAAGTCGTTGCCGGATCCACCGTAGAGCAGGTTGTGGCCGGACCCGGCGACCATGTGATCACGGCCGCCGCCGCCGTAGAGGGTGTCGTCGCCCGAGCCGGCCAAGATGAGGTCGGGCATATTGCCGCCAAAGAGGGTGTCCTCCCCCTCGCCGCCGCGCAGCCAATCCTTGCCAGGACCGCCGAAGACGAGGTCGCCGCCGCCTAGGCCGTAGATCGTATCGTCGCCGGATAGCCCGTAGATCCGGTCGGGCAAAGAGGTGCCGTCAAGGCTGTCGTTGCCTGTGGTCCCGAAGATGTCGGCCATGGATCGTGACTCCCCTCTTGGCGCGCCTTGGAAAGGCGTCTCTTGCCTATCGTGCCGTCGGAACGGCGATCAGCCCAGATTTCCCTGACTTTGTCGCAGTTTCCAACCTGTACGGCAACAGTCTTCGCGCGGCTTGGAGGGCGCTTGCGGCGGAGGTGCAACCCCCGATTTCTGTCCGGGAAGGGAGGCGGACTCTGCGTTGCAGTGGGCCCGCCCCCCGCGCAGTGTCAGCCGTAGATGATGGACTCGATGCCGGTCAGATTGGCACCGGCCGGCAGGGTCACGCCCTGGCCCAGGATCAGGGTGTCGGTGCCGGCCCCGCCGTCGTAGGTCTCACCGTCCTGGATCTCGCCCTGCTTGAAGACCTGGAAGACGTCGCTGCCCTCGCCGCCGTAGAGCCGGTCGATGCCGCTACCGCCGTAGAGCCGGTCGTCGCCGTCGTCGCCGAACAGCAGGTCATCGCCGCGGCCGCCGACGACGCTGTCGTTGCCGCTGCCGCCGAAGAGGAAGCTGTCGTCCCCGGCACCGCCGCGCAGCAGGTCCCGGCCGCTGCCGCCGAACAACAGGGAGTCGTTTCCGTCTTGGCCCTGCAGGACGTCGTTGCCCTCATTGCCGAAGAAGACGCTGTCGATGCCGTCGCCGCCGAACAGCTTGTCGCTGCCGGAACCGCCGAAGAGGAAGCTGTCGTTGCCGCTGTCGGCCCAGATCGTGTCGCCGCCCTGGTCGCCGAAGAGCCCCTCGTCGCGTCCGGATCCGCCGAAGATCGAATCGCGGCCCTGGCCGCCGAAGAGGTAGAGGTCGCGGCCGGCGTCGCCGTAGAGCCAGTCGCCGGCGGAGCCGCCGATCAGCGAGACGTCGTTGCCGCTGCCGCCGAAGATACGGTCGCGGCCCTCGTCGCCGTAGAAGAAGGTGTCGCGTCCGGCCCCGCCGTAGATGAGGTCGTTGCCCTCCTCGCCCTCGAAGCCGTTGACCCGATGATCGCCGATCAGCGTGTCGGCCCGATCGGTCCCGATGAAGCCGACCCGGTCGATCGAGACCAGATCGACGTTCGACGGCAGCGTGGCCGCATCGTAGAGGACCATGATGTCCGTTCCGCTGCCGCCGTCGTAGGTCTCGCCGGGCCTGAATTCCGACTGGTAGTTCACGGTGAAGATGTCGTCGCCACTGCCACCGAAGAGGGTGTCGCGCCCCGAGGCGCCGTAGAGCTCGTCGTCGCCGTCGTCACCGTAGAGGGTATCACCGGCCCGGAAGCCGAAGATGTCGTCGTCATCGTCGGTGCCGAAGAGGGTGTCCCTGTCGTTGGTTCCGTAAATCTCTGCCATCTTGGGATATCCCCCATCATCTGCTGGTCAACTGTTGCGCATAGCACGCTGGATACGACGCGATCTTACTTCACCTGCACACTAGTCAAGTGGCGGCGCGCAGAGCTTAGCAAGTGCCGCACGCGGCCTGGCAAGGATGTTTTGAAAGTTTCTTTTTCGGTCCGAAACGGCCAGACAACTGCGACGTCATCGGCTCGGGTCAAGGGTGCGAGCTGTCTCTTGGCTCGGTGAAGGGGGTGCGGGTTTCATTCTTTCCCGCTATTTTCGTCCCTGCGGGAGGAAAGCGCTGCCTTGGACACAAGGCCCGTCGCCGTGGGTCCGGGCTTCGGTACTCAGATGAAGGCACGCGTGGCGTGGACGCGAAGACTCCATCGGTGCGAGGAGACGGCGGCGGCCTATGGCAGGCCGCCAGCGCGCGGTTTGCGACCGGCAGCCTGCCGATTCTCGCCGCCTTGGGCTCCCTCATCGCCTGCTATGGAACGATCTCGGCACAAAGCCTCTTTGACGTCTCGACCCTGATCATCAATCCGCACTTGCAGGCTGTGCTGATGCTGGCCCTCGCGCTGGCGGCCGTGTTCGGCCTCTGGCGCGACCTGCGTCGCCACCGGGTCCCTTGGCCGCTGCTGATCGGCGGAGCCGGGACCCTGGTGCTGGTCCTTACGCTCTATGTGCGCTACGATACGCGCTTCGAGATCCTGGCCTATGTGCTGCTGATGGGCGGCGCGATGACCAACCAGCGGGCGATCCTGGTCGCCCTGAACCGGCGGGTACGCGCTCAGGCCGAGGACATCGCCGGCCTCAATCAACGCCTGGAATCCCGCGTGGTCGCCCAGGGCGAGGAGATCAAGCGGCTGGAACGGCTGAAGGAGTTCCTGCCGGCCTCGGTCGCCGAGCTGGTGGTAGCCGAGGGCGACGGGTCGCTGCTGGACAGTCACCGTCGCTACATCGCTTGCCTCTTCTGCGACATCCGCGACTTCACTGCGCTCTCAGCCCGCCTGGCACCCGAGGACACCATGGCCTTGCTGCAGGCCTACCACGACCAGGTCGGCACCCTCGTGGCCGGTCACAACGGTACCATCGGCAACCGTTCGGGTGACGGCTACATGGTCTTCTTCAACGATCCCATCCCCTGCGAGGCGCCGGTTCTGGATGCGGTCGACCTGGCCTTGGCGATCCGCTCAGCCTGGTACGGCCAAGAGGAGCTGTGGCGCCAGCTCGACCAGCGGGTCAGCATCGGCATCGGGATCGCCAGCGGCTACGCCACCCTGGGGCTGATCGGCAGCCGCGGGCGCACCGACTACACCGCGATCGGCCCGGAGGTGAATCTGGCCGCCCGGCTTTGCGACCAGGCCAGCCCTGACCAGATCCTGATCAGCCGCCGCGCCTACCTGGAGGTGGAGACCCTGGTAGCAGTGCGCCCGGCGGAGCTGCCCCCCCTCAAGGGCGTCGAGGGCCTGGTCGAGGCTTATGAGGTGGATGGGCGGGCGGAGTCGACCGGCTGACGGCTTGGGGAGCCGAGCAGCCCTGCATTTCACCGTTTGATCTGGACGTCGGGCGGGTCTCTAGGCTAGGAAACCCGCGCCGTAGCGCGGCTCTTGCGCGGTTCGGGGCGTAGCTCAGCCTGGTAGAGCGCATGCTTTGGGAGCATGAAGCCGGAGGTTCGAATCCTCTCGCCCCGACCAACAGAGCCTTCCGATAGGTGAGACCGCCGCAGGGGGGGCCTAGCGCCTTGGTCTGGGCGAAAGCGCCATGCTATGGTTGACGAAGGTTATGGAACGCAGGACGAGGGTCAGGGGTCGATGCAGGCGAGGCTCTACCAACCGGCTAAAACGGCCATGCAGCAGGGGCGCGGCAACTCGCGGCGCTGGCTGCTGGAGTTCGAGCGCGAGACCGCGCAGCGGATCGAGCCGCTGATGGGCTGGACCTCCTCCGCCGACACCCGCCAGCAGCTTCGGCTCTGGTTCGACAGCCTGGAAGAGGGCGAGGCCTACTGCCAGCGCCACGGCATCATGTACTCGGTGGAGAAGCCGCACGAACGCCAGGTCCGCCCCAAGGCCTACGCCGACAACTTCGCCTACCAGCGACCCTTCCCCTGGACCCACTAGAAGCATTGCCCTAGCAGCAATCGGGGCCATCGGTTTTCCGATGGCCCCCGCAACGGCCCCTTAGCTCAACTGGATAGAGCGCGAGCCTTCTAAGCTTGAGGTTGCAGGTTCAAGTCCTGCAGGGGTCGCCATTCCCTACTCAGTCCTCGGCCACCTGTAGCTTGTCGTAGACTCGCTCAAAGCGGTTGCGCACGAACTCAAGCAGCTTCAGGTCGCGCTGGAAGATGGGCTCGTATTTTTCGCGTAGGGCTTGGCCCTCTTCGCCGGCCTGGTCGCCGGAGTTGGTCACGTTGCGGTGCATCGGCGCCAGGTCGGGCCGGCCGTAGAGTCGCGCCAGCACCGCCTGAAAGCGGTCGAGCTGATCCGTCGCGCAGCACATGAGGTAGTCGCGCTTGATCACCTCCCTGGCCTCGGCGAACCGGGACTCTCCGGTCAGTATGCCCGTCTGCACGGCCCCGAAGTTCCCCTTTCGGTCGTTCACGTGCTTTTCGAAGTACTCGGTCAGGGTCAGCTTCTGGACCTTCTGCATACGGTCCTCGCGACCGCGCTTCAGGGTGTAGTAATAGTTGGAGATGATGCGGTCGACCGGATGGCGGATGATGCCGATGTAGAGGCAGGGCTGGCTGAAGAGGCTGTGGTAGCCGTAGCGGAAGTGGCCCTGGAACAGCTTGTAGTGGGCCTTCTCCTCCTCGGTCAGCGACTCCATGGTCTTCGTATCTTCAGTCACCTCTCGGCTCTGATAGCGGAAGACTCGCTCCGGCCCGAAGAGCTCTTGAAAGAAGAAGTGGAGCGTACTCCCGCCAGCCTTGGGGACGTGATTGAAGATGATTTTCGCCCGATCCAGTTCGCTACGAGTGCGTGCCAATCTCTCGTCCTTTGCCATCGTGGCCATGCTTTCTCCCAACGCAGCCTCCCATGAAGCCTCAAGGCCACCCTATCGTCCAGGCCCGCAACATTGTACAACGGCCTAATGTCGCAGCGCGCGGTGGCGCTGACGGGCCTTTGGCCTCGTCTATTGGCCGCGACCGATCTAGGCTGGCCCGACCCGCGACAACCGGAGGCTGAAGCGGCCATGGCTGGAGAGAAGACGAGCGCTGCGGACAGAGCCGGTCAGACCGACTTCGCCAATCTCGGCATTGGAGAGGCGCTGGCCCGTTTGAAGAGCGACAAGGACACGGGCCTCAGCGCTGCCGAGGTCGCACGACGCCTGGCCGAGCAGGGGCCGAACGCGCTGCCGGAGGTAAAGCGTAGCCTGCTGGCCCAGATCGCCGCCTATTTCTGGGGGCCGATCCCCTGGATGATCGAGGCCGCGGCCCTGCTGTCGGCGATCGCCGGCGACATCGAGGATCTGATCATCATCCTGACCATGCTGATCCTCAACGGCGCCATCGGCTTCTGGCAGGAGCACCAGGCAAGCAACGCGCTGGCGGCGCTGAAGAACCAGCTTGCGCTCAACGCCCGGGTCCGGCGCGACGGCCAGTGGCAGCAAGTCCCGGCCGCGGATCTGGTGCCCGGCGACATCGTCGAGCTGCGTCTGGGCGACGTCATTCCGGCCGACGTCAAGCTGCTCTCCGGCAGCTACCTCTCGGTCGACCAGGCAGCACTGACCGGCGAGTCCCTGCCGGTCAGCAAGACGCCGGGCGACATGGCCTTCTCCGGCTCGCTGGCCAAGCAGGGTGAGATGGAGGCGCTGGTCACCGCGACCGGAGTGGCCACCTTCTTCGGCAAGACCGCGCAGCTCGTCGCCGGAGCGGGGGCGCGCTCGCATTTCCAGCAGGCGGTGATGCGGGTCGGCGACTTCCTCATCGTCGCCGCCATGGCGCTGGCGGTGATCCTGATCGCGCACGAGCTGATGGCCGGTACCCCCTTCCTGGACCTGCTGCAGTTCGTGCTGATCCTGGTGGTCGCCTCGATCCCCGTAGCCATGCCGGCGGTGCTCTCGGTCACCATGGCGCTGGGCGCGCTGGCGCTCTCCAAGCAGAAGGCGATCGTGTCTCGCCTGCAGTCGATCGAGGAGATGGCCGGCGTCGACGTGCTCTGCTCGGACAAGACCGGCACCCTGACGATGAACCGCCTGACCCTGGGCGATCCCCTGCCGCTGGGCGGGGCCACGGCCGATTCGCTGCTGCTGGCCGCAGCACTGGCCTGCAACCGAAACAACGACGATGCGATCGACCAGGCAGTGCTGGCAGCCCTGCCCGACCAGGCGGTCTTGGAGGCCTACCAGCAAACCAGCTACACCCCTTTCGACCCCGTCTCAAAGCGCGCCAGCGCCGAGGTTGAGCACGACGGGCGAAAGCTCAGCGTCGCCAAGGGCGCGCCGCAGGCGGTGATCGACCTGGCCAAGCCGGCTGAGGCCGAGGCCAAGGCCGCGAACGACACGGTCGAGGGGCTGGCGGCCAAGGGCTATCGCGCGCTAGCCGTCGCCGAGGATCGCGGCGCGGGCTGGACGCTGCTCGGTATCCTGGCGCTCTACGACCCGCCGCGGCCCGACTCCAAGCCGACGATCGCCGATGCCCGCGCGCACGGCATCGGGGTCAAGATGGTCACCGGCGACGACGTCGCCATCGGCCGCGAGATCGCCGGCGAGCTGGGGATCGGCAAGGCCATCGCGCCGGCGAGCGACCTCTTCGACCAGGCGGAGACCCTGCCGGACGGCGAGGTCGCGCGCCGCATCGAGCGCGCCGACGGCTTCGCCCGCGTCTTCCCCGAGCACAAGTACCGCATCGTCAAGGAGCTGCAGGACGCTGGCCACATCGTGGCGATGACCGGCGACGGGGTGAACGACGCCCCGGCGCTGAAGCAGGCCGACGTCGGCATCGCGGTCTCGGGCGCGACCGATGCAGCCCGTGCCGCGGCCGACTTGATCCTGACCGAGCCCGGGCTCTCCACCATCGTGCGCGCGGTGGACGAGGCGCGGCGCATCTTCCAGCGCATGATGAGCTACACCATCTACCGCATCGCCATGACCATCGACATCATGGTCTTCGTGGTGCTGGCGACGGTGCTGCTGAACTTCCGGCCGCTGACCGCGGTGATGATCATCCTGCTGGCGCTGCTGGACGACATCCCGATCATGGCGATCGCCTACGACCGGGCCAAGGTGGCGGCCAAGCCGGTGGTCTGGAACATGCGCCGCACCATCCTGGTCGCCACCTGGCTGGGCCTGGTCTCGGTGGTGGAATCCTTCGGCCTGCTCTACCTGGGGCGCGAGAGCCTGGGGCTCGGCAGCGGCGAGCTGCAGTCGATCATGTTCCTGCAACTGGTCGCCGGCGGCCATCTGCTGCTGTTGCTGACCCGCGCCCAAGGCTTCTTCTTCTTGAAGCCCTATCCCGCGCCGATCTTGCTGCTGGCGGTCTTCGCGACCCAGGCGATCGCGATCCTGATGTGCGGCCTGGGCTGGCCGGTGCCGCGTTTGGACTGGGAGGTGATCGGCCTGATCTGGCTCTACAACCTGGCCTGGATGCTGGTCCTGGACGTGACCAAGGTCCTGGTCTACCGCACCCTGGACCGGCCGCAGGAGGGCATGGCCGGATAGGGGCTGTTGAGTTTACACGGCTCCGGCCCGCACCCCCGCCCGGCCGCCCAGTTCCAGGATAATTTCGTGGGCGCCGCTTGGGACAACTGGGCGGGGGTGCGGGCCGGAGCCGGTTTCACCAGCGGTCACTCCTGCTCGACCGTCTCGCGGCCGTTCACCAGGTCGAAGAGGCGGAACAGCACCTCCGGCGGGTGCGCACCCGACAGCAGGTACTTGCCCTCCAGGATGTAGGTCGGCACGCCCTGGATGCCGATCTCGCGGGCGCGGGCGTCCTCGGCGGCGATGGCTTCGCGGTCCTCGTCGCTGGCGAGGTAGCTGGCGACCGCTTCGGGGTCGAGGTCGGCTTTGGCGGCCAGCGCCACCAGCAGCTCGAACTGGCCGATGTCGCCGCCCTCGAAGAAATAGCTGGTGTAGAGGCTTTCCAGTAGCGCCTCCGCCTTGCTGCGGTCGTGGGTCTGGGCGTAGCGCATCAGGCGGTGGGAGTTCAGGGTGTTGGGGGTGCGGGCGATCTTGTCGAAGGCGAAGTCGATGCCCTCGCTGAGCCCGGTCTGGCGGATCGGCTCGTAGACCGCCGCCGCGCGCTCGGCCCCGCCGAACTTCAGCTCCAGATAGCGCTGCCGGTCCATCCCCTGCTGCGGCATGTTGGGGTTGAGCTGAAAGGCGCGCCAGACGATCTGCAGGTCCGGCTGCGGCTGCAGCGCCAGCGCCCGCTCCAGCCGGCGCTTGCCGATCAGGCACCAGGGACAGATGGTGTCGGAGTAGATCTCGATCTGCATGGTCTGGTCCTCTCCTCGCTGCCGCTCCGGCTGCGACGCTGGGCTCGTCTGGCCCCTTCGGGATCTGCTTGACCGCGGCGGCAGCCCATCGCCACGATAGCGACCCGCCGTCCCGGCGGCAAAGGGCTAAGACTGGAGAGTGCAGCACAGGATCATGTCGCACGTGCAGAGTATCTACGAACAGGGCCTGGAGCGCCGTCCGGCCAACCATGCGCCGCTCTCTCCCCTGAACTTCCTCCGGCGCGCCGCCTTCGTTCATCCCGAGCGCGAGGCCGTGATCCACGGCGAGCGGCGCTACAGCTACGCCGAGTTTTACGCCCGCGTGCGCCGTCTGGCCTCGGCCCTGAAGGCCCGCGGCGTCGGCCGCGGCAAGACCGTCGCGGTGATGGCGCCGAACGTGCCCGAGCTCCTGGAGGCGCACTATGGCGTGCCGCTCGCCGGCGGTATCCTGAACGCCATCAATACCCGTCTCGACGCTGCCTCCATCGCCTTCATCCTGGAGCATGGCGAGGCCGAGATCCTGATCACCGACAAGGAGCTCTCGCCGGCGGTGAAGCCGGCGCTGGCCCAGCTCGGCCGCAAGATCACGGTGATCGACATCGACGACGCGCTGGCCGAAGGGGGCGAGCTGCTGGGCGAGAAGGACTACGAGGCGCTGCTGGCGGAGGGCGATCCCAGCTTCGAGGCCGCCGAGCCGGAAGAGGAGTGGCAGTCGATCTGCCTGCTCTACACCTCCGGCACCACCGGCAACCCCAAGGGCGTGGTCTATCACCACCGCGGTGCGGCGCTGAACGCCATGGGCAACCGCATGACCTTCGGGCTGACCGGGCAGAGCCGCTACCTCTGGACCCTGCCGATGTTCCACTGCTCGGGCTGGACCTTCACCTGGGCGGTGACCTCCGCGGCTGCGACCCATGTCTGTCTGCGCAAGGTCGACCCGGCGCTGATCTTCCGCCTGCTGGACGAGGAGAAGGTGACCCACCTCTGCGGCGCGCCGATCGTGATCAACATGCTGGCGACCGCCGACGACGATATCAAGCGGCCGCTTGCCGGCCCGGTCCGGGTGATGACCGGCGGCGCCGCCCCGCCCAGCGCCATCATCAAGGCGATGGAGGAGCAGGGCTTCAGCGTGCTGCACGCCTATGGCCTGACCGAGGTCTACGGCCCGGCCACCGCCTGCGACTGGCAGGACCCCTGGGAGGGCATGGCGCTCTCCGAGCGGGCGGCGATGATGGCGCGCCAGGGGGTGCGTTATCCCACCCTCGACGGGGCCACGGTGAAGGACCCGGAGAGCATGGCCGACGTCCCCTGGGACGGCGAGACCATGGGCGAGATCATGCTGCGCGGCAACACGGTGATGAAGGGCTACCTGAAGAACCCGCGCGCCACCGACGAGGCGCTGGCCGGCGGCTGGTTCCACACCGGCGACCTCGCGGTGCGCCATCCCGACGGCTACATCGAGGTGAAGGACCGCTCCAAGGACATCATCATCTCCGGCGGCGAGAACATCTCCTCGCTGGAGGTGGAGGAGGCGCTCTATCGCCATCCCAAGGTGCTGGAGGCCGCGGTGGTCGCCAGGCCCGACGCGCGCTGGGGCGAGACGCCCTGCGCGTTCATCACCCTGCGCAACGGTGTCACCTGCACCTCCGACGAGATCGTCGAGCACTGTCGCGTCGAACTCGCCCGCTACAAGGTGCCGAAGACGGTGATCTTCGGCCCACTTCCGAAAACCTCGACCGGCAAGATCCAGAAGTTCGTGCTGCGTCAGCAAGCAAAGGACCTCTAGGCCGATGAGCAATCCCTTCGACATGACCGGCAAAGTGGCGCTGGTCACCGGTGCCTCGGCCGGCCTCGGCCGCCACTTCGCGCTGGAGCTGGCCGATGCCGGCGCCAAGGTGGTGCTGATGGCGCGCCGGCTGGAGAGCCTGGAGAGCGTCGCCGAGGAGATCCGTAGCGCCGGCGGCGAGGCCCTACCGCTCGCCATGGACGTGACCGACCGCGCCAGCGTCGACGCCGCGGTCGCCCGCGCCGCGGAGGAGTGGGGCGGCCTCGACAGCGTGATCAACAACGCCGGCATCGCCATCCCCGGCAACTCGCTGGAGCTGAGCGAGGAGGACTGGAGCAAGGTGCTGGAGACCAACCTGACCGGCGTCTTCCGCGTGGCCCAGGCGACCGGCCGGGTGATGCAGGCGGGCCAGGGCGGCGCCATCGTCAATCTCGGCTCGATCATCGGCATGGGCGGGGCCTCGATCCTGGCCTCCTATGCCGCGGCCAAGGCCGGCGTCATCAACCTGACCCGCAGCCTGGCGGTCGAGTGGGCGCGCTTCGGCATCCGGGTGAACGCGCTTTGTCCGGGCTATTTCGCCACCGACATGAACCGCGATACGCTTGAAGGCGAGGCCGGCCAGGTGATGAAGAAGAAGATCCCGCAGCGCCGCTTCGGCCAGCTCAGCGAGCTGACCGGCCCGCTGCTGCTGCTGGCCTCCGACGCCTCCTCGCACATGACCGGCTCCGTCGTCGTGGTCGACGGCGGCCAGCACGCGGTGATCTGAATCGGTCCGCCGCGCCCGCTATGCTCTCTTTGCATGGCGGAATGATCGCAGCCGGTAACTCTCTCCTTGCGCGGAGCGGCCGGCTGCCTTAACTCCCCCGCCCAGACGCCTAACGCAAGTGCCCCTGGCCGTCCCTGGAGATGGTGAAGACCGGCGGATCGCGTCCTTTTTGGCAACGGCAGGCACGTATCCCGGCAGGGGCGTGTCGGTTTCCGAGGGGGAACGACGATGCACATTGCACGGTTGGGCGGCAAATCCGTCCGTATTCGAGTCCGCAACCAGCAGCAGCCGATGAGCACGCCGGCCAACAAGGCCGCGGTGCGACGCCAGCTGAGCCTGGTGCCGCCTGCCGTGCAGGAGCGCGGCGGCATGACCCCGACCCAGGTCGCCTTCCTGCAGCGCATGCAGCCGGAGACGCCCTGCCTGGTGATCGACACCGAGGTGGTCGAGCGCAGCTACCTGGAGCTGGCAGCGGGCCTGGATCCGGCACAGATCTTCTATGCCGTGAAGGCGAACCCGGAGCCGGAGGTGCTGCGCCTGCTGGACCGTCTGGGCAGCAACTTCGACGTTGCCAGCAAGGGCGAGGTCGACATCTGCCTGGAGCTGGGCATCGACGCCGATCGCCTCTCCTTCGGCAACACCATCAAGAAGGTCGGCGACATCGCCTACGCCTACGAGCGCGGCGTGCGCCTCTTCGCCTTCGACAGCGAGGCCGAGCTGATGAAGCTGGCGGAGCTGGCGCCCGGCGCCTCGGTCTTCTGCCGCCTGCTGGTGGACGGCGAGGGGGCAGAGTGGCCGCTGTCGCGCAAGTTCGGCTGCAGCCGCCGCATGGCCAAGTCCCTGCTGCTGCATGCCGCCGAGCTGGGCCTGGACGCGGCCGGCGTCTCCTTCCACATCGGCTCGCAGCAGACCGATCTCAGCCAGTGGGACAAGGTCCTGGCCGACATCTCCGAGCTCTACGGCGAGCTGGAGGCGGTGGGGCTGACCCCCTGGCTGCTGAACCTGGGCGGCGGCTTCCCGGCGCGCTACCAGCGCGACGTGCCCGGCCAGCGGCACTACGGCGAGAGCGTGATCGACGCGGTCGAGCGCCAGATGGGCGGCCGCGACCTGCAGCTCATCGCCGAGCCGGGCCGCGGCCTGGTCGGCGAGTCCGGCGTGATCGAGACCGAGGTGGTACTGGTCTCGACCAAGGACATCGGCGAGACCACCCGCTGGGTCTATCTGGACATCGGCAAGTTCTCCGGGCTGGCCGAGACCATGGACGAGGCGATCAAGTACCGCATCGTGACCGACCACGACGGCGGTCCGGTCGGCCCGGCGATCCTGGCCGGCCCGACCTGCGACAGCGCCGACGTGCTCTACGAGAAGAACGCCTACAACTTGCCGCTGGCGCTGAAGCCCGGTGACAAGGTGCGGATTCTCGCCTGCGGTGCCTACACCACGACCTACTCCAGCGTCGCCTTCAATGGCTTCGCACCGCTGAAGGCCTACTGCCTCTAACCTGATCCGGGAGCGGCGGCCCCTGTCGGGCCGCCGCGCTCGACCTCCCGCGCTTCCTGCGGCTATCCTCCCGAACCGGGGAAGCGACAGGAAGCGGGGAGGGCGAAGATGCTCAGGAAGATCGCGGCGGCCGGCCTTGTGTTTGCGGGGCTGAGCGGACCGGCGGCGGCCGAGGGCAGCCTGCTGCAGGAGACGGTCGAGTTCACCGGTGCCGTTCTTTACATCAGCAGCGGCGTGCCGGGCCTGGTGATCGGCGCGGTGCACAAGGGCGAGACAGCGGTCGCCGGCTTCGGCAGCACCGCCGACGAGGGCGGCCAGGAACCCGACGGCGACACCCTCATGCGGATCGGCTCGGTCACCAAGGTCATGACCGGCCTGACCCTGGCCGAACTGGCGGTCGAGGGGAGGGTGCAGCTCACCGATCCGGTCTCCAAGCATCTGGACTGGCAGCTCGACTGGCCGGAGATGGCGGGGCGGAGCATCCGCCTGGTCGACCTGGCGACCCATGCCGGCGGCCTGCCGCGCGAGATGGAGGTGCCGCCCGGCCCGCCGGACGACCCCAACCTCAACCGGACCCCCGCGGCCATGGTCGATTTCCTGAAGGGCGATCCGCTGCTCTACCCGCCCGGGACCGGGGTGCTCTATTCCAACATCGGCTTCGACATCCTGGCCCAGGCGCTGGCGCAGGCGGCTGGCAAGCCCTTCGACCAGGTGCTGGCGGAGAAGGTGCTGGACCCGATCGGGCTCACCCACACCGGCTTCGACGTCGGCCCCGATCAGCAGAACCTGATGCAGGGCCACGACTGGCACGGCAAGCCGATGCCGCAGATCAAGAGCGCCCCCGGGGTCTATGGCTCCGGCGCGCTCTACTCCACCGCCAACGACGTGCTGCGCTGGCTCGCCTGGAACCTGGACCGCTCCGGCGGGGAGGGGGCGGAGGCACGGCTGATCAGCCATGCCGCCTACCTCTGGCGCGACGGCATCAAGCCGGTCTACGGCATGGACGAGTCCGGCCACATGGACGCCATGGGCCTGGGCTGGGTGATCATGCAGCCGGAGGGCAGCCGGCCCTTGATCCTGCAGAAGGCCGGCGGGTCGCAGGGGATCTTCTGCTATACCGCCATCGCACCGACCCGCGACATCGGCATCTTCGTAGCGATCAATGCCTATGACTTCGATACCGCGATGAAGATGGGCGAGGTGGTGAACGAGTTGATCGCCAACCTGGAGCCGCGTTGACCCCGGAGACCTGGCCTCACAGCTTGTGAGGAGCCGACTCCAGGGCCTTTGCGGCAAGAGAGAGCGATGAAACAGGTGATCGGCGCGGGCGATGTCGCGGCTGACTAGGTTGGTCGGCCTGCTGGCCTTCTTTGCCGTCATCTCGCTCGGCATTTTCGTCTGGCCGGAGAGCATGCTGGACGTGGAGGAGCGGAGCGAGGGGCTGGTCCGCCAGGCGGCGGGACTGCTTCTGGGCCTGCTCTACCTGGTCATCTGGTTCGCCGTGCCGCTGCTGCTGGTTGTCGTGCTCTTCGGCAGCGAGGCGACCGGCCGCAGGATCGTCGCGTTGCTGGGCCTGCTGATCTGGGTCGTCGGTCTGGGCCTGCCGGTGGTCATCGTCGGTGCCTCGGTCGGCAGCACCACCGAGCAGTTCGTCATGAGCACCCTGAAGGCCCTATCGCTCTTCCTGCTGGTAGTCGGCGGGCGCGAGGTCGCGCTGCTCTTCGCTGGCCGCAGCGATGCCTGGTCGCGCCGTATCACAGCGATCATCGCCCTGCTGCTCGCCGGTTTCTCGGCCTGGTCGCTGGTCTCGGCCGGCGCGGCGGTGGCGAGCGCCCGTGCCATCGCCGGCGAGGCAGGGGCCTACTGCATCGCCGACACCCGCAGCCGCGAGACGTCCTATCGCCAGATCGGCTCGCTCTTCGCACTGCGCGGCGTCGACCTGGTGGTGGAGAAGAGCGGGGTGGAGGCCAGCAAGCGGCACTACTTCCATGCTCTGCTCTACCGCCCCGAAGGGCCGGGTCCGCGCTACTGGAACTGGTCGGCCAGCCGCTTCCACTTCGAGCCGCTGGACCCCGCCGACCTTTCCGCCTCCGTGGTGCTTCCGGCCGTGCCCTGCAGCGCACGGCCGGGCTTCCTGGAATCGCTGATCTGACGGCTACGCTGCAGTGTCGACCCCGCTCGCCCAAGCGGACACCCTGTCATTTGGCCGCGCGTCAGGGCCTTTGATCCCGGTGTTCTGGCCGAGGAAAGGTCTTCCACAGCGGGAAATTCGTGATCATACTTGTCATCTGTAGTGAACCAGCGTTGGTCGGAAAGAAGGAGGCTCCATGGCGGAGCAGGCGCAAGCCTCGAGCGAAGCCGAACGCAAGGCCCTATTGTCGAGCTATTCGTCCGGCGGCTTCTACTGTGAGCTTTTCGAGGCCTGCAAACAGGGCGATTCCGCTGCTCAGGAGTTGGTACGCCGGCTGAATGCCTTTACCACCGACGAACTGGGGGAACGCGCGTCGGCGGCCGAACGTGAGCTGATGCTGCTCGGCGTTACCTTCACGGTCTACACCCAGCGCAACAAGATCGACCGGACCCTGCCCTTCGACGTGATCCCGCGGGTGCTCTCCGGCGACGAGTGGGCGCATCTCTCCAAGGGCGTGAAGCAGCGGGTCAAGGCGATCAACCTCTTCTTGGCGGACATCTACGGCCCGCAGAGGGTGCTCACCGACGGTATCGTGCCGAGGGAGCTGGTGCTCGGCAACGAGAACTACCGGCCGATCATGCGCGAGATCAAGGTGCCGCATAACTCCTACGTGGTGATCAGCGGCACCGACCTGGTGCGCGGCGGCGACGGCCGCTTCTGCGTGCTGGAGGACAACTGCCGCACGCCCAGCGGCGTCTCTTACGTGGTCGAGAACCGCCACCTGATGCAGCGGGCCTTCCCGGACCTGGTGGACGCGCTGCCGATCAAGCCGGTTTCCGACTACGGTCAGCGTCTGGCCTATGCGCTGGAGCAACTGGCGCCGCCCGGCGTCTCCTCGCCGCGCGTGGCTCTGCTCTCCCCCGGCACCTACAACTCGGCCTACTACGAGCACGTTTTTCTGGCCCGCGAGGCCGGCATCACCCTGGTCGAGGGCCAAGACCTCTTCGTCGAGGACGACAAGGTCTTCATGCGCACCATCGCCGGGCTGCAGCAGGTGCACGTGATCTACCGGCGGATCGACGACGCCTTCCTGGATCCCGAGGTCTTCCGCGAGGATTCCATGCTTGGCGTCAAGGGGCTGGTCCGGGCCATGGTCAAGGGCAACGTCACCCTGGCCAACGCGATCGGTACCGGGGTGGCGGACGACAAGGCGGTCTATGCCTACATGCCGCGCATCATCAAGTACTACCTGGACGAAGAGCCGCTGATCGACAACGTGACCACCTTTATCTGCGGCGAGAAGGAGGGCCTCAGCTACACGCTGGACCACCTGGCCGAGCTGGTGGTCAAGCCGGTTGGCGAATCCGGTGGCTACGGCATCGTGATCGGCCCGCATGCCAGCAAGGAAGAGCTGGACGATATCCGCGCCAAGCTGCTGGCCAAGCCAGAGAACTTCATCGCCCAGCCGATGATAGAACTCTCGGTTTCGCCAACCCTGATCGAGGGCGAGGTTGGGCCGCGCCACGTCGACCTGCGCCCCTTCGCGATCACCGGGCGCGACACCTGGGTGCTGCCGGGCGGGCTCACCCGCGTCGCCCTGCGCAAGGGCTCTCTGGTGGTGAACTCCTCGCAAGGGGGTGGATCGAAGGATACCTGGGTCCTTGACTAGACTGCTTTCCCGTTTCGCCGAGTGCGTCTTCTGGCTCGGCCGCCAGGTCGAGCGCGCCAACGCGCTGGCCCGCGTGCTCGATGTTAACCAGAGCTACAGCTACGACGCCCATGGCGGCCGCAACTGGGAGATGCTGCTGCACCTCTACGAGCAGGAGGAGGAGTTCCGACGCCGCATCGGCGATGTGACGCCCGAGGCGGTGCTCTATTTCCATCTGCTGGACGAGGGAAATGCCTCCTCGGTGCGCAGCTCGATCGCCCAGGCGAGAGAAAACGCACGCACCCTGCGGCCGCTGATCTCGACCGAGATGTGGACCCAGCTCAACGGCTTCCACCGCACCCTGCTGGACCTCAGCCCTTCCGACGCCACGCCGCGGCGCCTCAGCCGCCTGGCCGCTCTGATCAAGGAGAACTGCCAGGCCCATGTCGGCGTGACCCTGGAGACGCTCTACCGCGACGAGGCCTACTACTTCTACATCATGGGCCAGCAGATCGAGCGCGCCGACCAGATCACGCGGCTCATGTGGATCAAGTACCACCAACTTCTGCCGATGGGGGCGGAGGAGGGCTCCGTCGTCGACGTCAGCCAGTGGCATGCGCTGTTGCGGGCCGCTGCGGCCTTCCAGGCCTTCAGCCGCGAGCATCCCTCCAACCTGACGCCCGACGCGGTCACTGGCTTCCTGCTGTTCAATCCGCGCTTTCCCCGCTCGCTGCTCTGCTCTGTGGCGGCGGCGACCGAGGCGCTGACCACCCTGCGCCGCGATTTCAACCTGGCCTCGGGCAGCCTGGCGGTCCGGACTCTCTGGTCCTTCCAGTCCAGTCTGCACGACTTCGATATGGACGAGGTGAATACGCGCGGCCTGGACGACACAATCGATTGGGCGCAGCGCGAGCTAATCCGCGCGACCGACATGATCGCGCTCTCCTATTTCGGACTGGCCGCCGACGACCGGATGACCGGCTGAGTGGCCAGCGACTGCGGCGCAATCTTTCAAACCTGAAGAGCAGATCGTGATCGGTTGGAAACACTTGATCGCACGCATCCGCTCAATCATGGGATGCAATGCTGTGGCGCAGGCGGGCTCTTACGTTCTGTTTCTGGATGCCTCCAGTGATCCTACGGTCAAGCCGTAGGACGACAACTGATTGATATTATTTATTTTGTCGTCCTACGGCTTGACCGTAGGACCACTCTCCCTTCGTCCCGCTCTCAAAGAATGGAGCGCGGTCGTCGCAGCCAAGGCGGCGTCCCAACGTCCGTGGGCGCCAAAGGGGCGACTGGGCAGACGGACGGTGGTGCAGGCCGGATCCGGCTCCAAACGGGTGCGTCGCGGTCAGCCGGCCTGCGGCTCCGGAACTGGCGCCGCAGTGCCTTCCTCCGGTGCCCTTGCATCACTCAGAGCGAAGGCTTCGCAGACCGAGTTGGCTACGGGTTCGTCCGTGGGGGCTTCAACCGCGCCGATGGAGCGAACGTGGACATCGACCTCCATGCCCAGATAGTCCTCGCTGGCGCCGCTGAAGGTGCCCGACAGAGGGATCGCCTGGCTGGGGTCGCGGGCCACGGCGACGCGGATCAGGTTGCGCCCGCCGATGATGGCGTTGGTCGGGTCGTATTCGACCCAGCCGGAGAGTGGTAGGTAGATCTGCACCCAGGCATGCGACGCGCCGGCCCCGCGGATCCCCTGCGCGCCCCGGTCGATCGCCGGGTCGTAGAGGTAGCCGGTGACGAAGCGGGCGGCGTAGCCCAACGCTCGTGCTGCCTCCATCATCAGCAGCGCGAAATCGCGGCAGGTGCCGATGCCCTGAGCAAGGGTGTCGGCCGGGTGCTGGGTGCCTTCCTCGTAGCGCGGGCGATAGGCGATCTCGGAGCGGATCGCGCACATCATCCGCGCCAACAGCTCAGCCGAATCGATACCGTCCTGGATGAAGCGGCGGGCGAAGTTCAGCACCGAGCCGTCGTTGTCCGGGTAGTGGCGCAGGTAGGTGGCGCCCAGGTCCGGCAGGATGTCCTCATCGTAGAGGAAGGGGTAGGTCTCGATCACCTCGCCGCGCGGCGCCACGGAAAAGCGCTCCTCGTCGCGCCGCTCCAGCATCAGGCAGCTCTCGACCTCCAGGTGATCGGCGGCCACCTTCGGGCGGATCAGCGCTACCGAGTTGGCGAAGACGTCGGAGACCCAGCGCAGGTCCGACTCCGGGGAGATCCGCAGATCCATGTGGCGCAGGTGCAGGTCATGGCTCACCCGTGGCCGCAACAGGGCGCGATGCTCCCCGAAGCTGACCGGCTTGGCGTAGCGGTAGACGGTACGATGCGTGATTTCAAAGAGAGCCATGGCACCAAACCAGAGTGAGCCTCTTCTTAACATGGAAAGAGACGCCAACCATCATCCAGATCCGCCGATGCATGCCATGCGCTTTACGTATGGAGCCTTCGGCGTGCTATGAGCGGGTGGCTCCGGCCAGCCCGCCTTCCCAGATCCGAGTGCCACCGCCATGCAGCAGCCCGTTACCCACAGCCTGGACGAGACCGTCGCCGTCATCGGCCTCGGCTATGTCGGCCTGCCGGTGGCCCTGGCCTTCGCCCGGGTGGCCCGGCGGACCCTAGGCTTCGATATCGAAGCCGGCCGGGTCGCGGCGCTGCAGCGCGGCCACGACTGGACCGGCGAGGCCGAGCCGGAGGCCCTGACCGAGAGCCGCCTGGAAGTCACCGACCGGATCGAGGATCTGGCCGGCTGCAGCCTCTTCATCGTCTGTGTGCCGACCCCGATCGACCGCGAGAAGCGGCCCGACCTGGAGCCGCTGACCGCGGCCTGCCGCGCCATCGCCAAGGTGTTGCAGCCGGGCGGGCTGGTAGTGGTGGAATCGACGGTCTACCCCGGCGCCACGGAAGAGGTCTGCGGCCCCCTGTTGGAAGCGCTCTCGGGCCTGGTCCGCGGCCGGGACTTTCATCTGGGCTACAGCCCCGAGCGCATCAACCCCGGCGACCGCGAGCATAGCCTGGAGCGGGTGACCAAGATCGTGTCCGGCGAGGACAAGGCGAGCCTGGAACGCGTGGCGCGCGCCTATGGCGCGATCGTGCCGGCGGGCCTGCATCTTGCCCCCTCGATCAAGGTGGCGGAGGCCGCGAAGGTGATCGAGAACACCCAGCGCGACCTCAACATCGCACTGATGAACGAGCTGTCCCTGATCTTCGACCGGCTGGAGATCCCGACCGCCGAGGTGCTGGCCGCGGCGGCCACCAAGTGGAACTTCCTGCCCTTCAAGCCGGGCCTGGTGGGCGGCCACTGCATCGGCGTCGACCCCTACTACCTGACCAGCCGGGCAGTGCAGAGCGGCTATCAGCCCGAGGTCATCCTGGCCGGCCGCCGGATCAACGACGGCATGGGCCGGCTGGTCGCGCGCCGGGCGGTCCAGTTGCTGGCCCGCGGCGGGCACAGCCTGACCGCGGCGCGGGTCGGGGTCCTGGGCCTCACCTTCAAGGAGGACGTGCCCGACCTCAGGAACTCCAAGGTTGTCGACCTGGTGGAGGAACTGCGCGCCTTCGGCGTCGAGCCGCTATTGCACGACCCGCTGGCCGAGCCCGCGATCGCTGCTCGTGACTTCGGCGCGGAGCCGCAGGCGCTGGGGGCCATACAGGACCTGGATGCCTTGGTCCTGGCGGTGCCCCATGCGGCCTACAGGACCCTGGGCGCGGCTGGCTTGGCTGCCAGGATCAGGCCGGGTGGCCTCTTCATGGACATCAAGTCGGCCTTTCCGGAGCTGGGTCGCAGCGACGCTCTGCGCTACTGGGCGCTTTGAGGTGAGCTGTCGCAGAAGGCCTACCGCGCTTGACAGGCGGGGCGGCCGGTTGCTCTTCCAGGCAGAGTGCTCAAGTTGGATTCGGGGTGGAACGGTCTATGGCTAAGGCTCTGGTCACGGGGACGGCGGGTTTCATCGGCTTTCATCTGGCGCAGCGGCTGCTCGCGGCTGGATGGCAGGTGACCGGCTTCGACGGGATGACCGACTACTACGACGTGACCCTGAAGCGGCGCCGCCATGCCATCCTGGGCGAGATCGAGGGCTTCCGCGCGCACGAGGGGCTGCTGGAGGACCGTGGCGTCCTGGAGGCGGCCTTCACCGAGGCAGAGCCGGAGGTGGTGATCCACCTGGCGGCCCAGGCGGGCGTGCGCTACTCGATCGAGCATCCGGAGGCCTATGTCAGTGCCAACCTGGTCGGCACCTTCAACGTGCTGGAGCTCTCGCGTGCGGCCGGTGTCAAGCACCTGCTGGCAGCCTCCACCAGCTCGGTCTATGGCGGCAACACCGAGATGCCCTTCACCGAGACCCAGGCGACGCAACAGCCGCTGACGCTCTATGCCGCGACCAAGCTGGGCACCGAATCGATGGGGCATGCCCAGGCCCACATCTGGGGCCTGCCGGTCACTATGCTGCGTTTCTTCACCGTCTACGGCCCCTGGGGGCGGCCGGACATGGCGCTCTTCAAGTTCGTGCGCGCGACCCTCGCCGGCGAGGCGATCGAGGTCTACGACAACGGCCAGATGGAGCGCGACTTCACCTATGTCGACGACATCGTCCGCGCGGTGGCGCTGCTGGCGGAGGCGGAACCGCCGGCCGCGGGTGCCCTGGGGGCCAGTCCGACGGCGCCCTTCCGGGCGGTCAACGTGGGACGCGGCCAGCCGGTCGGCCTGCTGGACTTCGTGGAGGAGATCGAGAAGGCCCTGGGCCAACCGGCCGAGCGGCGCTACCTGCCGCGCCAGCCCGGCGACGTGCCGCGCACCTGGGCCGATACCAGCCTGCTGCAGAGCCTGACCGGCTTCCGCCCGGAGGTCGAGGTCAGCGAGGGCATCCCGGCCTTCGTCGCCTGGTACCGCGACTACTACGGCTGTTGATACATCGCTAGGGCGTGTTGGGTTTTCGCTGGTGCCGTTAAACGGGAGCGCATCGCGCTCTGGAGACGGGGCCGGCGCGCCAAGGTGTCCTTCCAGGCGTCTGGGCAGTATGCTGCGTTGCACAGCCATGTCACTATCCCGTCATCCGTCGATACGGGAGACACGCCATGCCGCGCCTGGCAGCCAACCTGTCCATGATGTTCACCGAGCTTCCCTTCCTGGAGCGCTTCGCCGCCGCGGCGGCCTGCGGCTTCCGAGCGGTCGAGTTCCTCTTCCCCTACGAGGAGAGCCCGGAGGCGGTGGCGGCAGCCAAGCGGGCGGCCGGAGTGGAGATCGCGCTGTTCAACCTGCCGGCTGGCGACTTCGCGGCCGGCGAGCGGGGCCTGGCGGCACTGCCTGGCCGCGAGGGCGATTTCCAGCGCAGCCTGGAGACGGCCTTGCCCTACGCCAAGGCACTGGACGCCAAGCGTCTGCACGTGATGGCCGGGATCGCCGCGCCCTCGAACCGCGCACGCTATGTGGAGAACCTGGGCAAGGCGGCGGACTTCTTCGCCCCGCACGGCATCGCGCTCACCATCGAGCCGATCAATCAGCGCGACATGCCGGGCTACCACCTCTCCTACCAGGACGATGCGGTGCGCGTGCTGGAGCAGGTGGGGCGCCCCAACATCTGGCTACAGATGGATTTCTACCACTGCCAGATCATGGAGGGTGACCTGCAGCGCAGGCTGGAGGCCAATCTCTCCTACATCGCCCACATCCAGATCGCCGGCGTGCCGGAGCGCCATGAGCCCGACAGCGGCGAGATCTGCTACGAGCGGCTGCTGCCGACCCTCGACAGCCTGGGCTACGCCGGCTGGGTCGGCTGCGAGTACCGCCCCCGCAACGGCACCCTCCGCGGTCTCGGCTGGGCCAAGCCGCACGGCATCAAGGCGACCGAGGCCGCCTGACGCGACAGGCAGGAGATTGACGCGATCAGGTGTGGCCACCTGATCGCGATCTGCTCTAGCCCGCCAGAGCCGCCCCGACCGCGCGGAACGAGCCGACGATCACCCGGTCGGCGCCGTCGTTGCTGGCGACCGGATGAGCGGAAGTCTTCACGTAGACCGCCTCGTTCTCCGGGTCGACGAAGAGCCACTGGCCGTGAATGCCGATGCCGCAGAAGCTGCCGCCGGCATCGCCCAGTTGGTACCACTTGCTGCGATAGCGGCCCTCGGGGAGAAACTCGGCGAAGTTCCCCCGCTGCCAGGCGCCCCGATCGCCGGCCTGGCGGATGTCGTCCACCCACCAGCCGGGCAAGATCTGCTTGCCGTTCAGGGTGCCGCGCAGCCGCATCACCTCGCCGAAGCGCAGCAGGTCGCGCGGGGTGACGCAGAGACCGCCGGCGGTGCGCGGCGCACCTAGGCGATCCACGGTGATGTAGGCCTCTCCTTCGGCTCCCATCGGCTGCCAGATCTCGCGCGCCAGCAGCTCGGCATAGCTGGTACCGGACGCCCGCTCGAGCACCCAGCCCAGCAGGTCGCTGTTGGGGGACACGTAGTGGAAGGCCGCGCCGTGCGGCTGATCGCTGAGCGACAGGGTGGCGAGGAAGCCGCGCATATCGTGCCGGTTGGCCTCCGGGCTGGGATTCCAGCCTGTGGAGACGCGGTAGCGCAGGTACTCTTCCGTGGGATTCTCGTAGTCCTCGACGAAGTTGGTGCTGATCGTCATGTCGAGGAGCTGACGGACCGTGGCCGTGCCGTAGGCCGAGCCCTCGACCTCCGGCAGCAGCTCAATGATCGGAGCCTCCGGGTCCAGCAAGCCGCGGTCGACCAGGATGCCGGCCAGGGAGCCGGTTACCGACTTCGTCACCGAGAAGATGATGTGCGGCTGCTCGGCGGAGAGCCCGCGATCGTACCACTCGTAGACCAGCCGGCCCTGGTGCAGCACCAGGAAGCTGTCGGTGTAGGTGGACTGCAGCGCCTCGGTCAGGGGGGCCGGCTGGCCGTCGAGACCGGGCACCGACAGAGCGGAGAAGTCTCGACCCTCGACAGGAAAGGGGCGGCCGCCGCCGCACTGCGGCAGCGCTTCCGTCGGCAGCAGCCGGCGGACGTTGCGAAAGGCCCAGCTGCTATAGGGTGCGCTGCGCCAGTTCGCCAGGGTGACCTGTGCCTCCGGGGCGGGCGGTGCTCCGCGCATGAGTTGGCTCGGATGCAAGAACGACTCCTCTCAATCTATTTTCTACTTGTTTCGGTGGCCAGCCTAAGACCGAAGCGGCCTCGCGTTCCAGGCTTGCCTGGCTTCCTTTCGGTCGCACGACAGCAGCACCATTGCGTCGTTGCCCCGGCCATTTGCTCTGGCGGCGCGTGCAACCCCCGGGTAGCTTCCTGCGTTAGAGCACAGTCTTGCGAATTTGGAGCCATCGACAATGCGTCTATCGACCTTCCGGCGTCTTGCCGGCGCAACGCTTGCTGTATTCGCTCTGGCCGCGGCACTGCCGGGGGCGGCGTCTGCACAGGGCAATCCGCCGCCACCGCCGCCCTACCTGATGAAGAACATGGACGCGGTCTTCGTTCCGGTGACCTGGGACCCCGCGACGATCGACGCCGTGTTGCCGGACGGCCTGACGCCGCTCGAGGGCTATACCGGCGGCATCAACATCTACAGCGTGCCCAAGGGCTATGGTCTACCGCCCTTCACCGCCGCTTTCCTCTATGTCGATGTGGACAACTACATCTCCTCCTCCGGCATTCCCGGTCGCTACATCCTGGGCGGTGTCTTCGGACCGGCGGCGGCCGCCGAGGCGGTGGAGCGCTATTACGGCTGGCCTATGCGCGACGGCCTGGCCGTGCTGTTGCAGGACGGGAAGGTGCTGACCGCAATGGCACAGCGCGATGGTGAACCGCTGTTCACCGCGAAAGTAACCGAGGTTGCGCTCGACTGCGCCGATTTCGGCGGGTCGATCAAGTACGTGACCCCCGTCGAGGAAGCGAAGTTCTCGGTGCTGGAGGTTCCCTTTTCGGCCCAGCTCTGCCCCGGCAAACTGATCGACGGTGTGGAGATCTCCGCCCCGCAAGACGATCCGCTCAGCCAGCTCAAGGTAAAGAAGGCGGTCGAGGCCTTTCAGGTGCGTGACGCCAGCTTCTCCTACGGCCGTCCGGAACTGCAGTGACGGGAGGCGGCTTTTGCCATCTTGCGGATGTCGTGGCGCCGCAGTACATCCCTGGCCTGCTGAGAGCGCCGCTGATGCGGCCTTGTGCAAGAGATTGCGGGAATGATGCGAGTGACTTTGCGGCCTTGGCCGCTGCGAGGACTGCTGCTGGCCGGGCTGGCGCTGCTGTCGGCCTGCGGTCCGAGGGAGCCGGAACGGGATCCAACCGGCGATGTCGTCACCTTCAACTGCAGCGAGGGGGACTCCTTCACCGTCACCTTCTACGCCGGCAGCCCTAAGGTCCTGGTGGCGATGGGCGACCAGAAGATCGAGCTCACCCAAGTCGACAGCGACCTCGGCATCGTCTTCAAGAACGGGGCGACGGAGCTCTCTATCCTGCGCGACTATGCCAACCTGCTCGGCAGCCCCAAGGGCGACCTGCTCGAGTGCGAGGATGCCGATAAGACATTCTTCGGCTAGCGCAACTCCGCCTGTCCGGACGGCTGCTGACGGCACGACGGAAAGGAATCGATCATGACCGGACCGATCACCTTCTACTTCGACTTCTCCAGTCCCTATGCCTATCTGGCCAGCGAGCGGATCGATGCGATCGCCCAGCACCTGGGGCGGCTGCTGGTCTGGAAGCCGATCCTGCTAGGGGTGACCTTCAAGGAGACCGGCTCCGGGCCACTGTTGCAGATACCGCTGAAGGGCAACTATGCACGGCACGACCTGGAGCGCGCGGCGCGCCAGTACGCCATTCCCTACCTGCTGCCCTCCAACTTCCCCTTCGCCTCGATCGCGCCCTCGCGTGCGGTCTACTGGTGCGAGCAGCAGCGCCCGGAGCTGACGACGGCACTGGTGCACGCGCTCTTTCGTGCCGCCTGGCAGGAGGACCGGGACATCGCCGCCAGCGCGGGAACGCTGGCGGTGGCGGAGGAGGTGGGTCTGGACCGGAACGCCTTGGAAGGGGGGCTGCAGGACCCTGAGATCAAGGCACGGCTGAAGCGGGAGACGGACGAGAGCATCACGCTCGGCGTCTTCGGTGCGCCCTACATGCTGGTGGACGGCGAGGCCTTCTGGGGCAACGATCGCCTGGAAACCCTGGCGGCCTGGGTCAGCAGCGGCGGCTGGTAGCCGTCCTGGAGCACCTTGGAGCGCGTTGCGCCCTGTTTGAATCGATACCGGCCCGCACCCCCGCCCGATACCAGGATAGTTCCGTGGGCGCCGAGTGGGACGACTGGGCGGGGGTGCGGGCCGGTATCGTGTAAGCTCAACACGCTCTGGCCCTAGACCGTGCGCGGCGGCTTGGCGGACTGCTCCTTGGCGTTCTTCATGATGAACCAGATGTTCCTGAAGTAGATCAGCAGGCCGCCGGCCTGACCGGCGATGAAGACGGGATCTTCGCGGTAGATGGCGTAGATCAGCATCACCGCACCGCCGCCGATGGAGAAGAGCCAGAAGGCGGTGGGGACTAGCGACTGCTTGGCGCGCTCGCTGACGATCCACTGGATCAGGAAGCGGCCGGAGAACAGTGCCTGGCCGGTGAATCCCACGATCAGCCAGAAGAGGGGAATGGCGTTGGGATCGCTCACGATACTGGTTACTCCTGTTTCGGATCGCGGCCGCCGGGCAGCCTCTTGCCCGACCGTTTCGGTCGGAGGGCCTCCGCGGCCGGTGCCATGAAGCGTACGACGCCTGTTGTGGGCGGCCTGTTGTGGTTGAAGTGTATTGCTGGCCTAGTCGAGGGTCACTTCGCCGATCCGGCCTGGATTGCGGAAGCGCCGGATCATCCACCAGACCATCAGCATGTCGCCGATGCCCACCCAGAGGCGATTCCAGAAGCCGTACTTGCTGACGCCGGCAACCCGCGGCCGATCGTTCACCGGTTGCAGCACGATCTCGTGGCCCATGCCGGCGATCAAGGCGGCGATGTAGCGGTGCATGCCCTCGAAGTAAGGAAGCTGGACGAAGATTTCGCGCGGCACCACCTTCAGACCGCAGCCGGTGTCGCGGGTCTTGTCCTTCAGCAGCTTGCGGCGGATGTAGTTGGCGGTGCGCGAGGAGAAGCGCTTCATCAAGGTGTCCCGCCGGCGCTTGCGCTGCCCCTCGACCAAGCCGACCTTGCCCAGGCCTCCGGCCTTCTCGAAGGTCTCCAGCATCTGCGGGATGTCGGCCGGGTCGTTCTGCAGGTCGGCGTCCAGCAGCACCAGCAGGGTGCCGCGCGAGGCCCTGGCAGCGGTCACCGTGCCGGTGGTCTTGCCGGTCTTGCGCTCGTGCTGCACCAGGCGCAAGCGGCCGGCCGCCGGCGCATTGGGGTCGCGCATCATGCCCTCCAGCACCGTGGCGGTGCCGTCGGTGCTGCCGTCGTCGACGATGACGATCTCGTAGTCGTAGCGGCCGTCCAGGGCCGCGGCGATCTCGCTCACCAGGGGGCCGACGTTCTCTTCCTCGTTCAGCGCCGAAATGGCGAGGCTGATCCAAGGCGACTTCGCCGGCGCGCCGTCCGCTGCTGGGGTCATGGGTATCTCGTGCCTTTCTGAACGCGACCGCGGTCCGCGGAGAGGGCCGACCGCTCAGGGCCCAATTCCTGCCGGCTCCGGGGCGCTCGGGTTCGGGGCGCTCGGGGCCGATCTCGTCGGTGGCAGCACCAAAATCGCCCGGAAAGCCTGTTGTCAACCATCGGAGTTGCTATATGCCCATGCGATGCTAGAGCAACAGACCATATCGTCTCTCGGTCCCGCCAGGCGGACCGGTGAGGTCGCTTCCGGAGTGGGGCTACGCGTCTGGTCCGACTGGATCCTGCGCCGCCCCCGCATCTTCCTGGTTCTGCTGGTGCTTCTCGCGGCCTTGCCGGGCCTCCTCTCCATGCCGCCGCTGGATCGGGACGAGTCGCGCTTCGCCCAGGCGACCTTTCAGATGCTGGACAGCGGCGACCTCATCTCTATCCATTTCCAGCACGAGCCGCGCAACAAGAAACCAGCCGGCATTTACTGGCTGCAGAGCGCTGCGGTCTGGGTGACCGGCCAGGCCGACACGCACCGGATCTGGGCCTATCGCCTGCCCTCGCTCGCCGGCGTGCTGCTGGCGGTGCTGCTGACCTTCGAACTGGGGCGAACGCTGTTCGGC
Organism: Rhodospirillaceae bacterium N.6G; assembly: GCA_046233115.1. Lineage (GTDB taxonomy): Bacteria > Pseudomonadota > Alphaproteobacteria > Kiloniellales > JACOMY01 > JACOMY01. The sequence goes on along the minus strand of JBJXHM010000014.1, from coordinate 6,690 downwards.
CGCCGCGAGGGCATCCTGGCCGCGGCCTTGCTGGGCGGCGCCATGTTGGTGGCGATCGAAGCGGTGATGGCCAAGACCGATGCCTTCCTGCTCTTCACCGTGGTGGCGGCGGAGCTGGCGCTGGCCCGCTGCTGGATGGCGGCGAAGGCGGGCGGACGCTGCGATCTCTGGACCGCACTCGGTTTCTGGGCCGCGGTTGGGCTCGGCATCCTGATCAAGGGGCCGATCAACCCGATGGTGGTCGGCTTCACCCTGCTGGTCCTCTGTCTGGCTAGCCGGCAGTGGCGCTGGCTCGGCGGCCTGCGCCCGTTGATCGGACTGCCGCTGATGATCCTGGTGGCTGCGCCCTGGTACATCGCCATCACCCTGCAGGATCAGGCTTTCCTGGTGCGGGCGGCGAACGAGGATCTGATCCCCAAGCTCATTCGCGGCGTCGAGTCGCACGGCCAGCCGCCTGGCATCTACGTCGCCGTGCAACTGCTGGCGCTCTGGCCGGCGGCGATCTTCACCCTGCCGGCCTTCTTCGCGGCCTGGAAGGCGCGGCGCGGCAATCCCGCCCTGGCCTTCCTCCTGGCCTGGCTGATCCCGAGCTGGCTGATCTTCGAGATCACGCCGACCAAGCTGGCGCACTACACCCTGCCGACCTATCCGGCCCTCACCCTGCTGGTGGCCTGGGCCGTCTTCGCCGGCAGTCCCTGGCTCAAGGGTCGCCTCGCCAAGGCCCTGGCCCTGCTGACCTTCATCGGTGGTACCGTCCTCGCAGTCGGGGTCGTCTGGCTGCCACTGCGTTTCGATGCCGAGGCGGCGGTGGGACCGGGCGTGGTTGCGGGGCTGCTGGTGCTGGTCGCCAGCTACGGCAGCGGCTGGCTCGCCTGGCACGGACGGCCCTTGTCGGCGCTGGCCTGGGGCGCGCCGATGGTGGCGCTGGTGATGGCCTGGGGGATGAGCCTCTACGTCCCCCGCCTCTCCTTCCTCTGGTTGAGTCCGCAGCTTGCCGAGGCCTACCGGGAGTACCGAGAGCCGGGCGCTCCGCCGTTGGCCAGCGTCGGCTACCACGAGCCCAGCCTGGTGTTCCTGACCCAGACCGACACGGCCCTGCTCTCGCCCGAAGAGGGAGCCCGCTATCTGGCCGAGTGGCCGAAGGCGCTGGTCGCGGTCACCGGACGCGAGCGGGCGGCCTTTCTTGACGACAGCGCGGCCCTGGGGGTGACGCCCTTGGCCAGGACCGAGATCGAGGGCGTGAACTACAACAAGGGGCGCCGCGAGGTCATCACCCTCTACGGCAGGGCGCCGTGAGGCTGGCCGGCGGACCCGTCGCCCGCTTCGACCGCTGGATGGCGGAGCACCCGCTGGCTTACGGCGGGCTGGTGCTGCTGACCACGGTGGTGGTGCTGATGGTCTTCGTCGACCTGCCGCTGGCGGTCTACCTGCGCAGCTCCGGCTGGGCCCTGGTGCGCCCCGCGCTCAACATCATCGGTGAGCTGGGACGGGCGGAGGGCTGGGTCGCCGGCGCCATCCTGCTCTACCTGCTCTGCCTGTGGAAGGCGCGCGCCGGCGCTATGACGGCGGCCTGGTGGGCCAGTCTCGGGCGCTACTGCCTGCTGCTGCTGGCCGGTCTCGCCGCAACCGGCGCAATGATCCATCCGCTGAAGGCCCTGGTCGGCCGCAGCCGGCCCAGCGCCTTCTTCGACGGCGGCCACTACGGGCTGGGACGTATCGCCGAGGGCTATCCCTGGGATTCCTTTCCCTCCGGTCATACCCAGGTGGCGGTCACGGTGGCGACGGTGCTGCTACTGCTCATGCCGCGGCTGCGGGTGCCGATCGTCGCCGCGGCCGCGCTGGTCGCGCTGTCGCGGCTGGTGACCGGCGCGCACTATCTCAGCGACGTGCTGGTCTCGGCGGTGCTCTGCAGCCTGATCGTGCTGGTCTTGGCGCGCTTCTTCCTGGATCAGGAGCGCCGCTGGCTCGATCAGCCGCCCTGGCGCTGGTGGGCAGCCTGGACCGGTGGCTCAAAGCGCTCCGGTTAGGACCTGGCCGTAGAGATCGGCGTCGATATTGCCGCCGGTCAGCACCACGCCGACGCGGTCTTGCGGGGCGGCGCCCTCCTGCAGGGCGGCCGCCAGGGCCGCGGCCCCGGCCCCTTCGGCCAGGTTGTGGGTGGCGGTGAAGAAGAGCCGCATCGCCGCGGCGACCTCGGCGTCGCTGACCGCGACCACGCGGGCGACCTGCTCGCGGATCAGGGCCAAGGCCTCGGGGTGGGGCGTGCGGCAGGCCATGCCGTCGGCCAGCAGGGTCTCCACCGGGCGCGACAGCAGGCGGCCTGCGTCCAGGGAATCGCGATAGGCGGTGGCGCCGGCCGAGACCACACCGACCAGCTCTGCCTCCAGGCCTAGCGCCGCGCGTGCCGCCGCCACCCCGCAGATGCCGGAGCCCAGTCCGATCGGCACGTAGATCCGGTCGAGGTCCGGCTGCGCGCGCAGCATCTCCAGCCCGTAGCTGGCGACGCCGGCCACCAGGTCGCGGTGGAAGGAGGGGACGGCATGCAGCCCCTCCTGCCGGGCGCGCGTCTGGGCCAGCTCGAAGGCTTCCTGGAAGTCGCTGCCGGCCTCGATCAGCTCGGCGCCCAGCGCCCGCATCGCCGCGTTCTTTTCCTTGGAGTTGCCTTCAGGCACGACGATCACCGCCTTCAGGCCCAGCTTGCCGGCGGCGAAGGCGATCGACTGCCCGTGGTTGCCGCGGGTGGCGGCGATCACGCCCGGGCAGTCCGGCTCGCGCGCCAGCAGGCCCTCCAGGTAGACCAGGCCGCCGCGCAGCTTGAAGGCGCCGAGCGGCGTGTGGTTCTCGTGCTTGACCCAGACCTCGGCGCCCAGGGCGGCGTCGACCAGCGGCCAGCGATAGAGCGGCGTCGGTGACATGAAGCTGCGCACCCGCGCCTCCGCCCTGGCCAGTGTTTCGGCGTCCGGCAGTCCGGTCGCGGTCGCTTCGGTCTGGTCGTCCATCCGGTTTGCTCCCTTTCTTGCGGTGAGGAGGCTAGAAGCTTTCGGGTGGGAACGGAACCGGCGGCGAGCGATTCCGGCCAGAGGCTGCCGGACCGGAGGCTGCCGGAATCGGTCGCCGACCCTGTAAGCTGGCCGCGAAACAGTGGGGATGAAGACGCCATGTTGACCTTGGAAACCGACGGTCGCGGCATCGCGCGGCTCACCATGACCCGCGGGGAGGTGCACAACGCCTTCGACGACGCGATGATCGCCGAGCTGACGCGGGCGCTGGAAGGTGTCGGCCGCGACCCGGCGGTGCGGGCTCTGGTGCTGGGCGCCGAGGGCAAGTCCTTCTCGGCCGGTGCCGACCTCGGCTGGATGCAGCGCATGGCGGGCTATGGCGAGGCCGAGAACCTGGCCGATGCCAGGGCGCTGGCCGGGCTGATGCACGCCCTGGACCGTCTACCCAAGCCGACCTTGGCGCGGGTCCAGGGGGCCGCCTTCGGCGGCGGCGTCGGCCTGGTGGCCTGCTGCGACATCGCGATCGGCACGCCGGCCGCGCGTTTCATGCTGTCCGAGGTTAGGCTTGGTCTGATCCCGGCGGTCATCTCGCCCTATGTCGTCAAGGCTATCGGCCAGCGTGCGGCCAGGCGTTACTTCATGACCGCCGAGCGGTTCGGCGCCGAGGAGGCGCTGGCGCTGGGTCTGCTGCACCGCCTGGTGCCGGCCGAAGAGCTGGACATGGCGGTGGAGGAGATGCTGGGCAGCCTGCTGCTGGGCGGGCCGGCGGCGCTGGCGGCGGCCAAGGATCTGGTCTTTGCCGTCGACCGGCCGCTGGAGGCCGGCGTGATCGAGGATACGGCGCAACGCATCGCCGGCATCCGGGTGACCGGGGAGGGGCAGGAGGGCGTCGCGGCCTTCCTGGAGAAGCGCAAGCCCGCCTGGCAATAGGGGGTCAGCCGGGCTGTGGTGACTGCGCGGGCGGCGCTGGGTGATCCGGCCGCCGGAAACTGCAACTCGGTCGGGCCGGAGGGGAGCGATGCACGAACAGGCGCAACTGGCGGAGATCCTCATCTTCCTCGCTGCTGCGGTCGTGATCGTGGCCCTGGTGCCGCGTCTGGGGCTGGGCTCGATCGTCGGCTATCTTGCCGCCGGCGTGGTGCTGGGGCCGGACGGCTTCGGCCTGGCCGCACCGAAGGAACTGGCCTTTCTGGCCGAGCTCGGCGTCGTCTTCCTGCTGTTCTTCGTCGGGCTCGAGCTCTCGCTCGAGCGTCTGATCGCGCTGCGTCGCCTGGTCTTCGGGCTCGGCAGCCTGCAGGTGCTGGTGACCGCGCTGGTGATCGCCGGCGTGGCGCTGGCGGCCGGGCTGAGTGGCGCCACGGCGGCCATCGTCGGCGGCGCGCTGGCGCTCTCCTCGACCGCGATCGTGCTGCAGTACCTGGGCGAGCGCGGCGAGGTCGCGGCCCGCCACGGCCGGGTCACCTTCTCGATCCTGCTGCTGCAGGACCTCGCCATCGTGCCGCTCCTGACCCTGATCACGGTGCTGGCGGCGGAGAGCGAGAACGTCTGGGGGCTGGCGCTGGGCGCGCTCGGCAAGGCGGTGCTGGCGATCGGCCTGGCCTTCGCCATCGGCCGCCTGCTGGTGCAGCCGCTCTATCGCCTGGTCGCCGGCGCGCGCAATCACGATGTCCTGGTCGGCCTGGCGCTGGCGACGGTTCTGGGCGGCGCCTACTTCCTGTCGCTGGCCGGGCTCTCGATGGCGCTGGGCGCCTTCCTGGCCGGGCTGGTGCTCTCCAGCTCGGCCTTCCGCCATCAGGTTGAGGCCGATCTCAGGCCGATCAAGGGCCTCCTTCTCGGGCTCTTCTTCATCTACATCGGCGTCTCGCTGGACCTCGACATCATCCTGGACGCCTGGCCCCAGGTCTTGGGGCTCGCGCTGGCGCTGCTGGTCGGCAAGGCGGTGATCGCACTGCTCTGCTGCCGGCTGATGGGGCAGAGCTGGGAGGTCGCGGCCCGGGTCGGCGGCGGGCTGGCCCAGGCCGGCGAGTTCGGCTTCGTGGCTTTCGCCGCGGCGGTGCTGCAGGGGCTGCTGGAGCTGCAGCTCGCCAGCTTCCTGGCCGCCATCGTGGGGGTCAGCATGGCCTTCTCGCCGATTTTCTTCTGGCTGGGACGCCAGGCTGCAACGGTCCTGTCGCGGCCGCCGGCGACCTCGCGCGAGGCGATCCGCGAGGAGAGCCAGGAGCTGCACGACCATGTGATCCTGGCCGGCTATGGCCGGGTCGGGCAGACTGTGGCCCGGCTGCTGGCCGACGAGGGCATCGCCTTTGTCGCGCTCGACCTCGATCCGGCGCGGGTGATCCGCTGCCGCAAGCAGGGCCTGCCGGTCTACTTCGGCGATGCCAGCCGCTCCGAGGTGCTGGAGGCGACCGGCGCGGAGCGTGCCAGGGCCCTGGTAGTGACCCTGGACGGTGCACGGGCGGCCGAACACACAGTCGAGTCCGTGCGCAAGCGCTGGCCGGAGCTACCGGTACTGGCCAGAGCCCGCGACGTGGCCGAGGCCGATGCGCTGAAGGCGCTGGGCGTGATCGCCGCGGTGCCGGAGGCGGTGGAGGGCAGCCTGCGCCTGGGGGCGACCCTGCTGGGCCTGCTCGGCAGCTCGGAAGAGGCGGTGGAGGAGCTGTTGGCGGTGCTGCGCCACGACGACTATCGTGCCCTGGCGGGTCAGGTGGACGGCAGCGCCGTGGAGCAGAAGAGTGGAGGGTCTAGGCAAAGGTGAGTTCAGCGCATCAGCGTTGCGGGGCGGCGGCCGGGGATGTGCCAACAGGGGGCGTGCCGACGTGAGCCTGCACCTCCTGAAGCTTTCGGTCGGCAGCGAGAGTGAGGAAAGCCTGCGCCTGTGGCAGGAACAGCGGCTGGCCCGCGAGGGGCGCGTCTACCATGCGACCCGCCAGCAGCCGCGGCGCGGCGAGGAGCTGCTCGACGGCGGCTCGATCTACTGGGTGATCAAGGGGCTGATCCTCTGCCGGCAAGCCCTGATCGGGCTGGAGCCCGCGGTCGACGAGACCGGGCGGGCGATGACCCTGCTCCTGCTCGATCCCGATCTGGTCTCGGTCGAACCGCGCCCGCACCGCGCCTTCCAGGGCTGGCGCTACCTGCAGGAACGCGACGCGCCGCCGGATCTGGCCGGCAGCGCCCAGGGACTGCCCTCGGCCCTGGCCGCGGAGCTGCGTGCGCTCGGTTGCTGGTAGGGACGCGGTTGAAAGGGGGCCGGAAAGCGGCCCCAAAAAACTTTGTCATCCCGCCTTCATTTTTCTCTGGACAGGCCAGGGAGCCCCGCCTATATACCCCATCACCGCGGCGGGGCGACCCCCAGAGGGACGTCTCGGAAGGCAGCGCGCCGAAGCGGCCAGACACTTCCGCAGAGGAATGGGTAACCAAAACTCCAAAAAGGGGTTGCGGTCCTGTCTTCTGCGGTCTAAATTGTCTGCCCTCTTGAGCGCACGGAGTCGTGCGGAGGCCTCCATCAGGTGGCCAGCTTTATGACAGGTTAATCGAGAAGGGATGCGTGGGCGGCGGCAGTCGTGGTGCGTATCGGGGGCTGGGTTTCGGTCTGGTTTCTGGTGTGTATTCGCGATGGTAGACGCGCGTGTGTTCGGTGTGCTGAGAGAGGCAGACGTCTCGAGGGTGTTTGGTCGGGCTTGGAGTTCGGCTA
>JBJXHM010000013.1:0-193872 GCA_046233115.1 Rhodospirillaceae bacterium N.6G | reverse complement strand
CGTAGGAAAACAGACCCTCGCTGCCGTCGTCTTGACCCCGCATCCTGCCTTCCCTTCCTGCTTCCCACTGCAAAAGGGAATCACATCTACCCTCTCAACGCGACTGGGTTTTTCAGCAGCCTGCTAGAGGGAAAGAGGATGAAGCGGTTCGGCAGTAAGATGCTGGCCCTGGTTCTGGCCCTGCTGCTCCTCTCGTCCATAGCGGCGGCAGAGGAGGTGATGCCGGCGGTTCCGGCCCTTCCGTCTCTGGCGCCGATGCTACGCGGCGCGACGCCGGCGGTGGTCAACCTGGCCGCGGTCGGTCCTCTGCCCGGCGCGGACAACCCCTTTCTGGGCGAGCCGCGGGTCCGGCAGTTCCTGAGCGATCCGCGGCTCAGGCGCTACTTCGGCCTTCCGGCCGATCCGGAGTCGGCCCGTCGGCAAAGCATCGGCTCCGGGGTGATCGTCGATGCCGAGCGCGGCTATCTGCTGACCAACTACCATCTGGTTAAACAGGCGGAGCGGATCCAGGCGACCATGACCGACGGCCGCAGCCTGCCGGCGCTGCTGGTCGGCTTCGACGCAGGGAACGACCTGGCCGTGCTGAAGGTCGAGGCCGAGGGGCTAACGGCCCTGCCCTGGGGGTCGGCGGGCAAGCTGGAGGTCGGTGACTTCGTGGTCGCCATCGGCAACCCCTTCGGCATCGGCCAGACCGTCACCCTGGGCATCGTCTCTGCGCTGCGCCGCCGTGGTCCGGCCGGCGGTGACTTCATCCAGACCGATGCCTCGATCAACCCCGGCAACTCCGGCGGCGCGCTGATCGACCTGCGCGGCCGCCTGGTCGGCATCAACAGCGCCCTGATCGGGCCGACCGGCGCCAGTGTCGGCATCGGCCTCGCCATTCCCGCCGAGCGCGCGCGGTTCCTGATGGCCAGGATCGTGGCCTACGACGAGTGGCTGCGCCAGGCCCTGGGCATCGCGGTCGCCAACGGCACGCCGCAGCCCTCCAGGACCTTCGGCCGGCCGGCGCCTGCGGGTGCCGAGGTGGTGCAGGTTCTGATCGAGGAAGGCCAGCCCTTTCGGGTGGGGGACCGGATCCTGGCCGTCGAGGGCCGCACCATCCTGAACGCCGGCACCCTGCGTAGCGTCATCGCCGCCACGCCGCCAGGCACCACGGTCGAGGTGACCTTGGAGCGCGAGGGGCGCAGCCGGACCGTCGCGGTTACCTTGCGCGCGCCTCAGAACTAGGCGGCAGCCGCCATCGCCGCCGCATCGGCGTAGCTGGAGCGTTCCTCCAGCCGCTCGAAGTTCACGCCGCCCAGTTCCTGGAGGATGACGGCCAGCAGATCCTTGCGGCCGAGCTTGCGGAGCGAATCGACCAGAAGCTGGAAGAAGAGGTCGCGCTGGGCGTGGCTGCCACCCATTTGCCAGAGGTTGCGGCGCGCCGGTAGCAGGATCTCGGCGACGCGGGCATGGTCACCCTTGCGGTGGGCGACCGCGGCCTCCCCCGAGGGGATCGCGGCCAGGACGTAGCGCGGGCCCAGGCTGCCCAGGTCCTCGCCGGCGAAGGCGCGCATGTTGGCTAGCGTCTCCTCGGCGGCCTCGAAGCGGCCGTCGGCGGCCAACGCCAGCACGCAGTGGGCCGAGGTAAAGGGGCTGGTGGTGTTGGCGATGCGCTGGGCGCCCAGGTCGGCGATGGGTCCCCAGCGGTCGCCGACGTCGAGGCCGCGCAGCTCCAGGCGCTGCAGCAGGGCCACGTCGTTCTGGATGTCGACGTAGAAATCGGGGATGGCCTGCAACAGAGGAGAGCTGAGGTCGCGCAGCTTGCCGTCGTAGATCGCCAGGGCCTCGTCGTAGTGGCCGGCCTCGGTGTGGAAGAGGGCCAGGTGCCACCAGTTGTGATGCCGGATGTGGTTGGCCCGCTCCCAGTTGCCAGAGAGACCGCCCGACCAGGCGATCCCGTCGGCCAGGCGTCCCTGCATGATCAGCACGTGGGCGACCGCGTGCGCCGCCCAGGAGTCGGTCGGGTCCAGCTCGATGGCGCGGCGCCCGCAGCGCTCAGCCTCTGCAAAGGCGCCGTTCTCCTCCAACCCGAAGGCGCGGATCGCCAGGTAAGCGCCGTAGCCCGGCGTCCCCTCCTGCCAGGCCGGCGCGGCGCGCTCGGAGATATCGCGCATCCAGGCGACCTCGCCGATCCAGAAGAGCTCGAACTGCGAGAGGCGGAGCGCGAAGAGGTCGTTGGGATGCTCCAGGGCAATCTGCTCGAAGAGGCTGACGGCCTCGGTGATGCGGCCGGCGGCTGCGGACTTGAGCGCTGCCAGGTAGTGCCGCTCCCGCTCCGTCTCCGGCGCGCGGGCTTGCTCGGCCCCGGCCAGCAGCTTGGCCACCGCACCATGCAGTTCCGGCTTGCGCAGGCCCACCAGCAGCAGACCCTTGGCGATGTAAGGAAGAGCGAACTCGGGATCGGCCTTCATCGCGGCATTCAGGTGTTCCACCGTCCCGGTGCCCCAGGCGACGTAGTCCTCGACGGCGCGCTCGTAGGAGGCGGCGGCCTCGGCGTTCCCGGTGGTGAGCCCGTAGCCGTAACGATCCTTCATCATATGACCTTCTCTCCCTCTGGCGTGCCGACCGGCTGGCGATGTTTGGGCAAGAATCACCCTTTCGGCCCACTGTTACAGTCGCGGGCTTGGTGCCGGGAGGTTAGACGCTTCTCCCGTCTGTGTGGAGCGGATTTTGCGATCCAGGCTCGAACCGCCTTCTCCCGGGCGGCACCGGTCCCTATGGTCGGGCAGCGACTTCGGGCCGGCGCCCTGCCGGAGGAGGCCGTCACTTGGGGGAGGGCCGACGGTGCGTGTCAGGGAGGCAACCATCGACGACGTGGCGCAGATCGTCAGCTTGGCCCGCATGCTGGCCCTCGCCGTCTCGGACCCCGATCCAGGCGAGGATATCGGGGACCTGATCGAGGCCGCCTTCGGGGCGGAGCGGTGGAGCTATCTGCTGGTCGCCGAGCAGGGCGCGGCGCTGGTCGGGTTCGCCGCCTACTCCCGACGGTTCGAGACGCACAGGAGAGCCCGGAGCCTCTGGCTTTCCGACCTGGCCGTTGCGCCGGGCCACCGCGGACAGGGGACCGGCCGCGCCTTGCTGGCTGCCCTGCAGGAAAAGGCGTTGGAGCTCGGCGCCGAGCGCATCGTTTTCGATCTCTGGGTCGAGAACGATGCGGCGCGCAGCTTCTACGAAGCGCTCGGCGCCCGGCGCGACGGCGAGATCGAGGTCTACGCGCTTACCGTTTTGCCTTCCTGATTCCGCCTGGTGCTGTCGGCCGGGAGCGCTCGCGATCAGCCCTAGGAGGCTGCTTCCGCCGCCTCGACGATGACCTTGTCCGCCAGCTTGCCGCTCATCTCCTGCAGGTGGTCGAAGGAAAAGGTGAGGTTGCCCACGCCCTGGGTCAGCGAGCGCAGCTCCAGCACCAGGTCGTGCAGCTCCGCCTGCGGCAGGTAGCAGGAGACCTCGTCCCAGCCCTCCCAGCCGTCCTTGGGCTCGAAGCCCAGGATCTGGCCGCGGCGGCTGCTGATCAGGCCATGCACCCTGGCCATGGCCTCGCTGGGCACCGAGATGGCGACGGTGTAGATCGGCTCCAGCAGCACCGGATGGCAGTTCGGCAGCCCCTCCGACATGGCCAGCCGTCCGGCGGTCTTGAAGGCCTGGTCGGAGCTGTCGACCGAATGGTACTGGCCGTCGAAGAGCGTGACCTCGACATCGACCACCGGAAAACCGAGGGGACCGCGCGCCATGTAGTCCTTCACACCGGTCTCGACCGAGGGGATGTAGCCCTTGGGGATGGCGCCGCCGACGATCTTGTCGACGAAGGAGAAACCGCCGCCGCGCGGCAGCGGCTTGATCTCGACCTTCACGTCGCCGAACTGGCCGTGGCCGCCCGATTGGCGCTTGAAGCGGGAGTGCTGGGTGGTGCCCTGGCGGATGGTCTCCTTGTAGGCGGTGCGCGGCGCCTCGGTGGTGACGGCCACGTTGTACTTGCTCTTCAGCCGCTCGATCGCAAGCTTCAGGTGGATCTCGCCCTGGCCCCAGAGCAGGAGCTGGTGGGTGTCGGCATTGTGCTCGACCGAGAGCGAGGGGTCCTCCTCGATCAGCCGGGCGATGCTGGCGGTGAGCTTCACCTCGTCCTGCCGCTTCTCGGGCTCGACCGCCAAGGAGTAGACCGGGGACAGCGGTTCCGGCCAGAGCATGCCACTGGAGTCCTGGCGCCCCTCGGCAGTCAGCAGGTTGCCGGTCATGACGCTTTCCAGCCGCTGCAGGGCCACCAGGTCGCCCAGGCCGGCGCCCTCGACCTTCTGTGTCTCGGCGCCCATCAGGTGGTAGAGGCCGGCCAGGCGCTCGTCGGCGATAGTGGTGCCGTTGGCGATGCTGCCGTGCCAGATTCGCGCCAGGCTCAGCTTGCCGAGGTGGGCCTGGTGGAAGGTCTTGACCACCGAGGCGGTGAAGTCGCCACCGGTCGGGATCTGCAGCCGCTCCGCCGTCACTGCGGCCGAGGGACCCTCGTGGCGCAGCGCCTTCCACAGCCGGCCGATGCCGTTCATGTGCTCGGCCGCACCCAGGAAGACCGGCACCACCTGATCGTGCTGCAGGGCGGCGGTGGCCAGATCGTAGACCTCGCCGCTCGCCGGCACCTTGTCTTCGAGGAGCTGCTCCAGCAGGTGGTCGTCGAAGTCGGCGAGCGATTCCAGCAGTTCCTGCCTCGCCTCGCCCTCGCGCTCCTTCATCGCGTCGGGCAGCTCGATCAGCTCCGAGGGCTTGCCCTCGGCGTAGCGGTAGGCGCGTTCGCTGACCAGGTCGACGAAGCCGGTGACAGCCTCGCCCTCGCGGATCGGTACCTGGCGCAGCAGCAGGGGCTTGGAGGAGACCGCCTGCAGTCCTTCCAGGATGTCGCGCACGCGCCAGTTCGTCTTGTCCATCTTGTTGATGAAGAGGAGGTGCGGGATCTCGAACTCGTCGATCACCTTGAACAGCGGGGCCAGGGTGGTGGCCCGGTCTGGATCGGGCTCGGCCACGATCACCGCCAGGTCGGCGGCCATCAGCGCGTTCAGGCCGTCCTGGCGTAGCTCGACCGAGCCGGGACAGTCGATCAGGGACCAGGCCTCGCCCAGGTAGCTGCAGTGCGCCACGTTGGGCTCGACCGTCATCTCGTGGGCCTCGGCCTCGGGTGAGCGGTCGCCCAGGGTGTTGCGCTCGGCGACCGTACCGCGGCGGCTCAGGGCGTCGGCGGAAAACAGGAGCGATTCCAGAAGGGTGGTCTTGCCGGATTTGTAGGGGCCAACCAGGACGGCGCAGCGCGCGCCCTTCTCCCGACGGGTCCCGGCGGGGCCGTCCGAGCCATTTCCTTGTACCATTCGCAGCACCTCGACCGTTTGCCGGTTTCGTTCCTCGTCGGTCTGCCGCGCACCCGGACAGGCAAGTCCGCCGCCCGCGACGTTCCTCCCATGAAGATCAAGTCTGCTTCAATTCGGCACGCCCGGCAAGGTCGCCCGGCGGTTCTCTGGCCTTGCGGTCAGGCGACGAGACGGAAGCGTCCCGAGGCCAGCTCGCGTATCGCGTGACCTTCCAGGCGCAGCAGGGCCGCCTTGGCCGGCAGGCCGCCGCCGAAGTCCACCAGGTCGCCGCCGCTGGCGACCAGGCGGTGGCAGGGGATCACGATCGGCAGAGGATTGGCGCCGTTGGCGGCACCGACCGCGCGCGCGGCCCCTGGGCTGCCCATGGCGGCGGCCAGCTCGGCATAGCTCGAAAGCTGACCGAAGGGGATCCCTTGCAGGGCTGCCCAGGCACGCTGCCGGAAGGCGGTTCCAGCGGGTCGTAGAACCAGGTCGAAGCGGGTGAGCCTGCCGGCAAAATAGGCGGCGAGTTGCTCGGCTGCCGCGGCGAAGGCTTTTGGCGCTTCCTCCCAGGCAGGGTCGGGCGGGCGGGCATGGCGGCCAATGGAGAAGAGGATCTCGGTCAGGGCCTCGCCGTCGCCGGCAAGGACCAGGTCGCCCAGCGGGCTGGCGATGCGGCGGAAGCGGACGGCGTCGCTCATCAGAACAGCGAGTGGGCCAGGCGGTAGGCCATCATTTCCTCCGGCAGCAGCACGTACATCTCGGCCGGCGGGGCCTGCAGGGCATGGGTCCAGATCCGGGGATCGACGCCCCAGTGGTCCAGGCGGGTCAGGATCTCGTAGTTCAGCCGCTGCACGTCGGCCACCGCGACGTCCGGGCTGAGGCCCGCGGCATTGGCCAGATAGGGCTGGTGCAGCCCAATCCAGGCGTCGCGCGCCACCCGCCGCCGCTCGCCGGCCGCCAGCACCAGCGGGCAGGCCGAGGCGCAGTAGCCGCCTTCCGGCACCAGGGTCTCCAGCGAGCGGGAACGCAGGTAGTCGCCCATGGTCAGGGCCTCGCGCACCAGCCCTCCGGCCGAAAGCAGGACCAGGACCTCGGCACGCTCGTCGTGCTGCAGGTCGAAGCGGCGCAGCGCCGCCGCGCTGCCGGGCTCGATGTTGCCCAGCGCCAGGATCGCGGGCCGGCCCTGCAGGTCGGCCCAGTGGAAGCTCATGGCGCCGCGGCTGGGCTCCAGGGTCTCGCCGCCGGGAAGCTGCGGCAGGGTGGCGTCGGGGCGCATCGGGAAGGCGGAGGGATCGTAGGGGCGAAGCTGGTCGCCCGGCGCCGCCGGCTGCAAAGGCATCGGTACAGCCGCCAGGTCCTGCCGGTCCGATCCCGGTAGCTGTTGCGGCAGGGCGGCCAGCGGGTCGGGTCTGAACCAGTCCACCTTGGCGCTGTCGGCCACATCGGCGACGACGATGCCCAGCGCCAGCAGCACCCATAGGCGCAGGATCCAGCCCAGTGCCCGGCCGCCGGCGCGGCCTTCCTTGCTGTCGTGCTCCTGCTCTTGCGCGCTCATCGCCGGCTAGACTGCACCGCGCCGGGCGCGGCTCTCGTCCAGGTTCTCGACCTCGGCGCTATCGGCGGGCGGCGGCGGCTCGTTCCACTCCGGTACGGCCGGTGCTTGGGGCGGTGCTTGCGGCGGCGCTTGCGGCGGCGGCTCGGCCGCCTGGGGTGGCGGTTCGTAGGCCGCAGCGGCTTGCCGGGGCAGATTCAGATCGCTCGCCTGCGCCGCGCGGGAGAGCCGTGACCAGGCCTCCAGCGCCGCCTGCAGGTCGCGCAGGCTCATGGCCTCGTCGTGGGCCAGGTGGGTTTCCTGCCGTCGGATCGAGGAATGCACCACCATCAGGATCAGCACCAGCACGCCGGGCAGCAGGTCAATGGCGATCGCGCCGGCCCAGGAGGGCACGAAGTCGGCAGCGTAGAGCAGCACCGCCTCGGCCGGCGAGAGCGGCGCGAAGCGTAGCGGCTGCACCGGCGGCCGGGCCAGGATCTCGTCGGCGGCGGCGGCCAGCGCGGCCGAGGTCTCGTCCACCGTGGCGCGTACCTCGTCCAGCACCTGACTCTGGCGGTCGCGCAGGTCGGCACTGAGGCCGGTGACCGCCGGCATGATGAAGGAGCGCGAGAGATCCTCCGCCTGACGGCGCACGGCCGGTGCGATCGAGGCCTGGGTCAGCGAGGCGATGACGCCGGCCAGTGCCACCGACTGGTCGGCGAAGAGCACGGTACGCTCGCCGATGTTCTGGGTGCCGCCGACGATCGCCCGCATGGCGTCCAGCCGCCGGCCACCCTCGGCGAAGAGGTTCTGTACCGGTCCGCGCGTGGCCTCGATCTGGTCGCCGAGATCCTGCAACTGCTGGGCCATCTGCGCCAGGTACTGTGCCACCGTCCCGCGGCCGGAGGAACCGGTGAGCGCGCCCTCGGCCTGCTCGCGCTCGGAGAGCTGGGCAAAGCGCTGCTGGGCGATGCGGATATCGGGCAGCAGCGACTGCGCGGCCAGCGCGGTCTCGTGCGCCTGCTCCAGGCGTTCCTGATAGTCGACGACCGTGACTGCCATGTGCTGCTCGACCGAGGCGGCACCGGCCAGCGCTGCCGCGTTCAGCCAGCTCGACATGGCGACGATGGCGCCGCAGCCGACCAGCATGGCCCCGACCAGTGCCAGCCGGGTCGCGCCGCTGCGCATCTGCGGCAGGAACTTCAGGATGTAGGCCCAGAAGATGAAGATGCCGACCGAGACCGCGCCGGAATAGACCACCGCCGCCCCGAAGGTCAGCATGCCGACGCCGTCCAGCAGTCCGCGCACGCCGATGTAGGTATAGACGCCGCTTGCCACCGCGAGCACGCCCAGGGCAGCCGTGGTCATGGTCTCCAGCGCGACGACACCCTGTCTCAGCTCTCGCGACATGGGCTCCAGATCTCCTTGCGTCTTACCGGACGCTAGCACAAGGCACGCGGGCGCAGGGGGTAAGATTGACGTCATCCGGCGCAAAGGCTAAATCTTGCCGATGTCGCCACCCGTCCTCTTCTGACGATCAGCGTCACCCCCAACCATCGCTCGCGCCTCCGGACGACGCCCTTCCTTTGCCTGAAGGTCGGGTCGCTGTCCGGTCTGCGCCGGTCCGACCTGGGCAAGGCACCTGGCGGGCGAACCCGCCTGCCATGAGGATCTTGTTCGTCGTTCAGGGTCGGCCGGCCTCTGCGCAAGCGAGAGGAGGTGGCGATGACGCAGAAGGAACCGGATCGAAAGATCTGCCGGGACGAGCGAGGGGAAAGACGGGCTCGTTTCGCTCAGAGCATGGCCCGCGACGCCTTCGGACGGCACTATTGGGACGAGGGCCAGGCCCGCGAGCTGCAGCGCTCGCTAACCGATCGGAAGCGGTCGAAGCAGCGAGTGAGAGACAGGTAACAGCGTCGGCGACGGCTGGGCCGCAGCGGTCCGGCCGACGCCCCTCCACCCAGGCAACTACTCCGCGGCGCTGTAGAATTCGGAGGAGGAGGCGCGCTTGGTGAAACCGCAGGTCCGGTAAAGCCAGTCGTGCATGATCGGCCGCTGCAGGGCCGAGGCGGCGGAGGCTATCGGTGCGTTGCTCACTTCCGCCATCTCTCCGATCTCGGAGGGGGATACGTAAAAGAGGGTCTTGAAGACCTTGGTGAAGTGGCTGGGGTTGTGGAAGCCATAGCGCTCGGCGACGCTGCGCACCGTGGTCTGACGGTCGCGCTGGGCCAGTTCGTTGAAACAGCGGTAGAGTCGGCGTTGCTGGATCATATGGCTGACGCCGCCCTGGCTCTGGAACAGCCGGTAGAGCGAGGCGCGGGACAGGCCGAAGGTCTTGCACAGCAGATCGGCGCCTAGGTCGGGGTCGCTCAGGTGCTTGTCCATGAAGGAGATCATGGCCGAGCGCACGGCATGGCGCATGCTGCGGTGGTCGTCTTCCCCCTCCGTGCGGTCCAGGAAAATACCGCGCAGCATGCCGGCATAGCCCGATGCGATCGCCGGGCCCTCCTCGCGGGTGATGGAGGGAAGGCGGTCGAAAATGTCCTGGGTCACGCTGGCCAGCACGCGGCCCTTGCTCGATTCCGCCGGCAGCGAGAAGTAGGGGCGATGCTTGGAGGGATCGAAGCCCAGGACCCGGAAGGGGACGATGACCCCCAGGACGTCGGAGCGGGTGCAGACGGCGCGCAAGGGGCGCGACGCATCCTGCAGCACCACGTCGTTGGGATGCTTGGTGATGGGCAGATCGTCGATCAGTCCAGTGAAGCCACCGCTCCGAAAGATGTTGATGACCAGGTACTGCGTGGGCTCGTTGTCGAGGTGACGGCGAGAGCGCACCACCTCCATCGGATCGACGCGCGAGTGGATGAAGATCAACTGGTCCAGCAGGTAGCCCGTGGCGCGCGCAGTAAAATGCTCCGCGCCGCCAGGTGCGCGCGCGTCATAGAGCGGGCGTGCGTAGTTGGCCCAAGTTTCGAAGCCCCGGCCGGCTCGGCCATCCGTCGCATCGATGTGCCAAGACGGGACAGGGTCGGTCAGATTTCCTACCATGACTCGGATAGCTTACGGAGTGATGCGCCCACCCTCAATGATAGACGTGCGGAGGAAATGCCTTTTTTTGCATGATTTTGCCAATTTTCGGCGACGGATTCTACTGACGGTAAGTGTGGTGAAAAAGGACTCCATCAATGGCAAGAGTGTTGTCCATCGCGAGCGGGTTCATGGCGATCCCGCCGCTCTCTCTCCTCCTGCTTTTTGCCGAGCCGGCGGCGGGCCAGGGCCTGAACCTGGAAAGCCTGACCTGCACCCAGGTCGGGAAGATCAGCCCGGATACGATCCAGACCACCCTGATCGGGCTCTCCGTCGGTTATGCCATGGGCGAGACCGGGGCGCCCTTCGACCTGGACGAGGCCAACCTCTGGTTCGATGCCTTCCGCGAGCTCTGCCAGGTCGCGCCCGAAGCCAGGGTTACCGAGATCATCGACGCCTTGCCCGACCACGTTCGGCCGCCAAAGCCGGAATAGAGTTCGCAACTGGCGGGGGCGCTTAGAGCCGCAGGCGCACCACGACCGGATAGTGGTCGCTGCCGACGGCGGGGCCGCGGTCGATCGCTTCGACGGCGATGTCGTCGCTGGCATAGACCTGGTCGATCGGCAGCAGCGGCAGTCCGGCCGGAAAGGAGAAGAGACCTTGGGTCGCGCGCGTCAGCGGCACCAGAGCATCGAACCCGGTCAGCCCGTAGGACCAGGGCGTCGAGTTGAAGTCCCCGGCCAGGAGGGTCGGCCCCGGAGGCAATCTCTCCAATTGCCGGGCGATCCAGCGGAACTGGCCGCGCTGGTGCTCAGCCGGGATCGGCCAGGAGAGGTGGACGGTGAAGAGCTGGAGGTTGTCACCGTCAGGCAGGAGGGCGCGTGCCTGCAGGCCGGAGGCCGCCGCCGACTCGGACGGTAGCTCCTGCTCGACCCGCTGCCAGGGCAGCGCCGGCGGCAACGGTGGCGGCGGCACCGGCCGCCAGCCCAGATAGCTCGCCCGGGCAGCCGCCAAGGGGAAGCGCGAGAGGATCGCCAGGTTGCAGAAGCGCCGCTCGACACAGTGCAGGCCGTAGGGAAGGCTTTCCGCCAGGCGGTCGCGGAGGCTGGCCAGATGCAGGGGCGAGACCTCCTGCAGGAAAACCAGGTCCGGCCTGGTGGCCTCCAGGAAGCGGGCAGCCGGGTCCGCATCATGGTTGGCGTAGCGCAGGTTGAGAGTGACCAGGGTGAGCTCGCGCCCGGACTGGTCGCCAGTCTGGTCGCCAGTCTGATCGCCGGACTGGTCGCCGGACTGGTCGTCGGACGCTTCCGCTTGCCTGGTTCCCGACGCCAGGGCCGTCGGCAGCACGAAGGGGGCCTGTAGCAGCAGGGCCACGGCAGCGACGCCCGCCAGCGGCAGGCGCCAGCCACGCTCGGCCGGCCAGAGCGCCGGCAAGGCCGTCAGGCTCGCCAGCAGCAGCCATGGCCGGAAGTGGTTGATCACGTCCAGGGCCGGCAGCAGACCGCCGAGCCAGCCCAAGAGCCCCAGCGCCAAGAGGAGCAGCAAGGCGATCGAGAGCAGCCGGCTGTAGAGGCCGCGCAGGCGGTCACTGACAGTCCTCGTCACCGCTGCGTCCTGCTGCATGGAAGCCCCTCTCGCCGTTTCCTGCCCCAGGTTCTGCGCCATGCTTGGGTCGAAAGGAAGGCAGCCCTGCACTCTGGCGAGGGCTCGGTCCAGGTTTCTGTGCATTGCAGCAGGGTACCGCCCGGAGTAGCGTGTCGCCGCTGCTTCAAGATAAGGGAAAGGGCTGTCATGTCCGTGCTTGCCCAACGGCTCGGCCGAATCAAACCCTCGGCGACCATCGCGGTCACCACCAAGGCGCGCGAGCTGAAGGCCGCGGGCCGCGACGTCATCGGCCTCGGCGCCGGTGAGCCCGACTTCGATACCCCGGACAACGTGAAGGCCGCTGCGGTCGCCGCGATCCAGGGCGGCGACACCAAGTACACTGCGGTCGACGGCACCCCGGCGCTGAAGCAGGCGATCCAGGCCAAGTTCAAGCGCGACAACGGTCTGGACTACGCGCTCGACGAGATCACCGTCGGGACCGGCGGCAAGCAGGTGCTCTACAATGCCCTGATGGCCACCCTGAACCCCGGTGACGAGGTGGTGGTTCCGGCCCCCTACTGGGTCAGCTATCCGGAGATGGTCTCCCTGGCCGAAGGCGAGCCGGTGAGCGTGGCCTGCTCGGCCAACACCGGCTTCAAGCTGCTGCCCGAGGCGCTGGAGCAGGCGATCACGCCGAAGACCAAGTGGCTGATCCTGAACAGCCCCTCCAACCCGACCGGCTCCGCCTACACGGCCGCCGAGCTGGAGGCGCTGGCCGACGTGCTGCGTGCCCATCCCCAGGTCTGGGTGATGACCGACGACATGTACGAGCATCTGGTCTACGACGACTTCACGTTCGCGACCATCGCCGAGGTGGCACCGGACCTGAAGGACCGCACCCTGACGGTGAACGGCGTCTCCAAGGCCTACTGCATGACCGGCTGGCGCATCGGCTTCGCCGGCGGTCCCAAGGCCTTGATCAAGGCGATGGCGACGATCCAGAGCCAGTCGACCTCGAACCCCAGCTCGATCAGCCAGGCCGCCGCGGTCGAGGCGCTGAACGGCACCCAGGACTTCATCGCCGCGCACAACGAGGTCTTCAAGGCGCGCCGCGATCTGGTGGTGGCCGCGCTGAACAAGTGCAAGGGCCTGCACTGCCCGACGCCGGAAGGCGCCTTCTACGTCTTCCCCTCCTGTGCCGGGACGATCGGCCGGAAGACGCCGGAGGGCAAGGTGATCGAGACCGATGAAGACTTCGTCACCTACCTGCTGGAGAGCGAAGGGGTGGCCGTGGTCCAGGGCTCGGCCTTCGGGCTCGCCCCGCACTTCCGCATCTCCTATGCGACCTCGACCGAGGCGCTGGAGAAGGCCTGCGCTCGGATCGAGCGGGCCTGTGAAGCGCTGAGCGACTGAGCGCCATGAAGATCGGCGTTCTCGGTGTTGGCGGCATCGGCGGGTACTTCGGCGCCCGCCTGATGGCCGCCGGCGAAAGCCTGCATTTCGTGGCCCGCGGCGCGCATGGCGCCGCCCTGGCGCAAGAGGGGCTGAAGGTCGAAAGCCCCTTCGGCAACCTCGACCTCAAGGGGGTCTCGGTCTCCGACCGGCTGGATAGCCTGGCCGACTGCGACCTGGTCCTGCACTGCACCAAGATGTGGGACGTGGAGGAGAGCGGTCGGGCGCTGGCCGCCTGCCTCTCCGACTCGGCGCTGGTGGTGCCCTTCCAGAACGGGGTGGAGGCCGCCAGCCTACTCGCCAAGTCGCTCGGCGACCGGCGGGTGGCGCAGGGCATCGCCTACATCTCCTCCTTCATCGAGAAGCCCGGCGTGATCCGCCATGCCAACAAGGCGCACCGTCTGGCGCTGGGGGCCCGGGTGCCGGAGCAGCGGGAACGGCTGGAGGCCTTCGTCGCCGTCGGTACGGCCGCCGGCTTCGATGCGGTGATCAGCGATCGCCTCGACGTCGATCTCTGGAACAAGTTCGTCATGCTGACGGCCTTGGCAGGCGCTACCGCGCTCCGCCGGGTGCCGCTCGGCCCGATCCGCCGCACTCCCAGCGGCGCCGCGCTGTTGCAGCGGCTGGCCGAGGAAGCCGTCGCGGTGGGGCAGGCCGAGGGCGTGGCGCTCTCGGAGAACGCCGCCGCCAAGAACCTGAAGATCCTGGACAGCCTGCCGGACAGCATGGAGGCCTCCATGGCCGGTGATCTCCGGCGCGGCAACCGGTTGGAGCTGCCCTGGCTCAACGGTGCGGTCCTGCGCCTGGCGCAGAAGCATGGGTTGGCGGTGCCGACCACCGAGGCGGTGGTGCAGGCGCTGACGCCCTATCAGATGGGAGGCAAGCATGCAGCCTGAGGACCTGGCCAAGGCACTGATCGCCGCGCGCAACCCGGCACTGCCGCCGGCCCCGCTGCCGGAAGAGCTGTCGCTTGCCGATCTTGATGCGGCCTACGCGGTGCAGGACGCCGTCGTGGCGGCGCTGGGTGCCCGGACCGCCGGCTACAAGGTGGCCGCGACCAGCAAGATCGCGCAGGAGCACTTGGGGCTGGACGGACCGTTGACCGGCCGCTTGTTGGCCGACCGCATCTTCCCCTCGCCGGCCAGCCTCAAGGGCGACAGCCAGCGTTTCTTCGTGGTCGAGCCGGAGTATGCCTTCACCATGGCCAAGGACCTGCCGCCGCGCGGGACGCCCTACGCCAAGGCAGAAGTGGCGGCCGCCGTCGCCAGCCTGCATCCGGTCTTCGAGATCGTCGGCTCGGCTTATGGCGAGGCCTGGCGCGAGGCCGGCGCTGCCGCGCTGATCGCCGACAATGCCGTCCATACCGCCATGGTCGTCGGCCCGGCGACGCAGGACTGGCAGGCGCTGGATTTCAACCGCCATGCGGTCAGCCTCTCGGTCGACGGCAAGCTGCACTCCAAGGGCGAGGGCATCCGTGCCATGGGCGGGCCGCTGGAGACCCTGGTCTGGCTGGCCGGACACCTGAACGGTCGCGGGCTGGGCCTGAAGGCCGGCGATCTGGTCACCACCGGGGTCGTCACCGACATCGCCTACCTGGTCGCCGGACAGCGCGCCGAGGCCGATTTTGGCGAACTGGGGAAGGTGGTTTTCGACTTAGTGTGAACGAGGTGTAAAATTCTTTAGAATTTTTCTAAAGTATCTTGATCGACCGGCTGTATCTCTTATCTCTCTAACGTGCCCGCCGCGCAGAGGTTGCGAAGGACGGGCGCGGGGACGCTGCCAGTCCTCTGGCCCAGTGTCCCCCTGGCGGCGCCCTCCGAGGAATCGGCCTCGGACGGGACCAAGAGATAGGAGATGAGACATGGACATCGGAATTGGCGACAACGCCCGCAAAGAGATTAGCGACGGTCTGGCCCGCGTTCTGGCCGACAGTTTCCTGCTCTATGCCAAGACCCACAGCTACCACTGGAACGTGACGGGACCGCAGTTCTCCAGCCTGCATGCCCTCTTCGAGGAGCAGTACAACGAGGTCTGGACAGCGGTCGACGAGATCGCCGAGCGGATCCGCATCCTCGGCTATCCTGCACCGGCGAGCTACGGCGCCATGGCCGCGCTGGCGACGGTGGAGGAGAGCGAGACCCTGCCCGACGCGAAGGGCATGTTGAAAGACCTGGTCGTGGCCAACGAGGCGGTGGTGAAGACCATCCGCAAGGCCCTGCCCACCGTCGAGGAGGGCGGTGACGAGGCCACCCTCGACCTGATGGTCGGGCGTCTGACGGCGCACGAGAAGGCGGCCTGGATGCTGCGCTCCCACCTCGAGTAGCAGGCGGCCGCGGTAGCGGTCGGAGTGCGACCAGGGGCCCACGGCAGCAGCTTGTCGTGGGCCCCTGCTTCTATCGCGTTCGTGAAGTCGCGTGGTTTGTTCTTGTCCCCACCAAGCGCTAGATTCTTCACTTGAGCTTATCCCCGCTGGCCGCTGCCGTCCGGAGACGGCGGCGCGGAGGGCTGTCAGGAGAAGAGTGCGTCATGTTGATCAAGCGAAAGCAGGGCTGGGAACTACCCGAGTGGATGGCGACGCCGGAGCAGGTCTATGTGAATCGGCGCCGTTTCATGGCAGGGGCCGGCGCGCTACTTGCCGCCGGAATGCTGGCCGGTTGCGACGGTGAGGACGGGGTGATGGCGGCCAAGGCCGCGAGCGAGGCGGAGGATCCCTCCACCGGGCTCTATCCGGTCAAGCGCAATGACCTCTACACCATCGCTCGGCCGCTGACGCCCGAAGAAGACGTCATCACCTACAACAACTACTATGAGTTCGGCTCGTCCAAGTCGATCTGGCGTAAGGCGCAGGCCCTGCCGATCCGGCCCTGGACCGTACGGATCGAGGGCTTGGTGGAGAAACCCTTCGAGATCGGCATCGACGACCTGCTGGCCAAGATGCCGCTGGAAGAGCGGCTCTACCGGCACCGCTGCGTCGAAGCCTGGGCCATGACCGTACCCTGGAGCGGTTTCGCGCTGCGCCACCTGGTTGAACTCGCTAAGCCGCTGAGCTCGGCCAAGTACCTGCGCTTCGTCTCCTTCGAGGATCCCGACGTGGCCGACGGCCAGCGGGCAAGCTGGTATCCCTGGCCCTACATCGAGGGTCTCACCATCGGGGAGGCGAGCAACGATCTGGCCTTCATGGTGACCGGCCTCTACGGCAAACCGGTACCCAAGCAGAATGGTGCGCCGCTGCGCCTGGCCCTGCCCTGGAAGTACGGCTTCAAGTCGGCGAAGGGCCTCACCACGATCGAGTTCACCGACAAGCAGCCGGTTTCCTTTTGGGAGGATCTGCAGGCGAGCGAGTATGGTTTCTGGGCCAACGTGAATCCGGAAGTGCCGCACCCGCGCTGGAGCCAGGCACGCGAACGTTTGCTCGGTACTGGTGAGATGGTGCCAACCAAGATTTTCAATGGATACGGTGAATTTGTTGCCGATCTCTACAGCAACATCCATAGCGATCGGCTTTTCATGTAATTTCTGCTACGTGCAGTCTATCCACCAGGCGCAGCCTCTCGCCTGGAGCCTTTCGCAAAGTGGATAGCTGGCGTACCAGGCCAGCCTTTTTCTCTATTGCTTGCCGCGCCGCCCTTGTGCGGCGCGGCCTATGTTGCTCTACTGGCACTGTAAGATCTTGTGCGGCCTGACTAGGGCAGAAGAAAGATGGCCAAAGACGTCTCGGCAACCATAGTCCTTCTACGCGGTTATCCAATGCTCTCGGTCTCGCTGCTGACCGAACCTTGGCGCCTTGCGAACGACATTGCCGAAAAAAGCTGCATCACTTGGAGATTGACCACCTGGAATGGCAAGCCCTTGGCTGCAGCCGGCGGTGAAGAGCTTGTTCTGGAAGGTGAATCGAAGAAAGCCGATGCAGAACCGGACATGGTGATCCTGGTCGGCGGACACGACCTACAGCGTGCACCGGAAAAGCCGATGATCACTTGGCTGAAGCGGCTGGAGGAAGCCGGGACCCTGGTTGCCGGTGTCGGCGCCGGCGCCGATGTGCTGGCCAAGGCGGGACTGCTGCAGGCCGGCGGCGGCAACGTGCCGATCGAGGCCGCGAAGGCCTTCGAGTCGCGCGGTCTCTCGCCCGGCCTGGCGCATGGTCTCTACAGCATCGTCGGCACGCGGGCCGCCTGCGCCGGCGGTATCGCGGTCCTGGATTTCTCGCTTGGGCTGATCGAGCGCCGGCTGGGTAGCGACCTGGCCGAGCGGGTGGGTGAAGCGCTGATCTACCGCCGTCGTCCCTGTGAGATCGATCTGATGATCCCGCCGTCCGACATGCGCCGTGCCGACGAGCGCCTGACCACTGCGCTGCGCGGACTCTCGTCGCTGCTGGGCGGCGAGGAGGGGAGCGTGCGCGCGGCCGCGGTCGCTGCCGGCCTCTCCGAGCGGCAGCTTCTGCGTCTCTTCCACGATACCTTCAGCCTGGCGCCGCGGCGCTATCAGGAGGGCCTGCGTCTGCAGCGGGCGCGGACCCTGCTGGCCGAAACCGGGATGAGCATCCTCGCCATCGCCACTGCGGTGGGCTTCGCCGGCGGCCCCGAGCTGTCGCGTGCCTTCCAGCGCCAGTTCAGCGAGAGCCCGACCGCCTATCGCAACCGGATGCGCGGTTAGGCCCACAGCACCCCCCGGGTTGCTGGCGGCTTGCCCTCTCGGGTCAGCGCGCTTGAGCGGATGGCGATCAGGTGGAATCACCTGATCGCGTGAATCCGCTCAATGTTTCAAAGTTGTAGAGCAGGATTCAGACGACAAATCGTTTCGATTTGACGTCATCCTGCTCTAGGTTTGCCTCTAGAGCGACAGCCGAGAGGGGCGAAGAGACTTGCCTGAAAAGACGGTGATCCTGGGCGGTGGCATGACCGGCCTGGCGGCGGGCCTTGCCTCCGGCGCCAGGGTCTACGAGGCGGCGCAGTCGCCGGGCGGCATCTGCTCGTCCTACTACATGCGGCCCGGCGAGGCTCGGCGGCTGGAGCAAGCCCCCGCGGATGGCGAGGCCTTTCGATTCGAGATCGGCGGCGGACACTGGATCTTCGGTGGTGATCCGGCGGTACTGCGCTTCATCGAGGGGCTGGCCCCCATGCGCCGCTATGCCCGTGAGAGTGCCGTCTACCTGCCCGGCCTCGACCGGTTGGTGCCCTATCCGATCCAGTACGGCCTGCGTGCGCTGCCGACGGAAATCGCCGAGGTCGCGCTGGCCGAGATCTGCACCCCCGCCGGCCCGGTCGTCACCATGGAGGACTGGCTGCGTGAGCACTTCGGCCCGACTCTGGGGGCGCTCTTCTTCGAGCCCTTTCACCAGCTCTATACCGCCGGCCTCTACCGCCGCATCGCCCCGCAGGACTCCTACAAGTCGCCGATCGATCCGGAGGAGGCCAGGCGCGGGGCCAGCGCGGCCGGCCAGGCTGTCGGCTACAACACCAGCTATCTCTACCCCGAGGCCGGGCTCGACAGCCTGTCCCGGGCGCTGGCCGCGCGCTGCGATGTCGCCTACGGCAAGGCGGCCGAGGCCATCGACCCCCAGCACAGGGAGGTCCGCTTCCGCGATGGCAGCCGGGTCGGCTACGGCACCCTGGTCTCGACCCTGCCGCTGAACCAGACCCTGGCCATGGCGGGACTGACCCTCGAGGGGGAGGCCGATCCGCACAGCTCTGTCCTGGTGCTGAATGTCGGTGCCCGCAAGGGGCCGCGCTGTCCGAAGGAGCACTGGATCTACGTGCCGGAGAGCCGCAGCGGCTTCCATAGGGTCGGTTTCTACTCCAACGTCGACCGCAGTTTTACGCCGCGGTCCTCGGCCGAGAGCACGGCCTCGCTCTACATCGAGCGCAGCTATCCGGGCTCTCGGAAGCCGAGCGAGGCGGAGATTGCGGCCTATGCCGAGGCCGTGGTGGCCGAGCTGCAGGACTGGGGCTACATCGAGGCCGCCGAGGCGGTGGATCCGACCTGGATCGACGTCGCCTATACCTGGAGCCTGCCGGGTTCCGACTGGCGCCGGCGGGCGCTGGCGGCCCTGGCCGAGCAGGACATCGTCATGGTCGGGCGCTATGCCCGCTGGGTGTTCCAGGGCATCGCCGATTCGCTGCGCGACGGCCTGGTGGTCGGTGCGACGCTCAGGTGAGAGGCCAGCTAGGTTAGGGGCAGCTAGGTTAGGGGCCGGCGCGACGTCTCCTTGAAGGTGATCAGGGTGACCAGCATCACCAGGCCCACCGCCATCAGGTAGTAGGCGGGGGTGAAGTCGTTGTGGGTGCGCTCGACCAGGTAGGTCGCGACCAGGGGCGCGGTGCCGCCGAAGATGCCGATGGCCAGGTTGTAAGCGATCGAGACGCCGCTGCAGCGCACGCCGGCCGGCAGCAGCTCGACCATGGTCGGCGCGACCGCCGCCCCGGTGGTGGCGAAGATCACCGCGAAGCCGGCCTGCCCCAGGATCGCGAGTGTCAGGTTTTCCTGGTGCATCATCCACCAGAGCGGCCAGCTCAGCAGCAGGATGGCGATGCCGGCGGCCAGCAGCAGGGGCTTGCGCCCGATCCGGTCGCCCAGGCGCGCCAGCGGCAGGGTGGCGAGCAGCATCACCGCCAGGTTGATCGAGCTGATCTCCAGCGCCTGGCCGGTGGAGAAGTGCAGTCGGCTCTCCTGATAGGCGGCGGCATAGATGAACATCAGGTAGAAGCCGATGCCGAAGGCCAGCAGCAGGCAGACGATCTGCAGGATGCTGGACCAGTGCTCGCGCAGCGCCACCACGACCGGCGAGCCCTCGCGCTCTTTCAGTGCGGCCACGGCCGGCGACTCGCTGAGCTGGCGGCGCAGCACCAGGCCAACCACGGCAATGACGCCACCGAAGAGAAAGGGAATGCGCCAGCCCCAGTCCTCCAGCGCGGCCTGCCCCAGCAGGGTGCTGACCAGGTCGGCCAGCAGCGAGCCGATGAGGAATCCGCTGGTGGCGCCGACCAGCGGGAAGGCGATGAAGAAGCCGCGATGGGCGACGGGGGCATGCTCGGCCACGAAGACGATCGAGCCGGTGTACTCGCCGCCGACCGAAAGGCCTTGGGCGATCCGCAGGACGACCAGGATGGCGGCAGCGGCCAGGCCGATGTCGGCATGGGTGGGCAGGAGCCCGATCGCCGTGGTCGCCGCCCCCATGGCCAGGATGGAGATCACCAGGCTCGCCTTGCGGCCCACCCGGTCGCCGATGTGGCCGAAGAGGGCGCCGCCCAGCGGCCGCGCCAGGTAGCCGGCGGCGAAGACCCCGAAGGCGGCCAGCAAGGAGGCCCATTCGTCCTGGGCGGGAAAGAACAGTCGGCCAAGGGTCGGCGCCAGGTAGC
Organism: Rhodospirillaceae bacterium N.6G; assembly: GCA_046233115.1. GTDB lineage: Bacteria > Pseudomonadota > Alphaproteobacteria > Kiloniellales > JACOMY01 > JACOMY01. The sequence continues at coordinate 173,557 of JBJXHM010000013.1, read as the reverse complement.
CGTAGACGGCGAAGTCGTACCACTCAAGGATGTTGCCGACGAGCGAGGCCCTGACTGCCCGGCGCAGCTCCGGGTCCCTCTGCTTCGCCGGCTCGGCGGTGACGGCCGTCATGCTGCGGTCCTTTCTCAGTAGGCGAGCTGCTCGATCGGCAGCGCCGCGGCCTCTGCCTCCGGCCGGGCCAGCACGATCGGGTTGAGGAACCAGCCCTCGTGGCTGCGCTCGGCCACCACGTGGCCCAGGAGCGCCATGTTGGCCTCGCTGTCGCGCTGCTCCTCGGGGTCGGAGAAGAGGCGGTAGCGGCGGTTGATGGTGGAGACCTGCTCCAGGCGATAACCTTCCTCGGTCAGGAAGGCGGCGACCCGGACGGTGTCGACGTCACCGCGCGGGCCGAACAGTAGCCAGGGACGCTTCGGCGAACTGCGCATCAGGCTGGCGTAGCAGGTCGGCAGGAAGCGGTAGACGGCGCCGGTCTCGACGATCAGGTCGGTCTCGGCGAAGAAGTCTGCGAGGGCCGGACCCGGCGGGCCTTCGGCCAGGTTCTCGGTAAACCCCTGGTCAAGCAGGCCGCTGGCCCGCGCGTAGCCGACGGCTTGGTCTGCGATGTCGATTCCGCCCAGCTCCATCGCCACGCTTTCGTCCCTGAGGTCCGCGAAGTAGCGGCGGTCGGACTCGGCAAAGCCGGCGCCGGCCTCGGTCGCGTAGCGGGCGTAGAGATCCTGCATTCCGATCCGGTGCCGCAGCATCGCGCCGAGCGCGCCATAGCCGCAGGCGAAATCCAGGATGCGCAGGCGCGCGCGGCCCAGGTACTGGGCGATAGCGTCGCCGCGTGCGGAGAGGAATCCGGCGATCACCTCCGGCTGGCGGTAGCCCAGCGGCTCCAGCGTGCGGAAATAGGCGCGCGGATCGGGCTGGTTGTAGATGGCGTCATAGGTGCGTGCGGAGGTGAGCTGCGATTTCTGCTCGGCCACCTGAGCCTCTCTTTCGTGCCTGCTGCGTTGCGGCAATGCTAGGGAGTTGCGGGCGGGCCTGTCCAGGTGGCGACGCTGTGGTCCCGTTTTTGACTTGCCTTGGCTGGAGCGATGTTCTGCTATGGCAGCGCGGTAGCCGCGGCAAGACAGGCGCCGGAGATGGGACAGCTTCAAGGAGGAGAGACATGCTTCGTCGCAGCATTCTGCGCAGTCTGGTAGCGGGCGCCGGCGCCATGGCGCTGATGGGCGGCCTGCTGCCTGGTGAAACCAAGGCGCAGGAGGCACAGGACTACCTGCTGGCGACCGCGTCTACCGGCGGCACCTACTATCCGGTCGGCGTCGCACTCGCGACCCTGGTCAAGGTGAAGCTGCAGCCCAAGGACAAGATCGGCATGTCGGCGATCAACTCCGCCGGCTCCGGTGAGAACATCAAGCTCCTGCGCGACAACGAGGCCCAGTTCGCCATCGTCCAGGGTCTCTACGGCGCCTATGCCGCGACCGGCACCGGCCCGCTGAAGGACGCCGGCCCGCAGAAGGAACTGCGCTCGGTCACCATGCTCTGGCAGAACGTGGAGCACTTCGTCGTCGACAAGGACGCGGTGAAGACCGGCACCATCGACGACATCGCCAACCTGAAGGGCAAGCCCATGTCGATGGGCCGCCAGAACTCCGGCACCATCGGCTCGAACCGCACGATCCTGGCGGGTCTCGGCATCGACATGGATAAGGAGTTCGAGCTGGTCTACATGGGCTACGGCCCCTCGGCCGACGCGCTGCAGAACGGCCAGATCGACGGCATGTCGACCCCGGCCGGCGTGCCGGTCTCGGCCGTCACCCGCGCCTTCGCCAACATGGGCGATTCCATCGCGCTGCTGTCCTTCACGCCGGAGCAGGCCAAGAAGGCCAACGGCTCCTTCGAGGATCTCTGGACCGCCTACACCATCCCGGCCGGCACCTACCCGGGGCTCGACCAGGAGATCACGACCATCGCCCAGCCGAACTTCCTGGCGGTCCGCGACGACGTGCCGGAAGATACGGTCTACCTGATCACCAAGACGATCTATGAGAACCTGCCTTTCCTGCAGGCGATCCACCCGGCGACCAACGCGATGAGCCTGGACAGCGCCATCGCCGGCCTGCCGCTGAAGCTGCATCCGGGTGCGATCAAGTACTATGAAGAGGTCGGCATCACGGTGCCGGACCGCCTGAAGTAGCCGGTCTTCGCGTCAAGCGCCGGGACGCCTGACGGGCGTCCCGGCCAAACGGAAAGGCGACGGCCGTGACGCTCCTGCCGGGCTTCAGCCTGCCCTCCGACGGCGAGGGCGGCACACGCAGACTGATCGGGACCTGGTACGGCACGATCTACCTGGTCGCGGCCGTGGTGGTCTCGCTCTATCACCTCTGGGCCAACGGGATTTCCGGCACGCTCTCCACCCTGGAGCTGGCGGGCTATCACTTCGCCGGCTTCGCGCTGCTCTGCGCGCTGCGCTATCCGATGATCCCGCGGCTGGCGGAAAGCCGGGTCCTGCTGTTGATCGACCTGGCCTTCGGCCTGCTCATCGCCGGCGGCATCTCCTGGCTGGTCAATCAGGAGAGCGCGATCTACGCGCGTGGGGTCAGGCTCAGCAGCCTGGACTGGTTCTTCTGCATCGTCGCCATCGTGGCCGCGATCGAGATGACCCGCCGCACCACCGGTCTGATCATCCCGATCATCATCCTGATCGCGCTCAGCTACGTCGGGGTCTGGGGCGACGACATCGAGGGGCTCTTCAAGTTCGCCGGCTCGCTGACGACCGAGACCATCGTCTTCCGCTCGGTCTTCCTGGACGAGGGCATGTTCGGCATCATCGGCCGGATCTCCGCCAGCTTCGTCTTCATGTTCATCCTGTTCGGCGCCTTCCTGGTGCGCTCGGGCGCCGGCGACTTCATCATCGACCTGGCCCGTGCGGTCGCCGGCCGGGTCACCGGCGGACCCGGCTTCGTTGCCGTCTTCGCCTCGGGGCTGACCGGAACGATCTCCGGCTCGGCGGTGGCCAACACCGTCTCCACCGGGGTCATCACCATCCCGCTGATGCAGCGCTCCGGCTTCCCCTCGCGCTTCGCCGCCGGCGTCGAGGCCGCGTCTTCGACCGGCGGTCAGCTCATGCCGCCGATCATGGGGGCCGGCGCCTTCGTGATGGCGAGCTACACCCAGATCCCCTATCTGGACATCGTCGCGGTCTCCTTCCTGCCGGCGCTGGCCTACTTCCTCTCGGTCGCCTTCTTCGTGCGCATCGAGGCCAAGCGCAGCAAGGTGCGCCCGCCCGAGGGGCCGCAGCCCTCCGCTCTCTCCGTGCTGAAGCAGGGCGGACCGGCCTTCTTGATCCCGATCGCCGTGCTGATCGGCCTACTGATCTATGGCCTGACGCCGGTCTATGCCGCGGGCTTCGCCATTCTCTCGGTAATCGCCGCCTCGTGGCTGACCCCGAACCGCATGGGGCCGCGCGCCATCCTGGAGGCCCTGATCACCGGCGCGCACAACATGGTCATGACCTCCATGCTGCTGATCGCGGTCGGCCTGATCGTGAACGTCATCGCCATGACCGGCATCGGCAACACCTTCTCGCTGATGATCGCCCAGTGGTCCGGCGGCAACCTGCTGCTGGCCATCGCCCTGATCGGCCTGGCCTCGCTGGTGCTGGGCATGGGGCTGCCGGTGACCGCGGCCTACATCGTGCTGGCGACTCTCTCCGCGCCGGCGCTGCAGGGGCTGATCATCGACTTCCTGGTCGACATCGACGGTCAGACCATCCAGCAGATCGCCGACGGAACCCTGTCGGAGGCGGTGAAGCCCTTCTTCATCCTGGCCGACCCCACAGCCTTGACCAAGCTTGCCGCCCCCATGCCCTATGCCGAGGCGGAGGCGCTCTACCACGCAGCGCCCAACGAGGTGCTGGACCAAATCCGGCACCAGGCGACCCAGGGGCTGCCGCGGGAGCTGACCGTCGGCGCGCTGCTCTCGGCCCACATGATCATCTTCTGGCTCAGCCAGGACTCCAACGTGACGCCGCCGGTCTGCCTTACAGCCTTCGCCGCCGCGGCGATCGCCAAGACCAAGCCGATGTCGACGGGCTTCATGTCCTGGAAGCTGGCCAAGGGCCTCTACCTCATGCCGATCCTCTTCGCCTACACGCCCTTCCTGACCGGCACGCCCGGCCAGGTGCTGCTGACCTTCGTCATCGCAGTGCTGGGCCTGATGGCGCTGGGGGCGGCGCTGGAGGGGCATTTCGAGGCGCCGCTCGGCTGGTTCTGGCGGCTGCTGGTGGCGGCTGCTGGCGTGGCGCTGATCTGGCCGAACCAGCCGGTCCTGGAGGCCATCGCCGCGGTGGTGGTCGTCATCGCGCTGGTCTTGAACGTCCGCAAGGACCGTCGTTTGTCCCGCATGGAGGAAAAGTCGGTAGCATGATCGCCCTGGAAGACGTCCGTCGTATCGCCGTCGTTGGGGGAGGCACGATCGGCGCCTCCTGGGCTGCCTGGTTCTTGGCCCGCGGCTTCGATGTCAACCTTTACGACCCGGCCGAGGACGGCGAGGCGGTGAGCCGCGGCATCCTCGACGCCGCCTGGCCGGCGATGGAGAGCCTCGGGCTGGCACCGGGCGCCTCGCGCGACCGTCTTACCTTTCATCGGGATCTGGCAGCGGCGCTCGCCGGGGCGGACTTCGTGCAGGAGAACGCGCCCGAACGCCTGGAGATAAAGCTGCCGCTGTTACAGGCGATCGACGCTGCCCTGCCGGGCGACCGGGTGATCGCCTCCTCCACCTCCGGCTTCATGCCGAGCGAGATGCAGCCGGCCGCCAAGCGCCATCCCGAGCGGCTGCTGGTCGGTCATCCCTTCAATCCGCCGCACCTGGTCCCGCTGGTCGAGGTGGTGGGCGGCCCCGGCGCTTCGGCCGAGGCGGTCGACTGGGCACTTGCCTTCTACGAGGCCATCGGCAAGGCGGCGATCCGGGTCGACAGGGAGGTGACGGGCCACATCGCCAACCGCCTGCAGGCCGCCCTCTTCCGCGAGGCGCTGCACCTGGTGAACGAGGGCGTGGCCTCGGTCAGCGACGTCGACAAGGCGATTGCCACCGGCCCCGGTCTGCGCTGGGCGCTGATGGGGCCGATCATGACCTATAACCTGGGCGGCGGCCCGGGCGGCATGCGCCACTTCTTCCACCAGTTCGCGCCGACCCTGAACGCCTGGTTTCCCAAGCTGGGCACGCCGGAAATCACTGCCGAGCTGCAGGCCCGCGTGATCGAGGGCGTCGAGTCCGAGATGGCGGGCCGCAGCTTGGACGAGATCGTTGCCTGGCGCGACGCCACCTTCCTCAAGCTCTTGAAGGCGGTTGGTGACACGCCGGGCGAGGGCGACGCATAGGGTCTGGAGCGGACTGCGATCAGGTGGACTCACCTGATCGCAGTCCGCTCTATCTTTCAACGTTGTAGAGCAGAATTCAGACGCCAAATCGTTTCGACTTGGCGTCATCCTGCTCTAGCCGCCGTAGATGACGGCCTCGGGAAGCTCGTAGAGTTCCTCGTTGATGTGGACGACGTAGGTGTCGCCCTGCTTGCTGGCTTGGAACTCGCCGGGTCTGGCCTGGCTCATGTCATAACCGGTGGCCTTGCCGTTCTTGAAGAAGATGGTCCGGGTCTGCGTGTTCGGCTTGCTGATCTTCACCTGCGCAGTGCCGTCGCCCTGACGATTCACCGTGAAGGGGCAATAGCCCTTGGGTTCGTGGTCGCCCATCTGGCAACGGATCCTGCCGCTAGCCTTGGTGCTGGCCTCGTCTGACTTGTTGTGCTCCTTGCCGGTCTTCTTCACGAAGTTGAAGTGGTTTTTCGGCGTGAAACGGCACTCGAAGGTCGTCACCTTGCTGCCGCTGGGCGGGTACTGACCATAGACCGAGTGGGCGCCGTTGTCGCGTTCTTCGGGCGGCAAGGTCAGGATGTCTTGCGGCCGCTGGCCGAAGGCGGCGGAGGCCTCGCCCTGGCAGTACTTCTGCATCTGATCGACACGAATCGATTCCTTTGCGGCGACCTCGCTTGCAGTTAGAGCCACGGTCAGCATGCAGGCCACGGCGAGGCCCCGTGCGGTCAGACGTCTCGTCTTCATGGTTGTCTCTTCCTTCTCTTGGTGATGGTTGGGCTCTGCGCTTGAATGAACCCTCGGTCTTTGTTTGCGTGACTTTCAGGATGGACGCGGGTCTCAGTCGATAGAGACAGGGAGCGAGAAGGCGACGGACTTGCCGCTGCCCCTGTCGTGACCCATCAGGTAGACGCGGATGATGTACCTGCCGTCCTCGGGCAGGGTGACCGACGCGGTGGCCTCGTCGTCTCTCGAGCCGACATAGATCGCGGTGTCATCGCTGCCGGGCGGTAGAATGTCGGAGTAGACCGTACCGAAGCGGTCGGCGCTGACCGTGGTGAGGCTGGCGGTGATGGTCTGGCCGGCGCGGGCACGCAGCAGATAGTCGGCATAGTCGTGACCGGTGATCGACCCGCCCAGCGTCACGTGATCGCTTCCCGCCTGGAACCGTACGGCCGTGGATTGTTGCGCCATTGGGGCTGTGTCCGGCAACACAAAGGCGAGGGCCAGGAAGGCCAGGCACAGCGGGGTCGAGACCCTGTTCAACTTCATGATCCTGCCTCCGACGTGGCGACCCCTTCGGGTCATGGTCTGGAGGCAAGCGACGCGTCTGGGCGGACACGGCAGCTCAATCGCCTGAGTGCTGGGACCCTAGGGTGGAGTAGCGGGATGATCAAGGCCTATCGCCTTGGGACCTACGAAAGTTTGGCGGATGGTCTCCGCAAGACCTGATTGTATGACTTGATCTCATATTATGGATTTAAAAGTCATGTATTTGGACAAGCGCGAAGTCGTGTCAGGAGTGCTGTACAGGCCCGCATGATAGGCTCTGACGTCCAGATCAATCAGTCGTTCTGGCAAGGAGGTGGGGATTCATTTTACGCGAATGTTTGCTGGATTATTGCTGTAGCAACATAGGGTTTGCCACGCGATCGCGAATACAGCTACACTGCGGCCAGCAATGGGATTGCACAACAAAAGCAATCATTAACATTCTGCAGATCTGCAATCCAAACGGGAGTACTGGCGCGGGGAAATGCGATGATGGTCGCCGACACTTTCCCGGTTTCCGAGAGCTACGGGCCGGAAACCGTCTTCAAGCCCGGCAGCAAGATGTTCCCGCTGGAAGAGTGGTGCTCCTTCCTGCAGGCGGAGCGGCCTCGCATGGAGGTTCGCTCGGCGCAGATTGGGAAGGGGCGCCTGTTCAAGGTTGCCTCTACCGGTCATGCGATCGGCTTGCGTGAGAAGACGAACCTGACCTTGCTGATGCCGCGCCGGGGGCACCTGTCGGTGGAGACCGAGCGTGGCAGTTTCGTCGCCAAGCAAGGCGAGGCGCTCCTGTTCGGACCGAATGCGCGGCGCACGACCGTGATTCCCGATCAATCGGGCCTCTTCGAGTGCGACTGCGCCCTGGCGCCGAGCCAATCCCTGGACCCGATCGAGCGGCTGCTGCAGTCCGACGGCGAGGGAGCCGGAACGACCGCCCTGAAACACCTCGTTCGCGCCCTGGTGGCCGCTGCCGAAGAGGGCGGAGCACCCTTCCGCAGCGAGGCCGCGCGGCAAGCGGCGGGCGTTCTCCTGGTCGAGATGATGAACGATCTGGACAGCCGCGACACGAGCAGCGATGGCGCTGCAGCCGACGACGGCAGGGGGCATGCCGGGCCGGCCGAGCTGCGTCTGGTTCGGGCGGCCGAGGACATCATGGTGAGCAAGCTGGCAGAGCCCCTGTCGGTGGTGGACCTGGCGGCCAGCTTGCAGGTGAGTGCCCGGCGGTTGCAGCAGGCCTTCCGCGCGGTCCGCGAGGAGCCGCCGCTGAGCGTTCTGAACCGCCTGCGCCTGGACGAGGCCTATCAGCGACTGAGCCGCCCCGAGGCCTTCAGCACTGTTGGCAGCGTGGCCTATTCCTGCGGCTTTGGGCATCTGGGGCGCTTCGCCCTGGCTTTTCGCGCGCGATTCGGAGATACCCCCTCCACCATCTTGCGGTCTGCACGTGGAGGCGGGGGCGGATAGTGGGTCCGCTCCTCTCCGGATCAGGGGGTGAGAGGACCGGATCTTTGATGTAGAGGAGTTCGTGTGCCGGACAAAGAAGCTTCGTCATTCGGATAGGCTGTCCTCTTCGATAGCTGCCTGATTTGGCTTAGATTCTGGCGGCTTGCGCTAAGTGGCTGACTGACAGTGCTTGTCTCGGGACAGTGGGAACGGCGTTCCCGGCGTCATGCGAGGCGAGGTGGCGGTCAGAATCAGCCGGAAGGCGCAGCGGGGAAGGCAGGCGGCTTGGTGTTTTGGGCGGACACGGCGCGTGCGTTTCGCGACGCGGGACATACTGGAGAGTGGACATGGCAACGATTACCGGTACCAACGGACCCGACAGCCTGGTAGGCACCAACACGGTCGACGAGATCATCGGGCGGGGCGGGGACGACACGCTCTACGGTCTGGCCGGTGATGACCTGCTGCGCGGGCAGGACGACAACGACACGCTCTACGGTGCCGGCGGACAGGACGTGCTGCGCGGCAACGACGGCGACGACACGGCGTCCGGCGGGGCGGCGAGCGACAGCGCCTTCGGCAACAGCGGCACCGACGTGCTGTGGGGCGACGCGGGCAACGACTACCTGAACGGTGGCAGCGGCGCCGACACCATGGGCGGCGGCAGCCAGAACGACGTGTTCCGGGTGGACAACAGCCTGGACATGGTGATCGAGACCCTGGCCGATGGTGGCAAGGACACGGTGATTGCCTCGGTGGACTTCGCGCTGGCGGGCCAGCCGGAGGCGACCTACGTCGAGAACCTGATCCTCTTCGCCAATGCGGGTGACCTGAATGGCGCCGGCAACGAGATCGATAACACGATCGACGGCAACACCGGGAGCAACATCCTCTCCGGCCTGCAGGGCAACGATTTGGTGCGCGCCGGGGCCGGCGACGACCTGATCTACGGCGGCGACGGCGACGATCGGATCATCAGCAACGCGGGTTCGAACCGGGCCTATGGCGGCAGCGGTACGGACTCGCTCTTCGGCGCGGAGGGGGCGGACACCTTGCGGGGTGGCAGCGGGATCGACCTGCTACGCGGCAACCTGGGCAGCGACACGCTCTATGGTGATGCCGGCGATGACAGCGTGAATGACTCGACCGGTGACGACCTGCTCTACGGCGGTCTGGGCGACGACGTGCTGAACGGCGGCAGCGGCCAGGATTTCATCGACGGCGGCAGCGGGTCTGACACGGTGAATGGCGGTGCCGGCGGAGACCTGATCTATGGCGGCAGCGGCGCGGACAGCCTGCAGGGCGGCGACGGCGACGACGCCGTGGCGGGCGCAGCGGGCGACGACATGATCGGCGGCGGCCTCGGCGATGACACCTTGGACGGTGGCGAGGGCAAGGATCGCCTCTACGGTGGCAGCGGCCGGGACTTGCTGTTCGGCGACTCCGGCGACGACGTGCTGGGCGGCGGCAGCGGCGACGACGCGATGCTGGGCGGGACCGGCGGCGATCTGCTGCTGGGCAATGCCGGGGAGGATTTCCTGTCGGGCGGTTACGGCCAGGACAGTGTCTTCGGTGGCGAGGACGGCGACAGGGTCTACGGTGACGCCGGCGACGACAACGTCTATGGCGACGCCGGCAACGACTACGTCGTGGGCGGTGACGGCAAGGACCTGTTGGTGGGTGCCGCGGGCGACGACCGTCTGGATGGCGGCGACGGCGACGACAGCTTCTATGCCGGGTCCGGGACCGACGTGGTCGATGGCGGCAGCGGTCAGGACTACGGTTTCGGCGGCACTGGTGACGACACGCTGCGGGCCGGCAGCGGCGACGACCGGGTGTCGGGCGACGCGGGCAACGACAGCATTGCCGGTCAGGCCGGCCAGGATCTGCTCTACGGCGGGTCGGGTCAGGACGGCATCGAGGGTCAGGGCGGCGACGATACGGCCTACGGCGGCTCTGGCGGCGACACGCTGACCGGTGCTGCGGGTGGCGATTCCCTGGCGGGCGATGCCGGGGACGACTTTGCCTATGGCGGCACCGGCATCGACCTTCTGCGCGGCGATGCCGGTGACGACAGCCTGTTCGGCGGGTCGTCGAAGGACGCACTGCAGGGTGGGTCTGGCAAGGACCGCCTGGAGGGCGGCCTGGGCGACGACGTGCTGCTGGCCGACAGCGGCGACGACCGTCTGATCGGCGATGAAGGCGACGATGCCTTCGTCGCTGGGATCGGCGATGACGCGGTGTTCGGCGGCTCGGGCAATGACAGCGGCTACGGGGGCAGCGGCAAGGACTTCGTGGTGGCCGGTAGCGGCGACGACACGATCGACGCCGGGTCCGGCACCGACTCGGTCTATGGCGGTGCTGGCGACGACGGGCTCTATGGCGCAGCCGGCGACGACACCTTGGTGGGTCTGGGCGACCTGGACGAGATCTTCGGTGGGGCCGGGAGTGACAGCCTGTTCGGCGGTGCGCAGAAGGACCTCGTCATGGGCGGCGAGGACGGAGACTTCATCGACGGCGGCGACGGCGACGATGTCCTGCTCGGGGTGTTCCTGTTCGGCTATGGCGGCGGCAGCGACACGATCTTCGGTGCCAGCGGGCACGACACCCTGACCGGTGGGTCGGCAGGGGACTCGCTCTACGGCGACGCCGGCGACGACGTGATGCATGGTTTCTCGGGCCAGGATACGCTGTCGGGCGGCGAGGGCGACGACTCGGCCGTGGGCGGCGCTGGCAGCGACTACCTCTACGGCGGTGAGGGCAAGGATCACCTGGCCGGTGGGTCCGGCGGCGACACGGCCTTCGCAGGCACGGACGACGACAGCCTCTACGGTGGTTCGGGCGACGACCTGCTGGCCGGGGAGAGCGGCTCGGACACGGCCTTCGGTGGTGACGGTAAGGACTACCTGGCGGGCAGCAGCGGGTTCGACAGCCTGAGTGGAGGCCTCGGCGACGACACGCTCAACGGCGGTGGTCAGGGGGATCATCTCTACGGCGAAAGTGGCGATGACTTGCTGGAGGGCGGTGCCGGAGCGACGGACTACCTCTTCGGCGGAACAGGGAAGGACCGTGTCTACGGTCAGAGCGGCGACGACTTCCTCTATGGAGCGCTCGGCGACGACATCCTGAACGATGCCGCGGGGGTTGGTTTCATCTATGGCGGGTCCGGTGCGGACACGGCCTACGGCGGTCTCGACACTGACGAGATCGCCGGCGGATCCGGTGACGATCGCTTCTACGGCGGGTCGGGTAACGACTCGGTCGCCGGCGGCGCGGGCAACGACTATGGGTTCGGTGGTACCGGCAACGACACCCTGGTCGGCGGATCGGGTGACGACTCCCTCTATGCGCTGGGCGGCGACGACACTGTCGACGGCGGGTCGGGGAACGACGTGCTCGACGGCAACTCCGGGATCGACATCATCACCGGTGCCGAGGGCGACGACAGCATTGCAGGCGATTCCGGCGCCGACAGCCTCTACGGCGGAGAGGGGATCGACCGGATCTACGGCGGGTCCGGCGGCGACACGGCCTTCGCAGGCGCGGACGACGATAGCCTCTATGGCGGTGCGGGCGACGACCTGCTGGCTGGAGAGAGCGGCTCTGATACCGCCTTTGGCGGCGACGGCAAGGACTACGTGGCGGGTAACAGCGGTTTCGACACCCTGAGTGGGGGCCTCGGCGACGATACGCTCAGTGGCGGCGCGGACGGAGATCACCTTTACGGCGAAAGTGGCGATGATCGCCTGAGCGGAGGGGGCGGAGCGACGGATTACCTCTTCGGCGGGTCGGGGAAGGACCGTGTCTACGGTCAGAGCGGCGACGACTTCCTCTATGGAGCGCTCGGCGACGACATCCTGAATGATGCCGCGGGGGTTGGTTTCATCTATGGCGGTTCCGGCGCGGACACGGCCTATGGCGGTCTCGACACTGATAACATCGCCGGCGGATCCGGTGACGATCGCTTCTACGGCGGGTCGGGTAACGACTCGGTCGACGGCGGTGCGGGCGCCGACTATGGGTTCGGTGGGACCGGCAATGACACCCTGGTCGGTGGATCGGGTGACGACTCCCTCTATGCGCTGGGCGGCGACGACACTGTCGACGGCGGGTCGGGGAACGACGTGCTCGACGGCAACTCCGGGATCGACATCATCACCGGTGCCGAGGGCGACGACAGCATTGCAGGCGATTCCGGCGCCGACAGTCTCTACGGCGGCGAGGGGATCGACCGGATCTACGGCGGGTCCGGCGGCGACAGGGCCTTTGGAGGCGCGAGCAACGACAGCCTCTACGGCGGCGCGGGCGACGATTCGATCGCGGGCGGAATCGGCGACGACTATCTCTACGGTGGTCTCGGCAAGGACGTGCTGGACGCCGGACGAGGCTTCGACGCGGCCTATGGCGGCAGCGGCGAGGATGCGCTTTACGGCGGCAGCGGCAACGATGGACTCTATGGCGGCTCCGGTCAGGACGACGTCTTCGGGGGAAGCGGGAACGACGACCTCTACGGCGACGCCGGCGACGACGCGCTGGACGGCGGATCCGGTGAGGATTTCCTCGAGGGCGGCAGCGGTCAGGACACCTTCTATGGTGGCAGCGGCAACGACGTCGTCGATGGCGATAGCGGCGATGACTCGATGACCGGTGGTCACGGCAGCGACACCATGGACGGGGCGGACGGAAACGACACGGCCTTCGGCGGCAGCGGTACCGACAATCTTCTGGGCGGTACCGGGGAAGACTGGTTCTACGGTGGCTCGGGCGGCGACCTGATCCAGGGACAGGCGGGCAGCGATCTGGCCTATGCCGGTCTGGGCGACGACACCTTCATCGGGGGATCGGGAATCGACATCGCCTTTGGCGGCAGCGGTAAGGATAGCCTGGTCGGCGATAGCGGCACCGACACCATGGCCGGCGGGTCGGGCGACGACGTGCTCTTCGGCAACGATGGGCAGGACTCGCTCTTCGGTGTCGCTGGGCAGGATAGCGCCTATGGCGGCGACGGGGACGACTATATCTACGGCGGGTCCGGTGGCGACAGCCTCTTCGGTGGGACCGGGATCGACCAGGTCTACGGCGGATCGGGAGACGACTACCTGGTCGGTGGCACCGGAGTCGGAGCCGACAGCCTGTTCGGCGGGCTGGGCAACGACACCTTCTGGGTCGACGGCGGCGAGAGCTTGGTCGACGGCGGCGGCGTCGACTGGGTCTATGCGGCGGTTTCCTGGACGCTTACCACCGGCTTCGAGAACTTCCGCGCGGTGGCCGGCTTCACCGGGGTCAACGGCTACGGCAACAGCGATGTCAACACCATGATCGGCAATAGCCTGGTGAATAGCCTGTTCGGCGCCTCGGGCGCTGACCTGCTGCAGGGCGAAGGTGGCGAGGACACCTTGGACGGGGGCAGCGGCGGTGACCGGATCTATGGCGGTGACGAAGCCGACCGCTTGATCGGTGCCGGCGGCAACGACAGCGAGTTCGGCGGAGATGCCAACGACCTGATCTACGGCGGCCTCGGCGACGACGTCCTCGACGGCGGCACGGGCATGGATGTCCTGCTCGGTGAAACCGGGAGCGATACGCTCTCCGGCGGCCTGGATGGTGACAGCCTGAACGGCGGCAGCGGCGACGATAGTCTTCAAGGCGGCCTCGGCGACGATACTCTGGTCGCAGGGATTGGGGCCGACAACGCTGGCGGCGGTTCCGGTAGCGACAGCCTCTTCGGCGGTTCGGGCGGCGACCTACTTTATGGCGGATCCGGCAGTGACCTTTTCTTCGGCGGCACCGGTTTCGACAACCTCATTGGGGGCGCCGACGACGACAGCCTCTATGGGGAACTCGGCAACGACCAGATCAACGGCGGCCTTGGCCTGGATCACCTCTTTGGCGGTAGCGGCCAGGACAATCTCCACGCCGGCAGCGGCGACGACACGCTCTATGGCGGTAGCTCCAATGATGTCTTCTATGGCCAATCGGGTTCGAACGCCCTGTTCGGAGGATCTGGTGAGGATACGGTCTTCGGCGGCGTGGACGGCGACAAGGCCTACGGAGAGATCGGCTTCGATCTCATCCAGGGGAACATCGGCGATGACACCCTGTTCGGCGGGACGAATGTCGACACGCTTTTCGGCGGCAGCGGTTCCGACACCTTGTTCGGCGGCTCCGGCAAGGACTCGCTCCAGGGCGGCAGTGGCGACGACACCTTCGTCTTCGACGCCGAGAGCCTGACCGGCGACCAGGGAGTGGTCAGCGACTTCCAGGGCATCCTGTCGAGCGGCGGCGATAAGTTCGAGATCAACTTCGCTTCCGGCGTGACCGGCGTCTTCATTGGTGACTCCGGCTTCAACGGGATCGCCGGCGAGGTGCGCTTCAAGACCGGCGGCGGTGGTCAGATTGAGGTGAACGCCGACGGCAAGGGCGGGGCTGACATGGTCTTCGACCTGCCTGGCTACACCAACGCTGACCAGCTCACCTCGACCGACTTCCTTTTCGTCTAAGACCCAGCTCAGGTCTGTTCACGTGCGGAAAGGCCGGTCCTTCGGGGCCGGCCTTTCCGTTTCTGGTGCTTCCCTGCCTCGGCGCATTCGCGCTCGATCGCTGCCTGTCGGCACCAACGCCTAAGGGCATACCCTTGAAATGGAGAACAGCCAATGAAACCCGGACTCCTCGCACTCCTTGCCGTCCTCCTCTCGGTGGCGACTCCCGCCCTGGCGCAGAGCCCCGAGTGGATGGCCGAGGATTGTGCCAACGCCGCCCAGTCCTTCTTTCAGGACTTTGAAGCCAAGACGGACATGGCCTATCAGGGGCAGCGGACCGACGGCACCCATGCCATGAACGGAGCGATCTATCTGGAGACACGGTCGGACGACATCCAGTGCTCCTACGATTCCGCCGGCACCACGATGGTGGATTTCTTCGCCGACGGGAAGCAGTGGCCGGATTTCGCCAAGGGCGGCAAGAGCCCCTACATGGACTGAGTCCATGCAGGTCAGAGCGGGGAGGCCCTTTGACCTGCGTGCTACTCTAATGCTGATCAGCTGACCTCGGCCGACGTCATCTATACCTAAAGCGGGATGACGTCAAATCGAAACAATTTGTCGTCTGAGTCCTACTCTACAGGTTTGAAAGATAGAGCGGATTCACGCGGTCAGGTGATTCCACCTGATCGCGATCCGCTCTAGTGCCCCTCTCCCGATGCGCCTTTCTATAAAATTATTATCACCACATACAACCAATATGCTGTATCTTGCGCTATTTGATAGAATCTCCTAAAGCAAAAGTAATTGCAATAGGAAACTATGATTTGAATGATATTGACAGGAAGGGTCGCAAATTTATCCAGATTTCACATTTCGGATTTGGGAAAATAGATAGAAAACAAGACGGAGACGCTTTCAGCGGTTGATGCATTTTTAGAAGCAAGTATCATGCGGGCCACTCAGATGTTATCGCCGGAAAAGGTACAACAGGAAGAAACGGGCGGAACACTGTGGATCTTGTGGCGCGCGCTCCAGGGCAGCGCCCCACCTCGGCAGGCGAAGCGCGGGAGGGCGACATGGCGACGATTACCGGTACCAACGGACCTGACAGCCTGGTTGGCACCAACACGGTCGATGAGATCATCGGCCGGGCAGGAAACGACACCCTCTATGGCCTCGCCGGTGACGACCTGCTGCGCGGGCAGGACGACGACGACACGCTCTACGGCGCCGCCGGGCTTGACGTGCTGCGCGGCAACGACGGCGACGACACGGCCTCGGGCGGGCTCGGCAGCGACAGCCTCTTCGGCAACAGCGGCACCGATGTCCTCTTCGGCGACAGCGGCGGCGACTACCTGAACGGCGGGACCGGCGCCGACACCATGGACGGCGGCAGCGGCAACGATGTCTTCCGCGTCGACAACAGCCTGGACATCGTGGTCGAGACGCTTGCCGACGGCGGCAAGGACACGGTGATCGCCTCGGTCGACTTCGCCCTGGCGGGTCAGCCGGAAGCGACCTTCGTCGAGAACCTGATCCTCTTCGCCAATGCGGGCAACCTGGCCGGCGCCGGCAACGAGATCGACAACACGCTGATCGGCAACAGCGGCGACAACATTCTGTCCGGCCTGCAGGGCAACGACCTGGTGCGCGCCGGGGCCGGCAACGACCTGATCTACGGCGGCGACGGGGACGACCGCATCGTCGGCAACGGGGGCTCCAACCGCGCTTTCGGCGGCAGCGGGACCGACTCGATCTTCGGTGCCGAGGGCGACGACACGCTCCTCGGCAACAGCGGCAACGATGTGTTGCGCGGCAACCTGGGTAACGACACGCTGAGAGGCGGGCTCGGCGACGATAGCCTGGCCGACAGCACCGGCGCCGATCTGCTCTATGGCGACGAGGGGGCGGATACGCTCTGGGGCGGCAGCGGCGAGGACAGCCTGGCCGGCGAGGCCGGCAAGGACGAGATCTTCGGCGGCGCCAACGCCGATACCATCTATGGCGGTGTTGGCGACGACAACCTGCAGGGCGGCCTCGGCGACGATTCGCTGGCCGGAGACGACGGCGACGACACGGTCGGCGGCGGGCCGGGCGACGACAGCCTGCTGGGGGGCAGCGGAAAAGACAGGCTCTACGGTGGTACCGGCAGCGACCGGATCGAGGGCGGTTCGCAGGACGATCTCCTGGCCGGCGGCAGCGGCGGCGACAGCCTGGCCGGCGGAGCGGGCGACGACCTGGTCCTCGGCAACGCGGGCGACGACTACCAGATCGGCGGCACGGGCAAGGACAGTCTCTTCGGTGGCGAGGACCAGGACCGGGTCTACGGCGAGGCCGGCGACGACAACGTCTATGGCGATGCCGGAGACGATACCGCTCTCGGCGGCAGCGGCCAGGACCTGCTGGTCGGTGCGGAGGGCGACGATACGCTCGATGCCGGCAGCGGTGACGACAGCCTCTATGCCGGCGAGGGCGCGGACCTGCTGGTCGGCGGCAGCGGTGCGGACACCGGCTTCGGTGGCAGCGGCAACGACGTGGCCACCGCCGGCAGCGGTGCCGACGTCATGTCCGGCGACAGCGGCGATGACCTGCTGATCGGCGAGCAGGGCTTCGACTCGCTCTACGGCGGTGAGGGCGACGACGAGCTGGTCGGGCTTGGCGGCAACGATACCGCGGCCGGTGGTGCCGGGCAGGACAGCCTCTTTGGCGGTGCCGCCGACGACTCCCTGGACGGCGGCGCGGACGACGACTTCCTTGCCGGCGATTCGGGGGCGGACAGCCTGGCCGGCGGTGAGGGCGACGACCGACTGGTCGGTAGTTCCTCCAAGGACACCCTGGTGGGCGGGTCCGGCAAGGACAATGTCAACGGCGGCGTCGGTGACGACACCCTGGCCGGCGGCAGCGGCGACGACCGCATCATCGGCTTCAACGGCATCGACACCTTCGACGGGGGCGACGGCGACGACGTCGTGATCGCCGGGGCCGGCGACGATACCGGCACCGGCGGCAGCGGCCATGATTCGCTGCTCGGCGGCAGCGGCCATGACATCGTCTCGGGCAACAGCGGCGACGATGAGATCATCGGCCAGCAGGGCGACGATTCCCTCTACGGCGGACTTGGCGACGACAGCCTGATCGGGCTCGGCGACCAGGACTTTGTCTACGGCGGTTCGGGCAAGGATAACCTCTACGGCGGCGCCGCCGACGACATCCTGATTGGCGGCTCGGGCGAGGACTTCGCCGATGGTGGAGACGGCGACGACACCCTCAACGGTGCCGGCCCGGGACCGGTGATCAACGACGGGGCCGACAGGCTCTTCGGCGCCAGCGGTGCGGACAGCGTCTATGGCGAGTCCGGCGACGACAGCCTCTACGGCGGCGCCGACGACGACACCGTGGTCGGCGGTGCCGGCGACGATCTGGTGTCGGGCGGCTCCGGCAAGGACGAGCTGTCCGGTTCCTCCGGCAGTGACAGCGTCTTCGGCGATTCGGGCGAGGACCAGCTCTTCGGCGCCGGTGGAAAGGACGATCTCTACGGTGGCGACGGCGACGACTCGGTCCTCGGCGGCACCCAGGAGGATCGCCTGTTCGGCGGCAGCGGCAGCGACATCCTGAACGGCGAGGGTAGCGACGACAGCCTGTCCGGCGGCAGTGCCGACGACACCCTCTACGGCGAGCAGGGGGAGGACACCCTCTATGGCGGCGATGGCAAGGACATCGCCTACGGCGGCAGCGGCGACGACTTCATGAACGCCGGGTCCGGCAGCGATCTCATGCAAGGTGGGTCGGGTAAGGATTCGCTCATCGGCGCGACGGGCGACGATTCGCTCTACGGCCAGGACGGCGAGGACCAACTGTTCGGCAATGCTGGTGACGACACGGCCTTCGGCGGCGAAGCGAGAGATGTCGCTATCGGCGGCAGCGGCAGTGACACGATCTATGGTGACGGGGGAGACGACGTCGTCGCTGGCGGGAGCAGTGCAGACTTCCTCTATGGCTACAACGGGAACGACACCCTGCTTGGCCAGGGTGGCGATGACCAGCTAGATGCCGGCTCGGGGGAGGATACGCTCGATGGTGGCTCGGGGATCGACAGCCTCTACGGCGGCTCCAGCACGGATGTGATCTTCGGTGCCGCCGGCGATGACGTGGCGGCTGGCGAGGCAGGCGACGACAGCCTCATTGGCGGCGACGGGGACGATAGCGCCTATGGCGGTTCGGGTGACGACTCCCTCCAGGGGCAATCGGGCAAGGATCTGCTCTCCGGTGGGTCTGGAAAGGATGACATCTCGGGCGGAACCGGTGATGACCGTCTCTACGGTGCCCAGAGCGAGGACCTCATCAACGGCGACGACGGCGACGACACGGCCTTCGGTGGTGACGCGCAGGACGCTCTTGTCGGCGGTAGCGGTAGCGACACGCTCTACGGAGACGAGGGAGACGACGGCCTGGCTGGCGGGAGCGGCGCGGACTTCCTCTATGGCTACAACGGGGACGACATCCTGAGTGGCGAACAGGGTGATGACCAGATCGACGCGGGCTCTGGCCAGGACACGCTGAATGGCGGCAGTGGCACGGACTACCTCTACGGTGGCTCCAGCACGGATACGATCGCCGCAGGTAGCGGTGCCGACCTGGCCTATGGCGCCGCGGGCGACGACACCCTCTTTGGCAACGACGGCAACGATGCGATGATCGGCGGTGAGGGCATCGATACGCTCTACGGCGGCTCGGCGAACGATACCCTCGAGACTGACGGTGGCGACGACAGGGCCGACGGCGGCAGCGGCGTCGACCTGCTCTACGGCAGTCTGGGCCATGACCGGCTGTTTGGTGAGGACGGAGACGATAGCGCCTTTGGCGGTTCGGGTGATGATATCCTGCTTGGAGCATCAGGCAAGGATTTGCTCAACGGCGGGTCTGGAAAGGACGACATCTCCGGCGGAACCGGCGACGACCGTCTCTACGGCTCTGCCGGCGATGACCTCCTCGTCGGCCAGCTCGGTGATGACACGGCCTATGGCGGCGACGGAAAGGACTCGCTGTCCGGCGCGTCGGGGAACGACACGCTCCGGGGCGATCTGGGCGATGATAGCCTGACGGCCCATTCCGGAAACGACAATGTCGGTGGTGGCAACGGCCAGGACCTGATCTACGGCGGTGACGGAATCGATATCCTCGGCGGCAACTCCGGCGACGATGTGATCGACGCCGGAACCGGGAACGACGCGGTCTATGGAGGCGACGGCAACGACACCCTGCGCGGCAACCTCGGGACCGATATCATGCTGGCCGGCCTGGGCATTGACACGCTTTATGGCGGCCAGGGCAACGACAATCTCTATGCCGGGCTGGGGGACGATACCGCTTTCGGCGGCACCCTGGATGACGCCATCTTCGGTGCCAGCGGTAAGGACTCCCTCTCCGGACAGACCGGCAACGATCACGTCTTCGGCGGATCCGGCGAGGATATCGTCATCGGCGGCGACGGCAACGACTACCTGGTCGGTGGCTCCGGGGCCGAATCGGACGCGCTCTACGGTGGGCTGGGCAACGACACCTTCTGGGTCGACGGCGGCGAGACCCTGAACGACAGCGGCGGCGTCGACTGGGTCTATGCGGCGACCTCCTGGACCCTGGCCAGCGGCTTCGAGAACTTCCGGGCGGTCACCGGCTTTGCCGGCGTGAACGGCTACGGCTTCGGCGACGTCAACACCATGCTGGGCAACGACTTGACCAACACGCTGTTCGGGGCGTCGGGCAATGACCTCCTCTATGGCGAAGGCGGCAAGGACGTCCTCTACGGCGCGTCCGGAAATGACTTCGTCCAGGGCGGGGACGGCGACGACACTGTGCTGGGCGTCATCGGCGACGACACCCTGGTCGGAGGATCGGGCTCGGACAGCATCTTCGGCGGTAGCGGCAACGAGCGGATCTATGGCAGTTCCGGTAACGACAGCGTGTTCGGTGGCTCGGGCGCCGATCTCGGTGTCGGCCGCGATGGTGACGACAGCATCTTCGGCGGCAATGCCAATGACCGCCTCTATGGTGGCAACGGGGACGACAGCCTGTCCGGTGATATCGGAGACGATACCTTGATCGGTGACCTTGGGTCCGACTCCGCCTTCGGTGGCACGGGCATCGACAACCTGTCCGGCAGCAGCGGCAACGACTTCCTCTATGGCGGCTCCGGCAAGGATGCCCTCTACGGTTCGACTGGAATTGACGAGCTGGTGGGCGGCAACGGCAGCGACCTACTCTACGGCGGTGTTGGCGACGACCTGATGAACGGCAGCGAGGGTAAGGACACGGCCTTCGGCGGCGACGGCAAGGACTTTATCAGCGGTGGCAGCGATGCCGACCTACTGTACGGCGGAAGCGGCAACGACGCCTTGGTTGGTTTCGTCGGCACCGACACGCTGTTCGGCGGCAGTGGCGACGACACCTTCGGCTTCAACGCGGGGCAGCTGAGCGGCAACGAAGGTGAGGTCGCCGATTTCCAGGCGTTGCTGGCCGGTGGTGGAGACAAGATGCAGGTGAACTTCGCGTCCGGCGTCACCGGCGTCTTCATCGGCGACTCCGGCTTCAACGGCATCGCCGGAGAGGTCCGCTTCTCCACTGGTGGCGGCGGCCGCATCGAGGTCGATGCGAACGGCAACGGCAACGCCAACTTTTTCTTCGGCCTGCCCGGCTACACCAACGCCGACCAACTCACCTCGGGCGACTTCATCTTCACCTGAGGCCCTGATCCGGTCACGGCACAGCGGCCGGTCCTTCGGGGCCGGCCGTTTTGCCTGAGCCGGCGGGTTCGGTGGAAAGAAGACTCAAAAAATGGGCATTGCTTAATTCCTTCGCTTTTTGGATTACGGTAATAGGATAAAGATAAATAAGAAGAGCTATTGAGTTTTATTGGGGTTTGATGTGTTTATCTGTTTGGGGTCAGGGCCAAATGCGGGTCGCAGACAATCGAACCGGCGACGGGAGTGGCAAGGTCCCGGTGACCCTCGTCGGCGGCCTGGTGCTTTCGCGGTCCTGTGGCGGAGATTCGGGGCAAGCCTGAAGATGCGTGAACGGATCTGTCGGATCGCCCTTGCGGCCTTCGCGCTGCTCTATCTCGCCGCGCTCGGCCTGCTGATCATCGGCACCTACGGCCTCTTCGGCGCCGAGCGCGATCCGCTGTCTGGCGTCTACCTGGTGCCGCTCGGCCTGCCTTGGAACCGCTTCCTCGGCGGGCTGGGGGACCCGCTTCGCTTCTGGGCCGCGGCGGCGGCCCCGCTGATCAATCTCGCCCTGCTCTGGGCGCTCTGCCGGTTCTTGGAAAGGAAGCGCAGGTCATGAAGACGTTCCCCTCTCTCTTCCTGGGCGCCGGGCTGCTGGGCCTGACGGTGCTGGTGGCGGCCCCCTTCTCCGCAGCAATCGCCGGCGAGCAGGAAGCGATCGACGGCTGCATCGCCAAGCTGCGCAGCCTCGGCCTGCCGGACTCGCAGAGCGGCGAGGTCTTGAGCACGGACGTCTCCGAGGCGGCCATCCTTGTGCGGCTGCGCGACCTGGGCGAATCCCTCTGGGACTGCCGGGCCTCATCCGATGGGACCGTGGAGAGCCTGACCGTGGTCTCGGCGGCGGATGACGGCGGCGGCGCCATGGCCGGCGCTTCGGGTGGGGCGGCTGGCCTACCGCTCTCGCCGGACAATGGCGGCCCGCGGCGCTTCGAGGTGACGGGGGTCTCCACCAGCCTCAACCTGCGGGCCGAGCCCAGTACCACCGCCGAGGTGCTGGCCAGCCTCAAGCCTGGTGAGATCCTGACCAACCTGGGCTGCCAGAATGCCGAAGACCGGACCTGGTGCCAGGTGCAGCCGATGCAGGGCGGTCCGGTGGGCTACGCCGCCGTCGCCTATCTGAGCCCGGCCCGCGGCCCGAACGGTGACATCCCCACCGGCTATGACGACTCCGCCGCGCGCGCGGGCCAGGGCGACTTCGACGCGACCGGCACCCTCCCTTGCGCCTCGGAACCGGGCCAGCCGTCGGGCCCCTGCGACTTCGGTGTTGCCAGAGGCACGGGCGGCGATGCGACCGTCGTCGTCACCAAGCCCGATGGCAGCAAGCGCGCCATCTTCTTCGTCCAGGGAGAAGCGATGGGGGCCGATAGCTCGCAGGCCGACGGCTATGGCCCCTTCTCGGTTAGCCGCGAGTCCGACCTGAACCTGATCCGCGTCGGCGACGAGCGCTACGAGATCCCAGACGCCGTGCCGCTGGGCGGCTGAAGGCTGAGACCTGGCCGGAGAGGCCTGTCGGGCGGCCTCTCTCGCTAGTTGATTGACTTCAAAGCTATCAATTGCAAAACTTTCGATAATCGAAATTTGTCCGCGGGACTGGCCGCTTTGCTCGATCCCTCAGACGTAAACAGTCTCGTGCAGGACGCTTCCGACCTCGGGCTCAGGCGACTGAAGCGCGGGAGAGAGGGGAAGCGCGATGGGACTCTACAACGGCACCAACGGGCCCGACAGCCTGGCCGGCAGCAACGCCGCCGATGAGATCAACGGCCGGGGCGGCAACGATACGCTCTACGGGCTGGCCAGTGCCGACATCCTGCGCGGACAGGAGGCCGACGACACGCTCTTCGGGGCCAGCGGCACCGACATCCTGCGCGGCAACGCGGGCGACGATACGGCCTTCGGGGGCCTCAATGCCGACAGCCTCTTCGGAACCAGCGGCACCGACCTGCTGTGGGGCGACAACGGCAACGACTACCTGAATGGCGGACCCGGCGCCGACACCATGGCGGGGGGCAGTGGTAACGACGTCTTCCGGGTGGATGACAGCCTTGACGTGGTGGTCGAGACCTTGGCCGACGGCGGCAGCGACACGGTGATCGCCAGCGTCAGCTTTACGCTCGGCGCCAACCCGGCCGCAGCCCAAGTGGAGACCCTCTTCCTCTTCGCCAACCAGGGTGCTCTGGCCGGCAGCGGCAATGGCATCGACAACGTGATCAAGGGCAACACCGCCGGCAACCTCCTTTCCGGTCTGACCGGGAACGACACCCTGCGCGGCCAGGGCGGCGACGACACCTTGGTCGGTGGCCTCGGCGACGACCGCCTGGTCGGGGGCGACGGGGCCAACAGGGGTTTCGGCGGCAGCGGCGGCGACCAGGTCTACGGCGCCGAGGGCGGCGACCTGCTCTACGGCGGCAGCGGTCAGGACCACATCCGTGGCAACCTCGGCGACGACCTGCTGTTTGGCGGTGGAGGCGACGACAGCATCCAGGGGGCCTCGGGCCAAGACACCCTGGACGGCGGCAGCGGTGCGGACACGCTGGACGGCGGCGGCGGCGAGGACAGCCTGAGCGGCCTGGAGGGCGACGACAGCCTCTTCGGGCGCAGCGGCGGCGACTATCTGTTCGGTGGCCTGGGACTGGACAGGCTCTACGGCGGCAGCGGCACTGACACGGCCGAGGGTGCCTCGGGTGACGACCTCATCGCTGCGGCCAGCGGCACCGACCTGCTGTACGGAGGATCCGGCCTGGACTCGCTCTACGGCGGGGCCGGTGACGACCGGGTCTATGGCGGCCTGGGGGGCGACTTCGCCGGCGGCGGAGCGGGCGACGACAGTCTCTACGGCGGCCTCGGCCAGGACCACCTCTACGGCGGCAGCGGTTTCGACCGGGTCAGCGGTGATGGCGGCGATGATCTGCTGGCTGGCGGCAGCGGCGGCGACATCCTGGCCGGTGAGTCGGGCAACGACACGCTGCTCGGCAACGCCGGCGACGACAGCCTCGTCGGCGCGACCGGGTCCGACAGTCTCTTCGGCAGCGACGACGGGGATCGCGTCTACGGCGGGCTCGGCGACGACAACGTCTACGGCGATAGCGGCGACGACCTGGTGTACGGCGGCAGCGGCTGGGACCTGATGGTCGGGGCCGACGGCGCCGATACGCTCGACGCCGGCTCCGGTGCCGACGCGGTCTACGCCGGGATCGGTGCCGATACGATCTTCGGTGGCGCCGGCGATGACAGCGGTTTCGCCGATCTGGGCCAGGACCAGATCTATGGCGGCAGCGGCGCCGACACCTTCTATGGCGGCGAGGGCGAGGACGGCTTCCATGGAGGCAGCGGCGCCGACCTCTTCTACGCCGGGCTGGGCAACGACGAGGCCCTGGGCGGCGACGGCAAGGACAGCCTCTTCGGCGGCAGCGGCATCGACAACCTGACCGGGGCCAGCGGGGCCGACAGCCTGAGCGGCGGCAGCGCCACGGACCTGCTCTACGGCGGCGATGCGGCCGACAGCCTTTCCGGCGACTACGGCGACGACTACCTCTTCGGCGGCAGCGGCGACGACGGCGGGACCGGCGGCCTCGGCGACGACGTCATCCTGGCCGGCAGCGGAAACGACGGCTTCTACGGCGGCTCCAGCCAGGACAGCCTCTATGGCGGGGACGGCAACGACAGCGTCGATGCCGGCTCCGGCGACGACGTGGTGCAACTGGGCGCCGGCATCGACGGCGCGGCCGGCGGCGACGGCGACGACACCCTCTCGGGCGACAGCGGCACCGATGGTCTGGCCGGCGGCAGCGGCGACGACCGGCTCTACGGCGGTACCGGGGTCGATCTGCTCTACGGCGGCGACGGGCTCGACAGTCTCTATGGTGGGCTGGGCAACGACACCCAGTACGGCGGCAGCGGTGCTGGCTGGCTCTACGGCGGGGAGGGCGACGATTCGGTCGTCGGCGGCGACCTGCAAGACATCGCCCACGGTGGCCTGGGCGACGACCGCGTGTTCGGCGCGGGCCTCAACGACACGGTCTACGGCGCCAGCGGACAGGACCAGGTCTTCGGCTCCTCCGGCAACGACAGCGTCTTCGGCGGGTCGGGGCAGGACCGGGTCTACGGGGCCGGCGGCAACGACTATCTGGTCGGCGGCACCGGGGTCGAGGCCGACACGCTGTTCGGCGGCACCGGTGAGGACACCTTCTGGGTCGACGGCGGCGAGACCTTCCTGGACAACACCGGCAGCGACTGGGTCTTCGCCGCGGTCTCCTGGACCCTGGAGAGCGGGGTCGAGAACTTCCGCGCCGTGACCGGCATTGCCGGGATCGACGGCAACGGCTTCGGCGATGCCAACACCCTGTACGGCAATGCGCTTGCCAACACGCTCTATGGTGCGGCCGGCGACGACCTGCTGTTCGGCGGTGGCGACGGCAAGGACCTACTGTTCGGCGGCAGCGGCATCGACACCTTCGGCTTCGACGCCGTGACCTTGAGCGGCGACGCCGGCACCGTGGCCGATTTCGAGGATGCCCTTGGTGCAGGCGACAAGCTGCGGGTCGACTTCGCGACCGGCGTGACCGGCGTCTACATTGGCGGCTCGGGCTTCAACGGCATCGCCGGCGAGGTGCGTTTCTCCAACGTTGGCGGCGGGCGCATCGAGGTGGACGCCGACGGCAACGGCAACGCCGACTTCTCGGCCGAACTGACCGGGATCACCAACGCCAACCAGCTGACCGCAACGGACTTCATCTTCACCTGATGGGGAGGGGGGCTACGCGGCGGCATCCCCTCCACACTTGATAAACATACCAACTGTTTGGTATGTATTTTCATGCCGAGACCGACGAAACAGCAGCCAGAGCGTGGAGAAGCCAGGACCAGGCTGCTGGAGGCCGCCCGCAACGTGATCCGCGCCCAGGGCTTCACCGCCACCACGGTGGACCAGCTCTGCAAGGCGGCGGGCGTGACCAAGGGCGCCTTCTTCCACCACTTCGACTCGAAGGAGGCGCTGGGTGTCGCCGCCGCTGATTTCTGGACCGAGACCACCAGCCGGTTCTTCGAGGCGGCGCCCTATCACGCCAGCAGCGACCCGCTGGAGCGCTTCCTGGGCTACATCGACTTCCGCCGGTCGATTATCGAGGGGGACCTGGTCGAGTGGACCTGCCTGGTCGGCACCATGGCGCAGGAGGTCTACGCCTCCCATCCGGCGATCCGCCAGGCCTGTGCGGCCAGCATCTTCGGCCATGCCGCCAGCCTGGTCCCCGACATCGAGGCGGCGATGCAGCAGCACGGCATCGCCGGCGACTGGACGGCGGAAAGCCTGGCCCGACACACGCAGGCGGTCCTCCAGGGCGCCTTCATCCTGGCCAAGGCCACAGGCGACAGGGAGGTGGCGCTCGAGAGCGTCCGCCATCTCAAGCGCTACGTCCGGCTTCTCTTTGCCGATCCGGGGAAAGGAAAAACCACATGACCAGGGAGATTTCCGCACTTGGCTGGGTGCCCGAGTTTGCCCGCGGCTACGTCAAGGACCTGCGCGTGCGCTGGGCTCTGGAAGAAGCCAGACTGCCCTACAGCACCGTACTGATCGATTTCGATCGACCGCTCGGCGACCCCTATCGCGCCTGGCAGCCCTTCGGTCAGGTGCCGGCCTATCGTGACGACGAGGTCGTGCTCTTCGAATCGGGGGCGATCCTGCTCTACCTGGCGGAGCGCTCGTCGGCGCTGGCGCCGGAGGATGCCGCCGGTCGCGCCCGGGTGGCGAGCTGGGTCTTCGCCGCTACCACCAGTCTGCAGCCCCATGCGGACGCCTACAACCTGCTGGGCCGCGTGCTGACCGAGGAGGGGCGGGGGCAGGTGCTGCAGCGCCTGGAAGGGCGCCTGGCCGCGCTCTCCGCCTGGCTAGGCGACAAGGACTACCTGGAAGGGCGCTTCACCGCGGGTGACCTGATGATGACCACGGTGCTGCGCGAACTGACCGAGGACGGTCTCCTCGGCCGCTATCCCAAGCTGGCCGCCTATCATGCCCGCTGCGAGGCAAGGCCCGCCTTCGGCCGGGCCCTGGCGGCCCAACTCGCCGATTTTCGGGACGCCGCCTAGACCTTTGTGAGATCCTGGCGATAGGCGGCGACCAGGGCGTCGCTGGAGGGGTAGAAGGCCTCCGCGCCCAAGAGCGCGACCAGCCCGTAGCGCCTCAGCTCCGCCTCGACCTCCGGCGAGACCGAGACGAAGACCACCCGGATCCTGGCCTCGTGGAGGCTGTTGCAGACCGTCAGCAGTACCTGGCCGCCGGAGAAGTCGACGTCGTCGATCGCGCCAGCCTCGATGCAGAACCAGCGCAGCGGCGGTTTCGCACCCGCCACCAGGGCGCCGACCTCGTCGGCGAAGCGCTGCGCGTTGGCATAGTAGAGGCTGTGGGTGAAGCGGTACACCAGCAGGCCGGGCTCGAACTGCGCCGGCTTATCCACTGGTAGCAGGCGCCAGCCGCCCTGGCTTGCCTTGGTGATCACCGCGTTCCTGGGATTGTAGCCCTTGCGCGTGTGGTCGATCAGCGACAGCACCATGGCCAGCATGATGCCGGTCTCGACCCCGGCTGCGACCACCACCACGGCGGTCGCCAGTGCCACCCAGAACTCCGAGCGGGCCTCGGTATAGATCTTCCGCATGCCGGCGAGATCGACGAGGTGCAGGCCGATCATGAAGACCACGGCCGAGAGTACCGCGGAGGGCAGGTGGGCCAGCGGCCCGGTCAGGAACAGCAGGACCAGGACGACAACCACGACCGTGGTGATGTGGGCGAGCTGGCTGCGGCCGCCGGCGGTGTCGACCATCTCTGTCTTGGTCGGGCTGCCGTTGACCACGAAGCTGCCGGTGAGGCCGGCCCCCAGGTTGGCGAGGCCCAGCCCAACCAGGTCGAGGTTCTCGTCGAAGCGGTCGTTGTAGCGGCTGGCGTAGGCTCGTGCCGTGGCCGCGCTCTGAGCCAGGATCACCACGAAGATCGAGCCGGCCGTCGGCAGCAACTGGGCGATCAGCCGCCAGCTCAGATCGACCTCAGGCAACGAGAGGCTGGGCAGGCCGCCCGGAACCGGCCCAAGCAGCGCGACGCCGTGCGCGCCGAGATTCAGGAGCCAGCTCACCAGGATGGCACCCAGCACCGCCAGCAGCGGCCCCGGGATGCGCGGCGAGAGGCGCCCGCAGAGGAGGATCAGGGCCAGCACCAGGGCCGAGACCAGGGCAGCGGGCAGGCTCACCTGATCCAGGTTGCCGAGGGTGTGGCTGAGCTTGGCGATCACGCCGTGGCCGCTGTTCTCGATGCCCAGAAGGCCCGGAACCGCACCGCAGGCAACCTGGATGCCGACCCCGGTGAGGAAGCCGACCAGCACGGTGCGGGAGAGGAAGTCGGCGAGGAAGCCCAGGCGGACCAGGCGCGCCAGCAGCAGTAGGACCGCCGCCATGATCGCCAGCAGGCCGGTCAGCGCGACGTAGTCGGACGATCCGGTGACCGCCATGCCGGCGAGGCTGGAGGCAAGGATGGCGGCCGTGGCGGAATCCGCCCCGACCACCAGGTGGCGCGAGGAGCCGAAGAGCGCGAAGAGCGCCATCGGCACGAGCATGGTGTAGAGGCCGGTCACCACCGGCGTTCCGGCGATCTTGGTGTAGCCCATGACCTCCGGGATCGCGAGGCTGGCGAGCGTGAGCCCGGCGATGATCTCCGCCGGAATCCGCGACCGCTCCAGGGGCAGAAGTCCCTGCAGGAACGGGAAGGGCACCATCGCTCTCCTCACTCGGGCACTGAACCGGACGATGCTAGAGCAGGACGAGGCCGGATCGGAAGGGGGTGCCGTCTGGACGCCGTACTGCAGAAACCGAATTCAGCGGCAGCCCACCATGCGCAGGGCGATGGCGGCGAAGCGATCGGCCAGCAGCGGTGCTGCGGCCGGTCCGTCGTCGCGATACCAGCCGGAGACGCCGGTACACATGGTGACGATGGCCAGGGTGACCTCCTTCTGCTCGGGGCAAGAGAAGGTTCCCTTGGCCAGGCCGCGGCCGATCACCTGCTTGAAGATGCCCAGCACGCGGTCGCGCAGCGCAATGACCTCCTGCCGGTCCTTGGGCTTGAGGCTGCGCAGCTCGGTGTTGCCGATGAAGCTCTCCGCCTGGCGCTCCGTGTGCAACAGCACGTGGGTGCGTACGATCGCCGCGAGCTGCCCGGCCGGGTCCTCGTCGCCCACCGCTGCCGCTGCCGCCTGCAGCCGGTCGATCAACTCCTTCGTGATGTTGCTCATGATGAGCTGAAGGATGTGCTGCTTGGAGGGGAAGTAATAGTAGATGTGCGAGACGCTGCTCTCGGCCCGGGCCGCGATCTCGCGCATGGAGGTGCCGTGAAAGCCCTTCTCGACAAAGGCATCGAGGGCCGCGCTGAGCAGGAGGCGCTCGCTGACGCCGCTGGCCTGCGAGGCATCGGCGGTCTCGGCGACCTTCGTCTTCTTCCGGGGCTTCGACTCCGGGGCCAAGGGCTCCTCCAGGCGCAGGGTGGCGACTAGGCTGATTTTCTATCCTGCGTCGCTGGCTTCGGGAAGCCCTCGGGCGAGCACTACCGCCGGCTCAGGGACAGATCAAGGATGGACCAGGAGGATCGGCATAGAGCCGCTCCACCTCCCTCCGCCGCCG
Organism: Rhodospirillaceae bacterium N.6G; assembly: GCA_046233115.1. Taxonomy (GTDB): domain Bacteria; phylum Pseudomonadota; class Alphaproteobacteria; order Kiloniellales; family JACOMY01; genus JACOMY01. The sequence continues at coordinate 143,583 of JBJXHM010000013.1, read as the reverse complement.
TTCCAGGACCCGGCGCTGGTTCACATAGCCCTTGTCGGTGATCTCGTCGGCATCGGGATCCGGCGGGTCCGCGAGCAGCAACAGGCGCGCGATCCGTCCCGAGACACCGGTCTGACCGGCGTTGAAGCGCGCCAGGCCGGCCAGGATCTCAGCGCGGAGCTGCGGGTCTGCGAGCAGCTCCTCGGCCGTCCCCGTCTCCCTGCCGGTCAGCTTACGACAGGCCGGCAGGTTCGGCCAGGCCAGCACGGTGACGAAGGGCCGGTCCGGCCCGGCGATCACCGCGTCCTGCAGCAGAGGAAGCGCCGAGAGCAGGGCCAGACGGGTGCGGCCGACCGACACGAAGGTGCCGGTCATCAGCTTGAAGTCCTCGACCAGGCGACCATCGGGGCGAATGCCCTCCTCGGGACGCTCCGGGTCGGCCAGGCGGCCGGCATCGCCGATCCGGAAAAAGCCCTCCTCGTCGAAGGCGGCCGCGGTCTTGTCGGGCTGTTTCAGATAGCCGGGAAAGAGCATCGGGCCTTTGAAGCGGATCTCGTAGCGCTCGCCGTGCGGTACCAGCTTGGCGGTGACGCCGGGTAGCGGCAGGCCGACGCAACCGGGCCCCTCGACCGGCCAGTGCTGGAGTGCCGCCATCGGCCCGGTCTCGGTCGCCCCGAAGCCGTTCATGAAGACGATCTTCTTGCCGATGGTGCGCTGGGCCAGGGACTGGATAGTGTCCCAGACCGACTTGGGCAGGCCCGACCCGCCGTAGAAGAGGAAGCGCAGGTCTCGGAAGAAGACCTCTCGGAAGGCAGGGTTCCGCTCCAGCTCGGCGGCCAGCAGGACAAAGCCCGTGGGCACATTGTAGAGCTGGGTCGGCGAGAGGCAGCGCAGGTTCTCCAGGCTCTCCTCGATGCGCCCCGGTAGCGGCCGCCCCTCGTCGATCCAGAGTTCGCCGCCCTCGCGCATGACAGTCAGCAGCACCAGGTTGGCGCCGAAGGTGTGGTTCCAGGGTAGCCAATCCAAGACCCTGGGCGGCCGCGCCGGGTCCGGCGGCATGGCCCACGCCAGCATTGCCTGGTTGGCGGTCAGCATGCCGTGCGTGTTCGGCACCGCCTTGGGCGTGCCGGTGGAGCCGGAGGTCAGCAGGATCTTGGCGAAGGTTTCTGGCCTGACCGCGTCCCAGGCGGCCTCGACGGCAGGACCGGCTTCGCTGTCCAGCAGGCTCTCGAAAGGTGTGGCCGTGATTCCGGCAGTGGGGGTCTGCACCACCAGTTCCGGGGCGCTGTCGAGGCTGGATAGCAGCGACAAGGCCCGACCGAACGCGGGGGCGTCCTGGGCGAAGACCAGGCCGGGGGTGAGCAGATCCGCCAGATAGCGGATCTTGCCGAGATCGGCGCTGAGCAGCGAGTAGGCCGGCGAAACGGCAGCCGTCGGTACCCCGACCATCATGCCGGCGACGCTCAGTAGGGCGTGCTCGATGGAGTTGGCGGAGAGAATGATGACCGGCCGCTCCGGGGCGAGGCCACGATCGAGCAGAGCCTGCGCGATCGCCCGAGCCTTCAGGTAGAAGGCACCGTAGGTCTCGCTGCGCCAGGGCCGCTCCACGCCGGGGCGCCAGGGCCCCACCCGCTGCCACAGGAAGGGGCGCTGCGGATCGCTCTCGGCCCAGTGCCGGAGATAGCTGCAGATGTTGGTCGGGCGCGGGCCCAGGGGCTGGGTCGACTGCAGGAGAAGGGTGCCGTCCGTGCGTCGCTGCAGGGCGACGGCGCGTGGCGCCAGTGCGAGCGGCCGGAAGTCTGCTGCCGCTTCCGGGTACGGGCTGTCAGCGACCGTGGACATGGTACCTCCCAAGGGTATGCCATAGGCATCTTTTGTTCCAAGGCCGCTTCTTCCGGCAGCCTGGCACGCAAAGAGAGTCGCACGTTGCCGTACGACTCTCTACGGGCACCGGCCCACTGTTTTCGGACCCGCCGCCGGGCTATGCCGCCGCTACTCGGCCGCCACCGACTGCGGGAGTGTTTCCCCGGTGCCGTGCCGCAGCAGCCGTCCGGAGAAGCGGTTGGTTTCCTTGTCGTCCTCGATGGTCACCTCGCCGTTCACCAGGATGTAGCGGTAGCCCTTGGCGCGTTGGATGCGCCGCCACTCGCCCGCCGGCAAGTCGTGCACGATCTCCTCCGTGCAGACCTCGAGGTTCTCGTAGTCGTAGCAGATGATGTCGGCAGGCGCGCCCTTTACCAGGACGCCACGGCCCTGGAAGCCGGCGAACTGGGCCGGCAGTGCCGAGAGGCGCCAGTGCGCCTCCTCCAAGGTGATCATGGCGTGCTGGCGCACCACCTTGCAGATCGTCTCGGTCGGGTAGCGCCCGGCGGTGAGGAACTTGGTGTGTGCACCGCCGTCGGAGACGCCGAAGAGGACGTAGGGGTCGTCGACGATCTCCTTCAGGTACTCGATCTTGCCGTTTGGCGGTGCCGCGAAGAACTCCGTTTCCAGGTTTTCCTCGACCGCCATGTCCAGCATCACGTCGACCGGGTGCTTCCCCATCTTCTCGCCGGCCAGTTTCAGGCTGTGATCCAGCCACTGCTTGTTCTTCTCCGTCTTCGGGCCGACGATGACGATGTCCGGCAGCGGGCCGGTGGCGGTGATCGGCAGCTTCTCGCGCAGGGCCGGACGGCGGGCCGGGTCGCCCAGCTTCTGCAGGCGCTCCTCGAAGGTGCCGGTGGTGGCCTCGCGCCAGGGCTCGGAGTCGTCGAAGAGGTTCCAGTCCTCGAAGGAGAAGGCGAAGCCGGCGTCGGTGGTGAGGCCCTGGCCGACCACGCGGATGCCGCGCTCGCGGCAGCTCTTCAGCCAGGCGAGCGTACGGCGGTGGATCTCCGGGCGATGGTCGAAGGCCTGCACCACGTTCATGATCATCGGCCGGCCGGCTATCTCCGCCATCTCCTCGTAGAAGCGCTGGTCGCGGTTGTTGTCGCCTGAGACCATGAGCATCTGCATGAAGCCCTCGTTGCGCCGGCGCAGCACCTTGGCCAGTTCCCGGCAGGTGTCGTCGTGCATCACGTCGGTCGGCATCGGCGTGCCGTCAAAGTCGCGCTGCACCGCCGCCGGTCCTTCGGGCAGCATGCGCTGGGCCGACCAGCCGCAGCCGCCGGCGTCCAGCGCCTCGTTGAAGAGGCGGCAGATCTCCTGGTGCTCCGCGTCGGTCGGCTTGCGCCCGGCCTTGGCGTCCTCGAAGCCCAGCACCCAGATCAGCAGCGGGCCGACCGGGACATAGGGCAGGATGTTCACCGCCTTGGGGGTGCGTTCGACGCTGTCGAGGAATTCGGGGAAGGTAACCCAGTCCCAGGGCATGCCGGCCTTCATCGAGTCCAAGGGGATCGCCTCGACCCTGACCATCGACAGCATGGAGCGCTCGCGCATCTCGGGCTTCACCGGCGCGAAGCCGAAGCCGCAGTTGCCGATCACCACCGAGGTGATGCCGTGCCAGCTCGACAGGGTGCAGTAGGGGTCCCAGAAGACCTGGGCGTCATAGTGGGTGTGGAGATCGATGAAACCGGGCGCCACGATCAGGCCTTCGGCGCCGATCACCTCGTCCGCATCGGCCGGGTCGATCTGGCCGATCTCGGCGATGCGTCCGTTCTTGACTCCGATATCACCGCGATAGCGCGGAGCGCGGGTGCCGTCGATGATCATCCCGTTCTTGATGACGCGGTCGTAGCGAGACACTGGTCTTCCCTCCTGGTTTCAATCTTTGAACGATCGTTCGCACAAAACGTCTTCAGGAGTCAAGCGGGACCGCCTTGCCAGGGGGTGGGTTTTGCGAATAATTTGAACGAACGATCAATCTAAGGGGAGATGAAAGCGATGACGCTCGGCAAGCGCAGAGTCCTGATCACCGGTGCTGCTGGTGCCCTGGGTGCCGCGGTGGCGGAGACCTTCGCCGCGCAGGGGGCCAGCCTCGCCCTGCTGGATCTCGAGTGCTCGGCGCTTGCTGCGCGCTGGGGGGACAGCGGCCATCTCACCCTCGCCGCGGACCTGACCGATGCCGAGTCGGTCCAGCAGGCGGTCCAGAGCGCGAGCGCCGCGCTGGGGTCGATCGATGTGCTCTGCAACGTCGCTGGCGCCTTCGCCATGGGCGAGCCGGTGCACGGCCTCTCCAGCAAGGTCTGGCGGCTGATGATCGATCTCAACGCCGGCTCCCTGCTGACCACGGCAGCCGCTGTGGTACCCTTGATGCTGGCCCAGGGGAGTGGCCGGATCGTCAACGTGGCGGCGCTGGCGGCGAACCAGGGGGCGGCGCACATGGGCGCCTACATCGCCTCCAAGAGTGCCGTTCTGCGCCTGACTGAAAGCATGGCTGCCGAGCTGGGTGACAAGGGCATCACCGTCAATGCCGTCCTGCCCGGCACCATGGACACGCCGGCCAACCGCGCTGCCATGCCGGACGTCGACCCGGCCGGCCTGGTGAAGCCGGCCTCGGTCGCCGATGTCATCCTCTTCCTGGCCTCCGATGCGGCACGCGCCGTGCAGGGTGCCGCGATCCCGGTCTCCGGTTCCGCCTGATCGAGGGCGCCGACTAGACCGCCCCGGCCCTTGCCGAGATCATCCAGCAGGCAGCGGTGAAGCGGAGTTCCTCGCCCACCCGGAAGGGCTCGAAGGCGGCCAGGACCCGCTCCACCACCCGCGCGCGGGTGTCCTCGTCGGCGCCCTGCAGGGCGCGGCCGACCGGCCCCAGCAGGGTGACGTAGCGCTCCAGTCCCTGTGCCGGCAGGCTGCAGGGCAGGTCCAAGGGGGTAAACTCGATCCCGGTCCAGCCGCTTTCCGCGAGGAAGCGGCGGGCCGGATCGGTGTCACCAAAGGCGAACTGCCCGGGCCCCTTTGTCGTGCGTGGCGGCAGATCCGGCAGCAGAGGTGCTGCGGCGCGCTCGGCCGCGGTCATGAAGGCATTCTCCTCTGCCCGGCGCCAGGCAATGGCGTGGAGGCCTGCCCCCGGCATGGCGGCGCGCTTCAGGTTGGCGAAGGCGCGGCGGTTGTCGGCGAAAAACATGACTCCGAAACGCGAGACGATGCGCTCGAAGCTGGCGGTGGCGAAGTCGTGGCTTTCCGCGTCGTCCAGGATGAAGCCGGCCGCAGGGCTCTCGCCGGCGGCGCGCGCCTGCTCCAGCCGGTCGTTGGCGGCGGCGATCATCGGCTCCGAGACGTCGATGCCGATAGCACGCCCTTTGGGGCCGGTCGCCCGCGCGAGCGCCAGGGTAACTCCACCGGTCCCGCAGCCGACGTCGAGCACCCGCATGCAAGGCTCGACCGCGCCGGCCAGCAGCCTCTCGAAGCCGACGAACAGCCGATCCAACAGGTCCTGCGCCTCGACCCAGCCCTTGGCGGCCTTGCTGTTCCAGAAGGCCTGCGGCCCGGCGTCTCCGGCCTTGTCGTCACTCATTTGTCTCTCCTTTTTCTTGCCTGCGAAGCGGCAGTCAGGGCATCGTGCCACTTCAAGTTAACTTGAGGTCAAGAGGGTGAAAGAACTGGATATCGTGGCGGTCTCGCGGATGAGCGGTCTACCGGCCTCGACCCTGCGGTACTATGAGGAGCGAGGCCTGATCGCCTCGGTCGGGCGCCACGGTCTGCGCCGCCTCTTCGATCCCGCTGTGCTGCAGCGCCTGGCGCTGATCGCGCTGGGGCGGGCCTCCGGCTTCTCGCTGGACGAGATGGCCACGATGTTCGCCCCCGATGGCCGGCCGCGGATCGACAAGGCCACCCTGGCGGCCAAGGCCGATGAGTTGGACAGGAGCATTGCCGAACTCAGCGCGATGCGCGACGGTCTGCGCCACGCGGTGGCCTGCCGGGCGCCCAGCCACATGGAATGCCCCACCTTCCAGCGTCTGCTGCGCGCGGCCGCCAGCGGCACCCTGGGTGCGCCGCGCAAGGCGGGGCGGCGGTCGGGGTTCTGACCTGCGTCCGATGGCGAGGAGCCGGCGATGACCATACAGGGGCTTACGGCACTGGAGGTGCTGCCGGAAGAACTGGCCGACGGCAAGCGCCTGCGTCGTGCCGTGCTTGCCGACTGCGAGCGGCTGACCGAACTCTCGGTCGCGGCCAAGGCGGTCTGGGGCTACTCCCCTGAGTTCCTGGAGACCACGCGGGACGATATGACGGTGACGCCGGAGCGGCTGGAAGAGGAGATCGTCCTGCTGGTCGAGTGGGCGGGGCAACCGCTTGGCCTGGTCGCGCTGGGGGGCTATGGCGGCGAGGTGGATGTCGGTGAGATCACCATGGCCTTCGTGCATCCCGAGGGGCAGGGCGAGGGCATCGGCGGCCTGTTGATTGACCGCACGGTTTCGCTCGCCCGTGACGCCGGCTTTCGCCGCCTGGTCGTGGTGTCCGATCCCAATGCCGAGGGCTTCTATCGCCGCAAAGGGTTCCAGCCCGACGGTCTGTACCACTCGGAATACATCCCCGGCCGGACCCTGCCGCGCCTGGCGATGGATCTCTAGAAGTTCACCTCCAGGCGCAGGCTGCCGCCGTAGAGCGTGCTGTTCTTCGACAGGCTGGAAGCACCCTCCAGGCGCAGCACTGCCGACTGGCTGGCGAAGAGGTCGATGCCGCCGGCGATGTCGTAGCGGGTGCCGTCGAGGTCGGTGCCGCTGCTGAAGGGCTGGGCCGTGGAGCCGAGGAAGCTGGCATTCAGGTTGACCGAGGGATCGCCGATGTACTGGGTGATCCCGAAGCTGAAGTAGGGGCGCACGCGGGCCTCGTAGGGCAGGTCCCACTCGCCGCCGACCTCGACCGCGGGCTGGAAGCTCACATAGGTCTCGGACTCGGTCTTCACGTCCAGCAGGAAGCTGCTGCTGCCGCTCTCGCTGTAGCTCGAGCTGAAGAAGTGGTCGATGCCGAGACCGAGCCGCGGTTTCACGTAGAAGGCCTCGTGCTGATAGAGGTAGGCGGCGCGGAGCTGGCTGGAGATCGACCAGAGGCCCTGCTCGCCCGAAGCGCTGGCACCGAAGGGGGCGCGCTTGTTGTCGAAGCTGCCGTAGCCGAAGCCGAAGGCGGCACCCAGCTCGATGTTGTCGAAGCGCCGCTTAGCTGAGACGCCGGCGAAGTACTGGTTGCCCTCGCTGGTGGAGGAGGCCTGGGAAGCGGTCAGCGAGCTGTTGGCGTAGCGGAAGGCGCCGCCGAGGTTCCAGTCTTCGCCGATCGCCAGTTGCCCGCCGATGCTGAAGGAGAAATCGGAGGCGCGGAAGCCCAGGTTGTCGCTGGTCTCGTCCCGGTTATAGAGCGAGCCCTCGACCTCGACGTAAACGCACTGGCCGCTGTCGAAGAAACGATCGATCGTCCCCACCCCGCCGTTGTTTGCGCAGGAGAGCAGGGAGTCGGTGAACTTGCGGGACTGCTGCACGGCATAGATCTGGGTGTCCAGCGCGATCTCGGCCGAGAGGCTGTTGAAGACCTCGGCGACGCCCTCGGCGGTCTCGATCGCGATCAGGCTCTCCGCGGTCGAATCGTCCAGCTCCTGCGCCCGGTAGAGCGACTGGAAGGACTCCGCGACCTGGTCCTGGTTGTCGTTGCTGGCCGCCAGGATGCCCGGGTTGGCGAAGTCGATGTCGAAGCCGAGGCTCACCTCGTTCTCTGAGGTCAGGTAGAGCTGGTACTGCGCCACGCCGGACTGCGTCACCGACAGCGCGTCGATGATCTGCCCGCTGCTCTGCGGCGCTGCGCCGGCCGCCGCGGCCGGGGTGGTGGTGGGCGCCTGGCCGGCGAAGGTGATGCCGTCCTCGGCGATGATCACCGGGATGATCTGCTCGCCTTCTTCGGTCTGGAAGGTGGAGAGCAGGTCCACCTCGATATGGCCCTCCAGATCGGCCGAGCCCTCGATCAGGAGCCGGTCGTCGATCGGCGCCGGGCGGAAGCCAAGGCTGGGATCGACGTCGATCTCGATGGTTCCCAGGCTCGACTGGTCGAGGTCGCCGATCACCAGGGTGGTGCCGATCGCGCCCTGCGGTCCGATGTCCAGGAAGCCGGCGTTCAGCACCAGACCGGCGTCGATCTCGGCCGCGTTGATCACGCCGCCGCTGGCGTTGTCCAGCTTGGACTGGCCGTTGCCCAGGATCTGGCCGGTGATGGTGCCGGAGTTCAGGATCTGGGTGCTGTTCGCCTGGGTCACGTCGATGGCGATGCCGTCCACCCCCTCGACGCTGCGGATCGTGCCCTGGTTCACGATCCTGTTGCTGGTGCCGTCCTTCAGGAAGATGCCGGCGCCGCTTTCGGCATTGTTGACGCTGGCGGTGCCACCCTCGACCAGAGCCTCGGCCAGCGGCAGCGTTACCAGGATCTGGCCGCGCCCTGCGCCGGAGCTCTGCGCGTAGACGCCGTGCGAGCCGGGGCCGGTGGCGCTGACCTCGCCGTTCACGGCGACGTTCACCTTGACGCCGCTGTCGGTGGTGCCGCCGCTGCCGCCGGCGCTCTGTGCGAAGACGCCGTGCGACTGCTTGCCGGAGGTCGCCACCTCGGAGAACTCGCCCACCGTGACGGTGACCGGGCCGGCCGTGCCGCTGCCGCCGCCGCTGCCGATCAGGGCGCCGGAGGAGCGCGTGGCCTTCTTCCCGTCGACGCCGCCGCCGCCGCCGACGCTCTGCACGAAGAGGCCGGGTGCGTTGGCACCCCGCGTCGAAACCGTGCTGGCGTAGGCGAAGACCTCGGCCAGGCCGCCGTTGCCCGAGGTGTCGGTGCCTGCCCCCATGTCGAGGCCGCTGCCGAAGGACGCCGTCGAGCGGTAGAGGACCTGGCCGGCGTAGCCGCCGCCGCCGCCCACCGACTGCACGACCACGCCGGGAGACTGGACCCCGCGGGTGGAGAGCGCGCTGTTGGTCAGGTAGACGCTGGCGCTGCCGCCGTTGCCCTTGGCCCCGCCGCTGCCGCCCAGGGTGATGGTGCGGTTCGATCCGGCGCCGGTGCCGCCCTTGCCGCCGCCGCCGCCGATCGACTGAGCGAAGACGCCGACGGCCGCGCGGCCGGAGGTCGAGGTCTGCTGGGTGATGCCCTCGGTCCCCAGCAGGTTGATCGCCACCGCGCCGCCGTCGCCGCTGCTGGCGTCGCGGCCGCCCAGCGCGATGTCGAAGTCCGCCAGTTTCGAGGCCGTGGGAGAGGCTGCATCGCCGCCCTCGCCGCCGCCGCCGCCGACCGACTGCGCGAAGAGGCCGTAGGAGCCGGCGCCGTAGGTGGTGATCGACTGGCCGCGCTGGCGCAGGGTGACCGCACCGCCGTTGCCGGCGGCCCCGCCGCTGCCGCCCAGGGTCAGCGACAGGCCCCACAGCGTATCGTCGCTTTCGCTCTCGACGCCTCCGATGCTGCCCAGGGTGCCGCCGCCGCCGCCGACGGACTGGGCGAAGAGGCCGTGCGAGTTGGTGTTGTAGGTGGTGATCGCGTTAGCGAAGATCTGCTGGTCCTCGATCGTGCCGTTGTCCAGCACCACCGCGCCACCGTCGCCGCCGGACGCCGCGGCACCCAGGTCCATGGCGAGTCCGCGGGTCTTGCCGTCCTCGGCGAAGGTGAGGGAGCCGGTGAGGCTGCCGCTGCCGCCGCCGCCGCCGATCGACTGGGCGAAGACGCCGTGCGCCTCGCTGATGGACGCGTCGCTGGTGCTGGCCGCGGTGCCGGTGGTGACGCTGCCCAGGTTCTGGATCCAGATGGTGCCGCCCTTGCCGCCGCCGCCGCCGCTGGCGCCGACCGCCAGGGTGATGGTCTGGCCGTCGCCGCTCTCGATCTTGCCCTCCAGGCCGGCCGAGCCGTTGCCGCCGCCACCGCCGATGTTCTGCGCGAAGATGCCCTTGGAGCCGTCGCCTACAGTGGTGATGCTGTAGTAGTTGATGATGCCGACGCCGGCCTGCTGCGGTGTATTGCTGAGCGTGCCGGCGGCGCCGTCGCCGCCGCTGCCGCCGCTGCCGCCGATCGCCAGGGCCAGGGCCTTGCCGTCCTCGCTGCCCTCGATGTCGCCCTGCACGCCCAGGGCACCCTGGCCGCCGCCGCCGCCGATCGACTGGGCGAAGATTCCGTGCATCTCGGCGCTGCCGCCGTCGGGGTCGGCCAGTGCGGTGATGTCGGCGATGTTCAGGACCGTCACGATGCCGCCGTCGCCGCCGCCGCCGGCCGCCCCGCCCAGGCCGAACTCGAGCTGGGTCGCCTCCTTGGCGTCGTCGGGCGTGGTGATGCTGCCGCCGATGCCGATGCCGCCGCTGCCGCCGCCGCCGCCGACCGACTGGGCGAAGATGCCGACCGATTCGGCACCGCTCACCTGCAGGTTCGCGTAGGCCTCGTTGGTGACGAAGACCGCACCGCCGTCGCTGGCATTCGTGCCGACGCCGCCGATGCCGATGGTGGCGGCCTTGGACTCGCTCGCGTTCTCGATGTCGCCGGTCACGCCGATGCCGCCGCTGCCGCCGCCGCCGGCGATGGACTGCGCGAAGATCGCATGGTTGCCCTCGACCCCGCTGAGGCCGCTGGCGTTGGTGGTGATGGGGAGGGTGTTGGCGACGGTGACGTCGCCGCCCTGGCCGCCGGGCCCGGATTCGCGGCCGATCCCGAGGTTGAGCTGGGTGCCGCCGGAGGCGTTTTCGCCGGCCTTGATGCTGCCGTCGATGCCGGCCCCGCCGTTGCCGCCAGCGCCGCCGATCGACTGGGCGACGATCCCGCGCGAGGCGTTGCCGCTGACCTCGATGCTGCCGCCGCGCTGGGTCACGACCTGGACCTGGCCGCCGCCGCGCGAGCCGCCGCCGCCGCCGCCGAGGCCCAGGTTCAGGGCCGACTGGCCCTCGCTGGAGGTGATGTCGCCGGCAATTCCGGCACCGCCGTCGCCGCCGCCGCCACCGATCGACTGCGCCAGGATCGCGTCGTTCCCGCCCAGGCTGGAGGCGCTGCTGCCGGCGGTCGTGCCGGTGGTGATGCTGCCGCCCACCGTTACCGACACGATGCCGCCGCTGCCGCCGCTGCCGCCGGAGCCGCCGATCGCGATCGCGAGCTGGCTCTGGTCGTCGGAATCGCCCTCCAGGCCGCCCTCGATGCCGATGTCGCCGTTACCGCCACCGCCGCCGATGGACTGCGCCAGGATGCCCTTGGAGCGATCGCCCTCGACCTGGATGTCCGCCTTGCTGGTGACCAGGACCTTCTCGCCGTCGCCGCCGCCGCCGCCGGATCCACCGAGGCCGAGGAAGAGACCCTTGTCGCTGCCGTTGGTGACGTCGCCCTTGATGCCGCTGGCGCCGTTGCCGCCGCCGCCGCCGATGGACTGCGCCAGGATGCCGTGCGACTCGTCGTTCAGGGTGTGCAGGCTGCCGCCGGCCTGGTTGCTGACCGTGACCGTACCGGCGGCCGCGGTGCCGGCACCGCCGCCGCCGACCGTGATCCCGATGCCGTTGCCGCTGGGCGTGCCGAGGTCGCCCTCCAGCGCGATGCCGCCCGAGCCGCCGCCCGAGCTGATCGACTGCGCCACGACGGCGTGGCCGAAGCCGATGTTCGCCGGGCTGTCGTCGGCGCCGAGACCGCTGCTGCCGGTGGTGATGGCGCCGCTGTTGGTGATGGTGACGGCATCGCCGCCGCCACCGCTGCCGCCGAAGCCGCCGACCGACACCAGGAAGGTGCTGGCGGTGGTCTCGTCGCCGTCGCTGGTCAGCCCCGGGAACTGGTTGGCCGCGCCGTTGCCGCCACCGCCGCCGATCGACTGCGCCACCAGGCCCTGCGAACCGAGACCGCTGACCGAGACCGAGGCACTGTTGGTGATGCTGACCGCGCCGCCCTTGTTGCCGGTACCGCCGCTGCCGCCCACGGTGACGCCGAAGTTCTGGCTGTCGTCGCCCCCCAGGGAATAGGTGGTGGTGATCCCGCCGTTGCCGCCGCCGCCGCCGATCGATTGCGCCAGGATGCCGTGCGATTGGTTGCCGCTGGTGCTGATCGCGCCGGCCTTGGTGACATCCACCGTCCCGCCCTCGGCGCCGGAGCCGCCCTTGCCGCCGATCCCGAGGAAGACCGAGCGCTTGCCGCGGTTGTTGCTGGCGGTGGTGACGACGCTGCCGTCGCCGCCGCCGCCGCTGATCGACTGGGCCAGGATGGCGTGCTCGCCGCCGATGTCGCCGCTGTCACCGGGCGTGGTGCTGCCGGTGGCGATGCTGCCGTCGTGGAAGACCGAGACGGTGTTGCCGTTGCCGCCCGCGCCGCCGATCAGGCCGATGGCCAGCCTGAGGTCCCGGCTTTCCGTACCGCTGACGAAGTTGCCGGTCACCACCATGCCGGCGTTGCCGCCGCCGCCGCCGATCGACTGGGCGACGATGCCGCGGCTGCCTTCGCCGGTCACGGTGATGTCGTGCTGCTCGCCGTCCCAGACGCTGCTGGGATTGATGGTGACTTCGTTGCCGTTGCCGGCATTGCCGGAGGCGCCGCCGATGCCGATGCCGACCTGGGTCGAGCTGGTGCTGCTGGAGATGGTGCCGGAAACCGAGGTGCCGCCGTTGCCGCCGCTGCCGCCGATCGATTGTGCCAGGATGCCATCGGCGAAGGTGCCGGCGGTGACGATGTCCGCGTTGGCGCCGAGCAGCACGGCGTTACCGTCGCCGCTGCCCTGGCCGGAGCCACCGATGCTGGCTGCCAGGGTGTTGGAACTGCCGCTGGTGATCGCGCCGGCGACGGTACTGCCGCCGTTGCCGCCGCCACCGCCGATGGACTGGGCCAGGATTCCGCGGGACTGCTCGCCGCTGGTGGAGATGTCGCCCTCGGTGATGACCTGGACCAGGCCGGCCCTGCCTGCCGCGCCGCCGCGCCCGCCGACGCTGAAGGCCACGCTGTTGCTGTTGCCGAACGAGAGGTTGGCGGTGGCGGAGAAGCCGCCGTTACCGCCGCCGCCGCCGATCGACTGCGCCAGGATGCCCTCGGAGCGCTCGCCCTTGGTGACGATCGCGCCGCTGTTGGTCACGCGGGTACCGGCGCCGTTGCCGCCGACGCCGCCAGAACCGCCGATACTGCCGCCGAGACCGACCGACTGTCCGGTGGTGAGGTTGGCCGAGATCGTGGTGCCGCCGTTGCCGCCGCCGCCGCCGATGGATTGTGCCAGAATGCCGGGAGCGCGCGTCCCGCCGGTCGAGATGGCGCCGCTGTTGTCCACATGGCTTTGTCCGGCATTCCCGCCGGTGCCGCCGCCGCCGCCGAGCGCGAAGGAGACCGCGCCGCTGCCGCTGGTGGTCAGCGCCGCAGCCAGTGCCAGGCCGCCGTTGCCGCCGCCCCCGCCGATCGACTGGGCGACGATCGCCGCCGACTCGTCACCGGCGCTGGTCAGGCTGCCGCTGTTGTCGATCGAGGCCGTCGAGGCGGTGTTGCCGCTGCCGGCCGTGCCGCCCAGCGAGACGCTGACGCCGGGGCTGGTGATCGCGACCGATCCGGTGATCGAGAGGCCGCCGTTGCCGCCGCCGCCGCCGATCGACTGCGCGATCAGGGGCGAGGCACTGTCGCCCGCCGTCGTCACCCTGTGGCTGTTCGCGATGCCGGCCGCGGCACCGGTCCCGCCATTGCCGCCGCTGCCGCCGATGCCGAAGGAGATCGCGCCGGCGTTGCTGGCTGCCAGGCTGATGGCGAAGCCGCCGTTGCCGCCGCCGCCGCCGATCGACTGCGCGAAGAGGCCGTGCGACTGGTCGCCGGCGGTTCGCACCAGGCCGCTGCCGCTGGCGGTGATCTCCACCGCACTGCCGTTGCCGCCCTTGCCGCCGCTGCCGCCGATGGAGACGGCCACGCCCGGGAAGGTGATCCCGGCGGCAGCCGCCACCGAAAAGGCGCCGTTGCCGCCGCCGCCGCCCAGGGACTGGGCCTGGATGGCGTGGGAGCCGTCGCCGAAGGTCCGGGTGTCGGCACCCTCCTCCAGGACCACCGTCACCTTGCCGGCGCTGCCGCCCTCGCCGCCGCTGCCGCCGACTGCGACGGAGCCCAGCACGCCGACGCCGACCGCCGCACCGCCGTTGCCGCCGCCACCGCCGATGGACTGGGCCAGGATGGCGGTGGAATCGGTCAGGTGGGTGAAGATGCTGCCGTTGCTGTCGACCGACACGCTGCCGGCATTGCCGCCGCCGCCGGCACCGCCGCCCACCGAGAACCAGCCGCCGCTGGACCCGCCGTTGCCGCCACCGCCGCCGATCGACTGCGCGACGATGCCGTAGGAGCAGCCGACCTCGCAGGCCATGACCTCGGCATCGCCATCGCCCGCGGGGCCGGTGCCGGTCTCGATCAGGCCGGTGTTGTAGATCGTGACGTTGCCGGAGTCGGCGCTCTTGGCGCTGCCGCCGCCCATCGAGAAGGCGCCGGCCGAGGAGCCGCCGTTGCCGCCGGAGCCGCTGATCGACTGGGCCTGGATGCCCGGCGCCACGTTGCCGGCCGTGGTGATGCTGCCGTCGTTGCCGATGACGATGTCGCCGCCGGGGCCGCCGATCGAACCGCTGCCGCCGGAGGAGTAGAAGAGGCCGAAGCCGCTGCCGCCCTGGCCGCCGCCGCCGCCGATCGACTGGGCCAGGATGCCGTCCGAGGCGTTCCCCTCGGTGCTGATGCTCGCGGCCGAGATGATGGAGATCTCGCCCGACTTGCCGGCGCTGCCGCCCGAGGCGCTGAAGTTGAACAGGCCGGCGTTGCCGCCGCCGTTGCCGCCGCGCCCGCCGATGCTCTGCATCGCGATGCCGACCGAGTTCTCGCCCTTGGTCGAGATCACGCTGTCGCTGGAGAGGTCGATGGTGACGCCGCCGGAGTTGCCCGATCCGGCGCCGTTGCCGCCGCCGCCGAAGAAGCCGCCGTTGCCGCCCCTGCCGCCGGTGCCGCCGATGCTGCTGAGGGCGATGGCGCTGGAGTTCACGCCCTCGGTGGAAATGCTGACCCTGCCGATGATCTGGGCCGGCAGGCCATAGCCGCCGGCACCGCCGTCGCCGCCGCCGCCGAAGAAGCCGCCGCTGCCGCCGTTGCCGCCGTCGCCGCCGATGCTGCTGCTGACGATGCCGATCGCGTTGTCGCCCTTGGTGGAGATGGTCATGTTCAGGTTGGCGCCGACGATCTGGCTGGCGGCGCCGCCGTTGCCGCCCTTGCCGCCCTTGCCGCTGCTGCCGTTGCCGCCGTTGCCGCCGTTGCCGCCGACGCTGTAGAGGTAGAGACCATTGGCGAAGTCTCCGGTAGTGGAGATGGTCCAGTCCGCCTGCGTGGTGCCGAAGAGAAAGGCGCCGCCCTTGCCGCCATTGCCGCCATTGCCGCCGGTGCTGTCATTTTTGCCGGCGCCGCCCGGGCCGCCCCTGGCGCCGCCGAGGATGCCGCTCAGGCCGTTGCCGGTCGTGGAGATGCTGAAGCCGCTGCCGGCGGTGTTGAGCGTCATGTCGCCGCTGTTGGCGCCGGACCCACCGATGCCGCCGTTACCGGCGAAGGAACTGATGCGCACGTTGCCTGGGCCGGTGAGGCTGCCATCCAGGGTGAGGTTGATGTCGCCGACCGTGCCGCCGGCGTTGTTGAGCTGCGATCCGGTGGCGAGATTGGCCACGAAGATTCCGGAGCCGCTGGTCGGATTCTCGATCGTGCCCTTGAAGTTCAGGGTGAGGGGCGCCGCGTTGGGGCTGTTGCCGAAGCCGACCGAGTTGAAGTTGATCGGGTTGGGGCTCTGGAAGGAAAAGCTGCCGGTGTCGATATCGAGGGTGCGTGTTGCCGGGGTGCCGGTGAAGCCGCCGAGACCCCAGTGGACGCCGCCGTCGATGTTGCTGGTGAGGTCGGTGATGGTGACCTTGGTGGTCGACTGCGGGACAATATTCCCCAGGACAAGCCCCTGGGAGAGGTCTCCGGTGCAGAGATAGCTGTTGGTGCCGTCTGGATTGCAGGGGTCGGCACCGGCCGGCCCGGACGGGACCAGGGCCGCCAACGCGACCAGTGTCGACAGCAGCGAGAGCTTGAACCCTGCGCCTCTCGGTCTCGCAGGTTCGTCGGCGGTCAATTGCGGCAAGTCTTGCGGTCTTGGGCTTCGACTATCTTCGGCTCCGAACCTTGCGTTTCTTCTTGCGCGAAGCACTCCCTTCGCGTAGGCGCATTTCTGTTTCGGCACGCCGCAGATCCCCCTTGTTGGAGGACCGAAGGTATCGCTCTTTTGGTGAGCGTTCCAGAAATATGGCAAGAAGAAACCCTGCCATTTTCTTTCTTGGATCGAATCGCGATACCGCAATCGTGAGCAGATGACACGAGGCTTCGATCTGGAGCGAAGGGCAAAGGCATTGGCTGTCTGATGCCGGGAATCAATCGGCCTTAGGATGCAGTGACGCCGATAGGATAGCGGGCCTTTGTTTCGCCTCTTGGGTCGGGCTAGCGGTCGGTATCGCCCCTGTTTCCACCATCATCGCCAGCCTGGCCTCTTGCCGTTTCCGCTTGTCAGCAACGGGGGCGCCGAACCTATGCTGGAGGCCCCGGCGCAATCGGCGAGCTTGGTATGGATGCGGTTCTACACTCTCTGATGAGCGGCTTGCCGCTGCTGATCGCCCACAGTGCCACCACCTTCGTGATCCTGATCGTCGGTGTCCGCGTCTACATGCTGGTGACGCCGCACGACGAGCTGGGGCTCATACGTGCCGGCAACGCGGCGGCGGGGCTGTCCCTGGGCGGCGCCATCCTCGGCATCGCCCTGCCGCTGGCCTTCGTGCTGGCCTCCTCGGTCTCGGTCGTTGACATCCTGCTGTGGGGCCTGGTGACCCTGATCCTGCAACTGATTGCCTTCTTCGCGGTCGATCGGCTGCTGAAGGGTATCTCGAAGCGGATCGAGCAGGGCGAGATGGCATCGGCCATCCTGCTGGTCTCGGTGAAGCTCACCACGGCCGCGATCAATGCGGCCGCCGTGTCGGGATGAGGAAGCGGCTGGAGCTCCTCTTCTACGTTCTCATCGCCGCGGCGGTCTTCTGGATCTTCAGACCGGAGGTCAGCACGGACATCCGCACCCCCCGGCTGTCAAGTCCCTGGATGGTGGCGCCGAAGGGGGAGCCCGGCCTGCCGCTGCCCAGCTACATCACCGAGGACAACGAGGAGCCTTCGAGCGCCCTGGGCACGGCCTTCGCGATCGACAATGACGGCTTGTGGGTCACGGCCCGCCATCTGGCTGCAGGCTGCAAGGACCTGGCCTTTGCCGTGCCCGGCCGCTCCGGTCTGCAGGTCGCCAAGCGAGCCTGGATCAATCCGAACAGCGACGTCGCACTGGTCGAGGGGCCACGCGCGCGGGAGAGCTTTGCGCCCGCCCCTGCGCCGCCCGCCCCCGGCAGCAACGCCTACCACGTCGGCTTTCCCCGCGGCGAGCCCGGCGACGTCTGGTCGAAGGTGATCGGTCCGGCACGCCTGGTGACGACAGGCCGCTTCCAGTCGGTGGAACCGGTGATCGAATACGCGGAGGTCCAGCGCTTCCCCGCCTTGGATGGTAGCCTTGGCGGCATCTCGGGCGGGCCCATTTTCGATGCCGATGGCCGGATCATCGGGGTTTCCGTCACGGAGAGTCCGCGCCGGGGGCGTATCACCGGGGCGGTGCCCCAGTCTTTCGAGGCGCTCTTCGCGGCAGCCGGGAAAAGCCCGCAGGCGAGACGGACCATCACCCCGGCGCTGACGGCGGAGACCCTGCAGCGCACCGGCAACCGGCTGCGCGAGAGCTTCACGGTGGCGATGCTCTACTGCTTCATCGAATGAAGGGGAAGCCGCTCTAGCGGCCGGACGTCACCCTGCCGTCGCGCGCTCGATCGCCTGCAGCCAGGCCGAGACGGCCTGGCCGATCTCGTGCGGGGAGTCCTCCTGGATGAAGTGGCTGCCCTTGACCGTTACCTCGGAGAGCGCCGGCCAGGAGCGTACCAGGGCCCGCTGGGGATCCTGGATGATGGCCCCCGGCTCGGCATTGACGAAGAGCTTCGGGAAGGTCGTTCCCGCCAGCCAGGCGCTGTAGGCCGCCACGATCTCGGTGACCTCCGCCGGCTCGCCGCCGATCGGGATCTGCCGTGGCCAGGTCAGGGTCGGGCGGCGCCCTTCGCCCGGCGTGGAGAAGGGCCGCCGGTATTCGGCCATCTCCGCCTCGCTGAGGTCCCGCAGGATGGAGCCCGGCAGCACCCGCTCGATGAAGGCGTTGTGCTGCAGGATCATCTCCTCGCCCGCGTCGGAGCGGAAGGCCTGAAAGATCGGCCGTGCGCGCTCGGGAAAGGCCTCCCAGTCCGGGAAGGGCGCGACGATGCCCTCCATGAAGGCGATGCCTTTGATCGCCGCGGGATGCTGATGCGCCCAGTGGAACCCCAGGGCGGAGCCCCAGTCATGGATGACCAGGGTGACCCTGTCCGTGACCTCTAGGGCCTCGAGCAGGGCGAAGAGGTACCGGCTGTGCTCGACGAAGCCGTAGCGGTCGGGACCGCTGTCCTCCAGCTTGTCGGAATCGCCCATGCCGATGAGGTCGGGCGCGATCAGCCGGCCCTGGCCCTCCAGGTGCGGCATGACGTTCCGCCAGAGAAAGGAGGAGGTCGGGTTGCCGTGCAGGAACAGGATCGGATCGCCGCTGCCGACCTCTATGTAGGCCATGCGCTTCCCCAAGACCTCGCGGAAGGATTTCCGGTAGCGCGACTCTTCTGACAGGGCGGTCATGGGGTGTTCCTCCGACAGGTTGGATTTGATCCGGGTTGCGCGGCGTCGGCCGGTCAGCCCTGTGCTGCGATCGGGAAGAAGCCGTTGATGGTCTGCAGCCGGCCGTCCGCGTCGTGGGTGGCGAAGCTGGTGCCCTGGTGGAGCGTCGTCCCGTCCGCGCCATACTGCAGCCAGCGCGCCAGCGATCCGCCGTCATGCGCGATGACCTCGATGATCCTGAACCCGCCATCGGGGAAGGCCTCCTGGAAGCCGCCCATGTAGTCCGACAGGGCCGCCCGGCCCGACAACCGTCCGTTGGGATCGCAATAGGTGGCGTCCTCCGCCAGGCAGGCCTGCAGCTCGCGTTGCCGGGTCTCCCGGTCGGCCGACCAGATCTTGGCGTAGCGGGGCCAGAGCGCAGTGGCATCCATCGCATCACTCCGTTTTCGCAGATGTAGACAAGGTCTCGAAGAACTCAGAAATCATGCGTTCCAGGGCGCGCGCGTCGTAGCCGGCGCGCACCAGGACGAGCAGGCCCTGATAGAGCGTGAGCAGGACTTCGGCCCGCGCGTCCGCTTCCTCACCGCCGCCGAGACGCTCCTTGAAGGCCGCTTTCAACACCGACAGCCCGGCCGTGACGACCTCCGGCGCGTCTGCGGCGCCGAACTCGATGGCGCAGTTGGTGATGAGACAGCCGCCACCGGGCTCGACGAGGGTGGAGAGGAAGAGCGCGCGCAGCCCCGCAAGGCCGGAGCCTTCCGGGCAGTAGGTGCTGAGCCGCCGGTCCACCACCTTGCGCAGATAGTGGGCGCCGGCGGCGGCGAAGAGCCCCTGCTTGTCGCCATAGCTGTTGTAGAGGCTGCCTGACGTCAGCCCGGTCGCGGCCTCCAGGTCGCGCACCGACGTCGCCGCATAACCCTGCTGGCGAAAGGCATGCATGGCTGCGGTCAAAACCTGGTCTTGGTCGTAGGTACGTGGGCGCGCCAACTCGGGGTCTCCGTTTTAAAGTGAACATTATATAATAGCCATTTTAAAATAGAGTCAAGCCGATCGGCGCGCTGGAGCATCCTCCGGAGCGGGCGGGGCGATCAGGCGACCGCGATCGTCTTCTTCGGATCGAAGAAGGGGCGTTCCACGACGATGGCGCGGGCGGGGCCAGTGGACATCAGGACCTCGAGCTCCGAGCCGATCCGCGCCGCCTCGGTCGCGACCATCGCCAGCGCGATGTTCTGCTTGAGCCGCGGCGAGTAGACGGCGGAGGTGACCTTGCCAATGCCCTCTCCGTCCTTGCGAATGGGCCAGAAGGTGGTGTTCGGTCCCGCGAGGCGGGCGCCGTCGATGCGCAGGCCGACCTGTTTGCGCTCTACCCCGTGCTCGCGGATCCGGCGCAGGGCGGCCTTGCCGATGAAGTCCGCCTCCATCTCCAGGTCGACCAGCCGGTCCAGGCCGAGCTCATAGGGGTTGGTGCTGCTGTCCGCGTCGGCGTGATAGGAGAGCATGGCACCCTCGACGCGCCGGATGGTGGAGGTATGCCCGGGCTTCAGCCCGAAGGGCTGTCCCGCCGCCATGATCCTTTCCCACAGGTCGTCGCCGCGCGCGCCGTCGCGCAGGAAGATCTCGTAGCCCAGCTCGCTCGACCAGCCGGTGCGCGAGACCACCAGCGGAATGCCGTCCAGCTCCAGCTCGCGCAGCCAGTAATACCGCAGGTCGGCGATGGTTTCTCCGAAGAGGGCCTGCATCACCGCACCAGACTTCGGCCCCTGGAGCTGCAGCGGCGACACATCCGGCTCGCGGATCGTCACCTCCACGCCGGCATGGACGGCGACCCCCTGCGCCCAGAGCAGGATGTCGCTGTCGGCGAGCGACAGCCAGAAGTGGTCGCTGGCGAGCCGCAGCAGGACGGGGTCGTTCAGGATGCCGCCCTCGGTATTGGTGATGAGGATGTACTTGCACTGCCCCACCGCCATCTTCGAGAGGTTGCGCGGCGTCAGCATCTGGACGAAGGCGGCGGCATCGGGCCCGGTGATCTCGACCTGGCGCTCCACCGCGACATCGCAGAGGATCGCGGTCTTCACCAGGTTCCAGAAGTTCTGCTCCGGGTCGCCGAAATCGCGCGGGATGTACATGTGATTGTAGACGGAGAAGCCCTTGGCGCCCCAGCGTAGGGTCGCGTCGAAGAAAGGCGACCTGCGGATCTGCGTACCGAAGCCGACGTCATCCGGGCGCGTCATGACACGCACCGCTGCTCGCCGGGGGAGACCAGCCCTTCACTGGTGGTCGGGGAGGATACTGGGGCTTCCTAAACATTCCACCACCGACCATGCCGCCGGTCAGGACAGCGATCAACCCCGCGGCCGTCCGTGCGGTGCGATCTGTTCTAGGGGAAGCTTTGGCGCGCGGGACGCGCCGTGCCAATGGCGGATGGGGTGGGATTCGAACCCACGATACGACTCAACACCGTATACACGCGTTCCAGGCGTGCGCCTTCAACCACTCGGCCACCCATCCTCCTCGAGGAAGGCGCGGAAGCTAGCGCATGATCCGCCGGCGATCAATGACCAAAACCAAGGGACTTGGCACCCACAAGCCGCATGGCAAAGGGGCTCAGGTCACCGGCAGTCCCAGGGCCGCGCGGAAGCGGTTCTTCAGGTGGACGCCGTCGCGCGGCGGCAGGCAGCGCGGCTGCTCCTCGGCGGCGATCCGGAGCGTGGCGAAGCGCGGGCCGCTGTCCAGCTCCAGGATCTCCGGGGCGAAGCGCGCCACCTGGTCCAGGTCGGTCAGCTCGACGGCCTGCGGGAAGCCGGCGGCGGTGGCGATGTCGTGCAGCGGCACGCCCTGGCCGCTGTGGCTCCGCTGCATGCCGGTCTCGCCGTAGTGGCCGTTGTCCAGCACCGCGAGGGTCAGGTTGGTCGGGCGGCGCACCGCGATGGTGGCGAGCGCCCCCAGCCCCATCAGCGCCTCGCCGTCGCCGGTCAGCACCAGCACCGGCCGGTCCGGCTGGGCCAGGGCCAGGCCCAGACCCATCATCGCCGCCCCGCCCATGGCACCCCAGAGGTAGAAGTTCAGCTCGCGGTCGCCGGCGGCGAAGAGGTCGTAGCTGGGCGAGCCCAGGCCGCTGACGACCAGGACCTCCTCGCCCAGGACTCCGGTCACGCCCTCGGTCAGGGCACGGACGGCCTCTCTGCGGTCCATCACGGTCATTTCTCGGTCCACTTCTTGCGGCCGATCAGGCGCTGCGACAGCAGCAGCGCCACCCGACGGTCGGCCTCGAAGGCCATGGCGATCGCGGCCTCCAGGGTCTCGGCAGCCTCCTCGGCCTGCTCGACCCGGAAGACGGTGACGCCCATCAGCTCGAAGAGGCTCGGCGTCGCCTCGCCCATGGGATACTGCCAGGGATTGAACTCGGCCCACTCGCCCCGCATGGTCACCAGGGTGAGGAAAGGGAAGCGGCAGGTGGCCATCAGGGACAGCATGTTGGCACAGTTGCCGGCGCCGCTGGACTGCATCAGCAGCACCGAACGCTGGCCGCCCAGCCAGGCGCCGGCCGCGAGCGCGATGCCCTCCTCCTCGGTGGTGAGCAGGGTGCAGGCGACCGCGGGATCGGCCTCCAGTTGGCGGATCAGGTGCGCATGGCCGGCATCGGGGACGTAGGACATCTGGCGGATGCCGCCGGCCACCAGGGTCCGGTAGAGCGCCTCCTGCCAGGCGGCGGGGTCGCGGTCGCTCATCGCTGCAGCGGTCCCGCTAGAGCTTCGGCGCCGGCAGGCCGCGGGCCAGGCAGGCCGCGGTCAGGGTGTTGGCCAAGAGGCAGGCGATGGTCATGGGGCCGACGCCGCCCGGCACCGGGGTGATGGCGCCGGCCACCTCCTTGGCGCTCTCGAAGTCGACGTCACCGACCAGGCGGTTCTTGCCGTCCTCGCCCTCGATGCGGTTGATGCCAACGTCGATCACCGTGGCGCCCGGCTTGATCCAGTCGCCCGGCACCATCTGCGGCCGGCCGACCGCGGCCACCACGATGTCGGCGCGGCGCACCACCGCCGGCAGGTCGCGGGTGCGCGAGTGGGCCACGGTGACGGTGCAGCTCTCCTGGATCAGCAGTTGCGCCATCGGCTTGCCGACGATGTTGGAGCGCCCGATCACCACCGCGTCGAGGCCGCTGAGGCTGCCGAGCTGGTCGCGCAGCAGCATCAGGCAGCCGAGCGGCGTGCAGGGCACGATGGCGTCGGCCGCGCCGGTGGCGAGCTTGCCCACGTTCACCACATGGAAGCCGTCGACGTCCTTGGCCGGCGTGATCGCGGCCAGTACCGCCTGCTCGTCGATCTGCTTCGGCAGGGGGAGCTGCACCAGGATGCCGTCGACCGTGCCGTCCTCGTTGAGCTGTCGGATCAGGTCGAGCAGCTCCTCCTGGCCGGTTTCGGCCGGCAGGCGGTGCTCGAAGGAGGCCATGCCGGCCTCCACCGTCGCCTTGTGCTTGGAGCGGACGTAGACCTGGCTGGCCGGATCCTCGCCGACCAGGACCACGGCGAGGCCGGGGGTGAAGGCGGCGCTCTGTTTCACCCGCTGCACCTCGGTTGCGATGCGGCTCCGCAGGCCGGCGGCGAAGGCCTTTCCGTCGATCAGGGTGGCCGTCATGGCATCCTCCGTATTCTCTGTTGTCTATCGCTATTGTCGTTGGGGCCGCCCGCGGCAGGAAGGCGGGGGCAGGCGGCTTCGATGTGACGCTATCGCGGGGCTGAATAGAGGCTTTTTGCCCGCCTGACCAGCCCCTCGCTGTCGCCGCGCAGCAGCACCAGCTTCTGGCGGTTGCTCTGGCCGTGCAGGATCTCGACGTCGCGCTTGGCCAGTTCGAACTGCTTTGCCAGCAGGGCGATCAGCGCGGCGTTGGCCTTGCCGTCGGCCGGAGGGGCGGTGAGCTGAACCTTCAGCGCGACCTTGCCCTCGCCCAGCTCGACCAGCCCGGCCAGCGCCGTCTGGCGGCCGCCGGGCTGCACCTTCACCGCCAGCCGCAGCCCCTCGGCGCAGGTCTCGAAGGGGTGAGGCTGGTCAGGTTCAGGCAATGCTGGCGGCCAGGCGCCAGATCATGCCCTGGATGAAGTAGAGGGCCAGGATCAGGATGATCGGCGAGATGTCGATGCCGCCCAGGTCGGGCAGGATGCGCCGGATCGGCCTGAGCGGCGGCTCGGTGATCTTCCAGAGGAAACGGCCGAGCGTGCTGACGAACTGGTTGTGCCGGTTGATCACGTCGAAGGCGACCAGCCAGGACATGATGGCCATGGCGATCACCAGATAGATGTAGATCTCAATGGCCATGGAAATGACCGACAGCAGAGGAATGAGTACGACGTCCATCGCGGCTAAGACTATCCCTGAAAGGCCTTCTTGGCAGGTCAAAGAGAACCTAGTCTCGCACCCTAGGTCACGCAAGGGAGGGCGGCGCCGACGGGCGCTTCGCCACGGGCCGGCGGCAACGCGGCGGAAGGTCGGCCGCTACTGTTTCTGCTGCGCCATCTGGGCCTTGACCCGTGCGATGTCCTGGTCCAGGCGGCGGCGCCAGGTCGAGTCCGCGGGCAGTGCCTCGGCCATGTCCTGCCAGAGCGAGAGCGCGGTCTCGTAACGCCCATCCTGCTCCAGGGCGTGACCGATGTAGTAGAGCCCCAGCGGGTCGCGCTCGTCGCGCTTCAGCGCCTCGGCCAGCGCCTGGCGTGCCTCGAGGTTAACCTGGCCGGAAGCCTGGATGATCAGCGCCTCGGCCAGGGCGGAATAGGCCTGGGCGTCATCGGCGCCCTGTGCGATCGCCTGGCGGTAAGCCGTGGCCGCAGCGCCGCTCTGCCCCAGCATGGTCCGCAGCAGGGCCAGCTCGCGCCAGCCGTCGGGATCGTCGGGCTTTTCGGCCAGGGCCGCGCGCATCTCGGCCGCGCGCTGCTGGAGCGCCCGCTGCATCGCCACGTCCTGCCGCTCGGCGTGCGGCTGGGCCGGCAGGTCCGGGTTGCCAAGCAGCAGGTAGAGACCGGGGCCGGCGATCGGCAGCGCGATCAGCAGGACCAGGGCCAGGCGCTTGGCCGGCCGGCCCTGGGTCACCCGGCGCCGCCGCTCGGAGTCGGCAGCGAGGATCCGGTGCTCGACCTCGCGGCGTGCCGTTGCCGCCTCTTCGGCCGCCAGGGTGCCGGCGGCGAGGTCGCGCTCGATGTCGGCGAGCTGGGCCTTGTAGACCTCCAGCTCCTCGGCGGAGCGGCTTTCGGTTTCGCGGCGCTGGCGCAGCAGGGGGTGCAGCAGGCCGGCGACCACCAGGGCCGTCAGCAGGCCGGCGATGATGTAGAGCATCACGAGCGGTCGGACCCCAGCAGCTTGTCCAGCCGCGCCTGCTCATCGGCGCTGAGCGGCGCAGCCTCGGCCGAGCGGGCCCGACCGCGCAGGCTGCCCCAGACCAGCAGGCCGCCGGCCGCCAGCACGATCGGCGGCGTCAGCCAGAGCAGCAGGGTGTCGAGCTCGAAGGGCGGCTCCAGCAGCACGTAGTCGCCGTAGCGGGCGGTGAGGAAGCCCAGGATCTGCTCTTCGTTCCTGCCGTCGACCAGTTGCTCGCGAATGATGATCCTGAGGTCCTTGGCGATCTGCGCCTCCGAGTCGTCGATCGACTGGTTCTGGCAGACGACGCAGCGCACCTCCTTGAAGATCGCGCGCGCCTTGGCCTCCAGCGCCGGGTCGCTCAGCCGCTCGCGGTCGCCGATCGCCTGCAGCGGTCCGGCGGCGAAGAAGGCGAGGCAGATGAGGGCCAGGCAGAGCAGGGCCGGGCTGAGCAGCGGCGGGGCCGGCAGCGGTCTCATCCGGCGATCTCGCGGATGCGGGGCAGGATGTTGTTCTTCAAGGTGTCGGCGTCGATCGGACCGGTGTGGCGGTAGCGGACCTGGCCATCGGAATCCAGGAAGAAGGTCTCCGGCACGCCGGTGATGCCCCAGTCGATCCCGACCCGCCCCTTAGTGTCGAAGCCCAGCGCATCGAAGGGGTTGCCCATCTCGGTCAGGAACTTGAGGGCCGCGTCGGCGCGGTCGCGGTAGTCGATACCCAGCATGCGCACGTTGGGCTCCTTGGAGAGCGCCACAAGCTGCGGATGCTCCAGCCGGCAGGGCGCGCACCAGGAGGCCCAGATGTTGACCACGGTGACGGGCGCACCCTTCAGCAGCGCCGGCTCCAGCCCCGGCAGGTCCAGGCCCGGTACCGGCGGCAGGCTCACCTCCGGCGCCTCCTGGCCGACCAGCGGGGAGGGGATGGCCGAAGGGTCGCGGTCCGGGCTCAGGCCCAGGTAGAAGCCGACGGCGGCGGCCAGAAAGATCAGGCTCGGCAGGATGAAGAGAAGAGCCTTGGTACGCTTGCTCACGGGTTCGGAATTCCTCTACTCGGCGGGCTGGGCTGCGGCCGAACCGTTTCGCTTTGGCGCCGGCAGGCGGGCGGCGATCGAGACCAGGCCGCCGATGGCCATGATCAGGGTGCCGGCCCAGATCCAGGCGACCAGCGGCTCGTAGTAGACCCGCAGCAGGTAGCCGTCGCCGGCCGCCCCCTCGGTCTCGCCCAGCACGGCATAGAGGTCGCCGGCCGGGGTGATGCGGATCGCGGCCTCGGTGGTCGGCATCTGCTGCACCGGATAGAAGCGTCGCTCGGGCCTCAGCGTGGTGATCGCGCTGCCGCCGGCGGTGACTGCCAGCGAGGCCTGCTCGGTCAGGTAGTTGGGGCCGGTCAGGTCCTGCACGCCCTCGAGAGTCAGCTCGTAGCCGGCGATCTCCATCGACTGGCCCGGCTTCAGGGTGGCGATCTGCTCCTGCTTCCAGACGGTGGAGCCGGTCATGCCGGCGATGGCGACGCCGAGGCCGGCGTGGGCCAGGGTCATGCCCCACTGGCGCCGCGGCAGGCCGCGCAGGCGGGCCAGGCTGTCGCTCAGCGGCGCGCGGAACAGGCGGATGCGCTCGGCCAGTTCACTGAGGCTCGAGAGCACCAGCCAGGCGGCCAGCCCGAGGAAGACCACGGCCATCACCGGGCCGCCGCCCAGCAGCACCGCGCTCACCACCGCGATCGCCAGGCTGGCCAGCGCCGCCACCAGCAGGCGCGGCAGGATCTTGCCGACCTCGGCCTTCTTCCAGGGCAGGAAGGGGCCGATGCCCAGCAGCACCAGCAGCGGCACCATCAGCGGCACGAAGGTCTTGGCGTAGAAGGGCGGGCCGACCGAGACCACCTTGCCGGTCGCCAGCTCCAGGAACAGCGGGTAGAGCGTGCCGACCAGGACCGTGCCGCAGGCGGCCGAGAGCAGCAGGTTGTTCAGCAGCAGGCCGCTCTCGCGTGAGATCGCCTGGAAGCCGCCGCCGCCGCCCAGCTTGGGCGCGCGCCAGGCGTAGAGCGCCAGCGAGCCGCCGATGGCGATGAAGAGCAGCCCCAGGATGAAGATGCCGCGGTCGGGGTCGACCGCGAAGGCATGCACCGAGGTGATCAGGCCGGAGCGGACGATGAAGGTGCCCAGCAGCGACATGGAGAAGGCCAGGATCGCCAGCAGCAGGGTCCAGGCGCGGAATGCCTCGCGCTTCTCCACCACGCTGACGCAGTGCAGCAGCGCGGTGCCGGCCAGCCAGGGCATGAAGGAGACGTTCTCCACCGGGTCCCAGAACCACCAGCCGCCCCAGCCCAGCTCGTAGTAGGCCCAGCGCGCGCCCAGCGCGATGCCGGCGGTGAGTGCGGTCCAGGCGACCAGGGTCCAGGGCCGGACCCAGCGCGCCCAGGCCGGATCGATCCGGCCCTCGATCAGGGCGGCGACGGCGAAGGAGAAGACCAGCGAGAAGCCGACGTAGCCCAGGTAGAGCAGCGGCGGGTGGAAGGCCAGGCCCGGGTCCTGCAGCAGCGGATTGAGGTCGCGGCCGTCCAGCGGCGCCGGGTCGAGGCGGACGAAGGGGTTGGAGGTGGCCAGCATGAAGGTCAGGAAGCCGACCGCGATCAGCGCCTGGATCGCCAGCACCCGTGCACGCAGGCTGGCCGGCAGGTTGCCGCCGAAGAGCGCCACCGCGGCGCCGAAGAAGGCCAGCATCAGCACCCAGAGCAGCAGCGAGCCCTCGTGGTTGCCCCAGGCGCCGGCCAGCTTGTAGAGCAGCGGCTTCAGCGAGTGGCTGTTCTCATAGACGTTGAGGACCGAGAAGTCGGACACCAGGTAGCTGCGCACCAGCGCCAGGAAGGCGACGCCCAGCAGCAGGAACTGCAGGTAGGCCGCCTGCTCGGCGAAGGCCATCAGGCGGCCGGCGCCGCGATGGGCGCCGTAGAGCGGGATCACCGTCTGTGCCAGCGCCACCAGCAGCGCCAGCACCAAGGCGTAGTGCCCCAGCTCCGGGATCACTGGCCGGCTCCGGTCGTGCTGACGGCGGCCTGCCCAGCGGCCTGCGCAGCGTCCTGCCCGGCCTCGGGGCGCCACTCGCCCGCGGCCTTGATCGCGTCGGCCACCTCTTTCGGCATGTAGTTCTCGTCGTGCTTGGCCAGCACGGTGTGGGCGGTGAAGAGGCCGCCCTGGCCCAGCTTGCCCTCGACCACCACGCCCTGGCCCTCGCGAAAGAGGTCGGGCAGCACGCCGGTGTAGGTCACCGGGATCGAATCGACGTTGTCGGTGATCTGGAAACGGACGGTCTCACCGCTACGCTCGACGCTGCCGACCTCGACCAGACCACCCAGGCGCACCGCCTGCTCCGGTCCCGGCGGGTTGGCCGCGATCTCTGCCGGCGCATAGAAGAAGGCCAGGCTGTCGTCCAGGGCGGCCAGCACCAGGGCGGTGGCGCCGCCGAAACACAGCAGGGCGATCAGGACAATGTAAAGGCGCTTGCGCTTGGGCTTCATCGCCGTCTCAATTTCGTTTTCTGCGGCTACGCCGCCGTTCCACTCCCAAAGCTTCCAGCGCTTTAAGGCTCTTTTGCGTCCGCCGCAGGTTGGCCAGCGACGACCAGGCCAGCCAGACCAGCACGGCGAGGGTAAGGGCGATGGCGGGCCAGACGTAGGCCGCATATCCGCCCATGGCCAGGAAGTTCTCGAGGGCTTGCATGGCGCATGGTTTACGCGCCGGCCGCGGCTAGCTGCAAGCTGCGAAGTCGGCTGGCCAGCACCTGCTGCTTCACCCGCACCAGCAGCACGGCGAAGAAATAGGCGGTGAAGCCCAAAGCCATCACCAGCACCGGCCAGAGCTGGGTCTCGTGGATCGTGGTCTGCCCGTCCAGGCGCATGATCGAGGCCGGCTGGTGCAGGGTCGCCCACCAGTCGACCGAGAACTTGATGACCGGCAGGATCACCACGCCGACCAGGGCCAGCACGGCGGCGGCCTTGCGGCCGCGCTCGGGATCGTCGAAGGCCTCGGCCAGCGCCATGATCGCCAGGTAGATGAAGAAGAGGATCAGCACCGAGGTCAGGCGCCCGTCCCAGACCCACCAGGTGCCCCACATGGGCTTGCCCCAGAGCGAGCCGGTGACCAGCGCCAGGAAGGTGAAGGCCGCCCCGATCGGCACGGCCGAGCGCGCGATCACGAAGGCAAGCGGATGGCGCCAGATCAGGCCGCTGGCAGAGGCCGCGGCAACGCAGGCATAGACGAACATGGCCATCCAGGCGGCCGGCACGTGCACGTACATGATGCGCATGCTGTCGCCCTGCTGGTAGTCCGCCGGCGCCATGAAGAGCCCGCCGTAGAGGCCGACACCCAGCAGCACGAGCGCAAGTCCGCTCATCCAGGGCAGGACCCGGTCGGCGATGCGGACGAAGCGTCCAGGGTTGGCCAGAAAATGCATGGCTAGTAAGTAAGCCCGTCGGGCCCTAGTCCAAAGCCTGTCGCAATGCCGCAGGGGCGGCGACGGCGGCGACCGGCAGCAGCAGCAGCAGGAAGGCGCCCAGCAGCAGCAGGTGTGGCCGCGCGCTCAAGGCCAGCGCCTCGGCCTCGACCGCCATCACCCCGAGGATCAGCACCGGTACGGCCAGTGGCAGGATGATCAGCGGCACCAGCAGCGCGCCGCGCCGGGCGCCGAGGGTGAGGGCCGCGGCAATGATACCGATCAGGCTGAGGCTGAGCGAGCCCAGCGCCAGGCTGGCCAGCAGCACCGGATAGAGCCCAGCCGGCAGCGAGAAGGTGAGGGCCACGACCGGCGCTGCCAGGGTCACCAGCAGGCCGCTCGCCAGCCAGTGCACCAGGGCCTTGGCCAGCGCCAGCGCCGGCAGCGGCAGGCCGGAGAGCGCGAGCTGCTCCAGACTGCCGTCCTCGTAGTCGGCCTGGAACACCCGCTCCATCGACAGCACCATGGCGAAGAGCGCGGAGACCCAGAGGATGCCCGGCGCCAGACGCGCCAGCAGGTTGGGATCGGGGCCGATGGCGAAGGGGAAGAGGCTGGCGCTCAGCAGGAAGAAAGCGATCGACAGCAGCACCTGGCCGCGCTGGCGCCAGGCCAGTGCCAGGTCGCGCCGGATCACCAGCGCGGCCAGCCGGTAGGCGGAGGGCGTCATGCTGCCAGCCGATCCATGGTGAGGGTCCGGAGGCCCTCCAGCGGCACCGCGGAGTGGCTGGCCAGGACCAGGCGATCGCCGGCGGCCAGGCGCTCGCGGCAGAGCTGCCAGAGTGCGGCCTCGCTGTCGCTGTCGAGTGCCGTCGCCGGCTCGTCCAACAGCCAGAGCGGACCGCCGCCCAGCGCGAGCCGGGTCAAGGCCACCCGTCGCCGCTGTCCGGCGGAGAGGAAGCGCAGCGGCAGCTCGGCCAGACTGGCGACCTGCAGCCGCTCCATCGCCGGCGCCACCGCTTCGGGCGGCAGGCCCTGTAGGCCGGCCTCGAAGCGCAGGTTCTCGGCGACACTGAGATCCTCCTTCAGCCCCAGGCGGTGGCCGATCAGGGTGACGCGGTGCCGGTGCGCCTCCCGGTCCCAGGCGACCGGCAGATCGCCCCAGTTCAGGGTGCCGGCCAGCGGCAGGGTGAGGCCCGCCATCAACCGCAGCAGGGTGGTCTTGCCGCTGCCGTTGGTGCCGCGCAGCACCAGGGCCTCGCCCGCCTCTAGGGTGAAGTCCAGGCCCTTGAACAGCAACCGCTCGCCGCGCAGCACCGCGAGGCCGCTGCCCTGGAAGGAATCGCTTTGGGATCTGTCGTTGCCACCCGCCATGGCGCCAGACGCTAGAGCAATTGCCCTGGAGATGGAATCGTCTGCTGCGCGCAGGGGTGCGGTAAGAAAAGCGGGCCTCAGAAGCGAGGCGGCGGCCAGCGGGATCGGGACCGCTGGCCGCCTTTCTTCCAGCCTGAGGGGGGCATCGGGGTGAGGTCGGCTGGAAACCTCGGACAGAGAGGGGAAGTCTCCGTAGCCATAGGAGTTAGAGGCCGATCGTGTTCGGACCTTGCTCCCATTGTGGCAGGAATGTGATTTTTGCAACAGGCAACAAAAAAAGAAACAGCCATTCGGCTCGTCGAATGGCTGTTGCGGAAATGTAACAGAGGGCAATTTGGGCTTTGGTGCAGAGGGTTCCGCTGCGCATGACGCATGCGGAAAATCCGTGCCCACAAGAGACGTGGCGACGAGGGTGCCGTGGTGCAAGGTTAGGCACCTGCGTGCGCAGGGGTCTTGTATGAGGAGGATGACGACAGATCGAAACGATCTGTCGTCTGAATCCTACCCTACAAGTCTGAAAGATAGAGCGGACCGACGCGATCAGGTGAGGCCTCCCGATCGCAACTCGCTCTAGCGGTTGTCGATGCTTTCCTCGTCGCAGAGGATGTCGTTCAGCCGCTCCATCTCTTTGAGATAGTTGTCCTGACCGCTCTTCTTGCCAGCCCGCTTGCCCGGCTCATTCGACGCAGCCCTTCTGCGCTTGGCTTCGCGGCGGAGGCTCGCCTTGTCGGTCTTCCCTGGCCTTTCGGCAGTCCTTGTCTCGCGGTCGAGGAGACCGTGGGTCAGGGAGACGCGTTCCACCGGGGCAGTAGCTCCGCTGGCTTGCGCCCGCGCCTGAGCAGCGCGTCTGTGCCGGTTGGGGCGGCTCTCCTCGGGTGTGATATTGGCGTAGTGCTTCAGGAAGAGGCCCATCACGTAAGCCACACCCGAGGGCGTCACCTCGCGCCGGTCCTTAGCGAAGAAGGTCTTCGCATGATAGGGGTTGTTCACGATCTCGTAGGAAGGGAAGTAGTCGCAGAGCGGCGTCGCCTGCGTGACCTCTTCCGCAGCCACGCGCAGAACGGACTTGGAGTAGGTGGTGGAGACGAAGACGTGGCGGTCCAGATAGGTGGCGTTCAGCGGTACCGGTGAGACGGTGATGATGAATTTCGCCTCCGGTCTCTTCGCGCGGATGAAGTCGAGCGACCACTGCAAGTCTTCGGTCACCTCGGCCACGCTGAAGTTCTTGAAGGCGTAGCGCTCCGCATCGAAGAGGCCGCCGGCGACCCCTGGTGCCAGCGGAAACACGGTGCCGTCTCGGGTGTCGATCCAGCCCTCGGTCAGGCCGAGGGTGAAGATGAAGCAGGAGAGCGTTTCCACCGCCTCTCGGACTGCGGCCAGGTGCCGACTGCGGTCGGCCTCCAACTCAGCCTCGTTCAGGAAGCCGCCGGGCTGGATCTGCGGCCGGAAGGGGTCTACCAGGCGGCCCATCTTGCCGGCCCAGGCGCTTTCCTGCGGCTCGAACAGGCCGTAGGCGCGCTCCAGTAGCTGGCGCAACTGCCGGGCAGTGTAGAGGTTGCCATAACGCGCGGTGAAGGCGCCGTAGTGGAACTCCTGCGCAATGTCGCTGGGAATGATGGGATGCGGCTTCTCGGTCACCAGATAGTTGAAGCCGACCTTCTGCAGCTGCTTGGCGACATGCTGTGCAAAGCAGCTCCCGGCGGTGACGATCGGCTCGTCTGGGGTCAGCGAGAAGGAGACCTGGTTGATCGGATCGAAGCCGGCGCGGTCGACGATCGCCGGTTCGCGCGCCCAGAACTGATAGTCGGGCTTACCCAGGTAGGGATGATTTTTAGCCATTCACGGCCTCATGAATCTGCTCTAGGACGAGGCTACCATACTTGGCTGAAGCATGGGTGGCGTTCCGACCGCGGTAGCTGCTCTTCAGGAAGCCGAGCCGGTCTATGGCTGCCTTCGGCGGCTCGATGACCGCTATCTCCGACTGCGCGCAGTGCTCGCGAAAAATGTCGCACTGCAGCTGGTAGAGGCGCAACCGCAACGCTGGTGGCACCACGCCATACTTGTTCACTTCGCTGAATGTCGGGGGCAGGTAGGGGGTAATGTCCTCGATGCTGAGCGGTGGTGGCGGTAGGATGTGCGTCACGGGGAGGTCGAAGATCGCCTTCAACTTGTTCAACATCTCCAGGTGCGGTTCGGCCCAGCGCTGGAGCAGGCGGCGCATCATCGCCTGGGTGACCAGGGTTCGATCGGGGTCCAACGCCTGATCCTCGGGATTCTGGAGGAACTGGAGCTTTTCCGCATGTTCCAGCAGGCCGACTTGGTAGTGGCTGTTGCCACCGATCATGGAGAACAGATGGGCGGGACGGTATTCCGCGCCCAGCGCATCGCCTGGGCCCCTGCCCTCCAGCAGGGCATCGTTCTCCTCGGCGCGCAGGTTAATCACCGTGACGCTCGGATCCGGATGCTCCCGAAGATTTGACTGCAGCATAACGGAGTGGCTGTGCCCGATTACCAGGATCTTGCAGTCTGTCTTGCCGGCCTGCGTGGCCTCAACTGACGCTGACTTCATCTCGGGATTGCTCCTAGTTCTCTCGCTGCTGGGGGTGCCGTCCTATTCCTGGCCTTTCGCAAGAACAGAAGGCCTACCTGCCTCTTTGTCAAGCGACCCCGCGGTCTGTCAAACCGCCGAGAGTCCCCCGTCGAGGGTCAGCGCGTGGCCGGTCATGAAGGCGTTCTCGGCCGAGCAGGCCCAAAGCATGGCCTGCACCACCTCGTCCGCTGTCGCGAAGCGCCGCATCGGCATGTTCGAGACCACGCGGGCCCGTGCCTCTTCCTCGCTGCCGCCCATCTTCTCCAGGAAGGCCGCGACCATCTGGGTCTCGGCGAAGGCGGGGCAGAGACAGTTGATGCGGATGCCCTTGCGCGCGCACTCGCCGGCGGCGGACTTGGTCAGGCCGACCACGCCGTGCTTGGCGGCGGAGTAGACCGACAGCAGCGGGGCACCGATCACGCCGGCGACCGAGGCCATGTTGAGGATGACGCCGCGCCGGCCCTGGTCGGCGAACTGGCGCTCCATCAGCGGGATCTGCGCCTTCATCGCCAGGAAAACGCCCATCAGGTTGATCGCGATCAGGCGCTGGGCGTCGGCCACCTCGATCTTGGGCAGCTTGGCCAGCCCGCCGCCGATGCCGGCGTTGTTGATCGCCACGTCCAGCCCGCCGAAGCGCTCGACCGCGCGCGCGACCAGGGCCTCGGCGGTTTCCCAGGTCGAGACGTCGCCGGGCAGGGTCTCGACCGCGACGCCGTCCGCGCGCAGTTCGTCCGCCGCCGCCTCCAAGGGCGCAGCGGCGATGTCGGAGAGCAGCAGGTTCGCGCCCTCGGCCGCGAAGCGGCGGGCGGCAACCTTGCCGAAGCCGCCGGCGGCCCCGGTGATGAGGACGACGCTGTCCTGGTAGCGGGTCACGCCTTCGCTTCCTCGATCACCTTGATCGCCATGCGTGCCAGCACCGGCACCGCGGCACCCATCTGCAGGCCGCGCTCGCGGTTGGAGGCATTGCCGTCCAGCGCCCGCTTCAGCACGCCCTGCAGGATCGCGGCCAGGCGGAAGAAGCTGAAGGCCAGGCAGAAGGTCCAGGTGTCGATGCCGGAGATGCCGCAGCGCCGGCAGTAGGCCTCGACGTACTCGGCCTCGCTGGGCAGGCCGTGGCCCGGCCGGTCGAGGCTGCCGAGCCCGCGGAACACGCCCTCGTTCGGCAGGCGCCACTGCATGCACTGGTAGGCCAGGTCGGACCAGGGATGGCCCAGGGTCGAGAGCTCCCAGTCCAGCACGCCCAGGATGCGCGGGCCGTCGGGCGCAAAGATCATGTTGTCGAGGCGGTAGTCGCCGTGCACCAGCGAGACCCGGCCGTCGTCCTCCGGCATCTCCGCCTCCAGCCAGGCGATCAGCCGCTCCATCTCCGGGATCTCTTCGGTCTTCGAGGCCTCGTACTGCTTGGACCAGCGCGAGACCTGGCGGGCGAAGTAGCTGCCCGGCCGGCCGAAGTCGGCCAGGCCGACCGCCTCGACGTCGACCAGGTGCAGGGCCGCCAGTGCAGCGTTCATGGAATCGTAGATCGGCCCGCGCTCTTCGCGGGTCACCTCCGGCAGCGCCGGGTCCCAGAAGATCCGCCCCTGCAGGAACTCCATCACGAAGAAGACCGAGCCGATCACCGACTCGTCCTCGCAGAGGTGATAGGCCTTGGGCACCGGCACGTCGGTCTTGGCCAGCGCCGCCATCACCCGGAACTCGCGGTCGACGGCGTGCGCCGACTTCAGCAGCAGCCCCGGCGGCTTGCGGCGCAGCACGTAGCGGCCGCTGTCGGTGGTCAGCAGGAAAGTCGGATTGGACTGGCCGCCGGCGAACTTGCGTGCCTCCTTCAGGTGTCCGAAGCCCTCGATCCGGCTCGGCAGGTAGGCGGCCAGTGCGGCCTCGTCCAGATGCGCGACGTCTTCGCTCATGAAGCTCTCTTCCCTCGTGATTGCGCCGAGCGCTGCAGCGGCTCTAGCTGTAGGTCACCAGCCCCTGAAGCTCCGGGGTCTCCAGGTGCGGTGCCGCGTTGAAGCTGTGAAGATAGATGGCTTTCCCGGTGAAGATGAAGCGCGAATAGCCGCTATTCTTCGACTGCAGGTTCAGGTTGACGGCCACGTCGGGCGTCAGGGTCAGCACCTGAGCCAGCACCATCGAGATCGCCCCGCCGGAGCTGACCGCCAGCACCCGCTGGCCCCTGGAGGGATCGGTCAGGCGCGCCAGAGCCTCGGTGATGCGGCCGGTGAAGGAGGACCAGCTCTCCAGCAGCATCTCCGCTGGCAGTTCGTCGCGCGACCAGGCCAGGATCGCCTTGCGCAGCAGCCGGAAGAAGACGCGCGGGTCGTCGTGGAAGCCCTCGGGCTTGGGATGCTCGACGAAGTAGGCCTGGGTCAGGTTGTCGAAGTCGTACTCGTTGAGACCGGGCAGCACCTCCGGCTCGCCCTCGTGGCCCAGCTCCGCCAGCAGCGGCTCCAGGGTCTCGGCATGGCGGCGCAGGCTGCCGCGGGCGACCCGGTCGAAGGAAACCCCCAGTGCCGCCAGGTGCGCGCCCAGAAGCTGCGACTGGCGGCGGCCCAGCTCCGACAGGCGGTCGTAGTCGCCGCCCAGCTTGCCGGCCTGTCCGTGGCGGACGAGGTAGAGCTCTGCCATGCTCAGCGGTTGGAGTAGCGCTTGAGTTCGTGGCGGGCGACCTGGCGGCGATGCACGGCGTCGGGGCCGTCGGCCAGCCGGAGCGTGCGCAGGTGGGTCCACATGGAGGCCAGCGGCAGGTCCTGGCTGATGCCCATGCCGCCGTGCATCTGCATCGCCTCGTCGGTCACCTTCAGCGCGACGCGCGGCGCCACCACCTTGATCTGGCTGATCCAGGGCGCGGCCTCGCGCGGGCTGGTGGTGTCCATCATCCAGGCCGTCTTCAGGCAGAGCAGCCGGGCCATCTCGATCTCCATCCGGCACTCGGCGATGATGTCGTGGTTGGCGCCGAGCTGGGCCAGCGGCTTGCCGAAGGCCTCGCGGGTCAGCGCGCGGCGGCACATCAGCTCCAAGGCCCGCTCGGCCTGGCCGATGGCGCGCATGCAGTGGTGGATGCGGCCCGGACCCAGGCGGCCCTGCGCGATCTCGAAGCCTCGGCCCTCGCCCAGGATCAGGTTCTCGGCCGGTACCTTCACGTCGGTGAAGCGGATGTGCATGTGGCCGTGCGGCGCATCGTCGTGGCCGAAGACCTGCATCGGGCGCAGCACCTCGATGCCGGGGGTGCCGGCCGGCACCAGGATCTGGCTGTGGCGCCGGTGCTTCTCGGCCTCGGGATTGGTCACGCACATGACGATGTAGATCTTGCAGCGCGGGTCGCCGGCACCGGAGGCCCACCACTTCTCGCCGTTCAGCACGTAGTGATCGCCCTGATGATCAGTCTGCCGCACCGCCGAGAGCGCGACGTTGGTGGCGTCGGAGGAGGCGACCTGCGGCTCGGTCATCAGGTAGGCCGAGCGGATCTTGCCCTCCAGCAGGTCGTCGAGCCAGGCTCGCTTGTGCGCCTCGCTGCCGAAGCGCTCCAGCACCTCCATGTTGCCGGTGTCGGGGGCCGAGCAGTTGAAGGCCTCGGCCGCCAGCCGCGACCAGCCCATTTCCTCGGCCAGGTAGGCATACTCGACGGTGGAGAGGCCGTAACCGCGGTCCGAGGCGGTGAGCCAGAAGTTCCAGAGGCCGCGCTCACGCGCCTTCCGCTTCAGGCTCTCCAGGATCTCGGTCTGCCGCTCGGTGTAGGCGAAGCGATCGCCGGTGGCGACCTCGGCCTCGTACTCCTCCTCCAGCGGGATCGCTTCCTCGCGCACCATGCGGCGCACCTGCTCGATCAGAGGCTTCACCTTGTCACTGACGCCGAGTTCCATGGTCTTCATCTCCCCGGGACCTGTCGTTTGCGTGCCGCGCGGCTTGCGCAGGCTGGGTCCGGCGAGGCCAGGCACCAGATGCGCCGGGCCACTGGACGGGCCGCAGAGTGGCGGTAAGCGCCGCCAAGGGCAAGGGAGCAGCCGCCGGCAGGCCTGCAGGGCGGCCCTGCGACGCAGGATCTCCAAGGCGAGTCTTCAGGCTGAGGCGCGTTACACTGAGTTGGAACCGGGTCCGGACCGCAACCCCGACCTCTTGTTTGATAGCGGGACGGATGGAGAAAGGTCCTTCGGTCAAGCCGAAGGACGACAACTATTTGATATTCCGTTGTTTCGTCGTCCTTCGGCTTGACCGAAGGACCACTGGACGCATCCAGGAACTGCACGCAAGAGCCGGCTCGTGCCGCAGCACTGCTTCGAAAGAAAGCACGGATTGACGCGAACCGGCCCTGCGACGCAGAACGTTTCAGGCGCCCCCTTCAGGCCGTGAGGTCGGAGAGGCGCTCCAGCCGCACCCCGTCGATCCGCCAGGCGCCGTCCTCCTGCTGCTGCATGTAGTAGTGGGCGAGCCAGGTCCGGCCGCTCTGGTCGACCAGCAGGACGTTCTGCACCGGCCGGCCGTGCTCGATTCGGGTCTCGCGGAACTCGCGGCTGACCGGGCGGTAGACTGGCGCATAGCCGCGCCGGACCATGACCATGAACTGCTCGGCCGTGCCGAACTGGCGCTGGATCGTCGGTGAGGCGAAGGAGAAGGCGGTCTGGCCGTCGTCCTGGGTGAAGGCCTGGAGCTGCGCGTCGATCACCGCGCGGATCGCCTGCGACTCGGCATAGGATTCAAGGTCCTCGGCCGTGGCGCTCGCCAGTAGGCCGATCATCAGGAACAGCGGCAGCAGGATCTTGCGCATGGCCCCTCCCTCCGGCGCGGGCAGCGACCCGCGTCCACAGGAGAGAAAGCTAGGGCAAGGAAGCGATGACCGCCAGTCCTAGGCGGTGCCGTGCCGGGTGCAACGGAACGCCTAGCGGACGTAGACGTAGACCTCGTCGACGTAGACGTTGGGGCTGGCGGTGGCGCCGATCGAGATGCGATCCAGCGGCAGGCCCATGTTGGCCAGGCTGCGCATCACCTGCTCGGCATAGCGCCGGCCGCGGGCGGAGTTCAGCCGGGCCTGCTGGCCGCCCGGTGAGACCGCGACCACGTCGAAGGCGGCGTTGGGCCGACGATCCAGGGCGGCGGCGACGGCCGAGTAGAGCACGGCGTCGTAGTCCACGTTCGGCCGGTCGAAGCGGATCACCACCAGGGGCTCGCGGGTGCCGACCAGGCTTTGCGGGCCGCCGAAGGGGGCGGGCGCCGGGATGCCGGTGGACATCGAGGAGAGGCTGGAGCCGATGAACTGGCCGTTGTCGACTGCGACCGACAGGGTGCGCAGGTTGTTGCTCTCGGTGGAGATGAAGTTGGAGGTGCGGGCGACGTCGGTGGTCAGCTCGTTCAGCAGGCGGTCGATGGTGACCGCGGTCTGGCTGGTCTCGTCCTGCAGGACGGCAAGCTGCTGGTGGTCGGCGTCGACCGCGCCGCGCACGGCGAAGGTCGCCTGGGTCGACTCCAGCAGGTAGCCGGCCATGGCCGAGGAGGCCGAGACCTCGTTCATCAGCGCGGTCAGGCTGGAAGCGTCGCGGTTGACCTGGTCCAGGTCGTTGCGCGCCTGGTTCCAGGCGTCGACCATGTTGGGGTTGCCGGGGGTGGTGCCGATCTGCAGGCTGGAATTGATGCCCGCCACGGTCTGGTTGTAGGCGCCGGCGTTGGTGCGGATGGCGTTGCGCACCTGCTGCAGGGTCGCGTTCTCCTCGCGCACCTTGCCTTGCAGGTCCTTGAGCTGATCGCGCAGATCCTCGACCTGGTCGCCGACGGCGGTCCCGGTGGAGGGGAACTGGGTCACGCCCGGAACGGTGAAGTTCGTCGTGCCCAGCTGCACGCCGCCCGGAGCGGTCGCACCCGGCGAGGTGCTCGGCAACATGACGTTATTGAAATTCTGGCAGCC
This sequence comes from Rhodospirillaceae bacterium N.6G, assembly GCA_046233115.1. Classification (GTDB taxonomy): domain Bacteria; phylum Pseudomonadota; class Alphaproteobacteria; order Kiloniellales; family JACOMY01; genus JACOMY01. Next base: position 104,372 of record JBJXHM010000013.1, on the reverse strand, counting down.
GACCAAGGCGAGCAGCAGCCCGGCCAGGGCAACCGCTCGGCCACTCTTCTTGTTCTGCCTAAGCTGCATGGCTCACCACTTCCGACCGCCCCTCAGATTCAGGATTTCGGCCAGGGAGGCCCGCTTCCTCCCTGTCCCTTGTCTCCCTAGCGCCACAGCATGCCTAAGGGAAGGGTGATTCGCCAAGACGCGGCAAAGAGTGGCCGAAGCGCATCACCATTAAATGCATGGCTGGCCGGACGAAAGGGCCTTGCGTGCCGCCCCGCCTTTCGCTAGGTTCCGCGCCCTCGACGCAGCGAACGCCGTCCCCCGGCCCCTGCGCCCCGAGCCAGCGCCCGTAGCTCAATTGGATAGAGCACCTGACTACGGATCAGGAGGTTGGGAGTTCGAATCTTCCCGGGCGCGCCAGCTAAATCAATAGCTTAGAGATAATGCGCGCGGGCTGTGCTTCCCAGATTTCGGATTGGGAAGCATATGGGAAGCATCGTGGCTGGATTTCCGGGCGTTGCCCGCGTCACCTTGCCTCCCACGGGCAAGCCCCGGACGGGTCCGGCATCACCCCGGCCACGAAGGGGTTGTGCACGCCTTCGACGGCCGCGACGCGCCGCTCGCTCTCCCAGGGCGAGACCGGATCAGCCGCAGCCCAGCGCAGGAACATGGCGCTCTCATCGGTGGGTATCTCCACGCCATGCGCCGCTTCCATGTAGAGCCAGGTCCGGGCCGCATCGCCCTTGGCGCAGTCGGGCGATACCTGCCGCAGGGCTAACCGTAGACCACGAATTCGATACTGGTGAGCGTCACCCCGGCCGGAAGGCTGACGCCGTTCGCCAGCATGAGGGTGTCGGAGCCGGCCCCGCCATCGAAGAGATCGCCCGCCTGCAACTCCCCCTGGCTGGCAGCGTTCAAGGTGTCGTTGCCACTGCCGCCGAAGAGGCTGTCGATGCCGGCCCCGCCGTAGAGGAAGGCATCATGTCCGCGCCCTCCTCTAACGATGTCGTGGCCGCTGGCCCCATAGAGGTACGAGTCTCTCCCGCGGCCGCCATTGATGGTGTCGTTTCCCCACCCACCGAACAGGAAGGAGTCCTCGTCCGCTCCTCCAAAGACCTTATCGCTGTTGGCTGCGCCGAACAGCCGAACATCTGCCCCCGCGCCGCCAGCGATGTAGTCCCTGTCGCCGCCGCCCGACAGTCCGGTGTCAGCCCCACTGCCGCCAAACAGGCTGTCGAGGCCGCTGTTGCCGCGGAGGACGCGATCGGTTCCGCTGCCGCCAAAGATCCAGTCTTCGTTATCACCGCCTTCCAGGGAAAGATCGTTTCCAGGACCGCCGTAGATCCGATCGTCGCCACTGCCGCGCAAGTATTCGCCGAAAAGGCGCTTGTCGTCGCCACTGCCGCCGAAGAGCAGGTCGTTGCCGCTGTTGCCCGTCAAAAAAAGGTCAACCCCACTACCACCGTAGAGCCTGTCGTCGCCATCGCCTCCCCAAAGGTCAAAGTCGTTCCCCTCTCCTCCGAAGATGGTGTCATCGCCGACGTCTCCGGATAGGCCATCGTCTCCGGTAAATCCAAACAAAGTATCATCGCCCGATAGACCATAAATAATATCTCCTACGCTAGACCCATAAAGACTGTCGGGTCCGGTAGTGCCGATGTACAACCCCATCGTTCTGTCTCCCAGCTTGTACTATTCGGTGGAGGAGTTGTTGATCTCTCAGGGCAAACCCGCTACGGCGAGGCATGATCAACCAGCAATCATCAATTCGATGTTCCTGGCAAGCCTACGACAGGAGGGGTGATGCCGGAAGCTCCACTGAACGATAGGTCATCCCCACTGCCTCCAAACAGGCTGTCATCGCCTGACAGGCCGTAGGCCTTGTCATTGCCGCTCAGTCCGAAGATGGTATCAATCTGATCCGTCCCGGTGAGCGTGTCGTTCAGATCGGTGCCGGTGATGATCGCCATGTCTCAGATCCTTCGGGTCGCAGTGATGAGCAGTAGAAGAATATCACGAGGTTGATGGCAGTTCAACGAACCAGCATCCTGGCAGACAAGGTCTGTTAGCCAGATTTGCGAATGGATCGGCTTTTCCTGAACAACATAAAGGGCTTGCTGACGATCGTACACCGGGAGTCCTGATGTCAGCGCCGGCTCGCCCTGCACGAGTTCTTAGGGTCGTTCCGGCCGTGTGAACCAAGCGCAGGGGCGGGTTGAGGGGGAGCTATGGCCGGAGACATTCCAGCAACAGACGACCGTGCAGGGGACCTGTCCGTCGTCGCGCAAGACGAGAACCTGCCGCGCGTGCTGTGGCGCCTGCTGGGGCATCGCGCGGAACGAACTCCGGGGAAACCTTTCCTGCTGTCCGAGGCCGGGACCACGAGCTACGCCGAGGCCTGGGCGGCGGTGCGTTCGATCGCGCGCGGGCTGCTCGCCCAGGGTGTTGCGCCCGGCGACCGCGTGGCCATGCTGACGCCGCCGGAGGAAGCTTTTCCGCTCGTCTACCTGGCCACGACGATGATCGGCGGCATCTGGCTGGGCATCAACACGCGCTTCACCGAGCGGGAAATCCGCTTCCTGGTCGAAGACGCGCGACCCTCGGTCCTGCTTACCCGGGATCGGATCGGCGAGCGGGAACTGGCCCCCCTGTTAGCCAAGCTGAAGCAGGACTATCCCTTCGTTTCGGCGCTGCACGTCGTCGACGCCGCTGGCGTCCCGGCCGGCATGCTGGCCGAGGCCACGCCCGAGCTGGAGCGGCAACTGGAGGCTCGCTCCAGCGCCGTCGTGCCCGATGACGCTGCCCTGATCGTCTACACCTCCGGTTCGACCGGACAGCCGAAGGGCGCGGTGCTCAGCCACCGCGCCATCGTCGAAACCATTGCGGTCCAGGTCAGGCGCTTCTCCCTGAGCGCGGAGGATCGCGTCCTGCTGCATCTGCCGGCCAACCACATTGGCGGCAACATCGAGATCGTGATCGGCGGCCTCTATGCGGGCTGTACGCTCGTGCTTCTGAAGGACTTCGACGCGGAGCGCCTCGCCAAGACCATCGGGCGATTCCGGGTGACGGCCTTGCTGCAGGTCCCGACCATGTACGTGATGCTGTTCAACGATCCCCGGATCGCGGCGGAGGAGCTCTCGTCATTGCGCAAGCTCTACTGGGCCGGTTCGGCGGCGCCGCGCGAGATGGTCGAGGAGATGCGCCGGCGGTGGCCGGAGGCGACCTTGGTCACCGGCTACGGGATGACCGAGGTCTGCGGTTTCGCCACCTACACCGCGCACGGCGATCCCGACGAGGACCTGATGGACACGGTAGGGGCCATCGATCCGGCCTTCGAGCTCAAGATCGTCGACGACGCCCGGCAGCCGGTGGCTGTGGGCGCGCGCGGCGAGATCTGCCTGCGCGGAGCCGGTCTCATGAAGGGCTACTGGAACCGCCCCGAGGCGACGGCCGAGGCGATCGATGCCGAGGAGTGGTACTACACCGGCGATCTCGGCCTTATCGACGAGCGGGGCTATCTCACGCTCGTCGGCCGCAAGAAGGAGATGTACATCTCCGGCGGCTTCAACGTCTATCAACGCGAGATCGAAATCGTCCTGGAGTCGCATCTCAAGGTCGCGATGGCTTGCGTCCTGCCCGAACCCGATGCGGTCTTCCAGGAGGTCGGTGTTGCCTTCGTCGTGCCGAAGAGGGGCGAGACGATAGATCCGGCGGAGCTTTTGTCGTTTTGCCGCGACAGGCTCGCCAACTATAAGGTCCCCAAGCGGTTCGCGCTGCAGGAAAGCCTGCCGATGCTGGGCATCGGCAAGATCGACCGCATGGCGCTACGCGCAGAGTTGCAGAGGCAGACATGAGCGATCTCACCATCGAACGTCACGGCGCGGTTGCCGAGCTGTGGCTGAACCGCCCGCAGGTCCTGAATGCCCTGTCCGCCTCGCTGCAGGAGCAGATCATCGCGGCCCTCGCCGAGCTCGAGAACGAGCCCGAGGTCGCTGTCGTCATGCTGGCAGGCTGCGGGCGGGCCTTCAGCGCCGGGTCGGACCTGAAGGAGACCGCGGCGCTCAGCGTCTCCCCGCGGGAAGACCTTCTGGAAAGCTTTGCGCGGGGTGAACGCCTGGTCAGGGCAATCTTGGACTCGCGTCTGACGGTGGTTCTCGCCGCGCATGGCTATTGCATCGGCGGCGGGTTCTCGTTGGTACTGGCGGCCGACATCTGCGTGGCGGCCGAGGGCACCCAGTTCTACATTCCGGAACTGGCGCTCGGGATGCCCTATCTTTGGCAAAGCACGCCTTTGCTCTACGCCAGCGTGGGGATCCATCGCGGACGCGCGCTGATCGCGACCGGCGATCGCCTCGAGGCGGAGGAGGCTGCGCGGATCGGCTTGGTCCACAGGGTGATTGCCCAGGAACGGCTGTTTGAGGAAGCGCGGGACCTGGCGGCACGAGTGGCGGCGACACCGAGAGCTGCCCACGAAGCGCAGAAGCGCCTCTCACGGCGCGTGCTGGAGCGCTTCATCGCCGACAGCGAAGAGGACTTCGTGCTCCTGGAGCCTGACGCCGGAGTGGATCGCGACTAGGCGGACTCACCCGGTCGTGTGAACCCACCCTATGGTAGGCGGACGGATCGATGCTGCCTGGGCCGGCCGATACGGCGATTCAAGACAATCACAGCGTTCCGGCGGATGTCCTCGAGAGGCTGTTTCCGGCCGCCATCCGGCTGTTCGCCGAACGTGACTTTCATGCCGTCGGCATGCGCGACATTGCTGTTGCTTCCGGGGTCAGCACCGCCACGATGTACAAGTATTTCCGCTCGAAGGAGTCGCTGCTGTTCACGATCCTGAGGCGGGAGCTCTCCGCCATCGATGCCGACCTCCGCACTGCCGTGGCCCGGGCGCGATCCGCGAAGGAGCAGTGGCAGGCCTGCTTTCGCGAACTGATGCGCCACTACGACGCCAGTCCCGACATCGCGACCGTCTACTTCATAACCGTGCCGACCAAGACCTGGATCTCGGAGGGGTCCTGGGCGTCGTTCGGCTCGGCGGATTTCTTGCAGGGGCTGGCCGCGCGCCAGCAGGCCGCGGGGCAGATCGACCGGGCAATCACGCCATCGATGGCGGCGTCGCTCGTCTTCATGCTCTGCGCCCGCGAGGTGCAGTTGTGGTTCTATCGCGGCAAGAGCTGGCGTCTGACGGATCGCGCCGATCGGATGACTGCGCTGTTCTGGAAGACGGTCAGCCTCTAGGGGGGCGCATCGGAGCCGCGTTGGGGCAGATCGCGATCAGCTTTGGAACCCGGGACCGGTAGGGTCCGGAGCGCCTGGCCATGGTGGAGCTGACAGGCGTCACCGGGGGGCGCAAGAGCCTGGTGGCCTACCCGCCCGGAATTCGCCCTGAAGGAATCCGTGCACGCCTTCGCTAGCCGCGCCTCGGCTCTCGCTCTCACTTAGGACATGCAGGTTGAACCCTGGGTCTGGGCTCCGTAGCATCGTTATTCGAACGCCAGATAGGAGTTCCTGATTGACGGCTTACTATTTCATAAGCGACCTGCATATCGGTGGTGACGAGGCGCTTGGCGTTTGTGATTTCGAGGCGGAACTGATTGCATTTCTGCGGATGATTGCACGTCGGCAGGAAAAGGCCGAACTCATCATCGTCGGTGACGCCTTTGGCCTGTGGGAATTCACCGACGTTGAAGGCTTGCAGAAGCTGCAAAAGCTGATCGGTCAGTTCCCGGCGATCTTCTCCGCGTTCCGGGAAACCGGAAAGACCGTGAGGATCACGGTGATTCCTGGCAACCATGATTACGAGATCGCCTGCTATCCGGAATTCGTGGCGGTCCTGAGCGGCTACAACATCGAGCTTGCGCGCACGGTGGCGATCACGCGCGAGGTCGAAGGGCGGACAATCTGGATCGAGCACGGCAACCAGTACGACGCTTTCAACCGGATGCCTGATTTCGGCAATCCGCACGCACAGCCCATCGGCTATTTCATCACCAGCAGCATGGTGAGTGGGGCCGGAAAACGCTCCGCCCAGAGCCGGTTCAACTGGCTCAAGGACATTCAGTCCGTCTACCCGAGCGAACAGATCCCCTTGTGGGTGCTTTCGAACTACTTCTATCGGGAGATGAACCTACTGCTGCGTTGGGCTCTGCTGCCGTTCTTGCTGCTGTTCGGCGCCTCGACGATCGTCGCCGTCGGCGCGATCCTGGAAAACGTCGGGCTTATCGAAACCAACGTCTTTGTCGACAACCGGCTGTTCGCGTCGCTCGGCTATTTCGGCAGCCTGGTGCAACTGGTCCTCACGATCAACGCCTCGATCGTGACCATGCTGTTCATGCTGGCGATACCGCTCTGGCTCATCTTCCGTGACGCACGACGGACCTTGAAGCGCTTTCACCTGCTGAGCGAAGGCAATGAGCTGGCCGCGGTGAAGGAGCAGGACTACGTCAAGGCAGCGCAGGCGATCTTCGAGCAAGACCCGAGCGTCGCCGTGTTCGTCTACGGTCACACCCACCATGCCTCGGTGCGACGGATCGGCGAGCGTGCCGTCGTCAACACCGGCACCTGGCTGAAAAGACTGGATTATGTGCCGGTCCGTTTCGGCTTGCTGCCCGGGCTGTTCGTGCCGTCCTATCGGCTCAACTATTTCCGAATCACCGGCTCCGAGGGACAGATCGTGATCGACTACCGCCCAATCGAGAAGACCCCTCCGCGGGAGCTACGCTTGCTGCAGAGACTGCTGGTGTCCCGAAAGTTGCGTCATGCGCAGGAAGAGATCCCCGAGCAAACTCTGCTCGCCGCTTGACGGCTTGGCTGACGTGTCTGGCTGGAGGCCACAAGCAGCATGGGCCGATCCACGGTAACTGGATATAGCTGGAGGCCACAGTCGCTCTTCGATCCGGGCGCACGTGATGATTTCTTCACCCTGCATCGACCTCGATCGATCGAGGCCCTGTGCGCGGAGATGGCGCGTCTTGCCTATTGCGACTTCGACGCTCTGCTCGAGACGGCGCTCGACCGCGTCGACTTCCGCCTGCTGGCGCCGCCCTTCCAGCACAGGGGAACCCAGGCCTTCCTCGCCGAGGGAAGAGAGCAGGCCTTGCTGGTATTCCGCGGCTCCGACGAGCCGCTCGATTGGATCAACAATCTCAGGATCGAGCTGGGCCCATGGCGAGGACGAGGACGGGTTCATTGCGGGTTTGCCGATTCGCTGGAGGCGGTTTGGCCGGAGGTTGAGGCTGCCCTGCAACAGATCACCCGGCCCCTTTTGATCACAGGCCACAGTCTCGGCGGTGCGCTGGCGAGCCTCGCCGCGAGTCTTGTTCCGCACGAGGAACTGATCACCTTCGGCGCGCCCAAGGTCGGTGATGCAGAGTTTTGCGCCAGCCTTGGCAGCGCACGGCGCTTCGTAAACAACGAGGATCTGGTCTGCCGCCTTCCCCCTACCGGTGTCTCTCTGGTCCAAGCCTATGGTCACGCCGGCCAGCTCGTGTTGATCGGTCCGACGGGCGAGACCAGCCAGCCGGCCGAACCGACTTCGCTTGATCGATTCGATGTGTCGCTTGATCGCGTCTGGGAGATGGTCCTGCTGGGGCTCTCGGCCGGACGACTGCCGCGCATGCTGATGGATCATGCCCCCATCAACTACGTATCGGCACTTGCCTGAGCACGCCTGCTACACTGATCATCACGGCGGCACGAAGTCCCCATACTTCTCATCGGCTCAGGTGACCGGCAAGGTTCAGGACATGGAAATGGGTGGGAGCGATGGCCAGAGATCCTCAAGCGACGTCCGACGCATGATCCGGGCGATCGCTGGGTCAGCGACGTTTCTCGCATTCGTGAGCGCAGTCGGGCTCGTTGTCTACGGTCGCGACCTGTTTATTCCGATCGCGCTGGCGGTCCTGATCACCTTGCTCCTCAACGCGATGGCGAACCGTTTACGCCAGATCCCTCTCGGGCCCTGGCGTCTCCCGCACTGGCTATGCTTGAGCCTGTCGCTGGCGCTGATCCTCTGGCTGCTGGTGTTGATGGTGGACATGGTCACCGCCACTGTCCTGCAAATGAGCGCGCGGGCACCGACCTACCAGAGCAATGCCGAAAGGCTGTTGGTGGAGGTGAAGCAGGTGCTTGGCCTGTCGACCATGCCGAGCCTTTCAGAGTTACTCGACAAGATCGATCTGCGCCTGGTCGTGCGATCCGGCATCGACGCGCTCTCCGACTTAGCGGCCGGGGCCGGTGTTATCATGATCTATGTGCTCTTCTTGTTGATGGAGCAAAAGAGTTTCGATGCCAAACTCGCCGCCTTTAGCTCCGATGAAACAGGACGCCGAGAGCTACGCGCACTGTTCGATCATATGGCAAACCAGACCCGTACCTATGTCTTCATCAAGACAATTAACGCTGCGCTGTGTGGGGTCATCGCCTACGTCGTGATGCTTGCGGTGGGTTTGGACTTCTCCGTCTTCTGGGCGGTGCTGACGTTTCTGACCTACTACGTTCCGACCTTCGGATCGCTGATCGCCATCGCGTGTCCCACGCTGCTGGCGTTGATCCAGTTCGAGACAGTCTCCGAAGCGCTGATCATCCTGATCGTCTCCGGCGGTCTGCAGACTGCCGTCGCCAACCTGCTTGAGCCGCGCTACATGGGGCGGTCGATGAACCTCAGCCCCTTCGTGATCATCGTCAGCCTGTTCGCTTGGGGGGCCGTATGGGGCCTTGCCGGGATGTTCCTCTGTGTCCCACTCACGGTGATCGCGATGATCGTGTTCGCGCATTTTCCCAGGACACATCGGATCGCCGTCCTGCTTTCAAGCGACGGCCAGGTGGATCGTCCACCAGATCTCCACCCGTCGGCCCTTCCCCCTGAGCGAGGTCCGCCATGAGGGTCTTCTTGGCCAAGGCCTTTGCCTTGAAGCGCAGTCCATAGCTGCGCCGCTGCTCTCTCCGGCGGCGTCAACTCGAAGACCGGTTTCGCAGGGGCGCAGCAGATCCAGATGGATCAGGACGGTGTCGCCTGGGCGGGGCTGCTTATCCTCACTCATCTTGTTTGGGCCTGAGCGGACCGAAGCACCCCGGTCCCCGGTCTGGCCAGGGTGCTGCCTTCACAACCGGAGCGTCCTGACCTCGACCGCAGCAGCGGCACGGCGCGCGGACGCTTCTTCACCCTACAGCCACACGAAGTCCGTCGCCGTCAGCAGGTTGGCATTGGTAAGGCCGTCGATCAGGAAGGCCTGGTCGACCGAGCCGTCGCCGTCCTGGTCGACCTGGACCTGCTTGGTGCCGGCGAAGCGGGCCTCCGAGTTGCCGCCGCCGGAGAAGCCCGCGGCGCCGATGTAGGCGAAGGTCCCGACCTCCAGGCCGCTGGCGAAGACCAGCTTGTCGGCGCTGTTGGCAGCGTTCAGCGACGCCCCGTCGAAGTCCCGGATCACCGGGCCGCCGGATCCGGCGGTGCCCAACGTGCCGCCGTTGAAGCGGAAGACATCCCCGCCCGAGCCGCCGAAGACGGTGTCGCCGCTGCCCATCAGGATGAGGTCGGCGCCGCTCTCGCCGCGCAGGACGTCGGCATCGGCGCCGCCGAAGACGCGGTCGTCGCCATCGCCGGCGCGGATCTCGTCGGCACCGTCGAAGCCGCGCAGGTCGTTGGCGCCGCTGTTGCCCTCGATGGTGTTGTCCAGACTGTTGCCGCCGCCGTCGAGGTCGCCCTTGCCGCCCTGCAGGCGCAGGTTATCCAGGAAGGCCGTCGCAGTGCCGTCCGGCAGGGTGAAGTCGACCTCGGCGCGCACCAGGTCGGTGCCCTCGCCGGCCAGCTCGACGACCTGGTCGGTCTGGGTGTCGATCACGAAGGTGTCGTCGCCGGAGCCGCCGAGCAGGCTGTCCGAGCCGCCGCGGCCGTTCAGGATGTCATTGCCGCTGTTGCCGACCAGCAGGTTGCCGGCGGAGTTGCCGATCAGGGTGTTGTCGTGCTGGTTGCCGATCAGGCTGCCGGCGCCGACGCCGTTGTTAATGTTGGCCCGCTCGACATAGCCCTCGGGTCCAGTGTCCAGGGCGTAGGCCTGCGCGTCGGAGCGCAGCACGTCCTCGGCACCGCCGGCCGCGGTCTCGCGCACCACGTCGGCCGAGGTGTCGACGATGAAGGTGTCGTTGGCCACCCCGCCGGCGGCGGTATCGACCCCCGAGCCGCCGTTCAGACGGTCCGAGCCGATGCCGGCGTCGAGGGTGTCGCTGCCGGAGCCGCCGCCCAGCCGGTCGTTACCGGCGCCACCGAAGACGCTGTCATTCCCAGCCGCCCCGAAGACGGTATCGCGCCCGGAGTCACCGTACAAACCATCATCGCCGTCTTCGCCGCGCACGACATCGTCGCCCGAACCGCCGAAGAGCGCTGTATCGGCGCCGCTACCGCCAGAGAGACTGTCGGATCCGCCACCGCCGTGCATGTTCTTGTCCGTGCCGGAGCCACCGAACAGCGAGTCGTCGCCTTCGCCGCCGTAGGAAACATAGTCGTTTCCGTCGCCGCCATAGATCCGGTCGCTGCCCGAACCGCCGTACATGAAAAATTCGTTGCCGGAACCGCCCGCTATCAGATCCGCCCCGCTGCCACCTCCGCTGCCGTTGTCGCCACCGCTGCCGCCAAAAACCGAGTCGTCGCCGTCGCCGCCATAGAGGAAAGGATCGCCCCCATCGCCGCCATAGATCAGGTCGTTGCCAGATCCACCCAAAAGGATGAAGTCGTTGTCGGACCCCCCCATGATGACGTCCGCGCCACTGCCGCCGGTGAAGAAGGAGTCGCTGCCGCTGTCTCCGAACAGCGAATCGTTGCCGTCCCCGCCCGAGAGGGTGCCGTCGTTGCCGAGACCGCCGAAGAGGCGGTCGCCGCCCTGGTCTCCGGAGAGGGAGATGTCGTTTCCGGAGCCGCCCGACAGGGAGTCCCCGGCGCTGCCGCCATAGAACTTGACGTCGCTGCCGCTGCCGCCGAAGAGGGTATCCGCCCCCTGATCGCCTTGAAAGGAGCTGTCGTCCCCGAGGTCTCCATAGAGGATGTCATTGCCCAGGCCGCCGAAGATCTGATCGGTGCCGTCGCCACCAAAAACCCCGGTATCCTGGCCGGTCTCGCCCCTGATCAGGTCGTCGCCGTCACCGCCGTAGAGGGCGCGATCGGAGCCGCTACCGCCATAGAGGCTGTCGGCGCCGTCGCTGCCGTAGAGGTAGGCGTCGGCACCACGGCCGCCCAGAAGGACATCGTTGCCGCTGCCGCCGTAGAGGACCTGGTCGTCGTCATCGCCGCCATCGACCCTGTCGTCGCCGGAGCCACCGGAGAGGGAAAGGTCCGCTCCGGAGTCGCCGTAGAGGGAGTCGTTGCCGGCATCGCCGAAGATCAGACTGTCTGCGCCGGAGCCGCCGTAGGCTTGGTCATCGCCCGCGCCGCCGAAGAGAAAGAGGTCGATACCATCGTTGCCCTCGAGAATGTCGCCGCCCGAGCCGCCGCCGAGGTGACTGTCGTTCCCGGAGTCCCCCGACACGAAGTCCGGTCCGCTGCCGCCATAGAGGCCGTTGTCGTCACCACTGCCGCCGGACAGGGCGTCTTTCCCATCATAGGCTTGGAACAGGGTGTCGTCGCCGAGGCCCCCGTAGATGGCATCGCCGCCCTCGGCGCCGTAGAAGCGGGCATCGTTGCCCGCCCCGCCATCGATCAGGTTGCTGCCCGACCCTCCGGTCAGGAAGACATCGTCGCCGCTGCCGCCGTAGAGGTAGTCATACCCGCTGCCGCCGAAGAGGTCCGAGTCGATCCCGGAGCCGCCGAAGAGCGAGTCGTCGCCTGCAGCCCCGAACAAGAACTGGTCGTCGCCCGCTCCGCCGTAGACCTTGTCGGCCCCCGATCCCCCGTACAAGAAGACGTCATTGCCGGAGTCACCCGCTATGACGTCCGGTCCACGGGCGCCGAAGAGCAGGTAGTCGCCACCGCTCCCGCCGAAGAGCGAGTCCCGTCCCTCGGCTCCGAAAAGCGTGGCGTCGATCCCATCACCGCCGAAGATCAGGTCGTCGCCCGATCCGCCCGAAGAGGAGACATCGTTCCCACTGCCGCCGAAGAGGCTGTCGATGCCGCTCAGACCGTAGAGCCGGTCATTCCCGCTGAGCCCCGAGATCGTATCGGACAAGGATGTGCCGATCAGCGTGTTGTTTACGCCCGCCGTACCGAAGATAACCGCCATCCCTTCGTTCCCCCCACGCAGACTTTACGCTGCTTCCCCCGAACCGGCATTGAACGGATGACCGGCATTGACGCCCGAGAGTGAGCGATTGTGGGTTCGGCGGCAAGCCCGCTGCGCGGCGGCGCGACCGTCGAGAGCTGCCGCTCTCCACCCGCCTCCCGTCACCCGCCCGCGAGGCCGAGCAGCAGGCCCAGGCCGGCGCAGCCGGCCAGGGTGGGCAGCATGCCGGTCTTGAAGCGCAGCATCGCGAGCATCGCCGCGGCGGCCAGGCCGGCGGCGCGCCAGTCGATCGACTCCAGGACCGGCAGGTCGGGGCCGGGGCCGAGGAACTCGAGGGTCGCCACCTCCCGGAAGACCACGTGCAGCGCAAACCAGATGGCGAGGTTCATCACCACGCCCACCACGGCCGCGGTGATCGCCGAGAAGGCCGCCGCGACCGCCCTGTTGCCGCGCAGCGCCTCGACGAAGGGCGCGCCGAGGAAGATCCACAGGAAGCAGGGCGCGAAGGTCACCCAGGTGGTGAGCAGGGCGCCGAGGCAGCCGGCATGCAGCGGGTCGAGCCCGCTTGGTGCCTGGTGTGCCGCCTGGAAGCCGACGAACTGCAGCACCAGGATCAGCGGGCCGGGCGTGGTCTCGGCAAGGCCCAGCCCGTCGACCATCTCGCCGGGTGCGAGCCAGCCGAAGCTGTCGACGGCCGCCTGCGCCACATAGGCCAGCACCGCATAGGCGCCGCCGAAGGTGACGACCGCCATGGTGCTGAAGAAGGCGCCGAGCTGCGTCCAGAGGGAGGAGGAGCCGGTCGCGAGCCACAGCAGCAGCAGCGGCCCGAGCCAGACCGGCAGCCAGACCGCCAGCACCCGGAGCGCGCGTGCCCAGGAGGGGTCGGCATGGGCCAGCTCTCCCCGCTCGAACATCAGGTCGACCACGCCGCGGAGCTCCGGTCCGGACTGGCCTCTGCCGTGCCCCTTCGCCGCGAAGAGGTCGGGCGCGAGACGGCCACCCAGCCAGCCGGCGATACCCGCGGCGAGGATGATGAGCGGGAAGGGGACGCGGAAGACGTAGATGGCGACGAAGGCGGCGATCGCAATCGCGACCAGGGCGCGGTTCCTGAGCGCCCGCCGGCCGATCCGCAGCACTGCCTCGACGACGACGGCGAGCACGGCCGCCTTCACGCCGAAGAAGACGGCGTCGACCAGCGGCAGGTGGCGGTAGGAACCGTAGAGGATGCTGAGCCCCAGCATCACCAGCGCGCCGGGCAAGATGAAGAGGAGGCCGGCGACCAGGCCGCCCGCGGTGCGGTGCAGCAGCCAGCCGATGTAGGTGGCCAGCTGCTGGGCCTCGGGGCCGGGAAGCAGCATGCAGTAGTTCAGCGCATGCAGGAAGCGCTGCTCGCCGATCCAGCGGCGCTCCTCCACGAGTTCCCGGTGCATGAGGGCGATCTGGCCGGCCGGGCCGCCGAAGGAGAGCAGCCCGATCCTGGCCCAGACCTTTGCGGCCTCGGTGAAGCTCGGCGTCCTGGGGGCCGCGACCGCGGCCTCCGTCGGGAGGGTGATCGACATGGCCGCCTCCCTCACGCCGGCTTCTGGCCGGCGGGCCAGTTGTGGGTCTCCTCGCTGGCGTCGCGGCACCAGCGGTAGAAGGCGTCGTAGAGCAGCATGCTCGCGTTGAGCTGTTCGAGGTCGTCGCGGAACATGCGGGAGAGCCCGAGCGAGGCGGCGAGGAAGCCGGCCGCCTGCGGTACGAGTTCGAGCCTTGCCGTATCGGCGCCGCGAACGATCGTCGCCAGGCGGTCGAGCGTGGCCGACGCCAGCCCGAACTCCTCGAGCATGGTGTCGAAGGTGCAGCGCTCCCCGCGGTGGCTCCAGAACACGCCCTCGATGTCGAAGGGCGTCGCTGCGAAGCGCTCCGCCACGGCCGCGACCTCGGAGGCGGCAACGAAGAGGAAGACGGCGTCCGGATCGACGAAGCGCCGGATGAGCCAGGGGCAGGCGGTCCGGTCGATCTTCGGGCGCGCGCGGGTGACCCAGAGGGTGCGGCCCTCTCTGTCGCGCGGCGGCACCTTGTCGGTCCTGACGAGCAGCCCGCCGGCCGAGCGCCAGGCCTCGATCCCGCCCTCCAGGGTCTCGGCCCTGGCGCCGGCGTGCAGCAGCCAGGCGGTGACGCCCTGGCTGCGCTTCAGTCCCTTCTCGCAGACCACCACGACGGCGCGGCCGGCGAACTCCGCCGCCCAGTCGCTGACGGTCATGGCGTCGCGGCGCTGGGCTGCCGGCAGCAGACGCGGATCGGCATCGAAGTCCTCGGGCGTGCGGACATCGACGATCGCCGGCGCGTTCGGCAGGCCGACGAGACGGGTAAGTTGAGACGTGGTGATTTCACTGTTCGACGGCATGAGCGTCCATCCCTCTTTCCGGGAGTCTGGACGCGATCTTTGGGCTGCCGCCTCACGGGGTAATCGCGAGTAACCCCTTAGCTCCATAATACCGGGAAGGCCGCCCGCTCGCAAGACCGCTCTGTCGAGCAATGCTCCTACAACCAAACGAAATCTGTTGCCGTCAGCAGGTTGGCGTTGGCGAGGCCATCGACCAGGAAGGCCTGGTCGACCGAGCCGTCACCGTCCTGGTCGACCTGGACCTGCTTGGCACCGTCGAAGCGGGCCTCCGAGTTGCCGCCGCCGGAGAAGCCCGCGGCGCCGATGTAGGCGAAGGTCCCGACCTCCAGGCCGCTGGCGAAGACCAGCTTGTCGGCGCTGTTGGCAGCGTTCAGCGACAACCCGTCGAAGTCCCGGATCACCGGGCCGCCGGATCCGGCGGTGCCCAACGTGCCGCCGTTGAAGCGGAAGACATCCCCGCCCGAGCCGCCGAAGACGGTGTCGCCGCTGCCCATCAGGATGAGGTCGTCGCCGCTCTCGCCGCGCAGGACGTCGGCATCGGCGCCGCCGAAGACGCGGTCGTCGCCGTCGCCGGCGCGGATCTCGTCGGCACCGTCGAAGCCGCGCAGGTCGTTGGCGCCGCTGTTGCCCTCGATGGTGTTGTCCAGACTGTTGCCGCCGCCGTCGAGGTCGCCCTTGCCGCCCTGCAGGCGCAGGTTATCCAGGAAGGCCGTCGCAGTGCCGTCCGGCAGGGTGAAGTCGACCTCGGCGCGCACCAGGTCGGTGCCCTCGCCGGCCAGCTCGACGACCTGGTCGGTCTGGGTGTCGACCACGAAGGTATCGTCGCGGGAGCCGCCGAGCAGGCTGTCCGAGCCGCCGCGGCCGTTCAGGATGTCATTGCCGCTGTTGCCGACCAGCAGGTTGCCGGCGGAGTTGCCGATCAGGGTGTTGTCGTGCTGGTTGCCGATCAGGCTGGCGGCGCCGACGCCGTTGTTGATGTTGGCGCGCTCGACATAGCCCTCGGCCCCGCTGCTCAGGGTGTAGGCCTGAGCGTCGGAGCGCAGCACGTCCTCGGCTCCGCCGGCCGCGGTCTCGCGCACCACGTCGGCCGAGGTGTCGACGATGAAGGTGTCGTTCGCCACCCCGCCGGCGGCGGTATCGACCCCCGAGCCGCCGTTGAGACGGTCCGAGCCGATGCCGGCGTCGAGGACGTCGCTGCCGGAGCCGCCGCCCAGGCGGTCGTTGCCAGCGCCGCCGTAGGCGGTGTCCGTACCGGCGTCGCCGAAAAGGGTGTCGCGGCCGGAATCGCCCTCCAGGGTGTCGTCGCCATCCTGGCCGCGCAGCGAATCGTCACCGGAGCCGCCCCACAGCAGGTCGTCGCCGGACCCGCCGCGGATGTCGTCGTCGCCGAGACCGCCGGTAAGGCCGCCGTCCGCACCGCTGCCCCCGAACAGCCGGTCGTCTCCCACGCCGCCGTCCAGGCTGTCATAGCCCTGGTCACCATAGAGTGCGTCGTTGCCGCTACCGCCGTAGAGCTGCACGTCGTCGCCGCTGCCGCCGAACAGGGCGTCGTCACCCGATTCGCCGTAGAGAGAGAAGTCGTTGCCGGAGCCTCCGTAGATGCGGTCCTTGCCGTCGTAGCCGCTGGCGGCATCCTGCCCGTCGCCGCCGACCAGGGTGTCGTCGCCGGCGTTGCCGAAGAGCCAATCCGAGCCGGAGCCTCCGAACAGGCGGTCGGTTCCGGCAATCGGGGTGAAGCCGTCGTTGAAGTCGCCGCCGCGCAGCCCGTCGATCCCGCTGCCGCCGTAGAGCCAGTCGTCGCCGGTCGCGCCGGCGAGCTGATCGTTGCCGTCGTCGCCGTGGACGCTGTCCGATCCGCTGCCACCGTTGAGGTTTCGATCGTTGCCGCTGCCGCCATAGAGCAGGTCGTTGCCGTCGCCGCCGAAGTCGTAGGTATCCTCGCCGCTGCCGGTGAAGAGGCTGTCGTCGCCGGCATCGCCGTAGAAGAAGTTGTCCTTGCCGTCGCCGCCGAACAGCAGGTCGGAGCCGCTGCCGCCGTAGAACCTGCTGTCCGTACCGGTACCGCCCGAGAGCCTGTCCTGGCCGGATCCGCCGAGGAGACTGATGTCGCCGCCGGACCCGCCGTAGAGCGAGTCGTTTCCGGCTTCGCCGAAGAGGCGATCCGTTCCCGCGTCGCCATAGAGCAGGTCGTTGCCAATGCCGCCGTTCAGGCGGTCGTCCCCGCCGCCGCCGTAGCCGGTGTCGTCTCCGCCGCCGCCGAAGAAGATGTCGGACGAGGCCTCGCCGTAGAGGCCTTCCAGGAAGAGGTCCTTGCCGCCGCCGCCGACGGCCGTGTCCGTCCCGGTGCCACCGAAGAGGTGATCGTCGCCGGCGCCGCCGTCGAGGCTGTCGTCGCCCTTGCCTCCGGCCAGGAGATCGCTGCCGGCCAGCCCGGCCAGATCGTCTGTGCCCTCGTCGCCCATCACGGTGTCGCTGCCGGAATAGCCGGTCAGCAGGTCGTCGCCGCTGCCTCCGTGGATCGTGTCGTCGCCGCTGTCGCCGAAGAGCTCGTCTGTCTGGGTGCCGCCATAGAGTGCGTCGTGACCGAGGCCGCCGTAAGCCTTGTCGGCTCCGGCCTCTCCGTAGAAGCGATCGTTGCCGTCGCCGGCGAGGTTGTACTCGTCGAAGACGTCGTCGCCGCTGCCGGCAGTGACGGTGTCGGCTCCGGTCTCGCCATTGATGCGGTCGCCGCCGCTGCCGCCGTAGATGCTATCGGCACCCTCGCCTCCGTTCAGCGAATCGAAACCCTCGTCCCCGAACAGGGTGTCCGTGCCGCTGTCCCCTTCGAGGCGATCGTTGTCGCTGCCGCCGGCGAGGATGTCGCCGCCGGAATCGCCGTGGAGCGTGTCGCCCTGGGCATTGCCGGCCAGCAGATCGTTGCCGTCTCCGCCGTAAAGCGAGTCATAGCCGGAGCCGCCCCACAGGAAGGAGTCGGCGCCGGAGCCTCCATAGAGCGTGTCGCTGCCGTCAGCGCCCATGAGGAAGGTGTCGTTGCCGCTGCCTCCCGCGAGGATGTCCGACCCCTCGTCGCCATAGAGCGAGCGATCACCCCCGTCGCCGCCGGCAAGCCTGTCGTCGCCGCTGCCGCCGAACAGCAGGGCATCGTCGCCGGCGTCGCCGTAGACGCGGTCCTTGCCGGACCCGCCGGAGAGGAGGCTGTCGTTCTGATCGCCGCCATAGAGGCTGTCCGCGTCCGCACCGCCGGTGAGCAGCGCATCCTGCCCGCTGCCGCCGAAGAGGCCGTCGTCCCCGGCATCGCCGATCAGCGAGCTGTCGGCGCCGCTGCCGCCGTAGACCCGGTCCTGGTCGGTGCCGCCGAACAGCAGAGAGTCGTTGCCCGACCCTCCGAACAGCAGGTCCTTGCCGTCCGCGCCGTCCATCCGGTCGCTGCCGCTGTCGCCTTCCATCCGGTCGTCGCCGGCCTCACCGAACAGCGTGTCGGCGCCGACGCCGCCCAGCCCGGTATCGCTCCCGGAGCCGCCGAAGAAGGTGTCGTTGCCGTCGGCGCTGCCGAAACGCTCGTTGAAGAGGTCGTCGCCGGCGTTCCCGTAGACGCGATCGTTCCCCCGATCGCCGAAGATCTGGTCATTGCCGCCAGCGCCGTCCATCAGATCGGCGCCGGTGCCGCCAAAGAGCGTGTCGCTGCCGGCGCCACCGTCGAGATCGTCGGAGGCACTGCCGCCGAACAGCCAGTCGTTGGCGGAATAGCCGGTCAGGCTGTCGACCCCCAGGCCCCCGTAGATCACGTCGTCGCCACTGTCGCCGTAGAGGGTATCCGCGCCCGTATCGCCATAGAGCGTGTCCTTGCCCAGGCCGGCGGTGGCGTAGTCGTTGCCGCTCTCTCCGAAGAAACGATCGTAGCCGTTGCCGGGGGTGAAGTATTCGTCGAGGCGATCGTCGCCGTTACCGCCGTAGACGAGGTCGTCGCCCGATGCGCCGTAGAGATAGTCGGAACTGTCCGCGCCGAAGAGGGTGTCGTTTCCGGACAGGCCTAGGATCTGATCGATGGCGTAGCTCCCGGTCAGGGTGTCGACCAGGTTCGTTCCGATGATTGCCGCCATCTCGTTCCCTCCCCTGACGAAAAGCACCGACGCCTTCAGCGCGTTCCTGTCGTTGGCGGTCGGACCGCCGGCCGCAAGAGGACCCTTTTTCGGTTTTCTTGGCTGGCAGGGTCCCGCGCCTGCCGTTCGTTCGGTGGAAAACCACTGTCGACGCTTCCTGGATAGTCGCCCCAACAGTCAAAAAATGATAGATCAATTCTTTATTTTCGATCACTCTGTAAACAGATCCATGTATTGTCGGGTATTTATTGATGAAAATTGCTCTCAATCAGAGAATTGGAGCATCTGGATTCATCTGGATAGTGCGAAATATGTCTCAATTTTACCCGAATAGCAGGGAATTGCGGGGCGTCGTGACAGGGAAAGGGCTGGCCGGTCCTTAGCTGAGCCAGACGAAGTCGGTGGCGGTCAGCAGGTTGGCGGCGGTGAGACCGTCGATCAGGAAGGCCTGGTCGGTCGCGCCATCGCCGTCCCGGTCGACCTGGACCTGGCGCGGACCGTCGTAGCGCGCTTCGGAGTTGCCGCCGCCGGAGAAGGCTGCCGCCCCGATGTAGGCGAAGCTCCCGACCTCCAGCCCGGTGGCCAAGACCAGCTTGTCCTGGCCGTTGGCCGCGTTGGCCTTGACGCCGTCGAAGTCGCGGAGGACCGGTCCGCCGGAGCCGGCGATCCCCAGGTTGCCGCCGCCGAAGAGGAAGTCGTCCTTGCCGGCGCCGCCGAAGGCGACGTCGCCCGATCCCAGCACGAGCGTGTCGGCGCCGTCGCCGCCCTCCAGGCGGTCCCCGGCGCCGCCGCCGTCCAGGGTGTCGCTGCCCTGCTTGCCTTCCAGCGTGTCGTTGCCGCCGCGGCCGCGCAGCTCGTTGGCGCCGCTGTTTCCCTCGATCCTGTTGTCGAGGCCGTTGCCGGTGCCGTCGAGGTTCCCCTTGCCGCCCTGCAGGCGGAGGTTCTCGATGACGTCGTTGGCACCGCCGTTCGGCAGGGTAAAGTCGACCTCGGCGCGCACCAGGTCGGTGCCCTGGCCGGCCTGGTCGCGTACCTGGTCGCTGGCGGTGTCGACGACGAAGGTGTCGTCGCCGGTGCCGCCCACGGCGGTGTCGGTCCCGGCCTCGCCGTTCAGAACGTCGTTGCCCTCCCGCCCGAACAGCAGGTTGGCGAAGCTGTTGCCGATCAAGGTGTTGTCGTACTCGTTGCCGCGCAGTCTGCCGGCGCCGGCGGCCTGGTTGATGTTGGCGCGCTCGACGTGGCCCTCGCTGCCGCCCGCCAGGGTGTAGGCCAGCGCGCTGGAGCGCAGCACGTCGTGCGCGCCGCCGGCGGCGGTCTCGCGCACCAGGTCGGCCGAGGTGTCGACGATGAAGGTATCGTTGGCGCCGCCGCCGGTGGCTGTGTCGGCCCCGCTGCCGCCGTTCAGCCGGTCGCTGCCGGTGCCGCCGTAGAGCCGGTCCTGTCCGGATCCGCCACCCAGCCGGTCGTTGCCGTCCTCGCCGAAGACCGTGTCGCTCTCGTCGCCGCCGAGCAGGGTGTCGACGCCGCTGTTCCCGAACAGCAGGTCCAGGCCGGCCTCGCCGCGCAGCTTGTCCGTGCCGGAGCCGCCGAAGAGATAGCGGTCGTCGCCGCTGCCGCCGTAGACCCGGTCGTCTCTCGCGCCGCCGCTGAGCGAGCGGTCCGCGCCTTCGCCGCCGAAGAGGCGGTCGTTGCCGCTCTGGCCGAAGAGGTAGGCGTCCTTGCCATCGCCGCCGTAGAGCCAGTCCGCGCCGCTGCCACCCTGGAACAGGGCATCGTCGCCGCTGCCGCCGAACAGGCGGTCGTCGCCGGCGGTGCCGAAGCTGTAGTCGCCGAAGAGGAAGGAGTCGCCGCCGCTGTCACCATAGAGCCGGTCGCCGTCGTATCCGCCCTGCAGGTCGCGGTCGTTGCCCTCGGCCCCGAAGATGCTGTCGGTCTCGTTGCCGCCGACCAGCGAGGTGTCGTTGTCCTTGCCGCCGAAGATCGTGTCGGGCCCGGACCCGCCCGAGAGGAAGGTGTCCGCGCCCTGGCCGCCGAAGATGCGGTCCCGGCCGCTGAAGCCGGACAGTCCGAAATCGTCGCCGCCGTCGCCGCGGATCAGGTCGTCGCCGTTGGCGCCGCGCAGGTTGTCGTCGTTGCCGTCGCCGCCGAAGAGGCTGTCGTCGCCGCTCTGGCCATAGAGCTGGTAGTCGTTGCCGTCGTCGCCCTGGATGACGTCGTCGCCGCCGCCCCCGACGAAGACCCCGTCATCGCCGCTGCCGCCGTAGAAGCGATCCTTGCCGTCGCCGCCGTAGAAGCCGCGGTCCTTCTGATCTCCGCCGAAGAACCTGTCGGCGCCCGATCCTCCGAAGAAGCCTCCGTCGTCGCCGGCATCGCCGTAGAGCCGGTCGAGGCCCGAGTTGCCGAGGAAGTGGAAGTCGTCGTCGAGGCCGCCGAAGAGCCTGTCGTTTCCATTGCCGCCGAAGAGGCTGGTGTCGCTGCCCTCGTCGCCGGCCAGCGTGTCGCCGTCGCCCCCGCCGTAGAGCCCCCTGTCGGCGCCCAGGCCGCCGGAGATAAGGTCCGCCCCCGGACCGCCGAAGAAGAGGCTGTCGTCGCCGGCGCCACCGAACAGGCTGTCCTGGCCGGTCTCTCCAAAGACACGCTCGTCAATTCCGCTGCCGGCGAACAGCAGGTCGTCCCCGTCCCGGCCGTAGAGCCTGTCGTTGCCGCTGAGGCCGTAGATGTAGTCGTCGAAACTGCTGCCGACCAAGACGTTGTTCACGCCGGCAGTGCCCACCACCACAGACATCGCCCGGACCCTTTCCAGAGTTCTGCCCGGACCGCTTCCCTTGAGACAATCTACTGCAAAATCGTCAGACTGTCATGCCATATGCGCTCGTGCGGCGGTGGCGCAACCTACCTCAGGGCTCCGCCGCCACCTGGCCTTCGAACCAGCCGGCCAGCGCCGCCAGGGCCGGTTCGCTGCGGCGGGCCTCCTTGATGCAGAGGTAGTAGTCGTCGCCGGTGGGCAGACCCTCCGGGTGGACCCGCTGCAGCAATCCTGTGCCGATCGCCGGCTCGGCCAGAAAATCGGGGACCAGGGCGGTGCCCAGGCCGGCCTTGGCCATGTCGAGCGCCATGATGTAGTGCGAGGCAAAGAGCCAGGGGCCCCGGCCGGGTGCGTCGGGCCAGCCGAAACGCTCCCGGAAGGTCTTCCAGTCGCGGCCCTGGCGCGAGGGCTCGAGATCGGTGGTGATCAATTGACCCGCTGCACGCCCCTCCGCCCCACCATCCGCCCTCTGCGGAGCGGCGATCGGTACCAGGGTTTCCTTCATCAGGAAAAGCGACCAGTAGCCCGCCTCCGTCGGCAAGGTGGTGACGAAGGCGTCGGCCACGTCGTCTGTCAGGGCCGGGTCGCGCGCATACATCTTGAGCTGCAGATCGATCCCGTCGTTCACTGCGTAGAAGCCGGAGAGCCTGGGGATCAGCCAGCCCGGCGCGAAGCTGCTGCAGACGGCGATGCGGACGGCCTGGTGGCCGCCTCCGATCACCTCCGCCAGCGAGCGGTCGATCTCCGAAAAGGCGAACTGCAGGCGCGCGGCCAGCGCCTCGCCCGTTTCGGTCAGGCGAATACCGCGGCCGGCCCTGACCAGCAGGCGCTCACCGATCTGCTCGGTCAGGCGACGAATCTGATGGCTCACCGCACTCTGGCTGATGCCGAGTTCGACCGCCGCCTGCGAGATCGATAGCAGGCGGGCCACGGTCTGGAAGACCTCAAGTGCACGCAGGTTGGGTCTGGAGTCGAAAGACATGCATTTTCCTCACCAGCACTGGCCGCCAGCGACATCGAGGATAGTGGCAGTTGCAGCTTTCCGGCTGTTCAGAATGCGGATGGCTTCCCTAACCTTCGCACATGGCGTCCTTCACCTATCTCTGGCCCTGGATCGGCCTCGTGCTTGCCGTGCCGCTGCTCCTGGCGCTGGCCTTCGGCGATCTGCGCGGCGATCGCAGCCTACCGCGCGGACAGGACCTGGTCTGGCTCGCCTGGGCGGCGACCGCAGCCTACCTGTTGCACCAGGTGGAGGAGCACGGGATCGACGCCCAGGGTGTCCCCTATGCCTTCCGCGGCTTCCTTTGCGCCACCCTGGGGCTGGGCGAGGCGGCCAGCTGCCCGGTGCCGACTGCCTTCATCACCACGGTCAACATCCCGGTGGTCTGGCTGGCCGGGCCGGCCGCGGCCCTGCTGGGGCGGCGTCGGCCGGTGCTGGCGCTGGCCTATGTCGGCGTGCCGGCGGTGAACGCCATGACTCACATCGGTGGCTTCCTGGTCAGCGGCGCCTACAACCCGGGCTTGCTGACCGCCATCCTGCTGTTCCTGCCGCTCTCGATCTGGACTTTCCGGGTGGCGCTGGGACGCCCCGGCCTGGGACGGCGCGCGGTGGTCGCGACCCTGGCCGGCGGTGGGCTGCTGCACCTGGTGCTGCTGGGCTCGCTGGAGGCCTATCTTGCCGGTTGGATCGGGGAGGTCGCGCTGCTGGTCATCCAACTCGTGAACCCCGCGGTGCCGCTGTTGGTGGTGTCGGCGGTGATGCGGCAGGGAGCGAGCAGTCCGGCAAGCCACGGCCGCGTGCTATAGTGCCGGGTAGAAGGACCCCGAAAGGCGAGGCCGGACGTCATGGCGGATGCAGAACTGGTCAAACAGGAGCTCGACCGCGTCTACGACCTCTACGGGGCGCAGCTTCGCTCGTTCCGGCGCACGCTCTACGTCCTGATCGTCAGCGGACTTGCGGTCTTCGCCATCATCGTCGTGCCCTTTCTCACCTTCCGCGATCAGGTCGCCGGGTTGCAGGCGCGCGAGGATCGTCTTGCCGTTGAGCGCCAGGCGGCCGGACAGCGGCTGGAGGCGCTGCAGGCCGACCTCGAGACCCTGCAAGGGGCCGAGCGCGACTTTGCTGCTTTTGCCGAACGCCATCGAAACTGGGATCACTACCAGACCCTGATCGAAAAGGCCCGCGAGCGGGCCGGCACGCTCGCGGCCTTGCGCCGCTCGTTCAGCAACTCTGAGAACCCGGAGATGCGCGCCTGGGCTGCCGGGGAGAGGCCAAGTCCACCCGAATCGGTGATCGCCAGCGACCGGCAGCTCTTCGTCATGGGCCAACGACCCTGTGCCTGGAAGAGCGGTGTCGAGGATGTCGCCTGTGGCGTCTGCCAGAGTTTTCTCAAGACCGATGCCCGGATGAACACCCGGCTCAGGCGCCTTTCCGAGGGCGCCAGGGCGGTCACTGAGGATGGGAACGCCGGCTTGACGCCGATAGCCGATCGTGCGTGCGGCTGGCTGGACCGAGGCGAAATCCACTGGAAGCGCCAGCAGCCGTTGAATACGCGCCAGATCAACGGCCTTCGGGCTCTGCTCACCGAGGACCTCCGGGCCTACAGCAACGCGCTCAGGGCACTGACGCAGGAGATCAGACCCCTGTTGCCGCTGGCGCGCACCGAGAGCGAGCGGCTCGATCGGAGCCTGGCTGCGACCGGAGCCCGCCTAGTCGAGCTCGAATCGCAGCTCAGCCGCATCGCCAGTTTCGACCGCCTCGGAACGCCGATCGGCGACTTGCCGATCGGGCTCGGCCAGATCGTGCTGCTGTTTCCCGTGATCATGGCGCTGGCCTATGTCGTGCTGGCCAGCAGCTTCGCCCGCCTGGTCGCGTTGAGGCGGGCATTCGCCGGTCTTTGCCGCAAGCGCGACGCGGAGGGCGACGTCATGGATCGCCACCACGTCGCCGTCATTGCACCGCTCTGGCTCGAACGGGACGAAAGCCTGAGCGTGCGGCTCGCCAAGGGCGTCATTCTTGCCCTACCGCTCTTGCTGATCCTTGCCAACCTTGTCCTGGTCCAGCAGACGCAGGCGCTGGCCGAGCAGCTTCCGGCCGACGCCGCCATCACACCGACGGCCTATCTCGTGCTCTACGGCCTGTCCGTGCTGCTGGCTCTCGGGGGGCTCTTTCACATCCTGCGCTCGATCCGGGTCGCCACTCCTGCCACCTAGAGCGGATCGCGATCCGGCGGACTCATCTGATCGCGTGAATCCGCACAATTTTCAAACCTGTAGAACAGGATTCAGACGGCAAATCGTTTCGATTTGACGTCCTCCCGCTCTAGCCGCCACAGCGTCGCTGGCAGCACGCGCTCTCCCTCCCTCTTTTCGCTGGCTCAGGGGCGCCTCGGGCCGTAGCGCCCTCCTGTCGCGACCCAGGTATTGAGCGTTTGATTAGCTGTTTGACAGATGAACAGATTGTCTGATAATCTGCAAAAAACACACAAAGAATGCCAGTCAGGAGGAATGCCATGACGGACCGGCCGAAATCGGCAGGGTTCCAGCGTGGATTGGAAACGCGCCGCGCGGTGCTCGGCGAGGTCTACGTCGATCGCGCTCTCGACAGGGCCACGGACTTTTCCTGGTCGATGCAGGAGCTGACGACCGAGTGGTGCTGGGACGCCACCTGGAACCGCGAAGGCCTGGATCGCCGCAGCCGCTCCATTCTCAACCTCGGCATGATCGCCGCCCTCAACCGGCCGCCCTCAACCGGCCGCCCTCAACCGGCCGCCCTCAACCGGCCGCACGAGTTCAAGATCCACGTGCGCGGCGCCGTGAACAACGGCCTGATCGCGAGCGAGATCCAGGAGATCTGCATCCAGATCGGCACCTACTGCGGCGTGCCGGCGGCGATGGGGGCCTTCCTCCTGGCTGGAGAGGTGCTGGAGGACATGGAGCTGGCCTGATCCGGCCCTGAAGGCCCTGACAGAAATCAAACAAGAATCCTGATAGTGGAGGAGTGAGAGCCATGAGATGGAATGTTCCGCTGGCGGCCCTTCTGGCCGTCGGCCTGACCGCTGCCGGTGCCGCCTATGCCGAGGGGCTGGACGAGCTGCCGCCCGAGCTGCAGAAGGCTTACGAAGGCCTCGATTCCAACCAGCCGACCGGCCCCAGCATGTGGCGCGACTTCAAGTCGAAGAAGAGCCCGCCCTGGACCATCGGCTATGCCAGTTCCTATGCCGGCAACACCTGGCGTGCGGCCTCGATGAACCGTCTGATGGACGTGCAGCTACCACAGGCGCAGGAGGCCGGGCTGGTCGACGAGGTGCTGGTGACCCAGTCCGACCTGAAGGACGCCGTGCAGATCCAGCAGATGCGCCAGCTCGTCGATCAGGGCGTGGATGCGATCTTGATCTGCTGCTCAAATGTCACCGCGCTGAACCAGACCATCAAGTACGCCTATACCAAGGGCGTGCCGGTCTTCTCCTTCTCCGGCTACGTGACCGCGCCGGAGGCGATCAGCGGCTCGGCCAACTACGTCGACGGCGGCTACCAGATCGCCAAGAGCCTGCTGAAGAAGATCGGCGGCAAGGGCAACGTGCTGCTGGTCAGCGGCATCGCCGGCCTGGCCTCCTCTGACAGCTTCGACAAGGGCGCGCACAAGGCGCTGTCCGAGTTCCCGGACGTCAACCTGATCGGCACGGTCCAGGGCCAGTGGACCGACCAGGTGGCCCAGGTCGAGGTGCAGAAGTTCCTCGCCACCCACCCCCAGCAGCTTGACGGCATCATCCTGCAGTCGCCCTCCGAGAACGGCGTGCTGCAGGCGCTGCTGCAGTCCGGCCGGCCGATGGTGCCGATCAGCCTGGGTGGGGCCAAGGGCGCCGCCTGCTACTGGCGCCAGCACCCCGAGTGGGTCGACGAGGGCTTCTACGTCTGGCCTCCGGGCGGCGAGCTCTACATCGCCTGGAACATGATGCTCCGCACTCTGGAGGGGCAGGGTCCGAAGATCCAGTCGGTGATCCGTCCGGTGCTGCCCTTCACCTACGAGGACGTCAAGGCGGCGATCCCGGAGGAGTGCAGCATCGACGACCCGAACTGGATGGAGCCCAAGGCCGAAGCGTGGTTCCCGCCGGAGATGGCCGACGCCATGGTCCTGCGGCCGGCCGATCCCTTCACCTACAAGCCGGGTAACTGATCCGGGGATACCTCCCAAGGTCCCCTGTCCGCCGAGGTCGTGCCGCCCCGCGGTGCGGCCTCGGTTGGGACCTGGGGGAGCGTCTGATTTAGAACGAAAGTGAACCGCGCCGGCCCATGAGCGATACCTCAGACCAGGTCCTGCTGCGTGACATCCACAAGCGCTTCGGCGAGACCGTCGCGCTGAAGGGCTGCAGCCTCACCATCAGGCCGGGCGAAGTCCACGCCATCGTGGGCGAGAACGGCAGCGGCAAGTCCACCCTTGCCAAGATTCTCTCCGGCGTGGTCCTGCCGGACTCCGGCAAGATCTCGATCTTCGGCCAGAGCCCCAAGCATCCGATCGCGGCGCGCAAGCTGGGGGTGGCCACCATCTTTCAGGAGGTCCTGGTCGCCGACCCGCTGAGCGTGGCCGAAAACATCTTCGTCGGCGCCGACAGCCTCTGGTCGCAGGGCAAGAGCCAGGCCGAGAAGAAGGCGATCAGCCGCGAGCTGCTGCAGCGCTTCACCGGCGAGGACATCGACCCGGAGATGCTGGTGCGCACCCTGCCGCTCAGCATCCGCCAGTGGATCGTCATCGCCCGTGCCCTGGTCTCCGATCCCAGGCTGCTGATCCTGGACGAGTCCTCGGCCGCACTAGACCTCGATGCCACCGCGCGCCTGCACACGGAGATCCGGAAGCTCCGAGACCGCGGCTGCTGCGTGGTGATCGTGACCCACCGCATCGCCGAGCTGATCCGGATCACCGACCACGCCACGGTCCTGCGCGACGGCGCGGTGATCGGCGAGCTGGCCGGCGAGGAGATCACCGAGGCCAACCTGCTGGGCCTGATGTCGCCCAACCGCGGCGTCCTCGACGCGCCGGTGCAGGCGATGGCGCCTGCCGAGCAGCGCGCCTTCGGGCCGCGGCTGCTGTCGGTCAGCGGCCTCTCGGTGGTGGACGCGGCGCCAGCCTTCGACTTCGAGCTTCGCGCCGGCCAGATCGTCGGCGTCACCGGCCTGGACGGCCAGGGGCAGGGCGACTTTCTGCGCATCGCCAGCGGCCTGAAACCGGCGGCCGCCGGCCGGGTGGAGATCGAGGGCGCGGGGGCGGGGCGCCGGGTCGTTGGCCTGCGCGATGCCGTCGACGGCGGCATGGCCTTCATCTCCGGCGACCGTGCGCGCGAAGGTATCTTCCCTAACCTCAGCATCTTCGAGAACTTCTCGGTGCCGCTCTACCGCAGCCGCAGCGGCAAGCTCGGCTGGATCGACCGGGCGGCGCTGGCGCTCGACTTTGCGGCGGAGGTCGCCCGGCTTTCGGTGAAGATGGGGGCCTGGTCCAACCGCATCACCTCGCTCAGCGGCGGCAACCAGCAGAAGGTCCTGATCGGCCGGGCGCTGGCGGCCAAGCCTCGCATCCTGGTGCTCGACGACCCGGCCCGCGGGGTCGACGTCGGCACCAAGCGGGAACTCTATGCAGAACTGAAGGCCTTCGCAGCGGAGGGCGGCGCCGTGATCTATCTTTCCAGCGAGATCGAGGAGTTCTTCGATTTCGCCGACCGGGTGCTGGTGTTCCGCGGCGGCGGCCTGTTCCGCACCATTCCCTCCGAGCGCATTGCCGAGCACAGCCTGCTGGCCGCCATGTTCGGTCACGAGGAGAGCGAGGGGCTTTCCTTCGACCTGGAGGACGCGTCATGAGCCTCGCCATCGCCTCCAGGGCGCGCTTCGAGCGCAACCAGCACCTGATGGTGCCGATCGTCCTGATCCTGGTCCTGCTGATCCTGGCCGCCGCGCGCGGACCGCGGCTCTTCACCGGCGAGGGGCTGGGCGGGGCGATCATCGTGGTGGCGCCGCTGATCCTGGCCGCGCTGGCGCTGACGCCGATCGCGCTGGCCGGCCGCGGCGGCGTCGACCTCTCGATCGGCCCGCTGCTCGGCTTCATCAACGTCAGCCTGGTGAAGTGGCTGGTCGAGAACGGCATCACCTCGCCCTTCGCGGTGGTGGGCTACGTGGTGCTGCTGGGGGTGGCCTACCAGCTGCTGGTCGCGGCCATCATCATCTACGTGCGCGTCGCGCCGATCATCGTGACCTTGAGCGGCTATCTGGTGCTGACCGGGGTCAACCTGGTGATCATGGACCGGCCGTCCGGCTTCGCGCCGGAGTGGATGCAGGACTGGGGCTTCGGCATGGAGGTCTTCTCGCCGGTCTTCTACATCCTGATCGGCATGATCGCGCTCTGGTTCGCCTTCTCGCGCACCTCCTTCTACCGCCAGATCCTGATCACCGGGGCGGACGAGCGCATGGCCTTCGCCAACGGGGTGAACACCGTGGCGGCTCGCTTCGGCGCGCATGCGGTCTCCGGCGTCTTCGCCGGCATGGCGGCGCTGACCTACACCGCGCTCATCGCCTCCGGCGACCCGACCCAGGGCAACACCTATACCCTGGCCGCGATCACCGCGCTGGTGCTGGGCGGCACCAGCCTGGCCGGCGGCGGTGGCGGCGGGCTCGGCTCGATCCTGGGCGCGGTCAGCATGTACCTCATCACCTACTGTCTCTCGACCTTCAGCTTCGGCAACGTGTCGGGCTTCGTCTCGCAGATGTCGACCGGCCTGATCCTGGTGCTCTCGCTGTTGATCAACTCCCTGCTGAACCGACGGGCGGGCTAGCCATGACCGGACGCAACAGTCCAAGCTCCATCCCATCGACCATGAGCCTGCGCGATTCGATCCGGCTCAGCCGCAGCGTGCTGATCGGGATCGGCCTGCTGGTGGTCTTCGGCATCGTCGGCTACATCGCCGTTCCGGGCTTCGACTCCTTCGCCAACATCCGCTCGATGCTGCTGCTGGCGGCCTTCCTGGGGCTGGCCTCCTTGGGCCAGACGCTCTGCACCCTGCTCGGCGGCATCGACCTCTCGATCCCCTTCGTGATCGGCTCGGCCAACATCGTGCTGGCCAGTCTCTTCAACCTCGGTGTGCCGGCGCCGCTGGCCTGCCTGATCGTGCTGGGCGGCGCGCTGGCGATCGGCTTCCTCAACGGCGTGCTCACCTTCCGGGTCCAGGGCCAGTCGCTGATCATGTCGCTGGGCGTGGGCTTTGCCGTGGTCGGCTTCTGCCAGATCCTGACCAGCATCGGCTCGGCCTATGCCGGCAACGTGCTGGGCCAGGTGCCGGGCTGGCTGCGCAACATCGCCTCGATCGGCGGCAGCACCTTCGGCATCCCGCTGCCCCCGGTGGTGCTGATCTGGGCGCTGATCTCCATCGCCGTGGTGGTGATCATGACCAGGACCCTGTTCGGGCGCAGCTTCTACGCGGTCGGCGGCAACCGCCAGGCTGCCGCGCGCAGCCTGATCTCCGAGTTCCGCACCTGGGTCACGGCCTACACCGTCAGCGGCGGCATGTCGGCGGTGACCGGCATGATCATGCTGGGATTCTCCGGCGGCGGCTACGTCGGGGTGGGCGATCCCTACCTCTTCACCACCGTGGCTGCGGTGGTGATCGGCGGGACCTCGCTGCTGGGCGGCTGGGGCGGCTACGGCTCGACCATCGTCGGCACCCTGGTGCTGACCGTGCTGACCTCGCTGCTGGTCGGGTTGAACTTCAGCTATGCCATGCAGCAGTCGGTCTTCGGCCTGCTGATCGCGCCGATGGTGGCGATCTACGCCCGCCAGGCCTCGATCCGGGACCAGATCTGAGGTGGCCCTGCGTTGCCGCCTTTCGGGAGCATGCTATGCTCGACTCGGCGCTGCTGCTTAACTCGACAGACGAGGGGCGGCGGCGGGAACTAGACGAAGGTGAAAGGGGTTTTCCGGTGGCGGAAGACCTTGCCGCCGCAAAGTAAGCGGTAGGGCAATCGTTCGGATCTTTGCCCGGGATAGTGCAGGAATTGTCAGGCCGGGACGCAAGCGGCCGGCTCGCAGGGGAGACACCAGAGACCAGGGTCGAACAGCCGACAGGGTGACTGGGACACGATGGAGAAACAGGACCTACAGATTTCACGGCAGGCGGCGACCTTGCGGGTGCTGGTCGAGGAGAAGCTGCGCATGGCCATCGCCAACGGCCGTTTCCAGCCCGGCCAGCGGCTGATCGAGCGCGAGCTCTGCGAGCTGACCGGGGTCGGGCGCACCTCGATCCGCGAGGCGCTGCGCCAGCTCGAGGCCGAGGGGCTGATCACCACCCAGCCGCACCGGGGCCCGATCGTGACCGTGGTGACCCTCGAGGAGGCCGAGCAGCTCTACAAGGTGCGTGCGCTGCTGGAGGGCTTCATCGGGCGGGAGTTCGCCCAGCGCGCCAAGCCGGACGACCTGGCCAACCTGAAGCAGGCGCTGGAGGGCTTCGAGGCCGCCGCCAAGACCGGCGACCGGGAGCTGCTGGCGGTGGCCAAGACCCGCTTCTACGACTGCCTGATCGCGGGGGCCGACAACGTCTTCGTGCGGCAGATGTTGACCCAGCTCCACAACCGCGTCTCGCAGCTCCGCATCATCTCCATGACCCAGCCCGGCCGGCTGGAGCGCAGCCTGGCCGAGGTGCGCACGATCTACGACTGCATCGCCGCCGGGGACGCCGAAGCTGCGGAGGCGGCCTGCATCAAGCACGTGGAGGCCGCCTCGGTGACCGCGCTCGCCTACCTGCGGCAAACCGCCAAGGCCCAGACGGACAAGGCCCAGATGGACAAGGCCCAGACGGACAAGACGAAGGGTTGAGGCCTTTCGCGCCGACTGTGCGCCGCTTTCTGTTGAGCAGGGCAACCCGCCGCGGGCAGGCTTCCCTCTGATCTGACGGGAGAGAGAGAGCATGTCTCCACTTGAGATCTCCGATGAAGAGCTGGCCGGTGTTGCCGACGAGGCAATGGCGCTGGCCAAGGACTACTGGGCAAGCCTTGAGCAGCGGCGGGCGGCGCCGCTGAGCAGCGCGGCCGAGACCGAGCGGCTCTTCGCCCGGCCCTGGGCGGAAGCCGGGCTGGGCCGCGCGGTGCTGGACGACTTCGAGGCCATCGCCGAGCACGCCCGGCCCTCCTGCGGCCGCTTCTTCGGCTACGTGGTCGGCGCCGGCGAACCGGTGGGCGCGCTCGGCGAGCTGCTGGGTGCGGCCCTGAACCAGAACTGCGGCGCCTGGCGCTCCGCCCCGGCGGCGGTGACGATCGAACGCACGGTGGTCGGTTGGCTGGCCGAGGCGGTGGGCTGCGGCGGCTTTGGCGGCAGCCTCTGCGGCGGCGGTTCGGCCGCCAACCTGATGGCGCTCGCCATGGCGCGCGAGGCCAAGGCTCCCGCCAACGAGACCGGCGTCAAGCCCTGCGTCGTCTACGCCTCCGAGGAGGTGCACATGGCCATCCCCAAGGCCATCGCGCTGCTGGGCATCGGCCGGGACAACCTGCGCCTGATCCCGGTGGATGCGGATTTCCGGATGCGGAGCGACCTGCTGGAGGCGGCGATCGCGGCCGATCGCGCGGCGGGGCGCCGGCCGATCGCCATCGTCGCCACCGCCGGCACGGTGAAGAGCGGCGCCATCGACCCGCTGGAGCGCCTGGCCGAGATCGCCGAGCGGGAAGACCTCTGGCTGCACGTCGACGGCGCCTTCGGCGGGCTTGCCGCGCTGGCGGCGCCGGAGCTTTTCGCCGGGCTGGACCGGGTCGATTCCCTGGCGGTCGACGCGCACAAGTGGCTCTACCAGCCGATCGAGTGCGGCTGCCTGCTCTACCGCGACCGCCAGGCGGCGCGCGCCGCCTTCTCCGCCAGCGGCGACTACGTCAGGGTCCTGAACGAGGATCCCGCAGAGCGTTTCGCCTTCTTCGACGAGTCGATCGAGCTTTCCCGCCGCTTCCGGGCGCTGAAGCTCTGGCTGTCGCTGCAGTATCACGGCCGCGCCGCCTTCCGCGCGGCGATCGCCGAGGACCTGCGCCACGCCCAGCTGCTGGCGCAGGAAATCGCCGCCGTGCCGGAGCTGGAGCTGCTGGCGCCGGTGCCGCTCAGCGCCGTCTGCTTCGGTCATCGCAGCAAGGACAACGAGGTCTTGCTGCGGCGCCTGCTGGCGCGCGGGCGGGTCTACCTTTCGAATGCGACGATCGACGGCCGCTTCGCGCTGCGCGCCTGCTTCGTCAACCACCGCACGACGGACCAGAACGTGCGCGAGATCGTCGCCGAGGTGCTCGCCGCCGCCGAGGAGATCAACGCTTAACGCCTCCGCAGCGCCCGCAGCAGCAGCCAGATGCCCAGCGCGGCGAAGCTGAAGGTGAAGAGGAAGGGCATGGTGTCGGCGCCGGCATGCTCCATGACGCCGCCGCTGATCAGCGGGCCGAAGCCGCCGCCGACCGCGAAGGCCAGCCCGAAGGCGGCGCTGCCGGCCATGAGCTGGGCGCCCTGGAAGTGCTGGCCCAGCAGGGTGAGCGAACAGGTGTAGAGGCCGAAGGCGCTGCTGCCCAGCAACGGCAGGACGACCCAGATCGCCCAGCCCTCGCCCGGGATCAGGCCCAGCACCGTGACGCCGACGCCGGCGGAGAGCGCGCAGAAGGCGGCCACACCATAGCGCGGCAGCCGGTCCAGCGCGATGCCCAGCGCCGGCTGCGAGACGATCATGCCCAGATGCAGCACGGTGACGGCGATTGCCACCCCGTCGGTGGTCATGCCCTCGCCCAGCAGGTAGATCGGCAGCAGCGAGAGCGCGGTGGTGTCGAAGAAGGAGAGGGTCGCCACCATCGCCACCAGCAGCGGCGCGGCCAGCGCGAAGCCCAGGATCGCGCCCTTGGACGCGGTCTCGAAGGCCAGCTCGCTGCGCCGCGCCAGCACGCCGAAGACGAAGGCCGTCATCGCCAGCACCAGCGCGCCGACCGCCAGCGCCAGCCCGTGTGCCTCGCCGAAGATCGGGATCCCCAGCGGCCCGACCGCGAAGCCGCCGGCGAGGCTGGTCTCGAAGGCCGAGGCGACGCGGCCGCGCAGGCGGTCGGGGCAGGCGCTGTTCATCCAGACCTCGCCCAGCACGAAGACCTGGTTGACGCCGAAGCCCAGGGTGAAGCGGGCGATGAACCAGACGGAGAGCGCGTCACTGGAGGCCAGCGCCAGCACGCTGACCGCCGCCAGCAGCAGGCCCCCTATGATGATCCGGGTGGGACGCATCCGCGCGGCCAGCCAGGGCAGGCCGAGGGTGGCGACGGCCTGGCCCAGGAACATGGTGGCGGCGTTGAGGCCGATCAGGCTGTCGCTGACGCCGCGCTGGTCCAGCAGCAGCGAGACCAGCGGATAGGTCAGCCCCAGAGCCAGCCCGAAGGCGCCGATGCCGACGATTATCGCCAGGATGGCCGGCCAATCGACGGGGTCTTCCACCCCCTGTTCGCTAACCGGCACTTGCATCGCTCTCTCCGCTCACTCATGTCAAAGGGAGCGAGGGTGAGTTACGCTCTCCTGAATCACCGCACCTTGACTCGGCGCTGCCGAAGGCTCCCAATCATAGCATTCGCGGGACTGGACCCTTTCCTCGGCAGGCCCTTTCCCCGCGCCTCAGGGAAGCCGATATCATGGTCCGGTACCCCGACGATGCGGGCTCCGTCGCCATGACAGTGCGGCATTCGGCCACGTGAGGCGCGACCCGCGGAGCGAGAAGGATGAAGAGGTCTCTGAATGCAAGGGCAAGAGACAGTGCCGATGCAGTCGCTTGAGCGGAATGCCGTCCGCCGATCGTGGTCGTGGCCCTTCCGGCCCACCGCGGCGGGCGCACCTGGCCTGGGCGACGGCGGCGACGACGATCCGGGTGGGCCGGACGGGCCCGGCGGCGGCGATCCGGGCAAGCCGGGGCGCGGCGGCAGCGGTGTCCTGCTGGAGACCCGGACCAAGACGAAAAAGCCGTCCATGTACAAGGTCTTGATGCTGAATGACGACTACACGCCGATGGAGTTCGTGGTGCACGTGCTGGAGCGCTTCTTCGGGAAGAACCGTTCCGAGGCCACGAGCATCATGCTGCACGTGCATCAGCGCGGCGTCGGCATCTGTGGGGTCTTCACATATGAGGTCGCGGAGACCAAAGTAACCCAAGTGATAGACTACGCACGAAAGCACCAGCACCCCCTGCAACTCACCTTGGAGAAGGAGTAGCCTATGCTCTCCAGCAACCTCGAACAGACGCTGCACCGCGCACTCGGCTACGCCAACGAGCGGCGCCACGAGTACGCCACTCTGGAGCATCTGTTGTTGGCTCTGAGTGAGGATCAGGACGCCGTCGCGGTGCTGAAGGCCTGCGGCGTCGACCTGGAGAAGCTGCGCAGCCAGCTCATCGACTACATCGACAACGATCTCTCGAACCTGATCAGCCGCTCCGCCGGCGACGCCAAGCCGACCGCCGGCTTCCAGCGGGTGCTGCAGCGTGCGGCGATCCACGTACAGTCCTCCGGCCGTGAGGAGGTGACCGGCGCCAACGTGCTGGTGGCCCTCTTCTCGGAGCGCGAGAGCCACGCCGTCTATTTCCTGCAGGAGCAGGAGATGAGCCGGCTCGACGCCGTCAACTACATCAGCCATGGCATTGCCAAGGTGAAGGGCTACGAGGAGGAGCGTCCGGTGTCGGGCGCAGACAAGGATGCCGCCGCCGAGAAGGTGGTGAAGAAGGGCCGCGAGGCGCTGGACGCCTACTGCGTCGATCTCAACAACAAGGCGCTGGAGGGTCGCATCGACCCGCTCATCGGCCGCGACATGGAGATCGACCGTACCATCCAGGTGCTCTGCCGCCGCACCAAGAACAATCCGCTCTTCGTCGGCGACCCCGGCGTCGGCAAGACCGCGATCGCCGAGGGCCTGGCCCGCAAGATCGTCGAGGGCGAGGTCCCCGATGTCCTGGCCGGCGCCACCATCTTCGCGCTCGACATGGGCTCGCTGCTGGCCGGC
The DNA here is from genome assembly GCA_046233115.1 of Rhodospirillaceae bacterium N.6G. Lineage (GTDB taxonomy): Bacteria > Pseudomonadota > Alphaproteobacteria > Kiloniellales > JACOMY01 > JACOMY01. The sequence continues at coordinate 68,869 of JBJXHM010000013.1, read as the reverse complement.
ACCCGCTACCGCGGCGACTTCGAGGAGCGCCTGAAGGCGGTGGTGAAGGAGCTGGAGGAGCAGCCGCACGGCGTGCTCTTCATCGACGAGATCCACACCGTGATCGGCGCGGGCGCGACCTCGGGCGGGGCGATGGACGCCTCCAACCTGCTGAAGCCCGCGCTGCAGGCCGGCACGCTCCGCTGCATCGGCTCCACCACCTACAAGGAATACCGGAACTACTTCGAGAAGGACCGCGCCCTGGTGCGGCGCTTCCAGAAGATCGACGTGGTCGAGCCGACGGTGGACGACGCGGTGAAGATCCTGCGCGGCCTGAAGCCCTACTACGAGGAGCATCACGGCGTGCGCTTCACCCACGAGGCGATCCGCACCGCCGTCGAGCTCTCGGCGCGCTACATGCATGACCGCAAGTTGCCGGACAAGGCGATCGACGTGATCGACGAGGCCGGCGCCTCGCAGCAGCTGCTGCCCGAGAGCCGGCGCAAGAAGAGCCTGGGCTCGAAGGACGTGGAGGCGGTGGTGGCCAAGATGGCCCGCATCCCGCCCAAGCAGGTGAGCCAGGACGACCGCCAGTCCCTGCAGAACCTGGAGCGCGACCTGAAGGCCATGGTCTTCGGCCAGGACCAGGCGATCGAGGCGCTCTCGGCGGCGATCAAGCTCTCCCGCGCTGGCCTCCGCGACGGCGAGAAGCCGATCGGCTGCTACCTCTTCAGCGGCCCGACCGGCGTCGGCAAGACCGAGGTGGCGCGCCAGCTGGCGAGCTCGCTCGGCATCCACCTCACCCGCTTCGACATGTCGGAGTACATGGAGCGCCATTCGGTCTCGCGGCTGATCGGTGCCCCTCCGGGTTACGTCGGCTTCGACCAGGGCGGCCTGCTGACCGACGCGATCGACCAGCATCCGCACTCGGTGCTGCTGCTGGACGAGATCGAGAAGGCGCATCCCGACCTCTTCAACGTGCTGCTGCAGGTGATGGACTACGGCAAGCTGACCGACCACAACGGCAAGCAGGTCGACTTCCGCAACGTGATCCTGATCATGACCACGAACGCGGGTGCTGCCGACCTGGCGAAGCCGGCGATCGGCTTCTCGCGCGAGGTCCGCACCGGCGACAGCGAGGAGGCGATCACCCGCACCTTCACGCCGGAGTTCCGCAACCGCCTGGACGCGATCGTGCCCTTCCGCCACCTGACGCCGGAGATCATCTCCCGCGTGGTCGACAAGTTCGTGCTCCAGCTGGAGGCGCAGCTGGCCGACCGCAAGGTGACGATCGAGCTGACCGAGAAGGCGCGCAAGTGGCTGGCCAAGCGCGGCTACGACCCGGTGATGGGCGCCCGGCCCTTGGCCCGCGTGATCCAGGAGCACATCAAGCAGTCCCTGGCCGAGGAGCTCCTCTTCGGCCGCCTGGTGAAGGGCGGCGTGGTCCGCGTCGACATCGAGGAGGACCTGCCGGTCTTCACCTACCCCGAGACCATCAAGGCGCTGCCCGGCCCCAGCGAGCCCAGCCCGCCGGAAGAAGCTCCCAAGGGCAAGAACGGCGACGACGAGGAAAGCCGGGAACCGGAGGCGGTGGAGTAGGGAGCTTCCTGCTCGGCCGAGAACGAGATCAGGGGCGCGGTGGCTTAGGCTGCCGCGCCCTTTTCTTATGTCTTTCGGGAAGGGGCGCTGATCACGGCGGGAGGGGCGTACGGGGCGGTTTGGATATTTTTGGGTATGGATGCGGGTATCGAGTGCACTGGGCTGTCGGATAGGGAAGGTCGAGCGGCCACCGGGCAGCAGCGAGGCCTACGTGCCCTACAGCTTCCTTGAAAGCATCATCGAGCAGAGCGAGGAGAGTTGCTACGTCGCCCTGTGCCAGACCCAGCGCACGATCCGCAGAGAGACGCCAGACTGGCCGCCCTGGTTGCTCTACTTCCTGCGCACCCTGCAGCAACATGAGGGCCGCCTCGAGACGGAGATCGGGCTCAAGCGCCTCCTGATGACCAGGGTACCCGACCTCTCGCTCAGAATGAAGTGAGTCGGTATTGACCTGACAATTGGATGGTTGCCGGACCTGGTTTGAGCCAGGTCCGGCCGCAGCCGTGCCGCCCTCGGTTGGGGTTAGGATGTCATCGCCAAACGACGTCCAACCCGATCAGAGGAAAGCGATATGACCAGCGCACAGAAGGTAGCACGGCGGAAGCTGTCGTTGCTCGATTTGGCCCAGGATCTGGGCAACGTCTCGAAGGCCTGCAAGGTGATGGGCTATTCGCGCCAGCAGTTCTACGAGATCCGGCGGAACTATCAGACCTATGGTGCCGAGGGGCTGATCGACCGCCTGCCGGGCGCCAAGGGCCCGCACCCCAACCGGGTCGCCAAGGAGGTCGAAGAGGCGGTCCTGGCGCACGCCATGGATCATCCCTGCCATGGCTGCACGCGAGTGGCTCAGGAGCTGGCGCTCCGAGGTGTCCAGGTCTTGGCCGGCGGCGTGCGCGGTGTCTGGCAGCGCCACAACCTGCTGACCAAGCATGAGCGCCTGCTGCGCCTGGAGAAGGCGACGTCCGAGCGCAAGCTGGAGCTCAGTGAAGAGCAGATCAAGGCGCTGGAACGTTTCAGCCCGGAGTTCCGAGAGCGCCACATCGAAGCCCCACACACAGGCGCCCTGGTTGCCGTCGACACCTTCCTGGTGGGCAGCCTCAAGGGCGTGGGACGGATCTATCTGCAGTCGGCCATCGACTGCCATTCCCGCTATGCCTGGGGCCGGCTCTTCACCACCAAGATCCCGCTGACGGCAGTGCAGACCCTGAACAACGACGTGCTTTCGACTTTCGAGGAGCACGGCGCCACCATTGACGCCGTTCTGTCCGCCAACGGCCGGGAGTTCTGCGGTCGGCCGGACCTGCATCCCTACGAGCTCTTCCTGCAGCTCGAGGGCATCGAGCACAAGCGCACCAAGGTCTCCAGGCCGCAATCCAACGGTATCGTCGAGCGCCTGCATCGAACGCTGCTTGACGAGCACTTCCGCGTCGAGGGCCGGCGCACCTGGTTCGAGACCGTCGAAGAGATGCAGGCCTCGCTCGATCGCAATCTGGAGAGCTACAATACCAAGCGGCCGCATCAGGGCCGGGGCATCCAGGGCCGAATGCCCCTCAAGGCCTTCTGCGATGGCATCCCTTCACAAAAGGAGAAATACAGGGCCCGGAACACGTCCTCTCACACCGATCCCAAGGTGGCAGCCTAACCCCCACCAAACGGTGGCTCTGTCAGGCAATTACCGACTCTGTACAGCAGGATCATGCCTCGCTTGGAGAGGGGCAACTTGTTTATGCTCTAACTATGTGAACTTTTGTCCTTACCGTTAAGCGTATGGCAGTTGTTCTTGTAGGTCCTTATCGCCACTTGCCGCCGGTTAACTGGAGATTATCAGTGGATGTCCAGGGTTCTTTGTGATAAATGCTCGAATGTATACCGGATATCAAGCGGAGAACGGGTGTGGTAACGAGCAGAGGTATAGATGTTATTGAGATTACCGGCGGTCAGCGCGACAGACTTTTGAATCTTGAGGAGGGGCACTTCGCAGACCTCAAGTCCATTGAGGTTTCGACCAAGAAGCTGGGGGTTGCGATCACTGCCTTTGCAAACGCCGCAGGTGGCGATTTGTACATTGGCATAAGTGAAGAGAATATAATGGGCGTTAAGTTCAGGCAGTGGCACGGGTTCAAAGACGTCGAGGCCGGAAACGGCCATATCCAATCCTTGGAGGCACTTTTTCCGCTTGGTGCAGAGTACTCTTATGAATATCTGCGTGCTGCAGGGTCGACTGGCTTGGTGCTACATATTCAAGTGCAAAGAACACCACAGATAGCAAGGGCACATAACAAGAAGATATATATACGACGAGGAGCGCAAAATCTTGAAGTTAAAGGCGAATCGGCCATTGAAAGGTTGAGGCTTGACAAGGGAATCGAAAGCTTTGAGAAGCAGACGGTGGACGTTGATATTGATATTGTATCAGAATCAGATGTGATTGTTTCGTTTATCGAAGCTGTAGTCCCGACAGTAGATCCAATGCGATTCTTGAAAAAGCAGAGCCTGATAAAAAGCGAGAAACCAGTTGTTGCCGCAGTCTTGCTTTTTGCCGATGAGCCGCAAGCTGCGCTGCCAAAGCGCTCTGGGGTAAAGCTGTACAGATACAAGACCGTCAAGGCTGCAACGCGCGAAACCCTCGACGGAACCCCCTTGTCAATAGAAGGTCACTTGTATGACCTGATTAAAAAGTCTGTGGAATCCACAGTAACGATGGTAGAAGGCATTCAAAAACTCGGACCAAAAGGTTTGGAAGCGGTCAAGTACCCATTTGAAACATTGCACGAAATTGTTACGAATGCGATACTTCATCGCGACTACAGTATTGCCACTGACGTTCAAATTCGAGTATTCGACAATCGTGTAGAAGTGGAAAGCCCAGGACTATTTCCTGGCCATGTTACCGTTCGCAACTTACTTGATGAACAGTTCGCAAGAAACGGTGCAATTGTAAGATTGATAAATAAATTTCCTGACCCACCAAATAAGGATGTTGGTGAGGGATTGAATACGGCATTTAAAGCGATGCAAAAGCTACGATTAAAGCCACCGGTAATCGAAGAACTTCAAGCTTCGGTGCTGGTGACGATCAAACATGATGCGCTTGCCTCGCCAGAAGAGTCCGTGATGGACTATCTCGAAAATCACGCGATGATCACAAATCGGATCGCAAGGGAACTGACAGGAATAGAGTCAGAGAATACAATGAAAGAGGTCTTTTATCGGCTAGCAAAACGAGACCTGATTGAGCGTGTCCCACAATTGAAGGGCGCTTCGGCAGCGTGGCAAAAAAAATGACTACATTGACCATCTCTCTTGGCCGCCGCCTTTCGCGCAATCTCCGACCTCTGCTCGGCTGGCAATTCACACGCCCGCGCTTTCCCGCCCTTTGACCCGAGAGCCTTAGCCGCAGGGTCTTTACCGTCGTCGTCGTTCTCGTCCTCAACCTCACCAATCGTGGTCTGCGCGATCCTGGCCGCGTTGCCGATCACGTCTGCGGGCCGCTTCTGACCTCTTGGTCCTTTAGGCAAGCTCGGCCTCCTCAAACTCTTCTTCGGCTTCTGGTGCGCCCGCTGCCGGATGTCCAGAGATTAGGTCAGTAACATCACTCCACTCCTCCATCCGGAAGACGTGAACGCGGCTAACATACTGACAGAACCGAGGGGCTCCATTCTGGAGCGATCCTTGGAGGCGCATGACAGCCGTGATCGGATCTTGGTCCTGCTCAGTATGATAAAGGGACCCCTGCGGATGAGCCGTGAAGCCGCAGGACGCCAAGGCGTCTGGGATTTCTCGCTGATAGACTGCTGTGATCTCGGCTGAAGAGAGTCCGTCGTCCCGCATTGCACGGGTGTTCAAATCGAATGCAATAGCGTACTGAGCCATGAACGCGTCCTCATTTATGCGTAGCACTATGCATATAGGTGGGGATCGCGCGAGGCGCGGTCAAATTTCCAGCTGAGACACTTCCCGAGCGCCCCGGTCCTGGTATCAGATATTGCTCGCCCTTCACCAAGGCCTCTCCCCCTGCTTCTCCCACACGTCGATGAAGCCGTCGCGTTTTGGCATCTGCACCTGCGGCAGGGTCTGGCCGTTCATCTCCGCGTCCTCGGGGATCAGGCCGTTGCGGTGGAGGATGTAGGCGGTGATGGCGTAGACCTCCTCGTCGGTCAGGGACTTCGGCGCGTTGAAGGGCATCGCGCGGCGGATGTAGTCGAACAGGGTCGTCGCGTAGGGCCAGTGGCGGCCGGCCGGCTTGGGCCAGATCTCGTTCGGGCCGACCGGTGGGGTGATCGGGCCCTCGACACCCGTCGCACCGTGACAGGCCGCGCAGAAGCCCTGGTAGAGCGCCTCCCCCTCCAGCGCCGTGCCGCCGCCGGGCGGCAGGCCGCGGCCGTCGGGCAGGACGTAGACGGCATAGAGCGGGATCTCCTCGGGCGCCAGCGGCTGGCCGAGGTTGGGGCTCTCTGCGCGCACCGCCGTGGTGGCGGCGAGCAGCAGGGCGGCCGTGGCCAGGATCCTAGGTGTAGACATTTTCCACCGCTCCCCCCGGCGTCACGCGCCAGGCCTGGATGGCGTTGTAGTGCAGGAAGTTGCTCGGGTCGTAGCGGGTCTTCCAGAGGGTGCGGGTCGGCTGCACCGCGCCGCTCTCGTCCTCGGCCCGGCTCATCAGCTCGGCTGCGCCGCCGTCCCAGCGCCAGGGCAGGCGGAAGCGGGTGAGCGCGCGCGGCAGCACCGGCTCGGCCAGTGCCGCCTCGGCCCAGCTCCGGCCGCCGTCGGCCGAGAGCTCCACCTTGCGCACTCGGCCGGCGCCGGACCAGGCCAGGCCGGAGATCTCGTAGAGGCCGGGGCCGCTCATCGTCAGGGTGGCCGAGGGGCGGGTGATCACCGACTTCACCCCCATGCCGAAGGTGAACTTCACCGCCCCGCCGTCGGCCAGCAGCTCGGTGTACTCGCCCGACTCGTCCTTGGTGTGGGCCGGCACGTCGGTGATCCAGAGGCTGGTCACCCACTTCACGTTCATGTTGCCCTCCCAGCCCGGCAGCAGCAGGCGCATGGGATAGCCCTGCTCGGGCCGCAGCCGCTCGCCGTTCTGGTAGAGCGCCAGCAGGCCGTCGGTCATCAGCTTCTCGACCGGGATCGAGCGGGCCAGGCTCGGCGCGTCGTTGCCGACCGCGATCGCCCAGCGCCCCTCCGGCTTCACCCCGGCCTCGTCCAGCAGCACCGCCAGCGGCACTCCCGCCCACTCGGCGTTGGAGACCAGGCCGTGCAGCAGGTCGCAGCCGGCCTGCATCGGCTCCGGCAGGATGGCGTTGAAGAAGGAGTTGCCGGAGCACTCCAGGAAGTGGGTGGCGCTGAGCGTGGGATAGCGCGTCAGGCTCTCCAGGTCGAAGGCCAGCGGGCGCTCGACCAGGCCGTGGATCATCAGGCGGTGCCGCGCCGGGTCCAGCTTCGGCCGGCCGCCGTGGTGCACCTCGTAGTGCAGGCCGTTCGGCGTGATGGTGCCCTCCAGGTGCTGCAGCGGCGTGCCGGAGAAGCTGAAGGCGGGTGCCAGGTCCTGGTAGGGCTGGATCAGCGCGCGCCGGACATAGGCCTCCTGCGGCGCCGGCAGGCCGTAGCCGCGCACCGGCAGCCCCTCGGTCGTCACCCAGTCCGGATTGACTCCGGCTGGCGGCGTCGCCTCCGCCCGCACCGCGCCGGCCATGCCGAGGCCGGCCGCCGCACCGCCCAGCGCCAGACCGCTGCCCAGCAGAAGCCGCCGGCTGAGCAGGCCGCCGCCGGCGACCGCCTCCAGCGGCAAAGGCTTCCCGGTCGTCTCGCGCATGGCGTGATCCCCCTGTTCGTGGGACAAGTCCGTCCCTTCTCCAGAAGCCGTCGCTCCGGAGTCACAACCGCCCCGCATTGTTGCGATGCGGTACTGTAATTATATGTTTTCTAGATGTATTATATCTTAATAATCCAGGAATTACAACAGCCTATTGTTAATCTATTGTGCCGTCTTTCTTTTGTGTCTTGCGGTGGCTCAGGAGTCCAACCACGTCGCCGCCGTTTCTCGGAGGTCGTCGGGGAGGGGGGCAGCCCGGCGTGTCTCCAGGTTCAGCAGCACGCAGGTGAACAGGGTCTCGAAGGCCAGGGTCTCGTCCTCGCAGCGGATCAGGCGATGGCGGAAGGTCATGGACTTGGAGCCGATCTGCACGATCGAGGTTTCCAGGCGGATGACGTCGCCGGCGGAGAGCTCGGCCTTGAAGTCGCTCTCGGCATGGACGACGGCGAAGGAGAGCCGACGCCCCTCGCGCATGTCCCTGGGGGTGAGCCCCAGTTCCGACTGGAAGGCGAAGACGCCGTCGGAACAGGCCGCGAAGTAGCGCGACACGTTCATGTGCCCGAGAAAATCGCAGTGGGCCGGATCGACCACCGAACGGAACGAGATCATGGCTGGCATGGAGGGCTCCCTGGATGCTGTTGGGACCTATCCTAGGGGGCAAGGTTGGGGCGTGGAACCGCGCTTGTCGTGGCCGGGATCGACCTACAGCTGCCCGGTTAAGATCCGACCACAGGATAGACGTTCGATGCTCAGTCGCCTTTATCCCCTAAAACCGTCATGGCCGGGCTTACCCCGGCCATCTACGTTTTGGTTTCGCGCCCCGGTTCTCCAGATCACCGCGACACCAACACGTGGACCCCGGGATCAAGTCCGGGGGTGACAGTGATCATGCAGGAAGCTGCAGCCAAATTTGCTCAATCGGGCGGCAGTGGGTTCGACCCGGCCATGCCGACTGAGACGGTGACGTGTCGGCTTGACGGCGCTCCCCGTCTCGGCGGGGGCTAGGATTCGGACTGTTTTTGCGGGCGCCGGTCCGCCTCGGCCAGGAGGCGCATGCCGGCATCCTGGGACGGTATCTTGCCCTTCTGAACGATCGTCTGGCCGGCCTTCCCCCGATCGTCGGCCACCTTGCGACCGATTGCTGCCAGGCTCTCCGCGAAGGGCGACAGCACCTCCTGCCTCCAGGCCTTCTCTGGCTTGTATCGATCCGGCTGGTAGGCGGTAAGCAGTTGGGCATAGGTCAGGTCGGACTGGCCGGGAGGTGCCGTATCGTAGGACTCTGCAAAGGCCTCGAGCGAGGCCTCGACCTCCGGCAACAGGGAGAGGGCGCGGCGCCAACGGTTCTCGTCGAACTTGAACTCGGTCGCCAGCTTGCATCCCGCTTTGCGGCCCAGTTCTTGCAGCCGATCGATGGTCTCTTCCTCCATCGAGAGGTTCATGCCGCCCTCTTTGCTTTCGTCCAGGCGGATCTCGACGATGCGTTCCGCGAAGCCGGGCAGCCGGGTCTGCAGCGTGTCCTGCCAGTCCTTCGCCGCGTTGACGATCGAGAAGAGGAAGCCGCCGAGGCCCTTAATCGGACGGATCGGCAGGTTGGTGTTCTGCCTTGGCCGGTCGCTCAGGTAGACGCGCTGCTCGCCGTGTCTTGCCTTCTCCCAAGCGGTCAGGGCGATCCCGAAGGTGGGTCTGCGCGGCAGCCAGGCATCGAAGAAATGCACCGGCAGGTTCGACGAGATGCCGCCGTCGGAGAAGACGCAGCGTCGCCAGGCGCCGGCACTGCCGTCCTCGGTCTCGATCCCGTAGTCCTTGCGCCAGAGCGGTACGGCCCGGATCAGCATCGGGAAGCTGAGGGAGAGGCGGGCGCAAAGCAGCACCGGAAAGTCGCCCCCGGGCCTGAGCGGGTAGAGGTCGTCCGGTCCCCCATCCCCGGTCGCGTCCGCCGGGGTCGCGTCCCCGATCAGGTAGCGCACCACGCGCTGGGGAAAGAGTTTCTCGAACTCCGCCTTCGAGAAGAAGTGGTGCGCCGTCCGCAAGGGCAGTTGGAAGGGCCTCTGGCTGCTGAGGTCGGTCGTCATTGCGGCGAGCTCGACCTCGGCCTTTTCGAGCTGCCCGACGGTCAGTGGGTCGCCCGGTCGGCCGTCCGGCCCCAGATTGCCGCTCACGATGTCGATCTGGTCCGCCAGCCAGTCGGTCAGTCCGGGCTTGCTGTGGCCTGGCTGCGTGATGCCGGGCAGCATGCCGTAGTCGTTGCGGGGCAGATCCCGCATGACCGACTTGTAGAGTGAGACGGCGACCATCCCAAGTGTGGTCAGGATCCCGACCAGGACGGCGAGAGCCGCAAACCAGAAGCTGCAGAGGACGAGGGCCAGGACAATGCCCAGGAGCAGCAGGACTGCCCCTACGACGACGGCCGTCTTGTTCTCCCGCAAGAGCGCTAGCGCCACGGCTTTCCACTTGGAGCCGTCGCCTTCGACCGTTGCCAGGAGGATGCTGTAGAGGCCCTTCATGTCCGGCGAGGGCTGCAGCAAGGACCCCATGTCCTTTGCCAGGCCCTCGGCGATCGTTTCGATCTCGTCGAACCCAGCCATGTCCGATTTTTCAGGCGAGATCTGCCGCCGTCGCTCGGCCGCTGCAGCCAGTGCGGCCGCGATGGCGCCTGCGGAGGATCCGCCGATGCCACACAGGCGATAACTTGCGGCGATCTTGGTAATCGCGAAGGGATAGACCACACCCGAGGTGATGCCGCCCTTCATGATCAAATCACACTCACGCATCGCAAGCCCCCTCAGCAGATAGTGTCTGTGCAGGACAGTAACTTTTGATCTATGATTGCATCAATTCTTCATATAGTCAACTATAGAGACCAGGGCCGAGAGGGAGTAGTAAGCACAGTGCTGGACAAGCGCGCGACCAGGGGCGGCGCCGGAACGCGTGACGCCACTGCCACCGCGCGCCTGACCGAGTGGGCGCGGCGGGCAGGCGCTTTCCAAGGAAGGCTCTAGGAAGGAGTAGGGGCCTTACCCCCGCTCCTTCGCCACCACGCCGGCCTTCACCACCCGGCGGTGGTTGGCGGTCTCGGCGGCCATGGCGATGTCTTCGCTGGGGTCGCCGTCGACCAGCAGCAGGTCGGCCAGCTTGCCCTCGGCCAGGCGGCCCTGGTGGTCCAGTCGGTTGAGCTCGGCGGCGTTGACGGTGGCCGCCTTCAGCACGTCGATCGGCTTCATCCCGACCTCAACCATGTAGGCCAGCTCCAGGGCGTTGTCGCCATGGGTGTTGTAGGGCGTGCCGGCGTCGGTTCCCATCGCGATCTTGCCGCCGGCCTCATAGTACATCTTGATCGAGCGGCGGTGCGGGGTCTCGACGTCGCGCGCCTTCTTGATGATGAAGTCGGGCACCCCGCGCTCGGCATTGGCCAGGATGTTCGTGATGGCCGAGAGGGTGGGAACCAGGGTGGTGCCGCGCTCCAGCATCGCCTGGACGCAGACCTCGTCCATGAAGATGCCGTGCTCGATCGAATCGATGCCGCCCATGACCGCGTTCATGATGCCCTCGCGGCCCTGGGCGTGGCTGGCGCAGGGGCGGTGGAAGCGGTGGCCCTCGGCGATGCCGGCGGCCATCTCCTCGGCGCTGTAGTGGGCGTCCTGCGGGTTCACGCCGGGGGTCATCACCCCACCGGTGGCCATGATCTTGACCAGGTCGCTGCCGGCATGCACCTGCTCGCGCACCGCCTTCACCACCTCGTCCACGCCGTCGGCCACCCGGGCCGTGTAGTTGCCGTGGCCGCCGGTCATGCAGATCATGCGGCCGGCGCAGCGGATGGTGGGGCCGAGGAAGGTGCCGTTGTTGCAGGCGTCCCGGACCGCGAACTCCAGGTAGTCCTTGCCGCCGCAGTCGCGCAGTGCGGTGATGCCGCCGGCCAGGCTCTTCTGCGCGTTGGCCAGCGCGGTCAGCACGATCTGGCCGGGGCCCATCTTGTCCAGGCTGCCGCGCGGGTCGCCGGAGGCGGTGAAGTTCAGGTGGACGTGGCAGTCGATCAGGCCGGGCAGCAGGGTTGCGCCCGTGGTGTCGATGCGTTCCCCGGCAAAGCCCTCGAACTCGGCCAGGGGGGCGATGCGGGCGATGGTCTCGCCCTCGACCAGCAGGGCCTGGCCCTCCAGCATCGACTCCCCGTCGAAGATCTTACCGCCGGCATAGAGACTGGACATGGGGTTGCTTCCTCAAGAAATGCTGCGTCTGTGGGTTTCGAACTCGGCCGCCGCGCGGCCCTCCTCGACGGCGTGGCAGGCGACGGCGACGCCGTTGGCCTGGGCCAGCGGCAGCGGCTGCTCGCGCTTGCAGCGCTCGTTGGCCAGCGGACAGCGCGGATGGAAGTGGCAGCCGCTGGGCGGTGAGATCGGGCTCGGCACCTCGCCGGCGACCGGGCGACGCTGGCGCCCGCTCATCTCCAGGTCAGGGATGGCGTCCAGCAGCAGGCGGGTATAGGGGTGCTGCGGCTCGGCGAAGACGGCGCGCGCCGGCCCGACCTCAACCAGGCGGCCGAGGTACATCACGCCCAGCCAGTCGGCGATGTGGTAGACCACTGCCAGGTCGTGGCTGATGAAGAGATAGGTCAGGCCGAGCTGGCGCTGCAGGTCGCGCATCAGGTTCAGGATCTGCGCCTGTACCGAGACGTCCAGCGCCGAGGTCGGCTCGTCGCAGACCAGGAACTCGGGCTCGCTGGCCAGCGCCCGGGCGATGGAGATACGCTGGCGCTGGCCGCCGGAGAACTCGTGCGGGAACTTCCGCCCGTCGGCGGCCGAGAGGCCGACCTGCTCCAGCAACTCGCCGACGCGGGCCTGGATCTGCTTGCCGTCGCGCATGATGCCGTGCGCGCGCAGCGGCTCGGCGATCACCTGCTCCACCCGCCAGCGGCTGTTCAGGCTGGCATAGGGGTCCTGGAAGATCATCTGCAGGCGCCGGCGGATCGGTGCCATCGCGCGCCGGCTCTTGGCCGCCTCGCCCAGGTCTTTGCCCTCGAAGCGGATCAGGCCGCGCGAGGGGCGGTAGAGCCCGACCAGCAGGCGCGCCACGGTGGACTTGCCGCAGCCCGACTCGCCGACCAGGCTGAAGGTGGCGCCGCGCGGGATCTCGAAGGAGACGCCGTCGACCGCCCGCACGTAGAGCTTCGGGCTGCGGTTGATCAGCCGCACCAGGGCCGGGTCGGAGACGTCGAAGGAGAGCGCCAGGTCCTCGACCTCGACGAGAATGTCGGGGCTGGCATCAGTCATAGCCGGCCTCCTCCCGCGCGCTGGCATAGAGCCAGCAGGCCGCCTGGGTCTTGCCGGCGGTCATCAGCTCCGGCCGCGGGGCCGCGCGGCAGCGCCCAAAGGCCTCACCGCAGCGCGGGTTGAAGGCACAGCCCTCGGGAATCGCGGTCAGCCGCGGCATCGAGCCGGGGATCTGGGTCAGGCGGTCCAGCGCCTCGCCGACCTTGGGGATGGCACCCATCAGGCCGCGGGTATAGGGGTGGCGGGCCGACTTCACCACGTCGCGCACCGGGCCGATCTCGACCACCCGGCCGGCGTACATGACGGCGACCCGCTCGGCGGTCTCGGCGATGACGCCCATGTCGTGGGTGATCAGGATGACCGCGGTGCCGTGCTCGCGGCAGAGCCGCTTCAGGAGTGCTGTGATCTGCGCCTGGATCGAGACGTCGAGTGCGGTGGTGGGCTCGTCGGCGATCACCAGGCGCGGCTCGGCCGCCAAGGCCAACGAGATCACCACGCGCTGGCGCATGCCGCCGGAGAGCTGGTGCGGGTAGTGGTCGATGCGCCGCTCCGGCGCCGGGATGCCGACCTCGGTCAAGAGTGCCAGCGCCCGCTCGCGCGCCTTGGCCTGGCTCAGGGGCTTGTGGGTGCGAATGGTCTCGGTGAGCTGCTGGCCGATGGTGATCAGCGGGTTCAGGCTGGTCAGCGGGTCCTGGAAGATCATGCCGATACGCGCGCCACGGATCCGGCGCAGCGCCTCGCCGCGCAGCTGGTCGATGCGCTGGCCCTCCAGGTAGACGGCGCCGGAGGCGATGCGGCCGGGCGGCTCCAGCAGGCCGATGATGGCGGCCCCCGTCAGCGACTTGCCGGCACCGGACTCGCCGACCACGCCCAGCACCTCGCCCTCGGCCAGGTCGAAGGAGACCCGGTCGACGGCGGTCAAGGTGCCGCGGCGGGTCGGGAACTCGACCACCAGGTCCTGGACGGAGAGGAGCGGGGGCTTGGCCATGGGCTTACCGGAGCTTGGGGTTGAGGGCGTCGCGCAGCCAGTCGCCCAGCAGGTTGACCGCCAGCGCCAGCACCGCCAGCGCCAGGCCCGGGAAGAAGGTGATCCACCACTCGCCGGAGAAGAGGAAGTCGTTGCCGACGCGGATCAGGGTGCCGAGCGAGGGCTCGGTCACCGGCACGCCGACGCCGAGGAAGCTCAGGGTCGCCTCCAGGATGATTGCCAGCGCCAGGTTGATGGTGGCGATGACCAGCACCGGCCCCAGCACGTTGGGCAGCACGTGGCGCACCATGATCGCCAGCGGATGGCGGCCGATGATGCGGGCGGCTTGGACGTACTCCTTGTTCTTCTCGACCAGGGTGGAGCCGCGCACCGTGCGTGCGAACTGCACCCAGGAGGCCAGCCCGATCGAGAGCGTCAGCACCGCATAGGCGGTGAAGGCGTCCTCCTGTCCGCCCAGCAGGGCCGCGGCGATGCCGTCGATCAGGAGCGCGATCAGGATCGCGGGGAAGGTGAGCTGGATGTCGGCCAGGCGCATGATCAGGGCGTCGACCGCCCCGCCCATGTAGCCCGACAGCAGGCCCAGCGAGACCCCCAGGGTGGCGGCGAAGAGGACCGAGGCCAGCCCGACGAAGATCGAGATGCGGGCGCCGTACATGATGGTCGAGAGGATGTCGCGGCCCTGGTCGTCGGTGCCCAGCAGGAATTGCGGCTCACCGCCCTCGACCCAGACCGGCGGGATCAGTGAGTCCATCAGGCTGACCTGGCTGAGGTCATAGGGATTGAAGGGGGCAATCAGCGGCGCGAAGAGGGCGACCAGGATGAAGACCAGGGTCACGAAGGCCGAGACCTGCGCCAGCCAGGAGCGGCGGAAGGAATAGAGCAGGTCGCTGTCCTTGGCGCGCGCCCACCAGCTCTTGCTGCCCGAGGGTGCGCTTGGCGGAACCATGTCGGTCATGGCGCGCCTCCTAGTGCCCGCCGGCGCGACTGACGCGCAGGCGCGGGTCGACAGCGAAGTAGAGCAGGTCGACGCCCAGGTTGATGGCGACGAAGAGGAAGGCGATCAGCAGCAGGTAGGCCGACATGATCGGGATGTCGACGTTCTGCACCGCCTGCAGGAACAAGAGGCCCATGCCGGGCCACTGGAACACCGTCTCGGTGATGATGGCAAAGGCGATGACCGAGCCGAGCTGCAGGCCGGTGATGGTGATGACCGGCACGAGCGCGTTCTTCAGCGCGTGGCCGAAGTTGACCGCTCTCGGCTTCAGGCCGCGGGCGCGGGCGAACTTGATGAAGTCGGTGCGCAGCACCTCCATGATCTCGGCGCGCACCAGGCGCATGATCAAGGTGAGCTGGAACAGCGCCAGGGTGATCGCCGGCAGGATCAGCGACTTGAGGCCGGAGAGGGTCAGAAGCCCGGTGGTCCAGAAGCCCAGGTCCACCGTCTGTCCGCGTCCGAAGGAGGGCAGCCAGCCCAGCAGCACCGAGAAGACGTAGATCAGGAGGATGCCGATCAGGAAGGTCGGCAGCGCGACGCCCATCAGCGAGACCGTGAGGAAGATGCGCGACAGCCAGGATTCGCGCCGCAGCCCGGCGTAGACTCCCATCGGTACACCGATCACCAAGGCCATCACGGCCGAGACGATCGAGAGCTCCAGGGTTGCCGGCAGGCGGCTGGCCAGCAGCTCCGAGACCGGGGCCTTGAATTGATAGGAGATGCCGAAGTCGAAGTGGACCGCCTTCCAGACGAAGTTGGCGAACTGCTCGACCGGCGGGTCGTTCAGGCCCAGACGCTCGCGCAGTGCCGCCCGCTCCTCCATGCTGGTCTCGATGCCGACCATCTGGTTCACCGGATCGCCGACGAAGCGGAACATGATGAAGGCCAGCAGGGCCACGGCCAGCATCACGATGGCGGCTTGGCCGAGACGGCGGAGGATGAAGGCCAGCATGCTCTAGGCGGCGGGGGCGGGACTGAAAGGTCCGAAGGACGGCGGGCCGGCAATCCGCACAGGGGCTGCCGGCCCGCACCGGGTCCTTCCGTGACCGCTAGTCCATGGTGATCTCGTAGAGCATCACCACGTTGTCCGCGCGCTGCACCACGTTGGTGCCCTTGCGCACGCCCCAGGCCAGACCCTGCTGATGCAGCGGGATGTAGGCCACGTCGTCATGGCCGATGGTGTAGGCCTCCTTGATCAGCTGGTCGCGCTTGTCGGCGTCGGTCTCGACCAGCACCTTGGCGGCCAGCTCGTCCAGCTTCTCGTTGCAGTAGCCGCCCAGGTTGAAGGGGCCACCGTCGCCGGCCTCGTTGCGGCAGCCATACATGTTGTGCAGCACGTTGTAGCTGTCGAAGCTGCCCGGCGTCCAACCCAGCAGGTAGAAGGAGGTGTCATAGCCACCCGGCGCCAGCACCTTGGCGAAGTAGAGCGCCTTGGGCTGGGCGTTCAGCTTCACCTTCACGCCGATCTTGGCTAGCATCGCGGTGACCGCCTGGCAGATCGCCTCGTCGTTGACGTAACGGTCGTTGGGGCAGTCCATGCCGACTTCGAAGCCCTTGGGATAGCCTGCTTCCTCCAGCAGCTTCTTGGCGCCCTCCGGATCGTAGGGATAGCGCGAGAAGTCGCCCGACTTGCTGAAGAGGAAGGGCGAGATCATCAGGGCCGAGGGGGTGGAGAGGCCGCGCATCACCTTCTGCTTGATCGCCTCGATATCGATCGCCTGGTAGAAGGCCTTGCGGACCCGCTCGTCCTTGAAGGGATTCTTGCCCTTGATGTCGGAATAGAGCAGCTCGTCGCGCATCTGATCCATGCCGAGGAAGATGGTGCGCAGCTCCGGCCCGATCAGCATCGAGGTGTCGGGGTTGCCTTCGACGCGTTTGATGTCCTGCGTCGGCACCGGGTACATGAAGTCGATCTCACCCGACAGCAGGGCCGCCACGCGGGTGGCGTTGGAGCCGATCGGGGTGAAGACCACCTCGGTCAGGTTGTGCTTGGGCGTATCCCACCAGCCCGGATTGGGCTTCAGCACGGTCTTCACGCCAGGCTCGTGGCTCTCGATGACGAAGGGGCCGGTGCCGTTCGCGTTGAAGGCGGCATAGCCCTTGGTCACGTCGGCCGCTGTGGTGGGCGCGACCGCGTCGTGCTCCGTCGCCCAGTCCTTGTCCATGATGTACCAGGTGTCCCACTCGTAGTAGAGAATGGGATTGGGGCCGTCGGTGATGAAGTCGACGGTGTAGTCGTCGACCGCCTCGACCTTGATGTTCTCCGGCAGGCGGGTCTTGAGGTCGGAGCCTTCGGCCTGCACCCGCTCCGCACTGAAGACCACGTCCTCGGCGGTGAAGTCGTTGCCGTTGGCGAACTTGACCCCCTTGCGCAGGTGGAAGCGCCAGCGGTTGGGCTCCACCACCTCCCAGCTCTCGGCCAGGGCCGGCATGATCTCCAGCTTGGCGCCGCGCCGGGTCAGGCCTTCGTAGACGTTGCCCAGCATGCCCAAGGTGAAGGTTTCGTTCAGGGTGTAGGGGTCGAGCGAGTTGAGCGATCCCTGGAAGGCGAAGCGGAGGGTTTCCGCCCGCATGTCGGTGGCGCCGAGCGTCAAGCTCAGGCCGGCGGCCGCGAGGGCCACTGCGATCCCCGATTTCATGGTTGAGCCTCTTCTGTTCCCGTGTCCTTATCGTTTTCGCCACCTTGCCGGCTCTCCGGTGGCACCGAGGCCACCGGACAGTCGGGCGTGGTCTTCCTTGACGATAGCTGCAACCGGCCCGGCGGTCGATCCCCAAAGCCGACTCTTGCTTGCCGATCAGCGCCCCCGACTTACCGCGGCAGGGACGAGACGCGGCGAGACCTTGACGCCACTTGCGGAAGCTTCGCCGCCGGAACGCAGCCCGCGCGCCGCAACGACGGCTTGGCATTCGTCACGGTTTTTGATTGTATCGATCCTGAATTTCTATCGCATAGACGGCGGGAAAGCAGGTATGGGATCGGCGGACGGGCTGCGGATCGGGGCATGAGCGGAACGACGGACGGAAAGGCGCTGGCGCCCATCTTGAACAGCCTGCGCGCCAAGCTGCTGGATCTCACCACGCGCAACCGCCTGCTGGCCTTCAGCCATTCGCGCACCGGCTGCCTCCGGGTGGTGGACGAGCTGCCCGACCAGCTCTTCCAGGGCCTGCGCGACGGCAAGGACTTCGGCTTCGACGCCGTGCCGGAGCCGAGCCAGAGGGAGCTCGAGGCCTACTACCAGGCCGACGGGCAGGTGCCGCGCGCGGCCTCCGACACGCTGCCGCTGCCGAAGGCGGAGATCTGGGCGCCTCACTGTGGCATCGAGGCCGGCTACGAGCTGCCGCTTGACCAGGGCGCGGAGCGTCCGGCCCGGCACAGCGACCGCAGTATTCAGACCCTGCTCTATCCCGAGGAGCTGGAGCGCCGCCTGCGCAAGCTGCGCGGCGACGCGCGCACCGCGGTGGAGGAGACCGGCAGCAACTTGCTGCACCTCGCCTTCGGCTTCCTGGAGTGGCGCGAGCCGCGGATCGACAAGAGCTATCTGGCGCCGCTGATCCTGCTGCCGGTGGAGCTGGAGCGCCGGATGGAACGCGGCGGGCGCCAGGCCTATCGCCTCAGCTACTCTGGCGAGGACCTGCAGTCCAACCTCTCGCTGGAGAAGAAACTGGCGGAGAGTTTCGGCCTGGCCCTGCCGCCGCTGGGCGATGAGGAGACGCCGGAGGCCTACTTCGCCGCCCTGCGCCGTCTGGTCGAGGGGCTGGAGGGCTGGCGCGTGCGCCGCTCCGCCACCCTGGCCCTCTTCCAATTCGGCAAGCAGCTGCTCTACCGCGATCTCGATCCGGCGGTCTGGCCGGCTGGGCAGGGCCTGGCGCAGTCGCCGCTATTGGGCCGGCTGCTGCTGGGCGAAGGGAGTGGCGACGGGCTCGCCTTCGGCCAGGCGCCAGCCGAGCCCAGCCCCGAGGAGATCGACCTGGCGCTGGAGCTGGTAGACCGCTCCGACAGCTCGCAGTCCGCGGCCCTGCTGCGCGCGCTTTCCGGCGAGAGCCTGGTGATCCAGGGGCCGCCCGGCACCGGCAAGTCGCAGACCATCACCAACCTGATCGCCGCGGCGCTGGCGCGCGGCAAGTCGGTGCTGTTCGTCTCCGAGAAGCTGGCGGCGCTGGAGGTGGTGCGCCGCCGCCTGGACGACGCCGGGCTCGGCGACTTCGTGCTGGAGCTGCACAGCCACAAGACCCGGCGCCAGGCCCTGATCGAGGATCTGCGCGAGCGTTTCACCGCGGAGGAGCGGCGCCGGCCGCCGCGCACGATCGAGCGGCAGCGCCGCGACCTCGCCGCCCACCGGGAGGCCTTGCAGGACTATGTCCGGGCCGTCGCCAGCCCCTTCGGCGCGCTCGGCTGGCCGGTCTCCAGCATCCTGTTCCAGGCCGGCCGCCTCTACCGCCGGCTGGGCGACTGGGCGCATGCCGGGCTGGAGGCACCTGATCTCGAAGCGGAGTCGGTCGGCGAACGGGAACGCGACCAGGCGCTGAGGCTGCTGACGGAACTGGCCACCTTGGCGGCCGCCTGTCCGGAGCAGCACCTGGCCCTGCACCCCTGGGCCGGCCTTTCCTCCGAGCGGGTGATCGGCGAGGCGGACCGGCGCCTCGCGGTCCGCGCCGCCCGAGCCTGGCGCGAGGCGCTGGCCGCTTTCGAGGCGGCGGTGGAGCCACTCCGCCACGAACTGGCCCTAGCCCCGGAAAGCGACCTGATGGCCCTCGCCGACCTCTGTGCGGAGGCCGAGGCCTTGCTCGATCTGCGTGCGCGCCTGACGGCGGCGGTGCCGCTGGCACGGCGGGTTGCCGCTCATCTCGGGCAGCCGGGGGGCGGCGAGGCCGCGACCCTGGTCACGGTGGCCGCCGCCCTGCGCCTGGCTAACGAAGCGCCCGGCCGCCAGGGGCCGGTCCCGGAAGCGGTACTGTCCGAGGCGGGGGCGGAGCTCTGTGCCGGCCACGTGCGGCGTCTCGCCAAGCTGCAGGACCAGCGCGCGCGCCTGGGCCAGGCCTTCGCCGTCGCGCCGGAGCGGCTGGGTGAACCCGAGCGGCTGCGCCACCTGGCCGGCGTGCTGGAGAGCGCCGGCCTCTTCTCCTGGCTCAGCGGCGGCTTCCGCGCCGCGCGCCGCGAGGTCCTAGGCTTCTCGCGGCCGGGTCTGCGCCTCTCAGACCAGGCCGTGGAGCTGCGTAGTGCCGCCCGCTTTGTGGAGGAGCAGGAGGCCCTGCTCGACCGGGCCCAGGGCGAGGGCTTCGGTGCCGGCAGTCTGGAGGCGCTGGAGGCCTCGCTCGCCGCCGCCGAAGCGCTGCGCATCTGGCACGGCAAGCTCGACGCCCGCTTCGGTCGCGGTCTCTCGGCCCACGCCGGCTGGGGCGCGGCCCTCCGGGGGCTTGCCGCGGCCGACCTCGCGGATCTGGCGGCCACGGCCAGGGATCCCGCTGGGCAGGCCCTCTTGAGCCTGGAGGAGGACCTGTCGGCTCTGCCGGAGACGGTCGAGCCCTGGTTCGGCCTCCTCGCCCTGCGCCTGCCGGAGGAGCAGGCGCAGGCCCTGGCCGCGCTCTCCGACGAGCGCTTCGCCGAGCTGCTGCGGCGGCTGCCGGCGCTGACCGCACTGCGCGACGCCGCCCTGTCGGCGGAGATCGACTTCGCCGGCCGGGTCGGACTGGAGTCCGACCTCTGGGACCGCGCCGACCTCGGCGCCCTGCAGCGCCTCGACCTGGCCCTGGCGGCGGAGGAGCGGCTGCTGCAGTGGCTGGAGATCGACGCCCTGCACCGCGGTACCCTGCCGCCGGGGGTGACCGCCCTGGCCGAGGCGGTTCTGCGCGGCGCCCTGCCGGCGGAACTGGCCGCGACGCTCTACGACCACCT
The DNA here is from genome assembly GCA_046233115.1 of Rhodospirillaceae bacterium N.6G. Classification (GTDB taxonomy): domain Bacteria; phylum Pseudomonadota; class Alphaproteobacteria; order Kiloniellales; family JACOMY01; genus JACOMY01. Next base: position 48,340 of record JBJXHM010000013.1, on the reverse strand, counting down.
GCTGTTCGACGGGCTGGCCCGCGCCGCGCTGGAGGCCTTTCCCGCGATCCGGCGCCTGCGCGCCGGCGAGCAGGACCGCCTGCGCGAGGCCTTCCGCGGCAACGACGAGGCCCTGATGCAGGCCAACGCCGAGGAGATCGCGGCCAGGCTGGCCCGGGCGCCGGTGCCGCCGGGCCGTAGCGGCGGCCGGGTCGGGGAGCTGACCGAGCTGCAGCTGCTGACCCACGAGATGGGCAAGCAGAAGCGGCACATCCCGATCCGCCAGCTGCTGCGCCGGGCCGGCAAGGCGCTGCAGGCGATGAAGCCCTGCTTCATGATGGGACCGCAGTCGGTGGCGCAGTACCTGGAGCCCGGCCGGCTCGCCTTCGACCTGGTGCTCTTCGACGAGGCCTCGCAGGTCCGCCCGGAGGAGGCGATCGGCGCGATCGCGCGCGGCAGCCAGGTGGTGATCGTCGGCGACGCCCGGCAGCTGCCGCCGACCAGCTTCTTCCAGCGCACCGGCGAGGTCGACCAGGGCGAGGAGACGCCGCTGGCGGCCGAGCAGGAGAGCATCCTGGAGATGGCCGAGCAGCGCCTGGCCGCGGTGATGCTGCGCTGGCACTACCGCTCGCTGCACCCCGACCTGATCGCCTTCTCCAACGCCCGCTTCTACGACGGCCGGCTGCTGCTCTTCCCCAGCGCCAGCCGCGACTCGGCCGACAGCGGCCTCAGCTTCGAGCGGGTGGCGGCGGGCTGCTTCGAGAACCGCCGCAACCAGGCCGAGGCCGAGGCCGTCGCGGCGGCGGCGGTGGAGCATCTGCTGGAACGGCCGAGCCAGAGCCTGGGCGTGGTGGCGATGAACGTGGAGCAGCGCGACCTGATCGCCGAGCTGATCGAGCGGCGGATCGACCAGGAGCCGCGGCTCACCCGCCTGCAGGCCGAGGAAGAGCGCCAGAGCGAGCCCTTCTTCGTGAAGAACCTGGAGAACGTGCAGGGCGACGAGCGCGACGTCATCATGATCTCGATGACCTACGGCCCGCCCGAGCCCGGCGGCCGGGTGGCGCAGCGTTTCGGCCCGATCAACCAGGACAACGGCTGGCGAAGGCTCAACGTGCTGTTCTCGCGCGCCAAGCAGCGCATGCGGGTCTTCTCCAGCATGAGCCAGTCCGACGTGGCGCCGGGCGAGGGCAGCGGCCGCGGCCTGGTCGAGCTCAAGTCCTTCCTCGCCTACGCCGAGACCGGCATCCTGGAGGGGCCGGCACGGGAGAGCGCCCGCCCGCCCGGCAGCGACTTCGAGCAGGCGGTGATCGAGGGGCTGGAACAGCGCGGCTTCGAGTGCCGCACCCAGATCGGGCAGGCCGGCTTCTTCATCGACATCGGGGTGGTCGATCCGGCCAAGCCCGACCGCTACCTGGCCGGGATCGAGTGCGACGGCGCCAACTATCACAGCAGCCGCTCGGCGCGCGACCGCGACCACCTGCGCCAGGCGGTGCTGGAGCGGCTGGGCTGGCAGATCCTGCGGGTCTGGTCCACCGACTGGTTCCGCGACCCCGAGGCCACGCTGGGGCGCCTGGTCACTCGCCTGGAGGCCCTGCGCCGCAGTGACGGCGAGGCACTTGACCTGCCGGCCGAGGCGGACAGCGCAGCGGCACCGCTCGAGGAGATCGTCGCGGCCGAGGAGGCTCCAGCCGAGCCACCCGAGGCCGAGCCGCTGCAGCAGGCGCTGCCCGGCCTGGATCATGTGGCGGCAAGCCCGCTTCCCGACAGCCTGCTGCCGGAGGTGCTGAGCGAGCGCGACGCCAGATCCCGCCTGGTGGCGCTGCGCGAGGAGATCCAGGCGGAGAACCCGGAGCACGACCGCGCGACCGGCCTGCTGCGCAAGTCGATGCTGGACGAACTGCTGCGCAAGCGCCCGGCCGACGCCGAGGCCTTCCGCCACCTGGTCCGCCGCGACCTGCGCGAGGCCACCAACGGCGAGGACCTGCGCCGCTACGGCCCCCGCGTCTTCGCGATCCTGGAGCGGATCGCTTAGCGCGGGAGCCCTGGACTTCACTGGTGCGGATGGGAGAGGATCGGCGCCACCTGGAGAGGAACCTCATGTTCCCGCTGCAGCGGAGGTCGGACCATGCCTGTGCTTCTATTCCTTATCCTTCTCTTCTCGACCGGTGCCGCGCTGGCCGAGGAGGCGACGGTGGAGCCGCTCTACGAGCCGGCCATGGTGCTCAGAACCTCGAACTTCCGGGCCGATCCTTCGACCAAGCAGGCGCCGCTCGATACCTTCCAGGCCGGGACCCAGGTGCTGATCCTGGGCGAGACCAAGGACGAGCGCGACCGCACCTGGTATGCCGTCAGCCTCTACGACGGCCGCCGCGGCTATATCTTCGGCAGCCTGCTCGCCGCCTTGCCGGAGTTCCCGGAGCCGCCGGAGGACTTCGTGACCACCCAGGTCGAGGACGCCATGGCCGCGGCCCAGCTGGTCGGCAGCCACGGCGTCATCCTCGACTGGGTCGGCAAGCAGCCCTGGGGCGAGCTGGTGGTCTTCGAGGATCTCGGCCTCTACTACCTCACCGGCTGGCAGCAGGGCGAGGGCAAGGCCGCCAGGGACAGCCTGGAGATCTCCGGCTACGTCAGTCGCATCGACGCCGAGGGCTTCACCCTGGAAGGCACGGTCGAGTACGACCTCTATCAGTTCGACAAGCCGGTGCACTGCAAGCGCCAGGGCACCCACCGCTTCAAGCGCATCCCCGACTCCCAGACCTGGCGCTCCTCCTCGGTCGCCAAGCCTTGCGGCGACTGGCAGGACACCTTGGAGGTCTACCTGCGCAAGGAGTCGTGATTGGGTTGTCGTCGCTTTAGGAGGAGTGTCTTCGTTGTGGGCTGGTTTTGAAAGATCCTTCGGTCAAGCCGAAGGATGACAGTAAGTTTATGAATTTACTTTATTTGTGTCGTCCTTCGGCTTGACCGAAGGACCACTCCCCGCTTGCAGAACGCTTCGGATTGGGCCGGAAACAATCGCTCTTCTGAGCCCTGGCGCTGCACAACCACTCAAGGGCATTCCAGAACCATCTTCTCACAAACGAAAAGCGGCGGCGAGTGAGGCTCGCCGCCGCTTTGGTCGTCGCTTTGCCGTAGACGATCAGGCCGCGTGGTAGATGCCGGCGGCCTTCACCTCGTCGCCGACGTAGGCTTCGAACTGCTTGAAGTTGGTCTCGAAGCGCTTGGTCAGCTCGCGCGCGGTCTGGTCGTAGGCCTGCTTGTCCTGCCAGGTGGTGCGCGGGTCCAGCACGCCCTCCGGCACCTCGGGGCAGGCTTCCGGCACGGCCAGGCCGAACTGCGGATGCTCCAGGGTCGGCACCTCGGTCAGGCGGCCGCTCAGCGCGGCGCGGACCATGGCCCGGGTGTGGGCGATCGACATGCGCTGGCCGACGCCATAGGCACCGCCGGACCAGCCGGTGTTGACCAGCCAGCAGGAGGCGCCGGTCTGGGCCATCTTCTCGCCCAGCATCTTGGCGTAGACCGAGGGATGACGCGGCATGAAGGGGGCGCCGAAGCAGGTCGAGAAGGTGGCCGAGGGCTCCTTGCCCAGACCCTTCTCGGTGCCGGCGACGCGCGCGGTGTAGCCGGAGAGGAAGTGGTACATCGCCTGCTCGGGCGAGAGCCTGGAGATCGGTGGCAGCACGCCGAAGGCGTCGGCGGTCAGCATCACGATGTTCCGCGGCGCGCCGCCAATGCCGGTGGCGCTGGCGTTCGGGATGAAGTCCAGCGGATAGCTGGCCCGGGTGTTCTCGGTCAGGCTGGCGTCGTCGAGGTCCAGGAAGCGCGTGCCCTCGTCGAAGACCACGTTCTCCAGGATGGTGCCGAAGCGTTTCGTGGTGGCATAGATCTCGGGCTCGGCCTCGGCCGAGAGACGGATCACCTTGGCGTAGCAGCCGCCCTCGAAGTTGAAGACGCCCTCGTTGGCCCAGCCGTGCTCGTCGTCACCGATCAGGGTGCGGCTGGCGTCGGCCGAGAGCGTGGTCTTGCCGGTGCCCGAAAGCCCGAAGAAGATCGCGGTGTCGCCCTCCGGCCCGATGTTGGCAGAGCAGTGCATCGGGAGCACGTTCTTCGCCGGCAGCAGGTAGTTGAGGATCGAGAAGACCGACTTCTTGATCTCGCCGGCGTAGATGGTTCCGCCGATCAGCACCAAGCGGCGCGAGAAGTCCATCATGATGAAGGACTCACTGTTGGTGCCGTCGCGCTCGGGGTCGGCTTCCAGGAAGGGCGCGTGCAGCACGGTGAAGGCCGGCTCGAAGCCGCCCAGCGCAGCGTGCGGCGGCCGGATGAACATGTTGCGCGCGAAGAGCGCGTGCCAGGGGCTCTCACTGATCACGCGGATCGGCAGGCGATGGGATTCCATCGCGCCGGCGTAGAGGTCCTGGACGTAGAGGTCGCGCCCCTGCAGGTAGGCGGCGACCTTGCCGTGCAGGCGGTCAAAGGTCTCGGGCGTGGTGGCGACGTTCACGTTGCCCCAGGCGATGTTCTCGCTGCTGGAGGGCTCCTTCACGATGAACTTGTCGTTGGGCGAGCGACCCGTGTGATGGCCGGTTCGCACCACCAGCGCGCCGCCGTCGCCAAGGCTGCCTTCGCCGCGACGGATGGTGTGTTCGTATAGCGCCGGCGCCGAAAGATTCCAGAAGGCCGTGCCACGGGTCTTGATACCTTGGTTGACCAAGCCATGGCGGCTTACGGTCGGTCCTGTGTCGCTCACGCTGTATTCTCCTCCTTCACACTGAACGCGCCGTTCCTCTGCTCACCCACGGCGCGCCGCCGCCCCAGCCCCGACTGCGTCTCGGGTCTTGCTCTGGGCCGGTCGATCGGTTTTTGCCACCTGTGTTACGAACTGTCACTTCAATTGCGCAGATGACTCTCATTGGTAGCGATATCACTCTATCCCTGGTGTTCCGGGACCGGGAGCAGCCCCATGACCGCGGCCGCATCCAGCCAGGCGATGCGCCCGAAACCTGCGACGAAATGAGCAGTCAGCCAGTCGATGCGATAGGGCTTGAAGTCGGCGAACTCGGCCCAGACCTTGGCCCGCGGATGGGCGGCGACGAAGGCGGCGCGCAGCCGACGCTGCTCCTCGTCGTCGGTGATCTGGCGGGCACGACCCAGCAGGGTCAGGCGCGGTTCGGCCAGAGGATCGGGCTTGCCCTCGCTCTGCTCCAGCAGCAGTGCCAGATCGGGATTGGCCTGCAGGTTCTGCGCATGCTCCGAAAGGTCGGAGAGCAGCAGGAAGGGCCGGCCCGCTTCGTCGGGAGCCAGCAGGACCAGCGAGACGTAAGGAAAGCCTACGCCCACTGGCTGATCGCCGCGCGCTAGCCGGGTCGCCAAGCTGCCCTGGCGGCTCGTCGCGATGATCTCGGCGGCGCGTTTCTGGAGTTCTTGCGCTTGCGCTGCCCCGGACATGACTCATTTCCTCCAAGACTTCACCCTATAGGCCATGCTTTTTGTGCGGCTTCCGGCTACGCAGCGGTGTTAGGATACGTATAGCAGGCCTGTGGTAAACCTCCGCCTGGCAGGAAAGTGCTATGCGGCAAAGTTGCCTGCGCGGCCGGGCGCAGGGGGGCGATGGGGCAAGGGGTGCCACGCCGTCACCCGAAAATTGGATGGCCACGAAGAGCTGGATGGTAAGACGATGCAGAACACGATCGCCTTGGTCGACGATGACAAGAACATTCTGACCTCGGTCACCATTGCCTTGGAATCGGAAGGCTTCAAGGTCAAGAGCTACACCGACGGCACCGAGGCCCTGCGCGCGCTGCAGGCCGCCCCGGTCGACCTCGCCGTGCTCGACATCAAGATGCCGAGGATGGACGGGATGGAGCTGCTGCGGCGCATCCGCGAGTCCTCCAGCCTGCCGGTGATTTTCCTCACCTCGAAAGACGACGAGATCGACGAGGTGCTGGGGCTGCGCATGGGCGCCGACGACTACATCAAGAAGCCCTTCTCCCAGCGCCTGCTCATCGAGCGCATCCGCGCCCTGCTGCGCCGCGGCCAGGGTGTCGCCGAGGGCGAGAGCCAGAGCGAAGCGGCGATGGTGCGCGGCGAGCTGATCCTGGACAGCGAGCGCCACCTCTGCACCTGGAAGGGGGAGCCGGTCCAGCTCACCGTCACCGAGTTTCTGATCCTGAAGGCGCTGGCCAGCCGGCCCGGACACGTCAAGAACCGCGATCAGTTGATGGACGCGGCCTATGGCGAGCATATCTATGTGGATGACCGCACGATCGACAGCCACATCAAGCGGCTGCGCAAAAAGTTCAAGGCGCTTGACGACGACTTTAACCAGATCGAGACGCTCTATGGCGTGGGCTACCGCTACAAGGACGGCTGAGAGCGAGACAGGCCTGCTGTTTGTCCCCGTCCTGACGGGCTCGTTCGGCCGCCCGTGACCGGCGTGCCCTGACCGTCGCGGACGACCGCAAGACATGTCCTCTTCCACCTCAGACCGCAGGCTCTATGCCGCTTCCGGCGACCGCCGCTCGGAGAAGGCCGGACGTGCGGCCGGTCGCCTCGGCCGTTCCGGCCAGCGCCGCGAGGGCGAAGGGGACTCGCTGCTGTCGCGCCGGACCGAGGGCTGGCGCTTCTGGCGCTCGCCCATGCTGCGGCGCATCCTCACCCTCAACCTGATCGCGCTCTCGATCCCGATCCTGGGCCTGCTGCACCTCAGCCAGTACCGTGAGAGCCTGATCCGGGCCGAACTCAACGCCCTGGAGACGCAGGGCCGGGTCTTTGCGCTGGCACTGGGCGCCACCTCGGTGCTGGCCGACCGCAGCGGCCGCGAGCGCCTGGTGCCGGAACTGACCCGCCACCAGCTTCGCCTGTTGCTGAGCGAGGCCGGCCTCCGGGCCCGGCTCTACGGGCCGCTCGACCGGCGCGGGGTGCTGATGGTCGATTCCTATCAGCTACCGGGGCCGCAGGGCGTGATCACCGTACGGCCGCTGAAACCCAACAACGATACCAGCTTCACCGACAGCGTCTTCGCCTTCCTGGACCGCATCTTCGCCTGGCTGCCGGGGGCCGAGCTGAAGCCCTACCAGGAGGGGGTGACGCGCATGGCCTCGGACTATGCCGAGGTGGAATCGGCGCTCCGCGGGGAGTCCGCCGGCGAGGCCAGGCGCGGGCCGCGCGGCGAGCTGATCCTGACTATGGCGGTGCCGGTGCAGCGCTATCGCCAGGTGCTGGGTGCCCTGCTGCTCAGCCGCGGAGGCGAGAACATCGTGGCCTCGGTCGATGCGCGCCGCCGCGACGTGCTGATCGTCTTCGCCATCGCCACCAGCGTCACCATTCTGCTGTCGCTCTACCTGGCCGCCACCATCGCCCGCCCGATCCGCAACCTGGCGCGGGCCGCCGACCGGGTGAAGAGCGGCAAGGGCAAGAAGATCGCGCTGCCGGACTACACCAACCGCCGCGACGAGATCGGCGAGCTGGGCCGCGCGCTGACCTCGATGACCGATGCGCTCTGGACCCGGCTCGATGCGATCGAGGGCTTCGCCGCCGACGTCAGCCACGAGATCAAGAACCCGCTGACCTCGCTGAAGAGCGCGGTGGAAACGGTCAGCCGGGTGGCCGATCCGGCGCGGCGCGAGCAGCTCATGCAGATCATCCTGGATGACGTCGGCCGGCTCGACCGCCTGATCACCGACATCTCCGAGGCCTCCAGGGTCGATGCGGAGCTGGCGCGTGCCGACAGCGAGGCCGTCGACCTGGTCGAGCTGCTGCGTGCCCTGGTTGAGATCCAGAAGCTCGCCGCCGAGGAGCGCGAGCTGACCTACGAGATCCGCCAGGAGGGACGCTGGCCGCGCTTCATGGTGATGGGGCTGGAGGGGCGCCTGGGACAGGTCTTCCGCAACATCATCGCCAACGCCGCCACCTTCTCGCCGCCGGGCGGCACCATCACCTGCACCCTCAGGCGCGACGGCAAGATGGTCGAGGTCAGGATCGAGGACGAAGGGCCCGGCATCCAGGCCGACAAGCTGGAGGCGATCTTCTCCCGCTTCTATACCGAGCGTCCCGAAAGCGAGAAGTTCGGGACCCACTCGGGCCTGGGGCTGTCGATCTCCAAGCAGATCGTCGAGGCCCACCACGGCCTGATCTGGGCGGAAAACCGCATGGGGCCAGGCGAGCGCATCGTCGGCGCGGCCTTCGTCATCCGCCTGCCGGCGGCCGAACAGCCGAGCTGACGGGTCGGGCAGATAGGGCGGTCCGAAGTAGGAAAGCAAGAGGGAAGGCGAGACGTGAGCCGCAGCGAGCTTGTTCATGCCACCTGTATCTCCCTCTTCGGGCGCGGCATCCTGCTGCGTGGCCCCTCGGGCGCGGGCAAGTCCGACTTGGCGCTACGCCTGATCGATGCCGGGGGCCTGCTGGTCGCCGACGACCAGACCCGGCTGACCGCCGAGGAGGACCGCCTCACCGCCACCGCGCCGCCGGTCCTGAGCGGGCAGATGGAGGTGCGCGGCATGGGGATCGTCGGCCAAGCCGCCCTGGTCTCGGTCGCGGTCGCCCTGGTGGTCGATCTGGAGCCGGCCGAGACCATCGAGCGCCTGCCCCAGGACGACAAGGTCGAGCTCCTGGGGATTGCCGTGCCCAGGGCGCTGGTGGACCCCCGCGCGGCCTCTGCCCTGGCGCGCGTGCGCCTGGCGCTGGAGCGCGCGACCAAGGCCGGGACGGGTCTCAGCGCCGGTGCACAGCGGCGCCCGGTGCTGCTGGTCACCGGCATGGCCGGTGCCGGCCGCTCGCTGGCGCTGGATACCGCCGAGGACCTGGGCTACGAGGTGATCGACAACCTGCCGCTGGCGCTGATCCCCTCGCTCTTCGTCGGTGCCAGCGACAAGCCGCTCGCCTTGGGCGTGGACCTCAGGACCCGCGACTTCTCCATCGCCCGCTTCCTCGAGGTCAGCGACGCACTGCGTGTCACGCCGAACTTGCAGCCACGCCTGATCTTCCTCGACTGCGCCGACGAGGTGCTGCTGCGCCGCTTCAGCGAGACCCGGCGGCGCCATCCGCTGGCGGTCGACCGGCCGCTGGCACGCGGCATCGAGACCGAGCGTCGCCTGATCCAGCCGATCAGGAGTCGCGCCGACCTGGTGATCGATACCTCGGCGCTGCGCCCGGCCGACTTCCGCCGGTTGCTCGGCGGACACTTGAGCCTGGCGCGCGCGGCCGGTGGCGGGCTGGTGGTCTTCGTCACCTCCTTCTCCTACCGCTTCGGCCTGCCGATGGAGGCCGACCTGGTGCTGGACGTGCGCTTCCTGCGCAACCCGCACTACCAGCCCGAGCTGCGCGACAAGACCGGACGCGACCCCGACGTCGCCGCCTACATCGCCGAGGACCCGGCGCTGGAACCCTTCTTCCAGGGGTTGACGGCCTGGCTGAAGCCGCTGCTGCCGCTCTACGAAGCCGAAGGGAAGAGCTACCTGACCTTCGCAGTGGGCTGCACCGGTGGGCGCCATCGCTCGGTCTACATTGCAGAACGCCTGGCGCGCTGGCTGACCGAGCAACAGCGCCAGGTGGTCATCGCCCACCGCGATGCGGCGCGCGACGCCTGATGCCGGCCCAGTCGTCACGGGGATGGGCGGTCACGGGGATATGAGGTGACCTCTCGACCCGGCGCGACGATTTGCAGGACAATCAGACAGTCCGGGCTGCGCTAGGCAGTGGCCGCGGGGCTGGCAAGCCGCCTGAGCGAGAGGAGGCAGACACCGCAAGTTTGCTGTTGTGCATTGCACACAAGACGGGCAGGTTTGCCGCCAATTGAGGACGGGAAGCGATGATCGGCATTGTTTTGGTGACCCACGGACGGTTGGCGGCCGAGTTCCTTCTGGCGCTGGAGCATATCGTCGGGCCGCAGGAGCATGCGGTCGGGGTCTGCATCGGCCCTGACGACGACATGGAGGCCAGGCGCGCCGAGATCCTGGAGCAGGTCCGCGCGGTTGACAGCGGCGACGGTACGGTGCTGCTGACCGACATGTTCGGCGGCACGCCCTCCAACCTGGCCATCTCGATCATGGATCACGCCGAGGTCGAGGTGATCGCCGGCGTCAACCTGCCGATGCTGGTGAAGCTGGCCAGCGTCCGCGATCGGCTGAGCCTCGGCGAGGCCGTTGCCGAGGCGCAGGAGGCCGGCCGCAAGTATATCAACGTCGCCTCCCGCCTGCTGACCGGTAGCCAGGCGAAGGCCTGAGTCAAACCCCGAGCTACCACTACCCCGCGATGGCGAGCGGCTGGATCTCGTAGCCGCCCTCGATCCTGCGGCCCAGCACCGGATCTTCCAGTACGAAGGAAAAGCGCGCCGCCGGGCGCACGCCGCCCAGCGCCGGCAGGGTGCCGCCGAAGAGGATGTCGCCGGGTTGCAGGCCTTCCGGCTCCTCCTCGGCCAGCTTCTCCAGCAGGCTGGCGGGAGGCAGCAGGCCGGCCAGGGTTCCCTCCTGGTAGAGCGCCTCCTTGCCGTCGATCATCGCGTAGGAGCGCAGTTTCAGCTCGTCCCAGTGCGGCGCCACCTCGGCGAGCGGCCAGAGGGTCGCGGCGACCGGCTTGTCGCAGAGCTGCTTGGAGACGGTGATGCCGTAGGTCTCGACCTCGCGGTCGGTGTGGTCGGAGCCGGCACCGACCCAGAGCGTGCCTGCGATGTTGACCAGGAAGTACTCGACCTCGCCGCTGGAGGCGCCGCCGCTAACCTCGATCCGTCCGGTCTGGGAGAGGCGCGCCGCGGCCACCCGGTAGAACAGCGGGGTCTTGGCCGGCGGGGTGACGCCGAGCGCGGCCAGCTCGTCGATATGGTGTTGCATGGCGGCCTTATCGCGGCCGGTCCAGCCGGCGATCAGCAGGCGGCCGGGGGTAAGATCGGTCTCGGCCGTGCCGGCGGCGGAGACGAGCGTGAAATGCAGGGCGGATCGGTCGGTCAAGGCGGGCCTCGCTATCGCTGTTGCCACCTTGATATCAGGCTCGCCGAGTGGAGCAAGCCCGGCCGGGCCGCCCCCACGATTTTGGGAGCGGCCCGGTCCGGAATGGTTAGGCGCTGCGGTAGAGCTTGGTCATCACGAATTCGCGGTGCTTCAGCGATTCCGCGGCGGTGAGGCGCCCGTTGCAGGTACGGATCATGATGTCGATCAGGGCGTCACCGGCCTGATCCAGGGTCATGGTCCCGTTCAGGATGCCGGAGCAGTCGAGGTCGATGTGCTCGGGCATCTCCCGCACCGTACGCGGGTTGGCCGAGAGCTTGATCACCGGCTCGATCGGGTTACCGATGATGTTGCCCTGTCCGGTCGGGAAGAGGTGCACGACGAAGCCGGCCGCGGCCTGCAGGGTCACGCACTCGGCCGCCGCCGAGGAGGTGTCCATGAAGTAGAGGCCGTTGCCCAGCCCCGGCTCCTCGGCCGGCTCCAGCACGTCGATGAACTTGGTCTTCTTGCCGATCTTCTGCAGGTTGCCGAAGGCCTTTTCCTCGATGGTGGTCAGCCCGCCGGCGATGTTGCCCTTGGTCGGCTGCGATTCCGAGAGGTCGGAGGTCTTGTTGGGCTCGATCACCTCGTCCATGTAGGCCTGCCAGGTCCGCATGAACTTGTCGGAGATCTCCTGCGAGATCGCACGGGTGGCGCAGACCGCCTCGGCGCCGGTGAGCTCCGAAGTCTCGCCGAAGCAGGTGGTGGCGCCCAGCGGGTCGATCTTGTCGATCAGGTTGCCGACCGTGGGACAGGAGGCCAGGCCCGAGGTGGTGTCGGACTCGCCGCACTTGGTGGAGACCCAGAGGTCAGAGAGCTTGCAGGGCTGACGCTGCAACTCGGAGGCCCACTGCGAGAATTCCTGCGCCTTGCGGGAGGCCATGGCGACGGCCTTGATCTCGCCGTTGCCCTCGATGGCGAAGCCGGCGACCGGCTTGCCGGTGGCGGCGATGCCGTCGACCACGCGCTGGGTCCAGCCCGGCTCGATCCCGATCACGATGCAGGCGGCGACGTTGGGGTTCTTGCCGGTGCCGATCAGGGTGCGGAAGTGCAGGTCCAGGTCGGCTCCGAACTGCAGGCGGCCATAGTGGTGCGGCAGCGCCAGACAGCCGTCGATGTTGTTGGCCACCTTCTCGCAAGCGGCGTTGGAGAGGTCGTCCAGCGGCAGGATGGCGACGTGGTTGCGGACCCCGACGCGGCCGTTCTCGCGCCGGTAACCAAAGAATTCGCGGTCGGCTAGAGCGGTCATGGCTACCACCTCTTGGTCTTCAGGTTGTGGACGTGGACGTGGTCGCCGGCCTTGGCATCGGCGATTAGCTTGCCGATGTCGTGGCCGTACTTCAGGACCGTGTGGCCGGTCTGGAAATCGCTCAGCGCGATCTTGTGGCCCAGCGGAATGTCGGCCAGGGCTTTCATGCTGACGGTCTTGCCGGTCTCCATCACAAGGCCGGTCAGATCGGCGCCCGCGGTGACGCCTTCGACGACCACGACGCCGACGGAATCGGCCGCGTCGTGCACCAGGAAATCGGGTCCGCTCATCGCTGCTTCCTCAAGGCTGTTGTTCCTTCTCTCATCGTTCCCGGCGGCCTCTCCGCCGGCTCATCTTCTATAGCGGGCGCCAGCATGGCACCGCCGCTGTCCGAAACCCAAGGCCTGCGCACCGTGACGCTGTCCCTCGTCAGGGGCAGAGCACGATCTTCGCTGCGGGCGTGGCGCCGCGGTCGAGGTCGAGGAAGGCGGCCCCGCCCTCGGCCAGCGGGCGCTGCTCGACCCAGGCCAGATCGCCCAGCCGGCCGTCGTGCAGCGCTGCCATCGAGGCGCGCAGGTCGGCATCGGTGTAGGTGTAGACCCCGAGGAAGGCGATCTCCGCCAGGGTCAGGCGGCGGGCATCGAACTCCCCGGCCCAGTCCTGCAGGCCGACATGGGCGATGACGCCGCCCTGGCGCGCTGTGGCGATCGCGGCGGCGCGGGTCTGGACCGTGCCGACTGCGTCCAGCACCAGCTCCGCGCTGGCGGGCTCGGCCGGATTGGCGATCGGGTCGAAGGCCTCGATCCCGGCTGCGGCCGCGGTGGCGCGGCGCAGCGCGTTGGTCTCGGCCAGGCGCACTTCGGTGGCGCCCCAGGCCTTGAGGATCAGCGCTCCCAGCAGGCCGACCGAGCCACCGCCGATCACCAGCGCGCGGCACTCGGGCAGCGGCCGCCAAGCGGCGCGGGCGGCGAGGGAGAGCGCGTGCCAGGCGGTGGCGCAGGGCTCGGTCAGCGCCGCGGTTGCGGCCGTCATGCCCTCAGGCACCGGGATCAGGTTGCCGGCCGGCACCGCCAGGCGCTCGGCGAAGGCGCCGGGAATGCGCATGCCAACCAGCTCCCGCGTCTGGCAGAGGTTGGCCCGCCCGGTACGGCAGTCGGTGCAGGTGCCGCAAGAGATCAGCGGGTTTACCACCACCCGCTGTCCGGCCAGCGGGCCTTCCAGGACCCGACCGGCGGCCTCGTGGCCCAGGATCATCGGTGGCACGCGGCGCGGGTCGTGGCCGTGCCAGGCGTGCATGTCCGAGCCGCAGATGCCGACCGCCTCGACCGCGATCAAGGCATCGCCGGGCCGGGCCTCGGGTTCCGGCTCGTCGCGGAAGGCCGTCTCTTTCGTGCCGGTATAGACCAGTGCTTTCATCATCAGCCTCACTTGGCGGTGTAGCCTCCGTCGACGTAGAGCACCTGCCCGGTCACGTAGTCGGAGGCCGGGGAGGCGAGGAAGATCAGCGGGCCGGCCAGATCCTCCAGCCGACCGTTGCGGCCGACGCAAGTCTGGTGGGCATGATGGTCGGCCAGCGCGGCGTCAGCGAAGACGGCGGCCGTGAGTTCGGTCGGGAAGAAGCCGGGCGCGATCGCGTTGCAGGTGACGCCCCCCGCCGACCAGGCCTCGGCCATGGCCCGGGTCATCTGGGCCACGCCGCCCTTGGCCGCACCGTAGGCCAGTCCGTTGGCGAAGGCGCGGCTCGATTGCAGCGAGGCGATGTTGACGATGCGGCCCCAGCCCTTTGCCAGCATCGCCGGCACCAGGGCCTGGGCCAGGAAGAAGGGGGCCGAGAGGTTGATGTCGAGGGTCTGGCGCCAGACCTCGGGCGTCAGCGCCTCCGCCGGCCGGCGCGGGTTGAGGCCGGCGGCATTGACCAGGATGTCGGGTGGGCCGAAGGGGGCGGCGATCGCCTCGGCCAGTGCCGCGATTCCCTCCGGCGCGCCCAGGTCGACGCTGAGGCAGGCGACCCTCTGTCCGGCCGCCGCCTGCCGAGCCTGCCAGGCCTCCAGCCGGTCGGCACGGCGGGCCAGGCCGACCACGGCGGCGCCGGCCTCGGCCAGGCTGTCGGCCAGTGCCTGACCGATGCCCGAGCTGGCACCGGTGACGCAGGCCACGCGCCCGGTGAGGTCGAAGCGGGCGAGGTTGGCAGGGATCGAGGCGTCGGCAAGCGTCATGGCTCAGTAGACCGGCGGCAGCAGCAGGGTGGAGACGATCGGCACATAGGCGATCAGCAGCACGATCGCCAGCATGGCCAACACGTAGGGAATCGCCCGCCAGGCGATCTTCAGCACCGATTCCCCGGTGATGCCCGCCACCACGAAGAGGTTGAGGCCCAGCGGCGGGGTGATGAAGCCGACTCCCAGGGTGGTGATCATCAGCACGCAGAACTGGATCTCGTCCATGCCGATCTCCTGGGCCAGCGGCAGCAGGATCGGCGCCAGGATGACGATGTTCGGCGTGGTTTCCATCACGCAACCGGCGGCGATCAGAATGCCGATCATCAGCAGGATGATCAGCACCGGGTCGTCGGTGACCGAGGTCACGGCATAGACGAAGCCCTGCGGCACCTGCAGCGCGGCCAGCGCCTGGGCCAGGGGCAACGAGAGCGCGATGATCGGCAGGATGACGCCGTTCACCTTGGCCGAACTCACCAGCATCTTGGGAAAGTCGGCCACTTTCAAGGTGCCCTGCAGCAGGCCGATCAGGATGGTGGTGGCGACGGCAACGGCAGCGGCCTCGGTCGGCGTGAAGACGCCGCTGTAGATCCCGCCCAGGATGATCACCGGGACCAGCAGGGCATAGCGCCCCTCCCAGACCGCTCGACGCCAGCGGCTGAAGGAAAAGCCCTGGCGTTCGCCCTCGTAGCCGTGAATACGGTTCATCACGATGTTGGTCACCATGATCGAGAGCATGATCAAGACGCCGGGAATGGCAGCGGCGATGAAGAGGGTGGAGGCCGAAACGCCGAGGATCAGGCCGATGATGATATAGGCGATCGACGGCGGGATCAGGATGCCGGTACAGGCGCCCGAGGCGACCAGCGCGCAGGCGTAGGGCTGCGGATAGCCCTTCTCCACCAGACGGTGGATGGTCATGCGGCCGACCGCGGCGGCGCCTGCGGCATCGGAGCCGGAGATGCAGGCGAAGAAGCCGCAGCCCAGCACCGTGGCGGTGCCGAGACCGGCGCGGACCCCGCCCGTGGTCGCGTCGGCCACGTCGAGGAGCTTGCCGGAGAGGCCGGTCCGGACCAGCACGTCGCCGGTCAGGATGAAGAGCGGGACGGCGATCAGCGCGAAGTGGTCGATGCCGTCGAACAGCGCCTCGCCCAAGAGGCCGATCGGCAGCACGCCGGTGATCAGCAGCATCGAGAGCGCGCCGATCCCCAGCGCCGCCCAGACCGGCACCGCGAGTGCGATCAGCAGCACGATCAGCAGCACCGGGCCATAGAAGTCCCAGCCGAGTTCGACCGTTTGTTCCTGTAGCTGTTGCCAGAGCATGCGCCGCGCCCCTAGTCGAAGAGCTTGCCGCCCTCGTAGACAGCCCGGCCGCGCAGCAGGTCGCTGAGGTCGCGGTGGATCGACTGTCCGAGGCGGAAGACCATGAGGGAGAAGCCCAGCGGCACGGCGGCGAGGAACCAGACCAGGCTGATCCGGAGGCCGTGGGTGACCGAGCCGAAGCGCAGCGAGGTCAGGATCGATTCGACCGAGGTGTAGATCGCGACGCAGGCCAGCCCCAGCATGCAGAGGTCGCCGAAGAGGTAGAGCAGCGCCTTTCCGCGTGGCGAAACGATGGTCAGCAACACGTCGATGCGGATGTGCGCCCGCTCCTTGACCGCCGCCGAGGCGCCGACCCAGGCCAGGTAGATGAAGGCGTAGCGCGCCACCTCCTCACCCCAGATCGAGGAGTAGGACAGTACGAAGCGGCGCAGCACCTCGACCACGATGGTGGCGACGATCATGGCGTAGAAGACCAGCAGCATCCAGCGCTCGGCGTTGGCGTCGAGGCGCTGCCAGACGGTCTCTCGCGGCTTGCGTGGCGGCTCATTCATGGGACCGGGCTCTCCTGCTGGCCGTCGTTGGCTGGCGGAGGGTGAGGGGGACCGGGGCTTGCAAGCCATGCAGCGCCCCGGTCGCTCTGGTCAAGCGGCAGGACGGCTGCGGCCGTCTGCCGAAGCGCGCACTAGGCGTCGTGCACGTAGAAGCGGCTCTCGGTGTTCACGGCCTCGTCGAGCTCGGCAAAGCGCTCCATCGAGCCCGCGAGCTCCAGCTTGAAGGAGTCCCACTCGCTGCGCTGATAGCCGCCGGCCTCGACCCACTGGGCCAGCTCGCCCTCGGTCGGTGCGTAGAACTGCACCCCGGCCTTGCTCAGCTCGGCCATGGCGTAGGCGCGGGCGGCCGGCACCTTGGCCAGGTTCTGCTGCATGGTGATGCCCGACGCGAACTCGATGCCGTCCTGCACGTCGCCAGGCAGCGAATTGTACCAGTCGAGATTGCAGGAATAGACCTGGCTGTCGGGGACGGCGCGGGTGAAGGTGACCCAGGAGAGCACGTCCTTGAAGCCGAAGACGTAGAGCGCGCCGACCGAGGGGTCGAGCGCGTCGGCCACGCCCTGCTTTATCGCCGACGCGGTCTCGCCCCAGGCGACCGGCGTCGGGTTGGCGCCGATCATGCGGTAGTACTGCTGCAGCATCTGCGAGCCCGGTACCCGGAACTTCACGCCGGCGAGGTCGGCCGGGGTCTTGATCGGGCCATCCATGCCGCGGCGGATGGCGACCACGCGCGGGTCGATCACCACGTACCAAAGCGGCTTGAAGCCCTTGGCCTCGACCTTGGGATGGACGTCGGAGGTCCAGGCCTTGGAGGTTACCAGGTTCACGAAGCGCTGATTGGCGCCGCAGAAGTAGGGCAGGTTGATCAGGTCGACGGTGGGCGCGAAGGGCGCAAAATTGGAGAGCGAGTGCTGGGCGGCCTGGATCGTGCCGTTCTGCACCTTCTGCACCAGGGCGCCGCCGGCGCCGAGCTGCCCGCCGGCCGCCAGCTTCACGTAGACCTTGCCCAGGGTCGCGTTCTGGATGTTCTCCTTGAAGTCGAGCTGCATGATCGGATAGCTGCGCGAGGCGCCCAGGATGTAGGCGGTCGCGATGGTCATGATGTGCTGGGCTTCCTTCTCGCGCTCGCGCTCCTCCTTGGCGGTCTGCGCCGAGGCCTCGCGGCTGAGCAGGGTGCCGCCGGCAGCCGCGACCACCGCGGCGGTGAAGCCGTAGGTCTTGGTCAGCTCCAGGAAGCGGCGACGCTCCTCTGACTTCGGTCCCTCGTTTTCGATCTTGCGTGACATCTCTTAGGTCTCCCTGTTGGACTCTTGCGGTCTCGGATCGTTGGCGGCGTCGTTTGTGGCGGGGGTTGACGCGTTGTTCGCAGCGGCCGCCTCGCGTTGCAGGCAGCCGACGATGAAGAACAGCACGGTCAGCAGCAGCAGGACGAACTCGCCGACATCGCCCAGGCCCGGAAGCTGCGTCGCCCCCTGCATGATCGCCAGCTTGCCGACGATCAGGTTGGCCAGGAATCCGGCGAAGAGGAGGCCGGCGACGATCAGCGCCGCGCTCGACTTGATCCATCCCATCATTTCCGCGCTCTCTTCTGCCTTCTGATTTGCAAGCGCTTACATTTTTCCAGATTAGCGGGCTTAAGCTAGGCCGTCAATGCATTTGTGGTAGCGCCGCGACCTGTCGTAGGCTGCGGTCTATGGACGGGAAGCGCTTGCAACAGAGGGCCGAAGGGCGGCCGACCTTGGAGGACGTGGCCCTGGCCGCCGGGGTCTCGACCGCGACGGTCTCGCGCTGCCTCAGCCATCCGGAGAAGGTGCGCCCGGCGCTGCGCAGCAAGGTCGAGGAGACCATCGCCCGGCTCGGCTACACCCCGCACGGGGCGGCGCGTGCGCTCGCCTCCAGCCGCACCAACACCATCGGCGCGGTGATCCCGACCCTGGACAACGCGATCTTCGCCGCGGTGATCCAAACCCTGCAGGAAGCGCTCTCGGCCAAGGGGCGGACCCTGCTGCTGGCGGCCACCGACTACGACCTGGAGCGCGAGGCCCGGCAGATCGACAATCTGGTGGTACGCGGCATCGACGGCCTGATGCTGACCGGCGAGGAACGCGACCCGGCAGTCTACACGCTGTTGCAGCGCCGCGGCATCCGCAAGGTCTGCACCTACGTGCACCATCCGGCCTCGCCGCACAGCACCATCGGCTTCGACAATGCTGGCGCCATGGCGCGCCTGGTCGCCTACCTGCACGACCTGGGCCATCGGCGCATGGCGATGATCGCCGGCATTGGCCAGGGCAACGACCGGGCGCGCGAGCGCACCCAGGGGGTGCGCGCGGCCCTGGCCGAGCGCGGCCTGGCGCTGACCGGCCTGCTGGAGCGGCCCTACGGCATCAACGAGGGCCGCCAGGCGCTGCGCAGCCTGATGGCCGACGACCCGGACCCGACCGCGATCCTCTGCGGCAACGACGTGCTGGCGCTGGGCGCCCTGCTGGAGGCCGAACGCCTGGGCATCGCGGTGCCGCAGCGGCTCTCGATCACCGGCTTCGACGACCTGGGTCTGGCACGCGAGATCCCGCCGGGCCTGACCACGGTCCACGCACCGCTGGGAGAGATGGGGCGGCTCGCCGCCGACTACCTGATGCGCCCGCCGGCGCCCGAGGAGCCGCCGCTGCACCGGGAACTGCCGGCAGAGCTGGTGGTGCGTGGCTCCACCGGTCCGGCGCCGGCCTGATGCTTTCCGCCCTGCGCAGACAAGGAACTGTGCTGCCTGCAGGGGGAATTTCCTGAAAGCAAACGCCATCTATGCCGAAGCGGCAGAATTTGCAGGAGAGGGAACATGACCGAGTCTCTGTTGATCGTCGGGGTGGGCTCCGGCCTTTCCGCCTCACTGGCCAGACTGGCCACCCGCGAAGGCATGAAGGTGGGGCTGGCCGCGCGCAACCCTGGCAAGCTGGCAGCACTGGCAGGGGAAACCGGCGCCGAGACCTTCGCCTGCGACGCCACCGACGAGGCGCAGGTGAAGGCGCTGTTCGACGACGCGGAAGCAGCCTTCGGCGGCACCCCCGACTGGGTGGTCTACAACGCCTCGGCCCGTACCCGCGGCCCCTTCGCGGAGCTGGACCGCGCCGCCGTGCGCCATGCGATCGAGGTCTCGGCCTGGGCCGCCTTCCTGGTCGCGCGCGAGGCGGTGCCGCGGATGCTGGCCCGTCCGGGCGGCGCCTCGGGCTCGCTCTTCTTCACCGGGGCGTCTGCGGCGGTGAAGGGCTACAAGCAGTCGGCCTCCTTCGCCATGGGCAAGTTCGCCCAGCGCGGACTGGCGCAGTCTTTGGCCCGCGAGCTCAGCCCGCAGAACATCCACGTGGCCCACTTCGTGATCGACGGCGGCATCGCCAACCCCGAGCGCGGCACGGTGAACGAGGCCGAGCAGCCCGACCGCTGGCTCGAGCCCGACGCCATCGCGCAGAGCTACCTCGACCTCCACCGCCAGCACCGCAGCGCCTGGACCTGGGAGCTGGAGCTCAGGCCCTGGGTGGAGAGTTTCTAGAAGAGGTCACGATCGGTTCGCGCGCCTCGAGGCGCAATTTGACCGCAGTCTGTACAAGGGCTCATCGAGACATAACGGCTGCCGTGATCCGTAGCCATGAGCGCAAGCCCGTTGTGGTGATCGCTGAGGCTGAAAAAGTTCTACCCGTTATCGAGGCGTGTCATGCCGCGTTCAGTCTCGGATCACGCCTTGGTCGGAGATGTGCAAGTTGAATAGGCAGGCGTAGCTGTCCTTGAAATTCAGGGGCACTGCTCCTGTCGACTTGACGGCACCGCTGGCCGTCTCCGCTTTCGTGAAGTGGAAACCGTCCGGTAGCACGATCTGTGCACGGTGAGGCTCGTCTGTGACGGGATTGCGGGTCGGCTCGATGTCACAGATTGCAGTCTCCTTGATTTCTGCGTGCGCGGTTCTTGCTTCCACATCGCATTCTAGCTCGATCCGCGCGACCACCGGTTCGTGGATGGTCGTACACATGGACATGAAGACCGAATACGGGCTCTGTAACTCGGCTGTATCCGCGCTGTAGACGATACGTCGGAGAGCATCGCGTTGCTGGCCACTGGCGCGATCATCGATTATCAGCTGAAACGCACCATTGCCTTCGTGCACGGCGCTCGGCCAAGCGGCCGTAAATGCGAACCTCAGTCCGTCAAGCTTCACGTCACCGTAGTGTCCCGCGTCGATCTGGACGAAATTAGCCGCTCGGCAACTGCCGTCAGGCGAAGAGGGACGCCCGTTGAACTGACAAGGACAGCCATAATCGCAATTGCAGCTTCCGAACTCCGTGCCCTTGAGGCTCCAAGGAATCTGCGCCATCGTTCGCTCCATAGGATCAAAATCGGTGGAGGGGGCAAATTCGAGATCCCCCATGTGGAGAGCCTCTCAGGGGGTGATGGTGATCCGAGCCTCTTCAACCCGGGATTCCCTAAATGGACCCCACTTGCGATGAAGAGGTTGCCTAAGGCTTGGCTCGAGCGCAACCGGCGCATCCGGACGGAATCGGAGAAGGGGCGGTTCGCGCGTGTTGGGCGGCTGTCGATCCACTTGGGGGCTGGACGGCCCCTCGGACAGTGTAAGAGGTGGGTAACGCAGTCCTGAAAGGACTTGGCTCCCCGGCAGCGCGGGGGCACTGATTCTGAGGTGCGTCGGAACCACGGCTCTTTAGCTCGAACATTCACCGCACCTTGAACCGCCCCTGGCGCCGGTGAGCGGCGCCCGCTGGGGTCAAGGGCTCTCTCCCCCGCGGGCAGGGATCAGGCGGACAGCCAGCCTTCCAGCTTGGCGGCGTCGGGCAGCCCGCCGGAGTGGACCAGCTTGCCGT
The DNA here is from genome assembly GCA_046233115.1 of Rhodospirillaceae bacterium N.6G. Taxonomy (GTDB): domain Bacteria; phylum Pseudomonadota; class Alphaproteobacteria; order Kiloniellales; family JACOMY01; genus JACOMY01. Next base: position 27,184 of record JBJXHM010000013.1, on the reverse strand, counting down.
CGATCGAGATCCCCGGCGTCGAGAGCACTCCGGCCATGGCTATGGCTTTCATGTCGGTGACCTTCTCGACGGCGACCTCGATGCCGAGCTTGGCCGCTACGTCCTTCACCATGGCCTCGGTGGCGTCGCAGCGCTTGCAGCCGGGGCCGTAGACCTTGACCGTCTTCATCTCGCTTTCCTTTCAGAACAACAGATTGAACAGGAATCCCACGGCCAGGATTCCGCAGGCCACCACGCCGATGAAGACGGCGATGAGGCGCAGGGTCAGGACCTGCCGCAGGATGATCATTTCGGGCAGCGAGAGCGCGATGACGCTCATCATGAAGGCCAGCACCGTGCCGAGCGCCGCCCCCTTGCCGAGCAGGGCCTCGACGATCGGGATGACCCCGGCGGCGTTGGTGTACATGGGGATGCCCAGCACCACGGCTGCCGGCACCGACCACCAGGCCTCCGCGCCCATGATGCGGGCCATCAGGTCCTCAGGCACGTAGCCGTGGATCAGCGCCCCCATGGCGATGCCGAGAATGATCCAGACCCAGACCTTGCCGAAGATCGTCCGCACGGCCTCGATGCCGAGGCGGTAGCGATCCACCAGGGTCAGGCGCTCGTCCTCGCCCCCTACCGGCGCGTCGGCGCCCGCGTGGATCTCGCGGACCCAGTCCTGCAGCCAGCCCTCGAGATGCAGCTTGCCGATGACGAAGCCGGCGAGGATGGCGATGGCGAGGCCGAAGGCGAGATAGGTGAGCGCGACCTGCCAGCCGACCAGGCCGAAGAGCAGCACCAGGGCGACCTCGTTCACCATCGGCGCGGCGATGAGGAAGGAGAAGGTGACGCCCAGGGGGACGCCGGCCGATACGAAGCCGATGAAGAGCGGCACTGCGGAGCAGGAGCAGAAGGGCGTGAGCACGCCCAACCCGGCCGACAGAACGTTACCGAGGCCCTCCCGCTTGCCGGAGAGCAGCGCACGGGTCTTCTCCGGCGAGAAGAAGCTGCGCACCAGGCCCATGGCGAAGACGATCAAGGTCAGCAACATCATCACCTTGGGCACGTCGTAGAAGAAGAAGGCGATCGCCTCGCCGACGTGGCTGTGACGCTCCACCGGAAACAGGCTGGTGATCCATTCGGCGAGCGGGATCAGCGCGCTGTAGAGCAGTCCCCAGAGCACCAGAAAGGCAAGCACGCCCAGATGCCACTGCCAGTCGGGACGCGGCGCGCGCCGCGGCGTGGTTGCCGTCTCGGCGCTCATGCCGCTTTCCTTTCCTGGTTCCCGGCAGCCTGCAGCACGGCATGCAGGAGAGAGCGGACCTCCGCCGGCATGGCGGGGTTCAGCCGGTAGCGCACCCACTGGGCATCACGCCGATCGACGACCAAGCCGGCCCGCTTCAGGGCCTGCATGTGCCGGGACATCCGGCTCTGTGTCGCGTCCAGCTCCCGCATCAGCTCGCAGACGCAATGCTCGGCCCCATCTCCGAGCAGCTGCATCGCGCCGAGGCGGGTTGGTTCGGCCAGGGCCGACAGTACGGTGAGGATCATGGTGAGCATTCCTTCGTTCATGCGCATAGACGCATGAACGGCGCTGCTCGGCCTTGATCTGGATCAGCTGCCCTTTCTGTAGTCGCCTAGAGCGCCAGGAAGATCTGGAAGGCCCAGCCGCAGAGCATGGCGCCGATCAGGGAGTAGGCGAGGTAGGTCAGGAAGACCGGCAGGCGCACCAAGGCCTGGACCGCGACCGCGGCCGGGATCGAGGTGACGGCGCCGGCCACCATGAAGCTCAGCGCAGCACCGGGGCTCATGCCTAGGTCCATCAGGGCCGAGGTGGTGGGGATCGCGGCGTAGCTGTTGAGGTAGGCCGGCACGCCCACCAGGGCCGCCAGCGGGATCGCGAAGGCCTGCTCGGCACCGACCAGCCCGATCAGCTCCTGCGCCGGCACGTAGGCCAGCATCAGGCTCTCCAGCAGGAAGGCGAGGGCCAGCCACTTGAAGAGGAAGAGGCCATTGCTGCGCGCCTCCTGGCCGAACTGCTGGCGCCGGTCCGGCTCGCGCCAGAAGGCCCATACCGGCCGCACGTCCTTCACCCCGCGTGCCGCGCAGCCCGAGGGCGGCCGCTTCAGCGGCTGGGTGAAGCTCTGGAGGCGGCCCTGCAGCGCCCAGGTGGCGAAGCCGCCGGCCAGCCCCAGCGCGATCGCCGAGAGCGTCTTGGCGACCGCGAACTCGGTGGAGATGCCGGCCGCGGTCAGCAGGAAGACCTCCGGGTCCATGATCGGCGAGGCCAGCCAGAAGGCCATCACCGCGGGCAGCGGTGCGCCGGCCGCCATCAGCGCCGCGATCAGGGGGATCACGCCACAGGAGCAGAAGGGCGAGAGTGCACCGAAGAGCGCGGCGGTCAGAATCATCACCTCCTGCCGGCCACGGAAGGCCCGCGCCGTCAGCCCGTCCGCGCCGCTGGCCCGGGCATAGGCGGCGACCAGCACCGCGGCGGCCAGGAAGGGGGCGATCCCCAGCAGGCTCTCGACCAGGAAGCTGAGGCTGGAGGCTGCCTGCTGCGAGTCCAGCAGCAACAGCAGGGCCAGCAGCAGCGCAACCGCCAGCCAGACCCGGTCGAGCTTCACCTGTCCCAGCCGCCCCAGCAGTGAGGGCCGTGCCGGCGCGCAACAGCTGGTCTCGGGTGCCGTACGAAGTTTCGATATTCCCGGCATCATGGTTATTTGGCTCCGCGTGAAGGGGGCTATGGCCCAGTTTCCGACTTTAAAGGTTTAGCTGGCTTCCGAGCGGCAGACCGTCTCGTCGCGGCAGCACTCCTCTTGCAGGAAGGCCAGCATCTGCTCCATCGCCGGATAGTTGGCCCGGCAGATCAGGGTGGTGGCCTGGCGTTCCTGCGTCACCAGACCGGCCGCGATCAGCCGGTGCAGGTGGTGCGAGAGGGTGGAGCGGGGGAGCTGCAGTTCGGCCTGCAGGCCGCCGACCGGACGGCCCTGTGCGCCCGCCCGCACCAGGCTGCGGTAGATCGCGAGCCGTGTGGGCGTGCCCAGGGCCTCAAGCTGTGTGGCGACGGTTTCCAGCATCATGGCGCAGAGCCTAGCCGGTCTCGAGTTTCGTTGCAACGGTGATTCTGGGAATACCGAAATAATGATCACCGAAGGAAGCTGGCGTGGGTGCTGGTCGCGGCGCCGCGCGCTGCCTACATTGCAGTCGAGAGTGCTTTCCCGATCGCAGGACCGATGACCGCCTTGCCGCCGCTTCCCCCCTATGCCCCCGTCGCCCTGGTCACCGGAGCCGGACGGCGCGTCGGTCGTCATCTGGCCCTGACCCTGGCCGAGGACGGCTGGGCCCTAGCGCTGCACTACCGCCGCTCCGCCGAGGAGGCCGAGAGCCTGGCCCGCGAGGTCCGCACCCTGGGCGCAGAGGCGGAACTCTACGCCGCCGACCTGCGCGACGAGGCGGAGGTCGAGGCCCTGCTGCCGGAGATCGGTCGGCGCCAGGGGGCGGTCGGGCTCTTGGTCAACAACGCGGGCCACTTCGAGCGCGATACCTGGGACAGTGTCACCCGCGCCGGCTGGGAGGCACACATGGAGGCGAACCTGCGCGCGCCCTTCCTGCTGTCGCAGGCCTTCGCCGAGTTGCTGCCGGAGGAGAACCGCGGCCTGATCGTCAACATGCTGGACCAGCGTGTCTGGAACCCCGGCCCCACCTTCGTCAGCTATGGTGTCTCCAAGTCCGGGCTCTGGGCGCTGACCCGGGCCTTGGCCCTGGCGCTGGCACCGCGTATCCGGGTGAACGGGATCGGCCCCGGCTTCCTGCTTCCCGACGTCGGCGGCGACCCGGAGCTCTTCCGCCGACGGGTCGCCCGTCAGCCGCTGCAGCGCGGTGGCTCGCTGGAGGAGGTCTCCGCTGCGCTGCGCTTCTTCGTGGAGGCGGCCTCGGTTACAGGTCAGATGATCGCGCTGGACGGAGGACAGCACCTTGGCTGACCAGAAGCGCCGCCTGCCCGCTGGCAGCCAGCTCCTGATCCAGGACCTTTGCCTCATGGTGCGGCTCGGGGTCACCGAGGCAGAGCGTGCCAGGCCGCAGCGGCTGCTGATCTCTCTGGAGGTCGAGGTGGAGCCGGCCTTGCCGCGCGACGACGACGTGGCCTCTGTGGTCGACTATGGCCTGTTGCTGGGCGAGATCCGGAAACTGGCCGAACGGGAGACGCAACTGCTTGAAACCTGGGCGCAATGGATTGCCGAAATCTGTCACTCAGACGCTCGCGTGAGGTGTACAACTATTACGATTATGAAGCCGGATATCTATTCCGATAGCGTGCAGGTCGGGATCCGACAGAGCATTCCACGCGAGGAATGAACTGAGGAGCGTGACGTAAGCCCTTGCCGCTAATCGACTTTCAAGAAGGTGCTTTCGGTGGGTAGTTTTACACAGCCGCAGCGACGATCCGCCCATGCTCGTAGTGGCCCTTCTATTGCACCCCCTGTCACCGTAGTTTTACCAAAGCGTAACAACGGGGGCCATCAAATCAATGGCTTAGTAGGAGTGCCTATTTTATGTGCAGGATGACGAAAGTCCTGTGACAGCGCGGCTGAAGGGGTCTGTCCCCGTCGTTAACCACAGACTTATCCACAGCTTTCGTGGAAAGTCTTGCACAAGGCGGCGCCAGGCGGCTGGGAGGGCTATGATTCCGGCAGCTTGCCGCCGATGCGGCGTCGGCTATATCGGGCTGGCAGGGCCTGATAGAGGGTTGGCCGGGTAGAGGGTTGGTATGAAGGGACGACGGCGAGAGAAGGATCCCACCCAGGGCGGCAAGCGCGCCGTACCGCTCGGCGACCGCGAGGCGGAGGAGCCCGCGGTGCTGGTCGCCGCCGAGGAAGCCGCCGACTATACCGCCGAAGGGGAGGAGCCGCGCGGCGTCGAGGTGCTGCGTGCGGCGCTGAAGACCCTGCCGGGTGGACCCGGCGTCTATCGCATGATGAACCGGCGCGGCGACGTGCTCTACGTCGGCAAGGCCCGCAACCTGAAGCGCCGGGTCACCACCTACAGCCTGCCGAACCGCTTGCCCTACCGGCTGCAGCGTATGGTGGCCGAGACCCGCAAGCTGGAAGTGATCTCGACCGCAAGCGAAGTCGAGGCGCTGCTGCTGGAAAGCAACCTCATCAAGCGCCTGCGCCCGCGCTACAACGTGCTGCTGCGTGACGACAAGTCCTTCCCCTACATCCTGCTGACTAAGGACGAGACGGTGCCGCGGCTGACCAAGCACCGCGGTGCGCACACGCTGGCTGGCGACTACTTCGGCCCCTTCGCCTCGGCCGGCGCGGTCAACCGCACCATCACCGCGCTGGAGAAGGCCTTCCTGCTACGCTCCTGCTCCGACTCGGTCTATGCCGCGCGCACCCGGCCTTGCCTGCTCTACCAGATCAAGCGCTGCTCGGCGCCCTGCGTCGGGCGGATCTCGGAGGCCGACTACCAGGGCCTGGTCGGCGACGCCAAGGCCTTCCTCGCCGGCCGCGACGAGCGGGTGAAGGCAGAATTGGGCCAGGCCATGGAGGCAGCCTCGGCGGCGCTGGACTTCGAGCAGGCCGCGCGCTACCGCGACCGCCTGCGCGCACTGGCCCACATCCAGTCGCACCAGGAGATCAACCTGGAGGGCATCGACGATGCCGACGTGGTGGCCGCCGCCGCCGAGGGCGGCGTGGTCTGCATCCAGGTCTTCTTCTTCCGGGCCGGGCGCAACTATGGCAACCGGGCCTACTTTCCCAGCCACGACAAGGCGCTCGACAGCGAGGCGGTGCTGGCGGCCTTCCTGGCCCAGTTCTACGACAACAAGCCGCCGCCGCCCCTGGTGCTGCTGAGCGATGCGGTGCCGCAGCAGGAGCTGATTGCCGAGGCGCTGACCCAGCGCGCCGGGCGCAAGGTCGAGGTCAAGGTCCCGCAGCGCGGTGCCAAGCGCGGGCTGATGCAGCAGGCCCTGACCAACGCCCGCGAGGCGCTGGGCCGCCACCTGGCCGAGGCCTCCTCGCAGAACCGCCTGTTGAGCGCGCTGGCCGAGCTCCTGGATCTGGAGGCGCCGCCGCAGCGCATCGAGGTCTACGACAACAGCCACATCCAGGGGACCAACGCTTACGGTGCGATGATCGTCGCCGGGCCGGAAGGCTTCATCAAGCAGGCCTATCGCCAGTTCGGCATTCGCGGCAAGGGCGGCGGCGACGACTATGCGATGATGGAGGAGGTCTTCACCCGGCGCTTCACCCGCGCCTTGAAGGAGGATCCCGACCGCGAGGGCAAGACCTGGCCCGACCTGGTGATGATCGACGGCGGCCGCGGCCAGCTCCAGGTGGTGGAGAAAGTCCTGGCCGAGCTCGGCATCGAGGACCTGGACCTGGTGGCGGTGGCCAAGGGGCCGGACCGGGACGCCGGCCGCGAGCGCCTGTTCCGGCCGGGCCGCGAGTCGATGCTGCTGGAGCCGCGCGACCCGGTGCTCTACTTCATCCAGCGCCTGCGCGACGAGGCCCACCGCTTTGCCATCGGCACCCACCGCCAGGGCCGCAGCAAGAGCCGTCTGACCTCGGCGCTGGACGCGGTGCCGGGCATCGGCGCCAAGCGCAAGAAGGCGCTCTTGATGCATTTCGGCTCGGCCAGCGCCGTCTCCCGTGCCGGCCTGGCCGACCTCGAGGCCGTTCCCGGCATCTCCAGCACCGTCGCCCGCAAGATCCACGACCACTTCCACGCAGGGTAGCGGTTGCCGGAAGCGTTTCCGCGCCGGCAGGTCTTGCGCTAGGTTGGCGTCATGAATGCGTCCTCCTCCGGCTCCGTGCCGCTGCTGACCCTGCCGAACCTGCTGACCCTGCTGCGGGTCCTGCTGGTGCTGCCGATCGCCCTGCTGCTGCTGCCGGCGGCGGACTGGGCGCGCTGGCTCGCCTTCGTCCTGATGGTGGTGGCCAGCCTCACCGACTGGGCCGACGGCTATCTGGCCCGCAAGCGGGCGCAGGTCTCGCCGCTGGGGCGCTTCCTCGACCCCATCGCCGACAAGCTGCTGGTCGCTGCCGTGCTGGTGGTGCTGGTGGCGACCCGCGATGTCTCCGGCTGGGAGGTGGCGGCGGTGGTCGCCATCCTGGGGCGCGAGATCCTGATCTCGGGCCTGCGCGAGTACATGATGGAGCACGGCGTCACCGTGCACGTGACCAAGCTCGCCAAGTGGAAGACCACGGCGCAGCTGGTCGCCATCGCCGTCTTCATCCTGGTGCCGGCGCTGGGCGCGCCTTTCGGCTGGATCGCCGGGGCCTTGCTGTGGCTGGCGGCGGTGCTGACCGTGATCACCGGCTGGGACTACCTCAAGGGCGGTCTGGCGCATATGTCGAAACCGCAGCCGGGCGACTGAAGCGGCGCTTGGACTGCCGGATAACTCCGCCTATCTTCCCCTGACGATGGAAACAGCGAGCAAGACAGCGCCGCCCGCCGGCGGCCAGCGCGTGATCGGGCTGGCCGGCTGGTCCGGCAGCGGCAAGACCACCCTGGCGACCCGCCTGATCCCGGTCCTGGTCGGCCGGGGCATCAGCGTGTCGACCCTGAAGCATGCCCACCACAGCTTCGACGTCGACCAGCCGGGCAAGGATTCCTACCGCCACCGCGAGGCCGGCGCCACCCAGGTGCTGATCTCCTCGGAGAAGCGCTGGGCGCTCATCACCGAGAATCGCGCAGCAGCGGAGCCGGACAGCGCCGCGCTGCTGGCCAAGCTGGACCCGGTCGACCTGGTGATCATCGAGGGCTTCAAGAAGGAAGGCCACGAGAAGATCGAGGTCTTCCGGCCGAGCCTGGGCAAGGCTGCGCTCTGGCCGGACGACCCCGCCGTGATCGCGGTCGCCAGCGACGAGCCGCTGGAGGGTTGCGACCGCGCCCTGCTGCCGCTGAACGACATCGAGGCGATTGCCGACTTCGTCGTCGCGCACTGCGGCCTGACGGCTGCCGAGCCGGTCTGATGGCGCAGCTCACCGACGATTGCTTCGCCTTCGGCGGACCCTTGCTGCCGCTCGCCCAGGCACTGGAGCTGCTGCGCGCGCGGGTGCCGGTGGTGACCGAGATCGAGAGCCGGCCGCTCGCCGCCTGCCTGGGCCGGGTGCTGCGCGAGCCGCTGGTCGCCGAGTTCGCGGTGCCGCCGCACGACAACGCCGCCGTCGACGGCTATGCCGTGCGCTTCGAGGACCTGGATCCGGCGGCCGAGACCCGGCTTGTCGTCGGCGGGCGGGCGGCGGCCGGCCATCCCCTGGACCGTCCGATCGCGCCGTGCGAGGCGATCCGCATCTTCACCGGCGCCCCCATGCCGGAGGGCGCCGACACCGTGATGATGCAGGAGGACTGCCGCCTGGCCGAGGGCGAGGTCGCGATCAGCCCCGGCATCAAGCGCGGTGCCAACCGCCGCAAGGCGGGCGAGGATATTCAGCCCGGCAGCGAGGTGCTGCCGGCCGGCCGGCGGCTGCGTCCCTGGGACCTGGGCCTGGCGGCGAGCCTGGGCTGTATCCGCCTCGCGGTCTCGCGGTCGCTGCGCGTCGCGCTCTGCTCCACCGGCGACGAGCTGGCTGAGCCGGGCGAGGGCCGCCGCGAGGGGCAGGTCTTCGACGCCAACCGCAGTGCCGTGGCCGGCCTGCTGCGCGGCGAGGGCTGCCAGGTGACCGACCTTGGCATCCTGCCCGACCAGGCCGAACTGATCCGGCGCACCCTGCAGTCCGCGGCCCGGCGCCACGACCTGGTGATCACCACCGGCGGGGTCTCGGAGGGCGAGGAGGACCACGTGAAGGCGGCGCTGGCCGCGGCCGGCGGCGCGTTGCACTTCTGGCGCCTGGCGATCAAGCCCGGCCGCCCGGTGGCGCTGGGTCGCTTCGACCAGGCGGCCTTCGTCGGCCTGCCGGGCAACCCTGTGGCCTGCATCGTCACCTATGCCGCCCTGGTGCGCCCGCTGATCCGGCAGATGAGCGGTGCCGTCTACGAGCCGCCGGCGACCTTTCCGGTGCTCAGCGGCTTCGCCCACCGCAAGAAGCGTGACCGGCAGGAGTGGCTGCGGGTTTCGCTGACGCGCGATAGCCGCGGCGTGGCGACCGCCCAGCGCTTTCCGCGCGACGGTGCCGGCGTCCTGTCCTCGATCGCCGGCAGCGATGGCTTCCTGATCCTGGACGAGGCCTTGACCGAGGTGCCGGCAGGCACGATTCTGCCCTTTATGCCGTTCAGTGAGGTGCTGGCATGAAGTTGCTCTATTTCGCCTGGGTGAAGACCCGGATCGGCCTGGCCGAGGAGACGGTCGAGCCGCCGGCCGGCGTCGCCACCGTCGGCGACCTGATGACCTGGCTGGCCGGCCGCGGTCCCGGCTATGCCGCCGCCTTCGCCGAGCCGCAGCGCCTGCGCGCGGCGGTGAACCAGGACTTCGCGCACCTCGACGCGGCGGTCGGCGCCGGCGACGAGGTTGCCTTCTTTCCGCCGGTGACCGGCGGCTAGATGTCATGATCAAGGTCCAGCAGGACGATTTCGACATCGGCGCGGAACTGGCGGCGCTGACCGAGGGGCGGCACGAGATCGGCGGGCTGGCGGTCTTCGTCGGCCTGGTCCGTTCCGAGGTCGCCAACGACGGCGCGCCGGCCGCGATCGAGGCCATGACCCTGGAGCACTATCCCGGCATGACCGAGAAGATGCTGGCGAAGATCGAGCAGGAGGCGCAGCAGCGCTGGCCGCTCAGCGCCAGCCTGATCATCCACCGCTACGGCCGCCTGGTGCCGGGCGACCGCATCGTCATGACTGCCTGTGCCAGCACCCACCGCCACGCCGCCTTCGAGGCCTGCGAGTTCCTGATGGACTGGCTGAAGACCAAGGCGCCCTTCTGGAAGCTGGAGGAGCAGGACGGCGAGGAAAGCTGGGTCGAGGCCCGCGCCAGCGACGAGGCGGCGGAGGAGCGCTGGACGCGCGCCTGAGCCTGCCGGCTCAGGCGGCCGGCGGCGTCTCGCGCAGCAGGCGCCGGACGCCGGCCAGGGCCGAGGCCTTGGCGGCTTCGTCGCCCAGGAGGCCTGCGACCGCCACCGAGCCTTCCAGCACGAGAAAGAGCTCCGGTGCGAGAGCAGCGGCCTGCTCGGCTGTCCAGCCGCCCTCCAGCAGCCGGCGGCGCACCAGTTCCAGGTAGGCGCGTTTGTGAGCGGCAACGACGGCACGCACCGCCGGTTCGTCGGGGTGGGCGGCGGCCGCGCGCAGGAAGAAGCAGCCGTTGCCGCCTTCCTTTTCGCCCCAGGCCCAGAGCCCCTCGACCAGGCTCAGCACCCGCTCTTCGCCGCTCTTGCCTTCGGCGGCCCGCTCCAGCGCCGCGAAGAAGCGCGTCTCGCGCGACTCCAGGGCGGCGATCAGCAGGCCCTGGCGGCCCTTGAAGTGGCGGTAGAGCGTCGCCAGCGCGACCCCGGCGGCCTCCGCGATCCGGTCGATCCCGACCTTGGCGAAGCCCTCACGGTAGAACACCGCCTCCGCCTGCTCGGCAATGGCCGCGCGCCGACTTGCTTGCCGCTGTGACATGATAGAAAGGTAGAACGATCGCTTCGTTTTGTCTAGCGCTATTGACCCGCTGCGGGACTGCCCTCGCCAATCCCTGCATTGTCATGGCCGGGCTTGACCCGGCCATCCACGCGCTGTTTGCCGAGGCGGCACGTCGGACTACCTGCATGATGTACGTATCTATCAGTTTGTATTATATAATTTAGTTTATGTAATAACCAGAATGTGGATGGCCGGGTTAAGCTCGGACATGACGCTGGTGGGACGGGTTGGTGGGATGCTCAGCAGCGATCAGCGTAGGTCCCCCGTGCTCGTGCTGGCACTCTCTTGACTAAATGATAACGATCGTTCTAGCTATTCTCGGCAAGGAGACAGACAGCATGACCGACGACATCGATTTTCCGACCGGTGCCACCGGCTACGGCTTCCTGCCCAGCGGCCGGGTCTCGCCCTATTTCGACGGGGTGGAGCGTGCCGGTGGGCATGGCTATGACCGCCATTTCAACACCTACGTTCCCTGGCGCTATCCCGAAGACACCGCGGAGCAGTACCGGGCGATCACCGAGCGGGTGACCCTGTGGGACACGGCCTGCGAGCGCCAGATCCGGATCCAAGGCCGCGACGCGCTGGCCTTCGCCGACCGGCTGGTGACGCGCGACCTTCGCGGTCTCAAGCCGGGGCGCTGCACCTACAGCTTCGTCTGCGACGAGAGCGGTTTCATCATCGGCGACCCGGTGCTGCTGATGGTGGACGAGGAGACGATCTGGCTGTCGATCTCCTGCACCGACCTGCTGCTCTGGGTGAAGGGCGTTGCGATCGGCAGCGGTGCCGCGGTCACGGTGGACGAGGTGCCGGTGGCGCCGCTGCAGATCCAGGGGCCGAAGTCGCGCGAACTGATGAACCGCCTGACCGACAGTCCGGTCGACGACCTGCGCTTCTTCCGCTGCCGGCTGGCCAAGGTCGCCGGGGTCGAGGCCCTGATCTCGCGCACCGGCTGGAGCGGCGAGCTGGGCTATGAGGTCTATCCTTTCGGCATCTATTCCTACACCGAGGGGCGCGAGGCCGGCATGCGCCTCTGGGATGCGATCCTGGCGGCAGGCGAGCCCCTGGGCCTGATGGTGACCGACTTCCTGGTGGACCGCGGCTATGAATCCGGCCTCTGCGTCTTCAACCACAACGAGGGCGAGCGCGTGACGCCGCTGGAGTTCTGGCGCGACTTCACGGTGAACCTCGACGGCGGCGACTTCATCGGCAAGGCGGCGCTGGAGGCCGTGCGTGCGGCCGGCGGGCCGAGCCGGCGCATGGTCGGTCTGAAGGCGCTGGACCCTGCCGTGCGCCTGGAGATGGAGGCCTTCGACCTGCCGGTGCTCTCCGGTGGCCGCAAGGTGGGCAGCAGCCGGCGCATCGCCTATTCCCGTGCGCTCGGCCGTGCCATCGCACTGGCCCTGGTCGAGATCGGCGAGAGCGGGGTCGGCACCCGCCTGCAGGTCAGGCATCTGGGCGGCATTGCCGATATGGAGGTGGCGTCGTTGCCCTTCATCGACCCGGAGGGAAAGCGCGTGCGCGCCTGATTCTCTCGCAGGCTTTGCCTGGTAGCGGCCGCCGGACCACCTATATCTGAGGCAGGGCCGGCGACAGCCGGGACAGAGGCGGAGGAAGCGAGATGATCAATCTGAACGGGCTGCTGGGTCAGCTGATGAACTCCGGTGGTGAGGCCCTGAAGAAGGGCAACCAGGTGCTGGATACGCCCGGCAAGAAGCTCTTGGCCGGTGGCGCCGGTGCGGCCCTGCTCTTCACCGACACCGGCCGCGACGTGCTGAAGTACGGTGGCGTCGCGGCGCTGGGGGCGCTCGCCTACCACGCCTGGAAGAACCACAACGCCGGGCAGGCGCAGCAAGGAGCGCCGGAAGCGCTACCTGAGCCGCCGGCCGAGAGCGGCTTCGTGCCCCAGGACGAGGTCTCGCGCGAGGCCCTGGCCAGGCTGCTGATTAGCGCCATGGTCACCGCGGCCAAGGCCGACGGCGTCGTCGACGAGGAGGAGCAGCAGGCCATGCTGCGCCACGCCGAGGCCCTGAAGCTGACGCCGGAAGAGCAGGGCCTGCTCTTCGCCGAGATGGGCAAGCCCTTCGACATGGAGCCGGTGGTGCGGGGCGCCGACACGCCGGAGATCGCGACCGAGGTCTATGCTGCCTCGCTGGTCGCGGTCGGCACGCCCTCGGCGGCCGAGAGCGCCTATCTGAAGATGCTGGCGGTGCGGCTGAAGCTGCCGCAGGACGTGGTGACCAGCTTGCACACCACCCTCGGCGTCCCGGCTGCCGCTTGAGCGTGCGGGGCGCGCCTTTTGGCGCGCCCCGGCAGTGCTACAGCCACACGAAGTCGCTCGCGGTCAGCAGGTTGGCGGCGGTGACGCCGTCCACCAGGAAGGCCTGGTCGACGGAACCGTCGCCGTCCTGGTCCACTTGGATTTGCCGGGTGCCGTCGTAGCGGGCCTCGGAGTTGCCGCCGCCCGAGAAGGCCGCTCCGCCGATGTAGGCGAAGCTGCCGACCTCCAGCCCCGTCACGAAGACCAGCTTGTCCTCGCCGTTGGCTGCATTGGCCAGGACCCCGTCGAAGTCGCGGATGACCGGCCCGCCGGAACCGCCGACGCCTAGCGGGTCGCCGTTGAAACGGAAGGAATCCGTGCCCGAGCCGCCGAAGGCGACGTCGCCGGTTTCCATCAGGATCGTGTCGGCACCGCTCTCGCCCTCCAGCCGGTCGCCGTCCTTGCCGCCGAAGATGAGATCGTCACCCTTGCCACCGGCAATCGAATCGGCGCCGGCCAGACCGCGCAGGGCGTTGTCGCCGCTGTTGCCCTCGATGGTGTTGTCCAGGCTGTTGCCACGCCCGTTGATGTTCCCGGCCCCGCCCTGCAGCCGCAGGTTCTCGATGAAGAAGTCGTTGCCGCCGCTGGGCAGGGTGAAGTCGACCTCCGCGCGAACCAGATCGGTACCCTGGCCGGAAAACTCCCGCACCAAGTCGGCGGAGCTGGTGACGATGAAGGTGTCGTCGCCGCTGCCACCGGTCATGGTGTTGGTGCCGCCGCGGCCGTTCAGGCGATCGGCGCCGCTACGTCCCTGCAGCACGTTGGAGAAGGAGTTGCCGACCAGCAGGTCGTCGTTGTCGTTGCCGACCATCCTTGCCGCACCCGCAGCGGTGTTGATGTTGACGCGCTCGATCACCACCTTGGCCGCGGTCCCGAGCGTGTAGGTGGCGGCGTCGGAACGCAGCACGTCGGAGCCCTGTCCCAGGCCGTCGTAGATGCGGTCCGTCACGCTGTCGACGATGAAGGTGTCGTTGTTGTTGCCGCCGTAAGCCGTGTCGGTTCCGGATGCCCCGTTGAGGCGGTCGCGGTTCTGCCCGCCGAAGAGGAGGTCACTGCCGGACCCGCCGACGAAACGGTCGCCACCCAGCCCGCCGGTCAGGCGGTCGTTCCCCGTGCCGCCAAACAGCGTGTCATCGCCGGTGCCGCCGTAGAAGGCGGAATCGTGGCCCGACCCGCCGCGCAGCACATCGTCTCCGTCGCCGCCGTAGACGAAGGCGTCGTTGCCGTTGTCGCCGCGGATAACGTCGTTGCCAAGGCCTCCGAAGATGTCGAAGTCGGAGGCGTTGCCGCCGTAGAGCCGGTCCGAGCCGGTGCCGCCGAAGACATCCGCGTCCAGGCCGTTACCGCCGAAGACGGCATCGTCGCCCGACCCGCCGCCGAAGCTGCGGTCGTTGCCGGCGCCGGCATCGACCGTGTCGGAGCCGTAGAGGCCGTAGAGCAGGCGGTCGTCGCCGTCCCCGCCGAAGATCTCGTCGTCGCCGCTGCTGCCGTAGAAGGAGGTATCGTTGCCCGAGCCTGCGAAGAGGCGGTCCTCGCCGGACCAACCGTTGGCGTAGACGTCGTCGCCCGACCCGCCGTAGAGCGCGTCCGCACCCGAGTGGCCGGCGAGGATGCTGTCCTTGCCCTCGCCGCCGAAGATCCGGTCGTCACCGTCCAGGCCGTTGAAGATGCTGTCGTCGCCCTTGCCACCGTAGAGCAGGTCCTTGCCGCTGCCGCCGAAGAGGAAGGAATCGGCCCCGGCGTCCGTCGACAGGGTGTCGGCGCCGGAGCCGCCGTAGACCTTGTACTCGTTGCCGCCGCCGCCGTAGATCACGTCGGCCCCGTCGCCGCCGTAGATCGAGATGTCGTCGCCCTGGCCGCCGAAGATGCGGTCGTCGCCCTGGTCGCCGTAGACCGAGCCGTCGTTGCCGGCGCCCATCAGCAGCCGGTCGTTCCCGCTACCACCGTAGAGGACCTCGTCGTTGCCGGAGCCACCGTCGATCAGGTCGTTGCCGGAATCGCCGCTGAGGTAGACGTCCTGCACTGACCCGCCGAAGAGCGAATCGTCACCGTCGCCACCGTAGAAGACGAAATCGAAACCGGAGCCGCCATAGAGGGTGTCGTTGCCGCTGTGTGCGAGGAAGCCGGCATCGGAGCCGCTGCCGCCGAAGATGGTGTCGTCACCGGAGCGGCCCAGGATGTTCCCGTCGTCGCCGTCGCCGCCAAAGATGGTGTCGTTGCCCGTCCCACCGTCGAAGGTGTCTTCACCTTGCAGGCCATAAAGACGGTCATCGCCGTCCAGGCCGTAGATCTGATCCGCTAGGGTGGTGCCGGTAAGGCTATCCGGGCCGGAAGTACCGATGATGGCTGCCATGAGTGAGGCTCCCGTCGTGTTCGGCAACGCCTCACCGATCAGCAAACGGCGTCGCTCCGGTTACCCCCACCTTGCCCATGCAATGAAAATTCTACCCGAAAGGGGTGGCAAAACCAAGTGCCACCCGCCGCATCGGAACGATCAGGCGACAGGCGCCTTTTCGGCGTTGCCATCGAAGCTGTAGCCCACGCCGTAAACCGAGCGGATGACGCTCTGGTCCATGCCGGCGGCTGTCAGCTTGCGGCGCAGGTTCTTCACGTGGCTGTCGACCACGCGGTCGTAGACGTCGTGCTCGTCGGCGTAGGCCAGCTCAAGGATCTGGGCGCGGGAATAGACCCGGCCCGGGCGTGCGCTCAGCACCGACAGCAGGCGGAATTCGGTGGGCGTGAGATCGAGCGGCTCCTTGCCGACCCAAGCGCGGTAGCCGTCTGGGTCGAGGCGCAGGCGGGTCGGATCGTCGTCCTCCGCGCCGCCTTCGGCCGTGCCTTGGGGCCCCTGGGCGCGGCGCAGCACCGATTTCACCCGCGCCACCACCTCGCGCGGGCTGTAGGGCTTGCAGACATAGTCGTCGGCACCGAGCTCCAGACCCAGCAGGCGGTCGATCTCTTCGACCTTGGCCGTGGTCATGATGATGGGAATCTGGGAGCTCTGGCGGAGCCGGCGGCAGATCTCCAGCCCGTCCAGGCCGGGCAGCATGAGGTCCAGGATCATCAGGTCGGGCGGGTCGGCCTGGGCGCGCTCCAGCGCGCGGGCGCCGTCGGTCTCCATCGCCACCGCGTAGCCCTCGCGCTCCAGATAGCTGGACAGCACCTTCGCCAGGGGCTCCTCGTCCTCGACGATCATGATCTCTTTGCTCATGCGCGGCTCTCCTCACTCCCCGCTAGAGGTAAGGTAAGCAGGATCCGTAGTCCACCAAGGGGCGAGGCCTCGGCGCCGATCTGGCCGCCGTGCGCCTCGACGATGGCCCGGCAGATCGCCAGGCCCAGGCCGCGGCCGCCGGTGCGCCGGCTGCGCGAGGCCTCGACACGGTAGAAGCGGTCGAAGATGTGGGGCAGCTCGCTCTCCGGCACGCCGGGCGGGGTGTCGTCGAACTGCAGCACCAGGCAGCGCCGCTTGCGGTCGTGGCTCAGCAGGATCTCCAGCCGGCCGCCGGGCTCGCTGTAGGTCAATGCGTTGACCATCAGGTTGCTCAGCACCTGGCCGAGGCGATGCGGGTCGAAGATGGCGAGGTCTTGGCCGCCGCTGCGGTCGGTCAGCAGGATCTCCAGGTTCGCGGCCTTGGCGCGGCTCTCCAGCGTCTCGGCCACCTGCTGGACGAAGGGCCAGAGGTGGCCGCGGTGCAGATCCAGGTTCAGCCGTCCGCCGTCGGCCTCCGAGAGCTGGCGCAGATCCTCGATCAGCGCGGCCAGGGTCATGATGCCGGCGTGCAGGCGCGCGAGCGAGGCCTCGTCGGGCTGGTTGATGCCGTCCTGCAGCGCCTCGACCTCGGCACGCAGGCTCGACAGCGGGGTGCGCAGCTCGTGCGCGGTGTCCTGGACCCAGCGCTTGCGGCCGGCCTCCGCAGCCGCCAGGGTGGCGGCCAGACCGTTGATGTCGCGCGCCAGGCTGCCCAGTTCGTCACTGCGGTTCGCGGCCTTGGCGCGTGCCTGGTAGTCGCCTTCCCGGAGCTGTCGCGTGGTCTCGGCCATCGCGGTGATCGGACGGCTGAGGTGGCGGCCGAGCAGGAGGGCGGCGAGTCCCGCCAGCAGCACGGTGCCCAGGCCGATGATCACCAGGTTGCGCGCCTGCGCCTCGACGAAGCGGCTGTGGACACCCTTGGCGAAGTGCTTGGAGGGCTTGAGGACCACCCAGCCCAGCAGCCGGTCGCCGACCGTGATCGGACGCCGGGCTTCGCTGTCGACGGCCGAGGGGGGGCCGGCGATCAGACCGCCGTCCGGGCCCAGCAGCGCCATCCGTGAGGCGAGGCGCGCCAGCGGCGGCGGCAGGTGCCGCCTCCGCTCTTCCAACCAGTGCTTGTCTTCGCCCGCTTCGGCCCGGTCCTCGTCGCCGTCCAACGCAGTGGGCGGTGGTGGGGGGGGCGGTGGCAGGCGCTCCGACCTGTCGAACTGAGGCTCCCGGTCGTCGCTGTCGTGCGCCTTGTGTTCGCGCGGTTCGGGCTGGAGACCGCGCAGCAGGATTTCCTCCCAGGCCTGCCGGTCGTCGGCCAGCCACTGTAGCCCCCGTTCGCTGCCCGCTGCCACCAGCTCGTCGGCCAGGCGGTCCATGCGGTCCAGTTGAGCCTGGGCTACGTAGACGACGAAGCCGCTACCCAGGCTCCACCAGGTCAGCGCTGCCACCAAAGCGACCGCGGCGACGGCCAGCATGAGGCTGGTGATGAAGAGCTTGGCCGAGAGCGAAAGGTGCATGGGTTGGGTTTGTCGCTTGTGCCGCACCGCTTGCAAAGGGAAAAGCGCTCTTGCTTGCTGGTGCTTGGAATGGAAAAGGGGCCGGATCCGCCTCGGCGCACCCGGCCCGTCTCTCTACGTCTTCCCCTGCCGGTGAGAGGCCTTGCCGGCGGGAGAGACAACTGGCCTGGAGCGAGGGCAGGTCCGTGCTGCCGTTGCACTGCTGCCCCGCTCCAGGCCGTCGTGTCCGGAAGGATGCCTTCGCCGAGGGGTAGGGGGGCGAAGGGCCCTCCGGTCACGAAACTAGCCGCGATCGTCCTGGCGCTGCCCCTTCTCCTTGTTCATCTGGTCGGTCAGCGCCTTGGCCTGGTCGGGAGTGATGGCACCCTCGGCCAGCGAGGCGTCGATCACCGCCTGCACCTTCGTCTTGAAGGCGGTGGAGAAGGCCTCGCGGTCCACGCCCAGGTTCTTCATGGCGAGCCGGGGTCCGAGCTCGCTGACGACCAGGCGAACGTCGCTCGGACTCTTGCCGCTCAGCTCTGCCAGGGTATCGACCGTCAGGTTCTGCGTCTGCATGAAGGCCACTGCGCCCAGCGGGCCGCCACGCATGCCCCCGTGCATGTCGCCGTGCTTCTCGCCGCGCATTTCGCCCCGCATCTCACCGCCGCCCATGCCGGGGTTGGCTGCGCGGTCCTCGATCTCGGCGATCAGGGCGTCGGCCTGCAGGTCAGTCAGGCGCCCGTCCTTCTGGGCCGTACGCACCAGGGCGCTCAGCTTCGGCGCCATCTCGGTTGCAAGGGCCTCGCGGGAGAGGTCGTAGGTCTTCATCAGGCCGCGCATGCCCTCGTCCTCGAGCGTGCTGCGCACAGCGTCGGCTGGCTGGTTGGTCAGAGCGGCAACGCTGGTGACCATCTGGTTCTGGAGCTCGTAGAAGGTGAGCTGGCCCAGGGCTCCGCCGTGGCGACCGCCCATCTTGGCATGATGCTTACCGTGCTTCTTGTGCTCGCCCTGGTCACACTTTTCGCCCTTGGCGAACTGCAGGTGTTGCCCGCTCTCCGCGCGGTTCGGTGAATCGGCGAACGCGGTGAGGCCGTAGGTGGTGAGCGGCAGAGCCGCCAGGCTGACGGCGATCAGTCCGTTGCGCAGTGCGTTTCGGCCAGTCATCGTGACATCTTCCTCTTCTCGGTTTGACAAAGGCTCCGGCAGTCCTCGCTGCCGCTGCTCGTCAGGGAAGATGGCCGGTCAATGGGGAGCGAGAAGGAAGGGATTGGGCAGGCAATGTGAAAAGGGCGCCCGCCCCCCGAAAAAAGGGGAGCGGACGCCCTTCTAAGCGACCGGGCGGCAGGGCCGCCCTAGCTGATTCAGAGCCAGACGAAATCGCTGGCGGTGAGCTGGTTGGCTGCGGTGAGGCCGTTGACACGGAAGGAGAGATCGGCTGCACCGTCGCCGTCCTGGTCGATCTCCAGGGTCAGCGAGCCGGCGAAGCGGGCTTCGGAGTTGCCGGCTCCGGAGAAGGCGGCGGCACCGACGTAGTCGAAGCTGCCCGTCTCCAGCCCGGTCGCCATCACGATCTTGTCCTCGGCGTTTGCGGCATTGAGGCTGACGCCGTCGAAGTCGCGGATGACCTGGCTGCCGCTGGTCAGGTTACTGGAAGCAAAGACGAAGGAGTCGCTGCCGGACCCGCCGAAGGCGGCGTCGTCCTTGCCGACTCTCAGGGTATCGTTGCCGCTCTCCCCGTTCATCCGGTCGCCGAGCGCCCCGCCGAAGAGCGTGTCGTCGCCGTCGCCGCCGTCCAGGGTGTCGACGCCCTGGTTGCCGGACAGGCGGTTGTCACCGCTGTTGCCGGTGATGGTGTTGTCGAGGGTGTTGCCGGTTCCGTTCAGATTGCCGAAGCCGCCCTGCAGGCGCAGGTTCTCGACGAAGGCGCCGGCAGAGCCGCCGGGCAGCGTGTAGTCGCTGAGCGCGCGTACCAGGTCGGTGCCGCCGCCGGAGAACTCCTGCACCACGTCGTCGGCGGTCGCGACCACGAAGGTGTCGTCACCGCTGCCGCCGGTCATGCGGTTGGTGCCGCCGTTGCTGGCGTTCAGGATGTCGTTGCCGCTGTTGCCGATCAGGGTGTTGGCGAGGCTATTGCCGATCAGGGTGTTGTCGTGCTGGTTGCCCACCAGCATGGCGCTGCCTGCGGCCGTGTTCAGGTTGACGCGTTCGACGTGGCCGAAATTGCCGGTGATCAGCGTATAGGCCGACGCGTCGGAGCGGATGACGTCCTCGATGCCGCCGCCGGCGGTCTCGAACACTAGGTCGCCCACCGTGTCGACGATGAAGGTGTCGTTGTTCTTGCCGCCGAAGGCGTTGTCGGACCCGCTGGCACCGTTCAGGCGGTCGCTGGCGCTGCCGCCGAAGAGGGTATCGCTGCCGGTGCCGCCCGCCATGCGGTCTCTTCCGGACCCGCCATAGAGGTCATCGATACCGGCGCCACCGAAGAGGACGTCGTTGCCCATTCCGCCGGTCACGCGATCGTCACCCTCTTCACCGCGCAGGCTGTCGTTGTCGGTGGCGCCGTAGAGGGAGTCCTGACTGGAGGTGCCGCGCAGGTCGTCGTCGCCGCCGAAGCCGAAGATCACGTTCCGCGAGACGGAGTCGAGACCATGGATGAGATCGTCGTCCTGCGAACCGAAGAACCGAGCCGCCTCGATGGAGACATAGTTCTTGTCGTCCAGCCCCTCCGTGCCAGACAGGAAGAGGACGGTGTCGTCGCCGGCGCCGCCGTCGAGGATCTCGCCGACCTCCTGGTGGCCGGACGAGACCTCGAGGGTATCGTTGCCGCTGCCGCCGAAGAGGCTGTCACGACCGCTGCCGCCGCCGAGCCGGTCGTTGCCGTTGTTGGCATAGAGCGTATCGTCGCCGTCGCCGCCGAAGATGCTGTCGTCGGTGTTCGAGGCGATGGCCAGGTCCTTGCCGCCGCCGCCGAAGATCGCGTCGCCGCTGCCGGCCCCGAACAGGCGGTCGTCGCCGTTCGCACCGAAGAGGGTGTTGTTGCCGAGGCCGCCGAAGAGGGTATCTCCGCCGGCCTCGCCGTTCAGGCTGTCGTCGCCGGTTCCGCCCTGCAGCAGATCCAGGCCGCTGCCGCCCTTCAGGACGTCGTCGTCGTCGTTGCCGTAGAGCCGATCGTTTCCACTATCGCCCTGCAAGTAGTCGTGGCCGGTGCCGCCGGCCAGCGTATCGTTGCTGTCGCCGCCGTAGAGCGCATCCTGCCCGGACCAACCGAAACCGAAGTCGATGCCGCTGTCGCCGAAGATGCTGTCGTTGCCGTCGTTGCCGAACAGGCGGTCCAGGCCGCTGCGGCCCATCAGGCTGTCGGTATCGTTGCCGCCGACCAGGGAATCGTTGCCGTCGCCGCCGAACATGGTGTTGTTGCCGCCGACGCCGAACAGCCTGTCGTCGCCGCCACGCCCGTCGATGACGTTGCCGCCACTGTTGGTGCCGACAAGAGAGTTGAACCCGCTGGTGCCCAGAAGCTGCGCGCTGCGGCTGGCGACGGCATGCTCGAAGCCGATGATGAGATCGGAATTGCCGCCGGTGAAGGTGGCGATGCCGGCCTGCAGATCGATCGCCACGAAGGGCCCGAAGGTGTCGCCGCTGAAGTCGATCCAATCCTGGCCGCTGCCGCCGTAGAAGGTGTCGAAACTGAGCTGATCGGTATCGAAGACGGTGTCGCTGCCACTGCCACCGTAGACGGTGTCCTGGCCGGATCCCGCGTCGATCTTGTCGTTGCCCAGGACGCCGAAGATGGTGTCGTCGCCACGTAGCCCGAAGATCGAGGAGGTACCCTGGCGTCCGGTCAGCACGTCCTCGACCGTGGTGCCGAAGATGGTCGGGTCGCGCGGATCCCAGATCTCGGCCTTGACGTCGAAGTCGTTGCCGACGGTATCGAAGAGCTGCCAGGTGCCGACGAAGCGGCCGTCGGAGAGCGCAGCGACTTCCGGGGTGTTCACCAGCTGACCCGACTGCTCCATCGTGAAGACCGAGCCGACGGCGACGCCGAGGCTGTCGAAGCGCTGGCCGCGGATCGCTTCGTTGCTGTCGTCGTCGTAGAGGACGACGAAACCGCCGTCGTCGAGCGCCGCGACCGTCGGCTCGGCGTCGTCGTCGCCGTCGGTGGCGACGTCGATCAGGCCGGAGATGTCGGTGCCGGCGCTGTTGTAGACGCGGGCATAGATGTTCTCGTCGGCGAAGGCGGTCTCGTCCGACCAGGCGATGACGAAGCCGCCGCCCTTCAGCGCCACCACCTGCGGGTCCTCGTTCTCGCTGCCCGGGCTGGTGATGTTGCTGGCGGCCTTCAACAAGCTGCCGTCGGACTTGTAGAGCGCGTATTCCAGCTTCGCGCCCGCGGGATCGTCCTCGACGTAGGCGACGACGAAGCTGTCGTTCTCCAGCACGGTGACCGTGGGCTGCCTGGGATCGTCGGGGTGGGAGCGGATGGTGAACTCTGCACCCACGGTGCCGTCGGACTCGACGATGCGGGCGACCACGTCGGTGTTGGCCCCGACGTTCAGGGAGTGGGTGTAGACCACGACGAAACTGTCGTCGGAGAAGACGGCGACCCTGGGGTCGGCCACGGTCTCGACGCCGGGGTCGGCCTGCAGGACCCCCTGATCGGTGATCTGGCCGAGGGCATTGTGCGTCTGCCAGATCAGCCGGGTGCCGTTGGCATCCCAGTCCTCGTAGACCAGGACGAAGCCGCCGTCGGACAGCGCCGCAACCTCTGGATCGCCCTCGTCGTCGATCGCGGCGAAGCTGTTGAGCTGGAATGAGGCGGTGAGCGGGTTGCCTTCGGGGTCGTAGAGCCTCCCCATGATGTCGGTGCCGTTGGCAGAGCCGACGCTGTTGGAATCGTCGGTGTAGGCGATGAGGAAGTTGCCGTTGGCGAGGCCCGTTACCACGGGATCGAACTGGAAATCACCGGTCGGTCCCACGTCACCGGTGTTGATCTTGCCCAGATCCTTCCAGAGGGTCGGCGTGGTCGTCATTCTGTCTCTCCTCGTCTGACACACAAGGCGGCTGGGCGCCGAGAGCACTCAGCCGAAAGGCCCCGAAACCAAAGAGTTTCAGTCGTAGGGCGGCGTTATGGTGAGGGTGCTAGAGGGCGGGGTGAAGCCACATAGAAAGCTGAATATTCCTTCTCTATATGGATCGTGAAAATTCGCTCGCAAGACTTTTGGCGAGGCCACGACCTGGGGATTGTTCCGGGTAGGGCTGTCGGTGCCGCAGCGCGATGAGCTCAGGCGAGCCAGACGAAGTCGGTGGCGGTGAGCTGGCCAGCCTGGCTCATGCCCTCGACCCGGAAAAAGAGGTCTGCGCTGCCGTCGCCGTCCTGATCGACCAGAAGGCTTCCGCCGCCATCGTGGCGGACCTCGCTGTTGCCGGCGGCGTGGAAAGCCTGGCCACCGATGTAGGCAAAGCTGCCGGTCTCCAGCCCCGTGGCGAACACCAACCGGTCCAGGCCGCTGCTGCCGTTGACGCGCTGGCCCTGGAAGTCGCCGATCACCGGCCCGCCGGAGCCGGCACCGTTGCCGACCTCATCGCCGTCGAAGAAGAAGCTGTCCTTGCTGCTGCCGCCGAAGGCCGTGTCGAGGTTCTCCAGGTCCAGGGTATCGCTGCCCCTGCCGCCGTAGAGCTGGTCGAGCCCGTCTCGTCCCCAGATCGTATCGTTGCCCGCGCCGCCGAAGAGCGCGTTGTCGCCGCTGTTGCCCTGGAGCGAGTTGCCGAGGTCGTTGCCGACACCGTCGATGTTGCCGGCCCCGCCCTGCATCCGCAGATCCTCGATGTCGTTGCTGATGGTATAGTCGACCAGCGCGCGGACCAGGTCGCGGCCCTCACCGGCTAGCTCGAAGGCGACATCGGTCGCGGTGTCGACCACATAGGTGTCCTGGCCGGTGCCGCCGATCATCAGGTCGCTCCCGCCGAAGCCGTTCAGCACGTCGTCGCCGCTGCCCCCGGTGAGCTGGTTGCCGAAGGAATTGCCCAGCAGGGTGTTGTCTTGACCGTTGCCGGTGGCCCTGGCCGCACCCGCCGTGCGGGTCATGTTGATACGCTCCACCAGGGCATCGTTGGCCAGGGTGTAGTCGGCTCCGTTGAGGCGGATCACGTCCTGTCCTCCGCCGCCGTCGACCTCCACCACCACGTCGCCCAGGGTCTCAATGATGAAGGTGTCGTTGTTCTTGCCACCAAAGGCGGTATCGTTGCCGGAGCCTCCGTTCAGCCGGTCCGACCCGGTTTCGCCATAGACCAGGTCGACGCCGCTGCCGCCGACCAGGCGGTCCTTGCCACTGCCGCTCACGAGGGTGTCGGCGCCGTCGCCCCCGAACAGGGTGTCGTTCCCGCCGGAGAGATCATAAAGGCTGTCGTCGCCGGAGAAGCCGCGCAAGGAATCATTGCCCGTGCCGCCGTACATTCGGTCATGGCCGGAAAAGGCCCGCATATCGTCATTGCCGGCCCCGCCGAAGAAGTACTCCGTCGCGCTGGTGGTCTGGCCGGTGATGCTGTCGGCACCGCTGGTGCCGATGAAGCTGATCGCCTCGATGCCGGTCAGGTCCGGCAGGCTCGGCGCCTGGCTGGCCTGGGTGATCAGCAGCCGGTCCGTGCCCGAGCCGCCGTCGATGACGTCGCTGCCGTCGATGACATCGGTATTGCCGAAGAGACGGTCGTTGCCGCTACCGCCGTAGCCCTTGTCCTGACCCGTCTGGAAGCCAATCGTGTCGTCGCCGTCCCCGCCGTAAACGATGTCGTCGTTGGCGTCGCCTCTGAACAGGCCGTCGCCGGTCCCGCCGAAGATGGTATCGTTGCCGTTGCCGCCGAAGCCCTGGTCGCTGCCGAACTGATAGAAGGTCAGAATGTCGTCGTCGTTGCCGCCGAAGAGGACATCGTTGCCGCTGCGGGCAAAGAGAGTGTCGTTCCCGCCGCCGCCATAGGCGTAGTCGTTGCCGTCGCCGACCCGAACGAAGTCGTCGCCCTGGCCGCCTTCGATCTCGTCGTTGCCCCGATACCCATAGATGAGATCGTCGGAGGAGCCGCCCTCGAGGCTGTCGTTGCCGCTGCCGCCGGAGAGGAAGTCGATGCCCGAGCCGCCGAAGAGCCTGTCCTTGCCGGACTGCCCGATCAGGCTGTCCTGCCCGTCCTCGCCATAGAGGCTGTCGTCGCCGGTCTCGCCCTGGACCGTATCGTCGCCCGACCCGCCGAAGACCCGGTCGTCTCCGGCCGAGGCCTCGATGTCGTCGTTGCCGTCTCCCCCGTAATGGCGGTCGGTCCCGGCGGCGCCGTTGGCATTGCCGGTGTCGATGAGGGAATCGTCGCCGCTGCCGCCATAGAGTTTGTCGGTGCCGCCGTAGCCGACCAGGGTGTCGTCACCCGACCTGCCGGCGATATAGTTGCCGTCACTGAACAGGCCGCCACTCAGCCGGTTGTCGCCGCTGGTGCCCAGGATGCTGGCCTCGCCGCCGACCAGTGCATCCTCGAAGTTCAGGATCTGGTCGCCGCTGCCGCCGAAGACGGTGGCGAACCCGGCCTCGAGGTCGACCACGACCAGGGAATCGAAGGCGGAGTTGCTGCGCATGTCCAGGGAGTCGTGGCCCTGGCCTCCATTCAGCAGGTCGCCGCTCAGCCCGTCGCTGTCGCGGATGACGTCGGGGCCGGATCCGCCGAAGACGCTGTCGGCGCCGGTGTCGCCGTAGAGTCGCTGGAAGAAGCTGTTGCCGAAGAGGGTATCGTCTCCTGCCAGACCATGCAGGGTCGAGGTGCCGGACTTGCGGGCGGTCAGTACATCGTCCGCGCTGGTGCCGAAGATCTGCGGTTCGCGCGGGTCCCAGATCGCGGCGCTGACGTCGAAGCCGCTGGAGAGCGTGTCGAAGGCCTCCCACGCGGCGGCGATGCGCCCATCGCTCAAGAGGCCGATTGAGGGTGAGCCGGCGCTGGGCGGTGCCGACTCGATCGCGGTGGCACTGCCCACCGTGTTGCCCAGCGAGTCGAAGCGCTGGAGGACCAGTTCGTCCTGGGTGTCGTCGTCGTAGACCACGGCGAAACCGCCGTCCTGCAGCGCGGTGATGGTGGGATCGACCGCGACGTTGGTCTTGTCTTGGATCGCGATCAGGCCGGAGACCGCGGTGCCGCCGTTGCCGAAGACGCGGACATAGATGTCCTCGTCGGCCGGTGTCGCGGTATCGGCCCAGACCATGGCGAAGCCGCCGCCGGCCAAGGCCGCAACCTCCGGGGCCTCGTTGCTACCGCCGACGCTGACGATGTTGTTGGTGGTGACGTTGGCTCCGGCGGCGGTGAAGATCCCGTATTCCAGCTTCGCATCGCCCCCGTCGTCCTCGACGTAGACCGAAACGAAGTTGCCGTTGCTCAGCACCGCGACCGAGGCGTCGCGTGGCTCGTTGCCGCCGCTGCGGATGTTGAACTCGCTGCCGACCACGCCGGTGTCGCTGACCACGCGCGCGCGGAGCTCGCTGTTGGCGCCGACGCTGCGGGTGTAGGTGACCACGAAGCTGTCATCGTCGAAGACCGCGACGCGCGGGTCGGTGACGACGTCGGCGCCGGCGGGATCGTCCTCCAGCAGGCCGCGGCGCTCCAAGCTGCCGCTGGCGTCGAAGACCTCCCAGATCAGCGAGGTGCCGCTCGCGTCCACATCCTCGTAGACCACGACGAAGCCGCCGTCGGAGAGGGCGGCGATATCGGGATTGCCCTCGTCGTCGACGCTGCGAAAGGTATTGAGCTGGATCGGATTGCCGATCTGTGCGCCCAGCGGCGAGTAGATCTTGCCGATGATGTCGCTGCCGTTGGCGCTGTCGTCGCTGTTGGTGTCGTCGGTGTAGGCGACGAGAAGGTTGCCGTTGGCCAGGCCGATCACGACCGGATCGTCCTGGTCGACGCCGGTCGGGCCGGTATCGTTCTTGTTCACCTGGCCGAGTGAGCGCCAGAAGGTGGGCGTCGTCGTCATGCTTCCTCCTCGTGGCGCCGTCGCTGTGGCAAGCGTCGCGAAGCAGGGGCCTCCCGGAAAACGCGTTCGAAGGCCGCCGTCACACCTTTCGGCACTATGCCGGCATGACGGCTCTCAGTAAAGGCATGCGTCTTTCACAGCGAAAGAACGTTCACCCCAGCGGCAACCCAGCGGCTCTCGGCGCTTCGTCTACAGCCAGACAAAGTCTGTTGCTGTCAGTAGGTTAGCGGCGGTCACGCCACTGACCAGGAAGGCCTGGTCCAGGCTACCGTCGCCATCCTGATCGACCTGGATCTGCCGCGAACCGGCGAAGCGCGCCTCGGAGTTGCCGCCACCAGAGAAGGCCTGGGCGCCAATGTAGTCGAAGACCCCTGTCTCCAGCCCCGTGGCGAAGACCAGCTTGTCCTCGCCGTTGGCCGCATTGACCTTGACCCCGTCGAAGTCCCGGATCTCCGGTCCGCCGGTGCCGTTGTTGCCGAGCGGCGCCCCGCTGAAGACGAAAGAATCGCCACCCGAACCACCGAAGGCGACGTCGCCGGAAGCGAGGTGTAGGGTATCGGCCCCGCTCCCGCCCTCGAAACGGT
>JBJXHM010000012.1:0-234618 GCA_046233115.1 Rhodospirillaceae bacterium N.6G | reverse complement strand
GAGTGCAGCCCACTCAGCCACCTACCAAAGAAACCATCCGCAGCTCGCTCCGGAAAGCTGACCCATCAACACCAGCCAAAAACTTCCCGAAACGCCCCTCCCGCCGACTTTTTCAGCTGCCTGCTAGAGCTGTGGCTTGTTGAGGTTGCACGGCACCGGCCCGCGGGCCGGTACCGGTTCAAACGGAACGCAATGCGCTCAAGCGCAAATCAATCCATCTGGATCAGGACGCCATCGGCGCCCATCGCCAGCATGACGCCGTCGCGCTTGGCCTTCAGCTCGATGACCACGCCGGCCTCGTTCTGCAGCCACATCTTGCCTTCACCCTTCTCGCCGGCGGCCCAGCCGGTGCGGGCCTGGCCGTAGAGGCCGGCGAAGTCTTTGAGGCTCTTCATCTCGTAGACAGTGCCGGTCGCTTCCAGGGACGAGACGCCGATGCCGCCGACGCCGAGGCCGCCGATGGAAAAGGAGTAGGACTTGCCCTGGTAGTAGAGGGTGCCGCCGCCCAGGGTGCCGCTGAGCAGGAAGGCTACCTGGGTCTGCTTGATGCTGACGGTGGCGCTGGGCTTGCGGTCTTCCGCGCTGGCCGAGGCGGCGGACAGAACCACGGCAAAGGCCAGTGCGCAGGCGGCGAGGATAACTCTGCTCATTGTATCTCTCCAGGCGGTTCTCGTGGTCCCCCTTCGCGCCTTCGGGTCGCAGCGGGGACTGACGGTCGCACTATACCGCCCGCTTGAGCTGCAAGCGCGTTCAATTTTGACATGGGGTCCTTCCGGCTGGGGCTTCCCGGCACTTTCGGCCAAAGGGGCGATCGTGTATCCAGAGGACGGGAGCCAGCGGGAAAGGTTCGGGATGACGGGGCAGGTCATAGCGATCGCCAATATGAAGGGCGGGGTCGGCAAGACCGCCACGGTTGTGAGCCTGGCGGAGGCGCTTGCGGCCAGCGGGCACGAAGTGCTGGTGATCGACCTCGACGCCCAGGCCAGCGCCTCCTGGTGCCTGGCCGGCGATGAATTGCTGGCCGAGATGATCGAGGACCGCAAGAGCGTCACCTGCTTCCTGGAGGACGCCGTCTTCTATCGCGAAAAGGTCCGGCTCGACCATTACCTGCGCAATCGAGTGAGCCGGGTGACCCACCTGGGCGAAGCGCTCAGTCTGGCCTTGCTGCCGGCGAGCCCGGCGCTGCGCACCTTGGAGCGCGAGCTGATCTATCACCTGACCGAGCTCGGCTACTCCATGCGCGCGATCGAGGAGCAGGTCTGGAAGACGCTCAGCAAGGAGGTGGAGCGGGCGCGTAAGCGCTACGACATGATCCTCTTCGACTGTGCGCCGGGCATCTCGGCCTATACCGAGGTGGCGATCCGGCTGGCCGACCTGGTGGTGGTGCCGACCATCCCCGACTTCATCTCGACCCTGGGCCTGCAGGCCTTCTGCAACAACGTCTGGCGCGACCCGCTGGCGCGTAAGACCAGCCTGCCGGGACCCAAGGGGCGGCCCTGGGTGCTGGCAACGCGGGTCACCGGCCATCTCGCCCAGCGCGGCAGCCTGGCCGGGCTGGAAGCCGAGAGCACGGCTGCGGACGCGAGCTTCCGGCTGTTCGAGACGCGGGTGCCGCAACTGACCGCGGTGCCGGCCGCGCTGGAGCGCGTGGTCGAGGCGCCGACCTTCCGCGACAAGTGGGGGCCGCGCATGGTCGCGATCCTGGATGAACTGGTAAAAGAGGTCGAAGGAGCGCTCGATGCCGCTTGAACTCGATGGCAAGGAGGTGCTCGGCATTCTGATCGCGCGGCCGAAGGCCTTTCCGGCCGCTCACGCCGAGCTCAGCCGGATCGCGCAGAGCCTGGTAGTGAAGGAGCTGCGCCAGCGCGGCCTGGGGATCGAGGGCCTGCGCGCCGTCGCGTCGGCCCTGGGCCACGACGCCTTCCTCCTGGTCGCGGACGCGATGAGCGACCAGGAGATCAAGAGCTTGGCGCAGCGTATGGATCCCCATCACCAGAGCCTGCGCGGCGCCGACCCGAGCTGGATCCGCGGCCACCTGCTGCAGCTTGCCGAGGGCGACCTGGATCCGGAGCCTAAGGAGGCAGGCGGCAGGGCCGCCCCACAGGCGCCCAAGGTGACCCGCACCATGTCCAGCCGCGCGATGGCGGCGATCGCCAAGCCGCGCGACGACGCACCGCCCAAGGCAGAGAAGCCGCCCAAGGTCGACAAGGCCAAGGAGAAAGCCAAGCCCAAGGCGAAGAAGGGCGGGAAGAAGAAGCCCAAGGACTGATCGCGGTCCGCGCTAGGTCAGCGCTGGCTGTTGTCCGCCGGAGAGTTCACGGTTCAGGGCTTGTGCCAGGTCGCGGCGGGTGAAGGGCTTGGTGAGCAGGGTCGCTCCGGGATCCAGGGCGGCACGCTCGGCCGAATAGCCGGAGATGTAGACCACCTTGAGGTCGGGGCGGACATGGCGGGCCCTGGCGACGAACTGCGGCCCGCTGCAGTCGTCCGTCAGCATGATGTCCACCAGGGCGACAGCGATCTGCTCCGAAGCCAACAGCTTGTTCGCCCACTCCACCGTTCCAGCCTCGGCGACGCGGTAGCCGAGGCGCTCTAGCTGTGCCTTCAGCATGGTGCGGACGGCCGTGTTGTCCTCCAGGATCAGGACGCATTCGCCATGCCCCTGAACCGATTCCGGTCGGTCGGAGCGCTGTACGGCCGGCGTCTGTTGGCTGTCCACCTCGGCCGCGGGCAGGATCAGGCGGACCTTGGTGCCCTTGCCCGGCAAGCTCGAGAGGTCGATGTGCCCACCTGACTGCTGGGCGAAGCCATAGACCATGGAGAGGCCCAGGCCGGAGCTGCGGGTATTCTGTCCGGTGGTGAAGAAGGGCTCGAAGGCCTGGGCCAGAATCTCGGGCTCCATGCCCTTGCCGGTGTCCTCGATGGTGATGCAGAGGTAGTCCCGCGCCCGGTCCAGCCCTGGGACGCTCTCGGTCTTGTCGAAGGGAAAGCAGGAGAGGGTGATCCGCCCCTCGACAGGGGTTGCCTGAACCGCGTTCAGCAGCAGGTTGATCAGCGCGTTCTCCAGTTGTCCGCCGTCGGCACGCAACGGCGGCAGGTCCGGCGCTATGCGGCTCTCGATCGCCACCGGCCTTTCCAGGCTGCGCTCGAACTGCGGCAGCAGGGTTTCGATCAATGACGCGAGGTCCAGGTCGGTGGGACGCAGCGGCTGGCGGCGGGAGAAGGCGAGCAGGCTCTGCGTCAGCTCCGCCGCCCGGCGCGAGGCGCGCAGGATCGCCGCCACCAGCTCCGTGTCCTGGCCGCTGCGGTCGTTCAGCAGCTCGGCGTTGCCGTGGATGATGCCCAGCAGGTTGTTGAAGTCATGCGCCATGCCTGCGGCGAGCTGGCCCACGGCTTCCATCCGCTGGGCGGCCTGCAGGCGCGTCTCCATGTGGTGCCGTTCGGTGACGTCCATGGCCATGGTGAAGACGTGACCGTCCTCCAGGAGGACGTCGGTCATCTCGAACCACAGGCCGCGGTCGGTCTGGAAGAGCGCGGCCTTGGCAGGATCCTGGCGCAGCGTCAGGCGCCGCCGGACCCAGGTCTCCAGCTCCTTCGCGCTGCCGCGGATGGTACCCAGTGCGGCCACGCCGCGGATGATCACTGCATGCGGTGTCCCCGGCTCCATCGGCACGCCCTTTTCGCCGAAGGTGGCGACATAGGAGGGGTTGGCCAGAATCAGCCGGTCCTGCGGGTCGAAGATGGCAAAGGCCGTGGCGCTCGCGTTCATCGCCGCCATCAGCAGGGTCTCTGAACGGCGCAGGTCGGTGATGTCCTGGATCATGCCCTCGGTGCGGATCGACACGCCGTTCTCGACGACGAAGCTGTGCTCGATCTCGCGGACGTGGCGGACTTCGCCTGCATCGGTCAGGATCCGGTACTGGATGTCCAGCGGTAGCTTGTTCTTGACCGCTTCGTTGCAGGAGGTGACGTAGAACTGCCTGTCGTCAGGGTGGACGTAGAGGGCGTCCGCCTCGATGTTCGTGGCCTTGCTGAGGTACTGCTCGACGCTGACGCCATGCATGAGCGCGTACTCTTCCGAGCAGAGGATGCAGCGGTCCTGCAATAGATCCCAGGCGAAATAGCCGAGCTTTGCGCTCTTTGCCGCCGAGGAGAAGAGCCGGAGCGCTTCGTTCTGTGCCTCCACGGTCTTGCGGATCTGGGCCAACTCGGCTGCGGACTTCTGTGCGGCGTCTTGGGCCAGGGAGAGGCGCTGGACGAAGAGGAACGCGGCCAGCAGGGCGCCGGCGGCCAACATCGCC
Source organism: Rhodospirillaceae bacterium N.6G (assembly GCA_046233115.1). Lineage (GTDB taxonomy): Bacteria > Pseudomonadota > Alphaproteobacteria > Kiloniellales > JACOMY01 > JACOMY01. The sequence continues at coordinate 230,320 of JBJXHM010000012.1, read as the reverse complement.
AGGGCTGCCAACCCCAGCCACAGGATCGCGCTGGCCTCGCCGAGAAGTCCGAAAGCCAAGAAAACGAGCAGGACAACGGCCAGACTGGCCGCGACCACGCCCGCCGCTTCCTTAATCAAGACTAGGGCTCCTCTTACCTGTCATTCGAATCGACGGGAGTCAGCATGGCCTCTGACCTTGAACAAGGCAAGGTTCACCACTGCTTCCGGCAGATAGCGACCTACACAAGCAGGTTACTGAACATCGATCCTGGTAGTGAGGTGCCGAACCGGCCTGTCCTTAAGCGGAGGTCAAGGCATGTGGATTTCACCTTCGCACAGAGACGCGGTCGAAGACGACAGACAGCACGGCGCCTCTTCAAATCAGGCCCTGACGTATTGGCTGGACGGGTTGATTCTGACCTCGTAGTCCCAACTGGTCCGGTTCGCCGCCATCGCCGCATTCACGACCTGCTTTTGTGCGAGCCGCGCCCATACGTCCTTTTCGATGAAGTCGAGATCGAAGCGTCCGCCTGTGACGATTGCGTTCAGCTCCGCTTCGATGGCCGCGACCTCGCACCTCCCGGCGTGATTGCGCCATTCGCCGGGATCCTCCTCAAGGTTGAAGAGCTGCGGTTCGGCGCGGTGCGTATAGAGGTACTTCCATGCACCTTTCCGCACCATGAAGCAGGGGCGCATGATGCCCTCGCCGTGGTACTCGGAAATCACCGGCTCGTCGGACAGAGCCTCCCCCCGCAAAGCCGGAAGCAGGGAGCGGCCATCCATCGGCCGTACCGCTTCCGTCCCGACGAGGTCCAGCAGCGTGGCCGGCAGATCGATCAGCGAGACCGCTGTGTTCACGCTTCCTGCGGCAGCACCCGGCATGTCGATGATGAGCGGAATGCGCACTGACCATTCGTAGTGGCTGCGTTTCTGAATCAGGCCCTTCTCGCCCAGCATCTCGCCGTGATCTGAGGTAAAGATGACGATGGTGTCGTCGCGCAGGCCCCGCTCCTCGAGGACGGCCAGCAGCTCGCCCAGCTTGTCATCGACGTAGTGGGAGAGGGCCGCGAAGCCGCGGCGCATCGCAAGCAGATGCTCAGGGGCACGGATGTCGTTCCGGTCCAGGCCGTACCAGCGCAGGAACGCCCGGTCGAAGTCCGAGTAGTGCGCGTCCATGTCGGCCGGGTAGTGGGGGAGCGGAACCTCCGCATCCTTGTACATCTCCCAATACTTGGCCGGAACGATGTAGGGCGGGTGCGGGTTGGTGTAGCCGACGGTCAGTAGGAAGGGCTTGTCGTGTTCCTGCCGCAGGAACTCGAGCGCGCGGAAGTGGGTTTCCTCGTCGTACTGCAGCTCTTTGCTCCAGCCCGCACCGATGTTCTGCGCCTGGTACTGCGCGGCGAAGTCAAAGGCCATTGCTTCCGGGTCCTCGCTGTCAAGCAGCGGATAGGACCAGAGGAACCCGGCCGGGTAGATGTCGGTGTTCAGCCTGCGCTGGAATCCGTGCAGCTGGTCGGCGCCGATGAAATGCATCTTGCCGGTCAGCACCGTTTCGTAGCCCGCATTGGTGAGATAGTGCGCGAAGGTCGGGATGAAGCTGGGATAGGGGTCGCCGTTGTCATAGCAGCCGGTTCGGGAGACATGCAGCCCCGTCATCAGCGCAGAGCGCGCGGGAACGCAGATCGGACTGGGGCAGTAGGCAGTCTTGAACGCTACTCCGCGCTCGGCGAGTGCCGTCATGTGCCTGGTCCGGGCGCCCGGATAGCCGCAGGCCTCCAGCAGGAACGGCGTCATCTGGTCGGCGACAACAAGCAGGATGTTCGGTTGATCCGGCATGATTGCGTTCCGGCGACAGGAGGTGAGGTGCAGGGTCAGGGAGTTGATCCGACCGCAGGGTCCTCCTTTGTGTCGCCGCTGCCAACTGTCTTGTTCAGAACGCCGCCGGTCTTGCGCCTCCAGCAGCGCTGGTGTCGGATCTTGGAGGGGACGTCATATTGCGCCCTGCACCAAGGCCAGGGGCCTGAGGCGGACCAGCAAGGCATAGGCCGAGGGCGTGAAGTAGAGGCTGACCAGGGTTGAGAGCAGGACGCCGCCGGCGATCGCCATGGCGAAGGGCGGCCAGAAGCCGCCGCCGGCCAGGATCAGCGGCAGGAAGCCGCCGAAGGTGGTGACGGTGGTGGAGACGATGTGGCGGCTGGCGGTCGTCACTACCCGGCGCATTGCCGGAGCATCGCCGGCCGCAGCGGCCGGGTCTTGCTGCATACCGGTCAGAATGATGATCGCAGCGTTGATCGAGACGCCGATCGATCCGATCACGCCGATCAGCGCGGTGATGCCGAAGGGATACTGGAAGACCGCCAGCGCAAAGAGCGAGAGTCCCATGGACAGCAGGGCGACGATGCCGGTGATCAGCGACAGGCGGAAGGAGTTGAAGGTCAGCACGATGGTCGCCACCGTCAGCACCAGGATCAGGCCGGCCGAGGCGGCGAGGTTCTGTACCGTCTCGGCGCGCTCGTCGGCATCGCCGCCCCACTCGATGCGGTAGCCCGGCGGCAGGGCGAGCGGCTTTGCGGCCAGCAAGGCCTGAAAGTCCTTCAGTGCCTCCTCCGGCAGCACCTCGCGCAGCAGGAAGCCCTGGACGCGGTTGATCCGCTCGCCGTCCTTGCGCACGATCGGCGTCTCGGCCGGTACCAGGCGGCTCTCGCCGAGGGCGGCGAGCGGGATGCCTGGGAAGCCGCCGGCGGCGCCTGTCGCCGCGGCTTGCGGCGGAACCAGGGTCAGGTCGGCGATCTCCTGTCCGCTGTCGCGCGCGGTCTCGGCCAGGCGAACCCGAACCGGCAGTTCCTCGGTGCCCTCCAGCAGGGATCCGCCGGTGGCGCCCTCGGCGAAGCCGTCGATCTGGCGCGCCGCGGACACCAGATCCAGCCCGGCCAGGCGGGTCTTGTCCTCGTCCAGCCGGAACAGCCACTTGGGTGCGCCGCTCTCCAGTTCCGCCTTGGTGTGGGTGACGCTGGGCACGCGGCTCATCAGGGCGCGTGCCTCCTCGCCCAGCCGGCGTAGCACCTCCAGATCTTGCCCGACGATCTGCATCTCCAAGGGCGCATTGACCGGTGGCCCCTGCACCAGGCCGCGCACCAGGATCCGCGCCTGCGGCAGGGCCCGGTCCAGCTTGCCCTGCAAGCCGGCGATCAGCGCCTCTGTTGCCGCCGGTGACCGGGTCGTGACCAGAGCCTCGGCGAAGCGGGGCTCGCTGTCCTGGTTGGCGATCATGTTGTAGTAGAAGGCGGGGGCGGACTCGCCCACCACCCACTGGACGCTCTCGACCTCGGGCTGCTCCCGCAGCAGGGCGTCGGCGGCCCCCGCCGCGCGCTCGGTGGCGGCGAGCGCGCTGCCGGGCGGCAGCATGACCTGCAGGTAGAGCTGGTCGCGGTCGACGCCGGGAAAAAACTGCGCCTGTAGGGTGGGGAAGGCGCCGAAGCCGATCACCGGCAGGGCGATGCCGGCCAGGATGCCCAGCAGCGGATTGGCGATGGCCAGGCCGATCGAGCGCTCGAAGAAGCGGCCGAGGCTGCCGGCGCCGAGGCCGCTCTCCCACCAGGTGAGGTGTCGACCGGGGGCCGGCTGCTTCAGGAAACGTCCGGCCAGCGCCGGCGTGATGGTCAGGCTGAGCGCCAGGGAGGCGAAGAGCATGGTGATGACCGCCAGCGCGATGGAGCCGACGAAGTCGCCGGCCGGGCCGGGCAGCAGCGCCATCGGCATGAAGGCCAGCACCGTGGTGACGGTGGAGGCCACGAGCGGCCCGGCCAGGCGCCCCACGGCCTCCTCGACGGCGGCCTTGCGGCTCTCGCCTTCGGCGATCCGGCGCCGGATCTCATCGGTCATGACGATGGCCGCATCGACCAGCAGCCCCAGGGCGACGATGAGGCCGGTGACGCTCATCTGCTGGATCGGGATGCCGACGTAGCGCAGCACCGCCAGGGTGATCAGCCCGGCCAGCGGGATGGTGGCCGAGACGATCAGCGCCGAGCGCCAGCCGAGCGACAGGAACAGCACTACGACGACGATGGCGATGCCCATCGTCAGGTTGCCGGTCAGCTCGCCCAGCCGGTCGGCCGTGTAGCGCGACTGATCGAAGACCAGCCGGTTCTCCAGGCCAGCCGGCAGCGTCTCGTCGAAGGTGGCGATCTCGCGCTCGATCCGCGCCATCCAGGCGTCGACCTGCAGGTCGTCGATCATCTTGGCGGCGATCAGCACCGCCGGCCGGCCGTCGGCGAAGGCCAGGGACTGTGCCGGCTGGGCCAGGCCACGGCTCACCAGTGCGATGTCGCCGATCCGCAGCAGCGGGCCGTCGGCCCCGTGGCGCAGAGGAATGGCGGCGATGCGGGCCAGCGCATCGATCTCGCCCTCCACCTCGACCAGCAGGTCCGACTGCTGCCCGTGCATCCGGCCGGCCGATACCTTGGCGTCGGCCGCGGCGATGGCGTCGGCGACAGCCTGCACGGTGAGACCGAGGTCGCTCAGCCGCGCCGCCTCGATCTGCACCAGGACCTCCTCCTCGCGTGCGCCATAGAGCTCCACCTGCTTGGTGCCGGAGGTTTGGCGCAGGCGGTCCGCCAGCAGCTCGGCGTAGCGGCGCAGCAGCACCGGGTCCTCGCCCAGACCGGCCCGCATCTGCAAGGCGGCGATGGCCGAGAAGGCGCCGGTACGCTCGTCATCGAACTCGGGGTCGGGTACGCCGTCAGGCAGCAGCAGCGCAGCGTCGGCCAGGGCGTCGCGCACCTCGCTCCAGACCTGCTCGATGGCGCTCTTGCGCAGGGTTTGGCGCAGCTCGACCTGCACCACCGAGATGCCGCTGCGCGAGGTGGAGGTGATCTCCTCGATCTCCTCGATCCGGCGCAGCTCCTCCTCGATCTTCTCGGTCACCAGGGCCTCGACGCGGGCCGGGTCGGCGCCGGGGAAGGGGGTCACGATGGTGGCGAAGAGGTTGGTGATGGTCGGGTCTTCCTGCCGGCCGATGGTCAGCAGCGCCGAGAGACCGCTGGCCAGGATCAGTAGGAGGGCGAGCAGGGTCACCCGCCATTCCCGAAAGAAGAGGCTGCGCATGGCCGGTCTCCGAGACGGCATCCGGGGTGATCAGTGCTCGACCGCCGGGGTGGGGGCCGCCGCCGGGGCCCGGTAGACCACCAGGGCCGCCGGTTCCGCCGTCCCCGGCAGCGGCAGCGGCGACTTGCGGGTCAGCGGCGTCGCCGCTTGACCCGGTGCCACGCGGTGCGGCCCATCCACCACCGCCAGGCTGCCGGGCCGGAGCGAGCCGCTGACGTAGGCGGTCTCACCGCGCACGTGATGGACCACCACGGCCTCGGAGGCGACGCGGTGCCCGCCCTCGGCTACCGGCTCCAGGGTATAGACTTGCCAGAGCCCCTTGGGGGCCGAGACCAGGGCGCCCAGCGGCAGCCAGTAGCCCGGCTGCGGGACCTGCCGCTCCAGGCGCAGGACCGCCAGCTCGCCCAGGAAGGTCTCACCGTGCTCCTCCGCGACCCGGAAGAGGGCGGAGACCGTGCGCGTGCCGCCGGCTACGTCCGGCCGCAGCGCCAGCAGACGGCCGGCCGCGGCCCGGCCGCCAATCTCCAGGGGATAGCGCGTGCCGGGCGTCAGGCCGGCAGCCGCCTCGGGGCTGAGGCCGATGCGGGCCTCGGGGGCGCCGCTCTCCAGCAGCAGGGCGACCGGCGCGCCGGCGGCCAGGATGCTGCCCTCGTCGCTCTCGCGCGCGGCGATCCGTCCGGCGTAGGGGGCCAGCAGGCTGGACTTGCCGATTTCGATGTCGAGCTGGGCGATGCTCGCCTGCAGTGCCGCGAGTTCCGCCTCGACCGCCACGGCCTCCAGGCGCGCCTCGTCGTAGCGCTGCTTCGAGGCATTGCCCTGGTTGGCGAGCTGGCGCTGGCGCTTGGCGGTGATGCGGGCCAGTTCCAGCCGCGCCGTCAGGGCCTGGCGTTCGGCCTCCAGCTCCTGCCGGCGGGCCTCCAGGACCGCCGTGTCCAGCCGGGCGATCACCTGGCCCGCGTTCACGCTGTCACCCTCCTCGACCAGCACCTGGGTCAGCAGGCCGTCGCGCTCGAAGGCCAAGGTGGTGCTGCGCCGTGGCTCCAGCCGTCCGGCGAAGCGTTGCTCCAGCGTGTAGCTCTCCTGCGGAAGCATCTCCGCCACGGCGACCGGCAGCGGCGGCACGGGGTCCGGCTCCGGGCTCAGCTCCGCGCGGAGATGCAGGAAGGAGATGCCGCCGACCATGCCGGCGACCATCAGGCCGCCCACACCCAGCTTGGTGCCCAGCCGCAACAGCCGGCCTCCGCGCGTCGTCGCCTCGATCACGGAGTCGTCCTGGGCGTCCGCAAGCGCCGCACTCTCGTCAGCCATGCTGAAGCTCCCGCTGCCGTTTCGCGGGCGGACAGGCTGCCATGCTGCATCCGCCCATGTTAATCCTGCTAACTTCGCATATGTTAGGGAGGTTCACATTCCAGACAAGGGCTAGAGTGAAATTCTCGGGTTGGACGGAGCACTGTGACAGCGAAGCAACAAGATGGAGCCCAAGAGGGGGCCAAGGCGGCTGCGGTGCGCAGCAGCTACCACCACGGCAATCTGCGCGAGGCCCTGCTCGAGGCGGCGGAGGCGCTGATCGCCGAGGGCGGACCGGATCACTTCACCCTGGCCGATGCCTGCCGCCGGGCTGGCGTGAGCACTGCGGCGCCCTACCGACATTTCGAGGACCGCAATGCGCTCTTGGAAGCGGTCTGCATGCGGGCGTTCGACGGCCTCGGGGCCGCCACGTCGAGCGCCCAGGCCCCCTACGAGCCGGGCACGGTCGAGGCGATCCTGGCCAGCGGCAAGGCCTACCTGGCCTTCGCGCTGGAGAGCCCGGAACGATTTCGTCTTATGTTCGGACGTAATCCCGATCTCAAGTCACGGCCGATGGTGGAGATCGTCGGGCGCTCCTGCTTCGGGTGCCTGATGCAGTCGGTCTCGCTGTTCCTGGCTGCGCGCGGCCGGGCCGGCGAGGATCCTCTGCCGCTGGCACTACGCCTCTGGTCGCTGGTGCACGGGGTCTCCAGCCTGGCGATCGACGGACCGATGGAGATCATCGCGCCTGACAGCGATCCCGACGAGATCATCGACAGCGCCGGCCGGGCAATCCTCGCCGCGGCCTGAGGCCCAAGCCCTCAACCGGCAGAGCCCTGTGCCGCCGTCTTGGCGCGCAGACGGTCCAGCGCCTGCTGCAGCTTGTCCTGCAGGCGGGCGGCGGCCGGGGCATCCATCAGCTCGACGTCGAGGTAGAGGTCGACGCCGCGGCCATGCTCGCTGATCACCTCGCTCTGGGCTTCCGGGTCCTCGCGCAGCCCCTCCACGCTGTAGGGGATCACCTCGCGCGCGATGCCCTTCATGCGGATCGGCGCCATCTCCTTGGCATGGACGATGTCGTTGACGAGGGCATAGGTCTCGTAGCTGAGGACGATGGAGCCCGGCTCGGCGATCGCTTCCATCCGGGCCGCCAGGTTCACCTGGGCGCCGACGATGGTGTAGTCCATGCGCTCGTCGCTGCCGAAGTTGCCGACGTTGCAGAAGCCGGTATTGATGCCGCAGCGGATGCGGAAGGGCACCTCGATGCCGCGCTTGCGCCACTCGGCGTTGAGGCTGCGCATGCGCTTCTGCATGGCCATGGCCATGCGCAGGCAGGCCTTGGCGTCCTCTTCGGCCCCCTGGGTCTCCGGATCGCCGAAGAACACCAGGATGGCGTCGCCGATGTACTTGTCGATGGTGGCCCCATGCTCCAGCGCGATCGAGGTCATCTCGGTCAGGTACTGATTCAGGATGCTGGTCAGGTCCTCCGGCTGCAGGCGCTCGGTGGTCTCCGTGAAGTCCTTGATATCGCAGAAGAAGATCGTGAGCTTCTTGCGCTCGGTGGAGATCTGGACGTCCTTCTCCCCCTTGAAGATGCTGCGGTAGATCTGCGGCGAGAGATAGCGTGCCAGCTTCACCGAGACGCCGGAGAGGAAGTCGTTGGCCGCCTCAAGGTCCTGGTTCATCCGGCCGATGACCTTGGCCTGGCGCCACTGCAGGGCGGCGAAGGTGGCGGCGAAGAGGCCGGCGCCGATGAAGTAGAGCAGCAGGTACTTGAAGGAAAAGATGTTGGCGGCGATGGGCTGCAGGATGGTCAGTTCCTGCAGGCCGCGCACGTCGCCCACCGCCCAGTCGCGCTTGGGGCTATCCGGGTGGCTGTTGTGACAGCCGACGCAGGTGCCGCTCATCACCACCGGGGCGGCGAAGCGGATGCGGCGGTTGAAGACGGTGCCGTCGGTCTCGATCACCGGTGTCGAGGCCGGATGCGGCTCCGCCCGGAAGGTCGCCAGCGCCTGGCGTTCGAAGGCGTCCATCGGGTGCGGCGCCCGGTGATTGAAGGGCAGGTCCGAGATGAAGCGGTAGCTGATGGTCGAGCGCTTGTCGTCGATCAGTTCCGAGAGCTCCAGCGACAGGGTTGCCGGAATCGGGATGGCGCCCGGGATCTCCTCGTAGCGGTGGCTGACCTCGGTCTTGCCGTCGGCCGAGAGCACCCGGCCGACCACGTTCCTGGCGTAGTAGCTGCGCACGATCGACATCATCGCGTTGAGGTCGCTGGCCTGCGCCTCCAGGGCCTTGTCCGAGATGTTGCGCAGATCGAGCCAGAGGGCCACCGGCAGAAGGCCGAGCGCTGCGGCGATGAGAAGAATGACGACCTTAGGCCTGCCCGACAGAAAGGTGAAAAGGCCCGTCATGAAACTCCCCCTGCTCGGCACGGTCGCTCGACTGCTCGAGCCGCGAGGCGCCCCACTATTCACTCTGGCTTTGTTGATTGAGGCCGCTTCGTACCGGCCGCCTGCCGTCAGCCTATCGTCCACGGGAAGGACTTAGCCAGCGATTTTTGGACCTGGCAGTGCTTATACAAGACCGACTTCAAGTCGTCGGTTCTGTTGCGAGTGCTGCGGAGCGATCGTCCTGCCAGTGCGGGTGCAGCGCCAGCGACAGGTCGTCGATCACCTGGATCAGGGCGGTCAGGTAGAAGATCTGCTCCAGGCGGATGTCGAGGTGCACGAGATCCGGCTCGACGAAGTCCTCGCCCTCGTCGCGGCGCAGGTGGTCCTCTACCTGGGCCAGGGTGCGGTGGACCGCGGCGTCCTCTCCGGCGCGCAGGGCCTTGAGGCAAAGGGCGACGTAGGCAAGCTGCTGGCGGGCCTCGTGATCGCTCGGCTGCTCGCCCTGGTTGAGCGGCAGGCGGCGGAACGAGGGCTCCAGCAGGGCGAGATAGCCGATGATGGCTTCCAGCGCCGTGTGCACCGCCACAGGGTGCTGCAGCGCCCTGAGGCCGAGCCAGGCCTCGGCGCGGAGCTGCGGGAGGCTGTCGCCGATGGTGCTGGCGCGGGCGCCGAGCGCGATACTCTGACGTCGGAGTTCGTCCAGCGGTCGCTTGCCCAGATGCGACAGCAGGTTGGCTGCGTCCTCCAACCAAGAGGCGATCTCGCGCTCCAGGCTGCGGCTAATGTGCAGCGGCAGGACAAGGCGGGCCACCAGCATGGCGATGGCCGCCCCGATCGCGGTCTCGTAGATCCGGGCCAGCATGTGTTCCAGCGGCAGGTTCTCGATTAGGTGCAGGGCGGAGACCGCCATGAAGCCGAAGCCGACCGCGGCCGTGGCCCAGTAGCGGAACATGGTGATGACCACCAGCGCCAGCGACAGCGCAGATAGAACGGTCAGCAGTAGGTCGCCGGACTGGCCGAAGGCCCAGACGTAGAGCAGCGCGATCAGCACGCCGATCGCGGTGCCCAGGATGCGCTTCTGAGCGCGTAGCAGGGTCTCGCCCAGACTGCCGGACAGCAGCAGGAAGACGGTGATGGTGGCCCAGTAGCCGTGTGCCATGGTGAAGCCCAGGTCCAGCGCGGTGGCCAGGGCGACGCCGACCAGGCCCTGCAGGGCCAGGCGGGCCGGTGGCGAGAGGCCGCCGCGGGTCCAGGGCAGCGGCGGCTGAGGATCGTAGCGGCCGGGCGCCTGCTCCTCCTCGATGGCAGTGCGCAGCACCAGCAGGCGTTCCATGGCCGCCGCCGCCCCCACCAGGTGGCGCCGCGCCGTCGCTTCGCGCGGCGGCAGGGCTAGCGCGGCCTGGCGCAGCCGGCGTAGGGCCGGGCCGGGTGCGGTGCCCGACGGCCGGGCCGCCGAGACCCGCTCGGCGGTCTCGTTCAGGGCCAGGACCGCAAGGCCCCAGAGCCGGTCGGAGAGGGTGCCGGCGGTCTCCAGCGACTGGACCAGCAGGCGCAGGGCCAGCTCCAAGCGGTAGGTGATCAGCAGGCGCCGGCTGAGCAGGGCGTAGTGCTGCGGCTGCTCCACCCTGGCCTGGCGCAGCAGCAGGCGCAGCGGCTGGCGGCCCAGCCAGGCCTGCCCCAGCAGTGCCGACTGGCCGCTGCCGCTGAGGCTGAGCGCGCGCAGGCGCTGGCCCAACTCGGTGAGGTAGGCCCGCTTGGCCGGCAGCAGCATGCCGTAGGCGCTGGGCCTGGGCAGCGCGCGCTCCAGCAGCAGGAAGACCAGGCTGCCCAGCGCGGTGGCCAGCATCAGGTCGGGCAGCTCCGGCCACTGGGGGTGCTGCATGGCGGCGAAGAGTGCGAAGGAGAAGATGGCCTTGCCCAGGCCGGTGGCGCCGGCGCCGTAGCGGGTGAGGAAGAGGCAGGCCGAGGCCAGGGGGAGGAAGGCCAGCTTGGCCAGCAGCACCGCTGCCTCGCCGGCCAGCAGCGCGATGAGGCCGAAGGATAGGAGCACTGCCTGTAGAGCGGTCGCGCCGAGCAGCAGCAGGCGCCGCTGCCGGGCCTGAGGCTCCGGGCTCATGACCAGCACCAGGGTGATCGCACCGCCGCCCATGAAGAGCGAGAGCTTCAAGCGCGCCATCCCCGGCCAGAGCTCTGCCAGCGGATAGGAGGCCAGCAGGGTGCAGGCCAGGGCCAGCAGCACCAGTCCTGCCTTGCTGGTCTGGATCAGACCGGGATCCAGCCGCCAGATCTGGCGCCGTAGGCGAGCGCTGAACCCGCCGCTCGGCCGAAGAGTGATCTGCTCCACCGCCTTTGCCCCTCGTCTCGACCCCCTTGAGAGTCTGTGCCGCCCGGCCGCCGCTGGCAAGGCGTAGGACCCTCCAGGCGATCCGACAGAGGGCTGGCACTCGTCGGCGTGATCGGTCACTCTGCGACGGCCCAGACCTGGATACTGGATAGGGGATGCGAGATGAGAGCGATTGGCGGTGCCGTCCTGGCCGCGCTGCTGGCGAGCCCTTGGGCCGGCCAGGCGGCGGAGCCCTCCTTCGACTGCAGCAAGGCCGAGGGTGCGGCCGAGGAGGCGATCTGCCAGAGCGACGCCTTGGCGGCGCTCGACAACGAGCTTGCCCGCCTCTATCGGCTGGCGCTCGAGGAGCCGAACCTGACGGCCGACGAGAAGAAGCAGTTGAAGGCGATGCAGCGCGGCTGGATCAAGGGGCGTAACGAGTGCTGGAAATCGGACCTGCCGATGGAGCAGTGCGTGGCCGATTCCTACGCGATGCGGATCCACGAGCTGCGCCAGGGCTATGCCAACACCCGCAGCCCTGACGACCAGACCACGCTCGGCCCCTTCGCCTTTCACTGCGAGGGCATGGCCGCGCCGGTCAGCGCGGTCTTCATCAACACCGACCAGCCGCTGGTCTCGCTGATGTGGGGCCAGGACGGTGCTGTCACCTACCTGACCCTGCCGCTCGGCCCCTCCGGCTCGGGCGCGCGCTATGCGGGGACCGACCGCTTCGGCCAGGAGAGCATCTTCTGGAACAAGGGCAACGACGCCATGTTCACCCCGCCGGGCGGCAAGGAGATGAACTGCGCGACCGAGGAAACCGGCTGAGCGAGGGCACCCCGATGGACGCACGCGACACCAGCGCCTTTCAGCCGATCGATGCCGGCAGTGTTCCGCGCTTCGCCGGCATTCCCACCTTCATGCGCCTGCCGGCCAAGGCCGATCCGGCCGGGGTCGACATCGGCCTGATCGGCGTGCCCTGGGACGGCGGCACCACCAACCGCGCCGGCGCCCGGCACGGGCCGCGGCAGGTGCGCGACCTCTCCTCGCTGATGCGCAAGGTGAACGGCTCCACCGGGGTCTCGCCCTACAGCCTCTGCCGCGCCGCGGACCTGGGCGATGCCCCGGTCAATCCGATCGACCTGATGATCTCGATGGAGAAGATCACCGCCTTCTACGACGAGATCCATGCCGCCGGCACCCTGCCGCTCTCGATCGGCGGCGACCACCTGATGACCCTGCCGATCATGCGTGCGATCGCCAGGGAGCGGCCGCTCGGCATGATTCACTTCGATGCCCACTCCGACACCAACGACGGCTATTTCGGCGGGCTGAAGTACACCCATGGCACGCCTTTCCGCCGGGCGGTGGAGGAGGGGCTGCTGGACCCGGCGCGGGTGGTGCAGATCGGCATCCGCGGCTCGACCTATTCGCTCGACGAGCGCGACTGGGCGAAAGAGGTCGGGATGCGGGTCATCCTGATGGAGGAGTTCGAGGAGATGGGCTGCCAGGCCGCGATCGCCGAGGCCCGGCGGGTCGTCGGTGACGGGCCGACCTATCTCTCCTTCGACGTCGATGCGCTGGACCCGGTCTTCGCGCCGGGTACCGGCACGCCGGAGATCGGCGGCATGACCACGCGTGAAGCCCTGCGCATGCTGCGGGGCCTGCGCGGGCTGAACTACGTCGGCGGTGACGTGGTCGAGGTCTCGCCGCCCTTCGACCCCTCGGGCAACACCGCCATCGTCGGCGCCACCCTGGCCTTCGAGATTCTCTGCCTGCTGGCCGAGGCACGTGCGGCGGCCTAGAGCATCTGTTCGCGCACGCAGATCGTCGTCGCAGACGAGTCCGTCTGCTCGGGATTTGCGCTAGGCCATGACCGATCCCGCACGCCGCTACGCCCCCGGGGTGCGCCTGGTCCGACGTCACGCCGGTCCCGTGGCGGATGCCGGGGCCGATACGACGATTGAGGCCTGGCTGCTGGGTGCTGCGATCGGTGAGGACGACCTGCTGCTGCTGTTCCGCGCGCTGGTCGACCGGCTGCTGGCCCGCGGCTATCCGCTGGACCGGGCCAGCCTGCACATCGGCACCCTGCATCCCGACCTCTTCGGCTTTGCCTGGGTCTGGAACCGGGGCGACGACCTTTGCGACGAGATCCAGGTGCCGGAAACGCTGATGGCCTCGGCCAGCTACCGCAACAGCCCGCTGGCGGTGGTGATCGAGCAGGGCAGGGCCTTCCGCCGGCGGCTGGAGGAGGACGGCGGCCGCGACGACTTCAGCCTGCTGGCCGACCTGCGTGCCGAGGGCATCACCGACTATCTCTGCCTGCCGCTGGGCGGCAGCGGCTATCACAACGCGGTCAGCCTCTCGACGCGCCGGCCCGGTGGCTTCGGCGACGCGGAACTGGCGGAGCTGAAGGCCCTCTTCGCGCTCTTCGCCCTGCATGTGGAGCGCCACATCCTGCTCAGGCTGGCCGGCAACGTGCTGGACACCTACCTCGGCCGGGCGGTCTCGCGCGAGGTCTTGGCCGGCAGCATCAAGCGCGGTTCCGGCAAGCCGATCCGGGCGGTGGTCTGGATGTCGGACCTGCGCGGCTTCACCGACCTCTCCGACCGGCTCGCCGGCAGCGCGGTCACCGCCATCCTCAACGCCTACTTCGAGTGCCTGGTGGCCGCGATGACGGCCGAGGGCGGCGAGGTGCTGAAGTTCATCGGCGACGGCCTGCTGGCCGTCTTCCCCTTTGACGACGGCCGTCCGGAGGAGGTTGTCGCCGCCTCGGCGCTGGCGGCGGCGGAACGCGGGCTGGACTTGGTCGGGGCCCTGAACGCCGATCCGCCGGCGGCGCTGACGGGAATCGCGGGCTGGCGGCCGCTACGCAGTGGCATCGCCCTGCACGAGGGCGAGGTCTTCTTCGGCAATGTCGGCGGGCCGGAGCGGCTGGACTTCACCGTGATCGGCCGCGCGGTCAACGAGGCCGCCCGGGTCGAGGCGCTGAGCAAGACCCTGGGCCAGCCGCTGCTGATCACCGAACCGGTGGCCGCCCGGCTCTCGGCGCCGCTGCAGGCGCTGGGCGCGCAGCAGCTCAGGGGCAGGGCGGCGCCCATAGCCCTCTTCACCCCGGCTTCGCGCTATCGCCCGCCCGGCGGCTCGACAGGAGACTGATCGGCCGCCTACCCGGTTCGCCCGTCGGCCTTTTCCAGGCTGTCACCCTCCCCTTACCGCGCTACACTAGTCAGCAAGAACAACGCGGAACTCTGTGTAAGCTGGACGACGAGGTCTGGCTTGTTCCGCGTAAAGACTGAGAGGGGAGGGGCTGAGATGGCGGACATTGTCGGTACGGACAAGGACGACCTGCTTACCGGTACGCCGTTGCTTGATGGTATCTCCGGTCTCAGCGGCGCTGATCGCCTCTATGGTCTTTCGGGCAACGATCTTCTCTTCGGTGGCTCCGGTAATGACCTGTCCATGATCGGCGGCAGCGGGGACGACAGCATTTTCGGCGGTCCCGGTGATGATGGCATCCTCGACGGCAGCAGTGGCAAGGATCGGCTCTACGGCGGCAGCGGGATGGATAGCCTGCTGTCGGGTGGCTCCGGCGCGGATTCCCTCTTCGGGGGGAGCGGCCACGACCTCTCCCTGGTGGGTGGGGCGGGAGACGACAGCCTGGTCGGCGGCGACGGTGCCGACTCCTTCCTCATCGGCGGATCGGGGGCGGACTGGATCGTCGGTGGCGGCAACGACGACAGCCTGCTGGACGGTGGGTCCGGCGCAGATACGATCTTCGGCGGCAGCGCCAACGACTACAGCCTGATCGGCGGCGAGGGCGACGACAGCCTGGACGGCCGGGATGGGCAGGACCTCGGTCTCTTCGGTGGACGTGGCCAGGACCGCGTCTTCGGCGGCACCGACAAGGATCTGCTTCTGCTCGGCGGCAGCGGCGCCGATCTCATCTTCGGCGGACAGGGTGACGACGGCGGTCTCTTCGGCGGCAGCGGCACGGACCGCGTCTACGGCGGGCGGGACGGCGACCGGCGCCTCTATGGCGACGGCGGCGACGACAGCCTCTACGGTGGCTCCGGTGCCGATCTCAGCCTCTTCGGGGGCAGCGGCGCCGACCTGATCGCGGGCGGCAGCGGCGACGATTTCAGCCTGTTCGGCGACCTGGGCGACGACAGGCTCTACGGCGGCGTCGGTGACGATAGCTCGGTCATCGGCGGGTCCGGGGCGGACAGCCTCGACCTCGGCTCCGGCGCCGACAACGGGTGGGGCGGCTCCGGTGCCGACGATCTGCGCGGTGGCAGCGGCGCCGACACGCTCGGCGGCAACGATGGCGACGATGTCATCCGCGGCCAGGAGGGGGATGACCTGCTCGACGGGGCCAACGGCAAGGACACGCTCTTCGGCGGCCTTGGTGCCGACAGCCTCTTCGGATCCTTCGACCGCGACCGTCTGGTCGGCGGCTCCGACATCGACCGCCTGGCCGGCGGAACCGGCGACGACCTGCTCAGCGGTGGCTCGGGCGATGACAGCTACAGCAGCGGCGACAGTGGCAATGACCGCCTCTATGGCGACGAGGGCGACGATAGCTACCTGTTGGGCCGGCAGGGCGAAGACGGTCTCTATGGCGCCAGCGGGGCCGATCGCGCCCTGCGCGGGGGGAGCGGCAGCGATCGGGTCTTCGGCGGCAGCGGTTTCGATTCCACCCTGTCCGGCGACAGCGGCGACGATGCGATCTACGGCGGCGCCGACGGCGACGGCTTTCTCTACGGCGGTCTTGGGTCGGACAGTCTCTTCGGTGGTGAGGGTGCCGACTACAATCTGAACGGCGGGGCCGACGCAGACACGATCTATGGCGGCGACGGCAACGACGGTTTTCTTCTGGGCTTCGGCGGCGATGATCGTATCGACGGAGGCTCCGGCAATGACGGAGCCCAGGGCGGCAGCGGTCAGGACCTGCTGCTCGGCCGCAGCGGCGACGATATCCTGCAGGGCGAGGAGGGCGACGACTCGCTGCGCGGCCAGCGCGGCGACGACAGGGTCTTCGGCAGCAGCGGCAAGGATGCTCTCTACGGCGGGGACGGGAGCGATCGCGGCGGCGGTGGCTCAGGCGGCGACCGGCTGGAGGGGGGCTCCGGCAACGACAGCTCGCTCTTCGGCGATGCCGGCGACGATCTGCTCTATGGAGGTGCCGGCGACGACTTCCTGCTGAACGGGGGCGCCGGCAACGACACGCTCTTCGGCGGGGCCGGTGACGATAGCGTCCTCAACGGCGGCGCCAACGAGGACAGTCTCTTCGGGGATTCCGGCAGCGACCTGCTTGACGGGGACAGCGGCAACGACGATTTGCGCGGCGGCAGCGGTGCCGATCTGCTGGGCGGGGACTGGGGCGACGACGTGGTGCGCGGTCAGGAGGGCGACGACGGCCTCTTCGGGTCGCTTGGCCAGGATACCCTCTTCGGTGACGAAGGCGACGACCAGGCCTTCGGCGAAAGCGGCAACGACCGGCTGGGCGGCGGCTCCGGCAGCGACAGGCTCTACGCCGGCACCGGGTCGGATCGCTTGAACGGGGGCAGCGGCGTTGACACGGCGGCCGGTGGGCGGGCCAACGACACCTTCATCGTCGACAGCGCCGCCGACGTCGTGTTGGAGACCGCGATGGGCGGGGCGGAGGACGTGCTGCGCTCGGACGCCATCGCCTACACCTTGGCCGGCGGCAGCGACGGTCATGTCGAGCGCGCCAACGTCAACAGCCAGGTGGGCGCAGGCAGCCTGGAGGGCAACGAGTTTGCCAACACCCTGGTCGGCAACAGCGCGGCCAACCTGCTGGAAGGCATGGGCGGCGACGACATCCTGAACGGCCGTGGCGGGGTCGACAGCCTGCTCGGCAACTTCGGCGACGATACCTTCGTGGTCGACACCCGGTCGGACCGAGTGGTCGAGCGCAGCGGCCAGGGGGTGGACCTGGTGCGTGCCGAGGTCGACTACACCCTGCCCGACGGCAGTGCCACGGCCTTCGTCGAGAACCTCCGGATGCAGGGGGGCAAGGGCGACATCGACGGCAGCGGCAACGCGTTGGACAACTCACTGCAAGGGAACAGTGGCGCGAACCGACTGGACGGGGAAGCCGGGAGCGACAGCATCGAGGGAGGCGACGGCGACGATGACCTGCTCGGAGGGTTGGGCGCCGATACGGTCTGGGGTGGCAGCGGGGCCGATACCCTTCGGATGGGCTCGGGCGATCTCGCCTTCGGTGGCTCGGGGAGCGATGCCTTCCGCTTCGGCGGCAACGATCTGGGCGCTGGCGGATCGGGCGGGCCGCTGATCCAAGACTTCGACGGCCAGCTCTTCGGGGCGATGAACGGCGAGGACAAGCTGGTCTTCGCCAGTGGCCTGGAGGTCGGCAGCTTCGCCTACCTCAGCGCAGCGACCTTCACCGGCAGCGGCAACTCGGAGGCGCGCTTCGCCGGTGGCGGGCAGGTCCAGGTGGACCGAGACGGTGACGGTAGTGCCGACATCGCCTTCCGTCTTTCCGGTCTCAGCCTCGCCGGTTCGCTGACCGCCGGCGACTTTGTCTGGCTTTGAGCAGGATCGGGCCGGCGCCCGAGTCGCCCTGCCGACTCCACGAGACCTGAGGGCGAATCCAGGGGACGACTGGGGCGAACGGAGCCGTTTCATGCAGCTCTCTGCCGGCTGCGTCTATTTGGCAACAATCCACATTGCTGGCCTGTGGCGGCGATTCTAAGGTGCAGCTGGAATTTTAAAGGCAAGCGGCAGTCAGGCCGCTGGGAGAGACAACATGGCCGGTAGCGTGAACAAGGTCATCCTCGTGGGCAACCTCGGGCGTGATCCGGAGATCCGCAGCATGCAGAACGGGGGCCGGGTCGCAAACCTTTCGATCGCCACCTCCGAGAGCTGGAAAGACCGCAACAGCGGTGAACGGCGCGAGCGCACTGAGTGGCATCGCGTTGTAATCTTTAACGAAAATCTGGTCCGCCTATGCGAGAACTATCTCCGCAAGGGCTCCAAGATCTACCTTGAGGGGTCGATCGAGACCCGTAAGTGGTCCGACCAGAGCGGCCAGGAGCGCTATACCACCGAGATCGTGCTGCGCCCCTATCGCGGCGAGTTGACCATGCTCGACGGGCGTGGCGGCGGCGAGGGCATGGGCTCCGAAGGCGGTGGTGGAGGCGGCGGTGGCGGTGGCTTTTCGTCCGGTCCGCCGGACGTCGAGCCTCTGGACGACGATATCCCATTCTGATCTTATCGCGCTCGCCTGCCGCGTGGATTCCGCGCCGCCAGGCGGAAAAACCTTAGCCGTCATCGATCGGCGTGCTTGACCGTCGCCAATCGACTCTCGCAATAGAACAGACTTTGCAAAGGGCACCGGAGGGTTACCTATATGTCCAAGACCATGACCAAGTCCGAGATCGTCGCGGCGGTTGCCGAGAAGGCCGACATCTCCAAGGCATCGGCCCAGGCCGCTGTCGACGCCATGATCTCCGCCATCGAGTCCGGCCTGAAGGAAGGCGGTGTCCGCATTCCCGGTCTCGGCACCTTCTCCGTCCGCGAGCGCGCCGCCCGTACCGGCCGTAACCCGCAGACCGGCGAGGAGATCAAGATCGCTGCGAGCAAGACCGTCGGCTTCAAGGCCGCCAAGAACCTGAAAGACGCGGTGGGTTGATCTGACGGCAACCCTTCGTACGACCGTTCGGCATCTGCCGGACGGTCCGGGGCGCTGATCGCAGCCGCCCAGCTGGGAGGCCGGCAGCTCTGCACAGACCCCCTATGCGCTCAAGCGGGGGGTGGATGCGAGATAGTTGCCGGCGCCAGCACGCCATCGTGTAAACTCTTCGACATGAACAGCGTTAGTAAAGCGAGCCTTGCCGCGTGAGTGACGTGACGACTCCGCCGGGTATGCCTCCGCGCGACCCGGGTATCCAGCCAGTCACCATCGAAGAGGAGATGAAGCGCTCCTACCTCGATTACGCGATGAGCGTGATCGTGTCCCGAGCGCTGCCCGACGTGCGCGACGGCCTGAAGCCGGTGCACCGCCGCATCCTCTACACGATGAAGGAGCAGGGCTACGACTGGAACCGGGCCTACCGCAAGTCGGCCCGCATTATCGGCGACGTCATGGGTCAGTATCACCCGCACGGCGACGCCCCGATCTACGACGCCATGGTCCGCATGGCCCAACCCTGGTCGATGCGCGTCGAGCTGATCGACGGACAGGGCAACTTCGGCTCCATCGACGGCGATCCGCCGGCGGCCATGCGCTACACCGAGGCACGGCTGGAGCGGGTGGCCAGCGAAGCGCTGCTGGCTGACATCGACGAAGACACGGTCGAGTTCCAGCCGAACTACGACGAGACCACCAAAGAGCCGACGGTGCTGCCGGCGCGCCTGCCGAACCTGCTGATCAACGGCGCCAACGGCATCGCGGTCGGTATGGCGACCTCGATCCCGCCGCATAATCCGGGCGAGGTGATCGACGCCTGCGTCCACCTGCTGGACAACCCCGACGCCTCGGTCGAGGAACTGATGGAGCATGTGCCGGGCCCGGACTTCCCGACCGGCGGCATCATCGTCGGCCGCTCCGGCATCCTCTCGGCCTATCGCCAGGGGCGCGGCACGGTGGTGGTGCGCGGCCGCTCGACCATCGAGCAGCAGGCCCGCGATCGCGAAGCCATCGTGATCACCGAGATTCCCTACCAGCTCACCAAGACCCGCCTCTTGGAGCGCATCGCCGAAGTGGTGCGTGAGAAGGTGGTCGAGGGCATCTCCGACCTGCGCGACGAGAGCGACCGCCAGGGCCTGCGCATCGTCATTGAGTTGAAGCGCGACGCCCAGTCCGACGTGGTGTTGAACCAGCTCTATCAGCACACGCCGCTGCAGTCCTCCTTCGGCATCAGCCTCTTGGCGATCGACGGGCGCCGTCCGCTGGTCTTCTCGCTGCGCGAGGTGCTGGCCGCTTTCCTGCAGTTCCGCGAGGAGGTGGTCACCCGGCGCACCGCCTTTCGGCTGGGCAAGGCACGCGACCGCGCCCATGTGCTGGTCGGTCTGGCGATTGCGGTCGCCAACATCGACGAGGTGGTGGCGTTGATCCGCCGCTCGCCCAATCCGGAGGCCGCGCGCAACGAGCTGATGGCGCGGCACTGGCCGGCCAGCGACGTGGCGCCGCTGATCGCGCTGATCGACGAGCCCGGCCACAAGGTCGCCGAGGACGGGACCTACCGCCTCTCGGAGATCCAGGCCCGTGCCATCCTGGACTTGCGGCTGCAGCGCCTGACGGGGCTGGAACGCGAGAAGATCGCCGAGGAGCTGCAGGGCCTGGCGGCCGAGATCCGCGACTACCTTGAGATCCTGGCCTCGCGTGCGCGGCTGCTGGACATCGTGCGCGACGAGCTCTATGCGCTGAAGGAGCGCTACAACGACCCGCGGCGCACCACCCTGGAAGAGGGCGAGGCCGACACCGACATCGAGGACCTGATCCAGCGCGAAGAGATGGTGGTCACCCTCTCGGGCGCCGGCTACATCAAGCGCGTGCCGCTCTCGACCTATCGTGCGCAGCGGCGCGGGGGCAAGGGGCGGTCCGGCATGTCCACCCGTCAGGAGGACCTGGTCAGCGGCGTCTTCACCTGTTCCACCCATACCCCGGTGCTGTTCTTCTCCTCGCGCGGCAAGGCCTACAAGCTGAAGGTCTATCGCCTGCCGATCGCCAACCCGCAGTCGCGCGGCAAGGCCTTGGTGAACCTGCTGCCGCTGGAGCAGGGCGAGACCATCACCGCGACCCTCCCGTTGCCGGAGGAGGAGGCCGAGTGGGCCGATCTGCAGGTGATCTTCGCCACCTCGGCCGGCACCGTCAGGCGCAACCGCCTGTCCGACTTCGCCAACGTGCGCTCCAGCGGCCTGATCGCCATGCGGCTGGAGGATGCGGACACCCGTCTCATCGGTGTGCGCCTGGCGACCGAGGACCAGGACGTCATGTTGGTCACCCGCAAGGGCAAGGCAATCCGCTTCCGTGCCACTGACATCCGCCTCTTCGCGGGGCGCGATTCCACCGGCGTCCGCGGCATCCGCCTGGAGCGGGACGACCAGGTCATCGACATGGCGATCATCAACCACGTCGAGGTCAACGCCGAGGAGCGCGAGGCCTATCTGCGCACGGCCAGCCAGCGCCGGCGCAGCGAGGGCGAGGAAGCAGAGAACGGCGAATCCACCGTCGAGAGCCTGATGAGCGCCGAGCGCTTCGCCGAGCTGGAAGCGCAGGAACAGCTTCTGCTGTCGGTCTCCAGCGACGGCCTGGGCCGGCGTGCTTCGGCCTACGACTTCCGCCTGACCAACCGCGGCGGGCAGGGCATCGGCAACCTGGATCTCTCGCGCGGCGGCAGTGCGCCGGCGCAGATGGTCGCCACCTTCCCGGTTTCCGCCGGCGACCAGATCCTGCTGGTGACCGACGGCGGTCAACTGATTCGGTGCCCGGTGGAGGACGTACGTATCGCCGGCCGTTCGACCCGCGGCGTCAAGATCTTCACCGTGGCCGACGGCGAGGAGGTCGTGTCGGTCAGCCGCTTGGACGAGGTCGAGCCTGAGGACGACGCGACTGACGAGGAGGGGCCTAACGAGGACGGGGAGGCCGAGGTTCCGGAGGGCGGGGCCGATGCCGGAGAGAGCGGTGCGGCGGAGGGCGAAGGCGGCGAAGAAGCCTAGGCTGGTCACTCGCCCCTCGCAAATCTTAGGGAACTCGATAAAACTGACGAAGATCGGTCTGCGCTTGCGCGAGGGGCGTTGCGGCAGTCGCGGTCTCGACTGAGGAGCAGCGAAGGGGCAATGCCATGGCAAAGCCGTTGATCGGGGTCTATCCGGGAACCTTCGATCCCATCACCAACGGACATATCGACATCATCCGCCGGGCGACGCGGGTGGTCGACCGCCTGATCGTCGCCGTGGCCCGCAACGACGGCAAGGGGCCGATGTTCGGTACCGACGACCGCCTGGACATGGTCCGCGACGAGATCGAGGTGGTCGAGAGCCACGGGGCGGTGATCGAGGCGCGTGCCTTCTCCAACCTGCTGATCAACTTCGCCCACTCGGTCCACGCCAGCGTCATCGTGCGCGGCCTGCGTGCCGTTTCCGACTTCGAGTACGAGTTCCAGATGGCGGGCATGAACACCCGCTTGGCGCCCAATATAGAGACCCTCTTCCTGATGGCCTCGGAACGCCATCAGTTCGTCTCCTCTCGTTTCGTAAAGGAGATCGGGCGCCTCGGCGGCGACATCACCACCTTCGTCACACCGCGGGTGGAGCAACGCCTGAAGGAGCGCTTCGCCCTGGGAGACTGAGGCCTCCGCTGCCTCTCTGATCGGGCCGACAAGGGCGAGTGCCTTGTCGCACGGTGCGGTTTCTCGTAATTCGAGGTGGAAACCCGGCCCCGAACTGCTTCAAATAGACGACGAAGCGCGCGCCGAGCGGGGTCGTGCGCGGGTAATCCGATCCTTGCCGCCCAAGCGGAGGCAGCTATAGCCATGTGCTGGCCGTACAGATGCTCGCCATGACCAGGAAGCTGTCGCTTAAGCTCTTCGGCCGCTTTGAGGTCCTGGACCCAGCAGGTCTGAGCCTTCCGACGCGTAAGGCCGAGGCGTTGCTCGCCTACCTTGCCCTCCCGGCGGGGCGGGTGCGTGCGCGCGGCGAACTGACGGCGTTGTTGTGGGGCAGTCGTGACGAGCGGCACGCGCGGCACAGCCTGAATCAGGCGCTCTCCAGCCTGCGTAAGGCCCTGGGTGAGGAGTTCGGCGAACTCTTTCAGAGCGACGTGAACGGTCTGGCACTCTCCCGCGAGGCTGTGGTCACCGACGTCGATCGGGTCGAGGCCTTGCAGTCCGAAGGCACCTACGAGAGCCTGACGGCGGCCGCGGAACTCTATCACGGCGACCTTCTGGCCGGGATGGAACTGCGCGAGGAGGGCTTCGACACCTGGCGCAGCGAGGAACGCAGCCGGCTGCGCGAGAGCATGATGGGCGGCTTCTATGGCCTTCTGGACCGTCAAGTCGCGGCCGGCGATCGCACGCGGGCGGTCCGTACCGGACGCATGATCCTGCGAATCGATCCCTACGAGGAGGCAGCCCACCGCAAGCTGATGCAAATCTACGTCTCCGGCGGACAACGCAACGCCGCGCTGCGGCAGTACCGCGAGTGCAGCGAGCTGCTCCGCCGCGACCTGGACGTGGCACCGGAGGTCGAGACCCGAAACCTCTATCAGCAGATCTTGCGCAGCGACGCCAAGCCGGCGGTGCAGGCCGTTCTCCCGGAGGCGGTTTCCGCCGTCCAGCCTCCAGCTGGAGCCCTACCAACAGCGAGTTGGACACCGGTGGCGCGCAGCCGGCCGCCGGCGCTGGCAGTGCGGCGCTTCAGTTTCATCGGCAGCGATGCCCTGGATCAGGCGGTGGCGGAATCGATCGGGGTCGACTTGCTGACCAACCTGACCCGCGACCGCAGCCTCGCCGTCGTCAGCGATCAGGGCCAGATCGCCGGCGAAGGCGAAGGAGTCTATGTGGTCGAGGGCAGCCTACGGCGGCAGGGGGAGCAGGTGGCGATCACCGCACATTTGCTCGACATCGGCGGTGGCTCCTACCTTTGGTCGGAACGCTGGGTGCAGCCGCTGAGCGACCTGCTGCAGGGAACCGGCGGGACTGTGGACAGGCTGGCCGCAGTGCTGAAGCGCGAGGTCCAGTCGGCCGAGGCGCGCAAGGCGATCGACAGCCCGCCGGACGCGCTCGGTGCCTGGTCCTACTATCACCTGGGGGTGCGCGAGCTCTATCGCTTCACCCTGCCCAGCTTGATGACCGCGCGCAGCCACTTCCGCCGGGCGATCTCGCTGGATGCCAATCTGGCGGCCGCCTATGCCCGACTGGCCTACGTTTACGTGCAGCTCTACTGGTACGGACCGCACGGCAGCCGCGACGCCTTTCTCGAGGAGGGGCTGGAGGCGGGGCGTCAGGCCGTTGGGCTGGACCCCAAGGAGGCGCACGGGCACTTCGCTCTGGGACGGCTCTACGCGATTCAACAGGCTTTCGACCTGGCGGTGCCGGAGTTCGAAACGGCCTTGACCTTGGATCCCAGCCTTGCACAGGCCGCTTTCGGCCTGGGGCAGGCACTTTCGGCCGCGGGTCAGCCGAAGGACGCCGTCGGCTTCCTCGACCAGGCCATCGAGCTGGATCCGCAGGACCCGCACCTTTGGACCTTCTATCACGACCGTGCCGAGGCCCTCTTCGCCCAGGGCGATATGGCGGAAGCGGCGAAGAACTCCAAGGCGGCGGTGCGCCTGCCCAACGCCTCGCACTTCGCCTGGGCCAGCCTGGTGTCGATCCTCGGCGGCGCCGGCAAGGACGAGGAGGTGGCTCAGGCCCTGCGGCGCCTGAAGCAGATCAAACCGGAATACAGTGTCAGCTTCGCCCGCGACGAGCTCTCCCACCACGCGAATCGGGAGTTCGTCGACAACTATCTGGACGGTCTCTTCAACGCTGGTCTGGAGGAATGAATCCTCAGATTTGCGCGAATCTGATCGCTTTGATCGAAAATTTGATCGTTTATGATCCCACTCACAGCGCTTTTGATGATTTTTTGACTGGTTTTTTGACCTGCCTTTGAGGCGCGCTCGCCATCTTCCTCGCCGTGCTCTCGCACAACAGCGGCTTGGCTGGGGAAGAACAGCATCCCATCACCGGCCCTGCGGGAGCCCTGTCCGGAACCCGGGCGCGAGCCGGCTGCTGCCGGCCTGGGCGCGAGGCCTTTGATCCGGACCACGTCGTAGACGGTAGGAATGGGGGAAGGATGAGCGACATGCTGGGTCACAAGAGTCTCTTTGACTATGCCATGGCGAAGGCCAAGGCCTCGCCGGTCAAGCCGATCCGTCTCACCGGCAAGGAGGGGCTGGACGGCAAGGACAACCGCGGCGAAGCGGCCGTCGTTGCCCTTTGAAAAGCGGAGCCGCTTCCCTGCAGGCACCTCGTTACAGGCTGGCAGGCTGCTTTCGAACGCAAGGGATTGATCGCAAGCGGCAAGCCAGGCCTCACCGCAGCGGTGAGCAGGCGAACAAGTCTCGCGGCGCGAGATAGCGGCCGCAGGCGCCAAGGCCCCTGACGTCGTCCGAAGGACGCCGGGTAGGGCGCCACCTCAAGAATTTGGATGGAATCGGACCCGGGCTTTCTCGCGATCGAGAGGGCGTGGCTGCCGATAGCGAATGGAGAGCGAGATGGCATACTTTCTAGGCGGGAGCGGAAAGGATCTGTTCTACGGCGGCCCTGAGGGCGACCGGGCGGATGGGGTCCTGGGCGACGACACGCTGTTCGGGCGCGGTGGCGACGACAGCCTGTTCGGCGACCTGGGCGCCGATACGCTCTATGGCGGCGGCAACGCCGACTATCTCGATGCCGACTTCGTAGGCGATGCCGACACCCTTTTCGGGGGCGGTGGCCGGGATCAAGGCGCCTTCGACGTCTTCGACGGGACGGGGGCGTTATTCTTCTCGCTGGCGGGTGGCGGCGCGACCTCCGTGGCGACCCTCGCCGGCAGCAGCGGTGCCACCCTGATCGGCATCGAAGAGGTCAGGATCTTTGGATCGAACGCCAACGACACGCTCTTCGGCAACTCCGGCGACGACACTCTCAACGGCAGCAGCGGTACCGATTTCCTCTACGGTGCATCCGGGCGCGACCAGCTCTTCGGTGGTGCCAATCCCGGCGGCGGCGTGATTGACGGCGGTTCCGGTAACGATGTCGCTGCTTTCGGTGCCGGGCTCGGCACTGGCGCGATGACTTTCGACCTTTCGTCCGGCTCTTCGGTCGTCCTGCAGGGCGGGCAGACTGGCCAGACCCTGCTTTCCATCGAAGCCGTGAATGCTGTCGGCGGCGCGGACGACGACACGCTGACCGGTGGTGTCGGTGACGATACCATGAATGGTCGCGATGGAGACGACAGCCTCTATGGGGGCCTAGGGGACGACAGCCTCTCCGGGTTCACCGGCAAGGATCTCCTCTTTGGCGGCTCCGGCGACGATGTCATTGGACCGGGCGATGCCTCTGGTACTGTGGCAGGGGGATCGGGAACAGATAGCCTCGTGCTGTCGGCAACCTTCGATACGCCGACCCTGATCCTCAGTGATCCGGTCCTGCCCGGCAGCGTCGGCGACCTCGTCTTCTCGGGCATCGAGTCCCTGAGGCTCTTTCTCAGGGGCGGCGGCGACATCACCGTGGGCGGCGGCTCTGCGGATGACTCGATCTTGACCGGGTCGGGCAAGGACACGCTCTTCGGTCGCGATGGCGACGACACCCTGCGCGGCGACGACGGCGATGATTCGCTCGACGGCGGCCGCGGTGACGACCATCTCTTCGGCGAAGCCGGGAATGACGAGCTGATCGGCGGATCGGGAGACGACACCCTGTCCGACTTCTCGGGGCAAGGCTTCGTGTCCGGCGGGTCGGGGGATGATGCCTTCGGCATAGGTGGCACTATCGAAGCCGACACCCTCATCGACGCCAAGGCAGGCGGCAGCATCTTCGAGGTGATTTTCACTGGGATCGAAGCCTTTCGATTCAACATTTTCGGCAGCGGCAACGCCACCATCCGCGGCGGCGACGGCGACGACGCTTTGACGACACGGTCCGGCAACGACACGCTTGTGGGCCGCAGCGGTGACGACTCCTTCAATGCGAGAGGAGGCGTGAACTCGATCTTCGGAGGCAGCGGCCACGACGGGGCTTTTCTGAGGCTGACCACCGGCGTCGGCAAGGTCGTCTTCAACAGCTCTGCCTTCGACGGCAGCGAGACCTTTTCCGACGGCAACCAGGTCAGGGGCTTGGAACATCTGGAGCTTGCGACCGGAAGCGGCAACGACACCTTCATCGGCGATTCCGGCAATGACCTCTTCCTTGGGGGAGGCGGTGACGACGTCCAGCGTGGCCGCGACGGGGACGATCGGCTGAAGACGGTGAATCAGGGGACGCTGTTCGGTGCCGACGGCGATGACGCGCTCTATGCCAAGATCGAAGTCGACAGCATCTACGCCGACGACGATGGCGAGGTGAGCCTCTTCGGTGGCGAGGGGGACGACTCACTGGGGGTGAGAGGCTACGGATCCGACGTGCGCGTGGTCACCGCCCGCATGGAAGGGCGGAGCGGTGAGGACACTCTTGGCGTTTCTGCCGAGAACCTGCAGTACGGTAGCTTCTTCGGTGGATCGGGCAACGACTCGATCAGCCTGGAGATCGGCAACATCAAGGGCTCCTTCGCCGAGATCCTGGCCTACGGCGGCGATGGGGACGATACCCTCAACGGCTACTCCTTCCAGGCCGACAGCATCTTCGCAGCCCGGCTCTTCGGCGGCAGCGGCAACGACCTGGTCTACGCCATCGAGCAGGCCGTGAGCGTCGCGGGGACGGCGAAGGATGTGACGCTCTTCGGTGGGACCGGGAGAGACACGCTGGGAGCCGGCTACCTGGACGGTAGCACTTTTACCTTCTCCTCCGACGGTGACATCGACCTCTCCTTCCTGGGTGGTGCGGGCAGCGACACCATCTTCGGAGACGGTGGCGGCGGCGACGACTACATGCGCGCCGGCACCGGTCGTGACACCGTCTTCGGCGGCACTGGCCTGGACGTCTTCGTGATCGGCGAGGGCGAACTCAAGACCGGAGAGCAGATCTTCGGCGGTGAGGGCGATGACACCCTCTTCGTCGTCGGCGGCGCTTCGGCGGCGGCCTTCCTCTCCCTGGTCTCGGTTGAGACCATCGCGGATGCCTCGCCCAGCAACGGCAATGACCATCTCTTCGGCAACGAGACCGACAACGACCTGCGCGGCCGGGGCGGGGACGATTTCCTCTACGGCAAGTCCGGCGAAGACAGTCTACGCGGCGGCGCCGGAAACGACTGGATGGTGGACGAGAGCGGCAACGACAGCCTCTTTGGCGCCGACGGCGACGACCGGGCCCGGGCGGGTGATGGGAGCGACCGGCTGCTCGGCGGCTCCGGCAGCGATACGCTCGATGGCGGAAGCGGCCGGGACACCCTGGATGGCGGCAGCGGGTCGGACACGGCTTTCGGGGGGCGTGGCGACGACACCTTCTTCGTCAACACCGGGACCGATCGGGTGGCCGAGATTGAGGGCGGCGGCAACGATCTGGTGCGCTCCGACGCGGGGAGCTTTGCGATGGGCAGCGGTCTCGAAGCCTTCATTGAACGTGGCATCCTCAATGGCACCGCCGGGGCGGCGCAGATGATCGGCAACCTGATCGACAACAGGATCCTGGGCAACGGCTCGTCCAACACGCTCTCGGGGCTCGACGGCGACGACACCCTGAACGGTCGCGGCGGTAGCGACACCGCGATCGGCGGCAGCGGCGACGACACCTTCGTCGTCAACCTCCAGAACGATCTGGTGATCGAGCTCAGCGGCGGCGGGGTCGATCTGGTCCTTGCCGAGCGCGACTACACCTTGCCGGACGGTACCGCGACGGCCTTCGTCGAGAACCTGCGCCTTGCCAACGGTAAGGGCAATATCGACGGGACCGGCAACAGCCTGGACAATACCGTCGAGGGCAACTCGGGGGCGAACCGGCTGGCTGGCAATGCTGGGGTCGACCACTTGTTCGGCGGCCGTGGCGACGACACGCTCTTCGGCGGGGAGGGCGGCGACACCTACGACGGCGGGGCCGGTGACGACACGCTCTTCTTGGGTAAGGACGACGTGGTCGCCGGCGGTACCGGTGCGGATGACCTCCGCTTCACCGGCGGCGCACTCGGCAACGGCTCGGGTGGAGCGCGGATCATCGACTTCGAGGGCGCACGCCTGCACGACAACAAGGGCGTCGACAAGCTGGTGTTCGCGACCGGACTAGAGGTCGGCACTTTCTCCTACATCGGTGCCGGTGCCTTCTCGGCGGGAGGCAACTCCGAGGCTCGCTTTGCCGGTAACGAGCAGATGGAGGTGGACCGCGACGGCGACGGGGCAGCCGACATCTTCTTCAAGGTGGACGACCTCAGCCAAGCCGGTGGCCTGACCAGCAGCGACTTCGTCTGGTTGTAGCCGATCTTCCCGGCAGGCAAGAAATGGCGGCCCGGCAACGAGCGGATTGGGGAGACTCGAGAGACTGCCGGGCCGCCTGCCTGGCCCCCCAGGCTCCGTTCGATCGCAGGCCTTGCCTGCAGGTTTCCATATCGCACGCAGTGTGACGACTTCGCGGCAATCGGATAGCGATCTAGCGGCTTTCTCCAGCGCCGCGCGGGGTCAGGCTTCGAGCTGTGCCAGCACGGCATCGGCCAGGCGTGCCGTGCCGTCGCTGCCACCCAACTCGCAGGGCAGCAGTCCGCCGGTCAGGAAGGCCCGGTCCACTGCCTCGCGGATCGCGGTTCCGGCCGCGGCCAAGCTCGGCTCCTCCTGCCGCTCGGCGAGCCACTCCAGCATCATCGCGGCAGAGAGGAACATGGCGATGGGGTTGGCCTTGCCCTGGCCGGCGATGTCGGGAGCGGTACCGTGGCAGGGCTGGAACACGGCATGGCGGTCGCCGACGTCGGCCGAGGGGGCGAGGCCCATGCCGCCGATCAGGCCGGCGCCGAGGTCGGAGAGGATATCTCCGAACATGTTTTCGGTGACGAGCACGTCGTAGTCCCAGGGCTGACGCACCATCTTCAGCGCTGCCGCATCGACGTAGTCGTGGTCGCAACGAAGCTGTGGATAGGCCCGGGCGCGGTCGTCGAAGACCTCGCGGAAGAAAGCGAAGGCCTTGAAGACGTTGGCCTTGTCCACGCAGGTGACGCGCCCCTTGCCGCCCGCAGCCTGGCGCTTGGCGGCGAGGTTGAGCGCGAAGTCGGACACCCGCTGCGTGGTCTTGCGGGTGATCACCAGGGTTTCGCTCGCCTGCTCGTCGGAGACCAGACCCTTGCCCATCGAGGCGAAGAGTCCCTCGGTCGATTCCCGGATGAGCACCATGTCGATCGCCGCGGCGCGGGGGTCGGAGAGCGGCCGCGGCAGCCCCGGGATGGTCCGCAACGGACGGACGCCGGCATAGAGCTCCAGATGGAAGCGGAGCTCGATCTGGGGAACGATCTCGGTCCCGTCGGGGTAGCGCACGTCGGGTAGGCCCATGGCGCCGAGCAGGATGGCGTCGGCCTGCCGGGCGGCCTCGAGCGTCTCCTCGGGCAGCGCCTCGCCGCTCTCCAGGTAGTGCGCAGCCCCGCAGGGCAGCTCCTGCAGCCGTAGGCGCGGACAGTCATGGCGCCGGGCGGCGGCCTGCAGCAAGGTCAGACAGGGGGCCATGACTTCGGGGCCGATGCCGTCCCCCGGCAGGACCGCGATGGAGAGGGAAGGCGCATTGGTCATCGGGAGGCTGCCCCTCGCTTGATGCGTGACGTCCCCCCATCAGGGCAGGTGCGTGGGTCCGCGTCAACCGCGGGGCCCACCCTAGATGCTGCTGTCAGTGCTTCTTGGCGAGCCCCAGCTTGTCCAGGGTGATCGGCGGGTTGGGCGCCGAGAGGGTGGACACCAGGTGCATCTTGTCGAGCGCACCCATGCAGTAGAGCTTGCCCGGGAAGAGATGGCGGTCGCGCGCGTGCCAGGTATGGGCTTCGAGGCTGGCGCGGCGGATGACCAGGTGGTTGAAGGGATCGAGGTTCAGCACCTGCCAGGCCTTGGCGATGGCGTTGGTGTAGAACAGCGAATCCTCGCCGCGGTCGACCTTCTCGTTGAAGCGGATGTCTTCGAAGACCTCGCGCCGGACGCAGAGCGAGGAGCCCGTGCCGAACTCGTTGCCGTCATTGGCGAAGGTGAAGTAGCGCTGATGCCGGGCGAGGAAGATCCGGTTGAACAGCTCCGAGTAATAGAAGATTGCCGCCTTGCCGGCGACATCGGCGCCGAAACGCTGCATCGAGCGGATCGCGGTGGTGACGTAGTTGTCGAAATAGAGATCGTCGGCGTCGAAGCGGACCAGGTAGTCGCCCTCGGCCAAGTCGACCGCCGCGTTGAGATAGCCGCCGACCGGGCGGTTGTTCATGCGCAGAACCTTGACGTTCGGCAGGCCCATCATCGCTACGTCGACAGCCGGATCCTCGTAGAGTGGCCCGTTGGCGACCACCACGACCTCCAGGTTCGGCCAGGTCTGCCTGGCGATGCAGTCACGTAGGTTCATCAGGTCGCCGGCGCGGTGCGTCGGCGCCAGGATGGTGACCTTGGGCGTCTCGCTGGTATCGAGCAGCATGTTCTCGTGCATCATCTCGCAGAGGTGCCGCTCGGAACGCACGAAGCTGTTGTCGGTCGGATCGATCAGGACGTCCAGTGCGGTCGCGGCATGCTTGCGCAGGCTCTCCGCGACGGCTTCCTCGCCGACCTTCGCGATCAACCCCTCGCCGCGCTCGGCCAGGTAGAGACGCAGGTCGTGCGCTGGGAAGCCCTGATCGAGGTAGTCGGCCACCTTGGCTGCGAACTCTCCGAACTCATTGCGCCCTTCGGATGCGGTAATGCCGACCAGCAGTGCACTGGAGGTATCCTCGTCGCGACCCGGTAGGGCCCGAAGCCGATTGGCCACGAAGGCGCGGGTCTCCGGATCCTCGTCGATGGAGGGCATGCACATCATGCGCTCCAGGTGCAGGGCGGTGAGCTTGCAGCCCTCCGGCAGGCGCAGCATCTCCTGGCGCATCAGGTCGTACTGGCTGGTCTCGATACAGGCGCCGCAAAAGTAAAAGAAGTCCATCGGATCGACCTCGCGGTCGGGGTCCTCTGC
This sequence comes from Rhodospirillaceae bacterium N.6G, assembly GCA_046233115.1. Lineage (GTDB taxonomy): Bacteria > Pseudomonadota > Alphaproteobacteria > Kiloniellales > JACOMY01 > JACOMY01. The sequence continues at coordinate 198,471 of JBJXHM010000012.1, read as the reverse complement.
GTCGGACAGAAAGCGGTCGATGATCGCCTGCATGTTGCCGTCGGCTTGGTCCAGCCCATCGCGAATCTTCCGCGTGAAACTGAAATCGCCCAAGCCGACCAGGTCGCGGTGCAGGGCCATCCTACCGAGGTCCGGGTAGACCACGTCCTCCAAGGCGCGGAGCAGACCGACCTGCCCGACTTCCGGAGCCAGGTGCAGGATCCCGGCAGAGAGGAAGCTGCGCGCCTCCGTCGAACGCTTCAGGCGGTTGGCGGCTCGGGCCGCCAGCATGTACATCTGCGGTTGCTGGTCGTTGGCTGCAATCGCCTTCTTCGCCCACTTCAGGGTTTCTTCGGCGCCGCGCCGTTCCCAGACGCCCCAGGCAACGAAGCCGAGGATCCGTTCGTCCTGGATGTTGTCGCCGAAGCGCAGGACCAGGGCGTCGGCCAGCGGCGTGCGGTTCTTGGCTGTACGCAGGATCGGCGCCAGGGTGCCCAGATCGTTTTGATAGGCATCGAGATAGGCGTTCATCGCCGCGATGGCCGCTTCGTAGCGCTCTTCGGCCAGCTCGATCGCGATCGACCAGGCCTCGACCTTCGGGGTCGGCTTGCCGGCTCGTCGGGCCTCCTGCAACAGGGATTTGGCGCCGTCGATGTCGCCGTCACGCACCCGCGCCTCCAGGTGGAGCGGCAGCATGCGCTTCAGCAGATCCTGGTTGTCCGCGATGCGCTCGAAGAGCGCGCAGACACCCTTGAAGTCGCGCGCCCCAAGCAATAGCCGAACCGCATTGCGGAACAGGTTTTCCGGAGGCGCGTTTCGAGGGTGTTTCGACAGCATGTCCAAGGCTTTGGCTCTGGGACCTTGGCGCACGCCCTCCGCCCCCGGAGCCGCATTCTGTCTGCCCCGGGTAGTTTTACCCGGTTCTGCACTTCCCGGTGCCATCTGGAGGTTTGCTCCTCCGACCATAGATCTTCCCACCCCTGCGTTCGTCGGCACAGCTTACAGTTTAACTCGCCGATTTACGGTTGCCTGCCAGCGGGTTGTTGCGCCCAACGGGCATTCGTTGCCTGTGCCATGAGTATCTCTCGGTTCTGTCAATGCCACTTTAGGCTGCTATGGCCAACTAGCCATGCAATCTGTTAGACCACAGGGAGACCTGAAAGCCTGCCATCCCTGCCCCGGTACAAGCAGCTTCCACAACCAATGTCGATCACAAGATCACCATCTGTCATTTAGTCGAAAGAGAACAAAAAAACAATCCCTTCAATGTGTTTGCCATATGCCTGCCGTTGGCTGTGTCCCTGCATCTTGGCTATTTCCGATCAAGAGAGGACGCCTAAAAACAACAAGAGCGCACAAATAGGCACGTATTAGGCGATTTTATACAATAAATACGAGAAAATGCGCAAAAATATCATGATAATGCGAGTTATTCTCGATTGGGTTGATGAACTTTGTCTTTACAAACAGAATGGTGTGGGCTGATCGGGCCTCTCAACTGCTCAGCGCAACCGAGCCTCAATCTACCCCTGTTTGCTAGAGTCTTCGAGAGTTCGCGCGAATCGATTCGAAGAATCCATCTTTCGCCCAGCGCTGAATAGGTCGTCGGCGACCACGGTTTCGCTACTTGCGCCGAGTGGCAGCTGCGATGCCGAAGAGATCCGTGCGGGCGCATTGCCAGAGCTCGGTCAGCGCGTTGAGCAGCTGCGCACCGTGACCGGTCATCAGTCGGATGAATTGGCCGCGGCCACCCGCAAAGATCGAAACACCACCGTAGAGGCCGTCGGATCTGGCCAAGGCGGCTCGGAGGCCTTCAGTCAAATCAGGACGAGACGTGGCGGTGAAGACCATGAAGCTTGCACAGCAGGGATGGTTACCGAGGCGCCGGAAATCAAAGCCGCCGCTACCCAGCAGGATGCGGTCGGCAAAAAGACGGCGGTTGGCGTGGTCGATGAGTTCCAAGGTGGCGAAGAAGCGCTCCGGCAGGCGGCCTTCGCCGCGGTAGTCGTGAGTCAGAAAGGCCTCGGAGGCCACCAGGCTCGCGCCTTTGCCCACCCGGATCACGGTCCGGCTTTCGCAGTCCGCCTCGGCCATCAGGATCAGCGGATCGGGCAGGTACTCAAGGAAGCTGTCGCGCCCCAGGATGAGATCCTGCTCCAGCGAGGTTCGCCCGCCGCGTCCGGCGTTGACCAGGGTCGAGGCCTGGGTGGTCACCTGGGCCTTGGCCTGCTCTTCCAGGGTCACCGCGAGCGCCAGACGGTCGCCGCGGTAGGCGCCTCCCGAGGCCGACTGCAGGTAGACCGTGGCAAGCTCCGCCGGCACCCGGTCCAGGTAGAAGGGCCGGGTGATGTGAAAGGGGTAGGGCACGAACTGCCGGGCCAGGTAGCTGCGCCCGCCAGGAGCCCTGGCAAAGGCCAGTTCGGCTCGCGCCTCCAGGGTCTGGCGGCCGCTGGCGATAGCCTGAGGCCCGTTCATGCGGTGAAGAGGACGTCCCGGCTCAAGGCCTCGACCACCTGTTCGATGCCCTCGCCGGTCTTGCAGTTGCAGGCCAGCACCGGGCGACCTTCGCGGATCGCGCGGGCCTCGGCCAGCATGGCCCCGGCATCGACGCCGACGTAGGGCGCCAGGTCCAGCTTGTTCACGATCAGGAGGTCGCAAGTCATGATGCCCGGGCCGCGCTTCCTCGGGATGTCGTCGCCCTGGGCCACGTCGATCACGAAGAGCCAGTAGTCGACCAGGTCGAGCGAAAAGGTGGAGGCGAGGTTGTCGCCGCCGCTCTCGATGATCACCAGGTCGAGCTTGGGGAAGGTGGCGCAGAGCAGGTCGGCGGCGGCGATGTTGAGGGTCGGATCCTCGCGGATCACGGTATGCGGGCAGGCGCCGGCCTCCACCGCGCTGACGCGCGTCGGATCGATCAGGCCGGAGCGGCGTAGGCGCTCCGCATCCTCCTTGGTCACCAGATCGTTGGTCACCACCGCCAGCTCGACCCCGTGGGCCTGCAGGGCCGGGATCAGGCGCTCGATCAGCGCGGTCTTGCCGGAGCCGACCGGGCCGCCGATGCCAACGCGTGCGGCTTCTCTTGGGCGCTGCCCCTCTGACAGGCTTTCGGGAAGGGCGATCTCGTCTTTCGGTGTCATCGCAGCATGTATCTCTGTGCCAGGGGAAGCTCGCGCGCAGGCTCGCAGCTTGCGAGCGCGCCGTCCACAAAGACCTCGAAGGTGGCCGGGTCGACCCGAACCTCGGGGCAGGCGTCGTTGTGCAACATGTCGGACTTGCGTAGCCTGCGCGTGCCGCTGGCCGGCAGCAGGGCCTTGGCCAGGTCCAGCTCGGCGGCCAGGCCGGCCTCGATCGCCAAGGGATGCACGAAGCAGGCGCTTAGGGCCTGCTTGGCGCGGCCGAAGGCGCCCCACTGCGGGCGCAGCGCCAAGGGCTCGCAGGTCATCAGTGAGGCCGCGCTGTCGCCCATCGCGCCCCAGGCGATGAAGCCACCCTTCACCACCAACTCGGGCTTGATGCCGAAGAAGCCGGGCCGCCAGAGCACGATGTCGGCCATCTTGCCGTCCTCCAGCGAGCCGATGTGGGCCTCGATGCCGAAGGTGCGGGCGGCGTTGATGGTGTATTTGGCGATGTAGCGCTTGATTCGCTCGTTGTCGCCCCGCGCAGTCTTCTCTTCGGGCAGGCGGCCGCGCTGCTGCTTCATCTTGCTGGCGAGCTGCCAGGTCCGGCAGATCACCTCGTTGATGCGCCCCATGCCCTGGCTATCGGAGCCCAGCATGGAGATCGCGCCGATGTCGTGCAGCACGTCCTCGGCGGCGATGGTCTGGGCCCGGATCCGGCTCTCGGCGAAGGCCACGTCCTCCGGAATCGCCGGGTTCAGATGGTGGCACACCATCGTCATGTCGAGGTGCTCGTCGAAGGTGTTCACCGTGTAGGGGTTGGTGGGGTTGGTCGACGACGGCAGGCAGTTGGCCACCCCGGCCACCCGGATGATATCAGGGGCGTGGCCGCCGCCGGCACCCTCGGTGTGGTACATGTGGATGGTACGGCCGCCGATGGCCTTGAGGGTGTCTTCGACGAAGCCGGACTCGTTCAGCGTGTCGCTGTGGAGCTGGACCTGGAAGTCCATCTCGTCGGCGACCCCCAGGCAGCAGTCGATCACCGCCGGCATCGAGCCCCAGTCCTCGTGGATCTTGAGGCCGAGGCAGCCGGCATAGAGCTGCTCGCGCAAGGAGGCCGGCTTGGAGGAGTTGCCGCGGCCGAGGAAGCCGAAGTTGATCGGCCACTGCTCGGCCGCCTGCAGCATCTTGCCGACGTTGAAGGGGCCGCCGGAATCGATGCCGACCGTGATCGGTCCCAGCGAGCCGCCCAGCATGGTGGTGATACCCGACGAGATCGCGTGCTCGCAGAGCTGGGCGGAATCGAAGTGGACGTGCACGTCGATGGCGCCCGGCGTGGCGATCAGGCCTTCCGCATCGCGCACGGTGGTGGCGGCGGAGACGATCAGGCGCGGGTCCACGCCATCCATGATCGCCGGGTTGCCGGCCTTGCCGATGCCGACGATGCGGCCGGCCTTGATGCCGATGTCGGCCTTCACGATGCCGATCACCGGGTCGATCACCACCACGTTGCAGATCAGCATGTCGAGCGCGCCCTCGGCGCTGGTGACGCCGGAGGCCAGGCCCATGCCGTCGCGCAGGGTCTTACCACCGCCGTGCAGGCACTCCTCGCCCGGCACCGCGAAGTCGTGCTCGACCTCTGCCAAGAGCGCAGTGTCACCCAGGCGCACGCAGTCGCCGGTGGTGGGTCCGTACAGGGCCGCATAGGCCTCGCGGCTGATCTTCGCCATCGTCTTATGCTCCCTTGAAGCCGGCGTCGCGGGCGCGCTGCAGCGCCGCGTCGCGTGCGGCCTCGCTGCGGATCTCGCCCTCGGCCAGGCCGTTCAGTCCGCTGATCTCGCCGCTGCCGCCGAAGGCGACCAGCTCGACCTCCTTGCTTTGGCCCGGCTCGAAGCGCACGGCGGTGCCGGCGGCGATGTCGAGCCGCTTGCCGAAGGCGGCGGCGCGGTCGAAGTCCAGCGCCTTGTTGGCCTCGAAGAAGTGATAGTGGCTGCCGATCTGCACCGGGCGGTCGCCGCTATTTACCACCACCAGGTGGGTCTTCTCGCGGCCGGCGTTGATCTCGATCTCGCCCTCGGCCGGCAGGATCTCGCCGGGCTTCACATGATCGGCTGTGGGCTGGCCGCCGGGGCGGATCGGGTCGTGCACCGTCACCAGCTTGGTGCCATCGGGAAAGGTCGCCTCGACCTGGATCATCGGCATGAGATCCGCCACCCCGTCCAGGACGTCGTCGCTGTTGAGGATGGTCGAGCCGTAGGCGATCAGCTCGGCGACGCTGCGGCCCTCGCGCGCGCCCTCCAGTATCTCGTCGACGATGTAGGCGACGGTCTCCGGGTGGTTGAGGCGGAGGCCCTTAGCCTTGCGGCGGCGGGCCATCTCTGCGGCGACGAAGATGGTCAGCCGCTCCATTTCGGTCGGGGTCAACAGCATCGGCGGGTCCTCGACAAGGCTCTTCTTCTAGTTGGTGAAAAGGCGGACGCTCTGGGTCTCGTGGCGCATCGCGGCGATCTCACTCAAGGGCGTGAAGCTCCAGGGCGCCTCGGGCGGAAGCGGTCGAGCCAGCGCGTCCGCCAGCTCCGGGTGCAGGCCGGCGAGGATGCGCTGCCCGGCCAGGGTGCCGATCGCGCCCAGGCGCACCGCGGCCGAGACCTGGCCGGCCAGGAAGGAGTGGGCGGCCGCGACCAGGGCCGGCAGCAGGGCGAGCCCGCGGCCCTTGAACAGCAGGCCCTGGACCACCGGCAGGTGGCCCTTACCCGTGCCGGTCAGCACCGCGCGCTTGTAGGCGGCGGCGCCGGGCGTGGCGATTTTCTCATGGCTGGTGAGCAGCGCCATGCCGTTGCGCTTGGAGCCCTCGCGCAGGCCCGCCACCGGGGTCATGGCCTCGCATTCGGCGTCGAGGGCGAAGAGCGCCTCGGGTTCCTCCGCCGAGCCGTGCGCCTCGCTGAGGAAATAGCGATCGAACACCAGCCAGCGGTCACGGAGCTGGTGCTGCAGGTAGATCCCCAAGGCCTCCTCGCCCTGCACCAGGCGTTCGGCCAGCAGGGTCTCCAGCCCCTGCGAGAAGGCGAAGCCGCCGCTGGGAAAGGCGCTGTCGGCCATCTGGGTCAGAGACAGCAGCGCCAGCGCCTCGCGCTCACTCATCCTCGGAGATCCTGCGGCAGAGCCCGTTTTCGAGCTGGCTCTCCAGGCGGGCGAGGTAGGTCTCCTCCGGCCCCTCCAGTGCCACCAGCAGGTCGCCGTCCTTGAAGCGCACCCGCCAGTGCAGATTGCCGGCGTGATAGCCCAGCTCCAGCGCGGCCGGTGCGTCGCGCGGGCGGAGCCGCAGCCAGCGCTCCTCGTTGACCCGGACCACCAGCGCCCAGTCCTCCTGCAGCACCAGGACGGCGCCGTTGAAGAGCTTCTGGCTGCGCGGCAGGGCGAGCGCGCAGTCCCGCCCCTTGGCGCTGGAGAGCCGCATCCGTCGGCGTGCCAGGTCGGCGGGCTCGACCGCCAGGCTATCGACGGCGTCCTTGTGCTCCAGGCGGTGGATGGCCTCGTGGAGTTCAGGATCGCTGACCGCACCCAGGATGTCGGTCAGAAGCAGGGTCTCGCTGGTGGTCGTGGTCAAGATCGGGATCCTAGATTGCCATGTGACGATGGATCAGGGCGTCGCTCAGCTCGTTGGCACGGCCGCTGGCGACCACCTGTCCCTTCTCTAGCATGACGAAGCTGTTGGTGGCACGGCGCGCGAACTCGACATTCTGCTCGACCAGCACGATGGTGAGGCCTAACCGGGCGTTGAGCTCGCGGATCGTCTCCTCGATCAGCTCCACGATGTTGGGCTGGATGCCCTCGGTGGGCTCGTCCAGCAGGATCATCTTGGGGTTCTGCGCCAGCGCCCGGGCGATGGCGAGCTGCTGCTGCTGGCCGCCCGAGAGCAGGCCGCCCGGCCGATCCAGGTTCTCGGTCAGGTAGGGGAAGAGGCTGCCCACCACCTCGGGAATGCTGCCGCGCAGCCCGGTCTGGCCGGCCGCGAAGCCGCCCATCAGGATGTTCTCGCGCACGGTGAAGTCGGGGATGATCTCGCGCCCCTGCGGCACGTAGGCGATGCCGGCGCGTGCGCGCAGGTGAGTGGGCTGCTTCGAGATATCCTGCCCCTCCAGCTCCAGGCTGCCGGTGGTGGTGTCGGTCAGCCCCATGATGGACTTCAAGAGGGTGGTCTTGCCCACCCCGTTGCGGCCCAGCACAGTCAGGATCTCGCCCTTGGGTGCCTCCAGGTTCAGGTCGTGCAGGATGTGGCTGCCGCCGTAATAGCTGTTGAAGTTTACCAGTTTCAGCATCAGTGAATGCCCCCGCTGCCGAGGTAGGCCTCGCGGACAGCCGCGTTGGTTTCGATTTCCGAGATGGAGCCCTGGGCCAGGAACTTGCCCAGGTGCATGACGGTGATGACCTCCGCGATCTCGCGTACGAAGGCCATGTCGTGCTCCACCACGATCAGGGTGTGGCGCCCCTTCAGGCCCTTGAAGATCTGCGAGGTCTTCAGGGTCTCGTCCTGCGTCATGCCGGCGGTCGGCTCGTCCAGCAGGATCACCTTGGGGTCCTGACGCATCAGGATGCCCAGCTCCAGCCACTGGGTCTCACCGTGCGAGAGCGTACCAGCGGGGTCGTCGGCGCGGTCGGCTAGCCCGGTCAGCTCCAGCACCTCATGCATGTCGCGACGTTGGCGGCTGCGGTTGCGGCCCCTGAGGTTGCGCAGCACCGTGCGCTCCCTCAAGCCCGCTACCTCAAGGTTCTCCGCCACGGAGAGCTGCTTGAAAACGCTGGGGATCTGAAATTTCCGTCCCAGCCCGGCTCGGGCGATCTTGTGCTCCTGCCAGTTGGTGATATCGCGCCCGTTCAGTGTCACGCGGCCCTCGGTCGAGCGGGTCTTGCCGCTGATCAGGTCCATCAAGGTGGTCTTGCCTGCACCGTTGGCGCCCAGCAGCACGCGCAACTCGCCCTCTGCCACCGACATGGAGAAGCTGGAGACCGCCTTGAAGCCGCCGAAGTCGACGCCGATGCCGTCGATGATGAGCATGTCCTTCGCCATCGCGTCTACTCCACCTGGCCGGTCTGGGCGAGGTCACCGGTCCGGCCGTCGGCCTTGTTGCGCCGGCCGGACAGACGGTCGCCGATGTCGTTGGCGAAGCCGGCGAGCCCGCGCGGCAGGAACAGCACCACCAGCACGAAGAGCAGGCCGATGATGGCCTTCCAGGCCTCGACGAACATCTCGCTCTCACTGACCGTGGCCTCGATGGTGTTGATCAGGATCGCACCGATGCAGGCCCCCAGCAGTGAGTGTCGGCCGCCGACCGCGGCCCAGACCACCATGGTGATCGAGAAGCTGAGGTCCATGAAGGTGGGCGAGGCGAACTCCGCGGAGATCACGTAGAGCATGCCGGCCACCCCGGCGATTCCGGCCGAGACCATGAAGAAGAAAACCTGATAGGCGGCGATGTTGAAGCCCAGGTAACGGGCCCGCGATTCGTCGTCCCGGATCGCTTGGAGCACCAGGCCGGCCCGGGTGCTGACCAGCCAGCGGGCGCCGATCAGGGTTACCGCCAGGCAGGCCGCCACCAGGTAATAGGTCTCCACCAGGTAGGGGTCAAACTCGAAGCCGGCGATGGTGAACCAGCCGAGGTCGGTCAGGCCGTTGAAGCCGTTGGTCACCGGCTGGGCGTCGATCACCACCAGGCGCACCAGCAGCACCATGGCGAGCGTGATGATGGCGATGAAGACGCCGGAGACGCGGTTGCGGAACATGGCGTAGCCCAAGAGGCCCGCCAGCAGCGCCGGCAGCACCAGGCCCATGGCAATGCCGAACCACTGGTCCTGGAAGGGAAGCCAGAGGAAGGAGCCCTTGGTGATGCAGCAGAGTTCGGTCGGTGCGCCGGGCTCCGCGTTCCACAGCATGAAGTCCGGCACCGGCTTGTCCGAGCCCTGCTGCAGCGAGGTGTAGCTCGCCAGCTTCAGGGACATGGCCAGCATGTAGGCGCCGACGCCGAAGAAGAGGCCCTGGCCCAGGTTGAGCACGCCGGCATAGCCCCAGGAGAGCGCGATGGCCACGCCCAGCATCCCGTAGATCAGGTACTTGGAGACGCGGTTCAGCCAGAACTCGTCGAGGAACATCGGCATCAGGAAGGTGGCGGCGATGAACAGCAGGTAGGCCAGGATGTCCAGCCTGGTCTTGGTCGTCATGGCTCTAGCGCCCCTTGAAGGAGAAGAGGCCCTTGGGCCGCCACATGATGATGAAGATGACCGCCCCGAAGACCACGGCGCGCGCCAGGATGTCGTTGGTCAGGCTGGCGACGATGCCGTTGAGCTGACCCAGCAGGCCGGCCGAGGCGATCGAGCCCAGCAGGCTGCCGACGCCACCGACCACGACGACCATGAAGCCGTCGACCACCATCGGCGTGCCCATGTCCGGGAAGACCGTCTTGAAGCCGGCGATCATGACCCCGGCGACGCCGGCCAAGCCCGAACCGAAGGCAAAGGTCAAGGCGTTGGAGCGCTCGACGTCGATGCCGCAGGCCGCGGCCATCGAGGGGTTGCGCATGATCGCGCGCACTTGCATGCCGTAGGGCGTGCGGTAGAGCAGCCACCAGGTGGCGATCGCCAGTGCGATGGTCAGTAGGATGATGAAGCTGCGGTAGGGCTGCACCACGAAATCGCCGATGGAGAAGGTGTTGAGCAGCATCTGCGGCACATCCACCTTCTGCAGCCCAGGCCCCAGGCCGTCGACGTGGATGTCGAAGAAGGAGAGTCCGAACTCCAGCCGGATCGCCTGCTGAATCAGGATGGCGACCCCCCAGGTCGCCAGCAAGGTATCCAGCAGCCGCCCGTAGAGGCGTCGAACCACCACCTTCTCGATCAGGAGGCCCAGTGCGGCGGTGACCAGGAAGGCCAGCGGCAGGGCGAAGAAGATGTTGAGGCCGAGATAGAGCTGGGTCCAGACCGCACAGTAGGCGCCCACCATCACCATCTCGCCGTGTGCCATGTTGATGACGCCCATGGCGCCGTAGGTGATGGTAAGCCCCAGTGCGATCAGAAGAAGGATCGAGGCCAAGGACAGGCCGATAAAAACAACCTCTGCCATAAGAGGAGAACTCTCCGCGTTGGGGCCGAAGGTCGGCGGGCGCCCCGATCAGAGGCGCGCCGCCCAAGAAACAGGGGGGCGGCGGTCTTCGCCGCCGTCCCCCGGACCTTAGCTAGAGCTTGGAGGTATCCAGGCCCGCTTCCTTGCAGTAGAGGTCGTCCTCGGTCTCGCCGTAAGCGACGTAGGGCAGGGGACGGATCGGCTCGCCGTAGTCGTCGATGATCTTGCCCTGGCCGTCGGCCTGCCACTGCGCGATGCGCGGGGTCAAGTAGGTGTGCAGGTTCTCAGGGTCGATCTTCACATGGCCGTTGGGGGCGTCGAACTCCTGGCCCTTCACCGCCTCGACGATCGCCTTCGGCGTGGCCTCGCCTGCCTTCTCCACCGCCTGGGCCCAGAGGAAGACCTGGAAGTAGGAGGACTCCAGCGCGTGGTGGGTCACCGCCTTGGGATCGTTCACGAAGAGGCGGTAGCGCTCGATGAAGGCCTTGTTGATGTCGGTATCGATGGCCTGGAAGTAGGGGAAGGAGGTGTAGCTGCCCACCGCGAACTCCGGCCCCATGGCGGCGATCTCGATTTCCGAGGTCACGGTCGCGCAGATCGGCAGCTTGTCGTGGGTCAGGCCCTGGTTCTTGAACTCGCGGTAGAAGGCCACGACGCTGTCGCCGACGACGTTGGATAGCACCACGTCGCAGCCGCTGTCCTTGATCTTGTTGACCATGGCACCCCACTCGGAGTGACCCAGTTCCAGGTACTCGTCAGCCACCCACTCGGCGCCGTTGGCCTCGATCAGGATCTTGCAGACCTTGGCCATCTCACGCGGGTAGATGTAGTTGGACCCGACGATGAAGAACTTCTTCTTGCCCAGGTTCTTGATGATCCAGGGGATGAAGTTGCTGAGCTGCTGGTTCGGAACGGCGCCGGTGTAGACCACGTTCTTCGAGCACTCGAAGCCTTCGTAGTAGGTCGGGTAGAAATAGAGGTTGTGTCGCTTCTCGAACACCGGCAGTACCGCCTTGCGGCTGGCCGAGGTGTAGGAGCCGAAGACCGTCGGTACGCGGTCGCGCACGACCAGCTTGTTGGCCTTCTCGTTGTAGGTCTTGGGATCGGAAGCGCCGTCCTCCACGACGGGCTTGATCTGCTTGCCCAGGACGCCGCCCTTGGCGTTGATCTCGGAGATCGCCATCAGGGTCGCATCGGCCAAGGACTTCTCGATGATGGAGAGGCCGCCGGTGAGCGAGAAGAGCACGCCGACCTCGATCTCGTCGGCGGCGGCAGCGGAGCGCACGAAGCCGTAAGGCGCGGCAAGCGCGGCGGCTCCCAATGCGGTGTTGGTAACGAAGCAGCGTCTGGTCAAAGACATGAAAAGCCTCCCATAGGCGTCATCGCGGACGGCCGTCACCGGGCCCGATCGGCGCAGTTGCCGAGGGCCATCGAAACCGCCCGATCTCGGTGGTCGATTGGGTACTCAGGGTCGTTTTTGCACGTAAGGGGGGCGGCCTCGTTGCCTGACACCCAAACTGCACAAGGAGACGAACCGCGTTCCGCTCGGTTCGTTTACGCCACTAGTGCGCCTCTACCTCCCGGGATATCCATCGCTCGGCGTCTTTGCGGAGCGCGGATCACATTATTATGACTGTGCCAGTTTGTGATACCATACCCCAGGATTTGCTGCGGAGCAACATGGCGTAAGAGCTGTGGCGGGGCATTTTGGCGCTGCTGTTTCAACGCTTCGGGCGGAAGGTCAGCAGCTCGTTGGCATTGATGATGGCGGTCGCGATCTCCTCCATCGACAGGCGCTTGGACATGGCCTGGGCGCGGATCGAGTTATAGGCCTCTTCTTCGCCGATACCCTGGCTCTTCATCAGGATCGCCTTGGCCTTGTTGATCTTGCGGATGCCGGCCAGCTTGGCCTCCAGCTTCATGACCTTGCCGTCGCTGTCGCGCTGCTGCAGCCAGATCGAGCGGGCGATCACCAGGTTGGTCAGCAGGCCGAAGGGGCGAATCGGCTTGCCGATGGAGGCGACGGCGCCGCTTTCCAGCACCAACTGCAGGGTTGAGGGGTCCTCGTAGTCGACCAGCGCCAGCAGGGTCGGCGGCTCCGCTCCCCAGGACCGCTTCAGCTTCAGGAAGGGATCGCGCACGCCATGGCTGATCGCGAAGCATAGCACGTCGACCCGCTCCTCCAGCGCCTCCGGCATCGGCCAGAGCGCGCGCACCTGACAGCCGATGCGGTGCAGATGCTGGATGAGGTTGTCCCGCTCCTGGTCGGCCGGGTGGACGACCAGCACGCTGAGCCCGCGGAGCTGCGTGAGGATCGGCGAGGACAAGGCGAAGGCTCCCCTAGACCACGCGTTTCTTTTGCCGCAGCGCCACCATGCGGTCGTCCAGCCTGTGCGCGATCAGGTAGGGATCGGGGCGGACCGCCGCCTTGCTCTCGGCCAGGATCTCGAAGCGCCCGTCCGGGCCGACCTGACCGATGCGCGGCCAAAGATAGGTGTGGTTGTTCTCCGGATCGATCTGGACTGGCCCCTGGGGCGCCTCGAAGCCTTGCCCGCGCAAGGCCAGGGACAGCGGCTCGAAGGCGATGCTGCCGGCTTCCAGCGCCGCCTTGGCGAAGAGATGGACCTGGAAGTAGGCCGCTTCGGCGCAGTGGTTCACCGAGGCGGTGTCGCCGAAGCGGCTGGCGTAGGCCTCCAGGAAGCGCCGGTTGCGCGGGGTTTCCAGGCTGGCGAAGTAGGGGGCGGAGGTGATGTGGCCCTCGGCTGCCTCGTTGCCCATGGCCTCCACCTCGGCCTCGGTGGTGGTGAGGCTGGCGATGGGGCAGCGTGCCGGATCCAGGCCGGTCCGGCGATAGGCGCGATAGAGCCCGGCGGTGGACTGTCCGACCACGGTGGAGAAGATTACGTCGGGGCGCGCCTCGGCAATGGCGGCCATGGGGTCTGCGAAGTCCGCCTCGCCGGCCGAGAGCGGCAGGTAGCGCTCCAGCACCACCTCTCCGCCGGCCTGGTTCAGCAGGTCGCGCATGATACGGTTGGATTCGCGCGGGTAGATGTAGTCGGAGCCGATGAAGGCGAAGCGGTTGCCGTACTCCTCCAACAGGTAGTGGCAGAGCTGGACGCTGTTCTGGTTGGGGGCGGCGCCGGTGTAGATGACGTGGGTCGAGTACTCGAAGCCCTCGTAGAGCGTGGGGTAGAACAGCAGCGCGCGATGGCGCTCGACACAGGGCAGGACGGCCTTGCGGGTGCTCGACATGTAGCAGCCGAAGATGACCGAGATGCCGCGCCGCCCGACCAGGTCTTCGGCCATCCGCCGGTAGGTCTCGGGATCGGAGGCCGGGTCCAGGATGGTCGGCTCCAGCGCGTGGCCGCCGAGGCCGCCGGCCTCGTTGATCTCCTCGATCGCGAGCAGGGTGGCCTTGCGCTGACAGCGCTCGATCACGGAGGTCACGCCGGTTTCGGAAAAGAGGACCCCGATCCTCACTGGTCCTGTGCTCACCATACGCTGTCTACTTTCACTCGCTCATAGAACCTTCTGCTGCCGGCTAGCGGCCCGTTCCGCCGTCCTACCGGGGCATTGGTCTCGCCTCTCATCGGGTCAATCGGAAGTAGAGTCTGGGTAGCCGGTCGGGCAGGCGATCCAGCCGGTCGATGGTCAAGCTATTGTATCTGCCGAAGATACGCGAGAGATAGCTGTCCGCGCCCGACTCCAGCCCGACGCAGAAGCAGTCGATGCCCTGCATCGCCAGCCCCTGGACCGCCTGGCGTGCGTCCTCCACCAGGTAGCGCCGGTCGGGCACGTCGATGTCCGAGGGCTCGCCGTCGGTCACCACCAGCAGCAGCCGGCGGTGGGTGGACTGGCGCGCCAGGTCCCTGCCGGCGAAGCGGATGGCGCCACCCAGGCGGGTGGAGAGGCCGCTCTCCAGACCGGCCAGCGCCGCCTGGGCCGCCTGGTCGTAGGGCTTGTCGAAGTCCTTGAGGCGGTGATAGCGCAGGGTCTCGCGGCCGTCGGAGGCGAAGGCGGCCAGCGCGAAGGGATCGCCCAGCGCGTTCAGGGCGTGCGACAGCAACGCTGCCGCCTCCTTCTCCATTTCCAGCACGCTGACGGTGGAGCCGCTGACGTGCTCGGCGGTCGACTGGCTGCTGTCCAGCAGCAGCAGGATCGAGAGGTCGCGCTGGCGCCGCTCGGTGATGGTGTAGAGGCCGGGCTCGGGCTGGCGCTTCTGCCGGCGGTCGATCTCTGCGGCGATGCAGGCGTCGAGGTCCAGCTCCTCGCCCTCGGGCTGGCGCTTCATCTTGATTGGGCGGCTGACGCGCGAGGCGCGGACCAGGCGGTCGATGCGCTGCACGGTGTCGCGGCGGCGCTGCAGCACCCGCTCGACCCAGTCGGCCGGACCGGCCTTGGTCGGCCACTCCCAGATCGTCACCCACTGCGGCCGGCTGCGGCCGGCGGCGTAGTCCCATTCCGGCAGGCGCGCCACCGGAACCCCGCTGTCCTCCGGCAGGGTCTCGGGATTGACCCGTTGCGGCGTCTCCTGCGGCTCCGGTTCCTCGTTCTGCTGCGGCTTCTGGTCCGGCTGCTCCTGGCGATCCAAGCGGCGCGATTCCACCACCTCGTCCAGGCTGTCGGCGGCCTCCGAGTCGTCCGGGTCGAAGTGCCAGAGTCCCAGGTTGTCGTCGCGATAGGCCGGCTCGACCACGTAGGTGCGGGCGTTGAACTGGACCCGCATCTGGCCCAGGTCGTTGCCCAGCAGGTTGCCGATGCGCCGGCTGGTGGCCGGGTCGGACAGGTCGGCGCGACGGTCGAAGAAGAGCGCCCGGCCCTTGGACACCCAGGGGTCGTCGTCTACATGGTCTGGGTCGATCAGCGCGCGGGCCAGCCGCGGCAGCAGCAACTCCGCGGTCAGGCTGCTGTGCGGCTGTGCCAGGTGGAAGGGCAGCCAGAGCCGGCGCAAGCCCGGCAGCTCCGCCATTGCCAGGTGCTCGACCCGCGCGTCCTCGACCAGCGAAACCAGGGCGATCTGCATCGGCTTCAGGCTGCCGACCTCGAAGCGGCCGCGGCCGAAGTGCAGGTGGGCGGCGATGTGCGCCAGCGAAGCACGATAGAGTGCTTCGGCCTGGCCGCCGCGCACGCCGGGATAGGAGGGCGGCACGCGCACGAAGGCACCGTCGAAGCTGGCCCGGCGCACCGGCTGGCCGTTGGGCTGCAGGCCGTGCTCGCGCACCACGATCTCCTGGCCCCAGAGCGCGGTGGCGTAGAAGCGCAGGCGGCGCTCGCGGTCGGCGAAGAGGGCATCGCCGGTCTCGCGCAGCAGCGCGCGCTCGGCGGTGGGATCGGCGAAGGTGAAGAACTGCAGGCGCCGGCTGCGTTCACCGCCGCCGACGCGCAGGCCGGTACGGATCCAGCCCTCCAGCCCTTTGGTGTCGAGCCGGCGCAGCAGCCTGTCGGTCCGCTCGAGGATCGCCGGTGCCGACTCCGGGGCGGTCTCCGCGGTCGTCGCCATCAGCTGCGACCAAGCAGCGAAGGCCTCGGCCTCGTGCAGGCGGGTGGCGGCGACCGCAGCGGCCTGGCAGCCGACGATGGCGGCCTGCTTGCCGGCGGTGTAGGCTAGGTCCTTGACCAGCCGCAGCAGTCCGCAGGCCGTCTCCGGGTCGATCGCCTCGGCCACGGTGGGGCTGTAGCGCTGGTAGGAGACCAGGATGCCGCCGCCCAGCCCGGCCCGCTCCAACTCCTCGCAGCAGTGCAGCCAGCGGGCCAGCAGCGGCCCCGGGAAGACCCGCTTCGCCTGGTCGCTGACCCCGCTCATCATCGCGTTGGGGCGCGGCCGGCCGCTCTCGGCTTCGACCGGCCGCAGCAGCGAGGTGTGCGGGCGCTGGGGCATGTCCGTGGTCAGGGCAGGCAGCTCGCGATGGCCGCGTTCAGCGCATCGCGCAGGTCGGGATCATCGGTCAGCGGCAGCACCAGCGCGGTGGTGCAGGCGGCCTTCAGGCCGACCCCGCGGCGCATCAGCTGGCCGGCATGGATCAGCATGCGGGTGGAGCAGCCCTCGTTCAAGCCGTGGCCCTTCAGGTTGCGCGAGCGCTCGGCGATGGTGACCAGACGTGCCGCCTCGCCGGGTGCGATCCCGGCCTCGTGGGCGACGATGTCGCTCTCGACCTGGCGCTCGGGATAGCCGAAGTCCAGCGCGGCGAAGCGCTGCTTGGTGCTCTCCTTCAGGTCTTTGAGCACGCTCTGGTAGCCGGGGTTGTAGGAGATAACGAGCTGGAAGTCGGGGTGCGCGCGGATCACCTCGTTCTTCTTCTCGAGCGGCAGGATGCGCCGGTCGTCGGTCAGCGAGTGGATCACCACGGTGGTGTCCTGGCGCGCCTCGACGATCTCGTCCAGATAGCAGATGGCGCCGTAGCGCACCGCCAGGGTCAGCGGCCCGTCGTGCCATTTGGTGCCCTCGGCATCCAGCAGGAAGCGGCCGACCAGGTCGGAGGCGGTCATGTCCTCGTGGCAGGAGACGGTGATCAGCGGGCGCCCCAGCTTCCAGGCCATGTGCTCGACGAAGCGGGTCTTGCCGCAGCCAGTGGGGCCTTTCAGCATCACCGGCAGTCGCTCGGCCCAGGCCGCCTCGAAGAGCGCGACCTCCTCGCCGAGCGCGCGGTAGTAGGGTTCTTCGCCGATCAGATAGTCGTCCAGGGTCATTGCGTGCCAGTACCAGGGAAAAAGGAGAAAGGTCGGGCCGGCCCCCGCCGACAGGGGAGGCGGGGGCCGGCCCCGAACAGGCGCACCTCTCGTGACGAGTGGCGGAGGCCTAGCGGTGCGTTCCGGTCTTCTGGTTCGGGATCCCCTCGATCGGGCACTCGTCGGTGCCGACCGTCTCGCGGGTGATCGCCTCTACCATCTCGCGGGTGCCTTCCGGATCGGTGACCCACTTCTTGTAGAAGTCGTAGGGGCAGGCGGCGACGCCCTCGGCCTCTTCACCGGAGCCGATCTTGCCGGTGTAGCCGCGGTGCAGCAGCTTGAAGAGGTGGTTCTGCGACTGCATGTTGCGGCGCGCGTCGCGGATCAGCGACTTGGAGAGCGCGGCATACTGGATGCCCATCTCCTCCTCGCCGCACTCGCCCAGGGTGCGGCCGTCGAAGCCGACCAGGGCCGAATGGCCGAAGTAGGAATAGACCCCGTCGAAGCCGGCGGCGTTGGCCACGGCCACGTAGGTGTTGTTGGCCCAGGCCATGGCCTTGGCCATGATCACCTGCTGATCCTTGGCCGGGTACATGTAGCCCTGGCAGCGCACGATCAGCTCCGCGCCCTTCATGGCGCAGTCGCGCCAGATCTCCGGGTAGTTGCCGTCGTCGCAGATGATCAGGCTGACCTTCATCCCCTTGGGACCCTCGGAGACGTAGGTGCAGTTACCCGGATACCAGCCCTCGATCGGAACCCAGGGCATGATCTTGCGGTACTTCTGGACGATCTCGCCCTCGTCGTTCATCAGGATGAGGGTGTTGTAGGGCGCCTTGTTCGGGTGCTCCTCGTGGCGCTCGCCCGTCAGCGAGAAGACGCCCCAGGTCTTGGTCTTGCGGCAGGCCTCGGCGAAGATCTCGGTCTCCTCGCCCGGACAGGAGGAGGCGGTCTCGTACATCTCCTTCTTGTCGTACATGATCCCGTGGGTCGAGTACTCGGGGAAGATCACCAGGTCCATGCCCGGCAGGCCGATCTTCATGCCCTCGATCATCTGGGCGATGTTGCGGGCGTTGGCCAGCACCTCTTCGCGGGTGTGCAGGCGCGGCATCTTGTAGTTGACGACGGCGACACCGACCGTGTCGTCACTGCTGGAGATGTCTCCGTGGAGCATGTCTCAGGTCTCCCTAGGCAAGGGGGTTGCGTTGGCCCGCAAGGCGCATAACAGCAGCCTCCGGACGGTGGTTCCGGGAAGGTCGAACAAGCAGATTTGCAAGGATGCGAGCGGAGAGGAGCAGCCGCCGACGTCACGCCGGGCGAACGCGTTGCTCATTCATGCTCGCAAGGTGGCATCGTTGCCATCGCTGCAGGTGCTGTCTGGCACAGGACGCACTGACCTACAGTCGGGAGGAATGCTAAAGGCTGCTGCGGCAGTCGTCAATCGCTTCCGCTGGCCTCTCCGCTGCTCTCGCCACCGCTCTGGTGGGGCCTCAGTCGGCGGGTGCGTCCTGCGACAGGCCGCTCTCGGCCAGGCGCCTCAGGGCCAGGCGGTCCGGCGTGCCGGCGCTGTTCAGAGGCAGGGCGTCCAGCAGCATGATCTGCTCCGGCGCCTTGTATCCGACGTGCGAGCGGGCGAAGGAGATAAGCTCCTGCTCGCTGGGCTGTTCCTCGCCCTTGGCCGGTGCCACGAAGGCGAGCCAGGTTTCGCCGTGCAGCAGGTCGTGCAGCCTGACGATGGCCACGGCGGCGACGCTGGGATGCTCGGCCAGGACTCGCTCCACCTCCCGCGCGGCGTCGTCCTCTAGATCCCTGACCAGCAGGTGTTGCTTCTTGCCGGTGAGGATCAAGGTGCCGCTGCTGTCGGCCCGCATGGTCTCGGCGCTGTCCAGCCAGCCCTCCGCGTTCAGGCCGGGACGCGTCGCCCCTTCCTCCCAGTAGCCGAGCAGGGCGCTGGGCGAGCGCAGCCAGAGTCGGCCCGGCATGCCGGCCGGCAGCAGGTAGCCGGTCTCGCCGCGGATCTCCGCCGAAAAGCCGGGTAGGAGCTGGCCGACCGACCCGGTCATCCGCTCGGCGTCGTTCTGCGGCTGCACCGTGATCGGCCCCAGCTCGACCATGCCGTAGTGCTCGTAGAGGCTGACCCCGGTCAGGCGCTCGAACTCCAGCACCTGGCTCAGCGGCGCCGGGCCGCCGCCGGCGGCGAGGTAGCGCAGCGAGGCGAAGTCCCTGGCGGAGGCCTCGTGGTCGCGGACCAGGCGCACCATGGAGGACGGCGGCATGAAGGCCAGGCTGGGCTGCTCGGCGCGCAGCAGCGGCAGGATCTCCTCGGCATCGGCGTTGCGCGCGATCGCCACACGCGAGCCGCTGGCCAGTGCCGCCAGGCACTGCACGATGGCGCCGTAGTGAGAGAGCGCGGAGCCGGTCAGGAAGATGTCCTCCTGCCCCAGGCCATAGCCGGTGGCGACGCTGGCCAGGCTCCAGCCCAGCCCGTCGCGGCTGTGCACGATGCCCTTGAGGCCGCCTTCGGGCGTCGGCACGAACAGCAGCACTGCCGGCGCGTCGAACGCCATCCCGGGGAAGTCCTGGGTCTCGGGGTCCCGTTCGATGAAGTCGTCGAAGCGGGCGCCGGCAAGCGCGCCCTGGCCGAAGCCGACGATGCCGTAGGGCAGGGCCTCGACCCGGGGGCTAGCCGCCAGGTCCTCGGCCCGCTCGCGGTGCGCCAGCAGCACCGAGGCGCCGCTGGCCTCCAGCATCCGGTCGATCTCAGCGGCGGTGGAGCGGTAGTTCAGCGGGGTCGCCACCAGGCCGGCCTTGAGGCAGGCGAGATAGAAGACCAGCAGCGCGCAGCGGTTCGGCATCAGGCTGGCGGCCCGATCGCCGGGGGAGAGCCCCAGGTCCAGCAGGTTGCCGGCCAGCCGCGTCGAGTCTTCGGACAGCTCGCGCCAGGTCCAGCTCGTCTCCAGCGAGATCAGGGCCGTGTCGTCGGGATCGCCCGCCAGGCCCTTGTCGAGCAGGCGGGAGACATCGACTGGCATCGCTAGAGAGGGGCCGGATAGCGCCATGCGGTAATCTCCACGGAACGGCGGGTGAGTGTAGTGACTCGCCGCTGTCTTGCCTACCGTCGGCGTGACCCTGGCCGCGGCCTGAGTCAGTGACGGGCCTGCAGGGACGCGCCTGCCGGGCCTCCGGACGTTTCGGCGAGAGGCTGTGCGTGACGGGCGGTGGGCTAGAGCACGAGTGGCGGGCGCCTGCGAGGCGGCTCTGCTCTAGCCCGTCCGGCCCTTTGCGATCAAGCCTTCTCGTTGCGGTCGCGCAGCAGCAGCACCGAGAGCACGATCAGGACCAGCGAGACCAGGATGATCACCGTACCGACCGCATTGATCTCCGGCGTTATGCCGCGCCTCAGGGTCGAGTAGATGTACATCGGCAGGGTGTTCTCGCGGCCGGTCAGGAAGAAGGTGACCGGGATCTCGTCGAAGGAGAGGGTGAAGGACAGCAGCGCGCTGCCGACGATCGCCGACTTGATATTGGGCAGGGTCACCCGCCAGAAGGTCCGCGCCGGCCCCACGCCGAGGTCTAGCGAGGCCTCCTCCAGGCGCCGGTTGAAGCGCTGCAGGCGGGCGAAGACCTGGGTCACCACGATCGAGACCAGCGCGGTGGCGTGGCCGGCGATCACCGTCTCCAGGCTCAGGGTGACGCCCATCATCTTCAGCATGTTCAGCATCGAGATGCCGGTGATGATGCCCGGCAGCGCGATCGGCAGCAGCACCGCCCGGCGGAAGGCCTTCTTTCCCGGGAAGTTGTAGCGGTCGAGCGCCAGGGCCGCAGGCACCCCGATCACGATGGTGATCGCGGTGGCCGCGAGTGCGACGTAGAGGCTGTTGCCGATCGCCTCCAGCATGTCCTCGTTGGCGAGGAAGGCCTCGTACCAGCGCCAGGTGAAGTCCTTCAGCGGCAGCGACATGGAGCGGTTGTCGTTGAAGCTGAAGAGGATCAGGACGGCGATCGGCAGGTAGAGGAAGGCCATCACGCCGACGACGTAGACGCCCAGGCCCCAGTCCGCCCAGGGGGGCTTGCCGCCGCCACCGAAGCGCACGGTCGGCAGGACCTTCGCCAGGCTGCGGGTTTCGGTTTCGATCGTCATGTCGTCCCCCTTAGGCCAGGTCGAGCCGTCCGGAGCGCTCCATGCGATCCGACAGGCTGATGATGATGAGGACGATCGCCAGCATCACGGTGGAGAGCGCCGAACCCAGCGGCCAGTTCAGGGCCGAGCCGAACTGCGACTGGATGACGGTCGCCACCATGGCACCGTCCGGCCCGCCGACCAGGAAGGGTGCGACGAAGTCACCGAAGGAAAGGCAGAAGGTGAAGGTGATGCCGGCGATGACGCCCGGCATGGAGAGCGGCAGCACGATGCGCACGAAGCTGCGGATCGGGCCGACGCCCAGATCCTTCGAGGCCTCCACCAGGTTCGGCGGGATCTTCTCCAGTGAAGAGAAGATCGGCATCACCATGAAGGGGATGAAGATGTAAGTCAGCGTGATCACCATGGAGAACTGGCTGTAGAGGAACCACTCCGAGGGCTCGCTGCTGATGCCGGTCCAGATCAGGAAGGAGTTGAGCACGCCTTCGCTGCCCAGGATCGTCTTCCAGGTGTAGGCGCGCAGCAGGTAGGAGACCCAGAGCGGCACGATGGTCGCCATGTAGAGCAGCGCGCGCAGGCTGGAGGAGCGCACCTTGAACACCAGGAAATAGGCCAGCGGATAGGCCAGGACCAGCGCCAGCAGCGCGGTCGAGCCGGCGATCTTCAGGCTGCGGAAGAGCACGCGGTAGTACTGCGGATCCTGAACCAGCTGCAGGTAGTTGCCGAGCTGGAAGTCCGGCACGAAGGTCGGGAACTGCTTGGTGTAGAAGCTGTAGGCGAAGGTGATGATGTAGGGGACGAAGAGGAAGACCATCGTCCACAGCAGCGGCGGCAGCATCACCGCCGCGGCGCGCAGCCGCGCCTGTTCGCCCAGCGTCACGAGCGGCCTCCGTCGGGGAAGACGATGACGTTGGCCGGATGCATGGTGACCCAGGCGGCCTCGCCGGGCAGCGGTATCTTGGCCCGGCCCATTGCCTCCTTGAGCTGCACGTCGACGAAGAAGTTGGCCTGGCCGCAAGCCAGTTCGACCCGAACCGCATCGCCGTGGAAGAGGTGCTCGCGCACCTGGCAGGGCAGCAGGTTGCTGCCCTCCTCGGCCGCGGGCGCCTCGGCATAGAGGTTGGCCTTCTCCGGCCGGATACAGATCAGGACGGAATCGCCGGAGCGGTAGCCACCGCCGGCCACTGCGGTCAGACTACCGCCGCCGAAATCGGCGGTCAGGCTGTCACCGGCCGCGGCGCTGACGCGGGCCGGCAGCAGGTTGGAGGCGCCGAGAAAGTTGGCGACATAGGGCGAGGCCGGATGGTCGTAGAGTTCGCTGGGGCTGCCCTGCTGCTCGATCCGCCCCTGGTTCATCACCACGATGCGGTCCGACATCACCAGGGCCTCGGTCTGGTCGTGGGTGACCAGGACGAAGGTGAGGCCCAGGCGGTCATGCAGGTGCTTCAGCTCGACCTGCATCGACTCGCGGAGCTTGGCGTCGAGCGCCGACAGCGGCTCGTCCAGCAGCAGTACCTTGGGCTCGCGCACCAGGGCGCGGGCGAGCGCCACGCGCTGGCGCTGGCCGCCCGACAGCTTGTGGGGCCGGCTGGTGGCCTTGTCGGAGAGCCCGACCAGGTCCAGCGCCTCCGCCACCCGCCGCTTTGCGTCTGCGCGGCTGTAGCCGGCGACGTCGAGCCCGTAGCCGACGTTGTCGGCCACGTTCATGTTCGGAAAGAGGGCATAGTCCTGAAACACGGTGTTGACCGGCCGCCGGTAGGGCGGGGCGTCGGTCACGTCGTTGCCGGAGAGGTAGACCCGGCCCCGGTCGGGCGACTCGAAGCCGGCAATCATCCTGAGGGTGGTGGTCTTGCCGCAGCCCGACGGCCCCAGAAGGGTCACGAACTCGCCCTCGCGGACCTGCAGGCTGACGTCGTCGACGGCGATGACGCCGCCCGGAAAGGCCTTGGTAACGCTTTGAAGCTGAATGATGTCTCGCATGCCGCTCGTCTTACTCCGCCGGGGGTGTCAGCCGTCGGAGAGGGCCTCGCGGGCGGGGCCCCCTCCTCGGGCGGATCTGCCTACTCGGCCGCCTTCACGGCGTTCCAAGTGTTGGTGTAGGCCTCCAGGCGGGGACCCAGGTTCTCCCACAGCAGCAGGCTGTCGAGGTAGCCGACGTCATCCTGGTGCAGGGCGATATACTGCTCGGGCGTCATGCAGTTCTTGGCCGCGACCGGGTTGGCCGAGGAATAGCCGTTGACGTTCGACATGCCGCACTGGCCCTGCTCGGTCATCGCCATCTCGAGGAACTTGTAGACGCAGTCCTCGTTCGGCGTGTCCTTCACGATCATCCAGGAATCCATCCAGCCCTCGGCGCCTTCCTCGGGGATGAACTCGACCATCTCGATGCCCTGATCGGCCAGCAGCGCCGACTGATAGCCGCCCCAGGTGTTGGAGATCCAGACCTCGCCCGCGGCGTAGAGGTCGACCAGCTCGCCGGCGGTTGCCCAGTACTTGCGCACCAGCGGCTTCTGCTCGATCAGCGCCGCCTTGGCGGCCTCCAACTCCTCGTCGCTGAGGTCATAGATGTTCATGTTGCCCAGCTTGCGGGAGGCGACGTAGAGCGAGCTCTTGTCGTCCCACAGCGAGATCTTGCCCTTGAAGGCCGGATCCCAGAGGACGTTGATCGAGGTCGGCGCAGTCTCGAACTTGTCCTTGCGGTACATGAAGGGGATGGAGCCCCAGGAGAAGGGGATGCCGTAGACCTCGCCGCCGTCGTTGATGCCCTCGGCGGTGCGGAACTTCTCGTAGACCTCCTCGTAGCGGGGCAGCTTGCTGATGTCGATCGGCTCGACGAAGCCGGCCTGGATCATGATCTTGGTGGTGTCGATCGAGGGCGAGATCAGGTCGTAGATCCCGCCGCCGGCGGCCAGCTTGGGGGCGAAGTCGTCGTTCGAGCCGACGTAGGTCGCGCTCACCTTGCAGCCCGTCGCCTCCTCGAAAGGCTTGATGAAGCTGTCGTCGGTGTAGCCTTCCCAGGTCAAGACGTTGACCTCGCCCGCGGCCAGCGCCGGCCCGGCGAGGAGGCTCGAGGCGGTCACGCCTGCGGCCAGAGCATGTACAAACTTCTTCATGGATAGTCTCCCTTTCCTAGAAGTCCTCTCTGTCGTGTCCCTTTGAGAGCGAGCCCGCGTTGGTGTCGTCGCGGGTCTTGCGCACGATGGTCCCGATATCGACACCGAGAGCCTTCGCAGCCCGGCGTTTGCTCCCGTGCCGGGCTATTGCCTCCTTGATGACCTCGCCTTCGAAGCGGCGCACCTGATCCTTCAGGCCGTTGCCCGCCGCCTCGTCCTCCTGCGCCCTGCCGAGCGGCTCCTTCAGGCGCTCCGGCAGGTGCTCCGGCAACGCCTCGTCCTCCGCGAAGACCGCCAGGCGCTGCAGGATGTTATGCAGTTCGCGGACATTGCCCGGATAGGCATGGCCGCCGAGCGCTGTCCTGACCGGGTCCGATAGCCTGAGCGGCAGGTCGCGGCCACGGTTGGCCAGGTAAAGAAAGTGATCGATCAGATGATCCAACAGGGCGGGCTGGTCGCGCAAGGCCGGGACTTCGAGTGCGATCACCGAAAGCCGGTAATAAAGGTCGCGGCGGAAGGCTCCGGTCTCGACCAGGCTGCCCAGGTCGCGGTTGGTGGCGGCGATGACCTGGGCCTCGGCCCGCCGCTCCACCGCATCGCCGATCCGCTGGACCTTGCCGTCCTCCAGGAACTTCAGAAGCTTGGCCTGCGAGGCGGCTGAAATCTCGCCGACCTCGTCGAGGAAGAGGGTGCCGCCGCGCGCCGCCTCGATCAGGCCGGCCTTGCCGCTCTGCAGCGCGCCGGTGAAGGCGCCCTTGGCATAGCCGAACATCTCGGACTCGAACAGCGATTCCGGGATCGCCGCACAGTTCACATGCACGAAGGGGGCGTCGCGGCCGAGCGCGGTCTCGTGCAGGTAGCGGGCGATCTGGGTCTTGCCCGAGCCGGATTCGCCGGTCAGCAGGATGCGGGCCTCCTGGCGTAGGGCGCGCAGGCCTCGGGTCAGCAGGGTCTTCAGCGGTGCCGAGATCTCCTGTTGCAGGGCGAAGTTCGGCTTGACCTCGCCGTCGGCGGCGAAGCGGAAGACATCGCGCGGGCCGGCGTCGCTGGCCTTGCGGCGCTGCCGGTCCAGGCTGGCGAGGTCGCGCTGCACGAAGAGGGTGGCCAGCGTGCGCCGGTCGGGGTCGCGCAGGAAGCGCATGGAGATCAGGCAGCGCGCGCCCTCCGCGCTCTGGCTCACCACGTCACAGCGCTGGCGCTTGCGGAAGCTCTCGACCGCCTGGCCCCAGTCGAAGGGGCTCTCGGTGGCCAGCAGGTCGAGCGGCTGGTTCATGATCTGCTTGGCGCTCACCCCGTTCAGCGTCAGCGCCACGCTGTTGGCCAGCTCCATCCGCCCCTCGGCATCGACCAGGACCAGGCCGTCGGGCAGGGCTTCGGCCAGCTCCTTCAGGCCGGCCGTGCCCAGCGCCGTGCGGTCGCCGCGTTCCAGGTCTAGGCGGGAAAAGCTCATCGGGTGGCCGTTTCCTCCTCTCGCCGTCGAAGGGTGGCGACCAGCCGCTTGGTCGCGCCGGCCGGGGCTAGGGCGCCGAAGGCGACCCTACAGGCCTGCCGGCGACCGTCTGGGCAGAGCAGGCTGCCGAAGAGCCGCAGGTCGGACGCACCGGGCCGGGCGTTGGCCACCACCTCGGCCCAGTCGGCCTCCAGGTCCAGGATCTGGCGCAGCGGTCGGCCCAGCACCTCGTCGACGCTCCAGCCGAAGAGCCACTCCAGCGCCGGGTTGGCGGCTTCCAGGATGCCATCGCCATCGCAGACCAGGATGGGGTCGGGCGAGGCGCTCAGTACGCCGGCCATGCGGTCGGCCCGCTGCGTGAGCTGGCGCTCGCGCTCCTTCTGGCGCGAGATGTCGCGCACCGTGCCCCACATGCGCAGGAGATAGCCTTCGCGGATCTCGGCACGCACGTCGTTTTCGGCGAACATCGCCGCCCCGTCGTAGCGCTGGTCCAGCGAGGGCGCACCGTCGAGATGGAACCTGGCCTCGTTGAGCTGGCGGATGAAGGCCTCGTTTTCCGGATTGCGCGGGAACACGAAGCGTACGTGCTCCTGGTTGAAGTCCAGGCCCTCGGGCAGGCGATAGAGCCTGGCCATGGCCTCGTTGCAGAGGCGCCAGTAGCACTCGTTCTCGAAGACCTGGCGGACGATCTCCTCCTCGCTGGCGCCGAGGTCGACCGGTTCGGTGAACTCGATGCACCAGCAGGCGTCGCGTGTCGCAGTGACGAAGCCACGCAGGATCCTGAGCTCGCGCTCGCTCTGCTCCAGCTCTTCCCTGATCCGGCCCAGCGGCAGCTTCGCCAGGGTGAGCGTCGCCACGCCCTCGTGCTCGCTGGCCGCGGCACTGGCCAGCACCGGCAGCGGGCCGGCGCCGCGGCGCTGCAGGACGAGCTGCGCCTGCGCCTGCCGGCCGCCGCGGCTGCCCCGGAACAGGGCCTCGATCTGCGCGAGCGAAGCCTCGGCGTAGATCAGCGCGGCCGGCTTGGCGATCAGCTCATCCGGCCGGTAGCCCAGCGCGTCGGCCTGGGTGCGGTTCACCGCCAGCAGCCGGCCGTCGCGCGAGAGCACGTCGTAGAGGAGGGGGGCAGCGTCCAGCTCCGCCGAGACTGCCTGCATGCCCGCCTCCATCGCCCCGCTCCCTCTAGGCCGCCTGGCAGTAGAGGTCGAGGCCCGGCGTGCGATAGCCGCTGCGGGTCCAGGTGATGGGGAAGTAGTTCTCGTCCATCACACAGTCGGTCAGGTGCTTGTAGCGATTGTAGATCGGGCCGGTGGCGAAGCGCAGGTCGGCCGGATCGTCAGAGAAGCAAGAATCTGAGGGCATGGCGTGGATCACCAGCGCACGGCGCGGCGTCTGGCTGCGGTTGTGGCCGGAGCCGTGCCAGGTCCAGCCGTGATGGAAGGAGCCGCCGCCGGCCTTGACCACGATCGGCACCAGCTCGGGTTCCACGCCTTCCTTGGCGGCCGCCTTCTCCATCTCCTTCTTGTAGGCCTCGGGGCCGTGGAACTCGCCCTCCGGCAGGGAGTGGTGCCAGCGGTGCGAGCCACGCACCACCTCCATGGTGCCGCCGTCGGCATGGGTGTCGTCGAGCGCGATCCAGCAGCTCAGCAGCAGGCCGGGTTTGTACCAGCGCAGGTAGGCATTGTCTTGGTGGAAGCCCAGCGGCCGGGTGCCGGGCGGCTTCCACAGCACGTTGTCGATCATCACCCGGGTGCCTTCCCAGCCTCCCAATTCGGCGATCGCACGGCCGAGGTCCTCGCGGAAGACCGTCGCGGCGATCGCCCGGTCGGCCTTCCAGCCGTTGCAGATCTGGCGGGTCAGGCTGGGGTCGCCCGTGCCCTCCTGCCAGTTCACCTCGTCCGGGCTGACCCCGGTCTGGAAATCGCCGCGGAAGACGCGGTCGTAGCTCTGGCGCAGGAGCTCCACCGTCGCCTGGTCGATCAGGTTCTCGACCATGATGAAGCCGTCGTCGTTGAAGGCCTCGATTTGGTCCTGGGTCACCGAGAAATCCGACATTCCTTCAAGGTCCTTCGTTACGGCAGGCAGTCCAGATAGGTCTTCACGTCCCAATCGGAGACCTGCCAGATGAACTTGTCCCATTCGTCGCGCTTGTACCAGTCGTAGATCCGGTGCAGATCGCCCGGCATGGCCTCGCGGATCACCATGTCCTTCTCGAGGTCGTCCAGCGCATCGCGCAAGGTGGTCGGGATGCGCTCCACCGCTTCGCCCGAGGCCACAACCTCGGCGAAGTTGCGGTCCTCCGGCGGGCCCGGATCGATCTTGCGTGCGATGCCGTCGTGCATGGCCTGATAGAGCACGGCCTGCATCAGGTAGGGGTTCACCATGGAATCGACGGCGCGGAACTCGTAGCGGTCGGGGCTGGAGACGCGCACCGCGCAGGAGCGGTTCTGCAGGCCCCAGTTCTTCGCCACCGGCGCCCAGAGGCCGGTGTCGTTCAGCCGGCGGTAGGAGTTGACGGTGGAGGAGCCGACCGCGGTCAGCGCGTTCAGGTGCTCCAGCACGCCGCCCAGCGCGTAGCGGCCCAGCTCGGAGGGCAGCCAGACCTCGTTCTTGTCGCGGAACACGTTCTCCCCGCCCTTGGTGTAGGTGAAGACCTCGGGCATGGCCGGGACCGGGTCCTGGTCCAGGTCGAGCAGCCGCTCCTCGCCGCCGCGCCAGAGCGAGACGTTGTGATGACAGCCGTTGGCCGGCATGCCCATGTAGGGCTTGGACATGAAGACCGCGATCAGGCCGAACTCGCGGGCGACCTGGGCACAGATCTGGCGATAGGTGGTCAGCCGGTCGCTGGTGCGCAGCGGCCGGTCGAAGGCATAGTTGATCTCGACCTGGCCGGGGGCGTCCTCGTGGTCGCCCTGGATCACGTCCAGGCCCATGGCGATGGCGTAGTCGTAGACCCTGAGCCAGACGTCGGAGAGTTGCTCGAACTGGTCGATGTGATAGGCGTAGGGCTTGGTCGTGCCCTTGTAGGGCTCGTTGTCGTCGCCGGGCTTCAGCCACAGCATCTCCGGCTCGCAACCAACCCGCATGTGCAGGCCGTCATGGGCGGCGGCGAAGCGGGCCTCGACCCGTTTCAGGTTGCCGCGCGCGTCGGAATCCATCGCCTTGCCCGCATACTCGGGATCTTCCTTGCTCCAGTAGACGGTGCAGAAGACGCGGGCGATGCGCTTGTTCCATGGCAGCTGGCAGAAGGTCTCCGGGTCCGGCAGGGCCAGCAGCTCGGAGGCGTTGGGGGGGAAGCCGATCAGGTTGCCGTGGCGGTCGGCGAAGACGTTGGCGACGCCGCCCAGCCAGGTCTGCACGCCGTCCTCGGCCACCGACTCCCAGTGGCGGGTCGGCACGGCCTTGCCCATGATCCGGCCGGTGATCGAGACGTACTGGTAATAGATGTAGTCGATCTTCAGCGCATCGATCAGGCGGCGCACCTCGGCAATGGCTTCGCTGCGGCCTGGCGCGGCCAGGGCTTTCTCCAGATCGGTCACGGACTCGTCCTTCTTCCCAACAGATGTCTCACGTGGCTTCCAGGTAACGGGCGCGCTCTGCAGCGCTGACCTCGCCGCGGAGCGCGGCCTCCTCGATCAGGCGCGAGCGGCAGAAGTGGTCGACGAAGGTCTCGCCGAACAGTGTGCGGGCCTGGGCGCTGGCCGCCATGATTTCGGTGGCGCGCAGCAGGTCCTCCGGCACCGCCACGCCGTTCTCCGGCAGGCTGTCGGGGCCGCCGCCGCGGATCTCCGGTGGTGCCTCCAGGCCGCGGGCCATCCCGTCCAGGCCGCCGGCCAGAAACAACGCCAGCACCAGGAAGGGATTGCAGTCGGCGGCCGGCAGCCGGAACTCCAGCCGGGTGTGATCGGCAGAGGCCGGCACTGCCCGGATGGCGGCGGCATAGTTCTCCACCGCCCAGCCCAAGGCCCGCGGCGCCCAGTTGCCCGGTGCCATGCGGCGGTAGGCGTTGACGCTGTTGGCGATCATCGGGAAGGCCTCGGCGCTGTTGGCCAGCACGCCGGCGAGGAAGTTGCGGCAGGTAGCACTCAGCCCCTGCGGATCGGCCGGGTCGTGGAAGAGGTTGCGCTCGCCATCCCAGAGCGAGAAGTGCAGGTGGCCGGAGAGGCCGGGATACTCGCGGCCGAGCTGCGCCATGAAGGAGGCGGTCTTGCCGCGGGTCCGGCAGTAGGCCTTGGTGTAGAGGCGGAACAGAGCCGCCTCCTCGGCCGCGCCCAGGGGGTCGCGGGCCCGCAAGGTGGTCTCGAAGCAACCGGGCCCCAGCTCTACGCCCAGGGCGAAGGGGTGGATGCCGCCGGCCGCCAGGGTCTCGTCCAGGCCGCGGACGAAGCCGGCCTCGACGCCCGCGGTCTCGGCGCTCCAGCAGCGGTTGCCGGGGGCGAAGGATGCGAGGCTGGAGAAGCCCTTTTCGCGCAGGCTCTCGGCCGTCTCTTCCAGCACCAGGAACTCGAACTCGAAGGCGGCCTTGACGCCGTAGCCCGCGGCGGCGGCCTTCTCGATCTGGGCCTGCAGCAGCGCGCGCGGCGAGAGAGCACGCGAGGGGCCGACGTAATCGCAGAGCAGCAGCGAGGCATCGGCCTCGAAGGGGTAGGGGCGGAGGCTGGCGATGTCGGGCCGGATCGGCTCGCCGACGAAGGGGCCGGCGCCGAAGACGCGCTCGCCTCGGTCCCACTGTGGCAGGACGTTGACGAAGGCGAGGTCGTCCAGCGCCTCCAGCAGGTCGGGCTTGGCCAGGCGCCGCTCGCGCAGGCCGCAATCCAGGTCGAAGAGACCCAGATGCACGAGCCCGGCCGCCTCGCGCTCCAGCGACGCCGACAGTTCCAGCAGTTCCCGATCCCGTTCCGACAAGGCCGTTCCCTTCTTTCGCTCTGCAAAACCGTTAAAGCAATTTTCATGCCAAAAGCGACACCACCGCCGCGCGCGCCGTGGCCTTCGGGCTTGCGCCCGTCACTGCGCGCCGCAGTGAGTCGCGATCGACGACGACTGTGTGTAAATATGCAGCGTGTGATGCGTTATTGCAGCGATGATTTTCGGTGACGCTCACTTCCTGAGCAGGGGCTGCCTGCGTACCCGGCAAACCCTCTGCCCTTCCGTCCGACCGTTTCGTGGCGTGACCGGTGCTGGGACTGCTCCAGCAAGGAATGGCTGCCTTGCGTGCCGGCGGTCACGCCTTCGTCGCCGAAAAGGCGTATAGTGAAACACTTGCAGCGGCCGCTCTTCCGGGGGGCCGCTGGTCGTTTTGAGGCTGGTCCGATGTTTGCGCGTTTCGAAAGACTGATCGATCCCTATCCCGCGGCGCCGCCGGAGACGCCGCCGTCGGGCTTCGTCGCCTTCTGCTGGCACTACAGCAAGGGGGTCTGGCCGGTGCTGGCGGTCATGGCCTTCTCCGCGGCTGTCATCGGTTTCGGCGAGGCCTACGTCTATGCCCTGCTGGGCAACCTGGTGGACTGGCTGGCCTATCAGGAGAAGGAGACCTTTCTCGACCGCGAGCTCTGGCGCCTGATCTTCATGGGCGGCTTCGTGTTGGTGGTGCTGCCGCTCTTCGTGCTGCTGAACAACCTGCTGGTTCACCAGACCCTGCTGGGCAACTACCCCATGATCGTGCGCTGGCAGGCGCACCGGCAGTTGCTGGGCCAGAGCGCGTCCTTCTTCGCCGACGAGTTCGCCGGCCGGGTCGCGACCAAGGTCATGCAGACCTCGCTGTCGGTGCGCGAGACGGTGATGCGGCTGTTCGACATCGCAGTCTACGTCGCCTCCTACTTCGTCGGCATGCTGATCGTGGCGGCCAGCGCCGACTTCTGGCTGATGCTGCCGATGGCGGGCTGGCTCGTGGTCTATGCAGCTATGCTGCGCCACTTCATTCCCCGGCTGGCGCGGATCTCGCAGCAGCAGGCCGACGCGCGCTCGATCATGACCGGGCGGATCGTGGACAGCTACACCAACATCCTGACGGTGAAGCTGTTCAGCCACGCCCGGCGCGAGGAGCGCTACGCCCAGGATTCGATGGACCTCTTCCTGGACACGGTGCACCGGCAGATGCGCCTGGTGACCCAGCTAAACGTGTCACTCTACTGCCTGAACGCGCTGTTGCTGGCGGCCGTCGGCGGGCTCTCGATCCATTTCTGGCTGGGCGACAGCATCACCATCGGTGCGGCCGCGCTCTCGATCGGTCTGGTGCTCAGGCTCTCCGGCCTATCGCGCTGGATCATGTGGGAGCTGGCGCAGCTCTTCGAGAACGTCGGTGCGGTGATGGACGGCAAGACCATGCTGTCGAAGCCGAACCAGGTGACCGATGCCAGCGGTGCCGCCATGCTCGCGGTGCCGAAGGGGGCGATCGCCTTCGATCACATCCGCTTCCACTATGGCAAGGAAGGCGGCGTGATCGAGGACCTGAGCCTCGACATCCGTCCCGGCGAGAAGGTGGGACTGGTTGGGCGCTCGGGCGCCGGCAAGACCACGCTCATGAACCTGCTGCTGCGCCTGCACGACCTGGAGGGCGGGCGGATCCTGATCGACGGCCAGGACATCGCCGGGGTCTCGCAGGACTCGCTGCGCCGGGCGATCGGCGTGGTGACCCAGGACACCTCGCTGCTGCACCGCTCGGTGCTGGAGAACATCGCCTACGGCCGGCCGGACGCCAGCCCCGAGGAGGTGCACGAGGCCGCCCGGCGGGCCAAGGCGGACCACTTCATCGCCGAGCTACGCGACGTCCAGGGGCGGGTCGGCTACGACGCCCAAGTGGGCGAGCGCGGGGTGAAGCTCTCGGGCGGTCAGCGCCAGCGCATCGCGATCGCCCGCGTCTTCCTGAAGGACGCGCCGATCCTGCTGCTGGACGAGGCGACCTCGGCGCTGGATTCCGAGGTCGAATCGGCGATCCAGGACAGCCTCTACGGGCTGATGGAGGGCAAGACGGTGATTGCGATCGCCCACCGTCTCTCCACCATCGCCGCCCTCGACCGCCTGGTGGTGATGGATCAGGGCCGGATCGTCGAGCAGGGCCGCCACGAGGAGCTGATCGCCAAGGACGGACTCTATGCTCGGCTCTGGGCGCACCAGTCCGGTGGTTTCCTGCTCAGCGCCGAAGACGAGCGCTCGGCCGCGGCGGAGTAACCCGCGGCCGAGCGGCCGGTTCTGCTTAGGGAAAGACACCCAGCAGG
Organism: Rhodospirillaceae bacterium N.6G; assembly: GCA_046233115.1. Taxonomy (GTDB): domain Bacteria; phylum Pseudomonadota; class Alphaproteobacteria; order Kiloniellales; family JACOMY01; genus JACOMY01. Next base: position 165,684 of record JBJXHM010000012.1, on the reverse strand, counting down.
CGGCCCCAGAGATAGTGCAGCGGTAGGGTGATGAGCAGGCCGACCGGGAAGTAGGTCAGCATCATCACCGCCGCGCGGCCGATGCGGATCTGGCTGACGGTCAGCGCCACCATCATCGGTGGTGACTGGTAGACGAAGGCGAAGACCATCCAGGTTGGCACCTGCACCATCAGCACCGCATCCAGGGGCCAGCCGCTCTGGCGCGACAGCTCGGCGGCCAGCGGGGTCATGATGCCGGGGGCGGCCGGAATCCCGGTCATCATCGCCACCAGCATGCCCAGTCCGAGCATGCCGGCGTACTGCTGCCAGGGCGAGAGCTCGGCCAGGTGCAGGTGGTCCAGCACCCAGGCGCCGGCCAGGTCGGCCGCACCGGTGGCGCTGGCGACCGAACCCAGCCCGATCACGCCGGCGACGAAGATCCAGGGCGCGAAGTTGATCTCGCGGATCACGCTGGCCGGCATCACGCCGAAGCGGGGCCAGAGCAGGGCCAGGGCGGCACCCAATGCCACCCAGGCGGGCGAGAGGCCGTGCGCGAAGTCCAGCGCCCAGAGCGCCACGGTGGCCGCGACGATGACCAGCAACCGCCGCTCCTGCCGCGAGACCGCGGTCCGGGGCGGGCGCTCGCTGCGCTCGGCGATGCGGTCGGGAAACAGTAGTAGCACCAGGCTCGGAATGACGATGGCGGCGGCGAGGCCCAGTACCGGGAAGTTCAGCAGCAGGTAGCTGCCGTAGAGGAAATGGGTCTGGTAGATGCTCTCCGCCGCGCCGATCAGCACCATGTTGGGCACGTTGGCCGGCAGGATCGCGAAGGCCGGGATCATGGTGCCCATGGCGGCGGCCAGGATGATGCCGACACGACCCTTGCTATCCGGCCCGAAGCCCAGCTCGTCGGCCAGCGCGGTGACGATGGGCAGCAGCAGCAGCACCCGGCCCATGGACGAGGGCACCAGGAAGGCGAGCAGCAGGCCGCCGCTGGTGAGTGCCCAGATCAGCCTTGGATAGCTGCCGCCGACCAGGCTCAGCAGCAGCGAGACCGCACGGTTGGCAAGGCCGCTCTTCTGCACCGCCAGCCCGATGATCAGCCCGCCGAAGACCAGCCAGACTGCGGTCGAGTGAAAGCCGGCGAAGACCACCGGCGGTGGGGCGATGCCCAGCACCAGGGTGACGCAGAAGAAGAGGATGGCGGTCATGTACTCCGCCAGCGCCGCACTGGCCCAGAGCGCGATCGCCAGAAGGACCACCGCGGCCCCCTTGAAGGCCAGCGGCGGCGCCTCCTCCGGCGGCGGCAGGAGCAGCAGCACGACAGCGAGCAGCAGGGTAGCGGTCATCAGCAGGCTGCGCAGGGTGATGCGCGGCCGCCCGTCGCGCGTGTGGAGCATGGGGATCACCGGAAATCGGAGTTGACCGCTTCTGGCTAGGCCCTTTGGCGAAGAAATCCAAGCGCGACAGGCTGCTGCGGGCAAGAAAGGCTTGCCGCTTCCGGGCCGGGGTTTGCTAGGTTGGTGCCGCAACGACAAGGTGGGGAGCGATCGATGCGGTTTGGCCGGCGTAGCTTGGGGATGGGCCTGTTGTGCAGTGCTGCCTTGCTGGTGGCTTTGCCCGCCTCTGCGCAGGATAGCAAGGACGCGCCCAAGCCGGCGGTGGTCATCGCGCCGGTGGTCGATCAGCCGATCGAGAGTTCCGAGGTCTTCATCGGCACGATCGAGGCGATCCAGCAGGTCGAGCTGCGCGCCCGTGTCGAGGGCTTCCTGGAGAAGGTCCTCTTCAAGGAGGGCCAGATGGTGCAGGCCAACCAGCTCCTCTACCAGATCCAGAAATCGCAGTACCAGGCGAGCCTGGACCAGGCGAACGCGACCGAGCAGCAGGGAGAGGCAGCCCTGCAGCGCGCCCAGGCGGAGGTGACCGACACCCAGCTCGAGTTCGAGCGCCAGGCGGCCCTGCTGAAGAACGGCAACACTTCACAGGCGCGCTACGATCAGGCGCGGGCGGCGCGCGATAAGGCGGTGGCCTCGGCCAGCGACGCGAAGGCGCAGATCGCCTCGGCCAAGGCCGATATCGAGCAGGCCCAGCTCAATCTCTCCTACACCGACATCAACACGCCCATCACCGGCAAGATCGGCAAGACCGCGCTGACCGAAGGCAACCTGGTGACCACCAACAGCGGCGTGCTGGCCACCGTGGTGCAGCTCGATCCGATCCGGGTGGTCTTCTCGATTTCCGATGCCGACTACGTGCGGGTGATGGAGGATTTCCAGAAGAAGAAGGAAACGCCTGGCCAGGGAGAATATACCTTCAACCTGACCTTGCCGACCGGGCAGCCCTATCAGCATCCGGGCAGCTTCTCCTTCGTGAACAACCAGGTCGATCCCAACACCGGGACCATCGCCATCCGTGCCGATTTTCCGAACCCCCAGCAGCTTCTGGTGCCGGGCCAGTTCGTGCGCGTGACCACCAGCGAGGCCAAGCCCCAGACCCTGCCGGTGGTGCCGGCCAAGGCGGTGCAGCAGGACCGAAAGGGGCGCTACGTCTTCGTCCTGGGACAGGACAACCGGGCCGAGCGGCGCGACATCACCGTGGGGCCGCGCACCAAGGACGGCTGGGCGGTCGAGAAGGGGCTGGTGCCGGGTGAGATGGTCATCGTTGATGGCATTCAGAAGGTGCACAACGGCGTCCAGGTGACCCCGACTCAGGCCACCAGCGGCGCTGCCGGAAAGCAGGGAGACAGCCAATCCAGTGGCCAGGGTGGCAACGGCCAGAGTGACGATGGCCAGAGTGGCGATGGCCAGAGTGGTAGCGGTTCCAGCGGGCAGTCCGACGGCGGCGGCGGGGGTGGGACCTCCTCCGGCGGCGGTACCTCCAATTAGCGCGGCGGGACGGACGGTATGATCTCCGGCGTCTTCATCCGCCGACCGCGCATGGCCGCGGTCGTGGCCATCCTCATGGTGCTGGCGGGGACCCTGGCGCTCTTCGCGCTGCCGGTTGCCCAGTACCCGGAAATCACGCCGCCCGTGGTCAACGTCACCGCCAGCTATCCCGGCGCCGATTCGGTGACCCTGGCCAACACGGTGGGCTCGCCGATCGAATCGCAGGTGAACGGCGTCGATGACATGATCTACATGTCGTCGACCTCGAACTCGAGCGGCAACTACACCTTGTCGGTCTACTTCGAGATCGGCACGGACCCCGACATCGCCCAGGTGAACACGCAGAACCGCGTGGCCCTGGCCCAGCCGCAGCTCCCGGAGACGGTGCAGCGCCTGGGCGTCTCGGTGCAGAAGCAGCAGCCGAACTTCCTGGTCATCGTCGACGTCTTCTCGCCCGACAACACCTACGACGGCCTCTTCATCTCCAACTTCACCGCGATCAACATCCAGGATGCGCTGGCCCGCGTGAACGGCGTCGGCAGCACCGCCATCCTGGGCGAGCTGATCTACTCCATGCGGGTGTGGCTCGACCCGGTGAAGATGACGGCGATGAACATCTCGCCGACCGAGGTGTCGAACGCCATCGCCCAGCAGAACATCCAGGCCTCGCTGGGCCAGATCGGCGCGCCGCCGATCGACGACAGCCAGGTGCTGCAGTACAACATCGTGGCGCAAGGCCGCCTCACCACCGCCGAGGAGTTCGGCAACATCGTGGTGCGCACCAACAGCCAGGGGGCCGTGGTGCGGGTGCGTGATCTCGGCCGGGTGGAGCTGGGGGCGCAGTCCTACAGCTCGACCAGCGAGCTCAACGGCAAGCCGGCAGCGACGCTCGCCATCTATCAGGCGCCGGGCGCCAATGCGCTGGCCGTGGCCCAAGGCGTTGAAGCGGAAATGGCGAAACTGAAGAGCCGCTTCCCGGAGGGCCTGGACTACAAGGTGGTCTACGACTCCACGCTCTTCGTTGAGGCCTCGATTAACGAGATCGTCATGACCCTGGCGCTGACCGGCGTCATCGTGCTGGTGGTCACCTTCATCTTCCTGCAGGACTGGCGCGCCACCCTGATCCCGGGCCTCACCATCCCGGTCTCGCTGGTCGGCACCTTCGCCGTGCTGCTGATGCTGGGCTATTCGGCCAACACCATCTCGCTCTTCGCGCTGGTGCTCGCCATCGGCATCGTGGTGGACGACGCAATCGTCGTGGTCGAAAATGTACAACGTATGATGGAAGAGGAGGGGTTATCCCCACGCGATGCGGCCTTTGCCGCCATGCGCCAGGTGACGGGGCCGATCGTGGCCACGACCATGGTGCTGGTCGGCATCTTCGCGCCGACCGCCTTCCTGCCCGGCATCACCGGAGAGCTCTACCGCCAGTTCGCGGTCACCATCACCACCTCGGTCATCCTGTCGTCGATCAACGCGCTGACCCTCTCGCCGGCCTTGGCCTCGCTCTTCCTGCGGCCGCCGGGGGAGGGCAAGAAGTTCTTCTTCTTCCGCTACTTCGACAAGGCGCTGGACAAGACCCGCAACGGCTACACCAGCATCGTCGGCTGGCTGGCCAGGCGCGCGATCATCGCCGGCATCCTGATGATCGCGACCGGTGCCGCCACCGGCGTGCTTTTCTCCTCGCATCCGACTGGCTTCCTGCCGAACGAGGATCAGGGCGTGCTCTTCGCCAACGTGCAGTTGCCGGACGCGGCCGCCCTGCCGCGCACCGAAGAGGTTATGAAGAAGGTGAAGGCGGTCGCCGAAAAGCAGGAGGGCGTCGAGGACGTCATCATCATCAACGGCTACTCGATGCTGTCCAACGCCTTCGCCACCAACGCTGGCCTGGCCATCATCGTGCTGAAGCCCTGGGACGACCGTCCGCCGCTGCGCCCGATCTACCAGGCGCTCAACGCGCAGTACCTGGCGATGCCGGAGGCCAACATCCTGACCTTCCCGCCGCCGCCGATCCCGGGTGTGGGCACCGCGGCGGGCTTCGACTACCGGCTTGAAGCCTTGGGCAGCCAGACGCCGGAGGAACTGGCCGAGACCGCGCGCTCGCTGATCGTGGCGGCCAATGCCCGGCCGGAGATCGCCAGCGCCTATACGACCTACTCGGCCGACGTGCCGACCCTCTATCTCGACGTGGACCGGGTGAAGGCGGAGAGCCTGCAGGTGCCGGTCTCCTCGCTCTTCTCGGTGCTGCAGGCGCAGCTCGGCTCTTACTACGTCAACGACTTCAATCTCTACGGCCAGACCTATCAGGTGAACATCGAGGCCGACGAGCAGTACCGGCGCACCACCGACGACATCTTGAACCTCTACGTCCAGTCGAACACCGGGCACATGGTGCCGGTGCGCACGCTTGCGACCATCGAGGAGACCCTGGCGCCAGTTCTCTCCTACCGCTACAATCTCTTCTCCTCAGCGACCATCAACGGCAGCGCGGCGACAGGCTACTCCTCGGGCCAGGCGATGGCGGCTATGGCGGAGGTTTCGGCCAAGACCCTGCCGGAGGGCTATGACTTCGAGTGGTCCAGCATGTCCTATCAGGAGCAGAAGGCCTCCGGTCAGATCGGCGCCATCCTGCTCTTGGCCGTGGTCTTCGGCTATCTCTTCCTGGTGGCGCAGTACGAGAGCTGGTCGGTGCCGCTGTCGGTCATCACCTCGATCGTGGTGGCGGCCTTCGGCGCGACCATCTCGCTGGTGCTGACCGGGCTACCGAGCAACCTCTATGCCCAGATCGGCATCGTGCTGCTGGTCGGACTGGCGGCGAAGAACGCCATTCTGATCGTCGAGTTCTCGAAGGAACAGCGAGAGGCCGGCAAGACCCTGGTGGAGGCGGCCATGGAAGGCGCGCACATGCGCTTCCGCGCCGTGCTGATGACCGCCTTCGCCTTCATCATCGGCGTGATGCCGCTGGTGGTGGCAACCGGTGCCGGTGCTGCCAGCCGCGTCTCCATCGGCATCCCGGTGCTGGGCGGCATGCTGCTGGCCACCGTACTGGGCATCATCCTGATCCCCGGGCTTTACGTCTTCTTCCAGTCGATCGGCGAAACCATCGGCGATCTGCCCGAGCGCCGGCGCATGGCCCGCATGGCCCGCGAGGTGATGAAGAACAACGGCGGGCAGGGGTAGTGTCGGCTGCCATCGCTGTCCGGTTCAGGTTTGGTCGCACTGGAAGCGACCAGATTTTGCAGTACGACACCACAGATATCCGGTATGGCCGGGCTTGACCCAGTCATCTGCGTGTTGGTTTGGCGTCCCCGGTCTCCAGATCGCTGCAACACCAACACATGGACCCCCGGATCAAGTCCGGGGGTGACGGTAGTGGTTGTTGATAACAGAAAAGTTCGCAGCCATTCCTGATGGACTAGGCGCTGCTCGGGCAAGCTCGGCCAAGACGATCCGCTCTAGTAGCGCGGCAGTCCTGCCACGATCAGGTCGCTGAGCTGGGCCAGGGCCTGGCTCATCGAGGCCGCCATGCCGGGCAGAGTGGGGTCGGCCGGCTGGGTGACGATCTCGGTGGCGTCGCTGGTGAGTACGTCGCCGTTCTCGCCACGGCGGACCACCCAGCGCGCGTTCAGCACGATCTGGTTCGCGGGGTTGGCCTCGAAGGCGTTGAAGGTGATCTCCAGCGACAGCCGGGCCGGCACGCTGGCCGATTCGGCGGCACGGAAGACCTGGGCGCCCGGTAAGCGGCGGGAGAGGTCCTGGACCAGCACGCGGGTCACCATGGCGCCGAAGGGCTCGCCCCAGCGTGCGCTTTCGGCGACCTCGAGTTGGTAGGTGGCGTTGTAGCGGACGATCTGTGGGCGATCGAGATAGCGTGGGATGTCCGCCTGTTGCACCGAGAGCGCCAGGTTGCTGAGCGGCGCGGTCGTTGCCGGTGGCACCGGTACCAGAGTGAAGACGCTCGGCGGCGGGGTGGAGCTGCAGGCGGCGATCGCCAGGGGGAGTGCCATTGCCAGCGCCAGGCAGGGGCTGCGCAGGGGTCCGATCATTTAGCGAAATCCCGGTTGAAGTCGACCCGGCCCCGCAGCAAGGCGTCCGGCTGGGCCTCGAGGAAGTCGGCGAGCACGCGGATGGAGCGCAACGCGTCACGCAGCTCGACCATCGACTGGCGCAGGTCGCGTTGTAGCGGCGAGTCGGGCTCCAGGGTGGTCAGCACCGAGGAGAGGCGGTCCAGGGTGACCGAGCCGTTGGCCATGAAGACCTTGAGGGCATTAAGGGCCGGTCCGATGTCACGCTTGGCGGTGTTCATGAACTGCTTGGCGGCGGCCAGGGTGGACTCCATCTCCTTCAGGGACGACAGCACCTCCGGCGAACTCGCCAGCGCACCGTAGGATTGGACGGTCTTGCGGACATCGTCGACCAGGCCCTCCAGCGGCAGGCGCGAGATGGTGTTCAGGATCTCGGTCACCGAACGCGTGACCTCGGCCAGTTGCGTCGGCTTGGTCGGGATGATCGGATAGAAGCCCCCCTTGCCCAGGCCCTGGCGCGGTTCGTCGGGGTAGAACTCCAGCGACACCATCATCGAGCCGGTCAGGATGTTGGACATCTTGAGCTGGGCGCGCAGGCCGCGCTCCACGAGGTCGTTGGCCACGGCGTAGGGTGTGGCGGTTACGTCGTCGACCTTGCCGTCGATGACGGTGAAGCGGTCGCCCTCGACCTCGATCACCACCGGGACCAGGACCTGGTTGGTGTTGTTGTCGTACTCCAGGCGGATGCTGGTAACCTCGCCGACCTTGATGCCGCGCAGCACCACCGGCGAGCCCTTCTCCAGGCCGCGTACGGAGTCCGGGAAATAGACCAGGAAGCGCTGCCGGCGGCTGTAACCTGCCTCGGTGGCCGCGGTCTGGTCAGGAAAGAGCTTGAAAGTGTGGCCGGCTTCGGCTTGCGGACTGTCCCGGAGCTCCTCGTTGGTCTCGAAGGCGGCGCCGCCGGCGAAGACCGCCTGCAGCGATTCGATCTCCATGCGGAACTGGCCGCCGTCGGCCGAAAGCGTGATGCCTGAGGCATTCCAGAAGCGGGTGCCCTCGCGCACCAGCTTGTCGTGCGGGGAGCGGACGAAGGCGTGGATGATGATGTCTTCCTGCTCGTCCTGCAGCTCGTAGCCTAGGACCTCGCCGACCTGGACCCCGCGATAGAAGATCGGCGAGCCGGTGCCGACCGAGGTGAGCTTGGGGGTCGTCAGGATGTACTCGGTACCAGGGTCGCTGGACTGCAGCACCGGGGGCTGCTCCAGGCCGGTGAACTTGTGGGTCAGCTTGCCGGGAACCGGATTGAAGGCGATGTAGGCGCCCGAGACCAGGGTTCCCAGGCCGGAGACGCCGGACGGCCCGATCCGTGGCCGCTCGACCCAGAACTGGGTGTCGGGGCCGAGGTAGTTTTCGGCCTCGGCACTCATCGAGATGTCGACGACCACATTCTGCAGGTCCTCGGTCAGCGCGACGCTCTGCACCTGGCCCAGGGTCACGCTCTTGTGTTTGACCGGCGTCTGTCCGGCCTCCAGGCCGTCACCGCTGTCGAAGACCACGGTGATGTGCGGTCCCTGCTGCGACAGCGTCCGCCAGCCGAGAAAGGCCGCTACACCCAGCGCAATGACGGGTATCAACCAGATCAGGCTGATCCGCCGCTTGTGGCCGCCGGTGGCAAGCGGCAGGTCGTCTTCGCTCTCTCCCAGAAAACTCACTCAGCAGCCTCCTCGGGCAGCGCACCGCTGGCGGCCTGCGCGGCCGTCGGCTCTCCCTGATTCATCCCGGCGCGGTCCCACATCAAGCGGGGGTCGAAAGACATGGCCGCCAGCATGGTCAGTACCACGACCGTAGCGAAGCAGGTTGCCCCCAGGCCGGGGAAGAAGGTGGCGAGCTGGCCGATCTGTACCAGAGCGATCAGGACCGACACCACGTAAACGTCGATCATGGACCAGCGGCCAATCAACTCCACCAGCCGATAGAGGCGGGTGCGGTCGTGCAGCCGCCAGCGACTGCCGAGCTGGGTGGTAATCAGCAGCAGGGCGAGCGAGAAGATCTTGAGCCCCGGCACCGCGATGGAGGCGCAGAAGATGATCAGTGCCAGCGGCCAGGAGCCCAGGTGGATCATCTCGATCACGCCGCCGAAAATGGTGCTGGGATAGGTCTTGCCCAGCGAGATCATGGTCATCACCGGATAGAGATTGGCCGGGACGTAGAACACGGCGGCCGCGATCAGGAATGCCCAGGTGCGGCCCAGCGCGTGCGGCTTGCGATGGTGCACGGCGCTGCGGCATCGCGGGCAGCGAAGGTCGTCGGTCGGCCTGGACCAAAGCCGAAGCAGCAGGCCGCAGCCGTGGCAGGAGAAGGTGCGTCCGACGTCGCTGGGCGGCGGCCGTTGGGTCAGGCCGCGGCGTTCCATGGCGACCCAGAACTCGCCGTGGTCGATGCGCGCATGCATGATGACGGTGATCATCATCATCGCCGCCATCGCATAGACGGCTGGGCCGAAGGTCACGGTCGCCAGGTCGACCAGCTTGGTATAGGAGACGAAGAGCGCGATCAGATAGACCTCGACCATGGCCCAGGGCGAGAGCCGCTCGATCCACAACACCATGGGGATGACGGCGCGCGGCGGCCGGCGCATCTGCAGCAGCAGCGGGACGGCGGCACTGAAGAGCCAGATCACGGCCGGGGCCACGATGGTGTTCAGCAGCACGAAGAAAGCGAGTTCGTAGAAGCCGAGATTGGCGAACTCCCAGATCCCCGTCACCAGATCGCTATGGTGCAGGCGACCGGCGAAGTCGACCGTGATGAAGGGCATCAGCAGTGCGATTGTCAGCACGATCAGCCCGCTGGCGCCTAGCGCGAAGGCTGATGCCAGCGATTTCTGCAGGATGCGGTGCAGCCGCTTCTTGCAGCGCACGCAGAAGATATCGCCGTAGTCGAGATCGGGGACGCGCTGAACCAGCCCGCAGTCATGGCATTCCATGACGGCGGAGGATCCGGCCGAAAACCAGATCGGCTCATCGCCTTTTCCGATTGCAGACACGAGGCCTCCCTCTGGGTCACCGCCCGGGTATCACCCTGCGGTTCTTCCCGTGCCGCTGTTACACGCCAGGAGCCTAGTTCAGGGTTTCGCGCTGCTGCAAGCGGAAGCGCCGGCGAGCGATCCGTCCGCATCAGCGTGTCGCGCCGCTGCTCTGTGCCTCTTGTGCAGCCGAAGGGAGTTGCCTCGTCGCAGGGTCCCTCCTAGCCTCGCGGACAGGGAGAGAAACGCCAGGCGGCATTCCGGGGCGGATTGCCCGCCGGCGAGGACGCTGCGGAAGGGCGTCGGCAAGCAGGCTGCTCTGGAATGCGATCTTCGAGAGAGGCGGCATTCATGCACATCGGATTGGATATCGGCACCTCGGCGATCAAGGCGGTCCTGCTGGACGAGGCCGGCGGACTGGTGGCGCAGCAGAGCGCGCCGTTGACGGTCTCGCGGCCAAGGCCCGGCTGGTCGGAGCAGGACCCGGAAGACTGGTGGCAGGGGGTGCTGGCCTGCCTCGACGGCCTGGCCGCCGAGAAGCCGAAGGAGATGGCCGCGGTGGCCGGGATCGGGCTCAGCGGCCAGATGCACGGGGCCACCCTGCTGGACGCCGCGGGGATGGTGCTGCGGCCCTGCATCCTCTGGAACGACGGCCGCTCGGCCGCGGAGTGCGCGGCGCTGGAGGCGCGCGAGCCCGACTTCCACCGGTTGGGCGGAAATCTGGTGATGCCGGGCTTCACCGCGCCCAAGCTGGAGTGGGTGCGCCGCCACGAGCCTGAGATCTTCGCCAGGGTCGCCAAGGTGCTCCTGCCCAAGGACTGGGTCCGCCTGAAGTTGAGCGGCGAATTGCTCTCCGACCTTTCCGATTCCGCCGGGACCCTGTGGCTCGACGTCGGCGCACGGCGCTGGGCGCCCTCGCTGCTGGCGGCGACCGGATTGACCGAAAGCCAGATGCCCGGACTGGTCGAGGGCTCGGAGCCGGCCGGCCTGTTGCGGGCGGAGCTGGCGCAGCGCTGGGGCATGGGGCGCGCGGTGCTGGCCGGCGGGGCCGGCGACAATGCCGCCAGCGCCTGCGGCATCGGCGTGATCGAGCCGGGCCATGCCTTCGTCTCGCTCGGCACCTCTGGCGTGCTCTTTGCCTGCAGCGAGGGCTTCGCGCCCAACGTCGCGGGCGCGGTGCATGCCTTCTGCCACGCCCTGCCCGGACGCTGGCACCAGATGGGTGTGGTGCTCTCGGCGGCCGGCAGCTTGGCCTGGCTGGCCGACACCCTAGGGCAGTCGGCGGCGGACCTGGTCGCAGCCCTGGGGCCGCGGCCGCAGGGGCCGGCGTCGCTGCTGTTCCTGCCCTACCTCTCTGGCGAGCGCACGCCGCACAACGATGCCGCCATCCGCGGCGCCTTCGTCGGCCTGGACCTGGCGCAGGACCGCAAGGTGCTGACCCAGGCGGTGCTGGAGGGCGTGGCCTTTGCGCTGGCCGACTGTCAGGCTGCATTGGCCGCGGCCGGTACCAGGCTGGACAGCGTGATCGCGGTCGGCGGCGGAGCGCGTGCCGGCTACTGGTTGAAGCTGCTGGCAAACCTCTTCGGCTGTCCGGTGCTGGAGCCCGAGGGTGGTGAGCTGGGGGCAGCCTACGGGGCTGCGCGGCTGGGCCGTCTGGCGGCCGGTGGCGAGGACCCGGCCGCGGTCTGTATTCCGCCGCCGATCCGCGAAGAGCATCGGCCCGATCGCGACCTGGCCGGCGCCTATGCCGAGGCGCTGGCCCGCTATCGTCGGCTCTACCCCGCGTTGAAGGAGGTGGGCTAGCCGGCGCGCGGTCATGGAAGCGATGGCCACTCCATTTATTTCTAAACACAACAAGAAGATAGGGGAGGTGACGATGACTGGATTTGCGAGCTGCCTGCGGGTGGCGCTCTGTGTTGCCCTACTCTCCGGCAGTGCCGCCGGGGCTGCGGCCGAAGACCTGCAGGTCGGCGTTAGCTGGTCGAACTTCCAGGAGGAGCGCTGGAAGACCGACGAGGCCGCCATCGTCGCCGCGCTGGAGGCGGCCGGCGCCGAGTACCTCTCGGCCGACGCCGGCGGATCGGCGGAAAAGCAGATTGCCGACATCGAGAGCATGATCGCACGCGGCGCCGATGCCCTGATCGTGCTGGCCTGGGATGCCGACGCCATCCTGCCCGCCGTGCTCAGCGCCCAGGCGGAAGGCATCCCGGTCCTCGGCTACGACCGCCTGATCGAGGCCCCTGGCGTCTTCTATCTGACCTTCGACAACAAGGAGGTTGGGCGCATGCAGGCGCGCGCGGTCTTCGAAGTGCAGCCCAAGGGCAGCTACGTCTTCATCAAGGGGGCGCCGACCGATCCCAACGCCGACTTCCTGCATGCCGGCCAGCTCGAGGTGCTGCAGCCGGCGATCGATGCCGGCGACATCGTCGTGGTCGGCGAGCAGTACACCGACGGCTGGCGGCCTGAGGTCGCCCAGAGCAACATGGAGCAGATCCTGACCGCCAACGACAACAAGGTCGATGCCGTCGTCGCCTCCAACGACGGGACTGCCGGCGGCGTGGTCGCGGCCCTGACGGCGCAAGGGCTGGAGGGGCTGCCGCTGTCCGGCCAGGATGGCGACCATGCGGCGCTGAACCGGGTCGCGCTCGGTACGCAGACCGTCTCGGTCTGGAAGGACGCGCGGGTGCTGGGTGGCAAGGCCGGTGAGACTGCCGTCGCCCTGGCGCGCGGGGTGGCGCCGGACGCGATCGCGGGGGCCACCACCTTCACCGGCGGCGCGAAAGGGATCCCGATGACCGCGATCCTGCTGGCGCCGGTGCCGATCACCCGCGACAACCTGGATGTCGTCATCGACGCCGGCTGGGTCGGCAAGGATGTGGTCTGTCAAGGTGTGACCGAGAAGCCGCCGGTGGCCTGCCGCTGATCGGCGGCGGGGCCGAGCAGGTGGCGGTGGCGAGGGCTCGGGCCGGGCGCGATGCCGGGCTGCTGATCCGCATCGCCCGGGCAACGGACCTCGATCCGCGCAAGCTGGCTCTGCTGTCGGCGCTGCTGGTGGTCTGGATCGGCTTTCACCTGCTGTCCGAGGGGAGCTTTCTTACCGCCAGGAACCTCTACAACCTGGCAGTCCAGAGTTCCGTCGTCGGCATCATGGCCTGCGGGATGGTGCTGGTCATCGTTGCCCGCCACATCGACCTCTCGGTCGGCTCGGTGCTGGGCTTCACCGGCATGGTGATCGCTTGGCTGCAGGTCGACCTGCTGCCGCTGGGGGCGCCCTGGAACTGGCCGCTGACGATCTTGGTGGGCTTGGTGCTGGGGGCGGTGATCGGCTGCTGGCAGGGTTACTGGGTCGCCTACCGCGGCATCTCCGCCTTCATGGTGACCCTGGCCGGGCTGCTGATCTTCCGCGGCATGGCCTTCCTGGTAACCGACGGCCGGACGGTGGCGCCGCTGGACCCGGACTATCAGGTGCTGGGCGGCGGCATCGAAGGCTCGATCGGCGCGACCTGGAGTTGGATCTGCGGTGCCGCTGCGATCTGCGGCTTCGCGGTGCTGGCCTGGCGGTCTCGCCGCAGCCGCCTGAAGCACGGTTTCGCGCCCAAGCCGCTGTTGCTGGAGCTGGCCCTGATCGCGGCTATGGCAGCCTTGGTGATCGGCTTCGTCCTGGTGATGAACGCCTACAGCAAACCCCGCTCGGAGGTGCCGCGAGGCATCCCGGTTCCGGTGCTGATCCTGATCGCGGTGGCGCTGGCCATGGCGGCACTGGCCCGCTTCACGCGCTTCGGCCGCTACGTCTACGCGATGGGCGGCAATCCCGAGGCGGCGGAGCTCTGCGGCATCCGGGTGAAGCGGGTGACCCTCTGGATCTTCGTGGTGATGGGCCTCTTGAGCGCGGTGGCGGCCGTGGTCACCACCGCCAGGCTGAACGCCGGGGTCAACTCCATGGGCATGATGGCCGAGCTCAGCGTGATTGCCGCGACGGTGATCGGCGGCACCGCGCTGGGCGGCGGCCGGGGCTCGATCCTGGGCGCCGTGCTGGGTGCGGTGATCATGCAGAGCCTGGAGAACGGCATGGTGCTGCTGGGGGCCTCCAGCGCGCTCCGGCAGGTGGTGATCGGTCTGGTCCTGATCGCGGCGGTCTGGAGCGACCGGGCCTTCCGCGGCAAGCTAGGCTGAGGAGGCGGCGATGGTTCCACTGGTCGAGATGCGTGGCATCGAGAAGCGCTTCGGCGGCGTGCAGGCTGTCGCCGGAGTCTCGCTCGACCTCTATCCGGGCGAGGTGGTCGGCATCCTGGGCCACAACGGCGCCGGCAAGAGCTGCCTGATGCGGATCCTCGCAGGCGCCCTCAGCCCCGATGGCGGCGAGATCGCGGTCGAGGGCAAGCCGGTCTCGATTGCCCAGCCGCGCGACGCCCGTGCGCTCGGGATCGAGACGATCTATCAGACCCTGGCGCTGGCCGACAATCTCTCGGCTCCGGCCAACCTCTTTCTCGGTCGCGAGCTGACCACGCCCTACGGCACCCTCGACGACGATGCGATGGAGGCCGAGGCGCGGGCCATCTTCCAGCGCCTCAACCCCAACTTCACCGACATCAACCGCGAGGTCCGGGACCTGTCGGGCGGCCAGCGCCAGGTCGTCGCCATCGCGCGTGCCGTCTACTTCAACGCCCGGATCCTGATCATGGACGAGCCGACCGCCGCGCTGGGGCCGGAGGAGACGGCCATGGTCGCCACGCTGATCCGGCAGCTCAAGGCGGAAGGCATCGGAATCTTCCTGGTCAGCCACGACCTGCACGACGTCTTCGATCTCTGCGACCGCATCGCGGTGATGAAGAACGGGCGCGCTGTCGGCATCCATCCGGTTCGCGAGGTCACCAAGGACGACGTCCTGAGCCTGATCATCCTGGGCCGCCTGCCGGAGGGCTGGCAGGCCCGCAACCAGAACGAGGGAGGGTAGGGGACGTGAAGACACTCAAGGGACCGGCCATTTTCCTGGCGCAGTTCGCCGGCGATGCTGCGCCTTTCGACTCCTTGGATGCGATCTGTGGCTGGGCCGCAGGGCTTGGCTACGAGGGGGTTCAGGTGCCGAGCTGGGACGCGCGGCTCTTCGATTTGACGCTGGCCTCTGAATCGAAGGACTATTGCGACGAGGTCGCCGGCATTGCCGCCGGCCACGGCATCGCGATCACCGAGCTCTCGACCCATCTGCAGGGTCAGCTCGTGGCCGTGCATCCGGCCTACGACGAGGCCTTCGACGGCTTTGCGACGCCGCAGGTGCGCGGCAACCCCAAGGCGCGCCAGGAGTGGGCGGTGGACCAGGTGCTGCGTGCCGCCAAGGCCTCGGCGCATCTGGGGCTGCAGGCGCACGCGACCTTCTCCGGGGCACTCGCCTGGCCCTATGTCTATCCCTGGCCGCAGCGCCCAGCTGGACTGATCGAGGCGGCCTTCGCCGAGTTGGGCAAGCGCTGGCGGCCGATCCTCGACGCCTTCGACGAGGTCGGGATCGATCTCTGCTACGAGATCCATCCCGGCGAGGACCTGCACGACGGCGTCACCTTCGAGATGTTCCTGGACGAGGTGGAGCAGCACGAGCGC
Organism: Rhodospirillaceae bacterium N.6G; assembly: GCA_046233115.1. Lineage (GTDB taxonomy): Bacteria > Pseudomonadota > Alphaproteobacteria > Kiloniellales > JACOMY01 > JACOMY01. The sequence goes on along the minus strand of JBJXHM010000012.1, from coordinate 150,181 downwards.
GCCAACATCCTCTACGACCCCAGCCACTTCGTGCTGCAGGCGCTCGACTACCTAGCCTTCATCGATTTCTACCACGAGCGCATCAAGATGTTTCATGTGAAGGATGCCGAGCTGAACCCGGACGGGCGGGTCGGCGTCTACGGCGGCTATCAGTCCTGGGTGGACCGGGCCGGCCGCTTCCGCTCGCTGGGTGACGGCCAGGTCGATTTCAGTGCGATCTTCTCCAAGATGGCCGCCACTGATTTTCCCGGTTGGGCCGTGCTGGAGTGGGAGTGCTGCTTGAAACATCCGGAGGAGGGCGCACGCGAGGGGGCGCAGTTCATCGCCGAGCACATCATCCGGGTGACAGAGAAGGCCTTCGACGACTTCGCCGACGGCGGCAGCGACCTGGCCGCCAACCGCCGCATGCTAGGCATCGAGCGATGACCGGCGCCGGTCCCGAGGGCGGGCCTATCCGGTTGGGCATGATCGGTGGCGGGCAGGGTGCCTTCATCGGCGCCGTGCACCGCATCGCCGCCCGGCTGGACGGCCACTACGAGCTGGTGGCCGGTGCCCTGTCCAGCGATCCCGCTCGGGCCAGGGCCTCCGGGCTGGAGCTGGGGCTGGCCGAGGAGCGCAGCTACGAGAGCTGGCAGGCGCTGTTGGGGGGTGAGGCGGCGCGGCTGGACGGGATGGAGGTCGTGGCCATCGTCACCCCGAACCACCTGCACCACGCCCCGGCCAAGGAGGCGCTGGAGGCCGGCTTCCACGTCATCTGCGACAAGCCGCTGGCGACCAGCGTGAAGGAGGCGCAGGACTTGGCCGAGACCGTGGCCAGGACCGGGCGGCTCTTCTGCCTGACCCATAACTACACCGGCTATCCGCTGATCCGGCAGGCCCGTGCCATGGTGCAGGCAGGGCTGCTGGGGCGCATCCGGGTGGTGCAGATGGAGTATCCGCAGGACTGGCTGACCGAGCGGCTGGAGGCAAGCGGCCAGAAGCAGGCCGCCTGGCGCACCGACCCGGCGCGCTCGGGCGCCGGCGGCTGCATCGGCGACATCGGCACCCATGCCTACAACCTCGGTGCCTTCGTCTCCGGCCTGGAGACCGAGGCTCTGCTGGCCGAACTCACGACCTTCGTCGAGGGTCGTGTGCTCGACGACAACGCGCAGGTGCTGCTGCGCTACCGCGGCGGCGCACGCGGCATGCTCTGGGCAAGCCAGGTGGCACCCGGCAACGAGAACGCGCTGAAGCTGCGGGTCTACGGCGAAAAGGGAGGTCTTTCCTGGAGCCAGGAGGAGCCCAATCGCCTCTGGCACAGCCCCTTCGGCGAGCCGACTCGACTGGTCACCCGCGGCGGTGTCGGCAGCGACGCCTCAGCCGGCAGGATGACGCGCACGCCGCCCGGCCACCCGGAGGGGTACCTGGAGGGCTTCGCCAACATCTATGCCGAAATGGCCGCAGCCATCCGTGCCACCCGTTCCGGCAGCCCTCCCGATCCGGCCGTCACCTTTCCCGGTGTGGCCGAGGGCGTCGCCGGCATGGCTTTCATCGCCGCGGCGGTCAGATCATCGGCCGCAGGTGGAACCTGGGTGCAGCTTTAGGCCTGCTTGGCTGCGGCCGGCTTGTTGGCCGGGGTCGTCGCCTTCTCGGATTGCTGCAGCACCGTCTTGGCCGCCTCGTCGTAGGCCTTCAGGCCTGCAGCACCGGCATCGCGCTCCATGCTGGCAACCACCTCGGCCTCCTTCATGTAGTCGGCGAAGGCATTGCGCATGAACTCACCTTGGACCTGCAGTACGTCCGTGGGGTTCTTGCAGCCCATCAGCTTCTCGACCAGGGCACTGTCCTGCGCCCAGCGCTTGGTCATGAAGTTGGCGGACTCGCTGGCGAAGCGGGTCCAGGAAGCGAGCCAGACCTCGGCGGCACGCGCATTGGCCTTGAAGAGGTTATCGAAGCTGTGCGGCGCCTGCGACCAGAGGGCCGAGGCGAACAGGGCTTCCATGTTGTCCTTGGGGTCAGCTGACATGGCAAAGATCCCTCCGTTTCTTAGAATGCTTGGGTGCAGAGTGCAGTACCTTAGACATGGGGGGAATGACCTGGATCAAACAAGGTCCGAGGGCCTGGATCCTGCGAAGACCAGGATGCCGGCGCGGGCAGATCCCGCGACGGCGCCCGATCCCGATCCACTGCAACAGGCCCTTCGCGCAGGGCTGCCCAAGGACCGCGGGAGGATGGTGCAACCCTTGCTGCGCGGGCCTGCGCGGCTGTGTCTCTGCGCGTCAAAACGACACGATTTTGCTTGCCAAGTTTAGTGACGCATGTTTCACTAAACTGAATTGCTAAACACCGGACTACCGAAAAGGCCGGGTGGCAAGGATAACAGGAACTGATCGGCTTCCCTTCGCCTGGGGGCCGTCGGGGGCCGCGAAGCAAATGCGGTCGAAAGCCATAGTCTTGGGGAGGACATGATCGATGCTTAAAGACGGTTTGAAATATGCTGTCGGCGCGACCCTGGTTGCCGGCATCGTCGGCTCGGGGAGCCTGGCGAGCGCACAGGACAAGGAGATCACGCTCTGCTGGGCGGCCTGGGATCCGGCCAACGCCCTGGTGGAGCTGTCCAAGGACTTCACCAAGGAAACCGGCATCGGCATGAAGTTCGAGTTCGTGCCCTGGCCGAACTTCGCCGACCGCATGCTGAACGAACTGAATTCCGGCGGTAAGCTCTGCGACGTCATGATCGGCGATTCGCAGTGGATCGGCGGATCGGCCGAGAACGGCCACTACGTCAAGCTGAACGACTTCTTCGAGAAGGAAGGCATCTCCATGGATGACTTCCTGCCGGCCACTGTCTACGCCTATTCGACCTGGCCCAAGGGCTCGGAGAACTACTGGGCGCTGCCGGCCATGGGCGATGCGCTCGGCTGGGTCTACCGCAAGGACTGGTTCACCGATCCGACGATCATGGCCGACTTCAAGAAGCAGACCGGCCGCGACCTGGCGCCGCCTGCCGACTGGAAGGAGATGATCGAGGTCGCCTCCTTCTTCCAGGGCCGCGAGATCGACGGCAACAAGGTCTATGGTGCGGCCATCTTCACCGAGCGCGGCTCGGAGGGCATCACCATGGGCGTCACCTCGGCGCTCTACCCCTACGGCTTCCAGTACCAGAACCCGGACCAGCCCTACGAGATGCAGGGCTACGTGAACTCCGAGGGCGCCGTCGAGGGACTGGGGATCTACAAGGAGCTCTACGAGTGCTGCACGCCGCCGGGCTACACCGATGCCTACATGTCGGCGAACCTGGATGCCTTCAAGTCGGGCCAGGTGGCGATGATGATGAACTGGTTCGCCTTCTTCCCGGGCCTCTACAAGGACCCGGTGGTCGGCGGCGACAAGATCGGCTTCATGGTGAACCCCAAGGGCACGCAGGAGGCCTCGGTGCTGGGCGGCCAGGGCATCTCGGTGGTGTCCTACTCCGATAAGCAGGACGAAGCGCTGCAGTACATCAAGTGGTTCGCCCAGCCGGAGGTGCAGAAGAAGTGGTGGTCGCTGGGCGGCTATTCCTGCCACGTGGCGGTGCTGCTCGACCCCAACTTTCCGAACACCGCGCCCTTCGCTGCCGACTTCCTGAAGGCCATGTCCGGCGTCCAGGACTTCTGGCAGGAGCCGGCCTACGCCGAACTGCTGCTGGCCATGCAGAAGCGCATGCATGACTACGTCGTGGCCGATCAGGGCACGGCGGCCGAGGCGCTCGATAAGCTGATCGAGGACTGGACCGAGACCTTCGAGGACGAAGGCAAGCTCTAGACCCGGAGGGGGCGGCCGGTTAACGGCCGGCCGCCCCGCCCTATCGGTGCAGCCGGCCGACGCCAGAGAGCGAGACCGGCAACGCTCGAGATCTGACCCGAACACCTTGACCACTTGGCCGCCGCGAAGAGTCCCTCAATGAGCACGCCCTCGACCCTCGACAAGCTGGCAGACCGGGCCGCCCGGGCCACGCCGAACGGCGTCGCGCGTCGGGTGCGGGGTCTCAGCGACCGCGCCATCGCCTGGCTGTTCATCGCCCCCACCATCGTGCTGCTGCTGGCGATCAACATCTTCCCGCTGATCTGGACGATCTATCTCTCCTTCACGAACTACAAGGCCAACCGCACCGCCCGCGGCTTCGAGTGGATCGGCACCAGGAACTACGAGCGGGTGCTGAGCGACGGGGATATCTGGCAGACGCTGCAGGTCACCGCCCATTTCGTGGTTTGGACCATGTCGATCCAGATCGTGCTGGGCTTCGCGCTGGCCTGGCTGCTGAACAAGCAGTTCAAGGGGCACTCCTTCTGGACCACCCTGATCCTGCTGCCGATGATGCTGTCGCCGGCCGTGGTCGGGAACTTCTGGACCTTCCTCTACCAGCCGCAGATCGGCCTGGTGAACTACGTGGTCGCCTTCTTCACCGGGATCGACCCCTCGTCCTTCGACATGCTGGGGCAGGTGAACCTGGCGCCCTGGGCGATCATCATCGTCGATACCTGGATGTGGACCCCCTACATCATGCTGATCTGCCTGGCGGGTCTGCGCTCGATTCCCGATTACATCTACGAGGCGGCCGAGGTGGACCGCGCCTCTGCCTGGCGGCAGTTCTGGTCGATCACCGTGCCAATGGTGCTGCCTTTCCTGATGCTGGCGGTGCTGTTCCGCGCCATTGAGAACTTCAAGATGTTTGACCTGGTGGTGGAGCTGACCTCCGGCGGGCCGGGATCGACCACGGAGCTCGCCTCGATCAACCTGAAGCGCGAGGCCTTCGAGAAGTGGCGTACCGGCTACTCCTCCGCCTTCGCCATCATCCTCTTCGTGACCGTCTTCGGCGCCGCCAACATCTACGTGAAGGCGCTCAACAGGGTGAAACAGCGATGAGTGCCACAGCCCATTCCGTGGTCCAGCCCAAGCCCTGGACCAAGCGCCTGGCCGGCTCGATCGTGGTGGTCTACGCGCTGATCACCATGGTGCCGATCGTCTGGATCTTCATGACCGGCTTCAAGACCCCGCAGGATTCGATTTCCTATCCGCCGAAGGTGGTCTTCAGCCCTTCCCTGGAGGGTTACGTCAACCTCTTCACCACCCGCACCCGCCAGACGCCGGAGTACATGGCCTCGCTGCCGCCGCCGGAGACCTGGTACGAGGAGCTGGTGCGCAGCCGCAACATGGTGATCGCCGGCCCGTCGAAGTTCGGCGAGCGCTTCACCAACTCGGTCATCATCGGCTTCGGCTCGACCTTCCTCTCGGTCTTCCTGGGCACGCTCGCGGCCTATGCCTTCTCGCGTTTCAAGGTGCCGCTGAAGGACGACCTGATGTTCTTCATCCTCTCGACCAGGATGATGCCGCCGATCGCGGTCGCGATCCCGATCTTCCTGATGTACCGCACCGTCGGACTCTCCGACACGCACCTCGGCATGATCATCCTCTATACCGCGGTCAACGTCTCGCTCTCGGTCTGGCTGCTCAAGGGCTTCGTCGACGAGATACCGCGCGAGTACGAGGAGGCGGCGATGATCGATGGCTACAGCCGCTTCCAGGCCTTCTACAAGGTGGTGCTGCCGCAGATGACCACGGGCATCGCGGCGACAGCGATCTTCTGCCTGATCTTCGCCTGGAACGAGTATGCCTTCGCCCTGCTGCTGACCAGCGGCACGGCACAGACAGCACCACCCTTCATCCCCACCATCATCGGCGAGGGCGGCCTGGACTGGCCGGCGGTGGCGGCCGGCACCACCATCTTCCTGTTGCCGGTGCTGCTCTTCACCATCCTGCTGCGCAAGCAGTTGCTGCGCGGCATCACCTTCGGAGCGGTGCGCAAATGAGCGAGACGCCAGACAAGCCGGCGGAGCCCGCGCGGCCGGGCATGCTGCGCGCCTTGCTGCAGTTCCGCCGCGGTCCCTGGGAGAACCTGGCGGTGTTGCTGATCGGGATCGGCGTGATCATGCTGACCCAGCCCTTCTCGCTGTGGCTCTACTCCTGGTCCCTCACCCTCATTCTGGTCGGCACGGTGATGTTCGTCATCGTCAGCCACTTCCGGGAGTGACGCGGCGATGGCCGAGATCAGGATCGAGGAGCTGCGCAAGACCTTCGGCGACTTCGTCGCGGTGCAGAACTCCAGCTTCACCATCGGCGAGGGCGAGTTCTTCGTCATGCTGGGGCCGTCGGGCTGCGGCAAGACCACCACCTTGCGGATGATCGCCGGATTGGAGCTGCCGAGCAGCGGGCGCATCCTGCTGGACGGCGAGGACGTGACCTTCAACCGGGCGGCCGCGCGCGACATCGCCTTCGTTTTCCAGCTCTTCGCGCTCTATCCCCACATGAACGTGCGCCAGAACATCGGCTTCCCGCTGAAGTGCGAAGGGGTGGCGCGCGGCGAGATCCGCCGGCGGGTGGAGGAGACCGCGCGGCTGCTGCGCATCGACCATCTGCTGAAGAAGCCGGTCTCGGGCCTGGCCGGCGGCGACCGTCAGCGCGTGGCGCTGGGCCGCGCCATCGTGCGCCGGCCCAAGGCCTTCCTGATGGACGAGCCGCTGGGCGCGCTGGATGCAGAGTTCCGCGAGCTGATGTGCCAGGAGCTGCGCCAACTCCACGACTCGATCGGCGCGACCACGGTCTACGTCACTCACGACCAGCTCGAGGCCATGTCGATGGCCGACAAGATCGTGGTGATGAACCACGGCGTGGTCGAGCAGTTCGGCCCGCCGCAGGAGATCTACGACCGGCCAGCCAGCACCTTCGTCGCCGACTTCATCGGCTCGCCCTCGATGAACCTGCTGCCCTTCGAGGGCGCGGTCAGCGGCGAGGGCGACCGGGTGCGGATGAACGGCAGCAGCCTGGCGATCCCCAGGCTGGAGGAGGCCTTACCCTCCGAGAAGCTGGTGCTGGGCGTGAGGCCGGAACATATCCGCCTGGGAGCGGAGGGTAGCCTCGACGGTAAGGTCTTCGGCTCGGAGTACCTGGGGACCACGCAGATCGTGAGCCTGGAGACCGACTACGGCCCGGTGCGGGCCAGGGTTTCCTCCGCACTCAAGGTGACGCCGGGCGAGAGCCTGAAGCTCGGCTTCATTACCGAGCGCCTATCGCTCTTCGACCAGGAGAGCGGGCGGGCGATCAGGACCGCGACCCGGCGGGAGGCAGACCATGGCTGAGGTGCGTCTCGAAGGGGTGACCAAGCGCTATGGCCCCAACCTGCCGCCGGCGGTCGACCAGGTCTCGCTGGAATTGCCGGACGGTGGCTTCGTGGTGCTGCTGGGCCCGACTGGGGCCGGCAAGACCACCACCCTGCGTCTGGTCGCGGGGCTGGAGCAGGCCGATAGCGGCCGGGTCTTCATCGGCGGCCGTGATGTGACTCGCGTGGCGCCCTCGGCGCGCGACGTGACCTTCGTCTTCCAGCAGTACTCGCTCTATCCCCACCTCTCGGTCTTCGACAACCTGGCCTTCCCGCTGCGCTCGCCGGCGCGCCGCCAGCCCAAGGCCGCGATCGAGAAGCGGGTCCAGGAGGTGGCGGAGCTGCTGCGCATCCCGCACAAGCTGAAGAACAAGGCGACCCAGCTTTCCGGCGGCGAGATGCAGCGCGTGGCGATCGGCCGGGCCCTGGTGCGCGAGCCCGCGGTCTACCTGATGGACGAGCCGCTCTCCAGCCTCGACGCCAAGCTGCGCGCCGAGCTCAGGCTGGAGCTGAAGCGCATCCAGCAGGACCTGGGCGCCACCATCCTCTACGTCACCCACGACCAGATCGAGGCCATGACCATGGCCAGCCAGATCGGCGTGCTGGCCGAGGGCGCGCTGGTGCAGTTCGGCACCCCGCGACAGATCTACGAGGACCCTGACACGATCTACGTGGCCGAGCGGTTGGGCACGCCCCGGATCAACCTGCTGCCGGCCGACCTGCTGCCGGCCGACCGGCTGGCGCCCGGCAGCGTCCGGGTCGGCGCACGGACCGAGCACATCCGTATCGAGGACCGCGGCGGCAGTGGCGCCGAGGGGCGGGTGGTCCGCATCGAGCACCTAGGCGACCAGAGCCACCTGCATCTCGAGGTCGCAGGCCATGCCCTGACGGCTCTCGTCGACGCCCATACCCCGATAGACTCCGGCGCCGAAGTGCGCCTGTCGCTGCAGGCACCGCTCTGTTTCGACGGCGCCGGCCGACGGCTGCGGGCCGGGTGAGAGAAGGAAGGATGATGGAGAGCGAGCGTTTGAAAGGTCTGATCGCGCGGGTGGCGCAGGTGCTGATCGACTCCGAGGCCGAGCTGACGGCGCTCGACCAGGCGATCGGTGACGGCGACCACGGCATCAACATGAAGCGGGGCGCGACCGCGGTGCTGGCGGAACTGGACGGCCTGGCCGCGAAGCCGCCGGGAGAGGCGGTGAAGGCGGTCGGCATGCAACTGGTGATGAAGGTCGGCGGCGCCTCCGGCCCGCTCTACGGCACCCTGCTGATGACTCTCGGCAAGTCCTGGCCGGAGCCGCTGGACCGCGCCGGCCTGGCCGCCGCGCTGGAGGCGGCGCTGGCCGCGGTGAAGGCGCGTGGCAAGTCCGACCTGGGGCAAAAGACCATGCTGGACGTGCTGTCCCCTGCATTCGAGGCGGTGGCGGCCGGCAAGAGCCCGGCGGAGATCGCCGCGGTGGCGCAGGCGGCCGCCGAGGCCACGGTGCCGATGCAGGCGGTGCGCGGCCGCGCGTCCTTCCTCGGCGCGCGCTCGGTCGGGCACATGGATCCCGGAGCGCGCTCCAGTCAGCTCGCCATCGCCAGTCTCTGCGACGTCTTGGAGGGCGCACCATGAGCGACAAGGTCGGTATCGTCATCGTGTCCCACTCGCCCGAAGTGGCGCGCGGGACGGCGGACATGGTGCGCCAGATGGTGGGCACCGCCGTTCCTCTCGCCCACTGCGGCGGCAATCCGGACGGAGGGCTGGGAACCGACGTCGCCAAGATCATGGCGGCGATCGACGAGGCCTGGTCCGAGGCGGGGGTGGCAATCTTCGTTGACCTGGGCGGCGCCGAGACCAACAGCGAGATGGCCATCGAGCTGCTGCCTGAAGAGCGACAGGCGCGTGCGGTGATCTGCAATGCCCCGCTGGTCGAAGGCGCGATCATGGCCGCGACCGAGGCCTGGGGCGGCGCCAGCCTGGAGGAGGTGCGCGCCACGGCCGAGGAACTGAGCCCGAGCTAGCGGCTGGTTGCCGGGGCACGGCGTAGGGAACGAGAGAGGGGGTGACGGGCCGGCGGTGCAGGCCGACTGCACCCGGGGAGAAAGCGAGGAGATTTGTCTGTCATGGAACGCCAGGATCAAGAGGGGCCGCTGACCGCCTCGGTCTTCATGACACACGAGGTGGGCCTGCACGCTCGCCCCTCCGTCAAGCTGACCCAATTGGCCAAGACCTTCGAGTCCAAGATCGAGTTGGGGCTCAGCGCCGAGGGGCCCTGGATCGACGCCAAGTCGATCGTCAAGGTGATGCGCACCAAGGCGCCTAAGGACACCACGCTCTATTTCCGCGCCCAAGGCGACGATGCCGCCCGCGCGCTCGAGGCCGTGGTGGCCCTGGTCGAGGGCGACTTCCAGGCCGACGTGGGCGGCGAGGCGGCGTGAACGACGGCCCGCCAACAGCGCGCCGCGTCACCGGCGAGGCCGCTTCGCCCGGCTTGCTGGCCGGGCGGATCGCCGCGCTGGATGCGGCCGGCGGCGGCGAGCGGCAGGCGGGCACGCCGGACGAGGAGGCGGCTGCCCTGCAGGAGGCAGTCGCTGCGGCTATCGAGGCCTTGGCGCTGCTGATCGACGAGAGCGTGGGCGAGGCGGCCGAGATCCTGGGCTTTCAGGTCGCCATTCTGGAGGACGAGGTCCTGACCGAGGAGGCCTATGCCGCGATCGCCGAGGGAACGGCCGCGGACGACGCCTGGCGGGCGGCCATGGCCGAGCAGATCGACGACTTCGCGACCTCCGACGACGATTACTTCCGGGCTCGCAGCAGCGACCTCGCCGACCTGCGCGACCGGGTGCTGCGTCTGCTCTGCGGCCAGGAGGAGGGCGCCGGCGATCTCCCGGCCGGCGCCATCCTCCTGGCCGACGACATCGCGCCCTCGACCTTCCTGGCACAGGACTGGGCTGAGCGGGCAATCGCGCTCAGGGCCGGTAGTAGCACCAGCCACGTCGCCATGCTGGCCCGCGCACGCGGCGTGCCGATGGTCCTGGGGCTGGGGCCGCTGGAAGCGGTGGAGGGCACCGCCGCCCTGCTGGACGGTGAGACCGGTGCGCTCACCCTCGACCCGCAGCCGGAGGACCAGGCCGCCTTTCAGGCGCGTAGCCAGGCCCTGGCGCAGGAGCAGGCCGCTCTCGCACAGATCCTGGACAAGCCGGCCGCCACCGCCGATGGCGAGACGGTGGCGGTGCTGCTGAACGTGGCCCTACCGGAGGAGCTGGAGGGCCTCTCGCCCACGCTCTGCCAGGGCATCGGCCTGGTGCGCAGCGAGTTCCTCTTCTACGGCCGCGAGGGCCTGCCCGACGAGGCGGAGCAGTACGGGGCCTATGCCCGGATCGTCACCTGGGCGGAGGGCCGGCCGGTCATTTTCCGTACCCTGGATGCCGGCGGCGATAAGCCGATCCCCGGCCTGACCGAGGCCGAGGCCAACGCCTTCCTGGGCCGGCGCGGCCTGCGCCTCTCGCTGGCGCGGCCGGAGGTCTTCCGGGTGCAGCTCCGCGCCCTGCTGCGTGCGGCCCGGCTGGGGCCGATCAAGATCATGCTGCCGATGGTGGCTGTGCCCGACGAGGTCGAGCAGGCGCGTGCCCACCTGCTGGCTGTGGCGGCGGAGCTCGGCAACGAGGCGCCCGACCCCTTGCCGCCGCTGGGCATCATGATCGAGATCCCGGCGGCAGCCTTGACCCTGGAGCGCTTTGCCGTCGACTTCGCCTCGATCGGCAGTAACGACCTGACCCAGTACACCATGGCGGCGGCACGCGACGGCAGCGGTCTGGGCTACCTGCAGGACGTGCGGGCGCCGGCCGTGCTGGCGCTGATCGCCCAGAGCGTGGTGACGGCCGAGCGGATGGGCATCGAGATCTCGCTCTGCGGCGATGCCGGAGGCGATCCGGCCGCGATCCCGGCGCTGCTGGGTACCGGCCTGCGCCGCCTCTCGATGGCGCCACCGGCGGTGGGGCGGGCCAAGGCGGCGATCGGCGCCTGGAGAGCCGGACATGGCCATTGAGGAGAGCGGCAAGCGGCGCGAGACGCCGCAACGCCAGGCGGTCGCCGACTACAAGACCATCCTCAAGACCATCATCGACCGGCGGCCCTCTGGTCTGCGCGGCCGGCTGGCCGAGGCCATGGGTAAGAACCGCAGCTTCATCTCGCAGATCGTCAACCCGGTCTACGACACCCCGATCCCGGCCCGCCACCTGGACACCATCTTCCGCATCGGCCACGTCTCCGCCGAGGAGCGGGCACTCTTCCTGGAGGCCTACGAGCGCGCCCATCCCGACCGGCTGCAGGCCAGCGATCGCGGCAAGGCGACTCGGAAGGTGACCATAGAGCTGCCCGACCTGGGCGACGAGGCGAGCAACCGGAAACTCGACAAGCAGGTGCGCGACCTGGCGGCCTTCCTGGGGGGCATGCTGACCGACAACGACGGGAGCGACTGAAGGGCCGGCTGGACGCTCGGTTCAGGCAAGGAAAAGACGGGCGTCAGCCCGAGCCAGAGGAGGAGAAGCCATGAAGAAGATCATCAATGCTGTCGACGACGTCCTGACCGAGAGCCTGCAGGGCTTCGTCTCCGCCCATGCCGACCTGGTGGTGCTGGGTGAGGAGGGCAAGTTCGTGCGCCGGCGCGAGATCAAGCCCGGCAAGGTCGCGCTGCTGTCCGGCGGCGGATCTGGGCACGAGCCGCTGCACGCCGGCTTCGTCGGCTACGGCATGCTGGACGCGGCCTGTCCCGGCCAGGTCTTCACCTCGCCGACCCCTGACCAGATGCTGGCGGCGGCGCAGGACCTGGCGCCGGACGCGGGTCTCCTCTTCATCGTCAAGAACTACGAGGGCGACGTCATGAACTTCGAGATGGCGGCCGAGATGGCCGGCGATCTCGTCGGCGGCGGCGTCGCCACCGTGCTGACCAACGACGACGTTGCCGTTGAGACCTCGACCTTCTCGACCGGGCGGCGCGGCGTGGCCGGGACCCTGGTGGTGGAGAAGGTGCTGGGCGCCGCCGCCGAAGAGGGCCTGGGGCTCGAGGATCTGCAGGCGCTGGGCGAGCGCGTGAACGCGGCGACCCGCTCGATGGGCGTGGCGCTGACGAGCTGCACCGTGCCGGCCGCCGGCAAGCCTACCTTTTCGCTGGCCGAGGACGAGATGGAGCTGGGCGTAGGCATCCACGGCGAACCGGGCCGGCGCCGCGACAAGCTGATGAGCGCGGATGCGATGGCCGAGGAGATGGTGGGCGCCATCCTCGCTGACTATGAGGGCAGGCCCGACGAGGTGCTGCTCTTCGTCAACGGCTTCGGCGCCACCCCACTGATGGAGCTCTACCTGCTCTACAAGGCGGCGGCGGATCGCCTGGGCGCCGCCGGCGTCTCGATCGGCCGCAGCCTGGTCGGCAACTATGTGACCTCGCTCGACATGGCTGGCGCCTCCATCACCGTGACGGCGCTGGACGGCGAAACCGCCAGGCTGTGGGACCAGCCGGTTCACACACCGGCGCTGCGCTGGGGCTGCTGACGCCGGCATCTCGGTTTCAGCGGGGCGCTTCTGCCCCACCGCCCGGCGCGGGGCTGCCATTTTTTCCACACAATTCGACCACCTCGCGGGCACGATCGTCTGAGTGGCACCGTAGTACAGGTCGGTGCTGTCTGGCGGTAGACCGCTCTTTCAGCTCACCTCGTATGGCTGAGTGACGGAGCAAATGACCGCCTCTGTTGCATTTTTTGTCACCTTGCTCCGATCACGAGGTTGGTGCAAAGATGCAACAGGCAAGGGGCGAGTCGCCCAATTGGAAGCGGGTCGCCGCTACCGGTGCCGGTGATGGCGAAGGGCACCTGTGCGGATTGGGTCCCTTGAGCCAAGGGGCCGATTGGACGACAAGGAGGCGCCGGTCTGCAGGCCGAGCGCGTTGCGACAGGGAAGACGAGGGGTAGACGGGATATGGCGTTGTTGATCACCGGGGGGGCGGGCTACATCGGCAGTCATATGGTCTATGCCTGTTTGGACCAAGGCATCCCCGTCGTCATCGTCGACGACCTGTCCAACAGCGTGGCGGACTTCGTGCCGAAGGAAGCGGTCTTCTACGAGGGCGACATCGCCGACCGGGCTCTGCTCGCCAGCATCTTCGCCAAGCACGACATCCAGGGCATCGTCCACTTCGCCGGCTCGATCCTCGTGCCGGAGTCGGTTCACGATCCTCTGAAGTACTACAAGAACAACACGGCCAAGACGCAGGAGCTGCTGGCCGCGGCGATCGAAGCGAAGATCGAACGCTTCATCTTCTCCTCGACCGCCGCGGTCTATGGCGAGCCCGGCATCTCGCCGATTCCCGAGGCCACGCCACTCAATCCCATGTCGCCCTACGGCACCTCCAAGCTGATGAGCGAGATGATGATCCGCGACTGCGCCTCGGCCCACGGGCTGAGCTACGGGATCCTGCGCTACTTCAACGTTGCCGGTGCCGATCCGGCGCTGAGGACCGGCCAGAGCTCACTCAATGCCACCCATCTGATCAAGGTGGCGAGCCAGGCCGCGCACGGGCAGCGCAGCCATCTGGAGCTCTACGGCACCGACTATCCGACCGAGGACGGCACCTGCGTGCGCGACTACATCCACGTCAGCGACCTGGCGGCTGCCCACGTTCTGGCCTTCAAGCATCTGGCCGGCGGTGGCGAGAGCTTCACGATGAACTGCGGCTACGGCAAGGGCTTCTCGGTCCGCGAAGTGATCGAGGTGGTCAGGCGAGTGTCAGGTAAGGACTTTACGGTGCGCGAGGTCGGCCGCCGTGCCGGCGATCCACCCAGTCTGGTGGCGGAGGCGAGCCAGGTGCGCAAGGTGCTGGGCTGGACGCCGAAGCACGACCGCTTGAACGAGATCGTCGAGCATGCCTTCGCCTGGGAAGGCAGGCTCGCGGCCTTGCAGGAGCCGGCTGCGGCCGCATCCTGAGGCCGGCCCCCGTGCGGAGGAACAGAGGCATGAGCGACGGACAAGTGGCCAGCCTCTTCCGCCGGGCAATCGGGGAAGGAAAAGGGGCAGGCCGGCTGTCGGTTTGCACGTGTGGGACGGTGAATGCAGCTTGGTACCTGGTCCCAAGGGAGGCTGAAGAGCGCCTTGGGTAAAACGGCAAAAGCAAGACCGCAGAACGCGGTGGACACCTTGGTGGAGAGTGCCTGCCTGCTGGGCGAGGGGCCGCTCTGGTGCACCGGGCGTGACTGCCTGTTCTGGGTCGATATCGAAGGACAGCGTCTCTGGTCCTGGTCTGCGGCCCGCGGCGCACGGTCTTTGCCCCTGCCCGGTGCGCCGGGCTTCCTGGCGCACGGCCCGCGGGGCCTTCTGGTGACCGGTATCGCCCGCGGCTTCGCACTGATCGACCCCCTAGCGGGGACGGTGCGCAGCCTCGCTGACCCCCAGCTCTTGGCGGCGGGCACGCGCTTCAACGACGGCAAGGCGGACCGACTGGGCGCCGTCGTGGCCGGTGGGGCGCATCTCGCCGAGACCGCGCCAGAGGCCTCTGCCTATCGGTTGGGCGCGGCCGGACCGACCTCCTTGCCGGGGCGCTTCACCGTCTTCAACGGGCCGGCCTTCAGCCCGGACGGCCGTCGTATCTACTTCACCGATTCGCCCAGCAAGGTCATCCGCACGGCCAGCTATGACCCGGAAAGCGGTTTGCTCGGCCGGGTCGAGGATTTCGTCCGCCTGCCGGCTTCGTCTGGCTATCCCGACGGTATGACGGTGGACAGCGCCGGCGGGCTGTGGAACGCCGAGTGGGACGGCTGGCAGGTCACCCGCTATCACCCGAGCGGCGCGCGCGACCGCAGCATCGCGCTGCCGGTGCCGCGCCCGACCTCGCTCACCTTCGGCGGGCCGGCGATGGACCGGCTCTTCGTCACCTCGGCGCGCAGCCGCCTCGACAGCGAGGCGTTGGCCGAGGCACCGCTCTCCGGCGCCCTTTTCGGCCTGACGCCCGGCGAGCGTGGGCTGCCAGAGGTCGAGGCCAAGCTGGATCTACCGCCTGATCCCTGGGTGGCGGCGCCATGACCGAAGGGAAGGGCGAAACGCCGGTCAAGCCGCGGCTGTTCTATCTCTACCCGGAGATCCACGACTCGCTGCAGTTCTCCGACGATTTCTACCGCGCGATCTTCTACCTCTCGCCGCTGGTGCGTCGCGGCGACACCATCCTGGTGCCCAGCGACCGCAAGGACACGCCCTACGGCCATGCGCCGGCGCACTTCCTGGATGGCTGCGTGGCCGAGATGGCGGAGAAGCTGCGCGACCGGGTGAAGGTCGTGCCGCTGGCCCGCGCGAACGGCTGGTTCGAGCGTTTCAACGGCCAGCGCTTCATCTGCCTCTGGGACGAGACCCTGCGCGACAAGGATCCCTTCCTGAAGCGCAGTGACGACGTGCGCCTGATCCGCGCCGATCACCGCCGGGTGCAGCACGCTTCGTCGCTCTACCTGAAGGCCAGCTCCAGCAACGGCGCGGGCACCGCCACGCAGCGCGCGGTCTCGCGCCACCGCCTGCTGGCGCTGCTCGACCGTATGAAGAGCGACCGGATCCTGCTGTTCGGAACCGGGCCTTCGCTGGAGCAGGTGGACTTCGGCGCACTGCCACCCGGGGTGCACGTGGCCACCAATTCCATGGTGAAGAACCGGCCGCTGTTGGATGCGCTGCAGCCCAAGGTCATCGTCGCCTCAGACCCCATCTTCCATGCCGGCGCCTCGCGCTACGCGCAGGAGTTCCGCGGCCGGCTGGTCGAGGCGATGCGGCGCTACGATGCCTGCTTCATCTTTCCGATGCGCGACATCGGCATCTACAACACTGTGCTGCCGGAGGACGTGCGCGAGCACCTGATCGGGGTGCCCACCACCGACAAGCACGTCATCAACTTCGACCTCTTCGAGACCTTCTCGGTCGCGGCGACGCGCAACGTGATGACCCATTTCCTGCTGCCGCTGGCCGCCAGCCTGGCGCGGGAGACCCTGCTGGTCGGCTTCGACGGACGCCGGCCGCACGAGAACACCTATTTCTGGTCGCACTCGCAGTCCTCGCAGTTCACTCACGAGATGCCGATTATTCAGGAGGCCCATCCCGCTTTCTTCAACATCGACTATGACGCCTACTATCGTGAGCACTGCGAGCGGGTGGACCACTATCTGCGGCGCATGGAGAACCTGCGCCGGACCGTGGTTTCGCTGACCGACTCGCATATTCCGGCGATTCGAGGGCGCTTCGTCTCGCGGCTGACCGAGCGCAGGGTGACCGAGTTCGCCAAGCGGCCGCGGCTGTCGATCGTGATGCCGGTGACGGCGGGGCTGGAGCCCTTCAAAGTGGCGGTGGCTTCGGTGCAGGCGCAGTCGGTCTCGGACTGGGAGCTGCTCTGCGTAGACTGCGGCGAGCCCATGAGTGCAGAGGCGCGACGCTGGCTGGACGAGGAGATGCGGCGCGACCCCCGCATTCGCCACTTCGAGCACGAGGGCGGCGGCCTCGCCGATGCGCTCAACACCGGCCTGGTGGCGGCGCGCGGACGTTTCCTCGCCTTCCTCACCGGTGCGGACCGGCTGCTGTCTGACTCGCTGAAGCGACGCCTGCAGCTCCTGCGCACGGAACCGGGGATGGAGGTCTGCGGTGGCCGGGTCGAGCTGATCGACCGCGAGGGTCAGAGCCTGAACCTGGAGGGCGGCCGGCAGCAGACCGCGCGGCTGCGGCATGCGCGCTCTCCGGTCTTCAACCTCTCCACCCTGCTGGGCCGCGCCCACGTGATGAAACGCTTCCGCTTCGACCCCTTCCGGCCGTACGAGGAGACCTGGCACTACTGTGCGCAGATCCTGCAGCATGGCTGGGTCATCGGGTCCTGCGGGCCGGAGCCGCTGGTGGAGGTGCGCTACCTGCAGGAACTGAGGCCCTTCGGCGATCCCCTCGGCCGCTTCGCCTCGACCAAGCTGATCCTGGACGAACTGATTCATCCGCCGCGCACGCCGCTGTTCCCGAAGGGCATTCAGGTGGTGCTGAGCGACGTGCAGGTCGCCCGGTCCAAGGCGCGCTACCTGCAGGCGCTCTTCGTGGCCCAGGTGCTGCTGGGGGACCGGGCCGGCGAGGATACCGTCGTCGACATCATCCGCGAGCAGTCCGCGGTCTCCTTCCTGCAGCCGGTGGAGCCGCGCTTCTTCGAGGCGATCGCCACCCGCAGCCTGATGCGTCCGCAGCGCAGCACGGAGCTCTACCGCCTGATCATGGAGCGCTACGACGCGATCTTCGATGCCTGCGACCGGCTGCGTCACTCGCCGGCTCAGCACGACTTCGCCGTCTCCTTCTGCCGCTTCGCCATGCAGATTTGCCGTGAGGTCGCGGCCCGCGACGGTATCAAGTTGCGCCATGGCGAGGCCGAGCGGCGCGTGAACCGCGCGGCCCTGCTGATGTGGGCCCGCAGCCACCTGCACAAGGCCGGCGTTCATGCCGGTGGTGCGGTCAAGGTCGCCAGCAGCAACCTGCGTCAGGCCTGGGACCAGGGGATGGAGGGCCAGCGCGACTTGCGCCGGCGCTGGCGGCGCTTCCGGCGCCAGCACAAGCAGCGGGTGCACGGCTGACTCCCTGACCGATCTGCCGACGGTCTTCCTTTGCAGCGGCGGCCCAACGGACGCTATGTATGAGGGCAGGGGTCCGGGGCCGATCTGTCTCGGGCCGTCTTTCATCGGACAGCAGGAGTAGGGCCGGCAATGCCAAATCTCGTCATCACAGGTGCCAACAGGGGAATCGGTCTGGCCTTGGCCACCCGCTATGCCACCGAGGGCTGGACCATCCACGCGACGGCGCGCGAGCCGGAGAAGGCGACGACGCTGAAGGCCCTGCCGAACACCACGGTCTATCCCCTCGACGTCACCTCCCAGACTTCGATCGACGCCTTCGCCAAGGCGCTGGATGGGCTGCCGGTCGACCACCTGATCAACAACTCCGGCATCATGGGGCCGCGCGATCTGCCCTTCGGCAACTCGCAGATGGCCGACTGGGTCGAGGTGCTGACGGTCAACACCGCCGCGCCCTGGCTTGTGACCGAGCGGCTGGCAGCCAACCTGGAGGCGGGCAAGGGCAAGCGCGTCGGCATCGTCTCCTCGCAGCTCGGCTCGATCACCAACGCCAGCCTCGGCTGGCCGCCGCTCTACGGCACCAGCAAGACCGGGGTGAACATGGTCGGCCGCATGCTGTCCCTCATCCTGGGCGAGAAGGGGATCGTCCTGCTGCTGCTGCATCCCGGCTGGGTGCGCACCGACATGGGTGGTTCGGCCGCTGACATCTCGCCCGACGAGTCCGCCGACGGCATCTACACCCGGCTGAAGGACTCGACGCCGGAGATGAACGGCTGCTTCTTCACCTACGACGGCACGCCGATGCCCTGGTAAGAAGCCGGAGAGAATAGGCCTGGAGGAACCCACGAATGATCCTGAACGAAGAGCAGGAGATGGTGCGCGAGACGGCACGCAGCTTCTCGCAGCAAGAGCTGAAGCCGCGTGCGGCCGAGTGGGACCGCCAGGCTATCTTCCCCCGTGAGGCCCTGCGCGGCATGGCCGAACTGGGCTTCCTCGGCATGCTCGTGGCTCCGGAGTGGGAGGGGGCGGGGACCGACCACGTCTCCTACGCGCTGGCGCTGATGGAGGTGGCGGCAGGTGACGGTGCCTGCTCCACCATCATGAGCGTGCACAACTCGGTCGGCTGCATGCCGATCGTGCGTTACGGCACTGCCGAGCAGAAGGAGCGCTTCCTGAAGCCGATGGCGCGCGGCGACATGCTGAGCTGTTTCTGCCTGACCGAGCCGCACACCGGATCGGACGCCGCCAACCTGCGCACCCGCGCGGTCAAGGACGGCAACCAGTGGATCCTGAGCGGCACCAAGCAGTTCATCACCTCGGGCCGCGAGGCGCAGGTCGCCATCGTCTTCGCAGTGACCGACCCGGAGGCCGGCAAGAAAGGCATCTCGGCCTTCATCGTGCCGACCGACAGCCCAGGCTATCAGGTGGCCTCGGTCGAGAAGAAGCTGGGCCAGCGGGCCAGCGACACCTGCCAAATCGTCTTCGACGAGGTGCGGCTCACCCCCGACCTGCTGCTGGGCGAGGAGGGCGAGGGCTACCGCATCGCGCTCTCGAACCTGGAGGGCGGACGCATCGGCATCGCCGCCCAATCGGTCGGCATGGCCAAAGCGGCCTTCGAGGCGGCGCGCGACTACGCCCGCGAGCGCACCGCCTTCGGCCAGCCGATCAAGGACCACCAGGCGATCGCCTTCAAGCTCGCCGACATGGCGACCAAGATCAAGGCGGCGGAACTGATGGTGCTGCACGCGGCCTCGCTGCGCGACGCCGGCCGCCCCTGCCTGACCGAGGCCTCGATGGCCAAGCTCTTCGCCAGCGAATCGGCCGAGCAGGTCGCCAGCGACGCGATCCAGATCCACGGCGGCTACGGCTATCTCAACGACTTCCCAGTCGAGCGCATCTACCGCGACGTCCGCGTCTGCCAGATCTACGAGGGCACCAGTGAGGTCCAGCGCCTGGTGATAGCCCGCAGCGTGAGCTGAGGCTTACAGCCAGAGGAAGTCCGTGGCCGTCAGTAGGCTGGCCAGGGTGAGGCCCGAGATCTCGAAATTGATATCGCTGGTGCCGTCGCCGTCCTGATCGACCTGGACCTGCTGTCCGCCGTCGAAGCGCGCCTCGCTGACGCCGCTCCCGGAGAAGGCGTTGGCCTCCACGTAGGTGAAGCTGCCGACCTCGAGCCCGGTGGCGAAGACCAGCTTGTCGGCGCCGTTGGCCGCGCCGAAGGCCTCGCCGTCGAAATCGCGGATCAGCGGCCCGCCGGAGCCGGCCGCGCCCAGGCTCTCGCCGCCGAACAGGAAGGAGTCCTCTCCCGATCCGCCGAAGGCGACGGCGCCGCTCTCCATCCAGAGGGTGTCGGCGCCGCTTTCGCCCTCCATCCAGTCGCTGCCGGAGCCGCCGAAGAGCGCATCGTCGCCGGCCCCGGCCTCGATCCGGTCGTCGCCCGAGAGGCCCTGCAGCGTGTTGGCGCCGGTGTTTCCCTCTATCGTGTTGTCGAGGCTGTTGCCGGCGCCGTCGATGTCACCCTTCTGGCCCTGCATACGCAGGTTGTCGAGAAAGGCCGTGGCCGTCCCGTCCGGCAAGGTGAAGTTGGTTTCCGCGCGCACCAAGTCGACGCCCTCGCCGGAGAGCTCCGCGACGCGATCGCCGGAGCTGTCGACCACGTAGGTGTCGTCGCCCAGGCCGCCGAAGCCGCTGTCGGATCCGCTGCGTCCGTTCAGGATGTCGTCGCCGCTGGCCCCGAAGAGCTCGTTGACGGTGGCGTTGCCGACCAGGGTGTTGGCGTGGCTGTTACCGAAGAGGCTGGCCACACCGGCCTCCTCGTTGAGGTTGGCGCGCTCGATGTAGCCATCCGAGCCGTTCAACAGGGTGAAGGCGGCCGCGTCCGACCGCAGCACGTCCTCGGGGCCGCCCATCGCCGTCTCGCGGACGATGTCGTCGGCGGTGTCGACGATGAAGGTGTCGTTGTTCTTGCCGCCTTCCGCGGTGTCGACGCCGCTGCCGCCGTTCAGGCGGTCGCTGCCGGTCGCGCCGTAGAGCAGGTCGATCCCGGACCCGCCGCCCAGGCGGTCGACGCCGTCGCCGCCGAAGGCCAGGTCCTGGCCCGCGTCGCCGAAGAGGGTGTCGCGGCCGCTGGAGCCATAGAGCAGGTCGTCGCCGTCCTGGCCGCGCAGGGTGTCGTCGCCGCTGTCCCCCATGAGGCTGTCGGCCTGGCTCTCCCCGCGAAGGTCGTCGTCGCCCTCCGCGCCGGCCATCACGTCCACGCCCGAGCCGCCGAACAGGCTGTCCTGCCCATCCTGGCCGTTCAGGCTGGTATCGTTCCCGGCGCCGCCGTAGAGGACGTCGTCGCCGACACCGCCATAGAGGGTCTTGTCGTCACCGCTGTCGCCATAGATGCGGTCCGCACCGGCGGCACCGAAGAGGTGGCTGTCGCTGCCGTTCCCGCCGAAGATCGTGCCGTCACCGCTCTCTTCCATCAGCAGGAAGTCGGACCCGGCTTCGCCATAGATGACGTCGCTGCCGGACCCGCCGATCAGGGCCGTGTCGTCGTCCTTGCCGCCGAACAGCAGGTCGGCTCCGCTGCCGCCGGAGAGGGAGTTATCGTCGCCATCGCCGCCGTAGAGACGATCGTCACCAGTGTTGCCTAAGAGGGAGCGATCCTGCCCGCTGCCGCCGTAGATCCAGTCGTTGTCCTGGTCTCCCTTCAGAATGATATCCCGGCCGGACCCGCCGAAAATGCTGTCGTCGCCCCGGAGACCGTAAAGGCGCGAGTCGTCGCCCTGGCCGCCGAACACGGCGTCGCTTCCACTGCCACCGTAGAGAACGTCGTCGTTCCCAGATTCGCCGAAAACAGAGTCCGCCCCGGAATCCCCGAAAAGGAGGCCGTCCAACCCGGACCCTCCGTAGACCAAGTCGTCCCCGTCATGGCCGGCGAGACGGGTGTCATTCCCCACGTCGCCGAAGATGCTGTCGTTGCCCAGATCTCCGTAGAGGACCGAATCGTTGCCGCTGCCGCCCCCGAGGATGTCTGTGCCCTTGCCGCCGAACAGGGTGATGTCGTCGCCGTCGTCGCCGTAGACGCGGTCCGCGCCGTCGCCGCCGAAGAAGCGATAGTCGACGCCGGCGCCGCCGAAAAGCGTGTCCTTGCCGCTACCGCCGTAGTTGCTGTTGTCTCCGCCGCCTTTTCCGTAAAGTATGTCGTTGCCGGCACCCCCAAAGAGCTGGTCAATACCCTGTAATCCATAGAGTCTATCTGCGCCGCCCAGGCCGTATATCGTATCGCTGCCCGGTGTTCCCGTTAATGTGTCGGAAAGGTTTGTTCCCGTTATTGTTGCCATCGCCCCGCTCCCTCGATGGTGCTTTGTATTACCTTGCTTCTATCCTATCATTTCTTGTGTCTAGGGGCGACTCTGCAGGTTTTGGCGGAGGGAGTTCCGGCAAGGCCAAGCGGTCAAGGCGGAGGAAGACCGCGGCCGAAGCGGGCGATCCTTCGACAGCCGCCCAGGAAAGGGAAGGCGGCGCCGGTGCCGGGTCTAGAGCCTCTGCCCTCTGTCGTGGCCGGGCATGGCCCGGCCACGTACGCAATCCGAGCTTGGCGGCCGGACAGGCGGGCCGCCCTAGCCCTACTGCTCCGCCAGGACCTTCTTGGCGATGCGGAAACATTCGACGCCAGTGGGGACGCCGCAGTAGATCGCGATCTGGTGCAGGATGGCCTGCAACTCGGCCTCGGTGACGCCGTTCTTGATGGCGCCGCGGAAGTGCAGTTCCCACTCGTGCATACGGTTCAAGGCGGCGATCATCGTCAGGTTCAGCATCGAGCGCGTCTTCGGTGGCAGGGTCTCGTCGCCCCAGCCGAAGCCCCAGCAGTATTCCGTCATCATCTCCTGGAAAGGGCGTGAGAAGTCGTCGGCCTTCGCCATGTTGGTCTCGACGTACTCCGCACCCAGGACCTGCTTGCGCTTGGCCAAACCCTTGTCGAACCGCTCCTTGTCCATCGATCTCTCCTTGCCATTGATCCGCGATGCCGCTTGGGCCGCATCCTGCCTCCCTCTTGGCAGGCCCGGCGCAGGGTCGCAAGCCCACTTGGCCGCGTCTCGCCGTCGCCCGGGCCGTCGGCCAGTTAGTTGACTTCGTCAAGAAACTCTGTGCTTCCTGTCAAGAAAGGGGAGGGGGCGTTGCGAGAGACCGATGCCGAGCGGGTCGATGCTGTTCGGGGCTTCTACCGTTTCATGACCGGGCATGTCGGTGCGCTGGAAGAGTCGCTGCTGGGCAGCGGCTTCACCCTGGCCGAGGCGCGCCTGCTCTACGAGCTGGATCGCCAGCCCAGGATCGCGGCGACGGACCTGGCCTCCCGGCTGCGGCTCGATCCCGCCTACCTCAGCCGCCTGATGAAGCGCTTTCGCCAGAAGGGCCTGGTCCATATGGAGGTCTCTCCGGAGGACAAGCGCCGCCAGCTCCTGTCGCTCAGCGCTGCCGGCGAACGTGCCTTCGCGCCGGTCGAAGCGGGCTCGCGCCGCCGCGTCGCCGAGGTGTTGGCCCTGCTCACCGAGGCGGAGCAGGACCGCCTGCTAGCCGCCATGGCGGCGATCGTCTCGCTGCTCGATCCCGGCGCCGGGTCGACCGCACCGACCGTGATCCGAGAGGCCCGGCGCGGCGAGTCCGGCCGGGTGCTGCAGGCGGCGGTTTCTCTCTTTGGCCGCGAGTTCAGCTGGCTGGGCCGCTTTGAGGCCGAACTGGCGGACCGGCTGGCCGGCTACCTCTCCCGCAGTCCCTCGCCACGCGAAGCCCTGCTGCTGGTCGAGCGTGCCGGGATCCTGCAGGGGGCGGCCCTGCTGATCGAGGCGGAGGGCGAAGCGCTGATCCCTCTGCTCTTCCTGGAGCAGGAAGCGCGTGGGCTCGGGCTCGGGCGGGCCTTGCTGGCCCAGATGCTGGCGCAGGCTGAGGCCGCCGGCCATCGTCGCCTCAAGCTCTGCAGCGCGGTGGGACTGGAGGCGGCCGAAGGCTTGCTGCGCCAGGTCGGCTTCAGGCTGGACGCTGAGGTCTCCTCCCGCGACTACGGGTTGCCGCTCACCCGTCAGACCTGGGCGCGCAACCTGTGAGTCCGAACGTGCTCCCACTGCTGGCCTCGGCCTGCACCGGCACCTTCGTGGGCGTGGGGTTGGTGCTGACCAAGGTGGCGCTGGCCGAGACCGGGCCGATGACCATCGCCTTCCTGCGCTATCTGATCGGGATCGTCTTGCTGCTGCCCTTCCTGCTGCGCATGACCCGGGTGCGTTTCCGGCCGCGGGACATCCTGCCCGTGGTGCTGCTGGGGATCGGCCAGTTCGGGGTGCTGATCGGCCTGCTGAACTACTCGGTGACGGTGATCGAGCCCGGCCGCTCGGCACTGATCTTTGCCGTCTTTCCACTGCTGACCATGGGGCTGGCCGTGGCCGCCGGGCACGAGCCCTTCACCTTTCGCCGGGTGCTGGGGATTCTGCTCACCATCGTCGGCGTCGGCTTTTCCATCGGTACGGCGGCCCTGGGCGGCGACTTCACCACGGCCGAATGGCTGGGTGCTGCGGCCTCGCTGGGCGCGGCCCTGATCGGTGCGATCTGTTCGCTGCTCTACCGGCCCTTCCTGCAGCGCTATCCGACCCTGCAGATCGGTACGCTCGCCATGTTCTCGGCCACGGTCCTCCTGGGTTTCATGGCGATCCCGGAGGGCCTGTTCAGCCACTGGCCGCACTACGGTGCGCCGGTCTGGCTGGCGATCGGCGGCACCGCCGTGGTCAGCAGCGTCGGCTATCTGCTGTGGCTCTACGCGTTGCGGCACATCTGGGCATCGAATGTCACCTCCTTCATGGGCCTCAGCCCGCTGACCGCCAGCCTGCTGGGTGTGCTGTTCCTGGGTGAGGTCCTGACCCTCTCCGATGCCGTCGCCGTGATCCTGGTGCTGGCCGGCCTGGTCCTGGCGCTCTGGCGCAGTGGCTGAGCTGGCTCATGCGCTGCCGCCGCCTTCCGGCAGTGGGGGCACCAGGGGGCTGTCCAGCAGCTCGTCGATGAAGAGCGAGACGAAGCGCCCGCGGCTGCTGCTGCCCGACTTGAGGTAGATGCGGGCGAGCTGGGCACGGACCGTGCCCTCGGCGACCTGGCGCAGCTCCGCGATCTCCTTGCCGTCGAAGCCCTTGAGGGTCAGTAGTGCGACCTCGGCCTCTGCCGGAGTCAACTGCCAGGCGGCGAAGCGCTCTTCCACCAACTGGGCGAAGGCACCCGAGGCCATGCGCAGGGCGGACTCGGCCTTGCGCCCGCGTGACAGTGCCCGCCGGACCTCGAGTGCGCCGTAGAGTACGCCCAGCAGCAAGGCCAGGGTCGCGACCGCCTCGTAGGCGGTGTGGATATCCAGCCCGACCTCCGCCGCATCGACCAGCACATCGCCGAGGAAGAAGCCGGCGCAGAGGCCCTGCAGTGCGATCAGCCCGGTCAGCAGCAACAGCTTGCGGTCGAGTCGGCCCCGGAAGAACGCCGCCGTCCGGCCGAGCCCTCGGCCCCAGTTGTTCTCGATCGACAAGACACGGGCCTCTATCCGCCAGGGTTGCGACACTATAGCCCCGGGGAAAGGGCGTCTCAACCAGGGCGTAAGCGCCTGCTTATGGCGCCCGGGGCCAAGGACCCGGCATCAAGGTTGCAACAGACCCACGCGGTGGTGCGGTTGGCACCTATTCCGAAGGGTCGGTGATGACACGAGGAGGAGAGGCCGAGATGACTACCCTGACCGGCACCGCGGGCGACGACACCCTGGTGGGGACCGATGCCGATGACCTGCTGATCGCGCTGGGCGGAACCGACAGCCTGATCGGCGGCCGGGGCGCGGACGAGTACCGCCTGACCCAAGGCGGCAGCAGCAGCCGTGCCAACATCGACGACCAGGGCGACGATGGTGCGATCGACGTGATCACCGGCGGGCGCGGCCTCTATGCCAGCGCCTCGCTCGGCTACCAGGGCTGGGCGACGGCAGAGCGGGTCGGCGACGACCTGGAGCTGGTACTACCCGCCAAGCCCTCGCGCTTCCACAGCCCGGGCTATGCAGAGCTCTCGATCGGCATCAAGGACCACTATGCCGGCAAGGCGGTGGAGTATCTCGAGGCCGGCGGTACGCTTTATCGTCTGGCGGAAGGCCGGGACGGTACTGCCGAGGCCGACATCGTTGCCGGCACGAACCTGGGCGAGGTGCACCGCTCCTTCGGTGGGGACGACTTCATCGACGCCGGTGGGGGCGATGACACGGTGATCAGTGGCGCCGATGCCGACGTGGTTTTCGCCGACGAGGGCGCCGACCTGGTCAAAGGTGGTGCGGGCGACGACACCATCTTCGGCGGCCTGGGTGACGACGACCTGCGCGGTGGTGGCGGCTTCGACTGGATCGAGACCGGCGAGGGCGACAACAAGGTCACCGCCGGCGGCGGTGACGACTTCGTCTTCGCGGGCTCGGGCAACGATCTGCTGCGCGGCGGCGCCGGTTGGGATCGCCTCAGCGGCGGTTGGGGCGACGATCGCTACTATGGCGGCAAGGGCGGCGACACCTACGTCTTCGGCTACGACCGCGAGGCACTGGGCACGAGCGAGCAGTGGGGTCATGACAAGGTCATGGACCAGGGCGAGGCTGCGACCTACGACGCCGACCACAGCGGTTTCAGCAACGACGTGCTGGAGATCTATGGCCTCTACGGGCCAAGCGACGGCAACATGCCCGAGGCGATCGCGGCGCTGGAGATCGCCCGCCAAGGCGCCAACATGGTGATCGAGACCCTGGACGGGCTTTCGTCGATCACGGTGCTGCGTGCCTTCCGCGCCGACAGCGATCCCTATTTCGTCGAGCAGGTGGAGTTCAACGGTGGCTACTGGACGCCGGTCACCTTTCGGGTCGCCTCGGGCGAGCGCGAGGATCTGGGCGACGACCGCGGTGGGCTCGGCGAGTGGAACGAGTTCATCTTCGCGAGTTCCGGCAACGACCTGATCTATGCCGACGTGGGCTACAACCTGATCTGGACCGGCGACGGCGAGGACAGCCTGATCTTCAAGGAGGGCGATCCGAGCAATTTCGCGACCGGCTACTCCCTGTCGGCCGAGGTCGACGTGGTGATGGACTTCGACGTCACCAAGGACCGCTTCGACTTCACCGAGATCAAGGGCCTGACCTTTCAGGACCTGACCATCGGCAGCGACGCCGAAGGCGATGCGACGGTGTTCTGGGATCCGGGGACGATCGACATCGCATCGATCTCTGTCGAGCTGCGCGGCGTCGACGAGCAGGACCTGCTGCCAGGTCTCTTCGACTTCGCCTAGTCTCAACGATCGTCGCTCTTGGCGGCCATCCCAGCGCTCGTTGCGAGCCTGGCGTGCCCGGACGTCAGGATGAAGAAAGGACTCGGTTCCGAAACCCTTTTGCCCGAAGCTGGGAGGGCTGGTCGAAGGTTGTCAGAAGGGGAAGAGAACCATGATGCGTTCCGCTTCCATCTTGGCTCTTGCCGCGGTCGCACTCTCGGTCCCTTGCGGAGGTGTCACCGCAGAGCAGCTTTCCTACGACCTCGCCATCCTCAACGGCCGGGTCATGGATCCAGAGAGCATGCGGGATACCGTCGCCAACGTCGGCATCAAGGACGGTCGGATCGCGGCCATCACGTCGGAGTCAATTTCCGCCGGCGCGGTGATCGATGCGACCGGGCTGGTGGTGGCGCCCGGCTTCATCGATACGCACTTCCACGCGGTCGATCCCTTCGCCACGAAGCTTGCGCTACGTGACGGCGTGACGACGGGCATGGACCTGGAGCTGGGCGCGCTGCACGTCGGCGAGTGGTACGATCGGAAGGCGCGCGAGGGCTGGCAGGTGAACTACGGTACGACCGCAGGCCTGAACCTTGTGCGTATGGCCGTGCATGACCCGGAGGCGGCGATCGCCGGGCCGATCGACTTCTCCAACGCGCCTTCCTACCTGGACAAGGCGGCTCAAGATGGAGTCTCGGGGTGGTCGGTCACCCGCAGCACGATCGACCAGATGAATGCGGTGATGGAGATCCTGGACGAGGACCTGCGTCAGGGCGCCATCGGGGTTGGCATCGGTGCCGCCTACATGGCGACCGGCATGACCAGCTACGAGATGTTCGAGGCGCAGCGCGCGGCGGCCCGCTACGGCCGACTCGCTTCGGTCCATACCCGCTATCACCTGAGCAGCGAGACCCCGACCGAGGCGCCGATCGCCTTCGACGAGGCCTTCGCCAACGCAATGCTGCTGGGGGCGCCGCTCTTGATGGCGCACGACAATGACTACGGTTGGTGGGAGATCGAGGAGAAGCTGCAGCTCGCCCGCACCAAGGGCCTGAACATGTGGTCTGAGCACTATCCCTATGATGCCGGTTCAACCGTGGTCAGTGCCGATTTTCTTCAGCCTTCGATCTGGGAAGCGACCTACGGCTACAGGTACGAGGACACGGTCTACGATCCGCTAGGTGACACCTTCCTGACCAAGCAGGACTATCTCTCGCTGGTGAAGAGCGATCCCGGACGCTCGATTGTCGTCTTCCTGCCGCCGCGAAAGGACTGGATGGCCTATTGGCTGACCATCCCGCACATGACGGTCGGCAGCGATTCCATGGCCGGTGTAGGTGTCGATGGCACGCACCTGCCCTGGGATGCGGACTACGTCGCCTATGCCGGGCACCCGCGCACCGCGGGGGCGCATGCCCGGACCTTGCGCATGGGGCGCGAGCAGGGGGTGCCGCTGATGTTCAGTCTGGCCCAGCTCAGCTATTGGAGCGCGCTGCACCTGGGCGCGGCCGGCCTCGAGGACATGCGGGAGCGGGGACGTGTCCAGGTCGGCAAGATTGCCGACCTCACCCTCTTCGATCCCGAGACGGTGAGCGACAGGGCCACCTACAAGGCCGGCGAGAACGGCCTGCCGTCGACCGGAATTCCCTACGTGATCGTCAACGGCGTCGTTGTGGTCCGCGATTCGGAGGTCCTGGACGTCAAACCAGGCCAGCCGATCCGCTATCCGGTCGAGGCGCAGGGGCGCTTTCGGCCGGTCAACGTCGAGCGCTGGATCAGCGAAAAGACGATCCTGCCCGGCCCCTATCCGACGACACCGGACGACAGCGGCGCGGGCAGCGAACTGGAGGGACAGTGAGGGGCGGAGCGCGAGCCGTCACCGGCTCCGCCTGCTCGGGACTTAAGCTAGACCCTGACCGCTCTGCGCTTCTGCGTTAGCGGCGCTGCCGACCTGGCCGCGGTCGGCCCGCCAGGCTGGTTCCGGCGGGCTGTCGATCCAGGCCGGGCAGTCGCCCCGGAAGGTGCCGATCTTGTCGTCGCCGGCCCCGTGCGGGGTGTAGCCGAGCAGGGCGCGCAGGCGCGGCGTGAAGCGGGCGGCCACCTCCGGCGGCGTCGTCAGGTACTGGTTCGACTCCTGCCGCAGCCAGCCCAGAGAGTAGGTGTTGATCAGCCCCATGCGCGGCGCGTTGCTGCTGTTGGCGCCGCCGCCGTGCCAGGTGGAGCCCAGGTAGAAGAGGGCGGAGCCCCTGGGCATCACGCTGGACACCCAGTTGTCCAGTCCGGGCAGATGCCAGGAACGCAGGAAGCGGTGGCTGCCGGGGATCACCCGCGTGCCGCCGTTCTCCGCCGTGAAGTCGGTCAGCGCCCACATCACCCCGATCTGCAGCTCCAGGCCAGAGATCTCGAGCGGATAGAGCGAGTCGTCACGGTGCAGCGCCTGCTCGCTTTCACCCGGCAGGATCTCGATCGCGGTCAGGCTGCCGACCTGATAGGTGGCGCAGTTCGGCAGCAGGATCTCGTTGGCGACGGCGACCACCATGTCGTGATCGACCAGGGCGGCAGCACTGGGTGCGCTGGCCAGCACGTTGCTGATGCGCAGCGAGCGGTCGCCGTTGAAGTCGCTCATGAGCTTCAGGCCGGAGGCGTCGAGCGGCGCACGCAGCTCGGCGGCGACCTGGTCAGCGAGCGCGTCGGCAACGAGGTTGGTGACCGCGACGGCCCCGTCGCGCCGCAGCGCGTCGACAACGGACGCGGCGCTGGCCGTGCCCTCGAGATAGGTCAGCGACATCTCCACTCCTTGGATGAGTCCACCACAAGACCCTAGACGATAGGCCGCCGGGCGCGCCCTGTCGATCCGATCCGGCTGCTAGGGAGTCGCAGCCACCGCGCCGCCCTTGCCGGTGGCAAGGCGTTCGGCGAAGGCCTCGATGCGGCGGCAGGCCTCGGTCAGGGTCTCGGCCGAGAAGCCCAGCGAGATGCGGCAGAAGCCCTCGGCCTGCTCGCCGAAGCCGCCGCCTGGCAGGATCGCGACGTTCTCCTCGGCCAGCAGGCGCCGGGCGAAGGAAACCGCATCCAGCCCGCTCTGGCGCACGTCCAGCATGACGAACATGCCGCCCTCCGGGCTGGCGCAGGAGAGGCCGGGCAGGCGGTCGAGCCAGGGCGCCAGCAGGTCGCGGCGGGCGCTGTAGGCGGTATGCATGCGCGCGACCTCGCCGCGGCCCTCGGTGAGCGCGGTGACCGCGGCATCCTGGATGAAGCCGGGGCAGCCGTAGAGCATGCAGAGCAGCAGGTTGTCGAGGTGCCTGGCCAGCTCCCGCGGTCCGACCATCCAGCCGACCCGCCAGCCGGTCATGGCGTGCGACTTGGAGAGGCTGTTGATCACGACGCAGCGTTCGGCCATGCCGGGCAGGACCGCGGGCGAGCGATGCGGCTTGCCGTAGGTCAGCGAGGCATAGACCTCGTCCGAGACCAGCCAGAGGTCCTTCTCGCGGCAGAGTGCGGCCACCGCCTCCAGCTCGGCCTCGTGCAGCACCGCGCCGGAGGGGTTGTGCGGCGTGTTCAGCAGGATCGCCCGGGTCTTCGGGGTGACCGCGGCGCGCAGCGCGTCGAGGTCCAGCGCGAAGCCGCGGTCGGGCAGCAGCGGCACCGAGACCAGCGTGGCGCCGGTGGCGCCGATCACCGCCTCGTAGGTGGAATAGCGCGGGTCGCTGGTGATCACCTCGTCGCCGGTCCCGGCCAGGCACTGCATGGTGGCGAAGAGGGCGGCCTGGGCGCCGGGGGCGACCACGACCTGGTCCGCCTCGACCTGCTGGCCGGTGAGGTGCCGCTGCCAGTCGGCGATGGCCTGGCGTAGCGCCTGGGTGCCGACGATCGGAGTGTAGTGCGTGTTGCCGGCCTGCATCGAGGCGATGGCGGCGCGCTGGATCAGCTCCGGCGTGTCGAAGTCGGGCTCGCCGACGGTCAGGAAGATGACCGGCTGGCCGGTGCGCCGCTGCTGCTGGACGCCCTCGATATGGAGGGCCCAGGCCTCGGCGCCTTTGCCGGCCACGCGATCGACCAGGGGGGCAAACTGCATGGTAACGCTCCGCTCTCGAACCAGGGGGCCCCGGCCGGACCGGAAAGCCGGCTGCCGACGGGAACGCTGAGGGAATGGCGGGGAACCGGCGCTACCTCGCAAGGCCGCTGCGCTCACCGCAAGCGGCAGTGATGCCAGTCTCGAAGGTCGCTGTCCAGACCAGGGGTGTGCCTTGGGACAAGGTGCCTTCAAGGCAGCGCCGCCCGGCATGGAGCACATCGTTCTCGCGAATTCTCCTTGAACTTGGTGATGAGGGTCTTTTTCGGCCATCGCTCATACACTAGGTATGTTCAGCATGACGAATGAATGGAGCCCGCCAGAAGGTCATCCACTTTCCGTTGCCGACGCAAAGCGTCTGCTTAGCGGAGAGCTAGGGAATCATTACCGAAACATACTGAGATCGAGCTGCGCACCGCTATTTTGGTCTCTTCATGAAGAGCAGTTTCCGGAGGTGCTGGGAAATGGTACCTTGACGTTCGTGCAGACCGATGGGCGGCTTCTGGGTGTCACAGCCGCACATGTGATTCGTGGATATGAGCAAGATAGAGAAAAATACAATACTCGCTTACATATTTTTAACTATATTGTCGATCAAATAGATATTATATCTGTTTCTGATGAACTTGATATTGCAACAATCTCATTGAATGAGAGTGATCTAGCCGAAATAGAAAAGAAAATTGTGCCTCTTTCTTACTGGCCTCCGCGCGTTCCTCAAGAGGGGCGAGGTATAATGTTGGCTGGATATCCTGGAATTGATCGACTGGATTCGGGTCAATTAAAAATAAACTGGGGGTTATTTACAGCGTTTGGCGTTGCTAGGCGGATTTCGAACACCCAAATAACTTGGGTTGTTGAGCGTGATTTTGGCTTATATTGCGATTCTGTCCCAAATTTACCTTTAAATCACCCGCTTGGTGGTATCAGTGGCGGGCCTTTGATCGCTTTTTTTGAAACAAAAAGTCATTTTTCTTACTATGTATTATCTGGAATTATATCTCAGGCGAATGAGAATCTTGAAAATGTTGTTGCGCGAAGGGCGGATTTTATTTGTTCTGACGGAAGTATTGTGAACTTTATGAGATGAATTCATATATTGAATCATAAATCTAACTGATATTTGTTGGTTTAGGCTATTCTGAGGAGATGTACTTTTGATTTAGGCTGGATAGAAGCTTGCAATTTCCTCGTGCGCGATGGCCGCTATTCGTCCATCCCGATGCGGGTCCGCCCCAGCCCTGAGAGGCTGTTGCGAAGCTCGCTCTCGAAGGTCGCCATCAGCTCTGCGGCGCTGCCGCGCCGGATCTCGGCGACACCCTGGCCGGCCCAGATCGCCATCAGGTCGGGTCGCTGGCGCTCCACTGCCGCGCGGCGCAGGTCGCTGGTGATGGCGTGCTGCAGCGGGAAGGGGGCGATCGGCAGGTGCTGCTCGAAGGCCTCCACCATGAAGCGGTTGCGCAGGCCCCGGGCCGGTTTACCGGTGAAGGCCTGGGTAAGCGCCGTGCCCTCCTCGCCGGCGGCCAGCAACGCCTCGCGTTGCACCTCGCCGAAGCCGCTCTCCTCGCAGGCAAGGAAGGCGGTGCCCATCTGCGCGGCCGAGGCGCCCAGCGCCAGGCAGGCGGCGATCGCCCGGCCGCTCATCACCCCGCCGGCGGCCAGCACCGGGATGTCGACCGCGTCGACCACCTGCGGCAGCAGCGCCATCAGGCCGATCAGGGCGTGGTCGTAGGGCAGGGTGAAGGTGGCGCGGTGGCCACCGGCCTCGAAGCCCTGGGCCACCACCGCCTCGACCCCGGCATCCTCCAGCAGCCTGGCCTCGCCGGCCGTGGTCGCGGTGCCGATGGTCAGGATGCCGGCCTCGCGCAGGGCGTCCAGGTCCTCCTCTTCGGGAATGCCGAAGCAGAAGGAGAGCGCCGCCGGCCGGACCTTCAGCACCGCGGCAAGCTGCTCGTCCCACTGCAGGCGGAAGGTCGAGCGTGTTGGCGGCGGTTGCAGCCCGACCTCGCTGCGGTAGCGGTCGAGCGCGGCCGAGGCCTTGCCCAGGGTCTCCTCGCTGGCCTGCGGGCCGCGGGGGTCGGGAACGAAGAGGTTGACGGCGAAGGGGCGGTCGCTGCGTGCGCGCACGGCGGCGGCGGCCGCCTCGATCGCCCGGCCGCTCATGTAGCCGGCGCCCAGCGAGCCCAGTCCACCGGCCTCGGAGACGGCGGCGACCAGCTCCGGCGTGGTCACCCCGCCAGACATGGGCGCCTGGACGATGGGCAGGCGCAGGCCCAGACGGCGGGCTAGCTCATTTGGCAACGTGCAGGCTCTCGAGCAGGCCGCGGATGGGTGCGGGCATCGCGACCGGCTTCATCCCGGCACGCTCGACGAAGACGTGGACGAAATGGCCGAAGGCGACCGGCGCCTCGCGCCCCTCGACGAAGAGGCCGATCTCGTAGGTGACGCTGGAGCGCCCCAGCCGCGCCACCCTGAGCCCGCCCTCGACCGCCTGCGGAAAGGCGATCGAGGAGAGGAAGACGCAACGGGTTTCGGCGACGATGCCGATCACGTCGCTGGTGGCCATGTCCAGCACGCCGTGGCGGATCATGTTCTCGTTCACCAGGGTGTCGAAGTAGGAGTAGTAGACCACGTTGTTCACGTGGCCGTAGACGTCGTTGTCCAGCAAGCGGGTGGGGATGGTCTGGAAGTGCGGGAAGTCGGCCCGCGTCAGGCGCTTGGGATCGGTCTCGGCGGATGCCTGCATGTCGGCTGACCTCGATTCTGGAAGGGACGTGGAAAGGAAGGGCAGGTCGGCCGCGACGGCGGCCGGCAGGGGCGCTCAGGCCTCCTTGCGGGCGGCCAGGGCGTAGTTGACGTCGAGGTCGCGCTTGCTGAGGCGCCAGCCCTGGTCCAGGGGGTTGTAGACGATGCCGGCGGCCTCGGTGACGGTGAAGCCGGCCTGGCGCATCATCCGCCCGACCTCTGAGGGCTTGAGGAAGCGCCGCCAGGAGTGGGTGCCGCGCGGCAGCCAGCGCAGCAGGTACTCGGCCCCGACGATGGCGAGCGCGAAGGACTTGGCGGTACGGTTGAGGGTGGAGAGCGTCAGCATGCCGCCCGGCCGGACCAGGCTGCCGGCCAGCGCCACGAAGGCCTCGGGATCGGGCACGTGCTCCATCACCTCCAGGCTCACCACGGCGTCGAAGACGAGGCCGGCCTCGGCCAGCTCCTCGGCGGTGCAGTTTCGGTAGTCGATGGCGAGCCTGCTCTCCTCGGCGTGGGTCCTGGCTGCGGCGATCGCCTCGGGCGCGGCATCGATGGCGGTGACCTCCGCGCCCATGCGGGCCAGCGGCTCGCTGACCAGGCCGGCACCGCAGCCGAGGTCGAGGACCTTGAGGCCCTTCAGCGGGGTGAGCGAGCCGGCGTCCTGTCCTGCCAGCGGCGCCAGCGCCTGGCGCAGGAAGGCCATGCGCGCCGGACCCTGGCGGTGCAGCGGCGCCATCGGCCCCTCCGGGTCCCACCAGTCGCCGGCCAGGGCGTCGAACTTCTCGATCTCTTCCGGATCGAAGGCGCCGGCCCCGTCCCCAGCCTGTTGCGATGCAGCCATGTTCCTCACTCTTGCTTTCTCTTCGCCTTTGCCGAGGGCCTCGCTTGCGCCTGAGCGGTCTCGTGAGTATGGATAGCGCCCGGTGCAACGACAAGGCTGTGCTGCCGATCCCTTACCCCCTCAGACGCGGCGGCCGAACCGAACATTCAGGACGATGACACGCTTGGTATTGAAGTTCGGCGGCACATCCGTCGCCGACCTGGAACGCTTGGAACGGGTTGCCACCCGGGTCAAGGCCGAATGGGACCAGGGACACGAACTGGCCGTGGTGGTCTCCGCCATGGCCGGGCAGACCAACTATCTGGTCGACCTGGTGCGCAAGGCCGCGGGCCTCGCCGACCTGCGCGAGTACGACGTGGTGGTCTCCTCCGGCGAGCAGGTGACCTCCGGCCTGCTGGCCATCATCCTGCAACGCATGGGCGTGCCGGCACGCTCGTGGCTTGGCTGGCAGCTGCCGATCGAGACCACCGCACAGCATGGCTCCGCCCGCATCGAGGGCATCGACACCAGTGAGCTGGAGCGCCGCTTCGCCGAGGAGCGCCAGGTCGCCGTCGTCGCCGGTTTCCAGGGCCTGGGCGAGAAGAAGCGGATCACCACCCTGGGCCGCGGCGGATCGGACACCTCCGCGGTGGCGCTGGCCGCTGCCCTCGAGGCAGAGCGCTGTGATATCTACACCGACGTCGATGGGGTTTATACCAGTGACCCCAGGATCGTCGCCAAGGCCCGCAAGCTGGACCGCATCACCTACGAGGAGATGCTGGAGATGGCCTCGCTGGGGGCCAAGGTCCTGCAGACCCGCTCGGTCGAGATGGCGATGAAGCACAAGGTTCGGGTGCAGGTGCGCTCCAGCTTCGAGGACAAGCCTGGCACCCTGGTTGTTGATGAGGAAGAGATCGTGGAACAGGCAGTCGTCAGCGGTATCGCGCACTCCACAGATGAGGCCAAGGTCACGCTCACCAGCATTCCCGACCGTCCGGGCGTCGCCGCGGCGATCTTCGGTCCGCTCGCCGAGGCCTCGGTCAACGTCGATATGATCGTGCAGAACATCTCGCTGGACGGCGAGATCACCGACATGACCTTCACCGTGGGGCGCAGCGAGCTGGACCGCGCCATCCAGGTGCTGGAGCGCAACCGCGAGACCCTGCGCTTCGGCTCGCTGGAGAAGGATGCCAAGGTGGCCAAGGTCTCCGTCGTCGGTGTGGGTATGCGCAGCCATGCCGGCGTGGCACAAAGGATGTTCACCACTCTGGCGGAGAAGGGGATCAACATCCAGGTGATCACCACCTCTGAGATCAAGATCTCGGTCCTCATTGCCGAAGACTATCTGGAGCTGGCGCTACGTGCGCTGCACAGCGCCTATGGCTTGGACGCCGACTAGTCGGGGCAGAGGCGCCGGTCGCGGCCTCGGCAAGGAGGGCGTACCCCCAGCAAGCAGCCTCGCCTGCCGGATTCCTGTGGCGTGCGATCGACCGTCGTCTGCGAAGGGCGGGACCTGCGTGAGCAGTCCCGGCCCTAGCTAGACGGCGGCGGGGAGAGGACTATGGCCAGGGCACCGGGCTGGCTCGCGGCACGCCGCCTGCTGAAGCAGCTACGCGACTTGCTTCAGCAGGGCGGTCCGCCTGAGCAGCGCCTGGATCAGGTCACCCGGCTGATCGCCAACTACATGGTGGCCGAGGTCTGCTCGCTCTATGTCACTCGCGCGGGCGAGGTGCTGGAACTCTTCGCCACCATCGGCCTGAAGCCGGAGGCGGTGCACCGCACCCGCTTCCGCTTCGGCGAGGGCCTGGTCGGCCAGATCGCCGCCAACGGACGACCGCTGGCGCTGGCCGACGCGCAGAGCCATCCCAACTTCGCCTATCGCCCGGAGATCGGTGAGGAGAGCTTCCAGTCCTTGATGGGCGTGCCGATCCTGCGCGAGGGGCACACCCTGGGCGTGCTGGTGGTCCAGAACGTCACCCGGCGCGCCTACTCCGAGGAGGAGCTGGAGGCGCTGGAGACCATCGCCATGGTGGTCTCGGAGGTGCTGGCCTCCTCCGGCCTGGTGAGCCCCGAGGAACAGCGCCTGGTGGAGAGCCGCGGCTTGCTGCCGGCGCGCCTCACCGGCATGGCCCTGACCGAGGGGGCCGGGATCGGCATCGCTGTGCCGCATCACCGCGGCCTGGTCATCCGCCGCTTCGTCGCCGAGGACCCTGGCGAGGAGCTGAAACGCCTCTATCAGGCGCGCGACGAGCTCTCGGCCAACCTGGAGCGCTTGCTGGAAGCCAGCGACCTGGAGCAGTCGGGCGAGCATCACGACATTTTCGAGACCTACCGCATGTTCGTCCAGGACCGCGGCTGGATCGGACGGATCGAGGAGGCGGTGGAGGCGGGCCTGACTGCCGAGGCGGCGACACAGCGGGTGCAGAACGACCTGCGCCAGCGCATGTCGCAGGTCAGCGACGCCTATCTGCGCGAGCGACTGCACGATCTGGACGACCTGGCCAACCGCCTGTTGCAGCACCTGATCGGCGGCGAGGCGCCGGCCGATCAGATCCCGGAAGAGGCGATCCTGATCGCGCGCAACCTGGGACCCTCGGACCTGCTGGATTACGACCGTGCGCGTCTCAAGGGCGTGGTCCTGGGCGAGGGCGGCCCGACCTCGCACGTGGCCATCGTCGCCCGCGCGCTCGGCATTCCTATGGTCGGCCGCTGTCCGGCGGCGCTGAGTGAGATCCGTCCGGGCGACCCGGTCATCGTCGACGGCGACTCGGGACAGGTGCTGGTGCGCCCGCGCGAGCAGGTGCGCGAGAACTTCGCCCGGGCGCTGAGCGACCGCGACCGGCGACGCCAGATCTTCTCGGAGACCAGGGACCTGCCGGCGGTCACCAAGGACGGTGTCGGCGTGCATCTCTACATGAACGCCGGCCTGATGCTGGATCTGCCGCAGCTGCACGCCTGCGGGGCTGAGGGCATCGGGCTCTACCGCACGGAAGTGCCCTTCATGGTGCGCGAGACCTTCCCGACCGTGGCCGAGCAGCAGGCGATCTATGCCGAGGTGCTGGACCAGGCGGACGGCAAGCCGGTCAACTTCCGCACTCTCGACATCGGCGGCGACAAGGCGCTGCACTACTGGTCGGGTGGCGAGGAGGAGAACCCGGCGCTGGGCTGGCGGGCGATCCGCATCGGGCTGGACCGGCCGATCATCCTGCGCCGGCAGCTCCGTGCGCTGATCGGTGCCGCAGCCGGGCGCGAGCTCTCGGTCCTCTTCCCGATGGTCTCCACGGTGGAGGAGATGCGGGCCGCCAAGGCGCTGGTGCAGCGCGAGCTTGAGCTGGCGACACGGCCGCCGACCAAGGTCTCCTGCGGGGTGATGCTGGAGGTACCGGCCCTGCTGTGGCAGCTTGACGAGCTCTTCGACCTGGCCGACTTCGTCGCGGTGGGCAGCAACGACCTGCTGCAGTTCCTCTTCGCCAGCGATCGCGGCAACCCGGCGCTGGCCGGTCGATTCGGCCTGTTCAACGCCGCCTCGATCCGTCTCTTCAGCGAGCTCACCCGGCGCGCGGACGAGAGCGGCACGCCGATCTCGCTCTGCGGCGAATCAGCCTCGCACCCGGTCGAGGCGCTGGTGCTGCTGGCCTGCGGTTTTCGCCGCCTGTCGGTGGCTCCGGCCGCGGTGGCGCCGGTCAAGATCATGATTCGTAGTCTTGATCTCACGGGCTTCCGCGCCTTCCTGCTGTCCCGTCTGGACCTCGACTCGGAGTCGCTGCAGACGCAGGTTCGGGCCTATGCGCACGATCACGGCATTCACCTCTGATTGGCGAACGCCGGGCTAACGGATTGGATTGCCTTGCCGTGCGGCTTCGGCAGGCCAGATCGCCGCTGCTCTCTCCACAGGTGGACAGCGATATGTTTGCCCAGCAGCGCTTGCTTTTGTTAAAAGAGAGGTGAGCTTGGCGCGGCCGGCAGGAAGCGTGCCGCCCTCTGCGGACTCCATTCGTGCAGTCCCCACTGGGACAACACCCGGCCGACCCAGCGCGGCCACACCATATTTGGGGAAAGATCGCGTGCTTAGAACGCTGAAGAGAGACCGCCGGAACTCACCGTCTCAGTCCAACGGCTCCGGTACCTTCTCGCCCAGCATGCTCGGCAGCCGTTCCGAGGCGGAGGCTTGGTCACCGCCGCCCTTGCCCGACCTGCCGCAGTTCCGCGACCCTGCTGGCGACCCGCCACCGCCGCGCGAGAGCAAGAGCAGCAAGAAGTCCCGGACCGAGTCGCCGAAGCTGGAGGCCCCGCCCTTGGGCCTGAAGAAGCCGGAGACGAGCAAATCGGAGCCGCGCAAGCCCGAGAGTGTGAAGGACGAGCCGCCGCGGAGCGGCGGACGCCTCTTCGAACGCCCGAAGCTGGAGGTCCCGCCCGAAGCCCTCGATGCCGGCCCCTACCAGGGCGACGAGCCGCCGATCTATGAAGAGCGCCCGCGCCAGCCGACCGCGGCCACCGTGGGCGCGCTCCTGGCCCAGACCCGTGCCGGCTTCGGCCAGGACATCGAGGAGGTTTCGGCCGCGCTGCGCATCCGGCCGGTCTTCCTGCGGGCAATCGAGGAGAGCCGCTATCAGGACCTGCCGGGGTTGACCTACGGCGTCGGCTTCGTGCGCAGCTACGCCCACTACCTGGGCCTCGACGTGAACGACTGCGTCGAGCGCTTCAAGGACGAGGCGGCGGGCATCGACCGCACGCCCAACCTGAACTTCCCGACGCCGGTGCCTGAGGCCAAGGTGCCGACCGGCGCGATCATCCTGGTCTCGCTGCTGCTGGCGGGTCTCGCCTACCTGGTCTGGACCTACGTCTCGCGCGACGGCGGATCGGACGAGGTGCAGACCGCGGCGACGGAGACCGTGGCACCGGCCAGCAGCGGGGCCAGTGCCGCAACCGAGACCACGACTACGACGTCGACGGCCAGCACGACCTCTGCGTCCAGCGCGACCACGAGCGACGGCGATGGCGGCTCCGCGCTGTCGGCCCAAGCTGCCACTCCTCCGGCCGCTACCGCGGCAGAGACGACCGAGACCGCGTCCGCCGAGGGCCAAGCTGCGGCGGACGAGACTCCTGCAGCGGCCGTGACCGAGAGTGAGGGCGTGGTTGCCGGCGCGGCCGGTGCCGCCGGCACCGGGACGATGCTTTTCACCGAGGCTGCCTCGGCGACGCAGCCGACCGACCCCGCCACCGGTGGTCAGACCGCGGCGGCCTACAGTGGTCCGCGCGTGGTGCTGCGTGCGACCCAGGACAGTTGGGTGCAGGTGCGTAACGCCAGCAACGCCTCGATCTACACCCGGGTGCTGCGGGCCGGTGACACTTATGACGTGCCGGACGAGCCGGGCCTGACCCTGCTGACCGGCAATGCTGGCGGGCTGGTGATCCTGGTCGATGGCCAGGAGGTGCCGAAGCTCGGCCGCTCCGGCCAGGTGCGGCGCAACGTGTCGCTCAATCCCGACTCGCTGAAGGCCAACTGATCTGCAGCAGCCATGCAGCCGACCCGTCTTGACTTCATCGGTGGGCGCCAGCATCTCCCGCAGTATGTCACCCGGCATCTCCCCCCGCATGTCCTGGTGCGAGCGACGAGACTAGCACCCGATACTTGAGGAAAAGCGATGAGCGACCATACGGCGGTGCGTCCCTGGCGTCAGATTCTGCGCCGCAAGAGCCGGCAGGTGATGGTCGGCAAGGTGCCGGTGGGCGGCGACGCGCCGATCACGGTCCAGTCCATGACCAACACGGTGACCCACGACGTGGCGGCCACCGTCGCCCAGGTCCACGCGCTGGAACAGGCTGGCGCCGACATCGTGCGCATCTCCTGCCCCGATAAGGAGTCGAGCGCGGCGCTGAAGGAGATCGTGGCCGAGGTCAGCGTGCCGATCGTCGCCGATATCCACTTCCACTATAAGCGCGGCGTCGAGGCGGCCGAGAACGGCGCCGCCTGTCTGCGCATCAATCCGGGCAACATCGGCGGGCGCGACCGCGTGCGCGAGGTGGTGAAGGCCGCCCGCGACCACGGCTGCTCGATGCGCATCGGCGTCAATGCCGGCTCCCTGGAGAAGGAGCTGCTGGAGAAGTACGGCGAGCCCTGCCCCGAGGCCATGGTGGAGAGCGCGCTCAACCACATGAAGTTCCTGCAGGACGAGGACTTCCACGAGTTCAAGATCTCCTGCAAGGCCTCCGACGTCTTCTTGGCGGTCGCCGCCTACCAGCAGCTTGCCGAGGTCTGCGATTACCCGCTGCACCTTGGCATCACCGAGGCCGGCGGCCTGCGCGGCGGCACCATCAAGTCCTCGATCGGGCTGGGCAGCCTGCTCTGGGCCGGCATCGGCGACACCATCCGCGTCTCGCTCTCCGCCGATCCGGTGGAGGAGATCAAGGTTGGCTTCGACCTCTTGAAGTCGCTGGGCCTGCGCCATCGCGGCGTGAACGTGATCTCCTGCCCCTCCTGCGCGCGCCAGCAGTTCGAGGTGATCAAGACGGTCGAGGAGCTGGAGAAGCGGATCGAGCACATCACCACCCCGATGACCGTCTCGGTGATCGGCTGCGTGGTGAACGGCCCCGGCGAGGCGCTGATGACCGACGTCGGGCTGACCGGCGGCGGCAAGGGTACGCACCAAGTCTACATCGCCGGCGTGCCGCACCACCGCCTGAAGGACGCCAGCGTGGTCGATCACCTGGTCGAGATGATCGAGGCCAAGGCGGCCGAGATCGAGGCTGCCAAGGCTGCTGACGAGGCCCTGCAGCAGACTGCGGCCGAGTAGAGCGGTCCGGGCCTGGCTGCCGTGGCACCCGACCGCATACCGCTCTTCGTCTCGCTGGCCTTCTGGGCCGGCCTCTTCACCGGCGGCCTCGGCGCGCTGGTGGGTGTGGTGCTGGCCTACATCAAGCGCGAGGAGGTCCGCGGGACCTGGGGCGAGAGCGTGCTGACCTACTACATCACCACCTTCTGGGTCGGCCTGGCGCTCTCGCTGGTGGCCAGCCTGCTGGCGATCATCCTGATCGGCTATCTGATCTTCGCGGTGCTGATCGTCTGGTACGCGCTGCGCTGCCTGCGCGCGACCCTGGCGGTGCAGGATCGCCGCCCGATCGCGGAGCCCACCAGCATCCTGCTCTAGGCGCGGGCCTTCCCCCGGCATTGTGCGCCATGCAGGGCGGCCAGCGCCGCTCCGGCTTTTCACGCGGCGGGCAAGCGGCTACATCAGGGCCTTCGCACGATCCGACAACCGAAAAAGCAGGCTCGAAGCCCCGTGTCCAGTCTACAGCCCATCCGCGGAACCCACGATCTGCTGCCGCCCCAGATGCGCCGCCACCGACAGGTGGTGGAAAGCGCGCGCGAGATCGCCGAGCGCTACGGCTATCTGCTGATGGCGACCCCGATCATGGAGTTCACCGAGGTCTTCAAGCGCACCATCGGCGAAGCCACCGACATCGTCACCAAGGAGATGTACAGCTTCACCGTGAGCGAGGGCGAGAGCATCACCCTCCGGCCCGAGAACACCGCCGGCGTGGCCCGTGCCTTCCTCTCCAACGGCCTGGCCCAGGAACTGCCGCTCAAGTACTTCTACGCCGGCCCCATGTTCCGCCACGAGCGGCCGCAGAAGGGCCGCCAGCGCCAGTTCCACCAGATCGGCATCGAGCTGTTCGGCGTGCCGCAGCCCGCCGGCGACGTCGAAGTGATCGCCGCCGGCCAGCGCATCCTCGCGGAGCTGGGCCTGGCCGACCGCATCACCCTGGAGCTCAACACCCTGGGCGACCAGGAGAGCCGCAGCGCCTACCGCGCTGCGCTGGTGGACTATTTCCAGGCGCATCGCGAGCGCCTCTCCGAGGACAGCCTGGACCGGCTGGGGCGCAATCCGCTGCGAATCCTCGACAGCAAGGACAAGGGCGACCGCGCGGTGGTGTCGGGTGCGCCTTCCTTCGACGACTACCTGACCGAGGCGGCCAAGGACTTCTTCGCCGAGGTGAAGGCAGGCCTCGACCTGCTGGGGATCGCCTACGTCCTGAACCCGCGGCTGGTGCGCGGGCTCGACTACTACTGCCACACCGCCTTCGAGTTCACGACCGAGGCGCTGGGCGCGCAGGGCACCGTGATGGGCGGCGGCCGCTACGACTACCTGGTCGAGACCATGGGCGGACCGATGACCCCCGGCGTGGGCTGGGCCG
The DNA here is from genome assembly GCA_046233115.1 of Rhodospirillaceae bacterium N.6G. Lineage (GTDB taxonomy): Bacteria > Pseudomonadota > Alphaproteobacteria > Kiloniellales > JACOMY01 > JACOMY01. The sequence continues at coordinate 107,281 of JBJXHM010000012.1, read as the reverse complement.
CCGGCATCGAGCGCCTGGCGATGATGCTGGCCGAGGATCCGCCGGCGCCGCGCCCCGTCGCGCTGGTGCCGATCGGCGCGGCGGCCGAGGCGCGTGCCAGCCTGCTGGCCGAGGCGCTACGCGGCGAGGGCTTCGCGGTCGACCTGGGCTTCTCCGGGAACCTGCGCAAGCGCATGCGCCGGGCCGACAAGATCGGCGCCCGTGCGGCGCTGATCCTGGGCGACGAGGAGTTGGCGCAGGAGGCGATCGTGCTGCGCGACCTGGACAGCGGTGAGCAGACCACCCTAGGCTTGGACGCTTTGTCGCAAGAACTGAAGGCCCGCTACTGAGCCGGAACCCATGATCCCGAAGCGTGACAGCCTGGAGCGTCTTTGCTGCGTAGGGGTAACCTACCGCAGTGCGCCGGCATTGTTGCGCGAGCGGCTGGCCGTCGACGAGGAGCAGGAGGCCCTGGTCTACCGGGAGCTCGGCGCCGGCGGCTTCGAGGAGGCGCTGCTGCTCTCCACCTGCGACCGGGTCGAGGTGGTGGGGCTGGCCCGCGAGGGGGCCGCGGCTCCGCGGGCGCTGGCAGCACTTGCCCGCAGCGGCGGGCTGGCCGGCGAGAGCCTGGAGCCCTACGTCCTGGAGCACCGCGGACCCGAGGCGCTGCGCCATCTCTTCGCCGTTACCGCCGGGCTCGACAGCCAGGTGGTGGGCGAGCCGCAGGTGCTGGGCCAGGTCAAGGCGAGCCACGCCCGGGCGCGGCTGCTGGGGGCCAGCGGGCCGCAGCTCGACCGCTATCTCGCCGGTGCCTACCAGACCGCCAAGCGGGTGCGCTCGGAAAGCCGGATCGGCGAGGGGCCGGTCTCGCTGGCGGCGGCCGGGCTGAAGGTCGCCCGCACCCTGCACGGTGCGTTGGAGGAGACCGCGCTGCTGCTGGTCGGCCTGGGCGAGTTGGGCGAGCTGCTGGCCGACTACTTCCGTGTCGCCGGCATTCGCCAGCTCGGCGTCTATCATGCCAACGCGCAGCGGGCGAAGGCCGTGGCGCGCCAGCTTCAGGCCCAGAGCTGGGGCGGCGAGTCGCTGGAGGAGGCACTGGAGGGCGCCGACATCGTGCTCTTCGCCCAGGGCTCCGGGGAGCCGGTGGTGACCCAGCGCGGGCTCGCCCGCATCCTGCGCCGCCGCCGCGGCCGGCCCATGCTGCTGTTCGACCTGGCGCTGCCCAGCGACCTGGGACCGGGGGTGGAACGGCTGGACAACGCTTTCGTCTACGACCTGGGCGACCTCGAGCGGCTGGCCGCCGACGGCAAGGCCAGCCGCGAGGGCGCCTCGGTCCAGGCCTGGCGCATCCTGGGCGAGGAGCTGTCGCTGTTCGAGACCGCGCTGGCCGCCCGCGCCGCCGACGACAGCGTCACCCGCCTGCGCCGCCACGCCGAGGCCCTGCGGCTGGAGGTGCTGGCGAACGAGAGGCTTGACGCCGAGGCCGCGACGGCGCTCCTTCTCAAGCGTCTGCTGCATGCGCCCAGCGAAGCGCTGAGGCAGGCAGCCTGCGAGCCGGCGGAGCTGGCCGCACTGGAGGCGGCGATCGGCCGCCTCTTTCCGCAGCCGGGCGGCGGCCGTCCGCGCGACCATAGAGACGAGAGCTAGGAGCCACCCTTGAGCCTCGAGGAGAAGCTGTCCGCCGTGCGCGGCCGGCACGAAGAACTGTCCAAGACCCTGGCCAGCCACCCCGAGCCGGGATCGCCGGACTATACCCGTGCGGCCAAGGAGTATGCCGAGCTGGAGCCAGTGGTGGCCGGCATCAACGAGCTGGCCGAGGTGCGCCGCGAGATGCACGACCTGGAAGGTCTGATGCACGAGGCGGGCGACGCCGAGATGCGCGACATGGCGGAGGAGGAGTTCTACGCGCTGAAGGAGCGCATCCCCACCCTGGAGCACCGCATCAAGGTGTTGCTGCTGCCGAAGGACGAGGCCGACGAACGCAACGCCGTCCTGGAGGTGCGCGCCGGCACCGGCGGCGAGGAGGCCGCCCTCTTCGCCGGCGACCTTTTCAATATGTACCAGCGCTATGCCGAGTTGCAGGGCCTGCGCACCGAGACCTTGGACTACGAAGAGACCGACCTGGGTGGCTGCAAGGCCGGCTCGATGCTGATCTCCGGCAAGGGTGTCTTCGCGCAGCTCAAGTACGAATCGGGTGTACACCGGGTGCAGCGCGTGCCGGTGACCGAGACCAGCGGGCGCATCCACACCTCGGCTGCCACCGTGGCGGTGCTGCCGGAGGCCGAGGAGGTCGATGTCGCAATCGAGGACAAGGATCTGCGCATCGACACCTACCGCGCCCAGGGCGCAGGCGGACAGCACGTAAACAAGACCGATTCGGCCGTGCGGATCACCCACATGCCCAGCGGCATCGTGGTGCAGTGCCAGGATGAGAAGTCGCAACACAAGAACCGCGCCAAGGCGATGAAGATGCTGCGCGCCAAGCTCTATGACGAGGAGCGCCGCCAGCGCGACGCCGAGATGGCGAGCGCGCGCAAGAGCCAGGTCGGTTCCGGCGATCGCTCGGAGCGGATCCGCACCTACAACTTTCCGCAGGGGCGGGTGACCGATCACCGCATCAACCTGACCCTCTACAAGCTGGACCGCGTGCTGACCGGCGAGGCCCTGCACGAGCTGATCGAGGCCCTGCAGACGGAGGACGAGGCGGCCCGCCTGGCCGCCGTCGCCGAGGAGTGAGCCCCGCGCATCAGGCCGCTGCGACGCTGCTGGGCGAGCTGCTGGACGAGGCCAGCCGGACCTTGGCCGCGGCCGGGCTGGAGCAGCCCAGGCGGGAGGCGCGGGCGCTGCTCTCGGCTCTCCTACCAGAGGGCGGTGCCGCACTCTACGACCGCAGCCGTCCGGTGGCGCCGGGCCTGCTGGCCGCGATACGCGAGGCTGCCATGCGCCGCGCTGCGCGCGAGCCGCTGGCGCGGATCGTCGGCCGGCGCGAGTTCTGGAGCCTGGATTTCGGCCTGAACGCCGCCACCCTGGTGCCGCGGCCCGACAGCGAGACCCTGGTCGAGGTCGCGCTCGCCGGCTGTCCCGACCTGCGAGCGCCCTTGCGGGTCCTGGATCTCGGCACCGGCAGCGGCTGTCTGCTGCTGGCCCTGCTGTCGGAGCGGCCGCAGGCCTGGGGCCTGGGCGTCGACCGCTCGGAGGCGGCCCTCGGCCAGGCGCGCACAAACGCGGCGGCGCTGGGGCTGGCAGACCGGTCGGCCTTCCTGCTATCCGATTGGGGTAGTGCGCTTTCCGGCGGTTTCGACCTGGTGGTCAGCAACCCGCCCTACATCGAGCAGTCTGACCTGGCGGCGCTGGAGCCGGAGGTCGCAGAGCACGATCCGCTGCTGGCGCTCGACGGCGGCCCGGACGGGCTTGCCGCCTATCGGGCGCTGGCCGCCCAGCTTGACCGACTGCTGGCGCCGGGAGGACTGGCGGTGCTGGAGGTCGGGGAGGGGCAGGCCGAGGCGGTGGCGGGACTGCTTGCCGCTGCCGGACTTGACGGTGCCACCTTTCATGCCGATCTCTCTGGTAGGACGCGCGCTCTTTGCGTGCGACGAAAACAATAGCCGCCATGCTTTCTCTTTGGGCAGTTTCTAGGCAAAAAAAGCTTGGAAGCACGCGGTACGGCGGCTAGGTTCCCCTGGGACGAAGACGACGCGGCCGAGCCGGACCTTGTGAGGTCAGGACGGCGCGGACTGGCTTCCCAGCTCACTGGCTAAGGATCGGGTTAAGCGTGCAACGCTTTCCGGCGTGCCGGTGGGCCGATGCGACACTCGACCCAAGCGTTAGAAAAAGCAGACGAGCGCAGATGCGACAGAGCAACAACGGTCGCCGCACCCGCGGTGGACGCCCTACCCGCAGGCCGGGCCCGCTGAAGTCACAGACTTTCGACAGTAACGGGCCGGAAGTGCGCATTCGAGGCAACGCCCACCAGGTACTGGAAAAGTATCAGAATCTGGCGCGCGACGCACAGACCAACGGCGACCGTGTTCTGGCCGAGAGCTACTATCAGTTTGCCGAACACTACTATCGCATCGTGCACGACTCGACGGATCCCGAGTCGCCCGGCAGCCAGCGCAGCACGCACCGCCAGCAGGGCGACGAGCGCGACGACGGCCAGGGCGACGAGGGCGAGGAGACCCAGCAGGGCGACTCCGGCAGTTCCCGCCGGCGCGATTACAGCCGCCAGCGCCAGCCGGTCGAGGTCCGCGACCCCGACGAGATGGCTGCGGAGGGCGAGCCTCAGCAGGTGAACGGCGAGGCCCAGGACAGCGACGATCGCGAGGGGCTGGAGCGGACCCTGGGCGCCAAGCCGGTGGTGGTCGCCGACGAAGAGGGGGCCGAGGAGGCCACCGATGCGGGCGAGCAGGAAGAGGGAAGCAAGAGCACGCGCAGCAACGGCCAGCGCAGCACGCGCAGCCGCTCGCGCTATCGCCGCAGCTCGTCGCGCAGCAGCGCCAGTGAGGATGAGGCGGCCGCGCCGCAGCGCCGCCAGTTTCCCATGCCAGCCGAGAGCAGCGAGCCGGCCGAAGGCGGCGAGTCGCCGGAAGGCTAAAGCCGGTCGGCCGCGGGGGAAGCGTCCGATCCCTTGCTTTGGGTCGGGTTCCTCCGGGGTGCTTCCGTGCCGGTGACCGGGCGGCGGGGTCAGGCAGGGAACGGACGATAGAGAGCGTGCCGCGCGAGCGAGGAGAGAGCCCATGTCAGCCAATCTCGAAGCGGTCGACGATCTACCCGACTACCAGCCCCTCTTCCCGCTTGGCGAGGACTCCACGCCCTACCGCCACCTCGGCAGCGAGGGGGTGTCGGTCGCCAAGCTGGGATCGCAGGAGGTCCTTTCGGTCTCCACCGCTGCGCTCCGCCGCCTCAGCGAGGCCGCCTTCGTCGACATCAACCACCTGCTGCGGCCGGGCCACCTGGGCCAGCTCCGCAAGATTCTGGACGACCCGGAAGCCTCTGCCAACGACCGCTTCGTCGCCTTCGACCTGCTGAAGAACGCCAACATCTCCGCCGGCGGCGTGCTGCCGATGTGCCAGGATACCGGCACCGCGATCATCATGGGCAAGCGTGGCCGCCTGGTCTTCACCGAGGGCGAGGACGAACGCGCGCTGGCCGCCGGTGTCGCCGACGCTTACCTGAAGCGCAACCTGCGCTACAGCCAGGTGGCGCCGCTCTCCATGTTCGAAGAGAAGAACACCCGCACCAACCTGCCGGCCCAGATCGAGATCTATGCCGAGGGCGAAGAGGCCTACAAATTCCTCTTCGTCGCCAAGGGCGGCGGCTCGGCGAACAAGACCTTTCTACACCAGGCCACGCCCTCGGTGCTGACACCGGACCGCTTGCTGCCCTACCTGGAGGAGCGCATCCGCAGCCTCGGCACCGCAGCCTGCCCGCCCTACCACCTGGCGGTGGTGATCGGCGGCACCTCGGCTGAGCTCAACCTGAAGACGGTGAAGCTGGCGAGCTGCCGCTATCTGGACAACCTGCCGACCGCGGGTGGCGAGGGTGGCCATGCCTTCCGCGACCTGGAGATGGAGGTGGCGATCCACGGCATGGCGCAGGGCCTGGGCATCGGTGCCCAGTTCGGCGGCAAATACTTCTGCCACGACGTCCGCGTGATCCGCCTGCCGCGGCACGGCGCCAGCCTGCCGATCGGTATCGGCGTCTCCTGCTCGGCTGACCGCCAGGCGCTGGGCAAGATCACCCGCGACGGCATCTTCCTGGAGGAGCTGGAGCACAATCCCGCCCGGTTCCTGCCTGAGGTGGAGGAAGAGAACCTGGGCGGCGAGGTGGTGAAGGTCGACCTGACCCGGCCGATGTCGGAGATCCTGGAGACCCTGTCCCAGTACCCGATCAAGACGCGCCTCTCGCTCACCGGGCCGATGATCGTCGCGCGCGATGCCGCCCATGCCAAGCTGCGCGCGCGGCTGGAGGCCGGTGAGCCGCTGCCCGACTACTTCAAGAACCACCCGATCTACTACGCCGGTCCGGCCAAGACGCCGGAGGGCTATGCCTCCGGCGCCTTCGGACCGACCACGGCAGGGCGGATGGATTCCTTCGTCGATCAATTCCAGGCGGCCGGTGGCTCCATGGTGATGCTGGCCAAGGGCAACCGCAGCCCGATGGTGCGCGAGGCCTGCGGCAAGCACGGTGGTTTCTACCTGGGCTCGATCGGCGGGCCGGCGGCACGCCTGGCGCAGGATTGCATCAAGAAGGTCGAGTGCATCGAGTATCCCGAGCTGGGGATGGAAGCGATCTGGCGGATCGAGGTCGAGGACTTCCCCGCCTTCATCATCATCGACGGCAAGGGCAACGACTTCTTCAAGGAACTGAAGGTGGCCTAAAGGCGTAGGCCGCGGCCGGTACGGCAGGTTCGACCCCGCCTTCGCCAGGCGTCACGTCGTCCGAGCCCGCTCCTGCGCAACAACGAAAAGGAAGAGTGACAATGATGGTTCTGGGATCGGGCGCGAAGCGCCTCTGTCTCGCGATCGTCCTGCTGTGCGCGCTGCCCTTTGCGGCGACGGCGCAGGACGAGAAGACGATCATGCTGGTGCCGGGCGCCAGCGAGAACCTGATGGGCGTGATTGCCCGGGTGATGCAGCCGGGCCTTGAGCGTGCCCTGGACAAGCCGGTCGAGGTCGCCACCGTGATCGGTGAGAGCGGCGGGCTGGCGCAGGACCTGCTGGGACGCACCCCGCCGGACGGCAGCACCCTGCTGGTGGCGGAGCTGCTGACCCGCGAGATCGACGAGGCAATGCCTGACTCCGGTCAGGAGACCATGCTGACGCAGCTCACCCCGATCCTGAAGCTGGCGCAGGGCATCTCGGTGGCCCTGATCGTGCGCAAGGACTCGCCCTTCCAGGATTTCGCCTCGCTGGCGAAGGAGGCCAAGGTGCGGACCCTCGCGGTCTCCACCTCCGGCAAGCGCTCCAGCTCGGGCGTCGCGCTGGCCATGCTGGCCAAGCGGCTGGACCTGCCTTTCGCCTTCGCCAGCCGTCCGGAGCTGAACGCGATCCTGCGAGACCTGGACGCCGGTGTGGTCGACGCGGCCATTGTCTTCACCCGGGTCCTGGCCTTCCCGGAGTTCAAGGACCACTACCGGGCGCTGGTGACCTTCGGTGCCGACCGTAGCCCGCTGCTGCGCAACGAGGTGCCGACTCTCGCCGAGCTCAGCGGCGACCGCCATGACTCCTTCACCACCTCGATCGCGCTCTTCGGCCCGCCGGCGATGGATCCAGAGAAGGTGGCGAGCCTGTCGGCAGCCTTCTTCCGGGGCGTGTCCTCCGACAGCGCGGTCATGGAGACCGCGGTCGCCAACGGCGTCGACATCGTCCTGAAGGAATCCGACGTGGTCGAGGAGACCATGGAACGCGACCAGCGGGTGGTGGAGCGCGTGCTCCCGCTGCTGCAGTAGTCACGTCAAACAAGCATAGAGAGGGGAGACCTGACATCATGACCATCCAGCGCAGCCACACCAACGATCGCATGAGCCAGCTCGTGGTTCACGGCAACACCGTCTATCTGGCCGGCCAGGTGGCGCAGTCCGCGCCCGGCGGCAGCGTCACCGACCAGACCAAGGCGATCCTGGCCCAGATCGACGCCCTGCTGGCCGAGGCCACGACCGACAAGTCGAAGATCCTCTCGGCCACCATCTGGTTGACCGACATGGGCACCTTCGCCGAGATGAACGCAGTCTGGGACGCCTGGGCCAAGGGTGGCAACGCGCCGGCTCGCGCCTGCGTCGAGGCCCGCCTGGCTTCGCCGGACTACGATGTCGAGATCGCGGTGATCGCGGCCAGGTAAGGCCCTTCGCCGTTACCGGAATTGAAGCCGCTGCCGGGTGAGAGACCCCGGCAGCGGCTTTTTGCTATCCAAGCTCCGTCATCAGCCTGCCGGAGAGATCGACCTTGAGGTCGAAGACCCGGGCGAAGCCGCTCTGGCCGGGCCGGGTGACCTGAAGGCAGCGCGGTTCCCGGCTGCGGACCAGCCAGCCCTCGTCGAGGAAATGGCGGAAGAGAGCGCGGCCCAGACGGCCGGCGAGGTGCGGGCGCCGCTCGCTCCAGTCCAGACAGGGGCGGCAGAGCCGCGGACCGGGGCTGCCGCCGCAGGCCGCTGGGTCGAGGCCCAGGCCGGTGAGGAAGGCCGTCCCCTCCTCGGTGATGAGGCCCGCCTCCTCGGTCAGGGCAAGTACGCCCAGCTCCACCAGCCGGTCCGCCAGGGCCACGGCCAGACCGCCGGCCAGGTGGTCGTAGCAGCTTCTGAGGCTTCTCAGCGCCGGATCGCGCGGGCCGGTGCGCGGCCCGGCCGAGCGGCTACCGGCGAAGCGTTCCAGCCCCTCCAGCAGGTCGGCGACGGCGGGTGAGGCCAGACGGTAGTAGCGATGGCGGCCCTGCTTCACCACGGAGAGGATCTCGCCGTCCAGAAGCTGGCCCAAGTGGCCGCTGGCGGTCTGCGGGCTGACCCCGGCGACGGTAGCCAGCTCGCGGGCCGTCAATGCGCGGCCGTCGACCAGCGCGGAGAGCATGGCGGCACGACCAGGATCGCCGATCAGGCTGGCGACCTGGGCCAGGCGGGCAGGATTGGACATGGCAGGTCCTCTGCTGGGGCGGGGGGCAAGCGACGGACAGTCTAGCCGATCGGCCGCGGCCGACACTACGGCCGGGCCCGAAGCAAGGCGGGCTGCTGCCGGCACAGTCTGCGGGCACCCAGACCCGCCCCGGAGTGCCGAGCCATGACCATCCGCTTCCTCGAAAGCCTGCTGACCCTGTTTCTCACCAGCCTGCTGACGGTCTTCCCGATGCAGCCTCCGCGACAGCGCTGCCAGATGCCGAAGGCGACGGCGACTCGTGCCAGGGCGCAGAGGGTCGGCTGGTAGGGACCTTGTTCTAGAGCTGAGCCCGAGCAGGTGGACTCGCCTGCGACGACGATTTGCCATTAAGAATACAAGCCTAGAGCATCGCAGCCGGGCGAGTGCGAGGCGAAGATGCTCTAGCTAACCACGGTCAGCGGCTGGCGCAGGTAGTCCAGCAGGCGGGAGAGTTCGCCCGCGCGGCGACGGCGCTTGCCTTCCTCGAAGAGGATGAACTCGAAGCTGCCGGGGCCGACCTGGTGCTTGGCCAGGGTGTAGAGCGGTTGCTCCTGGGCGCGGCGATAGATCGAGAAGGCGGCCATACCGGCCAGGTGGTCGATCGCGTAGTCGCGCCAGACTCCGGCCATCACATGCTCGCTGTAGAGCGCCATGAGAGCCTGGAGCTCGTGCTTGGCAAAGAAAACGGGCCTGCTATTGCGTTTGGCGCCGCTGCGCGAGCGCTGCGTCTCCTTCACGTAGCGTGAAAGCGAGATAACTTCCGCCATTCCGCCCTTACCGTCTCTCTGCCGAGGCATCCCTAGCAGCTAGTCTGCTGCGGCGGCGAGCGTCTGTCCAGTTCCTTCCGCTACCCCAACAGTGACGCGAGTCGGTTCCGCGAGGCCCCGGATTGGTCTAGAAGGAAGGCAAGGATCCCCTCCCTATCTGAAGAGGAGAGCAACCATGGTGGCAGCTCAACCCCCGCTCTGCGACTTCGGCTGGAAGGCACCGGACTTCTCCCTGCCGGCAATCGACGGCAAGACCTATAGCCTGGCCGAGGTGAAGGGCGAACGCGGTCTTCTGATCATGTTCATCTGCAACCACTGTCCCTATGTGCGCTCGATCATCGACCGTATCGAACGCGACGTTGCCGACCTGCGTGCGCTGGGGATCGGCGCGCTGGCGATCAACGCGAACGACAGCGTCGCCTACCCGGCCGACTCCTTCGAGAACATGAAGCGCTTTGCCGCCGAGAAGGGGCTGACCTTCCCCTATGCCTTCGACGAGAGCCAGGAGGTCGCCAGGGCCTACGGTGCCATCTGTACGCCCGATTTCTATGGCTTCAACGCCCTGTTGGAACTGCAGTATCGCGGACGCCTGGATGCTTCGCGCACCGCGCCGGTTTCCGGTGCGCGCCGGGAGCTCTACGAGGCCATGCGCCAGGTGGCCGAATCCGGTCAGGGACCGCGCGAGCAGCAGGCCTCGATGGGCTGCTCCATCAAGTGGAAGGCAGCCTGAGCCGGTGGGGCGCGGAGCGTTGCGGCTTGGTGGGCTTGCCTGCGCCCCAGAGGGCGCTTGCGTTCGCCGTTTTGGCGTCTAATGTGTCGGCCAGCGGCGCGTGCGTCGATTTGAAGGGATAGGGTTTCGGTGAGTGACGTCTTTCGTGAGGTCGAAGAGGACCTCCGCCAAGAGCAGCTAAAGCGGCTGGCCAAGCGGTTCGGTCCCTATATCGCCCTGGTCGTGGTCCTGGTGATCGGCGTGGTCGGTGGCTATTCGATCTATAAGAATTGGCAGCAGGAAGCCCGTGAGGAAGCCGGTGCGGCCTTCGCTGCGGCGATGGCCGATGCCCGCGAGGGCGACGCCGAAGCGGCGCTCGCGGCCCTGGACAAGGAGGCCAAGAGCGGTGACGGCGGCTTCCGGACCCTGGCAGGCTTCGCTGCGGCGGAGGTGCGCCTGGAGAACGACGACCCCCAGGCCGCCATCGACGACTGGCGCAAGCTTACGAACGACGGCACGGCCGGCCAGCCGCTGCAGGACGTGGCCCGCCTGCTGGCGGTGATGCACGCGATGAACCAGGACGAGCCGCCGGCCGCCCTGGAAGGCGAACTGGCCCCCCTGGCCGACAGCGATCGCCCGCTGTCCTACATCGCCCGCGAACTGACTGCGCTCCTGGCCCTGAAACAGGGCGACGAGGCACGCGCGAAGGAGCTGCTGACGGAACTGAGCAAGGATCCCAACAGCCCGGCTGGCCTGCGCGGGCGGGTCACCCAGTTGCTGGATTCGCTCGGTTCCTAGCCCCGATGCGGCGTCTCGGTCTTTCTCTCGCCGCGCTGGGCCTGATGCTGGCCTTGGGCGCCTGCGGCCTGTTCAGCGACAAGCAGCCGCCGCTGCCGGGCGAACGCGAGTCGGTCATGGTCCAGGCCACCTCGCTGGAGCCCGATCCGGGAGCCAGCGGTAGCCAGATTCGCCTGCCGCCGCCCTACGTGAACGGTAGCTGGTCCCAGCCCGGCGGCAGCCCGGCGCATGCCATGTACCACCTGGCCATCGCCGACAAGCCGGGCATCGCCTGGATCGCCGACGTCGGCGCGGCCGACGCCGAGGACGCGGCCCTGCTGAGCCAGCCCATCGTCTACGGCACCACCGTCTTCACCCTCGATTCCCGTTCCGAGGTCAGGGCCTTTGCGTTGTCCGACGGACACCTCTACTGGCGCACCGACCTGGAGGACGTCGAGGAGGACTCCGGTGCCTTCGGCGGCGGTCTCGCCTTTGCCGACGACAAGGTCTTCGTGACCACCGGCTTCGCGCGGGTCTTCGCCATCGACGCCCGCAACGGCCATGTGCTGTGGGAGGCCCAGGCGCCGGCGCCGATCCGCTCCGCCCCCGTGGTCGACGGCGGCCGTGTCTTCGCCATCACTCTGGACAACCAGGCCATCGCGCTCAATGCCGAGGACGGCGCCCCCCTGTGGCAGCATCGCGGCGTCGAGGAGCAGGTCGGCCTGCTGGGCACTTCCAGTCCGGCGGTGGCGGGCTCCATCGTGATCATCCCCTACAGCTCCGGCGAAGTCTACGCGCTGGGTGTCGAGAGCGGCCGGGTGCTGTGGAACAGCAGTCTGGCGGCGGTGCGCCGCAGCGATTCCTTGAGCGACATCGGGCAGGTGCGCGGCCTGCCGGTGATCGACCGCGGTCTGCTGTTCGCCACCAGCAACGCCGGGCGCACCGTCGCCATCGACCTGCGTCGCGGCAACCGGGTGTGGGAGCGAGATCTGGGCGGGCCGCTGACCCTCTGGGCCGGTGGCGACTACCTCTTCCTGATCACCAACAAGTCCGAACTGGTGGCGCTCGACCGCAGCAACGGCGCGGTTCAGTGGGTGACGCCCCTGCCGAAGTACGAGGACCCGGAGGACCGCGAAGAGCCGATCGCCTGGGTCGGCCCGATCCTGGCGAGCAACCGCCTGGTCGTGGCCGGAAGCCACGGCGACGCCTATGCGGTTTCGCCCTATACCGGCGAGTTCCTGGGCACGGTGGAGCTACCGGCCGGGCCTGCGGTCTCACCGATCGTGGTGCAGGAGCACCTGATCTTCCTCAGCGTCGACGCCGATCTGGTGGTGATGCACTGACGGCACGCGGCAGTGGCCGAGGGACCCTTGCTTGGGATCTGTCTTACCGCCGCCGCCGCAGGGCCTTGATCCGCTGGATATAGTAGTAGCGGGCCAGGTCGTGGCTCGTCGGCGCAACGCCACCTGGGGGATAGCTCTCGGGCTTGAACCTGTTGTCTGGCTGAAACATGGTCACGTCTCCCGGTTCGGGCTTGAACTGGAGGGACTTTGCCGGCGGCCCATGAGGGCGCCGTAGGCGGCACCGTAAGAAATGCGTAAAATCGCACCGGACGCCCGAGAAGAGGTCCAAATTTCGGGTGGCAATTTCCGCGCCAGCGCCGATGCTCTATGATGAGCCGAGGGAGAGTCGAATGGCCCGATTGTGCATCGAGCTGTTGGGCGGCCTCGAGATCGCCGGTCGTGAGCCGCCCGGGGCAAGGCTGACCAGAAAGGCACGCGCGCTTGTCGCCTTTCTCGCGCTGCAGGGCGCTCGCGGTCAGTCGCGCGAGAAGCTGGCTGCCCTCTTCTGGGGCGACTGCGGCGAGCTTCAGGCGCGCGCCAACCTGCGTCAGACGCTCTCGACGATCCGCAAGGCGCTGGATGGCGACGCCTCCTGCCTCGTCGCCGACGGCGACCAGATCGCACTGGCCGGAGCGGATCTGGACGTGGCCCGCTTCGAGCGGCTGATCGCTGACGGCACGCCGGACGCCCTGGCCGAAGCGGTAGAGCTCTACAAGGGCGACCTCCTCGACGGCTTCAGCCTCAAGATGGAGCCCTTCGAATCCTGGGCACGGGCCGAGCGCGAGCGGCTGCGCCACCTGGCATGCGGCGCGCTGGCCAGGCTGCTCGCTCACAGCGAGGCGTTCGGCGAGGTCGAGCGCTCGACCGAGATCGCGGCGCAGCTTCTGGCCCTCGACCCCTTGCGCGAGGCCGCGCACCGCAGCCTGATGCGCGCCTATTCTGCGCAGGGCCGTCAAGCGGAAGCGCTGAAGCAGTTTGAGACCTGTCGCGATACCCTCCGGCGAGAGCTGGGCGTCGAGCCCGAGGCAGAGACGGTCGCGCTCTACCGCAACCTTCGCCGGGATCGCATGGCCGTCGCGGAGGAGGAGATCGCGTCGCTGCTGGCCGCGACCTCGATGAACCCGCCCCTGCCGGAAGGACCCTCGGTCGCCGTGCTGCCCTTCGAGGACAAGAGCGGCGATCCGGATCAATCTTACTTCGCCGATGGCCTGACCGAGAACATTATCACCGGGCTCACGCGGTTCCGGGAAATCCTGGTGACCGCCGTCAAGTCCATCCGGGCCGTGCGCGCGCGTGCCGCCGGTCTGGACGAGGTGGGGCACCTGCTGGGCGTCGCCCACATCGTCGAGGGCAGCGTGCGCCGGGCCGGCGAGCGGGTGCGGGTGACCGCGCAACTGGTCGATGCCGCGACCGGGCAGCGGCTCTGGGCCGAGACCTACGACCGCGCACTGGGGGATATCTTCGCCGTCCAGGACGAGATCACCAATGTCATCGTCGCCACCCTGGCTGGCCAGATCGAGCATCTCGAGCAGCGCCGCGTGGCGCGTAAGCCGGAGGAGAACCTGGAAGCCTACGACTGCCTGCTGCGCGGGCGTCAGTGGCTCAACCGTTACAGCCGGGAGGGGGAGGTCGAGGCACGTCACTACTTCGAGCAGGCCCTGGCGCTCGATCCCGGATATGCGGCGGCCCTGGCGGGATTGGCGATCAGCTATGTCCACGAGTACGAGGCCAACTGGTCCGAGGCGCCCGACCGGGCGCTGGAACGCGCCTACGCGCTGGCGCAGAAAGCGGTCTCGCTCGACGATGCCGACAGCCCCGCGCGCTATGCCTTGGCGTCGGCCTGCTTCTACCGGGGCCAGCACGAACTGGCGAAGGTGCATATCGAGAAGGCGTTGGAGCTCAACCCGAACGACTACCACAACATCTGCGCCAAGGGCTGGTTCCTGGCGTTCAGCGCGCACCCCGCCGACGCCGTCGCCTGCTCGATCCAGGCGATGAGACTGACCCCTTTGACCCCCGATAACTGCCTGTTCAACATCGGCATGGCCGAGTATGTCGGCCAGCGCTACGAGGAGGCCCTGGCGGCCTTCGGCAGAATGAAGGGCTGGGGACCCCTGCGGCCGGCCTGGATCGCCGCCTGCTACGCGCAACTGGGGCGCCTGGACCAGGCCAGGCTGGCGGCGGAGGAGGTGCGCGCACTGGCCTCGCAAGACCCCAGTGCGCCCGATGCACAGGACGTTGCACGCTGGCGTGCCTACTGGTCGCGTTTGATCCGCTTCGAGGTGCCGGGCGACCGGGACCGCTTCCTCGACGGCCTGCGAAAGGCCGGCCTGACTGCCTAGTCACCCTTTTCCTCTCGGCAGCCATGTGGAATTGCCGGGCCAGGTCGCGCGTAAGGGCGGCTAGCTTTTCCGCCAAATGAGGAAAGCGGCCGGGACATATCATCGCTTCGACAGCGTCGCCCGCAGGCTTGCCGCAGCTCGCGGGGCCTAGCGCAGGATGTCTTCTCTCGCAGCCCGCTCCTGTCATCTAAGATGGTGTTTCAATAGTGAAGACCTCGTCCGGGTGGCGTCGAGTGCCGGGGGGCTCGGCTAGTGGAGGCGCAGCCGTCGAACCGGGTCCTCGTTGGCATCGGCTGGATGCTGCTGACCACCGTATTCTTCGTCGGCGTCACCGGCATCGTGCGCTATGTCGGTACCTCCATGCCGGCGCCGCAGGCGGCCTTCATCCGCTATGCCATCGGCTGCTGTCTGGTCCTGCCCTTCCTGCTTCCGCTGCTGCGCGTGCCACCGTCCAAGAAGGTCCTGGGCCTCTTCGTCTGTCGCGGCCTGCTGCACGGTGTGGCGGTCACGCTCTGGTTCTTCGCGATGGCGCGCATTCCGATCGCGGAGGTGACCGCGATCGGCTTCACCACGCCGCTCTTCGTCACTGTCGGCGCCTGGTTCTTCTTCCGCGAGCAGCTTCGCGCCCGCCGCCTGGCCGCGCTGGCGATCGGCATTTTCGGGGCCTTCGTGATCCTGCGTCCGGGTTTCCAGGAGGTGAAGATCGGGGCTCTGGCGCAGCTCGGGGCGGCGCCGCTCTTCGCCATCTCCTTCCTGATCGCCAAGCGCCTGACCCTGACCGAGCGGCCGGCCGCGATCGTCGGCATGCTGTCGATCTTCTGCACCCTGGCGCTGTTGCCCGGTGCGATCACGACCTGGCGCGATCCGACCTGGTCGGAAGTCCTGTGGCTGGGCCTGACGGCGCTGGTGGCGACGATGGGGCACTATACCCAGACAAGGGCCTTCCAGGCGGCGCCGCTAACCGTGACCCAGCCGATCGGCTTCCTGCAGCTCCTCTGGGCGGCGCTCTTGGGCATGCTGGTCTTCGGTGAGCCGCTGGACCCCTATGTCTTCATCGGCGGCGGCATCGTCGTCGCCGCGGCGACCTTCATCTCGCACCGGGAGATGGTGGCCGCGCGCAGGGCCAAGAAGGCCGCCTTGGCAGCGGCCGCCTCCCTGGACAGTGTCTGAACCTTAGCCCAGCAGGCGCTCGTCGAAGGGATAGCTGGAGAGCAGGCGCGGCCCGTCCTCGGTGATCTCCACCATCTGCTCCAGCTTTACGCCCTCGCCGCCGCGGTCGGAGCCGGTGAAGCTCTCGACGCTGAAGACCATGCCCGGCCGGACGAGGCCGTCGTAGCCGAACTCCGTCCAGTCTTCCTGATAGGCGATCTTCGGATACTCGTCGGTCATGCCGACGCCATGCGCCAGGCAGGTGTAGCGGTGGGCGACATACTCCGGCCGTCGGCGGAAGGCGCGGCGGCTGATCTCCTGAAAGCTGCTGCCCGGCTGCATCAGGTCTATGTTGTGGTGCACCTCGTCGTAGGCGTGGCGGTAGAGATCGCGTTGCCCCTGGCTAGGGACGCCCTCGCCGCAGAGCCAGGTGCGCGAGATGTCGGCGCAGTAGCTGAAGGGACCGATCATGTCGGTGTCGAAGGCGACCAGCTCTCCTGCTTCGATCACCTTGTCGCTGGCCTCGCGGTACCAGGGATTGGTGCGCGCGCCCGAGACCAGGATGCGGCACTCGAACCACTCGCCGTCGTGGGCGATGTTGACCCGGTGCAGGTGGGCCAGCAGCTCGTTCTCGGTGATGCCGGGCGTCAGCGCTCGCTCCATCGCCCGCATGCCCTCTTCGGCGACCGCGATGGCATGGCGGAGCAGCAGCATCTCTTCCGGCGACTTGATCAGCCGGGCGCCCTCCATCAGGCTCTCGGCATCGGCGAGCTGGAAGCCGGCCTGAAGCAGTGCGGCCGCGGCGCTGGGGTTGAGGCGGTCGCAGGCGACCTTGGGGTAGCTCTCGGCCAGCCCGACCTCCCGCAGGAAGGCATGGATCTCCTCGGCCAGGTTGCGGCCCTGCTCGCTGAGGTCGAGGCCGGCATCGAAGAGGTTGCGGTAGCGGGCCGGCCGGAAGGACTGGATCTGCGATGAGCTGTCCTTGTAGGTACCGTGCATCACCAGCGGCCCCTCGACCGGGACCAGCAGGTAGCTGAAGGGCATGCGGTTCTGGAACAGTGCGAACTGGCGGTGATCGGCGGCGTAGCGTTGGCTCACCGGGTTGGCGAGCACCAGCAGCGAGACCGCCTGCTCCCGCATCGCCTGGCGCACGCGCCCGAGGCGATAGTCGTGCACCGCCTGCATATCCACCGCCGGCTTGGCCAGGCGCGGCGGCTGGTCCAGCAAGTCACCCGACGTCATGGCCATGCCGACCTCCGCCTGCCCGACGATCCCTAAGCTTGGAAGGCTACGGGAAGGCGAAGGGTGGTGCTTGCTAGCAATCGACCTGATGAGGTCGCTTGCGCGCCGATTGCGGGCCGTTGCTGTGGTGATTTCTGTGCTAGATGCC
The DNA here is from genome assembly GCA_046233115.1 of Rhodospirillaceae bacterium N.6G. GTDB lineage: Bacteria > Pseudomonadota > Alphaproteobacteria > Kiloniellales > JACOMY01 > JACOMY01. The sequence goes on along the minus strand of JBJXHM010000012.1, from coordinate 90,202 downwards.
GTCGCCGGAGAAGAGGCGCCGGATCATGTCGCGGTAGAGCAGCAACTGGCGTGACAGCAGGCCGTCGTCTCCGACCGCCTTGCCGATGATCATGCCGCCGTCGACCAGCGCGCAGAGCATGTCGGCGAGGTCTTCGGGCGAGACCGGCTGCTTCGGCGAATGCAGTCGCGCAATCGCGGTCAGGCGCTCGGCGAAACGCTCCCGCCAGGCCAGGACGGCGTCGCGGTGCAGGTCGCGCACCTCGCGGTTGAAGAGCTGGTCCTGGTAGCAGTAGGCAGCCATCAGGCAGCCGGGATTGCCGTCCGGCAGGTCCTCCAACATCTCTGCCAGCATCTTGAGCCCGATCAGGAAGGCGTGCAGCGGGTCTTCATGCAGCTCGTCGGCGCGGCCGAAGATGTGGTCGAGCAGAATGCGCTCGCGCTCCAGGTAACGTTTCAGCAGGGCCTCGGCCAGCGCGCCCTTGCCCTTGAAGTGGTAGAAGAAGCCGCTCTTGGTGATGCCGACCGCGGCGATCAGCTCGTCGATGGAGGTGGCGCCGAAGCCCTTCTCCAGGATGGCCGATTCGGCGGCGTCCAGTAGCCGCTCGCGGGTCTCTCCACTCTCTTTCTCGACACCTTGCGGCATGAAGGGCCTCGCATGGGACGGATCGGTCGCTACCGGATCGGGAAGGTCGGCAGGCGTCCCTCCGGTCGGTCCCGCGACTGTACCACAGGTACGCTTCGGCCCAGGATGGGACAGCGACGCTCACCTGCTCTTCGAAGCAATAGATTGATCTGACGTGATTTTCCAGAGTTTCCTCGACTGATCCATCGGTTCTCTGGATGCGGCGGCGGCGAAACCTCATCTTCCAGCCTGGCCGGGCGCGGTCCCGGCGTTCCGAAAGCGGATGGTGGAGAGATGTCCCAACGACAAGAGTCATTGCTGTTCTCCGAGCAGAGCCTGGTGATCACCCACAGGGCGCCGGAAGCGGCGCAGGGCCACTATGGTCCCCTGGGTTTGCTCGGCCAGGGCCTGGGCTGCCAGGACCTGGGAGGAGCGGGCGCGGCTGCGCTGCTGAACGATCCGGCGGGGGAGGAAGCGCTGATCGGTTTCTTCTGTCCCTATCTCAGGCTGGCACGCAGCCTCGGCGCCGGCATGCTGCTGGAGACGCCGACGGCACGGGCCGGTGCGGCTTGGCTGACCGGGTCTCTGCAGGAGGGTGCGACGGAGGTCAATCGCCGCGGCGTCGACTTCGCCCGGCTGCTGCGCAGCTTCTTCGATCCCGGCCGACGCTCTGTGCGTCTTGGCGGTGCCGTGGGGCCGACGCCGGCCAGTGGCGAGCGCGACCTCACCCGCGAGGAGGCTCTGCTGGCGCACTTCGAGCAGGTTGAGGCGCTGGCAGCAGCCGGCGTCGACCTGATCGTGGCCTCCGGCATCGGCCAGGTGAGCGAGGCGGTCGGGCTGACCCTGGCGGCGGCGGCCATGGAGCTGCCGATCCTGGTCTATCTGACCTGTGACAAGCGCGGGCTGCTGCCCTGCGGACGCAGTCTCGCGCAGGCGATGGCGGAGATCGATGCCGCCGTGCCGGCAGAGCTGCGCCCCCTCTTCTACGGCGCCGACTGCGCCGATTTCGCGGCCGCCGAGCGAAGCTTGCAGGGCCTGGGATCGTCCGCGGGGCGGCTGCGCGCGCTGCGACTGGCCTGCCCCTTCCTCACCGTCGTGGAGGGGCGCGAGACAGTGCTGGACTGGTCGGCGCCGGCGAGTCGGAGTCCGGCGCAGCTACAGCGTCGCCATCCGCACCTGACCGTGCTGGGCGGTGGGCTGGAGCAGCGGCCTGGGCTGCTGGGCAAGGGTAGGGGACGACCTCTGGCGGCGTGAGGCAAGAAGAAAGGCGGCAGGATGCCTGCCGCCTTTCGCCCATCTCTGATCCGGCGCCTCGGATCCGGGGCAGGACCCCGGAGAGGCCGGCTACTTCTTGTTCTTGGTCAGTTCGTTGTGGGAGGCGGTGAAGCCCGAGAGGGAGACCGCCATGTCGGCCTTGGCGCCATTGCCAAGCTGCACCGAGATGGTGAGCTGGGAGCCCGACTTCATCGCCGCGATCAACTGGTCGTTCATCACGATGCCGGACTGGCAGATACTGGGGCCACAGATCTCGATCGGCACCTTGGCCACTTCCTTGCCGTCGATCGACAGGCCGAGCCCCGCCGCGACGCGGAAGGAGCTGGGCGGATCGGTCAGGCCGTAGGGCAGGCGCAGCAGCAGGATCATCGGGCTGTCCGGCCGGAAGAAGCCGAAGGCGGTCCAGAGCGCCAGGCGGTCGTCGCCGGTGCGCACCTCCTGTACCGCGCCGCAGGTTGGCGGCTCGGTCGACTGGCAAACGATCTGCCAATCCTGGAACTTCGGACCCAGCTGATTCTCGGGCTGGGCCTGATCCTGCGCCAGGGCCGCAGAGCCGGTCAGGCCGATTGCAAGTGCCACCGCCATACCGGCGATCGCGCGGCGTAGCGGACGCAAGGGAAAAGTTCGGAACGTCATGACCGTGGGTTTAGCCTAACTCGCCCGCGTCGGCCAGCCCGCAAGAGGCTCGCATTGGGGCTTTTTTGTGCTCTTTTCGCAGCCTCCGCCGGGAGAGATTGCTGCCCAGCCCACAGAGGCGCTTGTCGCCGGGCGCGGAAAGGGCGAGATATAGGCTCCGCAAGCGACAAACCATGAAGTGCCACGTGAAGCCATGCCGACCACGAACGAGATTCGACGCCTTTTCCTAGACTACTTCCGCGACGCCGGCCACGAGATCGTCAGCTCCTCGCCGCTCGTGCCGCGCAACGATCCCTCGTTGCTCTTCACCAACGCGGGCATGGTCCAGTTCAAGAACGTCTTCACCGGTCAGGAGCAGCGCGACTACAGCCGAGCTACCACCTCACAGAAGTGCGTGCGCGCCGGCGGCAAGCACAACGACCTGGAGAACGTCGGCTACACCGCGCGCCACCACACCTTCTTCGAGATGCTGGGGAACTTCTCCTTCGGCGACTACTTCAAGGAACGGGCGATCGAACTGGCCTGGAATCTCGTGACCGGCGAGATGGGCCTGGATCGCGAGCGCCTGCTGGTGACGGTCTATGCCGAGGACGAGGATGCCGCCGCGCTCTGGCGCAAGATCGCCGGCCTGCCGGAAGAGAAGATCATCCGCATCGCCACCTCGGACAACTTCTGGGCGATGGGTGACACCGGCCCCTGCGGTCCCTGCTCCGAGATCTTCTACGATCACGGCCCCGAGATCCAGGGCGGCCCGCCCGGCAGCCCGGACGAGGACGGCGACCGCTTCATCGAGATCTGGAACCTGGTCTTCATGCAGTTCGAGCAGGTGACGAAAGAGGAGCGGGTCGACCTGCCGCGCCCCTCGATCGACACCGGCATGGGGCTGGAACGCATCGCCGCGGTGCTGCAGGGCAAGCACGACAACTACGACATCGACCTGATGCGCGGCCTGATCGAGGCCTCGGCCGAGGCCAGCGGCGTCTCGCCGGAGGGGCCGCACGGCGTCTCGCACCGGGTGATCGCCGACCACCTGCGCGCCTCCTCCTTCCTGCTGGCCGACGGCGTCATGCCGGCTAACGAGGGCCGCGGCTACGTGCTGCGCCGGATCATGCGCCGGGCCATGCGCCACGCCCACAAGCTGGGCGCCAAGGAGCCCTTGCTGTACCGGCTGGTGCCGGCCCTGGTCTCGGCCATGGGCCAGGCCTTTCCGGAGCTGCAACGCGCCGAGCCCCTGATCCGCGAGACCCTGAAGCTGGAGGAGAGCCGCTTCCGCGAGACCCTCGGCCGTGGCCTGCGCCTGCTGGAAGACGCGACCGACAAGCTGGGCGAGGGCCAGGCGCTGGACGGCGAGACCGCGTTCAAGCTCTACGACACCTATGGCTTCCCGCTCGACCTGACCCAGGACATCCTGCGCGGCCAGGGGCGCAGCGTGGACCAGGCCGGCTTCGACACCGCCATGGACCGCCAGCGCGCCGCCGCCAGGGCGGCCTGGTCGGGCTCTGGCGAGGCGGCGACCGAGAGCCTCTGGTTCGACCTGCGGGAGCGCTGCGGCGCCACCGAGTTCCTGGGCTACACCACCGAGATGGCCGAGGGCGTGGTCCAGGCCCTGGTGGTCGAGGGCGAAGCGGTGGAGAGCGCCGAGGCAGGCCAGAAGGTGGCGGTGATCGTCAGCCAGACCCCCTTCTACGGCGAGTCCGGCGGCCAGCAGGGCGACAGCGGCATCATCTTTTCGCCCGAGGGCGCGGAGATCCGTGTCGACGATACCCAGCGCCGCCTCGGCGACCTCTGGGTGCACATCGGCGAGGTCACCGACGGCCGGCTCACGGTCGGCGATGCGGTGGAGCTGCGGGTCTCCGACGAGCGGCGCCAGCGCCTGCGCGGGGCACACTCGGCGACCCACCTGCTGCATGCCGCGCTGCGCCGCCGCCTGGGCGGGCACGTGACCCAGAAGGGCTCGCTGGTGGCGCCGGGGCGCCTGCGCTTCGACATCTCGCAGCCGACGCCGCTGACGGCCGAGGACCTGCAGGTGGTGGAGCGCGAGGTGAACGCCCGCATCCGCGGCAACACCCCGGTCATCACCACCCTGATGCAGCCCGAAGAGGCGGTCGAGGCCGGCGCCATGGCGCTGTTCGGCGAGAAGTACGGCGAGGAGGTCCGGGTCCTGGAGATGGGCGGGCGCGATCCCGAGGATCCGGCCAAGCCCTACTCCCTGGAGCTCTGCGGCGGCACCCACGTCGCCAACACCGGCGACATCGGCTTCTTCAAGATCACCGCCGAGGGCGCGCTGGCCGCCGGCGTGCGCCGCATCGAGGCGGTGACCGGCGATGCCGCCGTCGCCTATGCGGAGGAGCAGGAGGCCCTGCTGAGCGAGGCCGCCGCGGTCGCCAAGATCGCGCCGGCCGACCTGCCGGGCCGGGTCGGCCAGCTCATGGAGGAGCGCCGCAAGCTGGAGCGCGAGGTCGGCGAGCTGCGCCGCAAGCTGGCGGCGGGCGGCGGCGGTTCCGCCCCGGCCGAGCAGCGTGCGGTCGGCGGTGTCGCCTTCATCGCCAAGCTGCTGCCCGACATGCCGGCCAAGGACCTGAAGCCCCTGGCCGACGAGCTGAAGCGCCAGGTGGGCTCCGGCGTGGTGGCGCTGGTCGCGACCAACGAGGGCCGCGCTTCCCTGGTCGTCGGCGTGACCGAGGACCTGACCGACCGTCTGGACGCGGTGGGCCTGGTGCGTGCCGGCGCGGCCGCGCTGGGCGGCAAGGGTGGCGGCGGCCGCCCCGACATGGCCCAAGCCGGCGGCCCCGAGGCCGCCAAGGCCGCCGACGCACTCGCCGCCATCGAGGCGGCGATGGCGGCGGCTTAGAGAGCAAGAGAGGGGATCGACGGCCTGTTGGGTCGTCGATCCCTATCGGTGCGTCACGTTGGGTACTCAGGGTGTCTCTGCTACCCGTGGTGCCCTAGTATGGCATCGATCAGCAAGACAGAAGTCTGGGCGAATGGATAGCGGTCCTCCGATCACGTCGGAGGACGACAATATTTTGTATCAGTAAATTGAATGAATGGTGGTTTGGTAGAGTATTTCCATTTGTCGTCCTCCGACTTGATCGGAAGACCGTTCTGAGCCGAAGAAGAAAAAGGAATTGTGCTCGGTCGGTAAACGATTTTGTTGAGACGTTAGGCAGTCGCTCAGGCCATCGCCCGTGCCTCTTCTTAAAACACCCCAGCCTCCAGCCCGGCGGCGAGCGCCATCCCAAGCTCCTCGCACTGCTCCAGGAAGTTCTCCTGCCACTCCCCCCGGCAGATCAGGGGCTCCTGCACGGCGCGCCAGCGCAGGCCGGTGACGATGCGCTCGACGGCGGTCTTGGTGCCCTGGCCGTCGTTGCCGGCGCGGATGTAGAGGGCGTAGGGGCGGCCCTGCGTCTCCTCCAGGCAGGGGTAGTATATGCGGTCGAAGAAGTCCTTCAGGGCGCCGCTCATGTAGCCCAGGTTCTCGGTCGTGCCCAGGATCAGGCCGTCGGCCGCCTTCACCGCCTCCGGGCCGGTCTCCAGCGGGGCGCTGACGGCAACCTCCACGCCCGCGATCTCGGGATGGCGGGCGCCGCGCTCGACCGCCTCGCGCAGGGCAAGCGTGTTGGGGGAGGGGGCATGGGCAACGATCAAGAGACGCTTCAAAGGGGGCTCCTTTCACCGGTCCCAGCCTGCCAGTCCCGGCCGGCCGCGTCACCAGGGGGCTTGTCGCCGAGGGATGCAAGCGGTAGGCAGCGGGACCGGTTCACTGCTCGGGAGGCGGGGGCATGTCCTCTTTGTTGCGCTGGCTCTTGCTGCCCCTGTGGCTTGTGCAGGTCATGAGCGGCACCAAGTCCTTCGCCAGGAATCCGATCCTCGGCAGCCCGGCGCTGAACCGCCGCGGCCTGCATGCCTGGCGCGTGCGCCTGGCCGACCGTCTGGCGACCCGGCGGCGCCGGCGCTTCGAGGGCCTGCTCGCGCCGGATCAGCGCGCGGCCTTCGCCCGTGACGGCTACATCATCTTCGAGAACCTGCTGCCCGAGGCGCAGTTCGAGGCCTTGCGCGCCGAGGTGCTGAGCGCACGCCAGCCGGTGGTGGAGCACCAGGAGGGCGACGCGCTGACCCGCCACCTGCGGCTCGATCCCAAGGTGCTGGCAGCCATGCCGCAGGTCTCCAAGCTGTTGAAGAGTCCGGCCTGGCGGCGGCCGCTGGACTACGTGGCGGCCTTCCGGGTGCATCCGCTGCTGTCGGTGCAGTCGGTCTTCAGCCACATCGTGCCGGACGCGCGCGACCCGCAGAACGACCTGCACATCGACAGCTTCTATTCCTCGATGAAGGCCTGGTACTACCTGGACGACGTGCCGGAGGCGGCCGGCCCCTTCGTCTACGTGCCGGGCTCGCACCGCCTGACCCGGCGGCGGCTGGCCTGGCAGCGGCGGATGAGCGTGCTGGCCGCCAGCGGCCGGACCACGGATCCCGAGGACCGCAAGGGCTCCTTCCGCCTGGGCGATCCGGCGCTGCTGGCGCGCCTGCACCTGCCGCCGGCCAAGCCGCTGGCGGTCAGGGCCAACACCCTGGTGGTGGCCGACACCTTCGGCTTCCACTGCCGCGCGGTGAGCCGGACGCCGGGCCGGCGGGTCGCGCTCTATGCCATGAGCCGGCCCAACCCCTACCTGCCCTTCTGCCTGGATCTCAGCGGCCTGCCGGGCCTGCTACGCCGCTGGCACCTGCTGCCCTCCGACCGGCTGCGGCGCAAGATCGCCACCCCGGCCGATCAGCCCCAGCCGATCGAGGGTGGGGTACGCTAGGTGTTTAGTCCCGACATCTGCTCGGCTGCGACGCTTCAGGCCCTTGTTTGATCACGCAAATCGTCGTCGCAGACGATACCGCCTGCTCGGGATTTGCCCTAACCATAGACCACGAACTCGATGGAGGTGAGGGTGACGCCGGCCGGCAGGGTGGCGCCTCGGCCCAGGAAGAGGGTATCGACGCCGGCTCCGCCGTCGAAGAGGTCGCCGGCCTGCAGTTCGCCTTGGCTGGCGGCGTTCAGGGTGTCAGCGCCGTTGCCGCCGAACAGCGAATCGATGCCGCTGCCCCCGTACAGTTGCCCGTCGCGGCCCTCGCCACCCATGACGACATCGTCGCCGCTGCCTCCGGAGAGGGCGAAGTCATCACCGGCGTCACCTACAAGGGTATCGGAACCCAATCCGCCGAAGATTCGGTTATCGGGTCCGCTACCGCCGAAGATGGTGTCGCTACCCTTCCCGCCGAAGAGTCTGGTGTCACTGCCGACGCCACCGGACAAGAAATCGTTGCTGTTGCCGCCATAGAACTGGCCGTCCTGGCCATTGCCGCCGTAGAGGCTATCATTGCCTGCGTCGCCGTACAGACCGATGTCATCATCGCGACCGCCGAAGAGACCGTCGTCGTCAAGTCCGCCGAAGAGGAAGCGATCGTCGCCTTGGGCGCCGCTCAGGCTGTCGTTGCCCTTACCACCGCGCAGGAAAGCATCGTCGCCATCTTCTCCTGCCAGGACATCATGACCTGACGCGCCCAGGAGGGTGCTGTCATTCCCACTACCGCCATAGATCCTGTCGTCGGCACCGCCGCCATTCAGCGAAAGATCGTCGCCGCTGCCGCCGAACAGTCGGTCCTCGCCGGCGTGACCAAACAAGCTGCTGTCGGCGCCCTCGCCGCCGTAGAGGCGATCCTCGCCGGACCCGCCATAGAGGCTGTCGGCGCTGCTGCCGCCAAAGAGCTGATCATTGCCGTTATTGCCTTTGACCAGATCATTGCCGCTATCGCCCATCAGAGCGCTGTCGTCGTGGGCGCCGCCCACCACCAAGTCGTCGCCACGGCCGCCGGATAGGTAGCGGTCGTCGCCGGGACCGCCGAACAGACTGTCATTGTTCTCGCCGCCGAAGAGGAAGGAATCGCCGCCCTCGCCACCGGAGATCTTGTCGGTGCCCTGGCCGCCGTAGAGTGAGAGGTCGAAGGCGCTGCCGCCGTAGATCCAATCTTGATGTACGCCGCCGAAGAGGCCCGTGTCGGCGCCGGTACCGCCGTAGAGCCGGTCCCTGCCGGAGCCGCCGTAGAGACTGTCACCGCGGCTGCCGCCGTACAAGATGTCGGAGTTGTTGCCGCCGTCGAGCAGGTCGTGACCGCTCCCGCCCATCAGTGAGATGTCCTGGCCGCCTCCGCCGAACAGCGAGTCGTCACCCAAACCGCCGAACAAGGAGGTATCGTGCCCACCTCCACCGAAGAGACTGTCCTTGCCCTCGCCGCCGAAGAGCGACGTATCGCGCCCGTCACCACCGCTGAGGACATCATCGCCGCTGCCGCCGAAGAGCACCTGATCGTCGCCGCTGTCGCCGGCAACGAAATCGGCTCCCGGTCCACCCTGGAGAGTTGCGTCGTCTCCGCTACCACCAAAGAGGCTGTCGTCGTGAAAGCCGCCGAAAAGCACACGATCGTCCCCTGCACCACCGAAAATCGTAGCGTTGCCAAAGTCGTCGCCCAGTCTGGAGTCGTTTCCGCTGCCGCCGAAGATAGTATCGTCGCCGCTGCCTCCAAAGAGATCTGTGTCATCCTGGTCGCCGCCAAAAATCCTGTCGTCACCTTCGCTGCCAACGAGCGAGGTATCCTTTCCGCTGCCGCCGTAAAGCCAGTCGTCGCTGCTGAAGCCGTAGAGCATGTCACGCCCACTGAGGCCATAGATTCTGTCGCTGTATCTGGTTCCGAACAACCGGTTATCTTGGCCGGTAACGCCAAAGATGATTGCCATGGTCAGACTCCTCTCGCCGGATAGGAGCTTCGCACAGTCGTGGGTTGTGAGCAAGGAGCGCAGCTAGCGCTTCCGCGAAAAGCGAAAGGACGGCTCTAGGTCTTGTCGCCCAGCTTGTCGCCGACGCGGTGGTAGGCGCGGGCGCGGTAGAGCAGGGCCTCCTCGGAGGGACCTTCGGCTGCGGCGACGACGCGGGCGACCAGCACGCGGTGGCTGCCGATCTCCACCGCCTCGATCAGTCGGCAGGTGAGGTAGGCCACGGCGTTGCGCCAGTGCGGCAGCGCGTCGGCGCCGAGGAACCAGCCGGGATCGGCCAGGCGGGCGGCGTGGTCGGCGCCGCCGTGGCCTGCACAGACCTCGGCCAGGGTGCGGTCGGCGTCGCCCAGGAAATTCACGGTGAAGCGGCCGTTATCGATCACCGCGCTGGCGGCACTGCCCTGGCTCTGCAGGCAGATCACCACGGTTGGCGGGTCGGCCGAGACCGAGCTGAAGGCGGTCACGGTCACCGCGCCCGGTCCGGCTGGGCCGTCGGTTGCCACCACGGTCACCGGCTCCGGCACCTGGCGCAGCGCCGCCAGAAAGTCCTCGCGCGGGGCTGCCTTGGCAAGCTCGGGCTCCTGCCCGCTTGCCTGGACCCGTCCGCTGCCCCAGATCGCGGTCATGCGGAGGCCGCTCCGCTCGGCGGTGCCGGGCGGCTGGCGCGCGCCGGCCAGAGCCTGGTCCGCCGGCCGTGAAAGAGGATGATCATGACCACAGGATGTGAAGCGCCCAGCGTGGCGGTCAAGCCTTGTTTACCGCAGCCCTGCCCGGAGCGGGTGGAGGAGGAGCGATGACCGGCGCACGAGCCGCTGGACCGTTGGATGCCCTTCGCGCCGCTCTGCTGGTGGCGGCGGCCGTGGTGCAGATCCTGGTAGGCTACCTGCCGATCTTGCTGGACTGGCCAGTCACCATCGCCGCGCGCTCGGCAGCGCTGCGCACGCCGCTGGTGCCGGCCGGCTATGCCTTCGCGATCTGGGGGCCGCTGTTCCTCTGGTTCCTGGTGCTGGCGGTCCGCCAGGCCCTGCCGGACGAGCGCGCGCGGCTGCCCCGCGCCGGCTGGCTGATCGCGTTGGTGTTCGCGCTGAACGCGGCCTGGGAGCTCTACGTGCCCTGGCGCAACCTGGACTGGGGCAGCAGCCTGATCCTCCTGGTCGCACTCTGTCTGGCGCTGGGTCTGGGGATTGTGCTGGGTGACCGGCTGACGGGCGCAAGGGACCGCTGGTTCCTGGTCTACCCGTTGCAGGCGCTGGCCGGATGGCTCACGGCCGCCTTCTTCGCCAACCTCTCCTCGACCCTGGCGCTCGCCGGGCTGACAGTGCAGACGCCCGCGGTCAGCCTGCTGCTGCTCGCCCTGCTGCTGGTGCTGGCCGCCGCGGCGGCGCTGCGTATGGCCTCCTATGCCTATGTGCTGCCGGCGGTCTGGGCGCTGGTCGCCCTGGTGGTGAGCAACCTCACCTGGGCCGACAATCCCCTGGTGGCGGTCGCCGCCGGGCTCGGCGCGATCCTGCTGCTGGGTCTGCCTCTCTTGCGTCGCAGTAGAGGGGGGTAAAGATCCTCAGGCGCGGCTTTGCTGGCGCTCCTCGGCCTCGGCGACGCTCTGCAGGTGCTCTCGCACGGTGGCCAGCTTGTTGGCCAGGTGGCGCTTCAGGATCTGCGCCAGGCGCTCGCCGTCGCGGGCCTTGAGGGCGGTCAGGATGTCCTCGTGCTCGGCCACCGCCTTGGCCCAGCGGTCTTCCGACATGTTGGCCATGTAGCGGGCGCGGCGGATGCGGCCGGCCAGTGCGCTCTGCATCTGCTCCAGGGTGGGGTTGCGGGCGGCATCGAGGATCGCCTGGTGGATTGCCTGGTTGTGCTTGAAGTAGGCCGGCATGTCGCGGCGCTCGTAGGCCTCCAGCATGGCCCGATGCTGGGCCTCGACCTGGGTCAGTTCCCGGCTGGTGATGGCGCGGCAGGCAAGCTCTCCGGAGAGCGCCTCCAGGGCGCCCATGACCGGGAAGGCCTCCTCGAGGTCGTCCAGGGTCAGGGCCGCGACCGAGGCGCCGCGGTTGGGCGAGAGCTCGACCAGCCCTTCGCGGGCCAGCACCTTCAGCGCCTCGCGCAGCGGCGTTCGCGACACGGCGAAGAGGTCGCTCAGGTCCTTCTCCGAGATCTTGCTGCCGGGTGCGAGGTCGCCCTCGACGATCAGGAGGCGCAGGCGTTCGACCAACTCGTCGTGCAGGGACCGGCGGCGAATCGGTAGGACGGCTGTCTCGGTCATCGTCTGCTGGGCCTCCCCTCTTTCCGACCGACGGGCCGAGCCCGGGTCAATTGAGCGCATTATCGCTCGCCTGGCGCAAGATGACCACCACATGCTGCGCCTCGCGGCCAGCGCCGTCCAGGATCTGATGGCGGCAGGAGGTGCCGTCGGCCACCACCACGCTGTCGGCCCCGGCCTTGCGCACCGCCGGCAGCAGGCTCAGCTCCGCCATCGCCAGCGAGGTCTCCTGAGTCTCGGCCTGATAGCCGAAGGCGCCGGCCATGCCGCAGCAGGAGGAGGCGATCGGCTCCACCTTCAGCTCCGGGATCAGCGCCAGACTGCGCTGTACCGGCGAGAGCGCGTTCATCGCCTTCTGGTGACAGTGGCCGTGCAGCAGAGCGCGCTTGGCCTCGATCGGCGCCAGCGGCAGGCGCAGGCGCCCCTCCGCCTTCTCCGCCACCAGCCACTCCTCGAAGAGCTGCACCTTGGCACCCTCCTCGGCGCTCCACTCGCCGGGCAGCAGGGCCGGGGCCTCGTCGCGGAAGGTCAGCAGGCACGAGGGCTCCAGCCCCACCACCTTGGCGCCGCGGTCGATGGCGGGCTTCAGCACGGCAATGGTGCGCCGCATCTCGGCCTTGGCCTCCTCGACCAGGCCGGCGGCCAGGTAGGTGCGCCCGCAGCAAAGTGGCCGGCCCGTGGGCGGAGCTGCATGCTCGAAGGGCGTCTGGTTGCGGCCGAGCAGGGTCTCGGCCGCCTGCAGATTCTCCGGCTCGAAGTAGCGGTTGAAGCAGTCGGCGAAGAGGAGCACCTCGGGCGCTGCGGCGCCGGTCGCTGCCGGCCGGTAGGGGCGGGCATGCCAGTGCGGCAGGCTGCGCGCGGCGCTGAGCCCCAGCAAGCGCTCGGAGAGCCAGGGCAGGCCCGGCAGCCGGTCGCGCAGGTTGGCGAGCCAGGGGGCGCGCGCCGCATAGGGAGCATAGCGCGGCAGGTGGGCGATCAGGCGGTCGCGGGCGCTGAGGCCCCGCTCCTTGGCGCGGCGCGCCAGCACTTCGATCTTCATGCGGGCCATGTCGACGCCGGTCGGGCACTCGCGCTTGCAGCCCTTGCAGGAGACGCAGAGCTTCATCGTCTCGGCCATCTCGTCGGAGGTGAAGGCTTCGGGGCCGAGCTGGCCGGAGATCGCCAGACGGAGGGTGTTGGCGCGGCCGCGGGTGAGGTCGCGCTCGTTGCGGGTGACGCGGTAGGAGGGGCACATGACGCCGTCGGTCAGCTTCCGGCAGGCGCCGTTATTGTTGCACATCTCGACCGCGCCTTGGAAACCGCCGCCGGAACCACCCCAGGCCGACCAGTCGAAGACGGTCTCGAACGCTGGCACGTGATAGTCGGGCGGATAGCGGAAGAGTCTGCGGTCGTCCATCTTCGGCGGATCGACGATCTTGCCGGGATTGAGCAGGCCGCTCGGGTCGAAGCGCCGTTTCACCTCACCGAAGGACTGCACCATGCGGCTGCCGAACATGGCCTCGTGGAACTCGGATCGCACGATGCCGTCGCCGTGTTCGCCGGAGTGCGAGCCCTTGTATTCCCGCACCATCTCGAAGCATTCCTCGGCGATGGCGCGCAGCGCCTTCACGTCCTTGTCCTGCTTCAGGTTCAGGACCGGCCGCACGTGCAGGGTGCCGACCGAGGCATGGGCGTACCAGGTGCCGTCGGTGCCGTGCTTGTGGAAGATGTCGGTGAGGCGGCCGGTGTAGTCGGCCAGGTCCTCCAGCCGGACCGCGCAGTCCTCGACGAAGGAGACCGGTTTGCCCTCGCCCTTCATCGACATCATGATGTTGAGGCCCTGCTTGCGCACCTCCCAGATCGCCTTCTGGAAGGCCGGATCGCGGGCCTCGACCACGCCGCCCTCCTGTTTGCCCGGATCGCCCCACTTGAAGCCGAGCTCGGCGATCAGCTCCACCAGCGCCTCCAGCCGGCGCAGGTTCTCGGCTTGGTCCTCCTCGGCGAACTCGACCAGCAGGATCGCCTGCGGCTCGCCGCGCACGAAGCGGTCCACCGTGTCGCGGAACAGCGGAATCTGGCGCGAGAGGTCGATCATGGTGCGGTCGACCAGCTCGACCGCGGTCGGACCCAGCTTGACGATGTGCTGCGGCGCCTCCATCGCCTGGCGGAAGCTGGGGAAGTGGCAGACCCCCAGGGTCTTGTTGCGGGCGATGGGGGAGAGGCGCAGCTCCGCCGTCTCGGTGAAGGCCAGGGTGCCCTCGGAGCCGACCAGCAGGTGGGCCAGGTTGTTGGGCTGGCTGCCCGGCACCAGCGCGTCGATGTTGTAGCCGCCGACCCGGCGCATGAGGTCGGGGAAGCGGGCCTTGATCTCCTGGGCCTCGCGGGCGCCGAGGTCGAGCAGGTCGCGGAAGAGGGCGGCGGTCTCGTCCGGCTGGTTGCTGCCGGCAAGTGCGCGGTCGGTAGGGCCGAAGTGCACCCGCCGGCCGTCGGCCAGCAGGCAGTCCAGCGCCTCGACGTTGTCGCGCATGGTGCCGTAGCGGATCGAGCGCGAGCCGCAGGAGTTGTTGGCCGTCATCCCGCCGATGGTGGCGCGCGAGGAGGTCGAGACGTCGACCGGGAACCAGAGGCCGTGCGGCTGCAGCGCGGCGTTGAGCTGATCCAGCACGATACCGGGCTGCACCTTGGCGCGCCTGGCCTCGGCATCGACCTCGACCAGGCGGTTCAGATGCTTGGAGACGTCGATGACGATGGCCTCGTTCACCGTCTGCCCGCACTGCGAGGTGCCGCCGCCGCGCGGCAGCACCGGGACGCCGGCCTCGCGGGCGATCTCCAGGGTCGCCTCGACGTCGGTGATGCTTTTCGGCACCACCACGCCCAGCGGAAAGATCTGGTAAATCGAAGCGTCGGTCGCGTAACGTCCTCGCGAGAAGCGGTCGAAGTGGACCTCTCCTTCGATCGCGGCAGAGAGGCGTTCGGACAGGTCAGGCACCGGAGGTCTCCTTAAACCCTTGCGGCCGCGAACCGCTCGAAGTGGGCAGCGCAGCAGCGAAAAGGAACTTGCATTTTGAATGCATAATTCATAATACCGAAAGAGCTATTCGGCAAGGCGACAGCATAGCAGCAGGCCGCCGGCCGCCCAGCGGCGATCGAACCAAAGAATCGTTCAGGCGGTCCAGAGTTCAAGCGGTTTGCTGCGGCAGCGTCTTCGCCAGGGAGAGGTGGCCAGGGAAAGATGGCCAGAGAGACGGGACCGGCGTCATGGTAGCGACTGGACGACACTTTCTTCAGATTCCGGGGCCGACCAACGTGCCCGACCGGGTCCTGCGGGCCATGGACCTGCCGACCATGGATCACCGCGGTCCGGCCTTCGGCGAGCTGGGCCAGAAGGTGCTGGCGGGCATGCGCTCGGTCTTCAAGACAGAAGGGCAGGTGGTGATCTATCCGGCCTCCGGCACCGGCGCCTGGGAGGCCGCCCTGGTCAACACGCTTTCGCCGGGCGACCGGGTGCTGATGTACGAGACCGGCCACTTCGCCACCCTTTGGAAGCAGCTTGCCGAGCGCCTGGGCCTGGTGCCGGAGTTCATCAGCGGCGACTGGCGCAGTGGCGCCGACCCCGATGCCATCGAAGAGCGTCTGAAGGCCGACACCTCCGGTGAGATCAAGGCGGTCTGCGTGGTCCACAACGAGACCTCGACCGGCAGCACCTCGCGCATCGACGAGGTGCGCAAGGCGATGGATGCGGCCGGCCATGGGGCGCTCCTGATGGTGGACACCATCTCCTCGCTGGCCTCGATCGACTACCGCCACGACGAGTGGGGCGTGGACGTGACGGTCGGCGGCTCGCAGAAGGGCCTGATGCTGCCGCCGGGCCTCTCCTTCAACGCGGTGAGCGAGAAGGCGCTGGCCGCCAGCAAGACGGCCGACCTCAAGCGCTCCTATTGGTCCTGGGAGGAGATGACGGCCCCGAACGCCAAGGGCTACTTCCCCTATACCCCGGCGACCAACCTGCTCTACGGCCTGGCCGAGGCGATCGACATGCTGCACGAGGAGGGGCTGGACAACGTCTTCGCCCGCCACCAGCGCCATGCCGAGGCGACCCGCCGTGCGGTGCGTGCCTGGGGGCTGGAGGTGCTCTGCCGCGAGCCGCGCCACTACTCGGGCTCGTTGACCGCGGTCCTGCTGCCCGAGGGCCACGATGCCGACCGCTACCGCGCGGTCGTGCTTGAGAACTACAACATGTCGCTCGGCAACGGCCTTTCGAAGCTGGCCGGCCGGGTCTTCCGCATCGGCCATCTGGGTGACTTCAACGACTTGATGCTGATGGGAACCTTGTCGGGCGTCGAGATGGGCCTGGAGCTGGCCGGCGTCCCCTACAAGCGCGGCGGGGCACAGGCCGCCCTCGACACTCTCAGCGGACGCGATCAAGCTTCCGAGAGCGAGGCCGCACAGTAACGATCATTCTCTAAGCCCGGCCGGCGACGGCCAATCCCGAAGAAGCCCCATCCAAGGGGACTTTGCGAAGCAGAGACAGGGAGGAACCATGATGAGACTTTCGACGATCCTGGCCGCCGGTGCGGCCCTCCTGGCCCTCGGCGGCACCGCCCAGGCCGAAAAGCTGACCTTGAAGTTCGGCCATGTCGGTGCGCCCGGCTCGCTCTTCGCGCTGAGCGCGGAAGAGTTCGCCCGCTGCTCCAACGCGGCGCTGGGCGACGAAGGCGAGGTGCAGGTCTTCGGCTCCTCGCAGCTCGGCAAGGACAAGGAGCTGATGCAGAAGCTGAAGCTGGGGCAGGTCGACTTCGCCTTGCCCTCTTCGGTCATGTCCTCGGTCGCAGACGTCTTCGGCGTTTTCGAGATGCCCTACATCATCCAGGACCGCGAGCACATGAAGCGGGTCCAGGCGGCGATCATGGACAGCGTCCTGGAGCCGGCGGTCGAGGAGAAGGGCTACCGCATCATTGGCCTGTGGGAGAACGGCTTCCGCCACATCACCAACAACGTGCGGCCGGTCAACAAGCCCGAGGACCTGGAAGGTATCAAGCTGCGCACGCCCAAGGGCGCCTGGCGGGTGAAGATGTTCCAGCTCTACGGCGCCAACCCGACGCCGATGGCCTTCTCCGAGGTCTTCACCGCGCTGCAGACCGGCGTGATCGACGGGCAGGAGAACCCCTACGCCCAGATCGCCTCGGCCAAGTTCCAAGAGGTGCAGAAGTACCTCTCGATCACCGGCCACGTCTATACGCCGGCCTACGTCGTGGTCTCCGACAAGCACTTCTCCAAGCTGCCGCAGGACGTGCAGGACAAGCTGGTGACCTGCGCCGCGGAGACCCAGGCCTTCGTCTATGAGACCGCGGCCAGGCTCGAGACCGAGCTCTTGCAGGTGATCAAGGATGCCGGCGTCGAGGTGAACGAGGCCGACAAGGCCGCCTTCATCGCCGCCTCCGCGCCGATCTACGAGGAGTTCTCGGCCGAGGTCGACGGCGGGGCCGAGCTGGTCGAAACGGTTCAGGGCCTGGCCAAGGGCTCCTGAGACTAGCCGGGGCGTCGTTTCCCCTTCTTGACCGGAAACGGCGCCCTTATTCTGTCGCCACCGCTTCTGCGCCCCGATCCGAGGAGACCCTCCCAGCATGCTGACCCAGCTCAAGGGCGGCTTCGAATGGCTCTTGGAATGGATCACCATTCTCCTGATGGTCTCCCTGACGGTGGTCGTCGTGGTCGCCATCGCCTTTCGCTTCGCCGGCGATTCGCTCTCCTGGTATGACGAGGTGGCGGCGATCCAGCTCTCCTGGATCACCTATTACGCGGCCGCGCTCGCTGCCTTGAAACGCGGCCACATCGGCTTCGATTCCCTGCTGCTGGCGATCCCCATGCCGCTACGCATGCTGGGCGTGGTGGTGGCGGAACTGCTGGTGATCGGCTTCTTCGCCATCATGACCTGGACCGGCATGGAGGTCCTGGAGGTGCTGGAGGGCGAGACCCTGGTGTCGCTCACCTGGGTTCCGGTGCAGCTCACCCAGTCGGTCATCCCGGTGGGGGGCGCGCTCTTCATCCTGGCCGAGCTCCTGAGCCTGCCGGCGTACTGGAAGGTCACCGCCTCAGGCCACTCCCTGGAGCATCCCGAGATCAACGAGGAGCAGGCCTGATCCATGCTGATCCTCTTCATGTTCCTGGCACTGGTGGCGATGATCTGCCTCAACGTGCCCATCGCCGTCGCGCTCGCCATTTCCGGCATCATCGGCCTGCTGGCGACCGAGGGGCTGGACAGCCTGGTCACCGTCGCACTCGACATGTACGACGGCTCGACCAAGTTCTCGCTGATCGCCATCCCCATGTTCGTGCTGGCCGGGGCCATCATGAACGCCGGCGGCATCACCGACCGACTGATCAACTTCGTCTCGGCCCTGATCGGTTTCGTGCGCGGCGGGCTCGCCATGGTCAACATCGGCGTCTCGCTCTTCTTCGCCGAGATCTCGGGCTCGGCCGTGGCCGACGTGGCGGCGCTGGGCTCGGTCATGATCCCGCAGATGAAGAAGCGCGGCTACAGCGCCCCCTTCGCCGCGGCGCTGACCTCCTCTTCGGCCTCGCTGGCGATCATCATTCCGCCCTCGATCCCGATGATCCTCTATGCCGTCTCGGCCAACACCAGCGTCGAGCAGCTCTTCGTTGCCGGCTTCATTCCGGGCTTGCTGGGCGGCGTCGGGCTGATGGTCGTCGCCTACTACTTCGCCCGGCGCTACAACCTGCCGCGCGAGGAGACCTTCAACTTCGCCCGGGTGCGCGCGACCTTCATCGACGCGCTGCCCACCTTTGCGCTGCCGGTGATCATCCTGGGCGGCATCTTCGGTGGCTTCGTCACCGCCACCGAGGCGGCCGGTCTGGCGGTGCTCGCCTCGCTGCTGGTCGGGCTCTGGTACCGCGAGTTCGACTTCCGGCAGATGCGCCGGGCCATGCTGGACGGTGGCATGCAGACCGCGGTGGTGATGCTGCTGGTGGCGGCCTCGGTCTTGATGGGCGGCTTCCTCACCCGCGCCCAGCTCCCGCAAGAGCTGGCCCAGGAGATGCTGGCGCTGACCGACAACCGCTATGTGATCCTGGCGATCCTCAACGTCTTCTTCCTGATCATCGGCTTCTTCCTGCACTCGGCCGCGGCGATCATCCTGGTGGTGCCGATCGTGGTGCCGCTGGTACAGGCCGCCGGCATCGACCCGGTTCACTTCGGGCTGGTGGTGACCCTGAACCTGGCGATCGGCCAGCAGACCCCGCCGGTGGCCAGCGTGCTGATCACCGCCTGCTCGATCGCGCGGGCCAACATCTGGCAGGTCTCCAAGGTCAACATCTACTTCGTGTCGGTTCTGCTGGCGGTCCTACTGATCAGCACCTACATCCCGCAGGTCCCCATGGTTCTGGTTGACTACTTCTACCGCTGACCGACGCGGCCGACGCCGGGTGGGGCCAGAACCTCTGCCGCGATAAGGAGCTTCCATGAGCGACGACCAAGAGGGCGAACTGATCTACCGCGTGGAGGAGGGCATCGGCTGGGTCACCCTGAACCGGCCGCAGGCGCGCAACGCGCTGACCTTCGCCATGTACGAGGGCCTGGCCAAGATCTGCAGCGAGATGCCGGAGGACGGCTCGGTCAAGGCCCTGGTGGTACTGGGCGCAGGCGACAAGGCCTTCGCCGCCGGCACTGACATCTCGCAGTTCCGCAGCTTCGAGACCGGCGAGGACGCGCTGGCCTACGAGGCCAGGATCGACCGGGTGCTGGGCGCGGTGGAGCGCTGCCCGGTTCCAACCTTGGCTGCGATCACCGGGGCCTGCACCGGCGGCGGGGCCGGCATCGCGGCGGCCTGTGACCTGCGCATCGCCAGCAAGGACCTGCGCTTCGGCTTTCCCATCGCCCGCACCCTGGGCAACTGCCTGTCGCTCACCAATCTGGCCCGGCTCAGCGCCATCGTCGGCCAGGCCCGGGTGCGTGAGTTGATCTTCACCGCCCGCCTGGTCGGCGCCGAGGAGGCCCTGGCGGCCGGTCTGGTGATGGAGGTGCTGGAGGACCGTGACGCGGTGCTGGCGCGCGCCAAGGCGCTGGCCGAGACTCTGGCCGGCCACGCGCCGCTCACCCTCCGCGCGACCAAGGAGGGGCTGCGACGTCTGCGTGAGGCTTCTAGCCAGCTTGACGATCATGACCTGATCCAGCTTTGTTACATGAGCGAGGACTTTCGCGAGGGATTGGAGGCCTTCTTGGGGAAACGGCGGCCGAACTGGAAAGGGCGTTAGACCGTGGCTGAGAGGGGAAAGGGGCCGCTCGCCGGCCTTAAGGTGATCGAGCTTGCCCATATCATGGCCGGACCGGTTTGCGGGATGATGCTGGCCGACATGGGGGCCGACGTCATCAAGGTGGAGAAGCCCAACGGCGACGACACCCGCCGCAGCGTGCCACCCGATGTTCGGGGCGAGTCGGCCGCCTTCCTGATGATGAACCGCAACAAGCGCGGCGTCTGCCTGGACCTGAAGAAAGAGAGTGCGGTGAAGGCGTTGCGCCGGATGCTGAAGCGCAGCGACGTGGTCATCGAGAACTACCGCAAGGGCACGATGGAGAAGCTGGGGCTGGGTTACCAGACCCTTCGCAAGGACAATCGCGGCCTGATCTACTGTGCGGTCTCCGGCTTCGGGCGTACCGGTCCCTATGCCGACCGCGGCGGCTTCGACCTGATCGCGCAGGGCATGTCGGGCCTGATGTCGATCACCGGCGAGGGGCCGGGCCGGCCACCGGTGAAGGTGGGCGCGCCGGTCTCCGACATCACCGCCGGCATCCTGGCCGCACTCGGCGTGACCGCAGCCTTGAACCACCGGGAGAAGACCGGCGAGGGGCAGGTGGTAGACACCTCGCTCTTCGAGGCGGCGATCACCCACACCTACTGGCAGTCGGCGATCGCCTTCGCCACCGGGGTTTCACCCGAACCCATGGGCTCCGCCCATCCCCTGAACGCGCCTTACCAGGCCTTCGAGACGGCGGACGGCTGGATCAACATCGGTGCGGCCAACCAGTCCAACTGGCTGCGCCTGCTCGATATCCTGGAGGCGCCGGAGCTGCGCGACGATCCGCGTTTCGAGCTGAATCAGGGGCGCATGCAGCACCTGCCGGAGCTGGTCGAGGCGCTGAACGCCCATTTCCGCACCCGCAGCACGGCCGAGTGGCTGGAGCGGCTGGAGGCCGGCGGGCTGCCGGCCGGCCCGGTGCTGGACATCAACCAGATGCACCAGGACCCGCAGGCCATAGCACGCGGCATGATCGTGGAGACCGAGCACCCCAAGGCCGGACCGACCAAGGCGATCGGCCTGCCGATTGCCTTCTCGGGTACGCCGGGTGCGGTGCTGCGTCCTGCGCCAGGCCTGGGCGAGCACACCCGCGAGGTGCTCTCGACCATCGGCTACTGGCCGGAGGAAATCGACGCCCTCTTCGAGGAAGGTGCCGCGATCGGGAGTTAGCGGTGTCGGCGCGCAGGGGTGACTCCGCGTTGATCAATCTGGCTTGCGTCCAGTGGTCCTTCGGCTTGATCGAAGGACCAGTTTCCACTTGTCCCAATACCAGGGAATAGAGCGCGCCGCTTTCCCTCGAAGGAGGGCGCGCCCTTCGTCACTCTCCCGCGTGGCGGTCAGCGAACTCCAGGATGCGCGGCAGGATGTTGCGGCGGAAGCGGCCGCCGGCGAAACCGCCGTAGTGGCCGACGTCGGGCTCGATATGGTGGTCGCGCTGCTCGGGCTTGAGGCCGGAGAAGATGGCGTGCGCCGCCTCGGTCTGGCCGGGGGCGCAGATGTCGTCCTTCTCGCCCTCGACGGTCTGCAGCGGGATGTCGGTCACGATCGCCGGGTTGACCTTTCGGCCGCGCCAGGTGGCGTTGCCCAGCGCCAGCTCCCGCTGCTGGAAGACCCGATCGATGGTGTCGAGGTAGAAGGCCGAGTCCATGTCCAGCGCGGACCAGTACTCGTCATAGAACTCCACCGTCTTCTGCGCGGCCTCGTGCTGGCCGGAGAGGCGGTCGAAGAAGAGGGTCAGGTGCTTCTCGGCATGGCGCTCCGGATCCATCGCCATGAAGCTGGCGAGCTGCAGGAAGCCGGGATAGACCAGCCGCCCGGCGCCGGGCATCGACAGCGGCACGGTGTGGATGACGTTGCTCTTGAACCAGTTGAGGTCATGGGCGCGGGAGAGGCGGGTGACCTCGGTCGGGGCGGCCTCGACGTCCATCGGCGCCGAGATCAGGGTGATCGCGGAGGGGCGGAAGCCGACGCCGTTCTCGGTCATCAGGGTGACAGCTGTGGCCAGCGCCGGCCCCGGCTGGCAGACCGCGATCGCATGATAGCCGCGATCGGCGCGCTCGCCCGAGATCCGCACCATGAAGTCCATCAGGTAGTCGACATAGTCGTCGAGCCCGAAGCGGCCCTCGCGGAAGGGCACCCGCGCGGCGTCGGTCCAGTCGGTGATCCAGACCTCGCCGTAGTCGAGGAAGGAATCGACCGTGTGGCGCAGCAGGGTGGCATGGTGGCCCGACAGCGGCGCGATCAGCAGGTAGCGGCGGCCGGCCGGGGCGCCAGGGCGCGCCTGAAAGCGCAGCAGCCGGCAGAAGGGCTTCTCGACGGCGACCTCGGGCTCGATGTCCAGGCCGAACTCCGGCTTGCCGTAGGAGCGCGTCACCCGCCCGACCAGCTCCAGGCCGGCATGGAGCGTGCGCGCCGGGAAGCTGGTCGCCGCAAAGGGCTCCAGCAGCATCTGTCCGGTTTCGGCCGCGAGGTTCAGGGGTTCCAGCATCATGCGCTGAATGCTGAGCACGCCATAGAGCATGGAGGTACCTTCCCGTTGTTCCAACCGACGCCGGTTTTGACCGGTTCTTGGGTCCGGTCCCGCCGATGCCGGAAGAGTGCAGCGCAGCGAAACCAAGGGCCTTGGGTGGCGTAGGACGCCGAAAGGAAGCCGCTTCTGTCAAGGAAACCCCGATGGATGGCAGACCTGCAGCGCCGGTTGGGGAAAGCGCTTGCAATTGATCATGGGATAGATAAGGCGGCCGGCCGCACACCGCAGCGTGATCGCCGGAGGGGCGCTCGCCCCCTGGCAGGTCTGCGCGGCCGGCCCTATCTCTGGAACCGGTTGCGCTGCGGCGAAGGCGGCTCCACTCTGGCGAAGCCGAAAGCGCCGCAAGCCCTGTCCGACATGTGATTTCGAGGTACGCGATGAGCGAGAAGACCTATCGGAAGACGGAGGAGGCAATCGCCAGGCTGGACCGCGTACAATACGCGGTGACCCAGCAGGACGCGACCGAGCCGCCCTTCCGCAATGCCTACTGGGACGACACCCGCGAGGGGCTCTACGTCGACATCGTCAGCGGCGAGCCGCTCTTCACCTCACGCGAGAAGTTCCACTCGCACTGCGGCTGGCCCAGCTTTACCAAGCCGCTGGAACCTGAGCGCGTCATCGAGAAGGTCGACCGCAGCCACGGCATGGTGCGCACCGAGGTGCGCTCGCGCGACGGCGATTCCCATCTGGGCCACGTCTTTCCCGATGGTCCGGGGCCAGAGGGCCTGCGCTATTGCATCAACTCCGCCTCTCTGCGCTTCATTCCCAAGGAGAAGCTGGAGGAGGCGGGCTACGGCGCCTACCTGAAGCATTTCGGAGAGGAGAGCGAGACATGAGCGAGACGGCAATCCTGGCCGGCGGCTGCTTCTGGGGCATGCAGGACCTGATCCGGCGCGTGCCGGGCGTGCTCTCGACCCGCGTCGGCTATTCCGGCGGCGAGAGTCCGAACCCCACCTATCGCGAGATCTGCGGCGGGCGCAGCGGCCACGCCGAGGCGATCGAGATCGTGTTCGATCCGGCCCGCCTGAGCTATCGCCGCCTTCTGGAGTTCTTCTTCCAGATCCACGATCCCACCACGATGAACCAGCAGGGCAACGACCGCGGCACGCAGTACCGCTCGGCGATCTTCTATGCCGACGAGGCGCAGCGGACGACGGCCGAGGCGGTGATCCGGGCGGTGAACGCCACCGGCCGCTGGCCAGGCCGGGTGGTGACCGAAGTGGAGCCAGCCGGCCCCTTCTGGGAGGCGGAGCCGATCCACCAGGACTACCTCCAGCGCATGCCGCACGGCTACACCTGCCACTGGGTGCGCCCGGACTGGGTGCTGAGCGACGAGAGCTTCGGCGACGCCGCGGAGTAGGGACGACCTTCGAGGCTCTAGCGCAGCACCTTGACGAGCGACATCACGTTCGTTTCCCCGAGTCCGTCGGCGAGGGCCCTGTCGAAGAGCCCGCCGATGAAGGCGGGGATCTCGGTGCTGATGCCTGCGTCCCGACCCTGTTGCTGAATGTGTTGCAGTGCTTCGCCCCAGACGCGCAGGGAGGCTGTGAAGTCGTCGTAGGTCTCCTCGTGGATCACCCGCGCAAAGTGCTGTAGTGACGGATTCTCGGGGACGAGGTCGATGAAGGCGTCGACGCCGACGCCTTCTGACTTGCAGATGCTGGCGGCCTGGATCGCGGCGATGAAGTTTCCGTAGCTCGCCATCAGCCAGGCCAGATCCAAGGCCGAGGCAGCCCCGACCGTCGGGCCCAGGTAGCGGACGGTCCCAACACCGAGGCACTCCAGCACGGCAATGCTCCCTGCATGGGCGGCTTCGTCGCCCGACAAGAGAATCGTGGCCCGTGCGGTCCCGATCATGTGCGGTCCCGCCAGGATGGCGCCGTCCAGGTAGGCGGCGCCGTGCGCGCGCACCCAGTCCGCCGCATTGGCGGCGTCCCTCGGTGTGCCGCTGCTGAGGTGAACGAGAACCTTGCCCTGTAGCAAGGGGCCGGTGGCAGCGGTGTCGAAGAGCGCGCGCAGATTGGCGTAGTTGTCGATGCAAACCAGCACGACCTCGCTGGCTTGGATCGCCGAGGGCAGGTCCGCCGCGCAGGCGACGCCGGCCTCTCGAAAGGGCTGCATCTTGCCCGGCGAGCGGTTCCAGACGATCAGGTTGTGTCCTGCATCTCGAATGGCCCTTGCCAGGGCCGCCCCCATGAGCCCGAGGCCGATCACCGCGATGTCGTACATTGCGTCGTCCTTCGTCTCTTCGGTCCTGTCTCTTGGGTCCTTTCAGGGCCCTCCACGCGTCCGCCGATCCTTGCTTGACCATCTAGTCGAGAAAGTCTTCGCCGGAGACCGTCATCGAGATCTACAGATCCAGCGCATCGCCATTCGCGAGGTCGGTGCCGGAGTAGAAGCCAGGATGATTGACGTACTGTACCTCTTTGTCTTCCCAGCTGTGGGTGAAATTCGACGGGTTCTCTTTCCAGCAGATACCCTCGGAGACCATGTCGATGAAGGCAAGCGGTGCGCGATCCCTTGCTTCCGCGAAGCTGTCGTAGCGGAAGACCGCCACGAAGAGAGCAACCGCATCGCTCTCGCCAAAGGCTGTCAGGGCGCCGATCTCGGCATCCCAGTAGATCTCGAGGCCGCCGTCGCGCCTGTCCTGTTGCCAGCCAAGCAGCCTGACGGTCGGGATCCAACTGGGTCGTTGATATAATTTGACATCAAACTATATTGTAGATGGTTCGATGTCGAATTATGGGAGGCGAGAATGCGACGCAGACAGATGCTCGCGGTGATCGGCGGCGGCGTTATCTTGGCGGCTGGCGGGGCGGTGGCAGGTCTCGCCGCGACCAGCAAACCAACGAAGGCCCTGGCTCCTTGGCAAGACGCTGGGGACGACCAGGCCCCCCGGCGCAGGGCCTTGTCCTATGCCATCCTGGCCCCCAATCCGCACAACCGTCAGCCCTGGCTGGTCGACCTCTCGGTCCCAGACCGGGTCACGCTCTTCGTGGACAGGACGCGGCTGCTACCCGAGACCGATCCCTTCGACCGTCAGATCACCATTGGCCTGGGCTGCTTCCTGGAACTCATGGTGATGGCGGCCGCAGCAGACGGGTTCCGGGTCGAACTGGAGCTCTTCCCGGAAGGGAGCGACGGACAGCGCCTGGGTGTCGGGCCGGTCGCGGTGGCGACCTTCGTCGAGGACCCCGACGTCGCGAAGGACCCGCTGTTCGATCACGTCCTGGCGCGACGCTCCAACAAGGAGCCTTTCGATCCGGCGCTGCCAGTCGCGCAGACGGCGCTGGCAGGCCTGCTGATCAGTGGCCGTCATGGCACCAGCCTGCAGGCGACGAGCCGGCCGGAGGCAGTAGAGGCGTTACGCAAGCTCACGCACCAGGCGCTGTTGCTGGAGATCGAGACCCCGCGCACCTATCGGGAGAGTGTCGACCTGTTCCGCATTGGCAGGGCAGAGGTCGAGGCCAATCCCGACGGGATCGCCTTCTCCGGCCCCTTCTACGAGGCCATGGCACTTGCCGGCCTCTTCACCCGCGAGGCTGCGCTGGACAGGAACAGCTCTGCCTATACCCAGGGAATCGCCGCGGTGCTGGAGAGCTGCGATACGGCGATGGCGCACATCTGGGTGGTCACGCCCGGCAACAGCCGTAGGGAGCAGATCGCCGCCGGACGCGACTGGCTGCGGATCAACCTGGCGGCGACCGCGATCGGTCTCGGCCTGCAGCCCATGAGCCAGGCCTTGCAGGAATATCCGGAGATGCAGGATCTCCGCGCCCGCCTGCACGAGAGCCTGGCTCCTGACGGGGGCACCATTCAGATGCTGGGTCGCTTGGGCTATGGTCCGGCCGTTGGGCCGGCTCCGCGCTGGCCGCTGGACAGCAGGATCATCCCGGCATAGGGGCAGAGCATGACCGACGGCGAGCACCTGAACGAGGCCTTCGCCTTCTTCACCGAGATCGGCATCATCGCCCAGCTCTCGTCGACCATCTTCGATCGCTGCCTTCCGGAGGGGCTGTCGACGCCGCACTTCTCGATCCTGAACCACATGGTGCGGCTGGGCGACGGCCGCACGCCGCTGCAACTGGCCGCCGCCTTTCAGGTGACCAAGCCGACGATGAGCCACGCCCTCAAGGTGCTGTCGCAGCGCCGTCTGATCCGCCTGGAACCGCACCCCGAGGACGGGCGCTCGAAGTTGGTCTACCTGACCGAGGCGGGCCGGGCCTTCCGCGAGCGGGCCATCGCCGAGGTGATGCAGGTGCTCGATTCCCTCGCCACGGAGGCGGAGATCGACGCGATGCGCTCCCTCTTGCCCGGGCTGCGGCGGGTGCGCGAACTGCTGGATCAGAACCGGACGGCACCGACGCAGGGGCCGTGACGAGACGTCAGGCGCCGGCGCTGCGCCTGGTGGCCTGCTTGGCCGCCCGGCCCGCGACCAGCCGGACCTTGCGCGGGGCGGCGAGCCAGATCCCGGCGATCGAGACCAGGGCGAGCGTGAAGCAGACCCAGAAGCCGACCTGGTAGCTGCCGCTGGTGTCGTAGACGATGCCCAGGAACCAGACGCCGAGCGCGGCGCCGGAATTGCCGCCCAAGGAGAAGACCGCGACGATGCGGGCGATCTGCTTGCCGGCGAAGAGCTCCGCCATCACCGCGCCGAACAGCGAAGCCATGCCGTAGCCCAGCAGGCCCTGGCCGGCGACCATGACGTAGAGCAGCCCCTCGCTCTGGCTCTCGTACATGCCCAGCAGGGCCAGGTAGCAGGCGGCGAAGCCCAGCATGGCGAGGCTCCAGGCGGCCTCGCGCCCGATCCGGTCGGACAGCCAGCCGACGGCGATCTGGCCGACGATGCCGAAGAGCGCGACCAGCCCCAGCGCCTCGGCCGCGGTGGCGCCGTCGAAGCCCTGCCCGATCAGGAACTGGGTCTGGTGCGCCTGGATCGCGTACCAGACGAAGAGCGCACAGAAGAAGGCGAGGAAGAGCCACCAGAAACGCCGGGTGCGGACGGCGCGGCGCAGGGTCCAGTCGGTCTCCGCCCAGGCGCGGTCGACGATGGGATCGGGGGCGGGGCGGTCCAGCTTCCTGCGGGCCGGGCCGCCGTCGGGCTCGAGCCCCATCTGCTGCGGGTTGCCGCGCTGAAACAGGGCATTGAGCGGGATGATGCCGATCGCGATCGCCGCGGCCATCACCAGAGAGGTGGTCCGCCAGCCCTCGGCGTCGATCAGCCCCTGGATCAGCGGCAGCAGCAGGTAGCCGCCGACTCCGACGCCGGAGAAGGCGATGCCGACCGCAAGCCCCCGGTTGCGCACGAACCAGGCCGGCAGGAACATCGAGTGCACCAGGTAGCTCATCGCCATGGAGCCGTTGATCACCAAGAGGCCCATGGTGGCGTAGAAGCTCCAGGGGCTGTCGACCAGCGGCAGCAGCAGGAAGCCCGCGGCCACCAGCACGCCGCCCAGCGGGATGATCAGCCGGGGGCCGCTGCGGTCCATCATCAGCCCGATCAGCGGCATCATCGCGGTCGAAACCAGGAAACCCAGCGAGAAGGCGCCGGCGGTCACGTTGCGAGACCAGCCGAACTCCGTGAGGATCTCGGGGAACAGCAGCGAGAAGCTGGTCCTGCCGGCGATCGCCACGCCCATGGTGACGAAGGCGATCGCGACCACCCACCAGCCGTAGAAGATGGGCTTGCGCGCCCTTGTCACCGCCTCTTTTTGCATTAGCCCTCCCGTGGACCCAGCGATAGAGGCTCGAGGACGAGAACGACAGTGCCAATTATGCGGGGCTGATCCCGGTCTTCTTTCGGTCCAGGCTGAGCCTGTTCTTGCGCTGCCAGTAGGCCTGCAGTTCCTCCGGCCCCATCCGGGCGTAGTAGGGGAGCAGCTCCTCCGGTCCGCGTTCGCGGACGACCGGCATGACCGGGACGCCGGTCCCGCAGGAGGTCATGACCAGGTCGATTGACAGGTCGAAGATGTTGCGCTGGCCCGCCATCGGTGGAAAGCCCGCCGCTGTCGCCTGCCAGTCGCCGTCGTGGGGGTGCAGCACCCTTGCCTCGCCGTAGACCCTGACGATCAACGGGCTGCCCTGGAAGGCACAGAACAGCAGTGTCATACGCGGGCATTCGGCGACATGGGCTGCGGTTTCGTTGCCGCTGCCGGTCAAGTTCATCCAGCGGATGCGGTCAAGTGCTGGTACGCGCAGCGTGTCCATGCCCTTGGGCGACAGGTTGACCCGCCCTTCCGGCGCGGCCGTGGCGACGAAAAAGAGCCGCTGGGATTCGATGAAGCGCTGCAGCTCAGGAGTAAGACGATCCATGAGAGATGCAATCTCCTGCCTGTCTGCCCTTATCGGGCGCGTTGCGAGGTGAGCACTGCGGCCATGATCATGGCGCCGCCGATCCAAGTCGCCGCTGGCGGTAAGTCAGCCAGAAGCAGCCAGGCCCAGAGCGGCGCCAGCGGCATTTCCAGCGCGGAGAGCAAGGCTGCCTCCGCTGCCGGTACCCGTCGCGCTCCCTCGCCCAGGGTCACCGAAGCCAGCGCGAAGACCAGGCCGAAGATGATCAGGACCGGGATCTCCTGCGGCGCGATGGTGAAGGGTTCAGACAAGAGCAGCGCAGGCGGCAGCAGAAGCAGCGACATGAAGACGGACGGCATGCCGGCCGGCGTCTCGGGATAGCGCCGGTAGATGGCCAGGATCGAGGCAAGGCTCAAGGTCATGCCCACTGCCAGCAAGTCGCCCAGCAGCTCCGGCTTGCCGAGCGAGCCGCGCACGATCACCAGCACGCCCAGGAAGGCGGCGAGACAGCAGAGCGCGACCCGCCGGCCGGGACGCTCGCCGACCCAGGCCCAGGCCAGGGCCGCGGCCAGCAGCGGCACCGCGGCATAGATCAGGGTCACGTTGGCGATCGAGGTGATCTTGAGGGCGGGGATGTAGGCGGCCGTACCAGCCGCACCGATCAGTGCCACGGCCCAGCCGCTGGCGCCCATGGCCCGGAACTCGGCGGTGATGCGGCCTCGGGGCAGCAAGTAGCCGAGGGTGAAGCCGGCGGCGGAGACCCCGCGCCAGAAGATGATGCTCCAGGAGTCGGCCGCCACGCCCTTGGTAAAGAGGCCGGCGGTACTGAAGACCAGCGCCGAGACCAGCAGCAGGAGGACGCCGGCGGTGTGCCGGTCGAGACCTCTCTTCTCCTTTGCAAGCGTCGTGTCGGCCACCTGTCGTCTCCCTGTCCGTATCGGATCGAGATCCCTTTTACGGAGACGCTCCTGACAGCATACTGTCAGGAGGTTTCGGCTAGCTTTGCGAGGTGCCGTGCGGGAGGGCGGAGATGCGTCGCGCCGATCGTCTGTTCGAGATCATCCAGTTGCTGCGACGGGCGACGCGCCCGCTGACGGCGGAGGCCATCGCGGCGCGCCTGGAGGTGTCGGAGCGCACGGTCTACCGCGATATGGCGGCCTTGCTGGCGATGCGGGTGCCGATCGCCGGCGAGGCCGGGGTCGGCTACGTCATGCGGCCGGGCTACGACCTGCCGCCGCTCAACTTCGACAGCGAGGAACTGCAGGCGATCCAGGTCGGCCTCTCCCTGCTGGGGCGCACCGGGGACCGCGGTCTCAACGCCGCCGCCAGGCGGGTGTTGGGCAAGATCGAGGCGATCGGGGCGGCGCCGGCGCTCAGGGTCTCGGACTGGGGCGTGCCGCCGCCCGAGCGGGTCGACCTGGGCGACCTGCGCGCCGCCATCCTGGAGGAACGCAAGCTGCTGCTGGTCTATGCCGATGGGGCCGGGCGACTGACCGAGCGGCGGGTCAGGCCGATCGCGATCACCTATTTCGTCGAAGTCGTGGTGATGACGGCCTGGTGCGAGCTGCGGCGGGACTTCCGGAACTTTCGTGGCGACCGGATCCAGCACTTGACCCCGCTGGACGAGCACTTCCGGGGCGAGGGCGAAACCTTGCGCCGGGCCTGGGAAGCGTCACAAGGTCTCGCAGCGGATGCTGGCGGTTAGGCGGCTTTGCCGGCTAGCCTCTTTGGCAGACGGAGAGGCGAGTGCAGAAGAGGAGGGGGTCGATGCGCCTGACACCGCGTGAGCGCGACAAGCTCTTGATCGCCATGGCCGCCCAGGTGGCGCGCCGGCGGCTGGAGCGTGGTGTGAAGCTGAACCATCCCGAGGCCGTGGCCCTGATCACCGACCATGTGGTGGAGGGTGCGCGCGACGGCGCCAGCGTCGCCCAGCTGATGGCCAGCGGCGCCACGGTGCTGACCCGCGATCAGGTCATGCAGGGCGTGGCCGAGATGATCCACGAGGTCCAGGTCGAGGCCACCTTCCCCGACGGCACCAAGCTGGTGACCGTCCACGACCCCATCCGCTAGGGAGAACGGGCATGATTCCGGGCGAAGTCATCACCCAAGAGGGCGAGATCGAGATCAACGCCGGTCGCGCCACCGTAACCCTGGTGGTCACCAACGGCGGCGACCGGCCGGTGCAGGTCGGCAGCCACTATCACTTCTTCGAGGCCAACGAGGCCCTGGCCTTCGATCGCGAGAAGGCGCGCGGCATGCGCCTCAACATCCCGGCCGGCACCGCGGTGCGCTTCGAGCCCGGCAACAGCCGCGAGGTGGTCCTGGTGGCCTATGCCGGCGCCCGCCGGGTGATCGGCTTCAACCAGCAGGTCATGGGTGATCTTGGGGCCGACTTGGGAGGCGAGGCATGACCGCCCGGCTCTCGCGCGAGGCCTATGCCGGCCTCTATGGCCCGACGGTCGGCGACAAGGTCCGCCTGGCCGACACCGAGCTCTTCATCGAGGTCGAGGAGGACCGCACCGTCTACGGCGAGGAGGTCACCTTCGGCGGCGGCAAGGTGATCCGCGACGGCATGGGCCAGTCGCAGCGCACCCGCGAGGAGGGCGCGGTCGATACCGTCATCACCAACGCGGTGATCCTGGACCACTGGGGCGTGATCAAGGCCGACATCGGCCTGAAGGACGGCCGCATCGTCGCCATCGGCAAGGCCGGCAACCCCGACACCCAGCCCGGCGTCGACATCGTCATCGGCCCCTCGACCGAGGCGATCGCCGCCGAGGGCAAGATCGTGACCGCGGGCGGGCTGGACGTGCACATCCACTTCATCTGCCCGCAGCAGATCGACGAGGCGCTGAACTCCGGCATCACCACCATGATGGGCGGCGGCACGGGCCCCGCGACCGGGACCAACGCCACCACCTGCACGCCGGGCGCCTGGCACCTGGGCGAGATGATGCGTGCCGCCGAGGCCTTCCCGATGAACCTGGGCTTCTTCGGCAAGGGCAACGCCAGCTTGCCGCGCGCCCTGGAGGAGCAGGTCGAGGCTGGCGCCTGCGGGCTGAAGCTGCACGAGGACTGGGGCACCACGCCGGCGGTGATCGACTGCGCGCTGGGCGTGGCCGACGCCCTGGACGTGCAGATCATGATCCACACCGACACGCTCAACGAGTCGGGCTTCGTCGAGGTCAGCCGCGCGGCGATGAAGGGGCGGACCATCCACGCCTTCCACACCGAGGGTGCGGGCGGCGGCCATGCCCCGGACATCATCAAGCTCTGCGGGGAGGCCTTCGTGCTGCCCTCCTCGACCAACCCGACGCGGCCCTACACGGTGAACACGCTCGACGAGCATCTCGACATGCTCATGGTCTGCCATCACCTGAACCCGCGTATTCCGGAGGATGTGGCCTTCGCCGAGAGCCGCATCCGCAAGGAGACCATCGCCGCCGAGGACATCCTGCACGACCTGGGCGCCTTCTCGGTCATGGCCTCCGACAGCCAGGCCATGGGCCGGGTCGGCGAGGTGGTCATCCGCACCTGGCAGACCGCCGACAAGATGAAGCGCCAGCGCGGGGCGCTGCCCGGCGAGACCGGCGACAACGACAACCTGCGCTGCCGGCGCTACATCGCCAAGTACACCATCAACCCGGCGATCGCGCAGGGCGTGGCCCAGCACGTCGGCTCGCTGGAGGTCGGCAAGCTGGCCGACCTGGTGGTCTGGAGTCCGGCCTTCTTCGGGGTGAAGCCGGACCTGGTGCTGAAGGGGGGCGCCATCGCGGCCTCGGTGATGGGCGATCCCAACGCCTCCATCCCCTCGCCGCAGCCCGAGCACTACCGGCCGATGTTCGCCAGCTTCGGGCGCTCGCTGACCCAGCGCTCGGTCACCTTCGTGAGCCAGGCGGGGCTGGCCTCCGACCTCAGCGGCCGCCTGGGCCTCAGCCGGCCGCTGCTGCCGGTCTCGGGCACCCGCGGCATCGGCAAGAAGGACATGGTGCTGAACGACGCCCTGCCGGTGATGGAGGTTGATCCCCAGACCTACGAGGTCCGCGCCGACGGCGAGCTGCTCACCTGCGAGCCGGCGGAGGTCCTGCCCATGGCCCAGCGCTACTTCCTGTTCTGAGGATCAGAGCGGCAGCAGCAGCCAGGCCAGCAGCAGGGCCGCCAGCAGCCAGAGGCCCGCGACCAGGACCAGACCGGCGCGGCTGCGCGGCAGCCGTTCGTCGAGGCGTCGGCTGGCCTCCTGCCGCAGCTCGGCCAGGACCTGCGGCGGGATCAGGCGCAGGGCCAGCAGGATCGCCAGCGGCAGCAGGAGGGCGTCGTCGAGGTAGCCCAGGACCGGGATGAAGTCGGGGATCAGGTCGATCGGGCTCAGCGCGTAGGCGACGGCCGCCAAGGCCAGCAGCTTCGCGTACCAGGGCACGCGCGGATCGCGTCCGGCCAGGTAGAGCACCAGTAGGTCGCGCTTGATGATCTTCGCCCAGGCCCCAAGACGCTGCTTGAGCCGGCCGAAGGGTCCCGGCGAGTCCTCTCGACCTCGATTCTGCACCGGGCCGAAGCCTCCTTAGGGTCGCGCGACCTGGCGACAGGTCACTGCGTCACCGACAGCTTCACGTCGATGTTGTTGCGGGTGGCGTTGGAGTAGGGGCAGACCTCGTGCGCCTTCGCGATCAGGGTCTCGGCGTCGGCTTGCGAGAGGCCGGGCAGGTCGACCTCCAGTGCGATGGTGAGGCCGAAACCGCCCTCGGAGCGTGGCCCAATGCCGACGGTCGAGACCACGCTGACGTCGGCCGGGACCTTCGGCCCGCCCTGCGAGGAGACGAACTTCAGCGCTCCGATGAAGCAGGCGGCATAGCCGCAGGCGAAGAGCTGCTCGGGGTTGGTCCCGTCACCGCCGCCACCGCCAAGCTCCTTGGGCGTGGTCAGCTTCACGTCGACCGGGCCGTCCAGGCTCTTGGCATGGCCGTCGCGGCCGCCGGTGGCACGGGCCTTGGTGGAGTACTTCACATCGACGGGCATGGTCTGCCTCCTTGTCGGTTTGCTGCCGCCGGGAAGGCTATTGCGCCGAGCGCCCGCCTGTCGAGCAGGCTTTGCTCGCTCGCCGCCGGCTCGCTGGCCAATATCGCGAAAGAGTTGTAGCCTGCGCCTGTCGCCGCCCGTCACCGACCTGGATGGAGCCAATAGCATGCGCCTCTTCCCCCTCTTGCTCGTCCTGCCGCTGCTCGCGCTGCCCTCCCTGGCGCAAGGTCAGGCCAGGATCGATCGCGTGCAGGAGACCGACCGGCTGGCCTGGGTCGTCGACGGCCGGGTGGACAAGACCCGGCCGGGGCCGCTGGTGCTGGCCTTGCACGGCTACCGCAAGCCCCCGGAAGTAGAGGTGCGCTGGCAGACACCGGAGGATCTCGCCTGGCCGCGCTTGGCGGCGTTGGCCGAGGCGGAGGGCTTTGTCGCCGTCTTTCCCTCCGCCTACCGCGGGCAGTGGAATCTGGTGCCGGGCCTGATGGAGACCACCCTGGAGAATGGCCAGCAGGTCGACGACGAGTCCTACCTGCTGGGGCTGGTGGCGGCGCTGGTGTCCGAGGGGCTGGCCGATCCCGAGCGGCTCTACCTGGTCGGCATCTCCGACGGGGCGATCATGACTCATCGCCTGATCTGCCTCCGCGACACCCCCTTCGCCGCGGCGGCGGCGCTGATCGGCACGGCGCACGAGCGCCACATCGCCGACTGCAGCCCGGAGCAGCCGCCGGCACTGCTGCAGGTGCACGGTGACAACGACCAGGTGCTGCCCTACGACGGCTGGATCTTCCGCACCGGCCGCGAGGTCTCGGTGCCGGAGGTGATGGAGCACTGGCGCCGTTTGCACGGCTGTCGCGGCCAGAAGGGGGAACGGCTGCCCGACATCGACCCGGACGACGGCAGCAGCGTGCTGCTGCTGGAGTGGACCGGCTGCGCCGACGAGCCCAACGTCAGGCTGTTCAAGATCAAGGGCGGCGGCCACCGGGTGCCGGCGCTGGACGCCGAGCAGAGCGACGAGCCCAAGTGGCGGGTCAACCGCGACCTCGACACCATGGTCGAGGCCTGGCGCTTCCTCTCCGCCGCCTGGCGCCCCGCTCCTTGACCTAGCCGACGCCGAAGCGGTGACGGTAGTCGCCGGGGGTGAGGCCGACGACCTTGTGGAAGACCTTGCGGAAGGCGCCCGGGTCCTCGTAGCCGACCTGCCAGGCCACCTGGTCGATCGAGACGCCGCCGCGCTCCAGCAGTTCGCGCGCCTGGGCGACGCGCAGGTGCTGCAGGTAGCTCTTGGGCGTGAGGCCGGAGGCCTTCTGGAAGCGGCGCAGGAAGGTGCGCTCGCCGAGGCCCGCGATCTCGGCCATTCGGACCACGCTGGCCCGCTCGGCCTCCGGCGTCTGCAGCCAGCGCTGCACCTTCAGCACGGCGGCATCGCCGTGATCCATGCGCGGCGCGAAGCGGCTGTAGTAGCGCTGCTCGCGGTCGCCGGGGTCGACCAGCAGGTAGCGCGCCGTCGCCAGCATGGTGGCGGTCCCCAGGTAGCGCTCGACCAGGCGGAGGCCGAGATCGACCCAGGCCATCAGGCCGCCGGCCGAGATCAGGTCGCCCTCGTCGATCACCAGCTTCTCCACCTCGAGATTGACCTCGGGAAACTCCCGCCGGAAGCGCTCGGCCAGGCCCCAGTGGGTGGTGGCCTTGCGCCCCGCCAGCAGGCCGCTGTCGGCCAGCAGGAAGGTGCCGGTGCAGACCGAGCAGAGCAGGCTGCCCTCGGCGTGGCGGGCCGCGACCCAGGCCGGCAGGGCGGGAGCCTCCTCGCGCCAGCGGGTGCCCTCCAGGCTGGGCGGCAGCAGCAGGACCGTCACCGGGCCGCTCGGCGGCTCGTCGAAGCTCTGCCGGGGTGCCCAGCGCGCCTGGCCATCGCTGTCCCAGAGGCTGACCCTGAGCGGCGGCGGCCCCTGGTGCAGGCGGGCGGCGGAGAGGAAGAGATCGCAGAGCCCGTGCACGGCGGCGATCTGCGCGCCGGGGTAGTCGAGGATGGCGATATGCAGGGCTTGCTGCTGCATTTTGTCCGATTTGGCCCTTAAACTGTCAGTTCCGCCAGGTGTCACTCTTGCCCAAGCGCCTTAGCCTGTCCAGATGGCATGCCAAACGGCAATCAAGGAAAGAGAACATGACCAAGCGGGCCATCTTAACGATTGACATCCAGAATGACTATTTTCCCGGCGGCAGGTGGGAGCTCAAGGGCATGGACGAGGCGAGCGAGAACGCCGTCAGGCTGCTCTCCGCGGCACGTGCGGCGGGCGACAGCGTGATCCACGTGCGCCACGAGTTCCTGAGCGCCGATGCCCCCTTCTTCGCGCCGGGCACGCCGGGGGCGGAGATCCATCCCTTGGTGAAGCCGCTGGCTGGCGAGGCCGAGGTGTTGAAGCACACCGTCAACTCCTTCCAGGGCACCAACCTCAAGGCGGTCCTCGACGAGGCGGGCATCGGAGAGCTGCTGATCTGCGGCGCGATGAGCCACATGTGCATTGACGCGGTGACGCGCGCGGCCAAGGACTTCGGTTATGCCTGCACCGTCGCCATCGACGCCTGTGCCACCCGCGACCTGGAGTTCCGCGGCAAGGTGGTCCCGGCCGAAGAGGTGCATGCTGCCTACATGTCGGCGCTGGGCTTTGCCTACGCGCAGACCCCGACCACAGACGAGATCCTCGGCAAGTAAGGCTCCGCAGGGAGCGGCAGGCGCGCGCCTGGCGCGTCTGCCGCCCCCTGGTCAGCCGTAGGAGGCTATCGGCCGGCCGAAACGGCTCTCGTCGGGAACCACGCCGAGGCCGGGGCCCAGGGGCACGCGGAAGTGGCCGCCCTCGACCCTGATGCCGTTGATCGGATCGTAGCAGCCGTCGATGTAGCTGCCGGCCGTCCAGACCGCTTCCAGCAGGCGGGGCTCGACCGTGGCGCCGAGATGCAGCACGGCGGCAGCTACCATGTCGCCGCCCCAGGAGTCCTCGCAGGTGTGCGGCATGGAGCGGGCGTGGCAGATCTCCCGCGCCGTCACCATCGCCCCGATCCCGCCCAGGCGGGTCATCTTCAGGCCGAAGCCGTCACAGACGCCAAGCGCCACGGCGCGCAGCAGGTCGGCCAGGCTCTCGGTGCTCTCGTCCAGGATGATCGGGTGGGCGATCTGCGCGCGGATGGCGGCGACCTCCTCCATGGTGTTGCAGGGCTGCTCGAAGACGAAGGGGATGTCGCGGCAGGCGAGGCTCAGGCGTAGCGCCTGGCTCGCCGTCATGCCACGGTTGGTGTCGACGACGATCTGCGCGGCGCTGCCCACACGCTCCCACACCTTGCGGACCACGGCGATGTCGATCGCCACGTCGCGTCCGCCCACCTTGACCTGGATGCGCGGATAGCCCTCGGCCACCTTCTCCTGGGACAGGCGCGCGATCTCCTCCGGCTCGCCGATGCCGGTGGCGTAGTAGGCCGGCAGGCGCTCCTGAGTGGCCCCGCCGAGAAGGTCGCAGAGCCTGACGCCGTAGTGCTTGCCGACGAGGTCCATGATCGCGACCTCGAGCGCCGCCTTGGCGTAGTTGTGACCGCGGAGTAGGCCGTCCATGCGCCGGCGCAGCAGCAGCGGCGTCAGCGCCGGCTGGCCGATCAGTCCCGGCGCCATCTCGGCGATGGCCGCACGTGCGCCCAAGGCATGCTGCGGCTGATAGGTGGAACCCACCGGCGCCACCTCACCCCAGCCGAAGCTGCCGTCCTCGGCGACCAGCTTCACCAGGGTGGTATCGACGCTGTGGAGCGTGATCAGGGACATGGTGTAGGGACCGCCGACGATCGGCAGCTCCTTGCCGTAGACATGGATTTCCGCGATTCGCATCGGCCGTCTCCCTACCGCCTGGCGATAGTGGCAAAGCGGCCTGACCGCGCCAAGCAGCCAGTAAGCCGGCTCAGAACAAGGCCAGTTGGCGGTTGTCCAGGACCGGGGCGCGGAAGAGACCGGTCTCCAGGTCGAAGTCGCGCTCGCCGGCTAGCCCCAGGCGGCGGCAGGCGGCGCGGAAGCGCAGCCGCAGGATCTCGGCCTGCGGGCCGGTGCCGGTCTGGCGGAATCCGTAGCGGCTGTCGTAGAGGCGGCCGCCACGGGCCTGGCGCAGCAGGTCCAGGACCCGCTTCTTGCGGTCGGGATAGTGCGCTTCCAGCCACTCCTCGAAGAGCTGCTTCAGCTCTAGTGGCAGACGCAGCAGCACGAAGCCAGCGCGCTTGGCGCCGGCTTCGGCCGCGGCAGCCAGCACGGCGTCCAGTTCTGCGTCGTTGATCGCCGGGATCACCGGGGCGAAGAGGGTGCCGACCGGCACGCCCGCCTTGGCCAGCCCAGCGATCGCGGCCAGCCGGCGTTTGGGCGCAGCCGCGCGCGGCTCCATGCGCCGGGCTAGGTCGCGCTCCAGCGTGGTGACCGAGATCAGCACCGAGACCAGGCGCTCGGCCGCCATCGGCGCCAGGATGTCGAGGTCGCGCAGGATCAGATCGGATTTGGAGACGATGCAGCAGGGATGCTTGGCCTCGGCCAGGACCTCCAGGATCTGCCTGGTGATGCCCAGCCGCCGCTCGACCGGCTGGTAGGGGTCGGTGTTCGCGCCCAGCACCAGCGTCTGCGGGCGATAGCGCGGCTGCGCCAGCTCGCTGCGCAACGCCAGCGCGGCATCGGGCTTGGCGAAGAGCCGCTTTTCGAAGTCCAGACCCGGCGAGAGGCCCAGATAGGCGTGGCTCGGCCGGGCGAAGCAGTAGACGCAGCCGTGCTCGCAGCCCCGATAGGGATTGATCGAGCGGTCGAAGCCCAGGTCGGGACTGTCGTTGCGGGCGATCACCCGGCGCGCGCTGTCGACCCCGACCTGTGTGCGCTCCGCCCCCGGCAGCTCTTCCGCGGCCGAGTCCCAGCCGTCGTCGAAGGCCTCCCGCTCCTCGCGCTCGAAGCGGCCGCTGCGGTTGCTCTGCGCTCCGCGGCCTTTCTTCGGCGGCTGCCTGCTGCCGCTGGTCTCGTCCCGCTCGTCCATGCGGGGCAGAGTAAGGCAAGCGCAGGAACAAAAAAAGAACAAACTGCAGCAACTGGGAACAAAAGTGGGGTACGAGTCGGCCTAATTGGTGGACCCGACTCGGAGCATACTAGATACTGTGGGATTCCGATTCGCGGAACAGGGTGGGAACGCCGAGCGCTGTCAAGCGCCGATTCGCGCCCGCGCGCGGGCTCAGGCGGAGGCCAGATGCTCCTTCAGGCGGGGCATCAGTTCGACCAGGTTACAGGGCCGCCAGCGGCTGTCGAGCTGCCAGTGCAGGATGTCCTCCCAGGCGTCCTTCACCGCACCCGGAGAGCCGGGCAGCGCGAAGAGGTAGGTGCCGTTGGCGACGCCGCCGAGCGCCCGGCTCTGCATCGTGGAGGTACCGATCTTCTGGTAGGAGAGCCAGCGGAAGAGCTCGCCGAAGCCTTCGATCTTCTTCTCCAGGACGGCCTCGAAGGCCTCCGGGGTGACGTCTCGGCCGGTAACGCCGGTGCCGCCGGTGGTGATCACCACGTCGACCTCGGGATTGGCGATCAGGGCCTGCAGGCGGCTGACGATATCGGCGGCCTCGTCCTTCAGGATGTCGCGTTCGACCAGGTTGTGACCGTCGCGCCCGATCATCTCGGCCAGGCGGTCGCCGGAGCGGTCGCTGGCCAGGTCGCGGGTGTCGGAGATGGTGAGGACGGCGATGTTGACAGGGTGGAAGCTGCGGCTCTCGTCGATGCCCGGCATGGCGTGCAAGCGCTCCTGGTAAAAGCGGTCTGTCGAAGGGTCTGGATGGCCGTCGCCCTGGAGGTCCAGGCGCTAGGGCTCTGGAATCCAGGCTTGGCGTCGCCCGCCTTCCTGCTGGCGATAGCGCGGCCAGTCGCCGTTGGCGATCTCGGCCAGGGACGGGGTCTCCTGGCCCAGGCGCTTGCGGTAGATCCAGTAGTTGGCGAGCACTTTCTCGATATAGGCACGGGTCTCGCCGTAGGGGAGGCTCTCGATGAACAGCAGCGGGTCCTCGTCGGCGGCGCGGTCCTCGCGCCAGCGGCTTAGGTTGCCCGGCCCGGCGTTGTAGGCGGCGAGCAGGCGGAAGAGATGGTCGCCCACCTGCTGCAGCGACATCAGGTGCACCAGGTAGTCCTGGCCCAGCCGCAGGTTCAGCTCCGGGTCGTGCAGGCTCTCGCGGCGGCTGCCCTTGAGGCGCGGATCGTCGGCGATGTAGCTGGCGGTCTTCGGCATGATCTGCATCAGGCCGCGTGCGCCGGCGTGGCTGACTGCGGAGGGGTCGAAGGCCGATTCCTGCCGCATCATGGCGTAGATCAGCGCCCGGTCCACGGCGAAGCCGCCGGTCGGCTGCCAGCCCGGCAGGGGATAGAGGGCGGCCAGTAGAGGCCGGCCGCTGCTGGCCAGGCCGCGCAGGTCGGAGAGCTGGCGGGCCAGCGAGAAGGAGAACTGCGGCATCTGTGCCTTGCTGGCCAGTGCCACCATCACCTCGCCCAGGCTGCCGTGGCGCCAGTCGCCGATGAGCAGAAGCTCGGCTCGCGCCCGCTCGCTGTCGCCGATCTGGAGCAGCGCCAGCGCGCGTCCGCCGGAGGGCGAGGCGACCAGATTCTGAACCTCGGCGCGGGTCAGGTCCAGGCCCTTGAAGTCGAAGACGGTGCGCATCCCCAGCGCCTCGCGGGCGATCAGGCCATAGAAAGTCCGGGGATAGTTCGCTGCCAGCTTCAGCCAGTGGCTCATGGCCTTGGGGTCGCGCCGGCGCAGTTCAGCGCGTGAGGCCCAGTAGGCACCGCCGGCGGCCAGCCAGGGTGAAGCCTGCGGGCTCTGTGCGACCGCACCGAAGTGGCGCGCCGCCAGTTCCCACTTGCCGCGACGCCAGGCCGCGAGTCCGGCGATCCAGTTGGTTACCGGCACCAGCTCGCCCGAGCGCGCGGCGGCGGCGGCGGCGAGATTGTAGGCCTTGGAGAAGTCCTTTTCGAAGAACCAGGCCTGGGCGATCATGCCCTGCAACTGGTCGATCTCGGCCCGGTCCAGAGCCTCGCGGGCCTCGGCCTCGTCCTCGTCCTCGAGTAGGGCCTCGGCCTCCTCCAGCTCGTCCTTGCGGATGCGCTGGGTGACTTTCCGCTCGAAGCCCAGCACGGCCTGCGATTCAGCCGGCGTGCGTGCCTTGGGCGAGCGGTAGGTCGAGGTTTCGCTGGTCGCCTGCCCGCCGACCCGGACCGGAGACAGCAGCGGCGCGCGCGGCGGCTCGGCATCGCTCGGCTGCCGCCTGCGGGCCAGCCGATAGATCCGCTCCGCTTCGGGATGGTCGCCGTAGCGGTCCAGCCAGACGGAGAGTTCGTAGAAATTGGAGCGGTAGGCGGTGGGGTGCAGGTAGCGCTGCGCCAGGACGTGGCCCATCAGGCGGCGATCGCGCAGCAGGGCGACCAGCTTGTCGGCCTCTGCGAAGCGGCCGTCCTCCTGCAGATCGAAGATGCGGCGGTAAAGACTGACGTCTTCCTCCTGCAGGACTGCAGGAAGGCCGCGTGAATCCAGCTTGACACTCGGGCCAACGAGGGCCGCCAGGCTATCCTCGGCGTCTGCCTCGGCCGAAGTCGCCATGCTGCCGCCTGCCAGCACAATGCAGGCAAGGGCGAAGCAAAGCCTCCATGGTTTCATCGCATCCCCCCGCGATGACAAGCGCTTTTAACCTTCACATTTTTGCCTAAAGAAAGCCATGGCCTTGGTCAATTTCCAAGGGATTGGCGTCGGGGCATGACAGCTAGGCGTCGGCTTCTCTTGACAGATCCCGCTCGGCTAACGCCCTGCTGAAACTCAGGAAATCGCGCCAGGCCAGCCGCTTCTGCGCAGGTTGGCGCAAGAGGTAGGCCGGGTGCAGGGTGGCGAGCGCAGGCACTGGGAATGCCATTTTTCCGATAGAGAGGTCGGACCAGACGCCACGCAGGCGGGTGATCCCCTCGCTGCGTGCCATCAGGGTCTTGGCCGAGAGTCCGCCCAGTAGCATCAGGTGGGTCGGCTGCACCAGTTCGATATGGCGTTCGACGAAGGGCAGGCAGGCGGCGATCTCGGCCGGGGTCGGGGTGCGGTTGCCCGGCGGTCGCCAGAACAGAATGTTGGTGATGTAGACCTTGGTGCGGTCCAGGCCGATGGCCGCCAGCATGAGGTCGAGCAGCTGGCCGGAGACGCCGACGAAGGGTAGGCCCTGGCGGTCCTCGTCGCGTCCCGGCGCCTCGCCGATCAGCATGATCCGGCTCTCAGGGTTGCCGTCGGCGAAGACCAGGTTGCTGGCGGTGGCCTTCAGCTCGCAGCCGTCGAAGGCTTCGAGCGCGGCACGCAGCGCGGCGAGGTCGCCGGCGGCAGCCGCCTGCTCCCGGGCCGTGGCCTCGACCTCGCGCGGGCCCACCAGCGGCTGCTGGGCGAAGGCGGCCGGCGGCAACGGACCACCCCCGGCCGGGGGCTGGGCGCGTGGCACCCCGACGCTTGGCATTGCGGGTGCTGCGACTGCCGCCTGGGCTTCGGCAAAGCGGTCGCGCGCGCCTTCTTCCAGGGCCTCGTCCGCGCCCATCTCCAGCTGCCAGGCCAGGGCCTCGATCAAGGCCAGTCTTTCGCTCGCTTCGACCATCAGTCAGGAGAGATAGAGCAAGCGCCTGCACAAGGGAACGCCGCTTTCGGTCGAAGGCCCCGCAAACAAGGCCCCGCTATCGCCACCCGGCATGCTCTTGGACGCAAGGTCGCAGCGGGGTTATGCTCGCGGAGCGGACAAGGGTATGTAATTTTCCTAACAGCTCTGTACCCAGGGTTTGCGGGGCTCCGGTGGCTCTGGCGCACCGGCTTCGCGAACGCGTAGGCGAACAAAGGACGGCGGGAAGGCTGATGGAACGCGAATATATGGAATACGACCTGGTCATCGTGGGCGCCGGACCGGCCGGTCTGGGCGCCGCGATCCGGGCCAAGCAGGTTGCCGAAGAGAAGGGCCAGGAGATCTCCGTCTGCGTCCTGGAAAAGGGCTCGGAGGTCGGTGCCCACATCCTCTCCGGCGCGGTGCTGGAGCCGCGTGCCCTCGACGAGCTCTTCCCCGACTGGAAGGAGCGGGGCGCGCCGGTGACCGTTCCAGTGAAGGACGAGCGCTTCCTCTTCCTCAGCGCCAAGGGCGGCACCAACGTGCCGCTGTGGATGCTGCCGCCGCAGACCCAGAACCACGGCAACTACATCATCTCGCTCGGCAACCTCTGCCGCTGGCTGGGTGAGCAGGCCGAGGCCCTGGGGGTGGAGATCTATCCGGGCTTCGCCGCCGCCGAGATCCTGACCGACGACAGTGGCCGGGTGACAGGCGTCGCCACCGGCGACATGGGCATCGCCAAGAACGGCGAGAAGAAGGCCGAGTACACTCCCGGCATGGAGCTGAGGGCGACCTACACCCTCTTCGCCGAGGGCTGCCGCGGGTCGCTCAGCAAGCAGCTCGAATCGCGCTTCAACCTGCGCGAGGGCGTCGATCCCCAGACCTACGGCATCGGCATCAAGGAGCTGTGGGAGCTGGATCCGGCCAAGCACCAGGAAGGCCTGGTGATGCACACCTCGGGCTGGCCGATGGACAACTCCACCTGGGGAGGCTCGTTCATCTATCATCTGGACAACAACCAGGCCTACGTCGGTTACGTGATTGGCCTGGATTACCAGAACCCCTATCTCTCGCCCTTCGACGAGTTCCAGCGCTTCAAGACCCACCCGAAGATCCGCCCCATGTTCGAGGGCGGCAAGCGGCTGGCCTATGGCGCGCGCGCGCTGAACGA
The DNA here is from genome assembly GCA_046233115.1 of Rhodospirillaceae bacterium N.6G. Taxonomy (GTDB): domain Bacteria; phylum Pseudomonadota; class Alphaproteobacteria; order Kiloniellales; family JACOMY01; genus JACOMY01. Next base: position 46,674 of record JBJXHM010000012.1, on the reverse strand, counting down.
GGGCGGGCTGCAGTCGGTGCCGAAGCTGACCTTCCCCGGTGGCGCCCTGATCGGCTGTTCGGCCGGCTTCCTCAACGTGCCGAAGATCAAGGGCAGCCACACCGCCATGAAGACCGGCATGCTGGCCGCCGAGGCCGTGGTCGCGGCGCTGGCCCAGGGCGACAACCGCCCGGCCGAGCTGACCGCCTATCCGGAGGCTTACCGCAAGTCCTGGGTCTATGAAGAGCTCTACCGGGCCCGCAACCTGCGTCCGGCGGCGGCAGGTCTGGGCATGAAGCTGGGCATGCTGGTCGGCGGCTTCGACCTGAAGGTCCTGGGCGGCAAGGCGCCCTGGACCCTGCATCATCACCATGCCGACAACGAATGCCTGAAGCCGGCTGCGCACATGCCGAAGATCGACTATCCCAAGCCCGACGGGGTGGTCAGCTTCGACAAGCTGTCCAGCGTCTTCCTGTCGAACACCAACCACGAGGAGGACCAGCCGGTCCATCTGACCCTCAAGGATCCCAAGGTCCCGGTCGAGGTCAACCTCAAGCTCTACGACGAGCCGGCACAGCGCTACTGCCCGGCCGGCGTCTACGAAATCGTCGAGGAGGATGCCGGTCCGCGGCTGCAGATCAACGCGCAGAACTGCGTGCACTGCAAGACCTGCGATATCAAGGACCCGACGCAGAACATCGTCTGGGTAACGCCGGAAGGCGGCGGTGGGCCGAACTATCCGAACATGTAAGGCCAGCGGGTGTGACGGGCGGGCCCCTGCAGGATGGCTTGGCATCTTGTTCCTGGCGCGGCAGGAAAAGGGCGATACCGATCCCTGGGACCGTCGGCGTGAACCTGACGGCGAAAAGCCCTACGCGCTGCTGTAAAGCCGTGCCCGGCGGTACTACATCTCGTTCGATCGCTCATTGGAGGTAGCATGCGCTCTAACCGGTCTTTTGCGGCCATCGCCCTTGTCACCGCCCTACTGGCCGGGTTCTCGACCGGTACCACCTCCGCCAACGAACAGCAGAAGTCAGAACCGATCGGCGACGACGGTTCTCCGATCATCGGCATGTACTTCGCCGGTGTGGTTGCGGGACTGCGTGGCGACGCGGCCAGCTCCGCCGACTACCTGCTGGACGTCGCCGGGCGGGTCGAGCCGGTGGAGGAGGTGCTGGGGCCGGCGCTGAGGGCGGCAATCTCGGCCGGGCGTCTGGACGATGGGCTGGTGGTGGCCAAGGCGCTGGTGGCGCTGGATCCCCAGTCGAGCGAGCCGGCGCTGCTGCTGCTCTTCGCCGATGCGGCCCGGCGGCAGGACTGGAAGACCGCGCGTGGCTATCTTGCCCAGCTCCCCGGCGGCAACCTCTCCGAGACCCGCGAGCGCCTGCTGGAGGCCTGGGCCAGCCTGCCGGACGAGGGCGTGGCCAAGGCGCTGGAGATCCTGGCGCCGATCGGCCAGCGCAGCGGACTGGAGACCCTCTACGACCTGCACAAGGCCTTGTTGCTCGACGTCTCCGGCAAGCCGGAAGCGGCGGAAGCCTACAAGGTGCTGGTCGAGACCGAGTCCGCGCCGAGCGGGCGGGCGGTGCTGCTGGCCAGCAACTACATGGCCCGCCATGGCGACAAGGACGGCGCGCTGGCGCTGATCGATGCCCAGCTTGCCCAGGGCCGCGGCAACGCCACCCTTCAGGCGGTGCGCGCCGAGCTGGCTGCCCTGGGGCCGGACCAGACGCCGGACCCGATCGTGCCGGACGCGCGTTCCGGCGTCAGCGAGGTCTTCCTGCAGATCGGTGCCGCGCTGGCGGACGAGGCACCAGGCGCACTGGCGCTGCAGGAGGCGGAGATGGCCGACTTCGTCACCCCGAACAGCAGTGCCGCCATCCTGCTGTTGAGCGAGGTGCTCTCGCGCATGAACCGCCACGACGAAGCGGTGGCCGGCTACGACCGCCTGCTGAAGGATCCGCGCCATGGCACCGTCGCGGCGTTGGCGCGGGCCGACGCCCTGGCCGCCGCAAAGCGGATCGGCGAGGCGGAAGCGGCCTACCGCGAGATCGGCCAGCAGCTTGCCGACGACCCCGAGCCCATGATCCGGCTGGGTAACATGCTGCGCTGGGAGCGGCGCTTCGACGAGTCGCTGGCCGCCTATGACGAGGCCGTGGCCCGTAATGGCGCGCCCAAGGCGAACGACTGGCTGCTCTACTATTTCCGCGGGATCTCGAACGAGCGCTCCGGCCATTGGGAGGCCGCAGAAAACGACTTCCAGGAGGCCCTGACGTTGCAGCCCGAGCAGCCGCAGGTGCTGAACTACCTCGGCTATTCCTGGGTGGAGCGTGGCGAGAACCTGGCCGAAGCCCGGCATATGCTGGAGCGCGCGGTAGAGCTGCGCCCGCGCGACGGCTATATCGTCGATTCCCTCGGCTGGGCGCTCTACCAGCTCGGCGACTTCGAGGGCGCGGTCACCCAGCTGGAGCGCGCGGTGGAACTGGAGCCCGGCCAGGCGGTGATCAACGACCACCTGGGCGACGCCTACTGGCGGGTCGGCCGCGTGCGCGAGGCCATGGTGCAGTGGCACCGCACCTTGTCGCTGGGCGAAGACCCGGACGTGGTGCCGGAAGAGGTCGAGCTGAAGCTGCGCGAGGGCCTGCCGCCGCTGCACCTGCCGGCCAAGGCGCCCGCCGAGGAAATGCCCGCGAAGAGCGACGGCAACACCCTCTGATCCCAGCATGCTTGCCTTAGAATGATGGCCGCAGAGCCGAGTAGCCTAGGGCCGAGTAGCCCAGAGCGGCGTACTCCAGAGCGACACCTGGCCCGGGCCAAGGTCAACCTGTCCCTGCGGGTGGTCGGTCGCCTGCCGCCCGGTGACCCCAAGGCCGGCTATCACCTGCTGGACAGCCTGGTCGTCTTCGCCGAGGCCGGCGATCGCCTGTCGGTCGAGCCTGGCACGGGGCTGAGCCTCCGGCTCTCCGGTCCCTTCGCCGCCGGCCTCGAGGGCGAGGCCGACAACCTGGTACTCCGGGCCGCGCGCGCGCTGGCCGCGGCGGTCGGACGGACGCCGGACCTGGCCCTGCATCTGGAAAAGCACCTGCCGATCTCCTCCGGCATTGGTGGCGGGTCGGCCGATGCCGCCGCCACCCTGCAGGCGATCTCGGCGCTCTGGGAGCTACCCGCGGGGCAAGTCGATCTGGCCGGCCTTGGCCTGGGGCTGGGGGCGGACCTGCCGGTCTGTCTCGCCGGCCGGCCGACCATGGTGCAGGGGATCGGCGAGACCTTGCTGCCGGTGCCGTCCTTGCCGCCGGCCTGGATCCTGCTGGCCAATCCGGGGCAGGGCCTGGCCACGCCGGCGGTCTTCGCCGCGCGTGAGGGCGCCTTCTCCGAGCCCTTCGCGCTGCCGGCGGCGGGCTTTCCGAGCGCGGCCGAGCTCGCCCGCTATGTCACCGAGGCCGGCAATGACCTGACCCAGGCGGCCAGCCGCCTCTGTCCGGCGATTCCAGCGCTGCTGGAGGCCCTGGCCGGGCTGGAGGGGGCGCTGGTTGCGGCGCTCTCCGGCAGCGGCGCCACATGTTTCGCCCTCTTCGCCGAGGCCGAAGCGGCCGAGGCGGCGGCCGAGCGGGCACGCCGCGACGGCCTGGCGCCCTGGCTGCTGCCGGCGCCCCTGGCACGAGGCTAGCAAGCGATGGCGGACGGCGCGGGTTTGGAGGGGCAGGGCAGGGTCGCCGGCTTCTTCGGCGGGCTCTCGGCCGGGCTGGTCCGGCTGGCCTGCCTCAGACCCTGGCTCACGGTACTGCTGATCACCCTGCTGTCGGGCGGCGCGCTCTGGCTGTCGGCCACGCGACTGGAGATCAACACCTCGACGGAAGACATGCTCTCGCCGGACCTGCCCTTCCGCGAGGCGGCCTATCAGGTGCGCGAGGCCTTTCCGGCGCAGGGCCAGACCCTGGTGATCGTGATCCGGGGACCGAGCAACGCCATCGCCGACCGGGCGGCGCAGACCCTTTCCACCTGGATGTCGGCGCGTCCAGAGCTGTTCGAGAACGTTTTCTATCCCGAGGGCGATCCCTTCCTGCGCCAGCACGGCCTGCTTTACCTCAGCTCCGACGAACTGGCCGAGCAGATCGACCACCTGGCCTCGGCCCAGGGGCTGCTGGGCACCCTGGCCGCCGATCCCTCTCTGGTCGGCCTCTCTGATGTGCTGCTGCAAGCGCTGCAGATGGGCGAGGCGGAGCAGCTCCAGGACTTGGTTCCGGCCATGGTGCAGATGGCCCGCACTGCCGAGGCGGTGGCGGCCGGCAAGCCGGCGCTGCTGTCCTGGCGCTCGCTGCTCTCGGAAGAGACCGAGGTCCAGGGCGACGGGCTGCGCATCGTGCTGGCGCAGCCGGCGCTGGACTACGCCAGCCTGGCGCCGGCCAAGGCGGCGATGCAGGCGGTCTACCAGGCGGCCGAAGAACTGCACTTCGCCGCCGACGGCATCACCGTCGGGTTGACCGGCAAGCCGGCGCTCCGGGCCGACGAGCTGCGGTCGATCCGAGGCAACATCGCCGGCATCGGGCTGCTCTCCTTCGCGCTGGTCGGGCTGATCCTCTGGCTGGGCCTGGGCTCGGGGCGTGCGGCGCTGACCGTCGGCCTGCTGCTGGTGCTGGGCCTGGCGCTCACCGCCGGCTTCGCCACCCTGGCGGTGGGCCGGCTCAACATCCTCTCGGTGGCCTTTGCGGTGCTGTTCATCGGCCTTTCGGTCGACTATGCCATCCACGTGCTGCTGCGGCTGGAGGAGTTCCGCGCCCAGGGCAAGGACCTGCGCAGCGCCGCCGGGCTGGCCGCGCGCCTGCAGGCGCCGGCGCTCTGGCTCTGCGCGCTCTCCTCGGTCATCGCCTTCCTGGCCTTCTTGCCGACCGACTATCTGGGCCTGGCCGAGCTGGGGGTGATCTCCGCCGGCGGCATCGGCATTGCGCTCTTCCTCTGCTTCACCCTGCTGCCGGCCGGCCTGCTGGCCTTGCGGGTGCCGCCGACCAAGGTCAAGTACGGGCGCTACGCCGCCAGGCTGGAGCGCTTCCTGGTGCGCCGCCGCGTCATCGTCCTCGGGTTGGCGGCGATCCTGGCGGTGGTCTCGGCCGTGCTGCTGACCCGGATCACCTTCGACAACGACCCGCTGAGCCTGCGTGACCCCGAGTCGCCCTCGGTCAGGACCCTAAGCGAGATCATGAACGACTCTCGCGCCGCCTTCTACCGGGCGGAGGCCCTGCTGCCGGATCTGGATGACGCCGAGGACTTGGCGGTCAAGCTGCGCGCCCTGCCGGAGGTCGACTCCGTCATCACCCTGAAGAGCTTCGTGCCGAAGAACCAGGACGAGAAGCTGCTGCAGCTGGGCGATGCCAGCTTCCTGCTGGCGCCGCTGATCAACCCGGCACCGCCGGCACCGCCGCCGAATGAGGAACAGCGCATGGCTGCGGTGGCGGCCCTGGTGGCGGGACTGCGCAATGCTCCGGGCACCTTGATTGGCGAGGCTGCCGGCCTCTCGGCCGTGCTGGCGCTCTTCCTGGAGACGCCGGACCGCCTGCCCGACCTGGAGAAGGCCCTGCTGGGCGACCTGCCGCAGGAGCTGGCGAACCTGCGGGCCGCTCTGACCGCCGGGCCGGTCAAGCTGCAGGACCTGCCGATCAGCCTCTCCAGCCGCTACCTGGCGGCCGACGGTCGGGCCCTTGTTGTCGCGCGCCCGGCGCAGGACCTGCGCGACCCGGCCATGAGAGCGGAGTTCGTCGCCGCGGTTCAGCAGGTCTGGCCGCCGGTGACCGGTGAGGCCGTCACCATCGTCGAGGCTGGCCAGGCGGTGATCGATGCCTTCACCGAGGCCAGCATCCTGGCCTTCGTGCTGGTCGCGGTTCTGGTCTTCTTCGTGCTGCGCCGGGTGGTGGACAGCCTGGCGGCCCTGGTGCCCTTGGTCCTGGCCGCGCTCTACTGCGGCGGCCTGGCGGTGGTCCTGGGCATCCCGCTTAACTTCGCCAACGTGATCGTGCTGCCGCTGCTGTTCGGGCTCGGCATCGACAGCGGCCTGCACCTGGTGGTGCGCTGGCGCGAGGCGCCCGGCGCGCCCTTGCTGGACAACACCACTCCGCGCGCGGTGCTGGTCTCGGCCCTGACCACCTTGGCCTCCTTCGGCTCGCTGTCGCTGTCCGACCATCCGGGCACGGCCAGCATGGGCCAGCTCCTGATGCTCTCGCTCGCCACCGTCCTGGTCTCGGTCTTCCTTATCCTGCCGGCCTTGATCGGCAGCGCCGGACCCGCGCCGGTGAAGCGGAGGTAAGCGAGCGCGCGATTCTTGGCGGTTATGTCCTCGGCCTTGCGTTTTCCGCACAGGCCTCATGACCGTTCGCATCTACCCGAACCCGGCAGAAGCCATACATGCTGCAGTGCAACATAAAATGTGCTAGGGCCAGTCAAGGCTGATTCACGACCAGGGTGGGACGAGGTCGAGACCGTAGGGTTTCCAAAAAAGGGGAACGCCTGCGTCAAGCGTGAAGGGCATCGGGGCCACAGAAGGTTTCGAGGTGGCCCCAAACCGAAAGACGGGAGCGAAACGCGCAGGGATTTCGGGAGATTTGCGCTCCGGAGGAGATCATGCGCGTCTATTCCAAACTTCTACCCTTTGAGGCCTGGCGCCTCGAGGAGCACCTGCTCCGCCTGGACTATGATGAGCGGCGAATGCGGTTTTCCGGCGGTGTCGGACCCGAGTTCGTGGCCCGCCATTGCCGGGAGCTCAACTGGCTGAAGGTCGTCGTCATCGGCTGTTTCGAGGCCGGCGTGCTGCGTGGTGCGGCCGAGCTCTGGCTCGATACGCCCGAGCGCGGCCAGGCCGAGCTGGCGATTAGTGTCGAACGCGACTGGCAGGACCAGGGCATCGGCACCGAACTGCTGAGCCGTGCGACCATCATCGCCCGCAACCGCGCGATCAGCGAGATCTACATGATCTGCCTGAACGACAACCGCAGGATCCAGCGCATCGTCCAGAAGATGCACGGGCGTCTGATCCTGGGCGACGACCAGACCGAGGCCAGCCTGGAGGTTCCCTATCCCACCCAGATCTCGATCTGGGAGGAGGCTGCCTTCGACGGCCTGGGCTTTGCCGGTCGGCTGATCGACCAAGCGGCCTAGACCCGGCGCTCCACGTCCGGGCTGGACCCCTCCCGCACTCTCCGGCTAAGTCCTCTTCCAAGAGCGGCTTGGCCGGCTAGAGCAGGATGACGTCAAATCGAAACGATTTGTCGTCTGAATCCTGCTCTATAACTTTGAAAAATAGAGAAGATCGCGATCAGATGAGTCCATCTGATTGCGATCTGCTCTAGGGTGCGAGGGGTTTGCCATGGACGAGGGGAAGGTCGGAGAGATCGGGTCGCAGGCGACGCCGCGCACGACGCGCAAGGCGCGCCACATCCTGGACAATTACTACATCGGGCCGGCCCGCGACCCCGAGGTGCTGGAGATCTGGGCCTACAGCGACCGTTTCAGCTACCTCCCAGGCGAGAGACTGGCGCTGTACGTCAGCACCACGGCGGAACGCTACGACATCGAGATCGGGCGGGACGGTGTCGAGTACGAGCCGCTGATCCGCATCGAAGGGCTGGAGGGCCGCCACCACGAGACGCCGGTCGACTGCTATGCGACCGGGTGCGGCTGGCCGGTGGCGCAGGAGATCCGCATCCCCGACGACTGGCGTCCGGGCGGCTACCTGGTCACCCTCAGGGGCCATCGCGGCGGCGCCACGGTGGAGGAGCACCATCTCTTCCTGCTGCGTCGCGGCCGGACCCGGTCGCCGATCCTGCTGGTCGCCGCGACCGGGACCTGGGTCGCCTACAACTGCTGGGGCGGCGCCAACGCCTATGACGGGATCGCCGGGCCGACCGGCGATCGCTTCTCGCCGGTACTGTCGCTGCAACGACCCTGGACGCGCGGCTTCTGCAAGCTGCCCGCAGGTGCACCGCGCACCCTGACCGAGCGGCCGCCGCGGCCGGGCGAGATGGTGCGCTATCCCTACATGGAATGGGCCTACGCCTACGGCTACTCCAAGAAGTTCGCCTCGGCCGGCTGGGCCAGCTACGAGCGGCACTTCGCGCGCTGGGCGGAGGCGGCGGGCTATCAGCTCGACTTCGCGGCGCTGCACGATCTGGAGCGCGATCCCGGCCTGCTGGAGGGCTATGCCTGCGCCGTCTTCGTCGGCCACGACGAGTACTGGAGCCGGCCGATGCGCGAGGCGGTGGACCACTGGGTCGAGGCCGGCGGCCGGGCGGCGCGCTTCGCCGGCAACTTCCTCTGGCAGGTCCGCATGGAAGACGAGGGCCGCCGACAGGTCTGCTACAAGTACGTCGCGGCCGAGCAGGACCCGGTGATGGGGACCGCGCAGCAGCCGCTGCTGAGCAGTGCCTGGGAGGTGCCCGAGGTCGGCTGGCCGGGGGCCATGACCTTCGGCGCCAACGCGCTGAAGGGGGTCTATGCGGGCCTGGGCAACTGCGTCGGTCGCGGCAGCGGCGGCTTCGTCATCTATCGTCCGCGCCACTGGGCGCTGGAAGGCACCTACCTCGGCTATGGCGACGTGCTGGGCGCGGAGTCGCGCATCTATGGATACGAGGTCGACGGCCTGGACTACGTGATCCGCGACGGCCTGCCCTATGCCACCGGCAGCGACGGCGCCAGCCCTGACCTGGAGATCATCGCGCTGGGGCTGGGCACTAACGAGGAGGCCGATCACGGCATCTGGGGCGAAGAGCTCTACATCGGCTCCGGTGACTGCGCCTGGAAGGCCCGCGCGCTCTATGGCGAGGTCACACCGGAGACGATGGACAAGGCGACCCGCGGGAACGGGGTGATGATCCACTGGCCGCGCGGTAGGGGCGAGGTCTTCAATGCCGCCACCTGCGAGTGGGTGATGGGGCTCACCCGCTGCGACCCGCAGGTGGACCGCATCACCCGGAACGTGCTGGATCGCTTTACGGCTGTCCGTTAGGGCAAGGTCGTTTTTGAAGGCCCTGGCACGCTGAGCGACTTGACCCTGCTCGACGGCGACGCCGACGCCTTCATCGAGAACCTCTCTATGCAGGGCGGCTTCGGCCCTCCACCGCTCCCTCCGCTGCAAGTCAAGAGGCTGCCAGTTGCAAGATTCGCGATGCGGGAGCGTGACTAGCGCTGTTCCGCAGTGTGGATAGGAGGTAGATCTCCTGCGGTGCCGGCGGCTGTTCCGGCCTGTACCTCTCTACTGTTGCTCTGGCTGCGGCTGGCTGCTTGACTGTTTCCTGCGGACTCGACTATCGGATCCAGGAAGGGCGTGTTCTCTGACAAAGGGTTTCTATAATTTTCAGTTCTATCTTATGAGTAAAATATACAATCCATTATTTATTGCATTACAATTCGTTTATATTGAAAAAATCCGAGAAAGTTCGCTTCTGCTGCAAGATCTTCTGTGGCAGATAGAGGCCGGCAGCAGTGTCGCGTCTGTGCGCCTGCACTGACGGCTTGGGGAGGCGGGCATGGCCATCATCACGGGCAGTGATCTCAACGACACTCTGATCGGTACCAGCGGCAGCGACACCATCTTCGGCCTCAGCGGTGCGGACTCGCTGTTCGGCGGCTACGGCATTGACAAGGTCTTTGGCGACAGCGGTTACGACCGGCTCTACGGCGGGGATGCTGCCGACCTGCTCTACGGTGGCGCCTTCAACGACCGGCTGCGTGGCGGGCGTGGGGACGACAGCCTGTTCGGTGGCTCGGCCATCGACCGGCTCTACGGCGAGAGCGGCAGCGACTATCTGCTGGATCGTTCCGGCCGCGCCTACCTCTATGGCGGCACCGGGAACGACGTCCTGATCTGGAGCGGCGCGGATAGCTTCGCCTTCGGGTTCGGCGGTGAGGGCAACGATACCCTCTCTGCTCCGGCGGCCGGGCAGCACGATCTGCTGGGACGCTCCGGCAACGACACACTCTACGGCGGCGACAACCAGAGCGGTGACGAGGGCGACGACCTGCTGAAGGCGCGCACTGGCGCCGACCTGCTGTTCGGCGGCAGCGGCAACGACACGGCCTACGGGGGCAGCGGCAACGATCGGATCTACGGCGAGGTGGGCCTGGACCAGCTATACGGCGGCACTGGCAGCGACACCCTGGTCTCCCGCGGAACCGACCTGATCAACGGCGGCAGCGGCAGCGACTACGCCCGGATCTACCGGCAGGATCGGGCCGACAACCTGGTCTTCGACCTCGGCAACGGCAGCGCCGTCCTCAACGACGGGCCCGGCGGCAGAACCGGAAGCCAGCTCGTGTCGATCGAGACCGTCCGCTTCATGGCCGGTTCGGGCGCCGACAGGCTGACCGGCAGCAGCGGAACCGACCGTCTCTTCGGCGGCAGCAAGCTCGACCGCCTCTACGGAACCTCCGGTTTCGATTCTCTCTTCGGCGGATCGGGGAACGATCGCATCTATTCGCGTAGTGGTCAGGACCGGCAGTACGGCGGTAATGGCAATGATAGACTCTATGACAGCGCCGCGATCTCGATGCGGGTGCTTTCCTTCGGCGGGCTCGGCAACGATACGCTGCAGGCCTTCGGCCTGCTCGATTCCGACGGTCTGTTCGGCGACGGCGGCGACGACAGCCTGACCGCGAGTGCATCGGGCAATGCTCGGCTTTATGGCGGCAGCGAGGTCGATCTGCTGTCCGGCGGCAGCCTGGGTTACGGCGGCGCTGGCGACGACCAGATCTTCGGCGGCAGCGGTGGCGACAGCCTGAGCGGCGGATCCGACAACGATCGGCTCTACGGCGGGGATGGCGGCGATGTCCTGCGCGGCGGCGAGGGCCTGAACACGGTTTTCGGCGGATCGGGCAGCGACCGCGTCTTCGGCGGCAGCGGCATCGATGTCCTGGACGGTGGCAGCGGCATTGACACCCTGCACCTCGACCTCTCCGGCATCGATGCCGGCATCAGCTTCGATGTCTCGTCCGGCGCTGTACAGCAGCTCACCGACGGTCCCGGCGGGACCACCGGCAGCAGCCTCGTCAACTTCGAATTGCTGTCCTTCTTCGGCGGGTCGGGCAAGGACGCGGTCACCGGCGGTGTGGCCAACGACCGGATCTATGGAAAGGACGGTGACGACGTCCTGGAGGGCGCGTCGGGCAGCGACTTCCTGTCGGGCGGCAGCGGCAACGACACTCTGCTGGACCAATCCGGTCGCGCCTACGGTTTCGGCGGCGATGGCGACGACGTGATCGACTTCTCCAAGGCCCTGGGCGGCTTCAACCAGGCCTCCGGGCTCTCCGGCGACGACCGAATCGTCGGCGTTAGTTCCGGACTCGACAACCTCTTCGGCGACCAGGGGGCGGACAGCCTCTACGGCGGCGACTTCCAGGTCGGCGGCGTGGGCGACGACCTGCTGTCGGGCGAGACCGGGAACGACACCCTGGACGGTGGCTCGGATGCCGATAGGCTCTACGGCGGCTCGGGCGGCGACCTGCTCTACGGGCGCAGCGGCAACGACACTTTGGCCGGCGGTTCCGGCGCCAACCTGCGGGCGATGGGCGGCGACGGCGACGATGTCTTCCTGGTCGGCATCGGCCAGTCCACCCTGGGCGAGACCCTGAATGGTGGCACCGGGCAGGACACCCTGGCCCTCGTCACCGGTGCCGAACTGGCTGCCGGCGTCGTTCTGACCGGGGTCGAGCACACTATCCGCATTGGCTCCAGCGGCGATGACCTGCTGTTCGGATCCGGTGTCGCCGATACGATTTACGGTCTCAGCGGCGCGGATAAGATCTCGGGCCTGGCCGGGGACGATACCCTCTTCGGAGATGCCGGCAGCGACAGGCTCTACGGCGCCGGCAGCAACGACAGCCTCAACGGCGGCTCGGGTGAGGACATCGCGAAGGGCGGTGGCGGTGACGATGCCCTGACAGGCGGTAGCGGCCTGGACAGCCTCTTTGGCGACGCCGGTGACGACCTGCTGCGCGGCGACGGCGGTAAGGACGCGCTCTTCGGCGGCAGCGGGCTGGACCGGCTGTTCGGTGGCTCTGGATTGGACCAGCTTTATGGCGGCTCCGGGCGTGACCAAATGGTCGGCGGCAGCGGCGCCGACACCCTCTTCGGCGGGCAGAGCGCCGACCGGTTGAACGGCGGCAGCGGCAGCGACACGGCCTTCGGCGGCAAGAACAACGATACCTTCATCGTCGAGACCAAGACCGACCTGGTGTTCGACGGCAGTGGTGAGGGCGACGACGTGCTGCGCTCCAACGCGGCCGACTACACCCTGGGCACGGCCGGCCAGGTGATGATCGAGCGGGTGAATCTCAACACCGCGGCGGGGGCGGCCACTCTCGCCGGCAACGACAACGACGACCTGCTGATCGGCAACTCCTTCGGCAATAGCCTCTTCGGCGGCAGCGGCGCCGACCGCCTGAACGGCGGTGGCGGCAGCAACAGCCTTACCGGCGGATCGGGAGACGATACCTTCATCGTCGCCACCTCCGCCGACCGGGTGCGGGACTTCGCCGGCGAGGGCACGGACCTGGTGCGGTCCGAGACCAACTTCACCCTGCCAAACGGCGGGGTGGACGGCTTCATCGAGAACCTCCGCCTCCAGGCCGGCTTCGGCAACCTGGCGGGTGCCGGCAATGACCTGGACAACAGGATCGAAGGCAACAGCGGCGACAACGTCCTGCGCGGCCTGGACGGGGTGGATAGCCTGATCGGCGGCGCCGGCGACGACGACCTCTTCGGCGGCCGCGGTGCCGACCACTTCTACGGCGGTAGTGGCGCCGACAGCCTGCACCTGGCCTCCGCCGACGTGGTCTTCGGAGGCTCCGGCAAGGACGACTTCCTCTTCGGCGGTGCCGCCATGGGGGACAAGGGGTCCGGCGGTCCGGTTCTGCGCGACTTCGACGGGATATCCGTCAACGGCGCGAACGGCGAGGACAAGCTGGTCTTCGCGAGCGGCCTGGAGGTTGGCAGCTTCTCCTACATCGGGGCGGCCGCCTTCTCCGCGGCGGGCAACTCCGAGGCCCGCTTTGCCGGGGCGCGGCAGGTGCAGGTCGATCTGGACGGCGACGGCGCGATCGATCAGGCCTTCCTGGTGAACGGTGTCTCTGCCGCCAACCTGCTCACCGCCACGGATTTCGTCTGGCTTTAAGCCGCAACATAAAGAGGATTTCAAAAGCGCTATTACGTTGCTCGCGGTGCGGAAAGCCCTGCGTGACACCTTCTGTGGACGGCATTCCGGCGTAACGGGGGCGAGCCGACAGCGAGGCGTGCGGGGGTAGAGGGGATCCTTGCTGCGCAGCACGAGGCCGTGCGATTGGGGGCGAGACGGAGCCGAAATTCAATCCGTGATCGCAATGAACGCGTCGGATGCGCCCAATTCGCCATTCCGTTCTTCGCCCCACTGTGGTTTGTTTGCGCGGTAAATCCACGAATAAGAGCAACGACAATCTAGGGGGAAGCGCAACATGGCCGTGTATTCGGGCAGTGACCTCAACGATACCCTGGTCGGCAGCCAGACCGCCGACCAGATCTATGGGCTGAGCGGGGACGACACCCTCACCGGGCTCTCCGGCGGCGATTCGATCTATGGCGGTAGCGGCAAGGATCTGAGCTACGGCGGTGGCAGCAACGATCTTGGCTTCGGCGGTGACGGCGACGACACCCACTACGGCGGCGACGCCAATGACTACTCCTCCGGGGGGGCTGGGAACGACACCCTGTTCGGCGATAGCGGCAATGACGTTCTACGCGGCAACAGCGGCGCCGATCTGCTGATCAATGATGCGGGCCGCGGCTACCTCTACGGCGGTAGCGGCAACGACAGTTTGATCTGGACCGGTAGCGACAGCTTTGGCGTGGGACGTGGCGATGCCGGCGATGATTTCCTGGAGGCGAAGGAAGGGCTGCACGACCTCTATGGCGGTGGCGGCAATGACCGTCTCTACGGCGGTGACGACCAGCGCGGCGGCCAGGGTGACGACATCCTGGGCGGCGGCCTGGGAACGGACCGCATGCGTGGCGAGACGGGCAACGACACGGCCTTTGGCGGTAGCGGCGGCGACCTGATCTGGGGCGGCCCAGGTGACGACACCCTGTTCGGTGCGACCGGCGAGGACACCTTCTTCTCCGGCATCAGCGGGATCGACACGCTCTACGGCGGGCCCGGCGATGATACCGCCCGGATCTACCGCCAGGACCGCAGCAACGACCTGGTCTTCGATCTGAGCAACGGCAATGCCTTCCTGAATGACGGCGCTGGCGGCAGCACCGGAAGCGAGCTCTTCTCCATCGGCAGCGTCACCCTGCGGACGGGTGACGGCGAGGATCGCCTGCGCGGTGGCAGCGGCGACGATCAGCTCGCGGGCGACAGCGGCGACGATCGCATCTACGATAGTTCCGGCGACGACCAGGCCTTCGGTGGATCGGGGAACGATCGGCTCTATGCGATCAGCGGTGTCGCACGCTTGTATGGCGGCGACAACAACGACCGGATCTACGACAGCTCCACGACCCAGGTCCTCCTCTACGCCAGGGGCGGATCGGGCAATGACCGCATCGTGGTCTTCGGCCTGTCCGACAACGAGGACGTCCGTGGCGGCGCCGGCGACGACACCCTGACCGCGACCTCGTCCGGCAACGCCCAGCTTCGCGGAGAGGACGGGGCCGATCGGATCTATGGCGGCAGCTTCGGGTTCGGCGGCTCCGGCAAGGACATGATTTTCGGCGACAGCGGCTCCGACTACCTCGATGGTGGTGCGCAGAGCGACAGCGTCTTTGGCGGTCGCGGCAATGATCGCATAGCCGGCGGCGGCGGCGATGACAGCCTCTTCGGGGGCTCCGGCGACGACAGGGTCGACGGCTCGCAAGGTCGCAATCAGATGGACGGCGGCAGCGGTTTCGACACCGTCGTGCTCGACCTCAGCGGCGTCGACGTTGCGGTTTCGTTGGATCTCAGCGTCGGTGGCATCCACCACCTGCCGGACGGTCCGGGCGGGTCCACCGGCAGCAGCCTGGTGAATTTCGAGGCCATGACCTTCGACGGCGGTTCCGGCGGCGACAGCATCGGTGGCGGTGTCGGCAACGACCGCATTTATGGGCAGGACGGCGACGACACCCTCCTCGGGCAGTCGGGTAACGACGTCCTGCGAGGCGGCAGCGGCGAGGATACGCTCTTCGACGAATCCGGCCGGGCCTACGGTTTCGGCGGCGACGGTGACGACGCCATCGATTTCTCCAAGGCGGTGCAGGGCACCAACGCGCTCTTCGGCCTCAGCGGCGCCGACCGCCTGTCGGGAAACAGCTCCGGCAAGGACATCCTCTACGGCGGCGAAGGCGCCGACCTGTTGTTCGGCGGTCAGCGGCTGGCCGGTGCGTCCGGTGACGACAGCCTGAAGGGCCTGACCGGCGACGACACCGTCAACGGCAACAGCGGGGCCGACCTGCTGTTCGGCGGCGAGGGCAAGGACACGCTGATCGGCGAGGAGGGCAATGACCGCATGGGCGGCGGCAGCGGCAGTGACATCCTGTTTGGCGGCGGGCAGCGTGACCGGCTGAACGGCGGCTCGGGAGCGGACACGGCCTACGGCGGTGCCAACAACGATACCTTCATCGTCGACACCGTGGCTGACCTGGCCCTGGAGCTTCAGGGCGAGGGGACGGACGTGATCCGCTCCAACGCCGCGACCTATACGTTGGCCAGCGGGGCCGAAGGCTTCATCGAACGGGTGAACTTGAACGACGAGGCCGGTGCCGGGCGGCTGGATGCCAACGAGATCGACAACATCGTCGTCGGCAACTCCTTCTCCAACGTCCTGCTGGGGCGCAGCGGCGCCGACCGGTTGAACGGCGGCAGCGGGACCGACACCCTGAACGGCGGTAGCGGCGACGACACCTTCATCGTCGATACGGCCACCGACGTGGTGCGGGAGTTCTCGGGTAATGGCACCGATCTGGTGCGTGCTGAGTCCGACTACACCCTGCCTGGTGGCGGCAGTGATGCCTTCGTCGAGAACCTTCGTCTGCAGGGCGGCTTCGGCAACCTGAACGGTGCTGGCAACGACCTGGACAACACCGTCGAGGGCAACAGCGGGGACAACCGGCTGTATGGTGACGCTGGCGACGACCGCTTGGTCGGTGGTTTGGGCGACGACAACCTTTATGGCGGCGAAGGCTTTGACCGCTTCGATGGCGAGAGCGGGTCCGACAGCATGACGATGGGCTCGGGCGATGTGGCCTTCGGCGGTTCCGGTGCCGACGCCTTCCGCTTCGACGGCCAGGAGATGGGGATCGACGGCACCGAAGGACCGGTCATCCGCGACTTCGACGGTGTGCTGGTCAATGCGGCCGACGGCGAGGACAAGCTGGTCTATGCCAGCGGGCTAGAAGTCGGCAGCTTCGCCTACATCGGCGCAGCGGCCTTCAGCGGCGGCGGCAACTCCGAGGCGCGTTTTGCCGGGCCGCGGCAGATCGAGGTCGACCAGGACGGCGACGGCGCGGCTGACCAGGCTTTCCTGGTCGACGGCGTCTCGAACGCCGGCCTGCTGACCGCGACCGACTTCGTCTGGCTCTGACAGGCCGGGGAGAGACCGGCTGCTGCCGGTCTCTCCCTGCTCGACGTCAAGTCGCGGTAAGTTCTTGCCGCAGCACGACTGCAGGCAGGGTTTCGGGCGACTTTCCTTCCAAGTCGGTTTCTTCCTGACCGTCGGTGTGGCAGAGTAGCGCATCGGAACTGCCGAGTTCCCGGCAGGTGCCGCTGTGTGAGGATCTTGCGCATGGCAGCAATCACCGGCACCGATTTGAACGATTCCTTGCCTGGTACCTCGGCCGCTGACTCCATTTACGGTCTCAGCGGGGCGGACTCTTTGTTCGGCGGCAGCAGCGCTGATACGCTCTTTGGCGGCAGCGGCTATGACCGGCTCTACGGCGGCAGCGGGGTCGACCTCCTGCTCGGCAAAGACGGCGATGACCGGCTCGACGGCCGCCAGGGCAACGACAGCCTCTACGGCGGCAGCGGCAGCGACAGCCTGTTCGGCGAGAGCGGCGACGACCTGCTGGTCGACGAGTCGGGGCGCGGCTACTTCTATGGCGGCACTGGATCGGACCGGTTGGTGTGGACCGCCGGCGACACCTTCGGCGCCGGCTTCGGCGGCGAAGGCAACGACACCATGGAGGCACCGCCGGATGGGTTGCACGACCTGCGCGGCGCTTCCGGCGACGACCTGCTTTACGGCGGCGACTACCAGAGCGGCGGCGACGGCGACGATCGGCTGGAGGGGCTGGACGGCAATGACATCCTTCGCGGCTTCACCGGCAAGGATAAGGTCTACGGCGGAACCGGGAACGATCGCCTCTACGGCGGGCCCGACGATGACAGCCTGCTCGGCGCCTCGGGCGACGACTTCATCGTCTCCTTCACCAGCGGCGTCGATCTGATCGACGGCGGCGAGGGTAGCGACTATGCGCGCATCTACCGCCAGGACCGCGCCACTGCGCTGGTTTTCGACCTGGGGGACGGCGACCAGGTTCTGAACGATGGGCCGGCGGGGACGAGCGGCAGCCAGATTCTCTCTCTCGAGCGGGTGAACTTCCGCGGCGGCTCCGGTGCCGACACCCTGACCGGCGGCATCGCGTCGGACCGCCTCTTCGGCGCCAGCCGGGTGGACCGGCTCTACGGCAGTTCCGGTACGGACTACGTCTTCGGCGGTTCCGGCAATGACCGGCTCTTTGCCAGAAGCGGCGTCGACCGTCAGTACGGCAGCGACGGCAACGACAGGCTCTACGACACTGACGTCGCCTCGGCCCGCGCGATCGCCTTCGGTGGCACCGGCAACGATCGGATCTTTCTGTTCGGCAGCATCGACTTCGACGACGCCTATGGCGGCGGTGGCGGTGACAGCATCACGGCGAGCCCTGCCGGCAACGCCAGGCTCTTCGGCGACAGCGGCGCCGACAGCCTCTACGGCGGCGCCCGCGGCGTTGGCGGAGAGGGTAACGACCTGATCGCAACGGGAAGCGGTTTCGATACCCTGGACGGAGGCTCGAACGACGACCGCCTCTATGGTGGGTCCGGTTTCGACACGCTGTTCGGCGGCAGTGGCAATGATACCCTGGCCGCGGGCCCCGGTTCGAACCCGCTGCAGCAGGGCGGTGTCGGAGACGATCTCTTCCTGGTCGGGGCCGGCGAGAACGCGGCCGGCAACAGCATCGACGGCGGCCCGGGCAGCGACACCATCGCGCTGATCACCGGGGCGGAACTCGCCGCTGGCCTCATCGTCACCTCGGTCGAGCATACGATCCGGATCGGCACCACCGGCAACGACCTCCTGGTCGGTTCGGGAGCGGCGGACAGGCTCTATGGCCTCGGCAATCGAGACAGCCTCTACGGTCTCGGCGGCAGCGACAGCCTGTTCGGCGGCAGCGGCGGCGACAGCCTCTTCGGCGGTGGCGGCAAGGACCTTGCTGCCGGTGATAGTGGCAAGGACCGGATCTATGGCGAGGGCGGCGACGACACCTTGAGGGGCCAGGCCGGGGATGACACCCTGCGCGGCGGCAGCGGCCTGGACTCGGTTTTCGGTGCGGCCGGCGACGATGTGATCGAAATCGGCGCCGGCGAGGCCACGGCCGGCGAGACGCTTGATGGCGGCGGCGGCAGCGACACGCTGGTTCTGCTGGGCGGTATTCGCCTTTCCGCTGGCGAGGTCGTCGTCTCCATCGAGTCCACGCTCCTTCACGGAACCAGCGGCGCCGACAGCCTCACCAGCCGCCGCACGGCGGTGACCTTGGCGGGCGATAGCGGCAACGACAGCCTGTTCGGGATTACTGGCAACAACCGGCTCTACGGTGGTCAGGGGAGCGACCGGCTGTTCGGCGCTACCCAGAACGACCGTCTTTACGGTGGCCAGGGCGGTGATCGCCTGTTCGGCGGCAGCGGCCTTGACCGGGTCTTCGGTGGCTCCAACAACGATACCTTCTTCGTCGAGGTGGGCGAGGCGACGGCCGGGGAGACCTACGACGGCGGCCAGGGCAACGACAGCCTGGTACTGGCGACCGGCGTGGTCCTGCCTGCCGGGGTGACTGTAACTTCGCTGGAGAGCCTGACGGCCTTCGGCGGCAACGGTAGTGACGCCTTCACCGGCTTCAGCGGCGGGGATCGGATCTCCGGCGGGCGCGGTGGCGACAGCCTGCGCGGGGAGAGCGGCCGTGACTTGCTCTATGGCGAGAGCGGCAACGACGAGCTCCGAGGCCAGGACGGCGACGACAGCCTCTTTGCCGGCAGTGGTCAGGACAGGGTCTTCGGCGGCAGCGGCGACGACGAGCTGCACGGCGGCCTGGGCAACGACCAGCTCGCTGGCGGCAGCGGCATCGACATCCTCTTTGGCGGGCGCAACGGCGACCGGCTGAACGGCGCCTCCGGTGCCGACATGGCCTATGGAGGCGACAATGACGACGTCTTCATCGTCGATACCAAGGCCGACCATGTGTTCGACGGGATCGGGCAGGGCGATGACGCGCTACGCTCCAACGCCTCGGCCTTCACCCTTGGCACCGCCGCCGAGGCCGAGATCGAGCGCGTCAATATCAACGACGCCGCGGGTGCCGCCAGGGTGGTCGGCAACGATAACGACGACCTGCTGGTCGGGAACTCCTTCTCCAACGTGCTGGTGGGGCGATCAGGGGCCGACCGCCTGAACGGGCGCGGCGGGACCAACACCCTGACCGGCGGCAGCGGCGACGATACCTTCATCGTGGCCACCTCGGCCGATTTGATCCGGGAGCTTGCCGGCCGAGGCACCGACCTGGTGCGCGCCGAGGTCGACTACACCCTGCCGGACGGCACGGCGACGGCCTTCGTCGAGAACCTGCGGCT
Source organism: Rhodospirillaceae bacterium N.6G (assembly GCA_046233115.1). Classification (GTDB taxonomy): domain Bacteria; phylum Pseudomonadota; class Alphaproteobacteria; order Kiloniellales; family JACOMY01; genus JACOMY01. The sequence continues at coordinate 26,827 of JBJXHM010000012.1, read as the reverse complement.
GCAGGGTGGGTCCGGCGATATCGACGGGACCGGCAACAGCCTGGACAACAGCCTGGAAGGCAACACGGCTGCCAACCGGCTGTCGGGACGTGCCGGAGACGACAGCCTGGCCGGCGGTGCCGGCGCCGACGAGCTCTTTGGCGGACTGGGCGACGACCTGTTGGAGGGCGCGGCCGGCAACGACACCCTGCACCTCACCTCCGGCGACGTGGCCTTCGGCGGCGGTGGCAAGGACGCGTTCTTCTTCAGCGGCTCGGCACTGGGCAAGGCCGGCTCGGGCGGTCCGGTGATCCGTGACTTCGACGGGGTTTCGGCCAATGCCGCCAACGGCGTGGACAAGCTGGTCTTCGTCACCGGCCTGGAGGTCGGCAGCTTCGCCTACATCGGGTCGGCTACCTTCTCCGGCGGCGGCGACAGCGAGGCTCGCTTCGCGGGTCCCCGCCAGATCCAGGTCGACCAGGACGGCGACGGATCGGTCGACCAGGCCTTCCTGGTGGACGGGGTTACCGCCGCCAACCTGCTGACCGCGACCGACTTCGTCTGGCTATAGAGCAGGATGACGGCGAATCGAAGCGATTTACCGTCTGAATCCTGCTCTAGAAGTTTGAAAGAGAGCGGATTGACATAGTCAGGTGAGCCCACCTGTTTGCGATCCGCTCGAGGGGAGGTGGCCCGTGCAGACCTTCTATGGCACTCCGGGGCCGGACAGCATCGCCGGCACCTCGCTGGACGACAGGATCCTGGGCCTCGGTGACAACGATACCCTGCAGGGCATCACGGGTGATGACAGGCTGTACGGGGGTCTGGGCCTCGATCTTCTCTATGGGGGCTTTGGTGACGACAGCCTCGAGGGGAACTTGGGGTCGGACAGGCTGTTCGGCGGGTCGGGGACGGACAGGCTGTATGGGGGGCGGGGTGATGAAGCCTCTCTCTACGGCGGCAGCGGCGGCGATTCGCTCTTCGGCGGTGCCGGGGACGACCGCCTCCGCGATGAGGCCGGTCTCGATCGACACTATGGCGGCAGCGGCGTCGACCGCTTCGAGGTCTGGAGCCAGACGGATATCACCTCGGGCGAAGTCTTCGACGGCGGCAGCGGGAGCGACAGCCTTGCGGTGATGGTCGCAGTGACCTTGCCGGCCGGCCTCGAGATCACGAACATCGAGCGCTTCGTCCGGTTCGGCGGTAACGGCGACGATCAGCTCACGGCGGATTCCCTCTTCGATCTCCTGTTCGGCGGCAGCGGCGACGACAGTTTCTCTGGCACGCTCCCCGCGAGCGTCTACGGCGGCAGCGGGGCCGACCGCGCGACCGGGGGCAGCGGAGAGCAGCGGGTCTTCGGCGATGCCGGGGCCGATTTCGCGGTCGCCCTGGGCAGTGGTAGTGACAGCGCCTTCGGTGGCGAGGGGGACGATGTCTCCTTCGACGGCGGATCCGGCGAGGATCGCCTCTACGCCGACTCGGGCAACGACGCCTCCTTCACCGGTGGTGCTGGTGACGACCGTCTCTACGGCGGTTCGGGCAGCGATTCCTTCTTCGCCGGTGGCACCGGAAACGACCGGCTCTATGGCGATGACCCCGGCATCGTTGCCGCCGGCCTCGATAGATACTTCTACGGCGGCCTCGGCGATGACCGTCTGGTTGGCGGCTTCGCGGCCAATGCCGACTTTTTCGGCGGCAGCGGGTCGGACCGCATTTATGGTCAATTGGGCAGCGACACGCGCCTTTTCGGCGACAGCGGCAGCGACCGCCTCTACGGTGCGCTGGCCGGCAGCACCAGCCTCTATGGCGGTGACGGCAGCGATGCGGTGTTCGGCGGCGAGGGCGCGGACAGCCGGCTGCAGGGTCAATCGGGAGATGACACGGTCTTCGGCGCCGGTGGGGACGACGCCTTCCTGGCAGGGGCGTCCGGGCAAGACCTGGTCTACGGCGGCGCCGGGGCGGATCGCTACCTCTATGGCGGAAACGGCGACGACAGCCTCTTTGGCGGGGCAGGCTCTTCGACTGCGGACAGTTTCCTGTTCGGCGGCTCGGGCAGCGACGCCATCGTCCCTGGTAGCGGCGGCGGCCTGGGGTTGCGGGGAGACAGCGGCAGTGACCGGATCTACGGCGGCAGTGCGGCGCAGGTCGACCTGGTGGAGGGGGGCGCGGGCAGCGACTATCTCTTTGCCGGAAGTGCTGCTCTCGGCTTCGCCTTCGGCGGCGACGGCCTTGACCGCATCTATCTCGGTGCCGCTGGCGGATTCAGCCTCTTCGGCGGCTCCGGCAGCGACAGCCTGATGGGTGGCAGCGGCGCCGACGCCTTCCTCTACGGTGACAGCGGCACGGATCTGATCTACGGCGCGTCCGGCGGGGATGCCCGCCTCGGGGGGGCGGCGGGCGACGATCGCCTCTACGGTGGCAGCGGTGGCGATCTCCTTTTGCAGGGCGGCGATGGAACGGACAGCCTGTTCGGCGATGACGGCGACGATACGGCTCTGTTCGGCGGTTCGGGTGATGATGACCTCTTCGGCGGTCTGCGCGATGACAGCTACCTCTTCGGCTACTCGGGGCAGGACCGCCTCTACGGTGACAGCGGCTCGGATGAGAGGCTCGCAGGCGGCGAGGGCGACGACCTGATCGCCGGCGGCAGCGGGCGGGACGCCATCGCCTATGGCGGCAACGGCGCTGACCGGATCTACGGCGGGGCGGACAGCGACGACGGCCTCTATGGCGGCAGCGGTGACGACGAGGTCTTCGGCGGCGGCGGCGTAGACGAGATCCTGGCAGGCGACAGCGGCAGCGATCTGATCGAGGGCGGGTCCGGCGAGGATCGCCTGCTGCTGGGCGGTCTGGGTGACGACGATCTCTATGGCGGCAGCGGCACGGACCGGGGCCTCAGCGGCGGTTCCGGTGCTGATCGCGTCTTCGGCGGCCTTGCGGCGGACCGGGAGCTTGCCGGCGGCAGCGGTGCCGATCACCTCTACGGCGGTAGCGGCAGCGATGTCGGACTCTACGGCGGTGACGGAGACGACGCGGTCAGGGGGCAGAGCGGAGATGACTTGCTCTACGGCGGCCTCGGCCTGGATACGGTCATGGGCAGCCAGGGCGACGACACCGCGAGCGGTGGCAGCGGAAACGACCGTCTCGGCGGCGGCAGCGGGTTCGATCTGCTCTATGCCGGCACCGGCAGCGACCGGCTGAACGGCGGCAGCGGTGTCGACACCGCCGCCGGTGGGCAGGCCAACGACACCTTCATAGTCGATACCGCCGCCGATGTGGTGCGGGAAACGGCCGCCGGCGGCGCCGAGGACGTGCTGCGCTCCGATGCGCTCGCCTACACCCTATCGGGGGGACCGGAAGGCTACGTCGAACGGGCCAACATCAACGAGCAGGCGGGCGCGGCAAGCCTGGTGGGCAGCTCTCGCGGCAACACGCTCGTCGGCAACTCCGCCTCGAACCTGCTGGTCGGCATGAGCGGTGACGACATCCTGAACGGCCGCTCGGCCGCCGACACCGGCATTGGCGGGCTCGGCGACGACACCTTCGTGGTCGATACCGCGACGGACCTGGTACAGGAGCTTGCCGGCGAGGGCACCGACCTGGTGCGTGCCAAGACCGACTTCACCCTGCCTGGCGGCGGTGCCGACGATTTCATCGAGAACCTGCGTCTGCAGGCCGGCTTTGGCAATCTCAACGGTGGCGGCAACGACCTGGACAACAGCCTGGTCGGCAACGAGAGCGACAACCGGCTGGAGGGCAACCAGGGCGATGACCGGCTGATCGGCGGCCTGGGCGACGACAACCTCTACGGCGGCGAAGGCTTCGACCGTTTCGACGGCGAGAGCGGGTCCGACACCCTGGCCCTGGGCTCCGGCGATGCGGCCTTCGGTGGCTCCGGCGCCGACGCCTTTCGTTTCGACGGCCAGGAACTGGGAATTGCCGGGACCAGCGGTCCGGCGATCCGCGACTTCGACGGGGTCTCGCTGGGCGCCGCCAACGGCGAGGACAAGCTGGTCTTCGCTTCCGGGCTGGAGGTCGGTAGCTTCTCCTACATCGGGTCGGCGGCCTTCTCCGGCGGTGGCAGTTCCGAGGCGCGCTATGCCGGTCCGCGCCAGATCGAGGTCGACCAGGACGGCGACGGCGCTGCCGATCAGGCCTTCTTGGTCAACGGCGTCACCGCTGCCAACCTGCTGACGGCAAGCGATTTCGTCTGGTTGTAGGGGGCGCTACTCCCCCAGGATCACCAGGCCGTACTCCTGTGCGGCATCCTCCAGCCAGGCGAAGACGTACTGGGCGAAGGAGGGCCGGCAGAGGACGCGGTAGGTGCCGCTCTCTGCGCCGCTGCCGCGGTGGAGGATGACTTCCGCCTTGGCCAGCAGGGTCTGGGCGCAGCGGCCCGGGCCGAAGACCTCGGGGTCGAGATCGATCGGGACCGCCTTGGCCAGGAGGTCCAGGACCCTGTGGCCGCGCAGGAAAAGCGTCACGAAGTTGTCAGAGACGTCGGTCACGCCGACGAACTGCTCGCTCAGCTTGGACGCCAGCTCTGCGGCAGTCGCCGGGCCGTCGGGTCCGACCAGCAGCCACTCGTCGGGACCGAGACCCAGCAGGGTCCGCTCCTCGTCCTGCAGGGTCTCTGTGGTTGCCGGCAGGGCCATGGCGAGCGTGGCGGCCAGGGCGTCGCGGGCCGGGCCGTCGTCGCGGCGGGCGCGTAGGTTCACGGCCCCCAGGTGACGCAGCTCGCCGAGGCCGATGCCGGCCTCGCCCAGATCGGTGACCGCGCGCTGCTGCAGGGAGAGGCCGTCCAGCGGCCCCTGACGCTGAAACTCAGGCACTGAGGCGGCTCCCTTCCTTGTCGTAGAAGATCGGCTCGACCAGCTTGCATTCGATCGTCTTGCCGCCTTCGAGCGGGGCGAAGAGGGTCTGGCCCAGGCGCGCCCGGCCGCCCTTCACCAGGGCCAGCGCGATGGAGCGGCCCATCGCCGGGCTCCAGTAGCTGGAGGTGACGTGGCCCAGCATCGGCAGCGGGCGCTGCTCGCCAGGCGTCTCGACAAGCTGCGCGCCCTCGGGCAGCACCTCGTCGGGCCGGGCGGTCAGGATGCCGACCAGTTGCTTGCGGTCGGGCTTGGCCATGTCGGCGCGGATCAGCGAGCGCTTGCCGACGAAGTCCTTGGTCTTGGAGACGATCCAGTCCATGCCGAGGTCCAGCGGGTTGACCGAGCCGTCTGTCTCTTGACCCACGATGATGAAGCCCTTCTCGGCGCGCAGCACGTGCATGGCCTCGGTGCCGAAGGGGGTGATGCCGTACTTGGCGCCGGCCCGCATCAGCGCCTCCCAGAGGCCGAGGCCGTAGGAGCTGGGCACGCTGACCTCGAAGGAGGCCTCGCCGGTGAAGGAGACCCGGAAGACCCGCGCCGGCCTGCCGGCGACCTCGGCGCTCTTCACGCTCATGTGCGGGAAGGCCTCGGCAGAGAGGTCGAGGTCGGGCGCCAGTTCGGCCAGCAGCTCGCGGGCATAGGGGCCGGCGATCTGGCAGGTCGCCCACTGCTCGGTCACCGAGGTGAGGAAGACCTTGAGATCCGGCCACTCGGTCTGCAGGTACTCCTCCAGGTGCGCAAGCACCGCGGCGGCGTTGCCGCTGGTGGTGTGCATCAGGTAGTGCTGCTCGCCCAGCCGCGCGGTGACGCCGTCGTCGCGGACCATGCCGTCCTCGCCCAGCATCAGGCCGTAGCGGCAGCGGCCGACACCCAGCTTCAGCCAGGCGTTGGTGTAGATGCGGTTCAGGAACTCGGCCGAATCCGGACCCTGGATGTCGATCTTGCCCAGGGTGGAGGCGTCGAGCATGCCCACGGCCTCACGCACCGCCTTGCACTCGCGGCGGACCGCGGCGGCCATGTCCTCGCCCTCCTGGGGGTAGTACCAGGCGCGGCGCCACTGGCCGACATCCTCGAAGGCGGCGCCGTTGGCCTCCTGCCAGGGATCCATCGGCGTCTTGCGCAGGGGGTCCAGCAGGTCGCCCACGTCGCGGCCCATCCAGGCCCCGAAGGAGATCGGGGTGAAGGGCGGGCGGAAGGTGGTGGTGCCGACCTCGGGGATCGGCTTGGCCAGGGTCTCGGCCACCAGGGTCAGCGCGTTGAGGTTGGAGGTCTTGCCCTGGTCGGTCGCCATGCCGGTGGTGGTGTAGCGCTTCAGGTGCTCGATCGAGCGGTAGCCTTCGCGCAGCGCCAGCATCAGGTCAGCCGCGGTGACGTCGTTCTGCTGGTCGACGAAGTGCTTGCCCTTGTGGCCGACCGGCCGGTCGGCCGGCACCAGCCAGAGCCGGCGCAGCGGCAGGAAGCTGCGGCTCTCGGCCTGTGGTGCCTCGCCGACGGAGCCATGGCGCTCCAGCGCCTCGGCCGCGGCCTGCCCGGCGGCATGGCCCTCGGCCAGGACCGCACCCAGGCCGAAGGTGCCGTTGCCGGAGCCGGCCGAGCGCTGGGCCGGCTGGCCGTAGGGACCCGGGCGGAAGTACTGGCCCTCTTCGTCCCACACGAGCTTGCCTTTGGCCTGGCTGTGCAGGTGGACGCTGGGGGTCCAGCCGCCGGCGTTCAGCAGCAGGTCGCAGGCGATCTCCTCGCGCTTGGCGCCCAGGCTCTTGCCGTCGGCATCGACCTGGCCGACCAGGGCGGCCTGTACCCGCTTGGTCCCCTTGGCGGCATAGACGCCCTGGCCCGCCAGGATGCGCAGGCCGCGCTTCTGGGCGGCCATGGTCCAGTGCCCGCCGGGGGTCTCGCGCAGGTCGGCGATGGCGGCGATCTCGATGCCGCCGTCGGCCAGCGCCAGCGCGACGCGATAGGCGCTGTCGTTGTTGGTGACCAGGACGGCGCGGTTGCCGGCCTTGACCGCATAGCGCTTCAGGTAGGTCTGCGCCGCACCGGCCAGCATGGAGCCCGGCCGGTCGTTGTCTCGGAAGATCAGCGGCCGCTCGATCGCGCCGGCGGCGAAGATCGCCTCCTTGGTGCGCAGTTTCCACAGGCGGTGCCGCGGCAGCCCCTCCGGCTTCTCGGCCGGGCTGAAGTGGTCGGTGACGTTCTCCCAGAGCGCGAAGAAGTTATGGTCGTAGGCAGCGAAGCAGACGGTGCGGGTCATGATCCGCACGTTGGGCAGGCTGGCCAGTTCCGCCTCGGCCCTGGCGATCCAGTCGAGCGCGCTCCCGCCGTCGATCTCGCGCTCGGGCTCGGCCAGGAGCTGGCCGCCCAGGCGGGAGTCCATCTCCACCAGCAGCACCCGCGCGCCGCTGCGCCCGGCGGCCAGCGCCGCGGCCAGCCCGGCCGGGCCGCTGCCCACCACCAGCACGTCGCTGTGGGCATAGCTCTTGTCGTAGGGATCCGGGTCCGGCTGGGTCGGCGCCTCGCCGAGTCCCGCCGCCTTGCGGATGATGCGCTCGTAGAACATCCAAGCCTTGGTGCCACGGCCCGGTCCCATGAAGGTCTTGTAGTAGAAGCCAGACGGCAGGAACTTGGAGAAGCGGGCATTGATCGCGCCCAGGTCGAAGCCGGGCGAGGGCCAGGCGTTCTGGCTCTCCAGCACCATGCCGTCGGTGAGTTCGGCGATGGTGCCCTTCACATTGGGCTCGGTCCGTGGGTCGTGGCCGACCTGGAAGAGGGCGTTGGGCTCCTCCACCCCGGCCGAGACGATGCCGCGCGGGCGGTGGTACTTGAAGCTGCGCCCGACCAGGTGCACGCCGTTGGCGAGCAGGGCCGAGGCCAGGCTGTCGCCGCCGTAGCCGCCGTAGCGCTGGCCGTCGAACTGGAAGCGGAGCGGGCGGCTGCGATCGATCAGGCCGCCGTCGGTGAGGCGAAAAGGCTGCATGGCGCTCTGGTCTCCGGCCCGGCTAGACGTAGGTCTTCGGCTCGATGGCCGGGGGCTCGGCCCCCTGCTCGTAGACCGCCAGGATCTGATAGCTCACGGTGTCGCGCACGGCGTTGAACCAGCGCCGGCAGCCGTGGGTATGAACCCAGCGCTCGCGGAACACGCCCTTGGTGTTCTTGCGCCAGAAGACGTAGGCGGCCCACTCCTCGTCGCTCAGGGCCTCCGGGTTCTCCGGGCGCGCCAGGTGTGCCTCGCCGCCATAGCCGAACTCGACCTCGGGGCGCGGACCGCAGTAGGGACAGGGTATCAGCAGCATCGCTCTGGTCTCTTCTTCTGGCAGAAGGCGGACGGTTACTAGTGGGCCACCGCGGCCGCACCATGCTCGTCGATGGTGAAGCCGGTGACGAAGCGGTCCAGCCGGAAGGGCTCGGCCAGGCGGTGCGGCTCGTCGCGGGCGATGGTGTGGGCGAAGACATGGCCGGAGCCGGGCGTGGCCTTGAAGCCGCCGGTACCCCAGCCGCAGTTGATGAAGAGCCCCGCCACCGGGGTCTTGGAAATGATCGGGCTGGCGTCCGGGCAGACGTCGACGATGCCGCCCCACATGCGCAGCATTCGCATCCGCCGGAACAGCGGGAAGAGTTCGCAGATTGCCGCCAGCGTCTCTTCCGTCACGGGGAGCGAGCCGCGCTGGCCATAGCCGATGTAGTGGTCGACGCCGGCGCCGATCACCAGCTCGCCCTTGTCGGACTGGCTGACGTAGGCGTGCACGGCGTTGGACATGACCACGCAGTCGATGGTGGGCTTCACCGGCTCGCTGACCAGGGCCTGCAGCGGCAGCGACTGCAGCGGCAGCTGCACGCCGGCCATCTGCGCCAGGACGCTGGAATGGCCGGCGGCGACGATGCCGACCTTCTTGGCGACGATGCGGCCGCGGGCGGTGCGCACCGCGCGGACCCGGCCCTCCTCGATGTCGAAGCCCTCGACCGGGCAGTTCTGGATGATGTCCACGCCCAGCTCTGCCGCGGCCCGCGCGAAGCCCCAGGCCACCGCGTCGTGCCGGGCGGTGCCGCCGCGGCGCTGCAGGCTGGCGCCGAGGACCGGATAGCGGCCGTTGCCGCGCAGGTCGATCACCGGGCAGAAGTCCTTGACCCCCTGGGCGTCGAGGAACTCGGAATCGATGCCGTTCAGCCGGTTGGCGTTGACCCGCCGCGACAGCTCGCGCAGGTCGTGGTGGTTGTGCGCCAGGTTTAGGACCCCGCGCTGGGAGAACATGACGTTGTAGTTCAGCTCGTGGGAAAGGTTTTCCCAGATTTTCAGCGCGTGCTCGTAGAGGGCTGCCGACTGGTCCCAGAGGTAGTTGGAGCGCACGATGGTGGTGTTGCGGCCGGTGTTGCCGCCGCCGATCCAGCCGCGCTCGACCACCGCGACCTTGGTGATCTTCAGCTCTTTGGCGAGGTAGTAGGCCGTCGCCAGGCCGTGGCCGCCACCACCGACGATAACCACCTCGTACTCGCCCTTGGGCTCGGCCGAGGGCAGTGCCTGCGGCCAACGCTCATGGTGGCTGAAGGCGTTCTTGATCAGGCTCGCAAGGGAATAGCGCTGTTTCATCGACCACCCGCCAAAGTTCGCATGCCAGAGATACCTGCCAAAGCCTAGGCCCGCTGCTCGCCACGACGCTCCGAGCTCTCCGGAGGACAGCGTGCAGGGACTGCCGTCGCTCGTCTCCGACTCTGCGGATCTTGCGGGTCCGGGGCAAGCCTGCCTTCGGCCGCGGCCCCTGGGAGTCGGTCTTGGTGCCAGCAAGCCCGGAAAGGGCACCAGCTCGTGTCATAAGACTTGCGGATTGACGCCAGGAAATTATGATTCTGCGACAAAGGCGAGCGACCCACGACATAAACCCCGGAGGGACGACAGAGGCCTGAGGTTTTAACGTCATCTGCCTTGAGGGAATGCGCCCTTGTTTGGTGAAGCGCCTCGGACACTTCCGCACAACGTGGCATTCGTGCTGGTGCCGCAGGTGACGCAGATCGCCCTGGTGGGGGCGGTGGAGGCACTGCGGCTCGCCAACCGCATGAGCGGGCGCGCGCTCTATAGCTGGACCCTGGTCTCGGTCGACGGCTTGCGGGTCACCGCCTCCAACGGCATAGAGATTGAGGCGGCCGGTGACCTCACGAAAGGGGAGACGGCGGACATCATTGTCGTCTGCGGCGGCGCCGACCCGGCGCTTGCTGCCGACCGGCGCTTGATGGCCTGGCTGCGCACCCAGAGCCGGCGCGGCAAGGATATCGGCGCGCTCTGCACCGGTTCGCTGCTGCTGGCCAAGGCCGGGCTGCTGGACGGCTATCGCTGCACCATCCACTGGGAGAACCTGGCCGGATTCGTCGAGGCCTATCCCGAGATCGACGTCTCCACCGAGCTCTTCGAGATCGACCGCAGCCGCTTCACCTGTGCCGGCGGCACCGCGGCCATCGACCTGATGCTGAACCTGATCGGGCGCCAGCACGGCCACGAGCTGGCCGCCAAGGTCGCCGACCAGTTCATGCACGAGCGCATCCGAGACTCGCACGATCATCAGCGCATGAGCCTGCCGGCGCGCCTGGGCGTGCGCCACCCCAAGCTGCTGTCGATCATCGCCCTGATGGAAAGCAACCTGGAGGAGCCGATGAGTCGGACCAGCCTGGCCGAGCATGCCCAGCTCTCGGCCCGGCAGCTCGAGCGGCTGTTCCGCAAGTACCTGAACCGCTCGCCGGCGCGCTATTACCTGGAGCTGAGGCTGAACCGGGCGCGCCTGCTGCTGCTGCAGACCGACATGAGCATCATCGACGTGGCACTCGCCTGCGGCTTCGTCTCTGCCTCGCATTTCTCGAAGTGCTACAGGGACTTCTTCGGCCACACCCCGCGCCGCGAGCGGGCAGTACCGGCGGCTGCCTGCGCGGACTGAGGGCGCAGGCTGCGGCAAACTGCATAAGGCCTATGCGCCGCCGCCCTTCGCCTCTGTCGCAATTCAAACAGGCGAGGTCGGAGAAAAGCTGATCCGCAACCGCGGATGCAGCGAGACTGCGGCGCAGGTAAGGAAGGCGTCGACCGTGGGCCGATCTGCTTTCGCAAAGGTGCAGGGAGCCTTCGGCCGCCAGAGGGTGCGGCAGGGGCTTGGCTCCGTATAATGGGGAGAGGCATGGCGCGGATGCCGCTGGGCATCCGGGTCCGGGACCGCTCTTGGGATCCGTTGGACTGGTTGGCGTGGGTGGTCCGCCCCCCGCAGCGAATGGGAGCAAGTAAGGGCATGGCCGAGGAAGACGACGATCTGGACCTGAACACGCTCGACGACGACGAGCTGGTCAAGCAGATGCATGACGACCTCTACGACGGTTTGAAGGAAGAGATCGAAGAGGCTGTCCACATCCTGCTCGGCCGCGGCTGGGCGCCTTACGACATCCTGACCCAGGCTCTGGTCGAGGGCATGCGCATCGTCGGCATCGACTTCCGCGACGGCATCCTCTTCGTGCCGGAGGTGCTCCTGGCCGCCAACGCGATGAAGGGCGGCATGTTCATCCTGCGCCCGCTGCTGGCCGAGACCGGCGCGCCCAAGCAGGGCAAGATGGTGATCGGCACGGTCAAGGGCGACATCCACGACATCGGCAAGAACCTGGTCTCCATGATGATGGAGGGCGCCGGCTTCGACGTCGTCGACCTGGGCATCAATAACCCGGTCGAGAACTACCTGCAGGCGCTGGAGGAGCACGAGCCCGACATCCTCGGCATGTCGGCGCTCCTGACCACCACCATGCCCTACATGAAGGTCGTGATCGACGCGATGAAGGAGAACGGCATCCGCGAGGACTACGTCGTTCTGGTCGGCGGCGCGCCGCTGAACGAGGCCTTCGCGCAGGCGATCGGCGCCGATGCCTACTGCCGTGACGCCGCCGTGGCGGTGGAGACGGCCAAGGAGTACGTCGCCCGCCGGCACAACCAGCGGACCACGGCCTAGGCCGGGCCGGCGGCCGGAAGGCGGGCCGGGGCATGCCCGCGGGTAAGACCCTGATCGTCGGCTGCGGCGCGCTCGCGCGCGAGATCGTGGCGGTGATCAGGGCCAACGGCTGGCAGGAGATCCAGGTCACTTGCCTGCCCGCGATCTGGCACAACCGGCCGGAGCTGATCCCCGAGGGCGTGCGCGAGAAGATCCGCAAGGGCCGCAGCGACGGCTTCGAACGCATCTTCGTGGCCTATGGCGACTGCGGCACCGGCGGTCTGCTCGACCAGGTGCTGGCGGAGGAGGGGGCGACCCGCATTGCGGGCGACCACTGCTATGCCTTCTATCGCGGGATCGAGGCCTTCGACGAGGAGCACTTCGCCGACCCAACCGCCTTCTACCTGACCGACTACCTGGCCCGGCACTTCGACCGCCTGATCGTCCAGGGACTCTGGCTGGACCGCCATCCGGAGCTGCTGGAGGCCTACTTCGGTCACTACACCCGGCTGGTCTACCTGGCCCAGCAGGAGGATCCCGAACTCGACCGCAAGGCCGAGGCGGCGGCCGACTTCCTGGGCCTGGCCTACCAGCGGATCTACACCGGCATGGGCGGGCTGGAAGACTTTCTCAAGCAGGCCGCGGCCTGACGCTATCCCACGGGAACAAGGAACAGAGGAAAGGGCAGGCAGCAGGTGGCGCAGCTCATCACCGTCTACTGGCGCGATATCCCCGCACAAGTCATCGTCAAGGCCGGGCGCAAGACCGCCAAGGTGCAGCTCACCGAGCGCTTCGAGAAGGCGATCGACCGGGCGGCCATGCGGGCCAAGCTGCGCGACACCGATTCCTATCTGGCGCACTGGCGCCGCGCCGCGCCCGAGGCCTGCGGCGACGACCTGGAGGCCGAGGCCAAGGCGGCGGCCGCGCGCCTGGAGCAGGACTTTCCCGACGAGAGGCTGGCGCTCCTGGTGGCGCAGGGTGGCCTGAACACGCCCGAAAGCTGAGCGAGAACACACCGACGAGACGGGGGACGGCCGCCAGGCTTGACCAGGCCCGCCCACAAGGGAAGCAAGACGTCATGATCACGACCAAGACCGATGAGAAGCAGCAGATCATCGACCTGATGCAGGGCTTCACCATCGAGACCACACCGGGCTCGGCGGCGAAGATCGCGGACTACCGCGAGCACCTGCGCCCCGGCACCACGGTGGCGGTGACCTTCCTGCCGGGCTCTGACTTCGCCGACACTATCAAGGTGGCCCGGCGCCTGCGCGACGAGGGCTTCGAGCCGGCGCCGCACTTCGCCGCCCGCTCGATTCCCAGCCGCGAGGCCTTCGAGGGCTATCTGAAAGGCGTGGTGGAGGAGGCGGGCGTCACCAAGGTCGTGGCGCTGGCCGGCGGCGTCGACCACCCGCTGGGCCCCTTCGAGAGCTCCATGGCCTTGCTGGAGACTGGCCTCTTCGACAAGCACGGCATCACCTCGATCGGGGTGGCCGGCCATCCCGAGGGTAGCCCGGACATCTCCGACGCCGACATCGCCGCCGCGCTGAAGTGGAAGAACGGCTTTGCCGAGCGCACCGACGCTTCGGTCTACATCTGCACCCAGTTCTGCTTCGAATCGCAGCCGATCATCGCCTGGGACCGCAAGATCCAGGCCGAAGGCAACAGGCTGCCGATCCACCTGGGCGTGCCCGGCCTCGCCACTCTGAAGACCCTGATCCAGTTCGCCAAGTCCAGCGGTGTCGGCAACTCGATCCGCTTCCTGACCAAGCAGGCCCGCCAGGTGACGCGGCTCCTCACCGTGAACGCGCCCGACCAGCTGGTCCGGGAGCTTGCCGCCTACAAGGCGAACGACCCCAAGTGCGGGATTTCCCAGGTCCACATGTACCCGCTGGGCGGCATGCGCCGCTCCGCCGCCTGGAGCTACGCCGTGCTGGACGGCGACTTCCACGTCGACGGCAAGGGCTTCAAGCTGGACCGCGACATCGGGTAAGCCGCGCCCCTACTTGATGTTCTGGACCTTGTAGCCGGTGACCCGGACGGGGATCGGGTCGCCCTCGGGCTTGGCGACGTTGGGGTCGTCGTTCGGCATGAAGAAGAGCAGCTTGGCCTCGAGTTCCAGGCTCGTCTCGGCCGGGACGTAGCTGCCACTGTAGGTCAGCCGCGCGGTCGAGCCTTCCTGGCCGCCGCCCGCCCCGTAGCTGAAGTTCAGCAGGGTCGCCGACAGCGCGATCTTGCCGTCGTTCACGCCCTCGCAGGCCCAGACGCCCTGGCTGTTGGTGAAGCCACTGTTGTCGATCCCGCCGTTCTCGTCGGAATCCGTGCGGAAGGCCAGGCCGTCGCTGGTGAGCGTCAGCAGGCTCTGACTGTGGATCGTGCCGTCCTGGCCGTTCGGCAGGGTGTTGGCGGTGAGATAGGTACCGACTACCGGTAGGCAGTCCGCCGGGATCGCCGGCTGTGCGACGGCCGGTCCGCCGAGGAGCCCCAGGGTGACGAAAAGTAGGGCACCGGCGGCAGGTTTCACGATCATGATTCGGCTCTCCTCGGTGTCGGGCTGTGTTGGATGGAGGGGTGCGGGCTGGTTGCGAGCCTCGAGCAAACCGCGTCGCTCACTGAGACGCCGGCTCCCTCGCGTTCTCGACCTTGTAGCCGGATATCCGCACCGGGATCGGGTGGCCCAGAGGGGCGTCGGTGTTTATGTCTCGGGTGAACGTGAAGAAGACGAGCTGACCCTCCAGATCCAGTTTTTTGGAGGCCGGGAGGTAGTGCCCACTGTAGCTGATGCGGGCGATCGAGCCTTCTTGGTGATAGTCCGCCCCGTTGCTGAAGTTAACCAGGGTCGCGGTTAGCGCGATCTCTTCGTCGTTAACGCCTTCGCAGGCCCAGACCCCCTGGCTGTTGCTGAAACCGCTGAAGTCCCTGCCGACGTCCTGATCGGAATCGGTGCGGTAAGCCAGTCCTCTGTTGGTCAGGGTCACGAGGCTCAAGCTGTGGGTCGTGCCGCCGTGGCCGTTCGGCAGGCTGTTGGTGGTGACGAAGACACCCTCCGCGGCCAGGCAGTCAGCCGGGATGGCTTCCTCGGCCCAGACCGGGCCGGCAACCGCGCCGCCCAGGGCAAAAACCAGGGCGAAAACCAAGGCGAAAACCTGGGCGCTTGCGGCGGATTTGAAGGACATGGTGTGGCTCTCCTCGGCGACTGGAGTGAAGTCGATCGGAGCGCGCGGCGAGAGCCGGACGCCATGGGTACAGCAAGCGCTATAGCCTATGAGGGCCGTACTTGCCTAGCACTGGCCCGGCGCCGGCTCCTGCGCGTGCTTCTCTAGCCCCGAACAGCCGTTGAGGGCTGCACGGCTGCGCGTCTCGAACAAAGCGCGTCGCTTTTCGGTCAGCCGCGGATCGGGCGTGCGCGCAAGTCTGCTGGGTGACAGGTGATGTCGATCGAGGGGCCGCCGGGACCGCGTGGCGCGGTTTTGCGGCCCTTAAAATTGATGGGTTGGCGTTAGGCCGAGCTGAAAGGGACTGGGAGAGATGGCGCGCACGGTGGTGTCGTCGAAGAAGAAGACGGTGGTGATCGGCTATGATCAGCCCTTCTGTGTGATTGGAGAGCGCATCAACCCGACCGGCCGCAAGAAGTTGGCCGCGGAGATGGCGGCGGGCGACTATTCGACGGTCGAGCAGGACGCGCTGGCGCAGGTCGCCAAGGGTGCTGCCATGCTGGACGTGAACGCCGGCATCCCGCTGGCCGACGAGCCGGCGATCCTGGCCCAGTCGATCAAGCTGGTGCAGTCCCTGGTCGACGTGCCGCTCTCGATCGACAGTTCCATCGTCGCCGCGCTGGAAAGCGGCCTCTCGGTCTACGAGGGCAAGCCGCTGGTGAACTCGGTCACCGGCGAAGAGGAGCGGCTGGAGGCCGTGCTGCCGCTGGTGAAGAAGTACGGTGCCGCGGTGGTGGCGATCTCCAACGACGAGACCGGCATCTCCGAGGATCCCGACGTGCGCTTCGAGGTGGCCAAGAAGATCGTCGAACGCGCCCAGGACTACGGCATCCCCAAGGACGACGTGGTGGTCGATCCCCTGGTCATGCCGATCGGCGCCATGGGCACTGCCGGCAAGCAGGTCTTCCACTTGCTGAACCGCCTGCACCGCGAGCTGGACGTGAACACCACCTGCGGCGCCTCCAACATCTCCTTCGGCCTGCCGAACCGGCGGGTGATGAACGGCGTCTTCCTGGCGATGGCCTCGGGCTTCGGCATGACCTCGGCGATCATGAACCCGCTGCACGAGGAGGACATGGGCTGTATCCGTGCCTCCGACGTGCTGATGCACCGCGACCGCGACTGCCGGAGCTGGATCCGGACCTATCGCGAGCCGGCGCCCGAGGGCCAGTCTGCGGCCGGCGCCCGTGGCGAGCGCGGCGAGCGCCGCCGGCGGCGCGCCGGCAGCGCCTGACCCCCGCGGCGTTTCAGGCAGGCGCAGGTGCGGAGAAAATGGTCTAGCAAGAGTCCGGTGGAGCGGTGCGAGGCGGGAGACCCGCAGCCGCTCCGGCAAGCGACGCAACCGGGGCCGGCAAGGGGGTGTGAATGAACGAGGCGGTCGATCCGAAAGCCGCCAGCGAGGCCGAGGGCCAGCAGGCTACGGCGCTTGTCGTCTTCACGCCGTCCGGGCGGCGCGGCCGCTTCCAGATCGGCACCCCGGTTCTCAAGGCCGCCCGCAGCCTGGGCGTCGATATCGACACGGTCTGCGGCGGCCGCGGCATCTGCGGCCGCTGCCAGTGCCTGGTCAGCGAAGGCGAGTTCGCCAAGCACGGCATCGTCAGCCTGAACGACCACGTCTCGTCCCGGAACGAGGTCGAGGTCCGCTATGACCGCAAGAAGGGCATGAAGGAGGGGCGGCGCCTCTCCTGTCAGATGCAGCTTCTGGGCGACGTCGTCATCGACGTGCCGCCGGACAGCCAGGTCTACCGCCAGGTCGTGCGCAAGCGCGCCGAGGTCCGGAACATCAAGCTGGATCCGGCGATCCGCCTCTACTACGTCGAGGTGGAAGAGCCGGACATGCACCATCCCTCGGGCGACGTCGAGCGCCTGCACGCGGCACTTGACCGCGAGTGGGGGGTGGAGACCAAGCTCGAATACGACCTGAAGATGCTGCAGCAGCTGCAGAAGGCGCTGCGCGAGGGCGACTGGAAGGTCACCGTCGCGGTGCATCGCGGCCAGGTCGTCTCTGCGGTCTGGCCGGGTTTCGTCGAGCGCGCCTATGGCGTCGCCGTCGACGTCGGCTCCACCACCATCGCCGCCCACCTCTGCGACCTGCGCACCGGCGAGGTGATCGCGTCGGCCGGGGTGATGAACCCGCAGATCCGCTTCGGCGAGGATCTGATGAGCCGGGTCTCCTACGTCATGATGAATCCGGGCGGCGACAAGGAGATGACCCGGGTGGTGCGCGAGGCGGTGAACGGCCTGGTCGAGGAGGTCGCGACCCAGGCCGAGATCGACCGCCACCTGATCCTGAACATGACCTTCGTCGGCAATCCCATCATGCATCACCTGCTGCTGGGGATCGATCCGACCGAGCTGGGCGGGGCGCCCTTCGCGCTGGCGCTGAACTCCGGGCTCACGCTCTGGGCCTCGCAGCTCGATATCGAGGTGGGCGAGAACGCGCGAGTCTACGTGCTGCCCTGCATCGCCGGGCACGTGGGCGCCGATACCGCCGGCTGCATCCTCTCCGAGACGCCGCACATCCGCGAAGAAATCACCCTGCTGGTCGACGTCGGCACCAATGCCGAGATTGTGCTGGGCAACAAGGAGCGGCTGCTCGCCTGCTCCTCCCCCACCGGGCCGGCCTTCGAGGGCGCGCAGATCTCCGGCGGCCAGCGTGCGGCGCCCGGCGCCATCGAGCGCGTGCGCATCGACCCCGAGACCCTGGAGCCGCGCTTCAAGGTGATCGGCTGCGATCTCTGGTCCGACGAGGAGGGCTTTGCCAGGGCCACCCGGCGTACCGGCATCACCGGTATCTGCGGGTCGGGCATCATCGAGGCGATCGCCGAGATGTACCTCACCGGCATTCTCGCCACCGACGGCACGGTGGACGGTGCCATGGCGGCGGTGAGCCCCAGGGTTCAGGCGGACGGGCGTACCTTCTCCTATCTGCTGCGCGAGGGCGAGCCGGAGATCCGGATCACCCAGAACGACGTGCGCGCGATCCAGCTCGCCAAGGCGGCGCTCTATGCCGGCATCCGCCTGCTGATGGACCGCCTGGGCGTCGAGCGGGTGGAGCGCATCATGCTGGCCGGCGCTTTCGGCAGCCACATCGACGTCAAGTACGCGATGGTGCTGGGCATGATCCCGGACTGTCGCCTGGACCATGTCCATCCGGCCGGGAACTCGGCCTCGACCGGGGCGCGCATCGCGCTGCTGAACCAGTCGGCCCGCGACGAGATCGAGGCCGTGGTGCGCCGGGTCGAGAAGGTGGAGACCGCGGTGGAGCCGCAGTTCCAGGACCACTTCGTCGCCGCCATGTCGCTGCCGCACGCGAGCGACCCCTTTCCGGAACTCTCCAAGGTCGTCACCCTGCCGGCCCCCAAGCGGGCGCAGACGGCGGGCGAGGGCGGCGAAGAGGGCCGTCGGCGCCGCCGACCCCGGCGCTGATCTCCGTTTCTCGGGCTCAATTAAGCGGATAGCCACCGCCGGGCTTGACCGCTTTGGCGAAGGGTGGCCTCTTTGGCAGCCGACAAGCAGGGACGGGATCCCGAGATGGGTGTCATGGGAGGTTGGTATGACTGAGGCGGAGGGACCGCTGGCAGCGGCGCGCGGCGCCCTGGCCGGGGGAGAGGTCGAGAAGGCCCGGACCCTGTGCGAGCAGCGGCTGCGCGATAGCAAGGACGACTCCGAGGCCAAGGCGCTGCTGGGCGAGATTCTTTTGCTGTTGGGCAAGCTGCCGCCCGGCTTCGCGAACTTCGAGGCGCGCCTGGCCGTCGCCGGTGCGCGGCCGGCCGGCAAACTCCCGATCTGGGACGGCTCTCCACTCACCAGCCAGACCCTGCTGATCACCCACGAGGGCGGGCTGGAGCAGAGCCTGCAGTTCTGCCGCTACGCGCCGGTGATCCTGCGCCGCTATCCGCAGGTGCGGGTGATCCTGGAGGTGCCGCCCGAGGCGCAGGAGCTGATCGGGCGCAGCTTCTCGCGCGTCGACCGCCTGCGCGTGGTGGCGGCCGGCAAGGACGATCCGGCGTTGGCCCAGGCCAATCTCAGCCTGCCGCTGCTCTCCGCCCCCGGACGGGCGCAGACCAACCTGAACAACGTACCCTCCGCCAAGGCCTATCTCTACGCCAAGCAGCCCAAGCGGTTGGCACCGGACAACGAGATCGCCATCGGCATCTCCTGGCGCAGCGACGATCCCGTCGCTGGCAAGGCCTACTCGCTCTCGCTGGCCCGGCTGGCGCGGAGCCTGCAGCACCCCGGCACCCGGCTGGTCAACCTGCAGCCCGGCGATACCGAGGCGGAATGCCGGCATCTGACACGGACCGAAGGCATCGCGGTGCAGAACCCCAAGGGGGTGCCGGCCGGCACCGCGCTGGGGCCTTGGAGCGACGTGGTCGCCGGCTGCGACCTGGTGGTCAGCGTCGATTCGGCCGTGGCGCACCTGGCCGGCGCGCTGGGCAAGGAGACCTGGGTGCTGCTGGCGCAGCCGCCGCGCTGGCCCTGGCTGCTGGATCGCAGCGACAGCCCCTGGTATCCCAGCGTCAGGCTGTTCCGCCAGTCCTTCGCCGGCGACTGGGAGCTGATGCTGCCCGACCTGCTGGATGCCGTGCGCGAGCGGGTGGCGGCCAAGGACGCGGCCTAGAGAACAGAGAGAGCGGGAAGGGAGCAGGTCCATTGAACGAGGGTGTGATGGACGCAGCCGTCGAGGCCGAAAAGCCCAGGGAAGAGATCAAGCGCGGCTGGAAAGAGACCGCGATCATGGCGCGCGAGCGCTTGAAGGAGAACCCGCAGGACCAGGAGGCCGGCCGGCTGCTTTGCGCTGCCCTGATCAAGGGTGGGCGCCATCGCGACGTGGCGCAGGCGGCCAAGCCCTTTGTCGGCCGGGAGGACTGCGACCCGCAGATCCTCTTCCACTTCGCGGTGGCGGCCGACGCCTGCAACGACCGCGGTGCGGCGGTGATCGCCTACCGGCGCTGCGTGAGGGCGAAGCCCGACTGGGCCGAGGCCTGGCTCAACCTCTCTGCGGTCGCCAAGAGCCAGAACCTGCTGGACGAGGCGATCAAGGCTGCCGAGAAGGGCATCGAGCTGAAGCCCGAGGTGCCGGAGGGGCACAACAACCTGGGCCAGGCGCTATCGCAGAAGAACCGCCACGAGGAGGCGCTGGCCGCCTACGACAAGGCAATCGAGCTGCGCCCCGACTATGCGCGCGCGCATGCCAACCGCGCCCAGGCGCTGCTGAAGCTGGAGCGCCCGGACGAGGCGGAGGCGGCCTGCCGCCAGGCGATCGAGGCCAACCCGAAGGGCAAGGAGGGCTACACCAACCTGGCCGTCGTGCTCTTGGCCCGCGGCCGGGTGCGCGACGCGATGGAGAACTGCGCGGCGCTGGCCAAGCTCTATCCCGACGATCCCGAGGTGCTGTCCAACTGGGGCGTGGCGCTGAAGGAGTCGGGCTTCGTCGAGGACGCGCTGAACCGCCAGGCCCAGGCCCAGGCGGTTGCTCCCAACAACCCGACACCGAAGTGGAACGAGGCTCATGCGCGCCTCTTGATCGGCGACTACGCGGTCGGGCTGGAGCGCTACGAGTCGCGCTGGGGGACGCCGGAGTTCAAGGCCTCGCTGCGCCCCTTCGATGCGCCTTACTGGAACGGCGAGGCGCTGGGCAACCGCATCCTGCTGATCCATCTGGAGCAGGGCGTCGGCGATACGGTGCAGTTCTGCCGTTACGTGCCGATGGTGGCGGAGCGCCATCCCAACGCCGAGATCGTGATCGAGGTGCAGCCCTCGCTGAAGGACTTCCTGAAGCACTCCTTCCGCCACTGGCCGCGCATCCTGGTCCGCCCGCACGCCTCCATCGCCGGCATCAACCTGCCGCCCTTTGACCGCCACGTGCCGATGGGCCACCTGCTGCGCCTCTTCAACACGCGGCTCGATTCCATCCCCTATCGCGAGGCCTATCTCGAGGCCAAGGCGCCGCGCAGCTACAAGCGCCCCGAGGACGATGTCGTCATCGGTATCTCCTGGAAGAGCAAGGGGACCACGGGGCGCAAGCGCTCGGTCACCCTGGAGCGCCTGGCAATGCTGTGCCACCGGCCGGGCGTGCGCCTGGTCGATCTGCAGTACGGGGACACCGAGGAGGAGCGCAAGGCCTTCACCGAGAAGACCGGGATCGAGATCTTCCACGACGATGTCGATCCGGTCGCCGACCTCGGCGCCTTCGCCGATCAGGTCGCCGGCTGTGATCTGGTGGTCTCGATCGACAACACCACGGTGCACGTGGCCGGGGCGATCGGCGTGCCGGCCTGGGTGATCCTGCCCCACGTGCCGGACTGGCGCTGGCTGCTGCAGCGCGAGGACACGCCCTGGTACGACAGCCTACGGCTCTTCCGGGTGCGCGAGGCGGAGGACTGGGACACGCCGCTGGCGCAGCTCGAAACCGCCCTCAATGCCTATTTCGAGGGCGACAAGGGCCAGCTCAAGGCACCGGCCTGGGAAGGCCCGCCCGCGCTTCAGCCTTAGAGCGCGTTGCGCTCCTGTTGAAGTCGGCTCCGGCCCGCATCCCCGCCCGGCCGCCCAGTTCCAGGATACTTCCGTGGGCGGCCGGGCGGGGGTGTGGGCCGGAGCTGTGAAGATTCAACACGCCCTGAAGACTTGCGACCGCAGAGATAATCGACCCGCGGTCGGAAAGGTGCTTTAAGCTCAGGTGTATAGAGTGCGAGAGCGAGGGGGCTGCACAGCGCAGCGCCCACGGCCCGCGCCAGGTTTGCCCGACAGCCCTGACCAGAGGAAGGCGCGCAGCATGAAGACCGTGAACTTCATCCACATGATCGACGGTACCCGTGAGGAATATGCCTTCCTCTCGAAGATCTACCATGAGACGACGGCACAGCATCACGTGGATTCGGTCCTGGCCTTGCTGGAGGCGACCGGGGTGCCGGAGGCGGGCTACAAGATCAGCCGGCTGGAACATGGCCTGCAGACCGCGACTCGGGCGCTGGACGACGGCGCCGACGAGGAGTGGATCGTCGCCGCGCTGCTGCACGACATCGGCGACATGGTGGCGCCGGAGAACCACGCCGATCTGGCCGCCGCGATCCTCCGCCCCTACGTCAGCAAGAAGACCCACTGGGTGGTGCAGAAGCACGGCATCTTCCAGGGCCTCTACTTCTGGCATCACATCGGCCTGGACCAGCATGCGCGCGAGAAGTATCGCGGCCATCCCTATTTCGATGCCTGCGCCCTGTTCTGCGAGCGCTGGGACCAGACCTCCTTCGATCCCGACTACCCGACCCGTCCGCTGGCCGACTTCGTGCCGCTGGTCAAGCGCGTCTTCGCCCGCGAACCCTACTCGATGGAAGAGGGCGATCCGGCGATGAGCGGCTTGCAGCCGGCGCTGGCCTAGAGCAGGACCTCGACGATAGATCCGTCGCCTTGACGCCCTAGGCGGCCGGCCGCCAATGACTTGTGACCTCCCGTCCTTCCTTCTAGCCTAGAGCCACCCACAAAGACCGGGAAGATCGGCAGGAAGGGGGACGGATGAGGAAGCTGTTGTTCGTTGGAGTCTGTGCGGCGACTCTGGGCGGCGGCGCTGCCTTGGCCGACTGTACCTACGCCGGCTACACCTATGGCACGGGGGCCACCATCTGCTTCGACGGCTGGCTGCAGGAATGCACCGTTGACGGCTACTGGAAGGCAATCGGTTCGTGCAAGGCGCCGGACCAGCCTGCGGTCGAGAGCTTGCAGATGCGGCTGCTGACCCTGGTGGCGTCCGACTCCGCCCGGCGGATACAGCAGGACGAGATCAGCGCGGAACCGGCACCGTCCTGGTGACGCTGCCCCAGCCGTCGACCGAGTCGCCGGCGCGGACCGTGACCTCCTCGATGCCTTCGGGAATCGCGACTCCGCCCAGCGAGCGGGTAAAGGGCTGCTCGTTGACATGGGGATGGGCCAGCACGCGCACTCCCAGGCTGTTGCCGTCCGGATCCAGCACCTCCCAGCGATCGGCATAGTGATCCCAGCCGGTGTCGGGGTGGGCGACGGTGACGTCGAAGCGATAGGTAGCAGGGCCGTCGGGGGCAATGTGCACCGCGACTACCTGGGCATCGCCGGCCATGGCGGATCCTCCTAGGACCGTGAGCAGGACGAGGGTCGTCGGCAGGCTGGCGAGAAGCGGCCGCCATCGGCGGCATCGGCCCGTCCTTCCCGTGCCTGTTCCTGTCAGCAAGGCTGCCATGCAGATCTTATGGGACCCACTTGCAGCATTGACAAGTGTGCCGGAGAGAGTCAGGAACCATCTGACTTTCAAGCCTGACGGAGAGGGCTGGTCCGGGGGTCGAAAGACTCCTTGACGACCATCCGGCGCATCCATAGTATGCGCGCTCTTCGATCGGGGTCCCCTTTCGGGTTGTGGCGTATGCCTTACGTCCGGTCCGGAAGTCCCGGGATGAAAACGAACATCGGCGGCGCGGATTGGTCCCTTGGCGGATACCGCCGTTGCCAGACAACGCCCGAGAGCCCCAGGCGGAAAAGGCTCTTGCGGCGCCGTTAGTCGTTATTCCGCTTAGGAGCAGGTCGCCGATGGACCGCATGAGGCGGTTCGGGGCGGCCCTTTTGCCTCGAAGCTAGGGTGATAGAGAAGAGAGCATGCCGACGATCAATCAGTTGATCCGGGCGCCGCGCAAGGCGATCAAGGCGCGCAACAAGGTGCCGGCGATGCAGGCCTGCCCGCAGAAGCGTGGCGTCTGCACCCGCGTCTACACCACCACGCCGAAGAAGCCGAACTCGGCCCTGCGTAAGGTTGCCCGTGTGCGCCTGACCAATGGGTTCGAGGTGACCAGCTACATTCCGGGCGAAGGCCATAACCTGCAGGAGCACTCGGTCGTCATGATCCGAGGCGGCCGCGTGAAGGACCTGCCGGGCGTTCGCTATCACATCATCCGCGGCACCCTGGACACCCAGGGCGTGCGCGATCGCCGCCAGCGCCGGTCCAAGTACGGCGCCAAGCGGCCGAAGTAAGCTTTAGGAGCGGGCACCATGTCTCGTCGTCGCAAGGCCGAGAAGCGCGAGATCCTGCCGGACGCCAAGTTCGGTGATGTCGTTCTGACCAAGTTCATGAACAACCTCATGCGGGCCGGCAAGAAGTCGGTTGCCGAGGGCATCGTCTATGGCGCTTTCGATCGCGTCGAGAGCCGTGCCAAGGCTGACCCGGTGAAGCTGTTCCATGAGGCGCTGAACAACGTGAAGCCTGAGGTCGAGGTTCGCTCCCGCCGGGTCGGTGGCGCGACCTACCAGGTTCCGGTCGAGGTGCGTCCGGATCGCGCCCAGGCGCTGGCCATCCGCTGGCTGATCAAGGCCTCGGTGGCGCGCAGCGAGTACACCATGGTCGACCGCCTGGCGAACGAGCTGATGGACGCCGCGAACAACCGCGGTTCCGCTGTGAAGAAGCGCGAAGACACGCACCGGATGGCGGAAGCCAACCGCGCCTTTTCGCACTATCGCTGGTAACCCCAGTCTACCGGGAAGCGAGACACCACTATGGCCCGCACCTATCCGCTCGATCGCTATCGCAACATCGGCATCATGGCCCACATTGATGCCGGTAAGACCACGACCACTGAGCGCATCCTCTACTACACCGGCCGGTCCCATAAGATCGGCGAGGTCCACGACGGCAACGCCACCATGGACTGGATGGAGCAGGAGCAGGAGCGCGGGATCACCATCACTTCGGCCGCGACCACGACCTTCTGGGAGCGTTTCGGCACGAAGTACCGCGTGAACATCATCGACACGCCCGGCCACGTCGACTTCACCATCGAGGTGGAGCGTTCGCTGCGCGTGCTCGACGGTGCGGTCGCCGTGTTCGACTCGGTCGCCGGCGTCGAGCCGCAGTCCGAGACGGTCTGGCGCCAGGCCGACAAGTACCGCGTGCCGCGCATGTGCTTCATCAACAAGATGGACCGCATGGGCGCAAACTTCATGCGCTGCGTGGAGATGATCATCGACCGGCTGGGCGCCACCCCGCTGGTGACCCAGCTTCCGATCGGTTCCGAGGCCGACTTCGTCGGCGTCGTCGATCTGATCAAGATGCAGGCGATCATCTGGAAGGCCGAGACCCTGGGTGCGGAGTTCGAGTACACCGACATCCCCGCCAACCTGGCCGACGAGGCCGCCGAGTGGCGCTCCAAGCTGGTCGAGCTGGCGGTTGAGCAGGACGACGACGCGATGGAGGCCTACCTCGAGGGTGAAGAGCCCAGCGAGGAGGTGCTGCGCAAGTGCATCCGCAAGGGTACCTGCGGTCTCTCTTTCGTGCCGGTGCTTTGTGGTTCGGCCTTCAAGAACAAGGGCGTGCAGCCGCTGCTGGACGCCGTGGTCGATTACCTGCCGGCCCCGACCGACGTTCCCGCCATCCGTGGCGTGAAGATGGGGACCGAGGAGGAGATCATCCGCAAGAGCTCGGACGACGAGCCCTTCTCGGCGCTGGCCTTCAAGATCATGTCCGATCCCTTCATGGGGTCGCTGACCTTCGCGCGCATCTACTCCGGCAAGATCACCAAGGGTGCCTCGGTGCTGAACTCGGTGAAGGAGAACCGTGAGCGCGTCGGCCGCATGCTGCTGATGCATGCCAACAACCGCGAGGACATCGAAGAGGCCTTCGCCGGCGACATCGTCGCCTTTGCCGGCATGAAGTCGGTGACCACCGGCGACACGCTCTGCGACGTCTCCAGCGCAGTGGTGCTGGAGCGCATGGAGTTCCCCGACCCCGTCATCGAGGTCGCGGTGGAGCCGAACTCCAAGGCCGACATGGAGAAGATGGGCTTGGCCCTGCAGCGCCTGGCGCAGGAGGATCCTTCCTTCCGCGTCACCACCGACCAGGAGAGCGGCCAGACCGTGATCAAGGGTATGGGTGAGCTGCACCTGGAGATCATCGTCGACCGCATGAAGCGTGAGTTCAAGGTCGAGGCCAAGGTGGGCGCCCCGCAGGTTGCCTATCGCGAGACCATCAGCCGGACCGGAGAGATCGACTACACCCACAAGAAGCAGACCGGCGGTTCCGGCCAGTTCGCGCGGGTGAAGCTGGTGTTCGAGCCGCTCGAGGCGGGCGAAGGCTTCGTCTTCGAGAACAAGATCGTCGGCGGTGCGGTGCCCAAGGAATATGTTCCGGGCGTCGAAAAGGGGCTGAACTCGGCGCGTGAGACCGGCACCATCGCCGGCTTCCCGCTGATCGACTTCAAGGCGACCCTGGTCGACGGCGCCTACCATGACGTGGACTCGAGCGTGCTGGCCTTCGAGATCGCCAGCCGCGCGGCCTTCCGCGAGGGTATCGTGAAGTGCGCCCCGGTGCTGCTGGAGCCGATGATGAAGGTCGAGGTGGTGACGCCGGACGAGTACATGGGCGACATCATCGGTGACCTGAACAGCCGGCGCGGTCAGGTGCAGGGCATGGAAGCGCGCGGCAATGCCCAGGTGGTGAATGCCATGGTGCCGCTGGCCAACATGTTCGGCTACGTGAACAACCTGCGCTCGATGAGCCAGGGCCGGGCCCAGTACACCATGCATTTCGACCACTACGAGCGCGTGCCGCAGGCCGTCGCCGACGAGGTCAAGGCCAAGCTGGCTTAGCAAGTCTGATCACGGCAACTCAGGTCACGGCAACTCAAGGCGACACGCCGCCAGTTATCGGAGAGAAGTAGGATGTCCAAGTCAAAGTTTGAGCGGACGAAGCCGCACTGCAACATCGGGACGATTGGTCATGTGGATCATGGCAAGACGTCGCTGACGGCAGCGATCACGAAGATTCTGGCGGAGACCGGTGGCGCGAGCTTCACGGCTTACGACC
>JBJXHM010000011.1:0-238181 GCA_046233115.1 Rhodospirillaceae bacterium N.6G | reverse complement strand
GAGTGCAGCCCACTCAGCCACCTACCAAAGAAACCATCCGCAGCTCGCTCCGGAAAGCTGACCCATCAACACCAGCCAAAAACTTCCCGAAACGCCCCTCCCGCCGACTTTTTCAGCTGCCTGCTAGAGCTCCTTTTCCAGGAACAAGACGCCGGGCAGATTGTTATCATTGTACCGCTCGCAGGTGCGGAATTCCATCGAGCGGTAGAGCGCCAGTGCGGCGGTCAGCTTGGGCAGGGTGTCCAGACGCATCCGCCGGTAGCCTAGTGCGCGAGCTGCGTCCAGGCAGGTCTCCGCCAGGCGCCGGCCGAGGCCCAGACCCTGGGTCTCGGGAGCGACCCAGAGGCGCTTCATCTCGCAGCAGCCTGGCTCGGGGAGCGCACGCAGGCCGACCACGGCCACCGCGCGCTCGCCGAGCCAGGCCAGCCAGAGACCGCCTGCCGGCGGCGCATAGAAACCCGGCAGCGAGGCCACCTCTTCGTCAAAGCCTTGCAGACAAAGAGGGACCCCGAGCCAGGCTTCGTAGTCGCGAAAGAGCCTGGCGACCGCGGCCATGTCGGCCTCAGCGGCCGGCCGGATCGCCAGACCCTCAGGAACGCCAGAAAGGCTTGTTGCTCTCATGATCGACGTCCGCCTTTGACAGTCCCATATCCTTAAGCATACGCGGCTCCAGGCCGGCAAGGTGCCGCCTCTGGGACTCGCGTTCCTGCCAGGACAGCAGCAAGGCGAACAGGCTGCCCAGCGCTCTGCCGGGCGAGAGATGGCGACCCAGGCTCTCCGCCAGGCCACTCCGTGACAGTATTGTTACCATACAAAGGCACTCCTTCTTGCTAGTCGCGCCTGATTGCGCTTGACAGGAACAATAGGGAGGGGCAATTTTGGGTACAATATAAACTTTGTACCCATGACAATTATCTTGATCGCTGGAGTGACCGACCATGCCGGATGCGAGTGAAGGGACCGCCTGGCGGCCCTCCCTTGAGGGGCGCAGCGGCCCGCGCTACCGGGCCATCGCGGACGCGTTGCAGGAAGACATCGACGCCGGCCGACTAGAGGGCGGCGCGCGCCTGCCGACCCATCGCGAGCTGGCCTGGCGACTGGGTGTCACCGTGGGCACCATCACCCGCGCCTATGTCGAGGCGGAGCGGCGGGGCCTGGTCAGCGGCGAGGTGGGGCGGGGTACCTTCGTGCGGCCGCCGATGACCGAGTATTCCGAACCGGGCGAGGGAGAGCTGCGCTACCGCCGGCGCAACGAGATCGACAACCGCGGGCCGATCGAGCTGTCAGGCAATGCGCCGCCGCCGCCGCCGCTGGCCGACCGCATCGCCCAGACCATGGTCGAGATGGCGCAGGACCGCGACTTCGCCGAGTTCCTGCGCTACCGTCCGAGCCAGGGCATGGAGGCGCACGCCGCCGCTGGCGCTGCCTGGATGGCGCACCTGGGCCTGGCGGTGGACCCCAAGCTGGTGATTCCGACCAACGGCGCACAGCACGGCATGGTGACCGCGATTTCGGCCGCCGCGGGGGCCGGCGAATGCTTGCTGACCGAAAACCTGGTCTTCTTCGGGCTCAAGGCGATCTCGCGTTTCCTGGGCGTGCGCCTGCAGGGCGTCGAGATGGACGAGGAGGGCCTGCTGCCCGACGCCCTCGAAGCGGCGATCAAGTCCAGCGGGGCGCGAGCGCTCTACACCTGTCCGACGATCCAGAACCCGACCTGCGGCGTGCTCTCGATCGCGCGTCGCCAGGAAATCGCCGAGATCTGCCGTCACCACGGCGTCACCGTGATCGAGGACGATATCTACAACTTCCTGATGGAGCGACCGGTAGCACCGCTGGCGAGCTTCCTGCCGGAGCAGACGGTCTATCTCTCGAACCTCTCCAAGCCGGTGGCGCCGGCTCTGCGCGTGGGCTATCTGACCGCGCCGCCGAACTTGGCAGCCGGACTGCTGACCGGGATCCGGGCCACCGGGGTCATGGTCTCGCCGCTGATGCACGAGGTCGCCGCGCGCCTGATCGAGGACGGGACCGCGGAGGAGAACGGCCGGCTGGTCCGCGAGCAGGCAAAGGCGCGCCAGAGGATCGCCGGGCGCTATCTCGGCGACTGGGATATCAGGCGGCAAGAAGCCTCGCTACACCTCTGGCTGAAGCTGCCGGAGACCTGGGGGCGCGAGGCCTTCACCGCGGAGTGTCTGCGCCGCGGCGTGGCGGTGGCTTCGGGCGAACTCTTCGCACTCGGCCGGCAGGGCATCCCCCATGCCGTGCGGCTCTCGGTGACCGGCCCGCGCACCGAGTCCGAACTGGAGAGCGGTCTGGATGTGGTGCGCGCCCTGCTGCAGAGCGACGAGATCATGGAACACCATCTGCCGAGTGTCTGAGGGCCGGGGGGCTGGTTATCGCCCTTTCCGCGGTTCGCTCCCGCAACTCTTCTATGGAAGGGGCGCGCGCTCTTTTCCCCCGCGATCGCGGTCTGTAGGATGATCAGGGAGAGGAGACGAGGACATTCGATCCGACGCGCCAAGAGCATTGCGTTCTGACCGGAGGCTACTTCGGTTGTGGGGCCTTTGGCTTGTCTTTCTTGCTTTTCCTTTGTTCGGGTTCGTGGCCGACGAGGCCCTCGGCCGTGACCGCGCGGTCTCTGCCGACGGGCTAACGGCAGCGCCTCTGCCGGTCCTCCTCAACCCGCTGGCCCCGCCTGAGACAGGTAGCCCCCGCGATACTCTCAAGAGCTTCCTCTCCGAAACCGCCGAGGCCAGCGCCTTGCTGCAGGAAGCCCTTCTCCGGCACCGCTCGGAACCTGGGTTCTTCCCGTCCGAAGAGGTCGAGGCGCAGATCGACGAGGTGCGCGCGCTGCTGCTGCACGCTGCCAGAACCTTCGACCTCAGCCACGTCCCACGGGCGACCCTAGGGCGCTTCGAGCTGGAATCCGTGCTGCTGATGATGGAGATCCTCGATCGCCTGCCAGAGATCGACCTGGAGCAGGCGCCCGACAGGGAAAAGATAGGCGCCAATCCGATGATCCTGGGCTACACCCTGCCGGGTACGGAGATCAGGATCGCGCTGGACGAGAGCCACCCCTATCCGCGCCGCTATCTCTTCGACGCCGAGACGGTGTCGCGGCTGCCCGAGTTCTACAATCGCATCAAGGATCTGCCCAAGCGCGAGGCCGGCAGGCCCGACCTCTACCAGGCCTATTCGATCTCGCCGGGTGAGCTCTTGCCCTCGAAGTGGTTCTGGCTGGTGATGGCCCTGCCCGACTGGTTCCGCACGGTCTACGACGACCAGGCGATCTGGCAGTGGATCGGGCTGGCGTTCGCCATCGTGCTCACCGGCCTCGCCTCCACCCTGATCGTCCGGCGAAAGCGACTGCGGGGAGGCCGCTTTCTATTCGGGCGCCTGGCGGCCCGGCTGCTGACCCCGCTACTGCTGCTCGCGGTCAGCGTGCTGTTCAACGAGGTGGTCGACGGTGTGATCAACATCACCGGCGATCTCTCCTGGTGGATCGACATCGGGCTAGATGTTTTCGCGACGATGGTCGCGATCTGGATCGTGCTGGTGCTGGCGAACTTCGTCGCCGAGTGGCTGATTTCCTCGCCCAGGGTGGGGCCCGACAGCCTGGATGCCAGCCTGCTCAGGGTCTGCTTCCGGCTGATCGGCGTCCTGGCGGGAGCGGTGGTTCTCGCTTACGGCGCCTATTCCATCGGCTTGCCGGTGGTGGGCGTCGTGGCTGGCCTCGGCGTCGGCGGCTTCGCGCTTGCCCTGGCGGTGAAGCCGACCCTGGAGAACTTCATCGGCTTCATCATTCTCTACTCCGACCGGCCGGTCCGGGTCGGCGAGCGCTGCCGCATCGGCGACCTGGACGGCGTGGTGGAGTCGATCGGGATCCGCTCCACTCGTCTGCGCGCGCATGACGGCACCAAGATCATCATCCAGAATGCCGACTTCGCGCAGATGCGTCTCATGAACCTGGAAAGCCGGAACCTCTATCGGCTGCGTGAGGTGCTGCGCCTTTCTCCCGAAAGCGAACGCGCACAGATCTCCGAACTGCTCGACGCGATCGCCGGGCGGCTGAAGCAGGAGCCGGGGGTGGAGGGCCGGTCGGTGGAGGTCACCTTCCGCGGGATCGGCGCCTACTCCCTCGACATCGAGATCGATGCCTGCGTCGAGACCGAGACCGAGGAGGCCTTCAAGCGCGTCCGCGGCAACCTGCTGCTGGAGGTGATCCGCCTGGTCGAGAGTGTCGGCACGCACCTGGCCTTTCTCCCGGCAGGCCTTCTGCCGCGCGACGGGGAGCAGGGTGCTGCGGCCTATGCCGCGACGGCGGACGAGGCCAAGAAGAAGGCCGATCGGGAAGCGGAGGATGCCTGGAAGAGAACGCAAGCAAGCCAGGCCCAGCAGCGCGCCGATCTGTTCTGATTGGAAGCCTCTCTGGCGCCTTCTGCCGGAGGTAGCTTCTGCTTTCTAAACAGTTGCATTGTATCGTGAATACCGCCATGACTTCTGCCGGGGGGCTGCTAGATCGAGACCTGTGCCGACCGGCAGCGACATGACTGCGCGCGGCCAGGCCCGGTCACTCAAGATCACCGCACTTGTCGTGTCCGCAGCCCGTGGCTGGGAGTTGCCGTGCGAAGCGGCATGCTCACAAGTGGGGGAGCGCCAGGACAGATGGCCAAAATCACCGGTACCAACGGGCCCGATACGCTGCGGGGCACGAACGCGGACGACAGGATCTACGGGCTGGGCAGCACGGATTCTCTCGAGGGCAGGAACGGCGACGACCGGCTCTACGGCGGTAACGGCTACGATTTCCGTCTCTTCGGCGGCAGCGGCAGGGACCAGCTCTTCGGCGGTAACGAGAGCGATCAGATCCTCTTCGGCGGCAGCGGCAACGACCGGGTCCTCGGCGACGCCGGCAACGACGTCAACCTGCAGGGCAACGAGGGCGTGGACCGCGTCTTTGGCGGCGCCGGCAACGATCGCGATCTCTTCGGCGGTGATGGCAATGACAGGATCTACGGCGGGGACGACAACGATGCCTTGGTCGACGGCAACGACGGCAACGACAGCCTGTTTGGCGGGGACGGCATCGACGAGGGCTTCTTCGGACGAAGCGGCAACGACGTGATCGACCTCGGCAGGGGTGATGACGGTCTGGCTGCCGGCGGTTCCGGCGATGATCGCATCTATGGCGCCGGCGGCCACGATCGACTTCTATCCGGTCTTGTCGGCGACGACTGGCTGTTTGGCGGTACCGGCAGCGACACCTTGCTGCTCGGCGGCGGCGGAGACGATTGGATATATGGTGGCCAGGGAAACGACTTTTCGCTGAGCGGCGGCACCGGACACGACAGCATCTTTGGCGGCGGCGGCAATGATGTGGCTTCCGGCGATATCGGACGAGATTTCCTCGACGGTGGCCTCGGCAACGATATGCTGGACGGTGGCGGTGGCGACGATCGTGTCTTCGGCGGGTCGGGGAAGGACCTGATCCGCGGCCACGGGGCGCATGACGCCCTACAAGGCGGCAGTGGCAGAGACCAAGTCTTTGGCGGTGACGGAAACGATAAGATCAGCGGTGGCCGCGGCAACGATACGCTCTTCGGCGGTGACGGCAGAGAGGATGAGGTCACCGGTGGCAGGGGGGACGACACCTTCGGCTTTACCGACGACCTTGCCGGGGTCCAGGGGATCATTACCGACTTCGTCGGCGGAGCCGACAAGTTCCAGTTGAAGGTCGTCGGTGGCAGCGGCAGCTTCATCGGTACGGCGGACTTTTCCGGAAACGGCGAGGCAGAAGCTCGTTTCATCGATCGCGGCACCAACGACGGCCGCCTGCAGGTCGACGTCGACGGCAACGGCCAGTCCAACTTCTCAGTTTACCTGGGCGGCATCACGTCTGTCGCTCAGCTGACCTCGACCGACTTCCTCTTCGTCTGAGGCCATCTTCGCTGTCATTGCCCCCTCGCAGGCCTGCGAGGGGGTTACAGCACCCACTCGATCATCACGAAGCCCAGGATCAGGGTGATCAGGACGATCCAGCCGACGATCTTGGCATGGCGGTCCAGCAGTCCGCGGATCTGCGGACCGAAGTAGTAGAGTGCCAGACCGACTGCGAAGAAGCGCAGGCCCCGGCCCAGGATCGAAGCACCGAGGAACAGCAGGAAGGGCAGCGATTGCACGCCGCTGGCGATCGCGATCAGCTTGTAGGGCAGTGGCGTCAAGGCGCCGATGAGGACGATCCAGAGGCCTTCGTGGTGGAAGCGCGACTGGATTCGCTTGAAGCTCTCCTCCCAGCCGTAGAGGTCGATCAGCCAGACCACCACGGTCTCGTAGAGCAGGTAGCCCAGCAGGTAGCCGACGCAACCGCCCAGCACCGAGGCGACCGCGGTGATCAGCGCGGCACGCCAGACCTGGCGTCGGTCGGCCAGCATGACCGGCACCAGAATCGCATCGACCGGCAGCGGCAGCAGCGCGCTTTCGGCGAAGGAGGTCAGCGCGCAGGCCCAAAGGCCGCGCCGCCCTTGCCCGGCCCGCATGGACCAGCGGTAGAAGCGATCGAACATGGCCGGGCTCCTTCCGCCGTCGCTGGCCTCGTGCGCAGGGCTGTGTCGGCCGGCGTCAGGATGAAGCCGGCGCCCGTCTCTCTTTAGCGCTATCTCTTAGGACTTGCTCTCGTCCTCGTCGTCGCGCTCGTCCGTGTCGGCGTCTTCGTTGTTTGCAGCCTCTGCGCCGTCCTTCTTGCTGCCGACCTTGGCGAAGGCCCTGAGCCGGGCCTCGACCAGGCCGAAGACGCTGTCGGCCGGGTAGAGGCCGCTGGTCTCGTCGCGGGTGCCGGCCGGCACGCCGGTCAAGAGCTCGATGCCCTCGGCGATGGTGGCGATGGGATAGATGTGGAAGGCGGCGTTGTTGGCGGCGGCCACCACGTCGTCGCGCAACATCAGGTGGGCCACGTTGGACTTGGGAATCATCACTCCCTGCTTGCCGGTCAGGCCGCGGGCGTTGCAGATGTCGAAGAAGCCTTCGATCTTCTCGTTCACCCCGCCGATCGCCTGCACCTCGCCCATCTGGTTGACCGAGCCGGTGATCGCCAGGTCCTGGCGCAGCGGCAGGCCGGAGAGGGCGGAGAGCAGCGCGTAGAGTTCGGTCGAGGAGGCGCTGTCGCCGTCGACCCCGCCGTAGGACTGCTCGAAGACCAGGCTGGCGCTGAGCGAGAGCTTGGCCTTGGGCAGGAAGTGGCCGGCGAGGAAGCCCTGCAGGATCAGGACTCCCTTGGAATGTAGCGGTCCGCCCAGCTTCACCTCGCGCTCGATGTCGATGATGCGGCCGGCACCCGGCCTGACCGAACAGGTGATGCGGGTGGGCTTTCCGAAAGAGAAGCGGCCCATCTGCAACACCGAGAGACCGTTCACCTGGCCGACCGCGCTGCCCTCGCTGTCGATCAGCATGATGTCCCGCGTGATCATCTCGTGGCTGGCCTCGCGGATGCGGTCGGCGCGGCGGATTCGCGCGGAGATGGCGTCCTGCACGTGGCTGCGCGTGACCGTCTCGACCTTGGCCTGGCGGGCATAGAAGTCGGCCTCGCGCACCAGGTCGTAGAGATGCTGCAGGTCGAGCGAGAGTTTCTGCGAGTCGGCGGCGCGGCGCGAGGCCGCCTCGATCAGGCGGGCCACACCCTGGACATCGAAGGGCAGCAGCTTCGCTTCCTGCACCATGGCGGTGATCAGCCTGGCATAGAGCAGGTCGCTCTCCAGGTTGCGGGTCATGCTGTCGCTGAAGTCTGCGGCCACCTTGAACATGGCGGCGAAGTCGGCATCGATCTGCTGGGCCAGGTAGAAGATCTGTGGGCTGCCGACCAGCGCAATGCGAACCTGCAGCGGGATCGGCTGCGGTTCCAGCGAGACGGTGGACACCAGGCCGGCGGTCTGCGCCGGGTTCTCGATGGCGATCTGGCCGGCCTTCAGGCTGCGCTTCAGTGCCTCCCAGGCGAAGGGCTGGGTGAAGAGCTTCTGGGCGTCGAGCAGCAGGAAGCCGCCGTTGGCGCGGTGCAGTGCGCCGGCCTTGATCAGGCTGAAGTCGGTGACCAGGGTGCCCATCTGGGCCACATGCTCGGCCCGGCCGGTGAGGTTCGCCAGGGTAGGGTTGTCCTCGTAGACCACCGGCGCCCCGCTTTCCGGCGTGTGCTGCACCAGGACGTTGACCTCATAGCGGCGCAGGCCGCTGACCGTTCCCAGGGGCTCGGCGCGCGGCCGACCGTCCTGCTGTCCCTGCTGGCCAGCGGCGAGCAGTGCCTGAAAGTTGTCCTTGATGTCCTTGCGCACCTTGTCCAGGTGCTTCAGCGCGTCGGGCACGTCGACGACGACGGAGCGCACGGCGGCCAGCGGTTCGCGCACCGCGTCGGCGATGATCTCGCGCTGCAGTTCCATCAGTTCCTGCCGCCGGGCACGTTCCCAGCGCGGAAAGTCCTGGATGATGTCCTTCAGCTTGGCCTGCAGGACAGAGAGCTTTTCCTGCAGTGCCTTGGTCTCTTCCTCGCTTAGGTGCTCGTAGGCCTTGGGATTGACCTCTCCGTCGACGTAGGGGGCGAAGACCAGGCCCTGCTGGGTACGCAGCAGCGCGAAGCCCTGCGCCTTGGCCTCCTTGTCCAGTTCGGAGAATACCTGTTCCTGCTGCTTCTGGTAGCGCTCGTCGATGGCCTGCATGCGGGCCTGGTTCTCGTCACGCTCGAAGGCGGCCGGGATCGACTGGGTCAGGTCCTCGATGAACTCGCGCATTTCGGCGGCGAAGGTGGGGCCGCGGCCGGGTGGCAGCGCCAGCGCGCGCGGCTGGTGCGGCGTGTTGAAGTTGTGCACGTAGACCCAGTCGCTGGGCGTCTCGCGGTCCTTGGACACCGCCTCGAACAGCGCGGTGGCGCTGCGATGGCGGCCGGTGCCGTGCCCGCCCAGCAGGAAGCAGTGATAGTCCGGGTGCGGCATGGCCGCGGCGAAGCGGATGGCCTCCATCGCGCGTTCCTGGCCGGGCAGCTCGCCGAGGGGCTCCAGGTCGTTTGTGGTCTCGAAGTTGAAGTCCTCGCAGTCGCACACCCGGTAGAGATTTTGCGGCATCAGCGCTTGCGGGGCCATGTCTTCCTCCCTTCGCCTTACGGTTCTTCGTCTTGCCGGGGATGCTAGGGTGCGCCTGGGTGCGGCGACAGCGAAAAAGCCGGCCCCTCTTGTCGCGGTGAAGCAGGGGGCCGGCCGTTCTCCAGGTCCTTAGGCGTGGCCCGCCTCTGTCACCAGGAAGCTGGGGTCGATGCCAAGCTCCTTGATCGCCGCGGCCCACTTGTCCTCGAGCGCTTGCGAGAAGACCAGCGAGGCATTGGCGTCGGCCGTCAGCCAGCCGTTGGCCTGCAGCTCGGAATCGAGCTGGCCCGGCCCCCAGCCGGCGTAGCCCAGTGCGAAGAGGTGCTGCTTCGGGCCGGCGCCGGCGGCGATGTCACGCAGGATGTCCAGGGTGGCAGTCATGGCGATGCCGTCATCGACCTTCAGGGTCGATTCCTGCTCGTACTCGGCGGAATGAAGCACGAAGCCGCGGCCCGATTCGACCGGTCCGCCGAAGTGAACGTCGATCTTCTGGCCCGGCTGCGGGTTCTCGATGCCGAGCTGCTGCAGCAACTCGTCGAAGGTCAGGCTGTCGATCAGCTTGTTCACGACCAGCCCCATGGCCCCCTCTTCGTTGTGCGCACAGATATAGACGACGCTGCGCTGAAAGCGGGTATCGCGCATGCCCGGCATAGCGATCAGGATTCGACCGGTCAGGTAGCCGTCCGCTTCCTCGTCCATTGCCATTGCTGTCTCCTACTGCTTTCGCCACCACGGGACACCGCTCGCGACGGCGGTTCTCCTATTATATCAGAGATAGGGGCTCCCTGGCTCGGCTTCACTAGGTAGATTTCAACCGGTCCGGATCGCGCCGCCTTGGCCTGCGTCGGTCGGCGCTCTATGTTCTTGCCTGGCGGCGCCACCGGCAATGCCACCCTAAGCGCAGCACCCTGCGCACCCCCTACTGAGATCAAGGAGTGAGCACCATGGCGATCCAGGTTGGCGACACAGTGCCGAGCGGGACACTGAACCACATGACGGCGAACGGTCCCGAGCAGATTTCCACCGACGAGCTGTTCAAGGGTAAGAAGGTCGTGGTGTTTGCGCTGCCCGGCGCCTTTACGCCGACCTGCTCGGCCAAGCACGTGCCGGGCTTCGTCCAGCACGCCGCCGAGATCAAGGCCAAGGGCGTCGACACCATCGCCTGCCTCTCGGTGAACGATGCCTTCGTCATGGGCGCCTGGGGCAAGGACCAGGGCGTCGGCGACAAGGTGCTGATGCTGGCCGACGGCAGCGCCGCCTTCACCAAGGCGATGGGCATGGAGCTGGACCTGACCGCGCACGGCATGGGCGTGCGGGCCAAGCGCTTTGCCATGATCGTGGACGACGGCAAGGTCACCTTCCTGGCCGAAGAGCCCAATCCCGGTGCGCTCGAGGCCTCCAGTGCCGAGGCGGTGCTGGCTGCCCTCTAGAGCAAATCCGGAGCAGGTGGAGGCACCTGCGATGACGATTTGCGCTTCTAGACAAGAATCTAGAATCTAGAGGATTTCGTCCGAGTGAATGCGAGGAGGGAATCCTCTAGTATCATTCCTGGGAATCGCGGCCGGTCGTTCGCCAGTTGGCGGGCGACCGGCCCATCCTCTTCTTGAAAGCACGGCTGAAGGCGGCTTCCGAGCCGAAACCCACGCGCTCTGCGACGGCAGCGACCTTCTCCCGGCCGTCGGTGAGCAGCCGGGCGGCAAGCTGCATCCGCCAGAGCGCGAGATAGCGCATCGGGCTCTCGCCGACACAATCGGCGAAGCGCTGCGCCAGGACCGAGCGCGAGGTCGCGGTCTCGCGGGCCAGGGTCTCCAGGGTCCAGGCCTCGGCCGGGCGCGCGTGCAGCAGCGCCAGCGCTCGCCCGACCACGGGATCTCGTAGGCCGCCGAGCCAGCCCGGCTCGTCCGCGGCCGCGGTCTCCAGGTGGCGGCGCAGCACCTCCACGAACATCAGCTCGCTGAGCCCGAGGCGGATGCTCTCGCCGCCGACCCGTTCGGAGCGCACCTCCGCCATC
Organism: Rhodospirillaceae bacterium N.6G; assembly: GCA_046233115.1. Taxonomy (GTDB): domain Bacteria; phylum Pseudomonadota; class Alphaproteobacteria; order Kiloniellales; family JACOMY01; genus JACOMY01. The sequence goes on along the minus strand of JBJXHM010000011.1, from coordinate 227,054 downwards.
GCCAGTTCGATCAGGCGGTCCAGGAGGTCGTGGCCCGCGGCCTCTGGCCGGCGCACGTGCAGCAGCCGGGGCAGGCTGGCGAAGAGCGGGTTGTAGGGGCTGACGTCGCAGCCGAGGAAACCACAGATCACCTTGGCGTGTGGTCGCGCACCGCCGCCCTCCGGGATCACGAAGGGCAGTCGGCCGGCCGAGAGGTCGCGGAAGAATTGCAGGGTCTGGGCCGGGTCCAGCTCCGGCGCCACGTCCTGGGCGCTGGACATGAGGTAGGGGTCGGCGTGGGGAAAGACGATGATGTCGCCGGCCTCGAAGGGGATCGGATCCTGCCCCGGCACGCTGGCCAGCCCGCGCCCCTCGACGGCGATGTGGTAGGAAACCACGTGCCGGGCCCGGGGCAGGATGATGTCAGCGAAGCGCGCCGCCGCCGGCACCTCGACGCACCAGGGACTGGTCGCCTCGACCAGGAAGAAGAGAGCGCCTTGCAGCTTCACCGTGCGCAGCACATCGCTCAGAGGATCGCCGCCGGCAGTGGGTGCGGACGCTGGATCAAGTCTCTCGGACTGCGGGTCATGGGCAGCCGTCATCCTCGTCTCCTAGTCTCCGGACTTGTCGTTTTTCGGGAGGCACCGCTGTCGCCAAAGCCGGCGATCCTTGCCCGGGAGGATAACACGCCATGACCGACACCCTAACCGTTCAAGCGCCCGCCCAGGTCCCAGCTCAAGTATACGACAACCGCTTCGTGCCGGCCCTGTTTCGCCAGTGGGGTCCGGTCCTCTGTCGTGCTGCTGCCGTCCAGCCCGGAATGCGGGTCCTCGACGTCGGCTGCGGCACCGGGGCGCTGACCCTGGCGGCGAGTGAGGCGGTAGGGCCGGACGGCAGTGTCGTCGGCCTCGACGCCAATCCGGAGATGCTGGCCGTGGCGCGCGCCAAGCCCACCGCGATCGACTGGCGCGACGGCGTCGCCGAAGCACTGCCCTTCGAGGAGGGCAGCTTCGATGCCGTGGTGAGCCAGTTCGCCTTCATGTTCTTCGAGGGCCGCGTCCGGGCCTTGCAGGAGATGCGGCGGGTGGCCCGGTCCGGCGCCGCTATCGCGGTCGCGGTCTGCGGTGCGCTGGAACGCTCGCCGGGTTACGCCGCCTTCGCCGGCCTGCTCGACCGTCTTTTCGGAGTGGAGGTGGGGCAGGCCTTCCGCGCGCCCTTCGTCCTAGGGGATCCCGACACCCTGCTCGCCCTTGCCAGGGAGGCCGGCGTCGCGGCTGAGGTTGCGGAGCACAGCGGCAAGGTCTCCTTCGCCTCGATCGAGGACCTGGTCTCGACCGAGCGGGCCTGCGCCTGGACCCTGGGCGGCCTCCTGAACCAGGCGCAGTTCGCCCGCCTGCTGGCCGAGTCGGAGCAGGCGCTGGCCCCCTATTGCGATGGGGCGGGCAAGGTCGTCTTCGACATGCCCGCCCTCCTGCTGACCTTCAAAGGGGGCTGAGATCCCCGAAGAGCTTCCCTGGCGTCAGGCCGCCTTTGCCGGCACCAGCGCGTCGTAGACCGCGGTCTCGAACTCCATGTAGCCGGTGAAGGAGACGGGATCGGCGAAGGGCAGGATCTGCGTTGCCCAATAGCCGCCAACACCGTTCTGCCGGTCGATCCAGAAGAAGGAGTTGGCCAGCCCGGCCCAGCCGATGGCACCGGCCGGTCGGCCGGTCGGGGCCGGCTCGTCATTGATCATGAAGGTCAGGCACCAGGACTTGGGCAGGCCCGGGAAGAACTCCGCGTCGTTGGAAAGCTCCGGGATCGCGCCCGGCAGCTTGCAGACCTTCTGGTGCGGCTCCAGCCCGTTCTTGACCGCCATCGCCACGGTCTCCGGCTTCAGCACCTGGCCCTTGGGGCCGGCACCGTCGTTCAGCCACATGCGGATGAACTTCATGTACTCCGGCACCGAGGCGTAGAGGCCGTGGCCGGCCATGTCGACCTCGGGATTGTCCGGCAGCGCCAGGTCGTCCAGCGGGGTAAGGCCGCCGTCGGCGCCGCGCTGGTGGATGATGGCCGAGCGCGCCTTCATGTCCGCCGTGCGGGTGAAGGCCAGGTCCTTCATCTCGAGGGGGTCGAAGACCCGCTCCTGCAGCACCTGGCTCAACCGCTTGCCGCGGATCGCCTCGACCACCTGTCCGGCCCAGTCGATGTTGGAGCCGTACTCCCAGCGCTCGCCCGGATCGAACAGTAATGGGGTCATCAGCGCCTCCTTGGTGCCGCTGATGATGCCGGGCTGGCCATGCTCGTCGGCCAGGCGCTTGTAGTCGGCGTTGAAGATGTCGTAGCCGAGCCCGGCCGTGTGCAGCAGCAACTGGCGGGTGGTGATGTCGCTCTTCGGTGGCCGGTAGCTGGGCTGCCCCTCGGAATCGAAGCCGGTCAGCACCTTCAGCTCGCCGATCTCCGGCACGTAGTCCTTGGCCGGGGCGTCGAGGTTGAGCAGCCCCTCCTCGACGCACTGCAGGACCGCGGTGCCGCCGACCGCCTTGGTGGTCGAGAAGATGGCGAAGACCGTGTCCAGGGTCATCGCCGTGCCACCGATCCGCCGCTCGCCGGCGGCTCCTGCATAGATGTCGCCGGCTCGGTCGGTCACCATGGCGACGACGCCGGGCACACGCGGTTCGGCCGTCGTGACCCCCTTCAGGATGGCGTCGCAGCTGCTCTTCAGGTCGGTCATCGCGTTCCTCCAATCGTTTCTTGTGTCACGTGGATCGATGATAGCGCCCTGGAACAAGCCCGTCATGTCTGCAGTGCCGTGCCTGCGTGGGGCGGCTGCGCGATCCGGGCCGAACTCATGGCCATCCGCGTGTTTCTCATAAAGGTAGAAAAGAATCTATGGAATCCACAAAATAATGGTACCGTTTCGCCTGCTCACAAGCGCAGTTGCCGTCCCGGCGGCCCTGCCCATGGTCCAGGACCATGCTGCAAGAGGAGGTGGGTGGATGATCAAGTTGGCAATCGTCGTGGGGCACAGCAAGAAGGCACCGGGCGCGAGTGCAGTCGCACCGATCAACGACAGTGAGTATAGCTGGAACAGTGACCTTGCTGCCCGGATGGTGACCCACGTCGCCACCTTGGGCGACGCGGCCGCGAGGGTCTTCTTTCGCGATGTCGGCGGAATTGTCGGCGCCTATGCCAGGGCCAAGAAGTGGGGCGCCGATGCGGCGATGGAGCTGCATTTCAATGCGGCCGGCGAGACGGCGACCGGCAGCGAGACGCTCTACGCCACCAAGGTGTCTTTCCCCATGGCAGAGGCGGTGCAATCGGCGACGCTGGCTACACTCGGCCTCAAGGATCGGGGGGTGAAGACCCCGCAGGAAGCCAGTGGAGGGCGCGGTGAGAAGAACCTGAGCCAGATGGGCGGCAAGCCCTCGATCCTCACCGAACCCTTCTTCGGCTCCAACGCGGGCGACGCGAAGAGTGCAGAGACCAACAAGCAGACCTTGGCCGAGCGCCAGGTGGAAGCCGTCATCAACTATCTCAAGAGCAAGGACCACGACGATACCTGGGCCGTCAGCGCGCACCTTCTCAACGTTCGGGGCGGTCCGGGCGTGGCCTACGAGAAGCTGGCCTGGGGCCCCCTGAAGGGGGGAACCCAGGTCGATGTGATCTCATGGCACGGCGACTGGGCGATGATCGAGACCGGCGATGGTAAGGGATTCGTCCATCGCGCCTTTCTCGCCTAGAGCGGCGCCTGCATTACTTTGGAGCGGGAAGACGGCCTCCCGCGAGACGGGACATGCCGTCCGCTCCCGCTCCAGACTGCAAAAATCGCGTTGCCGCCCGGCGTCAGGCGATACGGATCTGCCGCGGCTCGCCCAGGACGGCGGTCTTGAGTTGTTGGGTCTCGGCCGTGGCCTCACCGCCCTCGGGCGTTGCCGGCATGACGTCGCTGTAGTGGTCCTCCAGGACGACATGGGGGTCGTGGCCCTCGACCCAGCCGAGGAAGCTGCCGTGGATCTTGTAGCCGATCAGGTGCTGTACCTCTTCCGGCAGGTTCTTGGCGACTGCCGGCGGGACCGCGAGGTACTGGTTCTCCTCCTGCCGTAGCCAGCCCAGCGAGTAGCCGCAGATCATGCCGTTGCGCCAGGAATCGGTCGAACGGTTGGCGCCGCCACTGTGCCAGACCGAGCCCAGATAGATCATGACCGAACCGCGCGGCATCACTGCATAGACGATCTCGTCGTCCTCGCTCGGCACGCGCTCGTCGTCCCACATATGGCTGCCGAGGATCACCTGGGTGGCGCCGTTCTCGATCGTGAAGTCGCTCAGCGCCCACATGGTGTTGCAGAGTGCCTGCGGGCCGGGATGGACGAAGGGCAGCAGGCCGTCGTCGCGGTGCAGAAGCTGGGAGGACTCGCCGGGGCCGATGTTCACCGACTGGGTCACGTGAAGCTGGTAGCGATCGCAGCGCGGGCCCAGCAGGCGGTCCATGACGGCCAGCACCGAGGGATTGGGCGCCACGCGCTCGGCAAAGGTCCGCGATTTCGCGACCAGCGCACCGACGCGCTTGGTCTTGAAGCCCCAGAACTCACCCTCGCCCAGGTGCGAGCGTGCGAGATAGCTGTCCAGCTCCGCCTGGATCTGTGCCATCACCTCGTCGTCCAGCAGACGTTCGAAGATGACCGCACCATCCCGATCCAGGATTTCCATCACCTCGTCGATCGGTGTTGCGGCAGTCACGGACTGAATCTGAGCCATCCTAGCTAAGCCTCCTCAAGTGGGTCGGTCGTCGAACTCCGGCTTCTCCCTGCCGGCATGCGCATCCACCACTCGACGGCGGGCCTTCTGCATGCCATTCGGCCAAAACTATACGCTTGTATGGCTTGTGGCCAAGACCAATTCGATCCGGCGGCACGCTTGCGCGATCGCCGGCCGCATCGGACACTGGCGCGAGAACCCGAGGGGGCGAAAAGGAGGGCCGAGATGCAGATCGAAAGGCGGCGCGCGCTGCTTGCCGGAACCGCGGCCCTGGCCTGGCTGGCGCTGAAGCCTGCCGTCCTGCTGGCCGCCGAGGGGCTCTCGCTCGAGGCTTTTCTGGCGCTCTCCCGGCATCTGACCGAGCAGGAGGATCTCGATCCCGGCCTGGGCAGGGACATCTTGGCGGCCTTCGAGGCTCTGGGGCAGGGGCCAGCGCTGGAGGACCTGGCGGCGGGCGGCGACTCGCAGGGAAAGTTGGCTCAGGCGGTGGTGCTGGCCTGGTACAGCGGCTCGGTCACGATCGCCGGGGACCGGCGGGTGGTGGCCTACGAGGCGGTGCTCGAGTGGCGGGCGATGGACTTCACCAAGCCGCCCGGCTTCTGCGGCGCGGGCTTCGGAAGCTGGGCCGAGTCGGTCACGGCATGAGCGAACGGATCGAGGCCGATGTCGCGGTCATCGGCGCCGGCGTCGCCGGAGCGCTGGCCGCCGAGGCGCTGGCCGGCGACTGCAAGGTCGTCATCCTGGAGGCCGGTCCGCGCATCGACCGCGGCGAGGCCTATCAGACCTTTCTGAAGGCGCCGCTGCGCACGCCGGAGAGCCCCTACCCCGATGGGCCGCTCTATCCGCACCCGCGGGTCGAGCGGCCGCACGACTGGTACGTCCAGCAGGGTCCGGAGCTCTTCGGCTCCACCTACCTGAAGGCCGTGGGCGGCACCACCTGGCACTGGCTGGGCACGGCGCTCCGCTTCGTGCCCGACGACTTCCGCCTGCAGTCCTGCTTCGGCCGTGGCCTCGACTGGCCCTTCGGCTACGAGGCGCTGGAGCCCTGGTACGCCAAGGCCGAGGCGGCCCTGGGCGTGGCCGGACCCGCGGGCGAGGATCCGGTCAGTCCGCGCTCGGGGCCCTACCCGCTGCCGCAGATCCCGCTGACCTTTGGCGACCAGCAGGCGGCCGCGACGCTGGAGGGCTCGCCCTACGCGCCGGTCCGGGCGACGCCACAGGCCCGCAACTCCGAACCCTTCCAGGAGCGGCCGCAGTGCTGCGGCAGCGCCTCCTGCATCCCGCTCTGCCCGACCGGCGCCAAGTACGATGCTGCGGTGCACTGTGCGCTGGCCGAGAAGAAGGGTGCCCGGCTGATCGACAGCGCCCCGGTCGTTCGCCTGGAGTGCGATGCCGGGGGGCGCATTGTCTTGGCCAGACTGCGGCGCGCCGCGGGCGGCGAGGTGGAGGTGCGGGCCAAGGTCTTCGTGCTGGCGGCGCATGCCATCGAATCGCCGCGCCTGCTGCTGAACTCGGCCAGCGAGGCCTATCCGACGGGTCTGGCCAACGGCTCCGACCAGGTCGGACGCAACCTGATGGACCACCCGGTGAAGCTGTCCTGGGCGCTGGCCAAGGCGCCGATCTGGCCCTGGCGTGGGCCGCAGTCGACCGCCGGGATCGAGAACTTCCGCAACGCCGACTTCCGGGCTGCACGCCCGGCCTTCCGGGTGGAGTTCGGCAACGACGGCTGGTCCTGGCCGACCGGGGCGCCGAGCAGCACGGCCGCGGCCCTGATCGCCGAGGGGCTGCGCGGGGCTGAGCTGGACCGGGCGATCCGGGACCACACCGCCCGGCAGCTTCGCCTCGCCTCCCTGACCGAGCAGCTCCCCGACCCGGAGAACCGCATCGACCTGGATCCCAACCTCACCGACCACTACGGCGTGCCGCGTCCGCGCATCCGCTACGCGCTGGACGACTACAGCCGGGTCGGTCTGGCAGAGACCGAGGCGGTGCATCGCGCGATCTTCGATCTCCTGGGCGTCAGCGAGCAGCAGCATGGGCCTGGCTTCCAGGGGGCCGGGCACATCATGGGGACCTTGCGCATGGGGCAGGACCGGGCGGCCTCGGTGGTCGATCCCGACCTCAGGGCGCACCAGCACCGCAATCTCTTCGTGCTGGGCAGCGCCACCTACCCGACCGGGGCGGTGGCCAACCCGACCCTGACCATCGCGGCGCTCAGCCTGCGCGCGGTCGCGCCGATCCTGCAGAGCCTGTCGGGCTGAGAGGGGCCGAGGCAGCATGGCGACAGCGCTCCACCTGACCGGCGGTCGGGTCCTGGGCCCGGACGGCCGCTTCTCCCTTGCGGACATCGCGCTCGCCGAGGGCCGGATCGTCGAGGCGCCGGCGGCGACGGCCCTGTCGATCGACTGCAGCGGCTATCACCTGCTCCCCGGCATCGTCGACATCCATGGCGATGCCTTCGAGCACGAGCTGCAGCCGCGCCGGGGTGTCGAGATCGCCTTGCCGGTCGCCCTGGGCTCGATCGACCGGCAGCTTCTCGCCAACGGCATCACCACCGCCTTCCATGGCGTATCCGCTTCCTGGGAGCCGGGGGCGCGCAGCCTGGAGGCGTCCGGCGCCTTCCTGGAGGGGTTGGCTGCCCAGCGCCTCCGCCTGCTGTCCGATCACCGCGTGCAGCTCCGCTGGGAGATCTATGCCCTCGATGCTGTCGAGGCCGTCCTGGGCTGGCTTGCCGGCAGCCCGCTGGCCGCCCTCGCCTTCAACGATCACGCGACGCCCGCCATCGCTTGCGCCGAGGCCGGCCAGGAAGCGAAACTCGCCCGCTGGGCCGAGCGGGCGGGGGTGACGCTCAAGCAATATCTGGCGGTGGTCGAGGCGGCGCTGCGTCGCCAACCAGAGCTTCCGGAGGCGATCGCCAGGGTCGCGGCCGAGGCCAGGCGCCGGGGCGCCGTCCTGCTGGCCCATGACGAGGCCAAAGTCGGCGATCGGGCGGCCAACCGTGCACTGGGCATGGGAATCAGCGAGTTCCCACTCTCGGCCGCGGTGGCCGCAGACGCCGTCGCCAAGGGCGAGCAGGTGGTCATGGGCGGCCCCAATGTGCTGCGCGGCGGCAGCCACAAGGGCTTCCTCTCCGCCGAGGAGGCCATCGCCGAGGGGCTCTGCACCATTCTTGCCTCCGACTACTACTACCCCAGCCTGCTGCATGCTGCGGAGCGGCTGGTCTCGCGCGGGGTGCGAAGCCTGGCCGAGGCCTGGCCGCTGATCTCGCAGAGTCCGGCGGCGGCGATGGGTCTGGATGATCGCGGCAGTCTCGCGGTTGGTCGGCGTGCGGACCTCGTGGTGCTCGACTGCTCGGGACCCTGGCGTCTGGTCCACTGCATCGCCGGCGGCGTGCCGGTCAGCTTCGGGCGATAGAGCGCCCGATCGCAACGCAGGGCGGCCGCGCGCCACCGCTGCCGGGAAGGGCCTGGAGCTTTCCCGGCAAAGCGGCCTATACCTTGCGCGAACCGAGACTTCATCGAAGAATGCAGCAAACGAAAGGCGTGCCATGCAAGAGGCGCCCGCCGCCAAGCAGAGTTCCGCCGGTCGCAGGCTCGCCAAGCCGCCGACCGTCGGTATCGTCAGCCTGGGTTGCCCCAAGGCGCTGGTCGATTCCGAACGCATCCTGACCAAGCTGCGTTCGGAGGGCTATGCCATCAGCGGCGACTACAACGAGGCCCAGGTGGTGCTGGTCAATACCTGCGGCTTTCTCGACAGCGCCAAGGAAGAGTCGCTGGACGCGATCGGCGAGGCGCTCGCCGAGAACGGCCGGGTCATCGTCACCGGCTGCCTGGGCGTCGAGGCCGACCGCATCCGCGAGACCCATCCCGGCGTGCTGGCGATCACCGGACCGCAGCAGTACGAGGCCGTGGTCGAGGCCGTGCACCAGGCCTTGCCGCCGGAGCACGAGCCCTACCTCGATCTGGTGCCGCCGCAGGGGCTGCGGCTGACGCCGCGCCACTACGCCTACCTGAAGATCTCGGAAGGCTGCGATCACAAGTGCCGTTTCTGCATCATCCCGCAGATCCGCGGCGGGCTGGCCAGCCGGCCGGCGGCCGCGGTGCTGCTGGAGGCCGAACGCCTGGTAAAAGCGGGCGTGAAGGAACTGCTGGTGATCTCGCAGGACACCAGCGCCTATGGCCGCGACATCGGCTATGCCGAGAGCAACTGGCGCGGCCAGCCGCGGGCGGCGCGCTTCTACGACCTGGCGGAGGCCCTGGGCGAGCTGGGGATCTGGGTGCGCCTGCACTACGTCTACCCCTATCCCCACGTCGACCGGGTCATGCCGCTGATGGCCGAGGGCAAGATCCTGCCCTACCTCGACATTCCCTTCCAGCACGCCAGCCCCACGGTCTTGAAGGCCATGCGCCGCCCGGCCAACCAGGAGCGGGTGCTGGACCGTATCGCCCAGTGGCGCCGCGAGGTGCCGGACCTGACCCTGCGCTCGACCTTCATCGTCGGCTTCCCCGGCGAGACCGAGGCCGACTTCGCCTTCCTGCTGGACTGGCTGCAGGAGGCGCAGATCGATCGCCTGGGCTGCTTCCGCTACGAGCCGGTCGAGGGCGCGCCGGCCAACGACCTGCCGGACCCGGTGCCGGAGGAGGTCAAGGACGAGCGCTGGCATCGCCTGATGGCGCTGCAGCAGGAGATCTCGGGCGCCAAGCTGCAGGCCAAGGTTGGCCGCGAGATCGCCGTCCTGATCGACGAGGCCGGGCCCGAGGGCGCGATTGGCCGCAGTGCCGCCGACGCGCCGGAGATCGATGGCCAGGTGCACCTGCCCGACGCCCGCGACCTCGCCCCCGGCGACATGGTGAGCGCCAGGGTGCTCGCCGCCGACGACTACGACCTGGAAGCGGAGGTCATCGCGCGATGAAGCACCTGCTACGACGGGGCGGTCTTGCCCTGCTGCTGTTCCCGCTGGCGCTGGTCTTCGGCCTCGGCGCGCGGTCCGAAAGCCTGCCCTTGCCGCCGCCCGGCAACTACACCTACACGGTCGAGGTCGAGGGCCGCGGCAAGGTCGGTGAGATGAAGGTGTCATTCGAGCAGAATGCCACCGGCCGGATCATGCGGGTCGCCCGGCGCATCCAGGTGAAGATGCTGGGCATCACCGTCTACCGCAACACCAGCGACCTCTCCCAGACCGTCAAGGACGGCCGGCTCAGCGCATTGACTCGCATCAGCGACGAGGACGGCAAGAAGAGCCGCCTCGACGTCGCGCGCAGCGGCGACAAGCTGGAGGTGAGCGACGGCAAGACCACCTGGACCGTCGCCGCCGACCTGCTGCCGGCCAGCCCCTGGAGCCCCCAGGTCCTCACCCCCAACGAGCTGCTGGACACCGACAGCGGCAAGGCGGTGCCGGTGTCCACCGAGGCCAAGGGGACCGAGGAGGTCACTGTCGGCGGCAAGAGCCTGACGGGCCAGCGCTATAGTCAGAGTGGGACGCTCGCCCGAGACCTCTGGTTCGACGGGGAGGGCCGCCTCTTGCGCATGATCCTCTTACGCGAGGGCAACAAGGTCACGACCACCTTGCAGCGGATCCCCTGAGGAACCAAGACGAATCAGGCACCCTGTTGGGCGTCTGCGTCGTCGATCGGCGCAGCCTCGCTCTCGCGTTCGGCCTCTGTCACCCGCTCCACGTTGAAGCTGCGGTGGGCCGAGAGATAGCTGTAGACCGTCGGGATCACGTAGAGCGTGAAGAAGGTGCCGACGGTCATGCCGCCGACGATGACCCAGCCGATCTGCTGACGGCTCTCGGCGCCGGCGCCGGTCGCCAGCGCCAGCGGCAGCGCGCCGAAAACCAGCGACAGCGCGGTCATCAGCACCGGCCGCAGGCGGAGCACCGAGGCCTCCAGTGCCGCGCGGCGCACCTCCAGCCCGCGCTGCTCGCGCAGCTTGTTGGCGAACTCCACCACCAGGATACCGTTCTTGGCGATCAGGCCGACCAGCGCGATCAGGCCGATCTGGCTGTAGATGTTGAGGGTCCCGCCGGTCAGGTTCAGCGCCAGCAGCGCCCCGACCATGGCCAGCGGCACGGTGACCAGGATGATCAGCGGGTCGACCCAGCTCTCGAACTGGGCGGCGAGCACCAGGAACACGAAGAGCACGGCGAGCCCGAAGGCCAGCATCAGGCTGTCCGCGGACTCGTAGAACTCGCGCGCCGCACCGCCGAAGTCGACCTGCACCCGGTCGCCGCCGATCTCCTCGATCAGGCGCTTGGCCTCGGCCAGGGCATAGCCTTGCGCTGCGCCCTCGGCCAGGTCGGCCTCGATCTTGGCGGCGCGCAGCTTGTTGAAGTGGTTCAGCTCGCGCGGAACCACGGTCTCGCTCACCTTCACCAGGTTGGAGAGCTGAACCATCTGGCCGTCCTGGCCGCGCAGGTAGATGCGAGTCAGGTCGTCGGGGTTGCGCCGGTCGATGCCGGCTAGCTGCACCACCACGTCGTACTGCTCGCCGTCGCGCTTGAAGTCAGTGACCTCGCGGCCGCCCAGCAGGGTCTCCAGGGTCCGGCCGATGGTCTCGACCGAGATGCCCATGTCGGCCAGCTTCTCGCGGTTCACCTCGACCCGGAGCTCGGGCTTGTTCAGCTTCAGGTCGACGTCAACGTTGGCGAAGGCGCCGTGGTCGGTCATCGCCTGCACCGCCTTGTCGGCGATCTGCTCCAGCTCTTCATAGGGGGCGGTGGTCTGCACCAGCACCTCGATCGGCCGCTTGCGGCTGGAGCGGCCGAGGGACTGCGGGTTCACCGGAAAGGCGCGGATGCCGTGGATGGCGCCCAGCGGCCCGCGGATGGAGTTCACCACCTCTTCCGTCTTGCGCTCGCGATCGTCCCAGTCCTCCAGCGCGACGAAGGAGATGCCGCGCGAGACGGTGGGGGAGCCGACCACCATGAAGTAGCGCTCGGCCTCCGGGATCTCGGCGTAGATCGCCTCCATCTGGCGGGCGTAGCGGTCCATGAAGTCGACGGTGGCGCCCTCCGGGCCGGAGAAGATACCCACGAAGTAGCCGCGGTCCTCGCGCGGGGTCAGCTCCGCATTCAGGTTCTGGTAGAGCGCGACGCTGGCAAAAGCGATGCCGACGCAGAACAGCAGCACCATGGGCCGGACCGATAGTGCGAAGGCCAGGCTGGCGCGGTAGCCCATCTCCATGCGGAAGAAGAAGCGCTCGATCAGGTTGAAGGCGACGTTGCGACTGGTCTGGCGGGCCAGCAGGCGTGAGCACATCATCGGCGAGAGGGTGAGCGCGATGAAGCCGGAGATGATGACGGCGGCCGAGAGCGTCAGCGCGAACTCGGTGAAGAGCCGGCCGGTGCGGCCCTCGGTGAAGCCCACCGGCACGAAGACGGCGGCGATGGTGATGGTGACCGAGATGATGGCGAAGGCGATCTCGCGGCTGCCCTTGAAGGCGGCGGCCATCGGCGAGAGCCCGTTCTCGATGTGGCGGTAGATGTTCTCCAGCATGACGATGGCGTCGTCCACCACCAGGCCGACGGCGATGACGAAGGCCAGCAGGGTCAGCGTGTTGATCGAGAAGCCGAAGACCAGCATCAGGGTGAAGGCGCCGACCAGCGAGACCGGGATCGTCACCAGCGGGATGATGACCGCACGCAGCGAGCGCAGGAAGACGAAGATGACCAGGACCACCAGCAGCACCGCCTCGGCGATGGTCTTGTAGACCGACTGGATCGAGGCGTTGATGAAGATGGTGGAGTCGTAGGCGACCTTGACGTCCATGCCCTCGGGCAGCAGCTCGACGATGCGCGGGACCTCGGCGCGCACCGCGTCGGCCACCTCCAGGGGGTTGGCGACCGACTGCTTGACCACGCCCAGAGCCACCGCATTGCGGCCCTTGAAGCGGGCGATGCGGCGCTCGTCGCGCGGTCCGACCTCGATCGAGGCGACGTCGCGCAGACGGATCAGATAGCCGCCCTCGTTGCGCAGCACCACCTGCTCGAAGTCGTTGACCGTGTTGAGGTCGGTCGCGGCCTGCACCGTCAGCTCGCGGTCGCTGCCCTCGACCCGGCCGGCCGGCAGCTCGACGTTCTGGCGCCTGAGCGCGTCCTCCACGTCCTGGGTGGTGAGGCCATAGGCGGCCAGCCTGGCCGGGTCCAGCCAGATCCGCATGGCATAGCGCCGTTCGCCGAAGATGATCGCCTCGGCGACGCCTGGCAGCACCTGCAGGCGGTCCTTGATCAGGCGGTCGGCGACGTCGGTCACCTCCAGGTCGTCGTGGCGGTCGCTGGAGAAGGCCAGGTAGAGGATCGGCCGGGCGTCGGCCTCGACCTTGGCGATGATCGGCTCGTCGACCTCCTCCGGCAGGCGGCCGCGGGCGCGGCCCACCCGGTCGCGCACGTCCGAGGCGGCGGCGTCGGGATCGCGGTCCAGCTTGAAGACCACGCTAATCTGGCTGCGCTCGGCCCGGCTGATCGAGGTGATGATGTCGATTCCCTCGATGCCGGCCAGGGCATCCTCGATTGGCTTGGTCACCTGCGATTCGACGATATCGGCGTTGGCGCCCTTGTAGTTGGTGGTGACCGTCACGGTCGGCACGTCGATGTTGGGGTACTCCCTGACCGAGAGGGAGAAGAAGGCGACGGCACCGACGAGGATGAGCAGGAGATTCAGGACGGTGGCGAAGACCGGCCGACGGATGCAGGTATCCGACAGGATCACTGCTGGCTCTCCGTTGCCGCGTCTGCCTTGGGCGCAGCCGCTTCGCTAGGCTGCAGCGCCTCGGGCAGGGTCACCTCGCTGCCCTCGCGCAGCTTGATCTGGCCGGCCGTGACCACGATGTCGCCGGCCTCGACGCCGTTCAAGATCTCGACCTTGCCGCCACGATAGAGGCCGGCCTCGACCGGGGTGCGCTGCGCCTTGCCGTCCATCACCCGATAGACGAAGAGGTTGCGCCCGCTGGGGACCAGCGCCGCCTCGGGCAGCAAGAGGGCGTCGTCGTTCTGCTCCAGGATGATCTCCACCCGGGCGAAGAGGCCGGGACGCAGCCGGCCGCTCTGGTTGTCGATCAGCGCACGCAGCACCAGGGCGCGGCCGTTGATGTCGACCTGCGGGTCGAGCGCGATGACCTTGCCCTCGAAGACCTGGCCGGGCAGCGCGTCGATGGTGACGCGCAGCGGCTGGCCGGGGACGAGTTCCGCCAGGAAGAGCTCCGGCACGCGGAAGTCCACCTTCATGGGATGGATCTGCTCCAGCCGGACCAGCTCCTCGCCCTCCTGCACGTAGTCGCCGACCGAGACCTCGCGCAGGCCGGCGACGCCGTCGAAGGGGGCGTGGATCACCGTCTTGGACAGTCGCGCTTGAGCCAGTTGCAGCGCGGCATTGCCGCGCGCCAGATCGGCGACGGCCTCGTCGCGCGAGCGCTCGGTGCCGGCGCCGCGGGCCGCCAGTTCGCGGGCACGGCGGTGGTTCTGCTCGTAGAGGGCCAGGTTGGCCTCGGCGGTCTTGACCTCGGCCGCCAGCAGCCGGTCGTCCAGGCGGAACAGGAGCTGGCCCTGGGTCACCGGCTGACCCTCGCGGAAGGCGATCTCGGTGATCAGGCCGTCGATCTCGGGCCGGACCACCACCTGCTCGTTGGCGCTGAGTGTGCCCACCGCCTCGACCGAGCGCACCACGCGGCCGACCTCGACCGCCACGGCATCGACCGCGACCGGCCTGTTGCCCCAGTTGGCGCCGGCCTCCGGCGCGCGCTTCAGGTAAGCTTCCCACAGAACGTAGGCGCCTGCAGAGACGAGCAGCAGGACGATCCCTGCGACGATGTAGCGGCGCGCTGCCATAACGATTGCGATTCCAGCCGTCTGTCGGGGGCGGCCCCCTGATGTTTCTCCGTTCTTCCGGCAAGCGCGCGCTAGGGAACCGGCCGGATCCGACCCTGCCTTCAGCAGTCTGCTGCTGTGGCCCGCTGTGTCTTGCAGCTCCTTTGATAACGGACTAATTGATGCATTGCGAGAGCGGAGCGAAGCGAAAGGAGGAGAAGATGGACGCGCGGCAGGCCAGATACGATATCGGCGATATCGTCCGGCATCGTCTCTATCCTTTCCGGGGCGTGATCTTCGACGTCGATCCGGAGTTCGCCAACACCGAGGAGTGGTGGCAGTCGATCCCCTCGGAGGTGCGCCCGCGCAAGGACCAGCCCTTCTATCACCTGCTGGCCGAGAACGCCGAGACCACCTACGTGGCCTATGTGTCCGAGCAGAACCTGCTGCCGGACGAGAGCGGCGATCCGGTCGGCCACCCGCAGGTGAACGAGCTCTTCAGCGAGCTGCGCAACGGCCGCTACATGCGCCGCGATCCGGTTAGCTAGGCTGGAACTCCTGGCCGAAGGACGGTCCGGCGATCACGAAAAGTTGTCATCCGGCAGGGTGCTGGCTGCGCCCGGGCCGGTCACGACTCCAGCAACGCGCGCCGGGCGCCGGCGAGTGCTGCGGGGGTGAGGCCGCTGCCGCCCGCGGCCAGATGCGCGCCGAGGGCGGCGCGCATGCGCGGATCCCAGAACTCGCGGATGTGCTGCGCGGTGCCGGCTTCGGCCTCGGCCTCGCCGTAGGCGGCGAAGAAGGTGGCGATCTGGTTCGCCATGCGCACGAGGTCCTGGCTGTTCATGCTCCGCCCTCCGCCAAGCTGCTTCCCTCGAAGATCATGATGCCCTCGCGCGCGCGGCCGGCGATCCCCATGCCGGCCTGGCTGGCAACCCTGAGCGCCAGCGCGCTGGGGGCCGAGACCGCGGCGAGGAAGGGCGTGCCCAGCGCGGCGGCCTTCTGCACCAGCTCCACGCTGACCCGGCTGGAGAGCAGGATAAAGCCCCGGGCCGGGTCCTGTCTCTCGCGCAGCAGCGCGCCGGCCAGCTTGTCCAGCGCGTTGTGGCGGCCGATGTCCTCGCGCAGCACGATGATGGCGCCGCCGGGATCGCAGAAGGCGGCGGCATGGGTCGAGTGGTTGAGGCGGTTCATCGCCTGGCGTCCGGGCAGGCCCTCGTAGGCCTGTTGCAGCACCGCCAGCGAGGGCGCCGGACAGCGCGGCACCCGCCGCGGCCGGGGTAGCATGGCGGCGATGGTCTGGGCGCCGCAGATGCCGCAACCGCTGCGGCCGGCCAGCAGGCGCCGGCGGTCCTCGACGGCGGCGACCCGGGCCGGGTCGAGACGGAGGTTCACCACCAGGCCCTCGGCCGCTTCGGCCAGGCGCAGGGCGGCGATCTGTTCCGGGCACTGGACGATGCCCTCGGTCAGCGCGAAGCCGAGCGCGAAGTCCTCCAGGTCGCTGGGTGTGGCCATCATCACCGCGAAGTGGCTGCCGTTCAGCAGGATCGCGACCGGCACCTCCTCGGCCACCTTCCAGACCGTCGGGGTCTCGCCGCTGGCGGTCACCAGACGGCCGCGCGCGCTGGGCGAGGTCCGCAGCGAATCGAGGCTTGCTGTCGGCATCGCGGTCATTCGCCGGCGACCAGGAAGTTCTCCTCGCGCAGGCGTCGTTGCTCGGCCTGCCAGGGCGAGGGCTGGTTCGAGCGGGTCACCTGCACCGCCGTCACCTTGTACTCCGGGCAGTTGGTGGCCCAGTCGGAGAAGTCGGTGGTGATCACGTTGGCGCCGGAGAGCGGGTGGTGGAAGGTGGTGTAGACCACGCCCGGCGGCACCCGCTCGGAGATCTGCGCTTCCAGGGTGGTGGCGCCGATGCGGCTGGCGATCGAGACCCGGTCGCCGTCGGCGATGCCCCGCTCCTCGGCGTCGTGCGGGTGGATCTCCAGGATGTCCCGGCTGTGCCAGCGGCTGTTCTCGGTGCGCCGGGTCTGGGCGCCGACGTTGTACTGGCTGAGGATGCGCCCGGTGGTGAGGATCAGCGGGTAGAAGCGGTTGGAGCGCTCCGGCGTCGGCACGAACTCGGTCAGCATGAAGCGGCCCTTGCCGCGCACGAAGCCGTCCACATGCATGATCGGCGCGCCGTTGGGGTGTGCTTGGTTCACCGGCCACTGCAGCGAGCCTTCGGCGTCGAGCCGGGCGAAGGAGACGCCGGTGAAGGAGGGCGTGAGGCGCGCGATCTCGTCCATGATCTGGGATGGATGCTCGTAGGCCAGCGGGTAGCCCATGGCGCTGGCCAGCCGGCAGACCGCCTCCCACTCGCTGAGGCCGGAGCGCTCGCGCATCACCGGGCGCACCCGGTTGATCCGCCGCTCGGCGTTGGTGAAGGTGCCGTCCTTCTCCAGGAAGGAGGTGCCGGGCAGGAAGACGTGGGCGAAGGCCGCGGTCTCGTTCAGGAAGAGGTCCTGGACCACTAGGCAGTCGAGCGACCTCAGGGCCTCCTGCACATGCGCGGTGTTGGGATCGGACTGGGCGATGTCCTCGCCCTGCACGAAGAGGCCGCGGAAGCTGCCGTCGATGGCGGCGGCGAACATGTTGGGGATGCGCAGCCCCGGCTCGGCCAGCAGCGGCACGCCCCAGTCAGTCTCGAAGAGGCCGCGCACCGCGGCGTCGGAGACGTGGCGGTAGCCGGGGAACTCGTGCGGGAAGCTGCCCATGTCGCAGGAGCCCTGGACGTTGTTCTGCCCGCGCAAGGGGTTCACTCCGACGCCGCGTCGGCCGATGTTGCCGGTTGCCATCGCCAGGTTTGCCAGCGCCATCACCATGGTCGAGCCCTGGCTGTGCTCGGTCACCCCCAGGCCGTAGTAGATGGCGGCATTGCCGGCGGTGGCGTAGAGCCTGGCGGCCCGGCGCAGGCTCTCGGCGGGCACGCCGATGGCCTCGGCAAGGGCCTCGGGGCTGTTGCGCTCTTCCGAGACGAAAGCGCGCCAGCGCTCGAACTCGGCGGTCTCGCAGCGCGCGGCGACGAAGGCCTCATCGATCAGGCCCTCGGTGGCGATCACGTGGGCCAGCGCGTTCATCACCGCGACGTTGGTGCCGGGGCGGAGCTGGATGTGCTCGGCGGCTTCGATGTGCGGCGAGCGCACCAAATCGATCCGGCGCGGATCGACCACGACGATCCTGGCGCCGGCGCGCAGGCGCTTCTTCATGCGCGAGCCGAAGACGGGATGAGCGTCGGTCGGGTTGGCGCCGATCAGCAGGATCACGTCGGACTCCTCGACCGAGCGGAAGTCCTGGGTCCCGGCCGAGGTGCCGAAGGTGGTCTTCAGGCCGTAGCCGGTCGGCGAGTGGCAGACCCGGGCGCAGGTGTCGACGTTGTTGTTGCCGAAGGCCGCGCGGATCATCTTCTGGACGACGTAGACCTCCTCGTTGGTGCAGCGCGAGGAGGTGATGCCGCCGATCGCGCCCTTGCCGTGGCGCTGCTGGATCGCGGTGAAGCGCCCGGCGGCGAAGGCGATCGCCTCCTCCCAGCTCACCTTGCGCCAGGGATCGGTGATGGCCTCGCGGATCATCGGCTCGGTCTGGCGGTCCTTGTGGGTGGCGTAGCCCCAGGCGAAGCGGCCCTTGACGCAGGAGTGGCCCTCGTTGGCGCCGCCGGCCTTGTAGGGCTCCATCCGCACCACGCGGTCGCCCTTCAGCTCCGCCTTGAAGGAGCAGCCGACGCCGCAGTAGGCGCAGGTGGTGAGCACGCTGCGGCTGGGGATGCCGTGCTCGGCCACCGAGGTCTCGACCAGGGTGGCGGTCGGGCAGGCCTGCACGCAGGCGCCGCAGGAGACGCAGTCGGAGGAGAAGAAGTCGTCGGCCGCGGCCCCGGCGGAGACCCGGCTGTCGAAGCCGCGCCCCTGGATGGTCAGCGCGAAGGTGCCCTGCACCTCCTCGCAAGCGCGCACGCAGCGGGAGCAGACGATGCACTTCGAGGGATCGTACTGGAAGTAGGGGTTGGAGAGATCGACCTCGACCTTGTGCTCGGCGTCGAAGTGGTTCTCGCCGGCCATGCCGTAGCGTACCTCGCGCAGCCCCACCGAGCCGGCCATGTCCTGCAGCTCGCAGTCGCCGTTGGTCGGACAGGTCAGGCAGTCCAGCGGGTGGTCGGAGATGTAGAGCTCCATCACCCCGCGGCGCAGGCGGGCCAGGCGGTCGCTCTCGGTGGTGACCTGCATGCCGGCCCGGACCGGCGTGGTACAGGAGGAGGGGGCGCCCTTCATGCCCTCGATCTCGACCAGGCAGAGGCGGCAGGAGCCCCAGGCCTCCAGGCTGTCGGTGGCGCAGAGCTTGGGGATATGCCGGCCGGCCTCGGCGGCCGCGCGCATGACCGAGGTGCCCTCGGGCACGGTGACCGCAATGCCGTCGATGGTGAGGGTGACCGCGTCGCCGGTCCTGGCCGGGGTGCCGTGGTCGGTCTCGTGGATGAGGCTCATGGGTCTCTCCTCTACTCGGCCGCCGCCTGGGTGCTGGGCATGAAGTCTTGCGGGAAGAGGCGGAGCGCGGAGAGCACCGGCATGGGGGTGAGCCCGCCCATGGCGCAGAGCGAACCGTCGCGCATCAGCTCCCCCAGGTCCTCGACCAGGGCCAGGTTGGCGGCGACCTCGCGGCCGGCGATCACCTTCTCCAGGGTCTCCTTGCCGCGGAGGGCGCCCAGGCGGCAGGGGGTGCACTTGCCGCAGCTCTCGATCTCGCAGAACTCGAAGGCGAAGCGCGCCATCTCGGCCATGTCGACGCTCTCGTCGAACACGGTGATGCCGCCGTGGCCCAGCATGGCGCCGGCCTCGGCCAGGACCTCGTAGTCCATCGCCAGGTCCAGCATGGCGGCGTCGACGTAGGCGCCCAGCGGCCCGCCGAGCTGGGCCGCGCGAAAGGGCCGGCCCGTTGCGGTGCCGCCGCCGAAGTCCTCGATCAGTTCGCGCAGGCTGACGCCGAAGGCGGTCTCGACCAGGCCGCCGCGGGCGACGTTGCCGGCGAGCTGGAAGGCCTGGGTCCCGCGCGAGCGGCCCTGGCCGAAGTCGCGATAGAAGGCGGCGCCGCGGGCCAGGATGGTCGGCACGGCGGCCAGGGTCAGCACGTTGTTGATCAGGGTCGGGCGGCCGAAGAGGCCGGCGATGGCCGGGATCGGCGGCTTCACCCGGACCGTGCCGCGCTTGCCCTCGATGCTGTTCAGCATCGCGCTCTCTTCGCCGCAGATGTAGGCGCCGGCACCGCGCCGCACCTCCAGGGTGAAGCCGCGGCCGGAGCCGGCGATGTCAGGTCCGAGCCAGCCGGCCGCCTCCAGCACCGCGATCGCCTCGCTCATGGTGCGGATCGCCTGCGGATACTCCGAGCGGATGTAGACGAAGCCGTGGTCGGCGCCGGTCGCGAGGCCGGCGATGATCATGCCCTCGATCAGCAGGAAGGGGTCGCCCTCCATCACCATGCGGTCGGCGAAGGTGCCGCTGTCGCCCTCGTCGGCGTTGCAGGCGATGTACTTCTGGCCCGGCGGCTGGTCCAGCACGGTCTTCCACTTGATGCCGGCCGGAAAGCCGGCGCCGCCGCGTCCGCGCAGGCCGGACTCCAGCACCTCGCTGCAGATCTCGGCCGGGGTGAGCGCGAGCGCCCGACGCAGACCGGCGAGACCCTCGTTGGCCTCGTAGTCCTCCAGCACGGTCGGCCGGATCACGCCCATGCGCCGGAAGGTGAGTCGCTCCTGTGCCTTCAGCCACGGGATCTCCTCGACCAGCCCCAGCGCTCGCGGCGGCTGGCCCCGGCCGGCCAGCGCCGCCACCAGCGCCGGCGCCTCGGCAGCCGAGAGCGGGCCGAAGCCCAGCCGCCCCTCGGCACTCTCCATCTCCACCAACGGCTCCAGCCAGAAGGCACCGCGCGAGCCGTTGCGCAGCAGGCGGACCTCCAGGCCCTCGGCCGCGGCGGCCGCCTCAATCGCAGCGGCGGTCTCGTCGGCGCCGACCGAGCAGGCGGCCGAATCGCAGGGAACGTAGAGCGTGATCATGCCAGGCTGCTCTCGACCAAGGACTCCAGCCGTCCTGCGTCGAGCCGGCCGTAGAGGCGCCCCTGCACCTGGGCCGCCGGGGCCAGCGCGCAGTTGCCGAGGCAGTAGACCTCTTCGACCGTCACGCCGGCCTCGGAGGTGCCGCCGGGCGCGATGCCTTGTTTGCGGCAGAGCCCCTCGATCAGGTCGCCCGCGCCCATCGACTGGCACGCCTCGCCGCGGCAGGCCTTGATCAGCAGGCGCCCGGCCGGGCTGCGGCGGAAGTCGTGATAGAAGCTGACGACGCCGTGCACCTCGGCCCGCGAGAGGTTGAGGGTCGAGGCGATCTCCTGGATCTGCGGCTCGGCAATCCAGCCCTGGGCCTGTTGCAGATCCTGCAGGATCTCCAGCAGCCGGGCCGGGTCGCTGCCGTGCAGGCGACAGACCGTGGGGGCGTCTGCCGTGGCTCTATCCTGGCGATCGGGCATCCGGGCTCTCCTCCCTCGAAGTGCATTCGGGACCTGCGGCCGGGACGCCAGAAACGGGCGCCCGGCCGCAGGACGTCATGGCGAGGTCCCGTCTTGCCTGCTGCAGCCGTCCGGGACCTGCCGCGGCGAGTGAGCGGCCTGGGGCGTGTGCAAGTCAAATCGCAACTCTCTATAGGTTGATAGAGAGATCCGATCAGAGCGGTCAGGCCGGGCGTCGCTCCAATGCGGCGACGATCTCCGGCGGCTCGAAGCGCTCGGCCGCCTCTAGCAGGGCTGCGAGGCGGGCCGGCAGCGGGCTGCGGTCCAGGGTGGTCAGCCCGACCAGGTGCTCGACCTTGGGCTCGGCCAGCGGCACGCCGACCAGGCCCGCGTCCTTGCCCAGCAGCGCCAGCAGGTACTCCGGCAGGACGCAGGCGAAGCCGCCGGCCTCGACGAAGGCGCAGAGGCTGGTCAGCGAGTTGCTCTCGACCACCGGCTCGGGATCCTCGCCGGCCTGGCGGAAGGCGCTGTCGACGATCCGGCGGTTCTGCATGTCGGGGGTCAGCGCGCAGAGCGGGTGGGCCGCGGCCTCCGCCCAGGTCACCGACTCCCGCGCTGCCAGGGGATGGTCGCCGCGCAGGAAGAGGCGATAGCGCTCGGTGAAGAGGGGGCGGGTCAGGCCGTCGGCGATCGGCCCGTTGTCGAGATAGGTGATGCCGGCGTCGATCTGGAACTCCTCGAGCTGCCGGGCGATCTCATTGGAGCTGCGCGAGAGCACCTCGAAGCGCAGCTTGGGATTGGCTTGACGCAGCCCGACCGCCAGCGGCGGCACCGCGGCCAGGGCCGAGGGGATGACGCCCAGGCTGAGCCGTCCGGTCAGCCCGCCCGGCGTCAGCGCCAGCTCGCTGCGCATGCCGTCGAACTCCTCGACGATGCGCCTGGCCCAGGCCAGCACCCGCTCGCCCTCGCGGGTCAGCCCGTGGTAGCGCTTGCCGCGCAGTACGATCTGGACGCCCAGGTCTTCCTCCAACTGGCGGATGCGGGCGGAGAGGGTCGGCTGGGTGACGGCGCAGGCCTCGGCCGCCCGCGCAAAATGCCGCTCGCGTACCAGGGCGATCAGGTAGCGTAGCTGCCGGATGTCCATCTCTGTTCTGGTTGCTCCCTCCAGACGTGTTGCCGGCTAACTATCGTCGCGGATTGCAGGCAAAGCAAACCCCGGGCAGGCGGAGGGCCTGCCCGGGGCTGGATCGGGTTACGATGCGGTGCGGCTACTTGCGCAGGCGCCGGATCAGCGAGGAGGTGTCCCAGCGCCCGCCGCCCATCTGCTGCACGTCCTTGTAGAACTGGTCGACCAGCGCGGTGACCGGCAGCGCTGCGCCGGTGCGGTTGCCCTCGGCCAGGCAGATGCCCAGGTCCTTGCGCATCCAGTCCACCGCGAAGCCGAAGTCGAACTTGTCGTCGACCATGGTGTAGCCGCGGTTCTCCATCTGCCAGGACTGCGCCGCGCCCTTGGAGATCACGTCGACCACCTGCTTGGTGTCGAGCCCGGCCTTCTCGGAGAAGTTCAGCGCCTCGGAGAGGCCCTGGACCAGGCCGGCGATGCAGATCTGGTTCACCATCTTGGTGAGCTGCCCGGCGCCGCTGGGTCCCATCAGGGTCACTGCACGGCCGAAGCAGTCCATCATCGGCTTGGCGCGGTCGAAGGCCGCCTGCTCGCCGCCGACCATGATGGTGAGCACGCCGTTCTCCGCGCCGGCCTGGCCGCCGGAGACCGGGGCGTCGAGGAAGTGGAAGCCGCCCTCGCTGGCTGCGGCCGCGAGCTTGCGGGCGATGTCGGCCGAGGCGGTGGTGTGGTCGACGAAGATCGCGTCCTTGGCCATGCCGTGGAAGCCGCCGTCCTCGCCGAGGGTCACGCTCTCCAGGTCCTGGTCGTTGCCGACGCAGCAGAAGACGATGTCGGCGCCTTCCGCGGCCGCCTTCGGCGTGGTGGCCATCTTGCCGCCGTGCTGCTCGACCCAGGCCTCGGCCTTGGCGGGGGTGCGGTTATAGACCGTGACCGCGAAGCCCTTGGCTTGCAGGTGTCCGGCCATGGGGTACCCCATGACACCCAGTCCGATGAAGGCTGCAGTCTTGGCTTCGCTCATGTCTTTTCTCCTCCGTTTTGGCTGTTTCGTTTGTCTGCGCCCCGGGGCGCGCTGCGTTCTAGTCTTCTGGAACCGGTGCGTTCTCGTCCGGGGCGGCCTCGTCCTGGAGCGCTTCCAGGGTCGGGACCGACTTGTTCAGGGTGTCGCCCTCGACGCCGGAACAGCCGACCACCCAGACGTCGTAGACCGGGTGCTCCATGGCCGAGACAGAGGGGGCGGAGGCGAACATCCAGCCGCTGAAGACCATGCGCTTGGGCTGGCCCGGCTTGTTCTCCACGATTTCGAGGAAGGCGGTGCGCTCGGGCGCCTGCGAGCGCACGCGGGCCACGCAGTCGCGCGCGGTCACCTCCAGGCTGCCGAAGTGGATCGGCTGGTTGAAGGGCGCCCGGAAGGCGAAGGTCTTGCCGGTGATCTTGTCCAGGCCCTGCAGCAGGGCGCCGTCGGGATCGGCCTTGCCGGCCGCCGGGGTTGCCGCCAGCAGCGCCGAGACCAGGAGGAGCAGCAGGCGGGCGCGCATCAGTTCCGGCCGTTCTTGCGGTAGGGATTGTCGAGCGAATCCACAAGCTGATGCAGGGTCTCGCGTAGCTGGCGCTCGTCGCAACCGATCAGGAGGCCGTCCTCCAGCGCGTCCTGAGCGATCTGGCGCAGTTCGTCCAGGTTCTCGTTCAGGACCTTGATCTTCTCCAGGCAGGAGACGGAGGTGCCGTCCGGGTGTTTCCAGACCGGCGGCACGAAGTGCTGTCCTTCCATGCCGTCACTCATAGCAGACTGTCGTCCTTGTCGATATCGGCGGCGCGTGCGGGCCGTCCATTGCAGGCGTGGGGCAGGGGCTCGCCGCGCCGGCTTCGGTTAGAGGTTCGAGCCGTAGATGAAGCGTCCGACCTGATCGATCAAGTTCACCGGGCTCACAGTGTTTGTGACGAAACCGCCGCGCTCGATCAGCTCGCTGGCCTTGCCGCGGTGCAATTGCACCAGGGTGGAGCCCAGTGCGCCGTCCTCGGAAAGCGAGGCGCTGCTGTCCGTGGGCAGGGCTACGCCCTCGTCGATCTCCATGCGCACCTCGACGTCGAAGGTGACGGGATCGACCGCGACTCGGGACACGTAACCCACCTGGACGCCGGCGATCTGCACCTGCGCCCCTTCCAGCAGGCCGGGCGTCTGGATGAAGTTCGCCTTGACGTCGTAGGAGCCGCTGGCCTTGCGGTCGGTCAGGTTCATCACGAAGACGACGAACCCGGCGGCCACCAGCAGCACCACGCCGGCCAGGATCGTCTCGATCACGTGGCGTTGCATGGCCCGGACCTGCCTACTCGTCGGTCTTCTGCATGGCTTCGGCGCTCTGCACCACGAAGCGCGACAGCAGGTCGACCACGTTGATCGCACCCTGGGTGCGGTCGTAGGGAACGAAGGCGCCGGGCTCCATATCCTCCAGCGCGCCGCCGGGCTCGAGCTGGACGTAGCTATTACCCAGCAGACCCTCGGGCAGGATGCGCACACGGCTGTCGGCGGGTATGCGGTAGTCGGCGCCGATCGAGAGCGTCAGCCAGGCCAGGTCGCCCTGCTTGGCCAGGCTCTTGCCGACCACGGTGCCGACCTTGACTCCCGAGAGCCTGACCTCGGTCCCCAGCGTGACGCCGGAGACGTTGTCGAACTCTGCCTCGATCTCGTAGCCGGCGACCGACTCGACGCCTGAGGAGGAAAAGGCGAGCGCGACCGCACCGGCGGCCAGCACCAGGACCACGATCCCGGCCAGAATCTCCATCACGTCACGCCGCATGGCGCAACTCCACTCCGGCCAGGCCTAACCGGGTCATTCCGGGGTCCAGGGCTCGTAGTCGCCGCCCGACGCGGCCCGCTTGCCGCCCATCAGGGTATGGCCGGGCGGACGGTAGGCCTCATCGGTGCCGGTCATGTTGGGCTTGTGCGGTTTCTGCCAGGCCCGGCGTTTCATCGCCTCCGGCGGGGTCTCGTCGGTGGTGTGGTGCAGCCAGGCATGCCACTCCGGCGGCACCTTGCTGGCCTCGGGCGCACCGTCGTAGATCACCCAGCGCCGCTCGTGGCGCAGGCTGTCGCGATGCACGGCGTTGCCGCGTGCCTTGTAGTAGCGGTTGCCGTAATCGTCTTTGCCCACGTAGTGGCCCTTGAGCATGGTGTAGAGGCGCGTACCGATCGAGGCGCCCATGTGCATTTGCTCCCTTGAGGCGATGACACCGGGCGGACTATAGGCACGCCGGGGCGAGGCGTCCAGATCGGCGGATGGCCGCGGGGCCGCAGCCCTGCGGGCAGTTGGGACCGCCAACCGACAATAACGACGCGTAGGCGTCGAAGCGGGAGGAATAGAGAGATGGCGGCGGGGCGCAACGAGGGCCTCGGCCTCACCCTGGCCGCAGCGGGCGCCGTGTCCTACGCGCTCTCGACCGTGCTGGCCGGGCTCGCTTACGGCGAGGGGACGAACCCTCAGACCCTGGTCGCCTGTCGCTTCAGTCTGGCGGCGCTGGTGGTCGTCTCCCTCTTGCTGCTCTGGCGCCGGCCTTGGCGCCTGCCGGCCGGCGCGCTGCCGCTGATGGCCGGGATGATCGCCGGCTCGCTCGGGACCGCCTTCGGCTACATGAGCGCGATCGACTTCATCCCGGTCCAGCTCGCGGTCCTGCTCTTCTATACCTTCCCGCTGTTCGTCGCCCTGGTCGAAGGCCTGCTGAACCGGCGCGCGCCCTCGCGCCGGCTCTTGCTGGCGCTGCTGGTCGGCTTTTTCGGCCTCGCGCTGGCACTGGGGCCGGATTTCAGTCAGCTCGACTGGCGTGGCATCGCTCTGGCGTTGCTGGCCTCACTCTCCTCGCTGCCGCTCTTTATCTGCGGCCGGGTGCTGGTCCTGCGCTACGATGCGGTGACCGTGGCGGCCCAGGTCAATCTCTGCTGCCTGGTGCTGGCCTTCCTCCTGGCCGGGGCGAGCGACGCGATCACCTTCCCGGGCAGCCTGCCGGGCTGGTTGTTCTTACTCGGCGCCTGTGGCTTTTTTGCATCAGCCTTTCTGTTGCAGCTCTATGCCGTGCGCAACGCCTCGGCCGGATCGGCGGCGATGGTCTTCAATGCCGAACCGCTGCTGACCATCCTGATCGCCTGGCTGTTCCTGGGCCAGGTGCTGGGTGGGCTGCAATGGTTGGGTGTGGGGCTGGTGCTGGGCGCCCTCTGCCTGCTGGTGGACCGCAAGGGCTAGTTACCCCCAATCTGATCCACAGGGGCCGCCACCAGATAGGCGATCAAGCACAATATCATGGGGGTGACCCGCGCCGCAGCACTATTCTTCACTAGGCGACCCCCAGATGTTGTGGTCTAATACCCCTCAACACGCCAAACCTAGCTGACTGAAGCTTTTGTGGCTCGCGGCGCCCCCGACTCGGGCGGGGGCGGAGCGGACGCTTCCCCCAAGTCGGCCGGCATGGCGGATCGGAGACGAGGCGCCGGGGCTCTCGCGAAGAGCGCCGGACGGCAGGCACAGAGGGGACCAGGACTACCATGCGTATCAGCCGGCATTTCACCCACGCCCAGGACGATGTCTACGCCGATATCGAGTTTCGCCGCACCAGCAGCGAGATCCGTAACCCCAACGGCACTGTGGTTTTCAGCGCACAGGACATCGAGGTGCCGGCGGCCTGGTCGCAGGTGGCTGCGGACATCATCGCCCAGAAGTATTTTCGCAAGGCCGGCGTCGCCACCCGCCTGAAGCGGGTCGAGGAGAAGGGCGTGCCGGGGTGGCTGTGGCGGTCCGCCCCCGACGAGGCGGCCCTGGCCGACCTGCCGGAGGAGGAGCGCAGCCGCGGCGAGGTCTCGGCCAAGGAGGTCTTCGACCGGCTGGCGGGCACTTGGACCTACTGGGGTTGGAAGGGCGGCTATTTCGACAGCGAGCAGGACGCGCGCGCTTACTACGACGAGATGCGCTTCATGCTGGCCCGCCAGATCGCAGCACCGAACTCGCCGCAGTGGTTCAACACCGGCCTGCACTGGGCCTACGGCATCGACGGACCGAGCCAGGGCCACTTCTACGTCGACGAGCGCAGCGGCAAGGTGGTGCGCTCGCAGTCGGCCTACGAGCGTCCGCAGCCGCATGCCTGCTTCATCCAGTCGGTTGGCGACGACCTGGTGAACGAGCGCGGCATCATGGACCTCTGGGTGCGTGAGGCGCGGCTCTTCAAGTATGGCTCGGGCACCGGCACCAACTTCTCGGCCATCCGCGGCGAGGGTGAGTCGCTGTCGGGCGGCGGCCGTTCGTCCGGCCTGATGTCCTTCCTGAAGATCGGCGACCGGGCGGCCGGCGCCATCAAATCGGGAGGCACCACCCGGCGCGCGGCCAAGATGGTGGTGGTGGACATCGACCACCCCGACGTCGAGACCTTCGTCAACTGGAAGGCCATCGAGGAGCAGAAGGTCGCCGCCCTGGTCTCGGGCTCGAAGATCTGCGCCCGGCACCTGAACGAGGTGCTGCAGGCCTGCCGCTCCGAGCCGGAGCTGGGTGACAAGGCCTACGATCCCAAGGCCAACCGCAGCCTGAAGCTGGCGGTGCGCAGCGCCCGCAAGCAGGAGGTGCCGGAGAACTACATCCGCCGGGTGATCGATCTCGCCCGCCAGGGTTATGCCAGCATCGACTTCCGCACCTACGACACCGACTGGGACAGCGAGGCCTACCTGACCGTCGCCGGCCAGAACGCCAACAACACGGTGCGGGTGACCGACGACTTCCTGAACGCGGTCGACGCGGACGGCGACTGGAACCTCACCCGCCGCACCGACGGCAAGGTCAGCAAGACCCTGAAGGCGGTCGCGCTCTGGGATCAGATCGCCGAGGCTGCCTGGCAGTCGGCCGATCCGGGCATCCAGTTCGACACCACCATCAACGACTGGCACACCTGTCCGGAGGGCGGGCGGATCAACGCCTCGAACCCCTGCTCGGAGTACATGTTCCTGGACGACACCGCCTGCAACCTGGCCTCGCTGAACCTGATGCAGTTCCGCGGCAAGGACGGCGGCTTCCAGATCCCGGCCTTCGCCAACGCGGTCAGGCTCTGGACCCTGACCCTGGAGATCTCGGTGCTGATGGCGCAGTTCCCCTCGCAGGAGATCGCGCGCCTGTCCTACGACTACCGCACCCTGGGCCTGGGCTTCGCCAACCTGGGCGGCCTGGTCATGGCCATGGGCCACTCCTACGATTCTGACGAAGGGCGGGCGCTGGCCGGGGCCATCACCGCGCTGATGACCGGCGTCGCCTACTCGACCTCGGCCGAGATGGCCGGTGAGCTGGGTGCCTTCCCGGAGCACAAGAAGAACGCGCAGCAGATGATGCGGGTGATCCGCAACCACCGTCGCGCCGCCTACAGCTTCGCCGACGGCTACGAGGGCCTCTCGATCCTGCCGGTGCCGCTGGACGAGGAGAACGCGCCGGAGCCGGCGCTGGTGCGAGCCGCCCGCGAGGCCTGGGACCTGGCCGTCACCATGGGCGAGATCAACGGCTTCCGGAACGCCCAGACCACGGTGATCGCGCCGACCGGCACGATCGGCCTGGTGATGGACTGCGACACCACCGGCATCGAGCCCGACTTTGCGCTGGTGAAGTTCAAGAAGCTGGCCGGCGGCGGCTACTTCAAGATCATCAACCGCACCGTGCCCGAGGCGCTGCGCGTGCTGGGCTACGGCGAGGAGAAGATCGAGGAGATCGTGCGCTACGCGGTCGGCCACGGCAGCCTGGCCGAGGCCCCCGGCGTCAACCACGAGCGCCTGCAGGCCAAGGGCTTCACCGAGGAGGCGCTGGAGAAGCTGGAGAACAGCCTGGCCGGTGCCTTCGACATCCGCTTCGCCTTCAACCGCTGGAACCTGGGCGAGGCCTTCTGCACCAAGACCCTGGGCTACACGGTGGCGGAGATGGACCGTCCCGGCTTCGATATGCTGCAGGCCCTGGGCTTCACCAAGGCCGAGGTCGAGGCCGCCAACACCTACTGCTGCGGTGCGATGACGGTGGAGGGCGCCCCGCACATCGACCCGGCGCACCTGGCGGTCTTCGACTGCGCCACCCCCTGCGGCCGCAAGGGCACCCGCGCGCTGTCGGTGGAGAGCCACATCCGGATGATGGCGGCCTCCCAGCCCTTCATCTCCGGTGCCATCTCCAAGACCATCAACATGCCCAACGACGCCAGCGTCGAGGACTGCAAGCAGGCCTATCGCCTGTCCTGGCAGCTCGCGCTGAAGGCCAATGCCCTCTACCGCGACGGTTCCAAGCTCTCGCAGCCGCTGGCGACGCAGCTTCTGGCCGGCGACGAGGAGGACGAGGACGCAGTCGAGGCCCTGGTCGAGGCGCCGGCCGCCGAGCGTGCCAGCCAGCTCGCCGAGCGGGTGGTCGAGCGCGTGATCGAGCGGGTGGTGGAGACCCAGAGGGCCGATCGCGAGCGCCTGCCGGGCCGCCGCAAGGGCTACACCCAGAAAGCCATCGTCGGCGGCCACAAGGTCTATCTGCGCACCGGCGAGTACGAGGACGGCCGCCTGGGCGAGGTCTTCATCGACATGCACAAGGAGGGCGCCGCCTTCCGCTCGCTGATGAACAACTTCGCCATCGCGATCTCGATCGGCCTGCAGTACGGCGTGCCGCTGGAAGAGTTCGTGGAGGCCTACACCTTCACTCGCTTCGAACCCTCGGGCATGGTGGAAGGCAACGACACCATCAAGATGGCGACCTCGGTGGTGGACTACATCTTCCGGGAGCTGGCGATCTCCTACCTCGGCCGTCACGACCTGGCCCACGTCGAGCCGCAGGAGACCCTGCCCGACGCCATGGGCAAGGGCGAGGGCGAAGGCGTGATGCTGGCCGACAGCCTGCGCAAGGTGGCCTCGACCGGCTACGTGCGCTCCAAGCTGACGGTGCTCCAGGGCGGCATGGGCGGTGCCTTGGGTGGCGGCGAGGCGGTGGCCACCAGCGTGGCCGCTGAGGCGGCCGCGCTGGACGGCGGTGTGACCGCGGTCTCGGCCGAGGCGGCGGTGATGACCGCGCCGACCACCGTCGCCCGCCGGGTGCAGGAGGCGCGCCTCAAGGGCTATGAGGGCGATCCTTGCGGGGCCTGCGGAAACTTCACGCTTGTGCGCAACGGCACCTGCCTGAAGTGCGATACCTGCGGCGGCACTAGCGGCTGCTCGTAAGGGGGGCCGTCGGTCGGGTGCACAGGTCCTGAAGCGGACCGTCACGCCCGCGACGGCAAACACCTGCTAGACTTGGGGGCGGGCAGCGATGCCCGCCCCTCATGTTTTGAACAGGAAAGCGGACTGGAGAGCGACGATGGCAGGTGAAGTGGACGCACGGCTGCAGGAGCTGGGGCTGGAGGTGCCGGAGGCGGCGGCGCCGGTGGCGAACTACGTCGGCTGGGTGAAGAGCGGCAACCAGGTCTTCGTTTCCGGCCAGGTCACCCTGCGCGAGGGCAAGCCGCAGTTCATCGGCAAGCTGGGCGCGGAGATCGACCTGGAGGCAGGCCAAGCGGCGGCGGCGCTCTGTGCCGTCAACATCATCGCCCAGCTGAAGCAGGCCTGCGACGGCGACCTCGACCGGGTGCAGCGCATCGTCCGGCTGGGCGGCTACGTCAACTCCACCCCCGACTTCGTGCAGCAGCCGCAGGTGATCAACGGTGCCTCCGACCTGATGGTCGCGGTCTTCGGCGACAAGGGCCGACACAGCCGTGCCGCGGTTTCGGTCGCCAGCCTGCCGCTTGGCGTGGCCGTGGAGATCGACTGCGTGGCGGAGGTCGCTTAGTGCTCCGCGGGGGGCTGGGCAGTAGAGCCGAGCCCCCCTGCGCGGGCTGCATGCCTTGTGCGCTTGTGGCTTTCGCAAGGCTACTGTATCAAGCGCTGCCAACCTCCGATGCTAGCCGGTTTTCCGGTCCCCCTGGAGTCGTGGCATGAAGATCCGAGACGCACTTACTTTCGACGATGTCCTGCTGGAGCCGGCGCATTCCAACGTGCTGCCCGCAACGGCCGACGTGAGCACCCGGCTCACCCGCAACATTACCCTGAACATTCCGCTGATTTCGGCCGCCATGGACACGGTGACCGAGGCGCCGCTGGCGATCGCCATGGCCCAGGCCGGCGGCATCGGCGTGATCCACAAGAACCTCGACATCACCGCCCAGGCTGACGAGGTCCGCAAGGTCAAGAAGTTCGAATCCGGCATGGTGGTGAACCCGGTCACCATCACGCCCGACCGCCGCCTGGCCGAGGCGCTGGCGCTGATGGATCAGCACCGCATCTCCGGCATTCCGGTGGTGGAGGCCGGCAGCGGCCGCCTGGCCGGCATCCTGACCAACCGCGACGTGCGCTTCGCCGAGGACAGCAGTCAGCCGGTGGCCGAGTTGATGACCAAGGAGAACCTGATCACGGTGCGCGAGGGCGTCTCGCGTGAGGAGGCCAAGCGCCTGCTGCACCAGCACCGGATCGAGAAGCTGCTGGTGGTGGACGAGGACTACCGCTGCATCGGCCTGATCACCGTCAAGGACATCGAGAAGGCCAAGGCGCACCCGGCCTCCTGCAAGGACGAGCATGGCCGCCTGCGCGCCGCCGCGGCGACCGGCGTCGGCCCCGACGGCAAGACCCGCGCCGAGGCATTGCTCGACGCCGGCGTCGACGTGATCGTGGTGGATACCGCGCACGGCCATTCCGACGGCGTCTTGAAGGCGGTCTCGGCAATCAAGCTGCTGTCCAACCGGGTGCAGGTGATCGGCGGCAACGTCGCCACCAAGTCCGGCGCCCAGGCGCTGATCGATGCCGGCGCGGATGCGGTCAAGGTCGGCATCGGCCCCGGCACCATCTGCACCACCCGCATGGTGGCCGGAGTCGGCGTGCCGCAGCTCACCGCCCTGCTCGACGCGGCCGAGGCCTGTCGCGCGGCCGGCGTTCCGGCGATCGCCGACGGCGGCATCAAGTATTCCGGCGACATCGCCAAGGCGATCGCGGTGGGCGCGGAGTCCTGCATGATCGGCTCGCTCTTCGCCGGCACCGACGAGAGCCCAGGCGAGGTCTTCCTCTACCAGGGCCGCTCCTACAAGTCCTACCGCGGCATGGGCTCGCTGGGGGCGATGGCGCGCGGCTCGGCCGATCGCTACTTCCAGGCCGAGGTCAGCGACAAGCTGAAGCTGGTGCCCGAGGGGATCGAGGGCCGCGTGCCCTACAAGGGACCGATCGCCAACATCCTGCACCAGCTCGTCGGCGGTCTGAAGGCGGCCATGGGCTACACCGGCAGCGCCTCGATCCCGGATCTGCAGGCCAACGCGCGCCTGCTGAAGATCACCGGCGCGGGCCTGCGCGAGAGCCACGTCCACGACGTCGCCATCACCCGCGAGGCGCCGAACTACCGCGGCGGCGTGTAGGTGAGGGCGGCCTGACGCTCGCTTTCGCCTGCGCGCTAACGTAGGCTGAGGCCGCAAGACGAAGCGCAAGGAGGAGCTGGTCCATGGCACCCGACGATTCGAAACCCGCGGATCCCTTCGCCATCACCGACGAGGCGCAGCTTCGCGCCACCTTCGGTGAGGTGCATCCGGCCGCGAAGGTCAAGGTCCTGAACCGGATCGACAAGCACGGCCGCGACTACATCGCCCGCTCGCCCTTCCTCTGCCTGGCCACGGTCGGCGGCGACGGCGGTGCCGATGTCACCCCGCGCGGCGATCCCTCAGGCTTCGTCGTGGTGCTGGACGACCACACCCTCGCCATCCCCGACCGGCCCGGCAACAACCGTCTGGACAGCCTCTCCAACATTCTCGCCAACCCGGCGGTCGGCATGCTGTTCATGGTGCCCGGCTTCGACGACACCTACCGGGTCAACGGCACGGCGCGCATCACCCGCGACCCGGCGCTGCTGGCCCGCATGGAGGTGAACGGCCGCCAGCCCAAGGTCGCCATCGTGGTCTCGGTCGAAGAGACCTTCCTGCACTGCGCCAAGGCCTTCCGCCGCTCCAAGCTGTGGGACCCCGACAGCCGCCAGGACCGCAAGGAGATGCCCAGCCTCGTGCGCATGATCATGGACCAGATCGGCGAGAAGAAGAGCGAGGAGGAGCTGGCGGCCCAGGACCGGAAGCTGGAAGAGGACTACAAGAAGAGCCTCTATTGATCCCACCCGTTTCTTTCGCCATTCCGGGGAGGTCGCGATGACGCCGGCCGCCCGCCTGCAGGCCTCCATCGATCTCGCCGCGGCCATCGCCGCCGATCCCCGTCCGGCCGACCAGGTCGTCGCGGACTATCTACGCGGCCGGCGCTACATCGGCGCCAAGGACCGCCGGGCGCTGACCCAGATGGTCTACGATCGCCTGCGCCGCCAGGCGCGGCTGGACTGGTGGCTGAGCCGCCTGCACCTGCCGCACGACGAGCGCCGCCGCGCGCTGGCGGAACTCGCCCTGGTCGAGGGCCGCGACCTGCGCGGCTTGCAGCAGCTATTCACCGGTGGGCGCTTCTCGCCGACGCAGCTCGACCGCGGCGAGATCGCCTCGCTGCAGGGCGCCAAGGACCAGGGCCTGGACCATCCCGAGCAGCCGCCGGAGGTGCGCGGCGAGTGCCCCGCCTGGCTGCTGGCACACCTGCCCAAGGACGCCGAGCCGCTGCTGCAGGCGCTCTGCCTGCCGGCACCGCTGGACCTGCGGGTGAACCCGCTGAAGGCGAGCCGGGAGGAGGCCAAGGCGGCCTTGGCGGCCGAGGAGATTCCCACCCAGGAGACGAGCCTCTCGCCGCTGGGACTCAGGGTCGAGGGGCGGCGCAACATCGCCGCTACCGCAGCCTTCCGCGATGGCCTGGTCGAGCGGCAGGACGAGGGCAGCCAGCTCGCTGCCCTGCTGGTCGACGCGCAGCCGGGCGAGCGGGTGCTGGACTTCTGCGCCGGCGCCGGCGGCAAGACCCTGGCGCTGGCCGCAGCCATGGCCAACAAGGGCAGCCTCACCGCGCTCGACGTCAGCAAGATCCGGCTCGACCGCGCCGGCCAGCGGCTGCGCCGGGCCGGCGCCTTCAACGTGACCCGGCGCGCGCTCAGCGACCATCGCGATCCCTGGCTGAAGCGGCACAAGGGCGGCTTCGACCGGGTGCTGGTCGATGCCCCCTGCAGCGGCGTCGGCGCCTGGCGGCGCAACCCCGACGCCCGCTGGCGCACCACGGAAGAGGAGCTGGCGCGGCTCACCCTGCTGCAGGGCGAGATTCTGGCCTCGGCGGCACGGCTGGTGCGGCCGGGCGGGCGCCTGGTCTATGTCACCTGCTCGCTGCTGCCCGAAGAGAACGAGGAGAGGGTCCGGGCCTTCCTGACCGAGAGCGAGGACTATCGCCAGCTCGACATCGCCGGGCTGCTGCCCGCCCTGGCGGCGGCCGTGGACCCCGCCGGCGGCCTCACCCTGCGGCCGGATCGCGAAGGGACTGACGGCTTCTACGTCGCCGTGCTACAACGTCAGGCATGACTCTGAAGATCCGCAAGGCGATGCGTATCGATTCGGCGGCGATCGCGCGGGTGCATGTCGAGACCTGGCGGACCACCTATGCCGGTCTCGTACCTGACCAGTACCTGATGGAGCTCACGCCGCAGATCGAGACCGCGCGCTGGCAGCGCCGGATCGGGCAGGCCGGCTCGCGCAACGTGACCCTGGTGGCGGAGCTGCCCTCTCTCGGCGCGCTGAAGCCTGGCGGCAAGGAGGTCGTCGGCTTCGTCTCCGGCGGTCCGGCACGCACCCGCAGCGCACCGGCCCGGGCGGAGATCTATGCCCTCTACGTACACGAGGACCACCAGGACCAGGGCATCGGCCGGGCGCTGCTGACCGCCGTGCTGCGCGACTTCCTGGCCCGCGGCTATCGCGACGCCTTCCTCTGGGTGCTCGCCGGCAATCCCTCGCGCTTCTTCTATCAGGCCATGGGCGGCCAGCTCGCCGGCCGGCAGAGCGAGGCCTTCGCCGGCGCCCAGCTGGAAGAAGAGGCCTACCTCTGGCCCGATCTCATCTCCTGGCTGGCCGAAGAGGCCTCCGACAGCAGCGGTTCGGCCTAGAGCGCATTGCGCTCCTGTTGAAGTCGGCACCGGCCCGCACCCCCTCCCGGCCGCCCACGGAAATATCCTGGTAATGGGCGGCCGGGAGGGGGTGCGGGCTGGTGCCGTGCAGACTCAACGCGCTCCAGGTCGACGATTGGCTTGCGGCCGTCCTCCGGTGACGCATAGAGGCTAGATTGCCGTTCCGTCTCTGCTAGGTTCTTGTTGAACGTTTACCCAACTAGCGCGGCTCTTGGGTGGAGCGCGCTGGTCTTGAGCTTGGAGAGAGGGCGATGAACAGAGACGTCATGCTGACCTGTGCGATCACCGGTGCCGGCGACACGGTCGGCAAGCATCCGGCGATTCCCACCACGCCGCAGCAGATTGCCGAGGCCGCGATCGAGGCCGCCAAGGCCGGTGCCACCATCGCCCACATGCACGTGCGCGAGCCGGACAGCGGCAAGCCCAGCCGCCGGGTCGAGCTCTATCGCGAGGTGCTGGACCGCATCCGCGACAGCGGCACCGACATCATCGTCAACCTGACCGCCGGCATGGGCGGCGACCTGCAGGTCGAGAACGCCAATCCGACCAAGGCCGGCCCGGCCAGCGACCTGATCCCGGCGCTGGAGCGCCTGGCCCATGTCGAGGAGCTGCTGCCGGAGATCTGCACCCTGGACTGCGGGACGCTGAACTTCGGCGACGGCGACACCATCTACGTCGGCACGCCGGAGATGCTGCGCATCTGTGCCAAGCGGGTGCAGGAGTTGGGTGTGAAGCCGGAGCTGGAGTGCTTCGACAGCGGCCACGTCTGGATGGCCAACACCCTCTACGAGGAGGGCCTGATCGACGGCCCGCCGATGTACCAGCTCTGCCTCGGCATCCCCTACGGCGCGCCGGCCACCACCGAGACCATGACCACCATGCGCAACCTGCTGCCGAAGGAGGCGATCTGGGCCGGCTTTGCCATCGGCCGCAACCAGATGCCCTTCGTCGCCCAGGCGGCGCTGCTGGGCGGCCATGTCCGCGTCGGCCTGGAGGACAACCTCTGGCTGGAGAAGGGGGTCTATGGCTCCAACGCCAGCCTGACCGAGCGCGCGGTGGAGATCCTGGACCGCATGGGCGCCCGCGTGCTGACGCCGGCCCAGGGCCGCGAGCTGCTGGGCCTGAAGCCCCGCAACTGATCTTGATCCTCGGCGCGCCGCGGCCTGCGGCGCGCCCTTTTCGGGAAGAGCGAGACGAGCATGATCGAAGGTGTTCGCAAGGTCGCCGTCATCGGCAGCGGCGTGATCGGTGCCGGCTGGGCCACGCGGTTCCTGGCCTGGGGCCTGGACGTGGTGGCCTACGACCCGGGGCCGGGGGCCGAGGAGAAGCTGCGCCAGGCGGTGGCCAGGGCCTGGCCCTCGATCTCGCAGCTTGGCCTGGCGGCTGGCGCCGGCCCGGACCGCCTGACCTTCGCCTCCTCGCTGGCCGAGGCGGTGGCCGAGGCCGACTTCGTGCAGGAGAGCGCGCCGGAGCGGATCGAGCTGAAGCGCGCGGTGCACCGTGAGATCGACTCGGCGGCGCGGCCCGAGGTGCTGGTCGCCTCCTCTTCCTCCGGCCTGCTGCCGAGCGAGATCCAGGCCGATTGCAGCCACCCGGAGCGCCTGCTGATCGGCCATCCCTTCAACCCGGTCTACCTGCTGCCGCTGGTCGAGCTGGTCGCCGGTGAGAAGACCGCGCCCGAGGCCATCGAGACCGCTCGCGCCTTCTACGCCGGCATCGGCATGCATCCGCTGCACGTCCGCAAGGAGGTACCTGCCTACCTCTCCGACCGGCTGCAGGAGGCGCTGTGGCGCGAGTACCTGCACCTGGTGAACGAGGGCGTGGCCACCACCGACGAGTTGGACCAGGCCATGGCCTACGGGCCCGGCCTGCGCTGGGCCTTCTGGGGCACCGGCATGATCTTCCACCTGGCCGGTGGCGAGGCCGGCATGCGGCACATGCTGGCGCAGTTCGGCCCGGCCCTGAAGCTGCCCTGGACCAAGCTGGTGGCGCCCGAGCTGACCGAAGAGCTGATCGACCGCATGGTCGAGGGCACCGAGGCCCAGGCCGCCGGCACCACCATCGAGGGGCTGGAGCAGCTCCGCGACAACGCGCTGATCGCGGTGATGCGGGCGCTGCGCCCCTTCGACATCGGCGCCGGCAAGACCATGGCCGCCTACGAGGCCCGCATGTTCGAGGCGGTGCAGTCGCATCGCTGGCAGGCGGGCGAGACGCCGGCCTTTCCGCTGCGCCTGGCCGAGGGCTTCGTTCGCCCCGACTGGGTCGACTACAACCAGCACATGAGCGAGGCCTTCTTCGTTACCGCGATCGGCGACGCCTCGGACGCGCTCTTCCGCTACATCGGCATCGACGAGGCCTACCGGGGCGCCGGGCATTCCTTCTTCACGGTGGAGAGCCACCTGAACTACTACGGCGAGGGCCGGCTGAACCAGCCGTTGGCCTACGAGACCCGCATCCTGGATCTCGACGCCAAGCGCCTGCACCTGCACCACACGATCCTCGACCGGGACAGTGGCGCGCGCATCTTCACCGCCGAGCAGATGCTGCTGCACGTCGACGGCAAGGCCGGCAAGGCGGCGCCGATCCTACCCGGCCCCAAGGCCGCGCTGGACGCGATCTGGGCGGTGCATAAGGACCAGCCGCGGCCCGACGATGTCGGCCGCACCATCGGTATCAAGCGTTAGGAGAAGCCCCATGCAGTTCGATCTGAGCGAAGAGCAGGAGCTGATCGTCCGAACGACGCGCGGCTTCGTCGAGGAGGTGCTCTACCCGCACGAGGAGACGGTGGAGCGCCTGGACGCGGTGCCGGCCGAGATCGTCGCCGAGGTGAAGCGCAAGTCGCAGGCGCTGGGCCTCTATGCCGCCAACATGCCGGAGGAGCTGGGCGGCGCCGGTCTCGACGCCGTCACCCTGGCCCTGGTCGAGCGGGAGCTGGGCCGGGCCAACTTCGCGCTGCAGTACCTGGTGGCGCGGCCCTCCAACATCCTGCAGGCGAGCCAGGGCGAACAGGTCGAGCGCTACCTGCTGCCGACCATCCGCGGCGAGAAGACCGAGGCCCTGGCGATGACCGAGCCGGGCGCCGGCTCCGACCTGCGCTCGATGAAGACCCGGGCGGTGGCCGACGGCGACGACTTCGTGCTGAACGGCATGAAGCACTTCATCAGCCATGCCGACATCGCCGACTTCGTCATCGTCTTCGCCGCCACCGGCGAGGAGGAGACCCCCCGGGGGCCGAAGAAGCTGATCACCGCCTTCTACATCGATAAGGGCACGCCCGGCTTCGAGGTGCGCAAGGGGCCGCGCCCGGTCTCGCACCGCGGTTACCACAACTGCGAGCTCACTTTCGACGACTGCCGGGTGAACAAGCGCCAGATCCTGGGCGAGGTGCACCGCGGCTTCGAGACCGCCAATGACTGGCTCGGCGCCACCCGCCTGCAGGTCGCCGCCATGTGCCTGGGCCGGGCCCAGCGCGCGCACGAGCTGGCGACCGAGTGGGCCGCGACGCGCCAGCAGTTTGGCCAGACCATCGGCCGCTTCCAGGGCGTCTCCTTCAAGCTGGCCGACATGGCGACCGCGATCCAGACGTCGGAGCTGCTGACTCTCTGGTGCGCTTGGAAGCACGAGCAGGGCACGGCGCTGGACCAGGACTTCGCCATGGCCAAGCTCTACACCACCGAGACCCTGGCCAAGGTCGCCGACGAGGCGATCCAGATCTTCGGCGGCATGGGCCTGATGGACTCGCTGCCGCTGGAGCGGATCTGGCGCGACGCCCGCGTCGAGCGCATCTGGGAGGGCACCAGCGAGATCCAGCGCCATATCATCAGCCGCGCGCTGCTGCGGCCTCTCGGTAGCTGAGGACAAGAGCCATGAGCGAGCCGCTGCGCCTGGAGCGCAAGGGACAGATCCTGATCGTCACCCTGGACCGGCCCAAGGCCAATGCCATCGACGCCGCCACCAGCCGGGCGATGAGCAAGGCCTTCGAGGACTTCGACGCCGACCCGGAACTGCGCGTGGCGATCCTGACCGGCGGCGGCGAGCGCTTCTTCTCCGCCGGCTGGGACCTCAAGGCCGCGGCGGCCGGCGAGGCCTCGGAGAGTGACTACGGCTTCGGTGGCTTCGGCGGCATCACCGAGTTCTGGAGCCTGAGCAAGCCGGTGATCGCGGCGATGAACGGCCTGGCGCTGGGCGGCGGCTTCGAGGTCGCGCTGGCCGCCGACCTCGTGGTTGCTGCCGACCACGTGCGCTGCTGGTTCCCCGAGGTGCGCCTCGGCATCGTGCCGGACTCCGGCGGCGTGTTGCGCCTGCCGCGGCGCATTCCGCGCAACCTGGCGCTGGAGATGCTGATGACCGGCCGCGAGATGGCGGCTGACGAGCTGCTGGGCCTGGGCCTGGCCAACCGGGTGGTGCCGGCCGCCGACCTGATGACCGCCAGCCTGGAGCTGGCCGAGCAGCTCCTGCCCGCCGCACCGCTCTCCCTGGCGGCGGTGAAGGAGATCGTGAACGCGACCGAGGACCTCTCCCTGAAGGACGCGACGGCGAAGCTGCGCGGCCCCGACCTCACGACCTACCGCCGGATGCTGGCTTCCGAGGACGCCAAGGAAGGCCCGGTGGCTTTCGCCGAGAAGCGCGCCCCCCAATGGAAGGGTCGCTGATGGGGAAGGGTCGCTGATGGGGAAGGGGCGTTGACGGCGCGGCGATAGCGACCGACATGATGGCGGCCACAAGAGGAGAGGCCGTCATGACTTTCGCCATCAAGCAGCTCGATCACGTCGTCCTGCGGGTCGCCGACATGGACCGGGCGCTGCACTTCTACGTCGATGTCCTGGGCTGCACGGTCGAGCGCAAGGTCGAGAGCATCGGCCTGGTGCAGCTCCGCGCCGGCGCCTCGCTGGTCGACCTGGTGCCGATCGCGCCGCCCGTAGGCAAGGAGCGGCGCAACATGGACCACTTCGCCCTGCGCATCGAGCCCTTCGAGGCCGAGGCGCTGCAGGCCTACCTGGCCGGTAAGGGCGTGGAGATCGGCGAGCTGGGCGATCGCTACGGCGCCGAGGGCGACGGCCCCTCGCTCTACATCTACGATCCCGACGGCAACATGGTGGAGCTGAAGGGTCCGCCGACTCCAGCCTGATCGGCTAATATAAAGATTCGCGACTCGCGACTCACAGCGGAGGAAGGCCCTCATGACCGATCGCCCCACAGTCGCCCTGCTGTTCGGCGGGCAGTCGGCCGAGCACGAGGTCTCGGTCAACTCGGCCCGCAATGTCCACGCCGCCCTGCTCGAAGCCGGCTATCCGGTGGTGACGATCGGCATCGACGAGGATGGCGTCTGGCGTCTGGCGCCGGAGGTGACCCTGCCGGAACGCGACTGGCCGCAGGTCGCCATGCTGCCCGGCTGCGGCGGCGAGATCCTGGTGCTGGAGCCGGGTGAGCGGCGCATCCCGGTCGAGGTGGTCTTCCCGGTCCTGCACGGCCCCAACGGCGAGGATGGCTCGGTGCAGGGGCTGCTGCAGCTGGCCCACGTGGCCTTCGTCGGCTGCGGCGTCTTCTCCTCCGCGCTCTGCATGGACAAGGTCTACGCCAAGCAGCAGCTCGCCGCCGCCGGCCTGCCGGTGGTGGAGTCTCTCTCGCTGGAGCGTGACGGCATCGTCGGCTTCGCCGAGGCCAAGCGTCAGCTCGGCCTGCCGCTCTTCGTGAAGCCGGCCAACATGGGCTCCTCGGTCGGCGTCTCCAAGGTCACGGACCGCGCCGGCTACGAGGCCGCGCTTGCCCGCGCCTTCCGGCACGATTCCAAGGTGCTGGTGGAGCGCTTCGCCAAGGGCCGCGAGATCGAATGCGCGGTGCTTTCGCTGAACGGCCTGCAGGCCTCGGAGGTCGGCGAGATCGCGCCGACCGAGAGCCATGGCTTCTACAGCTACGAGGCCAAGTATCTCGACGCCGAGGGCGCGCGGCTGATGGTGCCGGCGCAGCTTCCGCCGGAGGTGCGCGCGAAGGTGCAGGAACTCTCGCTGGAGGCGGCGAAGGCGCTGGGCTGCGAGGGCATGGTCCGGGTCGACTTCTTCCTGCTGGAGGGGGACGAGTTGATGGTGAACGAGCTGAACACCATCCCCGGCTTCACCCAGATCTCCATGTACCCCAAGCTCTGGGAGGCCTCGGGCATCCCGCCGGCGGAGCTGGTCACCTACCTGATCGGCCACGCCCTCATGCGCTTCTCCCGCAAGTCAGCCCTGACGCAGGTGCCGGGGGTGGCGTCTTAGACCAGGATGACGACAAATCGAAACGATCTGCCGTCTGAACCCTTCTCTACAAGTTGAAACATAGAGCGGACTCATGCGATTAGGTAACTCTACCTGTCCGTGTGACTCCCAGTCCAATTTTGCACAAGGTCGATAGGGCTGCCAGCAGTAAACACTTCAGAGAAGT
This sequence comes from Rhodospirillaceae bacterium N.6G, assembly GCA_046233115.1. Taxonomy (GTDB): domain Bacteria; phylum Pseudomonadota; class Alphaproteobacteria; order Kiloniellales; family JACOMY01; genus JACOMY01. The sequence continues at coordinate 185,407 of JBJXHM010000011.1, read as the reverse complement.
GGAACCTGTGAAAGCGCGGAGGAGAGCGAGCCGGTCAGGGCCGGGGCCAGCATGGCAAAAGTCTTCGTCAGTTGTGTCTGCCAAGAGTCGATGAGACCGCGCTCTTCAAGCCATGTCCGAACTTGTTTCTCCGTCCAATTAGGATTGTCTCTCTTTGCCAGTGCTCGAGCGCGTCTGCTAACGACGAGGAAAGGGAGGATAAAAATAGCGATGAGGAGTAGGGTCAGTGTACTACCCCAGTAAACCTTCAGACCGCTTGCGAGGTCGCGGTACCTGATAAGTTCACTGTGCGTCTTTGTCATCGTCACCCCTGCGACTTCTGTTTCAATTGTATGAGGAATGCGAGATTCGCCGATTTCAAATAACATTCCAAACGAAATGTTCACAGTAACGAGTGCAATGGCGCCGAGATACAAAAGAAACCGAACAGTTCGAGATGTCTCTGCTAGGTGCTGCGCCTCGTCATTGGATGAGTCATTCTTGTGCAACAACACCGAACAGGCAGCTACCGCGAGCACGACGCTTGCGCCCAATCCGAAAGCTTGAACTGCCGCAAGCGTTTGAACCACTGTTACATTGAGCGTCTCTGGGGGATCGCCTGACAAAGTATCTTCAAGGCCTTTCAGGAGCATGATTCGGGTCACGCAGTTGTCCAATTGGTAAGGCGGTAAGAGAAGATAGATGGCGCCGATTGCAACTGCTAAGGCCGTTCCGGCAAGAATAGCCTTCCGCCAAACGTCATCCGTGCTGGGCCATAGGACACAGAAACCTACGGCCATCATCCAGGTGCAAGCGGTAATCACCGCTACTACGGATGCACCCCAGAAATATAGAGCTCTAATTTGTGCCGCGTCACTCGTTGGTCCGCGTGTAATTTCAAATCCTTGAATTTTACAAGGTATTAGAAGTTCAAAGAAAAAGTAGATACCAATAACGATTGCAATCGGATAGGTAAGACTCAGAAGGAGAGAAATCCGCTGAATCGAGCTGGGATTGTTCCCATTTGTCATCACCGTCTGCTCCAAATCGAGAATGTGACTCGATGTGCCGGACGAGATAAGTCGTTGCTAGCTTCCAAGCTGCTCTTTCAGACTGTTAAAAATGTTTGTCGCAGTCGCTACTGATTGATTTACCTTCAACAGCTCGTCGGCGGTGTCGATACCGTCGTCGATTGCGGCCCTTACATGCGACCTTTCCGACTTGAGGGCCGCAACGATCGTCGTCAAGCGATCACTGTCTGCGATTTGGGCAAGGATCAGTTCAAGTAACTTTGCGCGATGCGCCTCAATGGATTGGATCGCCGATAGAGCATCGGCCTCCAACTCGTCATCCCCACTGTTTTGAGCTTGGATCCGAAGCAAAATCAGCTGCTGAATGATCTCGCCAATCAGGAGAATCCAACGAGAACGCTCGTTCGATAGTACGGGAGTGGCCGGCATCTTCTTTACTCCTAACGTGGACTTCTGTGTCATGGGAGCAAACCGCTTTGGGTCGCGACCTCTTGAAGGGCTGTGGCGGCCGATGCAATTGCAAGAAGCCGTTTCGTCGTCGCGGCAAAGCTACCTTTGCGGTCCTCGACGTCTTTTCGGAGCGTGGCATGGGCTTCCTGGATAGAGGCGATGCCTTTGGCTATTGCAGGGTTGGTGAGCGCACGCATTCCGGCCAGTTCGCGAGTCACTGACCCGGCCCGTTCCGCGCTCAGAGCGATATCTTGCGAAGGGGTAGCGTTGAAGCTGGAAAGCGCCAGTTCGGTGCTGCCGCGCAGTCGGGCGCGCGCGGTTTCGCTCTGGAGGTAAAGCGTGGCCAAACCGACAGCGTCTTCAATGTCTTCAAGTTGGGCGTCGGTGACGTTTACCAACGCCGCTTCGATTAGATCATAGCGTTCGGCGATCGAATGGGCGTGCGCGATCTCGATGCCGATCGTGATGACGGCGTCCAGCATGGGGCCAACGGCAAAGCCAACCCCCGTCGCCGCACCTGCCGTTCCGGCGAGCCCAACTAGGGTCTTCTTGAGTGCCTCGGCGCTTGCCTTCTGTTTTGCGATGTCCTCGCCTGATGCGGCTAGGGCTAGGGTGTCGTAGTACAAAGCCAAAGCCGATAGCAGATCCCGATATCCGGCCAGGAACGCTGGAGAGGGGCCTTGATCGAGCGTCGTGGAAGGCGGATCAACCGGTACGAATTTCTTGGGGCGAAGTGGAGCCGGCTTGTCCAGGGGGCGGAGGTGGCAATCCTTCGCAATATTGCTACTGAGTTTACTGGAAATTGTTTCCCATTCTGGGGCTAAGGGCGGTGCCGTCGGCCCTTTCTGATTTGCTGCTTCTAGAGCAGAAGCGAGGGCTGAGCCTGTTTCTGTGATACGCGCATTCAGGTTGAGATCACACGATGGATCGACGCGGATCCGGCGTCCACTCATGATCAGGTGGGTAAGGTTTAGATGTTCCCTTTCTAGGGTGTAGTTGGCTTCTAGTCCGTCAAAGCCATCTTTCAGTTTCTTGAAGTCGACCGACGCCTCGCTGGTCGCTTTGGTTGGGAGGTCTGGTGCGCAGCTCAACAGGAGAAAGCTGCTAGAAAGGAGCGCAAGGGAGCATCGAAGGACCATGGATCTTTGCCTTCTTCTAACCGACGCCGCTATCTATGAGCGTGCTTTGATCAGACTGTGCACTCTATAGTGCAGACTTTGAGAAAAAATGCAAGCCCCCATTGGGGTATTGCGCAAGTCCGCAACAAAAAAGTATGGTGAGGGGGTGGGCTGTAGATATTTATTCGCAACAATATAGATAGTCGATTCAATGGTTTGATAGAACATATGCGGATGTGGTGAAGTTTTGATGCCGGCGGCATTCGCTCAGCGAGATCTCGTGGTGCTCTTGTCTATCGTTGCTCCATCTAGCGAGAGCCTGGACCGCCCGATAGGGCGTACCTGGGGCAAGAGCCGGCAGCTTGGGTCCTGACTTAGGGCTCTGCATTGCCCAGATCAGGGGGCGAGGGCGCCTTGCGGTAGCGCCGAAAGCGTAAGGGCCAGACGAAAGAGCGCAGAGTGGCGCGATAGCGTTCCAGCCAGTCGCGGGTGATCGCGTCGACCAGTTTGGCCACGCCCGAGCGGATCGTCTCGCGTTACGGCGCATTGATCCCCAGGGTCTCGCAGATGCGGATCACGGTCGCGGCCGGGTGGTTCCACCTATCCGCGTGTTGCTCTGGCGCACCAGCGCGTTCTGGGTCAAGATCGCCTTCTCGGGAGAAGCCGCATGGGGGATCTCTCGTAGACGGCGCTTTCGACAGAGCAGGAGGAACGCTCGATGAGGTATTCACTGGGTTCTTTGCGGTTTTTCATTCTGGGGCTGGTACTGGCCGCGGCGGCCTGCTCCACGGGGAGCCTTAACCCACCTCCGGCGCCCGACCGGACCGACATGCTGGCCGACGAAGCGGTGGTGACCACTCAGGTGGCAGCGCTCGACGTGCCGAACCGTCTGATGATTCTGCAGCTTGCCGGCGGCAGCTATACGCGGGTGATCAAGGTTCCGCCGGAGGTCCAGAACCTGGCGGAGGTGCAGCCGGGAGACATCGTGACGATCCGCTATGTCGAGGCCCTGGCGGTCAGTGTCGAAGGAGCGTCTGCCATGGCGCCGGGTATGAACGTTGAACAGGTCACCGCGCGGGCTGCCCCCGGACTGCTACCGGCCGGCGCCCAGGTGAACCAGGTGACGATGACGGCGAAGATCCTGTCCTACGACAGCGCGACCAACCTGGCGCTGGTCGAAGGTCCGGACGGCTACAACCGGCTGATCGCGATCGAGGGGCCGGATCTGCAGGCAGCCTTCGCCAACAGCCAGCCCGGCGACATCGTGCGCATCACCTATACCGAGGCGGTGGCGCTCACGGTCACGCCGAAGTAAGCAGGGCGGTGACGGACCCCGGTGAGTTTCTCCGGGGGCCGTCATCCTGCTCTATGGCTTGAAGGCTAGACGGGAGACTCTCTGTCCGCCTGAAGAAAATCAGGCTTTCTTCGCGATTCGGCCGTCTGCATTACAGCGCAGCCAGATCCGCACGGTAACGCTCCATCCACTCCAGGCTGGTCGCGTCGGCCAGCTTGGCGACGCCGGGGCGGACCTCCTCAGGTGCTGGTGCTTCGATCCCCAGGGCCTCGCAGATGCGGAGCAGGGCCGCGGCCGGATCGGCCGAGAGGCTGTCGTAGTCCAGGCGCAGCGGCGCGATGCCCTCGGCCGCGAACCAGTGGTTCCAGGCGGCGTCATAGGCCTCCAGGGCCGCGACCTCCCGGCGGATGAGCGCGAAGTCGTAGCGGGGCTCTTGCGGTGGAGCCAGGCGTTCGATCTCGGTGCCGTCCGGGGCCCGGTGCCAGAGGCCGCTTTGCTGCGCCTTGATGAAGGAGACCGCCTGCGCCAGCTTGTCGGCCCGCGACAGGTGCAGGAAGAGCAAGCGTCCGAAGGCCGCCTCCAGCCGCGCCCGGTCGGAAGGGAGATTCGGAAACTGCCGGTCCAGGATTGCCTGCAGCTCCTCCAGGTTCTCGCGCATCAGCCGCATGGCGAAGATAGCGGTCCCGGCCTTGCCGGCCCGGATCGCCGCTGCGAAGTACAGTCTCTCGAAAGCGTCCCGCTCCAGGGCGTCCGGGTTCGGCAGGCCCCATTCCTCGGCCCACTCGGCGATGCTCTGGCGGCGGTAGAAGGAGTCGGGCTCGCCCGCCCGCTTGGTTGCGGCCAGGAGGTTGCAGAGCAAGGTGCTGCCGGTCCGCGGCGTGCCGCAGAGGATGTAACCGTCGAACATTCCTCAAAGCCCCTTGGCTCGCATGGCACCGGTCTGCACCCCCGCCCGGCCGCCCACGAGAGTATCCTGGAACTGGGCGGCCGGGCGGGGGTGCGGGCCGGTGCCGGTTCAGCTCACGCGCAACGCGCTCCGAGGTGCGACCGTGCTTGCGTTCAGATCGCGTCCTCTTTGGCGTGCTCCATGTAAAGCTGCTGCATGCGCCGGGTGATCGGCCCCGGCTCGCCGTTGCCCAGGGTCACGTCGTCGATCGCGACCACCGGGGTCACGTAGGTCGAGGCGCCGGTGATGAAGGCCTCGTCCGCGGCCAGGGTCTCCTCCAGGGTGAAGAGCCGCTCGTCGAGGACGACCGCGTCGCTGGCGAGCAGGCTCAGCAGCGCCTTGCGGGTGCAGCCCGGCAGGATCGCGTTGGAGAGCGGGCGGGTGATCAGCTTGCCGTCCTTCACGATGTAGAAGCTGGTGGCCCCGCCCTCGGTGACGACGCCGTTCTCGTGCAGCAGCGCCTCGCCCGCGCCCTTCGGCTTCACCGCCGACTTGGCAAAGACGCTGCCCATCAGGCCGACCGTCTTGATGTCGCGCCGCGCCCAGCGCAGGTCGGGGTAGCTGTACATCGTGATGCCATGCTCGCGCTTCTCCGCGGCGGCAGCCGACTGGGTCTGGGTGAAGGCGAAGACCGTCGGCGTCATCCCCTTCTCCGGCACGAAGTCGCGATCACCACTGCTGCCGCGGGTCACCTGCAGGTAGACCAAGCCCTCCTCGATGCCGTTGGCGCTCACCAGCTTGCGCATCATCGCCAGGATCTCATCGTGGGTCATCGGTGCCGGCATGTCCATCTCGACCAGCGAGCGGTCCAGCCGCGCCAGGTGCGAGGCGAAGTCCAGCAGCTTGCCGTCCATCACCGCCGCCACCTCGTAGATCGCGTCGGCGAAGAGCAGACCGCGGTCGAAGATGGAGACCTGGGCCTCTTCCTCGGGGCAGTAACGGCCGTTGATGAAGACGGTTCTCGACATGCGGGTTCTCCAGAGGGTGTTGGCGCGGTCTTTACCGGACCTCTTCTAGCCGATGGCCGCGGCCTTCTCCCTGCAACCGCATGCCGCGGCGGTGCCTATGAACCGAACAGGGGATCGGGGTGGCTGCGATAGAGGAAGATCGGGCTGGACCAGGCGTTGAAACCGTCCTCGGTGGTGACCCGCAGCCAGATCGGATTGTCGCCGACCGGCTTGAGGTCCAGGGTGACACTCTCCTGCAGGTCCCAGACCGAGAGCTCTTCCGGCAGGCGGAAGACGCGGATCCGGCGCTCCAGCCCACCGCCCTCCAGCACGCTGTCCTCCAGCCCGATCTCGGAGAGCGGGAAGACGCCGGAGACGACGCCGGTCTCGATCTCGATCCGACTGTCTGGGCCCTCCTCGATCCAGGCGTCGAAGCCGCCGAAGTTGCCGGTGGTGAGCGTGTCGAAGGTCACCAGGTCGTCGCCCTTGAGCTCGGTCGGGCGCTCGTGGTTCCAGGCGTTGATCGGGGCGATGCGCAGGATCTTGCCGCCGCTGAGCTTGAGGCTGCCCTTCCAGTTGGTCTGGCGGCCGCGGCCGCGATACTCGGCGCCCTGCCAGATCACCCGGATGCGCGAGCCCACCTCGGACCAGCCGTAGGGGCGCAGGGTCCGGACCGTGTCCTTGCCGTTCAGGATGTCGATCCGCTCGATCGGCGCCTGGGCCTTGCAGTCGATGTCGATGCGCACCGTCTCCTGCTCGCTGTGGACGATGTCGCCCATCATCGCCTCGTGCACTGGCAGTCCGGGCACCTTGAAGTAGCGCGGGTCGCGCTCGAACAGGGTCGCGGTTTCCTTGAAGCGGGCGCGGACGTCCAGGTGCAGGCGATTGCCGCTGGTGCCGTAGTGGTGGCGTCGGCGCAGGCACTCGAAGAAGGCCTCGCGCGTCAGCTCGTGGGTGAGGAAGCAGGTGAGGCCGCCGTAGGCGCCGAAGGTGGCCGCACCGGGATAGCTGGCACCGGGCCGGCCCTTGTGGCCGTCGCTGTTGCAGACCACGCCGCTGCGGTGGCCCAGCGCGAAGCCGTCGGTCAGCAGCCACTCGAAGGTGCCCCAGGCCGAGTGGATCTCCATCGCCGTCTCCAGGCGCGGGTCGTGCGCCTGGGCGATGTCGGCATAGCGGCCGCCGACGTGGGCGTAGATCACGCAGTCCTCGTCCTTCAAGGTGTGAAAGAGCTGAGCTGCCGTCGGCGCATCGGTGTGGATGTCACTGCGGTCCGGCAGCAGCGCGTGTGAGGAGCGGTGGATCTGCCGCCCCTCGTGTCGGAAGAAGACGTTGCGGTCGCCGCCGACGGCGGTGTTGCCCGACCACTCGTAGCCGGGATAGGCCACGAAGCGCCCGTCCTCGTGGTATTCCGCGCTCAGCTCGTTCACCAGGGCCCAGAAACTGTTGTTCACCTGGAAGTCGTTGGCCTGGTGGCTGGTCGCGTCGAGGAAGGAGATGTTGCGCGCGAAGTCGAAGTACTCCCGCGCGGTGTTGATGCCGAAGGACTCGCCGCTCTGCCCGTGCATGTCGCCCCAGAAGCCGGCGTTGTGTCCCTTGTGCATCATGAGCGGGTTGGAGAGCGCCAGGCGCTTGCCGGTCCTGTCCTGCACCTCGATGCGCAAGACTCCCTCTTCCAGCATCTGCAGCCCCTCGATCACGTGGGCGCGCTGGCCACGTTCGTAGTAGATCACCTCCGGCAGGCCCTTGACCGGGATCGAGGGCTTGAGCAGCAGCTCGGCTTCGGCCTGGTCGGTGGGATTGCCCCAGAGGTCCTCCGCCTTGATGCCCAGCCGGAAGACCTCCCAGGGGCGGCGCAAGCTCGGCAGCACGGCCTTCCAGACCGCGGGCGGGCCGGGCACGACGGCGATCGCGGGCGATTCGACGATCGGCAGGAAGTGGCCGGTGGCGCAGACGTCGACCATCACCCGGAACTCGGACGCGCTCTCGCAGAAGGTTTGCAGCTTCAGGCCGGGCGAGCCGCCGGAGCGGTCGCCGAAGATCACGGTGATGGTGTCGCCCTCGAAGAGGCCGGGACCACGCACGATGGCGGTCAGCGAGCGGTACCAGGGCCGCAGCTCGCCGCCGTACTGGTAGTGGAGCTGCAGTCGGGAGCCGTTGCTGGCCACCGCGGTCACGTAGTTGTAGTCGGTCGGGTCCTCGGTCTGAAGGTAGCCCCAGTCGGTCGAGAAGCGGTGCGAGATCTTGATCGCGCCGGTGTCGTCCAGGCCGTAGCGCCCGCAGGTGTAGGTCAGGGTGAAGGTCTGCAGGCTGCGCGCCTCGAAGCCGCCTGCGGGGCTGATCGTGGCGCTTCCGAACAGCACGGGATCGCTGCAGGGCATGGCCTGCGACCAGGCTTCACCCACATACTGCGTATCGACCTTTGGCATGTCTTCCCCCACGTCGCCCAGCGCGCCGGCCGGATGACCGCGCTCTCCTGGTTGTCTAAAGCAAACCTGCAGCGGATGGAATTGGCTGCAACCGTGATTTGCCGAAAGATCAAGGCGCTATGGGGGCGGCTGGGCGGGGAGCTAGTGCGGCAGAGACTCGATCGTCAGGCTATCGCCGATACGTCTGATCCGGTAGGGGCCGACCGAGGCCTCGCTGTCGGCCGGTACCAGCAGCTTCAACTGCTCCTCGGCCCAGCGCTTGGTGGCTTCGGCCTCGAGCCATTCCTCGGCATAGTCCCTGAGATCGTCGTAGGGGCTGCCGCTATGCTGAACAATCCAATCACTTACTCTCATCGGGGCCTCTGCTGCTCGCCCGCGGGCGACGCTGGTAGGGTTGATCGGCCAACCGGTCGAAACTTCGGAATAAATGGGTAGGCGGGAGGGTCCTGCATAGGACTCGAGCCGCCAGGAGAGGCCTTTCGCCGCCATTCGAGCCGCCGTTCGAGCCGCCGTTCGAGCCGCCGTTCGAGCCGCCGCTCCTCAGCGGCTCCCACTCTGCAGCAGCAACTCCTTGGCCGCGTTCAGCTTGGCGGCCAGCCAGTCGGACCCGCCGGCGTCGGGGTGCAGCTTTTGCATCAGGCGGCGGTGGGCGCGGCGGATCTCCTCGGCGCTGGCGCCGGGGCTGAGCCCCAGGATCTCGTAGGCCTCCTCCGCCGACATGGCGGCAGAGGAAGTCCTGCCCGAGCGCCCCCCACCGGCGCCGGCTCCCCGCCAGTCGGGGTCACGTCGGTCGAGATAGGCTTCGATCAGGGCCAGGGACTGCGGGTCGCCCGAGACGTCGCCGTGAAGTTGCTGCAACTCGGCGATGCTCAGCTCCGACAGGCGGCGACCGGCGAAGACTCCGACCAGGACCTCGCCGTCGACGTGGCCGCTGGCATGGTCCAGGTGCATGGCGAAGAAGCGGGTGCGGACGTCGGAGCCCGACTGACCGCCGGAGAGGCGCTTGCCCATGCGGTTGAACAGCGGCCAGAGCTTCCAGAGCAGGCCGGCCAGGATCGGCAGGGCGGCCAGAAGCTGCACCTGGCGCGCGACCACCAGCAGGATGCCGAGCCCGCCCAGGAGCACCACCGCGGTGATCTTCAGGGTCTTGGCGACCTGCTTCGGATCGGCCTTGCTGAACCAGTAGGCGATCAGCACGCCGCCGACCAGCAGGGCCAGGCCCAGCAGCACATAGGGCATCAGCGCACCTGCCGGGTCAGCAGCGCCACCGGGCCTTCCCGTTTGGCGCCGTAGTCGAGCAGCGCGCGCCGCCCGCCCGCGGCATAGGCGGCGACCGCGCCCAGCAGGTCGCGCAGATGCTGGGCGCTGCTGGCATCGAAGCTGCAGCAAGCCCCGCCGGAGAGCTTGGCGACCTCCTCGAAGGCTCGGCGAACCCGCGGGTCGCGGCCCTCCTGGAACATGAAGCAGGGCAGGCCCAGGAGGCCCAGCTCGCCGGCAGCATCGCCCAGGTCGTCGATCGCCTCCTCCAGCGCGTCGCCGACGAAGACCAGGGCGTCGACCTTGGCCTTGCGGGTTTCCTTGGCGGCGTGGCGCAGGATTCGCTCGATCTGGGTGTGCCCGGCGCGGCAGGTGACCGAGGTCATGCGGCGCAGCAGCTCGGCCGAATCGTAGAGCCAGGGACTGGCCTTACACTCGCGGTAGCCGCGGTAGAAGACGAGCTGGACCGCGAGCCCGCCCAGGCCGTGCGCGGCGGTGAACATCTCGGCCTGCAGGTGACTGGCGCGGTCCCAGGAGGGCTGGCGGCTGGCGGTGGCGTCCAACGCGAAGATCAGGCGGCCGCCGCCGGCCTCGCCGCCGCGCGCCTGCAGCTTGGCGAGGAAGGAATCGACCTCGCTGTCCTTGCTGACCTCCGGCGTGCCGCTGCCGGGCCGCGTTACCTCTCTCGCCATGGTCGAGAGACCTCCATCTCCACGGATCAGAGCTGCTGCCCGGACTATGTAGGGCCGCAGAGCCTCCGCCGACAGCCTCGGGCCGCCGCCAGGACCGATGACCTTAGAGCAAAGCCCTGCCCGAGGGAATTGCCTGCAGCAGCGATCCGCTTGGGAAATATAGCGATTGGCGCTTGCGGTACCTCAGTGCTGGGACACCCGGACGCGTTCGCCGGGGCTGGGGGCTGGCGTCGCCTCCGGGGTGGTGACGGCGACGCCGGGCAGCGCCATGATCTCCAGCAGGGTGCGCACCTCGTTGCGGGCGGCGACGTGGCTCATGGTCATCGCCGTCTTGCTCTGCTTCAGGTCCAGCAGGGTCAGGCCCTTGACGAAGAGTTCGCGGAAGATCACGCGCTCGGAGAAGCCGGGGGCGAGGCGGAAGCCGATGCGCTTGGCCAGCACCGGCAGCACCTCGGCGATATCGCGCTTGTTGCGGGCGTCGAGCTGCGACATGCGGTTGCGCATCACGATCCAGTCGATCGGCCGGCCGCCCTCGCGGGCGCGGACCTGGCGCTGTTCCCACACCATCTGGCTGTAGACGCTGAGTTCACGGATCTTGCGGCCGTCGCGGTCGACCTTGCCCAAGAGGTCCAGGTCGATGAAGGAGTCGTTGAGCGGCGTGATCAGGGTATCGGCGCGCTGGTGCACCAGGCGCGAGAGGTAGGTGTCGCTGCCCGGCGTGTCGATCACCACGAAGTCCTTGCCGGCGAGCCCCGCCAGTGCCGCGTCCAGGCGCTCGCGCTCTTCCGCCTCGGCCTCGCTGCGGCTGTCGGCCTCGGAGCGGTAGAGCCGCTGGTTCTGCGGCATCGGCAGGCGGATGCCGGTATCGCGCATGAAGATCTGGCGGTTCTCCAGATAGCGCGAGAGCGTGCCCTGGCGGGCGTCGATGTCGATCGAGCCGACCGCCTTCCCCTGGCGCAGCAGCGACACCATGATGTGCAGCGCCGTGGTCGACTTGCCGGACCCGCCCTTCTCGTTACCGAAGACGATGATGTAGGGACGCTTCATCGAGCTCATGCCTTGGCGATCCAGATGGCCGTGTCGTGAATGACCGCGCCGCCGCGCGGATAGCCCGGTTCGGCCGAGATCAGCACGTTGATGCCGCGACCATCGGGATAGGAGGCATTGGGCCAGACCGACTCGCAGACCACCACGTCAGGCTGTACCCCGTCGAAGGGCTTGACCGCAATATGGATCTCTCCTTGCGCATTGCCGATCCGGGCGAGGTCTCCGGCCGCCAGTCCCAGCCGCGCCAGCACCTCGGGATGCACCAAGAGACAGGGGCTGCCCTCCCGCTTGCGGCTGCCGGGGGTCTCGGTGAAGGAGGTGTTGAGGAAGGTGCGGGCCGGCGCCGCCACCAGGCGGAAGGGGCGCTCGGGATCGCTGCGGTCGAAGGCCTCGAAGTGGCCCGGCAGGCGCGGCATCTCGGCATGGCGGCCGCCCAGCAGTGCCCAGTTGGCCTTGAAGCGGAAGCGCCCGCCCTCCTGTGGGAAGCCGTCGAGGAAGTGGTGGCTGGCGAAGGGCTCGGCACAGTCCAGGCTGCCGCCGGCGGCGTAGATCTCCTCGGCACTGCCGCGGCCGATCGGCTTCACGCAGTCCTCGACCAGCTCCCAGGCGGTCATCTCGAAGCCCGGGTGCGCGGCGCCCAGCCGCTTGGCCAGACCGCAGATGACCTCGTGGTTGCTGCGGCACTCGGCCAGCGGCTCGATCACCTTCTTCGAGACCTGGGCATAGGTGTGGCCGGAGGCGGAGTAGACGTCGTCATGCTCCAGGAAGGTGGTGGCCGGCAGCACGATGTCGGCATAGGCCGCCGTCTCGGTCATGAACTGCTCGTGCACGACGGTGAAGAGGTCCGTGCGGGTGAGGCCCTCGAGGCACTTGGTGGTGTCGGGGCAGACCACGGCCGGGTTGGTGTTCTGGATCAACAAGGCGGTCACCGGCGGACCCTCGCCCAGGTCGCGCGGGTCGCCGGTGAGCACCGCCCCGAAGCGCGACTGGTCCAGCACCCGGGTCGTGGGGTCCAGCAGGTCCAGCCCCTCGATGGTGTGGCGGTCCAGCGCGTAGAGCGCGCCGTGGCCCCAGAGCGCGCCGCCACCCTCGACCGCCCAGGCGCCGGTCATCGAGGGCAGGCAGGTGACGGCATGGACCGAGGCGGCACCGTTGCGCGAGCGCGAGAAGCCGTAGCCGACCCGGATGTAGCTCTGCTTGGTGGAGCCGTAGAGCCTGGCGAAGTCCAGGATCTGCGCCTCGGGCACCCCGGTGATCGCCGCCGCCCAGGCCGGGGTGCAGGCCAGGATGTGCGCCTCGACCTCGGCGTCCCAGTCGGTGAGGCGGGCGAGGTAGTCGCGGTCGGCCAGGCCTTCCGTCAGCAGCACCTGCATGACAGCGGCGGCCAGCGCCCCGTCGGTGCCGGGCTTCACCATCAGGTGCAGGTCGGCCTGTTCGGCGGTCGGGGTGCGGTAGGGATCGACCACCACCAGCTTGGCGCCGTGCGCCTTCCTGGCCTGGGCGATGTGGGTCATGAGGTTGACCTGGGTCGAGACCGGATTGCCGCCCCATACCACGATCAGGTCGCTCGCCCTGACCTCGCGCGCGTCCACGCCGGCCTTGCGGCCGACTCCGGCGAGCCAGCCGCCCTCGGCCAGTATGGTGCAGATGGTGTTGAGCTGGCGCGAGTAGCGCTTGGCGTGGCGCAGGCGGTTGATGCCGTCGCGCTGCACCCAGCCCATGGTGCCGGCGTAGTAGTAGGGCCAGACCGTCTCGCTGCCGAACTGCGCCTCGGCCGCCAGGAAGGCCTCGGCCGTGCGGTCCAGCGCCTCGTCCCAGCCGATCTCGCGGTAGGCGGCGCGGCCTTGCCCCTTGTCGCCGACGCGCAGCAGCGGCCGGGTCAGGCGGTCGGGGTGGTGCACCCGCTCGGCATAGCGGGCGACCTTGGCGCAGACCACGCCTGCGGTGTAGTCGTTGACCCGCGAGCCCCTGACCTTGCCGATGCGGCGCGCGTCGAGGCGTTCGACCTCGAGCGCGCAGACCGAGGGGCAGTCGTGCGGGCAGATGCTGTGGACCCAGCGGGCTTTCGTCTCGTCGAGCGGCATGGCGGCATTATGGTGCGCGCCGCCACGCCGCGCAAAGCCCTCTCGATGCTTGCGACGCGATGGCAGGCGAGGGGCGTTGCGGCTGCCGCTGTCTGGGGCGCAATCGCACTTCCTCTTCCTCTCCTCGTCATCCTCTGGCTTGACCAGAGGATCAATCGGGGCCTGTGCAGTCCGTTGATGTAACGTGAGAAAGATGGGTCGGGGCAGGAGCGGCACTGGAACGACGAAGCAAGAGGAAAGTGGTCCTACGATCAAGTCATAGGACGACAAGGGAGAGGGGGCGGAGGACGAGGGGAGAGACCTGGGGCCCCGCGTCTCGACAGCGCCCTTCGCAGCTTGTCATATGAAGGTATGACGGACGGAGGCACCCGCGGATTTGGGCGGCTGGTCCTGCACCACGTGCGGGTCTGGCTGCTGGTGGCGCTCGGCGCCGGGCTCGCCGTGCTGGCGCTGCTGCCGCCCGGCATGACCCTGGCCTCGCGCGTCACCCTTGGTTGGGACGTGACCGCGCTGGTCACCCTGGTCGTGGTGTTTCGCCTGTTCTGGCAGAACGACATCGAGAAGCTGAAGGTCAGCGCCAAGCGCTACGACCCCACCCTGGTCGGTCACGGGCTCTTCATCCTCGCCGGCGTCGCCGCCTCGATCGTCACCGCGGTCTGGACCCTGAAGGTCGGCAGCCGGCAGGAGGGCCTACTCGAGGTGCTGCACCTGGCGCTGGCCGGCGGCACGGTCTTTCTTACCTGGTTCACGGTGCAGGCCATCTTCGCCCTGCACTACGCGCATCTCTACTACGGCGAGGGCGAGGGCGAGGAGGGGCAGGGCGCGAAGGGCGGCTTCGCCTTTCCGCGCGATCCCGGCGACGAGACTCCGCTGGGCTACAGCGACTTCCTCTATTTCGCGGTCTGTGCCGGCATGACTTTCGAGGCTTCGGACGTGCAGGTGACCCAGAAGCGCATGCGTATCTGGGTCACCTGCCATACCGTCATCGCCTTCCTCTACAACAGCGTGATCCTGGCGCTGCTGGTCGATATCGCGGCGAGCTTTATCTAGAGGGCAGGCGCGGGCGCGGGACTTCTTCTCCACTACTGTCGGCCGAGCTGGGGACGACAGATCCTTGCGATCTTTCGTCCCCGGCACGGTGGCTGTCGCAATCGCCTTGTCTGGCGCGCGCTGCCGCGCTACCCCTACGGCGCGATTTTTTGTGCACCGCACTCTGGCGGTGCTGCCCGCGGGACCGTTGGGCGAGGAAAGGAGCGAAGCAAGAATGGCAAGGAACAAGATTGCACTGGTCGGTGCGGGTCAGATCGGCGGCACCCTGGCGCTGCTCTCCGGCCTGAAGGAGCTGGGCGACGTCGCCCTCTTCGACATCGCCGAGGGCATCCCCCAGGGTAAGGCCCTGGACATCGCCCAGGCCAGCGCCGTCGAGGGCTTCGACGCGGTGCTGGACGGCGCCAACGGCTACGAGGCGCTGGAAGGCGCCGACGTGGTGATCGTCACCGCCGGCGTGCCGCGCAAGCCGGGCATGAGCCGCGACGACCTGCTCGGCATCAACATGAAGGTGATGAAGCAGGTCGGCGAGGGCATCAAGACCCACGCCCCCAACGCCTTCGTCATCTGCATCACAAACCCGCTGGACGCCATGGTCTGGGTGCTGCGCGAGGCCTGCGGCCTGCCGCACAACAAGGTGGTCGGCATGGCTGGCGTCCTGGACTCGGCCCGCTTCCGCTATTTCCTGGCCGACGCCATGAAGGTCTCGGTCGAGGACGTGACCGCCTTCGTGCTGGGCGGCCACGGCGACTCCATGGTGCCGATGGTCCGCCACTCCACCGTCGCCGGCATCTCCCTGCCGGAGCTGGTGGAGATGGGCTGGATCGAGCAGGGCGCACTGGACGCCATCGTCGATCGCACCCGCAACGGCGGCGCCGAGATCGTCGGACTTCTGAAGACCGGTTCTGCCTTCTATGCGCCGGCCTCCTCTGCCATCGCCATGGCCGACGCCTATCTCAAGGACAAGAAGCGGGTGCTGCCCTGTGCTGCCTACCTCGAGGGCCAGTACGGGGTGAGCGGCCTCTACGTCGGCGTGCCGGTGGTGATCGGTGCGGATGGCGTGGAGCGCATCGTCGAACTCAGCCTCAACGCCGACGAGCAGGCCATGCTCGACAGCTCGGTGAAGGCGGTCGAGGGCCTGGTCGAAGCCTGCAAGGCGATCGGCCTCTAGCACGCGCTGTGCAGAGGCGCCTCAAGCCCTGTTCCCTGGGCCGCCGGGCTGTTGCGCGGCGGCCGGGGGCGGCTATGATGGCCAGCGAAGGGGCGCGACCCTCTGCGCGAGGAATTCCACCGGCCGATGTGTGATCGGCCCAAGGTGTGCGGGGTAGTCAGACCGGAATGAACATTCACGAGTATCAGGCCAAGCAGCTTTTGGCCAAGTACGGGGTTCCCACGCTGAAAGGCGGGGTGGCCTATACGGCTGCGGAGGCCAAGAAGGCCGCCGAAGACCTGGGCGGGCCCGTCTGGGTGGTGAAGTCCCAGATCCATGCCGGCGGCCGCGGTGCCGGGCGCTTCTCCAACGACCCCGACGGCAAGGGCGGCGTGCGCGTCGTCAAGTCGGTCGAGGAGGTCGAGAAGAACGCGATGGCCATGCTGGGCAGCGTGCTGGTGACCAAGCAGACCGGCCCGGCCGGCAAGCAGGTCAACCGCCTCTACATCGAGGACGGCTGCGACATCGCCCAGGAGCTCTATCTCTCGCTGCTGGTCGACCGCGGTTCCTCCGTGGTCAACGTGATCGCCTCGACCGAGGGCGGCATGGACATCGAGACCGTGGCGGCCGAGCAGCCGGACAAGATCGTCACCGTGCCGATCGACCCGGCCCTGGGCCTGATGCCCTTCCACGGCCGCAAGGTCGCTGCCGGGCTGGGCCTCAAGGGCAAGCAGGCCTCGGCCGCGACCAAGTTCCTGATTGCGCTCTACAAGGCCTTCGTCGACCTCGACGCCTCGCTGGTCGAGATCAACCCGCTGGTGGTCACCGGCGGCGGCGAGGTCATCGCGCTCGACGCCAAGATGAACTTCGACGACAACGCCCTGTTCCGTCACAAGCAGCTCCTGGAGCTGCGCGACGAGGACGAGGAGGATCCCAAGGAGCTGGAGGCCGCCCAGCACGAGCTGAACTACGTCAGCCTGGACGGCAACATCGGCTGCATGGTGAACGGCGCCGGCCTGGCGATGGCCACCATGGACATCATCAAGCTGTTCGGCGGCGAGCCGGCGAACTTCCTGGACGTGGGCGGTGGTGCGACGCGCGAGCGGGTGACCGCCGCCTTCAAGATCATCCTTTCCGATCCCAACGTCGAGGGCATCCTGGTCAACATCTTCGGCGGCATCATGCGCTGTGACGTGATCGCCGAGGGCGTGGTGGCCGCGGCCAAGGAGGTGGCGCTGAACGTGCCGCTTGTGGTCCGCCTGGAAGGCACCAATGTTGAGCTGGGTAAGAAGATTCTGGCCGAGTCCGGCCTTCCCATCATCGCCGCCGACGATCTTGGCGATGCAGCGGAGAAGGTCGTGGCCGCGATCAAGGAGGCGGCCTAATGGCGGTTCTGGTTGATAGCAATACCAAGGTCATCTGCCAGGGCATCACCGGCAGCCAGGGGACCTTCCACACCGAGCAGGCGATCGCCTACGGGACCCAGATGGTCGCCGGCGTGACCCCGGGCAAGGGCGGCACCACCCACCTCGACCTGCCGGTCTTCGACACGGTCGGCGAGGCGGTCGAGGCCACCGGCGCCAATGCCTCGGTGATCTACGTACCGCCGCCCTTCGCGGCCGACGCGATCCTTGAGGCGGTCGACGCCGAGGTGCCGCTGATCGTCTGCATCACCGAGGGCATTCCGGTGCTCGACATGGTGAAGGTGAAGCAGGCGCTGCTGCGCTCCTCCTCGCGCCTGATCGGCCCGAACTGCCCGGGGATCATCACCCCCGACGCCTGCAAGATCGGCATCATGCCGGGCCATATCCACCGCCGCGGCAAGATCGGCGTGGTCTCGCGCTCCGGCACCTTGACCTACGAGGCGGTCGCCCAGACCACCGCGGCAGGTCTCGGACAGTCGACCTGCATCGGCATCGGTGGCGATCCGGTGCAGGGCATGAACTTCGTGAACTCGATCGAGCTGTTCATGGCCGATCCGGAGACCGAGGGCATCATCATGATCGGCGAGATCGGTGGCAACGCCGAGGCCGAGGGTGCCCAGCTCGTGCGCGACCTCGGCAACAAGAAGCCGGTGGTCGGCTTCATCGCCGGGCGTACCGCACCGCCGGGCCGCCGCATGGGCCATGCCGGCGCCGTCATCTCCGGCGGCAAGGACACGGCCGAGCACAAGATCGAGGCGCTGAAGAGCGCCGGCATCCATGTCGCCGAATCGCCGGCCGGCCTGGGTGCTGCCATGTTGGAAGCGATGCGCGGCTAACCCGGGAGCCGGGCCGGCGGTCTTCTTTCGAGAGGGCTGCGGGCCCGGTTCGGTCGCCTTCGTCTTTCGCGCCAGTTGCTAGACGGACCGCGTCTTGAGCCCGGAAGACGCGGCCCCGCATAAGAGGGAAGTCGAGGTTTACCGACGATGGCTGACGCTACGCTACTCGCATCGCTGAACGATTCGGCCAAGGCCTCCGCCGTGGCCGATCTCTATCGCCGCTATCTGGACAAGAGCGACATTGATCCCGCCTGGCAGGCCGTCTTCGCCGACATGTCGGCCGAAGCCCTGGGGGTGATGGACAGCCTGGTCGGCCGCGGCAACGGCCAGACCGCGCGGGTCACCGAAAGCCTGAAGAGCGTGGCCGCCGGCAACGCCAGCGACGTGCAGTCGGCGGCACGCGACTCGATCCGCGCGCTGATGCTGATCCGCTCCTACCGCGTACGCGGGCACCTGCAGGCGAACCTGGACCCGCTGGGCCTGCAGCCAAAGCCGCCGCATCCGGAATTGGACTACCGCACCTACGGCTTCACCGACGCCGACATCGATCGGCCGATCTTCATCGACATGGTGCTTGGCCGGCAGACGGCGACGGTCCGCGAGATCGTCGAGATCGTCCAGAAGACCTATTGCGACAAGATCGGCGTCGAGTTCATGCACATCCAAGTGCCGGAGCAGAAGGCCTGGATCCAGGAGCGTATCGAGAACGTCGGCAACCGCACGGAATTCACCATGCCCGGCAAGCGGGCGATCTTGGAGCGCCTGACCGCTGCCGAGGTCTTCGAGAAGTTCCTGGACAAGAAGTATACCGGAACCAAGCGCTTCGGCCTCGACGGCGGCGAGTCGCTGATCCCGGCCTTGGAGCAGATCGTCAAGCGCGGCGGTCAGCTCGGCATGCAGGAGATCGTCATCGGCATGCCGCACCGCGGCCGCCTGAACGTGCTGGCCAACTTCATGGGCAAGCCCTTCCAGGCGATCTTCAGCGAGTTCCAGGGCGGTGCCGCCAACCCCGACGACGTCGGCGGGTCCGGTGACGTCAAGTACCACCTGGGCACCTCCACCGACCGCGAGTTCGACGGCAACAAGGTGCATCTCTCGCTGACCGCCAATCCCTCGCACCTGGAGGCCGTCGACCCCGTCGTGGTCGGCAAGGTCAGGGCCAAGCAGGCGCAGTACGGCGACGTCGACCGCGCCAAGGTCATGGGCTTGCTGATGCACGGCGACGCCGCCTTCGCCGGCCAGGGCCTGGTGGCCGAGACCCTGGACCTCTCGGAGCTCAAGGGCTACCGCATCGGCGGCACCATCCATGTCATCGTGAACAACCAGATCGGCTTCACCACCAACCCGGTGAATGCGCGCTCCGGCCCCTACTGCTCGGAGGCGGCGAAGATCATCCAGGCGCCGATCTTCCATGTGAACGGCGACGACCCTGAGGCGGTGGTGCACGTGGCCCGCATCGCCACCGAGTTCCGTCAGCAGTTCAACAAAGATGTCATCATTGACATGTTCTGCTATCGCCGCCACGGCCACAACGAGGGCGACGAGCCGGCCTTCACCCAGCCGCTGATGTACCGGAAGATCCGCAGCCACGAGTCGACCCGCGAGGTCTATGCCACGCGCCTGGTCGCCGAGGGCGTGATCGCCGAGAACGAGGCCAAGACCCTGGCCGACGAGTTCTACGAGCGGCTGGAGCGCGAGTTCCAGGCTTCCAGCAGCTACAAGCCCAACAAGGCCGACTGGCTGGAGGGGCGCTGGTCCAAGATCAAGAAGGTCGAGGGCTATGACGCGCGCCGCGGCGACACTGCGGTGTCCGAGGCGGACCTGAAGGCACTGGGCCAGGCGATCACCTCCCTGCCCGAGCGCCTGAACGTCAACAACAAGCTGCGCCGCGTGATCGACAACCGCAACAAGGCGATCACCGCAGGCGAGGGCATCGACTGGGCGACGGCCGAGCATCTCGCCTTCGGCACCCTGCTGGCCGAGGGCCATCCGGTGCGCCTCTCGGGCCAGGACTGCAACCGTGGCACCTTCTCCCAGCGGCACGCCGCCATCATCGACCAGGAGACGGAAGAGATCTACAAGCCGCTCCAGCACGTCAACCCCAACCAGGGCCTGCTGGAGATCATCGACAGCCCGCTGTCGGAGATGGCGGTGCTGGGTTTCGAGTACGGCTACTCCTTGGCCGAGCCAAACGCGCTGGTCTTGTGGGAGGCGCAGTTCGGCGACTTCGCCAACGGCGCCCAGGTGATCATCGATCAGTTCATCGCGTCGGGTGAATCGAAGTGGCTGCGTATGTGCGGCCTGGTGATGCTGCTGCCGCACGGCTACGAGGGCCAGGGTCCGGAGCATTCCTCGGCCCGGATCGAGCGCTACCTGCAGCTCTGCGCCGAGGACAACATGCAGGTGGTGAACTGCACCACCCCCGCGCAATACTTCCACGTCCTGCGCCGGCAGCTTCACCGCGATTTCCGCAAACCGCTGATCATCGCCACGCCGAAGTCGCTGCTGCGACACAAGCGCTGCGTCTCCACCCTGGCCGATATGGCCGACGACTCCGCTTTCCACCGGGTGCTCTACTGCCAGGACGTACCCTCGCCGGCCGAGGAGGCCAAGCAGCTGGTGATGTGCAGCGGCAAGGTCTACTACGACCTGCTGGAGGCACGTGAGGAGCGTGGGATCAAGGACATCCACTTCCTGCGACTGGAGCAGGTCTACCCCTTCCCGGCCGACGCCCTGATCGAAGAACTCGCCAAGTACAAGCACTGCGATCTGGTCTGGTGCCAGGAAGAGCCGCGCAACATGGGGCCCTGGCCTTTCGTCAGCCACTTCCTGGAGGAGGTGGCCGAGGAGGCCGGCATGAAGTCGCCGCGTCCGCGCTATGCCGGGCGGACCTCCGCGGCCTCGCCGGCGACCGGCTCGCACGCGCGCCACGTGAAGGAGCAGATGGCCCTCGTCGACTCCGCGCTGACCCTGGGCCTGAAGCCCAAGGGCCGGATCGCGACCCGCAAGGAAGCCGCAGAGTAGAGGGCGCCGCGGCATAGGACTGCGGCAGTACGGAGCAGAAAAGGCGGAACACGAAAGCGATGGCAAGCGACATCCTGGTACCCACCCTGGGCGAATCGGTGACCGAAGCGACGGTCTCGCGCTGGCTGAAGCAGCCGGGCGAGGCCGTGGCCATGGACGAGGCCCTGGTCGAGCTTGAGACCGACAAGGTGACCCTGGAGGTCAATGCCCCCGCGGCCGGCGTTCTGGCCGAGGTCCTGGTGGCCGAGGGCGAGACCGTCGAGGTCGGCGCCCTGCTCGGTCGGGTCGAGGAAGGCGGCGGCGGCACCGTGGCCGCTCCGGCCCCGAAGGCAGCACCTGCGCCTGCACCCGCCAAGAGCGAGGCACCGGCGCCGGAGCCTGCATCCGCACCGGCTCCAGCCGCTTCGGCCGGTTCCGGCGGAACCGCCGAGGTGGTGGTCCCGACGCTGGGCGAATCGGTGACCGAGGCGATCGTCTCGCGCTGGATCAAGCAGACCGGCGAGGCCGTCGGGGCTGACGAGCCGCTGGTCGAGCTGGAAACTGACAAGGTGACTCTGGAAGTCAACGCGCCGGCGGCCGGCGTGCTGCAGTCCCAGGCGGTCGAGGAAGGCGCCACCGTCGAGGTCGGCGCGCTCCTGGCCGTGGTTGCGGTCGGCGCCGGCGGCGCTGCTCCGGCACCGGCCCCGGCTGCCGCACCGGCACCGGCACCGGCCGCTGCCGCGGCCGCTCCTACGGCCGGCGGCCTCGATCCCGCGGCGCTGAAGCGCGGCAGCGACGGCAAGATCGGTGCCAATGAGCTGCTGTCCTTCCTGGGCCTGCCCGCTGCCGGCCCGGTGATGCCGCTCTCGCCCGCGGTGCAGCGCCTGGTCAGCGAGAACAACCTGGATCCGGCGCGCATTCCGGCCAGCGGCAAGGAAGGCCGGCTGACCAAGGAAGACGTGCTGAAGGTGATCGAGAACCCCGGACTGCTGCGCCCGCTGGCGCCGCCGCCGGCCCCGCCCGCTGCCGCCCCGGCAACGGCCGCTGCGGTCCCTGCCTCCGCCGCGCCCCGGCAGGAACGGGTGAAGATGACCAAGCTGCGTCAGACCATCGCCCGGCGGCTGAAGGAGGCGCAGAACACCGCGGCCATGCTGACCACCTTCAACGAGGTGGACATGTCGGCGGTGATGGCCATGCGCGCACGCTACAAGGACGCCTTCGAGAAGACGCACGGCACCAAACTGGGCTTCATGTCTTTCTTCGCCAAGGCAGCAGTGGCGGCGCTGAAGGCGGTTCCCTCGGCCAACGCGCAGCTCGACGGCGACGAGATCGTCTACAACCACTACTACGACATCGGCATGGCGGTCTCGGCGCCGGCCGGTCTGATGGTGCCGGTGATCCGCGATTGCGAGGGCAAGTCCTTCGCCGAGATCGAGGCCAGCCTGGTCGATCTGGCCAGCCGCGCGCGCGACGGCAAGCTGGGCTTGGAGGAGATGCAGGGCGGCACCTTCACCATCACCAACGGCGGCATCTTCGGCTCGCTGCTTTCCACCCCGATCCTGAACCCGCCGCAGTCGTCCATCCTGGGTCTGCACAAGATCGAGGAGCGCCCGATGGCGATCGACGGCCAGGTGGTGATCCGCCCGATGATGTATCTGGCACTCTCCTATGACCACCGCCTGATCGACGGCCGCGAGGCGGTCACCACCCTGGTGAAGATCAAGGAAGCGATCGAGTCGCCGGAGAAGCTGCTGCTCGGGCTTTAGGGCGGGCCAAGCCCCAAAACAGACAGCGATACCGGTACCGGCGATAGCCTGCAAAGAGCGCGTTCGGCTTGTCCGGCCTCTCACGTGGTCGGACAGCTAGCCGGCGCGCGTGACATCGCCCCTTTCGCGATCCCGTAGCGATTCTTCAATCGCACTCTGGACATGAAGTCCGATCCCGCCTAGTGACGTAGGGATCTGCGACCAATCCGGAGGCGATAGGGAAGGACTATGGCGAGCTTCACCGGGACGGATCTTCCGGACACCTTCCACGGCACCAGCGGCGTAGACCTCATCCTGGGACTCTCGGCCGACGATCGGCTCTATGGAGAATCCGGCAACGATCTCCTTTTCGGTGGGTCGAGTGCCGACAGGCTTTACGGAGGCCAGGGCAACGACCTTTTGTTCGGCGACCAGGGGATGGACCTTGGCCTCTTCGGTGGAACGGGGCTGGATAAGCTTTCCGGCGGGTCCGGGAACGACAGCCTCCTCTTCGGCGGCCGCGACAACGACCTGCTCTACGGCGGCAGCGGCGACGATGTCAGCCTGAGCGGCGACAGCGGCGCTGACCTGGTCTTCGGCGACGTGGGCGCCGACGTGCTTGCCGGCGGCAGCGGCGACGATCGCCTCTACGGCGGCGAGGGCGACGATCTGGCCGTAACGGGGGGAGGCGGCGACGACCTCCTCTTCGGCGGGACCGGTGAGGACAAGGCCTTCCGGGGGGGCGACGGCGACGATCTGCTCTACGGCGGTGACGGGGCGGATACCTACTTCGAGGGCAACAGCGGCAACGACCGCATCTACGGCGGTATCGCAGCCGATAGCTACCTCTTTGGCGGCAGCGGCGCAGACACCCTCTTCGGCGACGGCGGTCACGACAGGGGGCTCTTTGGCGACCTGGGTGACGACGACCTGCGTGGCGGGACCGGCAACGATCAGTTGGTCGGCGGCTCGGGCGTGGACAGCCTGCGCGGCCAGATCGGCAGCGATCAGCTCATGGGCGGCTCCGGCGTCGATACGCTCTTTGGCGACCAGGGCGAGGACGTACTGATCGGCGGCGACGGCAACGACAGGCTGGGTGGCGGTTCCGGCAGTGACATCCTCGTTGCAGGAACCGGCTCGGACCGGCTGAACGGCGGCAGCGGGGTGGACACGGCCAACGGCGGAAGGGCCAACGACACCTTCATCGTCGATACGGCGGCAGACATTGTACTGGAGACAGCGGCCGGCGGGGCGGAGGACGTGCTGCGCTCCGATGCCCTGGCCTACACCCTGGGCAGTGGAAGCGACGGCCATGTCGAACGCGCCAACATCAACAACGCGGCCGGCGCGGGCAGCCTGATCGGCAACGAGTTCGCCAACACCCTGGTCGGCAACAGCGGGGCGAACCTGCTGGTGGGTGAGGGCGGCGACGACATCCTGAACGGCCGCGGCGGAATCGACAGCCTGGAGGGCAACTTCGGCAACGACACCTTCGTGGTCGACACCCAGGCCGACCGGGTGATCGAGCGGAGCGGCCAGGGGACCGACCTGGTGCGTGCCGAGGTCGACTATACCCTGCCCGACGGCAGTGCCACGGCCTTCGTCGAGAACCTGCGCCTGCAGGGCGACAAGGGCGACATCGACGGCGGCGGCAACGCGCTCGATAACACCATCGAGGGCAACAGCGGCGCCAACGACCTGCGCGGTCTGGGCGGCGTCGACGAGATCTGGGCCGGCGACGGCGACGACCGCCTCTTCGGCGGGGCCGAGGCTGACATCCTGCGCGGCGAGAGCGGCGCCGACACCATCGCCATGGGCAGCGGCGACACGGCCTTCGGCGGGTCCGGCGGGGACGCCTTCCGCTTCAACGGCGGTGCGCTCGGCAACGGCGGCAGCGGTGGTCCGGTGATCCGGGACTTCGACGGTGAGATCGTCAATGGTGGCGGCGGCGAGGACAAGCTGGTCTTCGCGACCGGCCTGGAGCAGGGCAGCTTCGCCTACATCGGTGCGGCCGCCTTCTCCGGCGGCGGCAGCTCCGAGGCGCGCTTCGCCGCATCGCGGCAGATCCAGGTCGACCAGGACGGCGACGGCGCGGCCGACCAGGCCTTCCTGGTCGACGGCGTCACCCTCGTCAACCTACTGACGGCTAGCGATTTCGTCTGGTTGTAGAGCGATCAGCCGGGTGTGCTCCGCCGGCTCGGTCTACTCGGCGCCTCTACTCGGCCGCAACCGGCTCTCGCCGACGGGCGGCCAGGCCCAGGGCGGCCAGCAGGGTGGCGGCCAGGGAAAAGAGCCCGGCCATCAGGAAGGCCAGCCGCAGGTCGATCTCGCCGATGCCGCCGGCCATGACTGCGGCCAGCGCCCCCAGGCCGTCCATGAAGACGAAGGCGAGGCCGAGGTTGGTGCCCTCGCGCCGGCCGGCGAAGTCCACCGCGACGGCGAGGATCACCGCACGCACCGCCACCAGCAGGGACAGTGCCAGCCCCAGCGTCAGCAGTGTGAGCAGCAGCGAGGAGGCGAGCCAGGCCGCCAGCGCGCCCAGCGCCGCCAGCAGGTTGCAGACGATGAGCACCGGCCGGCGGCCGACGGAGTCGGAAAGTCGCCCCATCGCCGGCTGACCCAGCACCCCCAGCACCATCATCGCGGCCAGCACCAGCGCCGTGGACTGCCAGCCGAAACCGTGGTCGTTCTGCAGGAAGACTGGGGTCATGGTCAGCAGCGCGAAGGCGGCCATGTTGTAGGTGGTGAAGAGGGCGACGATCTTGAGCCCACTCGGCACCGCCCAGGCGCACCAGAGCAGGACCAGGTCGGCCGGGCGGAAGCGCTCGGTCTCGGCCCGTGGCACCCGGGCCTGGAGGAAAAGGAAGGCGATTCCCATCGCCAGCGCCGGTAGGCAGAGCAGGCGCAGCGCGTCGCCCCAGCCCATGTGACTCAGCAGGTAACCGGTGACCACGAGGGCCAGGACCTCGGCCAGGTGGCCGCCGATGGCGTGCACGCCCAGCGCATAGGCGCGTCGGTCGCTGTGCAGGTTGGCCAGGATACCGGTCGCCAGTGGGTGCCAGGCGGCATCGCCCATGCCGGCCAGGGTGATCAGGATGGCGAAGGCCCAGAAGCCGCTGGCGAAGCTGGCGCCGAAGTAGCCCAGCCCGACCCAGAAGAAGGTGGCCAGCAGCAGCAGCCCGCGCTTGGCGATGTGGTCGCAAAGCAGCCCGGCTGGAAAGTAGGCGAGCGCCGCCCCAAGGCTGTGGATGGTGAAGAGCAGTCCGATCTCGACCGGGGTCAGGCCGTAGGCGGCCCCGAAAGCCGGGATGATGAGATACATCGCCACCGGCGCCAGATCGTTGGCGCAGTGCCCCATGGCGAAGGGCAGCAGCAGCTTGGGTTTCGGCACCGCGCCAGCTTCCGAGAGGCTCGCCGTCATCACCCATCTCCTCCCGCGTGCCCGGCGGCCTCCTGAGCACAGCCCGAGCCCGCTAGAGCCTGTTGAGTTTACACGGCCCAGCCCGCACCCCCGCCCAGTCGTCTCACTCGGCGCCCACGGAAGAATCCTGGAAATGGGCAGCCGGGCGGGGGTGCGGGCCGGTGCCGATTCAAACAGAGCGCAATGCGCTCTAGGACCGTTCGCGATCAGGCGGACCCACCTGACCGGCTGAATCCGCACTATTTTCTCATCGTTGTCGAGCAAGATGACGGCAAATCGTTTCCACTTACCGTGATCCTGCTCTAGGCGAGCGGCGAAGCCGTCTGGCGGAGACTACAACCAGACGAAGTCGCTGGCCGTCAGCAGGTTTGCAGCGGTCACCCCGTCCAGCAGGAAGGCCTGGTCGACGATGCCGTCGCCGTTGTCGTCCACCTGGATTTGCCGCGCACCGTCGAAGCGCGCCTCGGAGTTGCCGCCGCCGGAGAAGGCCGCGGCGCCGATGTAGGCGAAACTGCCGACCTCCAGGCCGCTGGCAAAGACTAGCTTGTCCTCGCCGTTGGCGCCGTTCGCCGAGACGCCGTCGAAATCGCGGATCACCGGACCGCCGGAGCCGGCCGCGCCCAGGCTGCCACCATCGAAGAAGAAGGCGTCCTGGCCGGAGCCGCCGGAGGCCTCGTCGCCGGAGTTCATCAGCAGGCTATCGGCACCGCTGTCGCCGTGCAGCAGGTCGTCGCCGACGCCGCCGTCCAAGGTGTCGTCGCCGAGGCCGCCTTCCACCAGATCATTGCCGCCACGACCACGCAGGTGGTTGTCGCCGCTGTTGCCCTCGAGCGTGTTGTCCAACTGGTTGCCCGAGCCGTTGATGTTGCCGAAGCCGCCCTGCATCCGCAGGTTTTCGATGAAGAAGTCGGTACCGCCGCCAGGCAAAGTGAAGTCGACCTCGGCGCGAACCAGATCGGTGCCCTGGCCCGCGAACTCCTGCACACGGTCCGCCGTGGTGGTAACGATGAAGGTATCGTCGCCGGACCCGCCGGTCATGGTATTGGTGGCGCCGCGGCTGTTCAGGCGGTCGTTGCCGCTGAGTCCCAGCAGCACGTTGGAGAAGGAGTTTCCCACCAGCAGGTTATCGCCGTCGTTGCCGACCATCGTGGCGTCGCCGGCAGCGTCATTGATGTTTGCCCGCTCGATGACGACCTCGCTGCTCGTGCCCAGTGTGTAGTTGGCCGCGTTGGAACGCAGTACGTCGTCGCCCTGACCGGCGCCATCGAACAGGCGGTCGGTCTTGGTGTCGACGATGAAGGTGTCGTTGCTGTTGCCGCCGTAGGCGGTATCCGTGCCGGAGCCGCCGTTCAGGCGGTCGCGCCCCTGGTCGCCGAAGAGCACGTCGCTGCCGGTGCCGCCGACCATCTGGTCGTTCGACTCGCCGCCGTAGATAAAGTCCTGGTCCGAAGCGCCGAAGAGCGTATCGCGCCCGCTGCCGCCGAACAGCATGTCGTCACCTGCATTGCCGCGCAGGACGTCGTCGCCGCTTAGCCCCTTGACCAGGTCGCCGCCGCTGAGCGCCGAGATGGCGTCCGCGCCGGTGCCACCGACCAGGAAGTCACCCGCGCTGGTCGCTACCGGCAGGCCGTCGATAATCACCTCTACCGAGAAGAGGAAGGCGGAGGCCGCTGCCGCCGTACCGCCGAGGATGAAGAGGGTGTCCACTCCGGAGCCGCCGTCGATGATGTCGAGTGGGGCGAGTTCACCCGGTGCGACGATGAAGCTGTCGCTGCCGCTGCCGCCATAGACGATATCCTCGCCACTGCCGCCGGACACCACATCGTCGCCGTCGCCGCCGTAGAGCCCGAGATCGTCGCCGCTGTCACCGCTCAAGGTGTCGTCGCCCTGCGATCCGGTCAGCAGACTGTCGTCGCCCAAGCCACCGACGATGACGTCGGCGGCGCTGCCGCCCATGAGGGTGCGATCGTCTGCATCGCCACCGAACAGGCGGTCGCTGTTGCTGCCGCCGAACAGCGTGCTATCCGCTCCCGAGCCTCCAAAGATCGCATCATTGCCCTGACCGCCATAGAGCCCCAGATCCTCGCCACTGCCGCCAACGATCCGATCGTGGCCGCTATCGCCATAAAGGCCGGTGTCGTTGCCGAGGCCGCCCGAGAGGAGATCCGCGTCCTTGCCGCCGTGCAGAGTCAGGTCATCTCCCGCACCACCATAGATATGGTCGTCGCCGCTTCGAGCGAAGAAGGAGACGTCATCGCCCGACCCGCCGAAGAGCCAATCGTCTTGATAAACGTCATGATAGCCGCCAAAGAAGTTCTGGTCGCTTCCGCTCCCGCCGAAGATGCTGTCGTTACCATCACCGCCTACCAAGCTGGAGTCGTTACCCTGTCCGCCGAAGATGATGTCGGTACCATCACCACCTACCATGCTGTATTCATCACCCCGGCCGCCGAAGAGCGTGTCATCGCCGGCATCGCCTGTGAGGCCATCACCACCGTCGTCTCCGAAGACCGTGTCGTTGCCACTGCCTCCTCCGAATTGGAAATCTATCCCCGAGCCGCCGTAGAGGACGTCAGAGCCACTGCGCCCCGTCATATGCCGATCGCTACCGCTTCCGCCGAAAATCGTGTCGTTGGCGTCTCCGCCGAATATATCGCTATCTTTTCCCGTGCCACCAAAGACAGTATCCGCTCCCCCGCCGCCCAATAGGCCAAAATCAACGGCTCCAGTTACGTTAAATGAGAGGATAGCATAAAATCGATCATCGCCATTTCCACCACGTAAATCTCTTCCAGAAATAACTTCTATCCGATCGTCCCCAGCGCCACCATAAATTCGTATATCTCCGTAGAGAGTATCATTTCCTGAGCCGCCAAATATCGAGGCATCTGCGTACAGGTAGTCTGCGCCGCTCTCGCCATAGACGCGCGACCCAAATCCGGTACGGTCAAGAACATGGACGCTATCGTCTCCATCCCCACCGAAGAACCGAGTCGACGAGCCGCTGCCGCCAGAGAGAATGCTGTCATCGCCGCTGGCGCCATAGAACCCTATGTTGACGCCCAGGCCGCCATCCAAAACGTCGTTACCACTATTGCCGAAGAAATAGCTGTCACCGCCGTCGCCACCGGAAAGGGTATCATCCCCATTGCCGCCCAAAAAGCTCTGGTCGTTGCCAGAGGCTCCGTAGATCAGATCATTGCCGTTGCCACCATAGAAAGAACTGTCATCGCCCGAGCCGCCATAGAGGCGATCGGCTCCACTGTCCCCAAAGAAGGCGCGCTCGTTGCCAAGGCTGCCGAAGAGGCTGTCGGCGCCGCTGCCGCCGAGAAAGCGCTCATCCGCGCCATCGCCGCCAAAGACGCTGTCGTTGCCGCTGTCCCCGAAGAACAGGCTGTCGTCGCCGGCACCGCCATAGAGGCTGTCGTGTCCCGACCCTCCGCGCAGAGCCAGATCGTCGCCCGAGCCCCCGAAGAGGCCGTCGTCGCCGGCGAGCCCATAGAGCCGGTCGTTGCCGCTGAGGCCGTAGATCCGGTCTGTGGTGTTGGTCCCGGTCAAGGTGTTGTTGGTGCCGGTCGAACCATAAAGGTTAGCCACGATCTTTGCCTCCCGCGCGTAAAAGAAAGGGGCGATCCTCCAAGCCGTTTGGCTTGGAGG
This sequence comes from Rhodospirillaceae bacterium N.6G, assembly GCA_046233115.1. Lineage (GTDB taxonomy): Bacteria > Pseudomonadota > Alphaproteobacteria > Kiloniellales > JACOMY01 > JACOMY01. Next base: position 155,853 of record JBJXHM010000011.1, on the reverse strand, counting down.
GTCGCCCCAACCAATGAGCGCAAGGGTAGCACGAAGCAACTGGATCGAATAGTTGTTCTTGCCGCTACTCTGTAGATTCCGTTCTCAAAGCGACGGCGCGGCCTGCTCCTCAGGAGCGCATACATGCAGCGGGCGGCTAGAGCAGGATGACACCAGATCGAAACGATCTGGCGTCCGAATCCTGCTCTACATCTTTGAAACAGAGGGCGGATCGCGGTCAGGTGATTCCACCTGTTCGCGATCCGCTCTAGGGATCCCTGGGCGCCCGCGCTGGTCAGATCTTCGCGACGATGCCCCTAGAGCAGGATGACGTCAAATCGAAACGATTTGCCGTCCGAACCCTGCTCTATGAGTTTGAAAATGGGGCAGATTCACGCGATCAGGTGATTCCGCCTGGTCGCGATCTGCTCTAGCGGGCCAGCTGCGCTAGCTGATCTTGCCGTGACAGTGCTTGTACTTCTTGCCGGAGCCGCAGGGGCAGGGCGCGTTGCGGGCGACCTTGCCCCAGGTGGCGGGATCGCGCGGGTCCTGGCGGATGCCCTCGGGCGGGGCGTTGCGCGCCGGCTGGCGCTGGACGCGCTCGGCCGTCGCCTCGCGCGGGCTGGTGAGACCCAGGGGGTCGGCTCCCGCCATCTCCGGCTCGGCGCCGACCAGGGCCGGGTCTTCGCGCGATTCGTGCATCTCGTGCGGCATCTCGCCGGCGTTCACTTCTTCCGGCGGCGGGACGTCCTGGGTGCGCAGCTCGATCAGCGAGAGGATCTGCGTCACCTCCTGGCGCACCTCGACCAGCATGGTCTCGAACAGCTCGAAGGCCTCGCGCTTGTACTCGAGCAGCGGGTCGCGCTGGGCATAGGCGCGCAGCGAGATGCCGTGGCGCAGGTGGTCCAGCGACAGCAGGTGGTCCTTCCACTGCTTGTCGACCACGGCCAGCAGCACCTCTTTCTCCAAGGCACGCATGACCGCGGGCGTGAAGCGCGCGGTGCGCTCGGCCATCAGGCGATCGTGCGCCTCGATGACGCGCTCCTCGATCTCCTCGTCGGCGATGCCCTCTTCCTCGGCCCAGGTGGTGAGCGGCAGGTCCAGGTGCAGCAGGCGCCGGCACTCCTCGTGCAGGGTCGCGATCTGCCACTGCTCGGCGAAGGCGCCCTTGGGGATGGTCTGGGCGATCAGATCACCGATCACCTCGCCGCGCATCTCCTTGATGGTGTCGCTGACGTCGTCGGCCCGCATCAGCTCGCGGCGCTGCTCGTAGACCACCTTGCGCTGGTCGTTCATCACGTTGTCGAACTGCAGCAGGTTCTTGCGGATCTCGTAGTTCCGCGCCTCGACCTTCTGCTGCGCCTTCTCCAGGGCCTTGTTGACCCAGGGATGGACGATGGCCTCGCCCTCCTTCAGGCCTAGGCGGGTCAGCATGCCGTCCAGACGCTCGGATCCGAAGATCCGCATCAGGTCGTCCTGCAGCGAGAGGAAGAAGAGCGAGCCGCCGGGGTCGCCCTGACGGCCGGAGCGGCCGCGGAGCTGGTTGTCGATGCGCCGGCTCTCATGCCGCTCGGTGCCCAGCACGAAGAGGCCGCCGGCGGCCAACACGACCTCGCGGTTGGCCTTCACTTCGGCGCGGATGGCGGCTTCCTTCTCGGCGCGGGCCGCTTCGTCCTCGATGCCCTCCAGCTCGCGCAGCACCCGCATGTCGACGTTGCCGCCGAGCTGGATGTCGGTGCCGCGACCGGCCATGTTGGTGGCGATGGTGACGGCCCCCGGCGCGCCGGCCTGGGCGACGATGAAGGCCTCCTGCTCGTGGTAGCGGGCGTTCAGCACATTGTGCGGAACCTTCTCGCTCTTCAGCCGGCGCGAGAGGATCTCGGACTTCTCGATGGATACGGTGCCGACCAAGACCGGCTGCTTGCGCTCCAGGCAGTCCTTGATCTTGGCGACGATCGCGTTTTCCTTCTCGGCCGCGGTGCGATAGACCTCGTCGTCCATGTCCTTGCGGCGGACCGGCACGTTGGTCGGGATCTCGATCACCTCCAGGCCGTAGATGTCCTGGAACTCCGAGGCCTCGGTCATCGCCGTGCCGGTCATGCCGGCGAGCTTGGGGTAGAGCCGGAAGTAGTTCTGGAAGGTGATCGAGGCCAGAGTCTGGTTTTCCTGCTGGATCTGCACCCGCTCCTTGGCCTCCAGCGCCTGGTGCAATCCATCCGAGAAGCGCCGGCCTTCCATCATGCGGCCGGTGAACTCGTCGATGATGATGACCTTGTCATCCTTGACGATGTAGTCGCGGTCGCGCTCGAACATCTTGTGGGCGCGCAGGGCGACGTTCACGTGGTGCACCAGGTTGATGTTCTGGACGTCGTAGAGCGAGCCCTCGGTCATCAGGCCGCTCTCGGCCAGCAGCTCCTCGACCTTCTGGTTGCCCTCTTCGGTGAGGGTGATGGTCTTCTGCTTCTCGTCCGACTCGTAGTGCGCGGCCTCCAGGTGCGGGATCACCGTATCGATGCGCTGGTAGAGCTCGGAGGAGTCCGACGCCGGGCCGGAGATGATCAGCGGCGTGCGTGCCTCGTCGATCAGGATCGAGTCCACCTCGTCGACGATCGCGAAGTTGAAATCGCGCTGCACCACGGTGGCGAGCTGGCGTTTCATGTTGTCGCGAAGGTAGTCGAAGCCGAACTCGTTGTTGGTGCCGTAGGTGATGTCCGCGGCATAGGCCTCGTGGCGCTGCACCTCGTCCAGTCCGGGCACGATGCAACCGACGGTGAGGCCGAGGAAACCGTAGATCCGACCCATCCACTCGCTGTCGCGGCGGGCCAGGTAGTCGTTCACGGTGACGACGTGCACGCCCTTGCCTTCCAGCGCGTTCAGATAGACGGCAAGAGTGGCGACCAGGGTCTTGCCCTCGCCGGTCTTCATCTCTGAGATCATGCCGCGGTGGAGCACCATGCCGCCCATGAGCTGCACGTCGTAGTGACGCTGGCCCAGGGTCCGCTTGGCTGCCTCGCGCACCGTGGCGAAGGCCTCGACCAGCAGGCTGTCGAGCTTGGCGCCCTCGCCCAGGCGCCGGCGGAACTCAACCGTCTTGTTGCCGAGAGCCTCGTCGCTGAGCGCTTCCAGCTCAGGCTCCAAGGCGTTGATCGCCTGAACGTCGCGGTTCAGGCTTTTGACGAAACGGTCGTTAGCGGACCCGAAGAGCCGCTTGGCAAGAGAGCCCATCATGATGCGCGGAAGGCCTCGAGGGTCGATGGTCGATAAAAAGGGGCGTCAAGATCTCTTCCACGCACAAGGCAGCGGAAGCCCGACGGACCCAAGGTAGATAAGAGGGGCGGCCGCCGCTGTCAATTCGCCGGGCCCTGACCTGCGCCTCTTGCCGCTTGCACCCAGGCGCGCCGCGCATCACCTTGGAGGGGCTATTGTCCCGACTTGCCCGCCCCGCGCACCGAGAAGAAAAGAGAAGAGGACAGCCATGCCCCAGTCACATGCCGCCGTCGCCGCAGCGTGCCTGATGCCCGCCGCCGCCGGTCGCCGTGGCCGCTATGCAAGGCTGTCCGCGGCGCTGGCCGGCCTGCTGTTGGTGCTGTTGCCTGGCTGGGCCGCGGCCCAGGACAGTCTGCGTCTCTCGCCGACGCTGCAAGCCTTGCTGCGGCCGGAGAACCCGGTGGTCGGGCGGGTGGGCGCGACCCAGATCCACTGGAACGACGTCATCTATTCCGCCCGCAACCTGCCGGAAGAGCAGCAGAAACAAGTGGTCCCCCTGTTCAACATCCTGCTTGCCCGCTTGGTCGACCGCCAGCTTCTGGCCGATCAGGCCAGGGCCCAGGGCTACGCCGGGCGCAAGGACATCCAGGAGGCGGTGCGCCGTTATGAAGAGGACCTGATGCGCGAGGCCTATGTCGCCGACTACATAGCCAAGAACGTCAGCTCGGCAGCGGTGGAACAGCGGGTGCAGGCACTCAGCAACGGCAAGCCGGGAGAGGATGCGGCAAGACGCCAGCAGGTCAGGGCAGAGATGTCGCGTCTTGCCCTGGATCGCCTGCTGACACAGCTTCGCCAAAAGGCCAACATCAAGCTCTATCCGCCGCGCTGAGGCGCGTGCGTTCCGAGGTTAGGGAGAATCGTCCGACCGTGCTGCCGCCCCGTTCCCCCCTGGCACCCGCTGCCACTCCCTTGCTGCATGCCGTTCCCGGCGTCAGCCTGGCCGCCGTCGAGAGCAACTACCGCTACCGCGGCCGCCTCGACCTGCTGCTGATGCGCTTCGCACCGGGCAGCGTCGCCGCCGGCGTCTTCACAAAGTCGCTGACCGCCGGTGCGCCGGTGCTCTGGTCGCGCCGAGCGCTGGCCGAGGGCGAGGGCGCGGTCTCCGCCGTGGTCGTCAACGCCGGCAACTCCAACGCCTTCACCGGCCGGCGCGGCGAGGCCGCGGTGCAGGCTATGGCCAGCGCCCTGTCGGACGCGCTGGGCTGTCCGCTGGCGCAGATCCTGCAGGCCTCCACCGGGGTCATCGGCGAGCCGCTGGCGGCCGAGCGTCTGACCGCCTTCCTGCCCGACCTGGTGGCGAAGCAGAGCGACAGGGCCGAGGGCTGGTATCAGGCGGCCGAGGCGATCCGCACCACCGATACCTTCGCCAAGGCGGCAAGCCGCCAGTGCCTGATCGACGGCAAGACGGTGACCATCACCGGCATCGCCAAGGGCAGCGGCATGATCGCCCCGGACATGGCGACCATGCTGGCCTTCGTCGCCACCGACGCGGCCCTGCCGGCCGCCCTGCTGCAGGGCCTGCTGCTGCGCGCGACCGAGAAGAGCTTCAACGCGATCACCGTCGACAGCGATACCTCGACCAGCGACACCCTGATCCTGGTCGCCACCGGCAAGGCCGGGAACGCCCCGGTGCACGACGACGCCGACCCGCGGCTGGAGGGCTTCGTCTCTTCGCTGGATTCGCTGCTGCTGGAGCTGGCGCTGCTGGTGGTGAAGGACGGCGAGGGCGCCCAGAAGCTGGTCTCGATCCGCGTCGCCGGAGCGGAAAGCGATGCGGCGGCCAAGACCATTGGCCTGGCGGTCGCTAACTCGCCGCTGGTGAAGACCGCGATTGCGGGGGCGGATGCCAACTGGGGCCGCATCGTCATGGCTGTCGGCAAGGCCGGTCAGCGGGCCGACCGTGACCGCCTGGCGGTTTCCATCGGCGGCATCGCGGTGGCGCGCGACGGTCAGCGGGTGGAGGGTTATGACGAGACCCCGGTCTCCCGTCACATGCAGGGCCAGGAGATCGACATCGAGGTGGATGTCGGCGTCGGACGCGGCGAGGCGCAGGTTTGGACCTGCGATCTGACCCACGGCTACATCGACATCAACGCCGACTACCGTAGCTAGGCCGGTCGCGATGCCCGACGAGCTTCCCGAGGGCTGCTGGTCCGCGTCGTCTGCCGCCGCTGCGGCGGCTCCGGCGCGGATCCTGCTGGTCGCCGCCTGTGCCATGATCGACCCGGACGGTCGGGTCCTTCTGGCCCAGCGCCCGGCCGGCAAGACCTTGGCGGGCCTCTGGGAGTTTCCCGGCGGCAAGCTCGATCCGGGCGAGACCCCGGAGGCTGCCCTGGTGCGCGAACTGCGCGAAGAGCTGGGGGTGGAGACGGCCAAGAGCTGTCTGGCGCCGCTGGCCTTCGCCTCGCACAGCTATCCGGACTTTCATCTGCTGATGCCGCTCTTCGCCTGCCGGGTCTGGCAGGGCAACCCGACGCCCCGTGAGGGGCAGAGGCTGGCCTGGGTCCGGAAGGCCGATTTCCGCTCCTATCCCATGCCGCCCGCCGACGAGCCGCTGGTCGCCCAGCTAGTCGACTGGCTGTGATGCGGACCTAGCGCAGCACGGTGTCAGGCGAGAGAGACATAGCGCGCCTGCTGGCTGGCAAGCGCGGCGCCTGGGTCGCCTTCGTCAAGCGCCACGCGCCGGTGATCTACGGCGCGGTGCGCAAGCGCCTGGTGCCGGCCGGCCGCGAGGGCGAGGTCGAGGATGTGGTGCAGGACGTCTTCGTGAAGATCTGCGCCAACGACTTCCGCCTGCTGCGCAGCTTCGACGCCAGGAAGGCGAAGCTGACCACCTGGTTGACCGTCATTGCGACTTCTGCCAGCATCGACCACCTGCGCCGCAATGCGCGGCCGATCAGCAGCATCGATGCGGTACCCGAACAGCACTTGGCGGTGCCGGCAGCGGAACCGGCCTGGGTGACCATTCCCGAAGGGCTGTTATCACCGCGACAGGCCTTGATCATAGAGCTTCTCTACCGACATGACATGACCGCTGCCGAGGTTGGCGAGAAGCTGGGAATCGACCCCCAGACCGTGCGTTCGATGCACCATAAGGCGCTGCAGCGCTTGCGTGCGCGCCTGGCGGACGAGGGCCAATAGGCAACAGGCAAAATAAATCGACAGGCAACGCGCCGGCTGGGGGAAGCGAAGGGATGACGGGACCCCGCCTTTCGTATCAAGTTTAGGGAGGTCGGGTCGGTAGACTGTTGGAGTCCGCGACGAGGACCGCAGAGGGTGAGTGACGGGGCAAGACGAAGAGTGGCTAGATTTATGGATTCTAAGTTGGCGCAGGGCGACGGCGAGGCGGCATTGGATCGCGACTTGCTGGCGCGCGCTGAGCAGCTCTGGGGAAGGAGCGGCGGCATGGTGCAGCGGCATCGTCCCGAAGACGAGGCAATGCGCCTCGCGGCTTACATCGACCGACGCTTGGACGACAGGCGAGCGGCGGAGGTAGAGGCCTCGCTGGCTGCCGACGCCGACTCGAGAGAGGTCTGGATGCGATCGAAAGAGGCTGTCGGTGCCTACGAAGCACCGCCCTCGCTGCTGTTGCGCCGGGTCACGGCGATGGCGCCGGACGGTTTGACCGCGCCTGTGACATTCGTGCAACGTATCGGCGCTGGGCTGGCAGCGGCCCGACCGATTGACGGTCTGGCCTGGGCTCTGACCGCGGTCCTCTTCGTCATGGTCTGCCTGGGTGGCTTCGAGCTGGGAACCTCCAGCCATGTCGCGGCGCGCGACCGCGTGAGCTCGACGGTTCAGGCCAGCGCGCTGCCTTTCGGCCCGCAGTCGATGTTCTAGGGCCAGGTGGTGTCGAGGGTCCCGCGACGTTTGCTGTGGGTCGTTCTGATCCTCTCGCTTGCGTTCAACATCTCGCTCCTACTGGGGGTGCATTTCGCCGGGCAAGAGGTGGACCAGCCGCCGCGCGGCGCGGAGATGATCGCCCAGCTCACCGATCGCCTGAAGCTGACCGAAGATCAGGCCCAGCAGCTCACCGCTATTCGCGTCTCGGTCATCGACCGCTATGCGGCGCGCGAGCGGCAGGGGCAGGACTGGGGCAACATCCTGGCCGGCGTGCTGCGCCAGCCCAGCTTCGACGGCGGGCAGCTCAAGCTCAGCCTGGTCGAACGCGACGCCGGCCGGATCGACTTCTTCGTCTCCACCATGTCGCGGCTCTATGAGTTCACCTCCGGCCTGACGCCCGATGCGCGCCAGGCCTTCCTCTCGGAGATCGAAGCGGACGAGAGCTTCCTCAGGCGCCTCTTCGGACCCGACCCCAACAGCAGCAATAGCTGAGCGGGCGACCGCTCTGACTGCGGATCGCTGCGCACAGATCAGAGTCGCGGGCGTCGTGGCTTCCCCTTTGCTGCGGCCTGCTCTATGACGGCTGCTCGAGTGGCGGAACGCGCCTTGCCGCTGGCGGCGGGGCGGGGCCGCTGGGTGAGCCACGCGCGGGTCGAAGAGGCCCGCGGGCGATTAGCGATAGAGCAAGGACCATGACGGCAGAGCGAGAGCTGGCCCAGGCGGCACGCGCCTGGCCCTTTGAAGAGGCACGGAAGCTGGTGGAGCGCTACAAGGCTGCGCCGCCGAAAAAAGGCTATGTGCTCTTCGAGACCGGCTACGGTCCCTCCGGCCTGCCGCATATCGGTACCTTCGGCGAGGTGGTGCGCACCACCATGGTGCGCCAGGCCTTCCAGCGGCTCTCCGACATCCCGACCCGGCTGTTCTGCTTCTCCGACGACATGGACGGCCTGCGCAAGGTGCCGGACAACGTGCCCAACCAGGACCTGCTGAAGGCCAATCTCGGCAAGCCTCTGACCCAGGTGCCCGATCCCTTCGGCACGCACGCCTCCTTTGGTCAGCACAACAACGCGCGGCTCAAGGCCTTCCTCGACGACTTCGGCTTCGAGTACGAGTTCCAGTCCTCGACCGACTGGTATCTCTCCGGCCGCTTCGACCAGGCGCTGCTGGACGTGCTGTCCGCCTATGACAAGGTCATGGCGATCATGCTGCCCAGCCTGCGCGAGGAGCGGGCGCAGAGCTACAGCCCCTTCCTGCCGATTTCGCCCAAGACCGGGCGGGTGCTGCAGGTGCCGATCCTGGAGTGCAAGATCGACGCTGGCACCGTCGTCTTCCGCGACGAGGACGAGGCCCTGACCGAGGTGCCGGTCACCGGCGGCCACTGCAAGCTGCAGTGGAAGCCCGACTGGGGCATGCGCTGGTACGCGCTGGACGTCGACTACGAGATGTCGGGCAAGGACCTGATCGACAGCGTGAAGCTGGCCGGCTCCATCGTCCGGGCCCTGGGCAAGACCCCGCCGGAGGGCTTCAACTACGAGCTCTTCCTGGACGACAAGGGCCAGAAGATCTCCAAGTCCAAGGGCAACGGCCTCTCGGTCGAGGAGTGGCTGGCCTACGGCCCGTCGGAGAGCCTGGCGCTCTTCATGTACAACAAGCCCCGCGCGGCCAAGCGGCTCTTCTTCGACGTGATCCCGCGCGCAGTCGATGACTACCTGGCGCATCTGGCGAGCTTCTCCGGGCAGGATGCGGCCAAGCGGATGGAGAATCCGGTCTGGCACATCCACAACGGCAAGCCGCCGGCCGAGGGCTCGCCGATCGGCTACGGTCTGCTGTTGAACCTGGCCAGCGTCTGCAACGCCGAGGAGCCCTCGATCCTTTGGGGCTTCATCTCGCGCTACCAGCCCGACGCGGTGCCCGGCCGCTATCCCTTCCTGGACCGCATGGTCGACCTGGCCGTGCGCTACTACCAGGACCGGGTGAAGCCGGAGAAGCGCTACCGCGCGGCCGAGGCGATGGAGCAGACGGCGCTGGCCGACCTGCTGGCCGCGCTGGAGGCCCTGCCGGACGACGCGCCGGCCGAGGCGATCCAGACCGTGGTCTACGAGGTCGGCAAGCGTCATCCCTTCGAGGATCTGAAGAGCTGGTTCAAGGCGCTTTACGAGATCCTGCTGGGTCAGGAGCAGGGGCCGCGCCTGGGCTCCTTCTTCGCGCTCTACGGGCTTCCCGAGAGCCGTGCGCTGATCGCCAAGGCGCTGACCGACGCGGTCGCGGCGGACTGAGGCGGTCGGGATGGCTCCGGTCCGCATCGGCATCGTCGGCGTCGGCAAGATCGTTCGCGACCAGCACCTGCCGGCGCTGGCGGCGGACCCGGACTTCACCCTGGTGGCCGCGGCCAGCCGCAACGCCACGGTCGAGGGCTTGGCCAACTTCAAGACCGTCGAGGCCCTGCTGGCCGAGGGACCGGAGCTCGATGCGCTGGCGCTCTGCATGCCGCCGCAGGTCCGTTTCTCCGCGGCCCTGGCCGCGCTCGCGGCCGGCAAGCACGTGCTGCTGGAGAAGCCGCCGGGTGCCAGCCTGGGCGAGATCGAGATCCTGCGCCGTCATGCCGAGACGGCCGGCGTCACCCTCTTCGCCTCCTGGCATTCCCGCCATGCCGCGGCGGTGGAGCGGACCGCGGGCCTACTGTCGGGGCGGCGCGTCACCGCCGTTAGGATCGCCTGGAAGGAGGATGTGCGCCGCTGGCATCCCGGCCAGGCTTGGATCTGGGAGCCTGGCGGGCTCGGTGTCTTCGACCCTGGCATCAACGCGCTCTCGATCCTGACCCGGATCCTTCCGCAGCCGCTGGCGCTGACCGCGGCGCGGCTGGTCTTTCCGGCCAACCGCCAGGCGCCGATCGCCGCCGAGCTCACGCTGGGCGACGGGGCCGGCCTCACCGTCGAGGCGGCCTTCGACTGGCGCCAGACCGGCCCGCAGACCTGGGACATCGAGATCGAGACCGACGCCGGCCCGGTCAAGTTGGCCGAGGGCGGCAGCCGGCTGATCGCCGAGGACGGCGCGGAGATGGCTGGCGAGGACCGCGAATACCCCGGCCTCTACGCCCGCTTCGCCCACCTGATCGCGGCGGGCAAGAGCGACGTCGATACCAGCCCCTTGCAGATCGTCGCCGATGCCTTCCTGCTGGGACGACGCGAAGAAACTGACGCTTTCGAAGACTAAAGGCAGGAGAGGAGGACCCATGAAGCTCTATGACTACAAGATGGCGCCGAACGCGCGGCGCGTCCGCATCTTCGCGGCCGAGAAGGGGATCGATCTGCCGCGGGAAGAGGTCGACCTGGGCGACCGCAGCCAGCTCAAGGCCGACTACGTGGCGATCAACGACAGGGGCGAGGTGCCGGCCCTGCTGCTGGACGACGGCAGCGTGCTGACCGAGTCGACGGCGATCTGCCTCTACCTCGAAGGCCTCCATCCCGAGCCGTCGCTGTTCGGTACCACGCCGCTGGAGAAGGCACGGATCATGATGTGGGACCGCCGGGTGCAGCTGCACGGCTTCGATGCTGTCGGCGAGGGCTTCCGCAACGGCAACGCCTTCTTCAAGGACCGCGCGCTCGCCGGTCCGGTCGACTTTCCGCAGATCCCGGCGCTGGCCGAACGTGCGCCGAAGCGCTTCGCGGTCTTCCTGCAGCAGCTCGATGCGCGCCTGGCGGAATCGCCCTACCTGGCCGGCGAGGACTTCTCGATCGCCGACATCACCGCTCTGGCCACCTGCGACTTCGCCCGTACCATCAAGATGGGTCCGCCCTACGCCGACCTGCCCCACCTGCAGGCCTGGTACGAGAAGGTCTCGGCACGCCCCAGCGCGAAGAACTGAGACAAGCCGGATTCCTGCGGGGGCGACGCGCTGTCCTAGGCGACCGTCAGGGTAGAGAGACGTCGATCTCGCTGCCGGTCTCGCCGGCGAGCAGGCGGCCCAGGTGATAGATCGCCAGCCGGTCGTCGTCGCTCTGGCCCACCAGGGCCGCGAAGGCCTGCCGGGCCTTGGGGTCGCCGGCCTCCAGCAGCGCGAAGGCTTGCCGGTAGGCCTGGGCCGCGGATGAAGCGGCGTCAGCCTCGCTCAGCGGCTCGAAGCAGCGCACGACCTCGGTCTTGCCCTTCAGCAGCAGGGTTCCGATCGGCCGGCCGCGAAAACCCTCGATCTGCTCGACCACACTGTCGCTGACGCAGATGCGAGTGCCGATTACCTTGTTGGCCGCCTCCAGGCGGGCGGCGACGTTCACCGCATCGCCATAGGCGGTGTAGTCGAAGTAGCGCTTGCCGCCGAAGTTGCCGATCACCGCGCTGCCGCTGTTCACCCCGATTCGGGTATCCCCCAGCGCGATGCCGCGTGCATTGACCTTCTCCCGGAACGCGGTCGCGAAGGCGTCGATCGCCAGCGCGCAGTCCACGGCGTGGCGGGCATGCTCGGGGTCCTCGGCTGGCGCACCGAAGATCGCCTGCACCGCGTCGCCGATGATCTTCATCACGGTACCGCCCTGGGCGAAGATCAGATCGGTCACGTTCGCCAGGTACTCGTTCAGGATCTCCACCACCACCTCGGTCTCCGAGGCCTCGACCAGCGGGGTGAAGTCGGCGAGGTCGGTGAAGAGGAAGGTCGCCACCCGGCGCGCGCCTTTGGGTTCCAGGCAGTCCTGGTCGTGCGACAGCGCCTCCACCACCGTGGGCGAGAAGTAGCGGGCCAGGATCGTGCGGGTGCGCTCGGCCTCGTCCTTGGCGTCCCGCAGTTCGCGGTAGAGGGTCAGGTGCTCCAGGGTCTTGGCGATGGTGGCGTCCAGGTCGTCGAACTCGATCGGCTTGGTGACGAAGTCGAAGGCGCCGCGGTTCATCGCCGTGCGGATGTTGCTCATGTCGCTGTAGGCCGAGACGATCACGGTCCTGAGGTCGGCCTGCAGCTCCTTCAGTCGTTCCAGCAGGGTCAGGCCGTCCATCTTCGGCATGTTGATGTCGGAGAGCACGATGTCGACGTCGGGCTCGTTGCTTAGCAGCTCCAGGGCCTGCTGGCCGTCGCGGGCGAAGAGGAAGACCATCTCTCCCTTGCGTACCTTGCGCCGGAAGCGCTGGGTGATCAGGGCCTCGACGTCGGGCTCGTCGTCGACCACCAGGATCCGTGGCGGGGTCATGTGCGTGCCTCCTGATGGCGCGGCAGGGAGACGGTGAAGGCGGTGTAGAGGCCGGGCTCGCTGTCGACGCTCAGGCTGCCGCCATGCTGCTTGACCACGATGTCGTAGCTGAGCGAGAGGCCGAGGCCGGTGCCCTCGCCGGTCGGCTTGGTGGTGAAGAAGGGCAGGAAGATCTTCTCCCGCAGCTCCGGCGAGATGCCGCTGCCGTTATCGTGCACCTCGATCTCGATCCGCTCGCCGGCATCGTGCGTGCGCAAGCTCAGGACCGGGGCATGGTCCGACCCTTCCGCGAACAACCGCTTGCCGGTGGCATAGAGCCCGTTGGATATGAGGTTCAGCAGCACGCGCAGCAGGTCCTGCGGGTAGCAGTCGATCTCCCCGACCGCGGGATCGAGCTCCTTCACGATCTCGACGTTGAAGCCGGGATTCTCGGCGCGCGCGCCGTGGTAGGCCAGGTTCAACGCCTCCTCGGCCAGCGCGTTGACCGCCACCCTGCTGCACTCGCTCGGTCCTTCGCGGCAGTGCTGCAGCATGTTCTTGATGATCGAATCGGCGCGGCGTCCGTGGCTGGCGATCTTTTCCAGGTTGCCGCGCAGGGTCGCGAGGACCTCCTCGGCGTCCTCGCGATCCTCGGCCTCGAGCTGGGCGAGCGGCGCTTTGATCAGCTCCGTCAGCTCATCCAGCAGGTCATCCGACAGCTTGGCGAAGTTGTTGACGAAGTTGAGCGGGTTCTTGATCTCGTGGGCGATCCCGGCGGTGAGCTGGCCCAGGCTCGCCATCTTCTCGGACTGCACCAGCCGGTCCTGCGCTTGCTGCAGGTCCAGCAAGGCTTGCTCGGCCCGGTCGCGCGCCTGGCCGATTTCGGCCTCGCGGTTCTTCAGTTCGGTGATGTCGAAGTAGGTCAGCATCCGGCCGCCGTCCGGTAGGGCCACGCACTGATAGGTGAGAACGCTGCCGTCGCCCCGCTGCAGCTCGAGTGGCGGGACGTCCCCGGCGGCGACCTGCGCCACCCTGGCCTCGACCCAGTCGTCCCAATCCTCCGGCGTCACGTCGTAGAGGCCGCTATCCCGGTTGTACTCGATCATCTCGCGCATCGTCGGGTGACTGTCGATGAAGTCCTGCGGCACCTTCCAGATCCGGCCGAATGCGCGATTGACGATGCGCGCGCGCAGGTCGGGCCCCATGAAAAGGACGCCGTAGTCGATGCTGTCCAGAACGGCGTTGAACTCGGCCACCGCCGCCTTCAGGGAAATCTCGGTGCGCTTGCGTTCGGTGACGTCGGTGTAGATCGAGACGATGCCGCCCTCGGCGGTCCGATGGTCGGTGACCTGCAGCCAGTGGCCGGAGATGTACTGCTCGCGGGCCTGGCCGTTCGCCTGCGCACGGGTCTTGGCGGTCTTGGCCAGATAGCCCTCGGGGTCGTCTGCGGCCAAGGGGAAGAGCCCGCGCTCGATGCCTGCGCCGACGATCTCGTCGAAGCGCATCCCTGGTAGAATCACATCCGCCAGGTCCGCAAAGTAGTCGCGATAGCGGGTGTTGCTGACCAGCAGCCGGTCGTCCGCGTCCCACAGGGCGAAGCCGGAGGTAATGGCCTCGATGGCTTCTTCGAAGCGCTGGCGGGCGGCCTGCGCCTCTCCCTCGCGCTCCTTCATCTGGGTGATGTCGGTATAGGCCGCGACGCGGCCACCATCGGCCATCCGGCGTTCGTTCAGCAGGATCCAGGTTCCGTTCGCCAGCTCCAGCTCCCACTGCACGGCGGGCTTCTTCCAGGCGGCCTTGCGCTCGGCCAGCCACTGCTCCACCCCACCGGGATGGGGCTTGAACATGCCGAGCTCATAGCCCTCGCGGATCATCTCGAAGAAGGGGCGTCCCTTGACCACCACGTCGGAGAGGTCGGCCCCGCCCGAGGCATCGCGAAAGATCTCGACATAGCGCTCGTTGAAGAGCTGGACCCGGTTGTCGGGGTCGACCAGGAGGATGCCGTCGGCGATTGCCCCCAGCGAGGAGAAGAGGCGGTCGCGGACCTGCTTCAGCTCCGACTTGGCCTCGCGTACGGCAGTGATGTCGCTGACCGCCCCGACCAGGCGCTCGACGCGGCCGTTGCTGCCGCGCATGCCGAGACCACGGTCGTGCACCCAGCGATAGCCACCGCCTTGCGCGCGCAGTCGGTACTCGGTGTCCACGGCCGGGGTTTCGCCCCGGAAGTGGGCGCGTAGCGACTCCACGTAGCCCTCGGCATCGTCGGGGTGGATGCGTTCCACCCACATGGTGGAAGACTTGCTGGTGAGGTCCAGGTCGATCAGCCGGTTCAGGTTGCTGGAGACGAACAACAGGTCTTCGGTGACGTTCCAGTCGTAGATACCGTCGCTGGTCGCCTGGGTGACCAGGGCATAGCGCTCTTCGCTGGAGCGTAGCGCCCGCTCCGCCCGGCGTTCGGCGGTCCGGTCCTGGAAGGTGACGGCCAGTCCGCCGGAGCGGGTGCGGCGGTAGCGGATGCTGAGGATCTGGCCGTCCGCCATCTCGCGTTCGATTTCACGCTCGGCCGAGGCCTCGATCTCCTGCAGCCGCTCGGCGACCTGTACGTCCGGAGTGCCGGGACCGAAATCGCCGCGCTCGGCGTTGTAGCGCAGCAGCGCCTCCAGGCTCACACCCGGTCGGCAGAGTTTCGCCGGATAGCGCCGCAGGGCCCTGAACGCCGGGTTGCAGTAGGTCAGCCCCCGCGCGCGGTCGAACAGCCCCACGCCGATGTCGAGAAGCTCCAGACCTTCTTCCCTGTCCGCCTTGCCGTCTTCAAGAGACATGCATCCCCCCTTTCACAGGAGGTTGTTTGGCACGCTTCCCCTACAGAATAGGGTAGCATGGAGGGTTCGGGATGAGCGAGGCAGAAGTCATGATGCTGTCAGTTGAATGAAGCTGCATGACACAAGAGAAGGGCGACACGCCAGTGGCTGTGTCGCCCTTCTCAACAACTGTGCAGGGGGAAAGTCTATCCTTCGCGTGGGACGGATATTAGCTCAGCGCCCAGTCCCAGTAAGTTTCGCGGGCGCGCTTGGTCACCGGTCCCGGCTGCAGGTCGCGGCCGTCGATGCGGATGATCGGCTGCACCTTGCCGAAGTTGCCAGTGGTGAAAAGCTCGTCGGCGGTCAGCAGCTCGTCATAGGTAACGCGGCGTTCCTCCACCGGGATGCCGCCCTGGCGCAGCAGGCCGACGATGCGCTGCCGGGTGATGCCGTTCAGGAAGCAGCCGTTCGGGATCGGGGTGATCGCGACCCCGTCCTTCACCAGCCAGAGGTTGGCGGTCGCCAGTTCGGCGACGTTGCCGAGCGCATCCAGGACCACGGCGTTGTCGTAGCCCTTCGCCACCGCGTCGGTCAGCGCGCGGCTGGAGTTGGGATAGAGGCAGGAGGCCTTGGCCTCGGTCGGCGCCGAGTTGGGCAGCGGCCGGACGTAGGGCGAGCGGGTGACGCTGATGCCCTCGGCCGGCGGTAGCGGCGACTCGAAGAGAGTGAAGCAGAACTGGGTGCTGTCGGGGTCCGGCGCCACGAAGCCGGCCTCGGCCCACATGGCCGGCCGCAGGTAGAGCGCCATGTCCTTGGGGAAGCGCTTGCGCCCCTCCTCGCCGATCTCCTGGATCGCCTCCGCGCTTAGCGGAGCCTTGAGGCCCATGGTCTCGGCCGAGCGGATCAGCCGCTGGCAGTGCAGATCCAGATCGGGGGCCACGCCCTCGAAGACCCGCGCGCCGTCGAAGACCGTGGAGGCCATCCACAAAGCGTGCGTCATCGGTCCGACGATCGGCGGGTTGCCCTCGTACCACTTGCCCTCGAAGAAATGCCAAGCCTGCATGGCGCCTGCGGTCTCCTTAACCCCTAACGTTCCGAGCCAGACTAGCTGTCCGCGGGGGCCGACGCCAGCGACGGCTGGGCGCAGCAGACCTGTGTTCTGCTTGACCTCGGCAGTACCGAGACTAGGCTCCAGGCGCCGTCGTCATGGCAGGAGAGGAGCACAGCGGTGAGCGAAGCCTTGATTTATCACATCTGCCGGGCGGAGGAATGGGAGGTGGCGCTGACGGCCGGCAGCTACGCTGGCTCCAGCCAGGACAAGGCCGACGGCTTCATCCACTTCTCGGCTCTGGCACAGCTCATGGGTAGCGCCGACAAGCACCGCGCCGGCCAGGTGGGCCTGCTGCTGCTGGAGGTCGATGCGGCAGCCCTGGGTCCGGCGCTGCGCTGGGAGCCCTCGCGCGGCGGCGCCCTCTTCCCGCATCTCTACGGCGAGCTGCCGCCCACGGCCGTCACCCGCTTCTGGCCCCTGCCGCTCGGGATCGACGGCCTGCATATCTTCCCGGCCGAGCTGGGCCTCACCCGGTGATTGCCGATCTGGCCTCCCGCCTGCTGCGCCGCCTGCCACCGGAGCGGGCGCACCGCCTGGCGATCTGGGGGCTCAGGCAGGGACTGGGCGGTAGCCTGGGCTGGAGCTACCCGACCCTGCGGCAGCGGCTCTGGGGCCTGGACTTTCCCAATCCGCTGGGCATCGCCGCCGGCTTCGACAAGAACGCCGAGGCGGCGCCGGCGCTGGCCAGGCTGGGCTTCGGATTCGTCGAGGTCGGCTCGGTCACGCCGCGCCCGCAGCCGGGCAATCCCCAGCCGCGCCTCTTCCGGCTGGAGGAGGACCGGGCCGTCATCAACCGCATGGGCTTCAACAATGAGGGCATGGAGCGCGTCGCCGAGCGTCTTGGTGCCGCGCGGCCGGACGGCGTGCTTGGCATCAACCTCGGCAAGAACAAGGAGACCGCTGTCGCCGCCGAGGACTATGCCAAGGGCGCGCGCCGCCTGGGGCCGCTGGCCGACTACCTGGTAATCAACGTCTCTTCGCCGAACACGCCGGGCCTGCGCGCGCTGCAGGGGCGTGCCGAGCTGGAGGAACTGGCCGGCGCCGTGCGCGAGGCCCTGAGCGATGCCGAGTGCGCCCCGCCGCTGCTGCTGAAGATCGCCCCGGACCTGGGCCAGGCCGACCTGGAGGACATCGCCGCGGTGGCGCTGGAGCGCTTCGACGGGCTGATCGTCTCCAACACCACCTTGGCCCGCCCGGAGAGCCTGCGGAGCCCGCACAAGACCGAGACCGGCGGCCTCTCCGGCCGTCCGCTGTTCCAGCCCTCGACCGCGATGCTGGCCGAGGTCTATCGCCTGACCGGGGGGCGTCTGCCGCTGGTCGCGGTCGGCGGCATCGAGGACGCCGAGACCGCCTGGGCCAAGATCCGCGTCGGCGCCAGCCTGCTGCAGCTCTATACCGCCTTCGCCTACGCCGGCCCGCGGATCATAGCGGAGATTCTGGACGGCCTCGCCGCCCGCCTGAAGGCGGAAGGCTTCGCCTCGATCGGCGAGGCGGTAGGGACGGGGGTGTAGGGCAGGAGACTTTGAAAGAGGGACCGTGCCGGCCAGCGTCACAGTACGGCGCCGTCAGCCACGCGCCGTGCAAATGTTGCCTGGTCCTACGGTCAAGCCGTAGGACGACAAGTGTTTGATAGCTTTTATTTTTTGTCGTCCTACGGCTTGACCGTAGGACCACTGTCCGCAGGATAGACTCGCTGATCCTCAGGGGCAGAAAGACGCCACCCACGCCTTACGTCGCTGCCGTCTTCGCCAGCGCCCGATCGATCGCACCACCGAGCTTCTCGACGATCTCGGTGATGTCGCTGTCCTGGATGATGAAGGGCGGGGCCAGCAGGATGTGGTCGCCGCGTTGGCCGTCGATCGTGCCGCCCATCGGGTAGCACATCAGGCCGTCGTCCATCGCCTCCTTCTTGATCGTCGCCGCGACCTTGCGGGCCGGGTCCAACGGCTCCTTGCTGGTGCGGTCCTCGACCAGTTCGATGCCCTGGAACAGGCCGCGGCCGCGGATGTTGCCGACATGCGGGTGCTGGCCGAAGGCCTCCTCCAGTCCGGCGCGCAGCTTGGCGCCCTTCTCGCGCACCGCCAGCAGCAGGTCGCGGTCCTCGATCTCGTTCAAGACCGCCACGCCGGCCGCGCAGGCCGTCGGGTGGCCGATGTAGGTGTGACCGTGCTGGAAGAAGCCGGTGCCCTCGGTCACTGCCTGGTAGATCTTGCCGCTGGCCAGCATGGCGCCGATCGGCTGCAGGCCGGCGCCCAGGCCCTTGGCGATGCAGACGATATCGGGGGCGATGCCCTCCTGCTCGCTGGCGAAGAGCGTGCCGGTGCGGCCCATGCCGCACATGACCTCGTCCAGAATCAGCAGCACGCCGTAGGTGTCGCAGATCTCGCGGATACGCTGGAAGTAACCGGGCTCGGCCGGGACCGCACCCAGGGTGGCGCCGACCACCGGCTCGGCGATGAAGGCCGCGACCGTCTCCGGCCCCAGCGCCAGGATCTCGGCCTCCAGCGCGTCGGCGGCGCGCCGGCCATAGGCCTCGGGGCTCTCGCCCGGCTCGCCATAGCGCCAGTAGTGGCAAGGCTCGATGTGGCGCATGGCGGGCGAGAGCAGCGGCTCGAAGGGCTGGCGGCGCCACTGGTTGCCGCCGGCCGAGAGCGCGCCCAGCGTGTTGCCGTGATAGCTCTGCTTGCGCGCGATGATGTAGCGTCGCTCCGGCTGGCCGATTTCCAGATAGTACTGGCGGGCGAGCTTGATGGCGGCCTCATTGGCCTCCGACCCGCCGGAGAGGAAGTAGACCCGCTCGATGCCGGGTGGGGCGACGCGGATCAGCATCTCCGCCAGCTCCTCGGCAGGCTCCGAGGTGAAGAAGGAGGTGTGCGCGTAGGCGAGCGTGTCGAGCTGGGTCTTGATCGCCTCGATCACGGGCCGGGCCGAGTGGCCGAGGCAGGAGACCGCCGCCCCGCCGCAAGCATCCAGGTAGCGCTTGCCGGTCGAATCGATGATCCGGCAGCCCTCGCCGGCGACGGCCAGCGGCAGCTTTGCCTTGGGATTGCGCGGAAAGACGTGAGACGCATCCATGACGATCCAACCTTCTTGCTGCGGCAGTCGATCAAGCCCTGCCCTTCGATTGGGGCAAAAGTGTAGGCGCTTCTTCCGCACTTGAGGAGTGCCGCCAAGAGAAATCGAACATCCGGTCCCTGCAGGTCTGCGCTCGGCCGTTGTGCCGCCGCCGGGCTTTCGGCACCATGCCGTCAAAGACAACAACCGACCCTAGGGAGAGCCCGCATGTCCGATACCACCCGATCGTCCCTCCTGCTCCCGGCACTGGCCGCAGCGGCCTTCCTCGGCCTGGCTGCACCCGCCGCGGCCGCCGAGGAGAGTCCCGACCAGCGCTGCAGCGCGCTGAAGGACCTGGTACTCGACGCCGCCTTCGTGACCTCTGCCAGGGTCATGCCGGCGAGCGACACGCTTCCGGCCTACTGCGAGCTGCGGGCAACCGCACTGCCGGCGATCTCGATCGAGGTCCGGCTGCCGCTGGAGGGCTGGAACGGCAAGTACTACCAGACCGGCTGCGGCGGCTTCTGCGGGATCCTGGGGCGGGCCGACAAGGGCGGCGGCTTCATTAACGCGATGGGGCCGGGCCTGGCCAAGGGCTACGCCACCGCGACCTCGGACAGCGGTCACCACGGACTCTCGGTGGTCGATGCCGCCTGGGCCTACAACAACCCGCCAGCGGAGCGCGACTGGGGCTGGCGCTCGATCGGCGAGACCCATCGGGTGGCCGAGGCGGCGATCGAGGCCTTCTACGGCAAGGCGCCGACCCGCAACTACTTCCAGGGCTGCTCGACCGGCGGGCGCATGGCCAACATGGCGGCGCTCAAGTATGCCGACGTCTTCAACGGCGTGATCTCCGGCGCGCCGGCCATGGACTACACCGGCCTGGTGGCGCTGGCGATGGCCTGGTTCGTCCAGGCCAACACCGACGCCGACGGTAAGCAGATCCTGAAGCCCGGCAAGGACGCGCTGGTCGGGGCCGAGGTGGTGCGCCAGTGCGACGGCGCCGACGGCAAGAACGACGGCCTGATCGACGATCCCCGGGCCTGCAAGGTCGATCTCTCGGTGCTGGCCTGCAAGGCCGGTGCGGCGCCGGAGAGCTGCCTCAGCGATGCCGAGCTGGGCGTGATTGCCCTCTGGCGCCAGGGGCCGCGCAACGCGGCCGGCGAGCAGCTCTATCCCGGCGGTATCCCCGAGGGCTCGGAGCCCTTCTGGTGGCTCTGGCTGATCGGCAAGGAGGGCGGCGGCGGCAAGTTGGTGCCGCTCTTCACCCAGGGCTTCGGCGCCTACATGGCCTTCCCGCAGGATCCGGGTCCGACCTACTCGCCGCTGGACTTCGACTTCGAGAGCGACCCGGCGCGGCTGGCCACCATGGCGGCGGTCTACAACTCCGATTCGCCCGACCTCTCGGCCTTCCGCAAGGCCGACGGCAAGATGATCGTCTGGCACGGCTGGGCCGACGCCATCGTGACCCCCTACAAGACCATCGACTGGTACGAGAAGGCGGCGGCCGCTGCCGGCGGTGAGGCCGAGCTGCAGAAGAACGTCAAGCTCTTCATGATCCCGGGCATGGACCACTGCGGCCTGCTGCCCGGCCCCGGCGGCATCAGCCAGGCCAAGATCGACCCCCTGAGCGCGCTGGAAGCCTGGGTCGAGGAGGGCAAGGCCCCCACGACGGTGATGAAGGCGGAGTAAAAGAACCCGGGGCGCGTGAGGAGTGCTCCTCACGCGCCCTCACCAGCCTGCGCCCCCCCCGAACTATCCTCGAACCGGGCGGTCAGGCGGGCCGGTTCCGTCAATGCCCATCACGCCCTGAAGTCTGGTCACTCTGCTTCGGGTTCCAGCTTTCAGACGCAAATCACACTGTAAAACTGTATTGAATAAGCTGTCTTGTTCCTACAGCATCTTTGCCCCAAGGAGGAGAGTGGCAGCGCTGAATGTCTGCTGCGCGTCTTTGGTGTCGAGCAAAATAGCACTTCTATTTCCGGTTCGATTTGGTCGCTGAAATAGAGCTAAGACTATAGTTGGCAATAATCGACCCTGCATTGCGGCTGGAGACGATGGTCTACGGGCGGCGTTGGGGAAATCAGGTCACGTTAGTCCAGGAAACGATGGCCAATCTGAACCAGGAGAGTTTGCAAAATGGCCGTCTTGAAGGGTAACAACTATCCGAATACGATCTTCGGAACCAGCGTCTCCGACTTCATATATGGATACGGCGCCGACGACAGCTTGTTCGGCAATAGTGGCATTGATGAAATCTTCGGCGGTGACGGGCGCGACCTCCTCCGTGGTGGCTACGGGAACGACAGGCTGATCGGCGGAACCGGCGACGATTTCATGCTTTGGGGGGACGATGGCAACGATCTGGTTGGCGGTGGATCCGGAGCGGACACCTTTTTGAATGGAGGCCCCGGCTCAGACTCTATTTTTGGCGGTTCGGGCGACGACTATTTGCTGTTCGGCGAGAGCATCTTTGGTGGCGATGGCAACGACACATTTTTGGAGGGCGGTTATGGAGATGACCGCGTGTCCGGAGGGTCTGGTGACGACCTGCTGCTTTACGGTGGCAACGGGGCGGATAGCATTTTCGGCGGAGCCGGCGCAGACACCGCGCTTTACGGAGGCACCGGCGACGACCTGATCATGGCCGGAAGCGGTGATGATTACGTCCTTCGCGGCAATGACGGGACTGACCGCGTCTTTGGCGGTTCAGGCAAGGATGTTGCGATCGACGGCGGTAGCGGCGCTGATACCCTCTACGGCGGCAATGGCAACGATACGCTCCTGGTCGGCGGCGAGGATGCCGCCAGCGACAGCATCTTCGGTGACGACGGCGACGACACCCTGCTCAACGGCAACGGCGGGTCTGACCAGGTACTCGGAGGGAAAGGCGCGGATGTCGCGCTTTACGGCGGCAGCGGCAACGACACCGTCTGGGGTGGAAGCGGCGCGGATACCGCTCTGAAGGGCTTCAGCGGAAATGATCTGATCGGCGGCGACAGCGGCGGCGACACCTCCCTCCTCGGTTTGGACGGCAGGGACTTCATCTACGGCGGGGCGGGCAACGATACGGCTCTCGACGGCGGCAGCGGTTCGGATGCCCTCTTCGGTGGCATGGGCGACGACTTCGGCCTCCTCGGCGGCCCCGATGCTTCCAACGACTATATCTACGGTGACTCCGGCAAGGACGCGTTCCTTGCTGGCAGCGCGGGCGACGACCGTATCGACGGCGGTAGCGGCGATGACGAGGGTCTCTACGGAGGAGAGGGGACGGACATCCTCCTCGGTCGGCAGGGGAATGATTCCTTTCTCGGCGGCGGAGATGGCGTGGACACGATCTTCGGCGGCGACGGCGACGACTACGTGCTGGGCGGCGGCAACGATTCGGCCAGCGACAGCCTCTTCGGTGGCAATGGGAACGATTCGGTCGTTGGCGGGAACGCGGGAGCGGACTTCCTCTACGGCGGCAGCGGCCGCGATTCGACCTTCTATGGCGGCAGCGGCGACGACATGGTCTCGGGCGGCAGCGGAGCCGACGCCGCCCTGTTTGGCGACAGCGGGAACGACAGGGTCTACGGCGGCGCCGGCGACGACCGCGATTTGCAGGGCGGTCTGGGGGCCGATACCCTCAACGGCGACGGCGGCAACGACACCGCCTACGGGGGATCGGGTTCTGACAGTTTGCTCGGGCAGTCCGGTCGCGATCGCCTTTTCGGCGGGTCCGGTGAAGACAGCGTCTCGGGCGACACTGGCAATGACAGGCTCTACGGCGACAGCGGTCTGGACACCATGTTCGGCGGGGCCGGCGACGATTCCGTCCACGGCGGGTCCGGCTCCGACCTGATCAATGGCGGCGACGGCAAGGACGGTGTCTACGGCGGTGCAGGGAATGATGCTTTTATTGGCGGTGGTTCCGGCAACGACAGCGTCTTCGGCGGGACCGGTGACGACCGGGCCTTGATCGGGGACAACTTCATCTTCCCGGGCAGCGGTGCCGACACCCTGTTCGGCGGCAGCGGCAACGACGGCGGCTTCCTCGGTCAGTCCGGCGACGACACGCTCTTCGGCGGCGAGGGCGACGACGACAACCTTTCCGGAAACGCCGGGAGCGATTTCCTCTATGGCGATGCGGGTAATGACAGCTCCCTGTTCGGCGACGACGGCGCGGACAGCGTTTTCGGTGGTTCGGGCAACGACAGCGGCCTGTTCGGCGCCAGCGGCGACGACGGCGTGTTTGGTGGGGCGGGCGACGATCTTGCCTACGGCGGGTCAGGCATCGACGCGGTCGGTGGCGGCGACGGCAGGGACCGGATCTTTGGCGGCGACGGCGACGACCTGAGTCTGCATGGCGATGCCGGCAATGACAGCATCTGGGGCGACAGCGGCAAGGACACGCTGTTCGGCGACAGCGGCCAGGATGGCGTGTTCGGTGGGGCGGGTGACGATGTCGTCTATGGCGGGTCGGGAATGGACCGGCTGGATGGGGGCAATGGCAAGGACAGGGTCTACGGAGGTCTCGGAAACGAGACCCGCATCTTCGGCGGGTCCGGCGACGACGCCATCTTCGGCGGGTCCGGCCGGGACTGGCTCCTGATCGGCGACAGCTTCTTCTACCCGGGCGCCGGCAACGACCTCATCGACGGCGGCAGCGGCAATGACCTGGGGCTTTACGGAGGGAGCGGAACGGACGTCGTCCTCGGCCAGCAGGGTGATGATAGGCTGCTCGACGGCGGCAGCGGGGTCGATACCGTCTTCGGCGGCGATGGCAACGACTACCAGCTTTTCGGTGGCAGCCGCGGTGGCGCGAGCGACAGCGTCTATGGCGGCAGCGGCAATGATTCTGCTCTCTTCGGTGGCAGCGGCAACGATCTGATCGAGGGTGGGAGCGGAGCTGACAGGCGTCTCGGCGGCTTGTCCGGGAACGACAGGGTCTACGGCGGCGCCGGAGACGACCGCGATTTGCAGGGCGGCCTGGGGGACGACACCCTGAATGGCGACGGCGGCAACGACACCCTCTACGGCAACAGCGGCCAGGATAGCGTGTTCGGCGGTTCGGGCGACGATCTTGTCTATGGCGGGTCGGGCGGCGACGCGGTCGCCGGTGGCGACGGCAAGGACCGGGTCTATGCCGGTGCCGGGGATGACGCCCTCATCGGCGGCGGGTCCGGCGACGACGTTGTCTTTGGCGGGTCTGGCCAGGACACGGCCCTGATCGGCGACAACTTCTTCTTCCCGGGCAGCGGCGCCGACTCCCTGTTCGGCGGCAGCGGCAACGACACCGGTTTCATCGGCCAGTCGGGTGACGACCGGCTCTATGGCGACGAGGGCAACGACAACGGGCTCTACGGCGGGGATGGGCGTGACTTGGTGTACGGCGGGGTGGGAGCCGATCTCTCGCTCTTCGGCGATATGGGTGAGGATCGCGTCTTCGGCGACGATGGCGACGATTCCGTTCTTGCCGGCAACGAGGGGGACGACATCGTCAGCGGCCGCCAGGACAGCGACAGCTTCCTCTATGGCGGCGAGGGTGATGATCGGCTCTCCGGCGGGGCGGACAGCGACGGCCACTTCTACGGTGGGCTTGGCGACGACCAGCTCTTCGGTGGGGCGGGCAATGAGACCTCGCTCTTGGGCGACAGCGGCCAGGACGGCCTTTACGGCGAAAATGGTGCCGACCAGCTGTTCGGCGGCAGCGGCGGCGACAGCCTCTATGGCGGCAATGCGGGGGACCGGCTCTACGGCGGTGCGGGCGACGACCAGCAGATCTTCGGAGGCTATGCCAAGGACTGGCTCTACGGTGGCAGCGGCCTGGATCTATTGCTGGACGCCGGCGCCGGGAACGACCGGGTCTACGGCGGCAGCGGTGCCGACCGCTCGCTGCTGGGGCAGTCGGGTGACGACTTCCTGGCCGGCGACGAGGGCGACGACTCCTACCTCTTCGGCGGTACGGGCGAGGACGGCCTGACCGGGCGGCAGGGCGACGACGCCTTCTTCTACGGCGGGTTGGAGGACGACCGTCTTGCCGGCGGTGCCGGGCAGGACTCCTTCTTCTATGGCGGCAGCGGGTCGGACACCATCCATGGCGGTGGCCAAGACGACGCCTTCCTGTTCGGCGGCAGCGGCATCGACACGGTGATGGGCGATAACGGGAACGACACCCTGAACGTCGCCAGCCAGGGCGAGTTGCAGGTCGGCGATGTCTTCGACGGCGGCGTCGGCGTCGACACCCTGGTCCTGGGGGACGGCGCGACCCTGCCGGGTGGTGTCACGCTCACCAGCATCGAGTTCGTGATCTACGGTTAGAGCGCGCCCGCGCCATTCCACCCCCTTGCCTTTTCGCCGCCTGAGACACAGTCTCGCGGGTGATTGCAGGGGGTGTGTATGACGGATCGAAAACCCAGGGTCGCGCTCTTCGTGACCTGCCTGGTGGACCTCTTCAGGCCGAACGTCGGCTTCGCCGCGGTGAAGCTGCTGGAGGCGGCGGGCTGCACGGTCGAGGTGCCGTCGGCGCAGACCTGCTGCGGCCAGCCGGCCTACAACTCCGGCGACCGCAAGGATGCCGCCGAGATCGCCCGCCAGGTGATTGCCGCTTTCGAGGGCTACGACTACGTGGTGGCGCCCTCGGGTTCCTGCGGGGGCATGATCTCGCACCACTACCCGGCTTTGCTGGCCGAGGACAAGGCCTGGGCCGCGCGCGCCGGAGCACTGGCCGCCAAGACCCATGAGCTGATCTCCTTCCTGGTCGACGTGCGCGGCATGGAGCGTGTCGAGGCGCGCTATGCCGACAGCGTCACCTACCACGACTCCTGCTCTGGCCTGCGCGAACTGAAGATCAAGGGCCAGCCGCGCAAGCTGCTGGACAGCGTCGAGGGCCTGAAGATCCGCGAGATGCACGACACCGAGGCCTGCTGCGGCTTCGGCGGTACCTTCTGCGTGAAGTACCCCGACATCTCCGACCGGATCCTCTCGGAGAAGACCAAGACGATCCGCGAGACCAATGCCGGCACTCTGCTGGCCGGCGACATGGGCTGTCTCCTTAACATGGCGGGCAAGCTCAGCCGCGAGGGCGCGCAGGTGAAGGTGCGCCACGTCGCCGAGGTGCTGGCCGACATGGCCGAGGGCCCGGCCATCGGCGAGGGCAAGGGCTGATGGAGCCGACCAGCCTCGCCTTCAAGGACAACGCCAAGGGGGCCTTGACCGATCCCAACCTGCAGCGCGCCATGGGCAAGCTGCGCAGCGGCTTCGTCGACAAGCGCGGCGCCGCCGCCGCCCGCCTGCCGGAGTTCGAGCGCCTGCGCGACCAGAGCCGGGACATCAAGAACCACGTGCTGGCCAACCTCGACCACTACCTTGAATACTACGAGGAGCGGGTGGAGGAGGCCGGCGGCTACGTGCACTGGTGCGAGACCGCCGAGGACGCGCGCGAGACGGTGCTCAGGATCTGCCGGGCGGTCGGCGCCAAGACGGTGACCAAGGGCAAGTCGATGATCGGCGAGGAGATCGCCCTCAATCCCTTCCTCGAGGCCGCCGGGATCGAGCCGGTCGAGACCGACCTGGGCGAGTACATCATCCAGCTGCGCGGCGAGACGCCCTCGCATATCATCGCGCCGGCGATCCACGTCAGTAAGGAGCAGGTGGCGCAGGACTTTCGCCGCCGCCATGACAAACTGCCGCCCGACCGCAAGCTGGACGAGGCGCCGGAACTGGTAGCCGAGGCGCGCCAGATGCTGCGCCAGCGCTACCTGGAGGCCGATGTCGGCATCACCGGCGCCAACTTCCTGGTGGCCGAGACCGGCACCTCGGTCATCGTCACCAACGAGGGCAACGGCGACCTCACCCAGATCCTGCCCAAGGTGCACATCGTGCTGGCCAGCCTGGAGAAGCTGGTGCCGACCCTGGAGGACCTCTCGACCGTCCTGCGCGTGCTGGCGCGCTCGGCCACCGGTCAGGAGTTCTCGGCCTACACCACCTTTTCGACCGGGCCGAAGCGTAGCGCGGACCTCGACGGGCCGGAGCAGTACCATGTCATCCTGCTGGACAACGGCCGCTCCGAGATCCTCGGCAGCGAATTTCAGGAGGTGCTGCGCTGCATCCGCTGCGGCGCCTGCATGAACCACTGCCCGGTCTACCAGGCGATCGGCGGCCATGCCTATGGCTGGGTCTATCCGGGGCCGGTCGGCTCGGTTTTGACCCCGGCGCTGATCGGGGTGGAGCAGGCGCGCCACCTGCCCAACGCCTCGACCTTCTGCGGGCGCTGCGAGGAGGTCTGCCCGATGCGGATCCCGCTGCCCAAGATGCTGCGGCACTGGCGGGAGAAGGAGTTCGAGCGGCACCTGAACCCGGCAACCCAGCGCTTCGGCCTCGGGGCCTGGGCCTACCTCGCCAAGCGGCCCGGCCTCTACCGCCTGGTGACCGGGCTGGCCAACCGGGCGATCAGGCTGCGCGCCGGCCGCAAGGGGCGCGTCTCCAGCCTGCCGCTGGCCGGGGGCTGGACCCAGTTCCGCGACCTGGCCGCTCCCGAGGGCAAGACCTTCCAGCGGCTCTGGCGCGAGAAGGGGGGACGCTGATGGTCGCCCGCGACGCCATCCTGGGCAAGATCCGCAAGCGTCTGGACGGCCGTCCGGGGCGCCAGAGCATCGAGGCCATCGCCCAGCATGTCGAAGAGCACAAGGCCAACCTGATCCCGGCCCGTGCGCAGGTCCCGCTGGAAGAGCGCATCGCCCTCTTCGAGGAGGCGACCAAGGCGCTGGCCGGCACCCTGGAGCGCCTCTCCGGCGCCGACGAGATTCCGGAGGCGGTCGGTCGCTACCTGCGCCAGCAGAACCTGCCGCTGCAGCTTCGTGCCGCTCCGCATCCCGACCTGGAAGCGCTGCCTTGGCAGAACGAACCGCTTCTGAAGGTCGCCCGCGGCAAGGCCGAGCCGGAGGACCAGGTCTCGCTGACCCCGGTCGAGGCAGCGGTGGCTGAGACCGCGACCCTGGTGCTGGTCAGCGGTCCGGAGACTCCGACTTCGCTGAATTTTCTGCCGGAGACCCATATCGCGGTCCTGAAGACCAGCCAGCTGCACGGAACCTACGAGGAGGTCTTCGAGAAGCTGCGCGCGCGTTTCGGCACCGGCCACCTGCCGCGCACCGTCAACATGGTCACCGGACCCTCGCGCACCGGCGACATCGAGCAGACCCTGGAGCTGGGTGCGCACGGTCCGCGCCGCCTGCACATTCTGCTGGTCGAGGATGGCGGGGCGTAAGCCGAAAATCCGCCCGAGCGCGGAGGAACTGGCGCTCTGGCACAAGGTGGCCGAAACGGTGAAGCCGCTGCACAAGCGGCCGCCGGCGCCGTCCGCCGCCGTAACGCCTGCCGTCCGCCCCAGGATCGTCGCCAAGGCGGCCCAGGTGCCGGTGACGCCGCACCACCATGCGGAACGGCCCAAGCCCAAGGCGCTGGACCCGCTGGAGACCGGCCGCCTGGCCGACATGGACCGCCGTACCGGCGACCGCTTCCGCCGCGGACGCATGGAGATCGAGGCCAGCCTCGACCTGCACGGCATGACCCGCGAGCGTGCGCACGGCGTGCTGCGCCGCTTCATCTTCCAGGCTGAGGCCCGCGGCCAGCGCTGCCTGCTGGTGGTGACCGGCAAGGGCCGGGCCGGGCCGGACAGCGGCGTGCTGCGCCGTGCCGTGCCGCTCTGGCTGAACGATGCCGACATCCGCCCCTTGATCCTGGCGGTCACGCCGGCGCAGCGGCATCATGGCGGCGAGGGCGCGCTCTACGTGCTGATCCGGCGCCGACGGGAACGCTCCGACTGACCAGGGAGGAATAGGCCATGGACGTCAGGGCACTGCGGCCGGAGACGGCGGAGAGCAGCGGCAGCGAGACGATCATCGAGGAGATCGTGCCGCGCGGCCGCGACCTGGGCGGCTTCTCGGTCAAGCGGGTGCTGCCGACCGCCAAGCGCAAGACCGTCGGCCCCTTCATCTTCTTCGACCATATGGGCCCGGTCGACTTCCCGCCCGGCCAGGGCATCAACGTGCGCCCCCATCCCCACATCGGGCTGGCCACGGTCACCTACCTCTTCGAGGGCGAATTGCGCCATCAGGATTCCCTGGGCAGCGACCAGATGATCTATCCCGGTGCGGTCAACTGGATGATCGCCGGGCGCGGCATCACCCACTCGGAGCGAACCAGCCCGACGACCCGCGCCGCCGGCAGCCGTCTTTGCGGCATCCAGACCTGGGTGGCCCTGCCCAAGGCGGAGGAGGAACGCGCGCCGGCCTTCGAGCACCACGTCAAGGAGACCCTGCCTGCCCACGAGGATGACGCCCGGCGCCTGCGCCTGATCCTCGGCCATGCCTACGGTGCCGAGGCTCCGGTCAGGACCTTCAGCGATATGTTCTACCTCGATGCCGAGCTGAGGCCCGGGGCCGCCCTGGCGCTGCCGGAGGACCATGAGGAGCGCGCGGTCTACATCGCCGAGGGCAGCCTGGACCTGGGCGGCGCGATAAGGGAGGCCGGCCGCATGCTGATCTTCGCCAGTGGCCGGCCGATCGCGGTGCGGGCAGGTCCGGCGGGTGCGCGCCTGATGCTGCTGGGCGGCGCCCCCTTCGGCGAGAAGCGCTTCATCTGGTGGAACTTCGTCTCCTCCTCGCAGGCGCGGATCGAGCAGGCCAAGGAAGACTGGCGCCAGGGCCGCTTCCCCCTGCCGCCCGGCGACAAGGAGGAGTTTATTCCGTTGCCGGAGGCGTAAGGCCGACAGGTTGCGGTAGGTGGCTTCGAATCCCTATAGGTTGTATGGAGAGCATGCTATGATAGGCGGTCATCGTCACCTCCTGTGATGCCGGAGCTCAGCCCAGGGTAACGACGGCAGGGGGCTTGAAAATATAGCTTGGGGGCTATATGTCCTGGGAAGTCGTCTTTGCCGATGAGTTCGATGCGGAGTTCGAGGAGCTGACAGAGGCCGTACAGGACGAATTGCTGGCCTCAGCAAAGCTACTCGCCATGGTCGGTCCGCAACTCGGTCGACCGCATGCGGACACGCTGAACGACTCGTCGTTCGCGAACATGAAGGAACTCAGGTTCGATGCCGATGGCGGTGTGTGGCGCGTTGCTTTCGCCTTCGATCCTGAGCGCAAGGCGATTGTCCTGGTCGCCGGTGATAAGTCTGGCGGAAGCGAGAAGCGGTTCTATCGATCGCTGATCACCAAGGCGGACAAGCGCTATCGGAGGCATCTGGATAGATTGGCCGTCGTGAAGAAGGGGAAGACGTGATGGGACGCTCTTTGGACGAGGTCGTTGCCGCGCTGCCCGAAGAGCGGCGAGCGCGCGTCGAAGCGCGTGCTGAGGAACTGCGTGGTGAGGTCGAGAGCCTGAGCGCCTTGCGTCGCCTGGCGGGCAAGGCGCAGATGGAGATCGCAGAGGCTCTGAACGTCAAGCAGCCGTCGGTCTCCAAGATCGAGAAGCAGGCGGACATGTATCTCTCGACCCTGAGAAGCTATGTCGAGGCAGTTGGCGGTCAGTTGGAGCTGGTCGTCCGTCTCCCCGACCAGGCCCCTTTGCGACTCGAGCGGTTGGGAGACGTCATGCCCAGAGGCAAAGCGCAAGCCAGCCGGACCACCAAGCGCCGTCCAAAGCAGGGAACGACTGTTGCGGCTGACTGACCGTCGGTCGGGGCGATATCGAGAGGGCACCTGCCGGATCTCGGACGAGGGATGACCGAACTTGCCGTATAGGCGGGATACCTAGTCCGTCTTATGCTCCAGCCCCAGGTACTCGGCGGAGCGCATTTCCATCAGGCGGCTGGCGGTGCGCAGGAACTCCTCGGCGCCGTCGCCGCGCGGGTAGAGGCTGTCGGGCGGGGCCTCGGCGCCCAGGATCAGCTTGCTCTTGGCCTCGTAGAGCGCGTCCACCAGGATCATGAAGCGCTTGGCCTTGTCGCGGTTGTCGGCGTGCAGGATCGGCACCTCGCCGATGATCGCGGTGTGATAGCGCCGCGCGATGGTGAGATAATCCTCGGCCCCCAGCGGCCGGGCGCAGAGATCGTCGAAGCCGAAGCGGGCGACCCCGCGCGCGGCCAGCGGCACCGGGACGGTGCGGCCCTTCACCGTGACACTCTCGGGCTTGGCCTCGGCGCCCTCGGTCAGCTCCTCGAAGGCCTGCTTCAGGGCGCCGTCGGTGCGCGGGCCTAGCGGCGCGTGATAGACCGCCAGCAGCTTCAGGCGCTGCCGGCGATAGTCGCGGCCGCCGTCCAGTTCCAGGATATCCAGGTGCTGCTTCAGGAAGGCGATGAAGGGCAGGAAGCGCTCGCGCTGCAGGCCGCCCTCGTAGAGCCGGTCGGGCGCCCAGTTGGAGGTCGCGACCACCACCACGCCCTCCTCGATCAGGCACTCGAAGAGACGGCCCAGGATCATCGCGTCGGCGATGTTGACCACGTGGAACTCGTCGAAGCAGAGCAGGCTCGCTTCTTCGGCCAGCGCCTTGGCCAGGCGTGCCAGGGGGTCGCCTTCCTTGCCCTTGGTCTGCTGGCGCCAGGCGTGTAGCCGGTCCTGCACCTCGGTCATGAAGGCGTGGAAGTGGACGCGCCGCTTCTTCTCGATCTCGGCGCTCTCGTAGAAGAGGTCCATCAGCATCGACTTGCCGGTACCCACCGGCCCGTAGATGTAGAGTCCCTGCGGCGGGTCATCGCGGCGTCGGGACAGGCCCAGGCGGGCCTTCCAGCCACTGACCCCGCCTTGCGGCGTGTAGTTCTTCAGGGCATGGCAAAGGCCCTGCAGCTTTTCCGCCGCCAGTTCCTGGGCCGGATCGTGCTGCAAGCTGCCGTCGTTGCGAAGTGCCCGGTAGCGGGCGAGAGGTCCCTCGATCATCCGGGACCGCTTTTGCCCGCTGGCGCCCCCCGGCGGCAAGTGGAAATAGAGCCGCGGTCAGGTCTAGTGACAGCGGGCGCCTGCGAAAGCGGCCAGCGCCTCGTCCGACTGCGGGCCGAAACGGCCGTCGACCGGGCCCTTGTAGAAGCCGGCCGCGGTCAGCTCCTGCTGCAGCGGCTCCGCCAGGTTTGGATCGAGGTCGAGGAGCTGGCTCCAGTCCGATAGTGCCGCCTCCGGGTGGCCGAGTGCGCAGTTGGCCTCGCCCCTGCCGATCGGCGCGGCCAGGAGGCCGGGGTCGAGCAGCAGCGCGCGGGTGAAGTCGGCGATGCCGCGCTCGGCCTCGCCGGGGGACTTCAGCGCCGGCCGTCGGCCCGGCAGCAGGGTTTTGGGCGGCGCCGGAGAGGCGCGCTCGGCGGCGAGCTGTTGCTGCAGGGTGGCGACCTGGCGCTGCAGGGCGGCGATCTGGCCCTGCTGCTTCAGCCAGCGCTCGGCCGAGGCGCGGTCGGGGAAGGACTGGCCGGCCACCTTGGCGCCGCCGGCCTTGGTCTCCTGGATCACGCCACCGGCGACCGCGGGCGGCTGCTCCCGCTTGCCGCAACCGGGTGCGGCGGCATGGGGCGCAAGCCTGGCCTTTGCCAGGTAGGCCTGGCCGCGCCCGACATAGGCCAGCGCATAGCTGGGAGCCAGCCAGATCGCCTGGTCGAAGTCGGAGAGCGCGCAGTCGATCTTGCCCTCGGCCAGCAGGACCAGCCCGCGGGCGCGATGGGTCTCTGCCTGCTGCCGCTCGCTGAGTGCGGCGATCTCCAGGCAGAGGTCATAGGCCTCCAGCGCCGAGACCCGGTCGCCGGCCAGGTCGGCCGCGGCAGCCTCGGGGCAGGGTGCTTCGGCTCTGGTCGGGCCAGCCATTGGAGGGAGCAGCAGCGACAGCCCTGCCAGCAGGGCGATCGGCATCAAGGATCGGAGGATCGTCGGCAGCCTTTTCATGGGCGAAGCCTAGTCCTACGGATCAGAGAGAGAAATCATCATCGCGGTTGATCTGCTCTGCAGCCTTGGAACATGCTTGGCCCGATTGTTCGCAGTGACCGAAGGTTCAGGGAGATGCAAACCCCCAGCCTCCTCATCGTCGGTGCCGGTCCGACCGGGCTTTGCCTGGCCTGCGGGCTGGCGCGCCAGGGCGTGGCCTTTCGCCTGATCGATGCCAAGAGCGGCCCCTCCGAGCTGGTGAAGGCCAGCGAGGTAACGCCGCGCTCGCTCGAGATCCTGGCCGACTACGGCCTGGCCGAGAAGGCGCTGGCATTGGGCGTCCAGGTGCACAGCTTCAAGATGTTCGCGCACGGCAAGCCGGTCTGGGAGCAGAGCTACGGCGAGGTCGACTCCCCCTACAAATTCCAGCTCCACCTGGGCCAGCCCTATGTCGAGCAGCTCCTGCTCGAGGACCTGGCGCGCCACGGCATCGCGGTGGAGTGGCAGACCGAGCTGCTGGAGCTCACCGACGAGGACGAGACGGTCGTGGTGCGGCTGAAAGGGCCGGACGGGGCCGAGGAGACGGCGCGCTTCGCCTGGCTCGCCGGCTGCGACGGCGCCGGCAGCCGGGTGCGCCATATCCTGGGCGAGGAGCTGGGTGGTCACAGCTACCAGGCCGACAACCTGATCGGCAACGTGCGGCTGGACTGGGACCGCCCGCACGACGAGGTCTACGTCTTCTTCAGCGAGGAGGGGGAGCTGACCGTCAACCCCCTGCCGGACGGCTGGCACCAGATCAACGGCGCCTTCCGCCTGGCCCCGGGCGAGGACTCGCGGGTCGGCCAGGAGGCCGGGCTGGCGGAGCTGCAGGCCCTGTTCGATGCTCGCAGCTCCATCCCCGGCCGGCTGACCGAGGCGGCGCGTGTGGCCTACTACCGGGTGCACCACCGCCAGGTGGAGCGACAGAAGATCGGCCGAGTCTTCCTGCTGGGCGACGCCGCACACCTGGTCTCGCCCAACACCGGGCTCGGCATGAACACCGGACTGCAGGATGCCGAGAACCTGGCCTGGAAGCTGGGCCTGGTGCTCGCCGGCCGCGCCGCGCCCGACTTGTTGGAAAGCTATCAGGAGGAGCGCCAGGGCGTCCTGAAGGCGCTGGGCCAGCTCTCCGACATGACCGAGCGGCTCTACCTGCTGAAGAACCCGGTGGCCCGCGTGCTACGGGACCACCTCTTCACCGCCTTGATCGGGCTGAAACCGGTCTTCGAGCGGCAGAACCGGGCGATGGCCCAGGTCGACATCACCTATCGCAAGTCCTCGCTGTCGCGCCAGGACATGGGCCTGCCGCTGCACTGGCCGGGCAGCCCGCACCTCAGCGAGGCGACCTCTTGCCCCTCGGCCTGGTTCGCCTTCGGCGAGGGCCCGCATGCCGGCGACCGCGCCGGCGATGTCCGCTATCTGGCCGATGCCGAGGGCAGGCGGCTGCGTCTCTACGAGATCCTGCAGCCCTGCCGCTTCCAGCTCCTCGTCTTCCTGGCCGAGGAGGCCGAGGAGTCCGCTCTGCTGGCGGCCCTGGAGGAGATCGCCGCCGGCCTCGCTCCCTATGGCGACCTCATCGACCTGCACCTGATCGCTCCGGGCGCTGGGCCGGAGGTACCGCTGGCCTGGCCCGGCCGGGTGGCCTTCGACTCCGATGGCGCCGCGCACCGGCGCTATGGTGCGGAGGGGGCCTGCCTCTACTTGCTGCGGCCCGACAAGGTGGTCGGCTATCGTGCCCTGCCGCCGCGCTGGGACCGGCTGGAGGACTACCTGAAAGAGGTGGTCTTCACGGCGCGGGGGTGAGCCCAGAAGCAAACGGCCCGTACCTCGCCGGGAGGTACGGGCCGTAGGCTCTCGATGAGAAGCCGGTCTACTCCGCGGCCAGGCGCGGCTTGTAGAGGGCCTCCATCTCGCGGCGCACGCGCACCGACTCGTCGTTGTCGCCAATCTCGACGTCGTCCCAGCCGACGCTTTGGCCCGCCGGGATGTCGTGCTTGAGGCGGACCCCGTGGGCCAGGCCGATCGGCAGCAAACCTTGCTGCAGGCTGAGCTCGGCCGGCATCAGGCGGCCCCAGACGCAGTGGCCGCCCTCGCCGTCCAGCATCTCGCCGGCCTTGAGCGCCCGCTTGGCGGTGGCGGCGACGTCGCCGTGGAAGCCACGGGTCTGGCCGGTGGGCTCGCCGCGCAGTGCGACCGAGAGCACCGAGATGCCCAGCTCCAGCCCGATCAGGTGATAGGGCTTGTACATGGCGGTGTAGCGCCCGCTGGAATCGGTCACCAGGCCGTACTGGCGGAAGCAGGCCTCGGTGTAGGCACCGCCGACACCCTCGCCGCCGCCGAAGACCACGTAGACGCCCCAGCGCAGGTCGCGGAAGACCGGCCGGCCGTCACGCTCGACGCAGGAGATCACCTCGACCATGCCCGGGCGCTCGAGCTGGCCGCCCTCGGCCTTGGGCCGCAGCACGTGCGGCAGGTCGTCGACCCCGCAGGGCGGGAAGGAGAGGCCCTGCGGCACCCCCAGCCCGGTGGCGTTGGCGATCGCGGCCATCTCCAGCGCCGACTTGGTGCCGTCGAGGAAGGAGTTGAACATCTGCGGGTTCATCCCCGCCGCGGCCGCCTGCTCCGGCGTCAGGCCGTAGTAGGGCCAGACCGTGTCGGGGGTGGAGGCGTGGTAGACCGGCAGGTACTTGGTGCCCTTTCCGGCGGCGACCACGGTCATGCCGCAGGCGCGCGCCCAGTCCACCATCTCGGCCACCAGGGCCGGCTGGTCGCCGTAGGCCATGGAGTAGACCACGCCGGCCTTGCGGCAGGTCTCGGCCAGCAAGGGGCCGGCCAGCACGTCGGCCTCGACGTTCACCATGACGATGTGCTTGCCGTTCTTGGCGGCCGCCAGGGCGTGGCGGATGCCGGCCGGCGGGTGGCCGCAGGCGTCCACCACCACCTCGACGTCGTCGCGGGCGATGAGGTCCATGGAGTCCTCGAGGATCGCCACCTCGGCGATGGCCTCGTTGCTCCATCCGGTGGTCTTCAGCGCCGTCTTGGCCCGCTCGGCATTGAGGTCGGCAAGCGCCGCCAGCTTCACGCCCGGTGTCTTGGGGATCTGGGCCAGGTACATGGAGCCGAACTTGCCGGCGCCGATCAGGCCGACCGTGACCGGCTTGCCGCCCTGCTCGATGCGGCGTTGCAGTAGGGAGTAGAGGTTCATGGCTCTGCTACTCCGCGGCCTGCTTACGCTCGTGGACGAGCTGGGTCAGGCAATCGTCGGAGAGGGCCTCGATCGGGGTGAAGTCGCGATGCGCGATCCAGGGCTTGCGGTTGAAGGCGCGGATGTGATTGTCGGTGCGGCAGAGCGAGAGATAGACGATGCGCCGGTCGTAGGGGGAGATGTTCGGCGGGCTGGCGTGCACGATGTTGCAGTGGAACATCAGGATGCCGCCGCCCTTGCCGGTCGGCGCGACGATGCCGCCCTCGTCGGCCAGGCGCCGCACCGTCTCCTTGTCCAGGGTCCAGAGCGGGTAGGAGGTGGTCTCCAGGTCGTGGCCGGCGCTCAAGACACCCTGCTTGTGGCTGCCGGCGATCAGGAAGAGCGGGCCGTTGTAGGCGGTGACGTCGTCCAGGAAGACGGCGATGTTCATCGCCAGCGGCTCCGGCATCTCGTCGTCGCGATGCCAAGTGCCGAAGTCCTGGTGCCACTGCCAGACCTCGCCCTCGAAGGCGGCCTTGGCGTTCACCTTGTACTGATGCATGTAGAGCTTGCCGCCGAGCAGCTGCTCGACCGGCTCGATCAGGCGCGGGTGCGCGCCCAGGCGGCGGAAGCCCTCGTTGTAGGTGTGGGCGGCGAAGGCGGTGCGGGCGACGCCGGAAGACTCGCGCCAGACCTCCTCGCGCGTGCTGGCGTAGACGACGTCGGCCTCGTGGCGCAGCAGCTCGACTTCCTCTTCGCTGAAGGCCTCGGGCAGGAAGAGCCAGCCTTCCTTGTCGAAGGTGGCGAGCTGTTCATCAGTCAGTTTCATGGCGTCACTCCTTGGTCTGGTGGGCTGCCCTCTTGCGGGGTCGTCAGCCTTGCCTTGGTCACTTCTCCGGCTTGCTGGGCGTGCTTGGACGCCAGCTCCGCCGCCCGGGCCGGGTTCCCGGCGGCGATGGCTTCGACGATGGCGCGGTGCTCGTGCCAGATGCGCTCGGCCCGGTAGGGACCGGAGACCACGGCGTGCATGGCGCGGCGCAGATGGCCCCACTGCCGCTCCGCCGTCTCCAGGATCACCGCGTTGCCCGAAAGGCTGTTCAGCGCCTGGTGGAAGGCCATGTCGGCCTGGACCA
The DNA here is from genome assembly GCA_046233115.1 of Rhodospirillaceae bacterium N.6G. GTDB lineage: Bacteria > Pseudomonadota > Alphaproteobacteria > Kiloniellales > JACOMY01 > JACOMY01. The sequence goes on along the minus strand of JBJXHM010000011.1, from coordinate 118,472 downwards.
GTGCCCGCGTCTTGCCCTCGCTCTCGGCCGGGGCCAGGGCTGCCCCGCTTTCCAGGGTCGCCTGCAGGTGAGCCAGATCCCGGAGGGCCTCGGTGTCCCCCGCGGCCACACGCTCGGCCGCCAGCCGGGCCGCGGTGCCGTCCAACGCCGCGCGCACCTGGTAGAGCGCCAGCAGGTATCCGGGATCGAGCGGCGCCACCTCCAGCCCGCGCCGGCCGGCCTCGACCAGGAAGCCCTCCTGCTTCAGGAGCGCGAGCGCATGACTGATCGGCTGGCGCGAGACCTGCAGCTCCTCGGCCAGTGCCTCCTGGCGCAGCCGCGCACCGGGCGCCAGCCGCCCCTCGGCGATCTCGTCGAGCAGTGCGCGATAGGTCTCTTCGACCAGGATGGGACGTTGACCGAGTGGGATCATCTCGAACACCGAACACTGAATTCAGTAATTTTTCTGACAGAATGACGCAGGCGAGTCAAGCGCAGAAAGCTGCGCTCGAGCTCCGCGGCGCCGGACCCTGGTTGGGTCAAAGAAAGAGGAAGTCGCCGGCGGTCAGGCCTCCGGCCTCCGACAGGCCATCGACGAGGAAGGCGATATCGCTCTCGCCGTCGCCGTCCTGGTCTACCTGGACCTGTCGTGACCCGGCGAAACGCGCCTCGCTGTTTCCGGCTGCGCTGAACGCCTGGCCGCCGATGTAGGCGAAGGTGCCCCGTTCCACGCCTGTCAGGAAAACGAGCTTGTCGGCGCCTTTGCCCGCACCCAGGATCGCGCCGTCGAAATCGCGGATGACCGGTCCGCCGCTGCCGCCCTCACCCAGGCTCTCGCCGGTGAAGCGGAAGCTGTCCTCGCCGGCTCCGCCGAAGGCGACGTCGCCGCTGCGCAGCACCAGCGTGTCGTCTCCCGACTGACCTTCCAGCCGGTCGAAGCCGAGGCCGCCGAAGAGGCGGTCGTCGCCCGATCCGCCGGACAGCCTGTCGTCGCCGCGAAATCCGTGCAGGTCGTTGTCGGCCTCGTTGCCCTGAAGGCTGTTGTCCAGTCCGTTGCCGCCGCCGGCAATCGCGCCGACGCCGCCCTGCAGGCGCAGATTCTCGACGAAGTCCCTGGCACCGCCGTCGGGCAGGGTGTAGCTGACCTCGGCACGGACCAGGTCGTTGCCCTCGTCGGCCCGTTCCTCGACGGCGTCGGTGGCGGTGTCGACGACGAAGGTGTCGTCGCCGAGGCGCCCCAGCATGCCGTCCGTGCCGCCCCGGCCGTTCATGATGTCGTCTCCGCCCAGCCCCAGGATGCGGTTGTCGCCCTCGTTGCCGAGGATCGTGTTGTCGTCGTTGTTGCCGATCAGCAGGGCATTCCCCGCAGTCTCGTTGGCGATCAGGACCTCCACCTTACCCAGGAACTCGTCGTCGGCGATTTGGAAGAAGGTGGTGTCGATGCGCGCGACGTCGCGATCGCCCTCGCCGAGCAGTTCGTTCGCTATGTCGCGGAAGTCGTCGATGACGTAGGTGTCGTTGCCGACGCCGCCCGACATGAAGTCGATACCGCTACCGCCGTTCAGCAGATCGTTGCCCTTGCCGCCGGTGACGACGTCACTGCCCGATCCGCCGACGAAACGGTCCTTGGCGTTGCCGCCTTCCAGCCTGTCGTCACCTGCGCCGCCGAACAGCCGGTCGTTGCCGGCCCCGCCGAAGAGTGAGTCGTCGGCGGAGTCGCCGCGCAGGCTGTCCGCGTCGCCATCGCCGTAGAGCAGGTCGGCGCCCGAACCGCCGAACAGGTGGTCGTCCTGATCGCCGCCGAAGCCGCGGTCGTCGTCGTTGTCGCCGTAGAGCCGATCGGAGTCGGATCCGCCGTTGAGCAGGTCGTTGCCCCGGCCGCCGAACAGGCTGTCGTCGCCGCCACTGCCGAACAGGCCGTCGTCGCCGCCGAGGCCGAAGACCAGCTCGTCGTTGCTGCCGCCGGGAACCAGATCCGGCTCGGAGGATCCGAAGATGGTCGAGGTGGCAAGCGCCAGGACAACGCCTGCCTCGTCTCTGATGGTCGTCATGCTGTCCCGTCCTTTCCGCTGTTGCTGCGGCGAGAGCACCCCTCGCGTCGCTGCGCAGGGAGGTGGCGTGACGCCGAGCGCTCCGTTAGAAGGAGAACGGACACAACCGGTGAGAATCGGACAGCCCCAATGGACGAGGTGCGCTGATGGACGAAGCGCAGAGTGCGATCCGGACCGTCGTGCTGGGATGCCCCTTGGCGGGGACCTCGACGGTCTATGCGATCCTGGATGTTCTCGCCTCGGTCGGGCGGGACTGGGAGATGCTGCACGGCGAGGCACGGCAAATGCCGCGCTTCTCGGTCACCCTGCGGTCGATCTATGGTCTTCCCTACAAGGACGTCAACCAACGGACCATCACGCCGGACGGAGCCTTGGTTGCTGCTCCGGCCTGCGATCTGGTCATCGTGCCCGACCTGCACCTGGACCCCTCCTCCCCCTTGCCGGCGGACTTCGCGCCGCTCTCTTCCTGGATCGGCGCGGCCTATCGCGAGGGTGCGCTGGTCACCTCGGTCTGTTCCGGGGCGCTGCTCTTGGCGGCAGCGGGCCTGTTGGACGGTTTGGAAGCGACCACCCACTGGGCCGTCGCCGACCTGATGACCCGCTGCTTTCCCGAGGTTCGGCTGCGCCGGGAGCGCATCCTGGTGCCGGCGGGCGCGGGGCATCGCCTGATCACGGCCGGCGGTGCGTCGGCCTGGACCGATCTCCTGCTCTATCTGATCGGTCGGCTCGCGGGCCCGGAGGAAGCCCGTCGGATAGCAAAGATCTACCTGCTGGAGCCGCACGGCGACGGTCAGCTCTGCTATGCCTCACTCACCGCCGGGCGCCAGCACGACGACCAGGTGATCGCGGGCGCACAGGTCTGGGCAGCACAGCACTACGATGTGCCCAACCCGGTCGCTCAGATGGCCAGCCGCAGCAAGCTGTCGGAACGCGGTTTCCTGCGCCGTTTCCGCCGCGCCACCGGCCAGTCGCCGGTGGAGTACCTGCAGACCCTGCGTGTCGAAGAGGCCAAGCAGATGCTGGAGACCACCGACCTCTCGATCGACCGGATCGCTGCCGAGGTCGGCTACACCGAGCCCTCCAGCTTCCGGGCCGCGTTTCGCAAGCAGGTCGGGATTCCGGCATCGGCCTACCGTCGCAAGTGGCGTGCCGTGGTTCCGGGCGTGCCGACCCCAGGAGCCTGACAGGCGGGGACTTTTGCGGGAGCGCCTCAGGCCGCCGACAGCGGAACGCCTTCCAGGGTGATGCGGTGCATCAGGCGGCGCTGGCCCTGGTAGTCGTTGACGGCGTAGTGCCAGGTCGCGCGGTTGTCCCAGACCACCAGGGTGCCCGGCTGCCAGCTCACCCGGCAGAGGTTCTCCTGCCGCGTCGCCTGGGCGTAGAGATAGTCCAGCAGCGGTGCCGACTCCTCACGACTCCAGCCGGCGAAGCCCAGGGTGAAGCCGGGATTGACGTAGAGCGAGGGCCGGCCGCTGTCGGGATGGCGGATGACAACCGGGTGGGTGGCATCCTGCACCGCCTGCTCGGCGTTGTGGAAGCGCTCGTCGTTCTTGCCGTAGCCTCGGTACGCCGACTTGCCGAAGACGTGGCGGCTGGAGTGCTCGGCGCGCATGCCGCAGAGCTGCGTCTTCAGCCCCTCCGACAGGCGCTCGAAGGCGCCGTAGGTGCTGGCGAAGACGGTGTCGCCGCCGTATTGCGGCACCTCGCGGGCGTAGAGCAGGGAGCCCAGCGCCGGTACCTCGTCGTAGGAGTGGTCAGTGTGCCAGGTGTTGCCGATGTTGGTGGTGTGGGTCGGCTCCTTCCGCACTTCAGCGATCATGGGATAGCCCGGCACTGGGGTGAAGAAGCGGTTGACGTTGATCGGCGCCCAGCGCTCGGCGAGGGCGATGTGCCGCTCGGGGCTGAGGTCTTGGCCGCGGAAGACGAGCACGCCAAAGCGGGCGAGCCCATCGCGCAGCACGGCAAGGCTCTCCTCGTCGAGGTCCTGGGCCAGATCGACGCCGGCGACTTCGGCCCCCAGCGCTCCGGTCAGCGGCCGCAGCGCGATCTCTTGGTGACTGTTCATGGGCCGGAGCCTAGCAGAGATCCCGGTCCTGGGAAGCGGGATTAGCGGGGGAACTCAGGCCGCCCGGTCCTGCGCGATGCCGCCGCGTAGCGCACCGGCGCCGATCTCGCCCCAGAGCACGCGGTGGTCCTCCGGCAGGGCGCGGCTGTTGGGCATGGCGAGCCAGACCCGCAGCAGCTGCCGCACCATGCCTTCCTCCGGCGCATCCTCGAAGTCGGTGCGCGCGTGGTAGGTCACGTGGCTGTTGATGAACTGGATGTCGCCCTTGTTCAGGAACATGGCGTAGCTCAGCTCCTCGGCGACGGCGGCCAGCAGGTCCAGCGCCTCCCACTGCTGAGGCGTGAATTTCTCGGCGCCCGGCATCAACTCGACCGCCTCGATGTAGGTGCGCGAGTAGTGGCTGGTGAGCTTGCCGTCGCGAACGCCGAAGACCGGCAGGTCGTAGGTCGCGGCCTCGCCGCCCTGCTCCTCGCCCAGGCGCGAGCGGCGGTAGGGCTGGTAGAGCAGCTCCAGCAGGTCGGGGCGCCGCTCCAGGATGGCGTTGTGCACGGCGATGGTGCTGGCGATCTTGCTGAGCCCGCCGGACTTGGAGCGGCCGAGGCAGAGCAGCCCCACCACGTCGCAGCGGTCGGTGTGGTAGCGCAGCTCGCCGGCGCTGTAGGTGCGCGCCTTGGAGGAGAGGAACTCGCCGCCGCCGTCCTGCTTCAGCAGGCTGCCGTGGCGCTGGCCCAGGTTGCCGCCCTCGTTCTTGATCTCGCGCATGAGCTGGCCGCCGCTGTCCTGGAAGCGCGGCCGCCCGACGTGCTGCGCCAGCCCGAACCAGAGGTGCTTGATCTTGTCCTGTCCGAAGCGCTCCAGCGGCAGCCCCTCGATCTTCACCAGGCCGGGGCCTTCCTCCAGCGCATAGGCGATCGCCTCGACCTTCTCCGCCAGCGCCGGCGTCAGCGGAAAGTCGCCCTTGCCGATCTCCTGCCAGTCCGGCCGCCGCTGCGTGCAGACCGCCAGCGCCTTGTCCAGGCCGTCGAGTTCGGCCTCGCTCCAGTGCATGATCCAGCTCGGATCGTTGCGCAGCTCCTCGCCAGTCCAGCCGTTGGGGAGGGGGCGGAATTCGGAAGGTGCTTGGTGGGTCATGCTGGTCGTCACCCAAATGTGGTTGGCGTGCGCGGACGGACTGTAGCGACACTCTCGTCTCTGCGATGTCGGTCTGCTGCGAAATCGTCCGATTACGGGAGCTTAGCCGGCTCTAGGCAGAGTGTCTATCGGCTGGAGTGCTCTGCCGGCTCCATCCCTACCACGCCGGATCGCGGAAGGCCTCCGTCATGAAGTCGATGAAGATGCGGATGCGCGGCAGCAGGTTGCGGTCGGGCAGGAAGACCGCGAAGAAAGCGGAGTCGTCGACCGCCGTGTAGTCGGCCAGGAGCTGCACCAGGCGGCCGGACTCGATCGCCGGGCGCGCCAGATGTTCGGCGAGCCGCATCACCCCGAACCCCGCCAGGCACATCTGGTAGAGCGACATACCCTCGTTGCTGCGGAAACGCCCGTCGGCGTAGAAGTGCCGCTCGCGCCCCTCGACCAGGAAGGTCCAGCGGTTCAGGTGGTCGCGCGCGCCGCACCAGGAGAGGCAGGGGAAGCGCTCCAGGTCGTCGGGATGGCGGGGCGCGCCCTGCTCCTCCAACAGGCTGGGGGCGGCGACCACGACGCGCTGCAGGGCGCAGAGCCGGCGGCTCAGCAGGGAGGAATCGGCCAGGCGGCCCATGCGGATGGCGACGTCGATGCGGTCCTCGATCAGGTTCACGCTGTCGTCGGTCAGCACCAGGTCGAGCGAGATCTCTGGATAGCGCTTCAGGAAGGCCGGGATCAGCGGCGTCACCCGGTCGAGCCCGAAGGCCAGCGGCGCGGAGACCCTGAGGTTGCCGGAGACCCGCTGCTGCTCGGCCTTGAGCTCGGCCTCGGCCGCCTCCACCGCCTCGATCGCCCGCCGGCAGGCCTGGACGAAGCGCTCGCCCTCGGCGGTCAGGCGATAGCCCCGCGTGGTGCGGTGCAGCAGCTTGATCTGCAGGCGCTCCTCCAGCCGCTGGATGGTCTGGCTGACGAAGGGCTGGCTGACCCCCAGCGCCTGCGCCGCCGCGGTGAAGCCACCCGCCTCCGCCACGGTCTGGAACACCCGCATCGCCACCAGGCGGTCGTCTTTCATTGCTTGATCCCTTGGTGCTCCCGGCTCGATCTCCGCGACGAACGATAAGACTTATTGCAAGCCTTGTGTTGATCGCGCGCCCGTCTTGAGGAGAATCGCGACCGTCGGCGGAGCTTCGGACACCGCCCAACTCCACACAAGACCAGGCAGCAAGCCAGGAGGGACCCATGCTGGATCTCGGCAACCGCGTTTCGATCTATCAGCCGGAGCAGACCGGGCTGATCTTCCCCTACGAGCCCACCTTCCAGAGCCTCGAGGAGGAGCGCAAGCACCGCAAGGAGCGCCTGGTCGCCGCCTGCCGGGCCTTCGCGCTGCAGGGCTTCGACTACGGCTTCGCCGGTCACCTGACGGTGCGCGACCCGGAGCGCCCGGAGCTCTACTGGACCAACCCCATGGCGATTCACTTCGCCAAGGTGAAGGTCTCGAACCTGATCCTGGTCGATCACGAGGGCCTGGTGGTCGAGGGCAGTCATGCGGTCAACCGCGCCGGCTTCGTGCTGCACGCCAACGTGCACGAGGAGCATCCCGACATCGTCGCCATGTGCCATGCCCACACGGTCTACGGTACCGCCTGGGCGGCCACCGGCCGGCCGATCGACCCGATCACCCAGGACGCCTGCGCCTTCTTCGAGGACCATGTGGTCATCGGCAAGGAGGCCGGCGCGGTCGCGGTCGAGAACCATGCCGGCAGCAACGTCGCCAAGGCCTTCAAGGGCGTGAAGGCGGCGATCCACCAGAACCACGGTCTCCTGACCGCCAGCCGCCACTCGATCGAGGCGGCCGCCTTCTGGTTCATCGCGCTGGAGCGCTGCTGCAAGCAGCAGCTCGACATCGCCGCCAGCGGCATCACGCCGATCCGCGTCTCCGACGAGCGCGCCCGCTACAGCCGCGAGCATGTCGGCAGCGAGTACATCGGCTGGCTGCACTTCCAGACCATCTGGAACCAGCTCGTCGAGGACCAGCCGGACATGTTCGACTAAGCAAATCCCGAGCAGGCGTAATTGCCTGCGACGACGATTTGCTTGGTTGAACGCAGCAAATCCCGAGCAGGCGCAATTGCCTGCGACGACGATTTGCTTGGTTTGAGAGACCCCTTTGCCAGCCCCTCCGGCGAGATTCAGCGCCGGAGGGGCTGCGCGCACCTGTCGGTTGCTCCATCCGACAACACCTCCTAGAAGGGCGGCACCCCATGCCCGTTCCAGGAGTACGCGAGCCGTGTGCACGATCTGCGACCACCGCTCAGCCGCCCACAGCGCCGAAACCGACCATCCGCACCACGCCGGCTGTCTCTGCGGCGCGGCCGAGACCCAGGCCGCCTTCCACCGCATCAACGCGGACCTCAGCCGGCGGGAGATGATGGGTGGTGCGGCCGCCACTCTGGGGCTCTTCGCCGGCTTCGCCCTGGGGCCGAATCATGCCGAGGCCAACAGCCCGGCCAGGCCGCTGCTGCTGGCGAACCTGCGGCTGTTCGACGGCCAGGAGCTGCGGATCCGCGACGACGTCGACCTGCTGATCCAGGAGGGCCGGATCGCCGCCCTGGTGCCGAAGGGCCAGGGGCCGGCGGAGGCGGAGCGGCTGGACTGCGGCGGGCGGGTGGTGATCCCCGGCCTGATCGACGCGCACTGGCATGCCACCCTGGCCTCGGTCTCGCTGCAGCAGGCGCTGACCGCCGACGCCGCCTATGTCCACCTGCTGGCCGCACGCGAGGCCGCGGCCACCCTGCTGCGCGGCTTCACCACGGTGCGCGACGTCGGCGGGCCAGCCTTCGCGCTGAAGCGGGCGATCGACGAGGGCGTGGTGGCGGGCCCGCGCATCTTCCCGGCCGGCGCGATGATCTCGCAGACCGGCGGCCACGGCGATTTCCGCCTGCTGGTCGACCTACCGAAGGCGCCGCGCGATCCGCTGAGCTACAGCGAGCGGGCCGGCATCTCGGCTCTGGCCGACGGTGTCGAGCCGGTGCTGCAGCGCGCCCGCGAGCAGCTCATGAAGGGTGCCAGCCAGGTGAAGATCATGGTCGGCGGCGGGGTCACCTCGCTCTACGACCCGCTGGATTCGATCCAGTTCACCCTGCCCGAGATGCGGGCGGCGGTGCAGGCCGCGGCCGACTGGGGCACCTATGTCTGCGCCCACGTCTACTCTCCCGGTGGCATCCAGCGCGCCTTGCAGGCCGGCGTGCGCTCGATCGAGCACGGCCAGCTCGCCGACGAGGAGACGGTGAAGATGATGGCCGACGCCGGGATCTGGTGGAGCATCCAGCCTTTCCTCGCCGACGCCGATTCCAACCCGAAGGCTGACCCGCGCGCGCGGGCCAAGCAGCTCGCGGTCGCCGAGGGCACCGAGCGCGCCTTCGAGATGGGCCGGCGCCACGGCGTGCCCATGGCCTTCGGCACCGACATCCTGCTGAACCCGGCCGGGCCGCCGACCCAGGGCCGCCAACTCGCCAAGCTCACCCGCTTCATGCCGCCCCTGGAGGCGCTGCGCATGGCCACCGGTGCTGCGGGGGAACTGCTGGCGCTGTCGGGCGAGCGGGCGCCCTACGCCGGGCCGCTCGGCGTCATCGCACCCGGTGCCGCGGCCGACCTGCTGGTGATCGAAGGCGAGCCGGAGCAGGACCTGGCCTTCCTGGGGGAGCCCGAGCAGTCCTTGCGGCTGATCATGAAGGGCGGAAAGGTGGTAAGGTCCGGGCTCTAACAGGAAGCCGGACCTGATCTAGCAGGAGGGGAAAGGAAGGCCAGTATGTCGAAGATCGTCCCACGCCCGACGCGCAGTGCCGCTGCACTGCTCTCCGGTCTGTTGCTGTCGGCGCTTCTGGCCATTTCGGCCGGACCGCTGCCAGTGGTGGCCGAGGAGCCGGCGCTCACCGTCACCGGGCTGGAACTGCCGGCCAGCTTCACCGGCACCCTGCCCTGTGCCGACTGTGAGGGCATCCGCCATCACCTCGATCTCTGGCCGGATCAGGTCTATCACCTGAGCCGCTTGTGGCTGGGCCGGGAGGAGGGCGTCCGGCAGGATAGCATCGGGCGCTGGTACGCCGACCCGGCGCTCAATGCCATCGTGCTGACCGCCGCCGAGGACGAGGTGAGCGCCTGGGAGGTGAAGGGGGCGGACCGCCTGCGCCTGCTGGACCAGGAGGGCAATCCCATCGAGTCGGCGCTGCCCTACGACCTGGAGAGCAAGGGCAGCCTGGAAGAGGCCGAGCTGACGCTGCCGCTGACCGGGCTCTTCACCTACTATGCCGATGCAGCGCTGTTTCAGGACTGCGTCAGCGGCCGGCGCTATCCCGTCTCCGACGAGGCCGAGTATCTGACGATCGAGCGGGCCTATGTCGCCGCGCGACCGGAGCCCGGCAAACCGATGATCGCGACCCTCGACGCGACCCTGGCGGTGCGCGAGGCGATGGAGGGACCGCCGCGCCTGACCGTGGTGATCGACCGCTTCCAAGCGCTCTGGCCCAAGGAAGACTGCGCGCGGGTCCTGGCCAGCCCGCTCTTGACCGACACCTACTGGCGCTTCCTTAGTCTGGAGGACGAGGCGATTACGCCGGCCCCGGAAAGCCGTCCGCCCTACCTGCTGTTGCTGGCGGGCGAGGAATCCCGCTTCGCCGCGACGGTCGGCTGCAACATGAAGATCGGCCGCTACGCGCAGGAGGACGAGGCCCTCAGCTTTCCGCTCCCGGCCAGCACCATGATGGCCTGCCCCGAGCCGCTGGACCGCCTGGAGCGGCGGCTGGACAAGGTCCTGGGCGCCACCAAACGCTTCCGCCGCGCCGGCTACAGCTTGGTGCTGCTGGACGAGAGCGGCGGTGAACTAGCGACCCTGGAGGCCGCTTTCCCAAGGTAGAGAGGTTGGAGGCGCCGCGGACAGGGTCTCTCGGGCGAGTGGTCAGGTGAGAACGTCCACCACGATCTTTCCCTGACGTCCGCCTTCGCGCAGGCGAGCATGGGCTGCCTCCGCTTCGGCCAGGGTGTAGTGCTCCGGGGAGAGTCTAGGCACCAGCTTGCCGGCCTGGACCAGCTCTGTCGCGGCCGCAAGGATGTTGCCGTGCACCTCTCGGCCCTCGCCGGTGAGAAGGGGAGCGAGGGTGAAGACGCCGGCGTAACGGGCAGCGCGTAAGGAGAGGGGCGCGAGAGAATGGGTGCCCCAGCCGAGTGCGCTCGTCACCCGGCCTAGTCGGCGCACGGCGAGAAAGGCCTCGTCGAGCGCCCCCACGCAGTCGTAGACAACGTCGAAGCCGGCGCCGCCCGTCATCTCGCCGACGTAAGCCTCGACCGGGGTGCCGCGCTCGATCGGGACGCAGCCGAGCGAGCGCAGGTAGTCTGCGGCCTTCGCCGGTCCGATGCCGTAGGCGGTCGCGCCGCGGGCACCAGCGATCTGCACCACGACCTGTCCGACCCCGCCCGCCGCGCCGATCACCAGGACCCTGTCGCCTGCCGCGACCTCGGACCGCTCGACCAGGCCTTCCCATGCGGTGACGGCGGCGAGCGGCAGGGTCGCTGCCTCACGCATGGAAAGCCTGTCGGGCTTGTGCGCGACCAGCCGTACATCGACGGCTGCGAACTCGGCGAGCGAACCCTGCAGGCCGCCCACACCGCCGGCCATTCCCCAAACCGCGTCACCGGACGCGAAACCGGTCACGCCGGGACCGAGCCTCTCCACCGTGCCGGCCAGGTCGATGCCGAGGATGGCCGGCAGGGGTTGTCGGGCGTGTGCGGCCTCGCCGGCTTTTATCTTCAGGTCGAGCGGGTTGACGCCGCTGTTGTGGATACGCACGAGAATCTGCCCGGGTCCGGGCTCGGGAACGGGAACCTCGGTGAGGCGGAACGCTGCACCGACACTGTCGGCAATCGCTGCTTGCATGCTTCTCTGCATCATTTGAGAATCTCCTTGCCCGACAGAGATGAGATCAAAGTTTTCGCATGCCAATTCGCGATTGTCGTAAGATCGCCATGCATTTATGTATGCGCCTATGGATTGGAGCGATCTTCGCGTCTTTCTCGCCGTAGCGCGTGAGGGCACCTTGGGAGCGGCGGCACGCCGGCTGGGCCAGACCCAGCCGACCATGGGGCGGCGCCTGCGTTCGTTGGAACAGGCGCTTGGCGCGGTCCTGTTTCAGCGGACGCGAGATGGGTTCGTCCTGACCGACGACGGCGAGGTGCTGCTCGCACATGCCGAGCGGATTGAAGTCGAGGCCATGGCCGCCTTGCGTGAGCTGTCCGGAGCCGAGGCGCAGCTTACCGGTCTAATCCGGGTCTCCTGCTCGGACTGGTTCGCCACCTTCCTGTTGGCCCCGGTGATCTCGGAGTTCACCACGCGCTACCCCGGTATCATGGTGGAATTGCTTGCCGATGCGCGCCTCTACAGTCTGCCGCATCGCGAGGCCGATTGCGTGCTGCGTATCCTGCCCTTCGACGATCCCGATGTGGTGAGCAGGCGGCTGTTGCGGACGCACTACGCGCTCTACGCTTCCGCAAGCTCCGCTTGCAACCCTGCGGCGCTCGATGACGCGTGTCGGCTGATCGTGATGGATACGGGCTTCGCAGCCATGCCTGACGTGGAGTGGGTTACCAGCCGGCTTCCGCGGGCCTCGATCGTCGCGCGCAGCAACAGCCGCGAGGTGCAGGCGAAGCTGTGCGCGCTCGGCGTGGGGTATGCCGTGCTGCCCCGTCCCCTCGGCGACGCGACGCCCGGAATCGAGCCGGTCGATCTGGGAGAAGCTCCGCCACCGCGTGACACCTGGCTAGGCTATCACCGGGACATGCGTCGCCAGCCGCGATTGCGTCGCTTCGTCGATCTCGTGGTGGACCGGCTCTCAGACCAGCACGCGGACCGGCGCTCTGACCGGCAGTCCTGACGGCTCTCCGCACGCCACGCAGGTTCCGCGCCTAAGGCACGCCCACGAACCTCACCGGGCTGCCGAGGAAGCGGGTGGCGAGGTGGGAGACCAGGCCGGGGGTGCCGGTGGTGAGGTAGCGGGTCTCGCCGGGACCGCTGGTCAGTTCCGGATGGCGGGCCAGATAGCTCTGCAGGGCGGCGGCCACCACCTGTGGCTGTGACAGCAGGCGGGTCTCCGGCGGCAGCGCGGCGGCGAAGTGGCCGGCGACCAGCGGGAAGTGGGTGCAGCCCAGGACCGCCGCGTCCGGCGCCTCGCCCGGGTGGCGGGCCAGCAGGGTGGAAACCGCCGCGGCGATCATCTGCTGCAAGTCGGCGTCGGGCAGGTCGCGCTCGATCGCACCGGCGAGGCCCGGACAGGCCTCCTGGTCGACCCGGACCGCCGGCGCGCGCGCGGCCACCTCGCGCGGATAGGCGCCGCTCTCGACCGTCTGCCGGGTGGCGAAGACTGCGACCGAGCGAGCGCCGGCGCTCTTGGCCAGGTCGCCGCGCAGCGGCCGGCTGCCGGTCCAGGTCCGGCCCGAGAGCGCCTCCACCATCGGCGCCAGCACGCCCAGCACCCGGCGGTCGGGGTGGAAGCGGGCGAGCCAGCCCTGCTGCAGCCGCCTCAGCGCCACCGCGGTCGCGGTGTTGCAGGCCAGGATCACCAGCCGGCAGTCGAGCGCGAAGAGCAGCTCGACCGCCGCCTGGGTGCGGGCATAGATCTCGCGCGGGCTGCGCTCGCCGTAGGGGGCGGCGGCGTGGTCGCCCAGGTAGAGAAAGTGCTCCCAGGGCAGGCGCTGGGTCAGCGCGGAGAGGATGGTGAGGCCGCCATGGCCCGAATCGAAGACGCCGATCGGCGTCGTGCCGTTCATCGCCGCCTCACGAGACTCAGGCCGGCTCCGTAGCGCGCCAGGCCGCCGGGCTCAGGCAGTCGTCGGCCAGCGGTACCAGGGGGCTGTGGTCGCGGTTGTTGTGGTGCCAGTCGCGCTCCTCGTTCCGGCAGGCGTTGGAGACGGCGTTGTAGTTCACGTACCAGATCGCCCGGCGGAAGGGCGTGATGTTGTTGGACGAGCCGTGCACGATGTTGCAGTGCAGGAAGCAGACCGATCCGGAGGGGCCGGTCAGCGGCACCAGGCCGCCCTCGCCGACCAGGCGCTTCAGGGTCGGCCGGTCGATCACATGCAGCACGTAGCCGGTGACGTCCTGCTGGTCGACCTCCTCGACCAGGCCGTGGTGCTGGGAGCCCGGCACGATCAAGAGCGGCGCGTTGGTGGCGTTGGCCTCGTCCAGGAAGATCGCGGTCATGATGGTGCGCGGCTCGGGCATGGCGTCGGCGCGGTGCCAGGTGCCGAAGTCCTGATGCCAGTCCCAGGTGCCCCCGCCGTAGTCCTCCTTGGGGTTCAGGCGGCACTGGTGGATATAGGCCTCCTCGCCCAGCAGCTGGCGCACCGGGTTCAAGAGCCGCGGGTGCAGGCTCATGCGGCGGTAGGCCTCCGAGAAGTGGTCGGCCCCATAGACCAGGCGGACGGCCTCTTCGTTCCCGCGCTCGCGCACCGCTTCCGGCCCGCGGTGTGCGAGCAGGCCCGGCAGGTCCGCCAGCAGCGGGGCCATCTCCTCGGCCGAGAAGAGGGAGGGGAAGAAGAGGTAGCCCTCGCGGTGAAAGCGCTGGATCTCGTCGTCCGTCAGGTTCATGGCTTTGCTCCCATAGTTTTCTGTTCCTCTTCTATGACAGCTCCGGCGTAAAGGAACAGCCGCTATTTCGTGCAGGGCTGTTCCTCTCTTGCGCGTCCGCGGCCGGGCCCGGCGAATGCTAGGGCCAAGGCCGAATCTGCCTGGGGCCACAGCGACCTGCCTGCGATGACAGCGGTCCATGATGGCCGTTGCGCGGCAGGCAGGGGGTGGCTAGATGGCGGCGATGTACACCAGCGTCGCAATCTCCGTCACCGTCTTCGGTCTTGTCGCGCTCCGCCACCTGCTGCCGGCCCGGGTCCGGATCTGGCACATCATGGGCGCGGGCGCCGTCGCCGTGCTGGCCCTGGGCGAGCTTTCTCCACGCGAGGCCTTCGCGGCGGTGGACTGGGACGTTCTGCTCTACCTCTTTGGCGTCTTCGCGGTCGCCGCCTCGTTGCACGTGAACGGCTTTTCCGAGCGCTTGATCGAGGCAGTGGCTGGCCGCATCGACCTCGAACGCTGGGGGCTGCTGGGGCTGATGCTCTTCACCGCGGTCACCGCCGCCGTGCTGACCAACGATGCCGCCGCGGTCATTGGGACGCCGCTGGCGCTGGTACTGGCGCGCAGCCTGCAAAGGCCGGCGACGATCCCGCTGCTGGCGCTTTGCTGTGCGGCGACCCTCGGCAGCCTGCTGACCCCGGTCGGCAATCCGCAGAACGTGCTGATCGCCGCCAAGGGCAACCTCGGCGACCCGATCGCGACCTTCTTCGGCTGGCTGGCGGCGCCGGCCCTGGCCAGCCTGCTCTTCGCCTATCTCTGGTTCGCACGCTGCCTCAGGCGCAGTCCGCGCCGGGTGCCGGACGGCCGGCTGAAGCTGCCCGACCATCCCGAGACGGGGGTACTGCCGGCCCTGGCCAGCACCCTGTTGCTGGCGCTGCTGGTGGTTGCCGACAGCCTGCACCAGGGTGCTACGGGCCGAGTGCTGCTGCCGCTGGGCGCCATCGGCCTCCTTGCCGCGGCGCCGGCGCTGCTGTTCGACCGGCACCGGCTGAAGGCCCTGCGAGCGCTGGACTGGCCGACCCTGGCCTTCTTCGTCGCGATGTTCGTGGTGACCTCGGCGGTGCTGAAGTCGGGCCTACTGCAGGACTGGCTGGTCCCGGTGCAGGACCGCCTGGAGAGCCCACCGCTGGTCTACCTGCTGGGCTTCGGGGCGAGCCAGCTCTTCTCCAATGTGCCGACCGTGGAGATCTACCTGAACCTGCTGCAGGATCCCGGCGTCGAGGCCTCGATGCTGCTGGCGGCCAGCAGCACCTTGGCCGGCAACCTCTTCATCCTGGGGGCCGCGAGCAACGTGATCGTGGTGCAGCAGACCGAGGCCTTAGGGGTTCGTGCCTTCGGCTTCTGGCAGTTTTGCGCCCTCTGCCTTCCGGTTACCCTGGTCTCGCTGCTGGTCAGCTATCTCTGGCTGGTGTTTCTGATCTGATCCGGTGGCCTCCGATTGCTGGCCCGATTGCTGGCCCGGTTGCCGGCGCAGTGCCGAGCGGATCACAGCCTCGATCCCCGGGTCGCGGGCGGCGAGGCGGCGGAGGTCGCGCCGGCTGAGGCGCAGCAGGCGACCGAAGCTGAGCGAGACCACGGCCGAGGAGCGCCGCCTGAGCGGCTGGGTCAGCGCGGTCTGGCCGAAGAAGTCTCCGTTCGAAAGTCGCCTGGGATGGGAGCCGCCACGCACCTCGAGCGCGCCCGAGGCCACGAAGTAGAGCGCGTCGCTGCGCATGCCCGCGTGGACCACGACCTGGTCCGGTACCGTGAAGAGGGTGCGCATCCGCTTGGCCACCAGGCGGCGCTGCTTGTCGTCGAGCTGGCCCAGCAGGGTAACCCGGTCCAGCAGCGCCCGCGGCGAGAGGGTGAGGTCGAGGCGTGGCGGCCGGCCGATCTCGCGCTCGCGCCGGTCCAGGTCGGCGTAGAGATTGTCATAGAGCTCCGTGCCGATGACGCCGTCGTCGAACAGGCGGTCGTACTCGTGGCGCTCGCGCCGGAGGGCGGCGCGGGTGACCAGGGCCCGCTCCAGCGCGTCCAGGTAGATCGGGTACTGCATGCGGGTGAAGTCGATCTCCTCGCGCACGCGGCCGAGGCGCCAGGCCAGCAGGTCGCGCAGGTTGCGCGTCGCGTCCGAGCCGATCATCTCCTCCACTGTGCTTTCGGCGAAACGGTCGAGCTGGCGGATGATGCGCTCGCTCTCCAGCAGAGTGGTGACGCGCAGCTCGATCAGGCGGCGCAGCGGCTGATCCCAGGCCAGGTAGCGCTGCAGGAAGAGGCGGAGCTGATAGCCCTTGGAGGAGCGCAGGAGCGCATCGGTGGTGAGCTCGTAGCCGGCACGCCCGCCGACCCGCGCGGCGTCGGCGATGCGCTCGGTGGTGAGGCGCAGGAAGGAGGTCGCCCGCGGTCCGATCGCACCCTCGTCGAAGGCGCGCCGGACCAGGCGGCGCTCCTGGCCGGAAATGATGGCGAGGCCGAGCCGCAGCCGCTCGCCGAAGGGAATGCGCGTTTGTCCGGCGGCTTGTTGCGCCTCGGCCTCCTGGTGCTGCCGGTCCAGCGCTTCCTGTACCGCCTCCAGGGCCTCCGGCTCCAGGCTGCGCTGCTGGGCGATCTCCTCGACCGCGTGGCGCACCCGCTGCAGGGCGCCCGAGACGATCTTTTCACGCAGGGCCTGATCGCTGTCCGACAGGCGGTCCAGGCCCAGCAGCCGGGTCGCCAGCGCCAGGGTCGAGGCGTTGATGAAGAGCGTCATCAGGGTGAAGGCGGCTGCCAGCGCGCCGACCACGGGGGCCTCGTCTCCCAGTGCGGTGATGTGCGACAGCGACAGCGCCAGGATCAGGGTGACCGCACCGCGGACGCCGCCCCAGAGCACCAGGGCCTTCTGGCGCTGCTCCATCGGAGCGGCCAGGCCCAGCGACTGCAGCAGCGGCAGGCCGAGGTAGAGAATGAGGGCCCGCGCGATCAGGGCTCCGATGTAGATCACCAGGGCCAGCAGCACCTCGTTCCAGGTCAGGGTCAGCAGCAGACCCGGGGTCATCGAGGCGACGAAGAGCAGGATGAAGGTGCTGGCCCAGAAGCCGATCTGGGCCCAGACCGTCTGCACGAACTGCCAGTTCCGCGGCCCCATGAAGACGAAGCCGATGGTGCCGGTGGTGAGGCCGGCGAATACCACCGCGACCACGCCGGAGGCATGCAGCACATTCTCCGCCAGCAGGTAGGCACCATAGGCCAGCGCCAGGGTCAGCGAGGTCTCGGCCAGGGCGGAGCGACCGAGGATGGGGAAGATGCGGCCGCAGAGCAGGGCCACGCCGAAGCCCGCGGCGGCCCCGCCGGCGAAGGAATAGAGGAAGTCCAGAACCGGCTCGCTCTCCTGGGCGGCATCGACCGCGACCAGGCCCAGGAGCAGGGCGAAGAGAGCGATGGCGGCGGCATCGTTCAGCAGGCTCTCGCCTTCCAGGATCACCATCAGCCGACGGGGGGCGCCGACCTCCTTGAAGGTGGCGATGACCGCCGAGGGGTCGGTGGTCGAGACCGCGGCCCCCAGCAACAGGCAGGCGATGATGCCGATGGTCGAGAACAGCCAGACGGCGAGCCCGATCACCGCGGTCGCGGCGACCACGGCGAAGACCGCCATCAGGACCACGGTCGGGATGTCGTCCATCATCCGCCTGACGTTCACCGCCAAGGCCATCTCGAACAGCAGCGGCGGCAGGAAGACCGCCAGCATGCCGTCGCTGTCCAGCGCCAGGTGCTGCATGAACCAGAGATCGTAGGAATCCAGCGCCTGGTCGGAGACGGTGATGCCCGAAAGCGCGGTCAGCAGGCCATAGCCCAGCCCGATCGCCGCCACCGCCACCGGCAAGGGCAGGGAGATACGGCGCGCCAGCGGCACGATGACGGCCACCAGGGCCAGAGTCACCGTCAGGGAGCAGAGGACGAAGACGACTAGATCCATAACCGGGTGGGCCTCGGTTTGTCTGCGGCGGCGCGGAACGCCCTTTCCTTATAGCCTGTTGCGTCGGGTCGCCGAACCCTTCCCGTCGGTGCGGCACGACGCTGTGCTTGCCTGACATCTTTGGCAGGCATAATCTTTGTCGTGCAAAGGCCTAAACGTGGCGAAGCATCGAGACCGCGGCAGGCCAGGGGAGCCAAGTCACGTGGGAGAGCAGGACAAGCAAATCGCAACCGGACCCTCGAGTGATGCCGGCAAGGCGGTATTTGCTATACGATCATCCATCGGCTAGCGTTCCCTTCGCACTTGTGACGCCCGATCGACTATCGGGCCCTATGGCAGGGAGTTGACGAGAATGAAGGCCTTGAAGCTCGTGGCTGCGGCGGCCGCCTTGACACTTATGGCAGGCGCCGTTCAGGCCCAGGAGAAATTCATCACCATCGGCACCGGCGGCCAGACCGGCGTCTACTTCGTGGTCGGGCAGTCGATCTGCAAGCTGGTGAACCGCGGCACGGCCCAGCACCATCTGAAATGCACCGCGCCCTCGACCGGCGGCTCGATCGCCAACATCAACGCCATCAAGGCGGGTGACCAGGACATGGGCGTGGCCCAGTCCGATTGGCAGTACCATGCGCTGAACGGCACCTCGAAGTTCGAGGAGAGCGGACCCTTTCCGGGCTTGCGCGCCGTCTTCTCGGTGCATCCCGAGCCCTTCACCGTGGTCGCTCGTGCCGATTCCGGCATCAAGACCTTCGACGACCTGAAGGGCAAGCGGGTCAACATCGGCAACCCCGGTTCCGGCCAGCGCGGCACGATGGAAGTCATCATGAACGCCAAGGGCTGGACCATGGACGACTTCGCGCTCGCCTCCGAGCTGAAGTCGGCCGAGCAGTCCCAGGCGCTTTGCGACAACAAGGTTGACGCCATCATCTTCACCGTCGGCCATCCGAACGGCTCGATCCAGGAGGCCACCACCTCCTGCGAGGCGATCGTCGTGCCGGTGACCGGGCCGGAGATCGACAAGCTGGTCGCCGACAACCCCTACTACTCGGCGGCGACGATCCCGGGCGGCATGTACACCGGGACCGACGAGGACGTGGAGACCTTCGGCGTGCGCGCGACCTTCGTCTCCTCCGACCAGGTCGACGACGAGACGATCTATGCCGTGGTCGCAGCGGTCTTCGACAACCTGGACCGCTTCAAGAAGCTGCATCCGGCCTTCGCCAACCTGAAGGCGGAGGAGATGGTCAGTGCCGGGCTCTCCGCCCCGCTGCATGACGGTGCGGCCCGCTACTACAAGGAAAAGGGCCTGATCCAGTAGACAGAGCCTGACGAGGCCCGCCCGGTATGCCCCGGGCGGGCCTTTTGCTTGGAAGGCATAGAGGGGAGCGCGGCCGCAAGAAGCCGCAGGGGAGAGTTGCAATGAGCGACACCAGCAAGGGTAGCGGCCAAGGCACCGGTGAGGGGCTAAGCCAAGCCGAACTCGACGAACTCGTCGCATCTTCGGACACCGGCGGTAGAACACCCCCCGGGGCCGCAGGCAAGCTCCTCTTGCTAGTGGCGCTCGCCTGGTCTCTCTTCCAGCTCTGGATCGCCTCGCCATTGCCCTTCGAGTTGGGCTTCGGCGTCTTCAACAACACTGAATCGCGCTCGATCCACCTGGCTTTCGCCATCTTCCTGACCTTCGCCGCCTATCCCGCGTCGCGCACGCCGGTGCAGCTCGGACTGGGCCTCGGCGTGCCGATCGTGCTCTGTATTCTCTTCATGCTGGGCGCCAAACAGGATGTGCCGGTCTGGTACATCCCGATCATCACCGCGGTCGTCGTGATCGCCATCGCGCTGGGCTCGCCCAAGGACCGGATTCCGGTCTGGGAGTGGGGCCTGGCCATCGTCGGCGCCATCACCGCCCTCTATCTCTTTCTCTTCTATGCAGCGATCGCCGACCGCGTGGGTGCGCCAATCCAGCAGGACTTCATCGTCGGTATCGCCGGCCTGATGCTGCTGCTGGAGGCGGCCAGACGCTCACTCGGTCCGGCGCTGATGATCGTGGCGACGGTGTTCCTGGCCTATACCTTTCTCGGTCCGGAGATGCCCTCCATCATCGCGCACAAGGGCAACTCGCTGTCCGAGGTGATCAATCACCAGTGGATCACGACGGAGGGCGTCTTCGGCATCGCGCTTGGCGTCTCCACCGATTTCGTCTTCCTCTTCGTGCTGTTCGGTGCGCTGCTGGATAAGGCTGGTGCCGGCAACTACTTCATCCAGGTGGCCTTCTCGCTGATGGGGCACATGCGCGGCGGCCCGGCCAAGGCGGCCGTGGTCTCCTCCGCGATGACCGGCCTGATCTCTGGCTCCTCCATCGCCAACGTGGTCACCACCGGCACCTTCACCATCCCGCTGATGAAGCGCGTCGGTTTCTCCGCCGAGAAGGCTGGCGCGGTCGAGGTGGCCTCCTCAGTCAACGGCCAGATCATGCCGCCGGTTATGGGCGCCGCCGCCTTCCTGATGGTGGAGTACGTCGGCATCCCCTACTTCGACGTGGTCACGCACGCGATCGTGCCGGCCGCGATCTCCTACATCGCGCTGGTCTATATCGTGCATCTGGAAGCGATGAAGGCCGGTTTCGAGGGGCTGCCGAGGGCCTACACGCCCAAGCCCATCATCCGCCGCCTGATCGGCATCGCCTTCACCATCTTCGCAATCTGCGCGATCAGCCTCATCGTCTACTACGGCATGGGCTGGATCCGGCCCGCCTTCGGAGCAGCCGCCGGATACATCGTGTTCGTGTTGCTGGTGGCTGCCTACGTGGCGCTGCTCTATGTGGCTTCCAGGGAGAAGCCGCTGGAGATGGACGACCCGAACAAGCCGGTTACCGCCTTGCCGCTGCCGGGGCCGACCATCCGGTCGGGCCTGCACTACATCCTGCCGGTGGTGGTCCTGGTCTGGGCGCTGATGATCGACCGGCTCTCGCCCGGCCTTTCCGCCTTCTGGGCCGCGGCCTTCATGATCTTCATCCTGGTGACCCAGCGGCCGCTGATGGCGATGATGCGCGGCGAGGGCGCGTTCGCCCAGGCCGTGCGCCAGGGACTCACCGACCTGCTGGATGGCCTGATCGGCGGCGCCCGCAACATGATCGGTATCGGCATCGCCACCGCAACGGCCGGCATCATCGTGGGGGCGGTCAGCCAGACCGGCGTCGGCTCGGCGCTGGCCGATGTGGTCGAGGTGCTCTCGGGTGGCAACATCATGGTCATGCTGGTGCTGACCGCGGTGCTGTCGCTGATCCTCGGCATGGGGCTGCCGACCACGGCCAACTACATCGTGGTCTCTGCCCTGCTGGCCCCGGTCATCGTCACCGTCGGTCAGCAGAACGGCCTGATCGTGCCCTTGATCGCGGTCCACCTCTTCGTCTTCTACTTCGGCATCATGGCCGACGTGACGCCGCCGGTGGGCCTGGCCTCCTTCGCCGCCGCCGCGGTCTCGGGCGGCGACCCGATCAAGACCGGCGTGGTCGCCTTCTTCTACAGCCTGCGTACCGCGGCGCTGCCCTTCCTCTTCATCTTCAACACCGACCTCTTGCTGATCAACGTGGACGTGGCGCACGGCATCTTGGTCTTCATCATTGCGACGGTGGCGATGCTCTTGTTCGCGGCGGCGACGCAGGGCTACTTCCTGGCGCGAAGTCGCTTCTACGAGTCCATCTTGCTGCTAGTGGTTGCCTTCAGCCTGTTCCGGCCGGGCTTCTGGATGGACCTGATCTACGCGCCCTTTACGGAGCGGCCGGGCACGGAGATCGCAGCCGCGGCCGAGGCGACGCCGCCGGGCGAGACCCTGCGCCTGGATGTGGCGGGGCTGAACGACATCGGCGATCCGATCGAGTTCGTGGTCCTGCTGCCGATCGGCGAAGGCGCGACCGGCCAAGAGCGGCTGGAGGCCAGCGGACTCACTCTCATCGATGGCGAGGGCGGAGACATGATCGTCGATGACGTGACCTTCGACTCGCCGGCGGCCAAGGCTGGTCTCGACTGGGATCAGAAGATCCTTGGGGTCATGCAGGCCACCGACCAGCCCAACCGCTATCTGATCTACATCCCGGCCCTGGCCGTGCTGGCCCTGGTGGTCTTCCTGCAGCGGGGCCGTCAGCCGCGCCGCAAGCAGGCCGCCGCATAGGATCGGGAGAGGAGCGAAGGCAGATGTACAGGAACATCCTTCTGGCCGTTGACTTGAACCACGATGCCTCCTGGCAGCACGCCCTGCCGACCGCCATGGAGATGAGCCGTGGCGGTGACGGGGTGCTGCATCTCCTGGCAGTGGCTCCGGACTTCGGCTCGGCACTGGTCAGCGGCTTCTTTTCCAGGGACTTCGAGCGCAAGGCCCTGGAGCACCTCTTCGAGGAGCTGAAGAAGTTCGCCGCCCAGCATGTGGACCAGGATCTGAACCACGAGGTCCACATCGCCCAGGGCCCGGTCGCTTCGGAGATCATCCGCGTCGCCGAGGAGAAGCAGGTCGACCTGATCGTGATGGCCTCGCACCCGCCCGAGGAGTTGCGCGATTTCCTGATCGGCTCCCACGCCGACAAGGTGGTGCGCCACTCGCCGATCTCGGTCCTGGTGGTCCGCGGCTAGAGCCGATCGCGGTCAGGTGGGCTCACCTGATCGCGTGAATCTGCTGCATTTTTCAAACTTATAGAGCAGGATTCAGACGGCAAATCGTTTCGGTTTGACGCTATCCTGCTCCAAGGGACGGCCAGGGACAGGCGCTCGCAGAGCGGCATCTGTTTCTAGACTGGTGAAGCCACCGCGGCGCTGACCGCGCGTAGGTTCTTCGCGATCTCGCGTAGGTGCCTCTCGCCGGTACCGCAACAGCCGCCCCAGATGTCCATGTGGGGGAAGCGCCGCGCGAGCACCCCCATCATGCGGCCCAGTTCCTCCGGATCGCCTTCCTCCAGATGGCCGAGCCTGCAAAGCGCGATCTTCTCCATCTTCGAGGCATTGGGGCGAATGCCGCGCAAGCGCGTGGTCCAGGCGCCACCGTCGAAGGCCGGCAGGAACTCCACCGGATGCGAGCAGTTCAGCAGGTAGAAGGCGGGGGCGGCCTCTCCTGCCTCCCGGTCGATTGCGATGATGGCTTCAGCCAGGCTCGGCCCGGACTTCAGGCGTGCGTTACCGTCCAAGGTAAGGGAAACGGAGAACGGCAGGCCGATGCGGGCCGCGGCCCGGGCTGCGCCGACGGCTTCCGGCACGTTGTTGATGGTCATTGCACAAGCGAAGTCGGCGCCCGCCTCTTTCAGGGTGGCAAGCTGAACGCTGTGGTAGGACTCGGCCTCGTCTACGGTGATCGTCTGATTGAGCTGATAGGCGTCGCCGCGTGGCCCGAGGACTCCCCCAATCAGCACGCGGGGAATGCGATCGGCATAGTCGGCCGCGATCTCGCGCAGGAAGGCGATCGCTTGCCGGGTCGCTTCCGCAAGCGCGGGCGGCGTGTAGCCGAGTTTCGCTCCCCAGTCCGGGCTGGCGCGATAGTCGAGCCCGGTCAGCATGACCGAGAAGCGGTGCTCGGCTGCGATCTCGAGCGGCGCGCGGAATACCTCGCGCAGCACGGCGACGGCCTTGGGATCCTCCAACAGCGGAAACATCGCGAACTCCGGAAGGGCGAAACCGTGCTTGTACAGCACCTCGGTCTCGGTTCCGCCCTCCGTCAGGAAGATCTCGCCTGGACGCGTGGCCGGGAAGGGGACGCTCTGCATGTCACGCCTCGGGCTGGATGTTCTGATTGAAACGGAAGAGGTTCTGCGGGTCGTACTTCGCCTTGATCGCAGCCAGCCGCCGGTAGTTTGCGCCGAAGCTGCTGCGGGTCAGTTCCGCGTTGTCCTCGCCGTGGCCGGGGAAGTTCAGGTAGGCACGGCCGGCCTGGGCATAGGGCGCCGCGCTCTCCCAGCCCGCACGTGCCCACGCGATGTTGCGGGCGTCGTCGGCAGGATCGGACCAGACTCCGTCCAGGGAGTACATCCAGCCCATCGAGCGGTCGCCGAAGGCCGTGGCCTCGGCCGGCACTGCGGCGGTGGCGCCGCCGAAGTTCCACAATGATGACAGCGTGTTGTCGGAGGGGGCAGCGGCGCCGTTTTCCAGTGCCACATCGATCATCGCATCGCTGAGGTCGGTCAGGTAACGCGCCTTCCAGTAGCAACGGAAGTCGCCGGCCGGCATCAGCGTATCGAAGAGCGTCTGTAGCTCGCAATAGCTCATGCGGCCGGAGTAGTCGGTGACCAGCGGACCGAGTTCTCTCAGTGGCTGCAACAAGGCCTCGCCTTCGGCCGCATCGCCGTTGTAGACGCAGCACAGGGTGTAGATCCGCTTTCCCCTGAACTCCGGCGGGAAGTCATCGCTCTCGGCGCCGGTTGCGAACTCGCAGAGCGAGGCCACGCAGTCGTTCTTGTCGGCCAGGAAGTCGCGCCAGGCACGGATCGGCCCCGCTCCGGCCGAGAGGGGGTAGATCGGCGCCGCGAGCATGACCTCCGGGCCGAAGGGATGCAGCGCGAAGGTGAAGCTGACGACCACGCCGAAGTTGCCGCCGCCGCCCTTCAGCGCCCAAAGCAGGTCGGGATTCTCCCCGGCGCTGGCCGTGACCAGCTTGCCGTCGGCCGTCACCACCTCGGCAGCGACCAGATTGTCGATGCAGAGGCCGTGGCGTGCGCGCAGCCAGCCGATGCCGCCCGACAGGGTCAGGCCGGCGACCCCGGTATCCGAGATCAGGCCGCCGGGCGTGGCCAGGCCGTGGGCCTGGGTAGCGCGATCGACATCGGCCCAGAGCGCCCCGCCGGCGACTCTGGCCAGGCGGGCGTCCGGATCGACCTTGACGTCACGCATCAGCGAGAGATCGATCATCAGCCCCTGGTCCGCGACGGCATGCCCGGCGACGTTGTGGCCGCCGCCGCGGATCGAGACCGGCAGCGCATGTCGGCTGGCAAAGGTGACCGCGCGGGCCACATCGGCCGCATCGCGGCAGCGCACGATCAGGGTGGGTCTCCGGTCGATCATGGCGTTCCACACGGCGCGCGCCTCGTCGTAGCCCGCATCGCCGCTGGTCAGGACCTCACCGTGGAAGTCCGCACGTAGGGTCGTCAGACCTGTCTCCAAGTTGTCCATCGTCTGCCTCCGCAATCGTCGTGCGGAAAGCCTACGCGCGCTCCTCCCTCTGGCCAGTGGCATAACTGACAGAAGCAAGGCAAAGTGGACAGGCACTGAAAGCACAGCGGTCAAGTGATTGGTTTGACAGGGATCGCAGCACCATGATGGAACAACACAAGCCGCAGGTTGCAATTCTTGCCGCCCCGGACAGTTCAGCGTCGGTACTTTACGGTCTTTACGATGTCTTGACCTCAGTCGGTGCCGTCTATCCGGACATGACCATCGGTGCGCCGGGGCGGGAACTGCTCGACGTCCGCATCGTCTCGGCCGAGGGCAAGCCCTTCTATTGTGTGGGCAACATCCCGGTGGAGCCACACGCGGCGGTTGCTGAGATGAAGGCGCCCGACGCGGTCGTGGTCTGCGATTTCTACACCTCCATTCACGAAAGCCCGCGGGAGCGGTTCTTGCCGGAAATCGCCTGGCTGAAACAGGTCCATGGCAAGGGATCGCTGGTCTGCTCGGTCTGTTCGGGGTCGCTGCTGCTGGCCGAGGCCGGTCTCCTCGACGGCCGCGAGGCCACGGCGCACTGGGCCTACCGGGATACCTTCCAGCGGATCTTTCCCGAAGTCCGTTACCGGAACGAGGCGGCGCTCTGCCTGAGTTCCGAGGCGGATCGCGTCGTGACCGCGGGGGCCGTCAGCGCCTGGCATGACCTGGCTATCTATCTGATCGCGCGATTCTGCGGGCAGCGATCCGCCATCGAGACCGCCAAGGTCTTCCTGATCTCCGGGCACGCGGAAGGGCAGTCGCCCTACGCGATGATGACGCGGCCGAGGGACAGCAGCGACCGACCGATTGCGGACAGCCAAGTCTGGATTGCCGAGAACTATGCCGGCCCCAATCCCGTCGAACGGATGGTGGAACGCTCGGGACTCAATCCCCGCACCTTTGCGCGCCGTTTCCGTGCCGCCACCGGCTACTCGCCGATCGAGTATGTGCAGGCCCTGCGCATAGAGGAGGCCAAGCAGGCGCTCGAGACCGAGGATCTTCCGGTCGACGCGGTCGGCCACTCCGTCGGCTACGAGGATCCGGCCTCGTTCCGCCGCATCTTCAAACGCCGCGTCGGCTTGCCGCCCGCCACCTACCGGCGAAAGTTCCAAAGACTAGGCCGGATCGGCGAGACGGCCAACTGATTGCTGTCTGATCCGA
Source organism: Rhodospirillaceae bacterium N.6G (assembly GCA_046233115.1). Lineage (GTDB taxonomy): Bacteria > Pseudomonadota > Alphaproteobacteria > Kiloniellales > JACOMY01 > JACOMY01. The sequence continues at coordinate 92,317 of JBJXHM010000011.1, read as the reverse complement.
ACAATAGGTTGTATTTTTCTTCCAGATGATCGCTATAGGCCGTATGGCCTGTCCAGTTCTTCGTAATCCTGCTTTCTACCAACAGCTTTTGAACAAATTGACAGAGAATGCATAACAATGCAGGATGCTGGGGCCTTCCATAACCCCCGGGTGTTCCCATGCTCTCTACCGGTCGTTCCCTGCTTGTCGCGGCTGCTCTCGCCGTCTCGGTCGCGCCGGCGCTCGCCGACGATCCCTTCATCATCGTTCAGTCCACGACCTCGACGCAGAATTCGGGCCTCTACGACTATCTGCTGCCGATCTTCAAGGACAAGAGTGGGATCGAGGTCAGGGTGGTGGCGGTCGGCACCGGCCAGGCGATCAAGAACGCCGCCAACTGCGACGGCGACGTGCTGCTGGTGCACGCCAAGCCGTCCGAGGAGGCCTTCGTCGCCGACGGCAAGGGACTCTGGCGCAAAGACCTGATGTACAACGATTTTGTGATCGTCGGTCCGGCCGCCGACCCGGCCGGGCTGGCCGCTGCCGCCAACGTGGCCGAGGCCCTGACCAAGGTCGCCGAGGCCAAGGCCGCCTTCGCTTCGCGAGGCGACGATTCCGGCACACACAAGAAGGAGCTGGCGCTCTGGAAGCAGGCTGGGGTGGATCCCGCTGCCGCCTCCGGCGACTGGTATCGCGAGACCGGCTCCGGCATGGGGGCCACCCTGAACGCCGCCACCGGCATGGGGGCCTACGTCCTGACCGATCGTGCGACCTGGATCGCTTTCGCCAACAAGGGCGACTACAGGATCGTAGTCGAGGGCGATCCGCAAATGTTCAACCAGTACGGCGTGATCCCGATCAACCCGGAGGCCTGCCCGGGCGTCAAGACCAAGGAGGGCGCGGTCTTCGTCGACTGGCTGCTCTCGCCGGAAGGCCAGGAGACCATTGCCGCCTTCAAGGTCGACGGCCAGCAGCTCTTCTATCCCAACGCCAACTAACTTGTCTTCCTAGGAGGAAGCCCCGGTGTCGGCGGCTTCCGGAGCGGCCCAGGCCTGCGGTTGGAGCCTGGGCCGCTCCCGCTGAACTGCCCTAGCCGCCGATCCAGCGTACCTGCCCGTAGTTGGTGAGATCGTAGCCGCCCAGTTCGGCCGCCTTCTGCCGGAAGTCTTCGCTGCGGCAGAAGCTCCAGAGCGCTTGCAGCGGCGCCTCGAAGTAGGCGCGCTGCCAGACCACCAGATCGAAGGTCTCCTCGATCAGTAGGCGGAAATCCAGGCCGAACTGCCGGGCGCCGGCCTCCAGGCCCAGGGCCGCGTCGGCCCGGCCGCCGGCTACGTCCGCTGCGGCCTCGGTCTCGGTTCGCACCACGCCGACCGTCTCGAAGTCGCCCTCGGCGAGACCGGCTTCCTTGGCGAAATGTTCGAAGAGGATCCGGCTGCCGGCCGTGGTCTGGCGCAGGGTGACGCGCTTGCCGGCGAGACCGGCCACGCTCTTGATCGGTGAGCCCGGCGGCAGGATCAGGCCCTGGCGCCGCTTCGCCCAGGTCAGGGCCACCACCGGCTGGCCGGCGAAACGGGCCTGCAGATGCTCCAGGTTCCAGACGTCCTTGCCCTCGAAGACATGGGTGCCGCAGAGCGAGGCGGTCCGCCTGGCCACCCGCTCCAGCCCGTCCAGGCTGCCGTCGAAGAAGGAGGCGAGCCCGGTTCCCGCTTGGCGCAAGGCCCAGTCCAACAGGGGATCGTGGCTGCCGGCGACGATGGGCGGTAGGCTTTCCGGCTGCGCCGCGACGCTGCCGCCCTGCAGCCAGGCCTCGATCTCGGCACGCGGAAACAGCAGCTTGCCGGTGACCCGGCGGCAGGGAACCTCGCCCGCCGCCGCCAGGTCGTAGACCTTGCGTTCCTTGACCCGCAGCAGCTCGGCCAGCTCTTTGGTGGTCAGGAAAGCGGTGGTCAAGGTTGGCGTTCCTCCCTGCTTCGGATCACGCGTCGGCGTCTCGTCATCCGGGGAGAATGGCCCAAGGGGCGACGCTTCGCCAGTCTCCTGGCGATCGCTATCACCGCTGGTTGCTGGAGGTTCCTCGGTCAAACGCGCCGCGCGACGCCGGGCTGATGATCTGCCCCTCAAGCCCTTGCTCCCCAGGGCATTCGGCCGGAAAGCACCGCCATGGCCTAGAACAGGATCTCGCCGGAGAGATAGGCCCGCGCCTCCCGGCTGTCCGGGGTCTCGAAGAAGGTCTCGGCCTGCTGGCGCTCCACTAGCCGTCCACGATTCATGAAGATCACCTCGTCGGCCAGCCGCCGGGCCTGGCCGCAGTCGTGGCTGACCAGCACCACGCGGGTGCCGGCGTCGCGGGCGCGGGCGATCATCTCTTCGATCGCCAGCACCGAGGCCGGGTCCAGGCTGGCCGTGGGCTCGTCCAGGAAGAGGATCTCGGGCGCGGCGGCCAGCGCGCGCGCCAGCGCCAGGCGCTGCTGCTCGCCGCCGGAGAAGACCCGGGCCGGCCGCTCCGCCAGATGCGACAGCCGGGCCTGGTCCAAGGCCGCCAAGGCACGGTCCCGCGCCTCGCGGCGGCAGAGCCCGGCGGCGCGCAACGGGTAGACGACGTTGGCGAGTGCGGAACGGCGCAGCAGCACCGGCCGTTGAAACACGAAACCCAGCCGCCGGCGCTGGCTGCGCTGCGGCGAGCCGGCGCCCCAGAACACCAGGCCTTCGTCCGGGGTCACCAGACCGGACAGCACGCGCAGCAGCAGGCTCTTGCCGGCCCCGTTCGGTCCCAGGATCGCGGTCAGGCCCTCGCCCTCGAAGGCAATGTTATCGACGTCCAGCAGGCGGCGTCCCTTGCGCGTGATCCTGAGGTCCGCGCCGCGCAGCGGCAGGAGGTGCTCGCTCGTGGGGGCAAGTGCAAAGGCGCTCGATTGCAGCGAACCGTCAGGCATAGCTCAGCCTCGTCGCTGCGCCGCGCAGCAGATAGAGCAGGGCGTTCACCAGGATCGCGATGGCGATCAGGATTGCCCCCAGGCCCAGTGCCAGCGCCAGGTTGCCTTTGGAGGTCTCCAGCGCGATCGTGGTGGTCATGACCCTGGTCACATGGTTGATGTTGCCGCCGACGATCAGCACCGCGCCGACCTCGGCCGAGGCGCGCCCGAAACCGGCCAAGAGCGCGGTCATCAGGCTGAAGCGCCCGTCCCACAGCAGGGTTCCGACCGAACCCAGCGGGCCAATGCCGAAGCTGCGGAGCTGCTCGTCATACTCGGTATGCAGATCCTCCACCGTCTGCCGGGTCAGCGCCGCGACGATGGGGGTGACCAGCACGCACTGGGCGATGATCATCGCGGTCGGGGTGTAGAGGAGCTGCAGCACCCCCAGCGGCCCGGCGCGCGACAGCAGCAGGTAGATCAGCAGTCCCACCACCACCGGCGGCAGCCCCATCAGGGCGTTCAGCACCACCAGCACCGCGCCGCGCCCGGGGAAGCGCAGCACCGCCAGCAGTGCGCCCAGGGGCATGCCGACGACGGCCGCGATCAGGACCGCCGTCAGGCTGACCTGCAGCGAGAGGCCCACGATCTCCAGCAAATTGGGGTCCAGCGCTACCAGCAAGCCGAAGGCCTGCAGGAAGGCGCTGCCGAAATCCTGCATTCAGCGCTCCTTTGTTGCAGAATACGCGTTTCTTGGGGGATTTTTCCAGTCTTTCCGACGCAGTGCCACCACGGGGGCCACCACGGGGGCCACCACGGGGGTCACCATGGGGAGCGACCGCGGGGCTGGCGTCGCTCGCCGGGGCGGGCATAGTGCGACAGCAAGAGCGAGCAAGAAGTGAGAGCTATCGATGAACCGCAAGGAGCGCCGGGCCGCGCGCAAGGAGGGGCAGCTCGATCCCGCTGCCTTCCTGAAACTGGCCGACGCCTACATCGCCCTGGCCAACCGCCAGAATCGCAGCGTGCCGGCGACCGAGGTGCATGCCGCCCTGGTCTATGCCGCTGCGCGCTACGGCGCCCACGTCGCCAAGAACGTGGTCGGGGTCGAGGAGCAGGAGCACACGGTGGAGGCCGCCGCCAAGGATTACGCCGATTGGCTGAGGCAGCACCTGGCCGATCCCAGCCTGTGACGGGCTGCTCGGGTCAGAAGCGCGCTGCGCTGGCCGCTGCCCAGTCCTCTGCCCAATCCAGGGGCGGGCTGCCGGACAAGAGCTGGCCCGGCTCCAACCACTCGTAGAGCCTGCGGTAGTTCTCGTCGCGCTGGTCGCCCTGGCGGCGCAGCAGGTGCTCCGGCCCGAGCTGGCCCGGATGGTCCAGGCCCATGGCGCCGACCAGGTCGAGGAAGCTGCGCACCGTCGCGGCGTGGTAGTTGGCGACATGCTGCTGGCGCAGTTCCACGTCGACCGCCCGGTTGCGGTGCGGGTCCTGGGTGGCGATGCCCGAGGGGCAGCGGTTGGTGTCGCAACGCAGCGCCTGGATGCAGCCGACGGCGAAGAGCATGGTGCGCGCCGCGTTCACCATGTCGGCACCGACGGCGATCTTCTTGATCATGTCGAAGCCGGAGACGGTCTTGGCGCTGCCGATCAGCACCAGGCGCTCGCGCAGGCCGCTGCCGACCAGCGCGTTCTGCACGAAGACCAGCGCGTCCTGGATCGGCATGCCCAGCCGGTCCGAGAACTCGTTGGGGGCGGCACCGGTGCCGCCCTCGGCGCCATCGATGGTGATGAAGTCGGGCAGCGGACCGCCGGCGGTCATGGCCTTGCAGATGCCAAGGAACTCGCTCTTCCGGCCGATCGCCAGCTTGAAGCCCACCGGTTTGCCGCCGCAGAGCTCGCGCAGGCGACCGACGAAGTCCAGCAGGCCTTCGGGGCTGTCGAAGGCGCTGTGGGCCGGCGGCGAGATGCAGTCCTCGCCGATCGGAACGCCGCGGGCTTCGGCGATCTCGGCGCTGACCTTGGCGCCCGGCAGCACGCCGCCATGCGCCGGCTTGGCGCCTTGGGAGAGCTTGATCTCGATCATCTTGACGGCCGGGTTGGCGGCCCGGTCCTTGAAGGCCACCGGGTCGAAGCCGCCCTCCTTGGTCCGACAGCCGAAATAGCCGGTACCGATCTGCCAGAAGATGTCGCCGCCGCCCTCGAGGTGATAGCGGCTGAGGCCGCCCTCGCCGGTGTTGTGGGCGAAACCGCCGATCCTGGCGCCACTGTTCAACGCGCGGATCGCGTTGGGGCTGAGCGCGCCGAAGCTCATCGCCGAGATGTTCAGCCTGGAGGCGTTGTAGGGCTGCTTGCAGTCGGCGCCGCCGACCAGAACGCGCGCGTCCTCGACCGCGACCTTCTTGGGGGCCAGGGAGTGGCTCGCGCTGTGGTAGCCGACCTCTTCCAGGTCGTACTGCGTGCCGAAGGGCAGGGTGTCGGGGCCGGCCTCCGCGCGGGCGTAGACCTGGTTGCGCTGCAGGCGGTTGAAGGGGCGGCCGCTCTGGTTGGTCTCGATGAAGTACTGGCGGATCTCCGGGCTGATGAACTCCAGCGCGTAGCGGGCGTGACCGATGACCGGATAGTTGGACAGCACGTTGGACTTGGAGATGTGAATGTCCCAGATGCCCAGCGCGCCGTAGGGTAGCACCAGAACCAGCAGCCAGAGCGCTCCGCTCGAGATCAGAGAGAGCAGGAAGGTCACCAGCAGGCCGGCGGCGAAGATGGCGTAGAAGATCGAGCGTGGTGACACGGCAGAGGCTCCCCGGGGCGTTTTGTTCTCGTTGCGCCAACCCTAGCGCGAAGCCCCCTGTCTGGTACAGAACCCCTGGGCCGGGTATAGGCGTGCCGGTTCCGTTCAGATCCGAAACGCACTAGGCTCCCATCCGGGAGGCCGAGCCGTCAGATGAGCCAGCGCGCAGGGAACGCCACGACCAGTCGCAAGCGCGGCCTTGCCCTGTTGGCGGCTGTCCTCTTCGGGCTGCTGCTCTGGGGCAGCTACCAGTCCGCCTTCGACTTCTTTCTGGCCGAGACCGCGGCGCGGGGGCGGACCGTGCTGGCGCTGCAGGCGGAGAACCTGCGCGGCTGGCTCGACCGCTACCGTGCCTTGCCACGGATCTATGCCGAGTCCACCGCGATCCGGGCGTTGCTGCAGGCGCCGGACGACGACGAGCTGCTGCACCGGGTCAACCACCGCCTTTCGCTCTGGAACGTCGCCAGCGGGGCGGCCGACACCTACCTGCTGGACCACGCAGGCACCACGCTGGCCGCCTCGAACTGGGCCGATCCGGTCACCTTCGTGGGGCGGAACTTCAGCTACCGGCCCTACTTCACCGCGGCCCTGCAGGGCCGGCTCGGGCGCTTCTTCGCGCTCGGCACCACTTCGGCCAAGCGTGGCTACTACTTCTCCTACCCGGTGGTGCAGGTCGGACGGATCCTGGGCGCCGTGGTGGTGAAGGTCGGGGTCGAGGGCCTGGAGCAGGAGCTGAGCGCCAGTCCCTACCAGCTCTTCGTCGCCGATCCCGACGGCGTGGTGCTGCTGTCGGGCAATCCCGACTGGCGCATGAAGCTGCTGGCGCCGCTGCAGCCGGCCGCCAGGACCCGCATCGCCGAGACCCGGCAGTTCGACCTGGAACACCTGAGCGATCTGGGGTTGCCCTTCGCCGGAGGGGTGCCGGAGGCAGGACGGCGCGTCGCCATCGAGTCGGGCGAGGGCGCCGGCAGCTATCTGCAGCTCGCCCAGGCCCTGCCCTCGGAGGGCTGGACCATGAACCTGCTGCTGCCGACCCGCTCGGCCAGCTCCCAGGCCTTCAACTCCATGCTGCTGGTCGGCTTCGCCATCCTGGTCTTGGGGCTGGTGATCGCGCTCTTGTGGCAGCGCCGCCGCCGCCTGGTCGAGCGGCTGCGCGCCCGCGAAGAGGCGCAGGCGACCTTGGCTCGCATGGTCGAGGAGCGCACCGCCGACCTGACCCACGCCAACCTGCTGCTGGAGGACGAGGTACGGGAGCGCAAGCTGACCGAGCAGGACCTGCGCCAGGCCCAGTCCGACCTGGTGCAGGCCGGGAAGCTGGCGGCCCTGGGCCAGATGTCGGCGGCGATGAGCCACGAGTTCAACCAGCCGGTGACCGCGATCCGCTCCTTCGCCGACAACGCCGGCGCCTTCCTGGCGCGCGGACAAGAGGAGCGGGCCAAGGCCAACCTGGAGCAGATCGTGAAGCTGACCGACCGCATGGCCGAGCTCTCGCGCCACCTACGCAGCTTCGCCCGCCGGCCGCAGGCGGCGATCCGCCCGGTTTCGCTGGCCGCGGTGGTGAAGGAGAGCCTGGCGCTGCTCTCTGGTCAGATGGAGAAGGCCGGCGTGGATCTCGTTCTTGACCTGCCCGACGGGCCGCTCTGGGTCAGCGGCGGCCATGTGCGCCTGCAGCAGGTGCTGGTGAACCTGCTGACCAACGCGCTGGACGCGGTGCGCGAGGCCGCGGAACCGAGGATCGAGCTTGCGGTAGCGGTCGAAGACGCCGCCGTGGTGCTGAGTGTGGCGGACAACGGTCCCGGTCTGAGGACGGGTGACCTGGAGCGGATCTTCGACCCCTTCTTCACCACCAAGGAGGTTGGCAAGGGCCTGGGGCTCGGCCTCTCGATCTCCTACAACATCGTGAGGGATTTCGACGGCCGGCTCGAGGCCGCCAACCGGGCCAAGGACGTGGCCGGGGGCGGGGCCTGCTTCACCGTCACCCTGAAGCGGGCCGCGGCGCCCCATGACGCCTCTCAAGAGGTCGCCGCGCAATGATGGCCGGACAGGTGATCCTGGTCGACGACGAGGAGGCGGTGCGCCTCTCCACCGCGCAGAGCCTGGAGCTGGCCGATTTCGAGGTTACCTGCTTCGCTCGCGCCGAGCGCGCGCTGGAACGGGTGCAGCGCGGTTTCGAAGGGGTGCTGGTCAGCGACATCCGCATGCCCAGGATGGACGGATTGGCCCTGCTGGCCGCGGTCCGCGAGATCGACCCCGACCTGCCGGTGATCCTGGTGACCGGCCATGGCGACGTGCCGCTGGCGGTCAGCGCCATGCAGGCCGGCGCCTACGACTTCCTGGAGAAGCCCTTCCCCGCCTCGCGGCTGACCGACAGCGTGCAGCGCGCCACCGACAAGCGCCGTCTGACCCTGGAGAACCGCCGGCTGCGCAGCCAGCTTGAGAAGCGTGATTGGCTGGAAAGCACTCTGGTGGGGCGCAGCCAGGCGATGGTCGAGCTGCGCCACCGCATCCGCACCATCGCCCGCAGCGACGTCGACGTGCTGCTGGCCGGCGAGACTGGCACCGGCAAGGAACTGGCCGCCCGCGCCCTGCACGAGCTGTCGGAGCGGCGCGACCGACCCTTCGTCGCCATCAACATGGCGGCGCTGCCGGCCGACCTGCTGGAGAGCGAGCTCTTCGGGCACGAGCAGGGTGTAGGCGGGGCGCTGCGCGCCCGGGTCGGCAAGTTCGAGCATGCCCGCGGCGGTACCCTCTTCCTGGACGAGGTCTGCTCGCTCAGCCTGCCGCTGCAAGCCAAGCTCCTGCGGGTGATCCAGGAACGGGTGATCGAGCCGCTCGGCTCCAACGAGACGGTGCCGCTGGACGTGTGCTTTCTCGCCTCGACCAAGGAGGACCTGGCCCGCGAGGTGCGAGAGGGCCGCTTCCGCGACGACCTCTACTATCGTCTGAACGTGGTCTCCATCACCCTGCCGCCGCTGCGCGAGCGCATGGGCGATGCGCCCTTGCTGTTCCAGCACCTGGTGAACGAGGGCGCGCACCGCTACCGCCGCGAGGCGCCGGCGGTTTCGGCCGGCGACCTGGCCGCGATCGCCGCCCGGCCCTGGCCCGGCAACGTGCGCGAGCTGCGGAACGCCGCCGACCGCTTCGTGCTGGGCCTGCCGATCGACGACCGCGCGCCGCCAACTGAGCCCGCCAGCCTGGCCGAGCAGGTCGAGGCCTTCGAGAAGCAGGCCATCGCCGCTGCCCTGGCGCTCAACGGCGGCAACCTGAAGGCCACCTACGAGGGCCTGTGCCTCTCCCGCAAGACCCTCTACGAGAAGATGGTCCGCCACGGCCTGCGCCGGGAGGATTTCACCCAGGGCGGTTCGGACTGAGCCAGCGGCCGGCCGACCGGCGATCCTCGCTAGGCCTTTCGATGGGACGGGGTCTGCTCTAGCCTGAGGGGCAAGCGGACGGAACAAGTGCAAGAGGTGCTGTGGCATGGCAAGGATCGCGTTCTTCGGGCTGGGCAAGATGGGAAGCGGCATGGCCGCACGATTGCTGGAAGCCGGGCATGAGGTGACGGTGTGGAACCGCTCGCCCGGGCGGACCGGGGCCTTGGCCGCCGCCGGCGCGACGGTCGCCGCGAGCCCGGCCGAGGCCGCCGCGGGGGCCGAGGCTCTCTTCTCCATGGTGGCCGACGACGCTGCCTCTTCGGCGGTCTGGCTGGGGCCGGAGGGGGCGCTGGCGCAGGCGCAGGAAGGCGCCTTGGTCGCGGAGTGCAGCACCATCTCGCACGAGCAGGTGCAGCGCCTGGCGGCGGCGGCGGCCGAGCGGGGCCATTCCTACCTCGACTGTCCGGTGAACGGGCCGCCCTCGGCGGCGGCGGCCGGCGGGCTGGTGCTGCTGGTGGGCGCCGAGGCAGCCGACCTGGAGCGCGCGCGGCCGCTGCTGGAGCCGCTCTCCAGCCAGATCCTGCACTTCGGCGCGGTGGGGACCGGCACCGCCTTCAAGCTGATAAACAACCTGCTGGGCGCGGTGCACGTGGCCTCGATCGCGGAGGCGGCCCACCTGGCGCGCAAGCTGGGGCTGGACCCCGACACCCTGGTGGCGGCGGTCGAGAGCGGTCCCTGTGCCAGCCCGCACGTGAAGCGGATGATCCGGCCGATGGCGGAGGGCCGCCTGGCCGACAGCTTCGGCCTGGCGATCGGCCTGCGCGAGAAGGACTCGCGCTACTGCCTTGGCATGGCCAAGGCGATGGAGACCGGCATGGCCATCGGCGAGACCGCCTACGACTGGTATCGCCTGGCACTGGAGACCGTCGCCGACCAGGACGACTCCGCCATGCTGCAGGTGACCACCGCCTACAATGGGACGCTGCCGAAGTAGGGTCAGCCGGTTCTACGTGATGCGTCCCGCTCCCCCGACGACCGGCCGGGGGAGCGGGTAGCAGCCTAGCTGTTGTAGCGGTAGGGCCGTCCGGCCTTCTCCATCACGTCGTTATATTTCTTGAAGACCTCGATCACCTTCGCCTTGACCGGCGATTCGGCGGCGATCTCGTCCCAGAAGACGTGTGCGGCCTTCTCCACCGTCGCCCACTCGGCATCGGGGATGGTGGTCAGCTTCAGCTTGGTGCCGTTGACCCGCAGGTTGGCCTCGCCGCCCCAGTACCACCACTGGCGATAGTAGTGACTACTGTCCATGGCCAGCTTCAGCAGGGTCTTCATGCGCTCCGGCAGCTCGTTCCACTTGTCCATGTTGGCGTAGAAGGAGCCGGCCCAGGCGCCGGAGACGTTGTTGGTGAGGAAGTAGTTGGTCACGTCGGCCCAGCCCACGGTGTAGTCCTCGGTGATGCCGGACCAGGCGATCCCGTCCAGCTCCCCGGTCTGCATCGCGACCTCGACGTCCTCCCAGGGCAGGGTCACCGGCACCACCCCGAACTGGCTGAGGAAGCGTCCGGCGGTGGGGAAGGTGAAGACCCGCTTGCCCTCCAGGTCCTTCAGCGAGTTGATCGGGTCGGTGGTGTTGAAGTGGCAGGGGTCCCAGGCACCGGCCGAGATCCACTTGACCCCGACCTTGGCGTATTCCTCCTCCCAGATCTTGTCGAGGCCGTACTGGTTGAACAGCACCGGCACGTCCAGCGAATAGCGGCTGGCGAAGGGGAAATAGCCGCCGAAGACCGCGACCTCGGTCGGCGAGGCCATGGAGTCGTCGTCGGACTGCACCGCGTCGATGGTGCCGCGCTGCATGGCGCGGAACAGCTCGCCGGTCGGCACCAGCTGGTCGGCGAAGTAGAGCTCGATCTCCATCTCGTCGCCGGCGACCTGGTTGAAGGCGTCGATCGCCGGCTTCACCACGTGCTCGGCCAGCGCCGGGCCGGCGTAGGTCTGCATGCGCCAGCGGATCTTGCTCTGCGCGTGCACGGCGGGTGCCGCCAGGGCCGCGGCACCGGCCAGACCGGCGGTGGCGATAAACTTGCGTCGGGTACCCATCGGTGATCCTCCTCTGTTGCTCGGACCTTGTCGTGGTCCTTCTCCTTGCCCGCTGTGGGCCGGTTCCGTGAACAGGTGGCAAGCTCTAGTTCCCGTAGACCTCCTGCGGCAGCCAGAGCGCGATGTCGGGGAAGGCGGTGACCAGGGCCAGCGCCAGCAGCATCACGCCGACGAAGGGCACGATGGAGCCGTAGATGTCCTTCAGCGAGATCTCCGGCGGCGCCATCGCGCGCATCAGGAAGAGGTTATAGCCGAAGGGCGGCGTCATGTAGGCGATCTGGCAGGTGATGGTGTAGAGCACCCCGTACCAGATCAGGTCGAAGCCCAGCGCCTGGACCAGCGGCACGTAGAGCGGCGCCACGATCACCAGCATGGCGGTGTCGTCCAGGAAGGTGCCCAGCAGCAGGTAGGAGATCTGCATGAGGATCAGGATCTCCCAGGGACCGAGCTCGAGCTGGCCGACGAAGAAGCCCTCGATCGCCTTGACCGCGCCCAGGCCGTCGAACACCGCGCCGAAGCAGAGCGCGGCGACGATGATCCACATGAACATGCAGGAGACCGCCAGGGTCTTGCGCACCGAGTCCTCGAAGACCTGGCGGGTGAGGCGCCGCTTCAGCACGGCGGCGGCCAGCGCGGTGAGCGCGCCGATGGCGGAGCTCTCGACCAGGCTGGTCCAGCCCTTGAGGAAGGGCAGCATCATCGCCGCGAAGATCACCAGCGGCAGCAGGCCGGCCAGCAGCAGGCGGCACTTCTCGGCGAGGGGGACCCGGCGCTCCTCCTCGCTAAGCGCCGGGCCCAGGCTCGGCTGCAGGCGGCAGCGGATGGCGATGTAGGCGATGAAGAGGGCGGCCATCATCAGGCCGGGAAAGACCCCGGCCAGCCAGAGCTGGCCCACCGGCTGGCGCGCGATCATGGCATAGAGCACCAGCACCACCGAGGGCGGCACCAGGATGCCGAGCGAGGAGCCGGCCTGGATCACCCCGGTCACCATGCGCTTGTCGTAGTTCCGGCGCAGCAGGGCCGGCAGCGCGATGGTGGCGCCGATCGCCATGCCGGCGACCGAGAGGCCGTTCATTGCGGAGATCAGCACCATCAAGAGGATGGTGCCGATTGCGAGCCCGCCGTTCAGCGGCCCCATCCAGACGTGGAACATGCGGTAGAGGTCGTCGGCGAGCCGCGATTCCGACAGCACGTAGCCCATGAAGATGAACATCGGCAGGGTCAGCAGCGGGTACCACTTCATCGCCTTCATCGCCGCCGAGAAGGCCAGCTCGGAGCCGCCGTCACCGTAAAGCAGCAGGGCGGCGACCACGGCGACGAAGCCGATCACCGCGAAGACCCGCTGGCCGGTGAAGAGCATCACCATCATCGCCGCGAACATGGAGAAGGCGATCATCTCGTAGGACATCAGCTCTGGCCCCGCTTCTCGGCCGGATTGGGGATCTCGATGCCCTTGATCTTGGCGATGTCGCGCAGCAGGACGGCGATGCCCTGCAGCAGCATGAGAAAGATCGCGATGCACATGACGATCTTGATCGGCGCCATGTAGGGGCGCCAGGCGGAGTAGCTGCGCTCGCCGTACTCCAGCGCGTAGCTGGTGCTGGAGAGGCCGCCGTAGAGCAGAATACAAAGATAGAACAGCATGGCCAGCACGGTGACCGCGTCGAACCAGGCCCGTCGGCGGGTCGACCAGTTGCCGTAGAAGAGGTCCATGCGCACGTTGGAGCCGAGCTGCAGCGAATAGGGCCCGCCCAGCAGGTAGTAGGCGACCAGGGTGAACTGGGCCATCTCCAGGGTCCAGAGCGAGGGCAGGAAGAAGGTTTTGGAGAGCGACGACCAGAGCAGGATGCCCATCATCGCGAACAGCAGGTACATGGCGAGGCGGCCGACCCGGTAGGTGACGGCCTCTACGATCTCGACGTAGCGGACGAGGCTAGGGTGCACCGGCCTGCCGCCCGCCCGGCGCGCTCTGGCGCCAGCCTGCCGTCCTGCCCGATCTCACGCCGGTCTTACCATTCCTGCCGGACTTCACGCCGGTCTTGCCGTCTCCCTGCATCGGCAAAGGATCGACCAGGCATTCTTCTCTAGTCAATATCTTTTCGGTTTTGTGGGTATTTGTGGTTTGGCGGCCGGATTTGGAGAAAATCCCGCCGTTTCAACTCAAGGAGCGCGTCTCAGCCCGCTACTGCACTCTTAACTTATCGTCCGACCAAGAGATAGCCGCGAGACCGATTGTCGTTGTCGGAGTCGGGCGTGTTCATCGCAGCGAAGAGTGCTGCGGCCTCGACCCAGACCGGCGGGTACTTGTAGCGGGACACGTCGAGAATGAGGAACCTGTCGCTCTCCGCATCATAGGCCGCGAGCGGGGAGATGTGGCCGCCCTTCTGCTGGCCGATGGCGGAGCGCAGGTAGTTCACCAGGATGAAGCTCTGGTGGTCGTCGATGCTCTCGATCGCCAGGCGCCGGAACTCCTCCAGCGAGGAGTCCTCGGCGTGGTGGACGGCGACCGCCAGTTGGTGCGCCTCGAGCATGCCGGCGAGCTCGTCCAGGGTGAGGCCTTCCTGCTCGATCCGGCCACGCGGTTTCACCGCCTCGGTGGCGGGGGTGAAGAGGTTTTCCTGGTCGAAGATCCCCAGACCGAGGGTCATGTTCGAGGCCGGCCGCGGCACGTCGAGCGCGTTCAGCACCATCGCCATCGAGGCCGGCCCGCAGAAGGCCGGATGGATCTGGTTGGTGAAGTGCATGGCCAGATCGAAGTAGTCGGCCCGCGCCTCCGACCCGATCAGGAGCTCCTCCCCCGCCGGGCTGTTCATGGCGATCAGCCCCTCCGGCAGCGGCAGGGTCTCGGCAGAGGCGGCGGCGGCAAAGGCGAGAAGGAACAGGCTCAACAGGTAGCGTCGCATGGCTCTTCTCCTGAATGGCCGGGCCGGCAGGCCGCTTGGCCCCTGTCGGCGCGGAACCCTGTACGGAAGTAGATCGTGGCGCGGATCGGGCCGGAGCGCAATGCGATCGGCACTTCCAGTGCGGGCAGTGTGTGAGCGAGCAGGCGTTACTAAGGCGCCGCTTACTCGAGACCAGCCAAGCGTTCCCGCTGAAACCAAAAATCCCGCCCGACCAATCAAGGTCCCGGCGGGATGGCAGACGCTCTCGGTGGTGGTTTGGTGGAGCTGGACGGAATCGAACCGACGACCTCTACAATGCCATTGTAGCGCTCTCCCAACTGAGCTACAGCCCCACGGCACCTCGGGAGGGGTCCCCTCCCGCGAGAGAGCCGGAACATAGTGAGAGGCCGGCTGCCGCGCAAGCGTAAAAATCGACCCCCGCGACCAGGCCCGATCGGACCCTCCCATGCGCAGCGCGCTGGGCACCGGCGCGACCCTCAGCCGGATTGCCGCCGCTCGAATCCGACCGGATGACCGAGGCGATCGGGCTAAACCAAGGCTCCCCTGAACGCGAAACGGGGCGGGCCCCTTCCGACCCGCCCCGCTTTCGGAACGCTGCTCGTCTGTTGAAGACCCGCCGGACTAGCGGTTCTCCTCGTCGTCCTTGCCGCCCTCGATCAGGTCGTCGACGTCGTCGTCGCTGTCCAGGTCGTCGTCGATCAACTCGTCGTCGCCGACGTCGCTGTCGTCGTCGTCCAGGCCGACGTCGTCGTCGGCCTCGTCGGCCTCCTCGTCGTCGTCCGACTCGCCGTCGGCGTGGACCTTCTCGTCGCTCAGCTCCTTGTCGATGCCCTCGTCGGCCTCGTCGTCGTCGGAATCGTCGTCGCCCTCGGCCTCGCTGTCGTCGTCGTTACCGTCCTCGTCGTCGTCCCTCGCTCCGGCGGCGGCGGTGACGGCACGCTCCTTGCGCGGCGCGGGTGCGCGCGAACGACGCGCCTTCAGGATCGCCTCGGGATCGAACTCCACCCCGCAGGAAGGGCAGATGATCGGGCGGCGGTCGAAATCGTAATACTTGGTCGCACAGGCCTGACAGATGCGCTTCAGGCCCCACTCGGGTTTGGACATGGGGGCAAGTCTCCTGGATAGGCGCTGCGCTGGCGTTCCCTGCCGGTCCTGACGCCCGCCGGGTTCTCTCGTGGCGGGGCAGAGGGCGGCGGGGCCGGGAAGGCCCTGGGCGCGGCGCGGAATTCAAGGCGGTGGCAAGTGCCACGATCGTCACGGCCTGTCAATCATGCAAGCTAGCAAAGGTGCAAGCACAGGGCTGCAGGTCTTGTCTGCCACCGCTGCTCTGCCACCGCTGCTCTGCCACTGCTGCTCTGCCACTGCGGCCCTCCCGACTGCCCGCGGCGTTGCCCGCCTTGCGGGGCCGGCAAGCGGCCTGCTATGCAGCGCCCCGTTACGACCCACCTCTTCTCAGCGAAAGGCGAGATGAGCGAGCTTGCACAGAAGCGGCCCCTGACGGCCCACCCCAGCGAGGCCCTGAGCGGCCGGGCCAAGGTGCCCGGCGACAAGTCCATGTCGCACCGCGCGCTGCTGCTCTCGGCGCTGGCGCTGGGCGAGAGCCGGATCGAGGGCCTGCTGGAGGGCGAGGACGTGCTGCGCACCGCCGCGGCGCTCGCCACCTGCGGCGTGCCGCTGCAGCGCCTCGGCGGCGGCCGCTGGCGGGTCAGCGGCCGCGGCGTCGGCGGGCTGGCCGAGCCCCGGCAGGTGCTGGACCTCGGCAACTCCGGCACCGGCGTGCGCCTGCTGATGGGCGTGCTGGCCGGGCAGCCGATCCGCGCCTTCCTCACCGGCGACGCCTCGCTGAACCGCCGGCCGATGCGCCGCGTCACCGATCCGCTGGGCCAGATGGGGGTACAGGTCACCCTGCGCGAGGACCGCTTCCTGCCGATGCTGCTGGAGGGGCCGGAGCGGCTGCTGCCGATCACCTACGAGATGCCGGTGGCCTCGGCCCAGGTGAAGAGTGCGGTGCTGCTGGCCGGCCTTGCAGCGCCCGGCAGCACCGGCGTGATCGAGCGCCACGCCACCCGCGACCACACCGAGCGCATGCTGACCCACCTGGGCGCCAAGGTCTCTGTGGAGGAGCGCCCCGACGGTGCCCGCGAGATTCGCGTCGCCGGCGAGCAGGAGCTGACGGCCCGCGACATCCAGGTGATGGCCGATCCCTCCTCGGCCGCCTTCCCGGCGGTGGCGGCGGCGCTGCTGCCCGGCTCCGAGGTCACCCTGTCGGCGGTCGGCACCAACCCGCTGCGCTGCGGGCTCTACGCCACGCTCGCCGAGATGGGCGTGGAGATCGACTACGGCGCGGCGCGGATCGGCTCCGGCGAGCCGGTGGCCGACATCACCATCAAGGGCGGCCGCCTCAAGGGCGTCGAGGTGCCGGCCGAGCGCGCGCCCTCGATGATCGACGAGTATCCGATCCTGGCGGTGGCCGCGGCCTGTGCCGAGGGCCACACGGTCATGCGCGGCCTGGGTGAGCTCCGTGTCAAGGAGAGCGACCGCCTGCAGGCCGTGGCCGACGGGCTGGCCGCCAACGGCGTCGCGGTGACGATCCAGGGCGACGACCTGATCGTCGAGGGCCGCGGCCGGGCCGGCGCGCCGGGCCGGGTGCCCGGCGGCGGGCTGGTCGCCACCCACATGGACCACCGCATCGCCATGAGCTTCCTGGTGCTCGGCCTCGCCGCCGAACGGCCGGTCACGGTTGACGACGCCAGCTTCATCGACACCTCCTTCCCGGGCTTTGCCGAGCTGATGCGCGGCCTGGGGGCAAAGCTTGGAGAGGCTGCTTGATCATTGCACTCGACGGGCCGGCCGCCGCCGGCAAGGGCACCCTGGCCAAGCGGCTGGCCGAGACCCTGGACTATGCCTATCTCGACAGCGGCCTGCTCTACCGCGCGACCGCGGCCGCAGCACTGGCCGCCAAGGCCGAACCGGACACCGCCGACTTCATCGCCGCCGCCCGCGCACTGACCCCGGCCGACAGCGAGCGCGAGGGGCTGCGCAGCAACGCCGTCTCGACCAGCGCCTCGCTGGCCGCGGCGATCCCGGAGGTGCGTGCGGCCCTGCTGGACTACCAGCAAACCTTCGCCAAGGTGCCGCCCGGCGGTAAGGCCGGGGCGGTGCTGGACGGCCGCGACATCGGCACCGTGGTCTGCCCGGAGGCCGAGGTGAAGATCTTCGTCACCGCCAGTGCAGAGGTGCGTGCAAGGCGGCGCTGTCTCGAGTTGCAAGAGCGCGGCGAGGACGCTATATACGAGGCCGTCCTGCAGGATGTGCGGGAGCGCGACCGTCGCGATCAGGAACGTGCGGTCGCGCCGCTCAAGCCGGCGCCGGATGCCATCGAGCTCGATACCTCCGACCTCGACCGCGAGGAGGTCTTCGAGAAGGCGATGGCGATCGTTCGGACTCGGGTCGACCGGGTCTGATCAGGCGTCAATCCCAAGGCCTGGGTGCAAGAAGAGAGGTTTGCCAGCAGAAGACTGCGAAGCGGGGGTGGCCCGAACGCGTGGACCCAACGGTCGTGATCGACCGGATTGGGTGTTTTGCGTTGCGTCAGGTCGCCGGAGCCGGTCCGAAGCGCGCCTTCGCGACTCCTCCGGTCCGGGGCCGAAACACCGCTTTCTCCGAGCCCACCAGAGGCGCCGAGGCATGACGCCTGGTGGGCCAGACCGGCGCACGACACCCAAAACAATCTCTAACGAGAGGCAAACCGGACGGATCAACGCCGCCCGGACAGACGACAAAGGACGAGACTAGGTATGGCAGTGAGCGAACAGACCAGCATGGGCGGATCGATGGACAGCTTCGCCGAGATGCTGGACGAATCCCTGGGCAAGGGCGGCAGCCTGGAAGGCGCCGTGCTGAAGGGCACCATCGTGTCGATCGACGGCGATGCGGCGATGGTGGACGTCGGCCTGAAGGCCGAGGGCCGGATTCCGCTGAAGGAGTTCGAGAAGGCCGGTGAGGCCGAGAGCCTCTCCCCGGGCGATGTGGTCGAGGTCTACCTCGAGCGCATGGAGAACAAGCACGGCGAGGTCGCGCTGTCGCGCGAGAAGGCCCGCCGCGAAGAGGCCTGGACCCAGCTCGAGAAGCAGTACGAGGCCAACGAGCGCGTCACCGGCCGCATCTTCGGCCGGGTCAAGGGCGGCTTCACCGTCGATCTCGGCGGTGCCGTGGCCTTCCTGCCGGGCAGCCAGGTCGACATCCGTCCGATCCGCGACGTGACCCCGCTGATGCACACCGAGCAGCCCTTCCAGATCCTGAAGATGGATCGCTCGCGCGGCAACATCGTGGTCTCGCGCCGGGCGGTGCTGGAAGAGACCCGCGCCGAGCAGCGTTCGGAGCTGGTGGCCAGCCTCGAGGAAGGCCAGATCCTGAACGGCGTGGTGAAGAACATCACCGACTACGGCGCCTTCGTGGACCTGGGCGGCGTCGACGGCCTGCTGCACGTCACCGACATCTCCTGGCGGCGCATCAACCACCCGACCGAGGCCCTGAACGTCGGCCAGCAGGTGCAGGTGCAGGTGATCCGCTTCAACCCCGAGACGCAGCGCATCTCGCTGGGCATGAAGCAGCTCGAGGCCGATCCCTGGGAGGGCGTGGCCGCCAAGTACCCGGTCGGTGCCAAGTTCGTGGGCCGCGTGACCAACATCACCGACTACGGCGCCTTCGTGGAGCTGGAGCCGGGCATTGAGGGTCTGGTCCACGTCTCAGAGATGAGCTGGACCAAGAAGAACGTCCACCCCGGCAAGATCGTCTCCACCAGCCAGGAGGTCGAGGTCATGGTCCTCGACGTCGATCCGGTGAAGCGCCGGGTCTCGCTGGGCCTGAAGCAGTGCCTGGAGAACCCCTGGGAGGGCTTCTCCGCGAAGTGCCCGCCGGGCACCGAGCTGGAAGGCGAGATCAAGAACATCACCGAGTTCGGCCTCTTCGTCGGCCTGCCGGGCGACATCGACGGCATGGTGCACCTCTCCGACATCGACTGGAACCGCAGCGGCGAGGACGCGGTGCGCGACTACGCCAAGGGCCAGATGGTCAAGGTCAAGGTGCTGGACGTCGACATGGAGAAGGAGCGGATCTCGCTGGGCATCAAGCAGCTCTCCGAGGATCCCTTCGCCGGTGCGATCGACTCGATCCGCAAGGGCGAGGTGGTCACCTGCACCGTCGCTTCCATCGTGGAGAACGGCATCGAGGTCAACCTGGGCGACGGCGCCCTGGGCTTCATCCGCAAGTCCGAGCTGTCGCGTGAGCGCAGCGAGCAGCGTCCGGATCGCTTCGCGGTCGGTGAGAAGGTCGACGCCAAGATCACCAACATCGACAAGAAGACCCGCCGCATCACGCTCTCCATCAAGGCGCGCGAGATGGACGAGGAGAAGCAGGCCGTTGCCGAGTACGGCTCCACCGAGTCCGGTGCCAGCCTGGGCGACATCCTGGGTGCCGCGCTGAACAAGGCGCAGGCCGAGCGCAACAAGCAGAAGGACGACGAGGGCGACGAGGGCTAAGCCCCGTCACTCAAGACACTTTCTGTCGGTACAGAGGGGCGGGGGTCCGGAAGGGCCTCCGCCCTTCTCTTGTGGGCCTCAGCCCTCCTTGCGTTGCTGGGCGTAGTGGCGCTTGGCCTTGGCACGGTTGCCGCAGACCGCCATGGAGCACCAGCGCCGGCGGCCGCTGGGGCTCTCGTCCAGAAACAGCCAGTTGCAGCGGTCGCCCGGGCAGATCTTGACCCGCTCGGCGGCCGGAGAGAGCAGCAGGTCCGCCGCCGACTGGGCGATCAGGGCCAGCAAGCCCTCGATTCCCGGTTCTTCCAGGCGCAGGCGCCCGCTCGGCCCTGCGGTCAGCCGGGCCGGCCGGCTGCGCAGTCGGTCGAGCAGCGCCAGATCCTCGGCCCGGCGCTCGCCGCTGGTGAAGAGACGGCGGAGTGCGGCCCTGGCGGGCAGGGCGGCGGCGAAGTCTCCCTCGAGCTCGGCTGCTCCGATCAGCCCCAGGCGCGCAGCCCAGAGCGCCAGCGCCTGCGGGTCGGTCAGGTACTCGTCGGCCACCTGTTCCCCCGACCAGTTGGCTGTGTTGATGAAATCGAGGCAGAGCCGGCCGCCCAGGAGGTCTATTGTCGCCAAACTGGGGGAGGAATCCTGCGGCACGCGTCACTTTTCCTCTCGTTCGCTGCGGTCACCTTCGATCGAACAGCCTAGCATACCCTTAACCACAATGGAGGTTTGCCTTCATGCAACAGGCGGAGGCGGTCTTCACCCGCGCCGGCTTCACGCGTGGATTGCGCAAGATCCTGCCCTTCACCCTCTTCGTCATTCCCTTCGGCATGGCCTTCGGTGCGGCGGCGCTGGAGCGGGGGATGGAGGCCTGGGTGGCGGTGGTGATGAGCGCCAGCTCCTTCGCCGGCGCCTCGCAGTTCGCGGTGCTGGAGTTCTGGTCGGAAAAGGTGCCGCTGCTGCCGCTGGTGCTGATCACCTTCGCGGTCAACGCGCGCCACCTGCTGATGGGGGCGAGCCTGATGCACTGGATGCGACCGGTGGGCTGGCCCAGGATGCTGGTGACCGCCTCGGTCACCACCGATCCGAACTTCGCGGTGATCACCGCGGCCCGGCGCGGCGGCGAGCGCGACGTGGCCATGCTGCTGGGGGCGGGGCTGGCGCTCTGGACCGCCTGGACCCTGGGGACGGTTCTGGGTGTCGCGCTGGGCAAGAGCATCGGCGACCCCCGGGCGCTGGGGATCGACGTGCTGATGCCCGGCTTCTTCACCGCGCTGCTGGTCGGCATGTGGCGCGGGCGCCAGACCCTGGCGCCCTGGCTGGTCGCGGGCGCGGTCGCGCTGCTGGCCTCGGCGCTGATCCCCGGATACTGGCACATCGTGATCGGCGCGCTGGCCGGCGGCCTGGTCGGGGCTTTCTCGCGCGATGCTTAGCGTCGACATCCCCACGGCGCTGGTGGTGATGGCGCTGGCCACCTTCATGACGCGGGCCGGCGGGCTCTTCATCATGACCTGGATCCCGGTCTCCCGCCGGGTCGAGCGCTTTCTGGATGCGCTCTCCGGCTCGGTCATGGTGGCGCTGGTGGTGCCGATGACGCTGTCCGGCGACCTGGCGCTGCAGTTGGCCGTTGCCGCGGCGGTTGCAGTCATGCTGGCGACGCGCAATGCGGTCCTCGCGGTCGCGGCAGCAATGGTCGCGGTGCTGCTGCTCCGCGCCGTGATCTGACTGCCCTGGAGTCGAGCCGACTATGCGGTTACCGGACAGACCGGTCCGGGCTCCCGGCTTGCCGGTCACGAAAGCAAATCGCTATGGCCAGGAAAGCCTTCGGCCGGATGATCCTGCCAGATCCGGCAGAGACGCGCGAAAGCGCTTGCGTGAAAAGGGCTTAGCCTGGTCCGACTGTGCTTGACCGTCGGCCTCGGCCTCTGGCACGCTGGCGGCCTGCGCGGTTGAGAACGTCTGGGGAGATGGCGGCCCCTGCCGGGACGAGAGACGCCGTGAGAAACGGCGCCGTGTCGGCGGATTGGCTGCGGTGCGCAGGGGAGGCAGAGCAAAGTCATGACAAAGTCTGAGCTTATTCAGCGTATTGCACAGCGCTATCCGCAGCTTTACCAGCGCGATGTGGAGCGGATCGTCTCGACCATATTCAACGAAATCACCGAGGCGCTGGTGGCCGGCAACCGGGTAGAACTGCGCGGATTCGGTGCCTTTTCCGTGCGCCATCGCAATGCGCGCACCGGTCGCAACCCGCGGACCGGCGATGCCGTCGATGTGGCCGACAAGGTCATCCCTTTCTTCAAGTCCGGGAAGCTGCTGCGCGAGCGCCTGAACGCCGAGTAGCTTTCGCCCTGGCGGCAAGCGGGCTAAACTCTCGTCAACATTCGGGGTTGTCAGCGCGGAAGGAGCAGCCGTGGCTCTCATTGGCTTCATCGTCATGATCGTTTTCGTGGTCGTCATCGTCATCCTGACGGTGGTGAACACGCAGCTCGTGGGCCTGAACATCTGGCCGCCGATGCAGACCTTCGAGGTGCCGCTCTGGACCATCGGCCTTGCGCCCCTGATCTTCGGCGCGCTGATCGGCCTCCTGGTGGGGGTCGGCAGCGGTGCGTCGGCCCGGCGCCGCGCCAGGGAGGAGCGCCGCCGCGCCGACCAGCTCCAGCGCCAGCTCAACGCCGCCCAGCGCAACGAGCCGGTCGCTCCGCCGACCGTGCCGGCAGCCCTGCCGCCGGCCATGAACGAGAGTGCCGCCGTCGGCCACTTGGGCACGCGCGGGAGCTAGCTGCAGAGGACGCTTACGGGAGTGGCCGGCATAGAGGGGCTGGCCAACCCGACCCACCCTGGGGTAGAAGGCGGTCTCGCAGCCAAAGAGGCCCTCAGTCGGACACAAGAGCGGGGCGGATCGCTCCGGGAACGGCACCGCTCCGGCGGGCCGGGTGGGTTCGCCTGGGCTGCCGGAAGGGGTCGAACCGAGACGATCCCTTTGTCCGTGCAAGCCGAGGAGCTGTCCCATGCACCCCCACGAGCGCATCTTCGTCGCCCTCGATACCGTCGATCTGGAGCGGGCCAGTGGCCTGGTCGCCGCCACCAAGGGGCTGGTCGGTGGCTATAAGGTCGGCAAGGAGTTCTTCACCGCGCACGGCCCGCAGGGCGTGCGCCACGTCGTCGGCGCAGCGCCGCTGTTCCTGGACCTGAAGTTCCACGACATCCCCAACACCGTGGCCGGCGCCGTGCGTGCCGCGCGCAGCCTCTCTCCGCGCTTCATGACGCTACACGCCTCGGGCGGACCGGCGATGATGCAGGCCGCTGCCGCCGCCGCTGCCGAGGCCGGCAGCCAGCGCCCGCGCCTGCTGGCGGTGACCGTGATGACCAGCCTGGACGACGAGGACCTGCAGGCGGTCGGCCAGCACGGTCCGGTCGAGTCGCAGGTCGCGCGCCTGGCGCAGCTTGCCGTCTCCTGCGGCATGGACGGGGCCGTCTGCAGCCCGCTGGAGGTCGCGGGCCTGCGCGGACTGCTGCCGGAGGACTTCGCCCTGGTGGTGCCCGGCGTGCGGCCCGACTGGGCGTCGAGCGGCGATCAGAAGCGGGTGATGACGCCGGCCGATACCCTGTCGCTGGGCGCCGACATCCTGGTGATCGGCCGTCCGATCACTGCCGCGGCCGATCCGGCCGAGGCGGCGATGCGGATCGTCGAGGAACTGGATGACCCCAAGTTCTCCCGCTCCCCCCTGGAGCCGATCGGCTGACGCGGACTAGATGCGCCGCCGGAACAGGCGGGACAGCAGCATGAAGAACAGGCCGAGCAGGCCGAGGTCGAGGATGGCCGGCCGTTGCAGCACCGGGAAGACCGCATCCTCCCAGGTCCAGGGAGCGACGTGGCGGACCAGTGCCGGCTCCAGCAGCAGCAGGCTGTCGCGGTGCAGCAGCGCCCAGATGTCGCCGAGTGAACTGAGCTGGAAGCTGCCATCGCCGGCCCAGCGCAGCAGGTCCCACAGGAAGGTGCCGACCGCAGCTGCCAGAACGACCAGACCGAGCCAGAACAGGATGGTACGCAGCAAGAAGGATCTCCCTGGACCGGGTTGCGGCGGTGTGGGGGTGACGTTCTAGTCCCCACCCTGCCGACGATCCAGCCAATTGACGCCTTGGCCGAGCCGCCCCCCTGGAGCGGTTTGACGCCCGAACGACATCTCGTCGTCCGAGCCTCGCTCTGCACCGTTGAAACACCGGGCGGCGCCGGACGATCGGGCAACTCTACCCGATCACGACCCGCTCTGGAATGCCGGCGACGCTAGACCGAAAAGGCGGCCGGATTGTGTCGGCGGGCAGTGCTCCGAACCTGCTCCCGCAAAGGTGAAGTCCGTGGCTCGCTCGCGGAGCGACCCGTCAGTTGCCGGCGCTCTGCTCGAAGCCCATGCCCTTGGCGGCCCGCTCGGCCAGCAGGTTGGTCAGCCAGTCGGGGTCCATCTCCGGCACGGAGGAGAGCAGCAGGTCGGTGTAGGGATCGTGCGGCGGCCGGAAGATCTCCTCCTTCTCGCCCTTCTCCACCACCCGGCCCCGCTGCATCACCACCACCTCGTCGGCGATGGCGCGCACCGTGGCCAGGTCGTGGGTGATGAACATGTAGGCCAGGCCGAACTCGCGCTGCAGGCGGTCGAGCAGGCGCAGGATGCCCTCGGCCACCAACTGGTCCAGCGCCGAGGTGACCTCGTCGCAGATGATGAGCGAGGGTTCGGCCGCCATGGCGCGGGCGATGCAGATGCGCTGTTTCTGGCCGCCCGAGAGCTCGCTGGGCAGGCGGTCGATGAACTGGTCGGGCTCCAGCTCAATCTCGTGCAGCAGCTCGCGCACCCGCTCGGTCTTCTTGGCCCCGGTCATGCCCAGGTAGAAGGTCAGCGGCCGGCCGATGATGTCACGGATGCGCTGCTTGGGATTCAGCGCCGTGTCCGGCATCTGGTAGATCATCTGCATGTGGCGGAGCTGGTCGCGGGGGCGGTTCTTGGTCGCCGGCGCCAGCTTCTGGCCGCGGTAGTAGACTTCGCCCGAGGTCGGCGGCAGCAGACCGGTGATGCAGCGCGCGGTGGTCGACTTGCCCGATCCGCTTTCACCCACCACGGCCACGGTCTGCTTCTCGTAGACCGAGAAGGAGACGTCGTGCAGCACCGGCACGTCGCCGTAGGAGGCGCTGACGTTTCTGACCTCGATGATCGGCGTCATGCTCTCCTGCTGGACGAAGGGCTCCGCCTTGCGGAAGCTGCGCACCGCCCAGAGCGACTTGGTGTAGTCCTCGCGCGGGGTCGACAGCATGGTCCGGGTATCGGCCTCCTCCACCAGGTTGCCGTAGCGCAGCACCATGATCCGGTCGGCCATCTGCGCCACCACCGCCAGGTCGTGAGTGATGTAGATGGCGGCCGTGTTGAACTGCTCCACCGCGTCGCGGATCGCCGCCAACACCTCGATCTGGGTGGTCACGTCGAGCGCCGTGGTCGGCTCGTCGAAGACGATCAGATTGGGCCGACAGGTCATCGCCATCGCAGTCATCGCGCGCTGCAACTGCCCGCCCGAAACCTGATGGGGATAGCGGAAGCCGATCTCCTCGGGGTTGGGGAGCTGGATGCGCCGATAGAGGGCGACCGCGTCGCGCTCGGCCTCCTTGCGGGTCATCACGTGGTGCTGCAGCGGTGTCTCGATGGTCTGCTCGAGCAGCTTGTGCGCCGGGTTGAAGGAGGCGGCCGCCGACTGTGCCACATAGGCGATGGAGGAGCCGCGCAGCTTGCGCAGGATGTCGGGACTGGCCTTCACCAGTTCCTGGCCCTCGTACTTGATCGAGCCGCCGGAGATGCGACAGCCGTCGCGGGTGAAGCCCATGGCGGCCAGCCCGATGGTCGACTTGCCGGCCCCGGACTCGCCGATCAGGCCCAGTACCTCGCCCTTGTGCAGGGTGAGGTCGATGCCGTGGACGATTTCGTTCCACTCCTCGCCGCTGCGGCCTTCGATGCGCAGGCCTTTGACCTCGAGGAGGACCTCTTGATTGCTTTCTGACATGGGGGGCTCCTCCTATTCCTTCAGACCGCTGGCGCGGTGCAGCATCCAGTCGACCACGAAGTTGACCGCGACGGTCAGCAGCGCGATCGCGGCGGCTGGCAGCAGCGGGGTGATGTCGCCGAAGGTGATCAGGGTGGCGTTGTCCCGCACCATCGAGCCCCAGTCCGCGGTCGGTGGCTGGATGCCGAGGCCCAGGAAGCTGAGCGCTGCGATGAAGAGGAAGACGAAGCAGAAGCGCAGCCCGAACTCCGCAACCAGCGGCGCCATGGCGTTGGGTAGCACTTCGTAGCGGATCTGGTACCAGAGGCCCTCGCCACGTAGCTTCGCCACCTCGACGTAGTCCATCACCACGATGTTCATCGCCACCGCTCGGGCCAGACGGAAGACACGGGTCGAGTCCAGCACCGCGATCACCAGCACCATGTTGATCAGGCTGGTGCCGAAGATGGTCAGCAGCAGCAGCGCGAAGATGAGCTGCGGGATTGCCATCAGCACGTCGACGACGCGGCTGAGGAACTGGTCCAGGAAGCCGCCGATCGAGGCCGCCAGCAGACCGAAGAGGCCGCCGAGGAAGAAGGCGAGCAGGGTGGTGACGATGGCGATCGCCACGGTGTTCTGCGCGCCGTAGAGCAGGCGCGAGAACATGTCCCGGCCCAGGTTGTCGGTGCCCAGCAGGAACTCGCCGCCCCAGGGCTCGTACTCGTAGCCGACCACCTCGGTCTCGCCGAAGGGCGCCAGCGCCCCGGCGAAGAGCGAGACGAAGATGTAGACCGCGATCACGATCATGCCGAACCAGGCGGTGGGTGGCGCCTTCTTCAGCTCTTTCCAGATGTTCTTCATGGCGGCCGCTTACCTCGGATGCAGGAGGCGCGGGTTGCTCACGATCGAGAGTATGTCCGCGGTCAGGTTGAGGAGGATGTAGGTGGCGGCGAAGACCAGGCTGCAGGCCTGCACCACGGTGATGTCGCGCTTGGCCACGGAATCGACCAGTAACTGGCCGAGCCCCGGATAGACGAAGACCACCTCGACGACGACGACGCCGACCACCAGGTAGGCCAGGTTCAGCGCCACCACGTTGATGATCGGGGCCAGCGCGTTGGGCACTGCGTGGTGCACGATGATGCGCCCGGCCGGCATGCCCTTCAGCCGCGCCATCTCGATGTAGGGCGAGGCCAGCAGGTTGATGATCGCCGCCCTGGTCATCCGCATCATGTGTGCGGTCACCACGGCCGTCAGCGTCAGGGCAGGCAGCAGGGTGCGGTAGATCTGTTCAAAGAAGCCCGTATCCGCGCCGATGTTGGAGATCGAGGGGAACCACCCGGCATTGACCGAGAGGAAGAGGATCAGGATGTAGGCGACGAAGAACTCGGGGAAGGAGATCGCCGAAAGGGTGAAGACGTTCACCATGCGATCGAAGATCGAGTTGCGGTAGAGCGCCGCCAGGATGCCCAGGGTCAGAGCCAGGGGCACGGAGATCACCGCCGCCAGGCCGGCCAGGAAGAGCGTGTTGCTCAGCCGGGTGCCGATCAGCTCGGAGATCTCGCGGTTGCTGGCCAGCGATCGGCCCAGGTCACCGGTCAGAATGTCTCCCAGCCAGTCGAAGTAGCGCACGTACCAGGGGAGGTCCAACCCAAGCTGTTTGCGGAAGGCGGCCACGGTTTCCGGCGTCGCCGACTGTCCCAAGATCTCTTGCGCCAGATCGCCGGGCAGCATCTCGACTGCGCCGAAAATGATGACGGAGACCACGAACAGCGTGAGGAGCCCTAGCCCCAGACGCTGCAGTGTCATTCTTAAAATTGGGTGCATGCCTGCTGCGCTGCCGCCCCCCTCATGTTGGCTGGTCAATGGCTTCCGATGGTGTGATCGTCGACATGCCATGCATTGTCGGCAAGCGACCTATGCACGCAAAGACTAAGCGTGCGCCGGACGGGCTGGCAAGGCGCCCGTGCGGTCCCGACGCGGATAGGCAAGAAAGAGTCGCCATCGCACACGATGGTGCGGTCTCGGGTGCGGCGCCAGCCACTGGCACCCCTGCCGAGTCGGCTGCGGCCAAGCGGCCAACGTCCGGGCACCCGCGGAGAGGTCTCTCGCGGGTGCCCGGTTCGCGCAGGGATTATCGACGATCAGTCTCCGACGGGACCGGTCCTCAGGAAGAGAACCACCAGCGCTCGGAGAACTTCTGGCCGTCCATGTCCCAGTTGGCGGCCATGCCGTCGAACTGGATCCGGTCGCTCATTGCCATGACGTAGTTGGAGAACATCGGCACCACGGTGCCGCCGTCGTCGCGGCAAAGCGCCTGCATCTCGTGGTACATGTCGCGGCGCAGGTCCTGATCCAGCTCCGCACGGGCCTGCACCAGAAGCTGGTTGAAGCGCTCGTTGGCCCAGTGGGTGTCGTTCCAGGGTGCACCCTTGGCGTAGGCGGTGGAGAACATCCAGTCCTCGGTCGGGCGGCCGCCCCAGTAGCAGGCGCACCAGGGCTTCTTCAGCCAGACGTTGGACCAGTAGCCGTCGTTCGGCTCGCGTGCGACGTTGATGGTGATCCCGGCCTTGGAGGCATCCTCGGAGTAGAGCACGCCGGCGTCGACCGCGCCTTGGAAGGCGGCGTCGGCCACGTGCAGGTCGACCTGCAGCTCGCTGAGGCCGGCTTCCTTCATGTGGAACTTGGCCTTGTCGGGGTCGTAGGTCCGCTGCTCCAGATCGGCGGCGTAGAAGCGGTTCGAGCGGCCGATGGGGTGGTCGTTGCCGACCACACCATAGCCGCGCAAGATCTTCTCCACCAACTGCTCGCGGTTCAGCGCGTACTTCAGCGCCAGGCGCACGTTGGGGTCGTCGAAGGGGGCGACGTCGACGTGCATGGGGAAAGTGTAGTGCAGGGTGCCGGAGGTCTGCTCCAGCTTCAGCCCCGGCCGGCGCTTCAGCAGGTGCACCGTCTTCAGGTCCGGGCGGCCGATCACGTCGACCTCGCCGGTCATCATCGCGTTGGTGCGGGCCGCCGGATCGATGATCGAGAGAAACACCAGGCCGTCGAAGTGGGCGCGGTCGCTCTTGAAGTAGTTGGGGTACTTCTTGAAGGCCATGCGTACGCCGGGCTCGAACTCGCTGATCGTGTAGGGCCCGGTACCGATGCCCTTGCTGGGATCGAT
Organism: Rhodospirillaceae bacterium N.6G; assembly: GCA_046233115.1. Lineage (GTDB taxonomy): Bacteria > Pseudomonadota > Alphaproteobacteria > Kiloniellales > JACOMY01 > JACOMY01. The sequence continues at coordinate 63,565 of JBJXHM010000011.1, read as the reverse complement.
CTTTCCGTCGACGGCCGGCATGATGCCGAGGTGGTAGTCGCTGACGATGAAGGGGAAGTCGGCGTTGCCGCCGTCCAGGGTGAAGATCACCGTGTTCGGGCCGTCGGCCTTGATGTCGGTGATCGGGGCGACGATCGGCTTGGCGGCGGAGTTGCTGTCCTCGCCGCGGTGATGGTTGAAGGAGGCGATCACGTCGTCCGCGGTCATCTCCTTGCCGTTATGGAACTGCACGCCCTTCTTCAAGGCGAAGGTCCAGGTCGAGGCGTCGGCCGAGGCCTCCCAGCTCTCCGCCAATTCCGGCTTCAGGTTGCCGTCGGTGTCGATCTCGGTCAGGAAGTTCATGAAGGCAAAGGAGGCCGCGATCATGAAGTCGTTTTCGTAGGTGGCCGGATCGAGCGTGTCGGTGGTCGAGCCGTGTGCGCAGCCATAGCGCAGGGTGCCGCCCTTCTTGGGTTCCGCCGCGCGGGCCGGAGCACCGAAGGTGCCGAGACCGGTGGCAGCCAGGCCGAGCGCGCTTGCACCCAGCAGCACGTTGCGCCGAGAGGGAGCCAGGATCTGGCTCGCGGGGCGCGAAATCTCTTTGGTCATGCCTGTCGTCTCCCATCTTATTGAACAACTTTTAAACAGGGACCGCGATTCGAGGGGGAGAGACCCCCGCTCGTCAAGGGTGTCCACGAAGATTTAACCGATTGGACGCTCCCGCTTGCCCGCAGGCGGCCTGAGGAGGCAGATATCGCTCTGCTGCGACATAGTCCGCGAAGGGGCGGATACTCCGCGCCCCGGCGGCCGACTCGCCGCCTTGCTCCCGGCGGCGAAGGGCGAAGAATAGAGGCAAGCTCGTGACATCTGATCCTTCCTCCGCTCCCCGCTTCGATGCGGCCTTTCTCGAGGGGCTGGATGCGCTCTTCGCCTGGCGGCGCGACGTTCGGCGTTTCCTCAGCGATCCGCTGCCCGCGGGCCTGCTGGAGGAGCTGCTGGCCCGCGCGGAGCTGGCACCCTCGGTCGGCAACGCGCAGCCCTGGCGCTTCGTCGTGGTGGAGAGTGCGGCGGCGCGGGCGGCGGTGCGCGAGAACTTCCTGCGCTGCAACGCCGAGGCCCTGGCCAGCTATCACGGCGAGCGCCAGGCCCTCTATGCCGGCCTGAAGCTGGAGGGCTTGGACAAGGCACCGCTGCAGCTCGCGGTCTTCTGCGACGAGGCCTGCGGCCAGGGCGAGGGCCTGGGACGCGCGACCATGCCGGAGACCCTGGTCTTCTCCGTCGTCGGCGCGATCAGCCTGCTCTGGCTGGCGGCCAGGGCGCGCGGAATCGGCATGGGCTGGCTCTCGATCCTCGACCCCGACAGCGTGAAGGCCGACCTGAATGTCCCCGCGGACTGGCGCTTCGTGGCCTATCTCTGCCTGGGCTATCCGGTCGAGGAGCACCTGGATCCGGAGCTGGAACGTCACGGCTGGCAGAGCCGGAGCGACCCCAAGGGACGGGTTCTCTGGCGCTGAAGGTCACCACCGGCATTAGCGAGTGAGATAGAAAGCATTAGTGAAAGCTGCGGCTCTTCCGGTAGGAATCGGGCTGTCGGATGAACAGTCTGGAGGGGCAGACCGCCATGAAGATCGCCGCGATCCGCGCCACGCCGGTGAACCTGCCCCTCGATGCGCCCTACTACTGGTCGCACGGTGAGCTGCCGGGCTTCACCAAGACGGTGATCCAGGTGCAGACCGACGAGGGGATCGAGGGGCTGGGTGAGGCGCCGGGCGACGAGTCCGCCCGCCTGATCGCGGAGGTCCTGGGGCCGCGGCTGATCGGCTGCGACCCCTTCGACATACAGGGCTGTGAGGCGCTGGTCCTGCCGCCCTGGCGCGGCCTGCAGTCGACCCTGGACCTGGGGCTGATCCGCGCCTTCGGCGGCATCGAGACCGCGCTCTGGGACATCCGCGGCAAGGCCTGGGGCCAGCCGCTGCATCGCCTGTTGGGCGGCGCCGTCCGCCACGAGATCCCGGTCACCGACTACTTCGCCTTCCGGCCACGGCAGGGCTCCGCCGGCGGCGAGACCACGTCCGAGGCCGTGGCCGACTATTGCCTCGACCTCAACCGGCGCTTCGGCACCACTTTCTTCGAGGGCAAGTTCACCACGCCCGACTGGCGCCGCAGCCTGAAGGTGCTGGAGATCCTGCGCCGCGAGCTGGGCGAGGAAGCCCTCATCAGGATCGACTCCAACCAGGCCTACTCGGTCACCGACGCGCGCCTGATCGCGCCGGCGCTGGAGGAACTGGGGGTGCGCTACTGGGAGGACCCGGTGGGCTCGCCGGAGGAGATGGCGCGGCTGCGCGAGAGCACCTCGATCCCCTTCTCGACCCACAACGCCGACCTGGTGAAGGCCCAGCACCTGGGCGTGCCCAACGCCATCGTCGGCGATCCGGCCAACCAGGGCGGCATCCTGCGCCTGCAGCGCTTCGTCGGGGCCTGCGAGGCGATGGGCGTCGACTTCTGGTGCTACAGCGGCGACAGCGGCATCCAGGCCGCCGCCTACCTGCACCTCTGCGCCGCCACGCCCTGGATCCGCGAGCCCAACCAGGCGCTGTTCCGCATGATGACCAACGACGTGATCGAGGAAGGCCCCTTTGTCCCACGCGACAACCGCTTGCCGCTGCCGGATGGGCCGGGTCTCGGCGTCACCCTCTCGCCCGGACGGCTGGCCGAGGCGCACCGCCTCTACCTGGAGCAGGGCAGCATGAACAAGTACCACGACCGCGGCGCGCCCGGCCGCTACCGGCCGCTGCCCTACGATCCTTTACGCCGGGACCCGGTCCGCCAGGACCGCATGGAAGGCTGACGCCACCGGTGGAAAGGACGCGGCCGCAGCGCGGAGGTTTCCACACCGGCGAAGCCTGCTCTACAGTTCCGACCCACTGGTCCAACCAATCAGGGTGTTGCCCGATGTCCGACGAAGAGCTTTGCTATATGACCGCTACCGAGGCCCTGAAGCGCTTTCGCGACAAGAGCCTCTCGCCGTTGGAGCTGCTGGACGCGCAGATCGCCCGCAGCGCGCTGACGGAGCCGACGGTCAACGCCCTGACCGACCAGTATTTCGAGGAGGCGCGCGACCTGGCACGGGCCTCGCGAGACCGCTATGCCGCCGGCAAGGCTCGCGCGCTGGACGGCCTGCCGCTGGCGGTGAAGGACGAGTCCTTTATCAAGGGGAAGGTCACCACCAACGGCTCGGTCTTCAAGAAAGACTTCGTCGCGCCGGCCACCAGTGTCGTCAACCAGCGGCTGATCCGGGCGGGCGCGGTCATCCATGCGCGTACCGCCACGCCGGAGTTCTCCTGCTCCGGCATCTGCTGGTCGCTGCTGCACGGGGTGACGCGCAATCCCTGGAACCCGGACTACACGCCCGGCGGCTCTTCCGGAGGCTCCAGTGCCGCCCTGGCCTCGGGCATCACCACCTTGGCCACCGGCAGCGATATCGCCGGTTCGGTCCGCATTCCCGCTTCCTGCGCAGGCGTCGTCGGCTTCAAGCCCAGCTACGGTCGCGTGCCGGAGGACATGCCCTTCAACCTCGATACCTACTGCCATGAGGGCCCGATGGCGCGCAGCGTCGCCGACGCGGCCCTGATGTTCAACGTGATCAGCGGTCCCTACGAGCGCGACATCGCCACCCTGAAGCCCAAGCTCAGGGTGCCGACGGAGAACCCCAAAGGCATCAAGGGCCTCAAGATCGCCTATTCCCTCGACCTCGATTTCTATGAGGTGGACGAGCAGGTGAAGCAGAACTGCCTCACGGCCCTGCAGGTCTTCGAGGACCTGGGAGCCACGGTGGAGGAGGTGAGCCTGGGCTGGACCGCCGAGGTCACCACCACGGCGATGAACCACCTCTATCACATCTTCGGCGCCTTCATCGAAGGCGAGTACGACCGCTACGCCTATGCCATGACCAGCTATGCCCGGGCCTTCGCCGAGGCGGCGCGCAACCATCCCTCGCGAGCCTACCTGGCCTCGCTGCAGGGCGCGGCCGACATGTACGCCAGCTTCGGTCCGATGATGCGGAACTTCGACATCTTTGTTTGCCCGACCTTGGCGGTGCCGGCGGTTCCGGCCGACTGGGACGAGACGCGCAACCTCTTGGAGGTGAATGGCAAGAGCGTGGACCCTTGGCTCTGGCTGATGACCTATCCCTTCAACGCCATGAGCCGCTGTCCGGTGCTGGCCGTCCCCTCGGGCCATGCCGGCAACGGCGTGCCGACCGGGATCCAGATCGTCGGCAAGACCTACGACGACGTCGGCGTGATCAAGGCGGGGCTGGCCTACGAGAGCGCGGTGCCGCTCTACGACCGCTCCAGCCGGCGGCCGCGCTTCTAGTGGGGGCGGCGGGATGACGGCAGAGATTCTGCGCGCGGGCGCTGTCGCCCTGGTCACCGGCGCCAGCAGCGGCATCGGGCTCGCCACCGCAGAGCGCCTGCTGGAACAGGGCGTCCGGGTGATCGCCGCGGCCCGGCGCCGGGAGCCGCTGGAGGCCGCCTTCAAGGACGCGGGCGAGCGCGTCCTGCTCCATCCGCTCGACGTCACCCACGGCCCGGCGGTGGCGGCCCTGCCCGGGGCCCTGCCGGAGGGCTGGCGCGAGGTCGACATCGTCGTCGCCAACGCCGGCTCCGACGTCGGTGGGCGCAGGCGCTTCGACGAGGGCGAGATCGAGGACTGGGCCGGCACCATCGAGACCAACGTGACCGGCGTCATGCGGGTCTGCCACGCCCTGCTGCCGGGCATGCTCGCCCGCGGGCGCGGCCACCTGGTGCTGCTGGGCTCGACCTCCGGCCTCTATGTCTATCCCAGCGGCAACGCCTACGCCGCCAGCAAGCACGCGATCCACGCCTTCGCCAGCCTGCTGCGCCAGGACTACAAGACCGCGCCGCTCCGGGTGACCGAGGTGCTGCCGGGCATGGTGCGCACCGGCTTCGCCTCCGCCCGTCACCACGGCGACGAGGCCAAGGCGGAGGCCTTCTACGAGGCTTGGCCTGCCACCATCGAGGCCGACGACATCGCCCGCGCGGTGCTCTACGCGCTCTCCCAGCCGCCGCAGGTGAACATCGCCCAGATCACCGTCACCCCAACGGGGGATAAGTAGAGGGGGCCACCTCGACCCTGGTCCCGGCAGCAGCCAGCCTGTTGGCGATCTCGGCGGGTGGCGTCCGGTCGGTGACCAGCAGGTCGATCTCGTCGAAGGCGGCGACCCGGACCAGGGCGCTGCGGTTGAACTTGCTGTGGTCGGTGATCACCAGGCGCCGGCCGCCACAGGCCAGCACCTTGCGGGCGAACTCGGCTTCGGCCAGGTGCTGGTCCATCAGGCCGCCCTCGGCGTCGACCGCGGCGATCGAGATGATCGCATGGCGCACCCGGAAGCTGGAGACGAAGGCGATGGCCGAGGGGCCGAAGGCGGCGCCGTTGTCGCCGTGTAGCTCGCCGCCGGCCATGTAGACCCGGTTGCCGTTCACCGTCGCCAGGGTGCGGGCCACGTCCGACGAGTTGGTGACGATGGTGAGCCCGCGTTTGCTCAGCAATTCGCGCGCCAGGACGCTGGTGGTGGTGCCGGTGTCCATCATCACGCTGTCGCCGTCGGCGATCTGGGCCGCGACGTGGCGGGCGATCGCCTGCTTCTCCTGCGTGCGCTCGCGCAGGCGCCGCTCGAAGGGGGCCTCGTTCAGGCTGACCGCGCCGTGCAGCTTCACCAGCCCGCCGCCCTCGACCAGCGGTCGGATGTCGCGGCGGATGGTCTCCAGCGAGACCGACATCTCCTCGGCCAGGTCGCGCATGCGCACGGTCCCTTGCTGCTGCACCTTGCGTAGGATGCTGATTTGGCGCGGCGTGTGCTTCATGAGGCGATGACGTGCGTTCCTGCCGTTTTCTCGGGCTTTCCTCAGATTAAGGACAGAGCCTCCTCAGCGAAAACCACAAAAGTACACAGATATCCAAAAAAATGCCACATCGGCGATTGACGGGGCCGGGGCGGACCCGCAGACTTCATGGGCGGGCAAGCTGTGCCCGAACCGACAGGAAAACGAGGCCCTTCGACGAAAGGGTCCGAGGCGGATCGACAAGGAAGAGGGAGACTAGAGGAGATGAAACACGGACTGTCGGCGCTGGCCCTTGCCGCCGCGCTGGCCCTGGCCCCCTGGCAGGCGGGGGCCGAGGTCGAGTCGAACGATCCCATCAAGCTGACCCTGCACGACTGGACCGGTCAGCTGATCACCACCCAGATCATGGGCGAGGTCCTGAAGAAGGCCGGCTACAACATCGACTACGTGCAGGCCGACTACATCGCGCAGTTCGCGGGCCTGAAGACCGGCGACCTCGATGTGGCGATGGAGATCTGGGAGACCACCGGCCGCGACGCGATGGACGAGGCGACTGCCACCGGCCAGGTCGAGAACCTGGGCGAGACCGGTATGCAGGCGATCGAGGAGTGGTGGTATCCGCTCTACATGAAGGAGAAGTGCCCGGGCCTGCCGAATTGGGAGGCGCTGAAGGACGAGGCCTGTGCCGAGGCCTTCTCGACCGCCGAGACCGCGCCGCTCGGCCGCTACCTGGGCGGGCCGGTGACCTGGGGCGGCTATGACGACGAGCGCGCCGCGGCGCTGGAACTGCCGATCGAGGTGGTGCATGCGGGCACCGACGCGGCCCTTTTCGCCGAGCTGGAATCGGCCTATCAGCGCAAGGCGCCGATCCTGCTGTGGGTCTATGCCCCGCACTGGGCGCCGGTGAAGTACGAGGGCGAGTGGGTTGCCTTCCCGCCCTACACCCCGGAGTGCTACAGCGACCCGTCCTGGGGCATCAACCCCGACGAGGCCTATGACTGCGGCAAGCCGCGCGGCCCGATCTGGAAGGTTTCCTGGGCCGGCGTGAAGGACAAGTGGCCGGGCGCCTACAAGGCGATCAAGGCCTTCAACGTCAACAACGACGAGATGGGCGCCATGGTGGCCGACGTCGACCTGAACGGCCGCACGGTCGACGCGGTCGTGGCCGAGTGGATGGAGAAGAACGAGCCGCGCTGGTCCACCTGGATCCAGTAGCCGCTGGCCCTCGCGGGCCAGTCCCAACGGTTCATCCCAACTGTTCATCCCCGGGGGCGCCGCGACGCTCAGGCCGAGCGGCGCCCCTCTTTTTTCGTCAGACGGTCTTCTCGCCTGTTCCACCGGCCTGCATTTCGGGAAGCTGCCCCTATGTCGTCTCTCTCGCCGGCCCAAGCCAAGCTCGCCTGCCGCTCGGTCTGGAAGCTCTTCGGACAGGGGGCGGAGGCGGCGCTGGCGCGTGCCGGTGGCAGCATGACGGCAGACGCGGCCAAGGCGGCGGGCTTCGTCGCCGCCCTCAGCGACGTCTCGCTGGAGGTGGGCGAGGGCGAGATCTTCGTGATCATGGGCCTCTCCGGCTCCGGCAAATCCACCCTGGTGCGTTGCATGTCGCGCCTGATCGAGCCGACCGCCGGCGAGATCCTGTTCAAGGGCGAGGACCTGCTGGCGGCCAGCGAGAAGCGGATGATCGAGATCCGGCGCCACCAGATGGGCATGGTGTTCCAGCACTTCGCCCTGCTGCCGCACCTCTCGGTCCTCGGCAACGTGGCCTTCCCGCTGGAGGTGCAGGGGGTCGAGCGCGCGACCCGCACCGAGAAGGCCTTGAAGATGATCGAGCTGGTCGGCCTCAAGGGACGTGAGGACTTCTTCCCGCGGGAGCTCTCCGGCGGTCAGCAGCAGCGCGTCGGCATCGCCCGCTCGCTGGCGGTGGAGCCGGAGCTCTGGTTCCTGGACGAGCCCTTCTCGGCCCTGGACCCGTTGATCCGCCGCGAGATGCAGGACGAGTTCATCCGCCTGCAGGCGGCGTTGCAGAAGACCATCGTCTTCATCACCCACGACTTCGACGAGGCGATCCGCCTGGCCGACCGGGTCGCCATCATGAAGGACGGCGCGGTGGTGCAGGTCGGCACGCCGGAGGAGCTGGTGACCACCCCGGCCGACTCTTACGTCGCCGAGTTCACCAAGTCCGTGACCCTGGCCAAGGTGGTGAAGGCGGCCTCCCTGATGCGCCCCGACGACGGCAGCGCGGTCGAGGGCGAGATCGCCGGCGAGATTGCCGCCGGGGCGCGCATCGCCGAGGCGGCGCCGCTGCTGCCCGAAGGCCGGCAGGCACTCGCCGTGGTCGACGGTGAGGGGCGGCGGCTCGGGCTGCTGCACCGCGCCGATGTCGTCGGCCTGATGATGCGCGGCTAGGCGGCCATGAGCGCGGAACACGATAGCCTGGGATCGGCGCGGGGATCGGGCGTCAGGCTCACCCGCGGCCAGGCGATCTGGGCCGCGGCGCTGGCTCTCTTCGTACTGCTCTGGCAGTTCGGCGAGCCGATCGCCGGCTGGGCTTTCAAGATCCCGCGTGAGCTGCGCGTGCCGCTGAAGAGCTGGATCGGCAACGCGATGAAGTGGCTGGTGGAGGAGGCCTCCTTCGGCCTCTTCACCTTCACCGAGCTCACCCGCTTCCTGGCCGATGTGATCGACTTTCCCTACCGGATCGCGCTCAGCCTGCTCTCGACTGGCTTCCTCTCCGGCCAGGGCAGTCAGGCGGTGCAGCTCCTGCCGCCGCTCTCCTGGATCTCGGTCATCGTCATCGTCGCGCTGATGGGGCTCTATGCCGGCGGTTGGCGCCTGGCCGCCCTGGTTGCCGGCTGCTTCGGCTTCCTCGCCCTCTTCGGCCAGTGGGACAACGCGATGATCACCCTGGCCTCGATCCTGATCGCGGCCCCGCTGGGGGTGATCGGCGGCCTGTTGCTCGGCCTCGGCGGTCATCGCTGGCGCTGGTTCGCCGCGGGCCTGCGGCCGGTCTTGGACCTGATGCAGACCGTGCCGGTCTTCGCCTACCTGGTGCCGATCCTCTTCCTCTTCGGCTTCGGGCCGACCTCGGCGGTGGTGGCGACCATCATCTACGCGCTGCCGCCGATGACCCGCATCACCATGCTGGCGCTGGCCGGCGTCCCGGACGAGGTGCGCGATCTGGGGCGGATGGTGGGCTGCTCGCGCCGGCAGATGACCTGGCGGGTCATGGTGCCCTCGGCCATGCCGGGGCTGATGGTCGGCGTGAACCAGGTGATCATGCTCTCGCTCAACATGGTGATCATCGCCTCGATGATCGGCGCCGGCGGGCTTGGCTTCGAGGTGCTGGCGGCCTTGCGGCGGCTCGACATCGGCGCCGGGGTCGAGGCCGGGCTCGCCATCGTCGCGCTCGCGGTGGCGCTGGACCGCCTGAGCCAGGCCTTCGCCGCGCGCACCCGCAGCCATGCCGAGGTCCGCCCCAAGGGCCTGGTCGCCCGCCACCCCTATACCGCGGTCTCGCTGGCGGTGGTCTTGGCCACCGGCCTGATCGGCCTCGTCGCCGGCTGGCTGCAGAGCTATCCGGAGGCATTGGAGGTCACCACCGGACCCTTCTGGTCCGACGTGGTGCGCTGGATCAACGTCAACTTCTTCGACCAGCTCGAGGCCATCAAGAACCTGCTGCTGCTGAACGTCCTGATCCCCTTCAAGCGCTTCCTCTTGAGCCTGCCCTGGGTCGGGGTGGTGGCGCTGGTGGGGCTCGCCGGTTGGCGACTGGGCGGCTGGCGCACGGCGCTGCTGACCGCCGCACTGGCCTTCCTCATCGCCTCGGTCGGGCTCTGGGCCAAGGCCATGGTCACGGTCTACCTCTGCGGCATCTCGGTGGTGATCGCCTGCCTGATCGGCCTGCCGATCGGCATCGTCTCGGCCGAGCGCGAGCGGCTGTGGAAGGGGGTGGAGCTGGCGATCGACACCCTGCAGACCCTGCCTTCCTTCGTCTACCTGATGCCGGCGGTGATGCTGTTCCGGGTCGGCGACTTCACGGCGATGATCGCGGTCGTCGCCTACGCCGTGGCGCCGGCGATCCGCTACACCGCGCTGGGCCTGCGCCAGGTCGACCCGCAGCTGATCGAGGCCGGCCGCGCCGCCGGCTGCACCCCCTGGCAGCTGCTGGTGAAGATCAAGCTGAAGCTGGCCCTGCCGGAGATCATGCTGGGGATCAACCAGACCATCATGCTGGCGCTCTCCATGCTGGTGATCACCGCGCTGGTCGGCACCCGCGACCTGGGCCAGGAGGTCTACATCGCGCTGACCAAGGCCGACACCGGCCGCGGCCTGGTCGCCGGCCTCTGCGTCGCCTTCATCGCCATCATCGCCGACCGGCTGATCTCGGCCGGCGCCGCGCGCACCCGCCGGCGCCTCGGCCTGCAACGCTGAGGTTTGATGTGTTTTCCCGGAACCAGCCTGCACCCCCGCCCGGCCGCCTATTGCCAGGATACTTCCGTGGGCGGCCGGGCGGGGGTGCGGGCCGGTGCCGTGTTGGTACAAGCGCGCAGCGCTAAACAAAAGGGAGGGGCCGCCCATGAGCGACGCCCGCATCGACAGCCTGCCGATCTGGCAGGGAGCCATCGCCTACGAGAGGCTGCACGGCGGTCTCTCCAACGAGTCCTACCTGGTGACCGATGCCAGCGGTCGCTACGTCGTGCGCTTCGGCGAAGACTATCCCTTCCACCACGTCTCTCGTCGGCGCGAGGTGATGAACGCGCGGGCGGCCGAGCGGGCCGGCCTGGCCCCGGCCCTGGTCTACGACGCGCCCGGCGTCATGGTCTCGCGCTTCATCGAGGCCAAGACCTACGGGCCGGAGGACGTGCGCGCCAACCTGGAGCGGGTCTGCGATCTGCTGCAGCGCTTCCACCGCGACATGCAGGCGGAGGTCAGCGGGCCGGCCTTCTTCTTCTGGGTCTTCCACGTGATCCGCGACTACGCCCGCAGCTTGCAGGCCGGCAAGAGCCGCTTCACAGAGCGCCTGCCGGAGTTCCTGGCGCTGAACAGCGAGCTCGAGGCGACCCAGGTGCCCTTGCCGATCGTCTACGGCCACCACGACCTGCTGCCGACCAATTTCCTGGACGACGGCAGCCGGCTCTGGCTGATCGACTTCGAGTACGCCGGCTTCTCCACCCCGCTTTTCGACCTGGCAGGGGTCGCCTCCAACGCGCACTTCAGCCCGGAGCAGTCGGAGGCGCTGCTCGCCCGCTACTTCGGCCGCAAGCCCGATGCCGCGCTGCTCCAGGCCCAGGCCGCCATGCAATGCGCCTCGCTGCTGCGCGAGGCCATGTGGTCGATGGTCGGCGAGATCCACATGGACACCCCCGGCGTCGACTATATCGCCTACACCGCCGACAACCTGGGCTATCTCGATGAGGCCCTCGACAGCTACCGCTCCCGCTATGGAAAGGCCTGAGCCCATGTCGCTTCCCGACCGTGCAGAGATCGTCGTCATCGGCGGCGGCATCATCGGCTGCTCCACCGCCTATCACCTGGCGCGCGACCACAAGGCCGAGGTGCTGTTGCTGGAGCAGGGGCAGCTCACCTCCGGCTCGACCTGGCACGCCGCCGGGTTGGTCGGCCAGCTCCGCTCCTCCGCCTCGATCACCCAGGTGCTGAAGTACTCGGTCGAGCTCTACAAGACCCTGAAGGACGAGACCGGGCTGGAAACCGGCTGGAAGATGAGCGGCTGCCTCAGGCTCGCCTGCAACCAGGACCGTTGGATCGAGTACCAGCGCCTGGCGACCACGGCCGGCAGCTTCGGCATGGAGATGCACCTGCTGTCTCCGGCCGAGGTGAAGGCCATGTGGCCGCTCTTGAACTGCGACGACCTGGTGGGCGCCAGCTTCCTGCCGACCGACGGCCAGGCTAGCCCCAGCGACATCACCCAGTCGCTGGCCAAGGGCGCGCGCCTGCGCGGTGTCACCATCCGTGAGGGGGTGCGGGTCACCGGTTTCCGCATGGAGGGCAAGCGCATCACCCATGTCGAGACCACCGAGGGGACGGTGGCCTGCGAGAAGGTGGTGAACTGCGCCGGGCAGTGGGCGCGCCAGGTCGGCGCTCTGGCCGGCGTCTCGGTGCCGCTGCAGCCGGTGAAGCACCAGTACATCGTGACCGAGCCGATTGCGGGGCTGGCCAGCGATGCGGCGACGATCCGCGACCCCGACCGCCTGACCTACTTCAAGGAGGAGGTCGGTGGCCTGGTGCTGGGCGGCTACGAGCCCAACCCCATCGCCTGGACCCAGGACGACGTGCCCAACGACTTCCAGTTCCAGCTCTTCGACGACGACTGGGACCACTTCGCCCAGCACATGGAGCAGGCGATCGCGCGCATCCCGGCCCTGGAGACTGCCGGGGTCAAACAGATGATCAACGGGCCGGAGAGCTTCACGCCGGACGGCAACTTCATCCTGGGTCTGGGGCCGGAGTGCAGCAACCTCTTCGTCGGTGCCGGCTTCAACGCCTTCGGCATCGCGTCCGGCGGCGGCGCCGGCTGGGTGCTGGCGCAGTGGGTGGCCGAGGGCGAGGCGCCGCTCGACCTATGGAGCGTCGACATCCGCCGCTTCTCCGACCTGCACCGCGACCGCGACTGGGTGACCGCCCGCACCCTGGAGGCCTACGGCAAGCACTACACCATCGGCTTTCCGCATGAGGAGTACGAGAGCGGCCGGCCGCGCATCGTCTCGCCGCTCTACGAGCGCCTGAAGACGCAGCGCGCCGTCTTCGGCTCCAAGCTGGGTTGGGAGCGGCCGAACTGGTTTGCGCCCGAGGGCATGGAGGCCGAGGACCGCTATTCCATGGGCCGGCAGAACTGGTTCGCGGCGGTGGGCGAGGAGCATGCCCAGGTGCGCGAGAAGGTTGGTATCTTCGACCAGTCCTCCTTCGCCAAGTACGAGGTGACCGGCAAGGACAGCCTGGCGGCGCTGGAGTACGTCTGCGCCAACCGCATCGGCAAGCCGGTCGGACGCCTGACCTACACCCAGCTCCTGAACCGGCGCGGCGGCATCGAGTGCGACTTGACGGTGGCGCGGCTGGACGAAGAGCGTTTCTACATCGTCACCGGCACCGGCTTCCGAACCCACGATGCCGGCTGGATCACCGACCACCTGCCGGCCGGACTGGACGTGCGGCTGCAGGACGTGACTGAGGATTTCGGCACCCTCTCGCTGATGGGGCCGCGCGCCCGTGCCGTGCTGGCCGCGGTCACCGAGACCGACGTCTCCAACCAGGCCTTCCCCTTCGGCCACGTGCGCGAACTCACCATCGCCGGGACCGCAGTCCGGGCGCTACGCGTCACCTACTGCGGCGAGCTGGGCTGGGAGCTGCACGTGCCGCTGCAGGCCACCGGTGAGGTCTTCGACAGGCTGATGGATGCCGGCGCGGCCGAGGGCATCCGCCCGGTCGGCTACCGCTGCCTGGAATCCCTGCGCCTGGAAAAGGGATACCGCGCCTGGGGCAGCGACATCACCCCCAACGATTCGCCCTTCGAGGCCGGCTTGGGCTGGGCCGTGAAGCTCTCTTCGAATCTCGACTTCATGGGCCGCGCGGCGGCCGAGGCAACGTCCGAGGCGCCGCTGAAGAAGCTGCTGACCGGCTTCACCGTGGATGACCCTGAGGTGGTGCTGCTGGGCCGCGAGACCATCCTGCGCGACGGCAAGTTCGCGGGCTACCTCACCAGCGGCGGCTATGGCTACACCCTGGGCCAGGGTATCGGCTACGGCTATGTCCGTAACGCCGAGGGGGTGACGTCCGACTATGTCGAGGCCGGCAGCTACGAGCTGGTGGTGGCGACCCGCAAGGTCCCGGCCAAGGCACACCTGGGTCCGCTCTACGACCCCGGCAACGCCAGGGTGAAGGCCTGACGGGGCGCTCTCCGATGTCCGTTGATGTCGATTGGCTTGTACAGCAGGCCAATCGACACCAGGATCAGGGGTAGCAGGGTGCGAGACTCGGCTCGGAACTGACGGGCAGTGCTGCCCGGGGAAGGAGGCACTTTGGCCGACTGGATTCCGATCACCGCGGCAGACCTGGCGGCCCAGGCCAACCAGTGGCAGGCGCAAGCGCATCTGCTGGAGCTGGAGCTGCGGGGCCTGACCGCGGCCGAGACCTACGAGCTGATCTTCGCGCGGCTGCTGAAGCCCGATCCCTTCCGGCTCTTCGCACCCGAGGCCGGCCCGACCCTGATGATGCTGGGCACCGACCAGCGCGAGCATTTCGTGCCTCGGGTGGCACGGGCGCTGGCGCCGCTGCCGGCCGGCGCCTCTCTCCTGGACCTGGGCTGCGGCGACGGCCAGAGCACCGCCCTGGTGCTGGCCGACCGGAAAGCGCCGCTCTCCATTGTGCCCTTGGATCCGAACCGGGCTTACCTCGAGCGCTATCGCACGCTCTGCGCGACCGCGCTGCCGCAGGTGACGATCCCCTACAGCCTCGAGGGCTCGATGAATGCGCTGCTGGTGGAGGGCAAGCCGGCGGAGTCCTTCGATGCGGCGATGATCCTGCACTCCTTCCACTTCGCCGAGGACCCGCAGCGCCTGCTGGGTTTGATCCTCGATCGCCTGAAGCCGGGTGGCCTCCTGGCCATGGTGGTGGTCGCCCGCAAGGGCGGCTTTGCCAACGAAATGCTGCGCGGCTACCTGGAGACCTACCAGCTCGATCCGGAAGGCCGGGTCGCCGCGCGCCAGGAAAAGCTCGACGACCTGCTGCTGCTGTCGGACTCGGCGCCCGACGCCGGGGGACTGACCGACAAGCTACGGGCCGAGCTTGGCCGCGACGATTTCCTGGTCGAGGCGGTCGAGTTTCAGCCGACCCGCATCTACGGCCACGACTTCGCCGACCTGATCGTCGTCGGCCTGATCACTGGCCTGCTGACGGCGGACGAGGACCGGCCCCGGCAGATCCGCTATGTCGCCGAGCGGCTGCTGCGCGAGCCGGAGGCCTATGACCTGCGGGTCGACCTGACCGGCCCTCGTGCCCGCATGCTGTCCTATTCGCAGCCGCAGGCCTTCCTCGCCTTCAGGCGGCACTGAGTCGGGATCCGGCTTGATTCAGGTCATGGCGACGGGGGAACGGCCCTGGCAGTGAGGCGAGAGAGCCGTTGCTGAGAAGGACCTTCTGCCGTGACTGCCGTACCCAGCCACTACACCCGGATGACGGTGCCGCGCTACACCAGCTATCCGACCGTGCCGCACTTCTCGGCATCGGTGGACGAGGCCTGCTACCGCGCCTGGCTTGCCGCGCTGGATCCGGCCGAACCGGTCTCGCTCTACCTGCATTTGCCCTTCTGTCGTGAACTCTGCTGGTACTGCGGCTGCAACATGAAGCTGGCGTCGCGCTACGAGCCGGTGGCGCGTTACCTGGAGACTCTGCTGAAGGAGATCGACCTGCTGGCCGACGCGCTGCCGGCGCGCCTCCAGGTCTCGCACCTGCACTGGGGCGGCGGCACGCCGACCGCGCTGGAGCCCGACGACCTGACGCGGGCGATGGAGCGACTGCGGGACCGCTTCGACTTCCTGCCCGAGGCCGAGCTGGCGATCGAGAGCGATCCGCGCACCCTGACGCCGGCGATGGCGGCGCGCATCGGCGCATTGGGCTTCACTCGCGCCAGCTTCGGCGTGCAGGAGTTCGATCCGGCGGTACAGCGGGCGATCAACCGTATCCAGCCGCCGGAGATGGTGGCCGAGAGCGTGGCGTCGCTGCGGGCAGCCGGGGTTTCGGGCATCAACTTCGATCTGATCTACGGCCTGCCGCACCAGACGGTGGAGACCCTGGAGCGGACCATCGCGCAGACCCTGGCGATCAGGCCCGATCGCATCGCCCTCTTCGGCTACGCGCATGTGCCCTGGATGGCGAAGAAGCAGCGTCTGATCCCGGCCGAGGCCCTGCCCGGCGCGGCCGAGCGCCTGGCCCAGGCGGAGGAGGCTGCGGCAGCGCTGGAGGCGGGCGGCTATCGGGCCATTGGCCTCGATCACTTCGCCCTGCCCGATGACGACCTGGCGAAGGCCGCGGCAGCAGGCAGCCTGCGCCGCAACTTCCAGGGCTACACCACCGACCGGGCCGAGACCCTGCTTGGTCTGGGAAGCACCGCGATCGGCCGTACGCCCGGCGGTCACCTGCAGGCCATCACCGAGAGCGGCGCCTGGGCGCGCGCGGTCGAGGCCGGCCGGCTGCCGGTCGCCAAGGGTCATGCGCTGAGCGACGAGGACCGGCTGCGCGGCGCGGCCATCGAGGCGCTGATGTGCTTCGGCACGGTCGATCTGGCCGCCGTCGGTCGGCGTTTCTCCGCCCCGGCCGACTGGTACGCCTTCGCGCTCCCGACCTTGGAGGAGCTTGCCGCGGATGGCCTGCTGGTCCTGGAGGACGCGCGGATCGCGATGACCGAGGCCGGTCGCCCCCTGGTGCGGGTCGCGGCCGCCGCCTTCGACGCCTACTGGAGCAGCCAGCCGGCCCGCCACTCGGTGGCTGTGTAGCGCCTTTTTGGGTCTACGCGGAACCGGCTCCGGTTCGTGCCCGCTGTCGACGCGTTGATCCGCACTGTTTTTCGAAACAGTGCGGCGGCGGAGGCAGGCTCTTGCGTTCTGCTTCCAGATGCGTCGAGTGGTCCTTCGGTCAAGCCGAAGGACGGCAAGTTAAAGAAATATCAAATATTTACCATCCTCCGGCTTGGCCGGAAGATCACTCTCCTTTCGTCCTTTCATCAAAGAAAAGAGCGCGGATATCTCACCGAAGGCGGCGTCCCAACTTGCCTGCCTGGTCCGCCCGCGTGGCGATCCGCTCTACCGCCCTCTTGCCGTCACGCCGGCTTGGGGAAGGGGGCGCCCTGCGGCCAGCCGCCGGAGAAGTCCAGGATCGCGCCGGTCAGGAAGCGGGTCTTTACCGTCGCCAGGAAGAGGATGACCTCGCCGATCTCCTGCGGATCGGCCAGGCGGCCGGCCGGGACGTTGGTCTCGAGATAGGCGCGGCCGGTCTCGGCTTCGACGAAGCGGGCCTTGGGGTAGTACTGCTCGCTGTAGAGGAAGTTGGGCGCGATCGCGTTGATCACGATGCCGTCCTTGGCGCAGTCGATCGCCAGGGAGCGGACCAGGGCATTGGCCCCGGCGCGGGCCGCATCGGGAAAGGCTCCGCCCGCGAGCGGCAGCCGGGTGCGGTTGGAGGTGATCATGACCACATTGGCCGCTCCCTGCGCCTTCAAGGTCGGCAGGGCGGCCTGAACCAGTCGAAAGGGAAAGGCAACCAGCGCCTCCAGGTTGCCGTGCAGGTCCTCGATCGGGGCCGTTTCCGGCCGTTGGGCTGTTGCCGGGAAGTGGTCGTTGCTGACGATGGCGTCGAGCCGGCCGGAGACCGACATCGCTGCCGCGACGATCTCTTCCGGCTCGGCATCGGCGACCCGGGTCAGGCCGCTCCGCCCCGCCGTGAACCGCTCCCAGGCCCCATCTTCGCTGAAGGAGCGGTCCTGCGCAGCCACCCGGAAGCCGGCGTCCAGGAGCGCGGCAACGGCCGGTGGCCCTGCAAATCCGGTCGCGTTGGTGACCAGTGCGGTCACGATTTTCTCATCCGTCATGGAACCTGGCCTCGCGGATCAGGCCGGCTGTTCGGCGGTCATCAGCAGGTTCTCGAAGAAGGCCTTGGCCCGGTCCGAGAGCGGTAGCGACCTGCGGGTTTCCGTGCTGGTCTGCACGATCACCGACTCCGCCGTGGCCACGCAGCGCCCGTCCTGGAACAGGCCCTGGTAGAATCGTAGAGAGCTGTTGCCGACCTTGGTGATCCCGGTGCCGATATCGATCCGGCCGGGCCAGTGCGCCTCCGCCAGGTAGTCGATCGTAACCCTCGCGATGACGAAGGAGGTCTTCTCTGGGAAGGGAGGCACGCTGGGGTCGAAGAGCAGTTCCGTGCGGCCGGTCTCCAGGAAGGTCGAGAAGACCGCATTGTTGACGTGTCCCTGCCGGTCGGTGTCGGCATAGCGAAGCTTGTCGTAAGCCTGAAAGGGGTAGGCCTGGAGGTCGGGGGTCTTGCTACGGTCGGCTTGCGAGGGTGCTGCCATCGGGGTCCTCGTTGGAGAGTTTCAGAACGGCGGTCTGGCCGGCATGAAGGAAGCGGTCCGACAGCTCCTTGGAACTGACGGCGCGGGAGAGGATGATGCTGCCGACCATCAGCGAGAGGAAGGCCAGCGCCTCCTCTTGCCGCTGCGCTTCCTCTGCCGGGAAGTCCCCTTGGCAGATGGCCGCGAGCGAGGCCAGCAGCTCCTGCTCGAAGGCCGCCTTGAAGGCCGGGGTGGCGCGTGCCGCCTCCGAACCCAGGGCGGCGAAGGCGCAGGATCGGGCCAGGTCCTTCCGGTGCGCCGGTGTCAGGTAGCGTTCCGCCAGACGCTTCAGACGGTCGCTCCAGCGCTCCTGTCGCGGCCGGCCCAGCCAGGTCTTGCGCTGCCCGGCGAGCGCATGGGCCAGCGCCTTGCAGAGCAGCTCCTCCTTGCCGGCGAAGTGGGCGTAGAAGGCGCCGTGCGTCAGACCGGCGTCCGCCATGACGTCGGCGATGCCGCCGCCGGCCAAGCCCTCGATACGCAGCCTCTTTGCCGCCGCATCGAGGATCCTCTCCCTGGAGCGCTGCTTGCGTTCGGTCCGTGAGGTCATCGGCGTGGTGGCATGATGAAAGTCATACGGATGATAGTTTCGCATGATAGGTATCATGTCAATGACGCTGCCGCGCCTCGCCGTCGCAAAAAGAAAGAGGCCTGTGCCGTGGCACAGGCCTCTTTCGCAGTCCGTCGCCGTCAATGCTGCGTCAGATGCAGCGACCGCCGTCAACCTCCAGCAGCACGCCGGTGATCATCGAGGCCTCGTCGGAGGCCAGATAGAGCGCGGCGGCGGCCATGTCGTCGGGCGTCGAGAGGCGGCCCAGCGGGATCGAGGCGATGAAGGGCGCACGCGCTTCCTCGGAGTCGGGCTTGCCCATGAAGGTCTCCAGCAGCGGGGTGGCGCCGGCCACCGGGCAGAGCCCGTTCACCCGGATCTTGTCGGGGGCCAGCTCGATCGCCATCGACTTGGTCAGGATGTTGGCGCCGCCCTTGGAGGCGTTGTACCAGGTCAGGCCCGGGCGCGGGCGCAGGCCGGCGGTCGAGGTGGTGTTGATGATCACACCGCCGCCCTGGGCGCGGAACAGCGGTACCACGGCATAGGCGGCCAGGTAGATCGACTTCACGTTGACCGCGTAGATCCGGTCGAGTTCTTCCTCCGGCACCTCAAGCAGCGGCTGGTTCTTGTGCGAGATGCCGGCGTTGTTGACCAGGATGTCCAGGCGGCCGAAGGCCTTCACCGTGTCGTCGATCATCGCCTGGCTGTCGGCGCGCTTGGCGACGTCGGCGGTCAGCGCGATGGCCTCGTTGCCGGCGGCCTTGATCTCGCCGGCCACCCGCTCGGCTGCCTCGGCGCGCAGGTCGACCACCGCCACCTTGGCTCCTTCCGCGGCGAAACGCTTGGCGATGCCCTCGCCGAACCCGGACCCGCCCCCGGTCACAAGGGCAACTTTGTTCTCCAGACGCATGATCAACTCCTCTCCTGATATCGCTGTGGCGGCCCGCCGAGATCATCGATCTTATTGCGTCGGACCAAAGCTCGGATGCTGGCTATCGCGCACTCTCTCTTGTCCGTCAAGGCGTTGGGCGGTGCAATGCCGGCATGCAGTCGCCGGCGCGAGGGCCTCAGGGCAGCGGCAGCGATCCGGCTTCCTCGCGTGTGGTTACCTCGAAGACGGTCGCTAGGGTCTCGACCTCGCCGCCCAGGTCGCGAGCGCTTTCAACCACCGGGAAGGCCTCGCGCAGCGCGGCGAGGAAGGGGCGCAGCGCCGGCGCTGGCGGCCGTCCGCGCACGGCGAGGGCCTGGCTGGCGGAGGTGGCGAGGATGGCGAGCAGGCGGTCGAACCAGCCGGCCGTCTCGCCCTCGCGCTCGAAAGCGCGGAACAGTGGCATGGCGGTGTCGGTCTGGCCGTCGTTGCCGCCGTAGAGCGGGATCAAGGCCGGCTGGGCTGCGGCCTGCGCCCTGGCCGCCAGGTCGTTGGCGGTCATCCCGAGGAAATGGGTGGAATAGCGGCTGTCGCCGACCCAGAGCCGGTCGGGCAGGCCGGTCACGGCCTGGCGGTGGAGCTGCTCCACCTGGCGCGCCGTGATCGCCGCGAGATCCGCCCAGATCTGTGCCAGCCAGTTCATCGCGTGGTAGGCGCGCGGCACGTGGAAGCCGCCGGTGGTGACGCAGCGGCCCAGCGGCGGCGCCTCCTCCGGCCCCAGGAAGACCGGGTTGTCGTTGACGGTTGAGAGCAGCTCGGCGGCGGTCGTCTCGACCTCGGCCACAACCCGCTCCATCTGGCCCAGCAGGCGGGTCAGGATGCGCCAGGAGATCGGCGCCTGGTAGCTGCGCCGCCCCTCGCTTTCCGCGCCGGACAGCAGGTCCTGCAGAGCGTCGATCGCAGCACTCTCGTGAGCATCGCGCAGCAGCGGCTTCAGCACCGGGTCGTAGGGGGCCAGCCCCATGTTGGCGGCGTCGATCGAGAGCGCGTAGACCTGGGTCGCCAGGCGGGCGCGGCGGCGTGCGCGCAGGGCCAGGTCTCCCAGCAGCCCCGGCGCACAGGCCGAGCCGTTGCGCAGCGCGTTCTGATCGCGCAGCTGGCTCATCGGTCCCATCAGGTCGTGGAAGAGGTTGAAGAGCTGCAGCAGTTCGCCCGGCGAGTCCTGTCCGGCGATGCGCACCGGCGGCAGCGGCCGGCCGTCCAGCAGGTCGGCGACGCCCTGCGCGGTCTCCAGGCTGACCGCGGCATAGCCCGAGACGAAGTTGATCAGGCGCCCCAGGATCATCGCCCGCACCAGCCGCACTGGCAGGGCCGGGCCGACGCCGGCGGCCTGCAGCAGGGGCGGCATGGTCGCCTGCCGCTCGCGTTCCTCGGGCGTCAGCATGACTGCGGCACGGTCGCCGAAGCCGCTGGTGACGCCGTAGATCGGGGTGTCGGGCGAGGCCTCGACCAGGGCCAGGAACTCGGCCCGCCGGCGGCGCATCAGCGCGTCGGCGTTCGGCCCGAAGGCCACCGCCTCGCCCTGCCAGGCAACCCGCTTCAGGGTGGCGAGCGAGAAGTCCTCCAGACCGTCCAGAACCACCGTCACGCCCTGGTCCTCCTGTTCACCCCTTGGCCGTCTGCCGGGTCTTGGCCGTGGCTTTGGATTTTGCCTTGGCCTTGGGTTTGGCCGCCGGTTTCTTTTCCGCTACCTCCGGGGTCTTCTCCTTGTAGGCGCAGAGGTCGGCGACGCAGCAGGAGAAACACAGCGGGCGCTGGGCCTTGCAGGTGTAGCGGCCGTGCAGGATCAGCCAGTGGTGGGCATGCAGCTTGCGCTCCTTCGGCACCACCTTCTCCAGCCCCAGCTCGACCGCCAGCGGGGTCTTGCCGGGGGCCAGCCCGGTACGGTTCGAGACGCGGAAGATGTGGGTGTCGACCGCGATGGTGGGCTCGTCGAACCAGACGTTCAGCACCACGTTGGCGGTCTTGCGCCCGACCCCCGGCAGGGCCTCCAGCGCGGCCCGGTCGCGCGGCACCTCGCCGCCGTGCTGCTCCAGCAGGATGCGGCAGAGCTGGATCACGTTCTTGGCCTTGGAGTTGAACAGGCCGATGGTCTTGATGTGCTCCTTCAGCCCCTCCTCGCCCAGCGCCAGGATGGCCTCCGGCGTGTCGGCGACAGGGAAGAGCTTGGCGGTGGCCTTGTTCACCCCGACGTCGGTCGCCTGGGCGGAGAGCACCACGGCCACCAGCAGGGTGAAGGCGCTGTGATAGGAGAGCTCGCTCTTCGGCGCGGGCATCGCGGCGGCGAGACGGTCGAAGAAGGTGGCGACGTCGGCTTTTCGCATGGTGGCGGCAGCATAGTGACTTTCAGAGTGCAACGGAACCAGCCCGCACCCCCGCCCGGCCGCCCACGGAAGTATCCTGGGAATGGGCGGCCGGGCGGGGGGGGGGGGCTGGCGCCGCTTTCGCCAGAGTGCGAAGCGCTCGTCGGCGAATCTGCGGTCAGACGCCGCGGTTGCTGGACCTGGATCGACAAGGGGCCTACCCTCCCGCGCCATGGCGCAAGACTCGCGAACCCAAGACCTGAGGCCGATGGCTGCCTCGCCGGACCAGCCTTTTCCGGGCGAGCCCGACTTCGATGCCGTGCTGACCCCCTATCGCAGCCTGGGGCCGCGCGGTTTCCTGATCCTGATGATCACCATCGCCACGCTCTCCTTCACCGCGGGGCTGGCCTGTTTCCTGGCCGGCGCCTGGCCGGTGGTGGGCTTCATGGGGCTGGACGTGCTGGTGGTCTACCTGGCCTTCAGGGTGAATTACCGCCGGGCTCAGCAGTACGAGCGGGTGCGGGTGTCGCGTCAGCAGCTCCGCATCGACAAGGTTTCGCACCACGGCCGCAAGCGCAGCTACGTCTTCCAGCCCTTCTGGGTCGCGGTGGACCTGCGGGAGCCGGTGGAGCCCGACACGCCGCTGCATGTCGGCTCGCACGGTCGCCGCCTGCGCATCGGCTCCTTCCTCTCTGCCGCGGAGCGGGAGGATTTCGCCCGCGCCCTGCGCGAGGCCCTGCTGCGGTCGCGTAGCGCAGAGCTCACTTAGAGCAAATCCCGAGCGGGTGGACTCACCTGATCGCGTGAATCCGCTCGATGTCTCAAAGGCAGAGCGCAGGCGGGGGTGTGGGCTGGTTCCGTGTAAACTCAACACGCTCCAGGATCTGACACCCGCCTGCTCTCCTGTGCTACCGTTCTTGACGAACCGCAGGTGTTATCCGGGCGGCCACGGCCAAAGGGGAGGTGGCAGATGCCTATTTTCCTCGACCGCCACGATACGGTCGACTTTTCCGCGGAGGAAGTCGCCAAGCTGCACGTCAGGGACTTGGCGGTGCAAGACAAATACGGGGTGAAGTTCCTGACCTATTGGTACGATGCAGAGCGTCGAACGACGTTCTGTCTCGTGGACGCGCCGGACAAGGCGACGGCTGACAGGGTCCATGCAGAGGCCCACGGACATGTGGCCAACGAGATGATCGCGGTCGACCTGTCGGCGGTCGAGGCCTTTCTCGGTCGCATCCAGGATCCAAGCTCTACGAAAGCGGCGCCGATCAGGGAGTCAGCCTTCCGTGCCATCATGTTCACCGACATGGTGGGATCGACCGAGATGACGGCGCAGCTCGGCGACAGGATGGCAGTGGAACTGCTCAAGGCGCACGACGCGATCATTCGGCGGACTTTGGAACAGCATGGCGGTTGCGAGGTGAAGCACCTCGGCGACGGGATCATGGCGTCGTTCGACGAGGTCCCGCGGTCGGTCGCCTGTGCCATTGCGATCCAGGCGGCCTTTGCAACCTACAACGAAAACAGCCGGACGCCGATCCGCGTGAGGATCGGTCTCCATGCCGGCGAACCGGTCGAAGAAAGCGACGATCTTTTCGGGGCGGCGGTGCAGATGGCAGCTCGGATCTGCGGAGTCGCCCAAGCGGACACCATCCTCGTTTCTCGCGCAGTCACGGACGCGTGCCGTGGCGAGACTCTGCGGTTCGAGCCTGCGGGCTGTCAGTCCTTGAAGGGTTTTTCGGAGCCAGTTCGGCTCTTCTCCCCGAGCCTCCGATAGGCGCACGGTGCCTTGTGCAACGCGACGCGGCTGCCGGTGCAGGCTCAGCCCTTAATCCCCAGCACGTCGCCCATGTCGTAGAGGCCGGGCGGGCGGCCGGCGAGCCAGAGGCCGGCGCGGACCGCGCCCTGGGCGAAGACCTCGCGGTTCTGCACCTTGTGGGTCAGTTCGATGCGCTCGCCGGGGCCGGCGAAGATCACGCTGTGGTCGCCGACCACGTCGCCGCCGCGTAGCGTGGCGAAGCCGATGGTGCCGGGCACCCGCGCGCCGGTGTGGCCGTCGCGGCTCTTCACCCAGATCTCCTCCAGTGGCTTGCCGCGGCCGGCGGCGGCGGCCAGGCCCAGGCTCAGCGCGGTGCCGCTGGGGGCGTCCACCTTCATGCGGTGGTGCATCTCCAGCACCTCGATGTCGTAGCTCTCGTCCAGGGCTGCGGCCACCCGCTCGACCAGGCTCAGCAGCAGAGTGACACCCTGCGAGGTGTTGCTGGCGATCAGCAGCGGCGCCTCGGCGGCGGCGGCGGCCACCTGTGCGCGCTGCTCGGCCGAGAGGCCGGTGGTGCCGATCATCAGCGCCGTCTTCAGGCGGGCGGCGACCGCGGCATGCTGCAGGGTCGCGGCCGGTGCGGTGAAGTCCAGCACCACGTCGCTGGCGGCGAAGAGCGCCTCGATGTCGGGACTGGGCGTCAGGCCCAGCTGTTCGATCCCGGCCAGGATGCCGAGATCGCTGCCGGCGACCGGGTCGTCCGGCAGGCAGGAGCCGGCGACGACACGGCAGTCGCTGCGCGCGCTCGCGACCTTGACCAGCATCCGGCCCATGCGTCCGCCCGCTCCAGCGACGCCGATCCTGATCTGCTCTGTCATGGTGACTCCTCCCTACCCCTAATCGTTGCTGCGCCGGCAGCCTGACGGCTGGTCCCGGCCTTTGCCAGCGCGCTTGCCGCTGCAGGACGCCGCAGGGCTTTGCTGCGCGCCGCCGCCGCATCTCTGCCGCGAAATCGTGCCGTTTCAAGCCTTTGAACAGAGGCCCGTGAGTGGGCTACCGTATCGCCTCGAACGAGATCGAGGTCGCTCAAAAAATCAAGCGAAAAAATTGCTTGCCAGCAGCCGCGAGCCAATCATAAAAGCGGCTATCTTGTGGCTTTTCGGCCAAAGTCCAGCGAAATTATGACGAGTTCTGGAAGGCACACCCATGCGAATTCTGCTGAGCGTCGTTCTCCTCACCTTGGTCTGGATCGGTACGGCATCGGCAGAAGGGGTCAACGGACCCTGGGGCATGAACCTCGGAAACGCGCAGCAGACGGCGGCGATCAAGCAGACCCTGCCGCTGCCTAAGGACGTCCAGGTCGCGGTACGCTACCTGAAGCCCTCGGTGATCCGCAATCAGAACTACTGGTGCGTTCCCTATGCCCGGGCGGTCTCCGGACTGGCGCTGAAGGGCAACGCCTGGACCTGGTGGCGCGGCGCTCAGGGCCGCTACGCCCGCGGCGCGGCGCCGGAAGTCGGCTCGGTCCTGGTCTTCAAGAAGATCCGCTCGATGCGCCTGGGCCATGTTGCCACCGTCTCCGAGGTGGTGAACAGCCGGATGATCCGCGTCGACCACGCCAACTGGGTGCGTGGTGAGATCCATCGCGGCGCGCTGATCAAGGACGTCTCCAAGGCCAACGACTGGTCGCAGGTCCGGGTCTGGTACCCGCCGACCGACGACTTCGGCACCACCACCTACCCGGTCTACGGTTTCATCTACCCCCGGGCCGCGCACTCCTAAGAGGTTCCAGCGGCCTTTTTCACCCGACCACCCGCAAGAGTTCCCGCAGGTCCCCTATCACCTGCTCCGCGCCGGCCTCGCGCAGGCGCTCCGCCTGGTCCGGGCTGCAGTGCGACCCTCCGACAAAGCCGATACAGCGCATCCCCGCGGCACGTCCCGCGGTGACCCCGGCGACGCTGTCCTCGACCACCAGGCAGGCCGCCGGTTCGGCCTCCATCCGGCTGGCCGCGTAGAGGAAGATGTCGGGGAAGGGCTTGCCGCGTTCGACCAGGGCGGCCGAGTAGATGTGCGGGTAGAGCAGCTCGAAGAGGTCGGTCTCGACCAGCCCCAGCGCCAGCTTCGACGGGGTGGAGCTGGAGGCCACGCAGGCCCTGGCCGGCAGGCCTGAGAGCAGCTCGTAGGCCCCTGGCATCGCCTGCAGCTCGCTGCGGTACTTGGCGAAGATGCGCTCCCTGGCCCGCGCCCGCAGGTCGGCCGGCAGCGGTCGCCCGAACTGGGCCTCCACGGCCGCGTAGGTGGCTGCGGCCGGCACGCCGGCGAAGCGCCGGATCATCTCCTCGCTGGAGATCGGGAAGCCGGCCTCGGTCAGCACCTCGGCATCGGCGGCGCAGCCGATCAGCTCGCTGTCGATCAGCACGCCGTCGCAGTCGAAGATCACCAGCTCGATGGCTGCGTCCTTCATGCCGGACCCTCAGGCTGCCGCCGGCTTGCGCAGCACCAGGCAGCGCCACTGGCCCAGGTCGCGAGCCTGCACCAGCTCCAACCCCTCGGCCAGGTGCGCCTCCAGCACGGCGGCGCCCTCGCGCTGCAGCAGGCCGGCCAGGATGGCGGTCCCACCGGGCGCCAGGTGGCGGGCGAGGTCCGGCGCGAAGGCGATCAGCGGCTTGGCCAGGATGTTGGAGAAGATCAGGTCGTAGGGGCCGGCGGCCTCGATCCGGCGGTCGGCGTAGCCGTCGGCCTCGATCGCGGTGACCTGGTCCTCGACCCCGTTCAGCGCCGCGTTCTCGTTGGCAACCCGGACCGACTCGGCATGGATGTCGCTACCCAGCACCTTGCAGGGCCAGAGCTTGGCAGCCGCCATGGCGAGAATGCCGGAGCCGCAGCCCATGTCCAGCACCCGCTCCGGTCCTGCATCGTCGGCCATGGCCGAGAGCGCCTCCAGGCAGCCCTGCGTCGATTCATGATGGCCGCTGCCGAAGGCGAGCGCGGCCTCGACCTGCAGCGGAATAAGATCGCGCGGTGGGGTCTCGCGCACATGCTGGCCATAGACGTAGAAGAGCCCGGCCCGCAGCGCCGGCAGGCTGCGGTGTACCTCCTCCAGCCAGTCCTTGTCGGGCAGGACCTCGACCGTCAGGCTGGCCGGCGGGAAGCCGAAGGCATCCAGCACCGCGGCCAGGCCGCTCTCCAGGTCCGCCTGGTCCAGCTCCGGCGGCAGGGTCAGCTCCAGCGGCACCGGGTCGGGATCGCCTTCCAGGTTGGCCCAGAGCGCCGCGCCCAGCGAGGTCACGACCTCGTCGACCGCCGGCAGGGCCACCGCCGGCACCGCGAGGCGGGCCAGTCGCAAAGCCTTCGTCGTCATATCACTCACTCCGCCTGGTCACTCCGCCCGATCACTCAGCCTGGTCTGCCGGCACCACGAAGTCGGCGATGATGCGCTTCTGGCCGGCCTTGTCGAAAAGGATGGTCAGGCGGTCGCCCTCGACCACCTCGATCGAGCCGTAGCCGAACTTGCGGTGGAAGACCCGCTCGCCGGGGCTGTGGCCGCCCTGGGGCTCGACCCGGACCGGCGTGATCTCCAGCAAGGGCGCGCTGTCGCCGCCGCGCGCCTTGGCCCGGGCCAGGCCCGGCGTCAGGCGCCGCGTGTGCCAGCGCTCCAGGTCCGGCGAGAGGCCGCCCGAGGCGGCCCAGCCATAGTCGCCGGCGCTGCCGTAGAGGCCCTGGTCGCTCTCGCGCTCGACGCAGCCCTCGGGCAGCTCGTCCAGGAAGCGCGAGGGCAGGGTGGCGGTCCAGGAGCCGTGCAGGCGCCGGTTGGCGGCAAAGGAGAGGATCGCCCGCTTGCGCGCCCGCGTCAGGCCGACGTAGGCCAGGCGGCGCTCTTCCTCCAGGCCCTTCAGGCCGTTCTCGTCCATCGCCCGCTGGTTGGGGAAGAGCCCGTCCTCCCAGCCCGGCAGGAAGACCGTGTCGAACTCCAGGCCCTTGGCGGCGTGCAGGGTCATCAGGGTCACCATCTCCTGACCCTCCTCCTCGCTGCGTTCCATCACCAGGCTGACGTGCTCCAGGAAGCCGGCCAGGTTCTCGAACTCGGCCAGCGCCACCACCAGCTCCTTCAGGTTCTCCAGCCGGCCCGGCGCCTCGGCCGACTTGTCCTGCTGCAGCATCCCGGTGTAGCCGCTCTCGTCCAGCACGATCTCGGCGACGCGGACGTGGTTCTCGGTCTCCAGCAGGGCGCGCCAGCGCTCCAGGTCGGCGAGGAAGCCGGCCAGCGCCTTGCGCGCCTGCGGGCGCAGCTCCTCGGTGGTGGCCAGCAGCCAGCCGGCGGCGGCCAGCGAGCTGCCGCGCGACCGCGCCGCCAGGTGCAGCACGCGCAGGGTGGCGTCGCCCAGACCGCGCTTGGGCTTGTTCACCACCCGCTCGAAGGCGAGGTCGTCGCTCTCGGAGTGGATCAGGCGCAGGTAGGCCAGGGCGTCGCGGATCTCCTGGCGCTCGTAGAAGCGCAAGCCGCCGACCACGCGGTAGGGCAGGCCGAGGGTGAGGAAGCGCTCCTCGAACTCGCGGGTCTGGGCGCCGGTGCGGGTCAGGATGGCCATGCTGCCGAGGCTCTCGCCGCGCCGCTGGAGCTGCTCGATCTCCTCGCCGACGAAGCGCGCCTCGGCCTCGCCGTCCCACAGGCCGCGCACGCGCAGGGTCTCGCCCGGATCGTCCTCGGTCCAGAGCGTCTTGCCGAGCCGGCCCTCGTTGTGGGTGATCAGGTGGCTGGCGGCCTCCAGGATGCGGGCGGTCGAGCGGTAGTTGCGCTCCAGCCGGATCACCAGGGCGCCGGGGAAGTCCTCCTCGAAGCGCAGGATGTTGCCGACCTCGGCACCGCGCCAGGCATAGATCGCCTGATCGTCGTCGCCGACGCAGCAGAGATTGTGATGCCCCTGGGCCAGTAGCCGCAGCCAGAGATACTGCGCGACGTTGGTGTCCTGGTACTCGTCGACCAGGATGTAGCGGAAGCGCTGCTGAAACTCCTGCAGCACCTGGCCGTCCTTCTGGAACAGGGTCAGGCAGTGCAGCAGCAGGTCGCCGAAGTCGCAGGCGTTCAGCTCCAGCAGGCGCTGCTGGTAGGCGGCGTACAGCTCCTGGATGCGGCCGGCGGCGAGCTCGCCGCGCTCGGCGGCCGGGATCTTGTCCGGGGTCTGGCCGCGGTCCTTCCAGCGCTGGATCGCGTTCAGCAGGATGCGGGCCGGCCAAGCCTTGTCGTCGACGTTGGCCGCCGCCATTACCTGCTTCAACAGGCGCAGCTGGTCGTCGGCATCGAGAATGGTGAAGGCGGGGGTGAGGCCGACCTTCTCGGCATGGCGGCGCAGCATGCGCGCGGCCAGCGCGTGGAAGGTGCCGAGCCACCAGCCCTCGACCGGGCGCCCGAGAATGGCGGAGATGCGCTCGCGCATCTCGCGGGCGGCCTTGTTGGTGAAGGTGACGGCCAGCAGCTCGCCGGGCCGGGCCCGCCCGGTCATCAGGAGATGGGCCAGGCGGGCGGTCAGCACCCGGGTCTTGCCGGTGCCGGCCCCGGCCAGCACCAGCACCGGGCCGTCCAGTGCCTCGACGGCCTGGCGTTGGGCCTCGTTGAGGCCCTGCAAGTAGGGCGGCATTGCCTGCGCAGTTTGGGACATAGCTTCCGTTATAGGAGTCCGCGCGCGGCTGTCGAGAGAAGAAGGAGGGCTCTAGCCCTGCGCCCTAATCCTCCTCGCGCTCGCGGCGCAGGCCGTCAAGCCGGGCGTCCTCCAGCCGCGTCACCGCCTGGCTGCGCTCGCGCTCGGCCTTGGAGGTGCCGTGGCGCGCCCGGTTCGCGGCCGCCAGGTCGGCCTTCTCGGCACGGGCGCGCCGCTTGCGTTCGCGGCGCAGGTTGATCAACTCCGCCATCGCCGGATCAGTCCTCGCCCAGGAACTCGTCGAGGAACTCCAGCCGGTCCTGGCCCCAGAAGATCTCCTCACCGACGATGTAGGTCGGCGCGCCGAAGACGCCGCGCTGCTTGGCCTCCTCGGTCAGTTCGTCGAGGCGCATGTCGATGGTGGGCTCGATCGCCTTGGCCAGGATGGTGATGCGGTTGTGGCCGGTCTCCTCGGCGATGTCCTGCAGGGTGCCGGTGTCGGCGATGTTGCGCTCCTCGACCCAGACGGCGCGGCCCAGGGCCTCGGCCAGGCGCAGCGGGTCGCCGCCGATCTCGCCTGCGGCCAGGATGAAGCGGCAGGCCAGCGCATCGGGGGCGGGGAAGTAGGCCGGATGGATGTTCAGCGGGATGTTCCGCCGCTTGCGCCAGCGCTGCAGCTCCTGCAGGCGGTAGGCCTGGCGCTGCGGCGCGCGCTTGGCCAGCGGCAGGCCGCCGGACTGGGCGAAGACCTCGCCGATCTTCATCGGCTTCACCAGCACCGGGACCCGGTGGGCCTCGACGATCTCGGCGAAGCGGCGGGCGCCGAGGAAGGCCCAGGGCGAGATCGGGGTCAGGTAGTACTCGACGGTCTTGGCCATGCAATTCCTCCCAAAGGCTGTCGCGCGCGGCCCACCCTCTCTAGCGCTGCCCGCGCGCGACCACAACGTTTGCGACTAGGGATTTGCGATGACGCGGGTCTCCAGCGCCGCAGCCTCTTCCCATTCGCGGAACAGCGGCCAGGCCAGCAGGGCCTCGGCATAGGCGGCCGCGCGGCCCTCGAGCGGGACGGCGTAGGAGCGCAAGCGGGTGGCCACCGGCGCGAAGAAGCAGTCGGCGAGCGAGGCCTTGCCGAAGAGGAAGGGGCCGTCCGCCGACTGCGGCCGCGACCAGATCTCGGCGATGCGGCGGATGTCCGCTTCGACCTCGGCATCGAGCGGCCTGGGCTCGCCGCGGCAGCCGAGGTCCATCGGCAGCGCCGCGCGCAGCGCGAAGAAGCTGGAGTGCATCTCCGCCGTCACCGCATAGGCCTCGGCCCTGAGGCGCGGGTCGGCGGGCCAGAGGCCGGCCTCGGTGAAGCGGTCGGCCAGGGTGAGGCCGATGGCCAGGCTGTCCCAGATCACCTGGCCATCCAGGCGCATGACCGGCACGGTGGCCGAGGGCCCGGCGGCCGCCAGCAGCTCCTTGTAGCCGGGTTCGTCCAGCCAGATCACCTCGGTCTCTGGCTGCAGCCCGGCCAGGCGCAGGGCCAGCCAGCCCCGGAGCGACCAGGAGGAGTAGCGGCGGTTGCCGATGGTGAGATGGACAGTGGCCATTCAGCGCCTCCTCTGCGACAGTGCCGCCGTCGCGCGCGGCCCGCCGTTTCCTGCCGCAGCGCGCCGCACTTGTCCAGAGCCTGCACGAGAGAGAAAGAGGTCATGCTGAAGAGCCTGCTCGACGACGCAAGCGAGGCCGTGGCGATCCTGCCGCGCCGCGCCGGTTCGGCCGACGTCAGCCATCTGCCGGAGCCGCGCTGGCGCCGCTGGGCCGAGGCCAGCGGCTACAAGGGCGAGGCCGGCCAGTACTGCCTGTTGCCCGGTCCCGAGGGCGGGTTGGAGGCGGTGCTGGTGGCCTACGATCCCGACGCGCTGCCCTGGTGCTTCGCCGACCTGGCGGCCGCCCTGCCGGCCGGCAACTATCGCCTGAAGGGCGGGATGGACCCCTGGAGCGCCGGCCAGATGGTGCTGGGCTGGCTGCTCGGCCACTACCGCTTCGAGCGCTACAAGGACAAGACCGAGAGCAAGACCCGCCTGGTCTGGCCCGAGGGGGTGGACCGCAGCGAGATCCTGCGCCAGGCCCAGGCGGTGTCGCAGGTGCGCGACCTGATCAACACGCCGGCCGAGGACATGGGCCCCAGCGCGCTGGCCGCCGCGGCGGTCGAGGTCGGCAAGACCTACGGCGCCAAGGTGGAGGAGATCGTCGGCCCGGCGCTGCTGTCCCATAATTTCCCGATGGTGCACACCGTGGGCCGGGCCGCGGCGGACGCGCCGCGCCTGGTGGCGCTCACCTGGAGCGGGCCGGGGGCGGAGCGGCACCTCGCCCTGGTCGGCAAGGGCGTCTGCTTCGATAGCGGCGGCCTCGACATCAAGCCGGCCGAGGGCATGAAGCTGATGAAGAAGGACATGGGCGGGGCGGCCCATGCCCTGGCGCTGGCCCGCCTGGTGATGGATGCCGGGCTGCCGCTGCGCCTGACCCTGGTGCTGCCGATCGTGGAGAACGCGATCTCCGGCAACGCCTTCCGACCGCTGGACGTGCTGCGCGCCCGCGACGGCAGCAGCGTGGAGGTCGGCAACACCGACGCCGAGGGCCGCCTGATCCTGGCCGACGCCATCACCTATGCCGGTGAGCAGAAGCCCGACCGGCTGATCGACTTCGCCACCCTGACCGGCGCGGCCCGGGTGGCGCTGGGTACCGAGCTGCCGGCGCTCTTCAGCAACGACGACCGGCTGGCCGATGCCTGGCTCGCGGCCGGACGGCGCAGCAAGGACCCGGTCTGGCGCCTGCCGCTGCACGGCGACTATCGCCGTCTGCTGGACAGCCGTGTGGCCGACATCCACTCCACCGGCGAAGGCGGCTATGGCGGCGCCATCACCGCGGCGCTCTTCCTGCAGCACTTCGTGCCGGAGGGGCTGCCCTGGGCGCATCTCGACCTGATGGCCTGGAACAGCCGCGCCCGTCCGGGGCGTCCGGTCGGCGGCGAGGCCATGGGCTTGCGGTCGGCCTACGCGATGATCAAGGAGTGGTGCCAGAAGGACGGCGAAGCGGCGACCTGAACCGCGGGGGGGACTGCGCGCTGGCGGCGAATCCACCCGAGCGCGACGCGCTCTGGGCCAAGGCGTGCTGCTGATGGGCTGTGCGCCGGCGGGGCACTGCAATCGTTCAGTTAAGTATCCGGCATTTCTTGTTGTCAAAGGAGGATATGATCCACACTTGCCAAGCTAAATGACTTGGTTGCCGACATCCGACAGCTTAGGGTGCAGGACGATTACGTTGCCAAGGGTGTGGAGATCGGGCCATGCGTGCCGTGTGGATCGTCGCGGTGGCTGCCGCAATGCTTGGAGCCGGCTTGACGTCGTCGGCCTCGGCGCAAGACATCAGGGACCTGATCCGGAATGAGGCCGAGCAGTCCAATCTGGCGAAGGGCTTCCAGGCCCTGTCGATCTTCAACGTGACTCCGGGGGTCAGTGCTGCGGTCTTCTATGTCGACGATGGTCTGGGCGGCCAAAACAAGATCAGCAACTATAAGTTTTCCCCCTCCCGTACCTTCGAGCCCATCTATGGGATCAAGCCCTACGTCGAGGCGTCCGTCGGCTTTCTCGGCTTCAAGGCGGACGGCACGCTTGTCGATTCCGGTCGGGTTAACGACTACAAGTTCGACATCAACACGGTCGCTGCACTTGGCGGTGTCGGCGTCGAGATCGACCTCTTCGAGGGGACCGTTTTCCGGCCGATCTTCCTGGCCGGCTATTCCCGGATCTGGGACAACTCCACGGTGAGCGGCCCCGATGCGCAGACCTTCAAGGAGCAGGGCAGGGGCATCCTGTTCGATGCCTGGCTCAACACCGCCCTCATCGGCGGCGCCGCGGAGGTGGTGCACTCCGGCTACCTTGGCCCCGTCACCGACATCAACTACGGCGCCAAGGTGCGCTACGACCAGTATTACGCAAACACCTTCAGCGCCAGCGATTCCGTGCTGCAGGGCAGCAGCACCTTCGGGGTCATGACCGCGGCGGCACAGATCGACGGTCCGCTCTGGGGGATGACCCTGTTCGATCGCGAGGTGCGCTGGATCGGCTTTGCCACCAACACCTACCTGCCGGGCGACACGAACGACGAGCTCCGCTTCAGCTATTTTTTCGAGGTCGGCGGGGGACTGGAGCTGGTCGATCGCACCATCATCAAGGGGCTGGAAGGCGTCTCGGCCCGCACGTCCGCACTCTTCGGGGACAATGTCTACGGCTGGACTGCCGGACTCGCTCTAGAGTTCTGATCGCGCCGCCCGTCTCGGTTCTAGTCTCGGTTCTAGTCTCGGTTCTGGGCCGCTTGCACGGCCGGTCCCCAAGAAGAACTTTGAAAGCGAGACCCCTCCCGGCCTACACTGCCGTTCGAAAGACGACGCCCGCCGTGATTTTCGGGGGCGAGACCGGCGAGGAGAGTTGATGTGTTCAAGACGATCCTTTGCGCCGTGGACGGCTCGGACCACTCGCTGCGTGCGGCCTCGACCGCAGCACACCTGGCCTCGTCGCTGGGCAGCAAGCTGGTGTTTCTCACCGTCACCAAGGAGATCGCGGCCTCCAATCCTGTCCGGGAATACATGAAGCTGGAGCAGCTCACCGGCGAGCCGCAGTACATCCTGGACGCGGCGGTCGAGCGGATCATGCTGCGTGCCAAGCAGGAGGCCGAGGCCGCCGGTGTCGCCGAGGTGCGCTCCGAGGTTCGGGTGGGACAGGCTGCCCGCACCATCGTCAAGGTGGCGACCGAGGTCGGTGCCGATGCCATCGTGCTAGGCAGCCGCGGTCTCGGTGACCTGGAGGGCATCTTGATCGGCAGCGTCTCGCACAAGGTGACCAGCCTGGCG
The DNA here is from genome assembly GCA_046233115.1 of Rhodospirillaceae bacterium N.6G. Taxonomy (GTDB): domain Bacteria; phylum Pseudomonadota; class Alphaproteobacteria; order Kiloniellales; family JACOMY01; genus JACOMY01. Next base: position 29,537 of record JBJXHM010000011.1, on the reverse strand, counting down.
CGCTGCACCTGCATCGTCGTGAAGTAGCCGCGCCCGCGCCGGGCGGGAGTCACGAAAGCGTTACATTTCCGCAATGAAACCACAGTGCCCGCCGGCTTAGCCTTTGCCGCCGAGGCTCGCTGAACAACCAAGCGGTCTGAGTGAGCGATGCGATCGAGATGGGTGGTGGACGATGCGGAGCGACACACTTAGCTGGTGGTATCGGGTCCTGCATCTGGCCCTGACGCAGCAGCTTCCCGATCTGACCACGCGCCAGGTGGCCCTGCTCCTGCATGTCGCGCTGCAGCCTCCTCCGCACACGGTGCGTGGACTGGCCGAGGCCTTGCAGATCTCTAAGCCGGCAGTGACCCGAGCCCTGGATCGGCTCGGTGCAGCCGGCTTTCTTGTGCGCGAACGTGATCCTGCCGACCGGCGCAGCGTCTTGGTCTCGCTGCAGCCAGATGGACAGGCGTTCCTCGACGAGCTGGAGCAACTGTTATGCAAGGCCGGCACGCAGTAGCCGGCAGTGAGGTGCCCCGCATTGTCGGGGCATGTATAAATCGATCCGGGTAAGCCCTGGTAGGACCGAGACGGCGTCAATGGCAAGTTCCGAGATGAGAGTCTGAGCTTGGGGTGGGGGCGTCGCCGAGCGGAGACCAAGGTCGTCATCAACCGCTGGCGCCAGCACTCAACAGCGTGCGCCTGCATTCCAACCTTGGCTATCTGACACCGAGCGGGCTTGCGCCAAGACCGATCAGGCAATTGCAGCGTTCGTAGAACAAATGTGATAGAACACTGCGACTGATGGAAGGCCCGCTCGCCGTCCCATTGCATCAATACCCCACAAGGGGGCCTTATAATCAACGTGCGACCGGATCCTTGAAGTCAGGAAGTGTTCGAAAAAGAAGTGATGCACTATCACCGGAATATCAGTCCTAATAATATAAAACACTTTCTACTCCGGTAATAAGAGCGCCACTCGGTATGGTTGCGCCGTCTTGTAGTATCAAAGTGTCAACGCCCCCACCACCAACGTATGTTTCGCCACCAACAATTTCAGTTTGCGAATTGACAATAAATGTATCATCGCCAGAATTTCCAAATAGACTGTCAATCCCACTCCCGCCATACAAAATATCATTTCCATCTCTTCCATATATGCTATCATTCCCAGAATCACCATAAAGTAAATCTCCTCCATCTCCAGCGTTCAATAGATCTTTTCCGTGCCCTCCGAAAAGTATGTCATCTCCGGAATGTGCAGCCAGAGTATCATTTCCACTTCCACCACGCACAGTATCTTTTCCGCTCAATCCCCTAAGGATGTCGCCCCCGCTGTGCCCAAACAAGACATCATTTCCAAGGTCGCCATAAATGCTATCATCACCGAAATTGCCCCGAAGAACATCATCTAACTCACCACCGTAGATAATATCATCTCCGCTACCGCCCCAAGCAGAATCATTGTCAACACCGCCGGACATAAAATCATTTTCCGAACCACCATATAAATAATCGGATTCAGATCCGCCAAAAATAGTATCTAGCCCATCTCCCCCGAATAGATAGTCATTGCCTTGTTCTCCTTGAATCATGTCTGATCCAAAATCTCCATAAATAGCATCAAAAGCACTTCCACCAAATAGAGCGTCGTCGCCTGTATCTCCCTTTATAGCATCTGAGCCGTGGCCTCCAAATATAGTGTCTTTCCCGCCGCCACCGGACAAAATATCAGATGCATTTTCTCCATAAATTGTATCGCTATCATTTCCTCCATATAATGCTTGAGCTAACGATGCTCCCAATAAGGTATCGCTTCCTGAAAACCCTCGAGATATACTTGCATCGGCGCTATTCAGTACAATGTAATCATCGCCGGAAGTTCCATTATATTCAGTGCTGTAGTTTTCGAGCGCACTATTTAGTTCATTAAGAAAGTCATCCCAAAAAGCCATTTTTTTACTCTCCAAGGTGGATTGTGTTAATCAACATGGTTACTGCACCAATGTGGAATGGCTGATCATTCAAAGTCAAGTAAAAATTGAGCAAGTAAAAAGAGTGATTCGGAGCGATAATGCAAGCTTATGGGGCGCCCATAGGGATCTTGGGGAAGGACAGATTTATCCTGGCAAGCCCGCGTGATAGAGAGAGCCAATAGTAAATTCCGAGACAGGAATCTGGGGTTGGGGTAGTTTCGTAAACGAGCCGAGACAAAGGTCATCATTGAGCGATGATGCTGGCACTCGACGAAGAGCGCCTGCGCTGCAAACGCGGCTATCTGACACCGACCGAGTTTGCCGCCGAGGCCGACCAGGCTCACAGTAACCGTGCAAGCAGTGGGACGGAACACAGCGGCTGTTGAGGGACCCGCGCCCCGTCCCGTAGCGCCAACGCCTCGCATGGGCGGCCCCATTACCATCGCGGGGCTAGATCCCTGCAATCATCAATCGCCCGAAAAACGTTGGGTACGTCAGCGACCCTAGCCGTCAGCCCCTGATCCCGCTTCTTTAGAAAAAATCTAACTCAAAAGTGAACCAAGGTGGGGCCTGAAACGTAGTTACTGTTACACGAGGCAGTCCGAACCGGCTGCCGGTCTGTGACAGGAGCACCGAGATGCAAGCCGCCAACCAAAGCGCCATGACCAAGGCCGATACGGCCTTCATCCGCAAGGCCATGGCTGCACCCCTGCTGGAACGCGAAGAGGAAGCGGAACTGGCGCGCGCCTGGCGCGAGGAGGGGGACGAGCGGGCGCTGCATCGCCTGGTCGATAGCCACCTGCGCCTGGTGGCGGCCATCGCCTCGCGCTTCCGCGCCTACGGGCTCTCCATGCCGGACATGGTGCAGGAGGGCAGCCTGGGGCTGTTGCAGGCGGCCAACCGCTTCGAACCGGAGCGCGGCGTTCGCTTCAGCACCTATGCCTCCTGGTGGGTCCGTTCGGCGATCCAGGACTACATCCTGCGCAACTGGTCGATCGTCCGCTCCGGCACCACCTCCAGCCAGAAGAGCCTCTTCTTCAACCTGCGCCGGCTGCGTCAGCAGATCGAGCGGGCCACGGGGCGCGAGCTGGACAGCGAGGGGCGAGACAAGATCGCCGAGGCCCTGAAGGTCAACCGGCTGGACGTGGAGATGATGGAGGGCCGCATCGGCAGCCCCGACCAGTCGCTGAACGCCACCCTGAGCGACGACAGCGACCTGGAGCGCATGGACCTGGTCAGCGACGAGCGGCCGGGGCCGGAGGACCTGATCATCGGTGTCCGCGACAGCGCCACCCGCTCGCGCTGGCTGCGCGAGTGCCTGGCAGAGCTGAGCCAGCGCGAGCGCATCATCATCGAGCAGCGCCGCCTTCAGGAGGCCGGCCGCACCCTGGAAGACCTCGGCAAGGTGCTGGGCGTCTCCAAGGAACGGGTGCGCCAGCTTGAGAGCCGTGCCCTGAAGAAGCTGCGCGTCGCCCTCTCCAAGCGGGTCGAGCAGGATAGCGACCTGCTGCTGGAGGAGTAGCAACCTATCTCCGATACCATCCCCGGTTAGATCCACTGCTATCCGATTGAGGTTCCTTTGCGTGAAAAAGGACAGTTTCGCAGAAGCCTAGACAACCCTCAGCCGTCATGACCGGGCTTGACCCAGTCATCTGCGTGTTGGTTTGGCGTCCCCGGTCTCCAGATCGCTGCAAGACCAACACGTGGACCCCCGGATCAAATCCGGGGATGAAGGCTGTAGTTGTATTGACTGCAAGATAATGCAATCAAAATCGCTCGACCGGACAGCTGTGGACTCGATCGGAGAATGGCAAGCGGTGCAGGGGGTCAGGGCGAGTCCAGGATCTCCAACTGGGCCGGGCTGTGCAGTTCCAGGAAGGGGCCGTTCCACTCCTGCAGCCAGCCGCGCAGCCTGACCCGACGGCCGGCCAGGGCCGCCGGATCGATGCCGGCGGCCTCGAAGCGCTTGCGGCTGGCGCGGGGAATGCGCGCCGTCGTGTCGCTCGCCCAGTCCTCACCGAAGTTGAGATAGACGTCGCTGCGGCCGCCGACCTCCAGCACCTCGCCCTCGAAGACCTGCAGGCTACCGATCCAGGGCAGCAGCTCTGCCGGCTCGCTGCTGCGCATGCGGTAGGCCGGATGCGACCAGAGGCCGGCACCCTCGGCGCGGGCCTCGGCCTCCAGCATGTAGAAGGCCTGCAGCGACTCGTAGGGCGCGGTGAAGGGATCGACCCGGGCGTGGCCCCAGCGCAGCAGCCGGCCCTGTAGCCACAGCCGGTCCCGGCTGCGGTAGGCCTGGACCAGCGCCCGGCCCAAGCGGTCGAAGGCCGGCGCCTCGGGCTCGAACACCAGTTCCTCCCCCGCGACCAGCCCGTCGAGCGCGCGCAGGGCCGCCGCCCGTGCCGCTTCGTGCTCCGGCAGGGCCGCCTCCAGCCCAGCCAGGCGCAGTTCCCGCCCGTCGGCTTCACGCAGCAGCGTGGGCGCCAGGATCTCGACCGCCTCCGCCGCCTTTGGGCGCAGTGGCGGCAGGGCCAGCAGCCCGGCCAGTAGCCCTGACATCCAGGCCCGGCGGCTCCAGCCGACCGTTTCTCGCTCACGCTCGATAGCCGGCACCTCCGCTCCTCCGGCTTGTTGCCCGCGAAGGCGGCACTCTACCCTCTCCCTGGTGCAACTTACAGCGCTGAGGCCCAGCGATAGCGTCAATGCGTCCGTTCAAAGCCGGATGGCGCAATTTTGTTTTGGTCGTTCCGCCGGTCCGTGGCTAGCTAGGGACAAGCCCTGCCGCCCGGCAGGCGCAGCACCCTCTGACCCGAGTTCGAGAAGCGCCCATGACCGACCGCGACCTCTACCCGCCGATCGCTCCCTACGACAGCGGCATGCTGGATGTGGGCTCGGGCCATCGGATCTACTGGGAGGTCTCGGGCAATCCCAAGGGCCGGCCGGCGGTCTTCCTGCACGGCGGTCCGGGCGGCGGCTGCGCACCCGACCACCGGCGCTTCTTCAATCCCGAGAGGTACCGGGTCTGCCTCTTCGACCAGCGCGGTGCCGGCCGGTCGGAGCCGCTGGGCTCGCTGGTCGACAACACCACCCAGCACCTGCTGTCGGACATCGAGGCCCTGCGCCAGCATCTGGGCGTCGAGCGCTGGCTGGTTTTCGGCGGCTCCTGGGGCTCGACCCTGTCGCTGGCCTATGCCGAGGCCTTTCCCGCCCGGGTCACCGCCCTGGTGCTGCGCGGCATCTTCCTTGGTCGCCAGATGGAGCTGGACTGGTGGTTGAAGGGCCTGCGCCTGATCTTCCCCGACGCCTGGCAGAGCTTCGCCGGCTTCCTGCCGCCGGAGGAGCAGGGCGACATCCTGGGCAACTATCACCGCCGCCTGGTCGATCCCGATCCCGCCGTGCACCTGCCGGCGGCGCGCACCTGGGCGCACTACGAGGCCGCCTGCTCCACCCTGCTGCCCTCGCCGCAGACCCTGAACGCCTTCTCGCAGGACCGGGTGGCGCTGGCGCTGGCCCGGCTGGAGGCGCACTACTTCATGAACGGGATCTTCATGCAGGAAGGCCAGCTTCTGGCCGAGGCCGACCGCCTGGCGCAGATACCCGGCGTCATCGTGCAGGGCCGCTACGACGTGGTCTGCCCGGCGGTCAGCGCCCACGACCTCTCGCGGGTCTGGCGCCTGGGCGAGCTGCAGATCGTCCCCGACGCGGGTCACTCGGCGATGGAGCCCGGCACCCGCCGCCGCCTGGTCGCCGCCTGCGACCGCTTCGCCGAGCTGGACTAGAGTTCCATCATTTCGTCGTCGCCACGAAGACCCCGTCCCAGGCCTCCGGCGGATCCTGCTCTAGCCGGTCGAGGCGCTGCGCGAAGAGGGCGGTGACCCCGGCCAGGCCGTAGCTGTGCGCCAGTTCCGCCAGGGCCGCCAGGCAGCGCCTGGCCTCGACCCAGTCGCCGGCGCGGTAGGCGGCCAGGAAGGCGGCCTGTGCGGTCTCCAGCGCCCGGAAGCTGTCGCTGGTCGCCTGGGTCGCGTCACCCAGCAGAGCGTAGACCGTTTCCGGCTGGCTGCGGCCCTTCACCTGGATCCAGTCGATCTCCAGGAAGGCGAAGGCGCCTGCCGCCTGCCGGGTGCTGTGGCTGATCAGGCAGTCCAGGCCGTAGGGGCGGGTCATGCCCTCCAGACGGGCGGCCAGGTTCACCGCATCGCCCATCGCCGTATAGGCCAGGCGGAAGGCCGAGCCCATGTTGCCGACGCTGCAGTTGCCGCTGTTGAGGCCGATGCCGACCGCCAGCTCCGGGCCGGGCGCGCCGGCGCGCTCCTGCTCCAGGCTGCGGTTCAGCGCGGATAGGCGCCGGCGCATGTCCAGGACCGTTGTGCAGGCGGCCTCGGCGTGGCGCTCCACCGTCAAGGGCGCGTTCCAGAAGGCCATGATGCAGTCGCCGATGTACTTGTCGATGGTGCCCTCGTGGCCCAGCACCGCCTCGCTCATCTCGGTGAGGAAGCGGTTAATCAGCTGTGCAAGCTGCTCCGGCGGCAGGTGCTCGGCCAGGTTGGTGAAGCCGCGGATGTCGCAGAACAGCAGGGTCAGCTCCCGGGTCTCGCCGGTCAGCCGCGCCGCATCCGGGTCCTCGGAGATCCGGGCCACCACCTCGGGCGCCACGTACTGGCCGAAGGCGGCGCGCACATCGCGTCGCCGCCGCTCGCTCACCGCCAGGCGGGCGAGCCCGGCACTGGCGAAGACGGCGAAGCCGACGATCGCCGGGGTCAGGGGGTCGAAGAGGAGCTGCCACTCGCGGAAGGCCCAGAAAGCGAAGCCCAGTCCGGCCAGCACCGCCAGCAGGCCCAAGAGGCCGGAGGAAAGCGCACCGTCCTTGAACCAGGCGAAGGGCAGCAGCACCAGCAAGCCGACGCCCAGCACCGCCAGCACCTCCGCCCCCTCGGTCCAGGCCGGGCGAAGCAGGTAGGCACCGGCCCAGATCTGCTCCACCGCGTGGGCCTGCAGCACCACGCCTGGCAGCGAGGGTGACAGCGCTGTGGCGTGCCGGTCGCCCAGGCCGCTGGCGGTGACGCCAATCAGCACGATGGCGCCCGCCACCTCGTCGGGCTGCAGCTCACCGGTCAGCACCTTCCAGGCCGGAATGCGCATGGCGGGATCCGGCAGGCGGTCATAGAGCCAGAGCGCGCCGTCCGGCGTGGTCTCGACCGTGGTGCGGCCGACCCGGATCGCCTGCACGCCGGTCTCGCCGCCGGACTGCGCGACGCTCTCCCGGCCCGAGGTCTTGATCAGGGTGCCGCGGCCCTTGCCGGCGACACGCAGCGCCTCCAGCGACAGCGCGGGATAGACCTCGCCGGCCACGTCGAACAGCAGTGACAGACGCCGGACGATGCCGTCGTCGTCGACCAGCAGGGTCAGCGCGCCGTTGCCCTTGGCGGCCTCCTGCAGCTTGGGCAGGGCCGGCACCGTTCCGCCCAGCACCGGCAGGTAGGGCAGCGGCGACTCGCCGACGAAGGCTATGCCGCTGCTCTGGATTGGCGGCGGCCGGCCGCTCGGCCCGGCGGTCAGCGCGAAGCCGATGACCGAGGGCGTGTCGGCCAGGGCCTGGGCCAGCAGGCCGTCGGGATCGAGGAGGCGGCCGCTCGCCATGGCCTCGTTGACGGCGGCGCGCACCTTCGGCGGCAGCAGCACGTTCAGGTCCTGCGGCTGGGCGCGGTCGGACTCGGCGAAGAGGGGGGTAAAGACGATGGCCAGCGGCTTGCCCGGCTGCAGCTTGGTCGCGAGTTCCGCCATCAGGCTGCGTGGCCAGGGCCACTGGCCCATGCGGCGCAGCGATTCCTCGTCGATGTCGACCACCTTGACCGGCAGGCCCGAAGGCGCGCGCGGCTCCAGGCGCTGGTAGAAGTCGAAGGCGCGCAGGCGCAGTTCGACCAGCGGCTGGGGATCGAGCAGCCGCAAGGTCACGCCCAGCAGCAGCACCGCGAACGGCACCAGCAGGAAGGCGTGCTGTCGGAACCAGCGCCGCAGCCGCATGGTGCAGGCCTAGAGCAGATCGCGATCAGGTAGGCTCACCTGCTCGCGTGAATCTGCTCTATCTTTCAAAGTTGTAGAGCAGGATTCAGACGACAAATCGTTGCGATTTGACGTCATCTTGCTCTACTTCCGGTCAGCGGCGACGATGCCGGTGGCCGAATAGGTACCGGCATCACCGCTGGTGATCTTGAAGGTGCCGCCGACCTGCTTGGCCGCGTCGCCGCCGCCCTTGTAGAAGCTTGCCCGGACGCTGGCCCGGTAGCCGTTGGCGGCAACCGCCGACTTGGTCGACTTGAAGTCGGCCTGATGCCCGGTGCCGGCCGAGCCCAGGGTGCCGCCGTCGTAGGTGCGGCCGTCGAAGCTGGAGATCTTGAAGGTGCCGGTGTCGGTGCCGAAGTTGAAGGTCTGGTCGTACTGGCCGCTGGCCAGGTACTGGCTGCCGCTGCCGGTCACCACGGTGCCGAGGACATGGCCGCTGTGGGTCGCGGTGCCGGAGAGGCCGGCGATCTCGGCGGAGCTGGGCTTTTCGCCGGCGACCCAGGTGCCGATGTGCACGCGCTCGCGCCGCCCGGCCTCGCTGCCGCTGGGGTCCCACTCGTACTCGCCCGACCAGAAGCCCCACTGCAGGTAGGCGCACTCGCAGAACTGCGTCTCCGGGAAGAAGGCGGCGGTGTTCAGCGGCGCCTGGCCCACGAAGAGGGAGCGGAAGCCGTAGCGGTTCTCGCCGTCGGCGCCGACGTCGGTGCTGTTGACCTCGCCGTCGTAGCCCTGGCCGCTGTTCTGGAAGGACTCCAGGGCCGCGTAGTGATCCTCGTCCAGGTAGGCCGCGTTGTCGCCGCCGATGTCGCCGAAGACCCAGCGCGCGCTGGTCGGTGCATTGCCGGCGGTCACGACGGGGGTGACCCCGAAGTTGGCGACGGCGCTGAGCGAGGAGGTCTCGGCGCTGCGCTGAACCGTCAGCCCGGACGCGCCCTCACCGGGCGCGCTCTCCAGGATATAGATCTCCGAGAACTGGTTGCCCGGCAGGCGCGAGGCGCCGACGCCGGTGGCATAGCCGCTGAGCGTGCCGCTCGGCCGCGTGGTGCCGACGCCGGCCGGGGTCTCTACCCGCGGTGCCACCGAGCTGTAGCCAAGCGAGATCCCAGCCAGGTCGTCGAAGGACTGCACGTAGATCTGGCCGATGCTGCGGGCCTGCTGCTCCGCGGTGCTGCCCTCCAGCGGGAAGGGGCCGTTGTTGGACAGCACGATGCGGTCGGCCTGGTCGCCGAAGAAGGCGTTGCCCTCGGAATCCACCAGCGAATTGAGCGCGGCCTGAGTGCGGATCAGGTCGGCGGGCTGGTTGTTGCCGCCGAGGATCGAGCCGCGCAGGGTCTGCACCAGAACCGGCTTGCCGCTGCCGATGTCGGTCAGCTTGCCGGCGGTGGCCTGCAGGATCGAGACCTGGTCGTTGCCCTCGCCGGCAACCGTGAAGCTCATCCACAGCACCGAGGTCCGATACTCGCCGCCGAGCTGGTCGAAACCGCCGGTCGGCGCGGTCGCGACCAGTAGTTGGCTGCTGTTGAAGCCGGGTACCGCGGCATCGAGCGGCAGGTCCAGGTCGTAGGCGAAGACCTCCAGCCCGCCGGTCTGGAAGACCGAGGGGTCGGTCGGCACGCCACCCACCACCTGCACGTCGCGGCTGCCGTCGGCGGTGGTCAACGCGTAGGAGAAGAAGGCGCTGTTGCCGTCCAGCACCTCATAGCTGCCGCTGCCGCTGAGCGCACCCAGCGGGCTGGTGGTCTGGTCCAGCGCGACGTCGAAGTTCCCGTCGGAGACCGGCAGGATCAGGTCGACCACGCCGTCGCCGTCGCTGTCGATCTGCAGCTCGCTGTCGGTGACGATGGTGGCGTTGGCGAAGCGGCGGGCGTAGTTGGGGTCGGGGCCGCCCTTGGCATTCTGTGCCTTCGGCGCGACGAACTCGCCTCCGGTCGGGGTGACGTAGGGGTCGGGCGTGGCGTTGTAGCTGCCGCTGAGCCCGGTCACTTCCGGCACCGGGGTGTCGCTCACCTGCTCCTGCTGGCGGCCCAGCGCCACCTGGCTCTGCACCTGGTTCTGGGTCTCGACCAGGATCTCCTGCGGCGGCGGCGGCTCGCTCGCCGGCGTGGAGATGGTCGCGCTGATCGCTTCGGAGGAGACGTCGGCGCTGGGGTTGCTGGCGAGCTGGCTTTCCACCGTGGCGGTTACGATGCGGGTGCGGTTGCCGCCCTGGAAGCGCTTGTAGACGGCCTTCAGTTCGGCGGCGGTGATGCTGCCCAGGTCGGTCAGGCCCTGCGGTTCCACCACCGCCAGCTCGCTGGTGTCGTTCATCACCACGGGCTTGCTGCCGCGCGCCTTGGGTGTGACCGTAGCCTGGCCGAAGAGGTTGATGACGCGCAAGCGGTTCGGCGTGGTCAGGTCCAGGATCGCCATGCCGCCGCGGATGCCGACGGTGGCGACCGAGGTCTCGAAGGTGACGCCGCCCTTCTTGCTGATCTGGCCGCCGACATAGCGCACGAGGCCGCGCTCCAGGCTCATCGTCAGGCTGCCGTCGACGGTGCTGGGATCGAACACGAACTCGTCGATCAGGACATAGCTCTCCGGCCCCACCGTCAGGGTGGACTGGTCGAGGAAGAGCACCTGGGTCTGGCCGCCGGCGTCGGTCTCCAGCTCCTCCATGAAGGCGATGTTGCCGCCGAGTTGCAGGGTTCGCCGCTCGGCGCCCGGCTGGGTGCCGAAAGAGGCCGGGTTCACCGCCGCGGCCACGCCGACATCCTCTGCCACTGCCTGGCTTGCCGCCGGCAGGGCGGCGAAGGCTGTCGCCGCCGAGATCAGGAGCCGTGCCACCAGAGCCTTGCGCATCTCTCTTCTCCTCCGACGCGCGCTTCGGCGCGTCTCAAGGGGTCTCGCCGCTAGAAGTCCAGGGTCGCTCCGAAGAGGACCGTCAGGTTGTTGAAGCGGAAGTTGGGAAGGTTGGAATTGTTGTCCAGCCATTCAACCTGATTGATCAGGGCGATGTTCTCATAGACCGGGATGCTGTTCACGAAGTTCAGCCGGTACTCGCGGTCCTTGCGGGTGATGTCGGGATCGACCGAGGGGTCGGCCGCCGCATAGTCGGTGAGCAGCCCCGTCGCGGTGAAGGAGGCCTCCCAGGGCTCCTGGGTCCAGCCGAAGGGCGCATCGTACAGCAAGTCGACGCCGCCGTAGATCGCGAACTCGGTGTTGGTCTGGTAGGTGACCTTGGCGTTGTCGAAGTCGGCATAGGCGCCCAGCCGCCCGCGCAGGCGGTCGGTCAGCAGGAAGTTGCCGTCCAGGCCCAGCAGGTTCTGCAGCCCGGTCAGCTCGTCCAGGTCGGGGTTGTCGTCAGTGTTGTGGAAGTTTCGGTAGCGAATTTCGTACCAGCCCTGCACGCCGATCCAGTCGTCGATGGTGGTGGTGACCTCCAGGCCGCCGCCGAAGGTGTAGTAGAAGGGCGCCTGGCCCAGGGCGGCGAAGTCGGCCAGGACGTAGGGCCGTACGAACCAGGGCGCGGCGTCGGGATCACTCTGCTTGACCTCGAGCTGCGGGCCCGTGTGTAGCGAGATCAGGCCGACGTTCAGGTTCTGGTACTTGACCTCGGCGCTGTAGTAGCCCTCGACGTCGGTCTGCCAGAGCAACTGGTTGTCGAAGGGCAGGTCCTCGGCGCCGGCGCCCATGTTCATGCGGTAGAGGTTGCGCGCGCTGCCCAGCACGACGAAGGAGAAGTCGCTCTCCGGCCGGAAGTCCTCGCCGACCTCGGCCGGCAAGCCGGCGGCGCGCACGATGATGTTCTCAGGTCCCGCGTTGGCGTTGGTCTGATAGCGCCCGGCGACGGTCAGCGAGCCCATCCAGAGCGACTTGGCAGTGGCGTCGTCGATCAGTGCCAGGTAGGCGTCGATGCGCTCGGTGACGGCCGGCGGCACGTTGGGGTCGTCGCGCGCGTCCTCCAGGTAGCTCTTGGCCGCCTCGTAGGACTCCAGGCGGTAGTAGAGCGCCCCCAGCTCCAGCTTCACCCGCGGCAGGTCGGGGTTCAGCAGCAGCATGCGCTCGTAGGAGGAGACCGCCGATTCGTAGTTGCCGAGCTCGGCCGAGACGCCGGCGAACTCGAACAGCAGGTCGAGATCGACCGGCGAGCGCAGCAGCTCCTGGAACAGCACGTCGTAGCGTTCCTGGAGGGCGGGATCTGGGGACTCGGCGGCCTTGAGCGCGCCTCCGGAAAGGGCCATGCAAATGGCCAGGACGAAGGCGCAGCCCAACGATGCTGCGCGGACCAGCGAAGCCATGACCCCTCATTCTGCCGTTGCTCGTTCCGCCGTTGGCCGCATAACAGCAGATATCTTCAGGCCTTTCACGTATATTCTGTCGGCGGATCGGTTGGCGGCGGTGCGAAATTGGGCGGCTGTGTCATGGTGACCGCAGGTCCGAAAGCTGCTATGTACCCCGCCAGGTTGTCCCCGTAGCTCAGCAGGATAGAGCGACAGCCTCCTAAGCTGTAGGTCACAGGTTCGAATCCTGTCGGGGACACCAATGATATCAATTGATTACGCATGATAGCGCGCCCCGATGGGGTGCGTAGCAATCACATAGCATGCACGCGGAGCTGTTTGGTCGCGACCGCGGTGCGGCCCATCATGCGTGCCCGTCGCCACCGTCCCAGGTGAAAACATACTCCACCGGCTCGGCCGTGAAGTTGCCAGCCAGTTCCCTGACCGCCGCCGTGGTCCTGTTCGGAGTGACCTTGCGCCTGCCACCGCTCTTGCTGCCGTCCTTGTAGGCCATGCTCGTGCTGCCTCGATTTCCCCTTGTCTCGGCAACTGCTTTCGCTGGCTCGCTCGCTAGCCGTAGATGACGAACTCGATACTGGTCAGCGTCACACCCGCAGGCAGGCTGACGCCGGTCGCCAGCATGAGTGTATCGACACCAGCGCCACCATCGAAGAGATCGCCCGCCTGCAATTCGCCCTGGCTGGCCACGTTCAAGGTGTCCCTGCCACTGCCGCCGAAGACGTGATCGATCCCGAAACCACCGTAGAGAAAGGCATCGTTTCCGCGCCCCCCCCTCACGACGTCGTTGCCGCTCGCACCATAGAGATACGCGTCATTCCCGCGGCCAGCATTGATCGTGTCGTGCCCCCACCCACCGAACAGGAACGAGTCGTCGCCCGCTCCCCCGAAGATCTTGTCACTGTTGGCTGCGCCGAAAAGACGGACATCTGCTCCGGCGCCGCCAGCGACATAGTCCCTGTCGAAGCCGCCCGACAGTCCGGTGTCTGCCCCACTGCCGCCGAACAAGCTGTCGAGGCCGCTGCTGCCGCGGATAAGGCGATCTCTGCCGCTGCCCCCGTAAAGCCTGTCGGAGGCGCTACCGCCAAAGAAGCTGAAGTCATCACCGGCATCACCAAAGAGACGGTCGTCTCCGCTGCCGCCGAAGAACCGGTAGTCGTTGCCGCCATCGCCGAAGAGACTATCCGCACCCCCTCGGCCCGTTTGGCCAGCATCATCTCCCTCACCCGCGAAAATCGTGTCGTCGCCGGAGGAGCCGTCCATGGCAAAATCGCGCCCGCTTCCACCGAAAAGAAGATCGGCACCGTCCCCCCCTTCCACAGCGACATCGTTCCCGCTGCCGCCATAGACGGTGTCGTCTTGGTCACCTCCGGAAAGGCTGGCGTCAGATCCCTCGCCGCCGAAGAGCCTGTCTGCGCCGGAACCACCTTCGAAGCCGATATCCCCACCGTCTCCGCCATAGATGAGATCGCTACCGCTGCCTCCGTCAAAGCCGCCATCTGTGCCGCTGTCGGCGAAGAGCAAGTCGTCACCCGCTCCGCCGCGGAAGGCGGCATCGCTCCCACTGCCGCCGAAGAGAGTATCCGGACCATGGCCTCCGACGAACGTGAAGTCGTCGCCGTCATCACCATAGAGCGTGTTTGCAAGATCGGTACCGCTGAAGTTACCTCCATAGAACCATCCGTCCCGCTCATCACCGCCGAACAGGACATCGCTGCCGCTGCCGCCAAGAAACTCTTGATCGCGTCCGGCGCCGCCGAAGACGAGGTCATTGCCGGACCCACCGAAGCCTTGGTTGTCGCTTCCATCGCCGGCATAGAGGCTGTCGTCGCCGTCGCCGCCGAAGAGGTAGTCGAGCCCGCTGCCCCCGATCAGGCTGTCGTCCCCACTCAATCCATAGAGCTTGTCGGGGCCAAAGACTGCGCTGCCCCCGAACAGGCTGTCGTCTCCGCTCAGTCCATAGATCGTGTCGCGGCCGTCCAGACCGTAGATCTGATCGATCTGATCTGTTCCGGTGAGCGCATCGTCCAAGTCGGTGCCCGTGATGACAGCCATCTCTCAAGTTCCTTGCGCAACGGATAGCAATTGCCAATAGCGTCTCATATGCCCCCCTACATCTCAAGAACTCACGGCCCCTGCTGTCCGCTTGAGTGCGGCCTTGTTTGGTGCGCCCTTGCGTCTGCCGACGTTCTTGCTGCCGACCTTGTGCATCTGTGCTCGACTTCACATTTTACTGCTTAAGAACGTACAATAAACTGTCTCCTATTGGCGCAAGAATTCAGAACACCTCAAATATCCGAAGCGCCATCGCGATTGGACAAGAAAATTGATAATCAATAGTATTTTTAATATTCCAGTATAATGCAAGAGGGAAGGGGAATTACAGGAGGTGAGGGATATCTTTCTGCTCGTTTATCATTACTGTGTCGAATGGGTTGTGATCAATATCACTGTCAATTTCCTGCACTTCTATACGCGTCGACCTTTGTGGTGCGCCTCAATCCGGCAACTCGGTGCAGTGCCCAGCGTTCTGGGAAAACATGGCATGGCTCGTACCCATACCCAGGTGCCGAGAATGGACTGCGTAATGCTCGCGCGGCTTCGCACCCGCTCGCAGGCTGAAGATGGTTGTCACTGTCACGTTCCCGGCCGGGGTCACCTCGATGAACGTCAAATCGCCGTCCCAGGACTCGACTAGCGTCACGTCGGACCGACCTGCATTGCCGCGCATGACGCCGGTGCGCGCAGTCCTATCAACGTCCAGCAGGAGAAACCCGAAAATCTCGCTACTGCTGTCAAACAGGTCCGCGCCGTCATCCTCCTCCACCGTGGAGATGACGGCTTCGTCAAACCGGCGATCGAAGTCCGCGGCTCCGGCCTTTGCCGCGCTTCCCGCGACAATCACCGCACCGAGAGCGCAGCCCAATAGGGGTGCTCGCCATCGCGACGCCATCGCCACGTTCCTGCCGACTGCCGTGCTGCCGCTTGCCATCTCCTCTCCCCCTCCTCTCGGCAGCTTTGCACGGTAAGCTATAAGATACTCGTCCCAGAACTGGTGAAAGCGCACGAAGCCGCCTCTATCGGCGCTGAGACGGGACGATGTCGATTCGCCTCAGGTACGGGCTGCTGACTATCGGCTGGCGGCCGCCAGTGCTCCCAGTCGTTCGTCAGCGGCGCCGGCGACCGGGTAGACGCCAAGAGCCGCTCTGCGGGAGCCTCCTCGAAAGCCGCACTCTGCGTTGATGCCAAGCGCGCGGCGCCGCTGTAGGATCCCGCCCGGATGCCGGAGGAAGGACCTAGAGATGGCAGTTGAGAGAGTGAACACGCTGGTCGTCGGCGGCGGTCAGGCCGGGATCGCGATGAGCGAGCACCTGGGTAAGTGCGGCATCGAGCACCTGGTTCTGGAGCGGGCGCGTATCGCCGAGAGCTGGCGGACCCGGCGCTGGGACTCGCTGGTGGCGAATGGGCCTGCCTGGCACGACCGCTTTCCCGGCATGGAATTCGCCAATCTTCACCCCGACGCCTTCGCCGGCAAGGAGGCCGTCGCCGATTACCTGGTGGCCTATGCGAAGTTGATCGGCGCGCCGCTGCGCACCGGGGTCGCGGTCACCAGCGTCGTGAAGAACCCAGGCAAGGCGGGCTTCCTGGTGGAGACTTCCGAGGGCGCCATCGAGGCAGAGAACGTCGTCGCCGCCACCGGGCCCTTCCATACCCCGGTCATTCCGCCGATCGTGGCCGAGGCCGAGGGCGTGACGCAGATTCACTCGGTCGACTATCACAATCCCGACCAGCTCGCGGCGGGGGCGGTGCTGGTGGTCGGCGCCGGGTCCTCCGGCGTGCAGATCGCCGAGGAACTGCGCCAGGCGGGGCGCTCGGTCACGCTCTCGGTCGGGCCGCACCACCGCCCACCGCGCAGCTATCGCCAGCGCGACTACTGCTGGTGGCTGGGCGTGCTGGGTAAGTGGGATGCGACGACGGTCGATCCGGCGGCCGAGCACGTGACCATCTCGGTCAGCGGTGCGCGCGGCGGCTACACGGTCGACTTCCGCGACCTGGCGGCGCGCGGCATCACCCTGGTCGGCATGACCGAAGGCTTCGCCGACGGCGTGATGCGCTTTGCCCCGGATCTCGCCCGCAACATCGCGGCGGGGGACGCGAACTACCTGTCGCTGCTGCGCGAGGCCGATGCCTACATCGAGCGCAACGGCCTGGACCTGCCCGAAGAGCCGGAAGCGCACGTCATCGCCCCCGATCCGGACTGCGTGACGCAGCCGCTGCGCGCGCTCGACCTGAAAGCGGCGGGGGTGACGACCATCATCTGGGCCACCGGCTACAAGCCCGACTTCGGCTGGCTGAAACTCGACGTGTTCGAGCCGGACGGGCGGCCGAAACACCTGCGCGGCGTGACCGCGGAGCTCGGCATCTACTTCCTGGGCCTGCCCTGGCTCTCCAGGCGTGGCTCCTCGTTCATCTGGGGAGTCTGGCACGACGCCAGGTACATCGCCGACCACATCGCGACCATGCGCAACTACCAGACCTATCACGGCACCGCCGAACGCATCATCGCGGGCGCCTAGAGCGGGATGACGTCAAATCGAAACGATTTGTCGTCTTAATTCGGCGCTAGAGCGAGCACGGCTTCGGACGACAGGCAGCAGAGGACGGAAGGAACCAGCCCATGGCGCATGAGCGCATTCGCAAGTTCAACACCAAGGACACCTACCCGGAGCAGAATCTCGACAATGACCTCTGCCAGGCCGTGGTCACCCGCGGCGGCAAGACGGTCTATCTGCGCGGCCAGTGCCCGCAGAACCTGGACGATGCCAAGAACATCGACAGCCACGACCCGGTCGAGCAAACCCACAAGGTGATGCAGAACATCCGCCAGCTCATCGAGGAGTGCGGCGGCCGGATGGAACACCTGGTCAAGGTCGTGGTCTACCTGACCGACGTTCGTCACAGGGAGGCGGTTTATCGGACCATGGGCGAGTACATCAAGGGCGTGCATCCCGTCTCCACCGGGCTGGTGGTCCAGGCCTTGGCCCGCCCGGAGTGGCTGGTGGAGATCGACGGCACCGCGGTGATCCCGGACGAGGACTGAGCCCATGACCTTCTCGATCGTCGCCCGCTGTAGCGAGACCGGCATGTTCGGCGTCGCGGTCTCCTCTTCTTCGCCCGCAGTCGCCGCGCGCTGCACCTATGCGCAGGCCGGCGTCGGTGCGGTGGCCAGCCAGAACGTGACCGACCCGACCCTGGGCCCGCGCGGGCTGGAGCTGATGGCACTGGGCGCCAGCGCGCCCGAGGCGGTCGAGATCCTGCGCAGGACCGGCACCCACAGCGCCTTCCGCCAGGTCACTGCCGTCGATGCCGAGGGGCGCACCGCGATCCACTCCGGCCCCAGGTCGCTCGGCACCTGGGCGGAGGCCAAGGCCGAGAACGTCGCCTGCGGCGGCAACCTGCTGGCTTCCGCAACAGTGCCCCAGGCGATGGTCGATGCCTTCCTCGCCTCTTCCGGCCATCTCGGCGACCGGCTGATCGCGGTGATGCGCGCCGCGCTGGTCGCCGGTGGCGAGGCGGGGCCGGTGCATTCGGCCGGCCTCAAGCTGGTCGATACCGTTCCCTGGCCGGTGGCCGACCTGCGTGTCGACTGGACCGAGGGCTGCCCGATCAAGCAGCTGGCGGCGCTCTGGGATCTCTACAAACCGCAGCTCGAGGCCTATGTCCAGCGCGCCCTCGACCCCACCGACGCCCCCAGCTACGGCGTGCCGGGCGACGAGTAGAGCGGGCCGACTAGGCTGCCAGTGCCTTGGGCATCATGCGATGCCAGTCGGTCATGGTCTGGAAGGCATGGCCGGCGCGAACCAGGCTGTCCTCCCGCAGGCGCGGCGCCACGAGCTGCATGCTGAGCGGCAGGCCGCGGCGGTCGAGGCCGTTGGGCAGGGTGATGGTCGGGCTGCCCGAGAAGTCGAAGGGGGCGGTGAAGCGCAGAATGTTGAGCAGCACCGTCGGATCCCCGCCGTACTCGCCCATCTTGGTCAGGGTCGGGATCGGCACCGGCATGGTGGGTATCAGCAGGCAGTCGATGGTGCCGAACAGGGTCGCGAGCGACTCGGTGAATGCGCGGCGCAGATGCGTGCCGCGGGCGACATCCATGCCGGCCGTGTTGCGGCCCTCGTCGATCAACTGGGCGAGTTCCGGCCCATAGTCCTTGGCGCGCGCCGGGTAGGTTTCCTCGTGCGCGACCGCGGTCTCGACCGCACACATCATGATCCAGGTGGCGACCAGGTCCCGGTAGCTGGGGAACTTGACCTCAACGATGTCTGCGCCCAGCTCCCGGAAGACCGCGATCGCGGCCTCGACGGCTTCGACCACTTCGTCGTCCACGCCGGAGAAGGCATAGTCCCGGTCGATGCCGATCCGCATGTCGCGGATGCTCTTCCCGACCTCGCCCAGGTAGTCCTGAACCGGGCTGCGGATGGAGGTGGGGTCGTTGGCGTCCCAGCCGGCGATCGTCTGCAGGATGGCGGCGCAATCCGCGGCCGAGCGGGTCATCGGGCCGACATGGTCCAGGGTATCCGCCAGCGCGAAGACGCCGTAGCGGCTGACCCGCCCCCAGGTCGGCTTGATGCCGGTCAGGCCGCAGGTTGCCGAGGGGAAGCGGATCGAGCCGCCGGTGTCGGACCCGAGCGAGCCGTAGCAGAGCCCGGCCGAGGTCGCCACCCCCGAACCGGTCGAGGACGACCCGACCCAGAGATCGTGTCCCCAGGGATTGGGAGGCGACGGAATCTCGGGATGATGGCTGGTGTAGGCCCCTTCCGTCATGGTCAGCTTGCCGAGGATGACCGCGCCGGCGGTGAGCATGCGCGAGACCACCGTGGCATCGTGGTCGGGCGTGAATCCGGCGTGGATCGTCGTACCCGCGGTCGTCGGCGCGAAGGTCGTGTAACAGAGATCCTTCACGGCGAGCGGGACACCGTGCAGCGGTCCCTTGTGGATCCCCTTGGCGATCTCGGCATCGGCCTTCGCCGCACGCGCCAGGGCGTGCTCACTGCAGAGGTGAAGGTAGGCGCCGTAGGTCGCGTCGACCGCGTCGATCCGGCTGAACAGGGCCTCCGTGACCTCGGTTGCGGAGACGCTGCGAGACCGGATGAGCTGAGCCACCTCCACCAAACCGGCAAACGCCAGATCCTTGCTGTCCATGATCTTGACCCTATCCTTCATCGAGACTGTTCAGAGCGTTACCGTCAGGCGTTCGCTCGGCCGCCATGCTCCAGCTTTTCGATCGATAATGCAAACGGTCGTCGCCGGTGCGTCGGGCTGTCCGGGATTTGCGCTACAGGCCGGTCTCGAGCCTATCCAGCAGGCCCTCCAGCATCGCGTCGCAGCGCTCGATCTGGTCGAGGGTGACGTATTCGTCCGGCTTGTGGCCCTGGGCCATCGAGCCGGGACCGCAGACCACTGCCTGCAGGCCCAGCCGCTCGCTGAACAGCCCCGCCTCCGTGCCGAAGGCGACCTTCATCGTCCGGTTGGCACCGGTAAGGCCCTTCACGAAGCGGACCACCGCCGCGTCCGGCGGGGTTGCCAGGCCGGGATAGGCATTCACCGTCTCGATCACGATGTCGGCCTCCGGCGCGACCCGCCTGGCCTCCGCCACGATGGCGTCGGCGGCGCGCCCCAGCTCCTGCAGGATCGCCTGCGGGTCGTCTTCGGCGAGGTTGCGGAGCTCGAACTCCAGTTCGCAGCGGTTTGGCACGATGTTGAGCGCGACGCCGCCGCGGATCGTGCCGACATGGAGCGTGGAGTAGGGCACGTCGTAGTCCTCGTCGCGCGGACCCGCCTGTGCCAGGCGGTCCTGCTGGGCGCGGATGGTGGCGATCAGGTCGGCAGCCAGGTGCACGGCGTTCAGCGCCAGCGGCGCCAGCGCCGAGTGGCCTTCGCGGCCGATGCAGATGGCGCGCAGCGCGGTCTTGCCCTTGTGGCCGGTCGCCACCGCCATCGCGGTCGGCTCGCCGACGATGCAGAAGGTCGGCGGGTGGGGCGCGCCCTCCAGAACCTCGATCAGCCGCCTGACCCCGACGCAGCCGATTTCCTCGTCGTAAGAGAGGGCCAGGTGAAGGGGGGTTTTCAAGTCCCTTTTAGCAGCACGGGTTGCGGCGGCGAGTGCGCAGGCGACGAAGCCCTTCATGTCGGCCGTCCCGCGGCCGTAGAGCCGGCCCTCCTTCCGGGTCAGGCGAAAGGGCTCCAGGGTCCAGTCCTGCCCCTCAACGGGCACGACATCGGTATGGCCGGAGAGCATGACGCCCGGCCGGTCCTTCGGGCCGATGGTGGCGTAGAGATTGGCCCGCGTGCCGCTCTCCTCCTCGACCAGTGCGCAGTCGATCCCCTGGCCGGCTAGCAACTCCCGAACGAAGTCGATCAGGTCCCGGTTGGGATGGCGGCTCACCGTCGGGAAGGCGACGAGCCGCTCCAGGATGTCGACGCTGTTCATTGGCGGTGGCCTCTCTCGCAGGTTCTGCAGCAGCTATAGCAGGGAGGGGGTGCGGGTTCGCAAGGGGCTCCGCGCCTCCGCGCACGCCGTCGAAATCATCCTTCAGATCGGCACCATACTATCCATTCGGTTAGGTTGGATTCGCATTTTACTTGTGAATAGAGTTTGACGTGTTGGTAAATATTCTTGGTTCTTGCGATGATTCGGAGAAGAGGAGCCTCTTATGCCGCGTCCGCCTGGTATTCCCGGAGAACCGCCGGAGGGTTTGCCGCTCGACAGTATCCCGCAGGTTGCGCTGGATCACTTTCCCTTCGACCTTGCCGCCTTGCCGGACCTGGATGTTTTCCTGGTGAGTCTGGCGGGGATCAGTGAGATCCTGACCAACGACGGTGAGGGCACCTTCACCGCCAGCGATGCGCCGGACGGGCCGACCTACAGTCACGGCGCCGCGCTGGGCGATCTGGACGGCGACGGTGACCTCGACGTCTTCGTCGCCAACGGCGGCCTCAACCAGGTGCTGACCAACGACGGCGGCGGCAGCTTCACCGCGGCCGATGCGGAGGGCGGCAACCACACCAGCCTCGGCGTCGCCCTGGGCGATCTGGACGGCGACGGCGACCTCGACGCCTTCGTCGCCAACGACGGCTTGAACCAGGTCCTCAGCAACGACGGCGACGGCCATTTCACCGCGAGCGATACCGACGGCGGGAGCTACACCAGCTATGCCGTGGCGCTCGGCGACTTCGACGGCGACGATGACCTCGACGCCTTCGTCGCCAACGGAGACATTGCCCGGCCGACGGCCAACAAGATCATGACCAACGACGGCGACGGGAACTTCACCGCAGCCGACGCGCCCGACGGGATCGACCTTAGTCTCGGCGTCGCGATCGGCGATCTCAACGGCGACGAGGCCCTCGATGTCTTCGTTGCCAATGCGGGCTTCAACAGGATCCTGACCAACGACGGCAGCGGCGGCTTCACCAGCGCGACGGCGCCAGGCGACGCACAGTCCAGCGGCGACGTCGCGCTGGGCGACTTCGATGGCGATCACGACCTGGATGTCTTCGTCGCGAACCAAGGCATCAACCAGATCCTGACCAATGACGGCGCGGGCAACTTCACCGTCTCCGACGCCGCGGGTGGCAGCCGGAGCAGCTATTCAGCGGCGGTGGGCGATCTCGATGGCGACGGCGACCTCGACATCTTCGTCGGCAACCTCGATGGGCCCGGCCAGATCCTCACCAACGACGGCACCGGCACTTTCACCGCCGCCGACGCGCCGGGCGATAGCCAGGACATCGTGACCGTTGCGCTGGGCGACCTCGATGGCGACGGCGGCCTGTCTGCGGTCGGTGACGACGGCCTGCCCTACCTGGGATCGGATCTGCTGTTCGGCTGAGCGCTATCCTCACCCTGCCACTCTAGCCTGTCCGCGCTCGTCCCAGCGATCGCGGGCCTGCATCGCCCAGTAGGTGGCCTGCAGGCCGATGCGGGCGAAGGGGCCGCCGGCCCAGCGCAGGCCGTAAGGCGCAAAGCGCCGCCAGGTGTCGTCGCCCTCGGCAATGGCGGTAGCGATCACGCGACCGGCCATCGCCGTGGTGTTGAGGCCGTGGCCGCCGAAGGCCGTCGCCACCCAGAGGCCAGGCGCCAGTCGGCCGATCAGCGGCATCTTGTGCAGCGCATAGCCCATCAGGCCGGACCAGGCATGATCCATGGTAATCCGGCCGAGCTGCGGATAGACCGCGGCCAGATCGCCGGCCATGCGCTCGCCCAGCCGGCTGGGCTGGCTCTGCCGCGTGGTGATGCGGCCGCCCCACTGCAGGCGGTCGCGGTCGACCCGCCGGTAGTAGTCGCCGCTGCGCCGGGTGTCGGCGATGGCGGCGGGGGTGGCCACCGCCCGGTCGAGCACCGGCCCCAGCGGCGGGGTGACGGCGATGTAGGTCGCGACCGGCAGCAGCGCGCTGTCCAGCGGCCGCCAGAGCCCGCGGCCGTAGCCGCTGGTGCAGAGCACCACCTGTTCGGCCTCCAGGGCGCCGCGCGCCGTCTCGACCCGCCAGCCGCTGCCGGCGGCCGCCAGCCGCTGCACCGGACTCTCCTCGTACAGCGTCGCGCCGGCCCGCGCTGCCGCTCCGGCCAGTGCCAGGCAGTAGTTCAGCGGGTGGATGTGGAAGCCGGCCGGGTCGTAGAGCGCCTCGTGGTAGCGCGGCGAGGCCAGCACCCTGCGGGCCCGCTCCGCCGGCCAGACCTCGGTCTCGCGGCCATAGTCCCTGGCCAGCGTCTCGGCGTAGCGCCGGGTGCCGGCCTCGTCGGCGACCCGCATCGCCAGGATGAAGCCCTCACCCAGCAGGAGGGTGGGATCGAGCGCGGCGACGCGCCGGCGCACGCTCTCCGCCCCCTCCTCCGACAGGCGATAGAGCGCCTGCGCGGCCTCCTTGCCCAGGCGGCGGGCCACCTGCTCGCTCCCCAGGGCGAAGCCCGGCAGCACGAAGCCGGCATTGCGGCCGGAAGCGCCCCAGCCAACCCGCTTGGCTTCCAGCAGGGTGACCGAACGGCCGCGCTCGGCTAGCTCCAGCGCGGTCGAGAGACCGGCGAGCCCGCCGCCGATGACGCAGACCTCGCACTTGCCCGACCCCTCGAAGGCGGGCCAGCCGGGTGCGGTCGCAGACGTCGCCCGATACCAGCTATCGGGATAGTCGCTGCAGCCGGTCATGACGGCTGCATCAGGCCGATCGCCAGCAGCGCGGCGACGGCCGTCACCGCCAGGCCGACCACCAGCAGCCCCAGAAGGCTGCGCCAGTTCTGCATCCTCCGCTCTCCCCCCTCGCAAGGCGTCTTGAGGGCTGTGCTATCACGCCGGGGAGCGGCAGGGAACGCCGGGGAACGGCGGTCCGGTCTGCTACCGATGCCGCCCGCCGGTGCGGAAGCTATGCTAGCCGTAGACGACGAACTCGATGGAGGTGAGGGTGACGCCGGCCGGCAGGCTGGCGCCGGCCGCCAGATGCAGGGTATCGACTCCCGAACCGCCGTCGAAGAGATCGCCCGCCTGCAGTTCGCCCTGGCTAGCCGCGTTCAGGATGTCGGCCCCGCTGCCGCCGAAGAGGCTGTCGATGCCGCTGCCGCCGAAGAGGGAGTGGTCATCGCCCCGGTTCCCGCGAACGACATCGTTGCCGCTGCCTCCGAAGAGCGTCTCGTCGTCGCCCTTACCGCCGGAGACACGATCGTTCTGATTGCCGCCGAACAGGAGGCTGTCGTCCCCGGCTCCACCGAAGATCGTGTCCCTGCCATCGCCGCCGTGTAGGCCCCCGTCCGCTCCGCTGCCACCGTCGATCAAGTCCAAGCCGGACCCGCCTGAGAGCTCCACGTCGTCGCCGCTGCCGCCGAAGAGGCTGTCGTTGCCGGAGTCGCCGAAGAAGAACCTGTCCGCGCCGTCGCCGCCGTAGAGCGCGTCGTCGCCGTACTGCCCGCGGAAGATCTGGTCTCTGTCACTTCCGCCGAAAAGCTTGTCGTTTCCGCTATTGCCTTCCAGACCCCGGTCGAAGCCGCTGCCGCCGAAGAGGCTATCGGCGCCACTGCCGCCCCAGAAGCGTTTGTCGTTCCGGTCGCCGCCGAAGAGGGTGTCGTCGCCCAGGCCGCCCTGCAACTTGACGTCGTTTCCCTTCCCGCCGTAGACCGTGTCGGCTCCGCTTCCGCCGTCCAGGTTGAAATCGGTGGCCGCGCCACCGTAGAGGACGTCAGCGCCGCTGAGGCCCAGCAACTTGTTCTCTCCTCCGATTCCTCCGAAGAGGCTGTCGTCCCCATCGCCGCCGCTGATGATGCTGTCCCCTGCGCTGCCGCCGAACAGCGTGTCGTCCGCACCCAGTCCATAGATGAGGTCAGATCCGCTGCCGCCGTAGAGACTGTCCGGCAGGTCGGTGCCGGACAGCGCCCCGGCGGTGCCATACAAGAGCTTCTCGATGGAGGTCAGCAAAACGCCTGCCGGCAAGGTGACGCCCGGCTTCATGACCAGAGTGTCCGACCCGCTGCCGCCGTTGAAGAGATCGCCCGCCTGCAGCTCGCCCTGGCTGGCCGCGTGCAGGCTATCGTCGCCGCTGCCGCCAAAGAGTTTGTCGATGCCGCTGCCGCCGAAGAGGAAGGCATCGTCGCCGTCGCCGCCGCGAACGACGTCGTTACCGCTGTTGCCGAAGAAGAAGCTGTCCTTGGCACCGCCGCCGGAGACCGTGTCGTCGCCGAGGCGGCCATAGAAGTACTGATCCCGGTTGATTCCACCGAAGAGGCTGTCATCGCCGTTGTCGCCGAAAAAGAAGGAATCCGATCCACCTTCACCGGAGACGATGTCTGCGCCGGAGCCACCGAAGAAGAACCTGTCGTCCTCCGAACCACCCTTGAGGGTATCGCTGCCGTCGTTGCCCCAGAAGGAGAAATCATTGCCGCCGCCGCCGAAGAGACGGTCGTCGCCGCTCTGGCCGACCAGGACGGTATCGTTTCCCGCACCGCCGTAGAGGGCGTCGTTGCCATCGTTGCCCCAGAAGGAGAGATCCCTGGTGCCGCCGCCGAAGAGATGGTCGCCGCCACTCTCGCCGACCAGCAGGAGATCGGACCCCGGGCCGCCGTAGATCCAGTCCCCGCCGCTGCCGCCGTTGAGCGAGAAGTCGTGTCCGCTGCCACCGAAGAGCCGGTCGTCGCCCTTGCCGCCAGCCAGCGAGGAGTCGTCCCCGCTGCCACCGAAGAGGCTGTCCGAGCCATCCAGACCATAGGCGCGGTCGCGCCCGCTCAGCCCGTAGATGCTATCGACCAGATTGGTTCCGGTAAGCAGATCGTTGCTTCCGGCATTCCCGTAGATCACAGCCATCCGTCATCATTCCTACGTTGATGCTCTGTCGGAACGAGAAGTATCGCATTGTGATTTTTAATGGTCAAGAAACGGGCTTGATTTGCTTCTGATGCAGTAAATTGTTTGTTGTTCTTCAAAGATTTGTGTTGTGTGTAGCACAAGGGAACGGCGTCTAAAGTGTCTGCGTAGGGCAGAAGCATAAGGCTCCGAGAAGAGAGACGCGAAGGGCGATTCCTGACGCGCGCGCTGGGAACGCGACCTCGGGACGCTGCGGCGGGGCGGCCCCGTCGGACCGTTTCCCGATTGCGCGCAGCGGAGGTGGGTGCGGGTGGGACGAGGCGCGCAATCGTTCGCAGCGCGTGGCGAGTCATCGTAAGATCGCCAGGGAGTCGATGCGATAGGGCCGCTCGGGCCGGCGGGCGCTGGGGGCGATGTGGGAGGAGGATCCGGGATGCTGTCAGGCCGCCTCTGGGCCTGGTTCGACGAGACGGTCCTGGACCTGGGGCGGCGCCTGCGCTGGTCCTACCTGCCGCCGCTGATGGTCTATCTGGCGGCCGGGGTCTCGGGCCTGACCGCCATCGTCAGCACCTTCTTCGTGAAAGACTACCTGGGGCTTTCCGCCGCCTTCCTGGCGGGGCTCGGCTTCTGGGCCGGCATCCCCTGGGTGATGAAGATGCCGCTGGGCCACCTGGTCGACCTGATCTGGCGCTGGAAGGCGCTGCTGGTCTATCTGGGGGCGGCGCTCATCGCGCTCTCGCTGGCGGTCATGTACGCCCTGATCGCCGAGACCGAGCGGATGGTGGCGATCCTGGAGGCCGAGACCTGGTACGTCATCGCCGCCCTCCTGGCCCCGACCGGCTATGTCATCCAGGACGTGGTCGCCGACGCGATGACCGTGGAGGCGGTGCCGCTCACCGACGCCGAGGGGCGGCCCTTCGCGGAGGCCGACGTGAAGGCCATGCACACCACCATGCAGACCCTGGGCCGCTTCGCCATCATCAGCGGGCTGGCGCTGGTGGCGGCGATCAACATCTGGCTGTTCGACGGCGTCGAGGCCTTCGGCGAGGCGGAGAAGCGGGCGATCTACGCCCGGCTCTACCTCTTCGCGCTGGCGATCCCGGTGATCTCGGTCGTCGGCGTCAGCCTCGGCGCGCTGGGCGTTTGGCTCCGGGTCCGGCGGATACGGGCAAGCGGTGTCGCCGGGAGCGAGTTGGAGCGCCTCGTTCGCGGCGGCGACGGCGAGAAGACCAAGGCCGATCCCTGGATCTTCGGCGGCAGCCTGGCCTTCGTCGTCTTCATCCTGGTCACCGGCCTCGCCGAGATTCCCTTCGCCCAGGAGATCGTCTTCGTCGGTTCGCTCGCGATCGTCCTCTTCCTCATGCGCCGGCTGGTCAAGGCGCTGGACCCCTCGGTGCGGCTGGCCCTGGTGGGCACGGCGGTCATCATCTTCGTGTTCCGGGCGATTCCGCTGCCCGGTGCCGGGGCGACCTGGTTCGTGATCGATTCCCTGGGTTTCGATCAGCAGTTCCTCTCGATCCTGTCGCTCATCACCTCGGGCCTGGCGCTGGCCGGCATGCTGCTGCTGCGGCCGGTGATGGCGGCGCACTCGATCGCCTACGTGGTGGTGCTGCTGTCGCTCGCCGCCGGCCTACTCAGCTTGCCGAACATCGGTCTCTACTACGGAATTCAGGACTGGACCGCGTCCTGGAGCGGCGGGGTCGTCGATGCGCGCTTCATCGCCATCCTGGATACGGCCCTGGAGTCCCCGCTGGCACAGATCGCGATGATCCCCATGCTGGCCTGGATCGCCAAGAACGCGCCGACGCGGCTGAAGGCGACCTTCTTCGCGGTCATGGCCTCCTTCACCAACCTGGCGCTCTCCGCCAGCAGCCTGGGGACCAAGTACCTGAACGAGATCTTCGTGGTGACCCGCGAGGTGCGCGATCCGGCGACGGGGGCGGTGACGGTCGCGGCCGACTACAGCCAGCTGGGGACGCTCCTGATCCTGGTCGCCGTGATCGCCGTCCTGGTGCCCCTGGCCACGGTCTTCCTGGTGCAGCATTCCCGCCTGCACACGCAGCAGTAACCTTACAAGAAGAGCGCCGAGATCAGGCGGAGAGCCTCGGCCGCCAGGAAGCCGCCGCAGGCGAGAAAGCCGGCAAGCGGTAGGACGGCCGGGACCGAGAGCCCCGGCCCGCGCGGCAAGCGGCGCCGCTTGATCGCGAAGAGGGCCAGGTTGACCAGGGCGAAGACCGTCAGGGTGATGACCGAGGTTGCTTCCGCCAGCAGGTCGATCGGAAAGAAGAGGGCCAGCAGCAGGGTCGCGCCGATGGCAATGAAGGTCGCCAGCAGCGGAGTGTGGGTGGTGGCACTGACCCGACCGAAGGCGGCGGGCAGGGCGCCCTGCCGCGCCAGGCCGTAGAGAATGCGTGCCGCCATGATCATCTGGACCAGGGCGCCGTTCATCGTCGCCAGTGCGCCGATGCCGGTCAGGACCTGCGGCCAGCGCCCGCCGCTCGACTCGTAGACCAGCACCAGGGGTGCCTCGCTCGCCACCAGCGCGTCTGCCGGGACCGAGAGCACCGCGACCAGGGTGATGGCCAGATAGAGGGCCGTGGTGATGACCAGGGTCAGGATGATGGCCAGCGGCATCACCCGTGGCGCGTCCCGCACCTCTTCCGCCACGTTCACCATGTCCTCGAAGCCGAGGAAGGCGTAGAAGGCCAGCATGGCACCGGCGAAGACGCCGACGAGGGCTGCAGTGTCGAAGCTAACGGCGGACCAGGCCGCCTGCGGATCGACCTCTCCGACGCCAGCGGCGATCACGATCACCAGGCCCAGCAGCTCGATCAGCGTGATGACGCTGGCCAGCAAGGCGGACTGCTCGATGCCCCAAAGCGCCACCGCTCCCAGGGCGACGATCAGCAACACCATCAGGGGCAGGCGCGGCAGCCCGACCAGCTCCGCCGCATAGCCGGCAGCGCCGAGCATGATGGCCGAGGCCGAAACGATGCCGGCCAGTGCCACCGCCAGGCCGGCCGCCGTGGCCAGAGACGGCAGGCGCAACCCCTCTCGAATATAGAGAGCTTCGCCGGCACTTTTCGGATAGCGGCTGGAGAGCTCGGCGAAGGAGAAGGCGGTGAGGCCGGCCAGCGCGGCCGCAACCAGGAAGGAGAGCGGCGCCAAGAGGCCGGCGCGGCCCGCGACCTGCCCGATCAGCACATAGATTCCCGCACCGACGGTCGTGCCGAGGCCATAGAGGATCAGGAGCGGCAGCGACAGGCTGCGTTTCAGTGCGGCGGGTTCGGTCATACGGCCTCTCGCAGCGTGCCGCCCAACAGCCTGCGCTCGTCAGGCGGACTCGGCACTCTGGTTCCTATCCTAGCCTGCCGATCCGGGGCGACAAGGGCCGAGACCGCGAGACGATCTTCCGGCTATGCTGGACTCTTGTCGCCAGAACAGCGAGGAGCCGAGAGAGGGTTATGGAATACCGGCAAAACGTGACGCTCGGTGCGGTTAGTTTCGGCCTGGCCTGGGGCTTCGTCAGCGGCTTCTTCGTCTTCGTGCTGGGGACCGCTGCATCTCTCTTCGGCTGGGGCGTGCCGCTGGCGGCCGCGCTCTCCTCGATCTACGTCGGTTATGCCCCGACCTTCATCGGCAGCATCGCAGGCGCCGTCTGGGCCTTCGCCACGGGGTTCCTCTTCGGCCTGCTGGTGGCCATGGTCTACAACCGGCTGGTCAGGCGGCACGCGCGGGCGAAGAGTTAGAGCGGGACCGCGCCGGTCGATGATCTGCTCTAGCAGGCAGCTGAAAAAGTCGGCGGGAGGGGCGTTTCGGGAAGTTTTTGGCTGGTGTTGATGGGTCAGCTTTCCGGAGCGAGCTGCGGATGGTTTCTTTGGTAGGTGGCTGAGTGGGCTGCACTC
>JBJXHM010000010.1:0-273104 GCA_046233115.1 Rhodospirillaceae bacterium N.6G | reverse complement strand
CCCCCCCCCCCCCCCCCCCCCCCCCCCCCCCCCCCCCCCCCCCCCCCCCCCCCCCCCCCCCCCCCCCCCCCCCCCCCCCCCCCCCCCCCCCCCCCCCCCCCACGACGCCCTTCCCTCCGTTCGCTCGGGAGTAGCTGCAGCGGTGCGCCTCTAGATGTTCACGCTCGACTTCATCCTGACCCTCCTGGTCAACGGCCTGATCACCGGCAGCGTCTACGTTCTGGTGGCGATGGGGCTGACCCTGATCTTCGGCATCCTGCATGTGGTGAACTTCGCGCACGGCGAGTTCTATATGCTGGGCGGCTACTTCGGCCTGATCACCGCGACCTTCCTCGGCCTGCCGATCCTGCCGGCGCTGCTGGTGGCGATGGCGATCGTGGCGGTCATCGGCATGCTGGCCGAACGCATCGTCTTCCGGCCGATCCGCGGGCGCGGGCCGACCGACTCGATCATCTCCTCCTTCGGGCTGGCGGTGGCGGTGCAGAACGCGGCGTTGCTGATCTTCGGGCCGCAGCCGCAGATCATCCGCACCGAGCTCTCGACCATCACCTTCTCCATCGGCGGCGTCTTCATGACCGGCCAGCGCGCGCTGATCCCGCTGGTGGCGCTGGTCATGGTGGTGCTGTTCCACATCGTGCTGCGCTACACCTGGACCGGCCGCGCGCTGCGCGCCGTCTCGCAGCATCCGACCGTGGCGCAGCTTTCCGGCATCGACGTGAACCGGGTGGCGCTCGCCACCTTCGCGATCGGCGCGGCGCTGGCCGCCGGCGCCGGTGTCTTGATGTCCACCGTCTTCATGGTGCAGCCAACGGTCGGCAACACCATCGCGCTCAAGGCCTTCACCGTCGTCATCCTGGGCGGCATGGGCAACGTCTACGGCGCGGTCGCGGCCGGCCTTTTGCTGGGCGTGGTCGAGAGCTTCGTCTCCGGCTACATCTCCAACGAGGCGCGCGACATCGTCGGCTTCGCGATGGTGATCCTGGTGCTGATGATCCAGCCGGCCGGTCTCTTCAACTTCGGCAGGTCGACGGATCGGGCATGAGCAAGCTCAGCGGCAAGGCCTGGACGGCCATCGGCATCGCAGCCCTGGTGCTGCTGGCGATCTTCCCTTTCGTCGGCGCCAACACCTACTTCCTGCATATCCTGGTGGTGGTCTTCATCTTCACCATCCTCTCGGTCGGCCTCGACCTGGTGTTCGGCTACTGCGGCCAGTACTCCTTCGCGCAGGCCGCCTTCTACGGCATCGGCGGCTACACCGCGGCGATCCTCTACCGCGATCTGGAGTGGAGCATCTGGGCCACCTTGCCGGCCGGCATCGTGGTCTCCGCGCTGTTCGGGCTGCTGCTCGGCATCCCGGCGCTCCGGGTCGCCGGCCACTTCCTCGCCATCGTGACCATCGCCTTCCAGACCATCGTCTACCTGCTGATCGGGAGCTGGCGGGACGTCACCGGCGGGCAGTACGGCATCAGCATGCCGCGCATCTCCCCCTTCTCCAGCTTCGGCCTCACCCGCGAGGCCGGCTTCTACTACCTGGCCCTGATCGCAGCTGCGGTCGCGGTCCTGGTAGCGGCCAGGCTGGCGGGCTCGCGGCTGGGCAAGGAGTGGAAGTCGGTGCGCGACGACGAGCTGCTGGCCCGCGCGGTCGGCCTCAATACTGTGAAGGCCAAGCTGATCGCCTTCCTGGCCAGCGCCGCCTTCGCCGGGGGGGCGGGCGTGCTGATCGTCTACTACCTGGAGGGCGCCTATCCGCAGGACTTCGCGATCCTGACCTCGGCCACCATCATCGCCATGGTGATCGTCGGCGGCCGGGCGACCATCGTCGGGCCGATCCTGGGTGCCCTGGTCTTCACCGCCATGCCCGAGGTGCTGCGCGCGACCGAGGACTACAAGCTGATCATCTACGGCACCCTGATGGTGCTGGCGATGACCTTCCTGCCCAGCGGCATCGTCGGCCTCGGCCGCCTGCTGGCGGCGCGGAGGGCCCAGCCATGACCCTCTTGAGTTGCGAGGGCCTGACCAAGCGTTTCGGCGGTCTCGTCGCCGTCAACGCGGTCGACATGGAGGTGCGCGAGGGCGAGATCATGGGGTTGATCGGGCCGAACGGCTCCGGCAAGTCGACCATGGTGAACCTGCTCACCGGCGTGGTGCAGCCCTCCGAAGGGCGGATGACCTTCGAGGGGCACGACATCACCCGCCTACCGTCGTGGCGGATCAACCGGCTGGGGATCTCCCGCACTTTCCAGCTGCTCCGCCTCTTCCCCTCGCTCTCGGTGGCGGACAACATCGCCATGCCGCTGAACCCGCGCCACGGCTCCAGCGCCTTCGCCTCCTTCCTGGGGCTCGGCCGGGCGCGTGCCGAGGAGACGGCGGCCTACGAGGAGGCCTGCGCGCTGCTCGACCTCTTCGACCTGCGCGCCTTCGCCGACCGTCCGGCCTCCGACCTCTCGATCGGCCAGCAGCGCATGGTGGAGATCGCGCGCGGCATCATCACCCGGCCCCGCCTCTTCGTCCTCGACGAGCCCGCGGCCGGCCTCTCGCCGCCGAACGTCGACCGCCTGATCGAGCTGATCCGCCGGCTGCGCGACGAGCGCGGCATCACCATCCTCTTGGTCGAGCACGTGATGCGCGTGGTGCAGGAGCTCTGCGACCGGGTGATGGTGCTGGACTACGGCACCAAGATCGCCGACGGCCCGCCGCGCGCGGTGTCGGAGGACCCCAAGGTGGTGGAGGCCTACATCGGCGGCGGAAAGGTGAAGCGTCGTGCTCGCGCTTAAGCAGATCGACGCCGGCTACGGCAAGGCGCGGATCCTGAACGGCATCTCCTTCGAGGTGCCGGCCGGCAAGATCATCGCGCTCCTGGGCGGCAACGGCACCGGCAAGTCCACCACCCTGAAGGTGGCCGCCGGCCTGCTGAAGCCGACCTCCGGCGAGGTGATCTTCGACGGCCAGCGGGTCAATGGGATCAAGGCCAACCGCATGATCGAGCGCGGCCTCTGCCTGGTACCGCAGGGCAAGGAAGTCTTCGCCGGCATGTCGGTGGAGGAGAACCTGATGATGGGCGCCTACCACCGGCGCCGCGATCGCGCCGAGATCCGCCAGGACCTCGAGGCCCAGTACGCCCAGTTTCCCAAGCTGAAGCAGCTCCGCGACCGGGCGGCCGGCAACCTCTCGGGCGGCGAGCGGCAGATGCTGTCGATCGCGCGCGCCCTGATGGCCCGACCCAAGTTCCTGATGCTGGACGAGCCCTCGGCGGCCCTGGCGCCCAAGGTGGTGGAGCAGATCGCCCAGATCGTGCTCGACCTCAACGACCAGGGCCTGACCATCCTGCTGGTCGAGCAGAACGTCGCCATGGCGATGGCGGTGGCCGAGCATCTCTACATCGTGCGCGACGGGCAGATCGCCTTCGACCGGCCGATCGACCCCGACGACGAGAACACCGACGATCTGAAGACCTTCTACCTGGGGCAGGAATATGGCTGATTTCACCGGCAAGCGCTGCGTCGTCACCGGGGCTGGTTCCGGGCTCGGCCGCGAGGTGGCCCTGCGGCTGGGCGAAGCCGGTGCGCGGCTCTGCCGGGTCGACCGCGATGCGGACGCCCTGGCCTCGGAGCCGGCGCGCGACGGCGACCTCCGCGTGGTGCTCGACGTCTCCGACGACGCGGCGGTGGCGAAGCTGGCGGCTGATGTCGAAGCGACCTTCGGTGGGCTCGATATCCTGGTCAATGCAGCCGGCATGCTGGGCCCGGCCTGCTCGGTCGCCGACTGCCCGGAAGAAGACTGGGATCGGGTCTTCGCGGTCAACGTGAAGGGCAGCTACCTGATGGTGCGCCACCTGCTGCCGCTGATGCGCCAGGCCGGCGGCGGCTCGATCGTGAACTTCGCCTCGACCGCGGGGCTTGCCGGGTCCGGCACCCTGGGGCCCTACAGCGCCAGCAAGGGGGCGGTGGTGATGATGACCCGCAGCCTCGCCATCGCGCATGCCGGTGAGGGCATCCGGGTCAACTGCGTCTGCCCCGGCTCGATCGCGGGCCCCATGCTGGAGCGTACCTTCGCCAGCGCCCCCACGCCCGAGGCGCAAGAGGTGCGGCGTCAGCAGTTCCGGGACAAGCACCCGCTGGGCCGCTTCGGCACGCCGGCGGAGGTGGCCGAGGCCGTGCTGTTCCTGGCCGGCGACGGCGCCTCCTATCTCACCGGCGTCTCGCTGCCGGTCGACGGCGGCCGCCTGGCCTAGCCGGTTCAGACAAGAACGAAGAGAGAGAAGAGCGCAGATGCCCTTGCCCGTCCTGGACCTCGGGTCCGATCCCTTCGAACGCGGCCTGACGCACGGCAAGGCCATGGCCGGCAAGGTGGCGGAGAACCTGGAGACCTACCTGCGCCGCTTCGAGGCCGGCGGCATCGACCGCCTGCGGGCCAAGGCCGAGGGCGAGGCCTGGACCGCCTACATGGCCGAGGACAATCGCGACTACTTCCGCGAGATGGAAGGCATCGCCGAGGGCGCCGGCCTGCCGCTCGGCGACATCGCGATCCTGAACGCGCGCTACGAGATCACCTACAGCGTCTTCTCCGACGAGGCGCGGCGCAAGGGCCCACAGCAGGAGCCTGACGGCTGCACCTCCTTCGGCTTGATGCCGGAGGTGACGGCCGAGGGCGGCGCGGTGATCGGCCAGAACTGGGACTGGCTCGCCGAGCTGGAGGGCCGCACCCTGATCACCCGCGTGCATCGCGAGGGCAAGCCGGACTTCGTCGGCTTCACCGAGGCCGGCATCGCCGGTTGCAAGATGGCGGTGAACGAGGTCGGGATCGGACTCTGCGTCAACGGGATGGTGACGCCTGAGGACGGCAAGGTGAAGTACCGCAAGCCGCTGCATGTCCGTTGCTACGAGCTGGCCGATGCGACCCGGATGGACCAGGCGCTGGGCGCCTTCCTCTCCTCACCGCGGGTCTGCTCCTCCAACATCCTGATCGGCCAGAGCAAGGGTGAGATCATCAACCTGGAGCTCTCGCCGGAGCAGCACCAGATCCTGCTGCCGCAGGACGGCATCGTCTGCCACGCCAACCACATGAAGCATCCCGCCTCGCTGCCCTCGCGGATGGAGTGGATCTCACCCAACACGCTCTATCGCGACATCCGTGTCGAGCGGGTGCTGCGCAAGGCGGCCCCCACCATCGCGCTATCGGACATCACGGCGGCGCTAACCGATCACTACAGCCATCCCTTCTCGGTCTGCCGCCACCCCGATCCAGAGCTGCCGGAGGCGCGGCGCACCTCGACCGTGGCCGCGATCGTGCTCGACCTCGACCGGCGCCGGCTGCATGCTAGCGCCGGCCAGCCCTGCCAGCATCCGCTGGAGGCCTTCGACCTCTATCCCGATGCGGCGAGCGAGCGGGTGCGGCTCAGCGCCTGATCGCTACCAAGCCTCTCTGTCTGCACGCCTGTATTCGAACAAGGAGCCGTCATGCCCGTCACGCTTATCGGCCGTACCCTCTCGCCCTTCACCCGCCGGGTCGCGATTGCGCTGGCACACCTGGAGATTCCTTTCGTCAACGACCCCATCCCGACCAGCGATCAGGAGCGGCTCCGGGTCTTCAACCCGCTGGGACGCATCCCGGCTTTGGTGCTGGAGGACGGCGAGGTGCTGGTCGACAGCCTGGCGATCATCGATGCGCTGGCCGAGATGGCCGGGCCGGAGCAGGAGCTGCTGCCGCTTTCGGGCGCGCGCCGCCGTCAGGTGCTGAAGGCCAATGCCGTGATGACCGGAGCCATCGAGAAGGCGGTTGCCGCCTTCTACGAGAGCGCGCGTAAGGCGGAAGGCAAGCAGGACCCGGTCTGGCGGGCGAAGCAGATCGAGCAGGCCAACGCCGGCTTCGCCGCGCTGGAGGCCGCCGCAAGCGAGCCCTGGCTCTGCGGCTTCGGCCCGACCATCGCCGACGTTACCGTCACCACCGGCTTCGATTTCATCACCGCCGCGATGGCCGACGACTTCGATCTCTCGCTCTATCCGGCGTTGCAGCGCATCGCCGCCGAGGTGCGGGCGCTGCCGGCCTACGCCGCCTTCGCGGAATGAGCGGGCGTTTCGCCGGCCAGGTCGCCCTGGTCACCGGGGCCGCCGGTAGCATCGGCAACGCCACCGTCCGGCGCCTCCTCGACGAGGGCGCGCAGGTGCTGGCGGTGGATCTCGAGGCCGAACGGCTGGCCGCCTGCGCCGAGGACTGGGGCCCTGCGGCCACGGTCGAGATCGCTGACCTAGCCGAGCGCGCGGCGGCGGAGCGGCTGGTCCAATCCGCCGTGGCGCGCTTCGGCAAGCTCGACATGCTGGTGAACAATGCCGGCATCGGCGGCTCCCGACCGCTGCACAAGAGCGACGACCAGGGGATCGCCAGGCTGGTTGAGGTCAACCTGCTGTCGGTGATGCGTCTCTCGCGGGCGGCGCTGGAGGTCCTGCCCCGGCCCGGCGGGCGCATCGTCAACCTGGCCTCGGCCTTCGGCGAGGTCGGCTATCGCGGCACCGCCGCCTATGCCGTCGCTAAGGCCGGCGTCGCCCAGCTCACCCGCCAGATGACGGCCGACTATGCCGGCGAGGGCATCCGGGTGAACGCCGTCGCCCCCGGGGTGATCCGCACCCACATGACGGCCGCGCGCATTGACGGCGACGAGGGCTATCGCCGCGAGATGATCGGCACCACCCCGGTCGGACGGGTTGCTCGTCCGGAGGAGGTCGCCTCCGTCATCGCCTTCCTGCTGTCGGAGGACGCCAGCTTCGTTGCCGGGGTGGTCCTGCCGGTCGACGGCGGCTGGCTCGCAACCAAGATCGTCGAGGCCTGAGCGACCGTTATCTCTGCAAGACCGCCTCGATCTCTGCCTGACTGAGGCCGGCCTCTGCCAGAACCTCGGCGGTGTGTTCGCCCAGTCGGGGGGCGCGGCGATCCGGCTGGGCGGGCCGGTCGCGGTAGGCGATCGGCTGGGCCACCGAGCGTACCCGGTCGGGCAGGTCATCGCTGGGCGTGAAGAAGCCCACGGCCTGGAGATGCGGATCGGCGAGGAGCGCGTCGGGCGAGGCGACCCGCGAGTGCGGCACGTCCAACTCCTCGAAGACGGCGATCCAGGCTTCGGTGTCGCGCGCCGGCAGGGCCTCGGCCAGCACGCCGTAGAGTTCGGCCGTGCGCCGACTACGCGTGGCGTCGGAGGCCAGCCAGTCGGCCCCAGCCAGGTCGTTGCGCCCGATCGCCTTCAGGATCCGGACCCAGTGGGCCAGGGTGTAGGGCAGCACGGCGACCCAGCCATCGGCGGTGCGGTAGGGACGCCGGTTGGGATTGAGCAGACGGCTGTAGCCGGTCGGCCCGGTCTCGTCGAAGCTGGCGGCGCCCAGGTGCTCGCACATCACGAAGGAGACCATGCTCTCGTACATCGGCACCTCGATCTTGATGCCGCCGCCGCCGCGCTCACGCTGCAGCAGGCCGGCCAGGATCGCCTGCACGGTGTAGAGCGCGCTCACCTTGTCGGCGAGGATGCTGGGCGCGTAGCGCGGTTCCTCGCCGATTGCCTGCGGCAGCGCGGCGAATCCCGAGGCGGCCTGGATCACATCGTCGTAGGCCGGCCTGCCGGCATAGGGCCCGTCGCTGCCGAAGCCGACCGCGGCTACGTAGACGAGGTTCGGGTTCAGACTCGTGGCGCGCTCCGGCCCGAAACCCAGGCGTTCGATCGCCTGCGGGCGCATGTTGTGCAGGAAGACGTCGGCGCTCTTGATCAGGGCCTCCAGCGCCGCCTTGCCCGCCGGCTGCTTCAGATCCAGGACGACGCTGCGCTTGTTGCGGTTGTTGTTGGCGAAGACTGCGCTCATGCCCTCGGGCGAACAGGCGCCGGCGGTGCGGGCCAGATCGCCCGCGGGCGTCTCCAGCTTGATCACGTCGGCGCCGAGGTCGGCCAGGAACTGGGCCGCCAGGGGACCCAGCACGATGGTGCTGAGGTCAAGCACGCGGATGTTCTTCAAGAGGTCAAGCAAGGCGCGTCTCCCTGAGGGTTCTTCGTTGGCATGGCGTGACGGACAGGCCGGAGAAGCCCTAGCGCGCGAAACCGAAGCGCGCCATCACCTCGTGCAAGATACCGGCCGTTTCGGCCCGCCGCTCCAGGCAGCGCGAGGCCGGTCCGGCCACCACGATCGCGAGGCGCCGGCCTCGCGCTGCCTGGAGCGGCAGGGTGAGCGGCAGGGAGACGCCGGCGAGGTCGGCCACATACTCCGAGTCGCTCTGGTGGTAGCCGCGCGCGGCCGAGGCCGTGAGTTCGGCTTCGATCGACGCCGCGTCGGCGGGCGTGGTCGGGCTGTAGCGCTCGAAGGCGAGCTTGCGGTAGAGGGCTTGCCGCTCCTCGGCAGAGAACTGCGCCAGGATCGCGCGTCCGACGGAGCTGGCATGGATCGGCACCGTGTCGCCGACCTTGGCGAAGTAGCGGATCGGCTGGTCGGACTCGGCGACTTCGAGAAAGGTGACGGCGGCGCCGGACGCGGAACCGATCGCGGTGGTCTCACCGGTCACCTGCATGACCGCGCGTGCCAGGGCCGGCAGGCTCTCCGGCAGCGGGTCGCCCTGGCCGACTGCTTCGATCACCGACTGCCAGCGCGGGCTGGGGTAGTAACCGCCGCGCTGGCGCGGCTCGTAGAGGTAGCCGCGCTCGACCAGGGTGCCGACCAGGTTGAAGGTGCTGGAGCGCGGCCAGCCCAGGCCGTCCGCGATCTCCGCGAGCTTCGCCGGCCGGCGAAGCTCGGCAAAGAATTCCAGCAGTTCCACGACGTTGGCGGCCTGCTTCACCGACATCCCGGTCCCGCGCCTCCCGCGCCTGCTATCTTGACAAAGAATTCGCCCTCAAGAATTAATAATTCCTGAACAAGAATTTTGAAAGGGTGGATCGTCATGCGGATGAAGGACAAGCTGGTGGTGGTGACCGCGGCGGCGTCTGGGATGGGCCGGGCCGGGGTGCAGCTCTTCCTGCGCGAGGGCGCACGGGTCGCGGCCATCGACATCAACGCCGAGGGGCTGGCCAAGCTGGCCGAGGAGCAGGGCGCGGCCGGCCATGATATCGTGACGATCCAGGCCGACCTGGGGACGGTCGAGGGCGCGCGCGACAGCATCCAAGAGGCCGGTGGCAAGCTGGGTGGGATCGACGCGCTCTGGGCCCATGCCGGCATTCCCGGTCCGGCCGGGATCGAGAACCTGGACATTCCCGCCTATGAGGAGGCGATGGCGGTGAACGTCCGCTCGGCGGCGCTGGCGGCGGGCGAGGCGATCGGCTTCATGCGCAAGCGCGGCGGCGGCTCGATCATCTTCACCTCCTCGATCTCGGGCCTGATGGGCTCGATGTACAGCCCGGTCTACTCGACGGCCAAGTTCGCCGTGGTCGGCCTGACCAAGTCCCTGGCGCAGACCTTCGCGCCCGACAAGGTGCGGGTGAACGCGGTCTGTCCGGGTCTCGCCGAGACGCCGATGAAGCGTGGCTTCACCGGCCGCAGCGGCGATCCCAAGGAGGCCGAGGAGAACGAGCGGAAGATGCTGATGCTGGTCCCGATGGGGCGCTTCTGCGAGCCGGAGGAGGCGGCGCACGCGGCGCTGTGGCTGGCCTCGGATGATTCCTCTTACGTCACCGGCGTGGCCCTGCCGGTAGACGGCGGCTTTACCTGCCGGTGAGGGGCCGGAGCGCAGAGCGCTCCGAACCCCAATTCCGATCACCGCAGCCCGTCGTTGCCCTGGACCTCCTCCTTCTGCAGGCCGCCGAGGCGCGGGTTGAGGCGACCGCCGGTGCCCATCACCAGGGCGAAGAGGATCTCGTCGGCGCGCGGCGCGTCCTGGATCCCGACCTCCATGCTGTTGAAGTGGCTGCGCACGAAGGCGGCATGGATGTAGTGCACCGGGACGAGCAGGCGGTAGCCGGCGCCGGCGACGACCTTGTTCGAGGGCACGATGGCCTTGGGCTGGTCCAGCACCGCGCGCATCGCCCAGCCGCCGGCCTCGTGCCAGACGGCGCCGTGCTCCATCTCTCCGTCGAGGCCAACGATGGCGCCCTTGGAGTAGACCTCGACCTGGTCCTTGCCGCCCAGCGCCTCGACCAGCTCCTCGGCCATCTCGTGGCCGAGGCCGCGCATCTCGGCCATGAAGGGCAGCAGGTCTTCCTCATAGCGTCCGGCGTAGGGATTGGCGACCACCACGATGGAGGCGGCCAGCTTCAAGGGCTTCTCCGGCGGCGGTCCCATCTCGTGATAGATGGTCTCGACGTTGAGGGCGCGTTTGCGGATCTTGATCAGCGACATGGGGCTTCCTTCATTTCCTTCCGATAGGGCCTGGTTCAGGTCGCTTCGCCGGCCTTGACGAAGCGGTGGATGGCGGTGTTGTCGCTGTCGGCCGGCATCGTCTCCGCGGCCTCGTCCCACAGCGCACTGCAGAGCGCGAGCTGCTTGGCCGAAACGCCGGTGATCTCCCCCAGCCGTGCGGCGGTCCGCAGATCCTTGGCCTGCAGACGCAGCAGGAATCCACCGGCATAGGTGCCGGGGAGGATGAACTGCTTCAGCTTGGTCTCGACCGCTGAATTGCGGCCGGAGCTTGCCAGCAACACCTCGGCCAGGCTGTCGAGATCGAGGCCGAAGCGCTCGGCGATCTCGGTCGCCTCCGACACCGCCAGCAGGCCGGCGGCATAGACATAGTTGTTGAGCGCCTTCATCGCGTGCGCGGAGCTGGGCTTGCCGGTCGGGATCAGGCGCTCGCCCAGGCGGCTCAGAATCGGCCGCAGGCGCTCCAGGCCCTCGGCGTCGGTCCCGACCATGATCGAGAGCGTGCCGCTGCGGGCCTTCGCCAGCGCGCCGGAGACGGGGGCGTCGACCAGCGCGATACCAGCCTCGGCCAGCAGGGAGACCAGTCGCTTGGTCTCGACCGGATCGGAGGAGCCCATGTCGATGACCGTGGTGCCCGGTCGCAGGATACCGAGCAGACCCGGCTGCTCCGTTTCGCCAAGCACCACCGCGTTGGTGATCACGCTGTTGGGCAGCATCAGGATCACCACCTCGCAGGCGGCCAGCGCCTCCATGTCCTTGGCCCGAAACAGGCGCTGGCCCCAGGCCGGGTGCTTTTCGAGGGCCTCGAAGGGGGTATCGGCGCTGTCGAAGCCGAGAACCTCCAGATCCGGGTCCTTGGCCAGGTTTTCCACCATGGGCAGTCCCATGGTGCCGAGTCCGACGAAACCGATACATCTTGGCACGATTGCTTCCTCCTTATCCTGCTGGCTTCCGTTTCAAGGCGAGGCTAGCGTTCCATGTTTGCGCTGAGCTTGCTGCCCAGGACGGCGGCGACTTCCTGCAGGGGCGCCAGCAGACTCGCGACGGCCCCCTCAGGCGTGAGTGCACTCAGGAGATAAATCACGTTGACCGCGCCGAAGATGCGCGTGCCGGACATGATCGCCACGCCGATGCTGGAGAACTGGGACTCGTAGACGGCCTTGGAGTAGGCCGGGTCCATGGTCGCATAGTCCTGGCTGCGGATCGCCTCCAGCTTGGCCGCCAGGGCTGTGGGGTCTCGCGCCAGGGCATTGAAGGGGGAGGGCTCCTGGGCGGCCCAGGCCAGAAACTCTTCGCGCTCGGGCGGGGGACAGTTCGCCAGGTAGGCCAGGCCCAGGCTGGTCGCCAGCACCGGGGCGCGGAAGCCGGCCTCGCGATAGAACTGCAGCGGCTCCGATTGGCGCGAGGTTTCGACCACGATCATGGCGTCGCGGTCAAAGAGGGCAACGTCCGACGGCCAGCCGACCTTCTGGCGAAAGGCCGCGAGATCCTCGGAGACGAGGGCGCTGACCAAGCTGTGGCGATCGTAGCCGGCGCAGAGCTGCAGAGTCTTGCCGGTCACCCGGTAAAGCGGCTCCTCGCGCTCGCGTACCACGTAGCCGGCATGTGCCAGGGTGGTCAGCATGCGCACCACCGTCGCCTTGTCGATGCCGGTCTGCTGGTGGATCTGGCCTACCGTCGCCCGTGGCTGCAGCCGATTCACCGCGGCCAGCACGTCGAGCGCTCGAAGCGCGGCCGTGACCGGCCTGTAGGATGCCATGCCTCTTCTCCCCGGGTCTTCCCCGGCCTCTCTCCTAGGCCTCTCCCATCGGCCTCTCTCTGGCGACGAGTGAGGCCGGCGGTTCCGCCTTGCAGTCTGAACGCACTCTGTTAGAATTTCAATGAAACACCATTTCAACAGATGAAGCGGTATCGAAGAGCGAATCGCTTGCTCTCCTCTGCGGGATCATCGGGCGCGCTCGTCTCCAGCCGATGAAAGGAACGCTTCCATGAGCCTGGTGCTGTCGTCGATGGACGAGGCGGGCGTGGTCACGATCACGCTGAACGCGCCGGAGACCCGCAACGCGATCTCCGAGCTGCCGATGATCGAAGCCCTGCTGGCGGCGATCAAGACTGCGGAGGCCGACCAGGCCGCCCGCGTCATCGTGCTGACCGGGGCCGGCCCCTCCTTCTCGTCGGGCGGCAACATCAAGCAGATGGGGCCCGGCCAGGGGCTAATGGACGCCGTCCCGGCGATCACTCGGCAGAACTACCGCAACGGCATCCAGCGCCTGCCGCTGGCCTTCGAGGCCCTGGATCTGCCGGTTGTCGCCGCGGTGAACGGTCCGGCGGTGGGGGCGGGCTGCGACCTGACCCTGATGTGCGACGTCAGGATCGCCGGCCAGTCTGCGCGCTTCGCCGAGAGCTTCGTCAAGATCGGCATCATCCCCGGCGACGGCGGCGCCTGGCTGCTGCCCCGCGTGGTCGGCTTCGCGCGGGCCTCAGAGATGGCGCTGACCGGCGACATGATCGACGCGGAGGAGGCGCTGGCGATCGGCCTGGTCTCCCGCGTGGTGCCCGACGCCAAGCTGATGGAGACGGCGACCGCGGTGGCCCGCCGCATCGCCGCCAACCCGCCGCATGCGGTGCGCATGACCCGGCGCCTGCTGCGCCAGGCCTACAACCGTGACCTGGAGATGACCCTGGAGATGTCTTCGGCGATGCAGGCCCTGGCTCACGCCACCGACGACTACGGCCGGGCGCTGGAGGCGATGCAGGCGCGTATCCACAAGAAGTCCGGCAGCTAGGGTGCGCGTACCGGTCTAGCGGAGGCGGCTCCGCCGGAAGCGGGTCACGCTACCGGCTGGGCCAGACGCACCTCGCGGAAGGCACCGAGGAAGGAGCGCAGGTTCAGGCCCAGGTCCTCGCAGAGGTAGCCGCCCTCCTGCACCAGCACGCTGGGCAGGCCCAGCCGGCCGATGACCTCGGCGATGCGGGCGAAGCCCTCGGTGGTGATCGAGAGGAAGGCGAGCGGATCCTTCTCGTAGCTGTCGAAGCCGAGCGAGACCACCAGCGCCTCGGCGCCAAAGGCGCGGATCTGCGCAGCCGCGACCTCCAGTGCCTCCAGGTAGGCGCGGTCGCCGGTACCCCGCTTCAGCGGAAGGTTCAGGTTGGCGCCGGCACCGGCATCGCGGCCGGTCTCGCTGCCGTAGCCCCAGAAGAAGGGGTAATAGCTGTCGGGGTCGCCGTGCAGCGAGGCGAAGAAGACGTCGCCGCGGTCGTAGAAGATCTCCTGCGTGCCGTTGCCGTGGTGCACGTCGACGTCGAGGATCGCCACCCTGGTGAAGCGGTCGCGCAGGATCTCGGCCGCCACCGCCGCGTTGTTCAGGTAGCAGAAGCCACCGGCAAAGTCCGGCCCGGCGTGATGGCCGGGCGGGCGGCAGAGCGCATAGGCCTCCCGCGCGCCTTCGTCGCGGACGTGCAGCGCCGCCGCCGCCGCCGTGTGCGCGTTCCAGAGCACCGCTGGCCAGGTCTTGCTGGCGATGGGACAGGCCAGATCGTACTGGTGATAGCCAGCCCGGCCGACGATCGAGGCGGGATAGGCGCCGTTGGGGCGGCGCGGATGCACGTTGGGCGTCACCAGGTCGGAGCCCTTGCCCAGCGTCTGCCATTCGGCCCAGGCCGTCTCCAGGAAGGAAAGATAGGCCGAGCTGTGCACCCGCGAGACATAGGCCAGGCCATAGTCGTCGGGTTCGCGAAGGTCGTCACTGTCGGCCTGCAGGCCGTTCAGAAGCCCCGAGATGCGCTCCGGTACGTCCGGCGTCGGCCGGCGCTCGCCGGCGGCGAAGAAGTACTGGGGCAGGTGGTCTCGCTGTTTGTCGGAATAGAAGGCGCGCATGCTGACGGAGGGATCCTCATTCGTGATCGGGGAACCAAAGCAGAAATCCTCAAGTGTCTTCAAATAGATAATTATTAGGCCAATATTGGCTTGGTTTATATGAGTAATTAGACGCAGGCGTGCGGAAAGAGACGCCGGCAGGGCCGGCGTCTCTGGCACGATCACCTGTAGACTGGTGTCAGGTGACCCGGTGAGCGCTTAGGTCTTCGCCGGTGAGGAACTGGCGGGTAAGCTCCACCACCTGCTCGGGCTGCTCGATGTGCGGAACGTGGGCGCAGTCCTCCAGCCCCACGAAGTAGGCCTCACGAGCCTCGCCGGCCAGCGCCTTGGCCTGGTCGGTCTTGGCGCGCGGATCATTCAGGCCCCAGAGCATCAGCATCGGGCATGTGACGTCGCCGAAGCGATTGTGGACGTCCCACTGGCGGCAGGCTTCCAGGTTCATCTTGCCCTTCATGATCGCCTCGAAGCCCTTACGGACCTCCGGTCGGCCGAACACGTTCATCTGCATGAAGACCAGCTCCGGCGGCACGGTCTCGGGCTTGTAGACCATGCCGGTCATGCGCTTGCGCACGCTCTCCAGGCTCGGGTCCTCCATGGTGGCGATGCCGACGTTGTAGGCATGCTGGTAGGAGCCCAGGCGCTCCTCGTCCGGCATGGTGGAGGAGGCGCTGGACAGCAGGATCAGCTTGTCGACCTTCGCCTTGCGCTCGAAGTAGCAGAGCATGGTCAGGAGTGCACCGTAGGAGCTGCCGAGGATCGAGAAGCGGTCGAAGCCGGCGGCGTCGGCGACGCCCAGCAGGTGCTTCACCATGTGCGGCTGCGGCGGCCCGCCGGCGAAGTCGCCGACGCCGGTGAGGCCGTGGCCCATCAGGTCGGGGGCCACCACCTGGAAGTGCTCGCCCAGGGGGTCGATGACCTTCAGCCAGGAATCGGTCGAGGCACCGATGCCGTGGACCAGCAGCAGCGGATAGCCGCTTCCGGCGGTGTAGCAGCGGGTCGGAATGCCGTTGGCTTCGAGATAGGTGACACGCACGGGGTCAGGACTCCTTCACTGGCTGTTCGTCGGGCTTTCGAATGCGCTCTCTTGCTTCGGGGGCGCGATCAGTAAAACTGTGGGGCGACCTTCTCGTAGAGCGAGATCAGCGGGCCGGGGCCGACCAGGCGGCCGTGGTCGAGGATCTGCTCGTCGTCGATCC
The DNA here is from genome assembly GCA_046233115.1 of Rhodospirillaceae bacterium N.6G. GTDB lineage: Bacteria > Pseudomonadota > Alphaproteobacteria > Kiloniellales > JACOMY01 > JACOMY01. Next base: position 257,718 of record JBJXHM010000010.1, on the reverse strand, counting down.
AGAAGGACTGATCGAGCAGCAGGCCGTCGGGATGGTTCTCGCCGCCGCCCTCGACCCACCAGGGCAGGCCCATGCCGATGGCGTTGCTGCCGGGGATGCGGATGTCCTCGGTGAAGTTGGTGCCGGTCAGGCGCGCCGCCGGGTGGAAGCCCAGGGTCAGGTGGATGATCCGCCCCAGCTCGTTCTTGCCGCTGGCCCGTCGCAGTGCCCGATCGAAGCGCGGCATGTCCTCGGCAGCGCCGTCCTTGATCGCACGGATGTCGCCGTCCACGGTGATCTCGATCGGCTTGCGCAGCAGACGGTAGTGCTCGTCGAACAGGCCCTGCAGCACGATCCGGCCCTTCACCGTGCCGTCGACGGGGTAGAGGTTCTGGGCGCCGGGCATGGTGTGCATGCCGGGCTGGTCGGCGATCCGCGCCCGCTTCAGCTTGATCTCGTCGAGCTCGAAGCTGAAGTCGCTGCCCAGCGGGCAGCGGGTGGTGGCGGTCGCGCCCTTGCGGCTGTCGAGGAACTCCACCAGCGCGATCTGGAAGTCGATCAGCGCCGGAAAGTCGACGTCGCCGTAGAGCCGCCCCAGACTCTCGGCCGAGGAGATGTTCAGCAGCGCGTAGCGGACCCGCCCGGCCTTCAGTGCGGCGGCATGCAGTTTGGACCCGGCGATGTAGGGGAAGGTGAAGTCGAGCCAGACGTCGGCGGCGGCGGCCGAAGCGCCCAGCGCGTCGGTGAGGAAGGGGTCGGCCAGTGCGCCCTGGAAGGGCAGCTTGGGCAGCACGGTCACCAGCGGCTTGGCGCCGCTGGCGCTGACGGCGGTGACCAGCGCGTCGATCAGGGCGGTCTCGGTGCTGCCGTCGCAGGTGATGAGCACGCCCTCGTCAGGCCTGACGCCGAACTGCTGGGTAACCAGCGCCTGCGCCCCCCTGGCGATGTGGTAGTTGCTCCCGAACAGTGTCCGCGCCATGCGTGGTCGCTCCTTATCTTCCGCAACGAGCGGGCGGTCCAGCGGCCCGCGGTGTCTGGTCTGGTTTCTCTAGCGGCGCGGATAGGTCCGCTCGGCCAGGGGTTTGTCGGCGACCTGCCGCTGCAGCTCTTCGACGAAGGCCGTTTCCGGCCGGCTGAGGCGCGATGCCGGATTGGTCACCAGGTGAACGTCGATCGAGGGCGCGTTCTCGTAGGGCGGCAGCGGCCAGAGCAGCCCCTCCTTCACGTCCTTCTCCATTACATGGATTGGCAGGGCACCAATGCCGATGCCGTTGATCAGCAGGCGGCGGATTTCCTCCAGGTTGTCCGAGACCGCGACCATGGGCACCGCCAGGTTGGCCTGCTTGTTGAGCGCGCTGATGGTCTGCACCCAGTCCGAATAGGTGAAGACTCGAAAGGAGACCGCGGGCTCCCCCTCTAGGTCTTTGATCGTCAGCCCTTCGCGACCGTAAAGGTGGTGGCCGCGGCCGCAGAAGAAGCTGAACTGCTCCCGGTAGAGCAGCAGGTACTCCAGGTTGGGGTGCTTCACGCTGGCCAGGCAGATGCCGATGTTGGTGGTGTGGTTGATCAGGTCCTCGACCACCTTGGCACTGGGGATGATGGAGATGTCGAAGGTGACCCGCGGGTGCTCGCGATAGAAGGCGGCGAGCGCGCCGTCGATCAGGTCGCTGACGATATAGCTGGCCAGGCTGATGTGCAGGCTGCCGACCATGCGCCCGCCGCGTTCATCCAGCAGGTGGTGCAGGTTGGCAATCTCGTTGAAGATCTCGGCGCATTCCTCGAACAGGGTCTGGCCCGCGGCGGTCAGTTCGAAGCGGGTGGCGCTGCGAACCGCCAGAGGCTGGCCCATCTGCAGTTCCAGGCGCTTCAGTGCCGCGCTGACCGCCGGCTGGCTGCGCCGCAGTACCACCGCAGCGCGCGACAGGCTGCGCTGCTCTGCGATGACCAGGAAGCAGCGCAGCAGATTCCAGTCGAGGTCGTGCGCCCTCTGGTTCTTACGATGGTCGGCGGCTCTGTCGGCGCTCACGCCTGCATAAACCTCATTTATGAAGACATCCAAAGTTCTTATTTGATCTATACTGTCATTGGGGGGCATGCTTGTCCAGTGCCATGTCACAGGAGATCTCGATGCCGGACACCGCCGCAGTGGCAGCCAAGAGTCCCTATGCTGCCGCGTTCAAGGAAGTAACGGAAGCCAGCCACGCGCCCGGTGCACTCTACTCCGACCCGGCGGTTCTAGCCCGTGAGAAGGAGGTGATTTTCAAGCATGACTGGCTCTGCCTCTGTCGTGCTGAAGAGGTCGCGGAAACCGGTAATTTTATTACTTTTCGCGTTGTCGGTGTGCCGGTCCTCATTTGCCGCGACAAGGAAGGCGCGGTCAGGGCTTACGCGAACATGTGCCTGCATCGCGGGGCGGAGCTGATCGCGGGCTCGGGCGAGGCCAGCACCTTTTCCTGCCCCTATCACGGCTGGACCTACGACCTGGACGGCCAGCTGATGGGGGCCGGCTACATGCGCGACGCCGTCGGCTTCGACAAGGCCAACTGCAAGCTCACCGAGTTCCAGGTACGTGAGTGGTGCGGCTGGATCTTCGTCTCGCTGGCCAAGGAGCCACCCTCCTTCGACGCCTACATCAAGACCTTCGACGAGAAGTTCGGCTGGATAAAGATGCAGGACATGCGCATCGGTCTGCGCATGGAGTCGGAGCTGAACTGTAACTGGAAGCTGATGGTCGAGAACTTCATCGACTTCTATCATGCGAAGGTTCTGCACCGCGACACCATCGGTCGCTTCATGAAGACTTCGGACGTGACCTACGACCTGCGCGAGGATGGGCAGGTCTATGTCGACGAGTACGATGCCGGCACGCTCTCCAAGTCGGGCGACGTCTTCCGCAAGCGCATCGACACCATGATCGACAAGTCGCCGCGCTTCTCTGCGGCCGGCCTGCTGCCGCCCAACATCGACATCTTCTTCCGCCCCGACTACGCGGTGCTCTTCACCAGCTGGCCGATCGGCGTCGATCGGATGAAGCTCACCACCCTGGCGCTCTGGCACAAGGACGTGGTGGAGGCGCCGGATTTCCAGAACGTTGCCGACGAGTACAAGGTGATGATGGACAAGGTCCTAGGCGAGGACTTCGACATGGTCGAATCGCTGCAGAACGCAGCCGCCTCGGGCTATTTCGAGCCCGGCCGCATGTGTCGCCTGGAACGCGGCGTCCAGCACTTCGTCAAGTACTCCATCGCCAAGATCTTCGAGACGCCCGGCGCCTCCTGATCGACGGGAAACGTCGGGGGCCGGGCGGATCGCGGCCGGTCCCCGCAACAAACTCAACCAACCTAGAACGGGGATCTTCATGACTGATCGAAAGTTGCTTGCCGGCGCTGCCGGACCCGGCTTCAGCCGGCGCAGGGTGCTGCAGATGGGTGCCGCGGCCGGTATCGGGCTCAGCGCCGGCGGCCTGCTCCTGCCGGGCGGTCGCGCGCTGGCCGAGGAGACGCCGAAGCAGGGCGGACGCCTGCGCATCGGCCTGGCCGGCGGCCAGACCAACAACACCCTGGACCATACCGGCAACTTCGGCTCGCCGGCCGACCGCCTGGTGAACTTCACCCTCTACAACTGCCTGGTCGAGATCAGCCCGGACGGCGTCGCCATCCCGGAGCTGGCCGAGAGCTGGGACATCGGCCCCGACGCCAAGCGCTGGGTCTTCAACATCCGCAAGGGCGTCACCTTCCATAACGGCAAGGAGCTGACCGCCGACGACGTGGTCTTCTCCATCGTTCGCCACATGGGGCCGGACTCCAAGTCGGGCGCGCTGGGCATCCTGAAGGAGCTGGAGTCGATCAAGAAGCTGGACAAGTACCAGGTCGAGATCGTGCACAAGACCGGCACCCTGGATCTGCACTACATGATGTCCGACTATCATCTGGCGATCGTCCCGGAAGGGCAGCAGATCAGCGACGGCACCGCGACCGGCCCCTACGTGCTGCAGAGCTACGAGCCGGGCGTGCGCTTCTTCGCCACCCGCAACAAGGACTATTGGAAGGAAGGCCGCGCCCACGTCGACGAGGTCGAGATCCTGATCGTCAACGACGACCTGGCCCGCCACAGCGCGCTGCAGTCGGGCGAGGTCAACGTGGTCAACCGGCTGGATCCCAAGACCGTGTCGCTGATGCAGCGCGCACCGGGCCTGGAGGTCATCATCTCCGACGGCTACGGCTTCTACACCGTCAACATGCTGTGCGACGTCGCCCCCTTCGACAACCCGGACCTCCGGCTGGCCTTCAAGTACTCGGTCGATCGCGAGGACCTGCTGCAGCGGATCCTGCGCGGCTACGGCGCGCTCGGCAACGACCAGCCGCTGTCGGAGAAGATCCCCTTCTACGATGCCAACCTGGCGCAGCGCAGCCAGGACCTGGACAAGGCCAAATACCACTTCGAGAAGTCCGGCCACAGCGGCGCCATCCCGCTGCGTGCCTCCTCGGCCGCCTTCTCCAGCGCCGTCGACATGGCGGTGCTTCTGCAGGAGCAGGCCGGCAAGATCGGCATGGAGATCGACGTGGTGCGCGAGCCGCCGGACGGCTACTGGACCAACGTTTGGCGCAAGGAGCCCTTCATGATCTCCTACTGGGCCGGGCGCGCCACCGCCGACCAGATGTTCACCACGGCCTACTATTCCAAGGCGCCCTGGAACGACACCCACTGGACCAACGCGCGCTTCGACGAGCTGCTGCTGGCGGCCCGTACCGAGTTCGACGAGGCGAAGCGCACCCAGATGTATGCTGAGATGCAGACACTGGTGAACGAGGACGGCGGCGCCATGATCCCGCTGTTCAACAGCTACCTCGATGGCGCCCAGGACACCGTGAAGGGACCGCTGAAGGCGCCGAACATGGAACTGGCGGGCTGCCGCATCGCGGAACGAGCCTGGCTCAGCTAGGCTGATGGTGGGGCGGCCGCCGGGTTGCGGTGACCTGCGGCCGCCCGAACCTTGCCTGCAAAGCGCTCCCGAGGGGTGAGGGGGGCGAGGACCGGGCGCGCAGCCGGCCCCTCTTGAGATCCCCTCTCCGATGTCGCCGACCCACAAAGGTATTGCATGTCCTCAGCCAACCGAGATCTCTGGTCGCTTCTGCTGCGGCGCATCCTGCAAGCGATCGTCACGATCTGTCTGATCGTGACCCTGCTCTTCGTCGGCGTGGAACTGCTGCCGGGCGACCCGGCCGAGACCATCCTGGGCCAGAACGCGACGCCCGAGGCGGTCGCCAACATGCGCAAGGCGATGAAGCTGGACGTGCCGGCGACCGAGCGCTTCTTCGTCTGGGTCGGCGGGGTGCTGCAGGGCGACCTCGGCGTCTCCATGCTGACCGACCGGCCGATCGCCGACGACTTCGGCTTCCGCGGCTTCAACACCCTCTTCCTCGCGCTCTTCGCCGCCGTCTTCGCGATCCCGATCTCGATCTTCTTGGGGCTGGTCGCGGCGCTGCGGCACGACACCCGCGTCGACCGGGCGATCTGCTTCTTCTCGCTGGCCTCGATCTCCTTCCCCGAGTTCTTCGTCGGCTACGTGCTGATCAGCGTCTTCGCCTCCGAGCTGCATTGGTTTCCGATCCTCTCCCAGGTCTCCGCCGACATGCCGCTGGGCGAGCGGCTCTACCGCATGACCCTGCCGGCGGTGACCCTGAGCTTCCTGGTCGGCGCCTACATCCTGCGCGTCACCCGCGCCACCATCATCACCATCATGTCCAAGCCCTACATCGAGATGGCCGAACTGAAGGGCGTCTCGCGGCGCCAGCGCATCTTCAAGCACGCGCTCGCCAACGCCATCGGCCCGATCGCCAACGTGGTGGCGCTGAGCCTGGCCTACATGGTGGTCGGCATCGTCGTGGTGGAGGTGGTCTTCACCTATCCCGGCCTCGGCCAGTGGATGGTCGATTCCGTGGCCAAGCACGACATGAACGTGATCCAGATCTGCGGCCTCGCCTTCGGTGCGACCTACGTCCTTCTGAACATGACGGCCGACATCGTCGCCTATCTGGCCAACCCCCGACTGAGGTACAAGCGATGAGCGCCGTCCCTCACAATGGCCGGCACACCCGCCGGCACGCGCGCCCGAAGCCCCCGCGCAATCCGGCCTGGGACCTGGCCGTCCCGGGCGCCATCCTCGGCTTCATCGTGCTGGCGGTGCTGATCGGCCCCTACCTGCTGCCGGAGAGCCTGAAGACCGCGGTCAGCGACCCCTGGCTGGGTATCAGCGCGGCCCATCCGATGGGCACCGACCAGCTCGGCCGCGACATGCTGGTCCGGGTGATCGAGGGCGGTCGGCTCACCCTGTCGCTCGCCGCCGTCGTCGCGGTGCTCGCCTTCGTCGTCGGCGTGCTGGGCGGCCTGGCCGCCGCTTTCCTCGGCGGCTATGTCGATCTCGCGCTGTCGCGCCTGGTCGACATCTTGATGGCCCTGCCGCCGCTGATCCTGGCGCTGCTCACCATCTCCATCCTCGGCAATTCCATCCCGGTGCTGATCGGCGTGCTGGTGACCTTCGAGTGCCTGCGCGTCTTCCGTCTGGCCCGGGCGCTCGCCATGGAGATCATGACCGAGGACTTCGTGACCGCGGCGCGGCTGCGCGGCGAGGGGCTCTGGTGGGTGCTGACCCGCGAGATCGCGCCCAGCGCGCTAATCCCGCTGACCGCGGAGCTGACCCTGCGCTTCGTCTTCGCGCTGCTGTTCCTCAGCTCGCTCAGCTTCCTCGGGCTCGGCGTGCCGCCGCCGGCCGCCGACTGGGGTGGTATGGTGCGCGAGAACGCGGCCGCCTTGGGCTTCGGCCTGCCGGCCCCGCTGTTCCCGGCCGCGGCCATCGCGCTGGTCGCCATCACCACCAATCAGATCGCCGACGTCCTCGTGTCGCTCTCCAAGCGGCGCCAGGCGCGGAGGAGCTAGGCAGGCCGTGACCGACGAGCGTAGCGCCCCCCTTCTACAAGTCCGCAACCTCTCGATCTGCGCCGACGGCCCCAAGGGACCGCTCGACCTGGTCAAGAACATCAGCTTCGATCTGCATCCGGGCGAGGTCCTGGGGCTGATCGGCGAGTCCGGTGCCGGCAAGTCCACCCTGGGCATGGCCGCGCTCGGCTACCTGCGTCCCGGCTGCTACGTCGCCGAGGGCGAGGTGCTGCTGGACGGCGTCGACATGCTGCACCAGACCGAGAAGGGGCTGGGCCGCCTGCGCGGCGGCCGCATCTCCTACGTCGCGCAGTCGGCGGCGGCGGCCTTCAACCCCTTCTTCACCCTGCTGACCCAGATCGGCGAGGTGCTGCGCCGCTTCGACCGCAACAGCGCGGCCAAGCGGGCGGAGAACATCGAGACGCTGCTGGGCCACCTGGGCCTGCCCAATCCGCACGAGTTCGCCCGGCGCTATCCGCACCAGGCCTCCGGCGGCCAGTTGCAGCGCGCCATGACCGCGATGGCGATGGCGCCCGAGCCGCAGATCGTGGTCTTCGACGAGCCGACGACGGCGCTGGACGTCACCACCCAGCTCGAGGTCCTGGCCACCATCAAGGCGGCGATCCGCGAGCAGGGCTCCGCCGCGCTCTACATCAGCCACGACCTGGCGGTGGTCTCGCAGATCTGCGACCGCATCCTGGTGCTGCGCTTCGGCGAGCAGGTGGAGACCGGCACGACGCGCCAGATCGTCGATCGTCCGCGAGAGGACTATACCCGCCGCCTGCTCTCCGTCGGTCATGCCGAGCCGAAGCCCACGACCTCGGTCAGTGCCGACGAAGGCCCGCTGCTGGAGGTCGAGGGTGTCTCGGCCGCCTATAGCGGGGTGCCGGTGCTGGAGGACATCTCGGTCAAGCTGCGCCGCGGCACTACCCTGGCTCTGGTCGGGGAGTCGGGCAGCGGCAAGTCGACCCTGGCCCGCGTCATCGCCGGCCTGATGCCGCCCACGGCCGGCCGGATCGCCTTCGAGGGCGCGCCGCTGCCGCCGAAGCTGGGCCAGCGCGACAAGCCGATGCTGCGCCGGATCCAGATGATCTTCCAGACCCCGGACACGGCGCTGAACCCGCACCAGACCGTCGGCCAGATCGTCGGCCGGCCGCTCGCCTTCTACTTCGGCCTCAGCGGCCGCGAGAAGCGGCGGCGGGTGGAGGAGCTGCTGGCGGCGGTCGAGCTGGACAGCGCCCTCTATCACCGCGGCTCCACCACGCTCTCGGGCGGTCAGAAGCAGCGCCTGGCGATCGCCCGCGCGCTGGCGGCGGAGCCTGACTGCCTGCTCTGCGACGAGGTCACGGCCTCGCTCGACCCGCTGATCGGCGCCGGCATCATCGAGCTGCTGGACAAGCTGAGGCGCGAGCGTGGGGTCTCTTACGTCTTCATCACCCACGACCTCAGCATCGTCCAGGCCATCGCCGACGACATCGCGGTGATGGAGCAGGGGCGGATCGTCGACTATGGTAGCCGCAGGGAGGTGCTGTCGGAGCCGCTGCATCCCACCACCGGGCTGCTGCTCTCCTCCCAGCCCAGCACCGAGGAGGGCTGGCTGGAACGCACCTTCGCCGAGCGGCAGGGCGGCGGCGCGCCGCTGCCCGAGCCGCGCCGGCTGATCGCCGTCTGACCCGGTCTCTCCAATCCGAAGGAGTCCACGCCCATGTCTTCGCTCGCCGCCGCCAATGCAAACCGCTGGAGCGCCGAGGAGTGGCAGCGCCGCGTCGAGCTCGCCGCCTGCTATCGCCTGATCGCCCGCTTCGGCCTGACCGACCTGGTCTACACCCACATCTCGGCCCGCGTGCCGGGCCGTCAGGACCAGTTCCTGATCAACGGCTACGGCCTGCTGTTCGAGGAGATCACCGCCTCCAGCCTGGTGAAGATCGACCTGGACGGCAACGCGATCGAGCAGACGGAGTACGAGGTCAACCCGGCCGGCTTCACCATCCACAGCGCCGTCCACCAGGTGCGCCACGACGCCGAGTGCGTGGTCCACACCCATACCGTGGCCGGTATGGCGGTGGCGGCGCAGAAGGAGGGCCTGCTGCCGCTGAACCAGATGTCGATGGAGTTCTACGACCGCCTGGCCTACCACGACTACGAGGGCATCTCGCTCGACCTGGACGAGCGGGTGCGCCTGCAGCGGGACCTGGGCGACAAGCCCTGCATGCTGTTGCGTAACCACGGCCTGCTGACCCTGGGCCACACGGTGCCGGCGGCCTTCAGCCTGATGTACTACCTGAACAAGGCCTGCGAGCTGCAGGTGGCGGCGCTGGCCGGCAACCGCGAGCTGGTGATCCCACCGCCGGAGGTCTGCACGCACGCCGCGCAGCAGTTCAACGTGGAAGGCCCGGACGCCGGCAAGCGCGAGTGGACCGCCCTGCTGCGCCGCCTCGACCGGGAGGAGCCGGATTACAAGAGCTAGGGGGCTTTGCGCTTTCCCTAGTTTTCTGTCCGCAGCCGCTCGCGCAGGTCCTGCTTCAGCACCTTGCCCATGGGGTTCTTCGGCAGGGCATCGAGGATATGCCAGTGCCGGGGGACCTCGTAGTCGGCCAGCTTGTCCCGGCAGAAGGCGGCAAGTGCATCGCAGTCGGCCTCGCTGTCCGGGCGTAGCACCAGGCAGGCGGCGACGTCCTCGCCGAGCGCCGGGTGCGGCACCGCCACCACCGCGGCCTCCAGCACCTGCGGGTGGCGCAGCAGCACCGCCTCCACCGCGATCGAGGAGATCTTGAGGCCGCCGCGGTTGATCCGGTCCTTGGCCCGATCCTCGAAGACCAGCAGGCCCGCCGCGGTCAGCCGGCCGCTGTCGCCCATGCGGACCGCGCGGCCGCGGAAGGTCTCGGCCGTGGCGGCTTGGTTGCGCCAGTAGCCGCGGGCCACGCCCGGACCCTCCAGCAGCACCTCGCCGGCCTCGCCGGTCGCGACCTCCCGCCAGTCCTCGTCGATGACGCGGAGCCGGTAGCCGGCCATGGCGCGGCCGACCGCCCTGGGCTCGGCCGCCATCTCGGCCTCGTCGATCACCGTCCCGGCCGGCCCGCTCTCGGTCGAGCCGTAGATCTGTACCTGCCGCGCCCAGGGCCAGAGCTGCTTCAGCCGGGCCCGCGTCTCCGGCGCTATCGGCGCGCCGCCGAAGGCGATGGTGCGCAGGCTGCGCAGATTGTAGCCGCCTCCGGCTGCGGTCTCGGCCATGAAGTGCAGGACCGAGGGGACGCCGTGATAGTAGGTCGTGCCGGCGGTCTCGATCAGGCGCAGGCGCTCCTCGTTGCCCAGCAGGTGCTCCATGACGAAGCAGGCGCCGGCCTGCCAGCAGGCGGCGCAGGCGATGTTCAGTGCCGAGGAGGTGAAGAAGGGGAAGGCGCCCTGGTAGCGGTCGCCGGCCTCGAGCCCGAGGGCCGTTGCGCAGGCCTGTCCGGCCGCCAGCATGGTGGCGTGGCTGTGCATCACCGCCTTGGAGCGCGCGGTGGTGCCCGAGGTGAAGAGCAGGCTCACCAGCGCGTCGGGATCGCCGGCCGCCTCGACCGGCGTGGCTCCGGTCCAGCCGGGCCAGGGGTGCGCGGCGCCGGGCTCGACGGAGAGGCAGGGCAGCGCCGGGGCCAGGGCGGCCAGGCGCGCGGCGCCCGTGGCGTCGCTGACCGCCAGGCTGGGCTCGGTCAGGGTCAGCGCGTGCGCCAGTTCCTCGGCCGACCAGCGGGTGTTGCAGGGAACCACGACGGCCCCCAGCACGGCGGTTCCGAGCGCCGTCAGCACGCACTCCAGCGCGGCGTCGTTGGTGAGCAGCACCAGCAGCCGCTCGCCCGGCCGCAGGCCCGCGGCGGCCAGGGCTGCGGCGGTCTCCCGGCCGGCACGCTCCAGCGCGGCGTAGCTCAGGCGTTCCCGTCCGCCGAGGGCGCAGCGGGCGTCCAGGGCAGGCGCATGGGGTCTCTCGCCGGCCTGTCGGGCCAGGAGCTGCGGCAGGGTCAGGGACATGGATTGGGCCTTGGGGTCAGGGAGCGTCGTCGCCGCTCTTGGACGGGGAGGGCAGGTCCTCCAGCGAGATCCTGTCGCCGTAGGTCAGGCCGGCCAGTACGAAGCGCAGGTAGACCTCGGTCAGCTTCTCGATCGGTGGCACGCCTGTCTTGTCGGACTTGACGTAGCGCTGCAGCAGGAAGTCGCGGGCGCCCATCAGCATGGAGACCACGATCTCCAGGTCCTCTTCGGCGAAGCCCTTCACCTGGCCGTCGGCGTGGCTGCGGCGCAGCGATTTCAGGTAGCGGACATAGAGGACGTCGATGAAGTCCCAGTAGGTTTCCGGCGCGAAGAACTCGGCTTCGGCCATGACCCGGAAGAGGCTCTGGTGCTCGTCGAGATAGCGCAGGTTGGCCGCCACACCGCGCGCCTCGACCTCGGGCAAGGTCTTGGCATTGCGTGCCGCCTTGCCGATCTGCTCGATCATGTCCTGGCCGATGTGCGGCAGCAGCTCGTCGAAGAGCTGCTGGCGCGAGGAGAAGTGCAGGTAGAAGGCCCCGTGCGCCACCTTCGCTTCCGCCGTGATCCGCGAGATCGAGGCGCCGGCGTAGCCGTGCTCGGCCACCACCTTGGCCGCTGCCTCGAACAGCCGCTTGCGGGTCTCCTCGTTCCTGCGGTGCTGGCGTTCGGACAGCAGGCGACCGTTGTCGCCGTTCTCCTCCCGCTTCGACGCCCGGCGCCCGGCGGCGGCTGGCTTTCCCTTCATCGCGCATCATCCTCAAGCCGGCCCGAGGATCTCTCCCTTCTCGACCTTCTTAACAATCATCGCACGCAGCACGTCCTTGCGTACCTTGCCGGACGCGGTCCGCGGCAACTCCGTAACGATCTCAAGGTGCTCGGGGAACTTCTGGCGCGCAAGCCCCTGTTGCGCGAGGAAAGCGTGCAGCGCCTCCAGGGTCACGCCCGCGTCCGCGTCGGCCTCGACGATGGCGCAGACCGTCTCGCCCAGGCGCGCATGCGGCATCGAGATGGCGGCGGCCGAACGGACGCCCGGATAGCGGTGCAGCTCGTCCTCGATCTCCTTGGCCGAGAGGTTCTCGCCGCCACGGATGATCAGGTCCTTCTTGCGCCCGGTGATGACGATGCCGTCGTGCGCGCAGAGATAGCCGATGTCGCCGGTGCGGAAATAGCCCTCCGGGTCGAAGGCCTCCGCCGTGTCGGCCGAGTTGGCATAGCCGCACATCAGGGCCGGGCCGCGCACCAGGATCTCGCCCTCGGTGCCGTCGGGCAGGCGTCGGCCGGCGTCGTCGACGATCTTGACCTCGAAGTCGACGATCTTCCCGTCGGTGTCGGCTGCCAGGTCCTCCTCGCCGGGGCCGACGAAGCCCTGCGTCACCATCGGCGCCTCGCTGGAGCCGTAGGCGCGGAAGGCGCGGCCGTTCTGCAGCAGCGCATTGGCGCGGCGGATCAGGCTGGGCGGAATCTCGGCGCCGCCGCAGGCAAAGGCGCGCAGCGAGGGCAGGCGGCTGCCCAGCCGCTCGGCGGCGGCCACCAGTTCGGCCAGGAAGGGCGTGGCGCCGATGGTCATGCCGACCTTGTGGCGGTCGATCAGGGTTACGGCCTCCTCGGCGTTCCAGCGCTCCATCAGGATGCTGAGGGTGCCGAGCGAGAAGGGCATGTCGAGGCCGTAGCTGTAGCCTGTCACATGGCCGATCGGCGAGGGCATGATCACCGCCTCGCCCTCGCGTCCGCCCCACAAGGAGAAGCTCTGCTGCATGGCCCGGTTGAGGGTCTCGTGGGTGTGCAGCACGCCCTTCGGTCGGCCGGTGGTGCCGGAGGTGTAGAGCAGCATCCGTACCGACTGCGGTGCGACCTCGGGCCAGGCTGGCGTCGGTCCGCCGGCAACGACCTCCTCGAAGGCGAGCTGGCCCGGTGCCGGGGTGCCGCGCAGGACGATGCTGTGCTTCAGGTCGGGCAGGTCGGCCGACAGGCGCTGCATCATCGCTGGGTAGTCGAAGTTCCGGTAGATGCCGGGGACGACGACCGCCTTGGCGCGGCTGTCGCTCAGGATGATGCGGACCTCGTGCTCGCGATAGATCGAGACGATCGGGTTGATCACAAGGCCGAGCAGGCTGGCGGCCAGGTTGAGGGCGACCGCCTCGTGCCAGTTGGGGATCTGGTAGCTGATCACGTCGCCGGGCCTGAGCCCGAGCTGCCAGAGTCCGGCGGCCAGAGCCTCGCCGCGCTGCAGCGCCTCGGCGTAGGTGAGGCTGGTCTCGCCTTCCAGTACACAGGTGCGCTCCGGCATGGTTTCGGCACGGCGGCGGGCCTGCTGGCCGGTGGTGCTGTTGCGCCAGATGCCGGCCGCGCGCCAGACCGCCGCCTGGGCCTCGTCGTAGCGGATCTGCCAGCCGCCGATATCGCGGTGCATGCTCATGGTGTTGTCCTCACAGCGCCAGATGACGTTGCTGCAATTCGGGTTGGGCGTCGAAGCTGGCCCAGTCGCCGGAAAAGACGATGCGGCCGCTTTCGATCAGGTAGAGACGGTCGGTGCAGGCGCGCGCGAAGGCCACGTTCTGCTCGGTGACCAGCAGGGCCTGGCCCTTCTGCTGGCGCACCCGGTTGATCTCCTGCGCCAGCTCTTCGACGATCACCGGGGCCAGGCCCTCGGCCGGCTCGTCCAGCATCAGGAGACGCGGGCGCGAGAGCAGACCGCGGCCGATCGCGACCATCTGTTGCTGCCCGCCGGAGAGCTGGTAGCCGCGGCGGTCCAGCAGGGTCTCCAGCATCGGCAGCAGGGCGACGACCTCCTCGACCGTCATCGGCTCGACCCCGCGCGGGGCGGCGTGGCGGGCGAGGCGCAGGTTCTCGGCCACCGAGATGTGCGGGAAGATGCGCCGGTCCTCCGGCACCAGGCAGAGTCCCAGGCGCGCGCGGGCGTAGGCCGGCACGCCGTCTAGCGGCCTGCCGTCCAGGGTGAGTTTGCCGCGGCTACGCGGGCCGGCGTCGACGATGCTCTTCAGCAGGGTCGACTTGCCGGCGCCGTTGCGCCCCAGCAGGGCCACGCCGTCGTTCTCGCCGACGGCGATCGAGACGCCGTGCAGGATATGGCTGTCGCCGTACCAGCTATCGAGGGAATCGGCCTCAAGCATGTCCGCTGCTCTGTCCCAGGTAGATGTCGCGCACCATGGGGTCGTTGCGCACCGCCTCCGGCGCGCCGCTGACCACCACCTCGCCGTAGTGCAGCACGGTGAGGCGGGTGCCGAGGTCGAAGACGACGCCCATGTCGTGCTCGGTGAGGATCAGGGTGATGTTGTGGCTGGTGACAAGCTGGTCGATCAGCGCCACGGCGGCCTGGCGGTCGGCCGGCGACATGCCGGCGGTGGGCTCGTCGAGGAAGAGGATCTTCGGCTTCAGGGACAGCACCTGCGCCAGCTCCAGCCGCTTCTTGTCGCCGTGGCTCAGCAGCGAGGCGGCCTCGTTGGCATAGCGCTCCAGGCCGAGTTGGGCTAGCAGGGCCTCAGCCTCCTCGCGGATCGAGGCCTTGGGGCGGCCGCTCAGGGTGAGACCCTTGGCGCTGTGCGGGGCCGCTTCCAGCGCCACCACCAGGTTGGTCAGCACGGTCATGGCCGGGAAGACGCGGGCCACTTGGAAGGTCCGGCCGAAGCCCATGTGGGCGCGGCGGTAGCCCTTGCTGGCGGTGATGTCCTCGCCGGCATAGCTGATCCGGCCGCGGTCGACCGGCAGCTCGCCCGACAGTACCTTGAACAGCGTGGTCTTGCCGGCGCCGTTCGGGCCAATCACCACGTGGCGCTCGCCCTCGGCGACCGTCAGGTCGACGTTCTTCAGCACGGAGACCTTGCCGTATGATTTGTAGAGGCCGTTGGCCTCCAGCAGTGCGCCGCTCATGCCCAGCCCGCTCATGCCTGGCCCTCCGCGGTCTGCTTCGCCTTGCGCCCGGTACCCAGGAAGCGCCGCGCGGTCACCGACAGCAGGCCCAAGACGCCGCCCGGCACCGCCAGCACCACGGCCAGCAGCAGGGCGCCGGTGATCAGGTCGCTGGCCCCGGTCACCGCGCGCAGGGAGTAGGCCAGCAGCGCGAAGAGGATGGCGCCGACCAGCGGTCCCCAGAAGAAGGCGGCGCCGCCAAGCAAGGTGAAGAGAATCGGGTTGGCCGACTGGCTCCAGTGCGCCAGGTCGGGGGTCACGATCTGCGCCCAGGGGGCGAAGAGGCCGCCGGCCGCCGCCGTGACCGCGCCGGCCAGCACGAAGCCGAGCAGGCGGTTGGCATGGACGTCGATGCCGAGGAAGGCGGCGCGGGTCGGGTCCTGGCGCACCGCCTGGAAGCGCCGCCCCATGCGTGAGCTGGAGAGCCACCAGCAGAGCGTCGCCAGCAGCGCCGAGGCGATCACGATGAAGTAGTAGAAGCGGTCGCCGGGGGCGAGATCGATCGAGAAGATCCCGAAGTCCAGGACCGGCCGGACGATGCCGGCCAGGCCGTCGTTGCGGCCGAGGAAGGTGGTCTTGGCGATCACGATGTGCAGCAGCTCGCCGAAGGCCAGAGTGAGCACGGCGAAGTAGACGCCGGCGGTGCGCCGCAGCGCGAAGGCGCCGATCACCAGCGCGATCAGCCCGCCTGCCGCCATCGCCAGCAGGAGCGAGAGCAGGTAGTTCAGCCCCGGTAGGTGCAGGGTCAGCAGCGCCACGGTGTAGCCGCCGGCGGTGAAGAAGGCGGCCTGGCCGAAGCTGAGCACCCCCACCGTCGAGAACAGCAGGTTGAAGCCCATGCCGAAGATCATGTTGATTGCGACCAGGCCGGCGATGAAGACCAGGCCGCGGTGGGCGACCTCCGGCAGCAGGAAGCCGCCCAGCAGGAAAATGGCCAGGACGAGAAGGAAACGGCCGGGGTGGCCCTCGCCCGTGACCTGGGTGGTCGGGCTCATGCCACGCGCTCCTGTCCCATCAGCCCCTGCGGGCGCAGCAACAGCATCACCGCCAGCGCCACGAAGAAGGGAATGCCCGGATAGTCGGGCAGCAGGTAGATTCCGCCGGCCTCGACCAGGCCCAGCAGGATCGAGGCCAGGAAGGCACCGCGGATCGAGCCCATGCCGCCGACGATGACCACGCCGAAGGCCTGGATGATGAAGACGCCGGCAAGCTGTGGCGAGAGGCTCTGGTTGGCGACCAGCAGGCCGCCGGCCAGACCCGCGAGCGCGAAGCCGATGACGATGGTGACGGTGTAGATCAGGCCGACGTTGATGCCGAGCAGGCGCGCCATCCAGGGGTCGATGGCGATCGCCTGGATCAGCTTGCCGATCACCGTGGCGGCGATCAGCCACTCCAGTAGCAGGAAGACCGCGATGCCGACGCCGATGATGAAGACGGCGTAGTTGGGCATCACCAGGTCGCCGATGAAGAGGGCGCCGAACAGCTCCTCGGGCGGCAGCACCGAGAGGAAGTCCAGGCCCCAGATCAGCTTGACCGCGCCGTCGCAGACCAGCAGCAGGGCATAGGTCGCGACCAGGACGTAGACGCCGTCGACATTGCGCAGGCGGCGGAAGATCAGGATGTCGCTGCCCCAGCCCAGCAGGCCGATCACCACCGCGGCCACGATCGAGGTCAGCAGGAAGACGATCAGGGTGGGATCGCCGCCCAGCGCGTTCATCGCGCTGTAGGCGACGTAGGCACCGATCATGAAGAAGCCGCCGTGGCTGAAGTTCAGGACGTGCAGGATCCCGAACACCAGGGTGAGCCCGGCAGCGACCAGGAAGGTCGCCATCGCCCAGCTCATGGCGTTGAACAGTATAGTCGCCAGGTCACCCAGCAGCATCGCGTGGCCTGCCCTTCCCAAAAAGTGGCGGCGGAGGCGAACCCCCGCCGCTCAGGATCGACCGGAGTCGACAGGGAACCTTACTAGTCGAGGGTCTTGAGCTGCATCGGCTGGCCCGGTGCCGGCGGCTCGATGACACTCTGGCCATCGATGCGGATGGTCTCGGAGACCTTGTAGCCGCGCGGTGACGCGGAGTCGGGCTCGATGTACATCAGCTCGACGTCCTTGACCGCCTGGTTGTCCTCGGCCCGGATCAGCCGCGGACCGGTGACGGTCTGGATGGTCAGGCCCTTCATGGCCTCGATCATCGCCGCGGTGTCGGTGGTGCCGGCCTTCTCGAAGGCGGTGGCATAGGCCGCGACCGCGGCCTGGGCCTCGCCGGCCCAGCCCATCGGCTGGTCGTCGCCGGTTTTGGCGACATAGGCCTCGTAGAAGGCCTTGGACAGTGGGTTGTCGGCGTTGGTCTCGTAGTACCAGTGGGTGCCGGTCCAGTGCGGCGGGGTCTGGTCCTTCAGCGCGCCGGCGACGATGAACTCGTTGGCCGAGTCGATCAGCACCTTGTCGCGGAACAGGCCGAAGGGGCGGGCCTGCTGGAACAGAGTGATCGAGTCGCCGCCGTAGGTGGAGTTGTAGATACCCTTGGCCGGAGAACGCATCGCCTGGGCGATGTAGCTCTTGTAGTCACCGGCGCCGTAGGGGACGACGATGGGGTCGTGGATCTTGGCGTTGGGCGCAAAGGTCAGCATGCCGTCGACGAAGATCGCCCAGGTGGTGCGGCCATACTCGTGGTCCGGGATGATGCCGGTCCACTCGGTGATCTCCGGATAGCGCTCGGCGGCGAGCCTGGCCAGGCTGCGGTTGCGGCCGACCGGGCCATCGCCGGCGCGGAAGACGTGGGCGTTGTAGGCTTCGTGGTTCAGCTTCTCGGTGCCGGCGCCGCAGGTGATGACGATGCCGTTCTCGGCCTCCATCAACGGACCCATGGCGAGTGCCACGGCCGAGGAGATGGTGCCGAGTTGCAGGTTGACCCCGGCGCTCAGCAACTCGCGGGCGGCCGCGGTGGCGGCGGCCGGATTGGCCTTGCTGTCGCGCATCTCCAGCGCGAACTCGCGGCCCTTGACGCCGCCGGCCTCGTTCAGCAGCGCGACGGCGACCTCGGCCCCGTTCTTCACGAACTTGCCGATGAACTCGGCCGGGCCGCTGAGCGGGGTGACCACGCCCAGGGTGATGGGGTCGGCGGCACCAGCCCGGCGCACCCAGGGGGCGGCCAGGGTGGCACCGGCGACCAGGCCGGTGGTGACCATAAAACGACGGCGGGTTACGGTCTTCATGCTGTTTTCTCCCTGGAAAGTGGCGCTGTTCGGATTGTTGTGCCCACCCGGTCTGGACCTACTGTCCGGTGAACTTGGGCTCCCGCTTCTCGCGGAAGGCGGCGACGGCCTCCTGGTGGTCGGCGGTCAGGTTCGACATGCACTCGTAGGCAATGCCGGCGTCGAAATGGCTGTGGAAGATCGCCTTCAAGGGCAGGTTGGTGGTGATCTTGGTCCAGCGCATCGCCTTCAGCGGACCCTTGGACAGGCGCTCGGCCAGGCCGTAGACCTCCTCGTCCAGGCTGTCGTGCGGCACCACCTTGGTGATCAGGCCGATGCGCTCGGCCTCGGCCGCCGGCATGGCCTCGCCGGTGAAGAGGTAGTAGCGCGCCTTGGTGTAGCCGCAGAGCTGCGGCCAGATCAGCGCGCCGCCGTCGCCGGCCACCAGGCCGACCGAGACGTGGGGGTCGCCGAACTTGGCCTTGTCGCTGGAGATCACGATATCGCAGAGGCAGGCGAGCGAGGCGCCCAGCCCGACGGCATGGCCGTTCACCCGCGCGATCAGCGGCTTGTCGAGATCAAGCTGGTTGTAGACGATGTCCTTGGCCTCGCGGCCGGTCTCTTCGAAGGTGGCCGGGTTGTCGATCGCCTGCTGCATCCAGTCGAGGTCGCCGCCGGCTGAGAAGGCCCGGCCACGGCCGGTCAGGACGATGACATCGGCCTGCGTATCGTACTTCGCATCGACGAAGACGCGGCTCAGTTCCTTGTGCAGCTTGGTGTTGACCGCGTTGAGCTGGTCCGGGCGCTCCATGGTGATGGTCAGCACGCGATCGCGCCGCTCGAACGAGAGGAACTCGTAGTCCTTGTAGTGGTCCGTCATCGTTGCTTCGCTTCCTCGAGCCTCTGGATGGGGATTAGCCGTTCTGCTTGCCGTCGAGCGCCTGGTAGCGCCGTCGGTAGTAGGCCTGGTCGCCGTACTGGCTGGTCGCCACCAGCAGACGCTTGAAGAGGTGGCCGACGATCAGCTCGTCGGTCATACCCATGCCGCCGTGCAGCTGGATCGCCTGACGGCCGATGGCCTGGCCGGCGCGTCCGGCGGCGATGCAGGCAAGGCAGACGGTTTCCTGTCGGGCGGCGGGCGGCTCCGAGAGGCTGCGGCTGGCGACCTCCAGGGTGCCGCGCGCCTCCTGCAGGCCGATGTAGAGGTCCACCACCCGGTGCTGCAGCGCCTGGAAGGAGCTCAGCGGCCGGCCGAACTGCTGGCGGGTGCGCAGGTAGGCCGTGGTCTCCTCCAGCAGGCGCTCCATCGCGCCCACGGCTTCGGCTGCCGACAGCAGGGCGGAGAGATCCAGCGCCGCGTCGAGCGCGGGGCCGGCGTCTTCGCCGAGCCGAGCGTCGGCCGGCAGCTGCACGCCCGTGAGTACGATCTCGCCCAGGCGGCGGCCGTCAATGGCGCGGAAGCCGGTAGCCGTCAGCCCCGGCGTCGCCGCCGGAACGCGGTAGAGGCCGAGCTTGCCTGCCGGATCGCGGGCGCTGATGTAGAAGATCTCGGCAGCCTCGGCGGCGACCACGGCAGACTTGGCCCCGCTCAGGACCAGGCCCGCGCCATTGGATTCTGCTTGGGTCGCGATGCTGTCGCGGTCGAAGCCGCTTTCCGGCTCGTAGTGCGCCAGGCTGGCCAGCAGCTCGCCGGCTGCGAACCGGGGCAGGTCTTCGGCCTGCTGCGCCGCGCTGCCGAGCGTCATCAGCAGGGCGGGGAGCGTGCCGGCGATCATCGAGACCGGCTCGGCCAGCAGACCGGCGCCGACCGCCTGGGCGACCGAGGCCAGCTCGGCGAAGCCGGCACCGGCGCCGCCCTGCTCCTCCGGGATCGCGAGGCCGAGCCAGCCCAGTTCGGCCAGCTCGCACCAGGCCTCCGGGTCGAAGCCTTCCGGCCGGTCCTGGGCCGCGCGGCGGCGGCTGTCCCCGTAGGCTGCAGTGGCCCACTTCAGCGCCTCGTCCTTCAGCGCCTGGCGCTCGTCGAGGGTCATCAGGCTGCTCATAGGCCGAGTGCCGCCTTGGCCAGGATGTTGCGCTGCACCTCGTTGGAGCCCCCCCAGATGGTGTAGGCGCGGCCCAGCAGGAACTCGCCCAGCATGCCGGGGCCGCCGTCGGGACCGACGGTCGGGCCGTTCCAGGTCGCGTCCAGGACCTTGGGGTCGAAGGCCAAGCCGCGCCGGCTGAGGCAATCGACCGCCAGCTCGTGGAGCTGCTGCAGCAACTCGGTGCCGCGGATCTTCATGATGTTGGCCTCGACGCCGGGCGGGCTGTCGCTATCGGCCTGCTCCAGCAGGTTGATGCAGACCGATTCCAGGGTCTTCAGCGCGATCTCGCAGTCGGCCAGGCGCTCGGCGATCTCGGCCGACTGGCTCAGCGGCCGACCGGACTCGCTGATCTCGCCGGCCAGGCGCTTCACCTGCCGCAGCACCCGGCGTGCCTTGCCGGTCTCGCCGGAGATCAGGCGTTCGTGGCTCAGCAGGAACTTGCCGTAGGTCCAGGCCTGGTTCTCCTCGCCGACCAGGTTCTCCACCGGCACCGAGACCGCGTCGAAGAAGACCTCGTTGACGTGATGATAGCCATCGATTGTGGGGATCGGCCGGACCGTGACGCCCGGGCTCTTCATGTCGATCAGCAGGAAGGAGATGCCGTCCTGCGGCCGCCCGCCGGCGTCGGTGCGCACCAGGCAGAAGATCCAGTCAGCCCACTGGGCATAGCTGGTCCAGATCTTCTGGCCGGTGACGAGGTAGCGGTCGCCGTCGCGCACCGCACGGGTCTTCAGTGCGGCCAGGTCGGAGCCGGCACCGGGCTCGGAAT
This sequence comes from Rhodospirillaceae bacterium N.6G, assembly GCA_046233115.1. GTDB lineage: Bacteria > Pseudomonadota > Alphaproteobacteria > Kiloniellales > JACOMY01 > JACOMY01. The sequence goes on along the minus strand of JBJXHM010000010.1, from coordinate 236,823 downwards.
AACCCTGCGCCCACCAGTGGTCGGTGGAGAGGATCGGTGGCAGGAAGCGTTCCTTCTGCGCCTCGTTGCCGAAGGTGTAGATCACCGGGCCGACGTAGGCGACGCCGGTCGGGATCAGCCAGGGCGCCCCGGCCTCAGCCAAGGCCTGTTCGGCAGTCCAGCGCTCGATCGGCGACCAGCCCTGCCCGCCATAGGCGCGCGGCCAGTGGCCGCCCATCCAGCCGTGGGCCTGCATGATCTTCTGCCAGGCGACGTAGTCCTGCTTTTCCAGGTGCAGGCCCTCTTGCACCTTGCGCGCGATCTCTGCCGGCAGGTGCTCGCGGCAGAAAGTCAGAGCGCGCTGGCGCAAGGTGGCGGCTGCCTTCGGCAATCCCGTAACCACCATTCTTATCCTCCCTGACGGCTTAAGTAATGACTGGTGAATCATGAGTCAAGTCAGTCGCAATGACGATGAGAATTGCTTTTTATTGTGCAGTGCAGCAAATGCGACAAGACAGACCGGTCTTGGTCGGCTCTATTCCTGTGGTGGATCAAGTGGATGGGATGGTCGAGGCGGTCGCGGCAAGGTGGCTCCGGACTGGACGCGCGCGGCCTCGTTAGGGCCTATCGGTCGGAAAGCACGTGGCCGGATGAGGGGGGTAGGATGGAACGCTTCGTGATCCTTTCGGGCTGCTCCGGCGGCGGCAAGTCCAGCCTGATAGCGGAGTTGGCGCGGCGCGGCTTTGCCGTGGTCGAGGAGCCGGGACGGCGGATTGTCATCGAGGAACTGCGCAGCGGCGGGGAGGCCCTGCCTTGGGTTGATCTCGCTGCCTTCGCCCGCCGCGCCCTTGATCTCGCTCTTGCCGACCTCGCGGCGGTTCCGGATGCCGGGTCCTGGGTCTTCTTCGACCGCGGGCTGATCGATGCCGCGGTGGCCCTCAGCCACGCGAGCCGCCGGCCCCTGACAGAGTTGCTCCCGGCCGGCTATCGCTTCAATCGCCTGGTATTCTTCACCCCGCCCTGGCCGGAGATCTTTGCAGGGGATAGCGCACGCCGGCATGACCTGGACGCCGCCCTGGCCGAATACGAGCGGCTGCTGCAGGCCTATCCCGCCCTGGGCTACCGGGTTTGCGTCCTGCCCAGGGTCTCGATCTCCATGCGCGCCGACCATCTGCTGGACCGCTTGGCGGGCTGAGGCGGTCGACGAGGGCGGCCCGTTGAGCATGGCTGCCATCGAGAGTCTGCCTGCGCCGCGCTCAATCGATCCTTGAAATCCCTGGAAAAAAGGAGATTATGCGAACGCTTCTCAATTGCAAAAGAGCAACCACCAATGCTTGCTCCCTTTCTCATCATGCTGCGCGAGGGGATCGAGGCGGCGCTGATCACCGGCATCGTCGCGAGCTACCTGCGCCAGACCGGACGGGCCGAGTGGATGCCGGCGGTCTGGATCGGCGTCCTGCTCGCCGTCGCCCTCTCGCTCTTCCTAGGCGCCGGCCTCCAGATCGTCAGCGCGGAGTTCCCGCAGAAGGCGCAGGAGCTTTTCGAGGCCGTGGTCGGCTTCGTCGCCGTCATCGTGCTGGTCTCGATGGTCTTCTGGATGCGCAAGGTCGCGCGCTCCATCAAGGGCGCCTTGCAGGACTCGGTCGACCAGGCGCTGCAGGGCGAGCGCGGCGGCACCTGGGCGCTGATCGGCATCGTGTTCTTCGCGGTGGCGCGCGAGGGTCTGGAGTCGATCTTCTTCCTGCTGGCGATCTTCCAGCAGAGTCCGGGTCCGGCCGCGCCGGTGGGCGCGCTGCTGGGCATCGCGGTGGCGGTCGTCGTGGGCTTCGCGATCTACCTCGGCGGCATCCGGCTTAACCTGCGCCGCTTCTTCCGCTGGACCGGTGTCTTCATCCTCTTCGTGGCCGCGGGGCTGCTTGCCAGCGCGCTGAAGAACCTGCACGAGGCCGGCCTCTGGAACCACCTGCAGGGGCAGGCCTTCGACCTCAGCGGAGTGCTGCCAGTCGCCAGCCTGGTGGGGACCATCCTCTCCGGTGTCTTCTCCTACGAGGAGGCGCCGACCCTGGGGCAGGTGAGCCTCTATCTCGCCTTCCTGGTCGTGAGCTTGACCATCTTCCTCTGGCCCGCACCGTCCGCCCTGGCGCGGCCTGTTGCTATCGCCTCGAACGGGAGGGACGGCAATGGCTGAGCCGAAGACCGCTCCGCCGTCCTGCCGCAGGTTGCGCCTGGGTGTGGTGATGGCGGCCCTGCTGGTGCTGGCCGGGGGGCTCGCCTTCTACCTCGCCTCGCAGGGACGCAAGGAGGAGGGCGCGCACGACGTCTCGGTGACGGTGACGGCCAAGGCTTGCGAGCCCAACGAACTCGGCATCCCCGCCGGCAAGCGCTCCTTCGAGATCCGCAATGCCTCCGACCGGCCGGTCGAGTGGGAGATCCTGGACGGGGTGATGGTGGTGGCCGAGCGCGAGAACATCGCTCCCGGCTTCCGTCAGACCCTCTCCGCCCGCCTGACGCCCGGCGACTACGAGATGACCTGCGGGCTCCTCTCCAACCCGCGCGGGCGGCTGCGGGTCGCGCCGTCCGAAGAGGCGGCGGCCGCCGCCGCGACGCCCAGCCTGCGCGCGCTGCTCGGGCCGCTTGCCGAGTACAAGTTCTACCTGATCCAGCAGGGCGGCGAGATGCTACGCAAGGGCGAGGCGCTGGCCGCGGCGATCAAGGCCGGCAACCTCGCCGATGCGCAGAGCCTCTACGAGCCGGCGCGCCTGCCCTACAAGCGGATCGAGGCTCTGGCCTACCGCTTCGCCGACCTGGAGAACGCTATCGATCCCCTGGCCGACTACCTGGCGGGGCGCGAAGCGGACCCGGCCTTCACCGGCTACCATCGCCTCGAGTACGGCCTCTTCGCCGCGCGCAGCCTTGAGGGGCTGGAGCCGCTGGCCGAGAAGCTGGTGGCCGACCTTGGCGCCCTGAAGGACCGCCTGCGCAGCCTGGACCTGACGCCGGGCCTGATGACTGAGAGCCCCGGCGCCCTGGCCGACCAGCTCGTGCAGGGGCGGATCCTGGCCGGCGAGGAGCACTATGCCCAGACCGACCTGGCCGACCTCGCCGCCAACCTGGAGGGGATCGCACGCGTCGTCGCGCTGCTGCAGCCGGTGCTGGAACCGGCCGATCCAGCTCTTGCCGCCGAGCTCCAGGCCAATCTCACGGCGACGCGGGACGCGCTGGAGGACCTGCGCCAGGAGGGGCGCTTCCCGCCCTACGACACTCTGGACCAGGCCGCCCGCGATGACCTGAACGCGCGCTTCGCCAGCCTGGCCCAGAGCCTGAACCGACTGCCCGACACGATTGGACTGAATTGAGATGCGGACGCCCCGGTCATACGGCCCTGCCAAGCACGCAAGCACCCCGAGCCGACGCGCCCTGCTGCTTCGCGCCGGCAGCACCACGGCGCTCGTCGCGGCGAGCGGTCTGGCCCTGGCCGACCAGGACCGCCACCATGTCGCCGATGCGCCGGAAGGCACGGCCTCGCTGAAGCAGCGCCAGCCCTTCTACGGCCGCCACCAGGCCGGCGTCACCACCCCGCGCCCGGCGGCCGGCCTGGTCGTTGCCTTCGACGTCGTCGTCCAGTCGCCGGAGGAGCTGGAGGCCCTGTTCCAGGGCCTGACCGAGCGGATCGCCTTCCTGACCCAGGGCGGCCGGATTGCGGAGGCCGATCCCCGGCTGCCGCCGCCGGATTCCGGCATCCTCGGGCCGGTGGTCGAGCCCGACAACCTGACCGTCACAGTCGCGCTGGGCGCCTCTCTCTTCGACAACCGGCTCTGGCTTGCGGGCCTGAAGCCGCGCCAGCTCGTGCGGATGACCCAGTTCCCCAACGACGCCCTGGTCAGCAGTCTCTGCCACGGCGACCTGGCGCTGCAGTTCTGCGCCAACCTGCAGGATAGCAACATCCACGCGTTGCGCGACATCGTGAAAAACCTCTCGCGCTACCTGGTGCTGCGCTGGAGCCAGGAGGGCAGCGTGCCGGTGATCCCGCCCTCGCCCGACGGCCTGCAGGAGAGTGCGCGCAACTTTCTGGGCTTCCGCGACGGCTCGGCCAATCCCGACTCGACCGACGAGTCGCTGATGGACCGGATCGTCTGGGTTGGGCCGGAGGCGGGCGAGCCGGCCTGGGCAGAGGGCGGCACCTACCAGGCGGTGCGCATCATCCGCAACTTCGTGGAGCGCTGGGACCGCACGCCCTTGCGCGAGCAGGAGGCGATCTTCGGTCGGCGCAAGATGTCGGGCGCACCGCTTGACGGCGGCCCCCATGCCAGTGAGCACCAGACCCCCGACTATGCCGCCGATCCCGGAGGCAGGGTCACGCCGCTCGACGCCCACATCAGGCTGGCCAATCCGCGAACGCCAGCCAGCCAGGCCAACCTGATCCTCAGGCGCGCCTTCAACTACTCGAACGGCGTTGCCTCCTCCGGCCAGCTTGACCAGGGGCTCCTCTTCATGGCCTTCCAGGCCGACCTCGCCAAGGGCTTCGTCGCGGTGCAGGAGCGCCTCAACGGCGAGCCGCTGGAGGAGTACATCAAGCCGGTCGGCGGCGGATATTTCTATGTGCTGCCGGGCGTTAGGGAGCCCGGCCACTATCTCGGACAAAGCCTGATCGCAGCCGTCCGGGCCTCTACCCCCTCCCCATCATGACGTGTGTAGAAGGAGTTTTGCGATGAAAGCCGTTTCCCTTGTTGCCGTCGGCCTGCTGGCTGCGAGTGCCGCCTTCGGCCCCGCCAAGGCCGCGTCCGATGCGATGATGCTGAAGCTGGTCGAGCCTATCGCCGAGTATAAGCTCTACGTCGCCGACAAGACCGAACAACTGGTCGAGGATACCCAGGCCTTCGTGGCCGCGATCAAGGCCGGTAACGTGGATCAGGCCAAGGCCCTCTTCGCGCCGACCAGGACCAGTTACGAGGCGGTCGAGCCCATCGCCGAGCTGTTCAGCGACCTCGATGTCTCGATCGACGCGCGTGCCGATGACTACGAGGCCGGCGAGCAGGATCCGGCCTTCACCGGCTTTCACCGCATCGAGTACGGGCTCTGGATGAAGAACACGACCGAGGGCCTGGACGGTTATGCCGACCAGTTGCAGGCAGATGTGACCGATCTCAGCAGCCGGATCGCCGGCCTGACCTTTCCGCCGGAAATCGTCGTCGGCGGTGCTGCGGCGCTGATGGAGGAGGTCGCGGCCACCAAGATCTCCGGCGAGGAGGACCGCTACAGCCGCACCGACCTCTGGGACTTCGAGGCAAATTTCGCCGGGTCGGAGAAGATCTTCGAACTCCTGAAGCCAATCCTTGAGGACGAGGACCCGGCCCTGGTGGCCAAGGTCCAGGCCAACTTCGACGAAGTCGACCAGACCCTGGCGAAGTACAAGACGGCCGAGGGCTTCGAGAGCTACGAGACGCTGACCGACTCCGACCGCGCGCTGCTGGCGAGCCGGGTGAATAGTCTGGCCGAGGATCTCTCTACCCTGCGCGGCACCCTCGGCCTCGATTGATCCTTCAGTGACGAGACTCCCGAGCAGGCCGGTTGGCCTGCTCGGGAGTCTGTTTTAGCGACCGCCGCCGATCCGCAGCACCGTTCCGGTGACGTAGGAGGAGTCATCCGACAGGAGGAACAGGATCCCCTTGGCCACCTCCTCGGCCGAGCCGATGCGGCGCATGGGGACGCCGGGGACCAGGCGGGCCACCCGGTCACCCGCGCCGGCACGCTCGTGGATCTCGGTGTCGATCATACCGGGGGCCACCGCGTTGATACGGATGCCGTCGTCGGCGACCTCGCGGGCGACGCCCATGGTGAAGGTGTCGACCGCCGCCTTGGAGGCCGCGTACCAGACGAACTCTCCCGACGAGCCCAGGGTCGCGGCACAGGAGGAGAGGTTGACGATGGCGCCGCCCTTGCCGCCGCGCGACAGCGCCATGCGAGCGATGCCCTCGCGGGTGCAGTCCATCAGGCCGCAGACGTTGACCTCGATCACCTTGCGCCAACCGGCCGGGTCGGCATCGACGAAGCGGCTGGCGGTGCCGACGATGCCGGCATTGTTGACCAAGCCGGTCAACGGCCCCAGCGCCGATTCTGCAGCATCGAAGAGGGCCGTCACCTCGGCCGGCTCGGCGATGTCGCCGGGGACGGCGACGGCCTTGGCGCCGGCCTCGCGCAGCTCGCGGCAGAGCGCCTCGGCCCGCTCCTCCTCGCTGCGATAGTTGACCGCGACGGCATAGCCGGCCGCCGCGCCCAGCCTGCAGGTGGCGGCGCCGATGCCGCGGCTGGCGCCGGTGACCAGAAGTGTGCCCTTGCTCTCCGTCATCTCTCGTTCCTTACCCCACGATGAATTGCTGCGCCCTCACATCCGGGCGGCTGCAGCCGAACCTAGCCCAAGTCCCTTTGGTTCCGAAGGGGCCGGATCGAAGCGCTTGAGCGGAGCGGGCCGCCCTTTTAGCCTGCACTGCGCCGTCGTTGGCCCTTCGCGCCGGACGGGATGCGACGGCAGGCGGCAGGTGTTTCAAGCCGGATCCCCTGAGGATCCCTTCAGGGAGTGTCCGACCATGTCCTTGCGCCCCAATCTCGACCTCGACCAGGCGCTTGCCGACGTCGAGGCGCGCTACCGCGCCGCCAAACCCAAGAGCCTGGCCCGGCAGGAGGAGGCCGCCCGCTGGATGCCCGGCGGCAACACCCGCTCCGTCCTCTACTACGACCCCTTTCCGCTGGCGGTCGCCCGCGGCGAGGGAGCCCGCCTCTTCGATCTGGACGGACACGGCTTCATCGACCTGCTGGGCGAGTTCAGTGCCGGCTTCTATGGCCACTCCAACCCCGAGATCCTGGCCGCCATCCGCGCGACTCTGGAGGACGGCATGGTCCTGGGCGGACCCAACCGCTACGAGGCGGCCCTGGCGGCAGCCTTCTGCGAGCGCTTTCCCTCGGTCGAGCGGATTCGCTTCTGCAACTCGGGCACCGAGGCCAACCTGATGGCCCTGCAGCTCGCCCGCGCGCTCACCGGGCGCGGCAAGATCCTGGTGCTCGACGGCGGCTATCACGGCGGCGTCTTCTACTACCAGTCCGGCCACACCCGGATGAATCTCGACCTGCCGGTGGTCAAGGTTCCGCTGAACGACGTCGAGGCGCTGGAGCAGGCGGTGGCGGCGAACGGCGACGAGCTGGCCGCCATCATCATGGAACCCCTGATGGGTGGCGCCGGCTGCCTCGCCGGCGAAGCGGCCTTCCTGCAGGCGGCGCGCCGGGCGGCGGACCGGAGCGGCGCAGTCCTGATCTTCGACGAGGTCATGACCTCGCGCCTGGACTATGGCGGGCTGCAGAGCGCGGTCGGGGTGACGCCCGACCTCACCACCTTCGGCAAGTACCTCGGCGGCGGGCTCGGCTTCGGCGCGCTGGGCGGGCGGCAGGCGCTGATGCGCCACTTCGATCCCTCCGAGAGCGATGCGCTGCCGCATTCGGGCACCTTCAACAACAACGTCCTGACCATGTCTGCCGGCCTTGCCGGGATGAGCCGTGTGCTGACCCGCGAGGCCATCGCCCATGCCAACGCGATGGGCGACCGCCTGCGCGCGGGCTTCAAGGCGATCGGCGAACGCAGCGGGCTGCCGATCTCGGTCACCGGGCGCGGCTCCATGGTCGGCCTGCACTTCCAGGGCGAGGCACCGCGCCGGGCCGGCGAGGTCAGCACCCCGGCCGGCTGGCGCAAGCTGCTGCAACTGGAGCTGCTGCTGCGTGGGGTCTACACCGCCCGGCGCGGCTTCGTGGCGACGATGATCCCGCTCTCCGCGGCCGAGGTGGATCAGGCGCTCGCGGCCTACGAGGATATCCTCAGCGAATACAGCTCTTTGGCCGAGACCTTGCTGGTCTGATCGGCGGTGGACGGGAGCAGGCGTCGCGGCGACCCGTGCGGCAAGGCGCGCCGCGCGCCGCTTCAACTGGACGGCGCGCTGCCTCGCTGACTAGAGTGCGCACCCTGTGCCGTGCCGTCTCGGCAGCGAGATTGTGTGGCCGCGGTTCATAGCTGTTATTCATTTCATTCCAATCGTCCTGATTTCACTATCCCGGGAACGAACACAAGCAACCTGGGAGGACGAGGATGGGCCACACGCAGAGCCTCGATGCCGTTCCGGCCGGATTGGCCGGAGAGCTGCTGACGGGACGACGTGCCCTGGTGACCGGCGGTGCCGCGGAACGCGGGATCGGTCGGGCCGTGGCCAAGCTCTTCGCCGCACATGGCGCCAAGGTGGCGATCGCCGACATCGACGCGGACAAGGCTGCAGAGGCCGCCGCGCGGCTGGGGCCGACGCATTTGGGCGTCGGCTGCGACATCGCCAGCGAGAGTGACTGTACGAAGGCCGCAGGTAAGGTGCAGGAGGCCTTCGGAGGCATCGACATCCTGGTGAACAATGCGGGGATCGGGACCCGCAGGCGTTTCCTCGACATCACGCTCGAAGAGTTCAATCGCATGATGGAGGTGAACGCTGCCGGCACCTTTCTGATGACCCGGGCAGTGCTGCCGATGATGGTGGAGCAGGGGGCCGGCAACCTGATCTTCGTCTCCTCCACCGCCGAACAGCGCGGCGGCGGGGTCTACGGCAGCAGCCACTATGCGGCCTCCAAGGCGGCGATGAGCGGCCTGTCGCGGGCCATCGCCCGCGAGTTCGCGCCGCAGGGCATCCGCGCCAACGTCGTGGCCCCGAACCTGATCCGCACCGACATCACCGTCGATATGCCGCCGGAGGAGCGGGCCGCCATCGAGAAGGGCGTGCCGATGCAGCGCTCGGGTACCCCCTTCGACGTCGCCGGTGCGGTGCTGTTCCTGGCCTCGGATCTCTCGGCCTACACCACCGGTGCCACCATCGATGTGAACGGCGGGTTCCACATACACTAGCGCCTTCGGGATCGGCCGGGCCGGCAGGCTCCAAGATCTTCGGTTTTACCAGTAACGCGCCGCAAAGGCCCTTTAACGCCGCAGACGTCGGCGAACACCGGAGGTTTGCCTGGAATTTGGGCGCCTCTATCCAAGTAACGATGAAGAACTGTGGAGGGAACAATGAGATTTTCATCTCTTCTTAAGGCTGGTGCGTCGCTCCTGACCCTGCTGGGCTGTGCGGCCGTGGCCTCGACCGCGCTGGCCACCGATCTGCGCATGGGCAGCCAGTTTCCTTCGGCGCACAGCTCCAGCGTGGCGCTGAAGGCGCTGACCGGCGACGTCGAGACGGCAACCGACGGCCGGGTGACGATCGAGCTCTTCGCCGACTCGCAGCTCGGCGGTGCCTTCGAGGTGATCGACCAGGTGCGCACCGGCCAGGTCGACATCGACGTCAGCGGTCCGGAGTGGTACGGCGGCCTAGTGCCGGCGCTGCAGGTGCTGGACCTGCCCTTCCTGATCAATTCCTACGATCAGGCCTACTGCATGATCGACGGCGAACTCGGCAAGGAGCTCTCGCAGAAGCTCGACGAGAAGGGCCTGGTGGTGCTGGGCTGGATGGTGAACGGCTTCCGCCACGTCACCAACAACACCCACCCGATCACCGGCGTTGGGGATATCGATGGTCTGAAGCTGCGCACGCCGCCCAGCAAGACCTACCTGGAGACCTTCCGGGCGCTCGGCGCCAATCCGGTCCCGGTCGACATCACCGAGCTCTACCAGGCCCTGCAGCAGGGCGTGGTCGACGGCCAGGAGAACCCCTACGACAACATCGCGCTGCGCCGCTTCGACGAGGTGCAGACCTACCTCTCGAACACCGGCCACTTCTTCGCCTGGGTCTGGATCCTGGCGAACAAGGACTCCTATGAGCGCCTGTCCGAAGCCGATCGCGCAATCCTGCAGGCGGAGATGGACAAGAAGGTGACCGAACAGCGCCAGGCGGCAGCCAAGTTGGCCGACGCGGCGCGTGACGACCTGATCGCCAAGGGCATGACCTACACCGAGCTCGATCAGGCCCATCTCCGGGCCTTCCGCGAGAAGGCAGCCCCGGTTTACGCGCTGATCGAGGCGCAGGTGCCGCAGGAGATCTACCAGACGGCGCTGCGTTCTGCCGAAGCCTGTCAGGGCACCAACTAGGCCGTGGAGCGGCGTGGCGGAGGCTGCTCGCCGGGTGGCGGGCAGCCGGGAGGTTACGAGACGCGGGAGGTGAGGGTGGAAGGATCGCGACTGGACCTTGCCGCGGGCCAATGGGCGGGGCAAGCCCCGCCCGGAGGCCGGCTGCTGGCCGGCTTCTCGCGGTTGCTGGATGGAATGGAGTGGATCCTGAAGGTGGTGCTGGGCGCCTGCATGGCGGTCATGGCCTGCACCCTGATCCTGCAGGTGATCCTGCGCTACTTCTTCGCCTCGTCGCTCGACGCCGGGTGGGAGATCGCGCGTCTCAGCTTCGTCTCCGCCCTGCTGCTCGGTATCCCCGTCGCACAGCGCAGCGGCCTGCATGTCGGCATCGAGCTGGCCGGCATGGTCGCCAGCGCCGGGGTCAAGCGCCTGATTGCGGTGGTGCGTGAGCTGCTGGTGGTCTTGCTGTTTCTTGTCCTGATCGATAAGTCGCTGGTCCTTTACGCCATCGCCTCCGACGAAATGCTGCACACCATCAATATCAGCAAGGGCGTCTTCTACATGGCGCAAATCGCGGCGGCCGGGATGTGCATCGTCTTCGGTGTCGAGACCATCTTTTACAAGCTGGCCGGCCGCGAGCGGGTCCGGGCGCAAGCGAAGTCGCCCAAGGTGGAGGCCAAGGCCGAGATCAAGGTCGAGATCAAGGAAGGAGAATGCCGATGATCGCCGTCACCGTCGGGTCCTTTTTCCTGCTCGCACTGCTGGGCGTGCCCATTGCCTTCTCCCTCGGGCTCGCCGCCGTCGCCGGGCTCAGCTACGCCGACTGGAACCTGGTCCAGCTTGCCGGGAAGGTGATGAACTCCATCGACTCCTTCCCACTGATGGCGATCCCGCTCTTCGTGCTGTCGGGCGAGCTGATGCTGCGCGGTCAGGTGATGGCGCCGCTGATCAACCTGGCCAACGCGGTCGTCGGCAGGCTGCGCGGCGGGCTCGCCGTGGTCGCGGTGGTGGCCACCATGATCCTTTCCTCACTGTCCGGCGTGGCCGTGGCCGACGCCACCGCCATCGGCGGCACCCTGGGCCGCCCGCTGGCCGAATCCTACGGCAAGACCTTCTCCGCTGCCCTGGTCGCGGTCGCCTCTTGCATGGGGCCGATCATCCCGCCCAGCGCGGCCCTGATCCTCTATGCTATCATGGTGGGCGAGGTGTCGGTCGCCAGCCTCTTCCTGGGCGGAATCATCCCGGGTGCCATGATCGGCCTCCTGTTGATCGTCTACAGCCTGTGGATCGCGCGCCGCCGCGGCTTCCCTCTGACCGGAGAGGCCTTCAGCCTCCGCGGACTTCTGGTGGCGCTGCGCAAGGCCTTGGTCTTCCTCGGAATGCCGATTCTGGTCCTGGGCGGCATCATTGGCGGTGCCTTCACCGCGACCGAGGGTGCCTCCATCGCGGCGATCTACGCGCTGGCGCTGGGCGTCCTGGTCACCCGGAAGCTCACCTTCAGCGACATCCTGCGCTCGCTGGTCCATGCCGGCACAGTCTCGGCCGTAGTCGGCGCGCTGATCGCCTTCTCCTCGGTGGTCACCCACATCTTCACCATCAACCACGTCGGCTCCGAGGTCGCCGCCCTGATCGGGGCGGTCTCGGAGGGGCCGATGGTGCTGCTGCTGCTGGTCGGCGCGGTGCTGCTGCTGCTGGGCATGTTCATCGAGGGCAACTCCCTGATCATCATGACCGCGCCGATCCTGGCCCCGGTCGCGCTCTCGGCCGGCGTCGATCCGGTGCACTTCGGCGTGGTCTTCGTCTTCTCCATCGTGCTGGGCATCCTGACGCCGCCGGTGGGTATCCTGCTTTTCGTGGTGTCGAGTATCTGGTCCGTCGATGTCCGTCACATCATGAAAGAAGTCTTGCCGATGCTGGGGCTTCTGCTGGCGATACTGCTGTTCTGTATCCTTGTGCCCCAGACGGTCACCTACTTGCCGAGCTTGGTTCTCGGCAAATGATCCCCGTTTTTTCTCTCTAGCCGAAACGAAGGAGCATAATCATGCCTATCGTGCGTCTTGATCACTTCAATATTGCGCCCAAGGACATGGAAGAGACGGTCCGTTTCTACGTCGAGGTCGTCGGCCTGACGGTCGGCTATCGTCCCGATTTCGGTGTCGACGGCTACTGGCTCTATGCCGGCGAGCAGTCGGTCCTGCACCTCCTGGGCGACGAGCGGCGCTCCACCGGACCGACCGGACGGATGGACCACATCGCCTTCTGGTCGACCGGCATCGCCGAGTGCCTGGAGCGGCTGACCAAGGCCGGCTGGCCCTACATGCTGCGCACCATCGAGGTCGCGGGCATGCACCAGATCTTCCTGACCGATCCCGACGGCGTGCAGCTCGAGATCGGCTTCCCCAGCAAGGAGCCGATCCCCGAGGGCATCGAGCGCCGGATGGGCCTGTAAAGGCCCGCCGACGCGGTGCCGGTGACGAGAACTGCAGCAGGACAATTCGCAGATGCTGACTTATGAGACTGACCTGCCGGCAACGGCGCGGGGGTCGATGTTCCAGCCGATCCGCCTCGGTCGCCTGGAAGCCCGCAACCGTGTGTCGCTGGTGGCGACCCTCACCAACTTCGGGCGTGACCATCTGGTCACGCCACGCTGGACCGACTTCCTGGTCGAGCGGGCGAAAGGTGGTGTCGGGACCTTGATAACCGAGCTGATCGCGGTCGATCCGGCCGCGCTCGCGCACGGTGCCATCGTGATCGGCTACGACTCGCGCAACGACGACGGCTTCCGCCGGACGGCTGACGGCGTGCGCGAGGCGGGCGGCCTGCTGATGGGTCAGCTCTGGCATCCCGGCCGGCAGCAGCTCTGGGCCCCCGTGCGCTCGCCGCGCGGGATCTCGGAGCGGCCGGACGCCTTCAGTTGGACGGTGCCGCACGTCATGTCCACCGACGAGCTGCGGGGCCTGGTGGACCGCTACGTAGAGGTAGCCGAACGGCTACAGCGCACGGGCTTTAGCGGAGTCGAGCTGCATGCCGCGCACGGCTATCTGCTGACCCAGTTGCTGTCGCCCTGGTCGAACGACCGGCAGGACGACTTCGGCGGATCCTTGGAGAACCGCACCCGCTTCGTGCGGGACGTGGCCAGGGGGATCCGTGAGACCTGCGGTCCGGACTTCGTCGTCGGCCTGAAGATGCCGGGTGACGAGGGCGTGCGGCCCGGTATCGACCCGGAGGAGGCGCAGCGGATCGCCAAGCTCTTCTGTGCCGAGAAGCTGATCGACTACCTGGCGCTGAGCCAGGGCAACTTCAGCCTCAGCCTGGAGAATCACGTTCCCGACCTGCACTTCAAGGAGGCCCACTTCAGCGCGCTCGCGGCCAACATGCGCCCGCACGTCGCCCCAATGCCGCTGATGACCATCGGGCACATCTCGCATCCCTCGACCGCGGCCAAGCTGCTCGACGAGGGGGTCTGCGATCTGGTGGGGCTGTCGCGTGCCCTGGTCGCCGACGCCAACTGGGTGAAGAAGGCCGAGCGCGGGAACTTCGAAGACATCCGGCCGGCGACCTACACCAACTTCTCCTGGGGTGTGGCCCAGACCGGCCGGCCGATCGCGGAAGAGAACAATCCGGAGCTGGCGGAGCCGGGCGAGGCGGATTGGACCGCTGGCGAGAGCGAAAAGCCGCTGAGGGTGGTGATCGTCGGCGCCGGCCCGGCCGGACTGGAGGCTGCCTGGGTGCTGGCTGCACGCGGCCATGCCGTCACCCTCTTCGGGTCGGGCAGCAAGGCCGGCGGCAAGGTCCGCCTGCTCTCCCAGATCCCCAGTCATGCCGGTCTGCGCGGCGTGGTCGACTGGCAGCTCCGCCAGATCGAGCGCAACGGCGTGCGCCTGCGCCTCGGGCAGACGGCAAGCCTGACGACGGTCTCCGCGCTCTCGCCCGATCTCGTTGTGCTGGCCAGCGGCTCGCAGCAGATGGTGCCGGAGGGCCTGGAGGGCAGCGACGGTCGCTCCCTGACCGACGCCGTGGCCGAGGGCCTGGAGGCGCTGCCGTCCGGCGATATCGTGGTCTACGACCTGGACCAGACCTCCGGAACCTATGCGGTGGTGGACGCCCTTGCCGCGGGCCGCAAGGTCTACATGGTGACGCCTCGGGCCGAATTCGCACGCGGCGTCAACTACTGCAGCGGCATCGGGGTGCTGCGGCGCCTGCACCATGCCGGCGTTGAGCTGATCCCCTCTTCGGAGGTGGTCGCCCGCGACGGCGCATCGGTCAGCCTGCGGAACGTCTACACTTGTGCCACCCGCGAGATCCCGGACGTCGGGACCCTGCTCTGGTCCAGCCCCAGGCATGCACGCGGCGAGCTGGCCGCTGACCTGGAGCGCGAAGGGCTCACCGTGGAGATGATCGGGGACTGTGTGTCGCCCCGCAACCTCCTGTGTGCAATCCACGAAGGCCGTGAGGTGGCGATGCGCTACTAGATCGGTTTGCGATCAGGTGGAAACACCTGATCGCGTTCCGCCTTGCCCCGAGAAGGTTGGGACCTGCTGCAAGGCCCGCAGGGTCTCGAGGCCGGGGCGCCAGCACTCCAGCGCATCGAGTCGGTCGACCTCGCTGCGGATCAGGTCGGCGAGCGCTCGGCTGGCGGTGGTGGGAATGCGCTCGGCCGAGGTCGCCAGCACGATGGTCCGGCGCAGCGGCGGGCCGACGATGCGCGAGAGGCGCAGCCGCCCGATCGTGGCTTCGTGGCGGACCGCGCCGAACGGCAGGATGGTATGCGCCAGGCCGCACTTCACGCCCTCGATCATCGGGAAGAGTCCGTCGATCTCCGCCACCGGCTTCAGCGCGAAGCCCAGCGGCTCGGTATAGGAATCGATCAGCACCCTCAGCTTGTGGGTGCGGCTGGGCAGCGCCATCTCCAGCGCCATGAGCTCGTCGCCCGGATAGCACCCGCCGTGGCTGAGGTCCGAATCCGGCGGCGAGACCAGCAGCAGGTCTTCCTCGATCAGGTCCTCGTGCCGTAGCGAGGGGTTACGCACAGTGTCGAAGATGACGGCGATGTCGATCCTGCCGGTGTTCAGCCACTCGTGCACGTGGCCGCTCAGCGCCTCGACGATGTTGATCTTGATCAGCGGATAGCGCTCGCGCGCGGCGGCGATCAGCGGGATGGTCAGGGTGGCGCCCACGGCCGAGGAGATGCCGACGACCACCGTGCCGCTGGGCGTCGACTTCAGTCCCTTCACCGCCGCCACGGTCTCTTCGATCAGCCCCTCGAAGCGCTTGGCGTAGCTCAGCAGCTCCTCGCCCTCGCTGGTCAGCAGGGCGCCGCGGCCGTTGCGATAGAAGAGGCGGACGCTGAGCTCGCTCTCCAGCTCGCTGATGTACTTGCTCAGCAGCGACTGCGAGACCGAGAGGTGCACCGCCGCCTTGGAGAAGCTCTGGTACTCGGCGATCAGCCCGAAGGCGCGGAGTTTCTTGAGATCCATTTGTTTTCGGTGCCGGCGCGACCGCTAACCCAGACGGGGAGCGGGTGCGGCGGAGCGCTCCTGCGGTCCGAGGCTGACTGTCGGTGGCTCTACGGGTCGTTCCATGGTCGGCGTTTTCGCTCGCTCGTTACTCCGGCAACAGGACGCTTCGCGAGCGAAGCGAGCTGATAGCCTCCGGCGTATAGCCCAGTTCACGCAAGATTTCCTCGCTCTGCTCGCCCAGCAGCGGGGCACGGCGCCGGATGCTGCCCGGCGTCTCCGCCATCTTGATCGGGATACCGGCGATCTGCACCGGCTCGCTGCAGCCGGGATGCTCGACATCGACGATCATCCCGCGGCCGCGGTAGTGCGGGTCGTCGAAGATGTCGCTGGCGTCGTAGACCGGGCCGAAGGGGACCTTGCCGCCCAGCAGTGCTGCCAGCTCCTGCTTGCTATGCCGGCGGGTGAAGGTCTCCACCGCGGCGATCACCTGCTCCGACCGGCTGGAGCGGGCGGCGTTGGTCGCGTAGTCGGGGTCCTCTCCCATCTCCGGACGGCCCATCGCGTTGACCAGCAGCCTCCAGAACGCGTCACTGGGACAGGCGATGGAGACCCAGCCGTCGGCCGCCTCGAAGACACCGAAGGGGCAGAGCAGCGGGTGGCGGTTGCCTTCCAGGCCGGGCGTGCGCCCCTCGTAGGAGCGCTGGTAAACGACGCGCTCGCACAGCGCCAGGATGCCGTCGGCCATGGCGACGTCGACGAACTGCCCCTGGCCGGTGCGCCGGGCATGGTGCAGGGCAGAGAGGATGCCGATGCCCAGCAGTAGTGCCGGCACGATGTCGCCGACGCCGGGGCCGACCTTGGTCGGCGGTCCGCCGGGCTGGCCGGTGATGCTCATCAGCCCGCCCATGGCCTGGGCCACCACGTCGTAGGCCGGCCAGTCGGCATAGGGGCTCTCGCCGCTGCGCGGGTCGCCGAAGCCGCGGATGGCGGCGTAGACCAGTGCCGGCTGGCGTTCGCGCAGGCTCTCGTAGGAGAGGCCCAGGCGCTCCATCACGCCGCTGCGGAAGTTCTCCACCACCACGTCGGCGCTGGCGATCAGGCGCTGCAGCACCGCCTTGCCCTCGGGCTGCTTCAGGTCGAGGGCGAGCGAGGTCTTGTTGCGGTTCACGCTGGCGAAGTAGCCGCCGAAGGCCCTCTGCGCGTCGTCGGGGCGATAGGGGCCGGCGCGGCGGATGCCGTCGCCCGCCAACGATTCGACCTTGATCACGGTGGCCCCCTGGTCGGCCAGGACCTGGGTGCAGAGCGGGCCGGCCAGCATCTGGGTCAGATCGACCACGCGGACGTCCGCCAGGGCGCCCGCCGGGGTGCCCGCCGGGGGGGTGTTGCTGCTGTCCCGTGTCATTCCGGTCGGCCCTCCGCGGTCACCCGGCGCAGGCGCATGGAGAGGCTCATCCGGTCGGCCGGATAGATCGATTCCGTGATCTCCACGATGCTGCTCTGCTCTGTCTTGTAGTGGCGCAGGATGCGCAGGGCGGGCGCGCCGACCGGGGCGTCGAGCTGCTCGGCCAAGCTCTCGTCGATCAGGGTGCCGGAGACCTCCTGGCGGACCTCGACGATGGGCTGCCCGCACAGCGGCTCCAGCAGGGCGCTGACCAGGACCGTCGGATTGGCCAGGGCCTTCTCCTCGATCTCGGGATAGCGCGCATCGACGTAGATCCTGGCGGAGGACACCGGCCGGTCGTCCCTGGCGCGGTCGACGCGCAGGCCGGAGAACAGCAGCCAGCGGCTGCCCAGCGGCGCGAGCAGGCGTCGTGCCGCCGGGCGGTCGAGGGTGACGCTCTCCACCGAGGCGATGGCGCGGGCCTCGACGGCGGCGACCCGGACCAGGTCGTCGAGCGCGGCGATCGACTGGACGTAGCCGCGGTCGGGGTCCGCGTTCTCCACCCGGCTGCCCACGCCCTTCTTGCGCGAGATGAAGCCGCGGTCCTGCAGCACCCTCAGCGCCGCGCGGATGGTCTGGCGGCTGACCGCGAACTGCTCGGCGAGCTCGTGCTCGGTCGGCAGCAGGCTGCCGACGACGTAGCGTCCGCTGGCGATCGCTTCGGTCAGGTCGCTGACCACGCCTGCGTAGAGCGGTGGTGCTGCGGGACTGCTGCGCGACGGCGCCATGCTAGGCCTCGGCGAAGAAGCGCCGCTGCGCTTCCGGCGGTAGCGCCATGCCGGTCGCCTGGGCGCGCTCCAGGATCGACCAGTAGTAGCGGTAGGTGGCGCGGTCGTGCAGCTCCCCCAGGTGCTGGATCGGTCCCCAGTGGTTCCGCTGGGCCGCGAGCAGGATGTCGGCGGCCAGTGCCGCCTCGTCGAAGTCGGGCTGCATCGCCTCCACGATCGGCCGGATCTGGGCCGGGTGGATGCTCCACATGCGCAGGAAGCCGAACTCGTTGCGTGCGCGTGACGCGTCGGAGCGGATGATCGCCTCGTCCTTCAGAGCCATGCAGACATTGTGCGCCGGCACCACCCCCTGCGCCAGCGCCGCGGCGACGACCTCGCACTTGGCGCGGATCAGCAGGTGGTGCTGGAACTGCGCGGGGCTGCGCATGGCCGCGGCCGGAATGGCGCCGTGATGGTCGCTGACGAAGTCCATCTGTCCGAAGTCCAGGACCTCGACCTCGGCCACGCGGGCGATCTGGAAGGCCTCCTCCAGCGCGCCGTGGGTCTCCACCACCACGTGGATCGGGATCGCGCGGCTGCCGCCGGCGGCCTTCGCTACCTGCTGCACATAGGCGGAGACCTCCTGGACCTGCGCCGCCGAGACCGCCTTGGGGACGGTCACGTAGGCCAGGCGCGCGGCCGTCGCACCGACGATGATCTCGACGTCGGTCTTCCAGTGCGGGTGCGAGGGATCGTGGATCCTGACGCCAACCCGGTCGAAGCGGTTCTGCCGCGAGGCGATGGCCGCCGCCACCATCTCGGCGTGGCTCTTCTCCTCGCCGATCCGGGCGCCGTCCTCGCAGTCGCAGGTGATGTCGAATAGCGGTCCCATCTCTTCCTGGAGAGCCATGGCCTTGGTGATCAGCTTCTCGCTGCCGGCGAAATGCTCGCAGGCGGCCAGGACGCGCAGGCTGGCGTCGCCGGAAAAGAGCGCCTGGCGCGGGTGCAGGTCTTGGGTCATCGGATCGGGTCTCTCTATCGGGGCTGCTTGGGAATGGCGACGGTGTAGTCGAGGTCCAGCACCAGGTTCTCCGGCCGGTCGCGCGCGGCGCCGTCGTCGGGGAAGGCGATGGCCGCCGGACCGGCCACGTTCTTGGCCCCCACCGTCCTGAGCCGCAGGGCGCCGACGTGGGGATTGCCGAGATCGATGCGCTCCAGCACCCGGGTCGCGCAGTAGAGCGTGTCGCCGGCGAAGCTGGGCGCCAGGTGGCTGCCGCCGTTGATCGCCAGCAGGGTCAGCACGTTCTCCAGCCCGTCGTAGGAGAGGCTCTTGCAGAGCGACATGACGTGGCCGCCGTAGACCAGGCGACGGCGCATCGGGCTGGCGCTCATGAGCTGGGCGTCGAAGTGGGCCTTGGCCGTGTTCTGGTAGAGCCGGGTGGCGCTGGCGTGGTCGCTCTCGTTGATGGTCATGCCGGCCGGGTGGTCGATCCGCTCGCCGGGAGCGTAGTCCTCCCAGAGGTCAGCGACGCCGGTGGCCTCGACGATGGCCGCGGCCTGCTCCGGCCAGGTCCCCCAGGAGAGCGCGTCGGCGGGAACCGACGGCGCGAGCGTCGGAACCACCGTCTCGGGCGCCGGGGCGGCGGCATCGCGCTTGTGCACCATCACCCAGCGCACCCAGGTCAGGACCGTCCGCCCGTGCTGGTTCAGCGCGGTGGAACGGACATAGACGATGCCGCTGCGGCCGCTGGCGTTCTCGCGCAGGCCGATCACCTCGCTGCTGACCGACAGGGTATCGCCGGCGAAGACCGGCTCCAGGAAGCGCAGCTCGGCATAGCCCAGGTTGGCGACGCCGTTCAGCGAGACGTCGGGGACAGTCTTGCCGAAGGCCGTGTTGAAGACCAGCAGATCCTCCAGCGGGCGGTCGGGATAGCCCAGGCGCTGGGCCAGGGTGACGGCGCTGCTGAGGCCGGCCCGGCTGCCGGTCAGCGCGATGTAGAGGCTCTGGTCCGCCTCGCAGAGGGTACGCGGAGTCGGGTGTGCGAGCCGCTGCCCCAGCCGGAAGTCCTCGAAAAAGTTGCCGCGTCGCTCGTGGATCATCGTTCCTGTCTCGAAGTTTGTACGTACATACTTCATTGACATCGGTCTCGTGTAAAGGGATTTTCTCCGCACCTAACGCATATGGCCGTACAAAGCGCTGAAGCTGAAAAGGAGTCGAGGCGATGCAGCAGCTAACCGAAGAGCGCCGGATGATCAGGGAGTCGGCGCGTCAGTTTACCCTGGAGCGGGTCCTGCCGCTCGCCAACAGGCTGGACCCGGAGAAGGGGCTGATCCCGCGCGATCTGATCGAGGAGATGGCCGAGCTGGGCTACTTCGGCATCCTGATCCCGGAAGAATTCGGCGGGCTCGGGCTTGGCGCCACCGAGTACTGCCTGGTCGCCGAGGAGCTGTCGCGCGGCTGGATGAGCGTCGGCAGCCTGATCGCGCGCGGCAACGGCCTGATCGGGGCCCTGAAGGCCCTGGACGAGGCGCGCAAGGCCGACTACCTGCCGCGGATGGCGCGCGGGGAGTTCCTGGGCGCCTTCTCGCTGTCGGAGCCCAACGCCGGCTCCGACGTCGCCAACATCTCCTGCCGGGCGGAGCGCAAGGGCGAGAACTGGGAGATCACCGGCAGCAAGTACTGGTGCACCTTCGCCGACGAGGCCGACTTCATCGTGGTGATCGCCCGCAGCGGTCCCAAGGTCGACCCCAAGGCGCGGCACCGCGGCCTCACCGCCTTCATGATCGAGAAGCCGCGCGGCGAACTGCCGGCCGGGGTCAGCGGCAGCAAGATCCCGAAGATCGGCTACTTCGGCTGGAGCACCTGGGAGCTCGCCTTCGACCGCTGCGTGGTGCCGGCTGCGAACATCATCGGCGAGGAGGGCAAGGCCTTCTACCTAGTGACCGCCGGGTTGGAGACGGCGCGGGCCCACACCGCGGCCCGTGCCATCGGCCTGGCGCAGGGCGCGCTGGAGGACTCGATCGCCTATGCCCAGGAGCGCAACCAGTTCGGCAAACCGATCGGGCACTTCCAGGCGATCCGCTTCAAGATCGCCGACATGGCCACGCAGATCGAGGCGGCGCGCAGCCTGCTCTATTCGGTCTGCGAGAAGATCGACAGCGGCGTGCGCTGCGATACCGAGGCCGCGATGGTGAAGCTCTTCGCCACCGAGATGGCCGAGCGGGTGACCAGCGAGGGCTTGCAGATCCACGGCGGCGCCGGCTACACCACCCACTTCGCCGTCGAGCGCCACTGGCGCGATGCGCGGCTCACCAAGATCTTCGAGGGGACCTCGGAGATCCAGATGCGCATCATCTCCGACAACCTGATGGGCCGGGCCTGATAGGATGGCGCGCCTTGCCGTGCGGTGCGGCAAGGCGCGTCAGGTTCCGATGGGCGCGCAGGTTCGGCTGGACGCAGACTTTCCTCGCTGTCTAGACTTTTGATCTCTCGCGTTTGCGGGGTCTTCACCAACTCGGGGACGGCATTCGGATGGTCGCAGCGGCAAGGACCTATCTGTCTGGATTCAACCAGGCACGTATCGTCTTCGTCGTGACGCTCCTCATCTTTGCGGCCGCGGCGCTGGGCCTGCCCAACTTCTTTTCGGCCGACAACCTGATCGCCATCGTCCGCTCGGTCTCGGTGCTGGGCATCCTGGCGCTGGGCATGTCGGTGGTGATCATCGGGCGCGGCATCGACCTCTCGATGGTCGCGGTGATGGCGATGTCGGTGGCCTGGTACCTGCAGCTCCTGCAGGACGGTACCTCCGACGGCGCGGCGCTGCTGCTGGTCCTGGGCGGGGTGGTGGCGATCGGCCTGGTGCAGGGCTTCCTCGTCGCTTATGCTGACGTGCCGGCGATCTTCGTGACCCTGGCCGGCGGTGCCTTCGTCTTCGGCTACGTCCGCTCGCAGCTCATCACCACCGACGCCGTCCCGGTGCCGGACGGCCACTGGGTCGAGATCCTGGGTGGCCTGCGCTTCCTCGGCATTCCGGTCGAGGTCTTCCTCTTCGCCGCGCTCTC
The DNA here is from genome assembly GCA_046233115.1 of Rhodospirillaceae bacterium N.6G. Classification (GTDB taxonomy): domain Bacteria; phylum Pseudomonadota; class Alphaproteobacteria; order Kiloniellales; family JACOMY01; genus JACOMY01. The sequence goes on along the minus strand of JBJXHM010000010.1, from coordinate 215,097 downwards.
GGGTCTGCTCTTCCTCTTCCTGCGCTTCACCAAGTGGGGGCGCTACGTCTACTACGCCGGCGACAACCCGGCGGCCGCGCGCAACATCGGCGTCCCGGTGCGGCCGATGCTGGTGCTGCGCTACCTGCTCTCCGCGCTCACCGCCTTCGCGGCCGGCCTGCTGACTGCGGCGAGCCTGCATTCCATCAACACCCGCGTGGTGAACTCCACCCTGCTCTACGACATCGTGCTGGTGGCCGTGATCGGCGGCATCGGGCTTGCCGGCGGCAAGGGCGGGGTGCGCAACGTGCTGGTCGGTGCGGCGCTGATCGGCATCATGCTGAACGCCATGACCATCATGGACATCTCGCTGCTCTACCAGAACCTGATAAAGTCGACGATCCTGCTCTTCGCCATCATCGTCGACGGCCTGCTCAATCCGCGCGACGAGCAGACCGCCCAGCAGGGGGACATCTGACCCCCGACCATCCGACGCGCAGCATTGACGAACAGGGAAAGGACAAAAAAGCCATGAAGTTCACGAGAACCCTTCTGACCGCCGCCGCACTGGCGGTCGCGAGTGTCGCGGCGCTGCCCGCGGCGGCCCAAGACCCAGGCCCCGGCATCTACGAGGAGGCGCTGAAGGGCAAGCGGGTGATCATGGTGCCGATGGCGATGGGCTTCGACCTGGCCCAGGGCTGGGCGGCGATCCTGAAGCGCGAGATCGAGGCCTTCGGCGGCGTCTTCGAGACCCGCGATCCCAACTGGAGTGTCGAGGCCGGCGCCCAGGCCCTGACCGAGGCCATCGCCTCGGAGCAGAAGCCCGACGTGCTGGTGGTGATGTCGCCCGACCTCAACTCCTACTCCAAGATCATGAAGCGCGCGCAGAAGGAAGGCATCTACGTGCTGCTGATCGACAACCCCGCCAACTTCAAGGCCGATGCCTATCTGGGCAGCGACTGGACCCAGCTCGGCCGGCTCGAGGCCGAGGCGGTGGTCAAGGGCTGCGGCGAGAACTCCTCGAAGAAGATCGGCCTGGTGCAGGGCGATCAGGTGAACGCCACCAGCCTGTTCCAGTACGCCGGCATCATGGACGTGCTGGCGAAGCACCCCGACTTCGAGGTGGTGGCCAAGCCCGACTCCAACTGGGACGCCACGACCTCGCGCAACGTCACCACCACCATGCTGCAGCAGCATCCCGACATCTGCGGCATCATCGACTTCTGGGACGGTGACGCCATCGGCGCGGCCGCTGCGATCCGCGATGCCGGCAAGCAGGACCAGGTCTTCCTGGTGACCACCGGCGGCGGCGAGGTCACCGCCGACTGCGACAAGATCGCGGACGGCACCTACGGCGCGGTGGTGATGACCGAGCTGGCGCAGGAAAGCTACAACATGGTCACCATGATCAAGTACCTGCTGCAGAGCGGCCAGCCGCCGGGAACCTCCTCGCCCTACATCTACACACTGCTGAAGGCGACGACGAAGGAGGACCTGCGTCCCGATAGCTGCTGGGACCTGAAGGCGCTGCAGGCGATGGCCGGCTAGGCCAGCGCCACCCACCCGACCGGGGGCGGCCGGCCACGGCCTGCCGCCCCCTCCTTCCCGACAAACTGGACCGGACATGACCCTTCGCGAACGGCTGCAGGCTTGGCGCTACAACCTCGTCCCCGACCACGTGATTGGCGAGATCCTGACCAAGCGCTGGACCGACAACGCGATCCCCTTTGTCGCCCTGGTCATCACGGTCGTGGGCTTCGGCACCGCGATCCCCGGCTTCTTCAATCTCTATTCGCTGCAGGAATCGACCCGCCAGCTCGGCGAGTTCTCGCTGGTAGTGATCGGTCTCACCGTGGTGATGCTGGGCGGTGGCATCGACCTCGCGGTCGGCTCGATCTTCGCGCTCTCGGCCTTCGCCGCGGTTTCCACCTTCTTCATCTTCGAGCAGCCAGTCTGGCTCGCCTTCCTCGCCTCGCTCGCCACCGGCGTGGCTTTCGGCGCGATCAACGGCTACCTGATCGGCTACCTCCGGCTGCGCGCCTTCATCACCACCCTGGTCACCTTCATCATCGGCCGCGCGCTCTACGATATCCTGGTGGTGGAGTACGGCTCGCAGATCCAGATGTCCTTCGCCTCCTCGGATGCCTGGGACTTCATCGGCGACGGCACCATCGCCGGCTTCTCCGTCCCGGTGCTCTCGGCCATCGTGCTGGCGATCGTGACCCACGTGGCGCTGACCCGCTCGCGGCCGGGTTGGCATGTTTCCGCGGTCGGCGGTTCGCGCCGCTCGGCGCACAACGCCGGTATCCGGGTGCGCCGCACGGTCTTCCTCACTTATGTCTTCTCCGGCATCTGCGCGGCCGGCGCCGGCTTCCTCATCGCCACGCGGCTCAGCGGGGCCGGACCCGGCACTGGCCTCGGGCTGGAGATCCTGGCGCTCACCGCCGCGGTGGTGGGCGGCAACAGTCTGGGCGGCGGGCGTGGTTCGGTCGCCAAGGGGCTGATGGGCGCGATCATCGTGCTGGTGATGACCAACGGCCTGATCCGGCTGGGCTACGGTACCGGCACCAACCAGATGGTGCTTGGCATCCTGCTGGCGGTCGCTGTCACCATCGACATCCGCTGGCTGAAGAACCGCCACAAGGTGCTGAACGAGGTCTACGTTGCGCCGGTCTACCTGCGCATGGGCGAGGCAGAGTCGGCGGTGCCCGGCTCCGGCACGCCCTACGCCCTGAACAACCGCCTCTCCGAGGCCACGCCGATCGGGCTGGGCGAGCTGGAGGGGCCGGAGGACGTGATCCTCGACCGCGACGACCACCTCTACTGCGGCACCCGCCACGGCGAGATCATCCGTTTTTTCGCCCCCGACTACACCCGCTCGGAGGTCTTCGCCCACATCGGCGGCTTCCCGCTGGGGCTCGCCTTCGACCGCGCCGGCAACCTGCTCTCCTGCGTCGGTGCCATGGGTCTCTATCAGATCTCGCCTGCGGGCGAGGTGAAGCGGCTCTCGGCCGAGACCCGACGCTCCTTCACCTCGATCGTCGATGACGCCCGCCTGCGCGACCCCAACGACCTGGATATCGCGCCGGACGGCAAGGTCTACTTCACCGATTCGACCAAGCGCTACGACGCGCACGAGTGGGCGCTGGACTCGATCGAGAACCGGGCTACCGGCCGGCTGCTGGTCTACGACCCCAAGGACGGCAGCACCCGCACCCTGCTGGACGGCTACCGCTACACCAACGGCGTCACCATGGCCCACGACAACCGCTCGCTCTTCTTCTGTGAGAGCTGGGCCTGTCGCATCCACCGCTACTGGCTGGAGGGGCCGAAGGCCGGTACGGCGGAATGCGTGATCCGAGACATGCCGGGCTATCCCGACAACATCAATCGCGCCTCCGACGGCAGCTACTGGATGGCTTGGTTGGGCATGCGCACGCCCTCCTTCGACCTGGCGCTGCGCCACCCGGCGATGCGCAAGCGCATGACCCGGCGCCTGCCGCAGGACGACTGGCTCTTCCCCAACATCAACACCGGCGGTGTGGTGAAGTTCGACGACAACGGCAAGATCCTGCAGACCTTCGGCGACCTTACCGGCGATGCGCACCCGATGGTGACCTCGATGCGCGAGCACAAGGGCACCCTCTTCATCGGCGGCATCCTGAACAACCGGATCGGCCGCTATAGAATCGAGGGCGCCGACCCGACCTGGACCGCGAACGACGCCTACTGGGGGAAGGTCTCGTGATCCTCGACCCCATCCTCGACGTCTTCCGCGGCCGCGCCGTCACCATCCCGCCGCTGGACGGCGCCTTCCGCGCCGACACCGCGCTGGAGGATGCGCCGGTCCTGGCCGCGCTGTCCGCACCCGACAACCTTTGCCTGGCCGGCGGCCGGCTGCTGGCGACCAGCGGTCCCGACCTCATCGTGCTGGAAGAGGGGACGGCGCCGAGTCTGCTGGAGCGTTTCGGCAGCCCGATCACCGCACTTGCCTCCGACGGCGACGGCCGCCTGGCGCTGGCCCTGGAAGAGGGCGGCCTGATCGAGGACGGCAAGGCGGTGGCGCTGCCGCAGGGGCTGGCCTGCATCACTGCGCTGGCCTACGGCGCCGACGGCACGCTCTGGCTCGCCAACGGCTCCGACCGCCATCCGCCCTCGGCCTGGGTCGCCGACCTGATGGAGAAGAACGCCGCAGGAGCGCTCTGGCGGCGCCGGCCCGGCGGCGACTTCGAGCGGGTGGCGGCCGGGCTTGCCTGGCCCTACGGCCTGCTGCCCGAGGGCGAGGCGGTCGTGGTCAGCGAGAGCTGGCGGCACCGGCTGGTCCGGATTGGCAAGGGCGGCAGGCAGCAGCCGGTGCTGGCGCACCTGCCGGGCTATCCGGCCAGGCTCGCGCCCGCGGCCGGCGGCGGCGCCTGGCTCTCGGTCTTCGCGCCGCGCAACCGTCTGATCGAGATGGTGCTGCAGGAGACACACTACCGCCTCGACATGATGGCCAGCGTGCCGCGCGACTTCTGGATCGCGCCGGCGCTTGCCTCCGGGCGCAGCTTCCTGGAGCCGCTACAGTGCGGCGGCATCCGCACCATGGGCGTGCACAAGGCCTGGGCGCCCAGCCGCTCCTACGGCCTGGTGGTGCGCCTGGGACCCGACCTGGAGCCGCAGGCCAGCCTGCACAGCCGCGCCAACGGCAGCCGTCACGGCGTGACTGCCGCGGTGGAGCGCGATGGCCGGGTGCTGGTCGCCAGCAAGGGCGGCGACTGCGTGCTGACGGTGGAGGTGGCGTGATGCAGACCATCGTCAGTATGGAGCGGATCACCAAGACCTACCGCAGCGTACCGGCGGTGAAGGAGGTCGACTTCGACCTGCGCGAGGGCGAGATCCATGCGCTGGTGGGTGAGAACGGCGCCGGTAAGTCGACCCTGACCAAGGTCATGGCCGGGGTGGTCGAGCCCAGCAGCGGGCGGATGACCTACCAGGGCCGCGAGGTCCGCTTCGCCAACCCGCACCAGGCGCTGCAGGCCGGCATCGCCATGGTGTTCCAGGAGACCAGCTTGGTGCCCTCGATGACGGTGGCGCAAAACCTCTACCTGGGCTCGGAGAAGTTCCTGAACCGGCTGCGCGGCACCTACATCTCGGCCCAGCAGTTCCTGCAGTCGCTGAACTTCTCGGTCGATCCCACCGCCATGGTCGAGACCCTGGGCGCCGCCGGCCGGCAGCTCGTCGAGATCGCCCGCGCCGTGCACCACGAGGCCAAGGTCATCATCTTCGACGAGCCCACCGCCTCGCTGACGCCGGAGGAGAAGCGCCACTTCTTCGCGCTCTTGAACCGGCTGAAGGGGCGCGGCGTCGCCATCGTCTTCATCAGCCACGCCCTGGAGGAGGCCTTGCAGATCTCCGACCGCATCACCGTGCTGCGCGACGGCGAGGTGGTGGCCAGCGGCGACACCTCGACCTTCGATCGCGACCGCATCATCGCCGCCATGGTCGGCCGCACCCTCTCCGGCGAACTCTACCGCAAGCGCGACGCCGCCCAGCTCCGCAAGCCCGGCCACAAGGTGCTGTCGGTGCAGGACATCTCGATGGGCCATAGCGTGCGCAACACCTCCTTCTCGATTTTCGAGGGGCAGGTGACCGGCGTCTTCGGCCTGATCGGCTCGGGCCGCACCGAGACCTTCAAGGTCGTCGCCGGCATCTACAAGCGCGACTTCCTGCGCGGCGGCACGATCCGGCTCGACGATAGGCCGGTGCGCTACTACACCCCGGCCGAGGCGGTTAAGGACCGCATCGTCTACGTGACCGAGGACCGCAAGGCCGAGGGCTTTTTCGAGACCATGTCGATCGGCGAGAATCTCTTCGGCGGCCTGCTCTCGGCACCGAAGGGGCAGGGCTTCCTGGTCCGAAATCGCTCGGTCCGCGAGCTGGCGGAGGAGTGGACCGGCCGTCTCAACATCAAGGCGATCAACGCCGACGCCCGCGTGGTCGAGCTCTCCGGCGGCAACCAGCAGAAGGTGGTGATCGGCAAGGGCCTGGTGCAGAAGCCGCGCCTGGTGATCTTCGACGAGCCGACGCGCGGCGTCGACGTTGCCGCCATCGCCGAGATCCACGAGCTGATCAACGGCTTGGCCGACCAGGGCCTCGCCGTGGTGATGATCTCCTCATACCTGCCCGAGGTGCTGAACCTCTCCGACCGCATCCTGGTCTGCCGCCAGGGCCGCATCGTCGAGGAGCTCTCGCCGGTCGAGGCGACGGAGGAGAAGATCATGTACGCCGCGGTGCATTGATTCTGCGGAAACGGGGTTTCCGCTTGGCTGCACCGGCCCGCTCCCCCACCCGGCCACCCACGACAGTATCTTATTGGGTGGCCGGGTGGGGGAGCGGGCCGGTGCCGAATGGCGCGTGCCTACGCGCCCGAACGAACAGAGGGAGAGAGACATGGCGACGGTGAAGCTGGTGACGGACGCGGAGGCGGAAGCCAATCCGGCGGTGAAGGCGGTCTTCGACGACCTCCGCGCGACCCGCAAGACAGACTTCATCAACAACTTCTGGCGCGGGCTGGCCAATGATCCGGCGACCTTGAAGCGGACCTGGGAAAGCCTGAAAGAGGTGATGACCGGCGAGACCGCGCTGGATCCGGTGGTGCAGGAGATGATCTACATCGCCGTCTCCACCGCCAATGGCTGTTCCTACTGCGTGCACTCCCACACCGCCGCGGCCAAGGCCAAGGGCATGACGCTGGAGCAGCATGCGGAGCTGGTGGCGATCATCGGCCTGGCGGCGCAGACCAACCACCTGGTGACCGCCATGCAGCTCCCCGTGGACGAGGTCTTCCAGGTCAAGTCCTGACGCCGCTTTCGGTGAGATGACCGTGCTCCATTCTTTGATAGCGGGCAAAGGGAGAGTGGTCCTACGGTCAAGCCGTAGGACGACAACTGGTTGATGTTTTTGATTTTGTCGTCCTACGGCTTGACCGTAGGACCACGCAACGTTTCCAGAAACAGAACGCAAGAGCCCGCCTCAGCCGCAGCACTGCTTCGAAAGATTGAGCGCACGCGCGCGGTCAGATGAGTCGATCCGATCGCGATCTGTTTCAGGACCTACTGCTTCAGCACCTCGCGGGTGATGATGATCGGCAGGTGGCCGTGTAGGAAGCAGGGCTCGTCTTCGCGGGTGATGCGGTAGGCCTCGGTCTCGGCACCGTCGCGCATGGCCTGGGTCGACTCGAACCAGGTGACAGCCAGGCCGTCGTAGCGCGGCGGCTGGCCGGGGACGTAGGCCTCCGGCGCGCTGTGGTACTGCTCGTAGCGCAGCACCGAGGGGATCGAGGCGCCGAGCGGACCGTGCACCTCGCGCCAGTGGCGCTGGAAGGGCTCCAGCGCCATGCCGGCCCGGCAGGTCACGTACTCAATGTTCTTGACCGCGTTCTCCGGCACCGGCTCGGCCTTCACCAGGTGGGCGACCACCGGCAGGATGATGCTGCGCGCGCCCTCGATGATCGGCAGGCGGCGCTCCCACAGCGCGGCGTAGACCGGTGAGGCGCGGAAGGCGGTGCAGGTCTCGGCCGAGGGGAAGGTGAACTCCTCGACCACGTCGCTCAACAGGTCGCCGCGGCCGTAGCCCTTCAGCAGGGTGTGCGACTGGCAGTAGGCGACGTCGGCCGGCAGGGCCGGGTCCTCCTGCCGCAAGCGCAGCATTTCCTCCTGGAAGTCCGGGACCTCGATGCCCTCTTGGCGCTTCAGCAGGTGTACGAGCTTTCTCATGCCTTCTCCTCCCGATCGGGTCCGTAGCTGTCCTTTTGCTGCCGCGCCCGCCGCTTCAGCCACCAGCCGAACTGCTCCGGCCAGAGGTCCCAGGCAGTGCCGCCGGCCAGCTCCAGCGCGGTCTGGTTGGCCCAGTTCGGCTGGAACAGCGCTTCGCGCGCGACCGCGATGAGGTCGGCCTTGCCGCTCTGCAGGATCTCTTCGGCCAGATGCGGCGTGCGGATCAGGCCGACGGCGATCACCGGGATCTCGGCCTCGCGGCGCACCGCTTCGGCGTAGGGCAGGTGAAAGCCCGGCGTGCGAGCCGGCAGGTTCTGCTGGCGCTCCAGCTTCATGCCGCCGGAGGAGCAGTCGATGACGTCGACCCCCAGGGCCTTCAGACGCTTTGCGAAGACGATGGACTCATCCAGCGACCAGCCGACATCGACCCCGTCGACCGAGGAAATCCTGACCGAGATCGGCTTCGCCGCCGGCCAGGCCGCGCGCACCCGCCTCACCACCTCCAGCGGGAAGCGCATCCGCCCCTCCAGGTCGCCGCCGTAGGCGTCGCTGCGCGTGTTCGCCAGCGGCGAGAGGAAGGAGTGCAGCAGGTAGCCGTGGGCGCAGTGGACCTCGACGATGTCGAAGCCGGCCGTGTCGGCGCGCCTTGCCGCCTGCACGAAGGCCTCGGCGATCTCCTCCAGATCGTCCGGCCCGATCGCTTCGGGAACGGCCCAACCGCTGTCGAAGGGATCGCCGGTCACGCCCTGCACGTTCCAAGGCGCCTCGCCGCGCGCGGCCGCGTCGGTCTCGCCCAGTGGCCCCATGCCCTCCCAGGGGCGCTGGGTCGAGCCCTTGTAGCCGGAGTGGGAAAGCTGGATCCCGGCCTTGCAGTCCAGTCGGTGCAGCAGCCCGGCGATCCGGGCCAAGGGCGCGATCTGCGCGTCCGACCAGAGGCCGAGGCAGCCGTGGGTGATGCGGCCACGCTCGCTGACCGCGGTCGCCTCGACGAAGACCAGCCCGGCCCCGCCGAGCGCGAAGCGGCCGATGTGGGCCAGGTGGAAGTCGTCGGCCAGGCCGTCGCTGGCACTGTACATGCACATCGGCGAGACCACGCAGCGGTTCTTCACCTCCATCCCCCGCAGCGTGAAGGGCGAGAGGAACAGGGGCGCAGCGGTCTCGCTGTCGGTCTCTACGGCAGTGCCGTGCATGAAGGTCTCCCTCGGCGGTTCTGATCGGCTTGGCTATCCTTCCGTTATCCTGGCCGCGATGATGCCGGGGAAGACCCATTCCGTGAAAAGCTGACTTGCCAAAGGTGAGGGCGGACCTGAATCACAGCGGATAGATCCGCTCCACGTTCTGGTGGGTGATCATCGTCGCGATGCGCTCGGCGTCGGCGGCGGTGCAGGTGCCCTCGGCAATCCAGTCGTCGAAGATCGCCTTGAGGCTGCGATCGAACTGGACCCGGCCCAGGTAGTATAGCTCGGCCAGGCCGAAGGCGTCGGAAGAATAGATCTGCTTGAAGAAGGGCCCCATCTCCAGCGCGTCCTCCAGGTTCCGCCGCGCCAGCGGGCCGGTGAAGTTCAGGGTGAAGCCGACGTCGAAGTAGACGTTGGAGAAGACCTCGGCGAGCCAGGCCGCCTCGCGCACGAAGGGGAAGCAGTGCAGCAGGGTGACGGCGACCCCCTGCTCCTCCGCCCGCTCCAGGAAGGGGCTGAAGACCGTGGGGTCGCAGTCGGGCATCCGGACGTCGCGGTCGCCGACCCCGACGTGAAGCTGCAGCGGGAAGCCGCGCGCCCGGCAGAGGTCCAGCGCGTGGAAGAGGCCGTGGCGGATCACCGTTGCGTCCTCCAGGCGGTGCCAGCCGTCCTTCTCGTTCCGGGCCAGCCATCGCCCGGCGGCGGCGAGGGTCTCGGCGCGGCTAGGCGGGCTCTGCTCGATCCGGAAGGTGCAGCGGTAGGCGACGATCGACTTCAGCCCCACCGCCTTGGCGACGCGCGCTTCCAAGAGAGTGGCATAGCGCTCCAGCAGCTCCTCGGCGCTGCCGGCGCTGCGGGCAGCCTCCTCCATCACTGCCTCGATCCGCACCACCTCGCGGGTGCTGCTCCCCGAGGCCTCGGCCATGGCCTCGACGCCCAGGAGCGAGTCGCTGCGGTGGCCGCTGTCGATCAGGAGCTGGCTGAGCTGTGCGCTGCGCAGCAGGCGGCGGTTCACCTCGACCGCTCCCAGGGCGGCCCGCCGCTCCAGGTAGGCGTCGGGCGTGCAGAAGGGCTCCAGGTCCAGGACCGGGGCGCAGAAGCGGCGGATGGCCAGGCCCAGCGGCTTGTCGAACTGGCTGCAGCCGGGGATCTTGGGCCGGTGCGCCTCCGACATCAGGGCCTCGAAGCCGTCGCGTTCCAGGTCCTCCGGCACAACGCCGTGGCAATGGTGGTCGATGCACGACCCTTCGAAGAGGGGGCTTTCTGCGGTCATGAGACGGCCTTCTCAGTAGGCGCTGCGATAGCGGGCGAAGAGCTCTGCCGTCGGGGTCTTGGCGGCGAAGTCGACCTCCCAGCGCTTCAGCGCCAGGTAGGTGGCGAGGAAGTCCTGGCCGAACCAGCCGCAGACCGTCGTGTCGGCCTCCAGCGCGGCGAGAGCTGCCTCCAGGCTGGTGGGCAGTATCGCGATGCCGCGGGCCGTCCGCTCGGCCTCGGTCAGGTCGGCCGGGTCGCCGGTCAGCGGCTCCATCAGCTCCAGCTTGCCGCGGATGCCCTCCAGCCCCGCCCGAACCAGCACGCCCAGCGCCAGGTAGGGCGAGGCGATGCCGTCGATCGGCCGGAACTCCAGGTTGTGGCCCTTGCGCCGGCCCGCCTTGTCGCCGCGGCCGGGGATGACCCGGATCGCGGCCTCGCGGTTCTGCAGGCCGATCGCACGGAAGCCGCAACTCCAGTGGTGCGGCCCCAGCCGGTGGTAGGAGATCGGGGCCGGCGCGGTGAAGGCGACCAGGGCGTTCAGGTGCGCCAAGATGCCGGCGGCGAAGTGCCGGGCCAGCGGGCTTAGGCTCAGCGGCGCGCCGGCCTCGTAGGCCACGTTGCGCCCGGTCTCATCGGCCAGGCTGATGTGCAGGTGGGCGCCGTTGCCGACCGCGTCGGGTGTCGGCTTGGGGGTGAAGGAGGCGGCAAGCCCGTGCCGCTGGGCGACGGCGCGGATGGTCTCACGCGTGATCAAGCTGACGTCGGCGCCGGCCAGGCCCAAGACCGGCGAGCCGGCCACCTCGTACTGGCCGAGGCCGTACTCCGGCTCGATCGAGAAGGGCTCGGCCCCGACCGCGCGGAGGCAATGCTCCAGCTCCAGGAGGTAGGGCTGCACCTCGCGTGCGGCGGCCAGCGAGAAGGGGGTACGGGCGACGATTGCCGGCCCCTCCAGCGAGTACTCGTGCTCCACCGCCGAGACCACCGAGAGGCCGGTCTCCGTCTTCAGGTCCTCCAGTGCGGCCTTCAGGAAGCTGCGCCCGCAGCAGCTCCAGGGGGTGCCGTTGTCGGCCAGCGAATCGCAGATCACGGCCGAGAGCGGCGGCGCCGTGTCATTGCCGGGAATGGTGAAGCGGGTCTCCAGGTCCGGGGTCTGGCGCACCTCGTCCATCGGACCCCAGGGGTTGTCGACGATGTCCTCGAAGGGGGTCAGCGCCTGGCCGGCGCAGGCCCAGCCCAGGCCGTGCGCCGCCCGGTCCGACAGGCTACGGCTCGGCACGCCGCGAGTGCGCGTGATGCCGACCAGGTCGTGCCAGAGCAGATAGGTGATGCCGTCCGCGTCCCGTGCCATCGCTGCCGCTCTCTCCTTCCGCTGGCGTTCGAGAGCGCCCAGCGCTCCGTAAAACGGAAGGTAGCAGAGTCGAGCGGTTACGGGGGTAGCACTCTTTCTGCTCTAGGCCGCCGTTGTCAGCAAGTCCGGCTGCTGCTGCCGGGCTGGCTGGCTGGGGCGCCGCAGCAGGATCATCGCCGGGTTGGCGACCTTCTCGCGGCGGACCGTGGCGGCGAGCCCGCCCAGGGTGGTGCGGACGAAGCGCTCGGAGGGCATGCCGGCGTGGCTCACCAGGTCGACGGCGAGCTCCGGCTCGATGCCGGCGGCCAGGAGCTGGGCCTGGATGTCGGGGGCGGTCCTGACGCCCATGTAGACGGCGAGCGTGGTGCCGGGGCGCAGGTGGCCCGCCCAGTCCGGGATGCCGCCGTCCTTGCGGAGCTGGCCGGTCGTCATCACCACCGCATCGGTCTGGCCGCGCTCGGTCAGGAAGCTGCCGCCGGCCGCGGCCGCGGCGCTGGCGGCGGTGACACCGGGCACGATCTCCCAGGCGATGCCGGCCGCGTCCAGGGCGGCGGCCTCCTCTGCGCCACGCGCGAAGATGCCGGGGTCGCCGCACTTGAGGCGCACCACCCGGCGACCGCGCTGCGCCTCCTCGACCAGGCGCGCGTTGATCCGCTCCTGCGGCCAGTCGGTGCTGCCCGGCGCTTTGCCGACATAGATGCGCTCTGCGTCGCGCCGCGCCAGTTCCAGCAGCTCCGGATCGACCAGGCGGTCGTAGAGGATGACGTCGGCCTCCTGCAGGCGCTGCACGCCGCGCAGGGTGATCAGGTCGCGGCTGCCGGGGCCGGCGCCGACCAGGCTGACCAGGTTCCGCCGCTCGGCCTCGTCCGTCGACCCGCCCATAGCGATGGCAGCCTCGATCATGCGCCGTGCCTCCAGCGCGGAGCCGAGCGCATGCGCGCTGCGCGGCGCGCCGGAGAAGACCCAGGACCAGAAGCCGCGCCGGCGCTCCGCCGTGACGCCTCGGCGGGCGGACCCTCGCAGGCGCCCGGCCAGGGCGGCCAGCTCGCCCAGGCTCGGCTCCAGCAGCGCCTCGATGCGGGTCTTGATCTGGCGGGCCAGCACTGGCGCCGTGCCCTCGGTGCCGATCGCGACCACCACGGGATCGCGGTCGACCAGGGCGGGCGTGGTGGCGTCGCAGAGGTCTGGGGCATCGACCACGTTCACCAGGACGCCGCAGTCACGAGCCTGTGCGGCCAGGGCGGCGTCGGCGGCGCGGCAGCCGGTGGCGATGAAGGCGAAGAGGCTGCCCTGCAGCAGCGCGCGCTCGACCGGGCCGCGGTGCAGGGCAAGGCCGACGCCCTCCAGCGCGATCAGCTCCGGTCCCGGCCGTTCGGCGGCGACGATCACCTCGGCATCGGTCTTCAGCGCCAGCCGGGCCTTGGCTGCCGCCGCGCTGCCCTCGCCCAGGATGACGATGCGGCGGCCGCTGGTCTTCAGGAACATCGGGAAGGCCTTCATCACGGGGTCTCCTTTCACGGGGTTCCGGGGGGCTATCGGGGACTCAGGCGGCTGCCGCGGCGGCGGCGCGGGCGAGCAGGCCGCGCAGCTCCGGTCGGCAGGAGCCGCAGTTGGAGCCAGCATTGAGTGCCTCGCCGATGGCCTCGACGCTGGCGAGCTTGCGGCTCTCGATGGCGGAGAGGATGGTGTTCACCCCGACGTCGAAGCAGGTGCAGACCGTGGCACCGGGGTCGGGGCGGTCGGCGCCGGGACGACCGGGCAGCAGGTCCAGGGGCGATTCGCCCCGCGCCAGGGCCGCGATCACGTGGCTGCGGGCCACCTCCACCGGGCTGCGCGCGGCGAAGAAGGCGGCCGTGATCCGGCCTTGCTCCCTCAGCGCGATGCGCACCGTACCGCGCTTGGCATCGAAGGCGCTCACGGTCTCGGCCCCGGGTGCGTCCAGCAGTCGGCGTACCTCGGCCAGCCAGTCCTCCGGCTCCTCTGCGCCGGCCAGCTCGGCCTGCCAGCCGCCTTCGATCCTGGCGCGGGCCCAATAGGCACTGTCGGGCCGGATCTCGCGGTCGGAGACGGCAAAGCCGTACCAGGCTGCGGCGAAGCGGGCGATGCGGACCGGAGAGGCCTTGCTCTCCGGCTGGCCCGAGACGGGATCGACGGCGGCCGCGATCAGGCTGTCGACCCGGCCGCGACTTGCCCACTGTGCGCTCCAGTGCATCGGCGCGAAGATCACCCCTTCCTGGGTACGATCGGTCACCAATGCGCGCAGCAGGGCGCTGCCGTAGGGGCTGGTCACCTCCACCAGGTCCGCCGGTCCGATGCCGGCGCGGGCGGCGTCGCGCGGGTGGATCTCGGCGAAAGGCTCGGCCATGTGCCGGGTCAGCCGCGACGTCTTGGCGGTGCGAGTCATGGTGTGCCAGTGGTCGCGCACCCGACCGCTGTTCAGCCGCAGGGGATAGTCGGCGCTGGTCCGGCAGGCTGGCGGGCGGGGCGTCAGCGCCAGGGCGCGGGCGCGACCGTCGGCGGTGAAGAAGCCGCCCGCGGCGAAGAAGCGCTCGGTCTCGCCCTCGGCGCCGGCCGGCCAGAGACGCGGCGCCAGCGCCTCGTAGCCGGCGTCGGAGAGGTCGGCCAGCGCGCCGATGTCGAAGCTGCCCCCCAGGCTCGCCGCCAGTGCGGAGAGGGCGGCATGCTCGCGGAAGATCGCGGCCGGGCTCTCGAAGGCGAAGGCCTCGCCCCAGCCCATCCGCCGGGCCACCTCGCAGAGGATACGCCAGTCCGGCATCGCTTCGCCCGGTGCCGTCAGGAAGGCGCGCTGGCGCGAGATGCGGCGCTCGGAGTTGGTGACCGTGCCGGACTTCTCGCCCCAGCCGGTGGCCGGCAGCAGCACCTCGGCCAGCGCCGTCGTGTCGGTCCGGGCGTTGATGTCGGAGACCACGACGAAGGGGCAGGCGGCGATGGCATCGCGAACGCCGTCCGCCTCCGGCAGGCTGACTGCCGGGTTGGTCGAGAGGATCCAGAGCGCCTTGATCCGGCCCTCGGCGCAGGCGCGGAACAGCTCGACCGCCTTCAGCCCCGGCCGGGTGCAGATGCGTGGTGCCTTCCAGAAGGCCTGGACCGCCCGGCGGTGCGTCTCGGTCTCGATCTCCAGGTGGCAGGCCAGCGTGTTGGCCAGCCCGCCGACCTCGCGTCCGCCCATGGCGTTAGGCTGGCCGGTGACCGAGAAGGGTCCCGTGCCGGGCTTGCCGATCCGGCCGGTCGCCAGGTGGCAGTTCAGGATCGCATTGACCTTGTCGGTGCCGGAGGAGGACTGGTTCACGCCCTGGCTGAAGACCGTGACCACCCGCTCGCTGCCGATCCAGAGCGCGTAGAAGCGTTGCAGCAGGTCCTTCGACAGGCCGGTTGTCCCGGCCACCGCCGCGAGGCCGCCCTGCCGGGCCGCGGCCAGGGCCTCTTCCAGACCGCTGACGTGGGCCGCGACGTAGGCGCGGTCGATCGCGCCGGAAGCCTCGATCGTCGCCAGCAGGCCGTTGAAGAGGGCGACGTCGGAGCCCGGCTGCAGCGGCAGCTCCAGGTCGGCCAGGTCCGAGGTGGCGGTGCGGCGCGGATCGACTGTGACCACCCGCATCTCCGGCCGGGCCGCCTTGGCGGCGGCGACGCGCTGGTAGAGTACCGGGTGGCACCAGGCGAGGTTGGAGCCGACCAGGACCAGGAGGTCGGCCTGCTCCAGGTCCTCGTAGGTGCCGGGCACCACGTCGCCGCCAAACGCCCGCTTCTGCCCGGACGCGGTCGAGGCCATGCAGAGCCGGGAGTTGGTGTCGATGTTGGCCGAGCCGAAGAAGCCCTTCATCAGCTTGTTGGCGACGTAGTAGTCCTCGGTCAGGAGCTGGCCGGAGGCATAGATCGCGACGGACTCGGAGCCGTGTTCGGCGATCGCGGCGGAGAAGCGTTCCGCCACCAGGGTCAGCGCCTGGTCCCAGCTCGCCGGACGACCGGCGATCTGGGGCTGCAGCAGCCGGCCCTCCAGGTCCAGGGTCTCGCCCAGCGCCGAGCCCTTGGAGCAGAGCCGGCCGAAGTTGGCGGGGTGCTCCGGGTCGCCGGCAATGGTGGCGCCGCCGGCCCCGTCCGGGGTGGCCAGCACGCCGCAGCCGACCCCGCAGTAGGGGCAGGCGGTGCGGACGCTGCTGCCGGCGGCGGCCGCCGTCCGCTGCGACCGGGCGGTCATGCCGCCTCGCTGCCGCTGAGGCGGGCGGTCTCGAGGAAGAGACGGCCGGCCTCGACCCTGACGGCGTGGCTGCGCACCGCACCGCTGTCGGCGCCCTGGGCCTGTCCGTCCTCCAGCGAGATCACCCAGCTGTGCAGAGGGCAGGTCACCGACCGGCCGTGCACGATGCCGTCGGACAGAGGCCCCTTGCGGTGCGGACAGCGGTCGTCCAGCGCGAAGACCTCGTCCTCCGCAGTGCGGAAGAGGGCGACGCAGCCCTCGGCCGTCTTGACCACGCGCGCACCGCGCACCGGAATGTCGGCCAGCGTGCCGACCTCGATCCACTGATCCTGACTGGTCATTCCGCTGCCTCCCGGGTCAGATCCGCGATGGGCTGGTAGGCCCGTCGTGCGTCCGGCTTTCGTTCCTCGGCCCAAGGGTCCTTCTGGTAGATGCGTTGCGAGAGGTCGAAGCGTTCGACCAGGGCCTTGCGGTTCTCCAGGTCGTCGACCACCTGCGCTTGCACCCAGTCGAGCCCGACCTTGGCGATCCACTTGTAGGGCCGGTCGAGGTACTTGGCGTTCTCGCGGTAGAGCTGGACGAAGGCGGCAGAGATCTCCAGGACCTCGGCCTCGCTCGCCACCTTGGCCAGCGGCTCGGTCGCCTTGACCTCCATGCCGGCCGCCCCGCCGACCCCGATCTCGTAGCCGGAATCGACGCAGACCACGCCCAGGTCCTTGCAGGTCGCTTCGGCGCAGTTGCGCGGGCAGCCGGAGACCGCCAGCTTCACCTTGTGCGGCGTCCAGGAGCCCCAGAGCATCTGCTCCAGCTTGACGCCGAGCCCGGTCGAATCCTGGGTGCCGAAGCGGCAGTGGTCGGTGCCGACGCAGGTCTTCACCGTGCGCAGGCCCTTGGCATAGGCGTGGCCCGAGACCAGGCCGGCCGCGTTGAGGTCGGCCCAGATCGCCGGCAGGTCCTCCTTCTTCACGCCCAAGAGGTCGATGCGCTGGCCGCCGGTCACCTTGACGGTCGGCACCCGGTACTTCTCCGCCGCGTCGGCGATGGCGCGCAGCTCGCGGGCGTTGGTGAGCCCGCCCCACATGCGGGGTACGACGCTGAAGGTGCCGTCCTTCTGGATGTTGGCGTGGTTGCGCTCGTTGACGAAGCGGCTCTGCGGGTCGTCGCGGTAGAGCTCCGGCCAGTCGGCCAGCAGGTAGTAATTCAGCGCCGGCCGGCAGTGGTGACAGCCGCAGGAGGTTTTCCAGCCGCACTCCTGCATCACCGCGGCCATCGAGGTCAGCGCGCGGGCCTTGATCAGGCGCCGCACGTCCTCGTGGGTGAGGTCGGTGCAGCCGCAGATCGGCTTGGCCGCCGGTGCCGCGTAGGCCTCGCCCAGGGTCACGGTCAGCAGTTGCTCCACCAGGCCGGTGCAGGTGCCGCAGGAAGAGGAGGCCTTGGTCATCGCCCTGACCTCGTCGAGCGAGGTCGCGCCGCCGGCGATGGCGGTGGTGATGGTGCTCTTGCAGACGCCGTTGCAGCCGCAGACCTCTGCCTCATCCGGCAAGGCTGCAACGGCCGCCATAGGGTCCAGCGGGGTACCCCCTGCGAAGGCCGGGCCGAAGATCAGGGTGTCCCGCAGGTCCGAGATGTCGGTCCTGTCCTTCACGTGGCCGAAGAACCAGTTGCCGTCGGCGGTGTCGCCGTACATGACGGCACCGACCAGGCGCTCGCCCTCGATCACCAGGCGTTTGTAGACGCCGCGTGCGGGATCGCGGAACACGATCTCCTCGCGGTCCGGCCCCTCGGCGAAATCGCCGGCGGAGAAGAGATCGACGCCAGTCACCTTCAGCTTGGTCGAGGTGAAGGAGCCGGCGTAGGCGGCCTCTTCGCCCGCCAGGGTGGCGGCCGCGACCTTGGCCATGTCGTAGAGCGGGGCGACCAGGCCGTAGCAGAGGCCGCGATGCTCGGCGCACTCGCCCAGCGCCAGGATCCCGGGATCGGACGTGACCATGCTGTCGCTGACCACGATGCCGCGTCCGCAGGCGAGGCCGGCCTCCTTGCCCAGCCCGACGGCCGGGCGGATGCCGACGGCCATGCATACCACGTCGGCCCGATAGGTGGTGCCGTCGTCGAGTAGCACCCCCTCGACCCGCTCGCTGCCCAGGATTTCCTTGGTGTTGGCGCCGCAATGCACGTGGATGCCGCGGTTCTCCAGCGCCTTCTGCAGCAGGTAGCCGGCCGCCGGGTCGAGCTGGCGCTCCATCAGGTGCGGCATGAGGTGCAGCACGGTCACCTCCATGCCCCGCAGCCGGAGGCCGGCGGCGGCCTCCAGGCCCAAGAGGCCGCCGCCGATCACCACGGCATGGGCACCGGGGGTCGAGGCGGCCTCGATCAGCGCCTCGGTGTCGTCCAGGTCGCGGTAGGTGACCACGCCCGGCAGGTCGTGGCCCGGCACCGGGATGATGAAGGGCAGCGAGCCGGTGGCGATCACCAGGCGGTCGTAGGGAGTCTCGCCCTTGGCGGAGATCACCACCTTGCGCTCGCGGTCGATCGCGGTGACCGTCTCGCCAAAGCGGCAGGCGACCCCGTGCTCCGCGTACCAGGCCGCGTCGTGGGTCACGATCTCGGCGTAGCTCTTTTCGCCGGAGAGCACCGGGGAGAGCATGATGCGGTTGTAGTTGCCGCGCGGCTCGGAGCCGAAGAGGGTCACCTCGTAGGCAGCGGGCGCGGTCTCGAAGAGATGCTCCAGCATGCGGCCCGAGGCCATGCCGGCACCGATGACGACCAGTTTCTGAGTCATGTTTCGGAACTCCCGCTCAGAAGTACCAGGCGGCGACATGCGCCAGTTCGTGGCCGCGGTGGATCGGCAGGGCGACGACCGCTTGATAGTCGGCCGGCAGGCCAGGGGCCTTGCCGCCGGCGGCGGCGACTGGGACGCCGGTCGCGACCACGCGGCCGATCTGGCCCTGCCAGGCGCCGATGCTGCGCGGCGTGCCCCAGAGCGCGCCTTCGCGCTCGCAGAGCCCGTCGATCAGCACCACGTCGCTCGGCTTGCCGGCCCGGCCGTGCCGCGCTTCCCACAGCTCGAAGCGCCGGGCGATCGGGGTGCCGCGGGCCGACAGCAGGGTCAGCACGTAGACCTCCTCGCCGGGCACCGGGATCGGCAGGCCGAGCCCGGTGGTGAGGCCGGCCTGGCCGGCGCTCTCGGAGCGGATGAAGCGATAGGCGCCGCCCAGGTCGCGCAGCAGCATCGGCGCACCGGCGGCCCAGACGCCGCCCGGCAGGCCCTGTCCACGCGGGAACTGGGTGTGTTGCGAGACCCACGCGAAGTGCTTGGCGGCCCCGAAGTAGCCGTCGTCCAGGTGCAGGACCGCGGCGGGCCCCTCGCCGGCACGCCAGACCTCGATGGCGCCGGTGCGCTGCTCATCGTCGGCGCAGAGGAAGACCAGCACAGCCTTCAACCGTTCACCGGCGAAGACCGGGATCGCGACCGCGGTGGTGAGCCCCACTGCTTCGGCGGCCTCGGTGCGCTTGAAGTAGGAGCCGCGGAAGCCCTTGAGGATCACCGGTCGGGCCTCGGCCCAGGCCTTGCCCGGCAGGCCCTCGCCCTTGACGAAGCTCTCTTCGGCGCTGGCGGTGGCGAAGCTGTGGAGGCTGCCGTAGATCCCCTCGGCCAGGGTGAGGCGCTCGCCCTCCTGGTCGGGAACCCAGACCTCGGTGACTTCGATGAAGGTGCGGCGGGGCTCGGCGCCCGTCTTGCCGCCGTCGATCTCTTGCAACATCATGCGGCCTCCTTGCGCTTGGCCTTGGCCTCGTCCGCGGGGGATTTGGCGCCGGGAGTCTTTGCCGTGGCGCCGGTTTCGTACTCCTCGAGAAAGCTCAGAAGCTGCTCGCGGTAGAGGTAGTAGTCGGGGTGTTCGAGCAGCGCCTTGCGGGTGCGCGGGCGGGGCAGGTCGACCTGCATGATCTTGCCGATCCGTGCCCTGGGCCCGTTGGTCATCATCACCACCCGGTCGGCCAGCAGGATCGCCTCGTCGACGTCGTGGGTGACGCAAACGGCGGTGACCTTGGTGCGCGACCAGACCTCCATCAGCACCTCCTGCAGCTCCCAACGGGTCAGGCTGTCGAGCATCCCGAAGGGCTCGTCGAGCAGCAGCAGCTTGGGCGAGAGCGCGAAGGCGCGGGCGATGCCGACCCTCTGCTTCATGCCATTGGAGAGCTCCGAGGCCGGCCGGTCGGCGGCGTCGGCCAGGCCGACCCGCTCCAGGTAGTAGTCGACCACGTCCTGGCGCTCGGCCTGGCTCGCCCTGGGATAGACCCGGTCGGCGCCGACCGCGACATTCTCGCGGGCGGTGAGCCAGGGGAAGAGCGAGGGCGACTGGAACACCACGGCGCGCTCGGGGTCGGCCTCGGTGACATGCTTGCCGTCCAGCACGATCGCCCCCTTGGAGATGTCGTTGAGGCCGGCGGTCATGGTCAACACCGTGGACTTGCCGCAGCCGGAATGGCCGATCAGCGAGACGAACTCGCCCTTGCGCATGGAGAGCTCAAAGTCCTCGACCACGGTCAGCGGCCCCTTCGGCGTGGGGTAGATCTTGTGGAGCTGCGAGAACAGCAGGTAGCGCTCGTCCTGGTGTCCCTCCTGGCGCCCGTCGGTCCCCGCCGCCTCGGCATAGGCCTTGGGCGTGCCGTGGATCGGGGTGACGTCGGGCAGGATCCGCGTCTCTTCGACCTTGGCGGCGATGCCGACGTCCATCAGGTAGGAGGTCACCTCCTGGCGCAGGCTCTTGAAGGCCTCGTCGTGGTTGAGGGCGGTGCGGTCGCGCCGGCGCGGGATCGTCACCTCGAACTGCCGGCCCAGGGTTCCGTCGGGGTTGAGCGCGACGATGCGGTCGGCCAGCAGGATGGCCTCGTCAACGTCGTTGGTGATCAGCACCACCGTCTTGCGCTCGGCCTCCCAGATCCGCTCGATCTCGTCCTGCAGGTTGGCGCGGGTGAGCGCGTCCAGTGCCGAGAGCGGCTCATCCAGCAGCAGCACCTCGGGGTTGAGGGCCAGAGCCCGGGCCACCGCCACGCGCTGGCGCATACCGCCGGAGAGCTCCGCCGGGCGGCGCTGGGCGGCGTGGCCGAGGCCGACCATGGCGATGTAGTGCCGGGCGATCTCGGCCCGTTCCGCCTTGGACTTGTCGCGGTGCACGGCGTCGACTGCCAGCAGCACGTTGCCGGTGACGGTGAGCCAGGGCATCAGCGAGTAGGACTGGAAGACCAGGCCGCGCTCGGGGCCCGGCCCCTGGATCGGCGCCCCCTTGAAGAGCGCATCGCCGCTGTCGGGCAGCACCAGGCCGGCCAGCAGGTTGATCAGGGTCGACTTGCCGGTGCCGGAGAAGCCCAGGATCGCGACGAACTCGCCCTCGCGGACTGTGAGGTCGATCGCCTTCAGCACCTCCTTGCGCCCGGCGCCCTCGCCGAAGCCCTTGGAGCAGTTGCGGAGTTCGAGGATGCTCATGGCGTCACCTGTTGCTCGAGAAGGTCAGCAGGGTCTGGATCGCGTACATCACGCGATCGAGCAGGAAGCCGATGATGCCGATGGTGAAGACCGCCACCATGATCTTGGCCAGAGACTGGGAGGAGCCGTTCTGGAACTCGTCCCAGACGAACTTGCCGAGGCCGGGGTTCTGGGCCAGCATCTCGGCCGCGATCAGCACCATCCAGCCCACGCCCAGCGAGAGGCGCAGCCCGGTGAAGATCAGCGGCAGGGCGGAGGGGAGCACCAGCTTCCGGATCTTGGTCCAGGTGGACATCTTCAGGACGCGGCTGACGTTCACCAGGTCCTTGTCGATCGAGGCCACGCCCAAGGCGGTGTTGATCAGGGTCGGCCAGAGCGAGCAGAGCGTCACCGTGATCGCGGAGATCAGGAAGCTCTTGGAGAAGAGCCCGTCGTTGGTGACGTAGACCGCTGAGACCACCATGGTCACGATCGGCAGCCAGGCCAGCGGCGAGACCGGCTTGAAGATCTGGATCAGCGGGTTGAAGGCCGCGTTGGCGGTCGGCGAGAGGCCGCAGACGATACCGATCGGGACCGCCGCCAGGGTGGCCAGCAGGAAGCCGAAGAAGACGGTCTGGATCGAGGTCCAGATCTGGTCGAGGTAGGTCGGCTTGCCGGTGTAGCTGCGCTCCTTCACCCGGTCGGCCTTACCCTCGGCGACCAGCTTGGCGTTGCGTGCCTCCTGCCGCTCGTAGAAGGCCGCCTCCTTCTCGCGCTCGCGCTGGTGGTCGGAATAGAGGCTCTCCGCCTGCTCCCAGACCTCCGACGGGCCGGGGATCGCGCCCAGCGAGGTCTGTACCTGGGGGGCGAGCTGTGCCCAGGCGAAGAGGAAGATCAGGATCGCCAGCAGCGGCACCCCGAGCCGGCGCCAGGTCTCGCCGATCTGGGCCTTGGGGTTGTCGCCGGCCGCCACCCGCATCAGCGGCGTGAGCCAGCCGAGCCCCAGCACGGAGAGGTAGGTGTCTGCCTTGTTGATGCGGGTGAAGAGCTTGGCGCGCCGGGCCTCGCGGGTCGCACGTCGACCGGCGTCGCCGATGTTGCTATCGGTGACCAGTGTCATCTCGTCATGTCTCCGGATGCGGGCGCCGCTGGGCGCCAATCGCCTGATCGTTCCGCCGGAACCCGCGAAGGGGGCTCCGGCGGAAGGTCTTGGGCCTAATCCTAGGCCTAGCCCTCGACGGCGTTGCCGACCACGCGCTGTTCGCCCTTCAGACCGATGGGGAACTGCTCCAGGTAGGCGTTGGGCTTGTGGCCGTCGAAGGTGAAACCGTCGATGAAGTCGCCTGTCGGCTCGCGGTAACCGCTGGCCTCCCAGGGGAAGTCCTCTTGCTTGGCCAGTCCCTCCTCGACCAGCAGGCGTGCGGCCTCCAGGTAGATGTCTGGGCGGTAGACCTTGCGGGCGACCTCGTCGTACCAGGCGTCGGACTTGGCCTCGCCGATCTGGCCCCAGCGGCGCATCTGGGTCAGGTACCAGACGGCGTCGGAGTAGTAGGGGTAGGTCGCGAAGTAGCGGAAGAAGACGTTGAAGTCCGGCACCGGACGCTTGTCGCCCGGCTCGTACTCGAAGGTGCCGGTCATCGAGTTGGCGATGACCTCGGCGTCGGCGCCGACGTACTCCGACCGGCTCAGGATCTCGACCGCCTCGGGACGGTTGGCGTTGTCGTTCTCGTCCAGCCAGATGGCCGCGCGGATCAGCGCCTTGGTGATGGCCAGCGTGGTGTTGGGGTTCTCGGCCGCGAATTCCGCGGTAATGCCGAAGACCTTCTCGGGGTTGTTCTTCCAGATCTCGTAGTCGGTGATCACCGGGACACCGATGCCCTTGAAGACCGCCTGCTGGTTCCAGGGCTCACCCACGCAGTAGCCGTAGATCGTGCCGGCCTCCATGGTCGCCGGCATCTGCGGCGGCGGGGTGACCGACAGCAGCACGTCGGCGCCGATCTGGCCGCTGGTGTTCTCCGGGCTGTAGTAGCCGGGCTTCAGGCCACCGGCGGCCAGCCAGTAGCGGAGCTCGTAGTTGTGGGTCGAGACCGGGAAGACCATGCCCATGTTGAAGGGCTTGCCCTCGGCGCGGTAGCGCTCGACCACCGGCTTCAGCGCGGCCGCGGAGATCGGGTGGATCGGCTTGCCCGCGTCGTCGAGCGGGATGTTGGCCTTCATCTCCTCCCAGATCGCGTTGGAAACGGTGATGCCGTTGCCGTTCAGGTCCATCGAGAAGGGGGTGATGATCGCGGCCTCGGTGCCGTAGCCGATGGTCGCCGCGATCGGTTGTCCGGCCAGCATGTGGGCGCCGTCGAGCTGTCCGTCGATGACACGGTCCAGCAGTACCTTCCAGTTGGCCTGCGCCTCCAGGGTGACGTAGAGCCCCTCGTCCTCGAAGAAGCCCTTCTCGTAGGCGATGGCGAGCGGCGCCATGTCGGTCAGCTTGATGAAGCCGAAGGTCAGCTCGTCCTTCTCCAGGTCGAGCATCTCGGCAGAGGCCGGCGCCGCGACCAGGGCGGCGAGGGCAGCGGCACAGGCGGCCGCGCGTCCGAAGCTCAGCAAGGTCATTCCATCATCTCCAGTGCGGGGGCGGTGCCGCAGCAAAGCGGTCGAGCCCCAAATGCAAAACAGCCGCGCATTCCGGTCGCGCCTTACGGCACGAGGAACGAGCGGCTATGCCCGAGACCCACTGCTTTGCGGGAGGTGAAGGCGGCGAACGTCCTTGCTCGCCGTGTTCTCCTTTTCTTTACGCGTTCTCCTTCCGGTCCGCAAGATGAATTTCCGGGAAGACTTGCGACATTCTGTTCTGGTTAAATTTTGTGCATGAGTTGATTAGTATTTGGGCTGAGGGTCGAAGATCTTGCCGTCGAAGAAGCGGTCGGGTCCGAGGAAGAGGCGCCCGGCCGAGGAGGCCACCGGCGTCTCGCTGTCCAGCGCGCCCTCGACCTTCTCCGAGGCGCCGGGCAGGTCGGCGCCGAGCGGGCCGAGCACGGCGCGATAGAGGTCGGCGCGGTAGGCCTGCCGCGCGTCGCCCTCGGAATCGAGACCCAGGCGCTGGCTGAGCCGGGCCGCCATCCAGGCCGCCTGGCTGCGCCAGGGAAACTGCGCCGCCCCGCGTGCGAACTCGATGAAGCGCGGTGCGCGTCGCTCTTCTCCCCTGGATGAGACCACCAGCCGGCCGGCGAAGGAGCGCTCGATGATCTCCGCGGCGACGTCGAGATAGGCCGGGCGTGCCAGGATCTCCGAGGCGGCCATGTGGTGCTCCGCATCGGCCATCCAGCGCCCCGCCCGCCAGACCGCGCGCATCAGGCGGGCGGTGAGGTCGGGGTTCTCCTCGGTGAAGGCGCGGCGCACCGCCAGCACCTTCTCCGGCGCGAACTGCCAGATGGCGACGCCGGGCAGCACGATCTCCGCCACCCCGCGTTCGACCGCGACCGAGCCCCAGGGCTCGCCGACGCAGAAGGCGTCGATCTCGCCGGCAGCCATGGCGTCGGCCATCAGCGGCGGCGGGATGGTTCGGACCGAAAGCTGCTGCGGCGCCTGCAGGCCGAGCGCGCCCAGCCAGTAGTAGAGCAGCTCGGCGTGCATCGAAAAAGGGAAGGGGACGCCCACCGTCAGCGGTCGCGGCGCACTGGCGATCAGGGCCCGGCCGACCGCTGCCGCATCGAGGAAGTCGTCGGCAGTGCCCAGGTCACGCATCCGCTCGGCCAGCGGCAGCGAGGCGCCGACCACGGTGCCGTTGACCGAGAGCACCAGCAGCGCATCGACCGGCATCGGCAGGCCGCCCAGACCCATGGTCATCGCCACCGGCACCGGCGAGAGCATGTGCGCGGCATGCAGGCGTCCGAAGGCCAGCTTGTCGCGCAGCGTGGACCAGGAGGGTTCACGGTGCAGCACCAGCTCCAGCCCCTCTTCCGCGGCGAAGCCCAGCTCCTGGGCGATCGCGACCGGGGCCACGTCGACCAGCGGCGTGAAGCCGATGTCGAGGGGCTCGCTCATTTCAGCAACTCGGCCGAGGCGACCAGGGCGGCCGAGATCTCGCCGATCTTCTTGCCCTGGTCCATGGCGGCACGGCGCAGCAGCGCATAGGCCTCGTCTTCGCCGATCCCCTTGGCCGCCATCAGCAGGCCCTTGGCCCGGTCGACCATCTTGCGCTCGGCCAGAGCCGCCTTGGTCGCCTCCAGCTCGCGGCGCATGCGGCTGAACATCTTGAAGCGGGCGATGGCGGCATCCAGGATCGGCTTGATGCGCTCAGGTTGCAGGCCATCGACGACATAGGCGCTGATCCCGGCCTCGATGGCAGCGGTGGTCAGGGCGTCGTTGGAGCGGTCGACGAACATCGCCACCGCGCGCTCCATCGGCGCCGAAGCGAGCGCCATCTCCTCCAGGGTGTCGCGGCTGGGGTTGGCCATGTCGATCAGCACCACGTCGGGATTGAGCGCGGCGAGCTGGCGCGCCAGCCCGGTGCTGTCGCCGATGACCGTGATTTCGAAGTCGCCGGCATCGCTGAGGGCGTCGACGCATTGCAGGGCACGTTCCCGGTCCCGCTCGACGATGGCGATTCTGAGGCGCTGGCTCATGTGAAGACCTCCAGGTGCATGTTGCAGTGCAGCACGCACTTTTGCAATGCAACAAGAAGTGAGGTCGTTCTACACGTAAAAATAGTATATCATGAAAATTACATGCGCAAATGAGATGACTGTTCCTAGTGAAAGACAGTCCTTTCCGGATTGGCGGGATAGTCTCGAATTATTCGCCCCTTAAATAGGTGGAAACACGACACACGCGAAAAGCAGGAGCGGACCCATGGCAAAGATTGCGATCGTGTATTACAGCAGCACCGGCGGTACCTACGCCCTGGCTCAGGCTGCCAAGGAGGGTGCAGAGGCGGCCGGCGCGGAGGTACGGCTGCGTCGGGCGGCCGAATTGGCGCCGGACGGCGCCATCGACAGCAACCCGCTCTGGCGCGCCCATCTCGAGGCCACCCGGGACATTCCCGTCGCCGAGCCTGCCGACCTGGAGTGGGCCGATGGCTACCTCTTGGGTACACCAACCCGCTTCGGTCTGCCATCAGCTCAGCTCAAGCAGTTCATCGACCTCTGCGGCGGCCTCTGGTTCAACGGGAAACTGCAGGACAAGGCGGCCGGCGCCTTCGGAGGCTCCGCCACGCAGCACGGCGGCCAGGAATCGACCCTGATCGCGCTGCAGAACATCTTCTATCACTGGGGCGCGATCATCGTGCCGGTGGGTTACACCGATGGCTCGGTCTACGCCGCCGGCGGCAACCCCTACGGCGTTAGCCACGTCGACACCAAGGGCGAGCCGCAGCCGGACGAGATCCTGGCCGTCGCCCGCTATCAAGGCGGCCGGATCGCCCGCTATGCCGAGGTGATCGCGGCCAATCGCAAGGCGCTCTCGCCCGAGGCTTGAACCCTCGAGAGCCTCGTCCCAGTTTCCTCTACCCTGTGTCAGGCCGCCGGTGATCCAGCCGGCGGCCTTTCGCATGTCGCCCTCGCAATTCACCGCCCCACCTTTACCGCCGGGCAGAGGCCACTCTATGATCGCCGGCGGCGTTGCAGGCGAGGGTGCATTCCGGTGGATCGGGTGCGTGGGCAGCGTGTTCCCAGGGTGGCCCGTTCCAGGGCGGCCTGTTCCAAGGGGGGCGCGCTTCTGCCGGGGCGTCGGCGGGACAGGGTGGAGCGGCGACCCCGTATGTCGAGAAGGAACCTGCAGGACGACGCGTTTCGGGTATCGCTGCCGGCGACGCCCTTGCGTTATCAGGTGACCGAGAACATCCGCACCGCGATCGCGATCGGCCGTCTCAAGGCCGGCGAGCGCATGCGCGAACGCGAACTCTGCGAGATGACCGGAGTCAGCCGCACACTGGTGCGCGAGGCGCTGCGCCAGCTTGAGAGCGAGGGCCTGATCGAGGTGGTGGCGCACCGCGGCCCGGTGGTCGCTGCGATCACCCGCGAGCAGGCGGTCGGCATCTACCAGGTGCGCGAGGTGCTGGAAAGTCTGGCCGCCGAACTCTTCGCCAAGCATGCCTCGGTGCGCCGGCGCGAGGAACTGCGCGTGGCCCTGAGTGGCATCCGCGCGGCCTATGCCAGTGACGATCCCTTCGTCTGGATCAAGGCCAAGAACCGCATCTACGACTGCATCGTCGCCGGCTCCGGCAACGACGCGCTCGGCAAGTCGCTGGCGCTGCTGAATGCGCGGGCGATGCTGCTGCGGGTCCGCTCCATGGGCACGCCCGGCCGGCGCGAGACCAGCCTCGGCGAGCTGGAAGAGCTGGTGGACGCCCTGGTCTCCGGTGCCGTTGCCCGCGCCCGGCGCGCCGCCGTCCGCCATGTCCGCGAGGCCGGCAAGGTGGTGGCCGCCAGTTTCCAGGCGGAGGAGCGGGCACGCAGCGGCAACGCCTGATCCTCTCCCGGCAGCGCGCTACCTGGTTTGGGCGGGTAGCCAGAGCACGATGTCGGGGATCAGGTAGATCAGCACCAGGAAGGCCAGGATCACCAGCACGAAGGGCAGCACGCCGTAGACGATCTCGCGCAGGGGAACGTTGTCGCCGACCCCGCGCAGGATGAAGAGCACGATGCCGACCGGCGGGGTGACCAGGCCCAGCTCGATCATGATCACCAGGAAGACGCCGAACCAGAGCGGGTCGAGGCCCAGCGAGACGATGATCGGGAAGGTCACCGGGATGGTCATCAGCATCATCGAGATCGACTCGATGAACATGCCCAGGACCAGGTAGATCGCGGTGATCGCCAGCATCACCAGCCAGGGCGAGAGCTGGGCGGCCTCCACCACGGTCACCAGGCTGCGCGGGATGCGCAGAAAGTCGAAGACCCAGCTCATGATCGCCGCCCCCACCACGATCATCAGCAGGAACGAGGTGATGCGCACCGTCTCCATTGCGGTCTCGTAGAGCATCCGCCAGGTCAGCATCCGGCGCGCAAGGCAGACCACCAACGAGGCGACCGCGCCGACGCCGCCGGCCTCGCTGGGGGTGCAGACGCCGGCGTAGAGCGACCCCAGGACCACCAGAATGATGAAGAGGAAGGGCAGGACCGAGACCGAGCCTCTGGCCTTCTCCGCCAGAGAGAAGGTATCGCCGGCCGGGGTCGCCTGCGGGCGCAGCAGCGACCAGAGGGCGACCGCGCCCATGAAGCCGAAGCTCAGCACGATGCCGGGGATGACTCCGGCCATGAAGAGCTCGGTCACCGGAACGCCCACGGTGGTGCCGTAAATGATCATGGCGATGGAGGGCGGGATCAGGATGCCGAGGGTGGCGCCCGCGGCGACCACGCCGTAGGTCAGGCGGGTGCTGTAGCCGCGACTCACCATCTCCGGGCAGGCGACCTTACCCATCGTGGCGGCGGTGGCGAGCGAAGAGCCGGAGACCGCGGCGAAGACCGCCGAGGCGCCGACCGTGGCGTGGGCGACGCCGCCCGGCGTCCGGCCGAACCAGCGGGTCAGGGCATCGAACATCTCGCGGCTGACACCGCTGCGGATCAGCAGCGCGCCCATCAGCACGAACATCGGAACCGCGGTCAGGGTGAAGGTGTTGACGCTGTTCCAGGAGCGTTCGGCCAGCAGCGAGAGCTGTGGCATGGGCATGAGGAAGATCAGCCCGAAGAGGCCAACGATGCCCAGGGTCATGGCCACCCTGACGCCCAGCAGCAGCAGGCCGAAGAGGGTGCCGACCAGCAGCAAGCTGATCAGGGCCAGATCGGCGCCCTTGGCCTGCCAGTAGACCAGGCCGAGTGCGCCCAGGCTCGCCGCCAGCGCAAGCGTCATGCGTGGCCCGTTCAGCGCCAGCGCGGCGCCCAGGGCCGCGGCCAGGATGACGGCGGAGCCGACGTCGATGCGCAGCCGGTCGATCTTGATCGGCGTGGTCCCCAGGCTCGCCAGCACGACGATCAGGACGACCAGGCCCAGGGCCACCAGGACGTGGGTGAGGGCTCCCTTGCCGCTGCTGCGCATGAGGTCGGCCAGGATCGCCCAGACGAAGGCGAGATAGCCCAGGGTCACCCCCAGCTCCGGGATCCACTGCGGGGTCGAGAGCAGGCCCCAGTCGCGGGTGTCGTTGGCAAATTCCTGCACGTTGAAGCAGGCCATCTGCCAGCCGGCGAAGAGGATGAAGATCAGGCCCAGCCAGTTGCCGAAGGCCTCCACCTGGCGGCGGCGGCCATCGGAGAGATGCGACAGCAGAAGCTCGACCCGGACGTGATCGTCCTTGCGCTGGGCCTGGGCCAGGCCGAGGAAGGTCATCCCCACCAGCAGGTAGGTGGAGATGTCGCTGCTCCAGTAGGTCGGCTCGTTGAAGATGTAGCGGGACAGAACCTCGTAGCAGACCGCTGCCGTCATGGTCAGCAGGGCGAGCGCGCTCAAGGTGCCGGTGCCGGCCGAGACCGCGTCGATAACCTTGACCGTCGGCGTCGGCGCCTCGGACTCGGGACCGGAAACACCCATCTCCGCCAGCTCTCCTGCCATCCTCATCCCCCGTTACACGCTGAAACCGAAAGCCACCGCCCGCCGATCACCGGCGCCGGCATACCCCGAGTGATCGGGCTCGATAGCTACCTGAAATCCCACGTTGGAACGAGCCGTCGGCGCGGCTTCGCCGCTCGGCGGCCCCGACGGTCTCGCTGTGGTCCGCATTTTCCGGCGGGACGCTAGCAGTCCAATTCTTCGCTTGCAATCAGATTGTATTATTGTATGATTGTCTGTGTGGAAGATGGAGCTCGCCTCCTTGCGCTCCCGGTTTTTTCCGGGAGCGCAAGGGAACGGGACTCGCGCCGAACGGCCGCGGCATCCGGTGATGTCCCTCTTCCCACCGGTACCGAACCCAGAGGGAGGATGCTCATGTTTGGCTTTGACGATGCGGCCGCCGATGGCCGTAAGATCCACTCCGGCAAGGGGCTGGCGCTCGGCGCGCTCGCCGCTGCCGTCCTGGCCGCCGGCGCTGTTCCGGCTTCGGCCCAGGACTTCGACCTGACGATGGCGATCCTGCCGGCGCCCAACTCGCTCTACCTGGAGATGATGGAGCAGGTGCCGGAGCGGGTGGCGCGGGCCACCGACGGCAAGGTGAAGGTCTCGCTGAACGACTCGTTGGTCGGTGGCACCCAGATCACCGCGTCCGTGCGTGACGGCCGCGTGCCGATGTCGGGCGCGTTGCACACCTACCTGGCGGCCGAGGAGCCGCGCATGGGTGTCTTCAACCTGCCCGGACTGATCAACAACATGGCCGAGTACACCTACCTCTGCGAGTCCTTCTGGTGCGACGACGTCGAGACCATCTGGGAGGACCGCTGGAACTCGGTGGTGCTGGCCGAGGGCGCCTGGTGCAGCCAGGCTCTCTTCTCCAAGGAGCCGATTCACACCCTGGAGGACTTCAAGGGCAAGAAGCTGCGCGTGCACAACCCGCAGACCGCCTCGTTGGTCGAGGCGCTCGGCGGCAAGCCGGCCCCGCTGCCGCTCTCCGAGGTCCCGGCAGCGTTGGAGCGTGGCGTGATCGACGGCCTCTTCACCTCCACCTGCTACGGCAACGGCCAGGAATACTGGCGGATGGCGCCGAATGTGCAGAACTGGAAGATTGGCCCGATCACCGGCTGGGTGATCATCGTCAACAAGGACATCTGGGAGGAGATCCCGGAGGACCTGCGCGCCGCCATCATGGTGGAGATGGAAGAGCTGCAGCACGACGCGCTCTATAACTTCTACGCCCACGTCAACAAGGCCGTGGCGGAGATGAAGAGCAACGGCATCGAGCTCTGGACCGCGCCGCAGTCGGAGGTCGACCGGGTCACGGCCCCGCAGTACTCCGACGCCGCCTACCAGTCGTTCTACGACCGTGCGGCCGAGGTCGGCTTCGACGGCAAGGCCTACGTGCAGCACGCCCGCGAGGTGCTGGGCAAGTAGGGACGACGGGGCGGTGCGGCTGGATCGCCGCACCGCCCGCGTCCGCAAGGCGCCGGCCGCAAGGGCCGAGCGAAACCGACAGCAGGATGGATGGAAGCCGTGATCGATCAAGATACCTTCGACAAGGGCCTGGAGCAGCGCAAGGCGACCCTGGGGGCCGCCTACGTCGAGAAGAATCTGGCCGCAGCTGACGAGCTGACGCGCCCCTTTCAGGAAGCCATGACCCAGTGGTGCTGGGGCTTCGGCTGGGGCGACGAGTCGATCGACCCCAAGACTCGCAGCCTGATGAACCTGACCATGCTGGGCGCGCTCGGCCGCCTGCACGAGTGGGAGACCCACTGCCGCGGCGCACTGAACAACGGCGTGACCAAGGAGCAGATCCGCGCCGCCGTCCACGTGGTCGCGATCTACTGCGGCGTGCCGATGGGGCTGGAGTGCTTCCGCGTCGCTCGCAAGGTGCTGGAAGAGGCGGGTCAGCTCGACTGATGCGCCGAGAGGGGAAGGAGCGCCTGTCGTGACGGCATCGCCAGCGCGCCCGCTCGCGGTCTCTGCCGGTCTCGCGGACTTCGTCGCCGCGACCGGCTGGGAGGACCTGCCGGAGGTCGTTCGCCACGCCGCCAAGCGCGCGCTGCTGAACGTCATCGCGGTGGCCGCTGCCGGCAGCCACGACCGCGCGCTGGAGATCGCGCTAGCCACGCTCGGCTCCTTCTCCGGCAAGGCCGAGGCCAGCCTGATCGGCCGGCCGGAGCGGGTGGATGCGGCGCTGGCCAGCTTCCTGAACGCGGCGGCGGCCAACCTGCACGACTTCGACGACACCCACCTCAGGACCATCATCCATCCGACCGCGCCGGTGGCGCCGGCCCTGCTGGCGCTGGCCGAGGGACGGCGCATCGCCGGCCGCGACCTGGTGCTGGCGCTGGCGCTGGGGATCGAGGTCGCCTGCCGCATCGGCAATGCGGTCTCGCCGGAACACTACCGGCGTGGCTGGCACATCACCGCGACCTGCGGCGTCTTCGGCGCGGCGCTGGCGGTCGGCAAGCTGCTGGGGCTGGACCGCGAGCGCCTGGTCTGGGCGCTCGGCACGGCCTCGGCCCAGTCCGGCGGCCTGGTCGAGACCCTGGGCTTCATGGCCAAGAGCTTCGGCGTCGGCTCCGCCGCGCGCAACGGCCTGCTCGCCGCGCTGCTGGCCGAGCGTGGCTTCGATGGCCCGGCGCTGCCGCTGGAAGGCCCGCGCGGCTTCTTCCCCGTGCTGGGCGAGGCGGCGCGGCTGGAGGAGGTGCTGGAGGGCCTCGGCGCGCGCTGGGAGATCCTCGAAAACTACGAGAAGCCCTATCCCTGCGGCGTGGTGCTGAACGCGGTCATCGATGGCTGCCTCGCGCTGCGCGCCGAGCCCGGTTTCCGGGCCGAAGCGGTTCGGCGCGTCACCCTCTATGGCCACCCGCTGCTGCGCCAGCGCGCCGATCGGCCGGACGTCACCACCGGCCGTGAGGCGCAGGTCAGCGCACAGCATGCGGTCGCGGCCTGCCTGCTGTGGGGCGAGGCCGGGCTGGGTCAGTTCAGCGATGCTGCCGTCGCCGATCCGACCTTGCTCCCACTCAAGCGCGCCGTGGAGATCGTCGACACCGAGGGCGTGCCGGTCGGTGGCCTGCGCATCCTCGTTGCCTTCGAGGACGGCAGCAGCCGCAGCACCACGGTGGAGCGGGCTAGGGGCACCGACGGGGCGCCGCTGAGCGACGCCGAGCTGGAGGAGAAGCTGCGCCGGCTGGTCGCCTGGGGCGCGCCGGAGCTGGCATCCCGCAGCGACGCGGTGATCGAGGCGGTCTGGGGCCTGGATCGCGCCGAGGATGCCGGCAGCCTCATGGCTCTGCTGCGCTCCGCCTGAGACCGGCCGATTCGCCTCGCAGACGTCAGCTAGCCTGATACAGACAGCCAACGGCGACCTGTTTGCGCTAACATTCGATCCTGCCAAGACGGCGGTCATGCGCGTCCCTCTATGCCGCTCTTCTCGTGCGCCGGCTGCCGGCTAGCTGGCCGACCAGGCCAGGTCGATCGGCAGGGTGGCGCCGCTGATGTCCTTGCCGGCCGGGCCGCAGAGAAACACCATGAAGGCGGCCACGCTGGCCGGCTCGACGAAGCGGCCGCCCGGTTGCCGTCCGGCGAGGAAGCGCTCGATCGCGGCCTCCTCGCTCAGCTT
Source organism: Rhodospirillaceae bacterium N.6G (assembly GCA_046233115.1). Classification (GTDB taxonomy): domain Bacteria; phylum Pseudomonadota; class Alphaproteobacteria; order Kiloniellales; family JACOMY01; genus JACOMY01. The sequence goes on along the minus strand of JBJXHM010000010.1, from coordinate 181,744 downwards.
ATCCGATTCCATCATGCCGGCGATTACCTTGCCGCTGTGCGTGGTGTTGACCGAGCCGGGGCAGACGGCGTTGCAGGTGATGCCGGTCTTGACCGTCTCCAGCGCCACCGCGCGGGTGAGGCCAAGCAGGGCGGTCTTGGTGGTGATGTAGCTGGCCCGGTCGGCCGTGGCGAAGAGGCTGAAGACCGAGGCCACGTTGATGATCCGGCCCCAGTCGCGCGCCCGCATGCCGGGCAGCGCGCAACGGATGGTGTGGAAGGCCGAGGAGAGGTTGACCGCCATCGCCCGGTCCCAGTCCGCGGTCTCGCAGTGCTCGATCGGGCCGAAGACGCGGGTGACGGCATTGTTCACCAGGATGTCGACGCCGCCGAAGCGCTCTTCGACCTCGGTCATCATCGCCTCGACCGCGGCCGGGTCGCCGACGTCTGCGGTGCTGGCCAGCGCGGCGGCGCCGTGTAGCTCGGTCAGGCGCTCGGCCTTGGCGCGGACGATCTCCGCGCCCTCGATGCCGTTGATCACGACGTTGCAGCCCTCGGCGGCGAAGGCCTCCGCGGCGGCATAGCCGATGCCGGCGGTCGAGCCGGTGATGACCACGGTCTTGCCGCTCAGCATGCGCCCGTTTCCTCCGGCTGCCTTGCCCGGCCTAGCCGCCCGGCTGTCGTTCCGGCCCTGCACGATCCCGTCACCGACGCTCCCCTTCCGTCACATGCACCTGCGGCGGTCGTCAGGCCGCCTGAATCTGATGTATTGTGTGATAGCGTTAACATTCTGTCAAGCGGGGAAGGGCTTAGGTCCAGTCGTTTCGCGGATTGGTCTTCGGGGCCGTAGTCTCGGTCCAGGCCTCTGATTCTGTTAGGGTTATCGGCAGAGGCCAGCGGCTGCCGGTGTCAGGTGCTTTCGCGCTGGACGATGTCGAAGCCCAGGTCTTTCTCGACCACCGCCGATTCCTCGCCGGTGATCCGTTGCAGCAGGATGTTGGCGGCGTTCTCGCCGATCTCGCGGCGCGGCAGGCGCAGCGAGGTGATGGTCGGGGTCATGTGCTGCAGGATGTCGAGGTCGTCGAAGCCGGCGATCGCTAGGTCCTGCGGCACGCGCCAGCCCTGACGCTGGCACTCGAAGGCGGCGCCGATCGCCAGCACGTCGCCGGCGAAGAAAATGGCGTCGGGCCGCGGCTTCAGCGCCATCAGGTCCAGCAGCGCGCCGCGTCCGGCTGCAAGGCCCGGAGGTACGCTGAGGATCAGGCTCGGGTCGGCCTGCACGCCGCGGCTCTCCAGCGCCGCCAGATAGCCGCGCCGGCGCTCGCGGGCGCGGTCGTTGTGCCGGGTCTCCAGCGAGACGAAGCCGATGCGGCCATAGCCGCGGCGCAGCAGGTAGCGCGTCATCGCCTTGGCCGCCTCGTAGTTCGAGTAGCTGACGGTGATGTCCAGCGGATCGCGCGAGAGGTCGCCGGTCTCGATTACCGGCACCCCAGCCTTGCGGATCAGGCTGCGGGCCCGTGCTGTGTGGGTGGTGTTGTGCAGCATGATGCCGCTGACCCGTTGCTCCAGGAAGGCCGCGATCAGCCGCTCTTCCTCCTCCGCCTGCTGCCCGCTCTCGGCGATCAGCAGGTGGAAGTCGGCCTTGGCCAGCACGTCGGCCGTGGCCTGGATGGTCTCGGCGAAGAGCGAGTTCTTGATGCTGGGAACGATCAGCCCGACCACGTTGGAGCGGTTGGAGGCCAGGTTGCCCGCCAGGCGGTTGTGGACGTAGCCCACCGCCTCGACCGCCTCGAGGATCCGCTTGCGGGTGGCCTCCGACACCTTGTCCGGTTCGCGCAGGGCGCGCGAGACCGTCATCAGCGAGACCTTGGCCCGCTCGGCGACGTCGCTCATCCGCGCGCGCTGGGCGCCGTTTCGATCCGTGCTCCTCGGCATCCGTTCCTTCCGCCTATCCGCCCACATGTCCGCAGCAACCGAGTCCCTGTCACCCGCTTCGGGCAGGTCAGCAGTGTCCGACATGCGGCCCGCGGCTGGCAAATTGATCTTCCCGGCCGAATTTTCCGATGGTAACGTTAACATAAATGAGCCTGGGTCTGCCAGTTCCACCTGTCTTGCCGGAGCCCGGTGAGCGGCGCGACGGCGGCCTCGGGTCCGGAGAGGTTCCAACGGATGAGTGGGAGAGCGGTATGAGTGAGAAGCCAGCCCTCGGTTTCGTCGGCATCGGGCGCATGGGTGCGCCGATGGCCCGGCGGCTGATCGACAAGGGCTACCGGGTCACCATCTTCGACAGCAACGAGGCCGCCCTGGCGCCGCTGATCGCGGCCGGCGCCCAGCGCGTGGCCTCTCCGGCCGCGCTCGCCGGGACCGCCGAGATCGTGCTGCTGTCGCTGCCGACGCCGGACATCGTGAACCGCGTCGCCGAGGATCTGCTGTCGGGCGAGAGCCGGAATCTGCGCGCGGTGATCGATCTCTCCACCACCGGCCCCAAGGGTTCGGAGAGCCTGGCGGCCCGCCTGGCCGCGGCCGGAGTCGGCTGCGTCGATGCGCCGGTCAGCGGCGGCGTTGCCGGGGCGGAGAAGGGCACCCTGGCGATCATGGCCGCGGGCGAGCCGGCGCTGGTCGAGGAGGTCATGGCGATCCTCGAATGCTTCGGCAAGGTCTTCGTCGTCGGCGCCGTGCCCGGCATGGGCCAGACCCTGAAGGTGATCAACAACCTCATGTCGGTCAGCGCGCTGGCCATCACCTCCGAGGCCCTGGTGCTGGGCTGCGCCTCGGGCCTCGACGCCAACGTGATGATCGACGTGATCAACGCCAGCAGCGGGCGCAACAACGCCACCGCCGACAAGTTCCCGCGCTTCGTGCTGCCGCGCGGCTTCGACTTCGGCTTCGCGCTGGGGCTGTCCGACAAGGACACGCGGCTCTGTCTGGAACACTCCGATGCCATGGGCGTCCCGATGATCGTCGGCAGCGCGGTGCGCCAGGCTCTCAAGATCGCGCTCAGGACCCAGGGGGCGGATGCGGACTTGACCACCATCGTCAAGCCGTTGGAAAGCTGGATGGGAGTCGAGATCAAAGGGAGCGAGGACCGAGAGACATGAGCGACGAGACCTACGAGATCTATGCCGTCAAGTACGCCCACCACGACCGTCCGGCCCGGGACAACTTCCTCGGCGGCGACCCGCACGAGGTCAACATGCCGTTGGACTACTACGTCTGGGCGATCGTCGGGAAGGAGCGGACCTTCGTGGTCGACATGGGCTTCGACCAGGTCCAGGCCGACCTGCGCGGCCGCACCATCCTGAAGCCGCCGGCAGCGGGTCTGAAGGCGATCGGCATCGAGCCGGACCGGGTCGAGGACGTGATCGTTACCCACATGCATTACGATCATGCCGGCAACCACGACCTCTTCCCCAAGGCGCGCTTCCACATCCAGGACCGCGAGATGGCCTACTGCACCGGCCGCTGCATGTGCCATCCGACCCTGACCCATGCCTTCGAGGCGGAGGACGTGGCGGTCATGGTGCGGCGAATCTTCCAGGGCCGGGTGCAGTTCCACGACGGTGAATCGCAGGTCGCACCCGGCATCTCGGTGCACCTGGTCGGGGGGCACACCAACGGCCTGCAGGTCGTCCGCGTGCGCACCCGCCGCGGCTGGGTGGTGCTGGCCTCCGACGCGTCGCACCTCTACGCCAACATCGGCCAGAACCGGCCCTTCCCGGTGGTCTACAACGTCGGCGACATGCTGGAGGGCTATGGTCTCATCCGCAGGCTGGCCTCCAGCGAGGACCACATCGTTCCGGGCCACGATCCCGACGTGCTGAATCGCTATCCGGCCGCCGCCGCGGGGCTTGAAGGTTGGGTGGTCAGGCTGGACGCCGACCTGGTGAAGAAGAGGTGAGCGGAGCGATGGGACGACTGCAAGGAAAGGCCGCCTTCGTCACCGGCGGCGGCCGTGGCCTGGGCGAGGCGATCGCACTGGCCTTTGCCGCCGAGGGCGCCAAGGTCGGGGTCGCCGACATCGACGGCGCGGCCGCGGAAGAAGTGGCCGGTCGGGCGGGCGCGGGCAGCCGCGGCTATGCCTGCGACGTCTCTGACCGGGCGGCGGTCTTCGCGGCGGTGGACGACTTCGCCGCCTCGGCCGGCGGGCTCGACATCCTGGTGAACAACGCGGTGGCCTTCCACTACGCGCCGATGGTGGAGATGCCGCCGGACAAGATCGACCGTATGCTCGACGTCGGCATCAAGGGCACCTACTGGGCCCTGCAGGCGGCGATCCCGCACCTGGTGGCGCGCGGCGGCGGTACCTCGGTGATCAACCTCTCTTCGGTGGCGGTGTCCTTCTCGATCAAGCACGCCGCGGTCTATAGCTCGATCAAGGGCGCCATCGACTCGCTGACCCGCCAGCAGGCGGGGGAGCTGGGGCCGCTGGGCGTCAGGGTCAACGCGCTGGCGCCCGGACCGGTCGCCACCCCCGGCGCCAGCAGCGTCATCACCGACGAGGGCTGGGAGGCCCGGCGCAACCGCACCCCGATCAAGAGGCTGGCGACCGCGGAGGACATCGCCAACGCGGCCGTCTTCCTGGCCTCGGCCGAGGCGCAGTCGATCGCCGGCGTCACCCTGAAGATCGACGGCGGGCTGACCATCACCGGTCCTTGAGCAAATCCCGAGCAGGCGATTTCGCCTGCGACGACGATTTGCGGCAGCAAAGAGGCACTTGAGCGGGACTATCCCACCGCCTTCGCCAGGTCGCGCAGCTTGACGGCCGGGTCGGCGAGGGCGGCGGGGTCGACCGGGCAGCGGGCCTCGATCAGCTTGGTCAGCGGTCGGCGCTCGCGGCCGCTGTTGAAAAGGGCTGCGCCGGTGAGACGACCCTCGGTCACCTCGAAAGCGATCGCCGAGCCCTCCTGCGGCTTGCCGCGCCAGACCAGCTCGCCGGCGAAGGTGGTGAGGCCGATGAGCTGCAGGTTCAGGCCGTGCTGGTCGGTCCAGAACCAGGGCACCAGGCTGTAGGGTTCGGGCGTGCCGCAGAGCGCCTTGGCTGCGATCTGCGGCGCCAACTCCGCATTCTCCCAGGATTCCAGGCGCACCTGCCGGCCGAGCCAGCGGTTCTCGTGCCGGGTGCAGTCGCCCACGGCGTAGATGCTCGGCGCCGAAGTGGCGGCGAAGGCGTCTGTCAGGATGCCGTCCGCGCAAGCCAAGCCCGCCGCCTCGGCAAGCTCGGTCTCAGCATGGCAGCCGATGCCGACCACCACGACCGCGGCCGGCAGGCGCGTGCCGTCGGCCAGGCGCACCGCGCTCACCCGCTCCTTGCCTTCGAAGGCCGCGACCTGTGCGGTGAGGCGGATGTCGATCCCCTCCTGCGCATGCAACAGCCGCAGGTGCTCGGAGAGCGCCGGTGCCAGGGCGCGGCCGATGAGTTGTGGCGCGGCCTCCAGCAGGGTCACGCGGCAGCCGCGCTTCTTGGCGCTGGCCGCGACCTCCAGGCCGATGAATCCGCCGCCGACCAGCACCACCTCGGTGCCTTCGGTCAGGGTCGGCGCCAGGGCGCGGGCGTCGGCCGCCGAGCGCAGCAGGAAGATGCCCTCCAGCTCGGTGCCAGGGCAGGTGAGGCGGCGCGGCCGGGCACCGCTGGCCAGCACAAGGCCGTCCCAGGCGATGCTGCGGCCGTCGGCGGTGGTGAGGCTGCGCCCGGCCGGGTCCAGGCCGGTGACCGTGACCCCGGTCTCCAGCTCGATCCCCAGCGCCTCGGTCTGGCCGGGCTTGAAGAGGGCGGCGGCGAGCGGGTCGGCGCCCTCGGTCAGGACCGCCTTCGACAGCGGCGGGCGCTCGTAGGGCGGGTCCTGCTCCGCGCCCAGCAGCAGGATCCGGTCCTGCCAGCCCTGCCGCCGCAGGGCCTGTGCCGTGCGGGCACCGGCCTGTCCGGCTCCGACGATGGCGATGGTCTTGCGCATGCGCACTCCTTGAAGGGGATTTTCTGAATAGGGAATGGGGCGTCTGGCTCTCTTTCTCTGGCACGGCTGGCGGCCTTGGCTCAAGGGCACTGGCCATGTGGCAGAGTGGAGACCCCGCAGGCCGTTGAGGGCTGCCGGAGGCGCGTGATAAGCAGGGTACCCCGGCCGGTGGAGCGGTTCGAGGGGCGATTGGGACGGAAGGATGGATCTTCATGGCGGCGGTGCTGGCAATCGACCTGGGCGGCTCGGCCCTGAAGGCCTGCCTGTTCGATGCCGCCGGCGCGGTCGTGGCAAGCGCCAGCCAACCGCTCGCTTTCGAGGAGGCGCAGGGCCGTTCCGAGCAGCAACCGGTGGTCTGGTGGCAGGCACTGCTCGCCGCCGCCGAGACCCTGGCGGCCGAGGCGCCAGAGGCCTTCGGGACGGTCGGGGCTCTGGCCGTCTGCGGTTTCACCCGTACCCAGGTGCTGCTGGACGCGGCGCTCGAGGTGCTGCGCCCGGCGATCGGCTTTCGTGACTCGCGGGCACAGGAGGCGGCAGAGGCCGCGCGCGCCTTGCCGGCGGTGGCCGCGCACCCCGAGGCGCGCAACCTCAACGCCTTCCACCCCCTGGCGCGCCTGCTCTGGCTGCAGCGTCAGGAGCCGGCGGTCTGGGAGGACGCGCGGCTGCTGCTGGAGCCGAAGGACTACCTCAACCTGCGCCTCACCGGGGTCGCCTGTTCCGACCCGATCTCGCAGCATTGGTTGGCCCTGGCGACGGCCGGCGGTTCGGAGTCGCTGGCCGCTGCGGCCGGGCTCTCGCACGATCCCCTGCCGCGGCTGATCCCGCCGACCGCGACCGTCGGCCAGATCCTTCCCGACCTGCCGGCGCCGCTGGACCGGATCGCCGGCGCCAGGGTCTTCTGCGGCTCGAACGACACCTGGGCGGCAGCGGCCGGGCTGGGGGCGCTGCAGCCGGGCCGGGCCTACTGCATTTCCGGCTCTTCCGAGGTCTTCGGGCTGATGAGCCCTGCCGAGGTCGCCGCCGAGGGGCTGATCACCCTGCCCTGGGGCGAAGGCATCTGGCACGTCGGCGGGCCGGGCCTCAACGGCGCCAACGCGCTGACCTGGATCGTCGAGCGGCTGGCACCGGGACCGCAGCTCTTCGCCCGGCGCCTGGAGGCGCTGCTGCAGCAGCCGGCCGCGCCGCAGCCGCTGCTGTTCCACCCCTACCTGCTGGGCGAGCGCACGCCCTTCTGGGACCGCGACCTGCGCGCCTCCTTCCTGGGGCTGGGCGCCGGGCACGGGCCGGGTGACCTGGTCCGGGCGGTGATGGAGGGGGTGAGCTTCGTCAACCGGCTGGTGCTGGAGCGCGCCGAGGCCGCGGCCGGCTGCAGGGCAGAGGCGATCAGGATCGCCGGTGGCGGCAGCCGCAGCCCGGCCTGGAACAGTCTACGCGCCAGCAGCCTCGGCCGCAGCCTGCTGGTCTCCGACCAGGCGGAGATGGGGCTGGCCGGCTGCCGCGCCGTGGCGCGCGTCGGTCTGGGCGAGGCGCCTGACCTGGCGTCCGCGATCGCCGCTGGCAGCCTGCGCGAGGTGCGGCCCGATCGGTCGGAGCAGCCGCGCCTGGATGCACTCTACCAGCTCTTCCTTGACACCCAGCCGGCTTTGGCAGAGGCCTCGCACCGGCTGGTTGGGATCGGCGCCGCGCATCCGCCGCGGGTGGCATCATGAGCAGCGCGGTGCTGGAGAGGGGAAAGTCGATCGCGATGAGAGATCTGGTGGCCAGGTACGGGACCTTGCTGGCGGGCCTGGCGGTCCTCGTCGTCCTGCTGCTCTTCGCCCGCAACTTCGCTTCCGGCGCCAACCTCCTGAACGTGCTGAAGCACGCCAGCGTGCTGACCATCCTGGCGGTTGGCTTCACCTTCGCGCTGATCACCGCCGAGCTGGACCTCTCCTTCGCCAACCTCTGCAGCCTGGGCGCGGTGGTGACCGGCGGACTGGTCTATGCCGAACTGGCCTGGCCACTGGCGGCGCTGGCCGGGCTGGCGGTGGCGACCCTGGGCGGGGTCGGCAACGGCCTGCTGGTAACCAGGCTGAAGGTGCCCTCGTTGATCGCCACCCTCGGCACGGCGGCGATCGCCAGCGGGCTCGCCTTCATGATCACCGAGGGCGTGGCCTTCGTCGGCCGCTGGCCGCAGTCCTTCCTGGCGCTGGCCCGCGGCAGCCTGGCCGGCGTGCCGGTGCTGGTGCTGTTCATGGCCGGCGTGGTGCTGCTGGCCTGGTTCCTCAGCAAGATGACCCGGCTCGGCGTGCACATGCTGGCCACCGGCGAGGCGCGCGGGGCGGCGCACAGGGCCGGCATCGCCACCGCGCGGATGAAGCTGCTGGGGCTCAGCCTCTCGGGCTTCGCTGCCGGCATCGCCGCGGTGCTGCTGGTCGCAAACCTCAGCTCCGCGGCGCCGCAGATGGCCGGCGACTACCTGCTGAACGGCATCGCCGCGGTGCTGCTGGGCATGACCATGTTCGAGCCGGGTCGGCCCAACATCGCCGGCACCTTCGCCGGCGCGCTGATCATCGCGGTGCTGGACAACGGGCTCGTACTTCTGGGCGCGCCCTATTACCTTCAGGAAATCGTGCTGGGACTGATCATGATCGCCTCGGTCAGCGTCTCGGCCAGCGTTCTCAAGGAGGCCGCCTTCTCGGTCTGACCCGCCGGGACGACGGCCCGTCACCCTATGGCAAGTGAGGGGAGCATCTCACCATGAAACGCAGTGCGCTGCTGGCGGCCCTGGCCGCCGCCTTCGTGATCGGCCAGGCCGCTACGGCCCAGGCCTTCGAGCTGGGCGTGGTCGCCTTCCAGATGTCGTCTGAGACCCATGCCCGCGTCGCCAACGCAGCCAAGGCCGCGGCCGAGGAGCGGGGCTGGGACGTCACCGTGCTGAACTCCAACGGTACGCTTCCGACCCACGCCGAGCAGATCGACAACCTGATCCAGCGCGGCGTCGACGGCATCGTGCTGGCAATGTCCAAGCCGGTGCAGTTCGAGGGCCAGCTCCAGGCCGCCAAGGAGGCCGGCATCCCGGTCATCACGGTGATGAGCGGCGCCAGCCCCTACACCCTCTTCGACATCCAGGTGAACGAGTACGCGGTGGGCGCCGATGCCGCGCTCTACCTCCTGGGCCAGCTCGGCTATCAGGGCTCGATCCTGACCGAGCGCTTCGAGAGCAACGTCGGCACCCGCATCCGCGGTAAGATCCTGGACGTGGTGATGAGCGAGAACACCGGCGTCCAGGAGGTCGGCAGCCATTCCATGGCGCGGACCAAGAGCTGGCGCGACGACGTGCGCAACGGCATGAGCGCGCTGATCCTGCAGAACGCCGGCGACTTCCAGGGGATCTGGGCCTCCTTCGATGGCCAGGCCTTCATCATCGACGACATCCTGAAAGAGCAGGGCATGCAGAAGGGCGACGTGGTGCTGGTCTCGATCGACGGCGGCGCGGAGAGCTACCGCCGCATCGCCTCGCCCGACTCCATGCTGATGGCCACCGTCGCCATTCCCTTCGAGGCCATGGGCGAGGCTGCGGTCGACGCCATGGACCTGATCGCGGTCCAGGGCCAGGACAAGGCGACGGTCACCACCGGTCCCTACCTCTTCATGAGCGCCGACCTGGTGGACCAGTCCAACGTGGCCGAGTTCCTGGAGTAATGGGATTGCGCCTGGCGGCGACGCCCTCGTGATGGCGGAGATCCTGAGCGTCCGCGCGGCGCGCAAGGCCTATGGCGCGGTCCAGGCCTTGCGCGCCGGCGAACTGGCGGTGGGGGCCGGCGAGATCCATGCGGTCTGCGGCGACAACGGCGCCGGCAAGTCGACCCTGATCAAGCTGATCGCCGGCGTGGAGCGGCCGGACGGCGGTGAGATCCAGGTGCGTGGCCGGCCCTGCGCCTTCGCCACGCCGCACGACGCGCTCGCCGCCGGGATCGCCACCATCCACCAGGACCTGGGCCTGGCGCCCAGGATGACGATCTACCAGAACATCTTCATGGGTTCCGAGCTGGTGCGTCGGGTGCTGGGCATCGGCGTGCTGGACCGGGCCGAGATGATCCGCCAGTCGCTGGGCTTCCTCGGGCGACTGGGCTCGCCGCTGAAGGACATGCGGGCGCCGGTCGACTCGCTCTCCGGCGGGCAGCGCCAGGCGGTGGCGATCTGCCGAGCCTTGCGCTGGAAGGCCGAGATCATCGTGATGGATGAGCCGACCGCAGCACTCGGCGTGCGCGAGACCGAGCAGGTGCTGCGCCTGATCCGCCAGCTCAAGGAGACCGGCGTCACCGTGATCCTGGTCAGCCATAACATGAACGACGTGGTCTCCGTCGCTGACCGGGTGACCATTCTCTCCGGCGGGCGCACGGTCGAGACCCTCTCGACAGAGGCGCTGACCGCCCAGGCACTGTCGCAGCGCATCCTCTCCTGGGGCCATGCCCCGGAGGCGCTGGAGGCTTGAGGCCCACGGGCTGTCAAGCGGAGCGGCCGGCAAGCATCTCTGCCGCCGCGTCACTGGTGTGGGGCTGCGCCCCTGGCCTATAGCTAGGCTCGGCAGCCCTTTCGGCGTGCCGCTGAGCCAAGGAGAGATGCTATGGCAGACCAAGCAGACGAGCCCCCGATCGCGATCCTTGCGGCCGAGGCCGCGGCGCGGACCAAGCCCTCCAACTACCCGGAGCCCTTCGCCAGCCGCATGGCGCAGCGGATCAAGCGGCCGCTGGGCGACCTCTTCGGCCTTGCCAACTTTGGCGTCAACCTGACTGAGCTGGCGCCGGGCGGGATCTCCGCGCTGCTGCATAGCCACAGCAAGCAGGACGAGTTCGTCTATGTCCTGGAGGGCCGGCCGACCCTGGTCACCGAGACCGACGAGCTGGAGCTTGGCCCCGGCATGTGCGCCGGCTTTCCCGCCGGCGGCAGCGCGCACCAACTGGAAAACCGCAGCGACGCGCCGGTGCGCTATCTTGAGATCGGCGACCGCACGGCCGGTGACGCCGGGTCCTATCCCCGAGACGATATCCAGGCGGTGATGGGCGAGGACGGCAGGTGGCGCTTCACCCGCAAGGACGGGACGCCCTACTGAGCGCACCGGGAAAAGCGGTTGCCGTGGCAGAGAGCCTTGGGTCTAACTGAGGCGGTCGTGCATTCGCGGGGGACGGGAGATCATGAGCGCTGCCACGGGGCAGAGCCCCCAGCCGAACCAAGCCGGTCTCACCGAACGGCTCTATGGCCTCGCCATTGGCGAGGACGAGGCCCGCCTCTGCCGGGACATTCCAGACAGCCAGTGCAGCCTGCAGCCGGGCAACTTCCTGCGCCAGGTGGTCTCGCAGGCCCTGAGCAAGACCGGCGACGTGCTGGCCGATCCCAAGGTGGTGCTGCCCTGGCTGATCGGTGCGGTCGGCGCGCCGGCCTTCGTGATCGGCCTACTGGTGCCGATTCGGGAATCCTTGGCGCTGCTGCCGCAGATCCTGGTCGGCGGCTACATCCGCCGCTTTGCCGTACGCAAGGGCTTCTGGGCGGTCAGTAGCCTGGTCGAGGGTGCCGCCATCGCCCTCATCGGCCTGGCTGCGCTCACCGGGCTGGAGGGGGCCGCGGCCGGCTGGACCATCGTGGTGCTGCTGACGATCTTCAGCCTGGCCCGGGGCGTCGCCTCGATCGCGGCCAAGGACACCCTGGGCAAGACCGTCTCCAAGGGCCAGCGTGGCCGGGTCAGCGGCTATGCCGCCACTGCCTCCGGCCTGGTCGCCGCCGGCGTCGGGCTCTACCTGGTGCTGAGCCCCGACGCGGCCCGGCCCGAGTGGCTGCTCTATGTCCTGCTGCTGGCGGCCGGGGTTTCCTGGGGGCTGGCGGCGCTGGTCTACTGGACCATCGACGAGGTACCCGGCGCCACCGACGGCGGGCGCGGCATCAAGGATCTGATCGCCGACCAGTCGGCCCTGCTGCTGAAGGACCGGGAGCTGCAGAAGTTCCTGCTGGCCCGCACCCTGATGATCTCGACCGCGCTGTTCGGGCCGGTCTACTCCAGCCTGGCGCTGCGCGAGGCCGGTGGTGCGCTCAGCGGGCTCGGCTGGCTGTTGCTGGCGACGGCGCTGGCCAGCGTCTCCACCTCGGCGATCTGGGGGCGGCTGGCCGACCGCTCCAGCCGGCTGACCATGAGCCTGGCCGCGCTGCTGGCCGGCCTGCTGGGCCTGCTGGTGCTGGCGGCCCTCAACCTGGCGCCCGAGCTGCGCCAGTCGATCTACTTCTATGCCGTGGTGCTCTACGTGCTGGGGGTCTCGCATGCCGGCGTCAGGATCGGGCGCAAGACCCATATCGTCGACCTGGCGGGCGGCGACCGAAAGGCCGACTACGTCGCGCTCAGCAACACCCTCATCGGCTTGCTGCTGCTGGCGATCGGCGGGCTCACCGGCCTGCTGCTGGGCTTCGGGCTGGAGATCGGCATCGCCGTGCTTGCCGTCCTGGCGCTGGCCGGTGCGGCCATGGCGATGGCCCTGAAGAACGTGCAGGCGTGATCCCCGGGCGGCCCCTTGGGACCGCCGGGAACTCGCAATCCAACCTAGTGGTGGTCGGAGATCACGCCGTCCTTGAAGAGAAACTCCTTCAGCATGCCCTCGAAGTCCGCGTCGTTGCGCCGGATCCACTCCAGCACCATGGCGGCGTGCTCCATCTCCTCGCGCATGTTGTGCAGCAGGATCTCCTTGAGCTCGGGATCGTCGCAGTCGTCGGCGCGCTGGCGGTACCAATCCACCGCCTCCAGCTCTTCCATCAGCGACACCAGCGCGTGATGGAGGTGTAGGGTCTCCTTCGAGAGACGTTCGCGGGGGGCGTGCAAAGAGGCGCTTGCGGCTACCATTCTAGTCTCCTCACCAAACTGTCGAACTGCCTTGAGGGCGGGTCGTTGAGGCTGTCCTCATAGCAGTACCTGGCGCAAACGGCCAAGGGCGGCAAGGGGTGAGTCCAACCATCGGTGGTGTCGTCGGCCGTGTGGAGGCCCGGGTGGCTTGCCTTTTGTCCCGGCTGCCGTGATGTTTGAACCATCACGAGGCTTGCCTGTCTGCCGGCGAGCGGCGGGAGTTGCGGCGATGATCTCAGAGCTCAAATACGCGATAGGCCAGATCGGGGGTGCGCTCTGGTTCCGGCCGGCGGTCTGCTCGCTCTTCGCGCTGATGGTGACCCTGGCGCTGGCGCTGGTGGACTCTCTGATCGAGCCCTCCGACTGGCCCTGGCTGCCGGAGATCGACGTCGCCACCGTGCGCGGCTTCCTCGACCTCGCGGCCGGCAGCATGCTGACCGTGATCACGGTGACGCTCTCGGTCCTGATGCTGGTGCTGAGCCTGGTGGCGGGCCAGGCTTCGCCGCGTGCGGTGCCGGAGCTTATGGCCGACCCGGTCACCCAGAACGCACTCGGCACCTTTCTTGCCACCTTCGTCTTCTCGATCGCCTCGCTGCTGAGCTTTGGGCTGGATTTCTCCACCGGGGTCGGGGTCACGCTCACCTTCTGCGTCGCGCTGGTCTACGTCGCGGCGGTCATCAAGTATTTCATCCAGTGGATCGGCCATGTCGCCAACTCGCTGAAGCTGAACCGCATGATCGAGAAGATCCATGCCAACGCCGCGCGGGTGCTGGATGCCTACCTCTCCAGCGAGGACGGTGAGCAGGCCGAGGCCGTGACGCGCGCGGGCCGCTCCAGGACCCTGCGAAGCGACGAGACCGGCTATATCCAGTACATCGACCTCGACCTGCTGGAGCGGATCGCCGAGGAGAAGGAGCTGACGATCCTGGTGCATTCGCGCGAGGGGGCCTTTGTCCATCCCAGGCAGAACCTCCTGGAGGTCTACGGCCTGGACGAGGAGGCGGAGGAGACCGAGCGCCGCCTGGTCCAGAGCGTGGTCATCGGCTTCGAGCGCAGCCACAACGCCGATCCCTTGCTGGGCATCGAGCTGCTGGCGGAGATCGCCTGCCGCGCACTCTCGCCGGGCATCAACGATCCGCAGACGGCGATCACCAGCGTGCAGTTCCTCGGTAGTCTGCTCTGCCGGGCCTCCACCGTACCGCCTGAGGACTTCCCGACCAACCTCTGCCCCCGCGGGCGGGTAGAGCTGGAGCGTCCCGATTTCGACCGCCTGCTGAAGCGCGCCTTCCCGCCGGTGCTGCGCGACGGCGCCAAGCAGATCGAGGTGCTGACCACGATCATGGAGGCGCTGGTCGATCTGACCCGCTGCTGCGATCCGGCCTACCTGCCGGGCGTCGAAGAACTGCGCATGCGCACGCTGGAGGCCGGCGAGAGCACGCTGATGCTGCAGGCCGACCGCCGGTCGCTGCAGGACGAGGCGGAGCGCTTGCGAGCGGAGATCGCCGAGCGTTCGCCGGGCGGCTGACCGGTGGCGTTGCTTGCCGGCACTTGCCGGGCCATCGGGGGTGACCCATTCTCTGACGCAGCTTGTATCTGCCGCCACCTGGCTCCAGCACGAGGGAAACAGCGGATCTTGGTCAGGGCTGCTCTTGTTTTGAGGCCGGTCGGCCGTCGATATCGGGCGTCATGCCGATGACCGATGAGGGTTCGGCCAGCGCCGTCATGGCCGGCAAGAAGGCCTTGGTCCTGCTGCCGATCAGTAAGCTGCGCGAGCGGCCGGATCTGTCGCGCGCGCTGGAGGTGCTGGAGGCCGCGGACATCGCGGTCGACCTCAGGGCCTCCAAGGACGTCTCCCGCCTCTTCGCGCAGGCGCAGGACTGGTGCCGCGATTGCGACCTGCTGGTGGCTGCCGGCGGCGACGGCACGGTCAGGAGCCTCGCCGCCCTGGCCGAGACCGCCGGCCTGCCGCTTGGACTGCTGCCGCTCGGCACCGCCAACGACTTCGCCCGCACCCTGGGCGTTCCCAACCAGCTTCGCCAGGCCGCGGGCATCATCGCCGAGGGGCGGACCGCGCGGGTCGATATCAGTTCCATCAACGGTCACGCCTACCTGAACGTCGCCAGCATCGGCATCAGCGAGGCCGTTACCCTCAACCTTTCGGCCGAGCGCAAGCGGCGTTGGGGGGCGCTCAGTTACGTTCTGGCCTTCCGCGATGCGGTCAAGGCCTACCGCAGTTTCTCGGTAGAAGTGACCTGCGACGGCAAGACGGAAAGCCTGCGCGCGATCCAGGTCGGCGTCGCCAACGGCCGCTTTCACGGCGGCGGTTTCGAGGTGCTGCCGGAGGCCAGGATCGACGACGGGATCCTGCGGGCCTATGTGATCGAGCCGCAACCGCTGGGCAAGCTCCTGGTCATGGGCGCCTCGACCAAGTTCAAGGCCCACTCATTGTGGGACGGGGTGCGCTGGTTCGAGGGTAAGCGCATAGACCTCAAGACCAAGCGGTCCAAGCGGGCCAGCGTGGATGGCGAGCTGCTGACGACCACGCCGGCAACCATCGAGATTCGCCCTGCGGCCCTTGAAGTCTTTGTGCCGGAAGGATTTTAGTAGGAAAGAGTCGGACGGACCCACTTGGCCCTTTGGAACCATTTGCCGGTCGAGGGGTTTCTCCTGGCAGCCGCGTTCGTGCAAAGGGACGCGGCAATTGAGGAAAGAAGAGCAGGCTATGAACTCCGAAAAATTGAGGGGCAACTGGACCGTTCTGAAGGGTAAAGCCCGTCAGCAGTGAAGGGCCTGACCGACCACGATGTCGATCTCGAACGATCGGGCAAGCCTAGAGCCCGGTTGTCGCGCAGTCCGCTTATCGGGAATGATCGCCTCTCCGCACCGCTCACCAAGGAAGGAGCCCGTCATGTCGGACGACCGTGGAGCAAAGGCGAGGGCGCCGGCCTCGAGCCCGGAGGACGAGGCTGCCGATCAGAAGGTGAAGGCAAAGGTCAGGACCAAGATGGGCGCGCTGAAGGAGGGTGCCAGGGACATGGCGGACGAGGCCGCCGAGATCGCCAGGGACGCTGCCGAAGCGCAGAAGAACCGGGTCGGTGGTAAGGCCTCGCAGTTCGCCCGCGCCCTGCACGCCGCTGCCGGCGAGCTGGACCAGGGGACGGCGACGCGCCGGATCGTCGACGAGGCGGCCGGCGGCATGGACGAGGTGGCGGAGAGCATCGAGGGGCGCAGCGTCAGCCAGCTCGTTCACGACCTCTCAGACTTGGGCCGCCGTCATCCGCTGGCCTTTCTCGGCGGCGCCGCGTTGGCCGGCTTCGCGCTGGCCCGCTTTGCCACCGCCTCGCCTGAGGATGAGGGCGAGGATGATATCGCGGACGAGACCGAGGGCGGGCAAGAATCCGATGAGGAGGCAGCAGGATGAGCGAGGCCCACAGCGACTCTGCGGCCGCGGACTCTGCCGCCAAACCGCTTGCCGAGCTGGTCGAGGATCTGCTCCGTCAGTTTTCCGCGCTTCTGCGCAAGGAGTTTCGGCTGCTGCAGCTTGAACTCAGTGAGACTCGCGACCGGGTGGCGGTCGGGCTCGCCATGGCGGTGACCGGCCTGATCGTCGCTCTGACCGCGATGAACCTGCTGGCTGCCGCCCTGGTGGCGGGCCTGGTCGAGGCCGGCCTGCCGCTCGCCTGGGCGCTGCTGGCGGTCGGTGTGGCGGTCGTGCTCGCTGCCCTGCTGCTGGTCCGCCTGGGCCTTGCCAGGTTGCGGGCCGTCCGACTGAAACCGGAACGCACCCTGCGGTCCATCACCAAGGCTGCCGAGGCCTTTCAGGAGACTGTGAGATGAGCCGCCGTACGAAGAGCGCAGAGGATCTGGAACGGGATGCCGAGACAGAGGGCAGCCGCTTCGCCGAGACGGCCGGGGCGTTGCGCGACAAGGTCTCGGTGGGCGCGATGACCGACGCCGTGCTGGATGCCGGTAGCCGGGTGGGCCACGCGGTCGGGCGCACCGTCCGCAGGCACCCGATCCCCTTGGCGCTGATGAGTCTGGGCCTGGTCTGGCTGATCGCCAGCCGCTCGGCCGATGCCGACAGGGAGCGCGAGGCGGAAGAGGACGAGGCGCACGGCGGCCTCCGAGGCCTTGCCGACGAGGCCGGCGAGAAGGCCTCCGAACTTGGCCACGAGGCGGTTGAGGCGGGTGGCCGCCTGGCCCGGCGCGCCCGCAGCGGCGCCGGCCGGCTGCTGGAGGACCAGCCGCTGGTGGTCGGTGCCCTGGCCTTCGCGGTGGGAGCCGCCATCGGTGGCGCCCTGCTCAACAGCCGTGCCGAGAACCGCCTGATGGGCGACAAGGCCGCCAGGCTTCGCCGCAAGGTCAAGGAGACGGTGAGCGAGGAGGGCCGCAAGGTTTCCGACGTCGCCGAGGCTGCGGCGGAGGAGGCCAAGCGGATCGTGGAGGACTATGCCAAGAGCCTCGACCGCAGCACGCCCGAGGGCAGGGCGCTGGCCGAGAAGCTGGAGGCCGAGGCGGCGGCCGCCGCCAGACGGATCGCCGAGGCCGCCGAGCGCGAGGCCCGGCGGGTGCACCTGGGCGAGACGGGCAAGAAGGAACCCACAGAGGGTGAGACCTGAGGCGACCAGGGGCAGAGAGCGCGCCGCTTCCCTTCGCCCGTCCAGGTCGCTGGAGCGTCCGGATGCGGGGCCGCTAGGCTCGATCCCGGTGCGAACGGCTTTCGAACAGGCTGACCTGTGACCCGCCCCTCACGAATCGTGATGCCGCTGTGGATCCTGGCGATCCTGGCCATCGTCTACACGCTCTACTTCGCCCGCTCGGTTGCGATCCCGATCGTGCTGGCGGTGCTGACCGGCTTCCTGATGGCACCGTTGGTGCGCCGCCTGGCGAAGCTGGGCCTGCCGCGCTGGCTGGCCGCTCTGCTGGTCATGGCGACGGTCATCGGCGGCATCGTCGGTCTCGCCGCACAGTTCGCCGAGCCGGCGATGGACTGGATGGAGCGGCTGCCGCGCGCGGTCGACGACCTCTCCTGGCGCCTGCGCGACGTGACCGAAACCCTGGAGGACGTGGAGAAGCTGACGCAGGACGTCGCCAACGGGGCGAAGGGGGGCGGCTCTCAGGCCGTGGTGGTGCAGGAAACGCGGCTGACCGAGCTCTTCGTCTCCGGTACGGCCGACTTCTTCGGCACCCTGCTGATCATGCTGGTGCTGATCATCTTCCTGCTCTCCTCCGGCGATCTCTTCCTGCGCAAGACCGTCTATCTGCTGCCGGGCTTCACCGAGAAGCGTCGCGTGGTCGAGATCGCCCGCAGCATAGAGCAGGAGATCTCCACCTACCTGCTGACCATATCCTTGATCAACATCACGTTGGGGACGCTGACGGCGCTCGCCATGTATCTGACCGGGATGAAGGACCCCTTCATCTGGGGCCTGCTTGCCACGGTCGCGAACTTCATCCCCTACGTCGGGCCACTGGTGACGGTGGCGGCGATCTTCCTCGGCTCCTTCCTTACCTTCACCGAGTGGGGCCAGGTCCTGCTGCCGCCGGCGATCTTCCTGGTCCTGAACATCTTGGAAGGCAACTTCATCACACCCTCTCTGGTCGGGCGGCGCTTGCTGCTGAATCCGGTCGTGGTCTTCGTGGCGCTGTTGGTGCTGGGCTGGCTCTGGGGCATTCCCGGCGCGCTGATCGCGGTGCCGCTTCTGGTGGTCTTCCGCATCGTCTCTGACCGCTTCGAGAGCCTTCAGCCGGTCGGCGAGTACCTGAGCTCGGCCGTGCCCGGAGAGCGGCACGAGCCGATGCCCCTGGACCCCGACAAGGAAGGCTAGCTTGTAACGTGACCAGGCCTAATCATTGGCTGCAAACTTGCTGACGTCTCGAAAACCGCTGGCCGCGGCGGTAGATCGCTGTGTGACAATCTTGTTACTGTTTCTCTGGACACCACACACGATGTTCCACATCTATGCGGACACCCCGGAGCCGGAGGCGACCGATCCCGGGCAATGGCATGGCTAGGCAACGACAAGGGCTCCCGTGAGGCTTTCGTACCAAGGCTTTTCGATCCGCGTTGTGATCACCCTCGTGGCGGTGACCTTGGTGGTTGCGTCCGGCGGGCTGGTGCTTGCCTTCGTCTACAAGACCTCGAACGAGGTCACGACGGAGCTGATCCGGGAGAAGGCGGAGATCGTCAATCGCTCCATTGTACAGCGGATCCGCAGCCACCTCTTGCCGGTAGAGGCGCAGGCGAACTTCGTCGCCGATCTGATCCGGCAGGAAGACGTCGCGACCCTGGGGTCCGAGGTCGTCGGCGGGCAGCTCTACACTGCGCTTGCGGCCTCTCCCCAGGTTTCCTCGCTCTCTCTCGTCGACGATCACAACCGGCTGATCCGGGCATTCCGCAATCGCCCCTTTACCAGCGTGCTGGTCAGTGACTGGAGCGACGATCCGGACTTCGTCGAGATGATGTTCAGGGCTCGGCGCAGCGCGGACCCGCATTGGGGACCGCTGTTCTACGCCGAATCGAGCGATGCCACCTTCCTCAACTACATCACGCCGGTGGCGGATGAGGTCGGGCAGAGCTACACACTGCTCACCAGCGTCTCGCTGGCCGCGCTGTCTCGCTTCCTGCGTTCACTGCAAGGCGAGATCGCCGGGACGCCCTTCATCCTCTCCGGCGAGAAGTCGGTCTTGGCCCACGCCCTGCTCTCCGACGGCTATAGCGGGCTCAACGACAGCAAACCGCTGCCTGATCTGGCCGACTTCTCGGATCCCATCCTTCGCCATCTCTGGTCGCCCAACCGCCTGGATCATATCGAGGCGGAGCTGACCAACGGACTGGAAGCGCGGGTGGTGAAGGTCGAGGACGTCGACTATGTCTTCCTGCTGCAGCGCCATGAAGGGTTCGGCGAGACACCCTGGATCATCGGCAGCTATTTCACCCTGGAGAGCGTGGCCTCGGGCCTGACCCGCAACAGAGAAGTGGCGGCCCTCGGCGCGGCGGTGATTCTGGTCGCGGTCCTCCTGGCGCTGCTGCTCAGCCGGATGATCAGCCGTCCGATCCGCCGTCTCGCGCGGACGGCGGACTGCATCAACAACTTTGAACTGGATGTCTGCACCACCCCGCGCCGCAGTCTCTTCAAGGAGATCAACGAGGCCAATGCCGCCCTCGCCTCCGCGATCCGGGGCCTGACCTCGCTCAAGATCTATCTGCCGCAGGGGCTGGCCCGGAAGCTGGTTCAGAATCACGACGGCGCCGACCTGGTGCCGGAAGAGCGCCTGATCTCGGTGCTCTTCACCGACATTGTCGGCTTCACCGCCATGGCCGAGGCGCGGGCGCCGAAGACGGTGCTGGCCCTGCTGAACGAGCACTTCACCCTAATTTCCGACTGTATCCGCGAGGAGGGCGGCATCGTCGACAAGTTCATCGGTGATTCGGCCATGGCCTTCTGGGGTGGCATCGAGAGCGATCAGGACCATGCTGTGCATGCCTGCCGGGCCGCGGTCCGGATTATGGAAGCGATCGAAGCGGACAACGCGCGGCGCCGGGCCGAGGGCTTGCAGCCGATTCATCTCTGCATCGGCGTCCACAGCGGCTCCGCCATGGTGGGCAACATCGGTTCCGCCGGCCGCCTGAACTACACGGTGATCGGCGACACGGTGAACACCGCGGAGCGCCTGGAGGTCCTCGGCCGCGATGTGCGCCGTCCCGACAGCGATGCGGTCTGCCTGATCAGCGGCGATACGGCGATGCGCGTTGAGGGAGAGGCCTTCACCGTCAGTCCTGTCGGCCGCAAGGTTCTGCACGGCCGCCACGACGAAACCGACGTCTACCGTCTGGTCGGTCGCAAGGCGGAACGCCAGCAGCAGCCGAAACCGCCGGCGGGGAAGACCGCGGCGGAGTAGCGGCCTTGACGGCCGTCAAGCTCGATCGTCAGGCGTTGTCCTTCTCGACCCAGGGGATGCTGGCGAAGGCGACGCCCTCTTCGGCCAGTGCCTTGGCGTCCTCTTTGCTGGTCTCGCCATAGATGCTGCGGGACTCGGTTTCGCCGTAGTGGATCTTGCGTGCCTCCTCGGCGAACTTGGGGCCGACGTAGTCGCAGTCGCGCTCGATCGTCTCGCGCAGCTTCAAGAGTTCCTTGCGCAGGCTGGCGGCCGTCTTGGCGTTGGCCTTGCCCGGCAGGCGCGGTGCCATCAGCGCCTTTTCGACCTTGGTCGACCCGCACTCCGGACATGCGATCTCGCCCGCGCCCTGCTGCTCGTCGAAGCCGGCGCTGTTGCGGAACCAGGCTTCGAAGCGGTGGCTCTGATCGCATTTCAGGTCGTATTTGATCATGGTGTTAAGATGGCGTGACAGGCCATAAAGAGCAAGAGATCAAGAGAGTAGCGAGCCCCGTGACAGACCTCTTCCGCCCCCCGCCTTCGCCCTGGATCGCCCGCTTCCACTGGTGCCTGCCGCAGGGCGGCGAGGTGCTGGATCTGGCCTGCGGCAGTGGCCGGCATGTCCGCTATCTCCTGGATCTGGGCTACCGGGTGACGGCGCTGGACCGCGACCTCTCCGGCGTCGCCGATCTGGAGGGCCACGAGCGCTTGACCCTGGTTCGGGCCGACCTGGAGGACGGCAGTCCCTTTCCTCTGGCCGGCCGCGTGTTCGCCGGCGTCGTGGTCACCAACTATCTCTACCGGCCGATCCTGCAGGATCTGGTGGCGGCGGTTGCGCCGGGCGGCGGCTTTCTCTACGAAACCTTTGCACTGGGCAACGAGCGCTTCGGACGGCCGAGCAACCCCGATTTCCTGCTGAAGCCCGGCGAAATGCTGGACTGCGTCGGGGGCCGACTGCGTATTCTGGCCTACGAGGACCTGGTGGTTTCGGAACCGCGGCCGGCCGCGGTGCAGCGGATCGCAGCGACACGCGAGCAGGGGGACTGAGATGGCAGGCACCGATCGCGAGCACGACCACGGGCCCGGCCACACGCACGGCGACGGCCACAGCCACGGCCCGGGGCATAGCCACAGCCACCTGCCCAGCGGGGCCGATGCGGAGCGGCGCATCCGCCTGGTGCTGATCATCACCTTCGCCTTCATGGCGCTGGAGGCGGCCGGCGGCTTCATCTCCGGCTCGCTGGCGCTGATCGCCGACGCCGGGCACATGTTCACCGACGTGGCGGCCCTGCTGCTGGCGCTCGCGGCAATTCGTCTCGGGCGTCGTTCGGGCGATGCCAAGCGCACCTTCGGCTACCGCCGCTTCGAGGTCCTGGCTGCCTTCACTAACGGAATCCTGCTGATCCTGCTGACCATCTGGATCGTGGTCGAGGCGGTGATCCGCTTCTTCGAGCCGATCACCATTCTGAGCGACACCATGCTGCTGGTGGCGCTGGCCGGCCTGGCCGCCAACGGCGTCAGCCTCTATCTGCTCAGCCGCGGCGACAAGGGCAGCCTGAACATGCGCGCCGCCCTGCTGCACGTGCTGGGCGACGCGCTGGGCTCGATCGGCGCGGTGGGGGCGGCGCTGGTCATCCGTTTCACCGACTGGACCCCGATCGACCCCATCCTCTCGCTGGTGCTGAGCGTGGTGATCCTGAAGAGCGCCTGGTCGATCACCCGCCAGGCCGCCCACATCCTGCTGGAGGGCACGCCCGAAAACCTGGAGCGCGACAAGGTTCTGGCCAGTGTCAAGGCCATGCCCGAGGTCGTCGATGCCCACCATCTGCATCTCTGGTCGCTCAGCAACGACGCGCTGGTGGCCACCCTGCACATCGTCCCGGCCGAGGCGATCGAACCGGAGGACGCCATCCTCGCCGTCCGCGCCCGCCTGAAGAGCGAGTTCGATATCGGCCACTCCACCGTCGAGATCGAGCGTGCCGGCGCCTGCGGCGACGAACTGATCGAAGAGGCGGCGCAAAGCGCCCAGGGCAAGGCCTAGTCGGGTTAGCTCAGTTCTTCCGGTGAGACCTCTCTGGCGACCACGGCCAGGCAGTCGCCGCGCTTCACCAGGCCCGGGAAGTGCCGGCCGACCAGCAGGCCTTTGACGCCGGCGGTGATCTCGGCCAGCGGTGCGCCGGTGCGGCTGGTGGGCCAGACCCGTGCCAGCGGCGCGCCCTTGGCGACCGGGGCGCCCAGCTCCACCAGCGGTTCCAGCAGGCCTTCTTCCTGGCTGAAGCGGAAGCAATCGCCCTCGGTGGTGTCGATGTCGCGGCTGTCGCAGAGCTCCGGGCTGCCCTCCAGGATGCCGGCATGCTTCAGCACGTTGGTGAGGCCGCGCTTGGCGATCGCGACCGTCTCTGGTCGGGTGGTGCCGCCGCCGCCCAGCTCGGTGGAGACGAAGACCTTGCCGGCGTCCTCGGCGGCGCTGTCGTACATGCCGACCGCATCGATCTCGCGCAGGGTCATGGAGTAGGGGGCGGAGAAGGCCCGCATGGCGGCGATGCAGGCCGCCTGTTGGTCGCCGTCGTCCAACAGGTGGGCGGCGGCGAAGGGAATGAACTCCAGCGACTTGCCGCCCGAATGGATGTCGACCACGACATCGGCCAGCGGCAAGAGCTTGCGCATGAAGTAATCGGCAATCTTCTCGGTCGGCGAGCCCATGGGATTGCCGGGAAAGCAGCGGTTCATGTTGACCCCGTCCAGTGGCGAGGTGCGCTTTCCGGCCCAGAAGGCAGGCGCGTTCATGTAGGGCACGACGATGATGCGTCCGCTGACCCGATCCAGGTCGATCTCGTGAACCAGCGACTGCAGTGCGATCGGCCCCTCGTACTCGTCGCCGTGGTTGGCGCCGGTCAGCAGCGCCGTCGGCCCCTCGCCGTTGCGGATCACGGCGATCGGGATCATCAGGGCGCCCCAGGCCGAGTCGTCCCGGCTGTAGGGCAGGCGCAGGAAGCCGTGGTGCAGCCCGTCCTGGTCGAAGGGCAGGGTGGCGCTGATCGGGTTGGGGCGAGTCTCGGTGATCAGCATGGCTTCACCATCAGCTTGCGCGGCACCGAGGCCAGGCACTCGGGGCCGTCCTCGCCGATCACGATGCTCTCGGTGATCTCGAAGCCCCAGTCCTCCATCCAGAGGCCGGTCATGAAGTGGAAGGTCATGTTGGGTTCCAGCAGGGTGCTGTCGCCCAGCCGCAGGCTCATGGTCCGCTCACCCCAGTCGGGTGGATAGGAGATGCCGATGGGATAGCCGGTGCGGTTGTCCTTGGTGATGCCGTGGCGGGCCAGCACCGCGAAGAAGGCCTTGGCGATGTCCTCGCAGCGGTTGCCGGCCTTGGCCGCCGCCAGCCCCGCCTCCATGCCTTCCAGCACCGCCTGCTCGGCGTCGAGGAAGGTCTGGTTGGGCTTGCCCAGGAAGACGGTGCGAGACAGCGGGCAGTGATAGCGGCGATAGACCCCGGCGATCTCGAAGAAGGTGCCCTCGCCGGTGCGCATCGGCTGGTCGTCCCAGGTCAGGTGCGGGGCGGCGGCGTCGCTGCCCGAGGGCAGCAGCGGCACGATGGCCGGATAGTCGCCGCCGGCGCCCAGCTCCGGGTCGTAGCGCAGGGCGGCATCGTAGATCTCCGCTACCAGGTCGCACTTGCGCAGGCCGGGCTCGATGGTCTCGAAGATGCGGGCGTGCATGCGTTCGACGATCCGGGCCGCGGTGCGCATGTAGTCCAGCTCCTGCGGCGACTTCACCGCACGCTGCCAGTTCACCAGGCCGGTGGCGTCGTGGAAGCGGGCGTTGGGCAGGTGGCGCTGCAGGCTGGCGTAGGCGGCGGCCGAGAACCAGTAGTTGTCCATCTCCACCCCGGTCGGCAGCGCTGCCAGGCCGCGCTCCTCCAGCCGGGAGGCGAGGTAGTCCATGGGATGGCGCTCGCGCGACTGCACGTAGTGGTCCGGATAGCCGATGATGTTGGCCGGAGCCATGAAGACGGTGCGCAGCGCGCCGGCGGCGTCCTGCCCGCGGCCGTACCAGATCGGCTCCCCCTCCAGGCCCAGCACCACGCACTGGTGCACGTAGAAGGACCAGCCGTCATAGCCGGTGAGCCAGGCCATGTTGGAGGGATCGGTGACCAGCAGCAGCTCGAGGCCGGCGGCCTGCATGGCCTGCCGGGTCTTGGCGATGCGGGCGTCGTATTCGCTGCGAGAGAAGGGGAGGTTGGGGGCCGACATGTCTCTGTTCCGGTTCCTGGCGTTTCTCGTTGCTCGGGCGGGTCGCCCGCCTCTCGTTATCGGGTCTCTCAGCTCTCGACGGTCCGGCCGGCACCTGCCGCGGTGGCACGGCGCAGGGCCAGGGTGGCGATTGCGGTGTCCTGCACGCCGGTGCCGGTGAGGTCGGCGATGGTGATCTCCTCCACACTGCTCCGCCCTGGTGCCGCGCCGGCGATCACCTGGCCCAGCTCGGCGAAGTCGCGCTCGGCCGGGATCAGGCCGGCGGCGATGGCACTGCGCAGCTCGCCCAGCAGGCGGGTCTGGCTTAGGCGGTCGGGCAGGTAGCGGTCGGCGCGCAGCAGGCAGTCGGGCTCCAACTCGTTCTTGGCTGTGGCATCGGAGCCCATGGCGGTCACGTGCTGGCCGGGCCGCAGCCAGGCCGCCTGTAGGATCGGCTGCTCGGCCGGCGTGGTGGTGACCACGATGTCGGCCCCGGCGACCGCCGCAGCAGCGTCGTCGCTGGCCGAAACCGCGATCCCCAGGCTGTTGCTCAGCTCCTGCGCCAGCGCCTCGGCCTTGGTCGGGTTGCGGCCCCAGATCGCCGCCCGCTCGATCGGCCGTACCAAGGTCAGAGCGGTCAGTTGCAGGCGAGCCTGCAGTCCGGTCCCCAGGATCGCCGCTGAGGCCACGTCCTCGCGGGCCAGGTGGCGTGCGGCGACGGCACCAGCCGCGGC
Organism: Rhodospirillaceae bacterium N.6G; assembly: GCA_046233115.1. Classification (GTDB taxonomy): domain Bacteria; phylum Pseudomonadota; class Alphaproteobacteria; order Kiloniellales; family JACOMY01; genus JACOMY01. The sequence continues at coordinate 156,106 of JBJXHM010000010.1, read as the reverse complement.
AGTGCGCAGGTCGGTGAGGTAGCCGTTGTCCAGCAGCACCGCCTCGACCAGCCCGTTCACCGCCGAGAAGACCACCATCAGGCCCGAGAGCGAGGGCAGGCCCAGGGCGGCATTGCCGAAGAAGCCGGTCGACATCTTGAAGGCGAAGCTGTCGAGGCCGGGGACATAGGCCGTCTTGGCGTCGAACTCGGCGTTGCGGTCGTGCATCTCCATCGAGAGGATCGGCGGCATCACCACCTTGCCGCTGGCGAGCGCGGCGAAGGCCTGCTCGACGCAGGCGACGGCCTCCAGGTCCAGCGGGACCGCGGCGCGCAGTTCGGTCTCGGTCAGGATGCGGATGACGGGCATGGCTGCTGCTCCTGCGCAATGTCGATCGCCTCGCCGGAGACGATGCGGTGATGCAGGTTCATGTCGAGGTTACCGCCGCTGAGGAGGGCTACCGTTGTGCCCCGCGCCGCGGCCTTGCCGGCCAAGAGGGCGGCGACGCCGACCGCGCCGGCGCCCTCGACGATCTGGCGCTCTTGCCAGTAGCAGTGATGGATGCCGCGGGCGATCTCGGCCTCGCTCAGCAGCACGATCTCGTCGACCAGGTCACGCACCATGGCGAAGGTGTAACGGTTGTCGAGCCCGATGCCGCCGCCCAGGCTGTCGGCCAAGGTCGGCAGCTCCTCGACCTCGACCGGGTGGCCGGCGGCGATGCTGGCCCCCATTGCGGCACCGCGTTCCATCGAGACGCCGATCACGCGACAGCCCGGCCGCTTGGCCTTAACCCCTGCGGCGATGCCGGAGATCAGGCCGCCGCCGGAGAGCTGCACCAGGATCGTCTCGAGTTCTGGCAGCTCCTCCAGGATCTCCAGCCCCAAGGTGCCCTGACCGGCGATGATGTGGCGGTTGTCGAAGGGTGGCACCATGGTCATGCCCTCGGCCACCAGGCGGTCGACCTCGCGCTGTGCCTCGTCCTGCGAGCGTCCGCAGATCAGCACCTCGGCGCCCTCCTCGCGGATCGCCTGCACCTTGTTCTGCGGCACCAGCTCCGACATGGCCACGATACAGCGCACGCCGGCCTGAGCGGCCGCACGGGCCAGGCCGCGGCCGTGATTGCCGGTGGAGACGCCGACGACGCCTGCCGCGCGCTCGGCTGCGGTGAGAGAGAGCAGGGCGTTGCTGGCGCCGCGAAACTTGAAGCTGCCGCTGAACTGTTGTTGCTCCAGCTTCAGGTGCACCGGCTGACCGCAATGGGCGCTGAGGCTTGGCGAGGGCTCCATCGCGGTGCGGCGGATGCGGCCGGAGAGCCGCGCCGCGGCGGCCTCGATCTCGGCCAGGCCGATCTGGTCGGATGCGCTCATGCCGCCTGCTCCAGCGGGGCAACCGTGAACAGCCGTCCCGGCGCATCGGCGGCGGCCGGAACGCCAGCGTGGTGGAGCAGACGCCAGAAGCCGGCCTGGTTGGAGGAGATCACCGGCTTGCCGAGCCGCGCCTCGATCCGCGCCAGGGCGCTGACGGCCGGCAGCGCGGTGCAGGACAGGAACAAGGCCTCGGCGCTCTGACTGTCGGCGGCCAGCGCCGCGGCCTCGATGGTGTCGACGGTGACCCGGGCCATCTGGCGGTCGTCGTCCATGCCCAGGCAGTGGGCGGTCACGATCTCCAGCCCGGCCTTGCGGAAGTAGTCGGCCATCGGCTCGGTGGTCTCGATCAGGTAGGGGGTCACAAGCGCGATGCGGCTGATGCCCAGCGCGGCGAAGGCTGCGAGTGCAGCCGAAGTCGGAGTGACGACCGGCACACCCGGCCTCGCCTTGGCGATGGCCTCGGCGACGGCGGCCTCGCCGATGGCGACCGAGGCCGCGGTGCAGGAATAGTAGAGGCCTGCCAGCGCGACGCCCGGCAGCAGCAGGTCGGCCGCCTCGGTCAGCCGGGGGGCCATGCGGCGCAGGTTCTCCGGCGTCGTCGGGTTGGCGTACGCGACCCGGGAGACATGGAGGACAGCCCGGCCGGGTGGGATCAGGCGGCGGCCGTCACGCTCCGAGGTGAGGTCGGTCGCCAGCGCGATCATGCCAAGGCGCTTGACCGCGCCCTCCGGCTCCAGGCTCGGGACGACGGGCGAGCGCTCGACGGTCCCGGCCATCTCAGACCACCAGCACCGGGCAGGTCGCCATGCCGGTCACCTTGTGCGAGACGCTGCCCAGCAGATAGCCCTCGATCGAGCCCAGGCCGCGGCTGCCGATGACGATGAGGTCGGCCTGATGCTCCTCGGCGAAGCCGACGATGGAACGTGCCACCGGTCCATTGCGCACGAAGGCGCGGACCTCCTCGCAGCCCTGCTCCTTGGCGTGCGCCTTGGCCTCCTCGGCCACCTCCTTGGCGTAGCCGCGCATGATGTCGTCCATGGTACCGGGGTCGTCGCGCCGGACCATGGAGAAGGAGGCCTCCAGCATGGAGTGGTGGCGGTAGACCGTGAGTATGGTGAGCTTGGCGCCGGTCAGCTTGGCGAGAGCGACGCCCTTGTCCAGGGCGGCGATCGCGTTCTTCGAGCCGTCGACGGGAACGAGGATATGCGTGAACATGACGGCACCCTACTTGGCGAAGGCCAGATCGCGCAGGAAGAGGGCGATCGGCGGGAAGAAGATCAGCGCGACCGAGACGCCCAGCAGGATCAGGATGAAGGGCGGCGTGCCGCGAATCACCTCGATATAGGGCCGCTTGAAGACCGCGATGGCCGTGAAGATATCGCAGCCGAAGGGTGGCGTGGCCGAGCCGATGGCGACCTGCAGCGTGATGATCGTGCCGACCAGAACCGGGTCCAGCCCGACCGCCTTCACCACCGGGGCGAAGATCGGCACCAGCACCAGGATCACCACGATGGGGTCCACGAACATGCAGCCGATGAAGAAGGCGATGGAGATGACGAAGAGCACCCCGATCGGCCCCATCTGGTCGATGCCGATGGCGGAGAGGATGTGCTGCGGGATCTGCGCGAAGGAGATGATCCAGGAGAAGGCGGCGCCGGCCGCCACCAGGATGAAGACCACCGCGGTGATCAGCCCGGTCGACTTCGCCGTGCGATAGACGTCGGCCAGGGTCATGGAGCGGAAGACGCCGACCTCCAGGATCAGTGCGTAGAGCACGCAGGCTGCCGCCGCCTCGGTCGGCGAGAAGATGCCGCCGTAGATGCCGCCGATGATGATCACCGGAAAGCCCAGCGGCCAGAGTGCGCGCTGCACCGACTTGATGCGCTGGCCCCAGGTCGCGCGCTCCTCGGTCGGCACGTTGTTCCGGATCGCGTAGACGATCGAATAGATCGAGAAGAGCACCAGGATCAGCAGGCCGGGACCGATGCCGGCGATGAAGAGCTCCGAGATCGAGGTGTTGGAGACCACGCCGTAGATGATCATGCCGATCGAGGGCGGGATCAGGAAGGCGATGTCGGAGGCATTGACGATCAGCGCCAGCACGAAGCTGTCGTTGTAGCCGGCCTTCAGCATGCGCGGCCGCAGGGGACCGCCGACCGCGACCACGGTCGCCTGGGTTGAGCCTGAGACCGCGCCGAACATGGTGCAGGCCGCCGCGGTGGAGACCGCGAGCCCGCCGCGGATGTGGCCGACGAAGTTCATCACCATGTCGATCAGCCGGTTGGAGGACTGGCCTCGAGTCATGATGTCGGCGGCGAAGATGAACATCGGCACCGCGATCAGCGAGGCCGGCCGGATTCCGGCCATCAGCTGCTGGATCATGGTCTCGAGCTGGCCGAAGCCGTTCAGCATGACGAAGAAGCCGACGAAGGCGCCGACGATGAGCGGCATCATCATCGGGAAGCCCAGCAGGAGCAGCACGATCATGATGGCGAAGATGGTGGCGGCCATGGCGGTCAGACCTCCAGCTCGTCGTTATCGTAGCCCTCGAGCACGTTGGTCGAGAGGTAGATGTCTTTTTCGAAGAGGTTCTTGATCGCGGTCAGCAGGTACTGCATCCCGGTCATGAACAGGCCCACAGGTACCCAGACCAGGGTCCACCAGACCGGGATCTGCAGGGCCGGCAGCACGCGGCCGCGGTTCGCCTGGGTCTCGATGTAGCCGAGCGCATACCAGCAGAGGCCGAACATGAAGACCGCGGTCACCAATGCGATCACGATCATCATGGTCTTGCGCAGGCTGGGCGGCATGGCGTCGTAGATCGCCGACATGCGGATGTGGCGGCCCTGGCGGGCGGCGTAGCTGATGCCGGCGAAGGTGATGACGATGATCAGGATGCGGTTCAGCTCTTCCGAAAAGAAGATGCTGGACTGGAAGACGAAGCGTCCGATCACGTTGCCGACGGTGTTGGCCGCCATCAGCAGCACGCCCAGCGCCAGCATGATCGATTCGATGCGGCTGATCAGGCTGTCGATGGTGCCGAGGAAACCGGGAAGCGAAGAGGCATGTTCGGATGGCCGAGTGTGCTCAAGGCGGGTGTGCTCAGGGCGGGTGTGCTCTGGTCGGGTGTGCTCGGAGGGTGTGGCTTGTTCGCTCACGGGCGCTTACCCCCATAGGGCCGGAGTTGGGCTCAGCCGGGCCTGCCCGAAGACGCGGGGACGTCGTGGAGCAGACGGCTGCCCCATGCTCCCGCGTCTCCAGGCCGTGCCCGACACCGCATAGGGTCGGAACGCGCTTCTACTGCTCGGCGGCCTTCAGGTCGGCCTTCATCTGCTCGAGGATGGCCTTGCCGCTGTCGCCGGTCATCTCGATGAACTTGGCCTCGACCTCGGAGGCGGCGTCCTTGAAGCACTTGCGCTGTTCGTCGGTCAGCACCGTCACCGTCATCTCCGGCTTGGCCTTCTTGATCTTCTCCAGCTCGGAATCGGCGAGGCCCTTCTGGTACTCGACGATGTAGTCGTAGGCGGCCGCGGAGGCGTCCTGGACTACCTTCTTGTCGGCATCGCTCAGCCCGTCATAGAAGTCCTTGTTGGCCATGACGGCGGTGGTGAAGTTGTTGTGACCGGCGTAGGTGATGTAGTCCGTCACCTCGTAGATCTTGGTCGAGTAGAGGAAGAAGGTCGGGTTCTCCTGCCCCTGGATGATGTTGGTCTGCAGGCCGCCGTAGACTTCGCCCCAGGGCAGCGGCGTCGGCGTCGCGCCGAAGGCCTTGTAGGATTCGACCAGCAGCGGGTTGGTCATCACCCGGAACTTGACCTCGTTGAGGTCGGCGCAGCCATTGACCGGCGCTTTGGTGGTCATCGCCACCTCGCCTTCCGGGAACATCACCAGCAGCTCCAAGCCCTGGTCAGCGTAGAGCCCCTGGAAGTCCTCGTTGATCGCCTTGCTTTCCTTGTAGAAGCGGGCGAGCTGCGCCTGGTCGGTCGGCAGCAGGTAGGGCACGAAGAAGACCTGCGCCTCGGGGATCAGAGAGCCGGTGAAGCCCGGCGACTGGTCGACGAACTGCAGGATGCCGGCCTGGGCCTGCTCCATGATGTCGGCCGACTCACCCAGTGTGCCGTAGGGGAAGAGCTGGATCTCGTTGTCGGAGTTGGCCTCGATCTCTTCCTTGAACTTCTGCGCGTACTTGCCCTGCACCTCGTCCATCGATTCCTCGAAGGCATAGCGCCAGGTATCGGCCAGGGCGGCATTGGCGGCCAAGGTGATGGCGGCGACCGCGACTCCCGTGAGTACGATCTTCTTCTTCATGATTGTGCGTCCTTCCTGTTCCTGCAGCTTGGTGGGCCTGAAGCCCCGGCGCCTCTCGCGAGGTCGCGCCAAGGCCGGCGTTTTCGCCCCTAACGCATCCCGAACAAGAACCGCCTGTCGGAGCCTCCCTCCACGGCAGTCTTTCTTTGCTCAGGTTGGCTAAAGCCTTGGGCAGGCTGAAAACCAAGTCAAATGGATTATTAAATCATGACAATTTTACTGATTGCGGGCCTGACCTGATTCTCGGGAGGAAGGCCTCGCCGCCCCGCCCGGACCTCAGAGCGCCAGCAGGGCCGGCTCGGGCGTGCTGCGGACCAGGCTGGCGACGACCTTGAGGCCCTGCTCGATGTCCTGTTCGGAGCCCGCGCCGAGCGAGATGCGGACCCCCTTCTGGGCTTGCGGCGTGCTGCTGGCGAAGTTGCTACCGGCAGCCAGCGCGACGCCGCCGTGGCGCGCATGGGCAACGAAGGCGGCCTCCGGCCAGGCCTCCGGCATCGAGAGCCAGATGTGCAGGCCATTGGGCGTGCTACGATAGTCGAGGCCAGCCATCACCCGCTGGGCGATGGCGTTGCGCCGTGCCAGCCGGCCGCGTTGCCAGTTCAGCAGCTCGACCGCGGTGCCCTGTTCGAGCCAGCGCGACGCGATCTCGGCGATCAGCGGCGTGGCCATCCAGCTCGTCACCAGGTGGCGGGTGCGGGCCGAGGCGTTCACCGTCTCGGGCACCACCAGCCAGGCGATGCGCAGGCCTGGCAGCAGGCACTTGGTGAAGCCGGTGAAGTAGAAGCTGCGTTCCGGTGCCAGCGCTGCGATCGGCGGGGCGCGTTCTCCCTGCACCGGTCCCCAGGCGTCGTTCTCGATGATCCAGAGGCCGTGCTTGCGGGCGACCGCGACGATGGCCTGGCGGCGCGCCAGCCCCATGGTGGCGGTGGTCGGGTTCAGCCCGCTGGGCAGCAGGAAGACCGCCTTGATCGCGCTGATCCGGCAGGCCTGGTCCAGCGCGTCGGGCAGCAGGCCCTCGCCGTCCATCGGCAGGCCAGCAAGCCTGAGGCCCAGGGTGTTGGTGAGCGAGGCCAGGGTGTGGTGGCCCATCTCCTCGGTGGCGATCAGGTCGCCGGGCAGCGCCGCGGTCATCAGCGCCACGGTCATCGCCGAGGTGTTGCCGTTGGTCGGTAGCACCTGATCGCGCGGCACCTGCAGTCCGCAGCGCTGCAGCCAGGGCAGCACCCGCTCGCAGTGCTCCTCCAGGGTGGCGCGCGGGCGGAAGGAGTAGATCGCGGTCGCCGGCAGGTCCGCGGCGATCTCAGCCATGGTCGCCGACAGGCGGGAGGCCTGGATCTCGCCGGTGACCGGCACCAGCATGGAGCAGTCGATCACCTCCTCGCTGCGGGCCAGCCGGTCCCAGGGCATGCGCGCGTCGGGTGGCCCGGCGCGCACGAAGCTGCCGCGTCCGACCTCGCCCTCTACCACGCCCATGCGCGCCAGCTCCTCGTAGGCGCGGCTCACCGTCTGCACGCTCAGTCCCAGATCGTAGGAGAGCGCGCGGTGCGTCGGCAGGCGGGTTCCGGGCTTGATCTCACCGGCCCGGATCGCCTCGATCAGTCTTTGCGCCAGGGAACGGTAGGCAGGCCGTTTCAGGCTGCCCGGCGCTGGAGGCCAGATTGTCATGAGACATAAAACCCGCGAAGCGGCGCAATTGACAAGAGGCAGCGGGCGGAGAAAGGTCCGCGCATGACCATCGCGCTGGACGATCGAGACATCCGGATTCTGGAGATCCTCTCCCGCGAGGGCCGGCTCTCCAAGACGGCCCTGGCCGAGCGGGTGCACCTCTCGGCCACGGCCTGCTGGGAGCGGCTGAAGCGCCTGGAGGAAGAGGGCCTGATCGAGGGCTATCGGGCCGAGGTGGCGCTGGCCAAACTGGCACCACACGTCAGCATCTTCGTGATGGCGGAGCTGGAATCGCACCGCGGTGCCGACTTCGAGCGCTTCGAGGCGGCGGTGCTGCGGCGCCCGGAGATCACCGGCTGTTGGGCGCTGGGTGGCGGCTTCGACTACCTCCTGCAGGTGGTCGCGCGCGACATCGACTCCTATCAGCGCCTGATCGATGGACTGCTGGCCGAGGAGGTCGGCCTCAAGCGCTATTTCACTTACGTCATGACCAAGAGCGTGAAGCCTGGCGGTCCGCCGCCCATCGCCGCCCTGCTAGGCCAGCCGGGAAGCTAACGTTTGGCGGCGCTCGCTGCCGTCAGACTCTCGGAAATGCGCCCGGTCTTTGGAGAGAGCCTCGCTCGCCTTTTGCCTAGACTCCACCCCCGTTCGCACTCGCGCCGAAGGGAGGGGAAGGCATGCCGTCCAGCGACAAGCATCCGCACATCGCCGAGGCCATCCGCCTGTCGGATCCGGCCTTGCTGCGCTCCTTCGGCTATGTCGGCGGGCGCTGGATCGCGCCGGCCGACGGACGCAGCTTCGCTGTCACCGACCCGGCCGACGGCCGCCTTCTGGGCAACGTCGCCAAGCTGGGCGCGGCCGAAAGCACCGCCGCCGCGTCCGCCGCCGCCGAGGCCTTTCCGGCCTGGGCCACCGCCCTACCGCAGCAGCGCGCCGCCTTGCTGCGCCGCTGGTACGAGGTCCTCTGCGCGGCGCGCGAGGACCTGGCCCGGATCATGACGGCCGAGCAGGGCAAGCCGCTGTCCGAGGCGCGCGGCGAGATCGACTACGCCGCCTCCTTCCTGGAGTTTTATGCCGAGGAGGCCAAGCGGCCGAACATCGAGGGTGTGACCTCGCACCTGCCCGACGCCGAGATGGAGCTCTGGCGCGAGCCGGTCGGTGTCGCCGCCCTGATCACGCCCTGGAACTTCCCCTCCGCCATGATCACCCGCAAGGCCGCCGCGGCGCTGGCGGCCGGCTGCACCGTGGTCGTGCATCCGGCGCAGGAGACGCCCTATTCCGCCCTGGCGCTGGCCGAGCTGGCCGAGCGCGCCGGGCTGCCGGCCGGGGTCTTCAACGTGGTTCCCGGCGAGGCGCCGGAGGTGGTCGAGCCCTGGCTGGAGGACACGCGGGTGCGCGCGCTCTCCTTCACCGGCTCCACCGAGATCGGCAAGCTGCTCTACCGCCGCTCGGCCGCCACGGTGAAGCGGCTGGTGCTGGAGTTGGGCGGCCACGCGCCCTTCCTGGTCTTCGCCGACGCCAACCTGGAGCAGGCGGTCGAGGAGGCGATCAAGGCGAAGTTCGCGACCAGCGGCCAGGACTGCCTCGGCGCCAACCGTTTCCTGATTGAGCGCAGCCTCTATCCCGACTTCTGCGCCCGCTTCGCCGAGGCGACGGCGGCGCTGACCCTGGGACCGGGCAGCGAGGACCGTGACCTGGGTCCGCTGATGAACGAGCGGGCGGTGGCCAAGCAGGAGGCGCAGGTCGCCGACGCGCTCGGCCGCGGCGCGCGCTGCCTCACCGGCGGTGCCCGCGACGCGCTGGGGCCGCTGTTCTACCAGGCCACCGTGCTGGCTGACGTCGATCCCGCCGCCGACATCTTCCGCGAGGAGACCTTCGGTCCGGTGGCGGCGCTGGCCCCCTTCGACAGCGAGGAGCAGGCCTTGGCCATCGCCAACGACAGCGAGTACGGCCTGGTGGCCTACCTGCACACCCAGGACCCGCGCCGGATCTACCGTCTCAGCCGTGCGCTGCAGTACGGCATGGTCGCGGTCAATCGCACCAAGGTGACGGGTGCGCCCATTCCCTTTGGCGGCATGAAGCAGTCCGGGCTCGGCCGCGAGGGGGCTCGCCACGGCCTCGAAGCCTTCACCGACATCAAATACGTCTGCCGCGACTGGGCCTGAACGCCCAGTGCTTCCCTTTGCGCTTCATTACGGAAGGACCCCTTTCATGCTGACCAACGACCAACTGAGCCAATGGGACCGGGAGTCCTTCTTCCACCCCTCCACCCACCTGGCCCAGCATGCCCGCGGCGAGACTCCCTCGCGCATCATCTCCGGCGGCTCCGGCGTCTACATCGAGGACCGCGACGGCAAGCGCCTGCTCGACGCCTTCGCCGGGCTCTATTGCGTCAACGTCGGCTACGGCCGCAAGGAGATCGCCGACGCCATCGCCAAGCAGGCGCATGAGCTGGCCTACTACCACGCCTATGTCGGCCACGGCACCGAGACCTCGATCCGCCTGGCCAAGATGATCATGGACCGCGCGCCGGAGCAGATGTCGAAGGTCTACTTCGGCCTCGGCGGGTCGGATGCCAACGAGACCAACGTGAAGCTGGTCTGGTTCCTGAACAACGTGCTGGGTCGGCCGGAGAAGAAGAAGATCGTCTCGCGCTGGCGCGGCTATCACGGCTCCGGCCTGATGACCGGATCGCTGACCGGCCTGGAGCTCTTCCACAAGAAGTTCGACCTGCCGCTGCCGCAGGTGGTCCACACCGAGGCCCCCTACTACTTCCGCCGAGCCGAGCAGGACATGAGCGAGGCCGACTTCACCGCCCACTGCGCGGCGGAGCTGGAGGCGCTGATCGAGCGCGAGGGGCCGGAAACCATCGCTGCCTTCATCGGCGAGCCGATGCTGGGCACCGGCGGCCTGGTGCCGCCGCCGGCCGGCTACTGGCAGGCGATTCAGCCGATCCTGAAGCGGCACGACATCCTGCTGATCGCCGACGAGGTGGTGACCGGCTTCGGGCGGCTGGGCAGCATGTTCGGCTCCACCCACTACGGCATGACCCCGGACATCATCACCATCGCCAAGGGCCTGACCTCGGCCTATGCGCCGCTGTCCGGCTCGATCGTCTCCCAGAGCGTGTGGAAGGTGCTGGAGCAGGGTACTGACGAGCTCGGCCCGATCGGTCACGGCTGGACCTATTCGGCTCATCCGATCGGGGCCGCGGCCGGCGTCGCCAACCTGGAGCTGATCGACAGCCTGGGTCTGGTGGAGAACGCCGGCACGGTCGGCCGCTACTTCCGCGAGGCGCTCTCCGATGCGCTTTCCGGCCACGCCAAGGTCGGCGATGTGCGCGGCGACGGCATGCTGGCGGCGGTCGAGTTCGTCGAGGACAAGGCGGCGCGCCGCTTCTTCGACCCCGGCCAGAAGATCGGCGCCAAGGTCGCTGGCGCACTGCTGCAGGAGGGGGTGATCGCCCGCGCCATGCCGCAGGGCGACATCATCGGCTACGCCCCGCCGCTCTGCCTCACCCGCGCCGAGGCCGACAAGATCGTCGCCGCCAGCAAGCGCGCGGTCGACAGCGTCTTCGGGTAAGGGAAGAGCACCATCGGCCGAAGAGACGGCCGATGGTGCATTCTCCGGTGCTTCGTCGCCGCGGTCACTCTACCGGCTGTGGCTTGGGGAAGGTCCAGGTGCCGTCCAGGATGTCCTGGCGCGGCGCGTAGAGGCTAACCGCGTAGTTCCATCCGGGCGTGATCGGGATGCAGTTCTCCCGTCCGTCCGCGCAGCCGCCGAAGTTGATCGTGATGGAGCCGTCGGGGTTCGGGGTCGCGGTCACGTTGTTGTAGCTGTTCACGCCGCGCTCGTTGGCCTCGCGGTAGCCGTCGGCGTCGTAGACGGTGACCGACCAGAAGGCATCGACCGGAACATCCTTCACGCTGACCGCAAAGGGGGTGGTGCCGTCGTTGGTCTCGACGGCGTCGATGACGTAGCTGGCGGCGTGGCGGGAATGACCCCGTTGTTAGGCTGAGAATACACAGAGCTTGCCAGCGTCAGCGCCGCTCCAAATGCGGCAAAGGCAAAAAACTTCATGTGTTTCGTCCGTCCTGACGCAGATCTGCAAGAGTTAGCGTTGTTCCGCCATCGTGCGACATGATCTGTATCACTTGCACGGATTGCGAGGTCTGTGCGTCGCGGATTCCCTCTGCTTGACCAGTGCGCTCACCATAACGGCCCAGCAGCTTTTGCCTGTTCGATGGCGACAAGCCCGGATAGCCTGTGTTCCGGTATCTCAGCTAGGAGCGTCGCTTGCCAATCAAGAGTCTCTGCAGTGCCGTTCTGATCCTGGTGGCGCTTGCCGGCAACGCTGCCAGAGCCCAGAGCGGGGTTTCCTGCCAGCAGGGCTTCGAGGCCATGGAACGCGGGGCGGACGAGCTGGCGATCAGGCTCATCACGCGCTGCCTGGAAGGCGGCAGCCTCGCGTCGGAGAACGCGGCGTTCTTCTACTATCTCAGGGGCAGTGCCCAGGCGAACCTCGGTGCCTACGACCTGGCTCTCGCCGACTTCGACGCGTCGCTGCGGCTGGCTCCCGGCAGTGCGGCGCTCTACCAGGACCGTGGGGTGATTTATCACCAAGTCGGCCAGGTGGACCGGGCCATAGCTGACTTCGACCGTGCTCTCGATCTTGATCCGACCGATGTCTTTGCCCTCAACAACCGCGGAACCGCCTATCACGACAAGGGGGATCTGGCGCGTGCCGAGGCCGATTTCGATCGCGCCATCGAGATCGCCCCGCTGGATGCCCACGCCTTCCACAACCGTGGCATCCTCTATCTGGACCAAGGCCGCACGGACCGTGCGATCGATGACTTCGACCGGGCCATCCTGCTGGATCCCGCCATGGCAGTGGCCTATGGCAACCGCGGGCTCGCGCTGCAGCAGCGCGGCGAGCCGGAGCGCGCGATCGCCGACTTCGGTCAAGCGATCGGCCTCGATCCCGCGAACTCGGCTGCCCATGCCAACAGGGGATGGGCCTACATCGATGCCGGTGACCCAAAGCGGGCCGTCGCCGATTTCGACGCGGCCGTGGGGCTGGACCCGGCCAACGACGATGCCCTGAACGGCCGCGCCTATGCCCGAGTCGCGCTCGGCGATCCGGAGGGGGCGCTTACCGATGTTGACCAGGCCTTGTCGCTGCGCCCGGGCGATCCCTTCATCCTGGATACCAAGGGCGACGTGCTCTGCCGCGGCGGCCGCGTCGAGGCGGCCATGAAGACCTGGACCGAAGCGTTGAACCTCTCCGCCGCTGTCGTGCACGACAAGCAGGAGATGCTGTCGGAGGCGGGCTTCTACGAGGGCGAAAGCGATGGGCTGTTCGGTCCGGCCGTGGCGGCCGCTCTCAGCGCCTGGTCCGAGGCCGGCTGTCCGGGATTCTGAGAGAGGATGGGGTCACAGGCGCTGCCGCCTGCCTTAGGTCGCGCGCGCCACGATTCGGTAGAGGTGGTAGCGCCCCTCGGGGACGCCTTCCGGGAGCGCCTCGACCTGCCCGTTTTCCAGGCTGAGCGCCTGATCGCTCAGGACCAGGGCGCCGGGAGCGAGGGCGGCGGGCAGGGCACTGCTGACGAAGGCGGCCAGCTCCGCGTTGGCCGCGGCGTCGCCGCTGCCCATGTCGGCGTGGACCAGCACCACCTGGCCGGCGAAGTCGCGGGCCGCACGCGGCAGGGTCTCGCGGAAGTCGCCGAGATAGAGGCGGTCGTCCGGCGGGATGCAGTCGGGGTGGGCTGCCACCTTGCGCTCGAAGACGTAGATCGGCCAGCGCTCCTCGGGGGCGGCCAGGCGGCTGCGCAGATGGTCGTAGGTCCGCCCGTTGCCCAGGCCCAGCTCGAAGACCGGACCGGGGGTGCCGGCGATCGCGTGGCAGGCGTGATCGAGGCAGGCGCGCTGCGCCTCGAGACGGCGGATGAAGGAATCGAGGCGGCTCAAGGGGACCTGGCTCCGGACGCGGGCTGACTGGAAAGCGGAACGAAGATTGCCGGCGGTGCTAGTGGCCGCCGCGCGCCGCGTAGAGGTCCTGGGTGGTCTTCTCCAGGCGTGCGGCGAGGATGCGCATGACCTCCAGGCCGATCTGCGGGAAGTCCTGGACCAGGCGGAAGAAGAGGTCCTTGGTGATCTTCAGGGTCTCGGTCTTGTCCTTGGCGCGGACCGTGGCGGTGCGCGGCACGTCGCAGAGGATGGCGATCTCGCCCAGGACCGAGTTTTTCTTCAGGGTGGCGACCACCACCTCGCTGCCGTCGTCCTGCGACAGCACCACCTCGGCCTCGCCTTCCAGGATGATGTAGGCGGCGTCACCCTGATCGCCCTGCTTCACCAGGACCTGGCCCGGACGGAAGGTCAGGCGCTCGCTGGCGAAGGCCATCAGCTTCAGCTTGCTGGTTTCGATGTTGGCGAAGAGCGGTACCTTCTTCAGGGCGTCGACTTCCGATTCCAAGCTCATGCTGTCAGTGCTCCCAGCCCTTGTTTGGTGCAGCGAGGTCTCGTGCAGAGGCGCGCTGTCACACCATGAGAATAGGACTCAGCGATCGATTGCATAGCCTAACCCCTTCCGATCTCTGCGGCCAGTACCGCGCCGGGCTTGGTCAATTCGTCGAAGCTGCCCTTCGCGGAGAGACGTCCGTCGCTCATGACTGCCACCTGCTCGAAGCCGTTGGCGGACTGCGGCCGGGTCATGGTCCAGACGATGCCGCGGCCGGCGCGGTGCTTGCGTACCCGCTCCATGATGGTGGCCTGGGTGCTGCTGTCCAGCGCGCCCAGGGCGTCGTTCACGATCAGGAGGTCGGGGTCCTTCAACAGCGCCCGGCCCAGGCCCAGTAGCTGGCGTTGCGAGGGGCTGAGGCGCTTGCCGCCCAGGCCGACGTTGTAGCCCAGGCCGACCTCCATGACCGCGCCGCGCAAATCCAGCTCGTCCAGCACCTGGACCACCAGGAACTGCAGGGTCGACTCGCCCTCGGCCTGGCCATAGACCACGCGGCCGAACAGCACGTTGACCAGGATCGGTGCGGCGGCGTTGTAGCGCTCCGGGTCGTAGGGCTCCAGGTCGGTCATCTCGCCGCTGTTCAGCGTCTCGGCCAGTGCCTTGCGGGCGGCCAGGATCTTCGCCTCCATGGCCTCGTCGATCAGGCCCAGGCGATGGCGCGCCTCGGAGTAGCTGAAAGTGAGCTGCAGCAGGCTCGCCATCTCTTCCTCGTTCAGGCCTTCCAGGCCGGAACGGTCGACCTTGGCGATCACGCTCTCGAACTCCGGCAGGTCGTCGGCCTCGATGAAGCTGAACTGGTCGAAGAAGGGATGTCCGGCGGGCAGGTCGGCAAAGAGTTCGAGCATGGTCCGTGCGATCGAGAGGCCCATCTCGCGGAGGTCGTGCGCCAGGCTGACACCGCCGCTCTCGGTCTCTGCCAGCACCTTCAGGACCTTGGCGTTTCGCGCCAGGGCCGCGCCCTGCAGGTTGGGATTGTTGGTGGTGCCGAACAGCAGGTTTTCTGCCAGGGTGCTGGAGCGGTTGTAGGCATCGGGATCGAAACGGTCGACCAGGTCGGCGAGGCCTTCCTCTTCCAGCTTCTCGCTCAGCAGGCGGCGGGCCTGCAACAGGTCTCCGGCCATCTGGGGATGCTTGTCTGGGTCGATCGTGCCGTAGATGCCGAAGCGGAAGACGTCGTGCTCCATGCCGATCAGGTGCAGCGAGCGGCGCAGCGCGGCTTCCTCGTCGTCGTGGGTCTCGCCGATCGGGCTGCGGTCGATCCAGTCGTAGTCGACCGGCAGCACCGGATTGCCGGCCCGCTTGCTCTCGCGGTCCTTGAAGTCGTCCTTCGCCTCCTCGCCGGCGGGGCCCGGTCGGTAGGGCGCATGACGCAGGCCGTAGAGCAGGTTCTCGCGGACCGAAAGCGGGAAGTGATAGACGTCGGGCGCGACGTAGCCGAGCCGCCGGCCGGTGACCCACTCCGGCATATCGGTCACATCCTTGCCGCCGATACGCAAGCTGCCGCCGCTGGGATATTCGAGGCCGGCGAGCACGCCGGCCAGGCGTTCCTTGCCGCTGTTGCTGTCGCCGACGATCGCCCAGTGCTGGTCCAGCGGTATCTCCAGATTCAGGCCCTGCAGGCGATGGGTGCCGTCGTCCTCGATCAGGGAGAGGTTATTGGCCTCCAGCTTGCCGGTCAGCGGCGGCACCGGATCGGTGATCACGGCCTGCGAGGCCGGCGGGATCATCTCGCCCGGCTCGAACTGCTCGATCACCTGCTCGTACTTGATGGTGACGTCCAGGCGCTGCTGGTCCCAGTCGATCAGCTCCTTGATCGGGCCCGGCAGATCCTTGTAGGCGGCGATCACGGCGACCAGCGCACCGATGTCGAGCTGGCCGGCCAGCGCCAGCAGGCCACCCACCAGATAGAAGATGAAGGGGGTGAGCTGGCTCAGGAAGTTGTTCAGGAACTTGACGAAGAACTTGCGCTGATAGATCTCGAAGCGGATCAGGAAGATGTGGCCCAGGCGGCCGACCAGGTCCGCGCGTTCCCAGTTCGAGGTGTCGTTCGCGTGCATCTCGGTGGCGCCGTCCATCACTTCGCCGATGCGCCCGGCCAACGCGCGGGCGGCGAGCTGGCGCTGCTTGCCCAGTTGCAGCAGCCGCCGCCTCAGCTTCGGGATCAGCCAGGCCTGGGTCAGCACGATGGCGAGCGAGACCGTCCCCAGATAGACCGACTGCACCATGATGAAGGTCAGCGCCGTCAGCGCCTGGCCGCCGAGGAAGGCCGGCGTCACGAAGGCGTCGCCGATGAAGCCGCCCAAAGGCTCCACCTCGTCCTTGATCATGGTGGCGACCTCGGCCTGCTTCATCTTGCGCAGGTGCGGCAGCGGGAAGCGCAGCACGCGGTCGCTCAGCTCATAGCGCAGGCGGCGCAGCAAGCGCTCGCCCATGCGCCCCTTCTTGGTGTTGATGTTCAGCTTGAACAGGCCGTTGACGATCACCAGCGCCAGGAAGGAGAGCGACAGCACGATCAGCAGGGTCGATTGCTCGAACCGAAATCCGGAGAAGAGCTCTATCGGACTGCCGGTCAGCATCTCGCCGAAGGGCAGGTTGATCACCAGGAAGCTCTGTGTGGTGACCTCCTCGGTGAAGCCCTTGCCCTGGATGCCCTGGTTGACAATCTGCTTTGGCAGGTCCAGGGAGAGGAAGTAGAAGGGCATCGAGATCGCCACCAGCAGCAGGATGGTCACCTGCTCCGGTTTGCTGTGGCGCCACACGTATCTGAAGAGGTTGTGCTCCATACCCTCGCTTTTCACTCCCCCCGCAAGGCAGCGCCGACAGTCTTGCCTTCCGGGCAAGGAAATCAAGTCTACATCTTTGTCGTGGCGTCGCCCCAACGCATGCGGCAGTCTCCTGCAAGGCGGGGCGCTTGACAAGCTGGTGCCGAAAGCGGCACCAACACACACCACCGAGGGGCAGGTTCGGGGTTTTCCATGCGCCGGAAAAGCAGGCGAATACTGATCTACAGCCACGATTCTTTCGGCCTGGGACATCTGCGGCGCTGTCGAACCGTCGCCCACGCCCTGGTTGAAGCCGATGACGAGCTGTCGGTCCTGATCCTCTCCGGGTCGCCGATCATCGGCAGCTTCGATTTTCGCTCGCGGGTCGATTTCGTCCGCGTGCCGGGCGTCATCAAGCTGCGCAACGGTGACTACACCTCCCTGAAGCTGCGCATCGACGTGGAAGAGACCCTGGCGCTCAGGGCCTCGATCGTGGAGCACACGGCCAAGACCTTCGACCCCGACCTCTTCCTGGTCGACAAGGAGCCGCTGGGCCTGCGCGGCGAGGTCGAGCCGACCCTAGCCATGCTGCGCGAACGCGGGGTGCCCTGCATCCTGGGGCTGCGCGACGTCATGGACGACCCCGAACTGCTGGAGACCGAGTGGGAGCGCAAGCACACCGTCCCGGCGCTGCAAAAGTACTATGACGAGATCTGGGTCTACGGCCTGCCGCAGATCTGTGAGCCGCTGGCCGGGATCGGCCTGCCGGACTCGCTGCGCAAGTCGCTGGTCTATACCGGCTATCTGCGTCGCACCCCGCCCAGCGGCGTCGGGGGGATGGTGCTGAAGAAGATCGACGAGCCCTATGTCCTGGTCACCGTTGGCGGCGGCGGCGACGGCGAGGAGATCATCGACTGGGTGCTCAGGGCCTACGAGAGCGACCCGCATCTGCCTTACCCGGCGCTGATGGTGCTGGGCCCCTTCATGGCCAGCGAGCGCCAGTCGGAGTTCCTGGCGCGCGCGGCCAAGCTGGACAAGGTCGAGGCCATCACCTTCGACGCACACCTGGAGGCCCTGTTCGAGAAGGCGGTCGGCGTCGTCTGCATGGGCGGCTACAACACCTTCTGCGAGCTGCTGTCCTTCGACAAGCGGGCGATCATCATCCCGCGCACCAAGCCGCGCAAGGAGCAGTACCTCAGGGCCAGCCGGGCGCAGGAGCTGGGCCTGGTGCACATGCTGACCGACGACAGCGTGCGTGCGGCGGCCGACATGGCGACCGCGCTGCGCCACCTGCCGCAACAGCCGCTGCCCTCCAGCGTCGTGGTGCCCGGCCTGCTCGACGGTGCGGAGAACGTGGTGCGCCTGGCCAACCGCTGGATCAGCGGCCGCCATCCCGGCCGGGTCCGTCCGCGCGCGGCCGACGCCAGGGCGTGAGCGCGGCGCCCTCCGGCGAGACCGCAAGGGGTGCCGGGCCCCGGTCCGACGACCATCTTGCCGACGACCATCTTGCCGACGACCATCTTGCCGTTGTCCTGAAAGGCTACCCCAGGCTTAGCGAGACCTTCATCGCGCAGGAACTGCTGGGGCTGGAGCGCGCCGGGTTGCGCCTCAAGCTCTACTCGCTCCGCCACCCGACCGATCCGGCGCGTCATCCGGTGCACGAGGAGATCGCGGCCGAGGTGGTCTACCTGCCGGAATACCTGCATGACGAGCCGCTGCGGGTGCTGCGCGCCTGGTGGCGCCAGCGCCGCCGGCCGGGCTATCGCCGCGCCCGCGCCGCTTTTCTCAAGGACCTGAAGCGCGACTTCACCCGCAACCGGGTGCGCCGCTTCGGCCAGGCCCTGGTGCTGGCTGACAGCCTGGCGCCGGGGTGCAGCCGGCTCTACGCCCACTTCTTGCACACGCCGGCCTCCGCGACCCGCTACGCCGCGATGATCGCCGGCCTGCCCTGGTCCTGCTCGGCCCACGCCAAGGACATCTGGACCACGCCGGACTGGGACAAGCGGGAGAAGCTGGCCGACCTCGATTGGCTGGTCACCTGCACCCGATCCGGCTACGAGCACCTGGCCGGGCTCGCCGCCGACCCGGCCCGCGTCGGCCTGGTGCGCCACGGCATCGACCTCAGCCGCTTTCCGGCCTTTGCCCGCGACGCTTCGCGAGCGGACGGCGGGGCAGGTGGCCCGGTCCAACTGCTCTCGGTCGGCCGTGCGGTGGTGAAGAAGGGTTACGACGACCTGCTGCAGGCGCTGGGCGCCCTGCCGGCGGAGCTCGACTGGCACCTGACCCACATCGGCGGTGGCGGCGAGCTGAAGGCGTTGCAGGCGCAGGCGCAGCGGCTCGGCATCGATGGGCGGATCTCCTGGCTGGGCGCCCAGCCGCAAAAGCGGGTGCTCGAGGCCTACCGCAGGTCCGATCTCTTCGTGCTGGCCAGCAAGATCGCCGCCGACGGCGACCGCGACGGCCTGCCCAACGTGCTGATGGAGGCACAGAGCCAGGGCTTGGCCTGCCTGGCGACCCGTCTGCCGGGAATCGAGGAGCTGATCCTGCCCGAGGAGACCGGCGTCCTGGTGCCGCCGGCCGATCCGGCGGCCCTGGCCACGGCCCTGGAGGCGCTGATCCGCGCGCCCGAGCGCCGCGAGGCCCTGGGCCGGGCAGGACAGGCCCGCGTGCGTGCCGAGTTCGATGCCGGCCCCTGTCTCGAGGGACTGTTGCAGCGTCTGGGGATCGCACCGCCGGTGGAGGTCGCTGCCGACCGGGTGCGGGCCTGACCGAGAGCGGCCCCGATGCGAGTCGCCTTCTATGCACCGATGAAGCCGCCGGACCATCCCGTGCCCTCGGGCGACCGTGCGGTGGCGCGGCTCTTGATCCAGGCCCTGCGGCTGGGCGGTCACAGGGTTGAGCTGGCCTCGCGCTTCCGCACCTGGCAGGGCCGGCCGGACCTCACCCGCCAGGCCCGCCTGGCCGAGTTGGGTGAACGCCTCACCGCCCGGCTGATCGCCCACTACCGCGACCGCTCGGTGGTCGAGCGGCCCGAGGCCTGGCTCACCTATCACCTCTACTACAAGGCGCCGGACCTGATCGGGCCGCGCGTCGCCGCGGCGCTGGGCATCCCCTATCTGCTGGTCGAGGCCTCGCTGGCCTACAAGCGTGCCGGCGGCCCCTGGGATATCGGCCACCGGGCCGCGGTGGCCTCGGTCGAGGCGGCGGCCCTGGTGCTGCAGATCAACCCGGAGGACGCCGAGTGCCTGCCGCCGGGAACCCGGCAGGAACTGCTGCCGGCCTTCCTCGATGCGGCTCCCTATCGCGCCGCTCGCGCCCGCCGTGCCGCCCTGCGCGCCGGCTACGTCGAACGACTCGGCCTCGACCCGCAACAACCCTGGATCGTCGCGTTGGCGATGATGCGCGAGGGCGACAAGCTCGCCTCCTACCGCATCCTCGCCGAGGCCCTGGGCCAGGTCACCACGCAGGACTGGCAGCTCCTGGTCATCGGCGACGGGCCGGCCAGGCAGGCGGTCGAGGCCGCCTTCGCCGCGGCCCTCGGGCCGGCGGTGGCGCGGCTGCGCTACCTGGGCCAGCTTCCCGAAGAGGCGCTGGCCGAGCCGTTGGCGGCGGCCGACCTCTTTGCCTGGCCCGCGGTCAACGAGGCCTATGGCATGGCCCTCCTGGAGGCCCAGGCGAGCGGCCTCCCGGCGGTGGTGGGCCGCCGGCCCGGCGTGGCGGCGATCCTGCAGGAGGGCGAGACCGGCCTGCTTGCCGAGATCGAGGAGCCGGCCGCCTTCGCCCGGCCGCTGGCGCGCCTCTTGGCCGAGCCGGGGGAACGCACGCGCATGGGCGCGGCCGCGGCCGCCCGCATCGACACCCGCCACGATCTGCCGGCCGCCGCCGCCCGGCTCACCGCCGCGCTGGAGGAAACGCGGCTATGAAGCTTCTCCTGCTCCGTCACGCCACCACCGAGTGGAACCAGGCCCGCCGCTTGCAGGGCCGCAGCGACATCGCGCTCTCCGCCCGCGGCCGGGCCGAGGCCTCGCGCTGGCGCCTGCCCTACTGGGCCGCGGACTGGCCGGTGCTGACCTCGCCGCTGCAGCGCGCGCAGCAGACGGCGCTGCTGATGGGCTGCCGGCCGCAGACGGTGCCCTGGCTGATCGAGATGGACTGGGGGCGCTGGGAGGGCCGACGCCTGGCCGACCTGCGGGCCGAGCTGGGCGAGGCCATGCGGGCGATGGAGGCCCGCGGCCTGGACCTCAGACCACCTGGCGGCGAGAGCCCGCGCGGCGTGGGCCAGCGCGTCCAGCCTTTCCTGGCAGGGCTCGGCGGTGCCGGTGAGGGCCGTGTGCTGGTGACTCATAAGGGCGTGATCCGTGCGCTTTTGGCCCTGGCATGCGGATGGGACATGCGCCAAGATTGGTCGGAGCGGCTGCGTCCTGCCTGCGGCCATCTCTTTGCCATCGGGCCGCAGGGGCGCCTTACGCTCTGCCGCCTCAATCTGGAGCTCTCCTGATGTCCGAGCGGGTCGATCTGCTGCTCTACGTGCAGCACCTGCTGGGCATCGGCCATTTCAAGCGGGCGGCGCTGATCGCCCGTGAGGCGGCCCGGCAGGGGCTCAAGGTCACGGTGGTGAGCGGTGGGATGCCGGTCGCCGACGCCGATTTCGGTGACGCCCGCCTGGTGCAGCTCCAGCCGCCGATCCGCACCAGGGACGAGGCCTTCAGCGCCCTCATCCTGGACGACGGCACCCTGGTCGAGGACGCGGTGAAGGCCGAGCGCAAGGCGCAGCTTCTGGCGCTCTTCGAGGCGACCCGCCCGCGCGTGTTACTGACCGAGATGTTCCCTTTTGGCCGACGGCAGATGCGCTTCGAGGTGCTGCCCTTGCTGGAGGCGGCGAAGGCGGCGCCCTGGCGTCCGCAGATCGCTTCCTCGGTGCGCGACATCCTCACCACCCTGAAGCAGCCGGGCAAGATCGCCTGGATCGTGGAGACGGCACAGCGCTACTACGACCGCGTCCTGGTACACGGCGATCCCGATCTCATTCCTTTCGAGCGCACCTTTCCCGAGGTCGCAGCCCTGGGCGAGCGCATCCGCTACACCGGTTACGTCGTCGATTCGCAGATTCCGGAGCGCAAGGTGCGGGCCGACGGCGAGGTGCTGGT
The DNA here is from genome assembly GCA_046233115.1 of Rhodospirillaceae bacterium N.6G. Taxonomy (GTDB): domain Bacteria; phylum Pseudomonadota; class Alphaproteobacteria; order Kiloniellales; family JACOMY01; genus JACOMY01. The sequence continues at coordinate 134,358 of JBJXHM010000010.1, read as the reverse complement.
CTCGACCGGCGGCGGAGCGGTGGCCGAGCCGCTGGTCCGTGCCGTCTTCGCGGCCTATCCCCTCTCGCCGTACCGCGACCGGACCTGGCGCGTGCTGATCGGCTACAACCTGCCCGACGCGCGCTTCGAGGCACTGCAGGCGGCGGCGCCCGCGGGTGTGCTGGTCGAACGCTCGCGTCCTGACTTCCTGACCCTGCTGTCCGAGGCCGCGCTCTCGATCAGCCAGGCCGGCTACAACACCTCGCTGGAGGTGCTGGCCGCCGGCATCCCGGCCGTGGTCGTCCCCTTCGCCGCCGGTGGCGAGAGCGAGCAGACCCTGCGCGCGCGCCTGCTGGCCGAGGCCGGCCGCCTGGTGCTGGTCGAAGAGGAGGGCCTGACCGGCCCGCGCCTTAACCAGGCCATTGCCGAGGCCTTCGCGCTGGCCGCGCGCGAGTCCGCCTTGGAACACGCCGCGCACCGCATCTCGCTCGACGGCGCCGTCGAGACCGCGCGCCAACTCGCCGCCTTGGCGGTCGGGTGAGGGCGCGATGCTGGAGCTGCGCTACCCGCCCCGCAGCCTGACGGCCGACTGGCTGCGCACGCTCTGTGGGCTGGGCATCGGCTTCGGCATGCTGCTCTTCGCGCCGCTGACCTGGTGGACCGGTATCGTCTTCGGTGCCATCGCGCTGCTCTTCCTCTACTTCGGCCGGCGCACCTTGGAGAAGCAGCTACAGCGCATCGCCATCGGCGAGGAGGGGCTCTGGGTGCGCGATCTGGGGGAGCAGGTGCTGCCCTGGGCCGAACTCGACCGCCTGAAGCTGCGCTTCTACGGTAGCCGCCGGCAGCACCGGAAGCTGCGGGCCGGGGAGGAAACGACGAGCGGTTTCATGGAATTGACCTTGAGTGCGGGTAAGTCTCGGGTGAAGTTCGATTCGACCCTGGATGGTTTCGCCCTGGTCGCCTGGCGGGCGGCGCGGGCCGCTCGCGCCGCCGGATTGGCCCTGGATCCCGCGACGGCCGGCAACCTCTTGGACATCGGCGTCGATCCAGACCAAGATACGGTGCCGCCGGAGAAGGCGGCGGAGTGGCGATCCGCAACCGAAGAACGCGGCGCGCAGGAGGAACGAGGGTGAGGCAAACGGTGGCTGAGGCGAGGAGAGGGGAACAGAGGTGACCGGGAATCTCTTGGAGGTCCAGGATCTCCGGATCGCCTTCGACCTGGCCGAGGGACGGCTGGAGGCCGTGCGTGGCGCCAGCTTCCGCATCCCGGCCGGGCGGACCGTGGCCCTGGTCGGCGAATCGGGCTCCGGCAAGTCGGTGGTCAGCCAGGCGATCTTGGGAATCCTGCCCAAGGTCGCCAAGATCGAATCCGGCTCGATCCTCTTCGCCGACCCGACGAATGGCGGTGCGGTCAAGGACCTGGCGCAGATCAAGCCCGACTCCAGCGCCTATCGTGCGCTCCGCGGCGGACGCATCTCGATCATCTTCCAGGAGCCGATGACCTCGCTCTCGCCGGTCCACACTGTCGGCGACCAGATCAGCGAGGCGGTGTCGCTGCACCGCGACGTCAGTCGGATGGAAGCCCTCTCGCTGGCGCAGGAGATGCTGACCGCGGTTGGCTTCCCCGACCCCGCCCGCGCCCTCGACACCTATCCCTTCGAGCTCTCAGGCGGCCTCAGGCAGCGGGCGATGATCGCCATGGCGCTGGTGTGCCGCCCGGCGCTGCTGATCGCCGACGAGCCGACCACGGCGCTGGACGTCACCATCCAGGCGCAGATCCTGAAGCTCTTGAGCGACCTGCAGCGCGACCTCGGCATGGCCCTGCTGCTGATCACCCACGACCTCGGTGTGGTGGCCAACATGGCCGACGAGGTGGTGGTCATGTACCACGGCCAGGTGATGGAGCGGGGGAGCCTGGAGGACATCTTCACCCACCCGGGTCATCCCTATCTGAAGGCGCTGCTGAAGGCGGTGCCGCGTTTCGACATGGCGCCGGGCGAGCGCCTGACCCCGATCCGCGAGATCCAGCAGAACGAGCAGAGTCGCCTGCTGGCCAAGCAGGTGCACGAGAGCCAGGGCGAGGTGAAGGAAGGCGCGCCGATCCTGCAGGTCGCTGGCGTGCGCAAGACCTTCAAGCTGCGGCGCAGCGCCATCCTGGGGGGGGCCAAGACCGAGGTGATGGCGGTCGACGACGTCAGCTTCACGGTGAAGCGCGGCGAATGCCTGGGTCTGGTCGGCGAATCGGGCTGCGGCAAGACCACGCTGTCTAAGATCATCATGCGCGCGCTCACCCCCGACACCGGAGAGATCACCTTCCACGGTAGCAAGGGCCGGATCGACATGCTGGCCCTTAAGGGCAAGGATCTGGTGCGCTTCCGCCCCTCGTTGCAGTTCATCTTCCAGGATCCCTTCTCCTCGCTGAATCCGCGGATGACGGTGGGCGACCTGATCCGCGAGCCGCTGGATATCCACGAGGTCGGCACCGCGGCCGAGCGCGAGGCCCTGGTGGCCGAGCTGTTGCAGGTCGTGGGGCTCAGGCCGCTGCACGCCAAGCGCTACCCGCACTCCTTCTCCGGCGGCCAGCGCCAGCGCATCGGCATCGCCCGCGCCCTGGCCCTGAAGCCGGAGCTGGTGATCTGCGACGAGCCAGTCTCCGCGCTCGACGTCTCGATCCAGGCGCAGATCCTGAACCTCTTGAAGGATCTGCAGAAAGAGCTGGGGCTGACCTACCTCTTCATCAGCCACAACCTGGCGGTGGTGAACTACATCGCCGACCGGATCATGGTCATGTGCCGCGGCCGAATCGTCGAGACGGCGACCTGCGCCAGCCTGATGAAGTCGCCGATCCATCCCTACACCAGGGCGCTGCTGACCGCGGTGCCGGAGCCGCGCCTGGACGATCAGCTCGACCTGGCCGCGCTGATGGCGGGGCGGGCCTCCGACCCCGGTGCCTGGCCCGCGCCCTTCACCATCGCGGAGGGCCGGCAGCCCACCTTGATCGAGGTGCAGCCCGACCACTGGGTTCGGGCCAGTTCGGTCCCCGAGGTTCTGGAGGCAGCGCCGACATGCTGAGCTATCTCGCCCGCCGCCTGCTGATGATGGTGCCGACCCTGCTGGTCACCTCCTTCATCATCTTCGCCATCATCCAGGCGCCGCCCGGCAACTACCTCGACACCTACATCACCGAGCTGCAGAGCCGCGGGGAATCAGTCGACGAGGGCCGCATCGCCTTCCTGCGCGAGGAGTACGGGCTGGATAAGCCCTTTCTGGAGCAGTACGTCGACTGGGTCGGCAACCTGCTGGTCGGCGACTTCGGCTATTCCTTCGAGTACCAGCTGCCGGTGAACCAGGTGGTGGGCGACCGGCTGTGGCTCACCTTCCTGGTCTCCTTGGCTACCATCCTCTTCACCTGGATCGTGGCCTTTCCCATAGGCATCTATTCGGCGGTCAGGCAGTACTCCGCCGGCGACTACGCCTTCACCACCCTGGGCTTCATCGGGCTGGCGACGCCGAACTTCCTGCTGGCGCTGATCCTGATGTACTTCATGAACGTCTGGTTCGGGGTGCAGATCGGCGGCCTGATGGACGACAAGTACCTCGATCAGGGCTTCAGCATGGCCAAGCTGGGCTCGGTCCTGACCCACCTGATCGTGCCGGTCATCGTGATCGGGACCAGCGGCACCGCCGGCATGATCCGCCGGCTGCGCGCCAACCTGCTGGACGAGCTGAACAAGCAGTACGTCATCACCGGCAAGGCGAAAGGCCTCTCGCCCGGCAAGCTGCTACTCAAGTATCCGCTGCGGGTCTCGCTGATCCCCTTCGTGGCCGACATCGGCAACTACCTGCCCTCGCTGGTCTCTTCGGCCGCGGTGGTCTCGATCGTGATGAACCTGCCGACGACCGGCCCGATGCTGATCCAGGCGCTGAAGGTGCAGGACATGTACCTCGCGGGCTCCTTCCTCATGTTCCTCTCGATGCTGACCATCTTCGGCATGATGATCTCCGACCTGGCGCTGGCTGCGCTCGATCCCAGAATTCGCCTCGAAGGGGGGAGCCAGAAATGAGCGGGCGGCGCGACGAGCTGGCGGACCGGCTGGAGCACTTCGTCAGCGAGGCTCCCTTCGATCCCTATTCCCGCGAGGTGATGACGAAGGAGCAGGAGCGCTATTTCCAGGCGCCGGCCTGGAAGCTGATGTGGTGGCGCTTCAGGCGCCATCGCCTGGCGGTCTGGTCGCTCTACTTCCTGCTGGCGCTCTACCTCATGACCCTCTTCGTCGAGGTGATCGCGCCCTACGGCCTGGAGACGCGCGATACCTCGCACATCTATGCGCCGCCGCAGTCGGTCGGCCTGTTCAACGACGGTTCCCTGGTCGGGCCCTTCGTCCACGGCTACGACTACAAGCTGAACATGGAGACCCTGAAGCGGGAGTACAGCGAGTCGCCAGACAAGATCTATCCGATCCGCTTCCTCTGTCTCAGCGATTCCTACAAGCTCTGGGGCCTGATTGAATCGCGGTTCCACCTCTTCTGTCCGGCCGAGGGCGGCACGCTCTACCTGATGGGCACCGACCGGCTGGGGCGCGACGTGCTCTCGCGCATCATCTACGGCGCGCGCATCTCGCTCTCGATCGGCCTGATCGGCATCGCCTTCTCCTTCGTGCTGGGCATCACCATCGGTGGGCTCGCCGGCTACTACGGCGGGCTGGTCGACAGCGCCGTGCAGCGCCTGATCGAGGTGGTGCGCTCCTTCCCCGAGATCCCGCTGTGGCTGGCGCTCTCGGCCATCCTGCCGGTGACCTGGTCGCCGCTCTGGGTCTTCTTCGGGATCACCTTGATCCTGGCGCTGCTCGACTGGCCGGGCCTGGCGCGTGCGGTGCGCTCGAAGCTGCTGTCGCTGCGGGAAGAGGACTTCACCCAGGCGGCCCAGCTCATGGGCGCCTCGCCGGGGCGGATCATCTTCCGCCACCTGTTGCCCAGCTTCTCCAGTCACCTGATCGCCTCGCTGACGCTCTCCATTCCCTCGATGATCCTGGCGGAGACGGCGCTTTCCTTCCTGGGCTTGGGGCTGCGCCCGCCGATCACCTCCTGGGGGGTGCTGCTGACCGAGGCGCAGAACATCAACGTGGTGGTGCTCTATCCCTGGCTGCTGCTGCCGGCGGTGCCGGTGGTGCTGGTGGTGCTGGCCTTCAACTTCCTGGGCGATGGCATGCGCGACGCGGCCGATCCCTACCGCTAGGACGGGGTGCCTCGGCGCGGCAGTCGCAATGCCGCGCCATGATATCGCCGCTTGACCCTTGTCTCGCTTTTGTTCACGTAGGACAGTGACTCTTTACCTGACGTGCAAGTGGAGGCAATGGTGAACAAGTTCGTCCTCTGTGCTCTTGCGGCCCTGATCGGCGGCGGTGTCCTTCAAGCTCCCCTCGCTTCGGCGCGGGCCGAGATGCTGAGTTCCAGCGAGGGCCTCGAGCCAGGCCTGGGTGTCTGCTACATGTACGGTAAGATCCGTCACATCGACGAGATGGCCGGCTGGGAAGACCAGGTGGAGTGCCGGGTCGGTCCGCCGCTGCCGACGGTCGACTACAAGGTCGGTAAGAAGAAGGTGCTGACCAGCCGTTTCTCCGACGGCGTCATGGCCGTCATCACCGGCTATATCCACCTCGATCAGACCGGCGAGTATGGCTTCGTCTTCGCCTCCAACGACGGTGTGAGGCTGGAGATCGATGGCAAGCAGATCGTCGAGGATCCGGACGTCCATTCCGACCGCTATTCCGATATCGGCACCTTCAACGTGAAGACGCCCGGCTGGTATCCGCTGACCATCCGCTACTTCGAGCGCAAGAACACCTCGACGCTGCGCTTCTTCTGGCAGCCGCCGGGGCATGAGGGCACCATGCCGATCGTTCCAGGCGACGCCCTGGCGCACAAGCCGGAGGCCAGTTAGCCGGCAAGGACCACGAGGTCGAGGCGGCCGCCGGCGTCTGGTAGTTCGGAGGCCGGCAGCGCCTGCCAGCTCTTGTCGGCAGTGTAGCCCTGGCGGCTGGCCAGCGCGCAGGTACGGGCGTCGGCGAGTGCGCGGGTCTTCAGCACCTTGTTGTGCTTCTCCAGCTTGGCGGCGAGGTTCACCGCCTCGCCGATCACGGTGTATTCCAGGCGCTCGTCCTCGCCGATCACCGCGAGCAGGACCCGGCCGCTGGTCAGCGCGGCATTGACCTTGGGGGCGGCCAGGCCTTTGGCGCGCCGCTCCTCTTCCCAGATCGCCGCCGCGGCCAGCAGGTCGAAGAGTGCGGCCACGGCGTCGGCAGCATAGGTCTCGCGCTGCTCGACCACGCCGAAGCTGGCGAGGATGCCGTCGCCAAGGAATTTGTCGACTGCGCCGCCGTGTGCGCGGATGATCGGCACCATCAGCGCCTGGTAGTCGTTCAGCAGCTGCACGGTCTCCTCTGCCGGCTGGCTGGCTGCCAGCGGGGTGAAGCCGCGCAGGTCGACAGAGAGGATGGTGGCGTCGCAAAGCTCGCTCTGGCCGGCGCTGATCTCGCGCTCGGCGCTCTTGATCCGCTCCGCCACGCCGACGTCGAAGAAGCGCGAGAGTGCGCGGGCCTTCTGCTCCTCGCTGACCGAGCGCAGCAGCAGGGCCTTGGCCCGGGCCAGCGCCGCGGCCAGCACCAGGGTGAAGATCACGATGGTGATCATCTTGTCGAACTCGGCCCCCAGCAGCAGCGAGTTGGAGGTCATGTAAGCGATGTAGTCGCGCGTGATCATCATCGTGCCGCCCTCGGCCAGCACCACGTAGGCCACCATGATCGCCCAGCCGGCCGCAGCGAGACCGCCGGCCAGCAGCACATAGCGCGCCTCGAAGCGCAGGCTGCGCAGCGCGATGAAGACGAAGACGTAGAGCAGGGTCGGTGCCTTCAGATAGAAGGAGGGCGGCTGGTCGTAGGTCAGATGGAAGGACCAGATCACCGTCATCAGCAGGGTCATGTCGAAGACGATCGAGATCGTCAGCGCCCATTCCGGCAGGCGGGCCCGGTAGGACCAGACGATACGCACGATGGTGATGACGAAGTAGATGCCGAGGCCGGCCGGTACGGTGAAGGCGGCAGGGCCCTCGGCCATGTTCGGCGAGACCGCCCAGAGCGAGGCCCAGAGCAGCACTACGGCGAGCTGGATACAGCCGGTGATGCGCTCGCTGCGGTCCTGCTGCCGGCGGATCGCCTGACGCAGGCGGTCGGGCAGATCGCTTTCGGAGGGGCCGACGAAGAAGGCCTTGAGCCAGCGCCACATGACTCAGGCCCGACGCCGTTCGGCCGGAGGCCTGCCGGTACTGCGGAAAGGGGGGTTCGACGGTGATCTCTTCGCAGTCATTTCGGGAGCAAGCCTAACCGGGCGGTGATGGCTCTCGGCGCAGGCCGACAGCTCTTTCATTCGTTATGTGGGCGCTGGCCTGGCAAGCACGGATCAGAAAGCCGTGAGAGGGGAGAGAGCGCGGGACTAGAGGTCCAGTGTCAGGCCTTCGTGGGCGACCAGGGTGCCTGGGCGCGCGGCCTCGGCGCCGGCGGCGATCCGGTCCATCGCCGCGTCGTCGTGGCTGGGGTCGTGGTGGAAGAGCACCAGGCGCTTGACCCCGGCTGCGTCGGCCAAACGCTGGCCCTCCTGCCAGGTGGAGTGGCCCCAGCCCCGGTACTGCGAGAATTCTTCGTCGGTATAGGTCGAATCGTAGACCATCACGTCGGCGCCGGCGACCAGCTCGAGGATCCGCCGGTCCAGCGCGCCCTCCACATGCTCGGTGTCGGTGACGTAGCAGAAGCTGCGGCCGCCCTGCTCCAGCCGGTAGGCGGTGGCTCCCTGCGGGTGGTTCAGCGGCGCCGTCTTCAGGCAGGCGCCTGGCGCCGGGGTCAGGGTCTCGCCGGCCTCGAAGTCGCGATACTCCATCTCGGCGGCAAAGATATCGGGCGGTACCGGAAACAGCGGCTCGGCCATGTACTTGCAGAAGACGTGCTTCAGGGTCAGCCGTGGCGCCAGGTTTCCGGCCCAGACGCGGAAGCGGTTCTGTGCGGCAAAGAAGGGCGCGAAGAAGGGGAAGCCGTGAATGTGATCGACGTGGGTGTGGGTCAGGAAGATATCGGCGTCCAGGGGAAACTCGGGCAGCAGGGCCTTGCCCAGGGGGCGCAAGCCGGTGCCGGCGTCGAAGATCAGGATGCGGTCGCCGAGGCGCACCTCGATGCAGGAGGTATTGCCGCCGTAGCGCACGTAATCCGGTCCCGGGCAGGCGATCGAACCGCGCACACCCCAGAACCGGACGAGGAACCGAAGCTGCGTCTGTTCCACCGTCATCTGGACCTTCGATCGCCCCCTTGTAGCAGCCAATGCCCGCTTCATTGCTCCTATGCAGTCTAGGACATGGCGATTGTACGGCGAAAGTGCAAAGGCTTCGGGTAGGGCGCTATGCGAAGCGGCGGGCGCTCTGCGATCGGAAATCGAGCCGAGGCTACTGCCGGAAGAGAAGCGTCTCCCTTCTTTCCGTTCCGCCCGGTAGGCGAAGAGAGGGCTGACGGTTGGACGTGGCACGCGACGAGAAGACCCGCTGGGTCGGGGTTGCCTTCGGTCTGGTACTGGCTAGCTTCGCCGCCTTCCAGCAGTTCAAGCTGCCGCCCGTGCTGCCGATCATGCTGTCGGACTATCACTACGACCTGGTCCTGGCCGGCGGCTTCATGAGCATCTATGCCCTGGTCGGCCTGCTGACCACCCTGCCGCTGTCGCGCGTCATCGCCGCCGGCCGTGCGGTCACCGCACTCTGGTGCGGGCTCGCCTGCTTCGTGCTGGGCACGCTCCTGGTGCTGGCGGTGCCGCAGTCGGGCTGGGTGGTGCTGGCCGGGCGGGCGCTCGAGGGACTCGGTTTCTCGATCCTGGCGCTGGTCGGACCGGCCAGCGCCGGTGCCAATGCCGCGCGCCGGCACCTGCCGCTGGTGGCGGCGATGAGCGCTTGCTGGGTCCCGGTCGGCCAGATGACGGCCGCTCTCTTGAGCCTTCCGACCCAGGATGCCGGCCTTTGGCGTCCGGTCTGGTGGATCGGCATCGCCGCAAGCCTGGCGATGGCGATCTGGCTGGTCGGCATGCAGCGTAGCCGCAGCATTCACCTGGGCGCCGGCAATGCCGGGGCTGGGCGCAAGACGGTACTGCTGACCGGCGAGGAGCGCCAGCTGCTGTGGGTGGCTGGTATCGGCTTTCTGCTGTTCTCCGGCCAGTACATCGGCTTCATGACCTGGTTCCCGGACTACATGGTCAAGGCGCTGGCTTCGACGCCGGAGGTAGCGACCTATGCCTATCTCGTTCCGGTCCTGCTGGTCGCGACTTTCAATCTCCTCTCTGCCAGCCTGATGCGCCGCGGCGTGACCGCGGCCGGCCTGCTGATCATCGGTTTCGCCCTGGAGGCGGTCTGCTGGTGGTTTCTGCCGAGTGTTGGCGAAGGGCTCTGGGGTGTGGTGCTGCTGATCGCCTACGGTATCGGGGCAGGTCTCGTGCCCACCGGCCTCTTCGCCATGCCCGGCACCATCGTGGGGCCTCAGGGCGCCACCCTGGCAGCCTTCGGCATCATGCTGACCCTGCGCAACATCGGCGTTTTGGCCGGCCCTATGCTGCTGGCGGCGATGATCGGCTCGGCTGGCGGCTGGCGGCTGGCGGCGCCGGTCTTCTGCCTGCTCAACCTCCTGGCCTTGGTGCTGACGATCTGGCTCGGCCGGCGCCTGGCGCATCGTCGCCGAACACCGGAGCCGGCATAGGTTCCCGGTCCCGATCAGGGCGCCAAGCGGTAGCCGCCGGGCTCCGTCAGCAGCAGTGCGGGATGGGTCGGGTCGGCCTCGATCTTCTGCCGCAGGCGGTAGATGTGGGTCTCCAGGGTGTGTGTGGTGACCCCGGCGTTGTAGCCCCAGACCTCGCCCAGCAGGGTATCGCGCCCGACCGCGCGGTCGCCGGCCCGATAGAGGTACTTCAGGATCGCCGTCTCCTTCTCGGTCAGGCGCACCTTGCGCTGCTTCTCGTCGTGCAGCATCAGCTTGGCGGCCGGCCGGAAGCTGTAGGGACCGATGGTGAAGGTGGCGTCTTCGCTCTGCTCGTGCTGGCGGAGCTGGGCGCGCAGCCGTGCCAGCAGCACGCCCAGGCGGAAGGGCTTGGCGACATAGTCGTTGGCGCCGGCGTCCAGCCCCAGGATCTGGTCGGCATCGCTGGCCGAGGCGGTCAGCATGATCACCGGACACTTGACCCCGTTGCGGCGCAGCAGGCGACAGACTTCGCGGCCGTCGATATCGGGCAGGCCCACATCCAGCACGATGGCGTCGAAAATCTCCTGCTTGGTGACCTCCAGCGCGGCCTGGCCGCTGTCGGCCTCCTGCGTGACGAACTCCTCGTGCAGATGTAGCTGTTCGGCCAGGGCCTGACGCAGCGCCTGGTCGTCGTCGACCAGAAGGATCCGTTTACCGACCAGTGTGCTCACTGCTCCCTCCTGCTGTTTTCCAGGCAGGCCGCAATCAGCCAGCGCGTCGGCGCGTGCGAGGCGTCCGAGAGCAGGTCCACGATGGTGAAGTGGTCCTGGCCTGAAGCGCGCTGTCCTTCGATCGGCAGGTCCAGTGCCTGCCAGTGAGAGATCAGCGCCGTCTGTTGTCTTAGGAATTCTGGGGTCTCTTGGTCACCGACCGCAACAAGAACCGGCGGGCTGTGCAGCGGCGCATTGCGCAGCGGGCTCAGCGCGCAGATGTCCCGATCGCTGAGCTGCAGCATGATCTGCTGGTAGGAGTGCTGCAACGGCGCCAGGTCGTAGATGCCGGAGATCGAGCAGACCGCAGCGAGGCGCGAACGGTCGATCTCGCCACCTGCCAGCGCCCGGCCCTCGCGCACCGCCTCCTGCATCACCAGATGGCCGCCGGCGGAGTGACCGCAGAGGACGAAGCCCTGGTCCTGGCAGCCCAGGCCTGCAGCTTCGGCGGAGAGCAGGTCGAGGGCCGCGGTGACGTCGGCACAGATCTCGCCCAGCCGCACCTCGGGCGCCATGCGGTAGTTGACCGAGGCGACTGCGATGCCCGCATCCAGGAAGGGCGGCAGGATGAAGCTGAAATCGTCCTTGTCCAGGCTCTGCCAGTAGCCGCCATGGACGAAGACCAGAAGCGGCAGCGGTCCGCTCCTGGCCGCCGGGCGGAAGAGATCGACCCGCTGCAGGCGGTGGTCGCCATAGGCCAGGGTCTGCTGGTCGGTGAGGCGCGCGCGTAGCGCGGCACTGTCGCGAGCCCAACGTTCCAGGACCTCCTGGTGGGAGGGCCAGCGCGCCCGCAAGTTCAGTTGCTGATCCAAGGACGACTGGGTCAGCCCCTGCCAAAGAACATCTGCCATCATGTGCCTGTTCGGCATCCTCCAAGCTGGCAATCGGGCGACGGGCGGGCTTGCGGGCTCACCTTGACGCCTACCCCCAAACCTGCCATCTCCGCGGTCGGGCGGTAAAGACCTGCGGTCGGCACTCGTCATTGTCAGGCACGAGCCGAACGATGATATCGCGTGCTTGCCGCGTGATGCAAACCAGCTATGTAGGTAGGGAACGGAGCATCTTCGACAGGATAGGATAGGTTTTTGGACCGAACGTCGCGTCGCTGCCTGGCCTGTTGGCCGAAGGCGGGAGACGGCGATTCTATCCGGATAGGAACCCATGAGCGACAGTTTGCCGATCAACGCCCTCGCCGACGATACCCTGTTGCAGGGTGTTGCCAGAGCCCTCGCCGAACTTCGGCGCGGTGCGCCCGTCTTGCTCCACGACGGTGCCGAGGCTGCTTTGGTGCAGGCGGTCGAAACCGGTGAGGTGCTGGGCACGGCGGTGCTGGCCCGGATGGCGGGGCGCCGCCCGGTCATGCTGGTGACGCCGCGCCGGGCGCGGGCGCTTGGTTTGGCTGCGATCGGCGAGGAAGCGGTGGCGCTGGATATCGAGGGGATCGAGGGCGAAGCGCTGGCGGCGCTGGCCGATCCCACCACGCCGGGCCCCGTGCCGAACGTGCCGAACCGGATCGCGACCGGCGGCGCCGGCTTGAAGGCGGCCGCCATCGACCTGGCGAAGCTCGCCCGTCTGCTGCCGGCCGCTCTCTTCGTGCCGCTCGCACCAGAGCGCCGGCGCCTGGCGGAAGCCGAGGACATTCTCTCGGTCGGGGTCGGACAGGTTGCCGACTACCGCCACGCCGGGACCCGGCGGTTGAGCGAGGTCACCTCGGCCAGGGTGCCGCTGGCCGATGCGCCCAATACCCGGATTCACGCCTTCCGTCCGGGCGACGGCGGGCTGGAGCACCTGGCCATCGTGATCGGCGAGATCGATACCAGTCGGCCGGTCCTGGTGCGCCTGCACTCGGAGTGCTTCACAGGCGATCTGCTGGGCAGCCTGCGCTGCGACTGCGGCGAGCAGTTGCGTGGCGCGGTGGAGGCCATCGGCGCGTCGGGCTCCGGGATTCTGCTCTACCTGGCGCAAGAGGGGCGCGGCATCGGGCTGGTCAACAAGTTGCGCGCCTATCGGCTGCAGGACCAAGGGGCCGATACCCTTGACGCTAACGAACAGCTCGGCTTCGATGCGGACGAGCGGATCTACCTGCCGGCGGCGGAGATGCTGCGGCTTTTGGGTGTCCGCGAGGTTCGGCTGCTGACCAACAATCCGGAGAAGGTGGCCGGGCTGGAGCACTGTGGCATCGTGGTAACGGAGCGGGTGCCACATTCCTTCCCGGACAACGAGCATAACCGCCCCTATCTACGCGCCAAGGCCCGGCGTTTCGGCCACCTCTTCTAGGGCGGAGCGGCAAAGAGGTGCGCGCCGCGGCCCCGCAGGAAATCCTGGTGCACAGAGAACAGGGGCGCTGGGTGGCGAGGACGGCGAGCCAGGTGTTTCCCTGCGCGATCGGGCGTGGCGGGGTGACCGCCGCCAAGCGTGAGGGCGACGGCGCAACGCCACTGGGTAGCTTCTCCTTGAGGGGGCTCTTCTTCCGGCCGGACAAGGGATTGGTCCCGCGCTGCGGTCTGCCGCTCTGGCCGCTGCGCCCCGATTCGGGCTGGTGCGACGACGCCCTCGCGGCCGCCTACAACCGGTCGATCCGCTTGCCGCGTGCCGTCAGTGCGGAACGTCTGTGGCGTCACGATGCCCTCTACGACCTGGTGATCCCTCTGGGCTACAACGACGGCAGACCGAGGGCCGGCGCGGGCAGCGCGATCTTTCTGCATCCTGCCAGGCCCGGGCTGACCGGAACCGAGGGCTGTGTCGCGCTCAGGCGGGATGACCTGCTGGCGCTGCTGCCGTCGCTCGGGCCGGAATGGCGCCTGACGGTAGAGGCGCAGTAAGCCGACGCGGAGCGGGAGGACCCCAATGTTCGAATCGACGCAAGTCATGACGCTCTTCCCGACCTTCTGCTGGCTGCACGACCTGCCGGCAGCGGAGGCGGCCCGGCTCAATGCCGAGCTGGAGGCCGCGGTCGACGCGCTGATCTCGCCGCGCCGGCCGATTGCTCCGGGCCTTAGCTGGCAAACCAGCCAGGACCTGCACCTGCGGCCCGGGTTCCAGCCACTGGTCCGGCTGATCATGGCGGCCGGTCAGGGAGTGGTGAGCTATCTGAAGCTCGCCCATCAGACGGTCGAAATCACCGGCTGCTGGGCCACCGTCAGCCCTCCGGGCTCGCCCCACTCGATGCACATGCACCCCAACAACCTGCTGTCCGGGGTCTACTACGTGAAGACACCGGCCGGTGCCGACACGATCCAGTTCTTCGATCCGCGCCCGCAGGCCCGGGTCATCGCGCCGAAGCTGACCGAAGGCAACATCGCCAATGCCTTGCAGACCAATGTCGAGGTGAAGGCCGGTCGGCTGATCTGCTTTCCCTCCTGGCTGGACCACAGCGTCCCGCCGAACGGCAGCCAGGGCGAACGGATCTCCATCGCCTTCAATCTGATGCTGAGCGACTTCACCCGCAGCGTCTCGCCGCCGAAATGGAAGGGACGAGGCGTCAACGAGAGCCCGTCAGAACAAGCGTAAGTCAGGCCGGCGCCGGACGGCCCCCGAAGATGGCGGTGCCGACGCGGACATGGGTCGCGCCCAGCAGGATCGCCGTCTCGAAGTCGCTGCTCATGCCCATGGAGAGGAGCGGCAGGCCCAGGTCGCGGGCGCGCTGGCGCAGGAACTGGAAATGCGGGGCCGGCGGTTCCTCGACCGGCGGGATGCACATGAGACCCTGGACGTCGAGCCCCAGGTCCTCTTTCGACAGGCGATAGAGCGCTTCCAGATCCTGCGGCAGGCAGCCGGCCTTCTGCGGTTCCTCGCCGGTGTTGACCTGCAGGAAGAGCGCAAGACGGCGGTTCAGCTTGTCCATCGACTTGGCCAGGCTGCGTGCCAGCTTGGGCCGGTCCAGACTCTCGATCACGTCGAAGAGGGCGACGGCATCGTCGGACTTGTTGGTCTGCAGCGGGCCGATCAGGTGCAGCGAGAGGTCGGGCCAGGCCTGCTTCAGCGCAGGGAACTTGGCCTGCGCTTCCTGGACCCGGTTCTCGCCGAAGACGCGCTGGCCGGCGTTCAGTGCTTCGGTGATCGCGTCCTGATCGTGGGTCTTGCTGACCGCGACCAGGGTTACCGAGTCGGAATCGCGCTCCGCTTTGGCGCAGGCCTGGCGGATCGCCTTGCGCACCCGCTCCAGTCCCTCGGCCACCCGGTGATCTTGCTGCTGCACCCGCTTCTCACACTTCTTTTGCTGTCGGTGCCTCGATCGAGGCCTGCGAACCACAGCCAAAGCCCTGCGGCCCGGTCATGGCAAGGCCAATCGTGGTCGCAGCGGAAGGCGGGCGCGCTGTGCCCTAGGCTGAGCGCAAAAAGAAAAGGGGCGCGGGATAGACCCGCGCCCCTCGACAGGCTGGCGCCGAAGCGCCGAACTGTCTGCTTAGAAGCGGAAGGACAGACCCGCGGCGCCGATGACGCCGGTGTTGACCGCACCGCTCTCAGCCGACCAGCGACCGTACATCACGCCGCCACGGGCGGTGATTCCCGGCCCGAGCGCATAGGTGACGCCACCGGTGGCCGCATAGAGCTTGTCGTCGTTACCCACACCGACGATGCCGGAACCGCCACTGGCAGTCGCCGAGTTCGGCTTGTAGCCTTCGACCTTGCCCTGGAAGTACTCGGCACCAACCGTCCACGGGCCGGCGGAGTAGGCAATGCCCACATCCCAGGACTGACCCTCGGAGGTGTTCAGGACCGGACCAGCCGCGGTGCTGACGATGCTGGCCTGGCCGTCGAACGCGTTGGCGTAAGCACCACCGATGGTGACACCGGCGTACGACAGGTTCGCACCGACGTTGAAGCCCTGGTAGTCGTCACCGCCCAGGGCAGTGATCGTGTCCGGAGCGTTCGCACGGGTGTAACCGACCGAGACCGCGACGCCGATGCCGTCGAAGTCGTCGACGAAGTTGGCGCCAGCCGCGAAGCCGTTGTTGTACTCGACGTTGTTATTGGCCTCGACCGGGAAGTTCTTGCCTTCGCCGTTGCCGACCACCGCCGGAGCATACGACAGACCAAGCTGGAAGCCGTACATACGCGGGGTGTAGTAGGTCAGCTGGTTTTCGTCGTTGCCGTAGTCGAGGTAGGTCGACACGGACGGGGTCCGGAAGCCAACCGCGCTGTCAGCGTTCGGCGGAATGAACACGGTCACCCAGCCGGAGTTGATCGGCAGACCAGAGACCGGAGCAGCATAGTGCATGATGTACGCTGCCGAGTTCTCGGAGCCGGCCACGATACGACCGAAGTCGCCGTCGACGAAGATGTAGTGCTCGTCGATGGTGTCGCGGCTAGTGACCGAGGAGAAAACCTCGAGCTCGACGCGAGCACCGAAGGTGATGCCGTTGTCGTGCTTGTAGCTGCCGAGGAACCAGACTTCGCCGTCAGCCCACACACCAGTCGGATTGTAGTCCGGCTTGGTGGCAGTGCCGCCGAAATCGCGTCCACCGGTAGCGTTGATGCCGCCAGCGCTGAACAGGGTGTTCATGTAGCCGCCGAGGCCCAGCTCGATGCCTTCGGCATTGGCGCCCGTCGCGCCGAGCATGCCCGCCGCGCAGAGGGCCGTGGTACCGTAGAGGACCTTTTTCATTGCCTCTCCCTCTCTATCCAAAAGTGACCCAGTTTCCGTTCTTGAGCTCAAGAGCCCTTCACCGATCGAACCAGCCGTCTCAGGGCTACTCTTTGGATCCAGGCCAGTTCACGTTGCCCCCCGTGGAGTTCCGCGGGATAGCTAGGGGAGTTAAGCCCTTTCACGCCGTTTGGGTCAACGCTGCGATGCCCTTGGAAAGCCACATCTGTGACAAGGATCGCTGTCTGTTGCAGTGACGCCACAGTGCGTCGCGGCGCCGGGACGGCATTTCGGCCCCTGCAGCGGGGAAGGGTGACGGTCTGCAAGGGTGAGGGGCGATGGGGAGGGAGTGTAGGATCCAGGGGCCGGAGCGTCACGCTGCTTCGTGACGCTCCGGTGTTCCGGCCAGGCTCTCCGCCTGGTTTTCTGGCGGCGTTAGAAGCTGAGGGTGAGACCGGCGGCGGCGATGACGCCTGTGTTCACCGCACCACTCTCCGCGCTCCAGCGGCCGTACATGACGCCGCCGATGGCGTTGATTCCCGGGCCAAGCGCATAGTCGATGCCGGCAGTGGCGGCGTAGAGCTTGTCGTCATTGCCAGAGCCGATGAAGCCGGGCGTTCCGGCCGGAGCGCCCTCGACCTCAGCCTGGAAGTAGGAGGCGCCGATGGTCCAGGGGCCCGCACCGTAGGCGATGCCGACGTCCCAGGACTGGCCTTCGGTGCTGTTGACGATCGCACTGCTGCTCACCGTGACCTGGCCGTCGAAGGAATTGGCGTAGGAACCACCGATGGTGACGCCGGCATAGGACAGGTTGGCGCCGACCGAGAAGCTCTGATAGTCGTTGCCGCCAAGGCTGGTCACGTTGTCCGGCGCGTCGGAGCGGCGATAGCCGGTCGCCACTGCCACGCCCCAGTCGCCAAATTCCTCGACATAGTTGGCGCCGACCGAGAAGCCGTTGGAGTACTGGGTGTTGCGGTCAGCCTCCACCGGGAAGTTCTGGCCATCGCCCGAGAAGCTGATCGAAGGCGCGTAGGAGAGGCCGAGCTGGAAGCCCTCGATACGAGGCGTGTAGTAGGTGATCTGGTTCTCCTTGTTGCCGTAGTCGAGGTAGGTCGAGACGGCGGGAGTCAAGAAGGCGACGGTGCTGTCCGGGTTGGCTGGGATGAAAACGGTGACCCAGCCGGAGTTGATCGGCAGACCCACGACCGGAGCCGCGTAGTGCATCTGGTAGGCGGCGGAATAGCGCGAACCTGCCTCAACCCGACCGAAATCGCCTTCCACGAAGATGAAGTGCTGGCTGATCGTGTCCGATGTGGTGGAGGAGGAGAAGATCTCTAGCTCCACCCTGGCGCCGAACTCTATGCCATTGTCATGCCGGTAGGCGCCGTCGAACCAGATCTCGCCGTCGGCCCAGAGGCCGGTCGGGTTGTAGTCCGGCTTGTCGGTGCCGCCGAAATCGCGTCCGGCAGTGGCGTTGATGCCACCGGCGCTGAACAGGGTGTTGGTGTAGCCGGAGATGCCCAGCTTGATCCCATCGGCTTCGGCAACACCCGCGCCCAGGGTGGCTGCTGCACAGAGTGCCGTGGTGGCATAGAGAGAGTGCTTCATTCGGTGATCCTTTGACGGCCTGCGTTGCTCGGGTCTCTGCGTTCCTCGCGCGCTGCTGGGTAGGCAGAATTGCAACAGTATAACGTTACTGTTCTGCTCTTCACGCCGCACCACCTGGAAGCGGCGTCGTTTTTTAAAAGTGTGCTCTGGGCGTGATCCGCAGCTTTTGGCGTGGGAACGGCAGCGGTCACGAAACCTGGCGTATGGCGGGGTAAAATCGTGCCAATAACGATTCTTAGAAACGTTCGTTTAGATCCGTCAAGTCCCTGCGACGCAGTCGAAAATCCTATGGACAAAATGTCGCCGCATCTCTCGCAAGATCTCGCCCCACTTGGAAAATCCGACGAGGAATCGGCAGTCTAACCGGGCAAGACGGAGATCATCCGAGGCCGCCCGCCTACCCCATGGAGAAGGCGCCCTGGCCGGCCTCTTGCGGGTGAGAGACCCACGTCGAGCTGGGCCGAGACGGTTCTTGCGTCATGGTCTTGGCCCCTGCACACCAGCGGGACGCCATGGATCCGCTCTGTTTTTCAAACCTGTAGAGCGAGATTCAGACGGCAAATCGTTTCGATTGGACGCCACCCTGTTCTAGTGAACCGCCGCGGATTGCCCTCATGGATCAACGAAGCCCGATGGATCAGGCTCTCTTTCTGTACAAGACCGGCAAGGTCGAGGCAGCCAAACGCGCCTGCGCCAAGATACTGAAGCGGGACCCGCGACATGCCCCGGCGCGCTCCCTGCTCGGGATGCTGCATCTGCAAGGGGGCGCTGTCGCCAAGGCGGCCGGCGAACTGCGGAAGGCCGTCGAGGACGGTGCATGCGATGCCGGCACCTTCAATGGCCTGGCGCTCGCGCTGAGCGGCCTGTCTCACTTCGACGAAGCGATCGACGCTCAGCGTGCCGCAGTTCGCCTGCGGCCGCGGATGGCACAGCTCCAGGTCAACCTCGGGAACATCCAGATGCGCGCGCGCAAGCTGGAAGAGGCGATCGCCAGCTACCGCGCCGCCCTCCGGCTCGACGCCAGGGAGGTCACTGCACAGATCGCGCTCGCGAACGCCTATCTGGCCCTCGGCGAGATCTCCGCTTCTGAAGCGGTCTGCCGGCGGGTGCTGGAGATCGACCCGAACAACGCCAGTGCCTTCTACCATCTTGCCAGAAGCGCGAAGCTTGACCTTCCGAAGATCGAGCGCCAACGGATCGACCATTTCGAGGCCTTGGTGCGCTCGGGCGCCCTGTCGGAGAGTGATCTTGCGCTCTGTCACAACGCCCTGGGGTTCATCGCCGATCAGGCCGGCGACTACGACTCCGCCTTTCGGCACTTCCAGGCCTTCAACCGGCTCACCTCGGCGCGGCTGGAGCGCAGCGGTCAAGCCTTCGATCGGGCAGGCCACCGAAAGCGGATCGAGCAGACGATGGCGACCTTCTCGGCCGCGTTCTTCGACAGGCACTCGGGCGGTGGTTCGGACAGCGACCGACCGATTTTCGTGGTGGGGCTGCCCCGATCCGGCACCACCCTTGTCGAGCAGATCATCGGGGCGCACCACGATGTCGTGCCCGGCGGGGAGAGTCTTCAGATCCCTCGGTTGGCCGAACGTGTTCCCGGCTATCCCGCCGGCATCTCTTCCTGTTCGGCCGCCGCGGTTCAGTCGATGGCAGCCAGCTATCTCTCATCGCTCGAGAGTCCGGGCGCCTCTGCGGCCCACGTAACCGATAAACTCCCGACGAACTTCCTGCATGTCGGGTTCATTCACCTGCTGTTTCCCGCCGCCAGGATCGTGCACTGCCGACGGGATGTGCGGGATACGAGTCTGTCGTACTATTTCCAGAACTTTTCCGGTTCCGATGTGTCCGTACGGGATCTGGAGAGTCTGGGTGACTACGTCGAAGACTACCAACGCCTGATGGCGCATTGGAACGCCGTCCTGCCCGGCCGCCTGATCGCGGTCGACTACGAGAAAATCGTCGCCGACGGTGCGGGTGAGATCAGGCGTCTGATCGCCGTGCTGGGGCTCGACTGGGACGAGAGCTGCCTGAGTTTCCACGAGAGCGCGGCCCCGGTGCTGACCGCGAGCCAGCTACAGGTGAGACAGAGGATCTTCGCCACCTCGGTCGGTCGCTGGCAGCACTATGCTCGGCACCTGGGTCCGCTCTTCGACAGGCTGGAGGACGACGGTCCGGGTGGCTCGTAGTCGGGGCGCCCAGACCTAGACCGTGATCTTTCCGCTCTCGGTCAGATAGCCATACCGGAGCAGGAGGGGGCGGAAGTGCTCCACCAGGCGGTCGCGGTCTTCCTCGCTCATCACCTGCCTCCAGCCGCCGCTGCCGCCGCCTCGGAAGAAAGGGGCGGTGCCGTCGGGTCGGGCTTCCACGAAGCGCTCTTGCTCTTCCTGGCGCTTCAGTTCCTTGAAGGCGCTGAAGCGGACCGCGCGTTTCAGCCGCTCCATGTCTTTCGGCAGGCCGAGGAAGCGCACCACCTCGCCGAACGCCTTCAGAGGCTTGGCCTGCATGTCCTCGTAGCGCAGCACCAGCCGGGTCATGCCCGCCGCCGTGGTCCAGCTCGTCACGTGCTGGCCCCAGTCGCCCAGGTATTGCTCCAGGATTCCGCTCTGTTCCGGCAGGCGATAGTCGCTCTGGCAGAGGCTCTCGACGGCGCGCGCGAGGTCGATCTGGTAGTGGCTGGCGAAGGAGACCGCCACGTCGAAGGGATTGCGCAGCACATAGATCGCCCCGGCCGTCGCCGCCGGCGTGATCAGCGCCACGCCGTCGGCCAGCGCGACGGCGTTGTGGGTCTTCACGAAGATGTCGTGGCCGCGGCTCAGCGCCATCCACTGGTGCACGCGCGGTCGGAGCTCGGCGATCTTCTGGGCGTCCAGCGCCTCGTCCTGCAGGCCGCTGAACTGCAGATAGTGCTGGCGCAGATTGTCGCCCAGGATGTGCTTGGGCAGGTCGTTGATGGCGACCGGCGTCTTGGCGTCGGAGAGGTAGTTCGCCAGAAAGGCTCTGAGCCAGGTGTTGCCGGACTTGGGATAGGATGCCAGCCAGATGATGCCGGGCATAGCGTCGCTGCCTTCCTGAAGTGGGGATGGAGGCCCTGCTCCCTGGCCGCCCTGCGCCAGCGGGCTGCCGGTTTGCCGCCCTGCCGGGGCACCCTGGGGGGCGTCCAAGGCGGGCAGGCCTGCACGTCGGGTCCCGCTATTAGCCTCAGCGCTGCGCGCTTGGCAAGCATGCGCCCCCCGCCCGCGCCTTGACGGCGCCCCTGCCGGCGGGCTAGCGGAGCGGCCCGGAAGAGCGCTATGGCAGGATCGGGTCTCTGCCGGAGCCGAGGCCGGAACGAAGGAACGACCATGCGTGTGAGCCCAGAGGACGCCGTCCGCCGAAAGCAAGTCGATGACGCTTTTGTCCGTGCCCGGACCCTGCAGGGCGAGGGCAAGCTGGACGAGGCCATCCTGATCTACGAGCAGATCCTGCTGCGCTTTCCGCAGCATTCGGATTCGCTCATGCTGCTGGCTTCGGCCAGTTACCAGCGCGGCGACGACATCCAGGGCGAGGCCTACGTCAACCGTGCGATCGAGGCGCAGCGCTACATCTTGCAGCGCCTGCCGGAGGCGCCGACGGCCTGGGCACCGCTGGCCAACCTCCTGCTGGCGCGCGGTGCGCAGCAGGAGGCCGAGGCCATCTGTGCGCGGCTGAACCTGCCGCTGAACTCGATCCGATCCGATCGCACCACTTTCTTCAACCGGCGCAACGCGGCGATGCTGGCCGGCCTGCCGCCGATGCTGATCACCACCCTGCCGAAGTCGGCCAGCGAGAGCATCTGGAACCGGCTCGCCGAGGGGCTGGGCCTGGCGCAGAGCCACATCTCCATCGGCCTCTTCCCTGACTGCTGCATCCTGGGGCCGCGCGCTGCCGACTTCGCCCAGGGCGGCGTCATCTCCAAGGAGCATGTGGCCGCCACGGAGCATAACCTGAAGATGCTGCGCCAGGCCGGCATCCGCCGGGTGCTGGTGCACCTGCGCGACCCGCGCCAGGCCGTGGTCTCCTGGGCGCATTTCGTCCGAGACGACGTCTCCATGCGGCTGCTGGCACCGCTCTGGCGCAAGATCGTGCCGCCGGCGGCGGTCCTGGCCAAGGACCTGGAGGCCGTGGTCGATTGGAGCGTCGAGCACTACTTGCGACTGCAGATGGACTGGATCCGGACCTGGGTCGCGGCAGCGGAGATGGAAGAGGGGGCTCCCGAGATCCTCTTCCTCGATTTCGAGGGCTTCAAGAGCGGTCCGGACGCCTACTTCGACCGGGTGCTGGCCTTCTTCCGGATCGCGCCCGACGCTTTCGACCGCACCCGCGGTGCCCAGGCCGAGGACGTGCACCTGCGCCGTGGCGAAACCGAGGAGTGGCGCAGCGTGCTCTCGCGCGCCCAGCAGGCCCGTGCCCTGGAGATCATGACGCCCGAGCTCTGCAAGCGTTTCGGCTGGTCGGCCTAGCCGATAGGGGGCGATCGCTTGGACGCCGCGTACCGCGCCAGCCATGCGGCCACTTTCCCGGCTCCGAGCCTTGGGCTATAGTGCGGACGTCTTTTGCCGTCCGCGCGTGCGTCGCTTTGCCGACATCAAGCGCAAAACGGCTCGTGCAGACTGGTGGGCAACTATTGGGTCGACCATATCCTCACTGGCGCCTGAGGCGGAATGCATGACAAGACATCCCCATGGAGGATTGGCAGGCTTGAGGAAGTGTTTGAGATGTGGGCTATGACCATCGCGAGGACAGCACGTCTCTTGATCGTCGCTGCGACCGCCAGCCTGGTGGGCTGCGGCGGCTATTACGGCGATGACCAGACCGTCTATCCGATCGACAACGTGCGCCGCGGCGGCAAGAGCAACTACGACACCTCGAGCGAGTCGATCTTCGGCGAAAACGGCCTTGCGGTCGGTTTCGGCAGCGCGGCCGATCCCTCTTCGGCAGCGCTCAGCGGCGGCACCGGCGTCGGCGTCAACACCTATCTCTGGCGTGCCTCGCTGGACACCGTGTCCTTCATGCCTCTGGCCTCGGCCGATCCCTTCGGCGGTGTCATCATCACCGATTGGTACAGCCCCGAGAACACGCCGGACGAGCGCTTCAAGGTGAACGTCTACATCCTGGCCCGCGACCTGCGGTCGGACGGCATCCGCGCCAGCATCTTCAAGCAGACCCTGAACAAGAGCGGCACCTGGGTGGATTCGGCGGTCGACCAGCAGACTGCGATCCGGCTGGAGGATGCCATCCTGACCCGCGCACGCGAACTCCGCATCGCGCAGCTCAAGTAGCGTCTTAGGACCGTTTGTCGGCGCGGTCGCAAAGCTGCGCCGTCTCGCGGGCAGGGCGGCCGGCGGTGGCGCCGGCCCCATTTTTTCGACCCCGAGGGTGAGTCATGGATCGTTACAATACTCGAGAGCGCGAGGCGCACTGGCAGGCGGTCTGGGAGCGCGAGGCCTCCTTCAAGGCGAGCGAGCGCGCCGACCTGCCGAAATACTATGTGCTGGAGATGTTCCCCTATCCGTCGGGGCGCATCCACATGGGCCACGTGCGCAACTACACGATCGGCGACGTGATCGCCCGCTACAAGCGCGCCCGCGGCTTCAACGTGCTGCATCCGATGGGCTGGGACGCCTTCGGCCTGCCGGCCGAGAACGCCGCCATCGAGCGCAAGGTGCATCCGCGGAGCTGGACCCTGGAGAACATCGCCGCGATGCGCCAGCAGTTGAAGTCCATGGGGCTTTCGCTGGACTGGAGCCGCGAGATCGCGACCTGCCTGCCGGACTACTACAAGGAGCAGCAGAAGCTGTTCCAGGCCTTCCTCGGCCAGGGCCTGGCCTACCGGCGCAAGTCCTGGGTCAACTGGGATCCGGTGGACCAGACCGTGCTGGCCAACGAGCAGGTGATCGACGGCCGCGGCTGGCGTTCCGGCGCCGAGGTGGAGCGGCGCCAGCTCGAGCAGTGGTTCTTCCGCATCACCCGCTATGCCGACGAGCTCTTGGAGGCGATCGGCGGCCTGGAGCGCTGGCCGGAGAAGGTGCGCACCATGCAGCGCAACTGGATCGGCCGCTCGACCGGCGCCAAGCTGCGCTTCCGTCTGGACGGCCAGGAGGAGTGGATCGAGGTCTTCTCGACCCGGCCCGACACCCTTTTCGGTGCCAGCTTCCTGGCGCTCTCGCCGCAGCATCCGCTGGCTGCGGCGCTGGCCTCCGAGGACCCCAAGCTCGCCGCCTTCATCGAGGAGTGCAGCCGGCTCGGCACCAGCGAGGCGGCGATCGAGCAGGCACCGAAGCTGGGCTTCGACACCGGGCTGAAGGTGCTGCATCCCTTCCTGCCGGAGAAGCGGCTGCCGGTCTATGTCGCCAATTTCGTGCTGGTCGAGTACGGCACCGGCGCGATCTTCGGCTGCCCGGCACACGATCAGCGCGACCTGGACTTCGCCCGCAAGTACGGCCTGCCGGTCCTGCCGGTGGTGGCGCCGGCCGACCAGGACCCGGAGACCAGGGCCGGCTTCATCCACCACCTCGCCGAGGAGGCGAGCCAGGCTTATGACGGGTCGGGCGTGGCGATCAACTCCTACTTCCTGGACGACCTCGACGTGGAGTCCGCCAAGAAGGCGGCGATCGAGCGGCTGGAACAGCTCGGCGAGGGCGAGGGTCAGGTGCAGTTCCGCCTGCGCGACTGGGGCGTGTCGCGCCAGCGCTACTGGGGCTGTCCGATCCCGGTCGTACACTGCGCGAACTGCGGCGTGGTGCCGGTGCCGGAGTCGGAGCTGCCGGTGACCCTGCCCGACGACATCGACTTGAGCCGGGGTGGCAACGCCCTGGAGCACCATCCGACCTGGAAGCACGTGGACTGTCCGGACTGTGGCGCGCCGGCGTTGCGCGACTGCGACACCATGGACACCTTCGTCGATTCCTCCTGGTACTTCGCGCGCTTCTGCAGCCCCTTCGCCGACGAGCCGGTGACGCAGGAGGCGGCGCGCTACTGGCTGCCGGTCGACCAGTACATCGGCGGCATCGAGCATGCCGTGCTGCACCTGCTCTACTCCCGTTTCTTCATGCGGGCGATGCAGGACTGCGGCCTGATCGAGCTGGAGGAGCCCTTCTCCAGCCTCTTTACGCAGGGCATGGTGGTGCACGAGACCTACCGCGGTCCCGACGGCGCCTGGATGACGCCCAGCGAGGTGGTGCTGGAGGGCGGCAAGGCCGCCACCAAGGACGGCCGCCCGGTCACCATCGGCCGGGTCGAAAAGATGTCCAAGTCGAAGAAAAACGTCGTGGACACCGATGCCATCATCCAGTCCTACGGCGCCGACACCGCGCGCTGGTTCATGCTGTCCGACAGCCCGCCGGAGCGCGACCTGGTCTGGACCGAGGCCGGCATCGAGGGCGCCTGGCGCTTCACCAACCGGGTCTGGCGCCTGGTGAAGGCCCCGGATGCGGCGATGGCCGCGGCCGGCAGTGCCATGCCCGAGGCGGCCAAGGAGGGCGATGCCGGGGCGGTGCTGCGGCAGATCCATCGCGCCATCGAGGGCGTGACCGCCGACCTGGAGCGCTTCCACTTCAACCGCGCGGTCGCGCGCGTGCACGAGCTGGTGAACACCCTCTCCGGCCTGAAGGGCGAGGACGCGGCTGCCGCCTGGGTGCGCCGCTTCGGCGCCGAGAGCCTGGTGCGCCTGATCGGCCCGATGCTGCCGCACCTGGGCGAGGAGCTGTGGCAGGCGCTGGGCGGCGAAGGCCTGCTCTGCGACCAGGCCTGGCCCGAGGCGGACCCGGCCTTCCTCGAGGACGAGAGCGTCACGCTTGCGGTGCAGATGAACGGCAAGCTCAGGGCCACCATCCAGGTGCCGCGCGACGCCGACAAGGAGACCGCCGAGCGGCTGGCGCTGGCCGACGAGACGGTGCAGCGCCACCTGGCCGACCAGACCCCGCGCCGCGTCATCGTGGTGCCCGGCCGGGTCGTCAACATCGTGGTGTGATCGCCGGGTTTGCCATGCGGCGCCGGAGGTGAGAGGCTGGATGCGATGATGCTCACGCGACGACTCCTGCTGGCCACGGCGCCGCTGGCGCTGGCCGGCTGCAACCTGCGCCCGCTGCACGGCGGCCAGCAGGCGCGGGTGACGCAGGACCTCTCCAGCACGCGCATCGCGCCGCTCAGCAACCGGGTCGGCCAGAAGCTGCACAACATGCTGCGGGACCGGATCAATCCCTATGGCCAGCCGGCCGATCCGGTCTACGAGCTGCAGGTCAAGGTCACTCGCAAGGATAGCGAGAGCGGCCTGCGCGAGGACGAGACCGCGACCCGCATCACTCTGACCCTGACCGCCGACTACCGCTTGCTGACCACCTCCGGAGGGGAGACCGTGACCGCGGGCACCACCGGCGCGCAGGCGGTCTTCAACATCCTGGAGAACCGCTACTCCAGCCAGGTGTCGGAAGACACTGCCGAGGAGCGGGCCCTGGAGCTGATCGCAGACGCCATCACCACGCGGCTGACCGTGGCGCTCAGCTAGCGCGTGTTGAATTTGCACGGCACCGGCCCGCAGCCCCGCCCGGCCACCCAGTTTGAGGATACTTCCGTGGGTGGCCGGGCGGGGCTGCGGGCCGGTGCCGATTCAAGCGGAGCGCTATGCGCTCTCGCCGGAGCCCGGCGGTGAAGGTCCAGCCGCGCGACGCCGACGCCTTCTGCGCCAAGCCGCCTGCAGCACTGGCGGCGGTGCTGCTCTACGGACCCGACGGCGGTCTTGTGCGCGAGCGGGCGGAGAAGCTGCGTGCCAGCGTGGTGCCGGACGCCGACGATCCCTTCCGCCTAGTCGAGATCACCGCCGACGAGCTCAAGAGCGACCCGGCCCGGCTGCGTGACGAGGCCCAGGCCATGGCCTTCGGTGGCGGCCGCCGGGTGATCAAGCTGCGTGGTGCCGGCGACGGCCTTGCCAAACTGTTCCAGGACTTCCTGGACGAGCCGCTGGGCGACGCCCTGGTCGTGGTCGAGGCCGGCGACCTGGGGCCGCGCGGTCTGCGCAAAGCCTTCGAGGGTGCCAAGAACGCCGCCGCGGTCGCCTGCTACCGTGACGAGGGCGAAGGGCTGCGCGGGCTGATCCGCCAGCACCTGGGCGCAGAGGGGCTGGAGGTCGCGCCCGATGCCCTGGACTACCTGGTCTCCAGGCTGGGCGGCGACCGTCGCCTGACCCGGCTGGAGCTGGACAAGCTGGTGCTCTACATGGGCGCGGCACGTCCGGCCCAGGTCGACCTCGAGTCGGCCGTGACCCTGGTCGGCGATACCGCTGAGCGGACCCTGGATGACCTGGTGCTGGCAGTGGGCGCCGGCGACCTGGCCTCCGCCACCCGTGACCTGACCCGCGCCTGGGCCGAGGGGGTGGCGCCGATCACCCTGTTGCGCGCGGCCTCGCGCCACATGCAGCGCCTGCACCTGCTCTCCGGCTACATCGCCGCCGGCCAGGCGCCGGCGGAGGCGGCGAAGCGCCTGCGCCCGCCGGTCTTCTGGAAGCAGCAGGCTGCGGTGACCGCACAGGCCAGAAACTGGTCCGCCAATCGCCTGGGTTGGGCGCTGAACCGCCTGATGGAGACCGAGGCCGCCTGCAAGCGGACCGGCGCTCCGGCCCAACTCCTGACCGAACGCACCCTGATCGAACTGACGGCGCGGGCGCCGCGGCGTCGGTAGGGCCTACGCGTCTTGCTCTAGCGCCCCGTTCCGGTCATGTCGAATTCCTGGGCGGCCAGTTCGATGCCGTTCTCCTTCAGCGCGCGCTGCAGCAGCACGAAGGCCTTGCGGCGGATGACGAACTGTTCGCCCGGCAGGGACATGAACTTGCAGCCGATCTCGTAGCTGCGCCCGGTGATACCGACCGCGCCCTGCGACTTCAGCGGGGAGAGGATCTTGCCCTCCAGCTCCGGATCCTCCGTCATCTGGGCGCCGACCTTCTTGATGATCTTGCGCACCTGCTCGACGTCGGTTTCGGCCGGGACCCGGAAGGAGAACTTCATCACCACCCAGTCGCGGCTGTTGTTGCGGATCGTCCCCATCTTGGAGAAGGGCACCGTGATCAACGCGCCGCGCGGGTGCCGCAGGGTGGCCGAACGCAGTGAGATCTTCTCCACCGAGC
This sequence comes from Rhodospirillaceae bacterium N.6G, assembly GCA_046233115.1. Classification (GTDB taxonomy): domain Bacteria; phylum Pseudomonadota; class Alphaproteobacteria; order Kiloniellales; family JACOMY01; genus JACOMY01. The sequence goes on along the minus strand of JBJXHM010000010.1, from coordinate 106,524 downwards.
CGCCGCCACTCTCGGTCTCGATATACTCGCCGACCCGGAGGGCGTCCTCGTAGAGATAGAACATGCCGCTGATGACGTCGGTCACCAGGGTCTGTGCGCCGAAGCCGACGGCTAGGCCGAGGATGCCGGCGGACGCGATCAACGGCCCCACGTCGACACCGAGGGAGGAGAGTGCCGTCAGCGCCGTGGTCAGCACGATCACGGTGAGCGCGAAACCGCGCAGGATCGGCAGGATGGTGGCGATTCGGTCGCCGGTGCCGCCGATCTCGCCATGGCTGTCGTGGGCCTCGGCCTCCTCGCCCTCTTCTTCCGTCTCGCCCAGGATGGCGGTGACGGCACGCCAGAGCGCCAGGCCGACCACGACGATGGCCGCGGTCTTGACGACGGCCGGCACCAGCGCCATCAGGCCGCCGCCCTCGGGCGGTCGGAAGGGATCGATGCCCCAGGCGATCATCAGCAGGATGGCGGTCACCAGCACCACCACGCCCTCTGCCAGGGCCAGGCCGCCCAGAACCAAAGGCTTCCGCTCTTCGGGGCGCAGTTCCTCGGCTAGGCAGCCCAGGCCGGCCACGATCAGCGGGGCGATCACCAGCATCAGCACCGAGGCGCCGGCACCCGACGCGGCTGCGGCGCCGAGCACGCCAAGCGCACCCAGGACCTTCACGGTCATATCGAGGGCGACGATCACGACGTAGATCCAGGCGACGTTGCGCGCCAGACGCTCCTTGATGCTGCCCTTGTCTTCCGAGGCCGCCTCTCGGCGCTGCATCAGGTCGCGCAGCGGCTGGCGGATCGAGAGAAAGAAGCGGATCGTCACCAGGCCCATCAGCAGGGCAATCGCGGCGCGCACCAGCGCGGTTTCCGGGGCCAGGCCCGCCGCTGCACCCAGCGCCGCCCTGGCGGTCGCGAAGACGGCGGCGAGGATGCCGATCTGGAGGCCGGCGCGGCACACGCGCGCCGCTTCGGCGTCGGTGAAGTTGATCAAGCGGCGACCGGGCTCGTTCGGGGCGGTTGCCAGTTGTATGAAGAGATAGATCAGGCGGCCGAAGACGATGGCGGCCAGCAGACCGCGGCCAAAGACCTTGGCTTCTTCCACCTGGGCGATCGGCAAGGCCCGGGCGACCAACACCGACACGACGGCGAAGACCACCAGGCCCGCGGCGCGCGTCATGGCCCAGAGCAGCGCGCGGGACAGGCGCTGTCGGAAGAGGGCCGGAGGCTCCGCCGTCGACGGCCTGGCGAAGCGGCCGAGGACAGCCGCGCGCAAAACCCGCTCGGCGACGTAGCCGACGGCGAGCGCGATCACCAGCCACAAGAGCAAGTTCCAGCCGCCTGCGGTGGCCCAGGCCTCGGCAAGCTTGCCGGGCAGCAGGTGGATCGCCTGCACGGCGGAGGCCACCTGGTCCTCAAAGCTCACGCTCGGCGACGGGGCGGTGGTCGCCGCTTCGAAAGCGGCGTCGGGAAAGGCAGCACGGACCCGTGCAATCTCTTCCGCCGACGCGTCCGCCGGCAGGGTGATGACGATGTCGGACATGCACTCACTCTCCCCAACAGGCGATGCCGAGCGCTTGTCATTTTCGCTCCTGCGCATCGCAGCCCACCCGGCCCTTGTAGGCTCACCGGCCTTGCAAACCAAGCAAAAGGCGTGTTTTGTGGAGGGTTTCCTATGCTTGAGGGTGGAGTTGTGACCTGAACGCCATCGTCGTTGGGGACGGTCCGGACCGAAAAAGCGCACAAAAAAGGGCCGGGGCTGTTACGCCCCGACCCCTGTTTTCAGTCCGCGTTGGGACCCTGCGTTAGGCAGCCTTCTGGTTGCCCTCGATCACGCGCGGCTCGGAAGCCTTGGCGTTGGTGATCGAGATGGTCCGGGGCTTCATGGTCTCCGGAATCTCGCGCACCAGATCGATGTGCAGCAGGCCGTTCTCCAGGCTGGCACCGACGACCTTGATGTGGTCGGCAAGATCGAAGCGGCGCTCGAAGGCGCGCTGGGCGATGCCGCGATAGAGGAAGCTCTGCTCCTGCTCGCCCTCGACCTTGGCCTTGCGGCCGGTCACCACGAGGCTCTGCTCCTTGGCGGTGATTTCCAGCTCCGACTCAGCGAAACCGGCGACGGCCATCGAGATCCGGTAGCGGTTCTCGTCGAGCTTCTCGATGTTGTAGGGCGGGTAGGCGGGCCCGGCATCCTCGGCGCGCTGGGCGCTGTCGAGAATGTTCGCCAGACGGTCGAAACCGATGGAGGCACGCAGAAGGGGGGTCAGATCATAGCTACGCATGTCCATGTACTCCTTGCATGAGCAACAGAGATTAGTGGGGCTCACCGTCACTCGGCTGAGACCCCGATGGTTCGCAGAGACCCTGAGGCCCCGATCGGGCACCTCGTCTCCACTGGTCCCCAGATGGGGAGGACGCTTTTTCGCGTCAAGGGCCTGTCGGCGCGTGAACGCGATGGCGAACTGCAAGCGGGCGCCGGGCGATTGGCTTAAGAGGACGGGATCATCCTGTAATCCGCAGGGTTCGTTATCTGGATAAAAGTATTTCTCTATTTGGATAGTATAAAGTGAATTATAGATAAAGTGACTTGGCGGCGCTACCCACGCTGACTAGAGTGTTTTGAGGTCGAGGTGGCAGTCGGGAGTGGGTAGGCATGCGTCTTTTTCGGGTTGCGGTAGCGGCTATGGTTTGGGGGGGGCTGCTCTGGTCGCCGGCCGTCTCGGCCCAGGTGTCTGACAGCGATGCCAGAGACCTCGGTCGCGGGCTTCAAGCGCTTTCAATCTTCAACGCGACTCCGGGAATCAGCGCGGCGTCCTTTTATGTCGGCAACGACATCGGCGATGATGCTACGATCAACAGTTACAAGTTCGCCCCTTCTCACACTTTTGATCCCGTATACGGGATCAAGCCCTATGTGGAGGGAACAGCTGGATATCTTGACTACAGTTTTGAGGATGATTTTCCTAATGGTCTTGGTCAGAATAATCATGTTAAACTCGACTACAATACTATTTCATTCTTAGCCGGGGTTGGTGTGGAGGTGGATGTTTTTGAGGGCACTGTTATAAGGCCGATTTTTTTGGCTGGGTATTCTCGAATATGGGACGGGTCGTCTGTGAGCGGTCCCAATGCCAATGAGATACGTCGGAATGGCGATGGCCTGTTGTTTGACGCCTGGCTCAATACGGCGCTTGTGGGTGGGGCGATCGAGGTAGAGCACGAGGGCCACTTTGACCCGCAATCTGACATCAACTACACGGCCAACATCCGCTACGATCAGTTCTATGCAAATACGGTCAGTGCCAGCAATTCGGCCATGGAGGGAAGCAGCACTTTTGGAATCATGACCGCACTGGCAGAGTTCGATGGTCCGGTCTGGGGTGTGAGCCTGTTCGATCGCGAACTGCGTTGGATCGGGTTTGCCACCAACACCTTCCTGCCGGCACAGACAGGCGATCAGCTCGGCTTCAGCTATTTCTTCGAGGTCGGCGGCGGGCTGGAGCTGGTCGACCGCAGCGTGATCGACGGCCTGGAGGGCGTATCGCTGCGCAGTTCGGTCCTGTTCGGCGACAACGTCTACGGTTGGACCGCCGGGCTCTCGCTGGAGTTCTGACCTGGGCTCGGCGTCGTCGCTCCAAGGATCCGCTTTGGACGGCGGGTAGTGCCCTCCCAATACCGTAAGTTGGCTGGTAGTCAGCCGCTCCTCGGTTGCAAGTCCGCCGCCGAGTTGGGCCGCTATACTGGTTCTTGACCGCGTCCTGGTGCGCTTAACTTGAACAGCGCCCTCAGGACAGGAATGACTTGGCGCTCCCGGGGTGCATGGTAGAGTACAGCACTGGTCGGGGGAGGGGCGCGGGTGAGGATTTGGTCGGTGCGGGGCGTGTTCGTCACTGTGGCGGTCTCGGTGCTTGCGGTCCTGGTTCTGTACAGGACGGCGGCTGCACAGAGCTATCTGACCGAACAGGAGCTACGACAGCTGCTGGAGGACGCGGCCGACCGCTCCAACCTGAGCCAGGCGTTTCAGGCACTGTCCATTCTCAACGTGACGCCGGGGATTAGCTCCGCCGCCTTTTACGTCGGCGACGACACCGGCAAGGACGACGAGATCGACAGCTACAAGTACTCTCCCTCGCGAACCTTCGAGCCGGTTTACGGCGTCAAGCCCTATGTCGAGGGCACAGTCGGCTATCTGCTCGGCAAGAATTTCGATGTGTCGGCAGAGCTCAGCGACAAAGGGCAGACGACCTCTTCCATCGACATCAGGACCCTATCGTTTCTGGGCGGGGTCGGTGCCGAGTTCGATCTCTTCGACGGGACGGTCATTCGTCCGATCCTTCTGGCTGGTTATTCCCGGATCTGGGACAGCTCCAGGACCAGGGGGCCGGACTCCCAGACCCTGGACAATGCGGGCAAGGGCATCATCTTCGACGCCTGGCTGAACACCGCGCTGGTCGGCGGCGCGGTCGAGCTGGAGCACGTCGGCTACTTCGATCCGCAGACCGACATCGATTACGTCGCCAACGTGCGCTACAACCAGCTCTACGCCAACACCTTCAGCGCCAGCAACTCGGTGCTGGAAGGCAGCAGCACCTTCGGCGTGCTGACCGCGCGGGCGGAGTTCAGCGGGCCGGTCTGGGGCGTCAGCCTGCTGGACCGCGAGCTGCGTTGGATCGGCTTCGCCTCCAACACCTACCTGCCCGGAGACGACGAGACCGACGCGCTGGGCTTCGGCTATTTCTTCGAGGTCGGCGGCGGGCTGAAGCTGGTGGACCGCGAGGTGATCAAGGGACTGGAGGGCGTGGCGTTCCGCACCTCGGCGCTCTTCGGCGGCAACGTCTACGGCTGGACCGCAGGCCTCTCGCTGGAGTTCTGACCGGGCGGGCTAACCTCACAAACAGCGAAAGCAGCGCGCAGCAAGGCCGGATTGCCTGCCGCAGCGCTGCTCTTGTTGCCACGCCGCTGATAAGCCGGGCCGCTTGGCCCGGCTGCCGGTTTAGGACTTGAGGCCCAGGCCAGCGAAGCGCTTGTTGAACTTGGCGAGCTGGCCGCCGGAATCGATCAGGCGGTGCACGCCGGTCCAGGCCGGGTGGGTCTTGGGATCGATGTCCAGACGCAGCACGTCGCCCTCGCTGCCGTAGGTCGAGCGGGTCTTGAACTCCGTGCCGTCGGTCATCTGCACGGTGATCTCATGGTAATCGGGATGGATGTCGGCCTTCATTGGGCGCCCTCCAGGTTGTCGAGAACGCGTGCATATAGCGGAGGCCCGGCCGGGACGCAAGCGGCTCGATACAGCTTTGTTCGGCCTGCATGCCGGCGTCCCGCTCGCCGTCTCCTGGGCCTCCGCGACGGTAGCGCCCTTGCCTTGCGGCCGCAGGGGCGGCACAAGGCTGAACCAGGAGCAAGCAAACCGCGGTCCGGGCAAGCGGCCGCCGGTCCCCGCTCGGGCCCCCTTGGCGAGGGACCCCCGCCGGGCTTTGGTGTGACGGGAGCCGATGCGCCAGCCATCACTCATCCAGCAGGCCCGCGGATCGACGCGGCCGAAGCAGCGCGGGCTTGGTGTCCTGGCCAGCCTGCGCCCCTTCCTGCGTCCCTACCGTCTGCAGGTGGCCGGCGCGCTGGTCGCGCTCACGGTGGCCGCGCTCACCGTGTTGGGGCTCGGCATCGGCCTGCGCAAGATGGTGGACGAGGGCTTCGCGCTTGGCGACAAGGGCTTGCTCGATCAGGCGCTGATCGTGCTGATCGGCGTGGTCGTGGTTCTGGCCGCCTCCAGCTACGCCCGCTTCTACCTGGTCGCTTGGCTGGGCGAGCGGGTGGTGGCCGACCTGCGCAAGGCGGTCTATGCCCGCGTGCTGGCGCTCTCGCCGGCCTATTTCGAGGTGACCAAGACCGGCGAGGTGCTGTCGCGGCTCACTACCGACACCACCCTGCTGCAGGCCGTCATCTCCTCCTCGGCCACCACTGCGCTGCGTAACACCCTGCTGCTGGTTGGTGGTCTGATCCTGCTGATCGTCACCTCGCCGATGCTGACCGGGCTGGTGCTGCTGCTGGTCCCGGTGGTGGTGGCGCCGATCCTGATCTTCGGACGCCAGGTGCGGCGCCTGTCGCGGCAGAGCCAGGACCGCGTCGCCGAGGTCGGCGTCCGGGTCGACGAGACCCTCAGTGCAATCCGCACGGTGCAGGCTTTCACCCGCGAGACGGCGGAGGAGCGCTCCTTCTCGCAGGCCACCGAGGCGGCCTTCGGCGTGGCGATCGAGCGGACCCGCGCGCGGGCGCGGCTGACCGCCCTGGTGATTCTGCTGGTCTTCGGCGCGGTCTCGCTGATCCTCTGGATGGGCGGGCACGAGGTGCTGGCCGGCAATCTCTCGGGCGGCGACCTCTCGGCCTTCGTCTTCTACGCCATCGTCGTCGCCGGTGCGGTCGGCTCGCTCAGCGAGGTGATCGGCGACCTGCAGCGCGCCGCCGGTGCCACCGAGCGCCTGCTGGAGCTGCTGCGCAGCGAGCCGGAGATCGCCGCTCCGGCCGCCCCCAAGGCGCTGCCGCAGCCGGCACGCGGTGCGGTCTCCTTCGCCGGAGTCTCCTTTACCTATCCGGCGCGCCCCGACATGCCGACCCTGCACGCCATCGACCTCGAGGTGCAACCGGGCGAGCGGCTGGCGATCGTCGGCCCCTCCGGTGCCGGCAAGACCACCCTGTTTCAGCTCTTGCTCCGCTTCTACGATCCGCGCGCCGGGCGCATCACCTTCGATGGCCTGGACCTGTGCGACCTGGACCCGCAGGACCTGCGCCGCCAGATCGGTCTGGTGCCGCAGGAGCCGGTGATCTTCTCCGCCTCGGCGCTGGAGAACATCGCCTACGGCCGCGCCGACCTCAACGGCGAGGCCGACGAGGCCGCGATCCGGCAGGCGGCCGAGGCGGCGCAGGCGCTGGACTTCATCGAGGCCTTGCCGGAGGGCTTCCACACCTTCCTCGGCGAACGCGGGGTCCGGCTTTCCGGCGGTCAGCGCCAGCGCATCGCGATCGCCCGCGCCCTGCTGCGCGACCCGCCCTTGCTGCTGCTGGACGAGGCCACCTCCTCGCTCGACGCCGAGAGCGAGCGCGCGGTGCAGGAGGCGCTGGAGCGGCTGATGGTGGGGCGCACCACCCTGGTCATCGCCCACCGCCTGGCCACGGTGCTGAAGGCCGACCGAATCATCGTCCTGGACGAGGGCCGCATCGTCGAGCAGGGCCGTCACGCCGACCTGGTCAAGGCCGGCGGCCTCTACGGCCGCCTGGCCAGCCTGCAGTTCGACCAGGAAACGGCGATCCGCTCGGCCGAGGTGGGGTAGCGGTCCCTCAGCGTTGGGTCAGTTTCAGTTCGATGCGGCGGTTCAGGCGGTAGGATTCGGCGTCGTCGCCCTCGGCGATGGGTTGGAACTCGGCGAAGCCGGCGGCGGCCAGGCGATCGGCCGGAATGCCCTGATCGATGAGGAAACGCACCACGCTCAAGGCTCGCTCGGTCGAGAGCTCCCAGTTGGAATCATAGGTGCCGCTGACCAGCGGCCGGCGGTCGGTGTGGCCGTTCACCTGCAGCACCCAGTCGATGTCCTTGGGGATCTCCGGAATGATCTGCTTCAGGGTATCGGCCAGGTCCACGAGTTGGGCCTCGCCCGCCGGTGTCAGCCCCGCCTGGGCCGAGGGGAAGAGCACCTCTGACTGCAGCACGAAGCGGTCGCCCACCACGCGGATGTCGGCGCGCTCGCCCAGCACCTGGCGCAGCCGGCCGAAGAACTCCGAGCGGTAGCGCGCCAGCTCCTGCACCTTGGTGGCCAGGGCCTCGTTCAGCCGCTTGCCCAGGTTCACGATCTGCACCTGGCGCTCCTCGTTCAGGGTCTCGCTGGCCTCCAACGCCAGGGTGAGCTGGCCCAGACGCTGCTCCAGCGCGGTCACCTGGTTCTCCAGCCTGTTGACCTTGCGGTTGGCCTCCTCACTGAGGCCGGTCTGCTCGGCCAAGGCTGCGGTCGCCGCAGCCTGGTCGGCACTGCGTGCCTCCTTGCTCTCGGTCAGCGCCTCCTCGGCCAGCTTCAGGCGCTGGTCGGCCAGGGTGAGGCTGCTACGGCTTGCCGCCAGCTCGGCCTGTAGTCCGCTTGCCAGCTCGGTCAGGCGGTCCAGCGCCGCGTCACGGCCCTCGAGCTGTGCCTTGGCTTCGTCCAGCCGGCCCTGCAGGTTGGTGAGCTGGCCGCTGACGCGGGCCAGGTCGGTCTCGTTGCCGGCGGCCTTGCTCTGGACCTCGGCCAGGGTGGCCTCGCGTTCCGCGAGCTGCTGCTTGAGCTGTTCCAGCTCGGCCGAGAGGTGCCGCAGGCGGCGTTGGCGCTCCACCAACACCCGGGCCAGCGCCTCTCGCGAGGCCTCGGTCTTGCCAAGGGTGCCGAGCAGCTTGCCGTGCGCGCCGCGTTCGGCATCCAGGGCCGCGGTCAGACGCTTGCTGGTCTCCTCCAGGGACTCGCTGCGCAGCCGCAGCTCCTGTTCCAACTGAGCCAGACGGGCCTCCAGGTTGCTTTGGGCGTCCGCCGCCTCGCTCTGCCGCGCTTCCAGGCTGTCGCGCTCTTGCGTCAACTGCGACAGCAGCGACTGCAGGCGCCGCACCTCGGCCTCGCTGGCGGTCAGCGCCGCCTGCAGCGATTCGCGCTCCTCCGACAGGGTCTGGCGCTGCTGGTCGGCGCCCTGCAGGCTGGCCAGCTCCCGTTCGCGCGCGGACAGGCGGTCGGCCAGGGCGTTGCGCTCGGCGGCCAGGCTCTCGCTCAGCTCCAGCAGGCCGTCGCGCTCGGAGGTGGCCGCGGCCAGGGCCTCCATCAGGCTATCGCGCTCGGCGGCGGCGCTGCTCGCGTTCTCCTGCGCCTCGGCGAGGTTGCTCTGCAGGGTCTGGAGCTGGCTTTCGGCCTCGCTCAGGGAGGCGCGGCGCTCGTCGACCAGGCCTTCCAGCCGTCGGCGTTCCAGCTCGCTCAAGGCCAGGCTCTCCTCGATCGCCTGACGCTTGGCCTCCGCGGCCTTGAGCTCCGCCTCGAGCGAGGCCTGGGCGCGGGCCAGCGCGGCGATCTCTGCCTCGCGCTGGGCCAGGTCGGTCGCCAGCGCCTCGCGGGTCTCGCTGCCGCTGGAAAGGCTGCCGCGCAGCTCGGCCAGGTTGCCGCTGAGGACCTCGATGCGTTGCTGGGCGGCGGCGACGTCGGCAAGCACCGCGTCGCGCGCGGCCTCGGCCTGGGCCAATCGCTGGGTCAGATCGGCCTGGTTCTGCCGTTCGGTCGCGATCCGGTCTTCGGTCTCGGCCTTGGCGCTCTCGCTTGCGGCCAGCGCGGCACGCAGGCTCTCCAGCTCCGCCTTCTGTCGTTCCAGGGCCGCCTCGGCCTCGGCCAGGCTGGCCTCGCGCTGGGTCAGGGTCTCGTCCAGGCCGTCGCTGCGCTTGGTCAGGGCCAGCACCTCGGCGCCCAGATTGCGGCGCAGGGCCTCCAGGTTGGCGACGGTCTCCTTCAGCTCCTTGGACTCGCTCTCCAGCGCGGCGATGCGGGCCTGCTGGTCGGCCAGGGACTTGGCGTCGCGCTGCTGCTGGCGCTGGGCGCTGGCCAGCTCCGTCTCGCGTTGGCTGAGCTGGGCCGCCAGGCGCTCGCTCTTGGCGGCATCGCCGCTGCTGGCCTCCTTCGCTGCCGTCAGCTCCTGGCTCAGGCTGTCGTTGCGGCTGTCTGCGGCCTGCAGCTCGGCTGAGAGGCGGGCGACGGTGGCGCGCAGCTCGGCGCCGCTGCGACGCTCCAGCTCAAGCTGCTCCTGGGTCTGGCCCAGGGTGCGGGTCATCTGCTCCAGCGCCTCGTCGCGGCCGAGCAGCGCCCCGGAGAGGCTGTTCTGCGCCAGCACGAAGATCAGCAGCACGAAGACCACCACCATGATGAGCGCGGCCAGGGCGTCGACGAAGCCCGGCCAGTAGTTCATGGACCGGCGGGCGCGTCGCGCGTAGCCGGGTTCCATCACTTACCCTCTTCGGCCAGTGCTGCGATCGTCCGGGCCAGCAGGCGGATTTCGTTGCGCATCTCCTGGATGACCTGGCCGCGTCCCTTGTCGAGCTCGGCCGCCATCCGTTCCATCGAGGCATGCATGGCGCGCAGGTACTGCAGCGAGCCCTGCTCGGCGCCGCCGCGGCCTTCGGCCATGAGCTGCAGGGTCTGGCGGAGCTGGGTCTGGGTGTCGATCAAGCTGGCGAAGGCAGCCTGCTGCGCATGGTTCTGGGTCGCCAGGTTACCCAGCCGCTCGCCGATCAGGCCCAGGTTGTCGGTGAGCGACTGGCGCTCCTCCTCGTTGCGGGAGAGGGTGCGCTGCAGGCTGTCCAGACTGTCGGCGGTATGCTCCAGCAGGGCCTGCACGTAGGCCGGGACCGAGCCCTCGCCGTCAGCGCTGCTGACCGCGCCGCCGGAGAGCTTGGTCATGCCGGCCAGCCATTCCTCCAGGTCCTGCATGAAGCGGTTGTGCGCCTGTGAGGACTGCAGCTCCAGGAAGCCGACGATCAGCGAGGCGGCCAGGCCGAAGAGCGAGGAGGTGAAGGCGGTGCTCATGCCGGAGAGCGGCCGCTCCAGGCTCTGCTGGAGTTGCTGCAGCAGGTCGATGCTGCTGCCCGACTGGGCCTGTAAGCCGGCGATGGTGTCGCCGACCGCCCCCACGGTCTCGGCCAGACCCCAGAAGGTGCCGAGCAGGCCCAGGAAGATCAGCAGACCGACCAGATAGCGGGAGAGGTCGTGGGCCTCGTCGATGCGGATCTGAATGCCGTCCAGCAGAGTGCGCATCGACAGGGTCGAGAGGCTGACCCGGCCGCGACGCTCGCCCAGCATGCGGGCCATGGGGCCCAGCACCCGCGGCGGCGGCAGCTGTTTCAGCGAGTCGGGATAGAAGAGGCGCTCCCGCGTCTCCTCCTGCAGCAACTGCAGCCAGCGCACCTCGGGGCCGAGTAGCAGCACCTGTCGGATGGTGTGCAGGCTGCCGATGAAGGCGACGGCCAGGATCACGCCGTTGAGGAAGGGGCTGGCGATGAAGGCGCGCCAGAGGCCGGGGCCCAGCAGGGCGCAGACGACCGCAACCGCCAGCAGGAAGACCAGCATGCGCAGCAGGTAGCGCAGCGGTCGGATCATCGCATCGCCTCCAGCCGGATGTCAGTCGGCCGAACTTCGGCGCTCCGGTCCCAGGCGTGCAAGGCGGCCGAGGTCTGCACGCGTCCCGCCCCGTCTAGCTGCGGTAGCTGAGGTCGACGCGGTCTGCCGGGCCGTTGCCGTAGCGATCGCCCTGGGCGCGTACGATGAAGCGCGCCGTGCGGATGCCCTTGTCGATCAGGTAGGCTCGGACCGCCAGGGCACGCGACAGCGACAGGCGGCGCGCGTCGGACGAACTGCCGTCCTGTGCCGCGGCGTAGGCCAGCAGCTCCAGCCGCAGAGTGTCGTCCTCCTGCATCTGTCGGGCGATCGAATCCAGGGTCGTCATGTCGCTCTGGGTCAGCTCGGCCGAGCCGGGATCGAAGAGCAACTGCTGGGTCCCGCCGCTTGCCGTCGGCGCCGGTGCCGGGGCGGCGGTCGTGACCGCGGGTGCGGGCGTTGGCGTCGGGCTGGGTGCTGCGACCGGTGCCGGGGCGGGTGCCGGCATCGGGCTCGGCGCCGGCGAGGGCGCAGCGCTGGCAATCTGACTGGAGGAGGGGGCTGGGCTGCTGCCGGGCTGGCTGATGGTCACGCCGCTGCCGGAGCTGGTGCCAGAACCGTTGCTTGAGCTGCCGAGGCCGCCACCGCCGCTGACGATGCTAACGCCGCTGCCGGAGGAGGCACTGGGCGCCGGGCTCGGCGCCTTGAATCCCGGTGCCGGAGTTATGGTTACGCCGGAGCTGCTGCCGGTCGGCGAGCTGGGAGCCGGGGCCGCAGCGGTCTGCTGGGCCGGGCTCGGTGCGGGCGCGGGTGTAGGCGTCGGCGCGGCGATGCGGGTGCCGGGTGCCGGGGTGATGGTGACAGACCCGCTGCCTGCGGTGGAGCCGCTGCCAGCCGAGAGGTTCGGCAGGTCGCTGCTGCCGGAACTGGAGCCCGGCGAGATCGAGAGGCCGCCGCTGGAAACCGGGGCTGCTGCCGTTTGCGGCGCCGGAGCTGGGGAGGGCGCCGGGCTGGGCGCGGCAACCGGAGCCGGCGCCGGTGCCGGCATCGGGGCTGGGGCAGGCGTCGGTGCCGGAGCAGCGGCCGCCGGCGCAGGACTCGGCGCTGGGCTGATCGACGGCGTGGCCTGGATGCCGCCTGCAGACGGCAGGCTGGCGAAAGAGTCCTTGGGTGGCGTGGCCGGCACGGTCGGCTTGCTGGCCATCGGCGCTGGGGCCGGGGCGGGAAGCGGTGCTGGAGCGGGGGCCGGGCTCGGCGCCGGGCGGGCTGCGACCGGAGCGGGCGCGGGCGCCGGGCTGGGGGCCGGACGGGCTGCGACCGGGGCGGGAGCCGGTGCCGGGCTGGGTGCCGGGCGGGCCGCTGGCTGGGGGGCAGGCTGCGGTGCCGGAGCCGGACGCGGTGCCGGAGCCAGGGCGCGGCTGGTGGTCGGTGCCGGCATCGGCGCCAGGCGCTGCTGCGGCACCGGCGCGGTGACCACCTGCGGTCCCGTGCCGGGGCGAATCAGGGTCGGTGCCAGCTTGCCGCCGCTACCGAGCTGGGCCGGCTGGCCGTAGGGCTGCTGCAGGGCCGGAAGCTGTGCCTGCGGGACCGTGATCTGCGAGCGCGGATCGGTCAGCGGCGGATAGAGCAGCGCACCCGGCCGGACCAGCACCCGGGTGTTGCCGCCCTGGTAGGCATAGGAACCGGTCTGCGCTCCGCCGCCGTAGCTGCTATAGGCGCCGCCAGGAGTGACGGGAGAGACCGGGATGGCCGGCACCGCGCCGCTGGGGCCCAGGCTGTTCAGCACGCCGGTGTTGACGATCACGTTGGGAGAACCGCCGCCGTAGCTCTGGGCAGCCGCTTCGGCCGAAACGAGGGCAGAGAGCGCCAGGGTCGCCACGCCCGCGAGCAGGCGCAGTCGTCGGCGCTGATCGACAGCGTGCTTGTTCATCATCTGCTTGCCCATGCTCAGGCTCTCTACCCTCCTCGCGCGCGCCAGGATCTCACACCACCAGGACTCTCCCCCGGCGCGACACTAGGCGCTGGTCCGCGACCAGACAATCGCCTTAGTTCCCCAGCGCCTTAGTTCCCCAGCGCCTTCATACTGCGGCGGAGGTCGGCCAACCACTGGGCGCGCGTCACTCTGCCCCTCTCACCCTACCACCCGTGTCTTACCTGTAGGCGCCTGTCAGCGCAAACATCCAGCGCAAACAGGCAGATCACAAGAGGCGTGCGAGGCAGGCGCCAGAGTAACACAGCCGCCCTTGGCGCCGGGAGTGTCGCCGATCAGCCGGTTTTCTTGGCCGCAGCCAGAAGCCGCACCATCTCGCCGTGAAGTTCACCGTTGCAGGCCAGTAGCGAGCCACCGTCCAGGGTGACGTCGCGGCCGTCGATGGCGCTGACGTAGCCGCCGGCCTCGCGCACCAGCAGGATGCCGGCGGCAATGTCCCAGGACTTCAGGCCGCGCTCCCAGAAGGCGTCGAAGCGCCCGGCGGCGACATAGGCCAGGTCCAGCGCGGCGACGCCCCAGCGGCGCACGCCGGCGGTCTTGTCCATCACCTGGTTCAGCTCGGCGGCAAAGACCTCGTGCCCGGGCTTGCCCTTGAAGGGCATACCGGTCGCGATCAACGACTCCTCCAGCCGGCTTCGGGCCGAGACCCGTAGCCGGCGGTCGTTGAGGAAGGCGCCGCCGCCGCGCTCGGCGTGGAACAGCTCGTCCTTGATCGGGTCGTAGACCACGGCGGCGTGCAGGGTGCCGCGCTGCTCCAGGCCGATGGAGATGGCGAAGTGCGGCAGGCCGTGCAGAAAGTTGGTGGTGCCGTCCAGCGGGTCGACGATCCAGCGCCTGCCCTCGGCATCCGGTTCCTTGAGGCTGCCCTCCTCACTCAAGAGGCCGAAACCGGGCCGGCCCTTCAGCAGCTCTTCGCGCAGGATCTTGTCGGCCTGCAGGTCGGCGGTGGAGACGAAATCGGCCGGTCCCTTCTTGGAGACCTGCAGGTGCTCGATCTCGCCGAAGTCGCGTTTCAGACCGCGCGCTGCGCGCTGGGCTGCGCGGACCATCACGTTGATCAGGGGGGATCGCGGCGCCATGGGCTTTCCTTTCTGTTCTCTCGACGGCCCACCTCTGCGCGTGCCTCGTCAGCCGGGCAATCTGCCGCCGCCGGGTGGGGCAAGCCAAGCCCGAAGAAGAGGGACCTGCGCTGCCTAGACTGCAGGGCCGCAGGCCTCGGCTACCAGCGCCAGCAGCTCCGCGTGCAGCGCTGGCGTCGCCGCGGCCATGATGGCGCCCCTGGAGGCCAGGCCCAGGGCACCGCCCTGCCAGTCGCTGATCGCGCCACCGGCTCCGCCGACCACCGCAACCAGGGCGCAGAGATCGTAGTTATCGAGGTTGGTGCCGGAGAGGCAGATGTCCTGCTTGCCGGCGGCGAGCGCGCCGTAGCCGAGGCAGCTCCCGTCGTAGATGTTCCAGCGCGAGGCCCGCCGCAGCGCCTCGTAGGCCTTCAGGCTGGTGGGCGTATGGGCCTCCACGTCCGCCAGGTTGGCGAAGGCTTCGCCGAGGCTGGTGACCTGGCGGGTGCGGATCGGGCTGCCGTTCAGCCAGGCGCCGATGCCGGGCATGCCGAGGTGGACCTGGCCGGTCTCCGGCTGGGCGATGACGCCCAGCAGCGGCGTACCCTGCCGGCAGAGCGCGATCAGCACGCCGTAGCCGGGCAGGCCGGCGACGAAGCTGCGGGTGCCGTCGATCGGATCGAGAACCCAGACCCACTCCGCGTCGGGCCGCTTGTTGCCGTACTCCTCGCCGACGATGCCGTGCTCGGGGTGATGGGTCTCGATCGCCAGGCGCAGGGCCGCCTCGACCCCGCGGTCGACCGAGGTGACTGGGGAGCCGTCGGGCTTGAACTCGGTGGTGGCGGCCGCCTTCAGGCCCAGCACGGTCTGGCAGGCGAGACTTGCCAGATGCTCGGCGAAGGGACGGAAAGCCTCGATCTGCGGTGCGCTCATGCTGTGTCCTCCGGGAGCTGCCGTTGCCGGCCAGGTTCTAGCACGACCAGGTTACGATGCGACGGAGGGAGCGGAACCCTACTCGGCGTCCTTCAGGGCTTTCGCGAAGGCCTTGATCGCCGCTTGCGGCCCGCGCGGGTAGTTCCAGACGCCGTTGCGCAGCGCCAGGAAGTCGGCGCCGGCGGTGGCGTAGTCGGCCGCGTTCTCCAGGGTGATGCCGCCCATGGCGACGCAGGGCAGCTCCATCATCTCCTGCCACCAGCTCAGCAGGTCGGGATCCGGCGGCTGCGGCTCGGGATCGAAGTGGCCGAAGCTGACGTAGTCGGCGCCGGCCTCGCCGGCCTCCATGGCGCTGTGGCGGGACCCGCCGCAGGCGGCACCGACGATGGCGTCGTCGCCCAGCGCCCGGCGCACGGCCTGGACCCGCGCCTTGTCGGCCAGCAGGTGCACGCCGTCGCAGCCTTCGGACTGCACCAGGTCGGCGCGCTCCTCCAGCACCAGGGGTACGCCGGCGGCATGGGCCAGCGGCAGCAGGGTCTCGATCTGGCGGCGCAGGTTGTCGTCGCTGACGCGAGCTTCGGCGCCGGCGGTGCGCAGCAGCAGGGCTTCCACCCTCGGCCCCTGCAGGGCCGCGCGCAGCATCTCGGCAAAGCGGTCGAGGTCCAGGCTGTCGGTCGCCAGACCGATCGGCGTCACCAGGTAGAAATTGCAGTCACTCATTGCGGCCGTCCTTCCCCGCCAACGGGGCCGGGCGCGGCGCTGCCTCTTAAGGCCGCCTTCAGCGCCTCGACATCGGCGCATTCCAGAACCTCGGCCGGCATGCGGTCAAGCAGGGTGGCGCCGGTCACCTCGGCCAGGGTGGCCAGGCTCTCGCACTGCGCCGGGGTCGCCTCGCAAAGCACCAGGCCGGCGCCGGCGCGCAGCGCCTCGACGGCGGCTCCCGCAGAGTCGGCGGCATCGAAGAGGAAGGTCAGGGGGGCGTCGTCGGCTTCGGCCGCATGGATCATGGCGGCGAAGAGGTGCCAGCCCACGGCACCGTCGGAGACCACGACGGCAGACCGCTGCAGCGCCCGCGCCACGGTGGCGATACGGGCGATGTCACGGCTGCCGAAAACGCGGAGGAAGGGGCCTTGGAGCGGATCCGGGGCTTCCTCCGGCCCCGGATCCTCTTGCTCCCAATCGGCCGCAGCCGGCGCGATCAGAGGTAGCTGCCCATCGCGACGGCGGTGTCGCTCATGCGGTTGGAGAAGCCCCACTCGTTGTCGTACCAGGACATGACGCGCACGAAGGTGCCGTCGATCACCTGG
Source organism: Rhodospirillaceae bacterium N.6G (assembly GCA_046233115.1). GTDB lineage: Bacteria > Pseudomonadota > Alphaproteobacteria > Kiloniellales > JACOMY01 > JACOMY01. Next base: position 90,107 of record JBJXHM010000010.1, on the reverse strand, counting down.
GTCTCCTTCAGATCGAAGATCGAGGAGTGGGCGTTGTGGTTGTAGTCGCAGGAGACCAGCGGCAGGCTGTTGGTGCCCAGCACGCCCTTCAGCGGACCGGCGGCGGCCGCCTCGATCGCGGCGTTGATCTCTTCCTTGCTGGTGGCGCGACCGGCGTCGAACTTGAAGTCGATCAGGCTGACGTTCGGGGTCGGCACGCGCATGGCGGTGCCGTCCAGCTTGCCCTTCAGCTCCGGCAGCACCAGGCCGACGGCACGGGCGGCACCGGTGGTGGTCGGGATCATCGAGACGGCGGCGGCGCGGGCGCGGGCCAGATCCTTGTGCAGGGTGTCCACCGTGCGCTGGTCGCCGGTGTAGCTGTGGATCGTGGTCATGAAGCCGCGCTCGATGCCGACGGTCTGATGCAGCACATGCGCGACCGGGGCCAGGCAGTTGGTGGTGCAGGAGGCGTTGGAGATGACCACGTGCTCGCTGGTGAGCTTGTCGTGGTTGACGCCATAGACCACGGTCAGGTCGACGCCGGACGCCGGCGCGGAGACGATCACCCGCTTGGCGCCGCCGTCGAGGTGCAGGGCCGCCTTGTCGCGCGAGGCGAAGATGCCGGTGCACTCCATGACGATGTCGACGCCGAGATCGCCCCAGGGCAGCTTGGCCGGGTCGCGCTCCGACAGGACGGCGACCTTCTTGCCGTCGACCACGATGGAATCGTCGGTGGCGGAGACCTCGCCCGGGAAGCGGCCGTGCACGCTGTCGTAGGTCAAGAGGTGGGCGTTGTCGGCGGCCGAGCCCAGGTCGTTGATGGCCACGAACTCGATGTCGTCGCGCTTCGCTTCCATCGCGGCGCGGAACACCAGTCGTCCGATCCGGCCGAAGCCGTTGATTCCAACCTTCACTGCCATTGTCTCTACTCGCAATCCTTCCAGGGGGTCTGATCTCGGTCCCGCGGCGGGACCGGCCTCTTGGCCAGGGTGAAGGGGCGGCGAGCCCGGCTCGCCGCCCCCGTTCGCCTTAGGCGGCGTACTGCCCGATCGCGGCCAGGCCGTTGGCCTTGGCCCGCTCCAGGTAAGCGGCCTGCGCGGCGCCCAGGTTGGCGGCCTTGCCGCTCCAGGCCTTCAGCGGGGCGGCCTGCAGGGCGCGACCGTAGGAGAAGCTGAGCGCCCAGGGGGCCTGGCCCAGCTTGTTCATGGCGTCGAGGTTCAGGGTCGCGTCCTCGTCGGACTGGCCGCCCGACAGGAAGACGATGCCCGGAACCGCGGCCGGAACCACGCGGCGGAAGCAGCTGACGGTCCGCTCGGCAACCTCCTGGTGGCTCGCCTGCTCGGGGCAGTCGCTGCCGGAGATCACCATGTTCGGCTTCAGCAGCATGCCTTCGAGCTGCACCTCGGCGACCGCCAGTTCGGAGAAGACGGCGCGCAGCACCTCCTCGGTCACGAACTCGCAGGTCTCGATGTCGTGGTCGCCGTCCATCAGCACCTCGGGCTCGACGATCGGCACGATGCCGGCCTCCTGGCAGAGCGCGGCATAGCGCGCGAGCGCGTGCGCGTTGGCGGTGATGCAGGCGGCCGACGGCAGGCCTTCGGCGATGGTGTAGACGCCGCGCCACTTGGCGAACTTGGCGCCCAGGGCCGCGTACTCCTTCAGGCGGCCGGCCAGGCCGTCCAGGCCCTCGGTCACGGTTTCGCCCTCGTGCAGCGCCAGCGGCTTGGCGCCCTGGTCGACCTTGATGCCCGGAATGACGCCGCGATCCTCGAGGATCTTCACCAGCGGGGTGCCGTCGGCGGCCTTCTGGCGGATCGTCTCGTCATAGAGGATCACGCCGCTGACGTAGGCCTCGGCCCCGGTGGTGGTGAAGAGCATCTCGCGATAGTCGCGCCGGTTGGTCTCGGTGCTCTCGACCGAGATGCTGTCGAAGCGCTTCTTGATGGTCCCGCTGGACTCGTCCGCGGCCAGAATCCCCTTGCCCTTGGCGACCAGAGCTTTCGCTACCTCATGCAGGCTAGACATTGCTGCACCTTTCCTCCTTTGCCCATCGGCCGCCGGTCGGCGGCCCCCACTACCGTCTCCCGAACACCGCGACCGGCGCGGCGCAAAGCCTAGAGGCGGGCCTTCACGGCCCTGACCACGGCGTCGGGAGTGATCTCAAACTGTTCGTAAAGAGCCTTGGCCGGCGCGGACGCGCCAAAAGAGCGCATGCCCACGAAGCTGCCGCCGAACTCGATCCAGCGCTCCCAGCCGAAGGGGCTCGCGGCCTCGATGCCGATGTGCAGCGAGCCGGGACCCAGCACCTCGTCGCGGTAGTGCTGCGGCTGCTCACCGAAGAGTTCCCACGAGGGTAGCGAGACCACGGCGGTGGCCACGCCCTCGGCTTCCAGCAGCTCCTTGGCTTGGAGCGCGATGCCGACCTCCGAGCCCGAGGCGATCAGGCTGACCGCGCGCGGCCCCTTGGCCGGCGCCAGGATGTAGCCGCCGAAGCCGGTCAGGTTCTCGCTGCCGTCCTTGCGCACCGTCGCCAGGCCCTGGCGGCTGAGCGCGATCACGCTCGGCCGGTTCGTCTGCTCCAGCGCCACGGCCCAGGCCTCGGCGGTCTCCACCTGATCGCAGGGCCTAAGCACCAGCAGGTTCGGGATCGCGCGCAGCGCCGCCAGGTGCTCGACCGGCTGATGGGTCGGGCCGTCCTCGCCCAGGCCGATGGAATCGTGGGTCATCACGTAGACCACCGGCAGGCCCATCAGCGCGGAGAGGCGGATCGCCGGCCGGCAGTAGTCGGTGAAACAGAGGAAGGTGCCGCCGTAGGGACGGATGCCTCCGTGCAGCATCATCCCGTTCATGGCCGCGGCCATGCCGTGCTCGCGCACGCCGTAGTGCAGGTAGCGGCCGCCGTAGTTCTCGGCGTCCAGCACCTGCATCGGCTTGGTCCTGGTGTTGTTGGAGCCGGTGAGATCGGCCGAGCCGCCCAGCAGCGCCGGGATCGCCGGCACCAGGCATTCCAGCGCTTCCTGCGAGGAGACGCGGCTGGCCACGGTCGGCGCCTCGGCCACGGTCTTCTCGATCAGCGGCTTCAGCGCATCCTTCCAGTTGTCGGGCAGCGTGCCTGCCATGCGGGCGGCGAACTCCTGCTGCTCCTCCTTCGGCCGGCCGCCGAGGCGGGCATTCCAGGCGGCCGACTCGGCGGCACCGCGGCTGCCGGCCTGGCGCCAGGCCGAGAGCAGGGCCTCGGGGATCTCGAAGGGTCCATGGGGCCAGCCTAACGCCTCGCGCGCGCCGGCAATCTCCTCCTTGCCCAGCGGTGAACCGTGCGCCTTGGAGGTGCCGGCCTTGGTCGGTGCGCCGAAGCCGATGGTGGTGCGGCAGGCGATCATGACCGGGCGGTCCGCGCCCTGAGCCGCTTCCAGCGCCCGGGTGATGTCCTCGGGGTCGTGGCCGTCGCAGGTGAGTGTGGTCCAGCCAGCGGCCTGGAAGCGCAGCGCCTGGTTCTCGCAGGTGGTGAGCGAGGTCGGGCCGTCGATCGAGATCTGGTTGTCGTCGAAGAGGACAACCAGGTTCTTCAGCTTCAGATGGCCGGCAAGTGTGATGGCCTCCTGGCTGATACCCTCCATCAGGCAGCCATCGCCGGCGATCACGTAGGTGCGATGGTTGACCAGGTCGTCGCCATAGACCGCGTTCAGGTGGCGCTCGGCGACCGCCATGCCTACCGCGTTGGCCAGGCCCTGGCCCAGAGGGCCGGTGGTGGTCTCGATCCCCGGTGCCTCACGGTACTCGGGATGTCCGGCGGTGATGCTGCCGAGCTGGCGGAAGTCCTTGATCGCCCCCAGGCTCATCTTCGGATAGCCGGTGAGGTAGAGCAGCGCATAGAGCAGCATCGAGCCGTGGCCGGCCGACAGCACGAAACGATCGCGGTCGGCCCAGTCCGGGCGCGCCGGGTCGTACTTCAGGAAGCGGGTGAACAGGACGGTGGCGACGTCCGCCATGCCCATCGGCATACCGGGGTGGCCGGAATTGGCCTGCTCGATCGCATCCATGGCAAGTGCACGGATGCAGTTGGCCATGTCGCGATGCACCGTCATTTGGGTAGCACCATCCATCATTCGGCTCGCGTCGCTTCGGTTTTTGGGCGCGCCAGAGTGTTTCGCGTCGCGCTCCAGGGTTAAGCCCAGGGTCAAGCCCAGTGTTCGGCCACAGTAAAACCCGCCGCCTCGGCAAGGCTGCGGCGTGAAATCGTGGCGGAACATGCCGCCCAAGCCTCGCAACGTCAACTGCGATCGTATCCCGCGTCCCTCCGGGCTTTGGCAGGGCAGAGGCTCGAGGAACGAACCGCCGCTGTAACGGCGGCCATTGACGACCACGCCACGGTCTCGCCACAGTGCGCGGCAATAGGTCGAACCAGGGCGGCGGGTCGATGTTACCTGCGCCGCCCAGACAGAGACAGATGAAGCGAGGGAGCTGGTCCGAAGTGTCCGATAGCATGATGTCCAACGCAGAGACGACGAGCGGCAAGGTCGGTGAGGCGATGCAGCGCCTGGAAGCCGCCATCGGCAAGGTCGAGGCGCAGGGCCAGGAGGTCGTGCGGCTGCGCGCGGCGCTGGCCGAGTCCGAGGCCGAGAAGGAGCTGCTACAGGAGCTGCTGAACGAGACCGGGACCAAGCTCGACACCTTGATCGCACGTTTGGAGGGCCAGCTGTCCGGCGAGAGCCAGGGGGCATAGGGCCGATATTGGAGATCGCGCGCGGCTCGGCTGACGGGCCGCCGCGGCAGGCGAGGGATCTGTGGCAAGGGTTGAACTCACCATCCGCGGCCGCAGGCACGACCTGATCTGCGACGATGGCCAGGAGGAACACCTGCGCCATCTCGCCGCGCAGTTGGACCGACGGCTGGCCAACCTGACCGAACAGGCCGGGAATCTCCCGGAAGTTCGGCTTCTGGTCATGGCCTCCCTGATGCTGGTGGACGAGCTGGAGGATGCCGAACGGCGCAAACCGCCGCCCTCCGGACTGGTCGACGACCTGGATCAGGCGGCGCGGCGTCTGGAAGCGATTGCCGGCGGCGTCGCAACTTCCTAATTAGTGGGCCTGGTGCTGCGGGGTGCGTTAGACGCTTCAATCCCTGGGGCCGATAAGTCTTCTCACGGGTGCTGGCTCTGTTCGGGCCCTGGTCCGATTATACCGGTGCCCACCTGCGTAAGCGGGTCCGAGAGGATGAACTTCGTCGACGGCCACTGTGGCACCACACTTCTTGACGAAGCAAATCGTCGTCGCAGGCGTTTCCGCCTGCTCGGGATTTGCTCTAGCTGCGTGACGAGAGCGCTATGCCCGAGACCGCGTCCTTGGCCGAAGAGAAGGCCGCGCTCAGGAAAGAGGCGAGGCGCCGTCGCGCGGCGGCTGCGCAAGTGGCTGGCAAGGCCGGCGAGGCCTTCCTCGAGTGGCTGTTCGCGGGCCCCGCGATCCCGGTGGCGGCTGCTGTCTCGGCCTATTGGCCGATGGGCTCCGAGCTGGACGTGACCCCGGCGATGGCGGCGCTGCATGGCGCCGGCCATCCGGTCGGGCTGCCGGTGATGATCGGGCCGGCGCGCCCCCTGATCTTCCGGCTCTGGCAGCCGGGCCAGGTCCTGCAGGCGGCCGACTTCGGCACCTCCGAGCCCTCGGCCGAGGCGGAAGAGATGATCCCCTCCGTGCTGATCGTGCCCTTGCTGGCCTTCGACCGGCAGGGCTACCGGCTGGGCTATGGCGGCGGCTTCTACGACCGCACCCTGGCCTTGCTGCGCGGCCGCGGGCCAGTCCTGGCGGTCGGCGCCGCCTTCGCCGCCCAGGAGGTCGCGCAGGTGCCGCGCGAGGCCACCGACCTACCGCTCGACTGGATCGTCACGGAATCCGAGGCTTTCCGCGTCCATTGAGACGACCATAGCGCCACGCAGGGCGGCTATGGCTTGACCTAGCGAGCGCGGAAGGGCAGGTGAAGGCGATGCGTTTCCTTTTTCTAGGCGATATCGTCGGCCGACCCGGGCGCGACGTTCTGGCGCGCGAGCTGCCGGAACTCCGGCGCGCGCTGAAGCTGGACTTCGTGGTGGCCAACGTCGAGAACGCCGCGGCCGGCTTCGGCGTGACCCGCAAGATCGCGAACGAGCTGCTGGCCAGCGGCGTCGACGTGATGACCGGCGGCAACCATTCCTGGGACCAGCGCGAGGCGCTCTCCTTCATCGAGGAGGAGCCGCGGCTGCTGCGGCCAGCCAATTTCCCGGCCGGAACGCCCGGCCGCGGTGTCGCCGCCTTCCAGACCGCCGCGGGCAAGAAGGTCCTGATCGTCAACCTCCTCGGCCGCCTCTTCATGGAGGCGCTGGACGATCCCTTCCAGACCGTGGCCAAGGCGCTGGAGGGCTATCGCCTGGGCGCGACGGTGGACGCGGTAATCGTCGACATGCACGCCGAGGCGACCTCGGAGAAGATGGCCATGGGCCACTTCGTCGACGGCCGGGCAACCCTGGTGGTCGGCACCCACACTCACGTGCCCACGGCGGACAGCATGATCCTGCCCGGCGGCACCGCCTATCAGACCGACGCCGGCATGTGCGGCGCCTACGATTCGGTGATCGGGATGGACAAGACCGTGCCGATCCAGCGCTTCACCAAGCACCTGCCGACCGAACGCATGTCGGTGGCGAGCGGTCCCGGAACGCTCTGCGGCGTGGTGGTGGAGAGCGATCCCCGGAGCGGTCTCGCCGTCTCCATAGAGCCCCTGCGAATCGGTGGGCGGATCCGCCAGGCCGATCCCAGGACGAGTCTCGCAAGCTCGGAGCTGGCTCCGGCCGGCTGATACCCGTTTCAACCCGGTTCAGACTCTAAGAAGAAGCAGACACGCCATGGCTGGTCATTCACAATTCAAGAACATCATGTACCGCAAGGGCGCGCAGGATAAGAAGCGCGCCAAGGTCTTCGCCAAGCTGACCCGCGAGATCATCGTGGCGGCCAAGAGCGGCTTGCCCGACCCGGCCGCCAACCCGCGCCTGCGCGGTGCAATCCAGGCCGCCCGCGCCGAGAACATGCCCAAGGACAACATCGAGCGTGCGATCAAGCGGGCCACCGGCGGTGACGACGACACGGTCTACGAGGAGATTCGCTACGAGGGCTACGGCCCCGGCGGTGTGGCCATCATCGTCGAGGCGCTGACCGACAACCGCAACCGCACCGCCAGCGACGTGCGCGCCATCTTCTCGAAGAACGGCGGCACCATGGGTGAGACTAACTCGGTCTCCTTCATGTTCGAGCGCGTGGGCTACCTCGCCTATCCGGCCGAGATCGGCAACGCCGACGAGGTCTTCGAGGCGGCGGTGGAGGCGGGCGCCTCGGACGTGCAGTCCAGCGAGGAGCTGCACGAGATCTATAGCGCGCCGGAGGATTTTTCTCAGGTGCGCGACGCCTTGTCGGAGCGCTACGGTGACCCCAGAGAAGGTCGGCTGTCCTGGCGGCCCAACAACGGCGTCCCGGTGGACGGCGATGCGGCCCAGACCCTGATGAAGCTGATCGACGCCCTGGATGACAACGACGACGTACAGACGGTTGCCGCCAACTTCGACATACCAGAGGACGTCCTCGCCGAACTCGCCGGCTGATCCCGTGCCTGCGCCCGGGGTGGCGCCCGGCCCCATGCGGGTTCTGGGCATCGACCCGGGCCTCAGGCGCACCGGCTGGGGCGTGATCGTGGCCGAGGGCAGCCGGCTCAGCCACGTCGCCCACGGCGTGATCGCGACTGACGAAAAGCAAAGCTTGCCGACGCGGCTGACGATCCTGCATCAAAGCCTGCAAGACGTGGTGGCCGCCCAACGCCCGGATGCTGCCGCGGTCGAAGAGACCTTGGCCAACCGGAATCCCGACTCCACCTTGAAGCTAGGCATGGCGCGGGGGGTCGCACTTCTGGTGCCCAGCCTTGCCGGCCTCACGGTCGCCCAGTACCTGCCGATGATCGTGAAGCGTTCCGTGGTCGGCAGCGGTCATGCGGAGAAGGCTCAGGTGGCGATGATGGTGAATCGCTTGCTGCCAGGATTGGAGTTGAAGGAGGGCGACGCCGCCGACGCGCTGGCGATCGCCATTTGCCATGCCCATCACGCCGCCACCGCGGTCTCTTGGACCGGGTCTTCGGTGCAGCTTCCCCGGCGCCGCGGCGCCCGGCGCAGCTAGCCCGCCATGATCGGCAAGCTGAAGGGCCGCCTGGACGAGAGCGGCGAGGGGCAGGCGATCATCGACGTGGGCGGCGTCGGCTATCTGGTCTATGCCTCCAACCGTACCCTGGCGCAGCTCGGCCGGCCGGGCGAGGCGGTGAGTCTCCTGATCGAGACCCACGTTCGCGAGGACCACATCCACCTCTACGGCTTCGCCGAGTCGGGCGAGCGCGCCTGGTTCCGCCTGCTGCAGGGTGTGCAGGGCGTCGGTGCCCGCCTGGCGCTGGCCATCCTCTCGGTGCTCTCGCCTGGTGAGCTCACCCGTGCGGTCGCGTCGGGCGACAAGACGGCGCTGACCCGCGCGCCGGGTGTCGGCGCCAAGCTGGCCCTGCGCCTGATCTCGGAGCTGAAGGACAAGGTGGCGGCCCTCCAGCTCGGTCCGGCCGCGCTCAGCGAGATCGGGTCGGCGCCGGTGCTGGACCAGGACGCGGTCGGACGCGATGCGGCGCTGGCACTGGAAGGCCTGGGCTATCGCCCCTCCGAGGCGTTGGCCGCGGTGGCCAAGGCGCGCGAGGCCCTTGGTGAAGCCGCCGGGGTTGAGGGTCTGTTGAAGGCAGCGCTGAAGGATCTGGCGCGGTGAGCGAGAACCGCCTGATCTCCGGCGCTCCCGACGGCGACGAGGCCTTCGAGCAGTCGATCCGGCCGCAGCAGCTACGCGACTTCGTCGGCCAGCGCACCCTCTGCGAGAACCTGGAGATCTTCGTGGCCGCGGCGCGCCAGCGCGGCGAGGCGCTGGACCACGTGCTGCTGTTCGGCCCGCCGGGGCTGGGCAAGACCACCTTGGCCCAGATCGTGGCGCGCGAGATGGGGGTCTCCTTCCGCGCGACCTCCGGGCCGGTGATCGCGCGCGCCGGCGACCTGGCAGCGCTCTTGACCAACCTGCAGCCGCACGACGTGCTCTTCATCGACGAGATCCATCGGCTGTCGCCGGCGGTGGAGGAGATCCTCTACCCGGCGATGGAGGACTTCGCGCTCGACATCATCATCGGCGAAGGACCGGCAGCGCGCTCGGTCCGGATCGACCTGCCGCCCTTCACCCTGGTCGGCGCCACCACGCGTTCGGGCCTGATCACCCGGCCACTGCGCGAGCGTTTCGGCATCCCGCTGCGACTCGACTTCTACAGCCCGGACGAGCTGCAATCGATCGTGGAACGCGGTGCCAGGGTGCTGGAGATGGCGCTGAGCCCCGAGGGTGCGGCCGAGATCGCGGCCCGCGCTCGTGGCACGCCTCGGGTTGCCGGGCGCCTGCTGCGCCGCGTGCGCGACTTTGCCGCCGTGGCCGGAGCGGCGGTGGTGGACCGCAAGCTCGCCGACGGCGCGCTGACCCGGCTGGAGGTCGATTCCGGCGGTTTCGACGCGATGGATCGCCGCTATCTCGCCATGATCGCACAGAATTATGCAGGCGGACCGGTCGGCGTCGAGACGCTGGCCGCGGCGCTGTCGGAACAGCGCGACGTCCTGGAAGAAGTGATCGAGCCCTACCTGATCCAGCAGGGCCTTCTGCAACGCACCCCACGCGGCCGCGTCCTGACGGCACAGGGCTACCGACAGATCGGTTTGCCGGCGCCCAAGGCGCTGCAGGCCGGTGCTGCGCCGGACCTCTTCGCCGAGCCCGGTGACACCGAGGCCGGCGACGGGGTGAGTTGAGCAAGGGTTGAGGCGAGGCCGTGCAGGAATCCATGCGACCGACCTCCGGTTGTTTCGAAGGGCAGGACCATCTCTACCCGCTGCGGGTCTTCTATGAGGACACCGACGCGGCCGGGATCGTCTACTACGCGAACTATCTCAAGTTCGCGGAGCGGGCGCGGACCGAGGCCATGCGCCTCCTGGACCTGGATCACCGCCGCTTTGCGGAGGAGGAGGGGCTGGTCTTCGTGGTCCGGCGTGTCGAGGTCGAATACTTGACACCGGCTCGCCTGGATGACGCCTTGATCGTGCGTACACGTTTCACGCAGATGGGCGCGGCCTACGTCGATGCCTTGCAGCGGGTGATGCGCCCGGGTGAGGACGGTGAGGACGAGCTGGTCCGGGTGGTCATGCGGGTGGTCTGCATGACCAAGGCCGGACGGGCAGCACGAATCCCGCGCCCTTGGCGTGAGGCCTTCAAGACCTTCCTGGTCGAGCGCGACCCGGAAGCGAGTGACGATAGTGGGGGCGCTGCGGCGCCGTGATCGGGATTTAAGGAGACCGCACGCAATGGAAGATGGCTTGAACGCCTGGTCGCTCTTCCTGCAGGCCGATCTGGTGGTGAAGGTGGTGATGCTGTTGCTGCTCTTCGCCTCCTTCTGGACCTGGGCAATCATCTTCGACAAGGTCGTGCGCCTGCGCCGTTTGCGCCGCCAGGCCGACCGCTTCGAGGATGCCTTCTGGTCCGGCGGCTCGCTGGAGGACCTCTATGACCGGCTGGAGGGACGGCCGCAGGACCCCATGTCGGCGGTCTTCGTGGCAGCCATGGACGAGTGGCGGCGCTCTGCGGCCCATTCGCTGTCGGGCAGCGACAGCCTGCGCGCCCGGCTCAGCGAGCGGATCGACCGGGTGATGAACATCGCCATCGGCCGTGAGAGCGGACGGCTGGAGCGCTACATGGTCTTCCTGGCCTCGGTCGGTTCGGCGGCGCCCTTCGTCGGCCTGTTCGGCACGGTCTGGGGCATCATGAACGCCTTCACCTCGATCGCTGCGGCCGAGAACTCCAGCCTGGCGGTGGTGGCCCCGGGTATCGCCGAGGCGCTCTTCGCCACCGCGCTGGGCCTCTTCGCCGCCATCCCGGCCTCGCTCGGCTACAACAAGATCTCCAGCGACCTGAACCACTACGGCCAGCGCCTGGAGACCTTCGCCGACGAGTTCAGCGCGATCCTCTCGCGCCAGATCGAGGAGACCTAGGCCGTGGCGGGTGCCATTCCCGACGTGCGCGGCGGCGGCGGACGCCGCGGCGGCCGACGCCGCCGCAACGGTGGCTGGCGGGCCATGTCCGACATCAACGTCACCCCCTTCGTGGACGTGATGCTGGTGCTGCTGATCGTCTTCATGGTGACGGCGCCGCTGTTGACCGTGGGCGTGCCGGTGGACCTGCCGCAGGCCGACGCCCAGCCGATCACCACGCCGGAGGAGCCGCTGGTGGTCAGCGTCGACGCCGAGGGCCGGCTCTATATCCAGGACACCGAGGTGGCCGAGGTCAGCCTGGTGCCGCGACTGAGGGCCATCACCGACGCCAATCCGGAGACCCGGATCTACGTGCGCGGCGACCGCGCCATCGCCTACGGCAAGGTGATGCAGGTGATGGGCATGATCAACGAGGCGGGCTTCCGCCGCGTGGCGCTGCTGGCTGAAGCGCCGCCGCCGGACGCCAACTAAGGCGGTACGAGGTCGCGCATGCTCGCTCGTACCGTTCCGGCTGCCGCCCTGTCGCCGAGGCACCCGCCGCAGACCTTCCGATCTGCGCGGCCCCGGCGATAGCGCTGCCCCCGGTTCGAGAAGGAGGTGAAGAGAGCGTGCGAAGCGGTGTGGTCTTCTCTTCGGTGCTGCATGTGGCACTGGTGGCCCTGCTGGTCTATGGCCTGCCGGACGACTCCAGGGAACTGACCCTGGGCGGCGGCACCGCCGTGCCGGTGGTGTTCCAGAGCTCCGACGGCCAGGCCGGCCAGGCCAACGAGCGCCGCCAGATCCAGCCGCCGGACGAGGCCTCCGCCCCGGCCGATCCTTCCGCCCCCGATCAGCCCCAGGCCGAGGCGCCGAGCCAGGAAGAGCCCTCGATCGAGCAGCTCATCACCGCCAGCGGCGCGGTGGATGCTCCACCGGAGACGCCGACGGCTCCGCCCGAGGTGCCGCTCGCGGTGCCGCTGGAGAAGCCCAGTCTGGCCGCCCCCGAGACACCGGACATCTCCCTGGCCACCCTGCCGGAATCGCTGCGCGAGCCGGCCTCGCAGGAGGAGCCGGTGATCCAGGCGCCGGAGAGCGGGACCACGGCCGAGCCGCAGCAGAGCGATCGGCCGCAGCCCGATCCCCTGCCGAACCTGCCCGATCAGCCCTCCCTGGAGGTCGTGACGGCCCCGGTGACGCAGCCCTTGCCACAAGCCGACGCGCAACCGGTCGAAGAGCTCTCGCCCGATCCGATGACCGCGCCGGAGACCTCGCCGACCCTGACCGAGAACCCTAGCACCGAGCCGCCGCTGCCGATGCCGGCGCCGCAGGTCGCGAGCGAGGAGGCGCCGCCGGAGCCGACCCTGCAGACCTCGCCCGACCTGCCGGCGGAGTCCGACAACCCCGACCCCGACGAGGTGGCGCCACAGGTCGCCGAGGCCCCGGAGCCGATCCCGCAGCCGGCCGCCGAGACGGTCGAGGAGCTGCTGGAGCCGCAGCCCGAGGCGCCGACCAGCACCCGGCCCGGCCCGGAGGTAAAGACGCCGGAGGAGATCCCGGCTCCGCCCGCGCCGCAGGTCGCCAGCGTGCCGGAGCCGACCACCGCCCCGACCCCGCCGGCCCCGGCCCAGGCAACGGCGCCCCAGGCCGCACTGTCGGTGCCGCCGAGCAAGCCCAAGCGCGACATCACCCTGCCGGAAAGCCGGCCGGAGCAGCAGCAGGTCGCCTCGACCAAGCCCGAGACCGGCCGGCAGGAGACCACCACCCGGCAGGAGAACGCGGCCGACGACCTGATCTCTCGCCTGGCCGGCGGCGGCAGCAGTGCGCCGCAGCAGCAGGCCAGCAACAGCGCCGGCAGCGGCAGCCGCGGCGCCCGCGGGCGGCTGTCGAACAGCGACGAGAACAAGATCGTGCGCGCGGTCGGGCGCTACTGGAACGTTCCCTGCGGCCAGCGGGGCATCGACGGCGTGGTGGTGGAGATCCGGCTGCAGATGAACCAGAACGGATCCGTTGCGCGCTGGGAGATCCTGGACCCGGCGCGCTACAACGGCGATCCCACCTACCGCTCGGTGGCCGACTCGGCGATCCGGGCGATCCATCAGGCCCAGCCGCTGCCCTTCCCGCCAAACAACTATGACCTCTGGCGCGACGTGAAGCTAAACTTCCCGGCACGCGAGGTCTGCAACTAGGCCACCAAGGAGACGCTGCGTGATGAGACCCATTCTTGCCCTTCTGGTCCTGGCCCTGGCCGTGACCCTCGGCCGCGCCCCTGCTCAGGCCGAGATCGAGATCGACATCACCGAAGGCTTTTTCAGCCCGCTCGCGATCGCCGTTCCCGCCTTCACCAGCCCCGACGCGACCCAGGAGCGGCTGGGCCGCGACATCGCCGGCGTGGTGGCCGCCGACCTGGAGAGCTCCGGCCTGTTCCGGCCGATCGATGCGGGCGCCTTCATCCAGACATCGGAGAGCCTGGCCGCCGACGGCGTGCGTTTCGGCGACTGGCGCCTGATCAACGCGGCCGCCCTGGTGGTCGGCTATGCCCAGACCGCGTCCGACGGCCGGCTTCAGGCCGGCTTCCGCCTGTTCGACGTGCAGGCCGAGACCGAGTTGGAGGGCTTCGAGTTCACCGCCTCGCCGGCCAACTGGCGCTCGGTCGCGCACAAGATCGCAGACCGCATCTACTCGCGCCTGACTGGCGAGGAGGGCTATTTTGACACGCGCATCGTCTATGTCGCGGAGAGCGGTCCGCAGGACCGGCGCCTGAAGCGGCTGGCGATCATGGACCAGGACGGCGCCAACCAGCGCTTCCTCACCGACGGCTCGGAGATCGTGCTCTCGCCGCAGTTCTCGCCGACCCGCCAGGAGATCACCTATGTCTCCTTCGTGCCAGGTACCGTGCCGCGGGTCTCGCTCTACAACCTGGACACCGGACAGCGCGAGGTGATCGGCAACTTCGACGGCATGTCCTTCGCGCCACGCTTCTCGCCGGATGGCAACCGGGTGGTGATGGCGGTGGCCCGCGACGGCAACTCCGACATCTTCATGATGGACCTGCGCACCCGTAGCCTCAGCCAGCTCACCACCGGACCCGGCATCGACATCTCGCCCTCCTTCTCGCCGGACGGCCGCCAGATTGTGTTCGAGAGCGACCGTTCGGGTTCGCAGCAGCTCTACGTCATGGGTGCGAACGGCGGCGAGGCGACCCGGCTCACCTTCGGCGAGGGCAGCTACGCCACCCCGGCCTGGTCGCCGCGCGGCGACTACATCGCCTTCACCAAGCAGCGTGGCGGGCAGTTCTCGATCGGCGTCATCGCCCCTGACGGCGGCAGCGAGCGCATCCTCTCCTCCGGCTATCGGGTGGAGGCGCCGACCTGGGCCCCGAACGGTCGGGTGATCGCCTTCTTCCGCCAGGGCCGGACCGATGCCCGCGGCAACCTCGCGACCAGCCTCTATTCGATCGACATCACCGGCTACAACGAGCGGGAGCTGCAGACCAACACGGCCGCCTCCGACCCGACCTGGTCGCCGCTGAATCCGTGATCGCGGGCGAGCCCTGCGTCGCGCGTTTCCTGGGGAACACTCACCTGGTGGGAGAGTGCTCCGGGTGGGTGGAGCCTGTGGCTTCTTCACCGCAGTGTGACGCCACTTTATGCCCGGCTCCTGCTAGCCATGGCTTGGACACGGGTTTGACAAAATTGCAAGCGACTGCTGTTGTGCGACTGCGAAAAACAGACTGCGGTGGGCCTTTTCGAGCAGGCCCGCTGACAAGGTCTGGGCGGAGGTCGCGGACTTGGCCCCCCCGAGGCGCCCTCTCAGAGCGGGCGCCCAACTCGTGAAGAAGGACTCTAGCGTATGCGCTTGAAATTCGTTCTGCTGCTTGCCGTTGGAGCCGCTGCTCTCTCGGCCTGCTCGTCCTCCTCGGACGACCAGCAGCCGGTTGCCTCTCAGCCTCCGGCTCCGGTGCAGCCGGCTCAGCCCACTTACGGCTCGCTCGAAGAGGAGCTGCGCGCGCAGGTCGGCGACCGCGTGTTCTTCGACTTCGACAGCTCGGCGCTGCGTCCCGACGCCCGCCAGATCACCGAGGCCTTCGGTGCCTGGCTGCAGGCGCGGCCGGCGGTGGTCACCACCATCGAGGGGCACACCGACGAGCGCGGCACCCGTGCCTACAACCTGGCGCTGGGTGAGCGCCGTGCCAGCTCGGTGAAGCGCTACCTGACCACCCTGGGTGTCGCTTCCAGCCGGATCAACACCGTCTCCTTCGGTGAAGAGCGTCCGGCCGTCACCGGGTCGACCGAGTACGCCTGGGCCCTGAACCGCCGCGCTCAGTTCCAGGTCGCCAACTGACGGTGGGCCCTTGGCGGTGACCCGCTAGGGGGCGCCTGGTAAGGCTTGTCTTCGTCCGGTCTCCGGGGAATCCTCCGGGGCCGGACAACGGCCGTCTGCCGCGGATGAAGGAGAACGCTGTCATGTCGCAACTTGCCACGGGTCGGACGCTGGGCCGGGTCGCCCTGGTGCTGCCCTTGGCCGGCCTCTTGTGGATCCAACCGGCCCAAGCGGCCGAAAGCCTGGCCGGCCTGTCGGGCGATCTCGAACGAGCCGAACGCGACCTCACGTCTCTCAGGCAGGACTACCTCCAGCTCGCTCAGTCCAACTACAGCGCTGCCGACGTCAACGCCATGGAGCGCCGCTTTGCTGCCATCGAGCAGGAGCTGCAGCGCCTGACCGGCGAAATCGAGCGCCTGTCCTACGAGCAGCGCCAGATGTCCGGCAAGTTGGAAAAACTGCAGTCGGACGTCGAGTACCGGCTGAACGCGCTGGAAGGCGGCGGCGGGGCCTCCGGCGGCGTGTCGGGTGGCGTCTCCGGCGGGGCCGGCGGCTCTTTCGATCAGTCTGGCAGCAACCAGTCGGGGTCCTACTCTTCGGGTTCCTATTCCTCCGGGTCGGCTTCGGCCGGCGGCGGCACCACCCAGTCTCTGGGCAGCGTCTCCGCGCAGGAGCTGCAGCAGCTACAGGGCCTGGGGAGCAATCAGAACTTCCAGACCAACAGCCTCTCCGGCAATGCCTATGCCAGCAGCTCGCTCTCCTCGGGCAGCAGCTACGCGCAGCCCTCCGGTGCCAGCTTGCCCGCGGGCTCGCCGGAACAGCAGTACAACTACGCCTTCGACATGCTGCGCAAGGCCGACTACCAGGGCGCGGAGCAGGCACTGAAAGCCTTCGTGCAGGCCAACCCCACCGATCCGCTGGTGGCCAATGCCAAGTACTGGCTGGGCGAGACCTACTACGTGCGCGGCAACTACAACGACGCCTCGCAGGCCTTCGCGCAGGCCTATCAGGATCACAGCAACGGCCCCAAGGCGGCGGACAGCTTGCTGAAGCTTGGCCTCTCGCTGTCGCTGCTGGGCCGCACCAACGAGGCCTGCCAGGTGTTGCAGCAGCTCCAGGACCGCATGGGCAGTTCGGCGCGCACCAACATCCTGGAGCGCGGTCGCCGCGAGCAGCAGAACCTGGGCTGCTGACGCGGGACGTCGGCGGACGGAACGGGCCGATGCCATGGCACAGCGCCTCGAAGCCCCCGCTGCCTGTGACCGCGAGTCCGATGCCACGCCGCTGAGCGCGACGGAGTTCGAGGCCCGTATGGCGGCCTTGGGTCCTTTCCCGCGCACCCCGCGTATTGCCGTCGCCCTCTCCGGCGGGGCCGACAGCCTGGCTCTGCTGCTGCTGTTGCGGCGCTGGACCGCAGAGCGCCGCGGCACCGCCGTCGCCCTGATCGTCGACCATGGCCTGCGCCCCGAAAGCGCGGGAGAGGCGCAGGCGGTTGCCCGGCAAGCCCGGGCCCTGGGCCTGGAGAGCCGGATCCTCACCTGGCGCGCGGCGAGGCCTGACAGCGGCCTGCAGGCCAAGGCGCGGGCGGCGCGCTATCGCCTGCTGCAGGCCGCCTGCCGAGAGCTCGGACTGCTCTACCTGGCCTGCGGCCATCATGCCGAGGACCAGGCCGAAACCTTCCTGCTGCGGGTCGAGAGCGGCAGCGGCCTGGCTGGCCTGGCCGGCATGAGCGCTGCCAGCACCCTGGATCAGGTGCAGCTGTTGCGGCCCCTGCTGGGGGTGCCGAAGGCGCGATTGCGCGCCCTGCTGCGGACCGGCGGGCTCTCCTGGGTCGAGGACCCCAGCAACGACGACAGGAGTCATCGCCGGGTGGCGCTGCGCGCGCTCTCCGCAGACCTGGCCGGCCTCGGGCTGGCGCGGCACGACATCGGCGAGGCGGCCGCGACCCTCGGCCGCTTGCGCCACACCCTGGAGCGGGCCGCCCTGGCCTGGCTGGCTGGGGCTTGCGACTGGCGGCCGGAGGGCTATGCCGCCCTGGACCTCGGGGCGCTCTCTGCCCTGCAGGCGCCGCTGACCGGGCAGACCCTGGCGCAGGTGCTGAAGACGGTCGGCGGTGCGCCCTATGCCCCCGCGCCGGAACGGGTCGAGGCCCTGCTCGACGGCCTGCGCCGGGGACGCGGCAGCACGACGCTCGGAGGCTGCCAGCTTCTGCCGGGCCGTGACCGGCTGCTGGTGGTGAGAGAAAGCAAGGGGCCGAAGCCTTTGCCGCTTGCGGCCGGCAAGACGCTTGACTGGGACCGAAGGTTTCGGGTGCGCTGTGGCCCAACCCTGCCGTCGGGCCTCCGTCTCGGCTGCCTGACCGAGGCCGGACGCAGGCAGCTCCAGCCCCGGCCGGAGGTGCGCGCCCTGCCGCTGCCGGCGGTCCGGGCGCTGCCGGCGGTCTGGGATGACTCCGGCCCTCTGGCGGTCCCGGCACTGGGCTGGCATCGTGGTCGTCGGGAGCGCTTGGACCTCTCGCTGCGCTTTCTTCCAGCCGCCAAACCAGGATCGAGCCTCTTTTCGGTTGCCTGCGACGGTGCGAAGATTATGTATCAGGATGAGCGTGGGCCGCTCGCCGGCCCGGCGGGAGACGTGAGCCCGGTCTTATGCCAGGCTCCCCGCCGTGGGCCGTAACTTGGAAGGTAGGTGACAGGTGAACTTCAGCCGCAACATCGTCCTTTGGGTGTTGATCATCCTTTTGATCGTGATGGTGTTCAACATCTTCCAAGGTGGCGTCACGCGTTCGCCCCAGTCGCATCTGATCTTCTCGAAGTTCATCGAGCAGGTCGAGGACGGCAAGGTGCGAGAGGTGCAGATCCAGGACCAGAAGGTCATGGGCACCACCACCGACGGGCAGAGCTTCTCGACCTATGTGCCGCAGGGCTTCGACCTGGCCGACAAGCTGCTGCAGCACAACGTCGCCATTCAGGCCATGCCGCCGGACGAGCCCAATCTGCTGGTCTCTCTGCTGGCCTCCTGGGGACCGATGCTGCTGCTGATCTTCGTCTGGATCTACTTCATGCGCCAGATGCAGTCGGGCGGCGGCAAGGCCATGGGCTTCGGCAAGTCGCGCGCACGCCTGCTGACCGAGAAGTCGGGCCGCGTCACCTTTGAGGACGTGGCCGGCATCGAGGAGGCCAAGGTCGAGCTGGAGGAGTTGGTCGAGTTCCTGCGCGATCCGCAGAAGTTCCAGCGCCTGGGCGGCAAGATTCCCAAGGGCTGCCTGCTGGTCGGCCCTCCGGGTACCGGTAAGACCCTGCTGGCCCGCGCCATCGCCGGCGAAGCCAACGTGCCCTTCTTCACCATCTCCGGCTCCGACTTCGTCGAGATGTTCGTGGGCGTCGGCGCCAGCCGCGTGCGCGACATGTTCGAGCAGGCCAAGAAGAACGCGCCCTGCATCGTCTTCATCGACGAGATCGATGCGGTCGGCCGTCACCGCGGCGCCGGCCTGGGCGGCGGCAACGACGAGCGCGAGCAGACCCTGAACCAGCTGCTGGTCGAGATGGATGGCTTCGAGGCCAACGAGGGCGTGATCATCGTCGCCGCGACCAACCGGCCGGACGTGCTGGACCCGGCGCTGCTGCGCCCAGGCCGCTTCGACCGCCAGATCGTGGTGCCGAATCCTGACGTGCTGGGACGCGAGAAGATCCTGAAGGTGCACATGCGCAAGGTGCCGCTGGCTCCCAACGTGGAGGCCAAGACCATCGCGCGCGGCACGCCGGGCTTCTCCGGCGCCGAGCTCGCCAACCTGGTGAACGAGGCGGCGCTGATCGCCGCACGCGCCAACAAGCGAGTGGTGACCCAGCAGGACTTCGAGAACGCCAAGGACAAGGTGCTGATGGGGCCGGAGCGACGCTCCATGGTCATGACCGAGGACGAGCGCAAGCTCACCGCCTATCACGAGGCCGGCCATGCCCTGGTGAACCTGAACGTCCCCGGCAACGACCCGCTGCACAAGATCACCATCATCCCGCGCGGCCGGGCGCTCGGCGTGACCTTCTCGCTGCCCGAGCGTGACCGCCTGGGCTATCGCAAGAGCGAGCTGGAGGCCCGCCTGGCGATGATGTACGGCGGCCGCATCGCCGAGGAGCTGATCTTCGGCAAGGAGAACATCACCACCGGTGCCTCCAACGACATCCAGCAGGCGACCCAGATGGCCCGCGCCATGGTCACCGAATGGGGTATGAGCGAGAAGCTGGGCGCGCTGCGCTACAACGACAATCAGGACGAGGTCTTCCTCGGCCACTCGATCGCGCGTCAGCAGAGCGTCTCCGGCGCCACCGCCAACGTGATCGACGAGGAGGTGCGGCGCATCTGCGAGGAGGCCGAGGGCCACGCACGCCAGGTGCTGACCGACCACCTGGAGGATCTGCACACCCTGGCCAAGGCCCTGCTGGAGTACGAGACCCTGAGCGCGGCCGAGGCCAAGGCGGTGGTGCGCGGCGAGGACATCGACCGCGACGGCGACCGCAGCGGCAGCAACGACTCGCCGCGGCGCTCCTCGGTGCCGACCGCCCGCAAGACGCCGCGCGGCGGCCAGTCGGGCATCGGTCCCAATCCGGAACCCCAGCCCGGCGGCTGACCGCTTGCCTGCCGAGCCAGCGCTGAACGATCCCGAAAGGTCGGCAAGGACGAGTGCCTCCTTCGCCGGCCTTTCGCTTGCGCGCCCCCTGGTCATGGGGATCGTGAACGTGACGCCAGACAGCTTCTCCGACGGCGGCGACCGCTTTCGCCATGACGACGCGATCGCCGCCGGACTGGCGCAGCGCGCCGCCGGCGCCGACATCATCGACATCGGCGGCGAGTCCACCCGCCCGCGCGCCCAGCCGGTCACGGTGGAGGAGGAGATCCGCCGGGTGGTGCCGGTGGTTCGCGCGCTGGCCGAGGCGGGGGCCGTGGTGTCGATCGATACCCGCAACGCCGCGACCATGGCCGCGGCCCTGGAGGCCGGGGCAGGCCTGGTGAACGACATCACCGCGCTGACCGGCGACCCGGAGGCTTTGCAGGTGGTGGCGGCGCGGGGCGCCCCGGTCGTCCTGATGCACATGCAGGGCACGCCGGAGACCATGCAGCAGGACCCGCACTACGACGACGTGGTGCAGGAGGTCGCCGACTATTTGCTGGACCGTGCCCGCGCCTGCGAGGCCGCCGGTCTGGCGCCGGAGCAGATCTGTCTCGATCCGGGTATCGGCTTCGGCAAGACCATGGCCCACAACTTGGCCCTGCTGGCAGCCAGCGAGCGCCTGGCGGGCCTGGGCTACCCCTTGCTGATCGGGGTCAGCCGCAAGTCCTTCATCGGACGCCTGGCCGGCAATGTCGAGCCGAAGGCGCGGGCGCCGGGGTCGATCGCCGCCGCACTCTACAGCGTGGCCGGGGGCGCGAAGATCCTGCGCGTGCACGACGTGGCCGAGACCGTCCAGGCCCTGGCGGTCTGGTCGGCGATCGAGGCGGTCGGCACCTAGAGCAATATGTTGGAGTGGAGATGGAAGAGGGACGGATCAAGGGCAGGGTCCTGATCGTGGCCGGCTCGGATTCGGGCGGCGGCGCGGGGATCCAGGCCGATATCAAGACGGTGAGCGCGCTCTGCGGCTTCGCCATGACCGCGATCACCGCGCTGACCGCGCAGAACACCTGCGGCGTTACCGGCATCGTCGGGATCGAGCCGGACTTCATCCGCCAGCAGATCCGGGCCTGCCTGGAAGACCTGGGCGCCGATGCGGTCAAGACCGGCATGCTGCACTCCGCCGCCGTGATCGAGGCGGTGGCGACGGAGCTCGCGGCC
Source organism: Rhodospirillaceae bacterium N.6G (assembly GCA_046233115.1). Lineage (GTDB taxonomy): Bacteria > Pseudomonadota > Alphaproteobacteria > Kiloniellales > JACOMY01 > JACOMY01. Next base: position 68,901 of record JBJXHM010000010.1, on the reverse strand, counting down.
CTGGGGCCGCAAATTCCGCTGGTGGTCGATCCGGTGATGGTGGCGCAGAGCGGTGCCAGCTTGGTCCAGGACGAGGCGGTGGCGGCGATCCTGGGCCTCCTGCTGCCCCACGCCGCGCTGATCACACCGAACACGCCCGAAGCGACGCGCCTGACCGGTCTCGAGATCGCCGACCTCAAGGGCCAGATCGCGGCGGCCGAGCGGCTGATCGAACTCGGCGCCCGCGCGGTGCTGGTGAAGGGTGGGCACCTCGGCGGCGACCCCCTGATCGACGTGCTGCAGACCGCCGAGGGGCGGGTCGAGCTCTCCGTCCCGCGTGTCGATACCCAGGAGACCCACGGCACCGGCTGCACCCTGGCCTCGGCGATCGCCACCGGCCTGGCGCAGGGCCTGACCCTGGAGGCCGCGGTCAGACGCGGCCAGGCCTACCTGCAGCGCGCCCTGCAGACTGCCCCCGGCCTCGGCCGCGGCCAGGGCCCGGTCAACCACCTGCACACGGTCCGCTGCTTTCCGGGAGGCTCGTAGGCGCTCAACCCTCACCCCGTGCGTAGGCGGCGTCGAAGAAGGCGCGTTCCAGGGCCACGGTGCGGGCGAAGACCTCTGCGACGCGAACCTGGCCGGGCGTGTCCAGCCGCTCCCACGCCCGGTCGAACTGGTCGCGCAGATAGGCGACGAAGCTCTCGAATCCGGGACCGGCGTGCAGGGTGATCCACTCCGCGAAGTAGAACGGCAGGTCGGCCGGGGGCGGGTTGAAGGGCGTGGCCCAGGTCAGATAGCTCCACTCCGCCACGGTCAGCACTGCCATCATCTCGGCATAGCTGCCCGAGGCTGCGGCCTCGGCCATCACGGCGTTGAGCTCCTGCGTCGCCGAACCCATCGGCACCTCGGCGCGCTCGGCGTCCGACAGGTCCAGGATCTCGAAGGAGCGCTGGAAGTAGGTGTTCTCCGGGCCGGTCACCAGCGCCAGGAACTGCGCCAGCGGGATGGCATCGGGCAGGCTCGGCGCCTTGGCGATAGCGCTGGCGGCGAGCCGCACGAAGGTCTCGATGAAGCTGTAGTCCTGGATCAGGTACCAGGCGAGCTTCCCCACCGGCAGGCTGCCGTCGGCGAGTTCTGCGCAGAAGGCATGGCGGGTCGCCGCCTCCCAGTCCTCGCGGCAACGCTGCCGCAGGCTTTCACTGGTGCTCATGAGGCCAATCCGGTGGCGGTACCAGCGCTCAACCGGTGCCGCCGACGGTGATAGCGTCCAGGCGCAGGGTCGGCTGGCCGACGCCGACCGGCACGCCCTGGCCATCCTTGCCGCAGGTGCCCACGCCGGGGTCCAGCTCCATGTCGTTGCCGATCAGGCCGACCTTCTGCATGACCTCGGCACCGCTGCCGATCAGCATCGCGCCCTTGACCGCCGGGCCGACCTTGCCGTTCTCGATCTTGTAGGCCTCGCGGCAGGAAAAGACGAACTGGCCGTTGGTGATGTCGACCTGGCCGCCGCCGAAGGAGACCGCGTAGAGGCCGTCCTTCACGCTGGCCAGCACCTCGGCCGGGTCCTTGTCGCCGTTCAGCATCATGGTGTTGGTCATGCGCGGAATCGGGATGTGGGCATAGGACTGGCGCCGGCCGTTGCCGGTGGGCGCCATGCCCATCAGGCGCGCGTTCTGGCGGTCCTGCATGTAGCCGGTGAGGATGCCGTCCTCGATCAGCACGGTGCGGCTGGTGGGCGTGCCCTCGTCGTCGATGGTGAGGCTGCCGCGCCGGTCGTGGATGGTGCCGTCGTCGACCACGGTGACGCCGGGGCTGGCCACCCGCTCGCCGATCCGGTCGGAGAAGACCGAGGTCTTCTTGCGATTGAAGTCGCCTTCCAGACCGTGGCCCACCGCCTCGTGCAGCAGGATGCCGGGCCAGCCGGGCCCCAGAATCACCGGCATCTCACCGGCCGGGGCGCTGACCGCGTCGAGGTTCACCAGGGCTTGGCGCAGGGAATCGTCCACCGCGGCCTGCCAGTGGCTCTCCTCGAAGAGGCTGGTGAAGGCGATGCGGCCGCCCGAACCGTTGTGCCCCGACTCCTGCTTGTCGCCCTCGCCGACGGTGACGCTGATCTGCAGGCGCACCAGCGGCCGGACATCGGCCATGCGGCTGCCGTCGGCACGGAGGATCTGCACCGCCTGCCAGGAGCCGACGACGCTGGCCGAGACCTGCTGCACCCGGGGGTCTCGGCCGCGGGCGTAGGCGTCGATCTTCTCCAAGAGCGCGACCTTCTCGGCGAAGGGGATGGCGGAGATCGGGTTGTCATCGCTGTAGAGCTTGAGGTTGGTGCCCTGCGGCCGCTCGGCGGCAACGCCGGATCGGCCGCGGGCGACCGCAGAGACGGTCTCGGCGGCCCGCTTGAGGGCGGCCTCGGAGAGCTCGCTCGCGTGGGCGTAGCCCGCCGCCTCGCCGGCGATGGCGCGCAGCCCGAAACCCTGGGCGGTGTCGAAGGAGGCTGTCTTCAGCCGACCGTCGTCGAAGGTCAGGCCCTCGCTCTGGCGATACTCCAGAAAGAGTTCGCCGTCATCGGCGCCGTCCAGGGCCTCGCGCGTGATCCGCTCGACCCGGGTGAGGTCGAGGTCGCCGTCGGCGAAGAACAGGCGGTCGGTGGTGTCGAGATGCGACATGATTCCTCCATGGGCGCATGCGGCGGCTCGCCGCAAAGACTGTCATCCTGTTTCTAAAGTTAGGGTCTGTCGGTCGCTCTGGCCAGCCGTTGACAGCCCGGACATGCCATTTCCGCACAAAGGTTTGCTCTGCCCGGCCAGTCGCCACTGCTGCGCACGGTGCGGCGTCCGGTCACTAACGGCCGCACGCCGCCGCGGCCTATAACAACGGCTGAAAAGATGTCGCGGGAAGAAGGGCCTTTGACCGGGAGCTTACGCCAGTCCCGGGCGCTGGCCGGGCCCTCTCGGGGGTTTGCCGGGGCAGAACGAGATCCTTTGAAGAGGACCGCTGCCCCCGGAATTCGGCCTTCGCGTGACGGACGAAAGCGGGGTGACGTTGCGGCCGTCGGCTCGCTATGATGACGACGGTCGAAAAAGGAAGGATGGGCTAGAGACAATGGCGCGGATCAAGGCCTTCGTGGCGGCGGCAACGACGTTGCTCGCCGGCGGGCTGCTGTCCCTCCCGGCATTGGCCGAAGAGGCGGGCAAGAATGTGCACGGGGTCGCCTGGGGCATGGGCATGCAGCCGGCGGCTGCTCCCTCGGCGGAGCACATGCACGATTTTCACGAGCTGATGCTCTACATCATCACGATCATCGCCTTCTTCGTGCTGGGTCTGCTGCTGTGGGTGATGTACCGCTACAGCGAGAAGAAGAACCCCAAGCCGACCAAGACCACGCACAATACCCTGATCGAGGTGATCTGGACCGTGGTCCCGGTGATGATCCTGGTGATCGTCGCCATCCCCTCCTTCAAGCTGCTCTATTTTGAAGACCAGACGGTCGACGGCGACATCACCGTGAAGGTGATCGGCAACGCCTGGTACTGGAGCTACGAGTACCAGGATCCCGCCAGCAACAAGCTTGCCAGCGGCGACAGCAGCGAAGGCTTCTCCTATCCGGAGTTCTCCTTCGACTCGAACATCCTGCCCGACGACGAGGTCACTGATCCCAACCTGCGCCTGTTGGCGGTGGACAACGTGGCCTATCTGCCGTCCGACACGGTGGTGCGCTTCATCGTGACCTCGGCTGACACGCTACACTCCTTCGCCATGCCGTCTTGGGGCATCAAGAAGGACGCGGTGCCGGGGCGCCTGAACGAGACCTGGACCGAGATCTCCTCCGAGTGGGAGGGCACGACCTTCTACGGTCAGTGCTCCGAGCTGTGCGGCGTCAACCACGCCTACATGCCGATCGCCTTCAAGGTGGTCTCCAAGGCGGAGTACCTGGACTGGGTGAAGCAGCATACCGAGCAGGCGGCGAACGACGCCGCCGAGACGGTCAAGGTCGCGGACAACCGCGCCAACTAGGCATTCGCATTTCGCGCCGTCGCTCCGTAGCGGGGGTCGGCAGGGCGCGGGGGTCTAACGTGTGTCGCCGACCGGCGGTAAAGGCGACCAGACGCAGAGAAGGGTAGAGCGATGGCTCATTTCCAGGCGGCGGGCGAGGATATCGAGCACGCCCACGACGATCACAAGCCGGGCTTCTTCGTCAGGTGGTTCTGCTCTACGAACCACAAGGACATCGGCACGCTCTATCTGATCTTTGCGGTCATCGCGGGTCTGATCGGCGCCGCGATTTCCGTGTGGATGCGTGCGGAGCTGGCGCATCCCGGCGTGCAGCTGGTCAGCGGCGGTCAGCAGTGGAACGTGCTGATCACCGCGCATGGAATCATCATGATCTTTTTCATGGTGATGCCGGCCCTGATCGGCGGTTTCGGGAACTGGTTCGTGCCGCTGATGATCGGCGCACCGGACATGGCCTTCCCGCGCATGAACAACATCTCCTTCTGGCTGCTGGTCCCGGCCTTCCTGTTGCTGATGGGGTCGGCGCTCTGGCCTCCGGGTGCGGGCACGGGCTGGACCTTGTATCCGCCGCTGTCGTCGGAGCTGTTCCATCCCGGTCCCTCGGTCGACATGGCGATCTTCGCGCTGCACCTTGCCGGCGCCAGCTCGATCCTGGGTGCGGCGAACTTCATCACCACGATCTTCAACATGCGCGCGCCGGGCATGACCCTGCACCGCATGCCGCTGTTCGTCTGGTCGATGCTGATCACCGCCTTCCTGCTGCTGCTGGCGGTGCCGGTGCTGGCGGGCGGCATCACCATGCTGCTGGTCGACCGCAACTTCGGTGCGGACTTCTTCGTCCCGGCCGGTGGTGGCGATCCGATCCTGTTCCAGCACCTCTTCTGGTTCTTCGGTCATCCCGAAGTCTACATCATGATCCTGCCGGCCTTCGGCATCATCAGCCACGTGGTCTCGACCTTCTCCCGTAAGCCGATCTTCGGCTACCTGGGCATGGCCTACGCCATGGTGGCGATCGGCGTGGTCGGCTTCATCGTCTGGGCCCACCACATGTTCACCGTCGGGCTGGACGTGGACACCCGCGCCTACTTCACCGCGGCCACGATGGTGATTGCGGTGCCGACCGGGGTTAAGATCTTCTCCTGGATCGCCACCATGTGGGGCGGCTCCATCCGCTTCGATACGCCGATGCTCTGGGCCTTCGGGTTCATCTTCCTCTTCACCGTGGGCGGCGTCACCGGCGTGGTCCTGGCCAACGGCGGTATCGATACCTACATGCACGATACCTATTACGTGGTCGCGCACTTCCACTACGTGCTGTCGCTGGGTGCGGTCTTCGGCATCTTCACCGGGATCTACTACTGGATCGGCAAGATGAGCGGACGGCAGTATCCGGAATGGGCCGGGCGGCTGCACTTCTGGACCACCTTCATCGGCGTGAACCTGATCTTCTTCCCGCAGCACTTCCTGGGCCTGCAGGGCATGCCGCGGCGCTATGTGGACTATCCGGACGTCTATGCGCCCTGGAACCTGGTCTCCTCGATTGGCTCCTACATCTCCGCAGCCTCGGCACTGTTCTTCGTCGGCATGCTGATTTGGACCCTGATGTACGGCCGGCGGGTCGGCGCCAACTACTGGAACATCGAGCCTTCCAACATGACCCTGGAGTGGACCGTGTCCTCGCCGCCGCCCTTCCATGCCTTCGACGAGATCCCGGTGATCAAGCCGCAAGAACAGCATTGATCGACGGTTCGAGGTAACGGGTAGCTCTCCGATGTCCCTATCCCTGCCTGCGACGGCTAGCAAGTCGGCCAAGGTCTCAGTCAGTGCCTCAGTCAACGCTTCGGCGGGTGCCGCTCTCGGCACCGCCGAGGGCGCTGGGGTCACGCCGCTGAAGGCTTGGATCGCCCTGTTGAAGCCGCGGGTCATGTCCCTGGTGGTCTTCACCGGTCTGGCCGGCTTGTTGGTTGCACCGGGACACCTGCATCCCTTGCTGGGGGCCATCGCCGTGCTCTGCATCGCCATTGGTGCGGGTGCGGCCGGGGCCATCAACATGTGGTACGATCGGGACATCGATGCGATCATGGCGCGGACCTGCGGCCGACCGCTGGTCCGTGGACTGATGGCGCCGGAAGAGGCGCTCGCCTTCGGCGTCGTGCTCTCCCTCTTCTCGGTCATGCTGATGGCGCTGGCGGTGAACTGGGTGGCCGCGGCTCTCCTGGGCTTCGCCAATGCCTTCTACGTCTTTGTCTACACCGTGTGGCTGAAGCGGCGCACGCCGCAAAACATCGTGATCGGCGGTGCGGCCGGCGCCTTTCCGCCGATGATCGGTTGGGCGGCGATGACCGGTGAGGTCTCGCTGGCCTCGGTCGCGCTCTTCCTGCTGATCTTCTTCTGGACGCCGCCGCACTTCTGGGCGCTGGCGCTCTATCGCGCCAAGGACTACGAGCGCGCGGGAGTGCCGATGCTGCCGGTGGTCGCCGGGCGCAAGGCTACCGAGAACCAGATCCTACTCTACACCCTGGTGCTGTTGCCGGTGGCCGTCGCGCCGACCCTTCTGGGGGTGACCGGCTGGCTTTACGGCGGCGCGGCACTGCTGCTGGGCCTGCTCTTCGTCGCCGCGGCGATCTCGATCAAGCGCGATCCGGGTGAGCGGGCGGCGAGGCGGACCTTCGCCTTCTCGATCCTCTATCTCTTCCTTCTCTTCGCGCTGCTGATCGTCGATCGCCAGCCCTTCCTCCTGGGTGGACCGGGAGCCCTCTTGCCGTGAGCGTGTTTTCCATGAGCCAGAACAGCCAAGGTCGCCGGGGGCAGAGCCCGACGGAGCTGACCGGTGCAGCGCGCGAGGCCTGGCTGAAGGCCCGCAAGCGACGCAACTGGGCGATCTTCTTCGCGCTCGTCAGCTTCATCGTGGCGGTCTACTTCGTCGCCATGGTGCGGATGGGAGGACTCTAGAGGTGGCCGGGCGCGACGAGAGCAAGCGGCGCGGTCGGGCCAACACCCGTCTGGCACTGGGCCTCGGCCTGGTGGTCTGCGGCATGGTCGGCCTGTCCTTTGCGGCCGTTCCTCTCTACCAGCTGTTCTGCCAGGTGACCGGCTACGGTGGCACCACGCAGGTCGCCAGCAGCGTGCCGGACGAGGTGCTGGAGCGGCAGATGAAGGTTCGCTTCGACGCCAACGTAAGCCCGGACCTGCCCTGGGCCTTCAAGCCCGAGGAGCGCCAGGTCACAATCAAGCTGGGTGAGCCGACCCTGGTTTTCTTCAAGGCCAAGAACACCTCCAACCATCCGACCGCGGGCACGGCGACCTTCAACGTGACGCCGGACAAGGCGGGCCAGTACTTCAACAAGACGCAATGCTTCTGCTTTACGGAGCAGGTCTTGCAGCCCGGCCAGGAGGTCGACATGGGCGTCAGCTTCTATGTCGATCCGGCCCTGGCCGAGGATCACAACCTGGACGAGGTGAAGACCATCACCCTGTCCTACACCATGTTTGTCGACCCGGACAGCGAGTACGCCTCGCTGCCGGCGACCGCGGGCGAGGCGCCCCGCGTCAATTAGAGTGGGCGCCGCAGGGGTCGTTCAGGCTATAGTGAAGCCGAAAAGGACCCCGGCGGACAGCGAGAGGGAACACGAGAGGCATGAGCGCGGCGCACGGTGACCAGCCAAAGCACCCCTACCACCTGGTAAACCCCAGCCCCTGGCCGCTGGTCGGTTCCATAGGTGGCGGCATCATCACCTTCGGTGGGGTGCTGTGGATGCATGGCATCGAGTTCTGGTCCTTCTTCATCGGTGCGATCGTGGTGGTCGCGACCATGTTCTTCTGGTGGCGCGACGTTATCCGGGAGTCGGTGGTCGAGAAGGTGCACACCCCAGTGGTGCAGATCGGTCTGCGCTACGGCATGCTGCTCTTCATCACCTCTGAGGTGATGTTCTTCGTTGCCTTCTTCTGGTCCTACTTCGACCCGGCGCTGTTCCCGAACGAGGCGAACCAGGTGAGCCGGGCCGAGGCTCTGGGCGGCGTCTGGCCGCCGGAAGGCATCCTGACCTTTGATCCCTTCGCGGTGCCCTTCCTCAACACCCTGATCCTGCTGCTGTCGGGCTGCACGGTGACCTGGGCGCACCATTCGCTGCTGACCGGCGACCGTCGCAACATGATCCGCGGCCTCTTGCTGACCGTTATCCTGGGTGTCTGCTTCACCGGCTTCCAGGTCTTCGAGTACAGCACGGCTGCCTTCACCTTCGACAGGGACGTCTATAGCTCGGTCTTCTTCATGGCGACCGGTTTCCACGGCTTCCACGTGATCATCGGTACGACCTTCCTCTTCGTCTGCCTGTTGCGTGCCAAGGCCGGGCACTTCACCCGTGAGAAGCACAATGGCTTCGAGGCGGCGGCCTGGTACTGGCACTTCGTGGACGTGGTCTGGCTGTTCCTCTTCATCTGCGTCTACTGGTGGGGTGGCGGCGACCACTACAACCACTAGGCCGCGGCTAGCCGGAAAGGTCGGACTCACGTGGCCGTTTCACCTCTCAGCGCGGGTTTGCATTGTCGCTGCCCGCGCTGCGGGCGCGGCAAGCTCTACAGCGGTTTCCTGACGGTGGCGGAGCGCTGCGAGTCTTGCGGTGCCGATCTGAAGAAGGCCGATTCGGGCGATGGACCGGCGGTCTTCCTGATCTTCATCGTCGGCGGCCTCGTGGTTCCGCTGGCCTTCTGGTTGGAAAGCAGCGCCCACCCGCCTATCTGGGTACATATGCTGATCTGGCCGGTCTTCATCCTGGGGCTCTCTCTGCTGTTGCTCCGGCCGGCCAAGGCGCTTCTCATAGCGCTGCAGTACAAGCATCGCGCCAGCGATACCGGCCGGGTCAACTACGACTGACCCGGCAGTAGGCCGGCCAAGGCGGGGCCGGCGGTCGAAGATCTCGAGGCCATGACGCTTTTCAATCGTCCCTTTCAGCCGCGGCTGGGCACCTCCATCGCCGCACTTATCGCCATTGCCATCCTGATCGGTCTGGGGACCTGGCAGGTCAACCGGCTTGCCTGGAAACAGGGCTTGATCGCCGAGCGTCAGGAGCGCTGGGCGGCCGCAGCCATTCCCCTGCCGCAGGATCTGTCGAACCTGGACGAGGTGCTGCACCGGCGCGTCACCGTGAAGGGTGTCTTCCAGCACGACAAGGAACTCTACCTGGCGGGCCGTAGCTATAAGGGCACGGCCGGTGTCGGTGTGGTCACGCCCTTCGTCACCGACGACGGCCGCGGCCTGCTGGTCTATCGCGGCTGGGTTCCGAGCTCCCGTGAGGACCGGGCGACCCGTGCCGAGGGCAATCCGGAGGGCGAGGTGACCGTCGAGGGCGTGCTGCTGCCGGGTGGCTGGCAGGGCACCACCTGGATGGAGCCGGGCAACAAGCCGGAAAGCAACATGTGGTTCTTCATCGATCCGTCGGCGATGGCCGAGGCGGCCGGCCTGCAGAACCCGATCAACCCGGTCTATCTGGGCGTTTACCGCGACGATCCCGAGGCCAGCCTGCCCTTCACGCCGCCGCCGCCGATGGACCTGCGCAACGACCACTTGCAGTACGCGCTGACCTGGTACGCCTTGGCCTTGGTCCTGCTGGTGATCTACGTCGTCTACAGCCTGGGGCCGAGGCCCTCCGGCAACGCGGGCAACGAGACCGAAGACGGGGACGCGCAATGAACGCCGCCTATGAGTGGCTGGAGCGCCGTTTCGAGCGCCTGGGCGCCTTGGGCGAGGCCGCGGCGGTGCTGCACTGGGACCTATCGGTGATGATGCCCAGCGGCGGTGGTGAGGCGCGCTCGGAGCAGCTCGCGACCCTCTCGGTGATGCGCCATGAGCTGGTCAGCGATCCGGCCCTGGGCGAGCAGCTCGAGGCCGCGGAGGCGGCCGACGGTCTGGATCCCTGGCAGCAAGCCAATCTGCGCGAGATGCGCCGTGCCTGGCGCCACGAGACGGCGCTGGATGGCGCCTTCGTGGAGGCCATGAGCAAGGCCTGTCACGCCTGCGAGGCGGTCTGGCGCGAGGCCAGGGCAAAGTCGGACTTCGCCCTGGTTCGCCCGCGCCTGGAGGAGGTCGTCCGCCTGACCCGCGAGGCCGCCCGGCGCAAGGCGGAGGCCTTCGGCTGTACGCCTTACGAGGCCCTGCTCGACAGCTTCGAGCCCGGCGCTAGCGAGGCCGAGATCGACAGCCTCTTCGTCCGCCTGGCCGAGGAGCTGCCGGAGCTGGTGCGCGAGGCCCTGGAGCGCCAGGCCCAGGCGCCCGCGCCGCTGGTCCCACAGGGGCCTTTCCCGGTGTTGGCTCAGGCCCAACTCGGGCGCCGCATGATGGGGCTAGCCGGATTCGACTTCGACCATGGACGCCTCGACGTTTCGCTACACCCCTTCAGCGGCGGTACGCCGGACGACGTGCGCATCACCACCCGCTACGAGGAGGCGGACTTCACCTCCTCGCTCATGGGCGTGCTGCATGAGACCGGGCATGCCCTCTATGAGCGCGGTCTGCCCGCACGCTGGCGCCGCCAGCCGGTGGGTGAGAGCCGCGGCATGGCGATTCACGAGAGCCAGTCTTTGCTGATGGAGATGCAGGCCTGCCGCAGCCCGGAGTTCCTCTCCTTTCTAGCGCCCTTCGCCGCGGCCGCCTTCGGCCGCAGCGGGCCGGCCTGGACCGAAGAGAACTTCGAGCGCCTCTATCATCGGGTCGCGCCGGACTTCATCCGGGTCGAGGCCGACGAGGCGACCTATCCGCTGCACGTCATCCTGCGCACCCGCTTGGAGAAGGCGGTGCTGTCGGGCGACCTGGAGGTCGCCGACCTGCCCGAGGCCTGGAACGCTGGAATGCAGGACCTCTTGGGCCTGACGCCGCCGAACGATCGGCTGGGCTGCCTGCAGGACATCCACTGGTACGACGGCGCCTGGGGCTATTTCCCGACCTATACCCTGGGCGCCATGACCGCGGCCCAGTTCTTCGCTGCGGCCTTGGAGGCGGAGCCGGAGATACCTGCCGGCCTGGCACGTGGCGACTTCTCGGTTCTGCTGGGCTGGCTGCGCCGGAACGTGCACGAGAAGGCCTCGCTGCTCTCCAGCAAGGAGCTGGTGGAACAGGCCAGCGGCCGGCCGCTCGATCCCGAGGTGTTCACCGCCCATCTTCGCCGGCGCTACCTCGGCGAGGGGCGCGGCTGACGCCGGCTCGCTTACGGCGTATTTGACCTCTCAGGACAAACGCCTCGCACCCAAAGGGCGTAGAAGCCGCGGCGCCGGTGAAGGATCCGGGCGTCGACGGCATTCCCTTTCCGTCTTGGCTCGATCCCGTCCGGCAGTGACGAAGCCTATCGGCGTGTCGGAGCCTGATCCGAGCGCCGGCAGAGAGGGAACGAGAAGCAGATGCCGAAGAAGGGTCCCCTTGTCGCCTGCCTGCTGTCGCTGGCGCTGGCCTCACAGGTCTATCCGCTGCGAGCGCAGACCTATGTCTATCCCGACCGCGGACAGAGCGCGGAACAGGAGGACCAGGACAAGTACGCCTGCCACGAGTGGGCTGTGCAGCAGACCGGCGTGCACCCCGACCAGCCGGCGCAGGTCTATAATCCGCCGGAAGGCTCGGTCGGTTTCGGTGCGCTCGGCGGCGCAGCGGTGGGTGCCGCGGCTGGTGCCATCGGTGGCGCGATCGCCGGAAAGCCGGGCCTTGGGGCCGGCATCGGTGCCGCTGTCGGTGGCTTCCTCGGGATCCTGCATCGTCGTCTGGGCATCCAGAGGCAGTATGCCGCCCAACAGCAGGAAATCGACAACCACGAGTACGCCCTGAAGCAGTACGATCGGGCCTTCGCCACCTGCCTGACCGGCAAGGGCTACACCGTCAGCCAGTAGCCCGGCGGCACCGCCCTTGCCCTTGAGGAGACCTCTCTAGGCGGCGTCTTCCTGGGCCCAGCGGATCAGCCGGCGCAGGAAGGCCTCGCCTTCCTCCATTTGGCTCATCGCGATGAACTCGTCTGGCTTGTGGGCCTGCTCGATCGAGCCCGGCCCGCAGACCACGGTGGGGATACCGCGGCCCTGGAAGTAGCCGGCCTCGGTCGCGAAGGACACCATCGAGGCCGTGTTGATGCCGGAGAGCTGCCGCACCAGCACCTCGGCCGCGTTGTCGGGCGAGGGGTTCAGCGGCGGTGCTTCCGACAGGGTGGTGATGGTGATCGAAGCTTCCTCGGCATAGCGCTTGAGCCAGGGCTCGACTTCCTCGCGGGCATAGCGGGTGAAGTCGGCCAGGATGGCGTCGCCGTCGTCGCCGGGGTGCAGGCGGTACTCCCAGGTGAAGCTACAGTTCAGCGGCAGGATGTTCTGCGCCGTGCCGCCGTGGATCTGGCCGACATGGATCGTGGTCCAGGGCGGTACGAAGCCGCTATCGGCGATCGGATTGGCCTCGCGCTCGCGCACCATCTCGACCAGCCGGCCGACCAGCATGCTGGCGGCGTGGATCGCGTTGGCGCCGAGCTGCGGCATGGAGGAATGGGCCTCGCGGCCGCGGATGTCGACCTGATAGCAGTTAATCGACTTGTGGGCGACCACCAGCCCCATCTCGGTCGGCTCGCCGACGATGCAGGCTCGCGGCGTCGGCACCTGGGCTGCGATGCGCTCCACCATGGGCAGCACGCCGATGCAGCCGACCTCCTCGTCGTAGGAAATGGCGAAATGCAGCGGCACCTTCAGCGGCCTCGCCAGCATCTCAGGCAAGAGCGAGAGGCCGATCGCGATGAAGCCCTTCATGTCGCAAGTGCCGCGGCCGTAGAGCTTGTCGTCGCGCTCGATCAGGTGAAAGGGATCACTGGTCCAGGGTTGGCCGTCTACCGGCACCACGTCGCTGTGCCCGGAGAGGATGACCCCGCCGGCCCGCTCCGGCCCGACGCTGGCGAGAAGGCTGGCCTTGTCGCCCTCCGCATTGGGGATGCGGGTGGAGGAGACGCCATGGGCCTGGAGGTAATCCTCGACGAAAGCGATCAGCTCCAGGTTGGAATCGCGTGACGTGGTGTCGAAGCCGACCAGATGCTGCAGCATCTCCCTGGCGGAGTAGTGGGGTGCGGACATGAGCTGGAAACCCTTGGTAAGGCCGTGTTTGAAGGGGCAATCCTAGACCAGCGCAGGCTGCGCTGGGAACAGGCGGCGACCAGATTTCGGCTGGGATCAGCCGCGCCAGAAGCGCCGGGTGAAGAGCACCAGGACCACCAGCAACTCCAGGCGGCCCAGGAACATGCCGGTGATCATCACCAGCTTGCCCAGGGTGCTTAGCTTGGCGTAGTCGCCGTGCGCGAAGTTGGGGTCGATCAGCGAGGGGCCGACGTTGGCCAGCGCGCTGGCCGTGACCGAGATCGCATCCTCCAGCGACAAGCCGGCCAATCCGAACAGCAGGGTCAGCGCCATATAGGCGAAGGTGAAGAGCACGAAGTAGGACAGGACGGCGTCGGAGACGGTCTCCGGAATCTCGCGGCGGCCGAGGTGCGGCAGGAAGATTCCGTGCGGACGCGTCAGCCGGCGCAACTGGGCCAGCGCCAGGGCGACGAAGATCTGGACGCGGAAAAGCTTCACGCCGGATGAGGTGGAGCCGGCCGCCCCGCCGATCAGCATGAGGAACAGCAGGGTGGCGCCGGGCAGCGCGCCCCAGGTGTGGGTCTCTTCGATGCGGAAGCCGGTGCCGGTCATCATCGAGATCACGGTGAAGAAGCTGGTCCAGACCACCTCGAGCGAGCTCTCCTGCAGCTCCAGCCAGCGCCACAGCACGATCAGCGCGGTACCGGCGGCGAGGAAGCCCAGGAACCAGCGGACCTGCCCGTCGCGGACGAGGGTGAGCGGCCGGCCGGTGGCGCCGCGCAGCATGGCGACGAAGGGCAGGGCCCCCAGCAGCATCAACGCCGCCAGCACCGCCTCCACCAGATGGCTGTCATAGTAGGCGATGGAGGTTTCGTGGGTGGAGAAACCGGCGGTCGAGATGGTCGACATGGCGTGCACGGTTGCGTCCAGCAGCGAGAGACCGGACATCATCAGGGCGGCGATGCCGAAGAGGGTGAGCAGCAGGTAGAGCTCTGCGATGCCGATCGCCAGCTCGGCGACCCGCGGCAAGGTCTGCTCCGAGGCCTCGGCTTCCAGACGGAAGAGCTGCATGCCGCCAACCTGGAGCACGGGCAGCAGGGCCAGCGCCATCAGAATGACGCCGATGCCACCCAGCCAGGTCAGGATCGCGCGCCAGAGCAGCAGACCCGGCGGCAGCTCGTCGATGTAGGCCAGCACCGTGGCGCCGGTGGTGGTGATCCCGGAAACCGACTCGAAAATCGCCTCGATCGGGCTGATGTCGCCGGCGGCGAAGTAGAAGGGCAGTGCGCCGAAGAGGCAGATCGACAGCCAGGTGAGGTTGGCCACCAGGAAGCCCTGGCGCAGGGTGATGTGCTGCCGCCGCGGACGCAGGCTGGCGAGGAAGAGGGCGACGCCGAAGAAGAGCGTGACCGCCGCGGCGCCGATGAAGGCCTGCCAATCAGGATTGTCCATCGCCAGGTCGAGCGCTGCCGGGATCAGCATGGCCACCGCCAGGATGACCAGCAGGACTCCGGTCGCCTCGAGGGCCGGGCGCAGGCTGATCATGGCAGCGCGAAGCGCCTGGCGAGCGCTGGAAGGGGGCGCCTGGCCGCCCCGGCGGGGCTGCCTGCTTTCGGTTCGGATCTCCGGTCGGTGCGAACCGAGACCATCGGGCTGAGGCGCGTGTCCAGGCCGGCCGGATCAGGCCAGGTCGGGACCGCGTTCTCCCTGGCTGACCAGCGCCAGGAACTCCCTGCGGGTGGCGGCACTGCTGCGGAAGAGGCCCAGCATACGGCTGGTGACCATGGTGACCCCGGTCTTATGGACGCCGCGTGTCGTCATGCACTGGTGGGTCGCGGAGACCACCACGCCGACCCCCTTGGGTGCCAGGATGGTGTTGATGGTGTTGGCGATCTGCGCCGTCATCTTTTCCTGGATCTGCAAGCGCCGGGCATAGGCATCGACCACGCGGGCGAGCTTGCTGATCCCGACGACGCGTTTGTTCGGCAGGTAGCCGACGTGGATATGGCCGATGATCGGCAGCATGTGATGCTCGCAATGGGACTCGAAGCGGATGTTTCGCAGCAGCACCATCTCGTCATAGCCCTCGACCTCTTCGAAGGTGCGCTGCAGCAGTGCATCGGGATCGATCCCGTAGCCTTCAAAGTGCTCGTCGTAGGAGCGGACGACTCGATCGGGGGTGCCGCGCAGGCCTTCTCGGGTCGGATCGTCGCCGGCATAGCGGATGAGTGTTTCGACAGCGGCCAGAGCTTCCTGGCGCGTAGGACGTTCGGACACGACTTGTCTTGTTCCCTTACCCTTACGTGGTTCCCGGCCAAGGCCCCTTCTGCCCCACTGACCTCTTGGTGGTCCCGACCGTGAACGGTCCGCTCTGCCTATCAGTTTACGCTGGTGGGGGCAAAGGGACTATCGAGAGAGAAGGCCGGGATTTCGGCATCGAACTCGGATCCGTCGCTGCCGATCATCTGGTAGGTCCCGACCATGAACCCGGACGGCGTCTGTAGCGGCGCACCGCTGGTGTAGCTGAAGCTATCGCCGCCGCGCAGCACCGGCTGCTCGCCGACGACACCAGGGCCCTCAACTGTCCGGGTCTGGCCGCGGGCGTCGGTGATGTGCCAGCAGCGTGACACCAGCTGCACCGTTTCCGTCCCTTCGTTGGCGATTTCCACGTGGTAGGCCCAGACGTAGTGTCCCTCGCTGGGCGAGGACTGTTCGGCCAGGAAGGTGGGGCTGACAGTGATGAGCAGGTCGCGCGTGCGCTTGCTGTAGACTGCTTTCGACATGGACGGGCCGGTTCCCTCTGCACTGACGGCGGGGTCAGCTTCCGATTCCGGCCGGGTGAGCGCAAGCCCTTGCAGTGTCGAGCGCGGAAGGATGACGCATGCGAGGCGCCGAGAGGAGTCTCCGGTAAGGCCTCATTTCGGGTCACGCTTCGGCAAAAATGCAAAGAGCGCCGCGTTCTTCCGAACGCGGCGCCCCTGCTGAAGGTCTCTGGTTAGAGAGACGTTCTCAACGTTACTGGATGATGATGACCGCGCGACGGTTGGCCTGCTCCCGAACTCCGTCGGGGGTCGGCACCGCCAGGTCACTCTCACCGCGACCTGCGACCGAGATGTTCTGCTCCGGAACACCGCGAGCCATCAGGGCTTCCTTCACCGAGTTGGCACGGCGCAGGGAGAGACGCAGGTTGTACTCGGCCGAACCGGAGGTGTCGGTGTAGCCGGTGACTGCGTACTCGCTGAGGCCCATCTTCGCGGCGGCAGCGATCGCGTTGTCGACGGCGACATCGCCGGCAGACGTCACGACATCGCTATCCCAAGCGAAGTAGATGGTGTAGGGCGACGGGCCGGCGGCCGGGGTGCCCAGCAGGGCGTCCAGCTCGGTCATCGCGGCATAGAAGCCATCGCGGCAAGCGGCGATGTCCTCGGTCTGCCAACCCTCTTCCTGCTGCTCGATCCAGCAGTCATAGCGGCCCTGAGCATGGGCGGCGATCGCCGGGAAGCGCTCACGGGCACCGAGGTCGAAGACGCCCTCAAGACGCTCACGGGCGACGATCAGCTCGTCACGCGCGGCCGGGTCGCTGATCGACCAGTTGGAAACCTCTTCCGGCGGAACCTCTTCGCCCTGGGCTGCAAGCAGGCCCTTCTCGGCGAAGTAGGAAGCGTCGATCCAGTCGTACATCTCGTCGGCTTCGAACGCGACGATCTCACGGTACTCTTCAGTCAACGCCTGGGTAAAAGGATTGCCGACGGGCTGTACCGTCCGCATCTCGTCAATGTCGTACGCACAGCCGCCCAGAAGGGCGAGCGCTGCGACCGCTCCGACAACTTTGTGGGCCATTAGATCCCTCCTTCGCCTCTCGTCCTTCAGACAGGTGTAGCTGCCCTCGGCATTGTTACTGGCAGCCAACCCCACGGTCTATGAGGACAAGAACCCCCACCTTGCCCCCTAAACTTTCCGCTCAAGCACTCTATGAAGCCCGACTTCGTCTGTCAAAAGCCAGAAGCGTCTCAAAGCACTCGACAAGCGGTATCACACCCGCCTGTGCCGTTTGTGCCACAGTCCTGGGCGGCTGTCAGTCATAAAATGCCGGTTTGCCGGGGCAAATTAACGAAAGTGTTTGATTTGCCAGGCTGTCGGCATCCTCCGCGTCGTGGGTGGCCAGAAGGGCCGGCAGACGCCGTGCAGCCAGGAGTTCGGTGAGCAGTGATCGCATCTCGTGGCGTAGTGGCGGGTCCAGGCTGGCGAAAGGCTCGTCCAGCAACACCGCATCCGGCTCGGCGAGCAAGCTGCGCATCAGCGCTACCCTGGCGCGCTGTCCGCCGGACAGGGTCGCGGGGTCACGAGCGGCGAAGCCGGGCAGGCGAATCTCCTCCAGCGCGAATTCGATGCGCAGCCTGCGCGCCTTGCGGCCGCGTGCCGCGCTGCGCGGCAGCCCGAAGGCCAGGTTGTCGCCGACGCTCAGGTGCGGCAGCAGCAGCGGGTCCTGGAAGATCAGGCCGATCCGTCGGCGCTCGGCCGGCAGGCCCAAGAGGTCACGGCCGTTCAGGCGGACCCGGCCCTCGATCCGGAAGGCCGGGGGCAGCAGCCCGGCGATCGCCAGCAGCAGCGAGGACTTGCCACTGCCCGAGGGGCCGCGCAGCGCGGTCAGTTCGCCCGGGGCCACCCGGCAGTCTAGTGGCCGGAACAGGGCGCTGCCGTCCAGGCTGAGGCCGAGTCCCTCGAGCTCCAGGCCGCGTGCGTCGGCGGTCATGCCCCTCGTCCCGTCGCCCGCGCCGGCCCGGCCAGGCGGCGTGCGAGCAGCAGGGCTGCGAGCGGCAGCAGGGCCTGGGCCAGCGCGGTGGCGGCCAGCAGGCGGCGGTCGCCGCCGCTGGAGAGCGTCACCGCTTCACTGGCCAGGGTGACGATGCGGCCGCCGCCCAGCAGCAAGGTCGGCAGGTAGAGCGCGACCGAGACCGCGACTCCGACCGCCAGCGCGGTGGCTAGCGCCGGGCGCAGCAGCGGCAGCTTGACCCGCAGCAGCACCACCAGGGGCGGCTTGCCCAGGCTGGTGGCCAGTGCCGCGTAGCGCGGATCGAGGCCGAGGTAGGGGCCGGCCAGGGTGAAGTAGACATAGGGCAGCACGAACAGCAGGTGCCCCCACAGCAGCAGCGGCCAGCTGCCGAGCCAGCCGGTTTGGGCCACGCCCACCGCCAGGCCGAAGAGGAAGGCGATCTGCGGTACCAGCAGCGGCGCGGCCAGGGCCAGCAGCAGGCTGCGGCCCGGCCGTCGGCCGGCACGGGCATGGGATTCGAGCAGCGGCAGGGCCAGCAGCAGCGCGATCAGGCTGCTGGCCAGCGCCAGGCCCAGGGTGGTGGCGGCGCTTCCCAGCAAGGTCCCGCCGTGGCGCAACCAGACGCCGAGGCCCCAGTCCGGCCAGCCTGCCGGAAAGCGCCAGCCCGCGGCGAAGGACCAGAGCGGCAGCACCGCGAGCGACAGCAGGGTGAGCAGCACCAGCGGTGTCTGCAGCAGCACCAGCAGGCGGGCGAGCCAGGCCTCCCCCAGGTTGCGCCGCCCGTCGGCGGCGAGTCGCAGCCAGAGGATCCCGGAGAGCCGCCCGGCAAGCGTCCAGAACAGCAGCGCCAGCCCGACCAGGCCGACCTGAAGCAGGGCGGCGGCCGAGCCGAGAAAGCGCATCTCTAGGTCGGGGTCGCGGAACCATTGGGTGATGAGGACGGCCAGGGTCGGCGGGGTGCTGGGGCCGAGGATGATCGCCATCTCCACGTTGGAGACGCCGTAGGCGATGACCGCGAAGAGCGGCAGCCGCAGGCGCCGGGTGAGGTCCGGCAGCACCGTCTTCAGCCAGGCGGTGGCCGGGCCATAGCCCAGGCTGCGGGCCAGGCGCAAACGCTCGGCCTCGCCCACCTGCGGTTGTGCCGCCAGGGCCACCAGCAGCAAGAAGGGCATCTCCTTCAAGGTCAGCCCCAGGATCAGCGCCAGGCCCGCCCCGTCGTTGGGAAAAGCCCAGCCGGGTGGCTGCTGCCAGCCGGTGAGCCAGGGCGAGACCAGGCGGACGAGCCAGCCGCTGGGCATCAGCAGGAAGCCCAGGCCCACCGCCAGGGCGATGTGCGGCACCGCCACCAGCGGACCCAGCAGGCGCTCCAGCAGGCGTCGCAGGCGGCTGTCGCCGGCGGCCAGCAGCAGCACCACCAGCAGGTAGGCCAGCAGCGCGCCGGCCAACCCGGTCCAGAGCGACAGCAGGCTGGCGGTCACCAGCCCGGGCGTCGCTGCAAGCTGTTCCCAGGGCGCCAGGCTCAGTGCCTCGCTACCCAGCGCCGGCAGGTAGCCGAAGGCCGGCAGCAGCACGCCCAGCAGGCCGAGTCCGACCGGGAGCGGCAGCAGCAGGCAGAAGAGGGCGACGAAGAGGCGGTACACCTGCGTCCTTTCCGAGAGCCCGCCGGCTCAGCGGGCGTAGCGCTCCGTCCAGGCGGCCTCCAGCGCGGCGGTCCAAGCCGGGTGCGGTTCGCTCAGGCTGGGGGCCCGCACGCCCGGCGTCAACGCCTGCGGCGGATGCGGCAGGTCCTTGAACAGCGCCCGTTCGGCTGGCGTCAGCTCGGCGAGATCGAGGATCGTGGGGTCGCCCCAGATCGCCGGGTCGGCCTTGCGCGCCTGCGCCTCGGGCGAGAGCAGGAAGTCGATGGCGACCAGCGCGCCGGCCTTGGCGCGGGCATTGAAGGGGATCGCCAGGAAGTGGCTGTTGCCCAACCCGCCCTCGTCGAAGAGGTAGGCCTTTGTGGTCTCCGGCAGCAGGCCCAGCGCCACCGCCGAATCGAGATCGCCCGGATTGAAGGAGAAGGCGAAGTCGACGGCCCCGTCGGCGAGGAGCTGGCGCTGTGCCGGCCCGCTGGCCGGATAGTGCCGGCCCTGGCGCCAGAGCTGCGGGGTCATGCGGTCGAGCAGCGCCCAGAGCGGCGCGCTGGCCGCCTCGAAGGCCGCCTGGTCGGCCGGCGGCGCCTGCAGCACGGCAGGATCGGGCGTCAGCGCGATCAGCCCCTGCTTCAGGAAGGTGGTGCCCATGAAATCCGGCGGCTTCGGATAGGTGAGGCGGCCCGGATGGGCCTCGGCCCAGGCTGGCAGCCCGGCGAAGTGCCGCGGCGGGTCGGTGACCGCCGCCGCGTCGTAGAGCAGGTTGAACTGTGCCCGGCCCCAGGGGGCCTCCAGCCCCTCGGTCGGCACGGTGAAGTCGACCAGTGCGGTGGGGTTGCCCTCAAGATCGACCAGCGGCCAGCTCGGCAGGCGCTCGGTGAAGGGGCCGAACAGCAGGCCGTTGCGCTTCATCGCGGCGAAGTTCTCGCCATTGATCCAGACCAGGTCGACGCTGCCGCCGTTGTCTCGGCCGGCCGTCTTCTCGGCGAGAATCCGGGTCACCGCCTCGCCGATGTCGGTCACCTTCACGTGGGTGAGGGTGACGCCGTAGCGCGCCTGCAGCGCGTCGGCCGCCCAGGCCAGGTAGTCGTTGATGCGCTCGTCGCCGCCCCAGGCGTTGAAGTAGACCTCCTGCCCGCGGGCCTCGGCCAGAACCTCCGCCCAGTCGCCGCCGTCGGCCTGCAGCGGTGCGGCCAGCAGCAAGCCTAGCGCGCCGGCCAAGGCCGAGCGACACCAAGTAGTGATGCGCATCTTTCCCCCTCTCTGCGGCTTGCTAGCCGGGTCGATCCGGCCGAAGGAGCCAGACGCTAGCGCATCGGCCCGTCGCCTGGGAATGCCGGCCGCGCTGACGTCCGCTAACGATCCGGCGAGCGCGACCGCGGCGGGCTCAGGTCGCGGCGAAGGTCAGTGCACGGTCGGGCAGCGGCTGGCCCAGGGCGCCGGTCAGTGCGGTCCAGTGCATGGCCTCGTCCGCGGCGATCCGGGCCGAGAACTGCCCGTAGATGGGGTCGGAGAACTTGGGCAGCACGCCGATGTAGGCCTCGGCCGCCCCCTTCTCCAGCGCCTGGGCGAGGGCCATCACGTCGGTCGCCGAGGCCAAGCCCTGGAGCTGCAGGCGTTCGGCATAGATCGCATCGTCCTGCGGGACAACGGCGGTCCCGCCGATGCGCTCCACGGTGCGGATCAGCAGGTCGCGGTGCTGCTTGTGGTGCGACTGGAACAGCAGCGCGACGGTGAGCTGATCGGCCGAGAGCAGTCCACTGTCGGCGCCGGCCTGGTAGGCGAAGATGGCCTCGTACTCCAGGGCCAGGGCCTGGTTCAGCAGCGCCGCATCCTGCTCGGTCGGGCTGCTCTGGCTGCTCTGGCTGCTCTGGGCGCTTTGGCAGCCGGCCAGCAGGCCCAGCGCGGCGCCGGACAGCAGCAGGCCGCTGCCGCCGGTGAGGAGGCCTCGGCGGCTCGCCTGGCAGTCCGGCTGGAGCGTGGTCGGGTCGGCGGGTTGCTGGCGCATCGGCTTGCTCTCCTCGAACGGTCGGCAGGACCCGCTCAAGCGCTCTTGCGGTGTTCGGCTCGGGCGGACTATATGGTGACCTAGAGCCGAAGCGGCGCGGGTGTAGCTCAATGGTAGAGCAGAAGCTTCCCAAGCTTACGACGGGGGTTCGATTCCCCTCACCCGCTCCAGGCCGGATAGGCCGAAGCCCCCGTCTGCAGGCGGGCTAGTCGCCGATGAAGGCGGAGAGGCTGCGGTCCAGTTCCTCGCCATCAAGATCTCGTGAGATAATTACCAGCCGGGTACGTCGGTCCAGGTCGGGCCAGGCGTCCAGCAGCACCGGCGGGTGAAAGAGGTGCTGCACCCCGTGCAAGGCGATCGGCGCGCTTTCCCCCTCGGCATTCACGATGCCCTTGATCCGCAGCAGTCGGTCGCCGTGGGTCAGGATCATGGTCTCGATCCAGGAGGCCAGGCGGTCCCAGGAGACCGGCTTCTCGCGGGTCAAGCAGAAGGCCTTGATCGAGCTGTCGTGCCGCAGATCGGGATGCCCGTGATCGTGGTGCCCATGGTCGTTCTCATGAGCATGGTCGTGGTGCCCGTGGTCATGATCGTGGTGGTGGTGCGCGTCCGCGCCGACGGTCTCGTAGGCCTCGGCCGCCAGCCACTTGCGCACCTGCAGGCTCTTGGTCTCGTCGTTGTAGAGGCCGGCATTGAAGATCTCGGCCGGCGCGACTCGGCCATGGTCGGCGCGGATGATCGGGGCGGCCGGGTTCAGCGCGCGCAGGCGCTCTTCCAGCGCGGCCAGCGCTTCCCTGTCGACCAGATCGCTCTTGGTGATCAGCAGGCGGTCGGCCATGGCGGCCTGCTTCTCGGCCTCGATCTGGCGGTCCAGCAGCCGCTCGCCGTTCACCGCGTCGACCGTGGCGATCACGCCGTCCAGCCGGTAGAAGTAGGCCAGCATGGGGTCGCGCATAAGGGTGTGGATGATCGGCGCCGGGTCGGCCAGGCCGGTGGTCTCGATCACCACCCGGTCGAAGGCCGGGATGTCGCCCTCCTCGCGCCGGGTGGCCAGTTCGCGCAGGCCGGTCACCAGGTCGTCGCGCACGCTGCAGCAGAGGCAGCCGCCGTCCAGCACCAGGGTGCTCTCGTCGACCTGGCGCACCAGGTGGTGGTCCAGCGAGATCTCGCCCAGCTCGTTCACGATGACCGCCAGCCGCCCGGCTTCCGGCCGGGTCAGCAGGTGGGCCAGCAGGGTGGTCTTGCCGCTGCCGAGGAAGCCGGTCAGCACGCTGACGGGGAAGGGATCTTCCGGCAGTGGGTTGTCGTTTTCGCTCATATCGTCGTCTCGGGCTTCTGTCGGCTGCGGTGCAGCGCCAGGGTCAGCGCGGTCAGCAGCAGGATGGCGCCGGCCTGGTGCAGCGCGCCAAGCCAGACCGGCACTGCCGTGAGGATCGTGGCGATGCCGAGCAGGATCTGGCCGACCGCGGCCAGAGCCAGGTAGTCGAAGGCGCGCAGGCTCGCCGCCGGCAGTGGCCGCCGCCTGGAGACCCACCAGAGCAGCAGGCTGGCCAGCACGGTGATGTGGGCGAGCAGGCGGTGGTTGAACTGCACCGCGGCGATGCTTTCGCCCCAGTTGGCGATCCAGGGCGAGACCTCGACATAGGCCGCGGGGACCAGGTCGCCGTCCATCAGCGGATAAGAATTGTAGATCAGGCCGGCGTTGAGGCCGGCCACCAGTCCGCCGGACGCCAGGGTCAGTGCCAGCAGCGCGAGCAGCGCCCAGACCGCGCGGCGCAGTCCCGGCGCGGCCTGCGACAGGCCCGCCGCCGGATCCAGCAGGCGCCAGGCCAAGCTCAGCAGATAGGCGTAGATGCCGAGCGCCAGGCCCAGGTGCAGGACCAGGCGATACTGGCTGACGTCGACCCGATCGGCGAAGCCGCTGGCCACCATGAACCAGCCGACGAAGCCCTGCAGTGCACCGAGGCCCAGCGCCAGCCAGAGGTGCGGGCGCAGCCAGTCCGGCAGCCGCCGGCGCCAGAGGAACCAGAAGAAGGGCAGGGCGTAGGCCAGGCCGATCAGCCGACCCCAGAGGCGGTGGATCCACTCCCACCAGAAGATGGACTGGAACTCCTCCAGGCTCATCCCGGCGTTGATCTGCTGGTACTCCGGGATCTGGCGGTAGAGCGCGAAGAGTCGTTCCCACTCGGCCGTGCTCAGCGGCGGCAGGCTGCCCTTGATCGGCGCCCACTCCATGATCGAGAGGCCCGATTCGGTCAGGCGCGTGATCGCGCCGATGACTGCCATGGCGAAGATCATCGCCGCCACGCCCAGCAGCCAGAAGCCCAGCGACCGGCTATCGGCCAGCGGTTTGCTTTCTCGGTGCGTCACGGCAACGATGGTCTGGGTTCCTCTCGCAGAAAAGGCGCCGCTTAGAGATGAGGGCCGGAGCCAGCTCTAGCCAGCCTTGCCGCCTGCGCCAAAGCGCGCGCGCATCGCCTGCACCAGATCGGCGATCTCCTTCTCGTCTTCTTTGGAGGCGTGCTTGGGGTCGTACTCGTTGACCACCAGCGGCTGGGTCAGCTCCTTGTGGAAGGTCGCCTGCCAGCCCTTGGGGAAGAACTCTTGCGCCAGCCGGCGGTTCTCCTTGGCGAAACGGCGGGTAATGCGCGTGCGCATGCGCTCGTTCACGCCGTTGAAGGGGACCTGGTTCCAGCCGCGCTTCATGCTCTCGCCCAGGATCGCGTTGCGCAGGTCGTGTAGCTTGCCGCGGAATCGGCGCCGGCCGCCGTTGCTGGCCAGCCGACGGAAAGTCTCGACCGTCATCGGTCCGGGCGAGGCGTTGCGGCGGTCCTTGAGATCGGCCAGTTGCGTTCCCGCCAGGCGGTCCGAGAGGCCGGTGGCGGCGATGAAGTCGCGCAGGATGCCCTCGTCCTTGGTTGCGGCGTTGTAGGGCAGCACGGTCAGGAAGAAGGTGCCGCTGCGGTCCCAGGGCCTGAGCGCGGTCTCGTAGTGGTAGAGCCGATGCAGCAGCTCGCGTGGTGCCCAGCGGGCGAAGTGGTGGTCGCTGTTCAGCAGGCGCAGGCGCTGCGAATACATGGAGTTCAGCAGTTCGTGCTGGGGCCGGACATAGGCGACCACCTGCACGGTGATATCGAGGCTGCGGAAAAAGCGCTCGATCTTCCTGGGAATGCGTGAGCCGCGAGGGATCGTGCTGAAGATCTCGGACGACAGGATCAGGACGTCGTGGTCGCTCTTCTGCAGGGTCTCCTTCAGCCAGGACCAGGTCGGCTGCTTGGGATCGAACTGCTTGTTGCCCGCCATCTCGAAAAAGAGATTGCGCTGCGTGCCGGTTGTCTGACCGCAGAGCGGATAGAGCAGGCCGTGCTGGTTCAGCGTCTCCTGGTTCTCCATGAAGAGCTGCTGGAGGGTGCTCGACCCGGTCTTGTGACCGCCGATATGCAAGATGCAATGACGCATGGCGCGCTCTCTATCCGCTTCCGATCCCGCCGCTGCTAGAACCTGGCGCGCTCCAGGGTGATGAAGCGCGCCCGGGCCGCGCGCTCGATGGCGGCCGAGACCAGCCGGCCCAGCCGCAGGCGCTGACGCAGCAGCTCCAACATACGCGCTTCGGTGTCGGCGACCACCCCGTTGGCCGCGGCGACGTCGCAGGCCACGACGTAGGCGGTCTCGCGCAGTCGCTCGGGCAGGGCCTCGGTGATCGCGGCCAATGCCTTCTGCAGCCCGTCCTCCTCCTGCAGGATCACGCCGCAGCGCCGGGCGTCGGAGGTGAGGTCGTCGATGTCGTAGTCGCGGAAGATCGGCAGCTGCTTCACCAGATTGCCGATCATCTGCAGCTCGGAATCGTCCATGACCCGGTCGGCGCCTGCGACCATGACCATGCATGCGATGAGGGCGGAGTGATGCGTGAACATGAAGACTGCTGCTCCTCTAGGGCTACCAAAGGCCCGCCGGGGCCGACGTCGTTGGAGGTGACCGGACACGTGACCAATCCGACCCGGGGCGAATCCTATGCCTGACAGTGGAGAGGTCGGCCTCTCCCTTGTTGCTTCCTGCCGCAGGCCACTGCCGGCCGGGTGCAGAGCATCGGCCCTATAGCATCCTGCGCGCGGCCCGTTTGTGAGGCCTTCCGTCTCATGATGCAAGCTGGTGCTGGACCGCGCCCCGCCGAGGCCCGAAAGTCCTCCGCAACCATGATCGCGATCGTCAATGTCATACTGCCGGTGTTCGGCATCATGCTGGCAGGCTATCTCTGCGGGCGCTTCCGTATTCTCGGCGAGGGCTCCAGCCAGGCGCTCAACGCCTTCGTCTACTATGTGGCGCTGCCGGCCCTCTTCATCGTTTCACTCTCCAAGGTGCCGGTGGCCGAGGCCTTGAACCTGCCTTTCATCGCCGCCTACTTCGGTGGCGTGCTTGCGGTCTTCGGCTTCTCGATGGCGGTTGCCATCTTCGTCTTCCCGAACCGGGCGGGCGCGCTCTCGCTGCACGCTATGTCGGCGATCTTCTCCAACACCGGCTACATGGGCATCCCGCTACTGGCGATCGCCTTCGGCGAGGCCGCGCGCATGCCCGGCATCATCTCCACCGTGATCAACGGTGCTGTGCTGATGGGCCTGATGACCGTGGTCCTGGAGATCGACGCCAGCGACAGCGGTGGCTTCCTGGCGGTCAGCCGCAAGGCGGTCGGCGGCGTCGTCAGGTCACCGCTGGTGATGAGCGCCGTCGTCGGCCTGCTGATGTCGGCCGTCGGAATCGAGCTGCCGACCGCGCTGGAGACCTTCTGCAACCTGCTGGGCGTGACCGCAGGCCCCTGCGCGCTCTTCGCCATCGGTCTCTTCATGGTCGGCAAGTCGGTGCGCACGGGCCTCGGCGAGGTGCTCTGGGTCACCCTGCTGAAGCTGGCGGTGCAGCCGGTGGTGACCTACATCCTCGCCTACTACCTGCTGCCGCTCTCGGCGGTGGAGGCGGCCTCGGCCGTGGTCTTGGCGGCCCTGCCGACCGGGGCACTGACCTTCGTGCTGGCGCAGCGTTACGGCATCTACCTGCACCGCTCGGTCGCAGTGATCCTGGTTTCGACGGTGCTCTCGGTGCTGAGTCTGGCGCTGATCTTCATTTACTTGGAGATCGGGTGAGGGTGGTGGGATGTGCGGCTGTTGAAAGATTTTCCAGTCAAGTTATAAGATGGTTAATAAAATAAATATCAAGTAGTTGTAATCCTGTATCTTGGTCGGAGGACCTCTATAATCTTGCCGAGGTTGACAGATCTGGTGCGTCATCCCCACCATCCCCAGACCTTTCCGCTCTTAGAAATGCGCGCGTTTCCGCGATGGCCTCGGCCAGGCCGCAACGCAGGACCGGGACCTCTTCCGGGAAGGCGGTGAGGAAGCGGCTGGGGAAGGCGCCGTCCAGCATGATCAGGACGCCGCGGTCCTCGGCCCGGCGGATGAGCCGGCCGAAGGCCTGGCGCAGCCGTCGGCGTACCGTCTCCTCGTCGTAGGCCTTGCCGCCGAAGGCCTTGCGCCGCTCGCGGTGGCGGATGTCGGGGCGCGGCCAGGGCACGCGGTCGTAGACCAGCAGCCGCAGGCTGTCGCCCGGCACGTCGATGCCGTCGCGCAGCGCATCGGTGCCGAGCAGGCAGCTCTCCCGCTCGCTGCGGAAGATGTCGACCAGGGTGCCGGTGTCCAAGGGGTCGACATGCTGGGCGTAGAGCGGCAGCGCCGCCTTGGCCATCCGTGGCGCCAGGTGGCGATGCACGGCGCGTAGCCGCTGGATCGCGGTGAAGAGGCCGAGGCCGCCGCCGCCGGCCGCCTGGAACAGGCCGAAGAGGGCGCCGGCCTGGGCCTCGGGCCGGGTCTTGGCAACGTCGCCGACGATGAAGACCCGGGCCTGGCGGGCGTAGTCGAAGGGGCTGGGCACCCGTGCCCGGACTGCCGGAATCTCCAGGTAGCTGCCGCCGCAGCGCCGCTCCGCTGCCTCCCAGTCGGCCTCGGCCTCGCCGCTGGCACCGGTCAGGGTGGCCGAGGTCACCGCCACCCCCTGGGCGCCCTTCAGCACCACCTCGGCGAAGGGCTCCATCGGATCCAGCCAGTGCCGGTGCAGGCCGACGTCGACGGCACGGCCGTCGGCGCGGTCGATCGCCATCCAGTCGATCTGGCCCTCGGGCGTGCTCGCCTCCAGGCTCGCCAGCATCTCCTGCCAGCCCTCCAGGCGCAGCAGCACCCGTCGGCCGAGACTGCGCAGGCTGCCTTCCAGGCGCCGGCGCTGGTCGCTGTCGTAGAGTTCCGGCTCCTCGTCGAGCAGGGTTTGCAGGCGTCCGGCCAGGCGGCGTAGCGGCAGCGCGATCTCGCCCAGCGCCTTGGCCAGGGCGCGAGCGGCCTCCATCACCTCCGGTTGTACCGGCTGCGTGTCGCATTCCAGATCGTAGCCCTCGTCGCGGCCGCCGGCATAGGCCTCGACCTGGTTGGCGACGGCGGCCAGCAGCCGCTCGGCCGGGCCGCGGGCCGAGCCGGTGGCGATGCGCTGGCGCCAGCCCTCGCCGGGCAGGGCGGCGGTGGCGACCAGTGCCTCCTGCAGCGCCGTCTGCGCCTCGGCATCGTCCAGCACCAGGTCCTCGAGCCGGCGCCGAAGCCCGCGCAGCCGCTGGGCGCTGCGTCCGCCCTCGCCGCCCAGGATCCAGCGCCTCAGCTCCTGAGTCTCGCGCCCGGTCAAGTGCAAGGAGAAGGCCTGGTCGGCTGCCTCGAAGAGGTGGTGGCCCTCGTCGAAGACCAGGCGCTGCGGCTGGCTCTGCTCGTCCAGCGCGCCGGCGGCCTGGGCCATCATCAGGGCGTGGTTGGAGATCACCAGCCGGGCGCGCTTGGCGCGGCGCTGCGAGCGCTCGATGAAGCAGCGGCCGTAGTGCTCGCAGGCGGCATAGATGCACTCGCCGCGCCGGTCGGTCAGCCCCAGGGTGCGAGTGCGGCCGACCAGGTCGGGTAGCCAGCCGGGGAAGTCGCCGCCGACCATGTCGCCGTCGCGGCTGACCAGCGCCCAGCGCGCCATCAGGGCGAGTGCCAGCAGGTCGCCGGGCCGGGCGTTGGCGGCATTCACCGCCTCGGCGTAGTTCAGCAGGCAGAGGTAGTTCTCGCGCCCCTTGCGCACCACGACCTTGCGGGCGCGCTCCTCCGGGTCGGGGTAGAGGGCAGCCACCTCGCGCTCGAGCTGGCCCTGCAGCGCGCGGGTGAAGGTGGAGAGGTAGACCGTGCCCTCGTTGCGCTCGGCCCAGAGGCCGGCCGGGGCCAGGTAGCCCAGGGTCTTGCCGACGCCGGTGCCGGCCTCGGCCAGCACCACGGTGGGGCTGTCCTTCGCCGGCGGCGGCTGGAAGGCGCGGGCCACGGCCGAGGCATAGTCGGCTTGTTGCGGCCGGTCTTCGGCACCAGGCGGGCGCAGGGCGGCCAGCGCGCTGCGGGCCTCCTGCTCGCTGATCGGTTGCTGGCCGGGCTGCGGCGTCGGTCCCTCGTCCTGCCAGCGCGGCAGCCGCTCCCAGACCGCCAGGCCGCGCGCGGCCGGCGCCGTCGCCTCGTTCAGGCCCAGGGCCTGCAGCAGCAGGCTCGACCAGCTCCAGCCCTCCCGTGCCAGTGCGAAGGCGAGGCCACCGGCCTGGCGCGGATGCACCCTACCGGCCCCGGCCAGCAGCAGGCCGGCGACCCGCTGCAGGCCCTGGGCCATGGCCTCGGCGTTGTCGGGCACGGGCAGGTCCAGCGCCCGGCAGAGGCCGCGGGGCGTGGGCACGCAGGCTTCGGCCGGTCTGACGAAGGCGAAGAGCTCCAGCAGATCCAGGGCGGGGAAGGGACCGATTCCCAGGCGCCGGCAGAGCGCCGGCAGGTGGCAGACCAGCGGCGGCTCCTCGCGGGCCAGGCGGGCGGCCTCCTCCGCATTCGGGTGCAGCACCTCCCCCTCGGCGCTGAGCCAGAGCAGGCCGTCGGCGGCCAGCACCAGGGCCGGAGCGACGAGGCTCACGCGGGTCGGGGGCGCGGCTGCCATCGGGTCAGGCGACGGACGGGTTTGCCGCCCGGCGGGATGCGGGGCTAAAGTCGGTGATCATGGAGCGTGCGGCCGACGGCAGGCCGTTGCGGTGTGTCATGCGCTGCACTCTAGTCCGACACCGGTCGGTGCGATAGCGGGGCCGGACTTTGATGGTGCACTGACGGTACAGTCGCTCTTGCGGTGCCTGCTGTTGCTGCCCAGGTCTCGCATCCACGTGATGGAGGGACAAGCGATGAAGGTGCCCAGACGTGACGTTCTGTCCGCCGGCCTGGCCGGCGTGGCTGCCGGGACTCTGGCCGGGACTCTGGCCGGGACTTTGGCGGGCCTGCTGCCCTTTGCCGCCCCGGCACGGGCCGAGGAGGCGATCGGCAGGGTGGAGCGCCTCGACGGCAGCGTCTACCGGCGCCGGGACGGCGTGATGACGGCCCTGCGCCGCGGCGATCCGGTCTTCTCCGCCGACGAATTGGTCACTCGCCAGGGCGCCAGGCTGCAGATCCGGCTCGGCGAGGGATCGATGCTGGTGCTGGGTGGCAGCACCAGCCTGCGTCTGGCGGATGTCGCCCTGCCGACCCAGGAATCCTCCGGCCGCGGCCTGGTGGTGATGGGGGACGGTATCCTCAGAATGATCCTGCAGGGCGGCGGCGCTTGGGAGGGCTTTTCGGTCGAGGGCTCGACCTCGGTTGCCTCGGTGCGCGGCACCGACTTCGTGGTCGAGAGCGCGGCCGAAGTCTCCTCGGTCTTCGTGGTCGGTGGCCTGGTCCAGGCTACCGGCAAGGCCGGCGGCAGTGCGCGACTGAGTGCCGGGGAGGGGACCACCACGATGCTGGGCGAGCCGGTCCAGCGGGCGAAGCGCTGGGGTGCGGCGCGGGTCGCGGAGACCATGGCCAAGGTGCAGGTGCTGCCGTAACGGCTCGTCCTCGAGCGGATTGCGATCAAGTGGGCTCACCTGATCGCGTGAATCCTCTCTATATTTCAGAGGCTTAGAGAAGGATGCAGGCGCCAGATCGTTTCGATCTGGCGTCATCCTGCTCTAAGGACTCGCTTCAGGGCTCGTCCTTTCACCCACTGCGGGCCAGCAGGGAGGCGGCCCACTCCGCCTCCGGGCTGGGGCGGGTGTCGCGCGCGCGCTCGTCGCGCTGGATCCGGCCCTTGATGCCCTCCAGCGCGTTGGGGCTGAGTTCCAGCACCTGGAAGCGCCGCGGGTCGACCGGCCCGGGCAGCATCAGCCCCAGCTCCGCGGCGTTGCGGAAGCCGTAGCTGCCGTAATAGGAAGGCTCGCCCACCACCAGGCAGATCTTGTGGCCCAGGCGCTTGGCGCAGGTCAGGGCGTGGCGCACCAGCGCCTTGCCGATGCCGCGGCCCTGTAGCG
Source organism: Rhodospirillaceae bacterium N.6G (assembly GCA_046233115.1). Classification (GTDB taxonomy): domain Bacteria; phylum Pseudomonadota; class Alphaproteobacteria; order Kiloniellales; family JACOMY01; genus JACOMY01. The sequence goes on along the minus strand of JBJXHM010000010.1, from coordinate 38,029 downwards.
CCGGCTCCACCGCCAGCGGGCCCAGCAGGATCGCCTCCTTGTCCTCGATCAAGATCGGATAGAAGCGCAGCGAGGCCAGCAGTCCTCCGTAGCGATCGACCGCGACAAAGGAGATGTCGGCCAGCGGCGGCATGCGCTCACGCAGGCGATAGACCGTCCGCTCGACCCGCGAGGGGCCGAAGGTGCGGTCGAGCAGATGCTCGATCCTTGCCGCGTAGTGCGGCTCTTCCAGGAAGATCGCGTAGTCGCTCATCATTGGTCCCGTTTTCGCCTTGCCCGCCGCGCTGCTGGAGGTGGGTCAGACGAGAGCCCTCCTGTGCTGCCTTAGGGGCGGGTGCTTGCCAGAGTTCCACGGCCCACTCTGGGCCGGCGCGCGAGAGCCGGTCGAGGTCTCTCGTGTCGGTTTCGACCTAGGGTCGTCGTCGGAACCTGGCATTCGGCATCGGGACTTCCTCGCGATGAGGGCGCGGCCGGGTTGGCCGACAAGAGGCCTCGCAAGTAGCATCGCGGGGGGGCTGGAGCAAGGCCTTTGCCGCATGGGTGGCCACTGCAATGCAAAGCCTTGCAATGGGGTCACAACCTCTCACGGCAGGAACTCGATGGCCTCGGGTAGGTCGGCCTCCCAGGGCGGCGGGTCGCTGATGTGCTGGCCTAGGAAGTCCAGCAGGGCGCGCAGCTTCGGCGGTGCGTTGCGTCTGGCCGGATAGACCACGGCGATGGTGTCGCCGCCGCCGATGCGCCAGCCGGGGAGCAGGCGCAGCAGGCGGCCCTCGCGCAGGGCGGGTGCCGCGAAGAAGCTGGGCAGCACGGCGATGCCCTGGCCGGCCAGGGCCAGCGACAGCAGCACGTCGCCGTTGTTGGCCAGGACCCGGCCGGAGACCTCGACGTCCTGGCTGCCCTCCGGTCCCTCGAAGCGCCAGGAGCGGCCGCCGCGCTGGTAACTGTAGAGCAGGCAGTTGTGCGCCTTCAGCGATTTGGGATCGCGCGGCACGCCGGCTCGGCGCAGGTAATCGGGTGCGGCGACGACATAGGCCCGCATGCGGCAGAGCCGCTTGGCGATCAGGCTGGAATCGGCCAGGCGGCCGATGCGGATCGCGGCGTCGAAGCCTTCTTCCACCAGGTCGACGACGCGGTCGCCCAACACCAGGTCCAGCTCCAGCTCGGGGCAGGCCTCCAGGAAGGGCCCCAGCAGGCCGTTCAGGTGCCAGTAGGCGAAAGAGACCGGGGCCGAGAGGCGCAACACGCCGCGCGGCCTGGCAGCCAGCGCGGTCACCTGCACCTCGGTCGACTCGGCCTCCGACAGCATGCGTTGGCAGCCCTCGTAGTAGGCGCGCCCGGCCTCAGTCAGCGACAGGCGGCGCGTGGTGCGGTTCAAGAGCCGCACCCCCAGCCGGTCCTCGAGCTGGGCCACGTGGCGCGACAGGGCGGCCTTGGACAGGCCCTTGGCGCCGGCGGCGCCGGTGAAGGAGCCGGCCTCCACCACCGCGGCGAAGGCGTTCATCTCGATCAGCTTCTGCGGATCCATGGAAAAGCGTCCCCGGCTCGACCCCGCTCGCAAGGCCAGTCCCTGGAGGCACGCCTTGGGGCGGTTGCTTGCAATGCTCGGCAATGTGGCGGAAAGGATAGGCGGATGGCCACCAAGGCACCATATTTTAGACAGAGCTTTCCTGTTTGAATGACGGAATTCCAAAGCCGCATGCGGCCCGAGAGGAGTCCCTGAGCGATCCATGCCTGATTTGTCCCTCACCCGGCGAGGCCTGCTGACGGCCGCTGCCGTCTTGCCCTTCGCCGGTCTGCCGCTCTTTTCCGCGCGCCCGGCCTCGGCCGAGATCTTCCCGGCGGAGAGCACCGTCCTGGACAACGGCCTGACCGTCGTCGCCACCACCAACCGCCGGGTGCCGCTGGTGACCCAGATGCTGATGTACCGGGTCGGCGCCGCCGACGAGCTGCCCGGCAAGTCAGGAGTCGCGCACTTCCTGGAACACCTGATGTTCAAGGGCACGCCGCGTCATCCGGCAGGAGAATTTTCCGACGCGGTGGCTGCGGTCGGTGGCCAGGAGAATGCCTTTACCGGACAGGACTACACCGGCTTCTGGCAGACCGTGCCGCGCAGCTCGCTCCAGACCGTGCTGGACTTCGAGTCCGACCGGGTGCTGAACCTGACCTTGACCGACGAACAGGTGCTGCCCGAACGCGAGGTGATCCTGGAGGAGCGCCGCTCGCGGATCGACAACCGGCCCGACTCGCTGCTGAACGAGGCGATGGACGCGGCCCTCTTCCGCAACCACCCCTACGGTATCCCGATCATCGGCTGGGAAGAGGAGATGCGGCGGCTGGACACGGCCGACGCCATCGGGTTCCACGACACCTGGTACGGGCCGCAGAACGCCATCCTGATCCTCGGCGGCGACGTCGACCTGGAGGAGGCGCTGCCGCTGGTGGAGGCGACCTACGGCCAGCTTCCGCGCCGCGGCCGCGACAGCCGCGAGCGGCCGCGCGAGCCGGAGTCGCGCACCGCACGCCGGGTCGAGCTGCGCTCGCCGCTGGCCAGTGCCCCGCGCTTCTCGCGCAGCTACCTGGTCCCGCACCGCAAGGAGCTTCGGCCGAACGACCTGGAGGCGCTGCAGCTACTCTCCATGCTGCTGGGCGGCGGCAATACCAGCCGGCTCTACAGCAACCTGGTGATGGGCAGCGAACGGGCGATCTCGGCGGGTAGCTACGAGGATTCCGGGGTGCTCGACTATCCCACCCTGAACCTCTACGCCCAGCCCGTGCCCGGCGTGGAGGTCGAGGCGCTGGAGGCGGAGATCGACGAGGAGATCGTGCGCTTCCTGGAAGAGGGCGTCGAGGAGGACGCGCTGCAGGACGCCAAGGACCGCCTGGCCGCCGCGGCGGTCTTCGCCCGCGACGATCCCAAGACCGCACCCAGGGTCATCGGCACCTCGATGGCCGTGGGCGAGAGCCTGGACTACCTGCAGGCGTGGCCCGAACGGGTCGCGGCTGTCGAACCTCACCAGGTGACCGAGCTGGCCCGCATGGTGGTCCTGCCCAACCGCTCGGTCACCGGAATCCTCTATCCGGAGATGCCGTCCTGATGCGCCTGCACCGCTTCTCTCCCCTCCTCCTGCTGATTCTGCTGATCGGGCTTGCGGCGCCGGCGCAGGCGCTGGACATCGAGGAGGTCACCAGCCCCGGGGGCATCAAGGCCTGGCTGGTCGAGGACCACAGCAACCCGATTCTGGCGCTCTCCTTCTCCTTCGACGGCGGCACCGCCAGCGATCCCGAGGGCAAGGAGGGGCGGGCGCGGCTCGCCGTCTCGCTGCTCGACGAGGGCGCCGGCGATCTCGACGCCGCGGCCTTCCAGGGTACCCTGGAGCGGCGCTCGATCGACCTCTCCTTCGACGTCGGTCGCGACAACGTCTACGGCGGCCTGGTGGCGCTCAGCGACCGCCATGAGGAGGCCGGCAAGCTGCTGTCCTTGGCGCTGACCCAGCCGCGCTTCGATGCCGAAGCGGTGGAGCGGGTGCGCCGCCAGATGCTGAGCAATCTGGAGCGGCGCGAGAGCCAGCCTAACGCGCAGGCCGCCCTGGCGCTGCAGGCGGCGCTCTTCCCCGGCCATCCCTACGGCCGCCCCAGCGACGGCAGCAAGGCGAGCGTCAGCGCCCTGCAGGCGGCCGACCTGCAGGTCTTTCTCGACGAGCGTTTCGACCGCGACAGCCTTCTGGTCGGCGTGGTCGGCGACATCACGCCGGAGGAGCTGGGGACCTATCTCGACAGCGTCTTTGGCGGCCTGCCGCAGTCTGGCGCGCCGCTGGCGGTGGCGGAGACCGAGTCCAAGGCCGCCGGGCACCGCGAGGAGGTCTCGATCCCGGTGCCGCAGAGCAGCATCATGCTGGCCCAGCGCGGCCCAAAGCGCGACGACCCGGACTACTACGCCCTGGCGGTGGTGAACCAGATCCTGGGTGGCGGCAGCTTCTCCTCGCGGCTCTACGACGAGGTGCGCGAGAAGCGCGGCCTGGCTTACGGCGTGTGGAGCAGCCTGCGGCCGATGGATAAGGCCGGCATCTGGTATGCCGGAACCTCGACCCAGACCGCACGCGTGGCGGAATCCCTGGCGGTGATCCAGGATGTCTGGCGCGAGATGGCGGCGGAAGGCCCGACCGACGCGGAGATCAAGCAGGCGGTAGACTATATCGTCGGCTCCTTCCTGCTGTCGCTCTCCTCCTCGGACGACATCGCCGACACCCTGGTGGCGATCCAGCGCGAGCACCTCGGCATCGACTACATCAGCCGCCGGCAGGAGATCTACGAGAGCCTGACGCCGGATGAGATCCGCGCCGCCGCCAAGCGCTGGCTCGACCCCGACGCGCTGGCCATCGTCATCGCCGGCGCACCCTCCAACGCGCTCGCGCCGCAGGAGACCAGCCAGCCGGCGGTGTTGCAGACCAACTAGCTGTTACTCTGCACCGGCCCGCTCCCCCAACCCGGCCGCCCACGACAGTATCCTATCGGGCGGCCGGGTTGGGGGAGCGGGCCGGTGCGAAGCGGTGGGCGAGGCTCACCACAGCAAACCAACGGGACTCGACTCCGGTCCCGAGGCCACTCTCGTCCGGCAGCCATCTCAGCTATGGTAAGATAGGCGGCCGGGCGAGAGCAGCGAGGGCAGTTCTCGCGCCGCCGGAAGAGGAGGCGCAATGCCCGACAGCGGTGAGGCCATCCAGACGACGCGGGTGATCCGGCAGCTGCCGGAGACCCTGGTCAACCGCATCGCCGCCGGCGAGGTGGTGGAGCGGCCGGCCTCGGTGGTGAAGGAACTGGTGGAGAACGCGCTGGACGCCGGTGCCGGGCGCGTCGAGGTCAGCCTGCGCGCCGGCGGTGCCGCCGCCATCTCCGTGGTCGACGACGGCTGCGGCATGAGCCGCGACGACCTCGGGCTCGCGGTCCGGCGCCACGCCACCTCCAAGCTGCCGCACGATGATCTGGGCGAGATCCGCTTTCTCGGCTTCCGCGGCGAGGCCTTGCCCTCGATCGCCGCGGTGGCGCGGGTGACCCTCACCAGCCGGCCGGCGGGCGCACCCGAGGCCTGGTCCTTGGAGATCGAGGGCGGCCGCATGGAGGCGCCGCGCCCGGCCGCCGGACCCAACGGTACCCGGATCGAGGTGCGCGACCTCTTCTACGCGGTGCCGGCCAGGCTGAAATTCCTGAAGAGCGAGCGCTCGGAGCGCATGGCGGTGGAGGACGTGGTCACCCGCCTGGCCATGGCCAACCCCGGCGTCGCCTTCCGGCTGGAGGCCGACGGCCGCAAGCTGCTGGACCTGCCGGCCAAGCGCGACCTCGATTCGGCGGCGGCGCGGCTGGCCCGGCTGGGCGCCATCATGGGCCGCGAGTTCGCCGACAATGCGCTGGCCATCGATGCCTTGCGCGAGGGGGTGCGGCTGGAGGGCTTCGCCGGCCTGCCGACCCTGAATCGGGCGACCTCGCGCTACCAGTACCTCTTCGTCAACGGCCGTCCGGTGCAGGACCGCCTGCTGGTCGGCGCCCTGCGCGGCGCCTATCAGGACTTCCTGGCCCGCGACCGCCATCCGCTGGTCGCCCTCTTCCTCACCCTGCCCGCGGCCGAGGTCGACGTGAACGTGCATCCGGCCAAGACCGAGGTGCGTTTCCGCGACAACGGCCTGGTGCGCGGCCTCCTGGTCAGCGCCATCCGTCACGCGCTGGCCGGCGCCGGCCACCGGGCGGCGACCACCACGGCCACGGCGGCACTGGGCTCCTTCCGCAGCGGCGGCACCGCCGGCTCCTGGCCGACGGGCTATCGCGGCGGCGGCCTGCCGGCGGGGCTGTCCGAGAGCGGCCGGGCCTACCAGGCGCCGCTGCAGAGCGGCGGCGGCAGCCTGCCGGACCTGGCGATGCCGCCGGCCGCCCGTCCGGCGCTGTCCGGAGCTTCCGAGCCCCCGCCCGCGTCCGAAGATCATCCCCTGGGGGCGGCGCGGGCGCAGCTCTTCTCCACCTACATCGTCGCCGAGACCGCCGAGGGCCTGGTCATCGTCGACCAGCACGCCGCCCACGAACGCCTGGTCTACGAGCGCATGAAGACGGCGCTGGCGGCCAGCGGCGTCGCCCGCCAGGCCCTGCTGATCCCCGAGGTGGTGGAGCTGCCGGCCGCCGCGGTGCAGGCGCTGGCCGCCCGCGCCGAGGAGCTGGCCGAGCTGGGCCTGGTGGTCGAAGCCTTCGGCGACGCCGCGCTGGTGGTGCGCGAGGTGCCGGCCCTGCTGGAGAAGCTGGATCTGCAGGGCCTGGTCCGCGACCTGGCCGACGAGCTGGCGGAGCTGGGCGTGGCGGTGGCGCTGAAGGAGCGCCTGGCCGAGGTCTGCGGCACCCTGGCCTGCCACGGCTCGGTCCGCGCCGGCCGCCGCCTCAACGCCGAGGAGATGAACGCGCTGCTGCGGGAAATGGAGGCCACGCCTCACTCCGGTCAGTGCAACCACGGGCGGCCGACTTATGTTTCGCTCAGCCGTGCTGATATCGAGCGTCTGTTCGGGCGGCGTTGAAGTCTTTTGGGCTTTTCGTTAAGGAGAATGGTCCTACGGTCAAGCCGTAGGACGGCAAGTGCTTTGTGATTTTCTAAAGGCTTATAGAGTTTTTTTGGTTTTCATCCTACGGCTTGACCGTAGGATCTGCGTTCATTTGGGTATATTTGTATACGAAAGGCAGAAAACCAGCCCTTTGCCCCACACTTCACAGCAGCTTCCGCGGGATCGAGAGGCTCCAGCGGCGGGTGGCGAAGACGTTGTCGCCCTCGAAGGCCTCGAGATCGCCGCTGAACTGGAACATCTCGGCGGTCGCGCTGAGGCGGGTGCGACAGTCGACCCGGATCTGCCAGTCCTGGCGGCGCAGCAGGCAGGACTGCATCAGCTCGGTGCTGGCCGAGAGCGGATCGTCCTCCAGGATGCGGTAGCGCTTCACCTGGGAATAGCCGAGGTCCAGGTCGATCTCCTCCAGCCGCGCCAGCGAGGCGCCGCCGAACTCGCCGCCGTCGCCCTCCAGGGTGTAGATCATCTCGTTGGTCGCCAGGTCGATCTCGATGGTCCGGCGCATGGCGATCGGGCGCACCTTCTTCATCTGCGTGCCCTGGGCCGCCTCTGGCGGTGCGAAGGGCGGCAGCAACGCGTCCTCGGGCGCCTGTGGTCGGACCGGCAGGTCGAGCCAGGCCTTGCCGGTGCGCACCGTCAGCACCACCGGCTGCGGCGTCGGCCAGATCATTGGCCAGTAGCCGGTGGAGAGGCCGAGGCGCAGGCGGTAGCCGGCCGGGATGGTCTGGGCCAGGTCGTCCAGCTCCAGCCGCACCCGCTGCCAGTCGCCGGGCACCAGCGGCTCCGGCGCGTCGTGGCCCGCACGGTGGCAGAGGTTGAGGATGGCGTAGGAGATCCTGGCCGAGGCGCCGGTGGGGTCGACCAGGCAGAGCCGCGCCACCAGGAAGGCCACCGGCTGGTCGGCCTTGACCTCGATCTCCAAGGCCGGTGCGCCCAGCAGTTCGATCGGCTGCTCGAAGGGGTCGGTGTCGAAGACCAGGGAGCCGCCGTCGTCGGCACGCTGGTCGCGCGGCGCCTCGCCGTCGGCACCGAAGCCGCACCACTCGCCGCCGCGTAGGCCCAGGGTGTGCGGCGAGGCGAAGGCGATCTCATGCTCGGCGCCGCCCTTGGGCGAGAGGAAGCCCCAGTCGAGGAAGAGGCGCAGCGGCTGGATCCGCGGCGAGGGCCAGGTGGCCTCGGCCACCCAGCGGCCGGGACGCTCCTCGTACTGCGGCTGCGGCGGCACCGCCTCCTGCATCCACACCCGGAGCTGGGGCTCGTCCATGATCCCCTCGTCGATGCCCTTCAGCCAGTGGTCCCACCAGCGCACCGCCTCCTGCAGGTAGCCGATCGAGGGGCCGGGGATGGCGTCGTGCGGGAAGGCATGCGCCCAGGGGCCGATCAGGCCCTTGCGCGGCACCGTCAGGCCGGCCAGCAGCCGCGGCACCGCGTTACTGTAGCCGTCGGCCCAGCCGCCGATGGCATAGACCGGGCAGCGGATCTGCGAGAAGTCCTCGCAGACCGAGCCGTGCCGCCAGTAGTCGTCGCGCCAGGGGTGGCGCATCCAGACCGCCGGGAAGGGTTCGGCCGCCTCGATCCGCTCGCGCCACATCGCTCGCCAGCGCGGCCCGGCGATCTGCGGGTCGGGCGGCATGGCGTTGTAGAGCATCAGGATCGAGCCCCACTGCATGTTCTCGTTCAGCAGGCAGCCGCCCTTGTAGTGGGCGTCGTCGCTGTAGCGGTTGTCGGAGGCGCAGAGAGTGATGATCGCCTTCAAGGCCGGGGGCGCCAGGGCCGCCACCTGCAGCGCATTGAAGCCGCCCCAGGAGATGCCGGTCATGCCGACGGCACCGCTGCACCACTCCTGCCGGGCGATCCAGGCGATGATGGCGACCGCGTCCTGGTGCTCGGCGTCGGAGTACTCGTCGGCCAGCACCCCTTCGGAATCACCGCTGCCGCGGATGTCGACGCGGATCGAGGCATAGCCCTTCATCGCGTAGTAGCGATGCATCGGCTCGTCGCGCACCCGCATGAAGTCGCGCTTGCGATAGGGGATGTACTCCAGGATCGCCGGGACCGGGGTCTTGCGTGCGCTCTTCGGCAGCCAGAGCCGTGCGGCCAGGCGGACTCCGTCGGCGCCTGGGATCCAGACGTTCTCGATTTCTTCGATGGCGGAGAGATCGTCCAGCTCGAGCGGCTCGCTCACGTCGCGGCAGGTCCCTTTGTGCTGGAGGACTTGCGGCGGCGGGTCTGGGCCAGTTGCTGGGTTGACCAGAAGCTGAGCGCCAGGCGGTCGCGCGCGGCGTAGCCGGCCTGCAGGTCCCAGCAGTTGACGATGGCCAGCCGGAAGCCGCCCGGCGGCATGGCGTGCCAGGAGGCCGGCCGGTCCTCGTGGAAGGTGATCTGCACGCTGCTGATCTTGGGCTCGGTCAAGATCTCCTCGACCAGCTCGCGCGGCGGATGGTGGTATTCCAGCCCATGGCCGCCGAACAGCACCACGCTGTAGCCCTCGCGCCGCCCGCTGTCGTCAAAGTCCCAGCGCCGGTCCCGGTAGAGGCCGATCAGCGCCTCGACCCAGGGCTGGCCGCCGTAGAGGTCCGGCCACTGGTCGGCGAAGCGCAGGTGCGCCTCGATGATCTTGCCGCCGATGGTCTCGAAGTTCGCCATGCCGCTGTAGCCGGCGAGGTTCCTGGCGATCCAGTCGTTGCAGTAGTCCTCGACCTCGGGCCTTGCTTCGGCCAGCACCACCCAGTAGTCGAACATGCCGCCGGCCAGCGGGGCGCCGTAGGTGTGGCGCCACCAGCGGGCTTTGCCGTCCACCACCGCGACGTCGGAGGAGATGTGCTCGCCCTCCAGCAGGGGCATCCAGATGTGCCCCGGCCGCTGGTAGGCCTTGTACTCCTTCATCGAGCGCAGCACGCGGCTGCCGATGCCCATGCCGCGCATGTTGAAGACCGGCTTGGAGAAGACCGGGAAGGCCGGCGGCTCGATCCCGTGCGGGCCGCAGGCGAAGCCCTGGCTCTCGGCCACGGCGAGCTTGTTGTAGACCCACTTGTACTGAGGGTACCACTGCCAGGCATCGCCATCCTCTGTCGGCACGAACACGTCTTCGGGGCAGTCGATGCCCTCGAAATACTGCTTGCGCCAGGGGTCTGCTTCGCATATCGGCATGCCCGGATCATGCCCGAAGGGCAGGGGGTCTGCCTAGCCTTCGCAAGGCCGTGCAGCGGCTGATCCGGAAGCGGACGACCTTCATCATGACGACTGCCGCGCCGAAACGCATTTTTATCGTCACCGGCGATCATGCCTCGCCGGATCCGACCAAGCACGGCGCCGCCTATGCCGCCCAGGACATGGAGACCCACGCGGCCATGGTCGCCGCGATCGAGGGGCTGGGCCGCTTCGATGTCGAGGTCTGCTCCGATCACCGCGCGCTCTTCGCCCGCCTGACCGTGGCACCGCCGGACCTGGTGGTGAACTTCTGCGACACCGGCCTCTTCAATCGGCCGACCCGGGAGCTGAACCTGCCGGCCTGGCTTGAGATCCACGACATCCCCTATAGCGGCGCCACCCCGCAGGCCATGTCGGTCTGCTTCGACAAGCAGCTGGTGCGGCTGGCCGCCCAGGCGCTGGGGGTGGAGACACCGCAGGAGGTCTTCCTGCCCGCGGCCGAGGGTTTCGAGGTTCTGCCGCAGATCTATCCGGCGCTGATCAAGCCCAACGCCGCCGACGGCAGCGTCGGCATCACCAAGGATGCGGTGGTGCGCGACGAGGCGGCGGCGCGGCGCTACCTGACTTTCCTGCAGCAAGAGCTGCCCGGCCGCGACCTGCTGTGGCAGGAGTACCTGCCGGGGCCGGAGTACGGCATGGGGCTGATCGGCAATCCCGGCAGCTTCACCTGCTATCCGCCGTTGGAAGTCGACTTCTCGCGCCTGCCGAAGGGGGCCAATCCGATCCTTTCCTTCGAGTCCAAGACTGACCCCGACTCGCCTTACTGGACCGAGATCACCTTCCGTCGGGCGGAGCTGCCGGAGGAGGTGCGCACGCGGATGGAGGGCTGGGCCAAGCGGCTCTTCGCCCGCCTGGGCCTGCAGGACTACGGCCGCTTCGACTTCCGCTGCGCCGCCGACGGCCGGCCGCGGCTGATGGAAGTCAACCCCAATCCGGCCTGGGCCAACGACGGTAAGCTCGCCTTCATGGCCGGCTTCGCCGGTGTCGCCTACCCGGACATGCTGGGCGCCATCATCGACGCCGCCTTGGCCCGCACCGCAGGCGGTTCGGAGATCGTTTGACACAACGCACGGCACCGGCCCGCACCCCCGGCCCGGCCGCCCAATCCAGGATACTTTCGTGGGCGGCCGGGCCGGGGGTGCGGGCCGGTGCCGCCTCTAGAATGGGCGAGCAGCCCATTCTCAAACGACCTCTTTGCCTCCGCATCTTGTCCAGCGTCCGGTGAGACCGCAGATAGAGCGCTGGCTTAGAGCAGGATGACGCCAAATCGAAACGATTTGTCGTCTGAATCCTGCTCTAGAAGTTTGAAAGATAGAGCAGATTCACGCGATCAGGTGAGTCCACATGATCGCGTGAATCTGCTCTAACAGCGGAGGAGCGGGGCTTCATGACGGAACGCGCGGTCTGGCGCCGGAAACTGGGCGATTGGATCACCTCGACCAGGGTCCAGAACTTCATCACCGCCGTGATCGCGCTCAACGCCGTCACCCTGGGCCTGGAGACCTCTGCGACGATCAGCGAGGCCACCGGCCCGCTGCTGCCGACCCTGGACAGCATCTTCCTCGCCATCTTCGTGGTCGAGATCGGCTGCAAGGTCGTCGCCTTCGGCTGGCGCTTCGCCACCAATGCCTGGAACGTCTTCGACTTCCTGATCGTCGGCATTGCGCTATTGCCGGCCACGGGGGCGCTCTCCGTGCTGCGAGCGCTCAGGATCCTCAGAATCCTCAGGCTGATCTCGGTCGTGCCCTCGATGCGCAAGGTGGTGGAGGCCTTGGCCCGGGCGATTCCCGGCATGGGCTCGATCCTGCTGCTGATGAGCCTGATCTTCTATGTCTTCTCGGTGATCGCCACCAAGCTCTATGCGGCGAGCTTTCCGGAGTGGTTCGGCTCGGTCGGCGAGTCGGCCTACTCGCTGTTTCAGGTCATGACCCTGGAGAGCTGGTCGATGGGCATCGTCCGGCCGGTCATGGAGGCCCATCCCCAGGCCTGGCTCTTCTTCGTGCCCTTCATCCTGCTGACCACCTTCGCGGTGGTGAACCTGGTGGTCGGCATCGTCGTCGGCGCCATGCAGGCCGAGCACGACGAGGAGCAGCGCCAGCAGGAGGCCGCGGCTGTGGCGGCGCGCAAGGAACTGAGCGCCGACGTCAAGGCGCTGCGTCGCGAGCTGGCGGAACTGAAGGCCCTGGTCGAAGCCGAACGGCGCTGAGGGCCGGAACCGTGACCTCTCGATAGCCCCTACCGCTTGGGCGGTTGCAGCTCCACCGTGACCGAGATCGGCCCGTCGAAGTTAGGATAGGGGTGGCGGGTCTCGAAGGGCTGGCTGCCGCCCGGTGGCAGGGAGAGGGTCGCCACGCGGAAGCGCCACTCGATCAGGATCTGGCCCTGGACGTCGGTCACACGCACCAGCACGGTCGGCACCGGCTGGGTCGAGGTGGAGCCGTTGAACACGCCGCCGGTGACGACCAGGGTGGGTTCGCCCGATTCGGTCGTCTCCTGGAACAGCACGTCCTTGATCTCCAGCCCGTCGCGGCGCCCAGCCTCGGCCTCGATGCCGAGCGCGGCGTAGAGGCGGGCGGCCTCCGGGATTGCTGCCACCACCTGGTCGCGGAAGAACCAGGCGCCGGCCAGGGTGCCACCCAGCAGGATCAGCACCAGCAGCCAGGCGACCACCAGCGGCGCCGAGGAGCTGCGGGTCGCCGGATTCAGGTCCAGGCGCTGGTCGCGGCCGCGCCGCTGTAGCTCCGCCGAGCGCCCCTCGTGGTCATCCTTCAGCCGCTGGCGGCGATCGGCCTCGCTATCGCCGAGCTGGGCGGAGAGCAGGTCGTCCGGCGCCGCGGGGGCCGGGCGGCGGGGGCCCTGCAGGCCCGGTCCCAGTGAATCCCGTGTCGTCGGAAAGGGCCCCCTCTTGCCCACGGCGCGGAGGCTTGGGTTGGGCGCCCTGCGATCGGCCGCAGTGGTGGCCCCCTGCTCGGTCGCCCCCTGATGGACTTCCCCGGGGTCGGTTACCCCTGGGCTGCTTCTCCCTGGGCTGGTCCCGTCTTCGGTGTCTTGTCCTGGTGGCAGCTGGCGCCAGGAATGCTGGCAGCGCCCGCACTTCAGCCGCCGTCCCTTGTCGCCGAGCGCATCGTCAGCGAGGCGAAAGCGTGCGTTGCAGGCCGGGCAGGTGATGATCATGGAGGTCCAGGAAAAACGTGGCCGTGCCGAGACTTCGCTTTATAGACAGCGGCCTCGGAGCCGTGCAAGAGAGCGACCGACCGCAGGGCGGCCGACCAGGGGAACTGCGGCCTTTCCACCACGAGTCCGCCACGGGGCCTTTGCACAACGCCGCCGGCCGTGCCAATGTCCGCTCTGGCCCGCCCCGGCGCGGCCTTGAGACGACAGGTGAGAGACAGGCGGATGCGCGGGGCCGGCAGGTGCTCGGCCGCCCGACTCCGCGTCTAGAGACAGGAGAACGAGAGCGCGAGGTCGCCCGCACGCTATCGCTTGCGGCCCCCGGCCGCATTCTCTAGGGAGACGGCAAGGACGTGGTCCGGTTCGAACAGGTATCCCTGCGCTACGAAGATGGTCCCTTCGTCCTGCGCAATCTCAGTTTTTCCCTGGATCCAGGCAGCTTCCACTACGTCACCGGACCGTCTGGCGCCGGCAAGACCAGCTTGCTGCGCCTGATGATCCTGGCGCAGCGGCCGAGCGAGGGGCGCATCGTCATCTTCGGCCGTGACGGCGCCAGCCTCAGCCGCGACGAGCGTGCCGAGACCCGCCGGCGCATGGGCATGGTGTTCCAGGAGTTCCGCCTGCTGGACCACCTGAGCGTGATGGACAACGTCATGCTGCCGATGAAGTTGATCGGCCATACCGGTCCGCAGGTCGAGCATCACGTGCGTGAGCTGCTGTCCTGGGTCGGCCTGGGCGATGCGCTGGACGCCCTGCCGCACACCCTCTCGGGCGGTCAGCAGCAGCGCGTCGCCATCGCCCGCGCGGTGATCGGCCGGCCCAGCCTGCTGCTGGCCGACGAGCCCACCGGCAACGTCGACGACCAGATCGCCGAGCGCCTGCTCTACCTGTTCGAGGAGCTGAACCGTCTGGGTACCACGGTCCTGATCGCCACCCATAACGAGCACCTGGTGGAGCAGTTCAAGCACCCCATCATCCGCCTCGACCACGCCCAGGCGCGGGTGCTGACCGCTCCGGACGACGACGAAGAGGACTAGGCCCCACGCGATGCTGCTCGCCCGTTCCGATATTCCGCTGGACCAGGACTCCTCTGCCCGCTTCCTGCCCTGGCTGATCGCCTTTATGGTCTTTCTGGCCAGCCTGGCCCTTGCCAGCCTGCTGGTCGTCGAGGGGCTGGTCAGCCGCTGGGACCAGGGGCTGAAGGCGGAGCTGACGGTGCAGATCCCGCCGCCCGAAGGCACAGGGCCGGCCGAGACCCTGGCCGCGCTCAGGCAGGAGCGCATGGACAAGGTCCTGGCGGTGCTGGGCTCCACCGCCGGCGTGGAGGAGGCTCAGGTGCTGTCGCAGGAGGCCGTGGCCAAGCTGGTCGAGCCTTGGCTCGGCAGCAACCGCGAGGAGATGCAGCCCTTCCTGCCCAGCGTGCTGGCGGTGCGCATCGATCCCCAGGCGCAGCTCGACGTTCCGGCGTTGCAGATCGCGCTGGACCAAGCGGTGGGAGGCACGCAGGTTGACGACCACCAGCGCTGGCTGGGCTCATTGGTGCGGCTCGCGCGTTCGGTCGAGCTCGGCGCCCTGCTGGTCCTGGCCCTGGTCGCTCTGGCCGGGACGGCGACCGTGGTCTTCGTCACCCGTGCGAGCCTGGCGATCCACCGCCCGGTGATCGAGCTCTTGCACCTGATGGGGGCGGAGGATCGCTACATCGCCAAGCAGTTCCAGGGCTATGCCCTGCGCTTCAGCTTGCGCGGCGGGCTTGTCGGTTTTGCCGCTGCGGCTGCGGTGCTGGGCCTTTTCGGCTATTTCGGCGGACAGATGCAGAGCGGCCTGCTGCCACGTGTGGAGCTCTCCATCCTCGACTGGGTGATCGTCGCGGTGGTGCTGGTCGTGACCTGCGGCATTGCCATGCTTACGGCACGTTTGACCGTCATTAGGACGCTCGGAAAGCTGCAGTAGTCGAGGGGGGATCGCCCGGAAGCGGTCCACGTCGGGCGCCGAAAAGTGTTGGAGGCGGCTCGAAGGCTCCGGCTAAGCAGACAGGATCAACCGTCGAGCCCGACCATGGTGCGAACTCTCCTGGCCGCCCTCCTGCTCCTTCTGGGGTTGGGTGTCGGCTTCATCGTGTTCATCGAGACGCTGCCGAGCGAACCCAGCAGCGACACCCGGCGCAGCGATGCGATCGTGGTGCTGACCGGCGGGGCCTCCAGGGTGGCCGAGGGGTTGCGCCTGCTCGCCGACGGCCTGGGCGATGCCCTGCTGATTTCCGGCGTGCATCCCGACACCGAGCTGGCGGCGCTGCTGGCCCTGGCGCCCGACGTGCCGGCCAGCCTCGCATCGCGCATCACCCTGGACCGGGCGGCCGCCAACACCGTGGGCAACGCCCGCGAGACCGCGCGCTGGGCGCAGGAGCACGGGGTGCGCAGCCTGCGGGTGGTGACCGCCGCCTACCACATGCCGCGCAGCCTGCTGGAACTGGAGCAGACCCTGCCGGGCGTCGAGTTGATCCCCAACCCGGTGTTCCCGCCGACGGTGGATCAGAAGCACTGGTGGGCCTCCTCCAGCAGCGCCGGTCTGCTGCTGGGCGAGTACCTGAAGTACCTGGTGGCGCTGGCCACCAGTCCCTTCGCCAAATCCCCGGACGAAACGCTGGATAACAGTCCGGATGACAGGCCGGCCAATCTCCCGACGGAACCGCAAGAGGCCTCTTGACGGGGCCTGCAGGCTCGCCCACGAAGGAAGCCATGAACCTCCTGCGCGCGATCCTCTTCAACATCTACCTGCAGTTCTGGACCATCGGCATGGCCTTTGTCTTCGCGGTGACCCTGGCCTTTCCGGCCAACGTGGTCATGCGCTTCGCCAAGGTCTGGGCACGCGGGGTGGTCTTCGGCGCGGCCGTCATCATGGGCGTGCGCTGCGAGATCCGCGGACGAGAGCACCTGAAGGACCCCCGTATCGTCCTGGCCGCCAAGCATCAGTCGGCCTGGGAGACGATCAAGCTCTCGACCCTGGTCCCGCTACCCTCGACCGTGCTGAAGCGCGAGCTGGCGAGGATGCCGGTCTATGGCTACTACTTCCGCCGCGCCGGCATGATCCCGGTCGACCGCGAGCTGGGCGGCAAGGCGGTGCGCGAGATGATCCGCCACGCGCGCATGCGTCTGGACCAGGGGCGCACCATCATCATCTATCCCGAGGGCACGCGGACCGCGATTGGCCAGAAGCCGCGCTACTTCCCCGGCGTGGCCGGACTGTACAAGGAGCTGGGCGTGCCGGTGGTGCCGGTGGCGCTGAACTCGGCGCTCTACTGGCCGCGCGGCAGCTTCAGCAAGATCCCGGGTAAGATCATCATCGAGTTCCTGCCGCCGATCCCGCCGGGCCTGGACCGCAAGGTCTTCCTCAAGGAGCTGGAGGATCGGATCGAGACCGCCACCGCGCGTCTGGTGGAGGAGGGGCGTGCCGACCTCAGGCGGCGCGGCTACGAGCCGGGTTAGACCGAATCCGCCTTGGGCCGGGCGCCTTGCTCATTCCACACCAACCGAACAAAGAGGGAACGAATTCTTGACCTGTTGCGTCGGGGCTTCTATCCTTGGCGGTCCTGAGGTCCACCGGCGGTGGCCCCCCTGCGACCTAGCACCCGGTTCTCGCAACCGATCGCCGCGAGCGGTGAGGCAAGGGGCCGGAGATCTGCTATAGGCGAGCCATGACCGAACTGACGCCGATCGCCCAGCGCATCTGGGAAAGCAAGTACCGCCTGACCGCTGCCGACGGCCAGCCGCTGGACGGCAGCGTGGAGGCGACCTGGCGGCGCGTGGCTGACGCTCTGGCCGCCTCCGAGAGCGACCCGGCGCTCTGGGCGGAGCGCTTCTACGGGGCGCTGGAAGACTTCGCCTTCCTGCCGGCCGGCCGCATCCTGGCCGGTGCCGGGACCGACCGTCAGGTGACCCTGTTCAACTGCTTCGTCATGGGCAAGATCCCGGACGACATGGGCGGCATCTTCGCCAACCTGCGCGAGGCGGCGCTGACCATGCAGCAGGGCGGCGGCATCGGCTACGACTTCTCGACCCTTCGGCCCAAGGGCGCGCCGGTGCAGGGCGTGGGGGCCGACGCCTCGGGTCCGGTCAGCTTCATGGAGGTCTGGGACGCCATGTGCCGGACCATCATGTCGGCCGGTTCCCGGCGCGGCGCCATGATGGGAACCCTGCGCTGCGACCACCCTGACGTCGAGGCCTTCATCGCCGCCAAGCGCCAGGCCGGCAAGCTTACCAACTTCAACCTCTCGGTCCTGGTGACCGACGACTTCCTGGAGGCGGTGGAGGCAGATCAGCCCTGGCACCTGGTCTTCGAGGGCAAGACCTACCGCACCCTGCCGGCCCGCGCGCTCTGGGACCAGATCATGCGCGCGACCTACGAGGCCTCCGAGCCCGGGGTGATCTTTATCGACCGCATCAACCAGACCAACAACCTGGCCTACTGCGAGACCATCGCCGCGACCAACCCCTGCGGCGAGCAGCCCCTGCCGCCCTACGGCGCCTGCCTCCTGGGCTCGATCAACCTGGAGCGTCTGGTGCTCGACCCCTTCGAGGAGAGCGCGCGCCTGGACGAAGAGCGGCTGCGGCTGCTGGTCGGCCTGGCGGTCCGGATGCTGGACAACGCCATCTCGGTCTCCCGCTTCCCGCTTCCCGAACAGAAGGCCGAGGCCGAGGCCAAGCGGCGGATCGGGCTGGGCATCACGGGGCTCGCCGACGCGCTGATCTACTGCGGCCTGCCCTACGGCAGCGCCGAGGGCGTGGCCCAGGCCGAGGCCTGGATGCGGCAGATCCGCGACGCCGCCTATGCCACCTCGATCGCGCTGGCCGAGGAGAAGGGAGCCTTCCCGCTGTTCGACCGCGAGGCCATGCTGCAGCGGCCGGGCATCCAGGCCCTGCCTGAGGCACTGCGCCAGGGCGTTGCCGAGAGCGGGCTGCGCAACGGGCTGCTCACCTCGATCGCGCCGACTGGCACCATCTCGCTCCTGGCCGGCAACGTCTCCTCGGGCCTGGAGCCGGTCTTTGCCTTCTCCTACCGCCGCAACATCCTGCGCCCCGATGGCAGCCGCGACAGCGAGGAGGTGAGCGATGCCGCCTGGCGCCGCTATCGCGCCCTGAAGGGACCCGATGCGCCCCTGACCGCGGCCTTCGTCTCGGCCGCCGACCTGGATCCGGCGGCGCACCTGGCGATGCAGGCGGCGATCCAGCGCCATGTCGACGCCTCGGTCTCCAAGACCGTCAACCTGCCGCGCGAGATCGCCTTCGAGGGCTTCAAGGAGCTCTATCGCGATGCCTGGCGCATGGGCTGCAAGGGCTGTACCACCTACCGGCCGAGCGACCTCCGCGGCTCGGTGCTGGAGGAGAGCAAGGCGCGTGCGCCCGCGCCGGCGCCCAGACTGGAAGAGCCGCAGGGTGAGGGCGCGGTGGTCTACATGAGCCAGCCACTGGACCGGCCGGAGCAGCTCGAAGGCCATACTTACAAGATCCGCTGGCCCGACAGCGACCATGCGCTCTACATCACCCTGAACGATATCGATCAGACCGGTGCGGACGGCCAGCCGCGGCGGCGGCCCTTCGAGATCTTCATCAACTCCAAGAACATGGAGCACTACGCCTGGACCGTGGCGCTGACCCGGATGATCTCGGCGGTCTTCCGGCGCGGCGGTGACGTCTCCTTCGTGGTCGAGGAGCTGAAGGCGGTCTTCGATCCACGCGGTGGCGCCTGGATGGAGGGACGCTACGTCCCCTCCCTCCTGGCTGCGATCGGCGGCGTGATCGAGCGCCACCTGCAGGCGATCGGCTTCCTCGCCTCGCCGGCGGGGTTGGAGGGTCGCAGTCAAGTGGAGCTGCGCGCCGAAGAAACCGCCGGCGGCGGTAGCGGCGGCACGCAGCCGCGTCCCGGACAGTGCCCGCGCTGCGGCAACGCCAGCCTGGTCCGGCAGGAGGGCTGTTCGCTGTGCACCGACTGCGGCTACTCCAATTGCGGTTAGGCTGGGAAGCCTAGGCGATGGCGGGCGAGGAAAGAACCTGCCAGCGCTGCGGTGCGCCGCTGGAGATTGACGACATCCGCTGCGCGCGCTGCGGTGCGCGCACGCCGGTTGCCTATCCCTGGTACCTGCCGATCCTGAGCGGCCTGATCCTGCTGCTGATCGCCTGGAGCGTGATCGACTTCGACGTGGTCTGGGACTACGTGACGGGGTTCGGCAACCGACCCTCTCCGTGATGGGGCTTTCGGTGCGGGTTTGTTGGTCCGGCCAATGATCGGAGGATCATCCTGCCTCACGAGGTCCTCCGGTCAAGCCGGGCGGCGGATATCCAATTGAATTAATTTAATATTATCGTCCTCCGGTTTGGCCGGAGAACCACTGCCCAACTGGCGTAGCGGCCGGGCGACTTGCGCCGCCGGCGGCAAACACATCAGCTCGAAACGATCTGCCTTACCGCGTCGGAACGGGCTTGTCGCCGGTGTAGTCGTAGAAGCCGCGGCCCGCCTTGCGGCCGACCCAGCCGGCCTCGACGTACTTCACCAAGAGCGGGCAGGGGCGGTACTTGCTGTCGGCCAGGCCCTCGTAGAGCACCTGCATGATGGCCAGGCAGGTGTCCAGGCCGATGAAGTCGGCCAGCTCCAGGGGGCCCATCGGATGGTTGGCGCCCAGGCGCATGGCGACGTCGATCGACTCGACCGAGCCCACGCCCTCGTAGAGGGTGTAGACCGCCTCGTTGATCATCGGCAGCAGCACGCGGTTCACGATGAAGGCCGGGAAGTCCTCGGCGGAGACCGGGGTCTTGCCCAGCTTGACGGTCAGCGCGCGGAAGGTCTGCACCGTCTCGTCGTCGGTGGCGATGCCGCGGATCAGCTCGACCAGCTTCATGACCGGCACCGGGTTCATGAAGTGCATGCCCATGAAGTGCGCCGGCCGGTCTGTGGTGGACGCGAGTCGGGTGATGGAGATCGAGGAGGTGTTGCTGGCGATCAAGGTCTCGGGCTTCAGCAGCGGGCAGAGCTGCTTGAAGATCTCGCGCTTGACCTGCTCGTTCTCGGAGGCGGCCTCGATCACCAGATCGCACTCGCCCATGGCCTCCAGGCCCTTGACCGTCTCGATGCGCCCGAGAGCGGCAGCCTTGTCCGCCTCGCTGATCTTCTCGCGCTGAACCTGGCGGTCGAGGTTGTGTTCGATCGTGGCCTTGCCGTGTGCCAGGGCATCTTCGGAGATGTCGCTCATGCGAACGTCGATTTCCGCCAGCGCGCAAACGTGGGCGATGCCGCTGCCCATCTGCCCGGCCCCGATGATGCCCACCGATCGAATGCTGCTCATGAACGCCTTATCCTTTGCTGCCGAAACGAAAGAGCCGCCCCGAGAGCCGCCCGGTGCATGGTGCGCGGGGCGCAGTGCGCCGTGGCGGCTCTCGTCGGGTCTTCGGGCTAGCCCAGCTCCTTGTCCAGTTCCGGCACGGCCTGGAAGAGGTCCGCCACCAGGCCGTAGTCGGCGACCTGGAAGATCGGCGCCTCTTCGTCCTTGTTGATGGCCACGATGACCTTGGAGTCCTTCATGCCGGCCAGATGCTGGATGGCGCCGGAGATGCCCACCGCGATGTAGAGGTCGGGGGCCACCACCTTGCCGGTCTGCCCGACCTGGTAGTCGTTGGGGGCGTAGCCGGAATCGACGGCCGCGCGGCTGGCGCCGACGGCGGCACCCAGCTTGTCCGCCACGCTCTCCAGCAGGGCGAAGTTATCGGACGACTGCATGCCGCGGCCACCAGAGATGACGATGCGCGCGGTGGTGAGCTCGGGACGCTCGCTCTTGGTCAGCTCCTGGCCGACGAAGTTGGAGAGACCGCTGTCGCCGGTGCTGGCCACTTCTTCGATCGCGGCGTTGCCGCCAGTCTCGGCCACCGGGTCGAAGGCCGTGGTGCGCACGGTCAGGACCTTGATCGCATCGGCCGACTGCACCTTGGCCAGCGCGTTACCGGCATAGATCGGGCGCACGAAGGTGTCGGCACTCTCGATCGCCTGAATGTCGGAGATCTGCTGCACGTCCAGCAGCGCTGCCGCCCGCGGCATCACGTTCTTGCCGAAGGTGCTGGCGGCGGCCAGGATGTGGCTGTAGCTGGGCGCGAGCTGAACGATCAGCGGCGCCAGGTTCTCGGCCAGGCTGTGGCCCAGCTCCGGCGCGTCAGCCTTCAGCACCTTGGCGACGCCGGGCAGGGCTGCGGCGGCCTCGGCGGCGGCGGCGCAGTCGCTGCCGGCGACCAGGACGACGACGTCGCCCTCAAGCTGCGAGGCCGCGCTGACGGCGTTGAGGGTGCCAGACTTCAGGCTGGCATTGTCGTGTTCGGCGATAACCAGAATGCTCATGACAGAACCTTCGCCTCGTTCTTCAGCTTGTCCAGAAGCTCGGCCACGGACCCGACCTTGATGCCGGCCTTGCGGCCCGGTGGCTCGGTGACCTCAATGGTCGTGACGCGCGGGGTGACGTCGACGCCGAGATCTTCTGGCGACAAGGTGTCCAGCGGCTTCTTCTTCGCCTTCATGATGTTCGGCAGGCTGGCGTAGCGCGGCGTGTTGAGACGCAGGTCCACGGTCACGATCGCCGGCATCTTCAGCGTGATGTTCTCCAGGCCGCCGTCGACCTCGCGGGTCGCGGCCAGGCTGTCACCCTCGATCGCGACCTTGGAGACGAAGGTCGCCTGCGACCAGCCGAGCAGGCCGGACAGCATCTGGCCGGTCTGGTTGTTGTCGTTGTCGACCGCCTGCTTGCCCAGGATCACCAGGCCCGGCGCTTCCTTGTCGACCACCGCCTTCAGCAGCTTGGCGACCGCCAGTGGCTCCAGCGCCACGTCGGTCAGGATCAGGATGGCCCGGTCGGCGCCCATGGCCAGCGCGGTCCGCAGGGTCTCCTGCGACTGCTGGACACCGGCAGCAACGGCCACGACCTCGGTCGCGGTTCCGGGTTCCTTCATGCGCACGGCCTCTTCGACCGCGATCTCGCAGAAGGGATTCATCGCCATCTTGACGTTCGCTGTCTCGACGCCGGTCTTGTCCGCCTTCACGCGGACTTTCACGTTGGCATCGATCACCCTTTTGATCGGTACGAGTACTTTCATTCCCTTGGCCTCAGGCGTTCCTCTTGGAGAGTTCCGGTGGCGTATCGGGCGGACCCGAACGGCCCAGCCTCGCCAGATTCACAAAAAAACAGACTGTCCGGTCAGCCCCGACAGGTTTTCGCGCTGCACAATAAGTGCGCGATAGAAAGGCTGTCAATCTTGGCGAACCCCATGCATGGCAGCCCTTCTCAGCGGTTGGCGCCCGGTACCCAGAGCAGGTCGCCGCGGCCCTTGTCGTTGGCGTGACGGGCCATCACGAACAGCAGGTCGGAGAGGCGGTTGATATAGCGAATCGCCTCGGGATTGACGGTTTCGACTTCACTCAGCGCGGTCATCTCGCGTTCGGCGCGGCGGGCCACGGTGCGGGCCATGTGGAGCTGTGCGGCGGCCGGCATGCCGCCCGAGAGCACGAAGGAGTCGAGCGGCGTTAGGTCCGCGTTCAGGCGGTCGATCTCGCCTTCCAAGCGGGCGACCTGCTCGGCGGTGATGCGCAGCGGCGGGTACTTGGGGGCCTCCCGCCAAGGAGTGGCCAGATCGGCGCCGAGGTCGAAGAGGTCGTTCTGGATCAGCGACAGCAGGGCGTCGTAGTCGGGCCCGGCCGCCAGTCGCGCGAGCCCGACCGCGGCGCCGGTCTCGTCCACCGTGCCGTAGGCGCTGACCCGCAGGTGATGCTTGGCGACCCGGGTGCCGTCGGCCAGCGAGGTGCTGCCCCGGTCGCCGCCACGCGTGTAGATCTTGGTGAGCTTGACCAAGTCACTCCCCCTCTCGCCGCCTGCGGGCGCCGCGGCGCTTCAGTGCTAGACCCTACCCTTGCGGGGCTCTGCCTAGCTGTTGCCCGACCCGCGCAGCAAGACGGCCAGCAGGAAGAGCCCGATCGCGACGGCTTGCGCCATCACGCGCCAACGCATCAGCTTGTTGCCGTACTTGGCGTTGACGCTGCCGCCGCGGGCGAAGGAGATCAGGCCGGTGAAGAGCACCACCAGGGTCGTCACCATGGCGATGATCATCAGGAAGATTGTGAAGCTTTCCATAGTGGACCTTAGATAGACCTTGGCGGGCGGCGGCGCCAGGCATAGCAGAGTTTCAGAGGGTTCCCTGCCAGGTGGCCGGCCGCCCGCGATCGCCGGCAGTGGGTCCGGGAATCAGGCCTTCTCCTTGGCGGCCCGTTCGATCGAGGCGTTGATCATCTCCATCGCCTCTTCCTTGCCACCCCAGCGGACCACCTTGACCCACTTGTCCTTTTCCAGATCCTTGTAGTGCTCGAAGAAGTGCTCGATCTGCTCCAGGGTGATCTTCGGCAGGTCCTCCACAGTCAGCACCTTGTCGTAGCGCCGGGTCAGCTTGTGCTGCGGGACCGCGATCACCTTCTCGTCGCCGCCGCCCTCGTCCTCCATGTAGAGCACGCCGATCGGCCGGCAGCGCATGATGGCGCCGGGGATGATGGGACGCTGGTTCGGCACCAGCACGTCGATCGGATCGCCGTCGTCCGAGAGCGTGTGCGGGATGAAGCCGTAGTTCCCCGGATAGCGCATCGGGGTGTAGAGGAAGCGGTCCACGTACATGGCGCCGGCGGCCTTATCCATCTCGTACTTGATCGGTTCGCCCCCGACCGGCACTTCGATGATGACGTTGACGTCCTCGGGCGGGTTGTGGCCGATCGGAATCGCGTCGATGCGCATCTTGGTCCTCTTTCTATAACGTGCAGTGAATCGCTGACCGACCTCTTATCGCCGTGCTCGTCACGGTCCGACGCTCAGCCAGCACTCTTCGTCGCAGCGTACCCTCAGTCCTGGACTGGCCCCCTTGCGGAAGGGGCGCTCTAGTTCCGGCCGCTGGCCAGCAGGCCGCGACAGATCACCTGGGCCTGGATCTCGGCTGCGCCCTCGAAGATGTTGAGGATGCGCGCATCGCACAGCACCCGGCTGATCCGGTACTCCTCGGCATAGCCGTTGCCACCGTGCACCTGAAGCGCGTTGTCGGCGTTCGCCCAGGCGACCCGGGCGGCCAGCAGCTTGGCCATGCCGGCCTCGATGTCGCAGCGCCGGTCGCTGTCCTTCTCGCGCGCGGCGAAATAGCTGAGCTGGCGGGCGATCATGGTCTCCACCGCCATCCAGGCCAGCTTGCCGGCGACCCGCGGGAAGTTGATCAGCGACTTGCCGAACTGCACCCGCTCACAGGCGTAGGCCAGGCCCAGCTCCATCGCGTTCTGTGCGACGCCGACGGCGCGCGCGGCGGTCTGGATGCGGGCCGATTCAAAGGTGGCCATCAGCTGCTTGAAGCCCTGACCCTCCTCGCCGCCCAGCAGGTTGTCCTTGGCGACCTTGAAGCCGTCGAAGGCCAGCTCGTATTCCTTCATGCCGCGGTAGCCGAGGACCTTGATCTCGCCGCCGGTCATGCCCTCGGCCGGAAAGGGCTCGGCCTCGCTGCCGCGCGGCTTGTCGGCCAGAAACATGGAGAGGCCGCGCCAGTCCTTGGTGTCGGGCTTGGAGCGCGCCAGCAGGGTCATGAGGTCGGAGCGGCTGGCGTGGGTGATCCAGGTCTTGTTGCCCTGGATCCGGTAGTCCTCGCCCTCCAGGGTCGCGCGGGTGCGCAGCGAGCCCAGGTCGGAGCCGGTGTTAGGCTCGGTGAAGACCGCGGTCGGCAGGATCTCGCCGGAGGCGATCAGCGGCAGGTAGTGCTCCTTCTGCGCGTCGGTGCCGCCCAGACGGATCAGCTCCGCGGCGATCTCGGAACGGGTGCCGAGCGAACCCAGGCCGATGTAGCCGCGCGAGAGCTCTTCGGTCACCACGCACATGGCCATCTTGCCGAGGCCAGCGCCACCGTACTCCTCCGGCACGGTGAGGCCGAAGACGCCCAGGTCGGCCAGTTCCTGCACCACCGCGTCGGGGATCAGCTCGTCCTTGCGGTGCCATTCGTGCGCCGCCTCAGCGTGGGTGTCGGCGATCCGGCGGAACTGCTCGCGGATCATCTCCAGGGTCTCGTCGTCCAGGCCGGCATGGCCGAAGCTGCCGGCCTCCATCAGCGCCGCCAGCCGCAGGCGTACCGGCGCGGTGTTGCCGTGCGCGATCAGGCGCCCGGTGGCGGCAGTCCGCAGGGCCGCGACCGCCTCCGCGTCGACGCCCATGTCCGCCGGCCGCAGGATCTCGCCCTGGCTCATCGGCAGGCCGCCCTGGAGCTGCTGCAGGTACTCGCCGAAGGCGGTCTGCAGCATCAGGCGCTCCATCTCGCCCAGGTTGCCGGCGGCCTGCAGGCGCTCGGCCCAGGCCAGCATCTCGCGCAGGGCGGCCACGTAGGTCAGGGTCCAGGCCAGGCCGTGCGCGGCCTGCTGCTCGCGCTCCAGCAGCGCCGGGTCCACCTTGCCGGCAGGCGCGACGAGCTGACCGACGGCGCGGCGCGCGGCCTCGCCATAGCGCTCGGCGCTGCTGACCGCCTCGGCGCAGTCGGCCAGCAGGCCGTCCCAGCTCAGCTTCGCCTCATCGGATGGTGTCTCGATCGCGCTGGCAGCTTGCGACATCTCTTGACCCGTCTCCTTGCTGTTCTGCCCTCTGCGCCGGGGGCGGTCAGTTTAGCCGCCCCGGCGAAACGGGAAAAGCGGGGCAGCCCGGGCCGCCCCGATGGAAAGGGAAAAGCGAGGCGGCCGGAACCGCCTCGCTCGCCTGTCGGTCAGCCCGCCTTTAGGCTTCGCGGGCCTCCTCGATGGTGCGCATGCCCGGACGCTTGGCCTGTACCAGCACGGCCATGTTGCCGGGCTTGTGCTGGTTGCGCATCATCTTGGTGTGGGCGCGCGGGATGTCGTCCCAGCCGAAGACCTCGCTCATGCAGGGGTCGATGCGCCGCTCCACCACCAGGTGGTTGGCCTGGCTCGCCTGCAGCAGGTTGGCGAAGTGGCTGCCCTGGATGCGCTTCTGGCGCATCCACACGAAGCGGGCGTCGAAGGTGATGTTGTAGCCGGTGGTGCCGGCGCAGAAGACCACCATGCCGCCGCGCTTCACGATGAAGGCGGAGACCGGGAAGGTCGCCTCGCCTGGATGCTCGAAGACGAAGTCGACATCGTTGCCCTTGCCGGTGATGTCCCAGATCGCCTTACCGAACTTGCGGCACTCCTTCATGTACTCGGCATAGCCCTCGCCGTTCACCGGCGGAAGCTGGCCCCAGCAGTTGAAGTCTTTGCGGTTGATCACGCCCTTGGCGCCGAGCGACAGCACGAAGTCGCGCTTGTCCTCGTCGGAGATCACGCCGATGGCGTTGGCACCGGCCGTCGCGATCAGCTGGATCGCCATCGAGCCGAGGCCGCCGGAGGCGCCCCAGACCAGCACGTTGTGACCCGGCCGCAGGATGTGCGGGCGATGGCCGAAGAGCATGCGGTAGGCGGTGGCCAGGGTCAGGGTGTAGCAGCCGCTCTCTTCCCAGGTCAGGTGGCGCGGGCGGGTCATGAGCTGGCGGTCCTGCACCCGGGCGAACTGGGCGAAGGAGCCGTCCGGCGTCTCGTAGCCCCAGATCCGCTGCGAGGGCGAGAACATGGGGTCGCCGCCGTTGCACTCCTCGTCGTCGCCGTCGTCCTGGTTACAGTGGACCACGACCTCGTCGCCGACCTTCCAGCGCTTCACCTTGGAACCGACCGCCCAGACGATGCCGGCGGCATCGGAGCCGGCGATATGGTACTCGGCCTTGTGCACGTCGAAGGGGGAGATCGGTGTGCCCAGGCCGGCCCAGACGCCGTTGTAGTTGACGCCCGCGGACATCACCATGACCAGGACGTCGTGGCTGTCCAGCTTCGGGGTCTCGACCACCTCGACCTGCATCGCCTTCTCGGGCTCGCCATGCCGCTCACGGCGGATCAGCCAGGCGTACATCTGGCTGGGGACGTGGCCAAGCGGCGGAATCTCGCCAACCTCGTAGAGGTCCTTCACCGGCGCGTCTTCGCGAAGCGGCACCACATTGCTTGCCTCTGTCATCGTCCTTTACTCCTCACGTCTTCCCGGAGCGTCGCTATCGCGACGATTCCGTTGCTGGCCTCCGGCGGACCCTTTTTCCTTGGCCCCGTTTGTTTCCCATTCTGCACTGCGGAATTTCTGCAGTGCAACATGCCGCTGTCTTAACGCGACCGGCTCCGCCTTGGCAATTGGCAATTTACCAATATTTTGCATATTTTTTGAGCAATAATCTTGCAAAGTTGAAGTTTTGGCCCTTTCCAGGCCGTCAAGAGATTGTCGCTTCCGTCTGTTGCGGCGCAAAAAATCGGCAAGCACAAGCCTGTGTTAACATGTCGCATCCGGGTCTGCGGTTCTGGTCGCGGAGAGACATTCCATAGCTCCGGCCAGCAGCTTGCGGGCGATCGCCCTGCTTGCGCCCGCTCTTCACTTGTCAGACGGAACGGCACACGGCAGGCTTTTCTCTGTTGCGCTGCAGTAGAAACGATCATACCCATGGGCGGCGTAACCAGACATATTCTTGCGCAGTTGATCGATGGTCGGGGAACGGTGGAGCGAGGACGATGAGCGAGCGGACGACGAAAGCGACGGGTGCGGCGGCCAAGGACAAGCCCTGGCTGATGCGGACCTATGCCGGCCATTCCACGGCCGCGGCCTCCAACGCGCTCTACCGCAAGAACCTGGAAAAGGGGCAGACCGGCCTGTCCATCGCCTTCGACCTGCCGACCCAGACCGGCTACGACAGCGACCACGTGCTGGCGCGCGGCGAGGTCGGGAAGGTCGGGGTGCCGGTCAGCCACATCGGCGACATGGAGACCCTGCTGCAGGGCATTCCGCTCGACCGCATGAACACCTCCATGACGATCAACGCGACCGCGCCCTGGCTGCTGGCACTCTACATTGCCGCGGCCGAGCGCCAGGGGGTCTCCCGTAGCGCGCTGACCGGGACCACGCAGAACGATGTGATCAAGGAGTATCTCTCGCGCGGGACCTACATCTTCCCGCCCGAGGCCTCGCTGAAGCTGACCGCGGACGTGATCGCCTTCACCGTCTCCGAGGTGCCGCGCTGGAACCCGACCAACGTCTGTAGCTACCACCTGCAGGAGGCCGGTGCCACGCCGGTGCAGGAACTGGCCTATGCGCTGGCCACCGCGATCGCGGTGCTGGACCAGGTGCGCGCCTCCGGCCAGGTGCCGGACGAGGCCTTCCCCAAGGTGGTCGGCCGCATCTCCTTCTTCGTCAATGCCGGCGTGCGCTTCATCACCGAGCTCTGCAAGATGCGGGCCTTCACCCGCCTCTGGGACGAGATCTGCCTGGAGCGCTACGGTGTCGAGGACCCGGCGCTTCGGCGCTTCCGCTACGGCGTGCAGGTGAACTCGCTGGGGCTGACCGAGCAGCAGCCGGAGAACAATGTCTACCGTATCCTGATCGAGATGCTGGCGGTCACCCTCTCCAAGGACGCGCGCGCCCGCGCGGTGCAGCTCCCGGCCTGGAACGAGGCCCTGGGCCTGCCGCGGCCCTGGGACCAGCAGTGGTCGCTGCGTCTGCAGCAGATCGTGGCCTTCGAGACTGACCTCTTGGAGTACGGCGACATCTTCAACGGCTCGCCGGTGATCGAGGCCAAGGTGGCCGAGCTCTGCAGCGAGGCGAAGGCGGAACTGGCCCGTATCGAGGCCATGGGCGGGGCGGTGGCCGCGGTCGAGAACGCCGCCATGAAGCGCGCCCTGGTCGAGAGTGCCACCCTGCGCATGCAGGCGATCGAAGCGGGTGAGCTGACGGTGGTCGGCGTCAATGCCTTCACCGGCTCCGAGCCCTCGCCGCTGACCACCGGAGCCGAGGACGGCGGCGCCATGACCGTCGACCCCGCGTCTGAGGCCGAGCAGGTCGAGCGGCTGCAGGCCTGGCGGGCCGCGCGTGACACGGCGGCCGCCGAGGCGGCGCTGGCCGAGTTGGAGCGCGTCGCGGCCGCCGGCGGCAACGTCATGGAGGCCTCCATCGCCTGCGCGCATGCCGGTGTCACAACCGGCGAGTGGGGGGCGGCGCTGCGCCGCGTGCTGGGCGAGTTCCGTGCTCCCACCGGCGTCGGCGCCGGCCTGCCCAGCGCCGACGAGGCCCGGGTCGGCGCGGTGCGTGCCCGGATCGAGGCGCTGACCCAGAGCCTGGGACGGCGGCCCAAGATGCTGGTCGGCAAGCCGGGCCTCGACGGCCATTCCAACGGTGCCGAGCAGGTCGCCGTTCGCGCCCGCGACTGCGGCTTCGAGGTGGTCTACGAGGGCATCCGCCTAACGCCGGCCGAGATCGTCAACGCCGCGGTCGAGGAGAGCGTGCATGTCGTCGGCCTCTCTATCCTCTCCGGCTCGCACCTGGTACTGGTCGAGGAGGTGCTGCGCCTGATGGCCGAGGAGGGCCTGAGCGAGGTCCCGGTCGTGGTCGGCGGCATCATCCCACCGGAGGATGCGGGGACCCTGCGTGCTGCCGGCGTGGCTGCGATCTATACGCCGAAAGACTTCGACATGACAGCGATCATGGCCGATATCGCGGGGCTGCTGGAGGGCACCAGCCGCGAGGCGGCCTAGGGTATTTCCTACTCAGGCCCCTCGTCGAACCCCGGTCTTGCAGCGCGGCTTTCGGACGTGCCGGTTGGAATCTCGTGCCCGAACCGGCAGATTGGGCCCTCCCGACCGCAAGACAGAGTTTCAGGATGCTTTCTACGGCGCTGCCCGACTGCTCGGCCGAATGGGCGCTCTTCCTCGATTTCGACGGGACCCTGGTCGATATCGCGCCGACCCCCGACGCGGTGGTGATGCAGTGCGCCGTCAGGGATGCGCTGGGACTGCTGTTCCGGCGCGACGGTGGTGCGCTCGCCGTCGTCAGCGGTCGGCCGATTACGGAGCTGGATCACTTCATGCGGCCGCTGCGCCTGCCGGCCGCGGGCGTGCACGGTCAGGAGCTGCGCCTGGCCGAAGCCGGCGCCTGCGAGTCTGGCCCGGCGCTGGAGCTGTCCGCTATCAAGGCCGTGATGGAGGCCCTGGCGGTCAGCCATCCGGGAGTGATGATCGAGGATAAGGGCTCTGCTCTGGCTCTGCATGTTCGGGCCAGACCGCAGGCGGCGGCCGACTGTCGGGAGCATCTGGCACGCGCCGTGGCCGGGGACCCGGACCTGGTCCTGCTGGAGGGGCATGCGGTCTTCGAAGTGAAGGCTGCCGCCGTCAACAAGGGCGTGGCGGTGCGCCGCTTCATGGCCGTGCCGCCCTTCCAGGGACGGCGGCCGCTCTTCGTCGGCGACGATCGGACCGACGAGGACGGCATCGCCGCCGCCCAGCAGCTCGGCGGGATCGGGGTCAAGATCGGCGACCAGCCCAGTGTGGCGAAGCTGCGCCTGGGCGATGCTTCGACTTTTCGCTCCTGGCTGATCGCACAAGCCGGGCAAGCTGCGTGAGCGGGGCTGGAACCTGCCTAGCGGCCGGTAACCATCAGCACAGTGCAAGCGTTTCGGAGGGATGACGACTATGGAAGGACCGCTCGCGGAAGCCAGGCAGCAGGCACGCCAGGCCAACCTGGATCTCGGGGTGATCGGCAATCTCTCCATCTCGGCGCTGATCGACCGCGACGGCAGTATCGTCTGGTGCTGCCTGCCCAGGGTGGACGGGGACCCGGTCTTCAACCGCCTGCTGGCACCCGATAGCGAACGCGGCCACTTCACCCTGCGGCTGGACAACCAGGTCTCCTCCGAGCAGTCCTACCTGGAGAACACCGCGATCCTGCGCACCGTGCTGACCGACTCCCGGGGGCAGCAGCTCGAGATCATCGACTTCGCGCCGCGCTTCATCACCCGCGGGCGCAGCTTCCGACCCTTGATGCTGGTGCGGCGCATGCGGCCGCTCGCCGGTTCGCCGCGGGTGACGATCCAACTGCGTCCCCAGTTCTCCTGGGGGGCGGAGGAGCCGCATCTGACGCATGGCTCCAACCATGTCCGCTATGTCGATTCCGGCAAGGCCATGCGGCTCACCACCAACGCGCCGATCGACTATGTGCTGAAGGAGACGCCCTTCCTGGTCGACCGGCCGATCGACCTGGTGCTGGGGCCGGACGAGACCCTGGACAGCGGCGTCGCCGAGACTGCGCGCGAGTTCCAGGAGCACACAGAGACCTATTGGCGGACCTGGACCCGCCGGCTCGCCCTGCCGCTGGAGTGGCAGGAGGCGGTGATCCGCGCCGCGATCACCTTGAAGCTCTGCGTCGTCGAGGACACCGGGGCCATCGTGGCCGCGCTGACCACCTCGATTCCCGAGTTCAAGAACAGCGGCCGCAACTGGGACTACCGCTTCTGCTGGCTGCGCGACGCCTTTTTCGTGGTGCGCGCGCTGAACAGCCTGGCCGAGGTCGGGACCATGGAGGAGTACCTGGTCTACCTGACCGACGTCATCCACGATGCCGACGACGGGGTGGTGCAGCCGGTCTTCGGTGTCGGCCGCGAGAAGACGCTGACCGAAGAGATCGTGCCCAGTCTCAGCGGCTATCGCGGCATGGGGCCGGTGCGCCGGGGCAACCAGGCACACGAGCACCACCAGCATGACGTCTATGGTAACGTGGTGCTGGCCGCCTCGCAGGCTTTCTTCGACCACCGGCTCTTCCACCGGCCGGGCCTGGAGGCCTTCGAGCGCCTGGAGCGGATGGGCGAGAAGGCCTTTCAGCTCTACGACCAGCCCGACGCCGGCCTCTGGGAGCTTAGGACCCGGGCGCGGGTCCACACTTCCTCGACCCTGCTGTGCTGGGCCGCCTGCGACCGCCTCAGCAAGGTGGCGCTGAAGCTGGGTCTGGCAGAGCGGGCGGCCTATTGGAACGAGCGTGCCGAGACGATCCACCGCACCATCCTGGAGCGCTGCTGGAACGAGCAGCGCCAGGCCTTCGTCGAGAGCTTCGACGGCGAGGATCTGGATGCCAGCGTGCTGTTGATGGCCGAGGTCGGCTTCCTGCCGGCGCAGGACCCGCGGTTCGTCTCCACCCTGGAGGCGGTGGAGGCGGAGCTGGCGCTGGGCCACCATATGTTGCGCTACAAGGCTCCTGACGACTTCGGACTGCCGGAGACCGCCTTCAACGTCTGCACCTTCTGGCGAATCGACGCGCTGGCGCGTGTCGGCCGCAGGGAAGAGGCGCGGGAGATCTTCGAGGCCATGCTGGCCGCCCGCAACCACCTGGGCCTGCTGTCGGAGGACGTGGACACCAAGACCGGCGAGCTATGGGGCAATTTCCCCCAGACCTATTCCATGGTAGGGATCATCAACGGCGCGGTGCGCCTGAGCCGTCCATGGGAGAGCAGCACATGAGTGAACTCGTCGTCGTCTCCAACCGCGTCGCCCTGCCCAGCGCGCAGTCCAGTGCCGGCGGGCTCGCCGTCGCACTGGGCGATGCCCTGGCCGAGAGTGGCGGCGTCTGGTTCGGTTGGAGCGGCAAGATCACAGAGCAGCCCTCCAGTGCGGCGCAGACCTACTCGCGCGGTGGCGTGCGCTACGTCACCGCCGACCTGACCGCCAAGGACAACGAGGAGTACTACCTCGGCTTCTCCAACTCGGTGATCTGGCCCAGCTTCCACTTCCGCCTGGACCTGGCCGACTTCGAACGCAGCTACTTTCGCGGCTACCGCCGGGTCAACAGCTACTTCGCCGACAAGCTGACCGCGAAGCTGAAGGGCGACGAGGTGATCTGGGTGCACGACTACCAGATGATCCCGATGGGCGCCGAGCTGCGCGATCGCGGCTGGCAGCAGCGCATCGGCTTCTTCCTTCACATTCCCTTCCCGCCACCGCAGATCATGCAGGCCCTGCCCGGCGCCGAATGGCTGGTGCGTTCAATGTTCGCCTACGACCTGGTCGGTTTCCAGACCCACGCCGACCGCAGGAACTTCACCCGCTACGTGCGCGAGGAACTGGGCGGCACGGTCAGCGGTGACAAGGTGACCCTGAAGGAGCGCACGGTGGTGGCGCGCACCTTCCCCATCGGCATCGACGTCGAGGTCTTCCGCGAGATGGCGGAGAGTCACTATGCCCGCCGGGCGACCCAGCGCCTGCGCCAGCGCAACCGCCATTCGATCCAGATTGTTGGGGCCGAGCGCCTGGACTACTCCAAGGGACTGCCGAACCGCTTTCGCGCCTTCCGCTCGCTGCTGCAGCTGCTGGAGCAGGAGAGCGAGGAGGAGCGCAAGCGACACGGGCGGATCTCCTTCCTGCAGATTGCTACGCCCACACGAGAAGCGGTGGGGGCCTATGCCGAGCTGCGCGCCGAACTGGAACAGCTCTCCGGCCAGATCAACGGCGACTACGGCAGCTTCGACTGGACGCCGCTGCGCTACATCCACCGCAAGGTGCCGCGGCCGACCCTGGCCGGCGTCTTCCGCGAGAGCCAGGTCGGCCTGGTGACGCCGCTGCGCGACGGCATGAACCTGGTGGCCAAGGAGTATGTCGCGGCCCAGAACCCGGAGGACCCCGGCGTCTTGATCCTCTCCCGCTTCGCCGGGGCCGCCGAGACCATGACCGAGGCACTGATCGTCAATCCCTACGACGAGGAGCAGATGGCCGACACCCTGCGCAAGGCCATCGCCATGCCGCTGGAAGAGCGCGTGGAGCGCCACGGGGCGCTGCTGGAAAAAGTGCAAAGATTCGACATCAATTCTTGGCGTAAGGATTTTCTCAGGACGCTCAAGGGATTGTAGAGTCCATCTCGGCCCTGTCAGAGGCAGAGAACCTCGGCCAGGTAGGTCGCGAAGCCGTCGAGGCGCACGGCACGGTAGGCGACGTAGCCATCCGGCCTGATCAGGTAGAGGCCGCCCTTCTGCATGCCGTAGCGGCGGGTGAGTTGGGCCTCGGAGTCCAGCAGGAGCGATGACGGCTCAGTCGCTTCTGCAGCAGGTTTGCTGATGAGCACCAGGTGGACATCGACCCAGGTAGCGGCCTGCTCACTCGCCATCAGGGCTGCATCGCGCGCTTCTGTCGGGAGGCTTTCCTCGCCGGCGAAAACCAACAGGCAGTGCTTCGGACCGCCCAGCAGATCGAAAAGACTGCAGCTCTGACCACCCTGCTGCAACGGTGCTACATCACGCGCCTCCAGCCCGGGCCGCAGGTCGGCGGGCAGCGCCGGGTCCTCGTCGAAACTGAGCGGGCTATCGCCATAGTCCAGGTCCAACTCCTCGAAGTTGCGGCGGAAGACGAGGATGTCCTCGGGTGCCTGCTGCAGTTCCGCCAGCAGGTCCGCACGGTCTGTGCCGGAGAGCCGGGGATAGGCCTCTCCCGGCGCGGTCAGGCCGCGCGAGACCTCGATCATGCTTCGGGCCACCGGCCGGCGTTCGGCCTCGTAGCTCTCCAGCAGGGCCTCCGAGGCCAGGCCGCGGCTGGCCAGGGCCAGCTTCCAGGCCAGATTGCAGGCATCCTGGATGCCGGTGTTCATGCCGTGCCCGCCGGCCGGCGAAACCAGGTGGGCGGCGTCGCCCGCCAGAAAGACGCGGCCCTGGCGGTAGCGCTCGGCCAGCCGGTAGTTGATCCGGAAATAGGCCATCCAGCGCGGGTCGCTCAGCCGGTAGGCCTGGCCGCTGCGCCGCGCGACCAGCTCCTGCAGTTCTTCCAGGCTGGGCGTGCCATCGGCCGGATGCTCCTCCGGCAGGTCGGCGAAGACCTGGCGGCGGCCCTCGTCGAGCACGGCAACATAGAGCGCCCCCTCGGAATGCAGGTACAGGAGGAAGGCGTCGCGCGGCTGGAAATCCTCCGCGATGACGTCCCCGACCAGATAGGGGTGCCGGCTCTGCGTGCCGGCAAAGCCGATCCCCAGCAGGTGGCGGGTGGTGCTGTGCGCGCCGTCGCAGCCGACCAGCCAGTCGCAGCGGACAGTCTCGCGGCTGCCGTCATGCCGACCCAGCACCGCATCCACGCCGTCGCGGTCCTGCTCCAGGCCGAGCAGATCGCTGTTGCGCTCGACCGCCACGCCCAGGCCGGCAAGCTGCTGCTCCAGCAGGATCTCGATCTTCTTCTGCGAGTAGGCGACGCCGTAGGGATAGGGCGAGTCGACCGGCGGGTCGTCGGTTTGCATCAGCAGCCTGCCGTCGGCATAGAGGCCCATGCCGTGCAGCACCTGGCCGTTGCGCTCGATCTCGGCAGCGATGCCAAGGTTCGCCAGCAGTTCCAGCGAGCGTGAGTGCAGCAGGGTGGCACGGGAATGGGGATCGATGCCGGGCGAGCGGTCGACGATGCGCACGCGGAGCCCCTGGCGGCGCAGGCGGATCGCCAGCATGAGCCCGGTGGTGCGCGCCCCGACGACGAGCACCTCGACTTGATCCGCGCGGTCTCTTGTCTGCAGCGTCATCTATCCGCCGCCCATCTCCAGCCAATCACGCGCCCGGCGGTCGGGCACCTGCTGCGCGAGACGCTCCCGGTAGAGGGCGAGCTCTTCCTCGGATAGCTGGCCTTTCCATTTCTGCGATGTCGCGGAATCGAAGAAATTGGCTTCGGACTTCCAGAGGCCCTTGCCGGCGAAGGGCGTGTAGTTCGCCGAGTGCGCCTTCATCGTTTCGAATGCGGTCGCTTCGGCCACCCGGTCGATGAGGGCGCTGTCCGCCTCGATACCGGCCGCGCGCGCCAGATCCGCCACGGCACAGTAGCCGTCACGGCGCATGTCCGTGTAGTGGAACAGCTTGAGGTCGGGCAGGCGGCCGGAGCAAGCCGTTTCGCGGTAGTGCTGGGCGAAGGTCGCGAACGAGTCGTTGTCGAAGTCATCCAGATCCAAGGCGCTGTCGACGTAGTGGCGGAACGACTGAGGCAGCGGCAGGAGCATCGGCTCGTCCAACTCGGGCTCCTTCCAGTTCGCATTGTGCTTGCGCATCGAAAAGAACACGTCGAGCGGGTGGCGATAGACCGCGATCACCGTGACGCCCTCCCAGACCGGGAAACCGTCCGCCGGCGTGTGAGTCTTGACCACCCGGCGCCCCTTTTGCGCCTCCAAGCGCGCCGCAATGGTCTCCAGCGGGTCTCCGAGGTCGGCATCGATCCAGGGCGAGAGATTGGGAACCGTGTCGGGCAGGTCCGGCCCGCCGTTGACCAGCATGGCAAGCATGGTCTGGGTCCAGGTCGTCCCGCACTTCGGCGGGGTACAGACAAGAATGTCGCCCGGACGGGGCGTCCAGGCGGCCCAGCGCTCCGGGTCGGTGATGGTGCCGCGATAGTGTCGGCGCGCCGGGGCCAGGATGCGCGCGTGGGTCGTCATGGCAGTCTGCTTCTAAGAGACACTTGAATTGCGCCGGCCTATGGATTGAGCTTGTCTCTATAGTATAGAGTTGGCTCCCTTGCGCGGGCTATCCAAAAGAGCCGCCGGTTGAATTCTGCTCTAGTTCTATAGGTTTGACAGGCAAAGGGGACGACCGGTCGATAGGAGCGATCGTCCTGCCCAAACAACAACCTGGGAGGTTGTCGCGGCCCAATAGAGAGGGAGCTGTCTTAGACCCCCGCTACCGTCAGCCCGTCGATGCGGATCGTCGGGGCGTCCAGGCCGGTGCGGAACTCCAGGTCGTTGGCGGCGGTCAGGGTCGGGTACATCTCCAGCAGGTTGCCGGCGATGGTGAGGCCCGAGACCGGAAAGGCGATCTCGCCCTTCTCGATCCAGAAGCCGGAAGCGCCGCGGCTGTAGTCGCCGGTCACCTCGTTCACGCCGCGCCCCATCATCTCGGTCACGTAGAAGCCCTGCTCGATCTCGCCGATCATCTCCGCCGGCGTCTTCTCGCCCGGCTGCAGGTAGAGGTTGGAGGCCGAGGGCGAGGGCGGGCCGCCGGTGCCGCGGCTGGCGTTGCCCGTGCTTTCCAGGCCGAGCTGGCGCGCGGTGCCCAGGTCGAGGAACCAGCCGGTCAGCACACCCTTGTCGATCATCGCCCGCTCGGCGCCGGCCAAGCCCTCGGCGTCGAAGGGACGCGAGCGGCGGCCGCGTGGGCGGAAGGGTGAGTCCATGATGGTGACCGTCTCCGGCAGGATTTTCTGGCCCAGCTTGGTCTTGAGGAAGGAGGTGCCGCGGGCGATCGCGGAGCCGTTGATGGCACCGGCCAGGTGCCCGACCAGAGAGCCGGAGACGCGCGGGTCGTAGACCACCGGCACCTTCACCGTCGCCATCTTGCGCGGCTTCAGGCGCTTCACCGTGCGCTCGCCGGCCTTGCGCCCGACATCGGCCGCGTCGCGCAGGTCTTCGATGTGCAGCGCGCTGGAATAGTCGTAGTCGCGCTCCATGCCGTCGCCCTTGCCGGCTAGCACCGCGGCCGAGACGAAGTGCCCGGTGCGGATATAGCCGCCGGCGAAGCCGTTGCTGGCGGCCAGCGCGATCTCGCTACGGCTCCAGCTCGCGTCGCCGCCCTCGGAGTTGGTGATGCCGGGCACCGCGCGGGCGGCCTCCTCGCAGGCCAGCGCGCGGGCTGCGAGCTCGCCGGGGGTCGGCTCGACCGGGTCCTCCAGGTCGAGGTCGGGGATCTCGCGGGTGAGCTGGTCTGGCTCGGCCAAACCGATGTAGGGGTCTTCCGGCACTGCCTTGGCCATGGCGACCACGCGCTCGACCAGTTGCTCCAGCGCGGCCGGGCTCATGTCGGCGGAGCTGGCCGCGGCCTGGCGCTTGCCGATCATCAGCCTGAGGCCGATGTCCTGGCTCTCCTCGCGCTCGCGCCGCTCCGGCTGACCCAGGCGGACCGACTGCGCCATGCCGACGGAACGGATGTAGACGGCGTCGGCGGCATCGGCGCCCTTGCGCTTGGCCAGGGCCACGAGGTCGGTCAGTCGCTCGAGTACGGAGGGATCGGTCGGCAAGGGGGTGCTCCTTCGGGGTCAATGCTTTTTCGCTGTCGCTTCAGGAGGTAGCCCCTGCGAGGCTCCCAGCCAAGGCCAGATCGGAAAAACTAACGTGCTTTCGCTTTGCACGGCACCGGGGGGGGGGGGGGGGGGGGGGGGGGGGGGGGGGGGGGGGGGGGGGGGGGGGGGGGGGGGGGGGGGGG